>NZ_HG964449.1 GCF_000689255.1 Mycobacterium triplex | reverse complement strand
GGGAGGGGGGATATGACGGTGCCCCGCAGGCGGGGCCTGCGGGGCACGGGTTAGGGCGGCACGCTGACGCGCGCCACGGGGGGTTTAGCGGCGCCCATACACCTTGCGCAGGGAGGCCACCGCACGCCGGTCCCTGGATTTGGTTGATGACAACGCGCCACGCAGTGAGCGGGTGAGTTTGCACCGGGCCATTGGGGCACTGGCTTGTGATAAGCGCGTGAGTGTGTCCACGACGTTTCCCTATCCCACCGTCGTGCGTCCGGGCGTCGAAACTAAAAACCGCCCCCCACGCCGTTGCCGGGCGTAGGAGGCAGTCCAAGCAGTTCCCCAGCATTCCAACAACACTCAAGGAACTTTCATGATGGTAGACCCCGATGACCACCGACAAAACTCGTTTCCAGCAAAAAGAGCCACCGACCCCCGACTGGCCTTAGCCCTGGCGGCCTCCTGCGCCGCCCTGGCCGCATACACCACCGACTGGCCCACCGCGGTCCACATCTTCGCCCTGGTTCTAAGCCTCTTCACTCCCCAGCACAAACCCCCCAGCGCTGACGAGTAACAGTTAGCCGCCGAATCCGTGGCACCGCGACGACACCGTAACGCCTAACGCAGTCCCAATCGCCGCCCAAGTCGCACCCCGCCGGCGGCAACGGCCCCATCAGGGCCGTAACACCTCGTTGACGATGCGCAGCACCACCAGCGCCCACCGCTGCTCCACCGCAGTCAACAGCTCGAAGCGTGAATCACCGAGGTCTCGGCGCATCAGGCGACCAGGGTGAGGACCTGGTCGCCGCATTGGGCACAGGGTCAGGTGTCGTACTCGACCAGGCCGTCGAGTTCACGGTGCGCGTAGGCGTGCAGCCGATCCACGTAGTCCAGGATTTCGCCCGGCTCGCCTTCGAGCACAGTGCCGTCACCGTTGGCGTTGAACAGCCCCAGCGCATGCCCCTAGGTGACACCCACTGACCATGGGTCGGCCGGGTCTGGCGCGGGCAGATTCCACTCGTCGGGTGCCGTCTCACGCGTCACCAGTTGGTAGTTGCCGCTGCGGGCGTCTCCCCACTCGTAATGACTGCTCACGCGGACGCCCGCTCACTGTTATAGCGGGGCGGGTCGAAGAACTCGGCCGCCGGGTCGGGACTGGCGTCGAAGACCGTGATCTGGCTGCGTTCTAGCCCCTGGAATCAGTCGTTGTTCAGCTCGGCCAGGCCGTCGCCGAGGTCACATTCATCGGGGTCGAAGTCCGCCGGCACCCGCACCTTCACCCGGTGCCGTGATTCTTCGACCCATTCGATCGCCACTGTCTTAGGTTGCTGCTCAACGTGATTCGCTATCACTGCGCCTCACCGTGCTCGAAGGGGCAGCAATCCGATGTGTGGTCGACGTGCTGGTACCCACGCGCGCAGTGGTAGGAATCTGCCTGCCGCGCCGCCGCAGCGTCGTCGTGCGCACGGCTCAGGAGCCCGTTGAGATCCGCCAGCCGCACGATAAAGCTGCCTCGCACGTCCAGTCCGCTGCCGTAAGCCTGGCGGGGCAGCCTGCCGACCGCAACGCACAGCTCGGAGTCATCGTCGAACGGCGGCTCTGGCCGGGTCTTGGTGAAATCGACCGCCAGCCACGCGCGTTCACGCTCGATCAGCCATGTCCTCACCACCTCGACCGCGCGCCGCTCGCCCGCCGCGCGTGCCTGGTCCTGGCGGGCGAGCAGCGCGGGCTGCTGCGGAGCGGTGGCAGCCCCGGCCGCCGCTCCACGCGGGTTTGTCATCGTCGTCACCTCAGCGCACCCCCGCAGTGCCGCTGACGGCCACGCCGGCGGACTCGTCGAGCCAGCTGGGCCGGTGGAACGTCCATTCGTCACCCGGGGGCCGTACGGGCATCAGCAGCCCGAAGAAGTCCTCACCAATCCGGATCGCGGTCGGGCCGGGCTTGCCGCTCGACGTCACCGATGGGAACACGACCATCTGCACGCCGCTGGCCTGCTCATCAGCACGTGCCTGGGTAAAACGCTTCAGGTAGCCCGGGGTGTATCCCATCCCGACAATGCCACCCATCCGTGAGGCATCCGCCGGCACTAGTTGCCGCCACTTCGGGAACTGGACGTCCAGGCCGCGCACGGTCATTGCTTCTCCGGTGCTGAATCGGAACGTCACCAGCGCACCCGCGTCGGCGACCTCGACGGTCACCTCACGCGTAGTCTCATCCCGCTTGACCGTCTTGGCCATCTTCACCAGAGCCTTCGCATCCGCTCCCGCGACCATCACTGTGAATGCCTCCCCGGAGTACTCCACTCGCGAAGCGCCCAACACAAACCGATCCGTCGCGACCGCCACCAGCTGATCCGCCCCGAACTCCAGACGCACCGCCTCCAGAAACGGCAGCTTCGCCGACGCCGGAGCCGCGAACAGCAGCGCATCGAACACGGCAGTGAATAACGCCTTGGCCTTCAACGTGTTGACGACCGGCATCGCCGCACCCTCCACCGAGGCCTCCCCGACGTCGGCCGGGTTGTCCAGAACAGCTGTCATGCCACTCCCCTTTCGTGGGAATCTCGGGCCGACCCGACTGGCCTGCCCAACACCACCGACACTACCAACGTCCACCGACAACAACGAGCTGCCGACGACGACGACGAACGAAGAAGAAATGAGGCGATGCAGCGAAGATTGACCAGAATCGCCGAGCTACTTTGACAGATATCCGGCGTGTCGCGTACCGGTGTCAAACTAGCTGCCCGCCGAAATCGCCACTCTCCCCGGAGCAATTACCGCTCGGCATGCCTGCGCGACCTGTTGTTAAACAACAGTGGCTACCTTGTCAATCTTCACTGCATCTCGACATCTCCTCTCTCTCACGCGCACAGGGCAGCAAAAAGACCCACACCCCACTCCTGTGTCGGGTGGGGACTGGGTCACCGCCACTGAGGAGCAGCGCGCTCGACATCGGCGATACGTCCTTGCTCAATCGAGGCCTCGAGGCCGGATATCCGTCACCGTCGAGCCTCCGGACAGCTCATCATCGGATCTCTCGACAGACGTCACACTCCCAGCCGCTGGCCTGTTTCGTGCAGGTGCGCCGCTCCTCACACATCCAGCACCGCTGGTTGGCCTTGTGCTCAGGCCCCGGCACCGGCCGGGTCGCAGGCGGCTGTCCGCCGGCCAACAGCACCGCATATGTCGCCTGAGTTTCGTTGTCCCGCTTGGCCTGCGCGTCGGCGGTCATCGGTGGACCGTCGCTTTGGCGCAGGTGACTGCCGAACGCCGCTGCACACTCCGCGCACGGCATCCCCTTCTGCTCTGCAGCGTTACCGCAGCCAGGCAGGATGCAGCGCGGCCCAGACAGCTCGTCGCCGCCGGCCGCGCCCTTACGCGCCCGACCGCCGCCAGTGGTCGCCATCATGGTTCTCACATCCCCTTCCTTCGGTTGTTCGCACCGAGTCAGCCTTGGCCGCCCTGCGCACCGGCACAGCCCGGGTGCAGAGCGCACGCTGGCGCTCAGGCCGCCGCGGCGTTCAGTTCGCGCAGCACCCATAACTCTCGTTGATGACATGTTCCGGCGGTGCCGTCGCAGGGTTCGCCGTGTTCGGTGCACCCGCCGGCAACCAGGCCCCGGCGCCACCGCAACGCCCACTTGAGACAGTTCGAGCACTTCGCGTGAGCGCAGCCCGGCAGCCGCGGGTTCTTTCGCGCGTTCAGGCTCCACCCCATGCTGTCCGACGACGCCAGCAGATCCCCGTAGATCCGAAGGCCTTGTGTCTTAACCCCGTACCCGTGCAGCGGCACCTCCGGATCACGATCACGCAACGCCTCCAGCACTTCGCGGATCTCGCCGGTGTGTTGCCGCCGGCACACCGACCCGACACCGACCGACGGATAAGTGCTGACGTTCACCCCGGCCTCGCCGAACATGTCCCAGCACCGCAGGTAATCCTCGACAGTTTGGCCCTGGCAAGTGGGCATAAACGGGGCTTCGGGATGCAGGTCCGCGTCGTCGTCCTCATGCCACATCCGTTCCAGCAGCACGAAGTTCGCCACGGTGCGCCGCTGGTGTTCCTCGACGGTCAGGCCGGTGCGGGCAAGCATGTCGTCCTCACACATCCAGTCCATTCCGGCCGCCCATTCCAGCTGGCCAATCTCGCGGTCGTAGCGCTTTACCGCCGAGACATACTCCTCCGCAGTGGTGCGCCACCCTCCGTAAAGAGACAGTTCTGAGAACCCCCCGGAATCCAGCGCCCACCCCGAACGTGCCTTCGGCAGTGTCTTACGTCGCGACAAGCGGCGGTGCGACACGAACAACGGCACACCCACATGTGCTAACCACCCATCCATATGCGTCCCCAGGTAGAACACCGGCGCACTCGCCATAACCCAAACCCCTCACGGGTCGGTGGGCCCGCCCTCGCGGTAGGCCCTACACACACGGATACTACCGGCCGCTACCGACACGGCGACCGAGGAGAAAAGGAGAAGAAGAAGACAAGAACATCACCACACCCGCACTCCCACATACGAATTGACCACTACCCCAGCCCTATGCCGGGTGGGGTAGTCGACCGCCTTGCGGGTTGGCAGGGTGCGATCAGCGCCAGGCATATCCGCACCCCGCAACCTCCGGGCAAGGGTCAAATCACCAGCGCTGAGACATGGTGCTGGATCAGGTTGCGAATCTCTTCAGGCCGCACTCCGTTCTGCAGCGCGCAATCCAGCAATCCGGCCATCCGATGAGCTGGATCGTCTGCCAACGCCGCCTCGAGCGCGACGCCAGCTAGCGGCCCTTCGCCCCGCGAAAATGCGCTGAATCCGACGAGGCACAAGGCTTCGGATCGGTAGGGCTGTGGCAGGACCCGCGCCAGCTGGCTCCACAGCATCTCGGCTGCGCTCGCTTCGTGTGAGTCCACCAACGTAAACAGCGCATCTCGCACCCGCACGTCGCCCAGCGATGCGCCGATATCCGCCAGCTCGGCATTCGACAAGACGGCGCCCTGGCCCACGCGACGCACCGCAGCCACCGCCTGGCGCACCGATACGGGCACGTCATCCACCGCGCCGCCAGCACAGTCAGCACCGGCCAGCATGGGCGCCACCGCAGCGGCGCGCTGAACATCAACGGCCACAATCGCTCTTAGCTCATCCCGCGTCTCATACATCCGGCGTCCCGCGACCACCGCTGCCGCCGCGGCGGCCGAAGACGCTGGATCGTCGAGCACACCGGACTTGCCACACCCGTCCACACATTGCCACCGTCCACCCGCCTCGACTCGGTCCAACATCACGGCATCCAGAAGGCGCACGCCCGCCGCTTCCAGCGCCTCTCCCAACCTTGCCGCCATGCCAGCAAAGCGCTCCGCGCACATCTCGCACGAGCTGCTCAGCGTCGACACGAACACCGCCAGGGCGCCATCGGCACCACTGCGCCCCACCAACGACGCCAACCTCTCCAGCGCATTCGACGCCGCGACGTCGCTGAGATCCACACGCAGAACGCAACTCACGCAGCCACCCTGTACGGCCGCCACCACCAGCGACTCCACAGGCCGAAACCCAAGAACTCCCACCAGATTCCGAACGACGTCACCAATGGACTTGGTTGAATACATCTTGCGCTCCCCCTTTGGGAATTGTGGGCCAGCCCCAATGACCTGCCCTTACAACACCGATCGTATCGGCAGCCACCGACAACAACGACGCTATCGCGGCTACTACTGGTGGTGGTGGGTGGTGGTGGTTGAGGCGATGCAGCGAAGATTGACCAGAATCGCCGAGGTACTTTGACAGATACCCGGCGTGTCGCGTACCGGTGTCAAACTAACTGCCCGCCGAAATCGCCACTCTCCCCGGAGCAATTACCGCTCGGCATGCCTGCGCGACCTGTTGTTAAACAACACTGACCACCTTGTCAATCCTCACTGCATCTCGACAACAACAACAACAGCAGTGGTTAATGCTGCTTTTCGGACTGCACCCCCACCCCACGCCTGTGCCGGGTGGGGTTTTAACACTGCCGGCGGCCCGGCTGGATGCTTAACGGGTGGTTGAGCATCGCCACCGTTGGTGGCCGTAGGCGTGAGGACACACCGCAGCGTTAGTAACTGAAAAACGCTGCCCTCGTCGGAAAAACTGTGCCCCTGTTCAGAGTCGGTTGATGGGTGACATTTCTATGCCGGTTGATCCTTGACACTCTGTGTGTGGTTTAGGTCCCGGCGCTGGTGCGTAGGGCCCGTTTGTTTCGTACCTCGCCGGTACTGGTGCGCGCGGCGGTTTTGACGAGTTCGTCGCCGATGAAAAACCGCAGCAGCTCGCCGTCGACGTGGACGTCGCAGCGAGCGCCGGCATGGTGGCGTCCGATGCAGACTTGTTGCCAGGACACGCACACGATGCCGTTGGAACACACCCGGCGGCTGACCCAATCATCACCGCTGCGATCAGCCACCGGTAAAGCCACCGTCGGCGACGCTGGGGCCGCCGGGGTGAACCGCTGGGCAGGGGTGTCCATGTCCAGCGACTGATGCGGGCGGGCGCTGTTGTAGTAAGCCACCCACTCATCGAGAGCCTGCTGGGCTGCCTTCAGGTTCGCGAACGATGATGTGCTGCTGAGGAATTCCGCGCGCATGCTGCGGTGGAACCGCTCGATCTTGCCGGTCGTGGTGGGGCTGCGTGGCTGGGTCAACAGATGCTCGATGCCGTGTTCGCGGCAGATCCGATCAAAGAGCACCTCGACCACGGGGTGATTGAACCGCCCGGTGAACACCTTGCCGTTATCGGTGAGAATCTGCTCGGGCGCCCCGTAGGTCTGTAGCGCTACGCGTAGCCCGTCGCAGACCGCCCGGGTGCGTTCCCGGGCCATCAACCGCGCACAGACACACATCCGCGAATGATCATCAATCCCGGTCAACGCCTTGGCGCAGCTGCCATCAGCCAGTGGGAACCCGCCCACGATGTCCATCTGCCACAACTCCATCGGCGCCCCGCGTTCCCAGCGTTTCCACTTGCGCGAGCGCCGATCCCGCAGACCCGGATCGATCATGTTCGCCCGCACCAAGGCCCGGTAGGCCGCTGACTCCGAGGGCACCGGCGACACCTGGCGTTTCGCCAGCTCGAACACCAACCGCCGCGGACCCCAGTATGGACGCGAGCGGCGCAACTCCAACGGCACCGCCTCGACCCGCGCGGGCATTTGATGTGGACAACTCACCGGCCGATGCGACCGATCCACCAGGCCCTCAAGACCCTGGGCCTCATAGCGGGCCAACCACGAGTGCAGCGTCTGGCGCGACACCAACCAACTTCTCGGCCACCTGCGAGATCGACAACCCATCGCTGATCACCGCCAACACGGCCTGATACCTCTGTTCGGCCACGGATAACTCCCTCATCGAAGGAGTGTCAAGGATCAACCGAAGTAACTGTCAACCATCAGCCGAAACACCGTCAGGCATCACCCGAAGACAAAATGTCAAGCATCAACCGGCGTCATACAGAAAAACTGTGCCCCCGCGGAGACTCGAACTCCGGACCCGCAGATTAAAAGTCAGCTGCTCTACCAACTGAGCTACGGAGGCCTTGGTCGTATCTTTACCTTGACACCCCAAAGCGTAGCAGCGCCGCTTTGGCGCGTCAAGGTATGATCGTTGCATGCCACCATCTCGAAAACGCCGCCGCCCAGACGAAACCCAGTCGTTAATCCTCTACGCCGCTCAGGAATTGCTGATCGAGGCCGGGCCGCGGGCGGTCGAAGTACGCGCCGTCGCCGAGCGCGTCGGCATAACCGACGCCGGTGTCAACCATCACTTCGGTAGCCGCGAAGGGCTGCTCGCAGCTGTGCTGCGTCACAGCAGCGGCCGGATCCGCGCGGCCGTCGAGGACGCCGCACAGGAGTGGGTGCGCGCCGGCGCGCAGATACCTGAGCTGGTGGACCGTATCGCTGAGGTCTACGCCGACGGATACGGCGAGCTCGCGATGGCCCTCCACAGCGCGGGATGGCGCGATCACAGCGACGGCATCTTGGAACCTGTCGTTGACGCCCTCCATGCCGCCCGGCGCAAATCCGGCGGCCGGCGCCCCCCACGCGACGACACCCGCCTCGCCGTCGCCGCTCTGCACCAGGCGCTGGCCACCGAACCCGCCTACGGTGCTGAATTTCGTCGCACTGCGGGCATCAAGGAACCCGACGCCAGCCGCCGCCGCCAACTGCGCTGGTGGACACAGACACTGACAGCCGTGCTGGATCTCGACCGGCCAGCCACACGCACGTAACAGGCCATAGCGCCCATCCGTGACCGGCGCGCTGAGGCCGCGCCGCTGTTGCCCGAACTGCAGTTCAGCAAGCTGCCACAGTTGGTAGGTTTACTCCACGCACGGCAGACGCGGCGGAGGAGGGCTGTCTCGTGGATGCCATCGAGCAGCTGGAGATGCTGTCACAAGAACAGCATCGGCGCTATTTCGATTTGTTCGGCTCCACCCCCGTCGATGGCGGCGGCTTTGGTGACCTCAGTAGCTACGCTCGCACCCTCAGTCAAGGGACCAACGACACGCGCGCCCAGATAATCGGGGCGAGGTTCTCAACCGCCGTGGCCGCTTCCTACGCCGTCGCCACACAAGCCGACCATCTCGTTCTGGATGCGACCGCGCGTTCTCACGGTACCTGGGCCTCTATCACCGATGAGAGCCGTCGGATCAACTTCGAAGGCGCCCGAGCCATCGATGCAAACGCCCGACTCGAGGCGTCCGAGGTCGGCGCCATCCCGGACCCGAATTCGCCGGCGGGTCAAGCGCAAATCCTGAGCCGCATCAACGACCACCAAGCCAAAGCTGCCGCCCTCGTGGAACAAGCCGCGACGGCCGAGCAAGCTTTAGGCGCACGCGCAGCCGCAGCTGGCGAGCAAGGATCGACACCGCGTATACAGGCGGTCGACCAGCACACGTTCAAACAAGATCCCCCACCCCCACCCCCGCCTAAGCCCCCAGTCGAGGGCCTCCCACCTGAGGGCGTGCGGCCGCCCGTCGAGGGGCCCCTGACCGAGGGGCCTGCGAGTCGTCCCAGCGCGGTGGCACGCGGAGGGCGAAGCCTCTATGACCAACACGGCGGTGAGTGGCGCTACTACCCCGGTGACGAATGGCAGCACAATCCGCACTGGGATTACAAACCCCGCCCGGGGCCGGGCTCTGACTGGGAAAACGTTCCCATTGGCGGGCTACCTCCAGTCAGCGGCCCCTCGATCATCTCCGGTCTGCCGCCGTGGTTGCTCAATCCGAATGCGCCCGCACCGCCGGGCGTGATCGGGCCACCACAGAATCCGTTGTTGGCGCCGTTCCCCGGCGCCACCATGCCGGCGCCACCCCCGGCATCCTCCCCGCCGCCGGCGCCGAGCTTGATCCCCCACATCAGCCCGCCGCACATCGACGTGCCACCGCCGAGCCCCGCCGAAACCGAGGTGGCCGGCGGCGGGCTACTTCTGTTGCTCCTCCTGGGCGCGGTGGCCATCGCATGAACGACGTTTCCCCCATGCCGACCGCGTTTGATCCCACCGCGGTGTCGTCGCTGGCACAAGAAATCGCCCAGCACGTCGGCCCCTTGCAACATGTGGCCTCCACACACCTGCACCTCTGGTTGCCGGCACTCGCCGTCCCCTCCGCGTGGGCTATCGCCGACGCTGACGCCCCCGCGGTGACGCGTCTGCTGCTTCGCCGCGTGAACAGCACCAACCACTGGGATGGCTGCGAGGTCCTCAACCTGTACCGGGTACCGGGCACGGTGCCAGAAGCACTTGTTCTACGTAACGCCGACCGCATCTTGCGCGACAGTCAGGCAACCGAGATCAGCGCTCACCCGGTCGACGTACCGCCGCAATACGCAATCGTCGCCACCCGGGCCTCGGGCCGCCTAACCACCGGTAACCGCCAGGTTCTCAGTCACTTCAACAACTACGTCGTCAACAGCGCTGGCGGCGGGGCACTCATCGAGCAAGCCGTTGTCGTTGGCGCCGACGCCCAGTCGGCCTTAGCCGCGGAGTGCGCCGCATTGACTGAAAACCTGTACCGCTCGCTACTTGCCAGCATCGACCGTCCGCACGATCCGAGATTATGAGCCCGCGCTGCGCGATGAAGAAATCACACATCGTCCGTCTTGTCTTTGCGCCTCGGTATCATTCAACAACGACACTCAACTAGGTGCCTGGATAATCCCATGAACATAATTCGCGTGAACTATCTGCCCCGCTTTGATTACGGGCACGATGCGGTGTTGCTGACTCTGGACGGCCCTGGGCTCGACACTTTCCGCGCCGCACTCAACGACGCCATCCAGCGAGGGTCGTCGCGTTTGGAGCACGACAGCGTGACCCACGAATTCGTCATCAGCGCCGGCGCAGCCGATATCACCCTTGACCCAACGCACGTCACTTGGCAACTTGACCCGGCCAAAGCGGACGAGATCTCCCTTGACCTAACGGTTTTGAGCCAGAAGGGCCGCGCCGGCCATAACTACGTCGATATGTCGACACCTGCACCCACCCTCGTTGTGTCGCGCGACGAATACCTCGCAGTGACCTATCCCTGGATCGACCCGCCGGCACAAAGTCAAGGTACCCACGCCTAGGGCACGCTCCTGCGGCCTGCATTGGCTCCTCTCGGCCTGGGGGTCGAATGCCGTTCGGGCAGCGTTCTTTCCGCTGCCGCCGCGCAACCATCATTCGCCTCACGGATGAGGTTACTGGGCGGCAAACCGGTGGTGTGGATGCTCAGGCGTGAGCAGCAGTCCAAGCGACGGCGAAGTAGCTCACCATCAATCCGACGCCGATCAGCAGTGGCGCGATTCTGTAGGTGGCTGCGTGCGGATGGCTTCAGCCACAGGATTACTGCGACGTACGAGGCGATATGCAGGGCGTAGAAATACAATCCGGCGGCGGCGAGGGTGAAAGTCACCACGAACCAGAATCCGACTCCGGCGGCGAGGCCCGTCCCCAGGAAGGCCACCCATTGGATGCGGTTCAATGCTGTCATTCTACTGCCTGAGTTCCTCAGTGCGAGTGGAGATTTCGCCACGGCCGCGTCGCTCACACTTCATCCGACTCGGAGGTCTGATGAGTCATTGGTCCCACGTTGTTCGACGCTCTTTCGAGTACGAAAGTTCCTTTGCGTAGCGACCACCTGTAGATCCACAGGTTGAGCACGACGAGTACCGCCAGAACGTAGCTCGAGGGCGAGGGCTTTGTCGGAATCAGAAGAACCAGTACACAAGTGGCGACCCAGTAGATGTTCTGTCCCACTGTTGCCCACATTCCGCGACGCATGACGACCGCAAGCAGAATGAAGTACAACAGCACTGGCAAAATCCACCAATACTCACCCACGTTCTTCATCGAGACGTCCTTAGGGCCCGGCGATCATGCTGGGCATGATGGGTCCAAGTCCTGAATTTCCGCCTGTAGCAGTGCCGTTGAGGAAGGAGAACTGGAAACCACAGTCGTCGGGCATGTAGTAGTGAATGCTGGGGTTCGCTGCCGACAGTGTCGCGATTTGCGGAAGAGTTATCGGCTCCCATGGACCTCGGTATGCCGGCGGGCTGATGCCTGAGAGGCCGCCGGTGTTGGTACCGCCCAGCTCGCCGGTGATCTCGTTGGGGGCTTTAGGGGCCCATGCCGGCCCGGCGATTGTGCCCTGCGTCCATTTTTGAGCCTCGTAGGTGTACTGCACCCATTGCTGCTGGTGGCCGTCAACGGGGTCAGTGCGGGTGTAGTGCGTGTAGTCCTCACCTGAGATGCGGAAGCGATATTGTTCTTGCAGGTAGGCGAACGGCGGAGCGTTGTCATCGGCCCATGTTTTGCCGCCGGGCGGATAGAAGCCTGTGGGGCCGCCCTCAAGCGAAGGGCCTTTCCAGGGGCGGTGTCCAGTCCAGGGCGGCGGCGGAGTTTTCCCCACGTAGGGCGGCGGGACGATGTCTTGCCAATATTATGTACGG
>NZ_HG964448.1 GCF_000689255.1 Mycobacterium triplex | reverse complement strand
ACGTCAAGTTGTCTCAACGAATCGACCGCAGGAACGCGCAGTGTTTGGTGATACGAGGTCCGGTTGCCACGGCACGCACCCGGCCGCAACCCACGTTCAATATGCTGCCGGATAGGTTCGGTGGCCTTCGGTGACCTGGTCGCTTTTGAAATTCAACACTTGCTGTGGACGGCTTCGTCTTGATTCCGGTCCGTTGATCATTGCCCGGGCGCGTTCTGGTCTTCCACGACGGTCAACTTGATCTGCTGGTCCATCTGGACCTTCGTCCCTGCCGGTGGTGACTGAGTCGCGATCTTCCACCACCCGAACGGGATAGGGGCTTTGATGGTGTCGTTCATGACGTCGTGACCATCAGGCGCAATGGCCGAGATGTTGGTGAAGCACGAGGTAGTCGAGTCCGTCATGGTGTACTCCATTGACCAGCCTGTCAATGCTGGCATCGGGATGGGCCAATTGTACGTAGTCCTGCACGCCTCCTCGGCGGTAATGGCATTCGACACCGGCACACACCAAATCGTCGTAGCCATCATCGCCGCCGCGATAAACTCGATTTTCATTCCCCTCCTTCCCGGCTGCCCTAGTCGTACAACTCATAATTTTATGTCGGCTGTCTGACGGTGAGATAGCCAATTCCTCAGTCGCACTTGATGGTTGAGCATGTAAAGGAACGGACTGGTTGATGCGGGCCGTCTAGCCGAATCTGGTCACCGGAACACCCGCCTGATCAAGTATTTCGTAGAGGTCGGCGATGTTGCGTCGGCCACCGCGTGTATCGCACTGAGTGAAGACCACTCGTTGCGCAGCACGCGATAGCCCTACGAAGAATGTGGCGATGGACGCTTCGAGATCTCGTTGGTGCGCCCACCACTGGTCATCATCTAAACCCAAGAAAAATACAGTGTGGTATTCGAGTCCTTTGCTTCGATGAATTGTTAAGAGTGGAACTGCATCTCGTGCTTCATAAGCGGTCACAGCAGCACGCCAGGAACCAGCGTCGGCACATGCTGTCTTAAGCCGCATGCGAAAAGCATCTTGTCGGACCTGAAAATCGTCCGCTGTGTCGGCGAGGTTGTAAATCCGACCGTCGGTGATGACAGAAATCATTTCTGTTACCAGGTCGACTACCGCGTCCACTGCGTCTTGGTTGCATGCATGGTCGCGCATCCACTGACGCACAATGCGGAGGCGTGCTGCAAGTTCATCATCGGTCCTGACCGAGCCGAAAACGCTCTGGTCGTCGCCACTCCGCAGATTGGCTATCGAGGAGGAGACTCCGGCCCAAGCCTGGGGGCTACCCTCTTCACCGCGCGAAGTCGCGGCGAGCTTGAGAACTCCGAGTAGTAGCTGAGCCAAGTTGTCCTTCAGTAGGTCCTGAAGCTTCATCTTTCCGACTGAGGCGTCATCATTTCGGACCACGATGTCGTACTCGCTTAGAGCGTCACGGAACTCGGGCTCGAAATCAGCCACTCTTTGACGCGCGATGAGTGCGTAGTCTGCGGGTGATCGGCCCGTCGATTCAGTATCGGCGGCAATGTAAGCGGCTATCGTGCGGGCCTCTAACCGTGCAGTACCGAACGACCACATCGTTGCAGCTTCGCCGTCTATGTCCGAGATCGCTTGCGCTGCTGCAGTAGTCGCGTTTGAATCCAGGAGTCGAGCGAACCGGTGCTGAAGATTAACGAGCGCCTCCGTCGAGCGGAAGTTCCACCGCAAGGCGTAGGGAGCGGCCGCAAAGTCACGCTGAAACTCTGAGAAGGCGTCAGTCAGCGCGCCAGCCCAACCCATGATGCGTTGCTTGCGGTCACCCACGGCCGTGACGGTGGCAGTTCGGCGAAATAGTGACCTTAGGAAGGTGTATTGCGCGAAAGTTGTGTCCTGAAATTCGTCCACGAATACATATGGGTATGTGAGGTTAATCGCCCGTTGTAGCTGTGGGCTGGTCCGTATAATCAACTCTGCCAATCGATTCAACATGACAAACTCCACGACGGGGGTTGGCAGCTCCAGATAGCTTCTGCGCCACCACTCTTCGACGGCGTAGTCGACTGCTTTGGGCGGGCTGACCGGCTTAATCGGGAGAGCGTATGTGCCCAGGATCGACGTCATGAAGGTGCCGCGCGGAATGGCGTCGATTGCCGTTTTCAGTCCTGCGGGAGCGTTGGCCGATGCTTCCGTCAACACATCTTCGACTTGCCTATCGCTACTGAACTGGATCTTGTAGTCACCAGCCATTTTCCAGCGTCCGGGCAGCAGGGTGCCGAACCGGTCCACGATGTGCTTTGTAAACGCGTCAAACGTCATCGACGTAAAGCGGTGGGCATGTTCAGGCGCCCTAAGTCCTACTCTACGTTCGAGGTTGGAGGCTGCGTCGCGTTTGAATGATATGGCGAGTATGCGCCGCGGCGCTGGACATAGACCGGTTAGTAACAGGTAACTTGCTCGCTGAGCAAGGAACTCGCTTTTGCCGGCGCCTGGTCCAGCCGTCACGCATGTTGATCTGTCGTCCCTTAGAGCTTGCCACGCCGCGGGCTCAAGATCATCAATCCCGCTGGGGCGCCAGCTATCTGGTGCTACTAAGCTCATCCTAGCCCTACTTCCTTTTCGATTGTGTCGATAAGGTCGGCCAGTACGGTAGGCGGCTGGGCAAGCTTGTCCGTTGGAACTGTGGTCAGAGCTCTGAGATGACTTGCTGGCTTAGACTTGTTGGCAAAGAGGTACCGATACCACGAGAGATACTGCTTGCGCTCCGGCGCTTTCCAGTAGTCGATAACGGGATCGGCACGTCCTAACACCGCGGGCGTAGGATCGGAATCGAAGTCTGGCCCCTTCGCCCCCTCGTCCAAATCTGCCGAGTAATAATCGAAATACGTCTCAAGCAGGGACATATCCAGGTCGAGCGGTTCGGAGAAGAAGACGTTGAAGCGGCGCAGGTGCTCTGTCCACGCGATGAGTTCGTTGTAGTCGAGATCAGCTTCAAGATCTTCGATCTGTGCGTAGCCTTGTATGTCAGCGAAAGGATCCTCGCCTAGCTTGAGGAGCTCTTGGCATACGGTCTTGATCCTTCCGACACCACCGCCATCGCGTCCCCAGTCCAGATCGAGGAGCGTGGCATACGGCACGTTGAGGCTGGACAAGAGCTGCCAAAAGTAGTTGGTATGACGTCCGCCCAGCGGAACGACTGCGACGAACGAACGGTCAATCGGCACGCCCCTGGCTTGCGCAAGGAGCGGGATAACCAGTTCCTCGGAGTCACCCTCGCACAACACAACATAGCGCGAGAAGTAGAGTTCGGGGTGCGCGCGCACCGCCTCGCGGATGTACTTGCTGGCTTCAGTGACGTCGGCAGGCAACTCAATTGGGGTAATGGAACTCGTTGCGGTCACGCGGTCATGACAGATGTGACGCACTTGGTCCGGCTCGACCCGCGCCAACGCGCTCGCCGAATGGCTCGCCAAAATCGATTGAGTCGGCGTCTGTTCCGCAAGCTCGGTCAGCTGGGCAACTACCCGCGACAAGAAAAATGGCGAGAGGTGATTCTCGGGCTCTTCGAGAGCCAAGAGTGTCAAAGCCGGCAAGCTCGATAGCGAGAGCTCGAACTGGTCCGATAGCTTCCCGGCAACAAAGTCGCTCTCGAGATCCAGCGTGGCCGCGGACAGCGCGAGGTGGAGGAGGGAACGTTGACCGTCACTCAATGCTGTGGCAGCCCGCTTCCGCCCGGTCGGTGACGGCTCAAATAGCAGCGCAACGTTGCGAAATAGTTCGCCGACGTTTCTCTGAAGCGGCTCGAACGATGGCCGAGCCTCGGTATCGGCGTGGTGCAATTGTTGCCACCGCTTGCTGAGGGCTTGTGAAATCGCGGTCACCACACTTTCGGACTGAAACTTCTCAAGTAAGTCATCGGCGGCACCTGCGAGGTGCTCGCTGAGGTCGCTTGACCAACGGCTAGCTCGCCACAGGCGTCCGCGCATAAACGCAGCCAACTGGCGAGCGCCGTCGCGCGCTGCGGGAAGGTAGAGCATCTGAATGCGATTTCGGTCGACCTCACGAAACGATGACCAACGATCGCCGTAGTCCTCGTCGAACGTGTGGACGACACGGCGCTCTTCTCCGATATTTCCATCAACTGACCCGTCATCGATCCAGGTCGCCCTAAGCACAAATCGGCACTTAAGGTGGCCATCTTCTGTTGCCGCCATCTGCTGAAAGAACTCTGGCACGCTATCGGCTGCAGCTAGAGATTCCGGGTCGTCTTCGTCGACGTTCTCCAGCTCGGGAAAAGCCAGTATCACTTCCACCTGAAGCGATCGGGCCGAGGGCGGCTCCGTTTCTGCACTGGATACATGAAAATCATCGAGTTGCACGCGGCGCTGCTCTTGAGTGCCGAACATCCGAAGAAGCGCTTCGCATACCGCGGTCTTGCCCGCGCCATTTCCGCCAATGAGAGCAGTCAGTCGCGGATCCAAATTGACCGCTGCACCCGCGGGACCGAAGCAGCGAAAATTACTAAGCTGCAGCCGCTCGATATACATAGGCCCTCCGAGCAGGCAGCCTACCCAGCACGAGGTCACTTGAGGCCACAGTTGACGCACGACTGCGCTCGCCGGCCCGCCTTGTCCGTACGGTCCGATCTCGCCCGCGAGCGATACGAGCGGTGGGAACCGAGGCAACCATCGCGTGGGCAGATCAGAAGCTGGAAACGGTCTTCGAGTCGTTACCGCAACGCGGCCTGGGTGACACGCAGCAGCTGCTTCGCACGATCGGGTCGCGCAGCACGGTAGATGGCCCGTTAGCGCGGCAACGCGATGGTGCCGCGCCCGTTGGATCCCGCCGCTCATCGATTCGCCCGGGAGTACGCCGTGAGGAAGGGGCGTTGCTCGACCTCGATCAGCAAGCTCGAGTCACGTGGGTCTTCCCATCGGGCGGGTTTGGTCTGCTCGGGATTGACGGGCCTGCCAAGGCGGCGCTCGGCGCGATCGGCGGCGTCGAAGACCTGCTGCCGACTGGCGTCGCCGATGACTAAAACGTCGATGTCGTCGGGCGGGGGTCCGGGCTGGCCGGCGTAGCGGGCTGCCCAGGATCCGAAGATGATGACCTGCTCGGCGCCGGGGAGGTCGGCGAATTCGTCGGCGATGATCTCGTGAGGTCCGAAGCTGAGCAATGCGACAGTCAAGATAACGCGAATATGTGTCCATGAAGTGCATACGATTTGGAGGGCCGTTCTGGCCACCCCGGACGGCCAGATTCACCACCTCGGCATCGTCGAGGTCGCACCAGCGCGATCACAACCACCGTCACAGCAGGGAATCTCGTTGAAATTCAAACGCCGCAATACGCTCGATCTGGCCGACCTCATCTGCGGCAACACCGGCGCCGATGTGCCCGGCCCAGACGAGCAGCCCAAGTACTTCCCCTATCGGTCGAGTTACTACATCACCGAATTCTTCGCCGACATGGACACCGAGTGGACTCACGACGGTAAGACCACCCGCAACTGGTGGGTCGCCGATGTCCTCGAGTCGATGCTCAACGAACCCCACGAAGGTCCCCCACATCCACCGGAAGTGTTCTGTCGTCTCATCGATCACCTGATGGACCCGCGCGAGGCCCTCAACGAAGGCGCCGAACGACCGGGCGCCCTTGCCCAACTCAACAGCGTGCTCACCCGCGAAGGGTTCGAGGCGTTCTACGGCGAGGACCGGCACTGCTATTTGCGTCATCTTGGCAGCGACACAGTCACAGTGCTGCAGGTCAACCCGCACCGCCCCCTAACCCCGGCCGAAACCGAGCGGCGTACCAATCTGGCCGCCTACCTCGACACCTGCAGCGAGGACCAACTGATCGAAGAGGTGCTGCTGCCGCTGTTCCGGCAGTTGGGATTTCATCGCATCACTGCCGCCGGCCACAAGGACAAGGCACTCGAATACGGCAAAGACATTTGGATGCGGTACACCTTGCCCACCCAGCACCAGCTCTACTTCGGCATCCAAGCCAAGAAAGGCAAACTCGATGCTTCGGGTGTCACAAAGACCGGCAACGCCAATATCGCCGAGATCCACAACCAGGTGCTGATGATGCTGGCCCACGAGATCTTTGATCCCGAACACAACAAGCGAGTTCTGGTCGACCACGCGTTCATCGTCGCTGGTGGCGAGATCACCAAAGCCGCACGCGCCTGGATCGGTAACGCGCTGGACGCATCCAAACGCAGCCAACTCATGTTCATCGACCGCGACGACATCCTTAACCTCTACGTCGTCGCCAACCTGCCCCTGCCGGCGGCAGCAGTCCCGCCGACAATCAATCCGTGGACGACCACCGATGAGCCACCTTTCTGATGATCGGCAACCAACGACTGTAATCGCTTGCCGCACAGTTGCTTAGACGGCCACAGGTCCTCACTGTTGAGTGCGCGCATCGATCGCGTGGACGGCCTCGATAGCGTCGCGGCCAAGTTCTGGGTCGTGAACGTAGTGGTGGCGCAACAGGTCTGCGGTGGTGGTCGTACCCACCACTCCGAGCATCCGCACGGCGTAACCGCTGGTGCCGCCCATGGGATGCCACTTCTCTCGCCCTCCTGGTAGGTCGTCGCGGTGGGTCAGGGCCCACTGCAGCAGTTCGCGAATCTGGTCGGGATAGGCGGCCACCAGCGCGCGGTGCGGATTGACCGTGGAATTCTGGTCGCCGCTGAGCAGTTCGCTGTTAGCGCGATAGAGGTCGCGGAGGATGGTGACGGTCGAGCCGGGCGTTTCGTGTGAGAGCCGGTGCCAGATACCTGCTGCCTGTTCGACCATGTCGCCACGGAACAGGTGCAGTAACAGTTCATCGACCAGTCTCCATGCGACTGCGACCTCGTCGGCCGATTCGTCTACAGGTGGCAACGTGGCGGAAATCTTGGCCCAGCCGGATAGACCATTGAGGTGTGCAGCCACCGCCTCGGAGTGACTGAAGGTCTCGCGAGGTAGTGGTCCGGCGTAACGAGCCAATGCGCGTACTACGAGGTCGTCGGCGCCGTCGGCGCCCTCGGCGAGTTGTTTTACCGCCCAAGGGGTTCCGAAGCTGCAGTCGGAGGGCATCACCGACATCGCGTACAGGGTCAGCCGCTGGTTGTCGGGCAATGAGTCAATAGCTTCGCTGTAGGGGCCGAGCACGCGTTCGTCTTCGAACATGCTGGCCACGATTCCCTGGGCCAGTGTCTGGTGATCGGGATGGTCGACGTCGCTTAGAGCGTCGGCGATCTCGCGTTGGATTCCTTCCAGCGACGTCACGGGGGTGATCTGGTCGTAGCTGGCGAGTGCGTCGATTAGCGTCGAGCTGGTACCCCAGTCGCCTAGGTCGTTGTCGTAGCCGCTCAGCACGTCGACCATGCGTTGGCGCGTATCGGATTTCAGCACACTACTGCCGTACATGGCAGACTCCAATAACTTCAGCCGAAGGTGATAGCCGCCGACCGCCAGGCCGGTCTTGACGAGGTCAGGCAGATGCTGCGCGTCGATGTCGTGGCGGATCGGATGACTGAGCAGTGCTGCCAAATAGAGCCGGCCGAGGCATCGCGGGTTGGGTGTCCACGTCGGGGTGGCAGTAGGTATGGTCGTGGCCGCGCGGTCGCCGAAATTACGGGCGTCTTGGGCGCCCTGAGTCACCAGTCCGGCCGCGGGGGTGCTCTTCTGACCGAACGGGCCGAACGTACATGCAACGACGGTGCTGATCGCCATCCGGCTGCCCGCCCCGTGAAGGTCGCGCATCGCAGTGCGCATCACGGTGTCGGTCGCGTCCATCAATGCGCCGATCTCGGGCAGAAACATGCCGTGGTAGGCACACCGTCCCGCGGCGAGCAGCAACGACTCCTCGATCGGCGTCCATTGCCGCAGGTGATGCCAGGTGCCATCGAGCGATGCGGCTTGCGGATCTTTGGCCGTGAACGTGGAATGTGGTGCGGCAGCGGCCGCCTGGACGAGCAATTCGGTGATGTCTGCCTGGGCCTGCTTGGCGGTGGGGATTCCGAACGATCCCATTGCGGCGGAGGCGATCAGCGTGGGGTCGGCGAGCTGGCGGATGGTGTCGTAGCGGCGGACGGGGTCGCTCTCCAGCATGAGTGCGTGGTCGCGAAGATCCCGGTGCGCCGGCTGGGTGAGCAGCTGGGCCAGCTCGGCGCCGTCGTGGGCGGTCAACACCAGATGCTCGGCGGTGAGGAAGCGCGCCAGCTTCTCATGGTCAAAGCGCAGCCGAGCTTGGTAGACCCGGATCAGCGGCGAAGCCAGGGTGTCGTCGATTGCCGACGGGGTGGTGGCGAGTGCTTCGCAGCGGCGCAGCGTGGTCATCACCTCCGCGATCGGAAGTGCGGTGCGCACGCCGGCGTTCATGGCCTGGGCAAGGCATCGCAGCCCGGCTCGGACGGCTTCGCTGGGGGTGCGCCGACGGATGTAGTCATCGAGGACCTCGGTGTTGCTGTCCCGGCCAGCGGGCAGATCTGCGATGACTTGTGCCGCCAGGGTGATGTCGTAGCGGGTCCTGTACTCCTCGGATTCGGCCACGCGGTCGGATGTTCCATAGGTGGTGGCGATGCGCCCACGTTCGACGCCGGTCGGCGCCTGCAAATGCACGTTGCATGTGGCGGCGAGTTGGGGCATAGAAGCGTTGGTGGTGGTGACCAAAAGCGCTGCGGGATATTGGTTTTGGAGCGCGTGGAGCTGTTCGAGCAGCTTTTCACGGTGGGGGCATTTCTCCAATGCGTCGATGACGAAGGTGATCCCGGATCCGCCTTCAGCGGCTTTCGCCAGCAGTGAGTGGGCCTCGTGTGTGCTGAACGGGCTGACCGCGCGACGTAACGACTGGATGAGGTGGCCTTTCCTGTAATCGTCGGCATCGATCCAGACCACCATCTGGCCGCGATCGGTCAGAGTCAGCGCGGCGTGTTTGGCCAGATGCGTTTTGCCCTGGCCGCTTTCGGCTGCCAGCTGGATCCGGTGCTGCCGGCCGACAAGGTGATCCGCCATGGTGTCGGCGTTCACAGTGACTGGCGCTGAGTCGATTAGCGCGGCGGCCGCAACGAGCGGTGGAAGGTTCGCTGCGGTGAACTCCCGGAACCTGCGCCGGTAGTCCTCGACAGCTGCAGCGTCGGCGCGGCGACGCAACGCCTCCGTCGTGTCCTCGCCCTCGGGGTAGAGGCCGAGATGGCGGATTACCTCGTCCCAGTGTCGGCGGTCCCAGTGTGGGAGTCCCGGCCCGGGCTGGGCGAGTCGGTCGACGAGGGTATCGAGTCCGACGACGCTGACGTAGGCGTGTCGGTTCAGCGTCGAGCCCGCGGGAATGTGCGGGTCGCAGCACACCACGGTGTCGATGTGCCTGGCGAAACCTTTACCAGTTGGACCGGGGACCACGCCTTTGCGGTTGAGATCAGCCAGGACGTCGGCGACACCGTAGGTTTCCTGGAGAGCCTGCTCGTAGTAGCCGTGATCGGCCACCATGCGCTCTGCGCCCTCAGGGAGGCGCTGGCGCCACGGGCCGTTGGGAGTGGCAATCAGCGGCAAGGTGGGGTCGACGTGCTTGAGTTCGACATTCATGCACCGCTGGTCGGAGACGATCAGCAGATCAATCTGGCGGGCTCCGCGAGCGACCGCGAAGTTGACGAGCAGGGTGGCCGGCATGTTGCGGCGAGCAAGTTCGTTCCGCACCACGTTGATAGCTCGACGCTCATGGGCGTGGGCGGGCTGGTCTCCGTAGAAAACGGTGATCTGTGTGTTGTTGTTTTTATTCACCTGTCGCCACCTTGGTGGGTGGCACTGTCGCTCAGACTACCTGAACGGTGCGACAGACCGACGACAGCCAGCGCATGGCCTCCACCACGGTCACGGTAGCCAATATCGCTGGAACCGGATTGGGTGGATGACCGTCCATACCCATATGGACGACATCGAACGCATCGCATTGCGCGAAGAAGGTCTGGATCCCGACGATCCGGCGGTGATCACCGCCATCGATTTGGTGCGCTGGGAACTTGCTCTTCTCAGCGATGGCCACAGTGACCGGCGCGGCGGAACGCGAGGTCAGCGACGCGACGCGCGGTGGTGATCTGGTCGGAGTGTGTCGAGGCTTCTGAGAGGATAAGAGCGGTTTTCCGTTCGATGCCGACAGCGAGGTCTCGTGACGATCAGCGCACAGGCGCGCAAGCTGCTGTGGGGTCGTGCCCACAACCTGTGCTCGTTCGCGACGTGCTGGCAGTCATTAACGGCCGATGAAGTGGACGCGCGAACCGGTGACGGGTTCGCGGTCGTCGTCGGCGAGGAGGCACATATCCGGTCCGGGAGCTCTGGGGGCCCACGCTATGACCCCGATTATCCCCGCGCTGACATCGATAAGTACGAGAACTTGATGTTGTTGTGTCCGACGCATCACAGCTTGATCGACGCCCACGACGGCGACGCCTACGACGCTGAGACCTTGGTCACGATGAAGCGCCGGCATGAGGAACACCAAGGACGCAAGGACCGCATCACTTCGACCGTTCGACTCTACGTCGGCAACCAGTACGAGATCGACGACCGGGTGCTGTTTGAGCAGGTCGACCTGCACGGTCCCAGTGTTGATGCAATGTTCGTCGACGTTCCGTTCGCCTGTTCACCGGACACGGCCATCGCCGAGGTCATCGAGCGAATCGCCGCTGAGCATCCCGGCGACGCGGAGGCACTAGCGGGGGCCGGCGGGAAGGTTGTGGCCGGAGCTGCTCAGGCGCTGCTGCATCCCGACTGGCGCGGCAACGCGCTGCTGGTCGGCGGGCCTGGCCAAGGAAAGTCCACGTTGCTGCAGTACGTCTGCCAATTCCATCGATCTCGCATGCTGAACAAGAGCTCCTACGCCGGCGATGACCAGCAGCTCGCGCAGGTGACACGCACGCCCCGGGTGGCAATCCGACTGGATCTGCGACGCTACGCCCAATGGGCGATCGCCAAGGCGCCCGTCGCCAAGAACAAGAAAGGCAAACCCGCGGCCAGCCCAGCCTGGCGCAGCATCGAGCAATACATCGTGGCCGAGGTGAAGAAGGGCAGCGGCGGGCACGAGTTCTCCCTGGAGGATCTGGCCACCTTGGTGTCGACCGAGCCCGTGCTGATCGCCCTCGACGGACTCGACGAGGTCGCCAACATCGACCAACGCTTGCACGTCGGCGACCAGATCGTCGAGATGTACGCGCGCCAGAAAGTTGACGCGCGTGATCTGGTCGTCATTGTCGCCACGCGGCCGGGGGCGACCACGTCGCGGCTGTGGTCCTCGCGCGACTTCCCGCGGTTCACTTTGCAGCGGCTCTCCCAGGGTCTGCGTATTCAGTACCTGAGGAAGTGGTCGGCCGTCGCCGGACTGAATGAGGAGGCCACCGACAAACTGCAGGCGACCTTCATGGACAACCAGCATGTACCGCACATCCGCGAATTGGCCTCCTACCCAATGCAACTGGCCATCCTTTTGCACCTTCTGCATCGCCGCCAGTTGCTTCCCCAGCAGCGCACGGAGCTTTACGCGGAGTATCTGAAGACCTTCCTGGATCGCGAGCAGACAGCCGAGAAGGAACCCTTGCTCGCTGATCAGCGCGACACCATCGTCAGTGTCCATGCCTACCTGGGCTGGTATCTGCAGACCAGGGCCGAAGAGGGCACCGGCGCGGGCTCGATCTCACGCAGCGAGCTCCGCACGGTGCTGCGCGAGCATCTTGAAGGCCAAGAGTACGGCCAGCAGTTCGCCGACCGACTGTTCTCGGCCATCTCCACTCGAGTGCTGTGTCTGGTCGAACGAGAAACCGATCGCTTCCAGTTCGAGGTTCAGTCGCTGCGCGAATACTTCACTGCGCTCTACATTTTCCAGAACGCCCCTCCGAAGGGGGTCGGTAATTCGCGCGACGACTGCCTGGATGCGCTGCTGCAACGCCCCTACTGGTCCAACGTCTGCCGGTTTTTCGTGGGGATGTTCTCCAAGGTCGAAGTGCGTGGGATCCGCCAGAACTTGCGCCAGTTAAGCACAGCGACAGGCGATCTCGCGCTGCATCCCATGCTGCGTTCGATGGCCGCGCAGTTCCTCGATGACCGAACCTACGTCGGGCAAGCCGATGAACCGATGCAAGAAGTGGTGAATTTCGTGTTGGAGGGCCCCGGGGTGATCCTGGCCGCAGATGGCCTGCTCGATGCGAACGGCCCGCACCTACAGTTCTCCGAACGAGCCGGACAATCCCAGGCCGTGCGACACCTCAAAGCACGCCTTGGCCAGGAGGCATCGCTGGAGATGAGATCGGCCATCGCCGCGCTGCTGCGCCGACACGGCACCACCGACGACCTTCATCAGTGGTGGTGGGCGCAGACCGCGCCCACGCTTGCGTGGTTACAGACCGCCGCCGAGTTGGGCGTTCTCCGGGAACTGAGCGATCCGGAAAACGACACGCTCGCAGCGACATTGATAGCGCTGAGCCCTGAGACGGTGTGGCTGGCCACGCTGCTACACCAAGGGGGCTACAACGGACGTCACGGCGAGATCATCTCGCTCTGCAAGACCGACATCAACGACGGCGCCGCAGATGCCATCACCCCGAGTCCGCTGACCTCAGTCGCGCCTTTGGTGCAGTGCGCGGCCAAAGCACAACTGCGACCACACACCGACGCCGCACAGCAGCGGGCACGCCGAACACGGATTCGGCAGCGAGGCCACACCGGTGATGCGTTGCTCGGCGAGATTACCGAGTTATCGAACTACCTGTCGGAGAAACCACTCTCCGACGCCACCGCCACCGACTGGTTTAACCGGCTGAAGAGAATCGCGCAGACCTGGGGTGACGGCTGGGTATTGCGACAAGCGATCGCTACCGTTCCCGCCGACCTGGACCTGCAAAGGTTGGCCGATCGCGCAGGAGCCGATGAACCGACGCTGGCGAGCGCGGCCTTATGGGAACATGACGCGCGATCGCACACCAAGGACGCACAGTGGTGGCAGCAGTCGCTCTCGTCGTGCGAGTCCGACCTGGATCGACGGCACTGGGTATTTTCGGTGTTGAGCATCGCACGTCCGCAAGCCGTACTTGATGTGACACCACGTCTCAACGAGGTGGTATCAGCACTCTCGCCTAAACACTATGCCGCAGTGAGATATTCGCTTGGATGGTTCACGAAGTCTTCGGTGGCCCGCGAACTCGTCTTTGCCGAGCCGCTGCGGCTCAAACAAGTCGAGGTGAGCCCGCGGCTGCTCTGGCTGATCCACGTGGTGGGGACCGAAGCGACCATCGAGTGGGCCGATCGGCGGCTGGAAACGGGCTTCGAGTCGTTACTGCAACCCGGATTGGGTGACATGCGGCCATTGCTGCGCACGGTCGGGTCGCGCACCACGGTGAAAGCCAAGCAGCTCAAACACAGTCGCTCACTACTCCCTCTGGGCGGGTGGGCCAGCGATATCAAACTCGGTGCGCTCAGCTTTGAGCTGGCCCGCGAGATCCTTCGCGACCCTGATCAGTGGCCGGGCGATCTCGCACAGCGAGCCGCCGAGAAGATCGGAACCAGGCTCGCATCGAAAGCCTCAACGCTGGCCGCCACCGCGCACGCCGACGCGTGGTTCACCTAAAACAGTCAGCATCGCCGTCACGATCCAGGCTCACCCGCGTGCACTCATGCGGCGGTACTCCTCGGCCGGGGCGAGCACCGCGACTTCGCGCCCGCGCCGGGTGATGACAAAGGTCTGTCCCTGGGCCACTTCACCGATGATCCGGCCGAAATGGCGGCGTAGTTCGGTCATGCTGACCCGCGGCAGCGAGGGATCAATCATCAGCCGCTGCAGCCGGTGGGATCTAAGACCGCACACAACGCGGCCAGTGCGTCGCGGTGGGCCAGCTCAACGACGTTCATGTCGCGCCGAAGAGGCCAGTTGCACAGCGGGTGCTGATCATGCTGTTGATTTCCCGATCTATCTAGTCAGTGCGCGCAATCACTGGAGTGTGCATAGTTCCAGGCAGCCCCGTCAAAATGCGGGTTCACCGATTCCGCCCAGCATGCCGGCGAACTGGTCGTGGTCGCGACAGCTGGAATCGTTGGGGGGCAAACGCTTTAGTGTCTTTGGCTGATTGCTGAACGCCGTGCCATCAGCCTGGCTGACAGGGTGAATAGTAGGACCATCACGATGAGTGTCAGTGCACCGGCCCAGGCCCGGGCCTGCGCGGCTTTGAAACCGGTGATGGCGTTGCCGAAGATCTGCAGTGACAGCGTGGACATACGTTTGTCGGGGTTGAGTTCGGTGAACAGGTCATTGCCTAGCGCGGTGAGCAACAGCGGCGCGGTTTCTCCCATAGCCCGGGCGACGGCGAGCATGATGCCGGTGATGATTCCCGCGCTGGCTGTGGGCAAGACCACCGAGATGACGGTGCGGGCTCGGGTGACCCCGAGTGCAAGTGACGCTTCGCGTAGTTCGTTCGGGACCAGGCGCAGCATTTCTTCGACTGATCGGATGATCAGCGGAAGCATGATGAGCGCCAGGGCGATTCCGCCGGCGATGCCGGAGAATCCGAAGTGCACCACCCAGATTGCGTAAATGAATGCGCCGGTGACGATGGTGGGGATGCCGACCATCACGTCGGTGACGAAGCGGGCAAATCGCGCGAGCCGACCGCCGTATTCGACGAAGTAGATGGCAGCGGCGACGCCCACGGGAATGGACAGGGCGGTGGCGATGCCCACGATGATCAGGCTGCCGATAATGCCGTTGGCGAATCCGCCGCCGGGCTGAGCGGGATTGCCTGGCGGTGTCTGAGTGAGGAATTCGGGGCCCAGAAATTTCAGGCCCTCGGCGGCGACATAGCCCAGCACCCACACCAGTACGGCGATGGTGGCAGCCATGGTGGCCGTCAGGACGCCGGTCATGGCCGAGTTGGTGAGTTTGCGCCGCTGCCTGATGGACGTGGTGTTGATACTGCGTGCTCGTGTCGCAAGCGTCATGCGATGTGTTCCCCTGCGCGGCTGACGACCCGCTTGCCAATGACGTTGACCAGCAATGAAACAACGAGCAGCGCGGCCGCGACGACGAACAGCGCATCGAGATGGTAGGGCTGGTTGGCTTCGGTGAATTCGTTGGCGATGACGCTGGGCATGGTGGCGCCTTGCGAGAAGATGCTTGTGGCGATCGATAAAACGTTGTTACCGATCAACATCGTCACCGCGATGGTCTCACCGAACGCGCGGCCCAGGCCCAGGATGGCGGCGCCGGTGATGCCGGCGCGTGATCTCGGTAGGACTGCGAGTCTCAGCATTTCCCAGCGGGTGGCCCCGAGTGCGAGCGCGGCTTCTTTTTCGGCCGCTGGGGCGGTGGCGAAGACCTCGCGGCAGATGGCGGTCACGATCGGTAGCACCATGATCGCCAGCACCACGCTGGCCGAGAACACCGAGTAGCCGAAAAACGGTCCGCGGAACACGCCGCCGAGCAGCGGGATCACCGATAGCCGCGTCAGAGCGTTACCGAGGGGGGTGATCGCGGGTAGCAACGCGAACACGCCCCAGAAGCCGTAAACGACGCTGGGGATGGCCGCCAGCAGATCAACCAGTGATGACAGTGCTCGGCGCAGTCGCTGTGGCGCCACATCGGTGATGTAGAGGGCTAGTGCCACGGAGATGGGGACGGCGATGAGCAGCGCGATCGCTGAGGTGATCAGCGTTCCGATGATGAACTGCAGGATGCCGTAGGGGTTGGGGTGAGTGGATGCGGCGGTGGCCTCCGAGGGGGCCCACCGGTCTGAGGTGAGAAAACTCCCCAGACCGTAGTGACTCAGCGCCGGCCACGCGCGAAGGAGTAGGTAGAGGGCGGTGCCCGCGAGCGTGAGCACGATAAAGACGGCGGCGCAGGCCGTCAGCGATCGAAACATCGCATCGCCGCGATGTCGAGCAAAGAAATGGAATGGGCGTTTGACCGGAGCGCCCGGCGAGAAGGCCCGGGGCATGGCCACCGCCGCACCGTTGTCGGTGGTGCGCGCTCGCATTACTAGCCTACCGGTGCACCCGCAATGGTGATCTTCTTGAGCTGGCCAGCGGCCTTCTGCTGCAAGTCTTTTCCGAGCGGGGCGTAGTTGACGGCGGCTACTTCATCTTGGCCACTGGATAACACCCAGGCGAAGAAGTTGACCAGTGCTTTGCCTTTGGCGGCATCGGTCTGGTTGGCATAGACCAACCCATAAGTGGTTCCCGTGATCGGGTAGGCGTTCGGGTCGGTGCCGTCAGTAAGACTGACGCGCAGATCGTCGGGGTAGGTGATGCCGTCGGTGCCCTTGGTGATGGTGGCGGTGCAGGCCTGGATGAAGTTGCCGGCCTTGTTTTTCACCTGGCCGTATTTGAGGTTTTGCTGGATGGCGTAGGCCAGCTCGACGTAGCCGAGGCCGCCCTCGGTCTGATTGACCACGCCTGACACGCCTTCGTTGCCCTTACCGCCGATGCCCACGGGCCAGGCGACCTCCTTGCCGAAGCTCTTAGCCGGTCCACCCAAAGTGTCTGCCCACGTGGGGCTTTCCTTGGTCAGGTAGTCAGTCCAGACCGCCGTGGTGCCCGACCCGTCGGAGCGGTGCGCCACCGCGATCGGCTCGTCGGGCAGATTGGTTCCAGGGTTGAGGGTCTTGAGGGCGTCGTCGTTCCATTTGGTGATCTTGCCGGCGTAGATCTTGCCCAGGGTCTCGCCGTCGAACTTCACACCGCTGTCGATGCCCTTGATGTTGTATGCCGGGACGACCGCGCCGAGCACCAGCGGGATGTGCAGGATCGGTCCCCCTTTCGCTAGGGCGAGTTCGCTGTCTTTCATCGGGGTGTCGGATGCGCCGAAATCGACTGTCGCCGCGCTGATCTGCTGTACTCCTCCGCCGGATCCGATGGACTGGTAGGCGACCTGTACGCCGTCGGAGGTGCTGTAGTCCTTTGTCCAAATTGACATCACGGGCGCCACAAAGGTGGATCCGGCGCCCGACAGCGTGTTGGCGCCGCCGTCGAGTTTGTTGATGGGACGGGGGTAGCCGGGCTTGCCCGCGGAGCTTTGACCGCAGATTTGGCCGGCTTGCACGGCCTGGGTGCTGTTTTGCCCGACATTGCTGGTGCTTCCGCAGCCGGCGAGTGCGCCGACGAGCAGCAAGGCGCTTGCGCGAACGAAGGTTTTGGTGATCATCGATCCTCCACTGTGAGGGCATCGCGCTGAATTTGGGCGGCGGGTTGATGTCGGAGCACCCATGTTTGAGCCGCCATTTGGGTGGCGTCCCAGGGTGATCCGAGCGGTGGGGTGTAGGACAGGTCAAGCTCACTGAGATGCTCGACGGTCATGTCGTGAAAGAGCGCGGTGGCGTAGGTGTCGACGCGTTTGGCGATTTCGGCGCTGCGGTGCCCGACCAGCTGGGCGCCGAGAAGCTGCCCGCTGTGGTGGTCGCCGGTGATGCGGATGTGGATGGGGGTGGCGCCCGGATAGTACGCCTTATGGTCGTCGGGACTCGATTGGCTGGTGACGGGAGTCCAGCCCTTGTCGGCGGCCACGGCTTCGTGTTCACGCAGGCCGGTGCGGGCGGCGACGAGGTCGAAGACCTTGACGACCTGGGTGCCCAGGCTGCCCGCGAAGTGGGCGTGTCCGCCGAGCGAGTTTTCGCCGGCCACGCGGCCTTGCTTGTGGGCGGTGGTGCCCAAAGGTATCCAGGTGATCCCAAGCAATCGGTGGTGGGTGTGCACGCAGTCACCGGCGGCGAAGACATCGGGCAGGTTGGTGCGCATCGTATCGTCGACCACGATGGCGCCCTTGACGCCGAGTTCGGCACCGGCATCGGCGGCGAGTTCGGTGTCGGGCCGCACTCCCACGACGACGAGGACGAAATCAACAGTCCGCGAGATGGTTTCGGTGCCGTGGGTGGCGGTGACAGTCAGGGCGCCGGTGTCGGTGCGGGTGATGGCGGAAACGGCGGTGCTGGTGAGGACCTCGACACCGTTGCGTTGGAGTTCGGTATGCACGAGGGCGCCCAACTCGGGGTCGACGGTCGGCAGCACCTCGGGCAGCGCTTCGATCTGGGTGACCTGGATGCCGCGGGTGGTGAGGGCTTCGGCCATTTCCAGGCCGATGTAGCCGGCACCGACGATGATCGCGGTGGCGGGGTCGCGGTGTTGCAGGGAGTTCATGACGGCGAAGGTGTCGCCCATGGAGTGCAGCAGGTGCACCCCGTCGGCCGGGCCGAGTGCGCCGGGGCCGGCAAGACCGGTGATGGGTGGGCGGGTGCTGAGGGCGCCGGTGCCCACGATCAGCGCGTCGTAGGACAGCTGCTGCGGGGTGCCGGTCGAGTCGAGGATGTCGAGGGTGTGTTGTGCGACATTGATGGCGGTGGCGCGGGTGTCGGTGAGCACCCGCATGCCGGTGGCGGCCAGGTCGGCTGCGCTGCGATGGGCGAGGTTGGTCCAGTGGGTGACTTCCCCGGATACGTAATAGGGGATGCCGCAGATGGAGAAGTTGGGGTAGGCGTCGGCCACGACCACGGTGACCTCGGTGGTGGGGTCGAGTTCACGGGCGCGTAGTGCCGCGCTGATGCCGGCATCGCTGCCGCCGATAGCGACGATATGGCGAGCTGTCATGCGGGGGTTGGCTCCTGATGTGGTCTGGGTGTTGCGTTGGTGGTGCGGCGCTGCGCCACTGGATCTGGGGTGAGGGTGGCGGTTTAGCTGATGGCGTTGACGGCGCTGAGCACTTTGGACTGGAACTGGTTGGGCAACGGGAAGTATCCGTAGTCGTCGAGGTCGGCCTGGCCGGGCCCGAGGGTGGACTGCAGGAACGCTCGTACTGCCGGGGCCGTTTGTGGGTCAGCGTATTTCGAGCAGACCAGTTCGTAGGTGGCCAGCATGATCGGGTAGATGCCGGGCTGGGTGGGCTTGTAGACCGCCGACATGTTCAGTACCAGGTCGTTGCCTTGGCCTGTGATGGTGGTGCCGGCGATCGCCTTAGCGACGGTGTCGTTGTTGATGGCGACTGGGTCCGGACCGGCCGAGGTCACGATCCTGGCGCCGAACAGCCGCTGGGCTTGGGCGAACGAATACTCGTTATAGCTGACCGCGCCCTCGGTGTCTTTGACCATGGCTGAGGTGCCCTCGTTGCCCGGGGCGCCCTGGCCCACCCCGCCGTTGAAGACCTTGCCGGTGCCCTTGCCCCAGGCAGCGCCCGCGGCGGCGTCGAGGTAGCGCTGGAAATTGTCGGTGGTGCCCGAGGCGTCGCTGCGGTACACCACGTGGATGGGTTCGGGCGGCATCTCCTCGCCGTTGAGCGCCTTGATCGCCGGGTCGTCCCAGCGGGTGATCTGGCCGTTGAAGATTTTGGCCACGGTCGGGGCGTCCAGCACGAGCCTGTCCACCACGTTGAGGTTGTATGTGATCGCCAAGGGGCCGAACACCACCGGCAGATTCCAGGCATCCGAGCCGCACCGCTGCTTGGCCGTGGCGTACTCGTCTCCGGCCAGCGGGGAGTCAGAACCACCCAGATCGGTTTGGCCGGACAAGAATTCACGCACCCCGGCACCTGAGCCGTTGGAGGTGTAGGCCAGTGTCTGCCCGGGGCAAGCCTTTTCGTAGGCTTTGATGAATCGGGTCATGGCATTGGCCTGGGCGCTCGAGCCACTGGCCTTCAACGTCTGCTTGCCGCCGCATTGCACTTTCACCGCGGTGGCGTAGCTGGGAGCGACCTTATCCTTGGCGCATGCCGAAGACGTCAGCGCCGTGACCGTCAGCACGCTCAGGGCCACCGCAGTCAGCCTGAATGGAGTCCGCATCGTTGGTACCTCCGGTCGTGGGTGCAGGGAGCCGTACGCGAATGAGGTTGGGACAGAGCTGGTGTGGCGTGCGGTTGCTAGTGGGGGTCGTGCAGGGTGGGGGCCAGGTGATCGATGCGTATGGTCAACTCATCGAGGACGCGGTCGAAGTCGCCGGCGCGGCCGCTGCGCACGGGGTCAGGGATCGACCAGTGCAGGCGCTTGCCGTCGGGGGGTAGTTCTTCGTGGGCGTTGTCGCAGACGGCGATGACCACGTCAGTCGGCTTGACCACATCGTCGAGGTGGCGCGGGGCGTCTGGCTTCATGGGCAGCTTGCGGCGCGCTGCTGCGGCCAGGGCTTTCGGGTGTACTGCAGCGGCGGGATGCGTCCCGGCCGAGGTCGCCGGTAGCGCGCTGCGTCGATTCCACACCGCGACCGCCAACTGGCTGCGCGCCGAATTCTGGGTGCACACAAACACCACCCGGGCTGCATCTGCTGCCTTCGAGGGCACCAGCAGATTTAGCGAGGCGGGGATCAACTGCAGATAGCTACGCCGGCGATCTCCTTCGGAACGGACGCGGCGCACGATGCCCGCTCCTTCGAGGACCCCCAGGTGGTGGGCGATCAAACTTGACGACATCGACAGCGCGGCTTGCAGCTCCGACGGCGAGGCATCGGCGAGCATCAACCGGTCGACGATCACCAGCCGACCAGGATCAGCCAGGGCCGCATGGACCTGCACCCGCCGCGCCGCATCCGCAGATAACTCAATATTCATTGACTCAATTAGTACTGAGCTATCTATGCCGGGTCAAGTCCTGACCCGAGAATGGTTGGTCGCGTCGGTTGTCGTTCACCGGCAGGACGGTGGTCGTTCAGCGAGCCACGCGGCTAACCCGGCATTTTCTTGTTAGATGTCGCGCCGCAAGACGAACGGTGCGAAATCAGCTGCAGCAGTTGGGATCGAGCACCGCACACAAGGCGAGCAGGGCATCCCGATGGGGGCGGTGATAGACACTCATGCCTCGGCGATCCGATTCAATCAGTCCCGCCTTGCGAAGTTGACCCAGGTGGTGACTGACGGTCGACTCCGAAAGCCCCAACACCGCAGCGAGCTCGCCGGTGTTCTCCTCGCCGGCAGATGAGTTGAACAACAACGACATGATCTTGACTCGCGCGGGGTCGGCCAGCGCCTTGAGGCGTAGAGCAACCCGCAGGGCGTCGTCATCGCTCATGGGCCCCGCGGCCAGCGGTGGGCAGCATGCCGGCGCGCTGATATCGACCACGGGCAGTGTTCTCGGCACTCAACCATTCTGCCACAGTGGTTTGACATATATCACAAAGGTGGGCATGCTCAGGGTGTCCGACTATTTCGATATATGTCTTACAGGTATGGAGGTCTGTTCTGATGTCCCGTGTCCAACTTGCCCTCAACGTCGACAACCTCGAGGAGGCCATCACGTTCTACTCCACGCTGTTCAACACCGAGCCGGCCAAACGCAAGCCCGGCTACGCCAATTTCGCCGTCGCCGAACCCCCGCTCAAGCTGGTGCTGTTGGAGAATCCCGGCAAGGGCGGCACGCTCAACCACCTGGGGGTGGAAGTTCAGTCAAGCGAGACGGTGCATCAGGAGATTGCCCGCTTGCAGGGCGAGGGCATGTTCACCGACGAGGAGATCGGAACGACGTGCTGCTTTGCCACCCAAGACAAGGTCTGGGTGACCGGACCGGGCGGGGAGAAGTGGGAGGTCTACACGGTGTTGACCGATTCCGACACCTTCGGGACCAGTCCCCAGCATGCGGAAGGCGGCACCGCCGAAGGTGGCGTCTGCTGCGCCGGTGCGGCCTCCGACGCGGCGGACTCGGCCACCACCCGCGCGACATCGTGCTGCTGATCAAATAGATTGCGCGCTCGAACGGTTGCGTATCCATCAGTGCCGATGCGCAACCGTCGAACACCGTCGAATCGACCCGGCGTGGTCAGGCCGTGGCGGCCCCGTCGGCGCACGGCGCTATGGCCAGCCAAAGAGGAGCGCAGTCCATGGGACCGAGTGAACGCGGACTGCGTTGGGCGCTCGTCACACTGTGCCTGACGCAGATAACGAGCTGGGGCGTCTTGTACTACGCCTTTTCGGTGTTGTCGGTGCGGATCGCTGACCAAACTGGATGGTCACGGCCAGCCGTTACCGCCGCTTTTTCCGGCGCGTTAGTCACCTCGGCGCTGGTGGGCATCATGGTGGGCCGGTGGTTGGATCGACACGGCCCGCATGGCGTCATGACGGTCGGCGCGGTGATCGGCCCATTGGCCGTTGGGGGTGTTGCGCTGGCCCCGACGTTTGCGTGGTTTGTGGCCGCGTGGGTTGCAGCGGGATTGGCTATGGGCGCAGTCCTGTATCCGCCCGCATTCGCGGCGCTGACGCGCTGGTTCGGCGCACGCCACATGGGCGCCTTGACCATTCTCACGCTTGCCGCTGGACTGTCGAGCACCGTGTTTGCGCCGCTCACTGCCACCCTGGCCGCGCGGTTCGATTGGCGCACAACCTATCTCGTGCTTGCAGGACTGTTGGCAATCGTCACCATCCCGGCGCACTTCTTTGGCCTGCGCCAGCCATGGCCTCCCCCGTCCGGTGTACACATCACCGACCCGCCTAGCCGAATTGCGCAGAGCCGCTCGTTTTTTGCCCTGGCGGTCGCGCTCACGTTGGGTGCCTGCGCCTCCTATGCGGTCATCGTCAATCTGGTGCCGTTGATGGGTGAGCGTGGCATCGACGCGCGAGGGGCAGCTGCTGCGCTCAGCATGGGTGGCATCGGCCAAGTCCTCGGCCGACTGGGCTACCGGACGCTGGTCGCCCGCGTCGGGGTACGAGCACGCATCGCGGTGATTCTCGCCGGCGTGGCGTCGACAACCGCGCTGCTCGGAGTTTTCCGTTCGGTGGCAGCGCTGATCATCGTGGCGGTTCTCGCTGGCTTCGCCCGCGGCATCATGACACTCCTGCAAGCGACCGCCATCACCGAACGTTGGGGTCCGGCCCATTACGGACACCTCAACGGGCTGCTGTCCGCACCCATCACCGTGGCCACCGCGATCAGCCCGTGGATCGGTTCCGCCCTAGCCAGCGAGCTCGGCGGATACGCCCCGATGTTCCTGGCACTCGGCGCCTTCGGTGCTGCGGCAGTCGTCATCAGCGTGACCAGCGTTCCCGCCCGGCCTCCAGCCAACGACCCGCTGCACCTGTCGACGATTGCACACACCAAGTGAGACGGCGCGCCCGCGACCCCAACAGGTCCGCCGCGCAATGATCCACCGGCCGAGGTTGCATTTGATATCGATATATATCAATATTGATGAGTGTCTAAATCGAGTCAGGCGCTCACGGACGTGTCCCCGTGCGCATACGCACCTGTTGTTGTTGAACCCCTCTCGGCGGAGGCGGCCACCGACATCGCCGCCAAGCTCAAGGCGTTGGCAGATCCGGTCCGACTGCGACTATTCAGCATGGTGGCCAGCCGCGCGGGCGGCGAGGCATGCGTTTGCGACATTTCCGAAGGCTTCGATGTCACCCAACCGACCATCTCGCATCACCTCAAGGTCCTCAAGGACGCGGGCTTATTGACCTCCCAGCGCCGCGCCTCCTGGGTGTACTACTCGGTAGTGCCAGAGGCGTTAGCGACCTTGTCGACAGTACTCAGAGCAGTCGACGCTTCCACCGCGGAGGCATCGGCATGACCGCCACCCAGCCAGACGCCCACCCCGCCGTTGTCGAAAAGCTTTCGCTGCTCGATAGATTCCTGCCCGTCTGGATTGGCATCGCGATGGCCGCGGGCCTGCTGCTAGGCCGGCAAATACCCGGCCTCAATACCGCGCTCGAGCGCGTGCAGGTCGATGGCATCTCCCTGCCCATCGCACTTGGCCTGTTGGTCATGATGTATCCGGTACTGGCCAAAGTCCGCTACGACCGACTGGACTCGGTGACGGGCGATCGGCGGCTACTGCTCAGCTCCCTGGTGTTGAACTGGATACTCGGTCCCGCCGTGATGTTCGCGCTGGCCTGGCTGCTGCTACCCGATCTGCCCGAATACCGGACCGGGCTGATCATCGTCGGTCTAGCGAGATGCATTGCGATGGTTATCATCTGGAACGACCTCGCCTGCGGTGACCGCGAAGCCGCCGCCGTCCTGGTTGCGTTGAACTCGGTATTCCAAGTCGCGATGTTCGCGGTGCTGGGTTGGTTCTATCTGTCAGTGCTGCCGGGTTGGCTGGGCCTGCCACAGAGTGCAATCAGCACCTCGCCGTGGCAGATCGCCAAGTCGGTGCTGATATTTCTGGGAATCCCCCTGCTGGCCGGGTATCTGTCGCGGCGCTTCGGAGAAAAGGCCCGGGGCCGAACCTGGTACGAGAGCAAGTTTCTACCCGTGGTTGGTCCTTGGGCGCTGTACGGATTGCTCTTCACCATCGTGATCCTCTTCGCCTTACAAGGCGACCAAATCACCAACCGGCCATTCGATGTCGCCAGAATCGCGCTGCCGCTGCTGGCCTATTTCGCCATCATGTGGGGCGGCGGATACCTGTTGGGCGCGACACTCAGACTGGGCTATCAACGCACAACCACACTGGCTTTTACCGCTGCTGGCAACAACTTTGAACTCGCGATCGCAGTCGCCATCGCGACTTATGGAGCTACCTCCGGGCAAGCTCTCGCCGGGGTGGTCGGCCCGCTCATCGAAGTACCAGTCCTTGTCGCCCTGGTTTACGTCTCGCTAGCACTGCGACGCTACTTCGCCTCAGATACCAGGAAATCTGCGACGGCCATGAGGACACCATGACCGGCCGCCGCCTGTCACCGATCGCGCTGTGCGCTCACAGGTGTATCGGACCCATTGCCCCCTGCTGCTGTCCGTCGACCACGCGTCCGCGCTCAGTCTCCGCAACACTCGCAAGCATGTTGGGAGGCAGCGACCTTCGCATTGACGGGTGCTGGGCAGCAGGTTTCGCCTTTCCAGGCGTTGATGCCTTCTTTGGTGGCGATGACGGCGATGACCAGTGCGGCGATGGGGTCGGCCCAGGACCAGCCGAAGATGCCGTTGAGAAGAAGCCCGACCAGTAGGACTGCGGATAGGTAGGTGCACAGCAGGGTTTGCTTCGAGTCGGCGACAGCGGAGAGCGACCCGAGTTCTCGTCCGGCGCGGCGCTGCGCCCACGACAGGGTGGGCATGACAGCCAGGCTGACCGCGGCCAGGGTGATCCCGACCGCGGAGTGCTGCGCTTCGCCGATCCCCAGCAGTGACCTGGCGGCGTCGATGGTGACGTAAAGGGCCAGACCGAAGAAGGAGAACGCAATGATCCGCAGTGCGACCCTTTCGCGGGATTCGGGGTCCTTCCCGGCGAACTGCCAGGCGACCGCCGCCGCGGACGACACCTCGATGACAGAGTCCAAGCCGAAGCCGATCAACGCGCTAGACGACACCCGTGCACCTTCGGTGAGCGCGATGACGGCTTCGAGGACGTTGTAGGTGATGGTGGCGGCGACGAAGAACTGAATCCTGCGCGACAGGAGTCGGCGACGTTCCGCGGTCAGCGTCGGCCGAAGTCCGGGGAAGCCGAGTTCGGAGGCCATCAGGGCGTGCACCCGTGCTTGGCGCAGCAATTGGGATCGACGGCCAGTACCAACCCGAGAAGGTCATCGAGGGCATGGCCGATGCGCGGATCGGCCAATTCATAACGTGCCCGGCGCCCCTCGGGCACGGCGACGACGAGGCCGCAGCCCCGCAGGCAGGCGAGGTGATTGGACACGATTTGGCGGGAGACACCGATGTCGTCGGCCAACTCCGATGGATACCGGGGTGCCGTCCGCAGGTTGAGCAGGATCTGTGTCCGGGTCGCGTCGGACAGGGCGTAGCCGAAGCGGGTAAGAGCATCGGTGTGGACCAGAGTCTCCATGCCGATAAGATACAGCATATTCTGTATCCAGAACCACCTGAACTGACCCCTGGCCGATGACGGCAGCCAACCGAAAGTGACTGTCATGCGTATCGAGCTGCTCACCTCGCCCGGATGTCCCCATGCCGAGAGCGCCAGAAAGATTCTCGCCGACTGCCTGAGCAGCCTCGGCATCGACGAGCCAATCATCGACCGGATCGGCCCCTACCCCTCACCGACGGTGCTCATCGACGGCGTCGACGTGATGCGCCCAGCGGCCAGGGCGGCCACCGGTGATGCGTGCCGACTCGACTTGCCCACTGCGCAACACATTCTCGACGCGCTGCACGTGTCTAGGTCCAATTCTCCTGACAGTCGAAAGATCAATTGACGCCCGACCAGTCGGTCGCCGCCTTCGTCGACCAAGCCGCTGGCCGCAATCCAAGAACCCCACCGAGCCCAGTCACGCGCCAAGCATGTCCACCATGCGGACGATTCGATCAGGCGGCCCAAAGCACTCGAAACGTCGAAAGCTGCTCTGGCGCAGCGGAAGCAGGCGGCTAGCTTAATGCCTGCGTGACGTATATGAGGGCGGTGGCGATGGCGAGCACGCCCAAGACGAGCCGGAGCGCACTTTCACGTAGGAACGGTTGTAGGTGCGCGCCTAAGTAGCCGCCGCACAAGCCGCCGAGGCCACACACAATCCCGATTGTCCAGTCCGGCGCGATGTCGTGGCCCGCGGTAAAGATTGCCAGCAACAGGTAGGTGATCGCTCCGGCGACTGACGTGACGAATGTAGAGGTGAGCGCAGCCGGGGCCACCGTGTTCACCGGGACACCGCGACCGACCAGGATCGGGCTCAGTAGCGACCCCCCACCGATGCCGTAGATGCCGCCGACGACCCCCGCGGCGAGCGCGATCGCGACGATGAAGCGGTTGGACGGCGGAGCCGGAGTGGGCCGAGATGCCCTGCGGTATGTACGCAGGCAAAGCCAGAGCCCCAATGGCAGCAACAGGGTTGCCACGAACAACCGGAACATCTGCGGCCCCGGAATGATGAGCACCCGTATGACCGCCCCGGCGACCACGCCCGGCAAGGTTCCGGCGAGCAGCACTCTCGTCAACGGGCTGCGAAGCGGTGCACGCTGACGGTAGCGAGCCAACGCGCCCGGAATGGAGACGACGTTGAACAGCAGGTTGGTGGGCGTTACCGCGGGATTGGGTACTTCCAGCACAGAAAGCTGTACGGGCAGTAGAAACACCGCGCCCGACACTCCGACCGGTGCCGTTACCACCGACACGACCACACCGGCGATGAAGCTGAGCAACACCACAGTCGCGACGCTCACGCCTGCACTATCCCTTGCCACCGTTTGGCTTGCACAGATCCCCTCACCAAAGGCAGCCTCCCCGCGCTTCCGCGCGGATCGCCCTATCGAAATAGATTCGTGCTCAGGTCCGATCGCCAGCCGATATTGACACACGATGTCGGCTCTCCGGAATCTTGTCGGTCACAGCAGGAGCGACAGAGTCGGCTCTACTATCATTTACCGATATCGGCAAGCGTTTTGGCTTGCCGCCCGTTTCCATACCCCCATCAATTCATCATCAGTCATCGCCATTTCCTCAAGTCCGGTGCGTAGGCGACATGCCTGTCGGCGTTCTCCGCGTGGGCCGATGTCGCGTACAAGGCGGTCTCGAGAGCAAACCTTTCGCCCCGTGCTTTGGGCCCCGTTGTGCTGGTTGTCGCCATCGCGCTATTCCATGCCTTAGGGATTGCTGCCGAACGCTTCGGCTGACATCGGAGTCGGCGCTGGCGGTCCTGGGCCCTAGCATCGCGACGGCGCGCGAGATTTCAACGAAATTAACCGAACCGGTAGCGAGCCCCTAGCGGTCGTTGCGCGGTGGGATCGAGGTGTAGTGGAGCTTTTCAGCACATGACGCGCAGAGCGTTTTGCGCCAGTGGCCGCGCCGTTGCGCCACACCGGGTTCACCGCATCGTTCGCACGTAACGGCGGACATGCGTTCGGCTTCGCCGATGATGTCGCAGAACGCCTCCCGCAGTTCGGTGCTCGGCTCGCTGGGTGCGCAGTAGTAGCGCAGGGTGCCGAATTTCTCTTTGACTTGGTGTGCGACGTAGTCGGGGTCGATCGCGGTGAGGCGGTCGTCGAGAGTGGCCACGATCGGATACCAGCCCGCGTCGTGGCTGATCCAACGCCCCCAGCCGTCGGGGATTCTGCGTAGGATCCGGTCCAGCGCTGCGGCATACGGGCCAGCGTCGGGCGGCATGTGCAGGGAGTTGAGCAGCGTGTCCTGGTCGATGTCATCCGGTCGCAGGTGCGTGAGCGCGCAGTGTGTGTCTTCCCGTGTCGCGCTGTCGTCGCGCACGCGGGCGGATATTTCGCTCAGGTCGGATGTCTCGGGCTGCCCAGGTGTCTTCTGCGTGTGGGTGAGTTCGGGGATGTCGTTGTCCTTGCTCATCTAGAGGTACATCCCTTCCGGAATCGTTGGGCGGTAGCGTCCGCTGCCTACCTCGGCCAGAAGCGTTGCCGTAGTGACGTGTCCGCCGTCACCGCCGTCGCCAGCCAGGACGGCGCGGCGCACGATTTCGCGGATGTCGCTGCCGCTGGTGTTCGCAGGCAGGGCGGCCGTCACCGCCGCGGTGTCCACCGTCTGGCTACCGGGCAGGTCGTGGATCAGTGCTGCCAGGATGCGGGCAGCGTCGGTCTGGTTGGGGTAGCTGACTTCGACGATGGAGTCAAAGCGCCCGGTGCGGATGGCGGCCTTGTCCAGGGTGGCGGCGTCGTTGGTGGAGGCCAGTGTCAGGATGCGGGCATCCGGTCCGATGTCCATGGCCCCCAACAACTCCGACAACCCTGCATCGCCGGTGCTGCGGTCCCGGCACCACAGGTCGACGTCCTCAAGGATGAGCAGGATCGGGCCGCCGAGGTGCTGGGCTTCCTCCACGACGGCGCCCAGCAGTTGGGTGCCGGCTTTGGCCTCGACGTAGATGACGGTGAATTCCCCGACGACCTCGCGGGCCACGACCGCGCACACGGCTGACTTGCCGGTACCGGGCGGACCGCAGAGCAGCACACCACGCCGGGCACCGAGGCTGTGGGTGTTGAGCAGGTCGTGGCGGTCGCGCACGGCGCTGACACTCAGATCCACTTCGGCCCACACCTGGTCGGCGACGATGACGTTGTCCCGCGTTGCGGTCGAGGGCAAATCGATGACGGTCAAGGTGAGCCCGGCGGTGTGGGTGGCGCGCACCGCGCGGCCTCGGTACGGGTTGAGTTTGTTGGCGCGGTCGGCGAGGCGGTCGAGCACCGCGCGGGCGCGGTCCTGGTGCTCCGGCGTCACGTAGGCGCTCACTTCGGCCGATTGCAGGATGCTTTGGCGCCCCTGGAGGGCGATGACACAGCCGGTGTCGGCTAGCAGCGTTCCGGCGGGAAAGTGCACCCGCACACTGAGCGGGTGGCGGTAGCGTTGGTCGCCGATCTCGGTTTGGGTCCACTTGGGCGGGCTGGTGTCCTCGCCCGGACCGATCTCGCAAGCGTGGGTGTGCTCCTGGATCCATTCGGCCAGCGCCAGCGCGAAGGTGAACCGCGACACCGGGTTAAGGTCGCGTTCCTCATCGACCAGGTGCCCGCAGTCCGCCACCCCCAGGCAGCGGGCGGTGAACCGCTCGGCGCTCTCGGCCGGCTCGGCGCGGTCGCGTTCGGTGACGCCGAGGAGCAGCTCACCCAGGGCGCGCAGCGCGGGCCGCGCACTATACTCAAGGCCGTCGAGCCACCCGTGGACGTCGGTGATGGGTCGGCGATGGGCGTCAGCGCCGTCGGCCTGCTCGGTGGTCACATCGGTCAGTTCGTCGTTCGTTAGGTTCATCGCCTCATTCGTCATTTCCGGGAAAAGGGCAGCCGAACAGAATCGCACCCCGCCGGGCTCATAGTCAACTTGGTTTTCCCACGTCCGCTGATTGGCCTTGCCGCGCAACCAGATCAGCACTTCCCACTCGGGCCCTACGCGAGAGTTCCCTGACGCACCCACGTCGCCTGCTGCATAAAATTCGTGCGACACGACACCGCGCTCATGACATCCTCGACGGCATGGATCAGGAACCCGAGGAGCTCTATGTCACCGACTTCTCCACCACTCCCGGGGCCGCCGAGTACCGGGAGCAGCTCGAGCGTGCCCGCACCGAGGCGCGGCGGCGCTACCGCGACCACCTGGCGACGGTGTTCGACCTGCAGGGCGCCCCTGAACCCGAGGTGCTCGCCGACGTGGCCCTTGATGCGCTCACCGTCTGGCGCTACGTCGACAGCGGCGAGCGCTGCCGGTGCGGGTGTCACCCACGGCTACCCGAAACCGATCTGCACGACTACGGATTCGCCTGCACCTGTGCCCGCACCCGCCAGGATCGACGCCGCACCTGGGAGCAATGGCGCAACAACATCCAAGCCTTTTGGGAATCCCCTGAGGGCCAACAGATCACGGCCGACGAACGGGCCGCTGAAGCTGGCCTGCAGACCTGGCTAGCGGGGCAACAGGGGGTCACCGTGGGTAGCCATGGCGGCTTGTTCCCGGAGCAGTGGGACGGAGATGTGGACGGGCACAACTTCTACTTCCGCGAGCGCCACGGCGAGTGGCGCATCGAACTCGACGTTCGGCCCAGCGGCCGCTTCGTCCGCACGCTCGCCGGCACCCATAGCGACGGCACACCCCAATACGGGCAAAAAGAACTCGAACAGGGCGACATCATCGCTCACGGCACCATTGATGACGACGGCTACGGCGCCACACCTGTTGAGCGGGCACAGTTCATCATTGACACCATCCGGATCCATCTGGCCCGCCAGATATGCACGCTGCATCACGACGATTTGTCCTCCATCGAAGCGTTGCTCGGAAGCCCGATCACCTGGTGCCCTTCTTGCGGAACCCGGCTGCCGACATGAGGCAAGTAACGGTTCAGTCCTAAGCCGACGAACACCGCTCCACGGGCACGCTCTCGACGGGTCACCTTTCCCACACGAAATACCGCACGAGCAAGCGAGTTCGCCGTGAACGTACTACACCGCGATCGAGGGCAGCCGGCACTGCACGTTTAGCCAGATCAACGCGCTGACCACAGGCAGCGCATGCTCCCACGCAAGGTCGACTAGCAGTTAGCTGGGGGTCAACCGCCCGACCAGCGCTCGCCCCCCTATCCGTCACCATGGCCCCCTCCCGGCCGCACACCGCGCACTCCACATGCCACCAGCTATGCCATTTCTGTTCGAGGGGGGAATCCACCAAGCTCTTTGGCGTACAAGGCACTTCGCCGGTTCAGTAGCAGTGCGATCCCCCGTGCGTTCCTGTTTCGGATATCGACGAAAAGTCCTCAACATAGTTATCGGTGCGGTCGTTGATCCCGCTGCCTGGCGATTGCGACAACGCGATCGGCGCCGCGCCCGTCGCGATCCTCTAACTGTCGGTACAGTTCTGCGACGACCAGCGCGAGCCCCTGGGCGACGCGTTCTGCGTCGGTGCGCCTGTCTCTTTCGTCAGCGAGTTGTCGTGTCAGCCGCGCAACGGCTGCTTCGCTGGACGTCGGCAGCTCGTGAGCATCTGCTTGTGCGACTTTGCGGGTCCACTCCGCGATGAGATCAGGTTGGCGGTACAGGGTGGCGCGGCCGATGCCGGCTTCTAGCGCGAGGTTCGTCCGTGTCAGCCGTCCATCCGTGAATTGAGGTGCTCCCGAGAGCAGCCGTTCCATGGCTGAGCGGATGTTGTCGCGGCTACTCATCGCTGTTCACGGTCAGCATCAACATTCGCACTGTGGAGGACCTGCTCGACCTCAGCGAGCCGTTCGGAAAGTGATTGCAGCCGTGGGGGGCTGAGCCGATTGTCGGCGATTGTGGACTTCAGCATTTGAAGTTCGCCGATCCAGACAGGCAGGTGTTCGGGGCCGACAACCGAGTTCGGGCAGCGCGTGGGCTGGCACAAGCCCAGTAGTGGCCCTTGGGTGTCGCGCGCGGCGGTGCGTCGGCACAGTGCAGTCTCCTCGTCGTACAGACATGCGTTAGCGGGTCCGAACCGGATTACGGGAGCGATTTTCTTCAGCAGGACCGCGAGCTGCGAGTCGGAGATTAGTAGCTCTGGGCTACTCGATGCCGCGGTGGACGTGGATTCGTCGACGATGGCGTCGGTGAGGCGTGCACCGCCGCGCCCGGCCAGCGGATGGTTGCTTTGCCGCGCTTGCTTGATCATGTCGATCATATGTGCGTGATTCTCTTCAGACCTGTTGGTATCAAGCAGGTTTGACCACGCCGGGTCGGGTGCCATGTAGTCGGCGGTGACGTTGGAGTAGCCGTAGCTGATGACATGCTTGAGTTGCTGACTCATAGCGAGTTCGTTACCGCCGAGTTCGCGGCCGATGCACGCGGTGGTGCGCCGCAACGCCCGTGACGTGATCGGCGAGCCATGCGGGATCGGCGCCAGTCCGCTGCGCTCTCCGGTGGCCGCGAAGTGCTCCAGCAGGAACTCGAGTTCATGAGCGGGTCGGATGCCGGGTTCGGCATCTTCGTGAGGCCCGTTAACGAACTTCGCGAATAGGTATTCTGGATGGGCGCTGAGTCGTTCGAGCACGCGGATCGCCGTTGCGGCCTCCTCGACAATCCACCAGTGCGCCGTCGTTTCGGCTCGCCGACCCTTGTAGGTGCTGGATTTGATCGCTTGCACGCCGTAGTGCGTCGTGATCGATCCGCGCTTGATGGCTTGAAGTTCGCTATCGCGCATCATCGTCATCGCGGCGATGAAGACGTAGCAGGCCGCTCGGAGCGCGCGAAGCTCGCACCGGGCTTCGTAGTCAGACATCGATTCGCGCCACGGCACGTGGCGGCCATCGGGTTGCTCTACCAAGGCGAAGTCGACGCAGTCTCGCAGGGTACTCATCGCTCCGTGATCCGCGAGGAAGGTGCGGCCCGATTGCGCGGCCGTAAGGATCAGATTTCGACGGCGATAGCCTCGTTTCCAGGGCCCCAACGTGTAATGCTTGCTCGTCTTGTTGCCGTACAGCAGGTATTCCATCATCGACCAGTTGATGTCGTCGGCGGTGATTTCCTGACCTGTGCGACCGTCGCCGCCCGCGCGAAGGGCGACCAGGTTCTGGGGATCGTCGATCCAGGTTTGCAGGATCCTGTCAGCTTCGCAGGCCCTCGGCCCGCCCGCGGTGCATCGGATCCCGGCCAACTCAGAGGCCCGTCTTTTCAGGAGCGCGCCCAAGGCAGCGCCGTTTATCCGCTCGGCTCGCACGTCCCCGTCGGCGATCGCGTCACGAACAGTCTGTCGCCGAATCTGGCCTATCGAGCCTTGGCCAAGCTGAAAAACTCGCGTTATGTGATCGCCGGTCACCAGGCGGGACAACTGTTCCCAATTGGGTTCGAGGTCTCCATGCCACTTCTTCATGGGTATGACGGCCTCCGGCGACTCCAGATATCCCTCAATCAGGTTGTCGTATGTGTGGCGTCGTCGCCAGTGTCCCCGCACCCGCTCTTGCAGCGCGCAGCGATGGCTGTCCCGCAAGCCCACGATGTCATCGGCGAAGACACTGATGTAGGTCCAGCAGGCGCCGATCAGCGGGATCCACCGTTCGGGTGTCATCACTTCGGTGGCACCTTCACGGGCCTGCTTGGCGATCACATGCGCAGGACGGCCGTTCCATGGGTCGGATGCGATGCCGCCGCCGGTCAGAATCGGCGACAGCACAACCAAGTCTCTGACGGCGTTGATCAGGTTGCGCACCGTTCCGCGCTTGGCTCCCTTGGCCATTTCGGCGTTCACCATGGAGATCCAGTCTTTGCGGCTCCACGCGGTGATGTCGTCAGGCAGGCCCTTCTGGATCTGCCATGCGGCGGCCGTTTTGTACGACACGACGCGGCCTTGAGCATGAAAGATGGCGAACGTGCGACTTCCAAACGACACCGAGCGAGCCAACAGTCGGGGGTCCGCGGGATTCAACAGGGCCATCGCGACCTCACGACTTCTCAGCGACCACGCCGGATGGCTGGGGAACGTGATGCATGCCGCGCCGCGCCGAACATTGGGCCGCCGCGGAATAACACCGTCGGGGTTCCACACCTGATCTCCGAAAGTCGCAGACCGCACTCCCTCAAGCCGATCCGGCCTCGACAGAAACACTTCTTCAGTGTCCGAGTACAACTCGGAGACAAGGCGGTTCGCACCCGAATTGCCGTCTATGCCCCGCGCGCCATTCGCGGCGGTAGCGGAAGTCATTCGGCGCCTCGCTGCAACCATGAGGGAAGGTCGGTACGAGCCTGAGCCATCCGCTGACGCGCGGCTTCGCGGACACTTTCGGGCAGCGACTCGATCAGCGCCACGGCCGCGTCGTACTGAGCGCCCCAAATAGCTATCCACTCTTCGGGATTCATTGATCTCCGGATGTTGTCCATCGCTTCGACCAGCGCCAAAACGTTGGGAAGATGGTCGGTAAAAACCACGGCGTTCTCGCACACCAAACATGACAGCGGCGCTGACCCACACAACTTGCCTCGGACGGTGAACGGCGAGTCAAACGGATCGCGACAGTCAACCACGCCCATATCAAACTCACCCGATCTCAAGCTGCGGGCGTGCGATAGTTCAATCGGCAGCGCCTCAGTGAGGGCAGTCAAAGGAACCTCCGCACGCGGCTTCAGAAAGGCCGTGAAACCAGATGTGACCGCATCGGCGAGGGACCGCTGAAATCGTGAAACCACCGAGGCCGAATACACTTTCAACGACGTGGTGTGCGCGTAGTGGGTGTAAAAAACCCGCGTCGTGTGCTCGTCTCCGGCAATGTCGGCGAACATTCCTTGCAGGCCGATCGCGCGCTCGCTGAGCTTCGCCTTTCGGATTCTCCGTAGATCATGCGGCAGGGAAACTTCACCGACTTCATGCACCCCGCCCACTCGTTGGAGCCAATATCCCAAGCTGGTCGTCGCCGACGCCTGACGTAATTGTCTTGGGAGATAACGGCATTCAGCATCGGGGCGCTGCCAGTTAACCGATAGCCATAACTCGCCGCTGATCTGCCCTGACGCCAGAGCACGGGCAGTTCTCGTATGCTCCAGCAGCGACTCCAACACGCCAGAAACGCTCCACCCGCCGCCTTGCGAGACCGGGAAGAACCGCCCCTTCGAGCGCCCGGCGCGCGGTTTATTCGTCTGCAGCCTGACACCATCAGCTTGCCACTCGATATCGGAGATCCGCAGTGACGAAATCTCATCTGCAGCAATGCCTGTCGTGGCCAGAAGCAGCACGCGAAATGGTGTCAGATCAACGGTGGCCGGCATGACCGCTCGCACACACCACCCCTTCGCCGACGGCCCCGAGTTCGCAAGAGCACTTGGCGGCCGATATAGCGACCACGCCTCTGCCGGAAAGTGCGCGAGCATCTCGGTGTTGTCCAGTGCCCCCGAGACAACAACGGGACTGCCCGATGTAGCCATGGCCAGCATCTCGGCAACAGTTCGCTGCGCCATGTCGGTGATACCGTCGTGCTCATTGGCTTCGATCAATTTCGCAGCCCAGTCCCTGATGGCTCTTAACGCCCGAATATGCGCACGGGCCGCCAGAACCATTCGCTGCAGCTCGGCTTTGCCGAACTCATCAAGCGGCCGGTCCACCGGCCGCTTGATCAGCGCCGGCCCGAGCGCCAACGCGCACAGCACACCATCCGTTACGACACCATCGGAGACCGCCGAAGCCAACTGTGCTTGGACAATGTTCGTCAGCCGATACGGGACCTTCGACGTTGCACCGTACTTGCCTAACAAGGATTTCGACCACGCAGACAACGTCGTCACGACTGCCTCCGGGGTTTCGTTCAGGCTGACGTGTGAATATCCCTGTGCCACAACAAAATTTAAGTAGCGGTCCGAAGCTTGCCAGTGGGCGTATACCGCTGATCGCGACAATCCGGTTGCCATATGTGCCCACTGATCAGCCAGCTGAGCAGCCAGCCGCTTGCAGCGATAGTTGTCGGGATTAATCTCGCACAGGCTTGCTTGACCAAACTTATCAAGCACCACGACGCGGCGAATACCGACCGCGGGCACCCGCGCATCCGCTATCGACTGTGCTCGATGCGCGCCGAATCGGTCCAGCGCCCGACGCTCATTTCGCCGCGGCACGGTCGTCGTTCGCGTCGACGGCAGAATCAGGCGCCGCGGCGGCAACAGCTATGTCGATATCCTCGACATAGCGCAGATACCTCAGCGTTTGAGCCGATGTTGCGTGCCCCAACAGTTCTTGCAGGTCGATTAAGGGATCACGCAACGGCGGTCCATCGCCAAAAGTGGACTGCCCCTGCGCCTTTGCACGCGCCTGATGCGCAGCCCGAAGGTAATTGATAGCAAAGGTGTGTCGCAGGTCGTGTGGCGTCACCTTGCGCACCTGTCTGTCGGCTGGGTACCGGCGAAGAAGCTGTTCACTTGTTGCGGTGAAGACGCCTTCCCACCCTGAACGGGTCATCCCCAGCCCGCGGCTGTCGCTAAGGAAAAGGCACAAGGGCTCGACGATTCGGTCTGCACTGACGATCACTGCCTTGAGCCGCATCTCCACCGGAACTTGGTGCAGTAGGTATTGGCGGCGCCGTCCTCGCCACAGCCCCCAGACGCGCCGGGTGCCGGGATCGAAATACTCCACCATAAAGCAGCCGTCGAGTTGCCCGGCTAGGGAGCGCTGATGCCTCAGCACTACATTTGGACGCTCGAGTTTGCGATACTTGCGAATCGCCGTCAACGCATAATTTGGGATAATTGCGTTTCTATTAATTTCATACTTAGTAATAGACTCCATCTCGACAACCATCGCATGCTTGAGCAGTTGGCCGTTATCGATATCCAATGTGAGTAAGCTCGCTAATTCTTGTATCCGCAGACCCGTCGACACTAGCGTCTTGAAGGCAGCGATATTTCGTTCTCGCGCTGACCGAACAGATGCGCCGGCTGACCGGCAGCCCGCCTCTTCAAGCCACTTGTCGTACAGATAACCGTCGACGTGTCGAACTTTCGAATGACGAATCCGATTCGTGGACAGATTGTCTCGCCCAACTTTGGAGAACTTTTTTACCGGGCTCTGCCGCAAGCGGCCAGATTCGACCGCCCAGCTATAGAACTGCCGCAACGCAGTCGCCTCCACGCGAAACGCGTACTGAGAAATTGGCTGTGCAGCGGTTTGCGTACGATAAACGCGATAAGCGGACAAATCTTTCTGCGTCGCATCGAGCAGTGACCTAGCGCCCCGAAACTCTAAAAAATCGCACAATCGCGCAAACACGCGCGCATACTGGGCCGAAGTGCTCCTAGCCGAATAACTCCTCGCGACGAAGAATCCAAGGATCTCTTCCACAGGAAACCCGTCCTGGTCGACCACAACGGGAAAGCCATCAGCCACCCGCTGCTCAGAGTCCGACACTAAGCGAGTGCTGCGTGGAAAGCGCGTCTCAGCATCAACGAGGCCTGCAGAAGATCCCCACACGACGAAATAAGCCCGATCGCCCAAAGCCGATCAACTTTCTGAAGAGACAATGTCTTGAGCCAACATAACC
>NZ_HG964447.1 GCF_000689255.1 Mycobacterium triplex | reverse complement strand
CGTCTGTCCTCGTGAGCCGGCTGCGCCGGCTCCCATGCCCGGGCGGGCAAGCCCGCCCGACGAGTTAACCTGTGCGCCAACCGCTTACGCGGTTGTCTTGGATCGCATTGTCGCGGTTGGTGTTTCGGTATCCGCACCGCTGACGCGGTGCCGCGGTGGTGACGTTGTGTCCTATTGTGCCGTTCAGCATTGCGCTGCAACCGCTTTCGCGGTTGGCGCCACCGTTTACGCGGATTACCTTGCTGTTCAACGTCATACCGTCATACTACACGTTCTCTCCGAATCATGCTGGTTTCCAACACTTTCCGCGCGATCTATTTTCGGTACTTCGCGCCGGACGGGAGGGGGGATATGACGGTGCCCCGCAGGCGGGGCCTGCGGGGCACGGGTTAGGGCGGCACGCTGAACGCGCGCCACGGGGGGTTTAGCGGCGCCCATACACCTTGCGCAGGGAGGCCACCGCACGCCGGTCCTGGCGGCGCTGGCGGCGCACCGCGCGCTGGTGATCGCCCTTATCGGTCGGCAGCCGCCACGACCCCGTCCAGGCCGTCAACCCCGGCCGTCTTGGACACCTCAGCCATGGTCATCACTCCCCTCGTCGAGAACCCCAGGCCCGCCCCACTGGCGTGCCCAACACCACAGACCCTACCGGCGACCACCGACACCGCTGGACACCCCAACAGCCTCCCGCAGCGCCATCACCCGCCGCTGCCGGCTCCGCGAATCCATCCACACCAGCGAGCTGTACGCCTCCACGATCGACGCCAACACCAACTCATCACGACGACCCAACCCCGCCGGCGAACAACGCAACCGATACGCCAACTCCCGCAGATCAGTTGGGTCCGGCCAACACATGTCCTCAACCGTCACGAAGCCGCACGGCTGACCGTTCACCGTTGCCCTCCCCTTGGGTGGCCACGCCATCATCGAAGCGCAGCGAGCACGCTGGCCCGTGCCGCGGGCTCACCCCGCCACCGGCGGCAGGCGCAGACCCCCATGGGAGCTGTCGTGATGTCGCGGCGAAGTCGTCACGCTCGGCGATCTCCCCGTTGATCATCGCCAGCGCTTGGTCGATAACCTCGGCCAGGGCCAGCCCCGCCTCCGATGCTTGCGGCGCTAACACGCGGTGAGGGCGGGCGACATACACCGACACAGCGAGCCACCGCTGGCCGATATTGGCCATTTCGACGTGCAGGTTGAAAACGACGTCGATCCCGTCGAGCACTCCCTGGCCGTCGTAAGCCGGATCTATGTCCAAGCTCAGCCACCGCACGTCAGCACCCGCTACTAGCCCTTGCACCTGTAGCCAGCTCGCCCCGGACGGGTCGCTTTGGAAGACCTGCAGCATCAGCTCGTGCAACGTGTACTCCGCTTCGCACTCGCCGGCCAACCGTGCCAACATGTCGGCGATTTCGGCGCGGTTCGCCTCGCGGTCCCACCACTGCTGATACAGGCTAGGGTCGCGTGATACCACCAGCGGAGCGACCAATGCCTCCGCGCGTGGTGATTCGGCGACGTCTACGCCCTGGCTTTCCCCGCGGGGCGACCCCAGCCATTCCTCGAGCACCTCGACGAGGGCTGCCGCCCGGTCATGGATCGTCTCGCGCACATCGAAGTTGTGCTCATCGTGGGAGCGATAGGCAGATTCGCTGTAATCGCTCAGATCGCAGTTAGTAGGGCAATTTTGGTCGCACTCATGCATGACGTGGATGTCGTCGAACGAGGCCCGTAGCGCCGCCACAGCGGCGACCACAGCTGCCGGTGGGGTCGGTGCACTCATCTCAGCCCCACTCATTGCTCAGCCCCACAAGCTCGGCACGCTCAGGGGATTCCAGCACGGTCACGGTGTACAGGGCATCCACGTCTCGGCCAATGCCATGGCCGTCGCCCGTGTACTCCCGCAGCTGCTCCCACAGATGCTCGAGGTATTCGAAGGGCTCCACTTGAACCTTCTCGACCTGTTCGGACTCGTGGCCATCGCTGTAGGTGTTCTCCACCTTGATCTTCAAATGCACTGCCACACTGGGCTCCTCGCCCACACGTGAAGCGTCCGTACCGGCGAACACAGCCGACGACAACTCGGCCAAATCCTCCAGTCTGGCTAGCTGGTCCTCGTCGAGCGCAGCGGCACGCTCGCCCGCCAAACGGGCGATCACTGCCGTGCCGAACACCGGTTGCCATCGCCCGTAGCGGATCGCAATCATGGTTGCCACGACGTTGAGTACGCCAGCCAACGCCTCGCTGTCGTCCAGGTCCACCCCAACGATCGCCTCATCGTCTACCCACATATCGAGCCGATCATCTAGCGAAATCACGTCATACAACGCGCATCCGATTTGCTCGCGAAACAGCGCCCCCGCACCTTCGCGCTCATCCACGATGAACGGCACCCGCGTCACCGTCCGATCAAGGCCCACCTTCAGCACCACCGGTGCATCGCTAGCAGTCACAACACTCCCCTTTCCCGGGAAACATGGCCCTGCCCCAACGGCTTGGCCAACACGACGAACGTTACCGCGCCCCACCGACACCGAAACGAGCACGAGCACGAGCACGAGCACCGACGACAGCAACCATCGAGCGGTGCCCGCCGGCGACAGGGGAGGTAGCCAGCGGGCACCGGAGACGCGCGCACAGCTGCCGGAGCGGGAATGTTGGGGTTCACCGGCGCGCGCTGCGCGGCCCAGTTAGGAGGCGATCGCCTCCTCGTCGTCCTGGACCTCGGCCAGAGTCCGGCCGGCTCTCAGGATCCTGTCTACCGCTGTGAACACCGCACGGACGTGGTTGTCCGTGACCTGCTCGTCACCCAGCCAATGCTGGATGTACGCGCGTGACTCCTCCGGCGCCCACGCGTTCAGCTCGAGTTCGTGAGCCAGTAGGTAGGCCACCGATTCAGCCTGAAATTCGCCGACCCCCCGGCTGCAGGGGCTCACACCCTCGTCGCCGCCGGTGGTGTGCCCGAGCATCACATGCCCCAACTCGTGGAACATGGTCTTGAGCGGGAACTTCGCCACGGGATTGATCGCGACCGTCCGCTCGAAGCTGTACCCCTGGCAGTTGCCGTCGATCATCGCGTAAGGCACCTGCTCGATGTTGAGAACGGCCAGCGCACGCTGTGTGTCCCATGCGGGCAACTCGGGCCATTCGATGTCTGGACCCACCGTGTTCGAGTAGGGGAATGTGCTGCGCCGCAACACGAACCGCGTGAACTTGACCACCCGGTCACCGGTCTCGGCGTCCTTTTCGTAGACCGGGCGCGGATGCCGCACGAATCGGGCGCCGCCCTTGACCGGGATACGGCCCAGCGCCTTCCACACCTTGAACGGCGCGCACGGCTCGGTGACGCCTTGCGACCACAACAGCAGCTGGTTGGCCAACGAATATTGGTAAAAGCGGCAGTAGGTGTCACCCAGCCGGCCCGGCATCGTCATCGCTTGTTCGAGCAGCGCGCGCCAGTCGATGTCGCCATCCTTGTCGACGGCCGCCGCCGGAACCCGATCGATCGTTGCTGCAGTCATGGCACTCCCCTTCCGGGATTTCGGGGCCCGCCCAGCTGGCTTGCCCTACACCAACAACACTACCGAACCCCACCGACAACGCCGAACGAACAGCGATAACCCCTATCAGCGCACCGTGATGTCCACCACCACCACCACCTGGGGAGATGCAGCGAAGATTGACCAGAATCGCCGAGGTACTTTGACAGATACCCGGCGTGTCGCGTACCGGTGTCAAACTAGCTGCCCGCCGAAATCGCCACTCTCCCGGAGCAATTACCGCTCGGCATGCCTGCGCGACCTGTTGTTAAACAACACTGGCCACGTTGTCAATCTTCACTGCATATCGACAACAAGAAAAGTGGGTGCTGCGAACCTGTTTCGACCACACCCCACCCCTGTGCCGGGTGGAGGCTGACACGGTCGACGCATAGTGGTGGCCGACCGTGTCACGGGCCGGCCACCACTATCCGACAGGGCGCTAGCTCTCCTCGACGTCCACTACGTCGTGCTCCTGGATCGCGTTTGCCAACAGCGGACCGCGCAGCTCCGCGATCGCTTGCTGCGCCATCTGATCGGTCACCTCTCCCGCAGCCGCGTCGGCGCTGTGGGACGACACAGGGATGCGAAGCCGGATGGTTGCGTCCACCTCACACACCCACTCCCGCAACCGCGGCCGCAAGCCCTGAGACAGCATGAACCGGTCAAACCGTTCGCACAGGTCGTTATCGTTCGCGTACTCGTGCGCTGCGTCGACGATGCGCTCCAGCCGCGCCTGATGCTCGGTGAGCGCCAAGCGTGCCGCCTGCGCCTCCCCTCGAGCCCGCCGAGCTGCCCAGAACGCGCCGGCGAGCGCCGAGGCCCACGCCGGCATCTCTTCCTCCGCCGGCACCGGATCACCGGACACCTGAACCTCCGACACCGCGCCGACCACCACCACCGCGCAACCGTCGAGCCGTACGACCGCACACTGGCGCTCCGCGTCACCCACCGCGGAGTCCTCGATTACCAACCACCCTGGCACCGGTCCATCGACTAGCGGCGCGAACACCACCGCGCCCGACTCGACGCCGGCCGCCAACGCCTCCGCGACCGACCGCGACACCGCGGCTACCGAACCCTCAACGACAGCAGTCACTGCTTTCCCCTTTCCCTGGGAATCGTGGACCAGTCCGAATGACCAGCCCCACAACTGCGATTTTACCGCCGAACACCGACACCCATACGACGAAACCAAAACGCGCAGCAACTATTTCGGAACCACCACGGCTTACCAGCCGTCCTCGTCCCAGGCCTCACCCGCGTAATAGGGGTCCCAATCAGCCGGCGCCATCGCCGGATATCGCCGGTTAATGTCATCCATCACCGGCTGAAGCCGGACGGCATACGCCTCATAGTGGTGATCGCACCGGTAATAGGCATCCCCACTCCCAGAGAGCGTCGAGCGCGCGAAGACCTCGCCCTCGCAGCCGTCCGGCCCAGCCAAGCATTCACCGTCGCCATAAACCGCCATGATGTTCCCCTTCCGAAACAAGTGAGCCCGCCCCAATGGCTTGCCCCAACACCAGTGACACTACCGTCGCCCACCGACAGACAAGAAGAAGAAGAAGAAGAAGAAGTGTCGAGATGCGGCGAAGATTGACAGGACACGCCTGCCTACTTTGACAGGACTTCGGCGTGTCGCAAGAGCTTGTTAATCTTCGTTGCAAAAGCCCAGTTCAGCCTAGTTCTGTGCGAACCGCGTGATTGGTGTCACCTAGCGGCAGCCGCGGCCACTAACGGCGGCGGACAGCATCTAAGGCGGCTGAGTGCGCTGCCGGGGAAGATCCCTCGCGATGTCCGGTAGTGACGCCGTCGACCTCCGCCGACCGGATTCGGCTACAGCTACTGGTTCACGTGTGCCGGCTGCGGCGGCCGCGTCGAGGTCGAGGCCGACCTATTCGAGCTGCAGTGCACCGGCTTCTCGGTGTGCGCCTGCGGCACCGCCGTCGACGTCACCGACCTATCCTCGACACTGCGCCACACCGAAGATATTGCACTGCAGACCGATTCAGTCTGTCGGTTAGTCTGGTATCACAGCGGCAGATACGAGAACTGGCCCGATCTGGAGGCCTACACCGCCGATGTCACCGCCATGGCGATGCAAACGGCGGGGCGTATTAGCATTCTCGACCCCGACAGGATTATCGCGACCAAACTGTCGTTAGCCGTGCACCTGGGCACCTACGAGGCCACGATCGAAAACCTTCTGCGCAGACTCGACAGACCAGGACTGTGCCGATCTCTCCGAGACGAGGTACTGCACCGGGTCGAGATCGCGCTCCCCCATCCAGACGACTTGCACTTTAAGGTCACCGACGAATTCTGCACCATGTTCAATGACGTCGAGCTGGCACAGCTGCAGGCCCTCGGCGCTCGCGCCGTCCGGTACGTCAACCTCCACGAAGCCATCGGATCGGTGCCCCTGGCGATCGACCCCGTCCTAGTCTGCACGGTGTCGACCATCGAACTTCCCGTTGCCGAGTCCACGCTCGCTGAGATCGCTGTCTGGTCGGAATTGTTGGGCGTGCGAAAGAGAGCGTCGGTCGTCACGACGAATGGCCGCTTGGCATCACTAGCTTCGCATCGATTTGTGCGGCAACAGTTTAGCCATTGCCTAAATCAGAACCGCCGGAAATACAACCTCCTACGTCGGTGGGCTGGCCGTGGGTGATGCTCAGAGCTAGTGACTCGCCACCGACGCACCCGATCGGCACCCCGGAGCTGGCCGCCTCCTGGTGCTACAACTGATCTGGGTCGATCGACGGGGAGGGCGGACGCGTCATTTCAGCGTTTAAAGAGTTGCAGGAGGCCGGGCACCTCGGTGAAAAATGCCTGGCCATCGTCGAAAAGCTCTTACGGGAGGAACTGCGCCGGTTCCTCCCGTTGGCGCACTTGGAGTTCGAGGACGTCGTGCAGGACTTCCTCGTCGATCGCGTGAGGCCCCTCACTGCATCACTGCTCGGCCAGGCGACGAACGACGACTCGCTTGCAAAGCTACTGCGAACTTCGATAAGGAATTGGTTGATCGATCGCGCAAGGGAAACCGGCATAGGGCATATCCGTCGCACTCTCGAGAAGGTGCTAAACACAGCGTCGGATTTTGAACGCGTTGCCGCCGGCCAAGACGGTGCCGGCCGATGGCGAATCGCGGGCAGCAACGCTGCACCGTGGGTGGGCAGCATCGCCGACCTCACCGCCACGGCGTGGAGCGTGCGCGAGGTCCGGGTACCGAAGTGGTCCAGCGCCACGCGGCGCGCGCCTCTCGCGGACCGCGACTCCTTGGTCGCGATCATCGATGCGGTACTGGCTACGGCTGGCGGGAGCTTGGAGATCGCGCAGTTAGTAGCCGTGTTCGCCAATCGGTTCGCCGCGGCGCTGGACCCCACCGTTGCGTCGATCGACGATGACGACCACCCGATCGATGTCGCGGCTACAACGCTCGACCCCGAGGAGACCCTCATCGCCGATGAGGTTGCGTTGGACGTCGCGAGCGCCGCAGCCGAGATCGCCGGCCGGCTCACGGCCACTGAGCGCGAGATCGTGCCGATGCTGCACGACAGCGCTGCCGTTCGGCTCAAACTGGGAAAGGGCCGTACGCAAAGCGCCGCCTTCACCGCCAGACTGAAGGCCAGGATTCGCGAACTAGCAGGTACCAGTGGCGATGCCGAAGACATCGTCCGGGAGGTGATTGCTCTATGCGGCGTATCCGATGCCGGATGACCCCGGACATGAGTCGTCAGACTCGACCACAGGGGACCGCCCACCCCCAGCAGATGCGAAACGGAGCAACCACGTGAGCAAGCGTGCGACGGCGCAAGATTTACTCGAACTGGCTCGTCGCGCAGCAGCCCCACAACTGTCTTCTGCGCGACGTCGGGCGCGCTTCGGCGACACCCGCGATCACCCGATACACCCCGGACAGATCTGGCGAGCATCATGGGATGACATACGCAGGCTAGTCGTGATTCGCCAGATCGAAGGAACAGAGTTAGATGTCATTCCGCTGACCGTGGACCCGTCGGCCGAAGACGCTGATTGCTTCGTGCTCGATGACAGGTCAACGGCATTCGGCACCGACGCCACCCTCTGGGCGGGACTGAGCACCACCCTGCCGATGCGGGTCCTCGACGAGATCATTGACGAGCTAACGGATGGAACGTCGGCCTGGGCATCGGATCCCGATTCGACGAGCCTCCCCGACGGTGTCCGCCGCGGCCGCGCCCCGTCACACCCGTTCGAGACGTCGATCCAAGTCAGAGCCACGATCTCCGACGACCTCATCGCGTTGCGGTCCAGCCCGGCATTGCCGGTTGCGGGCGACGGCGATAGCCAGCCCGTCCCCACGCTGGCGTCGATACTCGGAACGAACGTCGATCTCGAGGTGCTCGTGTCTGCGCTGTCGCCGTTGGGTCTGGACCAGCCGGCAGTCATGAGCCTACTTCGGGGCAAACGGCCGGTGTCCCCGCAGATCGCGTCGGCTGTTGCCAGGGTCACCGGTATCGACGAGGCCGTAGTCGCCGGGGCCGTCCAACCGCTGCCCGCCCGGTTCGTCGAGGAAGTAGACCATCCTCGGTGGCGCCAGGTCTGGCGCGCGCACACACAACGCGCCGGCGGCCGCGAAGAGGACGCCCGCCTGGCGGCCAGCTATGAGATGTTCGCTCGGGCAGCACGTCAGACCGGCGCCCAGGAACCCGACTGGCGGGCCCGCTTGGCACAGTTCCGCATGCTGGCAGAACCTTACGGTGCCCCGTGATGCGCGGCATGTACACCACAGAAGCGCAGGCACAGGCCAAGCAAATGGAGGCCGTCGCCGAGCGTATCCGCCCCGGCACCGTCGCCCGCTTGCGCACGGATCCGCTCGGTGAATTGGAGCTTTGGCACGATGTCACAGTCATCGAGATCGACGAGTCGTCGGACGGTTCGGGATGTTCCGTTGCCGGCAGCTACCAGCCGAACCCGGCTACGCTCGTCGTGACCAACTCTCTGTCGTACGCCCGCCGCGGGTTTACCGCGCTCCACGAACTCGGCCACCACCTGCAGCAGACCGACATCGCCCTCGGGAACACGGTGTTCGGATACAGCAATCCGGACCTGTTCGAAGAGGAGGCCTGCGACGCGTTCGCCGCCGGTGTCCTGCTCCCCGATGACGAACTGCGCACCCGAATAGGCCCACGTGGACCGACCGCACAGGACGTGGTCGATTTGTACAGCCTGCACTCATCGGCATCGAGGGAAGCGTGCTGCGTGTGGGCTGCCCGGCATCTCCAGGGCGCCGGAGTCGTCGTGCTGCTCGACAGCGTGGGCGTGGTGCGCTTCGCCGCACCGAAGAGTTTCATTCCGCCGGCGAAGAACTCCGACCAGTCACACACCCCGCTGATCGAAGCGGCACTGAGAAACCTCCGAGCCGGAGCCACCCGCGACGAGACGCACGTCAGCTACCGCAACGGCGGGAGGAGCGACACCGTCTATGGTCAGGCACGGTGGTTCGACGCGAACTACCTCGTCGCCGTGCTCGCCTCCGACAAAGCCGGTTGGAAACCACTGGCACTACCCCGGCCCGACACCGGCGGCGCCGGCGGCGCGCGATCGTGGACGTGCGAGACCTGTGACGACTCGTTCACCGTCGCTGACCACTGCAGTCGGTGTGCCGAACCGCGGTGCACGCAGGGTCACTGCGGATGCCACGTCGCGCGCGCCAAGAAGGACAAAACGTGCCCCAAATGCTTTCTGACCCTGCACCCGTCTCGGTTCGACCCCGGCAGCGAACTGTGCCGGGACTGCGTGTGATCTGGCGAAAGGCTCTACCCCGAACGATTCGGGAGATGTGACGTCAGATCCCCCCGAAAGGGTCACGAGGCCCTTCGTTCCATCGAGGAGACGTCATGCCCTATCGCAGCGCGATCACCGGTCGCTACATCAGCAAGGCGGCCGCAGCCCGCCATCCGAGGACCTCCGTACGGGAATCACCCGGCACTAGCGGCGGACCCGGCGCGCGCTACCGCAGCGCCGTCGACGGTCAGTATGTCCGCGCCGCCGAAGCCGCCAGGAATCCCAAGACCACGCTTCGCGAGAAGGCCTGACGGTGGCGTCGCCAGGGACCGCACTAAGCGTCGATGACGCTCTTGCCTCCAACACGGTCGTCGGCCCCGGCGGGCAGACTCGAACGGTGTCCGAGCGCGTTGCCCGGCGGGTTTGGGTCGCGGCGGGTGGGCGCTGCACCATCTGCAACCGCTACCTGCTCGACGACGAGACCACCGGGCAGGACGTGATGATCGGCCAGCTCGCGCACATCGTCGGCTGGTCCACCGCCGACGGGTCCCCCCGAGGCTCAGAAAGCCTAGCGGTGGAACTGCGCGGCGAAGCCGACAACCTTCTACTGCTGTGCTACGACCAGCACAAGGTCATCGACGACAAGTCGCTGTGGGCCGTGTACGACGCGGACACCCTGCGTGCGATGAAGCGCAAGCACGAGTCCCGGGTGCGGGGCCTGACCGCGATGGGCCACGATAGATCGACCACGGTGCTCCGAGTCATCGGCAACATCCACGATCAGGCGGTCGATCTGACCGATGCCCGCATCCGAGAGGCCCTCTTCACCCGCAACCGGTTCCCCGACTGGGCCCTTCGCGGCGCCGACGAGTACGAGGTCGATCTGCGCCCGCTGCCCGGTGAACGCGACGGCACCTCCGTCTACTGGGCCTCGGCGCACGCTCACCTCGACGAGCGCCTCGACCGCCTGCGCACCCTGGTCGCCAAGGGCAGGGTCACCCACCTGTCGGTCTTTCCGCTCGCCCGCATCCCGGTGCTGATCCTGCTGGGGACGCTTCTCGATGACACCGTCCCCGTCGATCTCTATCCCAAGCGGCGCGACGGCGACGAAGGTTGGGGATGGACTGCCAGCGCGCGCGACGTCGGATTCCACTTCACCAGGGTCCGGGTCGGCAGCAACCGAACAAAGGTGGCACTGCTGGTGTCGGTGTCCGGGTCCGTCGACCGGAACCGGCTCCCGGACGAGATCGACGATAGCTACACGATCTACGAACTGCGGCCGGCGGACAGCCTGCCCATCCCCGGGCTCATCGGGAGCGCGGGGTCCCTCGACGCCTTCAGCCGAACCTGGCGCGAGGTCCTGGCCGCTGTCGAGGCCCAGCACCCCGGTGTCCAGGCGATCCCGACGTTCTCCGCCGTACCTGCCGCCGCGGCCGTCAGCATGGGACGCCACCTCATGCGTGCCGCCCACCCCCCGCTGCACATCTACGACCGCGTCACTGGCAGCACCACCTACCAATTCACGACATCGACAGCCGAGACAAGCCGCTGAGGGGCGCTATGAGCACCATGACGATGAATCCACTGTCCGCCCTGCTCGCCGGAGCAGTGGACCTGCTCGACATCCCACCCGATCTCCAGAAGATCGTCGTGGCCCGCTACCAGGACGTCGGAAATTTCCTCGCCGACAACGGCGGCGCCCGTTGCAGCGTCTACCCGCAGGGCGGCTTCCTGCTCGGCACCGCAATCTTCCCGCCGCAGCGGACCGAGTACGACATCGACCTGGTCTTCCGCGACGGGATCACCAAGGACGACACGACTCAAGCCGACTTGAAGGAGCGCGTCGGCGGCATGCTCGATGACTACAACGACTACAAGTTCGGGTCCGACGACGCACCCGATGCCTTCTTCGAGAAGCGCCGGTGCTGGACACTCTCCTATTCCAGTCAGGGGTTTCACCTCGACGTGCTGCCCGCTGTCATCGACACCGATTTCCGCACATCGCCGAACGGCATCCTGCTCACCGACACCAAGTTGAGGCCATGGCAGCACGCCAATCCCAAGGACTACGCCATCTGGTTCCGCGGCCGGTCCGAGGAGATGCGACGCAAGATCGCCGCCAGCGCCCGCGCGGAGAACGTCGCCGATGTCCCCAACTGGGCGGTGCGCTCCACACTGCAGCGACTAGTCCAGGTACTGAAATGGCACTGCTACCTCGACTTCGCCAACGACGTCGACAACCGGCCCCCGTCGGTCCTGATCACCACCCTCGCCGCACACGCTTACCAAGGCCAAGACGACCTCGGCGACGCCCTCCTCGAGGTTATCGACGACATGCCGAACTTCATCAAGACGTCCAACGGCCGTTGGCTGGTCCTCAATCCGGCACAGCCCAAGGAAAACTTCGTGGACAAGTGGAACGAACCCGACACCGCGCATCGACGGCAGGCCTTCAACAGCTGGCTTCGCAGGATCCAACACGACATCGAAACCGCTGCCAATGCACGGGATTCGGGTCTGGACGTCCTCGTCGACCGCCTCAGCGGTACGTTCGACCGAGGGGTACTCGCGAAGTCCGCGGCCAACTGGGCGCGAACCACCGTTGACCTCAGAGGGCAGAGAAGACTCGGAATCGCCTCGGGGACAGGCGCACTCGTCATCGGGTCGGGTCGACCCACTCCCCCACATGGATTTTACGGCCGTGGCCGCGCCTAACGGCCGCCTGACGATCAGCCAACAGGCATTCGCCATCCACAGCGCACTTCCCGACGCTACGGTCAGTCTCGGACACGGTACTCGCCTGACCATCACTGCTGACCTCCAGCCAACGCAAGTGTCTCGTCACTACCGCATCAAGATCGACTACCGCCTCGGCGCATCACCCGACGTACGAGTCGTCACACCGAAGCTCGAGCTCCACCGCGACGCTGATGAACTGCCGCATACGTTCCCAGGCGAAAAGTTGTGCCTGCACCTTCCGGGAGAGTGGGCGCCCAACATGTACATCGCGCACACCACAGTGCCGTGGACTAGCGAGTGGCTGTTCTACTACGAAATATGGTTGGTTACCGGAGAGTGGGAAGGCGGAGGGCACGGCGAGCCGAATCGGCGTCGGCACAGCCCAGATCACTTGAGTACTCGCTAGCCAACACTCGCTAGCGCCCCGCTTCGAGCTGAAAGGCATGCGGCAGTCATGACGCCGAATTCCGATGACGATCAACTTCACGATTGGTCTGCGCTCGCGGGAGCCACTTGGCCCACTCTCCTCATCGGCAACGGGCTGAGCATCAATATATGGGGCAGGTTCGCCTATTCGGAGCTGCTCAACCATGCGGGCCTCAACACGTCTGCTACACAGCTCTTTTCAGACCTCCAAACGGTGAACTTCGAGGAAGTCATGGAGAGCCTCTGGCACGCTGAGCGCGTCTCGGAAGCGCTCAGCCAAGACAGCGGCCACATACATGAGCTCTACTCTCACGTACGCGCTGAACTCGTCAATGCCATTCAGCGGGTCCACATTCCGTGGCGCAGACTGCCAACAGACCAAATCCGGCGGATTGCCTCGGTACTCGATCAGCATCGCTGGGTTTTCACACTCAACTACGATCTCCTCACCTACTGGGCTCTAATGAACGATCTATCGGCGGCTGAGATTGTCGACTTTTTCTGGAATAACCCGTTCGACCCCGCAGACACGGAGCTCAGGTCGACTTCTGCGACTGGTCTGGTGTTCCTCCACGGCGGTATCCACCTGTGGCAAGACACGCGGACCGGAGAAACTGGGAAATGGACCAACCAGCGACAAGGTGGACTCCTCTCACGACTTGGAAATGCTTTGTCCTCCAGCCCGAATCGGCTTCCATTAATCGTCAGCGAAGGACGGTCCGAGCAGAAGCAACGTGCGATACGCCGATCCGACTATCTGTCCTTCGGATATCAGCAACTGACCCAGAACGACGATCCCGTGATCATATTCGGCGCAAGCTTCGGTCCTCAGGACGGCCACATCGTGCAAGCTGTGCGCAACGGAGGTCGACGCGCGGTCGCCGTCTCGGTCTACCCCGTCGCCGACCCCGCGTCAGTGGTGGCAACAAAGGCTACCTACCGCGCAAACTTGCCGGACCAAGATCTCTTCTTCTTCGACTCAACGACCCACCCACTCGGAGACGCCGGAATGCGAGTTCCCGGCAATTAATTCGAAGCATCTGTCGCAGCAGTTTTTTTACCGATAACTCCCGAATGCGTCAGCCCTCCGAGATCCTTACCGGCGAGTTCGACAACCCGTCGTCGTGTAGGCACGCCTGACCCACGACTGCGATCAGATGTTTAGCCGAGCTGACGTTGTTGTTCGATAATCAGTGCGTGCGTGTCAATCTTCGCTGCAAATGCCAGCTCATCCTTTAACTCCCGTCAGGTCGATGAAGGGGCGCTGGCCACCGATGTTCTACCGCGTTCTGGAACCACCCTTGTCAACGAGGTCAGCGTGATCGGTCACGATAATCTGCAACCGCGGCGCAAACGTCTCGACCACGTCGCGCATGACAGTGAACATCGCCAGTACGGCGGCGCGGTCCGCGTCGTCGACAGTCCCTTCGTTCTTATCGGCATCCGATGGATAAGAGGCCTGCGTTGGTTGTAGGTTCTCGCGTTCGGCCGCATCTGCCGACTTGTCTGACCTGAGGTTTTCGTTTCTGTCTCACTGCGGCTGCGTGCGGTTTGTCTCACGAAGCGCTTCATTTCCTACGAGGCACGCGATCGACGTTGCCGGGTTCTCGGGGCGTCTTGAATTTATTCCCTGGTCGCTACGTGGATCGCGGGCGCGCCGGTCGCAGGCAAACTCTGATCCGTGAATCTCGCAGGGGTTTAGGGCTCGATCGGCTCCACACCAACGAAAGCCGCAAGATCGGCCACGTCTCGGTGTCCGTCGTAAGCCCGAAGCAGCTGGATGTACCGCGTCTTGTCAAGCTCCCAGTCGTATTGCAGTTCGGTGGGATCTTGAGCTGTCGCGAACACCAAGTCAGCGAGAAACCTTGTGGTACGCCCATTTCCATCCGTAAATGGATGGATGCGCACAGTCTCGGCGTGCACCACGATACCCAGTTGCCGAGGCGTCCAGTCGTCGGTGTACTCCCATCGGTAAGCGATGGTGTCAAGCGCGCTTCGTAGTTCAACGGCAATCTGCTCCGGCGGTACGCCGATGTTCAGCTCCAATCGCCGCCACCGTCCGGCCCAGTTCCACACCGGACCGTACATCCGCGCGTGGAGGTCGCGGACAAAGTAGTCACTGAGGAGCTCGTCGAGCGGCAACGAGCCGTCGAGTGCACCCGGCATTAGTTCATCGAACACCCGATCCTGAAGCCCTTGTTCGAGGTCATACACGGCAGCGCGGGTGATGGGCGTGCCCAGCAGGTCGACCACCTCAGGGAGTAGCGCAGTCAGTTCGTCATGTGGAAGTGGGGTCTCACCGTAGCCCGGCGTCAGCGGCATCAGCGCTTAGGCGGCTGCTGTTTCGCGATGTAGGCCCTTACGGTGGCCGACCGTCTGTAGCCAGCGGGAACCACACGGCCCTCCAATTTGGCGGAGGCCTTCGTGGCGCGCACCCCTGACTTCTTGACCGCAGCCTTCGACACCACCACCTTCTTTGGTGTCCGGCGTTCCACGACTGCACCTCCTCTAAGCCTTGGCTCATCCTACCGGCCAACCGTGGCCTCTAACCAGGCCGTTTGCGACCCGCGTCCCCGATTTGGCGGTCGCCGACAACACCCGGCATTGAATAGCGTTGCTGCGCGCGCAACGTCGCGTGTAACCCAGCGGCAGTGTGGTTGATCCCGAACCTGCATGGTGTGTCGGGCCGAACGCGGTGGCAGGACCGGCATGCCGACGGCAAGGGATGCACGTGTTCGGCCGCCCACCGCTCGAGCTCGGCCAACTCGACGGCACGGACCTTCCTATACGGGCCGGTCGCGGACTTACCGTCACAAGGGGCGATGTGCGAGCAGCGGAAGTGGTGCACCTTGGCCTCGGCGGACTGTGGGCTGGCTGCAACGTTGAGCAGGTACCCAGCGCGATGGGTCGACAGCGATGTCGCCTAGCCGCTGTCGTCGTTACGGAACTCGTGTGCTGTTACGGGTTCATCCTGCCGCGCGATCCGCATTTCGATACTGGCTGTCGGCCGGACCGGGATAATGAAGGACGCACACGGACCGAGACGGGGAGGCGCCCAATGAGTGGCCTCGAGGTCGGTGAGCTGTTCGCGTCGAATGAGTCGCTGCAGGATGCGCCGGCGGTACGGCTGTTCGCCGCCAAGAATTTGGCTGCCTACGTGACGTTGATGGAACGGCACCTGGATGGGAGCGCGAAAATCACTGAGGCAGAACTTGTCTCGCGTATCGAGCAGGATTTAAATGAGGTGGGACTGCCGGATCAGACTGGCTTGGGGCTGATCAAAGGGTGGGCCAGTTCGGGGTGGTTGAACCGACTCTCCGATGGCACTGGTCAGGCCTCGCAGAACGTGTGCTCCCTGACTGAGGATGCCCGAAGCGTGCTGGCGTTTCTACGGCGGCTGCGGCGCGCGGACAACGTGGCAACCGGTGGGTCGATGGTCAGTATCGCCAGTGGTCTCAAGCGGATCGCCTCGCAGCTCGACGGCGATCCCGAACGGATCCGCATCGACCTCGAGGAGCAGATCGAGGCGCTCTACCGCCAGCTCGAGGATCTCGCCGAGGGGCGCCGACCCGAGCCAAATCTGGTCGACCTCGCCGATGAAGGACGGGCGATTGCCTATCAGATGGAGCAGGTCATTACCGATATCCTGCGTTACGGCGGGATGCAAAACGAGATCACCACGGCGCTGATCGAAGGTCCCGAGGATTCCGACACCGCGTTTCGGGACCGGTCGCGGCGACTGTTCACCGACTACGAGGCACTGCTCGACTCTCGGGAGCGGGCTTCCTACACCGCCTTCACCCGGATGGTGCAAGACCCAGACCGGCGGGCCCGACTTCGCTCAGACATCACCACCGTCGTTGAATCCCTACCCGACCTCGACGCAGCCTGCGCGAGGTCATGGTGCAGTTCTTCCCACGGGTCGCCGAGCAGATCGGTGAGGTACTCCGGATCGAGCAACGCTGCGCGCGGCGGATCAAACGGTTCTTCGCGGCCGGCACCGCCGAGCAGGCACGCGGCCTGGCCCGCCAGATCAACGACGCCATCGGTGTTGGGCATGCGTTGCTGCGACAGTCGGTGGTCGACTCCCCTACGCGGGCTGAGTTGCCGATTGGGCGGTCGGCGTTGACCAGTGTGGGTGCGATCGCTTTCGACATTCAGGATCCCTCACCGCCGCGACCCGCGCTGCAAGCCGAGTCCACGGCTGACCTGAGCGGGTTCACCGGTCTGGCCAGCCAGGTCGACATTCCGCAACTGACAGAACTGGTAAACACCGCCGTGCAGGCGGGACCGGTGTCGTTGCCGGAGATGATCGGCATGGTCGATGCCCCATACCTCGGTGATGTGGTGGTGCTGTGGGCGTTGGCAGTGCGCCAAGACCCCGATGCCGCGGCCTCGGCGGCAGCGTCGCGGGTGCGGTTCCGTTCCCGCGACGGCGTCGACCGGGAAATTGAGGTGCCGGCGTTGATGTTTCGTGACCGAGTACCCAGCGCAGGAGGGCTGTGAGCACACACCTGGACAATTTCAACTTCGACGACCTGCCCGACGTCGACGTCGATGCCTCGGTTGCCGATGCCGTGCGGATGCCGCGCTTCGACGGCGACGTCAGCGAATTGTCCAACCAGGCATGCTGGGCGTTGCAAAACCTGCTGACCCGCCGCTACATGACCAAGCAGGAGTCCCCTGAGCGGTGGGCGTGGCTGATGGAGCACCGCAAAGTGCTGGCCTCGCGGTTATGCGAGCTTGACCTGCGGCTACGGATCCACGACGACCTCGAAGTCGCCTACGCCGAACCGGCCATGCTGGACAGCCCAAATCAGCACAGCCGCAGGGTGTTACGCCGCGAACCGATGGCACCTACGCCTCGATCGTGGCCTTGCATCTGGCCAAGATCATGCGCACCTCACACGACGAGCATGTGCTGATCAGCAAGGCTGACATCCACGACCATTTCGGTAATGTCATGCATAGGGTCGACCGCGACGAAGCCATGCTGCGCAACCGCATCGACGAGGCCATCACCAAGCTGGTCAAAACGCAGATCCTGCTGCGCACCCCCGACGACGACACCTACGCCATCAGCCCGGTGATCCTGGCGATCATGACCGGACAGATGGTCGACGAACTCAGCAAGGAATTCGAGCAGCTACTTACCCGCGGCCGATCCCGACGGCGCCGAGACCGCAGCCGACGATGAGGACACGCTGATCGACGACGAGGACCGCGATAATGACGATTAGCTCGCCGGCGCGGCAGGTGTGGCTGTCTCGGCTGCAGGTCATCAACTGGGGTGTATTCGACGGCTATCACGACGTGCACCTCAGCCGCAACGGCACGTTGATCACCGGCGCCTCGGGAAGCGGGAAATCCTCACTGCTGGACGCGGTCTCGCTGGCATTCCTGTCGGCGTCGCGGCGGAACTTCAACGCCTCAAGCGACAGCACCGCGGCTGGATCCAACCTCGGTAAGCGCACCGTCGACAAATACATTCGTGGACTGTGGGGTGAGCGCCAGGAGGCCGGCGAACGCGCCAAGCCGATGTATCTGCGTGGCAGCGGTCCGGCCTGGTCAGCGGTGGCGATCACCTACACGGGCAGCGACGACACCGTCATCACCGGGCTGGTCCTGAAATGGTTGGCCGCCGGCGCCGACACCGACGCCTCGAGCTCCTATCACCTGATCAACGCCGACGCCGACATCCTCGAACTGTGTAACACCTGGCGCGACAAGAACTACGCCCGCAGCGTGTTCGAATCAGCCGGGTGGCGCGGCAAGCGCGATAACGAACGCTGGTATCTTGACCAGCTGTACTCCAAGATCGGCATCCACGGCTCGACGGCCGCCCTACAGCTACTCGGTAAGGCGAAATCGCTGAAAAGCGTTGGGGGGCTAGAGCAGTTCGTCCGCGACTACATGCTCGACACCCCGGAAAGCGTCACCGGCATCCGTGATGCGGTCGAGGCGATCACCCCCCTGGTCGATGCCCGTAAAGCGTTGGGGGTGGCGCAATCCAAGCGTCGGGTCCTTGGCGACATCGAGCTCATCCACGACCGCTATGTGACCGAGTCCGCGCAGCTGGCCAGCATCGGCATCGTCGACAAGCAGATGGTGCACGACTGGGTCGACGAACTGCGCCTGGCCGCGATCGGACCCGAGGTCAGCGTGCTCGACGCCGACATCGAGCGGATCGGCGCTGAGCGCGATGAGTTGAATTCTAAACACCGTGTGCTGATCCGCACCCGTGACGAACTCACTGCCCGCATCGCTGCGGCCGGGTCTGGATTGTCAACGCTACGCCACGAACTCGCAGTAGCCGAAGACCGCGCCGACACGACCTCGCGGCGCCGCCACGATTACGACACCCAGATCTTCGACCTGGGTTGGACCGCGCCCCAAGTGCAGTCCGCCGACGACTTCGACACCATGCGCGCCATGGCACAGACCGAAATCGTGCGGATCGCCGAGGAGCTCAAGGCACTGCGGGAACGGTTGGCCAACGACGAGGGCCCGCGACGTGTGGCGGCGCGCGACCAGATGACGGCCGCCCGCGAGGAACTCGCCCGCGTTGAGCGGCTCGGAACATCGGTACCGGCCAACGAAGACCGCATCCGCGGAGAGATCGCGGCGGCGCTCGGCGCCCCGGCCAAGCAGCTGCGGTATGTGTGCGAGCTGCTCGACCTCAAGACCGAATACGCGCCGTGGCGCGCGGCGGTTGAAAAAGTTCTGCGTTCCACAGGGCTGGTGTTGCTGGTGCCCGACCGCTACCACCGGTGAGGTGCTGCGCTACGTCAACGACCACCACATGCGGGGCCTAGTTCGCCTCGAGCATGTCCCCGCTGGCGGCGTCGCCTCTGTCGCGCCGCAGGCGGGCACGTTGGCTGAATGCCTCGGGCTGACCGACCCGGGGCATGAAAGCGCCGGTACAGCAATGCGATTGGTTGCCAAGGTCGGCGACTTTGTCCGCGTGAGCGGGACTGATGAATTCGCCCACCATCGCCGTGCGGTCACCCAAGAGGGACTCTATAAGGAGAACGAGACCCGCTCGGTCAAAGACGACCGCGCCACACTGTCAGCCTCCCAGTACATCTACCAGGGAGACATCGCCGCCAAGATCGCCGCACTCCGAATCGAACTCGAGGAAGCCACCGCGGACTTCGAGGCCAGCGACGCTGCAATGACCGAGCTGCACGACACGATTGAGTCGCTGTCGGTCAGCAGAGACCGGTGGAACAAGCTGCACGTGAGCTTCACTATGTTCAGCGACATCGACGCCGGGGGCGCCGACGCCGAGGTTCGCCGGCTTCGAGAGCAGCTCGAGGCCCTCGAGGCCGCGAACCCCGATCTGGCCAAGCTGGAAGACCAGGCCGAAGAGCTGCTCACGCAGAGCAGCGCGCTGACCGGGCGGATCAGCATCCTCACCGAGCGGGAAACAGTGAGCGACGATCGACGCACCAAGCTGCTGGATCTGCAGGAGATACTCAAACCCGGTGTCGTCGGCGCGAGCGCGCGGGCCGCGCTCGAGACCTATCGGGCGCAACTGTCGATCCCCCTGGAGATCCTGGCACCCGCCCCCTACAAGGCCGAGCTCGTCCGGACCATCGAAAAAGACCAAGGCACGCTGCAAGATTCGGTCAACCGATTGACCGCCGAGCTCAAGCGGATCATTAGCAACTTCGATGCACAGTTCGAAGATGCAATCCCCAACAACAGCGACGACCTCAACGAGAAGATCCACGACTACGTGGCTTTGTGCCGGCGCATCGATGACCGCGAACTGCCCCAGGCCCATGATCGGATGCTGCGGCTGATAACCGAACAAGCGCCCATGGCTGCGCTGCACCTCTACCAGAAAGCCGAGGAAGAAGCCCAACACATCGAGGAGCAGATCGCCCGGGTGAACCGTGGTTTGGGATCGGTGGAATTCAACCGCGGCACACGGCTGTCGCTGCACGCCGACCCCAAGAAGCTGACTGCCGTTACAGATCTGCACGAACGGGCCCGGCGGATCTCGGGGCGCTCGCTGGCGGTGTCGATGCGCGATGAGAAGGCCACCCACGATCAGTACCGCGACATTCTGGATCTGCGGAACCTGCTGGCCTCCGACAGCGCTGAGGCCCGTCAGTGGACGCGCGACGCCCTCGATGTACGGAACCGCTTCACCCTGTACTGCGCTGAAACTGACTCCACGACAGGTGAACTGATCCGCACCTACAGCAATGCCGGCGCCAATTCCGGTGGTGAGCAGGAAAAGCTGATGGCGTTTTGCCTGGCTGGGGCGTTGAGTTTCAACCTGGCCGATCCTTCCACGAGCGACAACAGGCCGGTGTTTTCACAGCTGATGCTCGACGAGGCGTTCTCGAAATCAGACCCGGTGTTCGCCGATCAGGCGCTCTCGGCGTTCCGTAAGTCTGGGTTCCAATTGTTGATCGTGGCGACCGTGGAAAACACCACCACCATCCAGCCCTACATCGACAGCGTGGTCATGGTGTCCAAGCGCGACACCCCCGGCATCGAACCGATCGCCTCCACCCGCACCGTGACCGTGCGGGAATTCGCCGAGATCAGCCACGAGCTGGCCGGCGCACCGGCAGCCGCCACGGTGCGGTGATGCCGAGATGATGTTGTCGGTGGAGACCGCGATCCGTGAACTGCGCCGGCGTTGCGCCGACTTATGGCTGCACTGGGCACTCGGGCAAGACGGGCCGTGGCCGCTCAAGCTGACCCTGAAGGCCCCCCAGGGCACGTCGTTCGACGACCACGTCATCGCCGCCACTGCCTGGGCCGGCACCTGGCGCTCAGCCATCGATGAGCATCGCATACCCGGCCGGCTCATCACTGCCGCGCGCCGCGCTCGCCGGCTGGGCACCCACGAGCTTCCCATCACATGGGTGATCGATGACCTTGACTCCGCGCTCGCGATCGCCGACCCTGAGATCGTTGCCTCGTATGAGCTGGCGGCCGGCCGATTCGCGCAGGCCCTGGCCACTCCGGAAATCGCGTGGAATATGCTGAGCGACATCCCTTTTAAGTCTGGCAAGACCATCGCTGGCCTCGATGACGCCGAGTGGGCGACCGCGCTCACCGTGGTCACCCACCTCGTTGCGGTCGGGCCCGGCGATGCGACCGTGCTTCGCCAGATCCGCATACCCGGCGTGCACAGCAAATGGATCGAGCAGAACGCGACCCTGCTGTGCGCGATGCTCGGCACCGATACCGACTCCGAGGGGGCTGATCCACTGACGCGACTCATCGCCCGCCTGGGGCTTGACGCCAAGCAGACACGCCTGCAAGTGACGTTGGCCTGCCCGAAGCTACGCGCCCAAGCCGCGGGGTTGCGGCGCTTTCACGCGACCATCCCCATCCTCAACGACACCGTGTTGGCGCCGGCGATCATCGCCATTGTAGAAAACGAAGCTCCCGGTCAGACCCTCGACCTCGATCTCGGCGGGGTTGCGGTGATCGGCGGTCTCGGTAAGGCCGCACCAATCTTGGCCCAGCTAAACTGGATTCACACTGCCGAGCGACTTGTGTATTGGGGCGACATAGACCGCGCTGGGATCTCGATACTCGCGTCGGTGCGCCGGGCCGGGCTGCCGGTGTCCAGCATCCTGATGGACGAGACGGTCCTCGACGCCCATCGCAGTGCCTGGCACACTACCGCCACCCAGCAGGCCACAGACACAATCCCTGTCGAACTCACCGATACCGAAGCTGCTCTATATCAGCGGCTCAACGCCTACCACCATGAACATGGTCGCGAACTGCAGCTCGAACAGGAACATCTGCCGAAACCACTGGTAGACGACGTCATCCGGGAATCGACAGTGGCTTCAGCAGATCTGCCCACATAGCGCCGCGGCAGCGAAGGAACCTTGCGTCGACAGACTGTGCGCGTAGTGGTTGTCGAACGTGATGGTGACCGGCCTGTCCTCGCCCATCATCGACAGCCAAGACCAAGACCAAGACACACCCGAATACGTCCTGCGCGTGCCAGCGATAATGAAAGAGGTTGTGCACGTAAATATTTGAGTGCTGATGGATAATCGTCATTATCCATGAACAAGAACGCCGTCTTCGGCAGATGAATCAGCGACGTTTCAAGCGTGGGCAACTCTGGCGGGACACTGAGGGTCGACGAGCTAATCGCTTGCCGCACAACGGCCTTCTAGTTGACAAGAAAAACTATCTTCAGTAGCAGCCGCCATAGTGTCGACCCCAATCACTCTCAGCAGCAGCGCGTTCACATACGACTCAGACGACGCGGTACCGGAGCCCATAGTTGCACCCACGGCCGTGATCCTCGCTCAGAGCGGGGCTGCCATCGTCGCGCCGCCGGCTCCTGCGACCTCAGCGGTACGGGCTCATCTGATCGAGGACCTGCGCCGCGATGTCCACGATCGCTTGCGCCTTGACTACATCCTCGCGCCACCGCCTTCGTCGCCACTTACGGCCACCCTATCGACGTCGTGCATGTGTCCGACGAGCAGTATGGAAGCAGTCTTGCCGCCGCCGCTTGCCACCCGAATCCGTCAGAACGCTAATCGGATTTGGGGGCTAGCATTCGCGCCAGCTAATTGAGACCCGGCTCGGCGACACCCAACGGATACCGGCGTCTAATGGTGTGCGGTAAATGTCACGGGCAACCGGTCGATCATGTAAAGATTGCCGCCGCTCCAAAGCCGGGTGAACGGCTCCTCGGTGTTCAGACTCAAATCGGGGAGCTCGGCCAGCACGATACGCAGTGTGGTTTGCAATTCCTGTCGGGCGAGTTGGGCACCCACGCAGGTGTGGATGCCGAACCCGAACCCGAGGTGCGGGTTCCTTGAGCGGTCGACATCGAGCGATTCGGGATGATCGAACACAGCTGGATCCCTATTGGCGGCAGCGTAATTGAGCATCACCTCCGACCCTTGCGGAATCGCGACACCGCCCACCTCGACGTCGCGGGTGGTTTGGCGGAAGAACCCATGCAGTGGGGTGTCCAGGCGCAGGGTTTCTTCGATCATCTTCGGAACAAGATCGGCGTGGTCGGCTAAACGTTGGCGCAGCTGTGGATCAGAGGCCACATGCAACAGCATGCTGCTCATTGTCGATGAGGTGGTGTGGTGCCCGGCGATCAAGAATCCAATGAGTAGGTTAACGATCTCGGCGTCTTCGAGCAGGCGGCCACCGTCGGTTCCATCCACGGTGCCAATGCCCAAACGGGTCAGGAAGTCGTCGCGCGGATGCACACGGCGATGATTGACCTCGTTGAGGCAGAACGCTGCGAAATCGCCGAGGGCTTCGGCCACCGCCGCCGGGTCGCCGGTGGCATCGAAGGCAGCGAGGGCGATGCGGCGGATCTCCTTGGCTCGCTCGGGCTCGTGGATGCCGATGAGCTCGCAGATGCTCAGCACCGGAAGCGGATCGGTCAGTTCAGTCACCAGGTCAGCGTGGCCACGTCCGGCGAACGCGCCGATGAGGGTGTGAATGTGTTGCTCGAGGCTCTCGGCGAAAGACTGGTAGGTGCTGCGCCTCAACACTTCTCGATACAAGCCGCGCCAGAAATCGTGCTCGGGCGGATCAAATTCGATGGCTGCCACCCGGAACGGAGCCTTGGGTAGCATCATGCCGCCGGCCGAGCTGAAGTCCTCCCAGTGAGACGCGGCGTCCTTGACATCATCGTAGCCAGCCAGCATGTAAAAGCTGCCGAGCGCGGCGCTGTGAGCCACCGCGCAGCCAGAGTGCAGTTGCGGATACAGCTTCCACATCTCCTCAACAGTGGATTCGTGGTGGTTGAACTGGCCCATCTCCATCGGACAGCTGCTGGTCTCAAGCATTCGACTATCCCTTCGGCTTCTCGTGCGGGACCACAACTAACGACCACCGTGTGGATGTCGTCGGGATGAGCCCGCTTCCGATCGATGAGGCCGGCAACGGGTGCTGTTAAGTGCGTTGGGCTGTTGGTGCCAATACGGGTGGCCCTGAGCGCGCCACGGGAAATAGCCATCGTCGAGCCATGGATTTGCACCCTCACCCCGCCATTCGATCGAGCCTCTGCGCCCTCGGCCGTGCGTCGCACCCCGCTGCGCAGTCAGATGTGCGATACGACAAGCGCCGGAAAAACACGTGTCGACCCCATCTGCAGGGTTGACACCGCCCTCGAACGATCCGCGGCCACCGGTCACGACAATCACATTGCTCAGACTGTATGCAGTATTCGGCGAGCTGGTCAAGATCTCAGTCAGCGCCTCTCGGCAGGTACACACGGCTATACGATCACAACGGGTACTTTGAGCGCACTTGATTCATGGTGATGGCTCGAATGCGGGCCGACGGAGCGTCAGTTACCCTCAGTTGTTCTGTATGCAGACGCGTGCCTAGTATTCGTTACCAATGAATGACGGGGACTTTGATTTAGTGGCTGTGAGGGTCACGGCCATCCCTCGCCCAGCCGGGGGCCGCATTTCATGTTTCGATGATTGATCGTCTGACATTTCGATGGACGAAGGTGTCGTCCGTGCGTGTCGGTCCCCCGCACGCTCGCCACCGACGGCGCTGGCTGTCGTCGTCGGGAGCGCCTCGCCTCGTTTTATGCGCAGCACCGCTTCTCCTATCTGTATACATACAGACCGATACTGGGACGGGCCAACCATGGCAATCGGGCCTTGACACGGTGCGGAGCCTGCCTCTTTGTATGACCGCGCTTGCAACTCCGCTTGAAGCTGCATACAGTTTTTCTTCGAGTAGGAGAGGGAGAACTGAACAATGCTCGTGGACGACGGTCGCGCAGCTTCACCGCCAGGAGACGCCATAGTGTGGACCCCGTCTGCGGCTGTGCGCCGTGATTGCGGCCTGGCGGACTACCTTGAGTGGCTTGAGGTGCGCACAGGCCGGCACTTCGGCTCGTATCGCGCCCTGTGGCAGTGGTCGGTCGACGAACTCGACGAGTTCTGGACATCTATCGACGGTTTCGAGGGACTGGGCCTTGTCGAGGGCGGCCACCCGGCGCTGGTCCAGGCGGTGATGCCGGGGGCGCATTGGTTTCCCGGTGCCAGCATCAACTACGCCGAGCAGATCTTCCGCCGCGCGCTCGGACCTGATGAACACGCCCTGATTTGCGTATCCGAAGACTCGGTCAACCGAGTTTCGTGGCGTGAGCTACGCCGGCAGGTGGGCTCTCTGGCGGCCACCTTACGCAGTTGGGGCGTCACCAAAGGTGATCGCGTGGTGGGATATCTGCCCAACACCGCCGAGGCGATCGTCGCGTTCCTCGCTTGCGCCTCCATCGGCGCGATTTGGTCAGTGTGCTCACCAGAATTCGGCACCGCCGCAGTGTTGAACCGATTCGGGCAACTCCGACCGAAGGTGCTCATCGGCGCAACACAGTATTCCTACGGCGGCAAGCCGCGCAACCGCGTCCACGAATTGCGCCATATCGCCTCATCACTGGACACCGTTGAACAGGTTATTACCGTCGGCGGCATCGGCGACGGAGATCTTGACCGGGCCGTAACAGACTGGACTGACACGATCCTCGGCGAGGAGCCGATCGAATTCGAAGAGGTCGACTTCGACGACCCGTTGTGGGTGTTGTTCTCCTCAGGCACGACCGGACTGCCCAAAGGAATCGTCCACGGCCACGGTGGCATCGTTCTGGAACACCTCAAAACCTTGCGGCTGCATTGTGACCTGCGTGCCGCAGACCGATTTCTCTTCGTCGGATCGACCAGTTGGATGGTGTGGAATCTGATGGTCTCTGGCCTGTTGATCGGCGCCACACTGGTAGTGGTCGATGGCAGTCCGGCTCACCCGGACCTGGACCGTATCTGGCGGCTAGTGGCCGAGGAACAGGTCGCCGTGCTCGGGCTCGGCGCCGGACTGATCAAGTCCTACATGGCAGCCGAGCAACAACCGGGACAAACGTTTGACCTCTCCAGGCTACGGACGCTGACCGTCACCGGATCCCCGCTGGGCCCGGAGGGATTTTTCTGGGTGCGCGACAACGTCAATACGAATACCTGGCTGGCCTCGTGTAGCGGGGGTACCGATATCTGTTCAGCATTCGTTGGCGGCGTACCGCTACTACCGGTGCGGGCCGGGCGCATCCAGGCGCCCAGCCTTGGGGTGGCGGTGGCGGCCTGGAACCCTGACGGCAATCCCGTAATTGGGGAGCCCGCAGAACTGGTGGTCACCAAGCCCATGCCATCCATGCCGCTGTATTTCTGGAACGACCCCGACGGAAAGCGTTACCGCGACGCCTATTTCCGCATGTTTCCCGGCGCGTGGCGCCACGGTGACTTCATCGAATTCGATACGGATCTCAGTTCCATCATCCATGGCCGCTCGGATTCGACGCTCAACCGGCACGGAGTCCGGATGGGATCCGCTGAAATCTATTCGGCGGTCGAACAACTCCCCGACGTGGTGGAGGCCCTAGTCGTCGGGGTCGAACTGGGCACTCAGTATTACGTTCCGCTGTTCGTTCACCTACGCGCCGGCGTCGACCCGCAGCTAGCAAAGCAGAGTATCGAGGCCGCAATTCGATTTGCTCTTTCGCCGCGCCACCTGCCCGACGAGATCGTCGTGATGCCGGGGATTCCCCACAACCGGATCGGCAAGAAACTCGAAGTTCCCGTGAAGCGAATGCTGCAGGGAAGCGAGCTAGCGCAGACGGTCGACCCGGGATCGGTTGATGACATCGACCTTCTGCGGCGCTACGAACAGTTCGCGCGCACACGCACCAACCAACCGACTCAGTCCGCAAACGCGGACCGATGAGACACCGCATTCTCACTCAGAAAAGGACATGACGTGCGTTTAGCAACCTACGACGATGGCCATGGCCCGCGCCCCGCACTTCAACGCCGCGCCGGCTCGGAGTTGATCGACATCGCAGCCCTGGCCGAATTGGCAGGAGTGAATGGCCTCGACGGCGCCAGCCCAGACATCACCTCGGTCCTACAGGCCGGCCCGGAGATGGCCCACGAGCTGCTGGGACTCTACGACAAGAACGAAGAGCGGCTGCGCGCCCTATCCGCAGTCCACCCGGTGGAGTCGGTGACACTGCTGCCGCCGGTACTTAAGCCCGAGAAGTTCATCTGCATCGGCCTGAACTATCACGACCACGCCGCCGAAACCGGCCAGTCAGCTCCCAAAGAACCGATGTTCTTCGCCAAGTTCGCCAACTCGCTGATCGGTCACGGCGCCACCATCACCCCGCCGGCCATCACGAATCAAGTCGACTACGAGGCCGAACTCGCCGTCGTTATCGGCAAGCGCGGCAATAACATCGCCGTTGATGAGGCATTGCAGTACGTCGGCGGAGTGATGGCGCTCAACGACGTCAGCGCACGCGATCTGCAGCTGGCCAACCAGCTGTGGACGGGAGGCAAGGCCATCGACACGTTCGCGCCCGCCGGACCCACGTTGGTGATCCTCGACGAGATCAACGACGTGCAGAGCCTGCCGATCAAGGCGCGAGTCAATGATGTTGTCGTGCAAGACTCCAACACCGCAAACATGATCTTTTCCGTCGCTGAACTGGTCTGCTACCTGTCGCGGATCATGACCCTGGTCCCCGGCGACATCATCGCCACGGGCACACCCGCGGGGGTTGCCCACGCGCACGGCCCAATGACGTTCCTGCACAGCGGCGACACCGTGGAGATCGACATCGCCGGAATCGGCGTACTGCGAAACCCGGTGGGAGAGCCGGTCGGCTCTTCGCCGCTCCCGCAGGAAGCGGGAGCGGCATCGTGACCTGGATCGACGGCGCCCTTCCCGACGCGGACCGACGTGCCATCGAAGACCTGATCGTCGAACATGCCTGGCTTCTCGATCATGGCCGATGGCACGATGTTGCCCAACTCTATGTCGATGACGGCACCCTCACGCTGGGCGCGCACACACTGGTCGGGCGCGACCAGTTCCACAAATGGGCCGACACACGGGCAGCCAATTCCGCACGCCAAACCCATCATCAGTGCACCAATATCCGCCTGCGGCCCGACGAAGAGGGCGCCTCGGGCACAGTGATGCTCGTGTTGCACGTTTCTGACAGCGGGCAGTCACCATACGTCGACTTCATCGGCGAATACCGCGACCGTTACGCACGAGATAACCACGGACACTGGCGCTTTGGGGCGCGGGTACTCCACCCATTGGCGGCGGCCGCAGACCAGCAACAATCAGCGACAGGAACCAACAATGCCTAACCGTGTCATCCACGCTCGACTCGACACGCTTCCCACCGAAAGCCTGGCCGGCGGGGCGCTGGTGCGCACCGCCGTACGCGGTGACCAGTCGCTGATCACCATCAACTGGTTTCACCCTGGCCACTCAGTCCAGACACCGCCGCCCCATTCCCACCCATTCGACCAGGTCAGCTTCGTCTTCTCAGGAAAGATCGGATTTGACGTCGACGGTGAAGTGTATGAAGTAGCCGCCGGCGAGGTGCTCCACATCCCGGCTGACGCGCCTCACACCGCGTGGCTCATCGGCGATGAAGTAGCTCTCAACGTCGATGTTTACGCACCCGTGCGAGACGACTACCGCCACCTCGTCGCGCACCAAGCCGATGCCTTCAACGACTAGCCCACACCCGGATCTCGGTGAGTTCAGCACCTAGTACGGGCGCAAACAACAAGCCCGCCACGGTGATCCGGGGCGGACTGTTGTTGACGCAGGATGAAGCCACTGGCACCATCGTCGGCGACATCCGAGTCGTCGACGGCCGCATCCACGCGATCGGCGACATCGGCGACCAACCCGCGGCGCGAGTCATCGACGCGACGGGCAAAGCCGTCCTGCCCGGATTCGTCGATACCCATCGCCACACCTGGCAAGGCGCTTTCCGCCTCATCGGCTTCGGCTGGGACTTCCCTACCTACCGACGCAATGTCCAGCTCACCTGGGGACCACAATTCACCCCGAACGACGCCTACATCGGTGAGCTCGTGGGCGCGCTGGCCGCCATCAACTCGGGCATCACCACCATTCGCAGCGAGTCCCACATTCAGAACAGTCCCGCCCACTCCGACGCCGTTATCTGCGCCCTGCGCGACTCCGGAATACGCGCGGTGTTCGCCCACGGCTGGCCATCGGTCGACTCCGACGCCTGGATGCTTAACAGCACCCGTCGGCACCCCCCCGACATTGTGCGGATCCGACACGAAATCCTGAGCAACGACCAAGATTTGGTGACACTGAACGCGATGCTACGCGGGCCGGACATGAGTCAACCGGATGTGGTCGTCGATGACCTTGCGATCGCGCGCAACCTGGGCGTGCGCGCCAGCATGCACATCGGTTGGCAACCGGGCGGCATCCGCCAACTTCACGACGCCGCGCTGCTGGATGCAGACCTGCTGTTCATCCACTGCTGCGACTCCACTGACGACGAGTTGCGCATGCTCGCCGATGCAGGAGCCAGCGCATCGGTAGCCTCGACCATCGAGTTGAGCATGCCGGGCCTTGGGTTACCCGCTACAGATCGACTGCTGGCTACCGGATCTCGCCCTAGTCTCAGTATCGATAGCGAAGTATGTGTCGCCGGCGACATGTTCACCGCCATGAGAGCGGCCCAGTCAGCGTCGGTGATCCACGCTGCGATGCGCCCACAACCTGGCGGGTCACCCCCACGGGCACATGATTTACTGGCGTTTGCTACGCGCGACGCTGCGGCAGCCGCCGGGTTGGCTGATCGTATCGGCACGATCACCGCTGGCAAGGATGCCGACCTGATCGTCATCGATCTGGGCTCGCCCAGTCTGGCTGCCGCCGCCGACCCCGCCACCGCCATCGTCGCGGCCGCCACGCCGCACGATGTCGAGATCGTCATGGTTCGCGGCGAGATCCTCAAGGATTCCGCGCTCACCCATCCCGCACTCGACGTCGTCTACCATCGCGCTGTCGCCTCGCGTGCCAGCATCCTCGGACAGCCCCAACTGTATGCAGAAAACGAGCCGATCAGGCTACTGTAGACGCTGTGATGGCACAATCTTGCCGACGAGTGGATGATCGGCCCCATCGATCCACCGCATCGAAGTCGAACCCATGACAGAGATAACGGTCGTCGCGGGCGCCGACACAGACGCTGCAGCGTCTCGTGAAGACCCTGTCAGCACCACCGCGCAAGCCTACGACACCGTGCGACGGGCGATCATCAACGCCGAACTCGCCCCCGGGGCCTTCGTGTCGCAGGTACGACTGGCCGCCCAGCTCAACATCAGCCGCACCCCGCTGCGCGAAGCGCTTCGCCGGCTGCAAAGCGAAGGCCTACTCGAGGGCGATTTCAACCGACGACTTCGCGTCGCGCCGCTGTCGGTTGATGACCTCGAACAAGTCGCGGCCATGCGCATCATGCTCGAGTCGCTCGGTGTGCAGGCCAGCGTTCCGAAACTGAACAGCGCAACCCTTGACCGGGCCGCCGCGGCGCTCAAACAGATGGACAATATTTTGACCGACCCGACATCCTATGACGCTTTTCACGTGCCTCACCGGGTGTTTCACACAGCATTGTTTAGCGCGGTGGGTCCCCGTATGCGCTCACAACTTGAAGAATTGTGGGATCACGCGGAACGCTACCGCGCTTTCTATCGCCAATCAGCCAGTGACGCAATGGTACTCGCCAACATCGCCCATGATGAGCACGCGTCCATCATGAGAACCGCCCAGCAAGGCGACGCCGTCACGTGCGGCCGGCTCATCGCCGCTCATTTGGCGCGCACAGCCTTGACCACACTGGCCAAGCTCGACCCCACTCACGATCCCATGATGATCCGCGAAGCCGTTAGCCGTGCATCAAGCAGCCGGGGCTAGCAACGACAACCCAGGCGGCCGAAAAGAGCTGGGGCCATCACGCGGGGGCCGCGGCCCCCGCGTGATGGCCCCAGGCACTGATCCGGTCGTATTTGACGACCTCCCAGTCGTCGGTAACGGTCACCGCGCCCGCGCCCAACTCAAACTGCACGCCGCCTGGGCCAGCACTATAAAAGCTGAACATCCGGTCGTTGGGATGTTTGCCGAGGTCGCGCGCGATGGGGCAACGGGCCTCCAGCGCGCGGTCATAGGCGCTGCCGACGTTGTCCATTGAAACGGTCTCGATCATGATGTGATCAAGCTTCTTGGGCAATTCCGGCACCGGCACGAACACGAACGCCAGCGAATGGTGCCTGCCGTTGCAATGGTAGAAGTTCGCGGTAACCGCCAAACCGCCCATCTCGATCTCCAGCCAATCCGACAGCTTCAGACCCAGCGCCTTGACCGCGAACGCGTCGGCAGCATCGAACTCAGCGCGCCCACCGGAGACCCAGAAAACTGCGTGACCCATACCGAGGTCGCCGGTGAGGAAACCGCCGGGCTGCAGCGGCGAGTCAAAGGGCTCATCGGCGTCCTGCAGGCCCCGCGCGATCTCAACGCGCACACCCCACGGCGCGGTTACGTAGACCATCTCCTCAACACCGCGTGCGGCTATCTCCTCGCCCGCACCAGAGATTGGGTCGAAACCGGCATCGCGCAGGCTGGCGACGGTCGCGTCGAACTCTGCGCGGTCGGCCACCAAGAACCCCGCATAACTCACATCATCGGCCGCGCCCGGCGCAACCAAGAGCCGATGGACCTTGCCATCCATTCGCCAGGTGGATGCCCGCGTGCCGGCGGGACGACCCGGTATCAAGCCGAGCACACCCGAGAGGTAGTCACCAAACGCGGTCGGGTCGGACACCTCGAGTCCCATATATCCCAGTTCCATGGATTTCCTGCTCCTCTACCTCACAACGAATCTCAGACCGACTTGGCTCGAACACAGGCGACCCGCAAACCCAAACTGCGTACAGAAGCGCACAGTATCACCGTCATCCGGACACGCTTTTCTGGATAGTCATGCAGCTCACTAGCGCGGTTGCTCTCCATTCCCTAGTTTTCTGTATCCAGCTACGGGTGGCGGGGGTGTTGAGAGGTGGCGTGCATGTCGACCACTACCCCGCCGGTCGGCGGTCGTCTGGATCCAATCCCCTTCCAAACCTGTATACAGGTTGGTCTATAGTCGGGTGCGTGTCAAACGTCACGCCCCTGCCCGTCGCCGAGTTGCGTCACACTGCGTGTTGGACGCTCGGGCTCACCGCACGACGTGCGGTGCTGCGGGGCACCGGCGTTTCTGCGCACAACGATTCGGCAGGGCTGACCAGCCAGCGAGCACAATGCGGCCGCCGGTCGGCGCGCACACCGCTGTGCGCCGATATCGACGCCAGTCCAGCTAACTCCGGTCAAGAAGGGGGCTCGATGATGAGTCTGTTGTGTGCACCGCTTCTGGCGGCGCTGCTGCGATTGCGGCCGACAGCGACCATGAGCGCAGTCGCAGGGAATGGTTTGGTGCTGTGACGGTGCTTGACGGATCGCAGTCGGATTCATCAGAGACGAGCGTGACAGGGTCCGACGCCGACGAGCAGGTGTATGACGTCGCGATTGTCGGATACGGCCCGGCCGGAGTGACCGCCGCCAATCTTGCCGGCCAACTCGGATTGCGCACCGTGGTTGTGGAACGCGATGCCGATGTCTTCCCACGTCAGCGTGCCATCTCGATCGACGCCGAGTCCTTGCGCATCATTCGTAACCTCGGCCTCTACGAGGCGGCGACGGCCACCATGCACTGTGGCACAACGATTCAATTCACCGGCCTCGATGGGAACCCGTTTCTGTCTGTACTTCCCATCCCCACGGAGCATTGCGCTGAGACGCAAGCCAATTTCTTTCACCAGCCCTGGCTGGAGGCGGTGCTGCGCGAGGGTGTGCAGCGCTGGCCCAGCGTCACCGTCAAGTGCGGCTGGGAGTACCAGGACATGGTCCAATCCGACGATATGGTCAGCCTCCGCGTGGCCAATGTCGGCACCGATGAGCACACGACGCTGCACGCTCGCTACCTGCTTGCGTGCGACGGGGGCAGCAGCGTGGTGCGCAAAGAACTCGGCGTCACCTTTGCCGGCGACTCGTATTCAGAGCAATGGATGGATGTGCAGGCCAAGGTGAAACGGCCGCTCAACCGATCACCACACTTCCAGTTCGTCTGTTTGCCTGAGCGTCCCGGCGTCAGATGCCCATGTCCCGGCGGCTACTACCGCTGGGAATGGCGTATCAACAAAGACGAAGACGCCGAGCAGCTACTCACATCCGAACGCGTCTGGCAGATTCTTGCTCAAGACGGCATCACGCCCGATGACGTGGAAATCGCCCGAATGTGGAACTACACCTTCCACGTGCGCAAGTGCCAGCAGTGGCGCGTGGGTCGGGTCATGATGGTCGGCGACGCCGCCCATGTCATGCCACCGTTCGCCGGGCAAGGATGTTCGGGAGCGTTCCGCGATGCGGCCAATCTGATGTGGAAGATCGAGGCTGTCCTGCGAGGGCGCGCCGACGCCACGCTACTCGATACATATCAGGCCGAACGAGAGCCACACCATGACGCGATGTCGGCCTCGGCGGTACGGATTGGCCGAATCGTCATGCCGCCCAATCGCATTGCTGCCCGTATGCGTGACGGCGTGCTGCGGCTGGTGCAACGACTCCCGGGCGTGGAGAAAGCGCTCAGCGTTGCCATCTTGCGCCCGGCTCCCCTCACGCAAGGATTTCTCGCACTACCCGCCAAACGGAAGAAGACCAACACGGTCGGTCATCTGATCAAAGCGGTCACTGTCGCCGAGCCTGAAGTCCATCTGGTGCCGATCGATGAAGCGCTTGGAATAGGTTGGGCCATCTTGGGTCTCAACGCCACCGCCGATGAGCTTCCCCAAGGCTTCGTTAAGGCGTGGCAACGGTTCGAGCCCCGATATCTGACTGTGCGTCCAGGGACATCGGTCGTCACCGACGGCGAGATCGGTGATCCTTCAGGTCAGTTGTGGCAATGGATGACGCGCAGTAATGCGCGGTTCGTCATCGTGCGACCCGACCGTTACGTGTACGCCACCGCCGCCACCGCACTCGATCTGCCAAGCCCCGCGCTGGAACCGGCACTGAGAGCCCCGCGGCGTCGGTAGCTGGTCGACTGCCCTACGGCGGGCCCAGCCGGCGACTCGCTTGGATGCACGCCAGCAACACTCACCCCATCGACCGGTCATCGTCTATCACGGCCCCACCCGATCCGATACGAGGCACCGAACACATGGCGACACCCCCCAACAACGCAGACGCCAACGCGCTCGCCCAAGTCCGGCATCGCAGCATGCGCTTGAGTGAAATATCAATGCACATCGCCGAAATGGGCGAAGGACCGACCGTAATTTTTCTGCACGGTTTCCCCGAGCTGTGGTACTCCTGGCGTCATCAACTAGTCGCCCTGGCCGCTGCTGGCTATCGTGCGGTGGCGCCAGATCAGCGCGGCTACGGCGGCTCGTCGGTGCCGACCGAGGTCGCCGACTACGACATCACCCACCTGACCCGCGATATCATCGATCTCATCGACAGTCTTGGCGCCAGTCGCGTCACCCTCGTCGGTCACGATTTCGGCGCACTGGTCGGCTGGGCCATCGCATTGCGACATCCCGACCGCATCGATGGCGTCGCCGCACTATCGGTGCCCTACGTGCCCCGTACACCAGTGCGGCCCACCGAATTCTTCCGACAACTGATGGGCGACGACTTCTACATGCTGTGGCTTCAACAACCCGGCGCCGCCGACTCGGCGTTCGCCGCCGACATTGAACGCGCCATCGCGGGCCGATGGGTGACCGACCGCCACGGCTGGCAGTCCGTAGCACCTCCGCCGCGTTTTCCTTGGCGCAGCGCAGAAGACCAACACGTCTACATCGACGCCTTACAGCGCAACGGCTTCACCGGGCCGCTCAACTGGTACCGGAACTTCGACCGTAACTGGGAAATACTCGCGCCATATGACGGCGCCACCATCGACTGCCCCGCGATATTCGTTGCGGGCGGCGACGATCCCGTGCTCAGATTCATGCCGCCCTCGGTGATGGACGGATACGTCACAGACTTGCAGGTTTCGGCAATTCTGCCCGGATTCAACCACTGGATCCAAGAAGAAGCACCCTCCGTGGTGAACCGTTACCTGCTCGACTTCCTGCAACGCATCCATACAGACGACACCACCACTGGCGGTAAAACAGCGATCTGAGACCACGATCGAGTGCACCCACAGCTCGCGACAAACCTGTGCCGCGGACCGTCGTCGGCCATCAGCGTCATCGAATCTGGGGTTCAGCCGGGATTGCTCGATCATCCGGTGGGTCCGACTGGCCGACTGCACCGCGGCGCGGCGCGCCCTGGAGCTGGGCGGCGGCATCACGACCCAGTACACCCCGGTTCATCGCACCAGCTCACGCACCAACCTGTATGTACTCTCACAAGCGAAGCCACCGGGCACACCCCCAAGAAACTACCCGTTTACGGCATCCCTGCATGTCACAGTCGTGCGCAAAACGTACCGGCCTAAAACCTGTACACAGAATTGCCCACTGCCCTAGACTCAGCCAATCTGTTCAATAAACCGCACCGACGCCAGAGGACCGCGTTGAACGACCCGACAATGCAAGAACACACCGCCGTGTTCGCCGGGCGACGAAGCAACCCCGCCATCGCGCAGGGATCCCGACGCGCAGGATCGCGCGACGACGTCAACGCGCTCACACACAGCGCCGGAATTGTCGACCTGGTGTCACACGGCGCATCGGTGCAGCACTCGATCGCGGGCGCGCCCAAATGACGGTGGCCAGCATAGTCACCAAACCCATGCGCGCCGTGGGTGATTTCTTCATCATGGCGCTGTCCACGCTGTGGCTAGTACCGCGCCGACCTTTTGCGCGGCGGGAACTGCTGCTGCAGTCGTGGTTTGTTGCGCGTGTGTCGATCCTTCCGACGCTGCTGCTGTCGATTCCGTTCACGGTGTTGTCGGTCTTCACCCTCAATGTGTTGCTCATCGAGTTCGGAGCCGCCGACTTTTCCGGGTCGGGTACCGCGTTAGGCGCGGTCACCCAAATCGGGCCGATTGTCACGGTGCTCGTGGTCGCGGGTGCGGGGGCCACCGCGATGTGTGCGGACCTGGGTGCCCGTACGATCCGCGAGGAGCTCGACGCGATGCGGGTACTGGGCATCAACCCGCTACAACGGCTGGTGGTCCCGCGAGTGCTGGCCGCCACCGTGGTGTCGATGATGTTGTCCGGTGTCGTCATCCTGACCGGAATCGTCGGCGGGTTCATCTTTTCGGTGTTCATCCAACACGTCACTCCGGGTGCGTTCGTCGCGGGCATGACGGTGCTGACCGGGTTGCCCGAGTTGTTCATCGCACTCATCAAGGCCGGATTATTCGGTCTGGCTGCCAGCATGATCGCCTGCTACAAAGGGATCTCGGTGGGCGGGGGCCCGGCCGGAGTGGGCAACGCGGTGAACGAGACGGTTGTCTACGCGTTCATGTCACTGTTCGTGATCAACTTGGTCACCACCGCCGTCGGCGTTAAGGCGACGCGATGAGTGTTGTTGCGCGGCAACAGATTCCGCGAACCCAACATTTTATCCGGCGGGCGCTGGGGCGCTTCGACCAATTCGCCTACCAGATTGTATTTTACCTACGCACCCTGAGTTACAGCGCCTTCGCACTGCGCGAGTACCGAATTGAGACGCTGCGTCAAGTCGCCCAAATGGGTTTGGGCACAGGCGCTTTGGCGGTCATCGGCGGCACCGTGGGCATCGTCGGGTTTCTCACCCTGTCGGCGGGCTCAATCATCACGGTGCAAGGCTACAACGCCTTGGCCGGCGTCGGGGTGGAAGCGCTCACCGGGTTCTTAGCGGCCTTCTTCAACAGCCGCGTCGTCATCCCCCTCACTTCTGTCATCGGCCTGGCGGCCACCATCGGCGCCGGAGCAACCGCCCAACTCGGCGCCATGCGCATCAACGAGGAGATCGATGCGATGGAAGTCATGGGTATCCGCGCGGTGGCCTACCTGGCTTCGACTCGCGTGGTCGCCGGCGTCGTCGTCGTCCTCCCGCTGTATTGCATCGCCTTGTTCGCCGCATTCGTCTCCGCGCGCACGTCGACCGCCCTGTTGTTCGGCCAGTCGACCGGCGTCTACGACCACTACTTTCGTACCTTTCTGAATCCGACCGATCTGCTGTGGTCGCTGCTGCAGGCCGCCGTGATGGCGGTAGTCGTCATGCTCGTGCACACTTACTACGGCTTCAACGCCACCGGCGGCCCGGCCGGAGTCGGCGAGGCCGTCGGACGTGCCGTGCGTACATCATTAGTCGTCGCGGTGCTCGTGTTGCTGATGATCTCGCTGGCCGTCTATGGCCGCACCGGAAACTTCACTCTGGCGGGGTGAGCTCGGTGCAGCATTCTGAGCGGTTCCTCAAACTGCACCCGCGGGTGTGGGTGCTGATCTTCGTGGCGGTACTCGTGCTGTTCGTCGTGCTGACCACCGCATTGTTCAATAAGAGCTTCCGCTCCACGATTCCGGTGACGCTGACCTCGGCGCGCTCGGGGCTCGTCATGGAAACCGGCGCCAAAGTCAAACTCCGCGGCGTCCAGGTCGGTGAGGTTACCTCCGTCGTCGGCGGCAACGAGCCGGTCGCACTGAAATTGGCCATCGACAGCGGTCAGCTGCGCTACATCCCCGCCAACATTGGTGCCCGAATCCGCGTCACCAGCGCCTTCGGCGCCAAATTCGTTGACCTGGTCTACCCCGAACACCCCGAGGCACGTCGATTGGCCGCCGGCGCAGTGTTGACATCGCAGAATGTGACCACCGAGGTCAACACTGTTTTCGACAACCTCACCAACCTCCTACACACCATCGACCCCGCCAAACTGAACGCCGTCCTAGGCGCGCTGTCCGAAGCGTTTCGCGGCCAGGGCCACACCATCGGCCAGGCCATCACCGACACCGATGCGGTGCTCGCAGAGCTCAACCCGCGCTACGAAACGTTCAGGCGGGACTGGCAATCCCTGAAAGGGTTCAGCGATGCCTATGGCCGTGCCGCCCCCCGCCTCATCACCACCCTTGATGCCGCCGCGACCACCAGTGCCACCGTGACCACTCAAGCCGACGCACTGGATGCGTTGCTGCTCAACACCATCGGATTCTCGCAGGCGGGCACCACGCTGCTGGCTCCCAACCTCACGCACCTGACCAACACAGTCAATATGCTGGCGCCCACCACCGAGCTGCTCAACAAATACCAGCCGACCTACACCTGCCTGCTGGTGGGCGCGAAGTTCTTCCTCGACAACGGCGGTTATGGGGCTGCCGGCGGCGACGACGGCAGGTCCCTGCTGATGGACAGCGCCCTGCTGTTTGGTCAAGATCCCTACCGTTACCCCGACAACCTTCCTATCGTCAACGCCAAAGGCGGCCCAGGCGGTAAACCCAGTTGCGGCTCGCTACCCAACGTCGACAAAGATTTCCCGGTCCGACAGCTGATCACGGATACCGGATGGGGCACCGGGATGGATATCCGGCCCAATCCCGGTATCGGGTTTCCCGGCTGGGCCAACTACCTGCCCGTCACCCGGGGGACTCCCGAACCGCCCAGCATCCGTTACTTCGGCGGCCCGGCGCCCGGGCCTATGCCCTACCCCGGCGCACCCCCCTACGGTGCGCCGCTCTACGGGCCCGACGGCACGCCGCTGTACCCCGGTGTGCCCGCACCGCCAGCCCCATCCCCACCGGCGGCACCGGGGCCATGAGACGACAAGCACACCTTCCTGCGCAGCGAAAGGTAATGCGGTGAAAGAAAATCTGGGGGGCGCCGCCTGGCGTCTGGTGATCTTCAGTGCACTGTGCCTGTTGGGCATCGTGGCGCTCGTCGTCGTGTTCGGTCAACTTCGATTCAACTCCAACGCCAGCTACGACGCCGAGTTCAGCAACGTCTCGGGGCTCGAACAAGGGAACTTTGTGCGCATCGCCGGCGTCGAAGTCGGCAAAGTCGGCCACATCAAAATCAACCCCGATGCCACCGTGCGTGTGACATTCAGTCTCGACAACAGCGTCATCCTCACCGCCGGAACCCAAGCCGTGATCCGCTACGACGATCTGATCGGCGGGCGCTACGTAGCATTGCTGGAAGGCAAATCTGACACCCACCGGCTGCGACCCGGCCAGACGATCCCGCTGTCGCGCACCGCGCCCGCACTCGACCTCGATGCGCTGATCGGCGGCTTTCGTCCCCTGTTCCGCGCTATCAACCCCGATCAGCTCAACACGCTGTCCGGCCAGCTCATCTCCGCATTCCAAGGGGAAGGCAGCGCAATCAGCTCGTTTTTCGCCCAAACGGGCGCGCTGACAACCACTTTCGCTGATCGTGACCGCCTGATCGGCCAAGTCATCACCAACCTCAACGTTGTCCTGGGATCCCTGTCGGGCCAGGCTGCCCAATTCGACAAGGCTGTCGACGCAACAGCGCAGATCGTGTCCACCCTTGCGGCCCGCAAGACCGACATCTCCAATGCCATCGCCTACGGCGACGCCGCCGCAGCACAAGTCGCCGACATGCTCGGCCAGGCGCGCGTCCCTTTTACGCAGGTCATAACCCAGACCGACCGGGTCGCCTCACTGGTCAATGGCGACCGCGCCTACTTCGACGATCTACTCAACACGTTGCCCGACACCTATAAAGCGTTGGGCCGCCAAGGACTCTATGGTGACTTCTTCAGTTTCTACCTGTGCGACCTCGTACTCAAACTCAACGGTAAAGGCGGCCAACCGGTCTATGTCAAGGTAGCCAGCCAGGCCACAGGACGGTGTACCCCCCAGTGAAACCACTCGACCAGCGCAATCCCCTCGCCGTGGGCGCTCTTGGTCTAGCGCTGACGGCAGCGATCGTCGGGACCGCCCTCGAGTACGACAAACTGCCGTTCTTCACCACCGGAACCACCTACCAGGCCTACTTCGCCGACGCCGGCGGGTTGACACCGTATGCCGCGGTGCAAGTCTCAGGGTTTCGTGCCGGGCAGGTCTCCGACATCGCGCTCGACGGCGAACGGGTCTTGGTCACTTTCCACATCAACGATGACGTACATCTCGGCGACGACAGCGAAGCGGCGATCAAAACCAAAAGTCTTCTGGGAACCAAGATCCTGGAAGTCACGCCCCGCGGGACCGGTGAACAACACGGTCCAATTCCGCTAGACCGCACCTCGTCGCCCTACCAGCTGCCCGATGCGCTCGGCGATCTGACCGCCACCATCAGCGGCCTTAACACCGACCAGATCTCCCAATCGCTGGCCACCCTCGCCGACACCTTCCGCAACACCCCCAACGACTTGGCCGGCGCCGTGCAAGGAGTCGCACGATTCTCCCAGTCCCTCAACACACGGGACCAGCAGCTACGTCAACTGCTGGCCGACGCGCATAAGGCAACCGCAGTGCTGGCCAAACGCAGTGACCAAGTTGTGGCGCTGATCGCCGACGCGAATGCCCTGTTCGTTCAGCTGCAAAGCCAAAGCGCTGCACTGGATCACCTCGCCGGTGATATCTCCGCGGTATCCCGCCAGCTTTCGGGCTTCATCGCCGACAACCGCTCCCAGCTCAAACCCGCCCTCGACAAGCTCAACGATGTACTTGCCATCGTCGACAACCGCAAACAGCAAGTCACGCAGTCACTCAAACTGCTCGGTGACTACGCGATGTCCTTCGGTGAAGCCCTGTCCTCGGGACCGTTTTTCAAGGCCTACGTCTCCAATCTGTTACCTGGCCAGTTCCTTCAGCCCTTCATCTCGGCGGCGTTCTCCGACCTCGGCCTCGACCCCCACGTCTTACTGCCCTCCCAGCGCACCGATCCCCAGACGGGCCAACCCGGCACACCCCCACTGCCTGTCCCCTACCCCAGAACAGGACAAGGCGGCGAGCCCAATCGGACCCTGCCCGATGCGATCACCGGAAACCCCGGCGATCATCCGTGCCCGCTGCCGGGGCCGGGTTGCTACCCCTACCGCGAGCCCGAACCCGCACCCCCACCCGGCGGGCCGCCGCCAGGGCCTCCCGCACCTGAACCGCCCGGCCATCAGTCGATCCCCGAGCCGACACCCCGGCCGGTCTATGTGCCCGCACCCAGCGAGGTCCCGCAACCCAGTGCTCCGACGCCGAATCCGCCACCGGGAGAGACCCATCCATGACAACGACCACGACCCGCCGCACCTGGCTGCCGACTCGGCGGCGCGTCCTCGCTACGGTACTCGCGCTCACCTTGATTGGCGGAGTCCTGACCATCGTCATCCGTCCCGCCACGAACCCCCGAACTCACCTCACCGCATACTTCGACAACAGCAACGGCGTCTTCGCCAACGACGATGTACGCATTCTCGGGGTCACCGTCGGCAAGATCGAGCGTATCGACCCTCAACCCCAGCAGGTGAAGATCTCATTTTGGGTCGATGCGAAATACCGCGTCCCCGCCGACGCCAAGGCTGTCATTTTGTCCCCGTCGCTGGTTACCGCCCGCGCGATCCAACTCACCCCCGCCTACCACGCCGGGCCGTTATTGGGCGACCACGCGGTCATCCCGCGAGACCGCACGGCCGTCCCCGTCGAATACGACGACTTTCGTCAGCAACTGAAAAAGCTGACCGACACCCTGCAGCCGACACAACCCGGCGGCGTGAGCACGCTGGGCTCGTTGATCAACACCGCCGCCGACAACCTGCGCGGACAAGGCGCCCACATGCGCGACACCGTCATCCAACTGTCCCAAACACTGTCCGCGCTGGGCGACCACCGCGCAGACATCTTCGGCACCGTGAAGAACCTCGCGATGCTGGCCAGCGCCTTGCAAGACAGCACTGAACAGATGATGCAACTGAACAAGAATCTGGCTCAGGTCAGCGGCCTGATCGCCAATGACCCCAACGAAATCGGCCAAGCCCTCGATGATTTCAGTGCCGCGGTCGGTGATGTGAAGACCTTCCTCGCCGAACACCGCGACGCGTTGGGCACCACCACGGATCGGCTCGCCTCGATCACGACTGAACTCACCAACCATCTCGATGACCTCAAACAAGTCCTGCACGTCACGCCTACCACGCTGTCGAACTTCGTCAACATTTACCACCCAGCACAAGCGGCCCTAGCCGGCGCCTTGGCGATCAACCAATTCGCCAACCCCATCACCTTCGTGTGCGGCGCGATCCAGGCTGCATCGCGCCTGGGTGCCGAACAAGCAGCCAAACTCTGCGTGCAATATCTGGCACCAATTATCAAAAACCGGCAATACAACTTCCCCCCCATCGGACTCAATCCCTTTGTGGGGCCCATCGCACGACCCAACGAAGTCACCTACAGCCAAGACTCGCTGCGCCCTGACTACATCCCACCCCAGCCCGCACCCAACCCGCCCGCACCGCAAGCGCCACCACCAGCGCAGGCGCTGCCCGCCGAAGCCCAACCGACGAATCCCGCCGACGGGCTGCGGGGCCTGATGATGCCACCCGAAGGAGGCTCATGACCACCCAGACCGGCCGCGCGGCATTCTTCGCGGTGCTGACTGTGGCGCTTGGTGCAGCGCTTACCGGCTGCGGCTGGCATGGATTGAATTCCCTGCCGCTACCTGGCACCCAAGGCCACGGGCCCGGCGCCTTCACCATCCAAGCCCAACTGCCCGACGTCAACAACATCCAACAGAACTCCCGCGTGCGCGTCGGCGACGTCACCGTGGGCGCTGTCTCCAAAATTGAACGCCAGGGCTGGCACGCCCTGGTAACCATGCGACTCAACGGCGACGTCGACCTGCCCGCCAACGCGGTGGCCACCGTCGGGCAGACCAGCCTGCTCGGTTCCCTACACATCGAACTGGCAGCCCCCAAAGGTGTGGCGCCGCAAGGCAAACTGCGCGACGGAGCGCTGATCCCGCTCGCTTCGGCTGGCGCCTACCCCTCCACCGAACAAACCCTGGCAGCGGTATCGCTGCTACTCAATGGCGGTGGCATCGGCCAACTGCAAGACATCACCGCAGCGTTTAGTACCGCGCTGGCCGGCCGCGAAAACGACCTGCGCGACCTCATTGCCCAGATCGACACCTACACCAACAGACTCAACGATCAAACCGGCGACATCATCGCGGCCACCGACAGCCTCAACAAGCTCGTCGGCCAGTTTGCCGACGATAAACCCGTACTGGACAACGCACTGCGCACCATCCCCGACGCGCTGGCGGTCCTCAAACAACAACGCCAGACCCTCGCTGAGGCCGCCGACCACTTCAGCAAATTCAGCGCACTTTCTGCTGACGCCGTCCGCCAAACCAAAGACAACTTCGTCAAAGAACTGCGCGACCTTGCCCCAGTCCTTGACTCGCTGGCCAACGCGGGCCCTGCCATGACACGCGCACTGAGCTTCCTCACCGACTTCCCCTGGCCCAAGGAAACCGTCCAGAAATGGTTCCGGGGTGACTTCGCCAACGTCACCCTCATCGTCGATCTGACCCTGAGCCGACTCGACTCGTCCTTTTTCACCGCCACCCGATTCGAAGGCAATCTCACCGAACTGGAACTGCAGTGGGGACGCACCATCGGCCAACTGCCCAGCCCCTATACCGCGGGCAACCCACTGATCGCCCCTTATCGCTCCGATCAAGGCCGCTGACTGATGCGACTAACGCTACGGATCAAGATCCAACTGATCATCTTTACCGTCGTCGCCCTCACCGGCGCCGCCGTCACCACCGTGCAGTACATCGGCCTGCCCGCGATGCTGTTCGGCATCGGACGCTATGACGTCACACTGCAACTGCCCGAAGCCGCAGGACTCTACCCGCGCGCTAACGTCACCTACCGCGGCACCGAAGTAGGCCGGGTCGAAACCGTCGAACTCAGCGACCGCGGGGTCCAAGCGCACCTGTCCTTGGACTCCGGGGTGCACATTCCCTCCAACCTCAGAGCCGAAGTGCACAGCCAAACGGCCGTGGGAGAAAATTTCGTCGCTCTGCTGCCACGAGACGCCACCTCGGCACCCCTGCACGACGGCTCGGTGATCTCCGCGAGCAACGTTTCGGTACCCGAAGACATCAACACCTTGCTCGACGCCACCAACCGCGGTCTGCAAGCCATCCCCGGCGACAATGTGCGCACCGTCATCGATGAGTCCTACACCGCGTTTGAAGGACTGGGCCCAGAGCTAGCACGCATCGTCAAAGGCTCCAGCCAGTTGGCAGCAGCCGCCCACAGCGACCTCGCCGACCTGACCACCCTCATCGACCGAACTCCACCGGTCCTCAACAGTCAAGCTGACAGCACCGACTCCATCGCCGCGTGGAGCGCCCACGCAGCCACCATCACCGAGCAACTCCGTCGCCACGACGAATCCCTCAAGCAGATTCTGCGCACCGGTCCCGACACCACCAACGAAGCCCGCCAGCTCTTCGAACGGCTCCAGCCGACCCTGCCGATTCTTTTAGCCAACCTCGTCAGCCTCGACCAGGTAGCCATCACCTTTGCACCCAACATCGAACAACTCCTCGTCCTGCTACCCCAAGGCACCCAAATCATGCAGGCTCTGACCGCGGCCAACCGCAACACCAAACAGGCCTACAAGGGCGCCTACATCAGCTTCAACCTCAACCTCAACCTCCCGCCCGTGTGTAACACCGGATTCCTTCCGCCCCAACAAGTTCGAGTCCAAAGCTACGAAGACTACCCCAACCGCCCAGACGGCGACCTGTACTGCCGAATCCCCCAAGACGCCCCCTTCAATGTGCGCGGTGTCCGCAACACCCCGTGTGAAACCAAACCCGGGAAACGCGCACCCACCGTGCAAATGTGTGAAAGCGAGGAGAACTACGTCCCGCTCAACGACGGCACGAACTGGAAAGGCGACCCCAACGCCACGCTGTCCGGGCAACCCGTTCCCCAACCGCGTATTCCCGCGGCGCCCACCGCGCAATCCAACCCGCCAACACCGCCGGCCAACACACCGCCTCCGCTGGCCGTCGCCGAATACGACCCCGCCACAGGCGAATACATCGGCCCCGACGGAAAGCGCTACCGCCAGGGTGACCTAGCCCATTCGCAAAATCAGGAGAAAACATGGCAGACACTGCTCACGCCGCCCGCCGGGTGACCCGCCAGCTCACCGATACCCCCGCGATCGACACCGCAAGCCCCGATGCCCCAGGGGTCGCTGCAACGACGCAAAGCGACCACCAGGACAGCGAAACCATCGCCGACAACACTGAGAACGATGCAGCCGACACCACCGAAACCAGTACTGCCCAAGAGATTTCGTCGGCGACAATCCGGCAACGCGTTCAACCTTCACGCCGGGCCATCGCAACCGTCGTCGCCGCCACAATTGCCCTAGCCACGCTAGCCGGATGGCTCACCCTGAGCGCCTACCACGCCCACCAAGACCAACGCCAACGCCAACTGTTCCTACAAACCGGTAAACAAGCCGCGCTCAACCTCACCACCATCGACTGGCAACAAGCCGACACTGATGTCCAACGCATCGTGGCCTCAGCAACCGGAACCTTCTACGACGACTTCTCCAAACGTGCACAACCCTTTATCGACGTAGTCAAACAAGCCAAATCCAAGTCTGTCGGCAGCGTTACCGAAGCTGGTATTGAATCCGAAACCCCTGATGACGCACAAGTTCTCGTCGCCGTCAGCGTCAAAACCACCAACTCCGGATCCCCCGACCAATCGTCCCGAGCGTGGCGGATGCGCATTGTAGTGCGAAAAATCGGTAACGACGCCAAGGTCGCCAACGTCGAATTTGTTCCCTAGCAAAGCAGCTCATCCACGACCCAGCTGATCACTCGTATCCGATCTGAAAGACACAGCACGCCATGGCAATCACCCGCAACCACACCGAACCTGCCGACGATATGGCCGACTGTACGGACGAAACAGCCACCGGCCTCGACGACACAACTAACTCCGATGCCACGGGCCCGGATTCGGAAGCAACAACGTTGCCCGACGACGCCTCGCCGGCTTCCGGACAACCGCGTCGTTGGATTCGTATCGCAGTCTTCGCACTACTGCCAGCCATCGCGCTGCTATCGACGTTGACGGCCGCATTCGCGCGGTGGCAGATCTCCTCGGCCCACCAAGCGGATACCGCGGCAATCCAAAGCGTACAGAAAGCCCGCGATGCCACCGCAGCATTGCTGTCGTATCGGCCCGATACCGTTGACAAGCAACTCAATGACGCACGTGATCGCCTCACCGGTCAGTTCCGCGACTCATACACCTCACTCACCCACGACGTGGTCATCCCGGCCGCTCAACAGCGACAGATCACCGCCCAAGCCACTGTCCCGGCGGCCGCATCCGTATCGGCAAGCGCGCAGCATGCCGTTGTCTTGGTATTCGTGAACCAGACCGTCACGGTCGGCAACGGCGCACCCAGCCAAACCGCTTCGGCTGTGCGAGTGAGCCTTGATAACCTCGCCGGAACGTGGCTGATCTCCGGCTTCGACCCGGTCTGATCTCAAATGCGAATTCCAGACGGCACAGCGACACCGCTAACCCCGATGCGGTCGCCGACCTCAGGTCGTCGGAATACTCGTCCGATTTCAACGCTGAGGGCCCCCTCAAGCTTCGGCGCAGCGCCGCGACTTCCGCAACGCCCCAGCCGCCTTGAACCCTGCTGTCACATCCTCGTTCTCAGCAAACCCGCTGTGCCACAACGCGACGCCGGCTCTGCACGCAGCTGGTCTATCCGGTGGCTAACGACCAGCGCCGACCGCAAATCACCTGTCCCAATGTCTTAGCAACGCTGCTCGCCACCCGCCGTCGCTGATGTCCAGCCGAAAGGAACCCAATCATGCGATACCACCTACTGACCCGGGCCAGCCTGAGCGTCTCGGCTGCCGCCGCGATACTGATCGCTCCCGCCGCCCACGCCGACGGCGACAACAATACGCTGATACCCAACAACAAACGCCTCAACGATAGTGTGGTCGCCAACGTCTACACCGTTCAGCATCAGGCTGGCTGCACCAACGACATCAGGATCAACCCGCAACTGCAGCTCGCCGCCCAACGCCACACCCACGACGTTCTGACCAATCGAAACCTCGACGGCGACAATGGTTCTGATGGATCCACGGCACAAGACCGCGCCAACGCCGCCGGTTTTCACGGCAACGTGGCCGAAACGGTGGCGATCAACCCCGCCCTTGCGATCAGCGGAATCGAGTTGATCAATCAGTGGTATCACAACCCTGCCTACTTGGCGATCATGTCAGATTGCAGCCACACACAAATCGGTGTGTGGTCGGAAAACAGCCCCGATCGCACTGTTCTGGTAGCCGTCTACGGCCAACCGAAGGAACCGCCTCACCCCGTCCCCGCCCGACAGCAAACTGGGCCGCAGGCAGCCGTTGTCATTCCTGAAGACGTTCCACTAGATCCCAGCCCCGACTACGACGCCAGCGACGAACTCGAATTCGGCATCAACTGGTTTCCGTGGATCCTGCGCGGGGTGTACCCACCACCCGCGATGCCGCCGCAATAACACAGAGATACTCCGGCCCGCGTTGTACCGACCAACTAGACAGGACCCCATACCATGACAACGATTCGGCCAGCCGACATTGACGTCGATGTCGCTATCGTCGGTTACGGCCCCGTCGGCCAAACCGCCGCAGCCCTACTCGGCCAGTACGGTCACCGCGTCTTGGTCATCGAGCGCCATCTCGAGCCTTACCCGTTGCCCCGAGCGGTCGGATTCGACGGAGAAGTCCGCCGCATCTTTCACCGACTCGGTATGGATGCTGACATCGATAGCGAAACCCTGCCCGTCGATCGATATCTATGGTTCGGCGCGGACGGCGAACCCGCGCTAGAGATCGACTTCACCACACCACACCCCTCGGGATGGGCCGCGGCCTACCTTTTCTACCAACCTACGATCGAGCGGGCACTGGATCTAGCCGTGCGCCGGCACCCGTCTGTCAGAGTCGACCGCGGCTGGCAGGTCCAACGTATCGTGCAATTCGCCGACTCTGTCCAGCTCACTTTATTGCCAACGATCTCAACCGAATCCGGGCCGACCCAGAAATCTCGTACCGTCAACGCACGCTGGGTAATTGGCGCTGACGGTGCTAATTCCGTCGTGCGCTCATCATCGACAATCTCGCTCGACGATTTCGGATTCAGCGAGAACTGGTTAGTTGTCGACATCCGACCCGATGACCCATCCACGTTCAAGTCGCTTCCGCGGCTGGCGCAGATGTGCGACCCCAAACGACCCAGCGCCATGATCGCCAACGGACGCACGCATCGACGGTGGGAGTTCATGCTGCTCGATGGAGAACACGCCGGCGACTTCACCGAGCCACGTGTCTGGCAACTACTCCAATCCTACGCCACGCCCGCTAACGCAACACTGGTCCGCCACGCCGTCTATCAGTTTCGCTCGCTGAGCGCAAATACCCTGCGGGACAACCGCATACTGCTGGCTGGTGACTCAGCGCATCTCATGCCGCCGTTCATGGGCAGAGGGATGTGTTCAGGCATTGCTGATGTCGCCAATCTCGCGTGGAAACTCGACCTGGTGCTGCGGCGCCTCGCCGCACCCGCACTTCTCGATAGCTACACCGTAGAGAGAAAGCCGCTCAATGACGCTGCAATCCAACAATCGTTGCTCATGGGCCAGCACAGCTGCACTCTCGATCCCGCACAGGCAGCCCAGCGTGATGCCGCACTACGAGCTGGTGCAGTTCCACCAACACCATCCCTTCCAGCAATCTCGTACGGAATCCGCAGCAGTTCAACCGAAGACAGCATCGCCGGAATGTACGCGATACAACCTCGCCTGCAAACCCAAGACGGCCCCTGCTTGAGCGACGAGCTCTTCAGCCCGGGTTTTCTCCTCATCACAACCACCAGCGAACCAGCCCCCCGCACCCTCGGCTCGAAACGCACTGAGTTTCTGCAAGCGATCGGCACCCACGTCATCGCTCTAGATCCCGGCCAACCGAGCCATTACCTCGGTGCCGATGTGCGCCTGACAGATTGGCTGTCGCACAATGCAGTTACGGCGCTGCTCATCCGGCCTGACGGGTACACCTATGGCGGCGCCTCCAACTCCCATACACTTCGACAACTTGTCGACCAGCTACAAACACAACTCGCCGCCGCGTAGCGGATCGGAATCGGTTGAGATGTGCCGACGCCACGTCACAGGGGGCCTTATGCTCAAATACCAGAAAGCCAAGGCGGGCTCATCCCTTGTCTACATCCGTTGGCACGCACGACTGTTGGCGTTCTGGGAGCCTACAAGCAAGCGAGCCGGTGCCACGTCGTGCAGACGAGCCGCCACGGGACATCAGTCATCAGCCATGATGCGCCGGAGGTCAGCGGCACTCACCATCGTTGTTGCTGCCGGGATGAGCGCGGGGACGCTGCTCATCACCGCACCGCGTAGCGGCGCCGCCCCGGTGCCTGAAGTCGAGTATATGTACAACGTTGCGGTGCGCCGACACTACAACTTTCCCAACGGTGACGCGATTGGCTACGGCCACGAGATCTGCGACAGGGTCAGTCGAGGCGACAACTATGCGCAAGTGATGACTGCTGTGAAAAGTGCCGTCACACCCAACGACGAGTTCGCGGCCAATTATCTAATCTCCTATGCGGTCAACCTCTTGTGCCCGTCCCAAATTTGGCAGTTGCGCAACTCCGCTGGGGGCTATCAGCCACCGCCGCAGTAACAGAGTCATCAGGAATCGCACCTGATGTGCCGTGCAACACATATCGCCTTGGGACCACTACGCGACCCTGCGCGCCGCACTTCCTCAGTCAGATACCCGCGTTACGAGCCGCCGAGCATGCGTTTTAGCTTGGATGACGAAACGGCCTGGTAGAAACATGTCGTGGACGCAGGTGCGACAAGTCACACTGTGTTACACCCCGGTAGTGAGCTGGCGTAGCCCCTGGTATGAGCGTAGCGGGTGATCTCGTTCTAGGTTCGGCGGTGCCCTCGGCGTGAGCCCGATCGGTTGATCAATGCGACCAGTCAACGGGTTGGGCCAAGCATTGAAAGCAGCGGCGACAGTCCGGAATCCGCGGGCCGCGTTGGGCCCCAGGATTCACCAGTACCTCAACGGACGTGGTGAGATATCGGTGCGGCCGTTGCCTGCATCCCCGCGGCGCTGTCACGGCGACGACAGTTGCTAAGAAGTTGTATCGCTCGGTCCGCTACGCCGATACTGCGCCGTGTCGTAGGACATCAGCGACGTGTTCGCGCAGGAGGTTGCGGCGAATCTTGCCGGTCGGAGTCCTAGGGAATTCGTGCACCACCACCACTGCCCGTGGACGTTTGAAAGCCGCGAGCTCTTCGCGGCACCAAGCAATGAGCTCGTCGGTATCCACATGGTGGCCATCTCGTGCGACTACGCAGGCTACCGGCTTTTCCAACCCCGCCGCGTCCGGCGCAGCAACAACCGCCGCTTCGGCGACACTGGGATGCGCCAGCAGCCGCTCCTCGACCTCGGCGGGCGACACCCAGATCCCGCCAGCCTTGAGCATGTCGCCACTGCGCCCTAAACAGCTGTAAGAGCCGTCACGGTTTTGAACATAAGCGTCGCCGGTTCGAAGCCAATCTCCTTGGAACACTTGACGCGTCGTCTCGGCGCGACACCAATATCCCGAGGCGATAGAGGATCCCCGAATGTATAGAGTGCCCGGCTGCTCGGGTGCTGCAATCACAACACCATCGTCGTCGCGCAGCTGGACTTCGTAACCGGGCACAGGTACACCCGATGAGCCCGGGACAACCTCGCCCGGTCGGTTCGACAAGAAGATGTGCAGCGCCTCCGTCGATCCGATCCCGTCCAAAACTTCAACGCCAAATCGGTGACGGATGCGCTCATAAAGTTCTGCGGGTAGCGCTTCACCCGCCGAAATGCCCAGGCGCACACTGGAGAATGTGTTGGCGGGAAGCGTGGTGGCCAGCATAGACGCGTAGAAGGTCGGCACAGCAAAGAACAACGTCGGCTGCGTGGTGCGGATACGTTCGGCGATGGTGGCCGGGGTTGGTCGCTCTCGCTCGAGAATCGTTGTTGCCCCGACGGACAGCGGAAAAAAGCACGTATTGCCGATTCCGTACGCGAAGAACAGTTTTGCCACCGACAGGCAGCGGTCCTCAGGCTGAATACCGAGGATTTCAACTCCATAGTTTTCGGCCACCAACCTGACGCTACGGTGGCGATGCATCGCGGCCTTCGGCGTTCCCGTCGTACCCGAGGTATACAACCACAACGCCGGCGAGTCTTCCCACGTCTGGTATGGCGTCGGAATCGGCTCCGCGTTCGCCAGCGCATCCCACAGGTGCACAGCAACGCCCAGCGGATTATTGGGTGTCACTCCATCGAACACCACATCAGTGACTTCAGGCGCGGACCCGACAGCCGCTGACGCCGCTGGAGCGAATTCCGTAGAGGCGCAGAGTACCTTTGCGCGCGAGTCTGCGAGTAGCTTGCCGAGCTCAGCGCCGGTCAACATCGTCGACACCGGTGCCGGTACGGCACCCAGATACATGGTTCCCAGGATGCCCGTGAGTAGTTCGATACCGTCTGCCATACACAGCATGACCCGCTCTTCGGGGCGCACACCCAGCCGTCGTAAACCGCCCGCCACCCGATGAACCGCTTCGGCAAGATCGTCATAGGTGAGGGTGCGCCTCGACGTAACCACCGCCGTAGAGGAACCGCGGCCCTCTGGCAGGTGTCGATCCACGAGGTAAGCGGCCGCGTTGAACGCCTCGTGTGGTGATGGCACCGGTGACGTGGAGTCCATCAAGAAACCCTCAGATGGTCAGTGCGGGTGATCACGGTGAGTTCTGGATGTGGGTCAATGTGTCTCTGCGACCCCTCTACCCGCCGTACGGACATCTGAGTCAACCGACCTTGCCTGGCCGCTCTGGGCTTGGATGCCCGGGCCGCGCACCGAAAACCCCTACGGCTGTCACAAGCCCTTCCTGTCTCACTGGCACCCGACAATTTGCTACATCTAATTGTAGGTCGCCAGGGTTTTGTAGTACAATGGTTTGGGTTAAACGTCCGGTTGGCGCGATGGCATCCGGATGTATTGCGAGACACCAACATGGCCTGCCTTACCCCGATCCCCACTGCGGTGGGCGTTTGTCCACGAATGCACGCATGCCCTCCCGGGCATCCTCGGTGTCAAAGATGGCTTCCATCTTGTCGTCGCTGATGGACCAGGCATTGGCTTCGTCGCGCAATGCGAGCGCGATGCGTGCAACCCGTAGTGATGCGGCCACGGCCAGCGGCGCGGCGGCGGCGATCTCGTTGGCCAGTTCTAGTGCTGACGGCAGCACCTCGTCGGGATCGACCATTTGATTGATCAGACCGTACTGAAGTGCATCTGTGGCGTTGATCGGCTTGCCGGTCAACAGCATTCGGAACGCGATCTTGGGCGGTAGCTCGGTTGGCAGCCGGATCGCTCCGCCGCCTCCAGCCATGAGTCCCACTGTCACCTCGGGGAGGCCGAACAGGGCGCGGTTCGATGCCACTGCCAGCTCACAGGCTAGGACTAACTCCAGACCGCCCGCCAGCGCGTGTCCATTGATCGCCGCGATTACCGGCTTGGAGCGGCGATAGCGGACAAAGCCGCCGAATCCGCCTCGGTGTGCGGCGATCTTCGGGCCATCACCAGTGGTGAATGCCTTCAGGTCAGCGCCGGCACAGAAGACGGGGCCGGTGCCGGTCAAGATGGCGACCCGCGCCCGCGGTTCGGCTTCAAATTGCTCTAGTGCGGCATACATGGCATCGCACACCGCGAGGTCGACGGCATTGCGGTCGGCGGCCCGGTCCAACGTGATGGTCGCGATGGCGCCGTCGAGTTGATAGTGCACGGGTGAGTTCATACTTTGCCTCCTGGCGTCGGGGTGGTTGGGGTCCTATGGCGACGGTTCATGAAACGGTGCCCCAACTGCCGAATTGGGCCCGAAGCGTTCGTCGATGATCGTCGTGATGCGTTCGGGGACAGCGATGCGAGCCGCGACCAGGTTCTCGGTCAGGTGATCGAGATTACGAGTGCCGGGGATGGGCACCCAGCCGCGCTGGATCAGCCATGCCAAAGCGAGCTGAGCGCTCGAGCAGCCCACCGACTGCGCTAGTTCGGCGAGCGCAGCGAATCGCTGCGCGTTGCGGCCAAGGTTGTCTGCATTGAAGCGGTCGTTGCGGGAGCGAAAATCGGTCGTCGGTACCACGGTGATCTGGCCGTCGAGAAACCCTGTGTCGGTGAGGAACCTAGATCCGAGGGGGCCCCATGCGACGGTGCCGGTCCTGGTGTCGCGGCAGGCCTGGACGAGGTCGCGTTCTGGGCTGCGGTTCCACAGCGAGTATTCGCAGTGCACCGCGGCGATGGGGTGCACGGTGTGTGCGCGACGCAGCTGCTCTGCGGTGACGTTGCTCAATCCGAGGTGGCGCACTTTGCCGGCGGTCACTTGTTGAGCCATTGCGCCCACTGTCTCCTCAACGGGCACTGCGGGGTCGGGAAAGTGCCGGTAACAAAGGTCGACGTGATCGACTGCAAGTCGGCGCAGGCTGGCATCGATCGCCGCCGCCACATGCCGCGGACTGGCGTCGACAAACAGCTTCATCCGGTAGCCGACGTCAACCGGCCGCCCCTGCTGGGGAGCCACATAGCCAAACTTGGTTGCCAGCGTGACTCGCTCTCGTTGACCAGCTACCGCACGCCCGACTAGCCGCTCCCCCTCGCCGCGACCGTAGGCGTCCGCGGTGTCGATGAAGGTCGCCCCACGATCGATCGCCGACCGGATTAGCCGTAACGCGTCGTCAGCGGTGGCGTCGCCATAGACTCCGGGAGACAGACCCATCGTGCCGACACCGATGGACGAGACTTCCAGCCCGTCGCCGAGTTGAATTGATGCCGTTGTCTGCGTGAGGTTTTCGCCTGCGCTCGATGTCATTGCAGTGGAGTTTCCCTCCTCGGGAGATCGAAATCGTTGCCAGTTGCCGGCCAAACATCCAAATCACAACCGAGTAACCGCTTCGCGTCATGGCGCTGGGTCGGGGGTTAGACGGTCCAGCAATGCTGGCGGCCCCTGAATCGCGGTGCGCTGCATATGATGCAGCACGGCGCGGATGCCGCCCAGCTCCTCGCCGCCGCCGGCGCGGCCCGGACCGCCGTGCACGGTGTGCGGCAGCGGCGACCCGTGGCCGGTGGATTCGGCGGCGTCGTCGCGGTTGAGCACCAGCAGCCGACCGTGCCATGGTGCTACGCCAAGCGCGACGTCGCGGACGAAGTTGAGGTCGTGGCTGACCAGTGATCCGGCTAGGCTGCCCGCACCGCGGGCGGCCAGTTCGATCGCGTGCGCAGTCGTGCCATACGGGATGAGGGTGGTGACGGGACCAAAGGCCTCGACCTCGTGGGGTGCGCGCGCATCCGGGTCGGTGCAGCGCAGCAGCAGCGGCGAGACAAACGCGCCGCGCTCGGCGTCGGCATCGACTACATCGACGATGCCGGGAAGGCCGTGGACGAGTTCACATTCGTCAGCCAGGGTGCTGACTGCGCGCCGAACGTCGTCGCGCTGCGCCTGGCTGACCACTGGGCCCATGTCGACATCGTCGCGGGCGGGGTTGCCGACACGGACGGTTGCTAGGCGTTCGCGCAGCGCCTCGGTGACGGGCTCAAGCAGACGGTGCGGGACCAGCGCACGGCGGATGGCGGTGCATTTTTGGCCGGCTTTCACCGTCATTTCTGTGACGAGTTGCTCGATGTAGAGGTCGAACTCGGGTGCGGCGGGTACCGCGTCGTGGCCCAGGATGGAGCAGTTCAGTGAGTCGGCTTCGGCGTTGAAACGCACGGCGTTGCGCACCACCGCCGGATGGGCGCGCAGCGTGGCGGCGGTGGCGGCTGAGCCCGTGACTGAAAGCAGGTCCTGTCCGCTCAGATGGTCAATCAGATCACCCGGGGGCGCGCAGACGAGTTGCAGCGCCCCCTCGGGGAGCAGGTTGGATTCGACGATGCGTCGCACGACGAGCTCGGTGAGATACGCGGTTTGGGAGGCAGGCTTGACGACACTGGGAACCCCGGCTATGAATGCGGGAGCGAACTTTTCCAGCATGCCCCACACCGGGAAGTTGAAGGCGTTGATCTGCACCGCCGCCCCCGGGAGCGGGGTGTAAATATGTTGTACTCCAAATGTTTTAGACTTGCCTATCCATTCGGTGTCGCCGTCGAGCAGTGGACCGGCAGGGGGCAGCTCCCGGTTGGACTTGCTGGCGTAGACGAAGAGTACTGCGATGCCGCCATCGATGTCGACCGCCGAATCACGTTTCGTTGCACCGGTTCTGGTTGACAGGGCATAGAACTCTTCGGCGTGCTTGCTGAGGTACTTGCCGAGGTCTTTGAGGATCGCCGCCCGGGTGGTGAAGTCGAGCTTGCTCAGCGCGGGCGCGCCGACGGTGCGCGCGTAGTCGAGAGTGTCCCCACCGCCCAGCGGCTCGGTGGCGATGCGGGCGATCTCGGCGCCGGTGGTGGGGTCGTATAGGGGGCGGCCGTCGTCACCGGGGGTGTGCCAGCGACCGAGGAGGAAGCTTTGCAGCGGCGTGCTCATGGGACTCCTTGTCTTCGCGGGGATTTGCGGGGCTATCAGTCGATACGGCGTTGTCTGCGTTGCGCGCCACGTCGGTGCGCGCTCACCAGTTGTAGAACCCGCGGCCGGTTTTGCGACCGAGCTCGCCGGCGGCGACTTTGTCGCGCAGAATCTGGGGCGGATCGAACCGTGGGCCATAGGCGTCGGCCAGATTGGTGGCGATGTCGAGCCGCACATCGAGGCCGACCAGGTCGGTGAGCTTTATTGGCCCCATCGGATGCCGGTAGCCCAGTTCCATTGCGCGGTCGATGTCTTCGGCGCTCGCGACGCCGTCTTCGAACATGCGCATGGCTTCGAGCCCGATCGCGACGCCTAGGCGACTGGTGGCGAAGCCGGGCGTGTCGGCCACGACGATGCGCTCTTTGCCGATCTGTGTCACGGCCTTCTCGGCGGCGGTCACGGTCGTGTCGTGGGTGTGGCGGCCGCGCACGATCTCGACGAGTGGCATCGACCAGACGGGATTGAAGAAGTGCAGTCCGAGGAAGTATTGGGGGTGGTTTAGGGCGCCAGCTAACTCGCCGATGGTGATGCCGCTGGTGTTGGTGGCCAGCAGCGCTGGTCGGTGTTTTTCGGCCTCGGCGAGGACGAGTCGTTTAAGATCGACGCGTTCGGGGACGGCCTCGACCGCGAGATCCAGTGCGTCGGGAAGCTCGGCGATCGTGAGAACAAAGCGTAGGCGTTCACCTAAGGCTTCCCGGGCGGCGAGGTTGAGTTTTCCGCGCGCGTGTGCGGCTGCAGCTTGGTCGATGAGTGCGGTACGGGCTCCCTGTGCCCGCTCGGGATCGGGCTCCACAATAGTGACGTGGCTGCCGCTAGCCGCGAACACGTATGCGATGCCGATACCCATCGTTCCGGCGCCGATGACGCCGATTGTCTGGACCATGAGTGATTGCGCCTTTCTTGTTCCGCGAGTTTGGTTAGATGTCCAGACCGGCGAAAACTTTCGCGGCGTTGCCACCGTAGACGCCTTGCAGCACGGCATCGGGCAGCCCGATCTGAGCCAGTGCGGCGGCGTTTTTTCTGATGCCGGGGACGCCTGGCCAGTCGGTGCCGAAGATCCATTTGCCAGCCAGCCGAACCAGGTCGAAGTGGGCGTAGTAGTCGGGCAACTTGCGTGGCGGAAGTCCTGAAAGATCCAGCCACACATTCGATTTGGCCAATGCCAGGAACGCCGCGGTTTCGTACCACCAGCCGCGCCCACCGTGCGCGAAGACAAAGTTGATTTCTGGGAAGTCCTCGATGACGTCGAGTAGCAGCTGCGGATCGCCACAACTTGAACGCGCCCCGGGGAAGCTGGATACCCCAGAGTGCACGATCACCGGTATGCCTCGTTCGGCGCAGATGTGATAGACGGGTCGCACCTCGGGATCGGCTGGGAAGAACGCACCGTGAACCGGATGCAGTTTGAGCGCCACTGCCCCGAGGTTGAGCTGGCGCTCGAGTTCTTCCCCGATGGGATGATGAAGGTGCGGGTTGACGTTGGCGACCAACCGGAATCGATCCGGATTGTGATCGCGGATGGCCAAATTGTCGTCGATGGTTTGGATTCCGGTCGCACGCGGGCTGTATTCACAAAACAACAGCGCCCGGTCGACGCCCTCGGAGTCGAGCAAGGCATCGATACGCATCGGGATGGGATCGCCGTCGCCGTCGAACATATCGCGCCAGCCCGGTGTGCCGAATCGATTTGCCCAGTCCGCCCACGCCGGCTTGACTGTCGACAGCCGCGGAATGTGCATGTGCGCGTCGATAAGTGTCATCGGCTCAGGCGGGCTTGGCATAGCCCTGCACGAATTCGGTGTCGACGCCGATCGGTCCGGTGGTCACCGATCCGCCTGGGGCACCGAGGTTTTCGTCTCGGCCCGGCAGGGGGTCGATAAAGAACCTCAGTGCGTCACCGATGAATTGCTGCTGATCTTCGGGCACGCGTCGATCCTGGCTGATGGCTTGCACGGGACATACGGGTTCGCAGTTTCCGCAATCAATGCATTCGAGCGGGTTAATGTAGAGCTTGCGCTCGCCTTCGTAGATGCAGTCGACGGGGCATTCCTCGATGCAGGAACGATCCATCACGTCGATGCACGACTTGCCGATAACGTAGGGCATCGGTGGTGTCCTTCCTATTTCAGGCGGGTATTGCCGTCGGCGCCGTGTCGGTCGAATGTCCTGGAAACACTGGCTGTTTGGGATCGATGTAGTGCGCGGCGTTGTTGACCGCGGTGGCGGCCTCGCCGAAACCGACGGCGATCAGGCGCACCTTGCCGTCGTAGTCGTTGATGTCTCCGGCGGCGAAGATGCCTGCCACGGTGGTCTGCATCGTGGAGTCAACGACGATGTGTCGCCGGTTGCGGATGTCGATTCCCCACTCCAGCAGTGGGCCGAGGTTGGCCGTGAAGCCTAGGGCGGCAACGATGCGCTGGCAGCTCAGTTCATGGACGGTGCCGTCATCGGTGGCGACCTCGACACCGTGGACCACGTTGTTGCCGCGGATCTTTCGGATCTGTGCGTTGGTGAAAACCTCGACCCCGGATGCGGTGACTGCCGCCACTGTCGCCGGGTGTGCGCGGAAGGTGTCGCGCCGGTGCACGAGTGTCACCGAGCGGGCGATCGGGCCCAGCGCATGGGCCCAGTCGAATGCGCTATCGCCGCCGCCGGCGATCACCACATCGCTGTCGGCGTAGTCGTCGAGGCGGCGCACGAAGTAGGCCAGGCCCTCGCCGGTGTAGGCCTGCGCGGCCGGCAGCGGACGTGGGGTGAACTTCCCGATGCCGCCGGTGACGATGATCGATCGGGCATGCACGGTGACGCCCGCTGAACTGGTGACGGTGAATACCGCTGGGGCAGAATTATTTTCGTGGCGCTGCAGCTGGTGTGCTGACTGGCCGAGCAGATAGGCCGGTTCATAGGGTGCTGCCTGTTCGAGGAGCCGGTCGACGAGTTCGCGTCCACGAATGGCCGGGAAGCCGGCGATGTCGCGGATGTGCTTTTCGGGATACATCGCACTGATCTGGCCGCCGGGCTCGGGCAGCGAGTCCATCACCGACACGGACATGCCGCGAAAGCCCGCGTAATAGGCGGCGAACAAGCCGGCGGGTCCGGCGCCGATGATCAGGGTATCGACATCGGCTGCCGGGAGCGCTTCTGCGGTGGGCATGTCTGCTCTCCTGCTCAATGGGTGCTGAGACGGTGTGCGCGTGCTGGCCTGTGGACGGGCGAGTCGCTGACCGGTGGCCTGCTGTGGTTCAGGCCAAGTGCACGTAGTCGTACGCGAACGGTTGGCCGTTGATTCCTTGCACGGGTGGGGCGACCCAGCTGGCGATCTTGCCCGGCTCGTAGACGGGCTGCATCAGCGATCGCACGAAGGTCAAATCCTCGTCGGTGGGCAGCCACTTATTTTCAGCCTGCTTCCAGGCGGCCGCGTCCAGGATGGTCCCTGTCGGGCTGATGTGGTGGTCTGCGTAGACGCCGACGGCTCGGTTGAATCCGACATGCGGAAGTGTGAACTGCATATCGATGCCCTTGTCGGACAGGATTTTGTTCCACCGTTTGATTCCGCTTTGGCAGTCGCTGATGTACTCTCCGCGCAAGTCGAGGTTCAGCGCCAGCAGCGCTGAGAGCTCGTCTTTGCTCCACGTGCCATCGGCGTTAGGGATGTCCAATAAGGCGCTGTCGTTGACCAGCTGGTGGTCGTCGCTGCGACGCTCTTCTTGCCAGCGTCCCTTCAGGCCGGCCGTGAAATAGTTCGCGGCGTTGGTGGACGTTTCGCTGCCGAACAGGTCCAGCGACACGCTGTAGTGGAAATTGATGTATTTCTGCAGGATCTCTAGCGGGATACCGCCGTGTGGCGCGATATCGAGGGTGTCGTGGTCCTGGACCAGCTCCGCGCTGCGAGTCACCACGCGGTCGACTCCGGTGGTGCCGACGAACATGTGGTGGGCTTCTTCTTTAAGCATGAACTCGCAGGTACGTGACAGCGGATCAAACGCGCTTTCTTTCAGCGTGCCCAGCTGATACTTCCCGTCCCGGTCGGTGAAGTAGGTGAACATGTAAAACGCCAGCCAGTCGGCGGTCTTCTCGTTGAATGCGCCAAGAATGCGCGGCGAATCGGGGCTGCCGGAATTGCGGTACAGCAAGGCCTCGGCCTCCGCGCGGCCCTCTTTGCCGAAGTAGGCGTGCAGCAGATACACCATCGCCCACAGGTGGCGGCCTTCTTCGACGTTGACCTGGAACAGGTTTCGCAGGTCGTAGAGCGACGGAGCGGTCAGGCCGAGCAGCCGCTGCTGCTCGACCGAGGCGGGTTCGGTGTCACCTTGCACCACGATGAGTCGCTGCAAGTCGGCGCGATGCTCACCGGGAACCTGCTGCCACACCGGTTGCCCCTTATTCTCACCGAACGCGATACGCCGGTCAGGTTTGGGTTCGGCCAAAAAGATGCCCCACCGGTAGTCGGGAACGTTGACGTGATCGAAGTGCGCCCATCCTTCGCGGCCGACGGCGACCGCGGTGCGCAAGTACACACCATGGGTCTCTAGGGCAGGCCCCATCTCGCCCCACCAGTTCAGGAATTTCGGCTGCCAGCCCTCCAGCGCGCGTTGCAGCCGACGATCCGAGGACAGATCGACGTTGTTGGGGATTTTGTCCCCGTAGTTGATTGATGTGGTCATGGTGCTCAGACCCGCTTCCTATCGAAGGTTGCCGATTTACCCGTGCCGTATCGGCGCAGTGCGCCCTCGGCACCGGAGGCGTTGGGGCGGATGAAGATCCAGTTCTGCCAGGCAGAGAGTCGGCCAAAGATTTTGGTCTCTGTGGTCTCGGGCCCGACGAAGCGGTGGTTGGCCTCCATGCCGGTGCAGGCGTCGGGTGAGAGTGCGGCACGGCCCTCGATAACGAGGCGGATCTCGTCTTCCCAGTCGATATCGTCGGGGGCATCAGTCACCAGCCCCAACTCGTTGGCCTGTGCCGGTGTGAGCTGAGTACCGATCTCGTTGTCCCGCAGTCTGGTCAAATGATCGTTGTGCCCGTAGAACCGCGACTCGAGTCGCGAAAGGCCGTTGCCCATGGGGAACCCGCCGAAGTTGGCCGCGGTCAGCCGTAGGCTTGCCCGCTCGCCGCTGTCCTCGTCGTCCAGGGGAGGTCCGTCGAGGATGTACTGCCGATCACAGGCGAGCGCCAATTCGGTTAGCATCCCCGAAAAGCAACTTCCGGGCAGGATCTCGGCGATCAGGCTGCGGCTGGTGACATCCAGGCGCTTGAGGACCCGCTTGTAGTACAACAGGATTTCGTTGGCCAGCCAGTGATTATCGGCGATCGTCACCAGCAGCTGCTCATAGGCGTCGACCAGGTCGGGGTCCCCGGCTGTGCGCACAATCCAGGTGCCCAACGCAGTCTCGTTGGTACGCAGGCGAAGGATCAGGTCGTCGAGTTCGCGAGTAACTGCCAGCGGCCAAAAGTCGCTATCCTGCTCGACGGCCGAGTCCATGTCCGCCGGTGCCGCGGCGCGGGGGCCGTGCACGGTGATGGTCACCGCAGCATTGGCCCGGTCGAATTCGGCCGTGACGTAGTCATAGACGAGACTGGTGGCCCCGGTGGTGCGCTTCAGCGGTGTGAGCGCGATGCCTCGTGCGTGCGAGGGACGTTTCGAGCGGGTAGCGAACTGTTCGGCGCGCTCGCGCGTGGCCTGCTCGAAATGGCGTGGCGGGGCCAGTTCATCGACCAATCCCCACTGCAGCGCAGTCTTACCCCGCACTCCGTCGGAGCGAGTTGCGAAGACGTCGGCGCGGTCCTTGCGGACCCCACGCTTGTCGACCACCCGGGTTAACCCGCCGGTGCCCGGCAGCACGCCCAGCAGCGGCACCTCGGGCAGGGACACTGCCGACGAGTTGTCATCCAGGAGCAGGATGTGCTCGCAGGCCAACGCCAACTCGTAGCCGCCGCCCGCACATGAGCCATTGACCGCCGCCAGATAAGTCTGGCCCGAATAGGCTGAGGCGTCCTCCATGCCGTTGCGAGTCTCGTTGGTGAACTTGCAGAAGTTCACCTTCCACGCATGTGGCGAGGCGGCCAGCATACGAATGTTGGCGCCCGCACAGAACACCTTCTCCTTGCCGCTGGTCACCACGACCGCCTTGACCTCGGGGTGCTCGAAGCGCAGCCGCTGGGTCGCGTCATAGAGCTCGATGTCGACGCCGAGGTCATAGGAGTTCAGTTTCAGCTCATAGCCGGGGACGAGTCCGCCATCCTCAGCGACATCGAGTACCAGCCACGCCAGCTCACCGTCGAGGCGAAGCTTCCAATGCCGGTACCGAGCGGGATGGGTGTCAAACGAGACCTCCGGTGTCGGTGGGCCGCCGTGTCCTACGACATCGGCTCTCTGCTCGATGTCGGTGGCAAGAAAAGCCATAGGTTCCTCCTCGAAATCGGCGCAGCGTCCGGCTGACGACCAAACTACTACATCTTTGTCACGATACGCAATTATTCTGTACAGAATGCTCGTCTGGCGGATGATAGCTTGTCAACGTCGAGATATGTGCTGACCTGCCTTAAAACGCTGCGCGTCAGCGCCATTCGGTGACTGCGCGAGCTGCGGAGGCAGTTGTTGAGCTGTGACAATGCGGCACGATTATCGAGGGTTGTTGGCGACCCATTCGGATTGGGAAGCGGCTGGAATAGCTCGGGTGGGCACGTGATCGCCGCGGATCTCGATGTCACCCACACGCGACGCAACAGGTCGGTTGGCGCAGCGGTCGCGCGCGAGTTGCTGGATACTCTGTCGACGACCTCGTTGACCTAGGTAGGAGGCCATCGGCGATGATGGTCTGGATTCGCGGTGTCGAGCACGTCAGCCAGCAGCGTCACCACGCGACGTTCTCAGTCGCTGACCTTGATCACTACTGCCGAACCGACGTCGCCGGCGGCGCATCCTGTGAATAACCCTATTCCGCCGCCGCGCCGCTGCAGGGCGGAGATCAACTCGACGATCGACCGCATCCCAGTGGGCGCTTGCGGATGACCGAACACCAGACTGCAGCCGAAAACGTTCATCCGGTCGAGCGGAAAGCCGGTCTGGGTGGCGAAATAGACGTCGTTGACCGCGAACGGATTATGGGTAGCCACGAGGTCGACGTCGGAAATGGTCACACCAGCCGCTGCAAGTGCCCGATTGGCGGCCGGCACAGGCGCTTTGGGCATCCGCGCAGCTTCAACCCTGGCCTCGCCGAACCCGAGCAATTCGACGATTCCCTGATTGCGGGACAGCTCACGAGCCCGCGCGGGGCTGGTGACGATTGCCCCGGCAGCGCCGTCAGCGGGATGGGTTTGACTGCCGAAGCTGTGCGAGCCTTCCGGGGCGGCCGGGCGCAATTGGCCTAGCGACTCCCGTGTCGAATGCTGCACACCTTCGTCCTCGGTCAGTTTGATCGTCGATCGACGACGCTCGATCACCGCGGGGACAATGTGATCAAGATCCATTGGACGGTCAGCATATTGGGCGTACCGCAAGGCCGCGAGATCGTCTAGTGCGGCGCGTTCGATACCTTCTTCGCGCGCCACAGCGTCGGCTGTGGCCAGCATTGACTCTCCCGTGTGCGGGTCTCGGGCAAACGAGTCCAGCACCCAGTGCTCAGTAGCCGGAGCACCCCCGCTGGCCCCCGGTTGGGGATAGACCAGCAGGGGCCCGTTGCTCGTGCGATCGGTCAAAACTACCAATGTCGTAGCCGCGCCACCTGATTCGACTTCTCGCGCCGCGGTGCGCAGGGCCAGCACAGAGGTGGCACATGCTTGGCTGACCATCGGGCCAGCGATGCCAGAAGCCCCGATCGCGGCGGCCAGGCCCGGGGCTCCGTAGAAGATGTCGGGCTGCGGAATGGTCCACCCCAGCACCAGTGAATCCAGCTCATCCCGGTCGAGGCCGCGCGTGTCCAGAGCGGCGGTGGTGACGGCGGCGGCCAACTGCAGGCTGCTCACCTCGGCCAAGGCGCCGCCCCACTTCGCGAAAGGGGATGTCCATGCCGCGCCAAGCGGGATCGCTGCGCCCATACCGAAACCCGTCCTTAATGATCGACAACTATCTTAACAAACGCAACGCCATTGTAGAGTATTGGGATGTCGCACACAGCAACGAGGGTCGGGGAGATGCCTGATCAGGTGTTCGCACGCCCGGCCGTCACGGCCGATCATCGACCTGACGGAAGTGTGGTCATTGCCTCACACGAGCCGCTGCGCAGCTATCCCGCCAGCATCGTGCACGCATTCCACGCCGGCAGCGAGAGGCATCCCGACCGGATTCTGGTCGCCGAGAAGGCCCAGGGGACGTGGTCAGAATGCACGTGGGGGCAGGCCCGCACGCGCGTGGACGCGATCGCGCAGGGTCTGCTGAATCGGGGAGTCGCCGGGCTGCCGTTGCTGATCGTGTCGCACAACAGCGTGGCGCACCTGCTGATGACGCTGGCCGGCTACACCATCGGCAGCCCCGTCATACCGGCGAGTGTCGCCTACTCGTTGCAAAGTACCGATCACGCCAAGTTGCGCCACATCGTCGAGGTGTGCGACCCAGCGGTGGTCTTTGCCGAAGATGCCCGCTATGCCCGCGCGCTGCAGGCCATCGGCTCTGGCCGGCTGCTGATCAGTGCGAGCACCAGCGAGGCGGGCCCGACCCCCATCGCCGACATCGAAACCCAGCCGAGCCCCGCGATAGTCGACCGCCTAGCGGCGCTCAACGAGGACACCATCGCAAAAATTGTCTTCACCTCGGGGTCCACCGGGATGCCCAAAGGGGTGATTAACACCCACGGCATGCTTGCAGCCAACCAGCAGCAGATGCGTCAAGTGTGGCCGTTCCTGGCCGCCGAGGCGCCGACACTGCTGGACTGGCTGCCATGGAGCCACACCTTCGGCGGCAACCACAACGTGAACATGGTGCTGGTCAACGGAGGAACGCTGTGGATCGATGCCGGCCGGCCAGCCCCTGGGCTGATCGACCACACCATCGACAACCTGCGCGATGTGGCTCCCAGCGTTTACTTCAACGTCCCGGCCGGCTACGCCGCGCTTCTGCCGATGCTGGAAAACGACCCAGCGGCAGCGCAGCGGTTCTTCGCTAGGTTGCGGGTGGCATTCTCCGCTGCAGCCGCGCTGCCGCAGCAGTTATGGGATCGCCTCGAGACGCTCGCCGTCCAACAGGGTTCCACCATGCGGATTACCACCTCGTGGGGTATGACCGAGACGGCGCCCGCGGCGACCACGACCCACTTCGAGGTCACCCGCAGCGACTCCATCGGCGTGCCCCTGCCCGGTGTGGAGATAAAGCTGGTGCCCACCGAGACCAAATATGAACTGCTGGTGCGCGGCCCGAACGTCACACCCGGCTACTACCGCCGTCCCGACCTGCGGCAATGCTGCTTCGACGACGAAGGCTTTTTGCGCACCGGCGACGCGGTATCACTCGTCGACCCGCTCGACCCTAATCAGGGTTTCATCTTCGGGGGACGGCTCGCAGAAAATTTCAAGCTGTCCACCGGCACCTTCGTCACCGTTGGGGTGGTGCGTCCCAAGCTGCTGTCGGCTTGTGCCGGACTGCTAGCCGACGCCGTGATATGTGGTGAGGGTGCTGACTTTGTGTGTGCCCTGGCCTGGCTGCACGCCGACCACGCCGAGCGCGTCGATGCAAAGGGCGCGCCGGAAGACCAGCTACGTGCCCAGATCACCGCTGCACTCGATCGGCTGGCGTCCGAGGCCGGCGGTTCCGCCCAGCAGGTCGAACGAGTGCTGATCCTCACCTCGCCACCGGATCTCGATGCCGGTGAAATCACTGACAAGGCCTACATCAATCAGCGCCGGGTTCGCGAGCACCGCGCCGCGTTGGTTGAGGAGCTCACCGCCGGTTCTGCCTCTGCTCGCACCGTATGCCGCGCAGCTACCTCGGCTACCTGATCGCCGCGGGATTCTCTCGCCTCGAACTCGACACCATCGGGCCTGGACATGACCTGCCGCTCCCTGTACGGCGGGGCAACGGCCCTCGATCGATCGGTCAATCCCCGTCTGCAGCGAACTGACTCCATCTCCGCCGGGCCGGTTCCCGCCATTCGGCGTGCTTGGCCTCAAACAACGATGTCGCCGCGGTACCGCTCCAGTGGGCAGGAAGTAGCAGTCGCGGCAATTGGGGATCCAGAAACGGGAACCGGCGCCACTCATGAACCAGGCGGATCTGCGCAACCAAGATGTCGTCGGCAGACCGCGGCGACAAGCCAGAGAATTCCTCGATAAATGCCTCGTAGTGGCGCTCGACCTCACCGAGGTCCCACGCCGCCGACACCATGTCGTTTTGGTTCCCCAGCGCACCGTACTCGGCCACAAATGACAGCGCCTTATCCGACAGGTCTAGCCCACCAAGGATTTCCTTGGCCTCGGCCGCGGCCGCGGTGCGCGGCGAAATCCACACCCCAGGCATAGGGGAACCGAAACCCGCCCAACTCAATTGGGTTCGCACCTTGTGCCGTAACGCGCGCATCGACTCCGGGATCGAAATCAACACAACGAGCCATCGGCCGTCCCACGACAATTCCCGAGAACCAAACGAATAGATCCGGTGTGCTCCCTCCTCTAACAGTCCCCGCCCCGCATCGGTCAATGACCACCGCACGCGCCTACCCACCCGATCGGAAGTCAGCCACCCTTCAGCGGCGATCCGCGACAACGCCTGCCGCGCCGAGCCCTCCTCGACTCCCACCAGTGCAAGAGAACGCACCAGGGTTGCCGTCCACACCCGCTGGCCGAACGGCAAGACGAATTCACCGAGGATCGTCGTCAGCAACGAACGCGCGCTGCCCTCCCCCACCTCACGGCGCCTGCTGACCGCGGGGGTGGCTCCCGGCGCCTCTCCGCCGTCATCCGGCGCTATCGCCACCTGCAACCTCCATTAGTCGCCGTTCTCAATGCTGTGAGTGTCTCACTGATCACGTGGCCCGCAGCTCCGTTCCGCCCTTGCCGTCGACGAATGCTCCCATGCGCGCGAACTTTTCGGCGTCCTCGAACAGCACCGCCTGCGCCAACAGATCGACGTGAGGGTGGGCCGCGGCGGGCGCGTCGACCGCGAGCTTGGACAGCCTCAGCGCCTTTGCCGAACTCATCAGCATGCGATCGACCACCCCGTCGGCGGTTGAGAACAAGTCCTCCGGTTCGGTCACAGCCAAGACCAGCCCGTGTCGTAGAGCGTCGTGGGCATCGAGCGTGTGCCCAGCAAGCAGAATCTGTTTTGCCACGCTCTCTCCGAGCAGCCTGACCAGCCGAAACGTAGCGCCCGCCCCGGCAAGAATGCCCAGTCGAGGTTCGGGCTGTCCGAATTTCGCGCGCGTGCTGGCCAGCCGGATGTCACAGGCGTAGGCCAGCTCAGCACCACCGCCCAACGCCCAACCATCGATTGCGGCTACCGTGGGCATGGGGAGGCAACGGACACGCTCAAAGAGCTTGAGGTTAATACCCTTTAGCGCGTCGTCGCTGCGGCGCTCAAGCAGCTGGCCAATGTCTGCGCCACCAGCGAACACTCCCTCGCTGCCTCCGGTCAGTACCAGCATCTTGGGCTCGCGTTCCAGTTCAGCACAGAGGTCGTGCAGCTGGTCAACCATTTCAGCGTCAATGGCATTGCGTTGCGCCGGACGGTGCAACCGCGCCCACGTGCGGTCAGCTCGCCGATCAACGAGCACCGTCTTCTCATTCGTCACGTCGCTCCTATCGCCACAGCGCCCGCATGACTGTTGACACTATTGTGATTGTACGACATGAATGTGTATAGCGTTTCTACTTTCGGAGACGCCTCCGCCGGCGTAGGTCTTGAGCATCTCTTGGGAGGTTGACACGGTCAAGTACGGCAACGCCATCATCAAGGACTTGGTTCCCAACACACGCCTACGACGAAATTCGCGTCTCTTCGAGCAGCAGACAACTTTGCCGTAACGAAATTCAGGAAACTCTTCCCTTCAAGCCAATGCGTTTCGAGTCTGTTCCAAGAACTACCTGATATTAGGCTTGGTCGAGTCCGGTTAGTGCACCGCACTGACGTGCTGGTGTCGAGGTTCAAAGTCATTCTGCTGCAGCACGATCATAAGCAACCTCCAGTGCGACACCGCCACTCTGATCGTGGATATCCTCCGATATCCATGAATAAAGTCCGCCCCCTGGGACGCTATGGCGCAACCCCAAACTCGCTGATGATGGTCACGGCGGCGGCGGCTCAAGGGATTTGAAATCCGGCGCTTTACCGGCACCCCGGGCGCTGGTATGCCAGAGGCCTGCGTCAGTAATACGTACCGGGCGCGGCTGCTCCGCCCGGCGGTTGGTAGCCAGCGGCTGAATTCCGCAGCTGCCATATCAGCGCAGGACAAAGCAAGCTGACCGCATACGAAACCAGGTAATTGGCCGCGAACTCATCGTTGGGGGTCACGTCCCTCTTCACGTCACCCATAATCTGCCCGTACGCTTCGCCCCCGCCGACCTTGTCACAGATCCCGTGGCCGTAGGCAAGCGCGTCATTGTTCGGAAAGCCGTAATGCCGCCGCACCACCACGTCGTAGACATACTCGACCTCGGGCGCCGGTACCGCACGCGCCGGCGGTGCCAGTGCCAGCGGGACCCCGCTGACGGCAGTTGCGGCGACAATCACGGCGACGAGCGATCGACGAAAAGTGGTCCTCTGTCGACGTGCTGATCCGACCAGGCTTCGCGCGGCTATCGGCATACACGGAGACGTTAAACTATATAACGGATACGATCTAGCGGTTTCACCGTCGCCGGGATGACGTGTACGCCGGAGGACGCGAGCGATGAGTTCGCCGAAGAACTGCACGCCTGGGTGCCTGCGCACCAAACTCACGTTCATCCGGTGCCCTGACGCTTCAGGTGTGTTGCGCGAAGGGTGGCACGATCGAGCTTGCCTGCGCTGTTGAGTGGCAGTTCGGCGACCGTGTACCAGTAACTCGGGATCTTGAATCCTGCCAGCGTGACGCGGGCGAACGAACCTAGTTCCTCGGGCCGCGGCGGATGAGCCGAATCGGCCGGCACGACAAACGCGGCCAGGGTTTCCCCTAGCCGGGCCTCCGGCACGCCCACCACGCCGACCGCGGCAACCGCGCGGTGAGTGCTGAGCACATTCTCAATCTCCAGGGGATAGATGTTCTCCCCACCGCGAACCACCATGTCATGCCGACGACCGCAAAGCCGGAGATAACCGTCGGCATCCACCACACCCAGATCGCCGGTGTGCAACCACCCGTCGGCGGCCTGGACGGAAAGGTGCGTCGCGGAGGCGAATACTTCGCCGATGCCGGCCCGGTCCGGCTCGTCGATGTGCAGACGAAGGCCGCTCACCGGCCGACCTACGGTGGATAGAACGTCGGGATCTTTGGCGGCAGCTAGGCGATGATCGTCAGGGCTCAGGCTGGTGATCGGGCTGCCCTCGGTTTGGCCGTAGAGGCTGACGATCGCGACGTCGGGCAATACGCCGAGAACGCGTCGCAACGTGTCGACGCTGATCGGCGAGGCGCCATAGATCAATGTATCGAGCGGAACCGCGTCGAGAAGTCCCTCGCTGAGCAACATTTCGATCATGCTCGGCACGAGCAGGCAGTGGGTGGCGTGAAGTTGCTTCAGGTTGCGCCACCAGTCGAAGGAGAATCTCGTGGTACAGATAACTGCCGCCCCGGCCCTAAGCGCTACCAGGATGTTGCCCAGACCACCGATGTGATGTAGCGGCGCACCGGTGGCAAAGCGGTCGTCGGGGCCAATGCCGATCAAGCGACCTAACAGCGCGGCGCGCGCGTCAAGCACTCGCTCGCTCAGCGAAACTCGCTTGGGAACTCCGGTGGTTCCCGCGGTGTGCAAGTAAATCGCTGTGGGACCGGGTTGCGGACGGAGCGGACGCCTCGACACCGGCAAGCAAGGTATCGTCACCGCGCGGATCCCGACCGCGTCGGCGACGTGGCGAGCCGTCTCGGCGAACGCGGCCTCGGCGAGTAAGACCGCCGAGCCGCTTCGACGCACCGTCTCGGCCAGTTCTGCGGAGGTGTGCCGCGGCCCGAGCGGAGCCAGCGGTCTGTCGACGGCGGCACCGCCGAATAGCAGTGCCAGCGCGTCGGCGTTGGTGGTCAGTAAAGCCGGGACCGGTTGACCTGGCTGCACGTCGAGATCGACGAGCAGATCCGCGGCGGTGACGCTCTTGCCCGATCAATTCCCGGCCGGTCACGAAACCCCCGTCACCGATGACCGCGGGACAATCGCTACGTTCGTGGACCGCGCAAAGCCGCTCGAGCCACGTCATTTTCGCAGCACCTCTTCCGACCGTTTCCTCAAAACGATAAATAGTTTACTGTTTACGTGAATCTTCACGAAGGAGGGCGCGGCCGACGTGCGAATCATCGTCACCGGCGGAAACAGTGGCGTCGGTAAGGCGACCGCGCACGCCATGGCCGCCGCGGGCCACGAAGTGATCATCGCGTGCCGGACCCCGGCAAAGGGGTACCAAGCCGCCGCGTCGATGCCCGGCGATGTCGAGGTACGGGAACTGGATCTGGCCGACCTCACCAGCGTGCGCAAGTTCACCGACACCGTCGACTACGTCGACGTACTGGTGAACAACGCCGGCGTCTTGGGTTTGCCGCTGACCCGCACGGCCGACGGCTTCGAGGCTCATATGGGCACCAACCACCTCGGCCACTTTGCGCTGACATGTCTGCTCGGCGACCGGATCCGCGACCGTGTCGTGGCAGTGGCCAGCACCAACTACAACACCGCTCGCATCCACTTCGACGACCTCAACTACCACCATCGCCGCTACAACCCGTGGTCGGCCTACGGGGAATCCAAACTGGCGAACCTGCTCTTCGTGCGGGAATTGGTCGCCCGCGGCAAGATCGCCTACGCCTCGGATCCCGGCATGACCGACACCGGGATCACCCGCAACGGTTCGGGTGCACTGCAGTGGGCAGGACGAGTGCTCTCGCCGCGCATTGCGCAGAGCCCGGCCGACGGGGCCCGCTCGACCATTCAGGCGATCACCACCACCTTGCCCAACGGCACCTACATCGCGCCGCGCGGCCTGATGCACCAGTGGGGCACACCGAAGCCGACCAAGCTCAAAGACAAGGCGCGCGATGCGGACAGCGCGCGACGGCTATGGGAGATCTCGGCGGAATTGACCGATTGCCAGTGGCAGGACGTGAGTCCATGACCGTCGAGCGCCTGCTGCCGACACCCGAAGCACGCGAACTTGTCCGACTGGCCGCCGACGTCGCCGACAAGGTGCTCGATCCGATCGTCGACGAGCACGAGAAGAACGAGACCTATCCCGACGGTGTCTTCGCGACGCTGGGTGAGACCGGGCTGCTGACGCTGCCGCACCCGCAGGAGTGGGGCGGCGGCGGACAACCCTACGAGGTATACCTGCAGGTTCTCGAGGAACTGGCCGCCCGGTGGGCCGCGGTCGCTGTGGCTGTCAGTGTCCATGTGCTGTCCTGCCATCCGTTGATCGCGTTCGGCACCGACGAGCAACAACAGCAGTGGCTGCCGACCATGCTGGGTGGTGACAAGATCGGTGCCTACAGCTTGTCCGAGCCGCAGGCCGGTTCCGACGCCGCCGCCCTGACCTGCAAGGCCACCGCGACCGACGGCGGTTACCGAGTCAATGGCGCCAAGGCCTGGATCACCCACGGCGGCATAGCTGATTTTTACAACCTATTCGCTCGCACAGGCGAAGGCGGACGGGGTATTTCGTGCTTTCTGGTCGATAAGCGCACCGACGGCCTGACGTTCGGCAAACCCGAGGAGAAGATGGGCCTGCACGCCATCCCGACCACGACGGCACACTACGACAATGCGTTCGTCTCCGAGCAACGTCGGATCGGCGCGGAAGGACAAGGACTCCAGATCGCCTTCAGTGCACTGGATTCGGGCCGCCTGGGCATCGCCGCGGTAGCCGTCGGGCTGGCGCAGGCCGCGCTCGACGAGGCGGTTTCCTACGCCCAGCAACGGTCGACGTTCGGCCGCAAGATCATCGATCATCAAGGCCTGGCGTTCCTGTTGGCCGACATGGCTGCCGCAGTCGACTCCGCGCGTGCTACGTACCTGGACGCGGCGCGGCGACGCGACGCGGGACTGCCCCACTCGCGCAACGCTTCCGTGGCCAAGCTGATCGCCACCGACGCCGCCATGAAAGTCACCACCGATGCCGTCCAGGTATTTGGCGGTTACGGCTACACGAGGGACTATCGTGTCGAGCGCTACATGCGCGAAGCCAAGATCACCCAGATCTTCGAGGGCACCAACCAGATTCAGCGACTGGTCATCGGCAGATCGTTGGCCGGATCATGACCTATCAACGCCCCCAGTTGCGCCTGGCACCTAGTCCGACCGCCGAGTCGCGGCCGTTCTGGACGGGCGGCCGTAACGGCGAGCTGCTGATCAGCCGGTGCCACGATTGCGGCCACTTCTTCCACCCGCCCGGGCCGGCCTGCTGGCGCTGCAGAAGCACTCACGTTGCGCAGGAACCCGTTTCGGGGCGAGCCACCGTGGCGGCGTATACAGTCAACCGCCAGAATTGGATTCCCGGTTACGAACCGCCTTACATCGTGGCGATGGTAGAGCTTGCCGAGGAGCCCGATACCCGGCTTATTTCCAACGTGGTCGACGTCTCCCCGGACGAGATCCACGTTGGGATGGCCGTCGAGGTTTTCTTCGAAGACTGGACCGCGCTCTCGGGCGAGGAAGACAGTCGCGTGTGGTTGCCGCTGTTTCGCCCCGTCACGAATTGATCGATCCGCTGGGCCAGATGCTGCTAATGTGACAGTCAACTGTCAAACCGTCGGTTAGGACGCGATATGACCAGCCAGGCCTTGCCCATCACGCTGCGCTCTCCCGAGGACCTGACGCCGGCCGTTCTGACCTCGCTGCTGCGTCGCCACCGGCCCGCGGTGACGGTCACCGATGTCCGGGTCCAGAGCACCTGGCAAGGGACCACCTCACACATCCACCTCGACGTGGACTACGCCGATGGCGACACCGACTTGCCATCAAAGCTTTTCGTCAAGACACAACTTGGTACGGTGCACGATCTTCCCGCCGCGGTCGACGAGTCGCTGTCGGAGGGCGGCGGCGGGACGGTTCTACTGGACGACGAGACGACGTTCTATCGCAATCTTCGCGACGACCTCGACGTCGAGACCATGACGACCTACTTCGCTGAACATCTCGACGGCCCGTCCCAGTTCATGGTGATCGGCGAGGACATCACGATGCGCGGAGCGCAGGTGCCCGACGCGGTGGCCGGTCTGCCTGTCGAGCAGGTCGACGAGCTGTTGGCGACGTTGAGCCGCGTGCACGCCCCGTTCTGGGCGAATCCGAGGCTCGGTGGACACGGCGACCTGGCGTGGCTACAGCATCCCGTCACCGGCGGGTTCGCAGAATTCCTGCGCACCAACGGTTTCGCGATCATCCGCGCGTTCGTCGACATTCCCTATAAGCGGGAGCTTCTCAACAAAACCGGCGCCGACATGGACGCCATGGAGGCGGCGTTCTGGACCCTGCAGGACCGGGTGGCTCACGAACCGATCACGCTGTTGCACGGGGATCCGCACCCACGCAACACGTACGTTCTACCGGACGGCCGCGTGGGGCTCCTGGATTGGCAGTTGGTGCGACGGGGTTCGTGGTCCCACGACGTCGGCTACGCCTTGATCGGCGCGCTGCCGCCTGCAACGCGTCGCGAGCATGAGCGCGAACTCCTCGACAACTACCGCGGGCGCCTGCTCGACGCCGGCGTCTCGTCGGTGCCGGACCGCGAACAGATGTGGACCGCCTATCGGCAGAGCCCGGCGTGGGGGTTCTGCATGTGGGCCATTACGCCCGATCAGATGTATTCCGTCGAGGTCGTGCGCGCTGTGCTCGGCCGCTTCGCCGAGGCCTACGCGGATCTCGGCACCGGCAAGTTGCTGAGCTGAGAAACAGCACCATCGTCGGCGCGCCCTTTAAGTTCGGCCTATCGGTTATTCCAGACGGTCTCCGGTCTGGCCTGCAGCAGATGAACCTCGCCGTCGGCGTCCACGGCCCACTCAACATCCACGGCGTACCCGGCGTTTTGCTCGATTTGTAGGGCGAGGCGGGCGACCTGGAGCAGCGTGTCGTCATCGATGCTGGGTGCATCACCCTCGCCGGGCGCGAGATCGACAATTCTGACCGCCCCGCTTTCGTACCGATGAGCGCGAGTCTGGCGCGCAATCTCCCGCTTGCGCAAGCACAAGCGGGCCTTGTCGACCCAGGCGCTATCGGTTTCCACGTCGCCATTGACCACGCCTTGACCCAGGCCTAAGGCTGACGCGGTGTAGATCTGGCCACGGTCTCCCGTCACCGGTTCCAACGTGATCGTCACGCCTGCTGCGACTGCCGGCACCATTTGCTGAACAACCACCGCCATCGCCACATCATCGGAAGCCACGTTCAACCGCCGGCGATACCCGATCGCCCGCGGTGTGAAAAGGCTTGCCCAACAACGAACAACGGCATCCAGCAGCGCGGGAGCACCTTCGATCCACAGATAGGTATCTTGCTGACCGGCAAACGACGCCTCGGCCGTGTCTTCGGCAATCGCGCTGGACCGCACCGCTACCGGCCCGCCACCCATCTGGGCGTAAGCGTCCACAACTTGGGCAGCGAGGCTCTCCGGCAGGGTGACTTGGTCGAACAGCGTCATGATTGCCGCCGACCGGTCCCGGTCGGTGCCCGATGTCGCCAGTACTTCCGCGATGCGTGGCGCGACTCCTGCGGCGGCAACGGCCTCGTGGTAGGCGCTCACAGTGACGACAAACCCTGGCGGAACCGACAGACCTTGCTTGATCAGCGCCCCGAGGCCGGTAGCCTTTCCACCGACCTCGTGACTCAGCTCCGAAGTGCACCGATGCAGCGGAAGAACCTGCGTCGCTGCGTGTTCCGGCCTGTGCGCACCTTCTGCCGAACCCCGGCGGTCAACCGCGCCGGTGGGCTTTTGATCAGTTGTCATCGCGGTCGGCTACTTGATCACGAATTCCGGTATGCGATAACCGGTGTCACCGAGGTCGACGATGCGCATCTGCACCGGCTGCCCGATTCGCACGTCGGCTGGATCCGCGTCGATGACCGCGTTGATCCGCAGGCCCGGCTGCTCCACCAGTTCGACGAGCCCGACGACATACGGGGGCACCCGACCGGGAACGAGGGCCTGGCGCACGACGATGAAGCTGAAAATTGTGCCGTCCCCGCTGACTTCCTCGAAGTGCACGGGGCCACCGGTGTACCGGCTGCGTTCCAACGGCGGATGGATCCATTTCCCAGTGTCGTCGCAGCGGCACAACATCAACGAACCGTTCTTCAGACCCTCCCAGTAGGGCGCCGAATCGGGGTCAGGCACCGGAATCGGTGCCGCCAGCGCTGGACTCGTCATGGCTTCTCCCTGCTGTAGACGTTGGCGCCACCGAAGGGCCCTCCACCGGCAGTGACCAGCGCGAGCTGGGCATCGTCGACCTGACGCACGCCAGCGGCGTGGCGGAGTTGCAGTGCAGCCTCGTAATGGTGGTTGAGGCCGTGAATGTAGCCCTCGGACAGCAGCCCTCCATGCGGGTTCACCACCACGTCACCGCCGTAAGTGGCGCGCCCGGTCGAGAAGAACTTGCCGACTTCGCCTTTCTCGCAGAAGCCGAAGCCCTCCATGGTGGCCATCACCGTATAAGTAAAGCAGTCGTACATGCAGGCCACGTCCATGTCCGATGGACTCAGGCCTGTCTTTTCCCAGATTCTGGGACCCGCTGTGCGGGAGTACATCTCGGTTGGGTCGTCCCACTCGCTCCAACCGGCGCCGCCCTGCGAATTCGACGATCCGACCAGCCACATCGGGGGCTGCTTGGTATTGCGGGCGATGTCCTCGCCGACAATCAGCACCGCCACCGCACCGTCAACCTCCGAAGTGCAATCCAGTACGCGGAACGGCTCGTTGATCCAGCGGGCTGCGAGATAGTCATCCATGGTCAGCGGTTCGCGTCGCAGCGCATGCTCATTGGGGCCCGCGTGCCTTCGTTGAGTGATCGCGATCTGACCAAGATCTTCACTGGTTGAGCCGAACTCGTGCTGGTGCCGACGTGCCCACATCGCGAACCACTGCGGCGGCACCATGAAACCGGAGGCTGTGTCGAACTGGTCGTGGTGCTGGACCCGCATGGGTCCTTCGATGTGACCGAACCGATAGCCGGAGCGTCCGTTAAGCGACCGATACACCAACACGGCCTTGCACATACCAGCCTCGATGACCGCGGCAGCAGTGGCGATTTGGTCAGCCACGAGATTGCCGCCGCCATACATTGCGTTGGCCCAGGCTAATTCGTCGATGCCCAGCGCCCAGCCGACGTAGATCGGCTGTTCGGAGTCGTTGGCCATGAACGTGCAGATACCGTCGACATCGGCCGCCGTGAGTCCGGCATCGGCGATGGCGTCGCGGCAAGCAGCCACGGCCATGCCGCGGGTCGTGCGGCCGGAGTTGCGGGAGTACTCGGTACGGCCGATCCCGACAACGGCACAAACCATTTGTCTTCTCCGATCTACTTAGGCGCCGGGTCGCGCGGCAGGCCCAGAATGCGTTCGGCGACCAGGTTTCTCACAATTTCCGACGTGCCGCCCGCGATCGTCAGGCACCGGCTGAACAGATAGTCGTGTACGACATTGGGTTCCTCTCCGACCAGGATGGCCCGGTCGGCAATTCGCAGCGCCAACTCTGCCACCCGCTGAGCGTGCTCGGCCCCGAACAATTTGGCGATGTTGCCTTCGACTCCGGGCCCGGCGTCGAAGACGGCTCGGGCGGCCTGCCGCAGATTCAGCGTGGCCAAGGTGTAGGACTCGATCAGCAGCGCACCGACCTCGCGGGCGATGCCGGTGTCACCGGGCCGATGGCGGGCCAGCAGATCGAGCAAAGCGCCGGCGGTCATGGTGACCGAGCCGCCGCCGATCGACACGCGCTCGTTGCCGAAGGCCGCCATCGCTACGCTCCACCCGTCGTTCACACCGCCGACCACATCACGATCGGGCACGAAAACGTCGTCGAAGAAGACTTCGTTGAACAGCGTCTCACCGGTGATCTCGGTGAGCGGGCGAATGCGCACGGCCGGGTCGGCGAGGTCGATGATCATCGCCGTAATGCCTTTGTGCTTGCGCACGTTCGGGTCGGTGCGCACGGTGGCCAGGCCGCGTTGGCAGTTCACCGCATCACTGGTCCACACCTTCTGACCGTTGACCACCCAGCCACCGTCGACCCGCCTGGCCTTGGTAGCAACCGCCGCCGCGTCCGAGCCGGCGCCAGGCTCGCTGAACAGCTGGCACCACCGCAGGTCACCCTCCAGGCTCGGCCAGATCAGTCGCTCGACTTGTTCAGGACTACCGTGTTGCAGTAGCGTTGGGACCACCCATTCACCGAGGCCAAGACTGGGTTTGTCCAAACCGTCCAGGGTGTCCTCGATGATGAGCTGCTCGACGCTGTCGGCGGCCCGGCCGTACGGAGTGGGCCAATGTGGTTGAAGATAACCGCTGCGCGCCCAAAGCCTTTGGTGATCGTCGGCGTCGGCCGCCTCCAGTTCTGCCCGGAAATCCAGTGCGGCCTGGCGATACTGTTCGGCGCCCTCGGGCAGGTCGACCGACTGGCGTCGGCGAACGCCGTCGCGTTGCAGCGCGATGACTTTGTCCCGCAACGCATCCTGGTCGCCGGCGAAGGTTTGTAGAACCGTAGCCCGTCTGATGTAGAGGTGAGCGTTGTGCTCCCAGGTGTACCCGATGCCGCCATGCACCTGCACGTTCTGCAAGGCCACCCGCTGATAAGCGGTCAACGCATGTCCGGCCGCCATGGTCGCGGCCAGCCCGGCCTCCGCACCATCGGCACGAGCCGCGTCCCAGGTCGCGGCGACTGCGAGTTCGGTGTCGACAAGCATGTTCGCGCAATGATGTTTGACTGCTTGAAACGAGCCGATAGGTCTGCCGAACTGCTCGCGCCCGGCGGCGTAAGCCGTCGCCATCTCGGTGCACGCGCTCAACCCGCCAACTGCCTCGGCTGCGGCCAGCAGTCGAAGGATCCGCGTCGCCGTCCCGGCCGCACCCGGGAGGATTTCAAGTACCGGTGCCGACTTCAGGCCGAGTACCACGACCGGGGCCAGCAGCCGATCTACCGATTCGATAGTTCGAATGCTGACGCCCTCACCGGCCGCCAGCAGCACGAGGTCGTCACCGGCGGGAAGCAAAAACAGGTCTGCACCTGACTCGGCCAATGCCGGTACCGCAGCGGCAGTGACCGCCGAATCGCGAACGACAGCACCGCCGTCGGTGCCGATCCCTGCGATCACGTCACCAGACACCAGCCGCGGCAACCACCGTTCCCGCTGCCCGTCCGTCCCGGCTTCAGCGATAACCGCAGACACTGCGACCGTGGGCAGGAAGGGTCCGGCCACCGCAGCGCGGCCCAGTTGCTCCAACACGATCGTCAGTTCAGGCAGACCGTAACCCTGGCCGTCGAATCGTTCGTCGATATGCAGGCCAAGCCAGCCGGTGGAGACCATCTCTTTCCAGAGTCCGTCGGTGGACCACCAGCGGTCGCTCTTCTCACGGTCGAGCAGGATCCGGCGGGCGCCCGCGGGGCCGGCACGCCCGGCGACCATTGCGGCCGCTACTTCGGCGAGGGCGCGATGATCTTCGGTGATCGCCAAGGGCATTAGCGGCTCTCCAATCTGGTCACCACGGTGTACCGAACCGCTCGCGGCATGTCAGCGATGTGGCCGGGCGGCGGCGAGGCGGTGAGAGCTTGCGTGCGGGCAGACCGACATAGACTGCGGCCATCGGGATCAGATTCTGCGGCAGTTCCAACAGCTCCCGCACCTGATCGACACCAAACGTGGTCAAGCCGGTGGTCAAACACGAACCGTAGCCAAGGTCTGCGGCAGCCAGAAGCATATTCTGCACAGCCGGGTAAATCGACGGCGGCGCATAGATCTCCGGCACCCGGTCCGTGTCAGCGCATACCACGATGACCACCGGCGCCGCAGCGAAACCTCCTTTACTGCAACCGAACTCGAGGTCAGCAACCAATGCCTTGTCTTCGACGCTCTGCTTGACGAAGTCACCTCCGCCCGCGTTCCATGTTTCTGTCCACCACCCCGCGAGGAGAGCGCGGTTGCGGTCGTCGCGGACTACGATGAACGTCCAAGGCTGGGTGTTTTCCGCGCTCGGTGCGTGCACCGCGGCGGCAAGCATCCGCTCGACGTCGGAATCGGGCACCTTGCCGTCCGGATCAAAACGACGACACGCGCGTTGAGCGTGGATGACAGCAAGTAAGTCGCCCACTAGCTATCCGCCAGAACGCGTTTGCCGCGTGGCGCCCATCCGGTCAGGGAGATGGTGGTCAGATCGAGCCACTCCCCTAGGGACAGCGTTCCGGCCATGACTCGTTTCAGGAATTCCGCCATCACGACTTCGGGCTCGTTGTCCAGCTCGTAGATCACCATGTAGCGGTGGGTCGGCGGCGGCAACTGAGCGGGCAATTCTTGGTCGTCCGGGACTTTCAGTTCGACGATGTCGTAACGCTGTGCGGCCACGACCCCCGGGACGTCGAGAACCTCCGGCAAGTGCTGAGCGTCGTACCACTTGTTGAAGGCCTCATCTTGACCGTCGATCGGATTGGTGAGCGCTATGAAGAGATTCGGAGCCACGTCGGATACCTTTCGCAACGGCCGGGATTAAGTCACACTATGACGGTCGACTGTCATAGTCAACGAGGCGGCGGACCGGTGAGACTCGATCTCTCGAGGTAGGCGTAGCCGGTCTCCCCGCCCCATGTCACCTCGGCCCAGCTGACGGTGTAGGCCTGCGCCGGATTAACCAGCCCATAGGGCAGGCCCTCGGCCATCGACAGCCACAGCGACGAGCAGATGGTGGCCTCGATCGGTTGACCGTCGAGCTTGCAGCCAAATTGCTCACCGTCGCGCTGCAACACCGCCGGCGGCGGAATCTCCTCCAATTTCACGTGTCGCAGTGAACCGTCGGTGACCGCGTAAGCACCCTGCAGCGTGACACGCCCATCGCGGGCCCAATACCTGCAGAAGCCGAATGCGCGGCCGCTGGGCATGACTCCCCCGGCGATGACGTGGCCACCCCAGTCGGTGAGAGTGTCGGCCCCGCGTGGCCCACGCGAATGATCGCGCCAGCCACCACCGTCGAACTGGAACGTCTCCGATCCTACGGTCACCTCGCCGACGACACGGGTGAGCTGCTCGTAATGTTCTCTGGCCCAGCTCTGTTCGGCCATTCCGGCGCCCGAGTCGGTCGGCGGACTGGCCTCGGCGTCCCACACCGGGGTCACGCCGTGCACCTCCAGATCCAGGCGAACGTGGGTCTTGGGCCCGTCGGGCAATGGTGCGCAGCGCATCGCGTCATAGGAAGACCGCACACAGAATCCGTCAAAAGTGATGTGCCATTTCGCGAACGGCTCTTCACACCGGAAAGCCAGATTGGCTCCCGCGGGCCGGCGCTCGGGCACAGTGCGGTGATACGCCCACATGGACAACACTCCCCGATCCGCGGGCAGCGCGATGAGGACACGGTCCTCCCACATCTCCCACATGTCGGCGACCGTGCCCAGGTGCAGCCACATGCCGACGTCGCGCACTGGGTCGTAGTGCGTGAACAGCAGATTCTCGGTCCAGCCCGGTACCGGCGGGCAACTGGTCACGACTTGCTCGTTGGCCGCGGGCAGACCCGAGGAGAGCGCGCCCGGCTGCACGCTCACTTCTGCACCGTGGACCGGGACCGGACCAGCAATGCGATCTCGCCGGTGGTCCCGTCCACCCGCACAACATCGCCGCTGCGTAATGCCCTGGTGCCGTTGCCCGTTCCGACCACGCACGTGATACCGAGCTCCCGCGCGACGATCGCCCCGTGACTGGCGGGACTGCCCATGTCGGTTACCAGGGCACCCGCCAGCGAGACCAACGCGGTCCAGCCAGGGTCGACGAACTTGCAAACCAGTACCTCGCCGTCGTCGAGGGTATCCTGCGATTCCGGATCAACCACCACCCTTACCGTGCCTTCGAAGACCCCTGGACCTGCAGGCGTTCCGCGAATAACGGCATCCTCTGAAGCCGGCTCATTTGAGCTTTCGATGGCCTCGGGCATCCCGGTGAAAACCGACGGCACCTCAAGGCGCCGGTACTCCTCGCGCCGGCTTCGGCGAAACTCCACCAATTCGCGCACGTTCGCGGGCAGCGGAACCAGCAGTTCGTCCACGGTCAGGTAACAGGCGTCGTCGACCCGATCCAGCGTCCCGGCGTCGACCAGCTCGGCACCGAACCCGCCGGCTGCCGCGCGGCATCCGTCAACGGCGGTCAGGAACGCGGCCTTGGTCAGTTCTACGGCTCGCACCTGAGCCCCCGTCGACGCCAGCAGGCGACGCACCAACAGGCGTCGCGCCGCGGGAAGCGTTGAGAGCAAGTCGGCCTCGGCTTTCCGGCGCGTCGCGGCTGCACGTTCTGCACGCACCGCCGGGCGGTCGGACTCGGGCCTGCCGCTGTGGGCGGCGGCCGCACGCAGGACCGCCTCTGGGTCCTCCCGCCACGAATGACCGATCACATTGCCCTCGTTGGGACCATGGAAACCGTGCCGAGAAAGAAACTCGTCTAACGTGATCCGGCCGTGCCCCAACGACCACACGTCATCGGCCAATTCGGTCTCGATCACGCCGCCATACCCGGCCAACAGCGCGGGCACCAGATCATCACGACCCGCCTTGGCGGCAATCGATTCGACCTGTGCGCGAAACACATTGAGGATGAGACGGGTACGAACATGCACCCGCATCGCCGCGCTGAACCGGTTGGAGGAATCAGTGAGCAGATTGCGCGGATCAGGCCCTCGTCCAGTTAGTACGGTTGCCCGCCACCAGTCCATCTGGCGCTGGTGTAGGCGGCGCGGAGCGGACCGCGCTCGCGCCAGCACCAACGGCGCCTTGACGACGACTGCCGGCAGCCGGCTGGGGTCGCTCCGGGTCGGAACCGCATCGGGCCGCACTGCGCCCAACAAATCACGCTCAAAGTCGTCACCGGTCATTCCGGGCAGCAACCCGGCAAGTTCGCGGGCGCGATCGACGTTCATCGCTTGTCTGCCAAAGAAGCAGGCGGTGCTCCACCGATTCGGGTCGTCGGGTACCCGAAGCGCCGAGCGCCCCAGCACTCCGAAGTCGTACAGGCCGCCGCGGGAAGCGAACTCGACACCGGTCCCCCAGAGTGACCAGCACAGCGGGGAGAGGATGTCCGGCGTGGCTTCGCCAACGTTCGTCAGGGTCCAGAGCCGGCCGGGCTCGCTGCTGCCTCGGATCGGATCGGTCAATGGCACCGCGGGGCCGGTGTACATGGTTCTCCTGGTCGTATCGACTGACAGTTCACTGTCCAAACTGCAGTCGATTGTCGCACTGAACGAGCCGCTGCGTAAGACAATCCGCATCTTCAAACGCTGGCCACTTGGATCTTGACGATTGGCAGCTGACTGTCATAATGAGCGGGTCACGCTCGACGAGCCGTCGGATCATTCGGTCGGCGGTCCGCCACCGGCCCAGGAAATCGGAGGGCGCAACATGAGATTCGCCGTCAATCTGCCGAACTGCATGCACGTCGCGGCGATCACGCAGCCGTGGGAACACCACCTCACCGGCGCCGACATCGCCCGAGTCGCTCAACGTGCGGAGCAGTTGGGTTACTCGATGGTGTTCCTGCCCGAGCATTTCCTCACCTCGACTAGCCATCTCGAGTTTTCCGGTAACCACTATTTCGACGCGACCACCGCTCAGGCCTTTATTGCGGGCGCCACTTCGACGATCACGATCGGCTCGATGGTGACGATCCTGCCGTTGCACAACCCTGTCGTCATGGCCAAGGCGATCGCGACGCTCGACTGGCTCAGCGGCGGTCGGGCCCAAGCCACCGTCGGCGTCGGCTGGCTCAAGGACGAATATGACGCGATCGGCATTCCTTTCAACAAGCGCGGTCGCATCGCGGACGAATGTCTGGCCGCGATGTTCGAGTTGTGGGACAGTGATTCGCCGACCTTCGAGGGTGAGTTCGTCAAGTTCAACGACGTCGCGTTCGGACCCAAGCCCATCTCCGAGCCCCACCCCCCGGTGTGGATGGGCGGAGACGCCGACGCGGTGTTGCGCCGGGCGGCCAAATTCGGTGACGGCTGGGCACCGTGGCTGACCAAGCCCGACGAACTGCCGGCAAAGATGGATTACCTGCGCTCACAACCAGAGTTCGATGATCGGCCGTTCTCCCTGTTCTACAGCCTGGCGGTGCTGTCCATTGGTGAAGAGCACGCGATCATCGACGATCCCAACGCGCAATTTGGCCAAAATGCCCAGCAGGTGATCGACAACTGCAACATGCTGGCCGAGCGCGGCGTCACGGATACCTGGGTGAATCCGCCAGAGCTGGAAGGACTTAACGCCTACCTCGACCACATGCAATGGGTAGCGGAGGAAATAATCCCGAAGGTCGGCTGAGCCTTCGCACGGCAGCCGCCAGATTACTGGCGCCGCGCCGACGGCGTGATGCACAGCGGTACCGACTGCAGGGACATCGTCCCGGTCGGCCACGGCATCTGTGGCGGCTTGCCCAGCGCAAGAGTGTATTCGGGGATGCGTGAGTGCCACTCCTCGAGGATGAGGCGGAGCTCGAGACGCGCCAGGTGTGAACCGAGACAGCGGTGCGGTCCACGCCCGAAAGCGAAATGCACGGCCTTGCTGTCGAGATGAAGCTCGTCGGCATCCTCGTATCGGCGCGGATCGCGGTCGGCGCTGCCATAACTGAGCATCACCGTGGTGTCTTTGGGCACGAACCTGCCTGCCACTTCCACCTCCTCCGTGGTGACACGTGGCGCGAACGGTACCGGGCCGTCGACACGCAGAATCTCTTCGACGAACGCCGGGATGAGTGTGACGTCGTGCGCGATACGCCGGCGCATCTCGTCGTCGGCCGCCAGCCTGGCCAGGGAGAACCCGACGGCAGAGGTGACGGTGTCGAGGCCGGCCAGCACGAACATGAAGCACAGACCCAGGATTTCGTTGTCGGACATTCCTCCTTCGTCGGTGTCCTGGATCAGCTGGGTGAGCATGTCGTTACCGGTCGCATCGGCGCGCCGCTCGGCGATGTGCTCGGTCAGATAGGTGAATAATTCCAGCGCATGAGCCATCACCTCGGGGGTCGCCTCGCTGCTGCTCGGATCGGTGAACTGCAGAATCGCGTCCTTCCACTGCACCAGCCGGTCGCGGTCGGCCATGGGCAGCCCGAAGAGGGTCAAAAAAACCTGCGAGGGAAACGGTGTCGCAAGATCGGGAACCACGTCGCACTCGCCGCGGGCAACAATTGCATCGATCAATTCGCCGGCCTGCCGGCGTAACTCGGGTTCACGCTCGGCCATCTTCTTCGGACTGAAGAACGGGTCGAGCATGCGCCGGAAGCGGGTGTGATCTGGTGGATCGATCGCGATCGGTACCAACGGAACCGGGCTTCCCAGCCGGTCGAAAGCCCTTGCCGAAGAGAAGATTTCAGGCTTCTTCGCCGCGAACTCGACAGCCTCGGCGCTGGTGAGCACGATCTCCTCGCCAGAACTCACCGCCTCACCGGCCTCCCGCAGCTCGCGCCAAGCACGCGTGCGGTCTTCCGCGAAGGGCAGATCGTTGATGTTGAACGTTCCGGTTGTGCCGAGCTCGGTCATCGAGACGGAGATCCTCTCTACCCCGCACCGGCCGGCGCTTGGGTCGTTTGACAGTCAACTGTCATACGTTGGAAGTATCGTTGGTGTAACGGCAGGTGTCAACGATGTGCCGTCACCCGTGATCGTTGTACTGTCAGGACAGTCGTACGCAGGAGGAGGTTGGGCAATGGCCCGGGGCGACCGATCACCGCGCGACGCGCACGCGGACCGGGTCCGCAATGCTCTGCTCAACGCCGCCCTGAACCTGTTCAGCACGAACGGGTACGACGAGACCACCACGGACCAGATCGCGGAGAGCGTCGGCGTCTCACCGAGAACCTTCTTCCGCTACTTCCCCACCAAAGAGTCGGTGCTCTTCTTCGGTGAGTACGACTTCATCGACGCGGTCAGCGGCGTTTACCTGGCTCAACCGGAGAAGGCATCCGATTTCGAGGCATTGGCCAATTCGTTCGCTCTGCTGGCGCCGGGCCTCAAGCGCATCCGCAAGAGGATCGCGCAATACCACGACGCCGTTGCATCGTCGCTGGTGCTGCTGGGCCGCGAGCGTAAAAACCATGAGGCCAACGCCGAGACTGTCGCCAAGGTGATCGCCGAACGACGCCGATTGCCGGCACCCGACAGCGAATGCCGGCTCTTGGCGGCAGTCGGCATGCTGCTGGTCGAGCGCGCCCTCAACCAGTGGCTGTCAACACCGGGTCGCTCGCTTGATGATTTGATACGCCAGGAATTCGCCGCGCTGCCCGCGGTCCTCAAATAGCCGTGAATTAACGATCTGCCATGCGGGTGCCATCGGGGCAGTGCCGGGGCGTTCCCGGTCCGCAGTACTGGGTACGCAGATAGCTTGGATAGGTTTGGGTCGGACCGGCGTAGAAGCCGGCGAGGTTCACCGGCACGTCGTACAGACCGATCGCCACCACATGCAAAAAGCCGGTCACCGCCAGCACCCTGAGCAGCCCTCTGATCCCTGGTCCGGCCCACTCCAACGTCTCCACGCCCGCCTCGACCCGGGTTCTGCCGTCATGGTTGCGGAAAAACATCAGTGCGCCACTGGAACTCAGCACCAGCGACCACAGGATAGGGCCGTACAGCGGAATCTGCACGGTCTGACCCGCCCACAATGTGACGCTGGGAATCGACGCCGGATAGCCGAGCAGACCGTGGCGCACGGCGAAGATCTCGAGCGGGAACTCGATCACGTACACCGTGAGCCAACCGGCACAGAAGGTGCGGACGGGTCCCAATGCCGGCCACCTGTTCCGGGCGCGACCCATGCCCCAGCGGGCGAGCGAGCCCATGGCCAGCGGCATCCAGACGTAGATCATTCCGATCATCAGCACAGGTTCGGCCATCAGTCGACCGTCGGGGCTGAGCCAGCCGGGGATGTTCTGCGTCCAGTTGCCGAAGTTGAGCAGCCCCGCGTTGTAGAACAATGCCGGCTGAAACCAGTTGATCAGCGGGTCGTGCCACCAGGCGATCGCCGAGCCGATCACGACGGCGGCTTCGACGCAAAGTTGACGCTCGCGGATGCTCTTGCGGACTACGTAGACGATCGCGATCAATGCCAGTATCGGACAGGCGATCTGGAAGGCGGTCATCGCCAAACGAGTGGCTCCGGGGATCGGATCCGGCCCCGGATTCACCGGTGTCGCATTGCCTGACGCTATCCAAGAGATGTAGACGTAGGCGGCGATGACGACGAAAACCGCACCGACGCTCGACCAGAACAGCACCGGCCGAATGGTCTTGATCCGCGCGGGCTCGGTGGCCGACGACTCTGCCTTTCGAGGCGACTTCAGATCCGTCACTGCGCAACTCCTTTGGCACGACTAACCAAAGATGACAGTTCACTGCCATAGTGTCAATGTCCGGGATCGAAAACGTATGCGACTGGCCGTACAGTCCGTTCATCCGCGCAGCGTTCATCTACAGCCCCGCAACCCGCCAATGGCCGCGTCGGCACACCTGGTCACAAACTCCGCTGACAAAAGCGATGTAGTCAACTAGGTTATATACGTAGAAAGATCGGTTTTGATGGAGCCCGATCCCTCCCTTGCTCGCTGAGAGGCAACGATGCTTGTCGCCACGTCACAGCTGGCGCCACCGGCGACCCTCCATCCATCCGGTGTCTGGTTCTTCAACTGGGTGATACCGATCGCCGGCAGCATATTCATCGTTCTGGCGATCGCCGATGTCATCCGGCGGCGGCGCCTGACGTGGGGGTTTCTGTTCCTGTTCAACAGCCTCGCGGTGTACTGGATGGAGACGATTGGTGACTGGGGCCAGATGCTGTTCTACAGTCCGGCTTTCGCGCAACACCATCTGCTCGAGTGGCTGCCGATCAAGACGCCCAACGATCCGTTGTTCATGCCATTCGCGTACGCGGTGTATTGGGGAGTGCACGCGATCCTGGTGCTGTGGCTGAGTCAATGGGTATCCACGCGGTTCGGCTGGAGCATGCTCAAATCCATGCTGGTGCTTGCGATTCCGGTTAACTACGTCTGGGACTTCGTGGTCGAGGGCACCGCTACGGCAATGGGTTGGTGGACATACGATCCCGGCATCGGACCCGTTCTCCAGTGGGGCAACGGGGGTCGCATCACGCTGCTCTGGACCATCGGCATCATGTGTGTGTGGCCCAACCTAATCGCCTACTGGGCCGGCAAACCGCCGATTCGCGGCCTCAATCATTTCGAGCGATTCTGCCGCTTGGATCGTTTCACCGTCCCGCGGACCGGGTCGCATCCGACCGGCCGCACCGAAAGTCGGGGCGGAACGGCCTTGGCTGCCCGGCAAGCGGTCTTGACCAAACGGCAAGAATTCGACGGTTACCTCAACTACGACGTAGTGATTCCCCGGTGGCGCTTCGAACTCATGCGGCTCGGCGCTTGGTTCATCGTCTTCCAGGTCACCTTCTTCGTCTTCCTGATCATTCCGCTGGTGGTGTTGCGCACCATGACCGGCGCCGACAGCCCCTTCGTTCCGTGATACGAAAGGAGTCGCGGTGGCAAGCGACCGCATGAAAGATCTGGCCCCCGAATTCTTCCTGCCTCCGCAGACCGATGCAGCGCTGCGCCGAGAGACCGTCCGTCTTGTTGCGGCATGCGTCGCGTTCATCGTGATCCTCGGCGCCGTCGTGGCGCTGACGCAAGGCATCGTCATCACGGTGTGATGCAATGGCCGGACCGCGACTCATCTAACATTGGTGTCACTTCAAGCGAAGAGGTGATGAGCGTGACGTCGGAGCGGTTGGTGGTCTGCGCGAGCCACAGCCCGGGCAAGGAACGCGATGTCGAACACGCCTTCGGTCGCCGGTTCCGCTCGGCACTGACATCAGCGGCCGAGCAAGCGCAGAAGTTCGATCCCGACGTCGTCATTGTGTTCGGCGGCGACCATCGTCGGGCATTTCGCCATGTGGTGCCCGCCTTCGGGGTTGCGCTGTCCGCGTCGATTCTGGCCGAGGGCGGCCACCCGGCCGGCGACCTGGATGTCCCGTCCAAGTTGGCACGCGAGCTGTGTGAACACCTGCTGTCGGCCGGGTTCGATGTCGCCGCATGTCGCGACATCGGGCTGGATCACGCGTTCGCGCAACCTGTTCGGGACTTACTCGGGGAGTTGGCGATCAAGCCGGTGATCCCGGTGCCGGTGAACTGTGCCACGGCTCCGCTGCCGAACGGTCGTCGGGTCGCTGAATTCGGTGCGGAAGTCGGCCGGTTCCTAGACGGGATCGCCGAGCGGGTGCTGGTGATCGGCACCGGAGGGTTATCACATTCACCGCCGAGTCTAGAGGTCGACACCTACGACCTCAGCGACGAAGACCGGGCGCGCATGATCGCCGAGGGTATGGCGGACGCGCGTACGAAGATACGTCCCGATTGGGACGGCGAAGTGTTGGATGCCATGTCGAAGTGGGATGTCGCTGCGTTGGTTCAACTCGTGGACACCGCCCACTCCCGTGCCGGTGCGGGCGCCAACGAGGTCCGGACCTGGCTTGCCGCCGGCGCGGCAGGTGGCGGCCGGCCGGTCACGCCGCTGGTCTACGAGCCGGTGCCGGAATGGATCACCGGAATGGCCGTCGCGGCCTCCCACCTGACCAGTCCAGCCGTCATCTGACACTGCGTACATGTAGATTTCGTTACGTCATATGCTATTCGAATTGAAGACAACAAACTAATATCGTTCTTCTGACATCTTCGTCATATCATCCTCGGAGGCACCGCATGACGACTGCCCCGTTGGCAGGCATCACTGTGGTGAGCCTCGAGCAGGCAGTCGCGGCGCCATATGCGACCCGCCAACTCGCTGATCTCGGCGCGCGGGTGATCAAGGTCGAGCGACCGCAGGGCGGCGACTTCGCCCGTGGCTACGACCGCGCGGTGCACGGCGAGTCAAGCTACTTCGTCTGGCTCAATCGCCGCAAAGAGTCGTTGACCGTAGACGTCAAGCAACCCGAAGGCAGACGCATCGTTGACCGTCTGCTGGAGGGCGCCGACGTGCTGGTGCAAAATCTGGCACCGGGCGCAGCAGCCCGGCTGGGATTAGATGCCGAATCGGTTTCCCGCACGCACCCGCAAACCATTACGGCCACGATCAGCGGCTACGGTCAGGACGGCCCATGGAGCGACCGCAAAGCATATGACCTTCTTGTACAGGCCGAGGCTGGACTTTTATCGGTGACCGGCTCGCCGGACGAAGTGGCGCGCACCGGTGTATCTATCGCCGATATCGCTGCCGGCATGTTCACCTTCTCCGCGATCCTCACCGCGCTCTACACGCGCGCCACGACCGGTGCGATACACCCGGTATCGGTGTCGTTGTTCGATGCGTTGGTCGAGTGGGTGTCGCAGCCGCTCTACTACGGCCGGTACGGCGGAACGGCGCCGCCACGCACGGGTGCGCGGCATCCGACGATCGCGCCGTACGGCCCATTCACCGCGGGCGACGGCCAAACCATCCTACTCGCCGTGCAGAATCCAGCCGAATGGCAGCGACTTTGCGAGACCGTCTTGGGCAGAACGGATCTCGTCGCCGACCCGCGGTTCGCCACGAATCCCGATAGGGTGGCGAACCGCGACGAGTTGGAGGCGATCATCGCTGCAGCGGCCGCGCGGCTGAGCTCTGAAGAGCTCGAGAAGCGCCTGCAGACGGCCGGCGTGGCACATGCCCGGATGAATGATGTGGACCAATTGTGGCTGCATCCGGTGCTCGTCGGCCGGGACCGGTGGCAGGAGATTCAGACACCGGGCGGTCCGGCGGCCGCGCTGCCACCGCCCGCTGCGCTGGCCGGCGTCGATCCGTTGATCGGTGACGTGCCCGCGCTGGGTGAGCACAGCCGAAAAATATTGTGCGAGTTGGGATATTCGATGAAGGCGATCGATGGTCTTGTCGCCCAAGGTGTTACGACGGCATAGGCGGGGAGCCCGTTTTACTCCTTGCGTCCGAAGAACCCGCGGCGGATGCAGGTGATCAACACATCGATGAGTTCGTCGTCGTTGATCGGCTCGGGCAGATCGAGGGCCGCCTGCGGCAGGCGCGTGACCAGCGCCCGCAAGATCAGCGCCGAGACCACCGGATCGAACGGGTACCGATCCGATCCGCGGATAAGCATCCTAGCCACCCCGATGTCCATCTGCACTTGTCCGTTCTCGCCGATGCTGACGATCGTCGGATCGTCGGTGGCGCCCTCGGCCCACGCCTCGATGCAGCCCGAATACTTGTCGTAGAACTCGACGTAGGTGCCCAGCCAGTGCCGCAGCGTAGACGTTTTGCCCACAGGATCCACCTCGGCGATCCGGTCGGCGAACGCCATTCCGGCGCTGTAGATTTCGGCGGCCACGGCAGCGAGCAGATCTTGCTTGTCTTTGAAATACTTGTAGAACGTACCTCGCGCCACGCTGGCCGACTCGACGATGTCGTCGACACTGGTGCTGCGGTAGCCGCGCGCGCGGAATTGAGCGGCGCCGGCATCGGCCAGAGCATTCACCGTGATGACGGCACGCTTACTGAGGCTGGCGGTGCGCTCGCTGACCGGCAGCCCCGAAACGTCTGGCGCCGGGGGCACTTCGAGCGCGTCCACGTCCGCCGCCGGGTCTGCGCTGGCATGCAGACCTAAAGACGTCAACACCGACCGCGGCGTATCGGGGAACAGCATCAGCTGCAGGAATACCGACAGCGTGTCAACCGCGTCCTTGGCGCTGCGACCGTAAGCCCGGTCGGTGTGCACGAACAGATTGAGGCGGTGCACCAGCGCGGTCATCGTCATGGCCGCGACCTCCGGGTCCAGCCCCGTCAGGCCGGAGGCGGCGAGCCGCTCGGCGATGCGATGGTTGTAGCTGCGCACGAAGCGGGTGATTTCGGGGCGCACCTTGGTGTCCGACGAGGCGATCGCCGTCCACTGCACGAACATGGTGGAGTACTTGTCGAACACCCAGCTCCATTCGCCCAGCCACCAGTTCAGATTGTCGAAACCCACCTCGTCCGGCCCGAGCGCGCCGATGCGGCGCGCCACCCGGAACAACGCGCCGCCGCATTCATTGAGCAGCTCCAGAAAAATCTCGTCCTTGCCCTTGTAGTACTGGTACAAGGTGGCCCGGGACACCCCCGCTGCCTTGGCGATCGCGTCGACCGACGTGTCGAAGTACCCCAGCCGACCGAACAGCTCCAGCGAGACCTCGGCGATCCGGCCTCGGGTGCTGGCACCGCGAGCACCCACGGCGGGGCTGGACGGGCCGTAACTGGCCCTGCGGACGATCGAGGCTTCGGACATGGCGGGCTTAAGCCTATGGCCGATCTGTGCTGCCCGCGTCGCGCCCAGCGGTGTTTCTCGGGACGAGGAACTCAGCGGAGCCCGCAATTGCGATCCCGCCCGTCTGTCGTGCGGCCGTCAGCTCCACGCTCACCCGGTCGGCGTCGGCTTCTGCCGACACCGCGGTCACCGTGCCGGAACAGGTCAGCACGTCGCCGGGCCAGACCTGCTCGCGGAAGCGGACACCGAAACGGCGCACGCAGCGAGCGCCCAGCCAGTCGGTGGCGAACCCGGCCAGCAGTGCCGCAGAGAACATGCCCTGCGCGAACACCGAGGGATAGCCTGCGGACTGTGCGAGCTGATCGTCGTAATGCATGGGGTTGAGATCGCCGGACGCGCCCGCATAGCGGACAAACATCTGCCGGGTCAGCGGCCCAAAGTCACGGACCGGCGCACGTGCACCGACACTCACAGCAGTGGTGGTCACCGTCATTGCTTAGCCGCCGTCTCGATGAAGGTCGCTTTGGCCTCGGCGACGAGTGCTCCCTGCTCGTTGCGGTATTCGGTGACCACAGTGGCGAAACGCATTGTGCCCCCACGCTTGCCGGGTTTCGAGTAGCGGTCGACGATCCGCTCCTGCGCGATCAGCACGTCGCCGGCGGCGGGCGGAGCGGCGTGGAACGTGTATTCCTGCTCCCCGTGCAGCAAGCGCTTGCGCTCGAACCCCACGTCCACCCTGGCACCGGCCGGCGCCCAGCGTCCGCCGGTGGTCAGGAACGTCGGCGGGATGATGGCGTCCGGACCGCGATAGGCCGGATCGTCACACATCATGGCTTCGGCGAACTCGGCGATCTTGCCGCGTTCCACGATCAGCTCCCATGTCCGTCCGGCGCCGTCGTCAGCGAGACTGTCAGGCGAAGCGTTCATAGTGACCAATAGTGTCAGAAAAAATACAGAACTGGAACCAAATCATCGCTTCACAGCCAATGAACCGCTTGTCCAAAGATGACATAGCTGCCAGAATCGGTGGCCATGGTCGAGTTGGCGGCGAGCTATGTCGCGGGCAAATGGGTGTCGGAAGCGCACGCCGGGACGCTGGATGTGATGTCGCCGAGCACCGGCGAGCTGCTGGGCACCGTGGGTCTCGCCGGCCGGGCGGAAGTGGATTCCGCGGTCGCGGCCGCCCGCAGTGCCCTGCCGGCCTGGGGGCGGGTGCCCGCCGCCGATCGCGGCGCGGCGCTGGGCCGACTCGCCGAGGCGCTGAACGCCCGCAAAAGCGAACTGGCTGACCTGACCACCGCGGAGATCGGCTCGCCGCGATCCTGGAGCACGTTCGGTCAGGTCATCACCGCGGTCGGTGTACTGCGCGCCTACGCGGCGATCACGCCGGACTATCCCTTCTCGTCGCGGCGGCCTTCCATGACGGGCGGCACGGTCGAAGTACGTCAACTACCCGTCGGCGTGGTCGGCGCCATCGTGCCCTGGAACACGCCGCTGTTCATCGCCGCGTTGAAGCTCGGTCCGGCGTTAGCCGCGGGGTGCACGGCAGTGCTCAAGCCATCGCCTGACGCTCCACTCGAATTCGGCGTGCTGATGGAGGCGATCGAGGAAGCCGGCCTGCCCGACGGCGTGGTCAACGTCGTCAACGGCGGTGCCGAAACCGGCGAGCTGCTGACCGATCATCCAGGCGTCGACAAGATCAGCTTCACGGGATCGACGGCCGTCGGCGCGCGGATCGCGGCTTCGTGCGGCTCCCGCATCCGCCGCTGCAGCACCGAGCTGGGCGGGAAGTCCGCCGCCATCGTGCTACCCGACGCGCCGCTCGAGACGACGGTACCCGGCTTGGTCACCGGCGTGATGGGCAACAACGGTCAGCTGTGTGCCGCGCTGACCCGTATCTTGTTGCCGCGCAGCCGATATGACGAGTTCGTGACCGCACTCACCGCCGCGGTCGCCGGGTTGGTCGTCGGAGATCCCGCCGACCGGGCCACCGACATCGGTCCACTGATCAACGAGGCCGCGCGTAGCAGGGTCGAGGGGTTCCTGCATCGCGCGCGGCACGACGGCGCCACCGTGCTGGTCGGCGGCGAACGGCCCGACCGCCCAGGCTGGTACGTCTCCCCCGCGCTGGTCGAGGCCACCAACGACATGGAGATCGCCCGTGAGGAGGTCTTCGGCCCGGTCGCGGTCGTTATCGCCTACGACGACACCGCCGACGCCGATGCCGATGCCGCCGAGGCGGTGGCCATCGCCAACGACTCCCGCTACGGCCTGGTCGGGGCGGTGTGGTCCGCCGACGAGGAAAGGGCGGCCGCGGTGGCGGCCCAACTGCTCGTCGGTTCGGTGGCCGTCAACTCGACCGCGGTGCTCGATTTCGCCAGCCCGTTCGGTGGATTCAAGCAGTCCGGCATCGGCCGCGAAGGCGGCCCCGAGGGCATCGCCGGGTTTGTCGAACATCAAGCCATCATCCGATAGGGGCCGGAAGGCCAGAGAGAATCGAGCACAGCAGTGCACACCCAGGCAGCGGTCCTATTCGAACGCAACACGCCATGGTCCATCGAGACCATCGAACTCGATGCGCCGAAGGCGACCGAGGTACTGATCGAACTACACGCTTCGGGCATGTGCCACTCCGACGACCACCTCGTCACCGGCGACATGCCGATCCGGCTGCCCTGCATCGGCGGCCACGAAGGTGCGGGCGTGGTCAAGTCCGTCGGCGAACACGTGTCGTGGCTATCGCCGGGTGACCACGTCGTGTTCAGCTTCATTCCGTCGTGCGGCCGGTGTCCCTCATGCTCGACAGGGCATCAGAGCCTGTGCGACCTCGGCGCAAAGATCTACTCGGGCATGCAGATTCACGACGGAACCGCCCGCCACCATCTCGGTGGCGAAGACCTGGCGCTGGCCTGCGGCGTCGGTTCTTTCGCGCACCACACCGTGGTGCACGAGGCAAGTTGCGTGAAGGTCCCAGACCACTATCGCCTCGACCTGGCCTGCCTTCTCGGCTGCGGCTTCATCACCGGTTGGGGATCGTCGGTGTACGCCGCCGAGGTCCGGCCGGGCGACACGGTCGCCATCGCCGGCGTCGGAGGCATCGGCGCCGCGGCGGTACAGGGTGCCCGGCTCGCGGGCGCCCGCACGATCACGGTCATCGATCCGTCGGAGTACAAGCGGGCCGAAGCGGTGAAGATGGGGGCCACGCATACCGCAGCGGACTGGGACGAAGCCAAAGATGTTGTCGCCGAGGCTACTTGGAACCGTGGCGTGGACAAGTTCATTTGCGCCATGGGAGTCGGTGACGGCCAACTGGTCGGCAGGGCGCTGGCCATGACGGCCAAGCGGGGCCGGCTGGTGGTCACCAACATCCACCCGATGCTGGAGCGCGAGATCCGGGCCAACCTGATGGACCTCACCCTGACCGAAAAGCAGATCATCGGAACCCTCTATGGCTCGGGCAATCCGCGTGCCGACATCCCGAAAATCCTTGAGTTGTACAGCGCCGGCCAGGTCGACCTCGAATCCATGGTGACTCGCACCTACCCGCTGGAGAAGGTCAACGACGGCTACGCCGACATGCACGCCGGCGCCAATATCCGGGGCGTACTGATCTATCCGCCCGCCGAGGGACTTCTCGCCGGAGAAGGTCGTGACCAGTAGACGTCTCGCGGGCAAGGTGGCGCTCGTGACCGGCGCAGCCAGGGGTCGCGGTCGAAGCCACGCGCTGCGTTTGGCCTGGGAAGGCGCAGACGTCGTGTTGGTGGATCTGTGCGACAACATCCCATCGTGCGACTACCCACTCGCGACGGGCGAAGACCTCGACCGCACCGCTACGATGATCGAGAAGCTCGACCGAAAAACACTGGTGTATCGGTGCGATGTCTGCGATCGAACCGAAATGGAGATCGCCGTCGACACCGCGGTGCGGCAACTCGGCGCACTCGATATCGTCGTGGCCAGCGCCGCCATTGCCCCGACTCAGCCGGACGCCCCAATCGCGGCCTTCATAGACACATTCGACGTCGACTTCATCGGCGTGGTCAACACTTTCAGCGCCGCGATGCCCCGGTTGGTCGAAGGATCGTCCCTCATCGCTTCCGGTCCCACATTCTCCCCGCAAGGACCATTTCTCGATCGACCGCAGGGACTCGGTGGGGCAGCATATGAGCTCGCTCAGTCGATGGTCTTGCAGTACGTGAAGACGCTGGCCAAACAACTAGCGCCACAAGGTATCCGGGTAAACACCGTCAGCGGAGCGGAGGATGCCGGCGAAGTGCGGCGTGCCGGGCGGCTGCATCGGCCCGTCATGCTCGACGTGGATTGCAGAGGCAATCAGGCTGGTGCGTCGCTTTCGACGATGTTATGGCCAGCGGCGACTTGGGCTGACACTGACGCATCCGCTGCGGTGGCGTTCTTGGCAGCGGACGAATCGCGAGCGATAACCGGCCGACACGTCACGGTCGACGCCGGCTCGTCCCTCAACTAGCTCCGACGACGAGCACGACACCCGAGCGGCTCAGGTCGACGCCGTCCAGTTGGTGGTCGATGAGGTGAATGGCAGACCTAGTTTGGCAAGTATCCACGGCGGCAAGCGTTTTGGCATCGGTAAGGGTACCGATCGGGCGCCACGCGCCTTTAGCAACGCTTCGTAGGCGGTGGTATCGCCGCTGAACGGTTGTCCCTCACCGGCGATGAACCCGTACAGTTCGCATCCTTCAGGCCCGGCCTCCCAAGGTCCGAACACGTCCCCCCACTCGAGCATGATGTGCGTACCGGCGCGGGCGACTACGTCACCGCAACGGATCTCGCCGGCCAGAATGAAGTTGCTGTGATCGCCGGTGTGACCGTGCTGCGAGGAGATGGCACCCGGGTCCCACTTGTTCCAGAACGCGAAGTAACGGGGAGAAAGCTCGATCCACTTCTCCCAGATCGACGCCGTGCGACCATCAGCGAACTCGTAACGCAGCATTTCCTCGGCCGGTACATCGTCGAGATGCTTGATCGACGGTCCACCTTTCATCGGGCAGCTCCCTTCCTTGATTGCTCGACCCGCGTCTCAAGCCTGCACGGGCTCCCAACCACCGCCTTCAGCTGAGCGATGCGCAGCATCGATCACCGCAAGCGACAGCAACCCGTCCTCGAAGGTGGCCGCGCCGCTGGGGCCCCCGTCGAACGCGGGCAGCCAGTCCTGCAGCATCAGCGCCATCGCCCTGCTCGCGTGGCCCGCCAACCCGCCGGGCAACCGCTCGGGGTACGCGGGCTCGCGTTCATCAACCGTCAGAGGGCTCAGTCCGGGATCGGTGGCGGTGCCGAGACTGTACGCCGCAGAACGCAACTCGCCGTCGCCGATGATGGTGCCATCGGAACCGAACAACTCCAGGCGGTAGTAGTCGGCGTGGGCGCCCATGACCGTGAGGCTCAACACGACGGTGACCCCGGACTCCATACGCATCAGCAGCGCCGCAGTATCGTCGGCGGTGACCGCCAGAGTCCCCCCGTCGGGCAGTTCGCGGACCGGGTCGCTGGTGCGGACTTCGGCGCACACCGATACCGGGCGGCCGAGCAGGCTGCACAAGAAGTCCAGATCGTGCACGAGCATGCCGGCCAGATAGCCGCCGCCCTGCTCGCGGTCGTACATCCAATGGGCCTGCAGCGGATGACTCGGATGCCAGTAGGACGCGCTGCGACTGACCCGCGCAAAGTACTGCGAACCGAGGAAGCCCGAGCGCACCCGGTCCGCGACGGCTAACCAGTCGGGGTTCCAACGGTTCTCGAAGCAACAGGCAGTGGGCAGCTCGGCATCCGCCGCAGCGCGCACCATGTCGCGGGCAGCCTGCAGGTCACCCGCCAGTGGCTTCTCACACAGCACGGGCTTGCCCGCCGCCAGCGCGGCGATCGTCATCTCATGGTGCAGCGCAGTGGGCGTCGCGACCGAGATGACGTCCAGGTCGTCGCGGGTCACGAACGACCGCCAATCGGTGGAGGTCTGTTCGATGCCCAATTTGGTCGCCACCCGTTCCAGGCGATCAGGTGTACGGGCACAGAGCGCGACGGGATCGAAACCCTTCGCCGCCCGGAAACCGGGCACCTGCACATGCGCGCCCCAACCGACGCCGATGATGCCGACCCGTAAGGTCATGTGCTCTCCTCCGCTCCTCCGACTGCAGTGACACCAATGTTAGATAACTCGCGCCTGCTGCGAACAAATATCGTGTCATTGCCCCGTTTGATCGAGCACCCCGGCATTGCCTATAAGTGACATGGGTGCCAGAATCGGGTGCTGTGAGCGCAATCGAGACCGACGAGCAGCAGTTCGCGCCGCTGATCGATTTGCGGTGGTGGCAGGAGCGTCCAGCTGACCGCAGCGAGCTCTACCGGCGCCTTCGCGAGGCCGGCGGCCCGGTGTTCGTCCGCACCAACCGACCCGACTCACCGCGGCCCCGTGGATTCTGGGCGGTTGGCTCCCACCGCGACGTCGTCGACATCAGCCGCCGGCCCGGCGAGTTCAGCTCCGGCCAGGGCACGCAGATCTTCGACCAGACCGCCGAGATGCGCGAATACCGCGGCTCGATCATCGACATGGACGATCCCGAACACATGAGGCTGCGCAAGATCGTCTCGCGCGGCTTCACTCCCCGCATGCTCTCCGATTTGCGCGGCCTGGCCCACGAAACCACCGCCGAAATTCTCGACGAGATGCCGCGTTCGGGTAGGTGCGACTTCGTCTCCTCGTTCGCCACCCTTCTGCCGCTGCGCATCATCGACAACATGCTGGGCGTCCCGCGCGAACATGAACAATTCATCGTGCAGGCAACGAACGTCGTGCTGGGCGCCTCCGATCCCGAGTACGTACCCGACCAGACCGTCGCCGGCATCGAAGCAGCCGTCACCGACACCAGCGAGCAGCTCATCGAGCTGCTCAAGCAGATCGCCGAGGACCGCATTGCGCATCCCCGCGACGATGTGATCAGCAAGCTGGTCACCTCGGACGAGGAGAATCTGACCCCCCAGGAGTTGGCGAAGTTCTTCATCTTGCTGATCGGCGCCGGCAACGAGACCACGCGCAATGCGCTGACCCATGGGCTGCTCATTCTCAGCGCCCACCCCGAGCAGCGTGACCGGCTACTGGCGAACTACGGCGACATGGCGCCCACCGCGGTCGAGGAAATTCTGCGGTACGCCAGCCCGGTGATTCACATGCGCCGCACGGTAACCCGCGATGGCGTGACGCTGACCGACTCGCAGGGCGCGGTTACTCACACCTTCAACGCCGGCGACAAGGTGGTGGTCTGGTATCCCGCCGCCAACCGCGATCCCGCGGTGTTCGACCAGCCGGAGCGCTTCGACATCGGTCGCAAACCCAACAATCACATCGCTTTCGGTGGCCCGGGACCGCACTTCTGCCTGGGCGCACACCTGGCCCGCCTGGAGCTGAACGTGGCGTTCGAGATGCTCTACGCGCGCTACCCGGACATCACCGCGGCGGGCGAACCGGTCATGCTGAGATCGAACTTCGTCAACGGCATCAAACACCTCGAGGCCAGCTACACACCATGAGCACACAAGCGGCGGTGCTATCCGACATCGCAGACGGCGTCATGACGATCACCTTGAACCGGCCCGAAGCCGCCAACGCGGTACGACCCGACGACCGTGATGCGCTGATCGCGCTATTGGGCGCCGGGGACGCCGACGAGAAGGTCCGCGTGGTGGTGCTGCGCGCGAACGGCAAGCACTTTTGCTCCGGCGCCGACGTGGGATCGCTGGCCGAACGGCGTGCAACGAGCGAGAAGCGGGTGCTGGAGCCAACGAGGCGCATCATGAACGGCGCCCAGAGGCTGGTCGCCAGCGTGCTGGACTGCAATAAACCGGTGATCGCCGCGGTGCACGGTGCGGCGACGGGTCTGGGAGCCCACCTGGTATACGCCTCCGACTTGGTGATCGCCACCGAAAACGCTTACTTCGCAGAGTCTTTCGTCAAACGAGGGCTGGTCGTCGACGGTGGCGGCTGCTATTTACTGCCGCGCCGCATCGGCATGCAGAAGGCCAAGGAGATGGCATTCTTCGGCGAAAAGCTCTCGGCAGCAGAAGCATTCACGCTGGGTTTGGTGAACCGGGTGGTCAGCGCCACCGACTTCGAGGCCACGGTCAGCGACTTCGCCAGCCGGCTCGCCGGAGCCCCGACGTCCGCGATCGCGTTCACCAAACGGCTGCTCAACGACTCCCCCGACACCGATCGGTCCGGTGCTTTCGTCGCCGAGGCAATGGCGCAGGAGATCCAGTCGTATTCGCACGACTCCACCGAGGGTGTTCAGGCGTTCGTGGAGAAACGACCGACCGAATTCACCGGGTGGTAACGGTGGCCCGCTTGCAAAAAGGGAATGACATACCAACGATCGACGCGGCCAGCGCTCCCTACTGGGAGGCCGCCCGGCAGGGTCAATTGCTGATCGCCGAATGCGCGGCCTGCGGCAAGGTCCATCACTATCCGCGCCCGTTCTGCCCCTTTTGCTGGAGTGAGGACGTGCGGCCGACAAGGGCGAGCGGGACCGGAACGCTGTATACGTATTCGACCGTCTACGTCAATGATTTGGCACCGTTCAAGGAGCGCCTGCCGTATGTGGCCGCGATCGTCGAACTGGCCGAGGGCCCGCGGCTGATGACGATGATCGAAGGCGCCGACGGTGACCACCTTCGGGTCGGGATGCCGGTGACCGCGGTGTTTCGCCCGGTCGACGACGCCGATCCGGAAAGCCCATTCCTGACGGTATTCGCACCAATCGAGGAGAGCCCATGACCGGACTGCTCGACGGCAAAGTCGCCCTGGTGACTGGGGCGGGGCACGGCATCGGCCGCGGCCACGCGCTCGAGCTGGCCAAGCACGGCGCCACCGTGATCATCAACGACCTGGGCACCAGCTTGTCCGGCGAGGGCACCGGCAAGGTCGCCGACGAAGTGGTGGCGATCATCGAAAGTCGCGGCGGCACAGCTGTTTCCGACTTCAGCGATGTCGGTGATGAGGAGCAGGTCGACCTCGCCGTCGAGCGAGCCTACTCGCAGCTGGGCCGGCTGGACATCGTCGTCAACAATGCGGGAATCGTTCGGGACAAGGCGATCTGGAACATGTCCGCCGACGATTTCGACCTCGTGATGCGAGTGCACGTTCGCGGTAGCTGGCTCACCAGCCGCGCGGTCGCCCGCAAGTGGCGCGCCGAATCCAAGGAATCCGGCGGAAAGGTCTACGGGCGCATCATCAACACCACCTCCGGCGCCGGTCTGCACGGCCATTTCGGGCAGACCAATTACAGCGCCGCGAAGGCCGCGATCGTCGGCCTGACCCAGACGCTGAGCCTGGAGTTGGCGTCGATCGGCGCGACCGTGAATGCCATCAGCCCGGGTGGGCGCACCCGGATGTCAGCGTCCATGCCGGGCGCGCAGGCCCCGATCGAGCCGGATGAGCGCGCCGAGGACGAGTTCGACCCCAAGGATCCGTCACTGGGCTCGCCGGTGGTGGCCTGGTTGGCCAGCCCGGAGGCCGGTCACGTCAGCGGTCAGGTGATCCGTGCGATGGGCGAACATCTCCAACTTCTCAAGGGCTGGCATCCGGCGGCATCGGTCTCCAACGGCCAGAAGCGCTGGGACGCAGAGAAACTCGGCGCGATCATGGCCACCGACGTGTTCGGCACCCGCAATACCGGCCTGCGACTCGGCGGCTGAGCGCGATGGCAGACATTGCGGAAGTCGAGCGGGAATTTCGGCGCTACTTCATGACCGGCCCAGTGCTCGAGGACTGGCAGGCCTGGGCCGGCCTGTTCACCGACGACGCGACCTACTTCGACCACTTCTACGGAACGTTTACCGGTCCGGCGGAAATCACCAAGTTCCTCGAGGGGACGATGGGCGCCGCACCGCAGGTCTACAGCCCGCTGGTCTGGTACGTCGTCGACGGCGCCCGCGTCGCGTACAAGGTGGTCAACCGCGCCGATAACCCGGAGCCGGGCGGGGCGCCCATCGACTTCCCCTCGTATCAATTCATCGAATACGCCGGCGGCGGCAAATGGCGTTCTGAGGAAGACGTCTGGCTGCTGCCCGAGATGAAGGGCTTCGCTGCTCGCTACGCGGCCGCCGAGGCCGCCCACCCGCAGACGCTCGAACAGAAGCTCCGTCGCGAGGACTGGGGTTCGTGGGTGGACTGGGCGCGTCCGGAACCGGGACACCACGCAGCCCCGTCGTGGCTAAACAAGGCCGGCTTCACGCCGTTCTCCGGCGTTGCGGACATCGACTTCGGGGTCCGGTCACACTGACACCCGGTGAGTGTCGTTGCGACTGGTGGGCCTAATCAGCCCGCCCGCGTGAAGAGGGGGCCGAGCCGCTCGGGTGTACTCCCGTGCAAGACCAGCTCGTCGACCCCTGCCGCTCGGTAGCGGTGAAATACCTGGTGGCAGGCGGACGCCGATCCGACCGCCGCCGCCTCGCCGGTCCATGCCGCGGGCAACAGCGACGCGACCTCGACGAGTTGCTCCCGGGTGAGCACGGAGTCCGCCGAGCCTCTGATCCCGTCGAGCAGGGGGTGGGATCGCAACCGGCTCAACGGCTCTGGATCCCATCCGTTGACGGCCGCCAGTCGCTCTCCGAAGCCCGGAATCTGGTAGTAGGTCACCGCGCGGGCGCCGACGAGCGCGAGTTCCTCGTCGGCAGGGAGTTCGCAGGCCACTACCACGGTGGCGTACACCCGCACGCTGCCCGTCGGCCGCCCAGCCGCGCGTTCGGCGCGGCGGACGAGCTCAACCGATCGGCGCACGGCGGGAGTGGTCAGGAATGGATGCAGCAGCACCCCGTCGAAGTGACGGCCGGCGAGCTCCAGGCCCTTGGGCCCGATCGCCGCGAAGACGACAGGTGGCACCGGCTGATCGGGTAAGTCGTTGAGCCGCAAGGACGGGTAGGTGCCCGCGGGTCCGTCGTAGCGCACCTTCTCCCCGCGGCACAGCCGACGGAAGATGTCGGCGTGGTCGACGATCGAGGCGTTCGTAGAGGTCGGCAACCCGACGGCCTTCCACATGGCGTCCACCGAGCGGCCGACACCGAGGACGAACCTCCCGCCCGAGAGCGCCTGCACCGTCATCGCCAGCGACGCCAGCAATGCGGGATGCCGCGATTGCAAATGCGTTATGCCCGAAGCGATTCGGATTCCCGACGTGACCTGGCTGATCGCGCCGGCGATCACGCCGAGGTCCTTGGTGCCCCACCGCTCGCTGAGCCACACCGTGCGCAGGCCGAGACGCTCGGCGGCCTGCGCCTGGCCGATCACGGCGCCGGAATCGGTGACACGTCCGGGAAGCACGTAGGCTCCAAGCGCCGGACTGCTCCACCGACTGTTGTCCATGACCGCTATTCTGACAGTAGTGTTCAGTACTTGGGCAAGGGGTTCTTCAGATGGCGTACACCTCGACGCGCGGCGACGTCGGCGACCGGGTGGGCGAGGTACTCCAGGCTTGGTTGCCACTTCGGCTGGCGGGTACGGAAGCGACCGCCTTCGTCGTCTCCGATTTCACCGCTCCGCCAGCCGGTTACTCCGGGCGAACGGTGTTCTTCACCGCCGCCTGGACCGACCGGGCCGGCGTGCGCCTTTCCGAGGATCTGGTACTGCGCGCACAGGCAGAAGACCACCAGTTGTTCACCGTACCCGACGCCCCGCGACAGGCCGAAGTGATGCAACGACTTGGCGCGCAGGGGATTCGAGTTCCGCACATCGTTGGCATCGAACGCGACGCCGCGGTCCTGGGGTCGCCGTTTTATGTGATGCGCCGAGTGCGGGGGCGCACACCGTCGGACGTTCCGAGTTGGCACAAGCGCGGCTGGACTGTCGACCTTTCCGCTGCCGATCGGGAGTTGTTGTGCAGCAACGGACTACGCGCACTCGTCGACGTGCACCGCGTCGACGACCCAGAGACGTTGCGTTTCCTCCGAGGCGGCGCCGACCAGACCCGTACGGCATTGCAGCGCTACCTCGACAAACTCAGCGGCTGGTACGAGTGGTGTCGCGCCGATTTGGTGGTCGGTGCGGATGTGCTCGCACAGGCCCTGAAGGTGATTCTCGCCGCAGCGCCGCACACCGATGCCGAGACGGTGGTGTGGGGCGACGCCCGCGTCGGAAACATGTGTTTCGGCGAGGACTTGTCGGTGGTCGCATTGTTCGACTGGGAGACCGCAGGCACTGGTCCACCGGACATAGACCTCGGTTGGTGGCTGATGTTCGAACGTTTCCTCTGCGAAGCACTGGGCTTCGCTCGCCTGCCCGGTGTACCCGACGACGGCGAAACCGTCAGGCGCTATGTGCAATTCGGCGGGACCGTGACCGGCGACATCGTCTACTACCAACTGTTAGCCGCCTTCGTCCTGTCGCTGATCAACAACCGACTCGCCCGGCTCTTGGTGCGCGACGGACTCGATGCCGCCACGGCTCGTAGCTATCCGCAGACGTCAGTCGCGCTGGTCGAGTGGTATCTCGACCAGCTCTGACGGGGCCGGCACGAGGGGATCACGCGACAGCATTAGAACTGCGCCATGCCCTGGTCGACCGACAACCGGGTGGCTGTGACGAAGCGTGACTCGTCGGAGGCCAGCCAACACACCGCGGCGGCAACATCTTCCGGCTCGCAGGCCCATTGCGGCAGGAACGGGGTCCCCATGTTGTTCAGCGTCGGGTTGGTCTCGATCGCGGCGAACAGCGCGGCGATCATGTCGCCACCCCCCATCGGAGTGTTGACCGGACCGGGATGCACGCTGTTGACCCTGATGTCGTGTTTTCCCAGTTCGGCGGCGAAGGCCCGCGCCATCCCCGTTACGGCATGCTTGCTCGCGGTGTAATGCACCATGTACGGCTGTACCTTCACCCCGGCATAAGAGCTGGTCAGTATGATCGACCCGCCACGGCCGCCGTCGATAATCCGCTGCGCTCCGGCCATCACGGTGTTCCACGTACCGGTCACGTTGACGTCCATGATGTCGCGGAACGACTCCGGGGTGATCTCGTTCCACGGTGACGGGATGCAGATTCCCGCGTTGGCCACGATGACGTCTAGTCGTCCGTAGGCCTCGACGCCCGCGTCGACGGCGCGACGCAGCGCGTCCAGATCGCGGATATCGGCTGCGGTGGCCATTATTCGACCACCTGCGGCCTTCACCATCTCCACGGTCTCGGCGAGGTCGTCGGGGGTGGCCGATGGGTAACGCACTGATTCGGGTAGCGGGGCGGCGAGGTCGACGGCAATGATGTCGGCACCTTCGACGGCCATTCGCACTGCGTGTGCGCGGCCTTGTCCCCTAGCGGCGCCGGTGATGAACGCGACTTTCCCGGCGAGTCGACCCGTCATCAGGGTGTCCCCGCGCTCGCGTGGTCCAACGCCAGCGGTCCCTCGCGTACTGCGGTGTCCAGCAGCCCCAGCTCCACACCTGCCTCGACCGCAGCTTCGCGGCACGCCGCGATGTCCTTGCGCAAGAACGCCCCGGCCAACTCCGCGAACCGGTCCATCCCGCCGACGCGGTGCGCCTGTTCCGCCGCGTGACTCCTGGCGCTGCACACCTGCAGCGTGGACAACAACACGTCCGGCGCGACGCCCAACCGGTCTCCCAGTTGCGTCGCCGCGGCAAGGAGTTGGGCGTTGGCCGCGAACAGCAGGTTGTTGATCAGCTTGAGCGCCAGCGCGCTGCCCAGTGCACCGGTCGCCACCACCGGGTCGGCATAGGCGTTGAGGACGGGCGTTACTGCGGCGACGGCGTCACTCGGTCCCCCGATCAGCACGGTCATGCTGCCTGCGTTGATGTCGTCCGCGGTGCCGCTGACGGGCGCATCGAGGATGACCGGCGGCGAAAGACAACTATCCCGCAACGCCTCGAGGGTGGACAGGGTGCCGGTCGTGTGAGACACCAACACTGCACCCGGCTTAGCGTTGGCGATGAAACCGTCTGCGCCCAGCCCGGTTTCGCGCAACTGTGCATCCGAGAACAGGCATGCGATGAGGATGTCGCTACGGCGCGCCAGGTCAGCCACCGAATCGGCCATTGCCGCGCCCTTCGACTCCAGTCGCAGGCGGACCTCCTCGCGCCGGGCGTAGACCAGGACGTCGTGTTGGGCGCCGAGCAACCGCTCGACCATGGGCTCGCCGAGTTGTCCGGCGCCAAGGAATCCGACGGTGTTAGGCACTGCGCTCGCTAAAACTTGGACGGTCCCGATCAGCTCAGCTCCAGGTCAGCTTGAGCGAATCGACGCCGAACACCTGACCACCGTGCTCGATAGGCTGCCCGGAGACCTCGTAGTTCGGAATGCGCTTGTGCCACTCCTCCAGCACCACCGCCAGCTCCTGCCGCGCGAGGTGCGAACCGAGGCAGCGGTGCGGGCCGCCGCCGAAAGATAGGTGACGTGTGACGCCGCGGTCGAAGTTGACCGTGCGGGCATCGTCATAGGCCGATTTATCCCGGCCCGCGAACGCGAGGGAGAACGACGCCATGTCGCCCGCCTTGACCGGACATCCGTGAAAATCCATGTCCTGGGTTGCCTTTCGTGCCGTCTGCACGATCGGATAAACCCGTAGAAGTTCCTCCACTGCCTTTGGAATGAGCTCGGGTTCGGCAACGATCCGTGCGCGGTCGGCCGGATGGGTGGCCAGGTGCAGCATCGCGTAGGACAGCTGGTTGGAGACCGTGTCGAGCCCGGCCATGAACAGCAGCAGGAGACAGTTGAGCAGTTCCAGGTCGTTGATGGGTTCGCCGTCGAGCGTCCAGTCAATGGCCTTGCTGACGATGTCGTCCGCACTTGGGTCACGATTCTCGCGCCGCTCCGCAATCAGGCCGGAGAAGTAGCCCATCACGTGCGTCATGCCTTCGAGCCGGGCCGCGTTGACTTCCTCTCCCGCCCCGCTCTGGTGCAGGATCATGTCCTCCCAGGCCAGGAACTTCTCGAGATCCTCGACGGGCATGCCCATGATGGTCAGGAAGACCGTCGACGGGAACACCCGCGAGATCCGCGTCACGAAATCGCACCCACCCTCGCCGGCCACTTCTTCGATCAGTCCCGCGGCCAACTTCTGCTGCGCGTCGCGCAGGCCCTTGACGCGGCCAGGCGAGAAGTACTCCGCCAGCACATGACGCCACTTAGTGTGGTCGGGCGGGTCGAGCATGATCGGGATCCACTTGTACGGCGGCTCCGGATCCGTCGGCACGATCACGCTGCTGGACCAGAGCTCCGGGTGCTGGAGCCCGTCCAGGATCACCGAGTTGTCGGTGAATACCCAGTACTCCATACCGGCCTCGGTGTTGCGGAAGACCGGTCTGGCCTCGTCCTGGCACTCGTCGAGCAAATGGAAGTGAGCCAGCGCAGGCGAGTCCGGAGCGTTCATGTCAATCTGCTTCATGGGACACGTTGCCGTGGGCTGATTCTGGATCATGATGTCCTTCCGTGCGGCTTCGAACGGGCGCGAACTCGAAGCACTCGCGGCTCGCATAATACGACAGTCGACTGTCAATCTGGACCGAATGACGCGACAGGTCAAAGAAAACTCGTCAAACTAGGTTAACTATGTTGTGGGACGGACGCAATAGTCCGTGCAGCCTGGCGGGCTATCAGCGGACCGCGAAGCCGGCGTCGAGCGGCCAGGCGATACCGGTGATGAACTTCGCCTCGTCGGACACCAGGAACGCCACCGCGTTGGCGATGTCCTCGGGCATCAGGATCGGGATGGGCAGCGCGTTCTGCATCGTGGCCAGCGACGGATCATTGGCCTCGAACATCGCCGCCATCACGTCGTTCATCACCATTCCGGTGGCAACCCCAGTCGGGTGAATCGTGTTGACGCGGATCGAATGCTGCGCCAAGTTATTCGCCCAGGTCTGCATCAGAGCGACTAGACCGCGCTTCGCCGCGCCGTACGCTTGCCCGCCTGCGCGATCGGTATTCGGGGCCTTCAGGCCGGCGCTCGAACTGGTCAACACAATCGAACCGCCGCGTCCACCGTCGATGAGGGCTGGGATCGCCGCTTCCACCGTGTTCCATACGCCGATGAGGTTGACGTCGATGATGTCGCGGAACGTCTGTCGCCGATCGCCGCCCGGGCCCAGCCGAATGACGCCGGCGTTGGCGATCACGATGTCGAGGCGGCCGAACTCGGCGAGCCCGTCGGCCACCGCCTGCTCGACGGCATCGGCGTCGCGGACGTCGGCCTGGCGGGCGACGATACGTCTGCCCTCCTTTTCGACGAGCTTGGCGGTCTCGTCGAGATCCTCGGGACTGGCATTGGGATAGTCGATCGAGTCGATGTCGCGGCAGATGTCGAGCGCGATGATGTCCGCGCCGTCCGCCGCGAGCCGCACCGCGTGCGCGCGGCCCTGGCCTCGCGCTGCTCCGGTGATGAAGGCGACTTTGCCGTTTAGATTACCCATGGTCCCCTGCTCCTCAACATCTAGCCAGTCATGCTGCCGGTGTGAATCCTTGCTTGCCGCAAGCCTTCCTGCGGGTCGTCGACCTCGATGTCCCAGGCGCCGCACGAGCACGTACAGCGGAAATGCCCATTCAGGGGCAGGATCGCCTGACCGTCACAGGATCCGCCGGTGTTGGCGATGCTGCTGAGGAACTCGAGGGGCTTCTCATGCAGAGCGCTGTCGTCGGACACGGTGTTACTCCTCGCCCCGAGCGCGGACCCGGAAGACGGGCAGTAGCCAGCCATCGGCGATCGGTGAGAAGTCAACGTGCACAGGCATTCCTATCGTGACGTCGGCGGGTGCGATGTCGACGACGTTGGAGACCAGTCGCGCACCGGGTGCGTCGGGCAGGTCGAGGACCGCCGGCACCAGCACCAGATCCGGCATGCCGGGGAAACCGTGCACGACGGCGAAGCTGTAAACGACGGCATCGCCGCTGAGATCGATCCAATTTACTTGTCTCGACTGGCAATTGGGGCAGAATGGGGTGGGGGGCAGCCGGAAGGACCGGCAGTCGGCGCACTGCGGCGCCACCAGACGCCGTTGTTTCGCGGCGATCCAGAACGGCTCGGTGTCCTTGTTCATCGCAATCCGGACGTGCTCGCCGGGGATCGTAGTGGCGAGGGTGGCGGCGGCGGTGCTCACGCGGCGCGTCCCAGGATCAGGCCGCTCACGGGCAGGCTCGCGGGGCCACCGGTGACCAGGGCGAGTTCGGCGTCGGCGACCTGGTTGATGGCGGTCCCGCGCATCTGCTCGACTCCTTCCATGATGTGAGTCATCCCGATGATGTAGGCCTCGGAGAGCTGACCGCCGTGGGTGTTGACCGGAATCGAGCCGCCGTCGTACCGGATCGCTCCACTTTCGACGAACTCGCCGCCGTCCCCCTTGCCGCAGAACCCATAGTCCTCGAGCTGCATGAGCACCATCGGGCTGAAATGGTCGTAGAGCAGTGCGACGTCGATATCAGCGGCGCCGACGCCGGCCTGCTCGTAGAGCCGCTTGGCGATGGGCGCGTTGCCCGAGGAGGCGAAGTATTCGTCGGGCATGCCCATCCAGGCGAACGCCCTGCCCCAGTCCCGGACCCCACCGTGGGCTGCAGCAACCACCGGCACCGGCGGTTGCCGCAGATCTTTGGCCCGGTCCATGCTGGTGGTGATCACCGCGACGGCACCGTCGGTCTCTTGGCAGAAGTCGTAGAGGCACAAGGGCTCTGCGATCATTCGCGCATTGAAATAGTCGTCCAACGTCAGCGGTTCGGGGTGCATCGCCTTCGGCCGATTCGCCGCGTTGGCTCGCGTGGACAACGCGATCTCGGCGAACGCCTCGCGGCGGGTGCCGTAGAGATGCATGTGCCGGCGAGCCATCACCGACATCAGATGTCCCGGGCCGAACAGTCCCGACGGCTGCAGGAACGAATTGATCGGATCGGGCTCCAGTGCCGAAAACACCGACCCGAGGCGCTGTTTCGCCTGCTGCAGCGCCATCACCGTCACGACAACCGAGGCATCGCCGGCGACGATCGCGGCCCGCGCCAGCCCGATGGCACCCGCGGACCCGCCCCCGCCGGAGGTCAACGCGGCGGTGAACCGAATCTCAGGAATCCCAAGCGTTTCCACGAAGTCGGCGGTGTCCATCTTCTCGGTGTAGCCCGCGCTGGCGCCCGAGTAGTAGGCGAAGCCGTCGACCTCGGTCACGGGTAGGCCGGCGTCCGCACACGCCGCCAGGATCGCCTCGCCGGCCAGTTCGGTGATCGATTGAGGCAGCGACCCGCCACGCTTGTAGTAGGGCGTGGCACCGACGCCCACAATGGCGACGTCGCGTAAACCCTTTGTATTGGGCACGCGCTCAAACGTTTTCGACGGGAATTGGCGGAACGTCGGGGAAGAGTTCGTAGAACGTGCCCTGGGTGATGCGCAGTCGGGTCGCGTCGCTCACGCCGTCGAAGAGCCCCTTCAGGGTGTCCTGGGTGTGCCCGAAGGTGCCCTCCATGTGCGGGTAGTCGCTGCCGAACATCACGTTCTTGTAGCCCATGTGCTCATAGGCCGCGACCGCCGTTTCGTCGTGCTGGAATGACGCGTAGACCTGGCTGAACAGGATTTCCTTGGGGCTGCGCGTGAGCTTGGGCCGCACCGCGAGATGGTGCTGGCGGTATCCCTCCAGGAGCCGGTCACCCAGAAACGGTACCCACGTCGCACCTCCCTCGGAGATGAGCACCTTCAGGTTGGGGTGACGGTCCAGAGCGCCGGATGCGACCATCTTCATCGCCGCCCGCTGACCCGAGAACGTGGTCTCGGCGTAGTTCATGGTGGCACCACCCGGGCCGCGGTACACCTGGCCTGCGCCACCGGTCGCGCTGTTGCTGGCCGTCACCTCGACCGGATCGGTGCCGATGTGGAACGCGATCACCATGCCGGCCTCCTCGGCCGCCGCCCAGAACGGTTCCCATTCCTTGCGATGCCAGTCCGGTGCACTGGGATGCGGCGTGGTCGGCAGGAACACCGCTTTAAAGCCGTTGTCCGCGGCCCACTGCAACTCCTCGACAGCGTCATCCACCACGAGCGTCGACACCTGGGCGGTCACCACATATCGCGGCGACACCGCGCAGATCTCCTCGATAGCCCACTCGTTGCTCGCCCGCATGCATGCCTTGAGCAGCGCCGGCGTGCGGAAGGTGGACGCCCACATGCCCAGGGACGGAAAAATGACTTCGCCCCAGACGCCCTCGTTGTCGAGATCCCCGAGCCGGGCCTTCGCATCGCGAGTGCCCTGCGGCCTCGAGCTCATCTCGGCAAAGGCCACCACCGCCGACGACGGCAGCTTGCGCCTGAAGATCTGCCCGTCGACCGAGACGGTCTCGTACTCGCCGTCGGGATCCTTCTCGGCGCGCGGCGTCAGGTCGGCAAGCGCCTTCGGCAACCGGGACTTCCACAGGTCGTCGGGCTCGATGAAGTGGGAGTCGCCCGAATTCGTCCAGATCACGCTCATCGGCCCTCCATTGGATCCGCCACTCACTCGAATGATGCCAGCTGCCCTGACGCAAGTCCAGTATTTCTAATGACTAGCCATTATTATTTGGATGGAGGGGCGACGCCGGTAAGACTGAGGCGAACTGGAGGAGGCCCATGCCGGAGCTGGGAACGGAGTCACCCGCGGGCGAGCGGAGGCGCAACGCATCGGGTGAGTCGACCCGGGTGATGTTGATGGAGGTCGCCGAGCGGCTGTTCGCCACGCGCGGCATCGAGGCGGTCACGCTCAGGGAAATCCAACAGGCGGCCGGACAGTCCAACACCTCGGTGATCCGCTACCACTTCGGCTCCCGCGAGGGACTGATCCGCGCGCTGATCGCCTACCGCCAGGCGTCACTCGGAATCGACCGCCAAGAGATGCTCGCGCGGATGCGCGAGCAAGGCAAGGAGGCGGACCCCCGCGCCGTGGTGTGGCTCCTGGTGCGACCGCTGGCCAACAGCATCGCCGCGGGCGAGATGTTCGCGCCGTTCCTGGCTCGGCTCATGGAGGATCCGCGGGCGCGCAGCGACTACTGGCCGGATCACCTCGATGATGAGTGGACCCAGGAGAAGCTGGAAGAGCTGGTCGACGCCGCGTTGCAGGATCTGCCCGAGCGGATCCGGCGCGGCCGGACGTTTCAGCTCTACATCAGCCTGATCAACGTCCTTGCTGCGGCAGGCCGTTCGGGCCATGGACTCAGCGAAGCGCAGCTGCACAACTACGTGGACACCTGGGTCGGAATGCTCACCGCGCCGGTGTCTTACGAGACCCGCGCGCTGATCGCTGAGCGCGACGAGACCTGAAGGCTCAGCTACCGCCGACGACCTCGCTGGCTCTCAGGGCGGCGATCGCCGCTTCGTCCAACCCGATTTCGCGCAATACCGCATCGGTGTGCTGCCCGATAGTGCATCCCGCATCAGCCCGTGTCCGTGATCGCGAGAAGGTGCACAGCGGCGCGAGCCGACGGTGCTCCTCGAAGATCGGGCTGTGCGCGTCGACTGCATAGCCTGCCTCGTAATACGGATCGGTCTGCAGCACCAATTCGGAGTTGGCCTCCACCACCTCGACACAACCAACGTCTTGAGCGGACAATTCGTGCTCCCACTCCAGCTTGGTCTTAGTCACGAAAACCGTTGTTAGTGCAGCGATTAACTCGTCATCATGCTGGGTTCGGGAGTCGGCATCGGCAAAGCGCTCGTCGGCGTGCAAGTCGACGTACGGCGACATCGCTTTCGCCAATGCCGGCCATTCGCGCGGCAACGGCGCGGCAAGAAAGACATAACCGTCGGCCGCCGGGTACATCCGATACAGAGCATTCATACCGAAAAACTGTTCGTCCGCGGGCGTTTCGGCGGGTCGGGACGCATAGCTCGCGTTGTACGCGATCATCGCCTGCTGCGCGGTGGCGAGCATGGTCGTGACCACGTTCGTCAGCATCTTGCCACGGCGCTTGGCGTACAACGCGACCAGCAGCGCCGAACCGACACCGTGTGCCGCGATGCCGTCGGACTGCACGGCTGGGACGGCCCCGCCCGCGTGGAGTCTGACCGCCCGGCGGTGCAAGTCATCCAGGTCGGCGGGCGGCTCGCCCGTGTCGTGGCTGTCGACCTGCGCCAGGCCGGACGCCGCGCCGACCGATGGTGCGTAGGCCGCGCGATGGGCGAACGGCCCGTCGACTCCGTAACCGGAGGTCGTCACGAACGCCAGGTCCGGGTTGACCGCCCGCAGCGAGGCCTCGTCGATCTTCGAGCGTTCTGCCGCTTTGCCCCGGAAGCATTGCAGGACGACGTCGGACCGCTTGGCCAGCTCGTACACCAGCTCGAGGCCCTCGGGCTTGGTGAAGTCGATCGCGACACTTTCCTTGCCCTGCAGCACTTTTGCGCCACCCGCCTCGGGGAACGCGACCAGGTTGCGGATGTTGTCGCCGTCGAGCGGCTCGACCTTGATCACGCGGGCGCCCAGGTCGGCCAGCAGGGTCGCGCCGTACGGTCCGGCGAACATGCTGCCGAACTCCAGGACCGTCACACCCTTCAGCGGCGGCTCGTCGTGGTCTCCCTGCGGAGCGGGCGGGGCGGCGCCGCCTACTTGATCGAAGGTGACTGAGTCGTTGTGCTCGCCGATGCGCGGGGCCGGCCGAAGCCGGGTCAGCGGCTTGCCGTCTGCATGAATAAGGGTCGACGGCTGTCGTACGGGTCCGAGATCGGGGTCGATGACGGTGGTGGCGCGCCCTTCGTGCGCGGTCTGCGGGTGGTTCAGCGAGTCCTCGGGACTCCGGAACAGTTCCCCGCTCAGGTCGAGGTTTTCCGCCATGGCCTGCTGCCATTCGGCGAGCGTGCGGGCGCCGACCCGTTCGATCATGATGTCCCACCACTCGGTGCGAAGTTCGGGGGTCGGCAGCATCGGAAAGCCCTGCCACTTCGGGTCGGCGAGCTCCCCGAGCAGGTCGAGTTCGGTCAGCCAGGCGCCGATCAGCTTGGGCGACACCTGAGCGAACTGCAGCCAGCGGCCGTCCTTCGTCGGACACACCAGCAGTGCGTAAATGAGGTACGCCTGGGGCCGACCCTGATCGTCGTATGCGGCGTCCATCGGTTCGAATGCGCCCGGATACCGTTGCAGCACCATCTCGTAGAACCAGTTGTAGGGATCCATCGAACCCATGCCGCTCACCAAGTTGGTCTCGACGGTTTGGCCACGCCCACTGCTCTCCCGCTCGAGGAGCGCGGCCAGCACACCCTGAACAGCGGCATGGGCGGCGCCCCACGAGGCATAGGTGAACGTGGTGAACGCCGGGCCCGGACGCGGCGCGAGTCCGCGCTTCTCGTGCATGACGCCGGTCTTGGCCATGACCAGCGCTTCCCAGCCCTTATAGTTGCGGAACGGCCCCGGCGAGCCCCAGCCGGTGACGTTGGCGACCACCAACCGCGGATACCGGCGCGAGAGCGACTCGGCAGTGAGGCCGAGGCGCTCGGCGGTGTGCGGCCGCAGCGTGTTCACCATCACGTCGGCGCGCCGCAACAGTGCCCGCAACCGGTCGAGGTCTGCGTCGTCGTGCAGGTCCAAAGTCACGCTGCGCTTGCCGCGCAGCAGCGCCGGCCAGCCGGCGAGCTCGCGCAGCGGACTGCCGTCGGGGGGCTCGACCATGATCACCCCGGCGCCGCAGTCGGCGAGGAACTGCGTTGCCTGCGCGCCGGGCAGCGTCGTCGACAGGTCGACCACCACGAGGCCGGCCAGCGGACCGTCCGACGCTGAACCGACTTTCGGCATGTTCGCTCCCTAGCGCCTGCGGGCGGATCTCGTGAAGACGTGAAGTGGCACACGTCACGTCAGCATCGCAGCGATCAATATTAATGTCAATGTATTAGTCTTGCGAGATGACGGAGACCCATGAAGCGGAGTCACGGGGCGGGTTCCCGCCGATGCGTACCTGGCAGGAGCCGACGGTACGGAGCCCGGGCGGGGGCGCCGAATACGGCGACATGATCGCGGCGCTGCGCGATTTCCTCGACGACGTGGCCGCCGCAGCCCCGGATAGGGCGACAACCGTGGCGCTGACGAAGGACCTCAAGGACTGGACCGACCGGTTGGCCCCAGCCGCCGTCCCCGAGCGCAGGCAGATCTTCGCTCGCCGACTCGATCTGCCCGGCCGCGGACAAACCATGGCCCCCAGCTTTATTCCGATCGCGGGCGACCCGGAGAAGGTAGAGGGCACCGTCACGTTCGGCCGCTACTTTCTCGGTGGAGGCGGAGCCGTCCACGGCGGGGCCATCCCCCTGTTATTCGATGAGGTGCTCGGCCGGCTGGCCAGTAGCGGCGGCCGTGCGCCTGCGCGAACCGCATATCTGCACACCGATTTCCGGTCCATCACACCCGTCGGCGAAGAACTCGTGGTGCGCGCCTGGTTCGTCAGCGAACAGGGACGCAAGAGGCTGCTGCGCGCGGAGCTCACCCACGGGGACACACTATGCGCGGAAGCCGAGGGCCTGTTCATCGAGTTGCGCCCGGATCAGCCATGACTCTCTTGTTCCGTCGGTCGTCGACGTTGAATGTCTTTGTCGTGCAATCTGATCAGCTCCCGTAGGGCAAGCCGGTCCGGCTTGAGCATCGCTGTCAGCGGTAACTCGTCGACGATCAGCAATTCGTCGGGCGCCTTGTAATCGGCCAGCTCGTCCGCCACATAAGTGCGCAACTCGGCCAGCCCCGGGGGCCTAGCGGCGTCAGCCGGCACCACGCACGCGACGCCGATCTCCCCGATAACCGGGGCCGAGCACCCCACTACGGCAGCATTTTTCACACCCGCGTGACCGGCGAGCACACGCTCCACCTCACCGGGATGCACGTTGTAGCCGCCGCGGATGTACATGTCGCCGCTGCGCCCAACCAGGGTGAGATTCCCGTCGGCACCGAGGGCGCCGATGTCGCCGGTGCGCAGCCAGCCGTCGCGCAGCACCTCTTCGGTGAGTTCCGGGTTGCACCAATAGCCGCGCATCACGCAGGGACCGCGTACCTCGACACCGCCGTCGGGCCCGACGCGGACCTCCATTCCGGCGGCCGGCCGCCCGACCGTGCGGAACTGAATCTCGGGGGCGTCGTTCGGTTCGGTGCCGCAAATAGTCGGGCACTCGGTCATCGCATACCGCACCACCAGCGGAACCCCGATCCGCTCGGCGACCCGACGTATCAACTCGGGCGGCGCCGGCGCCGTGGCGACCACCCCGATCCGTAAGTGCGACAACGCCTGCCGGCTCACGCCATCGACATCGAGCAGCTTGGCCCACTGGGTCGGAACCGCACCCGCCACGGTGACCCGCTCGTCGCGCAGGATGTCGAACATGCCCTGGGCCGACCACGGAGTCGGCGGCACCACCAGCGTGCTGCCCCACACCAACTGATCCCAGAGCTTGAACATGTAGCCGGCGTGGGAGAACGGTGTCGATGTGAGGCGCCGGTCGTAGGGCGCGCTCATCACCCCTGATGCTGCCGCGCCCGCCGCCAGTCGGTCGGCATCGAATGCCGCGCCCTTCGGCATCCCAGTCGTGCCACTGGTGAAGATCAACGCAACCAGGTCCCGACGGTTGAGCTCCACGGCAGGTGGTGCCGATGACGACGTGTCGCTGCACAGCGCATCCCGCGACAACAGCCGGTGCCCGGTATCGGGTAGCGCTCCAAGCCGTTCATCGGCGACGATCAACGCGGGATCAGCTTGTTGCAGAACAGATTCGATCTCTCGACGACCGAGTCGGGGGTTCAGACCCGCGGTGATGGCGCCGAGCATCGCCGCGGCGGCATAACACGTCGCATAGTCGATGCCCGACGGCAGCCACAGCACGATTACGTCGCCCTTGCCGACCCCGAGGTCGGCGAACTGCGAAGCGACACCACGGGCCCGGCCGATCCAGTCCGCGAAGGTGATGCGCCCTCCCGGCTCAACGTAGGCCTCACGGTCACCGTGCACGGTAGCAGCGCACTCCAGCATCGACCGGGTGTCGCTGACGTCGGCGCTCAGCGGTGCACGGGCCACCTACGGCTCCTCGGCGCCGAGAATCATTGTGCCGCTGGAACAGAACCAGCCGCCGGTGCCGCTGACACAGGCGATCCGGGCGTCCGGCACCTGCCGCGGCCCGCATTCGCCGCGCAACTGGCGCGCCGCCTCGACTAAGAGGAACAACCCCCGCTGACCCGGGTGACATGCCGACAGGCCGCCACCGTCGGTATTGGTGGGAAGTTCGCCGCCCAAACGCAACGAGCCCTTCTCGACAAAGCCGCCGCCCTCCCCCTTCGGGCAGAAGCCCAGGTCTTCGAGGGTGAGTAGCAACATATAGGTGAACGCGTCGTAGATCTCGGCGACGTCGACGTCGGACGGGGAGACCCCGGCGCGCGCAAAGGCGAGCGGTCCGCTGACCGCCGCCGGGCCGACGGTGAGGTCGTCCCACTGCGAGGTGAGCATGTGCGAGGTGGTCTCGCCCGAGCCGAGCACCCACACCGGCTTACTCCGCAGATCCTTTGCGCGTTCCGCGTTGACGAGGACGGCCGCCGCCCCGCCATCGCTGCGAATGCAGCAGTGCAGCTTGGTGAAAGGGTCGGCGATCATTGGTCCGCCGAGCACATCGTCGACGGTGATCGGATCGCGGTAGTAGGCCTCGGGATTGTCGGCCGCGTTGAACCGCGCGGACACAGCGACCTCGGCCAGCTGCTCGATCGTGGTGCCGTAAGTGAACATGTGCCGCCGTGCGGCCATGGCGTACTTGGAGATTAGGGTGTGGCCGTAGGGCGCCTCCCACTGCAGTGGTCCGCGCGCGCCCCAATTGATGTTGGCCCCCCGCAACCCCTTTCGAAGATCAGAGCGGGCAGTCGAGCCGTAGGTCAGCAACACCACGTCGGCATGCCCGGCGGCGATCGCGTCGGCCGCGTGGGCGGCCATCACCTCCCACGACGCTCCCCCGACCGCGGTGGAGTCGATCCAGCGGGGCCGCAGCCCCAGATACTCGCCGACATCGACCGGGGGCAGTGTGCCCTGACCGGTAGAGGCCAACCCATCGACGTCATCGGGCGTCAGCCCGGCATCAGCCAAGGCGCGGCGGCTGGCCTGCGCGATCAGCTCGTAGGGGCCCTTGTCGTCGACTCGGCCGACGTCGGACAGGGCGACACCGGCGATCGCAACGGTGCCGCTCACTGGGCGCGGTCCTGGGCCAGCAACTCGGCCAGCACGTCGGTGGGCTCGCCGAACAGATGCCGAAACACGTGCGCACGCTTCAGGTATAGGTGCATGTCGTTCTCGAACGTGTAACCCATCCCACCGAACACGTGGATGCCTGCTGCGGCATTGTCGACGGCCGCCGAGCCGGCCACCGTTGCGGCCGACAGCACCTGCAGCAGGGCGTCGGCGCGGCCACTCGCCACCGCGATTGCGGCGAAGAACGTCTGCGCCTGCGTGGCCTCGGCCGCGATCTCCATATCGACGCAGGCGTGCTTGATCGCCTGGTGGACCCCGATCGGTTTGCCGAACTGCTCACGCGTCTTGGCGTGTTCGGTCGCCAAACCGGCCGCGCCCGCGGCCAGCCCGGCCAGATAGCCCGCCGCGAGCACCATGGCGCGGCCCCAGATCCATTCGTCCTCAACCGGCAGCCAATACACCGGCTCGGCGGATTCGACTGTGGCCGAAGATATCCGAGTACCCGGGTCGGCTGCGGCCACGGATGTCAGCGGCCCGAAGGAATCGATGTCGAGCAGAGCGGCACCGCTGCGGGCCACCAGCAGGGCGTGCGAGGCACCCGCCGGCTCGAACAAATCGAAGGTCCCTTTAATGGGCCGCGCTGGCCGCACGTCGCCGTCGCCACGCAGTACCGCGAGGGCCACCACCGCCACCCCGGAGCCGATCCGCTGGGCCAGCGCGTCGTCGCCAGATCGGGCGGCTACCCGGGCACCCAACGTGCCCGCCAGGAACGGCCCGGGCGCGAGCCGCTTGCCGAGTTCGACGAACAGCAGCGCTTCGTCGTCCAGCGGCCGGCCCGATCCGCCGAACTCCTCGTCGAGCCCGAGAGTCAAAAGGCCCAACTCGGCGCATTCTCGCCATACCGACCCGGGAATCGGCGCTTCCGCGTGCCGATTAGCACGGATCCGCTCGACAGGCATCCTCTCAGCGAGGAATTCCCCTGCCGCCGTGATGATTTCAAGCTGCTCAGCTCCGGGCAGCAGGTTCATGGCCGTCTCCTCACGGTATTCATCGGGGCAGCCCCAACACGCGCTCGCCGACGATGTTGCGTTGGATCTCCGACGTTCCGCCCCCGATGGCTTGGGAGAAGCTGTAGTAGTAGTAACCGACCCAGCCGTCGACGTCCCAGCGCGACGAATACCGGACTGAGGCCGGACCGACGATGTCCATCGCCAATCTGCCGATCTCCTTGGCCAATTCGGCGTACATCAACTTGACGATCGAACCCCGCGGGCCGGGTGTCTCGGTCTTCAAGGCCTCGCAAATGTTGGTGTAGGTGAGCGCCCGCAGTGACGCCACCGAGGCGCGAGCCCTCGCCAGCCGTCGCGCGATGTCGTCATCGGCGATGGCGGGCCTGCGGCCGTCCGGCCCGACGTGGTCGCGGGCGTAGTCGATGAGGTCCTCGATGATCTTCGCCAGCCGCACCTGGTTGGCGGTGAACGCGGTGCCACGCTCAAAGGACAGCGTCGCCATCGCGACCGACCAACCTTCGCCCACCTCGCCGACCACGTTGCTCAGCGGAATGCGCACGTCGTCATAGAACACTTCGCAGAATTCCGAGCCGCCCTCGATGGTCTCGATCGGGCGGACGTCGATCCCTGAAGTGCTCATGTCGCAAATCACCCAGGTGATGCCCTTGTGCTTGCTGCCGGTGTTGTCGGTGCGCACCAGCAGTTCCTGGTAGTCGGCGACGGTGGCGAAGCTCGTCCACAGCTTCTGCCCCGACACCACCAGGTGCTCGCCGTCGATCACCGCCTTGGTGCGCAACGCCGCCAGATCCGACCCGGCGTCGGGCTCGGAGAAGCCCTGACACCAAATCACCTCACCGCCAAGGATTTTCGGCAAGTGGAACGACTTCTGCTCATCGGTTGCCCTGGTGATCAGGGTCGGCCCGGCGTGCGAGTTACCGACGAAGCATGCATCGATCCCAGGGAACCCCCGCGCGGCATACTCCTCGTACCAGATCAACTGCTGAAGCAGCGTCAGCCCCTTGCCGCCGTATTCTGTCGGCCAGGCGATGCCGGCCCAGCCGCCTTCCCATTGCGTGCGCTGCCACGCGAGGTCGTATTCCCGGATACCCGCATCGTCGCGCGGCCTTTGTTCGGTCGGCTTGTTCTCGTCGAGCCACGTGCGGACCTGGTCGCGGAACTCGAGCTGGTCAGGCGTGAAGTCGAGATCCATGGTCCGGAATTCTAGGTGACACGATAGTCAGAAACAATGCGTCAGTCATTGACCTCGATACCTCGCGGCCAGTTGTTCGGCACCGCGAGCCAGCAATGCGACGTCCGCTCCTACTAGCACGAAGCTCGCGCCGGCCATCATGTAGCGGCGTGCCAACGGCTCGCTGAACGCATTCACACCGGCGCGCTTGCCGTGGTCCACGATAGTCGCTAACGCAGCCTCTATGGTGCTCACGATCTCGGGATGCTCCGGCTGCCCAAGTTTGCCCATTGAGGCCGCCAGGTCGGCCGGACCGATGAAGATGGCGTCCACACCATCGACGTCGGCGATCTCGCCGAGCTGGGTCAGACCGGCCGCACTTTCCACTTGGACGGTCAACGACACCGTTGCATCTGCGGTGACAAGGTAGTCAGAAATGCGGTTCCAACGCGACGCCCGCGCCAACGCGCTGCCCACCCCGCGAATCCCCTCGGGCGGGTACCGGGTGGCGGAAACCGCCGCGACTGCCTCACCGGGGCCATCGATCATCGGAACGATGATGTTCTGCGCGCCGATGTCGAGCAGTTGCTTGATGAACACGGGATCGGCAGACGGCGGACGCACCAGCACGTCGACGTCCGGGTAGCCCGCCAACACCTGCAACTGTTCGAGCGTCGTGCGCAGATCGTTGGGCGCATGCTCCTGGTCCAACAGCAGCCAGTCGATTCCGGACCCCGCGCAGATCTCGGTGACATACCCGCTGCCCGAGGCCACCCACATGCCGATCCGCGGGTCGCCATCGCTGATGCGCTGCGTCCACCGGTTGGTCACGATGCCCCCGAATCGAACGTCACCGAGACCGTGCCCAGCGGTCCATAGTCGGCGACAAAGCTGTCCCCCGGTTCGGCGAACACCGGCTTGGTGAACGATCCGGACAGGATGACCTCGCCGCGCTCAAGGGAAACACCATGTGGGGCAAGCCGATTGGCTAGCCAGGCCACACCATTGCCGGGATGGTTGAGCACCGCGGCCGCCACCCCGGACTCCTCGATGGTGCCGTTGCGCAGCAGCAGGGCCGCCACCCAGCGCAGATCGACGTCCAAGGGGCGGAATACCCGGCCGCCCAGGACCAGGCCGGCGTCCGCGGCGTTGTCGGCGATGGTGTCGACGATGGTGCGCAGATGGCCGGTTTCGGGGTCCGACATCTGCACCCTGGCGTCGAGGATCTCCAGTGCAGGAGTCACGAACTCGGTGGCCCGCAGCACGTCGAACAACGTGACCCCCGGGCCGGATAGCCGCTCGCCCAGCACGAAAGCCAACTCGACCTCGACGCGCGGACGGATGTACCGGCCCAGCGGGACGCGGCCGCCATCCTCGATGAACATGTCGTCGAACAGCGCACCGTAATCCGGTTCGTCGATCGACACCGCCCGCTGCATCACCTTCGAGGTCAGACCAATCTTGCGGCCCTTGACTTCTCGCCCGTCGGCGACTTTCAGCGCGACGAGTGCCCGCTGCACCGCGTAGGCGTCCTCGATGGTCATGTCGGGATAGTCCAGCGACAACTGCCGGATCGGCGTGCGGTTCTGCTCGGCCTCGTACAGCCGCCGGGCAATGTCGGCGAGCTCGTCCTCGGCGGGTCTGGTCATCTGGTGAGGAACTCGATCGCCGCGGCGTTGAACGCCTCCGGATCCTCGAAATGCGGCCAATGCCGCACCGAGGGCATCTCGAAAACCTCTGAGTTCGGAATCAGGTTCGCGATCGTACGAGCGGTGTCCTGGTACACGCCGTGATCCTTGCCCGACGCCACGATCATCACCGGCGCCTCGATGCCGCGCCACTTGTCGTCGGGAATCAGGTTGCGGTGGCGCACCTTCTCGTCCTGCAGGATCAGCAGCCGGTCGATGGTGTTCCGGGTGTCCTCGCGCCGATACACGGCCTGACGCAAACCGATGAGATCGGGCAGGCGATTAGCCTCGTCGGCGATCAGGTGGGCGAACACGGCGTGTAGGGATTCCCACGTCGGCTCGTTGACCGCCTTGGTCCGTTCCGCCCGAATGCGCGCCATGTTCGCCGCCGACGCTTCCCGCCCGGCCGGCGACATCAGGATCACCTTGTCGACTCGGTCGGCGTGGCCGACGGAGATCGCGGACGCGACGAACGCGCCCAGCGACATTGCAATGAAGTTGGCTGACGTCATGCCGAAGTGGTCCATCACCCCCAGCACGTGTTCGACGTAAATCGCGATCTCGTAGTCGTAGTCCGGCTTGCCGGAGAACCCATTGCCGACCATGTCGATCGCCACGCAGTGGAAGTGCTGTGACAGTGCGGCGAGGTTGGGCGCGAACGTCTCCCAATGCCCGCCGGTGCCGTGCAGCAGGATGGCGTGCGGCTTGTCCGGCCCGCCCGCCTCGGCGTAACGGGTCCGGACAGGGACTCCCTTGACCGGGACATCGACGAACCCCTGCCGGAACTCGAGCTCCTTGAGATACATCCAGATGCTGCGGTAGTTCTGCGTGTCGACTCGGCTCACATCGACCGCAGCGGCCGGAGCTTGTGCTTGGCTCATCTCACCTTCTCGAATCTTCCGTATCTGACATACATGTCATCTATCGCTGACATCAGCATCCATTCTTCTCATCGTCGCACAAGCTCTATGTTCCCATGTGGAGAACGGCCTACAGCGCTCGACCCGGACGTGATCCGCCAGCCGTCATTCCTTCTTCCTCCATTGATTCTGACACTTGTATGCGGTAATACTGGGCAGGTGAATACTCCGGCCGGACGCCGCGTCCTCGCCGACCTGGTCAACGAGTTCGCGGCCGTGCGGTTGTCGCTGGACGTCAACGGCAACGGCCCCCGCCTGCTCGTTGAGGACCTGGAGGGCGGCGAGCAGGTCTTCCTGTGCCCCTTGGAGTTGGCCAGCTTCACCTTGGCCACCGCCGAAGACCGCGAGGAGTGGATCAGGGTAGGCAACTACCGCGGCGAACGCCGGCCAACGGAGCGGCCGTGAGCGCCGCCGACGCCGACCTGGTCGGCCTGGGCATGACCCCTATGTCGCTGCGTCCCGGCGCGACGCCCCTAGAACTGGCCGTCAAGGCGAGCGCCGCCGCGCTGGCCGACGCCGGACTCGGGCATGCCGACATCGACGGGATCCTGGTCGGCTCGTCGCAGGGCGTCCGGCCGGACCGGCTGGGCGTCGGCTTCGCCGCCGCGGCTGGCTTCTCGGACCTACGCCTGCTGGAGCACGTCGAGATCAAGGGCGCCACGACGATCGCCATGATCCAGCGCGCGCGCCACGCGATCGTCGCGGGCGAGGCGTCGACCATACTGTGCGTCTTCGCTGACGCACCCCTGGTGGCCGGCCGCGGTGCCGGCTCGACCTACGCACACAGTGGCGGCAACGTCGGGGTGCGCGGCCTGGAGCGCGCCTCCGGGCTGCTTGGCTCGGTGCCGACGTATGCGCTGATGACCCAGCGCTGGCTGCACGTCTCAGGCACCCCTGCCAAAGCGTTGCGCTCCGTCGCCACCACGGCCAGGGCATGGGCGCGCGGCAACCCCGATGCGGTGAACCGAGAGCCGCTCGACGACGCCGACTATGACTCTTCCCCGATGATCGCCGAACCACTTCGGCTGCTGGACTGCGCCCGGCCGGTGAACGGGGCGGTCGCCGTCGTGCTCACCGGGCGGCCCTCGGTCGGCGTCACCCGACTGCGGGTTCGCGGAGCCGGGCGCGAACACCCGGTGCGGCGCCGCCGCGCGGGAGCCGAGTCGTGGTTCGGGGGCGGTGGCCGCGCGGTACAGGACGCCCTCGACCAAGCCGGCATGGCCCGATCAGACCTGCACGTCGCCGAACTGTACGACCCGTTCTCGATCGTCACGCTGGCGCTGCTCGACGAATACCGGCTCACCGGTGACGTTCCGGCGGGTGCATTCGTGCGCGACGGCCACACCGGGCCGGGCGGCACGCTGCCGACCAACACCGGTGGTGGCCAGCTGTCCGGTTTCTACCTGCAGGGTATGACGCCGTTGGCGGAGGCGATGATTCAGCTGCGTGGCGCCGGCGGGCAACGTCAGGTTGCCGGGGCGACGGTCGCACTGGTCGGCGGTATCGGCGGCCGGATGGACCACCACGCCGCCTTGGTGCTGGAGCGCGCCGCATGACCGCCACGGCGGTCGAGGACTGGTTGCTGGACAGCGCGCTGGCACCCACCGCCGACGACGACGTGCTGGCGCCGCTGTACCGAGCGGCCGCGCGCAATGAGCTCGCATTACCGTTCTGCGCGGCCTGCGCCCTGCCGCTCGAGCTCGATCAGGAAGTCTGCGACGGCTGCGGAAACACCGAAAATGATTGGCGCACAGTCGATCTACACGGCACTGTACACGCGGCGACACTTATGCATCGCTGTGAGCCCGGCCTGGTGCGCGGCGGGGCGCCGTACCCCATCGTCGACGTCGAGCTGGCAAGCGGGCACCGGATGGTGATGACCACCGTGCAACCCGCGGACACCGCACCGCCCATCGGCACAGCGGTGCGCATCGGCTTCCGCCGACTGGGCGACGTCGCCATCCCGGCCATCGACATTCTGGAGGATCAATGACGACAGTCGAATCCAACGCTGCTGTAGACGAATTCGACGTCGACACTGTCATACGCCGCGACCGGGTGCACGGGACGGTGTACACGTCCGCCGAGATCTTCCGCCGTGAAATGGACAGCATCTTCAAGACCGGCTGGGTCTATGTGGCGCATGAGAGCGAGGTCAGCGAGCCGGGTGACTACCTCACCCGGATGATCGGCCATGACCCGGTTGTCGTGGTGCGCGGCAGGGACGGCGTGGTTCGGGTGGTGCTCAATCGCTGCACCCACCGTGCCAACAAGCTGTGCAACGCCGAGAAGGGCAACGCCAACTCGTTCCGGTGCCCGTATCACGGCTGGACGTTTGGCAATACGGGTGCGCTGCAGGGTGTTCCGATGCGTGAGGGTTACGGCGAGGAGTTCAACAAAGTGCGCGCCGAGCTGGGTCTCGCCCAGGCGCCCCGGGTGGACAGCTACGGCGGATTCGTCTTCGCGTCGCTGGCGCCCGAGGGCATCTCGCTACAAGAGCACCTTGGTAAGGCAACACGCGCCATCGATCGCCTGCTGAACCTGTCCCCCACCCGCGAGATCGACCTGCGGGCCAATTGGATGAAGCACCTGCACCACGCCAACTGGAAGATGGTGGTGGAGAACAACGTTGACGGCTACCACGCACTGTTCACGCACGCCTCGGTGTACGACGCGATCAAGCCCGCCAAGGTGTCGCACGTCCCGACCAAGGTCGACGTGCTGGTCCGCGATCTCGGCAATGGCCATTCCGAGATCGACTACAGCGACGAATACCGAAAACTCGATGAGGAATTCGTCTGGTACGGCCGGATCCCGCGGGCCAAGCTGGCCGGCTACGTCGACGCACTGGAAGGTGCGTACGGTCCCGAGCAAGCGCACGACGCTTTGGTGGTGGGTCCGCCGCACACACTGATCTGGCCCAACCTGTTCCTGGCCGAGATGAACGTAATGTTCGTCGAACCGCAGGCCCCCGACCGCACCGTCGCCTATACCACCGCGGTCCTCATACCCGGCCAGGACGCGTTGAACGAGCGCACGCTGCGCCGTTCCGAGGGGGCGATGGGTCCGGCCGGCTTCTTGATCGCGGACGACGGAGAGATCGGCATGCGCAACCAGGCCGGGCTCGCCGCCGAGCTGCCCGAGTGGCTGGTGCTGGCCCGCGGTGTCGACGGCGATGTGACCGACGAAAGCGGAATCATCAACCGCGACAAAAGCGCCGAGACTCCCCAGCGCGGTTTCTACTCGCACTGGGCCTCGGTCGTCGGCGGGAGGACCGGAGCATGACCGTCAACTCTGAAGCCCAGACGCGTCCGGTTCTGCGTCCGCTGCCGGACCCTGAGATCCTGTCGTTTCTTTATCTGGAGGCGCGGCTGGCCGACGAGGGCCGCTACTCGGAGTGGGAAGCGTTGTGGGCCGACGATGACGACACGGTCGAGTACCGCGTCCCGATGCACCCTGACGACGACCCGCGGAACACGCTGGCCTACATCAATGACAACCGGCGACGGATCAAGAGCCGGGTGGCGCAGCTCAACACCGGCAACCGGCACTCACAGACACCGCCGTCGGTAATGCGGCGTGTGGTCTCCAACAGTGAGGTGGTGGAAACGGGCACCAACACGGTCACGGTGGAATCCAACTTCGCGCTATTCGAATACCGTCTGCGTCAACGCTTCTGGGCCGGCCGGGTAGCCCACACCATTCGCTTGTCGTCAGAAGGCCCGCGGTTGATTCGCAAGATCGTGCATCTGATCGACGCAAGCGGCCCGGTCGAGACACTCGCTTTCCTGATTTGAACGGACTTCTCATCTGATGCTCATCGGTGACATCGCAACCAATAACGGCCGCCGCTACCCCGACAAGCGTGCGCTGGTCGACGCCGACCGGGCGCTTACCTGGTCGCAGGTCGACGAGCGGGCCCGGCGGCTCGCCGCCTTCCTGATCGGCCGCGGGTTGGTACCGGGCGATCGGGTGATGGTGATCGCCCGCAATTGCCTTGAATGGCCGGAGATCTCGTTCGGTCTGGCCAAAGCGGGGTTGATCACGGTGCCGGTGAATATCAGGCTGGCTCCCGACGAAGTCGCCCACGTCCGCGACGACTCCGGCGCACGAGCTGTCATCATCCACGCCGACCACGTGGACAAGTTCCTGGGCGAATTGACGGAGCTGGCACTGATATTGAGCGTGGGTGCGCGGTCAACGCTCGGCACGAACGAGTTGGTCACCGACTACGAGACGGCGCTGGCGCAGGCGCAGCCCGGCGACGGGCACCGCGACGTCACGCCGGATGACGTCGCGTTCATCCTGTACACCAGCGGCACGACCGGTCGAGCCAAGGGCGTGATGCACACCCACCGCGCCCTGCTCTACCAGGCGGCGGACACAAACCTGGTGACCGAGGGCAACCGCTCGGACGTCATGCTTGCCACCACCCCTTTCTTCACGGCGGGCGGCATGGTCCGCACGGTGTCATGGCTTTACCTCGGTCAGACCATGGTGATCCATCAGAGATTCGACCCGCAGGCCGTGATCGACGAGATCGAACGCAGCGCCATCACGTTCACGACGTTCATCCCGACGATGCTGCACCGCACGCTGGCGATCCTGGAAGACGGACCACCGCGGGACGTGTCGAGCCTGCGGCGCATCTCCTACGGTTCCGCGCCGGTTCCGCCGGGCCTGGCACGCAAGGCCATGGACCTGCTCGGTTGCGACCTGCAGTAGCGCTACGGACTCACCGAATGCGGCGGACAAGCAACGATTCTCACGCCCGAGGATCACCGCGACATCGTCGCCGGCAAAACCTCGATTGCGACCTCATGCGGGCGGGAAACGCCGATGTGCGTGATCCGGGTGGTCGATGTCGACGGCAACGATGCCCCACCCGGCGACGTCGGCGAAATCGTGATCGTCAGCCCCGCCAACGCGATTGGCTACTGGAACCGGCCCGAGCAGACCGCCGAGACGTTCCGACCCGACGGGTTGCGCAGCGGTGACTTGGGCTACCTCGACGAGGAAGGCTACCTCCATATCACCGGTCGCAAAACCGATCTCATCATCTCCGGCGGGTTCAATGTCTATCCGGCGGAGATCGAGCGGGTGCTCGCTCAGCATCGCGACGTAGACATGGTGGCGGTGGTCGGGGTGCCTGACCCTGAGTGGGGCGAGACGCCGGTGGCCGCCGTGATTCCCAAGGCCCACGTCAACGATGAGGACACTCTGAGCGTCGAGCTGGCTGCGCTGTGTCGCGCGGAACTGGCCGGTTACAAGCAGCCGCGCCGGTTCGTGTTCCGGCGCGAGTTCCCGTTGGGCCCTGCAGGCAAGATCCTCAAACGCGAGATCGCTAACCAGGTGAACCACGTCGCCGAGGCGGATGCGAAGATGCCGGTATCGACCGCATCGACCGAGGAGCGCCCGTGATCGAGCAGACCGACCTGGCCACCATCGAATTTTCGGTGACGGACCACGTCGCCACCGTGGCACTCAACCGGCCTGCGAAGCTGAACAGCTTCACCGAACAGATGGCCGCCGAGCTGGCCACGGTGTGGGCACGGGTGCGCGACGACGAGGACATCCGGGTCGCGGTGCTGTGCGCAAACGGGGAACGCGCGTTCTGCACCGGCATCGACGTGACCGAGGGCACCTGGTGGAAGCACCAACCGATCTTCAACCAGGAGGATCCGGGGGAGCTACTGGGGCCGAAGGCACACAAGGTGTGGAAGCCGGTGATCGCGGCACTGCACGGCATCGTGGCCGGCGGTGCCATGTACTTCGTCAACGAGTGTGACTTCTCGATCTGCAGCGAGACGGCAACCTTCTTTGACCCACATGCCAATGCGGGCATCGTCTCGGCACTGGAGCCGATGGGCATGCTGGCCCTCGGCGTGCCCTACGGCGAGGTGATGCGCTGGGCGCTGCTCGGCAGCGAGGAGCGGATGTCGGCGCAGACCGCACTGCGAATCGGGCTCGTGACTGAAGTGGTCCCCGACGACCAACTACGCACCCGGGCATTCGAGCTCGCCGGCGAAATCGCCGGGCGCAGACCAAATGGTGTTCAAGGCACCGTTCGCGCGATGTGGGAGGCCCGTGATTTGACGCCCAGCGTCGCCGCCCGACACGGCAAGTTCTTCACCGACCTTGGCAATGCCGGAGCCAGCCCGGACTCGTTGAACAACAAGAAGAAGCCGCGAACTCGATGAGGACGCATGACTGACACCGCGACCGAGACGTTGGTCCAGTTCGATCTACTGATCGGGGGCGAATCATCGTCCGCCGCATCGGGATTGACCTACGACAGCGTTGACCCCTTCACTGGAAGGCCCTGGGCACGGGTGCCCGACGGCGGGGCTGCCGATGTGGATCGCGCCGTGGCCGCCGCTCGTGCCGCGCTGAACGGACCGTGGGGTGCGCTCACCGCGACCGCCCGTGGCAAGCTGCTGGGGCGACTCGGTGAGATCATCGCGCGCGAGGCCGAGCAGCTCGCCGAACTCGAGGTGCGCGACGGCGGCAAGCTGGTTCGCGAGATGGTCGGCCAGATGCGGTCTTTGCCAGATTACTACCGCTACTACAGCGGGCTGGCGGACAAGCTGCAAGGAGATGTCATACCGGTCGACAAACCCAACTACCTCGTCTACACGCGCCATGAGCCCGTCGGTGTGGTCGGCGCGATCACGCCCTGGAACTCACCGCTGCTCCTGTTGACGTGGAAACTCGCCGCCGGCCTGGCCGCAGGCTGCACGTTCGTCGTCAAGCCCAGCAACCACACCCCGACGTCGACTCTCGCGTTCGCAAAGCTGTTCGCCGAGGCGGGCTTTCCGCCAGGTGTCATCAATGTCGTCACCGGCTGGGGTCCGGAGACCGGTGCTGCGCTGGCGTCGCACCCCGGTGTCGACAAGATCGCGTTCACCGGCTCGACGGCCACCGGCATCGAGGTCGGTAAGGCCGCGATCGAGAACATGACCCGGTTCTCACTCGAACTCGGTGGCAAGTCGGCGCAGGTGGTGTTCGCCGATGCCGACCTCGACGCCGCGGCCAACGGGGTGATCGCCGGCGTCTTCGCCGCCACCGGCCAGACGTGTCTGGCGGGCTCGCGCCTGTTGGTCGATCACAGCGTCGCCGACGCTCTGGTGGACAAGATCGTCGCCAGGGCGGCGACCATCAAACTGGGAGACCCGAAGGACCCGACGACCGAGATGGGCCCGGTGTCCAACCAGCCGCAGTACGAGAAGGTGCTGTCGCACTTCGCTTCCGCACGTGAACAGGGAGCCACGATCGCCTACGGCGGCGAGCCGGCAGGTGACCTCGGCGGCTACTTCGTCAAGCCGACCGTGCTGACCGGCGTCAACCCCTCGATGCGTGCCGTCGCTGAGGAGATCTTCGGACCCGTACTGGCGGTGATGACCTTCGCCGACGAGGACGAGGCCGTCGCCGCGGCCAACAGCACCGAGTTCGGATTGGCCGCCGCGGTGTGGAGCAAGGACGTTCACCGCGCGCACCGGGTGGCCGCCAAGTTGCGCGCGGGCACGGTGTGGATCAATGCGTACCGCGTCGTCGCGCCGCACGTTCCGTTCGGCGGCATAGGCTACAGCGGCATCGGGCGGGAGAACGGCATCGACGCCGTCAAGGACTTCACCGAGACAAAGGCGGTGTGGGTCGAGCTGTCCGGGGAGACCCGCGACCCGTTCACGCTCGGCTGAAACGACAAAAGGGGCGAAAGACATGACGTTAGACTTCGCGGCCGCCGACAAGGTACTGGCCGGACTACGGCCATTTCCGGTGGCAGTAACCACGATTGACGACAGCGTTGACCCCCCATTCTTGAATGGCCTGATGTCGCTGTCGGCCGGCTCGGCTAGCATCGTGCCCGAACTGCCACGCGCTACGGTCAGCCTGACCAAATACAACAAGACCCACGACATGCTGGTCAACTCGGGCATTTTCGTGATGCATATGCTGTCGGCCGGTCCCGACGAGATCGACAAGTCCATGGAAATCCTGATGACACTTGGCGGCAGTTCGGGCCGCGATGGCGACAAGATGTCGAAGCTGCGCACCAAGCCGGGTGTGACTGGCGCGCCGATCCTGCTCGATGCCCACAGCTACGTGGAGTGCCGCATCACCGGATCGTTGGACAATGATGAGAACACCATCTTCGTCGGCGACGTCGTGGCCGCGGAGGTGTTCAGCTCCGCGCAGCGGCTGCGGATCGGTGAAGCGTGGGGCAAACTGCCACCCGACTGGATCGAGCGATACGAGGCGAATCACGAGCCGCAGCTGCAGAGCGCGCGGGACCTGCGGGCTGCCGCTGCGGCACGGGTCTAATGGCCCAAGAGCCTTCTGGCGCGTGGCAGCTGCCCGAAGAATTGGTGATGCTGCGCGACACAGTGCGGCGGTTCATGGCTGCGCAGGTGCATCCACTCGAAGAGAAGCTGGAACACGACGCGGTCGGGTTACCTCGCGAACAGCTGGTGGAGTTTCAGGCGAAAGCCAGGGAGCTCGGACTGTGGGCGCTGCAGACGCCGGCCGAGTACGGCGGCGCCGGGCTCAGCGTGCTCGGCCAAGTCGTGGTCGCCGAAGAAGCCGCGAAATGCCGTATGGGAGCCTTCTTTCCGGCCCTCGGTGCGTTCGGCGGCAACCCGCCCAACATCATGTTCAAGGCGTCTGCGGAGCAGTTCGACAGATACGCCAGGCCCATCATCGACGGCACCATGTCCAAGGCGTACACCGCGATCACCGAGGCTTCAGGTGGGTCGGATCCGGCGCGGGCGATCAAACTCAAGGCGGTGCGTGACGGCGACGGCTACGTGCTCAACGGTTCGAAGATGTGGATTTCGCACGCCCCTGATGCCGATTGGGGTGTGGTGTACGCCCGCACCGGTGAGGGGGGCCAGGGTATCTCGGCATTCATTCTCGAGAAGGACACCCCGGGCGTCACGTTCAGCCGCATCCCTGTGATGGCATCGTTTGCCCCGTATGAGTTGCACTTCGATAATGCGCGGGTACCCGCGGACCGACTGATCGGTGATGAGGGTCAGGGTCTTTCGCTGGCGAACGAGTTCCTGGTACACGGCCGCATCGTGTACGGGGCCGGCCCGATCGGCATCGCGCAGAGCGCATTGGACATGACCTGCCAATGGGCCAAGGACCGGGATGTCTTCGGCGGCAGACTTGCTGATAAGCAGGGCGTCAAGTGGATGCTTGCGGACAGTGAGGTAGACCTGCGGGCCGCCCGGCTGCTGATCTACCAGGCCGCCTGGAACGCCGACCTCGGCCGCGACGTTCGAGTAGACGCCTCGGCGGCCAAGATGTTCGCCACCGAGGCAGCCTACCGAGTTCTGGACCGCTGCATCCAGACTCACGGCGCCCTGGGAATCTCCACCGAACTGCCGCTGGAAAGATGGTTTCGCGACCTTCGGGTCAAGCGGCTCGGGGAAGGCGCCACCGAAGTGCAGCGCGAAGTCATCGCGCGATCACTGGTGAAATAGTCGCTGCGACAATGGAGCTGAAAGGGGCCGAAGTGCGCTACAACCTGATGTTCCCGATGCGGGCCGTCAAGCACTGGAACAGGTGGTGCGAGGGCGTGGGCATCGGCGATGTCGCACAATTGGTGGAAGACGCAGGCTTCGACGGCTTTTCGATGTCCGAACACCCATATCCCGATCGGGAGTGGTTGGCTCGCGGCGGCCACCACGCTTTCGATCCGTTCGTGTCGCTGAGTTTCGCGGCGGCCGCCACCACCCGCATCCGATTGATGACCTACATCCTGGTGTCGGGTTATCGCAACCCCTACCTGACGGCAAAGGCCGCAGCGAGCTTCGATCTGCTCTCAGGTGGTCGGTTCACATTAGGCACGGGAGCCGGCTATCTCAAGGCCGAATTCCAGGCGTTGGGAGCCGACTTCGACCGGCGCGGCGCGCTGCTCGACGAGGCAATCGCCGCCTGGAGGGCGACCTGGGCGGGGGTCGACCACGACGGGCCGGAGTTCGGGGTCAGCGGACATGTCGCGCTGCCACCGCCGCTGACGACGGGCGGTCCGCCGATCTGGATCGGCGGAAACGGCGCGGCCGCGCAGCGCCGGGTCATCGAGGTCGCCGACGGCTGGATGCCGATGGCCGCTTCGGGCGAGATGGCTGCGATCACCCGCTCCCGGCCCCTGGAAGACATCGAGACGCTTGGCGAGTGGGTCGCGAGAGTGAACAAGCAGCGCGCGGAGTCCGGCCGCGACGCTGCCGACGTTGCCTTCGTCCCGTTCGAAGCAGACCTGCTGGCCAGCGGTGACTGCACCGGGTTTTGTGCCGCGGTGCGGCCCCGGCTGGATGCCTACGCCGAGGCGGGCGTCACGTGGATCACCATCGAGCCGGCCAGCAGGAGCTACACCGACTTCCGCGCCGACATCGACACGTTGAGCTCCCGGTTGATCGACTGATGAGGGTCCGACCATGACTCTGCCCGACCTGGTGCTCGTCCATGGCGGCGAGCACGCCGGCGACTGTTGGGATCTCGTCGTCGCCGAAATACACCGTCGAGAACCGGGATTGCGCACTCTCGCGGTGGATCTGCCCGGGCACGGCAACAAGCCAGGTGACCTCGCGACCGTGACGATCTCCGAGTGGGTGGACTCCGTCATCGCCGACATCGAGGAAGCGCGGCTAGGTGACATCGTGATCGTGGGCCACTCGATGGCGGGGGTAACGGTCCCCGGCGTCGTCGCTAAGCTCGGTTCCTCCAGAGTCCGGGAGATGATTCTGGCAACGGCATTCGTTCCGCCTCAGGGCTCGGCCATCGCGGACACACTCGGTGGGCCGCTAGCGCTCTTCGCTCGGCGCGCCGCCCGTATCGGCAGACCCATGAAGCTTCCAACGCCGGCGGCACGCTGGGCGTTCTGCAACGGCATGACCCCCGCGCAGCGCCGATTGGCGATGTCGAAGTTGCATGCCGAGTCGGCGCGGATACCCGGTGAGCCGGTGGACCGTAGCGGACTACCCGCCGACGTCCCACGCACCTGGATACTGACCACCCGCGACCGGGCCCTGTCCGTGGCATCGCAGCATGCAAGCATCGCCGCCCTGGGCGGGGTGGACACCGTCATCCCCGTTGATGCCTGCCACGAATTGATGTTCAGCGATCCGGAACGTGTGGCGCAGATACTTATCGAGCGATGCCGGTTACGGGGGTAGGGATCAAGTGGAGGACTCATCAGCGAAGCCGGCCCACGCCGCGCCGACCTGCTTCTTCGTCACCGACGGAAACGCTTACGTACCAACCCGATTGACGCAAGGACCCTGGGGTCCGTCAATCAGCGGTAACTACATCGGCGGGTTGCTGGCGCGAGCGGTCGAGCAAGAAGTCGACGACGCCGACATGCAGCCCGCCCGGCTGACGGTGGATCTGCTGAGGCCGGTGGCGCTGCAGCCCCTGCAGATGCACTCGTCGGTGGTGCGCGAGGGCCGGCGACTTCGCGCGGTCGACGCGGTCATGACTCAGAACGACGTTGTGGTGGCCCGCGCCAGTGCGTTGTTCCTTCGCCGCAGCGAGCATGCCGTGGACACGGTGTGGACGTCGCCGATCAGCATGCCCTCAGTACCGGCGGAACCCGACGCGTTGGCCGACGATGTCCCCATGGTGCTGCATTCGTTCGGCCGGGACCCGGTCGCGGGCAGTCCTGGTGTCGGAGTCACCGAATGGCGACACCATGGGCAGAAGTTCGTCTGGCTGCGGGAGACCAAGCTGCTCGTCGACGACGAGCCACTGTCGCCCTTCACCCGCGCCGTCATGGCCGGGGACGTCACCAGTTCGTTAACCCACTGGGGCACTGAAGGCTTGCAGTTCATTAACGCCGACTACACCGTCACGCTCAGTCGCTTGCCGCAAGGCGTCTACATCGGGTTGGCGTCGATGACGCACTACAGCCACGCAGGGGTCGCCACCGGCGTGGCGACGCTATTCGACGACAAAGGACCCATCGGCAGCGGTATGGCAACGGCGTTGGCGAACCCGGGATTCACGCCACCACCGTCGATAGTGTTGGGCTGACCAGCGCTCAGGTGATGGCGCCCTCGATCTTCAGTTCGATCAAGTCGTGATCGTTCATGCCGAGTTCCCGCAGCACCTCATCGGTGTGCTCGGCGAACATCGGCGCCCGGGTCAGGTGGGCCGCCGCCTCATCGAACTTCACCGGGTTCGCCACGAGCCGTTGCTGATTGCCCTGGGCATCCCGAAGGTCGGCGATGCGGCCGTTGGCGATCAACGACTCGTCGTGGGCGACCTCCCAGGCGTCCTGCACCGCAGACCACTGGCCCTTGAGAAGGCTCAGCAGTCGCGTGCACTCGTCGAAGGTCCGCGATCCGATCGCGTCTGCGAGCAGCGCGGCGGCGTCATCGGCGTGGGTCGCCAACGACTCGAGCGAAGCGAATCGCTCGTCCGCGGCGGCTGCGTCGAGTCCGAAGAGTCGACAGACGGATGCCCAGTACCGACTGGGCTGGAGCATCGAAAGCTGGATGAAGCGGTCGTCCGAGCATCGGTAGGCGCCGGTGAGCGGGTTGCCCAGGGTTTGGGTCCGCTGGTCGATCTTTGGCAGCGGGCAGCCGTAGAGCATCGCGAGGTTGACGCTGGACTGGTTGGCCCACGCCCCGACCGCCAGCAGCGATACGTCGATGACGGACGTCTGCCCGGTCGTCTGCCTGCCGTAGAGGGCAGCGGCGACGGCGCCGGCGATGGTGATGCCGCCGATGTTGTCGCCGAAGGCACCCGCCGGCATGCCCGTCGGCACCTCGGATCCCGTCGGCGTGACCCCATCAGCGTTGCCGGCCCGCGCCCAGAACGCCGTTGCGTCGCGCGCGCGCGTCTCACGGTCAGGCCCTTCGCTCCCGAATCCGCTGCCCGCCACGTAAACGATCGCCGGATTGATACGCCGTACCTCATCGAGGTCGATCCGTAGCTTCGCCCGCGCCTGCGGCAACAGGTTGGTCAGAAAGACGTCGCTGCGCCGGACGAGCTCTTCGAACACTGGCCGTGTCTGTTTCAACGCCAGAGACAGTCCGACACTGCGCTTGCCACGGTTGGGGGCCTCGACCGTGGGTGAGAACGAGACTCCCGGTGTGGCGGCGGAGCGGCCGGCGACGGTGACGAGTCCCCGTTGCGCGTCTCCTGTGACCGGATTCTCGATCTTGATGACGTCGGCGCCCCAGTCGGCAAGGACCGCTCCCGCAGAAGGCACAAAGGTGAATTGCGCGACCTCGAGGACGCGCACACCGGTCATCGGCTTCTGCACCCGTTCACCTCTGTCCTGCTGGCCGCGCCGCCTAGTGCCAACATAGGTTACTAGGTAAGCAATGTCGAGGTCTACTATCGGGTCAAGATGTTCGACAAATTCCGACCGCAGACCGAAAGAGGCGCAACGACATGGAGACGGACGACGATGTCGACACCATCGGGTGATGGTCCGAGGCACGAGTTGCCCCTGAGTGGGACGCGGGTCATCGACCTGACGGATGGTGTCGCCGCCTCGTCGACACGGCTGCTGGCCGAGCTGGGCGCTGACGTGGTGCTCGTCGAGCCGCCTGAGGGACTCGCGTCACGACGTGCACACCCGCAACATGACCGTCTCGGACTTCCTTTTCTCACCGCACATGCCAACAAACGGGGCGTAGTCCTCGACTTGAGAACCGACCGGGGTCGCGCCGCCCTGCTGTCGCTCGTGGATCGCGCCGACATAGTCGTGGAATCCCTGCCTCCCGGAACGCTGGACGGCCTTGGCGTGGGGCCCAGTGTCATGCGAGAGCGCAACCGCGCACTCGTCGTGGTGTCGATTACCGCCTTCGGGCAGACCGGCCCCTACCGCGACTGGCGAGGCACTGAGGCAGTGCAGATGGCGATGTCGTCCGCCTTGACCCGATCCGGCGCTCCGGATCGCGAGCCCCTATTGCCGCCGGGCGATTTCGCCACCGAGGCCGGCGCCGTGCAGGCGGCGTACGCCGCGCTGATCGCCTATTATCGCGCGCTCGAGTCCGGCCTCGGCGACTACGTCGACTGCGCCCTGCACGACATGGCCGTGCAAGGGCTCGACCCGGGCTTTGGGATGGCCGGCACCGCCACCATGGGCCGCCCGATCTCCGAGCTTCCACCGGGGCGACCGGACGCGCGAATGCTCTACCCGATCTTCGCGTGCGCCGACGGCCACGTACGGCTGTGCATGCTTGCGCCCAAGCATTGGCGGGCGATGTTCATCTGGCTTGGAGAGCCCCAGGAGTTCGCGGACCCGTCGTTCGAGCAACTCATCACCCGGTTCACGTCCTGGGACACACTCCGCAAAGTGATCGCCGACCTGTTCGCCGACAAGACTCGCGATCACATCGTCGCGCGGGCAAGCGAACTCGGTATCCCCATCGCAAGTGTGAACACGCCCGCCGAAGCCGCAACCAGCGATCATGCCACGAGCCGCAGGGCGTTCGTCGATGCCGAAGTCGCACCCGGGCTCGTCGGTCGGATGGCCAACGGTTACCTGGAATTCGGTGGCGAACGCGCTGGATTCCGTTTTCGGGCACCCACTTTGGGTGAGCACACCGACGAAGTGCTCAGCGGTGTCGGTGGCGGTGTGCCGGCTGGATCTGCGAGTTCACCTTCGCCTGCGGCCAGCCTGCGCCCGCTGGAAGGGCTTCGCGTCCTGGACCTCGGGGTGATTGTGGTAGGCGCCGAAACGGGACGCTTGCTCGCCGACCAGGGGGCCGAGGTCATCAAGGTCGAGAACCGGGCGTTCATGGATGGGGCGCGTCAGGCCGACACCCCGGAACGGGTTAGCCATGCCTTCTCAGTGGGTAACCGAAATAAGCTGAGCTTGGGCCTGAATCTGCGGGATCCGCGTGGTGCCGAACTGATGCGGGGCCTGATCGCCAAGTCGGATGTGCTGTTGACGAACTTCAAGCCCGGCACGATGGAGTCTCTGGGATTCGACGACGACACTCTGCGCGAGCTGAATCCCGCCATCGTAGTGGTTGAAAGCAGTGCGTTCGGCAGCAGCGGACCGTGGAGCAAGCGTATGGGTTACGGCCCGCTGGTGCGGGCGGCAGTTGGGCTGACCACCCTGTGGCGGCACCCGGATGCACCCGAAGGGTTCGGCGACGACATGACCGTCTACCCCGATCACGCCGCGGCACGGGTCGCTGTGGCAGCCATCATCGCCGCCCTGGTGGCCCGCCGACGCAGCGGCAAGGGCACGAAAATCACCGTGGCGCAGATGGAGACGGTTTTCGTCCAGTTGTGCACCGACTATCTGCGCGAATCGCTGCAGCCAGGCACGATGACCGCCCGGGGCAACGTCGGTGAGTTCGACGCGCCGTCCGGGGTATATCGCTGCGACGGTGAGGACGCCTACTGCGTCGTGGGGGTCGACGGCGATGCCGATTGGATCAATCTGGCCGCGGCCATCGGTAGAGACGATCTCGCCCGTCGCGACGACCTGCGCTCAGCCGACGGCAGGCTGGCTCACCGCGAGGAGCTCGATCGAGCCGTCGGGCAGTGGGCGTTGCCGCTCGATCCCCGGGATGCCGCCGCACAACTGCAGGCTGTCGGCGTCGCGGCCGGCGCGGCTGTGCACGTCAAGGACCTGCTCGACGATCCGCAGCTTGCGCATCGACACGCGCTGGGCCAACTGCGGCAGCCTGGTTGGGACGAGCCGCTCACTGTCGAGACCGGCATCGCGCTCTTCGATTCGATCGCGCCACCGCTATTGAACCCGGCACCAACCATGGCACAAGACACCCGATCGGTGTGCCATGCCGTGCTGAAACTCAGTGACACCGAGATAGATCAGCTTGCTCGGGAGGGCGTCCTCGAATTGTCCGAAGGGACAACGGGATGAGCGATTCCATCGATCCCCACACACCGGTGATCGTAGGTGTCGGTCAATTCAGCGAGCGGATCGATGATCCCGACTACCGGGGATTGTCGGCGGTCGAGCTGGCCAGCGAGGCCGCGCGTGCCGCACTTCGCGACTGCGGTGCCGACGCGACCGCTGCTGCTCGCCGGATCGACACAATCGCCGGAGTGCGCCAGTTCGAAATCTCCACCCCGTGGGCGACGGCGCCGTTGGGGAAGGCCACGAACTACCCGCGGTCCGTCGCGCGACGCATCGGGGCGAGTCCCGCCGACGCCATCCTGGAGGTGGTGGGCGGCCAGAGCCCCCAGCACCTCGTCAACGAAATGTCGGCAGCCATCGCCGCCGGCGAGCGAAACGTCGTTCTGTTGTTGGGGTCTGAAGCCATCTCCACTGTCCGTCATCTGGCGTCCGCTGACGACAAGCCCGATTTCTCCGAAGTCGTCGACGGACAATTGAACGACCGCGGATACGGACTGGAAGGCATGAGCGGCGCGGAATTCGTCGCCCACGGGCTGGTCGACGCGGCGTCGCAGTACGCACTGCTGGAGAATGCCCGCCGGGCGCGGCTGGGGTTGACTCGCGAGCAGTACCGCCAACAGATGGCTCAGCTGTTCGCTCCGCTCAGCACCGTCGCCGCCAGAAACCCGTTCGCGGCGTCGCCGGTCGAACGCAGTGTCACCGAGGTGGCCACGATCACCCCGTCCAACCGCTTGATCGCCGACCCGTACCCGCGGTTGATGGTGGCCCGCGACCAGGTGAACCAGAGTGCCGCAGTGCTCGTAATGACGGTGAGCGCCGCCACCGAACTCGGTGTGCCTGAGGATCGTTGGGTGTTCCTGCATGGACACGCAGACCTACGCGAACGAGTTCTGCTGGAGCGACCTGATTTGAGTCGGGCACCATCGGCCGTGGCGGCAACGCTGGAAGCACTGCGTGTCGCCGACATCGACGTGGACGGGATAGCTACGTTTGACCTGTACAGCTGCTTCCCGATCGCCGTGTCCAATGTGCTTGAGGGACTCGGTCTTTCGGCTGATGATCCTCGGGGATTGACTCTGACTGGTGGGCTGCCCTACTTCGGCGGCGCAGGCAATAACTATTCGATGCACGCCATCGCCGAGACGGTCCGTGCGATGCGCGAACGCCCGGGCTCGCACGGGCTGGTCGGCGCCAATGGCGGGACCTTGTCGAAGTATTCGGTCGGCATCTACTCGACGACTCCTCGTACTTGGCGAGCCGACCGAAGTGCCGCCCTCCAGTCAGAGCTGCAAGCTCGGCCCGTCGCCGAGGTGGCACAGGCCCCGGAGGGAGACGCTCGCATCGAGACATACACGGTTCGCTACACCAAATCGGGTCCCGCCGGCATCGTCGTCGGCCGCGTCGATGCGGACGACCGCCGCTTCCTGGCCAACCCCGGTGAGGGCGACCAGGACCTTCTCGACCTGCTCATCGACGGCGAACCGATCGGCGCCCCGATCGTGGTGCGGCCGGACCCGACCGGCAACAAGGCGGCGCTGAGCACTGCCGGAATTCGGAGGGTGCGTTAGATGAAAGTTCTGGTGACCGGGGCGACGGGACCGTTCGGCCGTGCCGTGTGTCGGCGCCTGGTCACCGCAGGCCATGACGTCACCGCCATGGCTCGCAACCGGCCGCAGACTCTTGTTGACGGTGTCGCCTTCACGGCCGGCGACGTCCGTGACGCCCGTGCGGTGACCGACGCGGTGTCTGGATGTGACGCAGTCGCGCATTTGGCGTGGGTCGTCGCTCCACTCAGGACCGAGGCCGCTACCGAGGAGATCAATCTCGGCGGGACCCAGAATGTGTTGGACGCGATGGCCGCAACGGGCTGTCAACGGCTGGTGTTCTCATCGTCAGTGCTCGCGTACGGAGCCGTGCCCGGTCATCCACCGACGCTGACCGAGACCGACGAGCGGCGACCGCCTCGCGAGCACTTCTACGCAGCGCACAAAAAAGCGGGCCGAGGACCTGATCGACCGCAGCGGGGTAGACGCGGTGATAGTGCGTGCGGGCATCATCGCCGGACGCGACGTCGACAACACCATCTTCCGGTTTTTCTCCAGTCCGGCATTGCCGGTTCCCGACCCAGACCGTCACCAACAGTTCGTGCACACCGACGACGTTGCGCGTTTCACCGCAGAGGCGGTGTCGCACACCCATACCGGTGCGGTCAACATCACCGGCACAGGCACTCTCACCATGCGCGAGATCGCACACATCATCGACCGGCCGCTCATCCGGGTCCCTGAGCGGGCCCTTCGAACGGCAATCAGCGCGGCCTGGAAGCTCGGAGTCAGCGAGCTGGCGCCCGGCGAGATCGGTGGCCTGCTGTACATGCCGATCGTCGACACCACCCGACTCCACGACGAGTGGGGGTTCACCTGCGCGTGGTCGAGCAGGGCCGCCCTCGAGGACATGGCTCGCGCCGCCCACGGCGTGGTCTCCTTGGGCAAAAGGACTGTCACGTTGCCCTGGCGGGTATCTCCCGGTTCAACCGAACATGTAGGTCCACTGCGCGCAATCCTGTTGCGGCGCACCTACGCAGACGAAGTAGACCGCGTCGTCCGCGATATCGAGCAGCTCGTTTTGGAGGGCAGGACGGAAGAAGGGCCCACAGCGGCTGCTCGCCGGCAGCTGATTCTGGATATGGCGGAACACAGCACGCTACTGGCCCGCATCGGTGACCAAGCGCGCCTGCCCGCGCATCTGGTGGCACGGGCAACCCAGGCCAGCGCGGCTGCAAAGGAAGGGATTTCACCGTGAAGCAGATGAATGGGCTCGACCGGATGTTCATCAATGTCGAGACAGCGAGGTTGCCGATGGACATGTTCGGCATCCTGATGCTGGACCCGTCTACCGCACCCGACGGGCACGATTTCGCCAGGTTTCGCGCCGAGATGGCGGCGCGACTGCCCAAGATCCCGGTGTTCGCCCGTCGTGCGGTGTCCGCACCCTTCGGCGCCGGCCACGAACACTGGATCGTCGATCCGAATTTCACCATCGACCGCCACCTCAAACACCTCGGCGCCCCCGCCCCGTACGATCTGTCGGCGTTGTGCGAGTTGGCCGTATCCCTCGCCGATGAACCACTGGACCGAACCCGTCCGCTCTGGCAGATGTACTACGTCGACGGACTTGCCGACGGGTCAGCAGCAATCCTGCTCCGACTGCATCACGCCGCGATCGACGGCGTCGGTGGCACCGAGATGCTGAGTGAGCTATTCGATAGGGCACCCCTGCCGATGGACCCTGACCTGGCAGCCTACAGAGTCAACGGGGAGCGGGTGCCGTCTCAAGTGGAGATGCTGCTCCGTTCCGTTCCGGATCAGATGCTCATACCCGTCAAGCTTGCTCAGCGCTCGGTTCCCATCGCCATCCCGCTGTTGAAGGGTTTGCTGTCCCGCGCCTCCTCGGCGGGCCGAACCACTGCCAAGCCCGACGTGGACGAAGCATCGCCTCCGGAGAAGAAGTCGCCCACCGGCCCTTCCCCCGCCGCATCCCGAAACTTGCTGAACCGGTTGACGTCTAGCCCCAAACGTTCGCTTGCCGTCGCGTCCCTGTCGATGTCGGAGGTGAAGCGGGCCAAGGATCGGTTCGGGGTGACGCTCAACGACGTCGTGCTGTCGATCACGAGCGCCGCCGTTGCAGACTATCTTCGGGACCGCGACGAGTTGCCCGGCGAGCCGTTGCGCATCGCTGGGCCGGTGAACGTTCGCGATGAAGCCGCCGAATCCGCCAGCGGCAACCACTTCGCGTTCATGATGGTGCCGGTACCTGACATCGCCGACCCAGTAGAACGCATCCGCACGGTGTCCGCTTTGACAGCCAAACGTAAGCCGGCACGCGCCAGCTCCGGGGCCACAGTGACGCGCACCAACCGCAAACCCACCGGCACCGTCAGCCAGGTGATGAAGCTGATCGACGCACTGCCAACCGGCGCATGGCTGGCATTGGGTCAGCTGGTGAATTCTCCGGCCGTCGAAGCCGTCCCGCCCATCGCGAACTTCGTGGTATCCAACATTCCCGGGCCGAGGGACAAGCTCTATATCGCAGGGGCCGAAATCACTCACATGTACGGACGGACCATGGTGGGAGCAGGCATCGGTCTATTCATCCACTGCCTCAGCTACGGCGACAGCCTTGATTTCGGGTTCACCGCGCTGGCCGACCTCATTCCGGACCCGGAAACAATCGTCAAGGGCGTGCATCGGCATCTGTCGGAGCTGCTGAACGCTCCAGCGCAAGGTTCGGACCAACGCACTGGTCTCGCCGCCCGCCGCGAGACGAAGGCTGCTGTCGCACAACGCAACAAGGTCAAGAGTTAGTGCTCGGCGAGTCCGTCCACCACATCCACAAAGGAGCCTCTGTATTGGCAGCACGCCAAGTGCCATCAAGAGCTGAAGTAGCGTTACTGGCCGACTCTAGGGGTCCGCAGCCGGCGAAATCTGGGCCGTCCAGTAACTGCCGCCACGGCATGAGCACCAAACCCCGGGGAAACCCGCCTGCGATTGTCGCGGCGTTGGTGACGAGTCGACGAATCAGCGCGTCGCGAAGCGCATTGACCACCGGCGTCTCCTTTTCGTCCTGTCGCGCCACGGTTCTGAGGCGAGTCGCGCCTTCGCTTCGACAGCCACCGAGAAGGGTTGCCTTGCGCGGGATCCCAGATAACACGAAGATGAGCCGACCGCATCGGCGGGCTTCGACCGAGACTAGTACAGCGCTGGCTGCACCGACAGTGAGAGTGATATACCAAGTTGAGGTGCCCGAATGGTGATGGCGGCCACAAATCGGACACAGGTGCCTCCGGGCTCCCGTATCAGGTTCGCACATCACCTCATTGAACTCGGTGACGGTCGGCGCGTCGGAGTTTCGGTCGGTGGCCACGGTGTCCCCTTGGTCTTCTTCCACGGGATCGGGATGAACCGGCGCGTGTACATGAAGCTGCTCAGCCGGCTTCCCCAGCTGGGATTTCTGGTAGTCGCCATCGATGCGCCAGGGCACGGGGAGACGTTCGCACCCAGAATTGGCGAGCACACGTTCGCCCACCGAATCGCAGTCACGGAACGGATTCTGGAAGGTCTCGGTATCGAGCGGGCCGTTCTCGTCGGTCACAGCATGGGTGGTCGCACCGCCGCAGAACTGGCCGCGAGACATCCGGAACGCGCGCTCGCGGTAGTCCTCATCGATCCCGCGATCGGCGCGGCCTTCGACGCGTCACGGGTGCGCATCGCATCACCGATGCGAACCGGCGCTGCGCTCGCCGCGGCGGTCGGCGACACAATCGTCGACCGGGTGGGGTTACGCCGTCGCGATCAGGTCCGCTACATGCGCACGCTGAGCAAACTGTTCTTCAACACGGCCGCCCATCCGGCGACATTCGCCTCCGCGGCGAGAGCAGTTGCCCGGGCTGACGACAGCGCGAACGCGCTGAAAGCGCTATGTAGGGCCAAGGCTCGGGTCGTCATCTTCCACGGCGAGCAGGACAAGATCGTCCCTCTCGCGTCCGCAGTCGATGCGGCACGTCTTAGTGGAGCGTTGTTGGTGACGCTGCCCAAGGCCTATCACTCATGGGTGCTCAACACCCCGTGGACCTTCACTGAGATCCTCAGCCGGCTGATCGCCGAGAACCGGCTCGGCGAGGACCTACGATCGGCAACGTCACCGCCGAGGCGGGGTGTCGGACCTGACAGCGAAGGTATGTCTCGCCCCGACGCGCTGGTTCACGGCCTAATCCCCCAGATCAGCGTCCTTGGCAAGGCGTATCCGCAACGGCGCCGCATGTACCACCGGTATCGAATCTGGGATCCCCAGGAGGTAGCGGACTTTGCAGCGAGTTAAGCCCCGACGAAGACTGTCTTCTGACCTATCGAGATTCGGTGTGCAGAGCCTGGGAGATCGGAATGGCCACCGCTGCACACGTCACCAGCATGACGAGCCCGCCGAGCGCTTGATCCCAGGCGACCGAAATCTTCAGCGGGCCAGCGGCGCCCGGGCCGCCCCACGCACCGAATACGGACAGCAGCCCGACGAGCGCGGCGATTTCTTGCGCTGCGAGTAACGAGATGCGACGAATCTTCAACGGAAGGACTGCGGCTGTCCGAAGCACGACAAACCAATACGCTATGCCGATCATCGATGCGCCAATGGCGAGCCACAACGGCACGACATTCCTTGCCCCTCCGTGGTGATGTCCTCCCGGAAGGTGGATCGCGATGAGCAGTGCCGCGTAAGCCAGCGCCGATCCCCCGCTCAACAAGATCTAACCAGCACGGCGGCAACCGGTGCGCCCCGTATCTGCGGCGGACGGCAGGACCGTGAGTATCCAGAGCGGGACCGCAACCAACTGCACCTCGAGAACAATCATGCCGACCAAATGCGACTGCGCAGCGAGCACACGAACTGGGTGAGACGCCATGCAAATAATGGCGGCGGCGGCGCCCACCACGGTGACGATGATTTGTCGGCGCAACACCCACCAGATGAACGCGGCTACGGCCAGCACACCGACAGTGAACACCGGCCACGTCCAATGCAGATGTGGCGCAGACGGTTTCGGCACGTCTGACATCGGCGCCATACCGTGCGTCGGTGCCATGCCCTGCTCATGGCGGTGCCCCGCAGGGCGGTCGGTCCAGACCAAGATGCGGGCCAGCACGAGTCCGCCGACGAGCTCTGCCGCTGCGATGATCCAGGTACGCGCCAGCGGAGCGCCGCGCCAGTCAGTCATGCGCTGACCCCCGCCAGACAACCAACGCCTCTTTCCCCGACAGGCCATCCACGTGGCTGAGTATATGGTCAACTAGGTTTGATAAGTGCGATCCGTCGAGATCAATCCCGTCTGGCACCGAGTCCGGCTGCCGGACGCGTCGCAGTGGTGGCAATGCCCGACATGGAGGTCCGCGTGACGTCTCTGCAGACTCCCGGCGAGCTCTTCGATCTGAGCGGCCAGGTTGCCGTCGTGACCGGAGCGTCCAGCGGGCTCGGCGACCGGTTCGTCCGTGTGCTGCACGCCGCGGGTGCCTCGGTCGTCGCCGTGGCCCGGCGCTCGGATCGACTCGCCGCGCTCGCGGCCGAACTCGATCGCGTGCTCCCGGTCACCGCCGATCTAGCCGACGACTCCGCAGTCGAGGAGATCGTCCCGCAGACGATGCAGCGCTACGGCCGGCTCGACATCGTTGTGAACAATGCCGGCTTCGGCTCCCCCCAACCAGCGGTTGAGGAACCTATCGATGCCTTCCGGCGCACCTTGGAGGTCAATCTGGTCGGCGCCTTTCATCTCGCCAGGCTGGCCGCCGTGCCGATGATCGCCACGGGAAGTGGCTCGATCATCAACGTCTCCTCGATCCTCGGTCTCGTCGCCGCCTGGCCGATCCCGGACGCCTCGTACAGCTCCTCGAAGGGAGCCCTGGTCAGCCTCACCCGTGACCTCGCATGCCAATGGGCACGACATGGAATACGGGTCAACGCTCTGGCGCCGGGCTTCTTCCCCAGCGAAAGCTCGGCTCCGATGATGGAGGACGAAGCAAGCCGGCGCTATCTGCGCACGGGGTGCCCGATGGGACGAATGGGTGAACCCGACGAGCTCGACGGAGCCCTCCTGTATCTGGCGTCGCGGGCCTCGACATACATGACCGGGCAGGTGCTGACCGTGGACGGCGGGTGGACGGCGCATTGATGGTACCGAGGTCGGCGCCAGCCGTCCGCAGGTAGGAGGCGACGATGACTTTTCTGGCTGGCTGTCGGGTGGTGTTGGATCTGGACTGACGAACGCGAGCTGTTGACCGGACCACAGCGCCGACTGGGCTCGCGCCACCGGCACGCACGACATGTACGTCAATGCGCTTACGCTACTGCGCATTTGGGAATGCAGCGTCCGCGACTGGCTCGGCCTCATTACGCTCGATCGCCGAGCCGGTTCGAATGGGTGCGCTACTCCTCGTGCTCTTGGCGGTCAATGATCAGGTCGGACAACTCGACGGCGTTCAGCGACACGTAATCGCCCGTTTCGAGATCTTCGAGGATGACACGCGGCTCCGACCCGTTTCTGTCGAGCCACAGCCGCACAGCGGCGGCCCTGTCGATGAGGATTGCCAACTCGCGGGGTTGCCGTCTCTTCAACTTTTCCCAGCTGCTGCGGACGGAATCGACCCGGCCGATAGTGCCATCGCGAGAACCGACCGAGAAGGCCGCCGCGTCGCACCGGTAGCGACGGTCCATCATTTCCGGCCCGCGAGCAGGTCGTTCACTCGGCTGGTTCGCGAAGGGCGCATCCGGATCGATCGAGTCATCCTCCGGCACGTCTTTCATCGGCCAACCCATTGTGATTCCTCCACCCGGTGACGGGCTCGCCCTGTCGCCATCCGATCAATTGCGACCGTCGCAGCTCGACCGCTCGTGGCATCGCACGTCGCCAGCGGCACTGCTGTCGTTTTGTAGCAACGTATCTTACTAAGTAGACCATGTAACCGTTGGCGTCGGCCCTCACTGGGCGGCGAGCTCGCCACTCCAGCGAGGCCAAAACAGGACTGACCGAGGATGATTGGCGGCCGAATTGGCCCTGTGGGACACGACCGCAACGAAAACACATCCAGCACCGGGCTCAGCGACGTTCTGGACTGTGCCGATCCGATGGCCGACCCAACGTCGAGCCAGCTGTGACCTGGGTCTCGCCCAGCACCACTGCGCCTGATACTCTCGACTCGTCCAGTCGCAGGAATGCGCCATCAATCGACGATAATCGCAGGACCTCGGAGGAAACGTGACAACGAGCGAGCAGGCGGCGACGGTGCCGGTCGTCACCTTCGACTACACCACCACTGAGCCCGAGGGAACGTGGTTCGCTAAATACGATGAGCTGCGCGCTCAGTTTCCTTGGTACCGAAACGAATTTGGGCCTGGCTTCTGGACGGTCTGCAACTACGAGGGAATCCTGCAGATCATGCAGAACCCGGAGGCCTTCTCCAACAGCGTGGTTACCGCGCTGGATCCGAATCCACCGATCAAGTGGATACCGGAGATGCTGGACGGGGAGGAGCACAGGCAGTGGCGGCGCCAGCTAGGTCCGCTGTTCTCCCCTGGCGCAGTCGAGAAGCTCGAGTCCACGGTGCGCCAGCGCGCGATCGACCTCATCGACGGCCTCGTCAGTCGCGGCTCCTGCGACTTCATGGCCGACTTCGCCGCCCGCTTCCCCACCACGATCTTTCTGGAAATGATGGGACTGCCTGTCGAGGAACTCGACGAGTTCCTTGCATGGGAACACGACATCTTGCACGCCGGCGGTAGCGACGAGGAGAAGCTGCGCACGCAAATGACCGCGATGATGTCGGTGATGGGCCGGTTCACAACGGTCATCGCCGAGCGTCGCGAAGAACCGCGCGACGACATCGTCAGCAAGGCCCTGACCTACGAGATCGACGGCGAGCCGGTCACCGACCAGGATCTGTTGTCCTTCTGCCTGCTGATGTTCATGGCGGGCTTGGACACCGTCTCGGTCACTCTTGGCTGGATGTTTCTTCATCTGGCCCGCAACGACGACGACCGGCACAGGATCGTGAACGAGCCGGCCGTCATCCCCAGCGCGGTCGAGGAGTTCGTCCGTGCCTACGCGATCGTGATCCCCGCCCGCAAGGTTATGCGGGACATCGACATTCAGGGCTGCCCGATGAAGGCCGGTGACATGGTGAACATCCCGCTGGCCGCGGCGACCCGCGACGATGCCGCCTTCACCGACGCGACGTCGGTGGACATCACCCGTAAACCGAACAACCACATCGGGTTCGGCGCTGGCCCGCACCGATGCCTCGGCTCACACCTGGCCCGTCAGGAACTCAGAATTGCCCTGGAGGAATGGCACAAGCGGATCCCTAACTACCGGGTGGCTCCGGACGCACAGATGCTCGAAAGCGGCAGCCAGCTGGGACTGGAGAGCCTTCCGCTGGTCTGGGACATCTGATGCGCAAGCCGCTCGACGGAGTTCGCGTGCTTGAGGTCGCGCAGTTCACCTACGTCCCCTCCGCCGGAGCCGTACTCGCCGACTGGGGTGCCGAGGTTATCAAGATCGAGCATCCCGTGACCGGCGATGCACAACGGGGGTTGGTCAAGGTGCTCGGCGCGGCGGCCACCAAACCAGGATCGACTTTCGCGCCGATCATGGAAGCGCCCAATCGCGGAAAACGCAGCGTCGGAATGGCACTGGACAACGCCGACGTGCGCCCAGAGTTCGACGAGTTGATCCGCCGCAGTGACGTCTTCCTCACCAACTACCTTCCTTCAGCACGGACGAAGCTGCACATCGACGTCGCCGACGTCCGAAAGGTCAACCCCGACATCATCTACGTGGCGGGCAGCGGATTCGGCATGAACGGACCCGACCGCGACGCGGGCGCCTATGACGCGACAGCGTTCTGGGCCCGCGGCGGCAGCGCCGACGGACTCAATCCACCAGATGCCGATCAGTCGGCGTTCATGCCCGCAGGCGCCTACGGCGACAACATCGGCGGCATCACCATCGCCGGGGGTGTGGCAGCGGCACTGTACGGCCGGCACGTCACCGGTGAGGCCTCGGTGCTCGACGTCTCCCTGCTCGCGGTCGGCGCTTGGGCTACCCAGTTCAGCGTCAACATGGCGATGTTGATGGGCGGACCGCTACCGAAGATCGAGCGCCGCACCCAAGCTCCGGGCAATCCTCTGACCGGCGCCTACCGCACCTCAGACGGGAGGTTCGTCCAGCTGTCGATGCTGCAGCCCACCCGGTACTGGCCGGAGTTCTGCCGGCTGATGGGCCTGGACCAATACATCGAGGACCCGCGGTTCGAATCACTGCAGGCGATGGCCGAGCACGCTGATCTCGCCTACGGCATCGTCCACGACGCCATCGCAAAGCTGACTTTCGCCGAGTGCAAGGAGGTACTGAGCCGGGGCACCGGACAGTGGGCACCGGTCCAGGACGCCTGGGAATTGGCCCACGACGAAGGACTGACCGCCAACGGTCGGATCGCCCACATCGTTGACGTCGAGGGAAATCCGCAACACTTGGTGACAAATCCGGTGCGGTTCGACGACGACCCTGCCGAACTGCAACGCGCCCCCCAGTTCGCCGAACACACCGACGACGTCCTCCGCGAACTCGGGGTGGACGACGAGCGCCTCATCGAATTGAAGATCGCCGGTGCCATCACCTAAGGCCGCCCCTTTGGTGACGACCCTCGACGACAAGGGCAGCGTCAAGGATCGGTTGATCCGCGCCGCGGACGCAGAGATCACCGCCTGCGGCATCAATGCCGTGCAGATGGACGTGGTCGCCAAGAATGCGGGCGTCTCCCGAGCCACCGCATTCCGCCAACTCGGCAGCGTCTCGGAGATGCTGGTGCAGGTCGCGCTGCTGCGAGCGCGCCGACACGTAGCGGCGGTAGAGGCGCTGATGGCTCCGAAGACCGGTGTCTTCGCCAAACTGGAAGCCGCTCTTGTGTATACGGCTCAGGAATTACCGTCAGATCCGTCGATTTCCGCTCTGATCGCCCGGGGTGCAGCCAGCGTGCACGACCCTCGGGTGCACCAGGTTGCCATGGATGTGATGGGTCCGGTGCTGGACGACGGCCAACGTAGCGGCCAGATACGCACCGACATCGACACCGACGAAATGGTCGACTTTCTGGTGGAGCAGACGTACCTCGCCGCCGAGGAGATCGATAGGTCCGTCGACGAGGTTCGGCGTCGCTTTCGCCATTTCATCGTCCCTGGGCTGGCCGCGCCGAAAGGCTTTGGCGGTGCACACATTTCGCGGACCATGGAGGTCCGGGGCGCGGTGACGACGGCGATTGAGGCACTGACCGATTTCGCCGACCTCTTGCGTCGCTCCGAGTGAGCGTGGCGGCACGTTCATTGCAGGCGGTCATCCGTTGCGGATCGCTGCTGCAAGTTGCCGGGGCGCATCAATCATGACAAAGGCTGAGCAGTCGGGGACCTCGATCAACGTGGCATGCGGGAACGCGTCGCGTAGTCGTCGAGCGTGACCCAGGGGAAACAGCTGATCCTCGGTGCCCCACGCCAAGGTGACGGGTCGGTCGAAAGCTTCGATCGCCGGCGCGGCGCGCAGTGTGAGAACCGGGTCCAATGAGGCGGTCACCGTGACGGCGTCGCGGCGGGCCGCCGCACTGGTGCCAAAGGCTCCGAAGATCTCCCGCTGCCGCTCAGGAGCGGGGGGGTGCTTGCACACCGCCTTGAGGAAGAATGCCTGCCCTGGTCCGCTGGCCAGCATGCGTACAACGGCACCACCCAGCGCGGTGCTGAAACGGCACAGCTTGACGATCTGCGCGAACGAGCCAGGCGGAAAGTGTTCGTAGCTGTCGCAATTGGTGAGCACCAAGCGGGCGATCCGGGATGTGTCCAGCGTTGGATCACCTAGCGACGCCAGCACCAGGCCGCCGCCGGTGTCGTTGGCCACCACAGTGACGTCGGTCAGATCGAGGACTTCCATGAAGTGGACGATGCGACGGGCGGCCGCCTCAGCGCCGAGGTCGGCACCGTCGGTGGCCGTGCGGTGGGCTCCCAGCGGCCAAGTGGGGGTGATGCAGCGGAAGCCATCCCCCAGTTCAGCCACGACGTCGTTCCACACTGCGCCGGTAACAAAGACGCCGTGCACGAACAGGATCGTCGGACCCGTTCCGCCGTCGGTGTATTCGATGTCCAAGCCGTCGACTCGTACCTTCTTGGTCGTCACGTCGGTTCTCCTTGCATCAATGTCCGCCAAACTCGGGGTGCCGTCGTTCCCGAAAGGCGCGCGCACCTTCTTTGAAGTCGGCAGATTCGATTAACGCCAACTGCCCCTCGGCTTCGATCGCTTGCACCGGCTCGAGTGCGCCGAGCGTCGCTGCGGCCAACGCGCGCTTGGTCCAGCCAAACGCCAACGTCGGACCGCCGGAGACCGACCGCAGAACGTCGGCCAGCACAGACTGGTAGTCGTCTTCGCCAGTCAAATAGGAGATCATTCCCCAGTCGAATGCCGTTGCCGCGGAAACTTTCTCAGCCGTCATCGCCATGCGCGCCGTGCGTGCTCGCCCGATCAACCCTGGCAGCAGCGCGGACGCACCGCCGTCCGGCATCAACCCGACCCGGGTGAAGGCCAACTGAAAGTATGCCGAGGGTACGGCCACCACCAGATCACAGGCCAGCGCGAGTGGGCATCCGAAGCCCACTGCAGCGCCGTTGACGCCGGCAACCACGGGCTTGGGCAGCCCGACGATCGCCCGCACGACCCGGTTCGCGGCTTCGGCGGCGCCTGCGGTATCACCACCGGTGAGGTCGCCACCGGAACAGAACGCTCGGCCGGCGCCGGTGAGCAGCACCGCGCGAACTGAGTCATCCGACCCGGCGCCGCGGATGTGCGCCGACAACTCATCGAGCATCGGTGTGTCGACGGCGTTGAGCTTCTCCGGCCGGTCCAGCCGGATCCGCAGCACAGTGCCGTCGCGCTCGGAGATGCCATTCACGACAACGGGTTCACAAGCCGAGATCGCGGCCGATGATGTCTTTCATGATCTCGGTGGTGCCGCCGAAGATCGTCATGATGCGGTTGTCCAGGTAGTCACGCGCAACCCGGTATTCCGTCATATAGCCGTATCCGCCGTGCAACTGCACGCAGCCGTCGATGACCTTCTTCGCGGTCTCGGTGCACCACCACTTGGCTTTCGACGCCTCGACCGCCGTCAGTTCACCGTCGACCACAGCCTGCAGGCACCGGTCGATGTACTGCTCGCCGATTTCGAGCTCGGTGTCCATCTCGGCCAACAGGAACCGGTTGTGCTGGAAACTGCCGATCGGCTGGCCGAAGGCTTTGCGGTCCTTGGCGTACTGCAATGTCTGCCGCCAGGTCTCGCGCGCACCGGCGATCGCTGAGATGGCGATGGACAGCCGCTCCGACGGGAGGTTGTGCATCAGATGATAAAAGCCGCGTCCCTCCTTGCCCAGCAGGTTCGCCGACGGCACCCGCACGTTTTCGAAGGCCAGCTCGGCGGTGTCCTGGTAGTGCAATCCCATCTTCTCGAGCTTGCGTCCGCGGCTGAAACCCTCCATGCCCGCCTCGACCACCAGCAGCGTGAAGCCCTTGTGGCCGGCGTCCGGGTCGGTACGACACACCACCACCACCAGGTCGGCGTTGATACCCGAGGAGATGAATGTTTTGGCGCCGTTGATGATCCAGTCGTCGCCATCGCGGACGGCCGAGGTGCGGATACCGGCCAGGTCGCTGCCAGCGCCAGGCTCGGTCATCGCGACAGCGACAATCAATTCGCCGCTGATGATGCCCGGCAGCCAGCGCTCCTTCTGTTCGTCGTTGGCCAGTGACGAGAAGTACGGGCCGACAACGTCGTTCTGCAAGCTCAGCGACGGCGACGGCCCCCCGTAGCGGGCGATCTCCTCGTCGATCACGGCGTTGAACCGGAAGTCGTCGACTCCCCCGCCGCCGTATTGCTCGGGCATGTTGAAACCGATCAGGCCGTACTTGCCGGCGGCGACGAACGCCGAGCGGTCGACGATGCGGTCACTCTCCCACTTCTCGGCGTTGGGCACCAGCTCACGTTCGATGAACTGCCGGACCGTCTCGCGGAACGCCTCGTGCTCGGGCTCCAGAACGAGTCTTTTCATGTGGTGGTCTCACTCTCCATACAGTCGTCGCATCTCTTCACCGACTTTGCCGAACACTCGCGACACGACCTGCGCGCCCCGCCTTCGCAGGTCGGCGTCCGGGATCGGCAGCACCACCGCACCGGAAGTCTTCGACGGCAGCAACACCTTGGCGGTGCCCCGTGTGGTGGTTTCGTTCCGCTGGCTGGTGGCGAAGACGTCCAATGACACTAAGTCATCGGGCCCGTCACCCTTCGCGGTGACCGTGCCGGTGCACCGGTGCACGTCGCCGTGGTAGTTGAAGCCACGCAGCTGCAGGTCCATTTCGGCCAGCCAACCGTCGTCGCCGATCCAGTTGGTGATCAAATGGCTCACCCATGCTGCGCGCATCTGTCCGTAGTCGTAGGGCGCCGGAATACCCAGGGCCTGAGCGCGTGCGGCATCCCAGTGCAGTCGTTGCACGACATCGGGGACGCCATATTCATCGGGCTGGTAGAAGGCGGGCATCCGCTTGCGCAGTTGGTGGGCAAACTTCAATGGCCCCACGCCGTAACCGCCCCAGCCCCACCCCATGTGCATCGAGATGATGTCGACGACGGTCAACGGCCCCTTGATGATTCCGGGAAGTTCGTCGCCGACCGAGATGTCCTCCCACCATTGCGGATCGGCGCCTCGCCGTCGTTCTGCCTCGTACTCTTCCTCGACTTGGGCGAATTCCTCGGGAGTCCAGTGCTTGCGCTGTATGTCTTTGAGCTTGCCGGACTTCTTCGAACCGTGACGCTCGGCGTTGATGTAGGACTCGTCGCGGGTCGCGATCGGGTTGCCATCGATGTCGACGTAGAGGTAGCGGTAAGTCTCCTTGACCGAACGCCCACCGGAGAATTCGCTGTCCTTCACCTGAACGTCGAGCGTGTAGTTCTCCGCGAGCACCGGCCGACCCGCGTAGATCGGGCGGTACCACGTCCACTTCACCCCCGAGTAGTACTTCCCGGTCCCGCGAAACAGACCGCGAAACAGCTTCTTTCGCTCCGGGTCGGTGAATTTCGGGGTTTGGTCCAGGCCCGTCGCTATCGGGAAGGTCGGCGATGCGATCTGTCCGTGCCAGCGCGTGGTCGGTCCGTAGGCCGGATCGTAGAACAGCGGGTTGTCGTCACCGCAGCCGAACGCGAAGTGCGTGATGGCATCGGCTGACGGCAGCTTGTGCCACGCTTCGTCGCGCTGGTGAACGGGAATTCCGATCTGCCCTTTGGCGCGTTCGATGTCCTCGTCGGTGATGCGGCCCTCTTCGGCGGCCAGATCATCCCCGGTCGCTTCGCTCGCCCCCGCGTCAGCACCGGGCTTTTGGGTGGTGGTCATCGGTCCTCCTAGAACTTCAGCATGGCGCCGGCGTCGACCTTGAACTGCAGGCCCGTCACATAACGGGACTCGTCAGAGGCCAGGAAGCACACCGCGTTCGAGATGTCCGAGGCTTCGACGTACGGGGTGGGCATCGCCTGCATGGCGGGGAACGCCAGCAGGGCGTCGTCGCGGCTCGGCGCCTCGAGGTCCGGCCGGAACTGCCGGTACATCGGCGCACTGTTGAGCATCGACGTGTTCACGTTTGTGGGATGAACGACGTTGGCGCGGATGGATTGGGGCGCCAGTTGCGCGGCGAGCTGCAGAGTGTAGGAATCCACCAGCTGCTTGGCGTAGCTGTAGCCTGCGCCGCCGGGGCCCTGCGGGCCGCCCGCCCCGGGGGGCTGTGCGGCCGCGATGAGGCCGGCGACCGATCCGGTGGTGATGATCGACGCTCCCGACTTCAGATACGGGAGCGCGGCGTGGACCGTGTTGACGACGCCGACGAAGTCCACGTCGAAGGCATCGGCGAAGGCCTGAACCGGCAGATGAGCACCCAGCGGACAGATGCCCGCGTTGGCGATGACTACGTCGAGTTTGCCGAATTCGGCCACCGCGTTGGCTAGTTCGCGGCTCACGGCCGCCCGGTCGCGGACGTCGACTTCGGCGGTGTACGCCTTGCGACCGGTCTTCTCCACCTCCAGACCGGCTTCCTCGAGATCGCGCGATGTCGCCAGCGGGTACTCGTTGGTGTCGATGTCGTGACAGATGTCAAAGAGGATGACGTCCGCGCCCTCCTCTGCCAGCTTGACGGCGTGGCTGCGGCCCTGGCTGCGGGCGCCCCCGGTGATCAGAACGACTTTTCCTGCTACGCGTCCCACGCTCTCCGCCATGCTCAACGTGCCTTCCATTCAGGGAGACGCTTTTCAGCGAAGGCCCGTGGGCCCTCCTTGGCGTCTTCGGATTTCAACAACTCGGTGAATTCGCGAGTCGTGCGCTCCCACTTGGGTTCCTCCGCGCCGATGATCCCGTTGTCTGCACCGTAGGCGACTCGTTTGCTGGCTTGTACCGACAACGGCGCGTTGCAGGTGATCCGCGCGGCGAGTGCCAGGGCGGCTTCCACGACGGTACCGTCCGGCACGACCTCATTGATCAGGCCCCACCGCAGCGCGTCGGCCGCGGACATGGGCTCACCTGTCAACACCAGCTCCAACGCGACCTTGCGTGGCAGCTGTTCGACGATCCGGAACACGCCGCCCGCCCCTGCGATCAGGCCGCGTTTCACCTCGGGCAGCCCGAAAGTTGCGCTCTGGCAGGCGATCACCAGATCGCTGGCCAGGGCGAGCTCTGAGCCGCCGCCGAGCGCGGTGCCGTTCACTGCGGCGATTGTGGGTTTGTCGATGAAGTGATGCACGTAGCCGGCGAAGCCCCATTCAGGGTGCTCCGCGTGGTAGAGATTCTCGCCGCGCGAGACGGCCTTGAGATCGGCTCCGGCACAGAATGACTTCTCGCCGGCACCGGTGATGACGACCGCCCGCACCTCGGGATCGCGCTGCGCCTCCTCGAGCGCGTCACCCACGGCCGTGCTCACCGCCCCGTTAACGGCGTTGCGCGCGTCAGGCCGATTGATGGTGATCAACGAGACGTTGCCGCGCAGCTCCACGCTGGCCGCCAAGCTCGCCACGTCGGTCGCAGTTTCGGTCACTACGGTTCCTCTCCAAGTCGATGGTTGCCTGATAGGCGTTTTAGCCTGCACCGGCTGGTTGGACAGTGCTCGCGCCGAGCTCGTCGAACATCGTGAGCAGCCTGCGCCGGTCGACCTTGAGCGCCGCTCCGCGCGGCAACTCGTCGACTACGAAGACGCGAGCGGGCACCTCATAGGGCGTCAGCGTCGCCCGGCAGTGCTCGCGCAGCTCCTCGCCTTCGATGGCCGCCCCGGGACGCAATTCGACTGCGGCAACCGGAATCTGGCCCAACCGCTGATCGGGCACGGGCGCGATGGCGGCATCTGCGACGGCCGGGTGCGCACGCAGCGCCCGGACCACGGTCTCGGGTGACACCTTGAAACCGCCCCGCACGATCACGTCGTCCGCGCGACCGTCGATGTAGAGGAAACCGTCTTCGTCGAGATGCGCCAGGTCACTGGTGGTGACCCAGTCACCGGCTTGACCGGCCTGCGGCGTGGCGACCTGCAGCCTGCCGCCCTCGTTGGCGCCAAGGACGGCGCCGTCCTCGTCTACGACTCGCAACCGCACGCCGGGAAAGGCACGCCCGACGCTGCCTTTTTTGTCGGCCCATCGCGCGTGGAAGTCCTTGACGGTCCACCCGGCCACCGCGCCGGAGAACTCCGTCGCGCCGTAGACGACGAGGATCGGGATGCCGTACCGCTCGAAAAACGCATCAACCAATGCCGGGTCGACGGCGGCTGTCCCCGCATTGATGGCGCGGATGCTCGCCAAATCTTGGCGGGGGATGTCGGAGTCGAGCACCGATCGCATGGCCGCCGGGGGCAGTCCTGCCACCGCGGGCCGATACTGCTTCACCACGGCGTGCCAGCCCGGCACCGTGAATCGATCGAGCATCGCGATCGGGCGTGCCGCGACCAGCGACTGCAACAACGACCACAGCCCGCCGATGTGCACGATGGGCAACGTCACCAGGCCCACGGTGCCCGACAGCGGAGGTTTGGGCTTGGCATCGGCGCGGTCGTTGTGCTGCAGCGCCGACGCGATCGAGGCCTCCAGTTGCGCACGGGTCAGGGGGATGCGCTTGGGAGCGCCCGTCGTGCCCGAGGTCAGCATCTCGATTGCGATCGCCGCGTCGCCGCTGACGGCCTGCGTCGTGCCCTTTACCTGGAGAGCCAGTTCGCCGTCGTCGAGACGCCAACCGGTCGCCCCCAGATCGGTGACGGCACGGCTGAAGACGTCTTCGGACCATAATGCGGCCGGCGCAAGGACATACGCGACGCCGGACGCCGCAAGATCGTCACTCAGCCGGTCCGGCGGCTGCAGCGGACTGATGGTCACCAGCGTGCGTCTCCCGCGGAAGATCGCGATGAGCGCCGCGACGGACTCCATCCGATTGGAGAGCACGACGGCTACCCGCCCGCCGGCTTGACATCCCGCGGCAGTCAGTTCCTGGTCGATCCGCTCGGTGAGCGACCTAACGGAACCCCACGACGTCCAGCGTCCGTCGCACTCCAGCATGCGGTCGTGGTCGTTGGCGTCCCAAAGCCGTCCCAGCGCGTTGTCGATGCTCGTCATCGTCACTTTCCAAATCGGCCCTCGCGGCGAAAGCCCGTCATCTGAACCTAGAGGACATGGTTTACTAGGTCAACTTAGTAGAAGGGCCATCGATGGACTTCGGCTTGACCGACGAACAGGACCAACTCGCCGCGGCGGAGCGCGCCTGGCTTACCAAGCACGACCCCATCGCCAGGGTCCGCGAAACGCTGGACTCGGCTGCGGTCACGGTAGATTCCGCGGTCGTCGCGCACGCGGCAGAATCGGGTCTTCTGGAGCTGCTCACTCACGAAATAGGCGGCACGCATGTAGATCTCGCCGTCGTGACGGAGCAGCATGGATACGCGGGGAGCTCGCTGCCGGTCGCGGATCTGAACATTGCGGCGTGGCTGCTCGACTGCGTCGACTGCCCCACCGAAGACTGCGAGCTGACAGGAGTGGCGCTCGGTCCTGACGCCGCTCTCGATGGCGATGCGCTGCGGCTGACAGGCGTCACCCGTCCGGTGCCGATGGCCGCCGACATGGACTCCATCGCGGTGGCAGGGCAGGTGGGCGATGGCGAATACGTGACGGTCCTCAGTGCCCCGACGTTGTCGGTGATGTCGACCCTCGACCTGAGCCGTTCGTGGGCGCGGCTGGACCTCGACGCGACGATCGCGGAATGGAAGCCGCTGCCACCCGGCACGCTGGCCTTGCTGCGCGACGCTCTCGCGGTGCACCGGGCGTTCGACGCGTTGGGCGCGGCAGCCCGGCTGCTCGATATGACGGTGTCTTACGCCGGCCAGCGGGAACAGTTCGGCGCGCCGATCGGCTCGTTCCAGGCCGTCAAGCATCACTGCGCCGACATGGCCGTCGCGGTGGAGGCCGGCCGGGCCACCTTGTGGGCCGGGGCTCTCGCGCTGGACACCGCACCCGTCGCTGCGCGGTCCCGGGCCGCGTCCGCGGCGGCGGCATACACCAAGTCCGCTGCCGCGAAGGTGGCCGGAACGGCGCTGCAAGTGCACGGCGGCATCGGATTCACCTGGGAACACGATCTGCATCTCTTCCTGCGCCGGATCAAGGTCGACGAGGCCTTCAACGGGAGCGTCGCAGAACACCGCGCGGCACTGCTCGGCGCCTGACATTCAGCGCCGATCCCGCGGCAGTGCCAAGCCCCGCTCGGCGATCAGGTTGCGCATGATCTCCGAACTGCCGCCTGCGATCGTGTAAGCCCGGGCGTACAGCCACTCGTCCTGCCAACGGCCGCCGTCGAGCGCGCCCGGGTCGCCCTCCACCAACATGCCTGCCTCACCGCCGAGTTCGACTGCGAAGCTGGCCATCTCGAGATTCAGCTCGCTGAACATCAACTTGGCCATCGCGCCGTCGTGCATGCGTTCGGTGCCACGCAGCCACCGCGTGAGGTTGGCGTACGTCAGCGCCGACAGCGCCTCCACCTCAGCGCTGAACTCGCCGATGCGATCACGTACCCGATCGCTATCGATCGCTGGACGACCGTCGAGGTTGACCTGCGAGGCGAGTGTGACAAGTCTGTCGATCGCCAACCTCAATTTGACGACCGCGGCGCCGACGCTGGTGCGTTCGTGCCCCAACGTGGCGTTCGCGATGGCCCAGCCCTGTCCTGGTTCTCCGATCATCGCCTCGGCAGGTACCTCGACGGAATCGAAGAAGACTTCGTTGAAGTCAGAAGTGCCGGTCAACTCGCGCAATGGCCGAACCGTGACGCCGGGGCTCGACATGTCGAGGATGAACGCACTGATGCCTTTGTGCTTGGGGGCGTCGGAATCGGTGCGCGCCAACAGATATCCGTAATCGGCCCAGTGCCCGTCGGTGGTCCACACCTTCTGCCCGTTGACGGTGTAGGTATCACCGTCGAGCACCGCCCGGGTGCGCAACGACGCCAGGTCGCTTCCCGCGCCCGGTTCGCTGAACAACTGACACCACAGCTGTCGACCCGCGCGAATCTCGGGCAAGTGCCTGCGCCGCTGCTCATCGGTGCCGTAGTGGATCAGCGCATGCGATGCCAGCGCGTTGCCGCTCGGCACGCCCGGCACCGCGGCCCGGGCCAATTCCTCGCTCACCACGATGGCGTGTTCAGCGGAGCGATCGTCGCGACCACCGAACTCGACCGGCCAGTCCGCGCCGACGTAACCGGCTTCGAACAGGCGCGCCGTCCATTCTTGAAGTGCCTTGAGTTCAGCTTTATTCTCGGCGCTCCGCACGCCCGCTCGTGGTGGGATGGGCGGTGCATGCTCGGCAATGAACGCCCGTACTTCGGCGCGGAAGGCCTCCATTTCGGCACCCATTCCGTATTCCACGTTGCCGTCTTCCTGTTCGATGTGACGTATTAGCGGCTCAGCGCCAGCAGTTCGCCGGCGGCGTGGTCTCGCAGCGCGTCGGCACGGCCGACCAACACGGCGTTAGCCTTGGCGCGGCGTAGCAGCAGATGACTGGGATGCTCCCAGGTGAACCCGATGCCGCCGTGGATCTGCAACGCACCCTCGGTGGCCATCACCCCGGCGTCGAGCGCGGCCGCGGCGGCCAAATCCGCGATGTACCCCGACTTCTCGAGGTCAACTTCGGCGGCCGCGAGCACTTGGCTGCGGGCGCCTTCGAGGGCGACCAACATGTCCGCGCATCGGTGCGACACCGCCTGAAAGCTGCCGATGGCGCGGCCGAACTGTTGCCGTTCGCCTGCCCACTGAACGGCCATCGCTAGCGCGCGCGAAGCAACACCAATGGAATCCGCCGCCACGGCTAACACCGCCTGACGGCGAGCCGTGCTCAGCACTCGAGCCACGTCGTTTCCGTCGGCGACCACCTCACCCGCGGCCGCGGTGAAGGTCACCGAGCCGATGGTCGCGGTCATATCGAGCGGTTGCTGAGCCGTCACGTCGACGCCTTCTGCCGTGGCGTCGACCGCCACGAGAAGCTCACCGACGCCGTCGGCGACGCGAGCCAGCACCACCAGAACCTCGACGTTCGGCGCCCCTGCCACGATCGGGATCACACCGGAAAGACCCGACCCATCCCACTCGGGTAAAACGGGACCGCTGGTCACCCAGCCACTGTCGTCGACGGGCACGGCGAATGCCGCCGCCGCGCCGGCGGTGATTCGCTGCACCAAAGCCTTTGCGCCACACTGGAACGCGACGCCGAGTGCGATGACCGTCGGAACGAGCGGCGCAGGTGCCAACGCCCTCGCGGCCTCCTCGATGGCGGCGTACAGCAGACGTGGTCGGGCGCCCGCTCCGCCAAGGGATTCCTCGACTGAGAGACCTGGTAGACCGAATTCGGTGAGCGCCGACCACACTTCGGGCTCTGCTGTATCGATGGGACGCTTGCGGTCGAGCAATGCCGCTTCGTCCACCGTGGCCTGCAGTGCGGCCGCCAACACCTCGCGAAGCTCGCGTTCATCCTCCTCGGGCGTGGCCAGTGGTGCGCCAGGCGCAATGGCGGCTGCGCGGCTGCCCTCGCCTCGGTGCGACGGCAGCCCGAGGACACCCTCGGCGATGGTATTGCGCTGAATCTCGGCGGTACCCGCGCCGATCGTGGTCGCCCGGCTCATCAGGTAGCCGAACGTCCAGCGCCCGTTATCGACGGCGTCGGATGCCCGGCTGCCCAGCGCTGCATAAGGACCCGCTGCGCGCAGGGCGAGCGCGTGCATATGCTGCTCGAACTCCGATTTCACCAACCGGTTCACCGAAGCCACACCGCCCGGATCCTCGCCGCGCAGCACCGCGGCCAATGCGCGGGCGCTGTTGGCGGCGATGGTGCGAACCCCAGATTCCAGCCGCGCGACGTCCTGGCGAACCATTGGGTTGGTGTCGAGCCCTTGGGAGACAACGAGATCGATCACCCGGTCGACCGTGCGGCGGTACTTGAACTCGTCGGCCAGAAACGCAGTCGCCCGCTCGTGGCCCAGCGACGTTCGCATGATCGACCAGCCGGCACCCTCCTCGCCGACGACGTTCTCGACCGGCACCGCCACGTCGTCGAAGAAGACCTCGGCGAAGTGCGCGGCGCCGCTGATGTCGCGCAGCGGACGCACCGTAATCCCCGGGCTGTTCATCGGGATCAGCAGATAGGTGATGCCGTCGGAGGGCTTGTCCCCCGAACCCGTCCGCACCAGGGCGAACATCCAGTCGGCGCGGTCGGCCATCGTGGTCCAGACCTTCTGGCCCGTCACCCGATACACATCGCCGTCGCGGACCGCCCGGGTGGACAGTGACGACAGGTCACTGCCGGCTCCGGGCTCGGAAAACCCTTGGCACCAGAACTCATCCGCGCGAAGCAACGGCGTCAGGAATCGATCCTTTTGCTGCTGCGTGCCGTGCGCGATCAGCGTCGGGGCCAGGATGAATGACAGCGGACACGGATGCGGCGGTGCACCCGCTTCCGTGGTCATCCGGTAGTAATCCAGCTGATCGGCCAGCGGCAGGTCCAGCCCACCGACCTCGCGCGGCCACCCCGGGGCGGCCAGCCCGTGATCGACGAGTTCGGCGTGCCAGGCCCGGGCCACCTCGATGCGGTCAGGCTTGGTACCTGACCGCGCGGCGTCCGCCCGGCGACGACGGAAGTCGGCGAGAAGCAATTCGAGCCGGCTACGCCAATCAGCTGTATGCATGACACTCCACAAAGTGAACTTGGTTAACTATGTCTGAGTGTGCCGGTTAGCGTGGCCGATTGGCAAGCACGCCGATCAGCCGTCTTCAAGGATGAGTGCGAGTTCGGGGCATGCGGCAACCCCGTCCTTTGTGGCCTGCTCGTCTTCCGGCCGCACCTCGCGCTCCCGGAGGATGGAGTAGCCGGAGTCGTCGATCGGGAACAACTCCGGGTCGACGGCGTAGCACTGGGCATGACCCACGCACTTCGACTGTTCGAGGCGGACTTTCATAGGACCTCCCTTTGCTCGACCGTTCTCAGCCGGACGGTTCGTCCAGCTGTCAGCATAAGACTAAAGCTTTAACTATTTTCGAACGACCGGACGCCCGATGCCGCTTCTAACAGTAGTGTCAATCTATAAGGGCGGGCATATATGCTCGGTTCGTGCGGATTGAGGACTATCCATCACGGCGCGTTCCCCCTATTCTGACGGTCGTATCCAGCAAAGGGACACTGCGATGACATCTTCGCTCACTGAGGAAGAGACCATGCTGGTCGAAACGGTACGAACCTTTATCGACCGCGACGTCAGGCCCACGGTCCGCGCAGTCGAGCACGCGAATGAGTACCCGGAAGCGTGGATCGAGCAGATGAAACGCATCGGGATTTTTGGGCTTGCGGTGCCAGAGGAATACGGCGGTTCGCCGGTGTCGATGCCCTGCTATGTGCAAGTGACCGAGGAACTGGCCCGCGGCTGGATGAGCCTGGCCGGCGCGATGGGCGGACACACCGTGGTCGCGACGCTGATCTCGTTGTACGGCACCGAGCAGCAGAAACAGAAGTACTTGCCACGCATGGCGAGCGGGGAGATGCGTGCCACGATGGCGCTCACCGAACCCGGTGGCGGCTCCGACCTGCAGGCGATGACGACCACCGCACGAGCCGAGGGCAACGAGCTGGTGATCAACGGCGCGAAGACCTGGATCAGTAACGCGCGTAGGTCCGGCCTCATCGCACTGTTGTGCAAGACCGATCCACAAGCCGAGCCACGCCATAGGGGCATCTCGATAGTCCTGGTCGAACACGGTCAGGGTCTGACCGTCTCACGCGACCTGCCCAAGCTGGGCTACAAGGGCGTGGAGAGTTGCGAATTGTCGTTCGACGACTGCCGGGTACCGACTTCGGCAGTCCTCGGCGACGAGCCGGGCAAAGGATTCGCCCAGATGATGAAAGGCCTTGAAACGGGCCGTATTCAGGTGGCCTCGCGGGCACTGGGGGTGGCAAGCGCAGCACTCGAGGACGCGCTGAAATACGCACAGGAGCGGGAGAGCTTTGGCCAACCGATCTGGAAGCACCAATCAGTCGGAAACTACCTGGCTGACATGGCCACCAAACTGACCGCCGCCCGCCAACTCACCCGCTACGCCGCCGAACGCTACGACAGCGGCGAACGCTGCGACATGGAGGCCGGGATGGCCAAGCTCTTCGCGTCGGAGGCTGCCATGGAAATCGCGCTCAACGCCGTCCGAATCCACGGTGGCTACGGCTATTCCACCGAATACGACGTCGAGCGCTACTTCCGCGACGCACCTTTGATGATCGTCGGCGAAGGCACCAATGAGATCCAGCGCAATGTCATTGCCGCACAGCTGGTCTCGCGAGGCAAACTTTAGACGCCGGCGAGTTGCCGATCGTCCGCTTTCACCCGCGGGAAGTTGAGCATCCGGCGGGCGTTCTCCTCGACGATCAGCTTGCACTCGTCGTCGGGCACCTCCGCGAGCACCTCGGCGGCCCGCTTGCGCGAGTTCGGCCAGTTGGAGTCGCTGTGCGGGAAGTCGATCTCGAGCATGATGCGGTCGATGCCGATGCTGTGCCGGTTCTTCAGGCCGTGCTCGTCGTCGATGAAGCAGCCCCAGAAGTGCTTGCGGAACAACTCCGACGGACGGGTGTCGAAGTCGATCTTCTGGTAGTAGCGGTGCCGCTCCCACACATAGTCGGTGCGCTCCAGGATGTAGGGCACCCAACCGATGCCGCCTTCGGCCAGCGAGATCTGCAGCTCGGGGAATTGTTGGAGCTTGCCAGAGAACAGCAGATCGACGGTGCTCCACATCAGGTTGGTCGAGAACAGCGCCGTCGCCACGGCAAAGGGGGCGTCCGGCACGGTGATCTGACCCGCGATCGGCTTGACCGACGAGAACGAGAAGCCCGGCACGTAGGAGCCGGAGCCGAAGTGCAGCGAGACCGGCATCTTGGCCTCGGAGCAGACCCGCCACAGTCCGTCCCAGTGGTCTGAGTGGAACGACGGGAGACCAAGGGGCACAGGACTATCGGGGAACGAAATGGTCCTGGCGCCCTTGGCAGCCACCCGCTCGGCCTCCGCGATGCAGGCATCGATGTCCCAGGTCGGCAGAATCGCCAGCGGGATGTAGCGATCAGGTGCGGTCGCACACCACTCGTCGATGTAGAAGTCGTTCCACGCCTTGACGCACAGCAGGGCTAGCTCTTTGTCGTCCGCGCGCTGGAACGTGCCGCCGCCGAATCCGGGGAACGACGGGAAGCACAACGCTGACTGCACACCGTCGAGATCCATGTCGGCGACCCGGGCGACCGGGTCATAGCAGCCCGGAATCATGTCCTCGTAGCGGACGGGGTCCATGCCCCACTCCTCGGGCGGTTTACCGGCCACAGCGTTCAGGCCGATGGTCGGGAAGACCTGCCCGTCGTAGTGCCACAGATGCATGCCGTTGTCCTCGACGATGCGCGGGCCCTGTTCGAGGTATTTCTGCGGCAACCGGTCCTGCCACACGCGTGGGTGCTCGACCAAGTGGTCATCAACGGACACGATCTGGTGGTCATCCTGAAGCGGCATGATGCTCCTTCGCATCTGACGATCGGCCATATTTTTCTGACATATCGTCTTGTTTTCTGACGGTTCGTCTCACAGACTATATGACACACGCCACATTCGTCCAGCAGTTGAGAGGGCCGACATGGAAACCACGGACCGACCCGCCGAAGACGCAGGCCGGGACAAGGTCGATGAAGACGACCACGACCTGTTGACCTTCGGCGAAGCGGGCGAACGGCTGCGCATCGAGATCGCCGCGGCGGCGCGAAACGTCCAGGACCTACAACAATCCGGCCCGGTCGAAGCACTCGAGAAGGCTCAGGCCCGCCTGGATGCGCTGCGGTCTGCTGCTGCTCGCAACAGCGCGCAACCCATCAACGACGCCAACTTCGAGAAGTTCTTCGGCTATCCCGGCAAAGCCAAGCGCAACCTGCCCGGAGCGCCGTCGGCACCATGACGACCGCGCCGGCGCGGAATACTTCTCCCATGGCCCGCACTCCCGACAAGCTACGGCGCCCCGGCTACGCCCCCGCCACCAATGCCGGCGTGGGGCGCCGTGGTCTGCACACCCGCGACCGGATACTCGGGTGCGCCGCGAAGGTCTTCCTGGCCAATGGATTTCATGCCACCTCGCTTGACGCCATCGCCAAGGCGGCCCGCGCCTCCCGCGCCACCGTTTATCAATACTTCGCCGGCAAGGAGGAGATCTTCGGTGAACTGAGCGCGCTGGCCGGGCGTGATGTGCTGGCACACGGCGAACACCTCGGTGGACTCGGCCCGACGGCCGACGGGATTAACGCGCTGCACCGCTGGCTCGTCGAATGGGCGGATATCTACGACGCCCACGCTGCGGTGTTCGCCGAGTTTCCGGGCATCGGCACGGCCACCGGGTTGGCCGTCGTCGACGCCAGTTCGGCCGCCGCCCAGTTTCATCAGACCGTCACCGATCGGCTGCGGCGGACACCCCTGCGGGATCTGGAAGCCGACGACGCGGCCGCAGCACTCGGGCGGATCCCCCACATGGTTCACCTCTACAGGTACCGAAACATGTTCCCTTTGCCCGCTCGCGCGACCGTGACGTGGTCGTTGACCGGTGCATTGCAGCTGATGCTGTTCCCCGAGACCCCAGCCGACATGTTGCAGGTGCTAGCACCGGCAAGAGACGGATGCGCACGAACCACGCCCCGCGCCCTCGGCTATGCCGCGGCGACACCTGCGGCTGTCGAGGCGTCGGCATCGCCGATTCCGCAGGATGTGCTGTCGGTCAGTTCGACGTTGTTCGCCGAACGCGGCTACTACGCCATCGGCATGGCGGAGATCGCGGCCGCCGCCGACGTCAGCCGCGCGACCTTGTACCGGTACTTCAGCACCAAGGACAAGATCCTGGCCGAGCTGACCCGCCGAGCGGTCGCCGAGATCGAGAAGCACGCCGCCGCCCTGCCTGCCATGGCCGCGGATTCTCTGACCGAATGGATGCTTGGCTACGTCCAATTCCATCGCACCTACCGCGGCGTGATCCGGGCGTGGTTCGACGGCACGGTCGCAGAACAGCTCTCCAACGCCGATGTGGACCACGGTATTGGCGCGATTTTCCAGGCGGTTGCCGCGTTGTTGTCCACCGTCGACCTGCCGCCCGGGATCGACGCCGACGTCGCAGGCGCGGTCTTCGCGGCGGTCCTGGGCCGGATGTCCGAGCCGACGGGGGCTAGCGGACCGGACAGCGACGAGCAGGCCGCTGAGTTGATGGTCAAGCTGTTGCGCCGTTCGCTCTTGCGCGAAGCGTGAGCATAGGAGCTCAGCCGGCGGCGGCCTTCAGCTCGGCGCGCAGTCGCTTCTTGTCCACCTTGCCGCTGGCCAGTACAGGCAGTTCGGCGACCAGCACCAGTCGACGAGGCACCTTGTAGCGCGCCAGTCGTTGCCGGACCCCCTCTTGCACCATTTCCAGCGTCGGCGACGCACCGCTGCGCGGCACCACGACCGCGCAGACCGCCTCGCCCCACTTGTCGTCGGGCACCCCGACGACAGCGCAGGCGACTACTCCGACAACCGCACTGACCGCATCCTCGACCTCGGGCGAATAAATGTTCTCGCCGCCGCTGATGATCACGTCCTTCTTGCGGTCCATCAGATAGAGCAGACCGCGCCCGTCCAGTCGACCCATGTCGCCGGTGCGACACCACCCGTCCCGCAGCGTCGCCTGCGTTGCCGCCTCGTCCTGCCAGTAGCCGCGGAACATCGAGTCGGACCGCACGACGATCTCACCTGCCTGCCCCACGGGCAGGACGCCACCGTCCGCATCGACCACACGTACCCGGGTGTCGGGAAATGGGAAGCCAACCGAGCTCAGCCGCTCGGCAGCGTTGGGGTCGTCGAGGATGTGCAGTTCGCGGGGCAGTCCAGAGACAATGGCTTCCGTCTGTCCGTAAAGGTTGAGGAAGCCCGCGTCCGGCAGCACGGCGAGTGCCCGCCGCAGAATGGCCGCGGTCATCGGCGCAGCCGAATAGACCACCGTGCGAACCGATTCCACCGCCAAGCGATCACTCACCTCATCAAGGAGCGCCCTGAGCATGACCGGCGCCAGATGCAGCACCGTGATCCGCTCGTCGGCGATCAGCCTCACCGCATCGGCCGCGTCGAACTGTTGCTGCAGCACCACGGTTCCGCCGCGAGCATGCAGTCCACCGATAATCCCGAGCGCACCGAAGTGGAACATTGGCATGTTGATTAGCCCGCGATCGGCGCTGCCGCAACGCATCTCGTTGTTCATGGTGAATGCGACCCGGCGCATCTCTCGCTGCCCGAGGATGCAGCACTTGGATGCGCCGGTCGTGCCGCTGGTGAACAGCAGATACGCGGTGTCGTCCGGCCGGGCTACGAAGTCGGGCTCTCCACTGCGGCCTTCCTCCACAAATCGTTCGTAACCCGTGATCCCCGGCGGAGCCTGTCCGCCGATGACCACCAACATCGGTGGCGACGGCACACCCGCGATGAGATCGCCGATCACCGGCACGAACTCGGCGGCGCAGAACACGATCGACGGGGCGACGCGCCGCAGCGCATCATCCATCTCGGGTGGCGAAAGCCGAAAGTTGATGGTGGCCATGATGATTCCGCCAAGTTGGGCGGCCGCGTTCAGTTCGCCGAACTCGATGCTGTTGCGGCTCAACACCGCGATGCGGTCCTGGCGCTTTACCCTGTTCGCGGCCATGGCCGACACCAATCGGACTGCCCGGTCCCGTAATTGTGCGTGGGTCACGGAGCGCTGGCCGTACCGGTAGGCGACGACGTCGGGGAAGCGGACCGCGTTGTCGGTCACGATGTCACCGAGCGTCATGTCGTCGACTTCGGCCCTCGACATGAGTTACCGGCTACTCAGCAGCATCGATCCGGCCACCGGCCCGCCGCCCACACCGACGGCCACCACCTCGGGGGTGCGGGGCGCCTGCCGGTCGCCGCCCTCGCCCCACAGCTGGACACACGCCTCACACAGGAAGCCCATTCCGTGCAGGCGACCGCCGGAGAGTTGCCCGCCACTGGTGTTGATCGGCAGCGAACCGTCCAGTGCGATAGCCGAACCGTCGCCGACGAACTCGCCGACCTTGCCGTGCTCGCAGAAGCCCATCGCTTCCAGCCACATCACGGTCAGGAAGGAGAAGCCGTCGTAGAGCTGGGCCATGTCGACATCGGCGGGGGTCAGGGTGGTGTGCTCCCACAGCGTGGCCGCCGAATCGTGCGCGGCCATCGTGGTGATGTCGCAGCGCTGATCCCAGGTCGCCCGCTCGAACATCCCGGACCCGACGGACTCCACCGTCAGCGGGTGTCGCGGCAGGCCATTGGCGGCGTCACGGCGCGACACGATCACGGCGGTGGCGCCGTCGCAGGGCACATCGCAGTCGTAGAGGCACAGCGGCTCGGAGATCATCCGCGCTTCAAGGTAGTCGTCCATCGTCATCGGCTCGCGATAGATCGCATCGGGATTGAGTCCGGCGTTGGTGCGGGCGTTGATCGCGATGCGGCCGAGGTGCTCGCGGGTCAGACCGAAGTCGTGCATATAGCGCTGAGCGGGCATCGCCAGCCAGTTCGCCGCCGACAGTGCGCCAAAGGGCGCCATCCACTCAAGGTGCGGGGGCAATTCCCCGCCGCCGAACAGCACCGAGGCGCGGCCGCCGCCGGCCTGCTGCGCGGCGGTGGACTCCCACACCGACCGATACACCACGACATGGTTGGCCAGCCCGAGCGTGACCGCCATACAGGCCTCGATTGCCGGCCCGATCTGCCCCGCTGTCTCCATCGCCGAGACGTACCAGCGGGAGCGCAGTCCGAGTGCGTTGCGGACCTCCTGGACGGTGGCACCGGAGAATCCCGCGTCCGGCACACCCGGTCCCGGGTAGCTGGCGATCCCGTCTACGTCGTCGACGCTCAGCCCGGCGTCGGCGATCGCCCGCAGCACCGCCTCGAGGGTGAGGTCCAATCCCGTCCGGCCCAGCCTGCGGCCGACCTGCGACTTACCCGCTCCGGTCAGGACGGCTTTGCCGTCGAACGGGCCACTGGTCACCAGACGAACCTAGCGATCAGTTCGGCCACGGCGGCCGGTTTGTCGACTCCGTCGATCTCGACGGTGTGTCGCACGGTCAGGTTCACGGTGTCGTCGGCGACCTTGGTGGCGTCGGCGAGCTCGGACCGGACTCGGATGCGGCTACCGGCGGTGACCGCGGACAGGAATCGCACCTTGTTCAGGCCGTAGTTGATACCCATCTTGGCGTTCTCGACGCGGTAGTTGTCCTTGCTCACACCGGGGATGAGCGAGAGCGTGAGAAAGCCGTGCGCGATCGTTGCGCCGTAAGGACTTTCGGCCTTGGCCTTCTCGACGTCGACGTGGATCCACTGATGATCCATCGTGACGTCGGCGAAGGCGTCGATCCGGCTCTGGTCGATTTCCACCCACCGGCTGACGCCCAGTTCCTCACCGATCGTCGCGAGTGCATCGTCCACGGACCTGATCAACTTCATCGCTGCTCCCAACGTCGCCTGCGCCGATATACCGATATCTATTTAACGGTATAGACTGGCCTCGCTCGTCGGGCAAGCAGCCCGTCAACTCTGACGACTTGGGAGACACATGGCCACCACCACGTCCCGCGCAGCGATCGTGGCCGCTGCCCGCACACCGATCGGAACGGCGCGCAAGGGCACGCTGGCCAACATGCCCGCGATCGAGCTCGCCAAACCCGTCGTGCAGGCCGTCGTCGAACGCTCCGGACTGGACGCGGCGGACTTCGACGACCTGGTGCTGGCCGAGAGCATGCAGGGCGGCGGCGACAGTGCCCGCTACATCGCGGTGGCCCTCGGCATGCTCGACATTCCCGGGCTCGCCGTGAACCGCCAGTGCGCATCGAGTCTTTCGGCCATCGCCGTGGGCGCCGGGCAGATCGCGTCCGGGATGAGCCGCGCCATCCTGGCCGGCGGTATGGAGTCGCTGTCGACCGGCCCAATCATGCAGAAGCGCAAGCTCTTCACCACAGGCAAGTCGCCCGAGGACTATGCGCAGTGGTTCCCCGAGTCGCATCCGCCGACTGCGGAAGCGCCCGCTATGGACATGTCCATCACCGTCGCGCACAACTGCAACCTTCAGTACGGGATCACCCGCGAGGACCAGGACAAGTGGGCGCTGCGCAGCCACCAGCGTGCGATCAAGGCCATCGACGCTGGGGCGTTCACCGACGAGATCATCCCGCTCCAGGTGCCCCAGGCCGGCGGCAGCGTGATTACCTTCGCCGAGGACGAGCATCCACGGCGCGGGAGTTCGATGGAGTCGCTTGCCGGGCTGAAGGTGCTGCATCCTGAGATCGAAGGCTTCACCGTGACGGCAGGAAACTCCTCCGGGATCAACGACGCAGCGGCAGCGGTCGCGCTGGCCAGCCCGGACACCCAGCGGGAGGTGCTGGCAAGCGTGCTTTCCTGGACGCAGGTCGGACTGGACCCGACGCGGACCGGCAGCGGGCCGATCAAAGCTATCCCGAAGGCGCTCGAGTTGGCGGGCCGCAAGCTCGAGGATGTCGCACTATTCGAAATCAACGAGGCGTTCGCCGCTCAGGCGGTGGCGTGTGCGCGCGAACTCGGTCTCGACGAGGAGATCGTCAACGTCTACGGCTCGGGCATCAGCCTGGGCCACCCGATCGCCGCAACCGGCGCCCGCATGGTCACCTCGGCGATCTACGAATTGCGCAGGCGCGGTGGGGGTATCGGCGTGCTCTCGATGTGCGCCGGCGGTGGTATGGGTGCCGCGATGGTCATTGAGGTGGCCTGAGATGACCGCACTGATCACTGAGGGACTGTTCCGGGTCGACGGCGGCCGTGCGGTGCTGTTCGCGTCGCGCAGGCGTTCGTCGGGTGCGGTGAAGTTCCCTGCAGAGCGGCCCGAGCTGTTCGACGGTGACCCTGAAATTCAGCAGGACATCGAGTCGATCGAATTGTCCACCGCCGGAACGTTGTACACCTATACGACGCAGGAGTTCCCGCCACCGCTGCCCTACAAGGGCAATCGGGATTTGAAGGTGTTCCAGCCGTATGTGGTGGGCTTCGTCGAGCTGGCCGAGGGCGTTCTGGTGGAGACGCTGATCGTCGACGCGACCGCCGACGAACTGCGGATCGGTCAGCGCCTGGTCTCGACCACCACGACCCTGGAGACCGCCGACGGTCAGTCGCTGGTGACGTTCGCGTTCCGACCGGCCGAGGAGAGTTAGAGTCCATCCAGTGACGGACCTGGGCTCTCCGCAATTCGGGCTTCATCCCCTGCACGGCGTGCACGACCCCACGACCGGCAATCCGCCGCGCCGGCCGCGATCCGCGCGCCAGACCACGTCGATCGACATGACCCGCGACGAGGGCTCGCTGGACCCGGTGTATCTGAGTGGGCGGGCGCGCGATCTGTGGACAGCCGGCGACGAAACGGTGACCGAACTCGCCTCCGCGACACTCTCGGCCACCATCGAGCTGGTCGCCCGCGTCGTGCGTCACGTCGAGGTGACGCCAGCCGTCGTCGCGATGTCTCGACTGGCGGGCGCACCCGCGATGAGCGGGTTCCGCGCCGCGGCCGACGTGGTGGCTCCCGAGCTGCGGCACGCCCGCGACCTGCGCTACACCCTGCTCGATGACGTTCCCGTCGCCACGCTGATCTCCGGCCACGCGCTGTCGGCGTCCAACCTGCTCGGCGATGTCGCGAAGTCCGGATACTACCTGCCGGTCGCAGACCAGTGTGCCCGCTTCGCGACCGGGGGTCTGCTAATGACTTCGTTCGAGGCGGGCGATCCCGTGATCGTCACCGGCCCAAAGGCTCCCGACCTCGACCACGGCCCAGATCCTGGGGACCCCTGGGCCTGGCACGAAGTGGGGGCGCTGCCGCGCCACGCCATGCGCCGCAGGCGGCGCATCGACGTCTACGAAGAACGCACCGGGCGAGTCGGCATCGATGCGATGTTCCGCGACACCTACGTGCGAAGCGACGGGGTGGAGACGATCATCCATGAGTACACCCTGGACGCCGTCGTGGACGCCCAGACCGGCGTCATCGTCGATTCGCGGGCCACACCGCGAGTGCTGCCGTGGCAGGAATGCCCGGGAGCCGTCGCCAGTGCTGCGCGAATCACCGGAATGACGTTGCAGGAACTTCACTTTCGTGTGCGCCGCGAATTACAGGGCACCAGCACATGCACCCATCTCAACGACCTGCTGCGTAGCATCGCCGACGCCGAGGCGTTGATACACCTCGTGACGGAAGCCTGAGCGCGTCAGCGCGGGCCGGGCGTCGCGTCGCCCAGCTCGTCGGGTTGAGCGGGAGGTGTGGCGGACTTCGGCTTGGTCGCGCCGTCAGTCTCGTCGATGTCCTCGAGGGACGCCTCGTCGGTAATCGGTTGGCTGGTATCGAATCCTGACATGGCTACTGAATAGCCAGAATCCCGGCGTTCAATCCTCTAAGCGTTGGCGAACGAGAACGTCCGTGTGCGGCTAACCGTCAGCGTGGTCACGTGATTCGTTGCGGGTGGCCAGATCACTGTTCCCTGCGAGATCACACCGCGAATGTCCCGATAGGCGGTGAAGGTGTCAGCCACCACACACGCCTGGATTTCAGCGCGTTGTGCGGCGTCACCCTTCACACCATCAACGACGACGGCGATTGTGGCGGAATCGAAGTCGACCACCCGCGCCGGTAGGGCCAGCAACTGGCCGTCGGTGTCGACGACACAGATCGCGCCGGACGGCCCTTGCGCCAAGAACTCGGCTAGTTCGTCCTCGGCCATCTCAATCGGACCGGAGCTGCACGGATTAGGCACGTCGATCGGGGAGATCGGCGGCGCGGATCTGGTTGAGCGTCAGGACGATGAAGCACCGCTTGCCGCTGAGGAGGCGGTCGCGGACGTTCGTCACGACCGCCTCCGGCACGCGTTGATCCGGTGAGCTTTCGCCGATGAGCTCGTCGACCTCGGCTGCGGACGGTTGGTAGACGGACGCATGACCACAAACAGAGACCCAACCCTCGTCGTCGCCGACTAAGCAGGCGACCTCGGGAGCCGAGCGCAGGTGTTGGACCTTGGCGCTCTTGGCGTAGGTGGCGAAGTAGAGACAGCGGGTGGCGGAGCGATAGGCGACCGATCGCATGGCGTAGCCGATCGGACGTCCGGCGCCGTCGCGGCAGAAGAGAAACACGCGGTGGTGGGCACGGATGAGCTCGATGACGTCCGGCGCGTCGAGCGACAGCGGAGTCACGACGCGAGAGGCGCTGCCATCGCGACGATCATCTCCGCGACCACCGCGATCATCTCGTCGCGGTCGACGGCCACGGTCTGCCGGTGCACCGTGTGCCAGGCGCGGTCTAGCAGCCCCATCACCGCGACGCCGACGACGTCTGGCGAGTGTGTGCCGTTTCCGGCAATCGCCTGGCCAAGTTTCCATGACGCCCGAGTCACCATGCGGTTGCGGGAGTTTCGGAAATCGTCGTCGTCGGGCGCCGACTGCGCCGAAGCGAGTACGAATGCGCCGTGGTGATCCATGTAGTCGAAGTAATGACCGACCCAGGCCCGGATGTCGGCTGGGCCGAACGCTGCGTCGGCCTCGGCCCATTCCGCGATGACGGCCAGGGCTTCGCGGTAGGCGTTTTTGCCGAGGACGTTGAAGATCTCGCGCTTGTCTTTGAAGTAGGTGTAGAAGCCGGCCCGAGAGATGCCACACGCCTCAGTGATCGCATTGATCGGCGTGCCCGCGTAGCCGCGTTCCAGAAACAGACGGCGACTGGCGTTCAGGATCGCCGCGCGGGTGCGCTCACCGCGGGTGGGGTCCGATTCCCGTTCGGTGGCCGAAGCCGAGGTCACCGTCATGCGGCGACCTTATATGACAGTGTCGTCAACTGCAATCAATACACCTATTCGACAAATCATGGCACGGAATCATCCGAACTTGACACAAGTGTCAAGTTCGGCGAAGCTCATAGCCAAGCCCATAGTCGAGTAGCGAGAGGCACCACGATGACGCAGTTCACCGACGCACCGATCTTCGATGCCGATCAGCACATGTATGAGACCCCCGACGCGCTGACGAAATATCTGCCGAAGGAGTTCCAGTCCAAGGTGCAGTTCGTCCAGATCGGCAGGCACACCCGCATCGCGATCCTGAACAAGATCACCGACTACATGCCGAACCCGACGTTCGAACGGGTCGCAGCCCCCGGCGCGCACGAGAAGTTCTACTCGGGCCAAAACCCCGAGGGCCTGTCGATGCGAGAGATGTCCGGTCGTGGCATCGACACCCCGCCGGGCGCGCGCAACCCCGAGGACCGGATCGCCGAGCTCGACCGCCAGGGCGTCGACGCGTGCCTGAACTACCCGACGCTGGCCAACCTCGTCGAGCACTCATCGGCTGAGGATCCCGACCTGACCGTGGCGATCATCCATGCGCTGAACCAATGGATGCTGGAGCATTGGGGGTTCAACCACGCCAACCGGGTGTACTCGACGCCGGTGCTCAACCTCGGCCTGGTCGACGCAGCGCGACGCGAGCTCGAGTACATCCTGGACAACGGCGCCAAGGTCGCGCTCATCAAGCCGGCACCAGTCAATGGATATAAGGGCTGGCGGTCCCCCGCGCTGCCCGAGTTCGATCCGTTCTGGCGCGACGTCGAGGACGCAGGCCTACCGATTGTGTTGCACGCCAGCCAACCTCCGCTGCAGGAGTACATCGACAAGTGGGAGCCGCCGTCGACCAGCAGCGCGTTCGAGATGTCGGCGTTCAAGTGGACCGCGCTGGGCCACCGAGAGATCGCCGACATGTTGACCAGCCTGATCTGCCACGGCACGTTGACCCGATTCCCGAAGTTGCGGATCGCCAGCGTCGAGAACGGCAGCGCATGGATCAAGCCGCTGTTCGACGACCTGCAGTCGACATACGGCAAGATGCCGCAGAACTTCCCCGAGCATCCGCACGACGTGTTCCGACGCAACATCTGGGTCAGCCCGTTCTGGGAGGGTTCCGTGGCCGACGTCGTACAGACCGTCGGATGGGACAAGGTGATGTTCGGCTCGGATTGGCCGCATCCCGAGGGCTTGGCGGAGCCAAAGCGCTATTGGCAGTACGCCGAGGGTATGGACGAGCGTCGCACCTATGACTTCATGGGTGACAACGCCCGTCGCTTCATGGGGCTGCCGATCGCCAACCCCGACCCAGACGCCGTCAAGCCCCCGCAAATGGCGAACGCCTGAGTCACCGACAGTCCGCAGCAGCCAACAGCGCAGGAGGCCACACGCAGCGCTAACAGCCATTTAGTAAGCACGCCTAACTTTTCGGGTAGGCTCGGAATAGCTCGTTTCGCCGAGAGCCACGAAAGGGACCGTGATGGCCAGAACCGACAATGACACGTGGGACATCAACGAGAGCGTCGGCGCCACCGCCTTGGGGGTTGCCGGCGGGCGGGCCGCGGAGACCAACAGCGCCGATCCGCTGATCAGCGATCCCTACGCAAAACTGTTCCTCGAAGCTGCCGGCGACGGCATCTGGCGGGTTTATCTGGACGATGAGTTACCGGCCGAATTGGTCGGTGCCGATCCACAATTCGAGGACCGGATGCAGGCGATGCTGGGCTATACGGCGTGCCGGACGAAGTTCTTCGACGACTACTTTCTGGCGGCGGCCGGCGAAGGCATCCGGCAGATCGTGATCCTGGCGGCCGGTCTGGACTCACGCGCCTGGCGACTCGCCTGGCCCGCAGGATGTGTGGTCTACGAGATCGATCAGCCGAAGGTGCTGGAATTCAAGACCGGCACCTTGAAATCGCATGCGGTCGACTCGATCGCTTCTCATGTCAGCGTCGGCATCGACCTCCGTCTGGATTGGCCGAAGGCACTGGTGCAGGCCGGGTTTGACGCGTCGGCCCCGACGGCGTGGTCGGCGGAAGGGCTGTTGCCTTATCTAACAGCCGATGCCCAGGACCTGTTGTTCGATCGAATCCAGTCGCTCAGCGCTCCCGGGAGCCGTGTCGCGGTCGAAGCGTTCACCAACGAGTTCTTCAGCCCAGAGAGTTTCGCGCGTCGCGAGGAGCAAATGGAACGCTACCGACAGGCCGCAATCAAGCTGGGCGGCAAAGACATCACCGAGTCTGGCAACCTGCTCTATGAAGAAGAGCGAACCGAGGTCGTCGACTGGCTGCAAGCGCACGGCTGGACTGTCACCGCTGCGACTAGCGCAGAGGATCTGATGGCCGCAAGCAACCGAGCCGTCCTGGCGGGCCTCGATGCCGCCGTCCCGGAAAGCGTGTTCGTCGAAGGCCGGCTGCGCTGACCCCACCGACCCGCCCGATATGCTAAACGGCCCGGCCTCGAGACGGCGGCCACTCCCCACTCGCTGTCAGTCACTGGCCGGCAGCGGCTTGGCTTCCTTGAGCGCCAACGGCTTTCCCCCGATGCTGAGTGAACCGGCGCCCGCCTTGGTGACCAGCACCTCGGCGTCGCCGTCGTCGACGTAGCGCTTGCCCATCGTGGTGCCGTCGGCGAAGGCCGGGTCGAGCGTGGCGTCGGCGGGCCGCTCGGCGTCCAGTGGCAGCATCGGCCGGCCCCCGCAACGCAGATCGTCGAGGCTCTCAGCGGCTTTGACGACGATCACCTGGGTATCACACACCTGGCTCTGCAGGCGCGTGCCGTTCTTGATCATGTCGGACTCCTTGTCGTTGTCTGGGAGACGGATTCAGTGCTCGGCTGCCGCCGGTTTGAGGCCTTCGAGGATCTCCCGGCGCAGCACCTTGCCGGTCGGCGTGGTCGGCAGCTCATCCCGGAACACGATGCGGTCCGGCGTGCGGGACCCGCGCAGCTTGGTGCGGGCGAACTCGCGCAACTGCTCGGGTGCCGGCGCGGCACCCGCCTCGGGCACGATCACCGCTACGATTGCCTGCCCCCACTCGGCGTCATCCAGCCCGACGACGACGACCTCGCGGACGTCGGGGTGCTCGATGAGCACGTCCTCGACCTCCGACGGGGCGATATTCTCGCCGCCCCGGATGATGGTGTCGTCGGACCGCCCTCCGATGAACAGGTAGCCATCCTCATCCAGCATCGCGACGTCCCTGGTCGGGAACCAGCCCTGCGCATCGAGCACCGAACCGATCTCGGTGTAACGGCCCGACACCTGGGGGCCGCGAACGAACAGCTCACCCGTCTCGCCCGGCGCTAGCACGGTGCCGTCCTCCGCGCGAATCTGCACCTCGATGCCGGGGACCGGTCGACCGACCGAAGTCAGTCGACGGGCGATGGCGTCGTCTCGCGCCTCGTGGGCCAGGCGATGGTCGTCGGGTGTGAGCACCGCAATGGTCGAACTGGTCTCGGTCAGCCCGTAGGCGTTGACGAAGCCGACCTGCGGTAGCAGGTCGAGCGCCCTTCGGACCAGGGGTCGCGCCACCTTCGATCCGCCGTACGCGAAGTTGCGCAGCGTCGGAAGCTCGGCAGACCGCTCCTCGAGGACCGCCACAATGCGGGACAGCATGGTCGGCACCACCGTTGCGGTGGTCACCCGCTCGTCGCGGACCAGTCGAACCCATTCGTGCGGATCGAACCGGCGCAGGTACACGATTGCCCGTCCGGCATACAGGTTTGACAATGCGGCCCCGACCCCCGCGATGTGATATGGCGGGACGCACACCAGCCCAGCATCGGCGGGATCGGCGGAACCGAATTCGACAGTGCCGGTGACATAACTGGTCAGGTTGTTGTGAGTCAGCTCAACGGCTTTGGGCCGCGACGTGGTACCCGAGGTGAACAACACGACCGCCACGTCGTCGGGGTCGGCGAAGACCGAGACGGGCTCGGTGGATCGCGCGGCCTCGATGAACTCGTCGGACGTCATCATCTGCTGGCCGAAACCGGCCACGATCTCGCGGTACTCGGCGTCAACCACGACCAACGGTGAGGGCAGCCGATCGATGAGTTCGCGCAGCCCCTCTGGACTCAGCCGATAATTCAGTGGCGTGAACGCCGTGTTCGCGCGCGCCGAAGAGAATAACAACAGCGGGAGAAGTACTCCGCCGGTGCCGACGTAAGCGACATGGGATGCCCCGGATGCGACGATAACGCCTGCACCGCCGTCGGCGAGCTCGCTGAGGTCGGCGGTGGTCAGCCGAATGTCGCCGTCCACCACGGCAACCCGGTCGGGATCACCCGACGCCGCCATCTCCAGCAACAAAGAAATACTCAACGCCCTCAGCCCTCATCTGCGAGTTGATGCCCTAACGCCGTCAGTGCGCAGCGATCCGATTGTAGACCCGCACCGACTAATCAGATATATAGTTATAGGCTTAGTGGTATCTGAGTCAACGCGCGCTCCCGTCGACGGCTGGTTCGACAGTGACGCCTGCTGGAAGGAACACGATGAGCAGCACGCCCGACATCGCCATCATCGGCGTTGGACTTCACCCGTTCGGGCGGTACGAGGACCGGTCGGCGCTGGAGATGGGCGCCGTGGCGATCAGCAGGGCACTGCGCGATGCCGGGGTGGCGTGGTCCGACGTGGGCAGCCTGTATGCGGGCAGCCTCGAGGTGGCCAATCCCGAGGCGGTGACGGGGTTGGCCGGGATGACCGGCCTGCCGGCGCGGGCCACGTTGAGCGGCTGCGCGACCGGTAACTCGCTGTTGACCCTGGCCGCGCGAGACGTCCAACTCGGCGAAGCCGACATTGCGGTCGGCGTCGGGCTGGACAAGCACCCGCGCGGCGCCTTCGGCGCCGACCCGTCGATATCGGGGTTGCCGCAGTGGTACGGCGATCAGGGCATGTTCCTGACCACGCATTACTTCGGCACCAAGATCATGCGCTACATGCACGATCACGGCATCACCGAGGAGACCCTGGCCCGCGTTGCCGCCAAGAACTTCGACAACGGAGCGCTGGCGCCGCACGCATGGCGCCGCAAGCCGATGAGCGTCGACGCGATCCTGAGCTCTCCGGTCGTGAACGCACCGCTGCGTCAATACATGTACTGCAACCCGAACGAAGGCGCTGCCGCCGTCGTGGTGTGCCGGGCCGATAAAGCCAAGCAGTACACCGATACCCCGATCTACCTGCGCTCGACCGCGCTGCGCAGCCGCCGCGAAGGCGCCTACGAACTGCTGCGTACCTCGATCGAGCTGCCGATCGTGCCCGGCACCACCGCGGAGGCCGCCCGCGCCGCCTACGAGTTGGCCGGGATAGGCCCTGAGGACGTCGACGTCGCGCAATTGCAGGACACCGACTCGGGTTCCGAGATCATCCACATGGCCGAGACGGGGTTGTGCAAGGACGGCGAACAGGAGGCGCTGCTCGCTGACGGCGCCACCAAGATCGGTGGCCGGCTGTCTATCAACACCGACGGTGGCCTGCTGGCGAACGGCGAACCGGTCGGCGCGTCCGGCCTTCGCCAGGTCTACGAGCTCGTCCAGCAGTTGCGCGGTACCGCGGGCGACCGTCAGGTGCCGAACGATCCGCAGGTCGGGCTGGCCCAGTTGTATGGGGCCCCCGGAACCGCAGCCGTCGCCATCTTGTCCAAGTAGCCGCCATCCCGAAGGGAGTACTGCCGATGACCGACACCCAGGCGGAGTCGCGCCCGCGGGCCGAGGTCGACCTCGACCACCACTCACCCGAGTTCCGCGAGGACCCGTATGGCCGGTTCCGTGAGATGCGCGAATCGGGCTGTCCGGTAGCATATTCCGATCACTACGAAGGCTTCTGGGCGTTGGTCGACTACGCATCGGTCTTCGAAGCGGCCCGCGACGACGACCTGTTCAACTCCTATCCGTCGGTGGGGGTGCCGGCCAGTGAGCTGCCATTGCCGATCCTGCCGATCGAGTCGGATCCTCCCGAGACGCAGGAGTTGCGCGAGGTCACCCTCAAGCGATTCTCCCCGGGTTCGGCGGAGCGATTCCGTGAGTCCGCCATCGAGATGACCAATGAGGCGATCGATGCCTTCATCGAGCGCGGTGAGTGCGACCTGGTCGGTGAGCTGACGACGCCGCTGCCGGCGCGGTTGATCCTGCGGCTGTTGAACTTTGACGAGTCGCGGTTCATGGACTGGGTCGGCTGGGTGCACACCACCGTGCACGACCGTGCTCACGACCCGGAGAAGGCCGGAATCGCGGGGATGGAGATGTTCGGCGAGATCGTCAAGCACATGGAGCAGCGGCGCGCCGAAGGGCTCGGCGATGACCTGTTCAGTGACATCCTGCGCGGAACGCTGAACGGCGAACCGCTGGACGACGGTCAGGTCACCATGTACACGGTGCTGATGATGCTCGGTGGCATGGACACCACCAGTGGCTTCACCGGCAATGTGCTGTTGCGGCTGTGCAAGGACGCCGAGCTGCGGGCCAAGTTCACCGCCGATCCGAGCCTGGTGAAGAAGTCCACCGATGAGCTGCTGCGCCTGTACACGCCGACGCTCGGTTTGGCGCGCACTGTCTCGCGCGACGCCGACTTTCACGGCCAACGGCTATGCCAGGGCGACCGGGCGATCCTGATGTGGGCTGCGGCCAACCGAGACCCCGCAATGTTCGAGAACCCTGACGAGCTCGACCTCGATCGCCCAAATGCCAAGAAGCACATGGCTTTCGGTGTGGGCATGCACCGCTGCCTGGGTTCGCACTATGCCAAGCTGATGTTCGACGTGATGATCACCCAGGTACTCAAGCGGCTACCCGACTTCGAGTTGGCCGGTAATCCGAAACTGTTCGAGGACGCGGGCGAGGTGTACGCCGTGCGCGAACTGCCGGTCCGTTTCACGCCCGGACCGCGGGTGGGTTGACGGCCGGCCGGGACGGGAGAACACGGTGACGGCTGGCACCATCGCCGGGCTGCTGGATGAGTGCGCCGCCAGCCGACCGGATCGTCCGCTGCTGCGCGACGTCGAAGGCGAGACACTCACCATCTCGCAGGTAGCCGGGCTCGCGTCGGCCGCCGCGGGATGGTTGGCAGATGCCGGTGTGCGCCCCGGCATGACGGTCGCCTGGCAGCTGCCCTCACACGTCAACGCCGCGGTGGTGATGCTGGCCCTTGCCCGCATGCCCGTTACGCAGGCCCCGGTATTGCACCTATACCGGTGCCGCGAGGTGTGCGCGGCGGTCGACGTCGCGCGCGCGGACATCCTGCTGGTCGACGAGTCGACGGCCGCCAATGCGGCGCCCGGGCTACCGACAATCACGGTCCCTGCCGACCTTGTCCGCCGGCTCCAGACGTCGCCGGCCGCGAGCGCCGCGTATGAAGCGCCCCACGGCGCAGCGGAGCCGCGCTGGGTGTACTTCACGTCGGGTACCACCGGGCGCCCGAAAGCCGTGCGCCACACCGACGGCACGTTGCTCAGCGCGGCCCGCGGTTATGTCGCTCATCTCGGTGTGGGCAGTCATCCGCGGGAAGTCGGCACCATCGCGTTCCCCATCGCCCACATCGGCGGCATGGTCTACCTCGCCACCGCTTTGTTCGGCGACTTTCCGGTGGTGCTCATCCCCAAGGTTTCCGCAGCCGACCTGCCCCGGGTGCTCGCGGAACGCCAGGTGACGGTGACCGGAGCGAGCACCGCCTTCTACCAGATGCTGCTGGCCGCCCAAATGGCTGCGCCCACAACGGAATTGTTGATGCCGTCGCTGCGGATGCTGATCGGCGGGGGTGCCGCGTGTCCGCCCGAGGTGCACAGACAGGTGCGTGAACACCTACGCGTTCCGGTCGTGCATGCCTACGGAATGACCGAGGCGCCGATGATCTGCGTCAGCGAGGCCACCGACACCGACGAACAACTGGCCAACAGCGCGGGTCGGCCCATCCCCGGATCGCAGGTGCGGATCGCAGCGAACGGCGAGATCGAGCTGCGCGGCGACAACCTGACACCGGGATATCTGCAGCACGACCAGTGGGCCGACGCGATCACCGCGGACGGGTGGTTCCGCAGCGGCGACCGGGGCCACCTTCGCCCGGACGGCCGCATCGTGGTCACCGGTCGCACCAAGGATTTGATCATTCGCAAGGGCGAGAACGTCGCCCCCGACGAGATCGAGAACGAACTGCTGGCCCACCCCCTGGTCGACGAAATCGCCGTCCTCGGCCAGCCCGACGAACTGCGCGGTGAGCTGGTGTGCGCGGTCGTGCGTCGTTCGCCACGCCATCGCGACGTCACCCTCGACGAACTCTGCACGTTCCTCGACGAACGCGGGCTGATGAAGCAGAAGTGGCCCGAGCGGCTCGTCCTCGTCGACGAGTTCCCGCTGACGGGGCTCGGCAAGGTCGCCAAGTCCGAGCTGGCCCGGCAGATCGCAGGAGGAACCCGATGACGACGTTGTCCGCTGACGAACGTCAGGAACTCGCGCAGTCGGTGCGTTCCGCCTGTGAGCGACTGGCATCCGAGGAACGAGTGCGCGCGGTTGCATACGGCGAGGTCGACCGGGGCGGCGTAGCCGGACGTTCCGGCTTCGACACGGTGCTGTGGGACGTGCTGTGCAACCAGGTGGGGATAGCCGCCATCGCGCTGCCTGAACACCTGGGCGGCGCCGGTTACGGCGCGTCCGCGCTGGGCGTGGTCGCCCACGAACTCGGTCGCGCGCTGGCCCCGGTGCCATTCGTCAGCTCCACGGTGCTGGCCACCGGCCTGCTGCTCGACTTGACCGAGCGCGACCCGGATGCCGATAAGCGACTCACCGGGCTCATCGAAGGTCGCCGCACCGCTGCCGCCGCCCTTACCGGCGACGGCGGGTTGTGGCGACCGTCCGCGGTGACGCTGAGCGCTACGCGCGCCGGGGATGATTGGAACCTCGACGGCACGGTGCGCCACGTGCTGGGCGGTTCCGTTGCAGACGACCTCGTCGTGGTCGCCATCGACGAAGATGGCGAGCCGGCGGTGTTCCTGCTCGACCCGACTATCGACAGCGTCGTCGCGAAGGCCGAACGCGTGCTTGACCACACCAGGCCGATGGCCACCATCACGCTCAGCTCGGCGCCGGCACTGCGGCTATCCGGCGACGCACCCCTGGGCGACGTCGTCGAGCGCAACGTCGACATCGCGCTGGCGGTGCTGTCGGCCGAACAGATCGGCGCCTGCGAGCGGGTGCTCGAGATCGCCACCGACTATGCCCGCACGCGTGAGCAGTTCGGACGGCAGATCGGCAGCTTTCAGGCCATCAAGCACAAGTGCGCCGACATGCTCGTCGATCTCGAGTGGGCGCGCTCGGCATCACAGGCGGCCCTGGAGGCTCTCGACGATCCGGACTCCGCTGCCGCCGCCGAAGCGGGCTGGCGGGCGAGCATGGCCAAGGCGGTCTGCTCAGAGGCGCTGCGCAACGCGACCAAGGCAAACGTCCAGATTCACGGCGGCATCGGCTTTACCTGGGAGGATTCCGCACACCTGTACTTCCGGCGCGCCCGCACGGACGAGGTGATACTCGGCACCCCGGCCCAGCACTGGGACAGGTTATCGACGCTGGAGCCGTCGACTCAGCTGCCGGCTTCGCCACAAGTGACGAAAGAACCCAACGACGTCGACGCCTTACGCGCGGAGATCCGCTCGTTTCTGCACAGCGCACCGAGGCCGGCCGGTTTGCGGAACTACGGGCCCACGCCCACCGCGGATGATGTCGGGCCCGGCCGAATCTGGCACCGCTACCTGGCCGACCACGGCTACGCGTGCCTGCACTGGCCGCGCGAGTTCGGCGGTGCCGCAGCGACGGTGGCGTACCAGGCGGTGTTCGCCGAGGAGTGCGCACGCGCCGACGTGCCCCGCCAGCTCAACATCACCGGCGCCGACCTGGTCGGTCCGGTGCTGATCAAGTTCGGCAGCCAGGAACAGAAAGACCGCTACCTGGAGCCGATCCGGTTGGGCGACGACGTCTGGTGTCAGTTGTTCTCCGAACCGGGCGCCGGATCAGACCTCGCCGGCGTTCGCACCCGGGCCGAACGCACCACGACCGGTTGGCGGATCGATGGCCAGAAGGTGTGGAGTTCGGCGGCCGCCTCGGCCCGATTCGGGCTGCTGCTCGCCCGCACGGGTCCAGAAAAGCACCGTGACTTGTCGATGTTCGTCGTACCCATGGATACCTCGGGTGTCACGGTCCGCCCGCTGACCCAGATGGACGGCGAGAGCAAGTTCAACGAAGTCTTCTTCGACGGCGCCGAGCTCGACGACGACGCCCTGATCGGTGACGTCGGTCAGGGCTGGACCGTGGCGATGGTGACGCTGGGGCGTGAGCGCCTGACATTGGGTTCGCAAGCGGTCTCCATGTTCCGCCTACACGAACGCATGGTCGACGCCGCCCGCGACCGCGACTTGCTCGACCCCGTGGTGTCCAGGTCGATGACCCGGCTGTGGGCCCGAATGTGGCTGCTGCGCTACACCTGGCAGCGCGCCATCGACTCCGGCGACCTCACGTCGCCGGCCTTCTCGGTGCTGAAGTTGATGACCTCGGAAACCGACCAGGACCTCGGGGACATGGCCACCGAAGTGCTGGGCACCGACGCGTGCACCGACCCCGCGGACGACGGGCTGGTGCATCACATGCTGGTCGGGCGGGCGCAGACGATCCTGGGCGGCACCAGCGAGATTCAGCGCAACATCCTCGGTGAGCGGGTGCTCGGGCTTCCCAAAGAGCCTCGATGACAACAGCTTTAACCACAACTGAGTTCGCCGCAGCGCTGCGCGCCGCGCTGCGCCCCGGAATGACAGTGGCCCTCGGCGACGGGGTGGGCGCGCTGCGCTGCCTCGACGACGGCGGGTCGGTCGGGGCGGCGCTGAGCGCCGCCGCTGGCGAGGTGGGCTCGGTGCGCCTGATACTGGGCTGGCTGCCCGCCCCGATCGACGGCCTCGACGCGGACGCGTTCGCCGAAGTCGTTGCGTTGATGCCCGGTTGGGGCGTGCGCGACCTATTGCGCAGCTCGAAGGGGCGATTCACACCGACGCGGCTGGCCGCGATACCCGCGCTGCTGACCGACGTCCTGCAACCCGATGTGCTGCTGACCCGGCTGGTACGTCGCGATGGTTCGTTGCAGTTCGGCACCGAAGTGTCCTGGCAGCGGGCGCTGGTTGACCGTGGCACCACGACGTTGGCGATGGTCGACTTCGCGGCCCCGGCAGCGGATGCCGGGCCTGCACTCGATCCGTCGAGCGTCGAGGTGCTCGGCACGGTCGCGGCCGGACCGCTGCGAGTACCGCACCGCGACCCCGAGCCGATGCACGACGCGCTCGCCGACGCGGTACTGCAGTTGCTCCCCGAAGATGCCCGGATCCAGTACGGCCCAGGCCAGCTCGGCACCGCGCTGCTGCGCCGGACACAGGTGCCGTTGCACATCGACACCGGGTTACTCACCGACGCCGTCGTCGACCTCGACAACCGCGGCCTGCTGGTGGGTACACCGTCGGCGACGTATCTCCTGGGCAGCGACGCGCTCTACGACTGGGCCGACGGGCGCCGGATCCTGCGCGGGCTCGACTACACCCACGACCTCACCCGGCTGTCCCGCGGGTCACCGCTGGTCGCAGTGAACACCGCCATCGAGATCGACCCGTACGGGCAGATCAACGTCGAGGGCTTGGGCGACAAGGTGTTCGGTGGCATCGGTGGGCATCCCGACTATTGCGCGGCCGCCCGAATGAGCAGCGGCGGACTGTCGATCATTGCCGTTCCTACGAGGAACAACGGGCGCTCACCGCTCGTCGAGCAGCTCAGCCGTCCCGCCTCCACGCCCGCCCACGACGTGGACGTGATCGTCACCGAGTCCGGATACGTCGACCTGCGCGCAGCAGACTGGTCGCAACGCCGGCAACTCATCACCGAATTGTTCTCGAAGTGAAGGGGATAACGAGCAATGCCTGAAGGTCCGCTGACCGGCAAGGTCGTTTTGGTGACGGGCGGCGGCCGGGGAATCGGCCGAGCCCACTGCCTCGAGTTGGCCAAGCAGGGCGCAGCCGTCGTTGTGAACGATCCAGGCGTCGGCAGGGATGGCTCAAGCGGCAACGGGGAAGGCCCCGCGGCCGACGTTGTCGCCGAAATCGAGGCGGCCGGCGGCAAGGCCGTCGCACATACGGGTTCGGTGTCGGCGTGGGATGACGTCGCCCACATGATCTCCACCGCCGTCGACACCTTCGGTACCCTCACCGGCGTAGTGAACAATGCCGGCATCCTGCGTGATTCCATGGTCGCCGCCTCCAGCGAGGCCGATTGGGACGCCGTCATCGCGGTACATCTGAAAGGCACCTTCGCGGTCACCCGACATGCCTGCGAGTACTGGCGTGCGCAGTTTAAAGCAGGCAACCCGATCGATGCCCACATCGTCAACACGGTTTCCGGCGCGGGGTTGTGGGGCAATGTCGGGCAGAGTGCCTATGGCGCGGCCAAGGCCGCGATCGCCAACCTGACGGTCGTTACCGCGATGGAGGCGCAGCGTTACGGTGTTGCGGTCAACGCGATTTCCCCGCTGGCGAGGTCGCGGATGACGGCCGAGGTGTTCGGTGGCCGCGCCGACGACCCCGCGCTGGATCCCGCCCGCAGCTCCGCCGTGGTGGCCTGGCTGCAGTCCGCGCAGTCGTCCTGGCTGACCGGGCAGATCCTGCGCATCAACGGCGACAAGCTGACCCGCATCGAGGGCTTCACCGAAGCGCCGGCCGCCTACCACGCCAAAGACGGTGCAGGTCTAGTCTTTTCGGAGATCGGGCAGGCCGTCAGCTGGCTCTACGGGACCTCACCCCGCGGACTGGCCGGCCCGCTCCCGACGGCCTGATTACGGCGCCCCGCCATCGGCGTAGATAGTCTGTCCCGTGACGAAAGCGCAGATATCCGAGAGCAAGAAGGCGATCAGCGCGCCGATCTCGTCCGGCTGGCCGGGGCGACCGAGCGCGGCGTCGAACCCGAAGTCCTCCACCAGCGCCCGCTCGAGGGCCTCGTCGTAGGGATAGCCTTTGCTTTCGGCAACGTATCCGCGAATGGCATGCAGCGCATCGGTTTCCACTGCACCGGGGGCGACGCTGTTCGCGCGGATACCCGATTTCCCGTGCGTACGTGCGATGCCGCGGGTGAACGTCGCAACGGCCGCCTTGAGGCTCGCATACGGCAGCCGCGGCTCGTGAGGCGAGCGTGCCGAGTACGCGGCCGTGGTCACGATCGCGCCCCCGTTGACGGCGAGGTGCGGCAGCGCGGCCTGCACACTGCGGGTGGTCGCCAGTAGAACGTCGTGAAACGCGGTGTCCCAGGCGTCGTCGTCGGCGTCGATGGGCATCATCCCGGCGGTCCCCATCGTGATGGCGATGCCGTCGAGCCTGCCGAGTATCCGGGCCGCTTCGTCGACGGCGGCTGCCGCCGCTCCGGGCTGGCTGACATCGAACGACAGTCCGTGTGCCGACTCCGCACCCGCGGCGGCGACTTCTTGGGCGGCGTTCTTGCCGCGGTCGGCGTCGCGCCCGACCAGCACGACGGCCGCGCCCTCGCGGGCCAGCGCGCGCGCTGCGGCCAGGCCCATGCCGGCTGTGCCGCCGACGACGACGTAGCCCTTCCCCGTCATCTGCAGATCCATCGGTCACCCACTCATCGTGTAAAGAAGCTCAGCGGCCGCTCGACGAATTCGAATACCACTCCGTCGGGTGAGCGCAGGAACGAGATGTAGAGCCCGTCGATCTTCGTCCCCGGCAACGGACACCACACCGGATCACCCATCACCTCAACGGAATCCGGAACCAAAGACATTGCGGCTTCGGTGTTTTCCACCCGCAGCGCGCACCGGTACAACCCCTGGCGATTTCCGCCCCACGGCACCGGATCCGCGTTACGGGTGTCGGGATGTTCCACAACGGTCAGGGTGAACTGATGCGCGTCCTCGGCGAGTGCATAGCGAGACACCGCGCACTTGACGGGAGTGGGTGACCCGCCCGGCGCGAGTTGATCGCCGGCGACCTCGACGTGCGCCGGCGTTTGGACCTGAATAAAACCGATCGCGGTGAGGAATTCTCCGGTGGCCACCGCGTCGATGGCGGCGACGCGGATTCCGGCGAACACCGCCCCCGGCTTGTCGCTTGGGGCTTGGGCGAGCTCGATGACCGCGCCGTCGGGGTCGAGTGCGAGAACCGACTTGGCGCCCGAAATCAGGCCGTCGACCGGCTCGCTCACGGTGATGCCGGCCGCGCGCAACGCTGTGACGGTTGCATCAAGATCGGCCACGGTCAGCAGCGTCGACCGGATGCCGGGACGGGTCGGGTCGCTGTTCGGGTCGGGTTTTAGCGCCGGGCTGTGAAACTCGATGGCCTCCAAAGCACAGCCGGCGCGGGCGCCTCGTGAGTCGTAGAGAAACGAGGTCTCACAGAAGGTTTGGTCGCCGTCGATGCCGAGGATGCTGCCGTCGGTCGGAACTTTGGGATCGGTGCGCATTCGCGCCGAGAGCCCCAGCCGCCCGACATAGAGGCCCTCGGTGGCGTCCAGCGAGGAACAATTGAGGTTGACGTGCAGGAAGCGCCGCGCAAGTTCCTCGGAACCCACTACAGCACAACCGAATTGATTTTGAACTCGATGATTTCGTCCTCGCTGAACCCGAGTTCGGCGAGTAGCGCGTCGGTGTGCTCACCGTGGCCCGGCGCACATGTGAGGTCCAGGGGTGTCTCATCGAATTGCACGGGACTGGCCGCCAGCGCGAACTTGTTGTCGTTCGCATCGGTGACTTTGGGCAAATATCCATTGGCGATCACCTGTGGATCGCTGTGCACCTCGTGCGCGGTGTGCATGACGTCCCACACCCCGTCGAAACCGGCGAATGCCTTCTCCCAGTGTGAAAGGTCTTGGGACTCAAAGGCGCTGCGCAACTCGCGAATGCACTCCTGCCGGTTGCCGAACCGCACGGCCGCGGTGGCGAACCTCTCATCTTCGATCAGGTCGGTGCGGCCCAGCCGGGTGCAGAAGTCCGCCCAGAATCGGTCGGCTTGCAGCAGCACGAAGGCGATGAACCGGTTGTCGCGGGTCTTGTAGATGCTGGCCACCGGGTTGGGCATCTCGTCCAGGTTGAACTTCGGGATGTCCTGACCGGTGACACCTGATCCGACGATGTCAGGACCCAACTGCCAGATCGCGGCGTTGAGCAGCGACACGTCGACGACCGACGGCTCGCCCGTGCGCTCGCGCTTCACCAGGGCCGCGGCGATTCCGCCCGCGATCGCCAGCCCGCCGTAGGAGTCGCCGAACGCCGGCCGCTGAATGGGCGGGTAGGAGCCGTCACCGGCCGAATAGGCATCGCCGATGCCGCCGCGCGCCCAGTAGGCCGCCAGGTCGAAGCCGCCCTGCGAGGCGAGGTCCCCACGGGTGCCGTAGCCGTGGCCGCGGGCATAGATGATCTTGGGGTTGCGCGCCCGCACCTGGTCGACGTCGATCCCCATCCGCTGACGCGAATCCGGCAGCAGATTCGTGACGAAGACGTCGGCGGTTTCAAGCAGCTTCATCAGCAGCTCGAGCCCCTCCGGGGTGGAGGTGTCCAGCCCAATGCTGCGCTTGCCGCGGTTGGGCTGCTCGATGAAGTGGTTCACTCCCCCTGCACCGGTGACGACCCCGGAGCTGATCAGGCCGCGCTGCGGGTCGCCGGTCTCGGGGTGTTCGATCTTGATGACGTCGGCGCCCCAGTCGGCGAGCACGGCGCCGGCGGCCGGAACGAACGTCCACGCCGCCAGCTCAACGACGCGTATTCCGCTGAGGATGTCGCTCATAGGGGGTATCCGATCGTCTTGGTCTGCAGATGCTGTTCGAAGCCCTCGATGCCGTTCTGCCTGCCGATACCGCTCATCTTGTAGCCCCCGAAGGGGGCGTCGGCGCCGTAGTACATGCCGCTGTTGATCATCAGCGAGCCGGTGCGGATGCGGCGGGCGACGGCCATGGCGCGCTCGTTGGAGCCCATGATGCCGCCGGCCAGGCCGTAGCTGGAGTTGTTAGCCAGCTCGACGGCTCCGTCGTCACCACCGTCGTACGGCGTGATGGACAGCACCGGCCCGAACACTTCCTCCTGGAAGATCGTGTGGTCCGGGGCGACGTCGGCAACGACGGTCGGTGCCACGAAGTATCCGCGGTCCAGGCCGTCGGGGACCCCGCCGCCGGTGGTGACGCGGCCTCCGTCACGCTTGGCAATCTCGATGTAGTTCAGCACCCGGGCCTGTTGCTTGGCCGAGATCAGCGGTCCGCAGAAGGTATTCGGGTCCGCGGGGTCACCGACGGCCAGTGAGCCGAATGTCGCGGAGGCGACCTCGACGGCCTGGTCGTAATGCGAGCGCGGCACCAGCATCCGGGTGGCCAGCGCGCACCCCTGCCCCGAGTGCATCAGGGCGCCGATACAGCCGGGCAGCGCCGTGGCCATGTCGGCGTCGTCGAGCACGAGGTACGCCGATTTGCCGCCGAGCTCGAGCATGTTGCGTTTCATGGTGTCGGCCGAGAGCCGCTGGATGAGTTTGCCGACCGCCGTCGATCCGGTGAAGGAGACCATGTCGATCCGCGGGTCGGTGGCCAGCACCTGGGCGATGTCGTTGTCCGACGCCGGAACGATGTTGACCACGCCGGCCGGGATGTCGGTCTTCTCGGCGATGATCCGACCCCACCGCAGGGCAGTCCAGGGTGTCTCGATGGCCGGCTTGAGCACCATCGTGTTCCCGGTGGCCAGGATCTGGCCCACCTTGTTGCTGATGATCTCGAACGGAAAGTTCCACGGCGTGATGGCGCCAACGACGCCCATCGGCTCCTTGACCACGACGCGGTTGTACGGCACACCCATCTTGGCGTCCTGGTCGAGCATCCGCTCCCAGGTGAACTCCGAGATGTACTGCGCCGGCCACCGGATGGCGTCGGCCAGCGGCCATCCCAGCTGCGCAATGTGGGTCATCCCCACCGTCGCGCCGACCTCCGCGATCAGCTCGGCGCGGATATCTTCGGCTTCCTCCTGTAGCGCGTCGTGCAACTGCATCAGGCAGCGTTGACGGAACTCGTGGTTGGTCGACCAGTCGGTGGTGTCGAAGGCGCGCCGGGCAGCGGCGATGGCCTCTTCCATGTCTTCGGCGCTGGCGTCGGTGGCGAGCCCCAGCACTTCCTCGTTAGCCGGATTGATGTTGTCGACGGTCTTGCCGGTCGACGAATCCCGCAGCCGGCCGTCGATGAAAAGCCTGGCCTCGGGATTGAAATGGACAGTTGTTGCGGCGACCGGTGAAGCCGTCATTGGCGCTCCCTCTCGCAGAATTGTCGGCGTGGGCTAGTGTACCTTGTTATAGATAACTGTTTAGCGGATTCAGCTCCGGCTGGCGAGACGCGAGAACCAACGAAAGGGCAACAGTTGTCCGCCCCTGTCGATAGTGCCCTACATAGCGGTCGCCACCCCGAATACCTGTCCAGCGTCGCAACGTACCGCGAGGACTTCCGGCGCTACCTGCGTGATGTGGAGGCGGCCGAGGGCTGGCGCGCGGCCGCGTTCACCAGTGCCGAGGATGGGCTTGCGCACGACGCACAGGTGATGGCCAGGCTGCACGCCGACGGCTGGAACCGGTACGGCTGGCCGGAGGCCGCAGGCGGATTGGGCGGCAACGAGATTCACCGTGCGGTGTACTTCGAGGAACTCGGCCACGCGATGCTGCCCATTCCGGCCCAGCACTGGACGCTGGAGACCCTCGGCCCCGCACTGTTGAAGTTCGCCCCCGACCTTGCCGCGGCGTACCTGCCGGGATACCTCAGCGGCGCCGAGTGGTGGGGCCAGAGTTTCTCCGAACCCGAGTCGGGCAGCGACCTGGCCAGCCTGCGCACCCGCGCGGTCGACGACGGGGCCGGAGGATTCGTCGTCAACGGCCAGAAGATCTGGACCAGCCAAGGGCCCACCGCCACGCGCCTGTTGGCGTTGGTCCGCACCGGAACCCCCGAGAGCCGGCACCGCGGGCTGACGATGATCATGGTCGACGCCGACGCACCGGGCGTCACCATTCGCCCCATCGCGCTGGCCAGCGGGCGCCGCGAACTCGCCGAGGTGTTCTTCGACGACGTCCGAGTCGAGGGTGAGCGCGTCGTTGGCGACGTCGACGGCGGCTGGGCCGTGGCGATGCACCTCATGCAGTACGAACGCGGCATGTACGGCTACGCGGTGCTGAACAAGGTGCTCACCGAATTGGGTCGATTGCGTGAGCACATGGTGACCGCCGGCGCTACCGACGCGCAGCGCCGGCGCTTTGCCAGGGTGTACGTCGACGTGTCGGCCGCCCAGGCGCGCACTGCCACCACCGTGCGCCGATTGGCCGCGGGCGAGGCGGTCGGCGCCGATAGCAGCATCGACAAGCTGCTGTTCGGCCGCGCCGAGAAGGAGGTCAACGACCTCATCCTGGAAATCGAGCGGGCGCACCTGATTGGCGGTACGGGCCGCGGCGGCGCGGAACTGGACACCGCGCGGGCCGAGTGGTGGTACTCGCGCGCCGCCACAGTGATGGGTGGCACCGCCGAAGTGCAGCGTGGCATCATCGCCGACCACCTGCTCGGGCTGCCCAAGGAGAAACGATGAGGAATGCGCCGGCGGCCGACGAGTCGTGGCAGATGGTCGAAGAGGCGGTGTTTCGCCTCTTCGAGGAGCTGGCGGGCAAGAACGCCGGTGAGCACCTGGCAATCGGTGGGCGGCTGGCCGAGTTGGGCTGGTCGGAGATCGAGGCCGAGTACCCCGTCGAGGCGGCCGCCCTGTTGTTCCGCGCGCAAGGCAGATCGCTGGCCCTGACGGACTGCTTGGACCGCATCATGTTGGCCGAACTGGCCGCAGTGCTCGACGGTCCCGCGGATCACGTGCTGCTGCCCGACCTGTCCACCGGTGGTGTGGTGGCTTCCGATACTGACCGGGTCTCGGGCATCGTCCTGGGGCCGTTGGAGGGTCGAATCGTGGTGCCGGTGTCCGGGTCGACGGGCGCGGTGTCGGCGGGCGTGGTCGACGCAACGCGGCTCGACGGCCAGCGGCTGGACACCTTTGATGTGTCGACGCACTGGACGCGGGTGAGCGGATCACTTGACGTCCCGCTGGTCGAGGCCTCCACCGAATGGAAGAACGCCGTCGCCGCGGCCCATCGTGGTCTGGCCACCGAACTGGTCGAACTGGCCGCGCAGGCGCTGCGCATCGCGGTCGAGCACGTCAGCGTGCGCGTCCAGTTCGGCTCACCGATCGGGTCATTTCAATCGCCGCGTCATGCACTGGCCGATGCCTCGGCGGTGCTCGAGGGCGCGCGGGCGTTGCTGGGCGAATCGTGGCGAGACGGCGGCGAGCTGTTGGCCCTGGCCGCCAAGGCCGCCGCGGGCCGGGCACACCGCGCCGCCAGCGACGTGGCACTGCAGGTGTGCGGGGCAATCGGACTGACCGCCGAGCACGACCTGCACCGCTATGTCACTCGCGGATTCCAGGTCGACGCGCTCTGTGGGTCGCACGATCAGCTCGAAGGGCTGCTCGCCGAGCGACTCTTCGAGGACTCCGGCGAGGACTGGGCACCCGGCCGCGCCCTGCCGGCCGTCGTCACGTGGGCCGAGTAGAAGGAAGCGTATGCGCCGCAACATTTTCGACGAGATTCACGACGAGTTCCGCGCCACCGCAAGGAGCTTTTTCGAACGCGAATGCGTGCCGAACGTCGAGAAGTGGGAACGCGACGGCAAGGTGAGCCGCGAGGCCTGGCTGGAAGCGGGCGAACACGGATTGATCGGTTGGGAGTTCGACGAGAAGTACGGCGGGCTCGGAGTCAAGGACTTCCGGTTCAACCAGATCATCTCCGAGGAAATGTTCCTGACCGGCTCGGTCGGCATCGGCCTGGGCGTGCAGAACGACATCCTGGTGCCGTATCTCAACGATCTGACCACCGAGGAGCAGAAGGAACGCTGGCTGCCCAAGTTCGTCGCGGGCGAGTACATCGGTTCCATCGCGATGTCCGAGCCCGCGGCCGGATCCGACCTGGCCGGCATCAAGACCACCGCCCGCGACGAGGGCGACCACTGGGTGGTCAACGGCCAGAAGACGTTCATCAGCAACGGGCTGCTGTCCAAGCTGGTGCTGACGGCTGTGAAGACCGATCCTTCCGCCCGGCACAAGGGCATCAGCCTGCTGATGATCGAGGACGGGATGGAGGGTTTCACCCGTGGCCGCAAGCTCGACAAAATCGGCCAGTACTCCGCCGACACTGCCGAATTGTTCTTCGAGGATGTCAAGGTGCCCAAGGAGAACCTTGTGGGAGAGCTCAACCGCGGCTTCTATCATCTGGTCTCCAACCTGCCGAGCGAGCGGGTCGGCGTGGCCTGCTACGCGTTGCCGGCCGCCCGCCGTGCGCTCGACCTGACCAAGGCCTACGCATCGGAGCGCACCGCGTTCGGGCAACCGATCGGCAAGTTTCAGGTCAATAGGCACTTCCTCGCCGAAATGCAGACCAAACTCGACGCCGCACAAACGTATCTCGATCAATGCGTGCTCTCGGTCAACGACGGCACGCTGACCGATCAAGATGCCGCAGGCTTGAAATGGTGGACCTCCGAAGTTCAGTGGGAGATCATCGACCGATGCCTGCAGCTGCACGGCGGCTACGGCTATATCAACGAGTATGAAGTGGCCAGGCTCTGGCGGGACTCGCGGGTGCAGCGGCTCTACGCGGGCACCACCGAGATCATGAAGGACCTCATGGGACGGGCGATGGGGTATTAAGGGTGACGTTGCTAACTGACGGTCGCGAATTGGCGGCTCAACCGGCTATTTCGGCTAACCTGCTAAATGGTTAGTTAATTCGCATATTCGCAGCGGCGGAGGTTGCAATGGAGGTCACCAGTCTTCGAGAACCGAAGATGGCCGATCGGGTGGCCACGGTGCTGCGGCGGATGTTCATCCGCGGCGAGATCACCGAAGGCACCATGTTGCCGCCGGAATCGGAGCTGATGGAGCGTTTCGGCGTGTCCCGGCCAACGCTGCGAGAAGCGTTCCGCGTGCTCGAATCGGAGTCGCTGATTCAGGTTCAGCGTGGGGTACGCGGTGGGGCCCGCGTCACGCGCCCCCGGCGCGAAACGCTCGCCCGCTACGCCGGCTTGATCCTCGAATACGAAGGCGTCACGGTGAAGGACGTCTACGACGCACGAGTGACGCTCGAGGTTCCGATGGTCGAGCAGTTGGCCAAGGACCGCAATCCCAAGGTGATCGCCGAACTCGAGCAGATCGTCGAACGCGAATCGCAGCTGAATCCCGGCAGCGAAGCCGTTGATCAGCTCACCGACTTCCACGCCGCGATCGCGCGGTTGTCGGGCAACAGCACCCTGCAAATCGTCAGCGACATGCTGCATCACATCATCGAGAAGGCCAACCGGTCGCTGCAGCCCACCAAGGGGACGCGAGCCGAGCAGGCGGTCCGCCGCTCGGCCAAGACTCACCGGATGGTGCTGGACATGATCAAGGACGGCGACGCCGAGAAGGCCGGCGAGCTCTGGAAGCGCCATCTGCAAAAGGCAGAGGAGTTCGTCCTGACCGGGGCCGAATTGTCCACTGTCGTAGACCTTCTCGAATGACCGGCGTCGACGAACAGGTAAACCAGCACGATCTCGAGACACCGGACTCGATACAGGTCCGGTTCGGTATCGAATACGTCGAATCACACCCGGCCAAGGCCATCGCCGTGCTGTCGATGCCGATGCACCGATTCCGCAATCCGTACACCGGCGCTCCCACTGTGGGCCCCTTGGCGATCCTCGTCGACGCCGCCGCCGGGATCGTCAACCATTACCGCAGACGGCCAGGCCAGTGGACGGTGTCAAGCGAGCTGTCGATGGACCTCAGCCCCGATGTCGGTGACCTCGACGGCACAGTGCTGGCCAGCGCGCACTCGCCGGGTCCACTGGGTGCCACGTCGCTGGGAATCTGCACACTGACCTATCGCGGCACGGTTATCGGCACCGGCATCGTGCGATCGTTCTTCATCCACGCCGGCGACGTCGTCCCCCAGCAACGGCCGGAGACGCTGCGCCGGTCGGGCGAGACCACTTTCGCCGACTTGATGGCGGTGCACGTTGCGCAGGATGGTCCGGCGACGGTGCTGGCGCAGCGTGTGGACCGCAACCTGAACAACGACATCGACATCGTGCACGGGGGCGTCGCCGCCGCCGGCCTGGAGCTCGCGGCATCGGCGGCGCTAAACCGGGACCCCGCCGACGGTCTGCTGCAGACCGGCTCGCTGCGAGTGAACTTTCTTCGCCCGTTTTTCGCCGGCGCCGAATCCCGCTATGAGGGCACGGCGATGCGGATAGGCCGCAACACCGGTGTGAGCGATGCGCAGGCCATCGGCGACGACGGCAAGGTGGCGATCACCGCGCGAGTGACCGCCTACCGCTGACCGCTCCCGCGCCGGCCCCTGGAAGCTACTTCTTCGAGCGCGCCCGAAACGCGGCCACCCGCTCCTGGAACTCCGGAGTTGTGAACGACGTGTATTCCTCGGCCAGCGCGTACTCCAGCACGCCGAGCGCGGCCCGCGACAGGTGCATGTTCATCGCGACCTTGCTGGCGCGCAGCGCCTGGGGCGGCAGACCGGCGAGTCGCTCGCCGATCGCGAGCGCCTCGTCGAGCACGGTGTCGTCGGTGGCCACCTTGGTGACGAGGTTCAGCTTGTCCGCGATGGCCGGGGTGATCCGATCCCCCAGCAGCACATACTCTTTGGCTTTCATCAGGCCGATCAGCAGCGGCAGCATCGCGGCACCGCCGTCGCCGGCAACCAAGCCGACCGCGACATGCGGGTCGGCCAGGTAGCTGTTCTCCCCCATCACCAGGAAGTCGCTCAACAAAGCGATCGAGCAGCCAAGCCCCACAGCCGGGCCGTTGACGGCCGACACCAGCGGCTTGGGGAAATTGATCACCTCGAGAAACACCGTGCGGGCCTCGGTGATCTGAAACTGACGTGCCACCGGGTCCTCGATGAGGCGCCCGAACATCACCATGTCGCCGCCCGCCGAAAATGCTTTTCCGACACCGGTTGTCACCACCGCGCGCACGTCGTCGTCGGCGGCCAATACCCGCCAGATCGTCGCGAATGCGTGGTGCACCTCCTCGTTGACGGCGTTGAACGCCTCCGGCCGGTTGATGCTGATCACGTGCACGTTGCCGGTCTTCTCCACCAGCAGCCACGGCGCAAACTCTTCGTAACCGGGTAGGGTGGCGATCTCGGAAGTGGTCATCTGATGGTCCTATCAGTTCTTCTGGTTGGAAAGGACGGTGACCGCGGAGACCGCGGTCGGCCCGCCGATGTTGTGCGCTAACGCGATTCGTGCGCCGTCGACTTGATTCTCGGCTTCTCCGCGAAGCTGGTTGAACAGTTCGTAGCACTGCGCCACGCCGGTAGCTCCCGGCGGATGCCCCTTGGCCTTCAGCCCGCCGCTTGGGTTGATCGGAATCGATCCGCCCACATAGTGTTCGCGGCCTTCCACCAGCTTGTAGGCCTCGAAGCGGTTGGCGAACCCCAGATCTTCGTAGCTGATGAGCTCGACGCCGGTGAAGCAGTCGTGGACCTCGGCGACGTCGATGTCGCGCGGCGTCACACCGGCCATCGCCATCGCGGCCTTGGCGGCACGCACCGTCGGCGGAAACGTGGTCATGTCCGTCTTGTGCTGGTGCATCACCCGGTCCATACCCAGCCCGACGCCGCGAACCCAGACGGGACGGTCGGTGTAGTGGTCGACGACGTCCTCGGCGGCCAAGATCACTGCGGCGGCGCCGTCGCTCTGCGGGGTGCAGTCGTAGAGCCCGAAGGGTTCGACCACGATCGGCGCGGCCAGCGCCTGCTCGACGGTGATCTCGTAGCGCAGTTGAGCTTTCGGGTTCTTGACGGCGTGGAAGTGGTTCTTCACCGCCACCATCGCCATGTGCTCTTTGGTCGCCGGCGACTCGTGCAGATATCGCATCACGTGCAGCGCGAAGTTGGCCGGCGCAACCAGCCCCAGCGGGTAGTCCCATGCGTTGTCGCGGGTCATCGCGGCCCAGTCCCAGAACGTGGTGTTCGAGGAGGTTTCGCGAACCTTGTCGGCCCCGACCACTAGGACCACATCGTAGAGGCCGGAGGCGATGGCCAACGTTCCGTTGCGAATCGCATCATTACCGGTGGCACAGGCATTTTCGACGCGCGTCACTGGAATGTCCGTCAAGTCCAAGGTGTCGGCCAAAATGCCGGACGGGAACCCGTCGGTGGTCGCTAGCTCGCCGAACCACGCGGCCTGGATCTCCGACTTCTGAACACCCTTGTCAACCTTGGCAACCGCCTCGGCGTAGGCCATCGGAATGAGATCCTTGACGCCGAGCTCGAAGTGTTCGGCGAAGGGCGTCATCCCCGCGCCGACGATGGCGACATTTCTCATGCAACCGCTCCTTGCAGCGTCCGTCCGGGCCAGAATGCGTAACCGTAATCGGGAATACCCGCGCGAATGGCGATCCTGCGCAACACTACGGAGCCCGGCTGACCGATCGTCGCCTCGCCCGCGGGCACGCCGGTGACTTTCAGCAGCACCCGCACCGGGCTGTCGTCGAGCTGAACGACGGCCAGGGAGTACGGGCTGGGCAGGTCGGGTACCGGAATCCGCACCGTGGTGTGGGTGTAGACGGTGCCGGTGCGCGGCAGCGACTCGAGCCGATATTCGGCCGCCAACCGTCCGGCATTGTCGACTCGCAACCGGGGTGGGAACTGCGGCGCGGCATCGATTCCTGGGCTCTCGTCGAAAACCGCTGCCTCCCAGCGAATTTTCGGCTCGAAGGCCCGCGCGTACGCGGGCATCGAGATTGGGATGCCGATGCCGTCGGCAACCCGCGTCTTGGGTAGCTCCCGCGCCGGGAACTCATCGCGGGCGATCCGGGTGTTGGTGCCCGCTACCGCGAGGTCGGCCGCGCTGATGCTGGACTGCTCGACGGCGAGCAACAGGCCCGAGGTGCCGGCCTCGATCGCGTCGGCCAGCAGTCGGATGATCGCCGCGGCGGAGACGGTGGGCTCGGCAACTGCCCGCGATGTGTCGAAGTCGCTCGCGATTTGCGCCAGCGGCACGCCTGCCACGGCGGCGAGCGCCGGGGTTCCGGTCAGGCCCAGTCGGGTCAGGGTGGCACGCACCCCCACCTCGCGTTGCAGCCGGGGGTCGACGTAGGCATGGCGCGCGCCGTCCTCCCCTCGGGCCGTCAGCGGCAGACTTCGCGTCTGGCGCGCCGCCGGGGTCAGCGTGGTGCCGCCGTCGCCCGTGAGGACAGCGCCGGCCCCCGCCGCGAGGTCGTTGTCGTCGGCGGCGATCACCAGGGTGCTGTCGCCGGCGCCGCTGATTTGGTCCAGCACCGCGGGCGCACCGCCGAGGACCTCGGCGACGGGGGTGTCGGCCGGTAGGGACAACGCGGCCAATAGCACCGCGCCGTTGCCGCCTTCCAGCAGCGGAAAGTCACGTGACACCAGCACCACGCGTTGCGCCGTGGCGCCGGGATCGGCGGCGCGACCGGCGGCGACGGCCATGGTCAGCGCGTCCTCGTCGGGTCCCTTGACCCGGCGGTCGCGCACAGTCCAGGGTGGCGAATAGGTGCCGACCGAAAAGACCCGAGTCATAGATCCCCGCTTTTGTGGATGAGCGCCCGTTACATCGCGCAACTAACTAGCTATATAGTTATACCATTCGACGGCACGGCCTAGCGACGGACGGAAGGTCAACCAAACGTGGGCAATCACCATCCTCGCAGTCTGAAGGGTCGCGTCGTGCTGGTAACAGGTGCCAGCCGCGGCATCGGCGCCGCCATCGCCGAGCGGATCGCCGAAGACGGTGCCGCCGTGGCTTTGCTGGCCAAGACTGACACGCCGAATCCCAAGATCGCGGGCACCCTTGGCGAGACCGCGGACGCCGTGCACCGCGCGGGCGGCCGGGCGCTCCCGCTGACCTGCGATGTGCGCGACCCGGTTGCGGTCGCGTCAGCCGTCAACGCGGTAGCTGACGCGTTCGGCGGCATCGACGTCGTCATCAACAATGCCGGAGCCCTGGATCTGCGGCCGACCGCGCAGCTACCGCCCAAGAGCCTGCGCCGGCTGCTGGAGGTCAATGTCGAAGGGCCGTTCGCGATTGTGCAGGCCGCACTTCCGCACTTGCGCCGGTCCGACAACGCGCACGTGGTCAACGTCGCTCCCCCGCTGAACCTGGACCCCAGGTGGGTTGGCGCCCATGTCGGGCACACGGTGGGCAAGTACGCCCAGAGCCTGCTGACCTTGGGGTGGGCCGCAGAGTTCGCCTCGGTGCCGATCGCGGTGAATTCGGTGTGGCCGGCCACCACGATCGCCAGTACGGGGATGATGGTCGCGTTGGGAGAGGAGGCGGTGCGGGCGCAGGCCCGCAGCCCGCAGATCATGGCCGAGGCGGTGCACGCGCTGGTCACCCGTCCCGCCGCGGCGTGCAGCGGCCACTTCTACACCGACGAGGACATCCTTCGCGAAGAGGGCCGCGCCGACCTCTCGGAGTACCTACTGGCCGCGAGCGAGGATGACCTGAAGCCCAACTTCTACCTGCTGTCGGCCCCGGCCCCTACGGTTTAGGAAGCGGCTGTGGTGAATTCGTTCGACGCGTTGAGCGCCCGTGTGCCCGAGTTGGTCAAGCTGCGGCATGCCGTGCGCGACTTCTTGGAGTCCGACCGCGCTGAATTCGGGTGGCAGCCCGGCGTCGACTCGTGGCTGGCCGGGTGGGACCAGGAGTTCTCAGCGCGGCTGGGCGCCGCCGGATTCGTCGGCCTGACCATCCCGAAGCAATACGGCGGCCACGGTCTCGGGTATTTGCACCGCTATGTGGTGACCGAGGAGCTGATCGCGGCGGGTGCGCCCGTGGCGGCGCACTGGACCGCCGATCGCCAGGTCGCACCGGGTCTGTTGACCTACGGCAATGAGGAGCAGCGCGAACGGTTGTTGCCCAAAATTGTTGCCGGCAAGCTCTATTCGTCGATCGGCATGAGCGAGCACGGTGCCGGGTCCGACCTTGCCGCCGTGCAAACCAAAGCCATCCGCGCCGACGGCGGCTGGTTACTCTCTGGCAGCAAGGTGTGGACCAGCGGCGCCCACCATGCGCACCAGGTCGTCGTGCTGGCCCGCACCAGCCCGCCGGATCCCGAACATCGCCACGCCGGTTTCAGCCAGTTCCTGGTGCCGTGCGATGCCGAGGGCGTCCGAATCGAACCCATCATCTTGATGTCGGGCGCACATCACTTCAACGAGGTGCTGTTCGATCAGGTCTTCGTAGCCGATGCCGATGTGCTCGGCGAGGTCGGCAACGGCTGGCACCAGGTCACCTCCGAGCTGTCGTTCGAACGCAGCGGGCCCGAGCGGATCCTCTCCACCGGCCCTCTACTGTTCGCCGCCATTCGCGCACTCGGTCGTGGGCCGGTGCCCGATGACCGCACCGCGGCCGACATCGGCGACCTGATGGCGCGGTTGATCTCGCTGCGGCAGCTCTCGTTGTCGGTGGCCCGCACGCTCACCGACGGCGGCGATGCGGCGAATCAGGCCGCGCTGGTGAAGGACCTCGGCACCCGCTTCGAAGCCGAATCCGTGGGATTGATCGCCGATCTGCTCGAGGCAGTGCCACCGAATTCCGAGCTGGAGACGATGCTGAGCACCGCGTGGCTGCACAAGCCCATGTTCACCCTGCGCGGCGGTACCAACGAGGTGTTGCGCGGCGTGATCGCCCGCGGAATGGGGCTGCGATGAGCGCGCTCGCTGGCGGGGTTTTCGCCGTGACAGGGTCTAAGGACGACGACACGCAGCTGCGTCAGCTGGTCGACGACCTTGGGCGGCGCTCCTACGACGCCGGTCTGGGCCATCGCGGCATCCCCGACCAGTTCGACACCGAGCTCTGGCGCAACCTCGAGGAAACCGGGCTGGCCAGGCTGACCAGCACGCCGGACATGGGAGCCGGCCCGCACGAGCTGGCCATTGCGCTCTACGGCCTGGCCCGCCACGCTGGTGCGGTGCCGTTGGCAGAAACCGACGCGCTTGCCGGCTGGCTCGGCCAGCAGGTCGGAATCGAGCTACCCAGCGGCCCGCTGACCGTTGCGGTCGCCGATGGCGAAGTCGACGGCGACCGGATCACCGGCACCGCGGACGCGGTGCCGTGGGCGCGAGCGTGCGCCGCCGCCCTGCTGGCCGTCACCACACCCGCCGGCCTGCGGATCGGTGTCATCGACGTGATCCCCGGCCAACTGCGGGAAGGTCACAACCTAGCGGGCGAACCCCGCGATTCGCTCGTGTTCGACGTGCCGGCCGACCAGTTGCATGACGTGGACCCGGCGCTCGGCGCCGAGCTGGCTCGGCGCGGCGCATGGTCACGCTGTGTGCAGACCATCGGGGTGCTGGACGCGGCCGCAGCGCTGTCGGTGCAGCACACCCGCCAGCGCGTCCAGTTCGGTCGTCCGCTCAGCGCCTTCCAGTCCGTGCAACAGTCACTGGCCGGGATGGCCGGGGAAATCGAAAGAGCCCGTGCTGCTGCGGAGTTGGCTGTCGCCGCCGCTGCCGAGCACGGCTTCGCTTCCCCCCACACCGACTACGCCGTCACCGTCGCGAAGGTCGCGGTCGGCCGCGCCGTCGACCCGGTCACCAGCGTCGCCCATCAGCTGCACGGTGCGATTGGTGTCACCAGCGAGCACCCGCTGTGGCTGTTCACCCTGCGCGCTCAGAGCTGGACCGGGGATTACGGCACGACCGCGAACTACGCGCGGCGACTCGGTCGGCTGGTCTTGGCGACGGACGATCCGTGGAGTTTGGTGACGGGCGATCCGGCTCAACTGGAAAACAACGGTAATTAAGGAGAATTGGTGACTGTAGCGAAATTCGAAGGCGCGTCGGCGATTGTCAGCGGCGGTGCGGGCGGCCTGGGCGAGGCGACGGTCCGTCGGCTCCATGCCGACGGACTCGGCGTGGTGATCGCCGATCTCGCTGCCGACAAGGGTAAGGCGCTGGCCGACGAGCTGGGCAGTGGGGCGCTGTTCGTGAGCACCGACGTGACGAGTGAGGACAGCGTTCTCGGCGCGATCGAGCAGGCCAACCAGCTCGGCCAGCTGCGCTACGCGGTCGTCGCGCACGGCGGTTTCGGTGTGGCGCAACGGATCGTCCAGCGCGACGGCAGCCCCGCGGACTTCGGCGGCTTCACCAAGACGATCGATCTCTATCTCAATGGCACCTACAACATGGCCCGACTCGTGGCCGCAGCCGTGGCCACCGCAGAACCCCGCGATGGCGGCGAGCGGGGCGCGCTGGTGCTCACCGCCTCGATTGCGGGCTACGAAGGGCAGATCGGGCAGACTGCCTATGCCGCCGCAAAAGCCGGTGTCATCGGGCTGACCATCGCTGCCGCCCGTGACCTGAGTTCGGCGGGTATCCGAGTCAACACCATTGCACCTGGAACGATGAAGACGCCGATCATGGAGTCGGTCGGCGAAGAGGCGATCGCCAAGTTCGCCGCCAACGTACCGTTCCCGAAACGACTCGGCTCCCCCGACGAGTTCGCCGACGCGGCGACGTTCCTGCTGACAAACGGCTACGTCAACGGCGAGGTGATGCGCCTCGACGGCGCGCAACGCTTCACTCCGAAGTAACCGGAATGGGCGGACGGGCCGGCCTCGCGCCAGCTGTAGCGACGCGCTACAACCGGCCCTCCACCCGAAGTTTCGGGTGCACCCAGTCCGGCGAGTTCTTCTGCTTGAACGCCCGGAAACCTTCGGCTGCCTCGGGACCGAAAAGACTGGTCGTCATGCCGATCCGGTCGTAGAGCCCGAGGTAGTTGTCCAGGCTCGCCTTGACCAACCCGCGCGCTCCCGGAGCGGTCCGGCAACACTGCGCGAGCAACTCCTTGGCGACGCTCATCAGGTCGTCGTGCGGGACCACCCTGCTCACCATGCCCCAGTCGAGCGCCTCCTGCGCGTTCAGCGTCCGTCCGGTGAACATCAGGTCCTTGGTCCGGACCGGTCCGATGAGCCGGGCCAGTACCTGGCTGTAGTACGTGTCGGCGATGCCACGGAACAATTCGGGCACCCGGAAGACGGCCCGATCACTTACCACGGCGAGGTCACTGCACATCGCGATCTGCAGGCCACCACCCTGACAGATGCCGTTGACCGCGGACACGACCGGCTTGGCCGACTGCCGCAGCGTGTCGAACGGGGTGACGTCGGTTCCCAGGGTGGACGCGAAGTCCATCCAGTTGTCTGCTGCTTTCTGACCCAGGTCACCTCCCGGCGCGAAGACGTCGCCGGTGCCCGTGATGAGCAGGCCCGCGAGGTCGGGGTCGGCATTGACCCGACTCACCGCGTAGCGGATCCCGAAGTACATTGCGGGCGTCATCGCATTCCGCGCCTCGGGGCGGTCCAGGGTGCAGATAGCAAACGCACCTTCACGTTCGAACCTCAGGTAGGGGCTCCCCAACCAGTCACCGTCGGGTGGGCGTGGACCGCCATTGGGGCTGTCGGACATGTGATATCCCTTCCAAGGCTCGGAGTGTTCCGTCGCCCACCAAATTAGCCAAATAGTTGTATGATTCCAATTCCGCGGCGTAACGTGGCGCACGTCACTGCGTCGCGCTCTCGCCACCACAGGGCGCGGCCGATAGCGCGAGCTACTGGAGGCTTACAGATATGGGTTCACTGGACGGCAGGGTTGTCTTCATCACCGGAGCCGCTCGCGGGCAAGGCCGTTCGCACGCGGTGATGTGTGCCGAGCAAGGTGCCGACATCGTCGGCGTCGACATCTGCGAGAACCTCGACATCGTGCCCTATGCACTTGGCACCGAAGATGATCTCGAGGAGACGGCCCGCCTGGTGGAGAAGACCGGTAGGAAGATGCTGACCCGCAAGGCCGACGTCCGCGACAAGGCTGCGCTACAGGAGGCATTCGACGCGGGCGTCACCGAGTTCGGCCACGTCGACACGGTGCTCGCCAATGCCGGGGTCGTCCTGACCAACGCCGATGAGCGCGACGCGTCGGAGGCGCTGAGGTTAGGGCTCGACATCATGCTCATCGGGGTGTGGAACGCTTTCCAGGTGGCGATCCCCCACATGAAGGAACGCGGTGAGGGTGGCAATCTGATCGCGACGAGTTCGATGATCGCCCTGCTGGACCTCACCGACGGCCGCGGCGGCAGCGATGCCTACTTGATGTCGAAGGTCGCCGTCGTCGGCCTGGTCCGCGCGTATGCGGCCATGCTTGCCCCCGACCGCATTCGCGTCAATGCCGTGGCGCCGACCAACTGCGCGACCCCGATGATCACTGACAACCCGGCTCTGTTCAAGGTGATTGAGGACAACCCTCGCATGGTCAATGCGGTCCAGACCGCGCTGCCGGGCTTGCCGCTGATCGAGCCACGCGACGTCAGCAACACGATCCTCTTCTTGCTCAGCGACGCGGGCCGTTCGTTCACCGGAAGCATGCTCAAGGTGGACGCCGGCATGGACGTGCGGCGAGGCTAGTCGGCGCACCGGATGCATTACCGTATCGACGGCCGATCGGCGCTGGTCGTAGGCGGCAGCAAGGGAATCGGCTTCGAGGTCGCCAAACTGCTTGCCGCGGAAGGTGCGCGGGTTGCGATACTGGCGCGGACTAAGACCGATGTCGACGCCGCGGTCGAGGCAATCCGCACCGAAGGGGGCACTGCCATCGGTGTCACTGCCGACGTGGCCGACGACGGGCAGCTGACCGACGCCGTCCGCGAGATTGCGGCCCAGCACGGGGCGCCGCTAATCGTTGTCGGCCAAGCTAAATACCAGCGGCCCGGCGATTTCGCCGACATCACCGATGTGAATGTCTATCGCGAGTCCTTCGAAATGCACACGATGAGCCAGATCCTGCTCTTGCGAGCGGTTCTGCCGGCGATGCGGGCCGCGGGCTGGGGCCGATTCGTGCACATCGGGTCGGCGACCGCCAAGGAGCCGGCGGGCAACATCCACCACGCAGTGGCCAACACCAGTCGGCCGTCGACGATCGGCCTGCTCAAGACGGTCTCCGACGAGTACGCCCAGTACGGCATCACGGTCAACACCGTCGCGCCCGGCTGGATTGAGACTGAGAACGCACTGGCCTACCTGGAGCAGCACCTCGGCGCGAGCACCGATCAGGAGCGACGCGAGTTCATGCTGCGCGAAGCTCGGGTGCCGGCAGCGCGAATGGGCAAACCGAGCGAGATCGCCTCGCTCATCGCCTACCTGTGCTCAGAACCTGCCGGCTACCTCACCGGTAGTTGGATCGAAGTCGACGGTGGCTTGCACCGGTCGGCGTTCTAACCTTTGGGAGCATACGTGGAAACCCTTGGCGCACCCGAACTTTCCTTCGCCAGCCTGCCGATGGCGGCAGACCGCGGGGCGGGGTGGAAGGTCCTTCGCGACGCAGGGCGGGTGGTGTCCGTCGACGGAATCTTCTATCTGACCCACCGCGAGGACGTGCTGGCCGCGCTGCGCGATCCTGAATTGTTCTCCTCGAAGAAGGCTTTTGACGTGCTCGGCAGCCCGCTGCCGTTGGTGCCCATCTCGTTCGACCCGCCAGAGCACACCCGGTTCCGTAAGATCCTGCAGCCCTTCTTCAGTCCGCACACCTTGAAAGAGATGCTGCCCTCGCTTCAGCAGCAGGCGATCGAGATCATCGAGCGGGTAGCCGCACAAGGCGAGTGCGAAGTCGTGGCCGACGTGGCGATCCCGTACCCCTCACAGGTATTCCTGACCTTGTTCGGGCTGCCGCTGGAGGATCGCGACAAGCTCGTCGCATGGAAAACCGCGGTCATCGCGATCTCGGAAGCGCCGTCACTGGAGGATGCCGACCTGACGCCGGCACTCGAATTGGTCGAGTACCTCACCGAGGCGATCAACGCGCGGCGGGCCGACCCCGGGCCGGACATCTTGTCTCAGTTGCTCAATGGCGAGGAGCCACTCGACGACGCCGAAATCATGGGCCTGAGCTTCCTTTTCGTCCTGGCCGGGCTGGACACCGTCACCGCGGCGATGAGTTCCGCACTGCTGGAGCTCGCCCGCAACCCGGAGCTGAGGACCACCCTCCGCGACGATCCCGACCAGATCGATGTGTTCGTCGAGGAGATCGTCCGGCTGGAGCCGCCGGCGCCGATGCTGCCCCGCGTGACCACCACCGAGGTCACCATCGGGGACGTCACGCTGCCCGCCGACACCATGGTGCGGTTGTGTGTCGCTGCCATCAATCGCGACGACAGCGACGAGATCTCGACCAACGACGTGGTGATGGATGGAAAGGTGCACCGGCACTGGGGCTTCGGTGGCGGGCCACACCGCTGCCTGGGGTCGCACCTGGCCCGCCTCGAGCTGAAATTGATCGTGGCCGAATGGCTCCGGCGCATTCCCGAGTTTTCGGTGAAAGTCGGTGAGGAACCGCAGATTGTGTTCCCCGCGAGCACCTTTTCACTTGAGCGCGTGCCTCTGAAACTGGGCTGATCGCCTATCCCTTCGCCGAATACTTGCCGACGAGCTGCTGCTTGTACAACTTACCGGCATCGGTCCGGGGCAGCTGCGCCTCGAACGAGAGAGACCGCGGACACTTGTAATGCGCCAACCGGTTTCGCAGCCACTCCAATAACTCTGCCGCGAAGCCGTCGTTGGCATCAGCCGGATCTACCGTCTGCACCACGCCTTTGACAGCCTGACCCATCTCGTCATCCGGAATACCGAAGACTGCCGCGTCGAGCACCTTGGGATGGGTGATCAGCAGGTCTTCGGCTTCTTGCGGGTAGATGTTCACCCCACCCGAAATGATCATGTGATGACGGCGATCAGTGAGATAGAGGTAGCCGTCCACGTCGAGATAGCCGATGTCACCGACGGTCACCCAGCCGTGCGCGTCGTGGGCCGCCGCCGTCTTCGCATCGTCTTTGAGGTACTGGAACGAATGCCCTCCCTCGTAATAGATCTCGCCGGGCACACCAGGCGGTAGCTCATGGCCGCTCTCGTCGAGGATGTGTGGGACCCCAACTAAGGGTCGGCCGACCGAGCCGGGGTGGGTCAGCCAGTCCTCGGCGCGGATGAACGAGGCTCCCACCGCCTCCGAAGCGGCGTAGTACTCGTCGATGATCGGCCCCCACCACGCGATCATCTGTTTCTTGATGTCCACCGGGCATGGCGCGGCCGCAGGCACCACCCGCAGCAGGTTGGAAACGTCGTAGGACATGCGCACCGCTTCAGGCAGTTTGAGCATCCGCACGAACATCGCCGGGACGAATTGGCCATGAGTGATGCCGTAGCGCTGGATGCACTCGAGCGCATGTTCCGGGTCGAACTTCTCCATCACGATGGTGGTGCCCTCCCGGCACCACCATCGACCAGAACGACGGCGCGGTGTGATAAAGCGGCGCCGGGCTCAGATACACCGACTCGCTGGTGATTCGGACGGCATTCATCAACGGCATCAGGATGTTGGGTGCTTCGCTTGGTGGTAGATGCGGAAGCTCACGGCGGATCCCCTTGGGTCTGCCAGTGGTTCCCGACGAGTACTGCAGCAGATCGCCTTCGCTTTCGTAGGGGATCGGCGTCTCGGGTTGGTCGGCAACACATTCCGGGTAGCGGTACCATCCGTCCAGATCGTCGTCGGCGATCAGCAGCAGCTCAGGTAACCCCCTGGGGGAATGCTCGGCAAGGCCTTCGCAGACGTCGCGAGTCGCGCGTGACCCGATCAGCGCCTTTGCTGAACTGTTGTCGACGATGTAGGCGGCCTCGGCGGCCGTCAGGTGAGTGTTGATCAACGTGTAGTACAGACCGCTTCGGCGCGCCGCCCACATCACGGCATGGACGTGTTCATTGTTCTCGAGTAATGCCGCAACCGTGTCGCCCTCGCGAAGTCCGGCTGCATACCAGAAGTGAGCCAGACGATTGGCACGCTTCTCCAGCTCGGCAAAGTCGATCACCGTGCCGGTCCGAGCGAGTACCAGGGCAGGTTTACCGGATGAGATGTGATCGCGGATCTCCACGATTTCACCTTAGAGTCTTCCGTGGTAAAGAAGGCGAAACTCGATACTTTGTAAGGGATCTACCGAATTTTTCGTCATAGGTGTCAAAAAATGCACTAGGGTGCAGGGATGGCTCCGACACCATGGGACCCCGAGACCACGGCCGTTGTCTGTGTGGAATGCCAGAACGGTGTGCTGGGCCCCGAGTCCGTCTTGCCCGCTTTGGCCGCCGACAGCTCTGAACTCGTCTCCAGTGTGCGCCGACTTCTCGATTCCGCCCGCCAGTTCGGCGCGCGGGTTGTGCACGCGACCTATGAGGGCAACCTCGGCGGCCGGCCGACCGGAACAGCGCGCATCTGGCGGGCCCTGGGCCCCGCAACCGCTCACTGGGCACCCGGAACCGCCTCCACTACAGTGCTTCCCGAGCTACTGGCACCCACCGATCTGGTGTTACCGCGCCACCACGGCCTTTTCCCAACGCTCGATTCCGAACTACTGCCCGTGCTCAAAGGCTTCGGCGTGGGCACCATCGTCCTTGCCGGCGTTTCGCTGAACCTGGCGATCACCCACACTGCCGGGCATGTTACGCAGGCGGGTTTCGAACTCGTCGTCCCGCGCGACGCCGTCGGCGGCACCCCCAAGGACTATGCAGAACAGGTGCTGGACAACACTATTGCCGTGCTCGGTCGGCTGACCACAATCGATAAGCTCATCGACGAATGGACATCGGTCAGGTCTGACCGTTGACCGTTCGCCACAGCATCTCGGTGGCCGCCATGAGCACCGCTTGGCGCGTCGTCGACGGGACCTCGTTGTGGCGAACCATCAGCCATGACCGTTCGAGCATCGCCATAATCACCAGCCCGGTAGCCACGGGGTCAAGGTCGGGCGGTGTCGGCGCCATCTTTGCGATGCCCTCACCGAGCGCGGCGGCGGTTCGGCGGTGCGAGCGGGCGACCGCGGCGCGGAATTTGCGATCGGGAGGCATGTCCTCGGTGGAGCGGATGACGAACGCACCGTTGCGGTCGAGGTAGTCGAAGTAGCCGGCAACCCAGGCCTCGACGTCCTTTCGGCTGGGCGGGCTTTCCTGCTCCATGAAAGCCTCGACAACCGCCAGCGCTTCGCGGTAGGTGTCGGTGCCGAGCTCGATGAAAAGCTCGGTCTTGTCGGAGAAGTAGTAGTAGAAGTTCGCCCGGGTGACCGGCGCGAGGTCAGTGATGTCCTTGATGGTGACGCCCGAAAAACCCTTGCGCGCAAACGCGGTCCGCGCAGCGTCCAGGATTGACTCTCGGGTGCGGTCGGACTTGCGTGTTACCCGCGGGGGCGAGCCCTCAGACACCATGCGCGACCGGCTCGGCGGCGGCCTCCGGTTCGGGATAAAACCCGCTCGCCCACCGACGCAGCGCGCGAAAGCCTGCGGCCTCCGAGGTCGCCAGACCCGGCGGTTCGAGGTACTTCTGGTGCTCCCAGATCCGGATGTCGTCGGGCAGGGCGAGTTTCGCTGCGGCCAGACGCGCCTCAAAATCATCCGGGCCTTCTGACGGTTCCTCGCTGATCCAGTAGCCGGCGAAGATGTCGGATCTGGTGTCGTCCACCGGTGTCGCGCAGATGGAGATGACTCGGATTCCGTCGCGGACGTGTTCGCCGTTGTAGCTGAGCCCGATTCCTGACCAATAGATTTCGATCGTGTTCATCGTGTCGCCGGTGCGGTCCAGGCCGTCGCTCCACCTCCGGCCAAAGCCGACCTTGGCCGACCAGGTCGAGCTATCGGTGCTTTCACGCAGTACCACGGGACTGATCGGGGTGCGATGGACGAATTGGAAGTGGTGGGGATCGACGGCGTTCTCGGCGATCACCTGGGGATGCACCTTTACCCGCTCATGCCGCGTCCGGCAATCGGCGCCAAAGGGGTGGAACCGCCGCGAGCGGACATGGTCTCCGAGCACCGCGAAAGCGTCCGGCGCAACCCATAGCGGCTCCCGGCCTGCGCTGTCATGCCAGATCAAGATCGAGTCGTTGAGCTCCGCGACCGGGTAGGAACGTACTCGTCGGGCCTTATTCGGCCGATCCTGGTACGGGATGTGGACATTGCGTCCGGCGCCGTTCCACACCCAGCCGTGAAACGGGCACTGGATGCCTTCTTCGACGACGCACCCCCCGTGGGCCAGGCTCGCGCCAAGATGTTGGCAGTGCGCGTCAAGCACCTTCACCACCCCGTCCAGCTGCCGGAAGGCGACCAGGTCTCGGCCGAAGTAGTGCAGTGGGACGACCTCGGCGACGGCGATGTCGGCGCTCCAGGCCACCTGGAACCAACCGGTGGGCAGCATGCTCGGCAGGGTTTGCATTGTCCGAACGCCCTTTCCACGCGGGACACCTGAACAGATTTATTTCGAGGCTACTCATTTTTGACACTTTTGTCTAAACGAGCGTGCCGGTCGGCGAATTTTCCCGCGGCGACCAATCAGGACGTACAATTACTAGTCTTACTAGGTTAATGATGTGCTGTGGATGGATGTGAGGATGCATGGACTGGGGTCTGCCTTGGCCGGGGCCTGCGCTGGCAACACAAGCGGAGACCGCCGGCGCGCAGGCGTTTTGTGCCGGTGAGTTCGCCGACCTCAACGCGTACATCACAGCGACCGAGATGGCCCTCGGCACTTCGCAGGCCTACATTGGCCCGGGAATCGCATATGCATTCGCCCGGTCCCCCTTCGTGCATGCCGCGGCCGTGCGGCAGCTCTGGACACTCGCGCCGGGCAGGATCTTCTTGGGACTTGGATCGGGCACCTCGCGAATGAACAAAGACTGGTTCGGTGTCGACGCCACCCACCCCGCACCTAGGATGGCCGAATTGATCGAGGCGATCAGGGCGTTCCTGAACGCCGAGAACGGCGAACGCGTTCGATACGAGGGCCGGTTCTACACGATCGACGCCGACATCCGGGCACCCGTGCTCGGCCGGTTGGACGTGCCCATTTTGATCGGCGCCTTCAACAAGATCATGTTGCAGACAGTAGGTCGCAGCGCCGACGGTGTGCTGGGGCACGGCCTGTTCACCGATCGCTGGTGGACCGAACTCGTCGAGCCCGAACTGGCCCGCGGCGCCGAATCAAGTGGGCGTGACGCGGCCGAGCTACGCCGCTGGGGCTGGCTGATCACCGCGATCGACAACGACGACCCGGCCCGGGCCATCCGGGACGCGCGGCTGCAGATCGCCTTCTACGTCACCGTGAAGACCTACGACTCACTCGTCGAACTGCACGGCTGGACGGACGAGGTCGCCCGGATCCGATCGGCCTTCCGCAGCGGCCATCCGGAGACGATGGCCGACCACGTCCCCGACGATATGCTGTGGTCGATCGCGATCTGCGGCGACGACACGCAGGCACGCGAAATGCTGGCGACTCGCAAACGACTGCCCGACTTAGCATTCGCATCACCGCCAAGCTTTCTGGTCGGACGCCAACGACGTGCCGGCTATGGTGCGGCCGCGACGCGCGTTCTTTCGCAACTGCATTGACGCCGGCCACGAATGCACCGGATGCGCGCCTTGCATGGTGTACTGAGTACTACATGTCGAGTTCAGGAGGTCGCGATGGCCAAGCGGGAACCGCTCGCGCCGATGACCACGTCACAACATAACGGCGCGGTGCGGTCGCCGAAGACGGCCGAGATCGTGGCGGACACGTTGCGGCGGATGATCGTCGAGGGACAGCTCAAAGACGGCGACTTCCTCCCCTACGAGGCCGAACTCATGGATCACTTTCAGGTCAGCCGGCCGTCACTGCGAGAAGCGGTGCGAGTCTTGGAGTCCGACCGCCTCGTGGAGGTGCGGCGCGGCTCACGCACCGGCGCCCGGGTTCGCGTCCCGGGCCCCGAAATCGTCGCGCGGCCGGCGGGCTTCCTGCTCGAGATGGCGGGAACGACGCTCGCCGACGTGATGACGGCACGGATGGGCATTGAACCGTATGCGGCCCGGCTGCTCGCAGAGGACGGCACCGCTGCGGCCCACCGCGAGTTACGCGAACTCATCGAGAAGGTTCCCGCTGCGTGGGAGACGGGCAAGCTGGGCGCGGCGTCCACCGCATTGCACCGCCGCCTGGTCGAATTGTCGGGCAACGCGACACTGACCGTGATCGTCGGCATGCTGCACGAAATCTTCGAAAGGCATATGACCGCCGCATTTCTCAGCGTTGAGAACGTCGTGCCCAAGGCTCAGTACACCAAGCTGATGCGGTCCTACACCCGACTCGCCGACTTGGTGGCCGCCCGGGACGGCGCCGAGGCCGAGGCGCATTGGCGGCGACACATGGAGAACGCCAGCGCTGAGCTGCTCAAGGGCTACGAGAAGACGAAGGTCCGAGACATCATGCATTGAGTGGGCCCCGTGCCCACCCTCACTTGAAGGACATCTGATGCGTAAACCGCTCACCGGAGTTCGCGTGCTGGAGGTCGCCCAGTTCACCTTTGTTCCCTCGGCAGGCGCGGTGCTCACCGACTAGGGCGCCGATGGGGTGAAGATCGAGCATCCTGTCACCGGCGACGCGCAGCGCGGCTTGGTCAAAGTGTTGGGCGCCGCGGCAACCGTACCCGGATCGTCGTTCGCACCGATCATGGAGGCGCCCAACCGCGGAAAGCGCAGTGTTGGGCTGGCCCTCGACAATTCGGAGGCGCGTCCCCTGCTCGACGAACTGATTCGGCGAAGCGACGTATTCCTGACGAACTACCTGCCGTCGACGCGGAAGAAGCTGTCGATCGACGTCGACGACGTCCGCCGAATCAACCCCGCCATCATCTATCTCGTCGGCAGCGGCTTCGGACTGAAAAGGCCCGACCGGGATGCCGGGGCCTTGTGAATGTTGCAGCCGACGCGGTACTGGCCGGAGTTCTGCCGGCTGATGGATCTGCACGATGTCGCTGAAGATCCCCGGTTCACAACGCTCGAGGCGATGACCGAACACAGCGAAACCGCTCAACAAATCGTTGCGGACGCCGATCGGCAACTTGAGTTTCGCTGAATGCCAAGCCTTGCTACGCAGGGGCAGAGGGCAGTGGGCCCCCGGTGCAGGACGCCTGGGAAATCGCCAATGACGAAGCACTGACCGCCAACGGTCGCATCGCCGAAATCGTCGATGCCGAAGGTCATTCGCAGAAGCTGGTCGCCAGCCCGGTGCAGTTCGACGACGATCCAGCCAGCCTGACCAGAGCGCCGCAATTCGCGGAGCACACCGACGCAGTACTGCGCGAACTGGGCATTGACGACGACCGCCTTATTGAACTCAAGATTGCCGGCGCGATCACGTAATCGCAGCGCTGTCAACGCCGTTGATTCGGTCACTATCGCTGCTCAGCGAAGTAACCCTCCTGGGTTGCGCTGCACACCAACTCACCCGACCGGTTGTACAGGGTCCCGGTCGCCAAACCGCGGCGGCCCACAATGCTCGGCGAGAACTGGTCGAAGAGCAGCCAGTCAGTAAAGTCGGCAGCACGGTGAAACCAGATGGTGTGGTCGACTAGCGCCGAGAGTCGAGGCCCCATCGGTGTGGTGCGCATCGTCGTCATCACGCACTCGAGCAGTGTGAGCGCGCTGAGATAGGCCGCCACGCAACTGTTGACCAACGGATCGTCGGTGACCTCGCCGTTCGCACGAAGCCAGATCCGAAGCCGCGGCGGCGGCGGGTGGGTGAGGTCAAGGGCGACCCGCGGCGGTGCGTCGAGGTACCGCATGGTGAAGGGACTTTGCTGCGGCCACCAGTCACCGAATTCCTCGGCGTAGGGCGTCAATAGATCGTCGAGTCCATGGACCGCGTCCGGCCCCGCCACGTCCGGCATTCGTTGTTGCCAGTCGACGTCGTCGGCCATGATTGTGAACGAGGCGAGCGCCTCGAAGAGGACGACTCCCGACTGGCTCGCGGTCACTCGACGTGAGGAGATGGTGCCGCCGTCACGTAGCGGGGTCACATCAAACTGGATCGGCTGCCTTGCGTCACCTCGCCGCAGAAAGTACATGTGCATACTGTGCGCCGGTCGCCCGAGTGTCGTCCGGCTGGCCGCCATCAACGCCTGTGCGGCGACCTGGCTTCCGATGATGTGGTGGTTGGGAGTGTCGGGTTGAGTGCCCACGAACGCTGTGTCATCGATCTGTTGCAGGTCCAGCAGACGAAGCACGTCTTCGAGCGTCGAGATCATGTAGGCATGCTAAGCACGCCGCCGCCCGCCGCTCCGGAGGCACCGCACTTATCGATCCGCCGCAGCTCAAACCCACTGTTATGCAGTGTCATCCGTCGACCATGTCACGGTGGATGACCCAGTCAGACCCGCAGGAGACATCTGCCTGGGCCCATACCGGCCTCAAACTGGGTCGAATGACGAAATCAGCCACCGGTTTCCGATCTTGTCCATCGTCACCCGGACGGTCGATGAGGTGTCCGTGGGCGCGTCGTTGCCGACGGCCACAGTCTGGTCTACATACACCAGAGCGACCGCGTGGTTTGGTGTCGCCGACACTGAGGCGGCGGCGGGAACGGTGGCAATCGCCGAGATGTGGTCTTTCTTGGCACCCGGTATCACCACGTCCTGGACCAATTGTGTGTAGGAGTCTTTGAACTTTCCGGTCAGCCGGTCGCGGGCGGCCCCCAGGTCCTTTTCGACGCTGTCGGGCTGGTAGGACAGTAGCGCAACGGTGGATTCCTTTGCCGCTGCAACGGACTCGATGCCAGCGGCCCCAGAGTTACGGACCCATGCATCCTGCCACTTTAAGAAGCCGGCCGCCGCTGCGATCAGCAATGCCAACACGGGCAGCACCCCGAATACCAATACTCGGGACCATTTAACTCTGCGCTTACGTACTGGGAGCTCAACGTCTTTCGCGTCTTCGGCTTCAGTATCCTCATCCTTGACCGACGCTTCCCCTGACTGAGGAAGGTCTTCTGTTTCGCCCGAGTCGTGGGTCTCATCGAGCCCCTGAGGTTCGCTTGTTACGCTTGCGGCCTGGTCGGTGGTCTCGCCGGCGGCAATCGCTTCGTCTTGCTCGGTGGCGGAATCAATTTCGACCGGCACAGCGGTGGTTCCCCTTCTGGCTCGTAGGCTTAGCACTCGATGCTTGCCGACCTGCAAATTCCTCATGGCACGAATGAGACGTTGGAGACTTTCGCATCGCTTCCAACTTTTTGCACGGTGATTCGCATTCGCCAATGCCGCGGATCCTGATCGGCGGCACCGAGGTTCGATGTTCTAACGGACACGGCAACCAGCACTTGCGCTTCGCTGCCCGATTGCGACTCCAAACCCGACTCGGTGATTGTTCCTACCGACTTCGATTGCGCTTTCTTGACGACCTCGATGAAGGGTTTCGATCGATTGGAAAAATCGTCGTAGAAAGTGCCTGTCGCCGAGTCCAGGATGCGCTTTATGTCGCCGTCGGCGTGCTGCCAATCGATTGTGGTCAGGTTCAGCGCCCCTTGTCTTGCAACCTGAACCAATAGCGCACGTTGTTCTTGGGCCTGGTGCGACTGATACAGCCGAAACCCGAACCAACCGGCCAAACCCCCCAAAGAAGCAACTGTGACCAACCCCCATATGGCGGCCAGCCTTAACGGCGACGCCCGCTCCTTTTCCGGTGCAGCGTCTTCCGGGGCGTCGGCGACTCCGTCATCAACCGCGGCGTCGTAGTCGTCGGCCTCGTCGGTCAGACCCTCCGCCGCCTCCACCGAGGGAGGCGCCGACTCGGCGCTCGTCTCGTTCGAGGTGGCCCGGTCAGGCACATCCGATGAACCCTCGTCGGTGTGGACGGATGCGGGGGTTGTCCCTGCCTGGCCCGTTTCGCTCAGTTCCTCTTGGGAGGTATCAGCATGCTCTGCCATGTTTTCTCCTTGGTAGCCCCATGGGCCAGATCAGTCTGGCTGTACATGTGCCCGTCTGGCCCAACGTACATGCCGGTGGCTGGGTCGTATTGGACGGCCGCGATCGGCGGTGGCGCCGGACCGGGCGGCGACGGTGGCGGGGCCTGCCCGGGCGGCTCGTCTCCCGGCCGAAGCTGGGGGACAGCTTGACCGGTGTACGTCGCGTTGGGATCGCCCTTCCAAATGAAGCCGTCGTTCAGGGGAACGTACGTCTCGTCGCTTTCGCACAGCTTCACGGTCGGGGCGCGCTTGCCTGGACGCGTCTCGCACGGCAGATTGCGCGCACCGCGCACGTCGAGCAGCGAGTCCTGCGGTACCCGGCAATATAGGTCGCCTTTGGGCGGATCCGGGTAGTCCTCGTAGCTGGCGGCCCGCTGCTGCTGGGGCGGCAGGAACCCGGTGGTGCACGGCGGCGGCCAGTTGAGATTCAGATTGAAGCTGAGGTAGCCACCCAGGTAAGGCTGTTTGGTGTTCCTATTGGGAACCCCGGTCGCTTGGACGTCGGCCGCCCCCTGCGGCAGCTCCACCAGGACAGCTTCCAGGTCGTCCCGATAGGTGACCCCCACCTGCCCGATACTCACCAGATTGGCCAGCACGATCGGCAACGTGGGGTTCAACCGGTCGAACAGCTGCCGGGCCTCGGCGGCCGCTGGGCCGCCCTTGTGAAGCACGCCCCTGACCGCGGAGTCGTTGTCTCGAAGCTGCGACGTGATGGTCGCCAGGTGGGCGGCCCAGGCGTGCACGGCGTCCGATGACTGAATTTGGCTGTCCAGCAGTGGCTTTGACCCGTCAATCAAGGTCACGAGTGCGTCGAGGTTCTTGCGGCTGTCGATCGCGAGCTTCGAGGTGCCATTCACCAGCCGGGAAAGCTCGGGGCCGAGCCCGCCCACCGCCGCATAGGATTCGTCGACCACCGTTTTGAGGTTGTCGCGCGGGATCACGCTCAGCCCGCGATTGGTCGCCTGCAGCAGCGAGTTGAGGTTCGGCGGAACATACGTGCGGTCCACAGGGATCACGTCGCCGTTTTTCAGCGACGGGCCGTTCCCGGTGCGTGGCAGCAGTTCGACATATTGCTCGCCGACTGCGGACACGCTGTGCACCTGGGCGCTGAGGTCGGCTGGGATGTGGACATCCGAGTCCAACTGGAGCTCCGCCTCGGCGCCGCTACTGGTTAGGCGCACGTCGCGCACCCGGCCCACTTCGACGCCTCGGTAGGTGACGTTGCCGCCCGGATATAGGCCGCCAGCCTCGGGCAGCTGCACCGTCACGGTGTAGCGGTCGACCCCAAAGAACGTCGTCGGGATCTGCATGTAGTTGAAAAACATGATGGTGCCCGCGGTCAGGCTGACCACCGCGAAAACGATCAGCTGGATTTTGATTCGCCTAGTGAGCACGATGTCAGCGCCCCTGGTCGAAGTGGTAGGGAACAACCAGTGGGTTCCCGGGATTGTATGGGCCGCCACCAGTACAGGGGCTGGGCATCTGGCCGATGGTGCGGCCCCACTGCAGTTCCAGCTCGGTCAGATTGCACTCGAACCGGGTACCGGTGAAAAAGGACGCGTCCAGCCGGCTCAGCGTCAGGTCGATGACGGCTGTCAGGTTGGCATAGTCGCCGCGCATCCATTTGCTGAGTGTGCTCGTGGGGAACGGGAAGGTCCCGTAGAAGTCCAGCGCACGGGTCAGCGCCGGCCCGGCATCGGCCAGTGACTGCAGCACCGGGCCGAGATCCCTCAGCTCCTTGACCAGGTTTTCCTTGGTCTTGTTGACTGAGTCAGCGGCAAGTGCGCCGAATCTGCTGACGTCACCGAGCGCATCGGCGAGGGCGGTCCGCTCGTCTTTCAGCACGGTCAATGCGCCCGGTATGGTCTTCAACGCTTTGTCGATCACCGGCTTCTGGTCGGCGAATTGACCAGTTAGGTTGTTCAAGCTTTCCGTTGCGGCGATGATGTCGTCTTTTTGGTCGTTGAGGTACCCGACGAACTTATCGAGTTGCCCGAGCAGGCTCCTCAGGTCCGCCTCGCGGCCGGTGAAAGCAGTGCTTAAAGACTTGGTGATGTCCTGGATCTGCCCTAGGCCGCCGCCGTTGAGCACCAACGAAACCGCGGCCAATGTCCTTTCGGTTGATGGATAGGTGCCCGCTGACGACATCGGAATCATTGACCCGTTTTTGAGCTTGCCTTGAGGCGGGACCCCAGCGGGTGGCGCCAATTCGACGTGCACCGAACCCAGCAGGCTGGTCTGCCCGACCGTGGCGGTCGCGTTGGCGGGCAGGTTGACATCACCGTTGATCGTCATGGTGACCAGTGCATGCCAGTTCTGAAGCTCGATGTTCGTCACCTTGCCGACGGTGACATCGTTGACCCGGACTCGGGAATTCCGTTCCAGATTCTGCACGTCGGGCATCTGCGCTTGGACGGTGTACGAACCCGGCCCACCGCCCTGAGTTCCCGGCAACGGAAACGAGTTCGCCCCGCGGAACCCGCAGCCGGAGAGTGCCGCCACCACAAGTGCCGCCGCCAGCCCTACGGCTGCTCGCGACAAGCGCCCTGATCGGATCACTGTCCACCTCCGGACGGCACCATCATCCCGCGCAGGCCATCGGCCGGGTTGGTGGCTACTGGTTGGGCGGGCGCCGGCGGTGCCGCCGGCGATGGTGGCGAGGGTGGGGACCCCGGTGGGGTGTTTGCCGGCGCGGGGTTGGCGGGGCCGGTGGGCTCTGCTGACCGCGGGGGAACATAATCGGGCCGCAGCCAGTCCTCGCTATAAGTTATTTCGTTGGGGCGCGCGGTGGTTCCGACGAAAAGGTTCTCGGCCAGCGGCGGGAAGTTGTATTGACGGTTCTTGATGATCGGCGCCAGGTACTGCACACAGAGTTTCGCTGACTCTTTGCCACCGCGCCGCGAGGCCGCCTCTACCGCACTGCAGAGGAATTGGATCGGGTTGGCGAATTGGTTCACCGCCAGCGAACCGGTCAACGCGCCCTGGGCGGGCTGATAGATGTTAAGGAAGTTTTGAAAGGCTGTCGGCGCGACATGCAGAACTTGTTTGACGTCGTCGAGGCTCGCGTTGAGCGCCTGTGACACCGACGCCAGCTTGTCGGAGGTGTCACCCAGGGTCTCCCGGTTATCGGCCACAAAGTTTCGGACGTCATCGGCCACCTCGTTGAGATCGCGAACCGCATTTCCGACCTCATTTGGGTCGTTGGTGAACAGGTTGGTCACCGCGGCCAGATTCTGGTTCAGGTGACGCAGCAGGTCGCTGCTGTCATGCAGCGCGGAGACCAGGATCGACAAGTTCTTCACGGTGGAGAACAGGTCGTTGCTGTGGTCGCCGATCGCCGATATCGCCTGTGACAGCTTGATGAGGGTGTCACGGATATCTGGGCCTTGGCCACGCAAGTTGTCGGCGGCGGTGTTGATAAATGCCCCCAAAGTGCTGGTGCCGCCCGGTTCGGCGGGCTGCAGCGTCTGCGTCAGCTTCTCGAGTTGCTGGCGCAAGTCGTCGTATTCCACCGGAACAGCGGTGCGAACCTGCGGGATTACCGCGCCGGTGGCCATCACCGGACCACCCGTATAGGCGGGTGTCAACTGGATGGATCGAGGTGTCACCAGGGACGGTGACAAGATCACGGCCTTGGCGTCGGCGGGCACCTTGTATTTGCCGTGGTACCAGAAGGTGATCTTGACACGGCTGGGCTGTGGTTCGATCTTCTCGATCTTGCCGACGCGGACGCCGAGAATAACGACGTCATCCCCGTTGTAGAGCCCGGTGCTATCCGCGAAGTAGCCGGTGACAGTGGTGCGGCCAATACCGCTGACCGACCTTACCGCCGTCACGATGCCGCCGATCAGCAACAGGACCAGCGCGAAGGCCAAGCCGATCTTGGCGTTGCGTGAATTCACTGTCCACCGCCCTGAACCGGCTGCGGATTCGGAGGCGCGGGCGGTCCTGGCGGCGGGCCGCCGGGTGGTGGTGCCGGTGGTGGCTCCCGGTACGGGTAGCAGCCGGGACCGGGCAATGCCGCACCGGGCAGACCACACGGATGGTCACTGGGGTTACCCGTGATGGCGTCCGGGATGGTCATGCGCGGTTCCCCGCCCTGGCCGGTCCGCGGGAAGGGTACCGGCAGCGGCGGTGTTCCCGGCTGGCCGACCTCCGGGTCGGCGCGCTGCGTGGGCAGCAGCACGTTCGGATCCAGGCCCAGGTCGGAGAAGGCCGCGTCGATGAACGGTTGGACGAACTGCCCGGGCAACAGGTTAGCGACGTAAGCCTTGTAGAACGGGGCGGCCGACACCGTTTCGCCAAGCCTCAACGAAAAGCTGTTCAGCCCCGTGAGCGCCTTCTGCACGCGTTCTTTGCGGTTGTCGACGATTCCTAATACCTGGTTGAGCCTGTCCAGCGCCGGCTTGAGGGTGTCGCGGTTCTCGGCGATGAAACCCTTTACCTGGCGGGCCACCGCGGAGAGATTGCTGGAGATCTGGTCCAGTGCGCTGCTCTGGCTTTTCAGTTGCGCCAAAAGGGCGTTGGTGTTGGCGACCAGGTTGACGACTTCGTCGCTGCGTTCGGCGAGCACCTTCGTCGCTTTGTTGGCGTTACTCAACAGGTTTCGCAGCTGGGCGTCGCGTTGGTCCAGTGTCTGGGAGAACCTCGCCAGCCCCTGCACCGCCGCCTTCAGGTCGGGTGGGGTATCGGCGAAGGTGTCGGACAGCACGGCCAGCGAGTTGGATAGTTGGTCGGTATTCAACCCGCTGATGGTTGTCGTGAGATCGCCCAGCGCGTCAGGCAATTGATAGGCCGGCCTGGTCCGGTCGAGCGGTATGGGACCGGTCAGTTTTCCGTCTCCGCGTGGAGTGACCTCGAGGACCTTGCTGCCGAGTAAGGTCTTCAATTTAATTGCTGCCTCGGTGCGATCACCGAGCCGCACGTCGCCGGCGACATGGAACTTAACCAGCACCCGCGGTCCGTCCAGCTCGACGCTCGAGACTTGACCTACCCGGAAACCCGACACCTGAACAGCGTTGCCGGGCGCCAGGCCGCCGGCCTCGGCGAAATACGCCGAGTAGGTCTTGCCTGTGTTGAAGAACGGCAGCTTGTCGTAGTTCAGCGATATCAGCATGAGAGCAAAGGTGATGCCGAGTCCGATGGCGCCAATGCGGAGCGGGTTACGTTCGGAAAAGGATTTCATCGCGGCGTGCACCTCCCGGTGGACTGGCCGACGACCTTGATATACACCGGTTGGCCCCCTTTGCCGTTGACCTTCAGCACGACATCGCACAGATAGAAGCTGAACCAGTCACCAGTTAGGCCCTGTCGATTGAGGATTTTGAATGCATCGGGCCAGGCGTTGAGATAGTTGTCGAAGAAATCGCGATCGGCGAGCACGGTTTCGGCGGTCCGATTCGTCTCAGCCACAACCTTTTTCAGCGGCGGGCGGGCCTGCGACAACAGATCGGCGATCGACCCTGCAGCCGCGTTGGCGTATGCCACCCCGTTGCTGATGTCCTGCTTGCGGGCCTCGAGGCCTGCGACCAGTTCAGATAGTGAGTCGACCGCCTTGGCGAACTGCTTGCTCTGCCCGCTGAGCGAACCGAGCAGGGAGTTCAAGTTGGTGACGACTTGACCGATCAGTTGATCCCGGTCGGCCAGCGTGTTTGTGAGGGCCGCAGCCTGGGTGAGAAATGAACCAATCGTGCCGCCCTGACCCTGAAAGGCCGCGATCAGTTGGCCGGTCAGCTTGTTCACTTGGTCAGGGTCGAGCGCGCGGAACAGCGGCCGGAAACCACCGATCAGCGCGTCGAGGTCCAGCGCCGGCTCGGTGCGGCTCAGTGGAATGGTTCCTCCCGGATGAAGTCTGTTTACTCCCCCGGCGCCCTCCTCAAGTGCCACGTATCTGCCCCCGATGAGGTCCGCGAAGCGGATGGCGGCCCTGGCGCCCTCGGTGAGGATTACCGAGTTAGCGGCGGAGAACTCCACGACCACGGTCGAATCGGGCTGGATGGTGATGTTTTTGACCTTGCCGACCTCGACGCCGGCGACGCGGACGAAATTCCCACCTTCTAGCCCGGACACGTTCGCGAAAACGGCCCGATAGCTCTGTTCCGACTGAAAGCGCAATTGGCCGAAGACGGCGACCAGCGCAAACGCGCCGACCAGGCACACGACCAAGTAGATGGCGAGGCGCCACGTGACGCCTACCAAATTCTCTCGCATATCTGCCTTCCTCTAATGGCTTCTCTTGCCTCTCGCCTTCGGCCGTCAAGGCTCAGGGGGCTGGCGGCGGCGGTACGCATTGCTGATTGAGTACTCCGCAAGTTGCTTGCACGCCGGCCGGCACTGGCGGCACGAACGGTTCGGAACCCGCCGGCGGAGGGCCGGGTTCTCGCGGCCTGCCCGGCGGCGGCGCCGGCGGCAGACCGGGATACAGCGGTGTTCCGTCCGGGGCGTATAGCTGCGCACCGTAGGGGGGTGCTCCCGGGTACGGGATGGGACCAGGCGCCGGACCCGCCGGATGGCGGATGCTGGGCGGTTGTGGGGTTCCCCTGGTGACGGGGAAGTAGTCGACGTAACCCGGGAAGCCGATACCGGGGTTGGGTCGCACATCTACTCCGGTGCCCCACCCAGAATCCGTGACGAGGTAGCGCTGCGGCCAGTTCTTGGCAACATCGGGCAGCGAGCCGCATCCCGGCTCGCCGCCGGGGCCGCCCTTGATGTCGGTGACCGGCAGATTGTCCGGATAGCGGTATGCGTCCTTGCCCAGCAGCAGCGCGACATCCAGGATCTCCGAGTATCCATTGCTGCCGCCGGAAGAATTCAGTGCGCCGAAATCGAGGGCGTTTTTCCCGCCGACCAGCGTGCAGGTCAGCTCCGGGTTGTACTTCATCAGTAGGCGCGTGGTGGACTCCAGCAGATTGATGCCATGCACGAAGTTGTCTTTGTTGGGCCCGATCAGATTGGTCCCGGCGCGGGAGAGCCCGCTGACGTCGAGCAGCAATGAGTCGAGTTGTTTTGCGTTGTCGGTGATGGTGGTGCTGGTGGTGCTGACGGCACCCAGCACCGTCACGATGTTGCTTGCTGCCGCGCCGTAAGTGTCACTGAAGCCTTTGAGGGCGCGGTAGTCGGCACGGATCGTCTCACTGCGCGGATTGATCGCCATCAGGACCTGGTTGAGATCGGTGGTGGCCTCGCCGATCGCTTCACCCTTACCGCGAAATCCGTCGGCGAACGCGGTGAGCACCGCGTTCAATTTCGGGACGTCCACCTGGTTCAGCACAGCAACGAGGTTCTGGAACACAGTGTTTACCTCGACACTCACATTTCCGGATTTCACCACTGCCCCGGCCGCCAGCCGTCGCGCGCTCGGCTGGGCCGGCGCTAGCAGTTCGACGTCCTTGGCGCCGAACGCCGTGGGGGCGGTGATTTCGGCGGTGACGTTGGCCGGAATGTATTTGAGTTGCTCCGGGTAGAGCTCCAATTGCAACTTCACTGGATCGCCCGGCTGGATTGACGCGACCCGGCCGACCTGGACCCCACGCATCTTCACTTTGGCGCCGGGCTCCATCACCAGTCCCGCCCGGTCAGACGCCAGCGTCACCCGAGCGTAGGGCCTGAAGTCCCTGTTGAAGGCGCCGACCGTCAGCGCGATCAGCGCGGCGATCGACGCCAAGAGGACAAATGTCCAGATCGCCGGGTGCAGGCCCGCCTCGCGCCGTTTGCTCTTCATCGCCGCTACCCGGACAGGTGGAAGTTGCCGGAAACACCGTAGGCGGCCAGCGCCACCGCCAACGTCACCGCCACCGCCACGATCAGTGACGTGCGCACAGCACGACCGACCGCCTCACCGACGCCCGCCGGCCCGCCCGAGGCGTTGAAACCGTAATAGGTGTGCACCAGCATGATCGTTACCGCAGAGGCGATCACTTGCATCAACGACCAAATGAGGTCTGTTGGTTGCAGATAAGTGTGGAAATAGTGGTCATATACGCCCGGAGGCTGTCCGTAGATTAAGATCACTAGCATGCGCGTGGCCAGAAATCCCGACAGCGCCGCCATACACCACAGCGGAACGACGACAACTACGCCCGCCAACACCCGAGTCGAGGCCAGGTAGGCGATCGTGCGGATGCCCATCACCTCGAGCGCGTCGATCTCCTCGTTGATCCGCATGGCGCCCAGCTGTGCGGTGGCACCGGCGCCAATTGTGGCAGCCAAGCCGATATCGGCGATCAGCGGCGAGCTGATACGGGTGTTGATGTAGGCGGACGCGAAACCGCTCAATGCCTGCACCCCGACATCGGATAACGATCGGTATAGCTGGATGCCGACGAGTCCCCCAGTTGACATCGTCAAGGTGGTGACGATTACCACGGTGCCGCCGATGATGGCCAGAGCGCCCACGCCCAAACTCATGTTGGCGATCAGGCGCAGCGTCTCCACCTTGTAGCGGGCCATAGCCTCCCAGACCAAGCCGAGGGCTTTGACGTAGAACGCGGTCTGGCTTCCGAGCCGGTTCCATCCGTCAGCAAAACCGCGCACGCCCTTCGCCAGCCGCGGCAGCCGATGTGCCGCTGGGATGGCGGTCACGTCGTCGCCTTCGTTGTAACAGCGGTCAGCACCACATTGATCACGAACAACGCCATAAAGGTGTACACCACGGTTTCGTTCACCGCGTTGCCGACGCCTTGCGGACCGCCGCCCACGCTAACGCCCTTGTAGCAAGCAATGAAACCGGCAACTAGGCCGAACAGCAGCGCCTTGGCGAAGGCGATGACCACGTCGGTCAGGCCAACGAGCAGGGTAAGACTCGCCATGTAAGAGCCCGGGTTGATGTGCTGAAAGTAGACCGAGAACAAATATTCGGTTACCAAGCCCACGATGGTGATGATGGCGTTCAATACCAACCCGTTGAGCCCCAACGCCAGCACCCTGGGCACCAGAAGCCGTTGCACCGGGTTGATCCCCATCACGCGCATGGCGTCGACTTCTTCGCGGATGGTGCGAGCGCCTAGGTCGGCACACATTGCGGTAGCGCCGGTACCGGCGACTACCAACACCGCCGTTATCGGACCGAGGTAGACCACGGCGGCCAGCGCAGAGCCAGTTCCCGAGGCGTCGGCAGCGCCGATTTCGACGAGCAGGACGTTGATGATGAACACGGCGAGGGTGTTGAACGGGATCGCCAAGAAGACGGCGGGGGCGCTCGACACCCGGGCCACGAACCACGCCTGATGGATGAACTCACGCCAGGCGAAGGGTGGACGGACCACCTGCGCCAAGATCTCGAGCGACAACGCGAAGAAGCTGCCGATCTCGCGCAACGGCTTGCCAGCAGAGGCCTTCCAGGCAGGAGCGCCCGGGGACGCCTCAGCTGGCGCCGGCACGCCGACAGAGGCAGTAATAGGTTCTGTGTCCGCCGCCACCACTAGCACACTCGTTTGTAACCAGTCAGAGCCGACATTAGACGATGAATCCTCCCCGCAGCGGTATGACGTGCTGCTTGCCTTTCGAGCGGTGTGGCCCAGAGCACAGCGGGACGCTACACCATTACATTAAGGCAAAGCAACATCGACAAACATTCATTTCGGACAAACCCGCTTAGCGGCGTCCGTGCATCGGTGGCGGTTTGCTGCAACTTCCGACAATTTTTGCCGAGATGTCGCAATACCCGCGCTCGCAGCGCCGCCGCCGGCTGGGTTGCCACACCTCGCCAAGCGGCATAGTACCTACTAGATGCCGTAGTGATCGTGCGAGATGGCTGATCGTACGCGTCCAACCGGCCGGGCGGCCGATGTGCCAGGCGCACGCGCATCGCGACCAGTCCGACGTCAGAAAGTTTGCTATTGGCTGGCTAATTACGGTATTAATTACAAATTCTGCTTCATAGGTGGAACTATGATATCCCCGAATATATTTGTGATTAACACCCTCACAGGTTTATGAGCGGGACGCTAAGTACGGGCTCTTGCAATGAGCCTAGATGCGTCGCTCGCTGGTCTTATCGCGTAGCTCGAAATAGTTGAAATAATATAGCGGTCGTGACGTAAATCAGGCCAGAGAAGCGGCGATGCATCCCTTGCATCTCCACCGTGACAGCCCGCCGCTGAGCCGGATTGAGTGCACACCGGCCCGTCTCCAGCGTCGTTATCGCTGAGACGCCCGCGGGGTGCGCCGATCCATCGGCAGGGCCCTGACCTGCGCTTACGCACAACGGTGGGCTACGACTTTCTAGCGACAGCGCGAGCTTTACTCCTCCTAGTGCGCCAAACCTGGTCATGCGGGGCATACCACCATCGATCGACACCGCCCCCCGCAGCCGTGAGAATTAATCGCTGATTACGACTAAGCGGCCTCAGGCCTGAGGAATACTCTGTCGCGCGGAGGACGGTGAGCCAGCGCACAAAAGCGGCAGACCGAAGTGATGGGTAAAGCTAAATAGTTATCTATATATCGGTTTGTATCGTTAACGCATTTTAGAGGCCATTGCTGGAGAATCTCGAGCGGACTCTGCACTGCTGAGCCGCGGTGAGTCAGGTGCGGTGCCTACAGTTGCTACCCGGTTAACTGACCGGGTATAGCCTCGCTCAGCTGATGCGGCCTTGCCCTCATCGCCGGATTCCCGGGCAGGCGCTCGAGGCCGGTGAGCGTCGCCTGCCAGGAACCGGCGGCGGCGCCGCCGCGAGTCACCGCCGACCTCTCGCGGCGCAGCTAATCCGTCACCAGTCCTGGCCGGGCCGTTCGCATGGGTCACCGGCACACCACCGAGGCCGTAGTGTGCTGGTGTGAGAGCCCACTCCAGAGGCCGTCGCGCGAGGCCGGCCGGAGCCGACTCCCCGGCAGACGATGAGGCGCGCGAACGGTTGCTGACCGCGGCCGACTCCTGCTACTCGGATAAGGGGCCTGTCCGTACCCGGATGGGCGACATCGCCCGGCGCGCAGGCGTGCACCGGTCGACCGTGTACTACTACTTCCCGAGCAAGGATGCTCTGCTGGCCGCCTCCTTCATGCGAGTGCTCACTGTTACCCTGCACGCCGTCGAACAATGTTGGCAGACTGACGAGCCCTTTCTGGTTCAGCTCGTCGCCGCATGCATGCGGGGAATCGACATCGCCCGTGACTCACCGGTAATGCGATCACTAGTTGACGACCACCAAGCCGTCGGTGCTGCCTATCACGCCGCCGAAGGCTCCGAGTTGTGGCGAGCCAAACTCGCCGACGCGCTGGTGCGGCGCCTCGAGGCTGCTGCCGCTGCTGGCGATATCCGCCGAGATGTTCCGGCCGGCACCCTCGCCCGCTGGATCGTCCGCGTCAACTTCAGCCTCATCGCTGAACCCGCCGAGCCCGACGACGGTGGTGACGAGGGCGTGCTGCGAAACTTGCTCGTCGCCTCGCTCACCCCTCGGCGATAGCCCTCGGTGATATCAAGTCACGGAATGCGGCTAACCCTTCAACATTGTTGTCCTCGTTAAGACGACGAACCCGGCGACCATGACCACACCAAAGTCGGATACGGTTGCTTTACCTAGCTGGCCGCTCGCCGTGCTGAGTAAGCTGAGGTGAGCCCTCTGAAGTGATCCAGTTGTTTGTGGGACTCTGTTGCCCGAGGATTCGGGTAGGAAGAATCACCGACGACATGGCATCGAACAAGCGCCGGCGGCATACGCCGGATCAGATCATCCGCAAGCTCGCCGAGGGCAACAAGCTGTTGGCCGCGGGCCAGGAACTGGCTGAGGTGTGCCGGCATCTGGAAGTCGCGGAGTCGACTTGGCATCGCTGGTTGGCCCAGTACGGCGGTATGAAGGCCAACGACGCTAAGCGGCTCAAGGAGCTCGAGGCCGAGAACGCTCGCCTCAAGAAGATGGTCGCCAATCAGGCCCTGGACATCGACATGCTCAAGGAGATCGGGTCGGGAAACTTCTGACGCCGAACCGCAAACGCCGCGCAGCAGTAATGCTGCGCGAGCGGTTCGGGGTGTCTGAGCGCCGCGCCTGCACGGTGGTGGGCATTCACCGCTCCACGATGCGGCTGACGTCGCCGCCGATGACGACCGAAGAGGTCGAGTTGCGGGGGTGGCTGCGCCGGTTCTCCACCGACCGGCCGCGGTGGGGTTGGCGCCGAGCAGCGAAGATGGCCCGCCGTGCTGGCTGGCATGCCAACGACAAGCGCGTCCGCCGACTGTGGCGCGAAGAAGGCCTGCGAGTCCCGCAGCGGCGCCGCAAGAAGCGGTTGACCGGTATCGGCGTCGCGGTGGGCGCGATGTCACCGATCCGCCCGAACGTGATCTGGGCGATGGACTTCCAATTCGATACCACCGCTGACGGGCGCACTCTCAAGCTGCTCAACATCATCGACGAGTTCACCCGCGAAGCCCTGGCCATCGAGGTCGACCGCAGCATCAACACCGATGATGTCGTCGCTGTGCTTGACCGGCTCGCAGGTGCCCGCGGGGTACCGGCGTATGTCCGTTTCGACAACGGGCCCGAGTTCGTCGCCCACGCTGTGAGCGACTGGTGCCGATTCAACAGTGCTGGATCGCTTTTCATCGATCCCGGCTCACCGCGGCAGAACGCCTGGGTCGAATCGTTCAACGCCCGCCTGCGTGACGAACTGCTCAACGCCTGGCGCTTCGACTCCCTATTGGAAGCCCAAGTCATCATCGAAGGCTGGAGGATCGACTACAACACCAACCGACCCCACACCCACGGCGAACTCACCCCGAGCGAATACGCCCTACAGTGGACCACGACCCATCAACCCCAAGCCGCATAGCGACTGGACCACCAACCGGGGCCCTCTCAAAGCTGCCGCCGAGGGTCGAGCTGCTCTTAATGCGGAGTCGGGAAGACAGCGAGATGAAATGAAGGTGAGCTCGTGAAGAAGCGGTTCCGCAATGCGTCCGCGATCGTTTTGGTGGCAGCCAGTGTGGGGGCATGCTCACCGTCTCGCGCGGCCGAACCTGCGCCCGGTACATTGCTCCCGGGAACCGCGCAGGTAACGATCAACGGCCATGTGCTTCCAGAGAGCCACGCGGTGAAGTGCGTACCGATGGGATCGCTAACTACGGCTACTACCGGTGACACTGCGGCAGGCACCAGCATGTTCGTGTCCAACGAGGGTCTTTTGACCGCCAAAACGATCAACATCAACAATCTGGATGGGTTCACCGGCAGCTACGCCGAACACCTCCAGGGCGCCGCCGAGGTAACCCTGCACGGATACACCTACACGATCCGCGGACGGGCCGAGGGCTTTAACACCGATAACCCCAGCTTGAGGTCAACCGACGCTTTCACCATCAAAGTCGCCTGTTAACGCGACCAGCTATCTTTGGCCGAACTACGTTGACTGCGCGGCCTTTGATGCGGGTTCGCTAACGATGGACGAATCCCGCTCTACTCCGGAGGATTGCCCGGCGGCGGGTACACCCCCCTGAGGATCCACGGGAACCAGTTGAGACCGAACTCGAGTTCGTCGCTGGCGTCATAGTCGGGACTGGGATCCAGCGGAATATTCTGTCCGTCGGTATTTAGTGGTGTTGCTCCCCGCCCCGAGGGATCGCCTTGTGGCTGTCCGTATAGCGCAACCACAACGGTCCGATCCGGACTGTTCAACGACCACACCCCCATCTGGCTGTTCGCACAGCTGGACATGATCTTGAAATAGTCGGGGTTGTGATACCACCGGTTGATCAAGTCATTGCCGCTGATCGCGATTGACCGGTTGATCGCCACCGTCTCTGCCACCGGGCCATGGAAACCAGCCGCATTGGCGCGGTCTTGCGGGCTAGACCCGTCCGAACCGATATCACCATCGAGGGCGCGGTTGTTCAGCAGATCCTCGGCGTGCCGCTGCGCAGCGGCTTGCAGTTGGGGGCTGATTCTCACGTCGTTAATGCAGCCAGCTTGATGCTGCACGGTGAAGACGTTGGCGACGACACCGTCATTGAGTCGCTTGTTGTTCGGTATGAGCGTGTTGTTGTCATTATCCGCATGCGCGACGGGAATGCTCAATAGAGCGCCGGCCACAGCCACGAAGGCGGGCAGACGCTGCGGCCAATGCTGCATATCCAACTTCTCCTTGTTAGCCACCAAACGGTGGTCGGCGGTGCCGGGCGGCGGACGCTCTGCCACAGGGCTGGCCTGGCCGGTTGGATCGACTGGAACCTAGTCAATGCAAGGCCGAAATGAGTCTGACATGGATGTAGGCTACCCACGGCGCCGCGAAGTCGTCTAGAGGTTTTATTACTTAAATGAATATATATTTAGGCGGCTGTTCAGGCCTGTCGCGATCCCGATTGGCGAGGCGGGCTCAACGATGTAGCCATTACGTCGACGAGCGCGTCATGATCGGCCCGGGCGGCACGGCGCGAACCCCAGCCCGCAGTTACCTACTACCGTGGCGGTCACTCCATGTGAAAACGACGCGTTGAGCCGATCCGGCCAGATCGCCTGGGCCGTCGTAGTGGGTATGCAGAAACGATCGCAGCCCCAACCCCGAAGCAGGACAGTGCGTCGGCAACGATCTCGTCTCCTGTCACCGGCACGTTCGGATGCACGGTGTTCGACGTCGCACCGTTGATCGCACCCTCGATGATGACCGGTTCGCTCGCTGCTGCTCCTGCGTTGGAGTGTGAAATCTGCTGGAATGGTATGAAAGTGGTTGCCTGTCAAGGCTATTTCATGGTGGGGATGCTGAACTCGTCGCCGTCTTTGATGACCGACGGCCATCGCTGGGTGATGGTCTCGGTCTTCGTGTTGACACCGACCATGCCGACCTGCACGCGGGAGACGAAGTCGCGGGCCGCGTCGCCGTCGCGGGTGAAAACCGCGACGCCTTTGCCGTATTCGTGCTCGGACGGCAGCCGCAGGGCCTCCTCGTAGTCGTGCGCGCGCACGATGCACAACACCGGCCCGAAGATCTCGTCGGTGTAGATCGACATGTCCGGGGTGACGTGGTCGAACAGGGTGGGGCCGATGAAGAAGCCGCCTTCCAGGCTGACATCATCGAAAGTCAGGTCATCGCTGACGCGTTCGCGTCCATCGACCACGGCTTCGGCGCCTGCCGCAATGCCTTGACCGATGTAGTCCTTCACCCGCGCTAACGCCGCCGACGTGATCAGTGGCCCGTAATCGGCCTTTGGGTCGAGGCTATGGCCGACGCGCAGATTGTTGATCCGTTCGACTAGCCTGGCGCGCAACCGATCCGCGGCCTGTTCGCCGACCGGGACGGCGACGCTAATGGCCATGCACCGCTCACCCGCGCTGCCGTACCCGGCACCGATCAGTGCGTCGACGGCCTGGTTGAGGTCGGCGTCGGGCATCACGATCATGTGATTCTCGGCTCCGCCGAAGCACTGTGCACGCTTACCCTTGGCGGCGGCGGTCGAGTAGATGTCTGGGCGATGTCGGAGCTGCCGACGAACCCGACTACCTTAATGCTCGAGTGGTTCACGATGGCGTCGACGGCCTCCTTATCGCCGTGTAGCACCTGGAAGACGCCCTTGGGCAGTCCCGCTCCGGACCGAGCTCGGCCAGCCTCACGGCGATGGACGGGTCCCGTTCGCTGGGGCTCGGTGTAGCCCAAGCAAATCAGATCCTCACCCACGGCGACGACCTGGTCCTGCCAAGATTCATGCCGGCGGTGCGATCGCGGTGGTCGCGTCCAATGCCGCCATTGGGTGGCAAAAGGAGCTGAAGCAGCTGATGGAACTGGTGTCCACCGACGGGTTCGATGAGGGCAAGCGGTGGTGCCTGGCCAATGACGAGATGGGAGCGGTCGGTGCATACCTATTTTCCAAGAAGTCGATCAAGGCCCTGGGTTGCGTCCCGGGCCGCCATGCTGATCACCGATGGCATCCCGCTCAACTGCATCAACCCCGGCCCCACCGACACCGCGGCGCTGCCCTATTTCGTGGAATTCGCCGGGCAGAACATCATTGACGCCTTCGTCAGGCCGATCCGTCGGCGCTCAACCGCCGAGGAACAGGCGTGGCTCTGATCTTCCTTAACAGCCCCCGATCGAGCTACATCAACGGCGAAGCATTGGTTACCGGTGGCGGATTCTTCGGCGCGGTGCAGTGCGGTCAACTCGACCTCGGCAAGATGTTCGACACCCCAGACATCAGCGTAATCGGAGCTTGTCGGCTACTCGACTCTTCCCCGGAGCGCAGCGCCGCACGTCGCCTTGACGAAGCCTGTCCACCACAATCGTGCCCTGGGGCGCCGATGGCTAATGCAACGAACTGTGATTAGCGATGGACCGGATGCGGTCAAAACCTCGACTCGTCACAGCCGTTCAGCGCGGCAGTCCGAGCCTTCACTTCGCATGGTTCGGGGATTATCCCGCGTCGGAGAAGCTCCGATAATGACCAACTACGTCGCCGACCGGACCTCGTCATTCGCTACTTCCCGACTAGCAGGACCCGGGTGTCGGTGCCACCGCGCGGGCGGCCGCGGCCCCTAAATAGGTGCGCAGCTTGTTCCACGGCTGAGGCGCTCACCTTCGGTGCGGTGGACCCGCCATAGCGCGCCGGTGTAGTCGGCAATTTGGTGGGTTCCCTGCTGAGGTGTTCGGGGGGCCATTCGTGGCGCCTTCAGTGGGCCGTAGGTTCACCAGCGCCCGAGGTCGGCGATGAATCCGGCAACTAATGCCGGGTCGCCGCCGCCGGCTAGGTGCTCGATCGCGGTGCGGTCGTCGAAGTCGGGCTGCGGGGTGTGCATGAATATATCCAGAACCACGGGGGTGATGCCCCGTGGTATCGCGCGCACGATCGCGTCCAAGCCTGGCAGCAGTTCGTCACCTAGGAACTGCCAGCGCGGGATGCGTCGGCTTCCTTGAAGATCGAAGGCCCATAACGCATTTCCAGTGATGCGCCGCGCCACCCGGGAGCGGTCGACGCCGAGCATCGCGGCGGCTTCCTTGATGCTGACCGATCCTGAGAGCGCGCTGCTGAGTTGGCGCACCGCAATGCGGGCGCGGGTCCGACGTTCGTCATCGGCCGACCAGGCGTCGATCACGGATGCTGCCTGGGGTTCGACGCGCATGCGCAGGAAATCCACTTCTGTCGCCGACAGGGTGGTTGCCCAGGGGATGGCCGCAAACGCGGAGTCCAGCTCGTCCAGGACCTCGTCGACGGTCAGATCAATCTGATGTTTAGCCAACAGCGCACCAAGCACGCGACCCGTCGACCCATCCATCCTGCACAGGGTAGCGCGGCGATGCGGGGATATGCGTGGATGTACGTTGATGCGATCGGACGATGCATGTCCGGGTCCTACCTGAGCCGTCACAGCCTCGTACGTAATCCCGCGTTGGGATTTACATGTCCAGGCTGCTCACCGTCTGGCGCTACGTCGACAGCGGCGAGCGCTGCCGGTGCGCATGTCACCCGCGGCTACCCGAAACCGACCTGCACGACCACGGATTCGCCTGCCCCTGTGCCCGCACCCGCGAGGACCGCCGCCGCACCTGGCACGAATGGCACAACGACATCAAAGCGTTTTGGGAATCGCCGGAGGACCAACGAATCAGGGCCGAGGAGCAAGCCGCGGAAGCTGACCTGCAATCCTGGCTGGCGGTCCAACAGGGTGCCATCGTAAGTAGCCATGGCCGGCTTGGTCCCTGAACAGTGGGACGGCGAAGTAGACGGGCACAGCTTCTACTTCCGCGAGCGCCACGGCGAATGGCGCATCGAACTTGACCTTCGCCCCAGCGGCCACTTCGCCCGCACACTCGCCGGCACCAACAGCGACGGCACACCCCAATACGGGGAAAAGGAGCTAGACGAGGGCGACATCATCGCCCTGCGCCTACGAACCAACGGTCTGTGTGCGTCCTCGACGTGTCTCCGCGAAGCGACCACCGTGGGTTCGCTTTTTGCCCACGTCGATGATCACAGTCGTTAATAATCATCAGTACAGTCCAAATCAGTTGAACAACCTCAAGATGACGCACCGCCCACAGGGTACGAAACCTGAGGGGAAACGCACATCGGCGCTCCCTCGGTCATCGCCGTGGATTGGCGGGTGCCACAGGCCATACAGCAGCTGATCTCGGCGCCGAGCAGCGCTTCGATCGATGACAGATCGCCCACAGCTCTTCAATGGCATGCCCCATGCTGAACACTATTGGCAGGAGCCCTCTCGCGTCGCCGGTCTGGTTACCGGCCGGTGCGCCCGGAGGGAATCGAACCCCGACCCGCTACTTAAAAGGAAGCTGCTCTGCCGACTGAGCTACGGACGCCTGAAGTAGTACGCATGCGGCAGCGCGATTTTCGCTGGCGCATCTCAGGCTCCTTCCGACTCTTGTTCGGTGAGTCCACCTTCGATATTTTACCCGATTTGGTTCTGCCGCGGGCCTATGTCGGGTAAGGGCAGCGGCTGATACCACGCTGCAGCGCGGGACGGTTGGCGGCTAACTGGTTTATGAGGCGCGAAGTAGCCGCCCAGCGCCATCGCTGATGTCAGCCGGTGAGCGGCGCGGCCGAAAGACACCTTCGGGCGGTCCCCAGAGTGGCAATCACTTCGTCCCATTCGCGGACTTGAGGGTTCTTTCCTAACTGCTTGAATAACGCGCGCGATCACCAAGGACGACATGTGACACCAACGGCGGCAGGAGATTTCGAATCAGAATTTGATCGACCCCGATTCTTTAGATCTGAGGCAGCAGCTCGCGGGTTGGCCGCCCGGCGTGCTGCCCCGGCGCCAGACTCAGCCCTTCGGGGGGTACGGGTGTTTTTCCGACGGTATCCGCATTCCGAATCTGGTTATTGTCTTTGCGGTGGTCTCGCACCTCGCCGCCCCCGCTGCGTTCGGCAAGACGTCGCGCGGCGTCGTGCTCCTCCCGCCTGGGCGCCGTTAACAGTGGCATACATGTTCTCGCTGGCCGCAGTGCCATCGCAGATTCGCTCGGGTGTCGGGTACCGCGACCCGCCGCAGTGGCTTCTGCGGGTCAATAAATCCGGCGAACATGTGGTCTTCGCTTCCCTAGAGGTACATCCCTTCCGGTATCGCGGCACGGTAGCGTCCGTTGCCTACCTCCGCCAAAAGCGTTGCGGTGCTGACGCGTCCGTCGCGGCCCGCGAGCACGGCACGGCGCACGATCTCGCGGATGTCGCTGCCGCTGGTGCGCTCGGGAAGCGCCGCCACCACGCCCGCACAGTCGACCGCGTGGCCGCCAGGTAGATCGCGGATCAGGGCCGCCAGAATCCGGGCAGCATCGGTGGAGTTGGGGTAGCCGACTTCGACGATGGAGTCGAACCGCCCGGTGCGGATGGCCGCCTGGTCCAAGGTGGCTGCGTCGTTGGTGGACGCCAGCGCCAGGATGCGGGCGTCGGGCTGGATGTCCATGGCCTGCAACAATTCCGACAACCCGGCACCGCCGGTACTGCGGTCTTTGCACCACAGGTCAATGTCTTCGAGCACGAGCAGCACCGGGCCGCCGAGGCGCTGGGCTTCCTCCACGACGGCGCTGAGCAGCTGGGTACCAGCTTTGGCGTCGACGTAGATGACAGTGAATTGCCCGACGACCTCTTGGGCCACGACGGCGCTCACGGCCGACTTCCCGGCGCCTGGCGGGCCGCACAGCAGCACACCACGGCGCGCACCCAGCCTGTGGGCGTTGAGCAGGTCGTGGCGGTCGCGCACCGCGCGGACGCCGAGATCAATCTCAGTCCAGACCTGGTCGGCGACAATGACGTTCTCTCGGGTTGCGGTCGAGGGCAAGTCGATGACGGTCAAGGTCAGTCCGGCGGTGTGGGTGGCGCGCACCGCGTGGCCTCGGTAGGGGTTGAGATCGTTGGCGCGTTCAGCGAGCCGGTCCAGCAGCACGCGGGCGCGGTCCTGGTGGCCCGGCGCCACGTAGGCGCTCACACCGACCGACCGCAGCATGCTTTGCCGTCCCTGCAGGGCGATCACACACCCGACGTCGTCGAGCAGCGTCCCGGCGGGAAAATACACCCGCAAACATAGCGGGTGGCGGTAATCCTGACCTCCGATCCGGGTCTGCGTCCACTTCGGCGGGTCGGCGTACTCACCGGGGCCGACCTCGCAAGCCTGCGCATACTTATCGATCCACTCGGCCAGCGCCAGCGCGAAGGTGAACCACGACAACGGGTTAAGGCTGCGTTCCTCATCGACCAGTTGCCCGCAGCCCGCCACTCCCAGGCATCGGGCGGTGAACTGGTCGGCGTTCTCCGGTTTCTCGGCGCCATGGTGCTCGGCGACGCCGACCAGCAGCTCGCCCAGGGCACGCAGCGCGGGCCGCACACCACCGTCGACGCTCTCCAGCCACGTGTTGACATCGGTAAGGGGTCGCCGATGAGCCCCCGCGCGGTAGGCCGGGTCGGCGGTCAGGTCGCTCAGTTCGTCCTCTGTTCGGTTCATTGCCTCATTTGTCATCATCGGGAAAAGAGCAGCCGAACAGAATCGCACCCTGCCGGGTCTGTAGTCAACATTGTTTTTCAGCAAGCGCTGAGTCAGCTTGCCGCGATGGTCGGTCCGCTGCACTGACCAAGAGAATTGAGGCGACACCACGGTGCGCTCATGCCATCCTCGAGGGCGTGGATGAGGAACCCGCGGAGCTCTATGTCACCGACTTCTCCAACGTTCCCGGCGCCGACGAGTACCGGGAGGCGCTCGAGCGTGCCCGCACCGAGGCGCGCCGCCGTTACCGCGATCACCTGACGACGGTGTTCGACCTGCACGGTGCCCTCAACCCGTAGTGCTCGCCAACGTGGCCCTCGATGCGCTCACCGTCTGGCGCTACGTCGATAGCGGCGAGCGCTGCCGGTGCGGGTGTCACGCGCGCGGCTACCCGAATCTGACCTGCACGACTACGGATTCGCCTGCACCTGTGCCCGCACCCGCGAGGATCGCCGCCGCTCCTGGCACGAATGGCTCAACGACATCAAAGCGTTTTGGGAATTGCCGGAGGGACAAGAGATCCGGGCCGACGAGCAAGCCGCTGAAGCCGACCTGCAGGCCTGGCTGGCGGTCCAACAGGGTGTCACCGTGGGTAGCCAGTCGGCTTGGTCCCTGAGCAGTGGGATGGAGAAGTCGACGGGCACAGCTTCTACTTCCGCGAGCGCCACGGCGAATGGCGCATCGAGCTCGACCTTCGGCCCAGCGGCCGCTTCGCCCGCACGCTCGCCGGCACCAACAGCGACGGCACACCCCAATACGGGCAAAAAGAGCTAGACGAGGGAGACATCATCGCCCACGGCACCATCGATGACGACGCCTATGGCACCACACTTGTTGAGCGGGCACAGTTCATCGTCGACACCATCCGAATCCACCTCGCCCGCAAGCAATGCACGCTGCACAAAGACGATCTGTCATCGATCGAGGCACTGTTCGGCGCCGAGATCAAGTGGTGTCCCGCCTGTGGAAAGCGCCTTTCCAACCGGTGACTGCGCGGCCGCCGGACAGGGTCGCAAGCGACTACGTGTCGCTGCGCCGAAACCGCCGCGATGAGGTCACATTTGGCAGATTCGCGGGATCAGTAGCCGAACCGCCGCGCCTCAATATCTTCGAGATCCGCGGCGAGGCGGTCTTTATGGTCGTAAGCCCTTAACTCTCCATCGATTAGTGCCACCCGGTACGGCGCGCCGCTGTCCAGGTTGTCGTCCGCTGCAGCAATCAGATAGGTCACCTCGTGGCCACGATTCGCCGCAGAAGCCGGCCAGTCATAGACGTCGCCTGCCCAACCACGTTCGACCAGCATCCAGCCACGGTCAATCAACAGTTTGTCAAGGTTTGCATCGACGGCCCGGCGATCGTCGCAAGTCCTTGGGTGAGCCTGGCAACCCGCCCCATTCCGCCCGAGCTGGCGCGCTCTGCGCCGCGCGGCTTTGCGTCGGCGATTCGCTGTTTTCACAATCTACTGTCCGCCGCCGACCCCATACCGTCGCCTTCTGTGTCTTCCCCGAGTCGAGCCCCACTCCGCAACAGGAAGATCCTCCACACGTCGTCGTAAAACCCTACTAGTAGGGCTAGTAAGCGTAGCTGCACTATAGCCATTGGAAGGACGATTTCGCGCTTAACCCGGCCGGACGGAAGTGACGTCGTTGGCCAAAGAGAAGGCGTCGTTCTGGCCGGCCCAAGAACCACACCGCTCGCTAAGCGCATTTGGCCGAGACACCGTTTCGCGGAATCACGCACCTACCCCGCATCCGCGGCCAGGGTTGCACATCGGAGCGGGGAAGCGATGCGACCAGGCGGCAAAGGGCGGGGTGAGCGGGGCTGAGCTACACGGCATCCTGACCGACTTAGAAGGAGTGGTATTGGTCCGTGGCCGACGGTTCACGTTGAATTGCCATTCGCCGAGCCTGGCGGGTCGTATTCCGGACCGATTCTCAGCGAATGCCTTCGAGAAGATCGACGGCTGGTACGCCCAATGCCGTGGCGATGTCGAAGAGCCGCTCATGCAGTATTCCCCGGCGGCCGTGCTCGACATCCATCAACACGTTGCGGGATACCCCCGATAGCTGCGCCAGTTGTTCCTGAGTTAAGCCGCGTTCAATACGCAAGCTTTGGATCCGTGTCCCGACCATCCGACGTCGGCGCTCCCATGCGACGACGCGCTTGGGGTCGTTTTGACTGGGGCGCGTCGGCACGCAATCCAGTACTCACGCTCAAACCCTAGATGTCAGCCCTACTAGTAGTGCTTTCTGTGCGTTTTGTGGCGATCAGCTGTTTCCCGCCCTCGCAGCACCGTCCCGTTGAACACGGCGAAGTTGTTCCGCAACGGCAGGTGTGCGATGCGATCGCGGCCGGCAGCACTTAGCGATGACAGACCCTTACGGGCCGCGGGGGCGGCTGCCGAGCCGGGTTGCCATTGCGCCCCTGGAGGCCCTCGACCCCTATCTGGGCGGCTAGCGGTGGCGAACAACTTGCGGTTGACGTGGCCTTGCGCTTGTGATCGACCCGGTGCGCCAGCGGCCGTCCTCGTAGATTGACTACACACTCGATCCACCCCTAATGCCCTACTAGTAGTACATTGCGTTGGTGGCTGGTACTCCTCGATGCCGACCTCCAGCTGTCGTTTTGACCGCACCAGTCGTCGGTGAGGGCGCTGAACTGTGCCGTCGTGGGTCTTCGTGCCGACGCGGTGCCGCATGGCTGGAACCATAGGCGGGGCCTGCTGTGGCTACACGAGGCCTGCTGCCGAGTCGACCAGCATTGGACGAGCGAGAATCTCTTGACAGCTTCCTGGAACGGCTCGCCATCGCCAACGGATTATCGCCACCTCAGGTGCTGCGGCTTCTTACCGCGGCTGAGCATTCCGGCTCCCCCGGTGCGGCTTTCATGATGATCAAACCGGATCCTTTGATCATCAGCAGGATCGCCCGTTTGACTGGCGTCGATGGGGCTTCCGTTGCCGATGCCACGCTCCTGCGGTTCGACGACGGGTTGCCGCTGTATCTCGACGGGCTGGATCCCCTTCGTCGGCACACCTTCCGACACGTGGTGACACAGGGCTGGTTTCCCCAGTTCGGCTCGCAGTTGTGCCCCCTGTGCCTGGCCGAGGACGGCATCTGGGCGTTGGAATGGCGACTGCCTCTTGCCGCGACGTGTCCTCGCCACGGGGTCTTCCTGACGACACACTGCATTGGTTGCGGTCATCGATTTCGCACTCACCGCTATTCGCCGTTGCGTCCCCTGGCCGGTCCGCAACAGTTATGCGCGAACCCTGTCGGCCTACGCAATCCATGCAGGCAATCGCTGCTTAGACACGTTCCAGAGTCAGCTCCACCACAAGTGCTCAGCACCGCAACGATCTTGGCGGAAGCGCTGGCCGGCGAGACCGTGCCGATGCTAGGCAGGCGCGTTGACCCTCGACTCTTCTTAGCTGAAATCCGGCATCTCGCAACCTTGTTGCTTCACCTGCTGTCGCGGCCAGACGGGCCACTGGTAAGGAACTGGGCCGAGGTCCTCCACGCCGAAGCCCGTGATCGCACAACAAACCTTCGCGGGCCACGCTGGGGGATCAGCCCACCCCAGAGTGCGGTGGTCCGAGGGCACGTTCTCACCGATGCTGCCGACATCCTTCAGCAGATACACGTTGAAGACGCCGCTACCCGACTGTGCCCCTGGCTGGGTCTGATTGCCGAGGCGAAAAACGGCCCGTGCGCGTGGTTAGTGAATCGCACGACACGCACACCGACGATGGAGCGGCTCATCAGTACCGCAGCTGGGCAACGCCACCACGTCGGGCGGCGTCTTCAGAATGTTCGTCGCAGTGAATTGCTTCAAGACTCGGCCATTCCACAGCTGATCGACCCCGACATCTACCACGCATGTTTTGACGAGATGCTCGGTGGATACGAATGGACGGGCAGATTGTATGTGTCACTGTGCATGGTCAGACTCGTGGCCGACGTGGCCAATTGGTCGGATGCCGCAGTGAGCATCGGTCTGGCCCCGGTGGTCGGTGTCCGCGCCGCCCGCGCATCCAGCGCCCGATTGCGGGTCTCTCCAAAAGTATTCGCCGACGCCGTCAACACCGCGATGGGCATGCTCTCGTGCAGCCGCAATTTCCGCGACCATGAGGCTCGGGTCCGCGCATTGACCCGAGATCCCGGCGGTTGGTTCGAAACTTGGCGGACGACGATGACACCGCATCGGCGGCCCACTTCGTCGCCCTACGCGATCACCTGGATGTGGTGCGAGGTGGCTCAAGGCTTACTCGATGTCAGCCCTGCCTGGCCAGCGCCGCCTGCCCGGGAGATTAAGGCGACCTACCGCGTGTTCCGCGATCGCCTTCCGGAGCCGGCGCGTGCGGCACTGCGCTCCCTTGTGCTCGACCAGTCGGCACTGGATCAGCTTGTCGGATGACGGGGTTAATCTCGCTGTGGCGTAAGCGTCTTCGCCTTCGGGCCTCAGTGGGCGGCTGCTGCCCGTCTGTTCGATGGCCGTGACAGTCTGAATTGGCCCCAGGGGGCGGCTTGATTTGGCCCCATCTGTGTGGCGACGGAGTGTTGTTGTGACGGTCTGATTTGGCCCCACTTGTTCGACACGCCGTGATGGTTGCGACGGCTTGATTTGGCCCCACCCCAGCGTGATCGGTGTCCGGATAGTCCGGATTGCCGGTCATGGAGGTGTGAGGCGTGCGGAGGGCGAGGTCGAAGGTGGAGCAGTTCGCGGCGATTCGGCGTGATCACCGGGTCGAGGGGTTGTCGATCCGGGCGTTGGCCGATAAGCACGGGGTGCATCGGCGCACGGTGCGCCAGGCGCTCGAGTCGGCGGTGCCGGCGCCGCGCAAGACGGCGGCGCGGACAGCGCCGCGGTTGGAGCCGTTCAAGGCGGCGATTGATGAGATGTTGCGCAGCGATCTGGACGCCCCTAAGAAGCAGCGCCACACCGCGCGGCGGGTCTTGGCCAGGTTGGTCGATGAGCATGGCGCGCAGGCGTTGTCGTACTCGACGGTGCGTGATCATGTCCGCAAGCGGCGCCCGCAGATTCTGGCTGAAGCAGGCCGGCCGTTGGAGTTGGGGTACGTCCCACAGACTTACGAGCCGGCCGCTCAGGGCGAAGTCGACTTCCACGACCTGTGGGTGATTCTTGCTGGGGTGAAGACGAAAACGGCGCTGTTCACCATGCGTTTCTCCTATGTCAAGCCGCTGCCGGTTGGCAAGGCTTTGTTCGGATGTTGTGGTCGGTGTGGAGGTGATGGAAGACCACTCTGGCGAGGCGGCGTTTGAGGCAGCGCAGGGCCTCGGTGCTGGAGTCGCCAGCGGCCAGACGGCTGCGGTAGTAGGCCTGTCCCAGGCCGTCGAGACGGATCTGGGTGACCGCGATGCGGTGCAGAGCGGCGTTGAGTTGGCGGTTGCCGGTGCGGGTCATCCGGACCCGGCCGACGGTGTTGCCTGACCACACCGGGATAGGCGCCACGCCGGTGTGCCGGGCGAACGCCGCTTCGCTTTTGAAGCGGGCGACCCCGGCGGTTTCGCCGATGATCTTGGCGGCGGTGAGCTCGCCGCAGCCGGGCATGGCGAGCAACGCCGGAGCGATCGCGCGGACACGCTCGCCGATCCGTTTCGCCAAAGCATTGATGGCCTCGGTGAGTCGGGTGATGTCGGCCAACTCCTCGCGGGCCAACTCGGCCACCAGACCGGGCTGGGCGGCCAACCAATCACCGAGCATCCTGCGGTGCTTGGCCAGATCCAGCGACGCCGGTTTCGGCGCCTGGCCAGGATCTAATTCGTGCACTCTCCACAACAACCGGTTGATCGTCGAAGTGCGTTGCCCCACAAGGTCTTCACGCCGATCCACCAGCAGCTTCAACTCCCGCGACAGTTCATCGTGGGAAGCCACCGGAAGATCGGGCTCACGCAGGTAGGCCCGCGCGACGGCCAACGCGTCAATCGGATCAGACTTGCCCCGCGTACGAGCCGAGGCCCGGGTCTGGGCCATCAACTTCGACGGGACTCGTACCACCTTCTGATCGGCGGACAACAAATCGCGCTCTAAACGCGCTGACAAGTGTCGGCAATCCTCAATCGCCCACACCAGCTCGACACCGAACTGAGTGCGAGCCCATCGGATCGCCTGGTGATGACCTACCGTAGTGGCCTCGACGACCTTCTCGCCGATTTTGCGGCCCACCTGATCCACGGCGACAAACGTATGCGTGCGCTTGTGGACATCGGCTCCAACAACAACCATGGAGGTTGCCTCCTTCACTGTGAGGTGACGGTTGGGCCGGTCGGCGGACACATCTCAGTGGGGGCGATGCCACGCTCCTATCAAGTCACGCCGGCCGGTCCTTCACACCTGATGCCGACAAAACGCATGAACGCCAACCCGAAGGCGGCAACGAGCCTACGAGCCAAACACCAGGCGATCAGGATCCAACCACCGCAACAAGCGGCAACCTCACCCTGACACTGAGGTTGTCCTACTCGGGCCGGGCAGCGCATCGGGTGTCTGTGACCGCCGGTCAGGAAGCGTTTTTGGAGGGCCACGTTCATGCATTCGAACGGCTCGGCGGTGTCCCGGTGGACAAGATCCGCTACGACAACCTCAACAGCGCGGTCAAACAGGTGCTGTTCGGGCGCTCGCGGCAGGAGAACGACCGCTGGATCGCCTTTCGCTCCCATTACGGATTTGAGGCCTGGTACTGCCAGCCCGGACACGAGGGCGGGCGGTTTCGCCGCAACCACTGCGTGCCGATGCCGGTGGTGAACTCCATCGATGAACTCAACGCCCTGCTGGAAGCCGCCGATGACGCTGATGACGCCCGCCGGATCGGCAACCGGGCCACCAGCGTGGCCCAGGACTGGGCGATGGAGCAGACCCTGCTGCGGTCGCTGCCCAGCGAGGCGTTCGACACTACGCTGACCCTGACCCCGCGGGTGGACCGCTACGCGCAGGTGATGGTGCGGTGCAACCAGTACTCGGTGCCGGCCCGTTTCATCGGCCATCGGCTGCGGGTGAAGCTGTCGGCCTCGACGGTGACCGTCATGACCGCACTGTGGTGGTGGCCCGCCATCAGCGGGCGATCGGCAAGTGCGCCAAAGTCCTTGATCTGGATCACTATCTGGAGATCTTGTTGCGCAAGCCCGGCGCGCTATCCGGGGCGACCGCGTTGTCACAGGCCCGTGCGGCCAAGGTGTTCACTGCCGGGCACGAGCGATTCCGGGCCGCCGCCCGCAGGGCCCACGGCGACGCGGCGGGCACCCGTGCCCTAGTGGAAGTCCTGTTGCTGCACCGTCACCTCGACCGGGCTCGCCGGGATCACCGCCGCCCTGGCGGTCGGCTCGGTCAACCCCGATGTGGTCGCCCTGGAGGCCCGCAAGGCCACCGAGCGCCGAACCACGCTTCCTGCAGGCGATGTGGTTCAGCCCGGCGCGCAGGTGCTGGTCCTGGCCGCCCACCGCGCCGGGGTGCCCCCACGCGCAGCCGCTGCCCTGCATGGACAAATACGACATCCTGCTCGGCAGGGAGACCTCATGACCGCCCGACGCGCAGTCACCGAGCAGGCCGCCACCGCGGCCATTGAGCAGGGCTGCCGCATGCTGCGACTGCCCACCATCCGTGACCGGTTCAGCGAGATCGCCGCCACCCCCGCGCAACGTGAACATCTGACCTATCTCGAGTTCCTCTCCGAGTTGGTGATTGCAGAATGCGACGACCGCACCCGCCGCCGCGCGGACCGGCGTATCCGCGACGCCGGCTTCCCCCGCCCTAAACGCTTGGAGGACTTCTTTTATGAGGCCAACCCCGCCATCAACCCCGCGATCATCGGCCAGCTGGCCAGCTGCGACTGGGTCAAAGCCGGATACCCCTTGTGTTTGATCGGTGACTCCGGCACCGGGAAAAGTCACCTACTCATCGCCCTGGGCACCCTGGCCGCCGAAGCCGGCTACACCGTCCGCTACACCCTGGCCAGCAAGCTGGTCAATGAACTCGTCGAAGCCGCCGATGACAAACACCTGACCAAACTCATCACCCGCTACGGCCGCGTCGATCTGCTCCTGGTCGATGAACTGGGATACCTGCAACTGGACCGCCGCGGCGCCGAGCTGCTCTTCCAAGTCCTCACCGAACGAGAAGAACGCTCCGCGATCGCCATTGCCTCCAATGAGCCGTTCTCCTCCTGGACGAAGACCTTCACCGACCCCCGACTCTGCGCCGCCATCGTCGACCGGCTCACCTTCGCCGGACAGATCATCGAAACCGGCAGCACCTCCTACCGACTCGCCCACGCACGAAACGCGAAACCCCCCAACACGACCGGGGCCAAATCAAGCCGTCAAACCGGAGCCAAATCACGTTGACATTGCGATGTTCGAGGTTCAACCTGGGTCCGCACACCGGTAAACGCACCACACGCCCTGCGACCAGCCATCGCGCGTCATTCCGGTCGAGGAGGTGCGATCGGCGCAGCGGTCACTGGACCATCGCCGTGACTTTGTGCTGGCGTTGCCCAGCTTTTCAGCTGGGTACCAGACGTTGTTCCTCTGCACGTTTGCTCAACGTCACGACGTTGAGATGCCGGAGCAGGATCCTGTGGGTGCCATCAGTGATTGCCCCGATCGTCGCCTCGCAGAGCAGCGCTTTGAGGTCTCCGAGGTAGCCGTGCGTGCGGTGGTAGAGCTCGGCCGCAAGCTTGGTGTGCAGCTCGTTCGGTCGACTTCGCGGCAGATGAGGCAGCAGCAGTCTCTCGAAATCGCGCACGATCACTTGCCAACCGATCCGATCGGCGTCGAGATCGTCGATCTCGTACGGCCCGAACCGATTCAGCCGGAGACGGGCCGCGATTTGTGGGTCATGCACTAGGTCTCGGGCTTCGAGATCGGCACCGATGAGAACAAGTGTGACGCCGATCTGGCCAAGGCGTGTATTGAGGTGCTTGATGTGGTCGAGCACGTCGCGTCCCGATTTCCAGTTCGTCTTGAGCAGGTGAACGTCATCGATAATGACGATCTGTGTTCGGTGTCTTCGAACCGCGTCCATCGCCGCCATCGATATGTCGCGTTTTGCTCCCTCGGCCGAAAGGTGGAAGAACCCCAGGATTGCTGCGTCGACGTCCTTAATCTGGGCAGCGGCGTCGAGGTCGATCCATACAACGGGATCCAGGTCGACTTCCCACCCCGGTTCGGGGCGGATGATCGGCCGCCCGTAGGGGTCCAGTTCGGCGTCAGCGATCCACGCTAAGTACTTCTCGCGCGCCCAACGCATCATCATCGTGCTCTTGCCGGCGTAGTTCGGTCCTGAGAGCGCGGGCAAGCTCTTCGCGCCCGGTGGAGTCAACTTGTTGATTCGAACAATGTGGTCGATAGCGTCGTAGATCGCCACCACGTCGCCGGTGGGCAGAAACAGGCTCTGTAGCCATTCGGTCAAATGGTCGATGTGGCCTGCCCGTTGCTGACGTGTCATTACCTTCCACTGCCGCACGGTGACCGGTTGGGGCTCTGCTGGTGGCTGCATCGTGCAGTAGTCGTGCCATAGCTGGGCATCCACGTTTAGGCACCTTCCGGAAGCTCGGGCCACAGGTCGTGCGCCGGCGATGGCCGCCGTGGGTGTGACCGCGGGGGCTGCACCTGGTCTTGATGCTGCTGCGCCTCGGCGTGATCGGCCTTGGCCTGCTCCACCCGCAACCGGGCAGCGATGAGCTTCTTGCGTAGTTTCGGTTTTGCAGGTGCCTCGGTGATCTGGGTGAGTTCGTCGAGGATCTGGCGCGTGGCGGAATTCCGATTCAAGACCAGGTTTCCGCCTCGGTGGCGTATCCGTCGCCGCGCGGCGTCGACGATCGCCGCTGTCATTGGCGCGACGGTGTGGTCAGAGCCGCGCCATTCAATGGGTTCGACTCGGTTCGTCGCGGGATCGCGAAACCAGATCCGCGAGAGATCTTGCGGATCGTAGAAGAAGGGTGCCGCGCGGTCTTCAGGTCGGAACTGCCCGACTGGCACCGAACGATAGGGCTCAAAGACTTTCAGCGAGTCGTACACCAGGTTCTTGAACTCCACACCGGCGTGGCTGATGGTCCCCCATCGAACCGGGAGGAACTGGTAGATCAGATCCGGATTTTGCGGCACATCGATTCGCCCAGTGAGTTCAGTCATCGCATCCCACATCTCGAGAGGGCACATCCTTGCCTCCTCTTCACCGGGCAGGATCAGGCCCTCATGCGCGCTGCGGTGGTAATCGAGTGCGACGAAACGACGTAAGTGATCCCGCAGCTGCGATGCGGTCAACAGGGGCTCATCGCTAACCAGTCTGCCGCGCTCAGAGGTGTTGCGGCCCTTGTATCCCGGGATCTGCTGCAACCCACGCTGAATGGTTTCGTGCCAACGTTCCACATGTGGGTTGTCGTTGGCCTTGCCGCCGCGATTGAGCATCAGATCGATTCCCAGGGTCGCTAGCAGCGCCCGGAAATGTTGAGAGACGAAGATTGATCCGTGGTCGCATCGGATGGCATCCGGTAGCACGGACGGAACGCCGTGCTCGCCCTGCAGAGTGCTGAAGTCCGGTGCCAGCAGGCGCTTGCCCACCCGTACGGCCACGCCGCGGAGGTCGAGCTGCCCAGGCAGGCCCGCCCACCTCCATTGACTGATGGACGTGCCCTCGACCAGCAATGAGAAGGGGCGGCAGATGTCGTAGAGCAGCAGCCCTGCCTCGATACCATTGGCGCTTCTGGGAACGACGCGTAGCGCGAGAACCACGCGGGTCGCGACATCGATGGCGGTGATGATTTCCACGCTGCATGCGCGGCCGGTCAGTGTGTCGTAGACGAGATTGTCGGCGCGGGTGACGTCGATGGCGACCACCTGGCCCGGGCGAATCGCCGGGTAGTGTTTTGCGCCTGAAACCTTGCGGAGCTTCCGGCTCTTTTGTGCACGCGTCGTTGCTCCTCGCTCCCGTTTGAGGGCAGCCAGGAACTGGCGGGTGATTCTCTGCGGTGCCTGGAAGTCCTCAATCCCGTTTTCCTTCAGTCGAACTCTGGTTCGGCGATCGACCTCCTGGTTGGAGATGGTCGATCGGTCCCCGTCCAAGGTGTCGACTATCTGGGTGGCCACCTGGCGGTATCGCTCGTCGATCAACTCCCAAGACTTGCTTTGGCGAGTACTTCGTGCGTCGATCAGCGCGAGCAGGCCACGCTCTTTGAACCCGCGTACCCAGCTTCTGATCGTGACCGGGCTGTAATGCGCTGTGCTGCAATCCTCGTCCTGGATTCGGCGGGGCGGTTTGCGATCGAGTTGCGCTCCAAGATTCAATTCCATGGCCATCGCAGTGCAGCGCTGGCTCTCCGAAGCCCCACTCGGACCGAACGGCGGTCTCGGCTCGCCAGGACGTGCCAGAGCGGGATGGCCGTCTCGGTAACCGGTCAAGATCTCTTGAACAATTCCCAACTTGAACAGCGCCGACTCGCGGGCTTCGTCGCTGAGGGCGTCCCACCGTGGGCGAAGCGGTTCGCAGAGGGCTGACACTTCGCCGTTGTCAAGGGTGCGGATTGAATCAATTTCCGCATAACCGGTTTTCGTTGTGTCGCCGGAGGCATGCTGCAAGATGACGCCGGCTGCTTCGACTTTGTCGATGACCGCGAACCCTCGATAAGTCAGTACGCGTGTTCCTTCGACAAGGCTGGTACGGCCGCTAGACATGGCTCATCTCCTTGCTCACTACAACGGGTGTGTGCAGCGTCCACGGCACGGTCATGTCGATGTCCAATGCGCCCGTCCACACCATGTGCCAGACCACCGTTTTGAGTTCGCCGGTCCCGTCATCTGCCGAAAGAAGCGAGCCCACCGTCGTGTCGCCACATTCAGCCAGCTGCTGTATCTGTTCCTCGAAATGCGTTGCCCATGGAGGCCTGTGGCGAAATCCGTGCAGCCACAACATGTTCATTCGTTCCGTTACGGTCGTTCCGGCGAACACCGTGTAGCGCCATCCGACCCGCTCGCAGGCACGGCGGGTGACGACGCTCTTGGCCTGAAAGTCGTCGTCTTGCTTTTCTTGCGGTCTGACATCCCATACGGTGACACTGCCATCGATGTGCTGGGTCAATAGGTCGGGGAAGTGGGTAACCGGTTCTTCGGTATGCCATGACAACCGGAATGGTTGGGAAATTATTCGTAAGACGGTGGAGTCACGATCGAGCATGCGAACCAGGTCGTGCTCAAGCCCTGATTCCAGATGTACGACACCAGAATTGGTAAATGTGTAAGCCGACACTGGGATATGGCGATTACTCGCCGACGACCTAGGCGTCCGGATCGGAGCCAGCAGGTCCAGTGGTGGAGCACCTTGGACTTGCCATAGCCATACGGTTTTCACACCGTCGCGGAAACGCAGTGTCCACTCAAGCTGCACGACGCCATCTGCTCCGCCTTGACCATTTTGCCGTGCATTGTTGCGACTCATCGGATTTACCTCCACCTTCGACGTAGGGTCAGGTGCGCCACGATATGCAGTTTGGAGGTAGCTACTGGGTCGATTTTCGAAACTTTTACGTGCATTTTCACTCGTGCACAGCATTTGCTGTGCACTCACGGTTCCGTGTGCCACCTACGAGAAGTCAAGTCCCTCAAGCAGTTTAAGAGGCGGGTGCCAGTACACCGGTTCACTGACTCCCTGCTCCGCAAGGAAGCTCCGTGCACGCTGATCCAGCGCCGCCACCGTCGGCTCGGTCAGGTGCGCCGTGAAAGCGGCCACGAGCTTCGTCAAACTCCAGTAGTCCAACTCGGGGTGGAAATGAAGGGCGAGACGCGGGGACCCACTTATTCGTTCAATCAAATAACAACGCGCGGCCACAACCGAGCTCACCGTCGGCAGCGAGCCAGCATCGCCTTCTACCTGTTGCTGCCAGAAGTCATCGCTGACCAACAGGGAGTAATCGAGCTGGCGGCGGCGCTCGTAGTTGATCCGGCCACCGTCGCCCTGCTCTAGGAAGTCGCTTAACCGGACGAGCGCCTGCTGCATCGGCTCCCAGTAGCTTGAGTCGCACAAAACCCACAGCCTGTTATTCAAAATGCTGTGGCTCTCGACGACGCCTAGGAGGCGCACTGCCGCAACGGGTCTGATGGTTGCACCCACGAGCAGTGTGGCGCACGACAATGTCTCGCGAAGTACCAAAGTCTTGCGACGTCCCGATAGCAACACAGACGCCCATTGCGACCAGATTGCCGCCGGCAGCCGGGCAGCCTTCTTCTGGATTCGCTTCTGCCCCGGGCTCGGTGCGCACGGCAGCGTCGTTGCAGAGCGGTATCGCAGCTGGAGTTCAGGACCCATATCGGCGTTACGCGCCTTCAACACGATGGCAGCGGCGATGTCGCTATCTCGCGCGCATGAGCGGATTTCCGCTGGGCCGCTGGTGGCGTTCTGCCCTGCAATGAACCATCGGGCGGCCATCCCACAGTCGGTCACGCTTGCGTCCCACAACACCTTCAAGGCCAATGTGGTACCGACTGCAACATCCAGAGCACGAAGCGGCGCTTTGTTATTCAGTGTTTCTCGCGCCTGTGAGGACGCGAAACCTACCGTATGCTCACCCGTCAGGTCATCCTCAACGTCCTCAATCGTCAGGCCGTGGGTCGACGAATAGTTCAAGATCCTGTTGGCAAGGCTTCTGACAGCCTCCAGGACCTCCTGCAAAAGCCGTACGTGGGTGTCAAAGATTCCGAAATCAGCGTAGCCGTCGTCAATAACCTCATTGACCGCCTCCTGCGCCCACGAAAAATTGTGTCTATCGGTCCACCGCAACGTTGGAACCGTTCCCAGTGGAAGACCGCAACGGCAGGTGGCTGGAGGCTGGATGCGGCGGTAGTACTGGGTCGATCGCTGATAGCTTCCGCAGCCAGGACATTGGTCAACAAGGAGGCAATTGTGTTCCAGGCACGCGAAGGACCAACCGAGGCGCCAGCGCAATTGCCACCGGCCGCCCGTTTCGCATAAGCATGCAGGGCAGAACCGGGACCTCGGCAGAGCTCCGAAGGGAAACTTTGGATTGAGACGCTCAGTGTACGCATCAATATGCAAGGCGGTCCCGTCGTACTTGCTCAGCGTCATCGCTTCGAACGACTCCGCCGGTACACCGGTGGCCGCCTCGAGCAACTGTTCCTGCTCCGGCAGCAGCCAGGTCAACCAATGCGGCTTCGCGGTAGCCGGAAGCTTCGCGGCCGCCGCAAGAGTTCCGACGGTGCCACCCATTGCACGTGCGCTGGCCTCCAACCACGAATCGATCGATTCACCCTCAAGAGGTTGCACCTGAAGCGGAAGCCAGCGTCGCGCGACTCTCATTTCGAGCAGCTACTTTGACAAGGTCTTGAGACCGAGTCGACAGTTACCAGCATGACCTGCACTTATGTCTGCCAGACACTCAGGTCGGCTGTCGCTGTTGTTTAACAACAAGTGCACGCTTGTTAATCTTCATTGCATCTCGACACGAAGACCCGTTCCGCCTCAACAGATATCGAACCCCCACCCGACCCCGTGCCGGGTGGGGGTTCGAGGGGTTTGCCAGCCACCGGGTCAGATGGCGGCCAGCACCGCCCGCGCGTGAGCGGCTTGCGGATCGTCGGCGGTGGCGTCCAACACTGGCGCGGTAGCCGGGTCGGTGAGGATGGTCAGGTGCGCCCGGTGACGGCTCAGGGTCACGCACATGCGTCCCGCGTCAAGGGCGAACGATTCCGCGTTGCGATACCCCGCCATCGGGTGCAAGGCCACAACGGCGGGCCTTTCTAGGCCTTGCAGCGCATTGACGGTGTCGACCAGTACATCGGGCATGTCGGCCAAGAGCGCCCGCACCGCACCGGCTTGGGCGACATGCGGCACCACCACTGCAATGTCGCGGGCGGTCAACGCCTCGCACACACCGCCGCGCCGGTAGTCATGCCAGGTCAGTTCACGCACCCGCTCAGCCAAGGCGGTCAGCAGCGCCGGGTCGGTCGGCCCATTCAGCGCTTCCGTTGGACGACTGACGATTTCGGGCAGCACCGTACCGTCCGGTGCGATCACGGTCTCATCAGGACGACGCGACGTGAACGGCATCTGCGGGTAGAAATGCTGGGACAACAGCGCGCAGGTCTGCGGTCCAAGTCGCCAGGAGTTCGTCAGTTCGTGCATGGTGATGGCATCGCCGTGTGCGGCCAGCAGCGCAGCCGGGGCGGGTTGGTGTGGCCCGGTGGCTTGGCCTTCCCACTTCTCGGTCGAGCCGGTCACCACGGGTGCCACCTGGCCGGGATCGCCAACGCAAATCACTTGCCGTGCAAGGCTTCCCAGCGCGCCGAGGTCGGCATAGGTGCATTGCCAGGCCTCGTCAACCAAGAGTACATCGGCTCCGGCCAGGTTGGGATCGACGTAGAGCCAGCGAGCGGCGGTGCCGATCAGAATTTCCCCGCCTGTCGAGTGTTCCCATCGCACACTGCGGCCCGCGACCGTGCGAATGCCGTCCACCATCACCGGCTTCTTACCAGCCCCCGACACGATCAGGGAAGCGCGCTCGCTGACGGCGGCGATGCGCCGAGCCAGCTCGGCGGCTTGCTCGCGGGTCTGTGCAGCCACCGCCACACGCAGCGCCACGCGGTGAGCCAGTGCACCGGCCAGCAGCGCCACCAGGCGGCTCTTGCCCGCGCCGGGGCAAGCCGGAACGCAGACCGCAGCATCGCCGCCCCACGCGGCCAGCAGCACCCGCGCCAGCATCGGCGTGTCCAGCAGGTCGCGTCCCGGCCAGTCCTCGGTGATCGGCGCAGCGGTGGGCAGCGCCGGGGTCACCGCCGGTGCCCCAGCAGGCGCGTTAGCGGTCGCGGGGTCACCGGCGGTGAATCGCCTAGGCAGCGTACGCATCTCAGTTCTCCGGTGCTTGTATGTCGTCGGCGGCAGCGATCATCACCGCCAGAGGAACGGGGCGGCGGCTTGCGGTCGGGGTGGCCCCCTGTGACAGCCAGGAGAACCGCCGCTTATACAGCCGCGCCACCGCCGTGCGCCGCGACCGAATCGTGGACACCGAGGGCGGCGCAGGGATCACCGTCACCGGCTCACCCGCAGCAGGCCGGTACCCCGTCTTGCGGAGTCCACCGATGGTCACCGTCAATGCCCCGTCCTCACCCACGGCGGTGGCGAAAACCTCACCACTGAAACGGTTCTCCGCATCCGGCATCGCCGTCATCGGCTCCCCAGCCCAACCGGTGACGGCGGCCCCCGCCTTCAACCGCGTATCCAGCCGCCCCGCGCGCACGGTGACGCGGTTGGCGTGCTGGCCCGCCCCAACGACAGTCTCGCCGTGGCAGACGAACCCGGTGTGCACACCCCGCCCCCGCCACAACGGATCGGCCAGCAACGCCGCCTCATACAGATCGGCGGCATCGCAGCGGCTCGCCAACCGCGCCGCCGCCACGTGCAGCGTTTCGGGCCGGTCCCAACTGCGCTGTTCGCGCACCGCCTCCTGCATGACCTCCAACTGCCAGTCGTCGTCCTCACGCAGCGCATCCAGCCCCGGCAGCAGCAGACCTCCGGTCACCGCGCGATGCCAGTCGTGCAACCCGCTCACGCCGTTGGGCACCGACAGCGCCGCCCGCCACGCGCCAGCGTGATCGGCACCGGGAGCCATACCGAGCATGAACCGCGCGCGGCTGGTGCTCAGCACGTCGGTCACCGCCGAGGTACCGGGATGCGCGGCCCGCTCCACCCACCAACCGGCCAGCGCCGATCCCGCCGCCACGTCGATGCCGGCGCACCGCGCCGGGTCGGCGTAGCTGCGTGCCAAACCCGCCAGCGCTCGCAACGTGGCAGGCGTATCGACCAAGGCAGTCGCCCCGCCGCAGAAGTCACCGGCCACGCACCCGGCGGCGCGGGCGAGCGCGGCCAGCCCATCGGCTCCGGTGCCGCTGTACGAGTGCCCATCCGGCCCCACGGCCTGCACATGCACCACCGGCCCAGTGCGCCGCGCCGCGACGGCCACCTTCACGTCGCGCGCCGGGGCAGGGTTATGCAGCAACCGGGGCACCGGCCCACCGGCATCGCGTGCAGCCACCCGCAGCGCGAGGTCAAACAGCGCGGCGCTCACGCCGCACCGTCCCGGCACTCACCGGCATCAGCCAGACCGCGCGCGGCGGCGGCAAACCCGTCCGCCAGCGCCGCCGTCGCCAGGTCGTCACGGGGACGCTGGGCAGCCTCGCTTACGGTGGCTACGGTCCACCCGGTGCCAGCCAGCACCGCGTTGGCCCACTGCGCGAAGTCGGCTGGCCCGGCCCGCCCGCTCACGCCGCCACCGCCGCTACGGGGGTGACGCGCACCGTCTTGGCCCATGCAGGCGTGGTATCGGCGGCGTGCGCGCCGATCAGGGCCACGATCAACGGCACCGGCAGCCGACGTTCGGGCCAGGGTGTGCCGCCATCGGTGAACGCCACGATCACGTTGCCCGCTGGCCGCGCAGACAACGCAGCATCGATACCGACCCGCAGATCGGTGCCCCCGCCCCCGGTCAACGTCACGTCGCTGATCGACCGCACCGCGCGCGGCACGGTGGCCGCTGCATCGCAGCAGACCACCCGCACCTTGGAACCGGTGCGCCGCAGCACCGCCCGTGTTTCCGACAGAGCGGCAGCCAGATCGTCCTCACCCATGGACATAGACGTGTCGATGATCAGATCGACGGTGATCTTCGGTGCTCGCAGCGTCGGCAAGAGCACGCCCTTGGGTGCGCGCCGGTTCGGTCGCCGCCAGGAGTGGTGCACCTGGCCCGCCTGGTCCTCGACGGCGCGGCGCACCGCAGCGCGCAGCACCTTGGGCCACGGCACCACAGCCGGGGCGAGTTGGGCAGCCGCCCACCGAGCCAGGCCCGCAGGTATGGTGCCGCGACCGGCTCGGCTGCGCGCCATCTCTTGCTGCACTGCGCGGGCGACAGCGACCTTCACCAGATCGGCGGCAGCGGTGGACAGCCCCTTGCCGCTGCCCAAGTCGGCGGCGGCGGGCAGTTCGCCGGGTACGGGCGCATCTCCGGCACCAGAGCCGCACCCGTAACCATCGTCATCCCCGTCACCGCCTCCCTCACCAGTCGCGACGTTGCCGCTGCGGGGTGTACCGGGCGGCACCAAATGCCGGTAGTAGACCTCGGCGGCGTGCCCGTCCTCGCAACCGATCCCGCTGGGAGTTACCACACCGGCTGGCAATCCCACACCGGCTGCGATCAGGTCGTCGTTGATTTCCGCGTCGGCGGCGACATTCCACATGGTTCGATCCACCGGGGAATCCACCGTGTCAGCGCGGCCACCGTGTTCGCGCAGCACGTGCCCGACCTCATGCAGCAGCACCGCACCGGCCAGCGGGATGCTCCACCCGTCCTCGGTGCCCAGCATCATCGGGTCCAGGTAGAGACGCCAGTGCCGGTCCACGGCAAAAGTGCCCAGACCGGGCGCGGCCACCGGCGACAACGCGAACAGTGCCCGCGCGAAGTACGGCATCGCCTCCACCGCGGCCATCCGCGCCAGCCGCAGCCGCCGCCACTCGTCGGCGGAGAGCGCCCTAATCCCGGTCACGCCGCGCTCCCCACGTCAAGGCCCGCCGCGATCATCACGTCCTTGAACTTGCGCGCCGCCGCTGGCGGCTTCGCACCGGCAGGCATCGCCACACTCAGGGCGCGCGCCGCTGCCCCGGCCACGTCGGGAGCGCCATGGGTTGCTGCCTCGACCAGCGGCCCCCATGCGGTCATCCACGCATCCTTGGTCCCCTTGCCCGACGCCCACGCCACCACACCCGACAGCACCGCCCACACCTGATCGGGGCGGGCCGCCCCCCAGGCGACGATGCTCGGGTCTGCGATCACGTCCGCGACAGCGGGCAAGTCCATGCTGGCCCGCCACTCCATGAACTCAGTGCCCGCGCCGTCACCGACCAGTCCCAGCGCGACCGCGCTGATAGCGGCGGTGTCGTCGCGGCGCAGATGCGCCAGCACCCGCGCCATCGCCTCCCAGGACCGCCGCGACGGCCACGCCCGCCCAGCAGCCTCGTCGGTGTCGGGGTACTGGTGCAGCAGCGCGGGTCGTGCCTCTACGAACGCGCACACGGCCCCAATCTCGTCGGCGCGGCGCAGTTCGTCGGCGGCGATGCCGCGCGAGGCGGGCAGCGCAGCGAACGAGGACCGCATACCGGTCAGCCATTCCTCGGCAGTCGGCTCAAAGTCAATGTGCAGGAACCGATTCGCCATCGGCGGCGTCAAATCGACACCACCGGCGCTGCGGTCCGGAGGGTTCCCAGCTGCGACAATTCGCACCGTATCGGGGAGCTTGGTTCGTCCCACCATGCGCTCCAACGCCACCGTCAACATCGCGGCCTGCACAGATGCACTGCACGTGCTGATTTCGTCGAGCAGCAGGTAGCCGCCCCTGGCATCGATGAGCGTCTGCGCCCAATCCGGCAGCGCGAGCGTCTGCACCGCCCCATCGGTGACTACCGGCCACCCGGCAATATCGACTGGCTCACGCTGCGATCCGATCACCGTCTCCACTGGCACGCCATCGGCAGCGGCCAACGCCCGCACCACCGAACTCTTGCCCATGCCTGGATCACTCCACAGCAGCACCGGCACATGAGCGCGGGCCGCAGCGTCGATCACCGTGACGGTCGTGTCCAAATCGGTCATAGCCGAATCCCCTCCTAGGGAGCATTGGACTGGCCCTGCTGGCCTGTCCTCACATCACAGAACACTACCGGCACCCACCGACAAGTTGCTTGCCGAGAGCCCTCGAACGAAACCTGAGGAGATGCAGCGAAGATTGACCAGAATCGCCGAGGTACTTTGACAGATACCCGGCGTGTCGCGTACCGGTGTCAAACTAGCTGCCCGCCGAAATCGCCACTCCCCCGGAGCAATTACGTCTCGGCATACCTGCGCGACCTGTTGTTAAACAACACTGGCCACCTTGTCAATCTTAAATGCATCTCGACAACAAAAAAAAACCACCACACAACAACGCTATAACGCCCCACACCACACCCCGTGCCGGGTGGGGCGTGGGGCCCGGGGGCTGCGGTGGGGAGTTCAGCCAGCGTCCCGAGCTTGGCCGAGTCTGGCGACCTAGGTCGCAATCGCACCGAGCTGGTCCGCCACCTCCCACTCACTCTTCGGCACCTCGTAGACGTGCAATCCGCCGCGATGGCTGGACTGCCAGAACCGCAGGTGAAACATCGACCCGTCGAGGGCCTCGATGACCTGCTCGTTGCTGCTCCATCCTCCCGTCGCCAGCGACAGCCGCACGACCGTCCGCAACTGAGCGTCTAGCCACTCGTCAACGGTCATCAGCGCCGGGGTCCACCACACCTGCTCGAGCAGGTCCACCAGCGCCCGCGGTGAGCCGTAGAAACCACGCATCACCGCAATCCCCCACGCGGTGGGGTAACCGTCGTCATCGACCAGGGCGTGATCCTCGGCAGCGGCGCTCATGCCAGAATCCCGCGGTCGTAGTCGGCCCACAAATCGCTGGCATGCTCCACAGCGGCGTCCTCCAATGCGGCCTCGACCGCCTTCGACTCAAGCCACTCAATCTGCCCTCGAAGCTCTGCGATCTGTTGACGCACGCACTGCGCATGGGCCCAGTTGTACGCACGCACCAAGTCAGCTTCGCTGCGCGACAACATCATTTGCGCCTCATCCAGGCTTAGCTGTTCGACGGCGACCGGCTCGTCATCATCGACATAGACGACCATTCTCACAATCCCCTTCGGGTGAGGTGGGCCCGCCCCCAACGGCTTGCCCGTACACCAGTAACACTATCAATCGGCACCGACAGAAAATTAGCTACGGAACCCGTTGCAGCACAGCGCTATAGCGTCCACTACCCCACCACTGTGCCGGGTGGGTGGTGGGGTCGCTGGGATCACTGAGCGTCGACGACGGCGATGCGGGCCGAGCCACCGGCCGCCTCAAGTTCGTGAGCGCGGCGCGCGGCGGCCACCCGATGCACCCGGCGCGGATAGACCCTGCCGTCGCGCTTAGTCCGGGCCTGCGGGTAGGTCCTCTCAAACGCGTCCTGGTCGTCAAACATCAGCACCACACTGACGCCATCGACCTCAGCCACCTCGAGCTGCTCGGCGCTGGCAGCGATGAAGTCGTCAACGGCCTGCAGTTCAGCCACCAGCCCTGCCGGCGGCGCCGCGGTGCTGCGCTCGAACTTGGCGTAACGCTTCGCATCCACACCGAGTAACCGAGCGGTCTCCTCCTTGAGCAGGCCCGCCGCCAGCCGGCGCACGGTGAGGTCACCGCGCTGCTCACCGCGGTACACCTCAACGACGCGGCCGTGCCGGCTCAACTGCCCGGCGGCCCGCCCCACGGCCACATGCTGCAGCGACAGCGGGTAGGCCGCCAGATCCCGCAGAGTGCGCGCGTCGGGATGGGCGTCTTCAAATTCGGCCTGGTCGACCACAGCCCTCAGCACCACGGTGCCTTCAGCCGGCGCCGCGGCGATAATGCGCGCGGCCTCGCCGGCGACAAACTCCTCCATCGCGATCAGCTCGTCGACGAGCTCCGGACCGACCTCCAAGGCACACAGTCTCCCGCGAACGGTATTTGCGCAGATCGACACGCAGCACCGGCACGAGGTCCTCGACGCGCAGACTCAACGCGTTGCGACGAGCGATCAAGTCTGACCACAGGTACGGCGGCTCGTCGATGTCGTCCTCCCGGATGCAGACAGCGGCGGGCGACACACCCGCCAAATCCACTTTCATGATTCCTTCTCCCCTCCGGAGATCTCGGGCCGGCCCCTTGCTGGCCTGCCCTTCCACGCCGATGCTACCAACGCCATGCGACGCTGGCGGTTATCCACCTCGCGCCTACTGCAGACTGGATGATGACTGGCATGCTCAACCCAGGCACGCCAACGGAGAGGAGGACGCGGGTGAAGAGGAACCGCCTGAACAGCTCAGTCTTCTTCGCAGTGATGGCTGCGCTATTTCTGGCACTCTTCGTGGTAAACGCCATCCATGGCACGTGGCTGGGCTTGATCAGTACGGGGGCCTGGCCGTGTTGATGGGGTACCGGGCATGGTCGGACAAGCGCCGCACGAACCAGCAATAGACCCACAACGCAACACCGACCGGTGCTCAACCCAGTGGACTTCCCCCGCGCGGCGGCGCCTGTAGGTTCTCGCTTTTCGTGTCCTATCGCGCTCCCCTGAGCTGCGGCGATGCGATTAGTCTTGTCTCTACGGTTTATCTCAAATTCGCGTCATTTATAGGCGAGCAAGATCGCCCTAAGTTCAAATCTCGAACTGCAGGGGCAATGCCACCGTCGGCATTCACCGGCGTCGGTGGGTACCAGCGCAGTTCGTAGTGCCAATCGATGCCTTCGGCGCCAAGTCGGTTTCCGGTCACGTTGCCGCTCTCGTCTCGTTCGGCGACGCGGACTCGATGCCAATGGGCGATCCGGATATGAGGCGGGAGCCTCCATCCAGCAATGCCCACATCTCCTGTGCGCTCGCCCGCTTGCCGGCGGTACTGTCGCAGCGCTGCGCCGGTCCGCCATCCCAGATTGCCGATTTCGGCGCGGCGGATCTGCTGCGGTCGAGAAATCTGCTCAGCGGGAGGCCAGTCGATTTCGGGATCACCCGCCGCGGAGTACAACAACAGCGACAACGACAACGGGATGAGGACCGGCAACTCCTCGCCATTGGAGTTCCCAGCCTCGTGCGCACCTTGAATCTGCACCCTGACCAGATCGGCCAGCGTCGTCGCTGCTGCAAGGTCGCCGCGGAGCGGGAAAGTCACGCTCTGGACTTGCGGGGTCGGGTCGCCCTCCTCCTTATACACCCACATGCACCGAACACCCTGCGCTGCAGGTATATTCGTGTAACCCGTTAATACGCCGCGGCCGTCGGCGCCTCGAAGCTTCATGTTGCCCACCGCAGGCGTCGGTCCCGAACCTGTCAAGTTCCGGTACTGACTGACCGTGCCGGCCACGACCATTCCGAGGTAGTGACACATGCGGCGCCCGTCGTGCAGTGACAGCGGGGTGGCAAGGCTGTAAGCGACGGCATCGAACGGGAACCGTGTCAACCAGTCCGGGACGAGCTCCACATCGGTCTTCGCGTTGATCAACGCGCCAGCGAACTCGTCGTCGACGCGCAACACCACAGGACTGTCGGACCACTTCTCGAAGATCATCCCGGCCACGTCTTGAGCCCACTGCGTGGCGGGGTTGCGTGCTGGTGGTCGGTTCGCCCACCACTGGAACGCGGCGATCACCGCGGCCGCATCATCAACCTTGATGTGCCGCTTGGTCCGCAGATCGCGACCTTTCTTCTTCACCACACCCCCATCCTCCCGCACGCCGAGCCGGACAACGCGAGAACACGCACATGGTCAACGCCGCACGAGCGAACCCGGCGCCCTCAAAGGTGATCAGCAGGCGGGAGAGAGGTGTGTCGTTTCCCCGTCGACATCGCCAAAGGACTCCTCGCCCTGTTAACCCTCGGGGCCGACGCCATCGTCCTGACAACCGCGCTAGGAGGAATCGGATGCTTCCTACGCCGGCGCAAACCGGCGATCTAATGCACCATCAATAGAGCTCGGCCACACAGCGTTAGCGCTCCGGCGGAGGCAATCGGCCGTGTCGCGCCGATCAAGCGTTTGCGGCATCCCTCCCCTACGGGGGATCATTGTCGACGTCCAACCATGCGCGAGAGGGGTGGGGGTCGTTGCCCACTGCCTACGGCGTCCGGGCCGACGTCGTCTGGCCCAGCGACCTGGCCTTGCCACCCAGGCCGCCAGCTCTCGTGTACCTGGACACGTTCGCCTGCATCAACCTGGCGAAAGTCGCGGTCGGGACCGCACCACCCGGCTACCGCGACCTGTTCGCGGTCTGTCGGCAGGCTCTGGCCGACGGCCGCGCGATGTTCCCGTTGTCGTCGACGCACATCCTGGAGATCTACAACATCGCCAGCGCCGCCCAGCGCCGGGACGTTGTAGCAGTGATGGAGGAGTTGTCCGACTTCAACTTCTTCCTGGGACGCCCCCAGATCATGGAGCTCGAGTTCGAGGCCGCGCTCAACGATCTGCCGACCATGACGGTCACCTCTCAAGGGCACATCCCGCTTGTGGGAACGCACATGCTGCATGCCTTCGGGCAGAAGGGCGGCATCGTCTTCGAGGGAACCACCGCGGAGGAAGCATCGTGGTGGGCTGAGAAGCTCTGTCAGGACATGGGAATACAGACAGGCGCTGATCCGATGGCAAGTCTGAATCGATGGGCGATGCGCCAACTGGTCACCGGACCCGACGACCACGAGGATCCTGCCTTACTCCAAGCCGGGTACAGCTTGGACGGCTGGCGCGACATGCTCAAGAAGCGGGCCGAGCGGGAGAACGACCTCGTCGGCAAGCTGGATGCGGATCCAGCGCTTCGGCAGTCCAAGTTGCGCGACGTGGTCAACGCCAATGAGCTTTACGCCGAGCTCGGACACCTGGTCGACCGCGCACAGAGAGCCACCGGGCTGTCACTGTCCCAGATCCTCGGGATACAGGATCCCCCGACACCCGAATGCCTCGCCAAAGTACGGAATTTCATCGACGGGATGCCCTCAACCCGCGTGGCCGCTTCGGTGAAGGAGCGATACCACAGCGATAGTCGCCATGAATGGACGACGAACGACATGCAGGACATCGATGCGCTGGCGATCGCAGTGCCCTACTGCGACGCGGTATTCATCGACAAGGCCGCGCGCAACCAGGTGGTTACCAGCCGCGAGCTGAACGTCTTCCAGCCTTTCCTTCCTCGCCGCCCGGCAGATTTGGTCGACTGGCTTACCGATCTGCCAACGCCGTAGGCGGCCTGGCTTTGGCGGGCAATCGTGACGTCGGTTGTTGGCGAAATCTGGTGCCGCTCGGGTTGCCGCCACTCTGATTCTGTTGGTCAATATTGACGCCATTGTGAGATGGGCGTGTCGTGGTGGCCGAGGCGGTAAGAGTCGGTTCCGGTCATCGAAGATGTTGCGGCCGAATATGAATCGGCCGACGATGGCTGCGCAGAGTCGTGAGTCGGTAAAGCCGCGATCCTGCCAACGACGTATTACTTGCCGGGTGTGGCGAAGACAAACAACGCCATGAAGGCGAGGTTGATGAAGAAGACAGCTTCGACCAGGCCCACAGTGATGAGGAAGGGCGCGAACATTCGTTGTTGGGCCTCGGGTTGGCGGGCCACGCCGGCGACTAGTTGAGCGCCGGCCATGCCGTCACCGATGCCGGCGCCGATCGCGCCTCCGGCCATCATCAAGCCTCCACCGGCAAGGGCTCCTGCGGTGATGATTGCGTGGACGAGTTCGGGGTCCGCGGCCATCGGTTACTCCTCTACGTGAATTGTTGGATCAGGGAACTAACTGATGAAACAACTTGTGCAGCACCGTCTTCAGCGCTTATCAGCACGCTGATTTGGCGGGCGTTATCCCTCAGCAGCGGATCGTTGACGGCGATGCGCATTGCCTCGGCAAGGCGTTGCGAGGTGAGTTTGCGCTGGTTGATGGTGGCCGCGCAGATCCCGAGTTCGGTGATGCGCCTGGCCCAGAACGGGCCATCACCATAGGCGGGTAAGGCGATGGTGGGCACTCCGGTGCGAATACCTGCCGCGGTGGTTCCCGCCCCGCAGTGGTGCGCCACGGCGGCAACCCGAGGAAACAGCCAGTCGTGTGGGGTGTCGCCGATGGTCAACATATGGTCCTCGGCGACATGTAGATTGGTCCAGCCAGCTTGCACGATGACCCGGACGTCGGCCAGTTGGGCCGCTCGGCGGATCGTGTCCGATAGCTGCTCGGCTCGCGCCGAGGTGGTCATCATGCTGCCGAGCCCGACAAACACCGGCGGTGGACCGGCAGCGAGGAACTCGGCGAGGTCAGCAGGCGGTTCCCAGATGCCGGCGCTCGCCGGCCACCAGTAACCAGTGACTTCCAATCCCGGGCGCCAGTCCGTAGGCCGGGGCGCCACCCTCGGTGAATACCCGTGCAGGACAGGCCATTGCGCAGTGGTGCGTTGTTGACGCAGCCGACGGGCGGAGGTGCGCGACAGCCCGAGCTGGCGGCGGAATTGCGCGACCACGCCGCCGTATAGGGAGTCCAGTAACCAGGCGCCTGCGTTGGCGGCAACCCGATTTCCGCACGACCCGGCCGACCAGGAACCCACAATCGACGGCGGGTACTGCGCGGTCGCTGACAGTGGCTGCAACCGGAGCCCAAGAGAGGGAATAGCTTTCGCTTCGGCGAGCGGGTGTCCAACCATTTCGGCGAACGGTGATAGCAGCAGGATGTCTGCGGGTTCGTCGGCGACGGCCGAGAGGATGTCGTTGCCCAGGGCGCGCATGCCTCTAGGCGAGGCGAATGCTGCCAAACCTTTGACGGGTGATACCTCGGCGCCATCGGCGGCAGGCTGCAAATCGGCCGGCAGCTCGCGAAACCCCAAACCGCAGCCGGAAATCATGTCCGCGAAGGGGGTGTAGGCGGCTATGGCGACCTCGTGTCCGGCCTGCTGTAGCGCCACGCCCACCCCGGTGAGGGGAGCGACATCGCCGCGGCTACCCACGGCGATGATGACAATCCGGCTCATCGGTTCACCGCCACGGCACGACCGAAGATGGCGACCAGGTCTTCACCGTACGCACGGGCGTCGAAGGCGGGATCGCGCAAGATATTCTCCACCGCGGCATTGACCGCGCCCCGGAGGGCGACCGCCATCGACGTGATCGGGAAATCGCCGAATTGTCCATCCTGTTGCCCCGCCGTCAAGATCGTCGTCGGGTCCAAGACAGCCAGTTCCTGTTGTAGCTCAGCCGTCACTTCGAGTTCCTCGAAACGGCGCCCGTCTGCCGGCTGGTAGCTCGTACCGAGCTGCGTGAGGGCCGCCAGGTGCGAACGGTGGGTATCGAAGTACGCGACGCTGCTTGTGATGTAGGCGGCGAGCTTGTTCGCCGCGGTTGACTGCGCATCGACGGCCGGTCCGACGAACGACAGCGCCGTGCGATACATCTCCTCGACGATCGCGTCGACCAAGTTGTCCTTGGTGCCGAAGTGATACAGCACCGCGCTCATCGCCACCCCAACCCGATCAGCGATCTTGCGGATCGACGCCTGAGCCCACCCGATTTCGGCGATCACCTCGATCGCGGCGGCCACAATCTGCGCCCGTCGCGCCGACTGGGTGAAGGTCGCCGGCTTCTGCAGATCTGATCGCATACTCTGATATTAGATCAAGCGATCAGCGCGCGAAAGCGTGCGCCCACGTACGCGGTTCCTCGGCCTTTACGTGCATGCCGCAGAGCGGTGCGCCAACCGGCCGCCATCTCACGGAATTCGCGACGCCCACATTCGCAAATACTCGACCGGGAAAACGGGCGCCGACGTCAGGATTCACGAACAAACGACGCTGAGATCGGCACACAGGGCCAGCGGCCGGCAATCGCGCCAACGCGAGTAGATAACAACCGCTGTGCCTCTTACCTTATGTCCCATATGCCTTTTGGGGACATTTCAGATGAATTGGCACTGCCACGAGGAGAGGAGGAGGAGGAGGAGGAGGAGGCGCCGCCGCCAATAGCGCAGTCCGACAGCGGCTTTCACGTCCATTCAGTCAGCCGCGGTAGAGCACGACTGAGCCGGTCATATAGATCTGGCCAGCCTTTTTGCAGCCAGGCGATGTGTCCGTTGGACAGCTTGGAGGCGTCGATGATCGAGTCGACGCGGATTTGCTGTTCGGGGACTCCGAGTTCGGCGAGCTTGCGGTAGAGCGGGTTGGGCTCGATGTCGCGGCCGGCCAGGTACTCGAAGACATGCGAGCGTTGCCAGTCCCAGATCGGGCCATAGGTAATGGTGCCGTCCGCTCGGCGCACCACTCCGCCGACTTGCGCGCGTACATCTGACTGCGAACTGTGCTGTCGAGCCCGCGTTTCGGCGCCCAGACCGCGCCGGTACAGCATCCGTCGGCCGTGGGACTCCTCAGCGCGCACTCCCCACAGCGATCCGCGGCCGTAGCGGCGGTGCGCCTCGGCCGCGGGCCCGGTGATCATGATGTCGGCGAGCTGTCCGCGCAACCGACGATCGACTGCGTGATGGTCGAAACCACCGCCGGCGATCAGCACCGTCAGCAAATCTGGGTCAGCGGTGATCACGTGGTAGTTCAGCTGCCATTCCTGCGCCAGGTCCTCCAGATAACGCAGCGTCTCAGGGAACTGCAGCCCGCTGTCGAAGAACACCACTGGGATGTGCGGGTCGACCTGCCGAGCGAGGTCGACTACGACGGTGGAATCCTTGCCGCCACTCCAAGATACGAACCCGTCGTTCTCGTCGAGGTGTTCGGCGATGCGGTCGAGCAGATGCTGGTGGCCCTGGGCCCCGCGCCGGCGGGCGGCGATGCCGCGTAACGTGTGCAGGTCTAGTCCGGCCGGCGTCGTGGTCATCGTGCGTCGCTGACGGTGACGGTGCACCTCGGGAACAGCCGAGCGAGGTATTCGCGGACGTAGTCGATGCCCTCTGGGCCTTCGAGAATCGATTCCACGCTGGTGGTGTCGTCCCACCACCACCACTGTCCGTTGCGCTTGAATCCAAACGGCGGCGGCACGTTTGAGTCGATGTGGGTGCGGACGAAGGTGCGGGCCGCGCCGACGACGAACCACCAGTCGTTGCCGCCGAAGGTAATGGTGCCATCAGCGTCGGCGACGTCGGATAGTCTGCGCGGCAGCCTTACTCGGGCCAGGCACGGTTCGATGGCCGGCTTCCGCGGGCGGGTGAGCGAGCGGTAATGACCGTTGCGGCCGGGCTCGTCGGATCCAATGTCGGATCGGTTGGGGTGCACGATCCATTCGGTGGGGGTCATCACCGCTCCCTCAGTTGCAAGACGACGCGTTCGTTGAAGCCTCCGGATCGGGTTGCATAGGCGACGTGTTCGGCGGACGCTACGTCGAACTGCATTCCTCTCGGGAGGATATGGGTGGTGTCTTCCACGCTGTCGGAGCGACCCAAATACATCCCACGGCTCGTCACAACCTCGAACACCACATGCCGGGAGCTGTCGTGGCCCGGCGTCTCATGCAAGTTGTGTCGAGTGAGGGTGAACTGGTCGAACGCGATGCTCGCACCGGGCCGCAGGTTAGCCGGCAGGTCGGAGGGCTTGGTGATGTCGCCACGGTTATCGGGCAGCTTCACCGCAACGTAGACGCGGTGGGTGCGGTCGTTGAGGCGTTCATACGCCTGGATCGCCCTGTCGAGGCGCTGCACCTTCGCCCGATCAGTGTCCGCCAGTTGTTGGACGTCACCCGCCGAGCGGTGCAGCTTCTCGTTGATGCGCCGCCACTCAGTGGGGTCTTCGCTGGTCAGCATGCTCGCGATCGCGGCGTGCTGCGACGCCGGCGCGGCGGCCATCACCTGGTTCTTGACCGCCGAGCGGATCTTGCGCTGGCGACCGCTCAGCCTTTCCCGGAACTCCTCGCGGGGCGGCAGTTCGCCGCGCAGGCGCCCGGACTCGATATGGCTCCTATCTCGAGGCGTGGCGCGATCACGGTCGCGAGCCGCCCGGGTCAGTGAGGTGTCCGCGTCGCGCAGTTCGTCGGTGATCTGGTTGGCCAGGCGCTGGAAGCCACGCTCTGTCATCGCATCCTCGGCCACCTCGCGGGCGGCCTTCACGTCGCGCGCGGAGATCGGGCCACCTTCGACATCGACGACGACGGGTTGTTCCCGGTTCGGTCTGGCGGTCTTGGCACCCACGCGGTCTCAAACTTCCCTAGCTCGACGATCAAGGGCAGTGTATGGGCCAACCTGGACACCAAGCGGGATTGCTGCGCGCGCCAGACCGAAAAGAGGGAGGCGGCCCCGGATGGACTGATAATCAGCCTTCCGGAGCCGCCTCAGGTGAAACCCTCACCCGACCCCTGTGTGCGTTTCGTGTCGCTCACGATACCAACCGATCCGGCCGTATCGTGGCGCCAGCATGCTTTCCGATCCCGCCGCCGCGGCATGGGTTGCCGCCGGTCGACCCGCCGTGGACGCGCCGTCGCCGGTAGATGGCCGCTGCGGGCGCTGCGGCGAAGAGGGGCCGACCGTGCTGAGCTCGCGCATCATTTCTGAGAAGTTCACCGGTTTCGACGCCTGGCCATTCGGATCCCGCCGGCTCTGTGTGCCATGCGCCTGGGCCTACAGCACCCCTCCCACCACACAACTGGCTTTACTGGTCACTGCGACGACCGTGACGGAGTACTCCACCGGTGCCGCATTGGCTGACGCGCTCGCTGGCGGCGCCTTGCCGACCTCTCAAGCCGCGATCCTTCCGACCGCTCGACGCCGCCACATCCTGCCGACCGCCCAATGGGGACATCTCGCCACCGATGGTCTCGTCGTGCCCTGGGATGCCGCTGCGGCGACCCGGCTGACCGACCTGATCTGGCTGCGCACCACCGTGGGCGCAACCTGGACCCAGCTGAGCCATCCGGCGCCTCCCTCGCGGTTACTGCGCGCTCAGCCGTCCAGCCATTGGGGGCGCATCCTGGCTGCCTGGACAGCACTGCAGATATGGCGCACCGTCCCGCCACTGTGGGCAGCAGCTCGCGCCCTCACCACCATGCCGACGCCTCAGCCCTAACCCGCGCGCCGAGCGATCACCACCCGGTGACTGCCGGGCCATTTACGCTTCACCCATGACGGCAGCTCCCACTCCCACCCAGGCGTGGCGTGCCCTGGTTCCCGAACTGCCCCCCTTCGACGAACCCGCCCCGGACGCCGAAACGAAAGAAGCCGCCCGGCCCAGTCCCGCCGACACCGCTGAACGGCTGCTGCTGCTACTGCACTACAGCATCGACTGGGAGAGAAGCTGGCTCGCCGACCCGCGATACCGCAAAACCTACTGGGACGAGCTGCTGCCCGGTCGAGTTCGCCGTGCCGCCTACCGCGCCGACACCCTGGATCGCTGGTGGTCTGATGTGTCCATACAGCTCGAGGTCTGCGCGCCCCGGCAGCGGGATCGACGCCTCGAGCTAGCCATGCTGCTACGCCAACCGTCGCTACCCGTCATCGCCGTGCTACGTGACAGTCTGCCGGCACTGCTGCTGCGAGTGCGCATCATCGCCGAAGCTGTTGCCGAACAACGGAAAGCGGCCCGCGGGTGAGCTTGATCAGCGTTCACTTCGACATCGACGTCTTGGCCCGATCCTCGATCGTGCACCGCGAGGACTACAGCGCCATCGGCACCGACAATTTCGCCTTGTTCCGCCGAGAAAAAATCATCACCCCTACCGGTGAAGTGATACTTGTCCCGATCGTGTCGGGCAGCGGCTTCCGCGGCATCTTGCGCCGCATCGGAGAGTCACTGACCGCCGCCGTGCTCAACTACGAAGACACCGCCCTGCCCATCCCGGCAGCACACCTACTCACCAACGGCGGCCGGCTGGCCAAATCCGCGCGGCCCCTTACTGACGAGCAAGAACGCCGCCTCAAGGCTCTACTGCCCCAGGTCGCGGTATTCGGCGGGGCGGCGTCGGGCCGCATCATGTCGGGGCTACTGGACGTCGGCAAGGTGCTGCCCGAGATCGCCGAACTCTCCCACATCCTGCCCCGCCCACCGCGATCCAAAGCCTTGTCTGCCGTGCTTGGCGTCGCAGAAGAATCGTTTAGCCACCTGTCCGATCACCGCACCACCACCGCCTGGCCTCCCAGCACGGACTCGGATGAAAACAGCAGTCCGCTCGGACGATTCGGGGTGGAGACGCTGCCGGCCGGAACCCGACTTCAGACCTGGGTTCGACTCACCAACGCCACCCCCATCCAAGCAGCATTTCTGCTTTCCGTCCTGGACGAATTCGCCACCCGAGGACACCTCGGCGGCCGCATCGCCGCCGGCCACGGACAGGTCACCGCCACCGTCACCGCGACCACGCTTCGCGGAAATCTGCCCAGCGACAACATCGACTGGGCAGCGGACCTAACCGCTCACCGCGACGAGGCGATCACCACGCTATCGCAACTGAGTTGACACACACACATGATTGCTCTGCAGATCACCGCCACCACACCACACGGTGTCGTGCTGTCCCGCCCCTGGGGCGTGGCCTTGGATGGATTACTCGCCTCAGTACTGTGGCACCGCCGTAAGTGGGCCGCCCGCACAGCGGGCGAAGAGTTCACCTATCAGCACACCAAAGACCCTGAGACACTGGACCTTCCCCTCGCCAAATGCGGCAATCCCACCTCTGACGCCGACTGGCACTGGATGGCCACCTTCGCCGACCTCCACCCCCATCACGTCACCGACCCCGACATGCGCTGGCGCACCTCACGCACGAATCGGGGCCGGCTTCAGCAGCTGACCCCCGTCATTGGAAGCCAAGCAGTTTCCGACGCCCAGGGCCGCTATCAAAAGCGCATCGTCCCTGTCATGGCGCATCCCGCCGCGACCTTGACCTGGCGCGCCGTCGGCGACGCCGACCTCATCCGTGAGCTGCTCACCGACCTCTTTTCGATCGGCAAGCACCGCGGGGTCGGAGAAGGCCTCGTCACACGATGGGAAGTCACCGAAACCCCCGATATCTCACGCTGGGCCGCCGGCCACGAACACGAGCCCGGCGTACTCGGCCGCACAACGCCGGTGCGCTGCCTCACCCACACCCCCGGTGTCCAGACAGGACAGCTGGGTACCGCCGCCGTCCGGCCCCCGTACCTGCACCCTGCGAGCCGCGCCAACGCCTACCAACCAGCCCGCTAGCAGGCTCGCATCACGGCCACGAATGGACATTCTGCGCTTCTACGGCCTGAGACCAATAACACGTTAGCGGCCCGCTTGAACCCGGCGCCGTGGGCAGTGGAAAGCCTTGCTCGACAAGGGCTAACGCCGCACGAAACGCCGCCTGCCACTCGAGATATTTCAGATCTATCCCTTCGTGCACAGCGTCATTTCGCCTGGCCACTAGATCAGTTTTGAAACCCTCCGAAGGGCCCTGCCCCAATTCCCTCAGCAGTACTGCCTTCCCTCCAAGTCCCTGATGGCTTCGGTCGCGGAGGAGCCTTGCTCGCTCCCCCGACTCGGTTCCCACTAGCAGATCGTCAACCAGCTTGGTCGCAGCCAGCTCTGCTGCAGTGGCTGCATCGATGACCGAGCGGCGGTACTGATCGGCGTTTTGCAGAGCGCGCGCGTCCCGCAACAGAGTCCATGCCAGTGGCGGCTCAATGTGTGCGAGCGCCAAGCAATCCTGCAGAATCGTTGCGGTCACACCGAGGACTCGCTCAGGGCCCTGAACAACAGTGCCGCCGGCCCTCAACGGCTTCCTTTCCCCGCTTTCGTCGACCGTCCATATCGACGTCCGCGTATTCGGGTTTAACCAATCGCTGGCCTCGTGGCCGACTTGTGCGAGGCGTTGGTTAGTTGCAATCTCGAGCCATGTCCTGACATTCTCCCACCAGGTATCAATCGTGTTGAGAATCTCCAACGCTAGAAGGTCCTGCCCCCACTCCGAACGTATGGCGGGCTCCACGACCTCCGGCCCAGCCTGAATGCTGAAGGCAAGACGTTTGATGACAACACCTTTGAAGCCCAGCGTATGGTCCTTGTAGTGGATTCCCCATTCTTCATCGGGCGTGGGTAGCGCTGCCGCCCAATCGCGCGGAGGCGCCAAATAATCCGCAAGCCCGGTTTCAGCGTCGGGCGTCCGTGGCAGACGTACAGTCGCGGCGAAGACGCCGTCCTCTGTAACGAACGACGTCGAGTAGCTTGACCTGGCGGCAAGCAAGTCCACTTCGGCTAGAAAAGGCCGGTCCAGGTCGTACCACCATTCCAGATGCACGCCGTGCTCCGATGCGGCCATTTCTTCGTCAGACACTCGACCACGGTACCTACGAAGCCATGCGCGCACTGAGCGTCGAGTTCGTCTTCGTACTGATGATTGGACCCACAGCGAGCGCTTCACGTGGAGATGTACGCGCCCGCGTTGGCAGCCGCGTACAAGACCCGATGGCTTTGGCGGGCAGTCGTGACGTCCGTTGTTCGCGAATTCTGGTGCCGCTCCGGTTGCCGCCGGTTTGACTCTGTTGGTCAATCTTGACAGCAGGCTCGTCAGCACCGCCACGAACGGATTCTGTTCCCTCACCAGCCCATGTCGCGCGACACTTCTGCTTGGGCCGCCGCGACCTCGTCAGCAGTCGCCGCGGTCACATCCGCATCGGCCGCCCATTCGAACCGGGTCAAAAGATCAGCCAGCGCCTGCTTTTGCGCCGGATGCGTGATCGGCACCGTGTTCAGATCAGTATGGGCCAACCAGTCGAACAAGACGATCGCGTCGGCACGCCACAAACGCACGCTGACGGTAGGCAGGTCTTCCTCCATGTCGGTCAATCGTGCCATCCTCACGTCAGGGCAGTGCCTGGCCGATGGCGATCAGAAGGCCATAATCCGTAGCACCCATCACCTTGCCATGATGGCAGGCAGAGAGTAACTCAGCCGAGTTTGGGCTGATCAGGGGCTCCCTTAATGCCTGACCAGTCTCCAGAGTCCTTGCAACCAGAGTTGAAGTCGTCTTGGTCGAGACCTGCCGCATCACTGCTCTCTAGGGCCAGCAGCAGCATCGTGACGCATCCGGCTGGGTAGCGTGAGTTCTTGTCCTGAAGTCCTGCGTTATGCCCCAAGTTGTATGAACGCATGTCCTTGAAACCATGGGTGGAAACACCCCACACCAGGACAACCACGGCGACGACAGCGGCGATGGCGATTACCAAAAGCTTTCTGTCCCTCGTCATCCTGACCTTCCTATCGTCTTCGCGAGGGCCTAACCCCACCCACGGCCCGTTACCAGTCGACTGCTGAAAGGTATTGCGGGCAATAGAACCTGATCGCTGTCTTGACGAACGCGAACGCGCCGGCGCTGCCCGGAGGGACCACCCACCAACTCCCACTGTTGGCCGATTGCCGGGGGGTCAATCCCTGCATCGATATCCCGTTACATACGTCATGCCCCAACCGGACGGTGGTCGTCGGGCTCGACGTGTGCCACTGAACCTCGGCTAGCGCGTTGATGAACTGCACATCATAGGCGGTGAGAGGATCCGCCTTCGCCAGCGGCGCCAGCGCCAGCAACGCGGCAACCGCGGTGACAAGCGGGGTCGACGTCCACCGCACGGCTATCATCGTTCCACCTTCTATCGGGCCACCGGTCGCCTGGCCAGAAAAAGGTACCCCTGGCGACAGGCCTGCGGAGCGAAATCGCCGATCGTTCTTTTGTCGAAGTGGCCAGTTTTCATCGAGCCGGACTGGCTTCCGGCGGTTTGAGGTGGACGCGAGGCCTCCCTCGGAGGACCGCCTGGCAACCAGACGTGTCCGCAGGCGGGAAAGCCACAGTGGAAGGCCCGCATCCCATCGGCCGAGTTTCGGCACGGAAATCGTTGAGAGAGTTCTCCTCCAGCACTTCCAGAAGTCTCAAGCGGTGCAGTGATAGCCGCTGTGAGAATCGGGTTGAGACCGGGGCCGGCCATCACGATGAATTTGCGAGGGAGCCGGGGTCAGGAACGGTGGCAGGTTGAGATGAGGGCTTGCTGTTCGTCGAGCAGCTCGCTGATCGTGCTCAGATATGCGGATTGGTCGCTGTGGATGGCATCGCTTGGGCGCCCGGCTATTTCGTCGTTGTTGATAGCTTGTCGCCGCGCCACTGCCTGCACGGATAGGTCGGCGATCCGGTGAAGGCGGCGAGCAATGTCGGGGGTGGATGCTTGTCGTGCGTAGGTTTGCAGCTGGTTGGACCAATCTCGGTAGCTGGCCAGATCCACGTCGGTCGCTGTCAGCCGCGCTGTGAGCACGCTATTGGTTTTGAAGTTGAAGTTGGCGACCGAGTCGACGGTCCGGCAGTCCGGGTTGGGGCGATCCGATAGGTATGCGATTGTCACAGTGGCGATTCCAGCCACGATAAACAGCGGGATCGACATCCTTAGTCGCCGCGGCGGCGCAGCATAGTCGACGTCCACCGCCGCGTCGTCAGCTTCTGCGCTTGCGCGCAACGACTCCACGTGCGTGGTCAGCTGATCCTTGCGGTACCCGAGCCATGCGTAGTAGGCCGCGAAGTACAGCGCGAACCCGACAAAGAACACTCCGCGCCGAATATCGTTGGCTAGGAAGGACAAAACTCCGGCGAGGATGAGGAAGGCCGGCGTCAGCCATATCAATGCCCTCGACCCGCGCAGGGCCCTACGCGTGTGCGCCAGCCGCAAAGTGCCCACCTTGACGGCAGCCACCAGCACGCGCGGTTCAGAAGGGATCTCTCCGCGGCGCAATGCCCTGTTGATTTGGGGCAGCTGCTGGCGGCTAAGTCCAGTGAGGGCTGCAGAATAAGCCCGGCGGAACGGGCGCTGGACGAAAGCCAGGCACGCGGATATCAGTAGAGCGAACCCCGCCACGGTGAGCGGTCCCCACAACCATCCGGTGACGGCGAAAAAGTTCGGGTACAGCAACGCCGCGACTGCGCCAAGCGTGATCGCGCCGAACGCGGCGTTCGCCAGCCAGCTCACCCACCAAGGCGCAACAACGATTCGAGCCCACACAGGTTCTAAGTGTCCCAGAAGGGAGGCGGCCCTTGGGAAGAACCAGGCCGATCCAGCATTTGCAACTTGCGCGACATGACATCACATCGGCCCGTTCACGCTGGCACACTGGACGATCATCTGTGCGAGCTGTGGGTCAATCCCGTTGCCTTCGAGACGCGAGATCTCCGCCATCGAGGAACTCCCGTTGTTGCGAATGTTCCGGGAGACTTCTTGTCCGATCGTGTTGTAGACAAGCTGCTTTGCCTGAGGTGGTTCCGGGTTCAAGTGCTGTCTACTCAACAGGATGCAGTTCATGTAGCTATTCATGTCCGCCGCCGCAGGGCTTGCGAGGACTCCCGACACGAGCCCACAGAGCATCATCACGAGAGGAAGCGTTTTCTTCATCTGTTCACCTCCTTTCGCGGTCCGTTCTCGAGACCATCTCAACTGACATCCGAACTCTCGACCACACTTTTCGTGAATATCGTGGTGAACATCGTTGGTTGCACCGCTACCGCCGTCGGTTTTCCATCTCGACGCAGCGCCGCTCACCGTAGGCTTTGGCCATGTCTTCACGTCGTTATCCCGGCGCGGTGATTGTCAGCGTTGTCGCCGCTGGCATAGCCGCGACGGGATGTACCAAGAGCGCCGGACCTGCTGCAGGGACCAGCAGCGGCGTGGACGGCACCACCTCATCGAGCCTTGCGGGCATAACGAAGGTTCTCCAGTTCGAGGAAAGTTCACATGAGGGTGCCGCGGCCGGATGATCACTGGGGGTCGCCGGAGGCTTCGCCGCTGCCGTGGTCTTCACCCGCCGGCCGGCGACCGAAGAGCGGCAAACAGGAGTGGATGCTCGTGGGGGCGGCGGCATTTGCGGTAGCTATCGCCGTCTCGGTCATGGTGACCATCGTCGTTGTCAGGCATTCCTCGCCGCCGCGTCCAGGCCTGGCTAGTGCTAGAGACTCCGCACCGATCAGCGTCATCACCGAAGAACCCACCTGCGGGGGGTGGAGTAGCGTTGCCCATCCCTTGGCGGCCAGCGAGAAAGCCTCTGGCTGGCACGACAGAGACAAATCCATCCCGGCATCTGCCTGGAGTGCGCAGTTGAGCGCCCAATATCGGGCCGCCGGCACGGCAATACGTGAGGCCGCCGATAAGACTGGGATGCTGGCCAGGCAAACCCCGCACCGGGTGGTTCGGGAACTCTACGAGCAGCTGATCGCCTACTGGCGCGCTTACGCAGACCGAATCCCGCAGTACACCTCACCTGATGATCTGCTGTTGCGTGTTACCTATTCGGCTGGCAACGCGATTTTTGCCATCTGCGATGCGATTCGCCACGGGGCGGCCGCACTGCGCGGACCGCTGGTCACCGCGGCGGCCCCACCGACGAACGCGTCACCGCACACGGACGATCCGGCCAACCCGCAGCGATTCCTTCGCGCCAGCAACTCGATATGCGCGGACTTCACCTCGGTGTTTGCTCACTTCAATGACGCCGCCGCGGCGTGGCATGACACGGATGAGGACATCCCCGCGAGCCAGTGGAGCCCGCAACAGAGGGCCCTCAATGACGGCATCCGGCCGGCGATGAGCGCCGTCGACGACGAATTAGACCGATTGGGTCGGCGTAGCGGCAATCCGGTGATGGAAGACTTCGCGGTGCTCACCGCGGTGTATGGCCGCGCCTATGTTGAAGCGCTTCCAACATATGTGGTGGCTGACCACTACCTGTACGACGTCACCGCCCAGGGCACCAGCCTCATCTCGACGGGCTGCAAAGCAGTCTAGGGTAACGCACAGTTACTCACATCGGGATGTAAAGGCAAGGCAGGCAAGGTGCTTGGCTTCGTGATCAGTGCAGTGTCGCGGCGTGTCACGCGCCGGCTCCCGGCACCGGTGAAACGGGTATGCGTGGCGGCCATGGCATGGCTGGCCTTGGTCGTGGCTGCGTGCACGCCTCCTGATCGCAGCGCCGAGGTGCGCCACCTTCAGGCCGAGATCGCCAAAATGCCGGGCGTTGATGACGTTAATCCACTATATACCAACGATTTTGAGAACGGCGCCCAGTTGAATCTGGTAGTCGCGATGCCGAAGGCAAGCGAGGAACAGATCGCGGCGGTGGCCTCACGTATCACCCGCATCAAAGGCGGGGATTTCAACGGCTACCGCCAGTCCACCACCTTCGTCATTGGCGACCGAGTCGAGGTAAAACGCGGCGCAGAGCTCAACCCCGCCCAGATCGCCGGTGACACACATCAGTTACGACAACTCAGGACCCGTGTGCCAGAGGCGTCGATCCTGTGGTCACGTGACAGTGCCACGGTGCGCCTTGAAGTATCAGATATCGACCACACCAACGACGTCTTGAGCGCAGTGTTGGCCACTGTGCAGCCCGAACCGATGACCGTCTATATCCGTTCGGCCGAGCCGACCAAATTCCCCACCTGGGAAGTCGGTATCCCAATCACCGCCGAGCAGCGCGCAAACATCGACGCCCTGATATCGCGGCTGGCACTGCCGATCTATTACGTGCGGGTCGACGACGCCAGAATCACCGCGCTCTCGGTTTACATCACAGACCCTGCTACGGCCTACCGCGACCTCAAATCAGTCATTTCCACCATAGCGCCCACCAAACAGCACCCGCTACAACTGCAATGGCACCTCATGGTAGAGCCCGATAATTTCCACCAGTTCACCGGAGATCTTCAAGTGCCTGACTGCCGCGACGACAGTGGATCGCCGAAACCCCAAGCCCCTCTGGGCAATCAGACGGCAGAGGCGGCTCAATTGCAGCGGCAACTAGCCAGCGACTTTCACGACTGTAGATAGGCACCAGCGTGTCGTCTCATGAGGTGGTCCACTCGCCGGAGGGTCGTCGTGTCCGATGCTGAAGTAGACGGGCCACACCCCGCGGCCCCCGGGGCCACCATAGGGGCGGTTTTCTGGCACGTCGTGGGCCGCCTCGCGGTCGGCGCCCTTGGCCTGATGTTCATCGCCCTATTTTTCGGGGCAGGCCTAGTCGCCTACCAAGATCTGACTGGGCCGCACTGCGATGGACACCGGATGGGCCCGGCCGACACCTGCTCGGTGCTGACCTCCCGCGGGTACCGGTCGATAAGAACGATCGAGAAGTTGAACCGGGCAGGCACCGATCCAGCGGTGCTGACCGCGCCGGTGAACTGGCATGCAACACAGGAAAATATCCACCAGGGCGTGTACTCGCCGGCGAGCATGCGGGATTTTCACCGCAACACCGGCTACACCATGTTGGGCGGCGCGTTACTGATCGCACTGATGTTGGGGTCATGGGCGTACAAGGCCGCCAAAGCACGGTCATCGGCACCACGACGGCTCTGACGGCGCTATCACGACCGAGCCCGCCTCGGGCTGAGGTCGGTCGCTGCGGCAATAACGAGCGAGTTGCAGAGCTCGTCGGAAGTATCCGGCAGTCCCCCTAAACCCGCGCCCCCGCGCGACCGACGCCGAACGAAGCCTCGCCGAGAAATACGCAAGCCAAGAGCGAGGCGTCATAGTGTGGCGCTCGGCAGTAATGCCGCTCCCGCTCGACCGGATTAGGCGTAAGTCATGCTTAAGGACATGCCGAAAAAATCACTAGAGGCACAGACCCAGCCAGAAACCGGCTCCGGTGAGCGCGTCCTCGGTACGTGGCAAGCCGCCGGACTGAGCGTTGCGGTGATTGTGTCTGCGGCGCAGTACGGACTGGGCGCGCTGCTCGGTGCAGCGGTCATGGTCCCGGTCATCTACGCCTTGGCGCGACTGCGCCGCTATGCACCCCATGCGCGCAACACCGCCGAATTGGTTGGTGCCACACTGGGCCCGAAGGCGGGGACTGCAGCCGGCACCGTTCAACTGCTCGCCTATGTGGTGCTGACAGCGAAGTTCGCCACCGCCCTCGGATCGCTGCTGCTGCTGCAGTTTTCATCCGGTGAAGACCCTGCCGAGAACTTTTCGTGGTTACCGGTCGCCGCGGCGGGGACCGCGGTCGTCGTTGGCGCCATTGTCTGTTGGGCGTCGACTCGGGTCATCGCGTCGCTGGTGGCGCCGCTCGTGATCGCCGGGTTGCTCATCTCCGTCTACCTTGCGGTGGCAGTCACTGCGCGCGTCGCCGCAGGCAGTGACCCCGTTGTCATCGGGACGGCCGCTACCCAGGGCCGGCTGTCTGGTCAGTTAGTCGGCTTCGGACTGGGGATGGTGGGCGTTGAACTCATCACGGTCCGAAGCGCGCGCGTAGCCAGGCCGGGGCGATCCATGTCGCTGGCGGTCGCGGTAGTGGCCGCGGCGGCGCTGGTGTTGTGGGTGGGTGATCACCAGGGGGTGGTGGGGCCGTGGCGATGGAGTGCCAAACTCCTGGGCGAAGCTGTGCCGGAGTTCTATGCCGAAGCGGGTCGGACGTGGATGACTATCACCGGCGTCGCTGTCGGGGTGGCCGCTGCGTTGGCCTCGGGGTGGGCAGTGGTGCGCGTCGCCGCGGACCTGGCGGTAACGCGCCAGGCGCGGCCGAACACCATCGCGCGAGTGGTGCTGATGGCGCTTGTCGCGGTGACGGCTGCCGTCTTGTCGGCGCACGGTGCGCGCTGGATCGGGTTGGTCATTCTCGGCGCGGCGCCCCTGCTGCTGATGGCGCTGTATGTGTTTGTCACAGAAGCTAATTCGCGAGTCCCCGGCGACAGCGTGGTGGCCTGGTGGGTGCGGCTGGTGATGCCCGCGGTGGCCGCGGTGGCGGTGGTCAAACCGCTGGTGGACTCCGAGTTCGCCGCGGTCGAGGTGGCGACGGTGGCCGCCGCGGCGATCGGGGTGGGCGCGGCGGGCGCGGCGGCGGCGCTGCTGGCGCGGCCCCGCGACCGCACCGCGAAATCTGAGTAGTCTTACGGATCCCGCGAACGGTCCGCTGCCGCAGGCTTATTGGCATGACCGTTCCCAACAGCATGTCGAAAACCACCGCCGCCTTCTTCGTCCAGGCCGCCGTTGCATTCGCGATCAGCTTCGTGGCCGCGCTCGGCGGAATCTATTTCCTGCCGCTTGACCCCTGGCCGCGATTGTTCCTCGGGGTCACCTTCCTCTTTCTGGTGTCGAGCGCGTTCACCCTGGCCAAGGTGATCCGCGACCAGCAGGAGGCCGCAACCGTTCGGGTGCGGCTCGATGAGGCCCGCATCGAAAGGCTGCTGGCCGACTACGACCCGCTCAACGCCGCGGGCTGAGTAGAACTACTCAGCCTTGTCGCGTAGAAGTGCGCAGGCCCGCGCCCGCGCCACCGGCGATGCTTTCCTCATCGCACGATTCCTGCTCCACCACAACGCTCCGCAGTCACAGCACAGAAGGGCAATTCCGCTCCCATGACCACTCTTGTCCGGTTTCCAGACGTCGCCGAGGTGGCCGCGAGTACGCCGGCCGATCGCGACCGCGTCCTGGACGTCATCCGCATCACGTCGCTGGTCGGCGTGGTGCTCGGCCATACCGTGATGGCGGCCAGCATCATCCGCAATAACGTTTTGATCTGGGACAACCTGCTCACCACCTCGGCGCTGTTTCAGGCGATGACGTGGCTGTTGCAGATCATGCCGCTGTTCTTCTTCGCCGGCGCGGCGGCGTGCGTGTCCTCCTGGGCTCCGGGCACCAATTGGGGTGACTGGCTGATGAGGCGCTGCACCAGGCTGTTCCGGCCGGTGTTTTACTACCTGGCGTTCTGGGCCGTGGTGCTGACGGTGCTGTATCGGGCGCTGCCGCGGCACATCTACGATCCGATCGCCGGCGTCAGCACGCAGCTGCTGTGGTTCCTGGGGGCTTACGTCCTGGTGCTGGCCGCCATGCCGCTGCTGCACCGCGTCAGCACGGCCGGGCGGCTGGCCGCCGGGGTGGCGGCGGTCTACGGGGCGATCGCGATGATCGACGTGATCCGGCTGCACTGGCCGGCGATGATGCCGTTGGGTTACCTCAACCTGGCCGTCTGGCTCATTCCCGCGATGTTCGGCGTGGCTTACCGTCGCGGGCTGCTCGGCGGCCGCGCCGCGCTGGCCGTCGCCGCCGTCTTCTTCGCCGTCGACGTCGCGCTGGTGCGCTGGGGGCCGTATCAGATCAGCATGGTCGGCACCGGTGACCATCATCTGTCCAACACCAGCCCGCCGTCGCTGCTGCTGGCCGGGCACGCAATCATCCTGAGCGCGTTGGCGATCGCGGCCGCACCGGCGATCGCGCGCTGGGCGCAGCGGCCGCGGGTGTGGTGGTGGACCGCCATCGGCAACTCGGGCGCGATGACGCTGTATCTGTGGCACATGCCGGTGCTGTTGGGTGTGCATCTGGTCTTCGATTTCTTTGGCTGCCCGCGCTTTCCGGGTGCGCAGGATTTCCTCGCCATCAGCTTCGCGCAGGTGTTCATCGTGATGGTCGCGGTGGCGGTGCTGTTCGTGGCGCTGCGGCCGCTGGAGAACAACCCGCTGTCCGGCTGGGACGGTGCGCCCGCGGTGACGTCGCGGTGGCGCGGCGCGGCCATCGGCGCCCTGCTGTGCACGTCCGGCGTGGCGCTGCTCGCGGCGATCAGGTGGGGGCTCAAGGACGACGGCCTGGCGTGCATGGCCGTGGTGGTGAGCGCGCTGGTGAGTGCGCGAATCCTGGCCACACTCCCGGTGCGACACCGCCTCGCAACGCGGTAGCCCAAGATCGTTGGCCCGCGGGGTAAGTGTGGTTATCCGGCCGCCCCGCGGGTCACGGCTCTTCGTCCAGGCCGTGCTCGATGGCGTAGCGTGCCAGCTCCACCCGATTGGCGACCTGGAGCTTGCGGAAGGTCGCCTGCACATGGTTTTCCACCGTGCGGTGGCTCAACGACAGCTTCTGGGCGATCTGCTTGGCGGACAGCCCTTTTGCCACGTAGCGCAACACCTCTGTTTCGCGTTCGGTGAGGCTGGGGCGGGCGGGCCCGTCGTCCGTGCTGTCCTTGCTCTGTGCGATGCGCCGGTATTCGCCCAGCACCAGCCCGGCCAGGCTCGGGGTGAACACGGCCCGCCCGGCTGCGGTGGCGGTAACCGCCTGTGCCAGTTCGGCTTTCGAGGCGCTCTTGACCAGGTATCCCGTCGCGCCGGCTTTGACCGCCTCCAGGACGTCGTCGCGTTCGTCGGAGGCTGACAGCACCAGCACCCGCGACGAGGGGGAGACCGCGAGCACCGCGGCGGTCGCCTGGGCACCGTCGCCGTCGGTCAGCTGCATGTCCATCACCACCACGTCGGGCTTGACCACGGCGGCCCGCCGTCCCGCGGCGGCCACGCCGTCGGCGGTGGCGACCACGGTGAAGCCACCTTCGGCCAGGTCGCGCGCGACGGCGTCACGCCAGATCGGATGGTCGTCGACCACCATCACCGTGGTCGGCGTCTCGTCATCCGCCATGGCGTCCCTGTCCGCGTGGCACGCACAACTCCCACTCGGTGCCTTCCCCCGGCTCGCTGTGCAATTCGGCGCTGCCACCCAGCGCCGTGAGGCGCCCCACGATCGATTGGGCGATGCCAAGGCGCCCCTGACGCGTCGCTTCCTCGAGCCGGCCGGCGGCAATACCCACGCCGTCGTCGCGGACGCTGACCACGACGGAATCGCCGAGGTCCTCCACGAGCACGAAGGCGTGCGCATCCGGACCGGCATGGCCGACCACGTTGTCCAGCGCGTTGCCCACCGCGGCATCCAGTTCGGTTGCCGCCCAACGTCCCAACGGCACCGCAGTGCCCGGCAGGCTGAACGACACCCGATCGGACTCCCGGCACCGCAGCAGCGCGCGCAGGTCGATCGTCGCGCTGTCGGCGTCGGGATCGACGTCCGCGCACGCCAGCCAGCGCCGCAACGCGCGCTCCTGCTCGCTGGCCAGGTCGGCGAGTTCGGCTGTCGGGCCGCCGATCTCGTGCCCCTTCTTGGCGACCAGCGCCAGCACCTGGATGGCGCCGTCGTGGACCTGGCGGGATAACCGGTCGCGTTCTTGCACCGCGGCCGTCAACTGCGCCGCGCGTTGCAGCTCGTCGTGCGCGCGGCGCGCGGTCTGCGCGGCCATCCCGATGGCCATGCCGATCGCCAGTTCGATGATGACGGTGGCGTTGTGCCCGAGGTTGAGCGCGAGGTAGTTCTTGACGGCGAAATTGGTGGCCATCACCGCCAGGCCCGTCAGCATGCCGCCCGCGGGGCCGAACTGTATGGCGGCCGAAATCGTGGGATTGCTGGCCCACAACGTCGTCGGCCAGGTCTGGTTGTCGGCCGCCCAGTGCGGGCTCGCGACGAGGTTGTTCGACCACATCAGCAAGACGACGACCGCCAGCTCGGCGAGCACCCACGCCGGTTTGCGGCCGAAGCCCCGCAGATAGGCGATCGCGCAGGCCGCGCTCCAGCCGATCAGCGCGGCGAACAGCACCCAACCCAGCACGGGCCGAACCAGATCCGGGTTGATCGCGATTTGAAAGCCGGTGGCGTAGATGCAGCTCAGCAGGCGGAACACTTGCGCCGCGCGCCACAGCGGCGTGGTGGGATCGGGGCCGTGATTCGCCATCGTGGTCAGCATAAAGGCGCTGGGTCCCGCGGCGGACCGGGCAAACATCAGTCGATTGTTGCGTCGGTGGCGGTCGATGCGAAGCTCTTGGTGGTGACGGTGCCGTCGCTGTGGTTGCTGGTAACGGTGCAGCGGGTGCTGGTCGCGTCGACTGCGCAGGTGCCGGACCAGACGCTGCTGGTGTAGGTCAGGCTGCTGCCTGCGGGCAGCGGGATGAATCCGGCGGCACCGGTGGGTTCGCGGGTGACGCCGTCGGGTCCTACGCGCTGGGTGCTGAGGAACTCTTCGCGCGTGGTCTTCGAAAAGCCACTTGGGGCCGTGGTCGTGATCCGCACGAGGTTGTTGCCTTCGGCGGAGCCGTGTAGCTCGCCTAGGCATTCGATGTAGGCGAACATGCCGCGGGAGATGACCACGATTCGGCACAGTTGGCCGCTGGGCGAGGTGAACTGTGCGCCGCCGCCGCCGTAGGTGTTGAAGGTCTGGAAGGGTTTCGGGTCGACGGGGTGGTAGCCGGTGTAGTTGGATGGATCTGCGGCAGCGGGAGGGGCTGTTAGGCCGGTAAGCGCAGTGGCCACGCCGGCGCAGAGTATGGCGCCCCGCAAGCCGATCAGGTTGCTGTTGTTGTTGCGCGGTTCGCGCTCGGTGATCTGTTTAGCCACAACATCATCCAATCAGTAGGTCTGGCTGACTTGGGGCAGGATCCGGAAGCCATGTGTGCCGTCGTGATAGAGGTTCTGGATTTCACAGGTGATCGAGTCGTCAGTGACGACGGCGCATATTGATGTGTTGAGGTCGTCGTCGCCGCGGTGTCCTCCGGGGACGACAATCTTCTGCCCAGGATTGAGTAGGTGGTAGCTGGCGGGGTCGACGGTTCTTTTCTCGGTCGGGCCGGCGTGGTAGGTCTCTTGCTCGTTGAGGTCGGTGTGGCTGAGCAAGGAGAAGACTTCGGTGTGCCCTGGGGGCGCGGGTCCCCGCGTGATCGGCGTCAAGGTGTCTTTGTCGTAGGGCCACTCGGATACCTTTGCGTAGTTCACCCCAGATGCCACGCCAGGGAGCGGCCCCCAGCAGTCGATTGCGGCGGCGTACTGGAACGAGTGTGGGCCGTCATAGATTCGGCAGCGGATTCCGGCGCGGGTGGCGAACTGAATTCCGTTCCAGCCGTAGGTCGAATAGGTGCGGTAGTCGTCGGTGTTGACGGACCGGTAGTCGTCGAAGTTGACCGGAGGGGGTAGCGGCGGGGCGGCGCAACATGCCGGCTTTTGGTGGCATGCCACGCTCGCGGCGCCGATGAGTATTGCTGAGACGGGGACGGCAAGCGCGCGCACTGCCGGCACCTCCTTCTTCTGTGTCATGTGCCCATCAAGTCGACGATGGACTGGCGAGCTCGCTGGGTCAGGCCTGGGAGATGGCGCCGGTGGTCTTGGCGACGATGTCGCTGGCTTGGCTGGTGGTGTCGAAGCCGCACCACAGGGTGTCGATGATGACGTTGTTGGCCAGCCCCAGGGCGCGTTGGCAGGTGAAACCTTCACCGCTGGCTTGGGTTTGGGTGCTGGTCAAGGTGGTGTCGGTGGCACGCAGCTCGCCGAAGTTCCATGTCACCGGGGCGTGGCTGTGCAGGACGACGGTGAGCGAGTGGTTTGCGCAGCCCGACCAGCGTGTTTTGGCTTGGCTGAAGAATTGTTGGGCTGAGTCGGCGTCGCGGAAGCTGATGAGGGCCTGGACCAGTGCGTGGCGGGCGCTCCCCGGTGTGGTTGCGTCGTCGAGGATTTGGCCTTGCATGGCGGTCCAGTTGGTGCCTTGGTAGGCGTTGGCTTCGGCTGGGAAGTAGGTGTCGAGGCAAGCCGGGGTGGAGATGGTGTCCTCGTCGTGCCACATGTGCGTGATCGGTGTGCGCACGGCCATGCCTGTGGTGTGCGCAGCGGTGTTGATGTCGTTTTCGCTGAGCAACAGGTCTGGCAGGTGTTGGGGCAGGATCGCCGGCGGTTGCCAGCGGCCGAGGTCTGCGGCGGCTGCGGGGTGGCCGGTGGTGGTGGCGGTGCAGCCGGTGAGCAGCAGGCATAGGGCGGTGGCGGCGAGGATTGCCCAGCGGCCGGTGGCGGTCAGCCGCGATGTACGGGTGCTGTGTTTTGGTGCGCTGTTTTCTGTGGTCTTCGCGGGTGGTCTTGAGGCGCTCATTCGGGCGGTTCTCCTTGCTGGGCCTGGTGGATACGGATGCAGACGCTACCAACAAAACCACAGTGGTGCAATGTTATGAACCATTGCGCTATGTTTTTTGCTGTGGTCTAATCCAAAGCATGCATGACAGCGCGGCAGCGTCCGAGGGCTTCACCCCTCGCCTTGGACAAACCCCGGCCGCCATACAGCGACCCACTGCGCACCCCGCAACCTCGCCTATCCCCGAAGGACAGCAGATGCCCCACCACGCGAACCCGCCGCTCAGCACCGCCCAGACCGCCCCGCCATCGGGCAATGCCGCGATGCGCAACGGCTACCAGCCTGCTGCGATGCCGCCCATGGGCCCCGGGCCCGGCGAGGAAGCCACCGTGGTGCTGCCGCGGCGGCCACTCGGATTCGCAGGCGGCCCTCCCCCGGTCCGGCCCCTGCCGCCGGCGCCGTCCTGGGGCGCCGGCCCGGGCTACCCTGCTGCGATCGCGGCGCCGCGCCACCAGCGGTTCCCCCTGTGGGCCCGGATCGGCGCCGCCGCCGCGGTCATAGTCGCCATAGTGGCCGCCGGAATCGTGATCAACGTCGCCAGCAGCCCCGATGACATGGGCAGCGTGGCAGTGACTCGCTCCCCCCGCCCGTCCTCGACGCAGGCCAGCCCGAGCCCAACGCGGCAAGCGGCGGCAACGGTGCCGTTGTCGGCGCTGCCCGGGCTGCTGCTGGATGTGGCGACCATCAGCAGCATCGAGGGCGCGACGAACATCGCGCCAACACCGGACGCCGGTAGCGACGACGTGGCCTACAGCGGCGTGAATACCGACCGGCCCGAATGCGGCGAGATCCAAATCCCCGCGCTCGAGTCCGAACTTGAGGGCACCGGTTGGGTAGGGATACGCACCCAGTCCCTGCAGGACCCGAAAGTCGTTGAGCACCTGGACAACAGCGCCGCGATCTACTTCACGACCGCCACGGCGGCCAGCGACTTCGTGGCCAAGCAGGCTGCGGCCTGGCCGAAATGCAACGGCGCCACCTTGCGCCTGCTCGAGCGGGGTCAACCAGACAGCATCTGGATGGCCAGCACGGTCGCCAACCGTGACGGCATGCTCAGCATCATCAACACCCAGGAAGGTGCGGGGGGCTGGCAGTGCCAACGGGCCATGACCGCCCGCAACAACATCGTCATCGATGTGCGCAGCTGCGGTAATAACCGCACCGATCAGGGCCTCAAGATCGCGACCCGGATGGCCGATCGTGTCAACCCCCGCTGACCAGACCCACCGTTGCTACTCGCGCGAGAAGAGAGGAGCGGCCATGGCTTGGATGCGCTTGGCGCCCAATGTCGTTCGGCTGATCCTGGTGCTGGTGTCCTCGGCGTTGATCACGCTGGTGGCCGGTTGCGCTGATGTCGTCAGCGGCACTGTGCGCGCGGCGCCGGACCTCAAACCGCGCCCGCTGGTCGGCGAAGTCATCAAGCAGGCGATGCTGACCGATGCTGAGTTGTCCCACGTGTTCGGTCAATCGTTCAAACTCGATGACAGTATGCCGCCGAAGTTCGGCGGCCCGGCGGAGATGTACTGGGACTGGCCGGACGCTTCACGCAGCGATTGCGCCTCGCTGGCGCACATCCTGATGGGCGAGGCCTACCGTAATGCGCAGGTGGTCAACGTTGCTCACGAACAGTGGTGGGCCGCCGATGTCGGCGAATTTCCCACGGTGATCGATCTCGTCGAGGGTGTGGTCGCGTTACCGAACACGGCGGCGGCCAATGCGTTGTTTGAGAAATTCGGTTCGCAGTGGTCGCGGTGCGCCGGTCAGCGCCTCGACAGCGGCCTGGGATTTCAGAATGAGATCACCGAGGTGCACGCCGGTGCTTCAGTCGTGGAAGCCACCGTGGAAGAGGTAGACCTGCACACGAAACTGCGGCGGGTGCGCGCGCTCGGTGTGCGGGGCAATTGCCTGGTGGAGGTCGAGGCGGTCTATTTCCGCGACGTGGCGCCCGCGCCAGGCAAGGACGCCAGCGATGTGGCCAGGGCGATGATGGGCAAAATCAGCGATCGAAGCTGACGCCCTGGTAGTAGCGACTACCATTCTCCCCATCGTTGCCGGCGCACACAGGCCGGCCGCGGGACCTGAGAAAAGGAGGGATCGGACGTGCGCGACGAATCGGCGGCTGAGCCGATGGCGACGCTGCTCAACAGCGCGCGCGCCCGCCAGCTGGATGCTGCGGCGCGGAACCGCCTGCACCGCGCCGCGCGCGAGGCCGCACTGCTGTATCCGGACAATCCCGACTTACAGCAGTGCGCGGTCGACGCGGCGATCGACTATCTCAACGACAATGCTGACCTGGACGCTGACGGTGCCGAATGGCATCGCATTCGCGACCAGGAGAAGCGACTCGGTGCCCGAGTCCGCCAACTCGCGGTGATGGCGGTGGCCGACAAGGCTGTCTCGGAACGGCGGGCGGCCAGCGCCATCTTCATCGACCGCATGGCGTTGCGGCGCTGGTCGGGCAAACGGCCCAACAGGCGCCGGAGCGGATCAGCGAAAGCCGCCCGGTGAAGATCCGACACACAAGCATCGCCGCCGCGCGCCGGGGCTTATCGCCGCTGCTGCTCAGCCTCGCCGTAGTGGTCGTCGTGGGCAGCGGCTGCTCGAACCAGGTGACGGGGGTAGCCGTCAAATCCGGCGGCCCGGCGCCCGCGGCGGCCAACGCGGCCCTGCTCGACCCCGGTAACTATCCGCGCCGGCCCCGGCCCCCCTTGGGCAACGTCGCCGATGACGCCGCCGGGCGCCGCGTCGAGGCCCAGCGGATGGCCGACATGGTGGCCGGACCGTGGCAGATCGACGCCACGTTGATCAGCCCGACGAACGCCGAAATCGCGCCCACGACAGCGTTTCCCGAGCCCACACGGCTATCGGCGCTGGTGCGTGGGGATTCGATCGCCGCGATCGCCGCCGCGCATCATTTCGTGGCCGGTTTCGTCAGTGGGCGCGCCACCCCGCCACCTCCACAGGGACAGGCCGGCGCTGACAAGCCCAAGATCCTGGACAACGGGGTGTTTCGGTTCCCCAGCCCCCAAGACGCGACGGATGCGGCTGCGGCGATGGCCGCCGCTGATGTGGGCACCATCCGCCCGGGCAACATCCCAGCGACCCGGCTGGCGATCCCCAACTATCCCAACACGCGGGCCTACGTGGCCCCGCTGTCAGGAGGTTTTGAAGCCTCAGCGTTCAGCGCGCACGGCCTGTACGTGTTTTTCCAGTTCGCCGGATCCAAGGAAAGCTCCGCGGCGGTCGCCGACATGATCGCCAAAACCCTGGATTTGCAAGGCCCGGCCGCTGACCACTTTCAAGCCACCCCAGTCGATCGGCTGGCCAGCTTGCCGGCCGACCCGACCGGTCTGCTGGCCCGCACCGTGCCGGCCACCGACCCCAACGTCAACCAGGGTGGGGTCTACTCCGCGCACGGCTCACTACATTTCCGATCCGACCCGGTTGCCACCCAGGCGATGTACAACGACGCCGGCATTACCCACGTCGCCGTCGACCGCACCACCATCTACGAGGCCGTCGATACCACCGGCGCCCAGCGCGCCGCTGATGGGCTTGCCCGCATCGACGTGCCGTTCCTGGGCTATCACTCCGCCCCCGGCATCAACGGTCTACCCTCAGCGCGCTGCTTTGACCGCGGGCCCGACATCACCGACCTGGGGGCGGTGCGGTTTGTGTGCATCGCCACCGCAGCGCGCTACGCGTTCAAAGCCACTGCGGCCCAAGAGGTTGAGGCCCATCAGATCATGGCTGCCCAATACCTGATGCTGACCGCGCCATGACCGGGCGCATCCGTTCATGGTTGCGCGCCGCGGCCGTCGGAGTCGCGGCGCTGACGGTGGCCTGCAGTACCACGATCGCCGGCAGCGCGGTCAAAGCCCCCGGGGAGGCCAGCCCCGACGGTGTGAATCTGGCGTTGCTCGATGCTGGGAACTTCCCCACCACCCCCCGCGCCCCATTGGGGTTGGCCGGCGACGCGCTGCGCGGCGGCTGGGCCGAAGGGCGCCGCCTGGCCAGCGTGGTGGTGGGCCCGTGGGAGGTCGACGCCGACCTGATCGACTATGCGCAAATCGAATCCGGCGTGGTCAAAGACGTCGATGCGGTCAACGCGCTGCTCGGGGCCCCCCTGGGGGAGGCGCTTAACGGCCACAACTTGCTGGCCGGGTTTTCCAGCGCCCGTCACACCGACAAGGGCCCCTATAAGGACCTGCTGACCACGGTGTTGGAACTGGCCAGCCCGGCTGATGCGAGCGCCGCGATCACCGCGATGGCAGCCAAAGGCGCTGCCCTGACGATGCCCTTTGACACCAAACCCATCCCGACGCAACTGTTTTCGATTCCCCGATACCCAGCTACGACGGCACTGACCTACCAATGGACAGCGCAATACCCCGACCCCGGCCCGCGGTTCTCGGTGACCGCCTTGACCGCACACGGACAATACGTGCTGGCACAAACAGCGACGTCGGCTGACAAACCCGATACGGCTGCCGGGTTGATCGCCACCACACTGGATTTGCAGCAGCTCCTGGTCGACAAATTCAAGCCGACCCCGCCGGATCAGATGGCTCAACTGCCGCTGGACCCCGATGGGTTGATGGCCCACACGGTGGCCCCCCGCCAAGAAAACGAATCGATCAGCGACGGGATCTATGACGCCCATGGGGCGCTGCACCTGGCCACCGGCGACCCCGTCCACTTGGCGGCGATGTTCAAATCCGCTGGCGTGCAACAGGTCTCCTACGTCCTCGAAACCCGCGTCTACCAAACCCCCGACACGGCCTCCGCGGCGCGCCTCGTCGCCGATGAGACCGGGCCCAACCAGGTCGGCGGGATCAGCGGCATGCCCAAGGCGAAATGCTTCAACGAAACCCTGGGCTACTGGTGCGTGGCCCGCGCCGACCGCTACGCATTCGAGATGCAAAACGAACAAGAACACGCTGTGCACCAGATGATGGCCGCCCAATACCGCATGCTGACAGGGAAATGAGCCGCTGAATGCCCCTTGATGTAGGAACTATCATCGCCGGCTACCGCATCGAAGGCGTGCTGGGCCAGGGCGGGATGGGCACAGTGTATCTGGCCCGCCACCCGACGCTGCCCCGCAGCGAGGCGCTGAAAATCCTGTCCGGCGAACTGTGCGGAGACCGCCAATTCAGGGAGCGCTTCATCCGCGAAGCCAACCTGGCCGCGAGCCTGGACCACCCGAACATCGTGCGGGTCTACAACCGAGGCGAAACCGACGGGCACCTGTGGATCGCCATGGAATACGTCAAAGGAACCGCCGCCAACGATTTGGACCGCGCCAACCTCACCCCGGCCCGTATCGTGCGCATCATCACCGACGTCGCCGCCGCACTCGACTACGCCCACTCGCAGCACGTCTTACACCGCGATATCAAACCCGGCAACTTCCTCGTCGCAGCGCCCGGCAGTGAGCGTGAACGAGTGTTATTGGCGGACTTCGGCATTGCACGCGCTCTCGACGATGCCACCGCCCTGACCGCGACGGGCTCGATGGTCGGCACCGCGGCCTACGCCGCGCCGGAGACCATCGAAGGCCGACCCGCCGATCACCGCACCGACATCTACTCGCTGGGGTGTGCCCTGTTTCGGCTGCTTACCAGCCGCACCCCGTATGAGGACCCCTCCAACAAGTCCCTTGAGGCCATATTGGTCGGACACCTGATGCGGCCTGTCCCGCACCCCAGCGACATCAACCCCACCCTGCCACCGCAGATCGACGAGGTGATGGCTCGCGCGCTGGCCAAAAATCCAGCTGATCGTTTCCAGACCGCTGGCGAACTGGCTGCGGCGACTACTGCGGCGCTGACTAACAATCCGGCACCGCCAACCATCACCGGACCTCGTCCATCCCAGCCGACCAATCCCACCCTGACCTACCCACCCACCGGACCTTCCCTACCGGCGGGCTCCGCACCGGTGTGGCCGGCCTATGATCCCCGCGCAGCATCCGCGAATGGAGCGGCGCCGCAGCCGTTCACGGGCGCACCGCCCCCCTCAACCCCGACCGGTCGCCCAACCGAGTCCGGTCCTAAACCCAAGCGCCGCAACCGCACCCGGCTGATCGTGGGAGCAACCATCGTGGTTGCCGCGTTGGTCGCAGCGACAGTGGTGGGCATTCACCTGTTCGGCACCACCAGGACCGGATTGGGCCCATACCAACCGCAGACCCTGAACACCAAATTCGGCACCCTCAAACTCGAGCACCGCCCGATGGCCATCGCCGCGCTCGGAGCTGGCGACCCCGATGCCGTGCTCTCACTCGGCGCCCCTGTAGTGGTGATGAACGCGCCCGGCGCGACCACACCGAGCTGGCTGCAGCCGCTCATCCATTCCACCCCACCGGTCTTCGCCGCCGCCGACACCGCCGCCATCACCGCTGCCAAACCCGACCTCATCATCGACACCGACAACATCGACCAGACCACCTACAACTCGCTGGCCGCGATCGCCCCCACGCTGACCCAACCCGCCGACAACACCCAAGACTGGAACTGGCAGGCCCAACTGAACTGGATCGCCACCGCGCTGGGCCGCACCGACACCGCCAAAACCTTGGTCGACAAGGCGCAGTCCGAGCAGAACCAGATCCGCTCCGAGCATCGAAGTTTCGGCGGCAAATCCATCGTCGCGGTCAACTACACCGGGACCAACACCACCGCGGCGGCGGTCCCATCACCGCCGAGCAGCTACCTGGAAAGCATCGGCTTCCCCTACAACACCCACTACAAACGCGCCCCCGGCGGCCCACCAACCGTCCCGTTCAACATCGACGACGTCGACTACATCGCTCAACGCAGCGACGTCATGCTGCTGCTGCGCACCGACCCGGGCGCCGGCGGCGGCGGATACGGCGGCCTGCCCGCCAAATACAGCAGTTTCGGCGGCACGCTCGTCATCGTCGATGACCCCGCCACCATCGCCGCCCTCAACGCCGGCGGCCCAGCAGCCACCACCTACCTCAACACCGCGCTGGTCACCAAACTTGGCAACCAAATCCACTAAACCGCCAACGAGACACCGCGCGCCGCGTTCAGGCTGCAGCGCACGACGCGTTAAGAACCAGGCCATCGTTGAATCACGCTATCTGTGCAGTCAGGGGAATCCGTATGGCAATGCCAACCGAGGACAACGGAAACCGCGCCACCCTGGTCGACAATGTGGCGCTGCGACAAGCCGTCGCCGCCTTCGCCGCACAACCCAACCAGCGCGGGGCGCTCGAGGTACTCCGTTTGTGCATGGTCGGTGAGGTGCTTTTCGACATCACCGGATCCGATGCATTTACCGGCCAAACACCGTTCGCGGCCGGGTCTCGCCTCCAAATCCGCGGCGGCACAGGCCCCCACGGCAAAGGGTCGGCGCTGTTCGCTTATACCCGTCATGAGGAGATCGCCCGCCTGCACCCGCCGGGTACGCGCACGCAGTCATTGGTGCAGTCGGCTACCGGGGCCCTGGAGCTGGCCCAAAGCCAAGGCAACGACTGGCTCTATATCGACCCCGCCGGCCCCACCTGTGCATTGTCGGCCGCCGAAATCGATTTCGCCTTGCGCAATCCGAATAACGAGCCGCTCAAACGGGCGCTGGCCGATCACGCTGCCGGCAAGATCGACAGGCACACCGTCGTCGACGTGGTGCGCCAGAACGGACCGTTGGCAATCGCCGCCGACGATTCCCAAGGCAACGGGCACATCGCCGTTCGCAACACCACACATCCCGACGGCAGCTCCAGCATCTTCGGCTTCACCAGCGGCCCAGAAGTTCTAGCTTGGAGCCCCGCTGATGCGGCCGGGCCCCTCACGGTCGAACAAGTGGTGAACATGGCTCGCGCGCAAGGCCACAGCGGGATCGTCATCAACCCGGCAGGCCCATACCTGTGGGTCTCGCTGGCCGAAATCACCCAATAAAAAATGAAGAACGCCAACATCTTTCACGCGCCGAGAACCCGGCTCAAGGATGTTGCTGCGAAACGATCGCTCATATTGATCGCGCTGGCGCTTGCCTGGCCGGCGTTGGTCGGTCTGCCCCTGCATGCGACCGCAGCGCCCGATGACATTGATGCACTGATCGACGACAGCGGGCCACTGCCCAAACAGACCCGCGACCTCACGGCACTACCTGATCTGCTGTTCACCACCCCTAGTGGCCTGCTGTGCAAAAAGACCGTGGTCAAGGTGATGCATGACGTGACGTGCGCGGGTGATCTGCCCGGGGCGCCGGCGGGGACCCGGGTGGTGACACTGCCCACGGTCTACGCCCAGGCCAACGGGCCGGCGCGGTTTCTGCCCACCCCGCCCGAACGATTCTTCGGCGACACCACGGGCCAGGCGCCGGTCCTGCTGCCAGCGGGGCACAAAATCGTGTTCTGGGCGTTCTCGAACACCCAATCGCTGGTCTGCGGGGTGCCGCGATCGGCGGATCTGGTGTGCAGGCTCAACGCGCCGAAGGCCATCGGTGCCGACAACAGCGGTCCACAAACCCATGGCTTCGTGATCGCGGCTCCCCACAGTCACGTCTTCTGACGACAGCCAAGACGCGCGCGGCGCCCCGACAGCATCGTTCGCTCACATCGTGATCGGTTATTTGTCTAACAGGTCGGCGATCAGGAGCTCGATTGCGTCGGCGACATCGGGCGTTACGGGACGTTCGGCTTCGGCGTCTTCAAGGGCTGAGGCGGGCAGCCCGGAGCCTATGGCCGCCTCTTCCAGGCTCAGCTCCGCCCGGTGGCGGGCCCCGTAAAGCCGCTGCCCCAACGTCGCCGACGGCGAGGCGGCGGCGCGCATCATCACATCGTTGTAGGTGCGCCGCACACGGCTCAACGCCTTCATGGCCGCAGCGCCCCCAGTGGGCTGGCGCGCAGCAGTCAACGCCAGGCCCTCGAGCCTGCGCAGATCAGCCAGGATCGCAGTGGCTTTGGCGGTGAAGTCCGGGGCGTTCGGTTCAGGCAAGTCCGCGATGGTCACGCTGACGGCTTGCAGAGCGAGCTCGACCGTGCGCGAAATAGTCGGCGCGTGAATGGAGTCGGTCAACACCTCGGTCGCCTCGTCGCTACCAGCCTCAGGGACGGCCGCTGCTGCTAGCTCGCCCTCGCGTCGCTGCGCCTCGATGTACCCGGCGGGCAAGTCCAATTTCTTTTCCAGTTTTGCCAGCGTGCTGGGATGCGGCCAGCTGCGACCCAGCTCGAAATTGATGAGAGCGGACTGGTTATAGATCCCGTCGTTGTCCAGGCCCCGCTGGGAGATCCCCAACTGCTCACGACGCGCACGGACCGCTTGGCCAGCCCGCAGACGCCCCGCCGCGGCGATTTTCTCGGCTCGCGACGGATGCTCGGTCTGAGCTGACCCCAGTGCCTGGGTCGACTCATCCTGAGTCACGTCGGTGGTAAGGGTCACGGCCACCCCATCTGGGGTCCCGAGGTGCAGGGTCGTGGTAGCGGTAATGGGTACCGGGGTGCGGCGTTCTCCGTCGACGAACATTCCGTTGGTGCTGACATCGACGGCGTACCAACCATCGGGGTGGGGTTCGAGGACAACATGGCGCCGTGAAACCCGCTCATCATCGATGTCGACCGCCGCCTCAGGATCTCTGCCGATGAATACCGCGCCCGCGGCGGCGTGAAGAGTGTGCGTCGCGCGACCGACCCGCACAATTAGCGCGGGCGTCGTCACTGGGCTGGCAATCAATCGTCGCTCCCTTTCCCGGTTGAGGCACTGATGCTCTGCTGTTAAACAAAGCGCTCGGCTAAATGCTACCTCATCCGAACCGTAAAGGTGGGCTAGAAAGCACAGCGCCGCTGTCGAGGGCCTGCGGCGTTCTGCGATTCTCGCGTCGTGCGTACCGATGGGCGACTCACCACATTAATCCAGGTAGACACCCTAGAGTGAGCTGCTGACGCGGTTGCTTCACCGGGCCCATGACTCGCAAGCGGGACGGCCCCACAAGCGTGCTGTGGTTTCTAAACCATTGCGCTATGGGGACTGCTTGGGTTACTGTTCGGGCACGATGCCATTGCGGCCCTCGGCCACGCACAGAGAAAGGTCGCCGATGCAACACCCACAGCAGCCGCCCCTGGCGCCACCGCGCCACCCGTACGCGCCGGGGATGCCGCCGGTCGCTCCCCAGGGCTTCTACGAACCGCCTATCCAGCCACTGCCCCGCCCACAAGCCTTCCCGATGACGCCCCAGGCCGGCCCCTTCCCCTACCCGCATCCTCACCTACCACCAGGCGCGAACCCCTGGGCACCAACCGCCTTCACGGCCCGTAGTCCCCGAGTTGGCCTGCGCGGCAAACACCTTCCGCTCTACCTGGGCGGCGCGCTCACCGCGATCACCGCGGCGGTGCTCTTCGCGGGATTCGTAGCACCCGGTTTTCTCGTCACCAAACAACTCGACGTCCGCGCTGTCGCAGCCGGCGTCACGCACGTCTTGTCCGATCCGAACGGTTACGCCGCCAAGAACGTCAGCGACGTCACCTGCAACGACGGCCACAACCCCACCATTCTCAAGGGAGCCACCTTCACCTGCCAGGCCACCATTGACCACATCAAACACCAGTTCACGGTCACCTTCACCGACGACGCGGGTGGCTACGAGGTCAGCGCCCCGAAGGGAACAAAAATCTGACCATGCGCTTGGACGACATGGGCCAGCCGGCACGAATCCACTGCGGCCAGGCGCCAAAGCCGCCTAACCGCAACCTGTTAGGGGCGTGCCTAGCGCTGCTGGCGATGGTGGTGCTGGCGCTGGTGATCCTGCTGTTGTTCAACGAGTTGAGCAGCCCGGTGTTCGGGGTCAAACTCGAAGAGGGCTATTTCCCCGACAATTCCGCGACGATCGTGCATTCCGCACGAATCGGGGTCCTCACTTCGACCGGGTTGATCGTCGTCGCGACTGGCCTGGCCGCGAGCGCCGTGGCCGTACGCCCGCACCCATTTCTCCAGGTGGTCGCCGTGCTGACCCTGGTGTCCCTGATCCCGCTGCTACTGCTGCTCTTGTTCTGCTACGCCCTTGCCTTCTAAACCTCCTCGGGAGGACAGGAATTCTCCGTCCCGAAGCGCCGCGAGTTTCGTGCGATTGCAGATGGGATCAGATCGTCCCACCGGGATCCATTGCCCATCCTGGCGGGCTGCCATCCGCGCGGTGTCAGCGGGAGAGCTCGACGAGTTCTCCGCTGATTTCCCACCGCGAGCCGATGGGTTCAACGGCCAGCAGCTCACCGGCCACACACCAATCGTCTCCAGGGCTCCACTGGACACCCCCGGCACCGAAAGGCTTGACAAGCCGCGGCACAGCGCCGAGCACGCCGCGTCGTTGATCAAGCAGGTGCGCCTCGATTTCGGCGGCATCGGCCGCCAGCATTGTCGCAAGCCGCGCCACAACTTCAGCAAGCACGGTCGCGTCTGCATGGGTGGCGAACACCGAGATGACGCCATCGAAAATGCCTTTTACCAAACCAGCACCCCACACCGGTGGTCGACCCCCGCGCGGCGGCCGGACCCGGACTCTGACACCAAAAGGTGTATGGGGCGTGCATTCTGGCTCGAATACCTTCACCGGCCCGCGCGCGAGCGCTAGCCACACTTGTTCCAGCTTCTTCTCGCCAGAGAACGCGCCCAGGTCCGTCCAGTCGAACGACGCCAGCAGTCGGCCCTGCCGCCAGTCGGTGAAGGAGGCCGACCGCGGTGCCAGCGCATAGCGGTAGCAGAACGGATACTCGCCACCATCCGGAGGGGCTGGCACGACAGCACCGTGCTCGAAGCGAATCCCGTTACACCCAGCGATCGCAAACGAGCCAATGTTGTAGAGCAACAGGTTTTCCACGTCAGCACCGTCGGGCTTTGCTCCGAAAAACGTGGCGTGCAGCACCTGGCCATCCGAGGGTTTGAGCTGCCTGCAGCGAGCCTGAATCTCGCTGCTTAGGTTCTTCTGGCGGACACGCCGGTCCCCAGACTGGATGTAGGCATCTGCCCAGGCCTCGACGACCGCACGCCCCGGCAATGGCCCGTGGACCACGCTGCGACCCTCATACTCACGGCGTGGGCCTGTTCGCCGGCTCCGCCCTGTCGTGGTGGATTCCAGGTTTCGCGGGCCCGAGTGGCAGATCGCGCACACCGCAAGCGGCTCCCCCAGCTCTTTGATCGCCCACCGCTCGAGTTCGGCCGAATGCTGCGCACAGACCTTCACGTACGGTCCGGTCCAGCTGCCGGCGCGTGGGTTCGTCCCGTTGATCGTTCGGCACCTGGCACGGTGCACACGGGCGCCGGTGGCAGTGTGGCTGCGCGCAATGTTGATCACGAAGCCATCCGGGTGGTCAGTCAGCCAGGCTTGATAGCCCGCATCATCGTCGCGAAACTCCCGTGCACTCATCCCCAGACCTTCATCGTGCCCTGCGGGTCTGCACCCCGAGCCATCACCCGTGTCATCATTCCCACTGCCGCTGTGCTGCAGAGGGTTTCGTAGCATGCGCTGACTTCCCCGTGAAACTCCCGCCGCCGCAGGGGCGCAGTTCTGGCCGGTTATGAGTGGCGGGTGATGTTGTCATTGATCACGCGAGCAAGTGATGCGCCCGTGGTGATGGTGTTTTGCCCGCACGCGCGCACATCCACCACGACGTTGCGCCGCACACCCATCGCGCGCTCGCACTCACTGCCTTGGTGTTCGCTCGCCCCGGCGGGCAGCAACACCGTGCTGGCGATGCCGTCGGTCTCGCTGATGATCGTGATCGTGGCGTGGTCATCGGGTTGGCCGTTGGTGAAGGAAACGGTGACGCCGGTCAGTCGGCACCCTCGCCACGCCGAGAGCTGTTGGGTGTAAAACTGTTGCGCGGCAGCCTCATCGGAGAACGCCGCCACCGCCTGAATCACCTTGTGGCGTCCCGGACTGGCCTCCATCAGTCCTTGGACCGCGACGCCGGTATACCCCGACCCGGTGTAGGTGCTTGCCAACGCCGGGGCCACGGCGCTGGCGCACTTGGCCGGGTCTATCGACACGTCTGAGGCAAGCGACGTCGCCACCTCACGCGGTCGCATCTGCACGTCGTGGAGTACATTGCCGACCTGGTCGGCAGATGCCAGCAGGCTCGGCAGCGCTGCGATGTCTAGCGCCGGCGCCGCCGGCGAAGCGCTCGGTGACGGTGTCGGCGGCGCCGGCCTACTCGAGCTCGAGGCAGGTGCCCGCGTCGATGACGGCGCCGCCGAGTTCGACGTCGTCGTCGAATCGTTGCCGCCCACCACCACCAGCGTGATCACCACTACCGTGATCACGGCGGTGATCGCACCGGCAACCCACCAGGGCCAACGCCGGCGCCGCCGCGGCGGCGGGTATCCGATGGGCGGCATGCCCGGACCGCCCACTGGGTAGGGATACGGCGGCCCACTCGGTGGCCCCTGCCAGTGTGGTGGGGCTTGAGGCGGCTGCCAGGCCGGGCCGGGTTGCGGGAAGGATCCTCCCCCCGGCGTCGGTGGCGGCGCTGGTGGGCGCTGCGGGAGGTTCATCGTCGGCTCATCGCCCTGCCCGGGCCCCCAATCGGTGCTCATTGCTCTAACCCTGCCTCAATACGGTGAAATCCTCAGTGGGATTGCGGATCCAATGCCTCGTCGGCGAGCGGCTGTCGTCGCACCGTGTCGCTGCTCGCTCACCGGGCCCGCATTGATCCAGCACCTGCGTGCGGCTCTGTTCAGGCGTCGGTGAAACGTTGGTAGCACAGGTCGTCGTTGCTGTTGACGACCCCGGAGCGAAATGCGGTGATCCGGGTAAACCCCGCCGGCACGGTCTGCCCGTTGACGTCGCTGGCCACCAGGTGGTTGGTCAACAGCCCGGCAACAGCTTTGTCGAGGTCCCCGGCAGTCAGGGTCAGCGCATTGCCCGACGGCACCGACACCGTGCCAGCCATTTTGCGGTGCGCCAGGCCGGTAAGGCAGGCGGTCCGCAATGCGCTCACCGGTGAATCGAGCTTGAGGCCGCGTTCGTGTTGCACCGCAAGGACATACCGCGACATCACCACCGACATCGCGGTGTCATCACCCTGGATCAGCACATGACCGGACTGCTCATTACCGGGCGCACCCATCTTTTGGAGCTGGGCGAGATCGACAGCGATGGTGTTGGTGGCCGGGCAGTATGAGGCGGGCGGGCTGGCTTGGGCGTCAGCGCAGCCGGCGGCGGTATAGGACAGCTGCGGGGGGCTTTTCAGGGCGAAGATCGCCCCAAGGGTGTCCATCAGCGACGACAGGGTTTGCTCGGTGATCGGCACTTCCCCGGTCTCTAAGCGACCGGATTGGTCGTAGGTCAACGCGATCGGCAAATCCCCGCGACGCTGCTTGACCTCGTTGTCGTCGATCGCGGCACACGCCGAGGCGCCTGAGACAAAACCCATCTGGAAAGCACTGACACGGTCGAGCGCGGTGCCGTGGCCTTCTTCGATCAGCTCCCGATCGTCGGGGGTAAGGATCGGGTCACGCAGGGTGATCAGGCCGGCCAGTACATGGTCGAGCCCGTCACCGGTACTGAGGGTGAAGCGCGTCGACTTGCCTTCGGCAACCCAGCGCATGTAGACACCGCCAAAGCAGTCCGCCTGCTGTTCTAGCACGATCGTCGAGGTGCCGCGGGGGGCGATGTTGGCCATGTCCTGAATGGCGTGACCATACTCGTGAGCGAAGATGCCTGTGACCGGCATCGATCCGAAATATGTTTTGCCGGTGGGGATAAGCACCCCGCGGTCCCAGGCGATCAGGTTGCAGCGCGGCGAGAACAACGCGTTGATCAGTTTGTAGGTTCGGTGATGGCATACGGCAGGGCTGGCCGGATCCTCGGAGTCGTAGGAGACGAGTTCGTCGACGGGCTTGAATTCGCCTTTGAAAAATTTGCTGTAGTTGGAGCGCCAGAAACTTTGAATGTCGTTGACCGACAACAGCACCAAAGTGTCGTCCTCACCATGGTCGGTGTTTTCCACTGTGCCGGTGGGTTGGGGTGCGTCGCTGCGAGGTCCGCTTGGGCCGTCGACCGCCAGCAGGCCCCCGACGTGGAAAGGGTCGTAGAGCATCGAGGCACCGTGTCCTTTGATGATGGTGGTGCACCCCGCGGCGGCGACGGCGATCATCGCGACGACGCTGACCGCCGTCGCCGCAGCGACCGCACCGCGCAGTCGGCTAGTCACGAGGCAACCTTATCGTCGCAAGATCCGCGCGCGCCCCGTTCTGTGTGGCCCATGCGCGGGCCGCACAGAACAGCACATGCGTGCTAGTATGTGCGTATGAACGGTTCGGCGGCGCCCGCGTTGGGTGCCCTATTGGCCAAGCACCGGATTGACCTCTCGGTGGAGGAGGTTCTCAACGAGCTAGATTCCGCGTTTGCGGCGATCCCGGGAGCAACCACGCTGTCGAAGACGGAGGTGGACTTTCTTCGCACCCACGCCGAACCCAGCGCCGAGGCAGTCATCGAGACATGGTCGGCCGACGATGAGCGCCAGGCCCGCGCCCGTGTTGCGTTGCGGCAACTCACCGGCGCGCTTTCTGGATCGGTCAGCATCAAAGAAGCCGCCGCGATCTTGGGTGTCGATCGGTCGCGCGTGTCACGGCGGATCACCGGAAAAGCGCTATGGGCCTTCGATCTTCAGGGAAGCCGACGCATCCCCCGCTGGCAGTTCCTCGGGAAGGAGCTGCTTCCGGGCTTGGACGTAATCGTGCCTGCGATACCACGCGACGCTACCCCCGCGGTCCTGGATGCGTTCATGCACACCGCGCAGCCCGACTTTGACAACCGCACGCCGATCGAGCATCTGGCCGCCGGCGGTGACGCCGAGTTGGTCGCCGGCTTCCTCGAGGATCTCGGACGCTGGTGAGCCCCCAGCCCAAACCGAAAGCGCCTCGAACACCTCCCGCGCAGCTCGTCCAAGAACCGCAAGACAGCATCGACTACACCGGCACGCTATGGCGGGTCCACCGCACCGCCGGCGAGCACGTGCTGCCTTGGAACCAACTGCGCACCTACGGGCCGCTGCCATCGATGCGGTGGGACCCCCACCCGGGCCCTTCACCTGGCGCACGCAGCGAAGGTGTGCTGTATGCCGCAGCCGATCTCGCAACCAGCCTGGCCGAGGTCTACCAAACAACGCGCGTGATCGACACCCGCGCAGGCACTCCGACCCTGACCGCCTGGCACCCCCAGCGGCCACTGCACCTGCTCGACTTGTCCACAACTTGGCTGCTGCGCAACAGCGCCTCGACCGCACTACTGGCCGCGCCACGCTCGGTATGCCGGCGCTGGGCCCGTGCTATCTACACGACTTGGCCTGACCTGGACGGGCTCTACGTCCCGTCGACGATGACCGGGCGGCCCAACATTGTGCTGTGGACCGCGGCCGCCGACTCTATCCCGATGATGCCGGCGTTCTCACGCCCGCTCGCGCACCCGCTCGTCTGGTCGATCACGCAAGCAGCAGCTGGCGAGATTGGCTACACGATCTTATGACCATGGCCTCCGATGATGAGCCCGTCCAGCCGGGGCCAGTGACACCCGAGGGCGCTATCACCGTTCACACGATGGGCGTCCACTACCGGTGGCAAATTCCTGAGGTGGTCCGCCAGCAACTGCGGCTCGCACATAGCCTGCGCGAGGATCTGGTCACCTTGCAACTGGCCTATGACGAAGACATCAAGGCGATCTGGTCGTCGTATCCGACGGTAGCGGCCGCTGAAGCTCACGTCGCGGCGACCGAAGCGGAGGCCATCGCGGCCAACGAGGCACTGAAGGCTGCCCGCTCCGCAGCCAGAGGCAAACGCGTGAACACCGCGATCACCGAGCGACTACACGACGCCAGGACCGCACTCAAAGCCGCACGCCACGCCCGCCGGGAAGCGATCGCCGACGTGAGGCAAGACGCCGCGCAGCGCCGCCGCGACCGCGGCGCACAACTGGCGGCCGAGCAGAAAGCCCTCTACCGCACCTACTGCCAACACGGCGACCCGACGCTGTTCTGGGCGACGTTCAACAGCGTCATGGACGAACATAAGGCGGCGGTGCGCCGAATCCAGCAACAGCGCGCCCAAGGCCGCCCAGCTGCGCTGCGCCACCACCGCTTTGACGGCACCGGCACCCTCGCGGTCCAACTGCAGCGAACCGCCGGCGCGCCGCCACGGACTCCGATGCTGCTCGCCGATCCCGCCGGGCGCTACCATAACGTCCTGCACCTGCCGTGGGTTGACCCCGACCAGTGGGCATCCATGACCCGCGCCGAGCAGCGCCACGCAGGACGCATTACGGTGCGGATGCGATGCGGATCCCTTGGGGGCCAACCACAGTGGATTGACTTGCCGGTCCAAGCCCACCGCTGGCTGCCCCAAGACGCCGATATCACCCGCGCCAAACTCACCGTCACCCGACTCGGCGCCGATCTGCGGGCGCGGCTTTCGATCACCGCGCGGCTCCCCCATCCGACTGTCCCCCGCCGCGGCGATCTCCCCACCCTGGCCATACATTTGGGCTGGCATGCCATCGATGAGGGTGTCGTGGTCGCGCATTGGCGCTCAGACCGACCAGTGGCGATCCCATCCGAACTGGCCGACGTGATCGTGCCCATCGTCGAGGGAATCTCGGGCCGCATCATCGCGCCCGGCTCCGTCGGGACCCGGCTAGAGCGCTACGCCGAGATCGCCTCGGCTCGTGATGCGGCATTGAACGACATCCGGGACCGGCTGAGCACGTGGCTTGCCGACCAGGGGCCGCGGCCGCATCCGATCCGGCCCGACGAACAGATCACCGCCGCCGATGCTGCGCGGTGGCGCTCCCCCGCTCGATTCGCCGCCCTCGCGCTCGCCTGGCGCGGCTCCGACCTCGAGATCGCCCAACCGCTTGAAGCGTGGCGGCGGGCCGACAAACTGTTATGGCAACAGCAAGCGCACGGCCGTGCACGAGCCCTCGGCCACCGCACGGACTTGTGGCGGCGGGTTGCAAGCGCGCTGGTCAGCCAGTGCGGGCGCCTAGTCGTCGATGACACCAATATCTCCGCCGTGATACGAAACACCATGGAGCACACTAGGATTCCTGCCGACCTACAGCGCCAAATCGATCGCCGCCGCGATCATGCAGCGCCTGGCGCTCTGCGGTCGAGCATGGTCGCCGCAGCGACCCGCGACGGCGTCCCGGTGATAGTGGTGCCCGCTGCGGGGTTGAGCCGAATCCACGCCGGCTGTGGATATGAGAACCGGGTAGAGAGCCGACGGCGGCGCCGCAAGATCATTTGCGCCGGGTGCGGTCGCACCTATGACCCCGATCTTTCAGCGACGGCGCTGATGCTCGCTCGAGCGGCGCAACCACCGGTGCAGCCTTGACCCGCCGGCCTAGCGTGCCACTGGCTACAATGACTCACGAGGACTTCGCCCAGCGATCCGGGCCCAAAGGATCGACGGGTCATTCCACGGTTGCCCACGGACTGACAAACAGAGCCCAGCGATCCGGGCCCAAAGGATCGACTCCTTCTCCGGTTGGCAGGCACCCTGCAACGGATATCGCCCAGCGACGCGCTGCCGCGCATTTCAGAGGCGCGGAAGATTCCTGGTGTCCCGCAGTCAGATTCGTGCCGGATAGCGACGGCTCTCATTGCTGCTGTCGGTACCGCTGATCGTCGCGGCGCTCGGCTACGAGAGGTAGCGCCACATCGCGCACGTTTCCAGCAGCGGCTTAACCAAGTCCACAACCTCGCCGTAGCTCATGGAGACGTTTCGCATCGTGCGGTTGCCGCCCAACTGGGGCAGGTAGGGCCGCGGCTCTGCGCCGTTGAGCCGGTCAAGCAGCGCACCGGCCATCTTTTCGACGACTGGCCAGGCTTGTTCTAGTTGGCCCGACCAGTACGGCTCGTTGTCGGGAATGCTTGGGACGACCTGGATTAGACCCGCATAGCAGGCGCCGTCACTGTCAGCCCCGAAGTCGAATTTCTCAGCGACGGTCTGGCGAAATGACTTACCGTCTTCGTCCGTGTCGTCCACTGCGTGCGCTGGCTTACCCCACTGCAAGCGGGCCTCTGCCCACGGGCCCGCGTAATAGATGAACGCGGCCTGCACCGGGTGATCGCTTGATATCAGTACCTTGCTGTTGCCCCCGGACGGACCTCCGTCGATCGTGCCCATGGTGACGGCCATCCGGTCATCAAGTAGCCCGTTGTTCGCAGTCATCAGCGCAGCGACGGTGTGGGCCGCCTCGTGGTGCGCGACCGCAGTCTTATCGGCCATGCCGCGCAGACTACAGACACATACGGTCGGCCCCGGGGAGCCGACCGGTTAGTCGGGTCGGCCCACTTCGTAGTTGCCGTTGTTGTCCAAGAACGTCACGGTGACCTGCCGAGGGGTGCCGTCGACGCTAACCCGGCAGGTGAAACTGGCGCCCTGCCTCACAGGAACATTCGCGCCGTCATTGCATTTGACGTCGGAAACGTTCTTGTCGCCGTAGCCGGTGACCTCGTCGGTCAGTACGCCTTGGACCTCCGCTTCGGCAGCCCCGATGTCGAGTTTCTTGGTGGTTAGGAAGCTGGGCTTGGACAAACCGATAGCCACACCCGTCGCCAGGAGCGCGCCAGCCAGTCCCAGGCCACCCCACAACAGGGCCTTAGACCGCTGAGGGCGCCTGGGGCGTGCGGGTGCAACCGGGCCGTAGGGCGCGGCGGCGTAAGGCCCGGGCGGCGGGAAGCTGTACTGGCTGGCCGGCCCATAGTGCAGTGGTTGGGGAACGAAACCCGGCTGGGGAACCGCCGGTGCTGATGCGTTCTGGGGCGCAGCAGGCGGATAGCCCGGTGTAGGGGCAGGCCTCGGATGCTGCGGCGGCGCCGCCGTTGGCGGAGGCCCAGATGGCGGACTGGCTTCCTGGTTCGGGGTCGGCTGCCAGTTCCCGAGTTGTCCGTACTGTCCGTCGGAAGCGGCCTGGACAGGCCTACCTCGTCGGCTGTCATCTGCGACGTCGGCGTCTTCACTGCGTCGCGGCTCGAGCGACGGGGGCGCCACCATTGTGCGCTCAGGGTCGTCAACCAACTGCTGAGGGTTGGGCACCACGACGGTGCATTCTTCGTCGTCGTGCGAGTGCCCGCGGGGCACGACCACCGTGCGCTCCGGATCATCATGCGGTGCGACCAGGCGGGATTCTTCGCCGCCTTCTCGCGCCAATGACCCCGAGGCGCTGGTGGTCTCCCCGTCCTCCGGACTGTTCATCATCACTCCCTCGCCTGGCTCATGATGTTACGCAAAGGTGCGTCGCGCAGCTCCTTGCCGGGCAAGGTCGAGTAGAAGCGGGAGGTGCCGGGATCCGCAGCTGCCGTCCTCTCACCGGTCGTCGCCGCATGCGGCGACCGCGCTCGCGACCCGCGTCGGGCCGAGGCTGGTGGCCACCCCGCCCAATGGCCGCCCCTGGTGTGCTCAAATACGGGTATGTGGGGACGATTCCGCTGAGCAAGGGCGACTCCATGGATCCCTACGAGCAAGCGCTACTTTGGACGCGGGCCCAGCTGGGCATCGTCGTCACTGCTGAGGAACGGATGCACCTGGTCGCGATCAGCGATCACGTCGTAACCGATTGCATCGGCAAGCAAGTCGAAACGCTCACCGCTCGTGGCGGCGCGGTGTTTTGGTTCGGCCATACCGGCCGAAATGCGCCGGTTAATCGCATGGCGACACTCAATCTCTTTGCCGCTGCGACGATGTCGGCATTCACCCTGCCCTTGCTGCGTGGCCCGGTCTTGATCACGGGGGCCGATCCGCGCGGCAACCCGAGCGGGCTTTCAGGCTCTCAATTCCAGCTCCTGAAATCTGGGCCGGGCGCGAACTGGCGGCAAAGACTCATCTTCCGGCTTCGTGAGCGCCGGATGGATTGACCTATCCGCTCGGGTAAGGTCAGGGCGGACTTTCGGCTTTTGCCGATCGGGGCCCACGCACCGGCCGATTCCCAGATGAAGTTGCACTAGTACGGCTGCAGCAGTTACGGCTTGACGTTTCCCAGCATTGCGGTGGCCACCCGTTTGGCATCGGGGACAGCCCATGCAGGATCCCGCGGCCATCCCTGATCGGGGTCGTAGTTTGAAGCGATCTTCGGGACCTGGCAGCTGCGCGTTTCGACGATGACGTTCCCGTGGGCTCCCATTGCCTGCTGGCATGCATCTGGCCCGTTCTCCCCACTATTTGTGGCCATGGAAACGGTGATGAGGTCTCCTTGCCGCTGCACTGGGCCCAAGACATAACCGGCGCCGTTCTCGAAGCCCAGGGAGGCATCGACTTCACTTTTCGCACAGGTATTCCATTGAGCCTGCGCCGAATTCAAGAAGTCCTGGGCGTCTTTCGCGGAGGGATACACCGCTGCGGTTTGTTCGATGAGGTGCGGGCCCGGCGAACCGAGGTACACGTGGCCAATGGTTTGAGTTTTGATTTCGGTGGGCTGGGAGGGGGCATAGACGTCATGCTCACCGGTGAACACCACGCCAACACATGATCGTGGCGTGACTTGGCTTGAATGATCCGACATCCCGTACGACGACGATTCAATGGCAAGGCCGCCGCCCCCATCACCGGCGGGAGTGCTGGCGACGGTCACTCCGAGCACCTTGCTCAGCTGGTCAGCAGTCAGCAACACTTGATCGATCGCCTTTGGCGAGAATAACGGCTGCGTTGGTGACGTCGGCGATCCACTGACTGATCCGACGCGATCAGATCCATCGAGGAGCATCACGCCGTTCACCAACACCACTTTGAGCCAACGGGTTTCGGTACTTGATGTTCCGTCTGGTCGGACGTACTTGAGTTCGGCAACCACGCTGCTGGCGTCGCGGGGGCTGACCGAAAGAACGGTCACCGACTGTATTGTCGCCCAGAAATCAACGAATTCACGTTGCCCTGTTTGGTTTTGGTACTTGCTATCGAGTTTTGTCCACGCGTCTGTGGGATGAGCTGGGAGCTCCCCGTAATAGCTGGTGACGAAATCCCGCATGTTCTCGAACGTGACCGGTGACGCAGCCGGCGCCGCGGTAGTTGCGGTGCTCCGCGCGGATTGGTCGTGCGAGGACTGCCGCATCAGCAACGCGGCCGCGCTGATTGAAGCGCCCACAAGAACAGCGACGGTGACGGCTACGGCTACCCGCCGTCGCCGCGATGGCCCGGCCTCGGCATCGACCGAAGGGGTAGCCCGCGGCGCTGACACGGTAGGAGCCGACGGTGTTGAGGCACTGGCAGAATCGAGTTGTTCGGCCAGGGCGTGCACGAAATCGGAGCAACGTTCGAAGCGGTCTTCGGGACGTTTGGCGAGACCGACGGCCAGCACGGGGTCGAATTTGGCAAGTGCCGGTCGCAGGTCAGCCAGAGCTGGTGGAGGCACATTGAGGTGACGGCTGATGACAACCGCGGGGTTTGAATTGTGGAAGAGCTGCGAGCCGCAGAACAGATGGTAAGCCGTGGCAGCCAGTGCGTATTGGTCCGCACGACCATCGAGGTCTTCGCCGAGTAACTGCTCCGGTGCACAGTAGGCCACCGTGCCCACCGTCATGTTGGTCTTCGTCAGCCCGCTGATGTCGTCGACGTTACGAGCTATCCCGAAGTCGGTCAGCAGGATTCGTTGCTCACCCTTGTCGTCGAGATGGGTGAGCATGATGTTGGCTGGCTTGACGTCTCGGTGGAGCAAAGCTTGCTTGTGGGCGTGGTCTAGCGCGCTGGCGACGCCGCTTACGATGCGGACGACGTCTTCGGGGGGCATTCCAGCGGGGTATCGATCGGCCAGGAGCCGGGCAGCGTCCAGTCCGTCGACGAAGTCCATCGAGATCCAGAGTTGACCATCTTCTTCCCCGCGGTCGTGGACACCGACGATGTGGGGGTGCCACAGCGTCGACGCGAGATCGGCTTCGCGGTTGAAGCGGGCCCGGAATTCGTCGTCGGCCGACCACTCGCGAGGTAGCAGCTTGAGGGCATCTCGGCGCGGTAACCGTGGGTGTTGGGCGAGATACACCTCGCCCATTCCGCCCGACCCAAGCAAGCGAATGATGGTGTACCCGGCGAACGTCTGGCCGGTCGTCAATGGCATAGCGTTGACGTCCTCCCCGCAGTCATTGCGGGCCGGCCAGCTGTGGTTTCACGGCTCCTGAGAGTAATGAGCCGCCGTCGGTCCCGACGGGAGAATCCAAGAACTGAGTAATCGGGGACCCCGGGGCTCAGCTCGCGGCTGTCGGCGGCCGAGGTCCGACCGCTGCGAAAAACGGTTCACGCCGGCGCTCAGATGTCAGGGGCGGTCGTGCGGCTGTTGAGGTAAGTCGCGGTGGCCACCAGCACGGTGTAGCTGGCGATGTTCACCGAAACCAGCAACGCAATAGGGGCTCCGTGGAACGCCGCCGTCAGCGCGAGAGTAAGGCCGTAGCTGGTGCCGCCGGATAGTGCCAGGCCGATCAGCCAGCCCAGTGCCTGATTTGAGGGGGATCCGACTGCCACCACTAGCAGTTCCGACAGGTGGGGGTGGCGGTCTAGGAAGGCTTGGGCCGCACCAGTTCTGCGCCCGTTTTGGACTGCGGTTCGTCGTTGCCGTTCCCAGGAGGCGGCCAGGTGTATGCCGGCTGCGAAAAACAGCAGGGCCCCGGCGCCGGCTGCGATGACCGCTGCTGTCGGTAGAGGGCCGTGCTGGCGATGGGGGCCGAAGAGGGCATCGAGGGCCGTGAACGCGAGCACGTAGAGCGGCATCAACCAGATCAGTACGCGGGTCATGCCCAGGTAGCCGTGGCTTGGGTTCTGGTCTGCATTCGTCCACATCTAACACAGTTGTGTGCCATTTCAGCGCGCCTTGAGCCTTGCGCCAATGACACCGAGGCGTGTCAGAATCCGGGCTGTGCCGGATTGGACTTATGTGCCGCTTCGTCGGCCTGCGGCGTTGTTGCTCGGTGAGCGCCTCAGCCAGGTTTGGGCACTGCGGTTGCTCGCTGCATTGATTCGCTACACCGGCGGGCGACGCTGGATTCCTCTGGTGTTCGATCACCCGGCTGTGCCGGCGCAGTGGGCCGGCCGGTTCGGCGCCTCGGTCCCACCCCGGATCGCGTGGGAGGCCATCGCGGTTCTTCCTGTGCAAGGCGCCTCGGTAATCGAGATTAACCCGGTCGGTGTCGATGATGTCGCGACCGTGCGTCGCGCGGCGGCCGGCCGCCGGTGCCGGGTCACCGTGGTGGCCGACAACGCGCAAACATGTGCAGCGATCGCCGGCGACGTCGACGCCGTCAGCGTCGGCGATCCGGACGGCCCCGTTGTGCGGTTGAGCGGCGCGGATTTGGCGCCGGCGGTGTCTGCGCTCACCGATGCGTCGACGACGGTGCTGGCCCGGCCCTCAGTGCTACTCGAGGCGGGGCCGGGCTGGTTCAACCGGGTAATTGAAGCGGCTACCCCCACCTCGCCGGTGCCGTCGTCGCGCTGCAGCCTCGCCGCGGGTCCGCGCCGCTGGCCCGATTGGTTCTGGGCCTCGCTGACCGGGCTGGGGTTGATCGTGGCCGGCTTGGGTGCGGGCGTGGTCGCGTTGGGCCCGGTGCTACTGGGCTATGACCGCGCCTATCTGGGTGCAACGGTGGCCGATCTGCATCGGCTCAACCCACATCTGGTCGGCTTTTTGCAGCATGATCGAATCACCATGGCCGCCAACATGATCGGCATCGGGATCCTCTATCTCGGCGTGGCTGCGGCGATGCGCCAAGGCTACCGGTGGGCGCGTCGTGTTCTGCTGATTTCGGGTGTGGTTGTCTTCGGCAGCTACTTCTATTTCCTTGGCACCGGCGGGTTCGTGGAACCGTTGCACACGGTGGTCGTCGTCGTGTTATTCCCGACGCTGGTGATGGCGGTGTGCCGGCGGGCGACCGGGGCGCATTGGGCGCCGGTGGTCGAAGGGCCTGAGGCGCAGCGCCGCCGGGCGCTATTCGGGCAGCTGTTGATGGTCGGCGTCGGCGCAGGCCTAACGGTGGCCGGCGTGGTCATCTCCGTCGTCGGATTCACCTCGGTGTTTGTGCCCACCGACCTCGGCTTCATGGGCACCTGCGCCCATCATCTGCAGGCGGCTGACGCGCATCTGCTGCCGTTCATCGCCCATGATCGGGCGGGCTTCGGCGGCGCCCTGATCGGGGCGGGGCTGGCGGTCCTGTTGATCAGCACGTGGGGTTGGCGTCGGGGCCAGCGCGCGGTGTGGTGGACTCTGCTGTTGGGATGTGCGTGCGCGACCGCGCCGGTCCTTATCGTCCACTTCGCCATCGGCTACACCGATTTCATGCACCTGCTGCCGGTCTACGTTCTCGTCGCCGCGGCTAGCGTGGCGCTCGCCTTGTCGAAGAGCTACCTGACCGCGCGGCAGGATCTCGAATCGACCAATCCGGTTGAGGGCACCGCGCGCAGCCGAAAAGGCGTTGCCGGCTAACCGGTGCTGGACCATCATGGTTGGGCAAACTGTGAAGGAGTAGCTGTGAAATTGGCAGAGGCGTTGTCGCTGCGGGCGGATGCGGTCCGCAAGATCGAACAGTTGCGCACCCGCATCGTGAGCAACGCCCGCTACCAGGAGGGCGAAGAACCAGCCGAGGATGCTGCCGCCTTGCTCGCCGAAGTCGACGGCGTCATCGACGAGTATCAAATCCTCATCCAGCGGATCAACCGTACGAACGCCGCCACGACGATCGGCTCGGACGGCACGCTGACCGACGCGTTGGGCCGCCGCGACGCGCTGCGGTGGCGCCACCATGTTCTGACCAGCGCAGCGGACGCGGCCGCCGGGAAGAATCAGCAGGGCTACACGCGGCAATTGCGCTCAGAGCTCAAGATGCTGTCTGCGGTGGCGGTCGCTGATCTGCGGGCCCGGGCCGATCAGGTTGCCCGCGACCTCCGTGAGCTCGACGTGCGGATCCAACGATCGAACTGGGAGGTCGACCTACAGGAGTGACAGGACCCCGAGGTGTAGCAGGTAGTCGTCGCGGAGGCGTGCACAAGCCTTGACCGGCGGGCCAAGCCCGGTCTCTGCTGGCGCACGAAGGGCAGTGCGGGGGATTCGATTTCCCCTTTCACATCGCAGCCCAGCATCGCGCACAGGTGACAGGGCACGGCACACAGCACATCACCACGTGCAGATCCGGGACGATGAGGGCGGGCATGGGGCATACACCTCGCGGTAGGCCGCCACCAGGGTCTCGCAGAACACTCTCGTCGAGGCGCAGAACACGCCAGCCGCTCGTGGCATGTCGTGCCCGCGAACAGGATTGGGCCTGCCGTGGCCTCAGTTCTTAGTGAGGGTTGCTGGGACCACGGCGACACCCGGAGGCTGCGCGCACGGTAAGGAGTTGGTGGCGGTCCCCGTCAATGTTTGGGCGTCAAGCGAGTAGCTGATGTTGGAGGGCTCCGCGGCGCAGTCGGCGGGCAGTTTCCGCGTTGCCTGCCATGTGTGTTCGACAAGGTGTAACTCAGCCGTCCAGCCCAGTGAGGACTGCACATGAGCGCAACCAGGCCCGCATGCATTGATCTCCCAGACCGTCTTGGACACGACGCCTCCCGCGCGTGGCTGACCGTCAACGGGTGAGTCGCGCGCCGTCAGTGGTGAACGTGTAGCTTCCGTTCAGCGCTGGTATGGGCTCCTTGGTGGATGGCGCCAGGGTCGGCGCCGACGACGAAGGATGGGACGAACATGCGGTCAAGCAGACCGCGGCGAATGCGGCCCACCCCCACCGTGGCCCGCTGGCAATGCGCATCGAAAGCTCTTTCCGGGCAGGGGGTTTGACCGACGAGTCGAGCCTATCGCACAGCTGTTGGGTCGGAAGGGTCATGCACCATCCAGATCGGGTCAAACCCTGAGACGCTTGCCCGCTCAGGGAGCCAACCATGCGGATCACGACCACGAGCCCAGGTGGCTTTTCGAAGACCACACGCGAAAAAACTCCTCAGCGCGCAGCGCGTGGGATCCGACGGCGTCACCCGCGAATCCACCGGTGCGGCCGGATGCATCCCGCTGCCCACGGGCGACAGTCTGACCTACGCCAACAACGTGGTCCAGCACCTGCGCAGTCGATACCGCCAGCACGCGCTGCACCGTCACCAGCAACCACAGCGTCGGCACCAGCACCACCAAGAGCTTCGTGTCGTCATGAAACTCGGCTACTTTGATTGCTGCAAGATTCACGCGTCTTGAGAGATCGAGGTCGAAGGGTGTCGCAGCCGAACCCGCAGCCACTACCGGGCGGTTATCCTCCTAGCGCCGGGGGCGCGAGACCCGGTTATCTGCCGCCAGCGTCGCCGGGTTATCCAGCGCCCTCAAGCTCGGCTCCGGCGGCATATCCACCGCCGCCAGTGGAGCCGACGTTTCAGGTGCGCACGTTCAAACACACTGGCGCTGTGATGTTGTGGCTGAATCAGCCGTGCATCACCACCGGTAGCTATGCGCAGTGCGAGGCCGCGATCGATGCTGCTCAACAGCACTGCATGCTGGCCGGTTGGTGGAGCATGGGCTCGCTGGTGTGGAATCCGATCTCGTTGGCGCGAAACGCGCGCGCCCGCACGGTGCTGCGCCGCCAAGCCGGTCAAGTTCACGACTACGCGCTATGGTGGGCGACTTACCAAGCAGGCGGCCGCCACATCCATGTATGGGCGCCTCCACCCACCCGTCCGGCGTACACCAAATGGTGGATGTGGCTGCCGCTCATTATGATTCCACTGATTGTCGCACTGATTGTGGCCATAGCAACCAGCAAGGAAAGCCACCGCAGCCCCACCAGGCCCACTCAGAATCCTTTGACAACAATCACGTTGCCCACGTTGGCGCCCAAAGCTACGCAGTCCGCTTCGCGCTGACCTTCCGGCGAGCAAGACACTGGTTCAGGCCGCGCCCACTCGTCGTCGACGGCGTCGTTGTCGCCTGTACGCACGGCGGGTCAAACGCCAGTTCGGGCAGTCAGGAAGCCACTGCGCATAGGCGTCAGGTCGGTAGGGATCTGCCAGCCCGTATGCCTCGAGCGTGACGACAGCACCGGCGTGATGCTGGCGTTCACTGACTGGCTCAGCGGCCACCGCCACCGCCATTGAGCGCGGCGCGGGGGCCCCGGCCTGGGTCGCTGCGACGGGGGGCGCCGTCCCTGATGGCAAGTCGATCGCCGATGAGTCGATCGAGCTCTGACGCCGCATGCCAAAGAGCGGCTGACTCAAGGCTTCGGCGGAGGCGCGTTTGATTCGAGTCCGCGCGGCGAAGCGCCTGAACAGGACCACTTGCTAAGCCTAACCGGCGCTCTGGTCGGAGGCCGGGTGCACTATTCCCAGGTCAGCGGCCAGCGTGGCGAGGTCGACCGGGGGCGCGTCTGCCATCCAGGCTTGTGTACGGCCGGCAGCAAGATAGCGCGGTGCGGGGTGGACTCGCCATGCTTGTTGACGGACCATCACGGCGTGGGCCAGGACTTGGGCGTGGAATCGTGTCGGCACCGTCCGGCTGGCCACTAGCGTTCCCCGGCGTCGCAGTTCCCCTAATGCCCGTGTGCTGGCGTTGGTGACGGCGACTTGCAGCCAGGGCTTGGCGTGAATGGCGATGATGGCCACGGTGTGCGGGTCGAGCCAGCCTTGTTCGCGCCAGGGCGGCAGGATTGCGCTCTCGTCCTCGATCGATGCGAGCGCATTGAGCGCGTATCGATACTGCTGGTCGTTGCGCCGCTCGACATCGGCGGGACCGCGTTGCAGTTGGGCGATCCGATGTTTCGGGATGGCCATGCGCCGAGATGGCGGGTGTCGCTTGGAGATCCAGCGGCGAACGGTGGAGGGTGTGACACCGGCATACGCGGCGACCGCCGCCGCGTCGACGGTGTTCCGGTTGGTGGCGCCGTAACAGTCGAGCAGCATGTCGATGAGTCTTTTGCGGCTCCACCGGGGGCCAGCGTTGGGTCGTATTGCTTTGGCTTGCAGGCTCATTCGGGGGTACCGATACCGAAATCGTCTATAGTGACGAAGTCCCAGCCAGCGACGTACTTGTCGTCGAAGAACTCTTTCATCCACTTTCGAAGGCCCTCATCGCCGCCGTCCTCATAAGCCCGCAACAGGGCCTCGATCTCCTCGGGACTGATGTCGTTGGCCACGCGGCGATCGCGCGCATACCCCTGGTCGTAGCCGCCCACGCCTTGCTCACCGCTGACCCAGATTTTGCTGCCAGTGCGAAGCGCCTGCCTGCCTTGTGAGCTGCTGCGGAAGTCCGCCGTGGCCCCCCGTCGACCCCGTTTGGTCGTCGTGACGCGCCGCGCCGCTGCCCGGATCGACGCCAGTCGGCCCTTCGACGGTTGTTGGGTGCCAGCGGCCCAGCGCCGTACGGTGCCCTGGGAAACTCCGAGTGATTGCGCGGCGGCTCTGGCGTTGACTGTCCCACCACGCGGGCCCCGGCCGAACACTGCCTGCAACATGCCTCGCATGCTGCTGCCCTCTGCGGAGTCGGCCTCACGCCGGCCTGAGATCCGCCGCAAGAACGTGTTGCTTTGCGCTGCTTGTGCTTGCCGGATCGCTTGGCGGACATCGCGTTTGGATGCACCCAAGCCCCGTGCGGCGCGGTCGACGTCGACCGTTCCGTTAGCGACCGAGCCGTACCCCGCCAGGTCGCTGGCACTGATTCGGCTGCGTCTGCCTCGGCGCGCCATCAGCAGCCCTCAGCGTCAGTGCACAGATTGGCGCGCCACTCACGGGCGGGGATCAAGTCTCGTTTGCCGCGGTAGTCACGTCCGTTGAGGTGCTCGAGGTGCTCGTCGAGCAGCCCAGAGCCTTCCGGCTTGTACTGCCCGAAGCCGCGGCCAAACGACTCTGGCCCGCCAGGCCAGGCTGTCACCGGATCCGGGTCATCGGAGGCGTAGAGGACCGTGTCGGTGGCCACCGCCAAGGGCCATTGCCCCGTCTTCTCACCGATTTGGTGTAGCCGGTAGACGATGTTGGCCTTGGCTTTGGCGAGTACGTGCAGCCGCCGTTCGGGGCTGTAGGCGGGTTTGCCTTTGAGGTGCTCATCGGAGCCGATGATGCCGATCCCGTGGGTGCGGATGATTTTGGCTTGATCACGCGCGGCTTGAGCGTCGGGATCGTCGAGGTCCAGCATCGCACTGGCGTCGCGGAACCGTTCGTACCAGCCCAGTAGCACTCGGCCGTGGCGCGACCACAGCCATGCTTGCAGGATTTGTGGTTGGTAGCCGAGCTCGATAGCGCGCTCCAACGTCGGGGTGCATACCCACTTGGGGCCGGTGAACTGCAGTCCTCTCGGGTTGAGGACATAGGGCAGCCGCCAGTCGGGGGTTTCGGGGATGTCGACTAGCCAGTAGCCCGGTGTCTTGGCGTTAAATGGTGCCCCATCGGGGTGGTGGATTGGGTCGCCGATGGGCAACTCCAGACCGGCGATGCCGGCCACGTAGGAGCCGCCACGGTCATAGGCGTGGATGTAGCGGCGTTGGCGTTCGTCGCTGGTGGGTCGGCGTGACCAATCGAAGTCCGATTCCACATCTCCGATACCGAACGGCGGCGCGGTTGTCGACGGCGCGAAGACGACGTCGCGCCACTCCTGTGGGGACCACGTCTTGGTTCTGGTCTGCAACATCAAGTCCACCGCGGTGACACCGGCGTTGATTTTCCACGGGAACCGCAACGCGTCAGCCAGTAGCTGCAGCCGCTTGGCGATCTGAGCTGGCGCCGGTTCATCGGACAAGATCGGCATCTCATCCGCGCCGGTGCCCATGCCGGGGATGAGCGCGATCATCACACCGCGCTTGTCGTCTCGATAGACGCGGGTCCAGGTGCCCAGCCGGTGAGCGTTAGGGTCCTCCCCCGCCCCGCCTAGGCTCCATCCTTCGTTGACCGCGCCGGTGACGAAGTCGATGTTTTCGGTGAGTTGGCGCAGCGACTTGGCGCGATCGCGGCGACTGATGGCAGCGACGTCGATACCGAATTCCTGGCACGCCGCTTCGGTGATCCAAATTTGTCCTGGCTCATTGTATTTCGCGGTGAGGCGGTACCCGAGATGGTGCGTATAGGCAAGCTCGGCGACCTGACCCACGTGCACGATCGGTGGGCCCAGTTCGACTCGGGTGCCATCGGCCAGCCAGAGCCCGTCGGTGTGTAACACCGCGGCCGGTGCGCCGCCAGATACGGCCCTGTTCGAGGCGCGGCCAGATTGGGTCCCGGCCGTCGTCGGCGACGGTGTCACATCGTCCTTGGCTGCCGATCCTTTAGCCGTTACCGACGCCCCGTTGAGGGGCCCCTGGTCAGCATCCACAGCAGCGGTTTCCGATGCCGGGCTCTCCACACCTCTTGGATTGCTGGCTTCCATCTTGGGCGCGACGGCGATGGGCGTTCGTTGGCCGGGTCCCTCGAGTGCAGCGCTCAGCGCAGCGGCGACCTCGGCGGTGTTCTCAGCGGTCAGGACCTCGAGGATGAGCTCGTCAGTCACCGCCGCTTGGTGGGTCACCGTCATGCGTCCCAGGCGGGAATGGGTGTCGGACAGATCCACTGGCTCACCCGTCGCTTCGTCGAGGCCAGTCGCATAGATCATCGCGGCATCGCGCGCATACACCGGCCACAGCCGGTATTCGCGCGAGATCCGCATCGCTGCCCGCCGGCCACGGAATCGCACTCGCGCGGCGATCGCCGCGGCCCAGGCTGGCTGGAAGTGCTGTCGCCACGCTGGATCAGCCCACGGTTCGGGGTCGGCCAGCGCCTGCAGATATTCCGCGGCAGCCGAATCGACGAGCGCACGTAGTGGCGCATCGTTGGCGAACTCTTCCCGGGCTTCGCGCAGCCGCGTCGACCAGGCTTCCAAGAGGCGGGTCTGCTGGGGCCACACGATCGCCTGCTCGATGCCGAGCCGAGCGGCGGGCAGGCCGGCGCCGCCGTCGCGGACGTCTTTGGCCAGCCCGTCAAGATCCTCGGTGGTCACCCAGGCCAGGGTTGGCGTATCAAGGCGCATCTGTGGGTGAGGCGGCGGCAGCATCTGAGGCAACCGCATGTCACCAGCTGGCGGGAGCGTGACCCTCCACAGTCCGAATGGCCGCTTCTGGCCGGTGCTGGCTGCAGCTGCTGTTATGGCGTCCAGCACCTGCGGTTGGCCGTATCCGAACGTCAGTGTTCCCGCGGCCGCCAGCTCAGGGCATTCCTGGGTCAGCCACACCAGCTGGTCGCTGTGCTCGAATTCCTCTTCGACCTCCGAAGCAGGCGCACACCAAGGTGGCTGAACGCGGATCTCGGCCATAACGTTCGCCGGCAGCACCCCGGGCTCGGACACGACGGCCCCCCGCCGCCCGGCGCGGGCCCGCATGATGCGGTCATTGATCACCGCTGCCGAGGCCGCTCCGCTGCCTGCGGGCAGCGCTCCCAGCACGGCCGACCACCGGTGCAGGCGGCGCCCCAATTCAGCCGCGTCCTCGACAAGATCGTCGCGCTCACCGACTAACCAGGGATGCAGCTCGGCCACGATCTCGACCGAAACACGTTGCGCGCCAACTCCCCGAGCCAGAACGACCGCACGTCCCTTTCCGTGCCGCAGCTCCCAACCGCGCCCCACCAGCGGCGCCAACGACCGCCCCAGCTGCTCGACCAGTCCGGAATCCCCCGCGCCGGGGTCGGGAGTAATCAAATGGCGACACCCCGCACCTACCACCCATATCCGGGCAGGGTCCGCATCGGCATCCCCGGCAGGTATCGGCTGCAGTAGGCCACGATTGCCGTGCGCCCACTCGATTAGCTTCTCAAGCTTGTCGACGGAGTCCACCGGCCCGGTAAGGACATCACCGCCGACCGTGAACGCACCCGAGCCGGTGACAATCACGACGTGACGCTCAACGATTAGCGACGCTGTGTTTGCGTCCGTCATAGGCGGCCTTCAGGCGTGCGGGCGGCCAGGTACGGACGGATGCGCGCGCTGGCCCCCTGCTGGGTCATCCCGAGTACGGCACCGACTTCGGTGTAGGTCGCACCGGCCGCGATCGCCGCCGCGGCGGCGGGTCGCTCATCGAGGCCGGCGGCGCGTAAGAGCGCGGCGCGCGTCAGCTGCACCGCTTTGGTTTCAGCGGCACTGGCTCGTTCCACAGCTTTAACCAGTCGAGCACGTTGCGCAGGTGTAGCTTTGCGACGGGCCACGCGGCGCAGCCAGACATCCACTGCGGCCGCCAGAGATGAATCAGCCATCTTCGAGGCAAAGCTTGCCGATTCCCGTTGCGCGGCAGCCTGAATCGACGCGACGCTAGGATCCGTCGTCGTCATGGCCGCCTGCGTTCTGCAGCTACGTTCAGCACGGGTTTCTCCTATGTCAAGCCGCTGCCGGTTGGCAAGGCTGGATTCGGTTGTGGTGGTCGGTGTGGAGGTGGTGGAACACGACACGGGCCAGGCGGCGTTTGAGGCAGCGCAGGGCCTCGGGCCTGGAGTCACCAGCGGCGAGCCGGCCTCGGTAGTAGGCCCGACCAAGGCCGTCGAGGCGGATTTGAGTGACCGCGATACGGTGCAGAGCGGCGTTGAGTTGACGGTTGCCCGAGCGAGTCATGCGCACGCGGCCGGCGGTATTTCCCGACCAGACCGGGATCGGGGCTACCCCGGTGTGGCGGGCGAAGGCGGCCTCGCTTTTGAAGCGGGTGACCCCGGCGGTTTCACCGATGATCTTGGCCGCGGTCAGCTCGCCACAGCCGGGCATCGCCAAAAGCGCCGGAGCGATCGCACGGACGCGCTCGCCGATACGTTTGGTCAAGGCATTGATGGCTTCGGTGAGTCGGGTGATGTCGGCCAACTCCTCGCGGGCCAGCTCGGCGACCAGACCACGCTGGGTAGCCAACCAGTCACCGAGCAAACCTGCGGTGCTTGCTCAGATCCAGCGACGCCGGTTTCGGTGCTCGGCCCGGATCAAGTTCGTGCACGCGCCACAACAACCGGTTGATCGTCGAAGTACGTTGCCCCACAAGGTCTTCACGGCGGTCCACCAGCAGCTTCAGCTCCCGCGACACCTCGTCGTGGGAGGCCACCGGAAGATCGGGCTCACGCAGGTAAGCTCGCGCGACGGCCAACGCATCGATCGGATCAGACTTGCCTCGGGTACGCGCCGAGGCCCGGCTCTGAGCCATCAACTTCGATGGAACTCGCACCACCTTCTGATCGGCGGATAACAGGTCGCGCTCGAGGCGGGCTGACAAGTGTCGGCAATCCTCGATCGCCCACACCAGCTCGACCCCGAACTGACTGCGAGCCCATCGCACCACCTGGCGATGACCTGAAGTCGTGGCTGCAACGACCTTCTCGCCGACTTTGCGGCCCACCTCGTCCACGGCGACGAACGTATGCGTGCGCTTGTGTACATCGGCTCCAACAACAACCATGGAGGTTGCCTCCTTCACTGTGAGGTGACGGTTGGGCCGGTCGGCGGACACATCTCAGTGGGGGGCGACGCCACGCTCCTATCAAGTCACGCCGGCCGGTCCTTCACACCTGATGCCGACAAAACCCATGAACGCCAACCCGAGGGCGGCAGCGACGCTACGAGCCAGACACCAGGTGATCAGGATCCAACCACCGCAACAAGCGGCAACCTCACCCTGACACTGAGTGTGATGCTATCCACGAACTGTGACACCAACAAGCATTCGTTGTGCTTGTCTACAAGTGTTTCTTGTGCCCCTTGATGACCTGGTCCAGGTCTGGCCTGCATAAAGGCACGACGCAAAACTGCTTATTTGTCACACTCAACGCTTTCAGCTAGTCAGTCCACGTGCGATCACTGTGTTCGCCATACTGAGCCGCCACGTCGTGTGGCGACCCACCGTGCCTGCGCGGATTACCTGGCCGCGTTTCTCGAGGATCTCCAAGTTGTGATAGATGCGTTTGTGAACCACGTCCGCGCCGAAACTAGTTGAAAGACCGCGCCGTAGTTCAGCGGTCGTCATTGGCCCGGCCGCTTTAGTCAGCGCGGCGAGCAGTCCTTGTCGCACCGCCTCCGGCGGGAGGCTAGGCATACGATGGACCTTCGTGGGTGGTCTGCGCCGTACTCGCCGAGGTTGGGAAGAACCGCCGCCCCCACCGCTGTGCCCCAACGGCCACAGGCTGCGAGGTGGCGGACGTGTCCTGGTCGGCAGCCAACAATGTTCCTGCGGATCCGTTCATCGCAGCTTTCACTGCCGCCAATGTGCGGCCACGGTCTACATGCCGACCCCTGGCCCGCAGTGCGCCTTCACCAATTTCGATGGCCGTCATGCCGCACACGATGATGATGCGTAGAACGCGCCACAGCCCGCACACCCGCGATCTATCCGCCATGTAGGTCAGGCGATTCCCCTCCCCCGTCGCTGATCAATCCCCGGTCGACAATTAGGTCGTCAGACCACGGAAATCCTCGTCAGCGCGGTCGCTTTCCATCGCGGCGTCCAGTACCTCCCACCCTGTATCGGAAAGCCGTCCTCTACCGTTGCCGGCCACGAGCATCGCGGCGGCCACGTCGGCGGCGGTGTCGCGGTTCCGGGTGAACATATAGTCGAGGTTGGGCTCTGCCACGCGCACTGTTTTCGGCAAGCTGCCGGCAAGGATCTCACGCACAATAGCGACCAAGGCTGGTTCACCACCAAGTAAGCCGCCAGCAATCCCGCCGGGCGGCCCAACTGCGCGCCGCTCGAGCGCACTCCACGAGACGACCCCTCGGGAGGTGCTGAACGTGATGGTCGTGGCGACCATGTTGGGGGCTCCTCGGTTCGCCGGATCAGTGCCCGTGACGTCGGTCGCACACGAGCCCGCGGTAGGGCGCGCGCACACCGGCGTCGAAACATGCATGGCGTCCTGATGTGGGCTCAGCGGACTGTTCATTGGCCAATTGCGGATCCTCTCGGTTCTGCTCTTAACTATCGGTGCTCCGAGTGACATCTCCCCCGAAACCGGCCGATCAGATCAGTCCCGCAGCCGGCTCGGGTGCAAACCTCCACTGTCCCGACAGATAATGCTTTGGTGCACACACACTATCGGCGTTGGTCGACGCGGTGAGTCCGGTCATCCGAGACGGCAAGAGTTGGCCGATTGGTACGCGCGCGGATGTCGCATGGATCACCACGGCTACCTCGATCGGCGTCAGAATCACGTCGGCGATCCCGCCGATATTCGATGACTACGCCACCGTTTTACTGCCAAAGCCCCAAGCTGAAAAGCAGAGCCACGACCAGGCTATCGTCGCACTACTCACTAGACAGTCGCCGGATCAACAGTGGTGGATTGGTTACCTCGACACTGGGTCCGCGGACGTCGTTTTCCCTGACGCGCCAAGAGTGACGTTGTATGCGAACTGGCCTTATGTACTCGTACAGGCCGGACCAGAACAGGCCGCCTGCTGGCGGTCCGACGACTTATGGTCGTCGCGGTCAACTCGCCTGCCGGACCTGATGTTCCCGGTGGATCGGTCCTGGCTGGTGTCCACGCTGTGGGACGACGACTGGACCTGTGTCGGCGGGCCGGTTCCGCTCATCGACGGCTTCCTGAGCGACCCCGATCTGAGGACCCGCGTGCGGCGCGTCGGCCCCAAAGAGGACGCCACTCCACCCGGGCGCAACGCGATCTGACCGCCGATGGGAATCGGTGAATAGCGCCAGATTTCCCCGAACCGACTGGACGTGAACAGATCCCGCGGGACTAACGCCACGCTGGATAATCACAGTCACCCTCGCGCGCAAAGTACTTGACCGTAGCGGACTTTCGCGGGTCAACAGCTGCTCCCGCTCTTCGCGACGGGCGGATGTGACTTATCAGGATGCGATCAGCAATTTGTTCCCGCTGCGACGCGCAGCCAGGCGAATTCGCGCGAATCAGTCCGGGATGAGCCCAAATTCGTATCTGAGTGCTTGTTCCACGAGTGCGCTTCGCGTGCCGGCGGCCCAGGCCTCGACGAGGTTGTCAAGCCGTTGACCGTTTGCGGCTGTCACTCCTGACAGAACGACGGTGCGTGGAGCGGTTGCGTGGCGACGCCGCCGCGGGACTGCGTGCGAGGACGGGCGTTCGAATAGTTGGCCCTCCCCTACGGCGTATCGCTGGGTAGTCCAGGTTGTCGCCAGTTTCGTCGCGTGGGTTTCGATGGCGTCCAAGACGATGGCGCCCATCGTTCGGGCGAGTCCGCGGCGTACCTTCTTTTCGGCGATCTGGGTTCGGTAGAGCTCGTCGTAGACTTCCGCTGATAGCAAGACCTCGGGTGGACGGGTTCTTGTGCTCGGCCGTCCGGTAGTTGTCTGTCGCGGTTTTGTGGGCTGTTCCGGGCTGGTCGTTGCTGGCGTGGTTGCGCGGGCCGATTCAGTCGCGGGGGCGCTTGCGAGTACCGGTTCGATGACCGAGGCACTTGCCGGCCGCGGGTCAGAGTGGGCCGGTTCGGCACTGACAGCGGTGTCTGCCGGTTGTGGCGAAACCGGCGGTGGAGTCGGCGCGGCAGCGGCGCGTGGACGGGCCGGCCACAGTTCGTCCAGGTCCTGATTGAGCGCCTCGGGGTCGAACAGCGGCTTGCCGCGGGTGCGTGAAGGGCTCATCCGACCCGCTCCCCCGCCGTCACTGATTCGTATCGGCCGAGCCGTGTGACGATTTGGCGGACGAGCTCTTGGTAGTCGGCGGCAAGGCCGGTGGGGTCACTCGTCCACATGGCGCGCTCGGGACTTTGGTTGTCGCGCAGCTTCGACAGTCGAGCTCGGCGGTCGTCGTTGGCTAGCGCAACGAGTTCGCCGGCGGTTTTGTGGAGCGTTCGCATGTCGACGGCGGCCGCGGGTGCGGAGCGGATCGTGATGTCGAACGGCGTTGTCCCGCTGCCTTCGAGCATTTCGCTGACTTGATCGAACACGTCCTGGTTGCGCTTTTTCGCTCGTGGGTTGACATCGAACAGCAGCACACCGAGAAGTTGGATGGAGGCACCGAGTTTGCGTGCTCGCCAGAAGCGTCGCGCCAACCGTTCGACACCGCCCAGGCTGGCTTGGTCGTCGCGGGTGGGGATCAACAGATAGTTGGCGACGGTGAGATAGGTATCGAGCAGCGGTACGTCACCTGGACCTGAGTCGATGAGGACCAGGTCATAGCCTTCGTCTTCGCATAGTTTGGCGAGCTGGTTTTCCAGGTTGGCGGCCATGTCAATGCCGTTCTCGGCCATCAGGTGAGCGCCGGCGCCGACGACGGCAAGTTGTGGACCGCCGGCGACTACGTCGAGGTTGGCCCGTACGTTGCGCACCGGGACAAGCGGCGCACCGAATTGCAGGGTCTGGGCCAGTGATTGTCCGCGGTCTCCGTCGACGCCGAGATCTTCGACGGTGACGTTGGCCTGTGGGTCGCCGTCGACGACGAGCACGCGACGGCCCCTTTTTCCCGCGGCGGCGATCATTTCCGCCACTGCGGCGACGGTCGTTGACTTTCCAACTCCGCCTTTCTGATTCGCTACGAGGATGGCCCGCGCATCGGGCCCAGTCATTGTCATGCGTCGCAACGTACGTACCCACCCGCGAGATGTCATGTAGGCGCACGGACGTGAAGTCGAACCGTTACCTAGCCCACTATTTGGACGTTGCGACCGACGGTCCTTCGCCCGTGGGCCCGGGCGGCGATCGGCCCGTGTGGTCACGGCACTGTGCTGCCGTCAATTCGGACGTCTGCGCGTCCGGGACATGTTGTGGGTGCACGGGTGGTCGCTAGAGCGTTGCGACCGCCGTGTGTTCACGCGGTGGGCCGCACGGGTAGTTGGCTGAGGCGTTGGACGTTGCGCCACACGGGCATACGTGCGTTGTCCGTGCGTGTGGCAACGCGTCGGTCAGCCGACAACGATGCGGCGCTAGACCCGGCACCACAGGCGTCACTGCCACGTACGCAGATTCGCACATAGGGCGGGCAGTCACCCGTTGATGACCCTCATGTTATCCGGTGCGATACCCGCGAGTCACACGTCTCGTTATCCGGTTATCGCCCGGATATCGCAGGTCACACGGGCTATATGGACGCGGCAGTGGGGGAGCCTGGTCGTGCAGCGGGAGGACCCTTCACCGCCCCTCGTGTCCGATGCGGCGCCAGGGCACTGAGTCGCGGCTTCGGATTCTCATGGGCGTAAGGCGAAATCAGCCCGGGTTCTTGAATGCGGCGGCGTGCGCACTCGGGTCAGCAACGTGACCTCAGTATCGTGTGCATTTGGCGTCGCCGCATGAGCCCGACGGCTCATCGTGGAGCGGCGGGGCTGTCAACGCGCCTTAGCGTCGCCCCGGTTCGAGGGGTTGTGGGTCGGGGAGGATCTCGCGGCCCTCGTTGTAGTCGTGCTCGATTACGCGCAGCTGGGCGACGATAGCTTCCTCGATGAATTGGGTGATGGTGTAGCGGCGGCCTGTGACGCGCTCGACGATGCGCACAGCCGCGCGGGCCCTGTGGTGCAGCTCGGTGGGGACATTGACCTTGCTGAGGTCGCTGGATTTGGCGGGGCCGTCCACGGAGCTAGGCTTTGATGGCTGCTGGGCGGAACATTCCTTGGCGCTTCATATGGTCAATGACGTTCTCGTAGTCTTTGCTGACGTCTTTGGCTCGGTATCCATACAGCGGGACGGGAAGGTAGTTGGTGTAGGCCTCATCCACGATCGAGCTACGTCGGACCGCCGGTGTGACCTTGTCACCGAAGCCTTCCTGTAAGTACTCCATCTGTTCGCGGTACACGCCGCCGGTGCCTGGCACGGCGCACGGCACGATGGCCAAAAGCGGGATGTCGATCCTGAAGGTCTTTTTGATGATCGCGAGTTCTTGCAAGAGCGCCTGGATGCCTTCTGATTCCTTGCCTGCTGGTTTGGTGCACATGATCAATCCCCATCCGCCGGAAGGGCCGTCCTCGTCGACTGAGGACGCGATCAGTGCCGTGGTGACTAGTGCGCTGTTGGAGCCGGGGGAGTCGATGAGGGTGACGTCAACAGGAGTGGCCGCTTCGAGGGCATCCCGCAGGCGCAGTACGCCTCCGGTCACGGCCGGTAGTTCGACCATCAGTTTGTCCAGAGTCGAGCGGGCGGCGGGCACGACCGTCAGGTTGCCGATGTGCATTTCGGTGGCCTCGTCGGTGGTGTATTCGGGTTCGCCGGCGTCGGTGAAACCCTGGATGATGCGAGCGGGCCGTTCGATGTCGTCGATTGTGGCTTGCTGGCGTAGTACATCGGCGATGGTGACACCGCTGATGTCGGGGTAGCCCAGCCAGGTGCTGGCGTTTGCTTGGGGGTCGAGATCGATGACGCGCACCCGCAGGCCAGAGCCTGCGAGCTGGATGGCGGTGGTCACGACGGTCGTCGTTTTCCCGACGCTGCCAGACATGTTGGCGACGGTGTAAGTGGACATCGATAATCTCCTTTGAGCATGGGGCGGGTGATGCAGCCTGCATCACCCGAGGCGGTTGTGACGGTCGATGCGGATGGTTTAAGCGCCGGCGGTCTCGAGCTGGCGGTGTTCCCATGGAGTCGGTTGGTAGCCGGCTCGGTTGATGAGCAGGTTGACGTGGGCGACGGCGTCGTCGTCCCAGGCCTTGTCTTTGAGTTCCGCGGTGTGTAGTTCAGCCGCGGCCACCGCACGGTGCCAGGCCCGTGCGTTTCGCGCCTTCTCCGCTGGGCCGTCAGCGGTGGCGTCCCAGTCCCGTAGCAGCGCGCTTACCGCTGATGTTGCGCTGCGCGCGGCCACGCCGGACAGGTATTGCGCCACCAGTATCTTGAGGAGCTCGGCGTTGGAGGGCTGCTGATTGATCAGTACCGCGCAGAATTCCCGCCTTGCGCGTTGGGCCTGGGCCGCGGCTTGGGCGTCTGCCTGTCGCTGGGCGGCTTCCGGAGACGGTTCGTCACTGTGGCCTGGATCCTGCCCTGTTTCTTCTCGAGGCGGGGGTGCGTTCGATTCGGCTGGCGGGTCGAGAATTTCAGCAGCGCCCGGCTGAGCGGCCGGGTCCGCGGCGGCCGCGTCGCCGATGCTCGACGTCGTCGACGTCAACCCTTCGCCGGCCAGGGGCCGTGCGTAGAGATCTAGGGCCCCTGAGGCGGGGTTGATGGCGCCGATGATCTCGGCGCCGGGCTCGTAGTCGGGGACGCGGTGGAGGTGGTAGTTCTCGCCGAGCTCGGCGCGGGGGTCCTCGACGAGGGGGATCCCTAACTCGTCGGCCTTGGCGCGGGCAGTGCGCTCGGCGATGACCCGCTCGGCGGCGCGGGTAGCGATCATCCCACGCGTGAGGATCAGGTGCAGGGCCTGCGTTTGTTCTTCGTGGCGCAGGTCGCTGAGCTGGTCGGGGTCCTTGGTCTTCTGCCAGCGCCGAGGCGGGCCATAGGGCAGCTTGCCGGCCAAGGCCGCGGCCTCGGCGCTGGGTAGGCGGCCGTCGTCGACGGCGTCGCGGACTTCGGGAGCCAGTAGCTTGAGCGCGAGCTTGCGCGACACTGTGGCTTGGTCGACGCCCAGTCGCTCGGCAATGGCGCGTTGGGAAAGTCCAATCTCGGAGTAGCGCGCGTACAACTCGCCCTCGGCAAGGTCGGAGAGGTCTTGGCGGCCAAGGTTTTCGGTAGCCATCGAGTCCAGATCGCCGTCGTCGACCATGATGGCGTCGTCGACGACGGCTGGGACGGTGTCTCTGCCGGCTTCGATCGCCGCGACGCGCCGGCGGTGACCGTAGACCAGTACGTAGCGCGCAGTGGCAGCGATGTCGGCGGCCGATGGTCGCGCCGCCATGAACGCATCGCGGGTGACCACCAGCACGGGCAGCCGTACGCCGCTGGCACGTACCCCGTTGAGGAGGTCTTCCCATTTGGGATCGCCAGGCTGCGGCTGTGATCGCCGGGGATCGTTGAACGGGTGCGGTGCGATCTCGGCCACGTGGATCTGGACGACCCGGTGCGCTTCGTTGGCGACCATGGCTGACATGCCCGCGATAAGGCCGGTTTCTTCCTCCGACGCCGCGGAGTCGGTAGCGGGGGAGGGGTCTGTGCTTGGTGCGGCGTCTCCGCCGGCCAGGGCCGCGAATCGGTTGGCGGTTTTGCGTCCGGCTGGCTTGGCTCGGCGGGCGGGGCGGGCTGTCGTTTGGGCCACGAGCACTCCTTTCTAAATACCGGTATTAGAGTAATAAATCGCGCGGCGCCTCAGCAAGCCTTTTGGCGCCTTTGCACGCTTGACCAAAGTGCTGCGGCCGTGATGCAGCGTGCATCACCCAACCCTCGAAGGCCACCGCAAACAAATCCTTCGTGTCACGTGACGATTTGGGGAGCGGGGGATTGGATAGCACGCGGTAGGGGCCTGGAAGACTCTGACGGGTTCACTCGCGTGGTCCCCATCATGGCAGCTCTTCGCGACACTGGCGAGACATGGGCCGCGCGCCCTGCGGTCATCGGGGAAAACGCATAGCGCATACCGAGCGCATACCGGGCGATGCGCCTCGCGCATACTCGCAGACTGCCTACCGGCATCGGCGGCTCGCGCATTGTGCTTTGGTGCGCGCGGTTGTCGCGCTGACTTCTTCGCTTCCCGAATTCTGCGGGGTGCGAACCTTCGCGATGGCTGCGCGAGGGCATGATTGGCGAACGGGATAGGCGATCTATTTGCCGTGTCCGCTTTATGTGCTCTACTGCGAGCGCGCGGGCAAAAGACCCATTGCGAAAGGGGTGACCGATGGCTGAATCAGACCTGGTACGGGAGTTGAGTGCCCGCGTTCTCGCCCAGGACGACAAGGTCCCGACTACCTTCCGTCTCAACCGGCGGACCCTCAAACGGCTTCGGACTCAAGAGAAACGCTGGTCGACATCGATGTCGTTCATCGTCGAGCGCGCCCTGGAACCGGTGCTGACCCAATTGGAGGAAGCCAAGCTGCCCACCGATGGAGCCGGTGCCGATGACGAATAGGTACGACGCGGTCGAGGTCGATGCGCACCAGGCCTGGTTTCTCGCCGACCACCTGCGCGTGGGGGCCTATCCGTGGATGCTGGCGATCACCGCCCCTTATGTCGATCCAGCGGAGCGGGAACCATTCAACCAGCGCTGCCTCGCGGAGCTGGCTGAGGCCGGCGTCATTGACGCAGAGGGGGACATCAAACCGTCTGTCGCGCAGGCGGTTAAGACCGTATGCCAGCCGCGCCAGTGGCTGGAATGGCGCACGATGATCGATCCCGAGCAGATTTTGCGGGGGGTGCTGGCGCGCACCTCACCGCCAGATGCCGTGGTCGCGTTGCGCTACGCGCAGATGGTGACGCTCACGCCGCTGCAGCTGACCCACAGCGAAGCGATCGTGCCGATCATCACCGCGGGATTGCCCCCCGATCAGCCGCCGGCTCGCTTCGAGGAGTTCTCACTGCCGATGGACACCGGCAAAGCCATCGACGACCGTGTCGCTCGTGGCGCTGACTTGATGGAAGCCCTCGTCGAGCTGGGCATCCCCGAACGAGAAGCTGAGATCATGGAAGTGGCCCGTGCTGGCGATCGCATCACCGTCGAACTGACCGCCCATGAGGCCACCAACGGCGCTCACCATCACACCGATGTCAGTGTCAACATCATCAGCACCGAGGTCGGGCAGATCCTCGTCAGCCCCACACCGGGGCAGCCTCGTGCCGGCGGGGTGTCCATTTTCGCTCCCGCTGAACCGTTTTCGATCGCCATGGCGGTGCGCGACCTCACCGAACGCCTCCCCTCGGGCTCGTGGTTCCCCGACGAAAACTTCAGTATCTGACCCTCTACCAACCCGAAAGTAGAAACCGAAGCGATGAGCACACCTTCTGATTCCTTCCCCCAAGACGACACCCCCCACCACGAACAGCCCACCTCAGACCAGCGCTACCCCTATCCTTCTGGGGCCGCCCCCCAGGAGGACGGCAGGCAGCCCAGCAACGGGCCAGACACCGGGCCAGGGCAGCGTGTGCGGTGGCCGGCGGCACCGCCTCCGCAGCAGGGGTCTACTCCCGGCGGCGAGGCGCCGCATCAGCCGCTGCCTCCTCCGCCGACCCGCGCGCCAGTGCCGCCGCCGTCGCGGCCACAACATGCGGCAGCGCACGGAGCGCCAACGTTCAAGCTGCCTGAACCGGCGCGGCCCAATGCCGAACCGCGCCAGCCGGATCCCGCTTGGCAGGCTGTCGAGGAGACGTCTAACGACAAGACCGCCGAGATCTCACTCGACCAGATCGCCGCGCACCGCGGCCAGCCCCCGCAGCACGAGCAAGGCCTTGACGGCTTTTTCACTGACACGCCGCTGCCGCATGAGCAGCACCTGCCGGCGGGCTGGCCTTCGACCGGGCCCTCGCAGCCGCCGGCCGCTGACCCGCACCAGCCGCTGTTCGGAGACCAGCCAAGCTCACCGGCAGCCTTCGCGCCCAGCGGCTACGGCGCGCTTGACGAAAGCCAACAGTTCGTCACCTCGCGGCGCCGACCTGTAGGCAAGGGCTGGCGAAAGCTGGTGTCGCAAATGACCTTCGGGCTCATCACGCCCGGGCCCAGCGCCAAGCAAGAAGAGCACGACAAGCTCATCCGCAGTATCACCGCACCGCTGCTCGACGTCTACGTGGTGGCGTTTGTCAGCGCCAAGGGTGGCGTGGGCAAGACGACCATGACCGTCGCCGCGGGCAGCGCGATCGCCCGCGAGCGTGGGGATCGGGTGATCGCCGTGGACGTCGACACCGATCTCGGCAACCTCTCGTCGCGGTTCGAGCAAAAAGGCGGCGCCGACGCCAACATCGAGGCGTTGTCGTCGCTGCAGGACGCCAGCAGTTATCCAACAGTCGCGACCTTCACCGTGCAGAACAAAGACCGCCTCGAAATGCTTGGCGCTCAGAACAATCCACGCTCCTCGTACACGTTGAACACGCAAGACTTCGAAGCGACGATGAAGATTCTCAAGAAGCACTACAACGTCATCCTGCTCGATTGCGGCACGGCGATCACATCACCGCTGTTTTCCACCATCGCCAATCACGTCGACAGCCTGGTCGTGGTGGCCTCTCAAGCCCCGGATGGACTCAACGGCGCCTGGACCACCATCCAGTGGCTGCAGGCGCACGGTTTCGCGCGGCTGTTGCCCCGCACGGTGATCGCGTTGAATTCGACGTTCAAGAACAAGCCGTTGGTGGACCTCGATGACGCCGAACAGGAGTTCACCGCCAAGATCCCGGGTGTGAGCGTGGTCAGGATCCCCTACGACGTCCACCTCGCCGAGGGACGCGATGTCACCTTCGTGGAACTCAAATCGCGAGCCCGAAAGGCCCTGATGGCGTTGGCCGGCTCGATCGCCCAGCACTATCCCGCCCGGGGGCCGCATCAGCACCGAACGACTGAAACTGGGGGTTTCTGATCGATGGATCCGGCCGCCGCTACCGGCCAAGTCCGCGTCGCCATCATCGGTGAAGACGCCGCGGTGGACTTGGCCCTGCCGACCACACTCGCCATTCGGGAACTGATTCCGCGGATCCGGGCAACACTGGCCACGGGTCGCGACGACGACGACGTGCCAGCCGATGCCGTCAACGACGACGGGTTGCGCCCTTACTCGCTAGCGCCTCTCGGAGGAACACCGTTTAGCTTGGACGCCACCCTGGCCACGCTGAACATCGATGACGGTGAGCAGCTCATCTTGTGCAAGCTGCCGCCGGGCCCCACGGCGCCGCCAGTGGTCGAAGACATCGCTGACGCCTCGGCGATTCATTCGGCCAGCCAGTTCAAGCCCTTCGAGCACGCCATGTTGCGCACCGCCGCCCAAGCGGTGGTGGTCACCGCGGCGACCTTAACGTGCGGCCTGGCGATCTATGGCTGGCACCGCGGCTACCGCGTGTGGTCGGCTGCAGCTTTGGGTGCGCTCGCGGTGGTCTTCGTCGCCGTCACCATCTGGCTGTACCGGCGCGGCCTGCTTGCTACCGCCGGCCGCCTGGGTCTCGCGGCCGCGGCGCCGCTGGCGTTGGCCGGCGCCGCGGTAGTGCCGGGTGATGCCGCGGCGCCGCGGGTTTTCCTGGCGGCGGCTTTCCTGGTCGCCTGGTCGTTGCTGCTGCTGGCCGTCACTAATAGTTGGGTGGCCACCCACACCGCGGTCGTCGCCGTGACGGCCACCGTCGCGGCCGCGGCCGGCGCCCGCATCCTGTGGCACTTGCCGTACTTGTCCCTGGGGTGCGGAGTCCTTGCGGTGTCCTTGCTGTTGGCCTCCAACGCCCCCACGGTGTCAGCGATGTGGGCGCGCTTCCCGCTACCGAATGTGCCCGCACCAGGCGAGCCCACACCCGCCGCGTCGTCGCTGGCCGAACTGGAAGATCTGCCCCGTAAAACCGCGACCTGCAACTCCTACCAGAGCGGTCTGATCGCGGCCTCGGTGATCTTGTCGGTGATCGGATCGGTGCTGGTGGTGTGGTTGCCTGACGCACCGCCACTGTTGGCGTGGTGGCTGGTGGTGGTCACCACCACCGTCACCGTGCTGCGGATGCGGATCTGGGACTCAGCGATCCCCGCACTGTGGTTTCTGGCGACCCCTTTTCTGACCGCGATCGCGTTGACGGTGTCGTTCACCGCCGCCGGCCACCTGGTCTCGGGCCTGTACGCGGCAGCCGCCGTGGTGGCTTTGACGCTCGTGCTGCTCGGCGCTGCAGCCATCAAACCGCGCGAGCTTTCCATCCCGCAGCGCCGCTGGCTGGACCTGTTCGAAAACGCCCTGCTGATCACGATTCCGCCGGCCATGTTGTGGCTCATCGGCCTGATCAGCCTCATCCGCAACCGAGGAATACTGTGATGATCCGCCGACTGGCCTCACTCGCCGCGACCATCGCTGTGCTGGTGGTGTCTAGCCCCGTGCCTGAGGCCGCCGCGCTGGCATATCCCGTCGTCGACCCAGCTGCGCTGCCCCCTGACGGTCCGCCCGCTCCAGGGCAAGAAATGCGCCAGAACGGCCAATGCCAGGTCTACGGCGCAATGCCCGGGTTCGACCCGGCCGCGGTGCCTCCCAGCCAGGCCATGCTCAACCTGCCCGAAGCGTGGAAAACCTCACGCGGCAGGGGAGTGGTGGTCGCGGTGATCGATTCCGGTGTCACACCACAGCCACGCCTGCCCAACCTCGCCCCGGGCGGGGATTACATCGATCCACCCGCCGGGGGTTTGTTCGACTGCGATGGACACGGCACCGCGGTCGCCGGGCTGATCGCAGCCCAGCAAGGCCCTGACGGATTCGCCGGCGTGGCCCCCGAGGCCGCGATCGTCTCAATCCGACAAACCTCAGCGCAGTGGGCACCCAAGACACCCTCAGGACAAGATGCCCAGCAAGCAAAGACCGCCGGCGATGTCGCCACGTTGGCGCGGGCGGTCCGCCACGCCGCCGACATCCCCGGCGTCCGCGTCATCAATCTCTCGCTGATCGACTGCTTCCCTGTCTACAAGCAGGTCGACCAAGCAGCGCTGGGCGCGGCCGTGCGCTACGCCGCGATCGACAAGGACATCGTCGTGGTGGCCGCAGCTGGAAACACCGGTGAGAGCAACTGCACCAGCAATCCGCTCACCGATCCCAATCGTCCCGACGATTCCCGAAACTGGGCCGGCGCCACCACCGTCTCCACCCCATCGTTTTGGCAGCCCTACGTCTTGTCAGTGGGCTCCCTGACCCCCGAAGGGCAGCCGTCGAACTTCACTATGGCTGGCCCATGGGTGGGCGTCGCTGCACCCGGTGAACAGGTCGTCTCGCTCGGCAACGGCCCAAACTCGGGCATCATCAACGGTCTGCCATCCAGCAAAGAGCCGTTGGTTGCCATCAACGGGACCAGTTTCGCGGCAGCCTACGTCTCCGGCGCCGCCGCCCTGGTCCGCTCCAAGTTCCCCAACTTGACCTCCCGTCAGGTGGTCAACCGCCTGGTCGCCTCGGCGCACAACGCCGCCCGTGCACCGTCCAACCTCGTCGGGGCCGGCGTCATCGACCCGGTAGCCGCGCTCACCTGGGACATCCCTCAAGGTGACGCCCTGCCGGCGCAAATGCCGATCGTGCGAGTCGCCCCGCCAGCACCACCGCCACCGGATAATCGGCTGCCGCGCCTGATCGCCTTCGGTGCGGGCATCGCGGCGATCGCCGCCGCCGTCATCGCTGTCACCGTGATTGGAATGCGCCGTGGTCGCACCACCCGCTAGCCGCGAGTCGTCTCGATTCTCCCCAGCGTGGCCCAGCTGGCGGCGCCTGACAACACTGGCCTCGCTGCTGCTGCTCGGGTGGGCGACGCTGCTGCCGCCAGGGCGAACACCCCAGTGGTGGCACTACGCCGCGGCGGTCGCGGCGGTCGCCGCATTCGTGGGGTCCTGGCACGGCCAGCACGTGTCGACGACGGTGGCCCGCTGGACTCCCATGGCGTGGCATAACCGCCGTCAACGCTCCCAACGCACCGGTCACCGCAGGCGCAGCGCAACCCCGGCGCAGCCGCCGCCGACGCCCCGGGAGAGCGCGCTGCAAGCCCGCATCGTCATCCACCTGCGCACCCATCCGCATGCACTGAGCGCCCCCGGCGACCACAGCGACCAGCTTCCGTGGGAGTTCATCACCGCTTGGCTGGATCGTTATGGGGTGCGCGCCGACGCGCTGACCATCTGCTCGGTGACCCGCACCCCACCGGCCAGCGGATTGCGCAGCGACTCAGCGCCGCTGCTCAGCGGCCGCAACAGCCAGCACCGCGACACGTGGCTGAGCTACACATTGCGCGCAGAAAACAACGTGGGGGCCTTGACCGCCCGCCGGACCACACTGAGAACTCCTCCCGGCGTGACCTCCGACGACGACACCTCGCAATCACAACCGCATCGCGCGGCGCTAGCCGACACCGTGGCGCGCCGGCTTATCGCCGAACTGCGGGAACGGGGATGGCTGGCCACCCTCAGCGACGAGGAAGAACTTCCTCGGTTCGTACCGCCGTCGGCAACGGTGCGCAAGGAAACCTGGACTGGCACAGAGTATTCCGATGGCTTCCGCGCCGTGTACGCCGTGGATCCCGCAGCGCTGCCCGATGTCCTGGAAACCCTCACCACCCTGCACACCAAGGCCACCTGGGTGGCGGTCACCATACGCTCACGCGGCCGCCAACCAGCCACCGTCGAAGCCGTGGTCGGCACGCTGACTGCCAGCCGGCCGCCCCGGCAACTGCCGGGCCTTACTGGGTTTCACGGATTGCATCGACACATCGCGCCGGTGCTGGCAGCCACCGGCATCGATGCGGGCGCCGACGTCGAGCTGCCGGCGACCGAGGTGGCGCCGTCAACACTGGCGGCGCTGCGGTGGCCGACGGCGGCGATCGGTGTTCCGATCGGCTATAACCGCGCACGCCAGCCGGTATATCTGGGGCTGGCCTCACCGGAGCCGGTGCGGATCACGGTGACCGGCACCCGACAGTTCCACATCGGCATCATCGCCCGCCTCGCCTTATCAGGCCAGCCGGTTGCCCTCTACACCGCCGATCCACGCCAGTGGACCGCTCTGGCCAATCACGCGGCGCCGCAACAATTCTCGATACGCCCTACCACACCGCCGCCTGACGCGATTGTCGTCAGCGACGCCAGCAGCGATGCACCCACCGGTGCGATCACGGTGACACTGCGCCGCCCGCAGTCTGCTCAGGCTCCCGCCACGACGATCGTCATCACCCAGGACGGCCGGCACCCGGACCTGTTCTACATCACCACCGCGCATGGCCGTCAGTGGCTTAGCACGCGCCTTGTTCCCGTGCCCAACGAGTAAGCGAGGTCAAAGGTCATGTCGACTACCCCAGAGGAATTCCTCGCCGATACGGTCGAGCTGCCTGAGCGGATGCCGGCGTTACCGTTCCCTGCCGAGTCGGCGTGTCGACTAGGTTCAGGGTTTTTTTGAGTGCAGTCTGGGGATGGCGCGGTGGCTGGTCAGCAAACCAGTCGCGGGAGGGTTTCGCTTGGTGGGCTGGCGAGTTTTCTGGGTTCCGGGTGCATGCTCAGCTCAGGGTGTGCGACCGCGGCTGTTAGCCGGCTGGGTTAATCTCGCGAATCGCGAAGAATCGGTTGGGGTTCGGCCGGGTGACCCTATCTTTTTGTCACCGGAGCGGTGAGTCGACGCGCGGCTGTCCGCGTATGCCCAGACGAGAGTCTTTCGCGGTTACACCGCTGAGACACGGCGCAACCATGTGACCGACCTGCGCTTATTTTTGACCTTTCTGTGGGCAAAGAAGGTGGGTTGGTGGGAAGCGACCCGTGATGATGTCGAGGACTATGAGCATTGGCGTCGGTTCGCCGAGCACAATCCTCGCCGTATCGGCGGGGCGAAGTGGGATCGTGAATTGTCAGCGTTGGCAAGCTTTTACGCTTGGGCTTCCGAACACCGGCATGTTCCGCGTAGTCCCGTAGCGATGAAGCGTGTGATCGCTCGTGATGGCGCGGCGGTCACGGTGCCCGCGGCACGGGCGAAGGATGTGCGCCGCAGTAATGTGCACTGGCTTACGCCTCGCAGCTGGCGGCGGTGGATTGATGTCGGGCTACGCGGCTATACCTGCGACGGTGTGCTTGACCGCGGTTGGGGTGGACGTTTAGAGGACCGCAACGTCGCTTATGTGCGGCTGATGGTGACATCGGGTCTTCGACGAGCCGAGGGTGGTTCCCTTCTGACAGTTGAAGTCCCGGCCCGTCGCGGGGATACGAGCCGCTACTGTCGAGGACGGATCGCCGCCGAGGTCACCAGGGCGAAGAAACCGAGAACGTTCTACGCTGCCGCTGATGCTGTCGCTGAGGTGGAGACTTACTGCGATTCCTCCCGCGCGCTCGCGGTCCGCGGCGCGCAGCAGGCGCGGCGCTATGAACGCCTGGTGGAGCGGCGTGTTGTCACTGAGATAACCCGCGGTCTTAGCCCGCTGGTGGTATGGCGGTGCCCGGATGGCTCCATCGTGCGACGTGAATTGAACAGCCTGACCGTCAATGAGCGAATTACCCTGTTTGTTGAAGGCGAACATGGGCTTGAGCCGTTGTGGCTGTGGCTGAATGAGCAGGGACTGCCGTTTCAGGTGCATTCGTGGGACGGTGTTTTCACCGCGGCTAATCGCCGATGCGATACGGTCCTGACTCCGCGGCAGCGGCTCGGGTTGGATCCGCACAAGGTGTATGCGCCTTATGCCACACCGCATTCCGCACGGCACAGCTTTGCCCTCTACATGCTGGTCGTGCTGAATTCTTTGATGGATCAACGGTATGGGCTGACACCTGAGGATCGTCGGGACTTCCGCCATCTCTACGGCGATCCGTGGTTCATGGTGCAAAATCTCCTCGGTCACGCTTCCCGGGAAACCACCGTTGAGCGTTACCTCGCACCGGTAGCTGATCTGCAACTGCGCTCGATGCTGGCAGATGCTGTCGATCCGGTGCCAGCGCCCATGCCTGAGCTGGATGCCGTATTCGCGCGTATTGCCCGGGAATCGGAAGGCATTCAAGACGTTGATGACTTCGGTTGGGCAGGCGGCGGCACATGACTGTGCGTGGCCGGCCCGCAGTGCTTCCGCCTTCCGATCACCGTCGACCCAAGGCGCTGGCACCGCAGGGCTTGGTTGTTTTCCACTGCAACGCTGCGGGCCGGGTCAAGGAATATGACTTCGCCACGTTGCCGGTTGACGAAGCTTTGCAGCGATCGTTAGCGGCGTTGTTCGCCCGCCGCTGCGTGCCACAAACCTGGACCACGCATAGGACCTCGCGCGGCATGTGGCGACAAATCGTGCGGTTCGCCGAATTCCTCGTCGAGCAACCAGAGCACGTGCGCGATCTCGATGATCTCAGCGCCGCCATGGTCAGACGGTGGCGCAATAGCGTGGTCATGCTCAACGACAAACGCCCCTTCACTGAGGTCGCGCTGCTGTTGCAAGAGGATCCGCGACTGCAGTGCGGGCCGGTGGCCGACGAACTTGTGCGCCGCTTCAGGCGAGCGCAAAGCGCCACACAGTCATACAGCCACGACGAGTTTCAGCTCATCAAGGTCGCGGCCCGACGGACCTTCCGCGCCGCGTTAGCGCGCATCGAACATAATGCTCGGCACTTGCACCGTTGGCAGCAAGGGGAATTCGTCGGAGACAGCCCGGATTGGCTGGTCGGGCACGCGTTGAGCGTTCTCGCCGATACCGGGTCCATGCCCGAGTACACGATGAAGAACGCCAGAACCAAAGAGGGAGCGCATCTGCTCAAAAAGCGATATCACGGACCGCTGGGTGGCACCAGGGCAGAGGTGACGTGGCAGCGGCTGTTTTTGTCCAGGATGGAGGCGGCAGCGCTGGGGGTGCTGATGATGGCCGAATACGGGTGGAACTTGTCGGTCATCGACGGGCTGGCGGTGCCTAAGGCATCACCTGATGCTGGCCACGATGGTCGGCCGACGTATCGGGTGGCTTTGGAAAAGCCGCGACGCGGCGCTGGGCGGTATCACGAATCCAGGAACTTCACCGATGACGGTGCCGCCTCGGCCGGGCGGTTGATCACGCAGGCCTTGCGGGCGACCCGTTTTGCTCGCGCGTTGGTCGAACAGATGGCTCCGGGAACTGACCGGCTCATCGTGTGGCGCACCGGCAACCGCGGTCATGTGTGGGTGCGCGGGGACCGTCATCCTCCTGTCGGGGATTTCCGTTTCGGGGTGTCGTCTTTTGACGCATCACTGTGGGCGCAAGCTCAAGGGTTGACCGGTTCGCCATTTCGTCGCGGTCGCAGAACGGTTGTCGCCCTGGGCCGCCGTGAGCCCACGCAACACTCTGAGCAGACCTTCGATCGTAGTTATGCCTTGGTGGACAAGCGTGTTCAGGCCGAAGCCGTCGAGGTGATAGCCGCGGGTGCTGAGGATGCGTTGGGTCGTGCTCAAAAGGGGGTTCTGGTCGCCGAATTGCGCGACCGGCCGGCAGCGGGCGATGTTGAGACAGCGACAGCCGATTGCGCCGACCCTGCGTCAAGCCCGTTCGCAACCTCACCCGAAGACGGCTGCACAGCTTCGTTTTTGATGTGTCTGGCCTGCCCCAACGCGCACGTCCATCCCGGACACCACGCGCGACTGGCGCATTTGCATCAGGCTTTAACGAATCTGCGCTCGGTCCTTCCCTCCAAGACGTGGCGTCGCGATTGGGCCGAACACCATGGCCGCCTTGAAGACCTCAAAACACGTCTTGGCGATCCGCTCTGGGAGCAAGCGCTGTCACAACTGACCGATACTGACCGCGGTCTGGTCGATCATCTGCTGGTGGGAGTGCTCGACACATGAGCACTGCGGCGCAAGATGATCCGTACTTGTTGCTGATGCCTGGGCCGCGTAGCCCGGTGGTGGCACCAGATCTGGTCAAACCTATTCACGCCCACCTCAACCCGTACTACGGGGATCCTGTGTGGTCGCTTGCTGCTCTGACAGAAAACCCTTCGGCGGTACGGCCCAAGATCCACTGGAGAAACTGCCCCGCAGCGTTCGAGAACGAACTGCGCCTTGCTGTCTGGTGTCTTATCAATGGCGAGCTGCGCCCCACTTTTGTCCGCAGCCGCGGTACCAGGATGCGAACGCGCCCGGCGGTCTCGACGCTCATTACCATAGTGCGTCACTGGCTAGAACTGGCCCAATGGCTCGACAGTCGCGGCGTCCGGGGGCTGGCCGATTGCGACACCACCACCCTTGATGGCTACGGTCGGTATCTGCTGGCGACCAAGGCCGAAGTCCGCTCCAGCGCGCTTCGGCGCCTGGTCGCACTGACTCGATTGTGGGCGCTCGACCAAATCAGCCCCGCCCCAACCGGTCTTGGGCAACCTCCGTGGGAAACCACCGGAGTCGACGACTATCTGCCAAGGCCAATCCCGTTGGGTAATGAGAATGCCGCTGCGCCGTTAGCTGAGGAAACGCTCGGGCCGCTCCTTGTCTGGGCCATGCGCGTGGTCAACGACCTAGGCGACGACATCCTTCGCGCGCACGCCGAGCATGCGCGTCTGCTCAATGCGATACCCGACAGTGCGCGTCCCGAGGGCCGACGGGCATTGTGCGCCTACCTTGATGCCCTTCTTGAGTCCGGTGATCCGTTGCCCGTTCATATCGAAGGGGACCGGGTCACGTTCGTGGCCGCCTACATTTGCGGTCGCGTCGGCGCTGCGAAGTCGCAGATGAAGGAATATCCGCGCCGCGACCAACTGCTGGCGGCCGCGACGCAACGCCTGTCGGGCTGTCCGCTTGGCATCCCGATCACCGGCCGCATCGACGGAAAGCCCTGGCGCGACGACATCGACTACGTGGAAGCGTGGCCCTTGTGGCGCCATCTCGGTACGGCGGCATTCATCGTGTGTGCCTATCTCACCGGGATGCGCCCCAGCGAAGTACTTGGTCTGACAACGGGTTGTTGCCCTGACCCCGAGCCTGACGCCGCGGGCACAGTCGGGCGACACTTGATCCGCGGCCGCGAATACAAAAGCGCGGTCGACGAACACGGCAACCATCTCTCCGCCGGGACGGACCGCGACGCGCCGTGGGTGGCAATCACCCCCGTCGTCAACGCCATTCGCGTTCTGGAGAAAATGGTTCCCGACGGGGGGCTTCTGTTCGACTCATCGGCCCACGATAGATACAACCAACCCACCGCGACGGGTTCAATGGTCCATAGGTCGATGCGTTCCAGGATCGATGAATTCGTTGACTGGGCCAACACTCAAGCCGCACGACACAACCTGGCCAGCGAGACAATCCCGCCCGACCCGCACGGCAGAATCGGGCTCAAACGCTTCCGCCGATCCCTCGCCTGGCACATCGCCCGGCGACCAAATGGACACGTCGCACTGGCCATCCAATACGGGCATATGCGTTCGGCCGTCGTCTCCGGACGCTACGCCTCGCGCGGCCGCGACGGTATCCACGACCTGCTCGACATCGAAACCGTACGCGCCGTAGCCGACACCGTCGCCGAACTTCGAGACCACCTCAACGACGGCGGTGGAGTCTCGGGCCCAGCGGCCCGCGACGCCATCAAAATCGCGGCACACGCACCCACATTCAGCGGGACAACGATCACCGCGAAAACCGCTCGCCGGCTCGTCGCCAACCCTGACCTGATGATCTACGACAACCCGCAAGCGTTACTGCTGTGCCGCTACAAGCCAGACCGGGCCCTATGCCAACGCGACGGCATCAAAGATGCCCCCAAGCTGGAAGCTTGCGATCCCCGCTGCGGCAACGTCATACGCACCGATCGGCACGCCGCCCAGCTACGCACCCGCGCCGACCAGCTCGAACAACAGGCCACCCACACCCCCCAACCGATCGGTGAACGGCTGCGCGCCAACGCCGCAAAACTCCGCCACTACGCCGACACCCACGACAACACGCGCGTCACCTCGAGCGGGGAAGACAAACACCACCTGACCGAGGAGCCCATGTGACCGCTGCACTCGACGAACGCGACCGCATCCGCGCCGCCATGGACCGCATCTTCGCCGGCACACCCCAGCGTTCCAACGGTGCACTGACGATCGTTGCCCTCGCACAAGAAGCCGACGTACCCCGCAACGCCCTAACCCAACGCCACACCGACCTGAAAAACCAGTTCTACCAACAGGTACGGGGAAAGGGCGGACCATCAGAACTGGAGACAAGACTTCGTAACACCATTGCAAAGCTTCGCAAGACCATCGTCAACAAGAACGGCGAGCTTAAACAACTCCGAACAGATGTCCCCGCCCTCGTACGCGTCGTCAACCAGCTCACCCTGGAAAACGATCTACTACGCAGCCAGTTAGCCCAATCCGGACGCACAGTCATTGCGTTTCCCAAGGTGCACCCGCCCATGTGAAGGCCCCCCAAAGGTTATGCCGCGTTACCTGGAACGGTTTGTGCCGGACGAGGATTTCCGGGCCGAGGGCCGCGACGGGGGTCTGTCTGTCGGGCGGCGGTGCGCGGCGAGGAAATCATCGACGATGCGTTCACAGTCGTGACGATCGATTGCGCGCAGCCCGGTGAGTCGAGCGAACGCCACCGGGCCGACGAGCTGGCACAGAATCAGTTCTAGATCGAAGTCGTCGAGATCGGCCCGGGCTTCAGGGCCTTCCAGAAGGCTGTTGAACGGCCGGCGATAATGGTCGATGATCCGCGTCCGCAGCGCGTTGCGATCGTAGGTCTCCTCTGTGCCGTCCGGTGTTGGCCCGAGCGCGACCCAGGCCAGCGTGGTGACATGCAGCGGCGCCTCTTGAAAGAGGGTCGCCTGTCGGCTCAGCAGCTCGATCAGCTGGTCGCGTAATGTTCCCGTGGCAGGTGGTGGGGTGACCTGCGGTAGCAACCGTTCAAATGTTGCGGCCAGCAGCTGAGTAGAGCTGCTGAAGTGCCGATACAGCGTGGTGCGTGCGACCTTGGAGGCTTTGGTGACCGCGTCTATGGTGACGGCTTCGATGCCACCGGCATTGAGGAGTTTCGTGGCCGCATCCAGCAACCGGGTCCGTGACCGAAGGCGGCGGGGATCGACGTCGTCGTCGACATCGACATCGACATCGATCGGGATTTCAGCGTCACGCTCCACGTAGTCACCGTAAACCCCCCACGGACCTGGCCTACAGCGAATCGCATCGGGGAAGTCGTTCAATCCGACGAACGGTACTAGTAGTATCGTAGCGATACTACTAGTACACTTCGGCGGTGTAGGCCAAGCACCGAAGGAGGATTGGTGATCAGGCAACCGGTCGAGCGGTTCGGGACCCGGGGGAGTCGACGGCGCTGCCCCCAATCGGCCGGCCGCGTGGCGATCGAAAAATCCAGCTTCTGCCTCCGCGCGGCGACCTCACGGACGAAAGACGTCAAATCCTGATGAATGTGCCGATTTCGCTGACTAAAACCCACCTCTGGAGACGTGCGGTTCGGGATATCCGGCTGGCCAGTCGCGGTATTGCCAAGCGGCTGCACCCAGCGCCGCCGGTCCACCAGGGCCGCGTTCGTCCACGTCACTATCCCCCTCGCTCTTGCTCGTACCTGGACGACGATCTGATGAGTCGGGAAATGTACGATCATGTTCGCGATGAGCCGATCAGGCTCAGTTCCCGGCTGGCATTTCGCCTACGGCGTTCGTGAGATTGTCAGCAGCCAGAGATGACCCATGGCCAACGTCAAATAATCTGCATACCAATGGATTACGCAATGACGTACCCGATACGGAACCGGCAACAGGACATCGAGGTCGAGCGCAAGGGCCGACGCGGCGTCGCGGCGTGGGCGGGCTGGCGGTAGCAATTTCGCCGACACCATGAAAGGGTACCGATAGTACTGTTGCGATACCATTGGTTTCTTTCCAGTAGTGGAGACGGGGGATGGTAGATACCGGGTGGGTTTCGTCGGGCGTGGCGACGTTGAGTCGGCCGGTCCGGGAAAGACTCCGTAAGGTCACCGCTGGTGAGGGCGTTTACAGCGATCGATTAGCCCGCGTGGCGCGGTTTAGTATCCGGCACAAGGTGCTGGTCATCGGTGCGTGGGTGGTGGCTGCCGGCGTCCTGGCCGCGGTGTTTCCGCAATTGGAAACAGTCGTAAAGCAGCAGTCGGTGAACCTCATTCCCTCTGATGCGCCGTCGCTCCAGACCGTTGAGCGGATGGGGATCGCATTCGGCGAGCAGGGGTCCAAGACGACCGTCTTTGTCGCGGTGGAGGAACCGACGGGCCTGAGTGCGCCGGTGCGTCAGCGTTACAACGCGATGGTTTCGCGGTTACGTGCCGATTCCAAGCATGTGCGACTGGTTCAGGATCTGTTGGCCGACCCGGTTACTGCCGGTCAGGCGGTGAGCCAGGACGGCAAGGCATGGTATCTGCCGGTCGGGATAGCGGGCACGCTCGGCGATCCCCGAGCGGCCGAATCCGTCCAAGCGGTGCGCGCTATCGCCGCCAATTCGTTTAGCGGTACCTCCACGACCGTCCGCGTAACCGGCCCTCCCGCGACGTTCAGCGATCAAATTGACTCGGCTGAGCAGGATTTGATTGTCGTCTCCGTCGTGACCGCGGGGCTGATCGCGCTGATTTTGCTGGTCATCTACAGGTCATTGTTTACCGCGTTGCTGCCACTGTTGGTTATCGGCGTCAGTCTGGGGGTAGGGCGTGGAGTGCTCTCGGGGCTGGGCGAAGCGGGAATGCCGGTATCGCAATTCACCATCGCGTTCATGACGGCGATTCTGTTGGGTGCCGGCACCGATTATTCGGTGTTTTTGATCAGCCGGTACCACGAGCAACGCCGCCAGGAGGTCTCGGCCGACCTCGCGGTGATCAATGCAACCGCCACCATCGGACGCGTGATCCTGGCCTCCGCGGCCACTGTGGCGTTTGCATTTTTAGCCATGGTGTTTGCAAAACTGAGCGTTTTTGGCGCGCTGGGCCCAGCGTGCGCGATCGCCGTCTTCGTCGGAGTCGCGGCCACCGTGACGTTGTTCCCACCGGTTTTGGCGCTGGCCGCTCAACACGGCATCGGCGAGCCCAAAGCCGACCGCACACGCCGCTACTGGAATTGGATCGCGGTGGCCGTAGTCCGCCGGCCCGGCCCATTGCTGGCCGCCAGCCTGGCTCTCGTGTTAGGGCTAGCGGCTGTGGCGCTGACCATGCGCATGAGCTACGACGACCGCCAAGGCCAGCCGCCCTCGACCGCCAGCAACGAGGGTTATCACCTGCTGGACAGACACTTTCGCAAAGATATTGTCATCACGCAGTTCATGGTCGTCGAATCACCGACCGATATGCGCACCGGTAAGGGCCTGGCCGACCTTGACGAAATGGCGTCTCGCGTGTCGCAATTGCCGGGTGTCACCAAAGTTTCCGGCGTCACCCGGCCCACCGGTGCGCGACTGGACCAGGCGCAGCTTTCTTGGCAGAACGGCCAGATCGGGACCAAGATGGCCGATGCCGTCGCCAAAGGAGACGCCCACAAGACCGATCTCACCAAACTCACCGGTGGCGCCGACCAACTCGCGGGCGGCTTGGCGCAACTTGACACTACCCTTCGCGCGGCGTTGACTCCGCTGACCGGGATCCTCAGCCAAGCCCAGTCCAGTGGGGCACAATTTCAGCGCTTTCGCCCGCTGCTGCAGCAGCTTTCGGCTACCACACCGACCATCGACCAAGCTATCCGAAGCGGGCCCGGCTTACGCCAAGAAGCTCAACAAGCCCAGAATGCGATCGCCACCATCGACCCGTTGGTTAATGCGCTCAATACATCCCCTTGGTGTGCCACCACACCCGAGTGTGCCCAGATCCGCGACCAGGTACGGATTCTAGTGACCTTGCGCGATGGCGGCTTTTTCAACCAGCTCGCCAACCTCGGCGACATGTACCAGCCGGGCGGCGATACGGCGGGGGGCACTATGGCAGACCTGCAGAACACGGTCACCTCGCTGAACAACGCGTTCGGAGCGCTCGGCGACCCCGCCGACATGGCCGGCAACATCCGCCGCCTCCAAAACGGCATCAGCCAGCTCGCGTCGGGCGCACAAGCCCTAGCTACTGGTGTGCACACCCTCGCCGACAGCAACATCGAAATGTTGTCCGGCATGGGTCAGATCGCCACGCAGCTACAGAATTCCGCGCGGTCTAGCGCCGGTTCGGACAACTCTAGCGGCTTTTACCTGCCCGCTAACGCCTTCGAGAATCGCCAGTTCTCCGATGTGGCGAAGCACTTTCTGTCTGCTGACGGCAAGACCGCGCGCTTTGCCATCGAATCCAGTTACAACCCCTACAGCAGCGAAGCGATGAATCTCGCGCAGAAGATCACCCGCGTTGCTGATGCCGCACGCCCTAACACCTCGCTGGCCAACGCACGGATTTCGATGGCCGGCTTCCCCGCCGTCAATTCCGATATCCAGCGCTTGCTGTCGGCCGACTTTCACCTACTGGCTTTCGCCACGCTCGTCATCGTCGGTTTGATCCTCGTCGTTCTGCTACGCGCCTTGGTGGCCCCGCTCTATCTGCTCGGTACAGTGGTACTCAACTACGGGGCCGCACTGGGCATCGGCACACTCGTCTTCCAATACGGCCTAGGCAAGGAAATCGCATGGCCCGTACCGCTTTTAGCGTTCATCATCTTGGTCGCGGTGGGCGCCGATTACAACATGCTGCTAATCTCGCGGTTACGCGAGGAATCTGCTCACAACGTTCGCGTCGGCGTGCTGCGCACGGTCGCGAACACCGGCTCAGTCATCACTTCGGCCGGGCTTATCTTCGCGGCCAGCATGTTCGGCCTTATGGTCGGTTCGGTCGCGATCATGATCCAAGCCGGACTCATCATCGGCTGCGGCCTACTCTTGGACACCTTCGTGGTCCGCACTCTCACGGTTCCCGCGATCGCCACATTGCTCGGTGAGGTCAGCTGGTGGCCTCAACGGAAGTCCTTGGCCCCACGCGGTAGAGCACGCTGACGATGACCTGTCACCCAAGGGACTGCATAGCGTGACCGGCGTGGACTTCGTCCGGTTCGACGAGCGAATCGCCGAGCAGATGCTCGGTGCGGCGGCGACTGCGGGTGGGCTGTCGACCTACCTGAACTTGCGCCATACCCAGCTAACCGCGGGACGATTAGTTGCCGAAATGGATGCCCGCGAGGACCTGCTTACACCGTTTGGGAATCTCCACGGCGGTTGTCTGTCCGCCATGGTTGACCACTGCCTCGGGGTGGTGTTCTATCCGGTCATGCCTGCAGGATGTTGGGTCGCCACAACAGAATTCAAGGTGAATTTGGTTCGACCTGTCTCGGGCGGAGTGTGCGTCGCCGTCGCTAACATCATTTCGTTGGGCAAGCGCAGCGGTGTAGCACGTATCGATATCACCAACAGCGGGATGCTTGTGTGCGCCGCTCAAGGCACCATTACCGTCATGCCGCCGAAAGAAACCAGGCAATGACTAAGGCCGTACATGCCTCTCATTAGGGGGCGTTCCGCCCGAGGGAAACGAACTACATGACCATTACTCAGGAGCGCATCCGCACGCGCGACGGCATCACCCTCGTGGCGGATTGTTACACGCACGCCACGACTGGTCCTGTGGTGTTGCTCCTCCATGGCGGCGGCCAAAACCGCCACGCCTGGGCCACCAGCGCGCGTCGCCTCCACGCCCATGGCTACACCGTCATCGCGTACGACACCCGCGGCCATGGCGACAGCGACTGGGACCCAAGCGGACAGTACGACGTCGAAAAGTTCGTATCCGATCTGCTCTCGGTACGAGACCACGTCAGCCCCGACGGTCCCCCCGCCGTCGTTGGCGCGTCGCTGGGCGGGCTGATCATCCTCGCTACCCACCAGCTGGCCTCACCCGACCTCTGGGCAGCCGTTGTCCTGGTCGACATCACCCCGCGAATGGAATTTGATGGGGCCCATCGCATCGTGTCATTTATGGCCGCACACCCCGACGGATTCCGCACGCTCGGTGATGCCGCCGATGTCATCGCCGAATACAACCCACGCCGCGCGCGACCCGAAAATCTCGATGGCCTGCACAAAGTTCTGCGCCAACGGAGCGACGGCCGATGGATCTGGCGCTGGGACCCCGCCTTCATCAGCTCCAACTTCGATGTCCTGCAAGGCAATCTCATGACCGGAAGCGAGGCATTCGACACCATCAGCGGATTTCTCGCCGAAGGAGCACGTCGAATCACGGCCCCAACGCTGCTCGTGCGCGGCGCACTTTCAGACGTCGTCTCCCAGGACACCGTCAACGAATTCCTCCAGCTCGTCCCGCACGCCGAAGCGACGGACGTCACCGGGACCGGTCATATGGTTGCCGGCGACAACAACGACGCGTTCACCGGCGCTGTCACCGACTTCCTCGACCGCACAATGGGGATGGCATGAGGATCCAAGCGTTGGACGCGACCCGCACTGCTATTGATCCTCGTTGAATTCGACGAATCCGGCCGCCATTACGACTAAGAGCCCTAGATGGTTCCCTACGTCCTGCATGTAGCGAATTACGTATTATCCGAGTCGTCCTCTTCGGCAGAAAGGTCGTGCCGAACCGCTCGGACTCGGCCCCGAGGCAGACACGCCATGTAGCCGTGCCGTTTGCCATAGAGTTCCCACGCGGTCGCTGCCGCGTCTGGGGGGACATCGATGCGGTGTCCACCGGAGAACCCGAGATGGAGCGACCCGTCATCATCGAACCAGGCCCGCGTGCATACCGCTCCGGCCAGGTCCAACAACGTCCGCTCTTCAGGCGAAAGGTGGGCAGGGTCGATCAACACCTCTTCCTCGGGCCAGGCTCCTACTGCAGGAAGCGTCAACCGCATCGGCCGGGAGATTACGAGCTCGCTGTAATCGTCGAGGTCGAGTACCAGGCCTTCTTTCAGTGAGACTCGCTGGACAGTGCACTGCTCGATCCATTGTGTGTGCATAGCCGCTCCCTTCGACACGTCAGCGGAGCCACACTTATAATACTGATCGTATCGCAGCGATACGATCGGTATCGCTATAGGTTGCCAGCACCCTCCCATGCATCCAGAACACGCCGTGTAGCTCTGTTGATGCACTTGCGTGTCTGCTCCGCTGTCGCCCGGCCGCCGACGAAGGCCATCAGGTTGGCCAGCCAGATATCAGCGATGAGGCTGGCAATCTGTCGCTCGTAGATTCCTTCCGTGCCGCCACTGAGTGCCCGTGCCAGCATGCTTTCGATCAGGTCGGCGGCATGTTGCGCCCCCAGAGCTTCATCGGTGTCAGCAATAATGAATGCGCGCATCACGGCCTCGGTGAGCTTCGCATTTTGCTGCCATTCGTCGTGAAGTCGGCGAGTCAAGGATTCCACTCGCCGAATCGGGGATGCCGCACACGTGCTCCAGTCGCGTTCTTGATCCAGCCGCACAAATTCACGGGCGAGTAGCGTCACCAACAGGTGGGTCTTCGACGTGAAATGGTCACACACCGACCCGACCGTGACGCCGGCCTGCTTGGCGACCGATTTGAAGTGGACCGCCTTGAAGCCGCCCAACGTTGCGACCACCTGGGTGGCATCGAGGATTGCTGCGTTGCTCGCGGTGTGCCTCCCAGGGCGTGACATCGCGGCCTCTGACTCAGCCAACAAGACACACACACCTCTCCTCGAGGATGGACCTAGCAACCTGAGGCTTGCGACGTGCCATTTTCCAGTGGAACGCCGGCAACCGGGACAGCGCCGTGAACGGCAGGCGCGAGCGCACTGTCTGGCGAGGGATTTAGCGGGCGCCTGGGGCCGCGGCTGCTCGCGAATATTCGTGGGGCAGCCGCTATTTCCCATGCAATCCGCGTCACCTGCCACGGTCCCCGACATCGCGACACCAGCAATAGATCCCCTAGTACTGTTGGTTTCGCTACGCTACTGTTCGTACAGTAACTCAGGAAGCAGCCTGGAATGTCGGATTGACGAAGGCGATGTCATGCCCTCCGCAAATACTGGCTCGTTAAGGGACCGGCGCCGCGCCGAGCTGTTCTCGCAGATCCAGGGCACCGCACACCAACTTTTTGCCGAACGTGGATTTGCTGCCGTGACCACCGAGGACATCGCTGCCGCTGCGGGGATATCCATCAGTACTTACTTCCGCTACGCGCCTACGAAGGAAGATTTGCTAATCGCGCCGTTGCGGCAAACGGTCGCCGAAATCGTTGCGGCCTACGGCGCTCAGCCATCGGACCAATCGGCAGCCGACGCGCTGATCGCGTTGTTTGCCGAAACCGCCTGGGACAAAACCAATCCGAACCCGCACTACTGGCAACAAGCCATGCTGACCGCCCCCCACCTACTGAGCGAACCGGCGCTGATCAGCGACAACGATGACCGCAAGTTCATCGAGCTCGTCGCTACAAGGATGGGCATCGATGCGGGATCCGACATCCGTCCCTCGCTGCTGGTCCACACGGGGTTGGCCACCGCACAATTCATACTTCGGCGCTGGCTGAGCGCAGACATTAAGACACATCCACCGCTGCACGTTCAGTTGGAACAGGCCTTGAGAATTACGCTGGCAGGATTCGACTAGGGCAGACTACTTTGAACCCCGGGGCATACGGTTGGCCAGGCAGACGGAATCTGATCCCGTCACAATCTTTGCCTGGGGCCCCACGGACACCGCTCGCCACGACCGCCCGCAGGGCGGCAACCAACTAGCCCAGCGACCCAACACGCTCACCCGATTAAACGAACCCAGCAAAGCCATAATCGCGATTAAAGAGCGCGACGTATCGCTAGTGTGAACGCTATGCCGAGCGCAATCGATGACACCCTTACCACCTGCGCCAACACGCACAATGAATAGGGAACTGCCCCCGGCGCGCGACTTCCTGGTCTCAGGCGGGTTCGGTGGCGCGGCAGCACTAGTCGCCGTACTCATCTTGGCCCTGATCGCGGTGGTGGCGCTGCGCCAGGCTGCCAAAAGGTTCCGCCTGCTATCCGAACAGCGGGAACGCCACCACCAGGAGCTTCGGGACGACGAACGGCACGCGGCGGCGATCAAGGAATGCCGTGAGCGCCTGGCGTGGGTCGTGGACAAAGGCAGCATGGAGCCGGCCGCGGCCGCGGATGCCACCGTGGGATTCGGGCCAGAGCTGGCGCTGACGGTTCTACAAGGCCTGCTCAGTGAGGCACGCCAGCTCGAAGACGCCACCTTGGCGGCCGCCGCAGCGGTGCAGCTCAAGCAATTCTCGCGGGTGCTGGCTCAACAAGGCAGCGCACTGCTGGCAACCGCCGACGCCGCGGCACCCGCGGCCGCCACTGGCGCTGACGAACCATCCAGCCCTGAGCCGGATCACCCACCGCTTGAGGTTGCCGCAGATGAAACGCCCAGCGCTTCACGCCAGCAGGCCAGCACGGGCGGCAGAAGGCGGCGCCGATGACCACGTTGCAGCAACACATCGAGGACCTCGATATCGAGGAGTGGGCCGCGTTGACCAAACGCGCTGCCATGGCCGCGGTGGCCGCCGCTGAACAGCTCGGGATACCCGCGTCCGAAGAGCTCGCCAGGGTCGCGGCGATGAGTGAACGTGAGCTCGTCGACCACCGCAACCGCTTCGGCTCGAGCCCCAAGCGCCTGTCCCCGCTGATGCGGCTCGTCCAAGCAGACCAGCTACGCGTCTCGGCCGAGCGTCAGGCCCGCCAAGCCGAGCAGGACAAGCAGGATGCTGATGCGGCCGCGCAGATGGCCCGAGATGAAGCTGCGCAGTCCGCCCGTGTGGCTCAGGACGCCCGGGAACGCGTGCGCGCAATCCAAGCTGAGGCCGCACGCAAGGACGCAGAGCGCGCCGATCAACGGCTGGGCGAACAGCAGGCCTTGCAGCAGTTGCGCGGCGAACTCGAACAAGCACACGCCGACCACGCCAGCGAATTAGCCGCAGCACACGAACGGACCCGCGCCGCAGAAGCACGCGCACAACAACGCGCTACCGAACGCGCCACCGAACGCGCGAGCACCCAACAAGCCCTCGAGGAGCTCCGCGGCCAACTCGAGCAGGCACACGCCGACCACGCCAGCGAACTGGCCGCAGCACACGAACGGACCCGCGCCGCAGAAGCACGCGCACAACAACGCGCCACCGAACGCGCCACCGAACGCGCAAGCACCCAACAAGCCCTCGAGGAGCTCCGCGGCCAACTCGAACGTGCCCAGGCCGACCACGCCACGGAGTTGGCCGCAGCACGCGGTCAGGCCGAGGGGCAGGTAGCGGCGGCCCGCCAAGCCGCTGATGAGCGGATCGCGCAGGCGCTCGCGGACGCCGAGGCTGCGACAGCTCAGGCGCAGGCAGACGTTGAGCGCATCGGCGCGGAGGCGGAGTCGCGGGTGGCCGCGGCGCATGAGCATGCCGAGCGGCAGGTCGCGGCGGCCCGCCAAGCCGCCGACGAACGAGTCGCGCGGGCACGAGCGGACGCCCAGGCGGCTGTTCTCGCGGAACCGGGACAGCTGGGGCTTGCCTTGAGCGTCCCTATTCCGACAGCGGAGCTGCGGGCGCACACAGGGCCGATCGAAGAGGCGTTGGCCGCGGTCCGCGAGATCGACTATCTGCTCGAAGCCGGTGTGGCCGACCAGCAAGCGCGTCAACCGTGGGACATTGAGCGAGTGCGCGTCTTGGTGCACACAGTCGCGCAGCAAGCCTGGGATTTGGCTCAGCAGTTGCGCGGTCTGCCGGCGCGGTACAGCGCTGCACCGCAGGTGCAGGCCGCCGACAGCTACGCCAGCGCTGCAGCCAGTGTCTATAGCGCGTTCCTGCAGCGCATTGCTGCCGCTAACGAGCGCCTGGCCAGCCGCGGTGACAGCCGTGATTCCGATGTCGTGGACGTGGTCGCTGCCATGTTGGACGACCACCCGTGGCGAACCGCCGGCTAACAGGTCGTAGCGGGAGCCGCCTTCAGCAACGAGCTGCCCACGTGGGCGAGCAGTCGCCGGCGCCGCATAACACGCAGGTGGGGCGGCCACCTTGTATCGGTGACCGCCCCACCTGTCTGTGTTGGAGCTAGTTGCGCCGGGTCAGACCCACTTGGCGGCTTCGTTCTGGTCGTAGTTCATCATGTTCATCGTGTTCTGCTCGTGGATCTCGACCAGGTTGTTGTGGCGCTGAGCGAGCTCCTCTTGCGCCTGGTTCCACTGGCTCAGCCACTGGTTGGCGGTCTGACCGGTGTCGCCTTGCCAGTTGGCGGCCAAGGCGGCCTGCTCGGTGCCGATGGTGGAACCGATCGAGCGCAGAGATGCGTTGTGGGTCCGCATCTCGCCGACGTGCGCGAGCATCGCCGGGTACTGGTAAGTGATTTGGCTCATGAGATGTACCTTTCGCTTCGTCTAGTGGATGTGTAGCCGGGGTTACCCCCGGGCTGCTACATGACGTATTCGCCGGCCGCGTTGGAGTCGGCGGTGGTGTAGGTGGTCGCGCCTTCGTGCACGTTCTGCTCGGCGATGGCCAGCAGCGCGTTGACCTTGTTGGCGCTTTCGACGAAGCGGGCGTGAGCCGCTTGGAAGGCCATCGCCGAGTCGCCCTTGTGGAAGGCCTGGGCGGCCTGGGCGGATTGCTCAGCGGCGGCCAGGGTGCTCTTGTAGATGGCCACGTTCTGACCGAAGCTGTTTCCGGCAGAGACCATGGCTGGAACGTTGGTGTCAAGCAGTCCCATTGTCGGTGTCCTTTCTTGGCGTACCGATGTTGATTTTTCGGTGGTAGTTGGGCTTGTCGTGAGTTGATGCGATCCGCAGTGCGTGGGTGAAGGCGTCCTAGCGGGTCATTGCGTACGCCTCCTTTTCGCTGTCGGCGTCCTCGTCGACAGCGTCGTCGGCGTAGGTGTTGACCCGTTGACCGCGGGCTCGGGTGTTGTGGACGCCGCCGCCCATCATGCCGCCGCCAGCACCACTGCCGCTGGAGCCGGCGGCGCCGGGGAGTCCGGTGGCAACAGGGGTGATGGCACGCGCGCCATTGGCCAGCGACGAGGTGGTGCTTGGCGCCGCACCCCAGGTGGAGGGCATCAACGGTCTGCTGGGCCCGCTGCCGAATGCACCGCCGGCCAGGCTGGTCATCCCGGCAGGGTTGAACCCTGCGAGGGCACCCGTGCCGGCGAAGCCGACCGGCACCGACTGCTGTCCCAGGGAGCTGCCCCCTCCGCTGAATTGGCCCAGCAAGCTGCTCAATTGCTGGGGTGCCTGCAACAGTTGTTGGGGGGCTTGGGTCAGCAGTTGTCCGGGGCCTTGGGTGAGCCCCTGGGCGGCTTGCGGGCCGATGGATGCGGCTTGCTGCAGGAAGCTGCCGGCCATGTTTTGGGTCAGCCCCTGCTCGGCGGTGCCGTCTTGGTTGCCGACCCCTTGTGCTTGATTTTGCGCCGGTGGCAGTTTGTCCGTGACCGATGCCGGGCTGCTCGCGGCTTTGCCGGCGAGCAGCTTGTCACTGGCAATATCGGAGCCGGTTGCCGCGCCGCCACCGGTGGTGCCACACCCGGCGGTATGGAATCCCGCTGTGACGGCGGTCGCCAAACCGGCTTCCCCGGTACCGACGCTCAAGGTGACCGGAGACATCGGGGTGGGGGGTATGGAGGTTGCGGCGGCGCTCGAGGCGCCATCCCAGGTGCTCATCACATCGGCGGCCAGCTGCCACATGCGCTGATAGTCGGCCTCATTGAGTCCGATCGGAATGGTGTTGACGCCCATGAAGTTGGTGCCGATCAGCACGCCGTGAACGAAGTGGTTTTCGAACAATTCCCCTAGGGTCGGCATCGCGCCGACAGCGCCCTCGTAGGCTGCTGCGATCTCGCCGTGGGATGCGGCCGTGAACGCCGCCTTGGCTGCGACGTCGGCCAGCCACAACAGCATCGGCTGGTGAGCGGCGACGAACTGGGTGGCTGCCTCGCCTTGATACTGGGATTCGACCGCCGCGATGATCCCTTCGAGTTCGGCCAGGGCCGCCATGTATTCCGCACTCAGATGCGTCCACGACGTTCCCGCGGCGGTGATTCCCGCCGCGGTCGCGCCGGCGTTGAGCAACGCCGAATGGACTTCGGGCGGCGCCGCCACCCAAATCTGGGCTAGGACCGTATCGAAGGACATGGGTGCACGCTTCGCAGATAACCGAAGTTAGACGCTGATGCCGGCGTTAGCCGCGTAGGCGCCGGCCTGGATGCCGTCGACGAGGGTGTAGCCGATACCGGATTCGCCGACGCCTTCTGAAGAGGCAGCTAGCTGGGTGTTGCCCATGCCAGCCATCGCCTGGTGCGACACGCCCTCAGCGACTAGGGATGCAGCGGTTTTCACCGACACCGCGTCTGCGCCAGGCGGCAGAATGGCCCCGGTGGCCACAGCATGGGCGGCGTTGGTGCCCAAAAGACGAGCGGTCAGTGCAGCCACCTGAGCTGAAGCGGCTGCCAGCGCTTCGGGTGTGACATCAACAAGCATGGAACAACATCCCCTCTGGTTTCACTATGTGCGATTGTTCCTGTAGTAATTGTCGCTGCCCCGCCTCAGTGCGGCCACCGACAATTCGCCTCCCCGTGGCGGTCCGGTTGAGAGCACGGTACCGCCAACACATGACAACTGCCTGTTATTGCATCAGGTGCAACTAACACGCTAACACCTCTATCGTGCACATTTAACATTCCGGTTACATTCGGTCGGGCATCGCCAACTGCGCATATCCCTCGTTTTGACCGCCGCTGGCCAGGACATAGCCGCGGCCTGGATCGAGGTCCTGGAATTTCATTCCACCGACCTTGTCGTTGACCGCTGTAGAACCCAGCATGATGCGGACGGCGTTTTGGTTGGCCAATTGACCCGGCACTGAATTGGGCGACATTTCCGCAGCAGCGGCTCCTTGGGCCCGGTGGGTCATGATCACCCGCAACCCCACCTCGTTGGCAGAGGCGAAATGGCGCAGCATCGGCTGCCAGGTCTGCACCATCCGACCTGATCCACTGGCCGGGACACCGCCGGCGGGGACGTGGTCATAAATCTGCTGCTGGGCGGGAATGGCGTCGAGGTCGTCGACGAAGAGGTAGATCAGCGCCCCTTGCAATTTCCAGGCCCGCTTTTCTTCCCAGGGCAGATCCTTCGGCGGTGTCCTGCCGTCGAGGACGTGCGCCATCTGCTCGAGGCGTTGGGCCATGGAGGCGAAGTCGGTCTCGTAGTAGTCCTCGCCCTCGATGAGCCGGGCGGTCTCTGCGCTGAGCCCAAGCCCCCTGTCGAAGACGCACACAATCGCTTGCTCGGGGCCCGAGCGGCGGGCGACCACGCTGCGTAGCAGGTGGGTGAGGAACGTCGTCTTGCCCTTCTCGTCGTCGCCGTAGACGCCCACGAGGGGGCTTCGGGTGAAGCCGTGCACCAAGGGCTGCAGGTCTCGGCCACGCAGGCCCAGGGCGAACTGCTCTCCGTCGAGCCGATCTTGACCGAGGCCGCTAACGGTGACCACTGCGGGCAGCAGTTGCGGGCACGGCACCGCGGGGTGGCCTGCGTAGTGCTGGGACACGGTGGCCACGGTTTCGCGCACCTTCTCGTCCAGGTTGTCCATGCTGGGCTGGCCGTCGAGGCGACCCACCGCGAAGCGGATGACATCACCGACACCGTTGATGCCGCGACCCAGATCGTGCTTGGGGATGCGGTCTTGCGGTCGGATCATCTCGTCGGTCTTCTGCGGCTTGATTTGGGAGTCCGACGCTTGGGAGAGTTTCAGCTCGAAGCGGGTGTTGATGTGGTTTTGCACCTCGTTGCCGAACTTCAACCAGCTAGCCGCCGAGATCAGCACATGCAGGCCTCGCCCGGCGGTGGCCAACCGTTCCACGCTCTTGAGGTGCGGGTTCTTCGGATTCAGCAGCGTGGTGTTGTCGTCGAGGAAGTTGTCCCAGCCGTCGACCACCAAGAACAGGTCGGTGGGGTAGCCGTCGTCGAGTCCTGGCTCATCGCCTTGGCTTCGGCGCCGCCGGAACTCACCGAGCGAGCCGATGTTGTACTGGTCGAAGATCCGCCGCCGGCGCGCGATGACGGCCTCGAGGTCGCCGAAGATCCGCAAGTTCAGTTCATTGCGCTCGTTGCCGCCGATCGCGCCGATATGGGGCAGGCCGTTGAGCGTCCCCACCGCGGGCCCGCCGTAGCTCATCACGTAGAACCCCACGTCGCGCGGGGAGTGGCGGGCGGCTGCGGACAAGATGAAGGTCTGCACCGCCATCGATGCTTCCTCTTTGCGCATTCCCAGGATCGACACGTTGCCGTCATCGACGCTGTAACTGAGCAGGCTGTGGGTCAGCTGGCGAGGCCGATCGATTTTGCCCAGCGGCCAGCACGGGGCCGCTGACGGTGCGGCCGCGTCGGCAGCAGCGGCCTCGGTCAGCACGGCGTCCAGCGGGATCGGCTCATCTAGCGGCGGTGACCACAGCTGCGGTGAGGGCTTACCGTAGGCGGCGGCCAGCTGCGGCCCGACGGTCAACACCAGCGACCGCGGCGGCCCCTCGATCACCGATTCGCCGGCGATTTCCTCTTCGATCACGGTGTCGGGGTCAGGCTCGACCCGACCGGCGGTGAACACCCGCGCGCGGGGCTTGGCGTTGATCACCTTGCGGCTGATGGTGGTCGGCGGCTCGTAGCGGGCAGGGAGCATGAAGCCGCGGTATTTCATCGGCTCGGCACCAGGCGCGCGCACGAAATAGCCTGTCCCTTTGACGTTTTTGCCGTCGGGAATGTGGTAGGCGTCGCCGTTGCCGATCACTTGCCGCGAGATGGATTCGCTGGCGACCTTCAACCCGATGCGGTAGTTGGTGTTCTTGTCGATGTCCTTGATGTGGCCCTGGTCGAGGGTCTGGCTGGCAAACAGAAAGAAGATCCCTTGCGAGCGGCCTTTGCGGCACACGGTGTCGAACACCTTGGCCATCTCCGGATGCTCCCTGAGCAGCAGTGAGAACTCGTCAATGATCACGAACAAGAACGGAATCGGTGGGAGGTCTTTGCCGGCGGCGGTGGCCCGCGCCTCGTTGTATTCTCGCAGCGACTCAAACGCCGCGCCTCTGATTCGGCGACCGGCGTGAGCAAACGCGACACCGCGCTGGTCGAGCAGTCCCAGGCAGGTCTCACCGAACCGCTCGACGTGGGATCTCTTTTCCTCGAGGTTGGTGATGACAGCAACCGCGTGCGGGTAACCGGCGAAGCCGTCGAAGCCGGCACCGTCTTTGAAGTCGACGAGGATGGCCTGCACGACGTCGGGGGAGTGGTGCGCAAAAAGGGTGAACACCAACGTTTTCAGCGACGTGGACTTGCCTGAACCGGTCATGCCGATCATCAGCCCGTGCGGCCCGTTGCCGCCGTCGGCTTCGTCTTTGAGGTCAAGCATCTGCGGTGCTCCGCTGGGCTGCAATCCCAGCGGAACCCGCAACATCGGTGACAGATCCACTGGCTCTCCGGTGCCCACGGGCAGCATCCGTGGTGCCCACAGCGACTCGACGTCCAGCTTGGCGGCGTTGGTGATCCCCAGCAACGCCAGCAGATTCTGCGCGGCTGCCGATTCGGCATTTTGCCGGCTGGTCGGCGCCGCGTCCCACTTCGACATTTGCCGAGCCACGTGCCGGGAGACGTGCGCGTCGAGCACGTCTGGCTCGGCGCAAAAGGTCTGCCAGCGAAAGTTCTGCCACGTGTCCATTTGCACCGCGGCGGCGCCGTCGTGGGCGTCACGGCCTACCCGCAGCAGCAGCTCGCGCGAGTGGGGCGCGTAATCGCGGTCTGGGCCGGCGGTCGCGCGATAGACGATCACCGTGACGCCGTCGCGTGCGGCGATGCGCCGCACGACCTCGTGCGGGGCGCCGGGGTCATCGACGACGACCACGACGTGTTTGTGCGATTTGCTCACCGCCGCCGAGTCTGTGTTTCCTTTGTCGTCGACGACCTTGTCGCGATCTTTGATCAGCGGGCTCAGCATGGTCTCGACGTCACGCAACGAGATGCCGAGCAACCGTGCTGGTCCGGCGCCGTCGATGTCGTGGCTTTCGGTGTGCGGCAACCACTTCGCCCAGTTCCATTGCGACTCCAGCCGCGGCGAGGCCACCGCCAAAGCGATGTCGTTGGGGGTGTGCCAGCACACCAGTTGCGCGATCCAGGCCCGCAGGATCGCCCCGAAAACAACCTGGTCACCGTAGACGGTGATCATGCCGAAGCCGGCCAGGTCAATCGCCTTGGGGCAGTGGGGAATCGATTGCTGCACGGCCCGTAGATGCTGCAGCGCCGTGTAGGTGACCGGTTCCAGATCGAGTTCGGACTCAACGGGTTTGACCTTGATTTTGCTCTGCAGGCGCACCTCGTCACGTCCGACGCGCACGTGCAGATAGTCTGGGTCTGTAGCGCCGCGTTCCCACATTCGAGGTGATCCAATCACCGCTTCTAGCACCTCGGGGTCTGGGTGTGACCACTCCGCGCTAGCTTTCTGTGTGGCCGCGACCTCCCGGATTTCTTCACCTTTGCCCGACAGCCAGCGCAAGTACTCCGCGCGTTCGGAATTGACTTCGGGCGTCGACATTTCGCTGGTGCCGCCCTGGGCCTGCATGGACTGAAACAGCGCGATCACCATCATGGCGACAAAGAACAGGTACATCGGCTGCATCTGCCGGTACCCAGTCATGAACATGAAGATCACCATGACGACCATCGACGCGCCGAAAACCCAGGGCAGCGCCTTCTTGAGGGCGCCGACTTCCACGGTGCGTGGCAGCTCCGGCGGGGGGTTGAGGGTGAAATCCTTGGCCTTGTGCTGGGGGCCGGCCACGCGGCGCCGATGGGGGAATCGTTCTCGCATCAGGGCTCTCCATTATCAGTGCGCAACCAGCGCATCGGCTTTGGACAGGGTGGGGCCGGGGGCGAACAGGCTCAGCACCGACCAGGGAATCGGCAGTGGAGGCGAGCTCAAGCCCAGCACTTCTGCCGTGGATGTCGTTGACTGGCCGGCTGCTGGGTCCTCCAAGCCGTAGCGCACGCCGAGGTCAGAGACCCAAAACAGCGACTCTTTGGTCGTCGCCTGCGGTTGCTGCCCGGTGACTTGCACGTAGTAGCCGTTGCCCCGGGGCAACACGACGCGCGCGGCGGTGGTGGGCCCGGCGCCAGTGAGCCCGACGGACTTGGCGTCGGCGGCAATGGGCAGGCTCTGCCCGGACAGCAGCGTCAGGCTCGACGTGGGCGCGCCGCCCAGTTTCACCCATTGCCCACAGGTCACAGGGTCGGTGTTGGGATCCATGATCCGCAGCGCCGATGACGGGTAATCGTCGACCGAAATCGGCGTGGCTTTGGGCGCTTTGGCGACCTGGTCTGGCGTCAGGGCGGGCGGCTCGACAAGACCATAGGCGTCGTTGGCGCGCAGGATCGCCGCCACCACCGGGGAGATGGCCTGTAGCCCGTCTGCGGTCACGACGTAGTAGCGGATCTGGTTGTTGGTGTCATGGTCGATCACCACCGAGGCGACCGGCGGGGGCGTCTGTCCAGGGACCGGCCACACAAAGCGGGGCGGATCGCCGGCGTTGGCGACGAACGGCACCACCAGCGGCGCGGATTCGGGAATCAGATTCAGCAGTGAACGGTTGATGGTCCGCGGTGCGGGTGTGTCGGCGTTGATCCCCACTGCCGCGGTGACCGCGGCGTTGTGCAGGTCGATTTGACTGCGTTTGCCGCCCCAGATCAGCCAGGCGGTCTTGCCGCCGTCGCTGGTGGCCAGCACCGCCGAGGACGCCGGCAGCGCCGCCGCATGTCCTGGGCCGGCAACCGGATCGCCGAAGATAACCGTTGCGCCGCTTTCCGCGCCGCCGATGGCGTCACACACCATCCAGCGCGCGTCGCGGACACTCGACTGCACCATGCGCGAGGGCGCATTGGGGATGCCCAATGTGTTGCCCAGTGGGAACTTGTCGATCTCGCTGGATTTCACCACGGTCGGGGTGTCGGGATGGCCCGAAATCAGGCGGGCGCTGGCCAGGTTGAGCACCGGATGCAGTTCATCGTTGACCACCACATACAGCGCGTTGGTGGATCGGTCAGCCAGCACGTGCTTGGTGCCGGTGACGCCGGCGGGTTTGAGGATCGACAGCACCAACGCCCCGGCCACCAGCACGGCCGCGATCAGCGTGCCCACGCTTAGCGCGCGGCCCTGCCGGCGTAGCGGATCGGTGAGCATCCGCGTGTCACGCAGCGCGACGCCGTTGCTGATCCGGCGGATCAGGAACCGCCAGCCCGAAACCTGGTGGCGGGTAACGAATCCCCAGGGCCGCTTGCGCGCCGCGGTCGGGCCTAGCTCGACGCTGCGGGACTTAAACCCCCGCCGCGGACGTGGGGTGACCGGTGCGCTCATCGCGCGCCTCCGTCGGCTTGGGTACCGCCGCGGCGCCATAAGTCGGGTTCAGCCGAACCCACCGGCTCTGCGCGCTGCGGGGCCGCCGTCCCTGCGAGCGGTCCTTGATTGCGGTCGTGGCGCGATAACTTGATGTTCTGTTCCTTGTCGGCCCGCTCGAGTTCACGCGCCACTGCGGTGCTCACGTCTTCGGCGGTGATGGTCTGCAACTCCTCGGCGGTGGTGTCGTCGTGGTCGAGTTTGCCGGTGACGTCGAGGCGGTGGTCGCGCTGCTCCTCGGCGAACTGGATCAGGTTCTCGCTGAAGCGGGCGTTACCCAACACGTCCATCGCCGGACGGCGCCGCCCGCTGGTGTCCACGGCGGTGGCAGCGGCGAGCTCGGCGTAGGCCGCGCGCAGCGGCTCGGTATCGGAGATGATGCTGCCGCCTTTGGCGGCTTTGCGCACCGTGATCTCCACCAGCTCGTCGACGGTGTAGGACGGCAACCTGATGCTGCGTGTAAACCGGGACCGCAGCCCCTCATTGGAGTCGCGGAATTCCTGCATCTTGTCGGCATAGCCGGCCGCAATCACCATCAGCTTGCCGGCGTGATTTGTCATGGCGCGCAACAGTTCAGCGATCACCACCCGCCCGTAATCTCTCTCCGAATCTGATTCGGTGAGGGCATAGGCCTCATCGATGAACAGCACCCCGCCGCCGTCGTCGATGATGCGGTCGATGATCGCCTTGATCTTGGCTTCCGAGCCGCCGATAACCCGGTCCACCAAATCTGAGCGGCTGACTTCGACAAAGGTGTCCGACGGCAGCACATCGGCAGCACACAGCAGCTTGGCGATCACCCGGGCGATCGTCGTCTTACCGGTGCCCGGTGGGCCTTCAAGTATCAGGTGCAGCGATTTGTTGCGCACCGGCAGCCCGAGAGCTTCGCGTCGCTTGTCTCCGCGCACGCTCGATTCCAGCCGCGCGATTTGGTCTTTGACGTCGACCATGCCGACGAAGTCGGCGAGCTCGGCGGCGGCTTCGGCCTTGAGCTCTTCGCGGCGAGCCGCTCCGAGCTGGCGCGCGAAGTCACGTTCGCCGGGCTCGGTGTCGGGATCCCAGTAGTCGTTGCGGGCATCGATGCGCGCCGCGGTGGTGGGGTGGATACCGAAGCCCGGATCGCTCAGCGCGGTCGCGATCGTCGAGCGCACATGGTCGGAGACCCCCACCACGGCGTAGGCCTCGTTGAGCAGCGCGGTAGCCGCCTCGGCGCGGCCCAGCGCTCGAGCGCACAAACCCGCACCGAGCAGCGCCTCAGCGCTGGCCGCCGCGATCGGCCCCTGCCCCTGGCTGCTCAATTGGTCAAATCCCTGCTCCCACAAGCCCAAATAGGCGCCGGACAAACCGAGGGCCACCTGGACTGCTTGGTGCAGGAACGGATCGTTGCGTACCTGTGCGGCCAGCGGCGCCAGGACCCGGCGCACGTCATGCCAGCGTTTTGCCCGGAAATAGACCACCGCCAACACCCAGCCGGCAGGGCCGGGGACGGCCGAAAGCACCCGGTCGGTAAGCAGTTCGCCGGCGCCGGCGTAGTCACCAGCGGCGGCGCGCGCGGCCGCGCACGCCATGATGACGCCGTCGGCGCCGCGCGCGTGCAGCTGGATGTACATGCCGGTATCGAAGGCGAAATCGATTGCGTCCGCGGCCACGTCACCGGCCGTGATCAACTCACCGCAGGTGTCCAGGGCGCGGTAGGCGTTTTCCAGGACGGCGCGGCTGACGTCTCCGCTGGCCGCCAGGCCCAGCCATCCGTCGCACTGATCGGGGTACTGCGCGGTCAGGCGCTCGAATCCGCTGCGCGCGGCGCGCTTGTCGGGTACCTGCCGGCGTCCGTACACCTCGGCGCCTAGGGCTGCGCAGCTGCTCAGGAAGAGGTCCAGCGCGTCGCTGCTTGTCATCGCTGCTCCACGACCGCGGCGACTTGGGCGCTGACGTGTTGTGACACCTGGGAATATCCTTCCTCTGACATGGCCAGCAGCAGTTCACTGAGCTTGTCGCCGGGGTAGCGGTCAAACAGGTCCGCGGCGAACGACGCCTCGACGATCATGCCGTCGCCGTCGAAGACGAGCGTGTTGTCGCCGTCGGGGCAGCTCACCGTGACCCGTAGTTGTTCGAGGTTTCGGCGCGCCGATCGGATTCGTTCGAGGAATTGCTGGCCGCGCGCCATTTCGGCGACCACAGCGGGGTGCAGGGGGATATCCATCAGAAGATGTCGCCTAACACTGGTGGGCTGATGGGATCGCACAGCGGGTGCGCCACCGCAGCTGACCCCAAGGGGGTCGCACTGTGGTGTGCGGCGGCTGGCCGCACCGGCTGATCGGTCATGCCATTAGCGTGGCACAAAAGTGCGACAGCGGGGGGTGCAAGGGTAAGCCACCGCTAGGCGTCGTCGCCGGTCGCGGTTGCTTTCTTGCGGGCAGCGATGCGCGCCTTGACGGCGTTGTGCGCTTCGGGTTTGACCACGGGCTCAGCTTTGGCGGCAGCCCCGACGACTCCGGGCCTTCCTTCGGGTTCGACTTCGGGTATTGGCTGCTCGTAGCTGTGCACCTTCTTGGAGTCGGTGCCTTCAGCGTGGCGCCCCATCGGCATCATGCCCATGCCGCCGGATCCGCTGGCGCTCGCGGCGGCGGGGGCCGCCGGCTTGCTCGGCGCGGCAGGAGGCGAGGAGGCCGGGGTTCCGGTCAGCCCGGCCGAGTGGACCCCGCCCAGAACGGCAGGTTTGATCGGGCTGCCACCGCCTCCACCCTTGTGGGCTCCACCTCCTGCCGGATGCGCGTGAGTTAGCGCGGCGGGCTTGATCGGTGGTTTGGTGGCCTTGGCCAGATTGCCAGCCTGCTGGCTGAGCTGCTGGCCGAGTTGGCCCAGCGACTGTAGAGGATTGGCTTGGCCCAGTGACTGCATCAGCGGACCGAGTGCCCCCATGAGGGAGCCGAGCATGTCCTGGAAACCCGATCCTTCCCCGGACGTCGCTTTGGACGTCTGCGGGGTGCCATCACCTGATGTCGGCGCGTGGGGATCGTCTTGTTGATCGGTTTGGCCCGGTTTGTCAGCGGTGTTGGGCGTGGGTGAGCCGGGAGCGTTTGGGGTGGTGGGGGCCAATCCGGGACCGGGGGGAAGTGTGCTCGGCGGTGTGCTGGCCGCGGTTCCGGTGGTGGTATAGCCGGTCAACGTGACTCTGGCGGTGTGCTGCATCCCGGTCAACTGGGCTTGGTAGGCCTGCGCTCGAGGCGCCCCGAACGGGTCCGCGCGTGCCTCGGCCAAGTTCGTTTTCGTGGTGCGCCACACCGTGGGGTGGCCGACTGCGGTCGTGGCGGTGGTGTGGGCGCCGGCGGCGGTGCTGTAGCCGTTGGCCAGTGCGCTGGCGTGGGTGGCGACCTGCTGAGTCCAGCCGATGGCCCGGTCCAGCCGTGTCACCAGCGGTGCGCTCAGCGCGGCGTGACCGGAGGCGAGCAGCTGGGTTCGGGCCCCGGTGAGTGCGGTATGCGCGGTCACTGCTTGGGCGGCCACGCCTTCCCACTGCGCGGCTTTGGCCAAAGCCGGCGCGGGCCCGGCGCCGGAGTGCAGCGCCAGGGCGAGCTTCTCACCGTCGCGGCCGCTGATGTCCGGCACGGGTGAGTTGGCCGGGGGCCCGGTAGGTGCAGCGCCCGCCGCGCCCGGTCCGCTGTGGGCGGCAGCCGGCGTGGCCACTGGTGCGTGGCCGCCGGCGCCGCCGTAGGCCGCCGCGGCCGCAGCGTCGTGGGTGTCGAATCCGCCGGCCGCGTTGTGGATACCGGCCGCGGCGCTAAATGCTTGCTGGGCACCGGCTTTGAGGTGCGCGACCAGCCAGCGTTGCCAGGCGTTGAGGTTGTCCATCAGGGCCTTGGACACTTCATCGTCCCCGCAGGGCGGCGCGTCGGCGTCTAACTGCTGGTGTAAGACCTCACCGGCGGCGTGAACCAGTTCGCCGGCGCGGCGCAGTCCACTGGTGTCGATATCCAAGCCCATGACGACCCTGCCGCTACTCGGACAACAGTGGGTCGTAGCGGTGGGCGAACGCCGCCTGCGCGCAGGCCAGGAACAACTCGGTGAATCCCTCGACACCCAGCGGACGCAGCGTCTTGACGGCAGCGTCGACATCGACGATCGCGCCGGTGGTGCACACCGACACCGACAAGGCAGCCGGGTCGGTCTCGGCAGTGGTGATGACCTCGTCGTCGTCGTCCTTGAATTGCGTCACAGTGATGGAATGCATGGCGGCCCCTTTATCCTGCCTGTCGCGTGAGATCGAAGACCACCGGATCCCGATCGGGTCCGGCGACGGTCGCGAGGAACTGTCCGCGCAATGCGCGGAACGCGTCCTTGTCGTGGCCCTCGAGAGCCGCCGCCAGCGCGACCTGCCACAGGTCCTGTCGAACGCTGTCATACCACAAGCCTTTGCGCGCGACTTCGACCGCGGCCCCGAACCGCTTGGCGTCGTGGTGCCGGCGCGCCAGGGCCACCGCAGCTGCGGGAACTCGGTCACGTAACTCTTCGCGCAAGTCTTTGGTCCAGGCCCATTCTTTCGGCGGGATTCTGCTCAGCGGCGGCCCGGTGACCAGATCCATCGCTGCGATCAGGTTCGGGGTGGGGGTGGTCTCGACGAGGATTTCCACCAGCCGCTCGAATTCCATCCAGTCTGAGCGCACCGCGTTGTCGAGGTGATAGCCACCATCGCTCATGGGCGGCAACGCTTTTGGCCCACCGGGGCGCACGACTCCCAGCCGTGCGCGCAGCAAGGAGAGCTGCTGGGTCACCGTTTTTTCTGAGGCCGCCCCGCCGTAGACACAGGCGATGATGTCATCGGCCCTGGCCCAGGGGCGGTGCTGAAGGAACACGGTGAGTTCGTTGAGCCGCTTTTCCCGGGGCCCGGGCTCTTGGGTGCTGTGCGGTGGTTGCAGTACTACCTGGCCAAGGATGCGGTTCCACATCGGCGCGATCACCGGCGCTGGCCCATCGGTCTGTTGCCGGCTTTCGGTCGCCGCGGCAACAGGCAGTGCAGCTGCCGGCAGGTCGGCTTGTGCAGCGTGCGGGGCCGGGCCCGGAGCGTGGTGCTCGTCTGCGGGTGCCGCAACGGGGGCGCGTTGGGCGGCTTGGCTGTCATCGGGGTGGTCGGCGACCAGGAACGTCGGCGCCGCGGGCGTCGAGGTTGCGTTCCCGGGGGCGAAGAAGTCGATCGGGCCCTGCTCGCCAGGCGCGGGTTCAGGCCGGGGCGCGCTGTCGGCAAGGCCTGCAGTCCCAGTGGTCGGGCTGTCCTCGTCGAGGCCGGTCGTATCGAGGGCCGAGTCATCCCAGTGCACTGCGCCGGCGGCGGCGCCGCGTTCGGCCGGCACCGCTTCAGGGGTGGCGACCGGATGCTCAGGCTGGTCGGTCAGCAGTTCGGCGCAGCGCTCGACGACCTCGGCGCTGGGAACGATCAGTGTGGCCGTCATCGGCCGCGACGAGGAGCCGCGACTGATCTGCCCGAGCCGATCGGGACCACAGTTGATCACCCAGGTGCTCGACATCGCCGCGTCTTGACCGAGGTCAATCAGGATCGGGCTGGTCGCCGCGGCCACGATCTGGGCGCGTTCGGCATAGGTCAGCCCGGGACCACACACCAGCACGTCGACGCCGGGAACAGACCCCGGCGCCACTGGTTGCACCCGGGTGGTCCATGGCCCCGTCCACACGTCGTCGGTGATCCCAATGCTGATGGCGGGATGGGTAGCCACCAGTTCCAGCACCCAGCGGCGGATCAATGCGGCAGCGGTGTCGGGATCTCCTTCGACGCGCAGCCGGGGAAATGCGGCCAGGTTCAACCCCACCAGTCCACCGTCATCGGTGGTCCCGAACACCACCAGGTAAACCGGATGGTTGGGGTCCGGTGGGTACCCGGGGTCGACGGCTTCCCAACCGATGCGGGCTTCGCGGCCGGCGGGCTGCCACGGCTGGGGCAGGGGAGCTTTGAGCCCTTCGACGAAGGTCACCGTCAGTTCGTCGCGGCGGGCGGTGATCACCCCGGCGGGCCCCGGTGCCGGTGAGAGCCCCGACAGCGATTCCAGGCGCCGCGCAACGTCGCGCGCTCGGCTTTGCCCGTACCACCATGAGGTGACCGGGACGCTACTGACGGCGGTGGACACCATGACCTGCGCGCTGTGCCCGGACTACTTGCTGCCCGTAGCGCTGGTGGCCGGGTCCGCGGGAACAGCGCCGCCATCACCGCCGGAAAACGCATCCAGGTCCACACCCGAGGTGTTCGTCGCGCTCGCGCCTGGCTTGGTGCCGCCGCCGGTCGCCGGAACAGCCCCCGCACCGCCGCCACCGCCTTGTCCGCCGGGGTTGTCTGCGGTGGTGAAGGGGTTGGTGGCCGCGTTGGGGTTGCTGCCCGCCGGGGTCGCGTTGGTGGCGCCGGTGGGGGAGCTGGAGAACGGGTCTGAGGTGGCTCCCACGGTGGTGGCCGCCGGCGCGCTCGGCGAGGCCAGCGGGTCGGCGAAGGGGTTGGCGGCCGGGCTGGTCGCACCGGCCTGCTGCGCACCGTAGGGGTCGCCGAACGGGTTGGCGCCAGCACCGCCCATTCCTTGCCCGAACGGGCTCATGCCCTGACCCAACGGGTTCATGCCTTGCAGCCCTGAGCTCCCTGAGCCGAGCAATTGGCTCAAGATGTCCATCAGGCCGCTACCGCCTTTGGAGTCGTCTTTACCGTCGTCGTCTCCATGGTGGTGGTGACCGCCGTTGGCGGCGTCCTCGCCGTTGGCCTGCTGGGTGGCCGCCGATTCTTCAACTGTGCCAGCGCTTTTGGACTGGTATTTCTCGATGATCGCCAGGATCTGACGTTGGCCTTCGGGTGATTGCGGATTGGGGACTGCGGCGATCTCGGCGGCCTCGGCTGCGGAGTTACCCGCGATGGCGTTGCCGCCGTTGATGTTGACATCAGCACTGCCGTCCGCGGCACCACCGGCACCGGTGGCGTTTCCGTTGAACCCGTCCAGCGGTACGTGATCATGACCGGTTGACTGGGCGAAAGGGCCGCCGTGACCGCCCATTAGCCGAGCACCGCCGTGGAGAAGTTCGAATCCAAGACCTGTTGACGGATTTCGCGGGCCTGCTCGGCGCATTGCCGGCTCAGTTCGCCGACCTCACGCAGCCCGTCACCACGCACCGGGTTATGGCCGAACAGGTCGTAGTAGCGGCGGTGCTGCTCCTGAGACTCTTGGACCAGCGCGTCGATCGCACTCATCAGTACTCCCCTCGGTTGGCGGCGCCCACCGAGGCCAACGCCGGCTCGGCTGATACACCGTTGGTGTGTGAATCAGAAGATGGCTCGGGCCGCCCCGCGGGGGCATCCGGCTTGGACCCCGGCGAGCTCTGCGAGGTGGGGCCGGCCGGGGTTCTGGGCGGCGGTGTGGGCAACTTGGCGGTTTTCTTGTAGCCCATTTGGTCGAGTTGATCGTTGGTGACCGCACCACCTTTGACCGCCGCGGCGCGCGCCTCTTCGTAGCGCTCCCGTGCCGCCGCCGCGTCGTGGAGCTGGGCCACGTAGGCGTCCCAGGTTTCTCCGACATCACCGACGAGGGCGGTGTTGTCTTTGAGTAGGTTGGCATACGCGGCCTCCGCGGCAGCCCTGCCGTTTTTCCTTTTCCTGGGCGCCATACCCACCTCCGTTGTCGCTAGTGCATATGCAGTTTGCGAGCCTGCATCACCTCGTAGGGATCGACCTCGATGTCGGCGGCGTCGTGACCGTCATCGAGGTCCCGATAGGGGATCACCAGCCGGTCAAGACCGTCAGCATCTTCGGTGAGGTAAGGCTCGGCGTGAACGTACTTCCAGTCTGCGACACCGTCAACGGAAAGGTCCACCAGATCACCGTGGGTGATCTCGTTGGCCGCGACCGGGATCGCGGCAGCGTATTCGTCTTCGATGGTCGGTAAATAGTCGTCGTCGAAGCCGTCAACGGGCGCCCCGAATGACGCGGCCGCCGGCGCTGTGGCGCCCTGCCCATCGTGGCCGTGTGGTATCCCCGCGAGGTCGGCATGCTCGTCGTCCATGGTGGCCTGGCGGACCGCGCTCAACGGTCGCACGTACTGCTCGCTCAGGGGGTCCAGGTCGGGACGTTCGGAGGCGAGCACGATCGGTGATTGGCGGATGTCGGCGAACGACAGCGACTGGTCTTCGTCCTCGGGGTCGTAGCCGCGCAGCGCACTGTCGACCACCCGGCGCGGCCAGAAGCTGTCGACGTTGCGCAGCTCGGTGAGGATGGCGCGTTCGTGGTCTGTCAACGCCGCCCACTGCTCCTCGGTGGCCGGGATTTTCGGCGTGTAGAACGCTTGCATCTCCCGGAACCGGCCGTCGGGCAGCTGCACGGTGCCGCGGCCCTTGATGCCCGGTTGGATGCGGGTGCCCGCGACCGCGTCGTTGAACATCATGATTGCCGCGTCCTTGGATCGCAGGCGGCCCATCGCCACCCGCAACGCGGTGTTGTCGCGCGCCTCACCAGAGATGAACATCGTGTCGGGACGCTGGATGCCGATCGCCATATGGATGGCCACTGCTCGCGCGGTCCGCAGCAGGATCCCGACGTCTTTGGTGGTGGGCGGCGCTCCTTTTTCCTTGCTGGTCTTGTACGTCGCGTAGAACTCGGCCAACGCCACCACCAGGTTGGAGAACTCGTCGGTGATCACGATGATGGGGTCGAAGTCGTCGGCGCGGTTGGGATTGATCTTGACCTGCGAGAGCCGATCGCGCATGGTGTCGGCGATGAACCGCAGCGCGGCGGTGTGCCCGACCAAGCCGTCTTCGTCGGTACCGGCGGTCACCAGCGACACGTTCGGCCAATCCCGCATCCCTGGGGAGTCGAAGCCCTTCGGGTCGATTTCGACCACGTTGAAACCCCGCCGGGCGCACTGCGTGGCCACTGTCATCAGCGCCGACGTCTTGCCCGAGGAGGTCTGGCCGGCGATGAGCATGTGCGGGGACTGTTTGAAGTCCCAGCTGATGGTGTTGCCGTAGGCGTCGACGCCGAACGGGATGACCGTGTGCTTGTACAGGGAACGGATGGTCGCCCGGGTGACCGTGGGGAATTGCAGCGGCGGGTCGACCAGGACGGGAAGGCCGGGGCTGCGCACGAACCGCACCCGCCGCGAGGCCATGCTCCATTCGGCTTCCCAGGATCCTCCGAGCGCATCAGAGACCATGCCTTCGATGACTCCGCGGCGATAGGCCGAGCTGACCTTCAGGTTGTAGGCGAAGCCGACGGTGAATTCGCGGATCCGCGAGGCGATGGCGTCGTTGCCGGTGGCGGCCGCTCGTTGCGCCAGCTCCTCATCGACATCGGCGGGCGGGCTGCTGGCGGCCTGCCCGTCAGCCTCGTCGGTCACCGGGGCTGGGGTGTCCACGGTCACCGAGGCGATGTGGGCTGCCGCATCAAACCAGGAGGCGACCAGCGGAGCGAGCACCGTTTCGGCGTCGTCGACGGCGTCGTGCTCATCGACGGTCACGGTGTGGGTGGCGGTCAGTGTGCGGGTCAACGCCTCATGTTCAAGGGTGTAGGTGTGGCCGGTGACCTCGCGCAGCACCGCGCCGACTTCGGCGATGAGGTCGTCGCCGACTGCTCGGGGATGCTGGCTGTAGAGCAGCTTGACCACCTTGGGGAATGCTTTTTGCCGGCGCGGGTAGGCGCAGCGTATGACCTTGACGCGGCCAGCTCGCAGGTCATCGGTCCATCCCAGCGTGAACGACGCCAGGTAGGTGACCTTGTTGATCTGGCGGGTGATGGTGCCGCGCAGGTACGCCCACCAGGCGAATTGGGTGAACCCGTAGCCGGCCGCGACCAATAGCGCAACGACCACCAGCCGACCAGGCAGGGTGCTCGCCGCGGGCCCGGCCCAGCGCAACAGGGCCCCGGCCAGGGCCAGGGTCACACCAGCGCCTCCCACAATCAGCGGCACCGTGGGGTACTGCTCACCGGTCCAGGCCTGTCCGGCACGCAGCTGGCCCAGATGGCCGGTGCGGGCGCGGTGGTTGGACCACGCCAGCATGGCCCACCACAGTGCGGCCGCCGCCGCGGCGATCGCCGGGGCGGCGATGAACAAGATCCAAAACCAGCCCACGCCCACGCCGGCGACGACGTAGATCGGGTTGGCTGAGGGGGGCAGCAGGTAGTCGCGCACCGGTGAGGGCGAATAGAGCAGGTGCTGGGCCGCTGGCCAGATCTTGGTGTAGGTCAGTAGCGCGACCACAGCCAGCGCGGACAGGATGATCCACCGCCACCCTTGGGCGGCCTGCTTCTGCTCGGCCGCGGATTCGCCGGCGATGTGGGGGCGTTTGAGCTCGGCGTTGTTGATCGCGTAGGGCCGCGGCGGCGGCGCCGTCCTGGTGTCAGCCTTGGCGCCGGGAGCTGTCTTGTTCGCTGCCATCACCGCACCCCCGGGCCCGGGGAGGAGGAGGCCGGCGCCGGCGTGGTGTCGGAGTTGACCGGCACCACGTTGGCGACCTTCCAGCCGTCTGCTGCCAGCGCCAGACGGATTTCGATCTGGGACCCGTCGTTGTAGGTGGCGCGAAACGCCACGGCGCCGGGCAGCTCGTCGAGCGGCCCGTCCAGCGAGCTCACCGCGGCCTGGGGGACGTTGCGGATATCGGTGAGCCGGTATTGCTCGATCAGCTGCTGCGACACATCGGGGCTGATGCGGGCCAACCAGTCGTCGTGATTGTCGTTCGGGGAGGCGAAATTGGTGGCGAACCGCGCGGCGAGGGCCCGAGCGGCGTCGATCGAGGCCAGCTGCGGCGCCACGGTGGGTGCCGGCAGCTGGTCCACCGCAGGGTTGTCGCCGTAGTCAGCAGGCGGGGCCGCCGGCGCCGGCGCGGGGGTGGCGCTGGCGGCTGGCCGCTGCTGGTGGCGCTCGCTGGCGGCGGTCTCACCGTGGTGGGTGCTGTACTGCCAGCACAATCCCGCCACGGCGACGATGCCGGCGATCACTCCCAGGCGCAGACGCAGCGGGACCCGCCGCATCCACCACCGCAGGCGCCACCATCGGGCTCGCAGTGATCGCTGCTGTGTGCTCATGTTCATGTCAGCCTGCCTCTTTTCTCGGTCATAGGACGCGTTTGATGACGACGAAGCGGGAGGGAAACGGTGAGAGCTTCACCGGGATCCCGAAGTCTTGGGCTTCCACGATCGTGGTGGGGTTGACCACCATGGCCACGTGTCCGGGCCCGCGGGAGTCGGGGTTCAAAAACACCAGATCGCCTGGCTGCACGGCGGTACGTGGGACGATGCTGCCGTAGTGGACCATGTCGTAGGTCAAGTGGGGCAACACAATTCGGTGTCCTGAGGCTTGGTAGATGGCGTAGAGCACCAGACCTGAGCAGTCGAATCCGCCCCCGGTGGGGCCGTTGGTGTTTCCGCCGCCCCACACATAGGGCAGCCCGATCTGGGCTTCTGCGGCTCGCGCGGCGGCCACCCCGGCCGCGGTGCCGGGCCCCAGGTTGCTCGGCGCGCCGGCGTGCGGATCGCGTACCACACCGCAGATGTCGCGGCCGCTGTCGTCTTTGGTGGACTCCGGCGGGGTGGGATGACCAGAGCTGGCCATCACTTCGTGTAAGTGCTGGCGGTAGAACGCGGTTGCCTGTGTCACGAATGCGGCGTAGGCGTCGGGAAAGGCCGATCCTTGGACTGCTTGGGCGGCCACCGTGGGGGCCATGTTCTGCCAGCCGCCGACTTTGAGCAGCTTGGCGAAGAACTTTTGAGCCGCAACGCCGGGGGTCATCAGGTCACGCAGGCTGCCCCACCATGGTTGTTGCTGCATGATTCCGACCGACTTGTGGTCGTGTCCCACGCCCTCATGGGGAATGCCCATCGATTCGGGCACATTGGAGTTGGCCAGGTTCCGCAGCCCGGATTCCTCCATGCCCACCGCCAAGCCGATGATGATGCCCTTCTCGGGCACCTTCATCTGCAGGCCGGCGGCGATGACAGCTTTGCCGTTGTTGATCGGGCCCGGCCCAAACGACACCCCGGTGTCGGGGCTGATTCCCTGGGACTGCAGCTGGTGCTGGCACTGCGGGGTCAGCCCCGCCGTGGCCGGCGGCGCCCCGCCACCGAGGAACACCACGAAGATCACCAGCAGCGCGGTCAACGCGAACGGCGCCAGCAACGCCAGCGCGGCGTAGAGCTTGCGGCGATGCGCCCATACCGTGCGGGCGATCGCCACCCATTCCATCGGTTCCATCAGTGCCCGGCCCTAGTCAGGCAGCCTCAGACAACGCGTGGCGGCCCTCGCGGCCGCCCCCGCCCCCGCCGCGGCTGGCGCGGTAGATCCGGACCGCTTCGGCCAGCCGGTCGTGAACTCGGCTGGCATCGCTGACCACGACCGCCGGTTCGGCTGGCTGCGGCGCACGCTGGTGGCCGCCGGCATCCGAGGAGGTGTCGGCGTCGCCGCCGGCGCGGCCTGCCCCCGATGCGCCTGCGCCACCTGCTGCGGGGTCGCTGATGGATGCCGGCCCGGATCCAGGTCCGTCGCCGCCGTCTGGACCGGCGCCGCCACCGCCCCCGCCGGCGCTGCTGGAGGAGTCCGATTCTGGTTGGATGCGGCCCGGCTCGCGTTTGTTGCTCGAGGCGCCGCGCCCGCCGGGCGCCAGGTTGCCCTTCAGTGCAGCCAGGTCAGCGGACTTGGAAAGCCAGCCTCGGCCGGACCCGCCGCTGTTTCCGCCGCCGAGTTTGGCGGCCATGGTGTCGCGGCTGCGGTCGAACATGCGGCGCAGCGGCCCGAAGAACGCGAACCCGAACGCCAGGACCAGCGTGGTCAGAAAGATCGACTGGATGGCGTTGGTCGACTCCTTGAAGACTTGGTCGAGGATCACGTTGTAACCGCCGAACGCCGCGGTGTAGATGACCATCGCCGCGAACGCCATCGCGCAGTCCAGCAGGGTTTTCCACGCGAACATCTGCGGCCCGCCCGGTATCACGCCGATGGCGAACGCCGGCGGGGCCAGCGCGGCATACAGCATGGCTTGTACCGCCGCGCGCACCACATGCCACACGAAGTAGCAGGCGAAGGCGACAAGGATGCTGGCCAGGAAACCGCAGATGGACAGCGGCACCAGGAAGGCGGCGGGGTTACCCATAGACTTGTCGTGCATTTGGTCGCCCTTTTTGGAGTCGCACCCCTGAATGTCGTCTTTGAGTTTGTCGCCGTGCTGGTCTTTGATTCCTTTCGACCATGCTTCTTTGCATTTACGCGAAATCGAGTCGCTGACTTGCCCGAAATTGATCATCTGGGTGGGCGAACGCAAAAACCTATCGGCCAGACGTGACACCATGTCGTCGATGTTGGCCTTGCCGCCGTTGTCGCTCATGTGTCCGTCCGACACCGACGACGCGATCTGCAGACCGGTGTCACGCCCTTTGGCCAGCAGCCCATCGGGGCCGACGAGTTCGGCCAGCGGGTTAGCGAAAATCGTTGCGGCAATACCGATCATCACCATCGCCATGGCGATGTTGGACACCGCTTTGGCGGTGCGGCCGGCCAGCACCGTGCAGACCGCGATGATCGCCAAGACCGCCAGGGCGGTCGCGGCCAACCCGAACCGGTCCATCGCGGTATCCACGCCGTGACCGATGGTCTGAAACGGGCCGGTGAATAATTTCAACCACGAAAAGTCGAGCACGAATTTGATCAGCCACAGCGCGGTCGTCGTGACGCACAGATACACCTCGTAGACGACAGAATCGACGTAGGAAAAGATCTTCGCCGTGGGATCGTCCCAGCCGCCCTGATTGAGGGTCAAGGTGTATTTGGCGACCGGCACATTGTCGGAGTCTTTGATTCCCATCCAGGAAATCAGCACGTCCCCGGCCCCGGTGTCGGCGCCGGTACCTGGATCCGCGCTCGCCTGGGCCGCGCCGACCACGAGCAGCAGAAATCCAATCAGCACCGCCGTGGTCACCGCACGGTGACGTGCACACCACCGCAGCACGGCCGCGGGAGTCCAGGCCCGAATCCCTTGATCCCAACGCGCCAGCCGATCGGCGTCGACGAGCACCCGGCCGCCGCTGTTGGGCCGATGGTCCCTCACATGAACCTCCGTGGGCTAGGCGACTTGGCTGTGGTCGGGGGGAGTGGTGCTCATCGCTTCGCGCCGCAGCGGCGAGGAGGGGCCGAGCACCTTGATGCGGCCGATCGCGCCGCGGGCGTCGCGCATGTAGCCCTCGCCCTCGCGGCCGCGCACCACCTTGCCGTCGGCGCCTTTGGGTGAGGTGTTGGTCGTCAAGTCACGCACGATGTGCGGGTTCTTGTCGGGGTCGATCCCCAGCCATTTCAGTGACCGCCTGGCCAGCGTCTCGTCACGGTGGCGCATGACGATCCGCATCGGTATCAGGTCCAATGCGGTGCCCGCGGGATAGTCGTTGACCGGGTCGTGGCTTCCCAGGATCAACGAAATGTTGTCTTTACGGCCGTCGCGCGCCAGCCGCGCCGTACGGGCCAAACCGGTGGAGGTGGAGGTCACGTGGTAGGCCTCATCGAGGGCCACCGCGGCCGGTCGCGCTTTGTTGAGCTGGAATGCTTGGCGACCCAACTCCATCGACAGCCCATAGATCGCCCGACCGAACACCTTGCTCGGACTCAGCGCCTCGCGGCCCGCCACTTCCTCACCGGTGGGCACCTCGACCCTGTTGGTGCGGATCACGATGCCTTCGGTGTTGAGATCCAGCGACGGCAGATTCGGGTCGAACAGCGCCGCGGCATAGCGGCGGCCTGACCAGTAGGCCAGGTGGCGGTGCAGCTCATCCCATCCCGAAGGCAGCGGCTTGCCGTCGGCCAACTTGCCCATGTCAGCCCCGCGCTGCAGCACGGCAAGCAGGTCCGGGATCGAGCGCACCCCCCATTCCGGGCGCAGCACCTCACCCAGTGTCATTCCCATCGGGGAGTTCGCTTCGCACTCGAACAGCGGCGTGAGCAGTTCGACGGCGGAGTCGACCCCAATATCGGCCTGGAAGGTGCGCAGCGGATCCATCGACCACTGCGGCCGCATCAGGTCGATGATCGCGTGACTACCCAGGGTGGCCGCCGGGCGCGCGTACTCCCCGGAATCGGTGCGGTCGATCGCCAAGAACTGACCGCCGATGTCGACCAAATGGAACAGCATGTACATGATCAGCCAGGTCTTGCCCGCACCCAATTCACCGGCGATCGCGATCGCCGAGGACGCGTCTTTGAGCGGCTCACGCCACCACTCCAGGTGCACCGGCTGATTGCGCCGACCCGACAAATTCAGCGCGATGATCGGCCCCTGCGCATCACCGACGGCATTGGTCGCGAACGGCACGCTGGCGGCCTGGTACTCACTGATGGTGACGTGGGAGAAGTCGGCAACCACACGCAGGCCGGCACCGCCGGGATTCATCGCCGACCACAGCTCGCGTTGCCCGCCCAGCGGGGCGACCACTTTGATGCGGTTACGTTCGAAGGCCTGCACCAGTTTGAGCGCCCCGTCCTCACACTGGGCCCGCGAGGCGCCGGCGATGGCGAAGATCGGGCACATCGACACCTCGATCTCGTCGTCGTTGGTTTCCAACAGCGCGTTGTATTCGCCGAGATCGAGCGCCTGCTGCGACAGCATGTCTTGGGCGAAGGACACCTCGGAGTCGCGCTCACCGACTTGCTCATTGAGCCGCCGCAGGTTCTTGGTGTTGCGCGCGATCGCCTGCTCGCGGCTGGTCTTGCTGATCCGCGCTGCCCAGTCGACGTCGAATCCATCGACGCGGTCGGCGATGGTGAAAAACTCCGACCCCGGAAACTGCAACCCCTCGAGGGGAAGCGATTCGATCGCCAGCAGCGTCTGCCATGAGGTGGCCGCGCCGATCCGGCCGGGCTGGCTGATCTTCACCAGCGGCGCAAAGCTGTCCGGCCGCCACCGCTTGCGGTCGCCACGCCGTTCACCTTCGTCGAATTCCGCTGCGGCGAACGCTCCGGCGGGGGAGGACACGTTCGACGAAATCGAGGGCGGAAACACCTCGCGGCGCGTCCCGCGTGACAACGCATGGTTCCACAGCCACACCATCTGCGCTGCCGTCAATGGCTCGAACGCAAACACCGACGGAAGACGCGCGACGATCGCGGCCGCTAGCGCTGCCGCCCTTGCCATCTCGACGCGGTCACGCTCCGCCGAGCGGCGCGCCACGCCGCCCCAGCCGGTGAGATCGGATACGACGTCGGCGTCGGTGACCGGAAATGACAGCACGAAAATCCGCTCGGCGGCGTGCACCGTGGACGAAAAGTACTCGTGCTTGCCCTCGCATTCCTCGCGCCACATCGGACGGGCGCTGAGGTCTGTTCCGGCGATCGCGCGCGCAAGGATTTCGTCCGGATTCATCGCCGCGATGACGCCTGCGATGACCGCGTTGTTCGGCAGCGCTCGGATCAGGTTTTTGTGGTGGATCAAGGTGTCGTATTTGCGTTCGTCGCTGGTGTATCCATACGCCAGTCCGGTGAGCCGGTAGTCGGCCCAGATTGCGCCATCGCGCATGCGGCGCAGGTTGCCCATCACCGACATCGTGGGTTGCAGGTTCTGGTCGAGCTGGTGAGCCATCAGAGCGTCCTTCTTCGAGGGTGTTTGAGGCGGTGATCAGGTGAACAGTTCTGCTGCAGTGCTGTGCGGCCGGTCGAACAGGTCGTCCCACCCGGAATCAGTGACTGTTGCGGTCGGCGCATGTGGGCGCGATTCGGCGCGGTGCGATACCGGCGCCGCGTCGATTGCGTCGAGAATGGTGATGGTTGGCCGCACCGTCGACACGGCCTCGACGCGGCGCTGTTCGTTGACGCTGCTGCTTCGGGGACTGGTGTAGAGGAGGAAGATTCGGTGCAGCCGAGTGCTGAATTTGACGGGGGAGTACGGCATGCGCCGCATCACCCCGACCGCGGCGACTGTGACGCTCACTCCCACCGCGCCGGTCAGTAAGGGATCGCCGAACCGGGGCAGCGCGAACAGGGTGATCAACAACCCACCGACGAGCGCGATCAGCTCGGGGATCGGGAAGGGTCCGCCGGGGAGCTTCCATCGCCCGTCGAACTTGGCGATGACGATGCGGACCCGCGAGGCTCGGGTGTACCACTTGGCGACAAACATCGGCGCTGTCCCGGCTCAGCGGGTTCCGCTGTTGGTCAGGCTGTGGACGGTGTCTTTGGACACCACACCCAGCGAGGGCAGTGCCCCGATAATGCCGATGAGAATGACACCGACAGCGACGGTTTTCAGCGCGGCGGTCTTGTTCTTGACGACGAAGTATTCGAACACCGCCAAGACCGCCGTGCCGCCCATCGCCAAGAACACCGCGAAGCTGATGCCCTGGTTTTTGATGTTGGCGCCGATATCCCAAATCGGGGCTGCCACGGTTCGGACATGGGTGGCTGCTGCTGAGGCGGATCCGTCCGCGATGAACGAGGCGACGGTGGTGATCATTTGTTAGCTCCCTTCGGGGCTGTTGGTGGCGTAGCCGCGCGGTGATTTGGTGGACGTTGTGGCGGTGGTCGTTGGGGTCAATGACGGTCCAGACGGCCCTGCTTGGTTGGGCGGGATGATGCTGGGCGCATCGTTGATCCGGTCGACTTGCCAGTGGCCTGCTGCCACCGACATCACGAGGGGGAAATCCATCGGCATCAGCACGCCGCTGGCGGTTTGCATCACGGCCCGCACCGTGACCTCAATGCCGTCGGCTGCGGGAGGAACGTCCTGGGCGGTGGCAGCCTCGGAATTGGTTTGCACGCGCTCGATGGCCATCGTGGTGAAGCGCGGTGGTTGTTCGGCCGTGATTTTGGCCGCCGCAGAGATGTAGGGCGTCAGGTCTCCCTGCCCGGTGAGCATCGCGGCGAGGAACCCGGCGACGGTCTTGTACACCGGCCGGTCTTCGGAGACCAATGTTTGTGTGGCCAGCTGCACCGGCAGCCCCGGTTGGCGATCCGGTCGTGCGTGCGGAAGCGTGAACGCGCGGTACAAGTTGTGGGTGTCTGCTGAGATATCGACTTGGAGCTTGACCGGCACCATGGACGCGGCGTTGGCGGCCTTCGGGATCTCGGCGTCAACGACGACCGAATAGGTCTGAAAACCGTCGTTGAAAACACCCGGAAGACATGACGCGGCGCGCAGCGCCCGCCCGCCGGCCGGCAGCGCAGACGGGGGGATATCGCCGTCGTAGAACTGCTTGATCGCCGCCGTGTTCGACGGGTCTTTCAGATAGGCATCCACGTAGCGGGTTGCGTAGGACTTCACCGCCGTGAATTGGTCTTGTTCGGCCGCTGTATCGGTTGCATGCGGCCGATTCATGACGAGCAGCACAACCCCGGCTAGAAGCGGGATGTAACTGATCATGATGAACGCCAGAAACGACGCGCTCGCTCGGGCGCGAAGCTCATCGGCGCGGATGGTGTCCCCGCCACTGACGCGCAGAAAGAGCGAGTCCAGCGCACCGGCGATGGAGCGCGTCAACATACGGACCCCACCGCCTGGGTTTCCAGCACGTCAAGCAGCTGCAGGGCCGTGCTGCGGTTGTTGATGATGTGCGCGACCAGGGCCACGGACTTGGCCTCGTTGAGGGGGTCGGACCGCAGCTGGTCCATGAGCTCGCGCAGCTGGTCGCAGTAGGAGCGGACCGCAGCGTGGGTGCGGCGAATCGGCTGCGCCATCGGTAAGGCCTCCAAGAGGGGTAGATGCTCGGACGCCCTCTAATGCGGGCCAAAACACCGATTTGGCGACAACCGCATACATAACGAATTGGTAACGCATACGCGCGTATGACATCGCGATGTTCGCTCGATGCTTGACAGGGGGATTACGCTCGGCTCGGCTGTAGCCGCGAGGCGGAAGCCACGGACGAGCGCCTCCCCCTCCTGCATTAGCTCGTCAACGTATGCGCCAAGCGCATCACCGCATATGCGGTGACGACAGCCCGGACGAATCCCCGCCGCACCCCGGCCGAAGGCCCCCACGCATCGCTATGCCCAGGTGCCGCCCCGCGAACCGATGCGCCGGCCTCCGGGTACGCCGCGCTCAGCAACCTCCGACAGCGGCGCCCACCCATTTCCCGTCAACCAAGCTGACAACCACATAACCCAAGGTCACCACTCCAGGATGTGACGCACGTCACCTCCATGAGGACGGGTTGTCAACCGCTCTAAACACCGCTTCGCAAACCCCCGCAACAACGTCCCCGGATTCCATAAGCGCGTCACCTCCCCGCGACGCCAAGGAATCCAATGACCATCTGGGACCAACTCGCCGACCAGGCCCACCGCCTGCTCACCCAGCCCCGCCGCGGCGACCTCACGCCCGCAGTAACCCTCATCCAATCCCTGCACCCGCGCGCCCCGCACACCCCCAACGCCATCTGCGCGCACCTGCCCACCGCATCAACCGTGCTGCCCACCCTCGCGCGCTACGCCCGCAACGGCGACCGCCACGCCCTGCTCATGGCAGCCGTCCTGATGCGCCACGCCCTGCGCCGCATCGCCGAACTCGCCGACCCCGACGGCTACCTGTCCACCGACCGCGACGCCCGCGACAACGACACCCTGACCATCTTTTTCACCCTCATCCGCACCGCCGCAGAACCACAGATCTTGACGTCGCGCTACCTCTACAACGCCACCCTGCGCAAAGTCATGGCCGCCCGGCCACGCGCCGGCACCCCCACCGCGGCGGTGCGCGTCGACCCCCACTCCGCGATCCTCGACCGCAGCGACACCGGCACCGACGAAGACCACACCGCGCACCTGCTCTCCCAGGCCCGCGACCACCGCATCATCACCGCCCTGGAATACGAGACCCTCAAAGCGCTCTACCTCAACACCGACATCTACAGCCCCAGAAGCGCAGCACGCAGCCTCGGCGCCAACGTCGGCGCCATCGAACGCCGCGCCCAACGCGCCATCCGCAAAATCAGCAGCCACTTCGAGAGCGCGGCAGCAGCAGCATGACCATCCGCCACCGCTGCACTCCACTGGCGGTGTCGCTACCCCTCACCGCCACCCTGCTGCTGTCCACCGCTGCGCCTGCCCATGCCGCACCGGCCACCTGCCCAGCCATCGAAGCGATCGCGATCCCGGGCACCACGCAAACCACCCCGCAGGCCGACCCCACCAAACCCGTCGGCATCCTCGGCAACATCCTCGAACCGATCAAACGGATCGTTCACCTCACCGTCGACACCTTCTACACGCCCTACCCGGCAACCATCTTCGGCGGCACCGACGGCGGCGGCTACCTGGCCTCCAAACAAGCCGGCATCGACAGCGCCGACGCCCACATGAGAACGGTCGCCTACCGCTGCCCACATACCAACTTCCTGCTGACCGGCTACAGCCAAGGCGCCGACGCCGCCGGCGACATCGCAGCCGCAATCGGCCACAACAGAGGCGCCATCCCCGCCAACCGGCTCCTCGGCGTCGCCCTCGTCGCCGACCCCTCACAGTCCCCGGTAGGCCAGCCCACCATCGGGCTCAACCAGCCCGGCGTCGGCTTCGCCGGCGTACGCGCCGGCGGCTTCGGCGCGCTCACTCAACGCAACGGCATCCTGTCGATCTGCGCACCGCTGGACTACTTCTGCAACCTGCCCCAAGCCGACCTCGTCATGCGCTTCATCGGCCACCTCGGATCTCACCTCGACGCCTCGGATCCAGCCGGCTCCGCCCAAAAGCTCGCCACCATGTTCATGGCCGGCCTCATCGCCCCCGCCACCGCCGCCGTCAACCAAATCCTGCAGCTCGTCAAAGACCCCAACCTCATCCCCGACCTCGTCCACCGCGGCGTCGCTTTCGGCGTCGCACTGGCCCAACAGCTGTTCTGGCTCGCCGGACCACAGGTCGCGGCCACCGCATCCGAGCTGTTCAACGCCGCCGGCCAAATCATCAACCTCATCCAGGCACGCGCGTGGACCGCACTGCCCGTGCTCATCACGGCCATCGCAACCAAAGCCGCCAACGTCGCCAACGCGCTGTCGAAAATGCAGGAGCAGACCAACGCCATCAACGTCAGCGCCTTCGGCCCTGTCGGGGCCGGCCTCGCCCACCCAGGCCCCGGCCTCGGCGATCTGGTCACCGCAGTCATCAACGCCATCAGCGTGGCCACCGGCGGCATCGGAACCCAGGCCACCGGCATCTTCGGCCCCACCTTCGCCCAGTTCAGCGCCGCCACCGTCGCCACCGCACTCAAACACTTCGCCGAATTCATCAAGGGCGACTACCACAACGACTACGACACCGCCCGCCTCGACCCCGCCGGCCACACCGGCACCCAGCTCGTCCAACGCTATTTCGTCAACCAACTCAACAGAATCGTCTGAAAGGCACCCCGGACACCCATGACCCCAGACACCCCCGCCCAGAGCTCGTAAATGACCGTCTACCAGGAGACCACCCACATGGATTACGGGCTTTGGCTGCTGCGCGAACCGACCGGCGCAATCACCCTCACCGGCTGGTCGGAAACCCCCGGCGCCACCAGCGCCGTCGCCGCGAGCAAGACCGAACACTGGCCCGTCTATACGCTGTGCCGCGAACCCAGCCAGCTCGCCGCGCGCCTCACCGAGCTCGGCCTCGACCTGGCCGCCGGCCACGACCTCAGCGACCTAGACAAGAACTGGGATGTCTACGTTCGCCACCCCGACATTGCCGCGCTACGCGCCGCACTCGACACCGACCGAGCACGCGACCGCCGGTAACCGACCGACCGCTCCAGGCCGCGCCAACCCACCTCCAAACGCCCACCGGCGGGCCCCGCCGCTCGCGATCAACCAGCAGCCCCACCGCCACCAAAACGCCCTGCCCCGGCCGGTGCTGGGATGCCGCTCCACAGCGCGCCACCACGCACCAATCACGGGTCGCACAGTCCCCGTCATTGGTCACTCAACCCGCCCTCCGAGCCCGCGCCCAGACCTTCCGCCAAGGCTCTGCAGGCGCCCCGACCGACCCCGGCACCAAGCCGCCGGCCACAGCCCCGCAAGCACCGGCAGACCGCGGTTCATCCCGACGCTTCACCGCCCTCAAACACCCTCGATCACCGGATGCGCGCCAGCCCGCGCCAACGTGCGCCACGGCGTGCCGAGCCGCCCGCGCCGGTACCGCGCGACCGGACCCTTCCGCACGGGTCACTGCGTGAGCCCCCGGGGCCAGGGAGTGGCAGAACACAGTCCGTGGGTGTGGCAGATGCGGCAGTTGGGTTGTCGTCTCCGCGTCGTGGTGGTGACCGCGGATAACGTCGCCGCAGGGACAACGATTCGACCTCACCAAACGGGACGTTGGGCCTCAAGTGCAACGAACAAACTCGCCGCCGCCGGGGCATAGTCGTGGGCACGTTGACGTCCTCCTCTGGTCGGAGCCAGGGGAGCCCCACCTGTCCCTGCCCTCCAGAGGGACGTCAAAGCGGCCATTTCTCGACGAGTCCCCAAACCGTTCCCGCTGCACCGAGGCTGAGGACGGTAACGCCCGTCACCTTATCGATGAGATGCGGGTGATCCCATGTGATCCATAGACCTAAAAGCGCCAAGACGATGGCCACAATCGGCCACCGCAGTTTCGCGTTGTGGTTCACCGTTTCTCCGATCCGAGTCGGTTCTCATGCGTCAGGCTGAGTACGCCGACCCGTGCTTCACCCTGCTGCCGTCCGCCGCCGCGTCTCGCTCGTTCGACTAACGGTTGGCATCGACTAGTTTCCGTCAGAGGAAGTCGTCGCCGTCGCGGATCCGCTGCCGAAGCGGGTCCAGCGGCACCTCGATCAGGTAGTCGTCGTCGAAGAAGCGCTGCCGATAGGCGTGCAGCGCGAATTTCAGCGCGTGACGGTTGGCGTGCTGGCCGAGGAACTGCGGGCCCGCCGTAAGCGGCACCATACCCGCGGTCATCCAGTACTTGTTCAGGCGTTCGACCGTCTCCAACTGCTCGACGGACGGTGCCGGATCAGCCTCGGAATCCCAATGCGGATGCATCAGGATCAACCCGTTGGACGTGGGGATCATCGGTTTGTCGCGGCGTGGAGACCCGTAGCTTTAGCCGCGGGAGGAAACGCCGCTTCTCCTTTCACTCTGGTGTCGGTGGTGGGGGTTAGGTTGCGGGGGTGTCGCGTTATCGGTTGCTTCCCGCTGCTGGTCAGGTGGTGGGGTTGGCTGAGCATTGCCGGCACGCCCGGTATGTGTGGAATTTGGCGGTCGAGCAGCAGCAGTTTTGGCGACCGGGCCGTCGCGCGCCGGGCTATCACGAGCAGTGCGCCCAGCTGACTGCCGCGCGCGCCGAATCAGCCGCAGCGGTTGGGGTTTGCTCGCCGCGCGGCTGCAGCACAAAGCTTACGGTCGGGTCGAGCAGATCCCGGCCGCATTCACGTCGCAACGTTGCTCGGCGTGCGGGCACGTCGCTGCCGGAAACCGCAAGAGCCAAGCGGTATTCGACTGCGAGTCCTGCACCACAGGTCCGTGCAACGCCGACGTAAACGCTGCACGCAATATCGCCGCCGGACGGGCGGTGACAGCACGGGGAGACCTCGGCGCTAGCCGGTCTATGAACCGTGAACCTCAACACGACTCTCCTGCCGCATAGGTTGTAGGGGAAGGTTGGAATCCCCTGGCTTCAGCCAGAGGAGGACGTCAACGTTTCGATGCATTGGCAGCATAGGGACCACGCGCCAAGGCGGTGGCCCTGCAGCGCGGGGTCCACGACGATCCACAGCGCGATCATGACGACCTCGACACAGTCGGAGAACTGTTGTGCCAGCTCGGGTCCGATGCAGTGGTCGTCGAACAGTGGGGCGAACCGGTCGGTGCGTAGGTGGTGGAACTCCTCGCGGCCGAGCAACTCCTGGGCGAGACCTTCGACGCCGGTGCGGGCCATGACAAAGTAGCTCTGGCCGACGACCACGTCCGGGTCCCCCACGTGGGAGTCGACGTGGGTCATCGTGATGTCGGCGCGCCACAGCACCGTTCCGGAGTCGTAGACGGCGTCGATGGTTTCTAGGTGCAGGGACGGGCTGAACATCTCAACAGTCGCGCGGGCCGGGTCGAGGGTGTTGACGAAGTCGTCGAGAGAGATCCTCGTCGTCGTCTCCTCCGCCGCAGGCCGCACGCGACTGGCCGCGCCTGATCTTTGTCAAGGCTACTCAGCAGCCACCCAAGGCGTACGAATCGTTGGTCGGAGACCAGGCACTTTGAGGCGAGTTGGGCACCTAGCCGTCGGAGAATCGTTCGAGGTGTGGGCAGCCAAGGGAGGCAACTTGAAACAACGGTCCAGATTGTGTACCTCATGTAGCACGCTGAGTTACGATGTGCTACATGAAACGGGTTGGTGTCCGTGAATTGCGCCAGAATGCGAGTGTGCTTCTGCGCGCGGTGGCCGACGGCCACACCATCGAGATCACCCACCACGGGCACCCGGTCGCGCAATTGATTCCCGCTACCAACGACGCCTGGTCGGCCCTGATCGCCAGCAAGGAAGTCACGCCCGCCCGCCTCACCCCGGCCCAGATCCTTGACCACCCGCACCGCCGCTACAGCCCCCAGTCCCCGCCGCCGTGATCTACCTGGATCCCACCGCCATCATGAAACTCATCACCACGACGCCTGAGTCCCCGGCCCTCGCCGACTACCTGCGCTCGCGCACCGACACCACCTGGTTCACGTGCGCCCTCAGCCGCGCCGACGTCATGCGCACCGTGGCCACTCTTCACCCCGACGCCGCCGAGCACGCCCACCACGTCCTGGCCGGCCTGGACCTCGTCGCAGTCACCGACCGGCTCCTCGACGTCGCGATCGAGCTCGCCCCCGCCCCGGGGCACACCACCAACGCGCTCCACATCGCCGCCGCCCTGTCCGCCGGCCCCCGACTCCACACCTTGATCACCTACAACCCCGAGCTGACCCGCGACGCCGCAGCCCACCACATCACCACAACTTCGCCCGGAGGTTCACCGTGATACGCGCCCTGATCGCCGCGGTGCTGCTCACCGGCGCCGCCGTCCACTTCTTCGGCGCCCCCGAAGACGCCGCGCTCGGTTACAGCCTTCTGCTGTGCGGAGCGCTCTGGTTCACCTGGCCCGCCGCCCGCGTGGCCGCCCGCCAGATCCGCCGTGTGCGCCGCCGGCGCCATCCCCGCCGCGCTCCCGCCAAGGCCGCCGCTCCCGGCCCCCACCTGACGCAGATCAACCACCATCACCACTACTACAGCGGTCCGCCTATGGCGACACCGCCGGTCACGCTACGCCCGGACTACAGCCGCCCGGCACTACCTGAGCGCAGCAGCCAGCAGCTCGCCCATGACGCCATCTACAACACCATCGACAGCGACACCCTGTAGCCCATGAGCAGCACAGACCAAGTCCTCCACACCGACCACGGCTGGGAAAACGGCCGCCTCATCTTGGCCTCGCTGGCCCCACGCACAACCACCCGGCCCGCCCGCCGCGGCCTACCCCCACCACCCGACGACGACACCCCCAACGACAGTCAACCGCCGGACAAGCCGGGCCTGCTCACCCGCGCCCTACGCGCGTCCGGACGCGCGGCCCGCGCCGGCGGCCGCGCGTTCAACAAGCGAGTGCCGCCCGATCGCCGAATGCACACCGCATTCATCACCGCGGCCGCCGTGGTGATCCTGCTGGTGGCCCTGGCCGCCGTCAACTACCTCACCTCTGACATCAACCCGCAACCCCACATCACCACACCGGCCGCGACCGCACCGCCACCACCCTCACAGGCGCCGCTACGGCAAGACACCATCCTCAAAGGGGTCACCGCCAGCGACGTGTGCCCGCGCGACGCCAACTACTCCGACGCCAACCGGGCCTTCGACGGCGACTTCAACACCGCATGGGTCTGCACCCGGGTCAAGAACCAGGACGGACAAACCCTGCAAGTCGACTTCGGCCGCCAAGTCACCCTGACCCAACTCCGGGCCATCGGCGGCTTCGACGCCACCGCGCCCGACGGCTCCGACCAATGGTCCAAGCACCGCATTGTCACCCAACTCGAGGTGTGGTTCCCCAAGGACCTCAAACGCGACCCCGTCGTCATCGACACCGCAGGGGCCAGGGATTGGCGCTTCATCACCTTCAATCCACCAGCCACTGTCAGCAAACTACTCATCCGCGTCAAAGCAACCTCTGATCCGCCTCAATCCGCAACGTCCCCAAGCCCAACCGCGTCGGGGACTCCCGATGAGGTGACCACCGTAGCTATCAGCGAGATTCAATTCATCGGCACCGAAGGCACCCACCCGACGTGAGGTATGACGTGCAGATCCGTCGCGCCGGCGAAGCGCCGCGGAATATCGTCCACGCCCACTAAGCCGTGATGCAGGCTGCATCACCGGACCATCACCACGCAGATAGATCCCACCGCCGAGCGGGCGGGTACCGTCGATCCGGTGGCCACCCAGACGCCTGTGCGAAATCCGGCATGGGCACCGATGCTGGCGACGCTCGGCACCCCGCCACGACGCGCGGATGGCTGGGCCGTCGAGTGGAAGTTTGACGGCCAGAGAGCAACCGTCCACGTCCAGCACGGCGCGGTCACGGTCTTCACCCGCCATGGTGCAGACGTGTCGCGGACCTTCCCCGAACTCGCCGGCGTGGCCGCCGCCATCGGCGATCGCCAAGCGGTTCTCGACGGCGAGATCGTCGCCGTCGATCACACCGGCCGGCCATCGTTCACCCGCCTGCAGCGCCGCTGGCCACAGCAACGTCGACCACACCCCGAGCTGCTGCGCGAAGTGCCCGTCCGCCTGCTGGCTTTCGACCTCCTAGCGCTCGACAACCGCAGCCTCACCACTCAGGCGTATATCCAACGCCGCGAACTGCTCGACGCACTCATGGTCGTCGACAAGTCGCCCACCCTGACCATTCCGCGTGCCCTGACCGCGGTGGTCCCGGCAGACATGCTCGACGTCGCGGCCCGCCACCAGATGGAGGGAATCGTCGCCAAGCGCCTTGACGCGCCCTACCGGCCCGGCCGCACCACCCAGTGGATCAAGTCCCTCGTCCGCCCAACTTGCGAACTGATCATCGTGGGCTACTGCCACGCCGCCGGTCCCGGGGGACGCACCAGTATCGGCTCACTGCTGCTAGCCGGCCACAACGACGACGGCGACCTGATCGTCGTCGGACAAGTCGGAACCGGATTCAGCGACACCACCCGCCGGTACCTCTATGCCATGCTCCACCCCATCACGCGCACCGCCACACCCGCCGCCAATCCCGTTGAGGCACACGGGGTGTCGTGGGTCGAACCCGAACTGGTCTGCGAAGTCGCTTACCGCGAATATGTGGCCCACCGCTGGCTTCGCCACGCCAGCTTCAAAGGATTACGGAACACCGACCCCGCCCACATCCGTATCCCGAGCGACCGCTGAAGCAGCTACGACGCGGTTGCCTCAGGCGGGGACAAACCCGGACCCTGTTGGGGGACCTCACGCTTTCTCATCGAACCCGGGGCGAACCGCCTTCTGGTGACTCGCGACCGGGCCGTACCGCGGGTATATATCGCGCGCCTCCCTGTATATACTAGGCACGTGGGCAAGCATCTGATCGACATTGACGAACAGGCATTGGAGATGGCTCGCGCAGAACTGGGAACAACCACGATCAAAGAGACGGTGAACGCGGCTCTGCGCCGCGCGACGTCGCACCGCGCAGAACACGTGGCCTCCGCTCTGGATGCACTGGCCGCCGCGCCGTCCGAAGATCGCGCCGAGGCATGGCGCTGACGTTTCTTATCGACACCAGTGTGATAAAGCGACTCAGCCAGCCCAGCGTCCGGGAGGTGGTGGAACCGCTCGCGGCTTCGGGCGAACTCGCGCGGGCCCGTATCACCGATCTCGAGGTCGGCTATTCGGCGAGGAATGAAGCCGAGTGGGACGACTTAATAGCGGCGTTGGATGCATTCGAGCTTGTGGAATCGACCGAATCGCATCATCGTCGCGCGCTTCAGGTCCAGCGACTCCTGGCTCAGCGAAGCCAGCGCGGCCGCAAGATTCCTGACCTACTCATCGCCGCCGCCGGAGAAGAACACGGACTCACTGTTCTTCACTACGACGCAGACTTCGACCTGATTTCGGCAGTGACTGGCCAACCTTGCCAGTGGGTGGTGCCTGCTGGGACCGTCGACTAGAGCGCCCTTGACCAGTTACGGGCACAACGACAGCCCGTCACGTGACGAAACGCGGAGAGGGTCAGAGGACGCGTGAAATCGACGCCATAACCTTCAGACGCCGGTGCGATACTTGTCCGATCTCAGTGAACCTTGGGCAGCATTCTCATCGAAACTGGGGAATCTGGCCATGTCCGCGATTAGCTGACAGCGGATCCAGCGCCGGCTACGACCGAGGCTCTTTTCCCCGCCCGCTAAACCGAACTGCCCTCAATCACGTTGAAGCGCAACGAAGCTGCTACAAGCCGGACGTTGGGATGGTGGTGACCCCACCATCACGCGGTGGTTGGTCAGCGACCCTTACGCTCGCGAGGCCCACGATTTATAGCCACGTATAGGCGCGTATAGCAATCGGCTATACCGCGCTGGGGGCCGGCCATCCGGGAGATGCCGGTTGGGTAGGAAAGTCGCCGCGAGGATATCGGCCGCCGCGTTTGAGATCGGGGTGTTGAGGCGCCTTGGCGATACAGGTGTTTTCGTCTTCGATGACATTTGGCCATTCGTCGCCGATCCCGGTCTGCGCGAAGTAGCCGCCTTGATGGCTGGTGATCCGCCAGCCGTTGAAGACGTCGGCCGACGGTGCGCGAGCCGGTCCCTGCTGGGGGAATTGGGGTGCCGGCTTTGCGGGAGCCGTCATGGTGATCCGCATGGATGTAATGCCTGAATGCGGTGGCGGCAGAGCGATGTTGGGTTCGTACCCGTCTCGGGCTAGTTGAGCTGTGCCAAACGTGTATTCGCAAGCCAGCACCGTCACGTCGCGGCCGGACGTCGTTACAGAGGAGATGTGCACCTGGTCAGTGCCCACCCACGGGTGTTCGCGTTCGTAGTGCTTCGGCCAGAGGTATTGCGTGCCGGTGGGATGGTCGATGGATTGGTTGGGATCGACGGACTGCTGGAAGCCGGGATACAGGTAGCGATTGTCTCCTGTGATGGAGGCGAGTAGGTAGGACTCGGCGTAGGCGCGTACCGCTACCACGGGCCCGGTCGTGACGTCGATGCCGGGTTCAGCGGTCCAGACCACCGTGAAGTCGTTCAGGGTTGTCGGCCAGCCGGAGGCGCGGGCCGTCGGCGTTGGACTTCCCTGAGCGTGACGCGTTGAATCGCAGCTCGCGGTGGCACAAAGGGTCGCGATGATGGTCGAGACCGCGGCGAACCTGGGCAACGCGCGATGGGTGGCGGTCATCCTTGGTCCTTGTCTGGCCCGCGCAACCGAGCCGTACATCAAAATTGGCTCGACGAGCGGGAGATGCGCCAGAATCCCGGATCGAGTTCTTCGGCCAGGTCTGCCAGCTCGTCGACGAACTGCGCGGCAGACGGACCCTCGATCACCAGCGTCACGTAGTCACTGCCTCCTCGAGAGGAGGTCATGTGTGCGCCTTCACGCCCGGCCCAGGCCGTAGCGGTGAGCTGCTCGACCCGCGCCACGTCATCACTGGTCTCCAAATCTCCTGTGGCAACAGACAAATAGTGCTTCCCGTGCGCCGCATCCTCTGCTTCGGCGACCAGCTCAGCCTGCCGAAGCTGTTCGAGATATGCCTCAACCGCGTTGCGCGGCCGCCCAGCGTTCCCATCCTGCCGCATCCCTGGATTATGCGGTCCACCGCTGACAAGGTGATGCAGCCTGCATCACGTGACGATTGAGGGAACAAATCCACCTATCTGGCTCGTACCTTCAGCGGGCCTCTTGCGATAGCTTCCGCTGGGCCGGGGCGAGGATATGCGTCTCTTTCTTCTCGGGCAGGTCGCCGGCGCAGGTGCTGATCCCTTCAATGGTGGGGGAGGGCTGCTCGTTGATCTGCCGCCTCACGGGGATCGCCAGCCGACCGGGCCACCGGTATATCCGCTGCTGTCGCTTCGCGGACTTACAGTCCCACCAACGAAAGGCGGAAGACACATGACTCACCTCGCGAGCGCACACCACACCGGTCACGGATTTTTCAACACGCTGGTACACGGATTCGCTTGGCGCACTGGCAGTGACGCGGCCGGCGCTCTCTTCCGCCTAGCGCCAGGACTCGTCATCCTCACGGTGGTCGCGGTGGTGATTTTCATCGGCGCGCGTTGGCTGCGTCGCCGCAACCTTTGACCGACTGAAGGTCGGTGCGAGCGCCTTGTCCTGGCCGCTGCCAGTTGTCGACGGTGTCTGGGAGCCAGCCTGGGTGGCGGATGTCGGCGCCGTCGGTCAGTTCTCCATCGGGCTGCGGGAGTCGGCCTTCGACGTGGTAGCGGCGCACGGTCCCGTGTGCGAGGCCGCGGCGGTTGGCGAAGCCACGCAGGGACAGCAGCTCGATCACACGCACGACTTTACAACACAATTGACCTTACAGCGTGTTCGCTGTAAGGTTCGTGGTATGCCCACCCCCACGGTGCCTTTCAAGGCCGGCGACTATCTCAGCGCCGGCGAAGCATGCCAGGACGCCGTCAGCCGGCTCGATGCCTTCGACGACGTCGCAAAGATCGTGGCCAGAAACGCCGTCGTCGAACTCATCAACCTCCAAAACGGCACCATCAACTGCCACCAGGTCGCGGTCATCGCCAGCATTACGCCAGTTGGCCAGCCTTCATGGCGAAGGCGACATCAAATCAGAAGCCGGCGCGCTTCGCGCGTTGCTCCACGCCGGCGCGGAAGCGGTGGGGGAGCGCGTGCTCGACGTCGGGTACGCCGAACTGGCGGCCGAGTTCAACAGTGAACCCGCCAGCGTTGAGCGGCGAACTGCGCGCAACCTGCACGTCCGTAGGAGCAGGGCCGAGCGGTGAATCGCGGGGTGCGGAGCAACGTATACCGCGTCGATTTTGGACACGGACCCGAATCCTGGGTGGTCCTGAGCAACAACTCTCGCAACAGGAACCTCGACACTGTGTTGGCGGCGCGGGTCACCACGACGACCATGAGTGAACGCCGCCTACCCACCGTTGTCTCGTTGACCGACGCTGACCCGCTCGACGGCTTTGTGCTTGTCGACGACATCGTGCAGCTCTATCACGACGAACTCATCGAATCGCTCGGCAGCCTTTCGCTACCGACAATGCGGGAGATCAGCGCAGGGCTGCGGATATCTCTGCCCTAGGGGATGGAATCGGAGGGGATCTGAATGCTCACCATGTCACTGGACCGGGATACCGCGATCGCGTTGATTGTCCGAGCGCGCCAGCTCCCGGCCGCGGACTTGGATGCCCTCGACGACCGCGAGTTGCAGGACCGACTCCGAAGTGTCGATATCCGCCGCATGCTTGCGATCACTGACGGCTCGACAGAGGAGCCCGCTGCACATACAGTGCGGCACAACGGAATCGGGCTCGACATGCAACTCACCCCGCCTGAGGCGCGAGTTGTCGCCGACGAGTTGGTGCTGGTTGGGGATAACCTGATCCGCAAAGCGCTCGCCCAGCTCGACCGCGGCGCGGTGCTCGATGAGCTGATGCGGGCGGCGAACGGCCTGCTGCAGCGCGGGAACGAACTCCTTCTTGCCGCGGAACGGGCTGAGAACGGGCAGGCGGCGCTCTAAGCGTCTATCGGTTTCGACGCCCAGTATTCGCGCAAGCTGGCGATCCGATCGCCGTCGAGCTCGAGGATGGCCACCTCTCGCATCAGTTTGCGGTGGCCTTTGACGAGGTCGTCGAATCGGGCTTCCCATTCCGCGATGACGGTGGATCCGTCGACGTACAAGGTGATGAGCCGCGCGTCGATGTTGGCCTGCTCGCGCGCAACTTTGGTTTCCCAGTACCGTCGAATCTCGGCGGTGGTGCGCATCGGCTCGTCGAGGACGCGTTCGTGATACGTCGCCCCGGGCGTGAAGATCGTGACGATCAGGTCGGGGTCTTGCGTTGTCCATGCGCGCAGATAGGTGTCGATGAGTTGGCGCACGTGCTGGTGGCGTGTGGGTGCGTTCACGGGTGCTCCGTTACCTGGGCGAGCGGGATTGGCCCGTCGAAACGTGTTCGGTCGCTGAGGATTTGGAAGATCGTTTTGGGTTCTGCCAGCTTCACGGTCGTTAGATCCACGCCCGCGCGGGATCCAGGATCTACTCGAGCCCATCGCCATCGCTCCGAAGTGACCTCGGTGTCGGTTAGGACTGCGGTGTAGTAGCCGTCCATTGACGTTTCGCCGGGCAAGACGGCCAGATGGATGGAGCCATAGAAGTAGCGGTCGTTGACATTGCGCCACTTTCCGATGATGTGGCGGCCGAAGACTTCGGCTTCGATGTCGTTGGCATAGCCGCGTTCGTGGTCTTCGAGTCGTGGGCTCGGTGGGTAGTTGGTCGCTGTTATGCCGCCTTTGGTGACGTCGACCTGTGATAGATCGGCGTGATGCAGCCCGTCGACCATGTAGCTCGTCACCCATAGGCCGGCGAGGTCGGTCGGTTCAATGCCGGGCCGGACACCGGTCAGCAAATCGCCCCGGTGCGGGGTGTCGGGGTGTCCAAACAGTTCTTTGGCGGACCAGCCGGGGAACATCCGCTCTAACACGGCGCAATGGTAGCCGCGTGGGAGATTCTGGATTTCGCCTCCGAGCCAGCGGTAGTACTGCGCCTTCGTGGGGGGTGCTGCTTGGCGTGAGACGCCCAATTCCTTTGCGGTCCGGTTGTATTCGGCGACGAACTCTGAATAGGCGTGCAGGTGGCGTTCCTCGAGGAGGGATTTCAGAGCTATCACACGCACGTTGATCAGCCTACCTATCAACGAGACTGAACGAGACGCAGAGAGACTTACCGCGCACTCCACGCGCCCCTTCGAAGGGCTAGACGCCTACGGCTTTAGGTCGTCTTTCCCTAGGCTATATGTCCATATTATATTGACTGTCGGTTTTATCCGGACATATGATCGGTTTATGCGTACTGCGGCGCCGGCGTTGCTTCCGGTCTTTCGGTCCCAGCACCAGGGCGAACTCCTGGCGCAGCTGCTGCTCAATCCCGACCGGGAGTACACGGTCACCGACCTCGCGCGCACACTTGGCGTTTCGAAGCAAACCGCCCAACAAGAGGTCGAACGCCTCGTCACCGCCCACGTGTTGCGCGATCGCCGCCAGGGCCGCAACCGACTGATCAGCGCCAACACCAGTCATCCTGCCTACACGCCACTGACCCAGCTCGCGCTGCTGACTTTCGGTCCGCACACGGTCATTGCCGAGGAATTCGGCGCCATCCCCGCTGTGGAGCAAGTCCTGATCTTCGGGTCCTGGGCCGCGCGCTACACCGGGCAGCCCGGGCCGCCGGCCAATGACATCGATGTCCTCGTCATCGGCCAACCCACGCGTACCGATCTGTTTGATGGGGCCGACCGCGCCCAGAAGCGCATCGGCATTCCGGTCAATCCCGAGCAGGCCACACCGGCGCAATGGGCCGACCCCAGCCAGTGGGCTCTACTTGCCGAGATTCAGCGGCGACCCTATGTCCAAGTCTTTCCCACACAGGACGCAGCATGAGCGGTTGGAAGACGGGCCGAGCGGAGATCTCTGCGCTGGTTGAGCGCGGGCACCTTGAGCGGGTCAGCGGGGACGCCGCCAACGGCGCTTACCTGCTTCAACAGGCTCGACAGCGGTTGGCCGGTGCACGCGCCGCCCTCGCTGCAGATCACATCGGGGCTTTTGAGCTGGCCTACGACGCTACCCGCCAGGCGCTCACCGCGCTCCTGGTGCAGCAGGGCCTGCGTCCGACGACTGCAGGGGGCCACATCGCTGTCGCCGATGCGGCCGAAGCACAGTTCGGCGCATCGTTTCGGGCGTTCAACCGAATGCGCAGAATCCGTAACCAGCTCGAATACCCACGCAGCACAACCGATCTCGATCTTCCTGCCGCAGACACCGACCATGCGCTCGCTGACGCCGAACAGATCATCGACGCCGCCGACAAACTTCTCCCCGAACTGGGGATGTGGCCATGACCTCGACAAGGCGCAGGTCAGCGTTCAAAGCGGTTTCCATTGTCGGCAGATGCTGGGACAATGCACCCATGGGGACCAAATCGAAGCTGCAGATCGACACCCAAGAGTTGGCGTCTGCGGGCGGTAAAGCAACGCAGACGCTGACCGGTAGCGCCGCGCCGACGTTCGCCCCGCCACCGCCTGCCGCCGCATCCAAACTCGACGCAGCATTGGTTGGCGTGATCGCGAAAACCGAAGCTGTACGCACGAACGTGGACACCCAAGACTCGCTGTGGGCCACCAAGCAGCAAGCGGCACTCACCCAGTCACCACCGGTGCTGGCCCAACAGGATCAGCACGCCGCCCAGGACTACAACCAGGTCCAGTTCCCGATGCCGGTCATGAAACCAGGCAGCGGACCCAACCTGCCAAAAGCTACTTAACCAGGAGTTTTCACCATGTCGATCGCCCCACCGGCCCAACCCGCGTGGCCGCCGCCCCCACCGCTGCAGCGGCTGCGCCGCTGGCCGGCGATCGCGGCAGCCGCAGGCGTCGGGGCAGTCATCGCCGGAGTCATCACCACACTGGTCACCATCGCCGCCACACCCCGCGTGGCCAATAACAGCACGCCAGCCCAGGCACCGACGGTCACCGTGACCGCCGCACCCCCAGCACCAACCGCTCCACTGCCGGCCGCTGAGGCCGACAAGAAGACCTGCCAAGCGTGGGCGATCACCGACGACCTGGTCACCACCGCGGCCTCGGGCCTCAACGTCATCCCGCAGAACATGCCGTTCACCGACCCCGCCGTACAGGCCAACCCCACCTGGAAGGCAGCAGTGGACCGCGCCAGCCAGCTCTACGGCCAGGCCGCCGAAACCCTGGCAGGCCAGATCGCGCCCGGCACCAGCCCAATGCTGGCTGGGTTCGCTGACAGCACCGTCAGCGCGCTACGCACCCTCGCGGTGGCCTACAAGACCTTCGACCCCACCTCAGGAAAAGTTGTCGACATGTTCACCGCCGGCCGTGACTCCCTCGATTGGGTGTGCGGACGATGACTCAGCACCACACCGTCGACATCGCTTTCCCGCCGCCGCTGCCTCCGCCGCCGGATCCAGGGAAGTGGCCGCCCCCGCCCGGGCCGCCGCCACCTCCTCCTCCTGGCGGGTCGCGGCGGAGCTGGCCCGCACTCGCCGCCGCAGCAGCGGCGGGCGCGGTTGTGGCCGCGATCATCGCCGCGGTGATCACCATGCAGGTCCGCGACACCACGCCGGCCGCCGCGCCGACGCACGCGCCCGTGACGAAGACCGTTCAGCCGCCGGCGCCGGCGTCCCCGGCGCCTCTGCCGAGCGCGCAAGCAGACCACCAGACCTGCTACCAAGGCTGGGACTCCGCCGACCACTACGCCAACATGGCGCACGATGCACTGCCGGTATTGCCGAAGGACGTCAAGATCGGCGACCCCGCGATCCAGTCCAATCCGGATTGGACAGCCGCCTTGCAAAAGTCTGGCAGCCTTTACCAGCAGGCTAGCGATGCCTTGCGCTCACAGATTGCGCCGGGCACGACGCCGGTTCTGCTTGAAGCGTCAAACACCGCAGTCAAAGCACTGCAGACGTTAGGAACCGCTATCGCCACCGGCTCGCCTGCCAATGGCAACGCGTTCGGCATCGCCGACGCCGCCGCCAAGGAAGTTGGCACTCTGTGCAATCGCTTGGCACCTTAGGCCGAAAGGACTGGAATGGCTTCTGGCGCTGGCGATCCCGCAAAACCTACTACTGAGCACTCGCAGGCGATCTTGGGGACGTCCTGGCCGTTGCAGATGGCCTCCGCGTGGTCGGCTTATGCGGAGAGCTTCATGGGCGCGGCAAACAAGTTATTCCCTGAACTCCATACGCAGCACGACATCCGCAGCATCGTCGCGCCGATGGAGGGCGCCTTTATCGATGCGGCCCGCAGACTCGTCGACGGTCGTCAGACGACGCTGGAGAATCGTATTGAGGGCTACCGTTACCTCGCCAAGAGAGCGTTGTGGGCCTCGGGCGAGATCCATGCCACGAAGGCCGATTTGGTCGAAATCGTCAATAAGGCCGAAGAGGACATCAAAGCCGCACGCGAGGCCGCCGAAAAGGCCAAGCAGGCGGCCGCGGCCGTCCCGGGTGCTGCTGCAGCGATCGACGCTCAGCTCAAGGCGGACATCGCTTCAATCGTTGCCGGCGCCGCGGGTCTGGCCCAGGCGCGCGATGCCGAGGGTGCAGGGAAGATAGCGACATTGGCGGCCGATGTCGGCAAGTGGGCGGTGCCGTACGGCAACCCAACACTGCCCGAATCCGGCGGCGTCCCCGGCGTCGGCGCTCCCGCGCCTGCCGCACCAGCTCTACCTGCGCCTCAAGGCGGTGGCCCTAAGGTCGAGTCCGTTCATAACGGCACCGGGCTAAAAGATAGCCCGGATACAACCCAGTTCAACAAGGGTGACACTCCGCAGTCCCAGCAGCAGAATCAGGTGCAGCAGACCGCCTTTCACAAGCCGGATGGAACTGATCAGAACGGGACTAACCCGAAGCAGGCACCGGCTGCTCCGCAGATGGGATCGGGCGGTAGCAATCCGAGTTCGGTGATCGGACAGATGATGAAACCGATCTCGTCGGGCGCCGGGGGAGGCGGATCGCCCGCGTCGATGGGATCGATGATGTCGCCCGGATCGGCAGGTGCTGGCAACGGTATGGGTAACCCGGGTGGGATGAATCCTGCTGGGACACAAGCCGGGCAGTTCCCCAACGCTACCGGCGCGGGCACTGGAGTCGGGACCGGCACCGGCGCGGGCGCGGGGGCCGGTCGTGCGCCGGGGTTGGCGGGTTTGGGGTCCGGTATTGCTGAGACATCGGCGCGGATGGCGACTGGAGCGGTCAGCGGTGTCGCGAATGGTCTTGGCGCGGCAGCCAATGTGGGTCACCAGGTCGCGCAGAATGTTGCCGCGGCGGCGGTGCCGGCTGCTACCACTGTCAGTTCGTCCGCGGTAACAACTCCTGCGGCTGCCGCACCCGGCGTTGGTGGTGCCCCGATGGCGATGATGCCGTCGGCCGCCGCGGGTGCGACACCGGTGACTCCGGTGAGTAGCACGGGGCCGGCCGGGCCTGTGACGCCGTCAACGCCCGCGGGCGGTCCGCCAGGGGGTAGTGGGCCGCCCCCGGCGGCGGGCGGCGCGCCGAATGGGGCGCAGGTGGCGCCGTTGGCGATGCCCCAGCAGCATGCCCGTATTCAGGCCATCGGTGCCGACGGTGCCAGCGGTGAGGTGTTGTTCCAGCAGGCCATGGACGCCGGCCATGACGTCATCGAGGCCATGCTGGCCCAGACCCTGGCCCAGGGCTATATCCAGACTCACTACGCGGTCTCGCTGATTTACGAACGCACCGGGGGAGTTACGGCGTGGCTGGCGACAAGCGAGGGCCCCTCGAGCATCCCGCTGGGGGTACGGGTGCCGCAGGATGTGCGGCTAGCGGTCACCGATCCGGTCGTGGGTCGCGAGCTGTGGGAGGCCAGCGCCGCCGTCGGCGGGATCAATCCCCTTGATGTGGTGGTGCGTCACGCCCAAGCCCGAGAGATGGCCGCTCCAGGTGCACGCGTGTTGGCGATCGCCTCATCACTGCCTATGCAGCAGATGACCGACTGGACCCATCAAGTCAATGCGCGGGCTGTCGAGGTCAACCCTCGCGACGTCTCGCCGACCACCAACCCAGGCGGGCATTTTGTGCATCGCTGCCAAGTCGCGATGCCGTGGGAGTGGCGGCAGGCCAACGCTTTTGATGAGCAACAGCGGTTGCAGATCGCGGCCCGGCACATGCACATGGCGGCCCTTTCTGGTCACCTGCACGGGGCTGCGAGCGAGAAGGTTATGCGGCTGTTCGAGGAACGCAAACCGATCGGGGACGAGTTATGGGCGCAGGTTCGCCAAGAGCGGTTCATGGCGCTGATCGAATACGAACAGGCCATAGGCGGCCAGGGCCATGGCGGATCAGAGCCAGCGTTGTCCTTGGCGACGGTGCGGGCCGCTGAAGTAATTGAGTCGTTGCGTCACTACGACACCGCGGAGGGGTGTGCGGACTTGTTGTATGCGACGCGGTTGGCCGGCGCCCCGTTGAGTCCCGCGGCCGCCGTCGCCTGAGCAGGGGCGTGTGGCGGGTGGAGTACGGCAGTGAGTGTTGGCAGAAGGCGGCAACCGTCACCTACGTCGAACGGCGCCGCAGCTGCGCGGAATCGATTCTCGATCGGTCGCGGCGGGGCGCGTTGGAGGTTGATTGGCGCGACCAACTCGTCGACGCGGCTTTGCTGCGCGTCGCCGCGGTTCCCATCATGCAAACCTACGTCGACATCGATGTGATGGTGGCGATGGAGGTGGCCGGCTGGCCCTGTCGGCCGTGGGAGCCGTATGCCGCCAACGGCGACTGGCGGCTCGCGCTCGAGACGTGGTATGAGGATCGGTTGGCCGTCGAGGAAGCTTACGAGGCGGCCGGGCGGACCGGGCTGATCAACCTTGCCCGTGCAAGAGAGAGCAGCTGGTGGCGCGACCAGCAGCGCGGCCGAGACTTCATTGGCGCGTGGTATCGCGCCGGACTTGCCGCCGGCGGCGAGCCGTGCGACTGGAGGAGCTGGTTCAAACAGCGGATCAGATTGCGTGAGGAGACCGATCCGCTGCGGATCCGCGGCCGCGATCGCAGCTTAGCGGGCGTCGACGCGAACAGCTGGATGGAGGTTCTTCCCGAATGTTGGACCCGCACTCAGCCTTGACGTCAGGCGGCGCTCGCCTTGCATGCCACGCCGATCCTGCTGCGGCAGTGTTGAATTCGCCGAGGAGTCGTTGAGTGCCGCCCACTTCATTGCTTGACGCGGCACTGCCGGCGACTCCGGTAGTCCCTGCGGTCGATGAGCGTTGGGTTGCACCACCAGCTAGCAGCGTGCGTCGACAGCAGACCGTCTCGACGCCGGCGGCCACAACGACGATGGCGGGCGCCCGCCACGCGTTCTGGCTCAACCCTGATGATCGCAACGCTCATCAGGCGCAATTCCGTGTCCGACGGCCCGATAACACCGCAGGCCCGAGCGTGCTGCTTTCAGTGACCGTTGAAAGCACGAAAACCGTTGTCACCCAGCGCGGATCTGATAAGTCCGGTTTCTTGTCGTTCGAGCTGCGTAGCGACACCGCGATGATGACGGGAACATTCACTTTCACACGGGCCGGCATCGTAGGGGCCAAAGTTGTTGACGCGCTACCGAGCATCGAGCTACTTCAGGACTTTCGGGCGCCGAACGTGTTACAGGTGTCCTGGGCGTCGGGGGAGTTCGTCGACTTCCAGGAGCTCCCGCCTTCGGACGAAATGTTCCCGGAATCGCTGATGGAGTACTTGCGCGCGTTGGCGAGCCTGCAGCCATACGCGGGTACGCCGGTGGTGATTCCCGACTTGAGCAGGGTGAGCCGCCGGGACGCGCGAGCTGTCAAAGACGCTGCCCGCCTAGTCGGAGGCGACACAGTCGAGGGCGAATGGGAAGCCTTCACTCTGGCGCCGGGAACAGCCATCGACCCCAGGGCGCACTACGAACTGATCATCGTTGAGCCGCTAATCGTGCCCGTCGGCACACACACCTACACGCTGGGCGCCATGCACACACACTTGCCGTCGGTACGGTTCGTCGTCGACGACGAACGCCTGCGGGCCCAGCCCTTCCTCAACGACACGATGCGGCGGACATTCGCGCCAGGGGAGCCGGTACCGAAGCGTTCCCATCGCCCCGTGAAAGGCAGACCGGTCGGCTTCATCGACCACCCCGAGGCGAGCGCGGCGTCGGCAGAAGCTGAGAGGCCTGAAACGTTGCCTGAGCGCGACAGCGTCGCGGTGCATGCGGCGCTGCGTACACGCGTCTTGGTCGATGCGCTGGCCGAACCGGTGTCACTGCGGCAGGCGTTGTGGCATGCCGTCGACGAAAGCCCCTTCGCGACACGGCAGCAAGCGTGGGCTGATGCCGCGGCGGCGGTGCGGTCGCTGGCCGCCGACGGCCTGATCACCCTCGCAGACGAGACCACCGGCGACGCGACGCCGCTGGCCGACGAACAGGAACACCTCAACGCCGTTTTGGACACAGTCACCGCGGAGGTTGAACAGGGCGGGCGGCCAGCGTGGACCGAGGGTCCCTGGCTCACCTTGACCGGCAACGGTCAACAGGCGGCCTCGCAGTTAGCGCCACATCCTGAGCGGCCCTCGGCGAGGCGCCGGCGGCGTTTGCATGCCGCGGCCGCCGGGCGCAGCGCGCGCAGTGATAGCTCCGAGCGTGTCGACGAAATCCTGGCCAATGAGGTGTGGAAATAACCGCGGTCATCGTCGACGCCGGGCCGTTGATCGCCTACGGCAACGCCGGCGATAAACATCACGAGACGTTCCTCGATTTTCTCGAAACCCATTCGGGCCCTTTCATTGTGCCCATGCTCGTCATCGCGGAAGTCACTCATGTTCTGTGTCGCGACCTAGGTGTAGTGGCCGAGCAGAAGTTCCTCAACGACCTCGATGAGGACGACTTCCAGGTGGAGCCCGTCGTCGATGAGGACTGGCCGCGGATCCGCGAACTGGTCGCCCAGTACCGAGGATTTCCGCTCGGCACGGTGGACGCATCGGTCGTTGCGACTGCTGAACGCCTCGAAATCACCCAGGTCGCGACCGTCGACCTAAGGCACTTTCGGAACGTGGAACCTCGCCACTGCCCAGCGTTCACGCTTCTGCCTTACGACGACACCTAGCCGTGTCCACACCCCCTTAATGTTACCTTAAGATACTCTTATTTTTCTTAAATTTGGTGTACGGTCGCTCGTCATGGGCTTGAGAGGCCAGCAACACGCCTTTGCGTTCGGGGCCGGTCAAACAACCCGTTTCGGGTCGACATCCCGCACGCCCGAGGGCCCACCGCGTTGATCGGCAACCAGAAAAGGAGAAGCCTATGCACGACTCAGCCGGGACGAATACGGACTTTGAGCAGCGGTTGTCAGTGATGACCGCCGCAGCGTTGCAGCGACGATGCGTGGTTCGTGACGACTTGCTCGCCGTGCTGGCAAGCAGTGACGATGACCTGCTCGATGTGATCGCCGCGGCGGCACGGGTGCGGCGCAAGTTTTTCGGTCGGCGGGTCAAGCTCAATTACCTGGTGAACATGAAATCCGGTATGTGCCCGGAGGATTGCGGGTACTGCTCGCAACGACGCGGCTCAAGCGCTGAGATCCTCAAGTACTCCTGGATCAACCCCGATGAGGCCGCCGGCCACGCGCGCTGCGCGATCGACGCCGGCGCCAAACGCATCTGCCTGGTCGCCGCCGGCCGCGGGCCCGCCGATCGCGATATCGAGCGCGTCGCCGACACGATCGCCGCGATTAAAAGCTCCGCCCCAGAAGTGGAGGTGTGCGCCTGCCTGGGATTACTGAAACAGGGGCAAGCCGAGCGGCTGCGTGGGGCCGGCGCCGACGCGTACAACCACAACCTGAACACCAGCGCAGAGAACTACGCGCGGATCTGCTCAACCCACACCTTCAACGATCGGGCCGCCACCGTCGCCGCTGCCAAATCCGCTGGTCTGTCGCCATGCTCAGGGGCCATCGTTGGAATGGGCGAATCCGACGACGACATCGTCGACGTCGCGCTGGCATTGCGCGAGCTCCAGCCGGATTCGGTGCCGGTGAACTTTCTGATCCCGTTTGAGGGCACCCCGCTGGGTGGGCATTGGGAATTGACCCCGCAACGCTGTCTGCGCATCCTGGCGATGTTCCGGTTCGCCTTCCCTGACGTCGAAGTGCGCATCGCCGGTGGACGCGAAATACATTTGCGCACACTGCAACCGCTGGCCTTGCACCTGGCCAATTCGATGTTCCTCGGCGATTACCTCACCAGCCAAGGACAGCCAGGCCAGGACGATCGGGCGATGATTGCCGAAGCCGGTTTCGTGATCGAAGGCCTCGAGGAACCCGCGCTGCCAGTCGAGCGCCACGACCTGGTCATCACCCGCCAGCGCGGTGCCGGCACCACCACTCCGGCCAACACCTAAGCCGTTGATGACTTCGCACAACGAGGTGAACTCAATCGTGTCGCACAAACCGGTGATCATCGTCGGTGGCGGCCCCGTCGGATTGGCCGCCGCCCTGGAACTCGCCAGGTTCTCGGTTCCCAGCGTTGTTGTCGAGCGCCATGATTCGACGTCGTGGCATCCCAAGGCGCGCAATCTGAATGCGCGGACGATGGAGATCGCCCGAGGGTGGGGAAGTGTGGTGTATCAACGGCTGCGCGGCATCGATACCCCGCCGGGCTGGAAGAGCCCGATGAGGTATATGGACACGATTGTCGGCCAGCAGGTGGGTCAGATCGAGACGGGAGGTTTCGAAGGGCCCGGGCCGGCGATCAGCCCGGTGCTGCCGATCATGTCGTCGCAGGATCTGACCGAAGCCATCCTGCGCGACGCGGCACGGGCCACGGGCATCGTCGACCTTCGGTTCGGTCACCAGGTCACCGACATTCTGTCCGGGTCACGCGAGCACGACGTCGAGGCGGCCGTGGCGGTGCGCGTCACCGCCACGGGAGACACCTACACCCTGGCCGGGGATGCGCTGGTGGCCGCCGACGGTGCCGACAGCACGGTACGTCGCCAGCTGGGCATCGCCTTGAACGGCGAGCAGGGCATCCATCATTTCGTCAACTGCTACTTCCGCGCCGATATCGAACACCACGTCGGAGACCGCCGGGGAGTCGTGTTTTTCGTCGCCAACCCCGACGCCGCCGGTCTGCTGCAACCACTGGACGCGCGCGGGCGCTGGCTGTGTCAGATCGGTGTGTCGCCTGACCAGTGGGTGCTCGAGCTCTGGGACGCCGAGCGGGTGAGGAGCTGGGTCCGCGGCGCGGTCGGGGTTCCAGATCTCGAGGTTGAGGTGAAAGGCGTTGGGCTGTGGCAGATGAACGCCGCGGTCGCCGATCGTTGGGTCCAAGGGCGCGTGGTGTTGTGTGGCGATGCCGCTCACCAGTTTCCGCCCACCGGGGGACTGGGCGTCAATACCGGCCTGCAGGGCATGCACAACGCCATGTGGAAGTTGGCCCTGTGCGTGCGTGGGCTGGCTGGGTGGTCGTTGCTCGAGACCTATGAGCACGAGCGGCGAGAACCCGCGATCACCACCATCGAACAGTGTTTGCAGAATCACGGCAATCTCGCGCGGCTTGCCGCGGCTTACTACTATCCGGCCAGCAGTGACCTAAGTGCCCAGGAGGCCGAGCGGGCCAGTCGACGCTTCGGTAATCATTTCGGCGTCGAGTTCGGCACCGCGTATCGCTCGACCGCCGTCATCTCCGATGGCACACCGGCTCCCGACGTCGACGACGACTACAGCGACTACGCGCCCTGCGCGACACCGGGCTGCCGGGCCCCACATGTCTGGCTCGGCGCCGAGTCTGAACCGGTCTCCACACTCGATCTCTTTGGCGCCGGGTTCACGGTGCTTACCGGTCCAGGCGGGACGATCTGGCGAAAAGCAGCCGCGGTTGCAGCTCGAGAGCTCGGCGTGCCTATCGCCAGCTACGCGATCGGCGATCCGGGATTGGCCGACCACACCAACACGTTCTTCGACCTTTATGGAATCGGCTGCGACGGGGCGGTCCTCGTGCGTCCCGACGGGTATGTCGCCTGGCGCAGCTCGGCCGGCTGCTGCGACGGCGCGCCGCTCATTCAAGCCGTCGAACAGATCCTGGATCGCCGCACGTAACTGGACTTTCCGGGGACCAGCGAACACGAAAGGTTGCATGTGGCAGACCATGCGGTAGTTGTTGCCGGCGCGGGCCCGACCGGGCTGATGCTGGCCGGTGAGTTGGCGCTGGCAGGAATCGACGTTGCGATCGTCGAGCGCCGCGGCAACAGCGATGAGTTGATCGGCTCGCGCGCGGGCGGGATGACGTCGCGCACGATTGAGGTTCTCGATCAGCGCGGGATTGCTGATCGATTCCTGTCGCAAGGATGGACGGGCCAGATCGGGCACTACTCAGGGATTTCGATCGACATCAGCGACTTGCCCACCCGGCATAACTATGGGTTGGGGCTGCCGCAGTACCGCATCGAGGGCATCCTGGCCGACTGGGTGAGCGAGTTGGGGGTGCCGATCTATCGCGGCCGCGAGGTGAAAAGTTTCACCCAAGACGACGCTCGTGTCGACGTCGAGATCTGCGACGGCCCGCCGCTACGGGCCGCATATCTTGTCGGGTGCGACGGAGGACGCAGCGTCATCCGCAAAGTCGCCGGCATCGAATTCCCGGGGTGGGATCCATCGATGAGTTGCCTGCTCGCTGATGTCGAGATGGACGATCACCCGCCGTGGGGCATGCACCGACACGGCGGATTTCATTCATTCTTCAAACTCGAGGATGGCGGGCCGGTTCGGGTCATGGTCGCCGAACCGCATCTCGAGCAAACCGGTGAGCCTACCTTGCGTGAACTCAGGGATGCGCTTATCGCCGTTCGCGGAACCGATTACGGAATACGCAGTGCCATCTGGGTTTCCCGGTTCACCGATGTGACGCGACAAGCGGCGTACTACCGGGACAGGCGCGTGCTTTTAGCCGGCGACGCCGCGCACGTGCACTTCCCGGTCGGCGGGCAAGGCCTCAACACCGGTATCCAGGACGCGGCGAACCTGGGCTGGAAGCTGGCCCAGGTCATCAACACGACCTCGCCGGAACGCCTGCTGGACACCTACCAAGACGAGCGGCACCCGGTCGCCGCTGGTGTGCTACGCAACACCATGGCCCAAACCGCGCTCATCGCCCCCGGCGAACGTCTCGACGCGTTGCGCGACACCGTATCTGAGCTGCTGAACATGGACGAGCCGCGCAAGCGAATCGCCGCGATGATGACTGGTCTCGACATTCAGTACGACCTCGGCAACGGACACCCACTACTCGGGCACCGGATGCCTGATCTCGACCTCCTCACCCCCACTGGTCCACTGCGACTATTCACACTTCTCCACGACGCCCGTGCGGTGCTGCTCAACCTCGGCACGCCTTGGGATTTCGACATCTCTTCGTGGGCACATCGGGTGAAAGCCATCGACGCCGAGTACGCCGGGCCGTGGGAAATTCCCGTTCTGGGCGAAGTAACAGCCCCCGAAGCCGTATTGGTTCGACCCGATGGATACATCGCCTGGGTGGGAGATGGCACCGATACGGGCCTGCACGCGGCCCTGACTACGCGGCTCGGGCTCAAGGAAAATTGAGAGTCAATCGATGGTGGGCGGCATAACTGCTTCGCCGGCCCCCGGGTCATAACCGGGGAAGACTTCATTTCTGCGAGAACTCGGGGGAGTCGCGCGGCGATCTGTAGTGGCGGGGTCTCCGCCAGCGCCGAGCCGGACCGGCGCAGCCGTTCAGCGCGCGATGTCGCTGTCGTCGGCGACAATCAACGGCAGTCGAAACAACAGGTAGGAGGACGGGGTCGTGGGTGCACTCGATGCCAACCCAGCTGACCTGTTGCGGTTCGCCGACGCCTATTCCGAGCTGGCCACGCGTGCGGCACAGATTTCCCCGCAGGCAGCCCAGGAGGTGCAGCGCATCGCCGACACCCACGGCCTGATGGGTTATCCCACCGCGGTCGGGATCGCTGCGGGACTCGCGAAGGCGGAAGGTCCGCTGCAGGCGAAGGTCGACGACTTCGACGCGTATGCGCAGCGGTTGACTGAACACGCCGCCACCTACACCACCGCCGACGGCAGCGGGACCGCGAAACTCGACGGTCTTGACTTCGATCCCAGCAACCCTCCACCCAACGGACACACCGGCGATGTCCATGAAGCGGGCTTCGGAGAGCGCGGGCCCGGCATCGACGGAGGACCGGTTCCCCTGGACACCGGTGGTGGCATCGAGTTTCACCGGCGCTGGACCGATAAAGATCTGTTCCCTCACCCGCCCTCGGCGGCCGACATCAAGCAGGACAGCGTTGGTGACTGCTACTTTGACGCCACGATCGGGGCGATCGCGGAGGCCAACCCTCAGTGGATCAAAGACCGGGTCCATTTCGACGAGGACAACAACTCCTTTGATGTGACGTTGTGGAACGGCCATGCGTGGCAACACATTACGGTCACCCAAGACGACATCCAGACCGATATCGACCATCACGGAGCCAGTTGGTTGGATAACGGGCAGCCCAATGCGCCGTTGTGGCCCAGCGTGATGGAGTCGGCGTACGCGAAAATGCAATGCCCTGGCGATGACCTCGGACATGCACTCGATTACGGGATCGGGCGCGGCGGCTCAGCCCCAGATGCGTTGCAGGCGTTGACCGGTAACCGCGGGGTGAGTATCGACCCGCGGGAGGTGTGGTGGACCAATCAGCACATCGATCAGTCGATTTCAGGGGCGCTGGCAAGTCATCAACCGGTGACGATCTCGACCACCCCCACCGGTGGCCCACTGCTGAACACTCACGTCTACATCGTCGAAGGCATCAGCGGCAGCGGCAGCGACGCCCAGCTGACGCTGCGTAACCCCTGGGGAAACAACCCCAACGATCCGGGGAACCCTCTGATTCAGGTTCGGCTTGGCGATGTCATCGGCTCCGGACCGACCGGCAAGTTCGGCGGGCTAGGAACCCATCCAACGTTCAATGTCAACATTGGAGAACTGGGGAAATGAACCGTTCAACAAAGCTATGGGCTTTGGCGGCAACCACATTGGTCATCATCGCGGCCGCAGCATATATCGGGGCGCAGTATGTGTTCGCGCACAAGCCGTCCTCGCTGGCCAGCCTGCCCGAGTATCCGTTCGTCGGCTCCGCCTACCCACTCGATGCCGTGCCCGGGCCCGAGCGTGCCCGTGCCGAAGCGGCGTTGCGTCAATTCGCCGCCGGTGTTGAGCCCGGCTACCGGCCGACCGCGGAACGGTTTCTGGCGAGCAAGGGCGACTTCATCTGGGACGCAGTGCGTAACAGCGTTGGCGGCTACCTGTCCGCAACGAGCTTGCGGGTTCACAACGCGGGGCAAACCAGGCCCAATGGTGAGGACCTTGCATTCGTGGTGTGGTCGCGCACCAACCGGTTACAGCGGTGGTTTAACCCCACCCAGATCCTGGCCGTCGGCTCTCAAGACGCCCTGCAGCCCGCAGCGCCCGGCGACCAAGTCCACGTCTACGCCTACTTCGACCTCACACCGGAGCGCGCATGAGCATCGACCAAGATCGGATTGACCAGGACGACGCCTACTGGCTTCGCATGATGGGCACCCGGTGGTCACAGCCGGAGCTGTCTGCCGGCGACGTCGCCGAGCTACTCGATATCGGTGACCCCGCAGACTTGCCGCGGCGCGCACCCCGGCTGCCCAGCCCGCAGCGTGAGCCTGGCGGTGCTCAACGGTGGTCGCACGCAACGATTTACAACTACATTCTGCTGCACCAACCAGAACTGCGGGACCGGGTCCCTCGGCTGTATCCGTTCACCGCGGCACTGGCCCCGGCCGCGTTCCTGTTCGGTCAGGTTGTCGACGGGATGGCCGTGCACGCGTGGCAGCCCGGCGATGGACGGGGCCCGATCGCGGTGGCCTATGCCGGACACGAGCAGCACGAAAACGAGCTCTATCCGCTCGCCGCACCGTTGTTGGCGCGCCTGCCGTGGGCCACGGCGGTCTACCTACCGGAAATGTCGACCCACAGGGCCAACGACGGCGGTTCAGCGCCCTACGTCGCCGTGGCAGACCGCCATCATCGCGTGGCCACCTGCGGCTGGTTCGAGGTGGCCGGGCTCCTACGGGTCGACCTCCCGTGGTGGCCGCCGGCGTTGCGGAACGTCGACGCGATCGCGGCCTGGCAGCCGGGTGCCCCGGTACAGCGCATCCGAGCCCGGGTGGGAGATGGCCCGGATCCGCGACGGCTGGCAGCTCTTGTCACCACCGACACGACGGAATACGTGAGCTCTCTGGTGGGCCGTGCGATCGAGTACCTCAACCGGGACGCGGCATCGGGATGCATCGGTGATCAGGATCGCCAGCAGATACCCGCCCGGCCCGGTCTGCTGCATGCCGCGGTAGCCGATGTCGACCTCAGCCGCCCGGCAGTGCAGATCACCAAGGCGGAGGTGGCGGTGCTGCTGCACCAAGTCTGCGACGATCCCGCGATCGCCGAGGACATGCTCAAGCTGCTTGTGGGTCATAGCCCGATCTCCGACGTTCTTGCGATCCCCATCGCTTCCAATCCGTTGGCACAGGAATGGATCACCCGCCTCGAGCCTGCTGATGGCCGCGAGCTCGGGTTCTGGCGGGCGCGGGCCAACCGCGCCGCCGCGGCGGACATGATGACCTACCGGGACCCGTTCAATCCCCACTGCTGGGTCATGGCGAGCCGGGACACCATCTACTCGACGGTGGGGCGATCGGTCCCGGCGACTGGCCAACTGACCGAATTGTTCTACGAGCGCGACGGCGGTATGTTCCGCGACTCACGGGGCGCGGTGTGGCCTTTGCCCGCAACAGGTTTCGGAGTGACAGACACCGGGCCTAGCGGCGGCAGAGCAGGCAAGCAGACGTTGGTGCAGATCCTGACGAACTTGATTCTGGACGCCAGCGGCGACATCACACGCTACGAGGTGCCCTACAGTCCCACCTCGCCGTTGGCGCAGCTGGTCGCTGGCACGAAGCCGCCGTTGGTGATCAGACCGGGCGACCCGGTCCTGGCGATCGAGAATTGGGGACGACACTGATGCTGCCTGAGCCACCGCAAACCTGGGAGGAAGCCAGGCCGTTGTTGCGGTCCATCTTGCGGCCGTCAACCTACGCCAGCTTGCGCCGACCTGGTGAGGCGGTCGCGTGGCGGCAGCCGGTGTCGGCGTTCGCACATGAGTTGGTGGCGCTGGACTTCCCGCAGGCGCGCCTCATCGTCACCGTCGCGAACACCAAGCAGTGGGGTGTGAGTTGGCGGGAGGCTTTCGCCGCCGGCCGAGACAATGTTGCAGCGCTTCACCCGGTGAGCACCGAGGTGTCGTGCACCGAGGCGCCGGCCTTCTACGACGTCGAGCAGGCGACCTACATCAGCTCGGCGATTCTGACGCCCGGGTGGCTGGCAGGGTTCGGCCGGCCTGAGGGTCCGCGCCCGGTGGCGTTTGTGCCCAGCGAAGACGTCTTGATCATCGGCAGCGACGACCCTGATGAGGGGGCGAAGTTCTTCGAGGTCGCCGAGAAGATGTATTGCGAGGCCGAAAGACCGGTCTCCCCAGAGGGATTCACCGTCCACGGCGGGCGGCTGGTCCCCTTCGACAAGGCCGGTCCGCATCCGTTAAGACGGTTGGCAGTGCGGGCGCGCACGTGCGCGGCGTTTCGCCAATACGAGGAACAGACCGAGTTCTTGAAGCAGGCCTACGAGGATGACCTGGTCGCGGTGTATGTGGCGGCCGCGCAAGTCATCGAAACCGGGCACGGCCTGGCCTCGGCCACCGTGTGGGGTGAAGGCGTGACCTACGACTTACCCGAGGTCGACTACATCGTGTTCATCGACAACAACCACGAGCAGTTCCTGGTGCCCTTCTCGGTGGTCGTCGACGTGGTCGGGATCGCGCCAACCTCGGCGGTGTTCCCGCGGCGCTATCGGGTCTCCGGGTGGCCCGAACCAGCACTGATGGAGTACCTGCGCCTGCACGCCGTGCCGCTGAATGCGCCCTGAGCGCCGCGTCGGCCGACGACGGTTCTACCGGCCACGGTCACCGATAGGTGATCCGGGAAGCCCGGGCGGCTGGTGGGTCAGCGCGCCGTGCGGTCGTCCGAGTAACGGCATCAGAAGTGGCGGCGAACCACTGCCCAAAATCCAGTTAAACCAAGCAAGCACACCGACACCGCGCTAAACAATGCGCCGAAAAAAATTCCGGCAACGATCTCACCGGCCGCGTAGCCGACCATACCTCCGGTCGCACAACGGATCACAGAAGCTACGACAGTGCTGACGCCAAGCAGTCCCGCAGTCAGCCATAGCCCATAGACGACACCACGCCGTCGCTGGCCCTCCGACGTCGCAGCCGCACGGTAAATAAACGAACCGAGCAACATACACACCGCCGAAGAAGCCATCAGAAGCTCAAAGACAGTCATGCCAAGCATCATCCTCTCGCGGTACGACATTCATCCTCGAAGGCGGCCGGCGACGCAGCACGCTGTGGTTGATGCCGCGCATCGGGCTAGGTGGGCGCCCGCGGGGCCGGTAGCATCGAATCCGCTGGTCGAGTCGTCAAGGAGGTGTGCCCCGTGGAACGTAGAACGCCGAAGAAGGTCGTGGTCTCGAAGGCTGCGGTGAAACGCTCTGCGATGCGCGCTGTGAAGGCGTCGGCCAAGTTGGAGGGACGGGTCGTTCCGGCCGGCCACCAACGATCGGCCGCAGCGCAGGCCTACCTCGCAAAGCAGCAGCCGCCGACGCGCTGATGCCCCTTCCGCTCATCGAGGGCCTGGGCGCGGCGCTGGAGGATCTGCGACGCCTATCCAGAAGACGCTGGCTCCGGTGTGGGTAGCCACACCTGGGGTCTGAGCGGGTGGATTCCGACTAAAATTCGTCCGGATCGTTCCGACGGAAACGGTCGCTCGGGTCGGTACTTCGTAGGTAGGTGCCTAAGAAGGGGCACCGTTGATCTCATGGAAGGACCACACAGCCGATGACCGAGCATCAGGACACCACCCCCGAACCGACATCCGAACGGCGTGGCCGGGTGGGCGCGATCACCCGCGCGGCTATGGCCGTGGCCGTCGGCATCGGCTACGGGTATTGCACCCACGATGTCGGCCAGGCCCTCACCGCTACCGGTGTGGCGCTGAGCTTGCTGCGCGAGACCTTCGGGCGGCCGTCGCGGTGAGCGCGGACTCCTGCCTGGTGTCCCGCGTGCGTGCCACACTTATGCCATGCCCGGCAATCGCACCAGGGTGAGCACAACGGTGGACGCCGATCTGCTCGCCAGCGCGCGCACACTGCGGGCCGGCGCCAAGGACCACGCCTTGTTCGATGAGGCCCTGGGGGCGCTCCTGGCCGCCAACCGGGCCGCCGAGGTCGACGCGAGCTACGCCGCCTACGACGAGCACCCGGCCGACGAGCCCGACCAGTGGGGCGAGGTCGCCGACTGGCGCCGGTCTGCGGGTCGAATATGACCCTGCCGGCGCGCGGTGAGCTGTGGTGGTGCGAGATCCCCGGCTCGGGCGCGCGGCCTGTCGTGGTGCTGTCCCGTGATGCGGCGATTCCGAAGTTGCGGCGTGTGCTCGTGGCGCCATGCACGACGACGGTGCGGGGACTGGCCAGCGAGGTGGTGCTCGACCCGAGTGGCGATCCGGTGCCCCAGCGTGCGGCGGTGAATCTGGATCTGGTGGAAAGTGTGCCGGTGGCGGCGCTGGGGACGCGGCTGGGTCGGCTAGCGGATTCGAGGATGGCGGCGGTGTGCGCCGCGTTGATCGTGGCGGTGGGCGGCCGTTGATTCAGCGGCGCCGGCGGCGTTCGGTGTCGAGGTCGACGACGTGCTGATGCTCGATGCCCCCGGCTGCGGTGGCGGTCTGGTGTTCGGCGACGGCGGCGGCGATGCGGTCAGCCATCTTGCTGATCATGTCGTCGGTGATGTAGACCTTGGCAGCCTGGCGGCCGATGCGCACGAGGCGGGCGACGTGGTCGAGGTCGTCAGAGATGTCCTGGCGGGCGGTGTCCTCGCTGACGGTGAGTCCGTGCCGGTCGGCGAGCAGGGAGACCAGCAGCGCGGCGCGGTCGTCGAGCCAGGGGGAGCGGCGTGCTTTCGTCATCGTGGCTGAACCGTACCGGCCGAGGGCGGCGCCGCGCGCCGTTCGGGTACTAGCAGTGCTCGCGCGTGATGGAGGCCATCGCACGGTTGCAGCGGGTCCTGGTGGCGCCGTGCACGACGACGGTGCGCGGGCTGTGCCAGCGAAGTGGTGTTGCAGCCCGAGGATGAGCCCGTGTCCCGTCCCGGGGCGGTGAACCTGGATCTGGTCGACTGCGTTCCCGTCGTCGCGCTGCATGCCCGCCTGGGGCGACTGGCTGAGGAGCCGATGCGGACGGTGTGCGCGGCGCTGGCTGTCGCTGTGGACTGGCGGGCTTGAGAAAAGGACGCTGCAATCGGCGCGCAAGTGTCGCCTGGTGTCACAGTTATCGGGGAGAATCGGGGCTAGTTGTTGGATTGATCCAGGTAGGAGACGTGGTGTGGCTGAGTTAGACGCCAATCCGGCTGATTTGGTGCGCTTCGCTGACGCCTATTCGCAGTTGGCGCACCGTGCGGCGCAGATTTCGCCGCAGGCCGCCGACGAGGTGCAGAAGGTGATCGACACCCACGGACCGATGGGCTATCCCACCGCGGTCGGGATCGCGGCCGGTCTGGCCAAGGCTGAAGGGCCGGTGCAGGCCAAGGTTGCTGATTTCAACACCTACGCCCAGCGGCTCACTGAGCACGCCGACACCTACACCCGGGTCGACGGCCAGGACGCACAGCGGTACAAGGCAGCGGACTTCTCCACCGATCTGCCCGGTACTGGGCAAGGCAAAGACTCCCCGGCCACGCCGTTGGACTCCAAGACGTGGAAGCCCGGCGACAAACGCCACATGCCTTACATCGCAGGCAAAGGCGGAAAGGGGCCGCCGAACACTGCCGATGCGCCGCCGTGGGTTGATATCTACGACAGGACCAAAGATCCTGATCAAGTTCCGCACAGTTTCGTGCGCTCCGATGAGATCCCCGGGGTGAAAGTCCTGCCGCCCAATCAATTAGGCCCGGCGCCGTTCTATGACGAACATGGCAACGAGATCCAATACGTTGAGCTGACCCCGAAGTCGGGGGTGTGGGTGCCGCAATCGGATTTCCCTGGCGCCAAGATGTATTCGCCGGGTGTTACGCCAAACCCTTTGCCGCCCTACGGGTATGACGAATGGCTGCCGGGCTCAGGGATCTATCTGTGGCATGGAGATATGGTTCCCGAGCCGTATAACCCGCATAGCATGCTGCCCGGGCAGACCACACCGCAATAACGCGCGCCCCTTCCAACCCTCCTGGGGGCGGGGAGGTTTTTGTCAGCTACGGCCCTGGGTGTGCGTTCGCCCAAAAGCACGCCCCAGTAGCGATTTTCGGGCGGCGGCCTCGGCGGCGGCACGAGTACGGCGTTGCGCGCGAAGGTCTCGGTCGAAGCGGCGGCGCAGGATGCGTTCTTCGCGCCAGCTGTGTTCGCTGTTGATCAGCCGGCTCATCTGAGTGTCGGTGAGGCTGGCAAGATCGCCGGCGCTATCGTGGGCGGCGATGACGATGTCGCCGCGCAGCAGGGGCACCTCGTGGGCGGTGAAGCGGGTGGTGGCCAGCAGCAACCCCGTCGCCTGACGGTTGACCCGCAGCCACGGGCTGTGACTGAACCAGAAATCGAGCACGCCGTCGCTACTGGTGAGCACTTGCAGTCGATCGCCGCGGACCAGGTCGGCGATGTCGGCCACACACCAAGGCTCGATCTTGTACAGCTCTTCGTTATGGCTGGCCAGAAGCGTAATCATGATCTTGGATCCTTCGCTACTTTCCTTCAGGTCGAACCTCGGACGGGGAGCGGTAGACAACAGATCGGCCGGAAAGAATTGCGGCGCAGACTAATCGCATTCGTCTAAATTCGGATGGTAACAACCCGAGCGGACACCGTCGGTCGATCAATGACCGATGGCTGCAGAGGCCCTATAAGGTACTCGTTTGCCCGGTGAGTTTTGGTGACGCGAGTGCGGGCCGGGCCGCCGCCAATGCCATGGCTCGATAGCCGGATACGACTGCGCGGTCTCCCGCTTTCCGCTTAGATCGGGTCCATGGATCTTGATCGGCTCCGTGACGGAGATGTCACAAGTCATCGCCGTATTGACGCTGATCTTGGGGTACTCGGGCGCCACCTCGTCGTCATCTCAGGGATAGCTTGTCCGAACTGGAAGATCAACGACGATAACCGCCATGCGGACAAGTGCGTTCTTCATCTGCGCGAGCGGGTCGACGACATAGAAGGCACGCCCGCGGTGTTCGTCGGATTGGCGAGCGTCGCCAATGGGGAATCGGAATACACCTTCGCCACCGACGCCGCGACCGTCGACGTGGACGACGCCGGCGAGCTTGTGCTCCATACTGACCTCGTCCTCATCGGTGAGTGGTCGGCGCTTTCCCGTTTCAGCTACCAGATCGTGCTGACCACACGCAAAGTGGTCGCGGAGATCTCAGGCACCATCTCGTGGCCGACACAGTGGTTCCGGCCGCCTACACCGGATCCCGCTGGCGTTTCGGGAATCTTCACCGTGGTGGCCAATAGGCGGGAGATTACCGAAAAAAATAGTGGCCCCGGGCAATTCGGTGAATTCACTGAGGTGCTCACACCGATTACGCCTGGGGAGATTGTTTCTGTGAGCATCGATGAAGAAACCACCCGGGCTGTATATCGAATCGTCGAACCTCCCAAGGGGCTCGAACTGAAAGTCACCGTGGCACAAGATGGCAGCCTCGGCGACGGTGTCCTATTCGATGCACCACATGGCGACCTCGTGACCCTCACCGTCGCCCAGCCGACGCGCTCCGACATCGACTTCACCGCTTCTTTGAAGAAGAAGCTGGGATGACTGCACCGCTTATCCCGCCAGAATCGCAGGTCCTGCGCATACCAGTCGCCGGCCCCTACCCGTATAACACTCTCGCGTACGTCCAGTATCTCGTGACGAGGGAAGATCTTGAGAGCCTTACGATTTCCATCGCGGCCGGCCAGATTGTGCGCGAGACTTTTCGTTCTCCCAGCCCACTCATACTGCACGGATTTGACTCGACAGACCAGCGCCAAAAGCGCGTAGAGCACTCCTCGACGGCAGTCTTGACGTCCCTGGCGGCCAGCGACGCCGAACCCTTCACCGCCGCAGTCGACAGCATTGGGATTGACGCGCAAGTTGATGACGAGAGCGGCCAGGTGTTCTTCACGTTCTCGCAGGCGAAGCGGTATGTCTACAGCAGCCCTTTTTTCGACAAGCAACTTAACTTCGCGATCCGGTTCAGCAGCTGGGTGCTGCTCTACGAGCCGCGCCCCGAGGGGCCCGACGAACGGGACAAAGCGCGCAACCTACACGCCCGTGTGCCCGTTGGGCCGCCCCCTGTGAAGCACTTTGGCGACGTCGGCGGGCAATGACATCGCCGTTATCGAATCAGCTGGCCGGCCGTAGGCTCGACCCTGCACAACTGTCCGTTGTGCCTAGCCAGAAGCGTGATCATGCTTCTCTTCTGCGTTGGTAGGTGTGACCCGAGCGCGCCGCGTCTACCCGAACGTATCGCCTGTTAGGCCGCTGTGCGCCATTGTGGGCCATCGAACGGCGAAGGCCCGCGGAGTACTCCATCCAGGCGCAGCAGGAGCCGCAAATGCGGGTTGGTCTCCGGAGGGTTTGCCTGCACGACGCTTAGACGCGCTTGGCCGCCGGAGATCACTGCGCTGACGTAGTCGATCAGGGGGTCGGGCACGTACCCCAAGTGCAGGTCGCGGTGAGTGATCCTGATGGCCGATGGGTTCACCGGGTTGTCGGGTACACGCTGTAGTCCCAGCACGGTGTCGCGTGTCAGCGCCGAAATTGCGCGGCTGGCCTCATCAGTGCAGTAACGGATGCCGTGCGCCAAGAACCGCGCCTCGGTGCGCCCCCTGGCCTGGTCAATCTGTGGTAGCGCAATGAGTTCGATCGTGTCGCCCTCTCGATATCCGCCCGAGGCGGTGAGAATCTCCCACGAATCAGCGTCTTCAGCCAGGTTCAGGCTCGCCAAGTACTGTGGCCTGTCGGCTCGCTTGGCGCCGATGACGCGCTCGGCGAACGCGGAAAACAGGTGGGCGCGACGATAGCGGCGGCCGACGTCGCTGAAGCCGATCAGCGGCACAAACGACGGATGCCGCACTGCCGCCTGCAAATACGCGAACTCGAAGGTTCCGTCGACGAGTTTGTCGAGGAAGCCTATTGCCCGATACGTGCCGTCAGGGTCGCGTCGGGTCACGATGAGCCGCGCCACCGTTGCGGGAGTCCGGATCCCGTTGGTGCGAATCAGAAGACCGCTATGCGCCATCGATCAGCCGCCTCCGATTCACTGCGAGAACTTCGGTAACAAACCTACGGGTTACCTCTGACATGTCGGGTATTGATTGCACGATATCTTCGCATGCATGGTCGCTGACCTGCGATATTTGCCGCATCCAGTGGGCGCGCGCCGGTGGGCTTGCCGCCTGAAGCGCATGCAACCCCAGCTCGACCAGTGTCAGCGGGCCTGAGTCAGGAAACCGAGAGGCTTTCCCGCGTCGGGACCATGTTTCGATGCCCTCCTCGAGCGCCCGCGCGTGCAGGGCTTCGCCGTACCCGCTGCCCAGGGCACTGCCGTGATCGAAGCTGTGGGCCAGGCGCATGACGCCGCTCGGCGCCTGGACCAGCGCCCAGTTGTAGGCGTGACGGTCGGTATTGACGATCCAGGCGTCCAACACGAGGTAGCCGACGAATACGTCGAACGCCGGCCACGCCTCGTACGGGGTTTCCGGTGGCCCGCTCAGCCCGGCGAGCGCCTGCGCGATCGCGTCCATGGTGTGTCCGTGGCCAGTGTCGGCGTCGAAGGCGTCGTCGAATTCCTCAAGCCGACTCGCTCCTGCGCTGAGCACCCACCCACTCGGCCGCACATCGCGGCTGATCGAGCCCCGGACCGGTCGGTGATCGCTGAGCTGCACCGACAGGGCCAATTCCGTTGTCGCGGCCGGCACCGTCATGAGGTGGGCCAGTTCGAATGAGATCTTCTCCGCCCAGTCGTCCCCTCGGACCAGCACGTCGGGCGTGTCTCCACGCTGTTGGCGCTGTGTGGAGAGCAACAACTCCTTGGTTCGGCGCGGCTTGAACAACCACTCTCGGCCCGCGTACGGGCTGCGTTCGGGGGGAATGAACCACCGCTTGCTTTCATCACCACCAGGTTCGCGTTCACCACGCACCCATCCCGCCCCGGCGAGGTCGACGACGGTAAATGCCACAACCCAGCGTAAACACCCATACGAGCGGGCAGGGTCAACAACGCCGGCGACAAGCACGGGGGTCTCCAACCGTGGGCCGCGGCTCAAATGAACCCCCGCGAGCGCTTTTAGCCGCGGTCCTTGTCGGTAATCGCCTGCAACGCAGAGTGATAACGGACGATCTGCATGCGCACCAGGTCGAGTTGCTGCAGTGTGGCCGCCAGCGTAGTGGTGGTGTTCCCGTAGGTCGCATAGCTCGTGGCGCCGAGGAGATCGACGCCAAGGGGCTCAGCCGGGTGGTCGCGGGCCTCGGTGATGTCGTTGCGGATCGCCTCGAGCTCGACCTCGACGCGCGCGATCAAATCCGCCGCGCGTTGCAGGTGTCGGTCGCGCTGCCGCAGCACGAGCTGTCGGCAGTGCTGCCAGGTGGGCACATTGGCCGCGGGCAGGTAGGCGTGTCCGCGGGCAGATCTCAGCGCTTGCGGCAGCAGCTCATCAGCGATCAGCAACTGCAGCGTGTCAGCGCTGATACCGCAGAGTTTCGCGGCCTCGGAGAGCTTGAGGCCTTGCGGCTCTTGAGGATTGGTCACTGGTCAGCGGCCTTTGCGTAGTACGTGCACCCGGGTTTTCGGGGCGATCAGCGGAGCACCTTTGGGGCCCTTGATGTAGTCGCCGATGTACTTGGGTTTGCGCCAGCTGTGGTTGGGGCCCCAGGCCTGCTGGCGCCAGTGGCCCGCGACGGGGAAGCGGTGGTTGTAGGTGCGGCCGGGCTCGGCGCCGGGTTCATAGGTGGCTGCTCGGGCACGCAGGTCGACGATCGTCACGGTTGAGGGTTCTCGCGGCGGTCGCTCTGGGGGCTGGTGATCATCTTCGATGTCAGCCGGTTGGGGCTCCGGGGGTCGAGGAGATCCGATGGTGCGGGTTTCGGCGACGTTGGCTTGGGCCATGAGTAACCAGGCCGCTCCTACGACGCTGACGAAGGGGTGCGCGCTTTCGGTGTTGTTGGCTTCCTCAGTACGCGGGACGTCGGGTTTGGCCATGATGGTTTGCGCTGCCCAGACCGGGGAGGTGGTGTCGGCGAGCCGTAACACCTCAGGGTTTTGGTCCTCGCGTGAGAACGGCACCAATTGGAGCAGGCCATCTGGTCTGCTCCACCACCACACGCCGTCCCAGGAGATGTCGATGATGGTGGCGACGTCTGGGGTGAGGCCTTGGGCGATGTAGGCCGGGTTGTTCAGCCCGGCCTCCACCGCGTCGGGTTTGAGTGTTCCCGAAGGGACGGTGCCCGCGGATTTCGCCCAGCACAGCATGCCGGTGGGAGCCGGTAACGCGGCTGCCGGTGTCCATTCCGGTAGGGATTGGGCAGCATCCAAAACGACGTCGACCATGTCGCGGGCGACCCAGTAGAGCTCCGCGGTGCGCAGGGCCTGGGCTTCGGCTCTGATGATGGGGGCGGTGTCGGCGAATCTCGCGATCAGACGTTGGATCCTTTTCGCCGTGGCGATGTCGTGCGCTGAGGCATCCGGCGGTGGTGGGACCTTGTACTGGTCGAATGAGATCTCCGCTGTGGCCTCGAGCGCGCTGCACCACTGCCGGCGGATGATCGGAACGCTCGTCGCCGCCCAGGGCGCGCCGCGCCGCCGGCTCATGGCAGCTCGGGGACTGAGTCGATGCGCCTGCTTTCCGCGGCGCTGACGATCAGGCACTTGATGTGGGCGAGCCGCATGCCAAATATTCTGCGACACCATCCGCCCCGGCCGGGCGGCACCTATCGACATTGTGTGGCACGGACGGCGAAGAGATCGCGCGCTCAGTCGCTCTGGCAGGCCGCAGCCGCGGCCGCGCGGTCTTTGACGGTGATCGGCAGCTGGTACTTGACGGTGACGGTGAGATAGCGGATGACGTAGGGGCATTTGTCGATCGCGGGTAGCCATTCGGACAGGGTGGAGTCGCCTTTGCTGCTGTTGGCTGAGCTGGATACCGCGACGAGTTCGGTCATGTCGTTGGCGAAGATCCGGCGCTGCTGCAAATCCCATTGGGCCGCACCTGCATTCCAGGAAGCCCGCAGCGGCACGATGTGATCGACCGCCACGTGTTTGAGGTCGACGATTTGCCCGGTGTAGGGATCGGGCTCTAGCCGGCCCGCGATGACCTTGCAGTTCCGCGTTCCCGGCTTGTATTCGATGTCGTGTAACGCGGTGTGCAGCAGGCGGTTGCGGGTGTCGCAGCCGGTGTGATCGAGGGGATCGTTCCAGGCGGGGCCGAACACGCAGCCGTGTCCTTTTCCGCATCCGCGGTCATACCCGGGTGCGGGGTTTATCTGGTCGACGATGCGTACCTGTGCGAGTAGGCCGGCCACGGAGCCAGTCGCCCGCGGCGGCGCCGCTGGGCCGGCTTGGCTGACACCGAGGTGGGCGCAGCCGACAGTGATCGCCGCGGCCGCAGCCACGGCCCACCGGCTGGCGCGGTGCCTTCGGGTTGTGGTCTCGGTGGCGTGCACGTTGCCGACCGTAACGCCGTCTCATGACAGGGCGATCAATTCGTCCGTCGGCACAGCGCGGTTGCCCCTTGGGGCGTCGAGCTGTTGCGTCGGTGATGTCGGTTCGGTCGTCGATAATGGGCTGGTGTCTGAGCCTTTGCACAGTAGTCGGCAGGCGCCGAAACTGCCTCCCGCGCGAATCCAAGATCTGACGATGTTGGTTCGAGTTCCTGGCCGGCCCGAGGCGATCCGCGCGTTCACTGATGCCGAGCACGCTCTCGCCGAGCACTATGCCTCCCAAGAAGGGGGCGTGATTACCACGCTCGGGAGTGACTGACACTGCTATACGCGGCGGACGCCACGATGGGTGAGCATGAAAGAGGTGGGCGGTGGATCGATTTCAGCCGCGCGGTGTTCGAGTTCGCGTGCGTTCTGGCTGCCACGAAGTCCGACGGCTGGCCGGATGATCCGTGGGAATTCTGGGAGAAGCCGTGGCATTGGGACAACGCGCATGCGCTGTGGGAAAGGCTCGGCAAGCCGCGGCGGCCCCACCCGAGGTGGGCCCGTTTCGTTCACGCGGTGGACACCCATGGCGAGGTTGCGGCACTTGCTGAGCTGGAGGAGTCCGGCGCGCTCACTCCGCTGTGGTGGGAGAACGACAGTGAGTGGTCGGCCTTCGCGGCTGCTTTTGCAGCGGCGGGTCACCGCTACGTCGCCGCGGCGCCGTTCCTGGGCGAGGGCGACACCGGCCTGGTGTTTCGCTGGGTCTTCGACGAACCACATAGAGCCTGGGTGGAGCTCGGCCGGCCCCGGCCACATGCGCGTGGCTGGGCCGAATTCGTGATCGGGTGGAGGTTCGTTGAGCCGACATCTCGAAATGACTGACGGGAGGTGGCGCCGGTACGATCGACGCGAGCGGTTCTTCCGAGGCGGCGATGACGCCCCGCGGAGCGCTCGGCGATGGCTATCTTGTAATGGCGCTCGAAAGCTCCCCTTCAGCATCAACTTTCGTGAGGATTGCTGTGCGCGACGAATTGTTTTCCGGCTTCAGCGAAACCGGGTGGGATGAGGCACCCTGGGATGCCGAACCCAGGTTCACTGCCGACGAGCTGCAGATTCTGCTCAATCCGACGCTATCGGCCGCGGAGGCCGCCGAGCGCGTCGGCTGCGTGGTGCGCGACGTTCTTCGGCTGCGCCGAACAGCCTAAAAGCAACAGGCTGACACCCGTGACTTTCAGCGCTGTTCTGAATCCCTGTGTGGCAGTGAGTCGCTTGCGCCTGATGCTGCGCGCATGAGGACGTCGGTGGCAACGACGAGGTCACCGCGTTGTTCGACGAGGCCGTTGCGGCGCAGCTGGCCGAGGTAGGTCGAAAAGGTGCCGCCACTGACGCTCACATCGGCTGCCTGGGCGATCTGATCTCTGGTCAACCCGTTCGGGTAGGCGTCGATGGCTGCTTGGAGCATTCGCGCCGCTCCGGCGCGCAGGATGCCGAGGTAGTGCTGCTGGAGCTCTTGGGCGGTCATGGGTTTGGGCCGGTGGCCGACGTATTGCCAGCCGGCCTCGGTCAAGGTGAACCCGGTGGCGTTTTCATCGATGAGTCCTGCGCGGCGCAGTTGTCCGAGGTAGGTCGACCAGGTGCCGCCGGTGTGCTTCATTCGCGCGACCGTGGCCCACTGGGATTTGGTGAGTCGCAGCGGGGCCATTCGAGCCAGCGCGGTGATCATGCGGTGCGCTCCGGAGCGAAACCGCAACGGCGCGTCACTGTTTGGTTCGGCCGGTTGGCCGAGGGTGGTGGGGGAGCATGGGTCGCCGTTGTGCTGTGCGGTGGCAGCGTTGGTGGGGCGTGGTTGGCTCGGGTGCTTGGGCTCGGCAGGCCGTGTCGAGGATGTGGTCTCGTGCGCTGGTGCGGTAGGCGGTGCCGGCGCGGTGGTGAGGGTGTGCAGTGCCGAGTTGATCAGTTCGGCCGCTGATCGCAGTGACTTGACGACGTGGGGGTCTTCGTGACGTCGTGTCTGAAGGTCGGTCAGTTGTGCGCGCAGTGTGGCGATTTCACTCTCGCGCTGCTCGAGGAGCTGCGCGGCGGCGGACGCCTGCTGGGTCGCCTGGTCTGCGCGTGCGCTGGCGGCGGCGAGTTGGCTGCGCAGGGACTGTATTTCGGCGTGAAGAGTGTGTGGGTCGTTGTGGTGGGCGCGTTCTCGTGTTGCGGCGATCTCTGCGCCGAGTTTGTCGAGGTCGATGTCGGCGCGTTTCTTCGGGACCACCCGTGTTTGTCCTGGCTTGGGTGTGGCGTGCGAATCGAAGGTGCTGAACATCGGAAACGTTGTGCGCTTGAGGATTCGGAGGAACCCGGGGCTCCACACCCATCCTTCGCCTACGGCCAGTGATGGCAGGGATGCTATGACTTGGCGGGCGGTGGTGTCGTCGTGGTCGGCGTTGACGTTGATCCAGTCTTGGACGGCTTTGATCGAGCGGGGTCCGGTCATGCGGAGCAGGATCACCGTCTCCATCAGTTCCAGTACGGATTTTGCGGTTTCTTGTGCGCGCTGACTGACCACTGTGAGGCCCAGGCCGCGGTGGCGGCCGCGTTTGGCGAGGTCTTCCATTGCACCCAAAAGTCGCGCGGTGTCGGCTGATACGCGCTGGGGGATGAGGACGTCGGCTTCTTCGATCACCACGTGGAGGGGGTCGCGGTTGCGGTGGTAGAGCCGTTCGGCGAATGCGGTGGCAAATGTGCGTGCTTGTGCCTTGCTCATGTGTGATAGGTCCAGCACGGCGGGGATCCGGTCGTCGACGATGAGGTCTGCGAGTAACTGGCCGGCGGTTGGTTCCAGGGGTACGTCGTGGTGGTCTCCGCCGAAGATGACGAAGGGCAGGCCTGGGCCCTTGCCGTCGGCGCTGGAGCGGATGCCCCACCAGTCGCCTTTGACGTCGAGTACGACCACTGGCAGGCCGGCGGTGTGCATGAGTTCGACGAGTCGGTGTGTGACGGCGGATTTTCCGCCGCCGCGGTTGGCTAGTACCGCGACACCGGCGGTCACGATTTCAGGTGGCAGCTGGACGCCAGGCGCGAGGTCGATTGCGCCTGGTCTTGTGGTGTCGGCCTGGGTGCTCATGCTGGCCTCATGGGGCGACGATAGCGCCGTAGAGCGACGTTGCGGCTTTTTACCTGACGCGGGTGGTGGCGGCTGCGACGAAGGCTGTGCAGGCGGCGGGGTCTTTGCGGCCGGTCGCGGATTTGAGGCGGCTGTTGGCGTCGACGCCGAATGGGTGGACGGTGTCGATGGCTTGGCCGACGTTGTCTGCGGCCAGGCCGCCGGCGAGGATGACCGGCAGCGGGTGGAGGCGTTCGACGATGCGACGGCTGGTGGTCCAGTCGTGCGTGAGGCCGGTGCCGCCCAAACGGGTTTCGGTGCGGCTATCGAGCAGGAGCGCGTGGGCGGCGGTGGCTGCTTCGTCGGCTTCGTCGATGCTCTGCGAGCCGGTGATGTGCACGGTGCGAATAATGCGGCGGTGTGCGCGGTGGCGCCAGAGTTCGCGCGCGGCAGTGGCGGTCAGCTCGCCGTGGACTTGGATGGTGTCGACGCCGAGGAGGTCTGCCACTTCGCAGATGCGGGAGGCCTCCGTGAGGTGGGTGACCAGCACCGTGGAAACGAACACCGGGGTGGCCGCGGCGAGGTGTTGGGCTTGTTCGATGTCGAGTTCATCTTCGCTGAGGTGTGTGGTGCCAACGATCAGTCCTATTGCGTCGGCGCCGGCGGTGACCGCGGCCGCCAGGTCGTCAGTGGTGCCGATGCCGCAAATCTTCACGCGCACAGCAGGATTCATGGCGGCGGGTAGTTAGTCGCGTTGGGCGCGTATGTAGAGGAAGAACGGTTGGGTGTTCAGTGCGTGGAGCAGCTCGGCGTCGATGTCAGCGGTGGGCTGGATCTGTGGTTCTTCGACGGTGTCGATGCTGAAGCCTGCGCGTCGGAGTTCACCGAAGATGCTCGATAGGGGCCGGCGGTATGACTGGGCTGTCACCTCGAGGCCACCCCAGTTCCACACCTCGCTGACCAGCTGCGTGCGGTGGTAATCCGCGCGATCTGACAACAGCCATCCGGTGATGGGGTGGTGCATGGAGAAGACCAGCGTTCCGCCGGGCTTGAGGCAGCGGTGAAGCTCTCGCATCAGCGGAGCCCAGTCTTGGATGTAGTGCAGGACTAGCGAGGCCACGACGACGTCCACGCTGGCGGGTGGGGCGATGTCGGTGGGCTGGTCGAGGTCGACGAGTTCGAACTGGGCCGCAGTGCCGAGCCGTTGACGGGCGAGCTCGATCATTTGCGGCTCGGCGTCAACGGCGAGGACCTCGGCGGCTCGTTGGACCAGATGGGTGGTCAGGCCGCCGGCGGCGCATCCCAGTTCGAGAACGTGTTTTCCGCTCAAATCGCCGGCCAGTTCAAGGATGGTGGGCCGGTCGTATTGGTTGTTGACCGGATTCTTCACCGACCAGGCGGCGTAGGCGCTGGCGTGGTCTTTGAACAGCGAGGTGGCGGTCATTGGCTTCATCGTAAGCACCGCGGGCACCCAGTTTGCGCCAAGCGATGTCGCTTCCGGGCCTCTTCTCGTCTTTCGGAGTCGCGTCGAGTCGCGTGGTGAAGTCGCATAGAGTCGCTTTTGGCTTCTAGGCTGGCTTTGTGGCGAATTTGTTGAAGGCGCTTCTCGACGAACGTCACATGCACGCTTACTCCGAATTCATCGCTGAATATAAGCGCGTGGCCCGGGAATTAGACCTGCCCCGCAATGCCGTTCCGCCCACGAAATCGCAGTATTACCGCTGGGTCGGAGGTCAGGTGCGGACCCTTCCCCAAGGGCATCACTGTGTGGTGCTCGAGCAGATGTTCTCGGGCTGGACGGCCAAAGAGCTGTTCGGCCACGGACAGCCTCGCGGCCCATCAGTTGCAGTGGATGACGATGTGCTCGCCGGGATCGGGCCAGGCCTAGATCCTGCGCTGTTGGGAGGGCTCTGGGCGACGGGCTACCTGATCAGTGGCGGCTACCGGCACGTCGATCTGTCGACGGTCACCGTGCGGGGAGCGGGGATCGTGTCCCGCAACTATCCGCCGGCGCCGCGCTTTGAAGGTCATTCGGCCGGGCACGAAACCGATGTGACCGCACGGCTGTTCGGTCGACACCTGATGGGTCATTTCCGTAATCACAACGACCGCTACTTCTTTGGCTCGCTGCATCTTGTGATGCTGCCCGGTGAAACGATTCTCGACGGCTACTACACCGGTTTTCTCAATGACGCTGCGGTAGTGGCCCATCCGTGGCGGTGGGTGCGGGTCGATCCACACTCAGTCGAGGGCGTCGACCTCGATGCGGTCACCTTGGACGATCCCGGCGCTGTCTATGACACCCTCGCCGGGCGTAACCAGTTCGACGGGCCGCTCGCGCTCTCAGACATCGTCGACTCTGCCTGAACGCAGGCCGCAAGACGCGTTAGCCGAGTCGCGTCGAGTCGCGCGATGTGGCGGGACGAAATACGACTTGGTACGCGACCAAACGGGTCTGCAAGACGTCGCGGAACGACCGCCCGATCGCGCATTGTGTCGCTATGTCACCGATATCGAGTAGTGGTGCGGTAGGGGCCGGGACCTGTCCAAGCCAAGGGGTGAAGCCCTCGGGCGCTGCCGTGCTGCCCTGCATGCTTTGGACTACACCCCAGCAAAAAACCTAGCGCAATGTTTCAAACCATTGCACCGCTGTGTTTTTGTTGGTAGCGTCTGCACCCATACCCACCAGGCCCAGGCAAGGAGACCGCGCCCCGTGAGCGCCTCAGAACCACCCCCAAGGACGCCGGAAAACAGCGCGCCAAAGCACAGCGCCCGTGCATCACGGCCCACTGCCGCAGTCCGCTGGGCACCCCTCGGCGCCACCGCCCTGTGCCTGCTGCTCACCGGCTGGCCCCATTCGCCGACCCGACTCCGCCCCCAGCGATTGTTATCGAATCGTTATTGGCGAGTTGTCGTTTTTTCCTTTGCTCACTTTCGTGACTTTCCGCGTTTGACCTGTTGGAATTTTTCTGTACCCAGCCTCGGTGCCGGGGCAAAGGCATAGGGCGTTCGGAGGACCGATGGGAATGGAAAGGCTCGCCAGCAGGCCCGTTGTGGCTGTGGCTGCTGGTTGCGCGCCGGCCCTGCCCCACACGCAGCTCAGCTGCGCGGCGCGTACCGATCGAGGCTATGTCGACCGCAGGGATTTGCTGGGAGTTGCGACGCCGTTACACCGGGGCGCCGGGAGGCCGTTGGCGGGCGCGCTGGTAGGCCGCTTGGTATTCCTCGACGCTGATTCCGAGCCGTTGTGCGAGCTTGGCCGCGTTGGTGTCAGTGAGTGCCGCGTCGGCGCGTTCGATGCCGCGCAGCGTGGTGGTGGCGATCTTGGCGGCCGCGGCCAGCTCGGGCTGGGTCAGCCCTTTGAGGACACGCCAGTCACCGGGGTAGCGCTCGTCGGCGGGGATGGTCACAACCTGCTCGATCGGAGTGTCGAGGATGCGCATAACGCGGGCAAGCAGATCCACCTGAGGGGTTCCCTTGCCGCCTTCCCAGTTGAAGATGGTCGCCGGCGAGACGTCGGCGACCCGGGCGAGGTCGCTGACGCTGATGCCGTTGTGACGGCGGATCTCGGCGAAGGTCTGTGCGTTGAAGCCACGCAGCACACGGCGCGTCATACGAGGTCTACGGCCTGGCGCGTCATAGCTAGACAGGTTCACCGAGGGCTCCCGAAAATTGTTAATCCTAGTGTCTTACTTTATCGTCTTAGTTTAGAGTATGGTGTGCGTAAGACCGGCTTAATGAGGAGGATTTGGTGAAACTGCCTCACGCACTTGGGCATCGCCCAACGCCTCAGATGCCCTCCCTTGCCGGGTTCGAGCCATGCTTCGCCCCCATTCCCACCTCGCGGATCAAGCAGCCCGCCCAGGCCGTGCGTCCCGTGTACTGGTGGACCACTGAACTGCGCCGGCGCGGCGATCTGCTGCTTGGCGTGCACTTCGATGCCAATCAGCTGGCGGCGCGCGTGAGTGTGCGACTGGCCTCGTATCGCCTCGTCGAGGTGGTGCGCAGCAACGACCACAACCCTGCGCTTCCCCATGACGTGCCCACCCTGCTCGCCGAAGCGGTGTGGCGCCTGGGTGCCCTCGGGTGGACTGAGCAGCTCGACGAGCTCCTGGACCTGCTGCGCGGGCTCGGCTTGATGAACGCGCCGGCGCCGATCCGTAAGTGCGTGGCGCCGATTCCGGGGCGGGTGTGCCAACCCGACCGCGGGGTGCGTATCGCGTACTGGTGGGCGCTGGCGTTGCTGCGCCAGGGGTGGCAGCTGCACGCCTGCGGCGAAGATGTTGCTCGGTTTGGGTTCGTTGCCGAGATTCCGGCCCCGGACGGCGAGCCGAGGCTGGTCGTCTACCCCGGGGATATGGCGCCGGACGGCACCGAGGCCGCGGCGCTGGCCAACCACCTTGTCCGGCTTAGCACCCGCCAACGCCAGCTGGTGCGGCAAGCCATCGCCGACCCTGCGGCAGGGGAAGGACGGATCTTGTGATGTTTCTTGGCGCGCAGGGCTTTTCGAAGGTGGTGGTACGGCTGCTGAGCTAGCTGCGCCCGCCGCGGACGCGGCGCTTTTCGCACATGTCAATAGCGATGACCCTGTCCCAGAAAACAGAGAACCCCCCGAAGGGGGCTAACTCTGGGATTTGGACGACGAAGGTACCAGCTTCGCGCCCAAGGGTCTTCCCCCCTGAAGGAGGAGATGACTTTGCTGAGTCAATCTCAGGGTAGAGGCTACCCATCAGCGGAATCAAGCCTTTCTGCCCTCAATGTCCGTTCCACGGTGCTGACGTGCACCAACACCGGCCTAGACGCGGCCGCAGGGGCCGTCGCCGCCTCCTTGGGCCTCAGTCGGCCCGCATCCGCGGCCTTCGCTGACTGCCCGCTGTGCGGCAAGGAGCCGATCGAGCCAGTCCGGGTGGACGGCCAATGGGCCTGCCGTAGTTGCACCAGCTCCTGCCTGCTGTGCAGCTGGCCGTGCGTGCCTGGCGACGAGGCGTGCGCCGAGTGCATCCGGCACCTGGGCCTGGACCGGCAGGCGGTGCTGGTATGAGCACACCAGCGCTGTTCGTCGAGGCGAGCACCATCGAAGACCTCTCAACACCCGCCGAGCTGATGGCGGCCCCCGCGGGCCCTTACCAGTGCGCCGAGCTGGCTATCTGGGAGGAGTTGACCCGAAGCCTGACCGCCTATCCGCGCATCTGGGGATCGGTCGAAGAGGGCGCGATGCTGCTGGGCGAGGAGGTCGACGAGCTCTGGGAGGACGTACGCGCCAACCGCATCGACCACGCCCGCATTGAGGCTACGCAGGCCGGCGCGATGGCCGTCCGGTTCATCGCCGACCTCTACAACCCCATTGGGCCCGCCGGCGACCGGTGTCGTGCCGCACTGGCCGAGCAGCGCGCCGTGCGCGCGGCCGTGGGCCCCAGGCGCGCCTTGTCGTCGAGCCACGAGGGATTCGGCTTCCTGCGACGCGAATACGACGCGCTGTGGTCAGCGATTCGTTTCGACGATCCCGCCCGGCCCGCTGCCGCGCGAGTAGCCGGCATGGCGGTGCGGTTTATCGCTGAAATTACGAGCACACCAATGGTATTGGGGCGTGCGCGATGATGATGGTGATCCGTGAGCAGCAGTGGCGCAAGCAGGCCGTGTGCTACCTGGAGACCTCGGATGCCCCGGAGTTGTGGACCCCTGAGCATCGGCCCAAGCAGGATGTGCGGGTCCACCTCGAGCAGATGTGCCGGCGCTGCCCCGTGGGGCGGCAATGCGCGGGTGACGCAGTCGCCTCTGGGGCCGAGAGCGGGCTGTATGCCGGCGTGTGGGTGCCCGAGCGCCGCAAGAAAACTCAGTGGGCTCTAGCGATGGCCAGGTTGGGTGAGATCGCTGGCCTGCAGGCGGGTTCAGGTGAGCTCACCGGGCTGGGGGTCTCGGCATGAACGCGACCAAATGTGCACCCCCGCGGCGGCCGCGGCCGCAGTCGCAGGATTTCGCTTCGTTCGTGTCTGCGGTCCGGTTGCATCTGTGCGCTGTGGGTGAGGATCCCGAGACGCGTACGCGTCACGTCGCGGCGGTGTTGGCGTTCACACCCATCGAGCGTGTCGGTCAACGGATGCGGATTCACTTCGAGGACGGGCCCACCGCCTTATGGATGGCGCAGGCTCTGGCGCACAAGGATGTCGAGTTGATCGACGTCGGCGCCGACGGCGGCACGATCGTCATCGCCAATCCGCAAACCGTGTTGGGCCGCTATGGCTTTCGTGATGGTCGGTGGCTGTTCGGGCAGGGCATGCCCGCAGCGGTGGGAGTCAGCCGCGGGGCGGTGCATGCCGCGGCGCATTTCAATCGACAAGGGATGAAGGTGGCGTGCCCGAGCGCGTCGATGATGCTGACGCTCACCGCGGTGATGTCGCGGTTAGGAATCCACGCGAAGCCCACTGACGGGCGCCCGCGCGCCGCGGTCGGCCCGGGCCGTGTTCCTGAGGCGTTGGCGCGGCTGGGTATCGCCGACGTCGGCGCGCAGTATCGGCGGCTGCGTGAGAACACGTTGGGGGACCGATCATGAATGAGGTTGCGACAACACCGAATACGCGATCGATCAACCACCGAATCACCGCGCACCGGATGCGCAATCGTGGCCAGTCACCTGATGCGATCGCCGACTACTTGCGGGTCACTCCCCGCTCGGTGCACCGGTATTTGTCGTTGCCTTGTCCAGAACCGCCGCCGGCCAGCGAGGAAGTGGACTTGGTCAGCTTCGTCTCAAAGGGGGCGTGCGCTGCGTTTCCCGAGGTCGACTGGCTAAGCCGTAGTCCGTTGGTGCAGGCCGAAGCCAAGGCGATCTGCCAGTACTGCCCGGTGTTGGACGAGTGCCGCAGCTATGGGCTGAACAAGGGCCGTGATCAGCGCGGTGTCCTGGGCGGGATGACCATGGCCGAACGTGTCCGTGAGTTGCGTCGCCAACGGCGGCGCAGCGCGCAGCGGCCAGGAGTCGTCGCCGAAGACCAGGGGGCGGCATGAGGGCGGCCGGCGGCACGGCGAGACGAGCGCCGGCGGCGGCGGGCAGCGGGGCACCTGCCGATGGGCATGACGCGTACCGGCGTGGGTTGTGCGTGGACTGCAAAGCCACCTGGCACTCACCGGGCCGGACCCGATGCGATGCCTGCCACGACATCTATGCCGGCGGCGGCGTGGAGCGCACACCGGGTGCGCGGCGAGGAAGGACCACAGCAGCATGACGATGAGTGTGAGTGTCACCGCGGCGGCGGCCAACGCGGGCGGCTACATCGACGCGGTGCGCGTCGAGGAGTTGTTCGTCGATCCGTCCTATCAGCGCGCGGTCGATATGGGCCGGGCCCGCAAGCTGGCCGCCGGCTGGGATCGCCGGCTGGCCGGGGTGATCGAGGTCAGCGATCGCGGTCACGACCACAACCCGCGCTACGCGCTGGTTGATGGCCAACACCGTTGGGAGGCTGCGCGATTGCGTGACCCCCAGGCCACGATGGTGGCCCGCATCCATGAGGGTCTGACGGTAGCTGACGAAGCCCGGTTGTTTGATCGGCTCAACCGGGAACGGCGGCGCCCGTCCACCTGGGATCACTGGCAGGCCCGCAAGGCCAGCGGTGATCCTGACGTGCTGGCGATTGAACGCGTCGTGACCAGTTTGGAGCTGCAGATTCATCACGCACCCAAGGCCGGAAACGTGCGCTGCACCGCGACATTGGAGAAGCTTTTTGCCCTCGGCGGCGCCGATCTCATTCGCGACACCCTGGAATTGATTTTTCAGGTGTGGGACCTGCGCATGGATGCCTACGATGCGCCGCTTGTCCATGGCATCGGCTTGATCCAACACCATCTGGGCGACCGTATCGATCCGGAGCGGCTGGCCGACACCCTGCTGGGTGTGCTTCCGCCGGCCCTGCGCACCCACGCTGCCGCGTTGGGGGAGACCCTGACCGGCACCGCAGGTGTGCGGATGGCGATCACGATCATGGTGCTCTACAACAGGAACCGCCGCGTACCAGGACAGCGTGTCTTGGTCTGCGCGCGCACCTTCGGCGGCGGGGCGCGCAACGCGCGCTCACGTCCCCTGCCAGCCAAAAGCGCCTGAGTCGCAGGGCTTTTCACTCATAAGAGGTGTGTTGTGACATTGATGTTGGATCTTCACCTGCCGCACTGGCATCGCCCCGAGCGCCGAGCGCACTTCTCGTCGGATCGGCGCTACCGGTACTGGCTGAGCTGCCGGCGTGGGCCCGGGCCGGCACTGATGTTCATCTCCTTGAACCCGTCGGCCGCCGACGAGCACCGCGACGACCCCACATCGCGGCGTGACATCGGGTTTGCCGACGGTTTCGGCTACAGCGCGGTCACCTTGACCAACCTGTACGCCGCGCGGGCCACCAACCCCAAAGACCTTGGCGGCATGGATGATCCGATCGGGACCAGCGACGATCCGCAGTACGACAATGACGCTCAGCTCGACGCCCAGGCCGCCGCGCACGACGTGATCGTCTTGGCCTGGGGTGCTGACGCCGACCCGGCGCGGGCCCGGGCCGTGGCCAGCCGGATGTGGCGGATCTGTCAGGCCACCGGCGGCAGCCTCGCCGTACTGGGCTGGACCTGCAGCGGACAGCCGCGCCACCCGCTATATCTGCGCAAAGACACGCCGCTGCAATGCCTGACTGCACGAGCGCACCGCGACATGATCGACGTCGACCCGCGGTGGTCTGCACTGCTGACAGACAGCGATGCGCTCGCTGGGTTCGACAGCGTGGTGGCACAGTGAGCGCGCCGCACTACGCCACGCAAGACACCGCGGCGGATGCGGTGGCAATCGCTGACCATATTGTGGCGGTCCTGGGGCGGCGGATCTACCGTGCAGCGCGCGAGATCGCCCTGCAAGACGGTATCGAACAGGTCTTGCAGGAGCACGACTTTCGGGTTGAGCGGGAATTTCGGCTCACCCAGCGCGACCGGCCCGACTTCCTCGTTGATGGTTGCGTGGCTCTCGAGGTCAAGATGCGGGCCAGCGGTTCGTCGGTGCTGGCGCAGTTGGCCCGGTATGCCGCGCATGAGCGGGTGGGGGCGCTGGTGGTCGCGACGCCGCGGCTGTCCTCGCTGTCGGGGATGCCCGCCGAAATTTTCGGGGTGCCGGTGCGGATGGTCGCGCTGCCGGGGCCGGGGTTGGTGCTGTGACGGCGCGCGTCGTCGGTCAGTACCGGTGGGCCCCGGAAGGGGTGTGGGAGATCGAGGCAGAGCCCGACGTCATGATCCGCATCAAGCGGATCTTTCCGCGGGTTGCCGCCACCACCCGTGGCACGGTCACGCTGACGGGCACTCTCGAGGTCGCGCGGGATTTGGAATGGCTGACCGACCGGTGGCCCATGAAGGCCTCGTTGCAGGATCGCCAGCGGCTGCGGGCGATGGCCGGCGAGCATCGGCGCGCCGAAAGCGCTGTGCAGCATGTTCTTTCCGGCGGCGCGCTGTCGGTCGATGCGGGCCCTGGATGGGTGTCGCCGGCGGTGCCGCTGCGGGGCTATCAGCGCACCGCGCGGGATCTGGTGTGGGCGACCGGCGGGGTGCTGGTTGCCGACGAGCTCGGGATGGGCAAGACGTTCACCAGCCTGGCGCTGTTGGAGCGGCCGCAGGCGCGCCCGGCTCTCGCGGTCACGTTGACCGGCACGATGCCCAAGCAGTGGCGGCGCCAGCTGGCCACCTTCTACCCTCAGCTCACCTCGGTCGAGGTCAAGACCGGGCCGATTCATTCGCTGCGGCGCCGCGGGCGCACCGCGGATCTGATTGTGATGAGTTACTCGAAGCTGGCCAAGTGGCAGCACCACCTCAAAGGTGTTGTGAACACGGTGATTTTCGATGAGGTGCAGGAACTGCGCCGGGACCAATCCGACCGGTATAAGGCCGCGATGACCGTGGCCCGCGAGGCCACCTACCGTGTTGGTCTGTCGGGGACCCCGATCTACAACTACGGCGGGGAGATCTACAACGTCATCGACGTCCTGCGCCCGGGCGCGTTGGGCGACCGCTATGAGTTCGCGCGGGAGTGGTGCCACACCTCGGGGCTGGACACCAAAACCCAGGTGTATGACCCGACGGCGTTGAGATCATATTTGACCTCGCAGGGTCTGTTGCTGCGGCGCACGCTTGAAGAGGTCGGTATCGAGGTTCCGCCGATCATTCCGATCGAGCAGTCGGTGCCGTCGGATCCCAAGGTGCTCAGCGAGATAGAGGGTAATGCGGTTGCGCTGGCCCGGCTGATCTTGGACCAGTCTGCTAACCCTCGCGAACGCTGGACGGCGGCAGGTCAATTCGACTGGATGATGCGTCAGCACACCGGAATTGCCAAGGCGCCGTTTGTTGCCGACTTCGTGGAGCTGCTGTTGCAAAGCGAACAGCGGGTGATCCTGCTGGGGTGGCATCACGCCGTGCATGACATCTGGGCCGAACGGCTGCGCTCCTACCGGCCGGCGATGTACACCGGGCGCGAGACGGACAGGGAAAAAGAGCGGTCCTTAGACGATTTCATGGCCGGTCGGGCCCGAGTGCTGATCATGTCGCTGCGTTCGGGGGCTGGTATCGACGGGCTGCAAGAGGTGGTCAACACGCTGGTATTCGGGGAGCTGGATTGGTCCCCGGGCGTGCACAAGCAGGCCATGGGGCGGCCTGGGCGGCCCGGACAGACCAGGCCAGTGCGTGCCTATTTCGCGACCACCGATTTCGGGTCTGATCCGGTGATGCTCGAGACGCTCGACATCAAGACTTTGCAGGCCGATGCGCTCATCACCGGTTCTGGTGATGGCGTGCGCAAGCCGGCCCCGGATCGGATGACCCCGGAGCGCTACGCGCAGATCAGGCGATTGGCCGCCCATGTGGTGGAGCAGGCCGATCGGTTACCGGCAATGGAGAAAACAGCGTGAGACAGCACGATGGGGCTTCGGTGAATACGGTTGCCGCGCAGCGTCGTCGGCAATTGGTCACTGCGCGAGCTCAGCAGGGCGGGGTTGAGGTCGATCCGCGTTGGCTGTCGCCGCCGTCCGGTGCCGGCGCAGTTGCCGCCGATGCCGCCGACACTGCGACGGTGACCCGATGAGTGGCTATGGCGAATCGCGGTTTGCCATCGCGGCGGCCAGCGATGGATTTCAGTCGCGTTGGCACGCGGTGGATGTCGCCGTTTTCGGGCCTCGCGTCGCGGCAGGTGTCGAAGAATGCTACCGGCCCGAAATCTATGCAGTGTGTGGACAACGCTGCAACCACATCGCCACGCGGTTAGGCCCCTTCACCTACGGCAGCCGTTGGCTGGCCTCGCGGCGCTGCGAGCGGTGCGGCTGGGTGGTGGCGTTGAGCCGAGGCACAGTGGAACAAGAAATCGCGCACTACCTCCCTGATGGCGCGCATCGCGATGTCATCGCCGCCACCGCGGGTGGCTACCCCGATCTGCTGCGGCGCATCTTCGTGGCGATTCTGGCTGATGCCCCGCCCGGGCGAGCTGGTGAGCCTGGGCATCGTTCGGATCTGCTCGCACACGCGGCCCGGCACCGCCCCGTGGTCATGGTCTGCCAGGCCTGCAACGAGAGCTCGAGCGCTGCAACGGCCCATGGCGAGGAGACCCTGTGCTGTCCCGACTCTGCCGTGGTCTGCGCCGAGTGCACGTTCAGTGCTGGGCCGTGGGCGGGGGAGCGCGAGGGCGTGCCGACCGGTGAGTGTGTCGTCGGCGCCCCGTGTTCGGTGCTGATCACCCTGGCCCACCACTACGGCGTGGATGTTGCCGACGGCAGCGATGCCGAGCCGCCGGGGCGCGCATTGTCGATGCCCCCTCGGCTCTGAGGTTCCCGCACCCGGCAGGGGTGCAGCTGAAATCGGAAAGGAGTTCTCATGTCATCCGCCAAGAGCGCTGACGGTGCGGCCACCAAAGGACGACCGTCCGGCCATCGTGGCTGGGTCGTCTGTGATCCCGCTGGCTACCCGTACGCCTGGTATCGCAGTGATCAGGCTACAGAGCCCGCGACGGCCATGGCCCTGCTCGAACCCGACCCCCTTCTGCGACAGCAGATGACCGACGCCGGGTGGTCGGTACGCGTCGGCAGCGGCGTCGACCTAGCGCTCGGCGCCGAGCTGACCAAGGCCACCGCGTGATCTGCGCCCGACCCAACAGCGGGTGCTTGCAACAGTTAGCACCAGGCGGTTGGGGTCCCGGTTGTCCGGCCCGACAACCGGGGCCGACCTGGGCTTTTCCCCACGCCCATGGAGGGGCTAGCGCGCCAGCAAACACGGTTTCGAGGGCGTGGAGCCCTTCGGTGCCGCCGGTCGGCCGCCAGCAAACAATGCGTAGAAATGGTGCTCTACCAGCGGTTTTAATTGGCAAATCGTCGGTGGGGGCAGCTCAGCAAACACGATTTCAGCGACTCCGAGCCCCCGTATGACGCCGAGCTAGAGCCAGCAAACAGGAAAGTTCGTGTCGGTCCGCCTTCATCGGTCAAAGGCATGGTCGGATGAAGCCGACGACTCGGATCAGGAAGCCACGTCGGAAAGGAGGCAATAGCCGCCCAACATCCCCGAACACCAGGGGAGAGACGCCACAAAAAAATAGCGGGACCAGAAAACAGAAACCCCCCGGAAGGGGGATCTGGGAATCGATCAGAAGGTCGAATTCGGAGCGCCAACTCCGAGTTTCGTGAGGTCCGAAGCGCCAACTTCGAATCTCGGTCCCCGTGCTGAACAGGGAGAACTGCGTGACAAGTAGTTCCCAGGGTAGCTCTTACCCAGGACACAATTCAACGTATTCAGGCGAAGTGTCGCAGAAACACCGTCTGAACTGCTCAAAGACGCCACATGTCGGCGCGCGCCGGCGCGGCGGAGGCCGGCCGCAGGAAGTTTGCCGGCATCGACAGCGGGTGACGTTTTCCGACGCCGAAATGGTGCGCGGCCGCGTCGAAACACACGCTGCCCAGCTTGGCCTGCGAGGCGCCCGACGCCACGTCCTGACCGCGGTACTCAAGCTGCTGTGCGGCTGGAGCCGAATCACCGACGACCGGGTAGCACTCGGACAACTCGTCGAGCTCATCGCCGCCGGCGGCGGCCGACGCTACGACCTCAAAACCGTCGGGCGCGCGCTAGCGGCGTTGGCGGCCGACGGGCTGATCGTCTATCGGGCAGCCCAAGGCCGCAACACCCGCGCAATGGTGGCGATCAACGACCAATTCACCGGTGATATCGCCGTGCTCGCCCGGGATCGCGACGGCCGGGTCATCACCTCGGGCAGCCACTGCGAGCCCGATTCGGTCACCTTTTCGCGGCGCCTTCCTTATAAGAACCAATCTCTCTACCCCCCTACCCCCCGCAACGACGAGCAGCCCGACAGCTCCCGACCGGTTGAGGTCGAGGTATCCACCGACGAACTGCGCCAGGTGCTGGCCGGCTTGCCCGAGGTGCTGGCACGGCTGCCCAAGCACCTGAGGTTCATGCTGGGTGCGCAGATCCAAAACCGGCTGGCCGCAGGGTGGTTGCCCGATCAGATCCTCGACAAGCTGCACCGGCCGATGCCGGCGGACCTGCAGCGGCCCTGGCGCCTCGCGCTGTGGCGGCTGCACCACAACGTGCCCGGTGCCGGACCCCGGCTGCGCCCCTTGCAACGCGCCTGGGAGCAGCGGGCCCAACGCCAGGCCCGCCAGGAACAGGAACGCACCACTGCGCACTGGTATGCCCAAGTGGCCGCGGTCACCAGCCCCGCCGGCCGCGCCGAGCTCCTCAAGGCACACGAGGTGAAATTCGGCCGTCCCGTGGACCCGATCGCCGCGCTGGCCGCGGCGGGACGGCGGGCCCATCGGTTGTTCCCGCAGATGCCTTTGGCGGCGGCCTTGACCCGCTGGGCGCACGAAACCCTAGCCCAGTTGACAGCGGAACCCGTTGCGGTCGAAGACATTGCGGCTCCATCCGCTATCGACACCGACCTGCTGATGGACCTGGCGATCAGCGGAGGCTGCCAGTGCATGCTGTGCGGTTCACACCGCGCCACCATGCGCCCCGAACTGCCGCTGAAATCGATGGTGTGTGATCAGTGCTGGCCCGTGATCGCGGCCGAACTCGCCGGGGACCGCGACGAGGATCACGACGGCGCCCAGTGGGTGGCCGCATGACCGATCTCGAGATGCCCACACCGACCCGCGCCCGCCAGCGGCTGCAGGCTTACACCGAGCTCGACGATCGGCGCCAGCCCCCGCAGGACCTCGACGCCGAGCAGTCGGTGCTGGGCGGGATGCTGTTGAGCAAGGATGCGATCGCCGACGTGCTGGAAAGGCTGCGCCCGGTTGACTTCTACCGGCCAGCCCACCAGAGCATCTACGACGTGATCCTGGACCTGTACGGCCGCGGCGAGCCCGCCGACGCGGTAATGGTGGCCGCCGAGCTCGACCGGCGCAGCCTGCTAGCCCGGGTCGGCGGTGCGCCGTACCTGCACACGCTGATCTCCGCGGTGCCCACCGCGGCCAACGCCGGCTACTACGCCGGCATCGTCGCCGAAAAGGCCGTGCTGCGCCGCCTGGTGCAAGCCGGCACCCGGGTGGTGCAGTACGGCTACGCCGGCGCGGACGGCGCTGACATCGCCGAGGTAGTCGATCGGGCCCAAGCCGAGGTCTATGACGTCACCGAAGACCGCGCCTCCCAGGACTATGCGCCGCTGGGCGATCTCATCCAAGACACCATGGACGAGATCGACGCCATCCAGTCCCGCGGCGGACTGACCCGCGGTGTTCCCACTGGATTCGCCGAGCTCGACGACCTCACCACCGGTCTACACGGTGGACAGATGGTCATCGTGGCGGGCAGGCCCGGCCAAGGCAAATCCACTCTGGCAATGGATTTCATGCGATCCTGCTCCATCCACCACAACAGGGCCAGCGTCATCTTCAGCCTTGAGATGAGCAAGTCAGAGATCGTGATGCGGCTGCTGTCGGCCGAAGCGCGGATCAAGTTGGCCGACATGCGCTCTGGACGTCTCAGTGATGACGATTGGACCAAAATGGCGCGCCGCATGGGCGAAATCACCGACGCTCCACTGTATATCGATGATTCACCCAACCTGACCATGATGGAGATCCGCGCCAAAGCCCGCCGGCTCAAACAAAAGACCGAGCTACAGCTGATCGTGGTGGACTATCTGCAGCTGATGACCTCAGGCAAGCGTGTCGAATCCCGCCAGACCGAAGTGGCCGAATTTTCCCGCAGCCTCAAGCTGATGGCCAAAGAACTCGATGTGCCGGTCGTCGCCGTCAGCCAGCTCAACCGCGGGCCCGAACAACGCACCGACAAAATCCCCCAACTCTCTGACCTACGCGAGACCGGTCAATTGGAGCAGGACGCCGACATGGTCATCCTCATTCACAGGCCCGACGCCTACGATCGGGACAGCCCCCGAGGAGGCGAGGCGGACCTGATCGTCGCCAAACAACGAAATGGGCCCGCCCCAAGAACTTTGACAGTCGCGAGCACCCTGCACATGTCAAGTTTTCGCGACCTGGCCCGCAGCTGAGTTCGTGGTGGTGGTCTTCGACGACCACGACGGGCGAAAGGCTCATTGAAGGTGGTCACATCGAACTCCATCGCGGCCAGTGCAGGGCCGAAGCGGCACAGGACTGAGCCGCGTTATCCCCACCAGGTGCGCTATCCATCGACGGTGTCCGTTCGGGCTGTTACCATCCGGCCAGGCAAGGCTGCGGTCAACTAATCAGATTGTGCTACAGCTGATTCCGAGCGCGGACAATGTCGTCCGCGGCGTTGTACCCCTCAGGTGTCACCCCAGAGACGGAATAACGAGAACTGAGAAACCCCATGACAGTGCTTGATAACGATGCTCCGGCCCGTAACGGGGCAGACACCGCCGAGCACCTGCGGTCCGCTTCGTCGTGGCCAGGACCGGCGCCCGCGGAGCTTGCGCTCGAGGCGAAGCCGTCGCGGACCCTCGCCCAAAGCGATGTCGTCAAACCCGACGCCACCCGGCGCCACGCAGTGTGGTTTTTCTGGATGTGGTTGCTGTTCGCCACCGTGGTTTCCATCGGCGGCAACGTGATTCATGCGTGGATGACTGCGCCGGCTCCCCACTTGAAGCTGCTGGCCTCGATCGCGGCCGCCGTTCCGCCCGCGATCCTGCTCGGGTCGACGCATTCGGTGGCTCTACTGATCAAGAACCGTCGACACGGCTACCGCCGCGTCGACGCCGCCGTGCTGGGCGCTGCGCTGCTGCTGATGGCGGGTGTCGCCGGCTGTGCGTTCGCGATGTCGTTCGTGTCTCTGCGGAACCTCATGATCTTGGTCGGTATGAGCGCAGGTACGGCGTGGCTGTGGCCGATCGGGGTCGACATGTCGCTGATCTGCTCGACGTTGGCGTTGCTGACCCTGGCCTCCCCACGTAACGGCGGTGAGGGTATCGAGACGCCGGCTGGTGCGACAGTGCCGCTCTCGCCGGCCGCCGGCACTGTCAGCAGCGGCCCGCGATCCGAGGCCGAGCGGCGGCTCTGGTGGGAATCCATCGCCGCAGTCATACGCGAGCAGAACAGCGACGTGCGCAAGATCGGCGAGCTGCCCACCACGCAGCTCGCCGAGATCTTGCACCGTCTCTACGACAAGAGAGATTCCAAACGGGCGGTATGCGCCGACCACGACCTGCACCACCGCGACGTTCGCACCATCACACACACCGCAGACGACGTGCTGGCCCGGCTCGCTGCCATTCCGTCGACGGACGGGACCAACCAACTCTGACTCGGCGCGCTGCTGCAGGCAAAGGCAGTGCAGCACCGCATCTGCTGTGGGACGTGGCCCGCGACGTGCGCCTCAACCGCCGATGGTCAGCGGTTTACCCTGTCCAAAGCGCGCAGTAGGCTGAAGCCGGCCCGAGCGCAGACACGGCCGCGGGCAAAGACACCATGGGGGGGTGGACATGGCGGAGCTAAACGCCAACCCGGCTGACTTGTTGCGGTTCGCTGACGCCTACTCTGAGCTGGCCCAGCGTGCAGCGCAGATTTCACCGCAGGCCGTCACCGAACTACAGCGGGTCATGCAGACTCACGGGCCGATGGGCTACCCCACGGCGGTGGGCATCGCCGCCGGCCTGGCCAAGGCCGAGGGCCCGCTCCAGGCCAAGGTCGCCGACTTCAACACCTACTCGCAGCGCTTCACTGAGCACAGCGCCACCTACACCAAGGCCGACCAGACCGGCGCGCAGGCACTGGACAACGAGTTCCGCCCCGTCGACAACAAGGACGCTGCGAACGACCCCGACCAACCCCAGCCCGCGATCGACCCCAGGAATCCCTTTGTGGGAGACGAACGATTCGGTCACT
>NZ_HG964446.1:5864080-5893857 GCF_000689255.1 Mycobacterium triplex | reverse complement strand
CCGTACATAACACTGGCAAAACGACTCTGCTGGCGGCCATGCTGGGCGCGGTCTCGCCGACCGAGCGGATCGTGTGTGTCGAGGACGCCGCCGAATTGGCGCCCCGGCATCCGCATCTGGTCAAGCTGGTCGCTCGGTGCGCCAATGTCGAAGGCGTGGGCGAAGTTCCGGTGCGCCAGCTCGTGCGGCAGGCGTTGCGGATGCGGCCCGACCGCATCGTGGTCGGTGAGGTCAGGGGCGCCGAAGTGGTCGACCTGCTCGCGGCGCTGAACACCGGCCATGACGGCGGGGCGGGCACGGTGCATGCCAACAATCCCGGTGAGGTCCCCGCCCGGCTGGAGGCGTTGGGTGCGCTCGGCGGTTTGGATCGGGCCGCGTTGCACAGTCAGCTCGCCGCGGCGGTGCAGGTGCTGCTGCACGTTGCGCGGGGCCGCGACGGCCGGCGCCGGCTCGCTGAGATCGCCGTGCTGCGCCACGTCGACGGGCGGGTCCGGGCGGCGACGGCGTGGCACGTCCAGCACGGCATGACCGGCGATGCCGAGGAGCTGCATCGCTTGCTGCGAAGCCGGCTGTCGGCATGAACGGCATCGCGGTGGCTGCCTCGCTGATGGCGTTGGCGCTGTTGGTATTCCCATCGTCGCCGAAGCGGCGGCTGACCGCACGTCGACAAGTCGTAGTCGGCACGCGCGGGATCGCCTGTCTGGTCGCGGGTGCCGCCGTTGTGGCCGTGATTACGCTGCCGCTGACCACAATCCTGGCCGCCGCGACCGTGACCGCCACGGTGAGCCTGCGCTACCGCCGGCGCCGTCAGCTCCGGCGTGCGACCGAGGAGGGCCGGACATTGGAAGCCGCGCTCGATGTGTTGGTCGGCGAGCTGCGCGTGGGAGCCCATCCGGTGCAGGCGTTCGATGTGGCCGCCGCCGAAACCGTTGGCGCGGTGGCACGGTCGCTGCGTGCGGTCGCGGCACGCGCGCGATTGGGCGCCGATGTCACGGCGGGCCTGCGGGTCGCCGCTGACTCCTCATCCCAGCCCGCGCATTGGCAACGGCTGGCCGTGTGCTGGCAGCTGGCGAGCGACCACGGTCTTGGGATCGCCACCCTGATGCGTACCGCACAACGCGATATCGTTGAGCGACAACGATTCTCATCGAAGATCGACTCGGGCATGGCCGGGGCTCGGGCCACCGCGGCGATATTGGCGGGCTTGCCGGTGTTGGGAGTGTTGCTGGGCCAACTGATCGGGGCCCGTCCGCTGGGCTTCCTGCTGAGCGGGCACGCGGGCGGGTGGCTGTTGGTGGTCGGGTCGGTGTTGACGTGTGGCGGGCTGCTGTGGTCGGACCGAATCATCCAGGGGGCCGTGTCATGAGCACCGCAACGGTGCTGCTGGCGATGGCGTTGTTGATCGCACCCGGCCGGTCGACTGCACGCGCCCGCGCCACGGTTCGTGCGCAACGGCTTCGGCCCGTGCTGCGCGCCGCATCCGGGCGCGGGCCGGACCCGCTGGCCGTCGCCGCTGGCCTCGACGTGCTGGCCGTGTGCCTGCAGGCCGGGATGGCCGTCTCGACCGCGGCGGCCGCAACCGCCGGTTCCGCGCCGGCGCAGCTGGCCGGGATATTGCGGCGGGCCGCCGATCTGCTGGCGCTGGGCGCCGATCCTGCTGTCGCATGGTCGATCTCGCCCGGGAAACCGGTCGACGTGCAGACCGAGGCGCTGCTGCGACTGGCGCGACGTTCGGCATCGTCGGGAGCGGCTCTGGCCACCGGTGTCGCCGAGCTGGCCGAGCAGTCCCGCCACGATGCCGCGCACACCGCCGCGGCGTCCGCCGAGCGGGCAGGCGTGCTGATCGCCGGACCACTCGGGCTGTGCTTCCTGCCGGCGTTTGTCTGCCTCGGCATTGTCCCGGTGGTGGCGGGGCTGGCCGGAGACGTCTTGCAATCGGGCTTGCTGTGAAACCACAACAGAGGGGATACATTGGTGATCAACATGTTTCGCGTGCTGACGGCGCGGATGGCGGTTCTGGCCACCGACGAGTCCGGGATGTCGACGGTCGAGTACGCAATCGGCACCATCGCCGCGGCCGCGTTCGGCGCGATTCTCTACACCGTCGTCACCGGCGATTCAATCGTGTCGGCGCTCACCAACATCATCGGTCGTGCGCTCAACACCAAGGTCTAGCCGGTTGCCGTGGTGCGAGCACCGTGGAAGCGGCATTGGCGATCGCCGCGCTGGTTACGGTGCTGGTGGGATGCCTGGCCGGCATCACGGCCGTGTCGATGCAGGTTCGCTGTGTCGATGCCGCCCGCGAGGCCGCCCGACTGGCCGCCCGCGGTGACGAACGTTCGGCGCTCGACGCGGCGCGGCGCATCGCCCCGGGCGGATCGCGGGTCCAGGTCCGCCGCGACGGTGACTTCGTGGTGGCCACGGTGGTGGCGCACTCAAAGGTACTGCCCGCGTTGGACATCAGCGCCAAAGCGGTCTCGGCGGCGGAACCTTCGGGATGATCGCGGTTCGGCGACCGTACTCGCGGCGGCGATGGTCGCGGTGCTGCTGTGCGTCACGGCTGCCGGTGCGTACCTCGGATCCGTGGTGGTGGCACGCCATCGTGCGCAGGCGGCCGCCGATCTGGCCGCGTTGGCCGCCGCGGCGCGGCTGCCCTCGGGAACCGAGGCGGCCTGTGCCCGGGCGAGTGCGGTGGCCCGCGGCATGCGAATCGGCGATGTCGGCTGCCGGGCCGACGATCTCGACGTCGTCGTCACCGTGCGCGTCACGGCGCTGTTCGGTGAGGTGGCCGAGGCCGCCGCCCGGGCCGGGCCGGTCGACGCGACATGATCAGCCGTCGTCCTCCGCGGCTTTAGGCAGTCCGGCGTTGGCGAGCTCTTCGTCGCTGGGCAAGCGCAGCGAGAGCAGCCCGACGAAGGTGTCGGGCTCGAGTTCCACGCGGTTGGCCGTCACGTGCACCGGCACCCAGTTCCCGTCGAAGCCACGCATCCGCAGCACACGGTTGGTTGACCCCTTACCGAATTCCTTTGTCATCGCTGACATTTGAGGCACGTCATCGGGATGGACTTTCGGCTGGTCTTTATCGGCGCCCCGCCAGTCGTAGAACGTGCAGGGCTCGTCGAGCCATTTCAGCAGGGTCCAGTTGTTGAGGTCGACGAGCGCCCGGTGCACTCCCGCCTGCCGCAGCCCGTTGAGGATTCGCAGGGCCAGGTCGTCGGTGGAGACGATCGGGCCCTTGAGCTCGGCGCGCCAGTTCATCGCCCGCGCGACCAGGTGGTCCTTGCCGTTGGGTCCGGGTTCCAGCGCGCTGCGGCCAATGAAGCCAATTCGGATAGGATTTCCCTGCCAGTCAGTGAGATCCCAAGTGCTGCAGATTGTTTGCCCCGGTACCGCCTTGACCGCCATCGCAAGCACTTTGGTTTCGTTCGGATTGAGCTCCCGCGAAGGAAGGTCTTCGGCAAACGCCCGGCCGAAAGTGACTTCGACTTCGGGATTCTTGCCGCTGATCGCCAGCGACTCGCGGGTGTCGGTGGCCACCCCAAGGGTCAAGTCCCACTTCAGCGGGCCCGCGGTGGGGCGCTCGGGCGGCTCGATGTCGGCGGGTCCGGTCCACACGTGCACACCGTGGATGCAGCCGTCCGACATGACCACCGGTTCGGTGCGGATCACGCGGTCGTGCTTGGGAGTGATACTGGTCAGGCTCTGCCCGGTGCGCATCGACTCGGCGATGGCGGTCCGGACAGCGGCGAGGTGGGGACTGCGGCGGAGAAAGGTCGTGATCGGGACAAGGTTCTTGAGCTGCCGCCCCTGTGCTACCACGGCAGGCTCGTCCCCCAGTGTCTCCACGAGCAACCAGTCGTGGGCCATGCGGTCAATTTTAGGGCGCGCCCGGACTTGTGGGGATCCCCGGGCGCGCCGTCATTGCGCCAGCAAATCCGTCGCGACACCAGTTCAGTGATAGTTCGAATCGACTTCGCCGCCGCTAAGTTACTGGTAAGTTTGCAAACGCCATCACAGCCTTGGTAGGTTTTCTGCTCCGGCCGTTGGTCGCGCTTTGAGACAGCACGCTGGCGTTTCTTCAGTAGAAGGGAAACGCATTCGGCGGTTGTTGTATGCAGTTCCGTGGAGGTCGACCGTCGAGGGGTCGGTCGCCGTCCGTGGATTGCTCAGCGCGATCGCTACGGCAACTCCCCCAGCACGAGCCTGAGCACTTGCACAGCGCCCGCCTTATCCAGCGGGTCATTGCCATTGCCGCACTTGGGGGACTGCACGCAGGACGGACAGCCCATCGGGCATTCACACGCCTCGATGGCCGCCGCGGTGGCACTCAACCAGGTTCGTGCTTGGCGGAATCCGCGTTCGGCGAATCCCGCTCCGCCCGGATACCCGTCGTAGACGAACACGCTGGGCTCGCCCAACGGCCCGACCGCGGTGGACATCCCGCCGATATCCCCGCGGTCGCAGCTGGCCACCAACGGCAGCAGCCCGATCGCGGCGTGTTCGGCCGCGTGCAACGAGCCGGGAATCCGCGATGCGTCAATTCCATTGCTTGCCAATGCTTCCGGTGTGATGGTGTACATCACCGCGGTGGTGTCGAGGACGTGCTCGGGCATGTCCAGCTCGATGAAATCGATAACCTCACCGGACAACCGCCGACGTAGATAGCCCACGACCTGGTGGGTGACCCGGACCGGCACCACGCCCAGGGTCACCGGACCGAACGTCGACTGCTCGCCATTGCCGGTGACCTTGATGTCGGTGATTTCGCGCGCGAACGTTGCATAGCCGGGATCCTCGGCGTGCACGAAGGCGATTGCGTCCTCGAGGTCCAGCGAATCGACGACATACGTGTCGCCTTGGTGCAGATAAACGGCCCCCGGGTGCACCGAGGCGGGGGCCTGCCCGAGTCCGGTACTGCCCAGCAGTCGCCCGGTGTCGGCTTCCACGATGACGACCTGGCCGCCCGCCGAGCCCCGGATGTCCACCGCCCCATGCGGTTCTAGGCCCGGTGCGGGAAAGTACTTGTCGCCGCGCCGGCGCAGTAGCCCGTCGTCGACCAGTCCCTCGGCCACTCCCATGGCACCGAATTCTCGAACCTCTGCCTCTTCGAGCGGCAATTCGGTTGCAGCACAAAGCAGTTGGGGGCCGAGAAGATAGGGGTTGGCCGGGTCGATCACCACCCGCTCGACCGGCTTGCCCAGCAGCGCTGCGGGATTGTGCACCAGATACGTGTCCAGCGGGTCGTCGCGGGCGATCAGCACCACCAGCGCGCCCTGCCCCCGTCGCCCCGAACGGCCGGCCTGCTGCCAAAACGACGCGACCGTGCCGGGAAATCCGGCCAGCACCACCGCATCCAGCCCGGCGATGTCGACACCCAATTCCAGCGCGTTGGTGGTGGCCAGACCCCGCAATCGGCCCTCGGCCAGCGCGCGCTCCAGCGCGTTGCGGTCCTCGGCGAGATAACCGGCCCGGTATGAGGCGACCTGCTGCGAAAGGTCCGGGGCGACGTCGTCCAGCCGCGCCCGGGCGCCCAGCGCGGTCAATTCGGCCGCCCGCCGGGAACGCACGAACGTCAGGGTCTGCGCGCCCTCGGCGATCAGGTCGGCCATCACCCGCGCCGCCTCGACACCGGCCGAACGGCGCACCGGGGCGCCGTGCTCGCCGGTGACGTCGGTGCGCAGCGCGGGCTCCCACAGCGCGACGGTGCGCTCGCCCTGCGGTGAGCCGTCTTCGGTGACCTCTTCGACGGGCAGGCCGATCAGTTCGGACGCCGTGGCGCCGGGCGAATCCGTCGTCGCGCTGGCGAAAATCACCGTAGGGGCTGTCGAGTACCGTGCACACAGGCGCAACAGGCGGCGCAGCACCATCGCCACGTTGGAGCCGAAAACCCCGCGGTAGTAATGACATTCGTCGACGATCACGAAGCGCAGGCCGCGCAGGAACACCGCCCAGCGCGGATGATTTCGCAAAATGGACAAGTGGATCATGTCCGGGTTGGAAAACAGCCAGCGGGAGCGCTCGCGCGCGAAGCGGCGCACCTCGGCGGGACTGTCGCCGTCGTAGGCGACCGGCGCCACGTCGGCGAGTCTCGGCACGGCGGCCGTCAGTGCGTGCGCGGCGCGCAACTGGTCGTGACCGAGCGCTTTCGTCGGCGACAGGTACAGCACTCGGGCCAACCGATCCGTCGCCAGCGCATTGAGCACCGGCAGTTGATAGGCCAGCGACTTGCCCGACGCGGTGCCGGTGCTGACCACGACATGACGCCCGGCGCGGGCCAATTCGGCGGCCTGCGCCTGGTGTGACCACGGTGCGCTGATGCCTCGGTCGGTAAAGGCCGCAATGACGTCGGATTCGGCCCATTCCGGCCAAATGTGGGGCCGGCCGGTCCGGGCCGGGAGCTCCGCGACGTGGCGCAGCGGATGCTCGTCCGGTGCGGTTCCGGCGAGCGCGACGGCGAGCAGGTCGCTGCCGAAACTCGCCACGTCACACCCTCCGAGAATCAGTCGGGGACACAAGTCTGTCGCCGACGCGATGAACATGATTGACTGTTTGCGGTCGTAGCTTCTGTGTTCGTGTCAAAACTTCGCAGGATCGACGTTGCGACCCGCGGTTCCTGCGAGGTTAACGTTCGGGTGAAGTTCCGACGACTCCGCGAGGTATGGCGGCGACAACGGGCCCGGGGCACCGAAAAGCGGTGCTCCGAACCTTGAAGAAAAGGAAAGATCGAGAAATGCCACAGGGAACTGTGAAGTGGTTCAACGCGGAGAAGGGGTTCGGTTTCATCGCCCCCGAGGATGGTTCCGCGGATGTTTTTGTCCACTACACGGAGATCCAGGGTTCGGGCTTCCGCACCCTCGAAGAAAATCAGAAGGTCGAGTTTGAGATCGGCCACAGCCCTAAGGGCCCCCAGGCCACCGGAGTCCGCTCCGTCTAAATCGAGCAGATTCTGACGAAAACCCCCCGTGCAGCCCGCTTTGCGGGTGCCGCCGGGGGGTTTTCACTATCTATTCACTCCTGGGCAACCTTCGGCCCGAAGCGGCCGACACGCCAGGTGTCCCGGCGCGCCGAATGCCTCAAAGCGGGGACGGGCACGCTGGCTTACTGTCGATGTGGTGAGCCAGCTTTCCTTCTTCACTGCGGAGGCGGTGCCGCCCGCGGTCGCCGATCTGTGCGGGGTGCTGGCGGCTTCTGGCCAAATCGTGACGGTGGGCGCTACCGAGGGTCGTGGCGCCCGGCTGTCGGTCGTCGTGGATCAGCAGTGGCGCGCCGCGGCGCTGGCCGAGATGATCGCCGAGGCCGGCTTGGTCCCCGAGATCGGCCGTACCGACGAAGACACGCCTCTGGTGCGGACCGCGGTCGACCCGTCGCTGACCGCGATCGCCGCCGAATGGACGCGCGGGGCGGTCAAGACGGTGCCGCCCCGATGGTTGCCCGGCCCCCGCGAGTTGCGGGCGTGGACCATCGCCGCCGGCACTCCCGAGGGCGATCACTATCAACTGGGCCTGGATCCACACGCCCCGGACACCCATTCGCCGCTGGCCTCGGCGCTGATGCGGGTCGGGATCGCGCCCACCCTGATCGGCACCCGTGGCGGGCGCCCGGCGCTGCGGATCAGCGGACGCCGCAGGCTATCGCGGCTGGTAGAGAACGTGGGGGAGCATCCCGACGGCGCCGAGGCGTTGGCGCTGTGGCCGCGGGTTTAGCCGAGTGACGACGGTGCCCGCCGCACCGGCCGGGCCGTAGCCAAGAGCTGGGTTTTCGGGGAGTCGGTTTGCGTCGGCCCGCCTCCGGGTGCGAAATTGTCAGGTGCCCGAAGGGAAGGAACGTCGGCGTATCTGAATTTCAACGGAATTTCAGACGTCTGCCTGTCATTCTTCCTCCCAGGGCGGTCCCGCACGGGACCGGGAGCAGATATGGAGCGTAAGCGCAGGTGGCTGACCCGACATCAGGCCGCGACGGCAGCGGCAATGGCAGCCGGAGGCGACTTGTCATCGTCGAGTCGCCGACGAAAGCGCGCAAACTCGCGGGCTACCTGGGCTCCACCTACATCGTCGAATCGTCGCGGGGACACATCCGCGACCTGCCCCGAGCCGCCGCCGACGTGCCCGCCAAGTTCAAGTCGGAGCCCTGGGCGCGGCTCGGAGTCAACGTCGACGCCGACTTCGAACCGCTCTACATCATCAGCCCGGAAAAGAAGAGCACGGTCACCGAGCTCAAGGGCCTTTTGAAGGACGTCGACGAGCTCTACCTGGCTACGGATGGTGACCGCGAGGGCGAGGCCATCGCCTGGCACCTGATGGAAACGCTGAAGCCGCGCATCCCGGTCAAGCGGATGGTGTTCCACGAGATCACCGAGCCCGCCATCCTCGAGGCCGCGCAAAACCCCCGCGACCTCGACATCGACCTGGTCGACGCGCAGGAAACCCGCCGCATTCTGGACCGCTTGTACGGCTACGAGGTCAGTCCGGTGCTGTGGAAGAAGGTCGCGCCCCGGTTGTCGGCGGGCCGGGTGCAGTCCGTGGCCACCCGCATCATCGTGCAGCGCGAACGCGACCGCATGGCCTTCCGCAGCGCGTCGTACTGGGACATCTTGGCCCAGCTGGACGCCAGCGTCTCCGACCCCAACGCGCAGCCGCCCACCTTCACCGCCCGGCTGACCTCCGTCGACGGACTGCGGGTCGCCACCGGCCGCGATTTCGACTCGCTGGGCGTCCTGCGCAAGGCCGACGAAGTCGTGGTGCTCGACGAAGCACGAGCCACGGAGCTGGCCGCGGGTTTGCGCGGCTCGCAGCTGTCGGTGGCCTCGGTCGAGGAGAAGCCGTACACCCGCCGCCCGTACGCGCCGTTCATGACGTCGACGCTGCAGCAGGAGGCCGGCCGCAAGCTGCGCTTCTCGTCCGAGCGGACGATGAGCATCGCCCAACGGCTCTACGAAAACGGCTACATCACCTATATGCGTACCGACTCGACGACGCTGTCGCAGTCGGCGATCAGCGCGGCCCGCACTCAGGCCAGTCAGCTTTACGGCGACGAGTACGTGTCCCCGTCGCCGCGCCAGTACACCCGCAAGGTCAAAAACGCCCAGGAGGCGCACGAGGCGATCCGCCCGGCCGGCGAGACGTTCGCCACCCCCGACGCCGTGCGGCGCGAGCTCGACGGCGACGAGTTCCGCCTCTACGAGCTGATCTGGCAGCGCACGGTCGCCTCGCAGATGGCCGACGCGCGCGGGACCACGCTGAGCTTGCGGATCAACGGCCAATCCGGTGACCAGCCGGTGGTGTTCTCCGCGACCGGCCGCACCATCACCTTCGCCGGCTTCCTGAAGGCTTACGTCGAGACCGTCGACGAACTGGCCGGCGGCGAGGCCGACGATGCCGAGCGCCGGCTGCCCCACCTCACCCAGGGGCAGCGGCTGGCGGCCCTCGAGCTCACCCCCGACGGCCACGCCACCAACCCGCCGGCGCGCTACACCGAGGCCTCACTGGTCAAGGCCCTCGAGGAGCTGGGTATCGGCCGCCCGTCGACGTACTCGTCGATCATCAAGACCATCCAGGACCGCGGCTACGTGCACAAGAAGGGCAGCGCGCTGGTGCCCTCGTGGGTCGCGTTCGCGGTCACCGGTCTGCTGGAACAGCATTTCGGCCGACTCGTCGACTACGACTTCACCGCGGCGATGGAAGATGAGCTCGACGCGATCGCGTCCGGCAGCGAGCAACGCACCAACTGGCTCAACAACTTCTACTTCGGCGGCGACCACGGTGTGCAGGATTCGGTGGCCCGCGCCGGCGGCCTCAAGAAGCTCGTCGGGGTCAACCTGGAGGGCATCGACGCCCGGGAAGTCAACTCCATCAAGCTGTTTGACGACTCGGAGGGGCGCCCGGTCTACGTCCGGGTCGGCAAGAACGGGCCGTACCTGGAGCGCACGATCGCCGGCGACGACGGGAAGACAAAGCCGCAGCGCGCCAACCTCAACGACTCGCTGACCCCCGACGAGCTGACGCTGGAGGTGGCCGAGGAGCTTTTCGCCACTCCGCAAGAGGGCCGCTCGCTGGGCGTGGACCCGGAGACCGGCCACGAAATCGTCGCCAAGGACGGCCGGTACGGGCCCTATGTGACCGAGGTGCTGCCCGAGCCGCCTCCGGAGGACGGCGAGGCGGCCCCGGCGAAAAAGGGCAAGAAGCCGACCGGCCCCAAGCCCCGCACCGGGTCGCTGCTGCGCACCATGGATCTGCAGACGGTCACGCTCGAGGATGCGTTGCGGCTGCTTTCGCTACCCCGGGTGGTCGGCGTCGATCCTGCTTCGGGCGAGGAAATCACCGCGCAGAACGGTCGCTATGGCCCATACCTGAAGCGCGGCACGGATTCTCGCTCGCTGGCGACCGAGGAGATGATGTTCGACATCACGCTCGATGAGGCGCTGAAGATCTACTCAGAGCCGAAACGCCGTGGCCGGCAAAGTGCTTCGGCCCCACCGTTGCGCGAGCTGGGCAATGACCCGGCGTCGGGCAAGCCAATGGTGGTGAAGGACGGGCGATTTGGGCCCTATGTCACCGACGGCGAGACCAACGCCAGCCTGCGCAAGGGCGACGACGTGATGTCGATTACCGACGAGCGCGCCGCCGAGCTGCTGGCCGACCGGCGGGCCCGGGGTCCGGTGAAACGGCCCGCGAAGAAGAGCACGCGTAAGGCCCCGGCGAAAAAGGCCGCCAAGCGCGGTTAGCGCCTGCCCATCACAGAATCTCGCTGGCTACATCTTCAACGGCGCGCGGTGGTGTCGAAACACCTGGGGGGACAGCAAGATTCAGCGGCCGGGCCAGCTGAGTAGGCGCGGCGCGGCCGCGTAGCTCGACGACCTCGCCGACATCCCAGCACAATGCCTCGGCGTCCAGCGCGCCGCTGACCGCGATCGCCGACGCCAGCACATGCCCGGCCTCGAGCTTGGCCAGCTCGGTCAGCCGCGCCGCCTCGTTGACCGGGTCGCCGATCACGGTGTACTCGAAACGGGCCTGGGCGCCGATATGGCCGGCGATGGCCCGTCCGGAGGACACCCCGATGCCGAACTCGGCCGCCCCGATCACCGGGAGGAGCTCGTCGTGCAGCTCGCGGGCCGCGGCCAGCGCGCCACCGGAGGCGTCCGGGTGTTCGATGGGCGCGCCGAAGATGGCCAGCGCGGCGTCGCCCTGGAACTTGTTGACGAAGCCGCCGTGGCGCCCGACGGTGTCGACCACCACCCGGAAGAAGTCATTGAGCAGGTGGACCACCTCGGCGGGCGGCCGCGTCGCGGCCAGCTGCGTCGAGCCGACCAGGTCGACGAACAGCACCGCGACGTCGCGCTCCTGGCCGCCCAATTCGGTGCCGCGCTCCAGCGCCCGGCGCGCCACGTCCTCGCCGACGTAGCGGCCGAACAGGTCGCGCAGCCGCTGCCGCTCGGCCAGGTCGCGGACCATGTCGTTGAATCCGGCCTGCAGCAGGCCCAGCTCGCTGGCGTCGTAGATCTGCATGTGCGCGTTGTAGTTACCGCGCTGCACCTCCGAGAGCGCCCAGCGCAGCTGGCGCAGCGGGTCGGCGATGGACATGGCCACCAGCAGGGTGCTGATCAGCCCGACACCCAGCGCGGTCAGCGCCAGCAACAGGATCGGGTTGAACAAGCTCTCCGGTGCGGCATGCAGCAGCGAAACCTTGTCGGCCACCACGGCGAGCACGATCGCCAGCAGCGGCACGGCGGTGGACAGCATCCAGGTCAGGATCTGGCGCAGGATGACGCCCGGCGCCTTGACGTTCTCGGGCACCCCGCTGCGCAGGGCGGCCACGGCCACCGGCCGCAATACTCGCTCGGACTGCAGGTAGCCGATGATCGCGGTGGCCGCCGCCCCCAACGCGGTCGCGACCGTGACGACGGGCGCGGCGAACCGGGCCACCGACCAGCTGGCGACGACGAACACCACACCGCCGATGCACCAGTACACGACGGTGCTCAGGGTGCGGTAGTAGGGCATCCGCAGGGCGCGGCTGCGGGCCAGTTCGGTGGCGGCCGGATCGGCCTCGGCGAGCATGTTGTCGCGGCGCTGCCAGCGGAACACCGGCATCAGCAGCCTGAGGTTGACCACCACGCCGACGAGGAACAAGACGACCAGCGAGCCGGCGAAGATCGCCAGGTTGAGCGTCGGCAGATCCTGCAGTTGAATACGGTCCTGCGGCGGCAGGCCGTAGCGCAGGAAGCCGAGCACGAACAGCGCGCCGATGATGTCGGCCTGCAGCATGCTCAGCGAGAACAGCGGCCACGGGGTGCGCACCACCCACCGGACGAACGCGCTGATTCGCCCGGGAAGAGCGCCCGGTGTTGCCACCAACCCACCGTATCGGTCAGCAGGGACTAGTCGGCAACCCTTAATTGCTTCGGCAAGTCGCCGGGTCCTGGCGAAACGTCGGAGAAGATCACGGGATTGTCGCGATACGGTAGCCGGGGGGTGGACGTCGTTCTGTCTCACTAGTGTTGCCAGTGATGTCCGGAGTGTTTACGCGGCTGGTAGGCCAGGAAGCCGTCGAGGCCGCGCTGCTGGCGGCCGCGAGCGCCGCGCGAAGTGATCCCGATCACAGCGTTGAAGGCCACGGGACTATGACACATGCGTGGCTGATCACCGGGCCCCCGGGTTCGGGGCGTTCGGTTGCCGCGCTGTGCTTCGCGGCCGCGTTGCAATGCACCTCTTCGGCTGAGGACGGGGGCCCCGGCTGCGGGCGCTGCCGGGCCTGCGCCACGACGATTGCCGGCACCCACGCCGACGTCCGCCGGGTGATCCCCGAAGGCCTGTCCATCGGCGTCGACGAGATGCGCGCGATCGTGCAGATCGCATCGCGGCGCCCGACCACCGGGCACTGGCAGATCGTGGTGGTCGAGGACGCCGATCGGTTGACCGAAGGTGCCGCGAACGCGCTGCTGAAGGTGGTCGAGGAACCGCCGCCGTCGACGGTGTTCCTGCTGTGCGCGCCGTCGGTGGATCCCGAGGACATCGCGATCACGCTGCGGTCCCGATGCCGGCACGTCGCGTTGGTGACGCCGTCGACCGAGTCGATCGCGCGGGTGCTGATCGACAGCGACGGGCTGAGTGCCGACACGGCGAGCTGGGCGGCGTCGGTCAGCGGCGGGCACGTGGGGCGGGCGCGTCGGCTGGCGACCGACGCGGAGGCCCGGGACCGACGCGAGCGGGCGCTGGGGCTGGTGCGCGATGCCGCGACCCCCGCGCGTGCCTACGCCGCGGCCGAGGAGTTGGTGGCCGCCGCCGAAACCGAGGCCGTCGTATTGACCGCTGACCGCGCCGAGGCCGAGACCGAAGAGCTGCGGACGGCGCTCGGTGCCGGCGGCACGGGTAAGGGCACCGCCGGGTCCATGCGCGGCGCCGCGGGGGCGATCAAGGATCTCGAGCGACGGCAGAAGTCCCGCCAGACCAGGGCGTCGCGCGACGCGCTGGACCGGGCGCTGATCGACCTGGCGACATACTTCCGCGACGCGCTGGTGGTGTCCGCGCGGGCGGGCGGGGTGCGGGCCAACCATCCGGACATGGCCGAGCGGGTCGCGGCGCTGGCCGCGCATGCCACGCCCGAGCGGCTGCTGCGCTGCATCGAGGCGGTACTGGAATGCCGCGAAGCGCTGGCCGTCAACGTCAAGCCCAAGTTCGCCGTCGACGCCATGGTGGCCACCATCGGGCAAGAACTTCGGGTTTGAAATTGGGCCCGCGCGCCCGCCTGCCGTAGACTCGTGCCGCCCAGCGCAAGGGCGCGCCGCCTTAGCTCAGTCGGTAGAGCGATTCACTCGTAATGAATAGGTCGGGGGTTCGATTCCCCCAGGCGGCTCTCATCGACCCACCGTGAGGTGGGTCACCATCGCCCGGGATTGGGGCAGCCTTCCGTTCCTGCTCGCGTTGCAATCGTCATACGGTGGCACCTGATTTCGAGCGAGGCCGACATGTTGCACAACAACCAATCCCGTAACCCGGTCGGCGAGGCGGTGTGGATCGCGGCGGGAGTCGTCATGCTGTTGGCTTTCGGCGATGTGCTGGTCCTGTTGGCTCTCGGGCTTGCGATCGTGGGCATGACCGTCGCCTGGCTGGCCTATCGCAAGGTGCAGCGCGACGGGCGGGGCAACGACGTGTTGGCCTCGGTCACCCAGATTCGCCCCGCATCGGCGGCACCGCGCCAGCCGAAAACGACCCCGGCGCCAGCGCCGTGGCAAGGGCCCAGCGCCGCGTAGCCGTAGGCGAACTCACGCCGGCGCCAGAAAGCCCACCGGTCCCGACGCGATGCACAGTGCCAGGGCGGTGGTGTTGGCGCGCACCATGATCGCGTCGCCGGCGCCCGGCAGCCGGGCGTACACCCGATTGAGCCCGGGATGCACCGGAACCTTGACGCCCGGGCCCTCCGACAGCGCGATCGTCATCGAGCCGTCGCTGTTGGCCAAGTAGTTGAGTTCGACGGTCCAGTCGGCGGGCAGCAGCGGCCCGTCGAGCACCATGCGCGCCGGTGTTTCCGGTTGGGCGAAGTAGCCGCACTGCGGCATCGGCCCGGGTTTGATGGTCCGAATCCAGCTGACCCGCGCCGGGATCAGCCGCCCCGCGCTGTCGAACATTCGCAATTGCGTTGTCGCCGTGGCGAATTCCGGCCGATTGCGTACCAGGGCGAACATGTGACTGGCCAGATTCTCCGGGTAGACCACCCGCTGCAGGATCAGTGGGTCGACCTCTTGATCCAGCAGCGGAGCGGTCGAATTGGCATGGGCCGCAGCTAAACTGGCTTGCGCGTTGCGCAGATAACTCTGGGTAGGGTTGTCGCGCCAGCTGGTCAGGAAGGTCGCCGTCGAGTACAGGCTGCCAGCGAGGAACAGCGCGGCCAAACCCGTTGCGACCACCGCCCGCAACGGCGACGAGTCCAGCCATCGAGCACTCGACGACCGGTTCGGTGCGCACAGCCCGACGGCGGCCATCAGCGCCAGCACAACGACGAGATCCGGCAGATACCGCAGGGTTTGGGCGAGTTCGAGCGCGGTCAGCTTCGACGAGCGCATCAGATAGATCGGCACCTGGCAGGCCACCGCATAACCGGCCGCCGTCAGCCACACCGGCCCGAGGCGTTGCTTGCGGACCAGCGACAGCGCCAGCACCGCGACCAGCGCCAGCCAGCCCAGCGCCATCGCCAGCGGCGGGGGAGTGGCCCATGGGGAGGCCGGCGCCCATCGGTCCCAGTGCCACGGCCCGCCGGCCAGCCCCGGCACGATGCCGTGGGTGATCGACCGCGACAGCAGGTCCGCGGTCATCGCGACATCGGAACTCCAGCGCTGCTGGTCGACCACCGCGAGGTAGAGCGCCACCCAGGCGACCGTCAGGATCAGCGACGCGACCCATAGCCGCACACCGCCACGCCAGGCCGTCAGCAGTGCGGACTCCTCGCCGCGCACATGGCACAGCAGCACGGTGACGGCGAAGGCGACGAACGGAATCACCGCGGCCTTCTCGAAGAACAGCAGCCCGCCCAGGTAGACCAGCACGCCGGTCAGCGCGTAGCGCTGATTGCCGGTACGCACCAACAGCACGGCGTCGGCGCACACCCAGGCCAGTGCCGCCAGCATTGGCAGCGAATTCAGCGCCGCCGCCCACCACGCGAACCCCGGCACCCCCAGCGGGGTGAACAGCGCGAAGGTCAGCGGGATCAGCAGCACCCGACGCCAGCCGAGGATCACATGCAGCGCCCGCAGCAGCGCCAGCGACGCCACCAGCTGCAACACCACCAGGCTGATCGCGGGCCCGGTCCAATCCAGCGGGCCCAGCCGGATCAGCACACCCGCGATCAGAAACGCCGCCGGCATCACGTGGCCGTCGTGGTCGTCGAACAGATAGGCCGGCGACAGCAGGCCTTCGGTTCCGGCCTTCCCGATCAGAATCAGATCGTCCCAGTAGAAGTAGCCACCGAAGGCCAGCACCGCACGGATGACCAGCGCGACCACGATCAGCGCGGCCGCCGCCAGGGCGACCCGCGGCATCCGGGTCATGGCGGCGGGCATGGTTATTTCTTACCGGTCGGTATGGTGGGCCGGTGCGCGCACTGGTTACCGGGGCAGCCGGATTCATCGGGTCCACGCTGGTCGACCGCTTGCTGGCGGACGGCCACGCGGTGGTGAGCCTGGACAACTTCGCGTCGGGCAAGGCCCGCAACCTGGAGCACCTGGCCGACAATCCCGACCACGTCTTCGTCGAGGCGGACATCGTCACCGCGGACCTCGAGGCGATTCTCGACGAGCACCGGCCCGAGGTGGTGTTCCACCTGGCCGCCCAGATCGACGTGCGCCACTCGGTGGCCGAGCCGCAGTTCGACGCCTCGGTCAATGTGATCGGCACGGTGCGGCTGGCGGAGGCCGCGCGCCGCGCCGGTGTCCGCAAAATCGTGCACACCTCGTCGGGCGGATCCATCTACGGCACCCCGGCGCAGTACCCCACGCCGGAGACCGTGCCCACCGATCCGGCCTCGCCGTACGCCGCGGGCAAAGTGGCGGGCGAGATCTACCTGAACACCTTCCGGCACCTGTACGGCCTGGATTGCTCGCACATCGCGCCGGCCAACGTCTACGGCCCGCGCCAGGATCCACACGGCGAGGCGGGTGTGGTGGCGATCTTCGCCCAGGCGCTGTTGTCCGGCAAGCCCACCAAGGTGTTCGGGGACGGGAGCAAGACCCGCGATTACGTGTTCGTCGACGACGTCGTGGACGCCTTCGTCAAGGCCTCCGGGGCGGCCGGCAGCGCGCAGCGTTTCAACATCGGCACCGGCATAGAGACCTCCGACCGCCAGCTGCACACCGCGGTGGCCAAAGCCGTTGGCGCACCGGATGATCCGGACTTCCATCCGGATCGTCTCGGCGATCTGCGGCGGTCCTGCCTCGACATCAGTTCAGCGGCAAGGGTTTTGGGCTGGCGCCCGAAAGTCGAACTGGCCGAAGGCGTGCGCCGCACGGTCGAATTCTTCCGGCACGCCCAGACCGGCTAGCACCGAACGTGCACTGGTGGCGAGATTTCGGCGGCGATATTTTCGCCATGGTTGCACGTTCGGCGCACGCCGAGAGGGCGGCTAGCTCGGCTCGGGCGCCTGTGCGCCCTCCAGCGCGACGGCGCGCGCCAGACGCGCGTAGCGCAACTCCAAGTCCTTGAACCGCATATAGGTGCTCAGCGTGGTGAAACTGAACGCCATGATCAGCGCGTAGAGCATCAGGTCGGTGCCGCGGCGCACCCCGAACCAGTGCGCGACCACGGTGGTGTCGTCGGGCCGCAACACGGCATAGATGCCGCCCAGCACGAAGAAGACGTAGCCGACCTTGACCCAGGCCTTCGACCGTGAGCTGCGGCGCGACCGCAGCAGATAGATCAGCAGCGCGATGATCGACCCGATCAGCAGCACCTGGATCCAGTTCATCTCGGAATCCTCCCTCGCAGGAACCCGTCGAAAACGATGTTCACCCCGTTGAGTAGCGGCTGGCCCTTCGACCTGGAGTAGTCGGTGTAGAGCACCTCGACCGGCTGTTCGACTACGCGCCAATGGTTTTCGGCCACCAGCATGATGAATTCGTTGGCATGGCTCATCCCGCTCATCGTGATGTCCAGCCCGTCGGCGACCGTCTTGTTGAACACCCGCAGCCCGTTGTTGGTGTCGGTCAGGCCCAGCCGGCGACCGCGCGGGCTCAACTGTGCGGCGGTCTGCAGCACGATCCGCTTCAGAAACGGCGGCCGGCTGCTCTTCTGCCCGCCGAACCGCGTTCCGATCACGATGTCGACGTCCTCGGCGACGAGCCGGTCGACCATCGCGGATAGGTCCTTGACGCGATGCTGGCCGTCGGCGTCGAACGTCGCGAACACCCGCGCGCCGGGCTGCTTGCGGGCGTACTCGACGCCGGTCTGAATGGCCGCGCCCTGGCCCAGGTTGACCGGATGGCGCACCAGATGTGCCCCGGCCCGCCGGGCCAGGTCGCCGGTGCCGTCGGCGCTGCCGTCGTCGACGCAGACGACGTTGTCGAAGACCGAGCGCACATCCGCGATCACCTCGCCGATGACCGTGGCTTCGTTGAAGGCGGGAATGACGATCCAGACGCCGGCGTAATCCGTTTCGATGTTCACAGGGTAGCCAGGATCAGCCGGTTAGGCGCCCGGCGCGCGCCAGCGCCACCAGGTGAACGCCGATTCCCACCAGCGGACCGCACAGCAGCGCGATCACGGTGCGGGTCTCCAACGGCAGCGGCAGCAGCAGCAACAGTCCCGACGCCGCGGTGGCCCCGACCCAGCCCAGCGCATACGCGCGATGCAGCGCGGCGGCCACGGCCGCGGCACCGGTCAGCGTCAGCATGGCGATCGACAACGCCGCGCCCGTCAGCCACGCCAACAGGGCGCTGCCGGCGTCGTATTGAGCACCGAAGACGACCCGCAGCAGCCACGGGCCCACCAGGCCGGCGGCCAGCACCCCGATCGCGCCGATGCCACCGATGATCGCCGCCGGCGCGAGTAGCGCCCGCAGCCGGTCGCGGCGCGCGTCCACGAAATGCGCGATCAGGTTGCCCTGCATCGCGGTCAACGGCACCAGCAGCGGCGCCCGGGTCAACGTCACGACGAGGATGATCACACCGCCTTGTGCCCCAAGCTGATTCGACGTCAGCTTGAGCAGCACCGGGAATCCCATCACCAGGATCGCGCTGGCGCCGGCCGCGGTGATGGAGTGCGCGGTGCCGCGCAGGAACGTCGCGGTGTCGCCGGGTGTCAGGAGGCGGGCCGTCGCGCGGGCCGTGGGTGCGGCCGCCAGGATGATCAGCCAGGCCACCGCGCCGGCCACCGTCGCCCACAGGAAACCCGTCAAGCCCCAGCCGAGCATGACCGTGGCCACGGCGATCGCCACCCGCATCACCGCGTCGGTCACCATCAGCGTCCCGTACTGGGTCCACTGATCGGTGCCGGCCAGCATGCCCAGCAGGGTGGCGTGCAGACAGAAACCGGCCAGCCCGACCGACAGCAGCGCCACCGACAACCAACGCTCCTCGGAGAAGACCCGTCCACCCCACAGCGGCGAGCTGCCCGCGATCACGACGGCCGCGGCGACACCGACCATCGCGGCGACGCGCAGCGGGTGGTTGCGGAATTCGGGACCCGGCAACGCCTCGACGTAGCGGGTGGCGCGGACCTCGCGAGTGGTCTCTTGCAGCAGGCCGAACGCGGCACCGGTGACCAGCCCGAACGCCCCCCAGAACACCCCGAACACGGAGAACCCGCTGGGCGCCAGGTTACGAGCCGCCAGATAGATCACCGCGTAGCCGCACACCGCGGTCAGTGCGGTCGCCGTGCCGACCCGGGCCATGCTGCCGCGCGCGACCGGCCCCCGGGACGCCCCCGCGCCGCCGGCAGCGCCCAGGGGGGACGCCGCACCGCCGACTTCGGTCATCGGGGCGGCGCTTTAGGCCGACAGACCCGATATACCGCCACAATTTGAAAATAGTAAGTGCGTTGCTGCGATGGCTGGCGGTGACGACCGGGTCCGCCCTATTGTGGGCGGCTGTCAGGAAGGACCCATGGCCGCCGCTCGCATCTTCGGGATTTCGCTGTTGGTCACGTTGGCGGCCCTCGCGCTCGGGTATTTCCACGGCGGGCTCAATGCCCTGTTCCTGCTGATCGCGCTGGGCATCCTCGAGGTGTCGTTGTCCTTCGACAACGCGATCATCAACGCCGCCGTGCTGAAGCGCATGAGCCAGTTCTGGCGGCAGATGTTCCTGACGATCGGGATCCTGATCGCCGTATTCGGTATGCGGCTGCTCTTTCCGCTGCTCATCGTCTGGGCGACCGCGGGCATCGACCCGGTGCGGGCGTTGCAGCTGGCGCTGGACCCGCCGCCGCACGGCGCACTGGAATTCCCGGACGGCTCACCCAGCTACGAAAAGCTGGTGACGTCGGCCCATCCGCAGATCGCGGCATTCGGCGGAATATTTCTGCTGATGCTGTTCCTGGATTTCGTCGTTCATGACCGAGATATCAAGTGGCTCAAGTGGATTGAGGTCCCCTTCGCGCGTATCGGCCGTCTTGCCGAGGTCTCGGTGGTGACCAGCGCCGTGGTGCTGGTCGTGGTCGGCACCCAGTTGACTCATTTCCAGCGAGGAGTGCGCGACGGTGCTGACGGCCGGGTTGCTTGGCCTGGTGACGTATCTGATCGTCAACGGTTTGAGCCAGGCGTTTCGGCCCGCCGGGGTCGACGACGATGCCGATTCCCCCGGGCCGGCCCTGGCGGTGAGCAAGGCCGGCCTGACGCTGTTCCTGTACCTCGAGGTGCTGGACGCGGCGTTCTCGTTCGACGGGGTCACCGGCGCCTTCGCGATCACGTCGGACCCGATCGTCATCGCGCTGGGACTGGGGTTGATCGGCTCGATGTTCGTCCGGTCGATCACGATCTATCTGGTCCAGCAGCAGACGCTGGACCGCTATGTGTACCTGGAGCACGGCGCGCACTGGGCGATCGGCGCGCTGTCGCTGATCATGCTGGTGTCCATCGAGCAGCGCTACCAGATCCCCGAGCTCATCACCGCCTCGGTCGGCATCGTCTTCATCGGCGCGGCGTTCGGGTGGAGCCTGCTGCGCAACCGGCGGGTGGCCGAAGCCGCCTGAGTCGGCTACGCCTCGATCTGCCCGGCGATGCGGCGTTCGATGCTGGCCCGCGCCTGCGCCGGCAGCACGACGAGGCCGTCGAGTTCCTTGCCGGCCCGCGCGTAGGCGCTCTGCCGCTCCTGCAGGGTGGCTCCCTCGTCCTGTGCCAGGTGCAGCAGGTGCTGGGCGCGGGCCAGCCGCTGCTGTTCGTCTTCGGAGAAATCGCTGCGGCGCCGGCGAACTGCCTCGGCCTCGGCGATCTCGAAGGTGCTGATGTACTCGTGGACGGCGTCGCGGTAGTCGACGTATGCCGCCCGGTCACCGGCGAAGTCGTCCGGGGAATCCGGGCGCAGCAGGTCCGCGTGCCGCTTGGCCTTGTGGAAGGCGATAGTGAGCGGATCGCGCATGTTCGTCATCAGCGGGAAGTCCAGCAATTTGGCGATGTCGACCTCGTACTCCAGCCACCGTGCATCCGTACGGTCATGTGCCGCAAGGGCTTTCGTGAGATCGCGGCGCGCGCTCTCCTCGTCGGCGCGCGCCCGACCGGAGGCGCCCCCGCAAGCGGGAGGTACCCCCAGCGCCACCGCGATCTTGGTCTGCTGCCTGAGCCGGTAGCGTTCCTGCCGTCGCTCGGCGCGGCGTTCGTTGGCGGCCACCACCGCCCGGACGCCAGTTCCGATCGCACCCGCGAACGGGAAGATCAGCCACCAGAAATTCGCGGCGAAATGCAGCACCGGGGTCACCTCGCCAGGATGCCACCGAGAATCGGCGCGCGGTTACGCCAGCAGCGTTAGTGCCCGCCCTCTTTGAACCTGGCGAAGGAGCGTTCCACCTCGGCTTCGGCTTCGGCGCGGCCGACCCAGTCCGCCGCCTTGACGTACTTGCCCGGCTCCAGCGCCTTGTACTGGGAGAAGAAGTGCTTGATGACGTCCAACTCGTAGGACGGCACGTCCCCGATGTCCTGGATGTGATCCCACCGGTGGTCGCCGGCTGGAACACATAGCACCTTGTCGTCGCCGCCGGCCTCGTCGACCATCTTGAACATGCCCACCGGCCGCGCCTCGACCAGCACCCCGGGGAACACCGACTCGGGAAGCAGCAGCAGCACGTCCAGCGGGTCGCCATCCTCGCCGAGGGTGTTCTCGATGAAGCCGTAGTCGGTCGGGTAGACCATCGACGTGTAGAGGTAGCGGTCCAGCTTCACCCGCCCCGTCTCGTGGTCGACCTCGTACTTGTTCCGCTGGCCTTTCGGGATCTCGATGACCACGTCGAATTGCACTGTCTGACGCTCCTTTGTAGAGAGGTAAGTCTGGGTGGACCCGGCTAGATCGGTTCGTCGCGGATCACCCTAGTCGAGCGGGTTTCGGCAGATTCGGCAGAATAGGGCCAAACAGTCAGGAGAGTGATGGGTCGTACTCGCTGGCGGAAATCCACCCAGGTGTTCATCGGATTGGCCGTGCTGGCGTTCGTCGCCGCCGTGGTGGCCGCCGCAACCTTCTTCACCACGGGTGGGCACGGCAGCGGTGGCACGCACGTTGCGGTCCCACCGCCGCGGGCACCGATCGTGAAACCGGGAATGGTGCCCGTCGCCGACACCGCCGAGACGCCGTCGGCCGGTGCGCTGGCGGCGGTGCTGGCTCCGGTGGCCGCCGACCCCAATCTTGGCCGGCTCGGGGGCCGCATCAGCGATGCCCTCACCGGCAAAGAGCTGTGGCAGGTTGCCGACGACGTGCCCCTGGTTCCGGCGTCGACCAACAAGGTCCTGACGGCGGCCGCGGCGTTGCTGACACTGGACCGTCAGGCCCGCATCAGCACCCGGGTGGTGGCCGGCAGCCAGAACGCCCAGGGGCCGATCGTACTGGTGGGAGCCGGTGATCCGACGATCTCGGCGGCGCCGCCCGACGTGCCGACGTGGTACCGCGGCGCGCCGCGCATCAGCGACCTGGTGGAGCAGATTCATCGCAGCGGCATGACGCCGACGGCCGTCCAAGTGGACACCTCGGCCTTCACCGGTCCGACGATGGCGCAGGGCTGGGATCCCGCCGACGTCGACAACGGCGACATCGCGCCGATCGAATCGGTGATGATCGACTGTGGCCGCATCCAGCCCAGCACCGTCAACTCCCGTCGGTCGAAGACCCCGGCGCTGGATGCCGGGCGTGAGCTGGCCAAGGCCCTCGGCCTGGATCCGGCCGCCGTGACCATCGCCTCGGCCCCGTCCGGGGCCCGTCAGCTGGCGGTGGTGCAATCGGCGCCGCTGGTCCAGCGGCTCGGCGAGATGATGGACCACTCCGACAATGTGCTGGCCGAATCCATCGCCCGTGAGGTGGCCGCGGCGATCAACCGGCCGCGCAGCTTCGCCGGCGCCGTCGACGCGGTGACCAACCGCCTGAGCACCGCACACGTCGACACCACCGGCGCCACGCTGGTCGACTCCAGCGGCCTGTCCGTCGACGACCGCCTGACGGCCAAGACCCTCGACGGCACCGTGCAGGCCGCCGCGGGCCCCGATCAGCCGGCGCTGCGGGCGCTGCTGGATCTACTGCCGATCGCCGGCGGCAGCGGGACGCTGGCCGACCGCTTTCTCGACCAGGCCACCAACCAAGGACCGGCCGGCTGGTTGCGCGCCAAGACCGGCTCGTTGACGGCGATCAACTCGCTGGTCGGAGTCGTCACCGACCGCACCGGGCGGGTGCTGACGTTCGCATTCATCTCCAACGCCGCCGGCCCCAACGGACGCAACGCGATGGACGCCCTGGCCACGCGGCTGTGGACGTGCGGGTGCACATGACCGCCTCACCCGAGCTGACCCTCGGGACCGCCGTCGACTGGAGGTTCGCGGCCACGGTCGGTGTCCGGCTGGCCCGGCCCGGTCCGCCCGCCAGCGACTACACCCGCCGTCAGGCGATCGACGAGCTGGCGAGCTCGGCGACCCGAGCCGAACCGCTGGTGCGCGACGTGACGGGCCTGGCCACCAATGGCGAGGTGCCGGCGGCTCGCATCGTCGACCGCGCCGAGTGGGTCCGCGCCGCGGCGGACTCGATGCGGGTGATGACGCACGGAACCGAGAAGCCGCGCGGGTTTCTCACCGGCCGGCTCACCGGTGCGCAGACCGGCGCCGTGCTGGCGTTCGTGTCCTCCGGAATCCTCGGCCAGTACGACCCCTTCTTCGCCGACAAAGAGGGTTGCCTGCTGCTGGTGTATCCGAACGTGATCGCCGTCGAGCGTCAGCTGCGGGTCGATCCGGGCGATTTCCGGCTGTGGGTGTGCCTGCATGAGGTGACGCACCGGGTGCAGTTCACCGCCAACCGCTGGCTGCCCGACTACATGTCGGACGCGCTGGCGTTGCTGACCCGCGACGCGGGCGAAGACCTCGGCGAGGTGGCCGGCAGGCTGGCCGAATACGCGCGCAACCGCGGACTCGGCACCTCCGACGCGTCCGCATCCGGCATCGTCGGGCTGGTGCGCGCCGTCCAGTCCGAGCCCCAGCGTCAGGCGCTGGATCAGCTGCTGGTGCTGGGCACCCTGCTGGAAGGGCACGCCGACCACGTGATGGATGCCGTCGGCCCCAAGGCGGTGCCGTCGGTGGCCACCATCCGCGGTCGGTTCGACGACCGCCGCCACCGCAAGCCGCCGCCACTGCAGCGCCTGATGCGCGCCCTGCTGGGCCTGGACGCCAAGCTCAGCCAGTACACCCGCGGCAAGGCGTTCGTCGACCATGTGGTGGGCCGGGTCGGGATGGAACGGTTCAACGCCGTCTGGTCCGGCCCCGAAACGCTGCCGCGGCCCGCCGAGATCGAAGACCCACAGCGATGGATCGACAGGATCCTGTAGGGCAGCTGCGCGCGGCTGTCGAGGCGTTCGCCAAGACCTACCTGGTCGACGGCGACCAATGGGGTGTGGCGCTGTCGGGCGGGCCGGACTCGCTGGCGCTCACCGCGGTCGCGGCCCGGCTGCGGCCCACCACGGCACTGATCGTCGACCATGGACTGCAGCCCGAGTCGGCGGCCGTCGCCGAAACCGCGCGCGGCCAGGCGATTGCGCTGGGATGTGTTGCAGCACAAGTCATTCGGGTACAGGTGGGCAACGACGGCGGACCGGAGGCCGCCGCACGCGCGGCCCGCTACGCCGCGCTGAGTGCCTACCAGTCGGGGCCGGTGCTGCTGGCCCACACCCTCGACGATCAGGCCGAGACGGTGCTGCTGGGGCTGGGCCGCGGCTCCGGGGCGCGTTCGATCGCCGGGATGCGCCCGCACGATCCGCCCTGGTGCCGGCCGCTGCTGGGGGTCCGGCGCACCACCACGCACGCCGCCTGCCGCGAGCTGGGCCTGACCGCGTGGCAGGACCCGCACAACGACGACCGCCGCTTCACCCGCGCCCGGCTTCGGCACGAGGTGCTGCCGCTGCTCGAGGAGGTGCTTGGCGGCGGGGTGGCCGAGGCGCTGGCCCGCACCGCGACCGCGCTGCGGGAGGACACCGAGTTCATCGACACCCTCGCGGCCCAGGCGCTGCCCGGCGTGACGGCGGACCCCGGGTTGCGGGCCGAGGCTCTGGCCACGCTGCCCGACCCGGTGCGGCGCCGGGTGATCCGCGGCTGGCTGCTGACCGGCGGGGCGACCGGCCTGACCGACAAGCAGATCCGCGGGGTGGATGCGCTGGTCACCGCGTGGCGCGGGCAGGGCGGGGTAGCGGTCGGCTCGGATCTGCGCGGCGAGCGACTGATCGCGGGGCGGCGTGACGGCGTGCTCACCTTGCGGCGCGAGCCGGTGTAAAAGTCCGCAAAATGTCGCCGCCGTTGGTTGTTCGGCCGCCGACATGGCACGCTGTGGGCGTGGCCCAGATCTCCTCGGCGATAACCCCCGAGCAGCCCGTGGACCTGTACCCGGGGGATATCAAGTCGGTGCTGCTCACGACCGAGCAGATCCAGACTCGCATCGGCGAACTCGGCGGCCAGATCGGCAACGACTACCGCGAGTCCGTCGCCGAGTCTGGCGAGGATCTGCTGTTGATCACCGTGCTCAAGGGTGCGGTGATCTTTGTCACCGACCTGGCGCGCGCGATTCCGGTGCCGACGCAGTTCGAATTCATGGCCGTCAGCTCGTACGGGTCCTCGACGTCGTCGTCGGGCGTGGTGCGCATCCTCAAGGACCTGGACCGCGATATCAACGGGCGCGACGTGCTCATCGTCGAAGACGTCGTCGACTCCGGCCTGACCCTGTCCTGGCTGCTGCGCAACCTCAAGACCCGCCATCCCCGTTCACTGCGGGTGTGCACGCTGCTGCGCAAGCCCGACGCGGTGCGCGCCAACGTCGAAATCGCCTATGTGGGCTTCGACATCCCCAACGACTTCTTCGTGGGCTACGGCCTCGACTACGACGAGCGCTACCGCGACCTGTCCTACATCGGCACCCTGGACCCGCGGGTGTACGAGCAGTAGCCGCCGGCTAATCCAGCTCCCACGCCGCGGTCACCGAGAAGCTGACCGTCTGCTGGCCCGGTTCCAGGGGTACCGGCGTGGCCATGGCCTTGGGCGGCGCCGGTGGTGCCCCCGCCGTGGGCGCACTCCCGGTCGCCTCCGAGATGGACAGCACCTTGCCCAGGCGTAGCCCGGACAGCTGGGCGTACTGCTCGGCACGGCTCTTGGCGTCGTTGAAGGCACGCGCCCGCGCATCCTTGACCAGCTGCGAGTCGTCGGCGATGGAGTAGCTGACCGAGCTGATCCGGGTGGCGTCGCCGCCGGTGCTGACGATCAGCGCGAGCATGCGCGACGCGGCATCGGTCGGGTGGATCTTGACCTGGATGGCGTTGGTGGCGCGGTAGCCGGTGATCGTCGGTTCCGAACTGCCGTACTGCGGCTGCAGCGTCACCTGGGTGGTGCTGATGTCCTTGCGGTCGACGCCGGCGCCGACAAGCGCATTGATGACGGCTTGCTGGCGATCGTTGGTCTGGTTCATCGCCGCGGTGACGTCGGGTGCGCTGAATTCGATGCCGACGTCGGCGGTCAACGTGTCCGGGACGCCTTGCACTTGGCCCGATCCCACCACGGTGACCTGACGAGGATTCGCTCCCGGAGTCGGACTGTGGGAATCACACGCCGATAGCGTAATCATGGCCAGGCCGGCCGCAGCCACGGCAAGCGACCATCCGACGAAACCCGAAGCGCGCTTTTCGATCGCCATGCCTGGCAACCCTAGCCGTTTGACGGCCCAGCGCTCCAGGGTTTGCTCATCGCGTGGTCGTGGTAGTTGCCTTCGATCGGTGCATGATCGTGAATCAGTTTGCGAGAGACCCAGTTTGAAAACACAGCCATTGCGAATAGCTGCACGATCACCAGTGCGAGAGGAAGATTCGCCGCAATCGTGGCCCAGATCAGGGCGGGCGTGATGACCGGTGCAACCAGCGATCCCGCCACCATGCCCAGCGGTTGGATTGCGCCGCTTTGGTATCTGGCTTCGTTCATTGGTACTCGCGCAGGCGAACGGGAAGCGCGGTCAGACCGCGCATCAATGTACTGTTTCGGTATTGCAGAATAATGTTGCTGTCCAACGTGATCCGTTCAAAGCGAGCCAGAAGTCGGCCGATCGCGATCTCACCTTCGAGGCGTGCCAGCGGTGCTCCGAGGCAGTGGTGAATGCCGTGTCCGAATGCCAGGTGTGGGTTGGCAGCCCGGGTCAAGTCGAGGCGGTCTGGGTCGTCGAACTGCCGGGCGTCGTGATTGGCGCCGAGCAGGGCGATCAAGACCAGTTGGCCAGCGGGTATCTCGACATCGCCGACCCGTACCGCCTCGGTGGTGAAGCGCATGGTGGCCGTGTTGAGCGGACTTTCGATCCGCAAGAACTCTTCGATCGCCGCGGGCATCAACCACGGGTCGTCACGCAGTGCGGCGAGTTGAGATGGGTTGTGTAGCAACGCGAGCACGCCGTTGCCGATCAGGTTCACCGTGGTTTCGTAGCCGGCCAGGATCAGCAGGTAGGCCGTCGACAGCAGCTCCTCGGGGGACAGTTTGTCCTCGACGTCGGACGCTTGCACCAACGCGCTGAGCAGGTCGTCGGCCGGCTTGGCGCGCTTTTGCGCGATCAATGCGTTCAACAGCTCGATCAGCGAGTTCTCGGCCACACCCAGTTCGGCCGGGTCGGTGCTGGTGAGCATTGGTTCGACGAGCCTGCGGAAGCGGTCGCGTTCATCGGACGGCACGCCGAGCAGTCGGCCGATAACTCCCAGCGGCAGCTGAACCGCGTACGACGACATCAGATCCACCACGGCATCGCCGCGGGCGGCGACCGCGACCCGATCGAGCAACTCGTCGGCGATCCCGACGACGGCGGGAGTCATCTTCCGCACACTGGCGGCGGTGAACTCCTTGGTGAGCAGCTTGCGCAGCCGGGTGTGGTCGGGCGGGTCTTGCAGCAACATATGGCTGTTGAGCACCGACTTGTGCGCGGCGTCGTTGTCCGATGGAAGGAACTCGCTGAGCCCCTGCCAGTTCTTGCTCAGCCGTGGGTCGGCCAACAGCGCTCGCGCCTCGGCGTAGCGGGTGACCATCCAGGCGTGCGCCGCACCCCAGATCGCGACGCGGTGCACCGGGCCCTGCCCGCGCAGCCGGCGGTACAGCGGGTGCGGATCCTGGATGAAGGCTCGCCCAAGCCGCGCCGAGTTCTCGGTCGGCGTGGGCTCAGCACCGATCTGGAATTCGTTTTGGCTCACCCACGAATGGTGCTGCGGCAAATGGGCGCTATCCAGGACGAGTGATTCCTGGTTACCCGACTCCCAGGTTCAGCCCAAGTCGAGGCGGCGCAGCGCGGCTTCCGACGGGGAACCGGGGTCGGCCCAGTAAACCACCAGCACATGCCCGGTCAACGGCAGCGCCATGTTTTGGTAGTTGAGGTAGAGCGCCCCCACTTGCGGGTGGTTGATTCCCAACCCGCCGGCGCGCTTGTGTCTGACGTCGTGTCGGTCCCACAGCTGACGGAACCGGGGGCTGTGCTCGATCAACTCGTCGACCAGGCGAACCAGCGCGGGATCGGGACGTTGGCCGTACGAGGCGCGCACCAAGCGGACTGCCCACGCGGTCAGCACATTCCAATTGCGGTAAAAGTCGGGCGAGTGTGGGTTGAGGAACAATTCCCGAATGGTGTTGGCCCCGGCCCCCAGATGCGGTGAGATTGCCGTGGCAAGTCGATTGGCGAGAACCACGTTCATGCCGGGGTCAATGACGCTCCCGGCGGCGAGCGGCCATCCGTCGAGTAGGGCGCCGAGCGCGGGATGCAGCTCCTGCAACGGCTCGATGTGACCATCGGAGGACTGGTGGCGCATCAGGTTCCGCATGTAGGTCACCGCGTCGTCATCCAGCAACAGGGCCCGGCCGAGGGCGTTGAGTACCTGATCCGACGGATGGTCCTCGCGTCCCTGCTCGAGCCGCAGGTAGTAGTCGGTGCTGATGTTGGCGAGCATTGCTACCTCTTCGCGGCGCAGCCCGGTGACTCGGCGGCGTCCGCCGGCCGGCAAACCCACGTCAGCGGGCTGGACCAGACCTCGGCGGGCGCGGAGAAACTGTGCCAGGGCAGTTCGCTCGGTCACGGTGATTAGCCCGTGCAGGTCTCGCGCGTCAGCATCGGCTTGGTCCCGTCGCATGGCGAATTAGCTGATCTGACCAGCATAGCCAGCAGTTAGCTGGGGCGGCGCGGGCCAACGGCGGGTGGTCGGTACGGGCGGGCGATCTCGCATCGCGCATTTAGCAACCGACCGACCTCCGTGCGCGACGCATAACTCACGCCGGCGAGTCATCGGCAAACTCATATGGACTGCGGCACAGCGTGTTTGGCGCGCGCGGCCGTTTCAAGACATCAGTGCCGAGGTCGCCCGCGGTTAGAAGGGTGGGTCGTCGGGTGGGGGTGTCGGTGGGTCGGGGGTCCAGTCGGGGGGTAGTTGTTCGGGTTCGTGGGGTTGGTTGACCCAGGTGCAGAAGGGGCTGGTGCTGGGGGTGCCTTTGAATGCGAAGAGGCTGTCGCGCATGTGGTTTCGGAATTTGCGTGCGGCGATTTCTTCGTTGCGTGCTTGTTGGCGCCGGTTGTGGGCGCGGGCGCGGGTGATGCGGGCGCGTCGTTGCGTGGTCCGGTCGTGTCGGGTCGGGGT
>NZ_HG964446.1:5259783-5863454 GCF_000689255.1 Mycobacterium triplex | reverse complement strand
CTTGGCAAGGTCGCGACCTGTGGATGCCGGTTACACCGGCGACGCCCTCGCCTAGGGGGTAACGAGAATCTTGCAGTGCCGCTCGGGGTCGGCGAGGTCGTCGAAGGCCGCGCCGACGCCGTCCAGACCAACCTCGCCGGTAATCAGCGGGCTGACGTCGATCTCGCCTTCGGCCAGCGAGCGCAGCGAGTCCGCGAACTCCTCGGGGCCGTAGGCCAAACAGAATTGCACGTTGATCTCTTTGGCGATCGCGAAGAATGGGTGGAACGTGTCGGGCTCCATGCACACTCCGGCGACGACCAGTCGGGTGCCCGGGCGGGCCCGCAAGACCACGTCGTCGATGATTCCGGGCACGCCGATCGCCTCGAATACCACGGCGGCTTTGACCGTGTCGAACGGCGAACCAAGGGCGGCATCCAGTGTCTGGTGCGCGCCCATCACGGCGGCCAGCTCACGGCGCTTCTGCGAAAAATCAGATGCGACAATGTTTTCCACGCCACGCGCCCGAAGGGACGCGATGATCGCGATGCCGATCGGACCGCAGCCCAGCACCAGGGCGGTCTCGCCCGGCTCGATTTTCGACTTGTTGACGGCGTGCAGCCCGACCGCCATCGGCTCGGTCAGGGCGGCGTGTTTGAGGTCTAAACCGTTGGGGACGGGCAGCAGCAGCGGCGCCGAGAGCAGCATCCGTTCGGCATACCCACCGATGGTGTCGTTGCTGTAGACGATGGGTTCTACGCCCTTGGCGGACAACAGCACCGGAATCGACGTGACGATGGAACCCGGCGGGTGGGTGTCGGTGTCGGGCCCGGCTTCGAGTACCTCCGCACTGAATTCGTGGCCCATGAAGATGTCGTGCTGCAGGTCGACGTTCATGCCGCCCGCGCCGCCCGCGACCCGCTCGGTCATCTCCAGCACCTTCTCGCCGTGCTTGGCGAAATGCAGGTCGGAACCACAGATTCCGCACGCCTTGATGGCCACCAGCACTTGGCCGGATTCGGGTACCGGGTCGGGTACGTCGTCCCGATAGACCATGCGCCCGTCGCGCAGCACCGAGGCGCGCATCAGTTCGTCGCGCCTTCGTGCTCACCGACATGCTCGTTGATGGCCTTCACGACGGCCTCGCCGGCGCGCCCGATCAATTGGTCGCGATGGTCTTTGGCCCAGTCGTGTGAGGCCCGCGACGCCGCCAGCTGTCCCTTGAAGTGAGGAATCACCTTGCGGGCCATCAGGTCATAGGAGTGGTAGGTCGCTTCGGGCGAGGCCCAGTCATGCCCGAGCATCAGCAGGGTGCCGAAGCCGCCCGACCGTTCCAGCAGGTCCTCGATGTGCGCGATCGCGTCGTCGGGCGTGCCGATGCAGCAATTCCCTTTGGCCGCATAGTCTTCGACGAACTCGTAAGGTGTCTGGGTGTCGTCGACGGTGTTGGCCAGCGGGACGAATCCCGCGCCACCGAAGTAGTTGGCGAAATCCTGTAGCCCGTAAGTGCAGTCGGTGATCGCCTGCTCGCGGCTGTCGGCGATGTGCATGATGGACAGCACCCGCCAGTCGGCCCGATTCGGTTCGTCCCGACCGACTTTGGCGGCCTGCTCGCGCACCACGTCCCAGGTGGTCTCCAACGCGGCGAAGCCGCCGGGCACCGACATCGACAACGACAGCAGTGACGTGCCCAGCGCCCCGGCCAGCCGCGGCCCGGACGGCGAAATCATTGCCGCCGTGGAGATTTCCGGGTAAGGCCAGGTGTACGGGCGGATATGCAGCTGCGCGTCGCGCAAGGTGAACCAGTCGGTATGGCGATCGATGCGCTCGGTAGGCCCGGCGCGGAACAGCGCCAGGATCGCCTCGAGTGACTCCTGCATCATGTGCCGCTGGTCGACCGGGTCGATGCCCATCATGTAGGCGTCCGACGGCAGTGCTCCGGGGCCGGTGCCGAACATCACCCTGCCGCGGGTCAGGTGATCCAGCAGCACCCAGCGGTCGGCCACCATCAGCGGATGGTGGTAGGGCAGCGAGACCACGCCGGTGCCCAGCCGGATGTGCTTGGTGCGTTCCGCGGCGGCCGCGATGAACACCTCCGGGCAGGCGATCAACTCGTAGCCACCGGAGTGGTGCTCGCCGAACCAGGCTTCGTCGAATCCCAGGCGGTCCAGCGCAACGACGCGCTCCATGTCGTATTCCAGTGCGACCGTTGGGGATTGGCCGATCGGGTGAAAGGGGGTGATGAAGACGCCAAAGCGCAGCGGTGCGTTCACCGCAACTCCAATCCGTTGAGAAATTCCAGCAGTACGGTGTTGACCTCGTCGGGTCGTTCCTGTTGTAGCCAGTGGCCGGCGCCGTCGATCATGACTTGGCGGTACGGCCCGGAGACGATCTCGGCGGCGCGGTCGGCGCGGGTGAAGGCAAGCACGGGATCGGCGGTGCCGCCGACGAACAAGCACGGCACCGAGATCTTCGCGTCGGCGAGGTCGGCGGTGATCTCCCAGTTGCGGTCGAAATTGCGATACCAGTTCAGGCCGCCGGTGAACCCGGTGCGGGAGAACTCGGCGATGTAGTGGTCGAGTTCGTCCTGGCTGATCCATTCCGGCAGCGCATCGGGTTCGGGCAGGCGATCGATGAAGCCTTCCGGGCCCGGTGCCAACATCCGCATTCCCGCAGCCTTGTCGCCGTCCGCCCGTAGGCCGCCCATCAACCGTCGGATCGCGCGGGCGGGATCACCGTTGAGTTCGGCGTCGGCGACACCCGGCTCCTGGAAGTACAGGATGTAGAAGAAGTTCTCGCCGAACGTCTTACGCCAGGCCTGAGTTGGGGCGACGTGCGATCTGGGCGTGGCCGGCACGCTGAGCGCGGCGACGGCCGCGACCCGGTCCGGATGCAGCAGCGGCGCATGCCACACCACCGGGGCGCCCCAGTCGTGACCGATCCAGACGGCTCGCTCGGCGCCGACATCGTCGAGCAAGCCGACGATGTCGGCGGTCAGCTGACGGATGTTGTAGGCGTCGATCGCCTCGGGGCGCGAGGATCCGCCGTACCCGCGCTGGTCGGGCGCCAGGACGTGATAACCGGCACTGGCGAGCACTGGAATTTGGTGTCGCCACGAATAAGCCAATTCGGGAAAGCCGTGGGCCAAGACCACCACCGGCGCGCCAGGGTCGCCAGCCTCGACGACCCGCAGCCGTACCCCGTTGGTCTCTACTAACCGTTCGGTTGATGTGAGCACCAACACACCAAATCACAACAGCTCTAGCCTGAGAAGGGTGTCTGGTAGATATCGCGCGGACACCAGAAGCGAAAGAAATGGAGGGTCAGGGATGAGGCGCCTAGACCATGTCGTGCTGTGGACGAAGGATCCTCGAGTCGCGATGGACTTCTACTCGCGAGTGGTGGGGCTTACTCCGCTTCGCTATGACGAGTTTGAGGCGGGCGAAGCGCCGTTTCCGAGTGTGCGTGTATCTGAGGACTCGATTATCGACCTGATGCCCGTGACGCTGGCCGCCGGTGGCGCGGCGTCGGCCTCAGTGGCCGAAAACAGTGCCGGTCATCCCGTCAATCACGTGTGCTTTGCCCTCGAGAAGTCCGAGTACGAGGAACTGGATCAGCGTTTGCAGGCCGAAGGTATCGACACCAGCGTGCGGTTGCACAACAGCTACGGAGCCCAGGGATCAGCACCGCAAACGTATTACTTCTCCGATCCGGACGGCAATGTCCTCGAGGCCCGCTACTACGACTAGCGCGCGCGATCACGGCCGCGCGGTGTCAGGCCGGTGTGGCTTCTCCCAATGCAAGGCATCTGTGAACTCAATTTGCGGTGCTCGAGGTCCTATCGGGAACCGCCGCTCGTTGAATGATCCAGAATGGTGCCGACCCGCTGCGCTCCGGCATTGCCGGAGCTGGCGATCGTCACTAGGCAGATGGTGCCGACCCGCTGCGCTCCGGCATTGCCGGAGCTGGCGATCGTCACTAGGCAGATGGTGCCGACCCGCTGCGCTCCGGCATTGCCGGAGCTGGCGATCGTCACTAGGCAGATGGTGCCGACCCGCTGCGCTCCGGCATTGCCGGAGCTGGCGATCGTCACTAGGCAGATGGTGCCGACCCGCTGCGCTCCGGCATTGCCGGAGCTGGCGATCGTCACTAGCGGTAGCCTGGACTTTTCCAGCCGCGTGTATCGGGGAAGGACCTGGCCGAAACGGCCGATGATTGATGAACCGGAAAAACGTGATTCGCACAGTCACGGCGATCGCCGTAGTTGTGCTGCTCGGCTGGTCGTTCTTCTACTTCAGCGATGACACCCGCGGGTACAAACCCGTCGACACCTCGGTGGCGATGTCGCAGATCAACGGCGACAACGTCAAGAGCGCGCAGATCGACGACCGTGAGCAGCAACTGCGGTTGACCCTGAAGAAGGGCAACAACGACACCGACAACTCCGACAAGGTCATCACCAAATACCCCAGCGGCTACGCCGTCGACCTGTTCAACGCGCTGAACGCGAAGAACGCCAAGGTCGCCACCGTCGTCAACGAGGGCAGCATCCTGGGCGAGCTGCTGGTGTATGTGCTGCCGCTGCTGCTGCTGGTCGGGTTGTTCGTGATGTTCTCGCGCATGCAGGGCGGCGCCCGGATGGGCTTCGGCTTCGGCAAGTCGCGCGCCAAGCAGCTCTCCAAGGACATGCCCAAGACCACGTTCGCCGACGTCGCCGGCGTCGACGAGGCGGTCGAGGAGCTCTACGAGATCAAAGACTTCCTGCAGAACCCCAGCAGGTACCAGGCGCTGGGCGCCAAGATCCCCAAGGGCGTGCTGCTCTACGGCCCGCCGGGAACCGGCAAGACGCTGCTGGCCCGCGCGGTGGCCGGTGAGGCCGGGGTGCCGTTCTTCACCATCTCGGGCTCCGATTTCGTCGAGATGTTCGTCGGCGTCGGCGCGTCCCGGGTGCGCGACCTGTTCGACCAGGCCAAGCAGAACAGCCCGTGCATCATCTTCGTCGACGAGATCGACGCGGTGGGCCGCCAGCGCGGCGCCGGGCTCGGTGGTGGCCACGACGAGCGTGAGCAGACGCTCAACCAGTTGCTGGTCGAGATGGACGGCTTCGGCGACCGCGCCGGCGTCATCCTGATCGCCGCGACCAACCGGCCCGACATCCTGGACCCGGCGCTGTTGCGCCCGGGCCGCTTCGACCGGCAGATCCCGGTGTCCAACCCCGACCTGGCGGGCCGGCGTGCGGTGCTGGCCGTGCACTCCAAGGGCAAGCCGATCGCCCCGGACGCCGACCTGGACGGGCTGGCCAAGCGGACGGTCGGCATGACCGGCGCCGACCTGGCCAACGTCATCAACGAGGCCGCGCTGCTGACCGCGCGGGAAAACGGCACCGTGATCACCGGGGCCGCCCTCGAGGAGGCCGTGGACCGGGTGATCGGCGGGCCGCGCCGCAAGGGCCGGATCATCAGCGAACACGAGAAGAAGATCACCGCCTACCACGAAGGCGGGCACACCCTGGCCGCGTGGGCGATGCCCGACATCGACCCCGTCTACAAGGTGACGATCCTGGCCCGCGGCCGCACCGGCGGGCACGCCGTCGCGGTGCCCGAAGAGGACAAGGGTCTGCGCACCCGCTCGGAGATGGTCGCGCAGCTGGTGTTCGCGATGGGTGGGCGTGCCGCCGAGGAGCTGGTCTTCCGGGAGCCGACGACCGGCGCGGTGTCCGACATCGAGCAGGCCACCAAGACCGCGCGGGCGATGGTCACCGAATTCGGCATGAGCTCCAAGCTCGGTGCGGTCAAATACGGCTCCGAGCACGGCGACCCGTTCCTGGGCCGGACGATGGGGACCCAGGCCGACTACTCCCACGAGGTCGCCCGCGACATCGACGACGAGATCCGCAAGCTCATCGAGGCCGCACACACCGAGGCCTGGGAGATCCTCACCGAATACCGCGATGTGCTCGACACGTTGGCCGGCGAGTTGCTGGAGAAGGAAACCCTGCACCGGCCCGAGCTGGAGCAGATCTTCTCCGGCGTCGAAAAGCGGCCCCGGCTCACGATGTTCGACGATTTCGGCGGCCGCATCCCGTCGGACAAGCCGCCGATCAAGACGCCAGGCGAGCTGGCGATCGAGCGTGGTGAACCCTGGCCCCAGCCGGTTCCCGAGCCGGCTTTCAAAGCGGCGATCGCGGCGGCCAGTCAGGCCGCCGAGGCCGCGCGCGCCGAGGCCGACAGAAAAGCTCACGGCCCCAACGGCTCTCACGGCGGTCAGGGTTCGGGCGACCGTGATCGCCGTCCCACTCAGCCGGACTACGGCGCTCCGGCGGGGTGGTACGCGCCCGGCTGGCCGCCGCCACCGCAGCAGCAACAACCCCAGGGTCACTGGTATCCGCCTCCGCCGCAGCCGTATTGGCCCCAGCCGGCCCCGAGCTATCCGGGCCAGCCGAGCCGGGGCCCGGGGCAGGGTCAGGCTCAGCCGTCGTACCCGCCCTATCCGCCCTACCCCCCGCCTGCGCAGCCCAGTCCGGATCCGGGAAAATCGCCTGAGCAACCCGATGAGGACGTGAGCCGGCCAAACCCGCCGGCCCGGGGCTGACGAACGGAGAATTCGATGGTGCTGCCGGATACCCGCGCCGCGCTGGACGGCGTGCGGGCGTTCGATCAGGCACGCGCGGAGGCGGCCGTCCGCGAGCTGTTGTACGCGATCGGCGAAGACCCTGATCGAGAGGGGTTGCGGGACACTCCCGCCCGCGTGGCTCGCGCATACCGGGAGATCTTTTCCGGGCTCTACACCGACCCCTCCGCGGTGCTCAACACGATGTTCGACGAAGAGCACGACGAGTTGGTGATCGTCAAGGAGATCCCGCTGTACTCCACCTGCGAGCATCACCTGGTGGCCTTCCACGGGGTGGCCCACGTCGGCTACATCCCCGGCACCGACGGCCGGGTGACCGGGCTGTCGAAAATCGCGCGGCTGGTTGACCTTTACGCCAAGCGGCCGCAGGTTCAGGAGCGGCTCACCAGCCAGATCGCCGACGCCCTGGTGAGCCGGCTGGATCCGCGCGGCGTGATCGTCGTGGTCGAGGCCGAGCATTTGTGCATGGCGATGCGTGGTGTGCGTAAGCCCGGCGCGATCACCACGACCTCGGCGGTGCGCCGGCAATTCAAAACCGATGCTGCCTCTCGAGCCGAAGCGCTCGACCTCATCCTGCGTAAGTGAGTTTGCTGCCTGTGCAGGTTGTCGGGGTGGTGAACGTCACTGGCGACTCATTCTCGGACGGCGGGCGTTACCTCTGCGTCGACAACGCCGTCGCGCACGGTCTGGCGTTGGGGGCCGACGGAGCGGGAATCGTCGACGTCGGCGGGGAGTCCACCCGCCCGGGTGCCACCCGGATCGACCCTCGGGTCGAGAGCGCTCGTGTCGTTCCCGTCGTCAAAGAGCTTGCAGCGCAAGGCGTTACCGTCAGCATCGACACCATGCACGCCGACGTCGCGCGGGCCGCGCTGCAGCACGGCGCGCTGATCGTAAATGACGTCTCCGGCGGCCGGGCCGATCCGGCGATGGCGCCGCTGATCGCCGAAACCGGTGCGCGGTGGGTGTTGATGCATTGGCGATCGGTGTCGTCCGACCGTCCGCACGAGGCACCGCACTACCGAGACGTGGTCGCCGAGGTGCGTTCGGAATTGCTGGCCAGCGTCGACGACGCGGTGGCCGCCGGTGTCGATCCCGCGAAGCTGGTCATCGATCCCGGCCTGGGATTCGCAAAGACGGGACAACACAATTGGGCGTTGCTGCATGCTTTGCCCGAGTTCGTGGCCACCGGAGTGCCGGTACTCCTGGGCGCCTCGCGAAAACGGTTCCTCGGTACGCTGTTGGCCGGATCGGATGGGTCGCCGCGACCGCCGGACGGGCGCGAGACGGCGACCGCGGTGATTTCCGCGCTGGCCGCCCTCTATGGGGCCTGGGGTGTGCGAGTGCACGACGTGCGGGCCTCGGTCGACGCCCTCAAGGTCGTGGGCGCCTGGACCCAGACAGAGCGGACTGATCAGGATGGCTGACCGAATCGAGTTGCGCGGCTTGACAGTTCGTGGCCGCCACGGAGTCTACGAATTCGAACGGGACGAGGGACAGGACTTCGTCATCGACATCGTGGCATGGCTCGACCTGGTCGACGCCGCCGCCAGCGACGACTTGGCCGACACCCACGACTACGTCGCACTGGCCGCGCGGGCCGCCGCCATCGTCGCGGGCCCCGCACGCAACCTGATCGAAACGGTGGGCGCCGAGATCGCCGACTTCGTGATGGCCGACGAACGCGTGCACGCCGTCGAGGTCACGGTGCACAAGCCGGACGCCCCGATCGAGCAGCAGTTCGCCGACGTGGCGGTGGTGATCCGGCGATCGCGCCGCGGCGGGCGCGGTTCGGTGATCCCCGCGGGCGGGGTGTGATGACGCGCGCCGGCGACGATGCAGAGCGCAGCGATGAGGAGGAGCGGCGCCCATGACCTCCGTCGTACTGTCCATCGGCTCCAACCTCGGAGACCGGCTCGCGCGCCTGCAGTCCGTCGTCGACGGCCTCGGTGACACGCTGATCGCGGTCTCACCCGTGTATGAGACGGCCCCGTGGGGGCGCGTGGAGCAGGCGCCGTTCCTCAACGCGGTGCTGATCGCCGACGACCCGGCGCTCGACGGGCAGGGCTGGCTGCGCCGGGCGCAGGAGTTCGAAGGTGCGGCGGGCCGGATTCGCGGCGAGCGCTGGGGGCCGCGCACCCTGGACGTGGACCTGATCGCCTGCCGCACGGCCGACGGCGAAGTGCTCAGCCGCGAAAACAACCTCACGCTGCCGCATCCGCTGGCCCACCTGCGGGCCTTCGTGCTGGTGCCCTGGCTGGCCGTCGACCCGGATGCGGCGCTGACCGTCGCCGGCGGGTCCCGGCCCGTCGCCGCGCTGCTGGCCGAACTCGACCCCGCCGACCAACAGGCGGTCCAGCTGTCGAGACACACGCTCAACCACTCGTCCTGGCCCAATCGGGAGTCGAAGAGCTGATGGGGCCGACCCGGAAACGTGACCTGACGGCCGCGGTGGTCGGCGCGGCCGTTCTGGGATATCTGCTGATCAAGGTGCTTTTCCGGTGGTTTCCGCCGATCACGGTGTGGACCGGTCTGTCGCTGCTCGTGGTCGCCATCGCCGAGGCGCTGTGGGCGCGCTACGTGCGGGCCAAGGTCAACGACGGGGAAATCGGCGACGGACCCGGCTGGCTACACCCGCTCGTGGTGGCCCGCAGCGTGATGGTCGCCAAGGCGTCGGCCTGGGTGGGCGCCCTGGTGCTGGGTTGGTGGATCGGGATTCTGGTGTTCTTCCTGCCGCGGCGGTCGTGGCTGCGGGTCGCCGCCGAGGACACCACCGGAACGGTGGTGGCCGCCGTCAGCGCGCTGGCGCTGTTGGTCGCCGCGTTGTGGCTGCAGCATTGCTGCAAGTCCCCGCCGGATCCGACCGACCACGCCGAGGGGGCGGAAAGCTAGGGCGCCCGCCGAGGTTGCGGGCCACCGCCCGGGGCACGGGCCGATTAACGGCGATTGATCAACGAATTAACCCAGGTGAGAATCGCCGGAGTCGCGCGACACGCTCAGTGACGTCGCACAGGTACAGTCAGGCCATGACCGTTCTGTCCCGCGGCGCCCGGGTCCGGCGCGGCGGCCGCAGGCCGGGGTGGGTGCTCTTGACGACGTTGCTGGTCCTCGCAATAGGGGCCAGTTCCGCACTGGTTTTCACCAACCGTGTGGAACTGCTCAAGCTCGCTGTGATCCTGGCGCTGTGGGCCGCAGTCGCCGGTGCTTTCGTGTCGGTGCTGTACCGCCGGCAAAGCGACGCCGATCAGTCGCGGGTGCGCGATTTGAAACTGGTCTACGACTTGCAGCTGGATCGGGAGATCTCGGCCCGCCGCGAGTACGAGCTGACCGTCGAGTCCCAATTGCGACGCGAGTTGGCCTCCGAGATACGCGCCCAGGCCGCCGACGATCTGGCCGCCCTGCGCGCGGAAGTGGCCGCGCTGCGGACCAGCCTGGAAATCCTGTTCGACACCGACCTCGAGCAGCGGCCCGCGCTGGAGACGCTGGAGACCGATACGCCGCCGGCGCGCGCCTACAGCGACTGGGACCGCAACGGGGAAGGCGCCGGCGTCGATTGGGTGACCAGCGACCGCGTCACCTCGGTCCGCGAGAGCGCCTCGGCCGAGCCCCGCACCGACGAGTCCGCGATCATCGACGTACCCGAAGAGCCCCTGCTGCCGCCGCGGTCGCGGGAGCGGGCCCGGTTCTACGAAAGCCGGCATGAGGCGGCCTACCCGTCGGCGCAGCAGTTCCAATACCCCGAGGCCCCGTCGCATGTGCCGCCGCAGGAGGCCCCGTACCAGCCCCCGCCGATGCCCGCGGCGGCCGAGCCCGACCAGCGCTTCGAGCCCCAGCACTGGCAGCCGGCATCAGCGCCGGAGCCGCAGCCGGGACCGGTGCGGCCGGACTGGCAGCCGGTCAACGCGGACGGGCTGTGGCTGCCTCCGGGTGCGCCGGGCGGCAGCTGGGCGGGGGGCGGTGTGTCCGACGCACCGGCATCCGCTCCGTCGGGCCGGCGCCGCCGCCGGCATGCCGACCCCGACGAGCAGTTCGACGGTCCGCCGCCGGCAGAGCACGAACCGCCCGCGCAACCCGGTGAATCCGGCCGTCGGGCGCGCTCGCGGCACTCCGCGGAGTACCGCGACTACAGCGTCCGCAACTTCATCTCGACGAACGAGCCCGGTGCGCCGCCTCCGCCACCTGCAGCCGCCGCCGCACCGCCCCCGCCGCCGCATACCAGGCAGGCACCGCAGGACGCGGCGTCACCGCCACGCCTGGCCCCCGGGCCGCACCTGGAGCCGGCTCCCCGCCACCTCGGCGCGGACGAGGGGTCCGACGGCGGCGAAGGCACGCAAACCGGCGGTCAGTCGGTTGCCGACCTGCTGGCGCGGCTGCAGGTGCAGCCATCCGGCGGTGGCCGGCGTCGCCGCCGGGAAGGCTGAGCTGGGAGCTTTCTCACATTGGGGACGGGTCACCCATCGACTACAGTCTTTATGACCGTCCGGTACCCAGCACCTGGGACTGGAACGAACGAATCAGCAAGGTGAGGTCGTCTGCGATGGAGCAGTTCGACGGTTTGCGCCCGGCCCGGCTCAAGGTGGGGATCATCTCGGCTGGCCGGGTGGGTGCCGCTCTGGGTGTCGCGCTGGAGCGCGCTGAGCACGTCGTGGTGGCGTGCAGCGCCATCTCCCATGCGTCGCGCCAGCGAGCGGCCCAGCGGCTGCCCGACACCACGGTGGCCTCACCGCCGGACGTGGCCGCCGCGGCCGAACTGCTGGTGCTGGCGGTTCCCGACAGCGAACTGGCCGGGCTGGTCTCCGGGCTGGCCGCGACCTCGGCGGTGCGGCCCGGGACGATCGTGGTGCACACCTCGGGCGCCAATGGGGTCGGCATCCTCGCGCCGCTGACGCAGCATGGCTGCATACCGCTGGCCATTCACCCGGCGATGACGTTCACCGGGTCCGACGAGGACATCAGCCGGTTGCCGGACACCTGCTTCGGTATCACCGCGGCCGACGATGTCGGCTACGCGATCGGACAGTCGCTGGTGCTGGAGATGGGCGGCGAGCCGTTCTGCGTCCGCGAGGAGGCCCGCGTCCTGTACCACGCCGCGCTGGCCCATGCCGGAAACCACATCGTGGCGGTGGTCGCCGACGCGCTCGACGCGCTGCGGGCGGCGCTGCGAGGCAGCGAACTGCTCGGACAACAGACCATCGACGAGCAGCCGGGCGGACTTGCCGAACGCATCGTCGGCCCGCTGGCCCGCGCGGCGCTGGAGAACACGCTGCAGCGCGGGCAGGCCGCACTCACCGGTCCGGTCGCCCGCGGCGACGCCGGCGCGGTCGCCGACCATCTGCGCGCGCTGACCCGGGTCGACCCGGAGCTGGCCCAGGCCTACCGGGTGAACGCGCTGCGGACCGCGCAGCGCGCCCATGCTCCCGAGGCCGTCGTCGAGGTGCTGGCGCGATGAAGGTCGGGCAGCCCCCCAAGTTCAGCGCGGGCGAACTGAATGTCTACACCGCGCCGCGCGACGTGTCCGACGTCAGCCGCGCGTTGCGGCACACCGGCCGCCGGGTGATGTTGGTGCCGACGATGGGCGCGCTGCACGACGGGCATCTGGCTCTGGTGCGCGGCGCCAAGCGGGTGCCCGGCTCGGTGGTCGCTGTTTCAATCTTCGTGAATCCGTTGCAATTCGGCGCCGGGGAAGACCTCGACGCCTACCCACGCACTCTCGACGACGACCTGGCGCTGCTGCGCGGCGAAGGCGTCGAGATCGTGTTCGCCCCGACCGCCGCCGCGATGTACCCGGATGGCCTGCGCACCACGGTGCAGCCAGGCTCGCTGGCCGCGGAACTCGAGGGCGGCGCTCGGCCAACGCATTTCGCCGGCGTGCTGACCGTCGTGTGCAAGCTGCTGCAGATCGTGCGCCCCGACCGGATCTTCTTCGGCGAGAAGGACTATCAGCAGCTGGTGATGATCCGGCAGATGGTTGCCGACCTGAATCTGGACGTGCAAGTGGTCGGTGTGCCGACGGTGCGGGAGGTCGACGGGCTGGCGATGTCGTCGCGCAACCGCTACCTGGACCCCACGCAGCGCGAATTGGCGGCCACGCTGTCGGCCGCGCTGCTGGCCGGCGCCCATGCGGCCGGGGCGGGTGAACGCGCCGCGCTGGACGCGGCACGCGCAGTGCTCGCCGCGGTGCCCGCCATTGAGGTCGACTATCTGGAGTTGCGCGACGCGGACCTCGGCCCACCACAGGTCGGCCGGCCCGGCCGGCTGCTGATCGCCGCCCGGCTGGGCAGCACCAGACTGCTGGACAACATCGCGATAGATATCGAAGCCACGCCGGCACCTTTCGGGCCGGACACCCATGAATCACCTTGGAGGAACTGATGTTTCGGACGATGCTCAAATCGAAGATCCACCGCGCCACTGTCACGCAGGCCGATCTGCACTACGTCGGCTCGGTGACCATCGACGCCGACCTGATGGACGCGGCCGACCTGCTGGAGGGCGAGCAGGTGACCATCGTGGACATCGACAACGGCGCCCGCCTGGTCACCTATGCGATCACCGGTGAGCGTGGCACCGGCATCATCGGAATCAACGGCGCGGCAGCACATCTCGTGCACCCGGGCGACCTGGTGATCCTGATCGCCTACGGAACGATGGAGGACGCCGAGGCGCGCGCCTACCAGCCGCGCATCGTCTTCGTCGACGCCGACAACAAGCAGATCGACCTGGGCAGCGATCCGGCGTTCGTGCCCGACTTTGAAATACTCGGAGCGGCCGAGTTGCTGAACCCGCGGATGGGTGCGCGATAGCCGTGCTGCTGGCGATCGACGTCCGCAACACGCACACCGTCGTCGGGCTGCTGTCCGGCGCCAAAGAGCACGCGAAAGTGGTGCAGCAGTGGCGGATCCGCACCGAGTCCGAGGTCACCGCGGACGAACTGGCCCTGACCATCGACGGCTTGATCGGCGACGACTCCGAGCAGCTCACCGGGGCCGCGGCGCTGTCCACCGTCCCGTCGGTGCTGCACGAGGTGCGGGTCATGCTCGACCAGTACTGGCCGTCGGTGCCGCACGTGCTGATCGAGCCCGGCGTGCGCACCGGTATCCCGCTGCTGGTCGACAATCCGAAAGAGGTCGGCGCTGACCGAATCGTCAACTGCCTGGCTGCTTTTCAGAAGTTCGGCAAAGCCTGCATCGTCGTCGACTTCGGATCGTCGATCTGCGTGGACGTGGTCTCGGCCAAGGGTGAGTTCCTCGGCGGTGCGATCGCGCCCGGCGTCCAGGTCTCCTCGGATGCCGCCGCGGCCCGCTCGGCCGCACTGCGTCGGGTCGAACTGTCCCGGCCCCGGTCGGTGGTCGGCAAGAACACCGTCGAATGCATGCAGGCGGGCGCGGTGTTCGGTTTCGCCGGACTCGTCGACGGTCTGGTGTGGCGCATCCGCGAGGACGTGGACGGTTTTTCCGGCGACTTAGGAGATCAAGTGGTGGTCGTCGCGACCGGCCACACCGCGCCGCTGCTGTTGTCCGAGCTGCAGACCGTCGCCCACTACGACCAGCACCTGACGCTGCAGGGGCTGCGGCTGGTCTTCGAGCGCAACCGGGACGCCCAGCGTGGCCGGCTGAAAACCGCGCGCTGAGCTTCGCAAGCCTGCTTGTCGAGCCCGTGCGTCGAGCGTGAAACCTCGGCGTTGAAGGTGCGTCCACGGCGCCCCCGCCCGGCGTGTCGTCACCGCAGGCGCACACCGGAAACCCCAAGCGCACACCCGACGCCCTGGCCGCACACCCGCCGCCGTAGGCGCACACCGGAAACCCCGAGCGCACACGGCGCCCGGGCCGCACCAGCGCACACTCGACGCCTGCGGCGGGCCCGGCGCGAAGTCATTTAAGCTGGCACGTCGTGAGTGCCGCCGATCAAGACCTTCCCGAGCAGTTCCGGATTCGCCGGGACAAGCGCGCTCGGCTGTTGGCCGAGGGGCTTGACCCCTATCCGGTGGCCATCGAACGCACCCACACCCTGGCACAGGTGCGCGCGGCATACCCCGACTTGGCAGTCGACACCGCGACCGACGACGTCGTCGGCGTGGCGGGACGGGTCATTTTCGCGCGCAATTCGGGCAAATTGTGTTTTGCGACGCTGCAAGACGGTGACGGCACCACGCTGCAGGTAATGATCAGCCTGGACAAGGTCGGCCAGGATTCGCTGGACGCCTGGAAAGCCGACGTCGATCTCGGCGACATCGTCTACGTGCACGGCAACGTGATCAGCTCACGACGCGGCGAATTGTCCGTCCTGGCCGACTCCTGGCGCATCGCGTCCAAGTCATTGCGGCCGCTGCCCGTCGCGCATAAGGACATGAGCGAAGAATCGCGGGTGCGGCAGCGTTATGTCGACCTGATCGTCCGCCCCCAAGCGCGCGAGGTGGCCCGGCAGCGAATCGCCGTTGTCCGCGCCATACGCAACGCGCTGGAACGGCGCGGGTTTCTCGAAGTCGAAACGCCAATCTTGCAGACGTTGGCCGGTGGCGCGGCCGCTCGACCGTTCATCACACATTCCAATGCGCTTGACATCGATCTCTACCTGAGGATCGCGCCGGAACTGTTCCTCAAGCGATGCATCGTCGGTGGATTTGACAAGGTCTTCGAGCTAAATCGGGTGTTCAGAAACGAAGGTTCAGATTCGACCCATTCTCCCGAATTCTCGATGTTGGAGACCTACCAGACCTACGGAACCTATGACGATTCGGCAGTCGTCACGCGTGAGCTTATTCAAGAGGTAGCCGACGAGGCGATCGGTACCAGACAACTGCCGTTGCCGGATGGCAGTGTCTACGACATAGACGGAGAATGGGCGTCGATACAAATGTATCCGTCGCTGTCAGCCGCGCTCGGTGAGGAGATAACGCCGCACACCACGGTCGAGCGGCTGCTCGCCATCGCCGACTCCCTCGGCGTCGAGATACCCACCGACCGCGGCTACGGTCACGGAAAGCTGGTCGAGGAACTGTGGGAGCACGCGGTGGGCAATACGCTGACCGCTCCCACGTTTGTCAAGGATTTCCCTGTCGAGACAACACCTTTGACTCGTCAGCATCGCAGCATCCCGGGCGTGACCGAGAAGTGGGATCTCTATGTGCGCGGAGTTGAGCTGGCCACCGGGTACTCGGAATTAAACGATCCAGTGGTGCAGCGTGAACGATTTGCCGAACAAGCGCGCGCCGCGGCGGCCGGCGACGACGAGGCCATGCTGCTTGATGAAGACTTTCTCGCGGCACTCGAGTATGGGATGCCGCCGACCACCGGAACGGGAATGGGTATCGACCGGTTGTTGATGACTTTGACCGGCCTGTCAATTAGAGAGACAGTTTTGTTCCCGATTGTTCGACCACACTCCAGCTGAAAGCCGAACACGCTGTGTTGCGCTCAGATTGAGTATGCTGCGTCCATATGGCAGATTAGTGACCGGGGAGTGGGTCCAAACTGCCCAGCAACTGCTCAGGAAGAACGCGAGGGTAAGCTAATGGCGAAGAAAGTCACCGTCACCTTGGTTGATGATTTCGACGGTGCAGGCGCCGCCGACGAAACCGTCGAATTCGGGCTTGACGGGGTGACCTATGAGATTGATCTTTCAACGAAGAATGCCGCGAAACTCCGTGGCGATCTGAAGCAATGGGTGGCGGCCGGCCGCCGCGTCGGGGGTCGTCGTCGGGGGCGGTCCGGCTCGGGCCGCGGCCGGGGCGCTATCGACCGCGAGCAGAGCGCCGCGATCCGCGAATGGGCCCGCCGAAACGGGCACAACGTGTCGACGCGTGGCCGCATCCCGGCAGACGTGATCGACGCATTCCACGCGGCTACTTAAAAAGTAGATAACCGGCGTCCGGTCGCAAGACCTGGGCGCCGGTTCTCTTTTTCGCTGGCGGCGAAATGATCGCCGGCTTCGGTGGGAAACGATTTGGTGGTTTGTCTCGTTTGTTCAGTTACGACTCTGTCGCCGGCTCTGTCTCCAAGGGGGATTCGGCCGGACGGAGCCGAGCAGGCCCGAACGGCAAGGCACCGCAAGGTTCGAACCCTGACGGGCCGACCATTACAGTGGACACCAGGTACGCGTGCGGCCCCTGCGCCGACAACGAGGGAGTACCGATGGTGAGGGAGAGCAGGTAACCACCGATGTTCGAAAGATTTACCGACCGTGCCCGCAGGGTGGTCGTCCTGGCCCAAGAAGAGGCCCGGATGCTCAACCACAACTACATCGGCACCGAGCACATCCTGCTGGGTCTGATTCACGAAGGCGAAGGCGTCGCGGCGAAGTCGCTGGAGTCGCTTGGGATCTCGCTCGAGGGCGTCCGCAGCCAGGTCGAGGAGATCATCGGCCAGGGGCAGCAGGCCCCGTCCGGGCACATCCCGTTCACCCCGCGTGCCAAGAAGGTTCTCGAGCTGAGCTTGCGCGAGGCGCTGCAACTCGGCCACAACTACATCGGCACCGAGCACATTTTGCTGGGTCTGATCCGTGAGGGTGAGGGCGTGGCCGCGCAGGTATTGGTCAAGCTGGGTGCCGAGCTGACCCGGGTGCGCCAGCAGGTGATTCAGCTGCTCAGCGGCTACCAGGGCAAGGAGGCCGCAGAGGCCGGTACCGGTGGCCGCGGCGGCGAGTCGGGCAGCCCGTCCACGTCGTTGGTGCTCGACCAGTTCGGTCGCAACCTGACGGCCGCCGCGATGGAAGGCAAGCTGGACCCCGTCATCGGTCGCGAGAAGGAAATCGAGCGGGTGATGCAGGTGTTGAGCCGGCGCACCAAGAACAACCCGGTGCTGATCGGCGAGCCCGGCGTCGGCAAGACCGCCGTGGTCGAGGGCCTGGCGCAGGCCATCGTGCACGGCGAGGTGCCCGAGACGCTGAAGGACAAGCAGCTCTACACCCTCGACCTGGGATCGCTGGTCGCGGGCAGCCGTTACCGCGGTGACTTCGAGGAACGCCTGAAGAAGGTGCTCAAGGAGATCAACACCCGCGGCGACATCATCCTGTTCATCGACGAGCTGCACACCCTGGTGGGTGCCGGCGCCGCCGAGGGCGCCATCGACGCCGCGTCGATCCTGAAGCCGAAGCTGGCCCGCGGTGAGCTGCAGACGATCGGCGCCACCACGCTCGACGAGTACCGCAAGTACATCGAGAAGGACGCCGCCCTGGAGCGCCGCTTCCAGCCGGTGCAGGTGGGGGAGCCGACGGTGGAGCACACCATCGAGATCCTCAAGGGCCTGCGCGACCGGTACGAGGCGCACCACCGCGTTTCGATCACCGATTCCGCCATGGTCGCCGCCGCCACCCTGGCCGACCGCTACATCAACGACCGGTTCCTGCCGGACAAGGCGATCGACCTGATCGACGAGGCGGGGGCCCGGATGCGCATCCGCCGCATGACCGCACCGCCAGACCTGCGCGAGTTCGACGAGAAGATCGCCGAGGCTCGCCGGGAGAAGGAATCGGCGATCGACGCCCAGGACTTCGAGAAGGCCGCCAGCCTGCGTGACCGGGAGAAGCAACTGGTCGCTCAGCGTACCGAGCGTGAAAAGCAATGGCGTTCAGGCGATCTCGATGTGGTCGCCGAGGTCGATGACGAGCAGATCGCCGAGGTGCTGGGTAACTGGACCGGCATCCCGGTGTTCAAGCTCACCGAGGCGGAGACCACGCGGCTGCTGCGCATGGAAGAAGAGCTGCACAAGCGAATCATCGGCCAGGTGGATGCGGTCAAGGCCGTCTCCAAGGCGATCCGCCGCACCCGCGCCGGGTTGAAGGACCCGAAGCGTCCGTCCGGCTCGTTCATCTTCGCCGGCCCGTCCGGGGTCGGTAAGACCGAGCTGTCCAAGGCGCTGGCCAACTTCCTGTTCGGCGACGACGACGCGCTGATTCAGATCGACATGGGCGAGTTCCACGACCGGTTCACCGCGTCGCGGCTGTTCGGCGCCCCGCCGGGATACGTCGGTTACGAGGAGGGCGGCCAGCTCACCGAAAAGGTGCGCCGCAAGCCGTTTTCCGTGGTGCTGTTCGACGAGATCGAGAAGGCACACCAGGAGATCTACAACAGCCTGTTGCAGGTCCTCGAGGATGGCCGCCTCACCGATGGGCAGGGCCGCACGGTCGATTTCAAGAACACCGTGCTGATCTTCACCTCGAACCTCGGTACCTCGGACATCTCCAAGCCGGTCGGCCTGGGCTTCACCCAGGGCGGCGGGGAGAACGACTACGAGCGGATGAAGCAGAAGGTCAACGACGAGCTGAAGAAGCACTTCCGCCCGGAGTTCCTGAACCGCATCGACGACATCATCGTCTTCCACCAGCTGACTCGCGACGAGATCATCCAGATGGTCGACCTGATGATCGGCCGGGTCGCCACCCAGCTCAAGAGCAAGGACATGGCTCTGGATCTGACCGACAAGGCAAAGTCGTTGCTGGCCAAGCGCGGCTTCGACCCGGTGCTGGGTGCTCGCCCGTTGCGGCGCACCATCCAGCGCGAGATCGAGGACCAGCTGTCGGAGAAGATTCTCTTCGACGAGGTCGGACCGGGGCAGGTCGTCACCGTCGACGTGGACAACTGGGACGGCGAAGGTTCCGCCGAGGACGCGGTGTTCACGTTCACCGGTACTCGCAAGCCGCCGGCCGAGCCCGAGCTGCAGAAAGCCGGGGCGCACGCCGCTCCCGAGAACCAGTAGCACTACAGCAAACGGGTGGTTAGTCTCTGACCGGACTAACCACCCGTTTTGCTGTGCTGAGGGCTAAAGGGGCTCACCTGTGCTGATCGTCACCACCAACGACCTTCCGGGCTGGGAAATTCGGCGCGTCTGCGGCGAAGTGTTCGGGCTGACGGTTCGGTCGCGAAACGCGTTCTCCCAGATGGGTGCGGGCTTCAAGGCCATGTTCGGCGGGGAGCTGGCCGGGATGACGAAGAACCTGGCCGAGAGCCGCAACGAGGCGATGGGCCGGCTGATCTCCGAGGCGCGCAACCGTGGCGGCAACGCGATCATCGCGATGCGATTCGACACCACCGAAATCGGCGATGTCTGGACCGAGATCTGCGCCTACGGCACGGCCGTGGAGGCGGTGCCGGTCACCGATGGTGCCAAGTACACGGCCAGCCAGCTCGGCTACGGTGGCCCGCCGACGCAATAGTGATTACTTCCGCTGAGCGGTCCGTTTAGACTGACGGTTGTTATCGACGGGCAACGGAATCCTGGTGAAATTCCAGAACGGTCGCGCCACTGTAGAAAGTCAGACCCGCAACCCGTCACCAAGGTGGGACGCGTCATTCCCAGAAGGAGTCAGCAGTGTCCAGTACCGAGACGACCGGCACCCGCTCGATTGATCTGTCGGCGACAAGTGCCGCGCTATGGTTAGCAGCAACCGCCTTCCTGGCACTGTTGGCGATTTACTTCGTCGGCGTCGATCAGGGCGCGACGTCGCTGTTCGGCAGCGACACGCACGTGCACGAATTCGTGCACGATGCACGCCACCTGCTCGGCTTCCCCTGCCACTGATCCGGCGTGGAGAAGCGTCTGATCGGGCGCGGGCTGCTGGCGGGCGCGGTCGGCGCCGTGCTGGCATTCGTATTCGCCCGCCTTTGTGCCGAACCCGTCATTGCCCGCGCGATCGAATTTGAAGACGGCCGAACCGACGCCGAGAATGCCCACGGCGTGCACGAGCATGGCGCCGAGCTGTTTACCCGCGGTGTGCAGTCCAACATCGGACTGGGCTTCGGTGTACTGATTTTCGGTACCGCGATGGGCGCGCTGTTCGCGGTGCTGTTCTGCGTCGTCTATGCCCGCACCACAGGCCGGGCTAAAAGCCCTGCGCCACAACAGCTTTCGTTGCTGCTGGCGGCCGCGTCGTTCGTCGCGGTGTACCTGGTCCCGTTCGTGAAATACCCGCCGAATCCGCCCGCCGTCGGCCAATCCGACACGATCGGGGCACGCACCGGTTGGTATCTGCTGATGGTGCTGACGTCGGTGGTGCTGACGATCGCGGCGGTGTGGTTGGCCCGGCGGTTGGCCGAGCGGTTCGGCGCATGGAACGGGCGGCTGCTCGCGGCCGGGGCTTACCTGGTGGCCGTCGCGGTGGTGATGGTGGCACTGCCGACGGTGGACGAGACGCCCGAACCGCTGCGCGACGCCTCGGGTGCGATCATCTACCCGGGCTTTCCCGCCGATGTGCTGTATGAATTCAGGGTGCTGTCGCTCGGCACGCAACTGTTGCTCTGGGTTACCATCGGCCTGGTCTTTGCGACGCTCGCGGGCCGGTTGCTGGGCGAGCGCGCCGAGCGCGGACGGGCATCGAGCCTCGCGGCGTGACGGAGGTCGTCCGGCTGACCCTGGTGTCGCATGCGATGACCGATGCCATGGCAGCCGTACGATTTCCGGCCGACGAGCCGCTCAACGACGCGGGTCGTCGACAGGCCGAAGCCGCTGCGGGCCTTGATATTCCGGCCTCGGTTCACCTCGCCGGCCCCGAGCGGCGGGCCCGTCGAACCGCCGAGCTGCTGGGCCTGGCTGCCACCACCGAGCCGCAGCTGGCCGACCTGGACTGCGGGCGTTGGCGCGGGCAGACACTCGCGGCCGTGCCCGCGGCCGATCTCGAGGTGTGGCTGAGGAATCCGGCCGCGGCGCCGCACGGCGGCGAGTCCATCGTCGACCTCACCGGGCGGGTGGCCGGGTGGCTGGTGTCGTTGATCGAGGGCCCATCGCGAATCGTGGCGGTCACCCATCCGGCGGTGATCCGGGCGGCGATCCTGGCCGCGCTCGACATACCGCCGAAGTCGTTCTGGCGCATCGATATTGCACCGGTCAGCCAGACGACGATGCATTATCGCAACGACCGCTGGACACTGCGGCTGCCGTGACTACTGCGGAGCGACCAGTGCGAACGCCCGCTTGGCGACCTGCAGCATCCAGCCGGTCACCTTCGGCCCGTGATCGCGGGGCCAGTTCAGCTGAAAGCTGACCACCCACGGCTGCTGCGTCTTGTCGACTGCATACCAGCTGAAGGTCAGATCGCCGGGCAAGCCACCGGCTTTCGCGCCGATGTATGGCCACACGTTTCGGTCCAGCTGGATACCCGACACGGCCGACAGCATTTGCTTGACGGGTGCGGCCTCGCCGACCGCGTCGGCCTGCAGGGCCGCGTGGACCCGGCAGATGTCCTCGGCGTTGCCGTACCACTCCGCCCCGAAAGCCGAGGCCGGGACGTGGGCGCGGGCCGGATCAGGTTGGTAGGGAGCGGAATTCGCCTGCGCGAGGAGCTGGGCGCGGACCTGCGGGGTCGCGTTCTGCCACTGGCTGCGCAGATCCGGTTCGCCCCAGCCGATGGAGAACAGCTCGTACATCGTGGGGAAGGGGGTCATGCTGGCAGGATCGTGATGGCCGGCGGTGGCCAGTGCGGATTCGATGGCGTGCGTGCCAAGTCTGTCGATCAGCAAGTCGGTGGCCATGTTGTCGCTGTTGGCGATCATCTTCGCGGCCGCGGTGCGCACCGAAACATGGTCGCCGGGAGCAAGTCCCAAACCCGAGGAGCCCACCGCCTTGCTCTTTTCGGTGACGGTCAGCTGATCGTCCCAGGACACCGTGTGATTCTTCACCGCGCCCGCCAGGGCGTGCAGTACGTAGAGCTTGAAAATCGATGCCAGCGGCAGAGATTCGCTGGTATTGGTGCCCATCACGGGATCGCAGTGGGCCTGAGGGGCCCCGTCGACCTTCGCGATCTGGTAGGAGTAGCGCGCCCCCGTCCTGCTCAGCGTCGCGTCGATGTCGTGCCACGACGTGATCGTCGGCGTCAGCGTGTCGAGCTCGAATCGATCGACGCGGCCGATGTCGTCGGTGTGGATCCGGATGTCTTGCCGGGCGCCGTAGGACGAGGTGAGGTGCAATGTGGCGACACTGGCGCTGATGTCGACCCCGTCCAGGGTGAAGGGGCGATCCCACCAGAGCTCTTCCATGGTCTTTTCGACCGAGTCCACCTCGTCGGGGGCCGCAAGGGTGCGCACTCCGACCGGGCCGATCGGCCAGTCGGAGTTGAGCATGTCCACGGTCTGCTGGGCCCGCAGCCCCGGAGGTGTGCGGGTGTCGATCGCCCGTCCGGGGTCGGCCGCATTCGCCTGCGGTGACGGCGACGTCGAGCAACCCGGCGCCAGGGTCGCGACCAACGCAGCGGCCGCGGTCACGGCCAGCGCGCGCCGCCGCGCGGGGTGTCGCCTATTCAGCTGGCTTGCTCCCCGTAACGTCCATGACAACCTCGAATTCCAGCAGCGACGCACCGGTCGCCACCGGGTTGGCACGCTGGCCGGCATGGGCTTCGACGGCGGGCCCGCTGGCCCAGGCCTGGAATGCTTCATCGGACTCCCAGTGTGTCACGACGAAGTAGCGGTTCTCGCCCTTCACCGGGCGCAGCAGCTGAAAGCCGAGGAAGCCGGGCTGATTGTCCACCGCGTGCGCGCGGTGGGCGAACCGCTTTTCCAGCTCGGGGCCAGCGTCGGCAGGTACTTCAATTGCGTTGATCTTCACCACTGGCGGCATGTTCGCTAGGTTACCCCGCCCCCTGGCTTGTGCTGCTGTTGGGCGGGGCACGCAAGATGGTGGAATGCCCACCGATCTGCTGACCTGTCGGGGCGGGCACGGCGAGCCGCTGATATTGGTGCACGGCCTGATGGGTCGCGGCAGCACCTGGTCGCGGCAGCTGCCGTGGCTGACCCGGCTGGGCACCGTCTACACCTACGATGCGCCGTGGCATCGCGGCCGCGACGTCGAGGACCCGTACCCGATCAGCACCGAACGCTTCGTGGCCGATCTCGCCGACGCTGTAACCACATTGGACGCGCCGGTCCGGCTGTTGGGGCATTCGATGGGGGCCCTGCACTCGTGGTGCCTGGCCGCGCAGCGCCCGGAATTGGTGTCGGCGTTGGTGCTCGAGGACATGGCGCCGGACTTCCGCGGGCGCACCACCGGTCCCTGGGAGCCGTGGTTGCATGCGCTGCCCGTCGAATTCAGCACTGAGCAACAGGTTTTCAACGAATTCGGACCGGTCGCCGGCCAGTATTTCCTGGATGCCTTCGACCGCACCGACACCGGTTGGCGGCTACACGGCCACACCTCGCGATGGATCGAGATCGCCGCGGAATGGGGCACCCGGGACTACTGGGAGCAGTGGCTGACCGTCCGGGCCCCGGCGTTGCTGCTCGAGGCCGGCAACTCCGTCGCCCCGCCGGGCCAGATGCGCGTCATGTCCGAAAAGCACTCTGCTGCGACCTATCTGATGGTACCCGAGGCTGGTCACCTGATCCACGACGAAGCGCCGCAGGTCTACCGGCAAGCGGTCGAGCTATTCCTCGCCGGCTAACCCGAACCGGCCGTCACCGGTCTGCGTCACCAGGCCGTCGGCAAGCAGCGAGTACAACGCCCGGTCCCGCTGCGCGGTATCGCTCAGCCATGCCACATCCAGCTCTGCCCGGGTCACCGGAGAATCTTTGGCGCGCAACACATCGAGTAGGCGGCCACGGACCTGCCGGTCAGTTCCCGCGTACGTCTGAACACGGCGGGCCGGCCCGTCCGCCGGGGGAAAGCCGGCCTGCCGCCACGCGCAGTGATCGACCGGGCACAACCCACAGCGGGGCGTCCGCGCGATGCACACCGTGGCACCCAATTCCATCAGCGCCGCCGAAAATTCAGGCGCCGTATCGTCATTCGGCAGCAGTGCCGAGACATCGGCAAGATCGCGCGACGCCGACGGCGTGCCGGCATCGGCCAGGCCGTGCACGGCGCGGGCCACCACCCGTCGCACGTTGGTGTCCACCACCGGCACTGCCTTGCGGTAGGCGAAGCACGCCACCGCCCGCGCGGTGTAGGTGCCGATTCCCGGTAATTCCAACAGGGTTTCGACGTCGTCGGGTACGACGTCGCCGTGGTCGCGCGCAATCACGATCGCGCACTCGTGCAGACGCTTCGCGCGTCTGGGGTAGCCCAGCTTGCCCCACGCCCGCAGCACGTCGGCCGCGCTGGCCGCCGCGGTCGCCGACGGCGTGGGCCAGCGCCGCACCCATTCGGTCCAGATCGGCAGCACCCGGGCCACCGGAGTCTGCTGCAGCATGAACTCGCTGACCAGGATCTGCCACGCGTCCACACCCGGTTCCCGCCAGGGCAGATCGCGACGCGAGCGCGCGTACCAATCAAGAAGATTGGTATCTGATATGTGTGGACTGCCAATCATCGGCGGCTGCGGCATGATGAGTGCCATGCCCAACTCCAATCCGGTATCCGCCTGGAAAGCACTCAAAGAGGGTAACGAGCGCTTCGTCGCCGGCCAGCCTGCGCACCCGAGCCAGAGTGTCGACCATCGGGCCAGTCTGGCCGCCGGCCAGAAGCCGACCGCGGTCATCTTCGGCTGTTCGGACAGCCGAGTGGCCGCCGAGCTGATCTTCGATCAGGGCCTGGGTGACGTGTTCGTGGTTCGCACCGCGGGGCAGGCCATCGATACGGCGGTGCTGGGCTCGATCGAATACGCGGTCGTGGTCCTCGACGTCCCGTTGATCGTCGTCCTCGGCCATAACAACTGTGGTGCCGTCACGGCCGCGGTGGGCGCCATCGACGACGGTGCAATACCCTCCGGCTTCGTACGGGACCTGGTCGAACGGGTCTCGTCGTCGATCCTGCTGGGTAGGCGTGACGGCCTGACCCGCGTCGACGAGTTCGAGGACCGCCACGTACAAGAAACGTTGGCACAGCTGGTGTCGCGTTCTTCGGCTATCTCGGAGCGCGTGTCGGCGGGCACGCTGGGGCTGGCCGGGGTCACCTATCACCTGGCCGACGGCCGGGCGGTGTTGGTCGACCACATCGGAGACATCGGCGAATAGTGGCGAATAGCACTCCATCGGCCAGCTAACATCGCGACACGCCGAGTCGGATCGGGCAAATCGGCGTGACCTGGACTTATGGTGTGACCGTGCTGGATCTGGAACCGCGTGGCCCGCTACCCACGGAGATCTATTGGCGGCGCAGGGGGCTGGCCCTGGGGATCGTGGTCGTCGTGATCGGCATCATTGTCGCTGCTGTCATTGCGTTTATGGGCAACACCGCCGGCGCCAAACCCGCCAGCGTCAACAAGGCCGGCCCGGGTCAAAGCACCCCGGCGGCGCCTCCGCCGCAAGCGCCGCCCCCACCGGGGCAGGAAGGCGTCACCCCGGTGCCGCAGGGAACTAACCCCGAGGCCCCCACCCCGACCGCGGCCGTGCAGCCGCCCCCGGTGCTCAAGGAGGGCGACGACTGCCCCGACTCGACGCTGGCCGTCAAGGGGCTGACCAACGCTCCCCAGTATTTCATCGGTGACCAGCCGAAGTTCACGATGGTCGTCACCAACATCGGGTTGGTGGCCTGCAAGCGCGATGTCGGCGCCGCCGTGCTGGCCGCCTACGTCTACTCGCTGGACAACAAGCGGCTGTGGTCCAACCTGGACTGCGCGCCGTCCAACGAGACCCTGGTCAAGACCTTCACGCCGGGCGAACAGGTGACGACGGCGGTGACCTGGACCGGGATGGGGTCCTCGCCGCACTGCCCGCTGCCGCGGCCGGCGATCGGGCCCGGCACCTACAACCTCGTCGTCCAGCTGGGCAATCTGCGCTCGCTCGCGGTTCCGTTCATTTTGAACCAGCCGCCGCCCCCGCCGGGGCCGGTGCCGGGTCAGCCGGCGGTGCCGCAGCCGGAGGCTCCGCCCGGGGCTGCTCCCGGTCCCTCGCCCGCGGGCTAGTTAGTTGAGCGGGTCGGCGATCGTCGACTCCGCCAACTGCGAGAGCCCTTCCCGGACATGGCGGGCCCACATCGAGCCGATGCCGTCGACCGATTGCAAGTCGTTGGAGCTGGCGGCCAGCAGACCCTGCAGCGTCCCGAAGCTGCGGACCAACAGATCCACATGCGCGAACTGCAGCCGTGGGATGCCGGCCATCGCACGGTAGCCGCGCGGGCTCAGCGCCGAATCTTGCGCCTCGGCCGTCGTCGGATATCCGAAAACCTTTGCCAGCGAAGTGATTTCGAGTAACTCCGTGTCCGACAAGGCGTCCAGCTCATCCAGCGTCGCGATCATCTGTGCATCCGAGAGCGGCTCGGGGCTGGCGTGGTAGTCGCGCACGATCAACTCTCGGTCGGTGTCGTTGCCGCCCAGCAGCTCCTCGAGCTGCAACCGCAGCTGACGCCCGTCGGTGCCCAATTCGACGACGTCGTAGTCGATCACCAGCCCGATTCGGCGGACCAGCTCGAGTCGCTGCACCACGGTCATCACATCGCGCAGCGTGACGAAGTCTTCGATCTCGGCGCGGGACAGCAACCTGCTGACCTCGTCGAGGCGGGTCTTGTAGCGCTCCAGGGTGGCGATGGCCTGGTTGGCCCGCGACAGGATTGTCGCGGAATCGGCGAGCACGTGGCGCTCCCCGCCGACGTAGACGGTGACGATGTTCATCGAGTGGCTGACCGAGATCACCGGGTGCCCGGTCTGGATCGCGGCCCGTTCCGCCGAGCGGTGCCGGGTGCCCGACTCATCGGTGGGTATCGACGGATCGGGAACCAACTGCACGTTGGCCCGCACGATGCGGCTGGCGTCGGTTGACAGCACGACGGCGCCGTCCATTTTGGCCAATTCGCGTAGCCGGGTCGGGGCGTATCGGACATCCAGGGCGAAGCCGCCGTCGCAGATCGCCTCGACGTTCTCGTCGTTGCCCAGCACGATCAGCGCGCCGGTACGGCCGCGCAGAATGCGCTCCAGGCCGTCGCGGAGCCCGGTGCCCGGTGCCAGGCGGGCGACTGTTTCACGCAGCGTGGGACGCGTCACAGCCTGTCATTCTGCTACGCCATTGCCGGTGGCGGGACAATGTGTAGCCGTTCGAGCCGTACGGGCCCGCTGCTGCGGTGGTCGGCGATGTCGATCATGTGCCCCAGCGCCGCGCCGATGTTGGGTGCGCTCAGGGCGCGCATGCCCCGCGGAACGGCCTCGCAGCCCGGCGGAATCAGCGCGATGCTGAACCCCTGCCGGGCGGCTTCGGCCAGCCGCCGATCCATCCCGCTCACCCGGCGCAGATCGCCCGCCAGTCCGACCTCGCCGATCATCACCGCGGTGGTGGGCAGCGGCAGATCGGCAAGGGCCGACGCCAGCGCGATCGCGACGGCAAGGTCCGAGGACGGGTCGGTCAGCCGCATGCCGCCCACCGTGGACAGGTAGATGTCGTTGGCGGCGAGCGGCAGCCCGGCGTGCTTTTCCAGCACGGCGGTGATCATCGCGGCGCGGGAGTGATCGATCCCGCTGACCGCGCGGCGCGGCGAACCGGCGTTCGGCGTGGCCAGCAGTGCCTGGACTTCGCCGATCAGCGGGCGTTTGCCGTCCAAAGCGACCGTGATCGCGGTACCGGGCACCGGGGCGGGCCGCTGATCCAAAAACAGGTTGGACGGGTCGGCCACGCCCTCAATTCCGTTGTCGTGCAACAGGAAACACCCGACCTCGTCGGCGCCACCGAAGCGGTTCTTGATGCCGCGGACCATTCGCAGCGAGCCGTTGCGGTCGCCCTCGAAATGCAGCACGACGTCGACCAGGTGTTCCAGCGAGCGTGGTCCGGCGATCGCGCCGTCCTTGGTGACGTGGCCGACCAGGATCAGTGCCACGCCGTTGGCCTTGGCGGCGGCGGTCAGCGCGGCCGTCACCGCGCGCACCTGGGTGACCCCGCCGGCGACCCCGTCGGACTCGGTGGTGGACATGGTTTGCACGGAGTCGACGATCACCAGCGCGGGTTTGACCGTGGCGATGTGCTCGAGCACCGTGTGCACGTCGGATTCGGCGGCCAGGTACAGCTCGTCGCTGCCGCAGTCGATGCGGTCGGCGCGCAGCCTGATCTGGCCCGCGGACTCCTCGCCGGAGATGTACAGCGCGCGCCGCCCGGACTGCGCCCACAGATGGGCGACCTTGAGCAGCAGCGTCGACTTGCCGACGCCCGGATCACCGGCCAGCAGCGTCACCGACCCGGGCACCACGCCGCCGCCGAGCACGCGGTCCAGCTCGTCGATGCCCGTCGCGCGGTGCTGGCTGGCGGTGGGTTCGATGGAACTGATCGGCACGGCGAGCGACGCCGCATTCACCGGCCGACGGCCGCCCACCGTTCTGAGCACGGCCACCTCGTCGACGGTGCCCCAGGTGCCGCAATCGCCGCAGCGGCCCACCCATTTGGCGGTGACATGTCCGCACTCCGAGCAACGGTATTGCGAGCGCGCATTAGCCACGTCATGACGGTATCCGGCGGGACCGACAAGACCCGCTGTGACACGGCCGTCTAGACCTCCGACGAAGCCATTCCGGCCGAAATCGGCACCTGCACGCTGGCTTGGCCGGCCTTCTCGAAGGTGAAGGTGAAGGTGTAGGCGAGGCCGTTCGTGATCGGCTTGGCCAGATTGACCGACGCCTTGGCCGCGCTATTGGGGTTGAGCGGGCCCGGGGCCACCTTCTGGCCTTCCGGCGTACCGATGAACAGCATGCCGCTGGCGGGCAGGCGAGCGTCACCGGTGACCGTCACGGTGCCGATATCGCTGGTGATCCCCAGCAGCCGGTCCTCGACATCCGGGGACTGATTCACGGCCACCAGCACCAGGTCCACGTTTTTGCCCGGACGCAGGTAGTCACCGGTCTGCACGGCCTGGATGCGGATGTCGCGCAGCGCCACGTTGTTGAAGGTGACCTTGTTGCCGTTGACGGCGGGCTCCTGCGTGGCCATCTGCGAGATCTGGCCGGCCCCGCAGCCGGTGAGCACGGCGGCGACCAGGGCGGCCAGGCCGACTAGAACGACTCGGGCGCGAAGGCCGGCCGCGAGGCTGGTCTTGAAGCGATTCACTCGATGCCTCCTGGGCTCGGTCCGGCTGGTCAGAGCAAGTCGTGGCACGATGACGCCCGCGTCGCCGTGCAACTATGCACAGTAGTAGGAACGCCGTTTGAGCGGTAGCGCAGGTGCCAAGACCAGCGCCGCAGCGCCGGTGGCGGGGGCACTGCCGTGGGCGGGACCAGGCATTGCTAGTGTGTTCCATTGCACGTCTTCGTCCGTCTGTCAACCCCTATTCAACGCGCGTTGTGCCCCTGACCTGCACTGTTGCTACGCGTGTGTTGGACCGCCGTGTTAGACTGAGGTAACGAAAGGGGCTCGAATCTGATGATCTTCAAGGTCGGCGACACCGTTGTTTATCCACACCACGGTGCTGCGTTAGTCGAGGCGATCGAAACCCGCACCATCAAAGGGGAGCAAAAAGAGTATCTCGTCTTGAAAGTTGCGCAGGGTGACCTGACCGTTCGAGTTCCCGCCGAGAACGCCGAATATGTCGGCGTCCGCGACGTCGTGGGACAAGAAGGCCTGGACAAGGTCTTCCAGGTGTTGCGCGCTCCCCACACTGAGGAGCCCACCAACTGGTCGCGCCGCTACAAGGCCAACCTCGAGAAGCTCGCTTCCGGCGACGTCAACAAGGTCGCCGAAGTTGTCCGCGACTTGTGGCGTCGCGACCAGGAACGCGGCCTGTCCGCGGGCGAAAAGCGCATGCTGGCCAAGGCCCGGCAGATTCTGGTCGGTGAGTTGGCGCTCGCTGAGAGCACCGACGACGCCAAAGCGGAGACCATCCTCGACGAGGTTTTGGCCGCCGCTTCCTGAAGGCCCTGAGCTCAGGTGGTCGGGGGCACAGTTGTCGCAGTGGTCCCGGCCGCGGGGTCCGGCGAGCGGCTGCGCGCCGGTATCCCGAAGGCATTTTGCGAACTCGATGGGCGCACACTGCTGGAATGGGCCGTCGCGGGTTTGCTGAAATCGGGGGTCGTCAACCGCGTGGTGGCGGCGGTGCCCGCTGATCGCATCGACCAGGCCGAGCAAGTCCTGGGCAACCAGGCCATCGTTGTGGCCGGCGGCGCCGGGCGCACCGAATCGGTCAGTCTGGCATTATCCGCCCTGCCCGGCGAACCGGATTTCGTGCTGGTTCACGACGCCGCGCGGGCCCTGACGCCCCCGGAGCTGATCGTGCGGGTGGTCGATACGTTGCGGGCCGGGCACGGCGCGGTGGTGCCCGCGCTGCCGCTGCATGACACCATCAAGGCCGTGGACGCCAACGGCGTGGTGCTGGGCACTCCGGAACGTTCCGGGCTACGCGCCGTGCAGACTCCGCAAGGGTTCGCCACCGACCTGTTGTTGCGCGCCTACCAGCGAGCGGCCGGCGCGGTTTTTACCGACGACGCATCCCTGGTGGAACATGTCGGCGGCCAGGTGCAGGTGATCGACGGCGACCCGCTCGCATTCAAAATCACCACCCAGCTGGATCTGCTGCTGGCCCAAGCGATTGTGCGCCGGTGACCGACCTTCCCAGGGTCGGCCTGGCTACCGACGTCCACCCGATCGAGCCCGGACGGCCGTGCCGATTGCTGGGTCTGCTGTTCCCCGACGCCGACGGCTGCGCGGGGCATTCCGACGGTGACGTGGCCGCGCACGCGTTGTGCGATGCGCTGTTGTCGGCCGCCGGGCTGGGCGACATCGGCGCGGTGTTCGGCGTCGACGATCCGCGCTGGCAAGGCATCAGCGGCGCCGACATGCTGCGTCACGTCGTCGATTTGCTTGCGGGGCAAGGCTTTCGGGTTGGAAACGCTGTCGTGCAGGTGATCGGTAACCAGCCGAAGATCGGCCCGCGCCGCGCCGAGGCGCAGCAGCTGCTCTCCGATCTGCTGCGGGCTCCGGTGTCGGTTTCGGCGACCACGACCGACGGGCTGGGGCTGACCGGTCGGGGCGAGGGCTTGGCCGCGATTGCGACGGCCCTCGTTGTCCCCCACCGATAGCCCAGCGAGCTGCGGTCGGCCGGGCTGAAGTACCAGGTAAGCTGGCACGTCGTGACCGATCGCCCCCCTATGCGGCTACACGACACCGCAGCCGGTGCTGTGCGTGAATTCGTTCCGCTGCGCGAGGGGCACGTCTCCATCTATCTGTGTGGCGCCACCGTCCAGGGGCAGCCCCACATCGGGCATGTCCGCAGCGGCGTGGCATTCGACATCCTGCGCCGCTGGCTGATGGCGCGCGGCTACGACGTCGCGTTCATCCGCAACGTGACCGACATCGACGACAAGATCCTCAACAAGGCCGCTGCCGCGTGCCGGCCGTGGTGGGAGTGGGCGGCCACCTACGAGCGCGCGTTCACCGCGGCTTACGACGCCCTCGATGTCCTGCCGCCGTCGGCGGAGCCGCGCGCCACGGGCCATATCACCCAGATGGTCGAATTGATGGAACGCCTGATCGAAAACGGTCACGCCTATGCCAGTGGCGGTGACGTCTACTTCGACGTGCTCAGCTATCCGGAGTACGGCCAGCTGTCCGGCCACAAGATCGACGACGTCCATCAGGGCGAGGGTGTGGCCACCGGCAAGCGTGACGAGCGCGACTTCACCATGTGGAAGGGCGCCAAACCCGGCGAGCCGTCGTGGCCGACACCGTGGGGGCGCGGCCGCCCGGGTTGGCATCTGGAATGCTCGGCCATGGCACGCACCTATCTGGGCGCGGAGTTCGATATCCATTGTGGTGGAATGGATTTGGTATTTCCACACCACGAGAACGAGATCGCGCAAAGCCGCGCGGCGGGCGACGGATTCGCCCGTTACTGGCTGCACAACGGCTGGGTCACCCTCGGCGGGGAGAAAATGAGCAAGTCGCTGGGCAATGTGTTGTCCATCCCGGCGATGCTGCAGCGCGTCCGGCCGCCGGAATTGCGCTACTACCTGGGCAGTGCCCACTACCGGTCGATGCTCGAATTCTCCGAGACCGCCCTGCAGGACGCCGTGAAAGCCTATGTGGGCGTTGAGGAATTCCTGCATCGGGTGCGGGTCCGGGTCGGCGGCGTCGTCCCCGGTGAGTGGACGCCACGATTCGCCGAGGCGCTCGACGACGACCTCGCGGTCCCGATCGCGTTGGCCGAGATCCACCACGCGCGCGCCGAGGGCAACCGGGCGCTCGATGCCGGCGACCATGAGGGCGCGTTGGAGAATGCTCGCGCGATCCGTGCGATGATGGGCATCCTGGGCTGCGACCCGCTGGACGAACGGTGGGAAACGCGCGACGAGACGTCGGCCGCGCTCGCGGCGGTCGACGTGCTCGTCCAGGCCGAACTGGAAAGTCGGCAGCAAGCGCGCGAAGAGCGAAATTGGGCTCTGGCAGACGAGATTCGGGAACGGCTCAAGAACGCCGGCATCGAGGTCACCGACACCGCCGACGGGCCGCAGTGGGAGCTGCAAGCCGGTCCGGAAAAGTGATGGACAAGTAGATGGCCGGCAACTCGCGGCGTCAAGGTGCAATACGTAAGTCAGGCAGCAAGAAAGCCCCGACCGTAGGTTCGGGCGGCCAGCGGCGCCGGGCGCTGGAGGGCCGTGGTCCCACCCCGCCGGCGCACATGCGCCCCAATCATCCCGCTGCCAAGCGCGCTGCCCAGCCGCAGCCGCGTCGGCCGGCCAAACGAACCGACGAAACCGAAACCGTGCTCGGTCGCAACCCGGTAGTGGAATGCCTGCGCGCCGGAGTCCCCGCGACCGCTCTGTACGTCGCGCTGGGCGCCGAAGCGGACGAACGCCTGACCGAATCTGTCACCCGAGCAGCCGATTTGGGCATCGCAATCCTGGAAGTGCCGCGCTCCGACCTGGACAAGATGACCAACAACCATCTACACCAGGGCATAGCGCTGCAGGTGCCGCCGTACAACTATGCCCACCCCGACGACCTGCTCACGACCGCACTGCAGTCGCCGCCGGCGCTGCTGGTCGCGCTGGACAACATCTCCGATCCCCGCAACCTCGGAGCGATCGTGCGCTCGGTTGCGGCCTTCGGCGGCCACGGCGTGGTCATACCCCAGCGCCGTTCGGCCTCGGTGACGGCGGTGGCCTGGCGTACCAGCGCCGGCGCCGCTGCCCGGCTTCCGGTGGCACGTGCCACCAATCTCACCAGGACACTGAAGAATTGGGCAGACCGGGGTGTGCGGGTTATCGGGTTGGACGCCGGCGGCGACACGGTAGTCGACGACCTGGACGGCACCGACCCGACCGTGGTGGTCGTCGGATCCGAAGGCAAGGGCCTGTCCCGGTTGGTGCGGCAGAACTGCGACCAGGTGGTGTCGATACCGATGGCCGGGCATGCCGAATCGCTGAATGCCTCGGTGGCCGCCGGGGTGGTACTCGCCGAAATCGCGCGTCAGCGCAGAAGTTAACCCGATTGCCCGGCCGGTTCGCCCGCCTGGGCGCCCTGCTGACCGCGGTCACGTTGCTGGTGCCGCTGCCGGTGTCGGCAGCGCAGGAACCGGGCCTTGATCTGCAGGCGCATCGCGGCGGGCGGGGCGAAACCACCGAGGAATCGTTGCGCGCGTTCGCCAAATCGCTCGAAATCGGGGTCAGCACACTCGAACTCGACATAGTCATCACCAAGGACGGCCAACCGCTGGTGTGGCACGATCCGGCGATCGACGCGCAGAAATGCGTCGACACCGGGCCCGCATTCGCCGGTGACCCACAATACCCTTATGTCGGAAAGCTGGTGCACGAGCTCACCGTGACCCAGATCCGCACCCTGGATTGCGGACGCCTGCTGCCCGAGTTCCCCCGGGCTGAAGTGGTGCGGGGCAACAAGATAGCGACCCTGCCGGAGGTCTTCGCGCTCGCCGACTCGTATCGAGCGGCGGTGCGCTACAACATCGAGACCAAGGTGGAGGCCGACCAGCCAAGCAGATCTGCCGAGCCCCAGGAGTTCGTCGACGTGGTCCTAAGTGCGGTCAGGTCCGCCGGCAAGGTTTCTTCCGTCGAGATCCAGAGCTTCGACTGGCGAACGCTGCCGATGGTGCACCGGGCCGAAGCGTCGATTCCGTTGGTGGCGTTGTACAACGAGCAGACCTGGGCGCCGGATTCGCCGTGGCTGGCCGGCATCGACGCCGCGGCCGTCGGGGATCCGATGCTCGGGGCGCTGATGGTGGGGGCAAACGCCGTGTCGCCCAGATATCAGCTGGTCACCGGCAAGTCGTATGTCGATCACGCACATGCATTGGGGCTCAAGGTTATTCCGTGGACCGTCAACGACACCGGTGCTATGCGCGAGCAAATCGGCTTTCGTGTGGACGGCATCATCACCGACTACCCCGCGACGCTGCGTGATGTGATGGCCGAGCTTGGCATGCCGTTGCCGCCGGCCTATCACCGGGGCTAGACGGCCACGTTGCCGGCCAGCCCGAGACCCACATTGGCGAGCTGATCTACGCCGCGTCGCTGCCGTCGGCGATTGGCCAGGGCGGCGCGCCACAGCATGCCCGGGCGCAGCAGCCGAGCAGCGGGGTCGGCGAACGAGGTCACTCGGAAGAACTGATCGACTGCGACGGGGTCGTATTCGGCCGCGGTGAGTACCCGATCGACGTATGCGTTGAGCAGCCGGGTGAACAGCGGTGGTTTGCCGTCGATCTCGGGCAGGCAGAGGTCCGGATTGGCCGACAGTTCCCAGGCCGTGCGGATCGGTACCGCCGCAGCCCGGAAGAATCGCCCAGACAAATCCGCTGTGCCACAGTCCAAGCAGTCGCGCAGCGCCAACGCCTCGAGGGCGGCGACGGTCATGCCCTGGCCATAGATCGGATTGAAGCTGCAGATCGCGTCGCCGAAAACCAGCAGGCCCTGCGGGAACCGCCGCAACTTGTCGTAGCGGCGCCACCGACTGGACGGCTGACGATGCCGCGTCGCCTCTCCGATCGGTTCGGCGGCCTGTATCGCGGCCAGCACGTGCGGTGGCGCGCAGTCGTCGACGAACTCGCACATCGACATCAGGTCGGGGCGCGGCCCATGACCTGCGATGCCAAAAACGGTGAACATCCAGGTGTCGTTCTCCGAGTGCACAAAGCCCAGCCCGCGCGGCCGGCCCGGCGCGGTTCCGACGACGAAACCGAACTCGTGCAGCGCGTCCGGTGCCATGCTCAGCAACTGGCTCACGTAGGTCAACTCCACCCTGACCTGGTCCTCGCGCGGGCCGTCGTAGCCAAGGTCGTTCAGCCAGGTCGGCGTGCGGGCGCCGCGCCCGGTCGCATCGACCACCAAATCCGTCCGCAGCGTGAGGCCTTCATTGGTGCGACGGTGGACCACCCGCGCCCCGGTGACGCGATGGCGGTCCGGCGTCGCGGTCAAGTTCACGATGTCGTGCTCGTCGAGCAGCGTGATGTTGGGGATAGTGCGCAGCCGCGCGCGGACGTGATCCTCGAGGAAAGGCCGGGTTGCGATGTACGCGGTGAACGACGGGGCGCTGCCGTTTCGCGCCATCAGGTGTCCGCCCACGTCGTAGTACACCCGCGACAGATCCGTGCCGTCGACGTAATGCGCGCCGTCGACCAGCAGTTCGTCGAGGATGCCGGGGAACAATTCCTCCAGTGCTTGCGCACCGCGGGGCAGCAGGCCGTGCAGGTGCCGACCCTGCGGCACACCCCGGCGAGGGACGCCGATATCGGGAAGCGGGTCGCGCTCCGCCACCGTCACCACGTCAAAGAACTCGCTGAGGGAGCGTGCGGCTAACAGACCGGCCATGCTCGCTCCCAATACCACCGCGTGATTACCGATCGTCGCCATAGCCCACCGCCTGTGCTGAGCGCTTATCTAACGAAAGTCATGCTCATGGCCGGTGACTGGCGACGGCAGCGTAGTCGACTACGTCACTACTAGGTTGCGGCTACACATCGGCTCACCGAAACGTCGGCAAAGCGGCCCATCCGATGCTCGTGCACCGTTATAGTCGCCGAGTGATCGGCGCTGAGCCGTTGACCGGGCGCGACAGTGAATTAGGGATCATTCGCCGCGCCCTCAGCGCGGGCAGTCACTCGGGCGTGGTAGTCGCCGGAGCCGCCGGCGTGGGCAAGACTTGGCTGGCCCACGAGGCGCTGCGGCGGGCCGCGGCGGCGGGGGAGCGGACCAAATGGATCGTCGGCACCGATTCGGCGCACGCGCTGCCGCTGGGAGCGTTCATCGGATCGCTGGGCGAGGCGATGTCGAATCCATTGACCGATGTGCAACGGGTGATCAATTCGTTTGTCGCGCAACAGCGTCGGGGCCGGGTCGTGGTCGGGGTGGACGACGCACACCTGCTGGACGGATTGTCTGCCCTGGTCGTCCACCAGCTGGCGCAGTCGGGTGGGGTGCGACTGGTGGTCACAATCCGCACCGGCAGCGACGAACCCGATGCGGTGACGGCGTTGTGGAAGGACGGGCTGCTGGATCGGCTTGATCTTGAACCACTCTCGGCCGCTGCGACGCGCGAGGTCATCGAGAGCCAGCTGGACGGTCCGGTCGATGCGCGCAGTGCCGCCCGCTTCCAGAAGCTGACCGGCGGGAACGCCCTTTTCCTGCGGCAGCTGCTGGCCGATCAGGTGGCCGCCGGGCGGATGCGCAAGACCGCCGGGGTGTGGATGTGGGACGGCGATGTCGCGGTCTCGGCGAGCCTGTCCGACACGCTGGGACGCCAGATGGGCCGGCTGAGCCCGGGGATGGCGATGGTGGTCGACATGCTGTCGCAATGTGAGCCGCTGGCCGTGGGCGTGCTATGCGACTTGGTGGAACGCGGCGATGTGGCTGCCGCCGAGCGGATGGGCCTGGTGAACATCGAGCGCACCGCCGCCGGATTGACGGCCAGGCTCGCCCACCCGCTGTTCGGTGAGCTGCGCCGCGCGAGCGCCGGCGAGTTGTATCTCTCGGAAATCCGGGGCAGGTTGGCGACGCGGTTGGGTGACGACGGGGACGCCGACATGCAGGGCACCGTGCGCCGCGCGCTGCTGCGTCTGGAGTCGGATCTCGATCCCGACCCCGCGCTGTACCTGGAATCGGCGCGCCACGCCATGACGCTGCTCGATCTGGAATTGGCCGACCGGTTCGCCGCTGCCGCCACGCAAGCCGGCGCCCCCGGGGCCGCCGAGGTGCGGGCGATGAACCTGGTGTTGCTTGGGCGCGGCGAGCTCGCCGAGGTGGCGTTGCGTGAGATGGCCTGCGACGGACTGCCCGGCTGCCATCACTGGGCGACCGTGCGGGCGGCCAATCTGATCTGGTGGCTGTTCAGGCCGCACGACGCCGCTTCGATCCTGGATGGACTTGCGGCCGCGCCCGAGACGCCTGCGCAGCGGGCCGAGCGGTTGGCGGTGCAGGCGTGTCTGGACGCGGTGTCGGCGCGCTGCCAGGTCGCGGCCGAAAATGCCCGGATCGCATTGGATTTCCCGGAGCTACCGGGCTTTCACGCGATGATGGCCTCGCTGGCGTTGATCATGGCGATGGGGGCGTTGGGTCAGGTCGACGAGCTCTCGAGCATCGCAGAGCAGGCGCTGCGGCGCGCGACGACGTCATTTCAGGCATCCCATATGCGGTACTGGTTCGCCGCCGTCTACGGCCGCGCCTGTCGGCTGGTAGGACGGATCGGCGAATTCGTCGACACGGCACGGCAACTGGCCGAGTCGGCTCGCGAGATTCCCGGCCTGGCGTATGCGAACCTCTCCTTCCTGTTGGGCAACGCCGAGCTGGCCCGCGGCGCCGTCGCTGAATCGGCCCGGTTGGTGCACGAAGCGGTTGCCGGGGTGCAAATACACGCCGTCACAACGGGATTGCGGCCGGCGACTTACTTCGCCCTCGCGGAGGCACACGCGAAGCTCGGACAGGCCGTCGAAGCGAATGATGCTGTCACCGCCGCACGGTCGTGCGTGCCGCCGGACTTTCTGTTCATGCACACCGCATTGGCGCTGGCCGACGGCTGGGCGATGGCCGCAAACGGCCACCTGACCGAGGCCGTGGCAACCGCACGGGAGGCGGCACGCCTGGCACGCGATCGCGGCCAGCCGACTCATGAACTCGCCTGCATTCAGGCCGCGGCGCAATGGGGCGATGCCTCGCAGGCGGCACGGGCGCGCGAGCTGGCCGGTACGTTGTCGCTGCCGCTGGCCGACGCTATCGCGTCACACGCGGCGGCCCTGCTCGCCGGCGACGGCGAGGGCCTGCTGGCGGCCTCGGCGGCGTACCGGGAGATCGGTGATCGGGCCACCGCCGCCGACGCGGCGGCGCAGGCGTCCGTTGCGTTCGACGAATGTCAGCACCACCGGCGCGGGATGTATGCCGCGGCGCTGGCGAGGGAATTAGCCGATGAATGCGGCGGGTTGCACACGCCCGCGCTGCGGACTCCGACCGGCATAAAGCTATCCGGCCGCCAGCGCGATGTCGTCGAACTCGTCGTGGCGGGGCTGTCCAACCGCGACATCGCCGAGCAGCTGGTGATGTCGGTGCGAACCGTCGAGGGACACGTGTACCGGGCCTGCCAGCGGGTAGGGGCCCAGTCGCGCGAGGAACTGGCGTCGATCATCCGATCGGGACCCTGCGGCGGACGAAGCTGACGCGGCGCGTCCGTGCGGCAAGTGGAGTAGTCGGCTACGCATGTGCGCGAGCACAACGCGGCCATACCGTGCCTTCAGCACACGAAGGAGTGCGGCATGGTCGAGATCCTGGAGACACCCGCCGTCGAGGCGTTGGACCTGGCGCCGAAGAATCCGCTCCCGTACTGGCGGCAACTCAAGGCGGTACGGTCCTACGTCGACGGGCTGCAAGCATTGCTGGACGCCGGGGGCCGGGTCACCCGGCTGAGGCTCGCCCCGGCGTGGCTGTTGCCGGATGTGGTGGTGATCGCGACGCCGCAGGGCGCCCGAGACCTGTTGGGCCGCAACGACGAGATCTCGGACCGCGGCCGCGTCCGCTCGATGGCCGAGATGCGCGCGCTGATGGGCGGCAACTTGCTCAACCTCCCGCACGAACGCTGGCTACCGCGGCGGCGCGCGCTGCAACCGATGTTCACCAAGCGGCAGGTGTCCGGCTATGCCGGGCACATGGGCGCGGCCGCCCAGGGGATCGTCGACGGATGGCGGGCGGGCGACATTGTGGACCTGGACCGCGAATGCCGGCTGCTCACCCTGCGGGCACTTGGGCGTTCGGTGCTCGGCGTGGATCTCGACGAGCGGGCCGAGCAGGTCGGGCATGCGTTGCGGGCCTCGTTGTCATGGGTGGCGGACCGCGCGGCGCGGCCGGTGAATCCGCCGCGATGGCTGCCCACCCGAGGTCAGCGCGCGGCTCGCCGGGCCAACGACATCCTGCACGGGCTGGCCGCCGAAATTCTGCATGCGGTGCGCGCCGATCCCGACCGGGACGCGCCGCTGGTGCGGGCACTGATCGAGGCGATCGATCCGGAGACCGGTCTGCCCTTGACCGACGACGAGATCTGCGCCGAGTTGGTGCTTTTCATGCTCGCGGGCCACGACACCACGTCGACCACGCTGACCTATGCGTTGTGGGCGTTGGGACATCATCCCGGCATTCAGGACCGGGTGCGAGCAGAGGTCGCGACGCTGGGCGACCGACCGCTCACCCCGGACGACGTGACCCAACTCGGTTTGACCGTGCGGGTGCTGCACGAGGCGCTGCGGTTGTGTCCACCCGCGTCGGGGACGGCCCGAACGCCCACCCGCGACATCGTGGTGGACGGCTACCGCGTCCCTGCCAAAACCATTGCGCTGGTGAGCTTCTACGCACTGCACCGCGACCCCGATCTGTGGGAGGATCCGCTGCGTTTCGATCCGGACCGCTTCCTGCCGGAACGGTCGAAGGGCCGCAGCCGTTGGCAGTATCTGCCGTTCGGCGGCGGGCCGCGCTCGTGTATCGGCGACCACTTCGCGATGCTGGAGGCCACCATCGCGCTGGCCACGATCATCCGCACCGCTGAGATCGCTTCCCTCGACGACGATTTCCCGCTGGCCACACCGTTCACGGTCGTCGCCGCGAAGCCCATTCACGCGCACATTTACCTGCGGGCGAAGACGGCGGCCTTCGTCTGACTACAGGCCCAGCAGCCGCGCCGACCCCCACAGTGCGACGACCGCCACCACCAGGGCCGGGGGCACGGTGCACAGCCCCAGGCGCGTGTACTCGCCGACGCCCGCCTCGACGTCGTGCTGGCGAAGTACGCGTCGCCACAACAGGTTTGACAGCGAACCGACGTAGGTCAGGTTGGGTCCGATGTTGACCCCGATCAGCACCGCCAGGATCGCGACCGGCCCGTAGGGCGCGACAAGTGGCAACAGCACCAGGGTGGCCGGCAGATTGTTCACGACATTGGCCAGCAGGGCGGCCACCCCGGCAATGGCAAGCAACGCCGGCAGCCCCGACCCGTGCGGCAGCACCGCGGACATCGCGCGGTCCATTCCGCTGCGCGTGACCGCTTGCACGACGACGCCCAGCGCCAGCACGAACACCAGAAACGAAACCTGGGCCGAGCGCAGGATTTCCACCACGGTGGTGTGCCGGCGGCGCAGGCTGCGTACCGCCAGCACCGAGGCGCCGGCCAGCGCCACCCACGCCGGCGCTACTCCCAGCGGTTCGCAGAACGCGAACCCGGCCAGCGTCAGCGCCACGAGCACCAACACGAACACCGGAGGCCGCGGCGCGGGCCCGAGTTCTGCCGGGTTGGGCTCGACCCGCAGATCGCGGGCGAAAAAGCCGCGGAAAACCAGGTACAGCGTGGTGACCGTGGCCAGCCACGGCAAGGCCATGACCAAAGTGAACTGGGTGAAGGAGACGTTCGCGACGTGAAATGCGAGCAGGTTGGTCAGGTTGGACACGGGGAGCAGCAGCGAGGCGCCGTTGGCGAGGTGGGCCGTGGCATAGGCATAGGGGCGCACGGGTGTTCGCAGTCGGCGCACCGCGGCCAGCACCACCGGCGTCAGCAACACGACCGTGGCGTCCAGGCTCAATACGGCGGTGATGGTGGCGGCTATGACGAACACGTGGCGCAGCAGCGAATGCGAGCCGCGCGGTGTCCGGGCGATCGCCGCTCCGGCGGCCTCGAACAGGCCTTCGTCGTCGCACAGCTTGGCCAGCACCAGCACCGCGCCCAGGAACGCGACCACCCCGGACAAGTCGGCGACCTGGCGGGCCGCCTGGTGAACCGAGATCGCGCCGATTGCCACCACGACGAGCGCAGCCGGAACCGCGGCCAGCGCCTCCGGCCAGCCCCGCGGGCGCGCGACAGCGAAACCCAGGACCACGGCAAGCAGCAGCAGCGAAACGGTCAAGGCCAAGGTCTAGACCATCCAAGGGTTTTCCCGACGCCACACCGTCGGCATGTGCAGCGCGACACCGTCACGCGCGGCCAGCTCGTCAAGCACCCGGACGGACACGTCCAGGTCATCGCCCGCATACGGCAAGGCCCGCAACGGCTTTGACAATGGGCGGAAGAAGTCGTCCCAGTGGATCAGGATCACCCGGCGCGCGCCCACCGCTCGCACGGTCTCGGTCCAGTAGTCGAGCAGGTAGGAGCGCGGCTGCAAACCTAGTTGACCGACCGACAGGTAGACCGCGTCGGCGCGCCGCCCGGCCAGCGCGCCCTTGACGAAGCCGGCGCTGCCCTGAATCAGCAACCGCCGATCCGACGGCAGGTGGTGAATCAGCGTCGACCACGACTCGCCGCAGCGATAGGCCGACGCCTTCACCGGCGGCACCAGTGGTGCGTCGATCACGCCGGGGAACCGGTCGGGCGGACAGTGGTGCGATTCCACCAGCGTTACGTCGAAGGCGCCCAACCGAATTGGTTCGCCCGGAACCGCGACGGTCAGGAGGTTCTCCGGCAAGCCGTATCCGCGCCCGACGTTGGCGGCCGACTCGCCCCCGACCAGTTGGGCGCCGGTGCGGTCGGCGACCAGTGCGGAATCCATCGCGTGGTCGACGTGGGTGTGCACCGGGATGACCGCCGCCAGCCGCGACACCTTGGCCCGGGCCAGGCAGCCGTCCACGCGCGCCTCCGACGGCGACAGCTTGCCCGCGGCGATTCTCGCCAGACTGGGGCGGGAGAAATAGCCATCGGTCATCAGTGCCGACGAGCCGTCGTCGATCAGCACGGTCGCTACACCCATCCAGGTCGCCGAGAGCCCGCCGGGTTCGGCGGCGGGAGCGTCGAACCGATCCGCATACCGCGCGATATCGGGGCGCCCGAGTTTCAGCCGCATCAGCAGAACGCCCTGATCTCGATACCCGCGGCCTCGAGCTGATCACGCACCGCGCTGGCGATCTGTACCGCACCCGGCGAATCACCGTGTACACAAACAGATTCCACGCTCACTGCGATCTGGGTGCCGTCGACCGCGGCGACCTGTCCCGAGGTCGCCAGCCTCACCACGCGCCGGGCGATCTCCGCCGGGTCGTGCAGCACCGCGTTCGGTTCGCGGCGTGAGACCAGCTGGCCGTCGGGCCGGTAGGCGCGATCGGCGAAAGCCTCTGCGACGGTGTGTAATCCGACATGCGCAGCCTCGTCGAAGAAGGCCGAACCCGCCATGCCGAGCACCGGCAGCGAGGCGTCGGCCAGCTGTACCGCCGCCGCCACCGCCGCGGCCTGTTCATGATTGGTGACGATCGTGTTGTAGAGCGCGCCATGGGGTTTGACGTAGGTGACGGCCGAGCCCGCCGCGTGCGCGATCGCCTGCAGTGCGCCGATCTGATACACCACGTCGGCGACCAGATCGTCGACGGCGACATCGATGAAGCGCCGGCCAAATCCGGCCAGGTCGCGATAGCTGACTTGAGCTCCGATGCGCACGCCACGCTCGGCGGCCAACCGGCACACCCGCAACAGGCCGGCCGGATCACCCGCGTGGAACCCGCACGCCACGTTCGCGCTCGTGACGATTCCGAGCATGGCGTCGTCGTCGCCCAGGCTCCAGACGCCGAAGCCTTCGCCCAAGTCGGCGTTCAGGTCGATACCGGCCACCTGCCTAGCTTATTGCGCAATCTTGGCAATGATCTGGTCGAGGAGGTTGTTGGCCGCCGGATCGGGGTCCTTGTTGAGCAGGCAGACCCTGCCCTCGACGACGACGAAGTCCCGCACGGCCATCGCGTGCGAGCAGCCCCAGCGGGGATCTTCCTCCTGGCGCATCGACAACTCTATGCGCGAGCCGGTCACTCGCAAGTCGAGGGTCGAGAAGTAGCTGTGATTGCCGTTCGAGGAGTGAAATCCGTAACGTCGCCGGGCGCATCGTTGCCAGTCCTGTTGCGCGCGTTGCAATAACGCCTGGGCGTCGCCTCCGGTGGTGAACGACGTCACGAGCTGGGTGACATCGGCTTGGACGGCGTTGGGCGTGCTGAATTGGTTGCCCCGCATCGCGACATATCCGCTGTCGGCGTAGACCGTCACGTCGCCCACTGAGGCGAGTCCCAGGCAGGTGCGATCGTCGATGATCTGCGAGGAATCCGAGGTGCCGTTGGCGGTGCCGACCAGCGCCATGTTCGTTCCCCCGGCAAGGGCGACAAGCTGGTCCTGACTCAGCAGCAGGCCCTCCAGGGTGGTGGTCGGCATTGCGCGCGGGGCGGGGCTGGCCGATGAGCTGGTGGTGGGGCGGCTACCGGGTTCGGCGGCCACCGCGGTTCCGTCGACCGCCCTGGTGCAGCCCGCCGTCAACGCGCAAGCGGCGAGTAAGGCGATCGTCCATCGAAGTACCCGATACATCGCTTACTGATTAGCCACCTTCGCCGCGAGCTGGAACGCCCGACAAGCTTAAGTGCTGGCCTCCCGCCGCCGTCCCAGCAGCCAGCAAGATAGATAGATCAGAAACGAGATCGTTGCAACGAACACCGACACCGGGACACCGGGCGCCAGCGACAGCACGATCCCGCCCACCGCGGCGACCTCGGCGAAGATCACCGAGGCCGCGATGGCCGCCGCGGGCGTGGCGACCACCCGCGCGGCCGCGGCCGCCGGAGTGATCAGCAGCGACATCACCAGCAGGGCGCCGACGATCTGTACGGCCTGAGCGGCCACCACGCCGACCAGCGCCGCGAACACGATGCCCAATGCCTTGACCGGAACGCCACGGGCCGCCGCGACATCGGGATCGACGGTGGCAAACAGCAACGGTCGGTAGCACAGCGCCAGCACGCCGAGGACCAGCAGGCACACCAGTGCCAGCATCGCCAGTCCGGTGTAGCCCACGCCGACGATCTGGCCGGTGAGCAACGCGAAGCTCGTCGTGGTGCGTCCGGGGTAGAGGTAGATGAACAGCACCGCCAGACCCAGCCCGAACGCCAGCACCACCCCGGTCACCGAATCGCGCTCCCGGGCGCGCTGACCGAGCAGGCCGAACAGCGCGGCCGCCACCGCGCTGCCGATCAGGGCGCCCAGGCCCACCTGGAATCCGACCAGCAACGCGAATGCCGCTCCGGTCAAGGACAATTCGCTGGATCCGTGCACGGCGAACGACATCTGGCGCATCACGATGAACGGGCCGATCAGCCCGGCCACCAGCCCCAGCAGAGCGGCCGCCAGCAGTGCCTGCTGGACGAAGTCGTGGTTCAGCAGGGCGGCGGTGATGTCGAACGAGAGCAGATGATCCAGCACGTCGGCGAGCTGGCTGTTCATAGCGCGTGTCCGCTGTCTTCGCCGATCACCACGTAGCGGTCGTTGACCTGCACCACCTGAATGTCGGCCCGGTACAACGTGGACAGCGTCTCGGTGTTCATCACCTGCTCGACCGTGCCGATGCGGAAGCGGCCGTCGACCAGATACAGCACCCGGTCGACATACGGCAGGATCGTGTTGATCTCGTGGGTCACCACCATGACCGTGGTGTTGGCTTCGCGGCGGCGGCGGTCGATCAGCGCCGCGACCAGTTTGGCGTTGGCCGGGTCCAGCGCCAGTAGCGGTTCGTCGCACAGCAGCAGCATCGGATCGCTGGCCAACGCCTGCGCGATGCGCACGCGCTGCAACTCCCCACCCGACATCAGCCCGACCCGGACATCGGCCAGCTGGTCGCCGTTGACCTGTGCCAGCGCCTGCCGCACGGCCAGTCGGCGGCGGCTGCGTTCGGCGGCGCGCAACGGCAGGAAGCCCCAGCGGTGTCCGTCGATGCCGAGGGCGACCAGGTCGCGGCCGAGCAGCATCACGTCCCGGTCGATCGGGCGGTGTTGGGGCACATAGCCGATGGCTCCGCTGCCCGAGGTGACCTCCTTGCCGTCGACGTGGGCGGCTCCCGCACTCAGCAGCAGTTGTCCGAGCAACACCTTCAGTAGCGAGGTCTTGCCGGTGCCGTTGGGGCCGAGCACCGCGATGAACTCCCCCGGCGACACCGACAGGTCGAGACCGTCCCACAGCACGCGATCGCCGAACGCCAGCCGCGCACCGGCGAGCGAGACGACGGGAGGCCGCGGATCGGCGGTCTCGACGGCTTGGTCAATGACGGGCATTGTTCCCGCTCGATCGCAACGCGGACTGCAACGCCTCGACGGTATTGCGCTGCCAGGAAAGGTAATCGGCGCCATCGGGCAACGTCTCGGTCACCTGGGTGACCGGGACACCCGCGCGTCGGGCGGCATCCTGCAGGCCGCTGATCGCCGGCGTGGCGGTCTGCGGGTTGACCAGCAGCGCCGCGATCTGGTGGCGGTTGACCAGGTCGAGGACGTAGGCCATATCGGCCGGCGAAGGGTCGGTTCCGTTCTCGTTGGCCGACATGAACGCCGGGGGAGTGCGATTGGTCAGGCCCGTGGCTTTGAGCAGGTAGTACGCAACCGGTTCGGTCGCGACGACCGCGGTGTTGGGATAGGTGTCGGCGATGGAGCGTTCGGAAGCCGCGACCGCGTCGGCGTTGCGGCCGAACCCGGCGGCGTTGGTCCGATAGTCGTTCGCGTTGTCCGCATCGATGGCGGCGAGTCGGTCGGCGATGGTGGCGGCGACGGCCTTGGCGATGCCCAGGTCGTAGAAGACGTGCTCGTTGGGCTTCCCGTTATCCGCCTTACCGGCGAACGAATAGGCGTCCACCGACTTGATGTCCGGGTGGCCGTTGAGCACCTGCGTAACCCAGGGGTCGTAGCCACCGCCGTTGTAGACCACCAATCCGGAGTCCATCAGCGACGCGGCGTCCGAGGCGCTGGCCTGATAGGTGTGCGGATCGATCGTGACGCCGGACAGGATCGATCTGACCTTGACATGCCGTCCGGCGACGAAATGGGCAACGCTTCCCCACACATCGGTCGAGGCCACCACGCCGGCCTCCGGTTGGTGCGCGGAACCGGCGACGCCGCAGCCGGTGACCGCCGCGGCCCCGACCACGCATGCGGCCAACGCCGTCAGAAAGCGCGAACCCCCGTGTACTTGTGTCATTTCGTCCCATCAGCGCTGCCCGCGGGCGTGATATTCCGGTGGCTGTCCGGCCCGCCGACCCATAATACTAATGAAAATCGTTTCCATTAGAAAGTGCCAGATCGCGGTGGCTTAGGCGCCGGCGAGGACGCGCGGTAGCGTCGGCGAACGTGAGTCCCACACCGCGCCGACGTGCGACTCTGGCGTCGTTGGCGGCCGAACTCAAGGTTTCCCGCACCACCATCTCGAACGCCTTCAACCGGCCGGACCAACTCTCACCCGACCTTCGCGAACGCGTACTCGCCACCGCCAAGCGGCTGGGATATGCCGGCCCCGACCCGGTGGCGCGCTCGTTGCGCACCCGCAAGGCCGGTGCGATCGGCTTGTTGATGGCCGAGCCGCTGACGTATTTCTTCAGCGACCCGGCGGCGCGCGACTTCGTCACGGGAGTGGCGCAGTCGTGCGAAGAACAGGGCCAGGGCATGTTGCTGGTCGCCGTCGGGCCCAGCCGCAGCCGGGAGGACGGCGAAGCCGCGGTGCTGGCCGCCGGGGTGGACGGTTTTGTGGTCTATTCGGTTCGCGACGATGATCCCTACCTTCAGGTGGTGCTGCAGCGGCGGGTGCCGGTGGTGGTGGTCGACCAGCCCAAGGGCCTGTCCGGGGTGTCGCGGGTGGGCATCGACGACCGGGCCGCGATGCGCGAGATCGCCGAATACGTGCTGGGGCTGGGGCATCGCGAGATCGGCCTGCTGACAATGCGACTGGGCCAGGACCGCCGCCAGGGCGTGGCCGACTCAGATCGGTTGCGCTCGTTGACTTTTGACGTGCAGCGCGAACGCATCACCGGCGTATGGGACGCCATGCAGGCCGCGAGTGTTGACCCGGACACGCTGACGGTGGTGGAAAGCTACGAACACCTTCCGGAGTCGGGCGGCGAGGCCGCCAAGGCGGCACTGGAGGCCAATCCGCGGATCACCGCATTGATGTGCACCGCGGACATCTTGGCGCTGTCGGCGATGGATTACCTTCGCGCACATGGCATTTACGTGCCCGGTCAGATCAGCGTCACCGGATTCGACGGGGTTCCCGAGGCGATCAGCCGCGGTTTGACGACGGTGGCCCAGCCCAGCCTGCGCAAGGGCCACCGGGCCGGGGAACTGCTGCTCAACCCGCCACGGTCCGGCCTGCCGGTCGTCGAACTGCTGGACACCGAGCTGATCCGGGGCCGGACCTCGGGTCCGCCGGTCTAGGCGCCTACTGGCTGGAGTCCTGATCGCCGATCAGCAACCGCACGGCCAGGTCGAGCCGCTTGCTGACGTCGGTCGCCGACGCGCGCCGGGTGAGCCAGGCCAGCAGGTTCGACAACCACACGTCGGAGATCACCCGGGCGATGTGGTACTGGTCCTCGGTCGGTTCGCCGTCACTCATCGCGCGCGCGAACATGCTGTCGATCAGCTTTTCCACCTGGTCGACCTCGCTGGCCGCCGACGCGTCGGCGAACACGTAGGCGCGCGTCATCGCCTCGGTGAGCAGCGGATTGCGCTGCATTGCCCGGTTGAGCTTGCCGACCATGAAATTCAGCCGCTGGAACGGAGTGCCACCCGTCATCGCGGAGCGGTCGGTTTTCGCGTCGATGCGGCTGAATTCCCGGCCCAGGGCCGACACCAGCAAGTGCACCTTGGACGGGAAGTAGCGGTACAGCGTCCCGACCGCCACATCCGCGCGATCCGCTACCGCGCGCATTTGAACTGCCTCGTAGCCGCCCTTGGACGCGATGGCCATGGTGGCGTCCAAGATGCGTTTGCGACGCTCGCGTTGTGCCTCCGAACCCAGCTCGGATTCAGCCAGTACAGCCACGTTCACGACCTCGCGCGGCTGCGAGTCGGAGACGTGGCCCGAGTTAGCGTTCGCTGACGACATCTGACGGATTGCTCCTCTTTCGGGCGGTTCGTTCGCAAACGATAACCAAGTCGTATGTGAATTTCCCACCTCCATCCCGCCGGGGCAGCGAGCTGTCCTGCTGTAACGGCGTTCGACTTGACGGTCGATCGCTGGCACTATTAGAACACGTTCTAGTGGGCGATAGCGCCCCTAACGGTCACCTTGATCAAGCACACGGAGGGCGCCACGTGGTAGCGACCGTCACCGACGAACAGTTCGCGGCGCGTGAGTTGGTGCGCGACTGGGCCCGTAACACGACTTCCGGGCCGGGCGGGACCGCCGCCATCCGCGAGGTCGAGCAGGGCAACGCGGACGCCTGGCGGCCGGTTTTCGCTCGCCTGGCCGACCTCGGCCTGTTCGGAGTGGCCATCGCCGAGGACGCCGGCGGGGCCGGCGGCAGCATCGAGGATCTGTGCGCGATGGTCGAGGAGGCGGCCAAGGCCTTGGTCCCCGGGCCGATCGCCACCACCGCGCTGGCCACCCTGGTTGTCACCGATCCCGAAGTGCTGTCCGCGCTCGCCTCGGGTGAGCGTTTCGCCGGTTTGGCGCTCGAGGGTGAGGTGCGGTTCGACGGCGGGGCAGCCTCGGGCACGGTCGACTTCGTGCTGGGCGGCGCCGACGGCGCGCTGTTGCTGTTGCCCGCGGGTGACACGTTCGTCCTCGTCGACGCCGGCGGCGACGGCGTGCGGGTGGAGCCGTTGCAGGCCGCCGACTTTTCCCGGCCGCTGGCGCGCGTGGTGTTGACGTCGGCGCCGGCGACCCCGATCGCGGAGTCGCGGCAGCGGGTCGAGGAGCTGGCCGCGACCGTGCTGGCCGCCGAAGCGGCCGGCGTCACCCGCTGGTCGCTGACCACCGCGGTCGACTACGCGAAGGTGCGCGAGCAGTTCGGCAAGCCGATCGGCAGCTTCCAGGCCGTCAAGCACCTGTGCGCGGAGATGCTGTGTCGCGCCGAGCAGGCCGAGGTGGCCGCCGCCGACGCGGCCCGCGCCGCCGGCGAGTCCGATGATCGTCAATTCTCCATCGCCGCCGCGCTGGCCGCCGGCGTCGCGATTCCCGCGGTGAAGGCCAACGTCAGGGACTGCATTCAGGTGCTGGGCGGCATCGGTTGCACCTGGGAGCACGACGCGCATCTGTATCTGCGCCGGGCGCACGCGATCGGCCGGTACCTCGGTGGAGCCGAGCGCTGGCTGCGCCGCATCACCGAGCTGACCCAGGACGGGGTGCGCCGACGGCTGAGCATCGACCTAGCGGAGGTCGAGGGTCAGCGCGCCGAGCTCGCCGCGACCGTCGCCGAGATCGCCGCGTTGCCCGCCGAGAAGCGGCAGGTGGCCCTGGCCGACGCGGGGCTGCAGGCACCGCACTGGCCCAAGCCGTACGGCCGCGCCGCGTCGCCGGCCGAGCAGCTGCTGATCGACCAGGAGCTGGCCGCGGCCGGCGTGGACCGGCCCGACCTGGTGATCGGCTGGTGGGCGGCACCGACGATCCTCGAGCACGGCACACCGGAGCAGATCGAACAATTCGTGCCGGCCACCATGCGTGGCGAATTCCTTTGGTGCCAGCTGTTTTCCGAGCCGGGAGCCGGGTCGGACCTGGCGTCGTTGCGCACCAAAGCCGTGCGCACGGAAGATCCATCCGGCGGCTGGTTGCTGACCGGGCAGAAGGTGTGGACGTCCGCGGCGCACAAAGCGCGCTGGGGCGTGTGCCTGGCGCGCACCGATCCCGACGCCCCGAAGCACAAGGGCATCACCTACTTCCTGGTCGACATGAAATCGCCCGGCATCGACATCCGGCCGCTGCGCGAGATCACCGGCGACTCGCTGTTCAACGAGGTGTTCCTGGACAACGTCTTCGTGCCCGACGAGATGGTCGTCGGCGCGGTCAACGACGGCTGGCGGCTGGCCCGCACCACGCTGGCCAACGAGCGGGTCGCGATGGCCAACGGGACCGCGCTGGGCAACCCGATGGAAGAGCTGCTCAAGCTGCTGGCGAAGCGGGACCTGGACGTTGCCGAGCAGGACCGGCTGGGGCGGCTGATCATCTTGGCCCAGACGGGCGCGTTGCTGGACCAGCGCATCGCCCAGCTGGCCGTCGGCGGGCAGGACCCGGGCGCGCAATCCAGCGTGCGCAAGCTGATCGGCGTCCGCTACCGGCAGGCGCTGGCCGAATTCACGATGGACGTCGCCGAGGGCGGCGGGCTCGTCGACCGCCGGGCGGAGCACGACCGGGCGGTGTTCGACTTCCTGAACACCCGCTGCCTCACGATCGCCGGCGGCACCGAGCAGATTCTGCTGACCGTGGCCGCCGAGCGGCTACTCGGCCTGCCCCGCTAGTTCGTTTCTTCGCCGAGCCCGTAATTTTGCAGGCCCTCACTCGCACTTTGGCTGCGGATTTACCGGCTAGGCGCCAAGCGCCTAAGAGAACGTCGTCACCGCGCAGGTGCTCGGCGAGGTGATGTTGACCCCGCTGTACACCACCTGAATGTGGGTGCAGGTGTAGACGGTTTCGTCGGTCTTGGGCTGGCCGGTGCCCCAGTCGGTGGAGTCGATGCGCCCGGTGGTCTGGTACTTGTCCGGGGGTCCTTCGCCGAAGTAGACCGTGGTGATCTCGTCGGTGCCCATCGATTTCATGACGCGCTCGTATTGCCCGTTGGCGTGCGCGTCCAGGTAGGCCATCCGGTTGTTCGACCGGATCTCGGTGGTTTGCCGCGCCCACAGCCCGGGCGGGAAGCCGATCACGCCGCCGTCGGGGGTGCGGGTGTCGGCCCCGGCGACGAAGTCGCAGTGGCCGTCGGATTTGAAGCAGTTGAGGGACATATGCGTTTCCAGCTGATTCGGGCCGTCAAGCGGGAACAGCGTGGTGGCGGTGTTGCTCGCCGCGCCGGCCCCCGGCACGGGCAGGAAAGCCAACGCCAGTCCGACGGCTGCCACGCCCGTTACCGATCGCATCATCGGCGCTTCCTTCCGTCGAACCCCCGCGACTAATCGTCGTAGGTGACTTCTACCGAATCAGATTCCGGGTGAGATTGACAGGCCAAAATTAGCCCGTCGTCGAGGTCCTGCTGTTCGAGCACGTCGTTGACCTCCATGCTGACTTTGCCGCTTTTCAGCGTGCAGGCACATGCCCCGCAGTGGCCTTCCCGACAGGAGAACGGCGCGTCGAGGCCTTTGGCCAGCAGAACGTCGAGCAGTTTCGCGCTGCGCGGCCACGACACCGTGTGGGTCTCGCCGTCCAGTTCGACGATCGCGGTGGCCGGCGGCTGGTCGCCGTCGTCGGTGTCCTCGATCGTGACCGCGGCGAACGGGTCGGAATCCAGCGACTTGAACACCTCGATATGCACCTGTGCCGCAGGCACTTCCAGCGACTCAAGCGCTTGGCGGGCCGCATCCATGAATGGGCCGGGCCCGCAGATGAAGGCGTGCCGGTCGGTGAACGGCGTGGCCAGCCTCGCCAGCGCCGCCGCACTGGGCAGCCCCTGCAGCGATTCCAGCCAGTGCAGCACCGTGAGCCGGTCGGGATACTTGGCGGCCAGCTCGCGCAGCGCATCGGCGAAGATCACCGAGCTTTCGTCGCGGTTGGCGTAGACCAGCGTCACCTGCCCGCCGCCTTCGGAGAGCGCCGACTTGCAGATCGACATGATCGGGGTGACGCCGCTGCCGGCGGCCAGCAGCAGGAAGTCCTGGTCGAGCGTCTTGGGGACGAAGTTGCCCGACGGCGCCAGCACGTGGATCCGCATGCCCGCCTGGGCGTTGTCGCACAGCCAGTTGGACGCGTATCCGTCGGCGGTCCGTTTCACCGTGACCGTGAGCGCGTCGTCGGTGAACGGCGAGCTGCACAGCGAGTAGCAGCGCGCCACCGAACCGGTACGGTCGCTGGGCACCCGCAACGTCAGGAACTGGCCTGGTGCGTAGCGCAGCCGCTCCGCCGGGATCTCGGGATCGCCCGACGCGTCCGGCACCGCGAACACCAGCGAGCGTGCATCGTCGGTCTCGTCGACGACCTCGGCGATCTGCAGTTCGAGGACGTGGTCGCCGAGTGGCTCGTCCAGATCTGCTTCCGTCAAGACCCGCCCTCCCTTTCATGACAACTAGAACATGTTACAGAAAACCCGATTTATATCGCTACCAGGCGCAGGAATACCCTGCTCGACACAAATCAGAACATGTTCTAGTCTGCTGTGTAAGTCCACTGAGTAGTAAGTCTGGCCCAGGAGGCAAACCTAAGTGACGTCCATTCAACAGCGTGATGCGCAGTCGGTCTTGGCGGGGATCGACGATCTGCTTCCGAAGATCCGGGAGCGCGCTCAGGCGACAGAGGACCTGCGCCGGCTGCCCGATGAGACCGTTGCCGAGCTCGACGAGGTCGGATTCTTCAGGTTGCTGCAGCCCGAGCAGTGGGGTGGTCTGCAATGCGACCCCACGCTGTTCTACGAGGCGGTGCGGCGGCTGGCCAGTGCGTGTGGGTCCACCGGCTGGGTCAGCTCGATCATCGGCGTGCACAACTGGCACCTGGCGCTGTTCGACCAGCAGGCTCAGGAGGAGGTCTGGGGCGAGGACCCCAAGACCCGGGTCTCGTCGTCGTATGCCCCGATGGGTGCGGGCGTGGTGACCGACGGCGGTTATCTGGTCAACGGATCGTGGAACTGGTCGTCGGGCTGCGACCACGCCACCTGGGCGTTTCTCGGCGGGCCCGTCATCAAGGACGGCCGGCCCGTCGACTTCGGCAGCTTCCTGATCCCGCGCAGCGAGTACCGCATCGACGACGTGTGGCATGTCGTCGGCCTGCGCGGCACCGGCAGCAACACCGTCGTCGTCAAGGACGTCTTCGTGCCCCGGCACCGGTTTCTGTCCTACAAGGCCATGAACGACGGCACCGCCGGCGGGTATCAGACCAACACCGCGCCGGTCTACAAGATGCCTTGGGGCACAATGCATCCCACCACCATTTCGGCTCCGATCGTCGGCATGGCTTACGGCGCGTATGACGCACACGTCGAGCACCAGGGCAAGCGGGTGCGGGCGGCGTTCGCCGGGGAGAAGGCCAAGGACGACCCGTTCGCCAAGGTCCGCATCGCCGAGGCGGCCAGCGACATCGACGCCGCATGGCGCCAGCTGAGCGGAAACGTCGCCGACGAGTTCGCGTTATTGAGTGCCGGCAAGGAGATCCCGTTCGACCTGCGCGCCCGCGCTCGCCGCGACCAGGTGCGCGCCACCGGGCGTGCGATCGCTTCCATCGACCGGCTGTTCGAGGCGTCCGGTGCCACGGCGCTGGGCAATGATCAACCGGTGCAACGGTTCTGGCGCGACGCGCACGCTGGCCGGGTGCACGCGGCCAACGACCCGGAGCGGGCCTACCAGATCTTCGGGAACAACGAGTTCGGGTTGCCGCCCGGCGACACCATGGTCTGATGACGGCGACGGAAGAAATAACCTTCGAATCGACTTCGCGATTCGCCGAGGTGGACGTCGACGGCCCGCTGAAGCTGCACTACCACGAGGCGGGCTTAGGCAACGAGCAGACAATAGTGCTGCTGCACGGCGGTGGCCCCGGCGCGGCGAGTTGGACCAACTTCTCGCGCAACATCCCGGTCCTCGCCGAGCGGTTCCACGTGCTGGCGGTCGACCAACCCGGCTACGGGCACTCCGACAAGCGCGCCGAGCACGGGCAGTTCAACCACTACGCGGCGCGGGCGCTGAAGGGTCTCTTCGACCAGCTGGGCCTGGGACGTGTTCCGCTGGTGGGCAATTCGCTGGGCGGTGGCACCGCGGTGCGCTTCGCGCTGGACTACCCGGACAAGGCCGGGCGTCTGGTGCTGATGGGCCCCGGCGGGGTCAGCGTGAATCTGTTCGCGCCCGATCCGACCGAGGGCGTCAAGCGGTTGGGCAAGTTCTCCGCCGAGCCGACCCGGGAGAACCTCGAGGCGTTTCTGCGGGTGATGGTTTACGACCAGAAGCTGATCACCCCCGCGTTGGTCGAGCAGCGCTTCGCGTTGGCCAGCACGCCGGAATCGCTGACGGCGACCCGCGCGATGGGAATGTCGTTCGCCGGAGCGGATTTCGAGCTCGGCATGATGTGGCGCGAGGTGCATCGGCTGCGTCAGCCGGTGTTGCTGATCTGGGGCCGCGAGGATCGGGTCAACCCGCTCGACGGCGCGCTGGTCGCACTGAAGACCATCCCGCGTGCGCAGTTACACGTTTTCGGGCAGTGTGGGCACTGGGCACAGGTGGAGAAGTTCGACGAGTTCAACAAGCTCACCATCGATTTCCTGGGAGGCGCGTGATGAGCATCCGCTCTCTGGGCTATCTGCGCATCGAGGCCACCGACATGGCGGCCTGGCGTGAATTCGGGCTCAAGGTTCTCGGCATGGTCGAGGGCAAGGGGATCACCGAGGGCGCGCTGTATCTGCGGATGGACGATTTTCCGGCCCGGCTGGTGATCGTGCCCGGCGAGGCAGACCGGCTCATCGAAGCGGGCTGGGAATGCGCGAACGCCGCTGGCCTGCAGGAGATTCGGAACCGGCTCGACGTCGAGGGCACACCCTACAAGGAGGCCACCGCCGCCGAACTGGCCGATCGCCGGGTGGACGAGATGATCCGGTTCTCCGACCCGTCGGGTAACTGTCTCGAGGTCTTCCACGGCGCCGCCCTCGAGCACCGCCGCGTGGTCAGCCCGTACGGGCACAAGTTCGTCACCGAGGAACAGGGCCTGGGCCACGTGGTCCTGACGACCCGTGACGACGAGGAGACGCTGCACTTCTACCGGGATGTACTGGACTTCAAGCTGCGTGACTCGATGCGGCTGCCGCCCCAGGTGGTCGGTCGGCCCGCCGACGGGCCGCCGGCCTGGCTGCGCTTCCTGGGCTGCAACCCGCGTCATCACAGCCTGGCCTTCATGCCTGGGCAGACCCCCAGCGGCATCGTGCACCTGATGGTCGAGGTCGGAGAGGCCGACGACGTCGGCCTCTGCCTGGATCGGGCGCTGCGCAAGAAGGTGCCGATGTCGGCCACGCTCGGCCGCCACGTCAACGACCTGATGCTGTCCTTCTACATGAAGAGCCCCGGCGGATTCGACGTCGAATTCGGTTGTGAGGGACGACAAGTCGAAGACGACGACTGGATCGCCCGGGAGAGCACCGCGATCAGCCTGTGGGGCCACGACTTCAGCGTCGGCTTCAAGGGTTAACTCGACTGTGTCCGCCGCGCCGATCGACCCGCGCACGTTTCGCAACGTGCTCGGTCAGTTCTGCACCGGGATCACGATCATCACCACCGTGCACGACGACGCGCCGATCGGCTTCGCCTGCCAGTCCTTCGCGGCGCTGTCGCTCGACCCTCCGCTGGTGCTGTTCTGCCCGACCAAGGTGTCGCGGTCGTGGCAGGCCATCGAGGCCAGCGGCCGGTTCTGCGTCAACATGCTCACCGAGAGCCAAAAGCACGTCTCGGCCCGATTCGGATCCAAGGAGGCCGACAAGTTCGCCGGGATCGACTGGCATCCATCAGAACTCGGCTCGCCGATCATCGACGGCTCGCTGGCCCACATCGACTGCACCGTGGCATCCGTACACGACGGCGGAGATCACTTCGTGGTGTTCGGCGCGGTGCAGTCACTGTCGGAGGCGCCCAAGATCAAGCCGCGGCCACTGCTGTTCTACCGCGGCGAATACACCGGGATCGAGCCGGATAAGACGACGCCGGCCCAGTGGCGCGACGACCTGGAAGCGTTCCTGACCACGACGACGCAAGACACCTGGCTGTAGCGCCGGGACGGCCCCAGGGACGCGTCCCGCGACGCCGCTGATTTGTATGCGGCGGGACAAATGTTTGGCTTAGGCGAATTTTGGCAATCTATTCCGCCATGCAAGCACCGGCTGCCCGGGTATCGAATTCTTTGGTGTCCGCGCAGCTCCGGTGATGGGTTCCCGGTGGCCCGTTGAGGGGGCGGGCCACCGGGCCGATCCGTTGGTACGGATCCCCATATTTGACATATATCAAACAAGCGCCGAAAAGCGCTCGCGGCCGGGCCGAGCGCCGAAAGCTCCCGCCGCCGCAATCACATGAAGTCCAGGGCCTCGACCGTCGCGATCGGGCCCTCATGCGTCGGCCGGTTCGCCCCACCGATCACATAGACCGTGTTGCCCACCGTGGCCACCACCTCGGCATGCCGCGGCGTCGGCATCGGCGGCAACGTGCTCCACTTCCCTTCGGCGATGTCGTACATCTCGACGACGTTGAGCACCCGGGTCGGTTCTTCGCCGCCGACCGCCAAGATCCGGCCGTCGATGTATGTCGCGCCGTAGCTGCCCCGCGGCGTCGGCATGCCCACCAACTTGGTCCATTGACCGGATTGCGGGTCGAACCGCTCCAGGGCCGCGGAGTTCTTGTCCGAGGACAGGAAACGTCCGCCGACCGTGTACACGTAGGTGCCATCGGAGACCGCCGCCAGGTGTTCGCGCGGGGTGGGCATGTCGGCGGCGTCCTTCCACGAGCTGCCGTCGAAGACCTCGGTCTGCGGAACAAGCTGCTTGGCGTTCTGCCCGCCCACCGCGACGAGTTTGTCGCCGACGACCGCCGCGGCCGGCGCCGCGCGGGCGTGCGTCATCGGCGGTAGCTCCACCCAGTTGCCGCCGCGCAGGGCGAACACCTTGTTGGACCCGTCGGCGATGTTGTCGCTCGCGCCGCCGAGGATGACCACCTCGCCGCGGAAGGTCGCCGCCGCGGCATGATGCAGCGGGATCGGCAGCGGCGGTCCGGTTTCCCAGGCTCCGGTCTTCGGGTCGAAACTCTCGACCGTCTGCAGGGCGGTGCCGTTGCGCAGCCCACCCATGATCCAGATCTTGTTGTTGAGCACCGCCCACGCCATCATCAGCCGGGCGGTCGGCGCGTCCGGCAGCGAGCGCCACTGCGCGACCGGCTGGATCTTGCGGGCCGGCAGTTTCAGCACTTCCGCCGTCGAGATCGGCTGGTTGTCGCCGATGGTGCTCGACCCGCCGATCGCGTACACGGACTTCTCGACCGCCGCGACCGCCATGCCGTGCCGCGGGGTCGACATGTCGGGCAGACCGGACCACGTTCTGCTCATCAGATCGAACACCGAAACGCTCTTGAGAACTTGCCCGCCGGACACCCCTCCGACGGTCACCAGCCGGCCGTCGGTGATGGCGACGCCGAGATCACTGCGGGCCTGGGGAAGTGCGGGCAACGTCGTCCAGGTCTTGGCGACCGGGTCATACGCCTCGACGTTCACCTGGTCGGAGTCCCCGGTGGTGCCACCGACGGTATAGACGAGCTTTCCGTCCGACGCCGCGGCCAGTTGTTGGCGCGGAGTCGGTATCGGCGCGCCGAGGCTCCAGGACGTGCCATCGAAGACCTCGGTGGTATTCAGCAGTGCGCCGTTGGCGTCGACACCAGCCGTGACGACCAGGTGGTCGCCCACGACCGCGGCCGCCGCTCCCGCGCGGGGCTGCAGCAGGCGAGGCATCTCGACCCAGCGACTGTTGACGACCCGCCAAACCTGATCGGTCGCAACGGGTTTGCCGCCGACGGTCTTGAAGCCGCCGAGCACGACCGGGTTGCCCTGCCAGTTGACCGCCATCGCGTCCTGCACGGCAACGGGTAGGTCGTCGCCGCCCTTCCAGCTGTCGATGACGGGGTCATAGCCCTCTTGCAGTGCCGTGACAGCGCCGTCGCTGCGGATCCCGCCGAAGACCCAAATGGTTCCGTCGACCTGCGTCGTCGCCGTCTCTACGCGCGACACCCGATCGTTGGTGATCGGCTTCCACGCCACGGGTGCCTGCGTTGTCGGCCGGCCCGCGACGGGCTTCTGGTCCTTGTTGTCCGGTGTCAAGAAGAACAGGCCGCCGACGACCAACAGCACCACGACGACCAGGGCGCCGGCGACGAGCGCGACGCGATTGCGCTTCCTGCCCGGCTCGGCGAACCACTCCCGGACCTTGACCAAGAGCGGCTTGCGCCAGGACGGCGGCACCGAACCGGACGACGGCGGTTGGCCCGGACCGCCGGGCGGGCTCATTCCGGGGCCGCCGCTCGCCGGTGCCGAAGCACCAAGGTGCGCTTGGGTTTCCGCGGTGTATGCGCCGCGCAACATGCTGGCCGCTTCGGAGAACTCCTCCTGACCGGGAGGTCCGGGCTGCAGGCGGGGCGAAGCGCCCCCGATGACGCCGCCGATCGCCTGGGTGGGGCCCGGGTCCGCCGGCCGGCCTGCTCCCGGAACGGTCGACGTCGTCCGGTCCGGTGCCGGCGCGACCGCATCACCGGAAACGATCGAAGTTTGTCCGTCGACGCCCGGCTGCGGTGTGCGTCCCGATTCGGGTGCGACGCTGGTGATCGCCATCGAATCGGGTCGTAAACCGCTGAGCTTCTGGGCCGCCTGCAACTCGCGGCCGAACTCCGCCGCGGACGCAGGCCGTTGCGCCGGATCGATCGCCATCGCATGCTCGATCGCCGCGCAGACCGCCTCCGGGATTCCTTCCGGACGCATATCGGGGATCCGTGTCGTGCTGATTCGCAGATACTGGGCGACGAGGTCCTCGTCGTTCTTGCGTTCGTGCGCCGCGGCACCGGCGATCAGCGCATAGATCGTGGCGCCGAGCGAGTAGAGGTCGGACGCGACCGTGGCCGGCTTACCGGTCATGACCTCCGGTGCGGTGTAGTCGATTGTGCCGGAGAAGAATCCGGTCGCCGTTTCGTAGCCACCCTCGATGTGGGCGATCCCGAAGTCGCTCAGCAGCGGCTCGCCGTAGTCGCTGACGAGCACGTTGGCGGGCTTGATGTCGCGGTGCAACGTGCCGCTTCGGTGTGCGGTTTCCAGTGCGCCGCAGAGCTTTACGGCGATCCGCAGTGCCTCGGGCCAGGCGATCGGCCCTTCGCGACGCAGCCGGACCGCCAGGGAATCCGAGGACATGTACGGCATCACGATGTAGGGCCGGCCACTTTCGGTCACGCCGACCCGCAGGATGTTGACGATGTTCGGGTGGCCCGAGAGCCCGCCCATCGCATAGCCTTCGCGCAGAAATCGCTCGCGGCTCTCGTCGTCGATATGCGACGGCAGCACCTTGATCGCGACATTGCGCCCCAGCGCCGTCTCGTAGGCGCAATAGATCACCCCGGCGCCGCCCCTGGCGACTTGGCGCGCGTCCTCGAATCCAGCGTCGGACAATTCAGCGATGATGCCGCTGGGCGGCGGCGCGTCTTTGGGGAACCCCTCACCCATATTGTTGGCGCTCAACTTCCCCGCGATTGTCGAATTCGCGAGCTCAAGAGTATCGCTCCGTGCCTGCTCGGGGACATGATTCGAGCATGATCAATCGGGCGGAACTCCACGATTGCCCTGTTCGTGGACGTGAGAAGACCGGCAAAGGTGTTCTGAGCAGCCGCCTTAGCTGAAATCGAGGGCCTCGACCGTCGCGACGGGACCCTCTTGGCCGGGGCGGTTAGCGCCGCCGATGACGTAGACGGTGTTGCCGACCGCGGCCACCACCTCGTCATGACGAGGGGTCGGCAGCGGCGGCAGCACATTCCATTTTCCGGCGGTGATGTCGTACATCTCGCCCACATTCAGCACCGTCGACGGCTCTTCGCCGCCGACCGCGACGATCCGGCCGTCGATGTAGGTGGCGCCGTAGCTGCCTCGCGGTGTCGGCATGCCCGCCAACTTGGCCCACGTTCCCGACCCGAGGTCGAAGCGTTCCACCGCCGCGGAGTTCTGGTCGGGCGAAAGCATCCTGCCGCCGAGCGCGTAGACGTAGGTGCCATCCGACACCGCGGCAAGGTCGTCGCGCGGGGTCGGCAGGTCGGCGGCGTCCTTCCAGGAGGTGCCGTCGAAAACCTCGGTCTGCCCGACGAGTTGCTTGCCGTTCTGGCCGCCGACGACCACCAGTTTGTCGCCGACGACCGCCGAGGCCGCCGCCGCACGGGCGTGCGTGAGCGGCGGTAGCTCCACCCAGTTGCCACCGCGCAGGGCGAACACTTTGGCGGACCCGCCGTCGATGTTGGCGCCTGCGCCGCCGAGCACAACGACCTCGCCGCGGTACGCCGCCGCGGTCGCGTGGTGCAGCGGGATCGGCAACGCGGGCGCGGTTTCCCAGATGCCGGCGTGCGGCTCGTAGCTCTCAACCGTTTGCAGCGCAACGCCGTTGCGCAGGCCACCCACGACCCACACCTTGTTGTTCAGCACGGCCGAGGCCGCCGCCAGCCGGGCCGTCGGCGCGTCCGGTAATGAACGCCACGACGGTGCCGGCTGGGTCTTGCGGGCCGGCAGCTTGAGCGTCTCGGCCGACGTGACGGCTTGTTCATCCCCGATGGTCGTCGAGCCGCCGATCGCGTACACCGATCGCTCCACCGAGGCGACCGCCATGCCGTGCCGTGCGGTCGCCATGTCCGGCAGACCGGACCAGGTTTTGGTCACCAGATCGAAGGTCGAAACGCTCTTGAGGACCTGGCCCGACGACACGCCCCCGAGGGCCACCAGACGCCCGTCCGCGACGGTGGCGCCGAGTCCGCTGCGAGCTTTTGGCAACGCGGGCAACGCCGTCCACGTTTTGTCGGCGGGGTCATAGGCCTCGACCGTCGTCAGGTCGGCCCCGTTCGTTCCGCCGACCGCGTACACCAGCCTTCCGTCCGAGGCCGCGGCCAGCATTTGTCGTGGAGTCGGCAGCGGGGCGCCCAGCGTCCACGCCTTGCCGTCGAACACCTCGGTGGTATTCAGCAGGGCGCCGTTCGCGTCGACACCGCCGGTGACCACGATTCGGTCGCCCGCGACCGCCGCCGCGGCCGCCGCTCTGGGCTGAAGCAGATGCGGCAACTCGACCCAGTGTCCGTTAACCATCCGCCAAACCTGGTCTGCTGCAACGTTCTTACCGTCATCAGTCATCCAGCCGCCGAGTACCACCGAGCTGCCCTGCCAGGTGACCGCCATCGCATGCGAAACCGCGACCGGGAGATCGTCGCCGCGTTTCCATTCGTCGATGGCCGGATCGTAGCCCTCCTGTCGTGCGGTGATGGTGCCGTCGCTGCGAATTCCGCCGAAAACCCAAACGGCGCCGTCGACTTGTGTCGTTGCCGCCGCATAACGCGCCACCCGCGCCTCCGAGATCGGCGTCCACTGAACCGCCTGCTGCGCGGGGTGTGTCGCGGGCTGTTGGGTACTCGCGGTGTTCTTCTTGGTGTCCCCACCGAACGGCAGTACGGCGTAGACGATGCCGGCGACCAGTACGGCGACCAGGGCGGCCGCGCCGGCGGCCAACCCGATGCGGTGGCGCTTGCGTCCCGGCTCCGAGAACCACCCGGCCGCCCGCGCCCACAGCGGTGGTTTTTTGCCGGGCGGACCGGGATCGGACGATGCCGCGTCGACAGCGGCGTCACCATCGCGATGTGCAGGCTCGATTTCCGGTTGCACCTCGGCGTCGTAGACGGCGCGCAATACCGGTGCCGCGTCCGAAAACTCGCGCTGGATAACGGATTCCGACGCACCGGTGAGCTGGTTCGCGGATTCCCGGACCAGGGTGGCCGGGGCGGTCGACGTTAGCCGCGCGCTGTCGTCCCCGGTCGTCAATTGGGCGATCTCCGCGGCTGCCTCCCGTACCGACTGCCGCCCCGAGTCGGTGATCGCCATCGCATCCGCCGGCAGGCCGTTGCTGCGCTGCGCGGCTTGGAACTCGCGGCCCAATTCCGCCGCGGATGCGGGCCGGTCCGCGGGATCCACCGCCATCGCACTCTCGATTGCCGCGCACACCGAGTCGGGGACCCCGCTGGCACGCAGATCGGGGACCTTGGTGGTGCTCATGCGCAGGTACTGGGCGACGAGGTCTTCGCTCGCCAGCCGCTCGTAGGGGGCGGTTCCGGCGATCAGGGTGTAAATCGTGGCGCCGAGTGAATAGACGTCCGAGGCCACCGTCGCCGGATTGCCGGCCAGCGACTCCGGCGGTGTGTAGTCGATTGTGCCGGAGAAGAACCCGCTGGTCGTTTCGTACCCGCCCTGGATATGCGCGATTCCGAAGTCGGCCAATTGTGGTTCGCCGTAATCGTTGACGAGCACGTTCGCGGGCTTGATGTCGCGGTGCAAAATGCCGGTCTTGTGCGCGGTTTCCAGTGCCCCACACAGCTTCACACCGATGCGCATCGCTTCCGGCCAAGGGATGCGGCCCTCGCGGCGCAGCCGCACCGCCAGGGAATCCTCGGCGCAGTAAGGCATCACGATGTAGGGCCGGCCACTCGGGGTGATGCCGACCCGCAAGATGTTGAGGATGTTCGGATGCCCCGAGAGCCCGCCCATCGCGTAGCCCTCACGCAGAAAGCGTTCCCGGCTCTCTTCGTCGAAACTCGCCGGCATCACCTTGATCGCGACCATGCGGCCCAACGCGGTCTCGCGGCAGCGGTACACCACCCCGGCACCGCCCTTGCCGACCTGGCGAGCATTGTCGAATCCGGCTTCGGCCAACTCCTCCGGCAGCCCCCTCACTGCCGATGCCTGGCCTTCGGTCTTGGGTGCATCCGCCACAGCGGCCAACCTCCTGCATGAGTGCGACTCGCGGGGCTCAAGCGTAACTAAACTCCCACCCTGCGCGCGCAGTTGGCGGAACGCTCTGGACGAGCCATGAATTTGATCCAAACTCCTTCTGTCACCTTGGGTTTCCTGTTGGTTAACCCTCGGTCAGAATGGAGCCATGACACTGGACCTGAGCGCGTACTTCGACCGCATCAATTATCGCGGCTCCGTCGAGCCGACCCTCGATGTGCTGCAAGCTCTGATGACCGCGCACACCCAGACCATCCCGTTCGAGAATCTCGATCCGATGATGGGTGTGCCGGTCGACGACCTGGGGCCGGCCGCCCTGATCGACAAGTTGGTCCACCGGCGCCGCGGCGGCTACTGCTACGAGCACAACGGCCTGATGGGTTACGTACTGGCCGAACTCGGCTTTCGGGTGCGCCGATTGACCGGCCGGGTGATCTGGATGCTGCCGCCCGACGCACCGGTGCCGGCACAGACCCACACCGCGCTGGCGGTCACGTTCCCCGGTTCGCAGGGCTCCTATCTGGTCGACGTCGGCTTCGGCGGACAGACCCTGACGTCTCCGATTCGCTTCGAGATCGGCAACGCCCAGCAGACCACGCATGAGCCCTACCGGCTCGAGGACCGCGGCGACGGCCTGGTGCTGCAGGCCCAGGTCCGCGATGAGTGGCATTCGCTCTACGAATTCACCACCCATAGCCGACCGCAGATCGATCTGCGGATGGGCAGCTGGTACGTCTCGACAAACCCCGCCTCGCACTTCGTGACCGGCCTGATGGTGGCCCTGGTGAGCGACGACGCCCGGATCAACCTGTCCGGGCGCAACCTTGCCATCCACCGCGCCGGCGGGACCGAAAAGATCGTTCTCGACGACGCGGCCGCGGTGGTCGACACCCTGAGCGATCGGTTCGGAATCAATATCGACGACGTCGGCGAGCGCGGCCGGCTCGAGGCGCGCATCGCTAATATCTGCGGCAATTGAGCGGCCAAATCTCCGGCGCGCGCGGTTTGCAAGGAACCTTTTCACCGGCGGTCCCGGCGACCGAAAAGCGGGTGCTCGAAATGGTCGTCCGGCAAATGAGACCGCGCAGTCCTGGCGGTATCACCCGGCCGCGAGCAGTGACAATGCGCCGATAGCGGCCTGATCGTGATCTCCGCCATAGCGAACCGGTGCGGCGATTAGCACATGCGGCTATTAATCTGTCCTACCGTGAGTCGGGATCTTTGTTTGGACGATGTTGTGCCCAGTTCGGGCGATGCGGACCCTTTCGCTTCCCACGAGCTCGCAATCGTCGTACCCGAGGGCCTGACGCTGACGTCGTACTTCGACAAGAACCGGGCCGAGCACGGGGACCGTCCTGCGTACCGCTTCCTTGACTACTCGCAGGAACCAGACGGGCGGCCCGTGGTGCTCAGCTGGAACGAGTTGTGGGCCCGGGTGTGCTCGATCGGCGCCCGCCTGCAGCAGGTCACCAAACCGGGGGACCGGGTGGCGATTCTCGCGCCGCAGGGCCTCGACTATGTAGCGGCTTTCTTCGGCAGTGTCTATGCAGGCAATATCGCGGTGCCGCTGTTCGCGCCGACCATGTCCGGGCACGCCGAGCGGCTGGCCGCGGTGCTGGCCGATGCCCGGCCCGCTGCGGTGTTGACAACGACCGCTGTTTCGGAGTCTGTGCGCACGTTCATCCGGACGCTGGCGCCCAAGGAGCGCCCACGGATGATCGCGGTGGACGCGTTGCCGGACACCCTCGGGTCGATGTTCGCCGGGGCGAACCTGAACACCGACGACATCGCTTACCTGCAATACACGTCGGGCTCGACGCGCTCACCGGCCGGGGTGGAGATCACCCATCGGTCCGTCTACACCAACGCGATGCAGATGGTCATGAGCGGTGGCCTGGACGTGGATGTGCGGACGGTGAGCTGGCTGCCCCTGTTTCACGACATGGGGCTGATGATGATCATGTTCACGGCCTTCTTCGGCGCGCATGTCACGATCATGGATCCGATGGCGTTTCTGCGCCGGCCGTACCGCTGGATCAAGCAATTGGGCATCGAGTCGACCTACGGCCGCACCTTCGCGGCGGCGCCGAACTTCGCCTTCGAACTGACGTCCGAACGCGGCCTGCCGCCCGCGGGTGAAACTCTCGATCTCAGCAACGTCGTCTGCATTCTGAACGGCTCCGAGCCCGTCACGATGACAGCGATCGAGAAGTTCACCAGAGCGTTTGCTCCCTACGGCCTGCCGGCGAACGCGGTCAAGCCGTCCTACGGGATGGCGGAAGCGACCTTGTCGGTGGCCAGCATCTCCCAGGAGGCCGCGGCCAGCGTCGTCTACCTCGACCGCGAACAGCTCGGCGCCGGCCACGCGGTGATCGTCTCGCCCGAGGATCCCAACGCCGTCGCCCAGGTTTCGTGCGGGCAGCCGATCCCAGATCAGTGGGCGGTGATCGCCGACCCCGACGGTGCCGAGGTGCCGGACGGCACCGTGGGCGAAATCTGGTTGCACGGCGTCAACATCGGCCGCGGCTACTTCGGACGCGAGGACGAGACCCGACGCGTGTTCGGCAACAAGCTGCAGTCCCGGCTCGCGCGCGGCAGCCACGCCGCGGGTGCCGCCGACAATGGATGCTGGTTGGCGACCGGCGATCTCGGCGTCTACCTGGACGGCGAGCTGTACCTGACCGGCCGGATCAAGGACTTGATCATCATCGACGGCCGCAACCACTATCCGTTCGACATCGAGACGACGGTCAGCGACTCTTCGCCCGCCATCCGTACCGGCTATGTCGCCGCCTTCTCCGTCCCCGCCGACGTGCTCGGATCTTCCGACGGTGGCTCCGGCGAGCAGCTGGTCGTCGTGGCCGAGCGGGCCGCCGGCGCCGGCCGGACCGATCTGGGTTCGGTCGCCGACATCGTGCGGGCGGCCATTTCGCGTAACCACCAGGTCCGCGTCGCCGATGTGCGACTCGTCGCCGCGGGCACCATTCCCCGCACCACCAGCGGCAAGCTCGCCCGCAATGCCGCGCGGGCCGAGTACCTCGCGGGCAAGTTCAACCGCTGAGCGACATATTCGTCGAGGTCGACGCTACCGCGGAAAAGTTCGAGTAGATGTCACGCTGACGTCGATCTCGACGAGGCTTCACAGCGACAGCCACGGCCCGATGCGGCGCAGGGCTTCTTCGATGTCGCTCGTCGGCCCGGCGAACGAGAGTCGGACGAACCTGTTGCCTCGTGTGGTGTCGAAGTCGACCCCGGGAGCGATCGCAACGCCGGTGTCGGCCAACAACTTCGAACAGAAACCCAGCGAGTCGTCGGTGAAGTCCGAGACGTCGGCGTAGACGTAGAACGCCCCGTCGGTCGGCGCCAGCCGGTCGATGCCTATTGCGCGCAGCCCGTCCAGCAGCAGCGAGCGGTTGAGGTTGTAGTGGCTCACATTGCCTTCGGCTTCGGCGGTTGCCTTAGGAGTGAACGCGGCCACCGCGGCGATCTGCGACAGCACCGGCGGGCAGATGGTGAAGTTGCCGGTGAGGCAATCCACCGTGCGGCGCAGCTCGGGCGGCACCAGCAACCAGCCCAGCCGCCAGCCCGTCATAGCGTAATACTTGGAAAAGCTGTTGACCACCAGCGCATTTCGTGACGTCTGCCAGGCGCTACTGGTTTGCGGAGCGCCGTCGTAGACCAGCCCGTGGTAGACCTCGTCGCTGATCAGCCGTACACCGGAGGCGTCACACCAGGACGCGATCGCCGCCAGTTCTTCGGGCGGTATGACGGTGCCGGTGGGATTGGCCGGGCTGGCTACGATGACGCCGCGCAGGTCGAGTTCGGCGAGCATCTGCGCGGTGGGCTGGAATCGGGTCTCCGGCCCGCACGCGATCTCCACCACCTCACATCCCAACGCCGACAGGATGTTTCGATAGCACGGGTAGCCGGGGCTGGCCACCGCCACCCGGTCCCCGACGTCAAAGCAGGCCAGAAAGGCGAGCAGGAATCCGCCCGACGAACCGGTGGTGACCACCACCGCGTCGGATTCGACTGAGATTCCATGCAGGCGTTGGTAATTCGCCGCGATCGCTTCACGTAGCTCGGGAATGCCCAACGCCACTGTGTAGCCCAGCTGGTTTGCCTGCACGGCCGACGCCGCCGCTGCCCGGATCGGCTCGGGAGCGCCCACGCTGGGCTGTCCTGCCGAGAGGTTGACCAGATCGCCATGACTGCGCTGGCGCTCCGCGGCCGCCAGCCAGACATCCATCACGTGGAATGGCGGGATGCCGGCGCGCAGTGCGACGGAGCCGTTCACGACGTCTCGAGCACCTCGGATTCCAGTCGGCGCAACACCTCTCGCGGCGGGTCGAGCAATTGGGCGCTGCCGTGTGCGCGCTTGAAGTACAAGTGCATGTCGTGTTCCCAGGTGATCGCGATGCCTCCGTGCAGCTGGATGCCCTCGCTCGTCACAGTACACAGCGCCTCGGTGGCGGCCAGCCGAGCCGCCGCGGCGTTGGTGGGCGTGGGGTCATTGCATGCGTCGTTCACCACGGCCTTGGCCGCGGCGATCGCGACATACAGATCGGCCATCCGATGCTTGAGTGCCTGGAAGCTGCCGATCGGCCGGCCGAACTGCACTCGGCTCTTGGCGTATTCGACGGTCAGCTCCAGGCAGCGTTCGGCCGCCCCGATCTGTTCGGCCGCCAGCAGGATGGCCGCGGTGTCGGCCAGGCCGGGGTCGGGGCCCAGCGCGGCGGTGTCTTCGGGCCGGACGCGGGCCAGCCGCCGGGTGGGGTCCATCGTGGCCACGGGCTGTGCGCTGAATCGCGTCCACCTGCTCAACTCACCGTCGGCCGCGGCGACGACGACGTCCGCGATGTCGCCGTTGACCACGTAGTCGGCATCGAGCACCAGCGCTCCGATAGCTTCGCCCGCCGCCAGGGCTTCCAACGTTTCGGCGTCCGGCTCGGGCGCGGCCAGCAGTGCGAGTTCGGCCAGCGTGGTGCCCAGCAGTGGCGAAGGCACCAATGTGCGGCCAAGTTCCCGTAAAACCGTTGCGGCATCGGCCAATTCACCGCCAGCCCCGCCCAGCTCCTCGGGGATCACCAGCGCAGCGGCGCCGACCTGTTCGCACAGCAGCTGCCATAGGGATTCGTCGTAGCCGCGTTCGGATTCGATCGCGGCGCGCACCGCCGCGGGGTTGGCGTGTTTGGTGACCAGCGCCGCGACGGTTTCGGCCAGTAACTCCCGCTCTTCAGTCACAATGCCTCCAACACCCGGCGCCGGTGCACCGCCGGCGTGCCCCACGCCGACCGCAGGGCTTGCACTCGCAGCAGCCATAGCGACAGGTCGTGTTCCTGAGTGAACCCGATTGCGCCGTGGGTCTGCAATGCCGAGCGAGCGGCCAGCAGACCGGCGTCGGAGGCCGCCGCCTTCGCCGCGCTCACGTCGCGCGCGGCCGTGATCGTGTCATCGGCCAGCGCCAGCGCGGCGCCGTACACCAGCGGGCGCGCCAGTTCGATTGCGATGTGCACGTCGGCCAGCTTGTGCTTGATCGCCTGATACGAGCCGATCACCCGGCCGAACTGGCTGCGCTGCTTGGCGTATTCGACCGTGTCGTTCAGCAGCGCCTCGGCGGCGCCGACCAGCTGCGCGGCGGTGGCCAGTGCGCCGAATTCGCAGGCGCGCTGGATGTCTGCCTGCCAGGTCGCCCCGCTGGCCGTCACGTCATACAGGCGGCGGCTGGGGTCGACGGACCGGTGGCACTCACCCGCGGCGGCCTCGCTGACACCCTCGTCGGCGGCCAGCAACACCAGTCCGGCGGCTTCGGCGTCCACCGCGCGCGGGGCGTGCGGCGGCAGCGCGACCGTGACGATCAGTTCACCGGAAGACAACTCGGCGCCTCGCTCGTCGTCGGCAAGCAAAATCGGTGCCACGGCGATGGATTCGGCGACCGGGCCGGGCACACACCACCGCCCGAGGCGTTCGAGCGCGACCACCAGGTCCACCGGGTGGGCGTCGAGCCCGTCGTACTTCTCCGGCACGATCAGCGCGGTGACACCGAGGTTCGCCAGCTGCCCCCATACCTTGCGGCCGGGCGCGACGTCGCCGTCGGACCAGGCGCGCACCGCCCCGGGCAGGTCGGCCGCACCCAGGGCCGCGTCGATGCTCGCGGCGAAGTCGCGCTGCTGGTCGTCGAGCGCAAATTTCACTTCTTGCCTCCGGAGGATTCGCGCGGCAGGCCGAGCAGCCGCTCGGAGATGATGTTGCGCTGAATCTCGTTGGTACCGGCGTAGATCGGGCCGCCCAGCGCGAACAGCAAGCCATCGGTCCACGGCCCGGCAAGCTCCCCGTCGGCTCCCAGAATGTCGAGTGCAGTCTGGTGGATCGCCACGTCGAGGTCGGACCAGAACACCTTGGTCACCGACGACTCGGCGCCCAGCTCGCCGCCCGCGGCCAGTCGGGTCACCGTGCCGAAGGTCTGCAGTCGGTAGGCCTGCGCCTTGATCCAGGCGTCGGCGACGTGCTCGGCGAATTCGGTGGGGGAGCCGTAGTCCTTCCACAGCTGCACCAGCCGCTGCGCCGCCGCCACGAAACGGGCCGGGCTGCGCAGTGACATTCCGCGCTCGTTGCTCGACGTGCTCATCGCCGCGCGCCAGCCGTCGTTCGGGTTGCCGATGACGTCCTGGTCGGGCACGAAGACGTCGTCGAGGAAGATCTCGCCGAAACCCGTGTCGCCGCCCAGCTGCACGATGGGCCGCACCGTGACGCCCTTGGCCTTCAGGTCGAACATGAAATACGTCAACCCGTTGTGCCGCTCCGCGGAGGGGTCGGAGCGGAACAACCCGAAACCCATCTCCGCGAACGGCGCCCGCGAGCTCCAGATCTTCTGGCCGTTCAGCAGCCAGCCGCCGTCGGTCTTCGTGGCCGTCGACCGCAACGACGCCAGGTCGCTGCCGGACTCGGGCTCCGACCAGGCTTGTGCCCAGATCTGCTCGCCGCTGGCCATTTTGGGCAATATGCGATCAAGCTGCTCGTCGGTGCCATGCGCGAACAGCGTGGGAGCCAGCATCGAGATGCCGTTGGCGCTGGCCCGGCCCGGGGCTCCGGCGCGGAAATACTCCTCCTCGTAGACCACCCAGTGCAGCAGCGACGCGTCGCGCCCGCCGTATTTCTTCGGCCAATTGATCACCGACAGACCGGCGTCGAATAGCACCTTGTCCCAACGGCGGTGCTGGGCAAAGCCTTCGGCGTTGTCATATGACTCCGTCGGGATCCACTCGGCGTTGGCCGCCAGGAAATCCCGCACTTCGGCCGCGAACGCCAGTGTTTCGTCGTCTAGTGCTAAGTCCATTTCGAGTCCAATTTCAGGTCCATTCTCGCAGTTGTGGTTTGACCACCTTGCCGCCGGCATTGCGCGGCAACGCGTCGACGAACCGCACCGACCGTGGTGCCTTGAAGTTCGCCAAATGTTCTCGGGTATAAGCGATCACCGACTCTTCGTCGAGGTTCGCACCGGGCCGGGTCACCAGGAACGCGCGGCCCACCTCGCCCAGGCGCTCGTCGGGCACCCCGATCACCGCGGCGTCGGCCACCCCTTCCAGGCGGGCCAGCACCTGTTCGATCTCGGCGGGGTAGACGTTGAATCCGCCGCAGATGTACATGTCCTTGAGCCGGTCGGTGATGCGCAGATTGCCGTTCGCGTCGAGCACGCCGATGTCGCCGGTGTGCAGCCACCCGTCGGCGTCGATGGCCGCCGCGGTGGCCTCCGGGTCGTCGAGGTAGCCCAGCATCACATTCGGCCCGCGCAACAGCACCTCCCCTTCATCCGAGCCGGATTCTGATCCGGGAGTCGCCCCGTCGATGCGCAATTCGAAGTCGGCGAACGGGCGTCCGCAGGTCGTCGCGACGGTCACCGCGTCGTCGTCGGCGCGGCAGCTGGTGCCCATGCCGTTGGCCTCGGTCAGGCCGTAGGCGGTCAGCACGATGTCGATGTCGAGCTCGGACTGCATGCGTTCCACCAGCACGACCGGAACGGTGGCCGCGCCGGTGACGGCGAACCGCAGCGAGCTCAGGTCGTAGTCGCCGCGCGCCGGGTGATCGAGCAGGGTCTGGTAAATCGTTGGCGGCCCGGGCAATACGGTGATGCGGTGCTGCTCGATCGCCTGCAGCGCGCGCAGCGGATCGAAGGTCAGGTGCGGGATCAGCGTCGCGCCGGTTTGCAGGCAGGCCAGGATGCCGGCCTTGTAGCCGAAGTTATGGAAGAACGGGTTGATGCACAGGTAGCGGTCGGCGCTGGTGATCTTGCCGTTGGCGGCCCACGACGCCGAGGCCGACAGCGATTGCCGGTGCGCGCACAGCACGCCTTTGCTGCGGCCGGTGGTTCCGGACGTGAACAGGATGTCGCTGAGGTCGTCGGGCTTGACGGCGGCCGCACGGGCGATCACCGCATCGGTGTCGGTGCCGCGCTCGATGAATTCGTCCCAGGTGCCGTCGTTCGCGTCGATCGGTATCCGGACGACGTGCCGCAGCGCGGGCAGCGCGGCGCGGTCCAGGTCGGCAACGCGATCGTTGCCGAGGAATCGACCCATCCCGAACAGCACCGGCGCACCGGTACGCGCCAGGATGTCGCTGGCCTCCGAGGCCGTGTACCGGGTGTTCAGCGGGACCATCGCGGCGCCGGCGTGGTGAATCGCCAGACAGGCGATCACCCAGTGCCAGGTGTTGGGCGACCACACGGCCACCCGGTCGCCGTGCTGCACGCCGAGCGCGATCAGGGCCGCGGCCGCGCGGTGTACCTCGGCGCGCAGTTCGCTGGCGGTGAAGGACCGGTCGTCGGTGATCAGCGCGGCCTGGTCGGGGAATTGGTCGACGAAACGATCCAACGCCGCGGGCACGGTGCGCGGATCGCCAGTCATCGGGATACTCCTAACAAAGCAAGTGCTTGGTAGGTTAGCCTACAGGGCATGCAGGACGTCGAGGAGTTCCGGGCGGAGGTCCGCGGTTGGCTCGCCGACAATCTGGTCGGCGAATTCGCAGCGCTCAAGGGTCTCGGCGGTCCCGGGCGCGAACACGAGGCATTCGAAGAGCGCCGGGCATGGAATCAGCATCTCGCCGCGGCGGGACTGACCTGCCTGGGGTGGCCGGTCGAGCACGGCGGCCGGGGGCTGTCGACCGCGCACCGGGTGGCGTTCTACGAGGAGTACGCCAAGGCCGACGCACCGGACAAGGTCAACCACTTCGGCGAGGAACTGCTCGGCCCGACGCTGATCGCGTTCGGCACACCCGAGCAGCAGCAGCGCTTCTTACCCCGCATCCTCGACGTCACCGAGCTGTGGTGTCAGGGCTATTCGGAACCGGGCGCCGGCAGCGACCTGGCCAACGTGGCGACCACCGCCGAACTCGATGGCTCAGGAGGTGGGGAGTGGGTGATCAACGGCCAGAAGGTGTGGACGTCGCTGGCGCACTGGGCGCAGTGGTGCTTTGTGGTTGCCCGCACCGAGAAGGGCTCCAAGCGACATTCCGGGCTGTCGTATCTGCTGGTGCCGCTGGAGCAGCCCGGGGTGGTGATCCGCCCGATCGTCCAGCTGACCGGCGACTCGGAATTCAACGAGGTCTTCTTCGACGACGCCCGCACCGAGGCTCACCTGGTAGTAGGCGAGCCGGGTGACGGCTGGCGGGTCGCGATGGGAACGCTGACCTTCGAGCGTGGTGTCTCGACATTGGGGCAGCAGATCCGTTACGCCCGTGAGCTTTCCAATCTGGTCGAGGTCGCACAGCGCAACGGCGCCGCCGACGACCCGTTCATCCGGGAACGGCTGACCCGGGCCTGGACCGGCCTGCGGGCCATGCGCAGCTACGCGCTGGCCACGATGGACGTCGAGCAGCCGGGTCAGGACAATGTGTCGAAGTTGTTGTGGGCCAACTGGCATCGCGATCTGGGCGAGCTGGCGATGGACGTCATCGGCAAGCCCGGCCTGACGCTGGCCGGCGGCGAATTCGACGAGTGGCAGCGGCTGTTCCTGTTCAGCCGCGCCGACACCATCTACGGCGGATCCAACGAGATCCAGCGCAACATCATCGCCGAGCGGGTACTCGGCTTACCCCGGGAGGTTAAGGGATGAGTTTGGCCGAAGTGCCGAAAGAGATTGCCGGACATGGGCTCTTGACCGGCAAGGTGGTCGTCGTGACCGCCGCCGCGGGCACCGGCATCGGCTCGGCGACCGCGCGCCGGGCCCTGGCCGAGGGTGCCGATGTGGTGATCTCCGACCACCACGAGCGACGACTGGGGGAGACGGCCGAGGAACTGTCTGCGCTGGGCCAGGGGCGCGTCGAGCACGTGGTGTGTGACGTGACGTCGACCGCCCAGGTGGATGCCCTGATCGACTCGGCCACCGCGCGGCTGGGGCGCATCGACGTATTGGTCAACAACGCCGGGCTGGGCGGGCAGACGCCGGTGGTCGACATGACCGACGACGAGTGGGACCGCGTCCTGGACGTGACCCTGACCTCGGTGTTTCGCGCCACCCGTGCGGCGCTGCGGTACTTCCGCGACGCGCCGCACGGCGGGGTGATCGTCAACAACGCCAGCGTGCTGGGCTGGCGGGCGCAGCACTCGCAGTCGCACTACGCGGCCGCCAAGGCGGGCGTGATGGCGTTAACCCGTTGCAGCGCAATCGAAGCCGCCGAGTACGACGTGCGGATCAACGCGGTGTCGCCGAGCATCGCGCGGCACAAGTTTCTGGAGAAGACCTCGTCGTCCGATCTGCTCGACCGGCTCTCGGCCGGAGAGGCGTTCGGGCGCGCCGCCGAGCCGTGGGAGGTCGCGGCCACCATCGCGTTCTTGGCCAGCGATTACTCGAGCTACCTCACCGGCGAGGTCATCTCGGTGTCCAGCCAGCACCCGTGATGCCAACTGGCCAAGCAAGCGCTTGGTTGATATCCTGACCGGGTGGATCGAGTGACCGGCCAGGCGAACAGCCGGCGAGACGAGCTCCTGGAGCTCGCCGCCACCATGTTCGCCGAGCGGGGTCTGCGTGCCACGACCGTGCGCGACATCGCCGACGGCGCCGGCATCTTGTCCGGCAGCCTGTACCACCATTTCTCCTCCAAAGAGGAGATGGTCGACGAGTTGCTGCGCAGCTTCCTGGACTGGCTGTTCGCCCGCTACCGAGAGATCGTCGACAGCGAAACCAACCCACTGGAGCGGCTCAAGGGGCTGTTCATGGCCTCGTTCGAGGCGATCGAGCACCGGCACGCGCAGGTCGTGATCTACCAGGACGAAGCCCAGCGGCTGCTCGCGCAGCCCCGCTTCTCCTACATCGAGGACATGAATCGCCAGCAGCGCAAGATGTGGATCGAGTTGCTGAATCAGGGCGTCGACGAGGGCTGCTTCCGGGCCGACCTGGACGTCGACCTCATCTACCGATTTATCCGTGACACCACCTGGGTGTCGGTGCGCTGGTATCGACCCGGCGGACCGCTCACTGCGGAGCAGGTGGGCCAGCAATATCTCGCCATCGTGCTTGGCGGGATCACCAGAGAAGGAGCGACACAATGACTGAGGCGTACGTCATCGACGCTGTGCGTACCGCGGTCGGCAAGCGCAACGGCGCACTGGCCGGAATCCATCCCGTCGACCTGGGTGCGCACGCGTGGCGTGGTCTGCTCGACCGGGTCGACGTCGACCCCGCCGCCGTCGACGACGTGATCGCCGGCTGCGTCGACGCGATCGGCGGGCAGGCGGGCAACATCGCCCGGCTGTCGTGGCTGGCCGCCGGCTATCCCGAAGAGGTCCCCGGGGTCACGGTGGACCGGCAGTGTGGCTCCAGCCAGCAAGCGGTTTCCTTTGGCGCGCAGGCGATCATGGCAGGCACGGCCGATCTGATCGTGGCCGGCGGCATGCAGAACATGAGCTGGATCCCGATCTCGTCGGCGATGACGGTCGGCGAGCAGTTCGGGTTCACCTCGCCGACCAACGAGTCCAAGCAGTGGCTGCACCGTTACGGCGATCAGGAGATCTCCCAGTTCCGCGGCGCCGAGCTTATCGCCGAGAAGTGGAACATCTCGCGGGAGGAGATGGAGCAGTACTCGCTGACCAGCCACGAGCGCGCATTCGCGGCGATTCGCAGCGGCCACTTCGACAACGAAATCATCACCGTGGAAACCGAATCCGGCCCGTTCCGGGTCGACGAGGGCCCGCGCGAGTCGTCGCTGGAGAAGATGGCCGGACTCAAGACGCTGGTCGACGGCGGCCGGCTGACCGCGGCGATGGCCAGCCAGATCTCCGACGGCGCGAGTGCGGTGCTGCTGGCTTCCGAGCAGGCGGTCAAGGACCACAGGCTGAAGCCGCGCGCCCGCATCCACCACGTCAGCGCCCGCGCGGCCGACCCGGTGTTCATGCTGACCGGACCCATTCCCGCTACCCGGTACGCGCTGGAGAAGACCGGGCTGTCGATCGGCGACATCGACACCGTCGAAATCAACGAGGCCTTCGCGCCGGTGGTGATGGCGTGGCTCAAGGAGGTCAAGGCCGACCCGGAGAAGGTCAACCCGAACGGCGGCGCGATCGCCCTGGGGCATCCGCTGGGTGCGACCGGCGCAAAGCTGTTCACCACCATGCTCAACGAGCTCGAACGCATCGGCGGTCGCTACGGGCTGCAGACGATGTGCGAGGGCGGCGGCACAGCCAACGTCACGATCATCGAGCGCTTGTAGCCGATGGTGCGGTGCAACGCTCACTCGAGTGTTGCACCGCGGCTTTGGGTGTGCGTCCCGGGCGGTGACACGCCGACGGACCACGCCGTGGCGTGACGGTCAAAGCCGGAGCGCAACACTCGGTGCCGTTGCGTCAGTCCTCGATCAGCGCGGAGGCCGCACGAAGGTGGTCGATCGCGTCACGCACGATCGACTCGATCAGCTCGGCGCACGACGGCAGGTCTTCGAGAATGCCGGCGACCTGTCCGGACGCCAGCACGCCGGCGTCGGTGTTGCCCTCGACGAGCCCGGCCTTCAACAACATCGGGGTGTTGGCCGCCATCACCACCTGCGCCATGGTCATTTCCTTGCCGTGGCGCATCGCCAGTCCGTCGGAGATCATCGACTTCCAGGTCATGCCGGACATGTGCTTGAACTTCGCGGCGTTGCGTACCGCTGCCGTCAAACCCCTTATCGGCGAACCGTTTTCCAGCTTCTCGACCAGCCCGGTGCGCAGCACCCGATGCGGCATGCCGTCGACGCGCGTTGTGACCACCGTCCCGTCCAGCGCCGATTCGAGGTAGCGGCGTTTCACCGCGTCGGGCACCGTGGAATCCGACGTCAGCAGAAAGCGGGTGCCCATCGCCACACCGGCCGCGCCGTACGACAGCGCCGCCGCCAAACCGCGTCCGTCGAAGAATCCGCCCGCCGCGATGACCGGGATCCCGCTGTCTTTCACGGCGTCCAGCACCGACGGCAACAGCAGTGTGGTGGCGACGGGCCCGGTGTGCCCACCGCCCTCGCCGCCCTGCACGATCATCGCGTCCGCGCCCCAGCTTGCGACCTTGCGCGCGTGCTTGGCCGCGCCGATCGACGGGATAACCACCGCGCCGGCCTCTTTGAGCCGGGCGATCAGCTCCTGCTTGGGCGCCAGCGCGAACGACGCCACCTTCACGCCCTCGCGGATCATCAACTCGACCCGGTCGCCCGCGTCCGCGGCATCGGCGCGCATGTTCACGCCGAAGGGCTTGTCGGTGGCGGCCTTGACCTTGCCGATGGCCGTCGCCAGTTCGTCCAGCGTCATCGTGGCCGACGCCAGGATGCCCAGGCCGCCGGCATTGGCGGTGGCCGACACCAGCCGCGCTCCGGCCACCCAGCCCATCCCGGTTTGCACCACCGGGTGCTCCACGCCGACCAGCTCGGTCAGCGGCGTACGCAATCTCATGATCGTATCTCGCGGTCGCGCAACGACTTCGGGTCGATCGTTTCGCGGATCAGGCGCAGTTCGTCGTCGGTCGGCAGCCGGGTCTCCGCGGCGCCGTCCAGCCCGTGGATCTCGAACGACGTATTCTCTCGCACCTCGTCGGCCGAAACTCCGGGGTGCAGGCTGACGGCCCGCATGGTGCGATCCGGGCCGCCGAAGTCGAACACGCCGAGATTCGACACCACCCGATACGTGTTGGCGAAACGGAATGCCGGGTTGGCGGCGTCCACGTTGTCCCAGCCGATTCCGCAGACGATGTCGACCTTCTCGCAGAACACCCGCTTGGAGTGGTTGCCGACCCAATAGCTGGTCGCGTGGTTGATCGCGTTGCCCGGCGCACCGCGGACGCCGAACATCTGTCGGGTCGGATGCTGCAGTGGCCCGAACGCCGACAGGTTCTGATTGCCGTAGCGGTCAACCTGATTCGCGCCCATCACCACATGGCGCCGGCCCCAGGCCAGCGTCTCGAACACGCGGCCGAACGGCATCCAGCCCTCGACCGGCCCGGTCTTGCCCAGGGCTGGGGTATCCGCGAGCAGCTGCGCCTCGCCGTCGGTCAGCAGGATGTCGGGGGAGAACGTCAACCGTGCCAACCGCGCTCCGACCGACGCCATGTTCGTCATTGGGCTGACCATGATTTCGCCTGCATCCCTGAACAATTCGGCGCAGGCAATCGCGCAGATCTCGGCCCTGGTGCTGCTCACTGCCGAGGTCATTTCGAAGCCTCCTGTGCGAACTTGGCCACGGCCGCCTGGTATTCGGCTTCCCCGCCGGACAGGTAGGTCGCGACGAACTGCCGCCAGCCCTCCTCGGTTGAGGCGGCTTCGGCGTAGTGGCGCTGAAACTTCTCGTCGCGGCCGTAATCGGGTGCGGCAGTGGTGAAGTGGGCACCGTTCGGCGCTTCCACGACCGCGTCGACCATCATTCGGTTCACCAGCAGTGCCTGCGGCGGCACCGCCTTGACCAACTCTTGGGTCGACACGATCCGCTCCACCGACACGAAGCGCTTTTCGGCGGCCATCAAGAACAGGTCGTCGAAGTACGGGTCGATGCCGGTGTAGGCCGCATTGCCTTGGTTGTCACCGAGATTGAGGTGCGCGAACGCGGCGTCCAGTCGCAGCGCCGGCATCGCGATCAGCCTCTCGTGGCCGCCGCCGGGCGCGGGGTACGGGCTGGTCACGGTCTGCAGCTCGCCCTCCCAGAAGTCCAGCACCGAGCTGCCCAGCCCGGCGCGAATCGGCAGGAACGGCAGGCGTTGTGCCGCGGCCTGTAGGCCACAGCGCAGCATGCCCTCGTCCATCTCCCGGGCCTCGATCGAACCGGTGGTGCGGGCCTTGGCGAACCACGGGTCGTAGAACGGCGGCGAGTCCAGCGAGACGAAGCCGTAGTAGACCCGCTTCACCTTGCCTGCCGAGCACAGCAGGCCCAGATCGGGTCCGCCGTAGGTGACAATGGTCAGGTCCTTGACGTCGGTGCGCAGCAGGGCGCGCACGAACGCCATCGGCTTGCGCCGCGATCCCCAGCCGCCAATGCCGATGGTCATGCCGCTGCGCAGCTGCGCGACAGCCTCGTCGAGAGTGGTTCGTTTGTCGCTCAAGACTTCTCACCCTTCGTCGTACCGGCGAACGCGTCGCGGTGTTCGTCGGACACCCCGGCGAGGTTGAGCTCGAAGGTAAAGCCTTGTTCCATCCGATAACTCGAGTTGACCCGTTGCACGTCGATCAGGTTCAGCGCCTCTTTGGCCGCGCGGATCACGCGGGTGTCCTTGGCGGCGATGTCGCGGGCCACGCGCAGGGCGGCCTCGTCGAGTTCGTCGCGCGAGACCACCTCGTGCACCGAGCCGAAGTGGTGCAGGGTGGCGGCGTCGACGGTGGCCGCGGTGAAGAACAGCCGCCGCATCATGTGCTGCGGCACCAGCCGGGACAGGTGGGTGGCCGCACCCAGCGCGCCGCGCTCCACCTCGGGCAGTCCGAAGGTGGCGTCGTCGGAGGCCACGATGACATCGGCGTTGCCGACCAGGCCGATGCCACCGCCCACGCAGAATCCGTTCACCGCGGCAATCACCGGAACGGCGCATTCGTACACGGCGCGGAATGCGTGGAAGCAGCCGCGGTTGGCGTCGATCAGCGCGGTGAAGCCCTCGGTGCGCTGCATCTCCTTGATGTCGACGCCGGCGTTGAATCCGCGTCCCTCGGCGCGCAGGATCACGGCGTGGGTCTCGGGGTCAGCGCCGGCGGCCGTGATCGCGTCGCCGAGCTCGAACCAGCCTCGCGATGGGATGGCGTTGACGGGCGGGTAGTTAACGGTGACCGCGACTATGCCCGGTTCGGTGCTGGTGGATGTAATGGTCAATTGGCACTTCCTCGTGAAATTGAGGCCGACTACCTAAGCAAGCACTTGCTTGGTACGCTAGCACAGTGACTCGCGCCGAAGCATCCGCCATCAATTTGGGATTGGCCGGCCGCGTGGTCCTGGTCACGGGTGGCGTTCGCGGAGTGGGCGCCGGAATCAGCGCGGTATTCGCCGAGCAGGGTGCGACCGTGATCACTTGCGCCCGCCGTGCCGTCGAGGGCCTGCCGTACGAGTTTCATCCGTGCGACATCCGCGACGAGGAAGCGGTCCAGGCGTTGATCGATACCATCGTGCAGCAGCACGGACAGCTCGACGTTGTGGTCAACAACGCCGGTGGATCGCCCTACGTGCTGACCGCGCAGTCCAGCCCCAAATTCAACCGCAAGATCATCGAGCTCAATCTCATTGGTGCACTGCTTGTTTCGCAGTTTGCCAACGAGAAGATGCAGGCCCAGTCGGGCGGCGGCGCCATCGTCAACATCTGCAGCCTGAGTGGTCGGCGGCCATCGCCGGGCACCGGTGCGTACGGCGCGGCCAAGGCCGGTCTGGAAAGTCTCACGCAGACGCTGGCGGTGGAATGGGGGCCCAAGGTCCGGGTGAACGCCTGCGTGGTCGGCATGGTCGAGACCGAACAGGCCGACCTGTTCTACGGCGATGCCGAGTCGATCGCGGCGATCTCCAAGAATGTGCCATTGGGCCGGATGGCCAAGCCCGAGGACGTCGGTTGGGCCGCAGCCTTTTTGGCGTCCGAGGCGGCGTCCTACATCAGCGGTGCCTCGCTGGAGGTGCACGGCGGTGGCGAGCCGCCGCACTATCTGGCCACAACGAACGCCAGCGCGATCAAGTAGAGGAGAGAGGGAAATATGGGCGTGGTCGACGGCCGTGTCGTCATTGTCACCGGAGCGGGCGGCGGGATCGGCCGCGCGCATGCGCTGGCCTTCGCGGCCGAAGGCGCGCGCGTGGTAGTCAATGACATCGGCGTGGGGCTGGACGGATCACCGGCAAGCGGCGGCAGTGCCGCGCAGACCGTGGTCGACGAGATCACTGCTGCCGGTGGCGAAGCCGTCGCCGACGGATCCGACATCTCGGACTGGGACCAAGCGGCCGCGCTGATTCAGACCGCGGTCGACACGTTTGGCGGACTGGACGTCCTGGTCAACAATGCCGGCATCGTGCGCGACCGGATGATGGCCAACACCAGCGAGGAAGAGTTCGACGCCGTCATCGCCGTGCACCTCAAGGGTCATTTCGCCACGATGCGCCACGCCGCGTCGTATTGGCGCGGGCTGTCCAAAGAGGGCAAAACCGTTGATGCGCGGATCATTAACACCAGCTCGGGTGCGGGCCTGCAGGGCAGCGTCGGGCAGGGTAACTACAGCGCCGCCAAGGCCGGCATCGCGGCGATGACGCTGGTCGCCGCCGCCGAGATGGGCCGCTACGGGGTCACGGTCAACGCGATCGCGCCGTCCGCCCGGACCCGGATGACCGAGACGGTGTTCGCCGAGATGATGGCGACGCAGGACCAGGCTTTCGACGCGATGGCACCGGAAAACGTGTCGCCCCTGGTGGTTTGGCTGGGCAGCGTCGAATCCCGCGATGTCACCGGCAAGGTGTTCGAGGTCGAAGGCGGCAAGATCCGCGTCGCCGAGGGCTGGGCGCACGGCCCGCAGATCGATAAGGGTGCGCGGTGGGATCCCGCCGAGCTGGGTCCCGTCGTCGCCGAACTGCTGGCCAAGTCGCGGCCGCCGGTCCCGGTGTACGGGTCTTAATCGGCTGACGCCGAACGTGCTCTGGTGGCGGGATTTTCGCCGATTCATCGCCACCAGAGCACGTTCGGCGAAAGCGCGGCTTAAGGGTCGCAGATGACGACCGGGATCACCCGGTCGGTCCAGGATTGGTAGTCGTCGAAGTTCGGATACATCGCCACCAGCTTGGGCCAATACGTGTTTTTCTCCTCGGCGGTTGCGTCACGCGCCCGCAGCGCCAGCACCTCGTCCTTGATCTGCACGGTCACTTTGGGATTGGCCTTGAGGTTCAGGTACCACATCGGGTGCTTGTCGCGGCCGCCCTGGGAGGCGACCAGTATGACGCGGTTGCCGTCGCGCAGGTAGAGCAGCGGACTCACGCGCGGCTCACCGGTTTTGCGGCCCGTCGTCGTCAGCAGCGCGACCGGGCTCTTCTGGAACACGCCGCCGAGCTTTCCGTTGCTGCGCTTGTAGATCCACGCGTTGCCCTTCGACATCCACTTGATAAAGAAGCCGACCACCGGCGAATTGAGAGATTTTGGCTTTTCCATGTTTTCCTAGCGCTGAATGAAGGGGTGAAACCGAACCTTGATGTGGTGGATTTCGGCTTGCCCGCTTGGACTTTCGGCGGGGATGACGAACGTCTCGTCCACCCGTGCGCCCACCCGGCGGCCGCCGAACGCCGCCTTGGTCAGCACCTCGTAGCGGGCACGCACCTCGTCGCCGGTGATGGAAAAGTCCGGCGGCGTCGTCTCGGCGAGGAGCCGGTACTGCGGTCCGCGATTGAGGCTGCGCCGCAGGTGGTTTCCGGAGAAGCCGTTCTTGAACCCCTGCTCGATGCGGGTGCATCCGGGCGCGAACGGAACCGCATCGCCGGTATGGCTGACAAGCGCATCGATGTATGCCCGCGCCGCGGCGATGCGGTTCTGCTCGGAGACGATCAATGCGTTAGATGCGCTCGATGATGGTGCCGGTGGACAGCGCGCCGCCGGCGCACATCGTGATCAGCGCGGTGGTCTGATCGGTGCGCTCCAGTTCGTGCAGCGCGGTGGTGATCAGCCGGCTGCCGGTGCTGCCCACCGGGTGGCCCAACGCGATCGCCCCGCCGTTGACGTTGACCTTGTCCATGTCGGGGTTGTGCACGCGCGCCCAGGACAGCACGACCGACGCAAAGGCCTCGTTGATCTCGGTGATGTCGATGTCGCCCATCTTCATGCCGGCCTTCTCCAGCACCTTGGCGGTCGACTGCACGGGGCCGTCCAGGTGGTAGTACGGCTCGGCGCCGACCAGCGCTTGGCTGACGATGCGCGCCCGGGGCTTCAGGCCCAGCGCCTTGGCCTTGTCCTCGTCCATCCACAGCACGGCCGCCGCGCCGTCGGAGATCTGCGACGAGGTGCCGGCGGTGTGGATGCCGCCCTCGAGCACCGGCTTCAGCGAGGCCAGGCCCTCCAGCGTGGTCTCGCGCAGGCCCTGGTCCTTGGTCACGACGTGACGGTCGCTGGTCGGCTGCTTGTTCTCGTCGAGCACCGGCGCCTCGATGCCGCTGATCTCGCGGTCGAACCGGCCCTCGGCCCAGGCCCGCTGCGCCTTGCGCTGCGAGTCGAAGCCGAACTGGTCGATCTCCTCGCGGGAGATGCCGCGGCGCTTGGCGATGCGCTCGGCGGCGGTGAACTGATCGGGCAGGTCGATGTCCCACGACGCGGGTCGCAGGATCCCCCGATCGGGGCCGGCGTTGGCGCCCAGCCCGACGCGGCTCATGGCCTCGATGCCGCACGCGATGCCGATGTCGATGGCACCGGCGGCGATCAGGCCCGCGATCAGACCGTTGGCCTGCTGGCTGCTGCCGCACTGGCAATCCACGGTCGCCGCACCGACGTGCTCGGGCAGGCCGGCGACCAGCCAGCTGACGCGGGTGATGTTGTTGGACTGCTCGCCGAACTGCGTGACGCAGCCGCCGATGATCTGCTCGACATCGCCGGCGTCAATACCGGCCTTCTCCACAAGAGCCTTTTGCGTGGCCCCCAGTAACTCGGTGGCGTGCAGACCGGACAGCCATCCGTTCCGCTTACCGATGGGGCTACGCGTGGCTTCAACGATGACAGGGTTACCCATTCCGTCAGGCTAGAACACGTTTCATTAGTCTGACAAGCGAGGATGGTGACCTGCCTTTTATCTGCGCAGAGGTCGTGTTTTACTGGCACTAGAACACGTTGCAATTGAGGAGCGCACGCACATGGCACCCCCCAACATTCCCGCAGACTTCGATTTCCTTGACCCCGACGTCAACCTCGCCGGGCTGCCCGTCAAGGAGCTCGCCGAGCTACGCAAGGCCGAGCCGATCCACTGGGTCGACATCCCGGGCGGTTCGGGCGGCTTCGAGGACCACGGCTACTGGATCGTCACCAAGCACGCCGACGTCAAAGAGGTGTCGCGCCGCAGCGACGTCTTCTCGAGCTGGTTGAACGGCGCGATTCCGACCTGGCCGCCCGAGATGAAGCGCGAGCAGGTCGAACTGCAGCGCAGCGTGATGCTCAACATGGACGCCCCCCACCACACCCGGTTGCGCAAGATCATCTCCCGCGGGTTCACCCCACGGGCCATCGGTCGCCTGGAGGCCGAACTGGCCCAGCGCGCCGAGAACATCGCCAAGAGTGCCGCTGCGGAGGGTGGCGGCGACTTCGTCGAACAGGTCTCGTGCGAGCTGCCGCTGCAGGCCATTGCGGGCCTGCTCGGTGTCCCGCAGGAGGACCGCGACAAGCTGTTCCGCTGGTCCAACGAAATGACCGGTGGCACCGACCCCGAGTACGCCACCGTTGACCCCGCGCAGTCGTCGATGGAACTGATCGCCTACGCCATGGCCATGGCCGAGGAGCGCGGCAAAAACCCCACCGACGACATCGTCACCACGCTCATCCAGGCCGACATCGAGGGCGAGAAGCTCTCCGACGACGAGTTCGGGTTTTTCGTGGTGATGCTCGCGGTGGCCGGCAACGAGACCACCCGCAACTCGATCACGCACGGCATGATCGCATTCGCCAACAACCCCGATCAGTGGGAGCTGTTCAAAAAGGAACGGCCCGCCACCGCGGCCGACGAGATCATCCGGTGGGCCACCCCGGTGTCGGCGTTCCAGCGCACCGCCAACGAGGACGTCAAGTTGGGTGGCGTGCTGATCAAGAAGGGGCAGCGGGTGGTGATGTCCTACCGGTCGGCCAACTTCGACGAAGACGTCTTCGAGGACCCGCACTCGTTCAACATCTTGCGCGATCCGAATCCGCACGTCGGCTTTGGCGGCACCGGCGCGCACTACTGCATCGGCGCGAACTTGGCCCGCATGACGATCAACCTGATCTTCAACGCGGTTGCCGATCAGATGCCGGACATCACGTCGGTCGGCGAACCCGAGCGGCTACGGTCAGGGTGGCTCAACGGCATCAAGCACTGGCAGGTCGACTACACGGGAAAGAGTGCGGTGACGTCTTAATGGACTTCGATCTCACTGCGACGCAACAAGCCGTCGCGGATGTGGCTACGTCGGTACTCGAAAGGGATTTGGGCTGGGACGCTTTGGTCAGTGGGGGTGTGACGGCGCTTCCGGTGCCCGAGCGCCTCGGCGGCGACGGCGTCGGGCTGCCCGAGGTCGCCACGGTGCTGACCGAGGTGGGCCGCCACGGCGCCGTCACGCCGGCGCTGGCCACACTGGGCTTCGGTGTGCTGCCGCTGCTGGATCTGGCATCCGATGAACAGCAGGACCGGTTCCTGGCCGGCTTGACTAAAGGGGCCAAGGGCGGGGTGCTGACCGCAGCACTCAACGAGCCCGGCTCGGCGCTGCCCGACCGGCCCGGCACAACCTTCGCCGATGGCCGGCTGTCGGGCACCAAAGTCGCTGTCGCCTATGCCGAGCAAGCCGATTGGATCATCGTGACGGCCGATACCGCGGTCGTCGTGGTATCGCCGAAGGCCGAGGGCGTGGAGCTGGTTGGAACCCCGACATCGACCGGCGCCGAGGAGTACACGGTGACGTTCGCCGCGGTCGCGGTTCCCGACACGGACGTGCTGGCCGGCGCCACCGCGCGCCGCGTCAACGAGCTGGCGTTGGCGGCGATCGGCGCCTTCACCGACGGGCTGGTGGCCGGCGCGCTGCGGTTGACGGCGGACTACGTGGCCGCGCGCAAGCAGTTCGGCAAGCCGCTGTCGACCTTCCAGACGGTGGCCGCGCAGCTGGCTCAGGTCTACATCGCTTCGCGCACCATCGATTTGGCGGCTAAGTCAGTGGTCTGGCGGCTGTCCGAAGGTCGGGACGCCAACGAAGATCTGGACGTGCTCGGCTACTGGATCACCTCGCAGGCCCCGCCGGTGATGCAGATCTGCCACCACCTGCACGGCGGCATGGGGATGGACATCACCTACCCCATGCACCGGTACTACTCCACGATCAAGGACCTCGCTCGTCTGCTGGGCGGGCCGTCTCATCGTCTCGACCTGGTGGGAGCGCAATGTTCATAGATCTGACTCCCGAGCAGCGCCAGCTGCAAGCGGAGCTTCGCGAATACTTCTCGAACCTGATTTCGCCCGAAGAGGCGAAAGCCATGGAGTCCGACCGTCACAACGACGCCTATCGCGCCGTGATCCGCCGCATGGGCCAGGACCGCAAGCTCGGCGTCGGATGGCCAAAAGAGTTCGGCGGCTTGGGTTTCGGCCCGATCGAGCAGTCGATCTTCGTCAACGAGGCGCACCGGGCCGACGTGCCGCTGCCCGCGGTGACGCTGCAGACCGTCGGCCCGACCCTGCAGCAGTACGGCAGCGAGCTGCAGAAGAAGAAGTTCCTGCCCGCCATCCTGGCCGGCGAGGTGCACTTCGCCATCGGCTACACCGAGCCGGAGGCCGGCACCGACTTGGCATCGCTGCGTACCACCGCGGTGCGCCAGGGCGACGAGTACATCGTCAACGGCCAGAAGGTCTTCACCACCGGCGCCCACGACGCCGACTACATCTGGCTGGCCTGCCGAACCGACCCGGAAGCCGTTAAGCACAAGGGCATTTCGATCCTGATCGTCGACACCAAGGATCCCGGCTACTCCTGGACGCCGATCATCCTGTCCGACGGCGCCCACCACACCAACGCCACGTACTACAACGACGTGCGGGTGCCGGCCGACATGCTGGTCGGCGAGGAAAACGGCGGATGGCGGCTGATCACCACCCAGCTCAACAACGAGCGCGTGATGCTCGGCCCGGCCGGGCGTACCGCCGGCATCTACGACCGGTTGCACGCCTGGGCATCCAAGCCCGGCGGCGACGGTGTAACCCCGATCGACCACTCCGACGTCAAGCGGGCGCTCGGAGAGATCTACTCGATGTGGCGAATCAACGAGCTGCTCAACTGGCAGGTCGCAGCCGCGGGCGAGGAGATCAACGTGGCCGATGCCGCGTCGACGAAAGTCTTTGGGACCGAGAGCATTCAGTACATCGGCCGGCTCGCCGAGGAGATCGTCGGCAAATACGGCAACCCCGCCGAGTCGGACACCGCCGAACTGCTTCGGTGGCTCGACTCGCAGACCAAGCGCAATCTGGTGATCACCTTCGGTGGAGGCGTGAACGAAGTGATGCGGGAAATGATCGCGGCGGCCGGCCTTAAAGTGCCGAGGGTGCCTCGATGACCGATATCAAGGAAGCGGTCGCGGAGATCACCGCCACCGTTGTCGCCGCGCCGCGCGACGCCCGGGATCCGGTGAACCAGCCGATCATCAACAACTGGGTCGAGGCCCTGGGCGACCGCAACCCGATCTATGTGGACGAGGCCGCCGCCAAGGCCGCCGGTCACCCCGGGATCGTCGCCCCGCCGGCCATGATCCAGGTGTGGACGATGTTCGGGCAGGGCGGCGAGCGCCCGACTGACGACCCCATGGGCCCGATCATGCAGTTGTTCGACGACGCCGGCTACATCGGCGTGGTCGCCACCAACTGCGAGCAGACCTACCACCGGTATCTGCGTCCCGGTGAGCGGGTCACCATCCATTCCGAGATGCGCGACGTCGTCGGCCCCAAGCAGACCGGGCTCGGTGAGGGCTGGTTCATCAACCAGCACATCACCTGGCGGGTCGGCGACGAGGATGTCGCCGAGATGGCTTGGCGCATTCTGAAATTCAAGCCGCGCGAGGATGCTTCGGCGTCGTCGGTGCCGGAAGACCTGGACGCCGACGCCATGATGCGTCCGGCGCTGTCGCGTGACACCGCCTTCTTCTGGGAGGGCGTCAAGGCGCACGAGTTGCGCATCCAGCGGCGGCCCGACGGCAGCCTGCAGCACCCGCCGGTTCCGGCGGTGTGGCAGGACAAGGCTGATCCCATCGACTACGTGGTGGCCAGCGGTCGGGGCACGCTGTACAGCTACGTCGTGCACCATGCGCCGAAGGTGCCCGGGCGCACGTTGCCCTTCGTGATCGCCCTGGTCGAACTCGAAGAGGGCGTTCGTATGCTCGGCGAACTGCGCGGCGTCGACCATGCCGAAATCAAAATCGGAATGCCGGTTCGCGCAACCTATATCGACTTCCCGGCCGGTGAATCCGGCCCGGAGTGGAGCCTTTACGCCTGGGAGCCGGACGCATGAGCGCACCTGTCGTGGAAGTGGGCACCATCCTGCCCGAACTCCAGCTGGAGGGTTCGCCGACTTTCATCATCTCAACAGCCTTGGCCACCAGAGACTTTCAGGATGTGCATCATGATCGGGACCTGGCGCAAGCCAAGGGTTCCAAGGATATCTTCGTCAACATCCTGACCGACACCGGATTGGTGCAGCGGTACGTCACCGACTGGGCGGGGCCTACGGCGTTGATCAAATCGATCGGGCTGCGGCTCGGCGTGCCGTGGTATGCCTACGACACCGTCACTTTCTCCGGCGAGGTGACTGCCGTCGACGACGGCCTGATCACGTTGAAGGTGTTCGGCCGCAACAGCCTTGGCGACCACGTCATCGCGAACGTGACGCTGACGATCGGGGGTGCCTGATGTTGTCGGGTAAGGCTGCGATCGTCGGCATCGGTGCCACCGACTTCTCCAAGGACTCCGGCCGCAGCGAGCTGCGGCTCGCGGCCGAAGCGGTTCTGGATGCGCTGGACGACGCCGGGTTGAGCCCGTCGGACGTCGACGGCCTGACCACGTTCACGATGGACTCCAACAAGGAGATCGCTGTAGCTCGTGCCACGGGCATTGGGGACTTGAAGTTCTTTTCCCAGGTCCACTACGGCGGCGGTGCGGCGTGCGGGACGATCTTGCACGCGGCGATGGCCGTTGCGACCGGTGTGGCCGACGTCGTGGTGGCGTACCGCGCGTTCAACGAACGTTCCGGCATGCGATTCGGCCAGGTGCAGACCCGGTTGGTGGGAAATGCTGCGGTTGAAGCGGATTCGACGGCGGCCGACAATTCCTTCTCGTATCCGCATGGGTTGTCGACGCCGGCGGCGCAGGTCGCGATGATCGCTCAGCGGTACATGCACTGGTCCGGCGCGACCAGCAGGGACTTCGGCGCCATTTCGGTGGCAGACCGCAGGCACGCGGCCAAGAACCCCAAGGCTTACTTCTACGAGAAGCCGATAACCATTGAGGACCACCAGAATTCGCGGTGGATCGCCGAGCCGCTGCGGTTGCTGGACTGCTGCCAGGAGACCGACGGAGCGGTCGCAATCGTGGTGACGTCGCCGGAGCGCGCGAAGGACCTCAAGCAGCGACCGGCGATCATCGAAGCCGCTGCCCAGGGTTCCAGCCCGGACCAGTACACGATGGTCAGCTACTACCGCCCCGAGTTGGGTCTGCCCGAGATGGGGCTAGTCGGTCAGCAGATGTGGCAGCAATCCGGTCTGAAGCCGACCGACATCCAGACCGCGATTCTTTACGACCACTTCACGCCCTTCACGCTGATTCAGTTGGAGGAGTTGGGTTTCTGCCGCCGCGGCGAGGCCAAGGACTTCATCGCCAACGGTGCGGTCGAGATCGGCGGGCGGCTGCCCATCAACACCCACGGCGGTCAGCTGGGCGAGGCCTACATCCACGGGATGAACGGCATCGCGGAGGGTGTGCGGCAACTGCGGGGGACATCGGTGAACCCGGTGCCCGACGTCGAGCACGTACTCGTCACCGCCGGAACCGGTGTACCGACGTCGGGGTTGATCCTGGGGTAAGTGTTGTACGGCTGGCCGCCTGCTCGCCGAACGTGACGGGGCAGTCACGCTGGAGCTCGAACGTGACGGTGCCGTCACGTTCGGGGCTGTGTCGGTGGCCGCTGGCACACTGCCGCCATGGGGGAACCATTTATCGGCAGTGAGGCGGTCACTGCCGGCATACAGTCACACAGCCAGTTGCGACGACGATTCACGCGAGTGTTTCGCGATGTCTATGTCGACCAAGGCACCGAGCTGACGCCTGCGCTGCGGGCGCGCAGCGCATGGCTGTGGTCTCGACGTCGCGGCGTCATCGCCGGATTCACCGCTGCGGCGCTGCATGGCAGCAAGTGGATCGATACTGCGCGGCCTGTCGACATCATTCATGACAACCGGCATTCGTTACCAGGATTGCAGATCTGGGGCGACCGGCTTGATAGCGACGAGTTCGATCTGATGGACGGCGTACCGGTGACTACTGCCGCCCGCACCGCGCTCGACTTGGCCTGCTGGTATCCGACCACGACAGCAGTGGCCGCGGTCGACTCTCTGGCGCGCGCGAGCGATTTGAAGATGCCTGACGTGGAATTGCTCGCGGCTCGATATCGCGGACGTCGGGGACTTGAGCGCGCTCGCAGGTCACTCGATCTCGTCGACGCCGGCGCTCAGTCTCCGAAGGAGACGTGGTTGCGGCTTGTGCTTGTGCAGGCTGGGCTGCCGCGGCCGCAAACGCAGATTCCGGTCATCGATGAATTTGGCAGTGCAATCGCATATCTAGACATGGGCTGGGAGGACATCAAAGTCGCGGTTGAGTACGACGGTGATCATCACCGCAGCGATCGTTCGCAATTCGGCTGGGATATCAGACGACTGGAGCGGTTGCAGCATCGCGGATGGATCGTGATCAGGGTTGTCGCGGGAGATCGACCGGCTGACATTGTGCGTCGGGTCCGCTCAGCCCGCGCCCGGCGAGCGTGACGCTGCAGTCACGCTGGAGCTCGATCGTGACTGCAGCGTCACATTCGAGGCTGGCCGGGTGCTTGGCCCCCGCGAAAGGGCCCTAGGCCGGAACCAGTTCGACGCCGCTGAGCACCACTGCGTTGTCGCGCGACGGCGCGACAACGCCAGCTACAAAACGGCCGTCCTCTTTCCAGACGTTGACGCGCAACGTCTCGCCGGGATACGCGACTCCGGCAAAGCGTGCGCCATAGGCAGAAACCGCGGAAGTGTCGCCGTCCAGCAGTGCATCGGTGATGGCCTTGCATGTCATGCCATAGGTGCACAGCCCATGCAGAATCGGCTGGGAAAACCCTGCGGCAGCAGCGAATTGGGGGTCTGAGTGGAGCGGATTGCGGTCGCCGCACAGCCGGTAGAGCAGCGCCTGCTGCGGTAGGATCGGCACATCTACCTCGAGATCCGGAGCCCGATCGGGCGCCCCGTCCGACGACGAAGGCCCGCGCTCACCGCCGAATCCGCCCTCACCGCGGGCGAAGATCGACCGTCGCTGCGTCCACAGCACGGTGCCGTCCGGCGCGGACGCCGTCGTCTCGCTCCAGATCACCGCGGCCTTGCCCTTGTCCCAGATATCGGTGAAGCGGGTGACGGCCGTGGCGGAGCCCGACGGCGGTAGCGGCCCGGGCACCTCGATCCGCTCGCTGGCGTGCAGCACCTTGCTCAGCTCGATGTCGATGCCGGGGAACTGCACCGTCGGCGGCTTGGTCATGTGAAAGGACGCCGCGACATTGCCGAACGTCGGCAGCACCTGCGGAGTGTCATCGATCAGGTAGCGCAGCTCGCGGGGGTCCATCGGGTCGGCGCCCGCACCGAGCCCAAGGTGATACAGCTGGATATCGCTGCTGGACCAAGAGAATTCGAGCGGCTCCAGCTCGGCGGCCAGCGCGACCTCTACGTCGATCGGCATGTCAGTTCTCTCCCGCGATGTGCAGCGCGGCGAGGTACCCGAAGGTCATCGCCGGGCCAATGGTGCCGCCCGGACCCGGATAGGTGTGTCCCATCACCGGCGCGCTGACGTTGCCGGCAGCGTACAGGCCGTCGATGATGCTGCCGTCGTCGCGCAGCGCCCGGCCGTGGACATCGGTACGGATGCCGCCCTTGGTCCCCAGATCTCCGGGCACCATCTTGGCGGCGTAATACGGCGCGTGGGTGAGCTCACCGAGATTCGGGTTGGGCTTGTTGGTGGGATCGCCGTAGTACTTGTCGTACGCGCTCTCGCCGCGGTGGAAGTCCTCGTCGACACCGGTACGGGCGAAGCCGTTGAATCGCGCGACGGTGGCGGTGAACTCGGCGACCGGCAGGCCCGCCTTCTCGGCCAGCTCCTCAAGCGTGTCGGCCTTGATGATGACGCCGGATTCCATCCATTTGTTCGGAATGCGTTGTCCGGGCTGTAATCCCGCGAAGATGTAACGGTCGCGGTACTGCTGGTCGAACACCAGCCAGGCGGGAATGTTCTCGCCCGGACCCGGTCCCTGTCCGAATTCTCCGCCGTACATGTGGTGGCAGGCTTCGACGTAGGGCATCGACTCGTTCATGAACCGCTTGCCGGACATGTTGACGATGATGGAGCCCGGTGAGTTGCGCTCCGACAACGCGAACCACGGCGCACCCACCAGCGGCACGGTCGGGCCCCACCAGGCGTCTTCCATGATATCCAGTGCGGCGCCCAGCTTTTCACCGGCAATGATGCCGTCACCGGTGTTCGCCTTGGCGCCGACGGTCCATTCGGTGGTGATCGGTGCGCGCTGGTATTTCACCCGCATCTGCTCGTTGTGCTCGAAGCCGCCACTGGCCAGGATCACGCCGCGCCGGGCCCGGATCAGCTGCGGCTCGGCCGATTCGGACTCGCCGGCGGAACGCACGTAGACACCCCGAACGACGCCGTCCTCGACGTACAGATCGGTCAAAGCGGTGTTCAGCCGGACCGGGACCCCGGCCCGCTGCAAGCCAATACGCAACGGGCCGATCAGGGCCCGGCCCATACCGACCAGGTTTTTGCCGGTCGCCTTCGCCCACATGGTGCGGGCGCCGACCTTCAAACTGCGCAGCACTCCTCGCGGGTGTCGCTTCAGCATGTTCAGTCGCACGTAGTCCTGCTGCATCACAACCACATTGAGTGGCACCTTGCCATAAGCGGGTTCAAGTCCGGCTTCATCTGGACCGAGCTTGCGCGCGTTGAACGGTTTGGGCTCGATCGAGCGGCCCTCCGCGCGACCGCCGGGAGCCTCCGGGTAGTAGTCGGAGTAACGCGGCACCCAGCACATCTTCAGCGGCGTGTTCTTCAGCACGAACGACAGCATCTCGGGGCCGCGCTGCAAGTAGGTGTCGATGCGCTCCGGCTCGACGACATCACCGACGATGCCGTGCAGGTAGGTGCGCGCGGCCTCGGGTGTGTCTTTCACCCCGTCGCGTTTGAGGACCTCGTTGTTCGGGATCCACACGCCACCCCCTGAGCGTGCGGTGGAGCCGCCGAAATGCGGGGCCTTCTCGATGACTAAGGTCGAAAGGCCTCGGTGTGCGGCGGCGAGGGCAGCGACCATACCGGCTCCGCCGCTCCCGACCACGACGACGTCGTACTCCTGCGCTGTCATGTAGAACACGTTATAGAATTGCCCGGGCTGGCCGCTACCGGCCCGGTCAAACGGACGAGGGGACTTCGGTAAATGCTCAGTGTTGCGACCCGCGACGAGCTGGCTGCCGACCTGGCGCAAGCCGAGCGCAGCCGCGAGCCGATCGCTCCGTTGACGTCCGCCCACCCCGACATCGACGTCGTCGACGCCTACGAAATCCAGCTGATCAACATCCGGCAGCGGGTCGCCGAGGGCGCTCGGGTGCTGGGTCACAAGGTCGGCCTGTCCAGCAAGGCGATGCAGCAGATGATGGGCGTCGACGAGCCCGACTACGGCCACTTGCTCGACGAGATGCAGGTGTTCGAGGACATCCCAGTCAGGGCGGACAGATACCTGTACCCACGGGTGGAGGTCGAGGTCGGATTCATCCTGGCCGACGACCTGCCGGGCGCCGGGTGCACCGAAGAGGACGTGCTGGCGGCCACCGAAGCCCTGGTGCCCTCGATCGAGTTGATCGACACCCGGATCACCGACTGGAAGATCGCGTTGTGCGACACCATCGCCGACAACGCCTCATCGGCGGGGTACGTGCTGGGTAAGACCCGGGTATCGCCGGCCGACATCGATGTCAAGACGATCGATGCGGTGCTCACCCGCAATGGCGAGGTGATCGCCGAGGGCCGCAGCGACGCCGTGTTGGGCAATCCGGTGACCGCGGTGGCGTGGCTGGCCCGCAAAGTGGAAAGCTTTGGGGTGAGGCTGCGTAAAGGTGACGTAGTGCTGCCCGGATCGTGCACTCGAGCGATCGACGCCCGCGCCGGTGACGACTTTGTCGCGGAGTTCACGGGCCTTGGTTCGGTCCATTTGTCGTTCGAATAGGCTCGGATTAGTTTTGAATTAGTCAAATTTTCGAAAGGCAGCATCATGCCGTCAAAGGCGAGTGTGGCGATCGTCGGGTCGGGAAATATCAGCACCGACTTGCTATACAAGCTCCTGCGATCCGACTGGCTGGAACCGCGCTGGATGGTGGGCATCGACCCGGACAGCGAAGGCTTGGCGCGGGCGCGCAAGCTGGGCCTGGAGACCACCCACGAAGGGGTCGACTGGCTGCTCGCCCAGTCCGAGAAACCCGACCTGGTGTTCGAGGCCACCAGCGCCTACGTGCACCGGGACGCCGCGCCGAAATACGCGGCCGCCGGGATCCGGGCCATTGACCTGACGCCGGCCGCGGTGGGCCCGGCGGTCATCCCGCCGGCGAACCTGCGCCAGCACCTGGACGCGCCGAACGTCAACATGATCACCTGCGGCGGGCAGGCGACCATTCCGATCGTCTACGCGGTCAGTCGGGCGTTGGTCGACAAAGGGGGAGTGCCGTACGCCGAGATCGTGGCGTCGGTGGCGTCGGTGTCCGCCGGGCCGGGCACCCGGGCCAACATCGACGAGTTCACCAAGACCACCAGCAAGGGCGTCGAGACCATCGGTGGAGCTCAGCGGGGCAAGGCGATCATCATCTTGAACCCGGCCGATCCGCCGATGATCATGCGCGACACCATCTTCTGCGCCATCCCCGAGGACGCCGACCGCGACGCGATCGCCAAGTCCATCCACGAGGTGGTCGCCGAGGTGCAGACCTACGTGCCCGGCTACCGGCTGCTCAACGAGCCCCAGTTCGACGAGCCGTCGGTGGTCAACGGCGGCAACCACGTGGTGACGACGTTCGTCGAGGTCGAGGGCGCCGGCGATTACCTGCCGCCGTACGCCGGAAATCTCGACATCATGACGGCCGCGGCCACCAAGGTCGGCGAAGAGATCGCCAAGGAGACGCTAGCGGTCACCGGAGGTGCGCGATGACGACCGATATCTTCTTCAACCCGGTGTGGGACGTCCGGATGACGGACACGTCGCTGCGCGACGGATCCCACCACAAACGCCACCAATTCACCAAGGACGAGGTCCAGGCCATCGTCTCGGCCCTGGACGCGGCCGGGGTGCCGGTGATCGAGGTGACCCACGGCGACGGGCTGGGCGGCTCGTCGTTCAACTACGGCTTCTCCAAGACCCCCGAGCAGGAGCTGATCAAGCTCGCCGCCGAGACGGCCAAAGAAGCCAAGATCGCGTTCCTGATGCTGCCCGGCGTGGGAACCAAAGAGGACATCAAAGAAGCGCAGAACAACGGCGGGTCGATCTGCCGGATCGCCACGCACTGCACCGAGGCCGACGTGTCGATCCAGCACTTCGGGCTGGCCCGCGAGCTGGGCCTGGAAACCGTCGGGTTCCTGATGATGGCCCACACCATCCCGCCGGAGAAGCTGGCCGCGCAAGCCCGAATCATGGCCGACGCCGGTTGTCAGTGCGTCTACGTCGTCGACTCCGCCGGCGCCCTGGTACTCGACGGCGTGGCCGACCGGGTCTCGGCCCTGGTCGCCGAGCTCGGTGACGATGCGCAGGTCGGTTTCCACGGGCACGAGAACCTCGGGCTCGGCGTGGCCAACTCGGTCGAAGCCGTGCGCGCGGGTGCCAAGCAGATCGACGGCAGCGTGCGCCGGTTCGGTGCGGGCGCCGGTAACGCGCCGGTCGAGGCCCTGATCGGCGTCTTCGACAAGATCGGCGTCAAGACCGGCATCGACTTCTTCGACATCGCCGACGCCGCCGAGGACGTGGTGCGCCCGGCCATGCCGGCCGAGTGCCTGCTCGACCGCAACGCGCTGATCATGGGCTACTCGGGCGTCTACTCGAGCTTCCTCAAGCACGCCGTGCGCCAGGGCGAGCGGTACGGCGTCCCGGCTCACGAGCTGTTGCACCGGGCGGGCCAGCGCAAACTGATCGGCGGCCAGGAAGACCAGCTGATCGACATCGCGCTGGAGATCAAGCGCGAGCGCGACAGCGGCACCGCGGTCGCGCGCTGACTGCGCCGCCACACAGCGCGAGCACAGCCCGGCCACAGCCGCCGCGCGTAGCGTGGCGCGCATGAGGACGACATTCAGCACCAGCGGCGGACTGTACGGCCTGCTTGCCGGAGGGCTACTCACCGCAACCGCCGCAACGGTGATCGCGCTGCCCTTGGCGGGCGCGGCCAACGCGGATCCGTGCAATCAGACCGTCGGCCAATCCATCGACGCCTACCTGAGCCGGCATCCCGACGTGAAGGCGACGCTGTCCGCCAAGTCCCAGGCGGAGGGTGGCGGCCCGAACGTCATCGACTACCTGAATCGGCATCCGGATGTCCGGCAGCATCTGATCGACCTGTCCCAGCAGTGCACCTCGTAGCGAGCGGGCCTCGTGCTTGCACGGCGCCGTCGACGCGCTGGAATGTTCGCCATTGACGAAAAAGTAGAACACGTTCTAGCGTCTAGGCGTGTTCACTGATCCCCTAACCTCCGCGATCGCCGAGGCCGAGAAACTCGTGGCCGCCGCGCCGCACATCGAGACCGAAGCCGACCTGCTCGAGGGAATGCAATACCTGGCCGGCTGCATCTCGGCGTGCATTCATCTGGCCGTTGACTACGACCGCGACCATCCGTTCCTGCAGTCGGGAACCGGGCCGTTCACCAAGATGGCCCTCGACAACCCCGACACGCTGTACTTCGGCACCCGGGTACATGCCAACCACGAGTACGTCGTCACCGGCAGACGCGGCACCACCACCGACCTGAGCTTCCAGCTGCTCGGCGGCGAGTACACCGACGACAACGTGCCGGTCAGCCAGGCCGCCTTCGACGACCGTGAACTCGAGATTGCCGCCGACGGCAGCTTCGAGTGGCGGGTGACGCCGACCAGCCCGGGGCAGTTGGTCATTCGCGAGGTGTACGGCGACTGGGCGGCGCAGCGCGGCACGTTGGCCATTTCCCGCGTGGATACCGCGGGGACGGCGCCGCCGCCGTTGACTCGCGAGCTCATTGAGAAGCGTTATGCCACAGCGGGAAAGCAGCTGGTGCAACGGGTGAAGACCTGGCTGCAATTTCCGCAGTGGTTCTATTTGAACATCCCGGTCAACACCATGGTGGCGCCGCGGCTGACGCCGGGTGGGCTGGCGACCCAGTACTCGTCGGTGGGTCACTACGACCTGAATCCCGATCAGGCGCTGCTCATCACCATTCCGGTCAGCGATGCGCCCTACCTCGGCTTCCAGCTGGGCAGCATGTGGTACATCTCGCTGGACTACATCAACCACCAGACCTCGCTGAACAACACTCAGGCACAGGCGGATCCGGACGGCAAGGTCCGTATCGTCGTCGCCGATCAGAATCCGGGCGTGACCAACTGGGTCGAGACGCTGGGGCACCGACGCGGATATCTGCAGTTCCGCTGGCAGCGGGTGTCGCGCGAGCTGACCGACGCCGACGGCCCCACCGTCGAACTGGTCGACCTCGGTGCGGTGGCGAGCAAGTTGCCGTATTTCGACCACAACAAGATTTCCGAGGATGACTGGCGTGCACGAATTGCGCTGCGCCATCAACAAATTCAAGCAAGGATGCTGGGGTGACGATGTCAGGGATGCTCAAGAAAAAGGTAGTCGTCATCAGTGGCGTCGGACCGGGCCTCGGTACCACGCTGGCCCACCGATGTGCCCGCGACGGGGCCGACCTGGTGCTGGCGGCACGCACGGTCGAGCGGCTCGAACAGGTCGCCCAGCAACTCAAGGACGCCGGCCACCAGGCGCTGGCGGTGTCGACCGACATCACCGACGACGATCAGGTGAACAATCTCGTCGAGCAGACGATGGCGACCTACGGCAAGGTCGATGTGCTGATCAACAACGCGTTCCGGGTGCCGTCGATGAAGCCGTTGGCCGGCACCACCTTTCAGCACATCCGCGACGCCATCGAGCTGAGCGCGCTCGGGGCGCTGCGGCTGATCCAGGCCTACACGCCGGCGTTGGAAGCCTCCAAGGGATCGGTCGTCAACGTCAACTCCATGGTGCTGCGGCACTCGCAGGCCAAGTACGGCGCCTACAAGATGGCCAAGTCCGCGTTGCTGTCCATGTCGCAGTCGCTGGCCACCGAACTGGGCGAGAAGGGGATTCGCGTCAATTCGGTTGCACCGGGCTATATCTGGGGTGACACGCTGCAGGCTTACTTCAACCATCAGGCCGGCAAGTACGGCACCACGGCCGAGGAGATCTATCAGGCCACCGCGGCCAACTCCGACCTCAAGCGCCTGCCCACCGAGGATGAGGTGGCCTCGGCGATTCTGTTCATGGCCAGCGATCTGTCCAGCGGCATCACCGGGCAGACCCTGGACGTCAACTGCGGGGAGTACCACACCTAATGGCAGAACGCACCGACGTCGGCACGGTCGAGGACATGCACGCGTCGGCGACCAAGCTGGTCGGGCTCGACGACTTCGGCGTCGACGACGACAACTACCGCGAGGCCCTCGGTGTGCTACTGGAGTCCTATCGGCGTGATGCCGGCCTAACTCCGTTGGGCAGCAAGATGAATCGGTTTTTCCTGCGCGGCGCGCTGGTGGCCAGGCTGTTCTCCGAGTCCGCGTGGAAGCAGTATCCGCAGCACGCCGATGTCGCGATCGAGCGGCCGATCTTCGTCACCGGGCTGCCGCGCACCGGCACCACGATTCTGCATCGCCTACTGGGCGCGGACCCGGTCCATCAGGGCCTGCACTTGTGGCTGGCCGAGTTCCCGCAGCCGCGTCCGCCGCGCGACACCTGGGATTCAAACCCGTGGTACAGCTCGCTGAACGCGCAGTTCGAGAAGGCTCACGCGGAGAACCCGGAGTACACCGGCCTGCATTTCATGGCCGCCTACGAGCTAGAGGAGTGCTGGCAGCTGCTGCGGCAGTCGCTGCATTCGGTGTCCTACGAGACACTGTCGCATTTGCCCACCTACGCGCAGTGGCTGTCGCGGCAGGACTGGACGCCGTCGTATCAGCGGCACCGCCGCAACCTTCAGCTGATTGGGCTGAACGACGCCGAAAAGCGTTGGGTTCTCAAGAATCCCAGCCATCTGTTTGCGCTGGACGCGCTGATGGCGACCTACCCGGACGCCCTGGTGATACAGACGCACCGGCCGGTGGAAACGATCATGGCTTCGATGTGCTCGCTGGCGCAGCACACTGCCGAAGGATGGTCGACGACCTTCTCCGGGGCCCAGATCGGTGCTGACGCAATGGAAACCTGGTCGCGCGGTCTGCAGCTGTTCAACACCGCGCGCGCCAAGTACGACCCCGCCCAGTTCTGCGACGTCGACTACCACGACTTGATCGCCGATCCGCTGGGAACGGTCACCGGCGTGTACCGGCACTTCGGGCTGACGCTGACCGACGAGGCCCGAAAGGCCATGGAGGACAGCCACGCCGAGAGCCAGACCGGAGCACGCGCTCCGAAGCACAAGTACTCGCTGGCCGACTACGGACTGACCGCGGACGAGGTCAAGGAACGCTTCGCCGGGCTGTGATCAGCCCTCGATTCGTTGCGCGCCCAACCACACGCCGTCGGGGGCTCCGATCGCACCTGCTCGTTCGCGGGCCGCGGCCAGCTCGGGCGAGCCTGCGAATTGCCTTGCCGCGTCTATGTTCTGCATTTCCATGACGACGATGACGGTGTCGGGAGCGGTTCCGTCCACGTAGGTACCGGTCACCACCAGGCCGTGACGGCGCCGGATTGAGTCGAGCTCCGGATCGCGGAACACGGCGTTCCATTGATCGACGTCGGTCACTCGCTGTTTGACAAGCATGACTCCGGTCACGAGCACCTCCACACGGCGACACACGATGTCCACAGTCGTAGACATTTCCAAGCCTAGCGCGCCGACTACGCCATTGTCTACAGTCGTAGACATGAACGAGATGGCCGACGTGCCGCCGCGCCGCCGCGACGCCACTGCCACCAAAGCCCGTCTGCTGGAGGCGGCCCGTGAGCTGTTTCTCAGCCAGGGCTACACCGCGGTCGGACTACGCGAGGTGGCGGCGCGAGCAGGGGCAGACGTCACGCTGGTACGCCGTTATTTCGGCTCCAAGCAACAACTTTTCGCGGCTGCTACCGACGTCTCGGAGAACACCGAGGAGATCCGCGATGCCCCCGACGATGCGGTGGGGGAGCAGATGATCGCACGCGTCCTGGGTGCCCGCCGGGATGTCGATGCGCCCTTGTTCGCGCTGCTGCGCTCCAGCTCGGAACCGACGGTCGTCGCACGGCTGAATTCGCAACTGGACGTCGGCATCACCCGCAACCTCGCCAGGCGGATAACGGCGGACCACGCCAGGATCCGAGCCGACATGATCACCGCACTGCTATTGGGTATCGGCGTGCAGCGTGTGCTGCTGCAGAAAAGGCCGATGGCCAACGCGCGCGACGACGACATCCGAGCGGTGTTCCTCGAGGCGTTCGAGGCAATCACGAAGTTGGATCAATCCTCGTCGGGGGGCTCCAAATAGCCCTCGGCCACCGCGTGTTCGATGCTGTCGCTCAGCCGCGGGCAAGACCTGGTTCGGGCAGGGTCGCCACCGGATTCGCGGACCTCGGCGAAGTGAGCACACCGCTGCGATGCCTCGGTATTCCATTGCACCGCAGTATGTCCCGGCCCCAGCCTGCGCACGGTCACCGTGACATGGCAGAAGCGGCAATCCACCGGCTGCAGCCCCGACGTGAGGTAGCGCTGCCGGTCGGCCAGGCTGGCCTCGCGGACCGCCGCCGCCCGCTGCGGATCGTCGGTGAAATCCCTTGACTTCGACCAGGATCCCGACCCGCCATTGCGGGCCGGCTTGTCGTCATGGTCGTGGCCGTCGCCATGCAGCAGCAGCATCGATCGGGCGAGCCGATCGACGTCGGGAACCGCCGGCTGATCGTCAGACATGAGAGTCAGTGTTGTTCGGCTGGAACTTCTTCGGCCGCACGGGCTTCGGCATCCTGTGCCTTGAGGTTCTCGGCGACCTCGACGTTCCAGTGCTCGATGGCGCGCGTGGTGTCGACCTCGATCTCGAAGCGCTCCACCATCTCCGGCTCGATGTCGGCGACGTCGACGTAGAACTGTTGATACCAGCGGCGCAACTGATAAACGGCGCCGTCCTCCTCGACCAGCAGCGGATTGTCGATCCGGGTCTTGTGCTTCCAGATCTCGACGTCCTGCAGGAAGCCCTTGCTGACGCCCTCGGTGAACACCTTGGACAGCTTGTCGGTCATCTTTTCGTCCATGCCCTTGGGCTTTTCGACGATGACGCCCCACTGCAGCACGAACGAGTTCTGGGTCACCGGGTAGTGGCAGTTGATCAGAATCGACTCGGCCTTGTAACCGCCGTAGCTGTTGTGCAGCCAGTTGATCATGAAAGACGGGCCGAAGTAGGACGCTTCGGAGTCCAGGTGCGCCTCGCCGTAGGAGGTCCCCAGATCGTTGACGTCGGGGCGGCCCACGTTGTGCAGGTACTGCGAGGCGATGTGGCCCTCGAAGACGTTCTTGAAGTACGTCGGCAACCCGAAGTGGATGTAAAAGAAGTGCGCCATATCGGTGACGTTGTCGATGATGTCGCGGCAGTTGGATCCCTCGATGAGGATGCTGTTCCAGCGCCACTCGGTCCACTCGTCACTGTGGGATTCCGGGATGTCGGGAATGCGGACGGCGGGGTCCGGCGGGTTGTTCTCGTGGTCATGCCAGACGAACAGCAGGCCGCCGCGCACGTCGGTCGTCCACGACCGGGTGCGCGCGGTCTTGGGCGTGCGCTTGGCGTACGGCACCAGCTTGCAGCGGCCGTCGCCGCCCCAGCGCCAGTCGTGGAACGGGCAGGCGATCTCGTCGCCCTTGATGGTGCCCTCGGACAGATCGCCACCCATGTGCCGGCAGTAGCCGTCGAGGACCTTGATCTCCCCCTGCGAATCCGCGAAGACCACCAGCTTGGTGCCGAACGCCTGGATCGAGTGCGGCTTGCCGTCCTGGAAGTCCTTTGCGACGCCCAAGCAGTGCCAGCCGCGGGCGTATCGGGTCGGCAACGCGCCGGGATCGATTTCCCGGATGCCGACCGCCTTGGTGTCGGTACTCACCTGTCACCTCCAACTTGCTTGCCCTCTAACTAGAACACGTTACAGTTTTTAGACACGGGCGCGCAACGACAGCGGTCCTAACCACGGGATATTCATGCTGGGGTATATCTAGACGATGCCACTGTTTGCTTTCGAGGGTCGGGCACCTCGGATCGATCCGACAGCTTTCGTGGCGCCGACCGCGACCCTGATCGGCGATGTCACGGTCGAGGCCGGGGCGTCGGTCTGGTTCAACGCCGTGCTGCGCGGCGACTACGGGCCGATCGTCGTGCGGGAAGGCGCCAACGTGCAGGACGGGTCGGTGTTGCACGCGCCGCCGGGTATCCCCGTCGACATCGGGCCGGGTGCGACGGTGGCCCACATGTGCGTCATTCACGGCGTCCATGTCGGTTCTGAGGCACTGATCGCCAACCACGCCACCGTTCTCGACGGCGCGGTGATCGGTGCCCGCAGCCTGGTCGCAGCGCATTCTCTGGTCACCGCCGGCACGCAGATCCCGTCCGGCGTGCTCGTCGTCGGGTCACCGGCCCAGATCAAGGGCCCGATCGCCGGAACCGGCGCGGAGATGTGGATCAACCTGAACCCGCAGGCCTACCGCGATCTAGCACAACGGCATCTCGCCGGGCTGGAGCCGATCTAGGTCAATGCGCGAGTTCGGTCGGCTGGTATCCCGCCGCCAACTTCAGCACCCGGTTGCGGAAGTCGACCACATACACGTCGTCCTGAGGCCCGACCGCGATCCCATAGGGCGCAAAGAGATCGCCGAAAGGCAGCAAGCACAACGTGTTCGAGCCCGCGGTCAGTCGTAGCACCCGATTGTTGTTCAGGTCGGTGACGTACACGCTGTTGCTGTGGTCGATGGCCACACTGTTCGGGAAGTTCAGGCCGGTGAACGGGAGGATGACCGGGGTGGTCGTCCCCGCGGCCAGCTTCTGTACCCGGTTGTTGCCGGCGTCGGCGACGTAGATGGCGTCGGCGCTGTCCACCGCGAGATCGTAGGGCTGGTTGAGTCCGATAAACGGCACCGGAACCTGGACAGTCGAGCCGACGGGCAGTTCGAGCACCTGGTTGTTCTTGAAGTCTGCGACGTAGACGTTGCCGGCGCTGTCTGCCGTCACGCCGTGGGGCTCGGTCAGGCCGGTGAACGGAAGCTCGATCTGCGTCTTGGATCCGGCGGGGATTTCCAGCACCCGCTTGTTGTTCTCGTCGACGGCGTAGAGGTTGCCCTTGTTGTCGACCGCCAGACCGGCCGGACGGTTGAGTCCGGTGAACGGCAACTCGATCGGCGTGTTGGAGCCCGCCGGCAATTCCAGCACCCGGTTGCCGCCCGAGTCGGCGACGTACACGTTGCCCGCGCTATCCACCTCCACCCCTTCGGGATCCGCGAGGGTGAACGGCAGCACGACCGCGCCGGGGGCGGGGGGCGCAGAGCTTGACGTCACGGTCTGGGTGGACGCGGTGCTACCCGACGAGGTGCGCGCGAAAGCGAAGTATGCGGCCACGCCGAGGATCGCAACGAGGACGACGGCCGCGGCGCTCATGATCGTGAGAGAGGGCCCCGACCGCCGCCGCTGCGGTTTGGCCTTCGCAGGCGCCTCGAACTCCCAATCGTCGTCCATGCGCCGGCTCCTCAACCACCACGGTGTTCGCGACACCAGGACACTACCGCGCGGCATTCCCGACGCATAGCGAGTTCAGCTGAAAATGCCCGCTCCGCGGAAATACCGCTTAACCTCCCAGTGCTATCGGTTCGTATCCGGCCGGCAATTTGAGCACCCGGTTGTGGAAGTCGAGGACATAAACGTCACCGTTAGCGCCCACCGCCACCTCGAACGGGGCGACCAAATTCTCGAAGGGCAGCCTCGACACGGCATTTGAGCCGGCCATGAGTTTGAGCACCCGATTGTTGTTCAGATCGGTCACGTACACGTTGTTGCCATGGTCGACGGCCACGCTGTTCGGAAAGTTCAGGCCGGTGAACGGGAGCTCGACCGGGGTGGTGCTTCCGGCGGCCAGTTTCACGACCCGGTTGTTGCCGGCATCGGCGGCGTAGACGGTGTCGGCGTCGTCCACGGCAAGGTCGTATGGCTGCTTGAGCCCACCGAATGGCAACTCGGCCTGAGTATTCGAGCCCGCGGGTAATTCCAGCACCCGATTGCCATGGAAGTCGGCGACGAACACGCTGCCGCGGCTGTTCACCGCAATTCCGTGTGGTTCGTCGAGGCCGGTGAACGGCAATTCGATCTGCGTGCTGGAGCCGGCCGGTAGTTTCAGTACCCGCCGGTTGTCCTGGTCGACCACATAGAGCGCGTTACCCCCGTCCGCCGCGAGACCGCCCGGAGCCTTCAGGCCGGTGAACGGGAGCGCAATCGGGTTGTCAGAGCCGGCTTTCAGCTCCAGCACTTGGTTGCTGGCCGCGTCGGAGGCGCACACATTGCCCGCACCGTCGGCCTCCAGCCCGTCGGCGTCCACGAGCTGGAACGGCAATGCGACCTGGCGGGGTGGGGCCGGACGGCTCGGCGCTGGGGCCGGCGTCGATGCGGCGTGGGTGGCGGATGTCCGTCCGAATACCAAGTAACCGGAGACGGCGACGATCGCGACGACAACCAGGATCGCGGCGCCCACGACCACCACGACGCGCAGGCTGGGCGGCGACCGATCCGTTGCGGGCGTTCCGAACTCGACTTCGTCCATGGGAACCAGCACAATACCGCGTGACGTTGCACGCGCACAGGATGATCCAGGTGAATTCCCGGAGGACCTAGACCTTGCGGGTATTGGCCGCCGCGCGGTCCATCTCCCAATAGGCGCGCAGGGCAACGAGTTTGCCCTCGTCGTTCGCCTTGTACGTGAACACGCCTTCGGCCGTCGTCTGGTAGTCGCCCGTCGTGATCAGGATGTGGCCGACGTTGGCTTCCTCGTCGCCGCACTGGTAGGTATCGCGGAAGAAGAACTCAATCTTGGTGGTGGGGGCGATGGCCTTGTCCCAGAACGCCGAGATCGCGTCGCGGCCGCGGTGTCCCTTGCCCTCGGGGTCGAAGGCCGACGGTCCGATGGGATCCTCGACAATCGCGTCGTCGGTGAACACCGCGAGCCAGGCTTCTTTGTCCCTTGCCCCGACCGCCTCGCGCGAGCGTCGGCCGGCCTCGTGCGCGGGATGCTCGGTCACGCGCTTGCTTTTTCGGGCTTGTCCGTACCGACCACCCACATGGAGAAGTACTGCGAACCGCCGCCATAGGCGTGTCCCAATGCTTTTCGGGCGCCCGGCACCTGGTGGTCACCGCCCTTGCCCATCACCTGGATCGCCGACTCGGCGAAGCGGATCAGGCCCGAGGCGCCGATCGGGTTCGACGACAGCACACCGCCGGAGGGGTTCACCGGTAGCTTGCCGCCGATCCTGGTCTCGCCTGCCTCGGTGAGCTTCCAGCCCTCGCCCTCGGGGGCAAAGCCGAGACTTTCCAACCACATTGGCTCGAACCACGAGAATGGTACGTAGATCTCGGCGGCGTCGATCTCGTCGATCGGACTCTTGATGCCGGCCGCCTCCCACAGTGCCGCGGCCGCATCGCGGCTGGCCTGCGGGCTGACCTGGTCACGGCCCGCGAACTGCAGCGGCTCGGTGCGCAGCGCAGTGGCGTGAATCCAGGCCACCGGCTGTCCTTGCGCCAGACGGGCTTCGGCGACCTCCTCGTTGCCGATCACGACCGCGGCGGCACCGTCAGACGACGGGCAGGTCTCGTCGTAGCGGATCGGGTCCCACAGCATCGGGGAGTCCATCACCTTCTCGACGGTGATGTCGGGCTGGTGCAGGTGCGCCAGCGGGTTGCGGGCGCCGTTGAGCCGGTCCTTGACCGCGACGATGGCACCGATGTTCAACGGTGCGCCCGAGCGGCGGATGTAGGACCGCACGTGCGGGGCGAAGTACCCGCCCGCGCCGGCGCCGACCGGCTTGATGAACGGGATCGGAATCGACAACGCCCACATGGCATTTGATTCCGACTGCTTCTCCCAGGCCATCGCGAGCACGCGCTTGTACTTGCCGGACTGCACCAGGCTGGCCGCCACGATTGCGGTGGATCCACCGACCGAACCCGCGGTGTGCACCCGGATCAGCGGCTTGCCGGTAGCGCCCACGGCGTCGGCCATGAACAGCTCCGGCATCATGACACCCTCGAAGAAGTCCGGCGCCTTGCCGACCACGACCGCGTCGATGTCGTCGAAGGTAGAACCGGAGTCTTCCAGCGCACGGTCGATCGCCTCGCGCACCAGGCCGTTCATCGAGACGTCTTTGCGCTTGGCTACGTACTTGGTCTGCCCGGTACCCAGTACCGCGGCGAGGTGCGCTCCTGCACCGGCCATCAGTTCTTTCCTTCCATGACCGCGACCAGGTTCTGTTGCAGCGCGGGGCCACTGGTGGCGTGTGCCAGCACCCGATTCGCAGAACCGTCCCAGATGTGTTGTGCGGCAAATCCGATGCGCTCGAGACCGGCAGCGAACATCGGGTTGGCCGACAGCGCTCCACCGGACGGATTGACTTTCGTCTTCCCCGGGATCCGGATGGCGTCCATCAGGATCAGGTGCTGGTGGGTGAACGGCGCGTGGATTTCGGCGACGTCGAGGTTGGCGGTGGTGCCGCCGGTGGCCACCTTGGTCGCGGCTCGCGTCGACGGGGAGCCGGTGAGGTCGCGCGCACCGAGCACCGGAGTTTCGATGCGATGCTCGATTCCGGTTATCCAGGCCGGGTTTTCGCGCAGTTCGCGAGCGCGGTCGTCGGCGGCCAGCACGATGGCGGCGGCGCCGTCGGTGATCGGCGCGATGTCGTGCCGTCGCAGCGGGTCGGCGAAGAAGGGCCGATCCAGCAAGCCTTCGACATTGACCGCCGATTCCACCTTGTCGACCCGGCGGGCGTTGGTGAACGAGTCGAACGCCACACGGGCCATTTGGATTTCGGTCCACTTACCGGCGTCGAGGCCCAGGCGGGCCTGCAGTCCGGCGATCGACACCGAGTCCGGCCACAGCGGCGCGACGGTGTAGGGGTCGGTCTGCCGCGAGAGGATCTGGCGCAGGATGCCGGCCGAGGACTTGCCGAAGCCGTACACCAGCGCGGTGTCCACCTCGCCGGTCAGGATCTTGATGTAGGCCTCGTACAGGGCCCAGGCCGCGTCCATCTCGACGTGCGACTCGTTGATCGGCGGAACGGCGCCGATCGAGTCGATCGCCGAGATGAACGAAAAGGCGCGTCCGGCAAGGTAATCGGACGATCCGGAGCACCAGAAGCCGATGTCGGTCCGCGCGATGCCCAGCTCCTCGTACAGCTGGGCGAAGCACGGAATCAACATCTCGACGCCGTTGGTGGTGCCGTCGGTGCGGCGGACATGCGGGGCGTGGGCAAAGCCGACGACCGCAACATTGCGTTCGCTCATGTGCAGGTGGGCCCTTTACAGGTGGTGCTTGTAGGTGTCGTACTCGGCGTCCGGTTCACCGGTCGGCCGGAAGTACTCGATGTTGTCGATGCCGAAACCCCATTCCTCCCGGGGCTTCCACACGGCTTCCACGCGCATGCCCATTCGTACCTCGTGCGCGTCGACGTCGGCGACCAGATGCAGGAACGGGATGTCGGCGCCGTCCAGCAGCACATACGCGGCCACGTAGGGCGGCTTGATGCGCTGACCCTGGAACGGGATGTTGATGATCGCGAACGTCGTCACGGTGCCCTTGTCCGGCAGCTCGACGAAGTCGGTCGTGGGCTTACCGGTGGCCGGGTCCGCGCCGTGCGGCGGGAAATAAACCTTGCCCTTTTCGCCGGTCTTGGCGCCCAGCAGCTTGCCTTCGGCGATGGCGCGCAGGTAAGCGCTTTCCTCGTGTGAGGCGCTGTGCTGAATCGTCAACGAGACCGGCGTGACGATCATCGTGACCGGCTCCTGGTCACTAGCGGGGCCCTCGGGTTCGGCGTCCTCACCGAGCGCGAAGTACGCGATATCGGTGATGGCGCCCACGGTCTCGTCGGCCCAGTGCACGTGCACCCGCGCGCCGGTCTTGATGTTGGCCGGTTCGCCCGCGTCGACGGCGTGCAGCAACGCGGTGTCGGCCCCGTCCAGCTTGATCAGTGCCCAGGCGAACGGCCGGTCCAGCGGCTCGCCGCCCAGCGGCTCGGCCTGCCAGGTCCAGGAGACCACGGTCCCGACGGATGAGACCGGTACCATCTCGCCCAGCGGTTCATAGGTGACCGGGTCGTATTCCGCCGGTGGCACATGCACCCGGCCATCCGATCCGCGCACCCCGAGGACGCGGCGCTCACGCAGTGCGGTGAAGAACTTGCTCAGCGTGGTACCGACTGAACGGGTGTAGTCGAAGGCCAGAGTTAACGGCGCTGAGAGAGGCGGCTCGGAGTGATCGGTCGTGGTCGGGCCCGTCGAAGTGGCTGTCACGCCTTCGAGTAGAACAGGTTCTAAGAACCGTTTCAACATTGGGTTGCGGTCGGGTCCGTTCTGGCCGGGAAAGGTGCGAGAAATGAAGCTCGGTTTGCAGCTCGGATATTGGGGCGCTGGGCCGCCGGAGAACCACGGCGAGCTCGTCACCGAAGCGGAGGCCACCGGATTCGACGCCGTGTTCACCGCCGAGGCATGGGGTTCCGACGCCTACACACCGCTGGCTTGGTGGGGTTCGTCGACGCAGCGGGTGCGGCTGGGCACGTCGGTGGTTCAGCTCTCCGCGCGGACCCCGACCGCGTGCGCGATGGCCGCGCTCACCCTCGACCACCTGTCCGGTGGCCGGCACATTCTCGGGCTTGGCGTGTCCGGACCGCAGGTCGTGGAGGGCTGGTACGGCCAGTCGTTTCCGAAGCCGCTGGCCCGCACCCGTGAATACATCGACATCGTCCGACAGGTGTGGGCCCGCCAGGCGCCGGTGACCAGCGACGGCCCGCACTACCCGCTGCCGTTGAAGGAGGGGGGCCGGGGACCCGTCACCGGCCTGGGCAAGCCGCTCAAGCCGATCACCCATCCGCTGCGCGCCGACATCCCGATCATGTTGGGCGCCGAGGGACCGAAGAACGTTGCGCTGGCCGCCGAGATCTGCGACGGCTGGCTGCCGATCTTCTACACGCCCCGGATGGCCGACACCTATAACGAATGGCTGGACGAGGGCTTTGCCCGGCCGGGTGCCCGCCGCAGCCGCGAGGACTTCGAGATCTGCGCGACGGCCAACATCGTCATCACCGAGGACCGCCCCGCGGCGTTCGCGGCCATGAAGCCCTACATCGCGCTCTACATGGGCGGGATGGGCGCCGAGGACACCAACTTCCACGCCGACGTCTATCGCCGGATGGGTTACGCGGAGGTGGTCGACGACGTCACCAAGCTGTTCCGCAGCAACCAGAAGGACAAGGCCGCCGAGATCATTCCCGACGAGGTAATCGACGACGCCGCGATCGTCGGCGACGCGGACTACGTGCGTAAGCAGATCAAGGCCTGGGAGGCCGCCGGCGTCACGATGATGGTCGTCTCCGGGCGCTCTCCCGAGCAGGTCCGGGACCTCGCCGCGCTGATCTAGGCCGGGGCTTGCCCCGTCAATAGAACGGGTTCTAGATTGGCCGGATGACTGTGTCGCAGCACACCATCGCGGGCACCGTTCTCACCATGCCGGTGAGGATCCGCAAGGCAAATCAGCACATGGCGATGTTCTCGGTGGACGCCGACGCCGCGCAGCAGCTGATCGACTACAGCGGCCTGCGGGTCTGCCGCTACCTGCCCGGGCGCGCGGTCGTGGTGCTGATGCTGATGCACTACATCGACGGCGACCTGGGCCAGTACTACGAGTTCGGTACCAGCGTGATGGTCAACCCGCCGGGGTCCGACGCGAGCGGGCCACGGGCGCTGGGGTCGGCCGGCGCCTTAATCCACCACCTGCCCGTCGACCAGCCGTTCACGCTGGAGGCGGGGACGAAGATCTGGGGCTACCCGAAAGTCATGGCGGACTTCACGATTCGCGACGGGCGGCAGTTCGGGTTCGACTGCGCGATAGACGGACAACTGGTGATCGGCATGGACTTCCGTCCCGGTCTGCCGATCCGGTTGATGCCGCGACAGCAGGCGCAGCGCAGCTACTCCCACCGCGACGGGATCACCCGCGAGACCGCCTTCGAACACACCCTGGACGGCGTGCGGACCCGGCTCGGTGGCGTAAGCGTCCGGCTGGGCGATCATCCTTACGCGAAAGAGCTTGCGTCGCTTGGTCTGCCGAAGCGCGCTCTAGTGTCCAGCTCGGCTGACCACGTTCAAATGACATTCGGCGATGCCCAGGAGATCTCATGACGATGATTAAGCCCGACGTCGACTTGACCGACGGCGCTTTCTATGCCGGTGACTCCCGGTCCATCTACAAGTGGATGCGCGAGAACGAGCCGGTCTTCAGAGACCGCAACGGGCTCGCCGCGGCCTCGACGTATCAGTCCGTCATCGAGGCCGAGCGCAACCCCGAGCTGTTTTCGAATGCCGGCGGCATCCGGCCCGATCAGCCGGGCGTCGAGATGATGATCGAGATGGACGATCCGCAACATTTGTTGCGCCGCAAGCTCGTCAACTACGGCTTCACCCGCAAGCGGGTGAAGAACCTGGAGGCTTCGATTACCTCGCTGTGCGACACGCTGATCGACGCGGTGTGCGAACGCGGCGAGTGCGACTTCGTCTGGGACCTGGCCGCGCCGCTGCCGATGGCGGTCATCGGCGACATGCTCGGTGTGCGTCCCGAGGAGCGCGCGATGTTCCTCAAATGGTCCGACGATCTGGTCAGTTCCTTGAGCAGTACCGCGGCCGAGGCGGATGTCCAGGTCACGATGGAGGCCTTCGCCACCTACAGCCAATACATGATGGGCATGATCGAGGAACGCAAGAAGGAGGCGACCGACGACCTGGTGAGCGTTCTCGTGCACGCGGAGGTCGAAGGTGCGCGGCTCGAAGACCACCAGATCGTCACCGAGGTACTGCTGCTGCTGATCGGCGGCGACGAGACGACCCGGCACACGCTGTCCGGCGGCACCCGTCAGCTGCTGCTGCACCCCGATCAGCACCAGCGCCTCGCCGGCGATTTGAGCCTGCTGCCCAACGCAATCGAGGAGATGTTGCGCTGGACGGCGCCGGTGAAGAACATGGCCCGCACAATCACCGCCGACACCGAGTTCCACGGCACCCAGTTGCACGAGGGCGAGAAGATGATCCTGCTGTTCGAGTCGGCGAACTTCGACGAGAAGGTCTTCGACGACCCGGAGAGCTTCAACATCGAGCGCTACCCGAACAACCACCTCGCGTTCGGCTTCGGCACGCACTTCTGTCTGGGCAATCAGCTAGCCCGGCTGGAGCTGTCGATCATGCAGACCCGGCTCCTGCAGCGCCTGCCGGACATGCGGCTGGCGTCGGATGCCGAGTTGCCGCTGCGGCCGGCGAACTTCGTGTCCGGCCTGGAGAAGATGCCGGTCGCGTTCACCCCGAGCGCGCCGCTGGGGTAAGGCGTTGCCCCGAACGTGCAGGCTTAACCTCTTCGCCGAGCGTGCTCTGGTGGCGGGATTTAGGCGATTTTCCCGCCACCAGAGCACGTTCGGCGGGCCCAGGCCGCAGCCACACGGTGCAGAATTCCGCCCTGTGTGTCGTCGGCGGTAACCCGGATGACGATCCAGCCGAGATCGGACAGCGCTTCGTAACGCGCGATGTCCCGATTGAATTGCCTGCGATCGGTCCGGTGATGATCACCCTCGTACTCGACGGCGAGGTTGATGTCCTCCCAACCCATGTCGAGTACGGCCACGAGCTCGCCATATTGGCCGTAGACCGGTATTTGGGTCCGCGGCCGTGGGTAACCGGCGTTGATGAGCAACAGCCGCAGCCAGGTCTCGCGGGGTGACTCGGCTCCGGCGTCAACCAGCTTGAGCGCTCGCCTGGCTCGCCTGATATTGCGGTGCCCTTTGTAGCGTTCGGCGAGTAGTTCGACCTGGGCGGTGTCAAGCCTGGTAGCTCTTGCCAGCGCATCGATTGCGGCGACGGCTCTGCCGATGGGATTGCGACAAGCCAGGTCGAAGGCGGTTCGCGACGGGGTCGTTACCGACATCCCCTCGACCAGCTGTATCTCGTCGCCGGCAACTCGATCCAGCCAGGTGTGAATTCCCGGCGGCGGGCGCCGGTGTTGATACAGCAACTGCGCCGCCGCCCTGTCGTCGACCCACTTGGCGCCGTGCAGTGCCGATGCAGAGTGGCCCGCGATGACTGCGCGGCGACGTGACCACAGCCAGGCGGCGCGTGCACGCACCGCGGCGGTGAGGTCAGATCCGGACGGCACATAGACGTCGGGATAGATGGCGACGAATCGGGTGCGTAGCTCGTGGCGCGTTGCCTCGCCGGATGCCCGTGCTTCGCTGCCGAGGAATGGTGCAGTCACGCAGGAAGTGTGCCGCCCGACACCGACAGCCGCGCCGAACGTACTCTGGTGGCGGGATTTAGGCGATTTTCCCGCCACCAGAGCACGTTCGGCGAAAAAGGACGGCTACTTGTTCTGGAAGTTGGGCTTGCGCTTCTCGGCGAACGCCCGTGGGCCTTCCTTCGCGTCGTCGGACAAGAACACCTTGATACCGATCTGGGTGTCGATCTTGAAGGCGTCGTTCTCGTGCATGCCCTCGGTCTCGCGGATCGCCCGCAGAATCGCCTGCACGGCCAGCGGCCCATTGTTCTCGATCAGCTCGGCGATCTCGAGCGCCTTGGTCAGCGCCTGTCCGTCCGGCACCAGATGACCGATCAGGCCGATTTCCTTGGCCTCGGCGGCGGTGATGTGTCGGCCGGTCAGCAGCAGGTCACAGGCCACGGTGTAGGGAATCTGGCGCACCAGCCGCACCGCCGAGCCGCCCATCGGGTACAGGCTCCACTTGGCCTCGGAAATGCCGAACTTGGCGCTCTCGCCCGCGATGCGGATGTCGGTGCCCTGCAGGATCTCGGTGCCACCGGCGATCGCGGGGCCCTCGACGGCCGCGATCAGCGGCTTGGTCAGCCGACGGCCCTTGAGCAGGGCGTCGATGCGTGACGGGTCGTAGCTGCCGTCCTTGAACGAATCGCCCGGCGGCTTTTTGGTTGCTGCCTTGAGGTCCATGCCCGCGCAGAAGTAGCCACCGGCCCCGGTCAGGATGCAGCAGCGGATGTCGTCGTCGTTGTCGACGCGGTCCCAGGCCTGCACCATGATTTCCATCATTTCGGTGCTCAGCGCGTTGCGGGCGTGCGGTCGGTTCAGGGTGACGATCAGGGTGTGACCGCGCTGCTCGACGATCGCGTCGGGTCCCGTTGATTCGTTTGCTGGAGCCTGAGCCACGGCTACCGCCTTTCCCTCCACATCGAGTACGAACTTGTCAAGAAATGTAACACGTTCTAATTTGGTGGCCGTGGCCCTGAATATTGCCGATCTTGCCGAGCACGCCATCGACGCCGTGCCTGACCGTGTAGCTCTCATCTGCGGCGATCAACAGCTGACGTACGCCGAGCTGGAGGAGAAGGCCAACCGCCTCGCGCACTACCTGATCGAACAGGGTGTGAAGAAGGACGACAAGGTCGGACTTTACTGCCGCAACCGCAACGAGATCGTCATCGCGATGCTGGGCATCATCAAGGCCGGCGCCATCCTCGTCAACGTCAACTACCGCTACGTCGAGGGCGAGCTGCGCTACCTTTTCGACAACTCCGACATGGTCGCGCTGGTGCACGAACGCCAGTACTCAGACCGAGTCGCCAACGTGCTGCCCGAGACTCCGGCCGTAAAGACGATCCTCGTTGTGGAGGACGGCAGCGACAACGACTTTCAGCGCTACGGCGGCGTCGAGTTCTACTCCGCGATCGCAAATAGCTCACCGGAGCGCGACTTCGGCGAACGCAGCGCCGACGACATCTACCTGCTCTACACGGGCGGCACGACGGGCTTTCCGAAGGGCGTCATGTGGCGCCACGAGGATATCTACCGCGTGCTGTTCGGTGGAACCGACTTCGCCACCGGCGAATTCGTCAAGGATGAGTACGACCTGGCCAAGGCCGCCGCGGCCAATCCGCCGATGGTGCGCCACCCGATTCCGCCGATGATCCACGGCGCCACTCAGTCGGCCACCTGGATGTCGATCTTCTCGGGTCAAACCACCGTTCTCGCACCGGAATTCAACGCCGACGAAGTTTGGCGCACGATCCACGAGCACAAGGTGAACCTGCTGTTCTTCACCGGCGACGCGATGGCGCGACCCCTGCTGGACGCACTGCTGGCGCACCAGGACAAAGGCAACGAGTACGACCTGTCGTCGCTGTTCCTGCTCGCCTCCACCGCGGCGCTGTTCTCGCCGAGCATCAAGGAGAAGTTTCTCGAGCTGCTGCCAAACCGAGTCATCACCGACTCGATCGGGTCCTCGGAGACCGGCTTCGGCGGCACCAGCATTGTCGCCAAGGACGCCCCGCACAGCGGTGGCCCGCGGGTGACGATCGACCACCGCACCGTCGTCCTCGACGAAGACGGCAACGAGGTCAAGCCGGGCTCCGGAGTCCGCGGCTTCATCGCCAAGAAGGGCAATATTCCCCTCGGCTACTACAAGGACGAGAAGAAGACCGCCGAGACGTTCAAGACCATCAACGGTGTCCGCTACGCCATTCCCGGTGACTACGCGACCGTCGAGGAGGACGGCACCGTCACGATGCTGGGCCGCGGTTCGGTGTCGATCAACAGCGGTGGCGAGAAGATCTACCCGGAAGAGGTCGAAGCCGCGCTCAAGGGACATCCGGACGTCTTCGACGCCCTGGTGGTCGGCGTGCCCGACCCCCGCTACGGTCAGCACGTGGCGGCCGTCGTGCAGGCGCGGCCGGGGACCCGTCCGGCGCTGGCCGAACTGGACAGCTTCGTGCGCTCCGAGATCGCGGGATACAAAGTGCCACGCAGCCTTTGGCTCGTCGACGAGGTGAAGCGATCACCCGCCGGCAAGCCGGACTACCGCTGGGCCAAGGAGCAGACGGAGGCTCGTCCGGCCGACGACGTGCACGCCGCGCACGTCAGTGCGTGACGGATTTCGTCAAACAGCACGCCGGGGCGCCCGCCGGCTACTTCGGCTGGGAGGCCGCGGGGCTGCGATGGCTTGCGGCGGTCGACGGCGGCGTGCCGTGTGCGCCTATCGTGTCGGTTGACGCGACGAGCCTGACGTTGCGGCGACTCGAATCGGTGCGCCCCGACCCGGAGGCGGCGTGCGTCTTCGGCAACCGATTGGCTGCCATGCACGACGCGGGGGCCCCGGCGTTCGGCGCGGGTCCCGACGGCTGGGATGGGCCGGGCTTCTTCGGTCCGTTGTCGCGGCCTTTGCCGATGTCGCTGCGGCACCACCGTCGCTGGGGCGAGTTCTACGCCGCAGAGCGGCTGGCTCCGATGCTCGAACTCGCGGCCGCCAAGCTCGATGCGTCGGCCCGCGCCGCGATCGAGGCCGTGATGGCGCGTTGCCGTGCGGGCGATTTCGACGATGACGACCGGCCGGCCCGGCTGCACGGTGATCTGTGGGGCGGCAACGTGATGTGGACGCCGGACGGCGTGGTGCTGATCGACCCGGCCGCGCACGCCGGGCACCGCGAGAGCGACATGGCGATGCTCGCGTTGTTCGGCTGCCCGCATTACGACGCCATCATCGCGGGGTATGAGCAGGTGCGAGAGCTGCGACCCGGTTGGCGCGACCGCATCGGGCTGCACCAACTCTTCCCGCTGCTGGCGCACGTGGTGCTGTTCGGGGGCGGGCACGCCCGGCGGACCCACGCTTGCGCCCGCGCGGCGCTGGCCCTCTGACGCACGCGTCTACTGTTGAGTGGCGATGACGATCGATGTGTGGATGCAGCACCCGACTGCGCGGTTCCTGCGCAGTGACATGCTGGCGTCCCTACGACGCTGGACCGGTGGGTCCATGCCGGACGCCGAAATCCCGATCGAGGCCACCGTCGCGGCGATGGACGCGGCCGACGTCGACTTCGGGCTGCTCAGCGCGTGGTACGGGCCCAACGGTCAAGACCTGGTCTCCAACGACGAGGTCGCCGAATGGATTCGATTGCACCCGAACCGCTTTGCCGGCCTGGCCACGGTCGACCTGGACCGTCCGATGCGGGCGGTCCGTGAGCTGCGGCGCCGGGTCGCCGAAGGATTCGTCGGGCTGCGGGTGGTGCCGTGGCTGTGGAACGCGGCGCCCACCGATCGTCGTTACTACCCGCTGTTCGCCGAGTGCGTCGAGTCCGCCGTTCCGTTCTGCACCCAGGTCGGTCACACCGGCCCGCTGCGGCCCTCGGAGACCGGGCGCCCGATACCCTACATCGACCAGGTGGCGCTGGACTTTCCCGAACTGGTGGTCGTGTGCGGACACGTCGGCTACCCCTGGACCGAGGAGATGGTGGCCGTCGCGCGCAAACACGAGAACGTCTACATCGACACGTCGGCCTACACCATCCGGCGGCTTCCGGAAGAGCTGATCCGGTTCATGAAAACCTCTACCGGACAACGCAAAGTCCTCTTCGGCACCAACTATCCGATGATCACTCACGCGCACGCCTTGGCCGGGCTCGACGAACTCGGGCTCGACGACGAGGCTCGCCACGACTTTCTCCACGGCAATGCCGAACGCGTATTCAGACTGGAGGCGAACAGGTGAACGGTGCGCAGGCTCTGATCAACACCCTGGTCGACGGCGGCGTCGAGGTATGCTTCGCCAATCCCGGCACCTCGGAAATGCACTTCGTGGCCGCGTTGGACACCGTTCCCCAAATGCGGGGAGTGCTAGCCCTTTTCGAGGGCGTCGCCACGGGCGCGGCCGATGGATATGCCCGCATCGCCGATCGGCCGGCGGCGGTGCTGTTGCATCTGGGCCCCGGATTGGGCAACGGCCTGGCCAACCTGCACAACGCGCGGCGGGCACACGTGCCGATGGTGGTCGTCGTCGGAGACCATGCCACCTATCACAAAAAGTACGACGCCCCACTAGAATCCGATATCGACGCGCTCGCGGGCAGCGTCTCGGGTTGGGTGCGCCGCTCGGGTACCGCCGCTGACGTCGCGCTCGACGCGGCCGAGGCAATCGCGGCCAGCGTGGCTCGCTCGCAGATCTCCACCCTGATCCTGCCCGCCGACGCGTCCTGGTCCGACGGCGCCCAGCCTGCCGCCGCGGCCCCTGCCCGGCCGGCGAGCGCCGACGCGCTGCCGGCACCGGAGGTCGCGGAGGTGCTGCGATCGGGAGAACCGGCGCTGATCATGGTGGGTGGCGACGCGACGCGCGGCCCCGGGCTGGCCGCGGCGGCGCGAATCGCGGAGGCGACGGGGGCCCGATTGTTGTGCGAGACCTTCCCGACGCGCCTGGAACGTGGGGCCGGTGTCGCTGCCGTCGAACGGTTGGCGTACTTCGCCGAGGCCGCCACCGCCCAACTCGACGGCGCCAAGCATCTGATCCTGGCCGGCGCCAAATCGCCGGTGTCCTTCTTCGCCTACCCGAACACGCCCAGCGACCTGGTTCCGGCCGGATGCGAGGTGCACGTGCTGTCGGAGTACCTCGGTGCGGCCGACGCGCTGATCGAATTGGCGGACGAGATCGCGCCCGGTACGGTCGCACCGCTGGCCGCCGCGTCGCGCCCGCAGCTGCCGACCGGCGCCCTGACCTCGGCGTCGGCAGCCGACGTGATCGGCGCGCTGCTGCCCGAACGGGCGATCGTCGTCGACGAGTCGAACACCTCGGGCCTGCTGCTGGCGCAAGCCACCGCCGGCGCGCCGGCCCATGACTGGCTGACGCTGACCGGCGGGGCGATCGGCTACGGCATCCCCACCGCGGTGGGTGCCGCGGTGGCCGCCCCGGACCGGCCGGTGCTCTGCCTGGAATCCGACGGGTCGGCGATGTACACGATTGCGGGACTGTGGACCCAGGCGCGCGAGAACCTCGATGTGACCACCGTGCTGTACGACAACAGTGCCTACGACATCTTGCGGATCGAACTGCAGCGGGTCGGCGCCGGGTCTGCCCCCGGCCCCAAGGCGCTGGACCTGCTTGATTTATCGCGGCCCACAATGGATTTCGTGAAGATCTCCGAGGGTCTGGGCGTGCCGGCCCGGCGGGTGAGCACCGCCGAGGAGCTGGCCGACGCGCTGCGCGAAGCCTTCGCCGCACCCGGGCCGCATCTGATCGACGCGGTGGTCCCGTCAATAGCGGGCTAGCACGGGAAGCCGGCTGACGAGCCAGTCCGTCAACGTATTGACGACCTCGACTCCGGTTTCGAAGCCGCCATCGCGGACTTCGGCCGCCAATGCCACGCCCCATTCCCCCGACGGCGTGGTCAGAATCCCGAATTGCCGCACCAGGTACCCGCCATCCGTGCCCGGACCCCAACCGCCTTTGGCCGCAGCGCCATTGGTGGCCAGGCCCCATCGGTGATCGGGCGTGAGGTCGGTCATCAGCTCGATCACGTCCGCCGCGCCGGGGATCGACGGCAACTCGGCGGCGAAGCGCGCTTGTCGCTGCAGACTCCACTGGGTCTGGCCGAATGCGGTGAAACCACGTCGAAGCCGCCGCGATTCGACCACCGTCGCGGTGTCGCCACCTTCGGCGACGACGCCCTGCACCTTGCGCGCCGCGTCCACCGGTTCGCCCAGCAGCGACCACAACTGTTCGGACGCGCGATTGTCGGATTCGGTGATGGCCTTGACGGCCAGCTCGCGGGCGCCGAGCCAATCGCTGCGCAGTGCCGCGATAGCCAGGGGCACCTTGATCGTCGACCAGGCCACACCCGACCACCACCGGCCCAGTGAATACGTCCGGTCCGGACGGGCGATCGCAACACCAATGTTGGCCGGCACCACGTCGGAAAGCTGTTCAAAGCTCGCTTCCAACGCGAGCTCAAGGGGCCGGGACGTCATAGGGCTATCGGGGTATCGGCCATACCCGATCATGACAGTCGATACCTTCGGCCGCCAACTGCCGCTTGAGCACCTTGAATGTCACCGTCCGCGGCAGCTCCGCGCTGATCCTGACGTACGACGGCCATTGCTTGGACCCCAGGTCGGGCTGCTCGGCCAGGAACGCCCGAAACTTCTCGGCATCGAACTCGCCACCCGGCGCCATCACCAGTGCGGCCATCACCTGGTCGCCGACCACCGGATCGGGGATCGCATACACGGCAACCTCGGCCGCGTCGGGGTAGCGCAGCAGCACCCGTTCGATCGGGGCGGCGCCGAGATTTTCGCCGTCGACCCGCATCCAATCGCCCAGCCGCCCAGCGAAGTACGCGAATCCGGCTTCGTCGCGGTAGGCGAGGTCGCCACTGTGGTAGATCCCGCCGGCCATTCGCTCGGCCTCGGCGGCGGGGTCGTTGTAGTAGCCCTCGAAACGTCCTGGCCCGCTGGTGTTTACGATCTCGCCGACGACGCCCACCGGGCAGGACTTGCCGGTCTCAGGGTCGACGATGTCCAGCCCTTCGGTCAGCGGACCCAATGCGCCCGGCGGCGTATCGGGTGTGCGGGCGATCGCCACTCCGCCTTCGGTGGAGCCGAACCCGTCCTGGACCTTGCAGCCAAATCTGCGGCCGAACCGCTCGATGTCGGCGGGGACACCCTCGTTGCCGTACACCGCCCGCAGCGGGTTGTCCGCGTCGTCGGGTCGCTCCGGCGTGGCCAGCACGTAGGACAGCGGCTTGCCAACGTAGTTGGCGTAGGTCGCGCCGTAGCGACGGACATCCGGCAAGAATCCAGACGCGGAGAACTTGCGCCGCAACGCCATTGAGCCCTGGCACGCCGCGGCCACCGCCCAGCCGACCAGAACGGCGTTGGAGTGGAACAACGGCATCGACACGTAGCAGACGTCGTCGCGGCCGAGGTCGAAGCGCTGTGCCATCGTGATTCCGGCGATCGCGACCTTGCCGTGGCTGCACTTCACCGCTTTCGGTTCACCGCTGGTGCCCGACGTGAAGATCAGCATGAAAAGGTCTTCGGCCGAGGCGGATTGGAAGCTCAACTCGGCGTCGCGATGTGCGTCGACTTCGGCGGCCCACCGGGCCGAATCGACGTTCAAATGCTCGATATCATCCAGTGTCGCAGCGGATTTCGAGTCGGCCAGTACCAGCTGGCAGTCGGCTCGGTTGATGTCGCGGGCCAGTGCCTCGCCGCGGCGCACCGGGTTGAGGCCGACCGGCACGATCCCCGACATCCCGGCCGCGGTCAGCATCGCCGAGAAGAACGGCGTGTTCTCCAGCAGCACCCCGACGTGCGGCGGCCGGGTCGGGTCGAGGCGCGCGCGCAGCGTCGCCGCGATCGCGGCACCGTGTCGCAGATGGTCGCGCCAGCTGGTGAACGACTCCTCGAAGTAGACGCCGCGGTCGTCGATCTCAGCCAGCGGCGCCAGCAGTTTGGTGACCGTCGGGTTAGCCGGAATCACGAAGTTAGGCAGGAGTTTCCGCCAGCTCGCGACCGATCCGTCGCAGCTGCCCGGTGGCACCGCCCAGCGCGAACTCGGTCTCCTTGGCGGCCAGGAAGTAGCGGTGCGCCGGGTGATCGGTGTCCACGCCGACACCGCCGTGCACGTGCACGATGGTGTGCGCGACCCGGTGTCCGGCGTCGGCGGCCCAGAACGCGGCGCTGGCCACGTCGATCTCGGCGGGGATGTCTTCGGAGACCTTCCACGCCGCCTGGGTCAGCGTCAACCGCAGCCCCTTGACGTCGATGTAGCCGTCGGCCAGCCGCTGCGACACCGCCTGGAAGCTGCCGATCGGGCGGTCGAATTGCTCACGCTCGCGGGCGTATTCGGCCGTCATCTGCAAGCCGCGATCCAGCACTCCGAGTTGATACGCGCTGCGGCCCAGGGTTCCGAGCGTGCCAAGCCAGGCGGCGACTTCACTTCCGCCGACCTTCCGCGCCTCATCCACCGCGACGCCGTCCAGCGCCAAGTGTCCGACGCTGTTCTTCCCGGTGGTCGCCAGCGTGGTCACCTTGACGCCCTGATCTTCGGCACTCACCAGGAAAACGGCTGTGCCGGAATCGGTTTCGGCAGGAACCAGGAAAGCGTCCGCGACGGGGCCGAAGCCGACCTGGGTGCGGGTCCCGGTCAGCCGGTAGCCGTCACCGGCGCGGGTGGCCTGCACGGGTCCCTCGCCCATCTCGCCGTCCAGGGCAACCGTCAGGATCTTCTCGCCCTTGACGGCCGGGACTCCCCAGCCCTGCTGCAGTTCCTCGGAGCCGAATCGTGCCAGCACTCCGGCGCCCAGCATCACCGATTCCAGGTACGGCACGGCGGCCAGCTGGCGGCCCAGCGCAACCAGAATCGCGACCTGCTCGAGCGCGCCGAAACCGTCGCCGCCCAGCGCGGACGCCGATGCGCTGGTGAGGATGTCGGCCTCGATCAGCTTCTGCCACAGCTCACGGTCGAATCGCTGATCGAGTGAGTCGAGTTCGCGCTGGTGCTCGGGCGTGCACACCGAGTCGACGATCGTGTCGACCAGGCCGCCGAGGTCACTCGCCGCTTCGGTTGTCGTGAAATCCATGTCTGTCCTTCTCGATGCTCAGCGGTTTCGGGGCAGGCCGAGGGCGACCATGCCGATGATGTCGCGCTGCACTTCGTTGGTGCCGCCGCCGAAGGTCAGGATCAGGCACGCCCGGTGCATCCGCTCGACCCGACCGCGCAGCAATGCGCCCGGCGAATCCTGGCGCACGGTCGCCGCGGTACCCAGCACCTCCATCAGCAGCCGGTAGGCCTCGGTCGCCAGCTCGGTGCCGTATACCTTCGCCGCCGACGCGTCGGCCGGCCCCAGGTCGTGACCTTCGGCCGAGGCCAGTTCCCAGTTGATCAGCTTGAGAACCTCGGCCTTGGCGTGCACCCGCGCCAGGTTCAGCTGCACCCACTCCGAGTCGATCAGCCGGGCGCCACCGTCGTCCTTGGTGTTTTGCGCCCACTCGCGCACCTCGCGCAGGGCCAGGAAGATCGGCTGCGGCGACACCAGCGCGACGCGCTCATGGTTGAGCTGGTTGGTCACCAGCTTCCAGCCACCGTTCTCCTCGCCGATCAGGTTGGTCACCGGAACCCGCACATCGGAGTAATAGGTGGCGCTGGTGTCCACCCCGGCCATGGTGTGCACCGGCGTCCAGGAGAAGCCCTCGGCGGTCGTCGGCACCACCAGCATCGAAATGCCGCGGTGCTTCTTGGCCTCGGGGTTGGTGCGCACCGCCAGCCAGACCCAGTCGGCGTAGGCGATCAGGCTGGTCCACATCTTCTGGCCGTTGATGACGTAGTCGTCGCCGTCGCGGACCGCCGTGGTGCGCAGGTTCGCCAGATCGGTGCCGGCCCCGGGCTCGGAGTAACCGATCGAGAAGTGCAGCTCCCCGGCCGCGATCTTGGGCAGGAAGAACTTCTTCTGCTCTTCGGTGCCGAACGCCATGATGGTCGGCGCCACGCTGTTGATCGTCAGGAACGGCACCGGCACGCCGGCGATCGCGGCCTCGTCGGTGAAGATCAGCGAGTCCATCGGGGAGCGGTCCTGGCCGCCGTATTCCTTGGGCCAGTTCAGGGTGAGCCACCCGTCCTTGCCCATCTGCGCAACGGTGTCGCGGTACGCGTTGCCCGTCCCGACCTCGCCCTGGGTCGAGTGCAGCGCCTCGCGGCGCTCCGGCGTCATGAGCGCGGTGAAGTACGACCGCAGCTCGCGACGCAGCTCCTCCTGTTCAGGGGTGTAACTGATGCGCATTCCAGCCGTCCTTTTGGTTCAACGTGACAAGCGGCTATTCGACCAACGGCTACCCGTTCGTCTTCGGAGGTTGTAACACGTTCTAGTCTGGGAATCCAGCGAGCGTTTCCTCAGACGCACGTGAGCCCTATGGTGGAGCTACATTCTGATGGACATAGGACGAGATCCGGGCCAGCTTCAAGGAGGATGCCGTGCGGGTGATCGTGGATCGTGACCGGTGCGAAGGCAACGCGGTGTGCTTGGGAATCGCACCAGATATCTTCGACCTCGACGATGAGGACTACGCCGTCGTAAAGCTCGATCCAATTCCGTCCGACCAAGAAAATCTCGCCGAGCAGGCGATCGCCGAGTGCCCGCGCGCGGCGTTGCTGCGCGAAGACTAGCGGCGAGGGACCCCGAAACTAGAGGTATTCATAAATTGACTAGCAGCACGAACGCGACCGATCTATCCGGGAAGGTCGCGGTGGTGACCGGTGCGGCAGCAGGCCTTGGGCGCGCCGAAGCACTCGGCCTGGCCCGCCTCGGCGCCACCGTCGTCGTCAACGACATCGCCGCCGCGCTGGACGCCTCGGATGTGATCGACGAGATTGGCGCCGCCGGCTCGAAGGCCGTCGCGGTGACCGGTGACATCAGCCAGCGCGCCACGGCCGACGAACTGGTGTCCTGCGCCGACGGGTTGGGCGGACTCGACATCGTGATCAACAATGCCGGCATCACCCGCGACCGGATGCTGTTCAACATGTCCGACGAGGAATGGGACCAGGTCATCGCCGTGCATTTGCGAGGGCACTTCCTGCTCACCCGCAACGCCGCGACCTACTGGCGCAGCCGGGCCAAGGACGCGGGGGGGTCGATCTTCGGCCGGATCGTCAACACCGCCTCGGAGGCCGGACTGGTGGGTCCGGTGGGGCAGGCCAACTACGGCGCCGCCAAGGCGGGCATCATCTCGCTCACCCTGACGGCCGCGCGGGCGCTGGGCCGCTACGGGGTGTGCGCCAACGCGATCTGCCCGCGTGCGCGCACCGCGATGACGGCGGACGTGTTCGGCAGCGCGCCGGAGATAGCGGAGGGCGGCGTCGACCCGCTGTCCCCCGATCACGTGGTGAACCTGGTGCAGTTCCTGTCGTCCCCGGCCGCCGCGGAGGTCAATGGGCAAGTGTTCATTGTTTACGGGCGTCAGGTGACATTGGTCTCAGCTCCGACGGCGGAGCACCGGTTCATCGCCGACGGCGCCGCCTGGGAGCCGGCTCAACTGAGCAGCACACTGCGCGACTACTTTGCTGGTAGGGATCCAGAACGTAACTTTTCTGCGACCGAGTTAATGGAACAATAACGTCGCAAAGCTGTTTCTCCGGGCGAAATCCTCTAGTAGAACGTGTGTCAGATTGGCAATAGCGCAAGGGCGCTGACCAGGACAAATTAACGCTTTAGCCAGAGATAACCTGTTCATTGACATGGTGCACTTTCTCTGAGTTAATATGATCCGGCTCACACGGAGCCGACCGCGACGAATGGCCACGCAAAGGCGACGCACAGGCTTCGCCGTGAGCAGCAAAGGGGGGTGCCGCGTTGATCGAACAACTTGCGGTTCCCGCTCGTGCTGTCGGCGGGTTCTTCGAGATGATGATCGATACGGCCCGTGCTTCGTTCCGACGACCGTTTCAAGGCCGCGAGTTCTTGGATCAGACGTGGATGATCGCGCGGGTGTCGTTGGTCCCGACGCTGTTGGTGTCGATCCCCTTCACGGTCTTGGTGGCATTCACCCTCAATATTCTGCTCCGTGAAATCGGTGCGGCCGATTTGTCCGGCGCCGGAACGGCATTCGGCACCATCACCCAGCTGGGCCCGGTGGTGACCGTGCTCGTCGTCGCCGGGGCGGGCGCCACCGCGATCTGCGCCGACCTGGGTGCCCGCACCATCCGCGAAGAAATCGACGCGATGCGGGTGCTCGGCATCGACCCGATCCACCGGCTGGTGGTGCCCCGCGTTCTGGCGTCCACCGTTGTCGCACTACTGCTTAACGGTTTGGTGTGCGCCATCGGTTTGTCTGGTGGGTACGTATTCTCCGTGTTTCTTCAGGGCGTCAATCCGGGTGCATTCATCAACGGGCTGACCGTGTTGACCGGATTGCGAGAGTTGGTGCTGGCCGAAGTCAAGGCGCTGCTGTTCGGCGTGATGGCCGGCCTGGTCGGGTGCTACCGGGGCCTCACCGTCAAGGGTGGGCCCAAGGGCGTCGGCAACGCGGTCAACGAAACCGTCGTCTACGCGTTCATCTGTCTCTTCGTCATCAACGTGGTGATGACGGCCATCGGCGTGCGGTTCTCCACGAAGTGACCACGCGATGAGCTACGACTTCACCTACCGGCTGCGTAACGTCGCTTCGCGGCTGCAGGGGCCGGTCGACGACTTCGGCGAGCAGGCACTGTTCTACGGCCAGACCGTGCGCTTCGTCCCCAACGCGCTGACCCGATACCGCAAGGAGACAATCCGGCTCGTCGCGGAGATGACGCTGGGCGCGGGTGCGCTGGTGATGATCGGCGGCACGGTCGGCGTCGCGGCGTTCTTGACCCTGGCCTCCGGTGGGGTCATCGCCGTCCAAGGCTATTCGTCGCTGGGCAATATCGGTATTGAGGCATTGACCGGCTTCCTGTCGGCGTTCCTGAACGTGCGCGTGGTCGCACCGGTCATCGCCGGCATCGCGCTGGCGGCGACGATCGGTGCCGGTGCCACCGCACAATTGGGTGCCATGCGGGTGTCCGAGGAAATCGACGCCGTCGAATGCATGGCGGTGCATTCGGTGTCCTACCTGGTGTCGACGCGGCTGATCGCCGGTCTGGTGGCGATCGTCCCGCTGTATTCGCTGTCGGTGCTCGCCGCGTTCTTCGCCGCCCGCTTCACCACGGTCTTCATCAATGGACAGTCGGCCGGTCTCTACGACCACTACTTCAATACGTTCCTCATCCCGTCTGACCTGCTTTGGTCGTTCCTACAGGCCATCGTGATGTCCATCGCGGTGATGCTGGTCCATACCTACTACGGCTACAACACAAGCGGTGGGCCGGTCGGCGTGGGCATCGCGGTCGGTCAGGCGGTTCGGACCTCGCTGATCGTCGTCGTCGTCATTACCTTGTTCATCTCGCTGGCCGTCTACGGCGCGTCCGGTAACTTCAACCTCTCGGGGTAAGGGGACCGCTTAATTCATATGGCAAACAACCGATCGCGACGCACAACCGTCCGGCTGGCAGCAGCGCTGCTGGCCAGTTTGTTGGTCGCGTTCTCGGTGCTGACCTACCTGTCGTACACAGCGGCTTTCGCGTCCGTCGACACGGTCACCGTCGCGGCGCCGCGCGCCGGGCTGGTGATGGACACGGGCGCCAAGGTCAAGTACCGCGGCATTCAGATCGGCAAGGTCACCGACATCAGCTACCGGGGTGAGCAGGCACGCCTGACGCTGGCCATCAACAGCGACGACATGCATTTCATCCCCTCCAACGCGGCGGTGCACATCGCCGGCAACACGATTTTCGGCGCCAAGTCCGTGGAATTCATTCCGCCCCAGACTCCTTCGCCGACGTCGCTGCGGCCCAATGCGCATGTCGAGGCCTCCGCGGTGCAGCTGGAGGTCAACACGCTGTTTCAGTCGCTGATGGATCTGTTGCACAAGGTCGACCCGGTCGAGTTGAACGGAACGCTGAGCGCCTTCGCCGAAGGCCTGCGCGGTCATGGTGACGACTTGGGTGCGCTGCTGTCGGGCCTGAATACCCTTACGCAACAGACGAATCCGAAGCTAGCGGCACTGCAGGAGGACTTCCGTAAGACGGCCGTCGTGACAGGCGTCTACGCCGACGCCGCCGGAGATTTGAACACTATCTTCGACAACCTGCCCACGATCAACAAGACGGTGGTCGACCAGCAGAAAAACCTCAACGACACCCTGCTGGCCACAATCGGCTTGTCCAACAACGCCTATGAGACGTTGGCGCCGGCCGAGCAGGACCTCATCGATGCCATCAACCGGTTGCGGGCCCCACTCAAGGTGGCCGCAGACTACTCGCCGGAATTCGGTTGCCTGTTCGCCGGTATCGATCGCGGTATCAAGGAATTCGCCCCACTGCTCGGTGTTCGCAAGGCCGGCCTGTTCACGTCGTCGAGCTTCGTGCTGGGCGCTCCGGCGTACACCTTCCCGGAATCGCTGCCGATCGTTAACGCCTCCGGGGGCCCGAACTGCCGTGGCTTGCCGGACATCCCGACCAAGCAGACCGGCGGCTCGTTCTACCGGGCACCGTTCCTGGTGACCGATAACGCCAACATCCCCTACGAGCCGTTCACCGAACTGCAGTTCGATGCGCCCTCGACACTGCAGTTCCTGTTCCACGGCGCCTTTGCGGAACGAGACGACTTCTGATGGCAAGCTCGGAAATGCCATCGCACCGGTCGATGGTGATCAAGGTCAGCATCTTCACGGTGGTGATGTTGATGGTGGCCGCGGGGTTGGTGGTGGTCTTCGGTGACTTCCGGTTCGGCGACGAAAACACCTATCATGCAACGTTTATCGACGCCTCTAAGTTGAAGGCCGGCCAGAAGGTCCGCATTGCGGGTGTCCCGGTAGGTTCGGTGAACGGCCTCAAACTCAACCCGGACAACACCGTCGACGTGGCCTTCGGAATCGACAGCCGGTACACGTTGTACTCGTCGACACGCGCGGTGATCCGGTACGAAAACCTGGTCGGCGACCGGTTCCTCGAGATCACGTCGGGTCCGGGGGAGCTGCGCAAGCTGGCACCGGGCGGGACCATCAACGCCCAACACACCCAGCCCGCACTGGATCTGGATGCGCTGCTGGGCGGACTGAAGCCGGTACTCAAAGGCCTGGATGCCGACAAGGTCAACACGATCAGCGGCGCAGTCATCGAGCTGTTGCAGGGCCAGGGTGGAGCGTTGTCGAATGTGCTGGCCGACACCAGCGCCTTCACCAAGGCGCTGGGCCAGCGCGACCAGCTGATCGGCGACGCGATCACCAACCTGAACTCGGTACTGGGCACCATCGACCAACGCAGCGCGCAATTCTCGGCCAGCGTGGACCAGCTGCAGCAATTGATCAGCGGGCTGGCCCAAAACAAGGATTCGATCGCGGGAGCCATTCCGCCACTGGCGTCGACAACGACGGATCTGACTGAGCTGCTGAAGAATTCGCGTAGGCCACTGCAAGGCATCCTGGAAAACACCCGGCCGCTGGCCACCGAAATCGACAGCCGCAAGGCCGAGGTGGACAACGACATCGAGCAACTGGGCGAGGACTACCTGCGCCTGGCCGCACTCGGCGCCTACGGGTCGTTCTTCAACATCTACTTCTGCTCGGTGACGATCAAGATCAACGGGCCGGCCGGCAGCGACATCCTGCTGCCCCTTGGTGGTCAGGTGGATCCCAGCCAGGGGAGGTGCGCTTTTGCCAAGTAACCCAAAGCGCGAACGCGATCCGCTGCGCACCGGAATCTTCGGCGTGGTGCTGGTCGTCTGCGTGGTGTTGCTCGCATTCGGCTACGCCAACCTGCCGTTCTACCCGCAGGGCCGGGTGTACGAGGCCTACTTCAGCGACGCCGGCGGAATCTCGCCCGGCAACTCGGTTTACGTGTCGGGCTTCAAGGTCGGCAAGGTCCAGGCCGTCGGTCTGGCCGGAGACAGCGCGAAGGTGACGTTCGCGGTGGATCGGCACGTCGCGGTCGGTGACCAGTCGCTGGCCGCGATCCGCACCGACACCATCCTCGGCGAGCGCTCGATCGCGGTGACTCCCGCGGGTCATGGCAGGGCGACCACCATTCCGCTGAGCCGCACGACCACGCCGTACACCCTGGCCGGCGCGCTCGAGGACCTGGGGCAGAACGCCAACAACCTGAACAAGCCGCAGTTCGAGCAGGCGTTGAACGTTCTCACCGACACGCTGCGCGGCGCCACCCCGGAACTGCGCGGCGCGCTGGATGGGGTGACTTCGCTCTCCCGCACGCTGAACCGCCGCGACGAAGCGCTGCAAAGCCTGCTGGCCCATGCGAAGTCGGTGACCGCCGTGTTGTCGCAACGCGCCGACCAGGTCAACAAGTTGGTAGACGACGGCAACGAGTTGTTCGCCGCGCTCGATGAGCGCCGCGCCGCACTGGGGCAATTGATCGCGGGCATCAGCGGTTTGTCGGCACAGCTTTCCGGCTTCGTCGCCGACAACCGCAAGCAATTCGGGCCGGCCTTGAGCAAGCTCAACGATGTACTGAGCAACCTCAACGAGCGTCGCGACTACATCACCGAGGCCCTCAAACGGTTGCCCACCTATGCGACAGAGCTCGGTGAGGTCGTTGGTTCCGGGCCGGGATTCAACGTCAACGTGTACGGCGTCATCCCGGCGCCGCTGCTGGCGGCGATGTTCGACTTCTTCTACCAGCCGGGCAAGCTACCGGCCAGCCTCTCCGACTACCTGCGCGGGTTGATCCAGGAACGCTGGATCATCCGGCCGAAGTCGCCATGATGCTGGGATTGTCCTCGTGAGGAGGATCGCCGGCGGCCGTGGGCTGCGCTACACCACCATCATCGCGTTGGTCGCGGTGCTGGTCGGTGGCGTGTATGTGCTTTCCGCAAAAGCAAATAACCGCACCATCGTCGGCTACTTCACGTCTGCCGTCGGGTTGTATCCCGGCGACCAGGTCCGGGTTCTCGGCGTCCCGATCGGCAAGATCGACTCGATCGAACCGCGTCCGTCCGACGTGAAAATCACGATGACGGTGCCCAAGGACGTGAAGATCCCGAAGGACGCCAGGGCGGTCGTCATGTCACCGAACCTGGTGGCGGCGAGGTTCATTCAGCTCGCCCCGGCCTACACCGGCGGGGCGGTGCTGCCCGATGGCGGCAGCATCGACCTGAACCGCACCGCGGTCCCGGTGGAATGGGACGAGGTCAAGGAAGCGCTGACTCAACTGGCCGTTTCGCTGGGTCCGACGACCGGATCGATGCAGGGGCCGTTGGGCGCGGCGATCAACCAGGCGGCGGACACGTTGGACGGCAAGGGTCAATCGTTCCACAGCGCGCTGCGAGAGCTTTCGCAAGTCGCGGGCCGACTGGGGGATTCGCGCAGCGACATCTTCGGCACGGTCAAGAACCTGCAGGTTCTGGTCAACGCGTTGTCGGCGAGCAACGATCAGATCGTGCAGTTCGCCGGAAGCGTCGCCTCGGTGTCGCAGGTCCTCGCGGACAGCTCGCGGCATCTGGACAACACCCTGGGCACGCTCAATCAGGCACTGTCCGACATTCGCGGTTTCCTGCACGAGAACAACTCGACTCTGATCGATACGGTCAACCAACTCAACGACTTCAGCAAGACGTTGAGCGACCAGAGCGACAACATCGAGCAGGTGTTGCACGTCGCGGGCCCCGGTATCGCCAACTTCTACAACATCTACGATCCGGCGCAGGGCACCCTGAACGGCCTGCTGTCCATCCCCGAGTTCGCCAACCCGGTGCAATTCATCTGCGGCGGTTCCTTTGAAACCGCCGGCGGGCCACGGGCACCCGACTACTACCGGCGCGCCGAGCTGTGTCGCGAGCGGCTGGGTCCGGTGCTGCGCCGGCTGGCGGTGAACTACCCGCCGGTCATGTTCCACCCGCTGAACACGATCACGGCGTACAAGGGCCAGATCATCTACGACACTCCGGAGACCAAAGCCAAGGCACAGACGCCGATTCCGGAGCTGACCTGGATACCGGCCCAGGGTGTCCCACCGCCCGCCGTTCAGAACCCGGCCGACCTGCAGGCGCTGCTGGTACCGGCGGCCCCGCAGACCGGCGCGCCGCCGGGGGCACCGGCCGTCGCACCCGCTCCGGGTCCGGGCCCCGGCTCCGCGTTCGGCCCCCTTCCGGGTCCTGCGCAAGGACCTGCCGCTGGGCTGCAAAACGGTCAGGGGTCCGGCGGATGAGGCGAATCGGGTTGCGCGGCGGCGCATTAGCGGCAGGCAGCGTGCTGCTTGCCGGCTGTCAATTCGGCGGCCTGAACTCGCTGTCGATGCCCGGCACCGCCGGTCATGGCAGCGGCGCCTTCTCCGTCACCGTTGAAATGCCCGACGTGGCGACGTTGCCGCAGAACTCACCGGTCATGATCGACGATGTCACGGTCGGCAGCGTCGCCGGTATCGCTGCCGAGCAGCGCGCCGACGGATCGTTTTATGCCGCAGTGAAATTGGCGCTGGACAAAAACGTCGAGCTGCCGGCCAACGCGACTGCGACGGTCGCGCAGACCTCCTTGCTGGGTTCGCTGCACATCGATCTGGCCGCGCCGAAGGGCAAGCCGGCGACTGGCAGGCTGACCAACGGTTCCAAGATCTCGGAGGCCAACACCGGCCGCTTCCCGACCACCGAAGAGGTGTTCTCGGCCCTTGGCGTCGTGGTCAACAAGGGCAATCTCGGTGCGCTGGAAGAGATCACCGACGAGACTTACCAGGCGGTGGCGGGCCGGCAGGGCCAGTTCTCCGGCTTGATCCCCAGGCTGGCGGAATTGACGGCGGGGCTCAACCGGCAGGTCGGCGACATCATCGATGCGGTCGACGGTTTGAACCGATTTTCCGCGACCCTGGCGCGCGACAAGGACAACCTCGGCCGGGCGCTGCAAACCCTGCCCGAGGCGCTCAAGGTGCTCAACAAGAACCGCCAGCACATTGTCGAGGCGTTCGGCGCGCTGAAGAAGCTGGCGACGGTCACGTCGCACGTGCTGTCCAAGACGAAGGTGGACTTCGCCGAGGACCTCAAAGGGCTGTATTCGGTCGTGAAGGCGCTCAACGACAACCGGAAGAATTTCGTCACGTCGATGCAGTTGTTGCTGACGTTCCCGTTCCCGAACTTCGGTATCAAGCAGGCGGTGCGCGGCGACTACCTCAACGTGTTCACGACCTTCGACCTCACCTTGCGCCGGCTCGGTGAAACGTTCTTCACGACGTCGTACGCGCTTGATCCGAACATGATGCACATGTCGGAGATTCTCAACCCGCCCGACTTCTTGACCGGCGAAATGGCCAACCTGTCCGGACAGGCGGCCGACCCGTTCAAGATTCCGCCCGGCACGGCAGCACAGTAGGGGCGGGCAATGATAGACAAACTCACCAGAATCCAGCTCTGGATTTTCGCGGTGATCACCGCGATCACGCTGACCATCATGGCGATTTTCTACCTGCGGCTGCCCTCGACTTTCGGCATCGGAACCTATCTGGCCAGCGCCGACTTCGTCGCGGGCGGCGGCCTGTACAAGAATGCCAACGTCACCTACCGGGGCGTCGAGGTCGGCAGGGTGGCGTCGGTGGAGCTGAACCCCAATGGCGTCACCGCCGAAATGCGGCTGAACAGCGGCACTCCCATTCCGTCCAACGTCACCGCCACCGTGAAGAGCGTGTCGGCCGTCGGTGAGCAATACGTCGACCTGGTGCCGCCGAAGGATCCGGCAACGACGAAGTTGCACAACGGGTCTCGGATCGATCGGGCGCACACCCGGATCGGCCAGGACGTCTCCGATCTGTTGAAGCGGGCGGAGACGTTGGTCAACAGCCTTGGTGACACCAAGCTGCGCGAGCTGCTGCACGAGACGTTCCAGGCGGCCAACGGGTCGGGCCCGGAGCTGGCCCGACTGCTCGAATCGGCCCGGTTGCTGGTAGACGAGGCCAACGCCGACTACCCACAAGTCTCGCAGTTGATCGATCAGGCGGGCCCGTTCCTGCAGTCCCAGATTCGTGCCGGCGCCGACATCAAGTCGCTCGCCGATGGGCTGGCTCGGTTCACCTCCGAGGTGCAACACGCCGACCCGCAGCTTCGCTCGACGCTGGCCACCGCACCAGACGCGATCGACGAGGCCAACACCGCGTTCTCCGGTATCCGCCCCAGTTTCCCGGCGCTGGCCGCCAGCCTCGCCAATCTGGGCCGGGTCGGCGTCATCTACCACAAATCGATCGAGCAGCTCTTGGTCGTTCTGCCGGCGCTGTTCGCCGCGATCACCACGGCCGCGGGCGGCACCCCCCAGGACGAAGGCGCGAAGCTGGACTTCAAGCTCGACCTCAACGACCCACCGCCGTGCGCCGTCGGCTTCCTGCCCCCGCCGTTGATGCGAACGCCGGCCGACGAGACGGTGCGCGAGCTCCCGCGAGACATGTACTGCAAGGTCGCGCAAAACGACCCGAGTACCGTGCGCGGGGCGCGCAACTATCCCTGCCAAGAATTCCCCGGCAAACGGGCACCGACGATTCAGCTGTGTCGCGACCCGAAGGGCTATGTGCCGGTGGGACGTAACCCATGGCGCGGTCCGCCGGTCCCGTACAACACGCCCCAGACGAATGGGCTGAACACGTTGCCGCCCAACAAGTTTCCCTACATCCCGCCGGAAGCGGAACCCGATCCGGGTGTTCCGATCGTCGGGCCGCCCCCTCCAGGCGTGGTGCCGGGCCCGGGGCCGCTGCCCAACCACCAGCCCGCTTACGCCCCGCCACCGCCCAACGACAGCGGGCCGCCGCCGGGCAACCCGTCGTGGATGCCGCCGGGCGTCCCCCCAGTCCCGCCGATACTGCCGTATCCGAAGTGGCTGCCACCGCCATCACCCCCACAAGCCATGGCGCCGCCGGCTGCTCCGAGTCTGTCGACGCCGGCCAGCGGCCCCGCGTACACCACCTATGACGAGACCACCGGCGCGTTCAGGGATCCGGCAGGAGGCACTGGTATCTTCGCGGCCGGCACGAACACGTCCAGCGCCGAGAATTGGGTGGACCTGATGCTTGATCCAAGGCCGATGTAGTGGCCTCGGCAACCAATGGCGAATCAACCACGCCCCAGCGTGCACGTCGTCGCGCAACGCGCGCGGCGGGTCCCGCCACGAGCGAGTCGAGCACCACGACCGAGGTTGCGCTCAAGGCTCCGCCCACCCCGAAAATGCCACCGGTCAAACGCGTCCAGGCCCTCAAGACGATCAAGCCGCCACCACGGCGTCGGCCGAATGGTCGCATGGTCGGCTGGATTTCGTTCGCCGCCGCGGTGTTGGCGATCGGCGCGCTGGCCGGCAGCCTGACCGCCTTGCTCGTCTCCCAACGGCACGCCGAGGCGGCGCAGGCCCGCGACCAACGCTTCGTCGACACCGCCACCCAGACTGTCGTCAACATGTTCAGCTACAAGCAGGACAACATCGACGACAGCGTGAACCGGTTCTACAACGGCACCAGTGGACCGCTGCGCGGCATGCTCGGCGCCAACAACAACATCGAAAACCTCAAGGCCCTGTTCCGCTCCACCAACGCGACATCCGAGGCAGTGATCAACGGCGCGGCTCTGGAAGGCATTGACACGGTTACCGATAACGCCTCGGTGCTGGTGTCGGTCCGCGTCACGGTGGCCGACATCGATGGCGTGCACAAGCCGTCCATGCCGTACCGGCTGCGGGTCATCGTGCACGAGGATGAGCAGGGACACATGACGGGTTACGACCTGAAATACCCCGACGGGGGCAACTGATGCGGTGGCCCCGGTTTCTGATCGCCGCCGCGGGATACCTCGCGGTCGTCGGCGTTGTCGGGTTGTCCGCGGCGGCCGGCTGGTTCTACTGGGAGCGGGTGGAGATCCGCGGCGAGCAGACGGCGCGGGCGGTGTTGCCCCAGCTGGCCGCCAAAGAAGTGCCCGCGGTTTTCGCCTACGACTACCAGACCGTCGAACGCAGCCTCGCCGACGCGTATTCGATGCTGACGCCGGACTATCGCCAGGAATTTCAGAAGAGCGCCAATGCGCAGATCATTCCCGAGGCGAAGAAGCGCGAGGTGGTCGTTCAGGCCAATGTCGTTGGCGTTGGGGTCATGTCGGCCAAACGCGATTCGGCGTCGGTGATGGTGTACATGAACCGCACGGTTACCGACAAGTCGCGGCAGCCGCTTTACGACGGCAGCCGGTTGCGGGTGGACTTCAAGAAGATCGGCAACAAATGGCTGATCAACTACATCACGCCGATCTAGCCTTCAGTAGCAGATCGCAATGTTGTTGCACTGCAGGGGATAACGCTGGACGGGGCTAGGCGGCGGCCCGATCAGCTGCAGCGAGAACGGCGTCTTTTTCATCGCCGGTTCCATGCCGCAGACGGCGCCGTGCATCGTGGTGTGGGTGCCGCTCATCGATTCATCACTGAACGCAAAGGTCTCGGTGGACGGAGCGGTGCCGCCGCCCGGGCATGACACACCGTCCGCCTTTTGAACCTTGAAAGTCCACAGCATGCTGGACATCCGGGCCCGGCCGCTGAAGTTCTGCAGCTTGTCGGCGGCCGAGATCTGTTCGGGCGTCGAGCTCACGATGTTCAGCGCACATTGCATCGCGAAAACGATCGGGTCGTTGTAGTCGTTCATGTTACGGGTTCCCGACGGCTGATCGCACAACGCCGAGATCGTCCAGGTAGCTCCGGATACACCCGCCTCGTTGTAGGTGTACGTGCCGTCGGCCGGCGGTCCGAGCGCGCGCGCCGGATTATCCGACTCCAGCGCGATTCCGATTGCGACGGCTGAGAAGACGCCGGCTCCCGCGGCCAGCGCGCGACGCATTTTCACATCGACCTCCCTTCCGGCCTCCCCGTTACGCTGCATCGAGTATCACAGCGTTTCGGCGCCAGCACCATGGGTCCGCCGCCGCTATTTCGTGCCCGGCGGATGCGCCTCGGCGAGGGCGTCGAGAAAGGACCGCGCCCAGCGATCCACGTCATGAACGAGCACCTGGCGCCGCAACGCCCGCATCCGGCGCCGCCCCTCGTCGGCCGGCTGGTTGAGCGCCGCCTCGATCGCGTCCTTGACGCCCTCGAGGTCGTGCGGGTTGACCAGGTAGGCCTGGCGCAGTTCTGTTGCGGCGCCGGTGAATTCGGACAAAACGAGCGCACCGCCCAGATCGCTTCGACAGGCGACGTATTCCTTGGCCACCAGGTTCATGCCGTCTCGCAGCGGGGTGACCAGCATGACGTCGCTGGCCACGAAGAACGCGATGAGTTCGTCGCGAGGAACGGATCGATGGATGTAATGCACCACCGGATGCCCGACTTCGGCGTATTCGCCGTTGATGTGGCCCACTTCGCGTTCGATGTCGTTGCGCAGCAGCTGGTAGCTCTCCACGCGTTCGCGGCTCGGCGTGGCCAGCTGGACCAGCACGGTGTCGTCGCGTTTTATGCGCCCCTCGGCCAGCAGCTCGGAAAAGGCCTTCAGCCGAACGTCGATGCCCTTGGTGTAGTCCAGCCGATCGACGCCGAGCAGGATCTTGCGGGGATTGCCCAACTCCGCGCGGATCTCCTTGGCGTGGCGCCGAACGTCACGGTGTCGGGCTACCTGGTCAAGCGCGCCGGAATCGATTGAGATGGGAAAGGCGCCGACTCGAACGATGTGGGATTCCAGCTGCACCTCACCGAACCGAGAGCGAACACCGACGGCTCCGCGAGAAGTGTTGGCGCCCACCAGTCGCCGGGACAGGATCAAGAAATTCTGCGCGCCACCGACCAGATGGAAACCGACCAGATCGGCGCCGAGCAAGCCCTCGATGATCTCGGTGCGCCAGGGCATCTGCATGAACAGCTCTACCGGTGGGAACGGGATGTGCAGGAAGAAGCCGATGGTCAAATCCGGCCGCAGCGTGCGCAGCATCTTCGGGACCAGCTGCAATTGGTAGTCCTGGACCCACACCGTCGCGCCGCGGGCGGCGGCACGGGAAGTGGCCTCGGCGAACCGCTGGTTGACCTCGACGTAGCGGTCCCACCATTCGCGATGATAGATCGGCTTGACGATGACATCGTGGTACAGCGGCCACAGCGTCGCGTTCGAAAACCCCTCGTAGTACTGGGCGACGTCCTCGGCGGACAGCCGCACCGGGTAGAGGTGCAGTTCGTCTTGGGTTATCGGCTGGTCATCGACGTCGACTTCCTCGTCGACCACCCCCGGCCAGCCGACCCACGCCCCGCTGCGCTTGCGCAGCAGCGGCTCCAAGGCCGTTACCAAGCCCCCGGGGCTGCGTTTCCAGGTTGTGGTGCCGTCGGGAAGCCGTTCCAAATCGACCGGCAGCCGATTGGCGACCACCACAAAGTCGGAATTCCCGAAGTCTGCTGTCTTCGAGCTCCGGCCTTCCCGCGAAGCCATTTACGCGTCGAGTTTCGCCGGTCCAATACCGAGCATGGACAAGAAAACGCGGCACTCGTCAGCGTCGTTCGCGTACGCCGCGACGACCCTCCTGGCCTGGTTAGCGGTGCTGTCGGCCAGCGGCTCGACATCGCCGATTTCGCCAGGATCAGATTTCGTAGGCATGAGACAACTCTATGCGAAGCCGATATTCGCCCGCAGCCGTCCGGTGTCGCGCCGGGCCGACGGGGTCGCGGGACCCGGTTTGTCGGTAGCGCGCACCCGGCCGAAACCGGTGTGAAGCCATTTGTTCATGCAAAGAACTGGAATCGTTAAGAAACGCCGAATCTTCCCCCAGGTGGGATGCGGCGGCCGGCCCGTGCCGACAGCTGAGCAACGCGCCGGATTTAAATCCGAAGATTCGCATTCGGCAGATTCCGGATGGTGGTTTTCGAGGGCGCCCTGGCGAACGTTTGCGGTCGGTCTGGCGCCCGCGTGTCCGGTGGGCTCAGTGCGGGTCCCAATTGACGTTCGGGCAACGCCTCTAGGTGGGCCAACGTCACCGTGATCACGGTTGCGACGTGGAAAGACGCCGCTAGACGGTGGTGTCCGGGGGTCGCTTCGCGGTAGCCTGCTGGAGGCCGCACCTGTCTGTCTACTGACTGATGTCCAGTTGTTCAAAGGCAAACCAGGATGTCACCGCGACAAAGGCATTATCCTAAGCCGCAGTGCGCCGCATTTTTGGCGTTGCGGTGACGTCTAAGACTTCGGGAGAAGAACAATGGCTCTCACGCCGGCCGATGTTCACAATGTCGCGTTCTCCAGAGCGCGCATTGGGAAACGTGGCTATAGCGAGCAAGAAGTCGACTTGTTCATCGACCTGGTTGAGCAAGAGCTGATTCGCCACATCGAAGAGGACGCCGAGCTGCGTCACCGCAACGCCGAGCTGCGCAACCGGGATGGGGGTCTCAAGAAGCGGGAAGCCGAGCTGGCCCAGCGGGAAGCCATCCTGCACGAACACGAATCCAAAGTCCGCCGGCACGAAGTCGAGGTTCGCAAGCACGAGGAACAGCTTCGCCACCAAGAGGCCCAGCTCGTCCACCGGGGAACGCCGCTTCCCCAGCAGGTCGCCCAGCTCCGCTACCGGGAAGCCCAGGTTGCGCAGCGCGAGGCCCAATTCGCCCAGCACGAGGCAGAAGTCGCGCAGCACGAAGCGCAGCTCGCCCAGCGCGAGTCCGAGCTGCGCCGCCAGGAGGCCGAGCTCAATCAGTGGGCTTCCGAGCTGCGCGAGCAGGAGGCCGAGCTCGAGCAGCACGAAGCCCGGCTCGCGGAGCGGGAATCGGAGATCGAACAGCACGAGGCCGAGCTGCATCACCTGCTGGAGCAGCCGCACGCGGTGGCCTCCGGCGCGGAGGCCACGACCAGCCAGATGGTGCGACAGCAATTGCGGGCAGTGCCGCCGGTCGCCGTCAATGGCGCAGCGCACCTCGAGGAGACGCGCGCGGTCGCCGCGGTACACGGACGCCATGACATGGAGCGGATGGCGATCCGCGCGGTCACCGACACGCTCGGCAATACGCTGACCGAGACGGTGCATGAGCGGACCCGCCGCAGCGACGGCGCCGTGGCCTCGGCCGACGAGGAATTGTCCGAACTCGACCGATTGAAGGAAGAGAACGCGGAACTGGCCCGTTCGCTGGGCCTGCTCAAATCCGCCGCCGCTTTGTTGGCGGCCGCGCTCGACCGGCCGTAGCCCGGCCGGCTGTCGCTCAGCCGACGGCGACCAACCCAACTCGGAGTCACTTACACACTCGCCGTAATGTGTAAACAAGGCGGATTCAACGACGAACGAGGTGGGCCGAATGACAGTCTCCGAGGAAGCCGACGCCGCGGCGGCCAATGCCAGTGCTAACGAGCTGGTGGCATACGAGACCCTCGACGAGGGTCGCATCGCGCGGATCTGGCTCAACCGGCCCGAGGCCCACAATGCGCAGAGCCGCGGTCTGCTGGTTCAGCTCGACGAGGCGTTCGGCCGGGCGGAGGCCGACGACACCGTCCGGGTGGTGATCCTGGCGGCGCGCGGCCGGAACTTCTCCGCCGGCCACGACTTGGGCTCCGAGCAGGCCCTCGCGGAGCGCGCACCCGGGCCCGGCCAGCACCCGAGTTTCCGGTCACGCGGGGCCACACTCGAGCCGATCATGGAGAAGCTGTACCACCAGGAGTGGCACTACTTCTTCGAAAACACTTGCCGCTGGCGTGATTTGCGCAAGATCACGATTGCCCAGGTGCAGGGCAACGCGATCTCGGCGGGTCTGATGCTGATCTGGGCGTGCGACCTGATCGTCGCGGCCGACAACGCGAAGTTCAGCGACGTTGTCGCGGTCCGGCTCGGCATGCCGGGCGTCGAATACTATGCTCACCCTTGGGAATTCGGTCCGCGTAAGGCCAAAGAACTGCTGCTGACCGGTGATTCGATAGACGCCGATGAGGCGCATCGGCTGGGTATGGTGTCGAAGGTCTTCCCGGTCGACGAATTAGAGGAAAAGACACTGGAATTCGCGCGGCGCGTCGCCGAACGGCCCACGATGGCGTCGCTGTTGATCAAGGATTCGGTCAACGCCGCCTCCGACGCAATGGGTTACACCGAGGCGCTGCGGCACGCATTCCACGTCCACCTGCTGGGGCACGCGCACTGGGCCGCATTCAACGAGAACAGGTGGCCGGTCGGCCAGCCGCCGCACGTCGAGGACTGGCGTGACGCGAAGCCGACGAAGGTCGCTCGCCGCGACACGCCGTAGCGGCCGTCGTCCCGCCTAACGAGACCCGGGGTAGCGATATTCGGGCCGGGTGCTGCATGCTTCTATAGCTAGAACCTGTTCCAGTTTGAGAGGGCCCTCGTGCAGCTATCTTTCGAAGACCGGACGTATCTGATCACCGGCGGCGGCAGTGGGATCGGTAAAGGCGTGGCCGCCGGGTTGGCCACGGCCGGGGCTTCCGTCATGATCGTCGGTCGCAACGCCGACCGGCTCGCGGGCGCCGTCGAGGAGGTCCAGAAGCTCGCCGACAGTGCCGGCAACGGCGGCGCGATCCGCTACGAGCCCGCCGACGTCACCAACGAGGACGAGGTGGCCCGGGCGGTCGACGCCGCCACGGCGTGGCACGGTCGGCTGAACGGTGCGGTGCACTGCGCGGGCGGCTCGTTGACCGTCGGCCCGATCACCCACACCGACTCGGAGGCGTGGCGAAACACCGTCGACCTCAACGTGAACGGCACCATGTACGTGCTCAAGCACGTCGGGCGCGAATTGGTGCGCGGCGGCGGCGGCTCGTTCGTCGGGATCTCGTCGATCGCGGCCAGCAACACCCACCGTTGGTTCGGGCCCTACGGCGTCACCAAGTCGGCGATCGACCACATGATGATGCTGGCCGCCGACGAGCTCGGGCCGTCCTGGGTGCGGGTCAACAGCGTCCGCCCCGGCCTGATTCGTACCGATCTGGTGGACGCCGCCGTCATTCAGTCGCCCGAGATCAGCGGCGACTACGCCCTGTGCACGCCGCTGCCGCGGTGCGGGGAGGTCGAGGACGTCGCCAACCTCGTCGTGTTTCTGCTCAGCGACGCGGCCGCCTGGATCACCGGGCAGTGCATCAACGTCGACGGCGGCCACATCCTGCGCCGCGGCCCGGACTACTCCTCGATGATGGTGCAGATGTTCGGCGAGGACGCCCTGCGCGGAGTGGTCCCGAAATCATGAACAGGCTCGAGGGCAAGCGGATCCTGGTGACCGGCGGGGCATCGGGGATCGGCCAGGCCACCGCGTTGCGGTTGCTGAGCGAGGGCGCCAACGTCGTGGCCGCCGACATCTCGGCCGACGGTCTGAGCACCACCCGGGCCGGCGCCGACGAGGCCGGCACTGCGCAGCGGCTCACCACCATGCCGATCGACGTCGGTGACGAGGATTCCGTGATCGACGGCGTGCGCTTGGCGGTCGAGAAGCTCGGCGGCCTGGATTCGCTGGTCAACGCGGCCGGCATCCTGCGCGCCTGGCACACTCACGAGACCACGCTCGACCAGTGGAACCAGATCATCAACGTGAACCTGACCGGTACGTTCCTGGTGGTCCGCGAAGCGCTGCCGGCGCTGCTGGCGAATTCGCGCAGCGCGATCGTCAACTTCAGCTCGACCTCGGCGTCGTTCGCGCATCCGTATATGGCGGCCTACGCCGCGAGCAAGGGCGGAATCCAGGCTTTCACCCATGCCTTGGCGCTGGAATACGCGAAGAACGGCCTGCGCGCCGCGTGCGTTGCGCCGGGCAGCATCAAGTCCGGGATCACCGACGCCACCGGCGGATACATCCCGAAGGACGCGGACTGGTCGCTGTTTCCGCGGCTGATGCCGATCCTGCCGACCACGACGGAATCCAGCGGCGCGGGGATGGCCGGGCCCGAGGCGGTCGCCGGCGTGATCGCCATGCTGGTGTCCGACGACGGAGCCTGGATCACCGGCACCGAGATTCGGATGGACGGCGGCACGCACGCCTGAGGCGCGGCTAGTTGACGCACGGCACGCCGCCACCGTCGATCGGCTTGCCCTGATCGGGTGTCGGATAGGTGCTGGTGCCGTAGCCGTAGCTCGAACTGCTCTTGCTCGACGTCGTGGTGGTGGACGACGAGGACGAGGACGTGTAGGAATCGTCCATCGATTCATCCGGCGTCGGCATCGTGAAATTGGTATCCACGACCACCCGGACATGGCCCGGCTCGACGCTGGCGTCGGGCTGCTTGGGGGCGTCCAGGTTGAGCAGGTTCGCCAGGTTCTGCGCGTCGGTCTCGGCGCCCGCGCCGTACTGGATGGACGTGGTGCCCGGATCGAACCAGGTGCGGTCGCGGACGGTGCCGGGGGTGTAGCCGTACTTCCTCAGCGTGCGCGATACCTGGCTGGCCAGCCCGCTCATGCTGCCGGCGTTGACCACGTCGACGACGGTCGACGGATTGGGTTTGGCGGCGGTCGTCGACGATGAGCTTGTCGGAATGTCGGAGCCGATCGCCGATGCCACCTCGGCCTTGATCGCGGCCGGGTCGATGATGTTGACGTCCTGGCCGTTGATGTTGTCGTAGCGAACCACCGGCAGTGTCCGGAACTCCACCTGGTTTGCCGCTGCGCCGCCGGCGATTTCGCCCATCCGGCGGAACATGTCCTCGTCCCAGCCGGCCGACAGCACGACGTCTTTGCGGGCCACCGCCATCAGGCTCTTCATCTTGTCCAGGTTGGTGAAGGTGCCGGCATCCTGCAGCTCACGCATCACCGACGAAATGAACGCCTGCTGCCGGTGCGTACGGTCCAGGTCGCCGTTGTCCAGGCCATGACGTTGCCGGACGAAGGCCAGCGCCTCGGAGGCATCCAGCCGCTGCGGACCGGCGGGGAAATCGGCGCCGGAATAGGAGTCGTAGACCGCGTGGTTGAGGCACACGTTCACCCCGCCCAGGCTTTGCGCCAGATCGTAGAAACCCGCCAAGTTGACCTCGGCGAAGTAGTCGATCGGAACCCCGGTCAGGTTGCGCACCGCGCGCAGGGTCGCTGCCCGGGCGGCCTCGCGGCCTTTCGTCTCGAGTTCTTTCTGGCTGCTCACGCCCTGGTTGGCGAGCTTCTGGGCGACGTACTGCTTGGTGAGGCCGTAGGCCTCTTTGATCTTGATGTGGTTGTAGCCCGGAACGCCGTTGAACGGCACCCAGTCGTCGCGGGGAATCGAGAAGGCGACCACTTTGTTGTCGGCACCGACGTGCACGAGGATCAGGGTGTTGGTGTTGTAGCCGCCGTCGTCGGAGTCGCCGGCGTGCAGCTGCTTCAGGATCGAGTTGGGCAGGTCGTTGCCGTCCTGATCTTTTCGGGAGTCCAGGCCGATCAGCAGGATGTTCATGTTGTCCCCGCTGGATCGCGGATCGTCGGGGCTCAGCGCTTGCGAGACCGTGATGCCGCCCAGCGCCCCGTGCGCCACGTAGTAGCCGGCTCCGGTCATCAGCACCGCCGCCGTAGACACCAGCGTCATGAATGCCCGCGTCACCCCTCTGCGCAGCGGCGAGGGTTGGCGGACCGCTCGATGGCGGCGATGGGCGCCGCCGGAGCGTGCCATCAGAAACCTCGACCCTTCACCCGCGCACCACGGCAGACCGCGTCGGCGGTTTGCGGTGATGCGGCGAAAAGCATGAGGTCAAGTATGCGATAGCTATCTGAGAGGGCCCCTATAAAGGCGGGCGCGAGCGACTCACTGTGGCCTTTCTCACTCGCCAGAATCACCGTTCGCAAACTTCCCCTACCTGCGTGTTTTGGCTACCATGCCCCGAGTTTGGGGTTTGTGAGCGTCGCGGGCCGGGCTCGGGAGGAAAACATGGCCGACGAGATCGATTCCGACTCGTCACCGCACGGAGACAATGCCGACCCGAAGGCGTCCGAGAACGGGTTTCGGCAGGTCTGGCGGAAGATTCCACCAGCTGTCCGGACCCTGGTGCCCCTCGTCTTGTTGGTGGCCCTGGTGGTCGTCGGCTTCTACAACTGGGTTAGGCCGCCGCGAGGTGATTGGTCGCACCTGCCGGGCCGACTTGTTTGCCAGGTGCAGTCCGGGACCCGCCCGCCACCCGCGGTCAAGGTGGCCTCGGTCGCTGTTACACATCCCCGGGCAACCGTGCTGCAGCTCGTCGTGCGCTTTTCCCGACCGCTGCCGGCGTCGCCGGGCTATCGGTTGACCTACCAGCTCGCGAACAACGGGACCCCGTTCGCCGTGCTGGATCAGCAGCAGGGCCGAGACGAATTGCTGATCCGCGACGTTCGAAACACCGGGGACTACGTCCGGGAGGACCTGGGTACCCATGCCCATCTGACGGCGCCCGATGTCGTCGAGATGACGCTGAACCTAACGCAATTCGGCATCCAGAGAGAGTTCGTGAATCCGGCGCTCACGGTCGCATCTGCGCTCGACGCGCCGCCAGTCGAACCGGTGACCTACGCGTTGCAGATCTGCCATGGCTGATAAAGCCGTTGCGGCAGAGGGCTAACGAGCTCTTTCGAGATCCTCGCCCGAATGATAGAAGACTTGGATGTTCGAGCCGGTGGCGATTTCTGCGAGGTATACGCCCAGCGGTTCAACCTCGTAGTAGTAGTGAACGTAGCCTTGCTTATCCAACGTCGTGGCACACGTGAGGCCCGGCGCCCCGCATCGTTGCTTGGTGGGCAGCGCGAAAACACCGATTAGCAGCATGACGATGATCGCGACCAAGACCGGGGCTCTGTTCACGATGTGCCTCGTTTGCACGGAGAACGTCACCGATGGAGTGTAAGCGCAACGTTGAGTAATCCCGGGGAAGTAGGGTCTGTCAGCTATGGCGCGTGCAACCTCTGACAACCCACCGCCGTCGCACACTCGGGTCGAGGTGCTCGGCAACATCGGACCCAACTGGTTCGCCTCGGTGATGGGAACGGGAATCGTTGCGATCGGCGGCGCCACGTTGCCGTTCCACGTGGTGGGGTTGCGCGCCTTTGCCCAAGTCGTGTGGGTCATCGCCGCCGTGCTGCTGGTGGTGCTGATCGTGGTGGTGGGCAGCCACTGGCTGCGCCACCCGACGGTGGCCCGCGGCCACGCCCGCAATCCGCAGATGGCCCACTTCTACGGCGCCGCGCCGATGGCGCTGATGACCGTCGGTGGGGGAGCGATGGTGGTCGGCAGGGATCTGATCGGCGCGCGCATCGCCGTCGACCTGGACTGGGTGCTGTGGACCGCGGGCACCGTCGGCGGACTGTTCACCGCGGTCACCATTCCGTTCTTGATGTTCACCCAGCACGATGTGGAACCCGACGCGGCGTTCGGGGGCTGGCTGATGCCGGTGGTCCCGCCGATGGTGACCGCGGCGATGGGTGCACTGCTGCTGCCACACATAGCCGCGGGCACCGGCCGGCAGACCATGCTCTATTTCTGCTATGCGATGTTCGGGTTGTCGTTGCTGGCCTCGTTGAACATCATCGCGATGATCTGGAGCCGGCTGGTCCTGTACGGCACCTCGGGCACCGCACGGGTGCCGACGCTGTGGATCGTGTTGGGACCGCTTGGCCAATCCATCACGGCCGCGGGGCTTCTCGGGACGGCGGCGCTGCACGGCTCCATCGAGCACGACGTGGCCGAGGACATGAATGTGTTCGCCATCCTCTACGGCGTTCCGGTCTGGGGCTTCGCGGTGCTGTGGATCGCGCTGGCCACCGCGCTCACGGTGCGTACCTTGCGGCGCGGGATGCCTTTCGCCCTGACGTGGTGGAGTCTGACGTTCCCGGTCGGCACCTTCGTGACCGGGACCTCGCAGCTCGCTGCGCACACGCACCTGCCCGCTTTCACGGTGGCCGCGGCTATCGCCTACGCCGGCCTGCTCTTCACTTGGCTGTTGGTGGCGGTCCGCACCGCGCGGGGCAGCCTGCGCGGCAATCTGCTCAAGCTGCCGCCCAGCAGCGCACCGATCAAGGCCCACAAGGAGCAGGTGTCCTGAGCAGCGATGAGCAGGCGATCAAGACAGCCACTGCCGATCGTGAGACCTAGTCCGCCGCAAGCATTTCTCTGGCCGCACGCTCGCCGGACTGCGCCGCGCCGCTGACGCAGTGATACGAATACGTGCACGTATCGACACCCGCCCAGTGCACGCGTCCCACCGGTTCGCGCACTGCCGGACCGAATCCGGATCCCGTCCAGACGCCGGGCCCCAGGCAACCCGCGAAGTCCCCGCGTGTCCATTCGTCCATCGACCAGTTGAACTCGAAGTAGGAATCGGGCTCCGGGTTCTGCGGTGAGACCGCCGGGAAGGTGATCCGTTCGGACAGCTGTGCGCCGTCGGCCCCGAAGCGATGCGATATTTCCTTTAACACCTGGGCCTTTCGTTCGGCGCGGGTCAGCCGATTGAAGTCGCGTGCCTTGTCGCCGGCCACGAAGACGCTCATCAGTCCGGGCTTGTCGTTGGTCTCGTCGAATGCGCTTTCGCGCGCGTTGGGGCTGTAATCGCCGGCGTAGATGGAGATGGATTCGCCGACCAGGCCGCGCTTGCGCCAGAAGGCCTCGTCGTAACAGAGCCAGATCTTCCAGAAGGAGCCCGTCGGCACCCGGTGCTGCAACTGGGCGCGGTCCGGCGGCAGGATCGGATCGAAACCGATGAAGTTCGTCATCGAGATGTTCGTCGCTACGACCACGCGGCGCGCTCGTACGCTGACGCTCTCCGTGCTGACCGTGACACCGCTTGCGTCCTGGGTGATTTGGCGGACCGGTGAATCCGTGTGGACGCTGTCCGGAGCCAACCTGGCCACTATTCCATCGGCAATCTGCCGCATTCCGCCGCGGACACGGTATTGCTGTGCTTGGCCCGGGGCCTGGCCGCTCATGTTGAACAGCTTGCTGCGGTAGGTCTTGAGCACGAAAAGCCAATGCAGCAGCGAACATGCGCCGAGTTCTACGCCCGTGTATCCGACGATCGCGGCTCCTAGGAGCGCCTTGGCGTCCTTGGTGAGGATGTTCAGGTCGAACCACGACTGAACGGTCATCTGGTCGGCTTCACGGGTCGTGCTGGGGCCCAGACTGATCGTGAACGGAAACTTGATGTCGTCCCACGGTGCTTCGGGATTGACGACCTCCGACATCTTCTCCATGCTCAGGATGGCCTTGCCCAAATCCAATTTCGCGGGCATGGAAATCGGCGGCAACGCTTTCAGCGGGTTGGCATCGTGGGCGTCGTACTCGTGGACCTCGTTCGAGGAATCCACAAATACCGTCTTGCCCTGGTCGTATTGCGGGTAGACCTCGACGTCGAGCTCGTCCGTCAGCCGCCGGACGTCGGGCTGTGCCGCCGCGTCGGCCACCCACTGTCCGCCGATCTCGAACAGCGTCCCGTCCGAGAGTTGCGCGCTCCAGGTGCGACCGCCGATGCGCGGCGAGGCCTCGAGCACCGTCACGGAGTGCCCCGCTTGATGAAGGCGGTACGCAGCGGTGAGCCCGGCGTATCCCGCACCGACGACGCAGAAATCAGATTCGAGTGCAGACATCGTTGTCCTCTCGCCCGCGCAAGGCTCGACCGGAAAACTGTACGCGGACCAGGCGGTTGACGGATGACGATTGCGACAGTTTCCGGCAAACGCTGACGCGCGCGTAAATGTCGGGCGCCCAACGTGTTGCAGATTTGCCGGCGCCGCGTGACCACGCCGCCGACGGTGCACCGTTTTGATACACCGGCCCGCTGGGTGGCAACGTTGAACCGGATCAGCCGGGACCGCGGCAGATCACGCGTCCCGCTAGAGGAACGGAGCAGCGCATGCGCGCTGAAGAAGGCGACGAAACCGTCAACGACTATGCCCGAGAAGGCAAGCAAACACACGACCGGATCGAGGAAGCGCGGCGAGCGGGAAGCACCCTGGGGCGGGTTGCGCAGCGGATCGCCAAGTTCTTTCGCGGTGAACACGATTCCCCGGGTGGCCAGGACTGAGCGAGGTCGTCTTACGATCTCCTGATGACGACGGCTCCTGAACAGTTCTCCATCGCGGGGATGGGCGGTATTCGGATTGCCGCTGACCGTCAGGGCGACCCCGGTTCACGGGCCGTGGTGTTCTTGCACGGCGGAGGGCAGACCCGGCGGTCCTGGGGCCGGGCGGCCGCCGCGGTCGCCAAGCGCGGCTGGCAGGCCGTCACGATCGATTTGCGGGGTCACGGCGAGTCGGACTGGTCCAGCGAAGGCGACTATCGCGTGGTCAGCTTTGCCGCCGACGTGCAAGAAGTGTTGCGCGGGCTGCCCCCGAAACCGGTGCTGGTGGGCGCCTCGTTGGGCGGATTCACCTCGATGCTGCTGGCCGGGGAGATCTCGCCCGGCATCGCCAGCGCCGTCGTACTCGTCGACATCGTTCCCAACATGGAGCAATCGGGGGCGAATCGCATTCACAACTTCATGGCCGACCGGGTGGAATCCGGATTCGCCTCGCTGGAAGAGGTCGCCGACGTGATCGCCGAATACAACCCGCACCGGCCCCGGCCCACCGATCTCGACGGCCTGACCTCCAACCTGCGCCGCCGCGGCGACCGTTGGTATTGGCATTGGGATCCCCAATTCATCAGTGGCACTGCGGCTTATCCGCCCTTCGAGGTCACCGACGCCGATCGGATGCACAACGCCGTCGAGGCGATCCTGCGCGGCGGAGTGCCGATGCTTTTGGTTCGTGGCCAGGTGAGCGATCTGGTCAGCCAGGAGCGCGCGGACGAATTTCTCGCGCGCTTTCCCCAGGTCGAGTTCACCGACGTGCAGGGGGCGGGACACATGGTCGCCGGTGATCGCAACGACGTTTTCGCCGGAGCCGTCCTGGATTTTCTGTCCCGTCACGTCGACGCGGGCTAATGACCCGTCCTACTTCCGCCCGCTCACGGCGACCCGGGCCAGCGCAAACACGTAATAGTGCCGGCGCCGCTGTGACCAGGTAGCATCCTGGCCCGACAAGAGGAGATCGGCGTGGTTGGAGCGCGAGGGTTGGGGCTGTTGGTCGCCATGATGACGGCGGCGACGGTGTTCGCGAATACGGCGGCGGCAGAGGCGCCGCCGATGCCGGGCGTGCAGGTCGATGACGAAAGTAGCAGCTGCACAGCGGGTTTCGCGGCACAGGGTGATGATGGCAGCTACTACTTGCTGACCAGCGGCCACTGCGACGCGCACGACGGCTCGGTATGGACCTACGGCCCCAGCATCCCGCTCGGATCGATCACCGTCAGCGAGAAAGAAGTCGACAAGCGCGACGCCGCGATCATCCGCCTCAACCCGGCTGTCGGTGTCCCAACCGGTGGTGTCGGTGGCATGTCCGTCCGAGATGTGTTGAGCAGCAACCAACTTAAGCTGGGGGAGCCGTTCTGCAAGTTGGGCGGCGTCACTGGGGAAACCTGCGGAACGATCACCGAGATAGACGGCAACGTGGTCGAAGCCAGCGTGTACAGCCTGGGTGGCGACAGTGGGAGTCCCGGCTACGTGAAGAACGACGACGGGACGGTGAGCGCGGTGGGCATCTTGATGTCCTCACCGGAGGGTGACGACAACACCACGTACTTCACCCTCGTGCAGCCGCTGCTGGGCAAGTGGGGACTCCGCATTCTGCCCTGACGGGTGCGCGCAACACCTCGCGGTTTCGCCGGGCTCGGTATTGGGTACAAGCCGGTCCGGCATCTTGCGTACGGACCCGTGCTGCCCGGTAGGGTCCCTAGGTGTCGACAGCGGCAAACGTGAAGGTAGCGACACCAGCGGCACGAAGGAGTGGGCGGTGAAACGTGCGATTGTGATTGGCGTGGCCGGCGTGGCCATGGTGGCCGCAAGCTGTACCGGCTGTTCGACCAACAAATCCAACACCGGCGCATCGAGTACCGCGGCCGCACCGGCCGGGCCCCAGGTCATCGTGGACGGACAGAAGCAGAACGTCACCGGCCCGGTGACTTGCACGCCGGCCGGCGACAACATCAACATCGGCATCGGTGATGCGTCCGCCGGTGTGGGTGCGGTCGTCAGCAACGCCAACCCGCCCATCGTCCATGCGGTCGGTTTAGGCAATGTCAACGGCATCGCGCTCGGCTACTCTGACGCCGCGCCGAATCAAGCCAGCAACGCCGGAGCCGCGGTGGACGGCAAAACCTACGCGATCAAGGGCACCGCGACGGGTACCGACATGACCAACCCCGAGCAGCCGCAGACGGTGACCAAGCCTTTCGAGATGGACCTGACCTGCCCGTAGCGCGGGCCACCAGACGTCGTTGGGGCCGAAGCCCCAGAGGGGACGCAGCTATGTCCAAGAAGCGTGTCAGCGCGGTGGCGGTCGCGGCCGGACTGAGCATCTCCGCGCTGGGCTTGAACCCGGGGCTCGCCAACTCGGCCCCGCTCGACCCACCGCCCTGCCCGAATGGCAGCTGTCACGGTGGCCCCGGCGGACCGCACAGCCCGCAGGCCCCCGAAACCACGGCCCCGCCGGCAACCACCGCGGCGCCCGCCACTACCGCTGCACCGCAGACCACCGCTGCGCCCCAAACGACGGCCGCGCCGCCGACCACCGAGCAGCCGAGTCCGCAAACCACCGCGCCGCAAACAACGGCGAGTGCGCCGACCACCACCGCGCCCGCCACCCAGACCACGACGCCGCCCGCGAGCCAAACGACGACGCCGGCGCAACAGACCACGACACCGCCGGCCAGCCAGACCACCACGCCGGCCGAACAAACCACCACGACCCCGAGCGCGCAAACCACGACGCCCGCGGGCAGCCAGACCACCTCGCCGTCCGGACAGCGGCCCACTCGGACCGTGGTGGCGCCGAGCACCCAACCGCCGCACGAGCCGTACCAGCCGCGCGGCACCATCATGACCGCCACCGCCGAGATCGGCGGTCCGATGGACTCATCCGTCGGCTTCAGCATCGTCGGCCGCGGCGCACCGCCGCCTCCGCCGCCGCGGGGCTGGGGCTGGAACGACGGCCCGCCTCCGGGCCACCCGCCGCCACACTGGTATGGCCCACCGCCTGCAGGTGGCTGGAACGGGCCGCCGCCTCCGGGTGGCTGGAACCGTCCATGGGCCGGGCCGCCGCGTGATGTGGTTTATGCCCGCTCCGACTTCGGGCCGTTCGCCTACAACACCTTCACCGTCGTTCCGGTCTTCAACTGGCAGTTCGGCGGTTGGGGTTACTGGTTCTTCGGCGTGTGGATCCCGCTTTACTGACCACCACGAAATCCCTTAGTTGGAGCGACGATTCGTCAGGCTGGGCCGCGATGGCGGCCTAGTCACGATCGAGTTGACCAATTCCAAGACGCTCAATATCTTGGGTAGCGAGGCCATCGAGGAACTGACTCGGGCATTTCGCGAGATCGGGCACGACGCCGACGTCCGCGTCGTGGTACTGCGCGGAGCGGGCGAGCAGGCATTCATCGGTGGTGCCGACATCAACGAGATGGTCGCCCTGGACCGGTCCAGCGGCGAGGCTTTCATCCGACGTCTCGCGGGCTTGTGCGAGTCGATTCGCGAATGCCCGGTGCCCGTCATCGCCAGGCTCGCGGGTTGGTGTCTTGGCGGCGGCCTGGAAGTCGCGATCTGCTGCGATCTACGGATCGCGGAATCGGGCGCGCAATTCGGCATGCCGGAAGTGGCCGTCGGCATTCCGTCGGTGATCCATTCCGCCCTGCTGCCCGCCCTGATCGGGGCCTCGCACGCGGGCTGGCTGTTGCTGACCGGCGAAACGATCGACGCCGAGACCGCGGCCGGCTGGGGACTCGTCCACGAGGTCGTGGCCCCCGAAGACCTCGACCGCCGCATCGCCGAGCTCACCACGAAACTCAGCGGATTCGGCACAGCTGCGCTCCGCCAGCAAAAACGCTTACTCAACAAATGGTTCGATATGACCGTCCACGGGGCGATCGAAGACAGCGTCGAGCAGTTCGGTCTGGCATTCCTGACGGGGGAGCCCCAGCAGCACATGCAGGCATTCCTGTCCCGTAAGCGCGACAAGAGCTAATCGAGCCCTTCCGCGATGCGGTTGTTGCGGCTGATGCGGACAAAAACTAAGGTAAGGCTAAGCTTATAGACCGTAGGTCTCGCGTGCGACAACAACGGGAGCGATCATGACTTCTCGGCCGGAATTCTCGCTGGTTGTCGGCTACGGCAGTGACATGGGTAATGCCGAGGACGCCGCCATGACGTTCGCCGAAGCTGTCGAAGAAACCCTCGGCGTCAGCGCCACCGCGGTCGAACTCAACCAGGTTGAGCCGGCCGACCTGCAATCGGCGACTCACTTCGTCGTCGTGTGTTCGACGTGGGGCGAGGGTGAGTTCCCGGACAACGCCTCCCTGTTCTGGGAGGCGATCAGCGCCGACGGCGCCGCGCGGCTTGATCATTTGCGGTTCGCGGTGCTTGCCCTCGGGGACACCGGCTACGAACTGTTCTGCAATGCCGGTCGGCTCCTCGACGAGCGACTGGAAGCCCTGGGCGGTATCCGCCTGATGGACCGGGTCGATGTCGACGGCGTCTATGTGGCCGAGGCCGAGGCGTGGACGAATGATCTCGTCAAGCTGCTGGTGGCCGGTCGCAGCGATCCCGGTCCCGCAGTCGTCGACGCGTCGGAGCCGCGCCCGTCCGACAATGCCGAACAAGCGCGCCGCGAACGCGGCCATCCGCTCTTCGATGCGCGCATCGTGGTCAACCGGGTGCTCACCAGCACCGAGTCCGACAAGGAGGTCCGCCATTACGAGGTGGACCTCGCCGGCTCCGGAATCGCTTACCACGCAGGCGATTCCATTGCCGTGCACGCCAGCAACGACCCGATCCTGGTCGACGCGTTGCTGAGTGAACTCGGTGTGGGCGCCGACCGCGCGGTGGCCGGATTCGATGAGCCGCTTGGCACGCTGCTCGCCGACCAACTCGAGATCCGGACGCCGTCGCGAGCTCTGCAGACATTGGTCGCCTCCCGAACTCGCGATGCGGCCGTCGCCAGCGCGCTGAGTGCCGACGCGGTAGCCGGGCCGGGCTCATGGCTGTACGGCAAGGACGTGCTCGACCTGATCAGGATGGGCGAGTTGAATGTCGACGAAGTCGTCGATACCCTGCGCCCACTTCAGTCGCGCGACTACTCGATCGCGTCGAGCCCACTGGTGCACCCCGACCAGGTCCACCTGACCGTGGCGACCGTGCGCTACACGGTCGGCGATCGCCGGCACGGCGGCGTGGCGTCGACCTTCCTCGCCGAGCGCGGCGACACGGTACGGGTTCACCTGCGGCCCAACCATTCCTTCCGGCTGCCCGCGCCCGACGTGCCCATCATCATGATCGGTCCGGGGACCGGCATCGCACCGTTCCGGGGCTTTCTGCAGGAACGACAGGCGATCGGCGCGTCCGGTCGGTCGTGGCTGTTTTTCGGGGACCGGCGACGTCACTGCGACTTCCTCTACGGCGACGAACTCAACGCGTTCGTCGAGTCCGGCACGCTGACCCGACTCGACTGCGCATTCTCCCGCGACGGGGTCCCCGGAGACCCGAAATGCTATGTCCAGCACCGCATGTGGGAGAATTCGGCGGAAATCTTCAGCTGGTTGCAGGATGGCGCGTACGTCTATGTGTGCGGCGACGCCGAGCGAATGGCCAAGGACGTGGACGCGGCCCTGCGCGGCATTGTGGCCAGTGGCGGCGGGATGGACGACGGCGCCGCACACGCGTACGTCAACGACCTGATGAAAAACCACCGCTACTTGCGCGACGTCTACTGACTAGTCGGCGCCGATCGTTTGGATGCGGGCACCCAGGACTTCGGTCCACTCGGCCAGGTATTGATCGTCGGCGACCTGCGCCTGGGACTGGTGAAACAGTCTGGTGGCGAAGCGCGCGCCGAGGATGCCGTTGACACCGATCGCGGCCAGAACCTTGGCCTGTTCTTGGGTCGTTGCGGGCGCCCAAGCGGTAATCCACTCTGCCAGTTCGGTATTGAGTGTGTCGACAAGCGCGGCGTAGGCGGACGTCGTCGAGTTCGAGGTTCTCATCGGCGGCGATATACCCAGCAGGTCGTCGCGGCGCGTCTCGACACGTCACCACCGCGGCGATCATCGGCGTCGCCGGGCACGAAAACAACGGCAAACCTGCTGGGCGCGGCCATGTTTCGGCTCTTGAAACACAAGCCCAACGGAGTTCGGCCCGCCGACACCATCGACGCGGTCGACGATCGACTCGTCAACGAGCTGCTGCGCCTCGACGGCCCCGTACAAGCCGTGGCGCGCACCGCCACCCTCGACCAGATAGTGGGCGGCGTTGCCATCCACGCCGGGGAGCCGGCCGTCGCCGTCATCGGCGCTGCCAACCGCGATCCAGAGGTCTTCAGCTGGCCCAACAGGTTTCAAGTAGACCGTCCCGGGCCCGCACCGCTGACATTCGGCTTCGGACCGCACTACTGCCTGGGTGCGGCGCTCGCCCGGCTCGAAATCACCGTTGCGTTGCAACACATCCTGGCCCGCCGCCCGGTGCTTCGCAGCGATCCGATATGGCGGGACACCCCGACCATCCGGGGGCCCTTGCACTTGACGATCAGCTTCGAGGACGGCTGAAGGGCTTTGAACTGGTTTACGTGAGTACTTTCCGGGGCGCGGAATACTTCATGCAGACGGTGGTGCCGTCGGCGCGCGTGTCGATGGTGCAGTGGTCTGCCACGGCCTGCATCAACATGATGCCGCGTGATGCGCGGGCGTCGTGAGGTTGGCGCGGCACCCGTCGCCGCCAGGTGCCGCGATCGCTGACGCACACGTTGATGGTCTGCGCAGCGGGGTCGTAGCCGGCCTGAAGTCGCATGGTGCCGACCGCATCCTGAGCGTGGTAAGCGTGTTCAACGCAGTTGGCCAGCGCTTCGTTAACCCCAAGAACGATGTCCTCGTTGACCTCCGGGGAGGACTGCGGCAGCTCACGCAGCCAGCCTTGTAACGTGTGGCGCAATTCGGAAGCGGTCGCGGCGTCGGCCGCACCCCCGCAACTCAACTGCGCCGCGGTGGCGGAAACTGCAGGACCCTCAACGCTCATAAGCCTTCGCATACCCGGTCGACCCCGGAGAAAACCAGGGCCGCATATCGCTTCTGTCACAGCTCAGCAGACGCGCTGAGACGTGCCTGAAAGCAATGAGCATTTCTTGAAAGGTGAAGTACTCTCGCCACTAACCTATTGTCCGGCAACGGCATCCATCGGTGGACCTTCGCCGTGTCCATCGTTGCGCTGGGCCAGGCTGGTGGCGAGTGCCCGGTCGCCCTGGACGGTTCCGACGATGTCCACAGCGTCGTTGACGGTTAGAGTCTTGCCGCCGTTGCCGGCGATTACGTTGGTGTCCGGGGTGAGCAGATAGGTCCGCGTGTACCCGCTCGCGCTGCGCGCGGTGATCGAGTCCGCCGACACCGCGATCAAGACTCCCTCTTGACTGACCGGCTGCGGGGCCGGCGCGGGCGCCTCCTCGGCAATCATATGGCTTGGCCCCGTGGGCATTTCGCTGTCGATCCCGGTGACTGCGAGCATCGCGAAGCTCGCCGTACACAACAGCGAAACGGGAGCGGCGGCACCCAGTGATCGGTGTCGCTTGAGCGACCCGGTCATTCGCTGCTTGACGCCCATGATCAATCCCTCTTTCCGGGACAGCCCATCGACATATCGTGGTGCCAACCGGGTCAGATACGTTGAGGAACGACTTACCCGACCCGCCATGCGGGTAAACCCGGTGCCGGTGAACGATGGCCGCGGCACGTTCGGCCGCCTCGTCGTCATCCATCCCGGTCAGGCCGCAATTGTTCGCCTTTTCCGCGGTGTTGACGTTGCGCCGTTTTATCTGACGTATCGGCACAGGGGAAATGCCGGTATTCGCCTTTTTCGGGGGCTCGGCTCCCGTACCGAGCTGTCGGGGTGGCGTCAGCCGGCGGGAACACCCGGCACGCGGTAGCGACCAGCACAGTTGACCGGGACTTGTGACAATCCCGTGACACTCGCAAACTGGATGATGTGCGGGACCGCGAGACGATCGAGGCAGAATTGCGGCGGGTCGCTGCGCGGGGCGGCCAGCTGTCATCCCGAGAGGCCGACGCACTGCTCGACGAGCTCCTGGCCCACAGTTCGGGGATGCCGGTCGCCCACTCGGTGACGGCGTCCGAAAACGAGTTGTTCGTCCCCGACGCCTGGATGCGTGAGAAAACCAGGAAGACCACCCGTCGGCGGCCCCCGGGTGGGCTGCGACGCTTCGGCCTTGTCGCGGCGTTGCCGCTATCTCTGGTAGCCGTCGTCGCCGCGGTGGTGGTGATGCTGGCGCACCATCAGAGTCCCATGGCGCAGTCGGCCGAGACCCCGCCGTCGGCCGCGCCGCCTGAGGAGTCGGCCGCCCCGCCCAAGCCGATCGCGCCGAAGACGCCCGCGCCGCGGATTGATATCGCCGATGCCGCCTTCGTCGGTGCGTTGAAGCACGAAGGCGTGCCGGTTCCCAGTCAGGAATACGTGGTGGCAAAGGGACACGCGGTCTGCGATTTCCTGGCGCACCAACGCAATTTCGCCGACGCCGTCGGATTCGTGCAGCGATCGTCGATCTGGGATGCCAACCAAAGCGCCGACGTCACCGCGGGCGCCATCATCTCGTACTGCCCGCAGTCGCAACCTTCCGTGGCGGACGAGGTGCAGCCGGCCTATCAGAACACGCTGTCTGATCTGCAGGCCATCGAAGGAAAACTCCAAGGCATCCAGGACGACCTGCACGGCATCCAGGGCGGCCTCGACGCCCTCCCGGGCCACCCCTAAACCGCATCATTCAGCGCTGAGCCCCCTGTCAGGATTGAACTGACGACCGCTCGCTTACAAGGCGAGTGCTCTACCACTGAGCTAAGGAGGCCTGGTAAATCGGCTGCCAGCTTAGCCGTTCAGGAGTCGCCCTCGATGATCCGCTGCGAGGGCACCGGTCGGGTAACCGGGCGGCGCCCCGGTCGGCGTCCGGGCAGTGGGATGCGCTCGGCGATATTGCTGAGCGGGTTGACGACCATGGTGAGCGCGTTGACGGCGTCCTGCAAGGTGGCGATGGCCGGCTCCAGCGCCTCCATCCCCGGCGTCAACCGGGCCAGGGTGTCGGCGACGTCGGCAAGTTGGTCCAGTGGACCGTGTTTGGCGGTCAGCTTGTCGATCAGACCGCCCTCCGACAGCAGCCGGTCTGCCAGCCCGTCCTCGGACAGCACCCGTTCGATCAGCCCGTCTTCGGCCAGCAGTTGATCGGCCAGACCGCCCGGCTGCAGCGCCCGGTGTAGGCCGCCGCCCTCCGCGGTCAGGCGATCGACCAGACCGCCTTCCGACATCAACAGGTCGACCACGCCGCCCGGGCGCAGGAGCCGGTCGAGCGGCCCGTCGGCCGCCATCGCGCGTCCCAGCGGCGCGTCATCGTCCATCATTCTGGCCAGCCGATTGGCGCGGTTGATCGCGTCGTCGAGCCCCAACATCGACGTCACCGCGTTGGTGCGGGTTTGACCGCCCTCACCGAGCGATCGCTTCGCCACCGCGACGGCCGCGGTGGCGAGGTTCAGGCTCGCCTCGGCAGCCGCAAGTCCGACTCGGGCGGGCGCGGTCGCCGCGGAAACCATGCTCTTGGCGAGATCCATGGCCCGAGTCTATGCACGACGCGCCCCGAAAAAGTGGGTACCGGTCCAAGCTGATGCACTGATTCCTGGCAGACTACTAGCAGAAGCTTGTCACCGAGCTCTCAGGAATCACACAATCACTGCGAAGACAACGTTCAACCAAGGACGGAACCAACCAGATGACAGCGGCACCCCAGGGCGAAACCAAACCGGAAGCGCGCGTCCTCGTCGTTGACGACGAGGTCAATATCGTCGAACTGCTCTCGGTCAGTCTCAAGTTTCAGGGTTTCGAGGTTTCGACCGCGACCAACGGAGCCCAAGCGCTGGATCGCGCGCGTGAAGCGCGGCCCGACGCGGTGATCCTCGACGTGATGATGCCCGGAATGGACGGCTTCGGTGTGTTGCGCCGGCTGCGGGCCGACGGCATCGATGCCCCGGCGTTGTTCCTGACCGCGCGCGACTCCTTGCAGGACAAGATCGCCGGTCTGACGCTGGGCGGCGACGACTATGTGACCAAGCCGTTCAGTTTGGAGGAGGTTGTCGCGCGGCTGCGGGTCATCTTGCGGCGGGCCGGCAAGGGAGGTGCGGAAACCCACAACGCCCGACTGACTTTCGCCGACATCGAGCTCGACGAGGAAACGCACGAAGTCTGGAAGGCAGGCGAACCGGTGTCCTTGTCGCCGACCGAATTCACGCTGCTGCGCTACTTCGTCATCAATGCGGGAACGGTGCTGAGCAAGCCGAAAATCCTTGACCACGTTTGGCGTTACGACTTCGGCGGGGACGTCAATGTCGTCGAGTCCTATGTGTCGTATCTGCGCCGCAAGATCGATACTGGGGAGAAGCGGCTGCTGCACACCCTGCGCGGGGTGGGCTACGTTCTTCGGGAGCCGCGCTGAGTACGCGCTCGGCCATGCGGGGAAAGCAGCAATCGGTGGCGAAGAAGACAGAATCGACCACACAGGTCCGCCGGGGATTGCCCCTACGAGTGGGTCTGGTCGCGGCAACCCTGGTTTTGGTGGCGTGCGGCCTGGCGGCCTCGGGCATCATGGTCACCTCGATCCTGCGGCACAGTCTGGTCAGCCGGATCGACCAGACGCTGATCGAGGCGTCGCGCGGCTGGGCGCTGGCACCGCGGCGGCAATTGTCGGCGTCGTCCTACGAAGGCCCGGACCCTGGCCGGCCCCCGTCGAAGTACTACGTGCGCGGCGTCGGCACCGACGGCAAACCGTTCACGGCCATCAACGACCGCAACGCCGAACCGGCACTGCCGCCCGACAACGACGTGGGCCCCAATCCGACGACGCTGTCCTCGGTCAACGGCTCCGACATCCAGTGGCGAGCGGTGTCGGTGCACGGGCCCAACGGCCTGACGACGGTCGCGATCGATCTGTCCGACGTCCAGCACACGGTGCGCTCCCTGGTGTGGTTGCAGTTCGGCATCGGGGTCGCGGTGCTGGTGGTGGTCGGCATCGCCGGGTTCGCGGTGGTGCACCGCAGCCTGCGCCCGCTGCTCGAGGTCGAACAAACCGCCGCCGCGATCGCCGCGGGTCAACTGGATCGTCGGGTCCCGGAGCGGGATCCCCGCACCGAAGTGGGCCGACTTTCGTTGGCGCTCAACGGAATGCTCACCCAGATTCAGCAAGCGGTGGCTTCCTCGGAGTCCTCGGCCGAGACGGCCCGCGGCTCGGAGGACCGGATGCGACGGTTTATCACCGACGCCAGCCACGAACTGCGCACCCCGCTCACCACCATTCGCGGATTCGCGGAACTGTACCGGCAGGGCGCGGCGCGCGACGTGGCGATGTTGTTGTCGCGCATCGAAAGCGAAGCAAGCCGGATGGGTCTACTGGTCGACGACTTGCTGCTGTTGGCGCGCCTGGACGTGCAGCGCCCGCTGGAACACCATCGCGTCGACCTGCTCGCGCTGGCCAGTGATGCCGTGCACGACGCGCAGGCCATCGACCCGAAGCGCACGGTCACGATGGAAGTCCTCGACGGCCCCGGCACCCCGGAGGTACTGGGCGACGAGCCCCGGATCCGTCAGGTGCTGAGCAACCTCGTCGCTAATGCCTTACAGCACACCCCGACGAGTGCCGACGTGATCGTTCGGGTCGGCACCGACGGCGACGACGCGGTGATCGAGGTGGCCGACCGCGGGCCCGGCATGAGTCAGCAGGACGCGTCGCGGGTGTTCGAGCGGTTCTATCGCACCGACTCGTCTCGCGCGCGGGCCAGCGGCGGCACCGGCCTGGGGTTGTCCATCGTCGACTCGCTGGTCCACGCTCACGGTGGCAAGGTCACGGTGCGGACCGCGCCCGGCGAGGGGTGCTGCTTCCGTGTCACCCTGCCGCGCGTCAGCGATGTACCCGCCCAGGTGGGCTAAGCCAGTTGCTCCAGGGCCGCCTTGATCCGCGCCTGTGCTTGATCGAGCGATTCCGGCGACGGGTTGCGGTCGACGTTGGCGAAGCCGAAGTCGCTGAGGCTGCGGGTGGGGAACACGTGCACATGCAGATGCGGTACTTCCAGCCCCGCGATGATCAGCCCGGCACGTTCGGCCCGAAACGCCTTGCACACGGCCTTGCCGATCAGCTGGCTCACCGACATCACCCGCGCGAACGCGGGATTGTCGACGTCCTGCCACTGATCGATCTCGGCGCGCGGCACCACCAGCGTGTGCCCTTGGGTCATCGGCTCGATCGTCAGGAAGGCGACGACGTCGTCGTCCTCGTACACGAATCGGCCGGGTAGTTCGCGGTTGATGATCTTGGTGAAGATCGACGCCATGGCCCCAGCATAGGTTCTCCCGATCCGGCGCCCGCGCGTCAGTCCTCCTGGCCGAACTCCATCACATCGAGGTTCCAGTAGCCACGCATGTTGGTGATCAGGCCGGCTTCGTTGACCTTGTAGGTGAACACGCCGCGCACCTTGCTGGTCATGCCGCCCTCAAACTTGCTCTGCAGCACCAGAATATGGGCGATCTCGTTGGGATCACTCGATCCGAACGTCTCCTCGCAGGTGATGGTCAGCTGGTTCTGCGCGATGTTGTTGTCGAAGAACTCGCCGACGGCCGCCTTGCCGCGCACACCGGTGCCATCCGGGTTGGTGACGGACTTGCCGATCGGGTCCTCGATGACGACGTCGTCGGTCATCAACGCCAGCCAGCCGTCGCGGTCTTTGCCCTGCGCGCAGCGCCATGACGACTGCGACGCGGTCAGCGCCGGGGATTGAGCGGTTTGGGTCATCGTTATCTCTCCTGTCACTAGATCGCGCACGCGGCGCGTGCGCCCTCTTCGGTTGCCTTGCGAATGAGCCCCAGCCCGTTGCAATCGCCGGCGGCATGCACGTCGGCGCCGGGCAGCGCGGCCTTCACGCCGTCGAACAGCGTGGTGTCCGGTTCGACGGATCCGGCGATCACGACGCTGTCGGCCGGCAGTTCCCGAGTGGTCCCACCGACGGGCGTGAACGCCACGCCTTGGGTGGTGATGCGGTCGACGGCCGCGCGGATGTGCACGGTGACGCCGAGGCGGTCGAGCCGATCCATGTGCTCAGTCTTGCGCTTGTTGCCCACTTCCGGGGCGATGTCCTTACCGGGCTCGAGGATCGTCACCAGCCGGCCCCGGGCCGCCAGGAACTCGGCGAGTTCCAGCGCGACCAGATCGCCGCCGATGATGACGACGCGCCGGCCGACCGGCATCCAGGCGCGGGTGGCGAGCCGAACGGCGGCCGGGCGCACCAGCCGCTGCCGCCAGCCCGCCAGCAGCGAGGCGCCCAGCCGCTGCCAGGCCGGATCGGTGACGTCGGCGTGGCCGCCGAGTAACTCGCGCAAGCCCGGTCCGGTATGCACGTGCGGCAGATCAGCACCCGGAATCGTCGGCACCGCCACCTGACCCCCGGTGGCCACCACGACCGCGTCGGGCGCCTGTGCGACGACATCGTCAGCCGAGACAGCATGACCCAGATGCACTTTCGCGGTGCTGAGGTTGATCTCGTCGCGCAGGTACCGCAGGAACGGCTGGTTCTCGGGATGCAGTACGGACGCCCAGCGCAGCGCGCCGCCGAGTTGGCCGGCGCGTTCGAAAAGCGTGACGCGGTGTCCGCGTTCGGCGGCCACCCGGGCGGCCTCCAAGCCCGCCGGCCCGCCGCCGATCACCACGACACGCTTGGCGCGACCGGCCCGGGGCGCGGCGAGTTCGCGCTCCTTGCCGGTGCGGGGGTTGACCGCGCAGTCGACCGAGAAGCGCTGTTCCATTGCGTCGATACAGTTTTCGCAGGAGATGCACTTACGGACCCGATGCGGCTGTCCGGCTTGCAGTTTGCGCGTCAGCTCGGGGTCGGCAAGCAGTGGGCGTCCCATCGCGATGAAGTCCGCGCGTCCGTCGGACAGGATCCGTTCGGCCAGGGCGGGGTCGTGGATCCGGCCGACGGCGATCACCGGCACGTCCACCACCTGCTTGACGGCCGCGGCGGCACCGACGTTGAGCGCGTCGCCGTCGTCGGCGGCGTTGACCATGCCGGTGACGAGGCGATCGATAACCCCACCGCTGACGTGAAAGGCGTCGACGCCGGCGGCGACGAGTTCGGGTGCGATGCGGGCGGTTTCGTAGATCGGCCGTCCACCGGCGACCCGTTCGTACCCGGAGATACGCAGCGTGATCGGCAGCGCGTCGCCGACCTCGGACCGAATCGCGGCGAGTGCCTCCAGCACCACCCGCAGCCGGCCCCGGGTCGAATCGCCCCGATAGTCGTCGGTACGCCGATTGCGTTGTGGGGCAAGGAAAGAACCCAGCAGCATATATCCGTGTGCGGCGTGCAGCTCGATACCGTCGTAGCCCGCCTCGGCGGCCCGGCGCACCGCCGCCTTGAACAAATCGAAGATCTCGCAGAGTTGTCGCTTGCTGATCTCGCTGGACGGCCGGCCGGTGAGGTAGGACGGGATCACCGAAGGCCCCAACGATTCGACACCGAAGATCTCGGGCCCCAGCCCGTCGGGACCGGCGTGCACGAGCTGTGGCTGGATCTTGGCGCCGTGTTCGTGCACGACGTCCACCAGCGCCCGATGGGCGTCGACCGCCTCGTCGGTGCCCAGGTGCAGGCCGCCGGGAGTCTCCGGGTGATGGTGGTCAATCCCGGTGGCGCCCAACGTGATCAGCCCAACGCCACCGCGGGCTCGCGCGGCGAAGTAGTCGCGGGTGCGTTCGGACGGCAGCCCGTCGCCGGTGCCGTACATCGTCTCCATCGGAGACATCACGACCCGGTTGCGCACCGTCATGGCGCCGATTCGTCCCGGCGCCAAGAGGTGCGGAAAGCTGGTCACCCAGGACCGGTCGGGTTACCGGTCGGCGTCGGTGTACCGGATAACGCCGCGAATGTTCTTGCCGTCCAGCATGTCCTGGTAGCCCTCGTTGATCTGTTCCAGCCGGTACTGGGTGGTGACCATGTCGTCCAGGTTGAGCTTGCCGGCCTTGTACATCGACAGCAGCTGCGGGATGTCGTACTGCGGGTTACCGCCACCGAAGATGGTGCCCTGCAGGTTCTTCTGCATCAGGGTCAGCATCGCCAGGTTCAGGTTCACGTTGGTGTCCAGCAGGCTGCCGATGGCCGTCAGCACGCAGGTGCCGCCCTTTTGGGTGATGTTGAGGTAGTTGTCGACATCCGCGCCGTGCAGCTCGCCGACGGTGACCACGACCTTGTGGGCCATCAGGCCGTAGGTGACCTCGGCCATGCCCATCAGCGCGGCGTCGATGTCCGGGTAGACGTGGGTGGCACCGAACTTCAGGGCCTGGTCGCGCTTCCACTCCACCGGGTCGATCGCGAAGATGTAGCGCGCACCGGCGTTGACCGCGCCCTGCAGCGCGGCCATGCCGACACCGCCGACGCCGACGATCGCGACGTCCTGGCCCGGCCGGATGTCAGCGGTACGGACCGCCGAGCCGTAGCCGGTGGTGACGCCGCAGCCCACCAGCGCGGCCACCTCGAACGGTACCGACGGGTCGATCTTCACCACGGAGCTGCGGTGCACGACCATGTAGGGCGAGAACGTGCCCAGCAGCGTCATCGGGAAGACGTTCTGGCCGCGCGCCTGGATGCGGAACGTGCCGTCGGACACCGCGGCCCCGCCCAACAGGCCCGCGCCCAGGTCACACAGATTGCGCATGCCGGCCTGGCAGGTCGGACACTGCCCACACGACGGGATGAAAGACAGCACCACGTGGTCGCCGGGGGCGATGTCCTCCACACCGGGGCCGACCTCGGTGACGATGCCCGCGCCCTCGTGCCCACCGAGCACCGGGAAGCCAGCCATCGGGATGCCGCCGGTCACTAGATGGTGATCCGAATGGCACATCCCGGCCGCTTCCATCTGAATCTTGACCTCGTGCGCTTGCGGGTCGCCGATCTCGATGTCCTCGATGGTCCACGGCTGGTTGAATTCCCAGATCAGTGCGCCTTTTGTCTTCATGAAGGTCCTCCGCTAACGTGCCCTGACCCGAGTGCCGGTGAAAGGGGCCGGCCGGGGCCGGATGGCAATTTAGAACGTGTTCTCATTCGCAGACCATTATGACGTGCATCACCGGGCTGTAAACAGCGGGGGACCACCAACCGGTCGGCGCGGCGATCGCGAGCGCGGCGTAGCCGGGCGAGGCGGGTCGGCGCCATTGGTCTAGTCACCAGATCGGAACCGGAGCCTGGCCAAGCGGGTAGTAGCCCGGCAACTTCTCCCCGGCGATGCTGCGCTGGATGCGCTTCTGCATCCCGTCGCTCAGGTCGCCGGATTCGATGAGCTTGCCGAACATGTACGCGACGTGACCGAAGTCGAAGAAGTCACGCTGCCACTCGATGAGCGCTTCGTCGTTGAGCCGGAACCAGCTGCCGCCGATGCCGTAGATCGCGTCCTGGGTGCCGTCGGTCTTGTTGACGATCTGCTTCCAGAACCCGACGATCTCGCCCTGTTTGTCGTCGATGAGCACTTTCTGGTACTCGTAGACCCAGTTCTCCAGGCCCTCCATCTCCAGGCCGAGGGCGACATCGCGAATCTCGTCGACGCCCACGCACATCACGTCTTCCTTGGGGCCGATGTTCCAGCCGTAGGTGGCGTCCTTGGTGTAAAAGTCGGCCAGCGGCTTCCAGTCACCGGCCTTTTCGCAGTCCTTGTTGGCTTGCAGCCAGCGGTCGACCCATGCCTCGAGATCAGCACGCGAGTGTGACGCCTTGTTTGTCATGGGTCAGTCTTCCTTCTCTTTGATGAACAGTGCCTGGGTGGGACACATTTGGACGGCAAGCTCAACTTCGCCGCGGGCTTCTTCCGGCGGTTCCGGGTCGACGATCTCGACCTTTCCGCGCTTGGGGACCCGGAAGACGTCCGGTGCCTCCAGCTCGCACATGGCATGGCCCTGGCACAAGTCCAGGTCGGCCTCGACTCGAAAACTCATGAGCGGTCAGGCTTTCCGCTTGCGGTAGCGGGCCTTGGCGGGCCGGGCCAGCTGTACGACCATCTTGGAGTGGTCGTTGTGGTAGCTGTCGGCCGGCTGGGCCATCTCGAACTCGTACTCGCGCAACAGGACCGAGAAGATCGCCTTGATCTGCATCTGGGCGAATGCCGCACCGACGCACCGGTGCCGGCCGGCGCCGAACGGAATCCAGGTCCATCGATTGACGATGTCGGCCTGCTCGGGTTTGTTGTAGCGATCGGGCTTGAACGCGTCCGGATCGGGAAAGTCCTCCGGAATCCGGTTGCTGATCGCCGGGGAGGCCGCGACGTAGTCGCCGTCGTGGATCGGGAACCCTTCGACCTCGAATTCGCCCTTGGCGACCCGCATCAGGATGATCAGCGGCGGATGCAGGCGCAGGGTCTCCTTGACGACGTTGTCGAGCTTCGGAATCGACCGCAGCGCATGGAAACTCACCTCCTGGCCGTCGGCGTAGAGCTCGTCGAGCTCGGTGAGCACCTCGGCGTACGCCTCGGGATGACGGATCAACTCGATCAAGGTCCACGCGGAGGTGCCCGAGCTGGTGTGGTGGCCCGCGAACATCAGCGAGATGAACATCCCGGTGACCTCGTCGGCGGAGAAGCGCGGATTGCCCTCCTCGTCCTTGATCGAAACCAGCACGTCGAGCATGTCGCGGTCGCTCTTGTCCTTAGGCGGGTTCGCGATGCGCTGATCCATGATTTCCTGAACCAGCGCAACGAGTTTCACGCGAGCCTCATCGCGCAACTTGAAGCTCTCGATCGGCAGGTAGGGGTCGACGTAGCACAGCGGGTCGGTGCCGCGCTCCAACATGTGGTAGTACTCGGCGAACCGGTGGTCGAGCTGTTCGCGAAACTTCAGCCCGATCAGGCAGGCCGTCGAGGTGTAGATGGTCAGCTCGGCGAAGAAGTCGAGCAGCTCGATCTCGCCTTCGTCGCCCCAGTTGGCGATCATCTTCTTGACTTCGCCCTCGATCGTGGCGGCGTGGCCCTTCATCTGCTCGCCGCGCAGCGCGGAGTTGTGCAGCATCTCCTTGCGCCGCTCGGGGCTGGCGTCGAACACCACCCCCTTGCCGAAGATCGGCGTCATGAACGGGTAGGCCTCGGCCTGGTCGAGATCTTCGTCGGCGGACCGGAAGAAGAACTCGTTGGCACTCGCGCCGGACAACAGGATGACGTGCTTGTCGACCAGTTGGAACCAGCCGACGTCACCGCACTCCTCGCGCACGCGCTTCATCAAACCGATTGGGTCGGTGCGGAATTCCTCAAGATGGCCGTGCTCTTCTTCGCCGCCGGAAACCCGGGGCACGATAGCGGTGGTCATGACGGCATCCCCTCTTCGCCGAGTGCGAGTTTCTGGCGGTCCTTGTTGTCGGCCAACGGGGCCTCGGGTTGAAGCTCCATGCTTGCGATGAAGCCACCGCGCGGGGTCTCGGCGACGAAAGCGATTGCTCTGGCCAGATCCGACGCGCGCAGGAAATAGTCGTGTCGGGCCTGGCCCCACTTTGCCCAGTCCTCTAGAGCGGGCCCGATCTTCTCGGCCGGCAGGCTCCAGCCCATGTTGGTCTTCGTCGGGCCGGGGTGCACGATCGAGGCCCGCACGCCGGTGCCCTCGAGCTCCATCTGGAAGTTGGTGACCATCGCGACCAGTGCGGCCTTGGCGGCACCGTAGGCGCCCATGTGCGGCCGCTGACGCAGTGCCACATCGGAACCCACGAAGATCAGGTCGCCGCGCCGGCGCTCGAGCATGCCAGGCAGCACCGCGGCGGCCAGCCGGTTGGCACCGACCAGGTGGATCTGCAGCTGCGACTCGAACTCATCGGTGGTGATTTCGGCGAGCTTGCCGAAGTAGGTGTCGCCCGCGCCGGCCACCAGTATCTCGATGTCACCGAGCGCATCGACAGACTGTGCGACAAAGGATTTCACCGAGTTCGGGTCGGTGACGTCGAGGTGGAATCCGACCGCCTCGCCACCGTCGGCGTTGATCTTGCCGACGATGTCGTCGAGCTTCTCCACCCGGCGGGCGCCCAGGGCAACCGGGAATCCGTGCGCCGCGAGTTCGATCGCGGTGGCCTCTCCGATACCGGAGGAGGCGCCGGCCACGATCACCGGCCGGCGTTCGGGTAGGGGGTCGAAGCGAGGCATCAGCGGGTCTCCACGGTGATGGGTAGGTGAGCGAATCCGCGGACATTGCTGGAGTGGACGCGGACGGCGTTGGCCTCGTCGACTTGATATCCGCGGATTCGCTTGAACAACTCGGTGAGCGCCACGCGGGCTTCCATCCGGGCCAGGTGGGCTCCCAGGCAGAAGTGTGCGCCGCTACCGAAACTCATGAGCTTGGACCCGATCTCACGCCCGATCAGATAGTCGTCGGGGTTGTCGAACACCCGCTCGTCGCGATGGGCGGAACCGGGGAGCAGCAGAAGCACGTCCCCGTCGGGGATCGTGGTGTCGTAGAGGGTGAGCTCGCCGGCCACGGTGCGCGCGAGGATCTGGCTGGACGTGTCGTAGCGCAGTGTTTCCTCGACCCACGGCGTCACAAGTTCGTGGTCGTCGTAGACTGCCGCCAGTTGGTCGGGATTCTTGTGTCCCCAAAATGCGGCGTTGGCAAGCAATTTGGTGGTCGTCTCGTTTCCGGCGATCACCATCAGGAACATGAAGCCGAGCACTTCGTCGTCGGTGAGTCGGTCGCCGTCGATCTCGGCTTCCAGCAGTGCGGTGGTCAAATCGTCGGTGGGCTTGGTGCGCCGGTCTGCGACCATCTGCTGGTAGTAGACGATCAGATTGATCGACGCCTCGACGGCTTCCGGCGGCACGTCGGTGACGCCCTCGTCGCGGTGCATCACGCCGTCGGCCCAGGCCCGGACCTGAACGCGGTCCGCCTCGGGTACACCCATCAGCTCGGAGATCACATCCATCGGCAGCTTGCCCGCGAACTCGTCGACGAAATCCACAGTGGCGGTGCCGGATGCGGCCGCCTCCAGCATGGTGTCGAGGTGCTTGACCGCGATCTCGGTGACTCGCGGTTCGAGCTCGCGGATGCGGCGCGGTGTGAAGCCCTTCGACACCAGCGTGCGCAGCCGCAGGTGGGCCGGATCGTCCATCGCGAGGAAGCTCATCGTCTTGCTGGCGTGCGGGCCGCGCGAGGCCGGGTCCAGCGAGACGCCGAACTTGTTGGAAAGCGTTGTGCTGTTGCGGAATCCCTTCAGCACATCCTGATGCCGCGACAGCGCCCAGAAGTTCAGTTCCTCGTTGCGATACAGCGGAGCCTCGTCGCGCAGTCGCTTGTAGTACGGATACGGGTCTTCGTGGAAGTCGTAGTCGTAGGGATCGAGAACCAGCTCGTGGTCTCCAACATGGATGGTCATCTAAGTTCTTGTCTCCTGGCTCGTCTCCGGAGTGCCGGGCAGGATCAGACTGACCACGTAGGCCAACCGGTCGGCGATCTCGTGGTAGGTGAACTGGCCACTGGCGGCTTGTACCAGTGCGCCGAAGAACGTCATCTCGAGCGCGGACACCGTGCCGGTGTCGGCGCCGGGCCCGATGGCCGTTGCGATGCGGCGGTGGATCTCCGCACCGATCCGGTCACGTGCGGCACCCACCGCGGGATCGGCGCCACCGCCGAGCAGCGCGATCGTGCACGCCGCCCCGACCTCGGGCTCGTCGGCGACCACCAATGCCAGATGGCGCAACACCTTGTCCACCCGAACCGGCATGGGGTCGTTGACATCGGTGAAGAACGGGACCTGCTGCACCAGGTCCAGGTACACCTCGGCGATCAAGTGGTTTTTCGACGAGAAGTAGGTGTAGGCGGTGGCCGGGGCGACTTTGGCGCGGGCCGCGACGGCGCGCACCGTCAGGTCGGCGTACGACTTCTCGCGCAGGGTTTCGATGCCGGCGGCGAGCACCTTGCGGAAGGTCTCCTCCTGGCGGCGATTGCGCGCCGCCTGACCGGGTGGTTGCTCGGTCTGGGCCGTGACCGTAACCAGGGCATCGCTGGACACATGTCCAAGCTATCGGACGGATGGGACAGCAAGCAAGCCCGTCAGCTAAAATTGCAGTTTAATTAGCAGTTATGCCGCAAATTGCGGCCCGTTTCGAGATCGGCTCTTGCACCGCGGATGACCCGACGGCTATGGTTCCAGGGGATATTATCGGACAACTGTCCATTCGAATGGGCGGATCGATTCGCCCCTTGGATTTGCCACGCACAGACGGGAGCGAGAGATGGCCTTGTTGGCCGACGGCGTGAGTGAACTCTTCATCGACGGCAAGATGTCGGCGGGCGGTGCCGGTACCTTCCCGACGGTCAACCCGGCGACCGAAGAAGTGCTGGGAGTCGCGGCTGACGCCAATGCCGACGACATGAGCCGCGCGATCGAGGCCGCGCGTCGCGCTTTCGACGACACCGACTGGTCGCGCAATACCGAACTGCGGGTGCGGTGCGTACGCCAGCTGCGCGAGGCGATGCAGCAGCACCTCGAAGAATTGCGGGAGATGACCATCGCCGAAGTCGGCGCGCCGCGGATGTTGACCGGCATCGCTCAGCTCGAGGTCCCGGTCAACGATCTGGCGTTCGCGGCCGATACCGCCGAATCCTACGAATACAACCAGGATCTCGGCGAGGCCAAGCCGATGGGGATTCCTACCCGGCGCACTATCGCCCGTGAGGCCGTCGGTGTGGTCGGTGCCATCACGCCGTGGAACTTCCCCCACCAGATCAACCTGGCCAAGATCGGGCCGGCGCTGGCGGCCGGAAACACCGTCGTCCTCAAACCCGCCCCCGATACCCCGTGGTGTGCCGCCGTGTTGGGCGAACTCATCGCCGAGCACACCGACTTCCCGGCCGGTGTGATCAACATCGTCACCTCCAGCGACCACAGCGTCGGTGCGATGTTGTCCAAAGACCCTCGGGTGGACATGGTTTCGTTCACCGGGTCGACGGCCACCGGCCGCGCCGTGATGGCCGACGGCGCCGCGACCATCAAGAGGGTCTTCCTCGAGCTGGGTGGCAAGTCGGCGTTCATCGTTCTCGACGACGCCGACCTGGCCGGTGCGGTGGGCGTGGCGGGCTTCTCGGTGTGCATGCATGCCGGGCAGGGATGCGCGATCACCACTCGCCTGGTGGTGCCGCGGGCCCGCTACGACGAGGCCGTCTCCATCGCGGCCGCGACGATGGGCGGCATCAAGGCCGGTGACCCCACTGACCCCGGAACCATTTGCGGCCCAGTCATTTCCGCGCGCCAGCGGGACCGGATCGAGGGCTACCTCGACTCGGCGGTCGCCGAGGGCGGGACGTTTGCCTGCGGGGGAGGCCGGCCGGCCGACCGCGAGGTCGGTTTCTTCATCGAGCCCACCGTGATCGCGGGTCTGGGTAACGACGCCCGCGTGGCGCAAGAGGAGATCTTCGGTCCGGTGCTGACCGTGATCCCGCACGACGGCGACGACGACGCGATCCGCATTGCCAACGATTCGGCTTACGGCTTGTCGGGCACGGTGTTCGGCACCGATCCCGAGCGGGCGGCGCGCGCGGCCGCGCGGGTGCGCGCCGGAACCATCAATGTCAATGGCGGCGTGTGGTATTCGGCCGATGCGCCGTTCGGCGGGTACAAGCAATCCGGCAACGGCCGCGAGATGGGGCTGGCCGGGTTCGAGGAGTACCTGGAGACCAAGACCATCGCGACAGCGGTTTGACCAGAGGAGCGAAGCATGAGATTCGAGAACAAGGTCGCCATCGTCACCGGATCGGGCGGTGGCATCGGCGAGGCCTACGCCGAGGCGCTGGCCCGCGAGGGCGCGGCGGTTGTCGTGGCCGACATCAATGCCGAGGCGGCCGACGGGGTGGCCAAGCAGATCTGCGCCGACGGCGGTACCGCCCTGAGCATCCCGGTAGACGTCTCCGATCCGGAGTCGGCCAAGGCGATGGCCGACCGCACGCTGGCCGAGTTCGGCGGCATCGACTACCTGGTCAACAACGCGGCGATCTTCGGGGGCATGAAGCTGGACTTCCTGCTAACCATCGATCCCGAGTACTACAAGAAGTTCATGAGCGTCAACCTCGACGGCGCGCTGTGGTGCACCCGCGCGGTCTACAAGAAGATGTCCAAGCGCGGCGGCGGGGCTATCGTCAACCAGTCCTCCACCGCGGCCTGGCTGTACTCGAACTACTACGGTCTGGCCAAGGTGGGTATCAACGGGCTGACCCAGCAACTCTCGCGAGAGCTGGGCGGCCGCAACATCCGGATCAACGCGATCGCGCCCGGGCCCATCGACACCGAGGCCAATCGGACCACCACGCCCAAGGAGATGGTCGACGACATCGTCAAGGGACTTCCTTTGTCGCGCATGGGAACTCCCGAGGATCTGGTCGGTATGTGCCTGTTCCTGCTGTCGGACGAGGCCAAGTGGATCACCGGGCAGATCTTCAACGTCGACGGCGGACAGATAATACGGTCATGAGCGACGATTTGCGCCTGGGCTATATCGGGCTGGGCAATATGGGCGCCCCGATGGCCACGAAGATGACCGAATGGCCGGGCGGGGTGACTGTTTACGACATCCGGGCCGAGGCGATGACACCGCTGGCCGAAAAGGGTGCCGGCATCGCCGACAGCGTCGCCGATATCGCCGCGGCCGACATCATCCACGTCACCGTGCTCAACGACGCCCAGGTGCGCGAGGTGGTAGCGGAGTTGGCCGCCCACGCCAAGCCCGGCACCGTCATTGCGATCCACTCGACGATCAGCGACACCACCGCTGTCGAGCTGGCGGCCGAACTCAAGCCGCGCGACATCCATGTCGTCGACGCGCCCGTCAGTGGTGGCGCCGCCGCGGCGGCCAAGGGTGAGCTCGCGACGATGGTGGGCGCCGAGCGTGCGGTGTACGAGCGGATCAAGCCGGCATTCAAGCACTGGGCGTCGGTGGTCATCCATGCCGGTGAGCCGGGTGCGGGCACCCGAATGAAGCTGGCGCGCAACATGTTGACGTTCACCTCGTACGTCGCGGCATGTGAGGCCATGAAGCTCGCCGAGGCGGCGGGCCTGGACCTGCAGGCGCTCGGCCGGGTCGTTCGCCATACCGACGCGCTCACCGGCGGTCCGGGGGCGATCATGGTCCGTGAGGACATGAAAGACCTTGAGCCGGACAACTTCCTGTACGGGCCCTTCCTGCACACGCGCGGGCTCGGCGAAAAGGACCTGAGCCTGGCGCTCGAATTGGGCGAGGCGGTATCGGTTGACTTGCCGCTTGCTCAGCTGGCATACGAACGGCTGGCCGCCGGCCTTGGGGTACCCCACACACAGAAAGAGTCGTAATGGACGAGCTGCGCCGCAAGGGCCTCGAAAAAATGAACGAGGTCTACGGCTGGGAGATGCCCAACATCGAGGGCGACCCGTACTTCGACCTGACCGTCGACCACCTCTTCGGCAGCATCTGGACACGGCCGGGATTGTCGATGCGCGACAAGCGGCTGATGACGCTGACGGCGGTGACCGCGATCGGGAATCGCGATCTGGCCGAAATCCAGATCAACGCGGCACTTCTCAACGGCGAGCTCAGTGAGACGGAGCTGAAGGAGATGGCGGTCTTTTTGACCCACTATCTCGGGTTCCCGTTGGGTTCGGCCCTCAACGGCGCGGTCGATGCCGTCGTGGCCAAGCGTAAGAAGGGGGCCGGCGAAGACAAGAAGGCCAACGTCGAGGGTGCGCTGAAGATGCATTCGGGAAAGAACGACTAAGCCCGCCGAGCAGACACGACTTGCCTCTCAGTACGGCTGGCCGCCTTCGGGCATCACGTATTCCGAGGTCGGTCCGTAGACACCGTTGACGGTTGTGCCGCCGTTGATCATTCCCGGAACCATGTCCAACATGTTTTGGGGGAAGCCAACACTCGGTTTGGTCAGCTTGTCGAGCCGGTCCAATTCCTCGGCGGACAGGTTCACGTCGACGGCGCGGACGTTGTCGTCGAGCTGTGCGAGCGTGCGTGCCCCGATGATGATCGACGAGACGGCGGTCTGGGCGTGCACCCACGCCAGCGCCACGGCGGCTACGTTCGTATCGTGTGCTTTGGCGATGATCTCGAGTTCGTCGATGACCGCGTAGGTCGGCTCGGTGAGTGAGCTGGCCACCAGCGCGCCACGATCGGCGTTGTGCTGACCGGTATTTCGCCGGGTGTACTTGCCGCTGAGCACACCGCTTTTCAGCGGCGACCACGGGGTGATACCGAGGCCGAATTCGCTGGCCATCGGAACCAGCTCTCGTTCGACGGTGCGTTCCAGTAACGAGTACTCGATCTGCAGGCCGATGAACGCCGACCAGCCGCGGAAGCGGGCGATCAGATTGGCCTCGACGATCTTCCATGCCGGGGTATCCGACACCCCGATGTAGCGAACCTTTCCGGCCGCAACGAGGTGGTCGAGTGCCGCCATCGTCTCCTCGATCGGGGTGTTCTTGTCCCACATGTGCAGCCAGTACAGGTCGATGTAGTCGGTCTGTAGCCGTCGCAGCGAATTTTCGCAGGCGTTGATCAGCGATTTGCGGCCCGCGCCACCGCCATTGGGATCGCCGGGATACAAGTTCCCGCTGAACTTGGTCGCGATCACCAGACGATCGCGCCGTGCCGCGTGCCGCCCGACGTGGTCGCCGATGATCTTCTCCGAGTGGCTTCGGGTATAGAAGTTGGCGGTGTCGATGAAGTTGCCGCCGAGTTGGGTGTAGCGATCGATGATCTGTTGAGACTCTTCCACGCTGGTGCCCCAGCCGAGATCTTCACCGAACGTCATCGCGCCCAGACACACGGGGCTGACGCGCAGGCCGGACCGTCCGAGTGTCACGTATTGATCCAGAGGCATGATGGCCGCTTCCTGGTAGATTGTTCGGATATGAGGTTGTTCGCTTCTATACTAGTTTACTACTGAACGATCTGGTCGATGTCTGCGGATGGCGCGGCCAAGATCTGGTCACTGAACTATCGGGTGCTGCTCTCGGTCATCTCGAGTGCCGAGGCCGACATCTGCGCGCTGGGGCTTGAGTCCAAGGAGCTGTTCCTGCTCGCCGAGATCGACGAGCACCCCTACCCGGCCGAGTTGGCCGCGGCACTGAGCATGCCCAAGGCGACGGTGACGCTATATCTGAAGCGGCTCGAGGCCGCCGGATTCGTGCGCCGCGAGATCGACCCGGCCGATCTGCGGCGCCATCGGCTGCTGCTGACCTCGGCCGGTCGCCAAGCCGGCGCCAAGGGCCTGGCGCTGCTGTCCGACGAGTTCGACAAGCGCCTCGGCCGACTCACCGCGGCCCAGCAATCCGACCTGAAAAACCTGCTCGAGAAGATCCTGTAACGCCGTGCCGCTAGTCTGACCTGTCGTGCGCGTTCTGGTGATCGGCTCCGGTGCCCGTGAACATGCCCTGCTGCTGGCTCTCAGTAGAGATCCGCAGGTCACGGGGTTAATCATCGCTCCCGGCAACGCCGGCACGGCCCGGTTGGCCGAGCAGCACGACGTCGACATCAGCTCCGGTGCGGACGTGGTCGCGCTGGCCCGCGAGGTCCGGGCCGACCTTGTCGTCATCGGCCCCGAGGTCCCGTTGGTGCTCGGCGTGGCCGACGCCGTCCGCGCCGCCGGCATCGTCTGCTTCGGGCCCGGCAAGGACGCGGCCCGCATCGAGGGGTCGAAGGCCTTCGCCAAGGAGGTGATGGCGGCCGCCGGGGTGCGGACCGCTTCCAGCGAACTCGTGGACAATCCGGCGCATTTGGATGCGGCCCTGGACCGGTTCGGGCCGCCAGTCGGTGAGCCGGCGTGGGTGGTCAAGGACGACGCCCTGGCGGCCGGCAAAGGCGTGGTGGTGACACCGGATCGCGATGCCGCCCGCGCCCATGGCGCCGGCCTGCTGGAGTCCGGTCATCCCGTGTTGCTGGAGTCCTTCCTCGACGGTCCCGAGGTGTCGCTGTTCTGTGTGGTCGACGGCGAGACGGTGGTGCCGCTGCTGCCGGCGCAGGATTTCAAGCGGGTGGGTGACGGCGACGCCGGCCCGAACACCGGCGGGATGGGCGCCTACGCGCCGTTGCCCTGGCTGCCCGACGACGTGTACCGCGAAATCGTCAGCGAGATCGTCGAACCCGTTGCCGCCGAGATGGTTCGGTGCGGTAGCCCGTTCTGCGGATTGCTCTATGTCGGTCTGGCGATTACCGCAAAGGGGCCGGCGGTGGTCGAATTCAATTGCCGCTTCGGCGATCCCGAGACTCAGGCGGTGCTGGCCCTGCTGGACTCACCGCTCGGACAGCTGCTACACGCCGCCAGCACCGGCGCGCTGGCCGGGTTTGGCGAGTTGCGCTGGAAAGCCGGCGCGGCCGTGACCGTGGTCCTGGCCGCCGAGAACTATCCCGGACGCCCGCGGGTCGGCGATGTCATCGGCGGATCCGAAGCCGACGGAGTGTTACATGCCGGGACGGCGCGCAGAGACGACGGTGCGATCGTCTCGTCGGGTGGGCGGGTGCTGTCGGTGGTGGGCACCGGCGCCGACCTGAGCGATGCGCGCGCGGACGCGTATCGGATTCTCGACTCAATTCGGCTTCCGGGCAGCCACTTTCGCACCGATATCGGATTGCTGGCGCAAGAGGGCAAAATCCACGTCTAGAACGCCGCTGCTTGCCCGTCGCGGCGCGGGTCGCTCGCCGCGACGTACCCGTCGTCGAGACGCCAGATCGCCTGGCAGCTGCCGAATGCGTTGTAGTCGTCGATCATGAGCAGGTCGTGCCCGCGCCGACGCAACTCGTCTAGCGTCGACGCCGGAAAACCCGGCTCGCAGCTGACCTGCATGCCCTGCACCCAGCGAAACCGGGGCCCGTCGCAGGCCGTTTGCGGATTCTGGCCATAGTCGGCGATGCGGACCAACACCTGCACGTGGCCCTGGGGCTGCATCGGACCGCCCATCACCCCGAAGCTCATCACGGGCGCGCCGTTCTTGGTCACAAAGCCCGGGATGATCGTCTGGTAGGGCCGCTTGTTCGGCCCGACTTGATTCGGATGTCCTGGATTCGCAACGAAACCCGCTCCACGGTTTTGCAGTGAGATGCCCGTGCCCGGCACCACCACCCCGGACCCGAACCCCAGGTAGTTCGACTGGATCATCGACACCATCATCCCCGTGGCATCGGCGGCGGTGAGGTAGACGGTGCCCCCGGTCGGGGTGCCCGCCGATGCGGGCCTGGCCCGGTTGCGGTCGATCAGCGCGGCGCGCTGCTTGAGGTACTCGGTGTCCAGTAGGTCCTCGGGGCGTACCGGCATATGGTCGATGTCGGAGACGTAGGCGTCCGCGTCCGCGAACGCCAGCTTGAGCGCCTCGATCTGCAGGTGCACGCTGTCGGCGGAATCGACTGGCAGCGAGGACATGTCGAACTGCGCAAGGATTCCCAGCGCGATCAACGCGACGATGCCCTGGCCATTGGGTGGTATCTCGTGAACGGTGTAGCCGCGGTAGTCTCCGCTGATCGTGCCCACCCAGTCGGCTCGATGGGCGGCGAGGTCGCCGACCCGCAGTGCGCCGCCGTTCCCCGTCGCGTGCGCTTCGAGTCGGGCCGCCAGTTCCCCGCCGTAGAACGACTTGCCGTTGGTCGCGGCGATCTTTTCCAGGGTGGTCGCTTGTTCGGGAAACCGGAAGCGCTCACCGGGTTTCGGCGCCCGCCCGCCGGGCAGAAACGCCTCGGCGAAGCCCGGCTGCGATTCGAACATCGGGACTTGGGCCGCCCACTGCTGCGCAATCGTCGGCGAGACCGGAAAGCCGTTGCGGCCGTAGGAGATCGCCGGCTCGAAGAGGCGCTCGAACGGGAGTTTGCCGAACTTGGCGTGCAACTGGACCCATGCGGACACCGCTCCCGGCACGGTCACCGAATTCCAGCCCGCCACGGGAACACCGTTGCCGCCGAAGTACTCCGGCGTCCACGCCGCCGGCGAACGGCCAGAGGCGTTCAGCCCGTGCAACTGCTTGCCGTCCCAGACGATCGCGAACGCATCCGAGCCGATGCCGTTGGACACCGGCTCCACCACGGTCAGCGTGATGGCGGTGGCGACGGCCGCATCGGCGGCGCTGCCGCCCTCGGCGAGCATCCGAAGACCCGCTTGCGCGGCAAGCGGTTGCGATGTGCTCACGACGTTCGATCCCAGGACGGGCTTTCGTGGCCAGGCGTATGGGAAGTTCCAGTTGAACGGCGCGCTCACCCACGCGAGCGTAGCGCTACGGCTCAAATGCCTTGCTGACAGGGCTTATGCCGTCAACAGCGGTGCCATCCAGGTCAGTTCGGCCGGCAGCTGCGCGCTCCAGAACGCGGGGTTGTGCCCGCCGGGTGAGAAACCACCCGCGGGCGGGTTCGGCAGCTGGGCGATGAACTGCTTGGTCGCGTCGTAGAACGGATCACTGTCGCCGCAGTCGATCCTGATCGGAATGGACGCCAGCGCCGGCATTCCGAACACCGAATTCGCGGCGAAGTCGTCGGGGCCGTCGAAGGCGCCGGGTGCGGCTGCCCCCGAAGACATCCACAGCGCCGGGCTGACCGCACAGATCGCCGCGGTGCGCGCGGGTCCCAGCCGGCCGCCGAGCAGCAATGCGCCGTACCCACCCATGGACCAACCCAAGAAGGCCACCCGGGAGGTGTCCAGCCGCTGGCTGTCCAGCATCGGAATCAGTTCGCCCAGCACCATCGCGCCGGAGTCTTCGCCCGAAGATCGCTTGTGCCAGTAGCCGCCACCGCCGTCGACGGCGACGACCGCGAACGGCGGTAGTCCCGCATTGACGGCTTGGGCCAGACCCTGCTCGACGCCGCCGGCCATCACGGTGGCGGCGTCACTGCCCTTGCCGTGCAGTGCGATCACCGGACGCAGCGCCTTGGTCTGCCCCGGCGGCCGGGCGATCGCCCAGTTCGTCGATATCCCGCCGCGTGCCGCCGACACGAAGGAACCCGTCGTCATCGTCGGCGCCGGGTCCCCGGCGGGAGCCGGCTCGGCGGGAGCGGAAGGTGACGGGGCCAACGGAACCTGCGTGCCGGCCGTCGACACCGGAATGTTGCGAGTTGTACTGGTGTGTAACAGGTTCTCGAGCACGAACGCGCCGGTCGCACCTATTGCCGCGCCGGCACCAAGACCGAGCACCGCGCGGCGGCTCAAGTCGGGCATGCGGGCCATCATGCCATGTTGGTTCGGCGGGCCGTTTAGCGGAAATGGCAATGCAGTACCACTTGGACTGGCACGATGGTCACTCGTGACTGCAGCGGTTACTCCGAAAGGAGAACGTCGACGGTATGCGCTAGTGAGCGCTGCCGCCGAGCTGCTTGCCGAAGGCGGGTTCGAAGCGGTGCGCCACCGAGCCGTCGCACAGCGGGCCGGTCTGCCGTTGGCGTCCACTACTTATTACTTCTCGTCGCTCGACGATTTGATCGCGCGCGCGGTCGAACACATCGCGATGATCGAGGTGGCGCAGCTGCGAGCTCGGGTCAACGCGTTGTCGCGGCGGCGCCGTGGGCCCGAGACCACCGCCGAAGTACTGGTCGACCTGTTGGTGGGCGACCTGTCGGATCAGACCCTTGTCGAGCAACTGATCTCGCGGTATGAGCGAAACATCGCCTGCACCCGCCTGACCGCGTTGCGCGAGACGATGCGCCGCAGCCTGCGCCAGCGTGCCGACGCCGTCGCCGAGGCGATCGAGCGGTCCGGTCGCGCCGTGCGCATCGAGCTGATCTGCACGCTGATCTGCGCGGTCGACGGTTCGGTGGTCTCCGCGCTGGTCGAGGGCCGCGACCCGCGCACCGCGGCGATGGGAACGGTGATCGACATCATCGACGTGCTCGCTCCGATCGACGAGCGGCCGGTGCGGATCTGACCTGTCATTGGTCGGTCGGCAGCGACGGCGTCACGATGTACCCGTCGGCCGCGTCCCCGTAAATCGTGATGCGGCCCGGGCAGCGCTGGGCGAACAGCGCCACATACGCGCAGACCACGGCGTCGACCGGGTCTTCGGCGCGGCGCAGCTCGCTCTTGCGCTGCGCCGTCGCCACCTGTTTGCGCAGCTCAATCCAGTCGGGGTGATCGGCGACGCGCATCGGCACGTCGGTGCCGGCAAGCCGCTCGACACCGTCCATCAGCAGCAGTAACTCGGATTTGAGCCGCTCGAGGGTTCGGCCGGGCTTGGCCTTGTATTTCAGGGTCCGCTCCAGCCGGAACAGCACGACGGTCGCCGCGTGCGGGTAGACCTCGATCGCGCGCCGCACCGCCCGCGAGCGGGGATCCATGTCCAGGCCCAGCGCCCGGGCCAGCCGCGCCGCGCGCGGACCGTTGGCGAACTCGGGTTTCCCGGTGTTGGCCGGATGCGCACCGGCTTCGAACCTGCGGAAGTCGCGGTTGAGCGCGGTCTCGGCGGGGCGCTGACCAGTGGGGTTGTTCACCACCAGCGGCGCGTCGAACCCGACCACACACTCGCCGCCCACGTAAGGGCGCAACGCCGCCAGGATTTCGTCGTCGTCGCGGACCGCGCCGGCGCTCACCAGGCAACCTCCGGAGTCGACGACAGCGACACCGGTCGGGTTGCGGACGCCCCACGCGAGGTCGACGCCGGCGTAGTACATGCCGCGAAACTGTAACCACCGGCGCCGCTACTGGCGCAAATGCGTTGCCAGTCGCAGTCTCGCGGTCGATAAGCTGGCCCAGTGAGCATTCCGAATGTGCTGGCCGCCCGGTACGCCAGCGCCGAGATGGTCGGGATCTGGTCGCCGGAGGCCAAGGTGGTCGCGGAGCGGCGGCTGTGGCTGGCCGTGCTGCAGGCGCAGACCGAACTCGGCGTTCCGGTGCCCGCCGAGGCACTCGCCGACTACGAGCGCGTGCTCGAGGACGTGGACCTGGCGTCGATTGCGGATCGCGAGCGGGTGCTGCGGCATGACGTCAAGGCCCGCATCGAGGAATTCAACGCGCTGGCCGGCCACGAGCATGTGCACAAGGGGATGACCAGTCGGGATCTGACCGAGAACGTCGAGCAGCTGCAGATCCGGCGGTCGCTGGAACTGGTTTTCTCCCACGGCGTGGCGGTGGTCGCGAGGCTTGCCGAGCGGGCGGTGTCCTACCGCGATCTGGTGATGGCCGGACGCAGCCACAACGTCGCCGCGCAGGCCACCACGCTGGGCAAGCGGTTCGCGTCGGCGGCTCAGGAGACGCTGATCGCGTTGACCAGGCTGCGCGAGTTGATCGACCGCTATCCGCTGCGCGGCATCAAGGGTCCGATGGGTACCTCGCAGGACATGCTCGACCTGCTGGCCGGCGACGCGGTGAAGCTGGCCGAACTCGAGCGGCGTGTCGCTGAATTCCTGGGCTTCGCAACGGTTTTGACCAGCGTCGGGCAGGTCTATCCGCGTTCGCTGGATCACGATGTGCTCTCCGCGCTGGTGCAGCTCGGGGCCGGGCCGTCGTCGATGGCCCACACCATCCGGTTGATGGCGGGGCACGAACTCGTGACGGAAGGGTTCGCCGAAGGACAGGTCGGCTCCTCGGCGATGCCGCACAAGATGAACACCCGCAGCTGCGAACGGGTCAACGGGCTGCAGGTGGTGCTGCGCGGGTACGCCTCGATGGCCGCCGAGCTGGCCGGCGCGCAGTGGAACGAGGGCGACGTGTTCTGCTCGGTGGTCCGCCGAGTTGCCTTGCCGGACAGCTTTTTTGCCATCGACGGTCAGATCGAGACATTTCTGACGGTGCTCGACGAGTTCGGCGCTTACCCCGCGGTGATCGAGCGGGAGTTGGATCGCTACCTGCCGTTTTTGGCCACCACCAAGGTGCTGATCGCGGCCGTGCGGGCCGGCATGGGACGCGAGGCCGCCCATCACGTGATCCGCGAACACGCGGTGGCAACGGCTTTGGCGATGCGGGAGCGCGGCGTCGAGCCCGATCTGCTGGACAGGTTGGCCGCCGACGAGCGACTGCCGCTGGACCGCGCGGCGCTGGACGCCGCGCTGGCCGACAAGAAAGCGTTCACCGGCGCCGCCGGCGATCAGGTCGATGAGGTTGCTGCGATGGTGGATTCGCTGGTGGGCCGCTACCCGGACGCGGCCAAGTACGCTCCGGGTGCGATCCTGTGACTCTCGCCGGCGCGCTCTCGGGGATCGATTTCACCGATCTGGATAACTTCGCCAACGGTTTTCCCCATGAGCTGTTCGCGGTGCACCGCCGCGAGGCGCCGGTCTACTGGCATGAGCCGACCGACAACACCCCGGACGGTGAGGGCTTCTGGTCCGTGGCAACCTACGCGGAAAACCTTGCCGTGCTGAAAGACCCGGTGACCTACTCATCGGTGACCGGCGGTACCCGACCGTTCGGCGGGACGCTGTTACAGGACCTGTCCATCGCGGGCCAAGTCCTCAACATGATGGACGATCCGCGGCATTCCCAGATTCGGCGACTGGTCAGCTCCGGGCTGACGCCGCGGATGATCCGCCGCATCGAAGACGACCTGCGGGCCCGGGCACAACGGCTGTTGGATCACGTGGTGCCCGGCGAACCCTTCGACTTCCTCGTCGATATCGCCGCCGAACTGCCGATGCAGATGATCTGCATCCTACTGGGAGTGCCTGAATCCGAACGGCATTGGCTCTTCGAGGCCATCGAGCCGCAGTTCGACTTCGGCGGCTCGCGCAAGGCGTCCCTGTCACAGCTGTCGGCTGAAGAGGCCGGGTCGCGAATGTACAACTACGGCCAAGAGCTGATCGCGTCGAAACGTGCCAATCCGACCGACGACATGTTGTCGGTCGTCGCCAACGCGACGGTCGAACAGGTGGACGGACCGGTCCCGTCCGATCTCGAGGTGTATCTGTTCTTCAGCCTGCTGTTCAGTGCCGGCGCGGAGACGACCCGCAACGCGGTCGCGGGCGGGCTGCTGTCGTTGGCCGAGCACCCGGACCAATTGCGGGCCCTGCGTGCGGATTTCGGATTACTGCCAACGGCCGTCGAGGAGATGGTGCGGTGGACCTCGCCGTCGCCGTCCAAGCGGCGCACCGCCACCCGTGACGTCGTTCTCGGCGGGCAGTCGATCGAAGCCGGGCAGAAGGTACAGATCTGGGAGGGCTCGGCCAACCGCGACGCCGGCGTGTTCGACCGTGCGGACGAGTTCGACATCGGCCGAAAACCCAATCCGCACTTGGGCTTCGGCCAGGGTGTGCACTACTGCCTGGGGGCCAATCTGGCGCGCCTGGAGCTGCGCGTCCTGTACGAGGAGCTGCTGTCGCGCTTCGGCGCCGTGCGGGTGGTGCGGCCGGTGGAATGGACGCGGAGCAACCGCCACACCGGAATCCGGCACTTGGTCGTGGAACTAACCGAGGCATCGTGAGGTTCCGGCTCGCCGACGTCGAGCCGTCACCCGATGTGTTCGCCGCGGTGATGGCGACCGGAATCCTGTCCATCGCCGCGGGCAACCACCACTACGGCGCGATCAGCGAAGGGCTCGGCATTCTCGCTTCGCTGGGCCTGGCGGTCCTGGTCGCGCTCGTCATCGTGACCGGCGCGCGCTGGGACTTCGGCGATCCCGATGTGACGTTGCGGCTGTTCACGTTTGTGGCCGCCTGCGCGGTGCTGGACAGCCGGCTGGCAACCCGGCCGGTCCTGCTGTGGGTGCTGGGGCTTGCCGCGCTGGCGTCCTGGCTGGTGCTGATCGCGCTCAGCGCCCGCAACATGGCGGCGCGACGCTGGAGGGCATTGCGCCACCAGGCGCACGGCGCATGGGAGCTGGCCAGCGTGGGCACCTCCGGCCTGGCGATCTCGGCCGGCAAGGTCGCCCGCTATACGTCCCAGCATTGGTGGCTTTCCGTGGCGGTGCCGATCTGGGTGGTAGCGCTGTGTATCTACGCGCTGATGACCTGGCTGATCCTGTCGCGCACCGTCGCCGAGCGTCAGGATCGGGACGGCTTCGAACCCGACACCTGGATCCTGATGGGCGGCTTGGCGATTGCGACGCTGGCCGGCGACAACATCCATCGCCTGGCCCCGGCGTGGCTCTCCGGGCCGATACTCGTCGTCACGGTCGTGACCTGGGTGGCGGCCACGCTGTGGATACCACCACTGATCTACTTCGGCTTGCACCGGATGAGTCGTCGCCCCGAGATGCTGCACTTCGCCGGGGTGTGGTGGGCGTTCGTGTTCCCGCTGGGCATGTACTCGGCCGCCAGCTACACGATGGCGGCCGAGCTCGGGCATCGCTCGCTGATCACCGTGTCGCTGGTCTTCTTCTGGGACGCGTTGGCAGCGTGGCTGATCGTGGTCGTGGCGGGATTGCTGCGGGCCCGGCGCGCGCTGGCCGCACGCTAGCGCGCGCGCAGCGTGATCCCCGCCGAGCGCAGTTCCAGCGCCGCGAGCGCGCGGATCGTGACGGGGTCCTGCTGACGCCAGCCACCGACCGGATCCGCACTGATCGCGGCCAGCTTCCCCGGTGCACGATTCGTCAGCGCGCGCAGGGCCAACAACTGTTCGCCGGCCGGGGTGGCGGCCAGGGCGGTCACGGTCAGTTTGCGCCGGAAAAACCGCAGCCGCAGGTAAAGCCACGGCATGTCGGCGATCAGGATCGGGGGAGCGACGACGGCCAGGGCGAGCAGCACCGCGAGCCAGCCGGCCGTGGTGACCAGCTCGTGCAGGGCACCCGCGATGTCGAGCGCGGCCTGACTGGCCGAGTTGAGCGGTTTGCTGACATTGTCGCCGACGACCGGAATGTGTTGTGCGCCATGGCCTGCCGAGGCCAGGTTCCCCGCGATGCTGTGGGTTCCATCCTCGACCTGGCGGCCGGCGTCGGCGATCGTCGAGATGGCGTCGTACACGGCGGTGCCGACAAGCAACCAGATCGCCGTCCACACGACGATGACGACGTCGCTGAACAGCTGGGCCAGCAATCGGCCGGGCGTGGTGGCATAGGGCAGGAAGCGCGATCTCATGACCTCGATCCCAGCACAGCTCCAGGACTCCGGTGGGCTTCCCGATAGGCTGGCCCGATGCGCCCTGCACTGTCCGACTACCAGCATCTGGCCAGCGGCAAGGTCCGCGAGCTGTACCGCGTCGACGAAGAGCACCTGTTGCTGGTCGCCAGCGACCGGATCTCGGCGTACGACTTCGTCCTGGACAGCACGATCCCGGACAAGGGCCGCATCCTGACGGCGATGAGCGTGTTCTTCTTCGGCCTCGTCTCCGATCTTGTCCAAGCCCCCAACCACCTGGCCGGGCCGCCCGACGACCCCCGCATCCCCGACGAGGTGCTGGGCCGCGCGCTGGTGGTGCGTCAGCTGGAGATGATGCCGGTGGAATGCGTGGCCCGCGGTTATCTGACCGGCTCGGGGCTGGTGGACTATCAGGCGACCGGCAAGGTGTGCGGCATTGCGCTGCCGCCGGGGCTGGTCGAGGCCAGCAAGTTCGCCCAGCCGCTGTTCACCCCGGCGACCAAGGCCGCCCTGGGCGATCACGACGAGAACATCGCCTTCGACCGGGTGATCGAGATGGTGGGCGGGGTGCGCGCCAATCAGCTGCGCGACCGCACGCTGCAGATCTATGTGCAGGCCGCCGACCATGCCTTGACGAGGGGAATCATCATCGCCGACACCAAGTTCGAATTCGGCACCGACCGCGACGGCAACCTGCTGCTGGCCGACGAGATCTTCACCCCGGACTCCTCGCGGTACTGGCCCGCCGAGGATTACCGCGTCGGGGTGGTGCAGACCAGTTTCGACAAGCAGTTCGTCCGCAATTGGCTCACCAGTCCAGAATCCGGCTGGGACCGGCACGGCACCGAACCGCCACCACCGTTGCCGGACGACATCATTGCCGCCACTCGCGACCGTTATATCAATGCCTACGAACGCATTTCCGGTTTGAGTTTCGGCGACTGGATCGGCCCGGCCGTATGACGGACTCCGGTACCCCACCTGTGGCGAAGCGGGTGGAGACCACCCGCGAGCACCACGGCGATGTGTTCGTCGATCCGTACGAATGGCTGCGCGAAAAGTCGAATCCCGAAGTCATCGGCTACCTCGAAGCCGAGAACGACTATGTCGACCGGTCCCTTGCCCACCTGGAACCGTTGCGGCAGAAGATCTTCGACGAGATCAAGGCACGTACCAAGGAAACCGACCTGTCGGTGCCGACCCGGCAAGGCGACTGGTGGTATTACTCGCGCACTTTCGAGGGAAAGCAGTATCGGGTCCAGTGCCGTTGCCCGGTGGCCGATCCCGACGACTGGGACCCGCCGGCTCTGGACGAGAACACCGACATTCCGGGTGAGCAGATTCTGCTCGATTCGAATGAAGAGGCCGAGGGGCACGACTTCTTTTCCCTGGGCGCCGCCCTGGTCAGCCTGGATGCCAACCTGCTCGCCTACTCCGTCGACGTCGTCGGCGATGAGAAATACACGTTGCGGTTCAAGGACTTACGCACCGGTGAGAAGTATCCCGACGAGATCGCCGACATCGCGAGCGGAGTGACATGGGCGGCCGACCACCGGACCGTGTACTACCTGACGCTGGACGACGCCCATCGCCCGGACAAGGTGTGGCGGTATCGGCTGGGCTCGGGCGATCCGCCGGAATTGGTGTATCACGAAGCCGACGAACGGTTTTGGCTTGGGGCCGGCCTGAGCCGAAGTGAGGCGTATGTCTTCATTGCCTCGGGCTCGTCGGTCACCTCCGAGGTGCGCTACGCCGACGCCGCGGACCCGCACGCCGAGTTCACCGTGGTGCTGCCGCGCCGCGAAGGTGTCGAATACTCGGTGGAGCACGCGGTGGTGGGGGGACAGGATCGATTCCTGATCCTGCACAACGACGGCGCGGTGAACTTCACGCTGGCCGAGGCCCCGGTCAGCGATCCCACGCAGCAGCGCACCCTGGTTGCACACCGCGACGATGTTCGGCTCGAAGCCGTCGACGCTTTTGCGGGCCATCTGGTCATCAGTTACCGGCGTGCAGCATTGCCGCGAATCCAGTTGTGGCCCATCGGTGCCGACGGTGAATACGGTGAGCCCGAGGAAATCGCGTTCGATTCGGAGCTGATGTCGTCGGGCCTGGGTGGCAATCCGAACTGGGTTTCGCCGAAGCTGCGGATCAGGGCGGGATCGCTCGTCACGCCGCTGCGGGTCTACGACGTCGATCTGGGCACCGGTGAGCGCACCTTGTTGCGTGAGCAACCCGTGCTCGGCGACTACCGGCCAAGCGACTACGTCGAACGGCGCGACTGGGCACTCGCCGCCGACGGCACCCGCATCCCGGTGTCGATCGTCCATCGTGCCGGCCTCGAATTTCCGGCGCCCACCCTCATCTACGGCTACGGCGCCTACGAAATATGCACGGATCCAACGTTTTCCATCGCGCGGTTGTCGCTGCTGGACCGGGGCATGGTGTTCGTCATCGCCCACGTCCGCGGCGGGGGAGAGATGGGCCGACTGTGGTACGAGCACGGAAAACTGCTGGAGAAGAAGAACACCTTCACCGACTTCGTCGCGGCGGCACGGCATTTGGTGGATTCGGGTGTGACGCGTCCGCACCAGCTGGTGGCGTTGGGGGGCAGCGCGGGTGGCCTGCTGATGGGGGCGGTGGCCAACATGGCGCCGGATCTTTTCGCCGGGATTCTCGCCCAGGTCCCGTTCGTCGACCCGCTGACCACAATCCTGGATCCCTCGCTGCCGTTGACCGTCACCGAGTGGGACGAATGGGGAAACCCGTTGAGCGACAGCGAAGTCTACGCATACATGAAGTCATATTCGCCTTACGAGAACGTCGAGGCCAAGAAGTATCCCGCGATCCTGGCGATGACGTCGCTGAACGACACCAGGGTCTACTATGTGGAGCCGGCCAAGTGGGTGGCCGCGTTGCGGCACGCGAATACCGATGGAAACCCGGTGCTGCTCAAGACGCAGATGGCGGCCGGCCATGGCGGCGTCAGTGGCCGCTATCGGGGTTGGCAGGAAACCGCATTCCAATACGCGTGGCTGCTAGCCGCTGCCGACGGCGACCGCTACGGCGGCGGCGAGAAAAGCGATCTCGGTGGCGATGCGCTGGGGTAGCCGCGTCGTCATCGACTTGGGCGGGTTGGGCATCCGGGACGCGTAGACGTTGGCCGGGAACATGGCCAGCATCAGCAGCAACAGGCATGCCGCTGCCGTGACCCGGGTCTCGGGAAGCAGCAGCCCGGCCGCGCCCAGCAGCTCCAGCACCCCGGTGATGGTGACAAGCAGGCCGGGAGCGGGCAGTCGCGGCGGCACGATCGCGATCAGGTCGCGGCGCAGCGGCGGGGCGAAGTGGGCGATCCCGGTCAGGACGAACATGGCAGCCAGTCCGACGGCGATCGCCGCGGTCCAGCCGGCGAGGTAACCGACGCCGAGCAAGCCGGCGACCCGGGCGACGATGCTGCCCAACAGCAGGGCGATCAGCGGAGCCATCTCAATTCCAATCTAGACAGTGACAAGTTGGCGCTTTACCCCAGCGTACGGCGGATCTAGTCAATGTCAAGTTCGCTCGATATGCTGGCCGCCATGGACCGCCCGAATTACCACCACGGCGACCTGCGCGCGGTGATCCTGAGCGAAGCGGCACTGCTGGTGGCCGAACGCGGCGCGGACGGGCTGTCGTTGCGCGAGCTCGCCCGGGCCGCGGGCGTGTCACATGCCGCGCCGGCCCACCACTTCGTCGATCGCCGCGGCCTGTTCACCGCCCTGGCCGCGCAGGGGTTCGCGCTGCTGGCCGAGGCGCTGACCAACGCGCGGGGGCACTTCGCCGACGCGGCGCTGGCCTACGTGCGGTTCGCGATCGACCATCCCGGCCACTATCGGGTGATGTTCGACAGGTCGCTGCTGGACGCCGCGGACCCCGAACTGGCCGCGGCGGAAGCCGCTGCCGGTGCCGAGCTCTCACGCGGGGTGGCGACGCTGCGCGATGCCCACGCGCGGGCCGACCCCGCGGGCGCGCAGTTGGCGGCATGGTCACTGGTGCATGGGTTTTCGACGCTGTGGCTCAATGACGCGGTCAACGCCGCGGTCAAACGGGCCGACCCGATGGAAACGGTGCTGCGGATCGCGACGATGCTGTTCGAGGGCTGAGCGGGGTAAGCCGGATCAGGCGGCCGGCGCCTCGGCCGGCTCTGGGTCGTGCTCTGGCTCCGGCCGCTTCATCGGCAGGAACGCCGCCGGGATGATCGTCACCGCCAGCAACGCGACGGCCACCACGAACACCGCGGTATAGGCGTGGGAGAGGCCGTGCGTGACGGTGGTGGCGAATTGGGGGCCCAGGGTGTTCCATGCCGATGCCGAGGACTCGATCGGCATGCGTTTACCGGTGGCTTCTTGTTGCGCCGCGACCAGCTTGTTCGCGGTCACCAGGACCGGGTTGTGGTTGAACAACTGCGTCAGGACCACCGCCATCAACGCCGCCCCGATCGATCCGCTGACCTGCTGGTTGACCGTCACCAGAGTGGTCCCGCGCGCGACCTGATGGGGGGCAAGCGCCTGCAGGACCGCCGCGGACAGCGGCGTGGTGGTGCAGCCGATACCCAGGCCCATGACCGCGAGCCCGATCAGCAGCGTCGGGTTGTAGGCGGCCTCCGTGGCGACTCCCCACGTGAAGATGCCCAGGCCCGCCGCCATCACCGGGAGACCGATCAGCACAATCTTGCCGGGTCCGTGCTTGTCCATGAATGCCCCGGCGAGCGGCATCGTCAACACGGCGCCGAGGCCGACCGGCACCAGATGCATCCCTGACTGCATCGGCGTTTGGTGCATCACGAGTTGGAAGTAGCTCGGGACCAGCAGGCCTACCCCGACAAAGGGGGCACCGAATACCAGCAGGGCAAGATTCGCATGGGTGACCACGCGGTTCTTGAACAGTCGCAGGTCAATGAGCGGGTGTTTGGTGCGGAAGGAGTGGATGACGAATGCCGCGATCAACAACACCCCCGTGATCGTCGGCACCAACACCATGCGATCGGCGACCGTTTCCCGCGCCGGAATGGACGACACTCCGGCCAGGAATAGCGTGACGCCGGGCGGCAGCAGCAGCACGCTTATGACGTCGAGGGATTCCGCGGGGGCGGGGCGATCCTTGGGGAAGGTGATCGCCGCCAGAACGACCGCGAGCAGCCCGATCGGCAGGTTGATCAGGAAGATCCACTCCCAGCCGTAGGCGCCGACCAGCCAGCCGCCCAGGATCGGCCCACCGATCGGGCCGAGCAGGATCGGAATTCCCCCGATCGCCATCAGCCGGCCAACCCGCTTCGGGCCTGCCTCCTGAGTCAGGATCACGAAGCTCAGCGGCATCAGCATGCCGCCACCCACACCTTGCAGCACCCGAAAAGCGATGAGCAGCATGATGTTTGGCGATATCGCGCACAGTAGCGAGCCGAGCATGAACACCAGGACCGACCAGATGAAAAGCCGTTTGGTGCCGAACCTGTCGGCCGCCCATCCGGTAATCGGGATCACGGTCGCAAACGCGAGCATGTAGCCGGCCACCGTCCACGAGACGACGGCCTGGGTGGAATTGAACTGGGTGGCGAAGGTTCCTTGCGCGACCGCGACGACGGTGCTGTCCACGATCGCCATCACGGCGGCCAGACCGCAGACGAACACGACGCGCAACAGCTTGGCGTCGAGTTTGTCGGGGTAGTCGCGGCCGTCCGCAGCCGCCGCACGTCCAATGGAAGCGATGGGCACTGCGACGTTGGGAGCTGCGGAACGCGCATCCATGGCGTCGCTGAGCATGCGGTCGAGCATATCGAGACACCCTCGCGATTTTGTCGCTTTGCCCTGATTGCCGATCTGCTAGCACCGGCCACAAGCCGCTGCGAGCGCCGCCAGTTTGGTGCAACGGATATTTAACGGTCACCCGTCAGTGCGAATTCGGCGCCCGCCGAATGAATTCTGCAGACCGTTCGGGTACATCTGGCAGCGGCCCAGTTCAAGGGCCTATTCGAGGGCTGTTTGGGTGGCGGGCTTTTTCGGCAGAAATGACGCCGGGATGATGGTAAATGCCACCAATATCACCGCGACCACGAATACCGAGGTATAGGCGTGTGAAAGGTCGTGCAGCAGATCGGCGGAAAAATTTGGGTCGAGTGACTGGTGTGGTATTTGTGACGGATCAACCGGAACCCCGGTGATCGCGGCCTGCTGTTGCAACGCCGCCAGTTTGTTAGCGGCGGTGATGTCGTCGCTGCGGTTGAACTGGTTGGTCAGGATCATCGCCATCAGCGCGGTTCCCATTGAGCCGCCCACCTGATGGCTGACGCTCATCAGCGTGGTGCCCCGCGCGATCTGATGCGGCGCCAGCGCCTGCACCGATGCCACCGAGAGCGGCATCATCGTGCACCCCATCCCCAGGCCCATGATCGTCAGCGCGATCAGCAGGGTCGGCGCATAGCCGGCGTGCCTGGCCACCCCGAAAGCGAACGTGCCCAGCCCGGCGATGATCATCGCGATACCGGCCAGCACGTATTTGCCCGGGCCGTGCCGATCCACCAGCGGACCGGCCAATCGCATGGTCAGCATGGCACCGAGTCCCTGCGGGATCAGGTGCACCCCGGCTTGCATCGGCGTCTGGTGCAGGACCTGCTGGAAGTAACTCGGGAGCAGTAGGCCGGCACCGAAGAAGGCGCCCGCGAACAGCAGCATCGTCACATTGGCCCGGGTGAGAACCGGGTTGCCGAACAGATGCAGGTCGATCAGCGGGTGATCGGCGCGTCGCAGCGCGTGCACGACGAACGCGGCGATCAACGCCAGGCCGATGATCGCGGGTATCCAGACGCGACGGTCGGTGAGCGTCCCGCAGCGCGGGATCGACGACACCGCGAACAGAAACGTCGCCAGCCCGGGTGAGAGCAGCAACCCGCCGACGACGTCGAACGTTTCCGACCGTGCGGGGTGATCTCGCGGGAACACCAACCAGGCGAGGACGAACGCGGCCAGCCCGATCGGCAGGTTGATCAGGAAGATCCACTTCCAGCTGGAGGTGTCGATCAGCCAGCCGCCCAGGATCGGGCCGGCGATCGGGGCGATCAACATGGGAATGCTCAAGATCGACATCAACCGGCCGAGACGCGCGGGCCCCGCTTCGCGCGTCATGATCATGAATCCCAGCGGCATCAGCATGCCGCCGCTGATGCCCTGCACGACGCGAAAGATGATGAGCTGCAAGATCGTTGACGCCACCGCGCACAGCAGTGAGCCCAGCACGAACGCCACCACCGAACCCATGAAGAGCCGTTTGGTGCCGAACCGGTCGGCCGCCCAGCCGGTCAGTGGGATCACCGTCGCCAGTCCGAGTGTGTAACCGGTCATCGTCCATGCGACGACGGCCTGGTTGGACTCGAACTCGGCGATGAAGGTGCGTTGGGCGACGGTGACGACGGTGACATCCAGGATCGCCATGATGGTCGCCAGCAGGCACACCCCCGAAATCCGCAACAGCGGGGCGTCGAGTTTGTCCGGATAAACACGTTCCTCGACGCCCAACAGCGCGGCGGGGGCGAGGGGCAGCGCGGCGTCGCCCGCTGCGGAACGGGCCTTCTCCATGGCGTTGCTTAGCATATCGAACCGTTTCCCGATCGCGGTGCCGGTCCGCGTTTGCTCGCGGCGATTCGTCGCCCGGCAGCGCGCCACGGGGCGCATAGTCGATGCGGTAGGCAGCCCAACTCCGTTGCGCGAACACTGCATTCCAGGCTGGAGTGACATCTGGCATACGCGTCGATATACGCCTGCAGTCTGCGTGTCCTTCACCATCCCGACACCTGCGCTCGTCAAACTGCGGTTGTGTCTGGAAAACTGATCGTCTCGGTCTCAGGGATAGGCGAGCGCACCCTGGACGACGTCGAGGCGTTCTGCGCACAGATGGATTCCCGCAAAGTGCCTGTTTCGTTGCTGGTGGCTCCGCGCCTGTCCGGCGACTACCGACTGGACCACGACCCGCGCACCGTCGAGTGGCTGACCGCCCGGCGCGCCGGCGGCGACGCCATTGTGCTGCACGGGTACGACGACGCCGCCACCAAGAAGCGCCGTGGCGAGTTCGCGATCCTGCGGGCACACGAAGCCAACCTGCGGCTGATGGCCGCCGACCGGGTGCTCGAGCACCTCGGACTACGCACCCGGCTCTTCGCGGCACCCGGGTGGACTGTCTCACCGGGCGTTGTCAAGGCATTGCCGGGCAACGGTTTTCGGCTGCTGGCCGATCTGCATGGCGTCACCGACCTGGTGCGCCACACCACGGTGCGCGCCCGCGTGCTCGGCATCGGCGAGGGCTTCCTCACCGAGCCGTGGTGGTGCCGCATGGTGGTGCTGTCCGCCGAGCGGATCGCTCGTCGCGGCGGGATCGTGCGGGTGGCGGTGGCGGCCCGCCAGTTGCGCAAACCCGGTCCGCTGCAAGCGATGCTGGACGCCGTCGACTTGGCTTCGATGCACGGATGCACGCCGACGGTGTACCGCTGGCGGGCCGACAAGGCGATCTCGGACGCGGCCTGACCAAGCCGTCTGATTAATCGGAAGATTGCGGGCACTACCCTGATCCGACATGAGCCATTCTTCGGCGGCAGGCTTCGCCGCTGACGCGATTGTCGTCGGGGCGGGATTGTCCGGTCTGGTGGCCGCCTGCGAGCTGGTGGGCCGCGGCTTGCGGGTGCTGATCCTCGACCAGGAGAACAGTGCCAACCTCGGCGGTCAGGCCTTCTGGTCGTTCGGCGGTCTGTTTTTCGTCGACAGCCCCGAACAACGTCGGCTGGGCATCCGGGACAGTCACGAGCTCGCGTTGCAGGACTGGTTGGGCACAGCGGCTTTCGATCGTGAAGAGGACTACTGGCCCCGGCAATGGGCGCACGCCTACGTGGATTTCGCGGCCGGGGAGAAGCGCAGCTGGCTGCGCGAGCGGGGTCTGAAGATCTTTCCCCTGGTGGGCTGGGCCGAACGTGGTGGCTACAACGCGCAGGGCCACGGCAACTCGGTTCCCCGGTTCCATATCACCTGGGGGACCGGTCCCGCGCTGGTCGACATCTTCGCGCGTCAGCTGCGGGATCGCTCGACGGTCCGTTTCGCGCACCGGCACCAGGTCGACGAATTGATCGTCGAGCGCGGCGCGGTGACCGGCGTTCGGGGGACCGTGCTGGAACCGTCGACCGAAGCGCGCGGCGTGCGCTCATCGCGAAAATCGGTGGGGCAATTCGAATTTCGTGCCTCTGCGGTGATCGTGACCAGTGGAGGGATCGGCGGCAACCACGACCTGGTACGCAAGAACTGGCCCCGGCGAATGGGCCGCGTGCCCGAGCAAATGCTGAGCGGGGTGCCGGCCCACGTGGACGGCAGGATGATCGGCATTTCTCAGCAGGCCGGGGCGCGGGTGATCAACCCCGATCGGATGTGGCACTACACCGAGGGCATCACCAACTACGACCCGATCTGGCCGTTGCACGGCATCCGGATCATTCCGGGCCCCTCGTCGCTGTGGCTGGATGCGGCCGGCAACCGGCTGCCGGTCCCGCTGTATCCCGGGTTTGACACGCTGGGCACGCTGGAATACATCACCAAATCCGGGTACGACTACACCTGGTTTATCTTGAACGCCAAGATCATTGAGAAGGAGTTCGCGCTGTCCGGGCAGGAGCAGAACCCGGATCTGACCGGGCGGAGCGTGCGCGCGCTGGTCCGTAACCGGGCCGGCTCTGGACCGCCCGGGCCCGTCGGAGCGTTCATCGATCGCGGAGTGGACTTCGTCAGCGCAGATTCGTTGGGCGAGTTGGTAACCGGCATGAACAAGCTGCCCGATGTGGCTCCCCTGGACTACGCGACGGTGGAGGCAGCGGTGACTGCCCGCGATCGCGAGGTCGCGAACAAATTCAGCAAAGACGGTCAGATCACCGCCATCCGCGCTGCCCGTGGCTATCTGGGTGACCGGTTGGGCCGGGTGGTGGCGCCGCACCGGTTGACCGATCCGAAAGCCGGGCCGCTGATCGCGGTCAAACTGCACATCCTGACCCGAAAGACGTTGGGCGGCATCGAGACCGACCTGGCCGGGCGGGTTCTCAAGGACGGCGGCACCCCGCTGGCCGGACTGTACGCGGCCGGGGAAGCCGCCGGGTTCGGCGGTGGTGGTGTGCACGGTTACCGAGCCTTGGAGGGCACGTTCCTGGGTGGCTGCATCTTCAGCGGCCGGGCCGCCGGCCGCGGCGCCGCCGACGATATCACCTAGCCACTAGAAGGTGACTGCGCTCTCCTCGGGCAACACCTGGAAGTCGGTGTCGGTCATCTCGGTGAACCGGCCGTAGTAGATCCCCCGTGCGTCGGGAGCGACCACGCCCTGGTGGATGGGCACCGCCCGCGTCGGGGATACCGCGCGCAGGTAGTCGATGGCCTCGGAGATCCGCATCCAGGGGGCGGCCGCCGGCGCGGCCAGCACGTCGACCGGTTCGTCGGGAACGAACAACGCGTCACCGGGATGCATCAATCGCGCACGGTGGTCGCCGTCGCCCACCAGATACGAAAGGTTCTCTATCACAGGGATTTCCGGGTGAATCACCGCGTGCTTTCCGCCGAGCGCCCGAATCGTCAGCTCACCCACCGTCAGCTCGTCGCCCGCGCGCACCGTTTGGAAGGGCGCGTCGAGCTGCGCCGCGGTTTGCGAGTCGGTGTAGAGCGCCGCATTGGGGTTGGCCTCGATCAGGGCGGGCAGCCGTGCCGGGTCGACATGATCCGGGTGCTGGTGTGTGATCAGGATGGCGTCCAGTCCGGTGATGCCCTCGAAGCCGTGTGCGAACGTTCCAGGATCGAAGAGCACGCTAGTGTGGTCGAACTCGGCAAGTAGGCAGGAATGCCCGAAATGCGTCAGTTGCATGTTTACGATTGTGCCCTGACGGGGGTGGTCGTGTGCGGTTAGTTGTCGCGACGATACTGTTCGCCGGCGGCTTGGTGGCTGCCCTGGTCTTCGTGATCCCGGCAGCGGGTGAACCGGAGACCTGCCCGCCCGTCTGCGACCAAATCCCGGCCACCGCGTGGATGCCGCCGCGCGCCGTGCCGCTCAACTCGACCTACAACTGGCCCCCGCTGGCGGGTCTGGCCGTGCAGGTGACCGGGACCGGGGCGGGACCGCGGTTCCGGTTCGAGGAGCTGTGCGCCGCGCGGCCGCCGGCGCAGGACCCCCGCGCCTCGGCGGTGGCGGCGCGCGTGTCGGTGGCGCACCCGGAGGGCCAATGGCAGCTGAAGGCGCAGATCGTGCACTGGCGCGGTGACACGGCCCGGGGCGGCGCGATCGCGTCCTCGGTGTTCGACAACGCCGTCGCGGTGCTGCGCGGCTGCCAGCAAGGGGCACCGTTGCAGTCGCCGTCGATCACCACCGACGAACCGAACCGGATGGCCGCGGTGATCAGCGGCCCGGTGGTCATGCATACCTACCTGGTCGCACACGTCGCGAGCAGCACGATCAGCGAGGTGACGCTGTGGTCTGCGGCGCCGCCGCAGCTGCCGTGGCCCTCGATGGCGGACAATCAGGTGCTGGACTCGATGACGGCCCCGCTGTGCGAGGCCTATATCGCGTCGTGCCCGTAAGCCGCGGCCGGCCGGTAGAGTTGGCGCCGACAGCGACTCGTCAGGAGGAACGCCGGTGGCGCGGGTGATCGTTCATGTGATGCCCAAAGCGGAGATTCTCGACCCGCAGGGTCAGGCGATTGTCGGCGCGCTGGGCCGACTCGGACATCCCGGGATCTCAGATGTCCGTCAGGGCAAGAGGTTTGAGCTCGAAGTCGACGACACCGTCGACGATACCGTGCTCGCCGAGATCGCCGCATCACTGTTGGCCAACACCGTGATCGAGGACTGGACGATCAGCCGGGAAGTGCTGTGACGGCACGGATCGGCGTTATCACCTTCCCCGGCACGCTGGACGACGTGGACGCCGCTCGCGCGGTGCGCCGCGTCGGCGCGGAGGCGGTGAGCCTGTGGCACGCTGACGCCGACCTCAAAGCGGTCGATGCGGTCGTGGTTCCGGGCGGGTTCTCCTACGGCGACTATCTGCGGGCCGGCGCGATCGCCCGCTTCGCCCCGGTGATGTCCGAAGTGGTCTACGCGGCGGGCCGCGGTATGCCGGTGTTGGGGATTTGCAACGGTTTTCAGGTGCTGTGTGAGACCAGGCTGCTGCCCGGGGTGCTGACCCGCAACGCGGGTCTGCACTTCATCTGCCGCGACGTGTGGCTTCGGGTGGCATCGAACTCGACGGCGTGGACGTCGCGCTTCGAGGCCGACGCCGACCTGCTGGTTCCGCTGAAATCGGGCGAGGGCCGCTACGTGGCGCCGGAGAACGTGCTCGACGAACTCGAGGGCGAGGGACGCGTGGTGTTTCGGTACCACGACAACATCAACGGCTCGATGCGTGGCATCGCCGGCATCAGCTCGGCCAACGGGCGCGTCGTCGGCCTGATGCCGCACCCCGAGCACGCCATCGAAGCGTTGACCGGTCCCTCCGACGACGGCCTGGGCTTGTTCTACTCAGCGCTCGACGCGGTGCTCACCGCCTGACTTCGTCTTCGCGGAAATACCTGCGGCCCTGCGTAATTCGGCGAAGGCCTTGGTCATCGCGTCGGTCGCCTCGTGGGGGTCTTCGAACGTCAGGTCGTCGGTGAGCACCGCGATCCCGAGCCCGTCGACATAGCTCCACACCGTGATGTTGACCGGTGCGCCCGGCGAGAGCACCCCGGTGGAGTAGATCTCGGTCACCGCGGCGCCGCCGAAGTGCCCGCGCTCACGCGGCCCGACCACGCTGGAGACCGCGACGTTCATCAGCTTGTTCGGCACGTCATGACGGCCCAGCCAGCGAAACGCCGCCGGGGCGAACGCGGTCGGCAGGTAGGCCATCAGTCGCCCGTAGAGTTCCGGGCCCATGATCTCGTGGTCTTCCTTGGCGATCCGCGTCGCCAGCGAGACCAGCCGCGCCCGCTCGGCGGGGTCGGCGACATGGACCGGCAGCGAAATCATCAGGCCGCTGATCTCGTTGCCGGTGAGGCGGTCCGACTTGTCGGTGGCGGTGGGCACCGAAGCGATGATCGGTCGCCGCGCTTCGCCGTCGTAGTGCAACAGCAGCGTGCGCAATCCGCCGGTGGCGATGGCCAGCACCATGTCGTTGACGGTGCTGTCCAACGCCTTGGCGGTCGCCTTGACCTCGGCCAACGGCAGCGTCGTGCCGGCGAACCGCCGCCGCGGGGACACCACGTGGTTGAGGAATGTCGGGGGTGCGGCGAAGGCGTCGGCCAGATCCGGGTGATCCCCGCGCTGTTTGGACCGGCGTCTTACCCGGCTCATCCCCACCGCGGCGTCCTTGACCAGCCCGGGCAACTCGGCGATTTGCCGGGCATGGTCTCGTGCGGCAGCGCGCAGCAGATCACCCTTCGCCGCGCCGATGCCGGCCTCGTCGGGCTCGCGCTCGTCGGTCACCGAACCCTTGAGATCCATCGCGCGCGCCAGCAGGTTGACCGAGGCGATGCCGTCGGCCAGCGCGTGGTGCACCTTGCCGATCAACGCGAATCGACCGTCGGCAAGCCCTTCGGCGAAATGAAACTCCCACAGCGGGCGACTGCGATCCAGCGGCGTGGACGCTACCTGTCCGACGACGTCGTCGAGTTCGCGGCGGCCGCCCGGCGCGGGCACCTGCACCCGCCGCAGGTGGTAGTCCAGGTCGACGTCACAGTTCTCCTGCCACATCGGGTGATGGAGTTGCCAGGGAATGTCGACGAGCTTGTAGCGCAACGGTTCCAACAGGTGCGGCCGGCGGCGCACGTGTAGCCGGAAGGCCTCGAAATCGAACTCGCCGTCACAGTCGAGTATCGCCACTTTCAACGTGTGCGTATGCAGGTTCGGCGTCTCGCTGTAGAGCAGCATGGCGTCCATACCGTTGAGTCTTTTCACACGCCACCTCGTCGAGTCGACGCGACCTGAAAGCAACTATGCCGTAGCGCTTCCGGGTTTGCTATGGGTCGGCGCTCGCGAATCGTTGGCGGTCGGAGACCGCGCCTCCTTCGTGCTAGGAGACGGGTCATTGTCGGGGCCCTGGAGCAGGCGCACGATCGAGGGATCGGTGCCAGAGGGGGAAGCCAGTGAAACAAGCAGGTACGAGCCTGAAGGGCCGAGTCGCGCTCGTCACGGGGGCGGCCCGCGGGCAGGGACGCGCTCACGCCGTCCGCCTGGCCAACGAAGGCGCCGACATCATCGCCATCGACGCGTGCGCCCCCATCTCCGACACCATCCGTTACCCGGCCGCCACCTCCGCTGAGCTGGTGGAAACAGCACGGGCCGTGGAGGATTCGGGACGCAAGGCGCTGATTCGCGAAATCGATATCCGCAACTTGGCGGCCCTGCAACAGTTGGTTGCGGATGCCGTCGATCAATTCGGCCGGCTCGATGTCGTCGTCGCCAATGCGGGCGTATTGAGCTTCGGTCGCTTGTGGGAGATGTCCGAAGAGCACTGGGACACCGTCATCGACGTCAATCTCAGCGGCACCTGGCGCACCCTGCGCGCCACGGTCCCGGCGATGGTGAAGCTGGGAAACGGCGGATCGATCATCATCGTCAGCTCGACCACCGGACTGAAGGCAACACCTGGCAACGGGCATTATTCAGCGTCCAAGCATGGTCTGGTCGGGCTGACCAACGCCCTGGCCGTGGAATTGGGGGAGTACGGCATCCGGGTCAATTCCGTGCACCCGTACGCGGTGAGCACGCCGATGGGAAGCTCCGAGGAGATGCTGACGTTCCTGGCCGACCACCCGTCGTATTTGCACAGTCTGTCCCCGATGCCGTTTCGGGCGATCGGCGCTCCGGAAGAGTTCATGACGCCCGAGGACATCGCGGATGTCGTTGCCTGGCTTGCCGGAGACGGGTCCGCGAACATGTCGGGCAGCCAGGTCGTCGTGGATCGCGGCCACCTGAAGCACTAGCCCAGGATGGGGAAGCGGCGCCGGGCGGCCAGACGCTTGAGTGCGGCTTGCATCACCGAACGTACGTGCGCGTCGACCTCGTCGATGTCGGGGTCCTTGCCGAACTGGGCGACGACGTCGATCGGCTCGAGCACCTCGGTGACGATCTTGGACGGCAGCGGCAAGTTCGGCGGGAAGATGACGCTCAGCCCGAACGGAAAGCCGAAACTGACCGGCAGAATATCCATGCGCGCCTTGGTGATTCCCAGCTTGCGCGCCAGCCAGTTGCCGCGGGTCAGGAACAGCTGGGTCTCCTGGGCGCCGATCGAGACGGTCGGCACGATCGGCACCCCGGCTTCGACGGCGGTTCGCACGTAGCCGGTGCGCCCGTTGAAGTCGATGGTGTGCGCGCTCAGCGTGGGCCGATACGAGTCGTAGTCACCGCCCGGGAAGACCAATACGACCGCGCCCGAATGCAGTGCGGTAGCGGCATTTTCGCGATTGGCCTCGATCACGCCGACACGGCGCAGCCAGCCGTCCAGAGGCCCGAGGAACACTCCGTAGTGGGCCAGCGTGTACACCGGCCGGTCGTAACCGAACTTGTCGTAGAAGGCTGACGAGAAGATCAGGACGTCGGGAGTGAAGATGCCGCCGGAGTGGTTGGACACCACCAGCGCCCCGCCGGCCGGCGGAACGTTGTCCAGGTCCCGCACTTCGGCGCGAAACCAGCGGTTGACCACCGGGCCGAGGGTGTTCTTCACCTGTTCGGTGAACGCCGGATCCCATTTGGCCGTCTCCCGGCCGTCTTGCTCAGCGTTGCCCATCGCGATTCCCCCCGCGGTTGTTTTCCGCCAGTAGTTGCCAGCGCGAGGCCGTTCCCCCAGGGCGCACCGCGTCTGACATAGGCTACTCTCAATTTGAGAGAATGTCATATCCGTTTGCTGCGGATACCACGCGGGCGTTCTGCTGCCAGCGTCAACCCCGGCCGGAGATGGGTGCGGGGCGGCTCGTCAACCCGCGTCCAGCACCATCGGCTGCGAGGGGCACTCGGCGACGGAGTCCAGATTGGCGAAGAACTCGATCGCGGCGGCGATGGTGTGGTCGATGTAGGTGGCGAAGTCCTCGAAGTCGACGGGTTCCCGGATCTTCCGAGAGCTGCGGGCAACGACGCCGACCCGCTGCGGGTCAGACGACCCGCGGACGGTCACCACGACGTCGCGGCTGCGCCGGTTCCACGAGTCGGCCAGCTCGGCCAGCTCTGCGCCGTCGGCTGCCGGGAAGAAGCAGCCGGGGGTGACTTGAATCGTGAATTCGTCACGGTGCCAACGGGAGATCCCAAGGTGGACATGCAGCCGCCGCGGGCGGGTGTTGGCGACATAGAAAAATTCACCGTCGTGCTGGCCGCGGAAATAGCGGCTGCCCCGGGTGCACAGGTAGCGTTCGATCAGGTCGGCGGAAAACGCCTCAGTCGTCATGAAATACATGGTGCGGCCTGCGGCTTTGCGAATCCTTTGCGCCGAGCAACGTGTCGGCAAAGAATCCGGTGAGAATTTGCTGAGTTTGTAACGATACAGTCACGCGAAGTGAACTGCCCGGCAACGGATTACGGCTGCGAGGTTTAGGGCAGCACACGCACCGGAACATTCGACCAGCCGGCGACATTTTGCATGCTCACCCGTTTGCAGTCGTCCCAGAGCACCTCGTAGCGGGGCATCAGGTCCAGCAGCTTGTTCAGCGCGATCGCGCTTTCCAGGCGGGCCAGTGCGGCGCCCAGGCAACTGTGTACGCCGTACCCGAAGCCGAGGTTCTGCGCCTCGGTGCGATCACGGTCGATGTCGAATTTGTCGGCGTCGGTGAAGGCACTGGGGTCGCGGTTGGCCGAGCCGCCCAACAAAAACACGGGCTTGCCCGCCGGAATCGTGACACCGTGCAGCTGAACGTCTTTGAGCGAGCAGCGGACGTTGTACTGCGCCGGCGCCTCGTAGCGCAACACCTCCTCGACCGCGGCCGGCACCTTGCCGCGATCGTCGAGCAGCTTCTGCCACTGATCGGGGTTGCGGGCGAACTGCACGACCGCATTGCCGACCAACTTGGTCACCGTCTCGGCGCCGGCACCGCCCAAAAGTGTGGCGAAACCTGTGATTTCGAGGTCGTCCAGCCGGGTGGTGCCGCCGTCGTCCCGCTCCACCTCCGCGGCGATAAGACCGCTGATCATGTCGTCTTGCGGCGCCTTTCGGCGTTCCTGGACCAGGTTGAAGTAGTAAGAGCCGATCTGGGTGACCGCCTCCCAATTGGCTTCGCCCATCTCGATCTGCCCCGGCTCGCGATGCAGCGAGGTATCCACCCAGTGCCGGATTTGCTGCCGATGCTCGGCGGGCACACCGAGGACCGTGCTGATCACTTCGACGGGGAACAGCGCCGAGAAGTCGGCGACCACGTCGAAGCGGTCGGGGTCGATTCGCGACAGGTGGTATTCGATCAGCTCGGTGACGGTGTCCTTGAGTGAGGTGATCGCGCGGGGGGTGAAGACCTTGTTGACCAGACTGCGCATCCGCCGGTGCTCCGGGGGATCCATGAAGATCATCGACCTGGAGTCCTTCGGGAGGTCGTTGTTCTTGACCATCGCCAGATCGATCCCGCGCGCCGACGAATACGTCTCGTAGTCCTTGAACGCGGCGCTGACGTCCTCGTGGCGAGCCAGCGCATAGAAGTCGTGCGTTTCGTCGTAGTAGACCGGGGCCTCTTCCCGCATCCGCCGATACGTCGGATACGGGTCGTTGAAGAACTCCTCTGAGAACGGATCGAAGACCAGTTGCGCGGTTGCCATGACTCCTCCTCAAGGCGTGCTGAGCACCTGCTTAGCATTAGCGGCCGGGCCCGGTCAAGGCCCACGCGTCGGAGTTTGCCGGCGCCGGTGAAACTGTCGGTTGTCTGTCGAGTGGGAGTTGCCGGGGCCGATGGTCGCCGCAACCGGCCGCGCTAGCCTTCAGCTATGCGGTCGGCGCACAACGCAAGGAGGACTACGAATGGGGTTTGCGGTGCAACGGTTCGACCATATTGTGGTCAATTGCAACGATATTGAGGCCAGCGCGGCGTGGTACGAGCGAGTTCTCGGGATGAAGCGGGAGACGTTCGGGCCGTCCAACCGGACAGCGCTGTGCTTTGGAAATCAGAAGATCAACCTGCGCCCTGTCGGCGCGCTCGCCGACGACCCCGAGTGGGTGACCGGGACCGTCGAAGCGGCGGGCTCCGAAGATCTGTGTTTCGTCGCCGATTCCAGCCCCGACGAGGTGCGCGCGCACCTGCAAGCGTGCGGCGTGGAGATCACCGCGGGGCCGGTGACCAAGACCGGTGCGCTGGGGTCGATGACCTCGCACTACTGCCGGGACATCGACGGCAACTTGGTAGAAATCGCGGTCTACTGACCGCTTTCGAGCGGATACAGCGCGGGTAGGTTGACCACGATGGCCTCCTGGCTGCTGCGCGCGATCACTACCTCGGCGATCGTGTTGGGGTCGGGGTTCTCTTCCCGGTGCGGCAGATAGGGCGGAATGAAGACGTAGTCGCCGGGTGCGGCCGTGATGCGCACCTCGTCGACGCCGTCGTGAAAGACGAACTCAGGGTTGCCGGCTCGCACATAGATCGCGGTTTCCGACTCGCCGTGGTGATGGTTGGACGAGACGGTCGCGGGTAATGCGTGCGTCTCACCCATCCACAGCTTCTCGGCGCCGACCGACTTACCACTCAGCGCGGCAAACCGGCGCAGTCCTTCCGATTGCGCGGTGTCGGAGCTGATCTCCGACGCCTTGACGTGGTGCACCCGGCGCTGCGTCACCTGCTGCTTGGTGTCGTCGAAGTCAGGGTGAAATCCGTCTGTGGTCGCCATAGTGCGCAATTGTCCCGGTTTTCTGCGCGGCGTGCCGTCGGCTCAGTTGTGTGCGAGCATCGCCGCGTATTTGTGCAGGTCGTCGTCCGGTACCTCGGTGAAGCCGCCGTAGTCCTGGTAGAGCTCGATGCTTGTCGCACCCATCTCGACGCCGTAGCCGATGACGGCACCCAGATCCGGCGGCGCGGCCCCGCCCGTTTGAAACTCCACCTCGGCACCGCTGCGCTTCATCGCCGCGTAGATCCTCTGCAGATCCTTGTTGACCTTCGTCGGCACGTCGAGGTCGTGGTTGTCGAACACGCAGCGGTCACCCGCGCGCTTACGGCAGTCCGCCATCCAGGCCAGCGTGAAATCGACGTCGTGCACCGGCTTGCCGCTGTCGGTGGCCTTGAACGGATTGAGTGGAGTCTCGAAACGAGTCGTCTTCCAGGGCGCGTAGTCGTCGACGATCCGGTTGAGGCAGGCCCGGTAGTTCGCGTCGGTCATTCCGGCTTTGCGCAGTGGTTGCACCGCGGGCGGGCGCGTGTCGATGGAGAACGGCTCGGCGGTGAACATCATGCACGAGGTGACCGCGACCTCGCGGACCAGCGGATCGCCGTCGTACCTGGCGGCGAGCAGTTCCTGCAGATGTGCCCAGCGCAGGTGATACCGATCGTCCCAGACGTGACCCAGGGTGCGGTTCTTCGCGACGCCCCGGAAGTTGGTGTGCACCAACGGGATCTTGCCGCCGCTGTCCTCCATCACCCAGTCGGGCGCCCAGAAGCCGCCCCACACCCGGATCTTCACGGCCAGCGGGGCGTTCGGGTTGTCCTGGTTGTACTTTCGCACATTGGCCAGACCCTGGTCGATCTCGTTGTGGTCGGCCAGGCCGGACGTCGCGGTCGGCTCCAGCGAGCGCCACGAGGCCAGGATGACGATGCCCTGCAGCAGGCCGCTCTTCTGTCGCACGGTATCCAGCGAGTTGTCGGGCTCACCCCATACGGGCGCGAAGCTGTAGGCGCCCATCGAGATCAGGCCACGCAACGGCTCTTTCACTGCCCCGGCTGCCAGTCGCGACGAATCCCGTTGCAATAGTGGTGGATTACCCGGCCAGACGACCAGGACGAAAGCGCACAGGATCGCGACCGGGCGCGCGCACGCGAAACCGGGGCAGGCCCGCCGCGGCGGGTGGGGAGTGCGGCCCCGCACCCGTCGAACAGTATCCGAGTCGGGGGCGGCGTGCGCGGCTCAGCTGCCGATGAGTTTTCCGGCGAGGTCGCGCAAATCGTCGACCACGAGGGTCGGCCGCGGCAGCCCGTCGACCAGCAGTGGGGCATTTCCCGGCCGGGAGACTAGTGCGGTGCTGAAGCCGACGTTGTGCGCGCCCAGCAGATCCCACGCGTGGGCGGCCACCATCATGCAATCGGCGGGCGCCACGCCCAGCGCGTCGCAGGCATACCGGTAGACCACGGGTGACGGCTTGAAGGCGCGACATGATTCCACGCTGAGCTGTTCGTCGAAAAGCGATGCGAGCCCGGCGTTGTCCAGCGGCGTCGCGACCCCGGACCGGTGTGGTGAGTTCGTCAGCGTCACCAGGCGAAACCCGTTGTCGCGCAGCGCGGTGAGGGCTTCGGAGGCGTCCGGATGTGCCGGCATCGTGCGCATCTGCTCCTGCAGGCGACTCGCGTCGGCGTCGGTGACCTGCACCCGATAACCGTCGGCCAGCATGTGCAGTATGCCTCGACCGAGGGTGAAGAAGTCCACATAGCAGTCGGCCATCGTGACCGCCATCGAATACATGACGAGCTGGCCGAACCACTCGCGGAGCACCCGCTCGTCGCCGAACAGCTCCCCGAAAAGCGGTGCTATGGACTCGATGTCGATCAGCGTCTCGTTCACATCGAAAACGAGGACAGACGGTCTCGTCGGCATGCCTACTCCTGTGCCTTCTTGGGAGGTGGAAGGTCCGGCCGTAGGTATCCAACCAGACATGAGCAGATCAACACCATCGCGATGACCGGCCATCTGAGGGCAATCAGGGCGGCCGCGGCGAAGACAAAGATCGTGATGAACGAACGCATCCCCAGCAACCTGCGCAGGCGATGCGAAACATCCTCGTGGGCAGGGCGATCGACGATTTCGGTGCAGAGCAATATGTAGGTGATGTTGACCAGGACGAAGACGGACGCGTACAGCACCACCGGTGCATCGGCCAGCCTGCTGTCGGCGATCCACTCGGTGGTGAACGGAATCAGCGACACCGAAAAGAGATGGGCGAAGTTCGACCACACCAACCGGGGCGTCGCGGTCTGGGCGTAGCCGAACAAGTGGTGGTGGTTGACCCAGACGATCGCAATGAACAGATAGCTGACGACATAACTCAGGCCCGTGGGCCACAGCGGCAGCAGAGCGCTCAGGGTATGAGCACTGGGCGGTTTGAGCTCCAGCACCAAGATGGTGATGATGACCGCGAATACGGCGTCGGAGAACGCCTGCACTCGTTCCGCATTGGCTTTACCCACTGCCACCGCAGTCTCCCCGCGTCGCGTGTCAGGTTCAGTTTGCCCGCGGAGTTCTCCCGAGCACCTCGTCGGTGTCGAGTCCCCGGTCGACGCCGTGCGGAATGACGGTCTGGCCCGGCTCGAGGTGCAGCCGGCGGCCGTCGAGAAAGACGTCGATCTTGTCGGGTTCGAAGGACACCAGGTTGCTGACCCGCTCCACCTCCGTCCACCCGTTGAGGTAGGACCAGGCCGCGCGTTTGCGCTCGCCGATGTCGTAGTAGGAAGCGATGCCCTTGTAGGGGCAGAAGGTTTGTCCGTCGACGGGTTTGAGCGCCGAGTCATCGATGTCGCCGCGGGGCACATACCACCGCGGCGCGAACCCGGATTCGTACAGCGCCAGCGGGTGCTGCGTGTCCGCGATCACCTGATCACCGTCACGGACCACGAGATGCCTTGAGGTCGAACGGATATCGATCCGATGGTAGGCGTCGGCGGCATGCCCGACGATGCGTTCGTCTTCTTCGTAGAAGGCCTCCATGGCGCGCCAGGCGAATGCCACCCGGCCGGCCAATACCGCGGCTTGCTGCGGCAGGCCGGTGTGCCGCCAGGCGCTGTGAATGGCCTCTTGCCCCGAAGCCCGAACGGTGAACCACTGCGTGTCGCCCAGGTCCTTATGCTGCGTGACGCGGTCTTCGGAGATCAGAATGTTCTCTTCGATGTCACCGGTCGGGAAGTAGGCGACGGGGTAGCGTCCCGGCTCGTGTAGCAGCACCACTTCTTCGCTGTCGGCGATCCAGCGGTCGGCGAAGCGCACCCGCATGCGACGGCGCAAGGGCTCGGCGAACAGCAGCCGTGGCGGCAACGGCTGCCCGGTGAGGAAGTGGCCGACCGACCCGGTCGCCAGCGGACCCTGTTGCCATGCTAAACCCATTGTCGTGGACTCACTTTCGCGCGAGTGACGGTCGTTGCCGCTAGTCGATGACTACGACCATCTTTCCGCCAGCCTCGCCAGCCTCCATAATTCGGTGTGCCTCGTGGATCTGGTCGAACGAGAAGACGTGCGACGGCTTCGCATCGAGCTTGCCCTCGGCCACCTGGCGGGCGATGTCCTGCAGGGGCACGTCGGACAATGGGAAGCCGGGAGTTCCAAATACGAAGCTGCCGAAGAAGTTCAGATTCACCCCGCTGGCCATGCGCAACAGCGGGTTGAAGTCGCCTATGGGGTCGAGCCCGCCCAGCCAGCCGGCCAGGCAGGCCGTCCCGCCGCGGCGCAGCAGGTCGAGCGAGTCGAGGATGGTGCTGTTTCCCACCAGGTCCAACACGGCATCGATTTGCTTGGATTCGGCGATGTGGGTGGCGAGGTCGCGCCTTTCCACTTCGACGCGTGACGCACCCAAGTCCTCGAGCGCCGACACGCGCTTCGTGCTGCGGGCGGTCGCGATGACGTGCGCACCGGCGGCGACCGCCATCTTGAGTGCCGCTTGGCCGAACGACGAGGTCGCCCCGCGCAGCAGCAGCGTTTGTCCCGCCTTCAGGTTGAGATTGCGGAAGAGACATGTCCAGGCAACCGCATAGGTTTCCGGCAGGGCGGCCAATTGCGACCATGGCAGTTCGGACTCGATCAGGGCGACGTTCGCGGCCCGTACCCGGGTGTATTGCGCATAGCTGCCGTTGATGGTTCGCCCCAGGCCACCCATCAGGGCCGCGACCTTGGCGCCGACCGGAAACTCGCCGCCCGGGCACGAGTCGACGATGCCCACACATTCGATGCCGCTGACTTCGGCGGCTTCCGCCCATTCCCCGCGGCGCATGTGCAGCTCGGCGTGGTTGACCCCGAATCCCTTGACCTCGATCACCACTTCGCCATCCCGGGGCAGCGGTTTGGGGATTTCGGTGTAGACCAAGCGGTCCAGTCCGCCGAACCCGTTGAGGATGATTGCCCGCATGCTTTCCCCGCCGGGTTGCTCGCGCACCACGGCGGGCGCGGTGGGCGGCGTAGTACTGGTCATCCCCATAGCACCGACCTCCCCCGGGGTTGCGCGAAAACTTTCGCACCTCCGCATTATGCCCCGGTGTCCCACGTAGCCTAAATGGGCTATCTGACCCAATATTATGGGCGAGTAGACCCAAAATTGTCCAGGGCGGGTGCGGATCAGGATTTGCGCCGTTGCGGCGACCGCCTGCGACACTTCTTGTCGGTCTCGGCGGTGAAGGAGCGCACATAGTCGACCGCGGCATTGACCGCGATGCGCAGCGGCGCGGCGTCACCGGTCGCGTGTGTGATCATCGCGCCACCCTGATGCGCGATGACCAGCGAGGCGGCCAGATGTCGCGGGTCGGCGTCGGCGCGCAGGTCGCCGCGCTGACGCATCGCCGCAAGGCCGGTGTGAAACAGCTCGAGCCATAGGTCGTAGCCGTGGGCAAGGTCGTCGCGCACTTCGTCGTCGGCCTCGATCAACTCACCGGCCAGCGAACCATAGATGCACCCGCCCCGCCGGTAGACGGTGTCGATGTCGGCGACGCAGGCGTCGGCCCACGCTTGCAGGTCCTCGATCCGGTCGAGCGCGCCGAGTCGCGGCTGGGTGTGAAACTTCACCACGTCGTTGCGGCGCGCGGCGATGACCTCGCGGGTCAGGTCGCGTTTGTCGCGGAAGTAGTGCGAGATCTGCGACCCGCCCACCCCGGCGGTGCTGCGTACCTCGTCGATGCTGGTGTTGCCCACGCCCCGCTCGAACATCAGCCGGGCGGCGGCCTCGATGATGCGTGCCCGGGTCGCCTGTCCCTTGCGGGTGAATCGTGGCGTGTCGTCAGTCACGTTGCCGCCCTTGGCTTCACGCGCCGACCGCGGGGAAGTCGTGGGGGCCGCGGCGTGCGTTCGTCGGGATCGGCGGCGAACATTCGCAAGTAGTTGACGGCGAACCGGGTGGCATCGGCGTGCGGCCACTCCGCGCGATAGGTGAAGGCCAACGTGGCGCCGCCCTGGTGGGCGCTGATCATGGTGAGCGCCAATCGTCGCGGATCGGCGCTCGCGATCAGCAGTCCATTGTTCTGCATTCGCAGGATCGCCGCTTCCAACAACTCCACCCACTGCCAGTAGCCGGCCGCCAAGGTGGCGCGCGTTGCGTCGTCGGACTTGGCCAGCTGCGCGGTCAGCGCGTGATATGTCGGTGTGCCACCGGAGGTCCCGATGCGCCGGAGGTAGCGCATGTTCAGATCGATCCAACGCTCGAAGTCGTCGAACGTTTCAAGGTCGCCGAGTGCCGGCTGGCGGTGGAAGTCCAAAACCACGCCCATCTGGCGCCTGATCACCGCGCGAATAAGGGCCCTCTTGTCGGCGAAATAGTGGGCGAGCTGCGAGCCGCTGACCGACGCGGCTTTGCGCACGTTCTCCATCTTGGAGGCCGACAGCCCCTTGGTCACGATCAGCTGGGCGGCGGCCTGCACAATCCTGTCGCGGGTGGCACGCCCCTTGGCGGTCAACCGTTGTTCGTCCTGAACATCGGGATGGGCCATCGCGTCAGGCTAGCCCGCGAACGCCCCCGATTATGGGATATGCAGCCCATTGCCGGGCCGTGCCGCCCGCGGGCCGCGGTCAGGCGGGCACCCGATCCGCGAGGAAGTCGCGGATCAGCCCGGCGACTTCGTCGAGTGCGGATTCCAGCAGGAAATGCCCGCCGTCGAGCAGATGAATCTGCGCGCCCGGCAGGTCGTCGGCGAAGGCTTCGGCGCCGGCGGGGCCGAAGATCTCGTCGCCCCGGCCCCACACCGCCAGCAGCGGTACCCGACTGGCGCGAAAGTATTCGTGGACCCGCGGGTACATCGGAGCGTTGGTGGCGTAGTCGCGAAACAGCTTGAGTTGCACCAGGTCGTTGCCGGGACGCGACAGCAAGGCGAAATCGTGATGCCAGCACTCGGGATCGACCAATGTCTCGTCGGCCACTCCGGTGAGGTATTGCCAGCGGGTCGCCTTCAGGGAGAGGAATTGACGTACCGGGGCTTCGGTCTCGGCGCTCGGGTCAGACTGATAGGCCCGCACCACCTTCCAGAACTTTTCCACGAAACCAGCGTCGTAGCCGTTGCCGTTCTGGCTGATGATCGCCGTGATGGCGGACGGATCACGCAGCGCCAGCCGCCAACCGATCGGGGCGCCGTAATCCTGCACGTACATCGCGTACCGCTGGACGCCAAGGCCGCCCAGCAGGCCCGCGGTGAGGTCGGTCAGCGCTTCGAAGGTGTAGTCGAACTCTTCGACGCCGGGCGCGTCCGACAGCCCGAAGCCCAGGTGATCGGGGGCGATCACGTGGTAGCGGTCGGCCAGCGCGGGAATCAGCTGCCGGAACATGTAGGAGCTGGTCGGAAACCCGTGCAAGAGCACCAGCGCGGGCTTTTTTGCGTCCCCCGCCTCTCGGTAGAACAGCCGATGGCCGTCGACGGTCGCGTAACGATGATGAACAGCCGGCATGAGATTCCTCCTGCGCCATGTGGTCCGCCAGACCGCGGTATCCGCAGTTTTGGGATACGTATCCCAGTATGCCCCTAATCGGTGGGCTCGCAATAGTCACGCAGGAGTTGACCGCTTGCCCGCCCTCGAATATTCTGGGTTGGTTATCCCAATATTGTCGCCTTGAGTAGCCTCGGTGGGTAACACGTTGCGCGACAAAATCGTCATCGTGGCTTGGCGCGGTCGCCGATCGAGTGGCGTTGTGGGGTAAGGAGACAACGGTGGGCAGGCTTGTGTCGGTGAACGTGGGCATGCCCACGAATGTGCGGTGGCGGGACAAGACCGTCTATACCGGGATTTGGAAGACGCCGGTCGAGGGGCCGGTCATGGTGCGACGCCTCAACATCGACGGCGACGGTCAAGGCGATCTCGGCGGTCACGGCGGCGAACAACGCGCGGTCATGGTGTACCAGACCGAGTCGTATGAGTTCTGGAAGAGCTACCTCAATCGCGATGATCTGATGCCGGGTCACTTTGGGGAAAACTTCACCATCACCGGGCTGTCCGATTACGACGTATGCATCGGCGACCGCTACCGAATCGGGGACGCCGAGTTCGAAGTCACCCAGCCGCGGGTCACCTGCTTCCGGATCGGGCTGCGGCTCGACGAACCGGAGATGCCCAATCTTCTTGTCGCCCAACACCGGCCAGGTTTCTACTTCCGCGTCATCACCGAGGGCCGCGTCCAGGCCGGTGACCACATCGTGCGGACCCGGCGCGGTCGCCACCAGCTCAGCGTCGCCGACGTCGACGCGCTGTTGTATCTGCCGGACAAAGACACCGAAACGCTTCGCAAGATCGTCGATGTTCCGGCGCTGAGCCCGGGATGGCAGCAATCGTTCAACGACATGCTCGACTCGAGGGAGGAGCCGGCGCCTGCCGTCGGAGTGGAACCGGGGTGGAACGGATTTCGGCCGCTGCGCGTCACCGCCACACATGCCGAGAGTTCGTCGGTGCTGTCGATCCGGTTAAAGGCCGATGACAATGCCTCGCTGCCGCCGCCATTGCCGGGGCAATACCTCACGCTGCGGATTCCCGGAGCCGGCGATCCGGTGCCGCTGCGCAGCTACTCGCTCTCCGGAGATCCCGCGGCCGGCGACTACCGCATCAGCGCCAAGCGCGAAGAGTGCGGCTTGGTCAGTCGGTGGTTGCACGCGCACATAGATCCCGGATCGGTCATCGAAGCCGCGGCCCCGCGCGGCGATTTCTACCTTACCGACGACGACCGGCCGGTGGTCTTGATGTCCGCCGGCATCGGCATCACTCCCGTCTTGGCAATGCTGCATGCGCTCGCGGCGGCCGGTAGTGCGCGCGCCGTGTTCTGGCTGCACACCTGCCGCAATCGCGAAACTCAAGCTTTTGCCGATGAAGTCACGGGTCTGATCGAGTCGTTGCCACACGCGCGCCAGCAGGTGTGCTACACCGAGACGCAGGGGCGGCTGGACCAGTCGGCTATTGCCGCGCTGGGTTTACCGGCTGATGCCGCGGCATATCTCTGCGGCCCAACCCAATTCATGACCGATATGCGCGAGGCCCTGACGGCTGCGGGGCTCGACACGGCGCGTATCCACACCGAGCTGTTCGGTGCGCTACCCGCCATCAATCCCGGCGTGGTCGACGAGGCTGCGCGCGTACCGCCACACGCACCGGCCGGGCCGCCGGGCACGGGGCCGTCAATCACCTTCGCGCGCAGCGGACTTACCGCAAACTGGTCCTCGGACTACGGCACCATCCTGGACTTCGCGGAAGCGTGCGATGTGCCGACCCGCTTCTCCTGCCGAAGCGGTGTCTGCCACATGTGCGTGACCGGCGTCGTCGCCGGCACCACCCGGTATGTCCAGGCGCCGCTGGAGCTGCCCGCACCCGGGACGGTGCTCGTCTGCTCGGCAACGCCGGACAGCGACCTGGTGCTGGATCTCTAAAGGCGTTGTACCACGCGCCAATAGCGCGTTAGCTCGTCGAGCCGGTAATTCTGCAGGCCCCACCGGATTTCCAGGTTCGGTGCAGCACTCGTCGCTGGCGTGTCCTAGGTGCCCAGGGCGACCGACGCCTCGGCGGTGTAGCACAGGAACGTCATCGTCTCCTGCAGATACAGCTGCACGTTGTCGGCGTCGTGGTTGGTGTAGCCGATGGAGACGTCGGTGCCCAATTGCAGATCGAAGTCACCGCCGCGGGTGGTCAGCACGAACGCGCCGTCGATGGCGGGCGCCCAGATGATGTCGCCGTTCACCAGGCGGTTGATGTGCTCGAGGATCGGATAGCCGTGCTCGGTGGTTTCGCTGACCTTGGTGTAGATATCGGCAGACAGCAGCACCGAATACGGGCCGTCGACCCCGGCCAGCCGCAGCTCGGACAGCGCCTGCGTGATGATGTCGGGAATCGCGCGAGGGTCGTCGGGCAACATCAGCGCCGGGTTCGAGCTGCAGTTGCGGATCCCGTCGATCGACGCGGCGGGGTAGCCCTCGAAGATGGCGCGGTCCTCGACGAACGCCAGCTTCTTGGCGGCGGCTTTCACCGGGTCCCAGTCGGAGTCCTGCGAGCCGCGCTCGACGTCGTCGATCTCGTCACGTGACAATGTGAATGGAACCCGCAGGCGGACAAGCGGTTTGCTGGCCCGTAGGTGCGCAATCACACCGTCGGTGGGCGCCGCCACGTCCTGTAGGCGTCCGGTGCTGACCGCGGCGGTGACCGGACCGCCGGGCTCGCTCACGTCGACCACCCGCCGCCCCGCGATGTGCCGTTTGAACGTCCGCGTCGCCTCCAATTCGATTTCGGCCCATGCGGCGTCGGTGATCGGCGCTAGTTCGCGGTAGAGGTTGTTCTTCATTGAGTGGTTCCTTTCAGGCTGCCGATCGACAGTGCGCCGGCGTTCGCGGTGGGCGGTTCGGGTCGCTCGGTCACGAGCGGCGCGGGAAGGGGCGGTGGATCGTCGAGGAAGTCGACGGTGGGGGAGAAGAACAGCCCGCCGGTGACGGCGGTGGAAAAGTCCAAAATGCGGTCGGTGTTGCCGGGCGGGTCGCCGATGAACATGTTGCGCAGCATCCGTTCGGTGACTTGCGGTGTGCGCGAATACCCGATGTAGTACGTGCCGAACTCGCCGGCGCCGAGTTCGCCGAACGGCATGTTGTGCCGCACGATCTTCAGCTCGGTGCCGTCGTCGTCCTCGATGACATTGAGCGCGACGTGCGAATTGGCCGGCTTCACGTCGTCGTCGAGTTCGATGTCTTCCAACTTGGTCCGGCCGATCACCCGTTCCTGCTCGGTGACCGACAGCGATTCCCACGACGACATGTCGTGCAGGTATTTCTGGACGTGCACGTAGCAGGAGCCGGCGAAGTCGGGATCTTCGTCGCCGATTGCGGTGGCGCTCACCGCGATTGGTCCGTTCGGGTTTTCGGTGCCGTCGACAAAACCGAGCAGGTCGCGGTTGTCGAAGAACTTGAAGCCGTGTACTTCGTCGACGACGGTGACCGCGCCGGCCATCGACTTGAGGATGCGGCCGGCCAGTTCGAAGCACACATCCATCGTCTCGGCCCGAATGTGGAACAACAGGTCGCCGGGAGTGGCCGGCGCGGTGTGCCGCGCTCCGCTCAACTCGACGAACGGATGCAGTTCGGCGGGCTTCTTACTCAAGGGAGGCCCGCCGAACAACCGATCCCAGGCATCCGAGCCGATCGAGGTGATCACCGACAGGTGCTTGGTCGGGTCGCGAAAGCCGATGGCGCGCACCAGTCCCGAGATGTCGGGCAGCGCGCCGTGCACGGTCGCCTCGCCGCCGTCGTCGATGGTGACCACCAAAAAAATCGCGGCAGGCGTTAGCGGCGCGAGGATGGGCTGGGGCTGAACCGGAGGCACTCTGGTGACATTAGCGTGGCGACGGTGAGCGCAGGAAGTGCGCCAGTGCGAAGTCGCGCGGTCGGGCCCGATGTGAACTGCCATGATGTTGAACATGTCGGCCAGCGCCGCAGGTCTCTGCGAATTCATCGACGCCTCACCGTCTCCGTTCCATGTCTGCGCCACAGTGGCCGGGCGCCTGCTCGCCGCCGGCTACACCGAACTCCGCGAAGCCGACCCCTGGCCCGGGGAACCGGGACGCTTCTTCACCGTCCGCGCGGGCTCATTGGTGGCCTGGAACACCACCGGCTCCGACGGTGCGTTCCGGATCGTCGGAGCGCACACCGACAGCCCGAACCTGCGGGTCAAGCAGCATCCGGACGGGGTGGTGGCCGGTTGGCAGGTGGTGGCACTGCAGCCGTACGGCGGCGCGTGGCTCAACTCCTGGCTTGACCGCGACCTGGGCATCAGCGGCCGATTGTCGCTGCGGGACGGCTCCGGGCTGGACCACCGGCTGATCCGGATCGACGATCCGGTCCTGCGGGTGCCGCAGCTCGCCATCCACCTCGCCGAGGACCGCGAATCGGTGACCCTGGACCCGCAACGCCACCTCAACGCCGTCTGGGCCGTCGGCGACACGCCGCGCGCATTCGTCGATTACGTGGCCGAGCGCGCCGGGGTGGCGCCGGCCGACGTGCTGGCCGCCGACCTGATGACACATGACCTGACCCCGTCGACGGTGCTCGGCGGCGACGCCAGCCTGCTCAGCGCCCCCCGGCTGGACAACCAGGCCAGTTGCTACGCCGGGCTGGAGGCGTTGCTGAGTGCCGAGCCGAGCGGCAACGTGGCGGTGCTGGTGCTGTTCGACCACGAGGAGGTCGGGTCGTCGTCGGATCACGGTGCGCAGTCCAACCTGCTGAGCACCGTGCTGGAACGCATCGTGCTCGCGGCCGGCGGCAGCCGGGAAGACTTCCTGCGGCGGCTGCCGGCCTCGCTATTGGCCTCGGCCGATATGGCGCATGCCACCCATCCGAACTACCCGGAGCGCCACGAGCCTTCCCACCCGATCGCGGTCAACGGCGGGCCGGTGCTCAAGGTGCACCCCAATCTGCGGTACGCCACCGACGGGCGTACGGCGGCGGTGTTCGCGCTGGCGTGTGAGCAGGCCGGGGTGGCGCTGCAGCGCTACGAGCATCGCGCCGACCTGCCGTGCGGTTCCACCATCGGGCCGCTGGCCTCGGCGCAAACCGGCATCCCCACCGTCGACGTCGGCGCCCCCCAGCTCGCGATGCACTCCGCGCGCGAACTGATGGGTGCTGCCGACGTAGCCGCCTATTCCGCTGCGCTGCAAGCGTTTTTCTCGCCGCAATAGTCTGCGCGGGTCGTCGGGCCTAGAGTCGATCGGTATGACGCTCAAAGTGGAGATGGTCACCTTCGACTGCGGCGATGCCGCGAAGCTAGCCAGTTGGTGGGCCGACCAGTTCGGTGGCACCACACAGGAATTGATTCCCGGTGAATTCGTCGCGGTGATGCGTCCGGACGGACCCCGGTTGGGATTTCAGAATGTGCCCGATCGCACGCCCGGAAAGAATCGGTTGCACCTCGATTTCGCCGCCGACGATGTCGACGGCGAGGTGTCGCGGCTGACCGCGGCGGGAGCCACCGAGCTGGGCCGACACCGGTTCAGCGAGAACTTTCGCTGGGTGGTGCTGGCCGACCCGGAAGGCAACGCGTTCTGCGTGGCAGGTCAGTGATTCGATACGCCGTCGAACAGCGCGTCGACGAGCCCGTCGAATCCGGTGCCCGCCGTCGTCCGCGTGAGCGCGTGGAAGAGCAGGGTGCCGACCAATGCTTGTGCGACGGCATCGATGTCCGCGTCGGCGCGGAGTTCTCCGTCCTCGACGGCTAGGCGCAGCCGCGTCGTCAATCCCGCGAGCTGCGGGGCGCTCAATTGTCGATAGAGATCCTCGCCGTCGCCCGGGCGCGCGGCGGCCGCGGCAACGAGCGCCCGCACCAAGGCGGCGTTCGACGGTTCGGCCAAGAACTCGGCATGCTCGGTCAGCCAGGTCTGCAGATCGGCGCGGACGTCTGCGGTCTCGGCGACCGGGAATGACCCCGACCCGCCGTAGGCTTCCAGCACCGCTTCGGCGACCATCGGCGCCTTCGACGGCCATCGCCGGTAGAGGGTCTTTTTCCCGACGCCCGCGCGTGCCGCGACGCTTTCCATCGACAGTTCGGCGTAACTGCCGGCGGTGAGCAGTTCGCGGGTGGCGTCCAGGATCGCGTGATGCAGCCGGCTGTCGCGGGGCCGGCCGCCGCGCTCGGCGGGCAGTGGCGGCACCGGGTCGGGTTGGGCTACCTTCATCGTGCACAGTTTAGGAAACGATACGTGTCGTTTCTACGAAAGGACTCGCCGGTGAGTGCGTGGGTGCCGAAGAGCTGGGACGAGATCACGCCCGAATGGATGTCGGCGGCACTGGCCGCGGACTTTCCCGGCGCCGAGGTCGACACGGTCTCCGTCGAGCTTCGTGACGACGGCACCAATCGCCGCGCCCGGTTGGGCGTCACGTATCGGGCCGGGGCGGGGCCGGCGACGGTCTTCGTCAAGGCCGCCGATCCCGCGCACAAGGCGCTGATCCGATTGACCAGTGGGATGTTCCACGAGCCGAGGCTCTTCACCTGCGGGGTGGATCTGCCGCTCGAGCATCCCGCCGTCTACACCGCGCTGATCGACGAGGCCGACTACGACTTCGTGCTGGTGATGGAAGATCTCCGCGCCCGGGGCGCCGATCCCCGCGACGGCAGCCGGCCGATGACCGTCGAGCAGGTCGCCGCCGGCGTGCGCGGCCTGGCCCGCATGCACGGCAAATACTGGGGCGAACGGGTGCACCGCGAGCCGGCGCTGGACTGGCTCGAGCCCTTCGTGACGTGGGAGGGCATGCAGGCGGCACCGTTACCCGTCGCGCTGGAAAGCCTCGGCGCCGACGCACCCGCCCAGGTCATGTCGTTGACCATCGACGAGCTGATCGAGTCCGTCTGGAAGCCGTACATCAGAACGCTGACCACCTCGCCGCAGACCCTGCTGCATGGCGACCCCCACATCGGTAACACCTACCTGCTGCCCAGCGGAGAGGTCGGGTTCCTGGACTGGCAGGTGGCCCGCAGGGGCAATTGGTCGCTGGACCTGGGCTACTTCCTGCAGGGCGCGCTGACCGTCGAGGATCGTCGCAACAGCGAACGCGACCTGCTGGCCGAATACCGAGACTCGCTGGGTTTACCGGCCGGCGAGCTGCCCAGCGCCGAGGAGATCTGGTTGCGCTACCGGGCGTCCGTTGCGCACGGACTGACCCTGTGGCTGGTGACCGCCAGCGCCGGCGAGTGGCAACGCACCGACGTCTCGGTCCCACTGGCGCAGCGGTATTCGTTCGCCTACGCCGACCTCGATACCTCCTCGGCGCTGGCCGAGATCGCGGGCTGAGTTCAGCCCTGCGGTAGAAACGGCGGGTCGTAACGGATCACGTTCTCCACGACCAGGCCGTCGCGAGTGCGCACCCGGTCGAGGCCGCGGATCTGCAGCGGGCCGTCCGGCCCGGTGGCCCGGCCGATGTAGTGCAAGAACACCAGCTCCTCGCCCTCGGCGGAACCGGCCACCGTCGCGCTGTCGACGACCTCGAGCTGCAAATCCGGTGCGGCTTTTAGGATTTCGGCGATCTTGGCGGTGTATGCCTCGACCCCGCGGACCGGTTCCGGGTCTCCCGGCCAGTAGCCGACGATGTCATCGTCCAGAATGTCCAATCCGCGCGACAGGTCGGGTGCGGCCCAAAATGCCGCGAACAGCTCGGCGCTGAACTTGCGCGAAGCGGAAGCGATGTCGGTCATGATTCCCTCCTGGGGCAGACGCTCCGATTGAGCGCGTTCGCAGCAAGGGTGTCGCGGCGTGGCGCAGCGGCACAATTACCTCCGAGGTCATCGCCGCGGGTACCGATTGTGGCTACCGTGAGTGCGTGAGCCACGCGCCGGTCGGTGTCCTGTTGCGTGAATGGCGCACGCGCCGACGAGTCAGCCAGCTTGACCTGTCGCTGAGCGTGGGCGTGTCGGCGCGACATCTGAGCTTCATCGAGACCGGGCGCTCCCGCCCGAGTCCGGAGATGGTGCTCACGCTGGCCGAGGGCCTCGACATCCCGCTGCGGGAGCGCAACACGCTGCTGCTGGCGGCCGGGTTTGCCCCGCGCTACCAGTCGCGGCCGCTCGAGGACGCCGCCCTGTCCCCGGCCCGGGACGCCGTGCAACGCCTCCTCGATGCGCACGACCCCTACCCGGGCGTGGTCATCGATCGGTGCTGGAACATCGTGGGGGCCAACGCCGCCGCGGCTGCGCTCACGGCCGGCCTGGCCGGGGAACTGCTCGGCCCGCCGGCCAACGTCTACCGGCTGTGCCTGCATCCCGACGGTCTGGCCGGGCGGACCCTGAATTTCGGAGAATGGGCGGGCTACCTGTTGCACCAGCTGCAGCGCACGATCGCGCTGACCGGCGACCCGGCAGTGCGGGCCCTCGGCGACGAGGTACGCGAATACCCCGGCGTCGCCACTGCTGCCAAACCGTGGGGCACGCCGTCGGACGGCGCGTCGCTGCTCGTTCCGCTGGTGCTCGATGCCGGCGGCGGTCAGCGGTTGTCGATGTTCACCACGCTGACGACCTTCGGGACGCCGCTCGAAGTCACGCTCGCCGAATTGGCCGTCGAATTGTTCTATCCGGCCGACGCCGAAAGCGCCCGCCTGCTGCGCGGCGAGTAGGTTTTAGATTGACGTTTTGGTGCCGGCGTCACAGGGAGGAAGGCACACAATGGCTGACCATCCACCCAGCAATGGATCCGCCACGGTTGCGCGAGCCCGTCTCGAGTCGTTGCTCGACCAGCGTGCGCGCCGGCGGCTGCTGGATCAACGCATCGACCTCGACGAGTGGGCGGGGGGATTGCCGCAGCAGGAAATGGCGCGTCTGCCCTCGGTTCGGATCGGCCGACGCTGGTTCAACCTGCTGTGGTTGCTGCCGCTCGGGGTGGCCGGAATGCTGGTGGCAGTCGCGCTGGCACAGCAGTTGCGCCAATACGAGTGGATGCAGGCCTTCATCGAGCGTTACCCCGGGACATCGAAAAGCTTTGCACCACCGGTGTATTCGGGCTTTCCGAGTTGGCTGCGCTGGCAGCATCTGTTCAACATCGTCTTTATGATGTTCATCGTCCGCGCCGGGCTGCAAATTCTCGCCGACCATCCGCGGCTGTACCTGAACGCGGGATGCCGACCGGGAACCGAATGGTTGCGGATCCGCGGTCCGGTCCCGGCCGATCGCCAGGACCGCAGCGACGCCGCCCGGGTGTGGACGGCCAAGGACGATTCGGTGGCCATTCCGAAGTGGTTGGGCATACCCGGGTTTCGGCATTCGATCGGGCTGGCCCGGTGGTGGCATTTCAGCTTCGACCTGTTGTGGCTCGCCAATGGATTGATCTTTTACGTGCTCCTCTTCACGACCGGGCAGTGGCGCCGGATCGTCCCGCAATCGCTGGATGTCGTCCCGAACGCGCTGTCGACGGCGATCCAGTACGCCTCGCTGGACTTCCCGGCCAACCATGGCTTCACCAGCTACAACGGCATGCAGATCACCGCCTACTTCACCACCGTGTTCATTGCCGCACCACTGGCGTTTGTCACCGGCCTGCTGCAGGGCCCGGCGATCGCGGCGTGGTTGGGTTTCGGTCGGGGTCCGCTGAACCGACAGGTGGCGCGCACCGTGCATTTCGCGGTGCTGGTGTGGATGGTCTTTTTCATCGCGGTCCACACCGTCATGGTCTTCGTGACGGGATTCGTCGGCAACGTGAACCATATTGTGTTCGGTACCAACACTCAATCATATTGGGCGGTAGTGATTTACGCCTTGGCCATGGCGGTCATCGTGGCGTTGTGGATGCTCGCGTCCCCCTTCACGGCGCGATATCCCGGCGTGGTCCGCCGGGTTGGTCGCGGGACGGTCGGCTGGGCCAAGGAACTGCTGGAACTACCGCATCCCAACGCGACGTATTCCGAAAAGGACATCTCGCCGTACCTGTGGCCCAACGGCACGATCCCCGATTCCGAGCGCTATCGCCGGCTGCAGGCCGCCAACTGGTCGCACTATGCGTTGTGCATCGAGGGCCTCGTCGAGAATCCGGTCAGTCTGTCCTACGACGAGTTGCGCGCGCTGCCCAAACACGACCAGATCACCCAGCATTACTGCATTCAGGGTTGGTCGGGGGTGGCCAAGTGGGGAGGCGTGCGGATGTCGGACATCCTCGATGTGGTGCGCCCGCTGCCCTCGGCTCGCTGGGTGGTCTTTTATTCGTTCGCCTACGGGGCCGGCGGACCGGCCGAAGGCCGCTACTACGACTGCCACAAGATCGAGCACATGTGCGAGCCGACCGCCATGCTGGCCTACGAGATGAACGGTCAACCACTCACCGAAACCCACGGCGCGCCGTTGCGCCTGCGAAACGAACGGGAGCTCGGCTTCAAACAGGTCAAATGGATCGAGGCGATCGAGTTCGTGGAGAGTTTCGACCACCTCGGACTGGGACACGGCGGCTATAACGAAGACCACGAATACTACGGCTATCGGATGCCGATCTGAGGCCCGTCGCTATCCGCGATTCGGCGAGCCGGAGCCGAACGGCCCGGGACCCTAGACTGTGTGCGTGACTGTCTCAGGAGCGGGCGCCCGCACTCATGTGGCCGACACCGTCGAACATGCGGCCGCCACCCCCGACCAGCCGCAGCCCTTCGGTGAATTGGGTCTAAAAGACGACGAGTACCAGCGGATTCGCCAGATTCTGGGCCGCCGGCCCACCGACACCGAGCTGGCGATGTACTCGGTGATGTGGAGCGAGCACTGCTCGTACAAGTCGTCCAAGGTCCATCTGCGCTACTTCGGCGAGACCACGACCGACGAGATGCGCGCGGGCATGCTGGCCGGCATCGGCGAGAACGCCGGCGTCGTCGACATCGGCGACGGCTGGGCCGTCACGTTCAAGGTCGAGTCGCACAACCACCCGTCCTATGTCGAGCCCTACCAGGGCGCGGCCACGGGTGTCGGCGGCATTGTGCGCGACATCATGGCCATGGGCGCCCGGCCGGTCGCCGTGATGGATCAACTGCGGTTCGGCCCCGCCGACGCGCCCGACACCCGCCGCGTGCTCGACGGCGTGGTCCGCGGTATCGGCGGCTACGGTAACTCGCTGGGCCTGCCCAACATCGGCGGCGAGACCGTCTTCGACGCGTCGTATGCGGGCAATCCGTTGGTCAACGCGCTGTGCGTGGGCGTGCTGCGCAAGGAGGACCTGCACCTGGCATTCGCCTCGGGAACCGGCAACAAGATCATCCTGTTCGGTGCGCGCACCGGCCTGGACGGGATCGGCGGGGTGTCCGTGCTGGCGTCGGAGACCTTCGGCGGCGACGAGGGCGGCGGCCCCGGCCGCAAGAAGCTGCCGTCGGTACAGGTCGGTGACCCGTTCACCGAGAAGGTGCTCATCGAGTGCTGCCTGGAGCTGTATGCGGCCGGCTTGGTGATCGGCATCCAGGATCTCGGTGGTGCCGGGTTGTCTTGTGCGACTTCAGAACTCGCATCGGCCGGTGACGGCGGTATGGAAGTGGAGCTGGAGAGCGTCCCGTTGCGGGCGGCCAATATGACCCCCGCCGAGATCCTGTCCAGCGAGTCCCAGGAGCGGATGTGTGCCGTGGTCGCTCCGGAGAATGTCGAGGCCTTCCTGGCGGTGTGCCGCAAGTGGGAGGTGCTGGCGACCGTGATCGGCGAGGTCACCGACGGTGATCGGCTGCGCATCACCTGGCACGGCCAGACCGTGGTCGACGTGCCGCCGCGCACCGTGGCGCATCAGGGCCCGGTCTACGAGCGTCCGGTGGCGCGCCCGGAATCGCAGGACGCGTTGAATGCCGACAGCTCGGCCACGCTGCCCCGGCCGGCCACCGGTGACGAACTGCGCGCGACTTTGCTTGCGCTGCTGGGCAGCCCGCACCTGTGCAGCCGGGCATTCATCACCGAGCAATACGACCGGTACGTGCGCGGCAACACCGTGCTGGCCGAGCACGCCGACGGCGGAGTGCTGCGCATCGACGAGGCCACCGGCCGTGGTATCGCGCTGTCGACCGATGCCTCGGGGCGCTACACCAAGCTGGACCCCTACACCGGAGCCCAGCTGGCGCTGGCCGAGGCCTACCGCAACGTCGCGGCCACCGGGGCCGTGCCGGTCGCGGTGACCAACTGCCTCAACTTCGGCTCGCCCGAAGATCCCGGAGTGATGTGGCAGTTCTCGCAAGCCGTCCGGGGACTCGCCGATGGCTGTGTGGCCCTGGGGATTCCAGTGACCGGCGGCAACGTCAGCTTCTACAACCAGACCGGAACGGTCGCCATCTTGCCGACTCCGGTGGTTGGCGTGCTCGGCGTCATCGACGATGTCGATCGGCGCATCCCGACCGCCCTGGGCACCGACCCGGGAGAGTCCCTGCTGCTTCTCGGCGACACCCGCGACGAGTTGGACGGGTCCATCTGGGCCCAGGTGACCGGCGATCATCTCGGTGGGTTGCCGCCGGCGGTCGACCTGCAGCGCGAGAAGCTGCTGGCCGAGGTGCTCAGCGCGGCATCGCGCGACGGGCTGGTGACCGCGGCCCATGACCTGTCCGAGGGCGGGCTGGCCCAGGCCATCGTGGAATCGGCGCTGGCAGGTGAGACCGGTTGCCGCATAGTGCTTCCCGAGGGCAGTGACCCGTTCGTGACGCTGTTCTCCGAGTCGGCGGGCCGGATGCTCGTGGCGGTGCCGCGCACCGAGGAGAGCCGGTTTCGTTCCATGTGCGAGGCGCGCGGACTTCCTGCCGTCCGCATCGGCGTCGTCGACCAGGACTCGGACGCACTCGAGTTTCAAGACCTGTTCACGGTGTCACTGGCCGAACTGCGCGCGACATCCGAAGCGGTGCTGCCGCGATTCTTCGGCTGAGCCAAGCTATCCCGCGTGTACCCGATCCTGTTGGTCGGGGACGACGCTGCCGTCGGGTCGTAGCAGCGGTGCCCGGCCGCCGTCGGGAGCGTCGAAACCCTGTGTCGCACAAGGGTAGGGCGGGCGCACACCCAATGGATTGGTGAACATCGGGTTGACCAGCCATCGCCCGTCGGGATTGGCGTAGGCCCGGCACATCAACTCGATCTGGTTGCGATTGATCACCAGGCGCAGCGCGGTCGCGTCCGCGGTGAAGGTGACGTCTCCGTCGGAGTCGCCGGCCCCGAACACCTGGCGCCGCGGCTCGGCCGACTGGTCGAACGCCGACGGCCCCCGGATGCCGAACACCTGCTCGTTGATCCGGCAGCGCTTGCCCTCGTTGAAGGGAATCGACGGTTCGCCACCACAGGACGCCAATCGGGAGGTCAGGACGTCGCCATCGTGCTCGGTGCGGGTGCCCATCACATGGTCGGCGGCGATTCCGAGATCGGCGGCCCAGACTCGCACCACCGGCTCGGGCGACGCGGAGATAATACGCACGTCAAATCCGTTGGCCTGCAGGGTAGCAACCAGATCTCGCATCTGGGCGTAATAGCGCACCCACCCGATTTGGCGGGTGCTGCCCACCTGTTGTTCGGTACCCTCGGGCGCCTCGAGGTTTTCCCGCCGGGCCGCTTCGCTGAATCCGTTGATGTCGGCCTCGGTCCAACCGGCCAGCAGTTGCGACCCCCAGGCGGCGGAGGGATTGATGCGTCGGTGGTTGTAACCGGCGAATGCCGCTGCGCCCGTGCGGGTCTGACGATCGCTGGCTATCGAGACCAGTTCGTCGGCGCATCCGGCGTTGGTTCCCGTCGGCAGCGGCTCACCCGGAGGGGCCAGCGCGCCGCACGCGGATGCCAGTTCCGCGGCGGCCGGCGCGGTGAGGTATTGGCTTGTCTCGCTCCAATTTCCACCGGGAGGTTGACGCACCTTGGAGTTGCGCACCATCCAGAAGAAGGTGGCGTCGCCACCGTCGTTTTTCACCATCGTGTTGTCCCAGTCGAACACCGCCAGCGGCGGGTCGTCCGCCTCGGGTTCCAGCTTGCCGCAGCTGCCGAGGTGGCTGATCATCGCGTTGAGCCGGTCACGGTTGTCGCCATACCAACCTGGATCGGCGGCCAGCGTGCGACAGCCGTTGTCGCTGGCGTCGCCTTCGCGATGGTCACCGGAGTCGCCACAACCCGACACCGACAGCGCCAGCGCGGTGATCGCCAATGCCACGAGTCGACGAGCGACAGTCGCCGCCCGGTGAGCGGCCAAGCGTGCGATAGTCATTGCGTCTTTTCAGGTCTCTCTTCAGGGGTTGATCGTGTTGTCGCCCAGTTGGCGGCCCCACACATACTCCACCGCGACCGGTGAACCGACCTCAAAGTGGTTGTAGGGGGCCACGCTCGCGCCGGTATCCATGACGAGCATCGGAGCAGGCCACAGTTCGCGGGTGATCGACTGCCAGCATCCCGGGCGCCCGCCGGGGCCGCCCCTGGCGTTGGTCCGGGGCAGGTTTTCTGGGTAGGTGTACGGATTGGGCGCTCCCGCAATCGAGCCCGACGAGTGGGCCCCCAGCGCGTATCCGTTATCACCGAGCGCAACGTGAAGCTTGGGTGCGACCTGGTTGAAATTGCGGATGGTGCAAAAGATTTCGGGGCTGTACTCGTCCAGCAGCTGGGCGGTGGGGACGAGATCGGCCGCGCCACGCGCCAGGTAGGGTCCGCTTCGGCCGAACAGGTCGGCGCCGCTGCTGCCCAAGCCCGCCGCCGCCAGCAATGCCGCATCCAGATCTCCCTGCTGCCGGTTGAGTGTCCGCGCGGTGGTCACCGCGTGGTCGAGCGCGTCCCACAGGTCCGGTGCGGCGTCGGCGTAGGTGTCGCCCAGCGCCGCCAGCCGCGCAATGTCGAGGTGAATCATCGGCAGCTGCGGGTTAACGTCGTCGAGGATCGCGTTGCCGTTGAGTAGCGAGGCGCCGAATTTCTCGCCCAGCCCGGCCAGCGCCTGTGCCGCGGCGGACAGCGTCAGGTTCACCTTGACCGGATCGATCTTCTCGGTGATCGAGGTCAGTGTCTCGAACAAGGTGTTGAACTCGGTCGTCACCGTGGTCGCGTCGATCACCATTGAGGGTGTAATCGATTGTGGCACAGGGTTTTTAGGAGATGCCAAGGCGACGTACTTGTTGCCGAACACGGTGCTCGCCTTCACCTCGGCCGCCACGTTGGCCGGAATCATGTTGACGTACTTCGGCGTCACGTCCAGCACCACTTTGGCGGCCGGCTTGCCGTCCCGGGTGATCTCGGAAATGCCGGCCACCCGGCCGATCTCGACACCGTTGTAGGTGACCTTGGAGCCGGGGTCCATCACCAAACCCGCGCGCGGGGCCACCATGGTCAACTTCGTCCTCGGTGTGAAGTCTCCGCGAAATTGCGAGTACAAGACCAACCCGAGAAGCCCCATGACCACGATCGTCACGAGGCCGACGGTCTTATACGGGGGCGGCGGCCTGGACCGACGACGCTCCATGATTCTGAGACCCTAGGGTATGGCCGCCCGTGATAGTGCTGATCCGGCCAAGACACGTGAGGTCCTTACGACCATGGCGGACTGGTTGCGCGACGAAACCCGTCCGGCACCCGATCGCGCCACGCTGGCGACCGCGGTGCGGCTCACCGCGCGCACCCTGGCCGCGCTGGCGCCCGGTGCCAGCGTCGAGGTCCGGATCCCGCCGTTCGTCGCGGTGCAATGCGTGGCCGGGCCGAAACACACCCGCGGTACCCCGCCCAACGTCGTCGAGACCGATCCGCGGACCTGGCTGCTGCTGGCGACCGGAAGGTTGGCGCTCGCCGACGCGAAGGCCGCCGGATCACTGACGCTGTCGGGAGCCCGCGCGGGTGAAATTGACCACTGGCTGCCCCTGTTCGATGTGGGCTGAAGATAACTCTGAACTGCAGGTTTAGGGTGACACGCCGATAATTTCGGCGTTCAACACGCCCAACAGATTCGTCCGCGGGGCTTACGTGCCCGTAAACTCCGAAGCGTCACTACCCCGCGCTAGGGAGCCGCCCACCGTGACCGCCCAGGAATCCGAGCAGGACCTGAACTCGCCCCGCGAAGAGTGCGGTGTATTCGGGGTATGGGCCCCGGGCGAGGAAGTTGCCAAACTCACCTACTACGGCCTCTACGCGCTGCAGCATCGCGGCCAGGAAGCCGCCGGTATCGCCGTCGCAGACGGATCCCAGGTGCTGGTCTTCAAAGACCTCGGCCTGGTCAGCCAGGTGTTCGACGAGCAGACGCTGGCCGCCATGCAAGGCCACGTCGCGATCGGGCACTGCCGGTACTCCACCACCGGCGACACCACCTGGGAAAACGCCCAGCCGGTGTTCCGCAACACCGCCGCCGGCACCGGGGTTGCCTTGGGACACAACGGGAACCTGGTCAACACCGCCGAACTCGCCGCGCGCGCGCGCGACGCGGGGCTGATCGCCAAACGCGCCCCGGCCCCGGCGACGACGGACTCCGACATCTTGGGCGCGCTGCTCGCCCACGGCGCGGCCGACTCCACCCTGGAGCAGGCGGCGCTGGAACTGCTGCCGACCGTGCGCGGCGCCTTCTGCCTGACATTCATGGACGAGAACACGCTGTACGCCTGCCGCGATCCCTATGGGGTGCGGCCGCTTTCGCTGGGACGCCTGGACCGCGGCTGGGTGGTGGCCTCCGAAACGGCCGCGCTCGACATCGTCGGCGCCTCGTTCGTCCGCGACATCGAACCGGGTGAATTGCTGGCCATCGACGCCGACGGCGTGCGCTCCACCCGCTTCGCCAACCCCACCCCGAAGGGCTGCGTCTTCGAATACGTCTACTTGGCCCGGCCGGACAGCACCATCGGCGGTCGGTCGGTGCACGGCGCCCGGGTGGAGATCGGTCGCCGGCTGGCTCGCGAATGCCCGGTGGACGCCGACCTGGTGATCGGCGTCCCGGAATCGGGCACCCCGGCCGCGGTCGGATACGCGCAAGAGTCCGGCATCCCGTACGGGCAGGGCCTGATGAAGAACGCCTACGTCGGGCGGACATTCATCCAGCCGTCCCAGACGATCCGGCAGCTGGGTATCCGGCTCAAGCTGAACCCGCTCAAAGAGGTGATCCGCGGCAAGCGGCTCATCGTGGTGGACGACTCGATCGTGCGGGGTAACACGCAGCGCGCGTTGTTGCGCATGCTGCGCGAGGCCGGCGCCGTCGAGGTGCATGTGCGGATCGCCTCGCCGCCGGTGAAGTGGCCGTGCTTCTACGGCATCGACTTCCCGTCGCCGGCCGAATTGATCGCCAACGCCGTCGAGGACGAGGCGGAAATGCTCGAGGCGGTGCGGCACGCCATCGGCGCCGACACGCTGGGCTACCTCTCGCTGCGCGGCATGATCGCCGCGACCGAGCAGCCGGCCTCCCGGCTTTGCGCCGCCTGCTTCGACGGCAAGTATCCGATCGAGCTGCCGAGCGAAACCGCACTGGGCAAGAACGTCATTGAGCACATGCTCGCCAATGCGGCGCGCGGTGCGGAGCTCGGCGATGTTGCGGCCGACGAGGTTCCCGTCAACCACTGATCGGGTCCTTCAAAGACGTTTGATTCCGACGGGAAGCGTCTACCGGTAGCCTTTATCGCGATGACGGATCCCGCAAAAAGCCCCGGCGAAGAACCGGGCAGCCAGGGCATTACTTACGCGTCGGCCGGGGTGGATATCGATGCCGGCGAGCGCGCGGTCGATCTGTTCAAGCCGCTGGCGGCAAAGGCCACCAGGCCCGAGGTGCGCGGCGGGCTGGGCGGATTCGCCGGATTGTTCGCGCTGCGGGGCGACTACCGCGAACCGGTGCTCGCCGCCTCCAGCGACGGCGTCGGCACCAAGCTGGCGGTCGCGCAGGCGATGGACAAGCACGACACCGTCGGCCTCGACCTGGTGGCCATGGTGGTCGACGACCTCGTTGTCTGCGGCGCCGAGCCGCTGTTCCTGCAGGACTACATCGCCGTCGGCCGCACGGTGCCCGAACGGGTGGCCGCGATCGTCGGCGGCATCGCCGAGGGATGCGTGCGGGCCGGTTGTGCGCTGCTGGGCGGCGAGACCGCCGAACACCCCGGCTTGATGGAACCGGACCACTACGACATCTCCGCGACCGGAATCGGTGTGGTCGAGGCCGACGACGTGTTGGGTCCCGACCGGGTCAAGCCCGGCGACGTCATCATCGCGATGGGGTCCTCGGGCCTGCATTCCAACGGGTATTCCCTGGCCCGCAGCGTCCTACTGGAGATCGATCGGATGAACCTGGCCGGCTACGTGGAGGAATTCGGTCGCACGCTGGGCGAAGAGTTGCTCGAGCCCACCCGGATCTACGCCAAGGACTGCCTGGCGCTGGCCGCCGAAACCCATGTCCGCACGTTCTGCCACGTCACCGGCGGCGGATTGGCGGGCAACCTGCAGCGCGTGATCCCGCACGGGCTGACCGCCGAGGTGGACCGCGGCACCTGGACGCCGGCGCCGGTGTTCGCGATGATCGCCCAGCGCGGCCGCGTCTCCCGCGAAGAGATGGAAAAGACCTTCAACATGGGCGTCGGCATGATCGCCGTCGTCGCCCCCGAAGACACCGACCGCGCCCTGGCGATATTGACCGCGCGCCACCTGGACTGCTGGGTGTTGGGGACGATCTGCAAAGGCGGGAAAGAAGGCCCGCGCGCGAAGCTGGTTGGGCAGCACCCCAGGTTTTAAGAGCCTGCGTCTAGCTGGGAGCAAGACTGTGCCGATGCACGCGGCATCGGCACGGGGTAAGTTCTAGCGGCGCCAGTCGTCTTCGCGATCCCAAGATTCGTCGGCGCCATCCAGGTCGCCGGATTGGTCCACACCGGTCCCCGCCAGCTCGCGCTGAAGCCGATCGAAGTCGGTCTGCGGGGAGCTGTATTTAAGTTCTCGAGCAACCTTGGTCTGCTTTGCCTTAGCCCGGCCGCGGCCCATGGGGGAACCCCCTCGCGCAATAACGGAGCGGCCTAACAAGTAGGCGGCTCCGATCTCTTGGTGTCGTTATTGTCCTGCCAACAGCTTACCGTGCCTCGCGGATGAGCGTCGGTGCCCCCTGCCCGCCGTGTTGGACTTCAACGGACATTATCGCGTCCCGCCCCGCAACCGCTCGACGGCGAGCCGTCCGGCGCCGATCTGGTCGCTCGGCGGCAGCGAATCGGTGTCGATAACCGCCGCTACCGACCCTTCCGCGCCCGTCGTCAATTGGGTGTCGGCAGGTATCCCGCGCTTTAGCAACGCCAGCGCGATCGGCCCCAGATCCACGTGGTCGACGACGGTGCCCAGCCGTCCCACCGAGCGCCCGGCCGCGAGCACCGCGTCACCGGTCAACGGCCGGTCCACCGAGCCGTCGAGGTGCAACAGCACCAGCATTCGGGGCGGTTTGCCCAGGTTGTGGACCCGGGCGACGGTTTCTTGCCCGCGGTAGCAGCCTTTGTCCAGGTGGACGGCCCCGACGCCGGGACCACCGATCCAGCGCACCTCGTGCGGAATCGTGCGTTCGTCGGTGTCGACGCCCAGGCGCGGGCGCAGGGCCGCAACCCGGTTGGCTTCGTAGGCCCACACCCCGGCCGGTCGCACGCCGGCCCGGGTGAAGCGGGCTTCCCAGTCGGCCACATCGGCGCGCGGCACCACCAAATCGAGTTCGACCTGACCGGCGGCCGACGCCGGCATCCGCCGCACAAAACCACCGCTGGCCAGCGCGATTGCGGCCAGTTCGGCGGGCAGGGCGTCCAGGCCGAGCACGTCGAGCACCGCCCGGTCGGCCAGGTGCGGACCGATCAGCGACAACACCGCCAGGTCGGCGGCCGCGGGCGTGACGGCCGACCAGAACACCATCTTGCTCAGGTAGCCCAGCAACGGCTCACCGCGCCACGGCTCGGTGTCGAGGTAGGTGATGCCGCCGAGCTCGGTCTGCATCCAGTGGTCCTCGACGCGGCCCTGCCCGTCCAGGCTGAGATTCTGCGTGCTGGCGCCGTCGGGAAGTTCGCTGACGTGTTGGGTCGAGATGTTGTGCAGCCAGCTTTGCCGGTCCGCGCCGGTCAACGTGAGGACCGCGCGGTGCGAACGGTCCACGAGCACAGCCTCGGTCTCGGCGGCGCGCTGCTCGCCGAGCGGATCGCCGTAGTGCCAGACCGCGCCGGCGTCGGGCCCGGAATCGGGTGCGGGTACCGCAGTCATGTGCGCCGCTCCTCCTCATCGTTTCGCCCTGCATCGTCGACGGCGCGGGTCACACGTCAACTCTACGGACCGGCGTCCGCCCGGCTGCGCTTGTCGCCGCGACGGCTAGGCTCTGTCGGCATGGCAGCCCAGACGGGTGTGATCGTCACCCTCGACGGCGAAATACATCCGCCCGGCACCCCGCTCTTGCACGCCGACGATCTCGCGGCCGTCCGCGGTGACGGGGCCTTCGAGACCCTGTTGGTCCGCGACGGCAGCGCCTGTCTCGTCGGGCCGCATCTGCAGCGTCTCACTCAGTCCGCCAAATTCATGGATCTGCCCGAGCCGGACCTGCCGAAGTGGCGGCGCGCGATCGAGATCGCCACCCGGGAGTGGGTGGGTGGCTCGGCTGCCGAAGGCGCGCTGCGGTTGATCTACAGCCGGGGTCGCGAGAGTGGTTCGCAGCCGACCGCGTACGTGATGGTCAGCCCGGTCCCGGAAAGGGTTGCCGTAGTTCGCCACAACGGGCTCGCGGCGATCACGCTGGACCGTGGACTACCCGCCCTCGGTTCCGGAGCGATGCCGTGGCTGCTGGCCGGCGCGAAAACCCTGTCGTACGCGGTGAATATGGCCGCCTTGCGGTACGCGGCCCAACGGGGCGCCGGCGACGTGATTTTCGTCAGCTCGGACGGCTACATCCTGGAAGGCCCGCGTTCGACGGTGGTGATCGCCACCGAATCTTATGCGGGCCCGGACAGTAATCTGTGCCTGCTGACGCCGCCGCCCTGGTATCCGATTCTGCGTGGCACCACGCAGCAGGCGCTGTTCGAGGTGGCACGAAGCAAGGGCTACGACTGCGACTATCGCGCCCTGCGGGTCGCAGATCTGCATGCCGCCCAAGGGATTTGGCTGATATCAAGCATGACGCTCGCGGCCCGCGTGCACACGCTCGACGGTCGTCCGATGGGCCGATCACCGATGGCCGAGGAATTCGCGCAACTGGTGGACGCGGCGATCATCAGCGATCGCTGAGCGCTGAATTGTGTTGTCGGCTCGTTCAGCGGCGGGTACGGTCGGCCGTACACAGGGAAGGAGGTGGTCCGCGAAATTGATAGCTTCATGGACATGTGAGGTGGCTACGCGCTAGCTGCAATGGCTCGGAAGAGCCGGCGATTTACGCGCGCTGGCGAATTCCCCGTAGCCACCCGGCCCCCGAGCTTCCCGGTCTGTCCAACCAGGAACACGGCTCGGGGGCCGTTCCATGTCTTGGGCTGCTATTGATTGGATTTCGCGGCGATCTGCTCGGCGATCTTGCCCGCCTGGCCGGGTGCGGCATTCGGGCCGCACACCGTCACGTCGATGACCCTGGCGCCGTCGGCGTGCAGCACGTGGTGGCAGATTTTGCCGTTGTCTCCCCGGGTGCGCTGCTGGGCGATCTTCGGGACGGTGCCGGTCACGTCCGCGAAGGCCCAGTCAAAGCTGTTGCCGTTGAGCGTCTCGGTCACCGTCTTACCGGCACACGACTTCCACTTGTCCGCGGACTCCTGAACGAAAGCGCTGGCCTTGTCGGGCGACGAGAATTCCGCGACCGTCTCGATGATCCGGTTCGGCGGGTCCTGCCCGGCCGTGTGCACGATCAGGCCGCCCACCGCGCTGAAGCCGCCGGCGCCCTGGTATGCCGCGGCCACGGCGGGTTCGTAGGTTCCCGCGCACGCCGGGTCGGTCAGGGTCCACTTGGGGTTTCGCAGCTGGCTGATCTTTTCGCCGGCCACCACGGTCGGGTCACCCACGATGGCGCCGACTTCGGGTGCACCGACCAAATAGGATTCCAGCTTGCTCGCGTTCGCCGACGGACCCGAATTCGCCGCCGTCGGAGCCGAATTCGAGTTCGACGCCCGGGGAGCCGGCTTGGTCTTGCCGCTCTGCGTGGTCATCACCACCACGATCGCGATCGCGGCGATGACCGCGACTGCGGCACCGCCGATGATGAGCAGCCGCTTGTTCGATCCGCCGGTTGCCGCACCGTCGCTCGCCGCGGCCGGGGCGGTGGCCGCGGTCGCGGCGCTCGCTGCCGGCGCGGGGGCCGACGCGGCGGCCGGGGCCTTCGCGGCGCCGCCCGGCGAACCGTCCTTGGCCTCGATTTCGGCCAGCACATTGTCGATTTCGCTGCGGGTGCGGTACGTGACGTCGTGCCGCAGGCGCAACATGCGCAGCAGTTGCGCGATGTCGCCGCGGGCGCTGGGGTCATCGCCGTCCTCGTCGAGCCCGGACCGCAGCTCGACCAACAGCTGGAGCTGCTGCTGCGGGCTGAGCTCCTTTTCGGCCATCTGGTTGCCCAGCCGGGTGATGTATCCGAACGGCACCGGAGGCTCTTCGGGCAGCGGGTCGGGCAACGGCACGGGCTTGCTGCGCAGCGCGTGCACGGCGGTGACCAACTGGATGCCGGCATCGACCGTCGGCTCCCGGTAGTCGATGATCTGCAATGCGGCAAGGGGATTCACGCGCATGCTGTCGACTTCACCGATGCGCACGGGCAGGATCGGGCGGCCCAGGGCCTGGGCGTAGCGCAGCTCGGCCTGACTCGGCTTGGATTGCAGCCAGTTGCTGGACAGCGCGACGATGAACACCTCGCAGTCGCGGATCTGCTCGAGAATTTTGGCCCACCACGAGTCGCCGCCGCCGAGCTCCTGGTCGAACCACACCTGGTTCTGACCGCGCCGCAGCGCGGTGGTCAGCGCGTCGACCGTCGACCGATCTTGGCTCGAGTAGCTGATGAACAAAGCCATCGCAGTCTCCTAGGGTGAAGCGAAGCGAACGAACTGGGGCGAACGCCTGCCTGCGCGACCCATACGCACATGCGCCGATACCGTATCAGTGTTGGGCCGCTTCAGGATGCGCAAATTTTGCGCGTATTTCCGGGTCGACAATGCCGACCGGTTACCCGGGTCCGCCGTCCTGGGCATGGGCCTCTTCGGGCGGCCGGTATTCGACGTAGCGGCGCGCGAACTCGTCGCCGGGAACCGGCCACTGCTCACCGCCGGATCCCCGCACCACCCAGTCGCCCTCGGCGGCGTTCGTCGGCCCCTCCAGGGTATTGATGGTCTCGCCCGGATAGGCCGGGCGAGCTTGTACCCGCCCCTTGCGCTGCCAGCGCCCATCGCCCGCGGGCTCGTAGGTGTCCCGGAAGATGTCGTCGCGCACCGACCAGACCTTTCCGTCCTCGGAGATCGCCCAGTCGCCGGCATCGGCGCGCATCGTGTGTCCCGAGTCCGACACCCATGTCCATGGCGTGCTGCGTTGTTCGGCGGCCACCGTCCCCACCCGGGTGAAGGACTGCCACAGCGGACGCGACCGGAAGCCCAGCTGGCGCAGGCTCCACAGCGTGCCCGCCAGACTGCGCACCGCCGCGTTGAGCAGATCCGGGTCGCTTTCCACCACCGACCAGTCGACGAGCTTGTTGTGGATCTTGCGCGAGTCGTCGCGCACAGAGCCGTATTTCCAGCCGTTGCGCCGGTAGTAGCGGCACCAGTCCTCGTGCTCTGCCTGGGCCATCTGCAGCGCGGAGTCGTGGTCGAAGCCCATCAGCGCAAGCTGTTCCAGCGGCGCCAACTCTCCCATCTCGCTGCCCGACAGCTGCTGTGGCGGGCTGCCCCAGGTGTTCCAGGTGTGGCCCGCGATCTGCTCGACCATCCACAACGCGTTGCGGACCTGGCGCCGGTTGGAGCCCCGGTAGAACTCGTCGAGCTCGGTCCACGGCACCGATGCGGGCCCCCGCGTCCAAGTTGGGTCGATCGTGGCGACGTAGCGCTCGTGGATCAGCCGCGCCGCGCGCTCCCACGCGTCCTGAACCTGACCCTCCTGGGTGTCGAGCACCAGCGAGTAGGACTGCAGTCGGCCGACGACCTGGATGGAGTCGTCGGTGAGGCTGGTGTTGAGGTCCGAGGCGTAGATCGGCATGTCGGGAAAGCGGGCGGCCAGCCTCGCCGCCGTTGTTCCGGCATGTGCATCGACGAAGATGACCGCGGCGGTGGCGGGGTCGACGTCGCCGATCAGCTTCAGCATGGTCGGTATCGTCGGGGCCTCGGCGACCGCGTCGATCGTCGGCCCCTCGGAGGCGAATCCGGCTTGCTGACGGTGGAACTCGTGGTCGCGCAAGTACTCCTCGGCGTCTCGTTCGACCAGGGTCAGCGCGGGCAGCTCGACCGCGCCGGGCGGAGTGTAGAAGTCGCGTTCCAGCGCGCGTTGGGTCAAATCCGCGCACAGTGCCAGCGTCAATTGTGAAGTGCCACAGACGAACACATGTTTGGTCCGCCCGGTCGCCATGATGCTGTTGAGCAGCCGGCCCGCGGTCACCTCGTATTTGCCGACTACGTCGGCCGCCCATCGGGTGTCGGATCCGCCGAACTGCTGGGCGCGCCACGCCTGGGCCAGCCAGGGATCGTCCATCCGCACGATGAGCGGTAGCCGCCGTTTGTGCGCGATTTCGGCGAGCCGGCGACTGATCAGGTCCAGCCACATCAGGTTGAGCGCCGGGTCCGGTGCCATCAGGTAGAGCCGAGAAAGGCGGCGCCACAGCCGAAGTGACACCCAGGTCGATGGGGTGTTGAAGTCCACCAGCACCACCCGGGCGCCCTGGCGGCGGGCCCGCTGCACGCGATCGTCGCTGGCGCCGGTGAGGACGACCAGGGTGCTGCGCCGGTCCAAGGTGCGCGACACGGCGCTCAGCATCGACTGGGTGTCGCCGTCGATACCGACGACGGCCGTGACGGATTCGGCCCAGTTGGCCCGCATCCGGTCCACCTGGGACCGGAAGACCCCGACCACGGCACCGCCCAATCCGGTGAAGATCGCCGACAGCGCGGCGATCCGGGCCAGTTCCAGGCCCACCGGTGTCGGGTTCGGGCAGGTCTTTCCGCCGACGGAGAAGTCGCCGGTGCCGCCCTTGACCAGGCTGGCCGTCGCCATCAGGGGAGTGAAGAACGCCGGATGGTTGGCGTCGTGACATCCCCAATAGGAGGTCAGCCCGAGAATCGCCGTCATCGGGACCAGGGCTGCGATCAGGGTGAACGAAATACCCACCACCCGGTGGCTGCCCGAGCGAAAGTTCAGCACGGACGCCCAGATGAGCACGGAGACAACGACCAACAGCGTCGGCATCGATCCGGGCCGGCCGAACCACGCCAGCCAACCCGGAAAGGAGTCGTCGAGGGAGGGGCGCGCGTCCAGCACGGCCAGGTAGGCGATCAGCAGCAGGCCGACCGCCGTTACGGCCCAACGCAATATGGGCGAGGGTGCCCTCGTGGGACGCATCCGCCGATCTCCCTTCGCACGGCTGCTCGGACGTCGAACAGTACACGCAAAAGATCGGGCGAAAGCAATGGTTCGGTGTGAGCGCCGAATTAGCTACTCGGGCAACGGCAGCGGGCCACTAGCCGACGAATCGCGACAGCCGCGCCGACAGGTGCGGGACCAGTCCGCCGTCGGCGTCGACTCGCTCCTCGACGTAGGCGAGGTCGCCGCCTTCGACGATGCCGTAGAGGCGCTTGGCGCCGCCGACCAGAACACCGGATCGGCTGCGGGCCAACGCGTCGGTCACCAGCTCCCAGGACGACTGGTTGCGCGGGCGCCCGTAGAAGAGTTCGACGTAGCCCGCCGAGTGCGCGAGCAGCAGCTCGATGGCTTGCGATTCGCTCGGGTCGTCTGGATCGAGGACAAAGCGCCAGAAGCCGGTCTCACGCAGGCCGGGCTCCTGATAGTTGCCGTCGCTGTCGAGCCGCCAGGAGCGGGCTTCCCAATTCAGGTAATCGCCGCCGTCGTGGGAGACCACGATCTGCTGGCCGAATCGGTAGTCGCCGTCGGGGCCGCGCCCCTCGCCCTCACCGCGCCAGACGCCGACCAGCGGCAGCAGGGCCAGCAGCGCGTCGTTGAGGTTGGCGCCTTCGCGCAGGTTCGCCGTGTCGGCCGGCACCGGCAGATCGTCGAAACCGGGAATGTTGCGGGCCGCGGTCACCTTGGCGCGTTCAGCGGCGGCGGCCACCGCGCGGTCGCCGGAGCCTGCAGAACCGGCCGGTCCCTCAGGGTCCTCGTCAGTCACGACTCGTCGGTGATGAGCCGGTAGAGGGTGTACAACGCAAACCAAGAGATGACCACGACTGCCGCGACCAGCATGATCTCGAAGAAGAGCACCACGCCAGCGAGTCTATTCGCCTCGCGCCGTCAACCGTGCTTCCGGGGGATCGGAGGCCGCGGCCGCAGCGGTCAAGCGATCTTGACGTCCACCTCGTGGATACCGGCGCCGGACGGCGCGACGACGGCGTCGCCGTTGCCCGCCTTGGACAGGGCACGCAGTGTCCACGCTCCCGGTGCGGCGAAGAACCGGAAATCACCGGTGGCCGACGCGACGACCTCCGCCGTGAACTCGTCGGACGAGTCCAGCAGGCGGACGAACGCGCCACCGACGGCCTGGCCGTCGCGGTCGACGACGCGGCCGGTGATCACCGTTTCCTTCTCCAGGTCGACGCTGGCCGGCAACGTCTGTCCTTGCCTAGGTGCAGAGCACATATCAGCTTCCCAACTCGATCGGGGCACCCACCAGGGAGCCGTATTCCGTCCAACTGCCGTCGTAGTTCTTGACGTTCTTATGCCCGAGCAATTCCTGCAGAACGAACCAGGTGTGCGACGAACGTTCCCCGATTCGGCAGTACGCAATCGTTTCCTTCGTGCCGTCCAGGCCGGCGTCGGCGTACAGCTTGGCCAACTCCTCATCCGACTTGAAGGTGCCGTCCTCGTTCGCGGTCCGGCTCCACGGCACGTTGATCGCTCCCGGAATGTGGCCGGGTCGCTGGCTTTGCTCCTGCGGCAGGTGCGCGGGCGCCAGGATCTTGCCGGAGAACTCGTCGGGGGAGCGCACGTCGACGAGATTCTTAACGTTGATGGCCGCGATGACCTCGTCGCGGAACGCGCGGATCGTGTTGTCCGGCGGTGCCGCGGTGTAGGAGGTGGCCGGCCGGCTGACGGTGTCGGCGGTCAGCGGGCGCCCGTCGAGCTCCCACTTCTTGCGGCCACCGTCGAGCAGCTTGACGTTCTCGTGGCCGTACAGCTTGAAGTACCAGTAGGCGTAGGCGGCGAACCAGTTGTTGTTGCCGCCGTAGAGGACCACGGTGTCGTCGTTGGCGATGCCGCGGTCGGACAGCAGCTTGGAGAACTGCTGGGCATCGACGAAGTCGCGCTTGACCTGGTCCTGCAGGTCGGTGCGCCAGTCCAGCCTGATCGCACCGGCGATGTGGCCTCCGTCGTACGCACTGGTGTCCTCGTCGACCTCGACGAACACGACGTTCGCCGTGTCGAGATTTTTCTCAGCCCATTCGGCGGAGACCAGGACGTCGGAGCGTGCCATGGTGTGGATCCTTTCGATTACTTGCGATGAACTTGGGTTACGCCGGACCGGCGGTCGGTCGTAAGCGAACCACGAGCGGGTAAAGCTGGCAGCCCAGGCAGATGCCGAAGGCCGCATTCAGGAACGCCGCCACCAGAGCGAAAGCCGTCGCGATGACGCCGGTCAGCGGCGCACCGACGGCGAATCCGGCGGTACCGGCGACCGCGAAGATCAGTCCGACCAACTGGGCGAATTTCAGGGGAGCCACCGGTTCGCGATCTTTTACCGCGCCCAGCCGAGGGGCCACCAGGGTGGCGAACAGCCGGCCGTAAGGGTGCCGGCGCGGGCCGCCGAAGGCACCGATCGCGAAGACGACGGCCTGCGCTCCCAGAATGATCGCGGCCGCCAGCGGGCTGCGCGCCGAGACGAGCAGCGTCGCGACCAGCACGGCCGTGGTAACCCAGGCGGCGAATCTGGGTCCGCGAACGTCGACGCGGTCCAGCGGGGCGCTGGGATCACTGCTTGACACGAAAGACTCCTATTTGCCTGTTGCACGGAAGAAGTGGAGACATGCCACGGTGGGGCTCCGGGCTGGCTCCGAGCGCTGCGCGGGCGGGCGCGGCTACTCAGCAGCTACAGCAACAGCGACAACAACAACCCGCGATGCGGCACAGATCGACTGCGCGACGCTTGGTGAGCATGGGCTCCATGCGGGATGACACGTCGGTCAGCTTACCCAATGACATCGCGATCAAGCCAACAGCGGTTCGAGCGCAGAGCGCAGGTCGGCGGCCTTCGGGACACCCGATGCCCGGTAACGCTGACGTCCGTCGACGTCGAAAATCAAGGTGGTCGGCAACGACAGCACCGAAAACCGCCGTGCGGCTGCCGGGTTGGCGTCGATGTCGACTTCCACATGCGCCACGTCGCCCATGTTGTCGCACACCTGGTCGACCACCCGGCGGACGCGATCGCAGGGTCCGCACCACGGTGCGCTGAAATGCACGACCGTCGGTCCGGTGCCGGACAGTCCCAGGTCAGCGGTGTCGGCGCCGGCCCGTGGGCCCGGGCCCGAATCGACTGCTGTGATGCTTCCGGAGCGCCGGGTTACCAGCCAGCCGACTACTGCCGCCAGGGCGAGCGCCGCGACGATCGCGACGACGACGGTACTCATGATGGGTTAAACCCTTCGAGGGTCACGGTTACTCCCGTGGTGATGCCCTCGATGATGACGTCCGAGCCGCGTGCCCCCACGGTGCGCGGCGCCACGCCGAACGGAAGCCGCTGATCGGGCAGTCGGGCGGTGAAGGCGCGCAGCACGGCGTCGCGCTTGTCGTCCGGCACGGATTGGTTGGCGGTATCCGGGCCGGTGAGGATGCCGGTCGGGGTGAACACGAGCGTCGCCGGATCGTCGGGGGCGATCGAAAGGTCCACCGAGGTGCTCACCCGGTGATCGAAGTCGGCGGATTTCGGGGTGCCGCTGAATACCAGCCCGTGGCTTCCCGAAATGCCCGATTCGGTGGTGCCGCCGGTGGCGTCGTTGGTCTCGGCGGGCGGCGCCTCTACCATCAGGTCGTCGATGCCGAGGTATCGGCCCAGGTGCGAGGAGTCGAGGATGATGCGGCTCTCCAGCTTGCCTACCGGCAGCTTCGCATCGGGTCTGATCAGCCACGACGCGTAGGTCAGGTCGATCGAGTGCATGGTGGCTTCCAGGGTGGCCTTGCCCGTCGGCGCGTGATCAATGGCGTTTGCCTTGATCTCCAGCTCTCGGTAATGGCGGTGCATCGCCTCCGGAATGAACGGGAAGGCCAGGATGGCGACGAACGGGTCGGAGCCCAGATTCGCCGCCTTGCGGACGTTGCGCGACAGGTGGTATTCGGCGTAGATGCTGGCGCCGTAGTCCGTCCCGACGGCGCCGACGACGATCACCGCCACGACCGAAACCGTGGCGATCACACTGATCAGCAGCCTGCGCATCCGCATATTGTGGCGCAGTTCGCCGCGGCGCGCGGCGCGGGATTCCGGTCTGGATGAGCTCGTGGTGGGGCTCACAGTCGCGAGCAACGAGGCGCACAAAGGCCAGGTAGCACGTTATCGTTAGATGGCCTGGCCACTAACGCCACGTGGCTTTATGAATCTGGGAGATGCCTTTCCCACGAGCTGGAGGGGCTTGTTGGAGCTACTACTACTCACCTCTGAGCTGCACCCGGACCCGGTCCTGCCGTCGTTGTCGTTACTTCCCCACACCGTGCGGACGGCGCCGCCCGAACCGTCCTCGCTGCTGGAAGCGGGCACCGCGGACGCGGTGCTCGTCGACGCGCGCACCGATCTGTCGGCCGCGCGCGGGCTTTGCCGCTTGTTGAGCACCGCGGGCCGGTCGGTCCCGGTCGTGGCGGTGGTGGCGGAGGGCGGCCTGGTGGCGGTCAGCGCCGACTGGGGCCTGGACGAAATCCTGCTGCCCGGCACCGGACCCGCCGAGGTCGATGCCCGCATCCGGCTGGTGGTGGGTCGCCGCGGCGGCCTGGCCGACCAGGAAACCGCCGGGAAGGTCACCCTCGGCGAGCTGGTGATCGACGAAGGCACCTACACCGCGCGGCTGCGGGGCCGCCCGCTTGACCTCACCTACAAAGAGTTCGAGCTGCTGAAGTACCTCGCCCAGCATGCGGGCCGGGTGTTCACCCGTGCTCAGTTGCTGCACGAGGTGTGGGGATACGACTTCTTCGGCGGCACCCGGACGGTCGATGTGCACGTACGTCGGCTGCGGGCCAAGCTCGGCCCCGAGTACGAGGCGTTGATCGGCACGGTCCGCAATGTGGGCTACAAGGCCGTTCGCCCGGCGCGCGGACGAGCGCCGATCCCTCCGCCCGACGACGACGCCGACGAGACGGACGAGACCGATTCCGAGGATCTGCAGGACCCACTGGCCGACCCGCTGCGTAGTCAGTGATCGCGCCCGGCTGGCGCTCCGCGCTGAGCGCCGAAGAGCAGCAGGGGGTGCGTGAACTGGTCGCGGCGGCAACCGAATTCGACGGGGTAGCGCCCGTCGGCGAGCAGGTTCTTCGAGAACTCGGGCACCACCGCACCGATCATCTGGTGATCACCGGCGCCGCAGATTCGGGTGCCGACACGATCGAGGGCTATCTCAATCTAAGTGCGCCGCGCGGCGGCGGCGATCCGATGGCCGAACTCGTGGTCCATCCGCGGGCCCGCCGGCGTGGTATCGGCTCGGCCATGGTGCGGGCGACGATCGGCAAAACCGGTGGAACTAACCGCTTTTGGGCGCACGGCACACTGCGGCCGGCCGCCGCGACCGCGTCCGCGCTGGGTCTGGTCGCGGTGCGCGAACTCGTCCAGATGAGACTCACGCTGCACAACGTTCCCGACCCGGTGGCCCCGCCGCCCGGCGTGCTGGTGCGCACCTACGCGGGTAGCGACGACGATGCCGAGCTGCTGCGGGTCAACAACGCCGCGTTCGTCGAGCATCCCGAACAGGGCGGCTGGACCGAGGCCGACCTGGCCGAGCGGCGCGGCGAGCCGTGGTTCGACCCGGCGGGTTTGTTCCTGGCGGTCAACGAGAGCGACGACGAGCTGCTGGGCTTCCACTGGACCAAAGTGCACCTCGATCAGCCGCGCCTCGGCGAGGTGTACGTCCTCGGCGTCGACCCGTCCGCGCAAGGCCGTGGGCTGGGGCAGATGCTGACCGCCGTCGGCATCGAGTCGCTGGCCCGACGCCTGTCCGGGCCTCCGCACCCGGGTTGTCCCGCTGCAGAAGTCACCGTGCTGCTCTACGTCGAGTCGGGCAATGTCGCTGCGGTTCGGACCTATCAGCGACAGGGATTCACCACCTACAGCGTCGACACCGCATATGCGCCGGGGCCGGCCGCGGGCTGAGGCGAAAGCGCAGGCAGAAGTGGCGTGCCGGCAAATTATTCACCGCACGTTCACCGCTTAGGCACTCATGTGAAAGGGGCTTCAGCGCATAGTTTCGATCGGCGGCCGCATGCGTCGAAACTGCGTGAGAAAGCGAGATCGGTGAGCCTGGGCAACGTGGGCAAGACGCTGGCGGCCGCGGCGTTGACGATCACGATGATGGGCCTGACGGCCTGCGGCAGCGACGACAATCACCACGACCCGGCCTCGCCGGCGTCCTCGGGACCCGGCACGCCGGCCTGCAGCGGCAAAGGCGAACTGACGGCCGAGGGGTCGACCGCTCAGCAAAACGCGATGGCGATGTTCAGCCATGTCTGGGGTCAGTACTGCCCGCGCAAATCCGTGTCGTACAACGCGACGGGGTCGGGAGCGGGCCGCGAGCAATTCATCGCCGGCCATGTCGACTTCGCAGGGTCGGACTCTCCGCTGAACACCGACCAGATCATGCCCGCCACCAAGCGGTGCAACGGAAATCCCGCGTGGGACTTGCCGCTGGTGTTCGGGCCGGTGGCCCTGGTCTACAACCTGCCCGAGGTCAAGACGTTGACCGTCAACAGTGATGCGCTGGCCCGGATCTTGACCGGCCAAATCGCCGTCTGGAATGACCCCGTGCTGGCGGCGCTGAATCCCGGTATCGCGATGCCCGACACCAGGATTGCGCCCATTTACCGGATGGACTCCTCGGGTACCACCGACAATGTGCAGAAGTTTCTGACGGCCGCCGCACCGGAGAGCTGGTCTCGTGGAGTCGGCACCGAATTCCAGGGCGGCGTGGGCGAAGGTGCGACGAAATCGTCCGGTGTCATCCAGGCGGTGCGGGCCACGCACGGCGCCATCGGATATGTGGAAAAGGGCTTCGCCGATCAGGCGGGTCTTCCCTATGCGCAACTCGTCACCGCCGGCGGCGTGGTTCCGTTGACCACCGAGACGGCCAGCACCGCCATTGACACGGCCACCTTCGTGTCCGGCGGCAATGACCTGGTGCTGAACCTGAATTCGATGTACGCCACCCAACAACCGGGTGCCTATCCGTTGGTGCTGGCCACCTACGAGATCGTCTGCTCGAAGGGTTACGACGCGGAGACCGCGAGGGCGATCAAGTCGTTCCTGACCGTGGCCGCGAACACCGGTCAGTCCAACCTTGCGGCGGCCGGCTACATCCCGTTGACCGATAAGGTCAAGAAGCGACTGGTCGCCGCGATCGATGCGATGCAGTAGCCCTCGGGTCCAAGGAGCGACACCAAACCAGCAGTGACGGATTCACAGTGACTACGCCAGATCCAGCCCACCCGGGTTCGGGTGCGGTCGTTGCCGCCTCCTTTCCGGAGGCGCCGGTTCTGCCCATCCGGCAATGGAAGGGTGTGCAATCCCGTTTCGGCGACCGGATATTTCGCAAGTTCGCCGAGGCGTCGGCGGTCCTGATCGCGATCGTGGTCGTCGCGATCGGCGGCTTCTTGTTGTGGCGCGCGGTGCCGGCGCTAAAGCGCAATCAAGAGGACTTCTTCACCTACCGTGGCAACTGGGTCACCACCAACACCTCGGCGATGCACTTCGGCATCCTCGATCTGCTGCAGGTGACGCTGTTCATCTCGGTGTTCGCGTTGATCCTGGCGATGCCGGTCGCTTTGGGTGTCGCCATCTTCCTCACCCAGTACGCACCGCGGCGGCTCGCGGGGCCGCTGGCCTACACCGTCGACCTGCTGGCCGCGGTTCCCTCGATCATCTACGGCGTGTGGGGTCTGTATGTGCTTGCTCCGCAACTGCGGCCGGTCGCGACCTGGCTGAACCATTCGCTGGGCTGGCTTTTCCTGTTCGCCGACGGCACGGTGTCGGCGGCCGGCGGCGGCACCATTTTCACCGGCGGGATCGTGTTGGCGGTGATGATCCTGCCGCTCATCACCGCGGTCACCCGCGAAGTTTTCGTGCAGACGCCCCACGATCAGATCGAGGCCGCACTGGCGCTCGGCGCCACCCGCTGGGAGGTCGTCACCACCACGGTTTTGCCGTTCGGGCGGTCCGGGTACATCAGCGGCGCGATGTTGGGGCTGGGCCGCGCGCTGGGTGAGACGGTCGCGCTGCTGATCATCTTGCGCGGCACGCAAAAGGCGTTCGGCTGGTCGCTGTTCGATGGTGGCTCGACCTTCGCGACCAAGATCGCGGCCACCGCATGGGAATTCAACGACAAGTACAAGGCCGGCGCGTACATCGCCGCGGGACTGGTGCTTTTCGTGCTGACCTTCGTGGTCGATGCGTTGGCCCGCGGCGCCCTCGCCGGGACCAAGCGGGTGCGCGATGACCTCGATCTACGACCGCCCCTCAAGGCACGCAGGCTGTCCGGGCTCGGTCGGCGCCGCCGGGCCTCGAACATCGTTGCGACGGTGCTTGTTTCGCTGGCGATGCTGATTGCGCTGGCGCCGCTGCTGTGGGTGCTGTGCGCGGTTATCATCAAGGGGTTCAAGGCAATAGCGTCCCTGTCGTGGTGGACGCATTCGCAAGCGGGCACGACGCCGTTCCTGGCCGGGGGCGGCGCCTATCACGCGATCGTCGGCACCGTGCTGCAGGGATTGGTGTCCGCCGCGATCTCCGTCCCGATCGGTGTGATGCTCGCGATCTATTTGGTGGAGTACGGCGGCGGGACCAGACTCGCCAGGGTCGCCACTTTCATGGTGGACATCTTGTCCGGCGTGCCATCAATAATTGCCGCACTGTTCATCTACGCGTCGTGTGTGGCCACGCTGGGACTTGGCCGCTCCGGGTTCGCGGTGTCGTTGTCGTTGGTGCTGTTGATGCTGCCGGTAATCGTGCGATCGACGGAGGAGATGCTTCGGATCGTTCCGATGGATCTACGCGAAGCCAGCTATGCGTTGGGGGTTCCAAAGTGGAAAACCATTGTCAGGGTGGTGATCCCGACAGGGTTGTCGGGCATCATCACCGGGATCATGCTGGCGCTGGCCAGGGTGATGGGTGAGACGGCTCCGCTGCTGATCCTGGTCGGCTACTCGCAGGCGATGAACTTCGACATCTTCAAGGGGTTCATGGGGACATTGCCTGGCATGATGTTCAACGAGACAGCGGCGGGCGCAGGCGTCAACCCGGTTCCCACGGATCGACTGTGGGGTGCGGGGCTGACGCTGATCTTGATGATCGCCGTTGTCAATGTCGGAGCCAGGGTGGTCTCGATGATGTTTGCTCCCAAGAAGTCCTAGGGAGGAGTGCTGGGTGGCAAAGCGTTTGGACTTGAAAGACGTCAACATCTATTACGGATCGTTTCAGGCGGTCGCCGATGTGACACTGTCGATTCTCCCGCGCAGCGTGACGGCGTTCATCGGCGCGTCGGGCTGCGGCAAGACGACCGTGCTGCGGACGTTGAACCGGATGCATGAGGTCATTCCCGGTGCGCGGGTCGAGGGCACCGTGTTGCTCGACGACGAGAACATCTACGCCCCGGGTATCGACCCGGTGGGGGTGCGCCGGGCGATCGGCATGGTGTTCCAGCGACCAAACCCGTTTCCCGCCATGTCGATTCGCGACAACGTGGTCGCGGGCCTGAAGCTGCAGGGGGTGCGCAACCGCAGGCTGCTCGACGACGTCGCCGAACACTCGCTGCGGGGCGCCAACCTGTGGGACGAGGTCAAGAACCGGCTGAACCGGCCCGGTGGCGGGCTGTCCGGCGGGCAGCAGCAGCGGTTGTGCATCGCGCGCGCGATCGCGGTGCAACCCGATGTGTTGCTGATGGACGAGCCGTGCTCGGCGCTGGACCCGATCTCGACGATGGCGATCGAGGAACTGATCAGCGAGCTGAAGCAGGACTACACGATCGTCATCGTCACGCACAACATGCAGCAGGCCGCCCGCGTCAGCGATCACACGGCGTTCTTCAACCTGGAAGCGGCGGGAAAGCCCGGCCGGCTCATCGAGATCGACGACACCGAGAAGATCTTTTCCAATCCCTCGCAGAAGGCCACCGAGGACTACATCTCCGGTCGCTTCGGCTGACGGGTTTACGGCGTCGTGGGCGCGGTCTCGTCGTCGGGCAACTTGCCCGTCGCCTGGAAGATGACGCGCCTGGCGACCTCGACCGCGTGGTCGGCGAAGCGCTCGTAGAAACGGCCGAGCAGCGTCACGTCGACGGCGGCGGCCACGCCGTGCTTCCACTCGCGATCCATCAGCACCGAGAACAAATGCCGGTGCAGATCATCCATCGCGTCGTCTTCCTCGCGTATCCGGGCCGCCTTCTCCGGGTCGCGGGACAACACCACCTCTTGTGCGCTGTTACCCAATTCGACTGCGACTCTGCCCATTTCGGCGAAATAGCCGTTGACCTCCTCGGGCAGGGCGTGCTGAGGGTGGCGCCGGCGGGCGATCTTGGCGACGTGCAGCGCCAGTGCGCCCATCCGGTCGATGTCGGCCACCATCTGGATGGCGCTCACGATTGACCGGAGGTCGCCGGCCACCGGTGCCTGCAGCGCCAGCAGCACGAACGCGCTCTCCTCGGCGCGGGCGCTCAACTCCGCTATGTCTTCGTGGCCGGAGATCACCTGTTCGGCGAGGACGAGGTCGGCCTGCAGGAGTGCCTGGGTTGCCTGTTCCATGGCTACACCCGCCATCCCGCACATCTCGCCAAGGCGCTCGGATAGATCCGAGAGTTGCTCATGGTAGGCGGTCCGCATGACGCCAAGCCTACTGACTCGGCGACCGAATCGGCGATCTACTGAAGCGAAATACGGTTATTCACAGGTGGTATCGGCGGCGTTGGTCACCGACAGGTCGTCCGGCAGCTTGGTCGGCGTGCTGCCCGGGCTGCGATCGATCTGGACGGACAGCGACGAACCACTGGGCGCGGGAGCGGTCACCGACTTGAAGTCGGGGCCGAGCACCACCTGAACGACCTGCCCGTAGCCGGAAACCCGGGCGACCTTCGAGTTGGCGAACGCCGATGCCACCGTCGCGGCCGCCTGCTCGTTGCCGGGGGAGAAGAACACCGTCGTGGTGTTCACCGAACTCGGATAGTCATCGGGTGACATGACGTTGAACCCGTTGCGCTTGAGCTGACTGGTGGCGGTGGCGGCAAGCCCGCTCTGTGCCGTCGCGTTGGAGACGCGCACGGTGACCTCGTCCGGCGAGGTCGTCAACACCTGCTCGCGTCGTGCCTCGGGCGCGGCGCTGGGCGGCGCCGACTTCTTGGTCGTCGGTGCGGCCGACGCCCCCGTGGTCGGCGTCGTCGACAGGTTCTGCGCGTTCTGGTCGTTTTCTTCGGGCAGCGGATCGTCGTTGATGATCGCGTTGAAGAGAGCCTTCATGTCGGCCGTCCGCGGCGGTTCATCGCCGTTCTGGTCGGTCACCCCGGTGGGCACCGTGACGAACGTGAAGTGCCCGGCCGCCATCTTCTGCAGCGACTGACCCAGCTGAACAAGGTCTTTGGTCTGGACGTTGTCCACTTGGCTGTTGCTGATGAACATGTTGACGACGTTGTTGAGTTTGTTGAGGTCGGTCAGCGTGTCTTCGGAGATCAGCGCGCGCAGCAGCGACGACAGGAACAGCTGCTGGCGTTTGATGCGGCCGTAGTCACCGTTGAACTCGGTGGTGACCTGACGGGCCCGCACGTAGTTCAGGGCCGTCGGGCCGTCGATGAGCTGGCGTCCCGAATGCTCGAGGACGGTACCGAGTTCGTAGTCGTGCAGCGGGGTCTTGCTGCACACCTCGACACCGCCGAGCGCCTCGACCATCTTGGCGAACCCGGCGAAGTCGACGGCGATGAACCGGTTGATGCTCAACCCGGACAGCTTCTGGATTTCCTTCACCAGACACTTCGGGCCGCCGAAGGAGAACGCCGAGTTCAGCTTGGTCTCGGTGTAGACCATCTTGGGACCCCAGGTCTTCGTCTTCTCGTCGTAGAGGGGTCCGTACTTGCCGGTTTCGGGATTCCACGCTTCGCACTGCAGCGGAGTGATCGCCAGGTCGCGGGGGAACGAAACCGCTACCACGCGTTTGCGGTTCGCCGGGATGTTGACCAGCATCACGGTGTCCGACCGGGCGCCGCCGGCGTCCTCGGTGTCGCCCGCGCCCATGTCGGCGTTCGCGCCGGAGCGCGAGTCCATCCCGACGATCAGGAAGTCTTCATCGCCGTACTGCCCGCCCGGGTCGACGATGTCGCCGGAGTCCGGGTCGAGCGCGTTGACGACGTTGAGCCGGTGGTTCTTCGACGCGCTCCACTGGTAGGCGCCGCCGGTCAGGGCCAGCGCCACCCCGGCGCACAGGGCGGCCATCGAGCGGGTGGCAACCAGGATCGGCTTGCGGCGGGACTTGAGTTTCGGCGAGGAGTTCGCGGGAGATTTCGGGCGGCGGGTCCGCTTCGGCTTGACGGGGTGAGACCCGGCCGACTCCTCGACCGGGAGGTCGAACTCGGGCTCATCGCCGGGCGGGTAGTTCGTGAGTTCGAGGTCGGGAACCTCCGAGACCACGTCGAGTGAGTAGGCGGGGATATCGATGACCTGGGTGTCCTGCAGGTCGGCCAATGGCTCCGGATCGGGTTGGGCCGGTTCGTCGTCGAGGGCCGCGCGGCGGTGCCGGGTGCCGGTGTTGCCGGCGCCGACCCTGGCGATCAGGTCGGCGACGCTGAGCGCACCCGAGGCATGGCTTCCGCTTCGCTCCGCGCCGCGCGGCGACGGCTCGACGCGTTCGGCCGGCTCTTCCCCGGGTGTCTCGGCGGGCGGCTTGATCTGCCAACGGTGGACGCTGTCGTCGACCGGCGGTTCGGAAAATCGCTCCCACGGTGCGGCGCTCAAAGCCACGGCCGCGGCCGGGGTTGCCGGTGGACGGTTGCGGGGGCCACGGCGATGGCCAAGAGTGGCGTCTACCTCGCCGTCACTCATGTTCTATCCGCCTCCGAAGCTCTGATGCCGCCGTCAGTGATGTCCGTGCGCCACTTCACCGCCGCGCCGCGCTAACAGCGCTGCAACTTCGCTACCCGTCAGGTCGCGCCGTAATCCATCGCCCGGTGCAGCGGGTTAAACCGCCCGCTACCCGAGCGCAATACGGCAAGGTCCACATCGTACTGATTTATCGCCGGAGACGCGATTTCGCGCGTGGTTCGGCTCAGCCGCCGGAGTGCATGACGTCGGCTCCGGCCGGAACCGTGCAGTCGTCGGGATCGTTCAGCCAGCCCTCGGGCAGGCTGACGCGGGCCGGTGAACCCTGCCGGCCGCGCGGCCCGGTCGCCGTCTCGGGGAACTCGACGGTGCCGTCCAGCCGGTCCAGCAGAGCGTCGAGCTCGTCGAGCGTCTTGACCAAGGCCAACGCGCGCCGCAAATCGGATCCGGCCGGGAAGCCGTGCAGGTACCAGCCGACGTGTTTGCGGATGTCGCGCATGCCCTTGTCCTCGCCGAAGTGCGCGGTGAGCAACTCGCCGTGACGGCGCACGATGTCCGCGACCTCGCCCAGCGTCGGCGGGGTGGGGGACGCACTGCCGGTGAACGCGGCCGACAGTTCGGCGAACAGCCACGGCCGGCCCAGGCAGCCGCGGCCGATGACGACGCCGTCGCATCCGGTGCTGGCCATCATGGTCAGCGCGTCGCTGGCGTCGTAGATGTCGCCGTTGCCGAGCACTGGAATCGTTTTGACATGCTGCTTGAGCAGGGCGATCTGCTCCCAGTCGGCGGAGCCGGAGTAGCGCTGCGCCGCGGTACGAGCGTGCAGTGCGACGGCTGCCGCGCCCTCGGCTTCGGCGATGCGGCCGGCGTCGAGGTGGGTGTGGTGTTCGTCGTCGATGCCGATGCGGAACTTCACCGTCACCGGGATGCCGGTTCCTTCGGTGCCGCGCACCGCGGCGGCCACGATCTGGCCGAACAGCCGCCGCTTGAACGGCAGCGCCGCGCCGCCGCCGCGCTTGGTGACCTTGGGCACCGGGCAGCCGAAGTTCATGTCGATGTGGTCGGCCAGGCCCTCGTCGGCGATCATCTTGGCCGCCGCGTAGGTGGTGGCGGGATCGACGGTGTAGAGCTGCAGCGAGCGCGGCGACTCGTCCGGGGCGAACGTCGTCATGTGCATCGTGACCGGATGCCGCTCGACGAGGGCACGGGCAGTCACCATTTCGCAGACATACAGCCCGCTGACCGTGCCGACCTTCGACTGCTCGAGTTCACGGCACAGCGTGCGGAAAGCAACGTTGGTCACGCCCGCCATCGGGGCCAGCACCACCGGGCTGGCGAGCGTGATCGGGCCGATACGCAATGCCGGGCTACCGGCGGCTCATCGCCAGCTTGCCGGCGGTCTGGTGCAGCTCGAACGCGGTGACCTTCTTGCCGGTGCGAGCTTCCCGCTCGAGTTGGCGCTGCTTGGAGACCTCGAACTTGTCGCAGGCCTCCTCGAGCTCTTTGATCAGCAGTCCCAGGTCGTCACGCAACGCGGCGGCTTCACCGGTGATGTCCTCGCGCTCGAAGAAACGCCATTTCTTCAGCACCGGCATCACGACCTCGTCGAGGTGAATGCGCGGGTCGTAGACGCCCCCGACGGCGATGTACACCGCCTTGCGGCGGAACTCGGGCACCTGGAAACCGGGCATCTGGAAGTTGCGCAGGATCTTGTGCAGCGACTTCGTCGCCTGGTTGGGGTCGATCTCGAACCCGGCCTCGCTGACATCACGGTAGAAGATCATGTGCAGGTTCTCGTCGGCCGAAATCTTGCCCAGCAACTGGTCGGCGATCGTCTCGTTGCAGGCCCGACCCGTGTTGCGGTGCGAAATCCTGGTGGCCAGCTCCTGGAACGTGACATAGATGACCGAGTCGAACAGGCTCTCGGCGAACAGGTCGTCGCGGACCTGGTGGTTCTGGCCCGGGCTGAAGCCGCGGTTGACCACCTCGATGCGCAGCTTCTCCAGCTCGACCGGGTCGACCGCGCGGGTCACGACGAGGTAGTCGCGCAGCGCGATGCCGTGCCGGTTCTCCTCGGCGGTCCAGCGGTTGACCCAGGTGCCCCACGGGCCGTCCAGCCCGAAGTTCATCGCGATCTCGCGGTGGTAGGAGGGCAGATTGTCTTCCGTCATCAGGTTCTGCACCATCGCCACCTGGGCGAGATCGGACAGTTTGCTCTGCTCGGGGTGCCAGTCCTGGCCGCCGAGGGCATAGAAGTTCTTGCCGTCCGACCACGGGATGTAGTCGTGCGGGTTCCAGGGCTTGTGCATGGACAGGTGCCGGTTCAGGTACTTCTCGACGACCGGCTCAAGCTCATGCAGAAGCTGCAGATCGGTCAGGTCGGCTGACGCTGGCATGTCACCCCCAGTTATCTGTGTCTAATGGTTGCAGTCAATATATCTGTGTCGATCAGTAGCATCAAGTTCCACCCGGGCGCGGCGGGTAACAACTTGACGTACTTATGCAGGCGCCTACGGACAAACGGCGTTACTCGGATACTCCATCCAGCGGCGGTACATACGGGGCCGCCGTGTTGAAGAGCATGTTGACGCAGTAATCGATGAATTGCTTGCGGGTGGCGCCGAGCTGTCTGTTCAGATACGCGGTGAACAGGCTGGTCAGGCCGCCGACCAGGCTGGTGGCGATCATCTTCTGCAGCACCGGGTCGCCGATGTTGGACAGCTTTTTCTGCAGCAGGTCGATGAAGCTGGGCATCCATTCGGCGCCCGACTGGGTCAGGATCGGCTCGACGGCCGGCGCCAACAGCAGCACGCGCCCGCGCACCGGGTCGTCCACCATCAGCTCGACGAACTGCTCGACCGCTTCCCGGGGGGTGTCCGCCGAGGTGAGAGTCGTCATGGCCCGGGCGCAGACGTCGTCGTAGACCGCTCGCACGAATTCGTCGCGGTCGGAAAAGCTCTCGTAGAAGTACCGCTCGGTCAGGGCCGCCTTGCGGCAGACGGCCCGGACGGTCAGCGCGGGCCCGCGCTCGCTGCCCAGTAGTTGCACGCCGGCGGCGATCAGGTTGTCGCGTCGGAGCGCGTGACGACTTTCCAGGGGGACGCCTGACCAACGGCCCCGTCGTTGACCGGACTGCACATCGCTCCTAAGCTTTAAATTGACAACGCACGTAGTCAGAATTTCGGCTAGCTACAGGAAACCCAACAGTGACCCAACATACGTCCGCAGCCTGCCCACTGACCAGCGCCGAAGCTGGTAGCGACGCGACCAGTTTCGGCAAGGTGGCAATGTCTGTCGAGGGGCCCGACGCCGTCGCCGGCGGGTGCCCGGTGTCGCCGTCGGGATATCAGGCGCCACCGACGCCGCTCGGCCCGGATTCTTTGACGTGGCGCTACTTCGGAGATTGGCGTGGCATGCTGCAGGGGCCCTGGGCCGGCTCGATGCAGAACATGCACCCGCAACTGGGTGCCGCGGTCATCGATCACTCGACATTTTTCCGGGAGCGCTGGCCCCGCCTGCTGCGGTCGTTGTATCCGATCGGCGGCGTCGTCTTCGATCAAGACCGCGCCCCGATCACCGGCGCTGAAGTGCGCGACTATCACGTCGAAATCAAGGGCGTCGACGACCGGGGTCGCCGCTACCATGCGCTGAACCCCGACGTCTTTTATTGGGCGCACGCCACCTTCTTCGTCGGGACTATCCATGTGGCAGAACGGTTTTGCGGCGGGCTGACCGAGGAGCAGAAGCGTCAGCTGTTCGACGAACACGTCGACTGGTACCGCATGTACGGCATGAGCATGCGTCCGGTGCCGGCGTCCTGGGAGGAATTCCAAGTCTACTGGGATCATATGTGCCGCAACGTGTTAGAGAACAACGAGGCGGCGCGCGCCGTGCTGGATCTGACCGACTTGCCCAAACCGCCGTTCGCCCGTATGGCGCCGGACTGGTTGTGGGCGGCGCAGCGCAAACTGCTGGCGCCGTTCTTCGTCTGGTTCACCGTCGGTCTCTACGATCCACCGGTGCGCCGGCTGATGGGCTACCGGTGGTCGCGCCGCGACGAATGGCTGCACCGGCGCCTCGGTGATCTCGTTCGCCTCGTGTTCGCTTGTGTGCCAGCACGATTCCGCAAACACCCGCGGGCCAGGGCAGGTTTGGATCGTGCCTCCGGGCGGATCCCGGCGGACGCGCCGCTGGTGCACACACCGGCGCGCAACCTGCCGCCGCTCGACGAGCGCGGAAACCCAATGCATTACTGTCCCAACGTTTCTAGCTCGACGTCTCGGGGATGACCGTCGATTTGCGCTCGCCGCCGTTGCGTTCGTTCCACAACCGATAGACCTCGACCGCGGCATCCCGCGGCTGGTATCGCATCGGCAGGCGCCGCTGGTCCCAGCTCTTCGAGAATTCGTCGTAAAACGTTGAGACTTCGAAGTATTTGCGGTCGTCGAGGTAGTACTGCTCATAGGACTCGCGTGTGATCAAGAAGATGACTTCCTTCGGGGAGCAGTAGTACAGCGAGCCCAGGCACATCGGGCACGGGTGGGCCATCACGTAGACCGAGGCGTCGACCAGGTGCTCGGTGCCCAGCTTCCGGCACGCCTGGCGGATCGCGAGGATCTCGGCGTGGGCGGTCGGATCGTTGGTCTGGGCGACCTTGTTGGCGCTCTCGGCGAGGACTTCGCCGTCCCGGACTATCACCGTGGCGAACGGGCGGCCGCCCTCGGCGACATTTCGGCGGGCCAGGTCGATGGTGCGTTGGGCGAAATCGGTCACGGGTCCTCCGGCGCACGGGCATCAGATAGTTGGGAGGGTAGTCCCGGCAGGTTCTCGCACCGGCGCTGTGGTAATAACTAGCCTATCTATGTTTATTGGGAAGTCGGATTAGGGGAGCAGCATGGCGCGCACCGAGAGTGATCGCTGGGACCTCGCGACGAGCGTCGGGGCCACGGCAACCATGGTCGCCGCCCAGCGGGCGCTGTCCGACCAGGAGAAGTTGATCGACGACCCGTACGCCGCATCGTTGGTGCGGGCGGTCGGAATCGATGTGTACGTCCGATTGGTCAACGGGCAGATTCCCGTCGGCGGGGACACCGAATTCGATCCCCGGCGGATGGCCGAGGCGATGGCCTGTCGCACCAGGTTCTACGACCAGTTCTTCCTTTCGGCCGCGCGCAGCGGCGTCGCCCAGGCGGTGATCCTCGCCTCGGGTCTGGATGCGCGTGCCTACCGCTTGCCGTGGCCGGCGGGCACCGTCGTCTACGAGGTCGACATGCCCGCTGTGATCGAGTTCAAGACCCTGACCCTGGGCGATCTCGGCGCCGCGCCGACCGCCGAGCGGCGCACGGTCGCGATCGATCTGCGCGACGACTGGGCCACCGCGCTGCAAGCCGCCGGATTCGACCCGAAGGTTCCGTCGGCATGGAGCGCCGAGGGCTTGCTGGTGTATCTGCCGGACGAGGCGCAGGACGCGTTGTTCGGCAACATCACCGAGCTCAGCGCCCGGGGCAGCCGGCTGGCCTTCGAATTCGTGCCCGACACAGCGATTTTCGCGGACCCGCGCTGGCGCGCCCACCACGACCGGATGGGTGAACTCGGCTTCGAGGTCGACTTCAACGATCTGGTCTACCACGGCCACCGCAGTCACCTCATCGACCACATCGACCAGCGCGGGTGGGACGTGACCTCCCAAACGGTCAAGGAGCTGCACGCGGCCAACGGTTTTCACTATCCCGAAGACGAGGTCGCGCGGGCTTTCGCCGATGTGACCTATGCCAGCGCGGTGCTCACCCGCTAGGCCTCAGCCGAGCAGGTCATCCTTGAGCCGGCTGGTGAGCATCTCCTGAAACACCGCATGGGCCGGCTCGTAGAGATTGTCAAAAGTCGCACGAACCGCATCCCGGTTGTACTCGGGGATCGAGGCGGCCGGGGTCCAAAAGCTGTCGATGTCCAACTGGAAAAAGGGTCCGGGTTGTGCCGGCAAGGTCCTGCGCAGGTAGTAGTTCGGGTCGAGGGCCTGGCCCATGCCCGGTCCGTAACGCACGATCATCGATTTGCCCGGTTGCTGCTCGCGGTAGACGGCGGCGCCCTGCCATTCGGTCAGGGTCAGCTCACCCGGAGCGATGCGCTGCGGCCCCAGCAGGGGCTCGGCGATCCATTCGGCCCAGTCGATGCGACCGTCGGCGCCCAGCGGGACCCGGATCTCCAGGAGATACCGCAGCCCGATCCGTTCCACCCCGACGATCGAGGACACCTGCGAACGGGCCTCGATGACGCGCATCGCGACGTCCGACAACGCGGCGAAGGAGGAGTAGGCGGTGGTCTCGATGACGATCGCCTGGCCCTTGATCGAGGCGGCCAGCGTGCCGTCGCGGTTGACGTAGCGGGCGAACTGCTCGGCCGCCGGCGCCGGGTTACCCCCCGGGCCCATCGCCCAGGCCACGTCCTGAGCTTGGCGTTCGATGGGCAGGTCGTCGGCGAGCAGACTCTTGAGCTCGCGGCTCGACGATTCGGTGAGGGGATCCGTTGCGGGGTGACGGATTTCCATCGTTACCAGGGCTGCGGGCGCGTTTTGCCAGGCCGGATCGACACTCACCTCGCGAAGCATAGCCAAGTCGCGTAGCGGTCAAACGGGGGCCGTTCCCCGCGTGAACCGCCCGGCTGTTATCTGCCCCACAAAGCGGTGTCGGGCCATATCCTTAAACGCGCCAACGGTGCCGGAGGGCGGAAGGTTGTTGAATTGCTCGGGAATCGCTTAGCCGCCTTGGTCGCGGCGTTCGCGCTTGTCCTGCCCGCCGCGCCGGCGGTGCCGGATCCCCAACCTCACATCGAGGAGAACGATCGGGAGCGCCGAACGGACGTTGTCGACCCGCCTCCGCCGCCCAATCCCGACGTCCCGCCCGACCTCGCGCCGCCACCCCAGTAGCCGGGCGGCGTAAGAATCACGCTTTGGTGCCCCCACTAGGACTCGAACCTAGGACCTGCGGATTAAAAGTCCGTAGCTCTACCAACTGAGCTATAGGGGCGGCGAATGTTCAGGATACTTGGGCTTCAAACGCGGCTCGAACGGCGCTCGTTTGAGGATTAGGCCTGCGGTGACCTAAGCTGGCGTGGCTCCCAACGGTAGTTGGACTTTGGCCCCCATCGTCTAGTGGCCTAGGACGCCGCCCTTTCACGGCGGTAGCACGGGTTCGAATCCCGTTGGGGGTACCCGCAACGGCGGTAACGTCGAAGCGAGCAGTACAAGTAGGAAAGCAAGGCCCTGTGGCGCAGTTGGTTAGCGCGCCGCCCTGTCACGGCGGAGGTCGCGGGTTCGAGTCCCGTCAGGGTCGCCCATAAAGGCGAGGCACGTCATCGGTGCCTTCCGGGCCAGGTAGCTCAGTTGGTATGAGCGTCCGCCTGAAAAGCGGAAGGTCGCCGGTTCGATCCCGGCCCTGGCCACCATCGATTGATTCGCGGCGCGCTTTTCCCGCACCCGGCGAGCTCCGTTCGGCGCAATTAGGTTATGAGGCGTCGTTGGCAAACTTCGCGGTGTGACCTAGGAGAAACCCGTGGATCCAGGGATCAGCAGGCGTTCGATGCTCGGCTTGTCGGTGGCGGGCGCCGTGGCATTGGCGTTGCCCTCTTGCGGCAACCGGGAGCAACCCGAGGATCAACGCCAAAATCAGAGCGAAGAACCGGCCGACCTCACCTCCTATGGCTACGACCCCGACGCCGCGGAACCCGGCGAAACGGAAAAGCCCAGGCGCCGTGGCGAAGTGCCGCCGGCCGCATCCGTCCCGCAGGAGTGGTTACCCCCGGTCGGTCGGCAGACAATGCCGAATTGCTTCGTGTGGGCCTCGGTGTACGGCCTCGCGACGTTCTACGCGGCCCGGAAGAGCCGCACTCCGCCAACCAATCCGGAACGGCAGGCCGGACCCGACTACGCCTACATCCGGTACGAAATCGCGAACAAAACCGCCGAGAACAACTGTCACGGCGGCCAAATCACCAAATGCCTGGATTGGCTTCGAGCCAATGGCGGCACGCCGTCCTTGGCCGCGGCCCCCAACCGCAAGCCGGGAGCCAAAGCAACGTGTCAGGTGGAGTGGTCGGAATACGGCTCGCAGACAATCCCGCCCGATCCCAGCTTCCGCATCCCGGAGTACAAGTTGACGCGCATCACCGGCGCAGACGGTTTGAACAATCTTCGTACCGTCATCGCATCCGGCGTGCCGATTGCCTTCGGCACCTCGCTTTACACCGACTTTCCGCGCTACCGCGGCGAACCGTCGCCCTATGTCGGGAATGGAAAGTTGAGTCGCGACCGCAACGGCAAGAAATCCGGCCATGTGATGCTCATCGTGGGCTACGACGACGCATACACGAACTCGACCGGCGCGGTGCGGATTCAGAACAGCTGGGGAAGACGTTGGGGCGAAAAGGGATTCGTGTGGATGGCGTACGACACGCTGGAAAAACTGGCCCAGGGGCAGGGGGTCTACGTGCCCGATTCGGTCTAGGGACGCCACTTCGGCGGGAACCCGCCGGTGGCCACCGGTCCCCAGCGCCGCGGGGTGATGCGAATCAGGCATTTGCCCTGATCCACAATGGCGCGACGGTAGTCCGCCCAGTCCGGGTGTTCTCCGGAGATCACCCGGAAATAGTCGACCAGCAGCTCCACCGCTTCGGGTAGGTCGATTACCTCCGCGTCCCCGTCGACCTGCACGTAGGGCCCGTTGAAGTCATCGGAGAGAACGACCACGCTCGCCGACGGGGTGCGGCGGATGTTCACACTTTTGGCGCGCTGCGGGTAGCTCGCAATCACGATGCGGCCCCGCTCGTCGACGCCACCGGTCACCGGTGAACTGTGCAACGACCCGTCCGACCGGAAGGTGGTCAGCAGCATCTTGTGTCTGGGCCGGATGAACTCGAGAAGTTCGGGAAGACCGACCACGTCCGCGGTCGCCACTTTGGGAGCCATGAAACCCATCGTAGCGACCGTCGATGTGGTCGCTTAGATACGTTGTGCCGCAATGTATCCGCGGCTAAATGGGCGTGACGATTTCCGACGTGTAGAAGTCGATCGGTGTCTGCGAGTGCGGCGACGGGCGGTCAACGAAAACCCAGACGCCGGTGGTGTTCGCTGAAATCGGGCCTTCCAGCGTTGCCGTGCCCGCGCCGCTGCCGTCGGTGTCGATTCCGCCGACGGTGACCCCGGCATCCGCGGCGCCGCATCCGGCAGAAGTCCGGGGCGACTGGATCAGCCTGGCGTTGTAATGCGCTCCCGGTTCGGCGGCAATCAGTTGCACCTGTGCGACGACCTTGTTGGATCCGGTCCGGCTGATGACGGCCTGGCCGCTGCCCTTGCCCATCGTCGGCACATTGACCGCCCAGGTGAAGTCGCACGCCCGGAACTTCGGTGTCAACGGCACCAGGGACCCACCGGAATTGGCATCGGCGGCGGCAACACCCGTTGCGACGCAGAACAACGCGGTTCCAAGCATATTGGCGGTGACGAACGACATCGCGGTGATTCTTCGCATTGTTTTTTAGACCATCATTCCTGCCACAGGGTGCGCTGTGAACGTATCAAAGCTAGTGAACGAACTCGGCTATAAAGGGGCAGACCGTTAGGCAAATCACATGCAGCGCAATGTGAAATCCAGCTCACACATCTTTGAGCGTGAGCATTCACTGCGAATCCGGGTCTTCGCACTAGTCCTCGGCGACAAGGCCTTTCACTTGTTGGTAGTACCGACGTTGCCGCGCGGTGAGCTGTTCGTTGCGGGCCTTGTCGAGTGGACGGTGACGATAAGTGATCGGCCGCGGTTCATCGATCGGGCCGCAAAACCGCCTGGCTTACCGCGTCGCAAAGCCATTGTTCGGCCTTGGCGTAGCTCCAACCGTTGTCGTCGACGAGGGTGAAGAACCCGGCATAGCCCAGGTAGAACCAGATGATGTCGAGGGCGGCCCCGGCGTCCAGGCCGTCGCGTAAGCCGCCTAACTCGGCGATGCGCCGCGCGACGATTTCGGTGCCGTGCCGGTAGCGACGGGTGCCGATCGCGAGCCCCTCGGCAGCGGTGCCGTCGTGAGGTGCGGCCGCAATGACGACGCGCATGATGTCGCCGTAGTCCTGCCGCATCTGGCGCGTCAGCGCGGTGGTGTAGCGCAGGATTTCGGCGGGATCGTCGAGGCTCTCGATGTGTTGGACCGCCTCGGCGACCTCGGGTGCGGCCGACCAGATGTCGATCAGTGTGCTCAGCAGTCCTTGCTTGCCCCCGTTGACGGCGTACACCGTGGCCGGTGAAACCCTTGCCTCGGCGGCGATTTCATTGACTGTCGTGGCGAAGTAGCCCTTCTCGCGGAACAGGCGTCGCGCGGCGTCGACGGCGGCTTGGCGAGTCGCTTCGGCGTACTCCGCCCGTCGGCTGACGGCCCGACCCGGCGTCGCTGCGGTCTTGCGACGCGTCATGTCGACCCCCTTTCGTTGGAGTTGCACTCTGGTGAGGCTAGCACTACTCTCGCCTACTAGAGTCATGCTCTAGAATTTCTAGTCATGCTCTAATCATTGGTCGGTCACGCAAAGGAACAGCCATGTCGACACGCCCCTCGACTACTTCAGCGGCGGCGGCGCTCGCCGACGAGCTCCATCGGCGCCTCCCCGGCGGGCGCGTCCTGACCGGCGCCGCCTATGACCAGAGCCGCCGAATCTGGAACGGCGCCATCGATCACGCACCCGCGGTGATCGTGCGTCCGCAGACGCGGGCCGAGGTGCAGACCGCGGTCCGCGCGGCGCGGCATCACGGCGTGCCGTTGTCGGTGCGCGGCGGCGGTCACGACTGGGCGGGTCGGGCGCTGCGCGAGGGCGGTCTGGTGATCGATCTGACCGCGATGGCGCACGTCACCGTCGACCCGCTGAGCCGCGTCGCGACCGTGCAGGGCGGTGTTACCGCGGGCGGTGTGATCGGCGCGGCGCACCCACATGGACTAACCGCGGTCACCGGAACCGTTGGCGCAGTGGGCATGACGGGGTTGACGCTGGGTGGCGGTTATGGGCCGTTGATGGGCCGCTACGGCCTGGCGCTCGACAACCTGCTCGGCGCCGAGGTGGTGCTCGCCGACGGCCGCGCGGTCACCGCCACGCAAGAGGAGGAACCCGAGCTGTATTGGGCATTGCGCGGCGGAGGCGGCAATTTCGGGGTGGTCACATCGCTGAGTCTGCGGCTGCACCCGGTACCCGAGGTACTTGCGGGGCTCATCGTGTACCCGTGGTCGGACGCTGTCCGGGTGTGGACACAGCTGGACGACATCCTCGCCGCCGCACCGGACGAGCTCACCGTGCAAACCGGAATCCTGGCCGGCCCCGACGGAAGACCCACCGTGTTTGTGTCGCCGGTCTGGTGTGGTGATTTGTCGGACGGCGAGCGGGTCATCGAGCCGCTGCAGTCGCTGAGCACCCCGCTGATGGTCGGCGTGGCGCCGACCAGTTACGTGGAGCTGCTACGGCAGTTCGACTCGTTTGTCGTCGACGGACGCCACTACGCGGCGCGGACTCGCAACGTCGGGCACTTGACACCGGAAGTCATCGCCGCGCTGTTTGAGGCGGGCCGACGTCAAACATCAAGGTATTCAGGCATTGTCGTGCACCACTTCCACGGCGCCGCCACGCGGGTTCCGCTCTCGAGTACCGCGTTCGGCCTGCGTGCGCCGCACCGCATGATCGAGATCGTGGCGACCTGGGAGCCCGGCGACGACGCGGCCGCACACGTCGATTGGGCGGAACGCGTCGATGCGGAATTGGCTCCGCACGCCCTGCCCGGCGGCTACCCCAACATGCTCGGCCCGGACGCGCCCGAGCAGACCGCGCATGCGTACGGCAGCAACGCGGCGCGCCTGGCTGCGGCAAAGCAGCAGTTCGACCCCGACGGGGTGTTTACCGCGATTGCCTTACCGGCCTAATCGACCACCAGCCGCGACAATGGCTGGATGCGTTGTGCGCGCCCGGTTCGCTCGCTGGCGGTCGCCATCGTGCTGGTCGCGGTCTCCCAAACCGGGATCGCGCGGGCCGGCCCCGACGTGCCGCCCGTCAGCGACGCGGCGCGCGCGGCCGGTTTCGTCGACGTGCGCACCGTCGTCCCCGACGCGGTCGTCGACCTGCGTTACGCGACGACGAACAACTTCACCCACACCCAGCTGTATCCGGCCGACGCTCGCTGCCTGGTGCACCAGTCCATGTCTCAAGGACTCGCGACTGCCGCGTCGGCGCTGCGCCCGCAGGGGCATCTGCTGGTGTTCTGGGATTGCTACCGCCCGCACGAAGTTCAGGTCCAGATGTTCAAGGTGGTGCCCAATCCGGCCTGGGTGGCGCGACCGGGCCCGTATGCGACCAGCCACGAGTCGGGGCGTTCGGTGGACGTGACATTTACCAGTGTGGAGCCGCAGTGCCCGCCGCAACGTCACGCGGGCGGGCTGTGCCTGGCTGACATGGGCACCGACTTCGACGATTTCACCGCGCGCGCAACGGCATTCGCGACCCAGGGCGTCAGTGCCGACGCTCAGGCGAATCGGGCGCGGCTGCGCGACGCGATGAAGTACGGCGGGCTGTCCCCGTACTCCGGTGAGTGGTGGCATTTCGACGGGCCCGGCGCCGGCGTGCACCTCCCGATTCTCGACGTCCCGGTCGATTAGCCGTCTCATATAGCGAGACATTGGTTTCATAATGTGACAACGCGCCGGTAGGATCTGTGCCATGAACGACGACCGCCGGGCCGGCTACACGCACGGCCATCACGAGTCGGTGCTGCGCAGTCACCAGCGGCGCACCGCGCAGGACTCCGCGGGCTACCTGTTGCCGTACCTGAAGCCGGGGCTGTCGCTGCTCGACGTGGGCTGCGGTCCCGGGACCATCACCGCGGACCTCGCGGACATCGTGGCGCCCGGGCCCGTCACGGCCATCGATCAATTCGCCGACGTCCTCGACGTGGCCCGCGGCGAGGCCGAGCAGCGCAACCTGTCCAACGTCTCGTTCGCGACCGCGGATGTGGAGCGGCTCGACATGGCCGACGGCACATTCGATGTCGTGCACGCCCACCAGGTGCTGCAGCACGTCGCCGATCCGGTGCGGGCGCTGGCCGAGATGCGCAGGGTGTGTGCGCCCGGCGGCATCGTGGCGGCGCGCGATGCCGACTACGCGGGGTTCGTCTGGTTCCCACGCCTTGCGCCGCTGGACTTTTGGCGCGACATCTACCAGCGGGCGGCTCGCGCCAACGGCGGTGAGCCCGACGCCGGCCGGCGGCTGCTGTCGTGGGCGCTGGAAGCGGGCTTCGACGACGTCACTCCCACCGGAAGCCTCTGGTGCTATGCCACTGCCGAAACCCGCGAATGGTGGGGCGGGATGTGGGCCGACCGGATCCTGCACTCCGGCATCGCCCGCGACATTCTGCGATATGGCCTCGCCACCACCGCGCAGCTCGAGGAGATCTCGCAGGCGTGGCGGGAGTGGGCCGCGGCGAAAGACGGCTGGCTTGCGATACCGCACGGCGAAATCATCTGCCGTGCCTAGACATTCAGTCCAGGAATAGATCTGGAATCGGACTGTCCCCGCCGCCGTACCGGGACAGGTCCGTGACCCCGGCCGATCGCAGAACCTCGGAATCGATGTAGCAATTGCCGGTGGCTTCCCGAGCGGGGCGGGAAACGATTTCGACGGCGGCGTCGGCCATGATCTCGGGGCTGCGCGACGATTCGGCCAGCTTCTCCCCGTCGGCCATGTTCGCCACCGCGGCGGTGGCGATATAAGTCTGCGGCCAAAGGCAATTCACGCCGATCCCGGCTGTGCCGGGTTGGAAGGCGAATTCTGCCGCCCAGCCCAGCGACAGCAGCGTCATCCCGTATTTGGACAGTGTGTAAGCCGGATGGGCGCCCAGCCAGCGCGGGTTCATGTTCACCGGCGGTGAGATGGTGAGCACGTGTGGGTTGGCCGATTTCCGCAGATGCGGCACGCACGCCTTGGTCAGCAGGAAGGTGCCGCGCAGGTTGATCTCCTGCATCAGGTCGTACTTCTTGGCCGACAGCGTCGCGGTCGGTTCCACCGCGATGGCGCTGGCGTTGTTCACGCAGACGTCGATGCCGCCGAACCGCTGCACCGCGGCGTCGACCGCCCGCTGCACGTCCTCTTCGCGGCGGACGTCGCCGACGACCGCCAGCGCCTTGCCGCCGGCGGCCTCGACATCGGCTGCCGCGGTGTGCACCGTCCCGGGCAGGCGGGGATGCGGAGTGTCGGTCTTGGCCAGCAGCACCACGTTGGCGCCCTGTCGAGCGGCGCCGATGCCGATCGCGAGCCCGATGCCCCGGCTGCCGCCGGAGATCACGACGGTGCGGTCGGCGAGCTTCTTGTCAGCCACTGGCATCTCCTTTGTCCAGGTCAGCGTATGGTATTGGCATTCTCTTTTTTTGCAAGTACGTTATTCATCGATGGATAATACGGCCCACACTCCCTCCGGTATCCCGCTGCAGCCCGTCTACGGGCCGGCGGATAGGAGTGCGGAACCTCCGGCGCCCGGAGAGTTCCCCTTCACCCGGGGCAACTTCGCGTCCGGCTATCGCGGCAAGTTGTGGACTTTCCGGCAGTACTCCGGCTTCGGTACCGCCGAGGAATCCAACCGCCGCTACCGCTACCTGCTCGAGCAGGGTGGCACCGGGCTGTCGGTGGCCCTCGACCTGCCCACGCAGTGTGGGTACGACTCCGACGACCCCGAGTTCGGCGAGGAGGTCGGCCGGGTCGGTGTCGCGGTCGACACCCTGGCCGACTTCGAGATCCTGTTCGACGGCATCCCGCTGGACAACCTCAGCACCAGCATGACGATCAACGGAACGGCGGCGATCCTGCTCGCCTTCTACGTCGCCGCCGCCGAGAAAAAGGGGATTCCGCGGGCGAAGCTCACCGGGACCATCCAGAACGACATCCTCAAGGAGTACGCCTCACGCGGAACCTGGATCTGGCCGCCGGAGCCATCGCTGCGGTTGATCGCCGACACCATCGAATTCTGCGCGGCCGAGGTCCCGAGGTTCAACGCGATCTCGGTGGCCGGTGCGCACTTCCGCGACGCCGGGGCCAACGCGGTGCAGGAGATGGCGTTCACCCTGGCCGACGGCGTCACCTATTGCGACACCGTGGTTGAGCGCGGCCGCATGACGATCGACCAATTCGCACCGCAGATCTCGTTCTTCTTCTACACCCACGGCGATTTCTTCGAGGAGATCGCCAAATACCGTGCGGGACGCCGACGTTGGGCGACCATCGTGCGGGAGCGCTACGGGGCGACGACGGCCAAGGCGGCGATGTTCCGGTTCGGCTGCGTCTGCGGTGGCGCATCGCTGTACGCGCCGCAGGCGCACAACAACATCGTCCGGGTGGCCTACGAGGCCATGGCCGCGGTGCTGGGCGGTGTCCAATCGATGTTCACCGCGGCGTGGGACGAGCCGTTCGCGCTGCCCACCGAGGAAACCACCACACTGGCGCTGCGGACCCAGCAGATCCTGGCTCACGAAACCGGGGTGGCCAGCGTCGCCGACCCACTGGGCGGCTCGTATTTCGTCGAGGCGCTGACCGATGCCACCGAGGCTCGCATCATCGAGATCATGTCCGATCTCGAACGCCACGGCGGGATGGTCCATGCCATCGAGGACGGGTACCTGCAGGGCCTGATCGCCGACGAAGCCTTCAACATGCATCAGGACATCGAGGCCGGTACCCGCCCGGTCGTCGGGGTCAACCGGTTCGTGACCGAGGAGCCGGAACACGATGTCGTCACCTACGAGCTCGACGCCGAAGGGCGTGATCTGCAGCTCAAGCGGCTGTCGAAGGTCAAGGCCGAAAGAGATTCGGCCGCAGTGCAATCCAGCCTGGCAGCGTTGTCGCGTGCCGCCGAGGGGGATGACAACCTGATGCACAAGTTGATCGACTGCGCCAACGCCTACTGCACGGTCGGGGAGATGGTCTCGGCCCTCAAGGCGGTATGGGGCGAATTCCAGCAACCGGTGGTGTTCTAGATGGCGGTCAGGATTCTGGTCGCCAAGCCCGGCCTGGACGGACACGACCGGGGCGCCAAGATCGTCGCCCGCACCTTGCGTGATGCCGGATTCGAGGTCATCTACACCGGCATCCGTCAGCGCATCGAAGACATCGCGTCCATCGCGGTGCAGGAAGACGTCGCGGTCGTCGGCCTGAGCATCCTGTCCGGTGCGCATCTGGCGCTGACCACCCGGACCGTCGAAGCGTTGCGCGCCGCCGACGCCGCCGACATCGCCGTCGTCGTCGGGGGAACCATCCCGCACGCCGACGTCCCCAAGCTGCTCTCCGCCGGCGCCGCCGCGGTATTCCCCACCGGGACACCGCTGGAGAGCCTGGTGCGCGAAATCCGCGCACTGACCGGCACGGCGGAAACTGAACCGAAGGCACCCGTGATGGAGGAACCATGCGCGTCGGAGTGATGATCGGCGCCGAGCGTGGCGACATGGCCCGCAAGGTGGACAAGCTGGCCTCCGATATCGAATGGGCCGAATCCGCAGGTATGGACACCGCGTGGATGCCGCAGGTGCCCAACGACTTCGACTGCCTGACCATGGTGTCGCTGATGGCCGCCCACAGCTCGCGCATCGAGCTGGGTACCGCGGTGGTGCCGCTGCAGGCACAGCACCCGATTGCCCTTGCCCGCCAGGCGCTCTCGACGCACGCGGTGGCCGGCGGACGGCTGGCGCTTGGCGTCGGACCGTCGCACCACTGGATCATCCGGGACATGCTGGGCTTGCCGTATGAGAAGCCGGCCGCCTACACCCGCGACTACCTGCAGGTGCTCAACGCCGCGGTCGCCGGCCCGGGATCGGTTGACGTCGAGAATGACTCGTTCACGGTGCACAACCCGATGGCGATCGGGGCCGACACCCCGATGCCGGTGCTGGTCGCCGCGCTGGGGCCGGTGATGCTGCAGATTGCCGGCGAGCTCGCCGACGGCACGGTGTTGTGGATGGCCGACGAGCGTGCGATCGGTGACCACATCGCGCCGAAGATCACCAAGGCCGCCGCGGACGCCGGTCGCCCGGCACCGCGGATCATCGCGGGTATTCCGGTATGCCTCTGTGCGCCTTCACAAGTCGACGAAGCCAAAGAGCGGGCCAACCGTATCCTGGGCGAGGCCGAGGTGTCGCCCAACTATCAGCGACTGCTCGACCGCGGCGATGCGCGCAATGTCGGCGATCTGTGCGCGGCCGGCGACGAGGAAGCGATCCTGCGGCGATTCCGCGCCTTCGCCGACGCCGGTGTGACCGACCTGTCGGTGCGGCTGCTGCCGATCGGCGAAAACCGGGACGAGTTGGTCGCTTCCAAGCGCCGCACCCGCGAAGTGATCGCCTCCCTCGCAGCGGAATTGCGGTGACTGGCAACAGCACCGGTCCGCTGGCAGGGATACGCATCCTGGAAGTCGGCACCATGCTGGCGGGTCCGTATGCCACCATGCTGCTCGCCGATCTCGGTGCCGAGGTCATCAAGATCGAGCCGGCCGGCGGCGAGATCTCTCGCAGTGTCGGTGCCACCTACTTCGCCAGCCTCAACCGCAACAAGTCCAGCATCGTCCTCGACCTGAATTCCGAAGCGGGACAAGAGCGATTGGGTGAACTGGTTGGCGAGGCGCACGCGCTGCTGGTGAACCTGAAGCCGTCGGCGATCCGACGGTTGGGCCTCACCTATGACGAGCTGCGGCGGCACAACGAGCGGATCGTCTGCGTCGCGATCACCGGGTTTGGGTTGTACGGCGGCGACGACCCGGCCTTCGATTACGTGGTGCAGGCCGGCGTCGGCACCGCCGCGCTGACCGGCGACCCGGACGGCCCGCCGACGCTGCCCGGTTACTCCTCGGCCGACAACTCCACCGGAATGACTGCGGCACTGGGGCTTTTGGCCAAGATCATCTCTGGAACCGGCGGGCAAGTGGATGTGTCGCTGCGCGACGTGATGCTGTCGCAGCTCAACTACCACGCGTCGGCCTACCTCAACAGCGGCGTCGAGCCGCAGCGCCGGCCGTACGGCGCCCACTCGTATTACGTTCCGGCTCAGCTCTTTCCGACGGCCGAGGGCTATCTGGCGCTGTTCATCACCCACGACGGCTTCTGGAAGTCGTTTGCCGCCGAGGCGGGCATCGGGGGCTTCGAAACGATGGCCGAGCGAGTCGCCCGCCGCGACGAAGTGCTGGCGGTGGTGACGGCGATGCTGGCGACCGACTCCGCGAGCGGTTGGGAACGACGGCTGCGCCCGCTGGGCGTTCCGGCGGCGGCGGTGCGCACCCTGCCCGAGGCGCTCGAGGCGACGCCGGAAGTGGTTGTCACGGCCGGAGAATTCCGCCTCGTCGGCAGCCCGATCCACGTGTCCGGCTATCAGCCCGAGTATCGGCCACCACCGGAATTGAGGTAGCCGCCCAACGTCGAGTTGTTGCGGCGAATTGGGGCAATTTCGCGCAGCAAGTCGACGGTCGGCGTCAAGGCGACGGCGCGGTGAGGTGGGCCTCGGCCAGCTTGCGGAACGCCCCGACCAGTCGGCCGCGGTCCCCGGCGCGGGTCGCCAAGACAACACGGCTGGGCTCGACGTTTTCCAAGGGGACAGTCGTGATGTCGGGTCGCAGGCTATTGCCGTGAAAGCCGGCCATGATGGCGACCGCCTGCCCGGACGCGATGAGCTCGAATTTGTCCTCGAGCGCATCGATGAACGGACCGTCGGGTGCCCGGCGTCCATTCGGCCGAGGATCGATGCGCCAGAAGGCACTCCACGCCGGATCGGAGTGCCGTAGCCGCGGCATGGGCTCGTCGGCGATGTCGTCGAGGGTAACCGACTCGCGGCCCGCCAGGCGGTGATCGATGGGCACCGCCAGTACCCGGGGCTCGTCGTAGAGGATCGTCACGTGCAACCCGTCGGTCGGAAACGGCAGCCGGGTGACCACCGCATCTACTTGATGGTCGAGCAGTGCATGACGCGCGTGGTTCCAATCCAGGTGCGTCACTTGCACATCGGCGTCGGGATGTTCACGACGCAACTCGCGCACCGCCGGGGTGACGATCATCCCTGTCGTGTACCCGACGATGACGCGGTGCGGTTGGGCGGCGGCCCTCGCCTGCGCCGTCGCCTGGGCGGCCGAGCGCAGCAGGGACTTGGCCCGGGGAAGGAACACGTCGCCGGCTTCGGTCAGCCGGGTGCCCTGGGGTGTGCGATCCAACAGGCGGACACCGAGCTGCTGTTCGAGGCGGCGGATCTGGCGGCTCAGTGACGGCTGCGCGATGCGCAGCGCGGCGGCGGCGCGACCGAAATGCCGGTGTTCGGCCACCACCACGAAGTATCCGACCAGCCGCAGATCGAGATCCACCTGGGGCGATGCCGCATCGGTCATGGTGTCATCCTAGCCAGGCGGCGCAGAAATGCCGTCAGTCTGCGGTGATACCGAAATTGCATCGCTTCATCTGGAAGAGGTCTTGGACAGGTTCGGGAGCTGGCCATTGACTGGGTGTCACGAACGAGAAGCAATCGAAGGGAACATTCATGCGTGTCTTTGTGACCGGCGCGACCGGACACATCGGTTCGGCCGTCGTCGACGAACTCCTGGAAGCCGGCCACCATGTCACCGGCCTGGCCCGCTCCGACTCATCCGACGCGGCATTGCGGGCCAAGGGTGCCGCGGTGCACCGGGGCGACCTCGACGATCTCGACGGCTTGCGCGAGGCGGCCGCGGCGTCCGACGGCGTTATCCACCTCGCCTTCAAACATGACTTCGACGACTTCGTCGGCGCTGCCGAGACGGACTTGCGCGCCGTCCAAGCCATCGGGGAGGCGCTGGCCGGTTCCGACCGGCCGTTCGTCAGCACGTCGGGAACGCTGCTGCTCGCGTTCTTGGGCGAGGGCGGCGTTGCTACCGAGCAGGACACGCTGCCCGGCGGACCGCGGGTTGACTCGGAGAACGACGTCATCGCGCTGGCCGAGCGAGGGGTGCGATCGTCGGTGATCCGGCTGTCACCGCTGGTGCACAGCGATCTCGATCACCACGGGTTCGCTCACCACTTGATCAACACCGCCCGCGGCACGGCGAAGTCCGCCTACCTCGCCGACGGCGCCAACCGCTGGCCCGGCGTCCACACCCTCGACGCCGCGCACCTGTATCGGTTGGCGCTCGAAAATGCGCCCGCGGGAACGCGTTTGCACGGCGTCGCCGACGAGGGAGTGCCGTTCCGCGACATCGCCGCTGTCATCGGGCGCCACCTGAACGTCCCGACCGTCAGCATTCCCGCGGAAGAAGCCGGTCACTTCGGCTTCCTCGCGCTCTTTGCGGCACTGGACAACCCGACGTCGAACGCCTTGACGCAGAAGGTGCTGGACTGGCATCCGGAGCGCGCCGGACTGCTCGAGGATCTCGACGCCGGCCATTACTTCGGCGAGTGACCGACGCCATGGCTGACGATGTGGTGGATGCGGCCCGAGTCGCCCAGCGTCGAGATGTTGTGCCGAAATCGCAAGATTCGCCCGACGAGTCGACGCTCGACGTCAAGATCTGGCCAGCTGCTTCTCCTGGTAGAGCCGCGCCCACTCGGCGCGCGGTCGGATCGATACGTCTACGTCAGTCGCCTTGGCGCGCAGGGCCTTAACGGTCGCCTGATCGCGGGGCGTCTGGGCGAACGGGTCCCAGCTGAAGAACCGGCAGGCGTTGGCCCAGGTGATCTTGTTGATGTCGGTGTCGTCGGCGCCGGCGGCGTTCAGCTCGGCCAGCACCTGCTCGGGCGCGTCGGGCCAGAAGCAGTCCGAGTGCGGGTAGTCGCACTCCCAGGCGATGATGTCGATGCCGATCTCGTGACGCAGCCGCAACGACGTCTTGTCGGTGACGTAGCAGGCCAGCGAGTGCTCGCGGAAGATGTCGCTGGGCAGCTGAGAGCCGAAGTCGCGGCGCAGCCACTTCTGGTTGGTGTAGTGGCGGTCGCTGCGGTCCAAATAGAAAGGAATCCAACCGATCCCACCTTCGGAGAAGGCGAATTTCAGGTCGGGATAGTTGCGCATCGCCGGGCCCCACAGCAGATCCTGTGCGCACATCGCCGAAACCTGGGTGGCCAGAATGATCATGTTGTCGATCGGCGCGTTCGGGGCCATGCTGATCGCCCCGAATCCGGTGCCGATGTGCAGACACATCACCACGTTGCATTCGGACAGCGTGCGGAACACCGGGCCCCAGTAATCCTCGTCGTGGTAGCTCGGAAGGCCTTCCAGATGTGGCAATTCCGGCATCGTCACCGCCCGGCAGCCCTTTGCCGCGACCCGGCGGATCTCGGCGCTCATCGCCTCCGGATTCCACGTCGGCAGGATTGCGATCGGGATGAAACGGCCCGGGTAGGAACCGGCCCACTCGTCGATGTGCCAGTCGTTGTAAGCCGACACCATCACCAGCGTCGCTTCCTCACGGTGCATGTTGAGGTGGCGCGCGGAGAAGCCGGTGAATGTCGGGAAGCACATCGACGCGAGGATGCCGTTGCGGTTCATGTCCCGAACGCGCTCGTGGACGTCGTAGACGCCGGGGCGCATCTCGGCGAAACCGGCGGGGTCGCGACCCCATTCCTCGGCCGGCCACGACACCACGGCGTTCAACCCGCTCACGCCCTGCGGCCGGCCCTGGTACATCCACTGGTCGACGCCCTTGTCGTCGACCACGACGATCGGGGCCTCGGCCTTGTACTTGGCGGGTACGTGACGCAGGAACATGTCCGGTGGCTCGACGACGTGGTCGTCAATGCTCACCAGGATCAGGTCATCGACATCCATTCAGGGGTTCCTCTCCCAGACGGTGGCTAGCCGCCGCACTCGGTCGTCGTTGCCAGCAGCCGGGGGATCGGCGCGGGATCCAACAGCAATGCATCCGACATCGTCAGATTGCCGGCGTTGGCGATCATGTTGTCCAGGACTGCTTGCAGATCGTCGCCCTCGATCTCGTAGATGGCGACGTAGGGGCCCTCACCGTTGACCGGACGCAGCCGTCGCGCCGAGACGATTCCGTCCAGAGCCAGGAGTTCGGGCAGATGAACTTCGTCGTACCAGGTGTTGTACTCCTGTTCGCGTTCGGGCGAACTGGGTCGGCTCTCCACGAGCATGATGCCCTTGGCCATTTGACGCCACCTCTTTCGTGACTATTCGTAGCGCACCGTGATCGAATCCGAATCGGGCACGCCCTGGCACGTCAAAATGTAGCCTTCGTCCACCTCGTCGTCGTCGAGAGCGTCGTTGATCCGCATCGTCGCGTGCCCGCTCTCGAGGCGGGCCATACACGTGCCGCAGTTGCCGGCCTCGCAGTTGAACGGCGGATCCAGGCCCGCCCGCCGCGCGCTTTCCAGGAGCGTCTCGCCGGGAACCAGCGGCACCGTCGCCTTCTTGCGTTCCAGGTAGATCGTCACCGTGCCGGGCTCGGCACCGTTTGATGTGGGATCTGCCACCCTTGGAGTCTCCTCGATCGTCGCGGTGAGCGCCGCGCGCCGGAACGCTTCGGGTTCCACCGTTGGCCGCCCCGCCCGTACTTGCGTTCTTCAGTATAGAGAATACTATTCTCACTAACCGATAGCATCTTCTCTACTGCGCCGATGTCGGGTCAGCCTGGCCTGCGGGGAAGGACAGGACGTGACCGAGCCGGCCGCGCTCGTGTTTGAGGAACGGCAGTTCAGCCTGCCTCAGCTCGACACGATGGCCAACAGTCTGGCCGCGGCCCTGGGCAAGCGTGGCGTGACCGCGGGCCAGCGGGTTGCGGTCATGTCGTCGAATCGGCCGGAGTTCGTCGCCGCCCTGCTGGGGATCTGGCGGCTGGGTGCCACGGCGGCGTTGTTCAGCCCCGCGTGGAAGCACGACGAGGTCGACCACGCGCTGGCGCTGACCAACCCCACCTATGCGGTGGGGGATCACCCGGTGCTGGCCGGGATGATGCCGATGCTGCACCTGGACGAACCGGTCGCCGCCGGGGACCCGATGTCGCTGTCGTGGCCGCCGCGCGCCGACGCGGTGCTGGTGTTCAGTTCGGGTACCACCGGCTTACCGAAGGCGGTCCGGCACACCCACCAAGGATTGCTCGACGCCGTGCGGCACTGGCGCGACGCGCTGCGACTCACGCGCCGGGACCGGATCCAGGTCGCCACGCCCCCGTCGCATATCCTGGGTCTGCTCAACATCGTCACCGCGCTGCGTAGCGGCGCCTGGGTGCGACTGCACCGCCGCTTCGACATCGACACGATGCTGCACCACATCGAATCCGACCGCATCACAATCGAAATGGCGGTCGCGCCGATTGCCCTGGCCATCGCTTCGCACCCGGCGCTCGAGTCGTACGATCTGTCGTCCCTGCGCTTCATCATGTGGGGCGCCACGCCGGTCAGCACCAGCGTGGCCGAGACCGTGACACGGCGCACCGGCATCGGATGGGTTCCGGCCTATGGCACCACGGAACTGCCCGTCATCGCCTGCAATCCGCTCGACGGCGCCCGGCTCGACACCGTCGGCCAACCGGTGTCAGGAGTGCAGCTGCGGGTGGTCTCGCTGGAGACCGGCCAGCCGGTCGGCGCCGGCGAGGTCGGTGAGATTCAGGCGAGGTCGACCTCGCTGATGGCCGGTTACCTGCCGGCCGCGGCGACCGGCGAGGCGGTGCGCGACGGCTGGTATCGCACCGGGGACGTCGGCTGGGTCGACGCCGATCGGTGGCTTCGGATCACCGACCGCCTCAAAGAAATGATCAAAGTGCGCGGATTTCAGGTCGCGCCGGCCGAAATCGAGACGGTGTTGCATGGCCACCCCGCGGTCAAAGACTGTGCGGTGTTTGGCATTCCGGACGGCATCAATGGCGAGGCCGTCGTGGCCGCGGTCGCCACGCGCGCACCCGTCGACGCCGCCGACCTCACCGCCCGGGTGGATGAGAAGCTGGCGTCCTACAAACATCTGAGCCGGGTCGTGTTCGTACCCGATATTCCTCGCCTGCCGTCGGGCAAGGTGCTGCGCCGAGTGCTGAAGGAGCGCTATGGATGTACGTCTGACAGCTGAACAGCAACAGTTGCGTGATGCCGCCGCGAAGCTGGCCGATGACCTCGGGCCGGCCGTGGTTGCCGACCTCGCCGACGACAGCCGAATCGCCAGGCTGGACAAGCAGATTGCGGCGACGGGTTGGCGATCGCTGCGTTCCGACGGAGCGTCCGGGGTGGAAGTCGCGATTGTCGCCGAGGAATTCGGTCGCCGGCTGGTGGACACCCCGTTCCTCGGGCCGGTGCTGGCCGACGACCTGGCGCACCGCGTCGGGGCCGACGTCGCCGAGGCGACGGTGGCCGTCGACGATCGCGCGATCGACGCGCGAGGTGCCCGAAAAGCGTTGTCGCTGACCGGCAACACGGTCCAGGCCATAAACCTCGGCGATGTGTGTGCGGGTGCCGACTTGACCAGGGCCGAAGCCGAATTGGCGGGCTCGGCCGAGACGCTCGGCGAGCTGGAGGGCGACGCCGGGGCACGGTGGTACGCGCTCGCGCTGGTCGCCACGTCGGCGGACCTGGTCGGAATCGCCCGCGGCGCGCAGGCCGTCGCCTGCGACTACGCGAAGATTCGCGAGCAGTACGGCAAACAGATCGGCTCGTATCAGGCCATCGCGCATCTGCTCGCCGAAAGCCTTGCCCTGATTGAGGGTTCGGTCAGCGTGCTGCGGCACGCCGCGTGGGGAGTAGACGAACTCGAGCCGGCACAAGCCATTCGGGCCGCCCAGATCGCGAAGGTCTACTGCGCGCGTGCCAGCAGAACCGTGTGCGAGACCACGGTTCAGGTTCACGGCGGTATCGGCAATACCTGGGAGTGCATCGCGCATGTCTACCTGCGCCGCGCCCTGACATCGACAGAGCTGTGGCCTGTCACGTTGAAGGAGATCGATCTTGGACTTTCGTGACTCACCCGAAGAGGCGGCCTTCCGTGAGCGGCTGCGCACCTGGCTTTCAAAGCACGCCAAGGAGTTCTCCGGCTCGGGCGACGAGTATTGGGCGCGGATGGCCGACTGGCATCGCGCCCTGTACGAGAACGGCTTCTTCGGCCTGTCCTGGCCGCGCGATTGGGGCGGGCAAGATTTGGCGCCGGTGTACGACGTCATCGTCGACGAGGAGCTGGTTCGCGCCGGCGCCCCGCCGCGCCCCAGCGTCGGGTACCTGGTGTACGGCATCGGTGAACACGCCAGTGACGAGGTGCGGAAGCGCTTCCTGCCCGGCATCATCAACGGCACCGAGCGCTGGTGCCAGGGCTTCAGCGAACCGGGCGCGGGTTCGGACCTGGCGTCGCTGACCACCACCGCGACCCGCGACGGCGACAACTACGTCATCCACGGGCACAAGATCTGGACCAGCTACTCCGACGTGGCCGACTGGTGCCTGCTGCTGGCGCGCACCGATCCCGACGCGAAGCGGCACCGGGGCCTGTCGGCTTTCGTGATCGCGATGAAACAGCCTGGCGTGCAACAACGTCCGCTGCAGATGATGAACGGTGTCACCAACGAGTTCGGTCAGGTGTTCTTCGACGGCGCCACGGTGCCGGCGGACCGGATGGTCGGTGCGCCCGGGGACGGCTGGGCCGTCGCGATGACCGTCGTCGGGCACGAGCGCGAGCCCTCCACCCTCGGCTACGCCGCGCGATATGGCAAGCTTGTCCGACAACTGTTGGCGCACTGGGATGATCGCGAAGGCCCGGTTCCTGAAGAGCTGGCCTGGGCCGCGGTTCAGTCGGACATGCTGACGCATCACGTGCGGCGGCGGTTGTCCGAACAGCTGGACGGGGTGTCGCACGGGTCGGAAGGCTCGCTGGACAAGTTGTTGATGACCTGGGTCGAACAATCCGTGGGACACGCCGCGCTGGCGGTCGCCGGGACCCGCGATCCGGATCTGCTCAGTGCCTACCTGTACAGCCGCGCGCAAAGCGTCATGGGCGGGACATCACAGATACAGAAAAACATCATCGCTTCGCGCATCTTGGGATTGGGAGTCTGACGTGTACGACATGCCTGCTGAAATCGACGTCCGCGCCGACGGTCCGCTGCGGATCATCACGCTGAACCGGCCGGATTCGCTGAACTCGGTCAACGACGACCTGCACTCCGGGCTGGCCCGGATATGGCAGCGGCTGACCGATGACCCGGACGCCCGGGCCGCGGTGATCACCGGTGCCGGCCGGGCCTTCTCCGCCGGCGGTGATTTCGGGTACCTCGAAGAACTCTCCAACGACGCCCAGCTGCGGGCCAAGACCATCCGCGACGGACGCGAGATCGTCCTGGGCATGGCGCGGTGCCGAATTCCCGTGGTAGCGGCGGTAAATGGGCCCGCCGTCGGCCTGGGCTGCAGCCTGGTCGCGCTGAGCGACCTCGTCTACATCGCCGAGGACGCCTACCTCGCCGACCCGCACGTGCAGGTGGGTCTGGTCGCCGCCGATGGCGGGCCGCTGACCTGGCCGCTGCACATCAGCCTGCTACTGGCCAAGGAGTATGCGCTGACCGGCACTCGCATCAAGGCGCAGCGCGCCGTCGAACTCGGGTTGGCCAACCACGTGGCCGCCGACCCGGTTGCGGAGGCAATCGCTTGTGCCAAAAAGATCTTGGAGCTTCCGCAGCAGGCGGTCGAGAGCACCAAGCGGGTGCTCAACATCCATCTGGAGCGCGCGGTGCTGGCCAGCCTGGACTATGCCCTCTCGGCCGAGAGCCAGTCGTTCTTGACCGAGGATTTCCGGGCCAACGTCGCCAAGTTCAACGCCGCGAAAAACTGAGCCGCGGGCTGCGACTCAGTTCTCCGACGGGCGTAATTAGCTCTTGGCCGCGGCCTTTTCGCGGGCTTCGGCCGTCTTCTCCGCCCCACGGGCGGCCTCGGCCTGGGCCTCTTTCTTGGCCACGTCGCGCTGCGCCTTGGCCTTGTCCTGCTGGGCGCGGCCTTCCTTGCGCAGACCTTCGTGGCTGATCAGGATGCCAACGATTTCCTTGGTCTTTCCGATGGCGTCTTCGATGACGCCCCTGATGCCTTCCACGAGTCCATTGTCGCGGTCACTCATAACGCAGCCCCCTTCGTGAGAAGTTGATGGTCTAGTGACCCGTACCCGAAGCGGCCGACGCGGCAACGTCTTACGGCGTGTCGCGGGTGTGGTGTCGGTCACGTTCCGCGTCCACCAGCGGCAACGGCTCTCGAACCCGCGTTAAAAGTCGTGGTGCCGCAGAAAGTCCCGCATCACCTCGTCGAACCGGTCTGGTTCTTCGATGAACGGCATATGTGAACTCGACTCGAACAACTCGAAGCGGGAGTCCTTGATGCGCCGGTGCATGGCCCACATATGTTCGTGGTCGCATTCGTCATATCTGCCCGCGACCACGAGGGTCGGCAGGTCGAGTTCGGTCAGCCGGTCGTGTACATCCCAGTTGCTGATGTTGCCGACGATGCGAAAGTCGCTGGGCCCGAACATGGTTTCGAAGACCTCGGCCCCCATGCGGATGAACGCTTCCTGAAGTTCCGGCGGCCACGGGTGCACACGGCACAGATACGTCTCGTTCCAGGTGCGGATCGCATCCTGGTATTCGGGCGAGTGCGTCGTGCCGGCTGCTTCGTGGCGGTCGATGGCGGATTGTGTAGCCGGGTCCAGGTCGCGCTTGAGCCGGGCCACCATCTCCGAGAACGCGGGGATGGACGCGATGCTGTTCGAAATCGTCAGGCTGGCCGCGGGAGACGGGACGTCGAGCAGGTACTGCTGCGCCAGCATGCCGCCCCATGAATTGCCGAACACATGGAAGCGTTGCAGGCCGAGCGCACCGATGACGGCATCCATTTCGGCGACCGAGCGTTGCATCGTCCACAGGGTGGTGTCCGACGGGCATTCGGAATTTCCGCAGCCAAGCTGATCCCAGAAGATGACCTCGCGTTCATCGGCCAGGCGTTGCAGCGAAAGCAGATAGTTGTGCGGTAAGCCGGGGCCGCCGTGAACGGCCAGCAGCGGAAGACCCGGCCCCCCGCCGACCCGCTTGAACCACACATTTCCACCCGGAACCGCGACGGTCCCCTCCGACTGACTCATCGCTGCCCATCTTTCGTTATTGCCGCGAAAGTGCAACCGGCGACACGTTGCCCGAGGAGTAACAACGCCGGTAGCGGGACTCTCGCGCGCTGAACGTTGTTGCAACTCGGACTCTCCAACTGAGAGAATAGTGTTCTCATCACCGAAACGGAGAAACCCGTGCCTGAAGCTGTCATCGTGTCCGCCCTGCGCACCCCCATCGGCACCGCCCGCAAGGGGACGCTGCGCGACACCACCGCGTTCGAGCTCGCACACCACGTCGTCTCGGAGGCGGCGACGGATCTGGATCCGGCGCAGGTCGACGATGTGATCCTGGGCGAGGGGCTCTATGGCGGCGGCGTGGTCGCCCGCCACGCGGCCATCACGGCCGGGCTGTCGCACGTGCCCGGGCTGGCCAACAACCGGCATTGCGCGGCCGGGCAGGCGGCGGTGCAGAGCGCGGCGGCAAGCGTGCGCGCCGGGATGGACGAGCTGATCATCGCCGGCGGTGTGAACGCGGCGTCGACCTCGCCGCGTTCCCGCATCCAGGTGGACGGCGAATGGGTGGACTGGTTCCCGCCGACCCACCCGGACCGCCCCGACGCACCGAACATGGACATGTCGATCACCGTGGGCTGGAACGCCGCGGTCAAGGCGGGCGTGAGCCGCGAGGAGATGGACGCCTGGGCGCTGCGGTCGCACCGCAACGCGATCGCCGCGATCGACGAAGGCCGCTTCAAGGAGGAGATCGTCCCGATCGAGACGCCGCACGGGCTGTTCTCGGTCGACGAGCACCCGCGTCGCGACACCACGATGGAGAAGCTGGCCGGGCTCAAGCCGCTGCATCCCGAGATCGAGGGCTTCTCGATCACGGCCGGCAACGCGTGCGGCGCCAACGACGGTGCCGCGGCGTTGGTCATCGCCAGCGATCGGCTGGGAATACCCGCGCTAGCCACCGTGCGGTCCTGGGCCTCGGTCGGTGTCGACCCGGCGATCACCGGGCTGGCACCCGTCGATGCCATCCCGAAAGCCCTTGCCCGTGGCGGTCTTTCGATTTCCGATGTGGACCTGTTCGAAATCAACGAGGCGTTCGCGGCGATGTGCGTGGCGACCGTCAAGATGCTCGAGCTCGACCCGGACAAGGTGAACGTCAGCGGCAGCGGCTGCGGGCTGGGGCATCCGGTGGCGGCAACCGGAGCCCGGATGCTCGTCACGCTGGTGCACGAACTGCGCCGGCGCGGTGGCGGAATCGGTGTCGCCGCCATGTGCGCCGGCGGCGGCATGGGTTCCGCGACGGTCATCGAGGTACCGGCTCCATAATGTGCTCATGACCATCGCCGACCTAATCACCGGAGCGCGCAACGGATCTCAGCGCGCGGCTGGTCGGCTGCTCAGCTTGGTCGAGAGCGAACAGCGGGACGAGGTGCTGGCCGCCGTCGGCCCGGCGAGCGCTCTATCGGTGCGTGTCGTCGGCATCACCGGTCCGCCCGGGGCGGGTAAGTCGACGACGGTCGCGGCCCTCGTCGGCGCCTACCGCGAGCGCGGCTGCCGGGTGGCAGTGCTGGCCGTGGACCCGTCGTCGCCGTTCAGCGGCGGCGCGCTACTGGGCGATCGCATTCGAATGGCCGCCCATATCAACGACTCTGACGTGCTGATCCGCTCGGTGGCAAGCCGCGGACATCTAGGGGGACTGGCCGCCGCGGTTCCGGCGGCCATCCGTCTGCTGGGCGCGATCGGTTACGACGTGGTGCTGCTGGAAACCGTCGGGGTGGGGCAGTCGGAGATCGAGATCGCCGCCGTCGCCGACCCCACCATCGTCATCCTCAACCCGGGGGCCGGCGACGCCGTCCAGGCCGCCAAGGCCGGCGTGCTCGAAGTCGCCGACATCGTCGCGGTCAACAAGGCCGACCGCGAGGGCGCCGAACAGACCGTGCGAGATCTGCGCGCCGAGACCAAGGCCCCGATCGTCAGCCTCATCGCCGCTCGGGGTGAGGGCGTTGCCGACCTCGTCACCGCCATCGACGACCATCACCGCACGGACAGCCGTGAGCGTCGGGTGGCGCGCGCCCGCGCCCAGATCCTTTCCCTGGCGCAAAGCCAGCTGCGGGCCCAGACGGATCTCGACGCGCTTGCCCTAGCGGTCGTCGACGGACACGACGACCCCTATTCGGCCGCCGCGCAACTGCTGCTACGCGCAGGTCAGGACCGGGACTGAGCTTCGCTTGTCCCCCGATCGGGGGACGGGGCGTTCATCTGTTTTCGGGCCCGATCGGCGGAGTTTCGCCCAGCTAAACCGGCCTAACTTAACTCTTGTATCCACGACGAGTTAGGAGACCCCCGGACATGACTCGCACACCCGAACTCTCCGCGGCACAGTTGCGTGACCAGCTGGAGCTGTACCGCCAAATGTGGGTCTTGCGCCTGCTCGACATGGCGGTGGAGGAGTTGCGCATCGACGGTCGTCTCAACCAGCCCGTCCAGGCCGCGTTCGGCCAAGAGGCGGTGGCCATCGGCACCGCGGCGGCCCTTCGCCCGGGTGACCTCATGACCACCGGCATCATCCATCTGCAGCACGCTCAGCAGATCGCTTGCGCGCTGCCACTGGGTCCGGCCATCGCCGCTTTGATCGAGCCCGAGTTCGGCCCGGACGGCGAGGCCGAAGCCCCGTTCGTGGCGTCGGTTCGTGGATTGTCGGCTTTCTCAAGCGCTTTGCAGCAGTCACCGCTGCTGGCCGTGGGACACGCCTACGGCAAGCAACTGGTCGACGACGGCAGGGTCACGGTGTGCGCCATGGAAACTCGCGACGTGAAGTCCGCGGACTTTGCCGAGGCCGCCCACATCGCGGTGTCCTGGCAGCTTCCGGTGGTGTTCGTCGTCGAGAACGCAAGTCAAGACGCCTACGCGGCCGAATGCCACGGAATCCCGGTGCTCTCGGTCGACGGCAACGACGTTGAGGCGGTTCGTGACTCGGTCGCCGAGGCGGTGCGACGCGCGGGCGCGGGCGAAGGCCCCGTTCTCGTTCAGGCGAGGACCCAGCGCAGCAACGGTGTCGCCTCGATGGACCCGCTGGTTATCGAACGGCAGCGCCTGATCGGCGCGGGCATCAACGCCGGCCACCTCTACGAGCTGGAGCGGCGGGCTCGCCACCTGGTCGCCGAGGCCGAAGCTCAGGCGAAGGCGATGCTGGCCGAAGAGCAGCCGGAGCCGATTCGGGAGCCGGAAGTCTGGCCGGCCGCTAGTTGAGCAGACCTTGGCGCATAGCCTCGGCGACGGCGGCCGCGCGATCGCTGACCCCGAGCTTCTCGTATAGCCGCTGCACATGCGTCTTGACCGTGGACGGCGCTACGAACAACTCGCCGGCGATCGCGGGGATGCTTTGACCGCGGGCAATTCGATTGAGTACCTCGCGTTCCCGGGCGGACAGGACCGGAGCCGACGGTTCGGCTCGCTGCCGAATCTGGGCGGCCAGGCCGCCGGCCAGCGACGGCGCCACCACGTCGTTTCCGCTCGCGCAATCGAGCACGGCTTTGACGATCTCGGTGCGCGTCGAGTCCTTGAGCAAAAAGCCGGCCGCGCCCTGCTGCAGCGCCTGATACACGATGGCCGCCTCGTCGTGGGCCGACAGCAGCAGCACGCGGGTGGGCAATTCGTTGCTTCGCACCGCCGCGGCCACCTGGGCGCCATCCATGCCGGGCATCCGGAAGTCGAGCAACGCGACGTCGGGACGGTGCTCCTTGATCAGTTCCAATGCCTGCGTGCCGTCGTCAGCCTCGCCGACGACGTTCACCTCGCCGCTGAGCGCGAGTGCTCGCACAACCCCTTCGCGGAACAGCGGGTGATCGTCGCCGACGACGACGCGGACCTTCTCGGGCATTGCTGCGCCGGCCATGGCGGTCAGTGTAGCCGTTTGCCGCACCAGCGCAGATTGTCGCCACGGAGAATCTGATGCGGGTTCTGCCACTTAGCCTCGGAGGGGCCGGCACAGATGAGTACTGTGTTCGGGTGGCGGATACCAGCGACGCAGAGTTGCGTCGGGTACGCAGGATCCACCAGCTGCGGTCGTATCGAATCGCGTCGGTGGTACGGATCGGCGTGGTGGGGCTCATGGTCGCTGCCATGATCATCGGCACGGCCCGGTTCGAGTGGCCGCGGCAGGGCATATTGATCGTCGCCTACTCGTTCGTCGCACTGTGCGCCGTGGCGCTGGCGTTCTCTCCGTTCCACCAATGGGTTGCGCTGGGCCGGCTGGAACCGGTCGCGTTCACGGTCATCGACGTCATCGCGCTGACGGTCTTCCAGCTGCTGTCCACCGACGGCGTCTATCCGCTGCTGATCATGACGATGCTGCCCATCCTGCTGGGCCTCGACGTCTCGTCGCGGCGCGCCGCGGTGGTGCTGATCTTCTCCATGGCGGGGTTCGCGATCGCGGTGCTGCAGGACCCGGAGATGCTGCGCTCGATCGGGATCTTCGAGGCCACTTTCCGCTTCGCGCTGTACGGGTTCCTGTGCGCCACAGCGTATACGGCCGTGCGCATCGCGGAGCGGCACACCCGTTCGGTGGCCGGCCTGAGCGTGCTGCGCGAGGAATTGCTCGCCCAGACGATGACCGCACAGGACGTGCTGCAGCGCCGCATCTCGGAAGCCATTCACGACGGACCGCTGCAGGACATCCTCGCGGTCCGGCAGGAACTCGTCGAGCTGGAAACCATGCTGCCCGGCGACGAGCGCGTCGAGCGCGCGCTGGCCGGTCTGCAAGCCGCGTCACAAAGCCTGCGGCAGGCGACATTCGAGCTGCATCCGGCCGTGCTCGAGCAGGTCGGTCTGGGTGCCGCGGTGCATCAGTTGGCCTCCGATGCCGCGGACCGTTCGGGCATCGAGATCTCCACCGACATCGACTACCCCGACCGCAATGAGATCGACCCGATAGTCTTCGGCGTGGTGCGCGAATTGGTCTCGAACGTGGTGCAGCACTCGCAAGCCCGGCGCGCCTCGATCACGCTCGGGGTCACCGACAACCGATGTGTCCTGCATGTGGTCGACGACGGGGTGGGCTTCAACACCGAGACGATGGCACGCCGACTGGGGGAGGGCCACATCGGACTGGCGTCGCACCGGGCCCGGATCGACGCGGCCCGGGGCGTGTTCGTCTTCCTCGACACCCCGGTAGGCACCCACATCTGCGTGGAAGTGCCGCTCAAGTCGTGAACCGGCGCGAAACTTGAACTGCGGCGGGCTTATTCGGCGTGTCGCCGCCAAGGTTTAAGTGTCGCGGCCAAGACCGGGCCTACTGCAGGTCGACGGACTTCCCGGTGGCGGCGGCGTAGCCCGCGCGGTAGCCGAAAACCATTGCCGGGCCGATGGTTCCGCCGGCACCACCGTAGGCCCGTCCGGTCGCCCCGGCCATCGCGTTGCCGGCGGCAAACAGGCCCGGGATCGGTTCCCCGTTGACGTGCAGCACCCGGCCGTCATGGTCGGTGCGCGGCCCGCCCTTGGTACCCATCGCGCCGATGGATACCGGCACCGCGTAGTAGGGCGCGGTGTCGATCGGGCCGAGCGTCTTCCCCGCGGCGGTGGTGGCACTGTCGTCGCCCCAATAGCCGTCGTAGGCACTGGAACCGCGGCCGAAGTCGGGATCGGCGTCCTCGGCGACGTGGCGGTTCCACTCGTCGATCGTGCGGATCAGACCCTCGGCGTCGATACCGGTCTTGGCGCCCAGCTCGTTCAGATCCGCGGACTCGCAGAACCAGTCCGGGACCGGCTCGCCCGGTGCGACGCCGAGAAATCCGTAGCGCTGCAAGTGAACCGAATCGAACACTATCCAACCGCGATCGTTGACGTACCCGCCGCGCGGATCCAGGTAGTGGAACGCGCCGGCCATCGAGTTGTAATCGCATGCCTCGTTGACGAAGCGGTGCCCGGCCTGGTTGACGATGATGCTTCGCGGCCGAGTCCGCTCCAGTCGCACGCTGCGGGAGCGCTGTTTGCCTTCGATGGTGTCGCCGGGGATTTGCACGATCGGGACCCACCACGCTTCGCCCATGTTGGCTAGATCCGCGCCGTGTGCCATTGCCATGCGCAGCCCGTCGCCGGTGTTGTTAGGCGGCGAGACCGCGCCGTGCATCGGGCCGCGCAGGAATGCCTGCACCAAGCCCGGATCCCATTCGAAGCCGCCGACACCCAGGACCACACCGCGACGCGCGCGCACGTTGATCCGCTTGCCGTCCAAGGCAATTCGGACGCCGGTGATCTCGCCACCCGCGGCGATGAGTTCCTCGGCGCGGGCATTGGTGTGCGGTGTGACCCCGGCGTCGAGTAGGCCCTTGAGCAGCCCCGCGATCAGCGCGGTGCCGGCGACGCACAGATCGCTACCCTCCTCGACCGTGACGTGCAGGCGCGCCCGGGTTTCGGCATCGATACCGACGTTGGACCAGTCGGCGGGAAACGACGTGATCCGGTTGCCCCACTCGCCGATCTGGTTCAGGTCGAAGGGGCCCGCACTCAGCGACCGGCCCCCCTTGGGCTGCCCGCCCGGCAGCTCCGGGCGGTAATCGGGGAAACCGGCGGCGATTTCGAAGCGCAGGGCGCTGTGACCCTCGACGAATTCCAGCATCCTCGGGCCGGTCCGCACGAACGTCTCGACCAGCGCGTCGTCCATCGTGCCGAAGGACTGTGCGCGCAGGTAGCGCAGCGCGTCGGTTTCCGTCAATTCGCCTTCGGGAGAACGGTTATGGGCGGGGATCCACACGACGCCACCCGAGACCGCGGTGGTCCCGCCGACGGTCGGGGCCTTCTCGAACACCGCGACGGAGGCGCCGGCGGCCACCGCCGACAGTGCGGCGGTCAGCCCGGCCCCGCCGGTGCCGAGCACGACGACATCGACTTCGGAGTCCCAAGACATCAACTGCAATCCCTTCAGCTCAGCAGCTCGGACAACTGCTTGGCGGCTTTGACGACCGCCTCCCGGCCGCGCATCACGACGTCTTCCCGGTGGGAGATGAGGTTGATGCAAGTCGGGGGGGACGGTGCCGGGCGGTCGACGGCCACGGCCAGGCCGTAGGTGTTCGGTTCGATCTCGCCGTAGGTCGTCACCCAGCCACGCTCGCGCGCTCGGGACACCAGATCCCGTTCGCCCGGGCGCGGGGGCAGGCTTGCGAGCAAGGCGATTCCGGCGGCCCCGCGATCGAGCGGATACCGGCTGCCCTCGTGGAAGGACAGTTGGTAGGCGACGTGGCTCGGCACGATCACCGCGACCGCCACCTGCTGATCGCCCTCGGCGACGAGCAACGACACCGTGGTGCCCAGCTCGTCGGCCAGGGCACGCAGCGTCGGTAGGCTCAGCTGGCGCACATTGCGGTCGAACGAGGCGCCGAGCACCGCGAGGCCGGCGGCCGGCCGGTAGCGCCCGTCTTCTCCCTTGGCCACCAACCGAAATTGGGCCAGTGTCGACAGCAGGCGGTAGGCGATGGTCCGGTGCACCCCGATCTGGTCGGCGAGCTGCTGGACGGTCAGTCCGGCCGGGGAATCCGCCACCAATTGCAGCGCGGTGATCCCCCTGGCCAGCGTCTGCGAGCCGGTACCCGAACCCGTCACAGCCTTGACATACCTCCACGCGAGAGCGAAGCTCTATTATATAACGCACGTTAGTGTGCGATATTCGCACACATGGTAAGTCTAAAACGAGAACCAGATTTCCACCAGTAGTAGGCAGAGAGGAACCGTGGCCGAGTTCGAGAGCATCTGGAGTGACCTGCAGGGGGTCGCGTTTGAGCAGGGCTATCTCAACGCCGGCGGAGTCCGGACCCGCTACTTGCGCGCCGGCGATCCCGGCAAGCCGGTGTTGATGCTGCTGCACGGATCCGGCGGCCACGCCGAGGCTTACGTGCGCAATCTGGGTGCGCACGCCGAACATTTCTGGACCTGGTCGATCGACATGCTGGGGCACGGGTACACCGACAAGCCGGGCCACCCGCTGGAGGTCAGCCATTACGTCGAGCACCTGATGGCCGTGTTGCGCACCATCGGTGTGAACCGCGCCTGCATCAGCGGCGAATCGCTCGGCGGCTGGGTGGCCGCCCGCACCGCGGTCGACCATCCGGATGTGGTTGAGCGACTTGTCCTCAACACCGCCGGCGGCTCCCAGGCCGATCCGGTGGTGATGAAACGGATCATCACGCTGTCCATGGCGGCCGCGGAGAATCCGACCTGGGAGACGGTGCAAGCCCGCATCAAATGGCTGATGGCCGACAAGTCCAAGGATTACGACGACCTGGTCGCCAGCCGCCAACGGGTGTACCGGCAACCGGGATTCGTCTCGGCCATGAGCGACATCATGGCGTTGCAGGACCCCGAGATTCGCGCGCGCAACATTCTCGGCCCGGCCGAATACGGGTCGATCGTCGCGCCGACACTGGTGCTGTGGACCAGTGACGACCCCACCGCCGACGTCACCGAGGGACGCCGGATGGCATCGATGATCCCGGGCGCGCGCTTCGAGGTGATGCCCGGTTGTGGTCACTGGCCGCAGTACGAGGACGCCAAGACCTTCAACCAGTTGCATCTCGACTTCCTGCTGGGACGCTGATGGCAACAGATGGGCACCAGAAACCAGATGTCGACGTCGTCATCGTCGGCGCGGGTCCGGTCGGCTTGACGCTGGCCAATATCCTTGGCGCCCAAGGTGTCCGCACGCTGCTGGTCGACGAGCGGGACACGCTCATCGACTACCCCCGCGGAGTCGGCCTGGACGACGAGTCGTTGCGCACCTTCCAGTCGATCGGGCTGGTCGATCGCGTCCTGCCGCACACGGTGCCGAACCAGATCCTGCGTTTCTTCGACGGCAATCGCCGGGTGCTCGCCGAAATGGCGCCGCCCGACGCGCGTTTCGGTTGGCCGAAGCGCAACGGATTCGTCCAGCCGCTCGTCGACGCCGAACTGCTGGCCGGCCTGGACAGATTCGACTGTGTCGAGGTGCGCTGGAGCCGGCCGATGACGGCCTGCGCGGAAACCGCCGACGGGGTCACGGTCGAACTCGGCGGCGACGGCGAGAGCTCGACGGTGCGCGCCCGCTACGTCGTGGGCTGCGACGGCGGTCGCAGTATGACCCGCCGGGTGATGGGGGTGTCGTTCGACGGGACGACGTCGTCGACGCGGTGGCTGGTGGTCGACATCGCCAACGACCCGCTGGGTCACCCCAACAGTGAGGTGGGTGCCGACCCCGAACGTCCGTATGCGTCGATTTCGATCGCGCACGGAATTCGCCGCTTCGAGTTCATGATTCACGCCGACGAGACCGACGAGCAGGCCGAGGACCCGGCGTTCCTGCAGCAGATGCTGGCCCGCATGGTGCCGCAACCCGACCGCGTCGACGTGATCCGGCGCCGCGTGTACACCCACCATTCGCGAATCGCCGAGGCGTTCCGCAGCGGCCGGCTGTTGCTGGCCGGCGACGCCGCGCACCTGATGCCGGTGTGGCAGGGGCAGGGCTACAACAGCGGAATCCGGGACGCGGCGAACCTGGGCTGGAAACTGGCCGCGGTGGTCAACGGCCTGGCCGACGACAAATTGCTGGACACCTACGACATGGAACGACGCAAGCACGCGCGGGCCATGATCGACCTGTCCACGATGGTGGGCCGGGTCATCTCGCCGACCAACCGTCGCGTCGCCACCGCGCGCGACCTGCTGGTGCGGTCGGCGTCAATCGTGCCCACGCTCAAGCGTTATGTGCTCGAGATGCGCTTCAAGCCGATGCCGCGCTACGAGCATGGGGCCGTTGTGCATTCGGCGTCGCACCGCGGTGAATCGCCGGCCGGCACGCTGTTCATCCAGCCCCGGGTCGACACCCGGACTCGGCAAGACGTCCTGCTGGACGACGTGCTGGGCCCGTGGTTCGCGGTGCTGTGCTGGAACAACAACCCGCGCAAGATTCTCGGCGACGAGGCGTTTGCGAAGTGGAAGGCATTGGGCGCCCGCTTTGTTGCGCTGCGGCCGCAGACTCAGCTGCACTGGACCGGGCACGACGACCCGGATGTCGTCGTCGTGGGCGATCGCACCGGAGGCCTCAAGGCCTGGTTCGACGTGCACCCCGAATCGGTGGTGTTCCTGCGTCCCGATCGGTGCATCGCGGGTGCCTGCATCGCCCAGCTCTCTCCCGAACTCAGCGCGTCGCTGCTCGATGCCCTGACGCTCATCCCGGGAGGGGGTGATGTCGACAGTGGCAATGGCTCTGTGCTGTATGTCCCACAGCCCGCTCCTGAATCTTCCGGGGCCGTCGCGGGACCTGCTTGAGGACATCGAAGGCGCCATCGCGCAGGCTGCCGAATTCGTCCGCGATTACGATCCCGAGCTTGTCGTCATCTTTTCGCCGGACCACTACAACGGTTTCTTCTACAAGACGATGCCGTCGTTCTGTATCGGCTTGAACGCCACCGGGGTTGGCGATTACGGAACGCATGCCGGTCCGCTCGACGTCCCGACCGAGCTGGCCTCGCAGTGCGCCGAGGCCGTTCTCGACGCGGGCGTCGACGTGGCGGTATCGGCCAGCATGGACGTCGATCACGGCACCGTCCAGCCGCTGGAGAAGCTGTTCGGGGACGCGTTGTCGCGTTCGGTCATACCGATTTTCGTCAATGCGGTCGCGGTGCCGCTGGGACCGCTGCACCGGTGCCGCGCACTGGGCGCTGCCGTCGGCAACTATCTGGCCACCGTGGACAAGCGAGTCTTGGTGATCGGGTCCGGTGGACTCTCGCACAGTCCGCCGGTGCCGACGCTGGCGACCGCGCCCGAAGCGGTCCGGGAGCGCATCGTGCAGGGCCGGCCGATGACACCAGAGCAACGGCAAGCCAGGCAGGCCGCCGTCATCGAGGCGGCCAAGGTCTTCGCCGGCGGCGAGAGTGATCTGCAACCGCTGAATCCGGCGTGGGACCACCGCTTCCTGGAGATCATCGACGCCGGCCGGCTCGACGAGTTCAACCTCTGGTCGAACGCGTTCGTGCTTTACGAGGGTGGCAGCTCCGCGCACGAAGTCCGCACCTGGATAGCGGCTTTCGCCGCACTGGAGACCGCGGGCCGCTACGAGACGGCGCTGCGCTACTACAAGCCGGCCGAAGAGCTGATCGCCGGGTTCGCGATCAGGACGGCGATGCCGGCATGACGGATACGAACGGCTTCGATCACGTCGTCGACGTATTGATCGTCGGCTCCGGCGGTGGCGGCATGGCCGCCGCTCTGACCGCGCATGCCTGCGGCCTCGATGCGCTGGTGGTCGAAAAAGCTTCCTATTTCGGCGGTTCCACCGCGTTGTCCGGCGGCGGCATCTGGGTTCCCGGTGCGCCCGCACAACGGCGCGAGGGCTACTCCCCGGATCCCGAAGGCGTGGTCGAATACCTACTCAGGATCACCGAGGGCCTGGTCAGCGAGGCGCGCATCCGCCAGTACGTCGAGTCGGCGCCGAAAATGCTGGAGTTCCTCGAAGGGCTCTCCAGCTGGTTCGAATTCGTCTGGAAGCCCGGCTATGCCGACTACTACCCGGAGTTGCCCGGCGGCTCCGAACTCGGTAGCACCATCAACGTGCCGGCCATCGATCTGCGGAAGCTGGGTGCCGACGAGCAGCTGATGCTCAAGCCACTGGCGCTTGCTCCCCGGGGAATCTGGCTGGGCCCCAAAGACCTTCGCACCTTCTACCGAATCAGGCAGTCGTGGGCCGGCAAGGGCGTGCTGCTCAAGCTGGTCTGGCGGATGTTCAAGGCGCGAGCCTTCAACGAGCGGATGGCCGCGATCGGCCAGTCGCTGGTGGCCCGGCTGCGGCTGGCCATGCGGGAGAACGGTATTCCGCTGTGGCTGGACGCGCCGATGATCGAGTTGCTCACCGACGCCGACGGATCGGTGAGCGGAGCGGTGCTCGAACGGGACGGCGCCAAGCAACGCATCGGTGCCCGCCGGGGCGTCATCCTGGCTTCCGGGGGCTTCGATCACGACCTCGCCTGGCGCAAGGAGCAGCTGCCCGTTGTAGACCAGGACTGGAGCTTCGGCAACCCCGTCGCGATGGGCGACGGCATCCGCGCCGGTGAAAAGGTGGGCGCGGCGACCGATCTGCTGGACGAGGCCTGGTGGTTCCCGGCGATCCAATGGCCGGACGGCCGAATGCAATTCATGCTCAACGAACGGATGATGCCGTCGCAGTTCATCGTCAACGGCGAGGGCAAGCGGTTCATCAACGAAGCGGCGCCGTACATGGACTTCGGCCACGCCATGATCGACGGCCAGAAATCCGGGGTCACCCACATCCCGTGCTGGTTGATCACCGACCATCGCTCGTGGAAGCGCTACGTCGTCGGCGGCCACCTGCCGCTACCGAAGATCCCCGGCGCTCCGGTACCCACCGGGCGCAAGATCCCGAAGGCCTGGCTGGAGTCCGGCGTCGTCAAGGCGGCGACCAGCTGGGACGAGATGGCGACCAAAATCGGTGTCCCGGCAGCCGAACTTCGCGCCACCGCAGCGCGTTTCAACGAGCTCGCGTGCAGGGGTCACGACGACGATTTCAACCGAGGGGACAGCGTCTACGACAACTACTACGGCGATCCGACCCTGCCCAACCCCAATCTGTATCCGTTGGGCGACCCGCCCTACTACGCGTTCCGCATCGTGCTCGGCGACCTCGGGACCTCGGGTGGTCTGCTGACCGACGAATACGCCCGAGTGCTGCGGCCCGACGGCACCATCGTGTCCGGGCTGTACGCGGTGGGTAACACCTCCGCGCCGGTGATGGGCCGCAGCTATGCGGGCGCCGGGGCGACCATCGGCCCCGCCATGACCTTCGGCTTCGTCGCCGCGAAACACCTTGCCAGCCAGGCCTAGTCTCTTAAGGAGGTAACAATGAAAATTTCACTGTTCTACGAGTTCGCTCTACCTCGTCCGTGGGCGCCCGATGACGAACACATCATGATGCAGGACTGCCTGGACGAGGTGGAGGCCGCCGACAAGGCGGGGTTCTCCACCGTCTGGCTGACCGAGCACCACTTCCTCGAGGAGTACTGTCACTCCACCGCGCCGGAGATCTTCCTGGCCGCGGCGAGCCAGCGGACCAAGAACATCCGGCTCGGGTTCGGCATCATGCACATGCCGCCCGTGGTGAATCACCCCGCGCGGGTGGCCGAACGCATTGCCACCCTGGACCTGTTGTCCAACGGGCGCGTCGAGTTCGGCACCGGCGAATCCTCCTCCGTCGGTGAGCTGGGCGGATTCAACATCGATCCCGCCGACAAGCGCGCGCAGTGGGAAGAGGCGCTCGAGGTCTCGATCCGCTGCATGATCGAGGAACCGTTCTCCGGGTTCCAGGGCGAGCACGTCCAGATGCCGGCGCGCAACGTGGTGCCCAAGCCACTGCAGAAGCCACATCCCCCCGTCTGGGTCGCGTGCACCCGGCCGGCCAGCGTGCAGATGGCCGCCCAAAAGGCCATCGGGGCTTTGAGTTTCGCCTACACCGGTCCCGGGCCGCTGACCGAGCGGGTCAACGGCTACTACAAGGAGTTCGAGGAGAACGGCGTGCCGGTCACGCCGCAGATCAACCCGAACATCCTGGCCATCGGCGGTGACCTGTCGATGATGGTCGCCAAGACCGACGAGCAGGCCTTGGAGCGACTCGGGCAGGGCGGCGGATTCTTCTCGTTCGGCATCATGCACTACTACATGACCGGCGTGCACACTCCCGGCCGGACCGGGGTGTGGAACCGCTACCTCGAAGAGGTCGAAAAGGATCCGACGCTGGCCTACGGGCCCGGCCGCGGCGCGATCGGGTCGCCGGCCACCGTACGCGAGTTCCTGCGCGGCTACGAAGAAAGCGGCGTCGACGAGATCATCCTGCTGCTCAATCCGCGCAGCCACGAGGGCACCATGGAGTCCATCGAGCTGATGGGCAAAGAGGTGCTGCCCGAGTTCATCGAGCGCGACAAGAAGGCGGTGGCCGAGAAGGCCAAACGGCTAGAACCGGTCATCGAGAAGGTCGAGGCGCGCCGGCCCAAGTCGACCGCACCGACATTCGACGAGAACTACTCCTTCGGCGGCCTGCCCACCGGCCGGGGCGGTAAGTTCACCGCCAGCGAGATCCCCGAGGCCATGGCCGAGATCAACGAGGGCCGGGTCCAGGCGGCGCAGCGCGCAAAGGAAGAACAGAACAAGAAGTAGACGGCCTTGGCAGACATCGACGGGTTGTGGCGATACCTTGGCTATCAAGGCCGCCGAGCGGTGGTGACCGGATGTGCGTCGGGCATCGGCGAACACGTGGTGCGCCAGCTCACCGAACTCGGGGCCGAGGTCATCGGGCTGGACCAGCGTCGACCGGCATTCGAGGTCAACGAGTTTCACGAGATCGACCTCGCCGACCCGCAGGCCATCGACGCTGCGGTAGCGGCCGTCGGCGGGCGGGTCGACGCGCTGTTCAACGTCGCCGGTGTCTCCTCCGGGATCGGCAACCCGTCGCTGGTCGCCACGATCAACTTCCTGGGCACCCGCCACCTCACCGAGGCGCTGGTGCCCCAGATGGCCGCGGGGTCGTCGATCGTCAGCGTGTCCTCGTTGGCGGCCGCCGGCTATCGGGAACATGCGGCGGCGGTGGCGCCACTGCTGAACACCCCGACGATGCAAGCGGGCATCGACTGGTGCCACGCGAATCCCGACGTGCTCGGCAACGGTTACCAGCTGTCCAAAGAGGCGATCATCTTCTACACGATGCGCAGCGCTACACCGCTGGGCGCCAAGGGTATTCGGATCAACTGCTCCGGTCCCGGCGTCACCGAGACGCCCATTCTCGATCAGCTGCGCACGGCCTACGGGCAGGGCTTCCTGGACGACATCCCCAAGCCGCTGGGGCGCGTTTCGGACCCCGCCGAGCAGGCCGCGGTGCTGCTCTTCTTGAATAGTGGTGCGGCCAGCTACATCACCGGACAGATCATCTGGGTCGACGGTGGAAACGTGGGCGCCGCGATCGCGCATGAACTCGAGGAAGGAGCCTCGTGGCCGACTTGACTGATTTCCGGCGGGTCGCGAAGGACGTCTCCAACTGGGGACGCTGGGGGGACTCCGACGAGCTCGGCACGCTGAACTTCATCACCGCGGACACGGTCGCGCAGGCCGCGGGCCTGGTCAAGCACGGCAAGGTGTTTCCGCTTGGCGTCGACTTCGGCGCCTCCGGCCCGCAGGGCGCCTTCGAGTTTCGGCACAACCCGGTGCACATCATGACCGTCGACGGCGGCGATGTGAACACGCTGGCCAGGTACGGGCCGGGCTGGCCGAGTAACCCGGTGGCCCAGCAGCTCAGCGGCTACATGACGGCCGACAACCCGTTCCGCTTCAACGACGACATCATCATCATGCCGCTGCAGGCGGCCAGCCAGTGGGATGCGCTGTCCCACGTCTACTACGACGACCACCTGTACAACGGCTTCCCGGCGGACTCGGTGACCAGTTTGGGCGCCTACCACTGCGGGATCGACAAGGTCGACGTCAAGGGCATCACCTCCCGCGGCGTGCTGCTGGACTTGGTCCGCCATCGCGGGGCGGAGGTGTTCCTCGAAGCCGGAAACCCGATCTCACCCGAAGAACTCGACGACGTGGTTCGCGCTCAGGGCGTGACGATCGGACGAGGCGACATCGTGCTGATCCGGACCGGTTGGTGGACAAGGTTTTCGATGACCGGGAACAAGACCGAAGGCTATTCCGGGCTGGACTGGCGATGTGCCCAGTGGCTGCATGATCACGAGGTCGCCGCCGTGGCCGCGGACAACCTTCAGGTCGAAGACCTCGTGTCCGGGGTCGACGGCATCACCTTCCCCCTGCACCTGCTCTGCCTGCGCGACATGGGGATGATCTTCGGCGAATACTGGGATCTCACCGCGCTGGCGCAGGACTGCGCCGCCGACGGTGTCTACGAGTTCCAGCTCATCGCGCCGCCGCTGAGAGTCGTTGGCGCCGTTGGCTCTCCGGTCAATCCGATCGCGATCAAATGACGGGCTTTGCGCGCAAGACGATGCTGGTGGACGGCCTGGCCACCGGCTACCTCGAGGCCGGCGAAGGCGATCCGGTGGTGCTGCTGCACGGCGGAGAGTTCGGCGCCAGCGCCGAACTCGGCTGGGAACGCAACATTTCCGCGCTGGCCGCGCACTACCGGGTGCTGGCCCCGGACATGCTGGGTTACGGAAATTCGGCCAAGGTGATCGACTTCGTCGACGGCCGGGGCATGCGGATCCGGCATGTGGCCCGCTTCTGCGAGGTCCTCGGCATCGACTCGGCGCATTTCGCCGGCAACTCCATGGGTGCCATCAACCTGCTCAACGACACCACGTCGGAAGCGGCGCGGTTGCCGGTCCGGAGCCTGGCGATCATCTGCGGCGGTGGAGAGATCCAGCAGAACAAGCACTTTGAGGCGCTCCAGGAGTACGACGCGAGCCTGCCGGCCATGCGCCGCATCGTCGAAGCCCTGTTCCACGACCCCGGCTACCCGGCCGACGAGGCATACGTGGGCCGCCGCTACGAGTCGAGCATCGCGCCCGGGGCGTGGGAGGCGGTGGCCGCGGCCCGATTCCGCCGCCCCGGTTCGTCGCGGCCCTCCACCCCGTCGACCGCGCGAGCCTACGAACGCATCGGCGTGCCGACGCTGGTCGTCGAGGGCGGCAACGACAAGCTGCTGCCGCCGGGCTGGGCCGCCGAGATCGCCAAGCAGATCGACGGCGCCCGCTCGCTGGTGGTCGACAACGCCGGCCATTGCCCACAGATCGAGCAGCCGTCGACGGTCAACGACGTGCTGCTGGAATTCCTCGGCGAGGCTTCTTAGAAGACGTATTCCAGCCGGGTCATCATCCCGGCGACCTGGTGGTAGGTGTTGTGGCAATGCAACTGCCACACGCCGGGGTTATCGGCGACCAGGACCGCCATGATCTTCTGCTTGGGCAGCACCATCACCGTGTCCTTGCGCGCGCCGAGTGACCCGTCGGGGTTGATCAGCTGGAATGTGTGCCCGTGCAGGTGGATCGGGTGATACATCATCGTCGGGTTGTCGAATGTGATGGTGGGCCGCTGCCCCTGCGCAACGTGTAGCGGATTGGTCCTGCTGTAGGGCTCGCCGTTGATCATCCAGTCGTACTGGACCATGTTGCCGCCCAGGACGACCGGAATGTTGAGGCCCGGCTCGGGACGGCCCAACATGACCGGCGTTGCGGCGGTGAACATCTCGATGGTGCCCACGCGTCGGGTGAGTTCAGCGGGCTGGAACTGCGGGTCGGGCGGGCTGCCCCTTCCGGTGGACAGCAGCGCACGCGCCAGCGCCCCTTTGCCCTCCGCCATCGCGACCAGTGGGAAGACTCCGTCGGCGGCGGTCACGATGACGTCGTACCGTTCGGCCATCCCGATGAGCAGGGCGTCGACCTGCCGGGGCACGACGGCGTAACCATCGGTGTGGGTGACCGTCATGGGATGGCCGGCCAGCGCGACCCGGAACGTGGTGTCGGAGCCGGTGTTGATGAAACGGATCCGGATCCGCTGTCCCGGCTTCGCATTGAAGGTGGTGGGAGCGGCGGGAATTCGGCCGTTGATCAAATAGTGGGGATAGGCGATGTCTCCGGCGTCGCCGCCGAGCAGGTCGCTGTTTCCGACCCTGGCATTCGGCATGGCGGGCGCCGACGTAGCCGGGCTCGTCGGGCTGGTCGATGTCGTCGGGCTGGTCGGGCTGGTCGATGTCGTGGGACTGGTCGAGCTGGTCGATGTCGTGGAGGTTGTGGTCGGCGATGACGAGGTCGTCTCGGGCATGGCAGGCATGTTGGACATACTCGGCTTGTTCGGATTGGTGAGTTCCTCGTAGAGCTGTTGCGGGCTCTTTCCTGCCCCGTCGGTCCAGTCATCAAGGACCACAACCCATTCGACGTCGTAGTTGCCCTCGGTGGGGTCATCGATGATCACCGGCAGGTACAGGCCGGTGTCTTCGTCGAGGCCGGTGTGCGGGTGGGCCCAGTAGGTGCCCGAGTTCGGCGCGGAGAACTGATAGGTGAATTCCTGGCCGGCTTCGATGTTCGGGGTGGCCGGTTCCGCGCCATCCATGTTGTTGCGCAACGCGATACCGTGCCAGTGCACCGACGTCGGATGGTTGAGTTTGTTCGAGACCTTGACCACGAGCTCGTCACCGGCCCTGGCCCGGATCAGCGGTCCCGGAATGGTGTCGCCGAAGGCCAGCGTCCGCACCACCGGTCCACCCAAATCGATCTGCGTCAGCTGCGGTGTCAGGCTGACGTTCACCGTGCGGCCGCTGTGCGGCCGCGCCGCTTCGGCGGCTGCGATCGCGGCCGCCATCTTGGCCGCGGGACTCAGGTCCTGGGATTTGGAGTGGCCGCAGGCCGCCAGTGTCAGTCCACCCGCGATGCCGGCGGCCATGAAGCCGCGCCTGGTAAGCCGCGCCCCGTCGGTCCCAACCCCACTGGTGGGTAGCAGCGGCATCGTTGCTCCTTGTCGTCGGTCGAAGTGTGCCCGGCGAGTTATACCGTGCTAGGGAGTTAGCCAGAACGCAACCACTGACCGAGAATTGACAAAGAATTGTCGGCCCGTGTCAGACCGCCGCGCCACCTCCGTCGACATGCAGGGTCGAGCCGGTGATGAAGCTGGCTCGAGGGGAGCTGAGGAATAGCACGGCCTCGGCGATCTCGGACGCGAACGCGGTACGGCCGAGCGGCAACGATCGCCCGAGCTCTTCGTTGACCTCGCCCCATGCGGCGGCGACTCCGAGCGTGCGGGTGGGACCGGGTGCCACGCTGTTCACCCGCACCCCGGCCGCCCCGAACTCGGCGGCCCAGGTGCGGGTGAGCGATTCCAGCGCGGCCTTGGAGGCGCTGTAGCCCGACGCGCCGGGGATTCCCTTGAACGCGGCCATGGTGGTGACGTTGACGATGCTGCCGCGACCGCGCTGCAACATTTGCGGGATCAGGCCGGCAACCAGGAAATAGGCGCCCCGGACATTGGTGTTGAACGTCGTCTCGAACACCGTGATGTCCTGATCGACGGTCAACGAGGACGGGAAGCTCCCGGCGTTGTTGACGATGATGTCGACCTCGCCGCACTGCCGCACAAGCGAATTCACCGACTCGGCGTCTGCCATGTCGGTCTGGACGAACCGCGCATTCTGACCTATGGCGTCGACCGCTTCATCGCCCTTGACCCGGTCGCGCCCGGCGATGATGACCCTGGCACCTTCGCTTGCCAGCAGTCGCGCGGATTCCAGTCCGATGCCCGCCGTCCCACCGGTGATCACCGCGGTCTGGTCCAACAGCTCCATCAGGCTCAGCTCCCCTGGACGCTTACTTGGCGTTGCTGGGCACCTGGGAGGCCAGCCAGTCGCCGAACCTGGTGGGGTACAGGGTCACTTCTTCGCCCTCGACGGGAACGATCATGCGGTCGTCGAGCACGGCGCCGTAGTACTGGGCACCGGTGTCGGTGATCACCTGGCGGGAATCGCCGGTTGCGGCGAAACGGGTCCGGATGAAGTCGTCCATGCCCCGCTTCTCCGGGCCGGCGATATTGATCAGCCCGGCCGGGTCACCAATCGCCGCGCGGGTGACAGCCGTAGCCACATCGGCCGCCGCGATGGGTTGGAACGCCCCATGCGGTGCCCGAACCGTGTCGCCATCGGCCATCGAATCGGCAATGCCCGCAACGAATTCGAAGAACTGAGTGGCGCGCACGATCGTGTGCGGAGCTCCCGATTCCGCGATGAGCTTCTCCTGAGCGATCTTGGCGCGCATGTAGCCACTGGCGGCCGCGCGGTCCGCTCCCACGATCGACAGGGCGACGTGGTGCTGCACGCCGGCGGCGCGCTCGGCATCGAGCAGGTTCCGGGTCGAGGTGGTGAAGAATTCCAGCACCTCGTCGTCGCCCCAGGAAGGCGCGTTGGTCACGTCCACCACCGTGTGGACACCCGCGACAGCCGCTGCGAGGCCTTCGCCGGTGATGGTGTTGACCCCCGACCTGGGCGAGGCCGCGACGGCCTCGTGCCCGAGCTCGGTGAGCTGCGCGACAACCTGCGATCCGATGAGTCCACTGCCGCCGACGACCAGAACCTTCATGATCATGCCTTTCGAGTTTCCCGAAACAACTGGTCTGTCCAGCATGGCCCTGATGCGGGTGCGTCGGAACCCTGGAAAGTCCGTAGTCGTATCGACTCAGGGGAGAAGGTCGCAACCCCGGAGTTGTCTGCGCGAGCTGATCCCGAGCTTGGCGAACACCTTCCTGAGGTGCCATTCGACGGTGTGAGTGCTGATGAACAACTGCGCTGCGATCTCGGGGTTGGTCAGGCCGTCACCGGCCAACCGCGCGATCTGCGCCTCTTGGGGCGTCAACTCATGACCCGGCGCCGCCGAGCGCTTGCTCACCTTCTGGCCGGTGACCAAGAGCTCACGACGAGCGCGTGCGGCGAAGGCCTGCGCACCCATCCGCCCGAACATCTCGTAGGCGGTCTGCAGTTGCGCGCGGGCATCGATGCGGCGGTTACACCGGCGCAGCCACTCCCCGTAGACCAGATGAGCCCGCGCGAGTTGCACGGCAATACGCGTCCGCTGCAATCTGTCGATCGCCTCTTGGTAATGCGCTTCGGCGCTCTGGTCGTCGGCCAGCAGTGCCCGTGACCAGGCTAAAACTCCTGCAGCCCAATCTGTTTCGGTGACCAGGGCACGCTCTTCGAGCTGGCGCAGCGCCGCCCGCCCGGCGTCGGGTGCGCCGCCTCTGGCGGCGGCTTCGACGAGTTCGATCAGGCAGAAGCCGAACACGCCGAGATCCTCATGTTCGCAACATCGCCGGGCCGCGGCCAACGCTTCGTTGTAGCGGCCCAGGCCGTTGTAGAGCAAGGCTTTGGTGTAGTTGGCCAGACCGACGATGCGCCCTTCGCCTCTGGACACGGCGCCTTCCGTCGCGGCATCGATGAATTTCAGTGCGTCCGCTTCGGCGCCACGCCAGGCGGCGAGCAGCAGCGTTTGGTACTTCAACGGGGCATAGCCGGTGGCGGCGGCGATCGCGCCGGCCTCCTCGACCAGTGCCGTGGCCGACGCGAGTTCACCGGCCTGCACATGCACGCCGGCACGGTAGACCAGGGCATGCGGCAGCACCGCCAGGGCGCCGGCGTCGCGGGCCAATCGCACCGCGTCGGTAGCCAGGTGATGCCAGAGGTCGTCGTCCCATACCTCGTGGGCCGCCGATTCCTGCACGAGCGGGAAGGCCAACCAGAACCACCGCATCACGTCGTCGTCGCCGCGCGCGGCCGCCGCGCGGACCAGGTGCAGCGCTTCGCGCAGCGCCGGCACGCTCGCGGCGTGGCCCGCGGTGACCCAGATGGCGATGCCGTCCAGCAACAGATCGACCGGGCGGGTGGGTTGCGGTCCCGTCGGCGCCGCGCGGGCAGCCCGCGCCGTTGTCTGGATGCCGCCGTTCGGGCACAGCCGGCCGCCGAAAAGCGCTGCTCCCAACGCTTCCAGGTAGGTCTCGCGGGCCACCGCGTCGTCCAGTGTTTCCAGCCCGCGTGCGGCATCGAGCAGGCCGGCGGCGGCGTCGGAGACGGTGGGTGCGTCCGAGGCGCCCGTGCGGCTGCGAGCGAAGGTGATCTGGGCGCGCAACCGCACGGCGCGGGCCCGCTGCAGCTGATCCAGCGACGCCGACTCGGCGATGGCGAGCAGCTCGTCGGCGGCGTCGAACGCGGCGACGTCGCGTTTGGCCTGCGCGGCGGCCAGCGCACGGGTGCCGCGGCGCGCCGGGTCGGCGGTCAACTGCGTCGCCCGCTCCAGGAATGCCGCCGCGGCGGCCACGCCCCCTCTGGCCTGCGCGCGGTCGGCCGAGCGTTCGAGTGCGGCGGCGACCTCCTCGTCGGGACCGGGCGCGGCGATCGCCAGGTGCCAAGCGCGCCGGTCCGGGTCGGTGCCGGAATCGGTGGCCTCGGCCAGCGCCCGATGCACCCGGCGTCGTTCCATCAGATCCGCTGAGCGGTATGCCGCCGACCGCACCAGTGGGTGGCGAAATCGCACCCGTGTCCCGACGTCGATCAGACCCACCGCCTCGGCTCGCGCCACCGCGTCCGGCGGCAGCCCCAACCGATTGGCCGCGCGGGTAAGCAATGCGGCGTCGCCGACCGGCTCTGCCGCGGCGGTGAGCAACAGCTGCTGGGTCTGATCCGGCAGCGACCTGATGCGGCGCAGAAATGTCTGTTCGATCTGCCCGGCCAGCGGTCGCACGTCGGGCCGTTCGAAGCCGCCCGCCAGTTCCGCGGCCGTCAAACCCCGGGGGAGTTCGAGCAGGGCCAGCGGGTTCCCCCGCGTCTCCGCGACGATGCGGTCGCGCACCTGGTCGTCCAGCCGGCCCAGAATGACCGAATCCAACAGTGCGCGCGCGTCGCCCGGATTGAGCCCGCGGACCGTCAGCTCCGGCAGCCCGTCGAACTCGTCCTCGAACCCGTCGCGCATCGCGAAAATCAGCGCGACGGGTTCGGCGATCAGGCGGCGCGCGACGAAGGCCAACGTCTGCGCCGAGATGCGGTCGACCCACTGGGTGTCGTCGACGAGCAAGATCAACGGCTGGCTCTCGGCGACCGCGGCGATCAGGTTCAGAACTGCCAACCCGACCAGGAATCGATCCGGTGCCGGTCCGTGCCTGCGGCCGAAGGCGATATCCAGTGCCTCCCGTTGCGGCTCGGGTAAGCCATCGATGCGGTCGAGAAAGGGGGCGCAAAGTTGTTGCAAGCCAGCGAATGCGAGCTCCATCTCCGACTCGACACCCGCCACGCGCGCGGCGCGGAAGCCCGCTGCGCGCTCGGCCACGAAATCAAGCAGCGCGGTCTTGCCGATGCCGGCTTCGCCGCGCAGCACCAGCACCTGGCTTCGGCCCGAGCGGGCCGCGGACGTCAACTGTTCGAGGGCGCTGCATTCACCGCGCCGCCCGCGCAGGGACAGCGCCCGATGAGTAGTCACGCACACCGCCGCATCAGTAAGGATTCACGTCCGACCTTACTGGGGCGCTTCTCAATACAACGTTCGCGGTCGGCTAGGCGGAGCGTCGCCCGGGGCCCTCGTCGGTGCTGGCGACCGAATAGCAGGCCGCGGTGGAGATTATCGTCGGCACCAGCAGCGACAGCGCCAAGACGAACATCACGAACGCGCCGTTGGGGGTGGTCAGCCAGCCGATCGGAAAGCGCGCCAGGCTGACAGCGAGCCAGGACGCGGCGACGGCGAGAAACAGCGTGCCCACCGTGGCGACCTTGATCGACCGCAGCGCCAACTGCGTCGGCTCGGCGGTGTTGGCCAGCGAGCGGTTGAGATTTTTCGTGCGGATGTAGACGACCACGAAGTCGAGCACGATGACCAGCGCGCTGAACGTCACGATCGCCCCCGTCTGCCACAGCGGGGGAGTATGGCCGAGCACGAAATGCAGGTAGTCGATGTTCGTCTCGCTCATGATCAAGGTCGTCGCCATCGCGGCCCCGAAGGTCAGCCACCCGCCGAGATCGGCCAGGAAGCAATAGGCGCGGATGTCGGCGGGATCGTCCTTGGGCACCTTGTTCACCACGTGGCTGGCCAGCATCCAGCCCAGCCCGGCGAACAGTCCGGTGGTGCCCGCCGCCAGCATGCCGGTCGCCAGATTGCCCTGGGTCCAGGCGATCGCGCAGATGCCCTGGCGGTCACCGCTGTCGGGCGGATGCGTGCCGCTGATGAGGCTGAACAGAAAGCTGTCCAGCATCAGGATCAGCACCGCCGACGCGAACAGCGCCAGGGTGTGCACGCCTTCGCGGCTGCTGCGGTCGAACAGCAAAGCGATTGCGGTGATCAGGAATCCGCCGAGCACACCGGCGAGCTGTGAGGTCGACGGCGCCGACGCGATCATGCTCCATTGATCGGATGTGCAGAAGGTATCGGGATTCATCCACGCCGCCCGCTCATGCGTCAAACCTTAGCCAGCGCAGGCGCCGGCGACGTCAAAAGTTTGCTGCTTGCCCGGACGGGGCCCTGCCCTTAAATCAACTGCTTGACTTAAAGTGTCGCGCGCCGATTAACTCTCCGTGTGGTTAACGAATTGGACGGCAAGGTCGCCATCGTCACCGGCGGAGCGTCGGGTATCGGCCGCGGCATCGTGGAACGGTTTTTGGCCGAGGGTGCCCGGGTCGTGATCGCCGACATCGAGACCGAGACGGGCGAGCAGCTGGCCGCCACGCTGGGCGCCGACGCGCTGTTTCACCAGACCGACGTCTCCGATCCCGAACAGGTGCAGGCACTGGTCGCGACCACCGTCGAGAAATTCGGTGGCCTGCACGTCATGGTCAACAACGCCGCGGTTTCCAGCCCGTTGCGCCGATTGCTCGACGACGACCTGGCCGATTTCCACCGGATCATGGGGGTCAACGTGCTGGGCGTGATGGCCGGAACCCGGGATGCCGCCCGGCAGATGGCCGAAAGCGGCGGCGGTTCGATCATCAACCTCACCTCCATCGGCGGGATCCAGGCCGGCGGCGGGGTGATGATCTACCGGGCGTCGAAAGCCGCCGTCATCCAATTCACCAAATCCGCGGCAATCGAGTTGGCGCGCTATGAGATTCGGGTCAACGCCATCGCCCCGGGGAGCATCCCCACCCCGATCCTGGGCAAGTCGGCCGCCGGGATGGACCCGGAGCAGCTGGCGCAATTCGAGGCGCGGATTCGTCAGGGGATGCGCGACGACCGGCCGCTCAAGCGCGAGGGTACAACCGACGACGTTGCCCAGGCGGCGCTGTATTTCGCGGGCGACCGCTCGCTCTATGTCACCGGAACCGTGCTGCCGGTCGACGGGGGAACTTCGGCCGGCAAGGTGATGCCGCCCAAGAAGCGCGAGAGATGACGTCCCGGCTCGAGCGCACCGTCACGCCGCAGGCCCGCATGCATTTAAATCAAGCGCTTGACTTAAACCGGTCGGCGAGGTTGACTGATCCAATGACCACGGCAGGCAGGGCCGTTCGCACCGAACGGGCCAGCTCCACCCAGGAGGCGATCCTGGTGGCGGCCGAGCGCCTGTATGCCGAGCACGGCATGTTCGCGGTATCGAACAGGCAGGTCAGCGAGGCCGCGGGGCAGGGCAACAACGCCGCGGTGGGCTACCACTTCGGCACCAAGGCCGACCTGGTGCGCGCCATCGAGGAGAAGCACCGCGGACCCGTCGAGGAGCTGCGCGAGCAGATGGTCGCCGACCTCCTGGCGTCGGGCGGGTCGGGCGAATTACGCGCCTGGGTGGCGTGCCTGGTGCGCCCCCTCACCGACCACCTCGAGGAGCTCGGCAACCCGACCTGGTACGCGCGGTTCGCCGCGCAGGCCATGACCGATCCGGCCTACTACAACATCGTCGTCAAAGGCGCGCTCAGCTCCCCGTCGCTCGTCGAAGTGGTCGACGGCTTCAACCGCTGCCTGCCCAACCTGCCGGCCGATGTGCACTTCGAGCGCAACATCATGGCCCGAAACCTGTTGATGCACACCTGCGCCGACCGCGAACGCGCGCTCGCCGCGGGCGCTGCGATGGCCCAGCCCTCCTGGCGCGCAGCCGCATTCGGCCTCATCGACGCGATCGTGGGCCTGTGGCTGGCGCCGGTCACTCCGTACGAATGAAGAGCAGGCTCATGAAAGTGACTGTCGACCAGAACATCTGCGCATCGTCGGGCAACTGCGTGATGAATGCACCCGAAGTGTTCGATCAGCGCGACGAAGACGGTGTCGTCGTCCTGCTCAACGAGCACCCGTCCGCCGAGCAGAGCGACGGCGCCCGCCAGGCGGCCGCGGCGTGCCCGGCCCAGGCAATCCACATCGAGGACTGACATGTCAGACGCACTGACGAGTATTTCGGCCGACGCCGTTGCCGAGATTCCCGACTACCCGATGGCCCGTAACCGGGGCTGCCCGTTCGCTCCGCCCCCGGACGTGATGGCCCTGGCCGAAGAGCGGCCGCTGTCGCGGGTCCGGATCTGGGATGGCAGCACCCCGTGGCTCATCACGGGTTACGAGCAGGTGCGCGAACTGTTCGCCGATTCCCGGGTCAGCGTCGACGACCGGGTGCCCGGCTTCCCGCACTGGAACGAAGGCATGCTGTCGACCGTGCACAAGCGGCCCCGGTCGGTGTTCACCTCCGACGGCGAGGAGCACACCCGGTATCGGCGGATGCTGTCGAAGCCGTTCACCTTCCGGCGGGTGGAAGGGCTGCGGCCGACGATCCAGCAGATCACCGACGACCACATCGACACCATGCTGGCCGGCCCGCAGCCCGCGGATATCGTTGCCGCCATTGCGCTTCCGGTTCCATCCCTGGTGATCAGCCAGATGCTCGGCGTGCCCTACGAGGATGCCGAGATGTTCCAGGAGCACGCCTCGATGGGGCTGGCGCGCTATGCCACCGGCGCCGACACCGCCAAGGGCGCGATGAGCCTGCACAAGTACCTGGCCCAGCTGGTCGAAACCAAGATGGAGAACCCCGCCTCGGAAACGGCGCCCGACGCGATCTCCGACCTGGCCGAACGCGTGAAGGCCGGCGAGCTCAGCGTCAAAGAAGCCGCGCAACTGGGCACCGGATTGCTGATCGCCGGGCACGAGACGACGGCGAACATGATCGGCCTCGGAGTGCTTGCGCTGCTTGAGAATCCGGATCAGCTGGCCGCGATCCGCGACGCCGAAGACCCGAAGGTCCTGGCCAGCGCGGTGGAGGAACTGCTGCGCTACCTGAGCATCATCCAGAACGGTCAGCGTCGCGTCGCCGTCGACGACATCCACATCGCCGGCGAGACGATCCGCGCCGGCGAAGGCATCATCATCGACCTGGCTCCCGCCAACTGGGATGCCGACGCCTTCCCCGAGCCCGACCGGCTGTATGTGCACCGCGCCGGGGCCGACCGCAACGTCGCCTTCGGCTACGGGCGCCATCAATGCGTGGGTCAGCAACTCGCGCGGGCGGAACTACAGATCATGTTTCAAACGCTCTTCCGGCGCATCCCGACCATGAAACTGGCCGTGCCGTTGGACGAGATCCCGTTCAAACACGACCGGCTGGCCTACGGCGTCTACGAACTCCCGGTTACCTGGTAAACGAAATCCATTGAGCAGCAGCCCGAGATGATCACTCTTCCGCAGATCCGAATGGAGGGTCAATAATGTCAACGCCGACAACCACCACCTCGCTCTACCCGCCCGGAGGCTACGGCGCTCCCAAGGATCGGCGCGGCCACGCCGTGGGCAGCGACGTGGGTCTGCCCGAGGGAACCGTGGTCTTCTCGGCCGACAATCACATCTCGCTGGCCGACGACATCTTCTTCGACCGCTTCCCGGATGACCTGAAGGACAAGGCACCCCGGATCTGGTACGAGGACGGCGCCTACCAAGTCGGCCGCAAGGGACAGTCGTTCCTGCCGGGCGACTTCAGCGCCGTGCTGATGCAGTACGACGACCTGCCCGGCGCCGCGAGCACCAACATCGAGGCCCGGATCGAGGAGTTGCGCGAGGACGGTGTCGAGAAGGAACTGGCCTTCCCCAACGCCATCTTGGCGCTGTTCCACTACCCGGACAAGAAACTTCGCGAACTGGCGTTCCGGATCTACAACGAGTACATCGCCGAGCTCCAAGAGCGGTCCAACGGCCACTTCTACGGCGCGGGCCTGATCAACTGGTGGGAACCCGAAGGCGCCAAGCGGACGCTGGCCGAACTGAAGTCGTTGGGCCTCAAGACTTTCCTGCTGCCCCTGAATCCGGGCAAGGACGACGACGGCAACGTGATCGACTACGGCAGCACCGCGATGAAGCCGGTCTGGGAGGAGATCGAAGCCGCCGGCCTGCCGGTGACCCACCACATCGGCGAGACCCCGCCGAAAACTCCATGCGAGTTCAACAGCGTGGTGGTCGGCATGATGATCAACGTCGACGGCTTCCGCGAACAGTTCGCCAAGTACCTGTTCACCGGGATTCTCGACGATCATCCCGGCCTGCGCATCGGCTGGTTCGAAGGTGGGATCGCCTGGGTGCCTTGGGCTTTGCAAGATGCCGAGCACCTGGTCGCCTCCTACCAGCACATGTTCAACCGGCAGCTGCAGCACGATGTGCGCTACTACTGGGACACCCACATGAGCGCGTCGTTCATGGTCGACCCGCTGGGCCTGCAGCTGATCGACCGAATCGGTGTGGACAAGGTGATGTGGTCCAGCGACTACCCGCACAACGAAAGCACCTACGGGTATTCCGAAAAATCGCTGAAATCCGTTGTCGACGCTGTCGGTCCGGCCAACGCGAAGAAGATCGTCAGCGACAACATCACGAAGTTCTTGGGTGTGTAGTGACGACGATCGCCCAACTGGACACCGGCACCGGTAACGGGCTGGTGATTCCCGAAACACCCGACCTGGGTCGCCTCCGTCGCGAGACCGGGGCCCGGCTGCGCTCGGCGATGGCCGAACGCGGCGTCGATGCGATGATCCTGCTGGGCAACAACGCCGTGGTCTACGCCACCGGTGCCAGCTGGCCACTCGGTGATGCCGGACTGTCCTACGTCGAGCGCCCGGTGGCCGTGGTGGTCGCCGGCGACGAGTGCCCCCACCTGTTCCTGCCGTTCCGCGAGGGCGCTTCGCACGAGACCGACCTGCCCGACGACCACCTGCACGGGCCGGTCTACCTCGAATTCGAGGAAGGCGTAGCCAATTTCGCGCGTGCGATTGCCGGCCTGATTCCGCCCGGAGCGGTGATCGCGGTCGACGAGTGCACGGGCGCGATGTCGCGGGCGGCGAACCTGTTGTTCCCCAATGGCGCTCCGGTCGACGCCGCCGCGATCGTCAGCGCGGCGAAGTCGGTGAAGACTCCGGACGAACTGTCGTGCATGCGCACCGCGATCCGGATCACCGACGAAGCCATGGTCGAAGTCCAGAAGCGGCTGGCTCCCGGGATCCGTCAGATCGATTTGTCGGCAAGCTTTTTGCGCCGCGCCTTCGAGTTGGGGGCCACGGCCAGCATGCTGGAACCGATCTGGCAGGTGATGCCGCCGAGCAAAGCCGAGGGCGTGTGGACCACGCACGGCGACCTGGCGCTGCCACTGCTGAGCACCGAGCGCGAGCTGGTCGAAGGCGACGTGCTGTGGACCGACGTCAGTATCACCTACCAGGGCTACTGCTCCGACTTCGGGCGCACCTGGCTCGTCGGCCGGGACCCGTCGCCGCGCCAGCAGGCGCAGTTCGACAAATGGTTCGAGATCATGACCGCGGTGCTCGGTGTCGCCAAGGCCGGCGCCACCGCCGCCGATCTGGGGCGGGCCGCGATCAAGGCCAACGGGGGCAGCAAGCCGTGGCTGCCGCACTTCTACCTGGGCCACGGCATCGGCGTCAACGCGGCCGAAATGCCGATGATCGGAACCGATCTCGGCCAGGACTTCGACGAGAGCTTCGTCCTCAAGGAGGGGATGGTGCTGGTCCTGGAGCCCGTGGTGTGGGAAGACGGCACCGGCGGCTATCGCAGCGAAGAGGTCCTGGTGATCACCGAGGAAGGCTGGATTCGTTTGACCAACTACCCCTATGACCCTTATGGCTCTCATGTCAGTTGAAGTTTGCCCTGACGAGCGCACGCTGCGCTCGGGGCGTCGCCAGCGGGCGCTGGAGCAAATGGCGGCACACGATCTCGATGTGTTGGTCCTCGGCCGGCAAGCCAACGTCCGTTACGTAACCGGGGCGCCGCAACTGTGGGTCGCCGGCACCCGTCCGTTCGGCCCGAGCTGCGTGCTGGTGCGCGAGACCGGTGCGGTGCACCTGCTCAGCACGTGGGACGAGGGCATCCCCGAGGACATCCCGCACGAGAACCTGTACGGCATCTCGTGGAACCCGATGAACACGATGTCGGCGCTGCAGCGCATCGCCGGGGCGGCAACTGCCCGGCGGGTCGGAACGGACGCCCTCTCACCGGTTTTCGCGCAGCTGCTGCCCACCGCATTTCCGAACGCCCAGCTGGTCGACGGAGAGCTGGCCATGCGGGCCGCGCGCCGGATCAAAACGGCCGAGGAGATCGCCGCGCTGCGCCGGTCCGTCGCCGTGGCCGAGTCGGCGCTGGCGGCCGCGGTTTCGGAATTGCGGCCTGGGGTCGGCGAACAAGCGTTGGCCGGCGCCTTGCTGGAGGCCTCGGCGGCCGGCGGGGTGAGCACGCCGTCGAATCAAGATGTCGCATGGGTGACTTCGCGCCGGCACCCGTGGCGCCGAGCCGACGGCGATGGTCGTATCCAGGACGGCGACCTGGTGGCATTCTCCGCCGGAGTCCTGGCCGGTGGCTATGTCGGCGAGGTCGGACGGACCTGGCCGGCCGATCGCAAGCATGCACCCGATGGTGCCGCCGCTTTGTACGGACGTTGGGAAGGCCTGTGGGGCAGGCTGATCGCCGCCTGCCGTCCCGGTGCGGGCGCGGGCGAACTGCTCGCCGCCTACCAGGCCGCCGGGGAGCCCGAGCCGCCGATGCCGGTGGCCCGCGGCCTGGGCATGGGGTTCGACCCGCCCGTCGTCTCCAAGCATTTGCCGTCGACCGCGGCCGAGGAACGTCTGGAGGCGGGGATGGTGCTCGCCGTGACCGGCTACGTGTGGGAAGAAGGAGTCGGCGCGGTATTCGGGCGGGAAGCGGTCCTGATCACCGCCGACGGTCCCGAAGTGCTCACCGCGAGCCCGTCCTGGCAGCCCTAGCCATGCCTGACCCGTCGGAGCCGGCAGCCGAAGAGATCATCCGGTACACCAAAGACGCCGAGACGCGGATCGCCACGATCACGTTCGACCGGCCGGACTATCTCAACGCGCCGACCATCGCCGCGCGGCTGCGCTACGCGGAGTTGTTGCACCAAGCCGGCATTGATGACGACGTCAAGGTCTTGGTGGTGCGCGGTGCCGGCGACGATCTTGGCTCGGGTGCGGATCTGACCGAGGTCATGCGGGTCCGCGATGCGCCGGATCAGGGTCCACGGCTGGCCGAATACCGGATCAGCCCCGATGACGTCAGGTATCCGCCACCGGGTTCGTTTCGCAACGGCGGGACCCTCGGGCAGTGGTATGCCAACCCGAACTCCGGTATTCGTGGCCTGCAGGACTTCAAGAAGATCAGCATCCTCGAGGCGAAGGGCTACTGCTACGGCTGGCACTTCTATCAGGCGGCCGATGCCGACTTGGTCATCTCCAGCGACGACGCACTGTTCGGGCATCCGTCGTTTCGGTATTACGGCTGGGGACCCCGCATGTGGTGGTGGGCGCAGACGATGGGCATCCGGAAGTTCCAGGAAATGGTCTTCACCGGAAGGGCTTTCACCGCAGCCGAGATGTACGACTGCAACTTCCTCAACAGCGTGGTGCCCCGGGATGAGCTCGAGGGCGAGGTGCAGAAGTACGCGCTGGCGTGCGCCCGCAACCGCCCGACCGACACCGTGTTCATGCAGAAGGTCTTCTTCGAGATCATGAAGCAGTTCCAGGGCGAGTACCTGGGCAGCATACTCAGCGGCGTCTTCGAATCGATGGGCGGCAGCGTCCGCCCGGACGATGGCGACGAGCTGATGCTCGATGACGCCATGAAACAGGGCCTGGGTGACGCGGTCAAGGACAACGACAGCAAGTTCCCCGCCGACTGGGCGCTGAGCAAGAAAGCCCGCAAGAAGGCGCGCACCGGCAAGGACACCAAAGCGAAGAGACGCAAATAGTGGCGCACGTCGAGCCGCCGCTGGCCGGTTACACGGTCATCGATCTGTCCACGGGCATCGCCGGCGCCTACTGCACCAAGCTGCTGGCCGACGGCGGTGCCGACGTCATCAAAGTCGAAGCACCAGAGGGTGATCCGCTGCGCTCGTGGTCGGCCTCGGGGGCGGCCATCGGAGTCGACGGTGACGGCGCCTTGTTCAATTACCTGGCCGGTGCCAAACACAGTGTGGTCGCCGATCCGGTCGCCGATGCCGAACTGGTGAACCGGCTCCTGGCGTCGGCGGACGCGGTGGTCTGGTCGGCCGGGTCGAAAGTCGCTGAGCACCCGGACTTTACGCCGCGCGCCCTCCACGACAACCACCCGCATCTCACCGTAACTGCGATTACCCCGTTCGGGCTGGAAGGCCCCTGGCGAGACCGCGCCGCGACCGAGTTCACGCTGCAGGCGTGGTCGGGCGGAATCGTCGGCCTCGGGCGCGGCGAGCAGGAGCGCGCACCCGTCTTCGTCGGCGGACAGGTCGGCGAGTACTTGGCCGGAGCCTATGCAAGCGCGGCCACGCTGACGTCGCGCTACCGCCGGATAGACGGCGGGCCGGGCGAACTGCTGGATCTGTCGATGCTCGAAACCCAAATCCTGTGCCTCACCTATTACCCGGTCACCTACTTCGAACTGCTCGGCCGTCCGTGGCGAGACGCCCGGCGGCCCACCATTCCGGGAGTGGCGCAGGCGAAAGACGGCTTGGTGGATCTCGGGTGCGGCACGGCGCAACAGTGGTTCGACCTGTGCGCGATGGTGGGTCACCCGGAGTGGATCGACGAGGAGTCGCCGCTTTCGATCACCGAACTGGCCAACGTCTACGCCGACGAGATCTTCGCCTGGCTGGCCGCCACCGGAGTCGACGAAATCCGGGAACTGGCCTCGGCATTCCGCATCCCCAACGCACCGGTCGCCAACGGTGCGAATGTCGCCTCGTTCGATCAGTTCGTGGAGCGCGGCTCGTTCGTGCGCAATCCACACGGCTTTCTACAGCCGAGCCACCCGTATCGGCTGCGGCCGGCGCAGTTGCGTCAACCGCAGCCGGCGCCGCGACTGGGGGAGCACACCGAGCACTACCGTACCGCGCAGCTGTCGCATCGGCCGGTACCGGCCGGGGTAGCAAAACCGTTGCCGTTCAGCGGTCTTCGGGTGTTGGACATGACGACGTTCTGGGCGGGTCCCTGCGGCACCCATTTCCTGGCCATGCTCGGCGCGGAGGTCATCCACGTGGAGTCCGCCCGTCGCCCGGATGGCACCCGGCTGATCGCCGGCATACCGATCACCGAGGACCAGTGGTGGGAGAAGTCGCCGATCTTCGCGGCGTTGAACACCAACAAGAAGGGCCTGACGCTGGACCTGCAGAGCGGGCGCGGCCGGGAGTTGTTGCGGGACCTGATCGCAACCTGTGACGTGGTGGTGGAGAACTTCACACCGCGGGTGCTGGACCAGATCGGCCTGGATTTCGCTGCTGTTCAATCGATTCGGCCGGACGTGGTGATGGTGCGGATGCCCGGCTTCGGCCTCGACGGGCCATGGCGCGACAACCCGGCGTTCGCCTACGTGATCGAGGCCGCGTCCGGCATCAGTTGGCTCACCGGCTATCCGGACCGCACGCCGTACGACCCATATTCGGTCGGTGACGCATGCGCGGGGGTGCACGCGCTCAACGCGATACTGCTGGCGCTCGAGCATCGCCGCCGCACCGGCGAGGGCGTGTTCGTCGAAGCGGCGATGGTCGACGCGGCGTTGAGCATCTCCGCCGAGCAGGTCATCGAGTACTCGGCCTACGGGGCACTGCTGGAGCGCGACGGCAACCGGGGACCGACGGCGGCACCCCAGAACCTCTACCGCAGCAACGATATCGACGAATTCGGCCGGCTCGACAGCTGGGTAGCCATCGCCGTGGCGACCGACGAGCAGTGGGAAAAGCTATGCCGGGCAATCGGATCACCCTCCTGGGCAACCGATCCCGCACTATCCAGCGAAGCTGGCCGGCGTGCGCACCAGGATTTGATCGACGAGCAGCTGGCTGCCTGGTGCGAGAACCGCACCCGCGACGACATCGTCACAACCCTCTGGGACGCCGGCGTACCGGTGGCCAAGGTCCTGCAACCGCACCGGCAGACCGAGCTGGAGCAGCTGGCGTTTCGCGGCTTCTTCGAAGACGTGGACCATCCGGTGAACGGGCGGGCCAGGCTCAGCAGCGTCCCGATGAGGTTCTCCAGCGGGCCGGAGCTTTTTCACGCGAATCCCGCACCCACACTGGGCCAGCACAATCACGAGTTGCTGGCCGAGTTGGGCCTGTCCCCGGCGGAGATCGCGGACCTGGAAGCCGGCGGCGTCATCGGCGTGATACCGGCGATGCGGTCGGGCTAGTGCGTCCACCCTTCGGCGGCCTGGTCGTCGAAGGTGTGGTCGATTCGTTCGAACCTGCGCTTGACCGAGGCCCGGGCCGCCTCGTGCGGCAGGATGTACAACCGATTGGCCAGAATCGCATCGGCGGTCAACCGTGCCACCTCGTCGACCGTCACGCCCTGGTCCTGCGTCGGCGGTAGCGGCCCGAAGCCCTCCGTCAGATCGGGCGTCGAAGCAAGTCCGTAGTCGGCGCCGCGGATGCGTTCGGAGTTGGAGACCAGCTTGGTTTCGACGACCATCGGGCAGAGCACCGAGACGCCGATGCCGTTGTCCTTGACCTCGCGGGCCAGCGTTTCGGCCAGGCCGACAACGCCATACTTGGCAACGCCGTACGCCCCGAGGCCGGCATTGGGCACCAGTCCCGCGAACGACGCGGTGAACGCGATGTGGCCGCCCTTGCCCTGCTCGATCAACCTGGGCACGAACGCCTCGACGGCGTGGATCGACCCCCACAGGTCGATGTCGATCACCCACCGCCAGTCTTCGTGCGTCATGGTCACCAGCGGGCCCGCGACCACGATGCCCGCGTTGCTGAACACGACGTCGACCTGGCCGAGCAGGCGGAAGGATTCGTCGGCGAGGTTCGTCATTTCTTCGACGTGCCGCACATCGCATTCCACACCGTGCGCCTCGACGCCCTCGCTCTTGAGGCGTGCCACGGCGTGTTCCAGCGCGGCCTTGTCGACGTCGGCCAGCACGATGCGGGCGCCGCGTCGGGCGAACTCGGTCGCGGTGGCCAAGCCGATCCCGCTGGCACCGCCGGTGATGACCGCCCCGCGTCCCTCGAATCCGTCCATGGAATCCGAGAGTATTACCCCGGCTATGCAGGCGGTGTGAGAGGACTCATATAGATAGGGCACTAACTATTCGCCTAGGATTGGAAACGTGGCCACGCTGACCGCCCGCGAGATCGATCCACTCGCCCTCGAACACCAGGTGTGCTTCGCGCTGGCGACCACCAATCGCGCGGTGTTGGCGGTCTACCGACCACTATTGGAGCCGCTGGGACTGACCCATCCGCAGTATCTGGTGATGCTGGCGCTGTGGGATCATCGCAAGGCGGCGCACGAGTCCCCGCTGTCGGTCAAGCAGATCGCCGCCGCCTTGCAGATGGAGTCGGCGACGCTGTCGCCGATGCTCAAACGGTTGGAGGCACTGGGCTTGATCACCCGCGCCAAGAACGCCACCGACGAGCGCGCCACCGACATCACGCTCACCGAGCGCGGAATCGCTTTGCGCGAGCGCGCACTTGAGATTCCGCCCGCCGTCGTCGCACGGCTCGGTGTCGAGCTGTCCGAACTTGAGAACCTGCATCAGGTCCTGACCCGAATCAACGCGGCCGCCGTGGCGGCGGGCGCATTGCAACGCTGAGGAGCCACCATGACCGCCGCGAAACCCAATCTCTGGCAACGCATTGGCTATGCCTACGGCCGACGCCTGCCCGACTCGATGCGCAGCTGGGTCGCGCACGACCTCGCCGGCGAGGGAGCGATCCGCCGGCACATGATCAGGTGGGCGATACCGCCCCTGTTCGTGCTGGCCCCGTTCTGGCTGCTGCCCGCCTCGCTCTACGTGCACACAGAGATGACCGTGCCGCTCTACGCGTGGGCGTTGGTGATTAACTTTGCCCTGAACAAGGTTTGGCGCCGACACCGCTTGGCCGTCCACGGTTTGGACCCGAACCTGGTCGACGTGATCAATCGCCAGAAACAGGCCCGGATGCACGAGGACTACGCCCGCCGTTATGGGCCGCGGCCTGCAGAGGCCGAATGGCAGTCCAACAGCAGCCCGTTCTAGCGGCTACTTCAGGCAGCTGCCTCCGTCGACGGGCAGCGTGACGCCGGTGATGTAGCGCGCCTCGTCCGACGCCAGGAACAGCACCGCGTTGGCGATGTCCTCGGGCTCCACCCAGCCGATCGGCAGGGTGTGCATCAGCTGTCCGACGACCTTCATGTCCTCGGGGCCCGGGTTCTCCAGATCGGGACGGAACAGCTTCATCGTGCCCTCGTTCATGAACAACGGGGTGTTGACGTTGGTCGGGTGCACGGAGTTGACGCGGATGTTCTGGGCGCCGAGCTCGACGGCGAAGGTGCGCATCAAACCCACCACACCGTGCTTGGCGGCGACGTAGTGACCGGTGTGCGGGTAGGCCTTGAGACCGCCGACCGAGCTCGTCAGGATGATCGAGCCGCCGTTGCCGCCCGCGAGGATATGCGGGACACCGGCTTTCACGGTCTTCCACACGCCGGCCAGGTTGATGTCGATCATGGCGGTCCAGTCGGTTTCGCTGGTCTTGTCCAGCGTCTGGCCACCGTTACCGATGCCCGCGTTGGCGACGATGATGTCGAGCTTGCCGAGCTGCTCGACGCCGGTGTCCACCGCGGACTTGAGCGCGTCGTAGTCCCGGACATCGACCTCGGCGGTGTAGATCCGACGGTTTTGTGCCTTCACCAGGTCTGCGGTCTCGGCCAGATCCTCCGGAGTGGAGGCGGCGATCAGGTCGACGGTGTCGATCTTCTTGCAGATGTCGACAGCGATGATGTCGGCGCCCTCCTGGGCCAACCGCACCGCATGGGCACGGCCCTGACCACGCGCCGCCCCGGTGACGAAAGCAACTTTGCCTTCAACACGTCCAGTCATCACTACCTCAATTCGTTGATCGAACCGTCACGTCTCAGCGCAGAACCGCCGGCATCGTGTCCCATCCCCGCACTGTCGACCGGGTGCGCCTCGTTCCGGGGCGCGAGGAGGGTACCGCCACTGAACTGTGTCATCACCCGGCAACGGGTGTCAACGGCGAATCCGTTTTGGCTACTTCTAATTCTGAATATTAGAGAACCCGATTCTCACGGGCAAATCACGTGCGCTATTTGCTCAGGTCAGGCGGGTGGCGGCGGAAAAGCCGCGATGCCACTGCTAGCCGACGAATCCGGCTGAGCAGAAGTCCCACACCTCGTCAGCGGTGATCGGGTGAATCGTCGCGTCGTCGGAACCCCCGCTGGACTGCGCGATGAACATGACCGTCTGCATCGTCATCGCGGCGATGCGGCGGGGATTGAGCCCGTCGCGCAACTTGCCGGCGTCGGAGGCTGCTTCCATGAGCTCGGTCAGCAACGCCAGCAGCGGTGCATGGGCGACCTTGACCTCGGCTGGGTGCGTCACCAGCAACCGGGGGGCGAAGTCGGTGAACAGCGGGCGCTTGGCGGCGGGGTCCGGTCGTGAGGCCTCGTACAACAGCTCCACGGCGACCTTGAGCCGCTCCAGCGGGTCGGAATGGCTTTCGGTGGCGGCCCGAATCTGGTCGGCCGACCGGCTCAGCGCATCCTCGAACAATGCCAGCAGCAGCTCGTGCTTACCGTCGAACTGCAGGTAGAAGCTCCGCAGCGACTGGCGAGAGCGATCGACGACCTCCTGGACGGTAAAGTCCGTGCTGCCCTTCTCGATTATGATGGCCTGCGCCGCGTCGAGGAAGCGCTGAACGCGCTGCGCCGCCCGCAGTTTCGCAGTCTTGATGGATCGCTCGACGGCGCGCTGCTTCCAGGCCGGCTCTTCGCTTGGATTGGTCACGGACGGCTCTGGCGATTGCCGCGAGGGGAGAACATGATTGGACTCTACCGGAGAACGCCGTGACATCGCTGCGCTCGACCCCCTCACGGAGCATGTGTCGGAGATTGTAACTTTCTTGCCACGAGAATACTATTCTCCTACACGTGTGTATAGAAGCGGAATCGCAAGAGCGAACCGCACCGTCGGCGGAAACCCGGATCTACCGACGGCCCACCCGCTAGCGAATCCCAGGGGAGTGCTGTGCAGCTGACCTTTGACAGCGACGTCGAGGAGTTCCGCGCGGAATTCGCGGCGTTCCTCGACGCCAATCCCCTCGACCCGGCCCAGACGCGCGAACGGCCGCAATCGAGTTCGGACATTCCCCAGTGGGCCCGTCGCTGGCAACGGCTGCTTTTCGACAACGGCTGGCTGCTGCCCGGGAACCCGCCGGAGTTCGGCGGTCGCAACGCCACGCTGCTGCAGCAATACGTGTACCTCGAGGAATTGTCGCGACGGCGGATCTATCAAAGCTTCAATCCGCAGGGCGTGGGCATCATCGCGGCGTCGTTGTTGTCGTTCGGCACACCGGAGCAAAAACAGCGCTGGGCGGTGCCGATTCTGCGTGCGGAGATGACCGCGTCGCTGGGGATGAGCGAGCCCGGTGCGGGCTCCGATCTCGCCTCCCTGAAGACACGCGCGGTGCTGGACGGCGACCATTTCGTCGTCAACGGGCAGAAGGTGTGGACATCGGGTGCCCATCACGCCGACGTGTTGCTGACGTTCGTGCGCACCGATCCCGATGCGCCAAAACACAAGGGCATCAGCGCCTTACTGATTCCGACGGACACCCCCGGGGTGGTGTGCCGCCCGTTCGCCTCGGTGGGCGACATCGAGGACGTGGACTTCAACGAGGTCTTTTTCACCGACGCCCGGGTGCCGGCGGAGAACTTGGTAGGTGAACTCAACGCGGGCTGGCGCGTCGCGACCGGTTCGCTCGGCCACGAACGCGCGATGCTGTGGCTGGACTACGCCGACATGCTGCACGCGATGACGGTCGAGTCCAACCCGACCGGACCCGTGCAGCTGGATCGCTACGCCACGCTGGTGATGGATTTCTACGCCATGCGGTTGCTGGGGTCGGCGACGCTGGCCAAAGCCGCGCGCGGCGAAGAGGACGTGCCCGCGCAATCGGTGCTCAAACTGCTTGGTTCGGAAGCGATGCAGCGCGCCTGCGAGGACGCGCTGGCCGCCAAGGGGGGCGACGGACTGGTGTTGCGGGGCGTCACCGCGCCGTTCGCCCCACTCAACCTGGACAGCCACTACGGCAGCTGGTTTGACCGCTACACGCGCACCTTCGCCGCGACCATCGCCGGCGGCACGTCGGAAGTTCAGCGCAACATCATCGCCGAACGAGTCCTCGGGCTGCCCCGCGGCTAGCAATTCGTGGTCGCGGGATTGTCCAGGCAGCGCTGCAAACGGTCCGGGTCCTGGGTGTCCAGCCAGGCGTAGTAGCCGATGGCGATGAGCCCGGCCACGATCGCCACCGCCCCCAACACCATGCCGGCCACCGCCGCCCGGGGATTCGTCGCTTCGCCGTGCCTGGCTCGCCGCCGCGCGATATCGCCGGTGATCAGCGCCGCGATACCCAACGGCACCCCGATCAGCAACCAGCAGGTGACCAGTGCCAACCCGCCGAGGATCACCGCGACCACGCCGGCCTGATTTCGGGGTTCCACGGGATAGCGCATGTGCGCCAATACTAGGCAATGCGCATACCCGCAGCACCCGCAGGCGCTACAGCTGCACCAGCCGTGGTGCAGATCCTTTGGCCCGCAGCGCCATTCCAGCCTGTGAGGTCAGTTCCCGGGCGCTGCCGAGCAGATTGTCCAGAATCAGCGACCGTTTGAAGTGGTGGTGCAGCTGGTGTTCGGCGGTGAAACCGATACCACCGAGCACCTGCTGACAGTGCCGGGCCGTGGTCAGCGCCGCCTGACCGGCCGCCGCCTTGGCCAGCAAGCTGGCCAGGTCGTCGGCGTCGTCGGATGCCGTCGTCGCGGCGTGCAGGGTCGCCTCGGCGCCCTCGATCGCGACGAGCGCCTCGGCCAGCCGGTGCCGGATCGCCTGAAATGAGCTGATCTGGCGGCCGAACTGGACGCGATCCAGGGCGTGCCGGCGCGCGAGGGCAAGCATCGCGCGGCTGGCGCCGACCAGCCACCAGCCCAGCGCCCGCCGCGCGGCGGCGAGCCCGGCTTGCGCAGCTGAATCGCCTTCTGCGACAGGATGTATCGGCAACTCGTCGTCGATCGCCGAACTCGGAACGTCCTCGCGCTTCCAAACCACCCAGGAGCCTCCCGCGAACGGGAGCGGGGTGACACCGCCCGCCGCCCGTCCGGCCGCGCGCAGCACCACGTCGTTGAGCACCGGCGCATGCGCACCCGTTTCGCCGAGCAGCCGGAACACCAAAGGGATTGCGATGTCGGGTATTTCGTCGAGCATGTCCTGCCAGCCGAGGTCGGACAACGCCGCATCGAGCTGAGCGCCGGACGCGGCCGTCATCGCGGTGCGCAGCGAGTCGGCCAGCATCTGCAATGCCTCGTGGTCCATGGCTCACTCCTTCCCGAGGTCGAGCAGCCGGCGGGCGATGATGTTGCGCTGAATCTCGGCGGTCCCGCCGTAAATGGTCGACGCGCGCGAGTACAGGTACTCCGAGCGCCACGGCGTGTCGTCGAGCTCGAGGTCGCCCGGCAGCAGGTCGCGCACCGTGTCGTAGAGCTGCTGCTCGGCCGAGGCCAGCAACACCTTGTCGATCGAGGTGTCGGGGCCCAGCCGTGCTCCGTCGCGTAACCGGTACTGGGTGGCGCGGGAGCGGCAACGCAGCGTGTGCAACGCGAGATACGTTGCACCCAACTGGTATTCGTCGTGTCCCCCGTGCTGGCTGCCGCCGGATACCTCGGCGATGAGCGCGTCGAACCGCGAGTAGAGGTAGGCGATCCGCTGCCAAAAACAGGTGGAGCGTTCGAAGGGCAGCAGGTCCATCGCGAGCCGCCAGCCGTCGCCCGGCTTGCCAAGCATCCGGCTCGACGGGATCACCACGTCGTCGTAGTACACCTCGCAGAACTCGTCGACGCCGTGCATCGTGCGCAGTGGGCGGATGGTGATACCGGGGGTGTCCAGGTCGACGAAGAACGCGGTGATGCCGTCATGGCCGGGCCCGGTGCGGGTGAGCAGGATGCAGCGGGTGGAGAACTGCGCGAAGCTGGTCCAGACCTTCTGCCCGTTGACGATCCAGTTGTCGCCGTCCCGGACCGCCCGAGTGGTCAGCGAGGCCAGGTCGCTGCCGGAGCCGGGCTCGGAAAACCCTTGGCACCATTGTTCTTCACCGCGCAGCAGCCTCGGCACCATCTCGGCGGCGAGTTCTGGCGGGGCATAGTCGATCATCGTGGGTGTGAGCACCTCGAGCATCGAATACGGGCCGGGCTCGGCCAACCGCCGGCCCACCACCTCTTCGCCGACGATCGCGCGGAGCAACGCGGGGCCGCCCAAACCGCCGACCTCTTCAGCCCAGCCGTAGCGCATCCAATCGGCGTCGTACAGCGCCCGGCTGACCCGGCGGAACTGCAGCATATGGCCCTGCAGCGAGTGGTCGGGCCCGGGCGTTAGGTCGTTCTCGTCGAGCCACTTACGCAGACCCGACCGGAACTCATCTGCGTTCACAAGACATTCACGGCGTGGGACGGCCGATGGCGTGCGGACGACCGGAGTCGTGTACGCCGCTGCGGCGAATGAACGTCATGGCGCGGGTCTGCAGGCGCCACCCGTCCGCGGTGCGCGAGTACGTGTCGCGGTAGTAGCCGATGCGCATGTCGTGGGTGGAGCCGTCGATGAAGCACAGCGGTTGGGTGCCGCTCGCCGAGTCGCCGTCGAGGTTCTCGATCAAGGCAGTCCCGGTGAGGAACAAGCCCTTTGGCGCCGCGGCCACCAGCTCCGGGAACTTGTCCAACTTGTAGGTGGAGCCGAAGGCGCTGTAGGTGCCGTCCGGGGTGAAGACGCCGATCAGGCCGTCGATGTCTTCTTGGGTGATCGTGACGGCGTAGCGGGCCAGCAACTGCTGAATCTCGACCAGGTCGTCAGTTCTGCTGGGCTGATTTGTCGACATAGACCTTGCCGCCTTTCATGACAAAGCTGACGTTGCGGGTAACCGTGATGTCTTCCAACGGGTTTCCGGGTACCGCGATGATATCCGCCAGCTGGCCCACCGCGAGCCGGCCCCGGTCGTTCGAGTTGATCAGCTCGGCCGCGGTCGTCGTGGCCGCCCGCAGCACCGCCAGCGGCGGCATGCCCCACTCCACCAGGGTGACGAGCTCGTCGGCGTTGCGGCCGTGCGGGATCGCGGGCGCATCGCTGCCGACCGCGATCTTCACCCCGGCCTCGTAGGCGGCCTTGATCGATGTCTCCGCCTTGGGGAACATCTCGGCAGCCTTGTCCTGCAACTCCTTCGGGGCGCGGGACACGTCCATCGCCTGGGCCAGCCGGCGGGTGGTCACCAGGAACCGGTCGTTGTCGACCAGCATCTGGATGGCCTCGTCGTCCATCAGGAAGCCGTGCTCGATGCAGTCGATGCCGCAGGCGACCGCGTGCTTGACCGCTTCGGCTCCGTGTGTGTGTGCGGCCACGCGCAGCCCGCGCCGGTGCGCCTCGTCGACGATCGCGCGCAGTTCCTCGTCCGAATAATGTTGTGCGCCAGCCTCACCGGTCAACGACATCACGCCGCCGGAAACGCACACCTTGATCAACTCGGCGCCGTGCTTGATCTGGTAGCGCACCGCCTTGCGGATCTCGTCGACCCCGTTCGCGATGCCCTCCTCGACCGTGAGCTCGAGTGCGCCCGGCATGAACGCGGCGAACATCGTCGGGTCCAGGTGCCCACCGGTGGGCGTGATGGCGTGGCCGGCCGGAACGATTCGGGGCCCCTCGATCCAGCCCGCGTCGATGGCCTTGCCCAGCGCGACGTCCAGCAGATAGCCGCCGGTCTTGACGAACAAGCCCAGGTTGCGCACGGTGGTGAACCCGGCACGCAGCGTGCGGCGGGCGTTGCCGACCGCGCGCAGCACCCGCGTCGGCGGGTCGTCCTGCACCTGGGACAGCCCGGGCGTCTCGCCACGCCCGCCCATCAGGAGGTTGACCTCCATGTCCATCAAACCGGGCAGCAGGATCGCGTCGCCGAGATCGATGACAGTGTCGTGTGGGCCCGTCGGGCCCGCGCCCCCGACGCCGACGATCCGGTCGTCCTCGATCGCCACGGTGCCGGGCCGGACGATTTCGCCGGCGTCGACGTCGAGCAGGCCGGCGGCCTTGAGGGTCAGCACCGGTTAGATCACCGGTTCCCGCAGCAGTTCCACCCACGCCGCACCGCTGTCCGGGACCCGCGGCTGCTTCCATGCCTCGATCGGGAAGGACACCATCACCAGCGACTGCATCATGTGCATGAGAGTCTTCGCGTCGTCCGGCAAGTCGTCCAGCGGGTACTTGTCGCAGTACGCGATGACGTCGTTGAGCATCGGGAACGCGACGTCGTAGAACTCCTGCATCTCGGGCATCGTGGAGGCCAGCCGCTTGGCGTAGCGTTCGGGCTCGGTGGCCAGATCCCAGTCCAAATATGGCTCTAGGGCGGAGAATTCAGACGGTAGCGACATTGCGCTGGTACTCCTTCACGTAGTCACCGGTCGTCTTGTGCAGGTGGCGGATCAAGACTTCCTGGTCGCACAGCAGGAACTCCTTGACGGCGCGGGTGCCGATCATGGTCTGGGTAGCTTCGAGGGTGTTGGCGTCCTGCAGCGCGTACTCCTTGAACGTCACGGCGGCCAACTCTTGGGCCAGGCGTTCCCGCGCATTGCGGGGCGGCACGAAATACAGCGACGACTCGAAGATGTGCTTGTCCACCGCGGTCGGCCAGTAGTGGTAGGTCAGGTACCAGCCCGGCTCCCAGATCAGCAGCATGAAGTTCGGGTAGAACAGCCACGAGTCGATGCCCCACTGCGGCACCCTCTTCACGTTGACACCGGGCGGCAGTTCGAGGTTCTGGATGATCTCCGGCTTGTCCCACGGGCCGAACAGCCCGCTGCGCAGCACCTGGTCCATCGGCTTGACCATGGACATGTCGGACGGCGGTGCCTGACCACCCCAGGTCGACTGCAGGTTGTGCGGGCCGGCCAGCTCGTAGTGCAGCGCCTCGTAGCCGTACTTCTGGATCTTGGCGGCTTCTTCCTTGGTGTACTGGCCCTGGTGCAGGATCGGCGCGTGGTAGAACTCGACGAACGCGTCGATGAACAGCTTCCAGTTGCTGCCGACTTCGGCGCGGTAGGAGTAGGTCTCGGTCATCTCGCCGAACGGGTAGCCCTCGATGCTCTTGGCCAGCGGGCCGAGATAGTCGGTGAGCGGTGCCGCGTTGTCGTCGAAGTTGATGAAGATGAAGCCTTCCCACACCTCGCAACGGACCGGTGCCAGGCCGAAGTTGCTCTTGTCGAGGTTGAAGAACTCGTCTTCCTGCTGGACGAAGGTCAACTCACCGTCGAGGCTGTAGCGCCAGGCGTGGTACTTGCAGGTGAACTGCCGGCAGGTGCCGGAAGTCTCCTCGTTGGGAAAGTCGTTCCACACCAACTTGTTTCCGCGGTGCCGGCAGACGTTGTGATACGCCTTGACGGTTCCGTCCTTGGTCTTGGTGATGATCACCGAGGTGCCCTTGCCGGCCGACGGCAATTCTCTGGTGAAGTAGCTGCCGGTCTTGGGGAGTCGCTCGATCCGTCCGACGTTGAGCCAGGTTCTCTTGAAGACCGCCTCGCGCTCGGCCTCGAAGAACGCCGGATCGATCGAGTCGGTGTAATCGACCGGCGCGGTTCCCAGGTCGGGATAGTTTTCTGTCCAGCTGCCGGCAGCCGGCTTGGGGAAGTGGGCCACGGTTCTACCTCTCTGATCCGTCTAGTCGTGCTCGAGCTGTATGCCGAAAGTGTTGAAAGCCATGGCCAGCAAGGCGTAGCAGCCGACCGTGAAAACGAAGTCCATGCGTTGCCGGTCGTTGAGACGCTCGCCGAGCGCCGCCCATGTCGCGTCGGACAGCTGCGATTTCTCGTCCAGCTCGTCGACGGCGGTGAGCACCGTGCGGTCGAACGCGTCCAGGTGCCCGGCGCCCTCCCCGGCAAAGGACCGCACCGCGTCGATCTGCTCGTCGGTGATGCCCTCGTCCTTGGCCATGCTGACGTGGTGAGACCACTCGTAGGCGCAGTCGCGGCGATGCGCGACGCGCAGGATGGCCAGCTCGCGGATGCGCGTCGGCAGCGTGGACGTCATCAGCAGGTGGACGTTGAACCGGAGAAACGCCTTGGCCAGTGCCGGGTGGTGGGCCAGGGTGGACAGCGCGTTGTTGGTGTCCGCGCCCCGCATCGCCGAGAGTGCCTGCTGGGTAGCCTCGTCCCACTGATCCGCGGGCAGCGGCGGCAACCGCATCGTCAATGTCCTCTCGGTGAAAGAGAATCGGATTCTCATTTGCAACTAACAGACTGGCACGATTCGCGCAATTGGTCAATGCCAGCGGGTACGGATCCGCGGCTGGAGGAGAAGCTTGCCACTCTGCGCCGCATTGTCGTCGGTCCGGCCGGCTTGATCCGGGCCCGCGACGAACAAATTTTTGGTTTTTTCTTTGGTCCCAGGCCCGGTGCTGGCCTTTCTGTGCTCGCGTAGCCGCACGTGAGAGGGCGATCGGCGCCGAAATGGGGTATACCGGAACAGTGTCTGCATTTGCTCAGGCAATCTCGTGGATGTTGATTCTCACCTGGCGAGAAGCTAGTTTTCAGAGGTAGCGGGGCGAGCCGACAGCCGACGTCCGCCCGAAGCAGGCTGCACGTGGATCCGATGGAGAGGGAAGCTCATGAACAAAGAAGACATGATGCTGATCAGTGTCGACGACCACACCGTCGAGCCGCCCGACATGTTCAAGAACCACCTGCCGAAGAAGTACCAGGATGACGCACCGCGCTTGGTGCACAACGACGACGGCTCGGACATGTGGAAGTTCCGCGACACGGTCATCCCGAACGTGGCACTGAACGCGGTCGCCGGCCGGCCGAAGGAGGAGTACGGCATCGAGCCGACGGGGCTCGACGAGATCCGGCCGGGTTGTTACAACGTCGACGAGCGCGTCAAGGACATGAATGCCGGTGGCATCCTGGCCTCGATCTGCTTCCCTTCGTTCCCGGGCTTCGCCGGGCGGCTGTTCGCCACCGACGACAATGATTTCTCGATCGCGCTGGTGCAGGCCTACAACGACTGGCACATCGACGAATGGTGCGGCGCCTACCCGGCGCGCTTCATCCCGATGGCGATCCCGGTGATCTGGGATGCCGAGGCCTGTGCCGCCGAGGTGCGCCGGGTCTCGAAGAAGGGCGTGCACGCGCTGACCTTCACCGAAAACCCCGCCGCGATGGGCTACCCCAGCTTCCACGACGAGTACTGGAACCCGCTGTGGAAAGCCCTGGTGGACACCGACACCGTGATGAACGTGCACATCGGCTCGTCGGGGCGGCTGGCCATCACCGCGCCGGATGCGCCGATGGACGTGATGATCACGCTGCAGCCGATGAACATCGTGCAGGCCGCCGCCGACCTGTTGTGGTCGCGGCCGATCAAGGAGTACCCGGACCTGAAGATCGCGCTCTCCGAGGGCGGAACCGGCTGGATTCCCTACTTCCTGGAGCGCGCCGACCGGACGTTCGAGATGCACTCCGCCTGGACACACCAGGACTTCAAAGGCAAGCTGCCCAGCGAGGTCTTCCGCGACCACTTCCTGACCTGTTTCATCAGCGACAAGGTCGGCGTGGCGCTGCGCAACATGATCGGCATCGACAACATCTGCTGGGAAGCCGACTACCCGCACAGCGACTCGATGTGGCCGGGCGCGCCCGAAGAACTGTGGGATGTGTTGAGCCTCAACAACGTTCCCGACGACGAGATCAACAAGATGACCTACGAGAACGCCATGCGTTGGTACTCGTTCGACCCGTTCACTCACATTTCGCGCGAACAGGCGACCGTCGGTGCGCTGCGCAAGGCCGCCGAGGGGCACGACGTGTCCATCAAGGCGCAGGGCCACGACAAGGACAGCCGCGGCGGCTCGTCCTTCGCGGACTTCGCCGCTAACGCGAAAGCCCTTACCGGCAACAAGGACTGACCTCAACCGGCCGAATCAATGCGCCGGTGCATGAACTGGCCTGAAGGAGATCTAGCAGTGCCCGGCGGTGGAATGAATTTCGAGCTGACCGACGACCAGGAGCTGATCCGCAAGTCGGTCGCGGAGCTGGCGCGGAAATTCGACGACCAGTACTGGATGGAAAAAGACCAGGCGCACGAATTTCCGTTCGAGTTCTACAACGCCATCGCGCAGGGTGGCTGGCTCGGTATGACGATTCCGACCGAGTACGGCGGTCACGGACTCGGAATCACCGAAGCCACCCTGCTGCTCGAAGAGGTCGCCAAGGCCGGCGGCGCGATGAACGCCGCCAGCGCCATCCACCTGTCCATCTTCGGCATGCAGCCCGTCGTCGTGCACGGCTCCGACGAACTCAAGGCGCGCACCCTGCCCACGGTCGCCAACGGCGAGGTGCACGTCTGCTTCGGAGTCACCGAACCCGGTGCCGGGCTTGACACTTCGCGCATCACCACGTTCGCCAAGCGCGACGGGGACCGCTACATCGTCAACGGCCGCAAGGTGTGGATCTCCAAGGCGCTGGAATCCTCCAAGATCCTGCTGCTCACCCGCACCCAGAGCTACGACGAGGTCGCCAAGAAGACCGACGGGATGACGCTGTTCTTGACCGACCTCGATCGCAATCGCGTCGATATCCGCCCGATCCGCAAGATGGGCCGAAACGCCGTCAGCTCCAACGAGTTGTTCATCGACAATCTCGAAGTACCCGTCGAGGACCGAGTCGGCGAGGAGGGCAAGGGATTTCAGTACATCCTTGACGGCCTGAACCCCGAGCGCATGCTGATCGCGGCGGAGGCGCTGGGCATCGGCCGGGTGGCACTGGAGAAAGCGGTCAAGTACGGCAACGAACGCGAGGTCTTCGGCCGGCCCATCGGGATGAACCAGGGTCTGCAGTTCCCGCTCGCGGATTCACTGGCCCGCCTCGACGCCGCCGAGCTGATGCTGCGCAAGGCCACCTGGTTGTACGACAACGGCAAACCCTGTGGGCGCGAAGCGAATACCGCGAAGTATCTGTGCGCCGACGCGGGCTTCACCGCCGCGGACCGGGCGTTGCAGACCCACGGCGGCATGGGCTACGCGGAGGAGTACCACATCACGCGCTACTTCCGTGAGGCGCGGTTGATGAAGATCGCACCGGTCAGCCAGGAGATGATCCTGAACTTCCTGGGATCCAACGTCCTGAAACTGCCGAGGAGCTATTGATGGGCCGGTGCTGCCGGTGCACGGCGGCTTGGTGATGTGACGTACTTTCGACCTCGATGACCACTACCGACGACCCCGTGCTGCTGTCCGACGACAGCGACGGGGTGCGCACGCTGACACTCAACCGTCCGCACCGCAAAAACGCCATCAGCCCGGAGCTGTGGGTCGCGCTGCGCGACGCGCTGAACGACGCCGGCCGCGACCGCAGGGTGCGCTCGCTGGTGATCACCGGCGCCGGCGGGGCGTTTTGCTCCGGGGCCGACATCGGGATTCCGGACGACATTCATCCGACGTACAAGCTGGCGCGCCTGACCGACGTGGCGCTGGCGTTGCACGAGCTTCCCAAACCGACGGTGGCCAAGGTGACCGGTGTGGCCGTCGGCGCCGGTTGGAACCTGGCGCTGGGCTGTGATCTGGTGGTCGCAACACCGGAATCGACGTTCTCGCAGATCTTCTCGAAGCGAGGTCTGTCGATCGACCTCGGCGGCTCCTGGCTGTTGCCGAAACTCGTTGGCCTGCAACAGGCTAAGCGGCTAGCGCTGCTGGCCGAGACCATCGACGCCGCGGAAGCTTTCGCGCTGAACCTGGTGACCTGGGTGGTGTCGGCCGCGGAGATCGACGCCTTCGTCGGTGATCTGGCCGGCCGGCTGGCGGCGGGCCCGCCGATTGCCTTGGCGCAGACCAAAGCCCTGTTGAACGAGGGCGCCGACCGCACCCTGCGCGACGCGCTGGCCAACGAGGCGCGCGCGCAGATCGGCAACTTCGCGACCGCGGATGCGGCCGCGGCCTATGCCGCCTTCAGCGAGCGACGGGAGCCGTCGTTTACTGGGCGGTGGGCGCTATCGAAATCGGACTCGAAAACTGGCGAGGAATCGGAGTAGGGACATGCGGGAGACGGTCATCGTCGAGGCGGTGCGCACGCCGGTGGGGAAGCGCAATGGCGGGTTGTCGGGCATGCACGCCGCGGACCTGTCCGCGATCGTCCTCAACGAGGTGCTGGAACGCGCCGGCGTGGGTCCGGACATCGTCGACGACGTGATCTGGGGGTGCGTGTCTCAGGTCGGCGACCAGTCCAGCAACATCGGGCGTTACGCGGTGCTGGCCGCCGGCTGGCCCGAGAGCATCCCCGGCACGACGGTCAACCGGGCCTGCGGTTCCAGCCAGCAGGCCCTGGACTTCGCGGTGCAGGCGGTGATGTCGGGCCAGCAAGACGTCGTCGTCGCCGGCGGCGTCGAGGTCATGAGCCGCGTCCCGCTGGGGTCGGCCCGGGCGACCGGCATGCCCTACGGACCGAAAGTCCTTGCGCGCTACGACGACTTCTCGTTCAACCAGGGCCTGTCCGCGGAGATGATCGCCAAGAAGTGGGGCTTCTCCCGTACCCAGCTCGACGAATTCTCCGTCCAATCCCACGAACGGGCCGCCGCGGCCCAGGACGGCGGCGCCTTCACCAATCAGATGATCCCGGTCATCACCGAGGACGAGGCCGTCGTCACCGCCGACGAGGGCGTGCGGCGGGGCAGCACCGTGGAGAAGCTGGCCGCCCTCAAGCCCGCGTTCGCCGAAGACGGCGTCATCCACGCCGGCAATTCCTCGCAGATCTCCGACGGCGCCGCCGCGCTGCTGGTGACGACCGCGGAGCTGGCCATCGAGCTCGGGCTGACCCCGATCGTGCGGTACCGCGCCGGGGCCGTCACCGGGGCGGACCCGGTGCTCATGCTCACCGGCCCGATTCCGGCCACCGAGAAGGTGCTGAAAAAGGCCGGCGTCGCGCTGGCAGAGGTCGGCGCGTTCGAGGTCAACGAGGCCTTCGCGCCGGTCCCGCTGGCGTGGATCGCCGAGACCGGCGCCGACCCGAGCCGGGTCAATCCGCTCGGTGGTGCCATCGCGCTGGGGCACCCGCTGGGCGCCTCCGGCGCGGTGCTGATGACGCGGTTGGCGCACCACATGCGCGACAACGGCATTCGCTACGGGCTGCAGACCATGTGTGAAGGCGGCGGCACGGCCAACGCCACGCTGGTCGAGCTGGTCGCCTGAGACCGGCCCGGAACTTTCTAAGAGTTACCCCTGAGACGCTTGTCACAGCGGGCAAACCTACCTACTGTGTGTTCAGGAGGTTGGTTCAGCCCGCCAATCGGTCAAAGGAGTCCGGTGCCCGACGCACGCCGTTACGACACGCTTCTCGCCAAAGGCGAGGACCGTAAGCAGCGAATCCTCGCCGTCGCGCAGCGTCTCCTCACGCGTAACGGCTGGCGCAACACCACGCTGGCCCAGATCGCCGGCGAGGCCGGCGTCTCGCCCGCGGGGCTGCTGCACCACTTCGAGTCCAAGGAACAGCTGCTGCACGCGGTCCTGGACGCCCGCGATCAGGATGACGATTCCCATGCCGACCGGGCCGGTGACCTGATGGCCCAGATCTCCGCGGTCGCCGATCGATTCCACCGGGCGCCCGAATTGGTCGGCACGTTCACGGTGCTGCTCGTCGAGAACATCCTTCCCGACGCTCCGCTGCACGACCGGATGCTCGATCGGCACCGGCAAGCCGTCGACATCGTCGCCGAGCTCATCCGCACCGGTCAGGCCGACGGCCGGTATCGCGCCGACATAGACCCCACCATCAAGGCAGTGGAAATTCTTGCCTTCGTCCACGGAATGGAAACCACATGGTTGCTCGATCCTTCGATACCTCTGACCGAGGTGTTCAAGCAGTACGCGGAGACACTGGCGCGGGACTTCGCGCCCTCGAAAAAGGCACCGAGCAATCTGAGCACGACATGAGGTACCGGCTCGACGTCGTCGCCTCCAGCGTCCTCGACGTGGTGCGGTTCGCCGGGGGATGGCTGTTCGACCGGTCGATGGCCGGGTGGGACGTCACCGTCCTGCTCACCGATCTGGCCGAGCACCCCGATCTGCGGCCATTGCAGATCATCGGGGCCCGCACCCTGGACCTCGAGTGCGCGCTGGCCTCGGTCGACGATCGTCTCCGTCCGCAGGCCCTGGCGGCCGCGGCGGATCTCGTCGGCTGCGATTCGCGGGTGCGGCAAGGCGTCTTGCAGGCCCTCGACCACGGCGTCACCGAGGTCACGCTGTGGGGAGACACCTGGCCCGCGGAACTCGACGGCAGCGTCGGGCTGGTGCAACACCGGCTGAGCATGGCCGCCCAGATGTTCAAGGGCAAGGCGCTGGCCGCCGCCGCGATGCCCCAGTACTCGGTCGCTCACATCGAGAACTTCCGCAGCGGGCTGCTGGCATGCCCGTCGGTGGCCGCCGATCTGGTCCCGGCCAGCTGAAACCCCGCTACTGACCGGCGGCTCGTCGGCAGGTCGTCACCCAGCCCGCACCGGCCCCCGTCGTTGACGGGGATCACCCCGTGTGGAAATCTAATACTCATCTCTGAGAGGCTCATTCTCACTGCTGAGATTCGAAACGGAGCAAGATGGCGAACGACTTCTCCAAGATGGACTTTTTCCGCGGCAAAGAGCTCATCGCGGACCCGTACCCGTACTACGAGTCGCTGCGGGAGCAGTGCCCGGTGACCCGGGAAGCCCACCACGGGGTCACGATGATCACCGGCTGGGAAGAAGCCTGCGCCGTGCTGAACGACGCCGAGACTTGGTCCTCCTGCATCTCGGTGACCGGCCCGTTCCCCGGCTTCCCGGTATCCCTCGAGGGTCTGGAAGGGGGAGACATCACCGAGCTGATCGAGGAGCATCGCGACGAGCTGCCGTTCAGCGACCAGCTGCCCACCCTCGACCCGCCGACCCACACCAATCACCGTTCGCTGCTGATGCGGCTGATCACCCCCAAGCGCCTCAAGGAGAACGAGGACGCGATGTGGGCGCTGGCCGACCGGGCCCTCGACGACTTCCTGGCGCCCGGGCACGGCGAATGGATCAAGGGCTTCGCCGGCCCGTTCACCCTGCTGGTCATCGCCGACCTGCTGGGCGTGCCGATGGAAGATCGCGACAAGTTCGTCAAGGGCATCGCCGAGCATGCCGGTGGCGGCATCGGGGGCACCGGCAAGGAATCGCTGTCCCACAGCCCGCTGGAATTCCTCTACGGCCTGTTCTCCGACTACGTGCGGGACCGCCGGCAGAACCCCCGCGACGACGTGCTGACCGGCTTGGCGACCGCCACCTTCCCGGACGGCACGATCCCCGACGTCGAGGACGTGGCGCGGGTCGCCAGCAACGTCTTCTCGGCGGGTCAGGAGACCACCGTGCGGCTGCTCGGCGCCGCGCTGCAGACGCTCGGCGAGCGTCCCGACATCCAGGCGCAGCTGCGCAAGGACCGCAGCCTGCTGCCCAACTTCATCGAGGAGTCGCTGCGCCACGAGAGCCCGGTGAAGGGCGACTTCCGGATGAACCGTCGGCCCGTCAATGTCGGCGGCGTGGACCTGCCCGCCGGCACCACCGTGATGATCGTGCAGGCCGCGGCCAACCGCGACCCGCGCCGATTCGAAGACCCCACCACGTTCGACCCGGCCCGCAAGAACGCCCGCCAACACATCTCGTTCGGGCGCGGCATCCACAGCTGCCCGGGCGCGCCGCTGGCGCGGGCCGAAACCCGGGTGGCGATCGAGCGGCTGCTGGATCGCACCACCGACATCAGGATCAACGAGGACAGGCACGGGCCGGCGAATGACCGCCGCTACCAATATGTTCCGACATACATTCTGCGCGGCCTGACCGAGCTGCACCTGGAGTTCACGCTGGCATGAAGGTTTGGGTAGACGACCAACGCTGTCGCGGCCACGGGATGTGCCTCACGCTGTGCCCGGACGTGTTCACGCTCACCGACGACGGCTATGCGGTGTCGATAGACTCCGATGTTCCAACGGAATTGGAAGCCGCCACTGCCGAGGCCATCGAGTGCTGTCCCGAGCAGGCCATCAGCGAAAAGTAACGAAGGAGATTCAATGCCCAAGGGATACGTCATTCTCACCGAGGCCATCAAGGACCCGGAGGGCATGAAGGCTTACGGCAAGGCCGCCGGTTCGACGATGAGTGGTGCCACCGTTCTCGCGGTGGACACCGCGCCCAACGTCGTCGAGGGCAGCTGGCACGGCGACCAGACCGTGGTGCTGGAGTTCGAGTCCGTCGACGCCGCCCGCGCGTGGTACGAATCCGAGGGCTACCAGAAAGCGGCGAAACTGCGTCAGGCAGCCGCCGACTGCAACGCGGTCATCCTGTCCGGAATCTGAGCGCTACTCGCCCACGATCGCGATTGCCTGCCGCGGGCATTGACGGACGGCTTCGCGCACGTCCGCCTCGTTCTCCGGGGTGACCTCTTCTTGGTGGACGGTCAGCATGTCGTCGTCACCCAGTTCGAAGATGTCCGGATTGATGCCCATGCAGACTCCGTTGCTCTCGCAGAGTCCCCAATCGACCTCGATTTTCCTCGTCATCGTGGCCCCCTTATCGAAGCACTTTGACGGGCACGCTCTTCCAGCCCGCGACGTTTTGCATGTTCACCCGTTCGCACCCCGCCCAGTCGACCTCGTAGCGCGGCATGAACTCGACCAGCCGCTCCAGCGCGATCCGGCTTTCCAGCCGGGCCAGCGCCGCGCCCAGGCAGCTGTGAATTCCGTACCCGAGCCCAAGATGCTGCGCCTCGGTCTGGTCGCGCTCGATGTCGAAAGTGTCGGCGTCGGTGAAGGCCTCCGGATCGCGGTTGGCCGCGGCGCCACACAGGAACACCGGCTTGAACGGCGGAATCACGCCACCGCTGACGTGCGCCTCCTTGAGGGTGTAGCGGACGTTGTACTGCACCGGTCCCTCGTAGCGCAGCAGCTCTTCCACCGCGCCCGGGATCTTCTCGGGGTCGTCCTGCAGCTTCTGCCACTGGTCGGGGTGACGAGCGAAGATGACCGCCGCGTTGCCCATCAGTTTGGTGACCGTCTCGGCGCCCGCCCCGCCCAGAAGGGTTGCGAAGCCGCAGATCTCGATGTCGTCGAGTTTGCGGGGATTACCGTCCTCGCCGGGGATCTCGGCCGCGATCAGCCTGCTGATCATGTCGTCCTGCGGGTCCGCGCGCCGCTCCTGGATCAGGCCGAAGTAGTACATCGCCGTCTCGATGTTGGCCTGCATGCCGGCCTCGCTGACCTCGATCTGGCCCGGCTCGTGATGCAGGCTGGTGTCGATCCAGTGGCGCACCTGCTGGCGGTATTCCTCTGGGACCCCGGCCATCCGGGTGATGACCTCCACCGGGAACGGCCCGGAGAAGTCCTGCACCACGTCGAATCTCTCCGGATCGCAAGCGCCCAGGTACTTGTCGATGACCTCGATGATCGTGTCGCGCTGCGACTGGATGGCCCGCGGCGTGAACGCCTTGTTGAGCAGGCTGCGCATGTGGCGGTGCTCCGGCGGGTCCATGAAGATGATCGACCTCTGCTCGGGCGAGACACCCTTGCGCACCATCGCCAGGTCGCAGCCGCGTGCCGAGGAGTACGTCTCGAAGTCCTTGAACGCCGCCGCCACGTCCTCATGGCGGGTCAGCGCATAGAAGTCTTCTTTCTCGTCGTAATACAACGGCGCGTCCTCGCGCATCCGTCGATATATCTCGAACGGGTTGTTGTAGTAGTCCTCGGAATACGGGTCGAAGATGACCTTCGGTTTTGTCACTGACATGCTCCTCAGCGGCGAGGGTTAGGGCGGGCTGGAACCGTTACGATTGAATGCCTGACTGTAACGCTAACGGTAGCGCTTTCGTCGCGAACCTGGAAGAACCGAAGTGCCGTCATGTCAGACCTTTCCGCCGACATCGAGGACTTCGATGACGTCGTCCAGGGCACCGAGGTCGCTGCCCAGCTCTTCGGCGATGCTGCGCACGACTGCCACGTCTTTTCCGACGAATTCCCCGGCTACCTCGATGAACCCCGCGACAGATCCTCGCGCCGCCACGATGTCCAGCACCCGGCTGGTGGCACTGCCATGCGCCAACGCGCCCAGCACCGTCGATTCCGGAACACCGAGGCGCTGGCCCAGCCGGATTGACTCCGCGAGCAGCCCGATGTGGCCGGCGAACAGCGCATTGTTGACCAGCTTCACGCGCTGACCGGCGCCGCGCGGGCCGACGTGCAGCACCGGATCGCCGTAGCAGGCCAATACCGGTTGCACGCGGGCCACGGCCTCGTCGGCACCCCCGACGAACAGCGTGAGCTTTCCCGCCGCGATGTCGTGGGGTCCGCCGCTGACCGGCGCATCGACGACCTCGACATGCCCGGCCCGGGCGGCGATGGCCTCGATCGTTTTCGGGCTGGTCGTGGTGTGCACCACCAGCGTCGAGCCCGGCGGCATCGCCGACGGCAGCGCGCTGTCCAGGCAGACCTGGCGTACCTGCTCGTCGGTGAACACGCACAGCATCACCGCGTGTGCCCGGTCCGCGGCGTCGCTCGTCTGGTTCACCACGGTGGCGCCCAGCTGTTCGAGATCGTGGTGCTTGGCGCCGTCCGCCGCGTCGCGGACCACCACCCGCACGTCGTGGCCGGCCGCGGCGAGACGCGCGACCATCGGGCGGCCCATCCGCCCGGCGCCGACGAAACCGACTCTCACCGCGGGTGATCCATCAGGGTCAGCGCGGCGTCGGCCGCGTCGAGGACGGCGCCCCCGCGCGCGGCGGCCGCCTCTGCGAGGTCGACGACCAGCCGCACATCTTTCTGCAACAGCGCGCCCGCCAGGCCGGCCAGCCGATCCAGAGTGCCTTCGTCACCAATGACATTGAGCGCGAAGCTGTTTCCGCTGCTGCGGGAGACGACTTCGACGAGTCGCTCCGGGGCGACGCCCAGAGACCGTGCCAGCGACAGGGCGGTGGCCGCGGTCCCCAGGTTGGCGGTGAACAGCAAGTTGTTGAGCAGCTTGGTGGTTTGGCCGGTGCCCAGTTCACCGAGATGGACGACGGGATCGCCGTAGGTTTCGAAAACCGGACGGCAGCGCTCGACGACCTCGGTGTCGCCGCCGACCATCACCATCAGGCGACCCTCGGCGGCGGCTGGACCGCCGCCGCTGACCGGCGCGTCGACCACCGAAACACCCTTAGTGCCAACCCGTTTCGCCAGCGACCTGCAGGTGTTGGGGTGCACCGTGCTGTGCACCGCGATCACGCTGTCGGGCTTGAGGCCGGCGAGCAACCCGTGCTCGCCGTTGGCGATCTCCTCGATGTCGGCCTCGCCGACCACACAGAGGCAGACCAGATCGCTGGCCGCGGCGAGCTCGGCCGGTGATCCGGCGATTTCGGCCGCGGTGTCGGCGAACGGCTCGACCGATGCGGGTCGCCGCGCCCAGAGCGTGGTTGCGAAGCCGCCCTCGATGATCCGCCGGGCCATCGGGCCGCCCTGGCTGCCCAACCCGATGAATCCCACTTTCATCCGGCTGCCTTTTCGTTTTCATCTTCGTCCGCCGAGCGTGAAGTTGGTTTCACGCTCGAAGACGCGGCCACGCATTCGTCGACAAAGGCAAGCACCTCCGCGTGGTATTCCGGGGCGGAGTGGCCGAGGCTGATGTTATGGCCCGCGTCAGGTTGGCGGTGCACGGTAAAGCTCGGCACGCCGGAGAACATCGCGGTGATCTCCTGCACCGCCGAATCGTCAGTCTGCCAGACCTTTTCGTGCTCGGCGATGCTGAAGTGCACCGGCACCCGCACGGCGGGGGCCAGCGACGGGAAGGTTTGACGGGCCCAGTCCGATACCATCTGGTCCTCATACGACGGGGCCGATGGGGACACCGTGGCGCCGCCGAGCACCTCGGGCGGATACCTGTCCTCCGGGCTCCACAGCAGGTCGCGCATGCCCGCCGGGCGGCGTTCGCGGGTCGCCGTCTTGAGTATTTCCCTGGCCGCGGGATGATAATGCCGCCCGGTTCCCGCCAGTTCGATGCCGAGCAGATCGGCGCCCCGCTCGTCGGCGGCCATCCGCAAGGTCAGTTCGCAGCCGCCCGAATGTCCCATCACGAACAGGCCTGCGCCGGTTGGTCGTTCACCGATGATGCGCTCGATTGCCCCGTACGCCAGGTTGACGCGCTGGTCGCCGGAGACCATCGCCTCCGGGTAGGGCGCCGAACTGCCATAGCCGGGCCGGTCGAGGGCCACGACCGTGAATCCCGCTGCCGCGCCGGTGCGCAACAGCGAATACGACGGATGGCCGGGGCAGTCGAAATAGACCGCGGTGGTGCCGCCGCCGTGGATTGCCACAAGCACGGCCTTGGGGTCCGGGGCCTCGCAGACGATCGCCGACATCGGCACCCCGTCGACGATCACCAGCCGGGGACGCGGAGTCGGCCGATCGCTCATGCGCTGCTCATTCCGAAGCCCGCAGCAACAGCACGCCGCTCGGTGTCAGGCCGCCGCTGCTGACCACGCCGACCCGCGCGCCGGCAACCTGGCGATCGCCGGCCTCGCCGCGAAGTTGGGTGATGGCCTCGTGCAGCAGGCCCATGCCGTGGGTGCGGCCATGCGACAGCTGACCGCCGTGGGTGTTGAGCGGCAACTGACCGTCGCGGGCGATGTTCTTGCCGCCGTCCAGAAAATCTTTGGCCTCGCCGATCCCGCAGAAGCCGAGCGCCTCGATCCAGGACAGGCAGTTGAAGGAAAAGCCGTCGTACAGCTCGGCGACGTCGACGTCGTTGGGCCGCAGTGAGGTTCGGGTCCACACATGCGCGGATTGGCCCAGCACCTGCGGCTCGTGGGTCAGCGTGCTCTGGTCCCAGTCGAGCCGCTCGACGATCTGCGTGCCGACCGCCTCCACGAACACCGGCGGCTTGGCCAGATCACGGGCGGCGTCGACTGCGGAGACGATCACGGCGATCGCGCCATCGCACGGCACGTCGCAGTCGTACAGGCCGAACGGCGTGGTGATGGGCCGCGCGTTGAGGTAGTCGTCCATCGTCATCGGGGTTCGATAGACGGCCGTCGGGTTGAGTTCGGCGTTGGCCCGCTGGTTCAACGCGATCCAGCCCAGCGTCTCCTTGGTGGTGCCGTACCGGTGGAAGTGGCGCTGCGCGTTCATGGCCAAGGTGTGCGCCGCGGAGGTGGCGCCGAATGGCATCTGCCAGCCCGACATTCGGCCCATCGACGGGGTGATCTTGCCCTGCTTCATCAGCTCGCCGTTGGTGGCTTCCCACAGCGTCCGGAAGCAGAGCACGTGACGCGCCAGCCCGCATGCGATCGCGAGCATCGCGGCGATCACCGAGCCGCCCGGGCCGAACGTTTCCATGGCGCCGTTGTGCCAGGTCGGCCGAATGCCCAGCGCGCCTTCGAGAGCCGTGGTGCCGCCCTCCCCGAATCCGCCGACATTGATCGCGCCGGGGTAGGTGGACAGGCCGTCGATGTCGGCGTACGTCAGGCCGGCGTCGGCGATCGCGGCCTCGCATGCCTGAACCGTCAGCGCCAGCGGCGGCCGCATCAGCCGCCGGCCGATGGGTGACATGCCGATCCCGGTCAGCGCGACCTTGTCTTCGAACTTCTCGGTGGTGAGCATCGGCCGGACGTGTTCGCCGAAACGCGCCGGCGCGATCTCGTCGACCGGCAGGGGAGCGGGCTCCGCGTCGGGCACGGGCCGAAACAGCGGAAACCAGACGTCCTCGACCTGCTCGAAGACGACCTCGACCGGTTGACCGAGTTCGAGCTGATCGGGCTCGCAGTCGACGATGTTGGTGGTCAATCGCACCCGGGGGTCTTCGGCAATCGCCACCTGCGCGATCACGTAGGGCGCTACCAGCCCGGGCAGACTGAACCGCTCATTGACGGTGAACCCGGCCAGCGTCGCCTTGCCGGAGACCGCGCGCACCCCGATATCCAACGACCGGCAATAACGGCACACCGGAGCGGGCGGATGGATCAGGGATTTGCAGGCCTGACATTCCTGCAGCCGTAGCTTTCCGTCGGCTCCCGAGGTCCAGAAAAACTCGTTCTCGAGCGTGACCTGGGGCAATGGGCGGCCCGGTGCTGCTGACACGTCACCTCCGGGAGTCGCACGGCCGGCCTGGTAGGGCCATTATGCAAATTGGAGAATTACGTTATCACTCCGGGCAGGCGCGATCCAGATGGCGTCGGTGCCCGCGTCGCGGGTGGGCGGGGTGGGGCGCCCCCGTCAGTAGGGCACCCAGACGCCGTTGAAATAGGCACCCCATTGGTGGAAGCCGACACTCCACATCGGCGCGTTCGGCGACCACCATGGCCGTGGCGGTGGGGGCGGCACGTCCGGCCCGGCAAACGACGGCGCGTATGCGGGCGGGGCTACATACCACGCGGGCGGCGGCGGCGGCAGTCTGCACTCGCCGGTCACCTCGTTCCACGCCATGGTTTGATCGCACTTCGCCCAGCTGGTGCCCGGCGTCGCGATCATCGCCGCGAAAACGACCGCGATGACGGCGGTTAGACGACCAACAAAAAACCTCATGGCGGGCCTCCCCTTTGAGCCGTCCTGGCCTCGACTGATTCAGCTTATTCCGTTGATATCACCGGGTCGAACAATCGGGGCGACATAACACCGAGCCGGGCCACCCGTCCCATTTCCGGTTGGCCCGGCGTTATGCTGCCACACGGCATATCAAGTACTTCACATTGGGAGGGTGATTGCTCGCGGCGGCGAAGATCCTGATCACCGGGGCGACGGGCAAGATCGCGTTCCCCATCGCGCGGGCCCTTGCCGCGGCCGGCAACGAGGTGTGGGGCGTCGCTCGCCTGAAAGATCCCGCGGACTCCGACAAACTCGTCGAAGCCGGCGTGTCGCCCATTGCGCTCGACATCAGTGCCGGCGACTTCTCCGGTCTTCCGGACGATTTCGGCTACGTGTTCCACGCGGCCGTCGACCCGGGCGCGGGCGACTGGAAGAGCTGCATCGAGACGAACGCGCAGATGTCCGGCGACCTGCTCCACCACTGCCGCACCGCAAAGGGTTTCGTGTTCTGCTCGACCGGCTCGATCTACGCCTACCAGGGCCGGCGTCCGCTGACCGAGTCCGATCCGCCGGGGGTGCCGCTGCGGGCGAACTACAGCATGTCGAAGGTGGCGGCCGAGGCGGTGTGCACGTGGATCGCCAAGCAGTATCGGATTCCGCTCACCATCATCCGGATCTGTTCGACGTACGGGCCCCAGGGCGGTGCCCCGGCCGATCGCCTCGATGCGATGCTGGCGGGCAAGCCAATTCGGCTGCATCCCGACAAGCCGAACAACTACAACCCCATCTACGAAGACGACTATGTGGAACTCGGCATCCGCGCCATGGAGGTCGCCGCGGTTCCCCCGGTGGTGGTGAACTGGGCCGGCAGCGAGACGGTCAGCGTCGAGGACTACTGCACGTTCATGGGTGAGCTGGTCGGTGTCGAGCCGATCTTCGAATACACGCCGCAGGCGCACACACCGCTGTGGCCGGATGTCACTCACATGCACGACGTGCTCGGCCGCACGAAGGTGCCCTGGCGCGACGGCTTCCGCCGGATGATCGAGGCCCGCCATCCGGAAATAAAGCTACCCCAGCATGATTCGACGAGGCCGTAAGGACGTACGCGATGCAGCCATCCGGCACGCCCTCCGACGAGGTCGCTGAGATCCTCGCCGCCGGGCGCGGAGAGATCACCACGCTGTTCGTCTCGATGGCGACTCGACATCCCGACGGAACCGACGCCGATTACCTGCGCTGGCACACGCTTGACCACCGGCCCGAGCAACACCGGCTGGCCGCGGTTCGCGCTTCGTTGCGGCTGGTGTCCACACCGGCCTGCCGCGCCGCGCGGGCGGTCAGCGGTGGGCGGTTGGATGCCGTCGACCACGTGATGACGTACTTCTTCACCGACGTAGCCGGGCTCGCGGGTTTCAACGAATTGTCAACGGCCCTGGGCAATGCCGGTCGCAAACTGTCCTTGCTGCCGCCGGTGGAGCGCGGAGTGTACGCCGTCGGAAGCCGAGCGGCCGCGCCCCGGGTCAGGGTCGGATCGGACGTGCTGCCCTGGCTGCCGGTGCGAGGCGCGTACCTGGTCGTCGAGCGGGGATCGGCGGCGCCGCACCCGCTGGTCGAGGTCGACGGCGTCGCCGGCGTCTGGTCCGCACTGTCGCGCCAGGTGGACGCCAATCTTGCCAGCGCTCAAGGGAATCAGTCGATCACGTACTGCTTTCTCGATGACGACCCGGTCGCAACGGCCGAACGGTTGCGGCCGGTGCTGGCGGCCCGTTGGGCCGAACCGGGCATCGAACCCCTACTGGCCGCACCATTTTTCGCGGTGGTGCCCTACGAGTGGGATCGTTATGTCCCATAGGACCGCATGCGCATCGGGTTGATGGTCGGCTCCGACAGGGAGCGTGCGCGCGCCGATCGGCTGCCGGGGCTGATCGCCGACGCGGTGGCCGCCGAAAGCGTTGGCTTCGCCACGTTTTGGATGCCCCAGGTGCCCGGCTACCTCGACGCGATGACTGCGGTCGCGCTGATCGGGCAGGCAACCGAACGCATCGAAATCGGGACGGCGGTGGTTCCGATCCAGACCCGGCATCCGATGATCATGGCGCAACAAGCCCTGACCACCCAGATCGCGTGCGGCGGACGGTTCACGCTCGGCATCGGGCCGTCGCATCACTGGATCGTCAACGGACAACTCGGATTGGACTACGCGCACCCGGCGAGCTTGATCGACGACTACCTCGACGTGCTCTCGGCGTCGTTCGCCGGCCCGGGCACGGTCGACGTCGAGAACGGCAGCTACCAGGTTCACTCGCCAGTGGATGTCACCGACACCTACCAGGTCCCAATCCTGTTGTCCGCGTTGGGTCCGACCATGCTGCGGCTTGCCGGGCAGCGAACCGCCGGCACCGTGCTCTGGATGGCGGACGAGCGGGCGATCCGCGACCACGTCGTCCCGCGCATCACCGAGGCGGCTACCAGCGCCGGGCGGTCCGCGCCGCGGATCGTCACCGGCGTGCCCGTCGCCCTTTGCTCCAACGACGAGGCAGACGTTGCCCGCGGCTACGCCAGCGAGGTGCTCGGGCACGCCGATTTCTCGCCGAACTATGTGCGGCTGCTGCAACACGGTGACGCCCGGGACGTGGGCGACACCATGGCCGCGGGCGACGAGTCGGCGATCTTGGCCCGGCTGCGGCGCTACCGCGACGCGGGTGCTACCGATCTGGCGGCGCGAATTGTCCCGTTGGGCAGGGACGCAACGCAGCGGACCGCATCCCGACGTCGGACCCGGGAATTTCTGTCGTCGCTGTGTCCGGCTCTCTAGTCAGCGCGACGGGAGACCGAGAACGCGCTGCGCGATGATGTTGCGCTGGATCTCCGAGGTGCCACCGGCGATGGTGCCCGCGTAACTGCTGATGTAACGGGTGAACCAGCCGGCGGTGAACACGTTGGGCGCGTGCGGGTTATACGATGCCGTGAGCGCGGGATCGCGCAATCCGACGACACCCGCCCCGTCCAGCGCATGCCGGAGCGCGTTCTGTTCGGCCTCCGACCCCAAGACCTTCAGCACCGACAGGCCCGCGACGTCGACGTCACCGCGAGCTGCCCGCCCCAGCGCTCGCGAGCCCAGCAGCCGCAGTGCGTAATGGTCCATCGCGATGGTGGCGTAGTGGTCCGCGTTCACCTCGTCGGCCGGCCGATAGTCCTCGAGAAGCTGCTCGAGCCGGTTGGCGAAGGCCAGCCACATCAGGGTGCGTTCATGACCGAGCGAGCCGTTCGCGACCTGCCAGCCGCCATGCAGCGGGCCGACGAGATTCTCCGCGGGCACCCGCACATCGGTGAAGAAGACCTCGTTGAAGTCCATATCGTCACGGTCGTAGACCGAGGCGAAGGGACGGCATACCAGACCGGCAGTATCGACGGGTATCAGCAGCGCGCTGATTCCCTTGTGCCTCGGGGCGTTTGGGTCGGTGCGCACGAACGTGAGGATGACGTCGGCGTCGTGGGCGCCGGAGGTCCAGACCTTCTGCCCGTTGACCACGAAGTGGTCGCCGGCCAACTCGGCCCGTGTCGACAGGCCCGCCAGGTCGGAGCCGGCACCCGGTTCGCTCATTCCCAGCGACGCGGTCATGTCGGCGCGCAGAATCGGTACCGCCCAGCGCTGCTTCTGCTCGTCGGTCCCGAAGGACAGCAGCGACGCCGCGATGATGCCGACGCCCTGCGGATTGAAGCAGTGGTAGATCCGCCGTCGCGACAGCTCCTCGCGGTGCACGAACTGCTGCAGGATATTCGCGTTGCGGCCGCCGAACTCGGGCGGGTTTCCGGGCAGCAGCCAACCGTGGTCGAACTGGAGTCGTTGCCAGCGGCGCGACCAGTCGGGCACATGCGATGTCGACGTCGGCCGTTCGGCGGCCTGTGCCTGCGTCGGCAAATGCTCGTCGAGAAAGCCGACGAACTCCGCGCGGAAGGCTTCCACCTCGGCGTCAAAGGTGAGTTGCATGAACGCTACGAATCAGAGCCGCAGCGGCTCAACGCGTGAATCCCCATTCGGCTTCGTTCTCTTCGGTTTTGAGATGTTCGGCCGGATCGCTTGCGTCGGTGAGCGGCGGCGCGGCGGTGCGGAATTTGCGGTCGCCGATCTCGGTGATGGCGTGTACCGGGCAGTCCAGCAGCGCCCGCATCACCGCGTCGCGATCCGCTTCGGCCACGGTGCCGTCGCCGATGAGGGCGGCGTATCCCCAGTCGTCCAGCGAGAAGTAGCCGGGCGCGTGCTTGGCGCAGACGCCGAAGCCGTCGCAAATGGTGCGGTCCAGGCGGATTTTCATGCTTGCCTCACTGCTTCGGCCTCATACGGCCGCTCGGCGCGGAACGCACCACCGGCGCAATCCGGGCAGGTACCGGAGAGATGCGCGGCGACTTCGTCCGGGAATTGATCGAGCAGGCTGGCGGCCACGTTGGTCGCGGCATCCAGCGTCGCGCAGGCGCCGCGCCCGCGCAGCAGCACCGACCAGCGGCGCAGTCGGTCGACGTCTTCTTTTGTTGCCGCACCTTCGCGCAGTGCCCCGGCGGCGGCCGCCATCGCCGCGGTCCCGTTGAAGCACGACCCGCATTGGCCGGCGTTCTCGCGATCGAAATAGGCCAACACGGACGCCGCGACCGCGACGGGGCAATCGTCGGTGAGCACCGAGACCGCACCGCAGCCCAGGCCGCTGCCCAGGCGCCGCATCGTCTCGTGGTCCAATGTGGTCTCCAGCACGGCGCGGTTGAGCAGGCCGGCGAAGTATCCACCCATCAGCGCCCCGCGCACCTTGTCGGGGGAAATCCCATGCAACGCAAGCAGTTCGGTGAACGCGAGGCCGTGGGGGAGCTCGTAGAGGACCGGCGGCCTACCGCCACCGGTGATGGTCGCCAGGAAGGTGCCCGGCGACAGCGACGTGCCCTGCGAGCGAAACGCCGTCGAGCCGTTGCCCTGCAGGTAAGGCAGGTTGGCCAGCGTCTCGACATTGGAGACCAACGTGGGCAGCTCGTCGACGCCGGCTTCGAATGGGCGTGGCGGCTTGTCGGTCGGCTTGGCGGGGCCGCCGTTGATGACTCGAACCGCGGCGGTCTCCTCGCCGGCCACGTATCCGGGCGGCACGGTCAAGACGTGCACCGTGGCGCCGAGGGTGTCGGAATCGAGTTCGCCGAGCGCGGTTTCGACGCTGTGCGCCGATTCCGGATCGGACACGTATACGTAGGCGCGGTCTGCGGCCACGACCGCCGCAGCCAACCGCAGCCCGTCCAGCACCAGGTGGGGGCGGTTGCGTAGCAGCCAGCGATCCTTCACCGAAGCCGGTTCTCCCTCTTCGCCATTCGCGATAACGACGGGGCCGCCGGCCTCGGCTACCAGGCGTCCGTTGTCGCGCACCGTACGCAACTTCACCGCGAGCGGAAAGGCCGCACCGCCGCGGCCGACGAGTCCGCTGGATTCGACTTCGCTCAGCAACGCGTCGGCGTCGGCGAGCGGACGGTAGCCGCCGAGTTGTCGATATGCAGCCAGGTCTTCGCGGCCGGGTTGCTCACCGAGCAGCCGCGGCGGGCACCCGGGAAGGGTGGCGGTGGTGATCGTCGTTGACTCGGTCGTGTTCAAAGCCGGCCTGCCATCGTCTTGGTTAGGCTTGCGCCCATGCGAACTGCGGTGGTGCGTGTCAACGTCGACCCGGAAAGCGTGCTCACGCGAGCGCAACTACGTGACGGCATGGCAGCGCTCCTGCAGCTCGCGACTCAGGCCGACGCCAGTGTGGTCGAAAACGACCTGGCGGCCATGCCCGAAAGTCGCCGGGAAGTCGAACTGCTCATCACGGCCGACCACAGCGACACGGCCAAAGAAGCCGCAATCGGGCTGTGCACCAAGGCGTTCGGCGTTACCCCGGTCCCGGGCGTGATTACCTTCGTCAGCCGCGGAACCGACGACGACGCCCACGGCGTGCTGTCCGCGTTCGGGCTCACCGGCGACATCGAGCGCACACCCGGCGACGACGGATTCGACATCGTCTACGTGACGCTGCGGGAGGCCGACCTCGAACGCATTCCGGAAAGTCGAGTCCACACGGCGCTGGAAGCGTCGCTCAACTGCGAGGTCCACATACTCACTCGGTGATGCACCGTGTAGTGCCATCACGAGCCCAGGAATTCGAGAATCGCCGGTGCCGCCTGCACCCAGGTGTCGAACATGTTGAAGTGCTTGACCCGGCCCGCCGCGCGGTCCTCGGATGCCCGCTCCCAGGCGTCCTCGGGCCACGGCGGATCGATCAGCTTGGATCCCTTGATCAGGCAGCTGACCTCCAGCGACGTCCGCTTGGGGTGATCCATGTCGTTCTCCCCGCCGCGAATGATCAACGTGGGAACCTTTATCCGGTCGAACATTTCGTCCTCGACACCGGGGATCGTCTGTCCCGGCTTGGAGACGAACGCGTTGAGCCAGCGCAGCATGATCTTGAGGAACTCGTCTTTGTCGAAGTCGAGGAACCGCTGCTTGTTGTTCGGGTTCTCCGCGATCCGGTCCTGCCATTCGGCCACCTTCACCACGCCGTCCATGCCGGTGCCGCGCACCGCGAGAATGCTGGGGATGATGTAGAACGAGCCCAGCACGAAAGTGCCGTAGGTCCCCCCGACGATGTTCCAGACCACCAGCTTGGTCACCATCTCGGGATAGAGCATCGTGGTCAGCATGGAATCCCTTGCGCCACCTGACCCGCCGGCGAGAATGCAGCGCTCGAAGCCCAGCCCGGTCACCAGCTTGTGCAGGGTCTCGGCGCGCATGTGCGACTCGCTTTGCCCGTAGAACTGCACATCGGAGGCCCCGCAGTTGGGCCGGTCCCACAGCAGCACCCGGTAGCCGCCCGCGGCAAGCGCCTCGGCGAGTGGACGCAAACCTTCGATCTCCTTGCTGAATCGCCCGCCGGGGGTCAGGGCAATGAGATCGCCTGAGTCACCGAGGATTTCGTAGACGACATTTCCCCCGTTGATCTCCATTGAAGGCACGCGATTCTCCTGTACTTAGGCCTGAACCAGAACATCGTTACCGACGACACGCACCGGGTAGGTGCGGATACTCCACTCCGGCTTGACCGCAGTGGTGCCGGTCGCCAGCTCGAAACCCCATTGGTGCCAAGGGCAATAGATGAATTCCAGGTCCCGCACCATCACCGCGTCACCCGGCACGGTCTCGTCGACGATCGTGCGCCCGCGCGCGCGTCCCGAGCACAGCGGACCGCCTTCGTGCGGGCAGTAATTCGCGATGGCGTAGAACTTGCCGTTGACGTTGTAGACGCCGACGCCGTGGCGCCCGATCGGTACCAGCTTGTGCGTACCGGGCGGAATCTCGTCTACGGTGGCGACGACGTGCTCGCGGCCCTGGGCGAGGCGTGGCTCGGGCCGTTTGGTTTCTTCTGACAATTCAGAGCACCCGGACCTGACCCTCGAGCACCGGCACCGTCTCCGGCAGGTGATAGGTCGCGATGCCGTTCTTGTACATCACCGCGTCGCGGGCGTGCTTGGGCAAGTGCTTGACCAGCCAGCGCGGGTCATCGAACGTCCAGTGCGGGTAGTCGGACGAGAACAGCAGGATCTTCTCGCACTCCATCCACTCCAGCGCGCGGGTCAGCTCGGTCTTGTCCTCCGGGTAGTCCAACGGCTGAGTGGTGAATTTGATGTGGTCCTTGACGTATTCGGACGGCTTGCGCTTGATGTCCAGCCACGACTTGCGTGCTTGGTAGATTGCGTCCATCCGCCACATCAGCGGCAGGATCCAGGTGAACGCGTGCTCGACGAAGACGATCCGCAGCGTCGGGAAGCGGTCGAAGACGCCGTCGAAGATCAGGCTCATCACCTGGTTCGCGGCCAGCAGCGAGTAGGTCACCATGAAGTCGTGGTTGTAGCTGGGGAATCCCACCGGCGGGATCGGCAGCTCGTCGAACTGGCTGCGCGACAGGTGGCAGCTCACCGTGATGTCGTGCTTGGTGGCGGCCGCCCAGATCGGGTCGTATTTCGGGTGGCCCCACGACGGCCGCGGCTCGGCCTTGATCAGGATCTGCGCCATGTAGGGGTGCCCGGCCCATTTTTCGATCTCGCGCGAAGACTCGTCGGGTTCCTCGATGGCGCAGCAAATCGAACCGCGCCACCGCTCGTGCCAGTTGTTGTGGCTGTCCAGCCAGTGATTGGCCTGCCAGTCGTTCAACGCGGCCGACATCGCGTGCTGTGCTTCGGGCAGCCGGGCCGGGTAGGCGGCCGGCTCCAGGATCGCGATGTCCGAGCCGGCCTCCATGATCAGCTGACGAAACGCCATATCCGGGTCGCTGCAGGGGAATTCACCGTTGGCGGGGAAGGAGTCCACCCGCATCGCGTAGGAGTGCGCGTAGTCGGGGGCGTCATAGTAGATCTGCTCACCCACGGCGCGGGTGAGGAAGTACTTGCTGCGCCAGGGCTCGGGGATGTAGGGGACAAGCTCGCCGCGCTTGGGCGCCGGGTGGACATCCGAATCGACGCATCGGACGGCTATGCGCTCGGAAGCGGGAACCCGCTCCTGCGAATGGGTCAACGTCATCTGGGGTCTCCTCAGTCTGCCGTGTTACTTCTACTGTGCGCCTACCCCGGCGGGGATGTCTATGCCGTAGAGCTGCGCCGCGTTGCGCCAGCACAGCTTGTCGCGCTGTCCGGCCGACAGCGCGCTGGGCAGCTTCTTGACGTCACCGCATTGCCAGTGTGGATAGCTCGAGCCGAACATCACCATGTCGTCCTTGCCGGTGAAGCCGAACCATTCGCCGGCGAACTCGGTGTCGCCGGGACCGTCGAGGCTGCCCTGCACGAAGTACACGTGCCCGGGCAGGTAGTCACTGGGGATCCGCGGCGCCCACGGCGTCTGCTCGAGGTGCGGCCGGCCGAACGTGTCCATCCGCCAGATGAACGGCGTGATGAAGTCCGCGGCACCGTCGCCCCAGACGAATTTCAGGCGGTCGAAGCGCTCGAACACGCCCTCGGCGATCATGTTCATCAGGTGGTACAGGTAGTTCAGCGCCATGAAGCTGACGTACTGCTCGTAGGTGCGGGTGTTCCCGGACGGCGTCGGCGGGAAGGCGATGCCCGAGCCCACCTCGATGTGCGCGGCAACGGGCAGGCCGGCATCTGCCGCCGCCTCCCATAGCGGCCAGAACTGCGGCTTCCCGTACACCTCGCGGGACTGCAGCGGAACGCCGATCTGCACTACCCGCGGATGCCCGCGCCATTTCTCGATCTCGCGCAGCGCGCCCGGAATGTCGTCGGGATTCACCCGGATGGTGCCGCGGAACCGCTCGCCGTACTGGCTGGACTCCAGCCAGTCGGACACCATCATCTCGTTGTGCGCGGCGTGCAGCGCGCTGCCCAGGTGCCGGTCCGGCATGATGCCGCGCGCCATCGGGTGCAGCACCGCGACATCGACCCCGCGCTTCGAAAACAGCTCATTGGCAACGAAATCCGGATCCGATCCGGGGTACTGGCCGTCCGGGCCCTCGGTATCGGGGGCGTACTCGCCGCCCGGCGCCCCGTACCAGTCCATCTCGTAGTCGGGGAACCCGCGGCTCTTGAACGGCTCGCGCAGGGTCTTTCGCAGCGCTTTGTTGGACGGGAAGAAAATGTGCACGCTCGCGTCGATGAGCGGTGTGCTGGTTCCGTCAGCGTGTTCGATCACGACAGCCACCCTTCGGTTCCGGTAGCCAAAGTGGGCCAAACCTGATCATAAGATAGATAATCTAACATTCTTGTGGGCTGTCGATCAATGGAATTTCGGTAAGCGTCTCGGTTAACGATAACCCCTGGTAGCCGCGGGTATTGCCACCATCAGAGCAATCGTCGTTCTTCTATCCGGATAATACCATTCTCGGAGTTCGATGGAAGGCGGCTGCGGGGCGGTCGAGATTGCCTCGCCACAGCCGGGGCCGCTACGCGGCCGTTACAGACTCGGCGAACGGTGTCATGCCATCCTGTCGTCGTCGACGCCGCCGACGGTGATCCCGGCCGCCTTTTCGAACGGTTTGATGACGGCCGTGAAATCCGAGTCGGGGCCTTGGTCGAGCGCGGCCGCCTCCCAGAGTCGGCCGATGGTCTCGGCGACGTCGACCGGCACGCCCAGTGCCTTGGCTTCGTCGAGATAGAGGCGCACGTCTTTGACCATCAGACCGGTGGCGAAGCCGTAGTCGAAGGTGCGGGGCAGCACCGCGCGCGGGAACTTGTCCCGGCTGGCGCTCGTCGCGCCCGAGCCCGCGTTGAGTACGTCGACCATCACGGCCGGGTCGAGGCCGGCCTTGACGCCCATCACGACGACCTCCGACGTCGCGACCAACACGTTGGCCGCCAGGATGTTGTTGGCGAGCTTCATCGTCTGCGCGGACCCGGGCTTCTCGCCGATGTAGTACGGCCGGCCGATCGCTTCGAGCACCGGCCGTATCGCATCGAATTCGCCGCGCGGCCCGGACACCATGACGGCGAGCGCCCCCTTTTCCGCTCCGCCGACCCCGCCACTGACCGGGCTGTCGAGCGCGGCGATGCCGCGCTGGGACAGCAGATCATGGATCTGCACGGCGGTCCGGCTGCCCACGGTCGACAGGTCGACATAGCGCTTGACCCGGCAGCCCTCGATCACACCCGAGGCCCCGGTGGCGACCTGCAGCGACACCGCCGGTGACGGCAGGCTGGCCAGCACCGTCTCCGTGCCATCGGCGACCTCCTTCGCCGATGACGCGGCACGGGCCCCGAGTGAGACGATGCGGTCGAGTGTCGCGCTGCTGGTGTCGAAGGCGATGACGTCGTGGCCGTCGCCGATCAGGCGAGATGCCATGGGAAAGCCCATGTTTCCCAATCCGACAAACCCGATTTCGGTCACAACTAGCCCTCGTCCAGTTCGCCGAACACCTCGCGGGCAATGCGGAAGCTGTCGACCGCGGCAGGCACGCCGGCGTAGATTGCGACCTGCAAGAAGATCTCACAAATCTCTTCGCGCGTCACGCCGTTGGTCAGCGCACCCTTGATATGTGTTCGTAATTCGTTCGGCCGGTTGAGGATTGGGATCATCGCCAGGTTGAGCATGCTGCGGGTCTTGCGCGGCAGGCCATCTCGTCCCCACACCCCGCCCCAGCAGTATTCGGTGACGAGGTCTTGCAGGGGTTTGGTGAAGTCGTCGGTGTCGGCCAGCGCCCGGTTGACGTAAGCGTCGCCCAACACCGCGGAGCGGATTTCCAGACCCCGCCGGTATGTTTCGCTATCCAAATTCTTCTCCTTACTGTCGCACGACCACGGTCTTGGTGGCCGTGAACATGTCGAGGGCTTCGTAGCCCTTTTCGCGGCCGTACCCGGATTTCTTGAAGCCTCCGAACGGCAACTCCACCCCGCCGCCGGCGCCGTAGGTATTGACGTAGACCTGACCCGCCCGGATCTCGGCCGCGAGCCGGTGTGCGCGGGAGAGGTCGGTGGTCCACACCGCGCCCAGCAGTCCATACGCGGTCCCGTTCGCCAAGTCGATCGCCTCGTCCTCGCTACCGAACCTGTTCACGGTCAGCACCGGACCGAAGATCTCCTCCTGAGCGATGGTTTCGGCGGGATCGACATCGGTGATCACCGTGGGCGCAAAGTATGCCCCGTCCGCCAGCTTCGAATCCTTCGGCGGCCCACCGCCGCAACGGATTTCGCCCTTGACGTTGCCACTGACCATAGATTCCACCCGTTGCTGTTGCTTGCGGGAGACCAGCGGCCCTAGATCGGGGTCCTCGAGTCCGGGCCCGATCGTCGCCAACCCCAGCCGCTGACAGACCATGTCGACCAATTCGTCGTGAATCCGGTCGTGTACCAGCAGCCGCGACCCGGCCGAGCAGGTTTGGCCGGCGTTCTGCAGTATCGCCTTCGCGATCGACTCGGCCGCGCGGTCCAAATCCGCGTCGGGGAAGACGATCTGCGGGGACTTCCCGCCCAGTTCCAGGATCGTCGGTGCGACGCGGTCCGCCGCGGCGTGGGCGATCATCGAACCGATCTGGGTGGACCCGACGAAGCCGACGTGGTCGACGCCGGGGTGGGAGGCCAGCGCGGCCCCGGCTTCGGCGCCGATCCCGGTCACCACGTTGAACACCCCGGACGGCACGCCTGCCGCAATCGCGAGCCGGGCTAATTCGACTGCGGTGCGCGGTGTTTCATCGGCTGGTTTGGCCACCGAGCAATTGCCCACGGCGATCGCCGGGGCCACGGCGCGGGCCAGCAACTGCATCGGATAGTTCCAGGCGACGATGTGCCCGGTGACACCGAACGGCTCTCGTCGGGTGTATGCGTGCAGATCCGTTGAGAGCGGGATGGTTTGGCCGTAGTACGAATCGATTGCGTGGCCATAGAAGCGGAAGTAACGCGCGGCGACGGCGGCATCGGCGCGCGCCTGGGTCAGCGGCTTTCCGGTGTCCTCGCTTTCGATCCGGGCCAGCCGGTCCTGGTTGTCACCGATCAGGTCGGCGATCCGCGTCAGCAGGGTGGCCCGCGTCTCCGGGGCGGTGTCCCGCCAGCTTTTCGACGCCGCCGTCGCGGCACGGACGGCGCGATCCACCTCGTCACCGCCGCCGCGCGCCACCGATCCGAGGGACCGTCCGGTGGCCGGGTCAATGTTGTCGTACACCTCTTTCGAGGGCACGGATTCGCCGTCGATGAATGACTCGGTGATGGTCACGGTGACCCCTTGACTTGATTCGTCGTGGCGACGGTTAGCTAGACGCTAGTGAATAGTTGCATCAGATGGCCCGTGCCGAAAGGGAGTGACCGTGACGGGAGCGAGCAGCGACGTTTGGGAAGTGATGTCGACCGCCCGGACGATCCGGCGCTTCACCGACGAACCGGTCGACGACTTCACGCTCGCGCAATGTCTGGAAGCCGCCCGGTGGGCGCCGTCGGGCGCCAATGCGCAGGGCTGGCGCTTCGTGGTGCTGCGCTCACCCGAGCAGCGCGCCGTGGTGGCCAAGGCCGCCGCGCACGCGCTGGAAGTGATCGAGCCGGTCTACGGCATGAGCCGGCCCGCCGCCGGCGACAACAGCCGGCGCGCCCGCACCTACCGCGCGACCTACGAATTGCATGACCGGGCAGGTGAATTCACCTCGGTCTTGTTCGCGCAGCAGCACTACCCGACGGCATCCGAGTTGCTGCTGGGCGGATCGATCTTTCCCGCCATGCAGAACTTCCTGCTGGCCGCCCGCGCCCAGGGCCTCGGCGCCTGCATGACCAGCTGGGCCTCCTACGGCGGCGAGCAACTGCTGCGGGAAGCCGTCGGGGTGCCCGACGGCTGGTTGGTCGCCGGGCACATCGTGATCGGGTGGCCCGCGGGCAAGCACGGCCCACTTCGTCGCCGCCCGCTGGCCGAGTTCGTCAATCTCGACCGCTGGGATGAATCCGCCAGCGGGCTTTTCGCGGCTCCCCCAGGCTGATCGGCGTACCGCACCCCGGCCAGCCGGGCGCTCGAACTCCTGGGCCCGGCCAGCCGGGTGCTCGGCGCAGCGCCGATACGCCATACGCCGAATCCGAGATTATTACTTCCGGAAGGGAGAATGTTATTCTCGCGAGGGCGGTGACGACAGGAGGCGGCCCCGATGCTGTTGGAGTTCGATGCTGATCAGCGACTGTGGCAGGACACGGTGCGTGACGCCGTCGCAAAGCAGTGCCCGCCGTCGCTGGTGCGAAGCGTGGCCGAGGACGGCCTAGACCCGAGCCCGCTGTGGAAGTCGTATGTCGACCAGGGCTGGACCGAGCTGAACGACTCGGAAAGCGCCGTGGAACTGGCCATCGTGCTCGAAGAGCTGGGCCGCGCAACCGATCCCACGCCGTTCCTGGCGACGATGAGCCAGTTCGCACCGCTCGTCGCGGACCGGTTCGACCCGCACCAGTCGGGCACCGCGGTGTACAGCGGGGTGGTGGCGCACCGTGACGCCGAAGGCTGGGTACTGGACGGAACGGCGCGCCATGTCCTCGACGGCGATCGCGCCGACCGGCTGGCGGTCGTCACCGACGCGGGGGTTTTCCTCGTCGCGTCCAGTCAGGTGTCGGCCCGGCGCGTGTCGGTGTTCGACCCGGTACTGCACGTCGCCGACCTGTCGTTCGCCGAGGTCCGGGTGCCCGACACCGAGCGGGTGACCGTCGACGCGGAACGCGCTCATCATCTTGCCCTGACCGGTATGGCGATCACGATGGTCGGCGCCTGCCAACGCATCCTCGACCTGGTGCTCGAGCACGTCAAAAGCCGTCAGCAATTCGGCGTTCCGATCGGTTCCTTCCAGGCCGTGCAGCACAAGGCCGCCGACATGCACGTCGCGGTGGAACGTGCCCGGGCGCTGGCCTACTTCGCCGCGCTGACGATCGCCGCCGACGATCCCCGCCGCCGGCTGGCGGCCGCGATGGCGAAGGCGTCGGCAGGGGAGTGCCAGTCGCTGGTCTTCCGGCACGGTTTGCAGCTGCACGGCGCAATGGGCTTCACTTGGGAGAACGATCTGCAGTTCGCGCTGAAACGGGCCAAGGCGGGCGAGCTGATGCTGGGCGGTGCCGCCGAACACCGGGCGCGGATCGCGGAGGAATACCGTGCAGCTGACTTTTGATTCCGACGTCGAAGAGTTCCGGGCGGAGTTCTCGGCGTTCCTCGACGAAAATCTCCCTGCCGCAAGCGAAACGCTGGAGCGGCCCCGGTCTGTTTCGCACATGCCGCAGTGGGCCCGCGACTGGCAGCGGCTGTTGTTCGACAACGGCTGGTTGCTGCCCAGCCAGCCACCGGAATTCGGCGGGCGCAATGCGACGGTCATCCAGCAGTTCGTCTACCTAGAGGAACTCAGCCGCCGCCGGATCTACCACAGCTTCAACCCGCAGGGCGTCAATATCGTTGGCGCATCGCTGTTGTCGTTCGGCAGTGACGAGCAGAAGCGGCGCTGGGCGGTCCCGATCCTGCGGGCCGAGATCACGGCTTCGCTCGGAATGAGCGAACCCAGCGCGGGCTCCGACCTGGCCTCGTTGCGTACTCGGGCGGTGCGCGACGGCGACCACTTCGTGGTCAATGGGCAGAAGGTGTGGACTTCGGGCGCCCACGATGCCGACGTCTTGTTGACGTTCGTGCGGACGAACCCAGATGTGCCCAAGCACAAGGGAATCAGCGTGCTGATCATCCCCACCGACACCCCGGGCGTGGTGCGCCGGCCGTTCCCGTCGATCTGCGGCGCCGACGATCTGGATTTCAACGAGGTCTTCTTCGAAGACGCGCGCGTGCCCGCGGAGAACCTGGTCGGCGAGATCGACCAGGGCTGGAAGGTGGCCAACGGGTCGCTGGGCCACGAGCGCACGATGATGTGGCTCGGCTTCGCCGATCGACTCGACAACATGATCGACGACTTCCGCCCCAGCACCGACGTCGAACGCGACCAGTACGCTTCCACGATCATGGACAAGCAGGCGCTGCGCTTGCTGGGTTCGGCGGCCCTGGCCCGCGCGTCGCGCGGCGAAGACGACGTGGCCGCCATCTCCGTGCTCAAGCTGCTCGGCTCCGAGGCCGAGTTGCGCGGGATGGAGCTTGCGCTGACCTCGGCGGGATCCGACGGGCTCGTGCACCCGGCTCTGACCGGGCCGTACGCGCACATGAACCTCGACCACTATTTCGCCAGTTGGTTCGAGCGTTATGCGCGAAGCTTTTCCGGCACCATCGCCGGCGGTACCTCCGAGATCCAGCGCAACATCATCGCTCAGCGCGTACTCGGCCTACCCCGCGGTTAACGTCGCCCTGCGGCCGAGTTGCATTTGATCTCAACGGTATTCAACGGCCCTCTAGACCGGGTCGAATTTGGTGATCAGCCAGTTGCCGTTGACTCGGGCCAAACTAACCAGCACGCTGCTGGAAGACATCGAGGGGTCGGGATTGTCCTTGCTGGTGGTGCTCTGGTCGACCAACACCAGCACGACGGCCGAATCCGGATGTAATTCCTGAACCGCGGCACCCAGCACCCGAGCGTTGGTCTTCAGCGACTTCTGCTTGGCGGCCGGCGCCACGATCTGTTCGGTGAACTGGTTGTAGTAGGACAGAAAGTCCCCGGACAGGTGCGACTTGGCCGCAGCGAAGTCCTTGTCGAGTGTGTCGGGCGAGTAGGACAGCAGCGCGACGGTTCCGTCGGAGGCCGAATTGACTACTGCGCTCGCGACGCTGGCGTTGGTCTGTTGATCGGGCCGGTACTGCTTGAAGTACAGCCACGCCGTCGCGCCACCGGAGACCAACAGCAGCAAAATCAGAACAACGGGAAAGACTTTCACCCTGCGTTGCGCCCGTTGCTCGCTACGTCCACCCTTTTCCGGCTGGTCTGAAGAGTCGTCGGCAGCGTCGACGCTGCCGTTGTCCGCGCTCATGGAATGAACTCCAGTTTGGACATCTTGTATTGCCCGCCCTCTTCGGTGACGGTCACCTTGAGCCGCCATCGCCGAGGTTCGTCCTTGGCGCCCGCGGCATTGGTGATCCGCGATGTCGCCGCGACGAGCACCAACGCCGAATTGCCGTCTATGGATTGCACGGCCGCCGCGTTGACGGTTCCCTGGGTGACCACTTTGGACTGCTCAACGACCGTCGTGAAATCTTTTGCGCGCTGCTGGAAGTCGTCCCTGAACTGGCCGGTCGAGCTGTCGATCACCCGTTGGACGTCTTCTTTGGCTTTGTTGAAGTCCAACGACGTCATGTTGACGACACCTTGTCGGGCGCCGGCAAGGAAGCTCGCGATGCGCTGATTGCGCTCGGTGATTTCATGGCGCTGCCACATCATGTATCCGCTGGCGCCGACGAAAGCGCAGATGAGGATGATGGCCGCCGCTTTCCACGCCACGGACAGCGATAGCCATCGCACGCGTGCGGACTCGGATTCCGGTTCGGTGTCTTCGGCCGTCTCGTCGGCGACTTCTTCCTCGGTCTCCGCTTCGTCGGCGTCGGTTACGTCCTCGTCGGACTCCGCCTCGGCGACGCCAATTACGTCCGCGTCGGTCTCGGTTTCGGTGACGTCCTCGTCGGACTCCGCCTCGGCGGTATCGGCGTCCGGGGCTACCTCGGCGACTTCGGCCGTCTCGGCCCCGGCCGCTGTCTCTTCCTCAGCCTGCGCTTCGCGCCGCAGGCGAGCCGCACGGGCGCGGGCACGCGCCGCGGCAGCCAGGGCTTCGGCTTCGGCGGCTTCCGCTTCGGCTTCCGCGATCAGCGCCATGGTGTCGGCTTTCGACTTGGCCGAATTTTGCGGCGGCTTCTTCGCCTCAGCCATCGTCCTTACTCCCCGTCGCCCTCATGAGCGACTGGCTCGTGTACATCTCACGCGGCTACCATCGCACGAGCGAGAACGGGTACGTGTTGCTGCCCCCCGGTGCGCCGCCGCAGCCCGTGTCGAATGTCGACACGACCTCACCCGTCAGCGTCACCGCATCCCACGAATAGACATCATGCGAGGGGAAGAACTGGACCACGCAGCGCACACCGTCGGGCACATCGACGGTCATGGTGTAGCGGCCGTTGGACAGGTGAGCGTCTGACTTCCAGGGTGCCGCTTGCCCGTTGGGTTGCGGAACCCCTTGAATGGTCAGGCATCCCGGAGCTTTGGGAGTGCAGGTGCCGAGGGCCCAGACCCAGAGGTGGCCGGGATCGCGGGGAGTGTCCACGCGGTAGTTGGCAATGATCATGTCCGCGTGGGCGGTCGGGGTGGCAATCAGCGCGGCCGTGGCGAGCGCAAGGCTCGCTGCGAAAGTCTTCACCGGCGGTCTCCCATCTCTGCACACGCGGTTGCCTCAAATATAAGACGCGGTCACGCTGAACAGGCCTACTCGGAAAAGTTGCGGCCGTCAACGGCCGGTGCGTCTAGGACTGTCAGTCGATGACCGCGGCTTCCTTACGCTCGGTGATCGGCAGGGCGAGCTGTTGTTCGTCGCAGATGCGTTGCAACTTGTCCAGCGTTTCGTCGAGGCCGGCGCCGACGGTAGGCCCGGGAGTGAAGGTCGCCGGCAGCTTTCGCATGCCCTGGATGACACCGATGCACTCATAGTGGACGGTGCCGTCGGGGTCGCAGCGGTAATCCGGCATCCGGTCCAACACCGCGGTCAGCATGGACTTGAACACGGTGCGCGCCACGTTCGATCCGACGCATCGGTGCACGCCGATGCCAAAGCTGAAGTGCCGGTTGCCTTTACGATCCAGGATGACTTTGTCCGGGTCGGCGAACACCGCGGGGTCGCGGTTGGCCATGGCCCACGAAATCCATAGCCGCTCACCCTCTTTGAACTTGTTTCCATCGAGTTCGACGTCGTCGGAGAATGTCCTGCCATCGCCTGCGGCCGGCGTAAAGTAGCGCAGGAATTCCTCGGTCGCGGGGTCGAGCAGGGTGTCGCGGTTCTTGGAGAGCAGCTCGCGCTGCTCGGGGTTCTCCGAGAGCCATTCCAGCGAGTGGGCGGTCAGCGCCGTCGTGGTGTCGAAGCCGCCGCCGATGACCAGGCCGAGATTCCCCAGGATTTCCAGGTCCGGGGCGGGCTCGCCGTCAATCCGCATCTGCAGCAGTCCATTGACGATGCCGGGCCGCGGATTCTCGCGAATCTCGAGCATGTTGTTGACCATGTCGAGGCCCATCTCCCGATGCATCGCGGTGACCCGCTCGATGTCGGGGGAGTGCTCCGGTGTGTAGACCGCCGCGTGCACCGGTTCGCTGTACAAGTTCCACTTCTTCAATGGGATGCCCAGCATCGCCAAGGTCAGCACCGCGGGTACGACGTTGGCCAGGTCGTCGACGAAGTCGATGCTGCCCGTTTCGATCTTCTCGTCGAGGCAGGCGCGGGTCACGTCGTGAATGAACGGCTCCCAGCGTTTGACCGCGGCCGGCGACAGGTAGGGGTTGAGCACGTTGCGGTAGGTGCGGTGCTCCGGGTCGTCCATCTCGAGGATGCCGCCGCGCACCATGCTGACGCGCCTGGCCTTCGGGATGGAAATCCCACCGTAGCCGCGGCGTTCGTTGTTGATGTCGTGGTCGTTGGAGACCGCGGGGCAGCGGGCGAGCTCGAACACCTCGTGGCTGCCGGCCGCGACCCAGTGCCCGCCGTAGGTGTCGGTCCACGCCATCGGGCACTTGGCGTGCATCTCCTCGGTGATCTGGTTGAACTGCGAGCGGTACTCCGCGGTGTTGCGGTCGAAGTGGTACCGCGGCTTCTCGTGTTCGCCGTCGCTCGCGACATCGTCGACGCTCAAGTGCTGTCTCCCTTTAGGTTTCGTCCGTGATCATGATCGCCTGCTCCGGACACGAGTGCGCGGCCTCGCGCACCTTGTCCTCCTGGTCGGCCGGCACCACCTCGTTGACCGCCGACGAACTGCCGTCAATGTCGCTGAGCTCGAATGAATCCGGCGCAATCATCGCGCACAGGGTGTGGCCCTGGCAGCGTTCTGAATCAACCCAGACCTTCACGATGTCTCCTCCTGGGGGCTGCGGTGTGGCTGGCGTTACGGTAGTCCCGACGACGACCTCGCTCAGGTGTTTCGGCCGCCATTGACGCCCAATATCTGGCCGGTGATGTAGCCGGCCTCCTCGGATATCAGGAACGCGCACGCGGCCGCGATGTCCTCCGGTTTGCCCATCCGCCGCACTGGGGTACGGGCAATGGTCTCCTCGATATTGCCGAGGAACCCGTTCTTTTCGGCGGCGCGCAGCATCGGGGTGTCGATGAAACCGGGCGGCACCGCGTTGACCGTGATCCCGCTGGGTCCGTACTCGAGGGCCAGCGACTTGGTGAGTCCGTTGACCGCCGACTTGGCCGCGACGTAGTGAGACATATAGGGAGCGCCGGAATGTGTGCTCGACGACGAGATGTTGACGATGCGTCCCCACCCCGCCTCGACCATGTCGGGCAGCACCGCCTGGGTCATGTGGAAGACGCCGTGCAGATTGACGTCGACGACGCGTTGCCAGTCCTCGAACGAGATGTTGCTGAATCGCTTGAATCCGTCCAGGCCCGCGGCGTTGACCAGAATGGCGACCGGTCCCAATTGCGCGCGGATTGCCGACAGCGCGGCGTCCACCTGGGAGCGGTTCGTCACGTCGGCGGTGAAGGACAGTTCGGCGTCCGAGGGCCTCAGGTCGATGGTTGCGACGTCAAGACCGTCGGCGCGCAGCCGATGGGCGACCGCCAGACCGATCCCGGAACCGCCGCCGGTGACCACCGCGGTCTTCACGCCAGTGCCCCGAGGGCAAATGCGGCCGTCTCAGTCACAAAGAATCTCCTTCGCAATTATGAGAACCTTACTCTCGCATCGAAGTGGCGTGCAACATCGCCGCGAAACGCGCTGCTGCCTGGGCCGAGGCTGGTTATGCGCTTCCGTTCCCGGCCCCGCGGCGCTGGTCAGTGACCTTGTCCCATTCCTATGACTTTCTTGAATTCTCGAGATTCGAATGTAAGATTCGCCCGGGAAGAGAATGAAATTTTCGTGACGGTCACCACAAGAGGAGCCGAATGCCAACCCAGGTCACAGTCTCGGACGTCGCGGAAAAGCCAGCTCCTGGGGCCGCCCGCCGACTGCTGATCGATGGCCGGCGGATCGCAGGCGAGAAGGCGTTCCCCTCGATCCATCCCACCCACTCGGGAGGTCATCGGCTCGATGAGGGGCGGCAATAGATGAGGCCGTTAGACGGCATTCGCGTGCTGGAAGTGGCCATGTACGGGTTCGTCCCGTCGGCGGGCGCGGTGTTGGCCGAATGGGGCGCAGACGTGGTCAAAGTCGAGCACGCGGTGACCGGCGACCCCCAGCGTGGACTTCGGCAGACCGGCATGCTGCGCGTCGACGGTGATCCGAATCCCAACATCGAGCACGCCAACCGCGGCAAGCGCAGCGTCGGACTCGACATGTCGGTTCCCGAGGGCAAGGAAGTTCTCTACGAGTTGGCCCGGCGCTCGGACGTGTTCTTGACGAGCTTCCTGCCCGGTGCCCGGCAGAAGTTCGGCATCGATGTCGACGACATCCGCGCGGTGAACCCGTCGATCATCTACGCGCGCGGCAGCGCGCTCGGACCCCGCGGGGAAGAGGCGACCAAGGGCGGTTACGACATGACCGCCTTCTGGTGCCGGGCCGGCACGGCCGCCACCATCACTCCGGCGGGGATGCCCGGCATGATCGCGCCACCGGGACCTGCCTACGGCGACACCATCTCGGGGACCAATCTGGCGGGCGGCATCGCGGCGGCGTTGCTCAAGCGCGAGCGTACCGGCGAACCGTCGATCGTCGACGTGTCATTGCTCGGCAGCGGGCTGTGGTCGATGGGTCACACCGTCGCGTTGACCAAGCACCTGAACCAACGGCTGGAGGCACCGCCACCGGGTGTGCACGGCGCGCCCAACAACCCGTTGGTAGGGCTGTACACGACATCGGACGGCCGCTACATCTCCTTCGTGATGATGCAGCCGACAAAGTTTTGGGCCGATGTGTGCCGGCACGTTGACCTGCCCGAGCTGGCCGACGATCCGCGTTTTTCCACCATCGAGCAGATCACCGCGAATACGGCAGAAGCCGTTGAGATCTTGACGAAGGTGATCGCAACCCGCACTCTTGCCGAGTGGAGCGAGCGCTTTGCCACGTTGGCCGGGCCATGGGCCCCGGTGCAGGACACACTGCAAGCCGTCGATGACACCCAAATCCGCGCCAACGAATACGTTGTCCGGGCAGGCGAACTCGAGCTGGTCGCCAACCCGGTTCAGTTCGACGTCACCGCACCGCAAACCGGGCCCGCGCCCGGATTTGCCGAACAAACCGACGAGATACTGCAGGAATTGGGACTCGACTGGGACCGCATTATCGAACTCAAGACGGCCGGCGCCGTCACCTAAACCCCTCACTCAAGAAGCGGAGCAGCCCTCAATTGTCCAAGCCGAACGTTTCCTGCATGCCGACCCGCCCACCCCATCCGGGTGCGGCGGCTCCGCGGCGTTCGATAACGGTTGCGCGTTTTTTGCTCCGCGTGGACGTGGCATGAGTCACAATGGCCGGACGCTTTCTCACGCGACAGAACGGAGGCCTGGCGTGAGGTTGGTAGCGGCTGCGTCATCGGAGACCGATGCCGGGATCCGGCTGCCCAGTAGGCATCTCGCCAGCGGCGGCAAGCTTTCGCTCCAACCGAATCTATCGCAGCTATTGCGCAAGAACAAGACTGACAGTCTCGTAGCTTGGGAAGGGCTGTCGTAGATGGCAACTAAGGGCGCTGACCACTGGTCGACGGGATTGCCTGCGCTGAAACTGAAATGGGACATTTCCGGGCCCATGCAGGCTGTCGGGGCCTTGTTCGCAATGTCGGCCGACGCGGTCAAGTTCGTGTTCCGCCGGCCTTTCCAGTGGCGGGAGTTTTTGGAGCAGTCCTGGTTTGTCGCGCGAGTGTCGCTGGCTCCCACCTTGCTGGTCGCGATTCCGTTTACCGTGCTCGTCAGCTTCACGCTCAACATCTTGTTGCGTGAACTGGGTGCGGCGGATCTCTCCGGTGCCGGTGCGGCGTTCGGGGCGGTCACCCAGCTCGGCCCACTGGTCACGGTTTTGATCGTGGCGGGCGCGGGTGCCACGGCGATGTGTGCCGACCTGGGATCGCGAACGATTCGCGAAGAAATCGACGCGATGGAAGTGCTGGGCATCAACCCGATCCAGCGGTTGGTCACCCCGCGCATGCTGGCGTCCGGGTTGGTGGCCTTTCTGCTCAACAGCCTCGTCGTCATCATCGGCGTCCTTGGCGGCTACGTCTTTTCGGTATTTGTCCAAGACGTCAACCCCGGCGCGTTCGCCGCGGGTATCACCTTGCTCACCGGCGTGCCCGAGGTGGTCATCTCGTGTGTCAAGGCAGCCCTTTTCGGCCTCATCGCCGGTTTGGTCGCCTGCTATCGAGGCCTGTCGATCACCGGCGGGGGCGCCAAAGCCGTTGGCAACGCGGTGAACGAAACCGTGGTCTATGCCTTCATGTCCCTGTTCGTCGTCAACGTGGTTGTCACCGCGATCGGCATCAAGATGACGGCGAAGTAGGGACTGCCAATGGCACTGAGGGCTGCATATCCGCGATTGGTCCGCCAATTCGAGCGGCCGGTCGCCTCGTTGGGCCGGATCGGCGACCACACGCTGTTTTACGGCAGAGCGCTCGCCGGGGTGCCCTTCGCGGCTACGCACTACCGGCGCGAGGTCATCCGGTTGATCGCCGAGATCAGCATGGGCGCTGGCACTTTGGCGATGATTGGCGGGACCGTCGTCATCGTCGGCTTCCTGACGCTGGCGGCCGGCGGCACGCTGGCCATTCAGGGGTACACGTCGCTGGGCAATATCGGCATCGAAGCGCTGACGGGCTTCCTGTCCGCGTTCATCAATGTGCGCATCGCGGCGCCGGTGGTCGCCGGCATCGGTCTGGCGGCCACCTTCGGCGCCGGGGTGACTGCTCAGCTCGGTGCCATGCGGATCAACGAAGAAGTCGATGCGTTGGAGGCCATGGCGATTCGGCCGATCGCGTATTTGGTGAGCACCAGAATCATGGCGGGAATGATGGCGATCACGCCGTTGTACAGCGTCGCCGTGATCCTGTCGTTCCTGGCCAGCCAGTTCACCACGACGTTCCTGCTCGGACAGTCGCAGGGTTTGTACCAGCACTACTTCAACACGTTCCTGAACCCGATCGACCTGTTGTGGTCGTTCCTGCAGGCCATCCTGATGGCGCTCACCATCCTGCTGATCCACACCTATTACGGCTATTTCGCATCGGGGGGCCCTGCCGGCGTCGGCAACGCGACCGGTAACGCGGTGCGCACCTCGCTCATCGTCGTGGTGTCGGTAACGCTGCTGGTTTCGCTGTCTATTTACGGTACTAACGGCAACTTCAACCTGTCCGGTTAGGAGGCAGACGTGACAGACAAATTCGGGCCGGGACCCATAGACCGGTCTGAAGCCGCCAGTAGCGCGTCTCCTGTGGCCGCGTCCCCCGGGCGCAACTTCGGTGCCCAGTCTTACGCGCGCCCGCTGGCGGGTCTGGCCACCGTCGTCATCGTCGCCGTCATCTTCGCCCTGGCGGTGGGCCTGTTTCAGGGCTCTTTTACCGAATCCGTGCCGGTGACCGTGATTTCGCAACGCGCCGGCCTGGTCATGAATCCGGACGCCAAGGTCAAGATGCGCGGCGTGCAGGTGGGTAAGGTGGCCTCGATCGACTCGCTGCCCAACGGCCAAGCGGCGATTCACTTGGCGATGGACCCGTCGCAGCTGCACTTCATTCCCAGCAACGTGCTGGTGGACATCGCGTCATCGACGGTGTTCGGCGCGAAGTCCATCCTGCTGGTAGAGCCTGCCCAACCCTCGACGCAGCGGCTGCACAGTGGCCAGACGCTGCAGGGCCAGCACGTGATGGTCGAAATCAACACGGTGTTCCAGCAATTGGTGTCGGTCCTGTCCCAGATCGACCCGCCGAAGCTCAACGAGTCATTGGGTGCGCTGGCACAAGCGTTCAGTGGGAGGGGCGCCAAGCTTGGCCAATCCCTGAGCGACCTGGATTCGTTTCTTGCCAGGCTGGAACCGAGCCTTCCCGCATTGCGCCGCGACCTCGCGGTCTTACCGGTGGTGTCCAACGCTTACGCCGACGCGGCCCCGGATCTGGTGAAGACCGCATCGAACGCGTCCCGGATCAGCAAGACGATCGTCGATGAGCAGCGCAATCTGGACGCGCTGCTGATCAGCGCGATCGGGTTGGCCGATATCGGCAATGACGTGTTGTCGACGAACCGCCAACCGCTGACGGATGTGATGCATCTGCTGGCGCCGACCACCGATTTGCTCAACGAGTACCACGAGGCGCTCACCTGTAGCTTCGGGGGGCTCATTCAGATCGGGCACGGTGCGCCACTGTCGGAACCGAGCATCAACATCTCGGCGAGCCTGACGTTGGGCGCCGAACGTTATCGGTATCCGACGAACCTGCCCAAGGTTGCGGCGACGGGCGGCCCGCAGTGCGTGGGTCTGCCGAAGCTGCCGTTCAACACGAACCCACCGCAATTGATCACCGATATCGGCGCCAACCCCGTCGTGTACGGAAACCAACAGACGTTGCTCAACTCCGATTTGCTCAAACAGCTGTTGTACGGGCCGATCGCCGGTCCACCACGCAACCCCGCTCAGATCGGACAACCCGGATGAGACTGCGCCCCACACTGATCAGGTTCGGGATCTTCGCGGTCGTGATGGCGATCCTCACCTCGTTCCTGTTCTTCATCTTCGGCCAGTACCGGACCGGTGCGACGAACGGGTATTCGGCCGTGTTCACCGACGTCTCGCGTCTCAAGCCCGGGCAGTCGGTTCGGGTCGCCGGGATCCGGGTGGGCACGGTCAACAGCGTTTCGCTGCAGCCGGACAAGAAGGTTGTGGTGAAGTTCGACGCCGACCGCAACATTGTCCTCACCGAGGGCACCAGGGCGGCCGTCCGCTACCTCAACCTGGTCGGTGATCGCTATCTCGAACTCATCGAAGGTCCGGGCTCGCCCAAGCGGCTGGCGGCCGGCGGTCAGATTCCCGTCAACCGCACCGCGCCGGCGCTTGACCTCGATCTGCTGCTCGGCGGACTGAAACCCGTTACCCAGGGCCTGAATGCGCGCGACGTCAACGCGCTGACCTCCGCATTGCTACAGGTCTTCCAGGGCCAAGGCGGGACCCTCGAGTCGTTGTTCGCCAAGACGACGTCGTTCTCGAATGCCTTGGCCGACAACGATCAAACCGTGCAGCAACTGATCGACAACCTCAACATCGTGGTCGGCACCGTTTCCAAGGACGGCAAGCAGTTCTCCGGCGCGGTCGATCGCCTCGAGCAGCTCATCAGCGGGCTGTCGGACGACCGCAACACCATCGGGTCCGCCATCGAAGCCCTGGACCGGGGAACGGCCTCGCTGGCAGATCTGCTGTCGAGCGCGCGGCCGCCGCTGTCGGGCACCATTGCGCAGTTGAATCGGCTGGCTCCGATACTCGATGGAGACAAGGACCGCCTCGATGCGGCAATCCAGAAGGCGCCCAAGAACTACCGCAAGCTGGTCCGGCTCGGCGTGGCCGGCGCAACCATCCCTTACTACCTCTGCCAGCTAGAGCTCCGCGGCACGGATCTTCAAGGCAAGACGGTGCACGCCAATGTCTTTAGGTCAGATGCGGGAAGGTGCACGGAACCCTGATGCTCAAGTATCGCGGAGGCGGCCGGGTAAAGGCCGGATTCATCGGCGTCGTCTTGGCGGTGCTGGTCATCCTGGTGGGCCTGTCGCCCGACCGGTTCATTTCATGGGCGACGATGGTCCGCTATCAGGCGCTGTTTACCGAAGCCGGCGGCATTGCGGTTGGCAACCCCGTCATCGTCTCGGGAATAAAGGTCGGCACCGTCTCGGACGTGGCGCTGCAGCACGGCGACGCGCTGGTGACGTTCACGACGAAGGGCAGCGTCGTGCTGGGGTCGGAGACCACCGCGCACATCCGCACCGGCTCGCTGCTGGGCGAACGGATGCTGACCTTGGAGTCCGCCGGTAGCGGGACGATGCACCCGCTGACTCTTATTCCCGTCTCGCGCACCTCCTCGCCGTATTCGCTGACGGAAGCGGTCAGCGACTTGACGACGGACACCGCGGGAACCAACACCACCGCGCTCAATCAGTCGTTGGACACGCTGTCGGCGACGCTCGACCAGCTCGCACCCCAAATGGGGCCGGCCTTCGACGCACTCACCCGGCTATCCCGCACTCTCAACAGTCGCAACAAGAACCTGGGCGAGCTCTTCAAGAGTGCCGCCGACGTCACCAACGTTCTTTCCGAACGCAGCCAGCAGGTCAACAAACTCATCCTCAACTCCGACTCGCTGCTCCAAGTCCTGGTGGCGCGGCGACAAGAGATCGTGGACCTGTTGGCCAACACATCGGTGGTGGCCAAGCAGCTGACGGCGCTGGTGCACGAAAACGAAAGCACCTTGGCGCCGACGCTGGAGAGACTCAACAGGGTGACCGCCGTACTGGAGAAGAACCGCGACAACATCGCCAAGGCGCTGCCGGGTCTTGCCAAATTCGAGATCACGGTCGGAGAGGGCATCGCCAGCATGTATGCCTACTCGGCGTTCGTCCCGAACTTCCTTGCCCCGCAGATCTTCCAGCCGTTCTTCGACTATCTCTGGGGATTCCGCACGTTCGACACTTCTCGCGGTCCCGGCTTCCCGTCGCCGGTACCCCGGTCGCTGGTTCCCTTCCCGTACAACGCAATTCCGATGTGCCCCGGCTGTACGTTGGGCGGACGGATCGGCGGATCACAATGACCATCCCACGCAAGAGGCTGGCGGCCATCGCGTCGGTCGTCCTGGTCGTGCTGATTCTCGCCGGCGCTGCCGTGCTCGTCCGCAGTACGTTCTTCGGCCCGAAGACGATCACGGCGTACTTCACCACCGCCACCGCGATCTATCCCAACGACGAGGTGCGGGTATCCGGTGTCAAAGTCGGCAACATCGAATCCATTACGCCGCAGGGTACGCAGGCGAAGATGACCCTCAAGGTCGATCGCGACGTGCCCATTCCGGCGGACGCGAAGGCGGTAGTCGTCGCCCCGAACTTGGTGGCTGCCCGCTACGTACAGCTCTCACCGGCCTATCGCGACCGTGGGCCGGTCATGCGCGATGGCGCCGTCATACCGGTCGAACGGACCGCGGTGCCGGTCGAGTGGGATGAGGTCAAGACTCAGTTGATGCGGCTCGCAACGGATTTGGGACCCAAGAGTGGGGTGTCGGGCACATCCGTAGGCCGTTTCATCGACAGCGCCGCCAACGCTCTCGAGGGTAACGGCGACAAGCTGCGGCAGACACTCGGGCAATTGTCAGGTGTGGCCCGGATCCTGGCCAACGGCAGCGGCAACATCGTCGACATCATCAAGAACCTGCAGACCTTCGTCGGAGCGCTGCGGGACAGCAACGTTCAGATCGTGCAGTTCAACAACCGCCTGGCCACGCTCACCAGCGTGGTCAACGACAGCAAATCCGACCTCGACGCGGCGCTGACAGATCTGTCGACGGCGGTCGGTGAGGTGCAGCGATTCATCGCCGGCAGTCGCAACCAGACCAGCGAACAGATCGCCAGGCTGGCCGACGTCACCCAGAACCTGGTCGATCACCACATGGCCCTGGAAAACATTTTGCATGGCGCGCCGAATGCGCTCGGCAACTTCTTCAACGACTACAACGCCGACACCGGAACCATCGTCGGAGGGTTCGGACTGATGAACTTCGCGAATCCCACCTGGGGCGGTCAGCTTCTGCTGTCGGCTCCGGGCTGCGACCAAATCGGCGCCATCGAGAACGTCACCGCGGTCGAATCGGGCAAGCTGTGCGCCCTGTTCATCGGTCCCGGACTGCGGCTGCTCAACTTCAACAACTCGCCACTGCCCATCAACTTCATTCTGCAGAAGTCCATCGACCCGTCCAAGATCCTCTACACCGAACCGCGCCTGGCGCCCGGGGGCGAGGGCCCGAAACCCGGACCACCCGAGATCCCGCCCGCGGTGTCGGCCTACACCGGGCTGCCGGGTGATCCGGTGGGACCGCCGGGGGCGGTGCCCCCGGAGCGGATACCGGGCGCGGCGATGCCGCTGCCGCCGCCGCCGACGACTCCGATGCCACCACCACCGCCGCCGGCGGCGAGTGTGTCGGACATGTTGCTGCCAGGCGAAGGGCCACAACAGTGATCGGCTCGGTTGCGGTGCGGCGGGTGTTCGCCGTGGGCTGTTGTGTGGTGTTGTCGGTGTCGGGGTGTGCGTTCCACGGCCTGAATTCGTTGCCGTTGCCCGGTGCGGTGGGGCGTGGGCCGGGGGCGAATATCTATCACGTCGAGTTGCCGAATGTTGGGACGATGGAGTCGAATTCACCGGTGATGGTCGACGACGTCGTGGTCGGCAGTGTCGGTGAGATGCGGGTGCAGGGCTGGCATGCCGACGTCGAGATCTCGGTCAAGCGCGATGTCGTCGTGCCGGCCAATGTGGTGGCCACCGTCGGTCAGACCAGCCTGCTGGGCTCGATGCATGTGGAGCTCAATACGCCGCTGGGCCAGTCGGGCAGCGGTCGGCTGCAGCCCGGGGCCACGATTCCGTTGAGCCGGTCGACGGCGTATCCGTCGACCGAGCAGACGTTGTCGTCGTTGGGCGCGGTCGTCAACGGCGGCGGGCTGGGGCAGATCGGGGAGGTCATCCACAACTTCTCGACCGCGCTGTCGGGGCACGCGGGTGCCGCGCGGGATCTGCTCAACCGCCTGGACACGTTCGTGGGGACGCTGGATCAGCAGCGCGACAACATCGTTGAGTCCATTCAGGCGCTCAACCGGCTGTCGGGCACCTTCGCGGCCCAGCGTGATGTGTTGACCGAGGCGCTGCACAAGATTCCGCCGGCTCTTGAGGTGTTGATCAAGGAGCGCCCGCGATTGACGGAGGCCCTGGATCACCTGCGCGCGTTCAGCAATACCGCGAATCGGTTGGTCAACGACGCCCAGGACGACCTGATTCGGAACCTCAAGAACTTGGAGCCGGCCATCAAGGCGCTCGCCGATGTCGGGCCGGAGTTCGGCATGGCGATCGCGGCGGGTTTCGTGTTCCCGTTCACGCAGAACTTCGTCGACCGCGCCGTGCGCGGCGACTACTTCAACCTGCACGTCGATCTCGACCTGTCGATTCCACGGCTCAAGAAGGGATTGTTGTTGGGAACCCACTGGGGGCAGTTGGACATGCCGGTGGTACCGGAGCCCGGGGATCCGTATCGCATGAATTACACCCTCGATCCGTTGCACAACCCCCTGCGGCCACCGTGGGTCGACCCCAATGCGCTGCCGCTGCCCGCGCCGCCACCGGGATTCGGCCCGCTGCCCGGACCCCCGCCGGCCCAGACGCCCGATGCGGGCCTTGGTGAAGCGCCGGGGCCGGCACCGACGGGAGGTGGCGGATAGATGCTGACGCGTTTTGTTCGGCTGCAGCTGTGGATTTTCACGATCGTCGGAACCCTTGGCGTGATCGCGATGGTCCTCTTCTACATCCAGGCGCCGACCCTGCTGGGCATCGGCCGGATGACGGTGACGCTGGAGCTGCCGGCTACCGGTGGCTTGTATCAGTTTTCGAATGTGACCTATCGGGGAGTTCAGCTCGGCAAGGTCACCTCGGTGGGGTTGACGCCGACCGGTGCGAAAGCGACGCTGTCCCTTAACACTTCGCCCAAGGTCCCCGCGGACCTGACCGCGGAGGTGCTCAGTGTTTCCGCGGTCGGTGAACAGTACGTGGACTTACGGCCCAAGACCGATTCGCCGCCGTACCTGCACGACGGCTCGGTCATCTCCGCGCGTGACACGACGATTCCGCAGGCTGTCGGGCCGATGCTCGAGCAGCTCAACGCCTTGGTCGGCAGCATCCCAAAGACCAAACTCGGCCAATTACTGGACGAGACCTTCCAGGGCTTCAACGGTTCCGGTTACGACCTGGGCTCACTGATCGATTCCTCGGAGACCCTGTCCCGCGACGCCAACGGTGTTGTCGATCGCACCAAGGCTCTCACCGAAGACACTGGGCCACTGCTGGATACGCAAGCAAGCACCACCGATTCGATTCGGACGTGGGCACGTAGCTTCGCCGGGATTTCGGATGTGTTGGTGAACGACGATTCTCACTTCCGCACCATCTTGCGGGACGGTCCCGGCGCTGCGAACGAAGCGTCGCGGCTTCTCGAACAGATCAAACCCACGCTGCCGGTGCTGCTTGCCAACCTGACCACCATCGGGCAGATCGGCGTGACCTATCACCCCTCGATCGAGCAGTTGCTGGTATTGCTGCCGTCGGCGGTTGCCATCGAGCAGGCTGCACAGGGCGAGAACCATCCCGACGGTAAGGCCATGGGCGACTTCGCACTCACGATCGATGACCCGCCCATTTGCACGGTCGGCTTCATGCCACCCAACACGTGGCGATCCCCGGACGACCTCAGCGATATCGACACACCGGACGGGTTGTATTGCAAACTCCCGCAGGATTCACCGTTGGCGGTTCGCGGTGCCCGCAACTATCCCTGCATGGGTCACCCGGGTAAGCGCGCGCCTACAGTCGAAATCTGCAACAGCGACAAGCCGTTCATGCCGCTGGCGATGCGCCAGCACACCCTCGGCCCCTATCCATTGGATCCGAATCTGATCGCCCAGGGCGTCCCGCCGGACGACCGGATTACGGCCGACCAGAGAATCTTTGCCCCGGTCGGGGGAACGCCGTTGCCGCCGGGCGCAGTGCCGCGCGGCGCACCCGCGGGGCCGCGGGGAGACAATCCACCCCCGGGCACGGTCGGAGCCGCGGTACCCCCGGTGCCGTCCTCGGGACCGAGGCTGGCGCCCATTTCGCCCATGTCGGCTGACATTCCGGCGTTTGCGCCACTCGACGTCCCAGCACCGGGAGAGCTTCCCGCGCCACCGCCGCCACCACCGGCCCCCACACCGCCGGATCAGGCCGACGGTGGACAACCCCAGGCTGCGCCAAGTGCGTTCGGGGCCAACGGATCTAAGCCCGCGCCGTCGATCGTGGTGGCAAAGTACGACCCGCACACCGGTCGTTATGTCGGTCCGGACGGGAAGTTGTACGAGCAGTCGGATCTCGCGCCCTCGAAAGCTCCCAAGACGTGGAAGGACATGCTTCCTACCTGAGGCATGTCCTGAAACGCTGTTAGGCCGCGAAACGGCGGACCGGCGGAACTAGGACCGCCCGGTCAGGACACCTGGTCCAGGCGCAACGGCATTGCTATATCAAGCCATTGGTTTTGCCCGCACGCACCGCTTGGGCCGACCGTCTTGTCCTTGCCGGACAACGTCCGCGACCCGATTTGAAATCCGCCATTCTCGTTCACCGGGTAGAAAAAGAAGGTCTGCTGTCCGGGGAATGCGGTACCGTCTTCGCACCGCTCCCAATTCGGCACTTCGCGTCTCACCTTCCACATCTCCCCATCATTCATATAGAGGGGCGCGGTCCATCCCTGGTCGCTCTTCACCGTGCCGTGGCATTCCTGAAATGTGTCGCACGTCGAGCTGATCGTCCATGTTTGGTAGACCGTCGGCTCGGCGAAGTATTGATCGTTTCGCTGGGCCCAGTCGCCGATGGACGTGACGTGGTATGTCCCGTTGATGGCCACTTCTTCCTTGGTCGTTGCCTGGGCTGTCGAGGCCGTGGCCAATCCACCGAATACCGTGCCGGCCACCAGCGTTGCGGTGGCGAGTGTGTTGACTGAACGCATCAGCTGCTCCTCGAAGCGCAGATTCCGACAGTGCCTGTGGCACCTTTCCGCCGTCGGTTGCGGCGTTCTCGAGCGTTGACGTTACACCGTTTTGGCCGATGGGGTAAACGGTTAGATCGGACTCATCCGACCGGTTCGAATTTGGCGATCAGCCACGAATTGTCGACCTTTGTCAGCGTCACTACGACGGCGCTTTCGTTCTTCGCGGGATCTTTCTTTTGCATGCTCGCCGTGGTCTGGTCGACGAAAATCAGTACGACGGCCGAATCGGGATGCAAATCCGAAACTGCGGCCCGAATCACCTTGGCGGTGGTTGTCAGGTGCCCCTGCTTTGCGGTCGGCCCGACGATATCGTTGGTGAATTTGTTGTAGTAGGCCAAAAACTCACCGGTGAGATGCGATTTCGCCCTGGAGAAATCGCGATCCAAGTGGTCGTAGGAATACGACAACACCGCGACGGCGCCATCAGAAGCCGCCTGGATGGCCCGATGGGCCGCCGCGTCGTCGACCCGCTGATCCGGGCGATACACATTGAGGTACACACCGGCACCGACCCCTACGGCGGCAACGACCAACGTGGTCACGACGATTGAACGCCAGCTTGCCAAACAGCGGCGGACCCAGCGGCGGGTCGCCGCCAGCCGGCGCGAACGTGCCGACCGCTCGGGGGGCGGAATCTCCGTGTTGTCCGTTGCCGTTTCGCTGCTACCCAGCGACGAATCACGCTCGAAAGTCATGACAGGTAATCAATTTTCGACATCTTGAGCTGACCGCCGTCGCGATCCAAGGTGACGCTCAGCCGAAACAAGGCCGGCGGTGGTTTCTCGTTATCCGGCCCAGTGGCATCGGTTTTCGCCGCCACCAGCACGACCCCCGAATTGTCGCTCAACGACTCAACGGCGACGGCTTCGACGGTGACCTTGTTTCCGATCTTCGAGTCTTGGGCCTTCTTGACCATGAGGACTGACATCGCCGACAGTTGGGCGTTGAGGTCGCCCGTCGAGACGTCGATCATGCGCTGGACGTTCTCCTTGGCATGTTCGGGGTCAATCGACATCAGCGTCGTGATCCCTTGCCTGGCGGCCGCCGCGAACTCCACGGCGAGCCGGCGATCATGCGCCACGGTGCGGTGGTGCCACATCATGTAACCGCTCGCGCCGAGTGAAGCGCAGGCAACCACGATGCCGACGCCGGCAGCTATTGCTTTGCGCCCTGGGCGGCGAAGCCACCGCGGACGCCCGGGGCGACGCGGCAACCGTTTCCGGGTCCGCTTTGCGGAGCGCTGCTTGGCATGTGGGGACACGACCGCGTCTTCCGCGTCCCCCGATTCCGCCGCGCGATGCAGCCGTTCGACGCGTGCCCTGGCCGCCTCAGCCCGCGCTTCGGCCTCGGCAACTTCGTCTTCTATGTCCGTTTCGGAAGCGGGCGCCGGGACCCGGGAGCACGACTGTGGGTCGTCGGGATCGGTCAGATCCGTCGGGTCACCACAATCGTCGGCGTCAGGCCCCTCCGGATCGTGCACGGAGAAGCAGCTTATCACTTCGGCCTTGGCTCGCGGCCGTCCTCGGGCACCCTCCTTAACGGCTGTTACATGCGGAAATACGCGTCGGCCAGGGAATGCGACGCGGTAGCGTGCGGGGGGCGCCGGCACGGACGGCCGTTCTCGCGCAGGCGATCTTCTCCAACCAGGAGAATTTTCTTTTCAGGTGTGGCAAAGTAATCGGGTGCGATTTATCGTGGCCCTCTTTGCCGCGTTGCTCGGCGTCGGTGTGCTGGCGGCGCCGCCGTCGGTCGCCGGGCCGACCGTGTGCGACTATCCCGACTGCACGCCGGGGATCATGCCGCATCAGGTGCTCGGGGCGCCGTGCGACAACACCACCTACTACGCCTTCGGCGTAACCGACGGTTATGTCTCCTTCGCCTCACAGCCCGGACGCCTGATGTTCTGCGGTTCGCCGCGGAGATATCAGCCCCGGTGGTTCCGGTCCCCCCCGATGGCGGGAGTCAAGAACGAGGGCGACAACTGCCAGTACTACCAAAACTACGTCGCACAGGCGCCCGACGGCCTGTTCCTGATCTGTTTTGCCCACGACGGCATGATGAGCTGGGTCCGCGGCGACACCTAGCCCTACTCGAAACCCTACTCGGCGGGTTCTCGATGCAAACCGAGCAGGCGCCGGATCATGTCGGTGAGCCGCTCGAGCAGCGTGTCGTCGTCGATGTCGGCCAGCAGCGGGTGCATGACCGCGGTGCTGATCGCGCCGGAGAACATGGCCGCCTCGATCCGGCCGTCGAGGCCGGCATCGCTCAGCAGTCCGTCATACAACCGGTCCATAAAGCGTTGGAACGGCTTGTGTTCGGCCAGCAGCCGAACAACGACGGGATCGAACTGCAGCGTACGCACCAGCCGGCGGTCGCGGACGGCCATTTCAACGACGCTCTCCAGCAGCGCATCCCGGGCTTGGCGTCCGTTGCCGTGCGCCTCGGCTGCCTCCAGCGCCGGAAGCAGCCGCCCGAGCTCGCGCTCGGTAACCGCGATCACGATCTGATCCTTGGTCCGGAATTGGTGGTACACAGCGGCTTTCGTGATCCCGACGGCATCGGCGATCATCTGCAGCGACGTACCGCTGACGCCATGCTGCGCGAACAGGTCGAGCGCGGCGTCGAGCACCCGGGTCCGGGCAGGGCTGTAGTGAACAACTCTCAGCTCTTCATCGCTTACCGGCCGTCCTGCTGTTCCCACGGAACGAGCCTAGACGACCGGCTATTGACCCGAGGCTAGCCGACCGGCTAGCTTCGGGGACGAGCCGAATGTAGCGCGGCGATCACGTGCCGAAGGGAGTACCGATGACGGACATCGGCGGTGCAGATGCGGTTGGTGGGCGAGCGGCGCTGCGGCCTACCGACGGCGAAGTCATTCTGCTGTGGACATTGCCCGTCACGGTAATCCTCTGGATCGCCGGCTTCTTGCTGTTTCCGGGGTTCAATCCGCCGATGTCGCCGTCGATGCCGGCCGAACAGGTTGCCGCGTTCTATCGGGATCCGGCCCACATTCCGCAGATCCGGTACAGCATGATCGTGTTCAACTGGTTCGGCGTGTGCCTGGTTCCGATCCTGGCGTTGATCGTGCTGCAGATCCGCAGGATGGCGCACCGGACTCCGATTTTCTCCTACGCGATGCTGGGTTGCGTGGCCGGCGGTCCGACGTTGTTTCTCGTCGCCAACGTCTGCTGGCTGCTGGCCGCCTTTCGTCCCGAGCGCAGTCCGGAGCTGACGCAGCTGCTCAACGATTTCGGCTGGATGACGTTCACCATCCTGGTCCCGTTCCTGATCGGGCAGAGCGTGATCCTCGCCGTGGCAATCTATTTCGATGATCAGCCGCGACCCGTGTTCCCATCCTGGGTAGCCCACTTCAACCTTCTCGTGGCCGCCGCGCTGGTGCCCGCGGCCTTTGTCGGGGTGTCGTTGACCGGGCCGCTGGCCTGGGACGGCTTCTTGTCGTTCTGGGTGAAAAACGTTGCCATCGCGGTCTGGATCGTCGTGATGGGCGTCGCGCTGGGACGGGCCATCTATCGCGAGCGCGCCGAAAATCGTCGGCGCCCAGACGAATTGGTCGACGCATGAGTGCGGTGATCACACCGCCGACCTCGCCGGCCACGCCGCCTTCCGGCCCGCTGCATCGCCGGATCGTCTGGCACCTGCGGTACAACCCCAAGCGTGAACTCTGGTTGGCGTGGTGGGTACTCGTCGCGTTTTACAACCTGTTCTTCCCGGTGTTCTTCATCATCGCGCAAGTTCAGCCCCCACCGGAGCCCACCTGGGACCTCGCGACGCAGGTCGGTTGGTTCTCCGAACGCCACCTCGGCATCCCGGTCGGATTCGGCATCATCTTCGCGATCAGCGGCGCGATCGCGACAAACAATGCCCTGATCGCATATTCGATGCGGCGTATGTCGGTCAGCCGCGCGTTCGGCTACTCGTATCTGATCATCTACTCGCTCAGCGCGGTTCCCGGCATGATCCTGCTCAACATCGCGCTGCTTGTCGGGACGCTGCGACCAGAGCGCAACCCGGAAGTGATCGGCTGGCTCTACGATTTCGCCTTCTTGTCTTTCGACGGAACGATGGGAGTCTTCCTGATCGGCTCGCTGATCTGGATGGTCGCGATCCTGCTCGACAAGAATCGGGTGTTCCCCAAGTGGTTCGGCTATCTCAACCTCTGCAACGCGCTGACCGAGGTCGTCGTCGCGCCCTGCTGGATCTTCCGGCGCGGTGTGTTGGCCTGGGACGGTGAGATCGCCTGGTGGCTGGACATGGTCGTGTTCGGCATCTACCAAGTCACCTTCGTTGTCATGCTGTACCGGATGATCCGGCGCGAAGACTTCGGCACCGGGCGGTTGCCGGACTTCCCGCGGAAAAAGGCTGTTGCGCAATGACCGATCTGCAGACCGACCTGACCGAGAAGGACCAACGTGCCAAATTCGTGCCGGGTCAGCCCGACATGTGGGCCTTCGTGCTGTTCGAGACCCTGGTGTTCACAGGGTATTTCGGCTTCTACCTGTTCTCCCGAGCCCGCAACGCCGAGCTATTCATACACGCTCAGGCGCACCTGGACCTGCGCATCGGAGTTTTCAACACACTCGTCCTGCTGCTGAGCTCGTGGTCGGTGGCCCGGTGTGTTCAGTCGTCGCGCGCCGGCGAATACTCCGCAGCGCTGCGAGACGTCTTCATCACGGCCGCACTCGCCGCGGTTTTCCTCTTCTTCAAGGTGTTCGAGTGGGCCCGGCTGGTCAACAGCGGAAATGGGTTGGACAGCAACGACTTCTTCACCTACTACTTCTTTCTCACCGGGATCCATTTTGTTCATCTGCTGATCGGCTTCGTCGTTCTCGGCGTGATCGTGTACCAACTCCGAAGCGCGGCAACAAGGCCGCGGGAATCCCAGCAGATCGTCGAAACGTGCGCGACCTACTGGCACACCGTCGACTTCCTGTGGGTGCTCATCTTCGCGCTGCTGTACGTGGTGAGGTGAGGCGTGAAATTCAACAAGCGGCTACTGGTTGTGTGGGTGATCCTGGCGTTGCTCACGCTCGGCTACCTGTGGATCGACCACTCGGTCGACGGGTCGCTGAAATCCAGCGCGGTGGTGACCTCAAGCGTCATAGTGATCGCACTCATCAAGGTGCGCATCATCTTTCGCGAGTTCATGGAGGTGCGAAGCGCACCGGTCCTGCTCTGCCGGCTGACCGACGCCTGGGTGATCGTGATGGCCGTCGCGATGCTCAGCTGCTACTTCGTCGGACTGCAGCTCGGGTAGTACGGTTCAGGCCACGGGCGCGACCGCGTCTGCGGTCGTGAACGACAGGTGCAGTTCGCTCAAGCCGCGCAAGATGTAGGTCGGCTCGTAGGTGTAACGACGCTCGCTGGCCGGGCCGTGGTGGGCTTCGTCGATCTCGATGTGCGGCATCCGGTCCAGGATGCGCTCGATCGAGACCCGGCCCTCCACCCGCGCGAGTGGCCCGCCCGGGCACGAGTGCACGCCGCGGGCAAACGCCATGTGCTCGCGAACGTTCTTGCGGCGCAAGTCGAAGTCGTGCGGGTTCTCGAACCGCAGCGGATCGCGGTTGACCGCTCCGGGCAGGATCATCACCACGGTGCCGGCGGGAATGTCGACGCCCCCCAAGGTGGTGGCTCTGCGGGTCAGGCGCGAGTCGCTCTTGACCGGGCTCTCCATGCGCAGTGATTCTTCGATGAATCCGGGAATCAGGCTGCGGTCCTCGCGCAGCTCTTGCTGGATGTCGGGCCGCTCGCCCAAGAACTGCAGCGCGGCGCTGAGCAACTTGGCCGTCGTCTCCTGACCGGCGGCGAACAGGAACGTGGCCGAGCGGACTACCTCGATCACCGGAGGCGTCGACCCGTCCGGGTACAGCGCGGCCGCCAGTGAGGTCAGCACATCGCCGCGCGGTTCGCGGCGCCGGTCCTCGATGTAGTTGCAGAACTTCTCGTCGAGCCACTCCAGTGGGTTGATGCCGACCGAGTTATGGTCTAGAGCACCAACTTTCGCGTCCGGGCGGTCGGCGCCGAGCACAGCGCGGAATTCCTTGTGGTCGTCCTCCGGGACGCCGAGCAGGTCGGCGATCACCAGGGTGGCGAACGGCTTGGAGTATTCGGAGATGAACTCGCACTGGCCGCTGTCGAGAAATTCCTCGAGCTGACGGTCGGCCAGGCGCCACATGAACTCCTCGTTGTGCTTCAACCGGCTGGGGGTCAGCAGCTTGCTCAGCACGGAGCGGGCCTTGGTGTGGTCCGGCGGGTCCATGGTGATCATGTGCTCGTTCATCGGGAAGTAGCTGCGGTGCTCGTCGATCAGTGAGTTGATGTCGTCGCCGTCGGGCGTGAACGGTAGCGGTGGGAACGGGCCGCCCAGGCAGTTGATGTTCGAGAAGGTCTCGGGGTCCTTGTATACCTCGGTGGCTTCCGCGTAGCCCGTGACGGCGACGACTCCGTAATGTGGCAGGCGCAGCACTCGGTTCTGGCTGCGCAGGTAGTCGAAGTATGGGTGCGGATCCGGGACCAGAGACGGATCGGTGAAGAAGTCGATCGAGTCGTAATCGCTCATCGGGTTGTTTCCCCCTGGGCTGGAGTGACCGGTGTGGATCGGCGACAGCCAGTAGCGCCGCCAGAGATTGGAGTTCTGCTGAGCACCTGCTTAGCACGGCAGTAATGTCATGGTCAAGGTCACAAGGGCGTGCCGCGCTACGATTCCCGTGGTCGACGCGCGAGCGAGGACAGGACGGAGTAGCGGTATGACATCGGCCCGCAGGATCGGGGCGCCGGACGCTAAGAACCGCGGTCTGCTGCTCGACGCGGCCGAGCAGCTGATGCTCGAAGAGGGCTACGCCGCCGTCACGTCGCGCCGGCTGGCGAACAAGGCCGGATTGAAACCTCAGCTGGTGCACTACTACTTCCGCACCATGGAAGAGTTGTTTCTCGAGGTTTTCCGCCGCCGCGGTGAGGAAGCGCTCGAGGCGCACGCGCAGCTGATGCAGTCGCCGCAGCCGCTGTGGGCGGTATGGCGATTCGGCACCGATCCGGCATTTACCCGCATCTCCATGGAATTCATGGCGCTGGCCAATCACCGCAAGGAGATGCGGGCCGAAATCGCTTACTACGCCGAACGTTTCCGCGAAGAACAACGGCAAGCAGTGACGACCGCGCTGCAGAAGTACGGCGTGGACAGCACGCAGATGCCGCCCGCGGTGGTTACCGTGCTGATGTCGAGCCTGTCGAGGTTCCTGGTTCTCGAGCAGGCGGTTGGTATTTCCGGCGGCCACGCCGAAACCGTCGAATTAGTCGAAAGCTACCTGCGTCGCCTGGAGGGTGAGCCGCAGCCGATTCCGGGAGTGTCGCAGGCCTGGGTGGTTCACCAGTTGCGCAGCGAGCAGAGCACGCCTTTGAGGCCGTCCTTGGATACGACGACGACGCCGTCCACCGCCAGAACGCAGTGAAGCCCCGGCGTGCCGGGCTCCGTGCCCGTGCTTGCCACGACCATCGCGTAGTGGTCGGGGTCAGTCATGTCCAGGTCGTAGGTCCACGGCTGGCCCGGGACGAGATCGACGTTGACGTGCGGGGTGAACGAGTACGGGTTGTGGCTGTAATCGGAGAATCTGACCGGCTGGTGATCCAGGTAATAGATGTCGACGTAGATCGGATTCTCAGCGGTGACGGCGTATTTGACGTGATGCATGACCGGGTCGGCATTTGCCAGTGGCGCGCTCACGGCCAAACTGGCGCTCATCAACGACCCCACCATCGTCATCGCCGACGCGATGCTCAGCAGTCCTTTCATGCTGGTTCTCATTCCGCTCCTCCGGCCGCCTGCGGCTTGGCGTTTCGGTTCATCAGCCGCTCTGCGGCCTGCCAGTGCGCGTCGGCAACCCACAGTCGTGCAAAGGATGCTATCGCCTCATCAGGCGAAACGCCGTTGATTACCCGTTTTATCTCGGCGGCCGGTTGGTGGGCGAGGGAGGTGGCAAGCGAACGCCAGCCCTCTTCGAACGAGGCGCGTGGTAACACCACGTCCACCAACCCGATGCGCTCGGCCTCGGCGGCGTCCAGGGTTTTTCCGCTGCCCGCCAACAGAAGTGCCCTGCTCTTTCCGACCAGCGCGGCCAGTCTCTCCGCGCCGCCCCAGGCGGGCATGATTTCCAGCGTCGCCTGATTGAACGCAATCTTGACGTCGCTCGCGGCGACCCGGATGTCGGCGGCGACGGCTACTTCGGCGCCACCGCCAAAGGCGTGGCCATTGAGCGCGGCGATCACCGGAGCCGGGAAGCTCGCCAGCTGGTCGCAGATGGACCGCATGCGCTTTGCCATCGCGGTGGCTTCCTCAATGGTCCGCAGCGCGCTGAGCTCCTTGAGGTCACCGCCGGACACGAAAGCCTTGTCGCCGGCGCCCCTGATCACCAGGGCCTGGGCACCGGCCGCGGCATCGAGTGCCTTTTCCAGCTGGTCCATGGTGTCGAGCGCGATCGCGTTGCGCGCGTGAGGGCGGTCGATGGTGAGCACCGCAAGCCCGTTGTCGAGCTCCAAGTCCAGCATGCGTTAGTTGCTCCTCGGAAGAGGCGTCGATATTGGCATTCTCGTGCGGCGAGAATAACATCATCGCTGCAGGCCGCAGGGGTTTGTACATCCAGAATAGAGGTGGCCCAGTGCAGGACCGAACCGTCGCGGCAGTTGCTGCGGTGCTCGCTGTCGCCGGCCTCGGGGCATGCACGTCGCGCCCGTCGACCCAGGTCGCCGGCACGGCATCGGTGACCGTCAACGGGAGCGACGCGAGTTTCCACGTCGTGAAATGCGGCCAATTCCAATGGACCCGGACAATCGATATCGGCGGCAGTTTTGCCGGAGCCAAGATCATCATCGACGAAGGGGCACAGCCGGCGTCAGCGCAGTCCGTGCGCATTCAGAACCTGGGCGGGTTCACCGGCATGTACTCCCGCGGAGGCGAAGGCGACGCCGACATGAGCATGAGCGGTGACAAATTCACGATCAGCGGCACCGCAAACGGATTCAAGACCGACAAGCCGAACGAAGCGGCTTCGGCGACCTTCAAAATCGTCGTGACCTGCTGATCGCAGCGTCGCCGCGGCGGCCGGCGCGACTCGCCCCCGCCGAGACCGCGAGCGGCGGTCAACCCTGGGGATCACGTTTGCGGTGCGGCCTGGTAGAGAATAGTATTCTCACAAATCGCGAAGGAGGATCTCATGGGCCAGTTGTCACACCGGGAAGACGTCCCGTTTCCAATCTTTGACGCTGATAATCACCTCTACGAGCCGCCGGAGGCGCTGACCAAGTACCTGCCCAAGGAGTACAAGGACTTCGTCCAGTACGTCCAGGTCAACGGGCGGACGAAGATCGCGATCCGCGGCCAGATCAGCAACTACATCCCCAACCCGACCTTCGAGGTCGTCGCGCGGCCGGGTGCCTGGGAGGAGTACTTCAAGTACGGCAACCCGGAAGGCAAGAGCAAGCGCGAACTGTTCGGTGAGCCGATGCGGGCGATCCCGGCGTTCTTCGAGCCCGGTCCGCGCCTGGAGAAGATGAACGAGCTGGGTCTGGACCGCACCCTGATGTTCCCGACCCTGGCCAGCCTGATCGAGGAGCGGCTGCGCGACGACCCGCTCGCCATCCACGTTTTGATCCATGCCCTCAACCAGTGGCTCGACGAGGTCTGGGGCTTCAACTACGAGAACCGCATCTTCACCACCCCGGTCATCACCCTGCCGATCGTCGAGAAGGCGATCGAGGAGCTGGAGTGGGCCGTCAAGCGTGGTGCCCGCGCCATCTTGGTCCGCCCGGCTCCCGTTCCCGGCTTCCGTGGCCCGCGTTCGTTCGCGGTGCCCGAGTTCGACCCGTTCTGGGAGCGCGTCGTCGAGCACGACGTGCTGGTCGGCATGCACTCCAGCGACAGCGGCTACTCCCGGTACACCTCCGAGTGGGACGGTGCCGACCAGGAGATGCTGCCGTTCCAAACCAATGCGATGGGCATCCTCAACGAGTGGCGGCCGATCCAGGACTCGGTGGGGTCGTGGGTGATTCACGGCGCGCTCTACCGCCACCCCAAGCTGAAGGTCGCGATCGTCGAGGCCGGTTCGAAGTGGATGACTCCGCTGCTGGACGGCCTGGCCGAGGTCTTCCGCAAGGCGCCGGAAGCCTTCCCGAGCGACCCGGTCGAGATGGTCAAGAACCGCATCTACGTGAGCCCGTTCTTCGAGGACGGCATCGACGATCTGGTCAACCTCGTCGGTGTGGATCAGGTGCTGTACGGCTCGGACTGGCCGCACCCAGAAGGTCTGGCGGAGCCGACGTTCTACGTCAACGCACTGTCGCACCTGTCGGTTGACGACCAGGCAAAGATCATGGGCGGCAACCTGTCCCGACTCGTCACCGTGTGACAAACACCCCTGGGTGGGAGACCATCCCCGAGATGGTCTTGAGCGCGGCGGACCGATTCGGCGATGCCGAAGCAGTCGTCGACGGTCCGCTGCGCTTCACCTTCACCGAAGTCGTCCACCGAATCCGTTGTGCTGCAGGAGCTTTCGCTGACCTCGGTGTCGACAAGGGCGAGCGAGTCGCTATCTGGGCGCCCAACTCGGCGGAGTGGATCATCGCCGCGTTCGGGCTGCTCACCGCGGGCGGTGTGCTGGTGCCGGTCAACACGCGGTTCAAGACCGAAGAAGCGGGCGACATCATCGCCCGCAGCGGGGTGAAAGCGGTCCTGGTGCAGAAGGGCTTTCTGGGTCAGGACTTCGCCGCGCCGGTGGGCACACCCGTCATCGACCTGAAGTCCGACTTTCTTTCCAGCGGTTCACCCTTCGAGCGGGCGGTGAGCGGCGACGACATCTCGGACATCATCTTCACTTCGGGCACCACCGGCCGCCCGAAGGGGGCGATGATGAATCATCGCCAAACGCTGCGCATGTACGAGGAGTGGGCCACGCTCGCGGATCTGCGCGAGGGCGACCGCTACCTGCAGATCAATCCGTACTTCCACACGTTTGGCCTGAAGGCGGGACTCGTCACGTCCTTCCTGCGCGGCGCGACGATGCTGCCGGTCGCGGTGTTCGATGTCGACACGGTAGTGGAAATCATTGCGCGCGAAGGCATTACGATGCTTCCCGGGCCGCCGACTCTATATCACTCGCTGCTGACGGTGGGGGACAAGTCGAAGCTGTCCACATTGCGCGCCGGCGTGACCGGCGCCGCCGACATCCCCGTCGAGCTGGTCCGCCGTATCCACGGCGAACTGCCGTTTCAGACGCTGATGACCGGCTACGGGCTCACCGAGGCCGGCAACGTCACCTTGTCGCTGCCCGGCGATTCCTTCGAGGACGTCGCCACCACCGCGGGCGTCCCATGCCAGGGGGTTGAGGTGCGCATCGCCGAGGACGGCGAGGTGCTGGTCCGCGGCTACGGCGTCATGCAGGGCTACCTCGACGATCCCGCGGCGACCGCGCAAGCGATCGACGGCGACGGGTGGTTGCACACCGGAGACCTGGGGGAATTCACCGAGGCCGGGCGGCTGCGCATCGTCGGACGCAAGAAGGACATGTTCATCGTCGGCGGCTTCAATGCCTACCCGGCCGAGATCGAGGGCTTCCTGCTCAGCCACCCGGCCGTCGCGCAGGCGGCGGTGATCGGCGTTCCCGACGAGCGACTGGGGCAGGTCGGCAAGGCGTTTGTGGTCCTCGACGGTGCCGTCAGCGCCGACGAGCTGATCAGTTGGTGTCGTGACCGGATGGCGGGGTTCAAAGTGCCGCGCGCGGTACAGTTCCTTGATTCCCTGCCACTCAACGCGACGGGGAAGGTGATGAAGGACCGACTCCGATGAACAACGGCGAGATTCATTCGATGGTGATCGCGTCGGACTACCGGTTGCCCGACCCGACCCGGGTGAAGCCCTTCCTGGAGCGCAACAAGAAGGCTCTGTCCGACATCGGAGCGCACCACGTTCTGGTCTACACCTCGACGCATGACTACGGCCGCGTGCTGGTGATGATCGGGGTGCACAGTCGCGAGCCGATCGTGGAATTGCTGCGATCGCGGGTGTTCTTCGACTGGTTCGACGAGGCCGGCGTCGAGGACATCCCCGCGGTGTTCGCCGGAGAGATCATCGACAGGTTCATCCCGGCGCCCCCGCCGACTCCCGCGGTGCCCGGGGTCGTGGTGGCCGCCATCGCATCGGTCGACGATGTGCCGACGCTGATCGCGGGCGTCGGCTCGGCGATGGACAGATTCGCCGCGGCGGGTATCCGAAAGACATGGGTATTCCAGGCTTTCGACGACGATCACGAGGTATTGATCCTGCAGGAATTCCCCGACGAAGACAGCGCGCGGGAGTGGATCGAGCACCCCGATGCCGCGGCCCAGTGGATGTCGGGTGCGGGAGTCGGCCTGTACCCGCCGCTGTTCGTCGGCCAGTTCTCGGACATCATGCGCATCGAGAGCTAGTCAGCCTTCCGCTCGATGTTCGTCTGTCTGTGTAACGGAGTCACCAGCCAGACGGTGTCCGACGTCGTCGACGCGGGAGCATCGACCACCAAGGACGTCGCCCATGCCTGTGGGGCGGGGGCCGACTGCGGCCGTTGTCGGCGAACGGTTCAGGCCATACTCAAATCGTCCAAGCCGGACCGCACGGCCTAGGTCGCTTCAGCGACGCCTGCTGCCATCCGGCGACATCGGCTGGACGAGTTCGACCAGCAGCGGCGGAATCTCCATGCGGGGCAAGACCACTTCGACGAGCACCATGCGGTCCTGGTGTTCCGCCGCCGCGATCAGCGCGTCGTCGAGTTCGCCGTAGCTTTGCGCGCGGAACGCAAGGTGATCGACCACGCCCAGCGTTTGGGGAACGTCGGTCCAACTCCAGCTGACGATGTCGTTGTAGGGCGCCGTCTCGCCGTGGATGGCCCGCTCCACCGTGTAGCCGTCGTTGTTGACCACCACGATGACCGGCGATAGTCCCTCGCGAAAGAAGGTGCCCAGCTCCTGCACGGTCAGCTGCGCGGCGCCGTCACCGATCAGCAACACCGACCTTCGGTCCGGGTGCGCGACCGCCGCGCCGAGCGCCGCGGGCAACGTGTAACCGATTGAGCCCCAAAGGGGTTGGCCGATGAACATCACCCCCTTGGGCAGCCGGTGGTCGGCCATCCCGTAGAAGGAGGTGCCCTGATCGGCGAGTACCACGTTCCCGGGGGTGAGCGCGTCGCACAGCCGGTCCCACACCATCTCCTGGGTCAGGGCTTGATCGCGCGCGGGTGCCGGGGCCGCGGCCGGCCGCTGTTGGCCTGTCGCGGATGCGACGGGTGGTGAACTGATTCCGCGCTCGGTCAGGATCTCGGCCAGCGCCCCCAGCGCGGCGCCCATTTCCAGCGGCGCGAACACCCGGCCGGCCACGGTGCTCTGATATTGCCCGACGTCGATGTTGCGGGACGAGTCGATGTGCTGGCTGAAGAAGCCGCTCACCATGTCGGTGAAGACGACCCCGGCGGTGACCAGGACGGGCGCGTCTTCGATCGCGGCGCGTACCTCCGGAGCACTGGCCGCGCCCGCATAGATTCCCAGGAAGTTCGGCGCGCTCTCGTCGAGCAGGCTCTTACCCCACATCAGCGTGGCGTACGGCACCACGTCGGCGGTCAGCAACGCCTCGAGTTCTTTGACCGCCTGCAGGCGGTGCACCAGCAGGTCGGCCAGCACGGTCAACCGGTTGTCGCCGATGAGCTCGCGGGCCGCCTCGACGAACATCGACAGCGCACGCGGGCTGGTACCGCCGGTGTAGCGCGGCAGCGGAGTTCTGGGCGGTTCGGTGGGGAAGCGCGCCACATCCGTCGACAGCAGTATGTAGCCCGGGCGCTTCTGCTCGCGCACCTCCGACAGCACCCGGTCGATCTCCCGGCAGGCCGTTGCCGGCATGAGATTAGCTTGAGCACAGGTGATTTCGCGGCTGATGCGCAAGAAGTGCTCGAAGTCGCCGTCCCCGAGCGAATGGTGCAACGCCCGCCTGGTTCCCTGGGCGTCTTTCGAGGGGCCGCCGACGATGTGCACGACGGGCACATGCTCGGCGTAGCTGCCGGCGATCGCGTTGGTCGCCGAGAGCTCACCCACTCCGAATGTCGTTACCACAGCTGCCAATCCGCGCAGCCGTCCATAGCCGTCGGCGGCGTAGCCGGCGTTCAGCTCGTTGGCGTTGCCCACCCACCGAATTCTCGGATGCGCGACGATGTGGTCGAGGAATTCCAGGTTGTAGTCGCCGGGGACGCCGAAGATCTCGGAGACGCCGAGCTCGGCGAGACGGTCCAACAAGTAGTCACCGACGGTGTAGGCGGAATCCGCGGGGGCCGACCCCGCGTCGGGCGTGGTAGCAGTCACGAAGTCGACGGTACGCTCGGTCGAAAGCGCTCCCGGCCGGACGTCATTTCGCTATCGTGCGGGCCATGGCGATCAACGAGACCCGCGAAGTTGTCATCGAAGCCAGCCCCGAAGAGATCCTCGATGTCATCGCCGATCTCGACTCGGTGACCGAATGGTCGCCGCCGCATCAGAGCGTCGAAATCCTCGAGCGCGACGCCAACGGTCGACCCACCAAGGTCAAGATGAAAGTCAAAGCCGCGGGCATCACCGACGAGCAGGTGATCGCGTACACGTGGGGCGACAACGAGGTCAGCTGGACGCTGGTCAGCTCGGGCCAGCAGCGTTCGCAGGACGCGTCCTACAAGCTGACGCCCGCCGGTGACGCCACCAAGGTCACGTTCCAGCTCAGCGTCGATCCGGTGGTCCCGCTGCCGGGCTTCGTTTTGAAACGCGCCATCAAGGGCACGGTCGACACCGGGACCGAGGGATTACGCAAGCGGGTGCTGCAGGTGAAGAAGGGTAAGTAGGCGCGATGACCGGCGACGGACCGCTGGCCGGGATCAAAGTCCTCGAACTCGGCGGCATCGGACCGGGTCCGCACGCGGGGATGATGCTCGCCGACCTGGGTGCCGACGTGGTGCGGGTGCGCCGCCCCGGCGGGCTGACGATGCCGGCCGAGGACCGCGACCTGTTGCACCGGGGCAAGCGGATAGTCGACCTGGACGTCAAGACGCAGCCGGGTGCGCTGCTGGAGCTCGCCGCCAAGGCCGACGTGCTGCTGGACTGCTTCCGGCCGGGCACCTGCGAGCGACTCGGCATCGGACCCGACTACTGCGCGGCGGTCAACCCGCGGCTGATCTACGCCCGGATCACCGGCTGGGGGCAGGACGGGCCGTTGGCCCCGACCGCCGGGCACGACATCAACTACCTGTCGCGAACCGGCGCGTTGTCGGCGCTGGGCTACGCCGACCGGCCGCCGATGCCGCCGCTGAACCTGGTCGCCGATTTCGGCGGCGGTTCGATGCTGGTGCTCATCGGTATCGCCGTCGCGCTGTACGAACGGGAACGGTCCGGTCAGGGTCAGGTGGTCGACGCCGCGATGGTCGACGGGGTCAGCGTGCTCGCCCAAATGATGTGGACCATGAAGGGAATTGGCAGCCTGCGCGACAAGCGTGAATCGTTTCTGCTCGACGGCGGCGCCCCGTTCTATCGCTGCTATGAGACCTCCGACGGCAAGTACATGGCCGTCGGCGCCATCGAGCCGCAGTTCTTCGCCGCGCTGCTGGGCGGGCTGGGTCTGTCGCCCGACGACGTGCCGAGCCAGCTCGAAATCGGTTCGTATCAGCAGATGTACGACGTCTTCGCGCAGCGATTCGCCAGTCGCACGCGAGACGAGTGGACCCAGGTTTTCGCCGGCACCGACGCCTGCGTCACGCCGGTGCTGACCTGGAGTGAGGCCGCCGTCGACGATCATCTGAACGCGCGGTCGACGGTGATCACCGCCCACGGCGTCGAGCAGGCCGCGCCCGCCCCGCGTTTCTCGCGAACACCGGCCGGACCCGTCGGGCCGCCGCCGGCGACTACCACGCCGATCGACGAAATCAACTGGTAGCAAATTAATTACCCTGAACACGTTCCGCGCCTGGGACGGGATTGCTAGGTTGGCCTCAGTGGCTGTCAAGGCATCACGTGAATTCATAGTTGATGCGCCGCTCGACGTGGTCATGGGGGCGCTCGAGGATGTCAACGTGCTGGAATCCTGGTCGCCGCTGCATAAACGGATAGAAGTGATCGACCGTTATCCCGACGGCCGGGCGCGCCGCGTGAAAACCACCATTCGGATTTTCGGCCTCGTCGACAAAGAGGTTCTGGAATATCACTGGGGTCCGGATTGGGTGGTGTACGACGTCAAGGGAACCTCCCAGCAGCACGGCCAGCACGTCGAATACAACCTCAAACCCGAGGGCGTCGACCAGACGCGAGTGCGGTTCGATATCACCGTCGAACCCGCGGGTTTCATTCCCGGATTCGTCGTGCGGCGGGTGATGCAAAACGTCCTCGACGCTTCGGTGAAGGGGCTGCGCGACCTGGTGACGCGTGGCGGTTCGGATAAGGCGCCGTAATTCATTCTCGATTGCTAATTTGGTAGACAGTGGCCATACGCGCATCGTCAGAAATCGTCATTGCGGCGCCCCCGGGAGTGATCATGGAGGCGCTGGCCGACATGGACGCCGTGCCCTCGTGGTCGCCATTGCACAAGCGCGTCGAAGTCGTCGACAGGTATCCCGACGGCCTGCCGCACCACGTGCGGATGACGATCAGAGTAAGCGGCATCGCCGATACCGAAATGGTCGAATATCACTGGGGCCCCGACTGGATGGTCTGGGATGCGCAGAAGACCGCCCAGCAACACGCTCAGCACGGCGAATACAACCTGGAGCGTGAGGGCGACGACAAGACCCGGGTGCGATTCAGCCTCACGATCGAACTCAGGGCGCCGCTGCCCAAGTTCTGGGTGCGCTCGGCCGGCAACAAAATTCTCTACGCCGCACTGGAGGGCCTGCGAAAGCGCGTGATGGGCGACGAGGCCTCTAAGCGGTCTTGAGCGCGGACAGCCTCTTGATCGCCTCGTCAAGGGTGTCGTCGCGTTTGCAGAAAGTGAAGCGCACCAAGTGATTCCACAGGTCGGCATGCGGCGCCGTCGGGTCGCAGAATGCCGACATCGGAATGGCCGCCACGCCGACCTTTTCCGGTAACGCCGCACAGAATGTCGTGCTGTCGTCGTACCCGAGTGGGCGCGGGTCGGCGCAGAGGAAGTAGCTGCCGTTGCTGTCGTGCACCGCGAAGCCGATGTGGGCGAGCCCCGCGGCCAGTCGGTCGCGCCTGGCCTGCAGCGAGCGCCGCAGTTCGTCCACCCAGGCATCCTCGGTGTCCAGCGCCAGGGCTACCGCGGGCTGAAACGGCGCACCGCCGACGTAGCTCAGATACTGTTTGGCGGCACGCATCCCGGCGATGAGTTCTGCTGGGCCGCAAGCCCATCCGATCTTCCAGCCGGTGCAGTTGAACATTTTGGCCGCGCTGGAGATCGTGATGGTGCGCTGCGCCATCCCGTCGAAGCCGGCCAGCGGCAGGTGGCGATGGCCGTCGAACACCAGGTGTTCGTACACCTCGTCGGTAATCACCAAAAGGTCAGCCGCGACCGCGATCTCGGCGATGGCCTGCAGTTCGGCAGCGCTCAGCACGGCGCCGGTGGGGTTGTGTGGTGAGTTGACGATCAGCGCGCGGGTCGCCGGGGTCACCGCCCGCCGCAGGGCGTCGGTGTCGAGCGCGAAGCCGCGGCCGTCGGCGACCAGTGGCACCGCGGCTCGGTGCGCCCCGGCCATCGCGACCACCGGCGAGTAGGAGTCGTAGAAGGGCTCGATCAGCAGCACCTCCGAGCCGGGCTCGACCAGGCCGATGACTGCCGCCGCGATGGCCTCGGTGGCCCCGACCGTCACCAGCACCTCGGTGTCGGGGTCGTACTCGATGCCGAAATGCCGGTTGCGCTGTGCGGCGATGGCGTGGCGCAGCGGCGCGATGCCGATCCCCGGCGGGTATTGGTTCGCGCCGCCGGCGATCGCGTCTTGTGCGGCCTGCAGCAGCGCCGGGGGTCCGTCTTCGTCGGGAAAGCCCTGACCCAGGTTCACCGCGCCGATCCGCGCGGCCAGTGCCGACATCTCGGCGAACACCGTGGTCGCGTAGGGCCGCAAGCGCGACACCGTCATGGTCGTCGAGCTTAGGCCGGGCCCGTCGCCGCCCGGGGTGCACAGTCGCTCAACGCTGGGTTGAGTGTGCGGCTATGGCTTTGAGTGTGTGGATGTGGCGGGCCCGCTCGGCGTGTCGCCGCCGTGTGCGCACACGCGACGCCCGGGGTTCACACTCGACGCCCAGGACGCACGCTCGACGCCCGGGACGCACACTCGACGCCCGGGGTTCACACCCGACGCCCAGGACGCACGCTCGACGCCCGGCACCAACAGGTCGCCGCCCGCAAGACCGCTGACCAGCCCCGACTCCCCCAACCAACAGGTTGGCCGGGAACCCCTGTTAGGGTGCTCGTAGACGGACCCGAAACCCCATTTGTGAACAGGAAGTCGACATGTCCGAAGAAGCCTTCATCTACGAGGCCATCCGCACACCCCGCGGGAAGCAACGCAACGGATCGCTCAACGAGGTCAAGCCACTGAACCTGGTCGTCGGGCTGGTCGACGAGCTGCGCCGGCGCAACCCCGACCTGGACGAGAACCTGATCAGCGACATGATCCTGGGCGTCGTCTCCCCGGTCGGCGACCAGGGTGGCGACATCGCGCGCACCGCGGTGCTGGCCGCCGGGCTGCCCGAGACCACCGGCGGTGTGCAGCTGAACCGGTTCTGCGCCTCCGGTCTCGAGGCCGTCAACACCGCCGCACAGAAGGTGCGTTCCGGCTGGGACGACCTGGTGCTGGCCGGCGGTGTCGAGTCGATGAGCCGCGTCCCGATGGGCTCCGACGGCGGCGCCTGGGCGACCGACCCCGAGACCAACTACCAGATCGGCTTCGTGCCGCAGGGCATCGGCGCCGACCTGATCGCCACCATCGAGGGCTTCTCCCGCGAAGACGTCGACGCCTACGCGTTGCGCTCGCAGCAGAAGGCCGCCGAGGCCTGGTCGGGCGGCTACTTCGCCAAGTCGGTGGTGCCGGTGCGCGACCAGAACGGTCTGGTCATCCTCGACCACGACGAGCACATGCGGCCCGACACCACGATGGAAGGCCTGGCCAAGCTGAAGACCGCATTCGACGGCATCGGCGAGATGGGCGGCTTCGACGACGTGGCGCTGACCAAGTACCACTATGTCGAAAAGATCAACCACGTCCACACCGGCGGCAACAGCTCCGGCATCGTCGACGGCGCCGCGCTGGTGCTGGTCGGTTCGGAGGCCGCGGGCAAGTCGCAGGGCTTGACCCCGCGGGCGCGCATCGTGGCCACCGCCACCAGCGGTGCGGACCCGGTCATCATGCTCACCGGCCCGACGCCGGCCACGCGCAAGGTGCTCGACCGCGCCGGCATGACGATCGACGACATCGACCTGTTCGAGCTCAACGAGGCGTTCGCGTCGGTGGTGCTGAAGTTCCAGAAGGACCTGAACATCCCGGACGAGAAGCTCAACGTCAACGGTGGTGCCATAGCGATGGGCCACCCGCTGGGCGCCACCGGCGCCATGATCACCGGCACCATGGTCGACGAGCTCGAGCGCCGCAACGGGCGTCGCGCGCTGATCACGCTGTGCATCGGTGGCGGCATGGGTGTCGCGACCATCATCGAGAGGGTTTAAGGCCATGGCAGAGAACACGATTCAGTGGGACAAGGATGCCGACGGCATCGTCACGCTGACGCTTGACGACCCCACCGGGTCGGCCAACGTGATGAACGAGCACTACGCCGAATCGATGCACAACGCCGTGGAACGCCTCGCGGCAGAGAAGGATTCGATTACCGGCGTGGTCATCACCAGCGCGAAGAAGACCTTCTTCGCCGGCGGTGACCTGAAGGGCATGATCAAGCTCGGCCCCGAGAACGCCGGCGAAGCGTTCGACACCGTCGAGGCGGTCAAGCGCGACCTGCGCGCCCTGGAGACCCTGGGCAAGCCGGTCGTGGCCGCCATCAACGGCGCCGCGCTCGGCGGCGGCCTGGAAATCGCGCTGGCATGTCATCACCGCATTGCCGCCGACGTCAAGGGGCTCGTCGTCGGGTTCCCCGAGGTGACGCTGGGCCTGCTGCCCGGCGGTGGCGGGGTGGCCCGCAGCGTGCGGATGTTCGGCATCCAGAACGCGTTCATGAACGTGCTGTCGCAGGGCACCCGGTTCAAGCCGGACAAGGCCAAGGAGATCGGGCTTGTCGACGAGCTGGTCGGCTCCGTCGAGGAGTTGGTGCCCGCCGCCAAGGCGTGGATCAAGGCGAATCCCGAAGCGCACGAACAGCCGTGGGACAAAAAGGGTTACAAGATGCCTGGCGGTACCCCGTCCAGCCCCGCGCTGGCCGGCATCCTGCCGTCGTTCCCGGCGCTGCTGAAGAAGCAACTCAAGGGTGCGCCGATGCCGGCGCCGCGGGCCATCCTGGACGCGGCCGTCGAGGGTGCGCAGGTCGACTTCGACACGGCCAGCCGCATCGAGAGCCGCTACTTCACCCAGCTGGTCACCGGCCAGGTCGCCAAGAACATGATCCAGGCGTTCTTCTTCGACCTGCAGCACATCAATGGTGGCGGGTCACGTCCCGACGGCATCGAGCCGGTCAAGATCAACAAGATCGGTGTGCTGGGCGCGGGCATGATGGGCGCCGGCATCGCGTACGTCTCGGCCAAGGCCGGCTTCGACGTGGTGCTCAAAGACGTCAGCCTCGAGGCCGCGCAGAAGGGTAAGGGCTACTCGGAAAAGCTTGAGGCCAAAGCACTTGAGCGTGGTAAGACCACCGAGGAGAAGAGCAAGGCGCTGCTGGACCGCATCACGCCGTCTGCCGACCCGGCCGACTTCAAGGGCGTCGACTTCGTGATCGAGGCCGTCTTCGAGAACCAGGACCTCAAGCACAAGGTATTCCAGGAGATCGAGGACATCGTCGAGCCCAACGCGCTGCTCGGGTCGAACACCTCGACGCTGCCGATCACCGGTCTGGCGACCGGGGTGAAGCGGCAAGAGGACTTCATCGGAATCCACTTCTTCTCGCCGGTCGACAAGATGCCACTGGTCGAAATCATCAAGGGCGAGAAGACTTCTGACGAAGCGCTGGCCCGGGTGTTCGACTACACGCTGGCGATCGGCAAGACCCCGATCGTCGTCAACGACAGCCGCGGCTTCTTCACCAGCCGGGTGATCGGCACATTCGTGAACGAGGCACTGGCGATGCTGGGCGAGGGTGTCGAGCCCGCCAGCATCGAGCACGCCGGCTCGCAAGCCGGCTACCCGGCGCCGCCCCTGCAGCTGTCCGACGAGCTCAACCTGGAGCTGATGCACAAGATCGCCGACGCCACCCGCAAGGGTGTCGAGGACGCCGGCGGCACCTACGAGCCGCACCCCGCGGAGGCCGTCGTCGAGAAGATGATCGAGCTCGGCCGCCCGTCACGATTGAAGGGCGCCGGCTTCTACGAGTACGTCGACGGCAAGCGCGCCCGCCTGTGGCCGGGCCTGCGGGAGACGTTCAAGTCGGGCAGCGCGGACATTCCGTTGCAGGACATGATCGACCGGATGTTGTTCGCCGAGGCGCTGGAAACCCAGAAGTGCCTTGACGAGAACGTGCTGACGTCGACGGCCGATGCCAACATCGGTTCGATCATGGGCATCGGGTTCCCGCCGTACACCGGTGGTAGCGCGCAGTTCATCGTCGGCTACTCCGGCGCGGGCGGTACCGGCAAGGAGGCGTTCGTGGCCCGGGCTCGCGAGCTGGCGGCTAAGTACGGCGACCGCTTCCTGCCGCCGGATTCTTTGACCTAGCCCAAGTTTGCTGCTTTAACGCGGGATCTCAGCTACTCTCCGGTCGGGGGTTTGGCACCACCTGACCGGAGAGTATGCAGATGCCCGATGTCGCCGACGCTAACGAACCAGCGCCCGGTCGCCAGCCCGGCGTGTTGGAGCGGATTGGGCAGAGCCCGATAGCGGGCTTTGCCCCGTGGATCATCTACGGGGTGGTCGCCAGCGGCAAGAGCACCTGGCTCTATGGCGCGCTCGCCGCGGCGGTCGCCGCGATCATCCTGGCGGGTCCGTCGATCATGCGCGGCCGCCACAAGGTGCTCGACCTGGTGACGATCGCGTTTTTCGTCGGGCTCACCGTCGCCGGGATCGTGACGGGTGCCCACAACGACGACTGGATGGACACCTGGTCGGCAACGCTCTCGAGCGGGATCCTCGCGGCCGTCGCGCTGGGTTCGCTTGCGTTCGTGCCCTTTACCGAGCAATACGCCCGCGAGTCGACCCCGCGTGAGGCGTGGGACCACCCCGCGTTCAAACGGGCGAACCGCGTATTGACGTCGGTCTGGGGTTTGACCTTCGCGGCCAACGCGGTGCTGGCGTTCGTCTCGGTGAAGTTCCCGAACACCGGCGACTGGACCGCCTGGGTCATCCCCACCGCGCTGCTCGTCACCGCGTTCAAAATTACCGCGAGCTACCCGGAACGGGTGCGGGCTCAGCAGGCGAACGGCTAGCCGGCGCTTGGGCGCGGTGCTGCCGGGCAGCGACGCCCTCGGCGAGACTTAAACCATTGCGACGCCGCACGGCGTGTCGCCGCAATGGTTTACGTGTCGCGGCATCGGCGTAGGAAACGCCGGCGCTAAAGGGCGGCGGCGATCCGGCGCCATTGCTCGCGCGGGAAGGCCTGCGGATCGGCCAACAGCACCTGGACGCAGACGTGATCGGCGCCGGCGGCACGATGCTCGTTGACCCTGCGCAGGATCGCGCCTTCGTCGCCCCACGCGATGATCGCGTTGAACAACCGATCGCTGACCTGGGCCACGTCGTCCTCGGAAAACCCGCCGCGCATCAGATTATTGGCGTAGTTCGGCAACGCCAAATAGGAACGCAGCCAATCCTTTCCGATACGGCGGGCTTCCTCGGCGTCCTCGGTGAGAATCACCGTCTGCTCGGGCAGCAGCAATGGGCCCGCACCCAAAGTCGAACGTGCCGACGCGGTGTGCTCGGGTGTGACCAGGTACGGGTGTGCGCCGCGCGCGCGGGTCGCCGACAACTTCAGCATCTTCGGGCCTAGCGCGGCCAGCACTCGCTTGTCGGGGGAAACGGGTTGTGGGGCGGCGTCCAATCCGTCCAGGAACGCGACCGTGGCGGCCAGCGGTTTGCGGTACCGGCCCGGCTCGCCGGCATCGATCAGCGGTGCGTGGCTGACACCGATCCCCAGCAGGAAGCGGTCTCCGTACTCGGAGGTGAGCGCGGCATAGCGTTCGGCGACGTCGCCGGGCGCATGCATCCACAGGTTCAGGATCCCGGTGGCGATCGTCGTGCGCTTGGTTGCCGCCAGCAGGCGGTCGACCGCGTCGAACACCGGCCCGCCCACGTCCGGAATCCACAGTGCCTTGAAACCCAGCTCGTCCAATTCTGCTGCGGCGTCAGCGGATTCGGCTGGATCGCCATAGCGCAGTTGACTGCTCCATATCCCGACACCGGCAAGCTCCATTGGATTGTTTCCTTTCGTGGCAGGCGCCTCTGGCTGGTGGTGACCATTGACGTCAAACGACGGCGTACTTCTTATACCGCATCGAGTCGTACAGCCGGGCACCGTTGGTGTTCATCTTGGCGATGGCCCGGCTGAGTCCGGCGGGGAGCACCGAGACCAGCTGCGCGGTGCGGGTCAGCCCCCACACCCCGGCTCGGGAACGGGGCACGATCGTCCTGGCGGCCGTGCGGGCAAAGGCGCGACTGTGCCGGACGGCGTCGGCCATCGCCCGTTCGTAGGACGCAAACGCACGCGGGTAATCGCCCTTGGCTTCCGCTAGTTCGCCCGCCAGCACGTAGGCGCCTATCACCGCCAGGCTGGTGCTGCCTCCGACCGCCGGCCCGGGGCAGTACCCGGCGTCGCCCACCAAGGCGACCCGTCCACGAGACCACGTGTCCAACTGCAGCTGGATGATCGAGTCGAAGTAGAACGCCGGCGCGCGGTCGAGCTCCGCGAGCCAACCGTCCACCGCCGGATCCATGCCGGCGAATCTGGTCCGCAATAACTCCTTCTGCCCCAAGACATCTCGGTAGTGCATTTGCAGCTCTTCGTTGCTGCGAAACATGAACAACGCCCGCGCATCGTCGAGGGGCTGCGCGGTGTAGATCCCCGCCATCCGGCCGGCGCCCATGTGTACGACCATTTCTCCGTTGCGGGCAAATGATTTCGGCACCGATTCCACCGCCAGGTAGCCGCCGAGGAAACTGGTGCGCCCGGCGTCCTCGCCGAAGACCAGGCGGCGCACGTTGGAATGCAGACCGTCGGCGCCGATGACGACGTCGAACGTTCGGGGCGCGTTGTATTCGAAGGTGACGTCGCCGTCGGGTGAGATGGACGTGATCGTGTCGCCGAAGAGGTACTCGACGTCGTCGCGGCCGGCGCGGTAATAAGCCGCGCTGAGGTCGTCGCGCATGATCTCGACATGCCGGTCGGATGACGCGCCGAAGACCTTGGTCAAGTCGATGCGCGCCGGCCGCTGGACGCCCTCGCGATAGATGGTCATCTCGGTCGTACCGGTGGCGAGTGCCTCGATTTGGGGCAGCACGCCCATCTCCGCCGAGATTTCCATGGCGGGGCGAAACAGATCCACGGCGTGGCCGCCGGTCTTTCGCAATTGAGGTGCGCGTTCGACGATCGTGACGTCGAATCCATGTCGGGTGAGCCAGTACGCCAGGACGGGGCCCGAGATGCTGGCCCCCGAGATCAGAATCCGCATCTCGACCTCCTCGTAGTTAGGTGACCCTAACATAACACTTACCTATCGGTAAGTCAGCTAAAATTCTTGATTGTGACGAGACCGCGGTCGGATACCCGCAAGCGCATCCAAGAGGTCGCCCGGGAACTTTTCCTGCAACGCGGCGTGCAGCGGACCAGCCTGCAGGACATCGCGGACCGGCTGGGCATCACCAAACCCGCGCTGTATTACCACTTCACCTCGCGCGAAGAACTGGTGCGCAGCATCGTGATGCCGTTGATCGAAGACGGCGAGCGGTTCGTGGCCGAGCAGGAAGAGCGCCGCGCCATCGATGCCCGCGAACTGCTGGAGGGCTATTTCGATTTCCACTACCGGCACCGGCAGTACATCGTGCTGGTGCTCACCGAGTTGACGATGCTGGCCGATCTCGGACTCATCGACAAGGTGCTGGCGTGGCGGGACCGGTTGGGCAAGTTGGTTTTTGGGCCGGGGCCCACGCTCGCGCAGTCCACCCGCGCGGTGGTGGCATTCGGCGGCCTGCAGGACTGTTGCCTGCAGTTTCCGGACACTCCGTATGAGGCGCTGCGGGCGACCTCGGTCGATGCCGCGCTGGCCGCACTGGGTGTGTAGGAGCCAGATGCGGCGGATTGTCGTCCTGGGCCGGGGAGGATCGGGGAAATCAGTTCTGGCACAAGATCTCTCGCGACGGCTTGGTCTTCCAGTCGTCGAGCTGGACAAATTGTTCTGGCGACCCGGCCCGTGCCCCACACCCGAACCCGAGTGGATGGAAATCCAGCGTGAGATCGTCGCGGGGGACCACTGGATCGTTGACGGCGACCTCGGTCCCTACGACACCGGGCTGGCGCTGCGACTGCGCCGGGCGGACACCGTCATCCTGCTGGACTTCGCGCTGTGGCGCTGCGTATGGCGGGCGGTGCGACGGTCGCGCGAGGCTCGCGAATTCTGGATCTGGGTCTATCGCTATCGCCGTGACAGCCTGCCCGGCATCGCCGAGGCCATTGCGACGCAGGCTTCGCATGCGACGGTGTATGTCTGTCGCAGTCCCCGTGAGGTGAACCGCTTTCGCGGCACCGCGATCTGACGCCGGGCCGCTACGTTCCTGCCCCGCTGGCAGTGCTCTGGTCCTGGGCATTCTGCTGGAAGATGTCGCCCGAGGTCTGGCCGTTGTCGTTGACGAAGTTCTCGTCGCCGTTGTCGACGTTGACGATCCGGGCGCCGCCCGCGACGGCTGCGGGCTCACTCGGCCGCGCGCCGCCGAACAGCGCGAGTGCCGCGACGGTCGCCGCCCCGGCCAATGTCACGTGCACGATCTTGTTTGCCATGCATTCATTTACCGCTCTCTTGCCAGGCACAGGCTGGGTGCTCCATATCCATTCGCTATGAGGTTTCGGCTCGCACCGGTGACAGCTAGAGTCGCTAACTATGCGCTTTGGTCTCTTCATTCCGCAGGGCTGGCGGATGGATCTCGTCGACATCGAACCCAAAAAGCACTGGGCGGTGATGCGCGACCTGGCCACCTACGCCGACAACGGCGCGTGGGACTCGCTCTGGGTCTACGACCACTTCCACACCGTCCCGATGCCGAGCGCCGAGGCCACGCACGAGGCCTGGTCGCTGATGGCCGCCTACGCGGCGACCACATCGCGGATCAAGCTCGGCCAAATGTGTACGGCAATGAGCTACCGCAATCCGGTCTACCTGGCCAAGGTGGCGGCCACCGCTGACATCATCTCCGGCGGGCGCATCCAGATGGGCATCGGCGGCGGCTGGTACGAACATGAGTGGCGCGCTTACGGTTACGGATTTCCGTCGGCCGGCGTGCGGTTGGGCCGGCTGGATGAAGGCGTGCAGATCATGCGGGACGCCTGGCGCGACGGCAAGGTCAGTTTCGATGGCAAGCACTACCAGGTCGACGGTGCGATCGTCGAGCCGAGGCCGTTGCAAGACAACGGTATTCCGCTGTGGATCGCCGGCGGCGGCGAGAAGGTGACGCTGCGCATCGCGGCGCAGTATGCGCAGTACACCAACTTCACATCCGAACCCGAGGCCTTCAAGCACAAGTCGGAGGTGCTCGCCGGGCATTGCAGCGACCTGGGCACCGACTACGACGCGATCGTGCGTTCGGCCAACTTCACCGCCATCGTCGGCACGTCGGAGGCCGAGGTCAAAGACCGCCAGCAGCGAGTGCGCGACCGGCTGGTCAACTATGTGCCCGAGGCGCTGGCGGATTCGATGACCAGCGGTCTTCCGGACTCGGCGACGGGCACGACGGAGCAGGTGATCGAGGGGCTGACCAAGCTCCGCGATCTCGGCTGCGAATACGCGATCGTGTACTTCCCCGAGGCCGCCTACGACCGTTCCGGCATCGAGTTGTTCGAGCGCGAAATCATTCCCGCCCTGAGCTAGACGTCGCTGGTGGTGTACCTCGTCTTGACCGGAGGCGCGGCCAGCAGCGGAGGCAGCTGGGTCACCTTGCCTTCGCCGGCGCGAAACGCGCGGTAGGCCTCGTCGGCGTCGACCGATTCCCACTCTTCGTAAACGATCCAATGGGCTTCGTCGTCGTCGTCGACCCAGACGTCGGTGCGCAGATTTCCCTCGAAAGCCCGGGTGGTTTCCAGCGTCCGCCCCATCAATTCACGCCCAGCGCCGACCTCGTCGGGCTTGAACTTCAGTTCCAGTAGCACGATGACCGCCATCGACGTCTCCTCGTATCGTCTCGGTGCGCCGCTCGCCGCGAGCACACCGTTGAACCTACGGTCGACCCCTTTGCCGAAGGCGGGCGCCTCCGGAATGTGGTCGGCGGCAACGAATAGATCGGCAAGGTGTTGTTCGGCGGCGACCACCCCGTCGTCGACGGTGAGCGGACTGGCCACCGTCGCTCCCGCGAGTAATGAGAATGCGGTTTCCACTTTTCGGAAAGCTGTTATACGGTTCAGTCGGCATTGTTCTTTTGGCGCATGACGGAGGACCCCTCAATGCAGAAGGCACTCGCTCCCGAGATCTCAACCTGGCCCGACGAGAATCCGCAGCTGATCGGTAGTCGGTGCGGCGATTGCGGTGCCACGACCTTCCCGGTGCAGGAGCGCTGCCCGCGCTGCAGTGGCGGAGCGATGAGCGACGTGCTGCTGCCGCGGACCGGAACCGTGGTGGCCTGGACGACTCAGGGGTTCCCGCCCGGGGCCCCTTACGCCGGCCCGACCGGCAACGACTTCGTCCCGTTCGGTGTGGGCCTGGTTCAACTCGGCGACGTGATCCGTGTCGAGGGACGGCTGACCGAGAACGACCCGGCCAAGCTGAAGTTCGGCCAGGAGGTCGAGCTCACCATGGTGCCGTTCACCACCGACGCGGACGGCAACGAGATCGTCACCTTCGCATTCCAGCCGGTCTAGACAGAAGGAGCCTGAGATGACGAACGACGTAGCCATCATCGGGGTGGGCCTGCACCCCTTCGGCAGGTTCGACAAGACCGCGATGCAGATGGGCGCCGAGGCGATCCAATCCGCGCTCACCGATGCCGGCGTGGAGTGGAAAGACATCCAGTTCGGCTTTGGCGGCAGCCACGAAGTGTCCAACCCGGACGCGGTGACCCGCCTGGTCGGGCTGACCGGGATCACCTTCACCAACGTCTTCAACGCCTGTGCCACCGCGGCCAGCGCCATTCAGCAAACCGCCGACACCATCCGGTTGGGCAAGTACGACATCGGCATCGCCATCGGGTTGGACAAGCACCCGCGCGGGGCGTTCACCGACGACCCGGCCAAGCTGGCGCTGCCGCAGTGGTACGCGCAGAACGGGCAGTTCGTCACCACCAAGTTCTTCGGGATGAAGGCCAACAAGTACCTGCACGACCACAACATCTCGCAGGAGACACTGGCGCGGGTGGCCAACAAGAACTTCCGCAATGGCGCACTGAACCCGAATGCCTTCCGGCGCAAGGAGATCTCTGTCGAAGAGATCCTCAACTCGAATGTGCTCAACTACCCGTTGACGCAGTACATGTTCTGCGCACCCGACGAGGGTGCCGCCGCGGTCATCATGTGCCGCGCCGACATCGCGCACAAGTACACCGACAAGCCGGTATATGTGCGCGCGTGCGAGATCCGCACCCGCACCTTCGGTGCGTACGAAGTGCATGCCACCTTCGCGCCGCTCGACGAGGACGTCTCGCCCACGGTGTACGCGTCCAAGGCGGCCTATGAAGCCGCCGGCATCGGGCCCGAGGACGTCGACGTCGCCCAGCTACAGGACACCGACGCCGGCAACGAGGTCATCCACATGGCCGAGACGGGTCTGTGTGCCGACGGTGAGCAGGAGAAGTTGCTGGCCGACGGCGCCACGGAGATACACGGCTCGATGCCGGTGAACACCGACGGCGGGTTGATCGCCAACGGCGAGCCGATCGGCGCATCGGGACTGCGGCAGATGCATGAGCTGGTGCGTCAGCTGCGCGGCGAGGCGGGCGAGCGTCAGGTGCCTGGCAACCCGCGGGTCGGTCTGGCGCAGGTGTACGGTGCTCCGGGCACCGCGTCGGCAACGATCCTGTCGCTGTAAAATCGCCGCTCCCGCAACCTTTCTGGGTCGGCTACGCGACGTATTCGGGTAAGGCGATGTCGTCGCGGAATTCGCTGCGGACAACCCACTGAGCCAGCCGCGGAACGTTCAACAGTCTGGACGCCAGGTTGCGGGTCCACAGGCCCAACGCCGTTTTAGGCGCGAACATCGCGGCGAATTCGCGGGCCGACCGCTGTCTGGCCTCGACGATCGGGCGCAGCCGCCGTTCATAGCGCCCAAACGCATCCTGGTGATCGCCGTCGGCGCGGTTGAGTTCGCCCGCCAGTAGGTAGGCCTGCACCATCGCCAGGCCCGCCCCCTCGCCCGCCAGCAGCGAGACCGCGGCCGCGGCGTCGCCGATCAGCGCGACTCGCCCGTTCGACCAGTGGTCCATCACGATTTGGCTGGCGCGGTCGAAGTAGACATCGGAGGCGCCGTCGAGTCGACGCAGGATCTCCGGACATTCCCAGCCGGCGTGGCCGAAGACGTGATGCAGGGCCTCCTTGACTTGCGACACATCCCGCGGATCGGGCCCGCCGGTGTATTCGCCGGCGAAAACGAAGAGGAATAGCGTCTTTTCGTCGCGCATCGCGAAGCGTGCGACCATGCGCCCCGGCATGGTGTAGGCAAGGTAGACGAGTTCATCACGTGGCCGATAGCCCTCGGCTTCGAATGCCGCGACCCGGTAGCCGAGATCTCTCGCGAATTCGGATTCCGGGCCAAACACCAAGTCCCGCACCGGCGAATGGATGCCACCGGCTCCGATGAGCAGGTCGAATCGTCGTGACCCGCCGCGCTCAAGTGCGACCCGCACGCCCGAGTCGTCTTGCGTGACGGCCGAAACGCTTTCGCTGAACAGGGTTTCGGCGCGATGCTCGATGGAGCGATAGATCATGGCTGCCAAGTCACCGCGGGGGATGGAGACGAAACGCCCGTCGAGGCCGCGCCGGAACAGTTCGGCCGAAAACCCTCCGACTCGTCGCGAATGCCGGTCCACGAGCCGGACTTCCCGTATCGCATACCCGGCGGCGTGCAAATCCGCGGTGAGTCCCATACGTTCGGCAACGGTGTATCCGCCGCCCCAAAAATCCACGACGTAGCCGTCGGTGCGGAGTCTCGGCGCCTTTTCGATCAAGGTCGGCTGGTGTCCATAGTGCGACAGCCAATACGCGAGCGTAGGGCCGCCGATGCCGGCACCGACAATCGCGATCTGCATGTGCCCACCCCTCCCCACGGACGGAGTTAGCGATTATTATAGCACTAGTAAACAGTTGCAGTAGTGCATATACGAATTTTCCCCGTCCACGGCGGAAAGGGGGACGCGGTGCTGAAGGAACTTGCGGGCATGCCCGCCGGCATTCAGGCGCTCGAAGCCGTCGGGACCGTGACGGCGACAGATTACGAGCGCGTCTTTGCTCCGATAGTTGATCGTGTCGGCCGGGCGGGAGGCCGGATGCGGCTGCTCTACCAGTTCGGGCCGGACTTTGAGCGCATCACGGCCGGAGCGCTGTGGGCCGATACGCGACTCGGGCGCAAGTATGTGCGATTACTCGATGGCTGCGCCGTCGTCAGTGACATTCGCTGGATTCGGGCACCGAGCAACGCCATCGGCACCTGGATGCCGTGTCCGATTCAGGTGTACGACAACGACGCACGCGATGACGCCGCCGCGTGGCTGACGTCGCTACCGGAACGCGCTGACGTGTCCCTGCTCGAGATCGTCAAGGCATTCATCGGCGGAATCGGTGCTGCCGCTGTGAGTCTTGGCGGGTTGGTCGTCAAATCGCCGGTCCCAGAAGGTCATCCGCGTCGCGGATGATGTAGCCGTAGCCCTGCTCGGCCAGGAAGCGCTGCCGGTGCGCGGCGTATTCGGCATCCAGGCTATCCCGGGCCACCACCGAATAGAAGATGGCGCCACCGCCGTCGGCCTTGGGCCGCAGCAACCGGCCCAGCCGTTGGGCCTCTTCTTGCCGCGAGCCGAAGGTGCCCGAAACCTGCACCGCCACTGAGGCTTCGGGCAAATCGATGGAGAAGTTGGCGACCTTGGACACCACCAGCGTCGATATCTCGCCGGTACGGAAGGCCTCGAACAACGCCTCGCGTTCCTTGGTTTTCGTCGACCCCTGGATCACCGGCGCGTTCAGCTCGGTGCCGAGCTCGTCGAGCTGGTCGAGATAGGCGCCGATCACCAGGGTCTGCTCGCCGGGGTGCTTCGCCAGAATCGACTTCACCACAGCGATTTTGGTGTGCACGGTCGAGCACAGCTTGTAACGCTCTTCGGGTTCGGCGGTGGCGTACATCATTCGCTCGTTGTCGGTCATCGTGACCCGGACCTCGACACACTCGGCCGGCGCGATCCAGCCCTGCGCCTCGATGTCCTTCCACGGGGCGTCATAGCGCTTCGGGCCGATCAGCGAGAACACGTCGCCCTCGCGGCCGTCTTCGCGGATCAGCGTGGCGGTCAGGCCGAGCCGTCGCTTGGACTGCAGATCGGCGGTCATCCGGAACACCGGTGCGGGCAGCAGGTGTACCTCGTCGTAGACGATCAGGCCCCAGTCCCGGCTGTCGAAGAGTTCGAGATGGCGGTATTCGCCCTTACTGCGGCGGGTGATCATCTGGTAAGTCGAGATCGTGACGGGCCGGATTTCCTTGCGCTCGCCCGAATATTCACCGATTTCGTCCTCGGTCAGCGAGGTGCGGGCGACGAGTTCGCGTTTCCATTGCCGGGCGGCAACGATGTTGGTGACCAAGATCAGCGTCGTCGCACTGGCTTTGGCCATCGCGGCCGCGCCGACCAGCGTCTTGCCGGCACCGCACGGAAGCACCACCACCCCGGAGCCGCCGGCCCAGAACGAGTCCGCGGCCAGCCGCTGATAATCGCGGAGCTCCCAGCCGTCGGGCTCCAGGCTGATAGGGTGCGCCTCGCCGTCGACGTAGCCCGCGAGATCCTCTGCGGGCCAACCGATCTTGAGCAGCATCTGCTTGACCCGGCCGCGCTCGCTGCCGTGCACGACGACGGTGTCTTCGTCGATGCGGGCGCCCAGCATCGGCGCGATCTTCTTGTTGCGCAACACCTCTTCGAGCACCGCGCGATCCAGGCTCACCAGGGTCAGGCCGTGTGCCGGGTTCTTGACCAGTTGCAGCCGCCCGTAGCGGGCCATGGTGTCGACGATGTCGACCAGCAACGGCTGCGGCACCGCGTAGCGCGAGAAACTGACCAGCGCGTCGACGACCTGCTCGGCGTCGTGGCCGGCAGCGCGGGCGTTCCACAGCGCCAGCGGCGTGACGCGGTAGGTGTGCACGTGTTCGGGCGCGCGCTCGAGCTCGGCGAACGGCGCAATGGCGGCGCGGGCCGCGTCGGCCAGCTCGTGGTCCACTTCCAGCAGCACCGTCTTGTCGGACTGCACGATCAATGGTCCGTCGGTCATAGGCTCATTATCCGGACTCGGCCGACACCACCGACGTGATGCGGTGGATCGCGAAATCACGCAGCCGTCCCGACGCCGAATCGAACGCCACCAGCTGACCGCCCCGCACGGCGATCGGCGACACCATCCGCTGGCTGGCCACACCCGCGGCGTCCAGGTAGCCGATCACCAGCGTGTCCTGATTCTTGGCGGCGTCGGCCAGCAGCGACATCGCCAGCGCCGGGTCGACGCGGCTGTTGCCGAACGGCGCGGTGGTCACCTTCCGCAGCACCGAGACCACCGCGTTGAGCGTCTCGGTGTTGGGCCGCGGGGCCGGGCGGTAGGGCCGGCGCTGCTGCGGCGTGGGCACCCGGGCCCGCAGCGGGCGGACGTCGACGATGGCCCCGGTGGAGTCCTCGGCGGCCGGGGCGAAACCCGCGGCCCGAAGTGTGGCGAGCATCTCGGCGATCGGCGCGGGGGATACCGCCACCGTCGGTGCCAGGGCCCGCAGCTGCAGGTCCTCGCCCGCCGCGACGGCCTGGGCCAGCAGCGCCGGGTCCTCGCAGCGCACGAACGATGCGGCCATACCGATGCGAAGTTGGCCGTGCCGCCGTGCTACGTCGTCGATGAGGTACGTGAGTCCTTGCGGCACCGGCGTTTTGGAGTGGTCGGCAAAAAAGGCGTGCATCCAGTCGCGGGTCTTGCCGACATCGAGTGCGTGGCGGATCGACTGCTCGCTGATGCGGTACACCATCGCCGCTCCGGCCGACTCGACGTTGGCCACCGTCGCCAGCTCGTCGGCGAGGTCGCGCTGCAGCGGCCCGGGCACCACGACCGTCAGGTCGGCCTGCATCAGGAAGTGGTCGATCGGTTTGGGCAGTGCCCGCGCCATCGCGTCGACGGTGGCGGAGAAGTCGACGCCTTCTGCCAGCAGCGCGCGGCCGGGCGTGCTGATCGCCCCGCGGCCCACCAGGCCCAGCGCATGGCCTTCGGCCAGCAGATCGGCGACCGGTCCGGGCTGCAGCCGCCGGGTCCAGCGCGGGCGCCGCCAGATGAGCGCCGCCGACGCCGTGGCGGCATCGACGCCCGCGCCGACGGGCAGGTCGGCAAGCAGGTCCAGCAGCAACCGCCGGTCCAGCGGAGCTGCCGTCGAGTACAGCGAATCCGACAGGGCCGCATAGGGTTTGCCGTCCGGGCCGCGGCCGCCGATCAGCGCCGGGCGGCCCGGAAGATCAAGCCAGGCGCTGGCCAGCAGGTGCCACCGCTGGGCCGCGGCCATCGCGGCGAACCGGTCGGCGGCCGCCGTCGGCGCCCAGTACAGGCCGTCCGCGTTCTCGGGTTCCGGATCGGGCGTGCCATTGGCGATCAGCCCGGCCGCGGCCGCGACCTCCAGAACCAGGCCGAGCCGGGCCTCGTCGATGCCGGTCGCCTTGGCCAGCCGCTTGACTTCGCGGACTCCCAGACCGCCGCTGCGCAGTTCGGAAACCGGTGTGGTGCCAAGGTTTTCCAGCAGCACATCGAGTTCCCGCAGCAGGTCGACGACGGCTCCGGCCGCGGCGGCGTCGACGTCGGCGGACGTCGTGGTCGACACCACCGGGTCGGGGGCCGTCAGCTGCATCGGGCCGGGCTGCTCACCGCGCAGCACCTGCGCGACGTGGCGGGGCAAGATCACCGTCTCGGCATCGACCCTCCGCAGCAGTCCCATGCCCAGCAGCTGCGGCACCGGCCGATCCGCGGGGGCACCGGGCGCGGCGTCGCGGGTGCGTCCCATCGGAGAGCCTTCGAGCAGCTTGTCGAGCACGTCGCGCTGCGCCTGGCTCAGGCCGTCGATCAGCTCCGCAATCTGTGCACCGCTGCGTGACCCGTCCTCGAGCGTCACCTGTCCCGGATGCCAGGGCAGCGCCATGCCGGTGTCGGCGGACAACCGGTTGGCGGCATCGCCCCACACCAGGGCGCGCCGGCGCAGGTCGTCGAGCGCGTCGACCACGTCGGCCTCCGGCGCCCGGTCGCCGATCAGCGCGAGCAGCTTCGCGGTCGGAACCGGCGCGGTGTCGGCATGCAGCACCAGCAGTGCGTCCAGTACCGCCAACCGCAGAAAGTCGAGCTCGTCGGTGGCAGCCTTGACCGACTGTCGGGCCCCGGCACGCGCGGCCAGGGCCGCGATGTTGCCGGGTGGCGGCTGGGCCAGGTCCGGCCGCAGTTCCAGCAGTTGGATCAGCCGCTCGTCGGGCAAGTCGGCCAGCCAGGACCCCAGCGGGATATCCGGGGTGTTGTCGGTCATTGCTGACCAGCGTAAAGCAGCTTGCGGATGCTGCGGCGCGGCGAGCACGCACCAGCTGCTGCCGCCGGTTGTGGGGAAGAACTCAGCGTCGCGACTCGTGTCACGCGCGCGTGCGCGACCTGTCAGAATGGACGGCGTGGCTGACATTGCTGAGGGCAAGGCGGGCAAAACCAGGTACGTCGACAACGGCTGGCCGACGACGGACCCCGACGACCATGCGGTAAGCGAGCTGGTGACCGATCGCACCGGAGCACTGTCGCCGTTCGGTGACCTGGTGTTCCCGGTGGAATCCGACCATCTGCCCTACATCCACCCGGTCACGGTCATCAACCGGTAGGTATTGCCGCCGATGGCTGGGGCATCCGGAGCGTCCAGGCCCGAGCAGGCCTGGCAGTCGCAGGAATCCCGCCCGGACGCCCTGTCGCACCTCGACGAGCGAGGCGCCGCGCACATGGTCGACGTCACCGAAAAGGGAGTCACCAAACGCACCGCCGTTGCCGCGGGCGCCCTGCGGACTTCCGCACACGTCATCGCGCTGATCTCCAGCGGCGGGCTGCCCAAGGGCGACGCGTTGGCCACTGCCCGGGTGGCGGGCATTCTGGCGGCCAAGCGCACCAGCGAGCTGATCCCGCTGTGCCACCAGCTCGCGCTCACCGGGGTAGACGTCGATTTCACCGTGGGCGAGTCGGATATCGAGATCGTGGCGACGGTGCGCAGCACCGACCGCACCGGCGTGGAGATGGAGGCGCTGACCGCGGTGAGCGTCGCCGCGCTTACGCTTTACGACATGATCAAGGCGGTCGACCCGGCGGCTCGTATCGATGATGTCCGCGTGCTCCGCAAGGAGGGCGGCAAGACCGGAAGTTGGGCGCGCTGATGGGCACCCGGTCCGCCCGCATCATTGTCGCGTCGACTCGGGCCTCAGACGGTGTGTACACCGACAAATGCGGACCGGTCATCGCCGAATGGCTTGAGCAGCATGGGTTTTCGGCCGCGGATCCGCAAGTCGTCGCCGATGGTAACCCGGTCGGCGAGGCGCTGCGCGGTGCACTCGACGACGATGTCGACGTCATCCTCACCACGGGTGGCACCGGCATCTCGCCGACGGACAGCACCCCGGACCAGACCGTCGCGGTCGTCGACTACATGATTCCGGGCCTGGCCGAGGCCATACGCGCATCGGGGCTGCCCAAGGTGCCGACTTCGGTGCTATCGCGCGGCGTGTGCGGGGTGGCCGGCCGAACCTTGATCGTCAACCTGCCGGGTTCGCCCGGCGGCGTACGCGACGGGCTGGGAGTACTTGCCGACGTGCTCGATCATGCCCTCGACCAGATCGCGGGCAAAGACCACGAGCGATGACGGTCGTTTTGCGCGCGGCGATGACCGATCAGCCGATCTCGCTGGTCGAGCATGAAGAACTGGTAGGCCACCGCTCGGCCGGGGCCATCGTCGGGTTCGTCGGCATGATTCGCGATCACGACGAAGGCCGCCGGGTGGTGCGGCTGGAGTACTCCGAGCATCCGTCGGCCGCACAGGTGATGGCGGACGTGGTGGCCGAGGTCACCGAGGCGGCCACGGGCGTGCGCGCGGTGGCGGCCAGCCACCGCATCGGTGTGCTGCACATCGGAGAGGCGGCACTGGTGGCCGCGGTTGCCGCCGATCACCGGCAGGAAGCGTTCGCCACCTGCGCCCAGCTGGTGGACACCATCAAGGCGCGGCTACCGGTCTGGAAGCACCAGTTTTTCGACGACGGAACCGACGAATGGGTGGGTTCGGCCTAGCGCGTTGACTCGGCGCCGGCCCGCCCTCGTCAGTTGACGGGGGCAGGCTGCGCCAGCGAGTCCAGCGCGTCGTTTCCGTTGACGTCTTCGCCGCGGATCGCTTCCCACAGTTTCTGGGTGTAGCCGACCCCGGTGGCCTGCTGCACGGCCTCCGCGGGCGGCGGAGCGTCCGCGGGCGGTGGCACGTCGGCCGGCGGCGGAGCGTCGGCGGGTGGTGCCGGGGGGAGGGCGTCCGCGGGGGGCGGCACGTCGGCCGGCGGCGGCGGAGCATCGGCGGGAGGCGCGGGCAGCAGATCCGCGGGCGCCGGCTGGTCGAAGGAGGCCAGCTGCACCGGCGTCGGCGCATCCGCGGGCGGCGGGGGAGGAGCGTCCGGCGGAGGCACGTCTGTCGGCGGCGGAGCCAGCGGACCGTTGAGACCCGGCAGGTCCAAGCCCGCCGGTGCCGGAAGCACCTCGCGCGGGGTCGGACCCGACAACGGTCCACCACACACCGGCCAGGCGCCACGACCCTGCGTCGCGAGAACTCGCTCAGCGACGGCGATCTGCTGCTCCCTGGTGGCCAGCTGCGCCGACGGGGCGTATTCGCCGCCGCCGTGCGAGGCCCACGTGCTGGCGTTGAACTGAACGCCGCCGTAGTAGCCGTTGCCGGTGTTGATTCCCCAGTTGCCGCCCGATTCGCAACGGGCTACCTGATCCCATTCACCATCCGTGGCCGCGGCCGCTTGACCGGCCATGGCGATGCTGCCGCCACCAAGTACCGCCCCGGTAAAGGCGATCTTGGCAACGCTGATGTTGGATGTCGTGGGCTTGCGATGACGTCCACTCATACGCGCCGAAATTTTCCTCTCGTAACGCGCCTGCGAGGTCAGCTGTCGGGTTCGGGTTCAAGAGGTCACCCGGCCGTTGTCGTCTCGAGTCGTCTCGCGAGAGCCGACGTCGGCTTCACCCCAAGGAGTCGCACGCGACCCCAGTCCGGCGGACCGGTGGGTCCCCCGCCTCCATCCAGATTTCGGTGTCCCCCGCCCATTGGATGGAGCTCGGCGCTACGGGTGAGGGAGGGACGCCATCCGTTCAACTTGGCGAGCCTCCGGAGACCGTAGCCGGTTCTGTTGGCCCCGTCACTTTCTACGAAACTCGGCGTTTCCCGCTCGGACATCTTTGAAAGACGCAGGAGCACCTGCGATTTGCCCAGGTCACACCGACCCGATATCGGCCCGTGTCCGGGCCGTTATCATTCCGTTACGTGAGTTATCTCACAAAATCAGCCGCCGGCGAAGGGGGGTAACACGTCAATCGTGTTACCCGAGCGCAACGCTTTGGTTTCGTCGCGGACCGCGACGCCATCGCAGAGATAGGAGCAGCGGTCCAGCACGGTTGCGAGGCGGGTACCCGGAGCGGCGAGTCTTTCCACCAACTCGGCCACCGTGGCGCCCGCGCGCAGCACCACGGTCTCCGTTTCGGCTCCGGCGGCGGCGCGCGCGGCGGCGAAGTAGCGCACCGTCACCCGGATGCCGTCGGGGTCGACGAAAAGCTCAGCCACCGATCGCGCTCATCGGGCGGTCGGGCTGGACGAAGTTGGGGTCGTTGATCCCGTGGCCGGCGGGCTTGGCCCACATCGCGGCGCGCCAGGCCGCCTCGATCGCGTCGTCGGTCGCGCCGCCACGCAACAGGCCGCGCAGGTCGGTCTCGTCGGCGGAGAACAGGCAGCTGCGGATCTGGCCGTCGGCCGTCAATCGGGTGCGGTCACAAGTCCCGCAGAAGGCGTGTGACACCGAGGCGATGACGCCGAACTTTCCGGCCGGGGTGTTCGGGCCGCTGTCCACCAGCCACAGCTCGGCGGGCGCCGACCCGCGCGGCGCCGGGTCCGGGCGCAGCCGGAAGTGCGGCCGCAGCGCCGCCAGCACGTCGTCGGCCGTCAACGCGGCCTCCCGGCGCCATTGGTGCCCGGCGTCCAGCGGCATCTGCTCGATGATGCGCAACTGGTAGCCGTGTTCGAGGCAGAACCCGAGCAGCTCGACGACATCCTCGCGACCGGTGGTGGGATCGAGCACCGCGTTCACTTTGACCGGCGCCAGCCCGGCTGCCTTGGCGGCGGCCAGGCCGGCCACCACGTCGGCGAGCCGGTCGCGGCGTGTGATGGCGGCGAAGCGATCCCGGTTGACGCTGTCCAGCGAAATGTTGACCCGGTCCAGCCCCGCCGCGGCCAGCTTGGCCGCCCGTCGTGCCAGCCCGACAGCGTTGGTGGTCAGCGAGATCTCCGGGCGGGGACGCAATCCGGCCGCCGCCGCGACCACCTCTTCGAGGTGGCGGGACAACAGTGGCTCACCGCCGGTGAACCGCACACTGGTCACACCGAGCCGGGTCACGGCGATGCGCATCAGCCGGGCCAGCTCCTCGGGCCGCAGCAGCTGCTCGCCGGGCAGCCAATCCAGGCCCTCGGCCGGCATGCAGTAACTGCACCGCAGGTTGCAGCGATCGGTCAGCGACACGCGCAGGTCGGTCGCGGCCCGGCCGTAGGTGTCGAGCAGCGGGCCGTCCGTTGGCATTCCGGCGACGAGGGCTCCGCCGCTCGTCAGGCTCGGGACCGTCGGCACACCCAGCGCGGTCAGCGTCATGCGGGCACCCGCGCAAACGGGGCCGCCGACGAGACCGGGACGATCTCCTTGCCCAGCGGCATCAGCGACACCGGGATCAGTTTGAGGTTGGCCAGCGCCAGCGGGAGCCCGATGATCGTCACCGCCATGGCCGCCGCGCTCACCAGGTGACCGATCGCCAGCCAGATGCCGAACAGCAGCACCCAGACGACGTTCCCGATCAGGGCGCCGGTTCCGGCGGTCGGTTTGTCGACGATCGTCCGGCCGAATGGCCACAACGTGTACGAGGCGATGCGCAGCGAGGCAAACCCGAACGGAATCGTAATGATGAGCAAGAAGCAGATGAGCGCCGCAGCGAAGTATCCGACGGCCATCCAGAGGCCGCCGAATACGAGCCAGATTATGTTCAGAACCAGGCGCATATCTCCTCCAGCAGTACTGCCAGCCTAGCGAGTGACAACGAAACAGGGGTGCTGGCCGGGCAACCACCCGAGTAGGATCTGAATCCGCATCGCGTCCTGCACAGGCGGGACGCTTCTTATGTTGTCCATTCCTAGTTGTTTCCGTCAGACAAGCAGGTGAGACCAGTGCCGACCGGCAAGGTTAAGTGGTACGACGCCGAAAAAGGGTTCGGCTTCCTATCGCAGGAAGACGGCGAGGACGTCTATGTCCGCTCGTCGGCGTTGCCCGAGGGCGTTGAGGGGCTGAAGACAGGGCAGAAGGTGGAATTCGGCTTGGCTTCCGGCCGGCGCGGACCGCAGGCGTTGAGTCTCAAGCTGATCGACCCACCGCCCAGCCTTGCCAAGACGCGGCGCGAGGCACCTGTCGAGCACAAGCACAACCCGGACGAGCTGCACGGCATGGTCGAGGACATGATCACCCTGCTGGAGAGCACCGTGCAGCCCGAGCTGCGCAAGGGGCGCTACCCCGACCGCAAGGTCGCCCGTCGCGTTTCCGAGGTGGTCAAGGCCGTGGCCCGGGAGCTCGACGCCTAACACCCGAGTACCGCGTCCCAGTTTGGGTACTCACTCCTCGCGACAGTCGTGTAGCGAGGAGGCTGCGATGGCACAGCAGGCGCAGGTCACCGAGGAGCAAGCGAGAGCGCTCGCCGAAGAGTCCCGCGAAAGTGGTTGGGATAAACCGTCCTTCGCCAAGGAGTTGTTCCTCGGCCATTTTCCGTTGGAGCTGATACACCCGTTCCCCAAACCGTCGGATGCCGACGAAGCACGTACCCGGGAGTTTCTCGCCCGGGTGCGCGAATTCCTGAACACCGTCGACGGCGGGTTGATCGAGCGCGATGCGCAAATTCCCGACGAATACGTCAAGGGATTAGCCGAATTGGGCTGTTTCGGCATGAAGATCCCGTCCGAATACGGCGGGCTGAACATGTCGCAAGTCGCCTATAACCGGGCACTGATGATGATCTCGTCGGTTCATCCCAGCCTGGGTGCGTTGTTGTCGGCACATCAATCGATCGGGGTGCCCGAGCCGCTGAAGCTTGCCGGCACCGACGAGCAGAAGCGGAAGTTCTTGCCGCGCTGTGCCGCCGGTGCGATTTCGGCCTTTCTGCTCACCGAGCCGGACGTGGGGTCGGACCCCGCGCGGCTGGCCTGCACGGCGACGCCGGTCGACGGCGGGCGGGCCTACGAACTCGAGGGCGTCAAGTTGTGGACCACCAACGGCGTGGTCGCCGAACTGCTCGTGGTGATGGCCCGGGTACCCAAGAGCGACGGGCACCGCGGCGGCATCAGCGCCTTCGTGGTCGAGGCCGATTCGCCCGGCATCACCGTGGAGCGACGCAACAAGTTCATGGGCCTGCGCGGCATCGAGAACGGTGTGACGCGGCTGCACGCCGTCCGGGTGCCCAGCGAGAACCTGATCGGCCGCGAAGGCGACGGCCTGAAGATCGCATTGACCACGCTGAACGCCGGACGGTTGTCGATCCCCGCGAATGCGACGGGATCGTCGAAGTGGGCGTTGAAGATCGCCCGCGAATGGTCCGGCGAGCGAGTGCAGTGGGGCAAGCCGCTGGCCAAACACGAAGCGGTGGCCCGCAAGATCTCCTTCATCGCCGCCACCAACTACGCGCTGGATGCGGTGCTGGAACTGTCCGGCCAGATGGCCGACGAAGGGCGCAACGACATCCGCATCGAGGCGGCGCTGGCCAAACTGTGGTCCAGCGAAATGGCTTGCCTCATCGCCGATGAGCTTGTGCAGATCCGCGGCGGCCGTGGCTATGAAACTTCCGAGTCGCTGGCCGCGCGCGGGGAGCGCGCGGTGCCGGCCGAGCAGGCGGTGCGCGATCTGCGGATCAACCGCATCTTCGAAGGGTCCAGCGAGATCATGCGGCTGCTGATCGCCCGCGAGGCCGTCGATGCCCACTTGAGTGCGGCCGGTGACCTCGCCAAACCCGACACGGGGTTGCGGGAGAAGGCCGCCGCGGCGGTCGGGGCCAGCGGCTTCTACGCAAAGTGGTTGCCGCAGCTAGTTTTTGGTGAAGGGCAGCGGCCCAGGGCATACAGCGAATTCGGTCCGCTGGCGGCGCACCTGCGGTTCGTCGAACGCTCCACCCGCAAGCTGGCCCGCAACACCTTCTACGGGATGGCGCGCTGGCAGGCCAAGCTCGAGCAAAAGCAGGGGTTCTTGGGGCGGATCGTCGACATCGGCGCCGAGCTGTTCGCGATGTCGGCGGCGTGCGTGCGCGCCGAAGGACAACGCGTCGCGGATCCCGAACTGGGACAACAGGCTTACGAGCTGGCCGAAGCCTTCTGCCAGCAAGCGACCTTGCGGGTCGACGCGCTGTTCGACGGGCTGTGGACCAACACCGACACCAGCGATGTGCAGCTCACCCACGAGGTACTGGAGGGGCGGTACCGCTGGCTGGAAGACGGGATCGTCGACCAGTCGGAGGGCACCGGGCCGTGGATCGCGCACTGGGAAGCGGGCGAGTCGACCGAGGCCAATTTGGCTCGACGATTTCTGACCGCGTCCGCGTCGACGGGCTCGATTGCCAAGTAGCAGAATTGTCTCCCATGGCCACCTACGTTGCCGGTGCCGGCGAATTCACCCGCGACACCAATTACATCACCACCCGCATCACCGCCGACGGCCGCGACGGCTATCCCGTCGAAGCGGGCCGGTACCGGTTGGTCGTCGCACGTGCCTGCCCGTGGGCAAACCGCGCCATCATCGTCCGACGCTTGCTGGGCCTGGAAGATGTTCTCTCCATTGGGTTTTGCGGACCCACCCACGACGAGCGCAGCTGGACGTTCGACCTCGACCCGGGTGGCGTGGACCCGGTCCTGAAGATCCCGCGGCTACAAGACGCCTACTTCAAGCGCTTCCCGGACTACCCCAAGGGGATCACCGTCCCGGCGATCGTCGACGTTCCGACCGGTGCCGTCGTCACCAACGACTTCGCGCAGATGACGCTGGACCTGTCCACCGAGTGGACCGCGTATCACCGCGATGGCGCGCCCGAGCTGTACCCCGAGCGGCTGCGCGACGAGATCGACGAGGTCGGCAAGCGGATCTACACCGAGATCAACAACGGGGTGTACCGCTGCGGCTTCGCGGGCTCGCAGGACGCCTACGACGCCGCCTACGACCGGCTGTTCACCGCACTGGATTGGGTGAGTGATCGCCTGGCCGACCAGCGATACCTGGTGGGCGACACCATCACTGAGGCCGACGTGCGACTGTTCACCACGCTGGCCCGGTTCGACCCGGTGTACCACGGTCACTTCAAATGCAACCGAAGCAAGCTGTCCGAGATGCCGGTGCTGTGGGCATACGCGCGGGATCTGTTCCAGACGCCCGGCTTCGGTGACACGGTCGACTTCGCGCAGATCAAGCAGCACTACTACATCGTGCATGCCGACATCAACCCGACCCGTATCGTGCCCAAGGGCCCGGATTTGAGCGGCTGGCTTACCGACCACGGCCGGGAAGCCTTGGGGGGCAGGCCTTTCGGCGACGGCACGCCGCCCGGGCCGCCGGTCGAGGGCGAGCGAGTGCCGGCTCTCTCGTGACGCCGAACGTCGACTTGTCGGGCGAATTCAGCCCGTTTTGGCCCAGCAACTCCACATTCGGCCTATGACAGCGGGAAGGTTAAAACGCGAGCCGCACCGACCATTCCGCGTGTGGGACGTCGCGCAGCTCGCCCGACGGGTCGACCACCAAAGTCAGTAGCTGCACTACTATTCCGGTCAGCCGCCCGCGTTGCGGGTCGACCGTGGGGATTGTGACCGCCAGCCGGGTGCCGGGCCGGAACATGCTGGTCGCGGTGTTGGCGGGATCCTGGTAAACCTGCAGCAACCGCCACGGTGCGCGCGAAATCGCCTCGGGTACAGACAGTTGCACCGGATGGCTGCCGCTGACTCGCAGGTCGCCCTGCGCCCGCGGTTGCTGACAGTCATCGAGGTTGAGCGGGTTGCAATAGAGGTAGGGCCCCACCCGGACCGAGTGCCCGTGCGAATACGCGCTGATCTCCGGTCGCTGCGGACCGGAATCGCGCAGCAGCCACCACGTGCCGACCCCGGCACCCCCGGCCAGCAGCACGACCACGACCGCAAGCGCAACGGCCACACCACGTTTCACTTCGGCACCGCGGAGGTCATGCCGCTGTCGCGGGGCGTGCCTTCCTGCTCGACCATCACCGGCCGGTTACCTCCGAGGCCCGGAATCAGCGAGTTGCCTCGGAAGCTGACGATCGTCTGTGCCAGCCCCAGGATCAAGATCGCACTGATGGCCGTGAAGCCTACCCACAGCTCGGTGTAGACCATCACCCCCACTGCGCCACCCAGCACCCAGGCCAGCTGCAGCGTCGACTCCGAGCGCCCGAATCCCGACGCCCGGGATTCTTCGGGCAGGTCGTCTTGCAGGGATGCGTCCAGCGACGACTTGCCGATGGCACTGGCGGCGGAGGTGATCAGCGTGGCGATGGCGGCCGCCATCAGGGTGCCGGCCACCGCGGCGGCCAGGGCGACCGCGCACACCGCCACGGTGCAGCGCACCACCAGCACGGCGGGCCTGCCCAGCTTCAGCCGTGCGCTGGTGAAGTTGCCGACGAAGTTACCGATCCCGGCCGCGGCGCCGATGATGCCCAGCATTGCCAGCTGCTCCCACCCGTTGGCTTGATGCGACTTCGCGACGAACGCCGGATACAGAAAAAGGAACCCGACCATCACCTTGATCGTGCAGTTTCCCCAAAGCGAGGTAATGATGTTGCGGCCCAACGGCTGTCGGAGTGCCCCGCTGAATTCTTTGTGCCAGCTGCGCCGCAGTGGCTCGCTGTCCTGGCGATAGCTCAGGGTGGCGGGGACTTCGCCGGCGGTCACCTCGACCCAGCGCGGTATCCGCATTGACAGCATCGCGCCGGCGATTGTGACCGCGACGACGACGAACAGCGCTCCGGGCAGCTGCAACAGGTTTGTCCCGGCGTATTCGACGCCGCCCGCGATCGCGCCGCCGGCGATCGTGCCACCGAGCAGACCGAACATTGTCAGCCGGGCGTTGACCCGCACCAGGTCGATGGTCGGCGGCATGACCCGCGGTGTCACCGCGCTGCGCAGCACGCTGAAAGATTTCGAGAACACCATCATCGCCAGCGCGCACGGATAAAGCACCCACGACGGGAAACTGCCGCTGGCGCCGTCGTAGTTCATGATCAGCAGCACCGCCAGCGCGGTGCGCAGCGCGAACGACAGCGCCAGCGCGACGCGGCGGCCGTGCTGCAAACGGTCCAGCGCGGGACCGATGAGCGGTGCGATCACCGCGAACGGCGCGATCGTAATCAACAGGTACAGCGCGACTTTGGACTTGCTCTCCCCGCTGGCCGCAGCAAAGAACAGCGTGTTCGCCAGCGCAACGGCCATCGCCGAGTCGACCGCGGAGTTCGCCACCACCGGCCACGTCAGCGCCGTGAGGCCGGACTTGTCGGCGCCGTCGGCGGTGGCCGCCCGCTGGACCATCCAGTACATTCGGGAGCCCATCTCGCGGCTGCGCATCGCGGCGGCGCGGGTGACGGTGATCCGTTCACCGGGGGAGGCGCGGCGCGGCGGCGGGTCGTCGCGGGCCGGTTCTTGCCGCCGGCCCAGCGGCGGCAGGTAGCGGTTGGCGCTGGGCGGCGGTGGTGGGCGGCGCGAGCGTCGATAGTCCGCGTCGTCGGTGGGGTAATTGGCCATGCCCGGGTGCTGATTCGTCGACCCATTGCGGGTCCGGCGGCCAGGGTTGCTGGCCACTCGGCCCGGATCATCACGCCGCCGTCCAGACACAAATCAATTCTGTCTTATACCGGGGGGCAACCGGGCGTGGCTCGCCAACTTATACCGAGGGGCGACCCGGTGCATCTCGCCCACCTAGTATTGGAGACGCGATGCATGGAGAAGACAGCGTGACCGGGCTCACCGAGCAGTCCGCCGTGGCAACCGTGGCCGAGTGGCCCGAAGGGTTGGCGGCGGTGCTTCGGGGCGCCGTCGACCAGGCCAGGGCGGCCGTCGAGGAGTTCAGCGGTCCCGACGCGGTCGGGGATTACCTGGGCGTCAGTTACGAAGACCCGAACGCCGCCACCCACCGCTTCCTGGCTCACCTGCCCGGCTACAGCGGGTGGCAGTGGGCCGCCGTCGTCGCGGCCTACCCCGGCGCCGACCAGGCAACGATCAGCGAGGTTGTGTTGGTTCCTGGGCCGACGTCGCTGCTGGCGCCCGACTGGGTGCCCTGGGATCGGCGGGTGCGGCAAGGGGATTTGAGCCCCGGCGATCTGCTGCCCCCGGCGGCCAACGACGAGCGGCTGGTTCCCGGCTTCATGTCCAGCGGCGACCCGCAAGTCGACGAGACCGCCGCCGAAGTCGGGCTGGGCCGGCGCTGGGTGATGGGTCTGTGGGGCCGGGCCGACGCTGCCGAGCGGTGGCACACCGGGGACTACGGTCCCGACTCGGCGATGGCGCGGTCCACCAAGCGGGTGTGCCGCGACTGCGGCTTCTTCCTGCCGCTGGCCGGATCGCTGGGCGCCATGTTCGGGGTGTGCGGCAACGAACTTTCCGCCGACGGGCACATCGTCGACAAGCAATACGGCTGCGGCGCACATTCCGACACACCGGCCCCGGTGGGCAGCGGCTCGCCGGCGTTCGAGCCCTACGACGACGGCGTCCTCGACGTCATGGAGCCGCCCGACCCTCCGGCCGAGACGGCCGGGGCGCCGCAAGAGGTGTCCGAGCCGCCCGAGGCTGTGGCCGAGACATCGGAGGTGCCGGAGGCTGTAACCGACACGGCCGACACGGTCGACACGGCCGACACGGCCGACACGGTCGACACGGCCGAACCGCCGCAGCGCCCCGAAACCGCCTCGGAACCAGCGGAATCCGTGACTGACTCGCCCGACTAGCTCTTCTCGGCGGCGGACTTGATCCTCGCTAGCGAGGCGTTCATGCCCTCGAGCAACTCGCGTTCGAAGTTCGCCGTCCCACCCAGGAACGCGTTGATCGACAAGGTCGAGTACGCGCTGAGGCCGTTTTCGGCGTGCCGGCTCTCGACCACGCGGGTCCCATTCCCGTGGGGCTCGAGCTCATAGGTCCAGATCGTCCGGTTGGTGTCGACCCGGAACGCCAGCTTCTGCTCCGGAATGACCTCGACGACCGTGGCCGTGGTCGGCCACAACAAGCCCAAGCGCCGGTTCAGGTTCAGCGTGCGGGTGCCGGGACGCAGCGGTCCGAACGACTTCATCCAGCGACACTGCGGACTCCACTCGGGCATCCGCCGGAAATCGGAGATCAACGCCCAGACCGTCGCGGCCGGCGCGTCGATGTCGATGTGCGCTTGTAGTAGCGGGGCTACCATCGTTCCTCCCGACAGAAGCTATTTAGGGTCGAGAAAGGTTTCCAGGCCCGTCTGCGCACCTCGCTCGCCCCGGCGGGCACCGGCAAGTTGCAGCAAGAAGATGGTCGTGCCGACCACGCCGGTTCCTAGTCCGGCCAGCGCAATTGGACGCCAACTCTCCAGGGCGGGAACGAGAAACGCGGCGGCCACAGCGATCAGCCAGCCCACGGCGCCGATTGTGATGAACGGCCACACCTGCAGCAGCACGGGTGGCAGCGGTGGCGGCTCGGGACTCGGACCAGGCTCGGCGCTCATCGCGATCAATCTAACCCGCAACCGATGTTGCCAAGGCGCGGGCTGCGGCGGCCGTCCCAGCGAATGCGTCCTAGGCCACCGTTCGACGTTTCTCAGCCCGAATTCTGCAGTTCCGATGTAACCTCGCGCCATGCCTGACAGCGATGCGCGGCTGGCGGCCGACCTGTCGTTGGCGGTTATGCGGTTGGCGCGCCAACTGCGGTTCCGGAATCCGTCCTCCCCGGTGTCGCTTTCGCAGCTGTCGGCATTGACGACGCTGGCCAACGAGGGCGCGATGACGCCCGGCGCCCTGGCGATTCGCGAACGCGTCCGGCCCCCGTCGATGACGCGGGTGATCGCCTCGCTCGCCGACGAGGGATTCGTGGACCGCACCCCACACCCCGTCGACGGCCGGCAGGTCTTGGTCTCGGTCTCCGAGTCCGGCGCCGAATTGGTCAAAGCGGCCCGGCGCGCTCGCCAGGAATGGCTGGCCGAGCAGCTCGCGACGATGGACCAGGACAAACGCGCCACCCTTCGCGAGGCCGCCGACTTGATGCTGGCGCTGGTCGACGAAAGCCCGTGAGCCCGGGCCTGGATGTCCAGGACGTCAACGATCCCGACGACCCGCGGCTCGACGATTTCCGCGACCTCAACAGCATCGACCGGCGTCCGGATCTGCCCACCGGCAAGGGCCTGGTGATCGCCGAGGGTGTGCTGGTCGTCCAACGCATGCTGGCGTCCCGGTTCACCCCGCACGCGCTGCTGGGCACCGAGCGCCGCCTCGATGAACTCAAAGACGACCTGATAGGCGCCGGGGCCCCGTTCTACCGAACATCGGCCGACGTGATGGCGCGGGTGGTCGGCTTCCATCTCAACCGCGGGGTGCTGGCCGCCGCGCGACGGGTGCTCGAGCCGTCCGTCGAGCAGCTGGTCGAGGGCGCGCGGACCATCGCCGTGCTCGAAGGCGTCAACGACCACGAGAACCTGGGCTCGATCTTCCGCAACGCGGCGGGCCTGGGTGTGGACGCGGTCGTCTTCGGCAGCGGGTGCGCCGATCCGCTCTACCGCCGCGCCGTTCGGGTGTCGATGGGGCACGCGCTGCTGGTGCCGTATGCCCGCTCGGCGAACTGGCCCGCCGATCTCGGGATGCTGAGGGCACGCGGATTCCGGCTGCTGGCGATGACCCCGGACGCCGAGGCTTGCGCGCTGGCCGAGGCGATGGCGGCCGCGCGCGACGACCGGGTCGCGGTGCTGGTCGGCGCCGAGGGCCCGGGTCTGACGCCGGCCACCCTGAGGCATAGCGACCTGCGCGTACGCATCCCGATGTCGCGCGGCACGGACTCGCTCAACGTCGCGACCGCCGCGGCGTTGGCGTTCTACGAGCGGGCTAGGCTCGGCGAATGAGCGACAAATTCAGCCAGCGCACCCAGTCTGTGCCCTGGGCAACGGGTTTGACGGTCGCTGGGTTTGTCGCCGCGGTGACCGGCGTCGCGATCGTGGTGCTCAGCCTCGGGCTGGTCCGGGTGCATCCACTGTTGGCTGTTGGGCTCAATGTGGTGGCCGCCGGCGGACTGGCGCCGACACTGTGGGGCTGGCGGCGCACCCCGGTGCTGCGCTGGTTCGTGCTCGGTGCGGGAGTGGGCGTGACGATCGCGTGGCTGGCGCTGCTCGCGCTCACGCTCTCGTAGTCAGCGCTGTCCGCCCGAGCGCACCCCGAGCAACACGTCCTCCCAGGCCGGAATGACCGGCTTGCCGCGGCGGCTGTGCACCGGCGGATCAGGGGTCGCAGCGGGTGCGACCGGCTCCGCGGCCGCCGCTGGCGCGGGTTCGTCGAACTCGACGTGGGCCACCGGCGCGAGCGGTCGCAGCGGACGCTCGAAGTCCGGGTCGATCAGCTCGCTGGCCGCATCGTCGGCCGCGGTGACCGTTCCGCCGTGGGCTCCCGGAATGAAGAAGAAATGCGCCAGGTTGTCGGAGCGACCGACCTTCCAGGCCAGCTGCACGGTCCAGCGGTTGTCCTCGTTGCGCCACGCGTCCCAGCTGAGCCCGCTTGGGTTCAGGCCGCGGGTGACCATCGCGGCGGACACGGTCTCCAGCAGTGTCATCACCGCGGGGCCGTCGGCGAGCATCGGATGCGCGGCGGTTGCCAGCTCGGCGGCGCGGTAGCGCTCCAGCAACACCGGGTGGGCGAACCGGCGAACCCGGGAGAGGTCTGAGCCCGACGCCGCGGCCACCTGCTCGACGGAGGCGCCGGCCCGGATCTTCGCCTGAATCTCCTTGGGGCTCAGCATGTTGGTGACTTCCATGTCGAGGTGCGGTTGCTCGGGCGGCGCCACCTCGCCACGCAGCAGGTCACGCAGCCGATCGTCGGCCGCCAGCTTGAACCGATCGTCGGGGCCGTCGCCCTCGCAGATGATGTATTTGCTGTCGGCGTCGAGCCCAACCAATTTGAGTTCCCGCATGGCTTCTCCTCGCAGGCTTTGTGCAGGTCAGCGACGACCCGTCACTGTGCCGCACTCTAGTCCAGCTAACGCCCACAACCTGTGCTGACACGCTGGGCGGTTTGCGCGCCGATGGCCGGCGGGTTAAAGCCGTTCGACGACCCAGTCGACGCACTGTGTCAATGCGCTGACGTCGTCGGGGTCGACCGCGGGGAACATCGCGATCCTCAACTGGTTGCGGCCGAGCTTGCGGTACGGCTCGGTGTCGACGATCCCGTTCGCCCGCAAAATCTTGGCGACCGCCGCGGCGTCGACCTCGTCGACGAAATCGATCGTGCCCACCACCTGCGAGCGCAGCGCCGGGTCGGTGACGAACGGTGTGGTGTACGACCGCTCCTGCGCCCACGAGTACAGCCGCTGCGACGAGTCGGCCGTCCGCTTGACCGCCCAGTCCAGTCCGCCGTTGCCCAGCATCCAGTCGAGCTGCTCGGCCATCAGCGCCAGTGTGCCGATCGCGGGGGTGTTGTAGGTCTGATCCTTGAGGCTGTTCTCGATAGCGATCGGCAGCGACAGGAAGTCGGGAACCCAGCGACCGGAGCCGGCTATGGCCTCGACGCGGGCCAGCGCCGCGGGGCTCATGATGGCCAGCCACAGTCCGCCGTCGCTGGCGAAGTTCTTCTGCGGCGAGAAGTAATAGGCATCGGTGTCGGTGATGTCGACCGGGAGCCCGCCGGCCCCGGACGTCGCGTCGATGGCGACCAGCGCGTCGCCCGAGCCGGCCGGGCGCCGGATCGGGACCGCGACGCCGGTCGACGTCTCGTTGTGCGCCCACGCGATCAAGTCGACCGACGGGTCGGTCTGCGGCTCGGGTGCGCTGCCGGCGTCGGCCTTGACGACGATCGGGTCCCCGACGAAGGGGTTGTTGGCGACCGCCGAGGCGAACTTCGAGCTGAACTCGCCATAGGTCAGGTGCAGCGAGCGCTTGTCGATCAGCCCGAACGCGGCCGAATCCCAAAACGCCGTCGCGCCCCCGTTGCCCAAAATGACTTCGTACCCGTCGGGCACGGAGAAAAGCTCCGCCACCCCCTTGCGCACCCGGCCCACCAGATTCTTGACCGGCGCCTGCCGGTGCGAGGTGCCGAACAGCGCGGCCGCGGTGGTGGTCAGCGCCTGTAATTGCTCGGGTCGGACCTTGGAGGGGCCACAGCCGAAGCGGCCGTCACGGGGTTTGAGGTCAGCGGGAATCTGGAGCTGGTCAGCCATGCACATCAGGGTAGTGAGCCGACCCGTGACGGCGCCGGGGCGGGCTGTTTGTTCCGCCCCGCCGGCGGCTACATACAGATGACAACGACCGCTCGGTGTGATGCGGACCACATGCCAGTGCTGACCACTGGTCAGGCAACAGTGGTTGCCAAGCCTCTGGCCAGTTCCCAGTACCTGCGGTACTGTTTGGACATACAACGTCCAAATGTAAACCTCGTTGGGGAGGACTTGGATATGGCTAGGACACGGATGGTCCGGCGGTGGCGCAAGAAGATGGAAGTGCGCGACGACGCCGAGTACGTGAAGATGCTCGCCACACTGTCTGAGGGGTCGGTGCGGCGGAATTTCAACCCATACACCGACATCGATTGGGACTCACCGGAGTTCGCCGTCACCGAGAACGACCCGCGGTGGATTCTCCCGGCGACCGACCCGTTGGGCCGCCACCCCTGGTATCAGGCGCAGTCGCAAGAGCGCCAGATCGAGATCGGGATGTGGCGCCAGGCGAACGTGGCCAAGGTCGGCCTGCACTTCGAGTCGATCCTGATCCGCGGCCTGATGAACTACACGTTCTGGGTGCCCAACGGTTCCCCGGAGTACCGGTATTGCTTGCACGAATCGGTCGAAGAGTGCAACCACACCATGATGTTCCAGGAGATGGTCAACCGCATCGGCGCCGACGTGCCGGGCATGCCCCGGCTGCTCAAGTGGCTCTCGCCGGCGGTCCCGCTGGTGGCCGGGCCGTTGCCGGTGGCGTTCTTCATCGGTGTGCTGGCCGGCGAGGAGCCCATCGATCACACACAGAAAAACGTTCTGCGCGAAGGCAAGTCGCTGCACCCGATCATGGAACGGGTGATGGCGATTCACGTGGCCGAGGAAGCACGGCACATCTCGTTCGCGCATGAGTTCCTGCGTAAGCGGTTGCCGGAGCTGACCAAACGGCAGCGGTTCTGGACCGCGCTGTATCTGCCGCTGACCATGAAGCTGTTGTGCCGGGCAATTGTGGTGCCGCCCAAGTCTTTCTGGCGTAAGTTCGACATCCCGCGCGAGGTCAAGAAGGAACTGTTCTTCCGGTCGCCGGAATCGCGCAAGTGGCTGTCCGACATGTTCGGTGACGTGCGGATGCTGGCCTACGACACCGGCCTGATGGAAAATCGCTCCGCGCGGCTGATGTGGCGGATCTGCAAGATCAACGGCAAGCCGTCGCGCTACCGCAGCGAGCCGCAGCGCCAGCATCTGGCCGCTGTTCCGGCCGCCTAAGGCCTGCGAGTTCCTTTATGCCGCACGTTATTACCCAGTCGTGCTGTAACGACGGGTCCTGTGTCTTCGCCTGTCCGGTGAACTGCATTCACCCGTCGCCGGACGAGCCGGGCTTCGCGACGACCGAGATGCTCTACATCGATCCGGTCGCCTGCGTGGACTGCGGTGCGTGCGTGAGCGCCTGCCCGGTGGGTGCGATCGCGCCCGACAACCGGCTGGAGGGCAAGCAGTTGCCGTTCGTCGAGATCAACGCGTCGTTCTACCCGGAGCGGCCGGCCGACGTGAAGCTGCCGCCGACATCGAAGCTGGCACCGGTGATCCCGGCCGCGCAGGTGGATGCCCGCCACCAACTGCTGACCGTGGCGATCGTCGGGTCCGGGCCGGCGGCGATGTATGCCGCCGACGAACTGCTCACCCAGCATGGCGTGCGGGTCAACGTCTTCGAAAAGCTGCCCACACCTTACGGTTTGGTACGCGCCGGGGTGGCGCCGGATCACCAGAACACCAAGAAGGTGACCCGGCTCTTCGACCGGGTCTCGCGTCATCGCCACTTCCGCTTCTATCTGAACGTCGAGGTCGGCAAGCACCTGAGCCATGCCGAGTTGCTGGCCCACCACCACGCTGTGTTGTACGCGGTGGGTGCGCCCGACGACCGCCGCCTCGACATCGACGGCATGGGCCTGCCGGGCACCGGTACGGCCACCGAGCTCGTCGCGTGGATCAACGGGCATCCCGACTTCGTCAATCTGCCAGTCGATCTCAGCCACGAACGGGTGGTGATCATTGGCAACGGCAACGTCGCGCTCGATGTCGCGCGGGTGCTCACGGCCGACCCGGACGACTTGGCCCGCACCGACATCTGTCACCGCGCTCTCGAGGTACTTCGCAACTCGGCGGTCCGCGAGGTGGTCATCGCCGCGCGGCGTGGCCCGGCCCACTCGGCGTTCACCCTGCCCGAATTGATTGGGCTGACAGGCGCATCCGACGTCGTGCTCGATGCCGGCGACCACGAGCTGGTGGCGCGCGATCTCGCCGCCACCTCGGACACGTTGACCCGCAACAAGCTCGAAATTCTGAGCAAGCTCGACGACGCGTCGGTTGCCGGCCCCCGCCCGCGCATCCGACTGGCCTATCAGCTCACGCCCGCGCGCGTGCTGGGCGAGCGGCGTGCCTCCGGCGTGGAATTCGCGGTCACCGGCACCGAAGACCTGCACCGCATCGACGCGGGTCTGGTGCTGACGTCAATTGGCTACCGCGGCAAGCCGATTCGTGACCTCCCGTTCGACGAGTCGGCGTCGATCGTCCCGAACGACGGCGGCCGCGTCGTCGACCCCGGCTCCGGCCGGCCGGTGACCGGGGCCTACGTCGCGGGGTGGATCAAGCGTGGCCCGACGGGATTCATCGGCACCAACAAGTCCTGCTCGTTCCAAACCGTCCAGGCCCTGGTCGCCGACTACAACGCCGGTAAGCTGACCGACCCGGTGACCAAGCGCGACACCCTGCAGCAGTTGGTGCACGCCCGCCAACCTGACGTTGTCGACGCCGCGGGATGGGCCGCCATCGATGCCGCCGAGATCGCGCGTGGCATCGACGACGGCCGCCCGCGCGAAAAGTTCACCGACATCGCCGACATGCTCGCGGCCGCGGCGACCGCGCCCAAGGCGCCGAAACGCCGGCTGCTGGCACGCCTGCTCGGCTAGCTGCCCTGCCCGGCCATCGCCGCCTGGAGCTCCTCCATGCTGACCTCCCGCACCGGCTGACCCAGCGACCAATGGTGGCCGAACGGGTCGGCGATCACGCCGTAGCGGTCACCCCAGAACTGGTCGTCCAGCGGAGTCACCACCGTGGCGCCCGCGTCCAACGCCCGCTGGAACTTGGCGTCGACGTCGGTCACGGTCAGGTGGATGGTCACCGGCGTGCCGCCCAGCGACGTCGGGGTCATCGACTTCCCGCCACACATTTCGGGGAAGTCGTCGTTGAGCATCACCAGGAAACCGTTGATGCGCACCGCGGCGTGGACCAGCTTGCCGTCCGGCCGCGGCACACGTCCGATCTCCTCGGCACCAAAAGCCTTGACGTAGAAGTCGATCGCCGCGGCGGCGTCGTCCACCACGAGGTGCGGAGAAACTGCGGGTTCGATTTTGATCGCCATTGTGGTCTCCTTGCTGTCGGTCTCGCTGCCGGCCCCGGGCGGGGACCGGCTCACGAGTTATTGACTGCCTCCGCGACTCGAATTCATCGCGGCGAGACCCATTCAAACGCCGGGCACCGACAAGCGGGTTAAGCGTGGGTGAGAACCCGGTCCCAGCCCTCGACGGACTCCGGGCTGCGCGGCCCGGGACCCACGTAGATGGCCGACGGGCGCACCAGCTTGCCGAGCCGCTTCTGCTCGAGAATGTGTGCGCACCAGCCCGCGGTGCGCCCGCAGGTGAACATCGCCGGCATCATGTTGGCCGGCACCTCGGCGAAGTCCAGGATGACCGCGGCCCAGAATTCGACGTTGGTCTCGATCGCCCGGTCCGGACGACGCTCGCGCAGCTCGGCCAGCGCCGCCTGCTCCAGGGCGACCGCGACCTCGTGGCGCGGCGCTTTGAGTCGCTCGGCGGTGGCGCGCAGTACTCGCGCCCGCGGGTCCTCCGCGCGGTAGACCCGGTGCCCGAAGCCCATCAGCTTGTCGCCGCTGTCCAGGATTTTCTTGACCAGGCCGCGCGCGTCGCCGGTGCGCTCCACCTCTTCGATCATCGGCAGCACCCGCGCCGGCGCCCCACCGTGCAGCGGGCCGCTCATGGCCCCGATCGCGCCGGACAGCGCCGCGGCGACGTCGGCGCCGGTGGACGCGATGACCCGCGCGGTGAAGGTCGAGGCGTTCATGCCATGCTCGGCGGCCGAGACCCAGTAGGCGTCGATGGCCTCGACGTGCCTCGGGTCGGGCTCGCCCTGCCAGCGGGTCATGAAACGCGCTGTGACGGTTTGGCATTCATCGATGACCCGCTGCGGCACGGCCGGCTGATAGATACCCCGCGCGGACTGCGCGACATAGGACAGCGCCATCACCGACGCCCGGGCCAGCTGGTCGCGGGCGACGGCCTCGTCGGTGTCGAGCAGCGGCTGATAGCCCCAGATCGGCGCCAGCATCGCCAGGCCCGCCTGCACGTCGACGCGCACGTCGCCGGTGTGGATGGGCAGCGGGAACGGCTCGGCGGGAGGCAAACCGTGGCCGAATCTACCGTCGACCAGCAGAGCCCAGACGTCGCCGAATGTCACCTGCTGATTCACCAGGTCTTGGATGTCGACGCCGCGATAGCGCAGCGCGCCGCCGTCTTTATCCGGCTCGGCGATCTCGGTGGTGAAGGCGACGACGCCCTCGAGACCGGGGACAAAATTTTCCGGGACCACAGACATAGGAAAATTCTTGCACCTCGGCTTCTTGCCGACGCTACCGGCTGGTAGCTACCGCCGGTAGCGTGGTCCCGTGGCCGGACCAGACCAGGATCACCTGCAGCGGATGCGTGTGGAGTACGGGTCGGTGGAGCGCGACGCGAGTTCGGACCTGGACGTGTCCTGGCTCGACGACGGGTGGCTTGCGTTACTGCGGAAGTGGATTGACGACGCCGAACGTTTCGGGGTCTCCGAACCGAACGCGATGGTGCTGGCGACGATCGCGGACGGCAGGCCGGCGAGCCGCTCGGTGCTGTGCAAGGGCGTCGATGAGACCGGAATCACCTTTTTCACCAATTACGACTCGGCCAAAGGCATCGAGCTGGCCGAGACGCCGCATGCGTCGGCGACCTTTCCCTGGTACCTGCTGGGGCGCCAGGTCCACGTCCGGGGCGCGGTGACCAAGGTGGACCCGCAGGTGACCGAGGACTACTGGTCGAAGCGGCCGCGCGGTTCACAGCTGGGCGCGTGGGCGTCGCACCAATCGCAGCCGATCGCATCCCGTGCGGCGCTGCTCGATCAGGCTGCCGAGGTGACCGCCCGTTTCGCCGATTCCGAACGCATCCCGGTGCCGCCGAATTGGGGCGGATACCTGATCGCGCCCGAGGTGGTGGAGTTCTGGCAGGGTCGAGAAAACCGGCTGCATAACCGCATCCGCGTCGTCGGCGGTCGTGTCGAACGCCTGCAGCCCTGATCACACCCGGCGGGCGTCCGTGCGGCCTAACACCGCACGATAAGGCGGGGTTTACCTCACAGAAAGCCGCCGGGGCAGCAGAGCAGACCCCGGGCAGGCGCGTCGTCGCGATAACGACTACCTTCAGCTGTACGCACCTAGCCAAGGCGCAGCCATACCAGCCAGAGCGCAAAGGGGTTCTCGTGGCCGACACCGACGACACCGCAACTCTGAAGTACCCAGGCGGTGAGATCGACCTGCAGATCGTCAACGCCACCGAAGGCGCCGACGGGATTGCGCTTGGCCCGCTGTTGTCCAAGACCGGCTACACGACGTTCGACAACGGCTTCGTCAACACCTCCGCGTGCAAGAGCTCGATCACCTACATCGACGGCGACGCCGGCATCCTGCGCTACCGCGGCTATCCGATCGATCAGCTCGCCGAGAAGTCGACCTTCATCGAGGTCTCGTACTTGCTGATCTACGGCGAGCTGCCCACCAGCGACCAGCTGGCCGACTTCACCAAGCGGATCCAGCTGCACACGATGCTGCACGAGGACCTCAAGCGGTTCTTCGACGGCTTCCCGCGCAACGCGCACCCGATGCCGGTGCTGTCCAGCGCCGTCAACGCGCTGTCCGCGTACTACCCGGATTCGCTCGACCCCGGCGACAACGAGGACGTCGAGCTGTCGACGATCCGGTTGCTGGCCAAGCTCCCGACGATCGCCGCCTACGCCTACAAGAAGTCGGTCGGGCAGCCGTTCCTCTACCCGGACAACTCCCTGTCGCTGGTGGAGAACTTCCTGCGGATGACGTTCGGGCTGCCCGCCGAGCCGTACCACGCCGACCCCGAGGTAGTACGGGCGCTGGACATGCTGCTGATCCTGCACGCCGACCACGAGCAGAACTGCTCGACCTCGACGGTTCGGCTGGTCGGGTCGTCGCAGGCCAACCTCTTCACCTCGATCTCCGGTGGCATCAACGCGTTGTGGGGGCCGTTGCACGGCGGCGCCAACCAGGCCGTGCTCGAGATGCTCGAGCAGATCCGCCAAAGCGGCGACGACGTGGGCGAATTCGTCCGCAAGGTGAAGAACCGCGAAGAGGGCGTCAAGCTGATGGGCTTCGGCCACCGAGTCTACAAGAACTACGACCCGCGGGCCCGGATCGTCAAGGAGCAGGCCGACAAGATCCTGGCCAAGCTCGGCGGCGACCCGCTGCTGGACATCGCCAAGCAGCTCGAAGAGGCCGCGCTGACCGACGATTACTTCATCGAGCGCAAGCTGTACCCGAACGTCGACTTCTACACCGGGCTGATCTACCGGGCCCTCGGGTTCCCGGTCCGGATGTTCACCGTGCTGTTCGCGCTGGGCCGGCTGCCCGGCTGGATCGCGCACTGGCGGGAGATGCACGACGAGGGCGACAGCAAGATCGGCCGTCCCCGCCAGATCTACACCGGCTACACCGAGCGCGACTACGCACCCATCGACGGCCGCTAGTCAGCTCGAGCCCAGCGAGGCCAGCACCGCCATCGCGGCGTTGTGGCCGCCGATGCCCGACACCGCGCCGCCACGGCGAGCGCCCGAGCCGCACAACATGATTCGTTCGTGAGCGGTGGCCACACCCCATTGCCGGGCGGGGGTGTCCAGCGCCTCGTCGTCGTCCGCGAACGGCCAGGACAGCGCGCCGTGGAAGATGTTGCCGGCCGTCATCCCCAGGTTGCGGTGCAGGTCCAGCGTGGTCGTCGTCTCGATGCAGGGCCGGCCGTGCGCGTCGGCCATCAGCACATCCTGAATCGGTTCGGCCAGAACGGAATTCAGCGACACCAGCACCGACTCGGTCAGCCGGTCACGCAGTGCGCCGGAATAATTGCCGTCGAACAGCGAATGCGGGGTGTGCAAGCCGAACACCGTCATCGTCTGCGCGCCGGCGTCGCGCAGTTCCCTCGACAGGATGCTCGGGTCGGCCAACGAGTGGCAATACGCCTCGCACGGCAACGGATCCGGAATCGCTCCGGCGGCCGCCCGCGTATAGGCGCCATCCAGTTGGCTCCACGTCTCGTTGACGTGAAATGTCCCGGCGAATGCCTGTTCGGGGCTGACGGTGTCATCGCGTAACCGGGGCAGGCGCCGCAGCACCATGTTGACCTTGACCTGTGCGCCCTGGTCCGGGACCGCCGGTCGTTCACCGAGCAGGCGGGCCAAAACCGTTGGCGTTACGCCGGACAACACGAATCGGCCCCGGCTGACATGCTCGTCGCCGTCACGTCGATAGCGTACCTCGCCGGTCGGGTCCACCGCGTAAACCTCTGCGCCCGTGACTATTTCGGCCCCATGACGGACAGCGGCGGCGGCCAGGGCGGCGGTCACCGCACCCATCCCGCCGATCGGGACGTTCCAGTCTCCGCCGAGCACGTGATACAGGAAGCAGATGTTCTGGCGCAGCGACGCCTCGTCCAGACGCGCGAACGTGCCGATCAGCGCATCGGTGGCGATCACGCCGCGGACCAGATCGTCGCGCACCGCGTCGGCGATCGCGTGCCCGATCGGCTCGTCCACGATCGCCCGCCACGCCGCGGCCGCATCCGGCCCGCCGGCGTCGGTGACGTGGCGGCGGGCCTGCTCGCGGGTGCGCAGCGGTTCGGTCAGCGTCGGCCACAGCGGGTCGGTCACCAGGCGGGTACGCCGGTAGAACTCGGCGAAACCGCGCTCGTCGTCGGCGGCACCGACCGCGCGGAAGGAATCCCGCGATCCGACCAGCAGGCCGTTGCGCCCGGCCGTCGCCGGCTGGGGGGTGTACGACGAGAATCGTCGACCGGCCAGCCCCACCTCGGCGCCCAGGTCCGCGACGATGCGCGGCGGCAGCAGGCTGACCAAGTACGAGTACCGCGACACCCGGACCTCGACACCGTCGAACGCCTTCGCCGAAACGGCGGCCCCGCCGATGTGGTCCAGCCGCTCGAGCACCCGCACCCGAAGGCCGGCCCGGGCCAGGTAGCCCGCCGCCACCAGGGCGTTGTGGCCGCCACCCACGACGACGACGTCGGAATCCGGGTCACCATCCGTCGCGTCACCGAGGGACATCTCTAGCCCAGGTAGCCCTCGACCTGGTCGCCGGGGCGCACCGCGGCCTCGCGCGGATCACCACCGGTCTCGCGCAGGGCGCGGCGCTGACGCAGCAGGTCCCAGCATTGGTCGAGTTCGACCTCGACCCGGCGGAGCCGTTCGTGCTCCTCGGACTCGGAGATGTCGCGATGCTGCAGCTGTGCCCGCAGCTTTTTCTCCTCGGCGACCAGGTTGCGGATGTGCTCGAGGGTGTCGCTGTCGGTCGGTCTACTCCCCATTGCCCTAGTGTGCCCGACGATCACAACCAACCCGGCGCCGAACGTGGAGTTGTCGGGCCAACTTCACGTGATTTCGCCCAACAAGTCGACGTTCGACCGCACCGGGTTTAACTCGGGGCGGGCAGGCGCAGCAGCAACCGCGCACCGCCCAGCGGGCTGTCTTGCAGCGACGCCGTCCCGCCGTGCAAATGCGCCTGCTGGGCCACCAGGGCCAGACCCAAGCCAGATCCGGAGTGCGAGGCCGTCGACCCGCGGGAGAACCTCTCGAACACCACCTCGCGCTCGCTTTCGGGCACGCCACTGCCGTTGTCGTCGACGGCGATGTCCACTCCGGCCCGGGAGCTGACCGCCGACAGCTGCACCCGGGTGGCGCCGCCGTGTTTGACGGCGTTGGCGATCGCGTTGTCGACCGCGAGGCGCAGCCCGGCCGGCATCCCCACGATGATGCAGGTGGGCGACGGCACCAGCGATACATCCAGGTCGGGGTAGACCCTGGTGGCGTCGTGGGCGGCGCGGTCCAGCAGTTCGGTGATGTCGACGGGCACGTGATCGTCGGAGGTGGACAGTTCGCCCTGCGCCAACCGCTCCAGCGCGCTCAGCGTCGCCTCGATCCGGGACTGCGTGCGGATGACGTCGCTGAGCACCTCCTTGCGCTGGTCGTCGGGCAGATCGAGGGTCGACAACACCTCGAGGTTGGTGCGCATCGCGGTCAGGGGAGTGCGCAGTTCGTGAGAGGACACCGCCGCGAAATCGCGCGCCGACGACAGCGCCTCCTTGGTGCGGTTCTGCTCGTCCCAAATGCGTTGCAGCATGCCGCGCATGGCCTCGGCGATCTCGACGGCCTCGGTGGCGCCGTGCACTTCGACCCGCGGCGCCTCGTCGCCGGCGTCGATCAATCGGGTCTGCTGCGCAAGCTGTTTGAACGGGCGCACCGCGAAAGAGGCCAGCAGCCAGGCGAACAGCGTCGACGCGAAGATGGCAAACCCACAGATGAGCAGCACCCTGCGATGGAGGTTGTTGGTCTCGGCCAGGGTGGCGTCATAGGTCGCGCCGACGGCCAGCGAGGCCGGCTCCGGCCCCGGAATCTCCACCGTGCGCACCCGGTAGCGCACGCCGTTGATGTAGGTGTCGGTGTAGTCGACGTCGGAGCGGGGCAGCGTCACATCGGAATTCGACGTCACCAGGCTGCCGCGCCGGATCGTCATGATCGCGTCACGGTCGTTTGGGCGAGCGCGGGATCTCGTCGAGGCCGCGCGGCAGGAACGGGATCGCGAAACCGGCGGCCTCGTCGAGCCGGCGGTCCAGCCGCTCCTTACGGTCATTGGTGATCCCGACCCAGACGACGGCACCGACGATCAGGACCGGAATCGCGGCACCGATGGCTGTCGCGAGCACCACCCGGGTCCGCAGCGAGGGGGTCCGGGCCAGGATGCGCGACAGGAAATTCATGGCTGTGGTGGCCTACCGCGTCGTTACTGCATCCGCAGCACGAACCCCACGCCCCGGACGGTGTGCAGCAACCTGGGACCGCCGTTGGCCTCCAGCTTGCGGCGCAGGTACCCGATGAAGACGTCGACGACGTTGGTGTCGGCGGCGAAGTCATAGCCCCACACCAGCTCCAGCAGCTGCGCGCGGGACAGCACGGCGGTCTTGTGCTCGGCCAGCACCGCCAGCAGGTCGAACTCGCGCTTGGTCAGGTCGACGTCGACGCCGTTGACCCGGGCCCTACGGCCGGGAATGTCGACTTCCAGCGGGCCCACCGTGATGGTTTCCGACGACGAGGTCGCGGTGGCGCCACGGCGGCGCAGCAGCGCCTTGACCCGCGCGACCAGCTCGGCCAGCACGAACGGTTTGACGAGGTAGTCGTCGGCACCGGCTTCCAGGCCGGCGACGCGGTCGTCGACCGAGCTGCGTGCCGAGAGCACACAGACCGGGACGTCGTTGTCCATCGCGCGCAGGGCGGTGACGACGCTGACACCGTCGAGCACCGGCATGTTGATATCGAGCACGATCGCGTCCGGCCGGGTCTCGGTGGCGCTGCGCAGGGCCTCCGCGCCGTCGACGGCGGTCGACACCTCGAACCCGGACAGCCGCAGCCCGCGTTCCAGTGAGGCGAGCACGTCGGAGTCGTCGTCGACGACCAAGACGCGAGGTGAGCTGACGCCAGAGTCCATGCCGCCCATTTTGCCGGATTCTGGGCGTCGGCTGCGGGAGGCCGCCCGGGACGGCGCGCTCAGGCCGTGTCGGGGACTGCGGGAGGACGGGGGGCGCCGCTATCGACTCTGCGCAGCGTGGCGGTGAACCTGAGCCAGACGATCAGCGATCCCACGGAGAGACCGCCGAGCATCAGGAAGGCAACCGGGTATCCGAGATGCTGGGCGACCACGCCGCCCACGACCGGGCTGAGCGCACCGCCGAGGCCTTGTGCCGCCATGATGGCGCCCTGGCCGACATTGATGTGGCCGGTGCCGTCGAGGATCCGTGCCACCAGGCCCGGTACCGCCACCGACAGCATGCCCGCCCCGACGCCGTCGAGCACCTGCACCGGAATGACACCCCAGCTGGTGATGATGCCCGCGGCGAGCAGCCCGCGCACCGGTAGCGCGCTGAACGCGATCAGGATGGCCAGCCAGTAACCGCGGGTCTGGGCGATCCGCATTGCCGCCAGCGATGCGACGATCATCACGCCCTGCGCGACGACGACCGTTTCGGCCACCGTGATGAACGGGTTGGTGTGGGTGGCGACCACGGCCAGTCCGTAGAGCGGCAGCATCGCCGCATTGCCCAGGTGGAACAGCACCAGGGCGGCGGCCAGGGTCAGCAGCGGTTTGGATTCGAGCAGCACGCGCATCTTCGTGATCGGGGCGCCCGCGCCCGCTGCCGCCTCGCCGCGCGCGACGTGATCGTCGATCCGGCCGGCGGGGATTGCCAGGACGGACAGGATGGCCAGTCCGGCGAATCCCACGGCGAGCCAGAACACCCCGGCATACCCGAAGATCCAGCCGACCAGCCCGGACGCGGCGGCGCCGACCATGTTGCCCGCGTGGTTGTAGGCCTGATTTCGCCCGTTCTGGGCGGTGAAGCCGGCCTGGCCCACCAGCCCGAGGGTGATGCCGATCACGGCCGGAGCGATGGTGGCCCCCGAGATGCACATCAGGGACTGCGCGGCGGCGATGACCCAGAAGTGCCCGGAGGTAAGGATGACGGCCGAGGCCGCGACGGCGCCGAGGCCGACCACGATGACGCAGGTCCGTTTACGAGAGGTGGCGTCGACCAGTGCACCGGCCGGACCGACGGTGATCATGCCGACGATCGCACCCAGGGTGATGACCGCGCCGATGGTGCCGGTGGTCCAGCCGCGCCCGGCGAGCAATACGCCGAGAAAAGGACCCATGCCGGCTTCCATATCCGCCATGAAGAAATTCAGCGCCTGCAGCGCGACCCGGTCGCGCCGGGAAACCGCCGCCGTGTCTTGAGAACGCATGCCTCGATTGTGGCGAAACCGCAGTGGCACAGCGCACCTCGGCGTTTGCGGACCGGCTCACATCGGCCATAATTAGCACTCATCGGATGAGATTGCTAACGCGTGTGGTGAAGCTGTGAGGAGGAGAACGTCAATGCGCGCTGCCGATTTCGTCTTACCCACCACCCCGGCGGATTCCGGCCGCCCCATCCGGATCGTGCTGGTCGCCCCGCCGTATTTCGACGTTCCGCCCAACGGCTACGGCGGCGTCGAGGCGGTTGTCGCCGACCTGGCCGACACGCTGGTGGCCCGCGGTCATCACGTCACGCTGCTCGGCGCCGGCAAGCCGGGTACGGCGGCCGACTTCGTCCCGCTGTGGGATCGCACCCTGCCCGACCGGCTGGGCCAGCCGTATCCGGAAGTCATGCACGCGTTGAAGGTGCGTAGCGCGGTGACCCGGATCGCAGCAACCGACGGTGTCGACATCGTGCACGACCACACCTTCGCCGGACCCATCAACGCCCCGGCCTATCACGCGCTGCGGGTGCCGACCGTGGTCACGGTGCACGGGCCCATCGACGACGATCTGTACCCGTACTACCGGGAGCTCAGCGGCGATGTCGGGCTGGTGGCGATCAGCGACCGGCAGAAAGAGCTGGCCCCCGATCTGAATTGGGTTGGCCGCGTGCACAATGCGCTGCGGATCGACGAATGGCCTTTCGAGACCGAGAAGCACGATTACGCGCTGTTCTTGGGCCGGTATGCGCCGTACAAGGGCGCCCATCTGGCGGTGCGGGCGGCGCACGAGGCCGGGATCCCGCTGGTGCTCGCCGGCAAATGCAGCGAGCCGGCCGAGAAGGAATACTTCGAGGAGTGCGTGCGCCCGCTGCTGGCCGACAGCGACCACGTGTTCGGTGAGGCCGACGCGGTCAGCAAGCGAAAGCTGTTGTCGCGCGCCCGTTGTCTGCTGTTTCCCATCGGGTGGGAGGAGCCGTTCGGGATTGTGATGATCGAAGCGATGGCCTGCGGCACACCGGTCGTCGCGTTGCGTGGCGGGGCCGTACCGGAAGTGATCGTCGACGGTGTGACGGGCGTGGTGTGCGAGGACGCCGGCGAGCTGCCCGCCGCGATCGACCGGGCGCAAACGCTGGATCCGCATGAGTGCCGGCGACACGTTGCCGCCAATTTCGATGTGGCACAGTTCGGCTCGGCGTACGAGCAGATCTACCGTGGCGTCCTGGGCCGCGCGGCCGAAGCCCATCGCGGCGCTCGGGGCAAGGTTGTCGTCGAATCCCTCGGGCAAGACAGGCGGGCCCATGAGTTCGTCCACAAGGCCGCCGTGTGACGGGTCCGACCCCTTTCAACAGCAGCTCGCCGGTCCAGATCGGCTCGGGCGGCGACACGGTGACCCTTGTCGACGGCGCGACATTCTGCCTGTCCGACCGCTACGGGAACGTGGTGGTCGGCAGGTCACACGGATTGTTTTTCCGCGACGCGCGGGTCCTGTCACGCTGGGAGCTGCGCGTCGACGGTGAAACCGCCGATGCGCTGTCGGTGGAATCGACGGAAGCGTTTGCCGCGCAGTTCATTCTGCGACGGCCACCGCGTTCGGGGCCGGACAGCACGCTGCTGGTCGTGCGCGAACGGCTGGTGACCGACGGGCTGCGGGAAACGATCCGGCTGCAGAACATGGACAAGGAAAGCACCGTGGTGTCCCTCGAGCTGCACGCCGACGCGGACTTCGCGGACCTGTTCGCGGTCAAGGAGGGACGGGTACCGGTCGGCGGGGCCGAGAAGACGGTGGCCGGATCCGAACTCATGCTGCGGGGCCAGGGCGACCGGCTGCGGGGGCTGACGGTGTCGGCAACCGGTGACCCGGTGGTGGTACCCGGGTCGCTGAACTGGCGGGTGGTGGTGCCGCCCGGGGGGCGCTGGCAGACCGAGATCACGGTGCAACCGACGTGGGCAAACCACAAGGTCTGGACCCGCGCCCCGCGCGGCGAGACCGCCCGAAAAAGCGCGCCGGCCCGCAAGATCGAGGCCTGGCGTGACAGTGCGACCACGGTCGATACCGACCACACCGCACTGGCCCGGGTGCTCGGCCAAACCGAAAGCGACTTGGGGGCGTTGCTGATTCACGACGCCGACGGTCGCCGGTCGTATGTCGCGGCGGGCGCGCCCTGGTTCATGACGTTGTTCGGCCGGGACAGCCTGCTGACCGCATGGATGGCTCTCCCGCTGGACGTCGGCCTTTCGATCGGCACCCTGCAGCGGCTCGCGGCGCTGCAGGGCCGGCGCGTCGATGCCGTCACCGAGGAACAGCCCGGCCGCATCATGCATGAGCTCCGGCACGGCCCGGACAGTGCCGACGTGCTGGGCGGTGGCGTCTATTACGGGACGGCCGATGCGACGCCGCTGTTCGTGATGCTGCTCGCGGAATGCTGGCGGTGGGGCGCCGACGAGGCGGTCATCCGGACGCTGCTGCCGGCGGCCGACGCCGCGCTGGCCTGGACGGAGGAGTACGGAGACCGGGACGGCGACTGCTTTGTGGAATACCAGCGCGCCACCGACCGGGGGCTGATCAACCAGGGCTGGAAGGACAGCTACGACGGCATCAACGACGCCACCGGCCGCCTCGCCGAGCCGCCGATCGCGCTGTGCGAAGTGCAGGGCTATGTGTATGCGGCCCTGTTGGCGCGCGCCGAACTCGCCGATGCGCTGGGCGACACCGGCCGCGGGGCCCGGCTGCGCGAGCGGGCCCAGCTGCTGCGGGACAGGTTCATCGAGAAGTTCTGGTTGCCCGAAAAGGGTTGGTACGCGGTTGCATTGGACAGACACAAGCGCCCGGTCGACGCGTTGACGAGCAATGTCGGCCATTGCCTGTGGACAGGAATTGTGACCGACGAACACGCCGCGGCCATCGTCGAGCGGTTGTCCGGTCCGGAGATGGACTCCGGTTTCGGGCTGCGGACGCTGGCCACCAGCATGGGGGCGTACAACCCGATGAGCTACCACAACGGCTCGGTGTGGCCGCATGACACCGCCATCGCGGTGGCCGGCTTGCTGCGCTATGGCCACGTGCCCGGGGCGGTGCAGCTGGCGCAACGGTTGACGAACGAACTCCTGGACGCCGCAATGGCTTTCGGCGGGCGCTTGCCCGAGTTGTTCTGCGGTTTCCCCCGTACGCAGTTCGCCGCGCCGGTGCCCTATCCCACTTCCTGCTCACCGCAGGCGTGGGCCAGCGCTGCTCCGCTGCTGCTGCTGCGGTCGATCCTGGGGCTTGACCCGCACGTGCCGCACCGCACCCTGTCGATCTCGCCGCGGCTGCCGGCCGAGTGGGGCCGGATCACGTTGACCAATTTGCGCTTGGGCTCCAGCACCGTGCACCTGGAAGCCGAGGGCGAGACGGCCAAGACGCACGGCCTGTCCGACGACTGGCAGCTGCTGACGCAAGACGAGGTCGGCCGTTAACGGCGCGACGGCGCGAAAGATGTTGCCCGGCAAGCACTGTCAAGCCGTCTCTGGCGTAAACCCGATGTTGCGATAGCGCCGTAGTCGCGCGGCCATCCGCTCGTCGCCGGGGATATCGCGCAGCGCGTGCACCTCCGCGGCGATCGCGCTGCACAGTCGCTGCGAGAACTCGATCGGCTCGTCGGCAGCGTCGGGATGCTCGGGCACGATGGCGTCCACGATTCCGGACTTCATAAGATCGAGCGACCGAATGCCTTGGGTCGCAGCAAGTTCGGGGGCATGCGCGGTGTCGCGGAACACGATCGCACTGGCCCCCTCGGGTGGCAGCGGGGCCAGCCAGCCGTGCAGCGCGGCCAGCACCCGGTCGGCGGGGACCATCGCCAGGGCCGGCCCGCCGCTGCCCTGGCCCAGCAGCACCGACACCGTCGGGGTGTCCAGCGTCACGAGTTCGGCCACGCATTGGGCGATCTGTGCGGCCAGCCCGCCCTGCTCGGCTTCGGCCGACAACGCGGGGCCGGCGGTGTCGATCACCAGCACTAGCGGCAGCCGCAGCTCGGCGGCCAGCGCCATGCCGCGGCGGGCTTCGGCCAACGACGCGGGCCCGACCAGCCCACCGGTGAGGCGCTGCTGGCCGAGGACCACCGCGGGCTGTCCGGCGAATCGGGCCAGCGCCAGCAGGGTGGTCGCCGCTCCCTCGCAAGCGGGAGGTGCCCCCACCCCGTCATAACCGGACAGCAGCACCAGGTCGGTGGCGCCGTGGCGCAACAGATGCTCGACACCCGGCCGGTCCGGCCGCCGCGACGCCAGCACCGAATCCCAGGCCGGCACATCGGGTATCGATTCGCCGGGCGGCGCGGCGGGCGGCGGCTCGGGAGCGTCGGCGATGACCGTCAGCGCGCGATCCACCGTCCGGCGCAGCTTGTCGACCGCGACGACGCCGTCGATCACGCCGTGCCGCTGCAGGTTCTCCGCGGTCTGGACGCCCGGCGGGAACGGTTCGCCGTAGAGCTGCTGGTAGACCCGGGGCCCGAGGAAGCCGATCAGCGCCCCCGGCTCGGCGACGGTGATGTGGCCCAGCGAGCCCCACGACGCGAACACCCCGCCGGTGGTCGGGTTCCGCAGGTAGACGAGGTAGGGCAGGTGCGCCCGCTTGTGCAGTCGGACGGCCGCGGCGATCTTCACCATCTGCAGGAACGCGACGGTGCCCTCCTGCATGCGGGTGCCGCCGGAGCTCGGCGAGGCCAGCAGCGGGAGCCGCTCGGCCGTGGCGCGCTGCACGGCGGTGGTGATCCGCTCGGCCGCCGCCACCCCGATCGACCCGCCCAGGAAGCCGAACTCGCAGACCACGACCGCCACCCGGCGCCCGTGTATGCGCCCCTCGCCCGTGAGCACCGCTTCGTCGCGGCCGGTGGCGGCGCGGGCGTCGGCGAGTTCGCGCGCGTAGGCGTCGCTGATCGGTATCTGTAGCGGGGCGCTGTCCCAGCTCACGAACGAGCCTTCGTCGAGCACCGCATCCTGCAGTTGTTCGGTCGTGATGCGACTCACGCGCACAGGCTATATAGGCTGGCGCCCATGATCGGTATCACGCAGGTCGAAGCCGTAATGACCATCGAATTGCAGCGTCCCGAGCGCCGCAACGCCCTGAACTCTGAGCTCGTCGACGAGCTGCGGGAGGCGGTGCTGAAGGCCGGTGACGGAGCCACCCGCGCGATCGTGCTGACCGGCCAGGGCACGGTGTTCTGCGCCGGCGCGGACCTGAGCGGCGACGCGTTTGCCGCTGACTACCCCGACCGGCTCATCGAGCTGCACAAGGCGCTGGACGCCGCACCGATGCCGGTGATCGGCGCCATCAACGGCCCGGCCATCGGCGCGGGGCTGCAACTGGCCATGCAATGCGATCTGCGGGTGGTAGCCCCGGAAGCGTTCTTCCAATTCCCGACTTCGAAATATGGTCTGGCCCTGGACAACTGGAGCATCCGACGACTGTCGTCGCTGGTCGGCCACGGCCGGGCCCGCGCGATGCTGCTGACAGCGGAGAAGTTGACCGCCGAGACGGCGCTGCAGACGGGGATGGCCAACCGGATCGGGACGCTGGAAGACGCCCAGGCCTGGGGCGCCGAGATCGCCGGGCTGGCGCCGCTGGCGATCCAGCACGCCAAGCGGGTACTCAACGACGACGGTTCGATCGAGGAGGCCTGGCCGGTGCACAAGGAATTGTTCGACAAGGCCTGGGCAAGCCAGGACGTCATCGAGGCGCAGGTCGCCCGGGTGGAGAAGCGGCCGCCGAGGTTTCAGGGGGCCTGACGGTCATGGTGCCCGCAGCGCGTCGCCTGGCCGCCGGCACGGTCACGCTCGCCGCAGGCGGGTGGGTGTTGCGCGCGCTGCACGGGGCGCCGGCCGCCCTGGGTGCCGACCCGTCGTCGATCCGCGCCGTGACGCAGCACTCGCCCAATTTCTCCGACGGTGTCTTCGTCAACCTCGACCCCGCCTCGAATGCCAACCTGGACCGTGAGCAGCTGGCGCTGATCGCGTGGGAGTTCATGGGGGGCCGCGGCCGCAGCCGCCCCACGGCGCCGATCCCGCTGAATGCCCCGGGCACGTTCGACGCCGACCCCGCGCGATTGGCCGTCAGCTGGCTGGGCCACTCCACCGCGCTGCTGGAGATCGACGGCTACCGGGTGCTGACGGATCCGGTGTGGAGCCGACGCTGTTCGCCGTCGGACGTGATCGGACCCGAGCGTCTGCATCCGCCGCCGCTGGAGCTGGAAGCGCTGCCGGCCGTCGACGCGGTGGTGATCAGCCATGACCACTACGACCACCTCGACATCGACACGGTGCTCGCGCTGGCCCGCACTCAGCGGGCGCCGTTCTTCGTCCCGCTCGGCGTGGGTGCGCACCTGCGTGCGTGGGGCATACCGGGGCAACGCGTCGTCGAACTCGACTGGAACGAAAGTGGTCACGTCGACGAGCTGACCCTGATTTGCCTGCCGGCACGGCACTTTTCGGGCCGATTCTTCGAGCGCAACACCACGCTGTGGGCGTCCTGGGGGATCGTCGGTCCCAGTCACCGCGCCTATTTCGGCGGGGATACCGGCTACACGAAGAGCTTCGAGCAGATCGGCGCCGAGCACGGGCCGTTCGACCTGACGCTGTTGCCGATCGGCGCCTACAACCCGGGGTGGCCGGACATTCACATGAACCCCGAGGAGGCCGTCCGGGCGCACCTGGACCTCACGCCCGGCGGGGCCGGACTGTTGGTGCCCATCCACTGGGGCACCTTCCGGCTGGCGCCGCACCCGTGGGCCGAACCGGTCGAGCGGATGCTGGTGGCCGCCGAAGCCGCCGACGCCGCGGTGGCGGTTCCCGCGCCCGGTCAACGTCTTGATCCGTCCGGGCCGCTGCGGTTCAACCCGTGGTGGCGGTTCTAGTTAGCGCACAACGCAATTCGGTGTACGCGCGGGTCAGGTCGTCGAGTGTGAATCCCCTGTTGAGCCCGCTGGGGTTGGGCAACACCCATGCCGTGGTGCCGGCAAACCCGGGCGGGTACGGGCCCCAGCCGATTTTCGGTTCGCCGGTCATCGCCACCAGGGCACGCTTGCCGAGGAAACCGATCGCTCGCGGCGCGTAGCGGCGCATCTTCGCCTCGAACTCGGGCCGGGCGCTGCGGAACTCTGCGGTCGAGACGTCGCTGGCCCGCCGGGTCGGTCGGCTGACGACCGCGGTGATGCCGCAGCCGTAGTCGAGCAAGCGGCGCTCCTCGTCCGGGCGCAACCGCGTATCGGTGAATCCGGCCAGCTGCAGCACGGACCAAAAACGGTTGCTGCGATTCGAGAAGTTGTGTCCGTCGATCGCAGCGGTCGTCGCCGGGTTCATGCCGCAGAACACGATGTCGAGACCCGGGGCAAGAATGTCCGATTCATAATGCATCATGGAAATACTCCCATCGGCCAAGCACGCTAAAGTCTGCGGGCATGACGAAACGCGCGGCCCTCGCCGCTGTCGCGATGTTGCTGGCACTGGTCGGATGTGGCTCTGGCCATCCCATATCGAGCCCGCTGTCGCCGTTGTCTGAGGCGCCCCCCAACGAGGTGTCGGGTCTGGACATCCCGTCCGGCCGCATCGATGCCGCCATCGCCAAGGTCGACGGCCTGGTCAAAGCCCTGATGCGCAACACCGGCGTCCCGGGCGTGTCCGTGGCCATCGTGCGCGGAGGAAAGACGGTGTACGCCAAGGGTTTCGGTGTGAAGGACGCGAGCAAGGGCGACGGCCAGGGCAACAAGGTCGACGCGGACACCGTCTTCCAGTTGGCATCGGTGTCGAAATCGGTCGGCGCGACCGTGGTGGCACACCAGGTGTCCACCAACGCGGTCAGCTGGGACACGCCGGTGGTGTCCAAGCTGCCGTGGTTTGCACTGTCGGATCCCTACGTCACCGGCCATGTGACCGTCGCCGACCTGTACTCGCACCGCTCCGGGCTGCCCGATCACGCCGGCGACAAACTGGAGGATCTCGGGTATGACCGCCGGCAAGTATTGGAGCGGCTGAAGTATTTGCCGTTGACACCTTTTCGAAGTAGCTACGCCTACACCAACTTTGGCTTGACGGCGGCCGCCGAGGCGGTGGCGGCTGCCGCGGGTAAATCCTGGGAGGACCTGTCCGACGAGGTGCTCTACCGCCCGCTGGGTATGGCGTCGACGAGCTCGAAGTACGCCGATTACCTGGCCAGGCCCAACCGTGCGGTGCTGCACGTCAAAGTCGGCGACAAGTGGGAGCCACGTTTTCAGCGCGACCCCGATGCGCAGGCGCCCGCGGGCGGTGTGAGTTCGTCGATCAACGACATGGCGCGCTGGCTGACGATGGTGATGGCCAACGGAACCTACAACGGCCAGCAGATCACCTCGCCCGAAGCGCTGCTGCCCGCGATCACGCCGCAGGTCGTTTCGATGCCCGCATCGTCGCCGAAAGCCCGGGCCGGCAACTACGGTCACGGTTTCAACGCCTCGGTGACCTCGTCGGGGCGCACCGAGTACAGCCACTCCGGGGCCTTCGCGTCGGGCGCGGCGACCAACTTCGTGGTGATGCCGTCGGAGGACGTCGGCATCATCGCGCTGACCAACGGTGCGCCGTACGGCATTCCGGAGGCGCTGACCGCGCAATTCATGGATCTGGTGCAGTACGGCGAGATTCGGGAGGATTGGCCGGCTCTGTACAACCACGCGGTGGGTTGGATGAACAACGCGGAGGGTTCGCTGGTCGGCAAGCAGGCCCCCGCCAACGCCGCGCCGGCCCGGCCGCTCACCGACTACCTGGGCGTCTACGCCAGCGACTACTGGGGACCGGCCGTCGTGACCGAAGATAACGGGCGACTTCAGTTCGCGCTGGGGCCCAAGAATCAGACGTTCGGCCTCACGCACTGGGACGGCGATACCTTCACGTTCTCGATCACCGACGAAAACGCGCCGCCCGGAACGATTTCCAAGGCCGTGTTTGCCGGTAACACGCTGAACCTGGAGTACTTCGACACCGACAAGCTCGGAACGTTCACCCGATGAATCGCGGGCTAACCGACGCCGAGGTGGCGCAGCGGGTAGCCGAGGGTAAGAGCAACGCGGTTACCGCTCGAGCGGCCCGCAGCACCGCGGACATTGTGCGCGCCAACGTTTTCACCCGGATCAATGCGATCCTCGGCGTGCTGCTGGCGATCGTGCTCGCAACCGGTTCGCTCATCAACGGGCTGTTCGGCCTGCTGATCGTCGCCAACAGCGTCATCGGGATGATTCAGGAGATCCGGGCCAAGCAGACACTGGACGCCCTCGCGATCATCGGACAGGCAAAACCATTGGTGCGCAGGCAATCCGGTACCACAGCGCTACTGCCCAGCGAGGTGGTGCTCGACGACGTCATCGAGCTCGGCCCCGGCGATCAGATCGTCGTCGACGGCGAGGTCCTCGAGGAGGACAACCTGGAGGTCGACGAATCGCTGCTGACCGGTGAGGCGGACCCGATCGACAAGCACACCGGCGACGCGGTGATGTCGGGGAGTTTCGTCGTCGCCGGTACCGGCGCCTACCGTGCCACCAAGGTCGGACCGGCGGCCTATGCCGCCAAGCTCGCCGAGGAGGCCAGCAAGTTCACGTTGGTGAAATCCGAACTGCGCAACGGCATCAACCGGATCTTGCGGTTCATCACCTACCTGCTGGTGCCGGCGGGTCTGTTGACGATCTACACGCAGCTGTTCACCACCGTGCATGCGGGTTGGCGCCACGCCGTGCTGCGGACCGTCGGTGCACTGGTGCCGATGGTGCCCGAGGGCCTGGTGCTGATGACCTCGATCGCGTTCGCGGTCGGCGTCATCAGGCTCGGACAGCGTTCCTGCCTGGTGCAGGAATTGCCCGCGATCGAGGGATTGGCCCGCGTCGACGTGGTGTGCGCCGACAAGACGGGCACCCTGACCGAAAGCGGCATGCGGGTTTGCGACGTCGTCGAACTCTCCGGTCAACACGCCATAGCCGACGCGCTGGCCGCGCTGGCCGCGACCGATCCTCGACCCAACGCCAGCATGCGGGCGATCGCCGACGCGTTCGACCAGCCGCCCGGCTGGATCGCCACGGCCACAGCGCCTTTCAAGTCGGTCACCAAATGGAGCGGCGTGTCCTACCAGGACCACGGCAACTGGGTGATCGGGGCGCCCGACGTGCTGCTCGACCCCGCTTCGCCGGCCGCGGCGCAGGCCGAACGCATCGGTGCCCGGGGCTTGCGGGTACTGCTGCTCGGTGCCGCCGACGTCGCCGTGGATCACCCGAACGCGCCGGGTCGGGTCGCCCCGGCCGCACTGGTGGTGCTGGAGCAGAAGGTACGGCCGGACGCCCGGGAGACGGTGGAGTACTTTGCCGCCCAGAATGTTTCGGTGAAGGTGATCTCCGGGGACAACGCGGTGTCGGTCGGCGCCGTGGCGGCCAAGCTCGGCTTGCACGGCGAGGCGATGGACGCCCGCCGACTGCCCACGGAACCCGGCGAATTGGCCGACGCACTGGACAGCTACACCACCTTCGGCCGGGTGCGGCCCGCGCAGAAGCGGGCCATCGTGCATGCGCTGCAAGCGCACGGGCACACCGTGGCGATGACCGGCGACGGCGTCAACGACGTGCTTGCGCTCAAGGATGCCGACATCGGCGTGGCGATGGGCGCCGGTAGCCCGGCGTCGCGGGCGGTGGCCCAGATCGTGTTGCTGGACAACAAGTTCGCGACGCTGCCTTACGTCGTCGCCGAGGGCCGGCGGGTAATCGGCAACATCGAACGAGTCGCCAACCTGTTCCTGACGAAAACGGTGTACTCGGTGCTGCTGGCGCTGTTCGTGGGTGTCGAATGCCTGTTGTCGAAACCGCTGGCGGCCGATCCGCTGCTCTACCCGTTTCAGCCGATCCACGTCACGATCGCCGCGTGGTTCACCATCGGCATCCCGTCGTTCATCCTGTCGTTGGCCCCCAACAACGAGCGCGCTCACCCCGGCTTCGTCCGGCGCGTGCTGACCTCGGCGCTGCCGTCCGGATTGGTGGTCGGTACCGCGACGTTCGTCTCGTACCTGGTGGCCTACCGGGGCCGTCATGCCAGCTTCGCCGAACAGGATCAGGCGTCGACCGCCGCGCTGATCACGCTGCTGATGACCGCGCTCTGGGTGCTGGCGGTGGTGGCGCGTCCCTATCAGTGGTGGCGGGTCGCGCTGGTCGCCGCCTGCGGCGTGGCATATATCGCGATCTTCAGCATCCCGCTGGCGCGGGAGAAGTTTCTGCTCGATCCGTCGAATCTGGCCGTGACATCCACCGCGCTGGGCATCGGGGCGCTGGGCGCCGCGGCGATCGAGGTGACGTGGTGGATCCGGGCCAGGATGCTCGGCATCGAGCCGCGGTTGTGGCGGGCCGACCAGGGCGCCGGGGGTCGCTCCGATTCCGGCCATTAGGGTTTTACCAGCAAAGAAGGATCCCCGGCGGCCCCGGGGATGCGCGGGGAAGGGACAGCAAATGGGATTCCTGGATAAGGCAAAGGATCTGTTGGCGCAGAACGCCGACAAGGTCGATACCGCGGTCGACAAGGCCGGCGAGTTCGTCGACGACAAGACCCAGGGCAAGTACTCCGACACCATCCACAAGGTGGCCGACGAGGCCAAGAAGGCCGCCGGGTCGCTGGCTCAGGACGACCAGAACTAGCGCATGGCGAAACTCTCCGGATCCATCGACGTACCCCTGTCGCCAGAGCAGGCCTGGAAGCACGCCTCCGACCTGTCCCGCTATAAGGACTGGCTGAGCATCCACCGGGTGTGGCGCAGCCAGCTGCCCGACGACCTGCAAAAGGGCACGGTCATCGAATCGATCGTCGAGGTCAAGGGCATGCTCAACCGCATCAAGTGGACGATCGTGCATTACAAGCCGCCGGAGGCCATGACGCTCAACGGTGACGGCGTCGGCGGCGTCAAGGTCAAGCTGATCGCAAAGGTCAAGCCGAAGGACGACGGATCGGTGGTCAGCTTCGATGTGCACCTCGGTGGCCCCGCGCTGTTCGGGCCGATCGGCATGATCGTGGCCGCCGCACTGCGAAGCGACATCAACGAATCCCTGGAAAGATTCGTCACCGTGTTCACCGCTCCTGATCCAGGCCGCAACGGACATGGTGGCGCCGGCCGCTGACCGTTTGGCAGATCTGCTTCGAACCACCGCGGGTGTCGAACTGCCGGTTCGGCTGCGCGCCTGGGACGGCAGCGAGGCGGGGCCCCCGGACGGCCCGGTCCTGGTGGTCCGCTCCCGTCGCGCGCTGCGCCGATTGCTGTGGCGCCCAGGCGAAATCGGCCTGGCACGCGCCTACGTGACCGGCGATATCGACGTGCAGGGGGACCTGGCCGACGGTCTGCGGCGGGCCTGGCGGCTGGCGCGAGAACGCCCGGCGGTCTCGATCTCGCCGGGCGGCAGGGTGGTGGCGACACTGCGCGCGGCGCGACTGGGGGCGCTCGGGCCGCCGCCACGAACCCCCGCCAGCGAGGCGCGGCCGTCCGGTCGGCTGCACAGCCGCCGGCGCGACCGGGCCGTGATCGCCCATCACTACGACCTGTCCAACGACTTCTACCGACTGCTGCTCGACGACCACATGGCCTACTCGGCGGCGTATTTCACCGATGCGGGTCAATCGCTGCATGACGCGCAGACCGCGAAGCTGGATCTGATCTGTCACAAGCTCGGCCTGCAACCGGGCATGCGGCTGCTGGACGTGGGGTGCGGCTGGGGATCACTGATCCTGCACGCGGTGTACAACTACGGCGTGCGCGCGACCGGGATCACGCTGTCGGGCCAGCAGCGGGAGTTCATCGAAGCCCGCGCAGCCGAGCGGGGTCTGTCCGACAGCGTCGAGGTGCGGCTGCAGGATTACCGCGATTTCGGCAACGACCCCGCGTCGGCCGGCGTATTCGATGCCGTCGGCTCGGTCGAGATGGGCGAACACGTCGGCGAGCAGTGGTATCCGGCCTACGTGCGGATCCTCGGCCGCGCCCTGCGACCCGGCTGCAAGCTGTTGCTGCAGCAGATGTCGCGGCGCGCCGACGCGGCACCGGGCGGGGGAGCGTTCATCGAGGCCTACATCGCCCCGGACATGCACATGCGACCGCTCTGGCAGACGCTGCGCTACCTGCAGGACGGTGACTTCGAGATCGCCTCCGTACAAGCGATGCGCGAGCACTACGCCCGCACCGCCGCGTGCTGGATCGCGACGCTGGACGGGCGTTTCGACGAATTCGTGGCACTGCTGGGCGAAGAAGTCGCCCGGGTGTGGCGGTTGTACCTGACCGGAGGCATGCTGGCCTTCGAGGAAGGCCGGATGGGCGTGGATCAGATCCTGGCCGTGAAACCCGCGCGCCGATGAGTTTTCGGCGTGGCACCGGTCGAAGTGTGTGAGCCCCGCACCGGGGCGAGGACACCGACAGGAGAATCATCGTGCCCATTCGTGACGGCGCCCCGCTGGGCGCACCCTGCTGGATCGATTTGACGACGTCGGAGCTCGACGCTGCCCAGGACTTCTACGGCACGGTCTTCGGCTGGACGTTCGAGTCCGCCGGACCCGACTACGGCGGATACGTCAACGTCGCCAAGGACGGTCACCGCGTGGCCGGCATGATGGCCAACCGGCCGGAGTTCGGTTCGCCGGACAACTGGACGACGTACTTTCACACCGCCGATATCAACGCGACGACGGCCGCGGCGCGCGCCGCGGGCGGCACTGTGTGCGTCGAGCCGATGGAAATCCCCGCCAAGGGGTTTATGGGCCTCGCGACCGACCCGTCGGGGGGATTGCTCGGCTTCTGGCAGCCGCTGGAGCACCGCGGTTTCGAGATGATCGGCGAGGCCGGCGCACCGGTCTGGCATCAACTGACCAGCCGCGATTACCGCGCCGCCATCGAGTTCTATCGCGAACTGTTCGGGTGGCGGACCGAGCAGGTCGGCGATAGTGACGAATTCCGTTACACCACAGCATGGTTCGGCGATCAGCAATTACTCGGTGTGATGGACGGCGCGAGCTTCCTGCCCGAGGGTGTGCCGTCGCAGTGGTCCATCTTCTTCGGTGCCGAGGACGTCGACAAGACGCTGCAGCTGATCACCGAGAACGGCGGAGCCGTGCTGCGGGGAGCCGAGGACACGCCGTATGGCCGGCTGGCCGCGGCCTCCGACCCCACCGGCGTCATCTTCAACTTGTCCTCGCTGCACCGGTGACGATCCCTGGCCATCCCGCGCGTGGCGCTCGGGCAGCCGATTCGGCGCCCTATTAAGGTCGCACCCATGACCCGCCGCCTGCGCCCCGGATGGCTGGTGGCGTTGTTTGCCCTGGTCGTTTCGGCCAGTGCCTGGATGCCATGGCTGACGACGTCGGTCGAGGGCGGCGGTTGGGCGAGCGCGATCGGCGGCAAACACGGCAGCCTGCAGCTTCCGCCGGGATTCGGCGCGGGCCAGCTCATCGTCCTGCTGTCCTCGGCATTGCTGGTGGCCGGGGCGATGGTGGCCCGCGGCCTGTCGGTGCGGATTGCTTCGATTGCCGCGCTGGTGATTTCGCTGCTCATCGTGGCTCTGGTGGTGTGGTACTACCACCTCAACGTCAACCCGCCGGTGTCCGCGGAATACGGGCTTTATGTCGGCGGCATCGCCGCCGTCGGCGCGGTCGTGTGTTCGATAGCGTCGCTGACCGCCGCCGTCGTCGCCGGTCGCTCCCGCCGGTGAGCCCTCAGCCCGACGGGAAGTCGTGTTTGCCCGAAATCGAACTATTGCCGGGCTCGTTGACTCCGAAGACAAAGGGCGCGAACACAACCTCGCGGCCGTCGGGGTCGCGATAGGTGACCGCGCCCGTCGCCGCCCAGTACGGGTGCTGCTGCACCTCTTCGACTCCCGCCTGCCGCAGGCGCGCGATCGCGGCCCGCTGGGACTGCTCGTCCGGAAAGTACAGGCACAGCTGCTCGTGCTGGTCGACCGCGACGTCGCCGTCGGGGGCTTGAACGATCTCCATGGTCAGGTTCCAGCTGGGCAGACCGAAAATCGCGCCGTTGCTGCCATAGCTGGCTTCGAACGTCTCAAACAGCGGCAGACCCACCAGCTCGCGGTAAAACCGTACGGTCTCTTCGAAGTTCGACGACCTGCGAGCGAAGCGGATGGCGCCGATCGAGGCCATCCGCATGGGCCAGTGTGTGGTCCGGCGGGACTTTTCAGAGTTCTTGGAGTTCATGGCCACCCTATGATGACGGATTACCGGTGCGGGGCGTTCAAAGGCGCACGGCGGCGGCTGCCGACTCGGCGGTGTCCCAGCGCCGCAACTGGGCACCGGGCGCCCACGTCGAATGCGTGCCGCTCGAAATACGTTCCGGTAGCGCAAGTTTGCACACCGGCCCGTCGCCGACGCGGGCAGCGTCGAACACCACACAGTAGGAGGCGTCGGTGTTCATGTCGGTGGTCAGCGTGACCAGGTAGCCGTCGTCCTCACCGGCGGCGCCCACCCGCGGCGCCATCGCGGTCTCACTGCCGTAGACGCCGTCGCCGAACGAGATGCGTTCCTGGCCCCCGGTCAGCAGGTCGTGTTTGACCAGCCCGTCGAACAAAAACCAGCCCGGCTTGCCGGTGGCGGCGTACGTGTACCGGTAGCTGCCGCCCGCATGGTCGGGGTTGATCGTTCCGAACTCCGTGATCGAGTCCGACAACCGCTGCTCCTGCACCGCGCCGGTGACCAGGTTGAACCGCCACCGGTGCAGCCGGGCCTGCAGGCGGTCCAGCGCGAGGAAGCGAAACAGCTTGTCCCACTTCGTTCCTCCGGTGTCGAGCGGCTGGGGATCGCTTTCGAAGAAACCGTCCAGCACGATCTCGTCGCCCTCCTCGTAGGCGTTGGTGAAATGCAGCACGAACGTCGGGTCCGCCTCGAACCACTTTATGTCGGCGGTCGATCCGCGGCGCGGGATAACCGCGAAGCGTGACGGAATGTCGGGGTAGAAGCGGGGCAGATGCACATCGTGTTCGAGCAGCCGCGGATCCCAGAACAACGGGAAATCGTTGAGGATGGCGTAGTTTTCGGTAAACGCCATGTCATGGGGCAGCCGCGGGCCGGGCAGCGGAATGTCGACATAGTGGGCCAGCTCGTTGTCCTCGTCGACGACGCCGTAGCGCAGGTACGGATCCTGTTTGCTGTAGCTGAAGAACAGCAGCTCTCCGGTCCTGTTGTCCACCTTCGGGTGCGCGGACACGCCCCAGTCCCGGGGGAAGCGCCCGTTCCAGGTTTCCTTGCCCAGGGTGTTGGCCGAATACGGGTCGATCCGGTACAGATCGCCGCACTGGTAGAAGCTGGTCAGCGCGATGCCGCGGTGCACGATGACGTCGGTGCTCGACGCGTCCTTCATGCGCGTGCGTGCGCCCCAGCCGTCTTCGCGCTGGGCCAACTGCACCGGTTCGGCCAGGCCCGGCCACAGCGGCGCGCCGGCGTCGTTCTCGGCCAGAAAGCCGTCGGTGCGGATAAAGCGGTTGCGGTAGAAGGCTTTTCCGTGCCGGAAGCCGACGATGTGCACCATGCCGTCACCGTCGAACGGGTGATAGGTCTTGAATGCCGGATGCAGCGGGTTCTCGGTGTTGCGCAGGTAGATGCCGTCGAGGTCGTGAGGGATTTCCCCCTCCACCGCAACCAGGTCGTCGGCGTCCCACTCGGTGGTCTGGGGGTGCCACGGGCCGGTCCGGTACGGGTGGTCGTCGTCTTCGGGCAGGGTCGACAGGAACTTGCCAACGATCTCGACATCCATGTCATGCGCCTTTGGTCGTGCCCACGACGAAACTTACCGTCGTGGCGGTGCTGCCGCCGAAGTTCAGCGTCCCGAAGGCCTTTGCGCCCTCGACCTGATAATCACCGGCGGCGCCGCCGACCTGTTTGGCCGCGTCCAGCAGCATTCGCACCCCCGAGGCCCCGACCGGGTGCCCACCGCCGATCAGCCCGCCGCTGGGGTTGATCGGGAGCCGGCCGCCGATTTCGATCTCCCCGTTCTCGATGGCCTTCCACGACTCGCCCGGACCGGTCAGCCCGATGTGGTCGATGGCGAGGTATTCGCTGGGCGTGAAGCAGTCGTGCACTTCGAACCCGTCGATGTCGTCCAGGGAGACCTGCGCGCGCCGCAGCGCGTCCAGCACCGCCGATCGCACATGGGGCAGGACGTAAGGATCCCCGTTGTTTTGCGAGGCGGACCGGTCCAGCTTCTGCTGCAGACCCAGCCCGACCGTGCGGTGGCCCCACCCGTCGATGCGGCCGATCGGGCGCGCGTCGGGATGGTCGCGCAGGTAGGCGTCGTTGACCAGGACCAAACCCGCACCGCCGTCGGTCATTTGGCTGCAGTCGTAGCGGCGCAGCCGGCCTTCGGTGATCGGGTTGGTCGTGTCGTCGGCCGTGATCGGGTCGGGAACGGTCCACCCGCGGGTCTGGGCGTTGGGGTTGCGCCGGGCGTTGGCGAAGTTGAGCTGCGCGATGGCCCGCAGGTGGGCGTCGTCCAGGCCATAGCGCCGGTCGTACTCGTCGGCAACCTGGGCGAACATCGACGGCCACAGGTAGCGCGCGTCGGCGCCCTCGTGTCCGGTCCACGCGGCGGCGCCCAGATAGACGGCGGCGACGTCGCCGGGCACCGGTTTCTCCAGCTCGATCCCGATGACGAGCGCGGTGTCGTAGGCGCCGGAGCGTAGATCGGCGATCGCCGACAGTGCCGCGACGCTGCCGGACGCGCACGCGGCCTCGTGCCGGGAAGCGGGGGTGTCCCAGAGCCCGTCACACACCGTGGCGGGCATGGCGCCGAGGTGCCCCTGGCTGGCGAACATCTCGCCGAAGGCATTCGCGACGTGGACCACTCCGATGTCGGTGGCGTCGACTTTTGCCGCAGCGAGGGTGCCGTCGACAACCTCGGCGGTCAACGCCGCGAAGTCGCGGTTCTCCTTCGTCAGGTTGCGGGCGAAATCGCTTTGGTAGCCACCGAGAATCCAGACTCCGTCGTCCATAGCTGTACGCTACTACCAGCGGTGCGCCCGATGAGGAATTCCACGATGTCGGCCCGCCCGGTGTCCGATTGACGCCACCGTAATGCCGACCGCGACTAGCGGGACCGGGTGTCCGACTTCGCAATTCGGCTGCCGACGGGATACCTCAGAGCGGCCCGGCCCCGGGGGGCGGCGGCTTCTGTATTACCACCACAGTGGGTTTGCGTTCCTCCGCCGCGGGGGCGGCGGCGTCGGTCTTGGTGCGGGTGCCGTTGCCGTTGCCGGCACCGCGTGCGGCCCAATTCGCCAGTGCCATCGCGCTGAGCAGGCTTGCCGCGTTACCGTCCAGCAGCGTCGGGTCCGTGACGGGACTAACGGTGGGCAGCGCTGCTGCGGCAAGTTGTATCTCCGGGGCGGCCGTGGTCCAGCCGTGCGGCACCGACAACGATCCCACCATGCTCGCGTGGCCGACGCCTGCGTAGACCGGCGTGGTGCTTCCCCCCGGGCCCATTGCTCGCAGCGCGTCCGTCGTCGAATTCACCGCATTGCCTTGAGTCGGACTCACACCGCCACCGTCAGGATTGCCGGTGCCTATGCCAGTGCCGCTGACGGACTGCCACGGTCGGGTGGTGTTGGTGATCGCCATGGCGAGACTGCCGGTTGCGGTGCAGGCGATGTAGAGGGCGACGGCATCCAAATCGCCTATCGGGGTTGAGATTTGCAGAGCGGAGGCGGCCGCTTGAGGGGCGATGTTCGACGCCTGAGTTACCGATGCCAGCGGATCCGAAGGTGTCGACATCGCAGCTACGCCGTCTACCACGGAACCGGGAAACATCTCCGTTACCGTCTCTGCGTTTGTTCCGGTCGCATCGGCTGCGGCTCGGGCGACTGCCGCGGCTTGGGCCGCGGGGCCACCCGGGTTGGTGCTTTGCGTCGGTTGGGTGAACGGCGTCAGTTCCGACGCGGCGGCGGACATCCCCGCATACCCGTACATTGCGACGGCGTCCTGTGCCCACATCTCGGCGTACTCGGCCTGCAGGGCTTCGATCGCCGCGGTGTTCTGACCCAGGATGTTCGTCGCGACCAGCATCATCAATTGGCTGCGGTTCGCGGCGATCAGCGGCGGCGGCACCGTCATCGCAAACGCCGACTCGAACGCCGCCGCGGCTGTCCTGGCCTGTATGGCCGTTTGCCCCGCTAGCGCCGCGGCACCGGCCAGCCAGCTCACGTACGCAGCGGCCGCGGCCGCCATTGCCGATGCCGCGGGACCCACCCACGGCTCGACGATCAGGCCCGAGACCACCCGCCCGTACGCATCCGCGGCGAAACTCAATTCGGTAGCCAAGCCATCCCAGGCGGCCGCCGCGGCTAACATCGAATCGGCGCCCGGACCTGCATATATCCGACCCGAATTGACGTCGGGAGGCAACATCCCGAAATCCACCGCAGCAATCTCCTTAGCTGATCACGATCCGGGTCTCGCCTTCGATCGACTGTCAGGTACGGGAAACCGAATGTGGCCAAGTGCTGTGACTGGGAAGCTCGATTGCCCGCCAGGGCACTCGGTAGCTGCACAGTAGTTGCTCGGTTGCGGGCGTAGGCGCGGTTTGACTGCGATTGACACCAGATGTTTGGAGAATCTGCCCCGGAAATGGCGGACCCGTCGGCTCTCGGGCTGAACCGACGGGACCTAGATGGGCGCGTAGGCCGGCCGACGCGCCCACCCTGTTGGGGCATTACCATCCTCACCGCCCGGCAAACATCGCGAATTAACTAGTGTCAAGTTCGCTGAGATCGCTCTGACCTGTGTGAACGAGGGTTCTTCCTGCTCAGCGGCGCATTGGGCCTAGACGGTGCCCCCGACAAGTTCGGTGGGTTCGGGTCCATCCGGAGGCTGCGTGGACCCCTCCCGCGCATTGTGATAATCGGCGAGATCAACATCGGCCAGGTCGATGCCCCTGGTCTCGCGGGCGGCCACGGCGGCGACCGCGCTCACCGCGGCGGCGGCGGCCAGGTACCAGGCGATGGGCACCGCCGATTTGTAGGTCTCGAGCAGTCGAACGGCGATGATCGGCGCGAGCGACCCGGCCACGATCGAGGTGACCTGGTATCCGAGCGACACCCCCGAATACCGCATCCGGGTCGGAAACATCTCGGCCATCGCGGACGGCTGAACCGCGTACATCACGCCGTGGAACACCAGGCCGATGACGACCGCGGACATGATGATCGCGTTGCGGCCGCTGTTCATCATCGGGAAGGCGAAGAACCCCCAGGTGGCGGTCGCGACAGCACCGGCGAAATAGACTGGGCGCCTGCCGAATCGGTCGCTGAGATGGCCGAAAAAGGGAATGACCGCGAAATGCGCGGCGTGCGCGATCAACAGCCACCACAAGATGGCTTTGGTGTTCGCGTGGACATGCACCTTCAGATATGTGATCGAGAAGGTGACCACCAGGTAGTACATGATGTTTTCGCCCACCCGCAGTCCCATGGCGGTGAAAATGCCGCGCGGATAACGCTTTATCACTTCCAGGACACCGGCCCGAGTCGATTTGGCGCGCTCCGCCTGTCGCTGCGCTTCGAGGAAGATCGGGGCGTCGGTGACCTTGGTGCGGATGTAGTAGCCGATCAGGACGACGATGGCGGACAACCAGAAGGCCACCCGCCAGCCCCAGCTGAGGAATTCCGCGTCGGTCAGGGTCGAGGTCAGGACCAGCAGCACCGCGGTGGCCAGCATGTTCCCGCCCGGTACGCCCGCCTGTGGCCAACTGGCCCAGAATCCGCGGCTGGCGTTCGGGCTGTGCTCGGCGACCAGCAGAACCGCCCCGCCCCACTCCCCGCCGACGGCGAAGCCCTGGATGAATCGCAACGTCACCAGCAGCGCCGGGGCCCAGTATCCGATCTGAGCGAACGTCGGCAGACAACCCATTCCGAAGGTGGAGGCGCCGACCAGCAGCAGGCTCAGCTGCAGCAGCTTCTTGCGTCCGTAACGATCCCCGAGCTGGCCGAAGACGATGCCGCCCAAGGGCCGCGCGGCGAAGCCGACCGCGTAGGTCACGAAGGCGGCGAAAACGGCGTCGAGGTCGTTGCCTCCTTTGGCGAAAAAGACCTTTCCGAACACCAGGGTGGCTGCGGTGCCGTAGAGAAAGAACTCGTACCATTCGACGACGGTGCCGGCCATCGAGGCGGCCACCACGCGGTTAAGGTATGCGCGTCCGGGCCCGAATCGTCTGGGCTGCAACCCATTAGCTGTGCTCACCGCTCGCCCTCCTTGGCGGACCGCCCACCCACTCGGGAGGCCGGACCGCGTCCCTGCGGATCACCGGGATGATGGATGTGCTGCGGATGGGAGCGTACCGGGTCCGGCCTGGCAACGCCGGTTGTCCCCGGCCCGTTGGCCGCGCGCCTGAAGGATCGCGGGTACGCCGGTGGGTTTCGGTAGCGCCGGGGGCCGGATGGCGGCGCGACCGCCGGGGTCGAGGACCGGCAGCGGGGGCCCGGGGTGATGCATGTAGCAAATCCACCTGGGAATCGCTTGAAACCTGGGTTTCGACACGGTCACGGATGCATACCTATTAGCTGCCGGCTGGTCACATATGCCCCGTGAATCACTATCGTCACATGAGCCAACTGCGTACGTCAATGTGGCGTCTCGCTTCTGGAAGGGTGTGACTTTGTCGGGGATTCTTCGGACCATGTCGCTAGCGCTGGTGCCGGTGGCCGCAATCGCATACATCGTTGCGGCGGGCCCTGCGCCGTCAGCAAACGCCACACCCTGCGGGGCGCCCGAGGCCAACGTCGAACCTCCCGCCGCGCCGCCGGCCATGCCCGCGCCTCAGCCGGTCGTCCAACCGCCGACCGGGCGACGGCCGTCGCACGCGAATGACCAGGCGCCGCTGCCCAAGTTGGGCCCGCTGATCTCTTCGTTCCTCAAGCCGACTACCGGCGCCGGCCAGCGCTACTCGGCTCCGATGGTTCCGCAGGCCGGTGTCGTGCCGCCGCCGGCGCCGAACCCGCCCGTGCCGGGGTTGCCGCAGTCGCCGAATGTGACCCCGCTGCGGCCGAATGCGGCTCCCCCGGGTCCGCAGCCGGCGCCCCAGCCGGCGCCCGAGGCGGCACCGCCACCTCCCGCCCAGATCGCGGGAGCGCCGACCTCGCTGGTCGACTGGGTCACCGGACCGAACGGCCCGAACAAGACCCTGCAACGTTTCGGCATTTCTGGGACGGACCTTGGAATCATTTGGGACAACGGCGATCCCGCAAACCGCCAGGCCTTGATGGCCTTCGGTGACACCTTCGGCTACTGCAAGGTCCGCGGCCAGCAATGGCGGTACAACGTGCTGTTCCGCAGTAACGACCATGATCTGTCGCACGGAATCCACATCGCCGACGGTGTGCCCAACAACAACTACTCTGGTTCCCCGGTGTGGACCAACGGCCTGTCCAAGCAGGTGGTCAACACCATCCACAAGGCAAGGCACGAAACCGGAATCATCCCGACGTCGGGCATATCACTGGGCCGGACGCAGTACATGAGCTACATGTCGATCCGGCAATGGGGTCGTGACGGCGAATGGTCGACGAACTATTCGGCCATCGCGAGATCCAATGACAACGGCCAGAACTGGGGGATCTTCCCAAGTTCGATCCGGACGGCCGCACCCGATACCGTGCCCGGCGCCGGGTTCACCCCGGGCAATGAGAACTTCCAAATGGGTGCGTTCATGAAGGGGCAGGACGGCTACATCTACAACTTCGGAACGCCGTCGGGACGTGGCGGTGCGGCGTACCTGTCGCGCGTTGCGCCGAGTCAGCTTCCCGACTTGAGCAAGTACCAGTACTGGAACGGCGACAACGGCGGCCACTGGATCCCGGCCAATCCTGGTGCGGCGACGCCGCTTTGGCCCGGGCCGGTCGGCGAGATGTCGGCCCAGTACAACAGCTACCTGAAGCAATATCTGGTGCTGTACACCAACGGCGGCAGCAACGACGTCGTGGCGCGGACAGCGCCGACGCCGCAGGGGCCATGGAGCGCAGAGCAGCCGCTCGTCTCGTCGTTCTCGATGCCAGGCGGCATCTACGCGCCGATGATCCACCCCTGGTCGTCGGGCCGGGACCTGTACTTCAACCTGTCGCTGTGGTCGGCGTACGACGTGATGCTGATGCACACGGTGTTACCGTAGTCGCATCCTCAGGACGGGGCGATGATGCGGTGCTCGTAGGCGAAGACGATCGCGGCGGCGCGGTCACGCAACCCGAGCTTGGTGAAGATGCGACCGATGTGCGTTTTCACTGTGAGACCGGAGATGAACAGCTCGTCGGCGATCTCAGCGTTGGTGTGCCCCTTGGCGATCAGGGTGAGCACATCGCGTTCCCGCGGCGTGAGCTCGTCGATCGAGACGGCGGGGACCGCGCGCGGTGCAGCGGTGGTGCGATAGGTCGTCAGTACCCGCCCGGTGACGGCAGGGTCGAGGTAGCTGTTGCCGCTGCCAACGGCCCGGACGGCGCGGATGAGTTCCTCGGCCGGCGAGTCCTTGAGCACGAAACCCGCGGCGCCGGCGCGTAATACACCGGATAGCAGTTCGTCGTCGTTGAACGTGGTCAGCGCAAGCACCGGTGGCCCGCCGCTTTCGGTCAGCCGCCGGGTTGCCTCGATCCCGTCCACGCGTTTCATGCGCAGGTCCATGACCACGACGTCGGGCTGATGTCGCGCCACGGCATCGGGAACCTCGTCGCCGTCCGAACATTCGCCGACCACGACGATGCCGTGCTTGGCGCGCAGGATCAGCGACAGGCCGGATCTGACCAGCTCCTGATCGTCGACGATCAGCGCATTCACCAGGGATTCGTCGTCGTTCACGAGGCTTGCACCCGGGCCGACGGGTCGGATTCGTGGGCGCCCGACGGCACGCTGGCATACACCGACCACCCGTCCCTTCTCGGGCCGAAACTAATTGTGCCGCCTAGTAATTCGATGCGTTGTGTCATACCCTGCAACCCGCGCCCGGGCGTCACCGTCCACTCGTGATGCGCGGCAGGGAGATCGTTGACCACGCTGAGCGTCGCTGAGTTTCGCGAGGCGGTGAGGGTGATCCGGGCCGCCGCATCGGGCGCGTGCTTGGCGACGTTGGCCAGTGACTCCTGGGCGATCCGGTACAACGCCAGTCCCGCGGCCGCGGAAACGTCGTCGAAGGATCCACTGGCCCCGAAGCTGACGTTGAGCCCCGCGCGGCTGAAATCCTCGACCAGAGTGGGGATATCGGTGATCGCGGGTTCTGGGGTGAGTGCCGTGGTTTCGGCATCGAGTAGTCCGACGGTGCGCCGAATGTCGGCCATCGCCTGTCGCCCAAGGTGTTCGGCGCGCTGCAGGGCGCGAACAGAGTCCTCGTCGACGCCGTCGTGCTCGAGCGCGTGGCGCGCGCCGGTCAGGTGCAGCAAGGTGACGCTGAGCGAATGCGCGATCACGTCGTGTACTTCCCGGGCGATGCGCCGGCGTTCATCGGCGGCCGCGTGCTGGGCCAGCTGGTCCTGCATCTGGCCCTGCTTGGTGAGCAGGTCTTGCTGAGTGCGCATGAGATAGCCGACGAGCCAGCCGATTGCGACGAAAGCCAGGTACAGCGCCGGGGTGTTCAGGCGGTGCATGGCCGCCGCGTACCCCAACAGGGCGGCCGCGGAAGCAGCGGCGAGGGCGCCGCCGCGCGCGGAGGTGATGGCGCTGACCATGCCGACGGTCAGCGTCAGCATCAGCGGAGCGAAATCGCCGGTGATCGCGGTGGGAGTGGCGAACAGCAGGATCGCGGTCCCCACCATGAACGCCGCCCACAGCGTGAGTCCCTCGTGCCGGTCGGCGACGCTGCTGAGATCGAAGGTGAAGAACACGATCTCGGGGCTGAACGCGATCACCATCGCGATCACCACGATCGGCCACTCGGAAGCAGGGCGCTGTAGGGCCGCGATGGTGCCTACCACGACCATCATCGCGTCGAAACCGGCCACGACGGTCATGCTGAAGCCGTAGGGCAGCAACTGTTCTTTTCGCCGCGCCCAGGCTTGCACCCGGCGCTTCAGTGCGTCCGGCATGGCCTGATCGTAAAGGGCGCGAGGCTGGTTGACATCACCCCGGGGCAGGCAATGATGTCCTACCCCGGTAGTACATCCCATCTCGTCAGAGTCTGTACATCTCGCGAGACATCGCCGCATCCTCGATGAAGGCCTCGCGACGCGGGTGGTGATAGCGCTGCCGGGGTTCGCTGCGCGGCGCCCGGGTCCGGAATGCGCTGCGGACGGCCGCGGCGCTGCCCGCGACCAAGTCCGCCAATAGCCGGCCGATACTGTTGCGTGGCAAGGGAAATGATCCGACGCCGACCTCTGCTGAGTTTGCGGGGAGGGCAACCCCGGCGAACCAGCCGGTAACCAATGCGCGTTCGACGGGGGCCGAACGCCGCCACACTGCGCCGATGTCAGCCATCGGATTGCGCTTCGTGTTGTGCCATGAATCGACGCTACGAATTTCGGCCGTCGATGCGCATCGTGCTCGGGTTCGATCTTGATCTGCGACCGTAGTAGGAGCCGCGCCGCTGGTCGTCTACGACTGCCGTATCACGGAATTCGAAAGTTCCAGCTCTGGCCCCTTTTTCCCCGCCGACTACCCCGGGTGGCAGTTTTTTTGGACTTCCGTAGAATAGTGCCGGTATTGTCCCGGCCCGCGGGCCCCGAATGGGCATCTCGATGGTGAAACAATCGGATCATTACGACCTGCTCAGTGCCTATCTAAAGAACCGCGGCCTGCAAATCGTCTGGCAACGATCAAATTTCCTTGCGATCGTCGCGCAGTCCGCGCTGCCGACAATCATGCTGTGGAGTCCGACCGGACCCACCCAGCCGGCCCTGCGGGCGATTTCGGTCGCGATGTCGGCATTGGGGCTTGTCGCCGCGACGCTGTGGTTGATCCATTGGCCCACCCGACGCGAGTCGATCCTCTTTGCGCTTTCGGCGATGACGGCCATAGCCGTCGCGTCCCTGTGTTTATCCAATCCCTATACCGGTCTGATGGGATGCACGGTTTTCGCCATTCTCGGTGGTTTCATCGCGTACTTCCATTCGGTTCGTCTGGTGCTCACCAACTTCTTCGTGGCCGCGATCTGCGCGGCGATCCTGGTGCATCGATACATCGCCGCCGGCGGCGACGTCGCCCTGATCAGTGCCGGGCTGATCAGCGTTGCGGTGCTCAATCTCGGTGTGCCCTTTGGCATTCTGTCGCTGATGCACACGCTGCGAAACGACCTTCGCAGTACCGATCGCGATTCACTCACCGGCCTGCACAACCGGCGCTCGTTCTACAACGCGGTGTCTGAGCTGATGGCATTGCACGGCCGGCCCGCGGGCGCCTATCTGGTGACCGTGGTGATCGACCTGGACAACTTCAAACAGATCAACGACACCCAGGGTCATGCCGTCGGCGATCAGGCGTTGGTGGCCGTCGGCTCCGCGCTCGAGCAGAACTGCCGGCCCGCGGCGGTGATCGCACGCATCGGCGGTGAGGAATTCGTCGTGGTCGACACCGCCGCCACGCCACAGCACGCGACGATGACCGAACGGCTCCGCCAAGCGATCGCCGACATCCCGTTCCCGATCACCGGCAGCATCGGGACGTCGGCCATCGCGCTCACTGAGCTTCCCGCGATACCCGACATGCAGGTCGTCGATGACCTGATCAGCATCGCCGATGCCGCGATGTATGAGGCCAAACGGGCCGGGGGCAATAGGGTCTGTCACCGTGCCGAGCTGATGCCGGGCGCGGCGCGCCGGTGAACCGGCCAACTTTTTCTACGCGGATGCTGTATTTCCTTGCGCAGCAGCGGTATGCGCCCGTCGTCACGCATGGTGTAGTGAAGACCGAGCGCCGTTGTCGCCGACCCAACGGTTTGCCTACAACCGGGTGTGCGCCGCGGTGGATGTACACCCCCCGCAGGCGACTGGTAGGTAACGCCTTTCACGTCGAAGTGATTGAGTCGTGGCGCGCTTTCGGGCGGGCCCAGATCATGAACGGATGGATCAGAGCATCTATACCCAAATCGGCGGATATGAAGCTATCGAGGTAGTTGTCGATGACTTCTACGATCGCGTGCTTGCCGACGATCAACTGTCAGCCTTCTTCACCGGAACGAATATGAACCGGCTGAAAGGAAAACAGGCGGAGTTTTTTGCGGCCACGCTCGGCGGGCCCGAGTGCTACACCGGTGCGTCGATGAAGCAGGCGCATCGGGGACGAGGAATCTCCATGCAGCACTTCGACTTGGTCGTGCAGCATTTGGTCCATGCGCTGACTTCCGCCGGTGTTCCGCCGAGAACGATGGGGCAGATCATCTCCGCGATCGCGCCGCTTGCCTCCGAAATCGCATCCGGTGGCGTCGGCGCGGCACCGCTGGACTGAGCACCGACAAGGCGACCGCAACTCTTCAGAGCCACAAGCTATTACGAAGCTATCGTGGCCACATTGCCGTCAATTTGCGGCGGAACAATCCTTACCGTGGTGCGACACCACATGGGCAGGTGATCGCAGTTCCCGGTGCGGTACGGCCCGCATACGCGCTTCGCTTGGGGTCAGGCCGAAGTGCTGCTTGAACACGGTGTTGAAGGTGCTTCTCGAACGAAAGCCGCTGGCGATGGCGATGCTGTCGATCGAGGTGCTCGGCGACTGGCGCAGCAGATCGGCGGCGCGGGTAAGCCGGGTGGTGCGGATCAGATCGCTGGTCGTGGTGCCGGCCCGCTGAAGCGCTAGCTGAATTTGCCGGACCGACCAGCCCAACGAGTGAGCGACGGTGGTCGGCGTCAGGTCGGGGTTGCTCGCGTGGCGCGCGACGTGTGCGCGGACCGCCTGCTCGACGACACCGAGCGTGTCAGGAGTTCCCCCGCGGCCGGTCATGCAGGCGAACAACAGGTCGTTGATGGTGGCGCAGGAGCGCGAGAACTCGTAATCGTCGAGGGTTTCGTACTGCGCGCTCACCGTCGAGATCATCGCGCTGACCACCGAGCCCAGCCCGCGGCTGACGTCCATCACGAAGGGGCCCTGCGGCAGGTTGAGGGGCCGGCGGGCGTCTGCGACATCGAACGTCCAGCCGCGCGCCCAGGATCCGTGCCGGATCTGAAGAGCACGAGACTTGCTCAGCAGCAGCCCCTGTCCGGGCTGCAGCCGAACCTGGCGGTGGTCTTGCTCGAATTCGAGCACACCGCTGCGGATGAGGAACAACATGCTTCCGAGATCTCCGTCGGCGCGCACGTCGGCGTGCGTCTTGGCGTAGTGCAAGCCTTCCGACCAGAAATCGACCACGCGGTGATCTCCGTTGTGCTGCACAATGCTGCCTGCCCGGAATTTGGCGGTGTCCGGAAAAACAAAGTGCAACGAGCCGTGATTCGCGCAGACATGGTCGACCCAGTAGGCCGCCGGGTCGTCGAGCGCACAGCGCGTGTCGCTGCGCTCGGCGACGTAGCTACTCACCACGCGTGGACGCCGCGACCTGGCACCGACTTGGTTCCCTCTGTTCATGGGAGCTCGAAATCGCCTCATCCCAAACTTGCGCCTGACCAAATGACCATCAAGTATGCCCGTCTAGTAGAGGTGACCTACCGCAGGTGCGCGACCCGGCGCATTGTGTGCGCGAGCCATCCATCGTTGGATTTACCTCATAGCCAGCGCTGTCGGGTGGGCAGATATTTCCGATCCTCGGCGCTGAGTTCGCCCGGCCAGCGCTCATCGCCGCGCTGGGGAGGGCGCGCCCGCTGGGGCGATTCGTCCGCAAAGTCGACGGATAATCAAGGCCGCCAAAATGTTTGGCGAAATGGCGTCTGAATAATCTCGTCGAGCAAACGGCAAAGCGCATCGGTGCGTAGTGCCACGGTGCCCACGCGTTAGTGTTCTTTGGTTGGCCCCAGCGGGCTACCGAATAGAACAGGTGGGGAAAGTCATGACCGCAGCAGACTCGTCGACGCTCGAATCGCGGGTCGGCCACTACTACCCGATGGAAGACACCTACCAGGTCGGCCGCGAAAAGGTGCGTGAGTTCGCCCGTGCCGTGCAGGACTATCACCCCGCGCACTGGGATGTCGCCGCCGCCGCGGAGCTGGGATATTCGGACCTGGTGGCGCCGCTGACGTTCACGTCGGCACCGGCCATGGCGGCAAACCGCCATCTGTTCGAATCGGTGGTCATTGGTTACGAGATGTACCTGCAGACCGAAGAGGTCTTCGAGCAGCATCGACCGATCGTGGCCGGCGACGAACTGCACATTGACGTTGAACTGTCATCGGTGCGCAGGTTCGCCGGCAGGGACTTGATCACCGTGACCAACACCTTCACCGACCCCGCCGGCGAGCGGGTGCATACCTTGCACACCACCGTCGTCGGCGTCACCGCCGAGGATGTCGATCCGGCGATCAGGGCGACCGCGCAGCAAGTGATGATGCACGACGTGAACCTCGCCGGAATCGACTACTCCGATGCGGGCTATGAGAAGACGGTGCGCCCCGCCGACGAGGTTCGAATCGCCGAAGGAGGCGCGACCCGCATCCCGGGGACGCCGTCCTTCGAAGACGTGAACGTCGGCGACGAGCTACCGGTGCACCACGCCCGACTGTCCCGCGGCGACCTGGTGAACTACGCCGGCGTGGCCTGCGACGCCAACCCGCTGCACTGGGACGAGAACCTCGCCAAGATGGCGGGACAGCCCGATGTGATCGCTCACGGGATGCTCACCATGGGTTTGGGTGCCGGGTTCGGCTCCGCGTGGTCGGGTGACCCCGGCGCGGTGACCCGCTATGCGGTGCGGCTGTCCCAGCCCGTGATCGTGTCGGCCGCCGAGGGTGCGGACATCGAGTACAGCGGCCGGATCAAGTCGCTGGACCCGGCGACCCGCACCGGAGTCGTCATCGTCGGCGCGAAGTCAGGTGGCCGCAAGATCTTCGGTTTGGCGACGTTGACCGTCCGCTTCCGCTGATCAGGCGACCTTCGAGGCGATGCGCCGTCTCTCGGCCGGGCAGGAGGTCCTAGCCGGGCTTTAGGACGGCGGAGCCGTACCGCTGACAGGCCAGCAGTGCGAGTTCGACGTTGCGCCTGTCGTCGATCGGGCGCCCGCGTCTGGTGATGGCTCGCTCCATTTCGTCCTTTACGGCCCGCAGCGAAATGCCGAGTTCCTCTGCGACCCGGTAGGGCCTACCGAAACGGAGGAATATGCGCAATGTCTCCCGCAGGCGGGCGTCGTCGTCGCTGTCCGACGCCAGCGGACCAAGGACGTCGTGCACCCACCCGCGTACTTCCTCGCCATCGGCGTCCAGCAGCGCCGAACCAACAACATCGGCATCCGTGGCCGCGATCACCACATTTTGCTGAACACCGTGCGCCCGCACGGCTTCGCGTGCGCGCTGCGCCTGACGATGAGATCGGCGAAATCCCGCAACATCGCAACCCATCGCCCCGATCGCGATGTTGGGCGCGTTCGTCCGTGAGCGCACGAATTCGTGGATTTTCATGACGGCCTCACCGGGCACCGAACGAAACGGCAACCAAACCCACAAGGTGGCCGAATCGGTTCCGGCCAGCAGCGGGCGTGCCGAAGTCCCGACAGCTGCGGCCAACACATCGACGAACTCCGACAGGCTCGCGAGCTGGTCGGGTGTTGTCTGCCCGGTTGGGTACCAGACGATGAGCGCAAGGTGCTGCCAACTCAATGGATAGCCGAGGGTCGCGGAAACGGCATCGACGTCAAACGGTGCGCCGGCGTCAAGCACGTCGCGAATCTGTATTGCACGCGCGATGCGCTGAGCCTCCAGCTGCGCGCGGTGCTCGCCCTGGTAAGCCGCGAGCGCCTGCTCCGATACCACGTCAACGTACTTCAACAACGTCCTGGCCAGGGTCTCGATTACCGCGGCCTGGCTCGCCGGCGCCATGCCGAGGGCCTGCAGCTCCGTGAACACCACCTCGCTTAGCTGGCGCTGCCCCAACCGGTGACCGCGCATCATCGCGCTGATCGGAACATCACGGCGTGCAAGGGCTTTGGCGTACTCGACATGTGTCGCCGGTGCAGCGATCTTCGTGACGTCGTTGTCGTGAAGCAACGCGGCGAAGATCGTCTGCAGATGATCCCGCATCGCACTGCGCATCAACTTGCTCATCGTGTCATCGCGGGGAAGTTCCGGAACATTGTCTTGGGCCGTGGTGCAGAGAATGTCACTGATCGTGGCCGCACGCTCGTCGAGTCGAGCGACCATCCTAGCGACGTCGCTATTCACGCCAGCCTCGCCGCTGGGGTGCGTTGGCCATTAGTCGACGGTAGCCCGTTAGTGGTCCTAACCATAGGACGAATCGCCGTTCACGCCGGGAAGTAGTGCACCAGCAGCGATTCCTACGAACGGATGCCGTGGTTCTGGGTTTGCTGATCGCCCGATATACGGCCCATCGTCACTCGGCTGCGGCAGCACCGACTTCATGCCACCGCTCGATGTTGCGCACCCCGTCGCGCACGAAAGGGCTTGCCCGCAACAGAGCGAACAATGTGTCGCGCACCAACGAACCCGGGAAGCAGAGCGGTCGCTTCACGTGGAGCAGTAGCACCACCCGATGATCCTCGGTGTCGTTCCACACCTCATGCGGGAACATGTCGTCGAAGATCGCGATCTGGCCCTCCCGCCACACCACCTCGTGGTCGCCGATCTCCATCCGGCAGTTCTGGCGCTCGCGCGGCACGATCAGCCCCAGGTGGGCGGTGATGATGGCCTTGGTCGGCCCGGTGTGGCGCGGCACATGCGCGCCCGGCAGCATCACCGAGTACATGGCGGTCAGCAGGCCGGGGATGCGTTCCAGCATTCGTGCCGTTTCGGGGCAGCGGGCGCAGTTTACGTCGCTGCGGATCCCGTACCCCCAGAGGAAGAACGAGCGCCAGCGATCATCGACCGCGATCTTTTCATGATCGACCGAAATCTCGCGCAACGAGGGTATGGACATCGGGTCGCCCATCAACGCCTGCGCCTCGTCGCGGATGGCCGTCCAGTTCTCGGCGAGATGCGTTGTCCAAGAGAATATCTCGTTCGGGAAGACCTGGTATTCCTTCGTGGCCGCTGACCACATCATGATCCGGTCGACGATCGGTAGGATCCAGAGCCCGAGGGAGATCACCAGCTCGCGGCCAGACGGGAGCTTCGCAGTCTTGTACTCGGTTGTCCCAGAAGACATTTCGTTCGCTCGCACTCGTTGACCGAGCTATGCGGTGTGGCTCGAACGTTGGGTTGGGGCAACGATCGGCGCGGCAGTCGCAGGCGAGCTTCCGTTTCCGTAAAAGCCCTCCTCCCATTTCTTCTGAGCCTTCTTTCCCTCCCTGATGAACGGGGTGAAGGCCGCGATGTTGAGGATCAGCCGATTGACGAACGACGCGGGGAAACGTAGTGGCTTGACGAAGTCGACGAACAGTACGACGCGGGTCTCGTTGGATTGGTTCCAAGCCTCGTGCTCGTAGCAGTCGTCGAAGATCAGGACCTTTCCTTCTTCCCAATGGCAGACGGTGTCGTCCACCCGGATCGCGACCGTCCTTGGCGGCGCGTCCGGCACGAGCAGGCCGAGATGGAGCCGGAGCACCCCGTTGTAGGGCCCGCGATGCGGCTTGAGGTGCTTTCCAGGCTCGAGGACCGAGAATATCGCCGTCTTCATGCCGGGGATCGTCTGCAGGACGCGCCAGGTTTGTGGGCACTGCCGAATGGCTTCGTTCGACTTGGCGCCGTAGCAGGCGAATACAAACGATTTCCAGTCGCGGTCGGTGCTGATCGAGCGCAGCTCACTCAAGATTTCGTGGCAGCCGGGTAGCTCCTCTTTGCGAGTGAGCAGGGCATCGAGTTCGGCACGGATGTGGTGCCACTCGCGCTCGACATCGGCCGCCCAAGGGAATTCGGCGACGTCATAGACGGGTCGATTGCGAAGTTTCGAGTACTTTTCGTTGAGCCCCTGAGCCCATTCGGCTATACCCATCAGTGCCCGATTCACGAGCCCCGGCCGGCTCAAAGTGTCTTCGACACCTTCGGTGCGTCGGACGGAACCTGCCATGGAATCAGCCTTTCTGCCACCGCCATCTCGCAAACATATTGTCGGACTGCAAATGTTGGTGGCGTGGGTTAGTCACGTCTACGGCACAAAAGAGTCGAGCGAAATAGTAGGGGCTCATGCTGTCCGGGCCCAGGGCCGCTGGCCCGATCCTAACCACAACCTCGTTTGGCGCTCAACACGCCCCTCCGACAACACGTTTCGTCACCGACCGGTCATGCAATGGCAACTCAGCGGACAGATTGGCGGGCCAACCGGCGGCGACCACCAGCCCGAAGTCGGGTGCAGCTGCCTTGCCATGGGCGGGCGCTCGGGAAGCGAATCGACGGTCGGGGTCGTTGCGAATAGTCCCATGCAATGCGAGGATGATTGGCGCAGGAAGCAATAGCGGCAGCTGAATCGATGTTTGGCGTACCCAACAAAAGGGTTTTCATGCATACCGCAGTTTTAGATGAGGTAAATTCTTTTCCCTCAAATTCGCCTTCCATAAAATTGCGCGCCACAGAACTCGCTCGATGGCGCAGCGGCCGGCCGCGACGAGCGAGGGGCTAGCCGAATGAGCGCACTTCTCGGCAGCAGGCGGCTCAGGGAGCAGGTGCGACCGGTGTTGGCCGCGCTGATCGGGGGTGGGGCATACGGCTGTTGGGCGGCGTTCGCTCAACATCGGCTCGGCTTGGGCGTGGCTCTGCGCGCGGGCCTGGCGCAGGTAGGACTGAGCGTGATCGCAACCCTGGTTGCGGTGCTGGTGCTCGAACGACTTTTTCGCTGGCCGTCGAATCCCGTGCGCGGCTTCTGGTTAGCCGCGCTCGGAACTTCGACGCTAAGTGCGGTGTGGCTCTACGTAGGCCACCTGCTGGCCGGCACACCGAACATCGTGGTAGCGATCGCACCCCCGGTGATGGTCGGCACGGCATCCGACTTCCTTTATGCCGGTGCGTTGCTCGCGCTCGCCAGGCGGGCCGCTGACACCGCCGACGCACCCGTTCGCTGAGCGTATTCGACATGGCCGGCAGCGAGGCATAGGCCATCACCCAAGTGTTCAACGACGATCCGACTCCGATCCGTCAGGCATCGACTGGCGCTGAAACAGGGGGCAGCCGGCAATGGTGTTAATCCTGTCGTCAGGCAGGCGGGCCAAGCGCCCGTCGATGACGCCAAAGCGCGCGCGGGCGACAAACGGTACGCCCGATCACGTCATCTCCCTCGTGCTTATCGCGGCCGCGCTGGCCGGCCTCGGCCTCCAGCTGGCAGTGCTGCCGCTCGCCCTGCTGCCCGCCGATCCGGCCTGGGGATGGCTGCTGGTGCCGTTGGTGCTGCTCTCCACCCCGTTGTGGTCCCTGATCCATGAGGCGATCCACGCCACCTTGCTGCGCCAACGGACATGGAACGATCGATTCGGGCGGATACTTGCCGTCGGCTACGGCGCGCCTTTCGTGCTGCTCAAGTCCGCCCATCTGCTCCATCACCGGTACAACCGGAGTCGCCGGGAACGGACCGAGGTCTATGACCCGGCAACCTCGAGTTGGGCGGCGGCGGCTCCCGGCTACTACCTGCACCTGCTCGGCGGGCTTTACCTCATCGAGGTGGCGTCGGTGCTGCTTGCCGCCGCACCGCGCCGGCTCTGGCGCTACTTAGCGCGGCTGCTCGACTCCCCCGACACGTTCGGCGGCATGTTGATCGAGGGCATCGGCCGACGACACTTGCGCGAGTTCCGGGCCGACGCGGTGGCGGTGGTCGTCGTGTACGCAATTGCCGGTGTTGCCTACGGTCGACATGTCTGGATGCTCGCCGCCGCGCTCGTTGCCCGGGCGGTGCTGATCTCGGTCGCGGACAATGCGTATCACTACGGCACCCGGCTGGACGCTCGGTTGGAGGCGATGAATCTCCGGCTGCCCGGACCGCTGGAGCTATTCGTCCTCGCCTTCAATTTGCACAGCGTTCACCACCGGCATCCCGGCCTGCCGTGGTACGAACTCCGCGCGGCGTTCGCGGCCGACGGTGACCAATTCCACCTCGGCTGGTTCACGGCCGTGGCGCGGCAACTGCGTGGCCCGATCTCGGCTGATGCGCCGCATCTGCACGAATAGGCATCCGCGTCGCACTCGAATTGACGAAAGATACTGTTGCACAATATTTTTGACGATATTTGCGGCAAAGTGACTGGACTGCAATGGATGTCAGCTACCACCGGGTGGGGATTGGATCGTCGAACAGGTCGTAGCGTCCGGTCGCCTTCCACTGCTCTACTGCGGTGTGCGGTGCGCCGAACCAGCGCACGTACGGGACCACCTCGGCTGGTGGACGGGCGGCGTCGGCGAGGTGCCCGGTCGGGACTTCCTCGGCGCTTCGTGGAGTGTCCAAGTACGGGTTCAGAATCCGCACGCCGAACAGGATCAGGTTGTGGGTTCCCGGTAGCGCGGCCGAGGGCACGATCATTGCGGTGGCGCCGGCATTTCGGACGGCATCGGCCAAGGCCCGCGTCGGCGTGTAATCGTCGCCGATCAGCTCGTCGGCCGTCAGTCCGTATGTCGCGCAGTCGTCGAAGTCGACCCGGGTCGGGTTCTCCACGTCGATGACTGCCGTCCACAAATTCAATACGACATCATCGGGATTGCCGGTGGGCCCGACGTTGTGGCGAAGCATCTCGGCGGCTGGGCCCAGCGGATGCAGACTCAGGTACTGGACGGTCTGGCTCTTTGCGTGGTGGAAACGACCGGCGCGCGAGCTGGGAAATGCCCACCACGGCGAGTCATACGACGCGTGGCGGAACACCGTCAGTTTCATGCAGTCATTGCACGGGTAGCGGTCGCGGCTTGCAGGAGTGCCGGATAGCGCAGGGGATCGTCGAGCAGCTTGATTGGCTGCTGGCCTAACACGGGGTGTTCCCGATCGAACCAGGCGATGACGCCCGGACCGGTGAAGGAATGGCGCAACTGATTCACCAACTGCCCCACGACGCGGATTCGCGCGGCGTCATCAGCCGCAGGCTCCGTCCCGTCATCGGCGAGCCAGCGTTGCAGCTGACGAACGGAGACCCCGAGCAGCTCGGCCAGGGTTTTCTGCGGGGCGGCGAGGACCTCGGCGGATTTGCTGAGAACGTCGCGGACCGGAGCGTCATCGTTGTACGGCCGGTTCTCGACAATGTCGCGTAACGCATGGCGGAATTGCTCGAGCGCGATGCGCACATCACGACGTTGCTGCTCGTCATCATCGCGACGAAGGGCTTTCTCCGCGCGAAACGCCGCGGCCCACAGCGTCGTCGTCAGGTACGGGTCGGCTTCGAGACGCAACGGCGTCGCCGCGCCCAGTGTCGGCTCGAAACTGTCGACGAGCTGAGCAACCTCGCCGGGAACCGTCGTGGAGCGCTGTAACAACTTTGTCGCGTCATTGACCCGGGCGAGCAGCGCGGCGAGCTCGGACGTTGCCACGGCCTCAGTCGTAGTCATGTCGTCAGTATACGACGTATCTACGCCACCGCTGTTGATGCCTTTTAGGAACCTACGGCGGCCTGCTACGCGGCAAGCGTCTGCGGCGGCAGGCGAGCACCAGAGCGCTTAGTGGTCGCGGCTTGCCAACGTTTACTTGTACGCCTATCAGTCACACAGTTGATGGCATGGCTGCCAAGCCTCAGCGGAAGACCTGGCGTCTTTCAGCGCGCCTGACCCGCTGAGCGGGACGCGCTGATTCGTCGTGCCGCCGAGGTCGAGGGGACTGACTTCACCACTTTTACGGTGACAGCGGCGTTGGCGCACGCGCGCGACGTGCTGGCCGACCGCCGGCTCTTCGTGCTCACCGATGCCGCGTGGACTGAGTTCCTCGCCGCGCTGGACCGGCCCGTCTCACACAAGCCTTCGGTTGGAGAAGTTGTTCGTTGAGCGGTCTATTTTCGACACCGAGGGGCCGCCATCGCGGCCGCAGTTGTCCGCAGCTTCCTAAGCTACTCAACGCTGTTTGTGCGGTGAGTGAGCCAGGCGGCCGCTCGTTGGGAGGCTCTCCGATAGTGTTCAGGTACGGCCGCTAGGCGGGTTGCGATGGCTTGCGGGTCAACAAGATCAGCTGCGATCAGTGCGTCGACGAAATTCTGGTCCTTCTCCCGTAGGGCACACAGTTTCGCAACACACAGGTCTTCCTTGTCGAGGCACCATCCGATGAATTGAGGATCGCCCGATGGGGCGGCGGTGTTCTCGTTCTGGACTTTGACCAGTCGATCGCGCCATCCGTCGGGCAGTGCCGAGGTCTGCAGGTCCACGCCGTCGATGCTGAAACCGTGAAGCTGCTCAAACGGGGAGAACTCGCCCGCTGCTCCCTCGAGTTCATCTGCAAGACGGGCGATTTCACCCGTGTCGTCGGTGATCGGCAGAACGTCGACTTCGACCGACCTGGTGGCGTAGAAGGGTAGCTGATCGTCGGTATATGTGCCGAGAATCGCTTGGGAGCCGACGATAATCACTTCAGTCAGGCCGGTGATTTGGCAGGCGGCCCGGATAGCATGCTCAAGCTGGTCGCGGCGCATCAGCGAACCGTGCGTAGAACGCGGATCCGCTCCTCATCGGGAAGCAGTCCACCCATCGGTGAGACTTCGCGCATCTCGATGCAATCGCGGCCGAGTCCAGTAAGGACGCGATGAAGGCCGGGTACGTCGCCGTCTCTCACGAGCGATTCCCAGCGGTCGAGATTTCTCATATGCGGCTGGCCGGTGACGCCGGACCGCAATCGTCGCAGGTTGTGCTCGATCGTGGGTTGCCATTGTGTGAGAGTCGACCGCGTCAGGTGTCTGGCCAGCTCGCGGTGCAGTTTCCACGAGCGGCGTTCTGAACGTGTCAGCTTGGGAGTGACTGGTTGGCGGGTGATCTCGAGTCGGTACCCCATACAGGACAAAAGTCGGTCGAGCTGCTCATCGCTGAGTTCAACCTTGTCGGAGAGGAACTGGCTGATGCTCGGCTGGTGCACGCCGCTGAGCCGAGACAACTCGGACTGGGTGGTGCCTGTTTCGTGCATCACCGTCCGCAATACGTCACTCCGACCGGTCATGCTCAACTATAGCATTCTCTACTATAGGTAGCTCCGGTCCGCTTTTGTCCGCGCTGCACGATGCGGCTAGCACGTTCTGCGTCCCCTCTGCGTTGCACCTGATGCTGTCGATGGAAGACGCTCGCGCGCTCATCGGCGGTTGAGCCGCTGCGATTGACTATCGCGGGTCAGGCTGCGCCATCTGATGCCAATCAATCACCGACCAGAACCAGACGCGACGAGTCGGCAGACATCTCAAAACCATTGCTGACCTGCGCAAACAACGAGTGCCCCCGGCAGGATTCGAACCTGCGACACCGGCTTTAGGAGAGCCGTGCTCTATCCCCTGAGCTACGAGGGCGGACGGGCCTGAGCTTACCGTGACGGCAGGCTCAGGCCCGTTGGCCGCGACGACGGTCAGCGCAGTTCGGCGATCACCTTCGAGAAGTTGGCGATGTTGTTGTCCTGCACGGTGAAGGAGGACACGCCGTACTTCTCCCGGTAGCCCAGCAACGTGTCGGCGATCTCGCGGGGAGAACCGCTGAGCACCGAGGGCTGGGACAGGATCTGCTCGTCGGTGAGATCCGGCGCGTAGGCGCGGGTCAGCTTCAGGTCGGGCTCGGTCTCGCCGTCGCGTGGCATCGCCGTGATCGCCAGGTTCAGCTCGAGCGAGTCGAACCGATCGCCGGCGGCCTTGCGGACGAAGTCCACACGTTCGGCGAACGGGTCCTCGACGTCGCGCACCTTGGAGCCGGTCAACCCGATGATGTCGGCGTGGTGGGCGGCGATGGTCAGCACGCGGTCCCCGTTGCCGGCGATGATCAGCGGTGTCGACGGGTGGTGCTCCTTGAGGTACTTCGTCATGTGCTCGAGGTAATCGACCCGGGCGCCGGCGCTGGGGTAGGGGATCTCCGCCGCCTCGAACTCTTCGCGGACGTAGCCGGTGCCGAGCCCGATCTCGAGGCGGCCGTCACTGAGCAGATCCAGGGCGCCCATGTCCCGGCTGAGCAGGGCCGGCTTGTAGAAAGCGGAGTTGAGCACGTACATGCTCAGCCGCAGCGTCGTGGTGACCATCGCGACCGCGGTTAGGGTGGGAAATGGCGCCGCGGCGCCCAAATGGTCTGGCACACAAAGAATGTCGAAGCCGGAATCCTCGGCGCGCTTGGCCTTGTCGAGGAGTGCCTCGCGCGACTTGAAGAACCGCATGCTCATACCAAATCGAAAATCCTTGGCCACCAACAACCTCCAAATGAGTTAGCAATAATTACCAGGAGCGAGCCGCGGCCGCCAAGCCCTGAACCAGGGCGGAGGTGACCGGCGATAGGCCGTCAGATCCCGGCAGCGGGCTGCGCGGGCTGAGACCCCTGACGCGAACGGACAATTCGAGTTGTGTGCCGCCTTCGCGTACCCGGTTTACCGGGTTGTCAGGATGTAACCCCCGTAGTTCGAGCGGGATATCGCCGAGGTCGGTGACGACCTGATAGCCACTCAGCGCAATGTGCTTGGCCAGGTGGGCGGCCAGCGTGCGATTGCGGCCGCCGGCCAGCAGTTGCGTGCTGCGCCCGATGCGCCCATACCCGTGCAGTGAGACCGCGACGTCGACATGGTCGAGAAACTCGGCCAGTCGCGGCGACTCGGCGGGGTCGAACCGCGCCGAGGGCAAGTGATGCGGGTAGCGGTCGGGATGGCGCAACAGGTACACCGACGCGCCGGCGGCCGCTGCCGCGCGTTCGGCGATGACGTCGGTCATTTGTTCCAGGCCGCCGCCATGAATGGCCATGAAGCCGAAACGCGACCGCAGCTGACTGGCCTCGACCACCTCCGGCTGGATCAGCAGCTCCGAAAGTGACTGTGGCCCAAGGCCGGACGCCGATCGCGCGGCTACCGGTCGGGGCCAGTGCGAGGGATCCCAGCGTTTCAAGAAGTCGATCCAGCGCTGCGGAAGCCCGTGATGAACGGCGCCGGCGATGATCCTTGGCAGGTAGCCGGGGCGGGGCGGTCCCGGGGTCACCCGGTGGTCGATGTAGACCCAGGCCGCTGCCGGGCCGTCGTCGGTGTGCACGGTCAACTCGTCGCGCCGGTAGCGCATCGGAACGCCCTCGGCGCTGTCCAGGGTGTCCAGGTCGTGGTCGGAGAGTTGCCAGAGCACCCCGTGAACCTGATTGCCGGCGAATGGTTCGACGGTCGCCACGCCACGCTGATTGATCAGCCAATCGTGATCGGACAGCACCGCCGGCCGCGGATCAGCGGCATCGGGACAGCGCCGAGCCATCTGCCTGACGCACAGGTTGGAGCCGTATGCGAAGTAGAGATGTCGGCGCGCCTGCATTCAGCGGCTCACCGTCAGACAAATCGGCACCAGGTGAGCCTATGTGCTTCGTATAGCTATGTAAAACAAGCTCCGAATTGCGGCCCGCGGTTGCAGAACCTGCGCCGCGCCCTATGGGCAGTAGGTCGATACCGCGAGGTTCACCATGGAGGTGACGTCACCGAAATTGATGCCGCGTGGGCCCAAGGTGTTGTGGACGTCGTCGGCAATTTGCTGTGACGACCAGCCATTCCACCGATCGGCACAGATATGGTGCGCCATAAACAGGATGTCGCCGTCCTCGTTCGGCGGCCAGGTGAACCCAAGGGCGCGCATCTGGGCCAGGAAGTTGGTGTCGACGGTGTCGGCCGCCGCTACCGAAGCGGTGGTCACCAGGGCGGCGCCAACGATGAGCGGAGCGGTGAGTCTGGCCAGCCAGCGGGATGAAGGCATGTGCGCGTCCCTTCCGTCAAGATATTTAAGGCCGCGTAAGTGTGCGAGCCAAAAGCGGCGCAAATATGAAGAATAGAGAAACCTTGGACGAATCAGGCGGAACGCCTGAAATGCGAATGTCCGGTTGTCAGTGCCCTTTCACGGTCAAATAGATCAGCACGACGTTCAGCACGGTCACCAGTATCGCCACCGCCCAGCCGATGGCGGTGGTGATCGGGTGGTTGGTGTCGCCGCCCATCAGTTTGCGGTTGCTGGTGAGCCTGACCAGCGGGAGCACCGCGAACGGAATTCCGAACGACAAAATGACTTGTGAAATCACCAATGAGCGGGTCGGGTCGAGACCGATCGCCAGCAGCGCGACGGCCGGGCACAACGTGACCAAGCGGCGCACGATCATCGGTATCGACCGGTGCAGCAGACCCTGCATGATCATCGCACCGGCGTAGGCGCCCACCGACGACGACGCCAAGCCGGACGCGAGCAGGCCGACCGCGAACAGCACCGCGATCGCCGGGCCCAACGTGTTGTGGATCGCGGTGTAGGCGCCCTCGATGGACGCGACGTCTTGCTGGTCCTGCAGGTTGATCGCGGCGACGAGCAGCATCGCCGCGTTCACCGTTCCGGCCACGGCCATCGCCAGCACCACATCCACCCGCGTGACCCGCAACAGCCAGCGTCGCTCGGGGCCCGGCTCGGGATGTCCGTGCCGATCCAGGACCAGACCCGAGTGCATATACACCGCGTGCGGCATCACGGTGGCGCCCAGGATGGCCGCGGCCAGCAGCACGCTTTCGGTGCCGTGGAATCGCGGCAACAATCCGCCGAGCACCGCGTCGGACGGAGGCGTGGCGACGAAGAAACTGGCCGCGAAGCCGACGGCGATGATCAGCAGCAAGCCGGTGATGACGCGCTCGAAAATGATCTGCCCCCGCCGGTCTTTGATCGCCAGCAGCAGCAACGAGATCACCCCGGTGATCACCCCGCCGAGTGGCAACGGCAGACCGAACAGGATCCGCAGCGCGATCGCACCACCGATGACTTCGGCGACATCCGTTGCTATCGCCACGATTTCGGCCTGCACCCAAAAGGTCAGCCGGAGCGGGCGGCCCATCCCCTTGCCGATCGCCGAGGGCAACGAGCGCCCGGTCACCAGCCCGAGCTTGGCCGAAAGGTACTGCACCAGCCCGGCCATCACATTGGCCGCGACGATCACCCACAGCAGCAGATAGCCGAATTGTGTCCCGGAGCTGACGTTGGCGGCGACGTTGCCCGGATCGACATAGGCGATCGCGGCGACGAATGCCGGCCCCAGCAGATACCAGCTCGTCTTGAATGAGGCCCTGGTGTCCTGCGCCAACTGTCCGACTCTCGACGTACGACCGAATAAAAAAGTGAGGGTAGCCGATAAAACCCGGCCGGTGTGCCGCGGCCCGCCGGTTTAGCTGGCGCCGATGCTCCCGCCACCGTCGACCCGTACGATCTGGCCCGTGATGTAGCCGGCGTCCTCGTGCAGCAACATGCAGATCACGTGGGCGATTTCGGTGGGGGTGCCGACGCGCCGCATCGGGATGTCCTTGAGCACAAGCGCTTCGCGCGCCGACCCGACGGGGCTGCGTTCCCGGTACATTTCGGTCTCGATCGGTCCGGGCGCCACCGCGTTCACGGTGATGCCCGAGGAGGCCAGCTCGCCGGCCCAGATGCGGGTCGCGGTCTCCAACGCGCCCTTGGCGGCGGCGTACGGAGTCCGTTCGTCGACGCCGGTCGTCGTCAGGCTGCTGACGTTGACGATGCGGCCCCACCGGGCCTGGACCATGCCGGGCAGCACGGCCTGTACGACCTGCACCGCGGTGCGCACGTTCATGTCGTAGGTGAGGAACAAGTCGTCCAGATCTACCGACCCGATGTGGCCGAACCGGGCCAAGCCGACGTTGTTGACCACCGCATCGACCCGGCCTTCGGCGACGATCGTGTCGAGCGCCGCCGCGGTGGCGGCCCGATCGGCGAGGTCGACGGCAACGAACTGGCCGGGAAAGTCGGGCGGTGCGCTGCGCGCGAGCCCGATCGGCTCGAAGCCGTCGCCAGCCAGGCGGTCTACCACCGCACGGCCGATTCCTTTTGACGCGCCGGTGACCAGTACTCGCCGCTTCGACATCGCTTTCCCCTTTCGCGCTCGCACATGCAACCGATTAGAGGGAACGCCGAAACGGCGGCGGTTCATGCCGTGCTTTCGATCACCCGGGCAGGTAGAGCCCCTTGCCGGGGACCAGTGGCAGGTCGAGGGTCGTCACGATGCCCGGCGCGGCGGCCACCACCGCCGGGATCGCGTTGACCACCCGCATCGCGGTGGCGACCAGCCCGGCGTGGTTGTGGTCACCGTTCGGACTGCCCAGGCAGACGTCCACGGCGTACGAGGGCTCGCCGGTGATCTCGATGCGGTACGAACCGCCCTCCTGCGCGGGCTGCGGCCACTCGGGCTGCAGGTCCGGACGCAACCGGGTGACGTGTTCCAGGACGATCGCGGGCTTGCCGTCGACCATGCCGAACACCTCGAAGCGCAGCGCCGCCGCGGTGCCCTTGGCGATATGACCGGACGCGATGTCGAAGTCCTCGGGCGCGGGAATCCGGACGTACTCCTGGGTGACGGCGTCGAGCGAGACGCCCAAGCCCGCCGCTATCTGCCGGATCACCGATCCCCACGCCAAGCTCAGCACGCCGGGCTGCAGCAGCATCGGGATGTCGTCCATCGGCTTTCCGAATCCCATGACGTCGAACATGACCGCCGCACTGTCGTAGGTCGCGTAGTCGACGATCTCCATGCACCGAATCTGCTGGATGCTCTGACAGGTACCCGCCAGCGCCAGCGGCAGCAGGTCGTTGGCGAAGCCGGGATCGATGCCGTTGACGTACAAGCTCGAATTGCCTTCGCGAGCAGCATCTTCGAGTGGCTTGATCAGCTCCTCTGGAATCACCTCCCACGGGTACTGCAAGAACACCGGACCGCTGCCGACGATGTTTATTCCGGCCGCCAGGACGCGCCGGTAGTCCTCGAGTGCCTCGGGCAGCCGGTTGTCGGCCAGTGCGTTGTACACCGCGCACTTGGGCCCCGTGGCGAGCACGGCATCGAGGTCGGTACTGGCGAGTACGCCGGTCGAATCCGGAAGTCCGGCAAGTGATGCCGCGTCCTTACCGGCTTTGGCATCCGACGACACCCAGACGCCGGTGAGTTCGAATTCGGGGTTGGTGATGAGCGCTCGCAGCGCGTGGATACCGACGTTGCCGGTGCCCAGTTGGACGACGGGGATGGGCATGAGGGGCTCCTTGGTGGTCGGCGATCACAGGTCCGGGACGGGGATGTCGAGATTGGGGAAGGTGAGGCCGCCGTCGACCTCCAGCGTCTTGCCTGTCAGGAAGCTGCCGGCCGGTGATGCCAAATAGACTGCCGCAGCCGCAATGTCGACCGGATCGCCGAGGCGGCGCAGGGGTGTCACCTTCTCCATCGGCGCGCGCAATTCGTCGTTGGAGGCGACCACGTCCAGTGCGGAGGTCAGGATCGAGCCGGGCGCGATCGCGTTGACCCGGATGCGCGGGCACAGGTCCAGCGCTGCCGACCGGGTGTAATGGGCCAGGGCGGCCTTGGCGGTGGCGTAGGCGGCGAAACCGCGTCCGGCCAGGCGGCCCATCGTCGAGGTGATGTTGATGATGCTGCCGCCACCGGAGTGCTCCAGCATCAGCGGCACCGCCGCGATGGTGAGCGCGTGCGCGGTGGCGACGTTGAAGGTGAACGCGTCCTTGAGGTCCTTGGTCGACGTGGTCAGCAGCGTATTGGGCATGGTCCCGCCGACGTTGTTGACGACGATGTCCAGCTTGCCGAACGCCTCGACGGCCTGCTCGGCCAGCTTCGCGGTGGCCTCGGGGTGGGCCAGGTCCGCAGCGACGATGTGGGCTTTGCGGCCCGCGGCACGGACCTCTTCTGCGACGGCCTCTAGTTGGGATTCCGTGCGCGAGGCGATCAGGACATCGGCGCCGGCTTCGGCGAACGCCACCGCCATAGCCGCCCCGAGGCCACGGCCGCCACCAGTGATGACGGCGACTTTATCGTCGAGACGGAACCTGTCAAGGATCATTACGGCCTCTCTTCGTTGAGTTGTCGGCCGAAACGGAAGCAAGACTGACCGTCTCGGATCGCGGCATTTCTGGAACAGGTTCTAGTTTGGCATACGGTAGCGGCGATGCGGCGTCCGCATGCCGCCTCGGTGTTACCGCTGGCGAATCGGGACGGAAATTGCAGACGCCCGCGACGGCCTGCGACGATAGCGTCGTTCATACCCGTCGAAGGATTGAATTGAAAATCAACCGATTTGGTGCCGTCCTGGGTGTTCTGGTTACTGCTGCGGTGGTCTTGTCGGCGTGTGGCAACGACAACACCTTAAGCGGTGAAAAGACGACTACACCGGCTGCGCCGGTGAAGGTGGCCTGCGGCGGCAAAGCCAAACTCAAGGCCAGCGGATCCACGGCTCAGGCCAATGCCATGACTCGGTTCCTCAAGGCGTATGAACAGGCGTGCCCGGGTCACAGGGTGAATTACACACCCAACGGCTCGGGTGCGGGCATCAGCGAATTCACGGGCGATCAAACTGATTTCGCGGGTTCGGACTCACCTTTGCTACCCGGCGAATATGCCGCGGCAGAGCGTCGCTGTGGCTCGCCGGCCTGGCAGCTGCCGGTGGTGATCGGCCCGATCGCGATCACCTACAACGTCAACGGCCTGAATTCGCTGATCCTGGACGGCCAAACCACGGCCAAAATCTTCAATGGCGGCATCACCAGGTGGAATGACCGCGCGATCCAGGAACTCAACCCGGGTGTCAGCCTGCCCGCCGAGCCGATTCAGGTCGTGTTCCGCAGTGACGAGTCGGGGACAACGGACAATTTCCAGAAGTATCTCGATGCCGCTTCCAAGGGCGCGTGGGGTAGGGGAGCCGGCAAGAAGTTCAACGGCGGTGTCGGTGAGGGCGCCAAGGGCAACGACGGCACCAGCGCGGCGGTCAAGGCCAACGACCGGTCCATCTCCTACAACGAGTGGTCGTTCGCTCAGGCGCAACATCTGGGCACCGCGAAGATCGTCACGTCGGCGGGTCCGGATCCCGTCGCGATCAGCGCCGACTCGGTGGGCAAGACGATCGCGGGAGCCTCGATCATCGGGCAGGGCAACGACTTGGCCCTCGATACGATTTCGTTTTATCGCCCGAATCAGCCGGGCGCGTACCCGATCGTGTTGGCGACGTATGAGGTTGTGTGCTCGAATTATCCCGATCCCGACGTCGGTGCGGCCGTGCGGGCATTCCTGCAGAGCACCATCGGCGCCGGCCAGAATGGCTTGGCGGACAACGGATATGTTCCCGTTCCGGATACGTTCATATTCCGGTTGTCGGTTGCCGTCAACGCAATCTCGTGATTGTAAGCGCTTGGCATCCCGCGATTGTGAGCGGGTCTCGCATTGCGGCAAAGCGCGAGAACGGTGACAAATTTTGCCGAACGTTAACCTGTTCTTACTGTAGCTTCCCGGTCGCGGGGATGACGGTTGGTTTTGTAAGCTGCGGCTAGGGCTGCGGCATTCAATCGTAAAGGTGAGGAACTGAATTGAAACTCAACCGGTTTGGCGGCTTGGTCGGGGTGCTGGCTGCTGGAGCATTCGCTATCTCGGGATGCGGCAGCGACAACAACGCGACCGGGGGGAGCACCACGACGGGCGCGCCGCCGGGCAAAGTCACCTGCGGTGGCACCAAGACGCTGAAGGCAAGCGGTTCGACAGCCCAGGCGAACGCGATGACGCGGTTCGTCAAGGCGTTCGAACAGGCCTGCCCGGGTCAGACGTTGAACTACACGCCCAACGGCTCGGGTGCCGGAATCCACGAATTCACGGGTGGACAAACCGATTTCGGTGGATCGGACTCACCGCTGAGTCACGATGAGTACGCGGCCGCGCAAACCCGCTGCGGCGGCGCGCAGGCCTGGAACCTGCCTACGGTGTTCGGTCCGATCGCGGTCACCTTCAACATCAACGGGGTGACGTCGCTGAACCTCGACGGCCCCACCTTGGCGAAGATCTTCAACGGCGGTATCACCACCTGGAACGACCCCGCGATCCAGGCGATCAACGCCGGCGCGACCTTGCCGGGCGAGCCGATCCACGTCGTGTTCCGCAGTGACGAGTCCGGGACGACGGACAACTTCCAGAAGTACCTCGACGCCGCTTCCAACGGGGCATGGGGCAAGGGCGCCGGCAAGAAGTTCAACGGTGGTGTCGGTGAGGGCGCCAAGGGCAACGACGGCACCAGTGCGGCCGTCAAGGGCACCGAGGGGTCCATCACCTACAACGAATGGTCCTTCGCTCAGGCGCAACACCTGAACATCGCGAAAGTTGTCACATCGGCGGGTCCGGACCCGGTCGGGATCAGCAGCGACTCGGTGGGCAAGACGATCGCGGGAGCCTCGATCGTCGGGCAGGGCAACGACCTGGTCCTCGACACGATTTCCTTCTACCGGCCGAAACAGGCGGGCTCGTACCCGATCGTGTTGGCGACCTATGAGGTGGTCTGCTCGAAGTATCCCGACGCCCAGGTCGGTTCGGCGGTGAAGGCATTCCTGCAGAGCAGCATCGGTGCCGGCCAGAATGGCTTGGCGGACAACGGATACATTCCGATTCCGGACGCGTTCGGGTCGAGGCTGTCGGCCGCGGTCAACGCCATCTCGTGATGTAGAACAGCCATGGCCCGCGAAGCGCTCGCTTCTCCTCCCAGGGCAAAGCCCGCGCTCACGGAGATGAAGCCCCGCGCGCTGCGGCGGGGCGACCGAATATTCTCCTCGGTCGCCGCCGCCGCCGGATCCACGATCGTGATCGCGATCGTGCTGATCGCGATATTCCTGCTGATTCGCGCTATCCCGGCGCTGCAGGCGAACCACGCGAACTTCTTGACCAGCAACGAATTCGATACCAGCGACCCTCAGAAGTTGGCATTCGGCATCCACGATTTGCTGATGGTCACGGTGTTGAGTGCGACCAGCGCTCTGGTCATGGCCGTGCCGGTTGCGATCGGGATCGCGGTGTTCCTCACCCAATATGCGCCGACGCGGCTGGCGCGCCCGTTTGCCGCGATGGTCGATCTCTTGGCCGCGGTGCCGTCGATCATCTTCGGGCTGTGGGGGATCTTCGTGCTGGCGCCCAAACTGCAGCCGTTGGCCGAATTTCTGAATCGCAACCTCGGCTGGATCTTTCTGTTCAAGCAGGGCAACGTTTCGCTGGCGGGCGGCGGGACCATCTTCACCTCCGCGATCGTGCTGTCGGTGATGATCCTGCCGATCATCACGTCGGTTTCACGAGAAGCATTCCGCCAGACCCCGCGTATCCAGATGGAGGCGGCGCAGGCGCTCGGCGCGACCCGCTGGGAGGTCGTACGAATGACCGTGCTGCCCTACGGCCGTAGCGGTGTGGTCGCCGCCTCGATGCTGGGACTGGGCCGGGCGCTGGGCGAAACCGTTGCGGTGCTGATCATCTTGCGCGCGGCGGCCCGGCCCGGTAACTGGTCGTTGTTCGACGGCGGTTACACGTTTGCCTCGAAGATCGCCTCCGCGGCATCCGAATTCAGCGAACCGCTGCCGACGGGGGCCTATATCTCGGCTGGGTTCGCGCTGTTTGTGATCACATTCGTGGTCAACGCCGCCGCCCGCGCGATCGCCGGTGGGAAGGTCAACGCATGAGCGCCGAGACACTGCGTACGCCGGTCAAAGGTGCGGTGATACAGCCGGTCAGTATGTGGCGAAAGACCAAAAACCACATCGCGACGATTCTTTTCCTCGCCTCGTTCGCTCTCGCGTTGGGACCGCTGGTGTGGGTGCTCTCGGTGGTGATCAACCGAGGGGGCTACGCCGTCATTCGGTCGCAGTGGTGGACCCACTCGCTGCGCGGCGTGCTGCCGGAAGAGTTCACCGGTGGGGTTTACCACGCGTTGTACGGGACGCTGGTGCAGGCCGGTGTGGCTTCCGTGCTGGCCGTGCCGCTCGGCTTGATGACGGCGGTGTTCCTGGTGGAATACGGTTCGGGACGGCTGGCCCGGGTTACCACGTTCATGGTCGACGTGCTTGCCGGGGTGCCGTCGATCGTGGCGGCGCTGTTCATCTTCAGCCTGTGGATCGCCACCTTGGGGTTCCAGCAGAGCGCCTTCGCCGTGGCACTGGCGCTGGTCCTGCTGATGTTGCCGGTCGTGGTGCGCTCCACCGAGGAGATGCTGCGGTTGGTCCCCGACGAACTTCGCGAGGCCAGCTACGCATTGGGTGTTCCCAAATGGAAAACGATTGTGCGGATTGTCTTTCCGATCGCTATGCCGGGCGTCGTGTCGGGTATTCTGCTGGCCATCGCGCGCGTCATCGGCGAGACCGCGCCGGTGCTCGTTTTGGTCGGGTACAGCCGGGCCATCAACCTCGACGTCTTCCACGGCAATATGGCGTCGCTGCCGCTGCTGATCTACACGGAACTCACCAATCCGGAGCACGCGGGGTTCCTGCGGATCTGGGGCGCGGCGCTGACCCTGATCATTATCGTGGCCGCCATCAACCTCATTGCCGGCGCGTTCCGCTTCTTGGCCAGCCGACCGCGCGGAGAAAGTTTCACTCGGGCGTAGTCAGGACCGGGACGCCGCCTTCATGGCCGACTTCTTGGCCGGCGCCTTCTTCGCGGCCGTCTTCTTGGCGGGCGTCTTCTTCGCGGCGGTCTTCTTGGCCGGCGCCTTTCCGTCGCCGGAGCGCGCTTTCACGCTGGCCTCCAGCTTGGCGAGCAAATCGGAGACGTCTTCGGTCTCGTCCAGCTCCTTGGGTTTCTCCTCGGCGGTAAATGCCTCTCCGCCTTCGAGTTTGGCCTGAACCAATTCGTGCAGTTGTTCCTGATAGTCGTCGTGATAGCGGTCCGGGTTGAAGTCCTCGGCCATCGACTCCACTACCTGCCCGGCCATCTTGAGCTCCGCGGGCTTGATCTCGACCTTCTTGTCCAGCACCGGAAAATCGGGGTCGCGGATCTCGTCCGGCCACAGCAAGGTGTGCACCACCATCACGTCGCGCTTGCCAAAGTCCTTGACCCGCAACGCGGCAAGCCTCGTCTTGTTGCGCAGCGTGAAATGAACGATCGCCATCCGGTCTGTCTCGGCCAGCGTCTTGGCCAGCAGTACATACGATTTGGACGACTTTGAGTCCGGCTCCAGGAAATAACTGCGATCGAACATCATCGGGTCGACGTCGCCGGCCGGGACGAACTCCAGGACTTCGATCTCACGGCTGCGTTCTTCGGGCAGGGTGGAAATGTCGTCGTCGGTGATCACCACCATCTGGCCGTCGTCGGACTCGTAGGCGCGGGCGATATCCCGGTATTCGACGACCTCGCCGTCCAGCTCGCACACCCGCTGGTAGCGGATGCGGCCGTTGTCCTTGGCGTGCACCTGATGAAACTTGATGTCATGGTCCTCGGTGGCGCTGTACACCTTGACCGGCACGTTGACGAGCCCGAACGCGATCGAACCCTTCCAGATGGAGCGCATCTTGTCAGTATGCCCATACGATGGCCCGCAAAACAGCCTGACAGGCCCGTGAGCTGGGATTCAGCGGCTCTCGGGCGGAGCGTGGCGGGCCGCAGCAGCTTCCGTGGTTGCGGGCAAAGCAACGGCGAAAATCGTTGATGCGCAACCCGATCAGGCCGTCACCGGCGGGGCGCGTCACCGGAATAGTGGCGAACCTGATTGCCCCCGGCGCGTTTGGCTTCGTACATGGCCGCGTCCGACGTCCTGATCAGATCGTCGATGAGTTCCATGGCCGAGGTAACCGGGCCGGTGCGAAGCGGTGCGCTGGAGGTGCCGATGCTCGCGGTGATCTCAAAGGGCATGGCCGCAATGGCATCGCAAATTCGTTCGGCCGTCTTCGCTGGGTCTGGCGTTCTTTGGATGTCGGCGACGACGAACTCCTCTCCGCCGGCGCGGCCGATCACGGCGGTGGCGCGGCAGCTCTGTTGCAGCGCGGCGGCGACCGCGACCAACGCCCGATCGCCCGCGGCGTGGCCGTGGGTGTCGTTGAGCTGTTTGAATTCGTCGAGGTCGATCACAGCGACCACCAGGTAGGAGCCTGCCGTGTTGCGGTGAGCGCGGATCAGTTCGTAGGCGGAGTTGTTGAAGGAACGCCGGTTGTGCAGGCCGGTAAGCGGGTCACGGCCGGAGCTCTGCAGATCCGTTCGCAGCGTATGCACCAACGACTGCATGCCCAACGGCACGCCGATGTTGAGTCCTACCACCACGATCAGGGAAGCGGCGGTGAGCGCTACGTCGCCCGTGTCCGCGATGATGCGATACGACAGGACCACCATGCACGTCGCGGCCACGGCGAGGTTGGTGAGCACGTAGCTAAAGGCGTGGAAGTAGGCGATGTAGCCACCCAGGATCGCGAAGGTCGTGCATCCCAGCAATCCCACGTAGGGGTTCGACAGCGTGAACAGCGCCGCCGCGATACCCGCCATGGCGATGAGCAACCAGCTGCTCGACTGGCGCCGCGATGGCCAGCGCTTCAACCGCAGACTCGCGCCGGTGATTCCGAGTGCCGATGCCACGAGGGTCACCGTCCGGGTCACGGGATCCGCAGGTCCGGCCGGACTCCAGAGCATGATCAGCGGGAACGCCGCGAATGACGCGATGAAAACAGCCGAGATCCTGCGCCACGGTTTCAGGAGGCCGTGACCGTCCAGGTAGGCACTGATCCAGTCGAACTGGTCTGGCTGTTTTGCCACGAAACTCGCTCGTACCTCCTGGTGTTCGCCGGCGCCTTGACCGCTGCGACTTGACGAGCCGACTTTACGCTCGAATTCGGCCAACCTCGGGCACCGCGGCCCACACGTGAAACCGCCGGGGCTAGTGGGCGATTGAGCGCAGGGCCGCACGATCGGGCAGATCGGCGCCCGCGCGGCCGACGGTCAGCGCCGATACCAGCCCCGCTGCCTCGAATACCGCGGTCAGCTCGTCGAGTCGAATTCCGGCCAGGGCGGCTCGCCGGTCGCCGCCCAACAGGTCCATTTCCCAGAGCGCGTCGAGCAAGCCGACCATGAACGCGTCGCCGGCGCCGATGGTGTCGACCACCGGAACCCGCTTGGCGGCCACGTGGGCCTCGCCAGCCGCGCAGAACGCCCGTGCACCCTGTTCGCCCATTGTGACCGCGACGATTGCGGGCCCCAGCGCCAACCAGGTCCGTGCCGTGTGGTCGGGCGCGTGATCGGGATCGATCCAGCGCAGATCCTCATCGCTGACCTTGACGATGTCGCTGCGTTCCACGAGATGCTCGATGCGTTGACGCGCCAACTCCCGGTTGGTGATCAGCGAGGGCCGCACGTTGGGGTCCAGCGCGACCGTCGCCGACACCCGATAGGCGTCAAGCAAGGCCGCGACCGCCAAGCATCCCGGCTCGCGCACGGCCGCGATGGACCCGGTGTGCACGAACAACGGCTGCGCAACCTCCGGTGTGCCGGAGAGCTGCCAGTCCAGATCGAAGTTGTAGGTGGCCGACCCGTCGTCGGCGATCGTCGCCGCCGCGGTCGGTGTCCGAGCGGCAGTCATGCTTCCCGAAACAAGCTGTGCGCCAGAGGATTTGATGTATTCGGCGATCAGCCGCCCGCGCGAGTCGTCGGCGATGTGGGTCAGGAAGTCGACGTCGCGGCCCAACCGGGCGAGTCCGACGGCGACGTTGAGCGGACTGCCACCGACGTGTTCGTCGTCCCCGACGATGTCGATCAGTGACTCACCGATCACCAGCCCTCGGGTCATTGCACCAACGCTTCCAACGTGGCGCGAGTTCCCTTGCCGTGCAACGAATCCAGCGCCCAGCGGTACGCCTCCACGAAGCGAGGCTGGTGGGACAGGTCTGCGAATACCGCGCTGATCTCGACGAAAGCGCATGGGTTCTCGCGGTACGATCGGGCGATCGGGATGAGCGAATCCGCGAGCTGGTCCAGCACCTCGTACGGTTCGCCCCACTCGTCGACACCCTCGGCGTAGCGTGCCCAACTGGCCACGGCCGCCGACGCCAATTGAACGGGCCCGTCGTTGGCCAGGTTGTCGCGGATGACGGGGACCAGCCATTTCGGGATGCGGTCCGACGAGTACGCGCACAGCCGGGCGACGGTGTCGCGCACCGCAGGGTTGGCGAACCGCTCGATGAGCGTTCGGCCGTATTGGTGAAGATCGACCCCGGGCACCGGCGGCAGCGTCGGGATGGCCTCGGCGTCGAAATAGGTGAGCAAGTACTTGGCGAACAACGGATCCTGCGCCGCTTGGTGGACGAACTCGTAGCCGCAGAGGTGGGCGAAGTAGGCCAGGCACTGATGTCCCGCATTGAGCAGTCGCAGCTTCATCAGCTCGTACGGGCGGACGTCGTCGACCATCAGCACGCCCGCCCGCTCCAGCGGTGGCCGGCCATCGGCGAAGTCGTCCTCGAGCACCCAGGCGGTGAACGGCTCCGCCACCACCGGCCACCGGTCGTTGACGCCGAAGTCGCGCCGTACTTCCGCGGCCATCTCCAAAGTCGTTGCCGGAGTGATGCGGTCGACCATCGAATTCGGGAATCGGATGTGCTCGGCCACCCACGCCGCCAACCCGGGATCCATGCGTTCGGCACTCGCGAGCACGGTGCGCCTGGCGACCTCACCGTTGTTCTCGATGTTGTCGCAGGACACGATTGTGGGCGCGGGGACTCCACGATCGCGTCGCCTGGCCAGCGCCTGGGTGATCAACGTGAACGCGGGCCCGTCTGGGTCGCGGTAGCCGCCTTCGGTGATGGTCAGCGAAATGATCCGGGTGGTCGGCGCGGCGAGCACCTCCAGCGCTGACTCCGGATCGTCCGGGGCGTACCGGTAGTCGACGATCGAGCCGATCACTTCGGCGTCACGGCTGCCGTCGGGGTTCTCCAAGATCAGCGTGTACAGCCCGTCCTGATCGGTCAGCACGTCGCGCATGGTCCAGTCGGCGGGCAGCACGCCCACCCCGCAGATGCCCCACTCGCGCGCCAGACCCTGCTGCAGCAGCAGGTTGAGGTAGGCGGCCTGATGCGCCCGATGGAAGTGACCGGCGCCGATGTGTGCGATGCCGACCCTGACGCCGCCGCGATCATATTTCGGCGCGGCGATCGGCAGCTTGGACAGCGACGCATTGTTCAGATCGATCGCGCTGGCCATCGTTGGCCACCTCCTCCCCGGGCCGCGGCCCGGATTGCCGATGCCCTAGCTGAGTCGGGAGCCTGCAGCCGGTACGGCAGACAACAGCAGGAAATCGGCAAGAGCACGCCACGAATCGGTGATCGCGACGGCGCCGGCATCAATCAATTCTGCACGGCGGCAATCCCGTTCGTCAGGCAGCAGGAACATCAGATTGCCGACGGTGGCGTAGCCGGCCGCGACCGCCGACGACACACCCGCCACGGAATCCTCGATCGCCAGCCCCTGTTCGGATGCGACGCCCAGTTCCTGGCCGGCATGCAGATACACCGCCGGGTCGGGTTTGCTGGTCGGCACCGGAAGCGAATCCTCCGCGCTGAACGTCGCCAATTCCGCGATCAGTGCGTCGAGACCGGTGGCTGTGAAGCAGGCGCGCAGGCGCTTGGTGGCGCTCGAGCTGACGGCCGCGAGCGCGTAATGCGCCGCGAGGTCTCGCAACGGCTCCAGCACCTGCGGATCGGGTTTCAGGGTGATCGCCAGATGGGCGGTGACCCGTTCGCGCTCTTCGCGCACCCACTGCTCGAGTTCGTCGACGGACAATCCGGTGCCGTCCGCGAGGTCGCCGGCCGAGGCGACCACCGCTGCCGGACGGTCCTGGGCCAATGTCGGCTCCAGCGGCACGTCGCAGCGCACCGCCAGGTCCAGGGCCGTGGTACGGAAGTTCTTCCCGACGGCCCGCGTGCGCAACTCCTCGGAGGACAGCGGCGCGCTTACCCCGAACCTGGCCAGGAAACGATTCGTCACCTCGGTCGATGCGTCGAACGCCGGCCGCTCCGAGGGGAACAGGTTGTCGTCGGCGTCGCAGAGCAGGGTAGTCAACGGCGCCGGGTCGAAGGGGCGCACGAAGGTCAGTCCGGTATTCATCGCGACACCAACTCCCGCTCGTCATTGCGCATCGCGTCGCGCAGCGTGGGCACCACACCGCGCTCGTCGATGTCCGCAATCATCTCGCCCAGCCGCTCCGCGAAACCCGGAACCCCACGAACCTCGGCGAACATCTCATGCCCCAGCAGCGGATCGGGATCGCTGCTCGCCATGTTGGCCAACTTGACCACCGGTATCGCCTGCGAGTCTTCCAGGTGCAGCTTGCGTCCGCTGAGGTCGTGGCCGCGCATGTACCGGGCCCATCCGGCAACGGCCAACATCAGCAGCGTGTGCGGCCTGCCCTGCGCGATCGCCTCCCGCAGCGAGGGCATCACGAACTGCGCGATCTTGCTCGTTCCCCGTCGAGCCAGCCGCGACAGCTGGTCGCTCATTCGCGGGTTGCCGAGTCTGGCGAGCAGGGTGGCCCGGTAGTTGGGTGTGTTCATCCCGGGCACGGCGGGCAGCAACGGCTGAACCTCGTCGCGCAGCAGCCTCTCGACGTAATCGACGAGGACGCGGTCGCGCATCGCCTCGTCGGTGCGCCGATACCCGGCCAGCGTGGCCAGACACCCGAGCGCGATGTGGGTCCCGTTGAGCAGCCGGGTCTTGATCAGCTTGTGGTCGCTGACATCGGCTACGAATTCGGCGCCGACCTCCTCGAGCGGCGGACGCCAGTTGCAAAAGGAGTCCTCGATCACCCATTGGCGATACGGCTCGGTCACGACCGGGAATTTGTCGGCGACGCCGAACGTCTGCTCGACGAATTCGCGCTCCGACTCCGAGGTCTGCGGGGTGATGCGGTCGACCATCGTCGACGGGAACGCGACATGCCTATCGATCCAGCGGGCCAGCCCCGGGTCCTTCAACGCGGCGAAGGACACCAGCGCGGTCCGCGCCGGCCGGGCGTCGCCGGGAATGTTGTCGCAGCAGAGCACGGTGAACGGCGCGACGCCTGCGCGGCGGCGCCGGTCGAGCGCTTCCGCCAGATATCCCCACGCGGTGGCATAGCCCTCGGACGCGACCAAGTCGGCGCGCACGTCGGGGTGGTCGGCGTCGAACTCGTCGGTGACGGGATTGAGGAAATATCCGTTGTTGGTGATGGTCAGGCTGACGATGCGGGTTTGCGGGTCTGCCAGGGCGGCGCGGACCGCCGCGCCGTCATTGGGCGCGTAATGCACGGAGCCGATCGAGCCGACCACCCGGGCGGTCTGACGGTCGTGGCCGCGCTGTACGACCGTGTACAGCCCATCCTGTGCCGACAGCAGGTCTTTCGCGGTGGGGGAGTTGAGACTGACGCCGGTCACCCCCCAATGATCGGAAATCCCCGAGCGGGCGAGGTCGTCGAAATAGACGGCCTGATGTGCGCGGTGAAAGTTACCCGCGCCGATGTGAACCACTCCACGTGCAAGCGCCGATCTGTCGTAGCCGGGCACGTCAACGCGCTGTGCATGCAATCGCAGGGTCGCGTCGCTGAGGGGGACGCCGCTCTTTCGACGCCAGGGGGGATTGACATCAAACATTGTCCCTCTGTGCCCGAGGTGGCCGCCGGTCTAACCCGTCCGTGGTTGTTGTCACAAAATAAATCAACCGCGAGAACGATTTTCGGTGGTCAAGGCCGTTAACACGACCGAAACGCGTAAGTTGACTCCCATGGCGCCCCGGGTGAAGCTGACCAATCCCGACAAGGTGCTCTACCCTGTGACCGGCACCACCAAGTCCGACGTGTTCGACTATTACACCGGCATCGCGGAGGTGATGGTGCCGCACATCGCGGGGCGTGCCGCCACCCGTAAGCGTTGGCCCAATGGTGTTGAGCAGTCATCTTTTTTCGAGAAGCAGCTGGCCGCCTCGGCGCCCGACTGGTTGCCGCGCGCCAGCATTTCGCACCGGTCCGGGACGACTACCTATCCGATCATCGACAGCGTCGACGGGCTGGCCTGGATCGCGCAGCAGGCCGCGCTGGAAGTACACGTTCCGCAGTGGAGGTTCGTCGCGCAGTGGACCCGCAGTAAAGCCGAGGAACTCAAGCCCGGTCCGGCAACACGATTGGTGTTCGACCTGGATCCGGGTGACGGCGTCACGATGGCGCAGCTGGCCGAGGTGGCGCGCGCGGTGCGCGACCTGATCGCCGACATCGGGCTGACCACGTTCCCGCTCACCAGCGGTAGCAAGGGGCTGCACCTCTACGCGCCGCTAGCGGAGCCGGTGAGCAGCAACGGCGCCTCCGTGCTGGCGAAACGCATTGCGCAGCAATTGGAAACGTCGATGCCGAAGTTGGTCACCTCGACGATGACCAAGAGCGTGCGGGCCGGCAAGGTGTTCCTGGACTGGAGCCAGAACAACGGATCGAAGACCACGATCGCCCCCTACTCGCTGCGGGGGCGGGAGTATCCGACCGTTGCGGCGCCCCGCACCTGGGAGGAACTCGACGACCCGGCGCTGACCCAGTTGCGCTACGACGAGGTGCTGGCCCGAGTGGCCCGTGACGGCGATCTGCTGGCGCCGCTGGACGCCTCAGAAATCGGAGCGCCGGTCGCGGACCGGCTGACCAAGTACCGCAGCATGCGCGACGCGGCAAAGACGCCCGAACCCGTACCGCACGCTAAACCCACCGCGGGCCAGGGCAATACGTTCGTCATCCAAGAGCATCACGCCCGCCGGCTGCACTACGACTTCCGGCTGGAGCGAGACGGCGTCCTGGTGTCGTGGGCGGTGCCGAAAAACCTGCCCGAGACGACGTCGGTGAACCATCTCGCGGTGCACACCGAAGACCATCCCATGGAATACGGCACGTTCGAGGGCGTCATTCCCAAGGGGGAATACGGCGCGGGCAAGGTGGTCATCTGGGATGCCGGAACGTATGACACCGAGAAGTTCAATGACTCCGCCGAAAAGGGGGAGGTGATCGTGAATCTGCATGGCAGCCGAATTTCCGGGCGCTACGCGTTGATTCAAACCAGCGGTGACCAGTGGCTGGCGCACCGGATGAAGGACCAGAAGGTCTTCGAGTTCGACGAGGTCGCCCCGATGCTCGCCACCCATGGCTCGGTGGCCGCGCTCAAGGCCGGACAGTGGGCGTTCGAGGGGAAGTGGGACGGCTACCGGCTGCTGATCGAGGCGGACCGCGGCAAGGTGCGGGTGCGGTCGAGGAGCGGTCGTGACGTCACCAAGGAGTATCCCCAATTAGCCTCGCTCGCAGAAGATCTCGCCGATCATCATGTGGTGCTCGACGGCGAGATCGTGGCGCTGGACGAATCGGGTGTGCCCAGCTTCAACGAGATGCAGAACCGCAACCGCGCCACCCGCATCGAGTTCTGGGCGTTCGACCTGGTTTACCTGGACGGTCGCTCGCTGCTCCGGGCAAAATACTCCGACCGGCGCAAACTCCTGGAAACCCTCGGCAGCGCAAGCAGTCTCATCGTCCCCGAGTTGGTGCCCGGCGAGGACGGCGCGCAGGCTCTCGAGCATTCCCGTGCGCACGGCTGGGAGGGCGTGGTCGCCAAAAAGCGCGACTCCACCTATCAGCCGGGCCGACGATCGGCATCCTGGGTCAAGGACAAGCATTGGAGCACACAGGAAGTCGTCATCGGTGGCTGGAAGGCCGGAGAGGGTGGGCGCACCAGCGGCATCGGCTCACTGATGGTCGGCATTCCCGGCAGCGGCGGGCTGCGCTTCGTCGGCAGGGTCGGCACCGGCTTCACCGAACGCGACCTGGCCAATCTGAAAAAGACGCTGGCGCCGCTGCACACCGACGAATCGCCCTTCGACGCGAGGCTGCCCACCCGCGATGCCAAGGGTGTGACGTTCGTCGAGCCGGTTCTGGTCGGCGAGGTGCGCTATAGCGAGTGGACACCGGATGGCCGCTTGCGCCAACCGAGTTGGCGTGGAATGCGACCTGACAAGAAGCCAAGTGAGGTGGTGCGCGAATGAAATGGGTGACCTTTCGAGGAGCCGACGGCGAGCGGACCGGGCTGCTCTCCGGTGATGCGATCCACCCGATGCCGCCGGGGGTGACGCTGCTCGACCTGATCGGGCGCGGCGCCGAGGGGCTGCGTCAAGCCGGTGCGCAGGCACGGCGTTTCGACCCGGTAGGTCTGGATGACGTGACGCTGCTGGCGCCGATCCCGCGGCCTCCGTCGATCCGGGATTCGCTGTGCTTCCTGGATCATATGCGCAATTGTCAGGCCGCCGTGGGCAACGGACGGGTCCTCAGCGATACCTGGTATCGCATCCCGGCGTTCTACTTCGCTTGTCCGGCAACTGTTCTGGGACCATACGACGACGCGCCGATGGCTCCCGGCAGCGCGTGGCAGGACTTCGAATTGGAGATCGCCGCGGTCATCGGAACCTGCGGCAAAGACCTGACGGTCGAGCAGGCCGAACAGGCCATCATCGGCTACACCATCTTCAACGACTGGTCGGCGCGCGACTTGCAGCAGCTGGAAACCCAACTGGCGATCGGGCAGGGCAAGGGCAAGGACAGCGGAGTCACGCTGGGGCCGTACCTGGTGACGCCCGACGAGCTCGAGGAGTATCGCCGTGACGGCAAGCTCGACCTGCAGGTGACCGCGTTGGTCAACGATCGCGTGATCGGGTCGGGCTCGACGGCCCAGATGGATTGGAGCTTCGGCGAAGTCATCTCCTACGTCTCGCGCGGCGTGCAGCTCACGCCCGGCGACGTCGTCGGCTCCGGCACGGTGCCCACCTGCACGCTCGTCGAGCACCTCAGCATGACGGAGCCGGAATCCTTTCCGGGGTGGCTGCGCGACGGCGACGTCGTCACGCTGCGGGTGCAGGGCCTGGGGGAGACCCGGCAAACCGTGCGGGCCAGTAGCCCGCCGCACCGGCTGGCGCCCCGGCCCAATCCGGAGGCCGCACCCGCGCCGAACCGCGTCAACCGGGCGCCCGCCCGGGTGCCCTACACCCGCGGGCTGCACGAGGTCGCAGACCAGGTGTGGGCGTGGACATTGCCGGACGGCGGCTACGGCTGGAGCAACGCCGGTCTGGTCAGCGGCGACGGTGCCTCACTACTGGTCGACACCCTGTTCGACCTGGCGCTGACCCGCGAAATGCTCACCGCCATGCAGCCGTTCACCGAACGCGCGCCGATCACCGACGCGCTGATCACCCACTCCAACGGCGACCACACCCACGGCAACCAACTGCTCGACCCGTCGGTGCGCATCATCGCCGCGCAGGGCACGGCCGACGAGATCGAGCACGGGATGGCACCCGAAATGTTGGCGATGGTGCAGACCGCCAATCTCGGCCCGGTCGCGACGCCGTACACGCGAGACCGGTTCGGGCCCTTCGACTTCAGTGGCATCCGGGTACGCAACGCCGACCAGACGTTCGACCGCGAGCTGTCCATCGAGGTCGGCGGGCGCCGGATCGAGCTGCTGAATCTCGGTCCCGCGCATACCGCCGCCGACTCGGTTGTGCACGTGCCCGACGCCGGAGTCCTGTTCGGTGGCGATCTGCTGTTCATCGGCTGCACCCCGATCGTGTGGGCGGGCCCGATCGCCAATTGGGTCGCGGCCTGCGACGCGATGATCGCCCTGGACACGCCGACGGTGGTGCCGGGGCATGGCCCGGTGACCGATCCGGACGGAATCCGCGCGGTACGGGGCTACCTCGTGCACGTTGCCGAGCAAGCCAAGGCCGCCTATGACAAGGGACTGTCGTGGGCCGAGGCCGCCGACACCATCGACCTCGGCGAGTATGCGACCTGGCTGGACGCGGAGCGGGTGGTCGTCAACGTCTATCAGCGCTATCGCGAACTCGATTCGGACACACCGCAATTGGAGACGATGGCGTTGCTGGTGATGCAGGCCGAGTGGCTGGCCAAACGCTCGGCGTAGCCGCGAAACTGTAACTGGCAACACATTTCCCGACTCAAAGTCAAGTGGTGGATGCAACATTTAAGCGGCTTGGCTGATCAGGGTGGTGAGGCGTTGTGCGGGTGTGTCGAGGTCGAGGGTGGTCGGGGTCGGTTGTTGAGTTTGTCCTGAACTCGTTTGAGGTCGGCCTTGGAGTAACCCGATAGGTCGGTTCCCTTTTCGAACCAGAACCGCAGTAGCCGGTGTAGAGACCAAAGCACAGCGGTTGCGAAGCCGACGTTGGTCGCGGGGCCCGTCTCATCGGCCGTCTCCAGTTCCGGCAGCCCGGCGGCGGTCAAGAGGTCGTGCAGCCGGTACCGGATCACGTCCCACCCGCGGTCGCGCAGATGTGCGGCGACATCGGTGTGTTCCCCGGGATAGATCAACTCGGCGTAATCCAACTCGAATCCATGCCGCGCCAGGCTGTCCGTGATCTTCTGGGCCTGTTCCAGGGAGTCCTCCGAAGATCCGATGACCGAACCATGATCGGCGGCCAGGCGGCTGCCTTGGGCGCTCAGCGCAATAACGTTGTCCAGCAGCCGAACCTCGGCCTGCGGCGGCAGGAATCCGATCAGTACTCCCTCGGCGAGCCACGCGGTGGGCTGGGCAACGTCGAAACCGGCGGCTTGCAGCGCGGCCGGCCAATCCTCGCGAAGGTCGATACCGACGGTGCGGCGTTCGGTGGTGGGCTTCGCCCCGATCTTCGACAGCGTCGTGGTCTTGAACTCGATCACCTCCGGCTGGTCGATTTCGTAGACGGTCGTCCCGGCCGGCCAGGAAAGCCGATAGGCGCGGCTGTCCAGCCCGGCCGCAACGATCACGACCTGCCGTATGCCGGCGTCGGCGACCTGCGCGAAATACTCGTCGTAAAACCGGGCGCGGGCGGCGAACATGTCGGTCATCCGCGGGATGCCCAGCGCGCCGTCGTCACCCTCGAATTCGCCGGTGGCCACCCGGGTGAACAGGTCGATACCGACGGCGCGGACCAGCGGTTCGGCGAACGGATCGCTGATGACTGGGTGCGGCCGGTTGGTCGCGGCCGCGCGCGCGGCGGCGACCAGCGTGGCGGTGGCCCCCACACTGTTGGCCAGGTCCCAGGTGTCGCTCTCGCTGCGCGCCATGTCTCTCCTTCGATATCGAGTCAATTGCGGTATGCCCGCTAGGTAAACAACGACGTCGCATACGGTTTCGATATGCCTGCAGTGGAACTGGAAACTCTCGAGGACAACATCGCCTGTATCACGCTGAACCGCCCCGAGCGTCTCAACGCGATCGACGGGTCGCTGATCGACGGCGTGGACGCCGCCCTGGACGTGCTCGGCAGCGGCCAATACCGGGTCGCGATCATCACCGGCGCCGGACGCGGATTCTGCGCCGGCGCCGATCTGAGCGGCACCGGCCAGGCCTGGACCCAGCCCGCCGGTCCGGCCACTCCGCCGTTCAAGGTCAAATACGACGCCCAGGTTCGGCTGGCCAACCTCTACACCCGGATCTACGAACTGGACATCCCGGTGATCGCCGCGGTCAACGGTGTCGCGGTCGGGGGTGGCTTGGCCTTCACGCTGGTCAGCGATATCCGGGTGGCGTCCGAACAGGCCCGGTTCGGCTCGGTGTTCATCAAGGCCGGCTTCTCGTCGATGGACATGGGCACCAGTTACCTGCTGCCGAAAATCGTCGGCGCCGGCGTGGCGCGCGAGCTGATGCTGACCGGCCGCATCATCGACGCCGACGAGGCCTACCGGATCAAGCTGGTGCACGAGGTGGTCGCGCCGGACGACCTGATGCCGGCGGCGGTGCGCAAGGCCCGCGAGATCGCCGAGAACAACGCTTACGGCGTGTGGCAGACCAAGATTGGCCTCAACGCGGCGCTGGACGCGCCCAGTTTGCGGCACGCGATCGAGATCGAGAATCGCACTCAGATCCTAAGCGGTTTCACCAACAACCCGGTCGAGGCCGCCAAGGCGCACATGGAGAAGCGGGCGCCCAAGTGGGATCCCCTGTGAGGCGTTAGACCTTCGCGATGACGTTCTCGGCGAACATCTCGAGGTTGCGGATCTTGCTCTCCAGCGGCTCGGTGTCGTTGCCCTTGATGTAGGGGATGCGGAATCCGACGATGGCGTCGGTGACACCCTTGTCCTCCAGCCGCTTGATGCCGTCGACGGTGTAGGCATCGGCCGAGATCACGTGAATCTGGAACGGCCCGGTCTTGCCCGCCTCTTCGCGGTATTGCTTGAGCTTGGCGAGCAGCCCGTCGAGTTCTTCGGGGTCGCCGCCGCCGTGCATCCAGCCGTCCAGCCGGGCCGCGCGGCGCAGCGCGGCGTCGGCGTGCCCGCCGATCAGGACCGGGATCGGCTCGGTCGGAGCCGGCGTCATCTTCGTCTTGGGGATGTCGTAGAACTCGCCGTGGAATTCGAAGTAGTCACCGCTGGTGAGGCCCTGGATGATTTCGATGCACTCGTCCATGCGCTTGCCGCGCCGGGCGAACGGCACACCTAGCAGTTCGTAGTCCTCCGGCCACGGGCTGGTGCCGACCCCGAAGCCCACCCGGTTGTTGGTCAGCGCGGCCAGCGATCCGATCTGCTTGGCCACCAGCGCGGGCGGCCGGATGGGCAGCTTGAGAACGAAGAAGTTGAAGTGCAGCTTCGTCGTCACCGCGCCCAACGCCGCTGTCAGCACGAAGGTTTCGATGAACTCCTTGCCGTCCAGGAATTCGCGGTTGCCGTCGGGCGTGTACGGATACTTCGAGTCGGACTCGAAGGGGTAGGCGATGCTGTCGGCGATCGTCATCGCGTGGTACCCGGCCGCCTCGGCGGCTTGGGCCAGCGGGATGTAGTACCGGTGGTCGGTCATCGCCTCTGCGTAGGTGAACCGCACGTCATCCGCCTTCCTTGTGGGGGCCGTCACACGACACTAGAACGTGTTCTAGTTTGGCTTGCGAGCGGGTCCCCCGCAGCGGGATGAGGCGACCCGGCTAGAGCTGGTTTTCGGGGCCGATAACGGCCCACACCGTCTTACCCGATGGGGTCGGCGTGCTGCCCCACGCGCGGGACAGCGCATCGACAATCGCCAGCCCCGACACGTCGATGCCTTTGTCCGGCGACGGCAGCCGCACGGCGGCCGCCGTGCTCTCGTCGGATACCGCGATCGTCGCGGTTTCGCCGTCGGTCTCGATCCGCATCTTCGGGACGCTACCGGTGTGCTCGAGCACGTTCTCCACGAACACATTGACGACCACCAGCGCGACCGGGATGAGCCCGGATTTCTTCCAATCGGTTAGCCACTCGCGCACCAGCCGGCGTGACTCACGCAGACTGGTCAGGTTCGCGGGCAGCTCGGCATCGGCGCGCTGGATGGTCTGACGGGTGAGCTTGCCCAGCGCTTTGATGGCCCCTTTTTCCGTCGAGTAGACCGGCATGAAGCGCGAAACCTCGCTGCGGGTGATCGCCTCGCGGGTCGTGCGGTGCGCACTGACCAGCACAATCGGGACCTTCGTCTTGGTGCCGAGCCCTAGATGGGCACTGATGAAGGCCGACCATGCCGACTCCGCGGGCACCTTGAGCTCGCTGATGTTGACGATGACGGCCGTCGGCTCTTGCAGCGTTGCCTTGGAGATGCTCTCGCGCAGCGCCCCGGAGTTGCTGGCGTCAAGCACACCGCCGACGGTCAGGACGGCGATCGAATCGTCCGTCCGCGTCGCAACGGCCAGCGAACTCGGCGACTCGGCTACCGCACTCACGCTAGGCACTCCTTTCCGTCTAGGACATTATCCCTGCTTATAGCGCTTCGCGATGCAGCGGTTTGTGGGGCGCGTGTCCTAATTGCGGTTAGGGCACACGAATCCTAGCCCGGTCGGAAAGCAACCGAACGTATCGATCCGGCATTCCATCTCCTGCTCCTCGAATTCCCATCCGGCAAACCAAATGAGGAACCGCCCCCCGGCGGCAGAGACTTCTCACGTTAGTTCAGTGGCATCGATGCCACCAGCGCACAGAATTCCGGGCCGTTCAGGATTGCGTCATCGCATAGGGGGGAGCGCCCACGCCGGCGACCGCATGCGTGCCCCAGGGCGTCTGTTCGACAATGCGGGCCGCCGCGCTGTGGTCGCCCACCGTCAGCGTCGCCGTTCGGGCCTGCTTGAGCGCGTCGTCCGGCAGGGGCTGGCCCGGGGAGCCAAAAAGCGTGCCCTGCCAGTGGTAGCGGCCGTCGATCGGGTCGAGGCGTCCGGCCAGCCGCACCCGCACCTGAAGGGACATGCCGGCGATGGTCAGTGTCGCGATGCCGTCATAGATCTCGTCGTCGCCGGGAGCACCGGCCGACAGGTCGAACGCCGATGCGACCCGGAATGCCGGAGCGGCTTGCAGATGGGCGCGCTCGTTGAAGACCTGCTGACTGCTGCGCAACACCTCGATTCGAGTGCTGCCGCTGCGTTTCATCATCTTGAGACATTCGACGACGTAGCGAGTTTGCGCATCGACATCGGGCCCGGTGATCGAGAAGTAGTTGGGGAACCCGTGCATCGCGACGCCCAGAAAGGGTTCGGTGCCGTCGACCCAGGCCTGTTTGACGGACACCCCGCCGGTGCCGATCAACTCGGCAGCCGCGTCGGCGATCCTGAACCCGGTGCCGTAGATGATCGCGTCGGCTCGGTGATCGACACCGTCACGGGTGCGGATGCCCGACGCGGTGATGGCGGCGATCGGCGAGGTCACCAGCGCTGGCCGAGAAGGCCGGCGGCCCAGCGCCGCTCGAGCCTGGCGGCGCAGCCAGCGCTTGACACGGGTTGGCGGCAGTGGCAATTCGGCGACGATGCGGCGCGGCGGGTGCGCGAAGACGGTGACCGAGGCCGCCGCGGCGGTCAGCGGTGGCAGGTGGTAACCGGCGGCGGAGTCGGTACCGATGACCGCGACGTGCTTGCCGGTCGGATCGAAATCGGCGTCCCACTGCGCCGCGTGAAACGATGCGCCGTGAAAGTCGTTGCGACCAGCCAGCTCTGGTGTCCATACGGCGAGCATCGGCTGCTGGGCGGCGATGACCGCCGAGCCGTGCAACGTCTCGCCGGCGGCGGTGCGTGACTCCCAGGTGTGGGTCTCGTCGTCGAAGCGCGAGTGGACGACCGGTGATTCATCGAGGACGACGATGTCGGTGATGCCCGCCGTCAGTAGTTCGGTTGCGACGCCGCGGCCCCGGGCTCCGATGACGATGACCTGCGTCGGGCTCACAGAAAGTTGGTGCGCTTCCAGCCGCGACGCGCGATCGGCCCCAGCAGGCCTATCTCGTTCAAAAACGCTGCGAGCGGGGTGAATCCGGCCGTCTGCATCTCGTGGCGGTGCGGGCTGCTGCGCGCGATCGCGCGCGCCCGTTTGGGGTCCAGCCCGACCCGCGCGTAAGGGATCGGATTGCTGAACAGGAAACGGAAGAAGTACCCGCCGAGTCCGTTGAAGTTGGCCATGAACAATTTGTTGAACCGCGGCATTGTCTGTGCCCGCTTGCGGGCGCCGTCGCGGGCGAACTGGATGTGGCGCGCCTCTTCGGTGACATGAATCCGCATGAGCCGCTGAATGATTGGCTGCAATTCGGGGTCGTCCATCATCTGCCGTTGCAGCGAATCGAAAATCTCTTCGCCGATCAGGGCGGCAATCCACAGCATGGAGCCGCGCTGGAAAATCAGCGGAAGCGTGTTGATGATGTAGCGGTGCAGCCGTCGCGGCTGTATCGGCTTGGCGCCGATGCGCTCGATGGCCTTGCCGAACATCACCATGTGCCGGGTCTCGTCGCCCAGCTCGGTCAGCTTGTAATGCGTCGACCGGCTGGTCGGGTCCTCGTGCAGAATCGTGCGCAGCAGTGACTGGTTGAGCATGTTCTCGAACCAGATTCCGGCCGACAGCGTGTTGACCAATTCCTGGCGGGACAGCTCGATCTGTTGCTCGCGGGTCATCTCGTCCCACATCGGCGTGCCGTACAGCGACACCAGCCGGGGCGGCAGATAGAACTTGTCCGGGTCCAGCGGGGCATCCCAGTCGATGTCGACGATCGGTTCGTAGGACTTCTTGACCGAACCCTTGAGCAGCCGCTCGGAAAACTCTTCACGACTCGGCCCGCCTGGCCTCACCGCAATAGTCACGGTACCCATGGTACCGGGTACTTGGGGGTCCCGACTAGATGTTGGAGGTTGCGATTCGGCAATCTGACGGTGGAACGACTGTCAGGAGGTAGCGGGTGAGTCGGCATATCCACGTGATCGGCATCGGCGCCGGGGACCCCGACCACGTGACCGTGCAGGCGATCGAGGCGCTCAACGACACCCAGGTGTTCTTCGCGATGGACAAGGGCGAGGCGAAGAGCGACCTGATCGCACTGCGGCGGGAGATCTGCACCCGGTTCATCCGCGAACCGGGCTATCGCTTCGTACAGTTGCCCGACCCGAAACGCGCGAGCGAAGGCGACTACCGGGAGGTGGTCGCCGACTGGCACGCCGAGCGCACCAAGATCTGGGCGCGGGCCATCGCGACCGAGCTGGGTCCCGACGGCGTCGGGGCCTTTCTGGCCTGGGGCGACCCGTCGCTGTACGACAGCACGCTGCGGATTCTCGACGCCATCGGCAAACAGGCGGCCGAGGTCGAGTTCACCTACGACGTCATCCCGGGCATCACCGCCGTCCAGGCGCTGACCGCCCGGCACCGCATCCCGCTCAACGACGTCGGGGAACCGGTGCTGATCACCACCGGGCGCCAGCTGCGCAGGCACGGGCTGTCCGGCTCGGCGGTGGTGATGCTCGACGCCGACTGCACGTTCGCGACCTGCCCGGCCGACACCAGGATCTGGTGGGGCGCCTACCTGGGTACCGACGACGAGCTGCTGGTGGCGGGCACCGTCGGCGAGGTCGGCGCGCGCATCGCGGCGCTGCGTTCGCAGGCCCGCGAACGGCACGGCTGGATCATGGATACCTATCTATTACGGGCGCCGTGAGCCGCGATGGACACTTCACAGTCGCGATCGGCAAACTGAAGGGGTGCCCGAACTGCCCGAGATCGAAGCGCTGGTCGACCACCTGCGGCGTCATGCCGTGGGTTCGACCATCGGTCGCGTCGACGTCGGGGCACTGTCGGTCCTGAAAACCTTCGATCCGCCGATCAGCGCGCTGCACGGCCAGACCGTCACCGGAGCCAACCGGTGGGGTAAGTACCTGGGGCTGCAGGCCGGGAAGCTGCTGGTGATCGCGCACCTGTCGCGCGCGGGCTGGCTGCGCTGGTCGGACAACCTCGCCGCCGCGCCGTTGCGACCGGGCAAGGGGCCCATCGCGCTGCGGGTGCACCTCGGCACGCCGGGGCAGGCCCCGGGCTTCGACCTCACCGAGGCCGGCACCCAGAAACGGCTGGCGGTGTGGCTGGTCGACGATCCGGAGCTGGTGCCGGGGATCGCCGCGCTGGGCCCCGACGCCCTGGATCTGAGCGCCGACGACCTGGCCGGGGTGCTGGCCGGCAATACCGGGCGGATCAAGACCGTCATCACCGACCAGAAGGTGATCGCCGGGATCGGCAACGCCTACAGCGACGAAATCCTGCACGTCGCCAAGATCTCGCCGTTCGCCACGGCCGGGAAGCTGACCCGCGAGCAGCTCGTCACTCTGCACGACGCGATGATCTCGGTGCTGACCGACGCGGTGAACCGTTCGGTCGGCCAGGGCGCGGCGACGCTCAAGGGCGAGAAGCGGTCGGGGCTCCGGGTGCACGCGCGCACCGGGTTGCCCTGCCCGGTGTGCGGGGACACCGTGCGGGAAGTGTCGTTCGCGGACAAGTCTTTTCAGTACTGCCCGACCTGTCAGACCGGCGGCAAGGTGCTGGCCGATCGGCGCATGTCACGGCTGCTGAAATGAGCTTGGGCCCGAACGTCGAGTTGTCGCGCTAGTCAACGGGCGGATGTTCCCCTCGATCGTCGCGAACTTGACGCCTGTCGATATGCTGCCCGGGTGACTCGCCAGAAGATCCTCATCACCGGCGCCAGTTCCGGCTTGGGCGCCGGCATGGCGCGCAATTTCGCCGCCAAAGGTCGCGACCTGGCGCTGTGCGCCCGTCGCACCGACCGGCTCGATGAGCTGAAAACCGAGCTCTCGCAACAGTATCCAGCGATCAAGATCGCGGTCGCCGCGCTGGACGTCAACGATCACGAGCAGGTGCCGAAGGTCTTCGCCGAACTGCGCGACGAAATCGACGGCCTCGACCGCGTCATCGTCAACGCCGGTATCGGCAAGGGCGCCAAGCTGGGCTCGGGCAAGTTGTGGGCCAACAAGGCGACCATCGAGACCAACCTGGTGGCCGCGCTGGTGCAGATCGAATCCGCGCTGGAGATCTTCACCAAGACCGGTTCGGGGCACCTGGTGCTGATCTCGTCGGTGCTCGGCAACACCGGCGTGCCGGGTGTCAAGGCCGCCTACTGCGCCAGCAAGGCGGGACTGAAGTCGCTGGGCGAGTCGCTGCGTGCCGAGTACGCCAGGGGTCCGATCAAGATCTCGACGATCGAGCCGGGTTACATCGAGTCGGAGATGACCGCCAAATCGGCGAGCACAATGCTGATGGTGGACAACGAAACCGGCGTTCGGGCGCTGGTCGACGCCATCGAGCGCGAGCCTGGCCGGGCGGTGGTGCCGCGGTGGCCGTGGGCGCCGCTGGTGCAGCTGATGCGGGTGCTACCGCCGCCGCTGACCAAGCCGTTCGCCTGAGCCCTAGCTGACCCGCCCGCGTTCGGTCCGGTAACGACGGACCAGGGCATCGGTCGAACTGTCCGACTGCGGGGCCGGGGAGGTGTCGCTGGTGAGCACCGGAAGCAACGCCTTGGCCTGCGTCTTGCCCAACTCGACGCCCCACTGATCGAACGAGTCGATTCCCCACACCACGCCCTCGGTGAACACCTGGTGCTCGTACAGCGCGATCAGCTGTCCCACCACCGACGGCGTAAGCCGTTCGGCCAGAATCGAAGTCGACGGCCGGTTGCCGGGCATGACCTTGTGCGGCACCACGTCGGCGGGCGTGCCCTCGGCGGCGATTTCTTCGGCCGTCTTGCCGAACGCCAGCACCTGCGTCTGCGCGAAGAAGTTGCTCATCAACAGGTCGTGCATGCTGCCGGTGCCGTCGGCGGTGGGCAGGTCGTCGGTGGGCTGGCTGAAGCCGATGAAGTCGGCCGGTACCAGCTTGGTGCCTTGATGGATCAATTGGTAGAACGCGTGCTGGCCGTTGGTTCCCGGTTCGCCCCAATAGATTTCACCGGTTTCGGTGGTGACCGGTGTGCCGTCGGCGCGCATCGACTTGCCGTTGGACTCCATGGTCAGCTGCTGCAGATACGCGGCGAAGCGGGCCAGGTCGTTGGAGTAGGGCAGCACCGCCCTCGACTGCGCGCCCAGGAAGTTCGAGTACCACAGGCCGATCAGGCCGAGCAGCGCCGGCGCGTTGGACTCCAGCGGGGCGGTCTTGAAATGTTGGTCGACGATGTGGAACCCGGACAGGAAGTCGGCGAACGCTTCCCGCCCGATGACGGCCATCACCGACAGGCCGATCGCCGAATCGACGGAGTAGCGCCCGCCGACCCAATCCCAGAAGCCGAACATGTTGTCGGTGTTGATGCCGAATTCATCGACCAGGCGCTTGTTGGTCGAGACCGCGACAAAGTGCTTGGAGACCGCGGCGTCGCCGAGCGCATCGGTCAGCCAGCGGCGCGCGGCCGTCGCATTGGTCAGGGTTTCCAGCGTCGAGAACGTCTTCGACGCGACGATGAAAAGCGTTGTCGCCGGATCCAAATCGGTCAGCTTTGCGACCAGGTCCGCGGGGTCGACGTTGGACACAAACCGAGCCGAAATTCCCGCGTCGGCGTAGTGACGCAACGCCTGATACACCATCGCCGGACCCAGATCCGAACCGCCGATCCCGATGTTGACGACGGTGCGGATTCGTTCCCCGGTGGCCCCGGTCCATTCGCCGGTGCGCAGCCGATCGGTGAAATCGCCCATTGCGTCCAGCACGCTATGGACATCCTCGACGACGTTTTGGCCGTCGACCACCAACTCGGCATCCCGGGGCAACCGCAGCGCGGTGTGCAGAACCGCACGATCTTCCGAGGTGTTGATGTGCACACCGGAGAACATCTGATCCCGACGCTCTTCGAGATTGGCCGCCCGCGCCAGATCGATCAGCAGCCGCAACGTCTCGCGAGTGACGCGGTGCTTGCTGTAGTCGATGTAGAGATCCCCGACCGTAACCGTCAGATCGCGGCCACGGTCGGGGTCGTCGTCGAAAATTTGGCGCAGGTGGGTCTCGCCGATTTGCTCGTGATGCCTACGCAGGGCGTCCCACGCCGGGGTGGCGGTGATGTCGGGGATGGTGAGCACGGAGGTCATGGTTCGACCCTAGTGCCGACTCACGGAGCACAGCCACCGCTACCGGACAGCACGATCTGCCGCGGCAAAACAGAAATTGGCGGTAAAGACTCCTCGGCTTCGAGGATTGTCAGTGACCGAGCCGGCCCCTGCCCAAGCGCAGCAGCAGCATCGCCAGGTCCTTACCCTCCGGACCGAGTTCGCTGTAACGCTGGATGACCTTCATTTCACGGCTGTGCACCAGGCGCGTCCCCCCGGACGCCATCCGAGCGCGGCCGATCTCCCGCGAAACTTCGGCACGCCTTCGGACGGCCGCAAGAATCTCGGCATCCAACCGGTCGATCTCGAGGCGCAACTCTTCAATGTTCGCCAACTGTTCAATGTCGATCATCTCGACGCTCATCCCTGCTACCCCCGTGTTGTTTTGATGTTGTTCTTTTCGTCTTGTTCGCTTTTGGGCCTGCAAACGTTTCGCGCTCTGGAAAAAGGTCGAGCCCTGAATCCGGAAGCGGACCACAGGGCTCTAGCAATCACAGCTAGACCATGGGCACCGCGGGGCGATACCCACAGAAAAATCGGCGACGCCACTCGAGGATCGAGAGGCGGCGATGGAGCTGCGTATTGTCCATGTAACGAGTGTGCCACACCCACGGACACGCGGGAGCAAAACGAAAAGTTGACCCCACACGACCCTGCTATGGGGCCGTGGCCTGGGCACTTGCCGTCGGTGGTCGGCGGTAAATTGAGTCAGACATGACTGTGCACGCTACCGATGCCAAGCTCGCCGCCGAGATAGACCAGCTGCTCGACGGACTGAATCCGCAACAACGCCAAGCCGTCGTACACGAGGGCTCGCCCCTGTTGATCGTGGCCGGCGCGGGTTCGGGGAAGACCGCGGTGCTGACGCGGCGGGTGGCCTACCTGATCGCCGCGCGCGGCGTTGGGGTCGGACAGATTCTGGCGATCACCTTCACCAACAAAGCCGCAGCTGAGATGCGTGAACGGGTGGTGCGGCTGGTCGGAAACCGTGCCCGCGCGATGTGGGTGTCCACCTTCCACTCGACCTGCGTGCGCATCCTGCGCAACCAGGCCACCCTGATCAAAGGCCTCAATTCCAACTTCTCCATCTATGACGCCGACGACTCGCGTCGGTTGCTGCAGATGATCGGGCGCGACATGGGTCTGGACATCAAGCGGTACTCGCCGCGGCTGCTGTCCGTCGCGATCTCCAACCTCAAAAACGAGCTCATCGATCCGGATCAAGCTGTGTCCAAACTCACGGACGAATCCGATGACTTGGCTCACACCGTCGCCTCCGTCTACGGCGAATACCAACGGCGGCTGCGGGCGGCGAACGCGCTGGACTTCGACGACCTGATCGGCGAGACCGTCGCGGTGCTGCAGACCTTCCCCCAGATCGCCCAGTACTACCGGCGCCGGTTCCGGCACGTCCTGGTCGACGAATACCAGGACACCAACCACGCTCAGTACGTGCTCGTGCGGGAATTGGTCGGACGCGAAGACGGCGATTCGCCCGACGGCGACGTGCCGCCCGCGGAGTTATGTGTAGTCGGCGATGCCGATCAGTCGATCTACGCGTTCCGGGGCGCCACCATTCGCAATATCGAGGAGTTTGAACGCGACTACCCGGACGCCACCACCATTCTGCTGGAGCAGAATTACCGCTCGACGCAGAACATTCTTTCGGCGGCCAATTCGGTCATCGCGCGCAACTCCGGGCGCCGGGAGAAGCGGCTGTGGACCGACGCCGGTGAAGGGGAGTTGATCGTCGGATATGTCGCCGACAATGAGCACGACGAGGCCAGATTCGTCGCCCAAGAAATTGACGCGCTCGTCGAACAGGGTGAAATTACCTATAACGATGTAGCCGTCTTCTACCGCACCAACAATTCGTCGCGGTCGTTGGAAGAGGTGTTCATCCGGGCCGGCATCCCCTACAAGGTGGTCGGGGGAGTGCGGTTCTACGAGCGCAAGGAAATCCGCGACATCGTCGCCTATTTGCGGGTGCTGGACAACCCGGGCGACGCGGTCAGCATGCGGCGCATCCTCAACACGCCGCGCCGGGGCATCGGCGACCGGGCCGAGGCGTGTGTGGCGGTCTACGCCGAGAACACCGGCGCCAGCTTCGCCGACGCGTTGGTCGCCGCCGCCGAAGGCAAAGTGCCGATGCTCAATTCCCGTGCGGAGAAAGCGATTTCGGGATTCGTCGAATTGCTCGACGAGCTGCGGGGTCACCTCGACGACGACCTCGGCGATCTGGTCGAGGCGGTGCTGGAGCGCACCGGATACCGCCGCGAGCTGGAGTCCTCGACCGATCCGCAGGAGTTGGCCAGGCTGGACAACCTGAACGAACTCGTCAGCGTCGCACACGAATTCAGCATCGACGAGGCCAACGCTGCCGCGCTCGACGAATCCGGGCAAGCCCTCGAAAACGAAGACGTGCCCGAAACCGGTGTGCTGGCGTCGTTTCTGGAGCGGGTCTCCCTCGTCGCCGACACGGACGAGATTCCCGAGCACGACGCCGGCCTGGTGACACTTATGACCTTGCACACCGCCAAGGGTCTGGAGTTCCCGGTGGTGTTCGTCACCGGCTGGGAGGACGGGATGTTCCCGCACATGCGGGCCCTCGACGACCCGACCGAGCTCTCCGAGGAGCGCCGGCTGGCCTACGTGGGCATCACCCGCGCCCGGCAGCGGCTGTATGTGAGCCGGGCTATCGTCCGGTCCTCCTGGGGGCAGCCGATGCTCAACCCGGAATCGCGCTTCCTGCAAGAGATTCCGCAAGAGCTGATGGATTGGCGGCGCACCGCGCCGGCCCCGTCGTACAGCGCGCCGGTGAGCGGCGCCGGACGGTTCGGGACCCCGCGCGCCGCGCCCGTGAGCCGCTCTGGAGGGGCGAGCAAACGTCCGCTGCTGGTGTTGGCGCCCGGCGATCGCGTGACGCACGACAAGTACGGGCTGGGCCGCGTCGAGGAAGTCTCCGGCGTCGGCGAATCGGCGATGTCCTTGATCGATTTTGGCAGCTCCGGGCGGGTCAAGCTGATGCACAACCACGCCCCGGTCAGCAAGCTCTAATTCGCTGCGCCGAGCGTGCTCTCATGGCGGAAAAATGGCGAAATCGTCTCCATGAGAGCACGTTCGGCGGAAAGATGGCGGGCGGCGAACGGGACTTACTCCTGCAGCCAGCGTTTGGTCTGCGGATGCAGCGCCAGCACCACACTGGCGATCGGCAGCAGCGGGAAGGCGTGCACGATCCACGCGACGCGGGCTCCCGCGATGAAGACGCCGCCGTAGGTCAGCACCGCGACGACTGCGCCCGTCGTGATCAGATAGCGGCCCAAGGCGCGACGCTGCAGCAGCATGATCACGCCGGAGATGGTGGCGGTCGCGAACACCAGCGCGAGAAACGCGATCGCGATGCAGAACAGGCGGTCGGTGCGCCACCAGCCGGCGATCAAATCGGTGGCCACCACCGAGGTGGCCCAGCCGCTGACGATGCTGACCGCGGCGGCCGCCGGCACCGTCCGGGGAGTGGATTCATCGACCGGGCGATCCGGCAAGGCACCGCGCGCGGACGCCCGGGTGGCTCCCTGATCGGGTGCGGCCTGCCGTGGCAGGTGCGTGGTCGGGCTTTCCGGGATCGACGGCATCGGCCCGCTGGGGGCACGCCGAATGATCCGGGATCGTGATTCGGAGGGTGGGTCACTAGATGCGGGGTCGTTCGGCGCGGTCACCTCAACCAGCGTAATTGCCGACGAAAATTCCTCGCTTGGCCAGCCACGGGACCGGGTCGATGCGTTCGGTGCCGCCTTGCAGCACCTCGAAGTGCAGGTGTGGGCCGGTGGAGTTGCCGCGGTTGCCCATCGTGGCGATCTGGTCGCCGGCCATCACGCGCTGACCGACGCTGACCAGCGTGGTGTTGATGTGGCCATACAGCGTGACGGTGCCATCGGCGTGCAGCAGCTTGACCCACATGCCGTAGCCGGCGGTCGGGCCGGCGTCGATGACGACGCCGTCGGACACCGCCACGATCGGCGTCCCGATCGAGTTGGCGAGGTCGATGCCGGCGTGCAGCACGCCCCACCGATAGCCGAAGTTCGACGTGAAGATCCCGTGGGTGGGCATGACGTACAGCGGCTGCTGCAGGCGCGCCTCGCGCTGGGCGCGGTCGTTGGCGAAGGCCACGCCCTTGGCGAGTTCCTGATTGTGCAGGGTGTTGGCCGCGGGCTGGACGGCGATCACCTGGGCACCGCGGGTCGCGTTGCCGCCCGATCCGCCGGTCAGCGCCGACGCGTTGGCGGTCAGCACGGTCTCGGCCTTGGTGGTTTCGGCTTGACTGGTCGCGGTGTGCGCCGCCGCGGCCGCGGCGCCGGCGGCCATCGCCGAGATCAACACGCGGCCCTTGGCCGCACTTGTCGGTTGCTTGCGGTGCTGCCCGCTGCGGCGGGCCACACCCGCCACGTCGATGTCGTCAGAGCTAGGGTCGGCGCCGAGCTTGAGGGCGAGCTGGACCAGGGATTCGTGGGGGTCGGCGGGGGCGGTGGCGAGGGGGGCGGGTGGCGCTAGCGGCAGCGGGGTCAGGTCGTCGATCTCGTCGAGGTCGTCGAGTTCGGGTGCGAGCAGCACCTGCGCTTCGTAGTCGAACGTCGAGTCGTTGCTGAGGTCCAGGTCGTCGAGCTCACCGAAGTCCGCGAAGTCCAGGTCGTCGAAGTCGAAGCCGTCCAACGGCAGAATTTCGGTGACTTCGTTCTGGTGCGGTTGCGCCCACTGGTCGCGGTGATGGCGACCGGCTCCCGACAACGCAGGAGTACGCGCGAGACGGTGTTGGGACAAGCTGAGATGTCCTCGTATCGTGACCATAACGTTATCTGGACTTAAGGACGTTATCCGTTCACGGATCCGACTGGCAACCTCGGGGACCGATTGTGAACTGGATCACGTTTAGCCGTTCCCGGCGTGTCGTGACCTGCGCCACATGGGTGGATGCGGCGGTCGCGGCTATTCGGCGGGTGGTTACAGTTCCACCGTGCGAGTTGCCGATACCGGCACCGCCGAGCTGTAGGCCTTGCAAATAACTCGAGCGAAGACAGTGAGTTCATGGACCTTTTCGAGTATCAAGCGAAAGAACTGTTCGTTAAGCACAACGTACCTACTACGCCCGGTCGTGTAACCGACACCGCTGAGGGCGCAAAGGAAATCGCGACCGAGGTGGGCGCCCCGGTGATGGTCAAGGCGCAGGTCAAGGTCGGCGGCCGAGGCAAAGCGGGTGGCGTCAAATTCGCCGCGACACCCGATGACGCCTACGAGCACGCCAAGAACATCCTCGGCCTGGACATCAAGGGCCACATCGTGAAGAAGCTGCTGGTCGCCGAGGCCAGCGACATCGCCGAGGAGTACTACATCTCGTTCCTGCTCGACCGCGCCAACCGCACTTACCTGGCGATGTGCTCGGTCGAGGGCGGCATGGAGATCGAAGAGGTCGCCGCCACCAAACCCGAGCGGCTGGCCAAGGTCCCGGTGGACGCCGTGACCGGTGTCGACCTGGCGACCGCCCGGTCGATCGCCGAGCAGGGCCACCTGCCGGCCGAGGTGCTCGACGCCGCGGCGAACACCATCGCCAAGCTGTGGGAGCTGTTCGTCGCCGAGGACGCCACGCTGGTCGAGGTCAACCCGCTGGTGCGCACGCCCGACGGCCAGATCCTCGCCCTGGACGGAAAGGTCACCCTGGACGCCAACGCGGACTTCCGGCAGCCCGGCCACGCCGAGTTCGAGGACCGCGACGCGACCGATCCGCTGGAGCTCAAGGCCAAGGAACACGACCTCAACTACGTCAAGCTCGACGGCTCCGTCGGCATCATCGGCAACGGCGCGGGCTTGGTGATGTCGACGCTCGACGTCGTCGCTTACGCCGGCGAGAAGCACGGCGGGGTCAAGCCGGCCAACTTCCTCGACATCGGCGGCGGCGCCTCGGCCGAGGTGATGGCCGCGGGCCTCGACGTCATCCTGAACGACAAGCAGGTCAAGAGCGTGTTCGTCAACGTGTTCGGGGGCATCACGTCCTGCGACGCCGTCGCCAACGGCATTGTGACCGCGTTGAACATGCTCGGCGACGAGGCCAACAAGCCGCTGGTGGTCCGGCTCGATGGCAACAACGTCGACGAAGGCCGCAAGATCCTCGCCGACGCCAACCACCCGCTGGTGATCCAGGCCGAGACCATGGACGCCGGTGCCGACAAAGCCGCCGAGCTGGCGAACAAGTAAGGGAGTCAAGAAATGTCGATCTTCCTGAACAAGGACTCGAAAGTAATCGTCCAGGGCATCACCGGCGGTGAGGGCACCAAGCACACCGCGCTGATGCTGAAGGCCGGCACGCAGGTGGTCGGTGGCGTCAACGCCCGCAAGGCCGGTACCACCGTGTCGCACGTCGACCCGGTCGGCAAGGACGTCGAACTCCCGGTGTTCGGCAGCGTCGCCGAGGCGATGAAGGAGACCGGCGCCAACGTATCGGTCGTCTTCGTGCCGCCGAAGTTCGCCAAGGACGCGATCATCGAGGCCATCGATGCCGAGATCCCGCTGCTGGTGGTCATCACCGAGGGAATTCCGGTGCAGGACAGCGCATATGCGTGGGCCTACAACCTAGAAAAGGGTGGATCAAGGGCCCCGAAGACGCGGATCATCGGGCCGAACTGCCCGGGCATCATCACGCCGGGTGAGGCGCTGGCCGGCATCACCCCGGCGAACATCAGCGGGCCCGGTCCCGTCGGCCTGGTCTCCAAGTCCGGCACGCTGACCTACCAGATGATGTACGAGCTGCGCGATTTCGGCTTCTCGACCTCGATCGGTATCGGCGGTGACCCGGTGATCGGCACCACCCACATCGACGCGATCGAAGCCTTCGAGAAGGATCCCGACACCAAGGTCATCGTGATGATCGGCGAGATCGGCGGTGACGCCGAGGAGCGGGCGGCCGACTACATCAAGGCCAACGTGTCCAAGCCGGTCGTCGGCTACGTCGCGGGATTCACTGCGCCGGAAGGCAAGACGATGGGCCACGCGGGCGCGATCGTGTCCGGCTCGTCGGGCACCGCGGCCGCCAAGAAGGAGGCCCTGGAGGCCGCCGGGGTGAAAGTGGGTAAGACGCCGTCGGAGACCGCGGCGCTGGCCCGGGAGATCCTGCAGAACATCTAGTGCTTTGCCGAGACTGCGGTCAGGTCGCGCTGTCACTTAGGCGACTTGGCCGCAGTTTCGTTTCGGCCCCTGCCATCGGTTAGCCTGTCGAACTAACAGTTGCCAGGAGGTTTGTCATGCCGGTGGATCCGCGCACCCCGGTGCTCGTCGGCGTCGGCCAGTTCACCGAGCGCATCGACGACCCCGACTATCGGGGCATGTCGGCGGTCGACCTCGCGACGGCAGCGGTGCGGGAAGCGCTTGCCGACACCGGCGTCAAAGGCGTTGCGCAGGCCGTCGACACGGTCTTCGGGCTGCGGCAGTTCGAGATCTCCGGGCCGATGCCGGCCGCGCTCGGCAAGTCGAACAACTACCCGCGCTCGGTGATGAACCGTCTCGGCGGCAACCCGGCCCGCGTGGTGCTCGAACCCGTCGGTGGGCAGGGTCCGCAGAAGCTGGTCACCGAGGCCGGCAACGCGATCGCGGCGGGCGGCGCCGACGTCGTGCTGATCATGGGCTCGGAGCCGGGGTCGACGGCGCGCTACTTCGCCAACCGCGACGATAAGCCCGACTTCACCGAACACGTCGAGGGTCAGCTGGAGGATCGCGGCCACCAGATCTTCAGCTACATCGACGATTACACGATTCAGCACGGTCTGACCGGGGCGCCGGTCCAGTACGGGCTGCTGGAAAACGCCCGCCGCGCCCGTCTCGGTCACAGTGTGGCCGGCTATCGGCGCGAGATGGCCGAGCTGTTCGCCCCGATGTCGAAAGTGGCTGCCAAGAACCCGTTTTCGTCATCGCCGCTGGAGCGGACGGTCGACGAGATCATCACCGTCACCGACGACAACCGGATGATCTGTGACCCGTACCCCCGGCTACTCGTCGCCCGGGATCAGGTCAATCAGGGCGCCGCGGCGGTGCTGATGTCGGTGCAGGCCGCGACCCGCCTCGGGGTCGCCGAGGACAACTGGGTTTATCTGCACGGCCACTCGGACATGGTCGAGCAGGCGATGCTGGACCGCGTCGACCTCGGCGCCAGTCCGGCTGCGGTCCATGCGGCCCGAGAAGCATTGCGGGTAGCCGGAATTGGCGTCGACGACATCGCCACATTCGATCTGTACAGCTGCTTTCCGTTTCCGGTGTTCGTGATCTGCGAGGCCCTGGGCATCGACGGGGACGACCCGCGCGGGCTGACGCTGACCGGCGGGTTGCCGTACTTCGGCGGTCCCGGGAACAGCTACTCGCTGCACGGTATCGCCGAGACGGTCCGGCAAATGCGGGACAGGCCAGGGCAATTCGGGTTCGTCGGCGCCAACGGCGGCATCATGAGCAAGTACTCGGTCGGCATCTACTCGACCACACCGGTGGACTGGCGTACCGACAACTGCGCGCAGCTGAAGAAGGAGATCGACGCGCTGCCGAAGGTCGACGTCACCAAGACGCCCGACGGCGCGGCGACGATCGAGACGTACTCGGTGCGCTACGACTGGCCGATCCGCACCGGCATCATCGTCGGCAGGCTCGCGGCGGACAACACCCGATTCATGGCGACCACCGACGACGACGACCTCGTCGCGTTGATGAGCGGCGGCGATCCGCTCGGGGCCGAGATCTCGGTGTGGACGACCGACAACGGCAACCGGGCCTCGCTCGCGTAGCCTCGCGACACTTAAACCACGCACACGACACCTTCGTAAAGCCTCGCCGTGGTTTAAGTCTCGGCGGGCGACGGCGTACGACGGGGGACTAGACCATCGAGGAGAGCTTGCCCGCCAAACGCTCCACGTAGGCGGTGACCTCGTCCTCGGACTTGTCCGGCAGACCGAACAGCACCTCGGTCACCCCGAGCTCGGACCAGTGCGCCAGCTTCTCGGGCACCGGCTTGAAGTCCAGCGCCACGATTTGCGGGGCGCCGTCGCGCCCCGCCGCCGCCCAGGTGTCCTGCAACAGCTTCACCGGCTCGTCGATGTTGAAGTCGCGCGGCGTGGTGATCCAACCGTCGGCGCTGCGGGCGATCCACTTGAAGTTCTTCTCGTTGCCCGCGGCACCCACCAGCACCGGAAGGTGCGACTGCACCGGCTTGGGCCAGGCCCAGCTGGGCCCGAACTTGACGAACTCGCCGTCGTAGGAGGCTTCCTCCTGTGTCCACAGCGCGCGCATCGCTTCGAGGTACTCGCGCAGGCAGGTGCGGCGTCGTCCGGCCGGCACGCCGTGATCGGCCAGTTCGTCGGTGTTCCAACCGAATCCGACGCCCAGGCTGACCCGGCCACCGGATAGGTGGTCCAGCGTGGCGATGCTTTTCGCCAGCGTGATCGGGTCATGCTCGACGGGCAGGGCCACCGCGGTGGACAGCCGCACCCGCGACGTCACCGCGCACGCGGCGCCCAGGCTTACCCACGGGTCCAGCGTGCGCATGTACCGGTCGTCCGGAAGCGACTCGTCACCAGTGGTCGGGTGCGCCGCCTCCCGCTTGACCGGGATATGCGTGTGTTCTGGCACGTAGAACGTCTTAAAGCCGTGGTCGTCGGCGAGTTTGGCGGCGGCCGCCGGAGTGATGCCACGGTCACTGGTGAAAAGCACTAGCCCGTAATCCATGCACAGAATTAGAACGTGTTCTACCTGCGCCGGGCAACCCGCCCCCCGGCCAAGCGTCTCCAAGACGGGGTGCCGCGACGATCCGCCCTGGTTGCGCGCGGGGGCCGGTCGCTCCGGCACGGCCGCCCGAACGTGCGCTAGCGTGGTTGATCGATCGCGCGTAACGCAAGCGCGGGCACGTCTTGGCGTTTGAGTACGGCGGGCCCTGGAAGCACAGCGTCGCACCGCAACGCCTGCGTGGCGCCTGTCGAGGTCTTGAAGGCACTGGAAGCAACAGGAGGAGTCATGACCTACTCGCCCGGGAGTCCCGGCTATCCGCAAGCGCAGCCCGGCGGCTCCTACCCCGGTGCCACGCCGTCGTTCGCGAAGACCGACGACGGCGAGAGCAAGCTGCCGCTGTACGTCAACATCGCCGTGGTCGTGCTCGGCCTGGCGGTTTACCTGCTGAACTTCGGACCGACCTTCGTGCTCAGCGCCGACCTGGGTCCGGCGTCCGGCGGCCGCGCCGGTGACGCCGGGACCGCGGTGCTCGTCGCCGTCCTGGCGACGCTGCTGGCCGGACTGAGCCTGCTGCCCAAGGCCAAGAACTACGCGGGCGTAGTGGCGGCCGTCGCCGTGTTGGGCGCGCTGCTGGCGATCGCCGAGGTCATCAACACCCCGGCCGGATTCGCCGTCGGCTGGGCCATGTGGCCGCTGGTGGCGGCCAGCGTGCTGCAGGCCGTCGCCGCTGTCGTCGTGCTGCTGCTCGACGCCGGCGTCATCACCGCGCCGCCGCCGCGGCCCAAGTACGACCCCTACGCGCAGCAGTACGGCCAATACGGGCAGTACGGGCAGTACGGAGGCCAGCAGCACGGCGGCTACTACGGTCAGCAGGGCCCGCAGCAGCACAACCCGCAGTCGGGGTACGGATCGCAATATGGCGGCTACAACCCTTCGAGCCAGGCCCCGACCCAGAGCGCGATCCCGACCGGCGGCTTCGGCGCTCAGTCCCCGCAATCCGGGCCGCAGCCGGCGGCGCAGCAGCAGGGTCCGACGACGCCGCCCACCGGTTTCCCGAGCTTCAGCCCGCCCCCGTCGGTCGGCGGTACGGGTGCCTCCGAGCAGCCCGGCGACCAGACACCCTCTGCGCCGGCCTAACCGCGGGCTCTCGCGCCTCGTCGGGCACGTGCGCCAAGAGTGAACAGGGTGGCAGAAAGCGAGAACCGGCCAGCGGGTGCTCGTCAGGCGCGCGACCTCGTCCGGGTCGCGTTCGGCCCCGCGTTGCTGGCGCTGGTCGTCATCGCCGCGGTCACGCTGCTTCAGCTGCTGATCGCCAACAGCGACATGACCGGCGCGCTCGGGGCGATCGCCAGCATCTGGCTCGGCGTGCACAAGGTGCCGATCTCGATCGGCGGTCGCGAGCTGGGCGTCTTGCCGCTGGCGCCAATCCTGTTCATGGTTTGGGCGACCGCGCGAACCACGGCGCGGGCCACCACCCGCTATTCGTCCTGGCTCGTGGTCCGTTGGGTCGTCGCCTCGGCGCTGGGTGGGCCCCTGCTGATCGCGGCGATCGCGCTGGCCGTCATCCACGACGCATCCACGGTGCTCACCGAGCTGCAGACACCCAGCGCGCTGCGCGCGTTCGCCAGTGTCTTGGTGGTGCACGCGATCGGTGCCGCGATCGGGGTGGGTTCGCGGGTCGGCCGACGGGCAATGACGGCGGCGTCACTGCCCTTCTGGCTGGTCGATTCGCTGCGTGCCGCGACCGCCGGCGTGCTGGCGCTGGTCGGACTGTCGGGGTTCGTGACGGCGGGGTCGCTGATTGTGCACTGGGCGACGATGCAGGACCTCTACGGGATCACCGATTCCATCTTCGGCGAGTTCAGCCTCACCGTGCTTTCAATGCTCTACGCGCCCAACGTGATCGTCGGCACGTCGGCGGTCGCGGTGGGATCCAGTGCTCATATCGGGTTTGCGACGTTCAGTTCGTTCACCGTTTTCGGCGGTGACATTCCGGCGCTGCCCGTCCTGGCCGCAGCGCCGGCGCCGCCGCTGGGGCCGGTGTGGGTCGCACTGCTGATCGTCGGGGCGTCGTCGGGTGTGGCGGTCGGCCAGCAATGCGCCCGGCGTCCGCTCCCGCTGCTTCCGGCGCTGGCCAAGCTGCTGGTTGCCGCTGTGGTCGGGGCGCTGATGATGTCGCTGCTGGCGTTCGGCAGCAGCGGCCGGCTGGGCAACTTCGGCGACGTCGGGGTGGACCAGGGCGCGCTGTGGATCGGCACCTTCTTCTGGTTCGCGGTGATCGGCTGGGCCACGGTGGTGATGGCCGGCGGGATCAGGCCCGTCAGGTTCAGAAGGCCCCGGCGGCCCAAACAAAAGCGCGCGCCCGCGCCGCCCGCCGCAGAACCGAAGGACTTCGCGGAGGCGTTCTCCGAGCCAGCCGCCCACGACCTGCTGCTCGACGACGCCGAGGAGTTCGCCGAGCCCTCGCTGGACGAGCCGTTGCCCGGGGAGCCCGTGCCCGGGGAGCCGCCGCCCGACGAGCCCGCCGCCGCAGCGCCGGAGGAACCTGAATTCGAGGCCGGGCCCGACGAACCGGAGCACCGGGCGACCGAGCGGGACTAGCCGCTCTATCCCTTCGCGAGCGCCCGGTCAGCCGGGCGCGGGACCGCGAGCGCCCGGCTGACCGGGCGTCGGCGTCGGTGCCATTGCCCGACGCGGCGCGCGACGACGCGGATTGTCGTCGGGATAGGCTTCGCGATGTGGTCGAACCGCTCCGCGTGCCCCCGAGTGCGCCGGCGCGACTGGTGGTGCTGGCGTCGGGCACCGGAACGCTACTGAATTCTCTGCTGGACGCCGCCGTCGACGACTACCCGGCCCGGGTGGTCGCGGTGGGGGTGGATCGCGACTGCCGGGCCACCGAGATCGCCGCGGCCGCATCGGTGCCGACCTTCACCGTCCGGCTTGGCGACCACCCCAACCGCGAAGCCTGGGACGCCGCCATCACCGAGGCCACCGCCGCACACTCGCCCGATCTGATCGTCTCGGCAGGTTTTATGAAAATCCTTGGACCGCAATTCCTTTCACGATTCTGCGGACGCACGCTGAACACGCATCCGGCGCTGCTGCCGGCATTCGCGGGGGCGCACGCGGTTCCCGAAGCGCTGGCTTACGGTGTGAAGGTCACAGGCTGTACGGTGCACCTGGTAGACGCCGGCATGGACACCGGGCCGATATTGGCGCAGGAGCCCATTCCGGTGCTCGACGGCGACACCGAAGACACACTGCACGAGCGCATCAAAGTCATCGAACGGCGACTGCTGGTGGACGTGGTAGCCGCGATAGCGACCCGCGGCGTGACCTGGACCGGACGAAAGGCGACCATAGGATGAGCACCGACGAGTCAAGAAGAGCGATTCGCCGCGCGTTGATCAGCGTCTACGACAAGACCGGCCTGATCGAACTCGCGCAGGGGCTGAGCGCGGCCGGCGTCGAGATCGTCTCGACCGGATCGACCGCGAAGACCATTGCGGGCGAAGGGATTCCGGTAACACCAGTGGAGGAGCTGACCGGCTTCCCCGAGGTACTCGACGGCCGGGTCAAGACACTGCACCCGCGAGTGCACGCCGGACTGCTGGCCGATCTGCGCAAGCCCGAGCACGCCGCGGCGCTCGAGGAGCTCGGGATCGCCGCCTTCGAGCTGGTCGTCGTCAACCTGTATCCGTTCAGTCAGACCGTCGACTCCGGTGCGGGCCTCGACGAATGCGTCGAGCAGATCGACATCGGCGGGCCGTCGATGGTTCGGGCGGCCGCCAAGAACCATCCGAGCGTGGCGGTGGTCGTCGACCCGCTCGGCTACGACGGCGTGCTCGCCGCGACCCGCAATGGCGGATTCACCCTCGCCGAGCGCAAGAGGCTGGCGTCGTTGGCCTTTGCGCACACCGCCGAGTACGACATCGCGGTGGCGAGCTGGATGGAGTCGACGCTGGCGCCCGAGCATCCGGAAACCACGTTCCCGCAATGGTTCGGCCACAGCTGGCGCCGTTCGGCGATGCTGCGCTACGGCGAGAACCCGCACCAGCAGGCGGCGCTCTACGTCGACCCGGCAGCGTGGCCGGGCCTGGCCCAGGCCGAGCAGCTGCACGGAAAAGAGATGTCCTACAACAACTTCACCGACGCGGACGCGGCCTGGCGGGCGGCCTTCGACCACGAACAGACCTGTGTGGCAATCATCAAGCACGCCAACCCATGTGGCATCGCGATCTCGTCGGTTTCGGTCGCCGACGCGCATCGCAAGGCGCACGAGTGCGATCCGCTGAGCGCCTTCGGCGGCGTCATCGCCACCAATACCGAAGTCAGCCTTGAGATGGCGGAATACGTCAGCACCATCTTCACCGAGGTGATCGTCGCCCCGGCCTACGCGCCGGATGCCCTCGATGTGCTGACGCGCAAGAAGAACATCCGGGTGCTGGTGGCCTCCGAGCCGCTGGCCGGTGGCTCCGAGCTGAGACCGATCAGCGGGGGACTGCTGATGCAGCAGCGCGATCAGCTCGACGCGCACGGCGACAACCCCGCCAACTGGACGCTGGCGACCGGGTCACCGGCGGACCCGGAGACGCTGAGCGACCTCGTCTTTGCCTGGCGTACCTGTCGCGCGGTCAAGTCGAACGCGATCGTGATCGCCGGCGGCGGTGCGACCATCGGTGTCGGCATGGGTCAGGTCAACCGGGTCGACGCCGCCCGGCTGGCTGTTGAAAGAGGGAATGCACGCGGCGGCGAACGAGTCGCCGGCGCGGTGGCCGCTTCCGACGCGTTCTTCCCGTTCCCCGACGGGTTGGAGACGCTGACGCGCGCCGGAGTCAAGGCCATCGTGCACCCGGGGGGCTCGGTGCGCGACGACGAAGTGACCGCGGCCGCTGCCGAAGCCGGCGTCACCCTGTACCTCACCGGGGCTCGTCACTTCGCGCACTGAAACTTCCCGGCCGCGGTAAAGCCGGTGCGCATGACGCACATATATGGCGGGACGTAACTTGGAGTGGTGACATCACCGAGCAATCTGCCCCGAACCGTCGGCGAACTGCGTGCCTCCGGCCATCGCGAGCGTGGAGTCAAGCAGGAAATCCGCGAAAATCTGCTGACGCGCCTCGCCGACGGCGCGGATGGCGAAGCCATCTGGCCGGGCATCCTGGGATTCGAGGACACCGTATTGCCCCAGCTGGAGCGGGCACTGATCGCGGGTCACGACTTCGTCCTGCTCGGCGAGCGCGGCCAGGGCAAAACTCGGCTGCTGCGCGCGCTGGTCGGGCTGCTGGACGAATGGACGCCGGTGATCGGCGGCGCGGAGCTCGGCGAGCACCCCTACACGCCGATCACACCGGAGTCGATCCGGCGCGCGGCGACTCTGGGCGACGACCTGCCGGTGGAGTGGCGGCACCGCGGCGAGCGCTACACCGAGAAGCTGGCCACCCCGGACACCAGCGTCGCCGACCTCGTCGGTGACATCGACCCGATCAAGGTGGCCGAAGGGCGCAGTCTGGGCGACCCGGAGACCATCGCCTACGGCCTGATCCCGCGCGCGCACCGCGGCATCGTGGCCGTCAACGAGCTGCCCGACCTCGCCGAGCGCATCCAGGTCTCGATGCTCAACGTGATGGAGGAACGCGACATTCAGGTCCGCGGCTACACGCTGCGCCTGCCGCTGGACGTGCTGGTGGTCGCCAGCGCCAACCCCGAGGACTACACCAACCGGGGTCGCATTATCACCCCGCTCAAGGACCGCTTCGGCGCCGAGATCCGCACGCACTACCCGCTGGAGCTGGACGCCGAGGTCGGAGTCATCGTTCAGGAAGCACACCTGAGCGCACAGGTGCCCGACTACCTGATGCAGGTGATCGCGCGGTTCGCCCGCTACCTGCGCGAGTCCAACTCGGTCGACCAGCGATCCGGCGTATCGGCACGGTTCGCCATCGCCGCCGCCGAGACCGTCGCCGCCTCCGCCCGCCACCGCGGCGCATTGCTCGGCGAAAGCGACCCCGTCGCCCGAGTTGTGGACCTGGGCACCGTGATCGACGTGCTGCGCGGCAAGCTGGAATTCGAATCCGGTGAGGAAGGCCGCGAGCAGGCGGTGCTCGAGCACCTGTTGCGCCGCGCGACCGCCGACACCGCGTCGCGAGCGCTCGGCGGCATCGACGTCGCGCCGTTGGTCGCGGCGGTGGAAGCCGGATCCGCGGTGACGACCGGCGAGCGGATCTCGGCCAAGGACGTGCTGGCCGCGGTTCCGGGCTTGCCCGTCGTGGAGCAGATCGCCGACCGGCTGAACGCGGAATCCGAAGGTGAACGGGCCGCGGCACTGGAACTGGCACTGGAAGCGCTGTACCTGGCCAAGAGAATCGACAAGGTATCCGGGGAGGGCCAAACTGTCTATGGCTAAAGGGCATTCGTCGCGATACTCGGCGTACACCGGCGGGCCCGACCCGCTGGCTCCGCCGGTGGATCTGCGCGAGGCGCTCGAGCAGATCGGGCAGGACGTCATGGCGGGTGCCTCGCCGCGCCGGGCGCTGTCCGAGCTGATGCGACGTGGTACCGAGAACATGCGTGGCGCGGACCGGCTGGCGGCCGAGGCGAACCGTCGCCGACGGGACTTGTTGCGGCGCAACAACTTAGACGGAACTCTGCAGGACATCAAGAAGCTGTTGGACGAGGCGGTGTTGGCCGAGCGCAAAGAGCTGGCCCGTGCGCTCGACGACGACGCCCGCTTCGGCGAACTGCAGCTCGACGCGCTGCCGTCCTCACCGGCCAAGGCCGTCCAAGAACTGTCCGAATACAACTGGCGCAGCTCCGAGGCCCGCGAAAAGTACGACCAGATCAAGGATTTGCTCGGCCGGGAGATGCTCGACCAGCGCTTCGCCGGCATGAAAGAAGCCCTGGCGGGCGCCACCGACGAGGATCGCCAGCGCGTCACCGACATGGTGAACGACCTCAACGACCTGCTGGACAAGCATGCCCGCGGCGAGGACACGCAGCAGGATTTCGACGAGTTCATGGACTCCCACGGCGAGTTCTTCCCGGAGAACCCGCGCAACGTCGATGAGCTGCTGGACTCGTTGGCCAAGCGCGCCGCCGCCGCGCAGCGCTTCCGAAACAGCCTGAGCCCGGACCAGCGTGCCGAGCTTGATGCCTTGGCGCAGCAGGCTTTTGGATCTCCGTCGCTGATGCAGGCGCTGAACCGGCTCGACTCGCACCTGCAGGCCGCGCGGCCGGGCGAGGACTGGATGGGTTCTGAGCAGTTCTCCGGCGACAACCCGTTCGGCATGGGTGAAGGCACCCAGGCCCTGGCCGACGTCGCGGAGCTCGAGCAGCTGGCCGACCAGCTTTCGCAGAGCTATCCCGGCGCCACGATGGATGACGTCGATCTCGACGCGCTGGCGCGCCAGCTCGGCGACCAGGCCGCCGTCGACGCGCGGACCCTGGCCGAACTGGAACGGGCCCTGGTCAACCAGGGCTTCTTGGACCGCGGCTCCGACGGCCAGTGGCGACTGTCGCCCAAGGCCATGCGCAGGCTCGGCGAGACGGCGTTACGTGATGTGGCACAACAGCTTTCGAGCCGTCGGGGGGACCGTGAGCTGCGCCGCGCCGGGGCGGCGGGCGAGTTGACCGGTGCGACCCGGCCATGGCAGTTCGGTGACACCGAGCCGTGGAACATCCCGCGCACGCTGACCAACACGGTGCTGCGGCAGGCGGGGACCGCGACGCTGGACGGCCCGGACGCGCGGTTGAAGATCACCGTCGACGACGTCGAGGTGTCCGAGACCGAGACGCGCACCCAGGCCGCGGTGGCGCTGTTGGTCGACACCTCGTTTTCGATGGTGATGGAGAATCGCTGGCTGCCGATGAAGCAGACCGCGCTGGCGCTCAACCATCTGGTCTGCACGCGGTTCCGCTCGGATGCCTTGCAGATCATCGCCTTTGGCCGCTATGCCCGGACCGTGACCGCCGCCGAGCTGACCGGTCTGGAGGGGGTCTACGAGCAGGGCACCAACCTGCATCACGCGCTGGCGCTGGCCGGCCGTCATCTGCGCCGCCACCCCAACGCGCAACCCGTAGTGCTGGTGGTGACCGACGGGGAACCGACCGCACACCTCGAGGATGTCGACGGTGAGGGATTGGGTTCTGCTGTGTTTTTTGATTACCCGCCCCATCCACGGACCATCGCCCACACCGTGCGCGGGTTCGACGACATGGCGCGGCTGGGCGCGCAGATCACCATCTTCCGGCTGGGCAGCGACCCCGGGCTGGCGCGGTTCATCGACCAGGTCGCGCGACGGGTAGAGGGACGCGTCGTGGTGCCCGATCTCGACGGCCTGGGCGCCGCCGTGGTCGGCGACTACCTGCGGTCTCGGCGCCGGCGCTAACGCGTCACGGGGCTGGCGGCGCGCCAACCCGTTGTAGCGGTCAGCGAGAACTCGTTCAGCGCACTCGAAATATACTGTGCTAGCTCGTCATTCGAGTTATGCCGGCCCAGCTCGTAGGCCAGGAACGAGACGAAGACCTGGCCGTTGACTCGCCCCGACAACAACGCCAGCGCGCCGTTGGTGCGCGACATCGTCGCGGCGGTGACGCCCGGGTACAGCGACTTCATCGCGAAGCGGTCGGCGTCGGTGCCGTCCGGCCGGTTGGCCGCCGGATTGATCGCACCGAGATTGGACGACACGACCGTGGTGGCACCGCCGGTGACCATGCTGATCAGCCGGCGGAACACCGGTTTCGGGATCAGCGGAATCAGCGGCAGCAATGCCCACCGCTCGTCGGGTAGATCCTGATTGCGGATCAGCGCCTGCTTGATCGCGGCGCGGATCTCGCCGAGGCCGGTCGTCGCGGCTGCCGGTTTGACCGTGACGTCGACGTTGACCACGGCGTTGGCGCGGACGTCGCCCGGGGTGCGCTCGTTGAGCGGCATTCCCACGTTGACCGAGCCGTCCGCCGCGACCCGCCCCACCCGCTGGGCGAGGTGCGCCGCCAACCCGACGAGCAGCGCGTTGCTGGTTCCCCCGAGCGCCTGTGCGCGGGCGTCCCACTCCTCGGCGTCGAAGAAGAGCATCGCCATCGGCAGCGTGATGCCGTGGTCGGGTCCGCTGGGCGGCCGCTTTTTGGATGTGGGCGCGGCGGCCCCGTTGGCTTGCCGGGCCATTCGCGCGGCGGCCCCGTTGGCTTGCCGGGCCATTCGCGCGGCGCCGAGTGCGGCGCGCCCCATATCCGGTGTGTCGCCGACGGTTTGGCGGATGTCCTCGCGCACAGCCTGCCACCGCCGCCGCGCGGCCGCGGGTGGCCAGCTGATCGCGTCGTCACGCCCGCACGCCGCGTCGGCCAACGCTTCGCAGAGGCCGACGCCGTCGGTGAGGCAATGGGTGACGACGAAACTGAGCACCGCGCCGCCGTCGGTCAGCGGCAGCAGGGCAAGGTGCCATCCGGGACCGTGTTCGGCGTCCGGCCGGTGGCGGGCCTGCGTCTGCAGCCACGCGTCGATCTCGTCACGCGGGCGCGGCGTTGCGGCGATCTCAAGACTGGGCCGGTCGCTGGGAGTCACCCAGCGGTGGCGGCCGAACGGCAACGGGGACCGTTCGATTCGCCGCGATAGCCGGCCCCGGCCGAGATGGTGGTGGAACCGTCGCAGGCCATCGATGTCGATGGCCCGGTCGTACACCCAGATGCATTGCAACACGCTGGTGGTCGCGGTGGCTCGCTCGCCGAGAAAGAGTGTCTGGTCGGCCAGATCCAGCAGGTTGCTCATGTTCTAGGCCGCCTCATCGTCGTCCTTCGTCGGGGCACGGGCACACAGTTCATCCGAATCGGGTTCCGCGGCAAAGGTGCTCGACTGCTCGAGAGCCTTGCCCGCGACGCGGGCGAAAATCCGATTCAGAGTCTCGATGTATTGGTGCACCGACGTCCTGGCCACCTCGTTGTCCGGGAAGGAGATCGTGACCGTGGTTCGCTCGGCGTGCCGGTTGATCCACACGTTGATTCCGCCGTGGGACAGGCTGTCGCCGTAGGTACCGAAGTTCGTCTCGGCCCACAACCCGGCCAGCGGAACCTTGCGAAAGTCGAGGAAGGACAGCATCATCGGCAGCTGCGAGGGCAGCTTGATGCCCAGTTCATCGGGTGTCGCGAGTTCCAAGACCCGCTCGACGGGCACCTGAGCGAGATCCTTGGCGGCATCGAACGACTTCTGGGCCGCCCGGGCGGCCTCGGGGAACGAAACGCCGTCAGTCGGCACGATGACCGGAACCATGCTTGCGAACCAGCCCACCGTCATCGTGTCGATGCCCTGTGCCCGAGTGTCCGTTGCGGTGAAACCGCGATGAATCTCTTTGCCGGTCAATATATATTCGGCCAACGCGGTGCACGCCAGGACGCCGCCGATGAACCGGGCGCCCGCCGCGATGCAGGCGGCATCGAAGGCCTCCGTCGCGGCCGCATCCAACAACTCGACGGTCACCAAGTCGCCGGCGCTGCTGGTCCAGGTGTCGCCCAGGGGCAGCGGGAAGCTCGGCCAGTCGCCGTCGGCGTCGCGCGCGAACTCGATCCAGTCCTTGATCTCCGGCGATGACAGGGTCAGGCCCGCAACCCTTTTGCGCTGCCGCGCGGTGTAGGCGCGGTAGCTCCTGAGCTCGACGAGCGGGGCGGTCGGGCGCGGATCGGCGCCCTGCACCAGTTCTTGGTACGTCAGGTGGATGTCGAAGAAGATGATGCCGGCCGACAGCCCGTCGATGTGCAGATGATCGACACCGGCGTAGAAGGTGAAGTAGTCGGTGTGCTGGACGATACCGAAACTGAAGCAACCCCATTGCAGCGTTTCGCGGGTCGTCGTCAGGACGTGGGTACGAACTTGATCGGGGGTCATATGTCCCCACGACACGGGCACCAAGTCGATGGCTTCAGGGTCCTCGATGGTGCGGCGCACGATCGTGCCGTCGTCGAATTCGAACCAGTTGTGGTAGGTGTCGTGCCGGCGGACATGGGCGTTGACCGCCGTGGTCATCGCCGGAATGTCGCAGGTGCCCGGGATGTCCCACGCCACGATCATCAACCGCGGCAGCTGCCTGTTCAGCGCCTTGCCGTGGTACGCGGCCCAGAGATGTTGCGCCTGCTGGTAACTCGGGGCAAGGTCACTTCGGCGCGCGGTGCGGGCCGCCTCGTGCGCCGTTGGTACGGCGGTCCACATGGTGAGCGGACCGGGTGGCGGTTGCCATTCGTTGATGTTCCCGAGTGCGACCATATCGAGCCTCGCTGTGCGTGGTGCCTACATTTCGTGGGCGGCTCGTACAGAGGTGGAAATGCTACTGACGCATCGTTTTTCGCGCAGCACAAATACACCTTCGCGCTGGAATTCTTGCGACGCACGTCCCGATACGCCCGTGTCCAACCCCGTGGCGTCGCTTGCACCCCCTGAACCGCTGGTCTGGACGCTAGTCGAGGGGCGGCACATTTTCGCGGTTTTGCGAAGATACGCAATCCCACTCGTTTTCAGCGCGATGCCAGTAGCCTTACTTCCTCAATCGGGCGTGGCCCGTGAGTGCCGGGGGCCGACCGAGGTAGCCCAGTGCTGCTCGGGTGGGTTTACCCGTGGGGCCGGCGCGCTTTGCGCTTGATGCCCACACCGCCCCACAACGAGAAGCCGTGGATATTGACTTTCGGGGCGCCGGGAGTGCCTTGCCCGACGATTTTGCGATCGAAGCCGCCCATTACCCCGCGGCCGTGGATTTCGACATTGACCTCGGGTGGCAACAGGATGTTCTGCGCACCCATGATCGAGACCACGTGGATATCGACTTCAGTGGACGTGAAGTCGGCGTAGCGCAGATCCACCACCCCGCTGCCCCACAGGGTGAACGTGGTCAGCTTCTTCGGCACGTTCCAGCGCCCGCGCCGCTCGAATCCGCTCAACAGCGCAAGCAGCAGCGTGGAGGGCGCCGGATTCGGTTTGCCGCCCCGGCGCGGGCCTATCGGCGTGCCGGGCAAATCGGCCCGCAGCCGATCCAGTTCCTCGTAGGTCGTCGCCGCGTACGCCCTGGCCAGACGGTCTTCATAATCCTTGAGTTGCAGGCGCCCCTGCTCGGCGGCATACGCCAGCAATTGTGCGATTTGTATGCGATCGGTATCGGCCGCACGCGAGAAATCCTCGCGCGCGTCCTTCGCATCATGTTGCGCCGAATCGCTCATCATCCACGAGCGTACGACGTCGGGGACTTGCTGCAAGAGGGTTGGCTAAATCGCAACCATCCTCCTACGCACGCCTAATTGCGGCCGGCATCGTCGATAGCGGCGGGCGGGGCCCAACTGGGCGGACGTTTTTGCAGGAATGCGAGCATGCCTTCGCGCGCTTCGTCGGAGACGAACAGCCGGGCGGATTCCTCGGCGAGCCGCTCGGCGTCGCGGTCGAATCCTTCGAGCACGGCCGCCGTTGTCAGTGCCTTTGATGCCGCCAGGCCCTGGGGCGACCCACGGCCGATATCGGCGGCCAGTTTGGCCACCGCGGCGTCGACGTCGTCGGTCGCGATCGTGACCAACCCGATCTCCGCGGCCACGGCGGCATCGAACGTCTCGCCGGTGAGGTAGTAGCGGGCGGCCGCACGCGGCGACAGCTTCGGCAGCAGGGTCAGCGAGATGATCGACGGGGCGACGCCGATGCGCGCCTCGGTCAGCGCGAAGGTGCTGCGCGGCCCGGCCACCGCGATGTCGCAGGCGCCCACCAAGCCGAACCCGCCCGCGCGGACGTGACCGTTGACGGCGGCGATGACCGGAAGCGGCGAGGAGACGATGGTGCGCAGCAATGCGGTCATCTCCTTGGCCTGCGCCGCGGCCAGGTCGAACGGGTCCCCGCCACTGGCCGCTGAATTCTCCGAGAGGTCGGCGCCGGCGCAGAACGTGCCACCGGTGTGCCCGAGCACCACCACCCGCACCGCCGGATCCTGCGCCGCGTCGCGCAGGCCCTGGTGCAACTGGGTGACCAGCGTGGTCGACAGCGCGTTGCGGTTGTGCGGCGAGTTCAGCGTCAGTCGGGCCGACGGCCCCGAGACGGAGTATTCGACGAGTGCGTCCATCAGTAGCTTCGCGGCAGGCCCAGGGATGTCTGCGCGACGAAGTTGAGCACCATCTCGCGGCTGACCGGCGCGATCCGCCCCAGTCGGGCCGAGGTGAGCATCGCCGCGACGCCGTACTCCTTGGTCAGCCCGTTGCCGCCCATCGACTGCACGGCCTGATCCACCGAACGGTTAGCGGCCTCGGCCGCAGCGTATTTGGCCATATTGGCGGCCTCCGCCGCGCCCGCGTCGTCGCCGCTGTCGTAGAGCGTGGCAGCCTTCTGCATCATCAGCTTGGCGAGCTCGACCTCAATGTGGCACTGCGCCAACGGATGCGACAACCCCTGGTGCGCACCGATCGGGGTCCCCCATACCTGGCGGGTCTTGACGTAGTCGGCGGCCTTCTCCAATGCGAAGCGGCCCATGCCCACCGAGCTGGCCGCGCCCATGATCCGCTCGGGGTTCAGGCCCGCGAAAAGTTGTGCGATCGCGGCGTCTTCGGCTCCGACCAACGCATCGGCGGGCAGCCGAACGTCGTCCAGGAAAACCTGGAACTGACGCTCGGGGCTGATCAATTCCATCTCGATCGGCGTGTAGGTGAAGCCGGGGGAGTCGGTGGGCACCACGAACAGCGCGGGTCGCAGCTTGCCGGTTTTGGCCTCTTCGCTGCGAGCCACCACCAGCACGGCCTGCGCCTGATCGACACCGGAGATGAAGACCTTCTGGCCCTTGAGAATCCAGTCGCTGCCGTCGCGGCGCGCCGTCGTGATGATCTTGTGCGAGTTGGACCCGGCGTCGGGCTCGGTGATCGCGAACGCCATCGTCAACGTGCCGTCGGCGATGGACGGAATCCAGCGCTTCTTCTGCTCATCGGTGCCGAACTTGCTGATGATGGTGCCGTTGATCGCGGGCGAAACCACCATCAGCAGCAGCGCGCTGCCCGCGGCGGCCATTTCCTCCATGACCAGCGACAGCTCGTACATTCCGGCGCCACCGCCCCCGTATTCCTCCGGCAGGTTCACGCCCAGGAAGCCGAGTTTACCTGCCTCGGACCATAATTCATCGGTGTGCTGGTGTGCGCGGGCCTTTTTCAGGTAGTACTCGCTGCCGTAGTTGGACGCCCACGCGGCCACCGACTTGCGCAGCGCCCGGCGCTCCTCGCTTTCGATGAAGCTGGTATCGGTCACTGTGGATCTCCTTCTGATTCGACACGGGCCAGGACGGCACCGACTTCGACTTGTTGGCCGGGCGCGACGCTGAGTTCCGCGAGGACCCCGTCGGCCGGCGCGGTGATCGTGTGTTCCATCTTCATGGCCTCCAGCCAGATCAGCGGTTGGCCGGCCGTCACCGTGTCACCGGCCGCGGCGCCCAGCCGAATCACGTTGCCGGGCATGGGCGCGACCAGCGATCCCTTCTCGACCGACGATCCGGGCTCGGGGAATCGGGGCACCGCGTGCAAGTGAACCGGCCCACGCGCCGAGTCTACGTAGACGTCGGGGCCGTAGCGGGCGACCGCGAAGCGGCACGCCACCCCGTTGGCATCGGCCAGCACCACCTCGTCGGGCTCTGACGAGACCAGCTGCACCGGCTCATCGCCGGCCAGTACCAATCCGGTTCTGGCGAACCGGTATTCGACCCGGTGCTCGTTGTCCTGGTCGTCGCGGTACGTCTTGACCTGATAGCCCGAGGCCAGGTTGCGCCAGCCGCTGGGCAGCGAGCCGAAAACGGTGGCGGACGCGCGATTGTGCGCGGCCTCGGCAAGCGCCGCGGCGATCGCCGACAAGCGGACGACGCTCTCGTCGCCGAGCGGTGCCGACAGCCGGTCCAGGCCATGTGTGTCGAAAAACGCGGTGTCGGTCGCACCGGCGAGAAAAGCCGGATGCCGCAGCACGTTCACCAACAGCTCGCGGTTGGTGCGCAGGCCGTGCAGTCGGGTCCGGGCCAACGCGTCGGCCAATACCAGCGCGGATTGCCGGCGGGTGGGTGCGTACGAGATGACCTTGGCCAGCATCGGGTCGTAGTGGATCGAGACGACCGATCCGTCGACAATGCCGGAGTCCAACCGGATTCCGGTGCGCTGTCCCAGCGAGCTGAACTCGGTCCGGGTGCCGGGCACATCGAAGGTGTGCACCGGGCCGGCTTGCGGTTGCCAGCCGCGCGCGGGATCTTCGGCATAAAGCCGGGCTTCAATCGAATGGCCCTGGGCCGCGGGAGGTTCGACTCCGAGACGCACGCCGTCGGCCACGGCGAGCTGCAGTTCGACGAGGTCGAGCCCGGTGATCTCTTCGGTGACCGGGTGTTCGACCTGCAGCCTGGTGTTCATCTCGAGGAAATAGAACTCACCGTCTTGCGAGTTTGGGTCGGCGAGGAACTCCACGGTGCCGGCGCCGGCGTAGCCGATCGCGCTGGCGGCCAGCCGGGCGGCGTCGAACAGCTTGGCCCGCATGCCCGGAACGCGCTCCACCAACGGCGACGGAGCCTCTTCGATGATCTTCTGGTGGCGCCGCTGAATCGAGCATTCCCGCTCGCCGACCGCCCATACCGTGCCGTGGTTGTCGGCGAGCACCTGAACCTCCACATGGTGGCCGGTCGGCAGGTAGCGCTCGCAGAACACGGTCGGATCGCCGAAGGCGGACTGCGCTTCGCGCCGAGCCGCGGCGACTTCGTCTGCCAGAGCGGACAACTCGCGGACTACTCGCATGCCGCGGCCGCCGCCACCGGCGGACGCCTTGACCAGCACCGGCAGAGACGCCTGCGTGACCGAATCGGGGTCCAGTTCGTCGAGCACCGGCACCCCGGCCGAGGCCATCAGCTTCTTGGACTCGATCTTGGAGCCCATCGCCCGCACCGCGTCCACCGGTGGACCGATCCAGGTCAGGCCCGCGTCCTGGACTGCCGCCGCGAAGTCGGCGCTCTCCGAAAGGAATCCGTAGCCGGGATGGATGGCATCCGCGCCCGCGGCGCGCGCGGCGGCTAGCAAAGCCTCGGCATTGAGGTAGTCGTTGGTGTTGGGCAGGCGGACCCGCGCATCGGCCTCGGCGACATAAGGTGCCGCGGCGTCCGGGTCGGTGTGGACCGCGACGGTGCCCAGGCCGAGGCGGCGGCAGGTGGCGAAGACCCGGCGGGCGATCTCGCCGCGGTTGGCAACCAGTACTCGAGTAACCATCGGGCTCACATCCGGAAGACGCCGAAGTTCGACGTCCCCTTGATCGGTCCATTCGCGATGGCGGACAGACACATTCCCAATACCGTGCGGGTATCGCGGGGATCGATCACCCCGTCGTCGTAGAGCATCCCGGACAGGACCATCGGCAGCGACTCCGCCTCGATCTGGCCCTCGACGGCGGCGCGCATCGCGGCGTCGGCGTCCTCGTCGACCTGCTGACCGCGGGCCTCGGCGGCCGCGCGGGCCACGATCGACAGCACGCCGGCCAGCTGGACACCGCCCATCACAGCGGATTTGGCGCTGGGCCAGGCGAACAGGAATCGGGGATCGTAGGCGCGTCCGCACATCCCGTAGTGGCCCGCGCCGTACGACGCGCCGATCAGCAGCGAGATGTGCGGGACGGTCGAGTTGGATACGGCGTTGATCATCATCGACCCGTGTTTGATCATGCCGCCTTCCTCGTAGTCCTTGCCGACCATGTATCCGGTGGTGTTGTGCAAGAACAACAGTGGCGTGTCGTAGCGGTTGGCCAGCTGGATGAATTGGGTGGCCTTCTGCGACTCCTCGCTGAACAGCACACCGCGGTGGTTGGCCAGAATGCCGATCGGGTAACCGCACAGCGTCGCCCAGCCCGTCACCAGCGACGAGCCGTACATCGGCTTGAATTCGTCGAATTCGGAGCCGTCGACGATGCGCGCGATCACGTCGCGCGGGTCGAACGGGATGCGCAGGTCCGAGGGCACGATGCCGATCAGCTCCTCGGCGTCGAACAGCGGCTCGGTCACCGGCCGCGGCGCCGGTCCGAGCTTGCGCCAGTTCAGCCGGGCCACCACGCGCCGCCCGATGCGGATCGCGTCGAGCTCGTCGACGGCGAAGTAGTCGGCCAGACCCGAAGTGCGGGCGTGCATTTCGGCGCCGCCGAGTGACTCGTCGTCGGATTCCTCGCCGGTGGCCATCTTCACCAGCGGGGGACCGGCCAAAAACACCTTGGAGCGTTCCTTGATCATCACGACGTGATCGGACATGCCGGGGATGTAGGCACCGCCGGCCGTGGAGTTGCCGAAGACCAGCGCGATGGTCGGAATGCCCGCCGCCGACAGCCGGGTCAGGTCGCGGAACATCTGCCCGCCGGGGACGAAGATCTCCTTCTGGGTGGGCAGGTCCGCGCCGCCGGACTCCACCAGCGAGATCACCGGCAGCCGGTTCTGCAGCGCAATCTGGTTGGCCCGCAAGATCTTTTTCAGCGTCCACGGGTTGCTGGTGCCGCCCTTGACGGTCGGGTCGTTGGCGACGATCAGGCATTCCACACCCTCGACGGCGCCGATGCCGACCACCACGCTGGCGCCCAGGGTGAAGGAACTGCCGTAGGCGGCCAGCGGGCTCAGCTCGAGGAACGGCGAATCCGGGTCGACCAGCAGCTCGATGCGCTCGCGTGCGGTGAGCTTGCCGCGGGCGTGGTGGCGCTCGGTGTATTTCGCGCCGCCGCCGGCCAGCGCCTTGCCGTGCTCGGCGTCGATCTCGGCGAGCTTGGCGATCATGGTCTCGGCCGCGTCGACGTAGGTATCGGCCTTCGGGTCGAGGGTGGACTGCAATACCGTCACGATTGATACCCCAGGAGTTTGGCGGACAGCGCGGTCAGAATTTCGGTGGTACCTCCGCCGATACCGAGGATTCGCATGTCCCGATATTGGCGTTCGACTTCGGATTCGGCCATGTAGCCCATGCCGCCGAAAAGCTGAACGGCTTGATTGGCCACCCATTCGCCGGCCTCGACGGCGGTGTTCTTGGCGAAGCACACCTGCGGGATCAGATCCGTTTCACCGGCGAGCTGGCGTTCCACCACGTTGCGCGAGTAGACCCGGGCGACGTCGATGCGCCGGGCCATCTCGGCCAGGGTGTTCTGCACCGACTGGCGGGAGATCAGGGGGCGGCCGAACGTCTCGCGGTCACGGCACCAAGCCGCGGTGATGTCCAGGCACCGCTGCGCACTCGAATACGCCTGTGCGGCAAGGCCGATCCGCTCGGAGACGAAGGCCTGCGCGATCTGAGCGAACCCGCTGTTCTCGGCGCCGACCAGGTTGGCAACCGGGACCCTTGTGTCGACGTAGGACAGCTCGGCGGTGTCAGAGGAGCGCCAGCCCATCTTGTCCAGCTTGCGGCTCACCTCGAATCCGGGCGTGCCCTTTTCCACCACCAGCAGCGAAACCCCCGCTGCGCCAGGGCCTCCGGTGCGCACCGCGGTGACGACATAGTCGGCGCGGACCCCGGAGGTGATGTAGGTCTTGGCGCCGTTGACTACATAGTGGTCGCCGTCGCGCACGGCGCTGGTGCGCAAGTGCCCGACATCCGAACCGCCGCCGGGCTCGGTGATGGCCAGCGACCCGATCTTCTCGCCGGCCAGCGTCGGCCGGACGAACTCCTCGATCAGCCGCTGATCGCCGGAGGCGATCATGTGCGGCACCGCGATGCCACAGGTGAACAGCGACGCGAAAACGCCGCCCGGTCCACCGGCCTGGTGAAACTCCTCGCAGATGAGCACCGCGTCGGCGCCGTCTCCGCCACCGCCGCCGACCGCTTCGGGCAGTCCCGCGCCCAGCAGCCCGGCCGTCCCCGCGCGCCGATGCAACTCGCGCGGCAGATCGCCGGTGCGTTCCCACTCGTCGACGTGCGGCAGGATCTCGCGTTCGGTGAACGCGCGCACCGTCTTTCGCAGTTGCTCGCGTTCCGGGGTGGTCCAAATGCTCATAGCAGGCTGTCCGGGATGTCGACGTGGCGGCTGCGCAGCCATTCGCCCAGCCCCTTGGCCTGGGGATCGAACCGCGCCTGGTAGGCGACGCCCTGGCCGAGGATGCCCTCGATCACGAAGTTCACCGCGCGCAGGTTGGGCAACACGTGCCGGGTGACATCGCAGTCCGCGGCCTCGGGCAGTAGTTCCTTGAGCAGCTCGACGGTCAATGTGTTGGCCAGCCAGCGCCATTGGTCCTCGGTACGCACCCAGACGCCGACGTTGGCCGAGCCGCCCTTGTCGCCGCTGCGGGCGCCCGCGATGCGGCCCAGCGGTGCGCGCCGGGTCGGGCCGTCGGGCAACGGTTCCGGCAGCGCCGGTTCAGCAGCGGCCGTGAGTTCCAAAGTATCTGTGGCACATGGGATGTCGATGCGGGTGCCGTCGCTGTGCACCGCGACGTGCGGCACGGTGGCGGCATCGACGTAGCCCGCGCTGAAGACGCCGTAAACCTGACCGTCGCCGGGCGGGGCGGTGACGTGGAAGCCCGGGTAGCTGGCGAGCGCCAATTCGACCGCCGCCGAGGAGAACTGGCGTCCGACATTGGCGGGGTCGGGGTCGCGGACCACGCAGTGCAGTAGCGCGCTGGCGGCTTCCTCGGTGTCGGCGTCGGGGTGATCGGTGCGGGCCAGCGACCACTGCAGCTCCGCGGGTTTGACGGTGAGCCCGGCCTCGAGTTGGCGGCGCACCAGCTCGGCCTTGGCCTCGATGTCCAGCCCGGTCAGCACGAAGGTCATCGCGTTGCGGAAGCCGCCGATGCTGTTCAGCGAAACCTTCAGCGTGGGCGGTGGCGGTTCGCCGACCACGCCACTGATCCGCACCCGGTCGGGCCCGTCGGTGGACAGCTGGACGGAGTCCATCCGCGCCGTGACATCCGGGTTGGCGTAACGGGCGCCGGTGATCTCGTAGAGCAGCTGCGCGGTGACGGTGTCGACGCTGACCAGCCCGCCGGTGCCGGGGTGCTTGGTGATCACCGAGGATCCGTCGGCGTTGACCTCGGCCAGCGGGAAGCCCGGGTAGGACAGATCAGGAACTTCGGTGAAGAACGCGTAGTTGCCGCCGGTGGCCTGCACGCCGCATTCGATGACGTGCCCGGCGACCACCGCGCCGGCCAGCGCGTCGTAGTCGGTGCGGCCCCAGCCGAAATGCGCGGCCGCCGCCCCGACGATCACCGACGCGTCGGTGACCCGGCCGGTGACGACGACGTCGGCTCCGTCATTGAGGCAGTCGACGATGCCCCACGCCCCCAGGTAGGCGTTGGCCGTCAGCGGCGTGCCCAGCCCGAGTTCGGCCGCGCGCGGTGTCAAGTCGTCGCCTTCGACGTGGGCGACCCGGGCGGGGACGCCCAGCCGCTCGGCAAGGGCGCGGATCGCGTCGGCCAGCCCGGCGGGGTTGAGGCCGCCGGCGTTGGCGACGATGCGCACCCCGCGGTCACGGGCCTCGCCCAGACAGTCCTCGAGCTGGGTCAGGAAGGTCTTGGCGTAGCCGCGCTCGGGGTGTTTCATCCGGTCGCGGCCCAGGATCAGCATGGTGAGCTCGGCCAGATAGTCGCCGGTGAGGTAGTGGACCGGATCGCCTGAGCCGCCGGTCAGCATCTCGCGCATGGCCGCCAGCCGGTCGCCGTAGAACCCCGAGCAGTTCGCGATCCGGACAGCACCGGACCGGCCATAACCCGAGGCCATTGGCGTCCTCCATTCGGGAATTACCGGCGCTCCACCAACCAACCACCCGGTAGGTTAGCGGGTACCGCCGGTGTCACGTCAAGGATGCCCGTCTCGGCGCTGCTGTCATAGTCGCGCAGGCCGCACGGCCCATTTTGGCGACCAGCAGGTCACCGACTATTCTTGAGGGCAATCGTCGCCGTCGGCCGTCCCGGCCCATGCCGCGCGACGCACGACCCGAAGCCCCCACACAAGGAGTAAGGCCCGACCATGGCCACACCCAAGCGCAGGATGTCGCGCTCGAACACCCGTAGCCGCCGCTCGCAGTGGAAGGCCGAGAAGACCGAGCTCGTCGGTGTGACCGTGGCCGGCCAGAAGCACAAGGTGCCGCGTCGACTGCTCAAGGCGGCTCGCCTGGGGCTGATCGATCTCGACCGACGCTAGCCGGATTGTCCGACTCCTCTGCGGGCCGTGCCGGCCCGCATCGTCGTCAGACAGGGATCTCGGCAAATACGCGGCGCGCCTCTCAGCCCGCTCTCAGGCCCTAGGGCGAAACTAGTGGCCGTGCGCATTCTTGTCGTCGATGACGATCGCGCGGTCCGCGAATCGCTACGCAGGTCGCTTTCCTTCAATGGCTACTCGGTCGAGTTAGCCCATGACGGAGTCGAGGCGCTGGAGATCATCTCCAGCGACCGGCCCGACGCCGTCGTGCTCGACGTCATGATGCCGCGGCTGGACGGTCTCGAGGTCTGCCGGCAGCTGCGCAGCACCGGCGATGACCTGCCGATCCTGGTTTTGACCGCCCGCGATTCGGTGTCCGAGCGGGTCGCCGGCCTGGACGCCGGCGCCGACGACTACCTGCCCAAGCCGTTCGCCCTGGAAGAGCTGCTAGCCCGGATGCGGGCGCTGCTGCGCCGCACCAAGCCCGAGGACGCCGAGTCGGTCGCCATGACGTTCTCCGATCTGGCCCTGGACCCGGTGACCCGTGAAGTCACCCGCGGACATCGCCGGATCAGCCTGACCCGCACCGAGTTCGCGCTGCTGGAGATGCTGATCGCCAACCCGCGCCGGGTGCTCACCCGCAGCCGCATTCTCGAGGAGGTGTGGGGATTCGACTTTCCCACCTCGGGCAATGCGCTGGAGGTCTACGTCGGGTACCTGCGCCGCAAGACCGAAGCCGACGGTGAACCGCGCCTGATCCACACCGTGCGGGGTGTGGGCTATGTCCTTCGGGAGACGCCGCCCTGATGATCCGGTTCCAACGACGTCGGCGCGCACCACTGCGAGCCCCCAGTTCGTTGTCGCTGCGGTGGCGGGTGATGTTGCTGGCGATGTCGATGGTGGCGATGGTCGTCGTGTTGATGGCGTTCGCCGTGTACGCGGTGATCGCGGCCGCGCTCTACAGCGACATCGACAACCAGCTGGACAGCCGCGCGCAGCTGCTGATCGCCAGCGGTTCGCTGGCCGCCGACCCGGCGAAGGCCATTGAGGGCACGGCGTATTCGGACGTCAACGCGATGCTGGTGAACCCGGGCCACTCGATCTACACCGCCCAACAGCCGGGCCAGACCCTGCCGGTCGACGCGCCGGAGAAGGCGGTCATCCGCGGTGACCTGTTCATGTCCCGCCGCACCGCCGCCGATCAGCGCATCCTGGCGATCCACCTGCCCAACGGCAGTTCGCTGCTGATCTCCAAGAGCCTGCGGCCCACCGAGGCGGTGATGACCAAACTGCGCTGGGTGCTGCTGATCGTCGGCGGTATCGGGGTCGCCGTCGCCGCGGTGGCCGGCGGCATGGTCACCCGGGCGGGGCTGCGGCCGGTGGCCCGGCTCACCGAAGCGGCCGAACGGGTCGCGCGCACCGACGACCTGCGGCCTATCCCGGTGTTCGGTAGCGACGAATTGGCAAGGCTCACTGAGGCATTCAACTTGATGCTGCGAGCACTCGCCGAGTCCCGGGAGCGCCAGGCCCGACTGGTCACCGACGCCGGACACGAGCTGCGCACCCCGCTGACGTCGCTGCGGACCAACGTCGAACTGCTGATGGCGTCCATGGAACCGGGGGCGCCACGGCTGCCCGAGCAGGAGATGGTCGACCTGCGTACCGATGTGCTCGCGCAGATCGAGGAATTGTCCACTCTGGTAGGCGATTTGGTGGACCTCACCCGCGACGACGCCGGCCAGGTGGTGCACGAGCCGGTCGACATGTCCGAGGTCATCGACCGCAGCCTGGAGCGAGTCAGGCGGCGGCGCAACGACATTCACTTCGACGTCGACGTGATTGGATGGCAGGTCTACGGCGACAATGCCGGGCTGTCACGGGCGGCGCTGAACCTGATGGACAATGCCGCCAAGTGGAGCCCGCCGGGCGGCCGCGTCGGTGTCCGGATGCGCCAGCTCGACCCGTCGCATGCCGAGCTGATCGTTTCGGACTTGGGCCCGGGTATCCCACCGCACGAACGGCGCCTGGTGTTCGAGCGGTTCTACCGGTCGACGACGGCGCGGGCCCTGCCGGGCTCGGGTCTGGGGTTGGCCATCGTCAAGCAGGTGGTGCTCAACCACGGCGGACTGCTGCGCGTCGAAGACACCGTTTCGGGCGGCCATCCCCCGGGAACATCGATCTACGTGCTACTTCCCGGCCGGCCGCTGCCGGTGTCGACGTATCCGACGGCCGGGTCCGAGGGTGGGGCCGACGCCGACAGCGAAGCCAAGACCGACCCCGCGGTTCCGATGGAGGGCGACGCAGCGAACTCTCGGGAATCGACGAACGTTATCTCAGTGGACTCTCAGTCCGCACGCGCAAGGTAGATGCAGTTAGTGTTGGAAATCGAGCCAAGTCGAGCTCGATAGCACCCCAATTAGAGGAAGAGCGACTTAGCGACATGACGAATGACCCGAGGTATTCGCCACCGCCGCAGCAACCGGGATACCCAGGCGCGCCTAACCAGCCCTTTGAGTCAGGTGGAGCTCCCGCGTATGCCCAAGGGCATCAGCAACCGTACAACCAGCCTTACGACTGGCGGTACCAGCAAGGGCAGCAGTCACAGCCGTCGCAGACCTCGCAATACCGGCGGCCCTACGAGCCGTTCGGGGACACCGGGGCGGGTTCGATTGCCGGCGGCACCGGGCCGGGCCGGATCCCCGGCACCGGCGCGGGCCCTATCCCCGGCGGCACCGGCGTGGGGCCGATTCCCGGGAGCACCGGGGCGGGTCCGGTGCCCGGCATGCTGCCCCCGATGGGGCCACCGCGGCCCGAGAAGCGATCCCGGGGCGGCCTGCTGGTGGCCGGCGCGCTGGCGATCGCGGTGGTGTCGGCGGGTATCGGTGGCGCCGCGGCAACGGTCGTCGAACTGGGCACGCACTCGACGACCGCCAGCAGCGGCAGCGGACCGTCGGGGGCCACGCCCGGCGTGCCGGCGGCCAACATGGCGCCCGGCACCGTCGAACAGGTCGCGCAGAAGGTGGTACCCAGCGTCGTCATGCTGGAGACCGACCTCGGCCGCGCGTCCGAAGAGGGCTCCGGCGTCATCCTGTCGTCCGACGGGCTGATCTTGACCAACAACCACGTCATCGCCGCGGCCGCCGCCCCTCCCAAGGGGCCGGGCGGGCCGATACCCGGTAGCCCCACGCCCGGCAGCCCGGCGCCCGGGGGGCCGGGTGGTCCGGCACCGAAAACGACGGTGACCTTCTCCGACGGGCGCACCGCACCGTTCACGGTGGTGGGCGCCGACCCCACCAGTGACATCGCCGTCATCCGCGTCCAAGGTGTGTCGGGGCTGACGCCCATCGCGATGGGCTCGTCGTCGGATGTGCGGGTCGGCCAGCCGGTGCTGGCGATCGGTTCCCCGCTGGGCTTGTCCGGCACGGTGACCACCGGAATCATCAGCGCGTTGAACCGGCCGGTGTCGACGACCGGTGAGTCCGGCAACCAGAACACGGTGCTGGACGCCATTCAGACCGACGCCGCGATCAACCCGGGGAACTCCGGCGGGGCGCTGGTCAACCTGAACGGCCAGCTGGTCGGCATCAACTCCGCGATCGCCACCCTGGGCGGCGATTCGCCCGACGCCCAGAGCGGTTCGATCGGGCTTGGGTTCGCGATCCCGGTCGACCAGGCCAAGCGCATCGCCGACGAGCTGATCAGCACCGGTAAGGCCTCACATGCCTCGCTGGGCGTGCAGGTGACCAGTGACAAGAGCACGCCGGGGGCCAAGGTCGTCGACGTCGTGCAGGGTGGCGCGGCCTCGAACGCCGGAGTGCCCAAGAACGTGGTCGTCACCAAGGTCGACGACCGCCCGATCAGCAGCGCCGACGCCCTGGTGGCCGCGGTGCGGTCCAAGGCGCCGGGCGACAAGGTATCGCTGACGTTCCAGGATCCCGGCGGCGGCAGCCGGACCGTGCAGGTCACCCTCGGCAAGGCGGATCAGTGATGAGAGTCGACGAGCCTCTGAACGAGCCACTGTCCGAGCTCGGATATACGGTTGCACCCATGGAATCGGGTGCGGAATTGGTGGTCGGCCGGGCTCTGGTCGTGGTGGTCGATGATCGCACCGCCCACGGGGACGAAGAAGACCACAGCGGGCCGCTGGTCACCGAGCTGCTGACCGAGGCGGGATTCGTCGTCGACGGTGTGGTGGCGGTGGCGGCCGATGAGGTCGAGATCCGCAACGCGCTCAACACCGCGGTGATCGGTGGGGTCGATCTGGTGGTCTCGGTCGGCGGGACCGGAGTGACCCCGCGCGATGTCACCCCGGAGGCCACTCGCGAGATTCTGGACCGCGAAATCCTCGGCATCGCCGAGGCCGTCCGCGCGTCCGGGCTGTCCGCGGGCATCATCGACGCCGGGTTGTCCCGGGGTCTGGCCGGCGTGTCCGGAAGCACGCTGGTGGTCAACCTCGCCGGTTCCCGCTACGCCGTCCGCGACGGCATGGCGACGCTGAATCCGCTCGCCGCGCAGATCATCGGGCAGTTGTCGAGCCTCGAGATCTAAAGTCGCCCGAGCAGCCGGTCGTGTTACTGCGACTCGGCGTCCGCACGCGGCCCGAAATCGGGCGGCGGCGTGGTGCCCGGCCCACCGTGGCGGCCCGACGAGCCGTTTCCGTTGGTCTGCGCCAGCAGGTCGCGGATCTCGGTCAGCAAGACGATCTGGGCGTCGTCGGCCTGCTCGACCTCGCCGCGCTTGCGGAAAGTGTTGTAGGGCAGCACGACCAGGAAGTAGACCACCGCAGCGACGAGGACGAAGTTGATCGCGGCCGATACCAGAACGTTCAGGTCGATGGTCTGGCCGCCGCCGATGCCGATCTTCAGGATGCCGACGTCGGACTGCTGGTTGACGCCGATCCGGTTGATCAACGGCGTGATGATGCTGTCGGTGAACTTGGTGACCAGTCCGGTGAATGCCGTACCGATGACTACCGCGACGGACAGGTCGACGATATTGCCGCGCGCGAGAAACTCCTTGAACCCCTTGAGCATTCGACGTCCTTTCTGGGCTGGACACGGTTTGCTGCGGGTTCTGTGGCGAACCGCTGCCAGGTTCTCAGTGCAGGGTGAGGGTCACGGCCTGCCCCAGGACCGAACCTGCCACCGTGTTCGCCACGCGAGCCGGCAGCGCAACTAACACTACGCGGTCACCGTCTGCGGCCTGGACTTTCTGCTTGGGCGACACGAGGACGACGACGGCATCGGTGGCCACCACCTTGCTGGTCGCCTGCGCGCCCGGCTGCGCATCGGTGGGCGGTGCGGCCAACACGTCGACGACGTCGCCGGCGCGAACGAGGTCGATCAGCGCGCTGTCGGCCAGATGCAGCGGCACGATGCGCGCACCGGGCCCGGCCTTCGCGGCAATCGCGGCCTCGGCCAGCCGGCTGCCCAGCAAGCGGACATCGGTGAGCACCTCGCCGCGGCGCGTCGGACCGGCCAGCATCGAACCGACCACGGCGCCCAGATCTCCTTGTGAGCCGTCGGGAATTGTTGTTGCCGAACGCTTTTCGACTCGAACATCGTCTTGTGTCAACGCGGCTCCGGGGCTGAGGTCGCGGGTGGCGACCACCACGTCGACGCGATCACCGTCCGGATTCGAGCGCACCGCGGCGACCCCGGCCAATACTACGAGCCCGCCCGCCGCCACTCGCCGGGCCAGCACGGTCCGGGTCCAATCCGGTCGCAACGACGCCAATATCCGGTGCAGCAGCGCTGGATTCAGCGACGATTCCCCCACGCCGCAACGGTAAGCGCAGCGCGCTGCCGAAAGTTCCCGCGAGGGATGCGTTCTGTGGATAACTCGCTAGCTGGAAGCGGTCGCGGTCGACTTCTCGCTGGACGTGGACTTGTCGGAAGAGCTGGACTTCTCGCCGGAGCCGGATTTGTCGCTCGAGCTGGAGCTCTCGCTGGAGCCGTTGGTCGAAGAGCCGTTGCTCGAGCTCGACGATTTCTTGCCCGACTCGCGACTGTCGGTGCGGTAGAAGCCGCTGCCCTTGAATACGACGCCGACGGAGTTGAACAGTTTGCGCAGCCGGCCCGAGCACTTCTCGCAGGTGGTCAGGGTGTCGTCGGTGAAGGCCTGCACCACGTCAAAGCGGTTGTCGCATTCGGTGCACGCGTAGCTGTAGGTCGGCACTGAAGAAACCTCCGTTAGATAAGCTTGTTAGCACTCTACAGTGCCTGAGTGCTAAAACAGCCATGAAATCCGTCTCATTCCCGGGCCCCGTCGTCGGCGCGCAGCGCGATCACGCCGCGCCCCGGGGTGATCGCGTGGGTCATCGGCACGTCGTGCGGATCGGCCGGCAACTCGTCGACGAACTCCTCGTCGCGCACCATCGCGACCACCCGGGCCTGCGGGTTCCGGGCGTCCAGGGAGCGGTCGTAGTAGCCCAGTCCCCGGCCCAGCCGGGTGCCCCGGCGGTCGACGGCCAACGCCGGCACCACCACCATTTCGGCTTCGGCCAGCGCCGACTCCGGTAGCCACGGCTCGGGCGGTTCGAGCAGCCCCCAGCGACCGCGGACGAGTTCGCCCGGCCGGTACTCGGCCCAGCGCAGCCGCATCGGGGTGCCGTCACCGGTGGTACGCGCGACGGGCAACAGCACGCGGCGCGAGTGCTGCAGCAACATGTCGAGCATCGCGACCGAGCCCGGCTCGGTGCCCACCGGAACGTAGGCGCAGACGGTGCTGCCGCTGCTCACCGTGAGCGCGAGCTGCTCGTTGAGCATGCGCGCCTCGGCGGCCCGAACGTCGTCGGCAACTAGACTTCGGGCCGCCAGCACTTGCTCGCGCACGGCGGCCTTGGTCGGAGTCGTCATGCGTCAACGATGACAGTATGGGTATTCGGCCTGCCATGCAGCGGCGGCAACCCCTCTGAGCGCTATGGTGTGAACGATGTCACGGCCAGATGAAGTCCCGATCCCATACACGGCGATCGTCCCCGCAGCCGGTCTGGGCACCCGTTTCCTGCCGGCCACCAAGACGGTGCCCAAAGAGCTGTTGCCCGTCGTCGACACGCCGGGCATCGAGCTGGTCGCGGAGGAAGCGGCCGCGGCCGGCGCCGAGCGGCTGGTCATCATCACCTCCGAGGGCAAGGACGGCGTCGTCGCGCACTTCGTCGAGGACCTGGTGCTGGAGGGCACGCTCGAAGCGCGCGGCAAGAAGGCGATGCTGGCCAAGGTGCGTCGCGCGCCCGCGCTGATCAAGGTCGAGTCGGTGGTGCAGGCCGAGCCGCTCGGACTGGGACACGCCATCGGCTGCGTGGAGCCCACCCTGACGCCCGACGAGGACGCCGTCATGGTGCTGCTGCCCGACGACCTGGTGCTGCCGACCGGCGTGCTGGAGACGATGTCCAAGGTGCGCGCCGAGCATGGCGGCACGGTGTTGTGCGCCATCGAGGTCACGCCGGAGGAGATCAGCGCTTACGGTGTGTTCGACGTCGAGGCCGTCCCGGGTGCCGGCAGTTCCGACGTCCTCAAGGTCAAGGGCATGGTCGAAAAGCCCAAGGCCTCCGACGCCCCGTCGCTGTACGCGGCGGCCGGCCGGTACGTGCTCGACCGCGCCATCTTCGACGCCCTGCGCCGCATCGATCACGGCGCCGGCGGCGAACTACAGCTCACGGACGCGATCGCGCTGCTGATCAAAGAGGGCCACCCGGTTCATGTCGTCGTGCATCGCGGATCTCGACACGACTTGGGAAATCCCGGCGGCTACCTCAAGGCTGCGGTTGACTTTGCATTGGATCGTGACGACTACGGCCCGGAATTGCGGCGGTGGTTGGTGGCGCGATTGGGCCTGAACGAGCAGTAGCCGGCCGCCATGCCGGGCCCGGTGAACGACCGGGCGATCGGGCTTGGTCCGTTCACCGGGCCCGATACGGCGTGTTGACGGCAGAGAGGCGCGGCTGATGCGTTCGGTTGAGGAGCAGCAAGCCCGGATAACGGCGGCCGCGGTAGCACCGCGCCCGATACGTGTCGCGATCGCGGAGGCGCAGGGATTGTTGTGCGCCGAAGAAGTGGTGACCGAGCGGCCGCTGCCCGGCTTCGATCAGGCCGCGATCGACGGCTACGCCGTGCGCAGCGTCGACGTGCTGGGCGTCGGCGAAGTCGGCGGCGATCTTGCGCTCGACGAGACCGGCGAGCCGATGGCCGACGAGGACAGCGCCGGCGGGCTGGTGCTGCCGGTGATGGGGACCATTGAGGCCGGCGCCCGGACGCCGAGCCGGTTGCAGCCGCGGCAGGCCGTCCGGGTGCAGACCGGTGCGCCGTTGCCGACGCTGGCCGACGCGGTGCTGCCGTTGCGCTGGACCGACGGCGGCACGTCGAAGGTGCGGATCCTGCGCGGGGCGCCGTCGGGCGCCTACGTGCGGCGCGCCGGCGACGACGTCCAGCCCGGCGATGTGGCGGTGCGGGCCGGGACGATCATCGGTGCGGCGCAGGTGGGCCTGCTCGCCGCGGTCGGCCGGGAGCGGGTGCTGGTGCATCCGCGTCCGCGGGTGTCGGTGATGGCGGTGGGCGGCGAGCTGGTCGACATCTCGCGGACCCCGAGCAACGGGCAGGTCTACGACGTCAACTCCTATGCGTTGGCGGCGGCGGCCCGGGATGCCGGTGCGGAGGTCAACCGGGTCGGCATTGTGCCCAACAACCCGGCAGAGCTCGGCGAAATCGTCCAGGGCCAGATCAATCGCGCCGAGGTCGTGGTGATCGCCGGCGGGGTCGGGGGTGCGGCCGCCGAGGCGCTGCGGGTGGTGCTGTCCGAGCTGGGCGACATGGAGGTCGTCCGGGTCGCCATGCACCCCGGCTCGGTGCAGGGGTTCGGGCAGCTGGGGCGCGACGGTGTGCCGGTGTTCCTGTTGCCTTCCAACCCGGTCAGCGCGCTGGTGGTCTTCGAGGTGATGGTTCGGCCGCTGATCCGGCTGTCGCTGGGCAAGCGCCAGCCGATGCGCCGGATCGTGCAGGCGCGCACGCTGTCGCCGATCACGTCGGTGGCCGGCCGGAAGGGTTACCTGCGCGGCCAGCTGATGCGTGACCAGGACAGCGGTGAATATTTGGTGCAGGCGCTGGGCGGAGGCCCGGGGGCGTCGTCGCATTTGCTCGCGACGTTGGCTGAGGCAAACTGTCTAGTTGTGGTTCCCAGTGGGGCCGAACAGATCCGGACCGGTGAGATCGTCGACGTCGCGTTCCTGGCCCAGCGCGGCTGACGTAAACGGCTGCGCACGCTCGTGAACCTCTTGCGCTCCCACGCCCGTCATCCCGGTTGGCCCTCGTCGGTGGGGCCGCTGCGGGTCGCCGCCGGTGTGGTCCGGTTGCGGGCGGTGCGGATGCGCGATGGCGCCCAGTGGAGCCGGTACCGGTTGGCCGACCGGGCGCATCTGGAGCCGTGGGAGCCGACTTCCGACGGTGACTGGGCGATGCGGCACACCGTCGCGGCGTGGCCGGCGCTGTGTTCGGGCCTGCGTGCCGAGGCCCGCAACGGCCGCATGCTGCCGTACGTGATCGAGCTGGACGGGCAGTTCTGCGGACAGCTGACCATCGGCAACGTCACCCATGGCGCGTTGCGCTCGGCGTGGATCGGCTACTGGGTGCCCAGCGCGGCGACCGGCGGCGGGGTGGCTACCGGCGCGTTGGCGCTGGGGCTGGACCATTGCTTCGGGCCGGTCATGCTGCATCGGGTGGAGGCCACCGTGCGTCCGGAGAACCTGGCGAGCCGGGCCGTGTTGGCCAAGGTCGGCTTCCGCGAGGAGGGGCTGCTGCGGCGTTACCTCGAGGTCGACCGGGCGTGGCGCGACCATCTCCTAATGGCCATCACGGCCGAGGAGGTCTACGGATCGGTCGCGTCGACGCTGGTCCGCGCCGGGCACGCGCGCTGGGCGTAGGTCCTTGGCGCTTCGTTTCGGCGCTCGACGACCCGCCGCCGAGCCGCCGCCGTGCGGAAATCGCAATAAATCTGTGGCTGGCGTGACATATGTGGCGTGTGATGCTTGATTGAGGCAAATTACAGGTGTGTAATTGCGCTGGTCACAGGTCCCGGCCGCGCGGGTCAACGATCGGCCTCGTGGGGGATCCCGACCAGAAGGAGCAGGTCATCATGCCAAGCATCCCGCAGTCGTTGTTGTGGATCTCGCTCGTGGTGCTCTGGCTGTTCGTGCTGGTACCGATGCTGATCAGCAAGCGCGACGCCGTGCGACGCACCAGCGACGTGGCGCTGGCCACCCGGGTGCTCAACGGCGCCGGTTCCCGCCTGCTGCGGCGCAGCGGTCCGGCCGCGGGCCACCGCAGCGATCCGGACTGGAAACCGGAGGACTCGGCCGCCGAGGACTTCGACGACGCGGAGCACCGCGACGACCACGCCGAGGCCGACGACGAGCCCGATGCCGAGACCGAGGAGCTGCGCCCCGCCCGTCCGGTGGTGATGCGGATGGCGGCCACCGAGCCGGCCGAGCCCGACTACCTGGACGTCGACGTCGTCGAAGACTCGGACGCCCTGCCGGCCGGAGCCGGCGCCGCGGCCGTCGAAACCCCGGTGGACGAAGGGGAGCACGACGAGGATCACCTCGACGACGAGTACGAATACGTCGAGGACTCGTCCGGTTTGGAGCCCGAGGCCGAGGACGACGACCCGGGCGTGCGCGAGCGCGTGGTGCCGTCGAGCGCCCGGCGCCGGCGCCGCTTCGACACCAAGACCGCGGCCGCCGTCAGCGCCCGCAAGTACGCCTTCCGCAAAAAGGTGCTGATGGTGATGGCCGTCATCCTGGTCGGCTCGGCGACGGCCGCCTTCGAGATCAGCCGCACCGCCTGGTGGGTGTGCGGTGTGGCCACCGCGATCACCGTGCTCTACCTGGGCTATCTGCGCCGACAGACCAGGATCGAGGAGAAGATCCGTCGCCGCCGCACGCAGCGGATGGCCCGCGCGCGCATGGGCGTGGAAAACGCGCGCGACCGCGACTACGACGTGGTCCCGTCGCGGCTGCGCCGCCCCGGCGCGGTGGTGCTGGAGATCGACGACGAGGACCCGATCTTCGAGCACCTGGACTACGCGATGCCGCAACACCACTACGGCTGGCCCCGGGACCTGCCTCGCGCCGTCGGCCAGTAGCGCCTGTTGGTGCTGGCGCTGTCGCGGAACTGGTAGCCTGCTAGCGGTCAGGGGCTATGGCGCAGTTGGTAGCGCGACTCGTTCGCATCGAGTAGGTCAGGGGTTCGATTCCCCTTAGCTCCACAAAGTTCGCTCGCTCAGGTGTCGAAGGCGATGGGCATGCTCGATGGCCCGCTCAGCCCGACAAACGGCTTCCAGGGCGATGGCCCAGTCTTGCGCGGGTTCGCTATCCGGCGCGTCACCGTTCGCAGCGCCTCGGCGATTTCCCGGCGGGCGAGGTTCGCGCCGAGGCAATAATGCATGCCGGCGCCGAAGTTGAGCACCGGCGGCAGGCCCTCGCGGGTGATGTCGAATCGGTCGGGATCGTTGTAGATCGCCGGATCACGGTTGGCTGCAGCGGTATTCGCGAAAATCATCGTGCCCTCGGGAAAGACGACCCCGGCGAGTTCGACGTCCTCGGCCGCGACACGCACCAATGAGTTGGCGATCGGGGCGTGCCGCATGGTCTCGTCGACGGCGGTCATCGCCAGCTCGGGCGTGTTTCGCAGTAGCTGCCACTGGTCGGGGTGATCGCAGAGCACCTCGATGGACGCGGCCACCTGGTTGCGCGTGGTGTCCGTGCCCGCGAGCAGCAGCGCGGCGGCGAGCATACGCAGTTCTTCGTGGTTGAGCCGGTCCCCGTCGTGCTCGGCGCGGATGAGGTCGGAGAGCAGGTCGTCGGTCAGGGTGAGGCGACGGCGGGCAATCATGTCGTCGACGTAGTCGTCCAGTTCGCCCCAGGCGCGCATCACGTCGGGCACGTCGTCGGCCGTGAAGGTGAAGTTGAACGCCTTGAAGATGTCGTCTGCCCACAGCGAAAACTGTTGCCAGTCTTCGCGCGGCGCGCCGAGCAACGCGCAGATGACGGGCACGGGGTAGGGCCGCGCGATCTCGGTGACGACGTCGCAGTGACCCCGGCGGCTGAGCGGTTCGACGAGTTCGTCGATGACGTCGACGATCGTGGTGTGCAGGCGCTCGACCGCGCGCGGGGTGAATGCCTTCGACACCACGCTGCGGACCCGCTGGTGCCTGGCGCCCTCCATGCCCAGCAACGAGTTGACGACCTTGTCCCACAGCGGACCGGAGGTGATGCCTTGGACGGTGAGAATATATCCGGGCGGAATCTGGAATCGATTGTCGCGCAGAATATTTCGAGTAAGTTCGTAGGAGACGATCTCGGGTCCGTACGGTCCCAGCGCGATCGGTGCCACCCGCTGTGCGGCCTGGAATTTTCGGTACACCTGCGCGGGTATGGCAGTGGTGACGTCGTACTCGATGGTCGGCAAGCCCGCGTCGAACACGCTCGGGTTAGCGGTGTTGACGGGCGTCATCGCCCCTCCCATCCGGTTCGAGAAAGCTCTAACCGGCAGTCGACTGCCAGTCCGACCTTAGGGCTGGCGGGCGCGCCAGTCAAACACCTGCGCCTAGGATCCTTGTATGAGTAGGGCTTTCGTCGTCACGTTCGCGGTCGGCTTGCTCCTCGCGGTGTTCGGTTTGATCTGGGCGTTGCAGGGGTTCGGGGTGCTCGGGGGCAGCCCGATGAGCAACACCACAACCTGGTCCATCATTGGCCCGATCACGGCGGTGATCGGCATCGTGATCGCGGTCTTCAGTTGGCGCAAAATTAGGTCCAAATAGTCCGCTAGGCCTCTGCCACGCTGAAGTCCACCGTGTGCCAGCCGGTGGCGCCGTCGGGGACGCTGCCAACCTGATCCTCAGTCTGGGTGGCTCCGGTGTCGTCGGTGGCGCGCACCGTAATGGTGTGTTTGCCAAGGGTTTTCGCCTGCCAGGGGAAGCTCCACAGTCGCCACGTCGCGGCGGAGTAACTCGCGCCCAGTTCGGCGGGCTGCCAGCTGCCATCGTCGATGCGGACCTCCACGGCCCGCACCCCACGGTTCTGCGCCCACGCGACACCGCCGAACAGCACGGATCCCCTCGGTATTTTCTGGCCGGCTTTCGGCACGTCGATGCGCGACTCGGTTTTGATGGGCGCCCGCGCTGCCCAGCCGAAGCGCGTCCAGTACGCCTTTGCCTTGTCGAAACGCGTCAGCTCCATGTCGACGACCCACTTGGTGGCCGACACATACCCGTAGAGCCCGGGCACCACCAGGCGGGCCGGGTAGCCGTGCTCGATCGGCAGCGGCTGACCATTGAGGCCCACCGCCAGCAGTGCCTCGCGGTCGTCGGTGAGGGCCTCCACCGGCGTGCCGGCGGTGAATCCGTCGATCGACGTGGAGAGCGCCATGTCGGCGTTCGCGTGCACACCGGCCGCCGCCAACAGGTCGGCCACCCGGTAGCCCGTCCATACTCCCGTCGAAATAAGGTTTCCCCCAACAGGATTCGACACGCAGGTCAGCGTTGTTACCATCTCGACGGCCTCGAAGCGGGCTAGGTCGTCGAACCCGTAGGTGGCTTCGCGGTCCACCATGCCGTGGATGCGCAGCCGCCAGTCGCCGTGGCTGAGTTGAGGAACGCTGAGCGCGGTGTCCACCCGGTAGAAGTCGCTGTTGGCGGTGATAAAGCTCGGCAGTGCGACGCCGCTCGGTTGCACATCGGCGGGTATCGGCGGGGCGGCTACCCGCGGGGTGGGAACGGTGACGGTGCTGCGGTCGCCGGCCACCGAATGCACCAGTCGCGTGATGGTCGCACCGACCACACCGCTCACCACACCGAATCCGAGCAATCCGTACACCAACAGCCCGCGCCTGCGTGCGTCCGGACGGTCGCCGGCGTCGTCGGCCGGATCTTTCGGCCAGAGCCGGCGGGTGAGAAAACGCAGAGTCGCCACGCCGCAGACGGTGCCCGCGATCGTGGGGATCGTGTCGAGCACGGTGGCGCCCTGCCGCGACAGCACCGCGGCGCAGCCGAGGACACCCGCGGCGGCGATGACCGCGCTGCCGACCGGACGGCGGTGTGTTTCGAAGCTGCCGGCGATCGCCGCGATCGTCGCGATCACCACCAGCACGACGACCGACAAGAAGATTTTGTCCAGCGAGCCCAGGGTCTGAATCGCCCATTCTTTGACCGTCCCCGGGGTCAGGTCGACGACCACCGAGCCGATCGCGGCACGCGCATCAGAGCGCGCACCGAACGGGATGCCCACCAGCGCAGCCACCCCGAGCGCGACGGCCGCGCCGGCGACCCCAGTGATCATCCGCTCATTCGACGGGGCGTCGGTCATCGGAGTTGGGATGCAGCCCGTATATTCCCGAACCCGACGTGGCTGCGGATCAACGGAAGAGTGGCCGCGGTGGCGAAGCCCGGTGGGGCTGCACAGATCGCGGGTACGGCGTTGAGCACCTGCATGCCGGTGGCCACACTCGCCGAGCGCACGTGTTCTTCCATGCTCGCGGCGCGGCTGAAGCTCGCCAGGCAGAAGAAGTGTGTCCGCATCGACGGGTCACCCTCGATCGTCAGCGTCCAACCGTCCTGGGGTTTGGGCCAATGACCCGGGTACTCACCACCGACGGTCCACAGCGTCTCGATCTCCACGAGCACCTCGCCGCCCCGACGCCCCGACCACTTCCATCGTTGCCCCGCAGTGGTTCCCGCGCGCAGCACGTGGTCGAAGACCTGATGGTCCTCGCGCGCGGGAACCGCCTCCACGGTCGCGGTGACCTCATCGATGCCGGCGTTCAGCGCGTCCGCCAACAACCACACCTGCTCGCTGAAGATCCCGCTGTTGAAGGCCAAGAACTCGCTGGCTTCCGGACTGATCTGCTCGACTGGTTGCCCAAAACACATGTTGTCGAACGTGATTGACGTGCTTTCGTAGACCGACCAGTCGGCGCGTTCCTGCAGGGTGATCTTGTCGATGGTGCGGCACATGCCCGACAGGGCCAGCGGCAGCGCACCGGAGAGGTTGCCGGGGTTCAACCCGCTGCCATGGACTGTGGTGCCGCCGGTCTCACATGCCTGGAGCACCTTGTCGCGGTCGGCGGGTGTGATGCGGCGCGGATGGAACAGGAATGCCGTTGTCGCAACGTTTTTCCCGCTGGCAAGCAGCGCGCATACCTCGTCGAGGTCGGTGTTACGCGGGGTATAGAGCACGCAGTCCGCGTCGAGCCCCATGATCTTGTCGACGTCCGTCGTCGCGGCGACGCCGATCGGGTCGCGGCCCACCAGGGTGCCGACGTCGACGCCATCCTTCGAGTCGGAATACACCCGGGCGCCGACGATCTCGATGTCGGTCCGGTGGTCGACGATGGCCGTGACCATCTCGGCGCCCACCGTGCCGACACCCCAGGCGATGACGCGCAGCGGCGGATTACCATCTGTCATCTGCGCCTCCCTGGTTCGGTGCCGTCAGATTACGCCGCGCCGGGGTTCTCCAGTACGACGGCCACGCCTTGGCCCGATCCGATGCACACGCCGATCACGCCGTAGCGGGCGCCGCGCTCGCGTAGTTCGGTGGCCAGGGTGAGCACGTAACGGGTTCCGGTGGCACCGAACGGATGTCCGATCGCGACGGCGCCGCCGTTCGGTGTCAGTTTGTCGTCCGGGATCACGAATCCGTCGAGCTGGTTGGGGAGTTCGCGCAAGACGCCGAGCGCCTGGGCGCTGAACGCCTCATGGACTTCCCAGACGTCGATCTGCTCTGGCGTCAAACCGGCGCGGCGGATCGCCATGGGAATGGCCCACGCCGGCGCCAATCCCATGATGAGCGGGTCGATCCCGTACACCGCGCTGGACACCACCCGAGCGAATGGCTCGACGCCGAGTTCGGCCGCCCTCTCACCGGACGCGACGACGACCGCGCTCGCGCCGTCGGTCAGCGGAGTGGAGTTGGCCGCGGTCATCTGCGTGGTGCCGGGTTGGACAGGCAGGGCCGCCAGCGTCTCGGCGGTGGTGTCGTCGCGGATGAATTCGTCGTGCTCGGCCAGGCGCGCGGGAGTCTTCTTTGTCGCGGGTATCGGCACGCTCATGATCTCTTTCGCGAACCGGCCGCGGTCGCGTGCGGCCTTGGCGTGCTGTTGGGACCGCAGCGCGAAAGCGTCGATCTCCTCGCGACTCAGCGAGTACCGGTCGGCGACGTTCTGCGCGGTCTCGATCATGCTGATGTAAGCGTTGCGGGCGAGCAGGGCCGGGTTGGGCGGACCCCCCGCGCCCGACCACATCGTGTCGAGCATCAGCACCGGCCCGCGGGGGCTAAACGGTGCTTCGCCCTTCATCAGCGCCCACCCCGACCGGGACATCGATTCGACACCGCAGGCGATCCCGACGCCCAGATCGCCGGCCTTGATGGCATGGCTGACGCTGACCAGCGCGCTGAGCGACGATCCGCAGTACCGGTTGAGGGTGGCTCCGGCGACGCTGTCGGGGAATCCCGCTGCGAGCGCGGCCCAGCGGGCGATGTCGCCCATTCCTTCGTGCGCTGGATTCACGCAGCCGGCGACGATGTCTTCCACCGCGTCCAGGGGCACCCCGACGCGTTCGCACGCGCCCTTCATGGTCATGCCGAGCAGCTCGTCGGTGCGGATTCCCGACAGCGTGCCGCCGTAGCGGGTGAATGGGGTGCGCACTCCACCCAGGACGTAAGCCTGCGTCATCGTTGGCCTTTCGGATAGCTCGGAAGCCCTTTGTGCATCTTCACGATTGGGTGATGTTAGAGAAGTTTAGGCTCATTCGTGCCCCGGCCGGGTCAAGGATGAGTGTGTGACCCGGCGCTCTCGCGATGTTGCTGTGCCGCATTGATTCCGCCGGCCGGATAGGCGTGGATCATCGCCGTGGTCAGCTTCGGTACCGCGTGAATCAGATCGTGTTCGGATTCGTGCGCGATTTGATGTGCGGCAGCCAAACTCAGCGCGGGGTCGATGTCGAGCTCGGCATCGGCGTGCAGCCGGTGCCCAATCCAGCGCATCCGCACGCTGCGCACCGACCGCACCCCCGGCCGGGCGGCCAGCGCGGCTTCGGCGGTGTCGATCAGCTTCGGATCAACACCGTCCATCAGCCGGCGGAACACATCTCGCACGGCGGTACGCAGCACCGCCAGAATGGCCACCGTGATCATCAGGCCGATGATCGGATCGGCAAGCGGGTAGCCCAACGCCACGCCGCCCGCGCCGATCAGCACCGCCAGCGAGGTGAAGCCGTCGGTGCGGGCGTGCAGGCCGTCGGCGACGAGTGCGGCCGAGCCGATACGGCGTCCCACCCGAATGCGGTAGAGGGCCACCCATTCGTTTCCGATGAACCCCAGCAGCCCGGCCACCGCGACCCACGCGAGGTGCTCGATGGGCCGTGGAGTGATCAGCCGCTCGATGGCCTCATAGCCGGCGCCGATCGCCGACAGCGTGATCATCGCGACCACGAACAGTCCGGCAAGGTCTTCGGACCGGCCGAACCCGTAGGTGTAGCGGCGGGTTGCGGCCTTGGTGCTCAACGCAAACGCGATCCACAGCGGTACGGCGGTGAGCGCGTCGGAGAAGTTGTGGATGGTGTCGGCGGCCAGCGCGATGGAGCCGGAGAGCACCACGACGACGATCTGCGCGGCGGCGGTCACACCCAGGACCAGCAAGCTGATCTTGACCGCACGGATGCCGTCGGCGCTGGATTCCAGCTCGCTGTCAACGTTGTCGGCGGCGTCGTGGGAATGCGGCGCGAAAATTTCCTTGATCGCGCCCCGCAATCCCTTCGGGTGCTCGTGCTCGTGATCGCTCATCGCGCCTTGGCCTTTCGCGCCCGGCGCTCGGTGGTGATGCCCCGCACGTTCGGGTCCCCGCGGTGATGGGACGGCACGCCGGGACCGGCGTGCTCGGCGTTGAACACCGCGTCGATCACCAATTGACGGACGTGCTCGTTTTCCAGGCTGTAGAAGATCGTGGTGCCGGCCCGGCGGGTGCGGACCAGGCGGGCCATGCGCAGCTTGGCCAAATGCTGAGATACCGACGGCGCGGGCTTGTCCACCTTTTCGGCAAGGTCGTTGACCGACGACTCGCCCTCGGTCAGCGCCCACAACACCCGAATCCTGGTGTGGTCGGCCAACATTCGGAAGACTTCGACGATCAGGCCGACCTGATCCTCGGCGAGCGGCGCTGCAGCGTTATCTGCATTCATACGTAGATAATAGCGGAAGGTCGGCCTGCGCGGCTCCGCCGACCATCAGGCGACTTCGGAATGCGATATCGCAGCTGTGAATCGTCTCATGGTCCGCGCGAGTTACGCGTGTGACCGGCGTCAGAACTTCGCGACGGCCCCCGCGTCGATCGGCAATGCCGCCCCGGTGATGTACTGCGCCTCGTCGGAAGCGAGAAACAGCACGGCATTGCTGACCGCACGCGCCTCGATCACCGGTACCGGCAGCATGTGGAAGTGGCCGAGCACGGCGGCCGTGTCGTCCATCGTGGGGTTGGGCAGGTCCGGCCGCAACGTGCGGTGGAACGGCTCGTTGTCGATCATCGGCGTCCGCACGTTGCCGGGGTGGATCGAATTGACTCGAATCAACTGCGGTGCAAGCTCATTCGCGAGCGAATTCATCAAGCCGACCACACCGTGCTTGGCCGAGGCGTAGTGCGCCATGTACCCGCCGCCGCGCAGCCCCAACATGGAGCTCACCAAGATGATGGATCCGCCACGGCCGTCGGACATATGCGGCACCGCCACCTTGATGGTGTGCCAGACCCCGGTGAGATTGATGTCGAGCATCGTCTGCCAGGCCGCTTCTTCGAGCAGCGCGGCCGGCGCGGGACTGCCGCTGATGCCGGCGTTGGCAACGACCACATCGGGCCGGCCCAACTCGTCGATGCCCCGCTGCAACGCATCGCGCAGGCCCGCGAGGTCTCGGACGTCGGCCGTGGCGGTCACGACGCGCCGGTCCAGCTTCTCCACCAGCGCCGCGGTTTCGTCGAGATCGGCCTCCGTCGCTCCCGGATAGATGACGCCCTCGACGTCGCTACACAGATCGACGGCGATGATGTCGGCGCCTTCTTCGGCGAGGCGGACCGCGTGCTCTCGACCTTGGCCGCGCGCGGCGCCCGTGATGAACGCGACCTTGCCGGCCACCCTGCCGTTTGTCATGGTGACCACGATATCGCTGACCGCCACGCCCGCCCGCTCAGGAGACGCAAACCATTGAGCGCGACGATGACTGTCGACCCCTCGTGGCCTGCCACGCCGAGGGGCAGCGGCAGGTGGCCGAACAAGTCCCAGGCGACGAGCCCGGTGATGAAGGTCGCCGCGATGGCCAGGTTGGCGATGACGACCCGGCGGGCGCGACGGGCCAGCGTAACGACCGCCGGGATGGTGGCGAGTTCGTCGCGGACGGTGACGGCATCGGCTGTTTCCAGCGTCAGGTCGGCTCCGTTGCGGCCCATGGCAATTGAGGAGTGGGCCGCGGCCATGGCGGGTGCGTCGTTGATGCCGTCGCCGACGAACAGCACGCGGTGCCCGTCGGCCTGGAGCCCCCGCACGGCGGCGACCTTGCCGTCGGGCAGCAGGTCGGCCCGAACGTCGGTGATGCCGACCTGTGTGGCCAGCTGCTCCGCGGCCGGCCGGGTATCCCCGGTCAGCAGGACCGGGGGGCCCGCGGTGATCGCGGCGATCTCGCGGACCACCGCGTCGGTGCCCTCGCGCACGGTGTCGTCCAGTCCGAGCACACCCACCGGCGCACCGTCGACGATGACGAGAACCGCGGTGCTGCCCCGGCGTTCGAGGCCGCCGGCCGCGACCGGGTTGCCGGAAAATGCGCGCGGGCTGAGCACCTCGATGGTCCGGTCCGCGAGACGTGCCCGCACGCCGCGACCCGGAAGCGCCTGAAAGTCGGTGGCTTCGGCAAAGGCGAGTCCGCGTGCACGGGCGGCCGCGACGACCGCACGCCCGAGTGGATGTTCGCTGAATTGCTCTGCGCTGGCGGCTATTCGCAGCACGTCATCCTCGGAAGAGCAGCCATCGATCACGGCGATGCTGGTAAGTCGCGGCGCACCGGTCGTCAGGGTGCCGGTCTTGTCGAGGGTCACCGCAGTGGTGTCCGCCAGGTGCTCCATCGCAACCGCCGACTTGACCAGCACACCGTGGCGTCCGGCGTTGGTGATCGCCGAGAGCAGCGGCGGCATGGTCGCCAACACCACCGCGCACGGCGACGCCACGATCATGAACGTCATTGCCCGCAGCAGTGTGGTCTGCAGTTGCGCCCCGAGAATCAGGGGTACCGCGAACAGGGCGAGGGTGGCCGCGACAACGCCGACGGAATAGCGTTGCTCGACCTTCTCGATGAACAGCTGTGTCTTGGCTTTAGTGGCCGACGCTTCGGTGACGAGGGCAACAATGCGGGCGACGACGGTGGCGGACGGGTCCTTGGTGACGCGAACACGAAGTGCCCCAGCACCATTGAGCGTGCCGGCGAAGACCTCGTCATCGCCTGCCTTGCCGACCGGCATCGGCTCCCCGGTGACCGAGGATTGGTCGACATCGGAGGCGCCGTCGACGACGACACCGTCGGCGCAGACGCGCTCACCGGGGCGCACGCTGACGACGTCACCGACCCGTAGGTCGGCGGCGTCGACCTCTTCCTCGAACCCGTCGGCGTCGATGCGGACCGCGCGATCGGGTGCGAGGTCGAGCAAGCCCTTGACCGAGTCCTCGGTGCGCTTGGTCGCCGCGTCCTCCAACGCACCAGACGTGGCGAAAATGACGATCAGCAGGGCGCCGTCGAAGATCTGCCCGATGACCGCGGCACCGATGGCGGCCACCACCATCAGCAGATCGACGTCAAGCGTGCGAGAACGCAACGCCTGCAAGCCTTCCCAGGCCGGCGCCCAGCCGCCGGTGAGATAGCACGCCAGGTAGAAGACCCACCAACCCCACGACGGAGCGCCCAGCAACCGGGCCGCGAGTCCGGCCGCGAACAGCACCAGGGCGACGGTCGCCCACCGGACGGATGCGACCGCCCACAGACCCGAAACGCTTGGCCGGCGTATCACCGGCGTGCGTGTCGGCTGCACCGTGGTGCACGTCATCGAAGCGTTCCTCCCTCGCAAACCCAAGCATCCATGTATACATGTAAAGCTCTACATGTGTCATACCAGTTTGTGGGTGCGTGCTTCAATTGAGAGATGGGACACGGAGTCGACGGCAGGGTGACGCCACCGGCCACGCTCGACTCGGTGTCGGCCGTCAAGATCGCCGAGACGCTGCAGGCGCTGGCATCACCCAACCGGCTGATGATCCTGACCCGGCTGCGGCAATCGCCCTGCTCGGTCGGTGAGCTGTCGACGGCGGTCGGGATGGAACAGCCGGCGGTGTCTCACCAGTTGCGGCTGCTGCGCGCGCTCGGGCTGGTCGCCGGTGACCGCAACGGCCGCAACATCGTCTACCGGCTCTACGACAACCACGTCGCTCAATTGCTCGACGAAGCCGTCTACCACATCGAGCACCTGCGTCTCGGTGCGACCGACTCGACGGCGTAGCCGCCGCCAACAACCCGATCCTGACGCGGTCGGAAAAATTTAGCTGAACATTTGATAAGACAGTGTTTCGGCGTGGGATTAGATACGCTGTCGGCTCTAATGTGATGGGGATGAGTATCGAGTACTACCTGCAGAAGGTCCCGGTCGAATCCGTCGAGCCGGGCTTCTCGCTGGCCATCGGGGAAGACGGTGACTACCGGCTGTTCCAGGTCGAATGCACGCAGAGGTCGCATCGGATCGGCACGCCGGTCATGTTCAGGCTCACCTCCGAGCCCGTCAACGGCGGCGAACCCTGGGTCCTGGAGTGCGAAGAGGGCACGCCGGTCGTCCGGATCCTTGGCGTCGCAAAGGCCGCGTCCTAGCGCGTCGGGTTTGCCGCGACGACGAACTGCACGGCGCGCTGCGTCTGTTGCTCGATGTCGACGAGGCCGGCCGACGAGAACAGATCGACGAAGTCGCCCCGGCCGAACACCCTGAGTCCGATGCTGCGCGCGATCGCCGTCATCGGCCGACGCACCGCAGCGGCTTGCGGGGCGTAGCTGGTCAGGATCGCGATCCGACCTCCGGGCTGCAGCACCCGCACCATCTCGCCGGCCACCCGAAACGGCTCGGGCATCAGGTACAGCGCGCCGAAACAGCACACCGCGTCGAAGGTTTCGTCGTCGAACGGCAACGTCCGGGCATCGCCGCGGACATAGCAGGTGTGCGGCCCGCTGTTGTCGGCGACCGCACGCGTCAGCATCGATTCGGAGATGTCGAATCCGACCGCCAGGCCGTCGTCGGGCAGGTCCGCGGCCAGGGGAGCGGTGAAATTGCCTGGGCCACAAGCGACATCGAGTAACCGTTGAGCACTCGACAGCCGCAGCGCCGAGGCGGCGCGGCGCTGCTCGGCCCGGTGGGTGAGGCCGCTGGCGGCGTAGAACGCGCTCGGCCGCCACACCCGTTCGTAAACCGTGGCGACGAACGTGCTGTTCATGGCGCGTTGCGCGACGGTCGGAACGGGTGCACTGGTCGATTCGCCCAACACGTCGAGAAACCCGTGTCGCAGCTCGGCGGTCTGGCTCAGCAGGCCGCGGGTCAACTCGACCGGATCCTGGCTCATTGCCTTGCAGGCTAGCCGACATGCCGGTGGCCCGGCTGCGGGCCGACGGTCCGTCACAGTGATAATCATTTTCATCAATGGTCATGCGATTCCAGTCCGGGTGTATTAGGTGAGGGCCGAGCGTCGACCGCGTTTCGGGTCGATGGAAGTCCTGGTCTTCGGTTTGGTGGGGTTCGCGATCGCCGGGACGTGGCTGCGGACCGTCGTCGTGAACAGCAACGCCCTGTCCACCGCGGGCACCGTGTTCTGCGGCGTTTTCGTGCAGGCCCTGCCCTTCCTGGGCCTGGGCGTGGTGGTCAGCGGATTGATCGCGGTCTTCCTGCCTCCCGAGCGATTGGTGCGCTGGTTGCCGCGCCGGGCCGGCACCGCGGTGCTTGCCGCCGGTGTCGCCGGGGCGGCGCTGCCCGGATGTGAGTGCGGCTCGGTGCCGGTGGCCCGCCGGCTCTTCGGCGACGGCGGGGCGGCCGGAGCGGCGGCCCTGACGTTCATGCTGGCCGCCCCCGCCATCAACCCCGTCGTCGTGGTCGCGACGGCCGTCGCGTTCCCGGGTCAGCCGAAGATGGTCATCGCCCGGGTCGCCGCGTCGTTGCTGACCGCGGTGGTGATGGGCTGGGCATGGTCACGGTGGGGCCGCACCGAATGGATCACCCGACGACTCCCGCCGCGCCACTCCCATGGCCCCGACGGACAGTCGAAGTGGCTGCTGTTCTGCGAAGTGGCCCGGCATGATTTCCTGCAGGCGGCGGCCTACCTCGTCGTGGGAGCCGCGGCCGCGGCGGCCCTACACGTGCTGGTGCCGCCGCGGATCTTCGAAAACGTCGGCGCGCATTTGGTTCTGGGCGTCGTCGTGATGGCCGCGCTGGCCGTCACCCTGGCGGTGTGCTCGGAGGCCGACGCGTTCGTGGCGTCCAGCCTGACGATGGTTCCGCTGGTGCCGCGGCTGGTGTTCCTGGTGGTCGGGCCCGCCGTCGACGTCAAGCTGCTGGCGATGCAGTCCGGCATGTTCGGGCGCGCGTTCGCCGCCCGCTTCGCTCCCGCGACGCTGATCGTTGCCACCGTGGTGGCCACCGGAGTCGGGGTGCTGTTGCTGGGCAGTCCCCGATGAAGCGCGAAACCGAGAACACGATCCTGCTGCTGGTCGGCCTGAGCATCGGGCTGATCGTGGCGACCGGCGTGTTCACCCGGTACGTCAAGCCCTCGCTGCTGCCGTGGCTGGTGCTCACCGCCGCGCTGCTGATCGGGCTCGCGCTGGTGTCCATCGTCGGCGACGTCCGTCGCGGGGGCCGCGATGTCGAAGCCGGGCACGCCCACCGCGGCGGTGTGGTGTGGCTGCTGGCGGTGCCCATCGTGGTGCTGTGCTTTGTGTCGCCCCCGCCGCTGCGGCCCCAGGCCGCCACATCGGTGACAAATGTCTCCAATGATGTTCTGCGCGTGGCGTTTCCGCCATTGCCGCCGGGGCGGGCGCCGGAGGTATCGCTGGCGGAGGCGGTGGTGCGGGCGGCCAACGACAGCACCGGGTCGCTGAACAACCGGCTGATCACGGTCACCGGCTTCGCCCTCAACGAACCCGGCGGCGTCGACCTTGCCCGCATCGTCATCATCTGTTGTGCCGCCGACGCCCAACTGGCTCGCATCCATCTGCGCGATCACGACGGCGTCAGCGCAATTCACTTCCCCGACAACACCTGGCTGCGGGTGGAAGGCGTGATAATCCCCGCCCAGCGCCAACCTCATACGCCGCCGATACCGACCCTGCGGGCCGTCTCGGCCACGCCGGTCCCCGCCCCGGCGAACCCCTACGCATAAGCGCACGTCCTTGCCGCGGCCAGCAGCCAGCTCCTAACCTGAGCAACATCCGACCGTGTCCAGCTGTCCCGTGTGGGCGCGGTAGACGACGGCAGCGCAGGCGGGCGGTCATGGCAGATCGAGCATCGCGAGTCGAGGGCCGGTGCCGCCACGGCGGGACGCGTGGATTGCCGCCGTGGCCGAATTGATCGGTGCGCGGACGGAACAACTCGCCGCGATGGACATCTTCTCCGGATGCGCCATCGAAGACTTGGAGCCGTTGGCGGCCAGCCTGCAGCCGCTGCGCGCCGCGGCCGGACAGGTCCTGATGCGCCAAGGCGAGCAGGCCGTGTCTTTCCTGCTCATCTCCTCGGGCACCGCCGAGATTCGACACACGAGCGTCGACGGCGCGGTGGCCATCGGCCAGACGGCCGCCGGCGCGCTCATCGGCGAGATCGCGCTGCTGCGCGACAGCCCCCGCATCGCGACCGTCACCACGCTCGAACCGCTGACCGGGTGGATCGGCGACAACGATGCGTTCACCCGGCTGGTGCACATCCCGGGCATCATGCCCCGGCTGCTGCGGATGGTGCGCCAGCGACTGGCCGCGTTTGTCACGCCCATCCCGATCCGGGTGCGCGACGGGACCCGCCTGCTGCTGCGGCCGGTGCTGCCCGGCGACGACGAGCGGACCGTGCACGGGCATATTCAGTTCTCCAGCGAGACGCTGTATCGGCGGTTCATGACGGCCCGGCTGCCGTCGCCGGCGCTGATGCAGTACCTGTCCGAGGTCGACTACGTCGACCACTTCGTGTGGGTGGTCACCGACGGCGACGACCCGGTGGCCGACGCGCGCTTCGTCCGCGACGAAAAGGATCCGACGGTCGCCGAGATCGCGTTCACCGTCGCCGACGCCTACCAGGGCCGGGGGATCGGGAGCTTCCTGATCGGCGCGCTGTCGATCGCCGCCAAGGTCGACGGGGTCGAAAGGTTTTCCGCGCGAATGCTTTCCGACAATCTGCCGATGCGCACGATCATGGACCGCCACGGCGCGGTCTGGCAGCGCGAAGACGTCGGGGTCATCACCACCGTCATCGACGTGCCGCGCCGGCGCGAGCTGGGCATCAAGCGCGAGTTGGCCGACGAGATCAAACGCGTCGCGCGCCAGGTGATCGAGGCGCTCGGCTGATCGGCCTCTCGTGGTATCAACTCCGCATGCGGCCGTTCTGGTTTGGTGCGGTGCTCACGTTGTTGGTCGCTGCCTGTGGCTCACCCGCGCCGGCACACCGGCCCTCGGCGACGTCCTCGACGTCGGCGCACGGCACCGTCGTCGACCCCGCCAACATCAAGCGGGTGATTCGCGACCTGCCGCCGAATTACGAGGCCACTCCCGGCATTCCGAGCGCGGCCTCGCCGCGGGTGATCTGGGGCCTGGGCCCCGACGCGACGTCTGCCCCCGCTTCCTGCGCCGCACTCGCCGACCCCGGCAAGGGCCGCGACCAATCCGCGCAGGGTTTCTCGGCCTCGGGTCCCGGCGGCATCGTCACCGTGGCGGTGGTGGCTTTGCCAGATATCGAGCTGGACCCCGGCGTCGTCGACACCTGCGGCCACTGGGTCATGACCGCCGAGCACACCACGGCCAGCGTGCGGCTGACCGATCCTCCGCACATCGACGACGCGCAAACGGTCGGCATGGTCGTCGAGATCAAGTCCGCCGCCGAGTCGGGCACCGAAACCGATTCGCGGGCATACACATTCATCGCATACCTGGGCGACTACTACGCCTTCACCACGGTGACCACCGATCCGGGCTCGGCGCTGCCGGCATTGCCGCCGCATTTCGCCGCCGATCTGCTGGTCAAAACGGTGTCCACGTTGCGCAGCTGAACGCCCGCCGTTGGGTAGATTAGCCACGGTGTCCAAGCTGGTTCGCGTGCTCGCCGCCGTATGCGTGCTCGCCGGTTGCTCGTCGAATGCCACCACCGCCTCGCCAAACGCCGACATCGCCAAGGTCGTCGCGGTGAAGTCGAGCTTCGGACCCGAGTTCAACGTCACCGACATCTCCGAACGGGCGATCGACCCCAAGCTGCTGTCCGCCCGCAAGCTACCCGATGGCCTGAAGTTCGATCCCGCCAACTGCGCGAAGCTGGCGTCGGGCCCCGACATGCCGCCGGACGTGCAGGGGAACATGGCCGCGGTGTCGGCCGAGGGTGGCGGCAACCGGTACGTCGTCATCGCGGTCGAAACCTCCAAGCCGCTGCCGGTCAGCGACCCGGGCAAGGACTGCGCCAAGGTCGCGTTCGCCGGCACCGGGGTGCGCGGCGGTCTCGAGGTCATCGACGCGCCGACCATCGACGGGACGCACACGTTCGGCGTGCACCGCGTCCTGCAGGCGCTGATCGCCGGTGGCCCCCGCACCGGCGAGCTGTACGACTACTCCGCGCAGTTCGGCGACTACCAGGTGATCGTGATCGCCAACCCGCTCGTGATCCCGGACCAGCCGGTCGCCAAGGTGGACACGCAGCGGGCCCGCGACCTGCTCGTCAAGGCGGTGGCCACGATCCGCACGTCCTAGCGCACGTCGCGGGGCCGGAACTGGATGCTGACCCGCGGGCCCTTGCGCAGAGCCGTCTTCGGAACTGCGTGTTCCCAGGTGCGCTGGCAGGATCCGCCCATCACCAGCAGGTCGCCATGCGCCTGCGGCAGCCGCAACGACCGCCCGCCGCCGCGCGGGCGCATCGCTAACGTTCTGGTGGCGCCGAGACTGATGATCGCCACCATGGTGTCCTCGGTGCTGCTGCGGCCGATGGTGTCGCCGTGCCAGGCGACGCTGTCCGAGCCGTCGCGGTAGTAACACAACCCGATCGTGGTGAACGGCTCGCCGAGCTCGCCCGCGTAGATGTCGTTGAGCCGCCGCCGCAGCCGCCCCAGCAGCGGGTGGGGCGGGTCCTCGACGGTCAGATCGTGAAAGCTCACCAGCCGCGGCACGTCGACCACCCGGTCGTACATCTGGCGGCGCTCGGCCCGCCACGGCACGGTGGAAAGCAGCGCGTCGAGCAGCTCGTGCGAACCGGATGGGTCGTCGGCGAGCCAGCCTGCGCGGACCTCGATGAAAGCGCCGTCACCGAGTTGCCGCCGCTGGGTGTGCTCGAACAGCGAGCCCTGTACCCCTGATATCCGGGTCCCCACGCCGGACAGTTTATCGCACATTAGTTCGATCGATCCGGACTCGCCCGGCCACCAGCGCGCCCCGGGTGTGACGCGACGGTCCGGTATCGCGCGGCTACGGTTTAGCTGTGGGTGTTATTGAGCTGAGCACCAATTCCGAGGTCGGCGCGCTGCGGATCGCGATCTTGCACCGCCCCGGGGCCGAGCTGCGACGACTCAACCCCGGCAACAACGACCAGCTGCTGTTCGACGGGCTGCCATGGGTCGCTCGGGCGCAGGAGGAACACGACGAGTTCGCCGGGCTGCTGCGCGCCCGCGGGGTGGAAGTGCTGCTGCTGTCCGACCTGCTGACCGAGGCACTCAACCACAGCGGGGCCGCCCGGATGCAGGGGGTGGCCGCCGCGGTGGATGCGCGCCGGCTCGGAGCGCCGCTGGCGCAGGAACTTTCGGCATACCTGCGCGGCCTGGACCCGGCCAAGCTGGCGCACGTCCTGATGGCCGGCATGACGTTCAACGAGCTGCCGCCCGACACCCGGACCGACGTGTCGCTGGTGCTGCGCATGCACCACGGTGCGGATTTCGTGATCGACCCGCTGCCGAACCTGGTGTTCACCCGGGACTCGTCGATCTGGATCGAGCAGCGGGTGGTGATTCCCTCGCTGGCGTTGCGCGCGCGGGCCCGGGAGACGTCGCTGACCGATCTGATCTACGCCCATCACCCGCGGTTCACCGGGGTGCGCAAGGCCTACGAGTCGAGGTCCGCGCCGGTCGAAGGCGGCGACGTGCTGTTGCTGTCACCCGGCGTCATCGCGGTCGGGGTGGGGGAGCGGACCACGCCCGCAGGTGCGGAAGCGTTGGCGCGCAGCCTCTTTGACGATGACCTGGCGCACACGGTGCTGGCCGTGCCGATCGAGCAGCGGCGTGCCCAGATGCACCTGGACACCGTGTGCACGATGGTCGACACCGACACCGTGGTCATGTACGCCAACATCGTCGACAACCTGTCGGCGTTCACGCTTCGGCCCACGCCCGACGGGGTGAACATCAGTGATGAGGCTTCCTTTCTAGAGGCGGCGGCCAACGCGATGGGCATCGACAAGCTGCGCGTCATCGACACCGGTCTGGACCCCGTCGTCGCGGAACGCGAACAGTGGGACGACGGCAACAACACGCTGGCGCTGGCGCCCGGCGTCGTCGTCGCCTACGAGCGCAACGTGGAAACCAACACGCGCCTGCGGGACGCCGGTATCGAGGTGTTGACGATCGCGGGCTCCGAATTGGGCACCGGCCGCGGTGGGCCGCGCTGCATGTCGTGCCCGGTCGCCCGCGATCCGCTCTAGTTTTCCGCCGCGAGACTGTAAGTGGCAACGCGTTCCACGAGTAGTAGTGCCGTCGCTAGGTACAGTCTCGCGGCGAGCTGGTGATCAGCAGCCCAGAAAAGCTAGCGCCAACTGGGCAGCCAGATCTCCATGTCCCAGGTCTGCTGCGAAATGGGCATACCGGTGAGCACCGGGAACAGCCAGGCGAAGTTGGTCACCACCAAAGCGACGTACGAACTCACGACGATGAGTCCCAGGGTGCGGCGTTCGGCGGTTTGGCCCGGGCGATAGAGAATGTCGCCGCCGATCAGCGCGATGCCCATCACCAGGAACGGCGCCATCGTCGCCGCGTAGAAGAAGTACATCTGCCGGTCGATGTCGGCGAACCACGGCAGCCACCCGGCGCAGTAGCCGACCAGGACGACGGCGTAGCGCCAGTCGCGCCGGACGATCGCTCGCCACAGGGCGTACACCAGCACCGGCACCGCCAGCCACCACATCGCGGGCGTGCCGACCAGCATCTCGGCCTTGACGCACGACTGCGCGCCGCAACCGCTGACGTTCTGCTGGTCGATCGCGTACAGCACCGGCCGCAACGACATCGGCCAGCTCCACGGCTTGGACTCCCACGGGTGGTAGTTGCCCGCCGAATTGGTCAGCCCCGCATGGAATTCCAGCGCCTTCGCGCTGTAGTGCCACAGCGAACGCAGCGCGTCGGGGAACGGAAAGTTGCTGTGCGGGCCGATCGTCTGGCCCACCTCGTGCCGATCGATCGCGGTCTCGGACGCGAACCACGGCGCATAGCCGGCCAGGTACACCGCGATCGGGATCAGACCCAGCGCGTATCCGGTCGGGACGAGGTCGCGCCGCAGTGTGCCCAGCCACGGCCGGTTCACCTGATACTGCCGCCGGGCGGCCACGTCGAACGCCAGCGACATCACGCCGAAGAACACCACAAAGTAGAGGCCGGACCACTTTGTCCCGCAAGCCAACCCGAGCATGACGCCGGCCAGGAACCGCCACCAGCGCACACCCAGCCGCGGACCCCACTCGGTTGCGGCGTTGCGGCCTTCGGCCAGCGCGACGTGCATTCGCCGTCGCACTTCGTCGCGGTCGACGATTAGCGCGCCGAACGCCGCGACCACGAAGAAGGCGAGTATGCCGTCGAGCAGCGCGGTGCGGGAGGCGACGAAGCTGACGCCGTCGCAGATGCAGAGCACCCCGGCAATCGCGCCGACCAGCGTCGAGCGGCTGATCCGCCGCGCGATCCGCATCACCAGCAGCACCATCACGACACCGAGCAGCGCGCCGGTGAACCGCCAGCCCACCCCGTTGTAGCCGAAGATCGCCTCGCCGATCGCGATCAGCTGCTTGCCGACCGGAGGGTGGACCACCAGGCCGAACCCGGGGTTGTCCTCCACGCCGTGGTTGTGCAGCACCTGCCAGGCCTGCGGCGCGTAATGCTTCTCGTCGAAGATAGGGGTGCCGGCGTCGGTCGGCGAGCCCAGGTTGACGAACCGGGTGATGGCCGCCAGCAGGGTGACGATGCCGGTGACGACCCAGCCGCGGATGTGGTCGGTCGGCCCGAAATCCGCGACCGGAATCAACGGCCCCGGGCTGACGACGGGCACGGCGCGCTCCTCGACGGCGTCCTCCACCTGCACGGCGGCGTCGCTGGGCGGGGCGGTCATCAGGTCGATCGTAGGCTGTCCGTCATGTCCCGTGGTCGACTGTTGCTCGGTGCGACCCCGTTGGGCCAGCCGTCGGATGCCTCACCGCGGCTGATCAAGGCGCTGGGCGAGGCCGATGTGGTGGCCGCCGAGGACACCCGGCGGGTGCGGACGCTGGCCAAAATGCTCGACGTGCGCATCACCGGCCGGGTGGTCAGCATGTTCGACCAGGTGGAGGCCGCGCGGGTGCCGGCGCTGGTCGACGAGATCAAGGCCGGTGCGACGGTGCTGGTGGTCAGCGATGCCGGAATGCCGCTGATCAGCGACCCCGGGTACCGGATGGTCGCGGCGTGTGTCGAGGCCGGGGTCGACGTGACGTGCCTGCCCGGGCCGTCCGCGGTGACGACCGCGCTGGCGGTGTCCGGTCTGCCGTCGGAGAAGTTCTGCTTCGAGGGCTTCGCGCCGCGCAAGAGCGGGGCGCGCAAGACCTGGCTGGCCTCGCTGGCCGGCGAGCGGCGCACCTGTGTGTTCTTCGAGTCGCCGCGGCGGCTGGCGGCGTGTCTGCTCGATGCCGTCGAACAGCTCGGTGGCGACCGCCAAGCGGCGATCTGCCGGGAGCTGACCAAGGTGCACGAGGAAGTGGTGCGCGGAACGCTGCAGGAGTTGGCGGCCTGGGCGGCCGACGGCGTGCTCGGCGAAATCACCGTCGTGCTGGCCGGCGCGAGCCCGCCCGCCGACGTGCCGTCCCTGGTGGCCCGGGTGCAGCAGCTCGTCGCCGACGGGGTCCGGGTCAAGGACGCCTGCACCGAGGTGGCCGCGGCCCATCCGGGCGTGCGCTCGCGTCAGCTCTACGACGAGGTGCTGAAGACGCGCGGTGACTAACCGACCGAGGCCGCGGCCGCGGAGCACGGCACACCGACGACGGGCGCGGCCTTGTGCAGGCATTCCTCCCATTCGGCGTCGGGGTTGGAATCGGCGGTGATGCCGCCGCCGACGCCCAGCACCGCGGCGCCGGCGGCATCGAACTCCACGGTGCGGATCGCGACGTTGAGCTCGCACCCGGCGACGGGCGATGCCAAACCGACTGTGCCGCAATATATTCCGCGACGATGCGATTCCCACTGTGAAATCAGTTGGCGGGCACGGTGTTTGGGGGTGCCGGTGACCGAGGCGGGCGGGAAGGCGGCGTCCAGCAGTGCCGAGGTGGGCAGCTCGACGGGCACCTGCGCCGACACCGTCGACACCAAATGCCATACACCCGGTGCGCGCCGCACGACCAGCAGTTCGGGCACCTTGACCGTGCCGGTGACCGCCACCCGGCCCAGGTCGTTACGAACCAGGTCCACGATCATGATGTTCTCGGCCACCTCTTTGGGCGAGGCGCGCAGCGCCGACGGCCAGGCGTCCAGCGGCAGCGTCCCCTTGATCGGGCTCGACATCACGACCGCGCCGTGGCGGCGCAGGAACAGTTCGGGCGACAGCGACGCGACCGCACCCCATTCGCCCGCGACGTAGGCCGCGCGGGCCGGCGACGTGCGCGCGACCCCGTCGACGAAGAAGTCCAGCGAGGACCCGGCGACCGTTCCGGTGAACCGGGTGCACACGCACGCCTGGTAGACCTCGCCGGCGCGGATGGCCTCCAGGCAGGCCAGCACCGCGCCGCGGTGTGCCTCCCGGTCGGCCGCATCCCAGTCGATCCGGCACTCGCGCGCCGGGCCCGGGGTCGCGGCCAGCGCGGCGGTCAGCCACTGCGGCATCGGCGCCCCGGACAGGCTCTCGTACCACCACTGCCCGTCCCGGTCGCGGCGCAGCACGCAGTCCGTCCAGCCGCCGGCGGCTTCGGGGATGCGAGGCGCCCCCCCGTCGGCGCCGGCGTCCGGATAGGACAGGTAGCCGACCCAGCCCCCGCCCACCGCGGGGGAGTGATGGGCCTGCGAGCCCAGCCGGACGGCGAACGCGTCGGCCGGATCGACCGGTCGCACCGCCAGGCTCGGCGCGATGACGGCCAGCGCGCCGAACCATTCGCCGGTCAGCGCCGCGGGCGGCGGCAACCCGAGCCGGCGAGCGGCATCACCGATCGCGCGCAGCACACCGGGTGCCTCGCCGAGGTTGCCGAGCCGGTCAATTCGCACTTCCCTAGCTTGACAGAAGGGTGAACATTCGCGCCCTCCGGCGCTCAGCCGCGGCTGATGTCCCGGGTCCTCGCCAGCGCCGTCAGCTTGTCCGGGTTGCGCATCACGTAGAAGTTGGTGATCTTGTCGTCGATGATCTCCAGCGTGATCACTCCCTCGAGCTGATCGCCGAGGTAGAGCAACACCGCCGGGGCGCTGTTGCAGGTCACCATCTCCACCCGCAGCACCGCCGCGGCCTTGCGCATCAGCCCGGCGACGGCCCGGGCCACCTTGTCGGCGCCGACCACCGGCCGCCGGGCCGCGGACACCTTGCCGCCGCTGTCGGCCATCCAGGTGGCGTCCGGCGCCAGCATCGCCATCAGCCCGTCCACGTCGCCGCTGGCCGCGGTGGCCAGGAACTGCGCGGTGATCTCGGCGTTGCGCGCCGGGTCCGTGTCGAAGCGCTTGCGCCGCGCCCGCACGTGTTCGCGGGCCCGGTGGGCGACCTGGCGGACCGTCGCCGCTGGTTTGCCCACCGCGTCGGCGATCTCGCCGTAGTCGAAACCGAACACCTCGCGCAGCACGAACACCGCCCGCTCGTCGGGACTCAGCGTCTCCAGCAGCACCAGCATGGCCATCGAAACCGATTCCGCCAGAACGACATCGGTCGACGGGTCCTGGTCGTCGAGCAGCAGCGGCTCGGGCAGCCACGGCCCGACGTACTCCTCGCGGCGCCGGGCGCCGGCCCGCAGCGCGTTCAGCGCCTGACGGGTCACCAGCTGGGCCAGGTACGACTTGGTGTCGTGCACCGCCGACAGGTCGACGTCCGCCCACCGCAGATAGCTGTCCTGCAATACGTCGTCGGCCTCGGTGGCCGAGCCCAGGATTTCGTAGGCGATGGTGAACAGCAACGGGCGCAGCAGCGTGAACCGTTCCGCGTGCTCGCCGGTCGCGATCATTTGATCGCGACCTGCTCGTCGGCGGCCGGTTGAGCGGGCCGGTTACCGCCCTTGAGCCAGAAGTACGAGCCCGGCTTGGCGGCCTCGCGCCGAATCGCCCACAGCGTGCCCCGGCAGATTCTCTCCTTGATCGCGGCGGTGGTGCGCCCGCCGAGCGCCAGGTTCACCGGGGTGTCGTCGGTGCGGGCGAACTGCAGCGTGCCGCGGCTGCGGCCGATGCTGATGCACTGCCCGACGAACGCCTGCTTGACCGCCGCGGGGTCCTCCCCGGCGATCCGGGCGAGCACGGTTTCGGCGGCCTGGGCGCCCAGCGGCTCGGCGGCCTGGCAGCTCATCCGCAACGGCTGGCCGGACGGCGCGGCGGCGTCACCCGCGGCGACGATGCGATCGTCGTCGAAGCTGGTCAGCGTCTCGTCGGTGAGCAGCCTGCCCAACTCGTCGGTGCGCAGCCCGCTGCGGGTGGCCAGGTCCGGCACGGTGAAGCCGGCGGTCCACACGGTTGCCGCGCTGGGCAGCACCGCGCCGTCGCTGAGCACCACGCTGTCCCAGCGGACCTCGCTGACGGCGACCGTTTCGGCGATGGTGACCTCGAGCCGGCGCAGTTGCTTGGCCACCGAACGGCGGCCCCGTTTGCTCAGCGACGTCCCGAGGGTGCCACCGCACACCAGCGTCACCGGACGACCCTGCTCGGCCAGCTCGGACGCCGTTTCGATACCCGTCAACCCGCCACCGACCACGGTGACTGGTGCGTTCAGCGGCAGGTCGGCGAGTGCATAACGCAGCCGCTGCGCACTTTCCAGATCGCAGACCGAGTGGGCGAATTCGGCGGCGCCGGGCACCGCGTCCTGGGCGGGCACCACGCCCGTGCTGCCGACCGCGTAGATCAGGTAGTCGTAGGCCAGCGCGGTGCCGGAGGTCAGCAGCAGCCGCCGGTCGGCGGTGTCGATCCGCTCGACGGCGTCGACGACGAGCTGGATGCCCTCACCGAGCAGCGTGCCGTAGTCGGCGGTCGCGGCGCCGGTGTCGGCGACCAGCTGGTGCAAGCGAATTCGTTCGACGAAGACCGGACGGGGATTCACCAGGGTGACCTCGAGGTCCGGCCGCTGCCGCAGGCGATTGGCCGCCAAAGTGCCGGCGTATCCACCGCCGATGACGACCACACGAGTGTTGCTCATTGCTGTCTCCTTATTCTCTTCGGGACGTGTGCCCTTGAGACACCGCAGCGCGGCCAGGCGTGACAATTCGGTCGGGATTGTGAGCTGTATCACCGGCGCTCACGGCTCGGCGGACCTTACGGGGTTTCGGGAACGAAGGTGAAGTTGTTGACGTAGATGCCGCGGTCCGTCCAGCCGTTCTCGCGGCTGCCGACGTTTGCCGGATTCTGATGACGTGCCGGGTCGAACTCTGCGATCGGCCGCCGGGCGTCGTCGAGGTCGAAGTAACCGGCGTAGCCGAGCCCAGCCAACAGCCTGGTGATCGCGGCTACGGCGTCGGGGTGATGGCGTTCCTCGGCTTCCACCACCACCGCCGGCCGGTTGCGGGTGAGGGTGTCCGCGGCGCCGCGCAGCACGGCCAGTTCGTGGCCTTCCACGTCGATCTTGATCAGGCCGACGTCGTCGAGGTGCAGGTCATCGAGCCGTTTGACCGGCACGTCGATGCTCTGAATTTCGCCGCCGGCCACGTCGCCAAGGCTGTTGTCGGTGTCGATCGTGCTGCGGCCCGGCTCGGACTCGACCACCCGCATGGTCATCACGCCGGGTTTGTCCGATAGCGCCACCGCTTCCACCCGGACCTCGGCGCCGACCGCGTCGAACATCGAGGCCAGGGCGCGGGCCTGGGCAGGCCGGGGTTCGAATGCGATCACCGCCCGCGACGTCGCCAACATCGCGACCGTGAACTCGCCGACGTCGGCCCCGATATCCAGGGAGACCCGGTTGGGATCGCACAACGACGCCGCCAGCTGCACGTCCGGGCGAGATTGGCCCAGACGTTGCAGGGCGCGATACTTGCGCCGCCAGAACAGTTGTGGGGCAAGGGCCTTGGCCGCCGGCACGAGCCAGCGTTTGGCCGAGCGTGCGACGGGCATTGTCGAGTCTCCAGAGGCGGTCTTCCGGCGACCGCACGCTCGACGGGACCGGACGCTGCGGGTCGCGGCAAATTGGTCAGCCGTCAGCCTAGTCGAAGCGGCGGTGCCGTCCGTCGGCCAGGCGCCCGGTGATTGTGATCTGGGTCACTGGCTGCGGCCCGGTGGGGCGGAGCCGGCACTCACACCGAGGCGCGGATCCCTCTAGCATCGCAACGATGGTCCGGACACTGAGGCGAAGCGCGGCGGCTGTTGGCGCCTGCGCGGGATTGGTGTTGAGCGGCTGCGGTGGTCACGTCACGCCCGGACCGCTGTCGGCCATGGTCAGCCCGCCCATTGCGCCCAGCGCCGCGGACATCCCCAACCCGCTGCGCGGCCAGTACGAAGACCTGATGAATCCGCTGTTCCCGCAAGGCAATCCCGCGCAGCGGCGGTACCCCGCGTGGCCGGCGTCGCACGACGCCAGCATGCGTATCTCGTGGCGGCAGTTGCAGCCCACCGATCCGGCCACGCTGCCCCCCGACGCGCCCGACGACCGCAAGTTCGACTTCAGCGCGATCGACGACGCGCTGAACAAGCTGGCCAGCCGCAACATGCGACTGGCCCTGCGCGTCTACTCCTACAGCTCCGATCCGAACGGCACCGGCATCGCCGTTCCCGAGTGGGCGCGGCCGCTGACCACCAGCAACCCGCCGCCGCCGAACAGCCCCGGGGTGCCCCAGGTGGTGCCGAACTGGGACGACCCCCGCTACCTCGACGCGTTCGGCCAGCTGATCGCGGCGCTGGGCCGCCGCTATGACGGCGACGAGCGGCTCAGCGTTTTCGAGTTCTCCGGGTACAGCCAGTTCCGGGACCAGAACATCAGCGCCGCGTCGATCCGGCAGCTGGTCGCGGCCAACGTCAACGCCTTTCCACACACCCAATTGGTGGTGGCGCCGCAGCACCCGGAGATCGTGCGCGAGTTGTTCTCCGACGACGTCACCAAGAAGCTGTCCGCCCCGGTCGGCATCCGCTCGGATTGCCTGGGCGTCCAGTCGCCGCTGCCCGGTTGGGCAGAGTCGGGTGATTCCCAGTACGTCCGCAACAACGATGCGCTGGTCAACACGCTCAAGCAGCGACTGCGCTCGGCGCCGGTGATCACCGAATGGTGCTCGTTGCCCGGTGGGGCCGCCCCGTTGGGCTACTACGAAAAGGGCGTGCACGACGTCGTCAAGTACCACGTGTCGATGACGTCGAGCGCGAACTTCCCGGACCGGGATGCGACATCGGCGATGGACCCCAAGCTGTACGCGCTGTGGGCGCAGGCCAATGCGGCGGCGGGATACCGGTATTCGGTGGAGGCGAAGCCCGGATCGCAATCGATTCAAGGCCAGGTCGCGGCCATCTCGGTGGAGTGGACGAACTACGGCGCGGCGGCTACCACCGAGCAGTGGGCACCCGGTTACAAGCTGGTGGACAACACCGGTGCGGTGGTGCGCACGCTGCCGGCCACGGTCAACCTGAAAACCTTGGTCCACGACGATTCCAGCCCGTCACGCGAGGAGGCGGTCCCGGCGTCGTCCACCGAGACCGTGCACGTCGACCTGTCCGGGTTGGCGCCGGGCCACTACACGCTGCGCGCCTCGGTGGACTGGCAACAGCACAAGCCGGGCGCCTCGCATGTGGTGAACTACGTCCCGATGGCACTGGCGCGCGACGGACGAGACGGATCCGGGTTGTACCCGATTGCGACCCTTGACATCCCGCGCGACAACACGAACTCGACCAACGGTTGACACGGTCCGCCGACGCTGGTCGTAAGCCCGGAGGAAAAGGCGTCGTGCATGATACGGTTCTCTCACCAATATGATCCGTGACCTGCTCAAATCTGGCCGCTCGGCCGTGACATTCGCCCCACATCGGAGGTCTCCATGCCGCGCAGCCTGGACCTGGTCGTAACCTCCGTCGCCACTGCGCTGATGGAAGCCACGGCCTCCACGGCGACCGAGGTGAGCCAAAAAGTCCTCGCGCGGCTGGTCGAGCAATTCGGTTTGGACGCCGGCTTCCTGCGGCACCGCGACGAGCTGTCCCGTGCCTCGGTGCTGGTCGCGGAGTGGCCGCCGCGCCTTGAGGTCGCGGATTCGGACGCGACGGACGTCCTTCCCTACGCCGGCGCCGACGCGCTGCTGACCGAATGCGAGCAGGGCCGCAAGCCGGTGGTCATAGCGCCCGGTCGGCGTTCGTGGCGGCGCTGGCTGACCGGGGCCACACGGCCCAGCGCTCCCTCGGTGGCGGCCGCGCCGCTGCTGTCGGGCGAGGCGACGACCGGTGTACTCGGTTTCGTCAGGTTCGGAGACCACAAGTGGAAGCAAACCGAGATCAACACGCTCGAGGCGGTCGCCGCCCTGTTCGCCCAGCTGCAAGCGCGTCTGGCCGCCGAGCAGAAGCTTCGGTACCTGGCCGAGCACGACGACCTGACCGGCTTGTACAACCGCCGGGCGCTGGTCGCGCACTTGTCCGAACGGCTCGCCGCCGGAAAGCCGGGACCCGTCGCGGTGCTGTATCTCGACCTCGACCGGTTGAAGCCGATCAACGACTACCTTGGCCACACCGCGGGCGACTGGTTCATCAGGGTCTTCGCGCAACGCATTCAGATGTGCGTCGGCTCGCAGGCGATGATCGCCCGGCTGGGCGGCGACGAGTTCGTCGTGGTGCCGGAGCAGTCGATGTCGCCGGAGACCGCGGAATCGTTCGCCCGGCGGCTGGCGAAGATGCTCTGCGAGCGGCTGGCCATCGGCGGTCACATGATCAGCCGCACCGTCAGCATCGGGCTGGCGGTCGGGATGCCGGAGCGCGACAACTGCACCGCGTTGTTGCGCCGCGCGGACGAGGCCGTGCTGACCGCCAAGCGCGCCGGCGGCAACCAGATCGCGGTGTTCACCGACGACATGTCGTTGAAGAGCGCCTTCCGCAACGACATCGAGCTGCACCTACAGGGCGATATCGGCAGCGAGGCGCTGCTGCTGCATTACCTGCCCGAGGTCGACTTGTGGACCGGCGCGGTGGTCGCTGCCGAGGCGCTGGTCCGCTGGCGGCACCCGATCTGGGGCTTGCTGCTGCCCGACGCGTTCATCGGAGTGGCCGAGTCGACCAACCTGGCCGGCGAGCTGGGCCGCTGGGTGATGCGCACCGCCTGCGCCGAGTTCAGCCGCTGGCGCGCCAACGGCGTGGGCCAGGGCGCGATCTTGCGCGTCAATGTCTCACCCGTGCAGCTGATCACCCGCGGCTTCGTGCGCAGCGTCGCCGAGACGATCGAAGAGTTCGGCATCGACGCCGAGTCGTTGTGCCTGGAGATCACCGAGCGCGCCGTCGTGCACGACATCGAAACCACCCGCAACACCCTCGCGGAGCTCAAAGAGGTCGGCGTGCAGCTGGCCATCGATGACTTCGGGACCGGTTACGCGGTGCTGTCACACCTGAAGTCGCTGCCGGTCGACATGCTGAAGATCGACGCCGGCTTCGTGCGCGATCTGGGGACCAACGCCGGCGACCTGGCCATCGTGCGCGCCATCATCGGGCTCGCCGAGGCATTCGGTCTGCAGGTTGTCGCCGAGGGAGTCGAAACACCCGCTGCCGCATTGACTTTGATGCAGCACGGGTGTCACCGCGCACAAGGGTTTTTGTTGTCGAAGCCCGTCCCCGGCGATGCGATGGAGGCATTGCTCTCGGCGCGTTGGATGCCGATGCCGTTCCTGGCCGATCATGAGGCCTTGTCGCAGGGCGCCATCTGATTCCAGAATGGTCGAAAAAATTAGCAAAAAGGTGCTGGCTGTTGCCATGTTCGCGATGTTGGTGCTCAGCGGGTGCGGTGGTCAGAAGCAATCCGGCCCGTTGAACGCGATGGTCAGCCCGGCCATACCGTCGAACACCCAGGAGATCTCCAACCCCCTGCGCGGTCAGTACGAGGATCTGCTGGAACCGCTTTTCCCACAAGGTAATCCCGCGCAGCAACGCTATCCGGCATGGCCGGCGTCCCACGACGCCAGTCTGCGTCTGTCATGGCGGCAGATCCAGCCCGTCGACCCGCACACGTTGGCACCCGACGCGCCCGACGATCGCAAGTTCGACTTCAGCCCGATCGACAACGCACTGGCGAGGCTGGGCGAGCGCGGCATGCGGATGACGCTTCGGGTGATGGCCTACAGCTCCTGCTGCGACGACTCGTATCCCAACAACACGAACATCGGCGTTCCCGACTGGGTGCGTGCGATGCCGGGCGCAACCACCAGTTACCCGAATCCGCCGACCGGTCCCGGGGCCGGGGTGATCCAGGTCGTGCCGAACTGGAACGACCCCAACTATCTACGGGCATTTCAGGATCTGCTCGCCGCGCTCGGCCGCCGCTATGACCGCGACGAACGACTCAGCGTGTTCGAGTTCTCGGGCTACGGGGATTTCAGCGAAAACCACATCTCGTACCTGCGCGACGTACTCGGCGCGCCGGGTCCCGAGCCCGACGACAGCGTGGCAAAGCTGGGGTATTACAGCCAGTTTCGCGATCAGAGCATCACCATCGCCTCGATTCGCCAATTGGTTGCGGCGAACGTAAACGCTTTTCCGCATACCCAATTGGTGACCGCGCCGGACAATCCGGAGATCGTGCGCCAACTGCTCGCCGACGACGTCACGAAGAAGCTTTCGGCGCCGGTCGGTATCCGCGCGGACTGCCTCGGCGTCTACGCACCGCTGCCGACGTGGGCCGAGTCCAAAGACTCGCAATACGTGCGGTCCAACGATGCGGTCGTCAACGCGATCAAGCAGCGGCTGTCCTCGGCGCTGCTGATCACCGAATGGTGCCAGCTGCCCCCGGGAACCGACCCGCGGACCTACTACGAAAAGGGCCTGCACGACGTCGTCAGCTACCACGTGTCGATGACGTCGAGCTTCAATTTCCCTGACCGGGAATCGAACGCGGCGATGGACCCCAACCTGTACCTGCTGTGGGCTCAGGCCAACGTGGCGGCCGGGTATCGGTATTCGGTCGAGGCGCGCCCCGGATCGCAATCGGTACAGGGCAAGACGGCAACCATTTTGGCGGTATGGACCAACTATGGAGCAGCCGCCGCCACCGAGAAGTGGGTGCCCGGTTACAAGCTGGTGGATTTCTCCGGAGCGGTGGTGCGGACGATACCGGCGACGGTCGATCTCAAATCGCTGGTCTCCGACGACACCAGCCAATCACGCGAGCAGGCGGTGCCGACGTCGGCCACCGAGACGGTTCATGTCGACCTGGGGGGCTTGGCGCCGGGACACTACACGCTGCGCGCCACCGTCGAGTGGCAGCAGCACAAGCCGGATGCTACCCACGTGGTGAACTATCCGCCCATGCAGCTGGCGCGCGATGGCCGTGACAACTCAGGGCTGTATCCCATTGCGACGCTGGACGTTCCACGCGACACGCTGATCGCCGACATTGGTAAGTAACGTGTCACGGCGCGACCTTCGGGTGCTGTGGCTTTCGCCGTGGCTGCGGCCGTTGGCGCGGGTCCAAGTGGAGGCGTTGCACCGGCGCGGCGCCGACGCGTTGCTGGTGACATCCGACCTGCACCCAGAATCCGACGCGCCGCGCGATTACGAACTGGTGCTCGATCCCCGGTTTCGTACCGCCGCGACCTGGCCCGCCGCCGTCGCGGCGTGGCGGCGCATCCGCCGGTATCGGCCGCATGTCGTCGTGGCCGAGCTGGTCCGCGATCCACGGTGGATCGCGCTGGCCGGAAGGGTTCCGCGCGTTCAGTTGGTGCACGACGACCGTCCCCATGATGCGATCGAAGAGCTCCCGGCCGCCGAGCGCGCGGTGTTCGATCGGTGGGGCGCCCGCTCGGCAGCCACGATCGCCTACAGCGACTATGTCGCGAACGCCATCGCCGACCGGCGCGACGTGCGACGCACCCGCGTCCACGTGCTGCCGCTCACCAGCGACCTCGATCCCGCCCTGGTTCCCCCGTTGGCGGGGCCCGAAGAGCGTCGCGACTTCACCGTGATCGGTCGGCTGCACCCGTACAAGAACCTCGAGGTGGTGCTCGAGGCATGGCGACAGCATGTGGCCGGCGGCGGCTGGCGCGGTGACGACCTGGTGCTCATCGGCGACGGATCATTCGACACCGGCACGCTGCCCGAACACGCGCGGCGGCGCACCGGCAGCTACCGCTACGCCGACATCGTCACCACGCTGGCGGCGGCGAAGGGTTCGGTCGCGCACTACCGGCGCGCGTCGCAAAGCGGTGTGCAGGTGTTGTCGATGCAGCTGGGCGTCACGCCGATCGTTTCCGCGGTCGGCGGCCTGCCGGAATACCAACCGCCGGGCTGCCCGGCGATCGGTGTCGACGACGTCGCCGGGCTGGTCACCGCATTCGACGAGCTGGCCGATCCGTCCGTCGCCGCGCAGCGCGGAGCCGCCGCGGCTCGTCACTACGCCCAGCGCTACACCGTCGACCGCGTCGCGGATCGCATGATGGACGTGCTGGGCGAGGTGGGTGCGGATCGGCTCTGACGCGGTGCGGCGTCAGAACGGCTGCGTCGAGTGCTTGGCCCGCCGGGGAGCGGCGGCGGCCGGGCCCCCTACCAGCAGCGGAATCGGTTCGGTGATGTCGTCGGTCGCGCCGTCGTCGGGACCCGCGCTGTCGGGGTCATCCGGCCGCCGGCGGGCCAGGTTGGCGAACCCCATCGCCGAGCCCAGGACCATGCCGTACACCACCGAATCGGGGGTGTCTTCGATATTCGGACCGACGATGTTCAACACCAGCAGGCCGACACTGACCGCGCCGGCGATCTTCGCCGGTGTCGACACGCTGCGCAGGGCCCGAACCACCGGCCGCAGCGCGAACCACGCGAAGACCACCATGCCCAACGCCCCGGCTTTGACCAGCCACCACAGGTAGAAGTTGTGCGCGTAGGTGGTGCCCAGCAGCACGGTGAAACTGTCGAACCCGAATGCGTCGCTGCCGGATCCCTCGTCGCCGAAGGGCAGTCGGTACGCATAACCCAATCCGTGGCCGAACACCGGTGCCTTGGCGATTTCACGGCCGAGGTCGGCATTTTCGACCAACCGGTATTGCGTCGAGTCGTCGACGGCGAGCGCACTGGCTTTGACACCGCCCAGCACGCGGTAGTTGAAGCCGGCGAGCTGATGGCCCAGCCATGCTCCAGCCTTCGAGTGCTGCAGCAGGAACATCGCAACCGGCAGCATCGCTGCCAACAGCGCCGCACTGGTGACGGCAAACACGGCTGCGCGCCGCAGCGTTTGCCAGGAAGGTTTGGCGAAGAACGCAACGACCCCGGCCAGCCCGATCACGATCAGCGTGCCGCGGGAGAACGCCACCAGTGAAATGATCAACGCCGGGACGCCCAGGGCGAAAAACGTTGCGGGCCTTACCCGGCCGAGGACCTTGGCGGCCATCAGCGCGGCCAGCACCGCGATCGCCGGCGCGGTGGTGGGGACGATCAGGCGGGTGACCGAGCCACCGGTGGTCGATTCACCGATGGTTTCGAAGCGGCCGGTCAGGCGCAGGCCCAGTGACGAGCTCAGAATGACCATCACCGCCGAAAACCACAGCGTCAGGATCAGTGTCTGCGTCGCTCCCTTGATGTAGTCGCCGTAGACGATCAACAGGGCCAGCAGGTACCCCGCGAGCATTTCGCACAGGCACGCCACTTCGTGCAATATCGCCTCGGCGGAGTGTCCGTTGGCGAATCCGATCGCGGTGAAATACAGGATGGTCAACAGCAGGATGGCCGGTGGTAGGTAATCGGAGAACCGCGGCCGCACCAGTTGGATCAGGTAGGCGATCGCCGTCAGCAGCACGACGTGCCAGACGAAGATCGTCACCGGGCCGAGGACTTTGCCGACATACAGACCGATCGGCAGCGCGCCGAACGTGTAGAACAACGCGATCCATACCATCAGCTCGGGTTTTGCCCAGTACACGACCAGGGCGAACATCGCGCCGACGGGGACGACGCCGACATATGGGTCGCGCGTCGCGGCCACACCGAACGCGAAGCACCCGAGCAGGAACCCGCCCATAACCACTACGGACAACACCAAGCGTTGGCGAGTCCGCAGGTACCTGATCACGTCGATCCGCCGAGTTTCGCCCGGTAGGTCCGGGCGGCGGCCCGGGTGTGCTGGGACACTCGGGCGTTGGTCAGCACGGTGCCGATCACCCGGGCCCCGGCGGCCTGCAACGCGGTCAGCGCATCGGCGAGTTCTTCCTCGGTGGTGCGCCGCGCCCGGACCACCAACACGGTGGCGTGCACGGTGCCGGCCAGCATGCCGGAGTCGGCCGTCGCCAGCACCGGCGGGCCGTCGATGACCGTTCGGGTGAACGTGGCGGACAGCTCCTGCATCACGTTGTCCAGCACCTCCGGCAGGTACGCGCTGGAGGGCAGCGTGTCGCGACGGGCGGCGCGCGGCGCAAGCATGAACAGCTTGGCGATCGGGGTCGGCTTGACGATTTCGACCGCGATTTCGGGGTTGGCCAGCGCGCTGGCCAGGCCTTCGCCCGATTCGACTTTCAGCAGGCCCGCGATCACCGGTCGACGGGTGTCACCTTCGACGAGCAGAACGTCCTCGCCCGCTTCGGCGGATGCCTTCGCCAGGTTCAGCGCGGTGGTCGTGGTTCCCTCGCCGCCGAACGGTGCCGTCACCAGCACCCGGGTCGCTCCGGGTCCCGCCGCCCTGAGCAGACGCGCCCGGAAACCTCGGACCGCGTCGTCGAAGGAGATGTCGGTGCCGAATCGTGGTGCGGTGCCGCGCGTCCCCGGCAGCTCCGCCAAGGTCGGCAGCTTGGAAAGCCGCTCCAGCTTCTCGCGATCGCGAACGGTGTGATCCGTGGCCTCGCGGGTCAACGCCACCGCGATCCCCAGCAGCACCCCGGCCACCAGCCCCAACCCCATGTTGCGGATCGGCACCGGACTTACCGGGACACGCGGCACCGTCGCCGGCTCCACCACCGACGCCCGGGCCAGGATGGTCTCGGGTTGCTGAGTTTGTGCGGGGGGTTGGTCGCCCGTCTGCTGCGGTGGCGCTCCCTTCGGGGGCGCACCCAGTGACCCGACCACCGTGACGAACTCATCGGCCATCGCTTCGGTGAACGCCGCACTGCGATGGGCGTCGGTATCGGTGACGCTGATGGTGAACAGCAGCGACTTCGGGACGTACTGGACGTGCGTCTTGCTTGCCAGCGCGTCGGCGCTGATCGGGAGGTCGTAGTGGGCTACCGCGCGCTCGGCCACCGAGCGTCCGCCGGCGATCGCCGCGTACGAGGACAGCCGCTCTTGCACGGCCTGGGTCCCGTAGTACAACTGCGAGGGGTCGGTCTGCCCGGGAAACGAGATGAGCACGGTGGCCGACGACTGATAGACCCTCGTCTGGAACATGGTGACCGCCGCGGCGCCGGCCACACAGGCCAGCACGGCCGCGGTCAACAGCTTCCAGTGAACGCTGAGAGTCCGGGTAAAGGTGCGGAAATCCATCGAGTGATACCTCTCTATGCCCTACCCGGGCACTCTCTTGCCAACGCGCGCCTGGATCCGCTGCTGCTTCTGCTCATTGCCGCTTCGCCGATCAGACTGAGTTTCTGCGGGCCCGGTACAGCAGCACGCCGCCGCCGACGGCGGCTACCACCACCCAGCCGGCGACCCACCACACCCACGTGTAGTGGTCCTCCTGCGTCGGCGGCTTCACCACGACGTCGCTGGGCGGATTGGCCACCGTGATGGGTTCACTGCCCGGCACGGAGATGATCTCGCGGCCGTCCAGTTGCGACCACCGGCCCGGCTCCGCGGCCAACCAGCGCAGCAATTCGTCGAGCTGACCGGGCGCCCCGTTGGAGGTCGCGATCAAAAACGAGCGGTGACCGTCGTACGCGGTCTGTAGCGAGCCGAAGTGGATCGACGGATCCAGTGTCAGCGACACCGATTCGCCGCCCGCGTCGGCGCCCTCGATCGTGATGCTGCCCTGTTCCGCGTTGAAAGGCAGCGGGATCGTCTGGACCGGCCAAGCGCCGGCCGATATCAGGACCGCCGGGTCTCGGCTATCGATCGCCTGCTTGAGACTGGTGACCTTGGTCGCCAACGGCACCACGCTCAGCTGCTGCAGGCCGACCATGATCTGGGCGGCGCGCACGGTGTCGTTGAACGCGTCGTCGGTGATGCCGATTTGGATGCGCGGCATCAACGACTGGGGAATCGACGGAAAGCCTTTGGGGATAGGCGGATTGGCGCGCGAGGTCTGAACCTCGCTCTTAGGGTCGATCTTCAGGGTGATCGGAAGGTACTCGCCGCAATGCCCGGCGTCGCCGGTGGTGTGCACCTTGATCGACAGGCTGGTGGAACGGCTCAGCAGCCGATCCGGTATGTCGACCCAGCGATCGATCGTGCCGTTTGCTTCGGCCGGCCATCGGTTGATCGTCTGCCCGGCGACCGAGGCGAGGACCTCGCCGCCGAAATTGTTGGGAAGCGGTGTGTGCGAACCGATCACATGCACTCGAAGGTGTTGCAGTGAATGTCCCCACCGGGTCTGGTCCAGGCTGATGCTTACGTCGGGCCACAGGTCCTCGGCGCTGAGCGAATTCTGGTTCAGCTGTTCGAGCGTGGTGGTATCGGCGGCGAGCTTCTGCTTGTTCGGCAGCGGTCCGCCCACCGCGGAGGGGCCGAGCGCGAATTTCACGGAAGGATCGGTCAGCAGGCGGGTTTGGTTGGTGAGCTCGTCACCGGCGCCCGAGATCAGCAGCGCCGGAACGCCGTTGCTGCCCTGCAGCGAAAGACCTTTGTCCGGGCCCTCTTTGATGATGATCTGCCGTTCCAGGGGCTGGGACGGATCGACCACGGTGCTCCCGCGGTCGTAGAGGGCTTCGACGGCCACTTGCGGATTCTCGGCGCCGTAGTGATCTTCCAACGCCGCGGCCAATTGCACTGCCGCATCGGATTCTTGCTGTGTCGGCTTCGGCGGAACGAAGATGGTCAGCTTGCGAATCACGGGAGGCAGGAAGTCGGCGACGGTCTTCGGCGCGACTTCGCCGCCGGCGAACGTGATCGATCCGTTGACGAGTCGTATCGGGGTCAGGGGATCCCAGCAATAATTGTCGAGCGGCAGCAGCGTCGCGGTTAGGGTAAGGCTCACCGAGTTGCCGGTGACTTTCGTTCCGGCAAGGGGAATGACCAACGGGGTCTGGTCTTTGGTCGGCAATTCCATCCGGCTGATCGTGCGGTCGTCCTGGGTCACCGTCAGGTTGCCGTACCGGAGGTTGACCGGGCTTTCGAGAATCGCGTTCAACGACACCGGGTTCAATCCCGCGGGCACCGAAAAGGTCAGCCCGGTGACGGACAGCTCGCGATGTGGATAGAACTCGATCGCGCTCGGCCCACCCAGATTGGGCAGCGGGATGGTCGGTGCTTCGATGACGGCGCCGCCATTGCTCGCCGGGTCCGCTGCCGCGTGCGGCGCCGGCGGCGCCGCCAAGATCAGCATCGCGACCAGCCCCGCAAGTGCTGCCAGGCGGCGCGGCAGGCTGGGTTTCATCGCTGCATTGTAGGCAGCGGGGCCGCCCCCGGCGGCCGTGCCGTGCGGGCGTCGCCGGGAGTAAAGGACTTCTCGTAGTCGATGAGTGCCGCGGCTGGCCTCCAGCTCGCGGATCTGCTTGCCGCTGATCTCAATTCCCTTCGGGTGCTCGGTTGCCGCGAGGCCAAACCGTGTTGATTCCGTCGCCGACGGTGAAAGTTGGGGCGCTGCGCTCCAATTGCGCGGGCTGAGCATTCGGTGCGTTCACAGTATCGCGTCTATCGCGTCGAGGTAGGCATCCGTCATCGCTTCCACGGTGTAGTGCTTGCGCATCCGCTCATAACCCTGCATGCCCACCGACGGCAGCGCGTCGGGATCCGCCAGTATCTCGGCCAACCGCTCCCGCCATCCCTGCGCCGTTACCGGCTCGACGAGGAAGCCGGCCCCGCCGAAGTCCAACATTTCCGGGACCGCGCAGATCGCAGACGCCGCAACCGGTATCGCCCGGCTCATCGCCTCGAGAATGACCAACGGGAACGCCTCTAAGCGGCTGGGCAGGCACAACAGATCTGCCCCGGCCAGCGCGTGCTCGGGGCCTGGCGACCAGCCCCGCCAATGCACTCGGTCGCGTAACGCGGCCGGGGTGCGCGCCTCGAGGCGCGCACGGTCGGGGCCGTCGCCGAATATCGATAGCGCCCATGGCAATTCCGTGAGACCGCTGAGCGCCTCGATCAGCAGATGCGGGTTCTTGTGCTCGACGATTCGGGAGAGGACCACCAGATGCACCGGAGCATCGGCGGGACGCACCCGCTGGCTCGGCCGGCCCTGGATCGGGACGCCGTTGGGTGCCACGAAGCGCCGTCCGGTCAGCCGATGGTGTTCGGCCAGCATCTCCCAATGCCGTTGCGCCAGAACGAGAAAGCCATCCGCCCGGGACATCGCGGCGGCCAGTGGGCGCGAGTAGATCGGCCGGTCTTCCTCCGGCGGAGTGTGCGGTGCGACCAGCCATCGCCGCTCGCGGCCGGTGGCCCGCCACAGCGTGCCAAACCCCGTCTCGGTGTTGGTGTCGCCGCTGATCAACACCGACGGGCCGGCGGGTAGGTCGACGGCCGGCGCCCACCATGGTTGACGCACCACGCGCACACCGGTCGGGATCTCGTTGATCATCGGGCCGAACCGCTGCACGCAGACGATGGTCACCGGGTAGCCGCGGCGGTCCAATTCGGCTGCCAGCAAAGCCTTCTGGCGCTCGGCTCCTCCGTATACCAGGCGATTGGTGGCGATCACGATAGCCGGCAGGCTGCTGCTCCGGCTGCGCGGTGCCGTGCGGCGGGCAACCCGCTTGGCGCGCTGTATTCGGTCCAAAACCGTTGTCCCGGCCAGGTATAAATCCGCGTGGTGAACGCTGATCTGGTGCTCGAGCACCAGGGCGGTGTCGCCCCGCAACAGGTCCTGATCGCGGCGACGGTCGTCGGCGTGGCCGGGTGGCATCGTGTCGGCTCCGAGCGCACCGAAGTCGGCCACCGGACTACGGTGGTCGACGCCGAGTTCGTTGGCGAGCAGAACGCGCCAGCCTGCCGCGCGTGCGCGGGCCTGCCAGTCGATGTCCACGCCGTACCCGACGAACTCCTCATCGAAGCCGCCGATGGTGTTCCATGCCGCGCGGCTGATTGCCAGGCAGCCCCCAGCGACGTAGCCGCCGATGCTTTGCGATTCGGTCGGCGGTTGGTGGTAGCGGGGCGAAAGAGGGGTTCCGCGTAGCGAATTCGAGCGGCCGGTGGCGGCCAGCAGCGCACGCAGCAGGGTGGGCCGGCGCATCGCGGTGTCCCACGGCGCGGCATCAGACGAGGCCGCGATGCGCGCCATCGGCGACACCGCCGCTACCGCGGGCTGACGTAGCAGTTCCCTGGTCCGCGTCAACGGGCTGTGCAGCTCGGCGGCGGGATGCAACAGCAGCAGGTCCGATTCGCTGGGCACGCGCTCCACCAACACGTTCACGGCCTGCCCGACGCCTAGGTGGGTGGACCCCAGAACCCACTGGACCGTCCGATGGCGAGCGGCCAGCTGCCGGCGACCGGAAGATCCGTCATCGCTGTTGTCGTAGACATAGACGGGTAGCCCGGGTAGGTGCTTGGCGACGCTGTCCAGACATTTGTCTGCCAGTACTTGGTTGTCGTCCGTCACGATCATCACCGCGAGCGGTCGTTCCGAGGGCAGCGTGGCCACATCACCGATCGGGCGTCTCAGATACGCCCGATCTGTTTGACGGATCATGCCGGCATCGCTTTCCCGGTCAGCGAAGCCAGCATCGACCACTTGAGGGGGCCGATCGTCATGTTCACGGTCAGGTAGACGGCGGCCGCGAGAATGAGGACCAGCACGACGTGCAGCCCGGGAAGCACTAGCACGATCGCGACGCTGGCCGCGGTCGGCACGAGCAACCGCAGCAAGAATGTCGTCGGCTCGCGGTAGCCGCACCGGCGTCGCAGTCGCCAGCTCGCGGCCAGCATGCTGAACAGCTCCGTGCACACCAACGTGACACCGGCGCCGACGGCGCCGAACCGGCCCGCCAGCACAAGATTCAGCATGATGTTGAGCGCCAGCGTGACGACCCAGACGCGGAACAAGAACTGCTGTTGATGTGAGGCGAACAAGCCCTGGCCGAGGGTGCTGGCGATGCACCGCAGCGCGGCCGCGACCAACAGCAATGCCAGCGTCGGCGTTCCGCGCGCGACGAAGGCTCGATCGCCGAGCAACCCGATCAACGGGCCGGCCAGCAACCCGCCGACCACCGCGACCGGCACCATCATGAAATACATCAATTCGACGCTGCGGCGCATGAATTCGGCGAAAGCGCCGACATCGCGCGCGAACAACTCGGTGGCCGTCGACAACGACGACTTGAGGAAGAAAAGTGCCAACACCTCGGTATTGAACGCAAGCGTGTAGGCCAACCCGTAGACCCCGACCTCGGATTGGGTGCTGAGCAGCGACAGGATGAACCCGTCGGCGCGCCAGTAGACGAGTGCGACCACCATGACGCCCATCAGCGGCAGGGTCTCCCGCAACAAATCGACGGTCTCCCCGGGCGCGAAGATGGGCCGCAGCGAGACGTGTCGCGCCGCGGCGGTGCCCTGGATCAACAGTTGCAGTGCCGGGGGGATCAGCTGGACCACCGCGAACCAGATCACGTCCGCGTGGCCGGCCACCAACCAGCAGACCGCGCCCAGCACGCCGATCCGGCCGGCGACGTCGGAGATGGCCACCGCGGAGAACTTGACGGTGGCCATGAAGACCGGCTCGAAGCGGGTGATCATCGTCATCATCAGCAGCTGCCCGGACAGCACCACGAGCATCACCCGCACGTCATGGTCGCGGTAGATCAGCAGCCCGGAGACTACCGCCATCGCCGCCAGCGGAAGGCAATACATCAGGGACAGGCCGCTGTTGACCCGCACGAGGCGGTCGAGTTCGCCCCGGCCGGACGTGACGCGGCGAACGATGACGGTGCCGATGCCGAGATCGGCCAGGCTGGACCACATCCCGATGAAGACGACCGCGATCATGAGTTGCCCGTAGGGCCCCGGGCCCAGGTAGCGGGCCGTCATCGCCACCGACACGACCGACGCCATCATCCCCAGTGCCCGGCAGACCAGCTGGATCGCGTAGGCGTGAGCGATCCGCGACAGCGGGACCGACGGCGCGACCGCAGGGTCGACCACCGGTTCTGTCATCGCTGTTTCATCAGTAGGCTCCGTCGCCTACCAATACGGCCTTGAGCGTCTTGGCGACGATCATCAGATCCCCCGCCATCGACCAGTTATCGACATAGAACAGATCCAACCGGACCGAATCTTCCCAGGAAAGGTCCGAACGGCCGCTGACTTGCCACAATCCGGTGACTCCCGGTTTCACCAGCAGCCGGCGTTTGGCTTCGACGTCGTAGTTCTCCACCTCGCGACGCAGCGGCGGGCGTGGGCCGACGACGCTCATATCCTGCCTCAGCACGTTCAGGAATTGCGGCAACTCGTCGAGGCTGAGCTTGCGCAATACCCGGCCGACGGCGGTGACGCGGGGGTCCCGGCGAATTTTGAACAACATGCCGCCGGCGCCCTCATTGCGCGGCAACAGATGCTCGACTTGCGTGTCGGCGCCGTCCACCATGGTGCGGAACTTGAACATCGTGAAGGGCTTGCCCTCGAGGCCGATGCGTTCGGCTCGGTAGAGCACCGGTCCCTTGCTGGTCAGCTTGATCGCGATCGCGCAGACCAGCATGACCGGCATGGTCACGACGAGCGCGGCCAGGGCGAAACAGAAGTCGAACGCCCGCTTCTGAAAGCGGTTGGTCTCTTCGTATTGCGGCTTTTCCACGTGCAGCAGCGGGAAACCCGCGTAAGGCCGCAGAGCCAGTCGGGCGCGAGCGACGTCCATCACTCCGGGCGACACCACGAGGTCGACGTCGGTGGATTCCAACTGCCACATCAACTCTCGGATGCCCTGCACACCCAATTGCTCGGTGCGGGCCACCGCGACGGTGTCCGCGCCGCAGCGCCCGGCCGCGGGCACCGCATACGTGTCGTCACCGAGAATCGGGATCGCCTGCTGATGAACCCACAGCGTCTCGCCGCGGGGTGGGCCGTAGCCCGGGATGCAGACACCGAGCACGGCGTAGCCGTCTTTCGGGTTGCGCAGCAGTTCCTCCGCCAGATGTGCGACCCCGGAACGGTCGCCGATCGCCAGCACCTTCGTCTGGTATGCGCCCTGCGCTCGTTTCCGGCCGATGTAGCGGCGCCACATCTTACGGCTGACCAGCAGTCCCAGCGTGCCGACGGGAAGCGCGACCGCCAGGTAGCCGCGGGCCAGATCGATCTTGGCGAGCAGGGTGAGGATCGCGACGATCCCGAAGGTCTGGAACGACGCGTGCGCGATGCGCCGGTATTCGTCGAGGCCTCCGCCGAGGACTCGCGGCGACCGTGTCTGAAAGATTTCCAGCGACGACAGCCAAAGCACCGCGAACAGCGCCGAGAACAGCGTCATCATGGCGCCGGCATAACCGGAGGAAGACGGCGAATCCCCGAACCGGGCGAGCTGCGCCAGCGTCACCGATCCGGCAACGATCGCCGCATCGGTCATCTGCACGCCGTGGGCGTATTTGCGTTGCCAACGACGGAGGTCGCGGCCACCGATCGGCGGCGAGGCGGGCACGGCTGTCGGCGCGCCGGGGACCTGGCTGTGTAGCAAGGCGGTCATGCCGACCCGCTCTCTTGGCGACGCGCCCGCGCATCAGAGCCGAATCGTGCCCCCGATGGCGTGGCGCATTCGCTGAGATGGACCGCGTGGCGTACCGGCGGCGCGATAGCGGCCGGAAGCGCGGACGAGTCATGGGTGCAACGTTCGGCCAGCAGTCGGTTGACATCCATCATCACGACGACGTCCTCGTCGATGCTCTCGACGCTGTCCGACTTCGGCCAGGTCGCGTCCTCTTCGGAGATGACTGTGACCGGCAGCGGCCACTTGATGCCGAATTCCGGCTCGTTGAACCGGAAACCCTCTTGGCCGGCGGGCGCCTGCGAACCGCTGATCTGGCAGCTGACTTCGGTGTCGTCCACCAGGGTCTGGAAACCGTGGGCGAGATAGGGCGGCACAAACAGCGCTCGGTGGTTGTCGGCGGTCAACTCCACCATGACGTGCCTGCCGTAGGTGGGCGACTCGGGGCGAACGTCCACCGCGACGTCGGCGATCGCGCCGCGGGTGCACCGAATCAGCTTGGCCTCCGGGTGCGGCGGGGCCTGACGGTGCAAACCCCGCACCGTGCCGCGGGTGTAGTTGAAGGAGATCTGTGTCTGCACGACATCGGCGATCAGGCCGATCTCGGCGAACTCCTGGGCGCAGAAGGACTGTGAGACAAAGCCGCGGTGGTCGCAGCTGGGCTCGATGTCGACGATCGTGACCCCAGCGATGCTCGTAGGCGTGTATTTCACTGACGTTTCCTTCCGGAACAGACGCTCGTAGGGGTCGGGTGGTCGGCGCTGCTGCGCATGCCGTAACCGGCGGGAATCACGGTGGTTATCCGTATCCGGCGGCCGGTGGCTGGGCCATGACGGTGGGCACCAGCCCATAGCGCGGACCGGGAGAGGACCCCGCCCCGGACTTCGGGCCCTGTAGCGGCACTCCGCCCAACATGCTCGGTGTCGAGGCCGCACCGGCCCCGGCGCCGTTGGGCAGCGCTGAGAGGGCGCCGCCCACCGGTGACGGCGGAATGACGCTGGTCCAGCCCTGCGGCACCGACATGGGCCCCAACGACGCCGCCGAGCCCATGCTGCCGAGCGCGCCCGCGCCCGCGTTCCCGAGCTCGGCCGCGCCGGATGCGGCCTCGGCCGCACCCGCCGCGGCCGCCGCTCCGAGGTCGGTCCCGACGGTGCCGGCGGCCATGGCCATGGACTGGCTGGTCTGGGCGATTCCAAAAAGGCTGGACAGCGCGTACAGCGGGGTGGGCAGCGCCATGATCCAGATCGCCGATATGTCGCTGAGAGTGGAGACGGCTCCCGAGTCGAGCGAAAATCCCGACACCGCGTCGCCCAGCGCATTTGTCGACATGTCTGCGAGCGGTGTCGAGAACGCTTCCAACGTCGAGGGAACGGTGTTGATCAGTCCCTTCAGCGCCGCTTGCTGCCCGCCCGAAATGCCGGTGGCCTTGGCGACCGCGATTTCTTGCGAGGCCAACCCGCTCTGATCGGTCACTTCCGGCGCATCGGTGAACGGCGTCACATCGGTCGCGATCGCGGAATTCGCGGCATATTGGTACATCGCCGCAGCGTCCTGGGCCCACATCTCGCCGTATTCGGCCTCGTTGGCCGCGATCGCCGGCGAATTCTGGCCGAAGAAGTTGGTGGCGGTCAGCGAGGCGAGCTGAGCCCGGTTGGCGAAAACCGCCGGCGGCGGGACCGTCATCGCGAAGGCGGCTTCATATACCTCTACCGCAAGCCGTGCTTGGCCGGCCGCCTCGGCCGCCCGCGCGGCCGCCCCCGTCGTCCACGCCACGTATGGCCCGAAGGCGGATGCCATGGACAGCGACGACGGCCCGAGCCACCGTCCGGTGGTCAAACCCGCGATCACCGTTCGGTAGGAACTCGCCACGAAATGCAATTCGGCGGCGAGATTCTCCCAGGCAACGGCGGCAAGCGACAGGGATACCGGGCCGGGACCGGCATACATCCTGGTGGAGTTGATCTCCGGTGGTAACGCGCCAAAATCGATCACGTCGAACCCGCGCGTCGGTTGGCAGCGGCCGCGTTGGCGGCGCGTGTGGAGGAAATGATGACGTCGAGCGAAGCTGGCGCGGCGCAGCATCCGCCGCTGATCGCCGCGTCGTCACCCGCAAATGTGCTGGCCAGTGTGGTCCGCGCACCGGGTTGTGTGGTGACCAGCGACATTGATTCCCCTTGACGGACGTATCAAACTGACTCCCCTATAATAGCCCACAAAACATACCTTTAGTTCACATAACTTGTATGATCTGCACTACAGGTATCTGAGGCCCTGGCTCGCGGACTCACGGATGGGGTCCCCGGCGGCTGCTAACGTCAGTAGTGGTCAAATGTCGCTTGAGACACACGGCGAGTGTTTGCTCTGGATCGGGGAGAAGCGAGGTGCGTGCCCTGCTTGACGGCATCAATATCTCGGGGGGGATCCACGCCACCCCGGACAGCGGCCTCGCCGACGGTCGTGAGCGATGCACGGCATCGCAAAGGTGAGTTCTTCGAACCGATGACTGTGCAATCCCACGATGGCCGCGCGGATGCGACGCGGCGACAAATCTTGCGAGCGGCCTCGCATCAGTTCGCGCGACGGCCCTACCACGACGTCGGCCTCGACGACATCCTCGCCGAGGCGGAACTCACCAAGGGGGCGATGTACTTTCATTTCAAGTCGAAGCACGCGCTCGCGGTCGCGATCATCGAAAAGCAGACCGCCACCGGCGCCAGCGCTGTGCAAAACCTGATGAAGCGCGGACTTTCGGGCCTCGAGACCCTCATCGACTTCTCGTATCTGATAGCCGTCGGGGACATCAAGACCGATGCCGTGCGCGCGGGGCTCAACCTCATCGAATCGGTGGGCCGGACGCAAGGGCTGCAAGAGAAGTTGATGGGCAACTGGGTCGACGCCCTGGCCGGCGTCGTCGAGCAAGCCATTGCCGAAGGTGACATCGATAATCGGTGCGATCCCCATGACGTGGGACGGTTGTTGGTGTCCATGCACATGGGACTGCGACAAACGAGCACGCTGGATCAACCGGAACGGTTCTTGCTCGATGTGCAGAAGTGTTGGACCTTCATTTTGACGGGCGTTCTACAACCGGACCGATTCGAGTATTTCGGGCAATTCCTCAAGCGGCGCGCGGCGCTCGCGATCAATTCGACGTCGACTGACGTGGAGTCGCCGCAATAAGAACACGGCGGGCTGGCCCATCGGAACGGCCGGACCGCCTGTTAATCTGCTTGCGAGGCAATGTGAGACGAGATCAGCAGAATCTGCGCACCCACGAGAGTCCGGAGGCATAGCGGCGATGGCGCGCCAGGTTCGGTCTGAAGCGACCCGGCGAAAGATCCTCGCCGCCGCGATCGACGTGTTCGGCGAGGTCGGGTACGCGGCCGCCGGATGGAGTGTGATCATCGAGCGGACCGGCATGACCAAGGGCGCCCTCTATCATCACTTCGATTCGAAAGAAGCGTTGGCGTTAGCCATCATTGAGGAAGGCTCCGACAAACTGCTCAGCGCGTTCCAAGACGTGTGCGGGTCGTCATCGCCAGGGCTGGAGAACTTGCTGCACGGCACCTTCACGATCGTCAAAGTGCTGAGCTCCGACGAAATCGCCAGCGCGGCTGAGCATTTGATCGCTGCGCTGAGCGGGTTCAATCCGGCTGCCGGGCGTTTCTGCACGGGCCTGGTCGCGCTGATGGCCGCCGAGGCGCAGCGGGCAATCGCCGAAGGAGACTTGCGGAGCGACGCCGATCCCACCGTGATCGGCGAGTCGATCGTCGGAGCCATCTTCGGCATGCGCTTGCTGTCGAACGCGACATCTGGGCCTCACAAAAAGCGAGCCGCCGACGGGGACGACATCAAGCGCCTGACTGAGATATGGGGACTCCTTCTCCCCGGGATGGTCTCGGAAACGTCGCAGGGGTACTTCAGGCAGTTCCTCAGTCGCGAAGCGATGCGCCATGCCCGGCTCGACGCCACGCCAGTGGTACAGCCGGAAATAAGTTAGCCGCAGAATTTTTTTGCCAGGTCATCGAGGTAAATTTCCAGCGCCCGCCGGAAGGCAGAACATACCGTTGGTATCGATCAGGCCTTGTTTCAGACCCATGGTCTGCGAGTCGCGGTGCGGTCAGCGAATGGTGACCCGGCCGTCAACGCTCTTCGTCCCACAACTGCTCGGTCAAATCCTGGAATGTCGCCAGGGCGAATCGGTCGTCGGCCCGCATCCCCACCGACTTGCTCATCAGCGCGCGCACCACGGAGCCGTCCTTGTGTGCCAATTCGACGACCATGTTCGCCAGGGCATGCACGACCGACAACAGAGAGGATTCCGAGTCGGGGGCCTGGTGGAATACCTCCCCGAAGCGCAGCGCCAGAACTTCTTCGGGCTCATAGCCCACCATTTCCGCGAATGCGGTGTTGGTGAACAAGATCGCGCCGTCGTCGCCGACCGCCAGCACCGGGACCGGAATCCGTTCCAACACCACCAGCGCAGGCAGCTGCTTCAGGGTGGTCATCGGCGATTCGTTGTGCTGGTGCCGATTCTGTCGTCGCTCCACAGGCCGATTATGGTCTATGCCAGAGGTCATGTCGGACATATTTCCTAACGCGCGGCCGGTCGGCGATTGCTGCCATTTCTTTTCGCATTCGTTTAATCGTCGTCGGAAGTTGGCTGATACCGCGGAAAAACGCCGGTGGGTGCCGGCAGCGTCGAGCCGGGGATCAGCCGGACGCCGATCGCGCTAAACGTCCGCTGATCGTCGGCCTGCCCGAGCAGGTCCAGCAGCTTGGCGGCGGACTCCGGCATGACGGGCTGCACCAGTAGTGCCGCGATGCGGACCACCTCGCACGTGACGTAGAGGACGGTGCGGAAGCGCACCTGATCCGCCTCGGATTCGCTCTTGCGCAACACCCACGGCTGCTGCGCCGAAAAGTACTTGTTGGCCTCGCCCAGCATCAGCCAGATCGCTTCCAGCGCCAGGTGCATCGCCTGCTCGTCGAAGCTGGCGCGCACCCGATCCAGCAACGCGTCGGCGGTCGTGAGCAGCTCGGCGTCGGCGGCGGTGAACTCGCCGGGTTCGGGCATCACCCCGTCGAGGTTTTTGGCGATCATCGACAGCGACCGTTGGGCCAGGTTGCCCAACTCGTTGGCCAGATCGGTGTTGATCCGGTTGATGATGGCCTCTTCGCTGTAGCTGCCGTCCTGGCCGAACGGCACCTCGCGCAGCAGGAAATAGCGCAGCTGGTCCACGCCGAACGCGCCGGCCAGCGCCACCGGGTCGATGGTGTTGCCCACCGACTTGCTCATCTTCTCGCCGCGGTTGTGTAAGAACCCGTGCGCGAAAACCCTTCGCGGCAGCTCGATTCCGGCCGACATCAAAAATGCCGGCCAGTACACCGCGTGGAACCTGATGATGTCCTTGCCGATCATGTGCAGATCGGCGGGCCAGTAGCGGCGGAACAACTGCGAGTCCGTGTCGGGGAATCCGGCGCCGGTGAGGTAGTTCGTCAGCGCGTCGACCCAGACGTACATCACGTGGTCGGGGTGCTCGGGCACCTGCACGCCCCAGTCGAAGGTGGTGCGCGAGATCGAGAAATCGGTCAGCCCACCGGAGACGAAGCTGACGACCTCGTTGCGCCGCACCTCGGGTCGGATGAAATCGGGGTTGGCTTCGTAGTGGGCCAGCAGCCGGTCGGCGTACGCCGAGAGCCGGAAGAAGAACGTCTGCTCCTTCTCGCTCCAGGTCACCGGGGCGCCGGTCTCGGTGGCGATGCGGATGCCGTCGACCACCTCGGTCTCCGAGTCGGAGAAGTACCGCTCGTCGCGCACCGAGTACCACCCGGAATAGGTCGCCAGATAGATGTCGCCGGCCGCCTGCATGCGCCGCCAGATCTCCTTGGACGCCTCGTGGTGGTCGGCGTCGGTGGTGCGGATGAAGCGGTCGAACGAGATGTTCAGCGCTTCCTGCATCCGTTGGAACACATCGGAATTGCGCCGGGCCAGTTCGGCGGTGGGCACCCCGGCGGCGGCCGCGGTCTCGGCGACCTTCTGGCCGTGCTCGTCGGTCCCGGTCAGGAAGCGCACGTCGAAACCGTCGAGCCGCTTGAAGCGGGCGATCGCGTCGGTCGCGATGTATTCGTAGGCGTGACCCACGTGCGGCGCACCGTTTGGATACGCGATCGCAGTGGTGACGTAATAGGGCCTCATCGAGATTCACCCTATTGTGTGCGCGTGAGCTCCAGCCGACCTGGTAAACGAGAAGCGCCGCCCGCCCCGGAGCCGTTGGCGCCACTGATCGATGCCCACACCCACCTCGACGCATGCGGCGCCCACGACGCCGCCGGTGTGCGGGCCATCCTCGACCGCGCCGCGGCGGTCGGAGTGGGCGCGGTCGTCACGATCGCCGACGATCTGGACTCGGCGCGCTGGGTGACCCGGGCGGCCGGCTGGGACCGGCGCGTGTACGCCGCGGTGGCGTTGCACCCGACGCGCGCGGAGGCACTCGACGACGCGGCCCGCGCCGAAATCGAGCGGCTGGTGGCCGATCCCCGGGTGGTGGCGGTGGGGGAGACGGGCATGGACCTGTACTGGCCCGGCCGGCTGGATGGCTGCGCGGCACCCGAAGTGCAGCGGGAGGCCTTTGCGTGGCATATCGACCTGGCCAAGCGGTGCGGCAAGCCGTTGATGATTCACAACCGGGACGCCGACGCCGCGGTGCTCGACGTGCTGGACGCCGAGGGCGCGCCCGACGTCGTGATCTTCCACTGCTTTTCGTCGGACAGCGCCATGGCCCGGCGCTGCGCCGACGCCGGGTGGTTCATCAGCCTGTCCGGGACGGTGAGCTTCCGGAATGCGCGCGCACTGCGCGAAGCCGTGCCGCTGGTTCCGGCCGACCAGCTACTGGTCGAAACGGACGCGCCCTTTTTGACTCCACATCCTTATCGTGGCGCACCCAACGAGCCGTATTGCCTTCCTTATACTGTCCGTGCCATCGCAGAGCTGCTCGATCGTCCGGCGGAAGAACTGGCCCGAATCACCACGAGCAATGCCGGGCGGGTCTACGGACTCGTCGAATCGGGCGGGTGATTTCCACAACACATCCGTGCCGGAGTTGCTCCAGGTTGACCGGTTCGTTACCGTCTTGTGATCGAATCGTTGGTTTGTTGCACTGTTGTCGAATGCTGCCGGGTAGGTCGTTAAGTGGTTGCTGAGGTCGGGGTAGACGCGCGTTGACTGTATTGAGAAGGCTTCATCAGACCCCATCGCCGATGTTGCGGCTCGTCGTTTCGGGGCTGCTTTTGGTACTCGCTTTTGCCGGCGGTTTCGCGGTCTCGGTATCCAAGACGGTCACCTTGACCGTCGACGGTATCGCGATGCGGGTGACGACGATGAAGTCGAAAGTCATCGACATCGTCGAAGAGAACGGCTACGTGGTCGATCAGCGCGACGACCTGTACCCCGCCGCCGATGTCGAGATTCACAATGCCGACAAGATCACGTTGCGCCGCAGCCGGCCGCTGCAGATCTCACTGGACGGCCACGACACCAAGCAGGTGTGGACGACGGCCTCCACCGTCGACGAGGCACTGGCCCAGCTCGCGATGACCGACACCGCCCCCGCCGCCGCCTCGCGCGGCAGCCGGGTTCCGCTGGCCGGCATGGCGCTGCCGGTCGTCAGCGCCAAGAGCGTCCAGATCAACGACGGTGGCAATATCCGCATGGTGCACCTGCCGGCGCCCAACGTCGCGGGGCTGCTCAATGCCGCGGGTGTGCCGCTGCAAGACAGCGACCAGGTGGTGCCTCCCGCGACCGCGCCGATCGTCGACGGCATGCAGATCCAGGTGACGCGTAACCGCATCGAGAAGGTCACCGAGCGAATCCCGTTGCCGCCCAACGCTCGCCGGGTCGAAGACCCCGACATGAACATGAGCCGCCAGGTCGTCGAGGACCCGGGCAGCCCGGGTACGCAGGACGTGACCTACGCGGTGGCCACCGTCAACGGTGTGGAGACCGGCCGACTGCCGATCGCCAACATCGTGATTGCGCCGGCCCGCGACGCGGTGGTGCGGGTGGGCACCAAGCCCGGTACCGATGTGGGCCCGGTGACCGATGGATCCATCTGGGACGCCATCGCGAGCTGCGAAGCCGGCGGAAACTGGGCGATCAACACCGGCAACGGGTATTACGGCGGCGTCCAATTCGACCAAGGCACCTGGGAGCGCAACGGCGGGCTGCGGTTTGCCGCCCGCGCCGACCTGGCCACCCGCGAGGAGCAGATCGCGATCGCCGAGGTCACCAGGGAGCGCCAGGGCTGGGGCGCGTGGCCGGTGTGCAGCGGAAGAGCTGGTGCGCGCTGACGATCCGGCTGCTGGGACGCACCGACATCAGGCGGCTGGCCAAAGAACTTGAATTTCGGCCACGAAAATCGTTGGGCCAGAATTTCGTTCACGACGCCAACACGGTCCGGCGGATAGTTTCGGCATCGGGAATCGGCCGTGCCGACCACGTCGTGGAGATCGGCCCGGGTCTCGGCTCGCTCACGCTGGCGTTGCTCGACCGCGGCGCCACGGTCACCGCCATCGAGATCGACCCGGTGCTCGCCGGGCGGCTGCCGCAGACCGTCGGCGAGCATTCCCACAGCGAGGTCGGGCGGCTGACGGTGCTCAACCGCGACGTGCTGAACCTCGGACGAGACGAGCTGGCCGCCGGGCCAACAGCCTTGGTCGCCAATCTGCCCTACAACGTCGCGGTCCCGGCGTTGCTGCATCTGCTCGCCGAGTTTCCGTCCATTGCGACCGTTACCGTGATGGTGCAAGCCGAGGTGGCCGAGCGGCTGGCCGCCGAGCCGGGCGGCAAGGAGTACGGCGTGCCCAGCGTCAAGGTGCGCTTTTTCGGCCGGGTTCGGCGCTGCGGCATGGTTTCGCCGACCGTGTTCTGGCCGGTGCCCCGCGTCTATTCGGGGCTGGTCCGGATCGACCGCTACGACACCGCGCCGTGGCCCACCGACGACGCGTTCCGGCGGCAGGTCTTCGAGCTGGTCGATATCGCCTTCGCGCAGCGGCGCAAGACGTCGCGCAACGCGTTCGCCGAGTGGGCCGGCTCGGGCAACGAGTCGGCAAATCGATTGCTGGCAGCCAGCATTGATCCCGCCCGCCGCGGCGAGACGCTGAAAATCGACGACTTCGTCCGGCTGCTGCGCCGCTCGGGCGACCCGGCCCAACCGCAGGCTTCCGGAAGCTGACCGGAGGTACTCAACGGTGACGCGGACCGGCCGACCGACGGCCGCCACCGCGATCCCGGGAAAGCCCCTGCCAGTACGCCTGCAGCCACTCGGTCAGCTCGCGGGCCCGATCCAGCGCCCCGCCCGGTGCCGAACGAGATCGCGCCGCGGCGATGGCCGCGGATAGTTCCGTCATCTCTCGGACCACGATCGCCGACCCGTCCGCCTCCAGCTTCGCGGCGAACGGCAGCTGGTGCTCGTCGACGTGCTCTCCGTAGGACGAGCGCCGGGGCACCATCACCGGGCACTTGCCCTGCTCGATGCACAACAGCGTGGATCCCGCGCCGGCGTGAGTGATCGTCACCGAGGCACGCTGGACCTGCTCGCAGACGTCGCCGAACGACAGAAAGCGTTCGAATCGGGCGTGCCGCGGTTCGTAGCTACACGTTCCCAGCTGCACGAAGAAGTCCTCCCCGAGATCGCCCGTCCGGGCCAGCTCGTCGACCGCGCGCGCCAATCGATCGAAGGGATGCACCTCCATCCCCATGATCACGAAGATCACACGATCCTCCCGTGATACTCGGTGCCGGGAGTCCGCTCGACCAGCTCGGGCCACTGAACCAGGAAGCGGGAGGCGAACGGCTTCACCATCCGGGCGGTGAGCGAGAGCTCGGTGATGCGGGTGATGGACTCGACGAAGACGGTGGGGATCCGGAGTAGCCAGGCCAGCCAGAGGAACGGGGCGGCTACGCCCGAGCCGGTGGTCAAGATCATGGCGGGCCGGTGCCGGATCAGCAGCCGCAGCGCCAGCACCATGTTCCGCAAGAGGTTGGGGATGCTGCGGACGGTGGGGTGCGCCGCCCAGTACACCTCAGGTTCGTCACGCAACAGGTAGCGGGCATCGGCGGTCGGAAAGCTCACCCAGTACCGATCCTTGTCCTGCCAGAATTCCCGCAGGCAAAACATCTCGTAGATGTGACCGCCGGACGAGGCGATCAGGAGTAGGCGACCCATGGCTGCCATCTCAGGCGCTCGCGACCGTGCCAATGGCGTTGAAATACTTGCGCGCGTGCGGCATGCGGGGATAGTAAATGGTCCGGTGCTGGACTCGAAACCAGACTGAGAGGCGCAGACGATGATTCGAACGGCCATAGTCGGCCTGGGGAAGATGGGGTTGTCGCACCTCGCGATACTTCGTACGCACCCAGACCTCGACGTGGTTGGTATCTGCGATTCGACGGGCTATGTGCGTGACGTCCTCGCCAAGTACACCGGCCTGTCGTGCTACGACGACTTCGATCGGATGCTCGCGGAGACCAAGCCCGATGCGGTGGTCGTCGCGGTTCCGTCCAGGCTGCACGCGTCGATCGTCGAGCGGGCGCTGACGGCCGGGGCGCACGTCTTCTGCGAAAAGCCGTTCGTCCTCGATGTGCCGGACGGTGAGCGCTTGGTGGCCTTGGCCGAACGCGGTCAACTCGTGACCCAGGTCGGCTACCACTGCCGCTTTGTCGGGGCGTTCCAGGAGGCGGCGCGGATCGTCGCATCGGGCGCGCTCGGGCGCGTGCATCACGTGCGCGCGGAGGCGTACGGGCCGGTCGTGCTGCGGGATAAGGGAAGCACGTGGCGCGGGGTGAAGTCTGAAGGCGGCGGGGCCCTCTACGACTACGCGTGCCACGCCATCGATTTGGTGAACTTCATTGCCGGTGTGCCCGATTCGGTCGACGGCGTCGTCCGCCACAGCGTTTTCTCCCGCGACGTCGACGACGAGGTCTACTGCACGATGCGCTACGCCGACGGCGCAACCGGCCAACTGTGCGTGAACTGGAGCGACGAGAGCTTCCGCAAGATGTCGACGAAGGTGTCGGTGTGGGGAACGAATGGCCGCGTCATCGCCGATCGGCAGGAGTGCCAGATCTATCTGCGTGCGGCGCACGCTGCACTCCCCGAGTTCGATCCGGGATGGACGATCCGGTACACGACAGACCTCACCGAGGAAGTCTGGTATTACCTTCGCGGCGAGGAGTATTCGGCCCAGATCAACTATTTCGCCGAGAGCGTGCAGAAGAACCGGCTGGATGGCGAGAACACATTTCGGTCGGCGCTCGACGTCGATCGGGTGGTGGGCATGATCACCGGCGCCGCGCTGGTCGCCCGCCCCGCAGCGCCCCCGCGACCGGCACGGCGTGGCTCACCGGGCCGCGGGCTCGTCGCCCGCATCAAAAATCTCATCACCCCGAAGGCATCGTGACCATGGACCGAGTCCTGTTCGGAGACAACCAATTCTTCGGCGTCAACCACATGTCCGAGGAAAAGGCGCGCGCACAGGCGATACGGTTCCAGCACCTCCCGCCCGTGCTGGCCACGCTCGACGCCGCGTATCAGGAGGGCATCCGCACGTTCGTCTGCACCACCCATGACCGGGTCGGCGAGATCTGCGATCATTTCCGGGCCAACCAGGCGCAGTACCCCGACTACGTCTTCTACCCGTGCATGCCGTATGCGCACAAGTATGCGAACGCCGTGACCGAGTTCGGGATCGTCGACGCGCTGCGGAGGTTTCTGCCGGACACCGGGGCCGTCAGGTCGATGTTCAAGGGTGGCGTCGCCCTCGCCGGCAAGGACATCGAGCCGGTCATGCAGCTGTTGGTCGATGCCGAGATGAAGATGTTCGCGGGGCTTTCCACGCCGATCATCTTCGTTCAGAACGTCGTCACCGACCTACTTCTCGGCCTCGGAATGGAAGAAGCCTTTCGGTATTTTGCCGACCACGTGCAGCGCAGGTACAACGCCGAGCCGGGTTTCATCACGATGAACCTGCCGCGCCTGCTCGATGTGCTCGAGCGGCAAGGGATCGAGAATCCGATCGTCTGCACCAATTTCAACAAGATCGGCTTCCGGATGTGCGGCGGCATAGGGCTTTACGAGCAAGCGATCCGCGAACGCCCATGTCGGGTGATCGCGATGTCGGTGTTGGCTTCGGGTGCGATTGCGCCGCGCGAGGCGATCGACTACGTGTGCGCACAACCGCAGATCCAGTCGATCGTGTTCGGCGCGTCCAACCGCGCGAACATTCGCGAGACGAAGTCGCTCATCGACGAACGTTGGCAGGCGCGTGACCCGGGGCAACCGCAGCCTTCCGGCGGCTGACCCGGGCGCCGTTGCGTGTAGTTGGCGTGCCGCAGCGATAGTCTGCTGCGGTGACGGTGGCTGGAAATGTCTGACGGCAACACCGCTGCACAGTGGGTGCCCACCGGGTCTGTCACCGTTCGCGTGCCCGGGAAGGTCAACCTGTACCTTGCCGTCGGCGACCGCCGTGACGACGGCTATCACGAGCTGACGACGGTGTTTCAGGCCGTCTCGCTGCTCGACGAGCTGACGGTGCGCAATGCCGATGTGTTGTCGCTCGAACTCGTCGGCGAGGGTGCCGACACGCTGCCCACCGACGAACGCAACCTGGCGTGGCAGGCCGCCGAGCTGATGGCCGAGCACGTCGGCCGCGCGCCCGACGTGTCGATCATGATCGACAAATCCATCCCGGTCGCCGGCGGTATGGCCGGCGGTAGCGCGGATGCCGCGGCGGTGCTGGTCGCAATCAACTCGCTGTGGGACCTCAACGTGCCGCGCCGCGATCTGCGCATGCTGGCCGCGCGGCTGGGCAGCGACGTGCCGTTCGCGCTGCACGGCGGCACGGCGCTGGGCACCGGGCGTGGCGAGGAGTTGGCCACGGTGCTGTCCCGCAACACCTTCCACTGGGTGCTGGCCTTCGCCGACGGCGGGCTGCTGACCCGCAAGGTGTTCGGCGAACTGGACCGGCTCAGGGAAACCGCGAACCCGGCGCGGCTCGCCGGGCCCGGCCCGGTGCTGGCCGCGCTGGCCGCCGGCGATCCCGAGCAATTGGCGCCGCTGCTGGGCAACGAATTGCAGGAGGCCGCGGTCAGCTTGAATCCCGCGCTGCGGCGCACCCTACAAGCCGGCGAGAAGGCGGGCGCGCTGGCCGGCATCGTGTCCGGCTCGGGCCCGACGTGCGCGTTTCTGTGCACGTCCGGGCCCGCGGCGGTCGACGTCGGAACCCAGCTGTCGGGGGCCGGCGTGTGCCGGACGGTGCGGGTCGCCAGCGGTCCGGTGCCGGGTGCCCGCGTGGTGCCGACACCAATGACCGACGACTGAACAACCTGTGAAATCCGACTCAAATCGCCGAAATGGTGGGTTGTTACTTAAGAGGAGTTTAAGATATCTCGCGGTGACGACTATCGATCAGCTCGAGCATCCGGGTTGGCCGCCCGCCGGCAGTCGCGGTGGACGGCCGATTCATCGATGCCGGTCGGGCGGGACGGGCCGGGGTCGTCGTACTGATCGGGCAACCGGACACGGGGTTGCTGACCAATCACTATTTCGAGATCGAACCGCTTCCCAACTGTGCTCGCGCGCCTGCTGCAAAGTGTCGCCCGGCGAGCGGAACATGAAAATCCGGGTCTTGGGGAAAGCGCCGGAACCGAGGAGGTTTGCGTGAGCAGGTTTACCGAGAAGATGTTCCACAACGCCCGCATCTCGAAGAAGGGCATGGTCACCGGTGAACCCCACGAGCCTGTTCGCCACACCTGGGGCGAGGTTCACGAGCGCGCGCGCCGTATCGCGGGCGGCCTGGCCGCCGCGGGCATCGGCCTCGGTGACGCCGTCGGCGTGCTCGCCGGCTACCCGGTAGAGATCGCCCCGACCGCGCAGGGCCTGTGGATGCGCGGGGCCAGCCTGACCATGCTGCACCAGCCCACCCCGCGCACGGATCTGGCGGTGTGGGCCGAGGACACCATGAACGTCATCGGCATGATCGAGGCCCAGGTCGTCATCGTCTCCGAGCCCTTCCTGGTCGCGATCCCGGTGCTGGAAGAAAAGGGCATCAAGGTCCTCACCGTCACCGACCTGCTGGCGTCGGAGCCGATCGACCCCATCGAGGTCGGCGAGGACGATCTGGCGCTGATGCAGCTGACGTCGGGTTCGACGGGCTCGCCGAAGGCCGTCCAGATCACGCACCGCAACATCTATTCCAACGCCGAGGCGATGTTCATCGGCGCCCAGTACGACATCGACAAAGACGTGATGGTCAGCTGGCTGCCCTGCTTCCACGACATGGGCATGGTCGGCTTCCTCACCATTCCGATGTACTTCGGCGCCGAGCTGGTCAAGGTCACGCCGATGGACTTCCTGCGCGATGCGCTGCTGTGGGCCAAGCTGATCGACAAATACCAGGGCACCATGACCGCGGCGCCGAACTTCGCCTACGCGCTGCTGGCCAAGCGGCTGCGCCGGCAGGCCAAACCCGGCGACTTCGACCTGTCGACGCTGCGCTTCGCGCTGTCCGGGGCCGAGCCCGTCGAGCCCGCCGACGTCGAGGACCTGCTGGATGCGGGTAAGCCGTTCGGCCTGAAGTCCTCGGCGATCCTGCCGGCCTACGGCATGGCCGAGACGACGCTGGCGGTGTCGTTCTCGGAGTGCAACGCCGGTCTGGTCGTCGACGAGGTGGACGCCGACCTGCTCGCGGCCCTGCGCCGGGCGGTGCCCGCGACCAAGGGCAACACCCGCCGGCTGGCCACGCTCGGCCCGCTGCTGAAGGACCTCGAGGCCCGCATCATCGACGAGCAGGGCAACGTGATGGCCCCGCGCGGCGTCGGCGTCATCGAGCTGCGCGGCGAGTCGCTGACCCCGGGCTACCTGACCATGGGCGGCTTCATCTCGGCCCAGGACGAGCACGGCTGGTATGACACCGGTGACCTCGGCTACCTGACCGAAGAGGGCCACATCGTGGTCTGCGGTCGCGTCAAGGACGTCATCATCATGGCCGGCCGCAACATCTACCCGACGGACATCGAGCGGGCCGCCTGCCGCGTCGACGGTGTCCGTCCCGGCTGCGCCGTGGCGGTCCGCCTGGACGCCGGCCACTCGCGCGAGACGTTCGCCGTCGCGGTCGAGTCGAACGCCTTCGGCGACCCGGCCGAGGTGCGTCGAATGGAACATGAGGTCGCCCGCGAGGTGCTCAAGGAGGTCGACATGCGGCCCCGCAACGTCGTGGTGCTCGGTCCGGGGACGATCCCGAAGACACCGTCGGGCAAGCTGCGTCGCTCCAACTCCGTCACCCTGGTCACCCGGTAGCTCGTTTGCGCCGTTGCCTCGGGTGTGCTGACGGCGGCGAGTGTGCGCTGACGGATTTCAGTGTGCGCTGGCGGGGGCGACGCCCCGGTCGGCGCCGCCCTGGACGCACACGGGAAGCCCTGGTCGCACACCCGCCGCGAACTACCAGGCGTGCACGCGATTCTGCGCGGGCTCTAGCCCCAGTTCGATCAGCAGCTCGGTGGCGTCGGCCGCCTGCTCGCAGATCGTGGGAACCTCCGGCCGCTCCCCGGCGGTGAAAGTCTCCAGCACGAACGCCGCCGGGTCTTTGCGTCCGGGCGGACGCCCGATCCCGATGCGCACCCGCTGAAAGTCCTTGGTGCCCAGCGCCGAGGCCACCGAACGCACCCCGTTGTGGCCGCCTTCACCGCCGCCGAGCTTGAGCCGGATACGACCGAAGTCGAGGTCAAGTTCGTCGTGCACGACGATGATGTCGGCCGGCGGCACGGAGTAGAACTTCGCCAGCGGGCCGACCTGGCGGCCGGACTCGTTCATGAAGCAGCGCGGCTTGGCCACCAGCACCGAGTGCCCGGCGAGCCGGCCGCTGACCACCTCGGCGCCGGAACGCTTGTGCACCTTGAACTTTGAGCCCAGCCGTGCGGCGAGCAGGTCGGCGACCAGGAACCCGAGGTTGTGCCGGGTGCGGGCGTAGTTGTCTCCGGGATTGCCCAGGCCGACCACGAGAAGCGGTTCGGCCACGTCGCCGGCCGCCTACTCGGACGCTTCTTCGGAGGCCTCGGCCTCGCCGGCCTCTTCCTCCACCGCGGCTTCCTCGCCCTCGGCGGTCTCGCCGGCGCCCTCTTCCTCGAGGTCGGCGGCGGTCGGCGAGTTGACGACATTGACCACCAGCATCTCCGGGTCGGAGATCAGGTTGACGCCCGACGGCAGCGCGATCTGCCCGGCGGTGAACTGGGTGCCGGGCTCGGCGCCCTCGACCGACACCGTCAACTGCTCGGGAATCGACAGCGCCTCGGCCTCGATCTCGATGGTGTTGGTCTCCTGGGTGACCAGGGTGTCCGGTCCGGCCTCGCCCTCGATGACGACGCTGACCTCGACGACGACCTTCTCACCGCGACGCACCACCAGCAGGTCGGCGTGCTGAATGTTGCGCCGGATCGGGTGGATGTCCAGCGCTTTGGTCAGCGCCAGCTGTTCTTTGCCCTCGATGTCGAGGGTCAGCACCGCGTTGGTGCCCGAGTGGCGCAGCACCGCCGCGAACTCATGCCCGGGCAGCTCCAGGTGCTGGGGGTCCGCGCCGTGGCCGTAGAGGACGGCGGGAATCTTGCCGTCGCGGCGGGCTCGCCGGGACGCGCCCTTGCCCGTCTGGCCACGGACCGTGACCGAGAGTTGGTTGACCGCGGATTTCTTCGCCATCGTGTCGCTCCTGTGTGCTCTATACCTAAGTTTCCAGGCACGGCCAGGGTCGCGACATATGTCGGTCTCCGTCGATAACGGTGCTGGCTAGCCGCCTGCCACCCTCGCCGTGACGCCCGGCCAGGGTAGCGCATCGGCACCTCAGAGCGGAAATTTGGTGCCGGTGAGCTGCTCGGACAGCTCCCACAGCGCGGTCGCGGTGGTCGGATCCTGAGCGTGCCGGCTGCGGCTGACGGGCTGGGTTCGGCCGATCCAGCCGAACTTTGGGCCGATGAACGTGTCGCCGGGCAGATCCTGCGAGGCGGCGTACAGCGTTTGCTGCGCGCCGAAATCGGCGCTGGTGGCGACCACCCGGGTGGCGGCCGACATCAGCGCGTCGCCCAACTTGCGGCCGGTGGCGCCCTGCAGGTTGGTGTGCGAGTAGCCGGGGTGGGCCGCTATCGAGCGCAGCGGCGATCCGGCCAGCCGCAGGCGGCGCTGCAGCTCGCTGGTGAACAGCAGGTTGGCCAGCTTCGATTGGCTGTAGGCCAGCCAGGCGGAGTATCGCCGGTTCTTCCAGTTGATGTCGTCGAGGTCGATCCGGCCGGGCCAGTGCGCCATCGACGTCAGCGTCACCACCCGGTCGGTGAGCTTGGAAAGCAGCAGGTTGGTCAGCGCGAAATGACCGAAGTGGTTGGTGCCCATCTGGCTCTCGAAGCCGTCGGCGGTCAGCGCGAACGGCACGGCCATGATGCCGGCGTTGTTGATCAGCACGTCGGCCTTATCGACCTGCTCGGCGAACAGGTGGATCGACGTCAGAGCCTGCAGATCGAGTTGGCGCACCTCGACCTGGCCACGCATGTCGCGAGCGGCCTTCTCTCCCTTGCGCGGATCGCGGACCGCCATGATGACCTTGGCGCCGACTCGGGCCAGCTCGCGGGCCGTGATGGCGCCCAGCCCACTGTTGGCGCCCGTGACGATCACGGTGCGCCCGGCGAATGACGGCAGATCGGCGGCGGTCCAGTCGGTCATGACTGATAACCCTAGTGAACTGCCGCTTCGACAGCGCGGCCATGGTGCACCGGCCGCTACTTAGCGGCGACGACGAATCCGTGGATGATCATGTCCACGTCGGCCGACTGCGCGGCGGCCTGGTCGGCCAGGCCGGTGATGGTGAGCTGAACGAAGTAGCGCTGCCTGGCCGGCGGCGACCCGGTGGGCAGCACGATCCGGTTCCAACTGTGCAGTCGGGTGCCGTTGTCGCCGTTGTAGCTGCCCTGGATCATCGCCGAGGGGAACCCGTTGTAGGGCGCCAACG
>NZ_HG964446.1:4806151-5259738 GCF_000689255.1 Mycobacterium triplex | reverse complement strand
ATCAGGATGGGATGTTCGGCCATCGCGTCGAGCAGCTGATCGTCCGTCGCGTCGGCCAGTCCCAGTTCGGTATACAAGGATTCGCGTTTACGCACCGCGGTGCGCACGTCGATGCCCGCGTCGCGAATCATCTTCACCAGCTCGGCGCGCGACGGTGGAGTCTTCAGGTACTCGACGATCTCTGGTTCAAAGCCGTTGTCCCGCAACAGGTCCAGCGTCTTGCGGGAGGTGCTGCACTTGGGGTTGTGGTAGATGACAGCGTCACCCATCTAGGCGTCTCCGTCGAATAGTCCTGTGACAGAACCATTTTCGAACACGGCGCGAATCGTGCTGGCCAGCAGCGGCGCGATCGACAACACGGTGAGCTGCGGGAAACGCTTCTCCTCGCCGATCGGCAGCGTGTTCGTGACGATGACCTCGCGGGCGCCACACGCGGCCAGCCGCTCGGCGGCCGGCTCCGAGAGCACGCCGTGGGTCGCCGCGACGATCACGTCGCTGGCGCCGTCCGCACGCAGCAGGTTCACGGCGCCGGCAATCGTGCCGCCGGTGTCGATCATGTCGTCGATCAGCACGCAGGTGCGGCCCTCGACCTCACCGACGACGCGGTTGGAGACGACCTGGTTGGGCACCTTCGGGTCGCGGGTCTTGTGGATGAACGCCAGCGGCACCCCACCCAGCGAGTCGGCCCACTTCTCGGCGATGCGCACCCTGCCGGAATCGGGGGAGACCACGACCATGTTGCCGTCGGGGTAGTTGTCCTTGATGTAGGTGGTCAGCAGGGTTTGGCCGCGCATGTGGTCGACCGGCCCGTCGAAGAATCCCTGGATCTGGTCGGTGTGCAGGTCCACGGTCACGATCCGGTCGGCCCCCGCGGTCTTGAGCAGGTCGGCGACCAGCCGGGCCGAGATCGGCTCGCGGCCGCGATGCTTCTTGTCCTGGCGGGCGTAGGGATAGAACGGCATGACGGCGGTGATCCGCTTGGCGCTGCCGCGCTTGAGCGCGTCGATCATGATCAGCTGTTCCATCAGCCAGTTGTTCACCGGCGCCGGATTGGATTGCAGGACGAAGGCGTCGCACCCGCGCACCGATTCGTGGAACCGCACGAAGATCTCGCCGTTGGCGAACTCGCGTGCCGTCTGCGCGGTGACGTGGACGTCGAGTTCCTTGGCGACCTGCTCGGCCAGCTCGGGGTGCGCCCGGCCGGAGAACAGCATCAGATTCTTGCGGTTATCGGTCCAATCGTGGCTCACCGTGCTGCCCCCGCCGTTCGGGATGGAAATTTGGAAAAGCCCATCGTACGTAGCGAATGGTACGGAAGGTTGGCCGGGTTGCCGGACACCAAATTCATGGTGTCTATTCGGATTCCGACGGCCCGCGGGCCGTCGTAGATTGCTGGGCGGCCTTGTCCGCGGCTTCCGCGGCGGCGCTGCCTGGACGTTTCCGTTGCACCCAGTTCTCGATGTTTCGTTGCGGGCCCGCGGAAACCGCCAGCGCGCCCGGCGGCACGTCGTCACGCAACACGGTGCCCGCCCCGGTGTAGGCGCCGTCCCCGACGGTGACCGGCGCCACGAACATGGTGTCCGAGCCGGTGCGCACGTGCGAGCCGACCGTGGTGCGCCGCTTGGTCGTGCCGTCGTAGTTGACGAAGACGCTGGAGGCGCCGATGTTGCTGTGCTCGCCGATGTCGGCGTCGCCGACGTAGGTCAGGTGTGGCACCTTGGTGCCGGTCCCGATGTTGGAGTTCTTCACCTCGACGAATGCGCCCAGCTTGCCGTCGGCGCCCAGCATCGTGCCCGGCCGCAGATAGGTGTACGGGCCGACCGTCGCGCCGCTGCCGATCGTCGCGGAGGCGCCGTGCGTCCGGATCACCGAGGCGCCGTCGGCGACGGTGACGTCCGTCAGCGTGGTGTCTGGGCCGACGACGCAGCCGCCACCGATCTGGGTGCGCCCCAGCAGCTGGGTCGCCGGGTGGATGACGGTGTCGCGGCCGATCGTCACGTCGACGTCGATCCAGGTGGTGGCCGGATCGATCACCGTCACCCCGGCCATCTGGTGGGCGGCGACGATGCGGCGGTTCAGCTCCGCGCCCAGCGCGGCGAGCTGGACGCGGTTGTTCACGCCGGCCACCAGCGCGCTGTCGTCGACGTGTCGGGCGCGCACGGGCCGACCGTCGCCGCGCAGGATGGCGATGACGTCGGTCAGGTAGAGCTCTTGCTGGGCGTTGTCGGAGCTCAGCCGGCCCAGCGCCGACCGCAACGCCGCCGCGTCGAAGGCGTAGACGCCGGCGTTCACCTCGCCGATCTTGCGCTGGGAGTCGGTCGCGTCGGCTTCCTCGACGATCGCCATCACCTCGTCGTCCTGGGTGCGCAGGATGCGGCCGTAGCCGAACGGATCGCGCAGCGTCGTGGTCAGCACCGTCGCCGCGGCCGACACCGCGTGGTGCGTCGCGATCAGGTCGGCAAGGGTGTCGGCGTCCAGCAGCGGGGTGTCGCCCGAGGTGATCACGACGACGCCGGCGTAATCCTCGGGCAGCGCGGACAGGCCGCAGAGCGCGGCGTGGCCGGTGCCCCGCGGACGGTCCTGCAGGGCGATGTCGATGGGACGGCCGAGGGTGGCGGCGAGGTCGGCGACGATCGGCGCGATGCGCTGGTGTTCATGGCCCAGCACCACGACCAGCCGCTGCGGTGCCACCTTGGCGATCGCGTGCAGCGAATGCGACAACATGCTGCGGCCGCCGAGGGTGTGCAGCACCTTCGGGGTGTCCGAGCGCATCCGGGTGCCGGGCCCGGCCGCCAACACCACGACCGCAGTGTCACCGCGAAACGACATCGACTCTCCTCGTGCTGTCTCCCACGTCGGGCGAACCGCCGAAGCGCCGCCACGCCGTCAAGACTGTCATTTCACCTGCACTGATGGCAAAACCCGAAGCTCCGTCGCCAGGACTCGAACCTGAACTATCTGAACCAAAATCAGAGGTGCTGCCGATTACACCACGACGGACTGCCGATCCCGGCCGGCGGCGGTCAGCCGCCAACCGCGCCACCAAGACTTTAGACGGTGTGGGGGCCGTTGGCGGTCCGCAGGGAAAGCCGGGCGATTTCACCAGGCCAAACCGATACCCTGAGGGACGTGGCAGCCCCGGATAAAGAAGTGCGCGCGCCACGCGCCCGGATGACCGGCAGCGAGCGCCGACACCAGCTGATCGGCATCGCGCGCTCGCTTTTCGCCGAACGCGGCTACGACGGCACCTCGATCGAGGAGATCGCGCAGCGCGCCAACGTGTCCAAACCGGTCGTCTACGAGCACTTCGGGGGCAAGGAGGGCCTGTACGCCGTCGTCGTCGACCGAGAGATGTCGGCGCTGCTGGACGGGATCACCTCGTCGCTGACCAACAACCGGTCCCGGGTGCGTGTCGAGCGGGTCGCGCTGGCGTTGCTCACCTACGTCGAGGAACGCACCGATGGCTTCCGGATCCTGATCCGCGACTCGCCCGCCGCGATCAGCACCGGCACCTACTCCAGCCTGCTCAACGACGCGGTCGGCCAGGTGTCCTCGATCCTGGCCGGCGACTTCGCCCGCCGCGGCCTGGACCCGGATCTGGCGCCGCTGTATGCCCAGGCGTTGGTGGGCTCGGTGTCGATGACCGCGCAGTGGTGGCTCGACACCCGCGAGCCCAAGAAGGAAGTCGTGGCCGCGCACCTGGTCAATCTGATGTGGAACGGCCTGACTCATCTGGAATCCGACCCCCGGCTGCAAGACGAGTAGGTCTGAGCTTCGCGAGCGTAACGGCACGCTGGTTTTCGGCCCGATTTTGCCGCGTGGCGTTACGCTCGGCGATCCAAATGGCCCCGCGCCGCGGGGCCAAATTCAACCGCAGTCGCGTGACATCAGGTCGGCGATCGTCTCGCGGCGAACCAGCTGGCGGACCCGTCCGTCCTTGACGGCTACCAGCGGCGGCCGGCACACCATGTTGTAGTTCGACGCCATGCTGTGGTGATACGAGCCGGTGCAGGCCACGGCCAGCAGGTCGCCCGGGTGCAGGTCCTCCGGCAGCTCGACATCGCGGGCGATCTCATCGCCGGCCTCGCAGTGCCGGCCGGCGACCGTAACCTTTTGCTTGAGCGCCACCGAATGGCGGTTGGCCAGCGCGACCGTGTACTGGGCGCCGTACAGCGACACCCGCGGGTTGTCGCTCATGCCGCCGTCGACCGCGACGAAGGTACGCCCACCCGGCTGCGTCTTGACCGAGCACACGCGATACAGCGTGACGCCGGCCCGGCCGCTGATCGCCCGACCCGGTTCCACCACGAGCGTCGGCCGCGGGAAGTGCTCGGCGGCGCAGGCCTCGTCCACCGCGTCTTCGATGACGACGGCCAGGTCGTCGATGTCGAGCTCGCGATCGCCCGGAATGTAGGGGATCGCATGGCCGCCGCCGAGGTTCAACTCGGTCAGGATGACGCCGTGCCGGGCGCGGATGTCGGCCATCGCGGCGATCATCCGTTGGATGGCCTCGCCGTACAGCGCGGGGTCGGTGACCTGCGAGCCGATGTGGCAGTGCAGCCCGACCAGGTCCAGGATCGGGTGCGCCAGCACCCGCATCACCGCGTCGGCGGCGTGGTCCTGCGCGAGGGTGAAGCCGAATTTCTGGTCGCTGATGCCGGTGGTGACCGCGCGGTGCCCGTGGATGTCGATGTCCGGGGTCACCCGGATGAGCACGGGCTGGCTCTTGCGAGCACAGCCCGCCAGGTACGCGATCTCGATGTTGGAATCCAGCACGACGCGCCCGACCCCGGCGTGTGCCGCCCGGTGCAACTCGTCGGGTGATTTCGCGTTGCCGTGCATGATGATCCGGGCCGGGTCCACCCCGCCGGCCAACGCGACGGCCAGCTCACCGGCCGAGCAGACGTCGACGCCCAGTCCTTCTTCGCGGGCCCACCGCGCCACCGCCGTAGTCAGCAGAGACTTTCCGGCGTAGACGATCTCAGAAACTCCGGGGCCGCGCAGCACCTTGCGGTAGCGGCGGGCGCGGAAGCGGAAGTCTGTTTCGTCGATCACATAGGTGGGGGTGTGGAACTCGTCGGCGATATCCGACAGCGCGACGCCGCCGACGCAGAGCCGGCCTTCCTCGTCGGAATGTGTAGTGACAGGCCAGATCGCGGGATCCAGCCGTCGGGGCGCCGCCCGACCAATGGAGGGCAGCATGTCAAGCAATGTCATGACTTCAAAGTGCGCCCGGCCAGGGGTCGATGGCGTGATCCTTACGATCCCTTGACGGCCCCAGGGGCAAAATTGACGAACTTCGGCGCACCTAGAATGGGTGCATCATGACCGCACCGGGGCCTGCTCGCCCAGAAACCCCGATCGCGGGGCTCATTGAATTAGCGCTGACGGCGCCCACTTTTCAGCAGCTGGCCGCGGATGCGGCCGCCGCGCCGGCCGAACTGCACCTGGTCGGTCCGGCCAGCGCGCGCCTGTTCGTGGCCAGTGCGCTGGCCCGGCGGGGCCCGCTGCTGGTGGTCACCGCCACCGGGCGCGAAGCCGACGACCTGAGTGCCGAACTGCGCGGCGTATTCGGCGACGCGGTAGCGGTTTTCCCGTCCTGGGAAACGCTGCCGCACGAACGTCTTTCGCCGGGCGTCGACACGGTCGGCACCCGGTTGATGGTGCTGCGCCGGCTGGCGCATCCTGACGACACCCGGTTGGGTCCGCCGCTGCGGGTGGTGGTGACCGCCGCGCGTTCGCTGCTGCAGCCGATGACGCCGCAGCTGGGCCTGGTGGAGCCGCTCACGTTGAGCGTCGGCGCGGAAGTCGAATTCGAGGCCGTGATCACCCGGCTGGTCGAACTGGCCTACACCCGCGTCGACATGGTCGGCCGGCGCGGCGAATTCGCCGTCCGCGGTGGCATTCTCGACATCTTCGCGCCCACCGCCGAACATCCGGTACGCATCGAGTTCTGGGGCGACGAGGTCAGCGAGATGCGGATGTTCGCCGTCGCCGATCAGCGGTCCATCCCGGACCTCGAGGTCGACACCCTCGTCGCGGTCGCCTGCCGTGAACTGCTGCTGACCGACGACGTGCGGGCGCGGGCCGCCGAACTGCTCGCCCGCCATCCCGTCCCCGAGGGCGCGATCACCGGCAGCGTCTCCGACATGCTGGCCAAGCTGGCCGAGGGCATCCCGGTCGACGGGATGGAGGCGCTGCAATCCGTGCTGCATCCCGCGGAAAACGGGGCCCACGCGCTGCTGACCGATCAGCTGGCCGCCGGCACCCCGGTGTTGCTGTGCGACCCGGAGAAGGTGCGCAGCCGCGCCGCCGACCTGATCAAAACCGGCCGTGAATTCCTCGAGGCGTCCTGGTCGGTCGCGGCGATGGGCACCTCAGCAGATCAGGCGCCGGTCGACGTCGAGGAGCTGGGCGGGTCGGGCTTCGCCGAGTTGGACGACGTGGCGGCCGCGGCGGCCGAAGCCGGTCACCCGTGGTGGACGCTGAGCCAGCTGTCCGACGAGGCGGCTGTCGAGCTGGACGTGCGGGCGGCGCCGTCGGCGCGCGGCCATCAACACGACATCGAGAGCATCTTCGCGATGCTGCGGGCACACGTTTCCACCGGCGGTTACGCCGTGATCGTGGCTCCCGGAACCGGTACCGCCCATCGCGTGGTCGAGCGGCTCGCCGAGTCCGACACCCCCGCCGCGATGCTGGACTCCGGCGCAGCGCCCCAAGGCCGGTGTCGTCGGGGTGCTCAAGGGGCCGCTGCACGACGGCATCGTGATCCCCGGCGCCAACCTGGTGGTGATCACCGAGACCGACCTGACCGGCAACCGCGCGACGTCGCCGGAAGGCAAGCGGCTGGCGGCCAAGCGTCGCAACACCGTCGACCCGCTGGCGCTGACCGCCGGCGACCTGGTGGTGCACGACCAGCACGGCATCGGGCGGTTCGTGGAGATGGTCGAGCGCACCGTCGGCGGCGCCCGGCGCGAATACCTGGTGCTGGAATACGCCTCGAGCAAGCGGGGGCAGGCGGCCGACAAGCTGTATGTCCCGATGGACTCGCTGGACCAGCTCTCCAGATATGTCGGCGGGCAGGCGCCGGCGCTGAGCAAGCTGGGCGGCAGCGACTGGTCGAATACCAAGACCAAGGCCCGCCGCGCGGTGCGCGAGATCGCCGGCGAGCTGGTGTCGCTGTACGCCAAGCGGCAGGCCAGCCCCGGACACGCGTTCGCGCCGGATACCCCCTGGCAGGCCGAGATGGAGGACGCGTTCGGTTTCACCGAGACCGTCGACCAGCTGACCGCGATCACCGAGGTCAAGTCCGACATGGAAAAGCCGATCCCGATGGACCGGGTGATCTGCGGCGACGTCGGCTACGGCAAGACCGAGATCGCGGTGCGGGCGGCGTTCAAGGCGGTGCAGGACGGCAAACAGGTCGCGGTGCTGGTGCCCACCACGCTGCTGGCCGACCAGCACCTGCAGACCTTCGGCGACCGGATGGCCGGGTTCCCGGTCACCGTCAAGGGGCTGTCCCGCTTCACCGACGCGGCCGAGTCCCGCGCCGTGATCGACGGCCTGGCCGACGGGTCGGTCGACGTCGTGATCGGCACGCACCGGCTGCTGCAGACCGGGGTCCGGTGGAAGGACCTGGGACTGGTCGTGGTCGACGAGGAGCAGCGCTTCGGCGTCGAGCACAAGGAGCACATCAAGAGCCTGCGCACCCACGTCGACGTGCTGACGATGAGCGCCACCCCGATCCCGCGCACCCTGGAGATGAGCCTGGCCGGGATCCGCGAGATGTCGACGATCCTGACCCCGCCCGAGGAGCGCTACCCGGTGCTCACCTACGTCGGCCCGCACGACGACAAGCAGGTGGCGGCCGCATTGAGGCGTGAGCTGCTGCGCGACGGGCAGGCCTTCTACGTGCACAACCGGGTCAGCTCCATCGACTCGGCCGCGGCGCGGTTGCGCGAGCTGGTGCCCGAGGCGCGCGTCGTCGTCGCGCACGGCCAGATGCCCGAGGAGCTGCTGGAACGCACCGTGCAGGGGTTCTGGAACCGCGAATACGACATCTTGGTGTGCACCACGATCATCGAGACGGGCCTGGACATCTCCAACGCGAACACGCTGATCGTGGAGCGCTCCGACACGTTCGGGCTGTCGCAGCTGCACCAACTGCGGGGCCGGGTGGGCCGCAGCCGCGAGCGCGGCTACGCCTACTTCCTCTATCCACCCCAGGTGCCGCTGACCGAGACGGCCTATGACCGGCTGGCGACCATCGCCCAGAACAACGAGCTGGGCGCCGGCATGGCGGTCGCGCTGAAGGACCTCGAGATCCGCGGCGCCGGCAACGTGCTGGGTGTCGAGCAGTCCGGGCACGTCGCCGGGGTCGGTTTCGACCTCTATGTGCGGTTGGTGGGTGAGGCCGTCGAGGCGTACCGGGCCGCCTTACAAGCAGCAGAAGACGGCCAAACCGTCACCACGCCCGAGCCCAAGGACGTGCGCATCGACCTGCCGGTCGACGCCCATCTGCCGCCGGACTACATCGCCAGCGACCGGCTCCGGCTGGAGGCCTATCGGCGCCTGGCCGCCGCGGCCGACGACGCGGCCGTCGACGCTGTCGTGGAGGAGCTCACCGACCGCTACGGGGCGCTGCCCGAACCGGCCGAGCGGCTGGTGGCCGTGGCGCGGTTGCGGTTGTTGTGCCGCGCGTCGGGCATCACCGAAGTGTCGGCCCCATCTGCGGCAACGGTGCGGCTGTCGCCGATAACGCTGCTAGATTCGGCCCAGGTGCGGCTCAAGCGGATGTATCCGGCCGCCGGCTACCGCGCCACGACGTCCACGGTGCAGGTTCCGATTCCACGCGCCGGCGGTGTGGGCGCGCCGCGGCTTCGCGATGTCGAGTTGGTGCAGATGGTGGCCAACTTGGTGACGGCCCTGCAGGGCAAACCGCAGCAGGAAATTGGTATAACGAGTGCGTCACCTGCACCGATGACAAGGGAGGAGCGACAAGCGCGATGATCGTCGTCTTGTTCGACCCCCGCCGTCCATCGCTGGTGCCACTCCAGGCGATCGAGCACCTGACCGGCGAGATCCAATACACCGAGGAGATGCCCGTCGCGGTGCCCTGGTCGCTGCCGTCCGCGCGGCCGGTCGACACCGGGGACCCCGAGTCCCCAGCAGCGCCCGTGTTGCTGTCGTCGGATCCCGACCACCCCGCGGTGACCGCGCGGTTGGCCGCCGGAGCCCGGTTGATCTCGGCGCCGGACACGCCGCGCGGCGAACGCCTCGTCGACGCCGTCGCGATGATGGACAAACTGCGCACCGCCGGGCCGTGGGAAAGCGAGCAAACGCACGACTCGCTGCGCCGGTTCTTGCTCGAGGAGACCTACGAGCTGCTGGACGCCGTCCGCAGTGGCAATGCCGAGGCGCTGTGCGAAGAACTCGGCGACGTCCTGCTGCAGGTGCTCTTCCACGCCCGCATCGCCGAGGAGGCGCCACAGTTCCCGTTCGACATCGACGACGTCGCCGCCACGCTGATGCGCAAGCTGGGTAATCGGGTGCCGGGAGTGCTTGCGGGCCAATCGATTTCACTCGAAGAGCAGCTGGCTCAGTGGGAAGAGCGTAAAGCCGCCGAGAAACCCCGCAATTCGGTGATGGACGACGTCCATACCGGTCAGCCGGCGCTGGCGCTGGCGCAGAAGGTGATTGCGCGCGCGCACGCGGCCGGGCTGCCTGCCGACCTGATGCCCACCGAGATCACCTCGATCTCGGTGTCGACCGAGGTCGACGCGGAAAGCTTCCTGCGCACAGCCGTTTTGGAGTTCGTGGACACGGTCCGCGCGGTGGAGAGATCGATCGCCGCGACCCGACGCGGGGACAGCGTGCCCGAAGAGTTCGACGTGGTTCCGCTGGGCGAGGTCACCGAGGCGGAGTGGCGCGAGCACTGGCCGTCCGACGTGGCCGTGGACATCGAGCCCGAGGAATCCGACGAGGCCGATGAGGCCGACGACTCCGACGACGACGTCGACTCGACCGGCGACGAGTCCGACGACGACGAGCGCGATGACGGTGCGACCGGCAAGGAGTCCAAGAAGTCGGGCAAAGGCACCAAGCGGGGCCGCGACCGCGGCTGACGCGGGTTGCGATCGCGTCGGCAAGTTTTCCGATCAGCGACCGCCGCGATGTTTGCCGTTTTACGTCGTTGCGACAGATAATGTGGCTTGTGAGTTGGTGAATCCCGGTGGTCGGCATCGTTCGCGCTTTGCTAGCCACGGTAAGTGGTAGCTAAGCGAGAAATTGTCTGAAACCGGGTCCGCGGGCTCGACGCGACCGGCCTCGGCGAAAGGTCATGGGACGATAATCATTGAGTGACGTTGGTGTAGGGGAAGTTAAGGGGAACATGGTGTCGCCGAGGCGTTGGTTGCGGGCGGCCGCCGTGATCGGCGCGACCGCGATGCTGCTGGCGTCCAGCTGTACCTGGCAGCTCAGCCTTTTCATCCCCGCCGGGGTGCCGCCTCCGTTCGGCGATCCCGTGCCGCCGGTGAACACTCATGCCAGCGGTCGGCCCGCGGACCAGTTGCGGGCCTGGGCGTTGCCCCGCGCCGCGGCGTTGGAGATCCCGGTCATCGCATTGGAGGCCTACGCGTACGCGGCCCGGGTCGCCGAGGTGGAAAACCCGAAGTGTCATATCGCCTGGACCACGCTGGCAGGCATCGGGCAAGTCGAGAGCCACCACGGCACCTATCGGGGCGCGACGCTGTCGCCGAATGGGGATGTGAGCCCACCCATCCGGGGCGTGCAGCTCGACGGCAGCGGGGGCAACCTGCGCATTGTCGACACCGCCGAAGACACCACGGACAGCCAGCCCGCGATAGCCCGGGCGATGGGGCCCATGCAATTCATTCCGGAGACGTGGCGGCTGTACGGGGTCGACGCCCACAACGACGGCCGTCTGAGCCCGGACAACATCGATGACGCGGCACTGGCGGCGGCGGGCTACTTATGTTGGCGCGGAAAGGATCTCGCGACTGCCCGGGGATGGGTCACCGCGCTGCGGGCCTACAACAACTCCGGCGTCTACGCGCGCGCCGTCCGTGACTGGGCGACCGCCTACGCGGCGGGTCACCCGCTGTAGAAGGATGAATTGCTGACCCAGGCTTTAGGCTGAAGGCCGGCCCGGGGCAGGCGTCAGCTACTAGGCAAGTCCGAGCAAGGAGGAACCCAGTGCCGATTATCGAGCAGGTCGGGGCCCGCGAGATCCTCGATTCCCGAGGTAACCCGACCGTCGAGGTCGAGATAGCCCTGATCGACGGAACCTTCGCCCGCGCGGCGGTGCCCTCCGGCGCGTCGACCGGGGAGCACGAGGCCGTCGAGCTACGCGACGGCGGCGAGCGCTACGGCGGCAAGGGCGTCGACAAGGCCGTGCAGGCCGTGCTCGACGAGATCGGCCCGGCCGTGATCGGGCTCAACGCCGACGACCAGCGATTGGTCGACCAGGCGCTGGTGGACCTGGACGGCACGCCGGACAAGTCGCGGCTGGGCGCCAACGCGATCCTGGGTGTGTCGCTGGCGGTCGCCAAGGCGGCCGCCGATTCGGCCGAGCTGCCACTGTTCCGCTACCTCGGCGGGCCGAACGCGCACATCCTGCCGGTGCCGATGATGAACATCCTCAACGGCGGCGCGCACGCCGACACCGGCGTGGACGTCCAGGAGTTCATGGTCGCGCCGATCGGTGCGCCGAGCTTCAAGGAGGCGCTGCGCTGGGGCGCCGAGGTGTACCACTCGCTGAAGTCGGTGCTGAAGAAGCAGGGCCTGAGCACCGGGCTGGGCGACGAGGGCGGTTTCGCGCCCGACGTCGCGGGCACCAAGGCGGCGCTCGACCTGATCCTGTCGGCGATCGAAGCGACGGGTTTCAAGGCGGGGTCCGACGTCGCCCTGGCACTCGATGTGGCCGCGACCGAATTCTTCACCGACGGAAAGGGTTACAGCTTCGAGAAGGAGATCCGCAGCGCCGAGCAGATGTCCGAGTTCTACGCCGGCCTGCTGGACACCTACCCACTGGTCTCCATCGAGGATCCGCTTTCCGAGGACGACTGGGAGGGTTGGGTGGCGCTGACGACGGCCATCGGTGATCGCATCCAGCTGGTCGGCGACGACCTGTTCGTGACCAACCCCGAGCGCCTCGAAGAAGGCATCGAACGCGGCGCCGGCAACGCGCTGCTGGTCAAGGTGAACCAAATCGGCACGCTGACCGAGACGCTCGACGCCGTCGCCCTGGCTCACCACAGCGGGTACCGCACGATGATGAGCCACCGCAGCGGCGAGACCGAGGACACCACGATCGCCGACCTGGCGGTCGCAGTCGGCAGCGGACAGATCAAGACCGGCGCGCCCGCCCGCAGCGAGCGGGTCGCCAAATACAACCAGCTGCTGCGCATCGAGGAAGCCCTCGGCGACGCGGCGCGCTACGCCGGCGATCTCGCCTTCCCGCGCTACGCACTGGATGTGAAATAGCTTGACAGTCAACGAAAAACGCGGCTAGGCGTCCGATGCCCGACGCAAAACGGCCCGATCCGAAGCGCCGCTCCCCGGCACCGCGCCCGGGGAAGGCCGGCGATTCGGTCCGGCGGGGTCGGGCCGCCAAGCCGTCGTCGAAGCCGTCGTCGCGCACCTCGAAACTCGCGCAGAACGCCGCCGCTGCCAAGTCGACGGCCGAGCACATCGTCGAGCCGATCAAGCGCCAGATCGCCGAGTCCGTCGAGCAACGCTCCGAGCAGCGGCTGGGTTTCACCGCCCGGCGGGCGGCGGTGCTGGCCGTGGTGGTGTGCGTGCTGACGTTGACGATCGCGGGCCCGGTGCGCACGTATTTCGCGCAGCGCACCGAGATGGCTCAGCTGACGGCCAGTGAGGCCGCGCTGCGTCGTCAGATCGCCGACCTCGAGCAGAAGAAGGTCAAGCTCGCCGACCCGGCCTACATCGCGGCGCAGGCCCGCGAACGTCTCGGGTTCGTGATGCCGGGCGACACGCCGTTCCAGGTCCAGCTTCCGGCGGCCGCGGCGGCGTCCCCGCAGCCGGGCGCCGAGGCGGCGAAGCCGTCGAGCAACGCGCCGTGGTACTCGTCGCTGTGGCACACCATCGCCGACGCCCCGCACCTGCCGCCGGCCAGCGCGCCGGCGGCCCCGCCGGTCGGGCCCGGGCAGCCCGCGCCGCCGGAATCATCGAAGCCCGCGACTCCCGGTGGTTGAGCGTGCCGACTTCGAAGCGGTGGCACGCCAGCTCGGTCGCGAGCCCCGCGGTGTGCTGGAGATCGCCTACCGATGCCCCAACGGCGAGCCCGGCGTGGTGAAGACCGCACCGAAACTTCCTGACGGAACTCCATTTCCGACGTTGTACTACCTGACGCATCCGGCGCTGACCGCGGCCGCGAGCAGACTGGAGACGACGGGACTGATGCGGGAGATGACCGAGCGGCTGGCCACCGACACCGAGTTGGCCGCCGCCTATCGGCGGGCGCACGAGTCGTATCTGGCCGAGCGCGACGCGATCGAGCCGCTCGGGACCACGTTCTCCGGCGGCGGCATGCCGGACCGGGTCAAATGCCTGCACGTGCTGATCGCGCATGCGCTGGCCAAGGGGCCCGGGGTCAATCCGTTTGGCGACGAGGCGTTGGCGCTGCTCGCCGCCGACCCCGCGATGGCTCCGATTTTGGATGGTGAGGTGTGGCGCTGAGAGCCGCCGGTGTCGACTGCGGCACCAACTCGATTCGGTTGCTGGTCGCCGACGTTGACGGTGGGAAGCTGCGCGATGTGCACCGCGAGACGCGGATCGTGCGCTTGGGCCAGGGCGTCGACGCCACCGGCCAGTTCGCGCCGGAGGCGATCGAGCGGGCCCGGGTCGCGTTGGTCGACTACGCGGACCTGATGAAAACCCATCGCGTGCAGCGGGTTCGGATGGTTGCCACCTCCGCGGCCCGCGATGTGAGCAACCGTGCCGACTTCTTTGCGATGACGGCCGAGGTGCTAGGCGGTGTGCTGCCCGGCGCGGTCGCCGAGGTGATCACCGGAGCCGAAGAGGCCGAGCTGTCGTTTCGCGGCGCGGTGGGCGAATTAGACAGCACCCGTGGACCATTCGTCGTCGTCGACTTGGGCGGCGGCTCGACGGAGATCGTGTTGGGCGCCGACGAGGTGGTGGCGAGCTACTCGGCCGACATCGGGTGCGTGCGGTTGACCGAACGCTGCTTGCACTCCGACCCGCCGACGGGCGCGGAAGTGAACGCGGCGCGGCAGTTCGTGCGCGAGCGACTCGAGCCCGCATTGCGGGCCGTGCCCGTCGAGCAGGCGAGGACCTGGGTCGGACTGGCCGGCACGATGACCACGCTGTCGGCGTTGGCGCACAATATGACGACGTATGACGCTGCTGCCATTCACCTTTCGCGCGTGGTCGGCGAGGACCTGGTGTCGGTGTGCGAGCGGCTGATCGGCATGACCCGATCCCAGCGTGCGGCGCTGCCGCCGATGCACGAGGGCCGCGCCGACGTGATCGCGGGCGGCGCGATCGTGGTGCAAGAGCTGGCGCGCGAATTGCGCGCCCGCGCCGATATCGACGAGCTGACCGTCAGCGAACACGACATCCTCGACGGCATCGTGCTGTCGATCGCGCTCTAGCGCCCGCGCTCCCGGCCGGGTGTGCGCTGACGGTTTCGAGTGTGCAGTGGTGGTTTTCAGTGTGCGGTCGCGGCGGCCGCCGCCGGCGTGTCGACGCCCAGGCCGCGCACCCAAAGCCGTGAGCGCACATCCGCGACCCGGGAAGCACACTCAGGCCTCGAAGCGGTAGCCCATGCCCGATTCGGTCAGCAGGTGTTTGGGATGCGACGGGTCGTCTTCGAGTTTGCGCCTCAGCTGTGCGAGATACACACGCAGGTAATGGGTTTCGGTGGCGTACGCCGGGCCCCACACCTCCTTGAGTAATTCCTCGCGGCCGACCAGCTTGCCGCGATTGCGCACCAGCACCTCGAGCATGCCCCATTCGGTCGGGGTGAGGTGTATCTCGGCGCCGTTCTTGGTGACCTTCTTGGCGGCCAGGTCGACGGTGAACGCGTCGGTCTCGACCACCGGCTCGTCCAGCTCCGAGGCCGCGGCATTGCGGCGCACCGCGGCCCGCAGCCGGGCCAGAAATTCGTCCATCCCAAACGGTTTGGTGACGTAGTCGTCGGCGCCGGCGTCCAGCGCCTCGACCTTGTCGGAGGAATCGGTGCGCGCGGACAACACGATCACCGGCGCCGTCAGCCACCCGCGAAGCCCGGCGAGCACCTCGATACCCGAGATGTCGGGCAGGCCGAGGTCGAGGATCACCACGTCGGGTCTGTGTTCGGCCGCGGCGCGCAGGGCGCCGGCGCCGGTCGCCGCGGTGACGACCTCGTAGCCGCGCACCGACAAGTTGATGCGCAGCGCACGCAGAATGTGCGGCTCGTCATCGATCACCAAGACCCGGGTCATTGGATACCAATCGGTTGCGGCGGTGCCGCCAATTCTACGACGACGGTGAGTCCGCCCCCAGGAGTGTCGCCGGCCGCGATGCTGCCCCCCATGGCTTCCACGAAGCCGCGGGCCACCGACATGCCCAGTCCCACACCGGTGGTGTTGTCGTGATCGCCCAGCCGCTGGAACGCCTCGAAGATCTGATCCTCGGTGCCGTGCGGGATTCCGGGGCCTTCGTCGATCACATTGATCAGGACCCGGTCGCCCACTCGCCCCGCATTGACCCGAACCACGCAGTTGGGTGCGTAGCGCAGCGCGTTGTCGATCAGGTTGGCAAGCACCCGTTCCAGTAGTCCGGCGTCGGCCATCGCGACGGCGTCACCGACGTCTACCTTGACCCGGTCGATCGCGGATCGGTAGAAGCCGGTGGCGCCCTTGCCGATACTGACCAGTGCGCGCTGCACCGTCTCCTCGAGATACACCGGGAGTAGATCCGGGCGGACCACCCCGGCGGCCAGCCGCGAGGAATCGAGCAGGTTGCCCACCAGAGCGGTCAGCTGATCGATCGACTCCTCGATGGTGGCCAGCAGTTCGGCGGTGTCCTCGGGGGAGAACGCGACGTCCTCGGCACGCAAACTGGAAGCCGCGACCTTCGCCGCCGCCAGCGGCGTGCGCAGGTCATGGCTGACCGCCGAGAGCAGCGAGCGCCGTAGCTCGTCGGCTCGCACGATGGCCTCGGTGCGGCCGGCTTCCTCGGCCAGCTCGCCCTGACGGATCAGGCCCGCGGCCTGCTTGGCCACCGCGGTCAGCACCCGGCGATCCCGGGCGGAGAGTTTGCGGCCGGCCATCAACATCCAGAACTCGTCGTCACCGACCTCGATCGCGGTGTCGGCGGAATCGACGGCCACACAAGGGTCTTTGCCCACGCAGGCGACGATGTAGCTCTTCTTGCCCGCGGCGCGATCTTCTTCGGAAGGCTCGCGCAGCATGCTCACCGCGCGCTGCGAGTAGGTTTCGCGTACCCGTTCGAGCAGCGTTTCGAGGTCGGCGCCGCGCAGCACCGAACCCGCGAACAGCGTCAGCAGTTCGGCCTCTTGAGCCGCCAGCCGGGCTTCGCGCGTGCGTTTGGCGGCGAAGTCGACCAGCACCGCGACCGCGACCGCGATCAGCAACAGCACCAATTCGGTGACGGCGCTGTTGGGTTCGGCGATCGTGAAGCTGTGCCGCGGAGCGATCAGGTAATAGTTCAGCAGCAGCCCGGACAACACCGCCGAAAGAGCCGCCGGGGCAACACCTCCCAGCAAGCCCACCAGCAGCACCCCGACGAAGAACAGCGCGCTCTCCCCGCCGGTGTCCAGATAGGGGTCCAGCACCGTCACCGTGACGGCGCAGATCAAAGACGGCACGATGATCGCGGCCAGCCAGGACGCGACGCGCCGCTCGCGCGGTGCGAACGACGCGATGTGGAACCCCCGCTTGGACTCCTCGTGCGTGACGATGTGCACGTCGATCTTGCCCGACTGCTGCACGACCGTCGTACCGATGCCTTCCTCGAAAATGCGCGCCCATCGGGACCGTCGCGAGCTGCCCATCACCAACTGGGTGGCATTCATCTCGCGGGCGAAATCCAGTAGCGCCGTTGGCACGTCGTCACCGACCACGGTGTGCACCGACGCGTCCAGGCTGTTGGCCAGTTCGCGGATCTTGTTCATCCGGGTCTCCGACAGGCCGGCCAGCCCGTCGCCCCGTATCACATGCACGACCATCAACTCGGCGCTGGACTTCGACGCGATCCGCGAGCCCCGTCGCACCAGCGTCTCCGATTCGGGCCCGCCGGTGACCGCCACCACGACGCGCTCACGCGCCTCCCACATGTCGGTAATCTTGTTCTCGGCGCGGTATTTCGCCAGGGCGGTGTCCACCTGGTCGGCCAGCCACAGCAGTGCCAATTCCCTTAGCGCAGTGAGATTTCCGCGGCGGAAGTAGTTCGACAGCGCCGCATCGATGCGTTCCGGAGTGTAGACGTTGCCATGAGACAGCCTGCGCCGCAGCGCTTCCGGCGTGATGTCGATGAGCTCGACCTGCGACGCCGCCCGCACGATCGAATCCGGAATTGTCTCCTGCTGCTCGATACCGGTGATTTGAGCGACGACGTCGTTAAGGCTCTCCAGATGCTGGATGTTGACGGTGGATATCACGGCGATACCGGCGTCGAGCAGCTCTTCGACGTCCTGCCATCTCTTGTGATTCTTGCTGCCCGGCGTGTTGGTGTGAGCCAGCTCGTCGACGAGGACCACCTGCGGATGCCGGGCCAACACGGCCGGCACGTCGAGTTCGGGGAAACTGCCACCGCGATATTCGATAAAGCGAGGTGGGATGATTTCGATGCCCTCAAGCATCCCAGCGGTTTTCGCGCGTCCATGCGTCTCCACCACCGCCGCCACCAGATCGGTGCCGCGCTCCAGGCGCCGGTGGGCTTCTCCGAGCATCGCGTATGTCTTGCCGACACCCGGTGCCGCACCCAGGTAAATGCGTAGCTCACCGCGCTTGGGATGGTGGTCGCCGAGGCTGACGTCGCTCACGTCAACCATCATCCCCCTCCGGTGTTAGCTCGATACCGGATATTGGCGGTCGAGTTGCAGATTGAGCTGCAGCACGTTGATCGTGGGCTCGCCGAAAAACCCCAAGGTGCGGCCGTCGCGGTACCGGGCGAGCACCGCCCGAATCTGATCGGGGCTGACGTGACGCGCCTTGGCCACGCGCGAAATCTGGATATCGGCGTAGGCCGGCGAGATATTCGGGTCCAACCCGCTGCCGCTGGCGGTGACCGCATCGGCGGGCACGGCCGGGTTGGCGGGTGTCGCCCCGCGGATGGGCACGATCTGGCCGAGCGAATAATCCTCGCCGTACTTGGCGCACTCGACCCGAACGCCCTCGTAGAGGTCTAGGAAGGGCTGCCTGGTCGTCGCGCAGGGCTCGTTGACGCTGACCACCTGGGTCGGGTGGATGACGTTTCCGCGGGCGTCGCGGGAACCGATCACCGAGAGCACCGCGCCCACGCCGCCACCGGTGCAGAACGGACGCGAACCGTCCACACCCTCCAGCTGTCCCACGGCGGCGCTGCGCGTGCACACCTGCGTCAGCAGGCTGGGCTTGAACCCGGCGTCGGAGGCGCCGGCGCCCGAGGCGAGCTTGGCCGGATCGGCGGGCGTGTCGACGATGCTTTCGGGCCCGAGGTTGCTCGCGCTCGACGACAGCGGGTCGTAACCGGTGCCGGCCGCCGACGGGCGGCTCTGGAAGTATTGCCGCAGCGGGTTGCCGCCGGGGTCGGTGAACAGCTGACCGATCAGCTTGCTGCCGACCGGTTTGCCGTTGGCGGTCAGAATCGATCCTTCGGCCTTGTCGTGCAAGCCCGGCAGCTGCGCGACCAGCCAGATGAAGACCGGGTAGGCCAGGCCCGTGATGACGGTCAGCACCAGTAGCGCACGCAACGCCGCCCAGTGCACGCGGACGAAATTCGAAAACTTCATGTCAGGACATCCCTGGGACGAATTGGACGATCAGGTCGATGAGTTTGATCCCGATGAATGGGGCAATGATGCCGCCAAGCCCGTACATATAGAGATTGCGGCTCAACAGTTTTGACGCACTGCTCGGGGTGTAGCGAACGCCGCGCAGCGACAACGGGATCAGCATCACGATGACGATCGCGTTGAATATCACCGCGGACAGGATCGCCGACTGCGGGCTGTGTAACCGCATCACGTTGATCAGATCCAGCCCGGGGAACAGTGCCACGAACATTGCCGGGATGATCGCGAAGTACTTCGCGATGTCGTTGGCGATCGAGAAGGTGGTCAGCGCTCCGCGGGTGATCAGCAGCTGCTTGCCGATCTCGACGATCTCGATGAGTTTGGTTGGGTCCGAGTCGAGATCGACCATGTTGCCGGCCTCTTTGGCGGCAGACGTCCCGGTGTTCATCGCCACACCCACGTCGGCCTGGGCCAGAGCCGGCGCGTCGTTGGTGCCGTCACCGGTCATCGCCACCAGTTTGCCGCCCGCTTGCTCGCGTTTGATCAGCGCGAGCTTGTCCTCCGGCGTGGCTTCGGCAAGGAAGTCGTCGACACCGGCCTCGTCGGCAATCGCCTTGGCGGTCAACGGGTTGTCACCGGTGATCATCACCGTCCGGATGCCCATCTTCCGCATCTCGTCGAAGCGCTCACGCATGCCTTGCTTGACCACATCCTTGAGGTGGATGACGCCGAGCACGGCCGCCTCACCGTCGCGGACCTCGCCGACGACCAGTGGGGTGCCGCCGCTGGCGGAGATACCGTCGACGATCTCGCCGAGTTGGTGCGATACCTTGCCACCCTGGCCGCGCACCCAATCCGCGACCGAATTGGCCGCCCCCTTGCGTAGCAGATGGCCGTCCACGTCGACACCGGACATCCTTGTCGTAGCCGAGAATTCGACCCAATGGGCAGTTGCGAGCTCGCCGGGCGTGCGCGCGCGCAGCCCGAAATGTTGCTTGGCGAACACGACGACCGAGCGGCCTTCCGGTGTCTCGTCGGCCAGGCTGGACAGCTGCGCGGCATCGGCCAGCTGCTCATTGGTGACCCCGTCGAGCGGGATGAAGGCGGCAGCTTGCCGGTTGCCCAGTGTGATGGTGCCCGTCTTGTCCAGCAGCAGTGTGTTCACGTCGCCGGCGGCTTCCACCGCGCGCCCCGACATCGCCAGCACGTTGCGCTGCACGAGCCGGTCCATGCCGGCGATGCCGATCGCGGACAGCAGTGCACCGATCGTCGTCGGGATGAGGCAGACCAGCAGTGCCACCATCACGATTCCGGTGACGCCATTTGTGTTGAGCGCCTCGGTGTTTGGCACACCGGGGTTGTTCATCTTGGAGTAGATCGCGAGCGGCTGCAGGGTGGCGACGGCGAAGACGAAGATGATCGTCAACGCGGCCAGCAGGATGTTGAGCGCGATCTCGTTGGGGGTTTTCTGCCGGTTGGCGCCTTCGACGAGCGCGATCATCCGGTCGATGAAGCTTTCTCCGGGCTTTTGGGTGATTTGCACGACGATCCGGTCGCTGAGCACGGTGGTCCCGCCGGTGACCGCCGAGCGGTCGCCGCCGGACTCACGGATCACGGGCGCCGATTCGCCGGTGATCGCCGATTCATCCACCGACGCAATGCCTTCCACCACATCGCCGTCACCGGGTATCACCTGACCGGCCTCGACCACGACGATGTCGCCTTGTTGCAGCAGCGGCGCGGCGACTTCCTCCTCGACCGGGGTGGCTCCGGGTGCCCAGTCCTTCAGCCGGCGCGCCATCGTGGAGGTTTTCGCCTTGCGCAGGGTTTCGGCCTGTGCTTTACCGCGGCCTTCGGCCACCGCCTCCGCGAGGTTGGCGAACAGCACCGTCAGCCAGAGCCAGACCACGGTCAGCCACGCGAACCAGGTCGGGCTGACGATCGCCAGCAGGGTGCTCCACGCGGCGCCGATTTCGACGATGAACATCACCGGGTTGCGCCACAGCGTGCGTGGGTCGAGTTTGCGCAACGCGTCCGGCGTTGACTTCCATAGCATCTTCGGGTCGAGCAAACCGCCCTGCACCCGTTTCTTGCCGACGGGGGTCACGGCCAGCGGTTCGGCCGCCGCATCGTGGGTGGTCACGGTCATCAGTGGATTCCTTCGGCGAGAGGCCCGAGCGCGAGCATGGGCAGGAAGGTCAGGGCGACGAGAATCAGCGTCACGCCGGCGACCATTCCGACGAACTGTGGCCGGTGGGTGGGCAGGGTTCCTGCCGATTCCGGCGTGGCGCCTTGCTTGGCCAGCGAGCCGGCCAGGGCCAGCACCAGCACGATGGGCAGGAATCGGCCGAAGACCATCGCCAGTCCGAGCGCGGTGTTGTACCAGTCGGTGTTGACGCTGATGCCGGCGAAGGCCGATCCGTTGTTGTTGGCGGCGGAGGTGAACGCGTACAAGACTTCCGAGAGCCCATGCGGGCCGGTGTTCAACATCCCGGCGCGTTCGCCCGGCAGCGCCATCGCAATCGCGGTGCCGGTCAACACGATCAGCGGTGTGACGAGGAAATAGCTTGCCGCCAGCTTGATTTCGCGTGGGTTGATCTTCTTGCCGAGGTATTCCGGCGTCCGTCCGACCATCAGCCCCGCGACGAAGACGGTGATCACCGCCAGGATCAGCATCCCGTACAGGCCGGAGCCGGTGCCACCGGGCGCTACCTCACCGAGCTGCATGTTGAACATCGTGATCATCCCGCCGAGGCTGGTGTAGGAGTCGTGGAACGAGTCGACCGCGCCGGTAGAGGTCAGCGTCGTCGCGTCGGCGAACACCGCGGAGTCGGCGATGCCGAACCGTTGCTCGACACCTTCCATCGCCGCGCCGGTCGCGATCGGCACGGTGCCGTGATGCTGCAACTGGAACCACAACATGAACGTCACGCTGATCAGGGCCAGCGACGCCATCACCGAGGCGATCGCGTAGCCCTGTTTCTTGCTTCCCACCATCCGCCCGAACGTGCGCGGCATCGAAAAGCTGATCACCGTCAGCAGGAAGATCTCCAGCCAGTTCGTCCACGCGTTCGGGTTTTCGAACGGATGCGACGAGTTGGCGTTGTAGAAGCCACCGCCGTTGGTGCCGAGCTCCTTGATGACCTCCTGGCTGGCCACCGGGCCGCCGGTGATCCGCTGTTGGACACCGCCGAGAGTGTCGACCACCTGGTCGTGGAGGTGGAAGTTCTGGATCGCCCCGCCGGCGACCAGCACGATCGCGCTGAGCACCGCGATCGGCAGCAGGATGCGCAGCGTGCCGCGCACCAGGTCTACCCAGAAATTGCCCAGATCGCCGGTGCGTCGGCGGGCGAACCCACGCACCAGGGCGACCGCCACTGCCATGCCGACGGCGGCCGATACGAAGTTCTGCACCGCCAGCCCGGCCATCTGCACCAGGTGGCCCTGCGTGGATTCGCCCGAGTAGGCCTGCCAGTTGGTGTTGGTGACGAAGCTGACCGCGGTGTTCCACGCCAGCGCCGGGGTCATCGGAGTGGCCGGATCGTGCAGATGCAACGGCAACTTGCCCTGTACGAGCTGGAACACGAACAGAAAGAGAATGCTGATCGACGAGAACGCCAACACGCTTCGGGCGTAGGCGCCCCACGTCTGCTCGGAGCGCGCGTCGACACCGATCAGCCGGTAGATCACGCGCTCGACGGAGGAGTCTTTTTCCGCGGTGTAGACCCGATACATGTAGTCGCCCAACGGCACATGCACCGCGGCCAGTGCCGCGACAAGAAGAATGAGGAAAATGATTCCCGCGGATGTCGTGCTCACTAGAACCTCTCCGGGAACAACAGGGCACACCCCAGAAACAGGGCGAGAACGATGGAAAGTACTAAACCGACGATGTTTTCGTAGCTCACAGCCGCTCGACCAACTTCTGCACCGTGCCCAGCACCGCAAACACCGCCACCGTGAGCACGATGAATACCAACACGCCCATCCTGTCCCCGTTCCGCGTGATCGCGTGCATAGAAAAGGACCTCATCGAGTCAGCCACACCGCAGTCCTCGGAGGCAAGGTCAGCTTGAACGTAAGTGGGGCCGGTCCGAAAGGGCCTTTGGTTGACGCTTTCCTAACGGCGTGGGAATGCACCTTTACGTTTCCTTTACGCCCCTTTGTTCGAGCATCACCGTCGTCCCATGAGCGTGTGCTGAACGCCGGTAACGGCCGCGAATCCCGCTCTGTGATTGATCGTCACCGGCACGTTGATGCCGGACAACGCGCAAACACACAGGCGCACAACGACACTCGCCCCCCGCCTCGGGCTAACGCGTGCCCGGACCGTCGATCAACGGCAGTCGGACCCGGAAGACCGTTCGGCCGTTGGCGGATTCGGCACTGACGGAGCCATGATGGGCCTTGACGATCGAGCTGACGATGGCCAGGCCCAGTCCGATGCCCGTGCCGTCGGACCGGGAGGTGTTCGCGCGCACGAACCGCTCGAACAGCCGCGGGAGCAGGTCGGCGTCGATGCCGGGACCGTCATCGGCCACGGTCAGCTCCGCGTGCGGTGCGTCGGGATCGCTGTGGTGGCACGTGATTGCGGTGGTGACCGTGACGCCGGGGGGTGTGTGCAGGCGGGCATTGCTGTGCAGATTGCTCACGGCTTGATGCAGCCGAGCATGGTCCCCGCGGACCCAGACCGGTTCCTCGGGCAGGTCTTTGAGCCAACGGTGGGAGGGCGCCGCGGCCGCGGCGTCGTTCACCGCGTTGATGACCAGCTCGGCCAGGTCGACGTCTTCGTTCTGCAGGTCCTCACCTTCGCCCAGGCGCGAGAGCAGCAGCAGCTCCTCGACGAGCAAGGCCATCCGCCGCGCCTCGGATTCGATGCGTGCCAGTGCGTACTCGGTGGTCGGCGGTAACGCCGAACTGTCCTGACGGGTCAGCTCGGCATAGCCCTGAATCGCCGCCAGCGGTGTCCTGAGCTCGTGGCTGGCGTCGGTCAGGAATTGCCGCATGCGCATGTCGGAATCGACGCGATGCGCCAGCGCGCTATCGACGTTGTCCAGCAACCGATTCAGCGTGTGGCCGACGATCCCGACCTCGTTGTCGGGGTCGGTGTCTTCCTGGCGGACCCGGACGCTGATCCGGTGGTCGTCGCCGGTCAGTGGCATCACGGCCACTTCCGCGGCGGTCGCGGCGACGCGGCGTAGCGGGCGAAGTGTGTAGCCGACCACCCAGACCGTGAGCGCGGCGGTGATCGCCAGCGCGGCCGCGATCAGCAGGCTGGTGGTGATGTATTTGCGGGCCATGATCTGGTCGGCCAGCTTTACCGACATCCCGACGATCAGCAGGTCGGATCCTTCGCGTCGGCTGTCGACGCGGTAGGCGCCCAGGCTGCCCAGCCGTACGGTGCGCGGTGGCGCGTCGGCCCAGGACAGCGATTCGATCGACTGAATGACGTCCGGCGGGGCGGGTTTTGGTTGGTCCTCGGAGAACACCGCGGAGCCGATGACGGTGCCGTTGTGCACCACGGCGATCAGGTTGCCCGGTGTTTGTCCGGTGAATTCCAGCATCGCCTGGTCCACCGGTGGGGTGCGGCGGTGCGCCGAGGTGTGCTCGCCGTTGCGATATCGGCTGTAGGAGTTGCTCAACGCATCCAGGGATTCGGCGACATCGGCATCGCTGATCGCGGTGACGTAGCCACGCAGGCTGAGCACCGAGACCACGCCGACGGACACCAAAACCACTGTGACAACGCCTAATACACCTATCAGCAATTGACGGCGCAGCGAGCGGGGCAACCAGGAAGGAGTATTGCGCCGGCCCGTCATTCCAGCGGCCGCAGCATGTATCCGACACCTCGCACGGTGTGGATCATCGGCTCCCGGCCCGAGTCGATCTTCTTTCGCAGATACGAGATGTAGAGGTCGACAATGCTGGTGCGCCCGGCGAAGTCGTAGTTCCAGACGCGGTCCAAGATTTCGGTGCGGCTCAGCGCGCGACGCGGATTGCGCATCAGGAAACGCAGCAATTCGAACTCGGTCGACGACAGCGATATCGGGGCGCCGTCGCGGGTGACTTCGCGGCTGGCGGTGTCCAGCCGAAGGTCGCCGACCTTGAGCGCTTCGGCGGCCGGCGGTGACAGCTGGCTGGACCGGCGCAGCAACCCGCGAAGACGTGCGACCAGTTCCTCGAGGCTGAACGGCTTGGTCATGTAGTCGTCGGCGCCGGCGGTGAGCCCGGTGACGCGGTCCATGACCGAATCGCGGGCGGTCAAAAACAGGGTGGGGGTGTAGGCGTCCGATTCGCGGATCCGCTGCAGAATGCGCAGGCCATCCATGTCGGGAAGCATGATGTCGAGAACGAGCACGTCCGGTGTCACCCGGTCGAATTTGGCCAGCGCCTCGCGGCCGTTGTGGGCGATCTCCACCACCCAGCCCTCGTAGTGCAGGGCCATCTTGACCAGGTTGGTCAGGGCCGGCTCGTCGTCCACCAGCAAAACCCGGATCGGTGAGCCGTCAGCACGATAGATTCTGGGCAGCTGTCCCAGGATGGCTTGACGCGGGCGCTGGCTACCCGCGTATCCCGACATTGCGGCGGTCATGTTCTGAAAATTCTCGCAAAGCGCATATGCGCTTGTCACGGAGTTCATAGACTTCTCAAATCTTACGAACTCCCGAATCCGGTGCCGCGTGGGCAAGATTGCGATTATCGTTGTGCCCCAACAGATTTCAAACAACAGGGCCGCGTGCCGCACAAACAAAGGGGCCGCACACCGAATTGGTGTGCGGCCCCGGTTGAAACGAGGGTGTTAGGCCCAGCTGGACCCGACGGCGCTGTCGGTGCTGGCCATGTTGTTGCCCGCGGTCTGCACCTTCTGCCCGTGCTGGTTGGCCTGCTCGTAGATCACCTGGAAGTTGCGCCCCAACTGGGTGATGAACTCCTGGCAGGCAACCGAACCGGCGCCACCCCAGAAGTCACCGGCGGCCAGCACATCGCGCACGATGGCCTGGTGCTCGGCCTCCAACGAAGCGGCCTGCGCGCGGATCAACGCGCCGTGCGCGTCGACATCTCCGAACTGGTAATTGATCGACATTGTCTATGTCCTCCTGAATTGAAAGTTTTTTGGAAACCAGTGGTTTTCGCGGTTAGTGGCTGAGGGCCTGCTGCGAGGCCTGCTCTTGCGTCTCGTAGTTGTTGGCGTCACGGATGAGTCCGTCACGCACGCCGTGGAGCATGTTGACAATGTTGTTGAACGCCTGGTTCATCTGACCCATGGTGTCGTACGAGGTCGCCTGGGCCTGACCACTCCAGCCCGCACCGGCGATGTTCATCGACGACGCCCACATCTTGCGAGCCTCATCCGACACCGTCTGCGCGTGCATCTCAAAACGGCCCGCCATCGCACGCATCGCGTGCGGGTCGGTCATAAAACGTGTTGCCATGTTGCCTTTCTCCTTTTTTCGGGTGCTGCCTTCGGTAGCTGGAAGTCTGAGCGCGACGGTAGCCGCGCAGCGGATAGATTACGGCGTAGCGGTTAACTGCCAGCCTCGAACGAGTGACATGTGACTCCCTTTTCGGGGCGTCACACCACGACCTGCTTTGGCATGACGATCGGCTTGAAGCCGTACCGCGGCCCGGCGTAAGCGCCGGCGCCCTTGGCTCCGGCCACCATTCCCGGCATGCCGGGCGCACCCATGACGCCGGGTTCCTCGGCGGCGGCGGTCCAGCCCGAACCCTCGAGCGGAGCGGTCGCTGCCGCCGACTCGGTCGCCGGGGCAGCGTTCGCCGCCCAACTGGCCGGCACCGAGAGACGGCTTACGGTTGACGCCCCACCGAGGCTCGCCGTCGCCGCGCTGCCCAAGCCACCCGCACCCGCCATCGGAGACACCGAGCTCACCACGGCACCTTCGATGATGCCGCCCGCACCGGCGGGCACCACTTCACTGACCGCGGCTGCTGGCACTGCGGCACCGGCGAAGACGTGGCCCAGCGACACCGCGGTCGGGATGGTGATCATGCTGAACCAGGCCGCGGTGTTGACGGCGCCGTTGATGGCGTTCAGCACCGATGGGGTACCGAGGAAACCGTCGATCGACTGCAGAATGTTGTTGCTGTTTACCGGATTGGTGATGCCCAACGAGTCGAGCAATGACTGCACGTCCGAGCTGAAATCCAACGCCTGCAGGTCCGCCAGCGGCTGCATCGCGTCGTCGGCCGCGAGCAGGGCCGGGCCGGCCGGGTCCGTGGTCGAGGCCAGCGGTGTCACCGGCTGCAACATGCCCGACGCCGCATCCGCGGCGGCCTGATACGCGCTCATCGCGGTGGCGTCTTGTACCCACATTTCGTTGTACTCGACCTCCAATTCCATCAGCTGCGGGAGGCTGAACGGGACCGCCGCGAGCGCGGCCGCAAACTCCGCGCGATTGGTGAAGACCAGCGCCGGATTCACCACCGCCGCGTGCGCCGCCTCGAAAGCGGCCGCCGACGATGCGGCAGCGGAACTTGCCTGCTCGAGCGCGGCCGCCGTGTCGGTCAGGTACGTCACGATCGGCTGTGCCGCGGTCGCGGCCGCAGCCGACCCGCCCCCCGTCCACTGCTCGGTGGTCAGCAACGAGATGATCGATTCCCACGAGCTCGCCGTGGTGCCTACCTCCGCGGCCAGGTTGGCGTACGCGGTCGCGGCGGCCATGAACGGCGCCGAGCCCGGACCGGTCCACACGAGCGTCGAGGTGATCTCGGGGGGCAGTGCTGCAAAGTCCATAACCATTTTGTGTATCCCGCTCCTATAGGTCGAATGAGAGTTAGGTCTGTGCCGCGGCTAGACCGCGGTCGACTTCGGCATGACGATCGGCTTGACGCCGTAGCGTGGCGCGCCGAAGCCGCTGGATGCGCGCCCGGCACCGGTGACCATGCCGGGCATGCCGGCGATCGGTGTGCCCGTGCCGGTCTGCGGCGCGGCGGCGGTCCAGCCCACGGTGTGCAGCGGAGTGGCGGTGGTGCCCACCACCGGGGTGACCTGACTGCCGACCCAGCTCGGCGGCACCGACAGGTTGCCGACCAGGGTGCCCTGGCCGATGCCCGCGACCACCGGCATCGCCCCACCCATGCCGCCCATGCCGGCCGGCATGGGGGTCGTCGAGGCGGCGAGGTCCGCGGCGCCGGCGGCGGCGGCGGCTTCACCGATCGTGTCGCTACCGGCGGGAAGCAGACCACCACCGGCCATACCCACCAGGTTCGAGGCGGCCGACGCCCAGTTGCCGGCACCGATGTTCAAGATGTTGGCCGAGTTGCTGGACAGGCCGAACATCCCGCCGAGCATCGCCGAGTTGGTGTAGTTGCCGGTGCCGCCGAGCAGGTACTGGAGCCAGTCGAGGCCGGTGGTGCCGGGGCCGGCCGCCTGGACCTGTGAAACCGGATCCGACAGGAGGCTGAATTGGTCGGCGTCCGAAAGGAGTGCCGATGCCGCGTTGTTGGCTTCGGTGTCGCTGTAGCTGTTGGAGCTGGCGCCCAGGTTGGTCGTATACGTTTCCAGCTGGGTCTGTGCGTCGGTGGCGGTCGTCTGGTACGTGGTGCCGAACGCGGAGAAGATCGCCGCCTGCTGGAGCGACACCGCGTCGGCGCCGGCCGGAGCGACGACCGTGGTTGCTGCCGCCGCGCCGGCGTTTTGCGCCGCCAGATTGGCATTGATCGCTTCCAGCTGCCCCTGCGCGGCAAGCAACTCTTCAGTCACTGTTGTCAGGAATGACATCCATTGCTCCTCTAGTGTTCGAGCCATGTCGAGCCAAAGAACTGGATCGACCCTGTGTGGTGGCGTACGAGCCCCTGTGTACTGGCGTAAGGCTAATTTCCCCACTGACCAAGTTCCCGATCGAAAGGGCGAGGATGACGGGCGTTTACGGCCTCTTAACGCCGACGCCCGCAGTTTTAACAAGGTCCTGCCGGCCGACATGGCGGTGTCACTTGATGGGTGGGGCCGCGTGGCCGTAAGTCTGGCGGGACGCGCATCGTACGCGAAGAGAGGCCGGCACGCACGCGCGGATTTCGGCCGAATTCGGGTGGGACGCGGTGCCCCGCGACCGGGCCGGGCGCGCTAGATTCGCCGCCGGGGCCCCCATAGCCCAATTGGCAGAGGCAGCGGACTTAAAATCCGCCCAGTGTCGGTTCGAGTCCGACTGGGGGCACGGAAATACTGTGAACCGCGATGACTAGCAGGGGTAGAACCAGCCCTCGGACAGCCGCCACGACACCCGGTGCCAATCGCTGAACCAGGACACGTAGTCGTGGTCCCTGACCGGGTAGTACACCATGTGCTGGTTCCACCCGCACTCGGTCGTGAAGTCCCGACTCGGGAACCCCCACGAGAAGATCGGGCCGCTGTCTCGATTGAGGAAGTACAACCCGTGCGGGACGCCGAGCGGCTCACCAGACGGCCAGCCTCGCCCCGTGCGCCAGCCCCGCGACGTCACCAGATAGGTGAACGCAATGAACAACCACTGTGCCCCGTCGTGCGGGTCGGTCATCTTGGTCACCGTCGTGGACATGCCGCTCAACGACGCCAGCACGGTGTCGTCCGTAGCCAGGATGTCGCGATCACGCATCTTGATCGTTTTCGTCGTCGCGTGGCGGGCCGGGTGGTGTTCGATACCGAGGAGGTCGGTGATGTCGGTGCCGACCTTGAAGTTGTCGTGGACCATCTCATCGCGCAGGGTCTCCGTGACGTCGACTCCGGCGCTGCGGCGGAAGTAGGAAACGGTCGATTCGGTAGTCATCATGGCCTCCAATTCGAAACGACCGCCCGTGGCGAGCGGTTGAGGCCAAGTCAACGCCCCGCGATCGGGGGCCGCTAGCGTAGTCGACTACCCGCCAAAGGCGCGGCGGCCGGTGTTCGTCAGGGTCGATCGTGGGCGGCGATCTCGGACATCGCACCTTGGTAGTAGCCGATGATGTCGGCCTCGGTGATCGAGACTTCGCTGCGGCGGCCGAGGAAGAACACGCTACTGGCACCGTCGATCGTGTGCCTGGGGTCGAGCATGCGGTCCATCCAGCTGAGCCAGAAGAAACAGATCACCGCGAGCCGGCCGACTCGGCGGGACCGGGTGAGGGCCCGGACGAAATAGTCGATCGACCAACGCAAAGCGGTGCCCGCACCGGCCACGCTGCCGGAGTCGATGCGTTCGAACCTGCGGAACAAGTAGCGCTGCCCGCTATCGGTGAAACGGGTCAAGTCGTAGGGTCCTTCGCAGATCTGCTGGATGAACGGCGAGTCGGCGTAGACGATTCCGCGGGGACGTAGCACCCGGTGGATCTCCTCGGCCACCACCGTCGGCTCCAGCACGTACTGCAGCACCGCCTGGATGATCACGCCATCGATGGAGCCGTCGGCCAGCGGGATCGCGTGGCCGTCGCCGACGAATTGCACGGTCGGGCTGGCGTAGATGTCGAAGGAGATGAGATCGACATCCGGGTCGCCGTAGAGCTCCGCCAAGCCATCACCCTGAGAGCCGCCCCCGATCACCAGAATCCGGGGCCGTCGCCCGGCCGTGACGGCATCGGCCCGCAGCAGCTCCAGCATCCGGGCGACGCTGGCCGCGGCGGTGTCGTTCGCGGGGTGCATCAGCGAAGCCAGCACCCGGTGCAGCCCCCCTCGGGGCACCTCCGAAGCGCCCTGGGAAGCGCGCAACCGGTCGGCGTCGACCACGCTGTGCTCGAAATCGATGAGGGCGGGTATCCCGGCGACGACCGGGAACGGCTCCTCGGAGTACGGACAGGACGAATTGGTGCATCGCCAGGCACCGGCTTCGCAGCGCACCGCGTCGGTGCAGCGTGGACAGATGATGAGATTTTCGCGGACCATCGTGTCCAGGGCGAGCACGATTCACCTTAGCCCGCGGCCGTCCGGTGAGGGCGATATCGCTGCCGTGATGGCCGGGGCAACCCCTACATTTTGCTGCGGTTCTGCGGGCAGTAGGCCGCGACCGCCGCACCGACGATGCTGCCCGCGCCCATGTTGCTCACCCCGAGCGCCTTCTTCACGTCGTCGACGGTCTGGGCCATCGTGTCCCCGGCGTCAAAGTCCTGACACACCGCATGTCCGGCATTGATCATCATCTGGTCCTGGCCGTTGGGCCAGCTCAGCCCACGCTGCTGCAGCGTGCGCAGGTACGTGTCATCCGCCCCGTCGGCATTGGCGATCGGAGCGGCGCCGATGGCAACAAGGCCGGTCGCCACGGCAGCGATCGGGCCCGCCAACCATGCCGTGTTCTTCATTCGTCGACCCCCTTGATGTGAACCGTGCAGAACCAGAATCCTAACTTTGTCTTGACATTATTTCTCGGTAACGCATGTGGCAGCACCAGCCGGTTGCGGCTTCCTCCATCCTGAGCCGCCAGATACGGCTCAGCGCAAGCTATTACGCACCATGCCCACTCGCGCCGATCGCCATCGAAAGGAAGTCCAGACGCCACAGCTCCTGAAAAAGCTTGCGCGCGAAGTCCTTCGCCGCACCGGCGCCGCCGCCACCGCGCGCTGTGACGGCGGCGGCGATCTCGCGAATGCTGCGACGGCCGTCGACGAGTTGTGCGAATGGCAGCTGATCCGGGCCCAGCCGCACCCGATAACCGGGCCCCAACAGGTCGGCATCCGACAACAGGCAGGCGGTGCGCGACATCGGGACGTAGTCCAGCGCCTGGTCCGTCGCGAAGTCGATGGTGTACTGCTCTTTGGGACGGTCCGGGCGACACGCCATGAAGAAGTGTGTCGCATTCGTCGTCTGCAGCCGTTCCATCACCGACCACAGTTCGGCGTCCGGCAATTTCGCCAAATTATCTCCGAATTTGCTTGCCGGAGTGAAGAATTCGTGGGGATAGTACGGCGCCTTGTGGAACCATCCCTGGAAGGTGAGCCCGGCCGAGGCGACCAGATCGAGACAGTCGGCAACGGTGTAGCTGCGCTGGCGACCGTGCAGGAACGTGTCGACGAGCGCTCCGTCGGTCTGCAGATCGCGGGCGACCGCCAGGTAACCGCGGATGGGATGGTCGGCGGGCAGTGCGGCGATGATGTCCTTGACCACCCGCACCGACGCGTCGTCCTGGGAAAGCCCCAAGTCACGAAATACCGACTCGAGCAGTTCGACCCCGATCCGGCCGTATTTGGCGTAGAGCATGATCCCCATCGCGCCGTCACGGCGCAGGCAGCCGGCCAGCGCCGTCATCCCGGTCAGCGGATCGGCCAGGTGATGCAGCACGCCGGTGGACACGATCAGGTCGAAGTCGCGCCCCAGCGTCGACACCTCTTCGATCGGAAGCAGGTGCAATTCCAGGTTGTCCAGGCTGTGCTTGTTTTTCAGATACCGCTGATGGTCCAGTGCCGATCGGCTGACGTCGATCGCCACCACCTTGGCGGCGCGGTTGGTGAACGCGAATACCGACGCCTGGTTGGCCCCGCACCCCGCGATCAGGATGTCCAGGTCGGGCCGGTAGCCGCGGTCCGGCCACAACACCCGGTGCGCCCGGTAGGGGTCGAACCACTCCCAGTTGTTCTTCGAGTAGGCCTCGAGGTCGTCAATGGGGGGCGGGTACTGCCACCGATCGTATTGCCGGGAGACCACGTCGTTGCGCGGATCGTCGTTCACTACACAGGCAATGTAATGGGTTTGCCGGGCCCCCGCTGGATGCCGAGCGACGCCGACGCGGCGGTGCCCGCGGTGTAATAGTCGGCGACTCCTACACTGGCCCACCGTGGGCATGCTCTTTGGATTTGCGCCGTGGCTTATCTACTGGGTGCTGGTCGGCAACGTCCCCTTCAAAACCGCGGTGGTGGTCGCGCTGGTGATCGCCATCGCCGCGGTTGCGATCGGGCGCGCACTGGGTAAGCCGGGCGGCACCCTGGAGATCGGGGCGGTAGCCACGTTCGCGGTGCTGACGGTTCTGACCTTCACGCTCAGCGAGAGCTTCATGCACCGGTGGATACAGCCGCTCAGCAGCGGTGGGATCTTCCTGGTAGCCCTGATCGGGCAGCTGGTCGGCAAATCGTTCGTGCGCGAGTTCGCCGCGGCCGAGCAACCTCCCGACGTCGTCAAAACAGAACTGTTCGACCGGATCACCGACGTCTTGTCCTGGATCTGGATCGCCGCGTTCGCCGGCATGACGGTGTCGTCGGCGATTCCGCCGGTGCTGGAGCAGTTCGGGGGACAAGCGGCCACGATCCTCGACACGAAGACGCCGCTGCTGTTCGTCTGCTACTGGGTCATCCCCTACTCGTTGCTGGGGCTGGCGGCGCTCGCATCGCGGTACGTCCCGGAGCGGATGCTGGTCGGGATCGACGACCTGGAACGGGAAACCTCGTTCGTCGCCTACGACGAAGCGACGATCGACGAGCTGTATTTCCTCGCCCAGGAGCACGCGAATCGCGAGGTCGGCCCGGGTAAAGAGGCGTACAACGTGCGGGTCGGCGGGATGGGAACACCGCTGACCGGCGACGAATCGCGCAAGTCGTGGCCCTCGACCTACAAAGTGCGTGACAAGAAGCGTTGAACCGTGACGTCTGCTCGCGCGACATTGCGCGGCGCGACAACTTCCACTCGTTAGGTCGGTTCCATGGCATCCAAGAGGATCTGGCCCGTCGCTGCCGCCACCGTGCTCATCGCGGTGGCGGCCTGCTCGTCGGACCATTCCGGATCACGCGCTAAGCCGGAGTTGAAGACGGGCGCCGGTCAGGCGTTGACCATCACCCCGGCGCAGATGCTCGTGGCGACCGATGGGGATACGCCGGTGGCCTACGCCAAGCCCGAGCACGGCACCATCGCCTACGGCGCCGACGGCGCGATGATCTACACCCCCGACGCCGGGTTCACCGGCACCGATCAGCTGCACCTCACCTCAACCGAGAGCGTCAAGCTCTATGCCGAGAACCTGCCGCCGCTGGCAACCATCGGCGGCGTCGCCGTCCAGGCCAATGCGCACGGTTCGGCGATCGCCCCGGTACCGGGCAGCTCCGACGAGATTTACGGGCTGACCGACCGCGGCCCCAACGTTGCGGGGCGCACACCGAATGAAATCGTCCTTCCCGTACCCGATTTCCACCCGCAGATAGCCAAACTGAAGCTCACCGACGGCGTGGCGTCGGTGGAGCAGATCATCACGCTGGCGGGCAAGGACGGGGCGCCGTTGGTCGGGCTGTCCCACCCGCAGGCCACCAGCGGCGAGGTGACGGTCGACATCAACGGCAAGCCGCTGCCGCCGTCGGATCGTGGCCTCGACGGCGAGGGCCTGGTCGCGTTGCCCGACGGAACCTTCTGGGTCGCCGACGAATACGGCCCGTTCATCGTCCATTTCGACGCCAATGGCAAAGAGCTGGAACGCCTTTCACCGTTCGACGGAACGCTGCCGAAGGAGCTGTCGCTGCGTGGTCCGAACCACGGCCTGGAGGGCCTGACCGTCACCCCCGACGGCACGACGCTGGTGGCCATCATGCAGTCGGCGCTGCAGACCCCGGGGCTGGCCGGCCCGTCGACGTCGGTTCCGATCACCCGCATCGTGACGATCAAACTCGGCAACCGCAGCGACGTGCACGAGTACCTCTACCCGTTGGCCAACCCCGAGCAGACCAAGGTCGCGGTCTCGGAAATCACCGCGGTCACGGCCACCACCTTTCTGATCGACGAGCTGGACAGCGAGCCGCAGCCCAAGGGCAACAAGAAGATCTATCTGGCCGACATCTCCACAGCCACCGATGTCGGCCCCCGCGCGAACCTGGCCGGGTCGAGCTACCAGGCCGACCGCGGCGGGCTGCTGATCAACGGTGTTCCGATCGAGACCTTCGTCGGCATCGGCGGGGTCGACGCGGCCACCGAAAAACTGGGCAACGCCGGGATCACGGTGGCCGGCAAGAAACTCAAACTCGATCTCACCGATCTGCTGCGTTCGCTGTCGGCCGCCGGCAGCTTCTTCGGCCACGCCAAGATCGAAGGCATCGTCACCCCGGACGGCGGCAAGACGATAATGATCGCCAACGACAGCGATTTCGGGTTGCAAGGCCTGGCTTCGACCACACCGCCGTTCGCGCTCAAGCCCAAGATGCTGCCCAACGGCGCCCAGGACAGCGGCGAGATTTTGACCGTCGACCTCAGGAAGCTGCCCCCCACCATGGAGGCGGAGACGATCCCGATCAAGGTCGGCTGAGCCACCCGCGCAAGTTCGGATACGTTGGTTTCCGGCGGGCGCACCACCGGACGAGCCGCACGCGCACCGCAGCCAATTGCGGCCCAGCAAGGAGCATCCCGTATGAATGCGGTCAGCCCAGATGCCATTCGCGCGGAGACCGTCACCATCACCGGCCACGGCGGCGACGAGATCGAGGCCTATCGCGCCAGTCCGCTCGCCGAAGGATCGCGCGGCGGAATCGTCTGGATCCATCACATGCCCGGCTACGACCGGGAGACCAAGGAGTTCGTTCGCCGGCTTGCCGTCAGCGGCTACCACACCGTGGCGCCGAATCTGTACTCCCGCGAGGCGCCCGGCGCGGCCCCCGACGACGCGGCGGCGACGGTACGGGCGGCCGGCGGAGTGCCCGACGAGCGGCTGGTCGGCGATGTCGCGGGCGCGATCGAGCACCTGCGCTCGCTGCCCGGCGCGAACGGCAAGTTCGGCGTGATCGGACACTGCTCGGGCGGGCGGCACGCTTTCCTGGCGGCGTGCTCGCTGCAGTTGGACGCCGCGGTGGACTGCTACGGCGCATTCGTCGTGGAGGATCGGCCCGACGGCATGCCCAAGGCGATGCAACCGATCCTGCACCTGGCGCCGCGGCTCAGCTGCCCACTGCTCGGGTTGTTCGGGATCGACGACAAGTTTCCGGCCCCACCCGCGGTGGCCACGCTGGACGCCGAGCTGACCAAGCTGGACAAACCGCACGAGTTCCACTCCTACCAGGGCGCGGGCCACTCCTTCTTCTCCGTCGACCGGCCGGCGTACCGGGCGGAGGCCGCCGTCGACGGCTGGCGCCGCATCGACGAATTCTTCGCCACCTACCTGAAAGGCTAGGTCTACCAAGCCATGTGCACCTATCTGACCGAACACGTGCGGATCGACGGCAGCGGCAAGGGCGCCCAGGGGTGGTTCGGCGCCGACCGCGCCACGGTCTATGTCGACCATCCCGTCCACGCGCCCTACGGCCACACCGTCAACATCGACGTCCTCAATCCGGGGCTCGGACCGTCGGCGCGGGTCGCGCTGGAGCTCACCGAGGAAAGTGCGCTGGCGCTGGCCGACGCCATCCGCACAGCGATTTCGAATGCGCCGGCCGGTCTGGCGTCCAAGGACCAGTAGGTGACCCATGACGATCGAGCCTGACTACCCGCAGATGGCCGCCGCGCGGGGCCGCATCGAACCGGTACCGCGGCGGGTCCGGGGCTTTTTGGGCGACGAGCTGGTCTTCGATACGACCGCGGCGCGCTATGTGTGGGAAATCCCTTACTACCCGGCGTATTACGTGCCGCTGGTTGATGTGCGCGCAGGGTTCCTGCGCGACGAGAACCATGCGCAAAAGGTGCAGTTCGGGCCGTCGCGGCTGCATTCGGTGGAGGGGGCCGGCCAGACGCACCCGTCGGCTGCCCGGGTTTTCGACGCCGACAGCCCCGTCGCGGGCATGGTGCGTTTCGAATGGGATGCGTTGCGCTGGTTCGAAGAAGACGAGCCGATCTACGTCCACCCGCGCAATCCGTACTCGCGGGTCGACGCGCTTCGCTCGCACCGGCACGTCCGGGTCGAGTTGGACGGTATTGTGTTGGCCGACACCCGATCCCCGGTACTGCTGTTCGAAACCGGTTTGCCGACAAGGTATTACATCGACCCCACCGACGTTTCGTTCGCGCATCTGGAGCCCAGCCCGACGCAGACGCAATGCCCGTACAAGGGAGTAACCTCCGGCTACTGGTCGGTGCGCGTCGGCGACACCGTGCACGCCGACCTCGCCTGGACCTATCACTTCCCGCTGCCGGCGGTCAGCCAGATCGCGGGGCTGGTGGCGTTCTACAACGAGAAGCTCGACCTCGCCGTCGACGGTGTCGGTCTGGCCCGGCCGACGACCCAGTTCAGCTAATTCAACCCGCGACATACCGAGGGCCGGCAAATGTGACATTTCCCTCTTTTGGCCGCTGAAGCTAATAAATTCTTACCCCGTTATGGACCAACTGCCCGCTGTCGTGTTAGCTGTCAAGTACATATCCGCATTTAGCGATGCGCTGGATCGTTAGCCATTTGGTGACCGTGTATATACTTGGCGACTATCATCTGAGCGGATCCTGAGGCCGCGCAGTGATTTAGCCGACAGCGCCCATTTCACGGATTTTCGGCCGAAATTCGGCCAGTAGCATTTGTGCAGACCAGCGCATTTTTTTGGCGCTGAAATGCGGTTATCCGCCGTCGGTGTCGCTTCACCACTGGCGCATGCGGATGGCCGACATCAACGAACGAAGGCGGTGCGAACGTGAGCGAAACCAACGGCCGGGAGGCCGCCGGCGAGAGCGTCGAGATCGACGCGACACCGATGGCCGCGACGGCAGTCGAGATCGCCGTCGACAACGGCCCGATCAGCGGCATTGCGACCAGTCCGGACGGGCGCCGACTGGTGGCGACCCACTACGGAACCGACAGCGTCTCGATCATCGACACCGACACCTTTCGCGTCGTCGACACGATCGACGGCGTCGACGAGCCGTTCGCCATCGCGACCGGCGGCTCGGGAACGGGCCGGGCGTACGTGAGCACGGTGTCGACGGCCTATGACTCGATCCGGGTCATCGACGTGTCCACGAATGTGGTGGTCGCGACGCATCCGCTGGCGCTGTCCGTCAGTGATCTGGCGGTGGATGCGGCCGGGCGGCAGGTGTACGCCGGCCGTAACGGCACCGGGGTGGCCGACCTCGCCGCGCTGGACACCACGACCGGAAAGATCCACGCGATCACCGTCGCCGAGGCCGCCGCCACCGAATGCGTGCGCGTCAGCCCCGACGGCTCCCGGGCGTACGTGGGTGTCAACGGGCCCACCGGCGGCCGGCTCGTCGTGATCGGCACCAAAGCGCAATCCGAGGAGGCCGCGGGCCGGGCGAGCTGGCGCAAGAAGCGCGGCGCCGGCGAACGGACCGCGCTGCGGGTGATCGACACCGTGGAGATCGGCTTGCCCGTGCGTGACGTCGCGCTGAGCCGAAACGGTGCGATCGCCTACGTGGCGAGTTGGGCCCCCGAGGTGGGCGTCGTGGTCGACGTGATCGACACCCGGACCAACAAGATCATCAACACGCGCAAGGTCGGGGAGATCGGCGGCTTTCTCACCGGGATGACGCTGTCCGCCGACGGCGATCGCGCCTACCTGGTCAGCGACGACAACGTCACCGTGCTGTGCACGCTGACCCACGACGTCATCGCCACCCTCGGGGCGGGTATGCAGCCGTCGTGCGCGGTGGAAAGCCCGGATGGCAAGCGCCTCTACATTGCCGGCTACTGCGGCGCGGTGAGCGTCACGCCGATCGCGCCGGCCGCCCCGCCGGCCATCGAAAGCGCCGCCGACCGGGAACTGTTGAGCGCCGGCTGGCTGGTGCCCGACCTGGTGGCGCACGAACCCGTGCTCGCCTGACGTTCTGCCCCGGTTCGGCCGCGGTACAACACGCTTTGTCAGGGGAACCCGGTTCCCGTGCGATGGCGTGGCGATACCATTCGCCCGACCGACCATGAGGCGGCGCTGCGCCGAGACGGTAAGGCGGTAGATCGATGCAAAGCACGATGCAGGACTTTCCGCTGACCATCACCGCGATCATGCGGCACGGCTGCGGCGTTCATGGGGCCCGAACGGTCGCGACCGCCACGGGTGACGGCTACCGGCACACCACCTACCGCGAATTGGGCCGGCAGGCCGCCCAACTGGCACACGCGTTGCGCGGCCTGGGCGTGACCGGCGACCAGCGCGTCGCGACGTTCATGTGGAACAACGCCGAGCACCTCACGGCGTACCTCGCCGCCCCGTCGATGGGTGCGGTGCTGCACACCCTCAACATCCGGCTCTTTCCCGAGCAGATCTCCTACATCGCCAACGAAGCCGAAGACCGGGTCGTGCTGGTGGACATGTCACTGGCCAAGCTGGTCGCCCCGATACTGCCCGAGCTCGAAACCGTGCACACCGTGATCGCGGTCGGCGACGGTGACACGGCGGCGCTGCAGGAGTCGGGCAAGACGGTGCTGCGCTACGCGGAGTTGATCGAGGGCGAGTCGACCGAATTCGACTGGCCGGACCTCGACGAGAGATCGGCCGCTGCGATGTGCTACACGAGTGGCACCACCGGCAACCCCAAAGGTGTTGTCTACAGCCATCGTTCGAGCTTTTTGCACACCATGGCCGCGTGCAGCACCAACGGGATCGGGGTGGGGGCCTGCGACCGGGTGCTGCCCATTGTGCCGATGTTCCACGCCAACGCGTGGGGGCTGCCGTACGCGGCCCTGATGGCGGGCGCCGACCTGGTGCTGCCCGATTGCCACCTGGACGCGCGATCGGTGATCGACATGATCGAGAAGCTGCGACCCACCCTGGCCGGCGCGGTGCCGACCATCTGGAACGACGTGATGCATCACCTGGAAAAAGAGCCCGACCACGACATCTCGTCGCTGCGGCTGGTGGCCTGCGGCGGCTCGGCCGTCCCGGTGTCGATGATGCGCACCTTCGAAGACAAGTACAACGTCCAGATCCGGCAGTTGTGGGGCATGACCGAAACGTCGCCGCTGGCCACGCTGGCCTGGCCGCCGGTCGGAACCCCGGAGGAACGGCACTGGGCCATCCGCGGGACCCAGGGCCAGCCGATCTGCGGCGTCCAGATGCGCATCGTCGCCGACGACGGCACCGTGCTGCCCAACGACGGCAAGGCCGTGGGCGAGGTCGAAGTTCGTGGCCCGTGGATCACCGGCTCCTATTACCTCGGGCGGGACGACTCCAAATTCGATTCCGGCTGGCTGCGTACCGGCGATGTCGGCCGCATCGACGCCGACGGCTTCGTCACCCTCACCGACCGCGCCAAGGACGTGATCAAGTCGGGCGGGGAGTGGATCTCCTCGGTCGAGTTGGAGAACTGCCTGATCGGCCATCCGGACGTGCTCGAGGCCGCCGTCGTCGGGGTTCCCGACGAACGGTGGCAGGAACGCCCGCTGGCCGTCGTCGTCCTCAACGAAGGCGCGTCGGTCAGCGCCGGCGAGTTGCGAACGTTCTTGTCGGACAAGGTCGTTCGTTGGTGGCTACCCGAGCGGTGGGCCTTCGCCGACGAGATCCCGCGCACCAGCGTCGGCAAGTACGACAAGAAGGCCATCCGGGCCCGGCACGCGGACCACGGATACGACGTCACCGAGGTGCGCGACTGAGGCTCGCTGAAAGGGATTGATTCCATGGCACATTCGCGCGTCTTCGAAGAGTCGCTGGTCATATCGGTTCCGGCCGAACAGGCCTTTCACCGCATTCTGCCGGCGCCGCTCACGGAGATCTTCAGCCGCCGGCACGGGGTGTTCCCTCCGATCGAGGAGGTGCGCGACCAGACCGGCGCGTGGGATGCCGCGGGCCAGACCCGCACCGTGGTGATGGCCGGCGGTGGCAGCACCCGCGAGGAGCTCACCAGCGTCGACCCGCCGCGTTCGTTCGGTTACCGGCTCGACGACGTCACCGGGCCGATGGCCTTGCTCGTCGACCATGTGCTGGGGGAGTGGACCTTCGCCCCGGCCGCCGGAGGTACCGAGGTCACCTGGCGCTGGGACATCCACCCGCGCTCGGCGCTGACCGCACTGGCACTTCCGGTGTTCGGCCGGATGTGGAAGGGCTACGCGCGCCAGGCGCTGCGCGACCTGTCGGGCATGCTGACGCGCTGAGGCCGCAACCGGATTCGGTACCGTCGAGCTCAGTGTCAGGGTGAGGTTGCCGCTTGTTGCGGTGGTTGGATCCTGATCACCTGGTGTCTGGCTCGTAGCGTCGCTGCCGCCCTCGGGTTGGCGTTCATGGGTTTTGTCGGCATCAGGTGTGAAGGACCGGCCGGCGTGACTTGATAGGAGCGTGGCGTCGCCCCCACTGAGATGTGTCCGCCGACCGGCCCAACCGTCACCTCACAGTGAAGGAGGCAACCTCCATGGTTGTTGTTGGAGCCGATGTACACAAGCGCACGCATACGTTCGTCGCCGTGGACGAGGTGGGCCGCAAAGTCGGCGAGAAGGTCGTTGCAGCCACGACTTCAGGTCATCGCCAGGTGGTGCGATGGGCTCGCAGTCAGTTCGGGGTCGAGCTGGTGTGGGCGATCGAGGATTGCCGACACTTGTCAGCCCGCCTCGAGCGCGACCTGTTATCCGCCGATCAGAAGGTGGTGCGAGTTCCATCGAAGTTGATGGCTCAGAGCCGGGCCTCGGCGCGTACCCGAGGCAAGTCTGATCCGATCGATGCGTTGGCCGTCGCGCGAGCTTACCTGCGTGAGCCCGATCTTCCGGTGGCCTCCCACGACGAGGTGTCGCGGGAGCTGAAGCTGCTGGTGGACCGCCGTGAAGACCTTGTGGGGCAACGTACTTCGACGATCAACCGGTTGTTGTGGCGCGTGCACGAACTTGATCCGGGCCGAGCACCGAAACCGGCGTCGCTGGATCTGAGCAAGCACCGCAGGTTGCTCGGTGACTGGTTGGCTACCCAGCGTGGTCTGGTCGCCGAGCTGGCCCGCGAGGAGTTGGCCGACATCACCCGACTCACCGAAGCCATCAATGCCTTGACCAAACGTATCGGCGAGCGCGTCCGTGCGATCGCTCCGGCGCTTTTGGCGATGCCCGGCTGTGGCGAGCTGACCGCGGCCAAGATCATCGGTGAAACCGCCGGGGTCACCCGCTTCAAAAGCGAGGCCGCCTTCGCCCGCCACACCGGGGTAGCCCCGATCCCGGTCTGGTCGGGAAATACCGCCGGCCGCGTGCGCATGACTCGCTCGGGCAACCGTCAACTCAACGCCGCTCTGCACCGTATCGCGGTCACTCAAATCCGCCTCGACGGCCTTGGTCGGGCCTACTACCGAGGCCGGCTCGCCGCTGGTGACTCCAGGCCCGAGGCCCTGCGCTGCCTCAAACGCCGCCTGGCCCGTGTCGTGTTCCACCACCTCCACACCGACCACCACAACCGAATCCAGCCTTGCCAACCGGCAGCGGCTTGACATAGGAGAAACCCATGTGTCGACTCTTCGGCCTGCACGCCGGGACGCACGCTTGCACCGCGACCTTCTGGCTGCTGGACGCACCGGACAGTCTGGCCGAGCAGAGCCGGCGCAATCCGGACGGCACCGGCCTGGGTGTCTTCGAGGCGAACGGCGAACCGCGGCTGTACAAGGAGCCGATAGCGGCGTGGCAGGACGCCGAGTTCGCCACCGAAGCACACCGCAAGACCGGTACGACGTTCATCGCCCATGTGCGCTATGCGACGACCGGATCGCTCGACATCCGCAACACCCACCCGTTTTTGCAGGACGGCCGGATCTTCGCGCACAACGGTGTGCTCGAGGGACTTCCGGTTCTCGACGAGCGGCTGCGCGAGGTCGGCGCCGACGACCTGGTGTTGGGGCAGACCGATTCGGAGCGGGTGTTCGCGCTGATGACCGCCTCGATCCGCGCCGCCGGCGGCGACATCTCCGCCGGCATCACCGCCGCGATGACCTGGCTCGCGGACAACGTGCCGATCTACGCGGTCAACGTGTTGCTGTGCACGGCCACCGACATGTGGGCGCTGCGCTACCCGGCGACTCACCAGCTCTGCCTGCTGGACCGCCGCGACGAGTCCGCGGCAACACCCGACCCGGAATTCGACTTGCGCACCAAGCGGATTCACGCGCAGTCCGACCTGCTGTGCACCCGGCCGTCGGTGGTGCTGGCCACCGAGCCGATGGACGACGACCCGCGCTGGCGCCTATTGCACCCCGGCGAGCTGGTGCACGTCGACGGCTCGCTGCAGATCCACCGGACGATGATCCTGCCCGACCCGCCGAAGCACCTGCTGCGCCGGGAGGATCTGAGCGTGCCGGTCGAAGACGCGCAGCACGCGCTGCCCAACACCCGGAAGTTGTGACATGACCACCAAACGTGCCCTGGTGCTGGCCGGCGGAGGAATAGCCGGAATCGCTTGGGAGACAGGTATTCTGCAGGGCATCGCCGACGAGTCGCCGGCGGCGGCGCGGCTGCTGCTGGATTCGGAGGTGCTGGTCGGCACGTCGGCGGGTTCGGCGGTCGCCGCCCAGATCGGCAGCGGTGCCACACTGGAGGCGTTGTTCGAGCGCCAAGTCGGCGAGGAGTCGGGCGAAATCGACTCCGGCGTCGACGTCGAGACCATCACCGAGCTGTTCCTGACCGCGCTGGCCGAGCCGTACGCCGACTCGCTGGACAGAACGCGCCAGCAGATGCAGCGGATCGGGGCGGTGGCGCTGGGCGCCAAGACCGTTCCCGAGCCGGTCCGCCGCCGGGTGATCGCGCAACGTCTGCCGTCGCACGACTGGCCGCGCCGCGCGCTGCGCATCACCGCGATCGACACGGCCACCGGCGAATTGGTGGTCTTCGACTCCGAATCGCAGGTGGAGCTCGTCGATGCGGTGGCGGCCAGTTGCGCGGTGCCGGGAGCGTGGCCGCCGGTGACGATCGACGGCCGGCGATACATGGACGGTGGGATCGCCAGCTCGGTGAACCTCGATGCCGCCCGCGACTGCGACGCGGCGGTGGTGCTGGTGCCCTCGGCGCCCGACGCCCCGGCGCCGTTCAGCGACGGGCCGGCCGCCGAGATCGAGGCGTTCGCCGGCACGGCATTCGGGGTATTCGCCGATGCCGACTCGTTGAAAGCGTTCGGGCCCAACCTGTTAGACCCGCGCTGTCGCGTCAGCTCGGCGGCTGCGGGACGGGAACAGGGCCGCCGCGAAGCCGCCGCCGTGGCCCGGTTCCTGGGCGTCTGATCAGCCGTCGATCGCGGGCGGTTCATCGGCCGTGCGCTCGAGCGCATCGAGAGCCTGATCGGCCAGCAGCCGGCCGACGTCGATCACCTCTGCTGCGCGGTGGAAATCCAGGCTCCGGCACGTCGAACGCGGTACCTCGATCAACAGGTCGGGTGGGTAGGCCGACAGCGTGTGGCGGGTGAGCGCCGACTGAGCGATGTCGAAGGCCCGGTACATCACCTCGAAGCTGCCCAGCTTCGGAACCCCGGGCGCCTCGACGAACTCGTCGGCGTCGTCCTCGCCGGACTCGTCCGGATCGGTGTCCGCGCCGAAGCGGCTCAACACGGCGCGCGCGGTGGGCCGGTCGAGCAGCGACCGCACGGCCGACGTGTCCAGCAGCGCGGTAGTGCTGCGCACCATGCGGTTCAGCAACTCGACGGTGGCGCCGGGCTCGGGCTCGCGTTTCGCGATCACCTCGCTACCGCTGACGCCCACGGCGATGGTCAGGTCGGCATTGACCGCCGCGAGCGGGGCCATCGGCAGCGGATCCAGGATCCCGCCGTCGGCGAGCAGCCGCCCACCGACTTCGTGCGGAGGGATCACCCCCGGAATCGCGATGGATGCCCGGATCGCCTGGTCGAGCGGACCGTGCTGAAACCACACCGACTTACCGGCCAGCAGGTCGGTCGCCACCGCGGTGTAGGGGATCGGCAGCTCCTCGATTGTCACCGGGCCGAGGATGTCGCGCACCGCCTCGAGGATCTTTTCCGCCCGCATCACCCCCGCCGCGCTGATCGACGGGTCGAGCAGCCGCAGGATGGTGCGTTGCGTCAGCGACTTCGCCCAGTCGGCGAACTCGGCCAGCCGCCCGGCGGCCTGCAGTCCGCCGATCATCGCGCCCATCGACGATCCGGTGATCCCCACGATCTCGAAGCCGCGCTCCTGCAGCGCCTCGATCACCCCGATGTGGGCGTAGCCCCGGGCGCCACCGCTCCCGAGTGCCACGGCGACCCGGGGACGTGGTGATCGACGCGCGACGGCTTCGCCAGACACCCCTACATTTTGCGTGTCGGATCCGGCCCTCGCCGGGTCGGGGCGGCACTTTTTTCAACCGTGATCGCAATTGCGCAGGAGTTCGAAGGACGCTAGCCGCATTCGTCGTTGGCGGCCGCTCGCGCGGCGGTGATCACCGCCGCCTGCCGCGCCGGCGTCAGGTCCACCCACCTGGTGTTCCAGCTGCCCGCGGTGGCTGTCGGCGAGGTTTGGATCATCGCCAGATACGGCTCGAACTGGGATTCCCCGGTGTTGGGCCGGGCCTCCATCCACACCTTTGCGGCATGACAGGCCTGGTAGTACTCCTCTTCGGTCGATTCCGCGGGGACATCGACCCTGGTTGTCACCCCGGCCGGGGACAGACCGACGGCCCCCGCCGGCGCCGAGGTGGCGCCCTGCGGGCCGGCCGACAGTTGCGGGGGCGACGACGTGACCTTGCCGGCGGGGGCGCCATCCGACGAGCACCCCGCCAGTCCGATCGAACCCGCCACGACGAGTGCGCCCCACAGCAGGGGGCGATGACTGTACGACCGCACCGCCTCAATCTATGCAACACTGGCGGCCGTGATGGAGCGCTTCGGATTTTGCGAGTGTTGTCGGCCTTAACGCGCCCTCCTCGCCCAATCCGATCCGTTGTGGAGTTCTCCCATGTCTGTGTCCGTCGCCCGTTCCGCCGCGTTGCGCCCACCGATCGTCGCGCCGCCCTCCGCCGGGCCCACCCGGCTGCGGGTTCCCGACCTGCTGCACGCCACCGATCAGGCCGCCGACGATGTGCTCAGCGGCCGCTGCGACCACCTGCTGCCCGCGGGCGGCGTGCCGGACTCGCAGCGCTGGTTCACCCGCATCCACGGCGACGACGAACTCGACGTCTGGCTGATCAGCTGGGTTCCGGGGCACGCCACCGAATTGCACGATCACGGCGGGTCGCTGGGCGCGCTGACCGTGGTGTCCGGATCGCTCAACGAATTCCGTTGGGACGGAAGGAGCTTGCGGCGGCGCCGGCTCGATGCCGGTGATCAGGCCGGCTTCCCGCTGGGCTGGGTACACGACGTGGTCTGGGCGCCCCGGCCGGTGGCGCGCCCGCTGGCGGGGACCGTCACCCCGATCAAGGCGCCGGTGGCGCCGACGCTGAGCGTGCACGCGTATTCGCCGCCGCTGAGCGCGATGTCGTACTACGAGGTCACCGCGGGCAGCAGGTTGCGCCGCCGGCGCACCGAACTGACCGATCAACCGGAGGGGACGCAATGAGCCGTATCGACGTGGTGTTGAGATCCGCGCGGCGCCGCTTTCGCCGGCTCGCAGCCGCCGAGGTGCCCGACGCGCTGCGCCGCGGGGCGGTGCTCGTCGATATCCGGCCGCAAGCGCAGCGTTTCCGCGAGGGGGAGGTGCCGGGGGCGTTGGTGATCGAACGCAACGTCCTGGAATGGCGGTGCGACCCGACCAGTGACGCCCGCCTGCCGGAGGCCGTCGGCGACGACGTCGAGTGGGTGATCGTGTGTTCGGAGGGCTACACCTCCAGCTTGGCCGCGGCCGCGCTGCTCGACATCGGGCTGCACCGGGCCACCGACGTCATCGGCGGCTACCACGCGCTCGCCGGCGCCGGAGTGCTCGCCGAATTGGCCGGGGATCCGCAAGTGCTGACCAATGCCGGGGCGCCCGCCCGCCGCTGGCTCTAGCTAATCGTTGGCGTGCAACAACGGTCGCAGCCGCTCGGTCTTCGCCGGCGTCCACCCCGGCGGTGACAACACCGCCGCCCAGCCGTTCGCGACGTCGGCGACGTAGCGGTGGCCGTGCCCGTCGGGCACATCCACGGCAACCGCCATGTCCGCGGACACTTGCAGGAAAAGTCACCACCGGGATCCAACGCGTTTCCGGCAGCACGTCGTAGCCCCGCCGTTCGCGAAGCCAATCCGGCTCGCTGAACAGCAGATCCGGTGTCCACCAGGCGATCGGGTCGGAGGCGTGCTGCAGATACACCACCCGCGGGCCGCCCCACGGGTCCTTGGGGCGGTCCAGATTGCTTGGGCGCGCGACGAATCGGACGTTGTGACCGTCGTTGTAGATGGGCAACCACTCCGGTGAACCGGCGTCTCGGGTGGCGGTCAGATCCGTCCAGATCGTGTTGTTGAACGTCGGCCCGCTGAACAGGGCGCCGTCGGTGCGGGCCAACACGTTGTTGAGGCTCATGAACGGTGCCTCACCGCCGAACGAGCCCAGGCTCTCGCCGAACACCACGAGCTTGGGGCGTTGTCCCTCGGGCAGTTGCCGGATCAGCCTGTCGACGGCCTCGAACAGTGCCTGGCCGGCGTGGCGGGCGTTCTCCTTGTCCACCAGAAAGGAGAGCCAGCTCGGCAGGAACGAGTACTGCATGCTGACGATGGCGGTGTCGCCGTTGTACATGTACTCCAGCGCCGAGGCTTCGGCTTCGTTGATCCAGCCGGTCCCGGTAGTCGTTGCGACCGCGACGATTTCGCGCTGTAAGCCGCCTTCGCGCTGCAGTTCGCGCGCCGCCAGCTCGGCGGCCGCGGTGATGCCGTCGGCGGAATTCAGACCGGCGTAGGCACGAATCGGCTCGGCGGCCGGGGCTCCGTTGAACTTGGTCAGCGCTTCGACGGTCGGGCCGCCGCTGACGAAGATGCGGCCCTGGTGGCCCAACGATTCCCACGACACCAGCGACTGCGGACCACCGGATCGCAGCGGGCTTTTCGGCGTGGCGATCGCGGGATTCATTTCGTTGTTGGTCGTGGCGAAGGTGTTGTTCATGGTGCGCATCGCGAACTTGAGCACGACGCCGTTGAGCACGGTGATCGTCAATACCACGAGCAGCAGCACCACGATGGTCACCGAGAGGCGAAACGGTGCGATCCGGTCCAGTTGTCCCACAAGGAAACTGACCAGCATCCGGATCGCTTGGCCGATTTCGACCACGGTGAACAGCACGATGACGGACAGGACCGCGGCCGTCGGGTAGTCGTACCACTTCAGGTGCGCGATCCCCATCAGGTCGCGCACGTCGTCCTGCCAGACGTGGAACCAGATCGCCATCAGCACCTGGACCACCAGGGCGACCGGGATCAATACCTTCCAGGCCCAGCGCGGCGGCGGCGGGCTGTAGTTCTTGGTGCGCATGTATCGGACCAGCCAGACCGAAAAGACGCCCAGCCCATAGCCGATGGCACCGGAGAACCCGCTGACCAACGCCTGGAAAATCGCGCCGCGCGGCAGCAGCGACGGCGTCATCGAGAACCAGATGAAGATCAGACCGACCGTGGTGCCGGTGAAGGTGTAATGACGAACCCAAAATGGCTTGGTCGCGATGTCCACCAGCCCGGTCGCGTCGGGGTTTTCTTGGTCTGTGTCGGGTTTGGTGGCGAGGTCCGCCTGCGGGCCCGCGAGTTGGGCTGCGCCGGCGGCTGATTGGTCGTCGGTGCCGGTCACAGAACCTGGCTCGCTCATGGGGGCATCTTAGCGATGCGTGAAGTTGGGATCTCGCTTCTCGACGAATGCCGCCATTCCCTCGGACTGATCATGGGTCGCGAAAGTCGAATGGAACAACCGTCGTTCGTAGAGCAGCCCCTCGGCCAGGCTCGATTCGAAGGCGCGGTTGACGGCTTCTTTGGCCATTCGGGACGCTGAAAGCGACATTTGCGAAATGGTGGTGGCGACGGCCTTGGCCTCGGTGAGCAGATCGTCGGCCGGCACCACCCGCGAAACCAGCCCGCTGCGTTCGGCCTCGTCGGCGCCGATGGTGCGACCGGTCAGGATCAGGTCCATCGCCTTGGCCTTTCCGATGGCGCGCGTGAGACGCTGCGAACCGCCCATGCCCGGCAGCACACCGAGTTTGATCTCGGGCTGGCCGAACTTCGCGGTGTCCGCGGCGATCAGCAGATCGCACATCATCGCCAGCTCGCAGCCACCGCCCAGTGCGTATCCGGCCACCGCGGCGATGGTCGGGGTGCGGACGGCGGCCAACTTGCCCCAGGTGGCGAAGAAGTCGGAGCCGAACGCGTCGGCGAAGCTCAGCCCGGCCATCTCCTTGATGTCGGCACCCGCCGCGAACGCCTTGCCGCCCGCGCCGGTGATGATGATCGCCCCGATACCCGAATCGTTATCGAATTCGGTTGCCGCGCTGGTGACTTCGTTCATCACCTGGCTGTTGAGCGCGTTGAGCGCCTGCGGCCGGTTCAGCGTGATGATCCCGACCCGCTCGTCGCGCTCGACGAGGATGGTTTCGTACGTTGTCTCGCTCACCCCATCGCCTTTCTAGAATCTCAGGTCGTCGTCGACCGGCGCGAAATACGCGTCGATGTCGGCCGCGGAGACCCCGGCCAAGGTCGGCGGCGACCACTTCGGATTGCGATCTTTGTCGATGATCTGCGCGCGAATGCCTTCCACCAGGTCGTGGGAGCGCGCAGAGGCCGACGATACTCGATAGTCTTGAACCAGAACGTCTTCCAGCGTTTCCATCTTCGCCGCCCGGCGCACCGCCTCCAGCGTCACCGACACTGCGATGGGGGATCGGGTGGCGATCAGGTCGGCGGCGGCGTGCGCTGGTTCGGCGTCATGGGTGCGCAGGGCCGCGATGATGTCCGCCACGGTGTCGCCGGCGAAGCATTCGTCGATCCAATCTCGTTGCGCAACAAGCTCACTGGACGGCGGCTCGACGGCGTGTGCGGCCAGCGCACTGTCGACGTCGCCCGACACGACGGCCGCGGTGAACGCCTCGAGTTGGTCGTGGCCGATGTAGTGGTCGGCGAATCCCAGCGCGATGGCGTCCGCGCCGTCGAACGGCGCGCCGGTCATGCCGGCGTATAAGCCGAGCGCGCCCGGCGCCCGGGACAGCAGAAACGCGCCGCCGACGTCGGGGATGAAGCCGATGCCGACCTCTGGCATTGCGATCTTGGACTTTTCGGTCACCACCCGGACGCTGCCGTGCGCGCTGACGCCGACACCGCCGCCCATCACGATGCCGTCCATCAACGACACGTAGGGCTTGGGGAAGCGGCCGATCTGGCCGTTGAGCAGATACTCGTCGCGCCAGAATTTGCGTACCTCGACGCCGTCCTTGCGGGCGCTGTGGTAGACCGCGACCACGTCGCCGCCGGCGCACAACCCGCGCTCGCCGGCGCCGGACAGCACCACCGCGCGCACCGAATCGTCGTTTTCCCACCGCGTGAGCAGCGGGCCCAGCACGTCGACCATCGTCTGGTTCAGCGAGTTGATGGCCTTGGGGCGGTTGAGCGTGATCAGGCCGACGCCATTGTCGACACGGGTCAAAATCTCGTCGGATTTGTCGGTCGCGCCTTCGGTCACGCGCCAGCCTTTCATCGATTTCCGGGTCGGCATCTGTGCCCAGGGTGTCGCGGCGATGACTTCTGGGCCTTGACCAGCAATCTAGATCGTGACAACCGAGGCGATGCCCGCGGGTAAGGATTATGTTTGAGCCGACGACAGTCACCGAGCCCGGATATACCCTGAAATAACCAGTTCCGCTGGGAACCTGGAAAGGCGGCTGTTCGTTGAGCAAGTGTTCGCACAGCTCGAGCCACAGTCTTAGGAGAGGATCCGACGGTGCGGGAGACCAGTAACCCGGTATTTCGTTCGCTGCCCAAGCAGGGCGGCGGATACGCGCAATTCGGCACTGGCGCGGCCCAGATGCAGCAGGGGTACTACCAAGCTGACCCCTACCAGGCTCCATACCAGGAGGCCAAGGCCACCCGTCCGGTGACCATCGACGACGTCGTCACCAAGACCGGCATCACGCTGGGCGTGCTGACCGTCTCGGCGATCGTCTCCTACTTCCTGGTGGCCAACAATCTCGCGCTGGCGATGCCGCTGACCCTGATCGGGGCGCTCGGCGGTTTCGTGCTGGTGATGATCGCGACGTTCGGCCGCAAGCAGGACAACCCGGGGATCGTGCTGAGCTACGCCGTCCTCGAGGGCCTGTTCCTGGGCGCGGTCTCGTTCGTCTTCGCCAACTTCCAAGTGTCGAACGTCAACGCCGGCGCGCTGATCGGTGAGGCGGTCCTGGGCACCTTCGGGGTGTTCTTCGGCATGCTCGTCGTCTACAAGACCGGCGCCATCCGGGTCACTCCCAAGTTCACCCGCTGGGTGGTCGGCGCGATGTTCGGTGCGCTGGCCCTGATGATCGGCAACCTGGTGCTCGGCATGTTCGGTGTCGGCGGCGGAGCGGGTCTGGGCCTGCGCAGCGGCGGACCGCTGGCGATCCTGTTTTCGCTGGTCGTGATCGGTATCGCCGCGTTCAGCTTCCTGATCGACTTCGACGCGGCCGACCAGATGATTCGCGCGGGAGCGCCCGAGAAGGCGGCGTGGGGCATTGCGCTCGGCCTGACCGTGACGCTGGTCTGGCTGTACCTCGAGATCCTGCGTCTGCTCAGTTATCTGCAGAACGATTAGTTTTCACGGGAAGAGCCGGCACACCCATGGGCGTGCCGGCTCTTGTCTGCGCTGGAGCGGTCTCGGCCGGTGCGAGTGTGCAGCTGCGACGCCCTGGCCGCACATTCGCAGCCCCGCGCCCCGGCCACGTCGAGCGTGCGTCTGCGGTTTTGCGTGTGCGGCTGCGGCGGCCCCGCCCGGCGTGTCGCCGCCCGGGGCGCACACGCGAAGCCCGGGGCGCACACGCAACGCTGACTCAAACAGCTAGCTGAGCCGCTCGATCACCATCGCCATGCCCTGGCCACCGCCGACGCACATGGTTTCCAGGCCGAACGTCTTGTCGTGGGTCTGCAGGTTGTTGATCAGCGTGGCCGCGATGCGGGCGCCGGTCATGCCGAACGGGTGGCCCAGCGCGATCGCGCCGCCGGAGACGTTCAGCTTGTCCTCGTCCATGCCCAGCTCGCGGGCCGAGCCCAGCACCTGGACCGCGAAGGCCTCGTTGATCTCGTAGAGGTCGATGTCGTTGATCGACATGCCGGCCCGAGCCAGCGCCTGCTTGGACGCCTCGATCGGGCCCAGCCCCATGATCTCCGGCGAGAGTCCGCTGACGCCGGTGGACACGATGCGGGCCAGCGGCGTCAGACCCAGCTCCTTGGCCTTGGTGTCGCTCATGATCACCAACGCCGCCGCGCCGTCGTTCAGCGGGCAGGCGTTGCCCGCGGTCACCGTGCCGTTGGGCCGGAACACCGGCTTGAGCTCGCTGATCTTCTCGTACGTGGTGCCGGGGCGCGGGCCGTCGTCGGTGCTTACCGTGGTGCCGTCGGGCAGCGTCACCGGCGAGATCTCACGCTCGAAGAACCCGCTCTTGATCGCTTCCTCGGCGCGGTTCTGGCTGCGCACGCCCCAGTGGTCCTGGTCTTCGCGGCTGATGCCGGTCAACAGTGCGACGTTCTCGGCCGTCTGCCCCATCGCGATGTAGACGTCGGGCATCGTGTCGTCCGAGCGCGGGTCGTGCCATTCGTCGGCGCCACCGGCCGCGGCAGCCGAACGCTCCTGCGCCTCGCCGAACAGCGGGTTCTTGGTGTCCGGCCATGAGTCGGCGCTGCCCTTGGCGAAGCGGGACACGGTTTCCACACCCGCCGAGATGAACACGTCGCCCTCGCCGGCCTTGATCGCGTGGAAGGCCATCCGGGACGTCTGCAGCGACGACGAGCAGTACCGGTTGACGGTGGTGCCGGGCAGGAAGTCGTAGCCCAGTTCGACGGCGACGACGCGCGCCAGGTTGAACCCGGACTCACCGCCGGGCTGGCCGCAGCCCAGGATCAGGTCATCGATCTGATGCGGGTTGAGGGCGGGGACCTTGTCGAGTGCGGCGCGCACCATCTGGGCGGCCAGGTCGTCGGGCCGCATGTTGACCAGCGACCCCTTCATGGCGCGCCCGATCGGCGAGCGGGCGGCAGAGACGATGACGGCTTCGGGCATGACGGTTCCCTCCAAGATGTTCGCTCGCGTGAAGTACGGGTGGCACATCCACCCCGACGGGCTAAGGCAAATCTAGACGGGGCCGATTGGTCAGTTCGACGACGGGGCGGCCTCGCTGTGCGCTGGGCGCCGCCACAGCCGCGACATGGCGCTGAGCGGGGTGTGGCCGCCGCTGACCATGGGTGTCTCGGCGCGCGCGGCCAGGTTCAGCACCGGGCCCTCGATCTCTTCGCCCAGCGCATCGCAGAGCGCCACCAGTAGCTGCGCGGCGGCCAAGGCGTACGCGGTCGGCGAGGGGTGGAAGCCGTCGGCGGAGAACATCAGCTCGGGAGTGGCGCGGAATTGGGGAGCCAGCAGGTTCGCCAGCGGTACCGGCACGCCGCCGGCGGACCGCACCGCCGCGGACTGCGCGCGGGCGAGCTGTCGGGTCCGCGCGTGTGCCAGCGACCGCAGCGGCTGGGGGATCGCGGAGATCACGCCCAGATCCGGGCAGGTACCGACCACCACCACCGCGCCCCGCGAACGCAGCTTGCGCACCGTGCGGCCCAGCCGTCGCGCGGACTGGCTGATCCCGTTCAGGGCGGTCACGTCGTTGGCGCCGATCATCATCACGGCCGCGTCCGGCGGTGACCCGGCCACGAACATCGCGTCGACCTGCCCGCAGACGCCCTTCGAGGTGGCGCCGACAATTGCCTTGGTGCTCAACCGAATACGCTTGCCGGTCTGCTCGGCGAGGCCGCGCGCGATCAACACACCCGGCACTTCTTCGGCGCTCGCGCAGCCGTATCCGGTGGCGGTCGAGTCGCCGAAGATCATCAGGTGCAGATCCGCGGACATGCCGCGCTGCCAGCGTTCCACCGGGCCGCCGCCGGGTGAGTACACGCCGTCGGCGCGGGGCGGGATGTCCCAGGCCCTGGGGATGACGGTGCGCGCGTGCGTCGCCTGGCCGACGAGCAAGTTCCGCGCCCCCAGATAGGCAGTACCTGTCGAGGCGACTGCGCCCGCCGTGGCCAGGGCGATTGTCGAAAGACGTGGCACCCTAACGGTCACGGGATCAGTTTAGATCGACTGTCGTGTTTGCGCGGACGCCCGGCAAACAATGCGGTCACGTTGTGAATCAGATGTGGTATCAAATCAGACTCTTCAAACGTTCCTTTAAGAAATGCCTGCGAAGCTAAGTTTAACGGGTTGGCTGAACGACTCGGCGCACGAATTGAACTGGGCGCTCGGCCTGCTCGTCACATGCTGTATCGCACTACAAAGGCGTAGGAGTGTCGAGCATGACCGCACCTAGCACGGTTTCCGGTGCACCACGGAATGCCGCCCACCTTCGTGACCTGCTGAAGTCACGCAGGGCCGCGGCGCGTAAATTCGCGATCAGCGACGGCGCACCGGTCGAGGTCCTCGAATCCGGCCCCAGTGTCCAGGGACGAGTAGCCACACTGGCTTCTCGTGTCACCATCCGGCCCATTTTGGCGGCCGGCAGCTACGCGCCCACCCTGCCCTGGCCCTGGGGCCTGATCGACCTCGCGGCCAAAGCGTTGCTGCCGGTGTCGGCCACCGTGCGAAACACCGTGAAGTTGCCGAATGCGTCGGCGCAGTTGGTCCGCGCACCGGGCGTGTTGCCCGCCGACGGCACCCGGCGAGTGGTGCTCTACTTCCACGGCGGTGCCTTCTTGACCTGCGGAGCAAACTCTCATGGCCGGGTGGTCGAAGCCATCTCGAAATTTGCTGACTCACCCGTGCTGGTGGTCAATTACCGGCTGTTGCCCAAGCACTCGGTCGGCATGGCGGTGCAGGACTGTCACGACGCCTACCGGTGGTTGCGGCGGCGCGGGTACGAACCGGAGCAGATCGTGCTCGCCGGCGACTCCGCGGGCGGGTATCTCGCGCTGACGCTCGCGCAACGACTGCAGGAGGAGGGCGAGGAGCCGGCGGCGCTGGTGGCGATCTCGCCACTGCTGCAGCTAGCAAAGGAATACAAGCAAACGCACCCCAACATCAAGACCGATGCGATGTTCGGCGCAAAGGCGTTCGATGCGCTCGTCGAATTGGTTGCTAGCGCGGCGCAGAAGAACGTCGTCGACGGCAAGGCCGAGGAGATCTACGAACCCCTCGAGCACATCAAGCCCGGCCTGCCACGCACGCTGATCCACGTCTCCGGATCCGAGGTGTTGCTGCACGACGCGCGGTTAGCGGCGAGCAGGCTGGCCGCCGTCGGGGTGCCGGCCGAAGTCCGGGTCTGGCCGGGCCAAGTTCACGACTTCCAGCTGGCGGCGCCGCTGGTGCCCGAGGCGGTCCGTTCGCTGCGCCAAATCGGGGAGTACATCCGCGAAGCCACCGGCTAGCCGCCCGGCCGGCCTGTGACCCGTCCGCACCGAGAGTGGATGTGCGCGGCCAGAAATCGCCTGAGACGATGAACGCATGCGAATTGCGCAGCACATCAGTGACATCATCGGCGGCACGCCACTGGTTCGCCTGAACTCCGTCATCCCCGCCGGTGCTGGCACGGTCGCGGCAAAGGTCGAATACCTCAACCCGGGCGGTAGCTCCAAGGACCGCATCGCGGTGAAGATGATCGACGCCGCCGAGGCCGCCGGGCTGCTCAAGCCGGGCGGCACGATCGTCGAACCCACTTCGGGCAACACCGGCGTCGGCTTGGCGCTGGTTGCCCAGCACCGCGGCTACAAGTGCGTGTTCGTCTGCCCCGACAAGGTCAGCGAGGACAAGCGCAACGTGCTGATCGCCTACGGCGCGGAGGTGGTGGTGTGCCCGACGGCGGTGCCGCCGGAACACCCGGACAGCTACTACAGCGTCTCCGACCGGCTGGTCGACGAGATCGACGGTGCCTGGAAGCCCGATCAGTACGCCAACCCGCAGGGCCCGGCCAGCCACTACGCGACCACCGGTCCCGAGATCTGGGCCGACACCGACGGCAAGGTCACCCACTTCGTCGCCGGCATCGGCACCGGCGGGACGATCACCGGCGCGGGCCGCTACCTCAAGGAGGTATCGGGCGGTCGACCGGAAGGACCCGTGCGCATCGTCGGTGCGGACCCCGAAGGGTCGGTGTACTCGGGGGGCACCGGCCGGCCCTATCTGGTCGAAGGGGTCGGTGAGGATTTCTGGCCCGCGGCCTACGACCCGACGGTGCCCGACCAGATCATCGCGGTCTCCGACTCCGACTCGTTCGACATGACTCGCCGGCTGGCCCGTGAAGAAGCCATGCTGGTCGGCGGCTCGTGCGGGATGGCCGTGGTGGCCGCGGCGAAGGTGGCCGAGGAAGCCGGGCCGGACGCACTGGTCGTCGTGTTGCTTCCCGACGGCGGCCGCGGCTACATGTCGAAGATCTTCAACGACGCGTGGATGTCGTCGTACGGCTTCCTGCGCACCCGCCTCGACGGCTCGACGGAGCAGCCCACGGTCGGTGACGTGCTGCGCGGCAAGTCGGGCGCGCTGCCCGACCTGGTCCACACCCACCCGACCGAGACGGTGCGCGACGCCATCGGCATCCTGCGCGAGTACGGGGTGTCCCAGATGCCCGTGGTCGGCGCCGAACCGCCGGTGATGGCCGGTGAGGTCGCCGGCAGTGTCTCCGAGCGCGAACTGCTGTCGGCGGTTTTCGAGGGCCGCGCCAAATTGGCCGACGCCGTCTCGGAGCACATGAGCCCGCCGCTGCCGATCATCGGTGCCGGCGAGCTGGTCGGTTCGGCCGGTAAGGCGCTGCGCGACTGGGACGCGCTGATGGTCGTCGAGGAAGGCAAACCCGTCGGCGTGATCACCCGATACGACCTGTTGGGCTTTCTGTCGGACGGGCCTCGCCGGCGTTGACGACGCGTGTCTGGCGCCTCCGCGACGCGCGGCTTCTCAGGTACTGTAATGCGGCTAGTTCAGCTAACCCGCAGTGGAAGGTTGCACCATGACCGATCAGCCGCCGCCCTCCTCGCCGCCTGAACAACCCGGCGGCTTCGGACCGGCCTCCGGCGGGTATGAACCCGCTCCTTCCGCGGCCGGCGGCTCGGTCCCGCCCCCGCCTCCGCCACCCGGCGGAAGTTACCCGCCGCCCCCTCCGCCGTCGGCCGGTGGATACGCGCCGCCGCCGCCCGGACCAGCGGTCCGTGCGCTGCCGACCGACTCCTACACGCCGTGGATCACCCGGGTGCTGGCGCTGATCATCGACTACCTGCCGTACGCGATCGTGCAGGGCATCGGCACCGGGATCATGTACGCCACCCAACAGTCGTCCTGCGTCACCGACATCACGCAGTACGACGTCAGCCAGTACTGCGTGAGCCAGCCCTCGATGATCGGCCAGCTGGCGCAATGGCTGGCGACGCTGGCGGGCTTGGCGTACTGGCTCTGGAACCGGGGCTACCGCCAGGGCACCACCGGCTCGAGCGTGGGCAAGACGGTGATGAAAATCAAGGTGGTCAGCGAGACCACCGGCCAGCCGATCGGCTTCGGGTTGTCCGTCGTGCGCGACCTCGCCCACTTCGTCGACGCGGTCATCTGCTTCATCGGTTTCCTGTTTCCGCTGTGGGACGCCAAACGGCAGACGATCGCTGACAAGATCCTGACGACGGTGGTACTGCCGATCTGACGGCCTGAGTGCGCCCGACGTGATCGCGCGCCGCTGGATAGGCTGATGGGCGATGAGCGAAAACCGCGGCGGACACGACGGAATCGACGGGCTGGCCACCAAGGCCATCCATGCCGGCTACCACCCGGATCCCGCGACCGGGGCGGTCAACGCACCGATCTACGCGAGCAGCACGTTCGCCCAGGACGGCGTCGGCGGTCTGCGCGGCGGATTCGAATACGCCCGCACCGGCAACCCGACCCGGGCCGCGCTGGAGGCCGCACTGGCGGCCGTCGAGGGCGGCGCTTATGGGCGGGCGTTCAGCTCCGGGATGGCCGCAACCGACTGTGCCCTGCGCGCCATGCTGCGGCCCGGCGACCATCTGGTCATCCCAAACGACGCCTACGGCGGCACATTCCGGTTGATCGACAAGGTCTTCACGCACTGGAACGTCGGGTATACGCCGGCGGCGCTTTCCGACCTCGACGCCGTGAAGGCCGCGATCACGCCGCAGACCCGGCTGATCTGGGTGGAAACACCGACCAATCCGCTGCTTTCGGTCGCCGACATCGCGGCCATTGCCGAGCTCGGCCAGCAGCATTCGGCAAAAGTGTTGGTGGATAGCACTTTTGCCTCGCCGGCGCTGCAGCAGGCGTTGACGTTGGGCGCCGACGTCGTGCTGCACTCGACGACCAAGTACATCGGCGGCCACTCCGACGTGGTGGGCGGCGTATTGGTCACCAACGACAAAGCGCTCGACGACGCCTTCGCGTTTCTGCAGAACGGCGCGGGCGCGGTGCCGGGCCCGTTCGACGCCTACCTGACCATGCGCGGCCTGAAGACGTTGGTGCTGCGGATGCAGCGGCACAGCGAAAACGCTTTGGCGGTCGCGGAATTCCTCGCCCGGCAGCCGTCGGTGAGCACGGTGCTCTATCCGGGTCTGCCGACCCATCCCGGCCACCAGGTCGCCGCGCGACAGATGTCAGGTTTCGGCGGCATGGTGTCGGTGCGCATGCGCGGGGGCCGAGCAGCCGCCGAAAAGCTGTGTGCGGGAACCAAAGTGTTCATCCTGGCCGAATCGCTGGGTGGGGTGGAGTCCCTGATCGAGCACCCCAGCGCGATGACGCACGCCTCAACGGCCGGTTCTCAATTGGAAGTCCCCGACGACCTGGTTCGGCTGTCGGTGGGCATCGAGGACGTCGGCGACCTGCTGGCCGACCTCGAACAAGCCCTGGGCTAGTTCGCGGCGGAACTAGTCGTGGTACGGCTCCGCACTGACCAGCGTGACCTCGACGGTGTTGCCGTTGGGCACGGTGTAGGTGCGCGTCTCGCCGACCTTCGCGTCGATCAGGGCGCCACCCAGCGGTGAGTTCGGCGAATACACCTCGAGCTTGCCGTCCTTGACGCCCTCCTGGCGGGTGGCGATCAGGAACGTCTCGGTGTCGGACTTGTCGCCGTCGTAGTAGACCTTGACCACCGAACCGGGCAGCGCGATGCCGGACTGCTTGGGCGCCTCGCCGACCTTGGCGTTGTTGAGCAGGTCCTGCAGCTGGCGGATGCGCGCCTCCTGCTGGCCCTGCTCTTCACGGGCGGCGTGGTAGCCGCCGTTCTCCCGGAGGTCGCCTTCCTCGCGGCGATCGTTGATTTCCGCGGCGATGACGGGACGATTCGCGATGAGCTGATCGAGCTCAGCCTTCAGCCGGTCATGTGATTCCTGGGTCAGCCAGGTCACCTGAGTGTCGGTCATCTCGTCGTGCTCCTCGTCGTGTTTCTCCGCGTAACCGCGTGAGTGTGTGAAATGCGTTGCAGGGAGTGTCTGGGTCCCGCCCCTTGCTGCCGTGCCGTCGTGCTCACGGCCGCTAATGCAGCAATACACGGTCCCAGGAGGAACCGTGCATTCATCCATGTTACCACTGTGGAAACAGCCGATGACGTCATTTGAGCTTCACCTTTGTCACCCGTCAGGCCGTGCGCAGGTAGCCGGGCACGTCGGTGCCGCACCCGTAAATGTCTGCCATCGCCGGCGGCGCCGACGACTTCACGGTGGTCGTGACCTGCACCGTTGCCTGGGTCGACGGCGCGACCAGTAGCTCGCGCCGACCCGTCTCGCTGCCGTCCTTGGCGCGGACCCGCACGATGCAGTCCACCGGCCGCGACGGATCGGATCGCGTCACGCTGATCGTGACCGTCGCGGTCTCGTTGTCGACCACCTGATAGCCGGCCAGCGAACCCGAGACGGCACTGGTGCCCAGCCTCTGGTAGCCGACGATCGCGACGCCGATACCCGCCGCGAGGACCAGCACACCCAGCGCGAGGGCCACCCGGCGTCGCGAGACGCCGGACAGCCGCGAGCGCCCGTAACGGGCCTCGGGGCGAGGAATGGAAGTCTGGGTCATCGCTGTTTCACGTGTGGGCCTAGGTGCTGCCGGAGGACGGCCGACAGCATGCAACATGGGGAAACTGGAATTATAGGGTCCTTATAGGCTCGAGGGGAGACCAGCGGACCGACAAGGGGACACGTGAGCGAACTGCGGTTGATGGCGGTGCACGCCCACCCCGACGACGAATCCAGCAAGGGTGCGGCCACACTCGCCCGGTATGCCGACGAGGGTCACCGCGTGCTGGTCGTGACGTTGACCGGCGGCGAGCGCGGCGACATCCTCAACCCGGCGATGGACCTGCCCGACGTGCAAGAGCACATCACCGAGATTCGCCGTGACGAGATGGCCAAGGCGGCCGAAATCCTGGGCGTCGAGCACACCTGGCTCGGTTTCGTCGATTCCGGTCTGCCCAAAGGCGATCCGCCGCCGCCGCTGCCCGAGGGCTGCTTCGCGCTGGTGCCGCTGGAGGAGTCCGTCGAGGCGCTGGTGCGCGTAATCCGCGAGTTCCGCCCGCACGTGATCACCACATACGACGAGAACGGCGGCTACCCGCATCCGGATCACATTGCCTGCCACCGGGTTTCGGTGGGCGCCTACGAAGCGGCCGGCGACTACGCCCGCTTCCCGGATGCCGGTGAGCCCTGGACGGTGTCCAAGCTGTACTACGTCCACGGCTTCCTGCGGCAGCGAATGCAGCTGCTGCACGACGAAGCCGTCAAGCACGGTCACGAGCCACCGTTCCAAAAGTGGCTTGAGCACTGGAAACCCGAACACGATCCGTTCGAATCGCGGGTAACCACGCGGGTGGAGTGTTCGGAATATTTCAGCCAGCGCGACGACGCGCTGCGCGCACACGCCACGCAGATCGACCCCAAGGCCGAATTCTTCGCCGCCCCGATCGCCTGGCAGCAGCGGCTATGGCCGACTGAGGAGTTCGAGTTGGCGCGCTCCCGCGTCCCGGTCAGCCTGCCCGAGGACGACCTGTTCACCGGAATCGAGAACCACGCGTGAGCCGCCTTTTACTCACGGTGATCGCCGACGGGCCTCCGCACAACACCGGGCCCGATTTCGGCAAGGCCAGTCCGATCGGGCTGCTGGTCGTCGTGTTGCTGTTGATCGCCACCCTGTTTCTGCTGCGGTCGATGAACCGGCAACTGAAGAAGGTGCCCGAGTCGTTCGACCCCAAGCACCCCGAACCCGATCAGGCCGCCGACGAGGGCACAGATGCGGTCGGCCCGCCCCACGACGAGGCGCCCGGTCCGGGAGGCGGATCGGTGTCAGGACCCGGCGATGAGCCCGGCTGAATCGTCGTCCACCAACACCCTCGGGCTGGCCACCAGCCCTTATTTGCGTCAACACGCCGACAACCCGGTGCACTGGCAGCAGTGGACACCGGAGGCGATCCAGGACGCGGCCGAACGCGATGTGCCGATCCTGCTTTCGATCGGCTACGCCGCCTGTCACTGGTGTCATGTGATGGCCCATGAATCGTTCTCCGACGACGAGGTGGCGGCCGCGATGAACGCGAACTTCGTCTGCGTCAAGGTCGACCGCGAGGAACGGCCGGACATCGACGCGGTCTACATGAACGCCACCATCGCGCTGACCGGTCACGGCGGCTGGCCGATGACGTGTTTTCTGACTCCGGACGGTCGTCCCTTCTTCTGCGGCACCTACTACCCGAAAGACGGATTCCTGCAGCTCCTTTCGGCTGTCACCGAAACCTGGCGACAACGCCGTGCCGAGGTCGAGGAGGCGTCGGATCACATCGCCGGCGAGCTGCGCAAGATGGCCTGGTCTTTCGGGGGACTGCCGGATGGTGGCTTCGACATCGACCCGGCACTGTGTGACCACGCGGTGGCCGACGTGCTCGGCGACCAGGACTTGACGCATGGCGGGTTCGGCGGCGCGCCCAAGTTCCCGCCGTCGGCGGTGCTCGAAGCGCTGCTGCGCAACTACGAGCGCACCGGGTCGCCGGCGGCGCTGGAGGCCGTCGAGCGCACTGGCGCCGCGATGGCCCGCGGTGGCATCTACGACCAACTCGCCGGCGGATTTGCCCGTTACAGCGTCGACAAGGCTTGGGTGGTACCGCATTTCGAGAAGATGCTGTACGACAATGCGCTGCTGCTGCGTGCCTACGCGCACTGGACTAGGCGCACGGGAGACCCGCTGGCCCGCCGGGTCACCGCGCAGACAGCACAATTCATGCTCGACGAGCTGGCCGACGGCGACATGTTCGCTTCGTCGCTGGATGCCGACGCCGACGGCCGCGAGGGCTCGACCTACGTCTGGACACGTGAGCAGTTGACCGAGGTACTCGGCCCCGACGACGGCCCTTGGGCCGCTGAGGTTTTCGCTGTCAGCCGGGACGGGACCTTCGAACACGGGACGTCGGTGTTGCAGTTGCCCGCCGACCCCGAAGACCCGCCACGGCTGGCGCGCGTGCGGACCGCGCTGTTGGCCGCCCGGCGCACCCGCACCCAGCCGGGACGCGACGACAAGGTGATCACGTCGTGGAACGGGCTGTCGATCACCGCGCTGGCCGAGGCCAGCGTGGCGCTGGACGAACCCGAATTGGCCCGCGCGGCGCGGCGCTGCGCGTCGGCGCTGCTGGACACCCACGTCGTCGGCGGCCGGCTGCGGCGGGCCAGCCTGGGTGGGGTCGTCGGCGAGAGCGCCGCCATTCTGGAGGACCACGCGGCGCTGGCCACCGGGCTGCTGGCGCTCTACCAGCTGACCGTCGAAGACGTCTGGCTGACGGCGGCGTGCGAGCTGCTCGACACCGCGCTGGCGCATTTCGCCGACCCGCAGCGCCCCGGCCGTTGGTATGACACGGCCGACGATGCCGAGCAGCTGATGTTGCGCCCGTCCGACCCGCTGGACGGGGCCACCCCGTCGGGCGCGTCGACGATCACCGAAGCGCTGCTGACCGCGGCGCATCTGGTCGGCAGCGTCAGGGCGCCGCGCTATTTGCAAGCGGCGACGCAGGCGCTGGCCGCGCATTCGGTGCTGCTGGCCAAGGCCCCGCGGTCGGCCGGGCATTGGATTTCGGTGGCCGAGGCCGCGATCCGCGGCCCGCTGCAGATCGCGATCGCCTGTCACTCGCCGCGCTCATCGCTGCTGGCCGACGCCCGCCGGCTCGCGCCGGGCGGGGCGATCGTGATCGGCGGCAAGATGGATTCCTCGGCACTGCTGGTCGGCCGGGATCGGGTGCGGGGCGACGACGCCGCCTACGTGTGCCGCGGACGGTTGTGCGATCTGCCGGTGACTCGGTCGAACGATCTGGCCGCAGCCCTGGGCGTGCCGTCATAACGCCGCGAAACTGTATTCCACTACCGGTTTCGCGAGTAGTCCCGTCGCTGGTGGCAGTCTCGAGGGCCTGGTCTGGTCAGAACACCACGAACCACATCGCGATGTAGTGGCAGATCGCCGCCACCGCGGTGCAGGCGTGGAAGAACTCGTGATAGCCGAACGTCGACGGCCACGGGTCGGGCCAGCGCAGCGCGTACAGAATGCCGCCGATGCTGTACAACGCGCCGCCGACGAACAGCAGCACCATCGCGGCCACCCCGGCGTTGTGCAGGATCTCGCCGGTGTACCAGACCGCAACCCACCCCAGCAGAATGTAGAGCGGCACGCCGACCCAGCGGGGCGCGGACGGCCACAGCATCTTCAGCAGGATCCCCGCCGCCGCGCCGCCCCAGACGATCGCGAGCACCACGTGGCCGTCCGCCGGTGACAAAGCCAGCAGGGCGAACGGCGTGTAGCTGCCGGCGATGAACACGAAGATCATCGAGTGGTCGGCCCGCTTCATCCACTTCACGGCGGCCGCCGACTTCCAGTGCACGCGGTGATAGGTGGCGCTGACGGTGAACATGATGATGGTGGCGAAGGTGTAGAGCAGGGTGGCCAGCCCGGCCCGGGTGGAGCCCACCGCCCACGACACCGCGACCAGCGAGGCGCCCGCGAAGACGGCGGTGCCCGCGGAATAGACGTGGATCCAGCCGCGGAACCGCGGCTTGGTCAGTACCCGGGTGACGCCGTCGACGAGATGTTGCGCTGCGTTGGCCGCGATTCCCGGCGATTCGGGTTCCGGGTCGGCGGCGGTGGTGGTCGGCCCGCTCATGTCTCCTGCTGCCTTGGTCGGTGGCGGTCAAAGTGCCAGTGCCTGACACCAAACACTAGCTCGCAGCGGCCGGGTGCCGTGGTTTCGGCGCTGGTGAAATCCGGCGAAATCCATCCCGGAATTGGTTGCCGCCCACAGTAGTGTGGATCTTCGTGGAGATTATCCCGCCGCGGCTCAAAGACCCGTTGTACCGCGTCTACGAGCTGCGGCTGAGGCAGGGCCTGGCCGCCTCGAAATCCCAACTTCCGCGGCACATCGCCGTGCTGTGCGACGGGAACCGGCGGTGGGCCCGCGACGCGGGTTACGACGACGTCAGCTACGGCTACCGGATGGGCGCGGCCAAGATCGCCGAGATGCTGCGGTGGTGCCAGGAAGCCGGCGTCGAAATGACCACCGTCTACCTGCTGTCCACCGAAAACCTGCAACGCGACCCCGACGAGCTGGCCGGGCTGATCGAGATCATCACCGATGTCGTCGAGGAGATCTGCGCACCCGCCAATCGATGGAGCGTGCGCACGGTCGGGGACCTGGAACTGCTGGGCGACGAGCCGGCCCGCCGGCTGCGTGGCGCGGTCGAGTCCACACCCAGCGTCGCGCCGTTTCACGTCAACGTCGCCGTCGGCTACGGCGGCCGCCAGGAGATCGTCGGCGCGGTGCGCGCGCTGTTGAGCAAGGAACTCGCCAACGGCGTCACCGGCGAGGAACTCGTCGAAGCGGTGACCGTCGACGCCATCTCCGAGAACCTCTACACCTCCGGGCAGCCCGACCCGGACCTGGTGATCCGCACCTCGGGCGAGCAGCGGCTGTCGGGGTTTTTGCTGTGGCAGAGCGCCTACTCGGAGATGTGGTTCTGCGAAACGCACTGGCCCGCATTCCGCCACGTCGACTTCCTGCGCGCGCTGCGCGACTACACCCGGCGGGATCGCCGCCACGGCAAATAGCGGTCCGAAGCGTCAGGTCGCCGCCATGCCACACTGGGTAGATGGCTGCGCTGTCGGCGGTGGTGTTCACGCTGAGCGCCTGGCTGGGCCTGTATCTGGCGGCCCGCGATCCGCGCAAACCCGTCCTCGCACTGGCGGCGATCGGGCTGTGCGGCTTTGCGCTGGTCGTCGGGCTGGATGCGATTCGGACCGCCGATCCCTCCCACGCCCAGTTGCTGAGCCGAGTCGAGATCTACCTGACGGCCATCCCCGGCGTGGCGTGGTTCGCGGTGCTCGTCGAGCTGTCCCGGCCCAGCGACGGCTGGCGGTCGCGCAGCCGTGAACTGCTGCTGATCGCCGGAGTCGCCGCGCTGACCCTGTTCGGGGCGATGCTGGCCGGCAGCGTCGGCGGGCCGCTGCGGGCAGGCCACTGGCTGATGTTCGCGGTGATCTCGGTGTCCACCTTGGGCGCGATGGCGGTCGCGTTGCGCCGCCCCCGGCGCCCGCGGCCGGCCGTGGGACTCGCCATCACCGCGACCCTGTTCTTCGCGCTGGGCAATGCCATCCTGATCATTCCGCTGGGCCTGGTGCCCAGCTGGCTTGCGTTGGCGTCGACGAGTTGCGATGTCCTCGGGCTCGGGCTCGCCGTCGCCCTGTGGGACGCGTTCGACGAGGGGCAGGCGCTGCGCGCCGACATGCTCCGCTCGTTCGCCGGTTCGGTGGCGGTGGCGGTGCTGTTCGGCGGCCAGGCGCTGATCGGTCTGGCGCTGACCCGCGACGACCCCGGCGCGCAGACCACCCTGACCGTGCTGCTGTTCACCAGCCTGGCGATCGCGATCACCGTGCAGGTGCTCGCCGATCCGCTGGCCGGAGTGCTCGACCGGCTGGCGTTCTCGAAATCTCCCGCGCTGCGGGCAGATCGGGCCGCGCTGCGGCACACCGGAGCGGCGCTGCCGCTGCGGCAAGAGCACCCGCTCGCCGACGTCGACGACGTCACCTTCGTCAGGCTCACCCGGCGCGCCCTGGGCCACTACGGCGACCTGAGCAAGCTGGTCGCGAGTCCGCTGACGGCGTTGCCGGTGATCGACGAGCGGCTGGCCGCCCGGGGCGCACCCGATCATCCCGTCGAGCGAGCTAACGAGCTCAAAGCCGTTCTTGCCGATGGGATTTCACGGTTGAAACCGCGTGACGGCGGCGATTTCGGAACCACCGAAGAGTGGCGCTACTACAACTCGCTGTACTTCCCGTACGTGGTCGGGGTACGCGCCTACGCGCAGAACGCCACCGCCGCGGGCCTGGATCCGATCGCGCGGCAGGCCTGGCAGTGGTTCGTCACGGAGGCCCCCCAGCGTTCGCTGCACAACTGGCAAAACGCCGCGGCCCGGCTGATCGCCGCCGATCTGCGCGGGCGCGTCGCGGTCCCCAGCGATTAGCCGGCGCCGCAGCGTCCTGCCATATCTGTACAGCCTTCGGCGTAATTCGGCTGACAACGCCGGTTGTAATGGCGACGTCACCCATCTTCGGGTGGACTGGCAACGAATACGGTATGTGCGGCCGACCGGTCCGCACACATGATCCGAGTCTGCCAGGGGGACTTATGTTTTCGCCGACCCATCCGCCCGCCCAATTCGCTCGCGCTCTCGAGTTCGTGCGACACCACCTCGGCCAGGTGCACCAGCGCATGGTTCCCCCGCAAGCCGCGATGATGGAAATGATCACGAATGCTTGGGCTGCGCAGGCGATTACGGCTGCCGCCGATCTCGGCATTGCCGATGCGTTGGCCAAGCAGCCGATGAACGCGGACGAGTTGGCCGAAGCCCTCGACGCGGATGCCGACACCGTCAGTCGTCTGCTGCGGGCGTTGATCTCGCGAGGGATCTTCCGTCGTCGCCGCGACGGCCGCTACGACCTGACCCCGCTGGCGGACACGCTGCGCAGTGACAGCAACGGGTCGCTGCGCGCGTTCGCCCGGTTCGTGGGATCTCCCCAGGATCGGGAGCATTGGAGCCACGTCACGGACTCGATCCGCACCGGCCGGGCCGTGGTCCCCGAACTGCGCGGCAAGCCTTGCTTCGAATACCTGGCCGAAGTGCCGGAACTCGACGCGATTTTCAACGACGCCATGACCGACCTCTCCGAACTCGAAATCCCGCCCGTCATCGCGAGCTACGACTTCAGCCGGTTCGGAACGATCGTCGACATCGCGGGTGGACACGGCCGGCTGCTGGCCGCCGTGTTGAATGCGACGCCGCAAGCCCGGGGGATCCTGTTCGACCAACCCCACGTGGTTTCGGGCGCCTCGGCATTACTCGAGGAACAGGGCGTGGCGGACCGGGTCAAGCTGGTCGAAGGCTCTTTCTTCGAGTCCGTGGCCGACGGCGGTGACGCCTACCTTCTCAAACACATCATCCACGACTGGCCCGATGACGAGGCCGTGCAGATTCTGCGCAACATCCGCAACGCCGCCGGGGTCGGAAAGCACGTGTTGATCGTGGAATTCGTCATTCCCCGGCACGACCGCGAATTCCCGGGCCACTGGATGGATTTGGAGATGCACGTCGCTGCCGGCGCCCGCGAGCGCACCGCCGGCCAATACGGCCGGTTACTGAGCCGCGCGGGCTTCCGGCTGACCCGGGTGGTCGAAACGGCCTCGCCCATCAGCGTGGTCGAAGCGGTCGCTGTTTAGGTGCGCGGCGACACTAACCTCAATTTACAAGGAGCAGTTATGTTTTCACCAAAAATTCCGGATAACCAAATCTCTCGGGTCATCGGGATCGTTCGGCATCACCTCGGTCAGCTGCATCAGCGTATGGTTCCGCCGTCCATCGCGATGTTCGAATTGATCTCGAATGCTTGGTCGGCGCAAGCGATTACCGCCGCCGCCGATCTCGGCATCGCCGACGCGCTGGCCAAGAAACCGTTGTCCGCCACGGAGTTGGCCGAGGCCGTCGACGCGGAGGCCGACGCCGTCGGCCGCCTGATGCGGGCCTTGGTCGGCTGCGGCGTGTTCCGTCAACTGCGTGACGGGCGCTACGCCCTCAACCCGATCGGGGCGACGCTGCGCACCGATAGCGAGGTCTCATTGCGCAGCGCGGCTCGATTTGTCGGTGCACCGCAGCATCGGGAGCACTGGAGCCACCTCACCACCGCTATCCGCACCGATCGGGCGGTGGTTGCGGAACTGCGTGGGAAACCGATTTTCGAGTACCTGGCCGAAGAAAAGGACTACGACGAGGTTTTCAACGAAGCCATGACGAGTGCGTCGACGCTGGCAATCGGGCCGGTCGTCGCGGGCTACGATTTCAGTCGTTTCGCCACGATCGTCGACGTCGCCGGCGGGCATGGTCGATTGTTGGCCGCGATCCTGAAGGCCACGCCGCAGGCCCGCGGGATTCTGTTCGACCAGCCCCACGTCGTCGCGGACGCACCGACCCTGCTCAAGCAGCATCGGGTGGCCGACCGGGTCCGGGTGGCCGAGGGGTCGTTCTTCGAGGAAATCACCTCAGGCGGCGACGCTTACGTCCTCAAACACATCGTGCACGACTGGTCCGACGACAAGGCGCTGCAGATCCTGCGCAACGTGCGCAAGGCGGCCGGAGCCGGAAAGCATGTGCTGCTCGTCGAACAAGTGCTTCCCGAGCACGATCGCGATTTCGTGGGCAACCTGCTCGACCTGGAAGTGCTCGTCGAATTCGACGGCCGCGAGCGCACCGCCGCGGGATACGCCGAATTGCTGGACCGCGCCGGATTCCGGATGACGCGGGTGGTGGATACGGCATCGCCGTACAGCGTCGTCGAGGCGGTCGCCGTGTGAGGATTCGACATCGGCCGCCGGTTGCGGGAATACGTGAACGAAATCCCTGGTCATTAATGCCGTGGCAGGACTTGGCAGCGCCACGCGTCGAGATGGCAGTGCTCCGGCGGCACGCTGAAACCAGTTCGACACAAACCGCCGTCACGAGGAGAAATGACATGTCCGCTGTTACCGGCTTGCCGACCAGGCCCCTGTACGACGCGACCGACTCGTTATTGCGTTTCGCCATGCGTGCAGATGCGACACTGACGGGGCTGTGCGGCCTGGCCGTCGCCTTCGTCGCCGACCCGCTCGCGTCGCTGACCGGGCTGAGTTCCGACCTGCAATACGCCCTGGGCGCCTTTTTCGTGCTCTACGGGTTGGCGGTCTACAGCCTGACGGGGCTGCCGGACTTGCGCAGTGTCGGCATCGGTGTCGTCGTGGCCAACATCGTCTTGACGCTGTGCGCCCTGGTGGCCGTCGAGGCGGTGTCGATGACCGCGATCGGAGTGGCCGTGACGCTGGCCACCGGCGTCCTCACCGCCGCCTTTGCCTGGCTGCAATACCTGGGAGTGCGTCGATTGCCCGCGTAGCACTCCCTTCCGCCGATGCGGGGCGCCGCGGGGCCACCTCAGTGCTCCGGCGAGCGCCCCGCCTCGGCCTTATTGCGGGTGCGTCACAGCTTGCGCAGCCGCAACCGGTTGATGGAGTGGTCGGCGTCCTTGCGCAGCACCAGGGTGGCGCGGGGACGGGTAGGCAGAATGTTCTCCACCAGATTCGGCCGGTTGATCGAGCGCCAGATCTCGCGCGCGGCGGCGACCGCCTTGGTGTCGTTGAGGGCCGAGTAGTGGTGGAAGTGCGATGCCGGATCGGCGAAGGCGGTGCTGCGCATCGCCAGGAACCGTGACACGTACCACTGCTCGATGTCTTCGATCCGGGCGTCCACATACAGCGAGAAGTCGAACAGGTCCGACACCATCAGGGTCGGACCGGTTTGCAAGACGTTGAGCCCCTCCAGGATCAGGATGTCCGGATGGCGGACCACGTGTTTGGCCCCGGCGATGATGTCGTAGCGCAGGTGTGAGTACACCGGCGCACACGCGTAGTCGGACCCCGATTTGACCGACGTGACGAACCGCATCAGCGCCCGGCGGTTGTAGCTCTCCGGAAAGCCTTTCCGGTGCATCAGGTTTCGCCGGTCCAGCTCGGCGTTGGGATAGAGGAAGCCGTCGGTGGTTACCAGGTCCACCCGTGGGTGGTGATCCCAGCGCGCCAGCAACGCCTGCAGCACACGGGCCGTGGTCGACTTTCCCACCGCCACGCTGCCGGCCACACCGATGATGAACGGCACCGGCCGGTCCGGATTCTGCTGCGGTTCACCGAGGAATTCCGCAGTGGCAGCGAACAATCGCTGCCGTGCCGCGACCTGAAGGTGGATGAGCCGGGCCAGCGGCAGGTACACCTCTTCGACCTCGAGTAGGTCGATCTGCTCGCCGAGACCACGCAGACCGACAAGCTCCTCTTCAGTGAGGGCCAGCGGCGTCGACATGCGCAACGCGCGCCACTGCTTTCGGTCGAACTCCACATAAGGGCTCGGCTCGCTCAGCCGGGGCATAGTGCCAGTGTGGCAGGGACGATCGCACGCCAGACGGCTGGGCTGGGTAAAGGCACCGCTGGAATAGACTGGCGGCCGTGACTGCCGCACCTGATGCCCGCGTGACCGCCTCCGTGATGTCTGCCCCGCTCGCCGAAGTCGACCCGGATATCGCCGAGCTGCTCGGCAAGGAGCTCGGCCGCCAGCGCGACACGCTCGAGATGATCGCGTCGGAGAACTTCGTGCCCCGCTCGGTGCTGCAGGCCCAGGGCAGCGTGCTCACCAACAAGTACGCCGAGGGGCTGCCCGGCCGGCGCTATTACGGCGGTTGCGAGCACGTCGACGTCGTGGAGAACATCGCCCGTGATCGCGCCAAGGCGCTGTTCGGCGCCGACTTCGCCAACGTGCAACCGCACTCCGGCGCCCAGGCCAACGCCGCGGTGCTGCACGCCCTGATGTCACCGGGGGAGCGGCTGCTGGGTCTGGACCTGGCCAACGGCGGGCATTTGACGCACGGCATGAAGCTGAACTTCTCCGGCAAGCTCTACGAGAACGGCTTCTACGGCGTCGACCCGGTGACGCATCTGGTCGACATGGACGCGGTGCGCGCCCAGGCACTCGAATTCCGGCCGAAGGTGATCATCGCCGGCTGGTCGGCCTACCCGCGCATTCTGGACTTCGCGGCGTTCGCGTCGATCGCCGACGAAATCGACGCCAAGCTCTGGGTCGACATGGCCCACTTCGCGGGCCTGGTCGCGGTGGGTCTGCACCCGTCTCCGGTGCCGCACGCCGACGTCGTGTCGACCACCATTCACAAGACGCTCGGTGGTGGCCGCTCCGGAATGATCATCGGTAAGCAGGAGTACGCGAAAGCCATCAACTCGGCGGTGTTCCCCGGTCAGCAGGGCGGCCCGCTGATGCACGTGATCGCGGGCAAGGCCGTCGCGCTGAAGATCGCCGGCACCCCCGAATTCGCCGAGCGCCAGCAGCGCACGCTGTCCGGTGCCCGGATCCTCGCCGACCGGCTGCTGGCCGCCGACGTCGCCAAGGCCGGCGTTTCGGTGGTCAGCGGCGGCACCGACGTCCACCTGGTGCTGGTCGACCTGCGCAACTCCCCGCTCGACGGCCAGGCCGCCGAGGACCTACTGCACGAGGTCGGCATCACGGTCAACCGCAACGCCGTGCCCAACGACCCGCGGCCGCCGATGGTCACGTCGGGTCTGCGAATCGGGACGCCCGCGCTGGCGACCCGGGGCTTCGGCGACGCCGAGTTCACCGAGGTTGCCGACGTCATCGCCACGGCGCTGGCGGCCGGTACCTCCGCCGACGTTGCCGCCCTGCGTGACCGGGTCACCCGGCTGGCCAGGGAATTCCCGCTGTACGACGGGCTCGAGGACTGGGCACTGGTCGGCCGTTAGGTCACGTAATGGCCGCGACACCCGCGATTGATTTCATAACACCTGTGTCTGCGGGTTACAGTTACTTTCATGGCAACGAAACCTGTCGCTAATGCGCTGACCCTGGAACTCGAGCCGGTCGTTGAGGCGGAGATGGACCGTCACCTGTCCACCGATGACATTTGGTTTGCTCACGACTACGTGCCGTTCGACCGGGGCGAGAACTTCGCCTTCCTCGGTGGACGCGACTGGGACCCGTCCAGCATGACGCTGCCGCGGGCTTTCACGGACGCCTGCGAGATCCTGCTGCTGCTCAAGGACGACCTGGCCGCTCATCACCGCGAGCTCGTCGAACACTTCATTCTCGAGGACTGGTGGGGCCGCTGGCTGGGCCGCTGGACCGCCGAGGAGCACCTGCACGCCATCGCGTTGCGCGAATACCTGGTGGTGACCCGCGAGGTCGACCCCACCGCCAACGAAGAGGCCCGCATCGAGTACCTGATGCAGGGCTACCGCGCCGACCACTACACCCAGGTGGAAACCCTGGTGTACATGGCGTTGACCGAGCGCACCCATGCCGTGTTCTGCCGCAACCTGGCCGCCCAGCTCGAGGAGCCGATCTTGGCTGGGCTCATCGACCGGATCGCCCGCGACGAGGTGCGCCACGAACTGTTGTTCTCCAATCTCGTCGCGCACTGCCTGAAGGTCACCCGCGAGGAGACCATCGGCGCGATCGCCAAGCGCGCGGCCGAACTGCAGGTCGTCGGCGCCGACATTCGCGCGTACCAGGACAAGGTGCAAAACGTCGCCGCCGCCGGGATTTTCGGACCCGCCGAGCTCCGACAGGCCATCGCCGACCGCATCACCGCCTGGGGCGTCGCCGACGAGCCCGAACTGCGACAGTTCGTCAGCGGCTAGACATCTGCTCGGTCAGCGTCACACCCCGGCGTCGGCGCGTCTGCGCTGCTGCGAAGCGGCGACGAGAGTAGCGTCGTTCTCGATGGTCAGCGTCTTGCTCAGCTGCCAGGGCGGCACCTCCCGTCAGATCAACGGAAGGACCGGCCCCGGTCCTGGTGTCGCAGTTCCCGCCGACATGCCTGTGCGGGTCCGCGCGGGCTCATCCCGCTCGAGGAGCGCTACGTGACCGAAATCCGGACCTACGTGATCGACACTTCCGTGCTGCTGTCCGACCCGTGGGCATGTAGTCGGTTCGCCGAACACGAGGTGGTGGTTCCGCTGGTGGTGATCAGCGAACTGGAGGCTAAACGCCACCACCACGAGCTGGGATGGTTCGCCCGACAGTCGTTGCGCTTGTTCGACGATCTGCGGCTGGAGCACGGGCGCCTGGATCAGCCCATTCCCGTTGGGACACAAGGCGGTACGCTGCACGTCGAGCTCAATCACACCGACCCGGCGGTGCTGCCGGCCGGCTTCCGAACCGACAGCAACGATTCCCGGATCCTGAGCTGCGCGGCCAACCTCGCCGCCGAAGGCAAGCGGGTTACGTTGGTCAGCAAGGACATTCCGCTGCGCGTCAAGGCCGCCGCGGTAGGCCTGGCCGCCGACGAGTACCACGCGCAGGACGTCGTCGCCTCCGGCTGGTCGGGGATGCAGGAGATCGAGACCGCTTCCGAGGACATCGACGCGCTGTTCGCCGACGGCGAGATAGATCTGGTCGAGGCGCGAGATTTGCCGTGCCACACCGGAATTCGGCTGCTGGGCGGAAGCTCGCACGCGCTGGGCCGGGTCAACGCGGACAAGCGCGTGCAACTGGTTCGCGGCGACCGCGAGGTGTTCGGGCTGCGGGGGCGCTCCGCCGAGCAGCGCGTGGCGCTCGACCTGCTGCTCGACGAGTCGGTGGGCATCGTGTCGCTGGGCGGCAAGGCCGGCACCGGCAAGTCGGCGCTGGCGCTGTGCGCCGGTCTCGAGGCGGTGCTGGAACGGCGGACCCAGCGCAAAGTCGTGGTGTTCCGCCCGCTGTACGCCGTCGGCGGCCAGGAGCTGGGCTATCTGCCCGGCAGCGAGAGCGAGAAGATGGGCCCCTGGGCGCAGGCGGTCTTCGACACCTTGGAAGGGCTGGCCAGCCCGGCCGTGCTGGAGGAAGTGCTGTCGCGCGGCATGCTCGAAGTGCTGCCGCTGACCCACATCCGCGGGCGCTCGCTGCACGACTCGTTCGTGATCGTCGACGAGGCGCAATCGCTGGAGCGCAACGTGCTGCTGACCGTGCTGTCCCGGCTGGGCACCGGGTCCCGGGTGGTGCTCACTCACGACATCGCTCAGCGCGACAACCTGCGGGTGGGCCGCCATGACGGCGTCGCGGCCGTGATCGAGAAGCTCAAGGGTCACCCGCTGTTCGCCCACATCACGCTGCTGCGCAGCGAGCGGTCGCCGATCGCCGCGCTGGTCACCGAGATGCTCGAGGAAATCGCCGGCCCGCACTGATTGCCTTTGGCCGCGAAACTGTATTCCACGACGCGTGCACTCACGAAATGCGTCGCTAGCTGCAGTCTCGCGGTGGGTAGGCTTTTACAGTGCGCAAACGACCCGACACCCAGGCCTGGCGCTACTGGCGGACCGTGTTCGGTGTCGTGGCCGCCGGTGCGGTGCTGGTGATCGGCGGCCTGACCGGTCACGTGACGCGCGCCGACAGCATGAGCTGCTCGGTGGTCAAATGTGTCGCGCTGACGTTCGACGACGGGCCGAGCCCGTTCGACGAGCGGCTGCTGCAAATCTTGAAGGACTGTGGCATCCCAGACGCCAAGGTCACCTTCTTCCTGATCGGCAACAAGGTGGCCGCCAACCCGGCCGGGGCCAGGCGGATCGCCGACGCCGGTATGGAAATCGGCAGTCACACCTGGGAACACCCCAACATGACGACGCTGCCGCCCGAGGACGTCGCCGGACAATTCACCAAGGCCAACGACGCGATCAATGCCGCGACCGGGCGGACCCCGACGCTGTACCGTCCCGCCGGCGGGCTGTCCACCCCCGACGTGCGCCAGACGGCCGCCCACTATGGACTGGCCGAAATCCTCTGGGATGTAATACCTTTCGATTGGGCGAACGACTCGAACACCGCGGCGACGCGGTACATGCTGATGACGTATATCAAGCCCGGCTCGGTGGTGTTGTTCCACGACACCTACTCGAGCACGGTTGACCTGGTGTACCAGTTCATACCGGTGCTCAAGGCCAACGGCTACCGCCTGGTGACGGTCAGCGAACTGCTGGGCCCGCGGGCACCGGGCAGCAGCTACGGTAGCCGCGAAAACGGGCCACCGGCCAACCAACTCCATGACATCCCGCCCGCGGACATTCCGACGCTGCCCAATACGCCCTCGCCCAAGCCGATGCCGAACTTTCCGATCACCGACATCCCGGGCCAGAACTCGGGTGGGCCAAATAACGGTGCCTAGCGCCCGCGCGGCTACCTTTAGAGGGTGATCAACGCGGACTGGCTGCGAGGTCGGGGTGCGCGAGAATCGCGTGACCCGGCGGCGACATCCGAGCCGCCGCAGCGCAAGTCAGCGCGGCGGCTGTCCATCGAGTACGCGGTCGACCTTGCCCTGTCCTACATCATCGCCGTCGTCGACGCCGCCGCCATCCTGATCCCGCTGCGGGGTCACACGTTCCTGAACACCGACGTCGATTTCGCGGAGAAGAACACACCGACGATCGTGGTGCTGGTCGTGCTGGGGATCATCGGTGTGGCGGTGGCAGGCATGGTCAGCCTCGCCCCCACGCTGCGCTGGTACGCCGCCGGCGCAGAACCCACCGCGGCCCAGCGGGAAACCGCGATGAAACTCGCCGGTCGCCAAACGGCGATCCTGATGGTCGCCTGGGGGCTGGCCGGCACGATCTTGCTGCTGGTCAATCTCGGCGGCGGCGCCGCGCTGCTGTTGCCGATGGTGCTCGGCGTGGTGCTGGGCGGACCGGCCGCCGCGGGCACGGGAATGCTGCTCGCGCAACGCACCCTGCGCCCCATCATGGGTGCGGCGACCCGGGGGCTCGAGCCCCGGTTGGCGGTGCCCGGGGTGTTCGCGCGCCTGGTCATGCTCTGGTTTCTGGTCAGCGCGCTGCCGATCGGCGTGGTCGCGACGTTGGTGGTGCTGCGCTCAAATGACTGGCTGATTCAGAAGTCCGCCGACGTCGACGTGCCCATCCTGGTGGTGTCGCTGGCCGCGCTGCTGCTCGGGCTGCCCACGATGATCCTGACGTCGCGCTCGATTTCGGACCCGATCGGCGAAGTTGTCGACGCGATGGCTCAGGTCCAACGCGGCAACATCGACACCACTGTCGGCGCCTACGAGCGATCCCAAATCGGGCGTCTGCAAACGGGATTCAACCGCATGGTGGCCGGCCTCGCCGAGCGCGACCGGCTGCGCGACCTGTTCGGGCGTTACGTCGGCGCCGACGTCGCGCAGCGCGCGATCGAAGAGGGCGCGTCGCTGTCGGGAGATGTGGTCGAGGCGGCGGTCTTGTTCATCGATCTGGTGGGTTCGACTCAGCTGGCGGAAAGCCGTCCGCCGCAAGAGGTCGCCGACGTGCTCAACGACTTCTTCCGCATCGTCGTCGACGCCGTCGACGAACACCACGGCCTGATCAACAAGTTCGCGGGCGATGCTGCGCTGGCGATCTTCGGAGCTCCGTTGCGCACGGGCGAGCCGTCCTCGGCGGCGCTGGCGACGGCGCGCACGCTGGGCACCCAACTGCGCCGACTCCCCGTCGATTTCGGTATCGGGGTGTCGGCGGGCCGGGTCTTCGCCGGCAACATCGGCGCCGAAAACCGCTATGAATACACGGTAATCGGTGATGCGGTCAACGAAGCCGCCCGCCTGGCGGATCTCGCCAAGACTGCGGATCGGCGCATCCTATGCTCGGCGGCGGCCATCGACCGGGCCGACGAGACCGAACGCGGTCATTGGGCGGAGTGCTATTCCACCGTGTTGCGCGGCCGCTCGGAGGCCACCCATGTGTCGGCGCCCGCGGGCCCGGCCTGACCGGATTACTTCGAAACCTTCAGCGATCCGATCACCTGGTTGAGCAGTCCCGCCGAGGCCGCATCGCCGATGGGCGTGGCGCCCAGGAAGATGGTGACCGGCTTGGTGTCGACCGCGATGATGACCACGGCGTCGCCCTTGACGTTGCGGGCGGGGTCGGCGATCGTGACGTCGGCGTCCACCCGCGCGGCCTTGATGCCCTCGACCGTGATCGACGACTTCTTGATCGGGCCCAGCGTCGGTGAGGCGTTCGAGTAGCCGGGGCCTTCGGCCACGCAATTCATCAGCTTCGCTGCCTGCGCGCTGACGTCCATGCTGGGGACGAAGTTGGTGACGGCGACCTCGGCCTGCATCACCCATTGACTGGCGCCCGGCACCTCCTGCGCTAGCCCCACTGCGCCAATGAGATTCGGAGTTTGGTCATCGGAGAACGGCACCCATCCGGGTGCCGCGTTGGCCGGAAACGACAGCTTGCCCGCCTTGATCGGGGCGCCGCCCGCGGGTTTGTCGCCACCGGACACGTTGGGTGTGCAATCGGTTGCGGTCTGTCCGGAACCACCCGGCTGCGACGTCGGCGCGGCTGTCGAAGACGACGGACCAGAGGGGTTGGCCCTGGGGGACTTGGGTTCGTTGTTCAGGCTGACGATCAGGATCACCACCAGCGCGATGACACCCAGCACCGCGATGCCCGCGACGATCAGCCACGGCATGTTCGACCGCGGCCCGTTCGGCGGCGGTCCCGGCGGGTAGGAGCCGGGCGGCCAGCCGGGGGCATACGGCGGCCCGGCCTGACCGAACGGCTGACCGGGGTACGAAGGATCCATCCCGCCCTGAGGATTGGTGAACGGACCGGTCGGCGGGTAGGGGTACGCACCACTTTGGGGCCCCGAGTAGGGGCCGCCCGGCGGGTACGGGGGCGGGCCGCCCTGCTGCGGGCCGGTCGGTGGTGGTCCACCCCAATAGGGGCCCTGCCCATACGGATTCGCACCGTACGGATCCTGACCGTAGGGACCGCCCGGAGGAACCGTCATTGCAGAACCACCCCCACCTAATTCGCCGGTTTGACCTTCGCCATCGCCAGCACGTCGAGCCGGCGGTCCAGTTCCTCGATCGACAACTTGTCCCCGATCAGGCCGCGGTCGATCACGGTCTGACGGATCGTCTTGCGCTCCTTCAGTGCTTGCTTGGCCACCGCGGCGGCTTCCTCGTAGCCGATGGCCGAGTTCAAGGGTGTCACGATCGACGGCGACGACTCGGCCAGCTCGCGCAGATGCTCTTCGTTGGCCTTGAGGCCGACGATGCAGCGCTCGGCGAACAGCTTCGAGACGTTGGTCAGCAGCTTGAACGACTCCAAGATGTTGCGGGCCATCATCGGGATGTAGACGTTGAGTTCGAAGGCGCCCGACAAGCCACCGACCGCGACGGCGGCATCGTTGCCGATCACCTGCGCGGCGACCTGCGTAACCGCTTCGGGCAGAACAGGATTGACCTTGCCCGGCATGATCGAGCTACCCGGCTGCAGGTCCGGCAGCGCGATCTCGGCCAAACCGGTCAGCGGCCCGGATCCCATCCAGCGGATATCGTTGGCGATCTTGGTCAACGACACGGCGATGGTGCGCAGCGCACCGGACGCCTCCACCAAGCCGTCGCGCGCGGCCTGAGCCTCGAAAGAGTTTGCCGCGGTGCGTAATTCGGACAGCCCCGTCGAAGCTACCAGCGCCTCGACCACCTTGGCGCCGAAGTCGTCGGGAGCGTTGAGCCCGGTGCCCACCGCGGTTCCGCCGATGGCCAGCTCGCCCAGCCGCGGCAGCGTGGCCCGCACCCGCTCGATGCCGGCCTCGATCTGGCGGGCGTATCCGCTGAATTCCTGGCCGAGGGTGACCGGAACCGCGTCCATCAGGTGGGTACGGCCCGACTTGACCACGGTGTGCCACTCGCCGGCCTTGGCCGCCAGCGCGTCGTGCAGGATCTCGAGCGCCGGGATCAGATGGCGCACTGCGGCTTCGGTGGCCGCGATGTGGGTCGCGGTCGGGAAGGTGTCGTTGGACGACTGTGACATGTTGACGTCGTCGTTGGGGTGCACCGTGACACCGCCCTTGGCCGCGATGGAGGCGATCACCTCGTTGGTGTTCATGTTGGAGCTGGTGCCCGAGCCGGTCTGGAAGACGTCGATCGGGAACTGGTCGTCGTGTTTGCCGTCGGCGATCTCGGCCGCGGCCGCGATGATCGCGTCGGCCTTCTCCGGTGCCAGCAGTCCGAGGTCGCGGTTTACCTGGGCGCAGGCGCCCTTCAGCAATCCCAACGCGCGGATCTGGGTGCGCTCGAGGCCCCGGCCAGAAATCGGAAAGTTCTCCACCGCGCGCTGGGTTTGCGCTCGCCACAACGCTTTTGCGGGCACACGTACCTCGCCCATGGTGTCGTGCTCGATGCGATATTCAGCGCTTTCGGCCATCAATCAGTTCCTCTTCGTCGGGGTGTGCTGTCGCGGTTACGGCAGGGGATAGGCAGCGGTGCTGTCGCCGGTGAAGTCGATCGCGGAGTATTCGTTGAGCTTGGAAAGCCGGTGGTAGGCCTCGATCATGCGGACGGTGCCCGACTTCGAGCGCATCACGATCGACTGGGTGGTGCACCCGCCGGGGTAGTAGCGGACGCCCTTGAGCAGATCGCCGTCGGTGACGCCGGTGGCGCAGAAGAAGACGTTCTCGCCGGACACCAGGTCTTCGGTGGTCAGGATCTGGTCCAGGTCGTAGCCGGCGTCGAGCGCCTTGCGGCGTTCGGCGTCGTCGCGCGGCGCCAGCTGCGCCTGGATGGCCCCGCCCATGCAGCGGATCGCCGCCGCGGCGATGATCCCCTCCGGGGTGCCGCCGATGCCGGCCAGCATGTCGGTGCCCGACTGGGGCCGGCAGGCCGAGATCGCGCCGGCGACGTCGCCGTCGGTGATCAGCCGGATGCGGGCACCGGTGGCGCGGGCGTCCTCGATGAGCTGACTGTGCCGCGGCCGGTCCAAGATGCACACCGTCATGTCCCGCACCGACAGGTCCTTGACCTTGGCGACGGCGCGGATGTTGTCGGCGATCGGCGCGGTGATGTCCAGCACGTGCGCGGCTTCGGGACCGACGGCGATCTTGTTCATGTAGAACACCGCCGACGGGTCGAACATCGCGCCGCGGTCGGCCACCGCCAGCACCGAGATGGCATTCGGCATGCCCTTGCTCATCAGGGTGGTGCCATCCACCGGGTCGACGGCGAAGTCGCAGTCCGGGCCGTCGCCGTTGCCGACCTCCTCGCCGTTGTAGAGCATCGGCGCCTCATCTTTTTCGCCCTCGCCGATGACGACGACCCCGCGCATGGAGACCGAGCTGACCAGTTCACGTATCGCGTCGACGGCCGCGCCGTCACCGCCCTCCTTGTCGCCGCGGCCCACCCAGCGGCCGGCGGCCATCGCGCCGGCCTCGGTCACCCGGACCAGTTCCAAGGCCAGGTTGCGGTCGGGCGCCTCGCGGCGTGCCCGTACCTGCGGGTCGGAGCCCGCAGTCGCGGTCGAAGACGAACCGGATCCGCCCGATGCTGTCATGTTGGTGATTCTCCCAGAAGCAGATCGGTCCGCTGGAGCTGGGCTGCGGCTGGTGACGGCAAACTGGGATACTCGTGGGGTGACCGAGGAGCAGCCCAGCGCCGACCAGGCCGGTGAACCGGTGCCCGCGGCCAGGCCGGCCAAACCGCGGTTGCTGCAGGACGGTCGCGACATGTTCTGGTCGCTGGTGCCGCTGGTGGTCGGATGCATCCTGCTGGCCGGCATGGTCGGGATGTGTTCGTTTGAGCCGACCGGGGCGAACAAGGGCGCGATTCCGTCCTACGACGCGGCGACGGCCCTGCGCGCGGATGCGCAGACGCTGGGCTTTCCGATCCGGTTGCCGCAGTTGCCCGAGGGCTGGCAGCCCAACTCCGGCAGTCGTGGCGGTATCGAGAACGGGCGGATGTCCGACGGTCAGCGGCTGCGCGCGGCCACGTCGACGGTCGGGTACATCGGCCCCACGGGGATGTATCTGAGCCTGACGCAGACCAACGCCGACGAGGACAAACTGGTCGCCTCGATCCACCCGTCGGCGTATCCGACCGGAACGGTCGACGTCGCGGGAACGAGCTGGATCGTCTATCGCGGGTCCGGTGACCGCGGCGCCGATGCCGAGCCGGTCTGGACCACCAAGCTGGCCAGCCCGGGCGGGGCCACCCAGATCGCGATCACGGGTGCCGGAACCACCGATCAGTTCCGTACGCTGGCAGCCGCGACGCAGTCACAGGCGCCGCTGCCGACCAGCCGATAGGAGCGATCGCGTGACAGCACCCCAAGCCGACCTCTCCGGATGGGTGGCGGCACCGTTCAGCGGTGGCGGCTACACCCACGACGTCTACCGCAAGGGCACCGGTCCCGGGGTCATGGTGATTCCCGAGATTCCGGGAGCCCATCCCGGTGTGCTGGGCCTGGGTAATCACCTGGTGGACAACGGTTTCACGGTCGCCATCCCGTCGCTGTTCGGGGCGCCGGGCAAGGCCAAGACGGTCGGTTACACGACGGCGGTCACCGCACGGGCTTGTGTGGCAAAGGAATTCGCGGCCTTTGCGACGAACAAGCAGCGGCCGGTGTCGTTGTTCTTGCGGGCGTTGGCCCGTGACCTCAAGGCGTCGACGGGAGCCAAGGGCGTCGGCGTGATCGGTCAATGTTTCACCGGCGGTTTCGCGCTGGCCGCCGCGGTCGACGACAGCGTGCTGGCGCCGGTGCTCAGCCAGCCGTCGGTGCCGTTGCCGCTCGGCGTGACTCGTCGCAGGGACACCGGGCTCAGCGAATCCGAACTGGCCACCATCGCCGAGCGTGCCGCCAACGACGGCTTGTGCGCCATGGGCTTGCGATTCAGCGAGGACTGGATGTCCCCGCGCGACCGCTTCACCGCGCTCAAGCAGCGCCTCGGCGACGCGTTCGAGGTGATCGAGATCGATTCGCGCCCGGGCAACCAACACGGCTTCGGCAAGGCGGCGCACTCGGTGCTCACCGACGAGGTCCGGGAAGTCGACGGCCAGCCCGCCTACGAGGCCCGCAAGCGAGTCGTCGAATTCCTCACGCAGCGCCTGACTTAGCCGTCTTCCGCCACGGCAGCCAGTTGCGGCGCGCGGGCCTGTCGTCGTCCGGTATCACCAGCTCGACGCCCCGGTAGACCGCCAGGTAGACGTCGATCGTCGTGACGATCAGGATCATCAGCACCGGCCCGATGACGATGCCCCACGGGCCGAACATGGCGATACCGGCGAACACCGCCAGCAGCATCAGCGCTGAATTCAGCCGGGCGTCGCGCGGCACCAGGATCGGCCGCAAGAAGTTGTCGATGTTGGTGACCACCAGCAGATGCCACAAGATTACGAACGCACCACCGAAGATGTTGCCGTAGAAGATCATTCCGATGCCGAACGGAATCGTCACGATGCCTCCGCCCAGCGGGATGATGGACAGCGCGGTGAGCACGATCGCGAAAATGAAGAAGCCGTGGTGGAATCCGGCGATGTAGATAGACCCCGCACCCGCGACCCCTTGGCAGAGCGCGATGACGAACTGGCCAAACACGGTGCCGCGCACCATCGCAGCGGTCTTCTTCAGGTACAGATCCGTGACTTCCTCGCCCAGCGGGTTGAGCTGCCCGATCAACGTCCGCAGCCTCTCACGGTGCACCAGCAACGCGAGAAAGACATAGAGAAAGATGATCCCGTAGGTGATGGCACCGAAGACGCCTCCCGCCGCGCCCTGAAGGGCTTGCAGCAGCCACTGACCGGCGTGCTGTCCTCCACTGACCGCCGCCTTGCGCAGCTGCTCGGCGCTGATTGTCATGTGCAGGAAGGGAACTCGGCCCAACAGGTCGTTGACGAGGTGCAGCGCCTTGTTGCCGAGCTCACTGGGGTCGGTGGTCTTGACCCACCCGGAGACGCTGCTGACCATGCGGGAGATCTGGACGACGGCCAAGACGATGAACAAGCCGACCGGCACGATGACCATCGTCAGTGCCGACAACAGGGTGAAGGTCGCCGAGAGGCCGGTGCCGAAACGCTTGTTGAACCAATTGAACAGTGGCGTGAACATATACGCACCGACCGCGGCGACCACGATCAGCACGAAGTAGTCGCGCAGGAAGTAAGCGCCAAACGCCAGCGCAATCAGCGTGAGTACCGCGAGGGCACGTTTCTGGGTGAGCGTGAATTCGGTGTTCATAACGCCCTCCGGGTCGCCGTTGAGCTGAACCTTAGCCCAGCCGGCGATTTTGGTGCAGAGTGCGCGCTATCGCGGATTGGTTGGCTGCCCGCTTGGCGGCGGCTGTGGCCACCGGCGCCGGGCTTGCATCTGCGGGTAGATCTCCCGACTTGGCTCGGCGGCGGTGTGGGTTGTGAACGTCGCAGGCGAAATCGTCTATGCCCCAATAGGTTTGAGCACTGCGGCTCAGTTGGTTGGTGGTGGTTGTGGTTGGAAGGGTTGGTACCACCACCAGTGGGCGCGTTCGCCGGTGGGTCCGGGGCAGGGTGGCACATCGGGTGGGGGACGTTTTGGTGGGCGGGCGAGTGATCCCGGGCGCAGCTGTTCGCCGGTGCTGTCGGTGATGGTGAGGTGGTCGGCGGGTCCGGTGATGGTGATGCCGCCGCGGTGGTGCAGGCGGTGATGATACGGGCAGAGCAGGACCAGGTTGGCCAGTTCGGTGGGGCCGCCGTCTTCCCAGTGCACGATGTGGTGGGCGTGTAGGCCGCGGGTGGCCCCGCAGCCGGGCACCGCGCAGGTGCGGTCGCGGTGTTGCAGGGCGCGGCGCAGCCGCCGGCTGATCAGCCGGGTGGTGCGCCCGGCGCCGATAGGCTCACCGGCGCGTTCGAACCACACCTCACCGGTGGCATCACAGGTCAGGTAGTGGCGTTCGGCGTCGGACAGCAGCGGGCCCAGATGCAGCGCCGCGGCCCGCTGGGCCACATCCAGGTGCACCACCACGGTGGTGTGCTGGCCGTGCGGGCGGCGGGTGGCCTCGGCATCCCACCCGGTCTGCACCAGGCGCAGAAACGCCTCCACGGTCCCCGGGAATGGGGGCACCAAATCACCGGCGCTGGTGGCGTGGTCCTGTTTGTATTCGGTGATCAGGGCGTCGCGGTGCGAGGCCAGCGCCGCCTCGAACTTCGCCGCATCGGGGTGGGGCAGGGTGATCCGCCAGCAGGTGGACTCCTCGGTGGCGGTTTTGCTGATCGAGGCGGGCGGGGCCGGCCGGGCCGGCTCGGGGTGGGGTCGTGGTTCGAGTTTGACCGCGGTGCGCAGCTGGCTGACGGTGGCCACCGAGGCCAGTGCCGCGTAGTGCTCATCGGATCCCTGCCCCGCCCCGCCCGCGATCACCCCGATCTGATCCAGCGACAGCCGACCCTCGGCCATCCCCGCAGCGCAGCGCGGAAACTCGTCGAGCCGGTGGGCCACGGTGGCGATGGTGTGGGCGTGGGCCGGCGACGACCCGGTCTTCCAGGCCACCAACGCCGCCACCGACCGCGCACCGGTCATCCCCCACAACCCGTCGTGGTCGATCTCCGCGGTGATCTGCACAATGCGGGCATCAATCGCGTTGCGTTGACCGGTCAACTCCGCCAACTCGCCAAACAACACCTCCAGCCGCTCCTTAGGGCTCACCACCACGCAAGACGACCCGATCGACATAACCCGATCCTCACAGCCGGCTACGACAAACCACAGCCCACAACCCCGCCGTAGGCGGCGCCCGGCGTCGTTATCCACAGTCACGAGTTTGTCCACAGACGCTGCCGACCATCGGACCGGATCGCCGGTGACTCGTCGGTTCCGGAGCGCTACCGCTTGGCGGCGCTTTTGGCCGCCTCGGCCTGCCGCTTCATCTGGGCGAACATGTCCACGTAGTAGGGCAGGCACTCGGTCAGCGCCTTCTCGGTGGTAAACAGCGGCTGGTAGCCGAGGTCGCGCGACGCCTTGGCGACCGAGAAGAAGTTGTCCAAATACAACCGCTCGACGGCCAGAGGCTCCAGTAGCGGCCCGGGAATCCCGAACCGGAAGTGCATGCGCTGCCAGCCGGTCATGGCCGCCCGGACGATGGGGCCGTTCACCCGAATTCGCGGCCAGGGCTGCCCGCATGCCTCCACCACCGGCCGGGCGAACTCGAACATGTTGATCGGCTCGTCGTCGTTGATGAAGTACGCCTGACCGGGCGCGGTGCCGCCGGGCACCAGATGCTGGGCGGCCAGGATGAAGCCGTGAATCAGGTTGTGCACGTAGGAGTTATCCAGCCGGGCCGACTTGCGACCGATCAGCACCTTGACGTGACCGGCGATCACGCTCTCGAACAGTTTGCGGAACATCGTCTGGTCGCCGCGGCCCCAAATGCCGCTGGGGCGAATCGCGCACGTCAGCATGCCGTCAACGTCGTTCTGGGACAACACGAATCGCTCGGCGACGACCTTGGTCTCCGTGTAGAGATCGTTGAATCGGGTGGTGTAGGGCAGGGTTTCGTCGCCGCCGGCGATATTCTGGCCACCCATCACCACGCTGTTGGATGACGTGTAGACGAATCGCTGCACGCCCGCCGCGCGGCCGGCTTCTACCAGGTTCTCGGTCCCGCCGACATTGATCCCAAAGCTGCGCTGACGGTATTCGTCGGTGACCGACGCGCCGCCCATCAGTTCGATGATCGCCGCGGTGTGGAAAACCGTGTCGATCCCGTCCACCGCCTGCGCGCAGATCGCCTTGTCGGTGATGTCGCCCTGCAACACCTCCAGCTGCGAGTGCGGGGCCAGCGGCGACGGGGCGCGGTCGAAGGAACGCACCGAGTATCCGCGGTCGAGCAAGGTGGTCACCAGGTTGGCGCCGACAAATCCGGAGCCGCCGGTGACCAGGACGCGGCCGAGTTCGGTCGTCAGTGCTGCATCACCCATGCCGGACAGAATAACTGAAACACGTTCCAGTTTTGTGCAAACTGCGGAATTCGTTTTGCATAGAAGGTTCGATTCAAGCCTCGTCGCCCTGCCCGGTGGCCAACGCATCCTCCACTCGCTTGCGGGCGCCAGCTAAGTGCTCTTCGCATCGTTTTGCCAGCTGCTCGCCTCTTTCCCAAAGTTTCAGCGATGCATCGAGATCCAGTCCGCCCTGCTCCAACAGGCGCACGACTTCGATCAGCTCGTCCCGGCAGGATTCATAGCCAAGTTGACTAATGGGCGTAGCCGATTCGCCTCCGCAGTCGTTTTCAGTGACCATCGGTCAGCCCTTCACTCACCGCCGCTACGGCGCCGTCGGAAACCCGCACCCGCAGCCGGGTGCCGGCCGGTGCCTCGTCCACCGAACGCAGGACGTGAGGCGCTCCGGCGGCGGGAACCGTTTGTACCACCGCGTACCCGCGGGCCAACGTCGCCGCGGGGCCCAGCGTAGCCAGCCGTGCGGACAGGTGACCGACACGTTCGGATTCCGCGGCCACCAGCCGGGTGATGTCGCGGCGCACCGCCGAGCGGGCGCGGTGGATCTCCTCGCCGCGTGCCGTCAGCGCGGTCAGCGGCTCGGCCAGCACCGGGCGGCTGCGCAACTGCGTCAGTGCGCGCTGTTCGCGAGATACCCAGTTGCGCAATGCCTGCGCGCTGCGCCGGCGCAGGTCGGCGATTCCGCGCTGCTCGGCGGCGGTGTCGGGAACAACCCGCTTGGCCGCATCGGTCGGGGTGGCCGCCCGCAGATCGGCGACCAGATCGCACAGCGGGTTGTCGGGTTCATGGCCGATCGCGCTGATCACCGGTGTGCGACAGGCCGCGATTGCGCGGCACAGCGTCTCGTCGGAAAACGGCAACAGGTCCTCGACGCTGCCGCCGCCGCGGGCCAGCACGATCACGTCGACGGCCTGGTCTCGATCGAGTTCACGCAGCGCCTCGACGATTTGGGCGACCGCGTTGGGTCCCTGCACGGCGGTGTTGCGAACGGCGAACCGCACCGCGGGCCACCGGGTGCCGGCGACCGTCGTCACATCGCGCTCGGCTGCACTGGCCCGGCCGGTGATCAGCCCAATCATGTTCGGCAGGAAGGGAATTGGCCGTTTCAGACGCGGGTCGAACAGGCCTTCGGCGTCCAGCAGTCGGCGCAGCCGGTCGATCCGGGCCAGTAGTTCGCCCACACCGACAGCGCGAATCTCGGACAGCCGCAACGAGAATGTGCCGCGCCCGGTGTAGAACGACGGCTTGCCGCAGACCACCACCTGCGTGCCCTCGGCCAATTTCACCGGTGCGTTGAGCACGAGGTCGCGCGGACACGTAACGGTCAGCGACATGTCGGCGGCCGGGTCGCGCAACACCATGAACACGGTCTTGGAGTCGGCCCGGATGTTGATCTGGGCCAATTGCCCTTCGACCCATACGGTTCCGAGCTTGTCGATCCAGCCCGCCACCCGGATCGCGACGGCGCGAACCGGGAAGGGGTTCTCGGCCGAGTTCGCCTCCGAATTCGCCGCTCGGGTCACTTCGCGGACGCGCGGGTGATCCTGTTGGCCAGCAACGTCTGAAACGGCGCCCGGGCCTTGGTGGCCTGCTCGTAGGCCAGCAGGGCTTCGAGCTCGTCGACGTTCAGCGACTGGACCCGGGAGCGCAGCTGAGCCAGTGTCAGTGTCGGGTAGTCGAGTTCGGCCGCCACGGACGGCTCCGGAACGGTCGATCCGGTCGCCGACTTCTTCGATTGCCCGGCGGGCTTGACCAGCGCGCTGGCATCCTCGTGCGCGTCGGCCACGGAGTACAGCGCGAAGCGGCCCTCGGCCCGGCGATCGCCCCCCGCGCCGTCCGGCAATTCGGCGAAACCCCCGTCGATCGCGACTTCGGTGTCCTCGTCGAACGTTGCCCATTCCGGCTTTTCGTCTTTGGGCGGAAAGATGGATTCCAGGGTGGAATCGCCCTTGATCACCAGCTCCGCGAGATTCTGCTGGAACCGCATCACGATGTGAGCGACCTCACTGGCCAACGTCATTGGGTACATCAGGATGGTCTTCGGCAGTCTGATGGTCTCTTCGACGGCGACTGTCGCCGCGCCGACCAATAGCCGAACTCCGTACGGTGCAGAAGCCATGCGTCCAAGATTGCCCTAAGCAACGGCTAACTCCAAGCCCGGCGCCGCGAGCTGGCGAGCCCGTGTCGGCGGAACGTACCCTGGAGCCCATGCCGCCGACCATCGACATGGGGATTCCCGGCGCATCCAGCTCGGTAGCCAGCGATCCGGCCCGTAAGCGGGTGCTGCTGGCCGAGCCTCGTGGCTACTGCGCGGGCGTGGATCGGGCCGTCGAAACGGTCGAGCGCGCGCTGCAAAAGCACGGCGCCCCGGTGTACGTGCGCCACGAGATCGTGCACAACCGGCACGTCGTCGACACCCTGGAAAAGGCCGGCGCGGTGTTCGTCGAGGAGACCGATCAGGTCCCCGAGGGCGCCATCGTGGTGTTCTCCGCGCACGGCGTCGCGCCGACGGTGCACGCCGCGGCCGCCGAACGCAACCTGCACACCATCGACGCCACCTGCCCGTTGGTCACCAAGGTGCACAACGAGGCCCGGCGCTTCGCGCGCAACGATTACGACATTCTGCTGATCGGTCACGAGGGGCACGAGGAGGTCATCGGTACCGCCGGGGAGGCACCCGACCATGTGCAGCTGGTCGACGGCGTCGCTTCGGTGGACGACGTGACGGTCCGCGACGAGGACAAGGTGGTGTGGCTTTCGCAGACCACACTGTCGGTCGACGAGACGATGGAGATCGTCGAGCGGCTGCGCCAGCGCTTCCCGAAGCTGCAGGATCCGCCCAGCGACGACATTTGCTACGCGACCCAGAACCGCCAGGTCGCCGTCAAGGCCATGGCACCGGAGTGTGAGCTGGTGATCGTCGTCGGGTCGCGCAACTCGTCGAACTCGGTGCGGCTGGTCGAGGTGGCGAAGGGCGGCGGCGCCGCGGCGGCGTACCTGGTCGACTGGGCCGACGACATCGACCCGGCGTGGTTGGACGGCGTCACGACCGTCGGCGTCACCTCCGGCGCGTCGGTTCCCGAGGTGCTGGTGCGCGGGGTGCTGGAGCGGCTGGCCGAATGCGGTTTCGACGTGGTGCAACCGGTGACGACGGCGCAGGAGACGCTGGTGTTCGCGCTGCCCCGGGAGATCCGTTCGGCGCCGTGATCGTCGGTCGTGTGCGGCGCGGTTAGTCGACGCTGGACAGCAGTGCGTCTGCGGGGGAGAACAGGGCGTTGTTGAGGGCGTCAAAGTCGAATTGCGGTTGGATTCCGGCGTTTCCGGCCAGGCCCGGTGAGCCCACCAGGCCGCCCGTTGCCGACAGTGCGGGTGTCGTCCCTGGACCCGGGGTGCCGCCGATCGGGGAGCTCAGGGTCACGGTGGCGGGACCGAAGATGCCGTTGGCGTTGGCGGCGCCGCCCGGGTAGACGATGACGGTGTCGCCAGGGCCGATGATCAACGAGCCGGGGTCCTCGATCAGGACCGAGGCCTCGGCTTCGACGATGAGGGTGCCGCCGGTATCGACGGTCAGGGTGCCGCCGGCGCCGCCGGTGTTGAGGGTGACGAGGCCGTCGGCGTCGATCGTTAAGGCGCCGCCGGTGTTCACGGTCAGGCTGCCACCGGTGTCGACGGTGACGGTGGTGTTGGCGCCGAACTCGACGGTGCTGCCGGCGTCGACGGTCAGGGTGCTGCCGGTGTCGATGGTCGCCGTGCCGCCGGGGGCGACGGTGAGCGTACCGCCACCCGTGACGTCGACGGTGCCTCCGAGGTTGACGCCGAGGCTGGACGCGGTGAGGGTGCCGCTGTTGGTCAGAGTGCCGCCGTCGACCGTCAGGCTGCCGGCGGGGTCGATGGCGATCGCGGCGCCGGTGTGCACCGTGAGGGTGCCGCCGTCGACGGTGACGATGCTGGCGTGATCGGCGGCGATTGCGGCGCCGGTGTGCACGGTGACGGTGCCGCCGTGCACGGTCAGGGTGCTGGCGTCCAGGCCGATACTGCCGTGGATGGCCAGGGTGCCGCTGTCGAGGGTGAGGGTGGAGGTGCTGTTGACGGTCAGACCGCCGCCTGACTCGATCGTGATGGTGCCGCCGTGCAGGGTCAGCGCGCTGGCGTGCCCGGCCGCGATGACGGCATTGGTGTGCACGGTCAGGGTGCCGCCGTCGACGGTGAGGCTGCTGGCGTCGAGCCCGATAATGCCGCCGCTGTCCAGGGTGATCGAGCCGCCGGAGTGCACGGTCAGGGTGCCGCCGTCCAACAGGCTGACCGAGCCGTGGCTGCCGACGGTCACCGACCCGGAGTCGATCGTCAGGACGCCCCCGTTACTGACGTTGAGGGTGCCGCCGAGTTGGACGACGGATCCGTTGTCGAGGGTGAGGGCGCCGCTGTTGATGGTCAGAGTGCCGCCGCTGTGGACGCTGAGGGTGCCGGTATTGACGTCGAGGGTGCCGGTGACGGTGAGCGTGCCGCCGTCGTCGACGGTCAGGGTGCCGCCGGTGTCGACGGTGAGAGCGCCGCCGACATCGACGGTGCCGCCGACGTCGAGGGTGCCGCCGGTGTCGACGGTGAGGCTACCGCCGAGGTCGATGGTCAGGGTGCCGCCGTTGTCGATGGTGAGGCTACCGCCGCTGACATCGAAAGTGCCGCCGGTGTCGACGGTGAGGTTACCGCCGAGGTCGATGGCCACGGTGCCGCCGGCATTGACGTCGACGGTGCCGTTGACGGACAGGCCGCCGTGGACGTCGACCTGTCCGGCGTTGGTGACGGTGAGGCTGCCCTCGACGTTGAGCGTGCCGTCGGGGTTGACGATCAGGGAGCCGCCGTCGAAAAGTTGACCGTCGGCCCCGACGGTGAGGTTGCTGCCGGTGCCGTCGATGCTCAGGGTGCCGCCGGTTTGGACGGACAGGGTGCCGTTGACGTCGACCGAGCCGTCGGTGCTGATGCTCAGGGTGCCGCCGGCATTGACGGTGAGGGTGTTGTCGCCGGTATCGACGGTGACGGTGCCGTCGCTGACGGTGAGCAAGCCACCGTTGTTGACGTTCACCGCGCCGTTGGCGACGCCATTGTCGACGGTGAGGGTGCCGCCGGTATCGATGGTGAGGGTGCCGCCGGCATTGACGTCGACCGTGCCGCCGTTGACGGAGACGGTGCCGCCGTCGACCCAGACTGTGCCGGCGTCGATCGACATGCCGCCGTCGAGGTTGAGGGTGCCGCCGGTGTCGACGGTGAGCAAGCCGTTGGTGTTGACGTCGAGGGTGCCCCCGGTGTTGACGGCGAAGGTGCCGCCGGCGACGTCGACCTGACCGGTGTTGTCGATGGTGAGGCTGCCGTCCGCGTCGATGGTCAGGAAGCCGCCGTCGAGGATGTCGAGGTCGCCGCCGGTGACGGTGGCGCTGCCGTCGGTGCCGATGTTGATCTGGCCGTAGACGTCGAGGTTGCCGTCGACAATCAGCGTGCTGCCGCTGTCGACGATGTCGACCGTGCCGCCATTGCTGTAGACGGTCATGGTGCCGTGGACGGTGACGGTGCCGCCATTGCCGACATCGATCCCGTTGTAGGCGTTGAGGACGCCGCCGGGGTCGACGGTGAGGGACCCCGCCTGGATGTTGATGTTGCCGCCGGGATCGAGGGCGCCGGCGGCTTCGAGGTCGACGGTGCCGCCGCTGTGGACGGTGAGGCCGCCGCCGTTGGCGACATTGATCTGGCCGTCCACGTGGAGGTTGGCGTCGATAATCAGCGTGCTGCCGCTGTGGATGATGTCGACCGTGCCGCCCTGGCTGTAGATGGTCATGTCGCCGTCGACGGTGAGCGTGCCGTCAAGGATGCTGAGACCGCCGCGGACACCGAGAGTGCCGCCCGGGTGAACGGTGAGGGATCCGCCCTTGATGTACAGGATGCCGTCGTCCAAGACTTCGAGCTGGCCGTCGACGGTGAGGATGCCGCCGTCGAAGACTTGCACCCCGCCATTGGTTTCGATGTTGAGGACGCCGCCGTGTTCGATGATGACGGTGCCGTGGATGTCGATTTCGGAGCTGGGGTTGACGAAGACGGTGCCGCCGTCGGCGATGTGGAGGTCGCCGTTGACGGTGAGGGTGGTGTTGAAGTCAGCGACGGTCAGGGTGCCGCTGACATCGAGGCGGCCGGCGGTGTCGATGGTGACGGAGACGCCGTTGGTCACGTCGAAGATGCCGCTGACGCTGACGGTGCCGCTGTCGATGTGGAGGGAGCCGCTACTGACGTCGAGGGTGCCGCCAACGGTGACGGTGCCGCCATCGACGGTCAGGGTGCCGCCGTCGACATTGAGGGTGCCGTCGACGGTGACGATGCTGCTGTCGAGGGTGACGGTGCCGCCGTTGACGTCGAGGGTGCCGTCGACGCTGACGAGGCTGCTGTCGAAGGTGACGGTGCCGCCGTCGACGCTGAGGGTGCCGTCGACGGTGACGGCGCTGCTGTCGACGGTGAGGCTACCGCCGGTATTGACCTCGACGGTGCCGCCGGCGTCGACGGTCAGGGTCGCGCTGCCGACGTTCATGTTGCCGTCGACGGTGAGGGTGCCACCGTCGACGGTGACGCTGCCGTTGACCACGTTGACGGTGCCGTCGATGGTGAAGGTGCCGCCGTTGGCAGCCAGCGTCGAGTTGTTGACGCTCATGCTGCCGTCGACGGTCAGGGTGCCACCGTTGAGGGTGAGTGTGGCGTTGTCGACCGTGACGGTGCCGTCGATGGTGACGGTGCCGCTGTCGACGGTCAGGGTCGCGCTGCCGACGTTCATGCTGCCGTCGACGGTGAGGGTGCCACCGTCGACGGTGACGATGCCGCCATTGAGGACGTTGGCGGTGGCGGAGGAGTTGACGGTGAGGGTGCCGCCGTCCAAGACGTTGACGCTGCCACCGTCGAAGACCCAAGCGGTGGCGGAGGAGTTGATGGTGAGGTCGCCGCCGCTTAAGACGTCAATGATGCCGCCATTGGCGGTGAGGCTGCCGCCATTCACCGAGACGGTGCCGCCGTTGATGACGAGGCCGCCGCCGTTGGCGAGATAGACCCCACCGCTGGGGCTGATGGTGAGAACGCCGCCGCTGTTGATGGTGATGAGACCGCTGTTGAAGGCATAAACGGTGCCGCCGTTGACGGTGACGGTGCCACCGCTGTTGATGGTGAGGGTGCCGTAAACGGTGACGGTGCCGGAGTTGACAGTGAACTCGCCGTTGACGATCAGGCTGCCGTTGACGGTGACGGTGCCGCCGTCGACGATCAGGCTGCCGCCGTTGTCGACGACGACGGAGCCGCCGAGGTCGACGCTGAGGGTTTGGCCGGGGCCGATGGTGAGGGTTTCGCCGGCGCCGATGGGCAGGGACTGGCCGGGGCCGACGGTGATGTCGGCGTCGAGGAGGTTGGCGTTGAGTTGGGTCAGGGAGTCCGCTTGGGCGCCGGTGGTCTCGGCGGTGGCTTGGGCGACGGCGTCGGCTTGGGCGAGTTCACCGGTGTCGTTGGTGGTGGGTGGGGGCTCGTCGAAGGTGGTCAGGGTGGCCGCGGCCTCCGAGTCGGTGGCGTAGGCGTACATGGCGGTGGCGTCTTGAATCCACATCTCCATGTATTCGGCTTCGGTGGCCGCGATCGCTGCGGTGTTTTGGCCGAAGAAGTTGGTCGCGGTCAGCACCATGAACTCGGCGCGGTTGGCGGCGATCAGTTCGGGGGGCACGGTCATGGTGTAGGCCGCTTCGTAGGCGGTGGCCGCGGCGGCGGCCTGGGCGGCAGTCTCTTCGGCTTGCGTGGCGCTGGCCTGCAGCCATTCCACGTAGCCTCCGGCGGCGGCGGCCATGTTCATCGAGGAGGGGCCCAGCCACGCCTGTCCGGTGAGACCCGCGATTTGGGCCGAGTAGTTGCTGGCGGCGGATTCCAGTTCGATGGCCAGTGCTTCCCAGGTCGCCGCGTTGGCCAGCATGGGGCCCGGTCCGGGGCCGGCGTATATCAGGCCGGAGTTGATTTCCGGGGGCAGCAACCCAAAGTCCATGGCGCCACTCGTATTCGCTCGACGGTAACGATTTGCGACGAGATTCTATTCAATATCTGACGCGCGTCTAATGGGACCGTGTGAATGGTGCGTAACTGCGGAATTAACGCCAGGACTCTGCAGTGACCACCACGTTGTTTTCTATGAAATTTGTTTGCGTTTAACGTGAATCCCAAGGGCTGCTTGACGCCTCTTCGGGGTGGCCTTTGCGGCGCAAGCTGGCACGCTGAACTACTACAGGCAAGAAATTTCTAAGCGCACAATGCAATTGGCGAACTTCGGCGTCGGCAAATTGCTCGCGCAAGCCCTAGGCGTCGTACTCCCAGGAGTCGGCCGGGGGCCTCTCCGGGGGCCGGCCGTTCGCCCGTGGCCGGCCGCGGCGCTGCTCGTCTGACGGGCCCGATCCCCGATAGCGGACCTGCGAGATCGGATGGTGCGTCGAGTCATTGCCTTTCGACCCGTTGGCCCGACGTCGCCGAGGCTCCGCGGACGGCTGATAGGACTCGTACGGCTCGTAGGGCTGGTACCGGTCGAATTGCCGCGCCGCCCCGGGCCGCTCGTACCTGTCGTAGTCGTCGAAGCGGCCGGCGCGCGGCGCCGAGCGCTCGTAGGGATCGGGGCGGCTGCGCGGGTCTCGACGCCCTTCCCGTTGCGGCTGGCTCCGCCGGTCCGGGTCGGTCTGCGGCCTCGGGCGGCGCGACCGGCGCGGCGGGTCGGCGGGGTCGTAGTCGCGCGGCGGGGATTGGCGCCGCCGGCGTGGCCGCTCCGCAGCGGGGTCGTACTGCTCCTCCGGCGACGGGCGGGCGTGCCGGGACCGGCTTCGGCCGGAACTCGTCGCGGGCCGGCTGCCGCGCGACGTTCGGCTGCTTCTGGCCGAGGCCCTCGAGGGGCTGCGCTGTGAATCGGTGGACTCTTGTTCGTCGGCGTCGTGGTCGTCGGACGATGCGACGCCGAGCAGCGCGTTCAGTTTCGCGCTGACGGCGCGCAGGAACGGCGACTTCTCCGCAACGCCGGGGCTGGCGGTCGCGGTGTCCTCGGTGGCCGGCTCCGGTCGGTGCGGTGCCCCGAAATACCACCTGACCAGGCCGATCATCAGCACACCGCCGGCGGCGCCCAGCATCAGCGGGAAACGCTCGATGAGCGGATAGCCGCAGTTGATCAGCAGGTCTTTGAGGCTGGCGATCTTGCCGCCGTGGAACAGCCAATAGGCGCCCGGTACCGCGCAGAAAAGGATCAGCGGCGGCTGGATGACGGCGGTGAACAGCCCTTCCTGACGGACGGCCAGCACCGCCGCCACGCAGCCCGCTATATAAAGGCCGGCGAAGATGCCGGTCAGCTCCTTATGGCCGAGTCCGGAGTCGATGCCGTACCCGATTGCGGTCGCGGTCACGGCGAGAAGCAGGGCTATCCACGACGGCACACCCGGAATGCCGGGGTGAATCGAGCGATGGGCAGCTCCTACTGCCGAGGTTCCCCGCTGCGTTGACACATGTAGACCGTACCGGCAATGGGCCAAAACCCCCGTAAATACCTTGTTAGGGATGCCGGGCGTGCCACCGGTTCACCGCGGAGACGGTCCGCGACGCCCTGGGTCCCGGCGCGGAGCCCTAGACTTGGTTCCCCGTGAGCCTGAGCTTGGGAATCGTGGGCCTGCCGAACGTGGGCAAATCGACCCTGTTTAATGCGCTGACCCGGAACAACGTGGTCGCGGCCAACTATCCGTTCGCGACGATCGAACCGAACGAGGGCGTCGTCGCGCTGCCCGATCCGCGCCTGGACAAGCTGGCCGAGATGTTCGATTCCGAGAAGATCGCGCCGGCGCCTGTGACATTCGTCGACATCGCCGGAATCGTGAAGGGCGCCTCCGAGGGAGCCGGGCTCGGCAACAAATTCCTGGCCAACATCCGCGAGTGCGACGCGATCTGCCAGGTGGTGCGGGTGTTCGCCGACGACGACGTCGTGCACGTCGACGGCAAGGTCGACCCGGGCTCCGACATCGAGGTGATCGAGACCGAGCTGATCCTCGCCGACCTGCAGACACTGGAGAAGGCCGTCCCGCGGCTGGAAAAGGAAGCCCGCAACAACAAGGAGCGCAAGCCCGTGCACGAGGCGGCCGTCGCCGCCGAGGCGATACTGAACTCGGGCAAGACACTATTCGCGGCCGGTGTCGACCCATCACCGCTGCGCGAGCTGAACCTGATGACCACCAAGCCGTTTCTGTATGTGTTCAACTCCGACGAGTCCGTGCTCACCGACGAGGCCCGCAAGGCCGAACTGCGCGCGATGGTCGCGCCCGCCGACGCGGTGTTCCTCGACGCGAAAATCGAATCCGAACTAACCGAACTCGACGACGAGTCGGCCGCCGAGTTGCTCGAGTCCATCGGGCAGACCGAACGTGGCCTAGATGCGTTGGCGCGGGCGGGTTTTCATACTCTGAAGTTGCAGACCTATCTGACGGCGGGCCCAAAAGAGGCGCGCGCGTGGGTGATTCGACAGGGTGACACTGCGCCCAAGGCCGCCGGGGTGATCCACACCGATTTCGAGAAGGGTTTCATCAAGGCCGAAATCGTGTCCTACGACGACTTGATCGACGCCGGGTCGATGGTGGCGGCCAAGGCGGCCGGCAAGGTCCGGATGGAAGGTAAGGACTACGTGATGGCCGACGGCGACGTGGTCGAGTTCCGGTTCAACGTCTAGATCGAGTTGTCGGTGGGACTGTCTAGTATTCGCGGACGAAGGCGCTGTGGGCACAGCGCGATACGGCCGCGAATGGAGACCCTGTGAAATTTGTATCGACTCGCCTCATCACCGCAGATGTCGGCCGTTTGGTCGCCTTCTATGAAACGGTCACCGAAGTCGCCGCCGTCTGGAGCAACGAACTGTTCGCGGAGATCCCAACGCCGGTTGGCGTGCTTGCCATTGGCAGCGACAAGACCGTCCCGTTGTTCGGAGAAGGATCCGCGGAGCCGGCAGCCAACCGAAGCGCGATCATCGAGTTCCTCGTCGGCGATGTGGACGCCGAATACGAACGTCTCCGCGGCAGCGTCGGCGACGTGGTCACCACACCGACGACCATGCCATGGGGTAATCGCGCGCTGCTGTTTCGCGACCCGGACGGCAACTTGGTAAACCTGTTCACCCCTGTCACCGACCAGGCGCGCGCCAAATTCAGGTTATGAAGATTTCACACCGAGACGGCAGACGTAGAGTTTCGAGGCACCCGGCCGACGTCCAAATAGCTTACAACATCGAAACTTTCGTGCTGGGGCGACGGCGGGGATCTGCAGATCACGGGCTTGTACCCGATGGTCGAATCGGTCGACTCCGTCGGCGACCCCGACGCTCGTCGCCTCGAGAATCGGAAGTAGACGTAGTCGGCCCCGCCGACCATTCTTAAGGGATGGCGACGGTAAAGCACGAGTGGGCTCGGCTGTTCGTTGGTAGCGGACTGGCGCTGTCCGCGTTGGTTCTGGCCGGAGGTGTCGCCCGGGCGACCCCGGCGCCCGCGCCCACCAACCACTGGTGCCCTGGTCAGCAATGGGATCCGGCGTGGGGCACCGACTACCACTGGGACTGGAATCAGTGCCACGACTGGCAAGGTCCGGCTCCGGCGGGTTGGGGGCCCTGGGGGCCGCCCCCGCCGTGGGCGCCGCCGCAGCCACCTCCGCCGTCATGGGCCCCGCAGGCTCACCTGATGTGGAACCCGACTAGGGGTGCATGGGGATTCTTCAACAACGGGATCTGGACGCCGGTCTGATGCGGTGGCGTGGTGTCAGTCACGTCGAGTTCGCGGTTCTGGACTATGACGAGTCCATCGCGTTCTACGACGCGTTGTTCGGCTGGCTCGGCTACAGCAGCTTTTCGTCGCTGAACATGGAGTATCAGTCGATCTACTACATGACGCGTAACGCCAACCCGCACAGCTACATCGGCATTCAGCCGGCTCGTTCTGGAGACAAGCTCACGCACGGCGATCAGGCGGTCGGTATCAACCACATCGCGCTGTGGGCTCGCAACCGAAGGGAGGTCGATCGCTTCCATAACGATTTCTTGATCGGGCACGACGTCCCAGTCACCGACGAACCGAAGGAGTACCCGCAGTATTGGCCCGGCTATTACGCGGTGTTCTTCGACGACCCGATCAATGGTATTCATTGGGAGCTGGCGTGGATACCGAAAGTACCTACACCCCACCAAATTTGGTCTTTTTCACGCGCTGTGAGTGTCTTCGGCAAAAGTAGGTCGGATCTGGCGAACACGGTGCCAGGGGTCATGCGGCAGGCGAGGCGAACCCTCCCGCGCCGGTAAGTAGGGTCGTAGCATGCCGCTGCACTACGTCGACCCGACCGAGGAGTACGGACGCTGGTATCGGGCCCTGGAACGCTTCGGGCGCTCGCGTGCGGCTGGCTTCATGGCGCGACATCTCTTCTGGCACATCGACCCCTGGCTGCACCGCGCCACGGGCGGGCGCTACCCGTCCATCCTCGGCGGGCTGTCGTCGGCCCCGTTGATCAGCACGGGCGCAAAGTCGGGCCTGCCGCGAGAGCATCAGCTCGCCTACGTCCACGATGGGCCCGACGCGATCCTGGTCGCCTCTTATCTGGGCCAGCCCAAGAATCCGCAGTGGTACCACAACCTGAAGGCGCATCCGCAGTGCCGGTTCGGCGACGAGGATTTCGTAGCCGTGGAGGTCACCGATCCCGACGACTACGAGCGCCTGTACGCGCTGGCCGAGCATGTCTGCGTCAACTACCGCGACTATCGCGTCAAGGCGGCCGCGATCGGCCGGCGGATCCCGGTGTTTCGCCTCAGACCCGCTTCGGCGGGATAACGCCAGGCCAAAACGGATTCAGCCCTTTCGTTTCGGGGAATATGCAATGTCGTGACTTATTTGCTGTAGGTGCGGTCCAGGCCATTAATTAATTGACACGTGACGCGCGCCACAAATTTTGGATTGCTAACTACCTTGTTGCTAGTGTCCCTCCGCATGATTGTTCTTGCATCGTTGATATCGCTGATCAATCAGGTATCCGGGACGCCCTATATTGCGGGTGGAGATTCTCCCGCGGGTACCGATTGCTCGGGACTCGTCTCGTGGGTTGTAAATGCTGCAACCGACAGGCCGGTTTATGGAAACCGCTTTAATACCGGGAATGAAGAAGCCGCGCTATTGGCGCGGGGCTTTCAGTATGGAACGGCCCCCAACGCGTTGGTTGTCGGCTGGAACGGTGGCCACACGGCAGTGACCCTGCCCGACGGCACCCCGGTGTCCAGCGGGGAACGCGGCGGCGTGCACATCGGTGGCGCCGGCGCTTACCAGCCCGGATTCACCCACCACATGTTCTTGCCGATGCCTGCGGACGGGGACGGCGCTCCAACGGGGCTGCCGGGCCTACCGCCTCCGCCTCCAGACGCACCGCCCCCGCCGCCCGTTTTGGTGGGAGCCGTCGCGCCCGAAATGCCGGCGCCACCGGCGCCGGAAATGCCGCCGGCGCCCGAAATGCCCGCACCCCCGGCGCCCGAAATGCCGGCCCCGCCGGCGCCGGAATTGCCGCCGCCCGGCGATCCCGGAATTCCGAATTGATAAATAATCGGGTGGCGCGCGTGTCATCTAATTCCGCGAAAGAACTGCGGGGTGGATCACACTGATCGCGTTGCGTGCTTGGCATCAGTGAAGTAGTCGATAAAACCACATCGTTGTGGGCCACGTCACAACTTCCTGAGTGTCGGCGTGAATTCGGTTAGCGCTGGACAAAAGCAAAGTCCGCCTAGACGTCAATCACGACATCTAGGCGGACTTTGCTGTTGGAGCAAAACCGACCCGAAATGCCACATCGGTCACACCCCACACCCCGCGGCCCGTATATCCTGGCGCTGCCCATCGGAGGATGGGCAGCCAAGCGCATCGGGAGCTGCGAGCGGGGACCGCAATGATCTTCATCGTCGTCAAGTTCGAAACCAAGCCCGACTGGGCCGACCGCTGGCCGGACCTGGTTGCCCCGTTTACCGCGGCGACTCGCGCCGAAGCGGGCAACTTGTGGTTCGAGTGGTCGCGCAGCCTGGAGAACCCGGCGGAGTACGTCTTGGTGGAGGCGTTTCGCGACGGTGACGCCGGCGGGGTCCACGTCAACAGCGACCACTTCAAGCGCGCCATGCAGGAATTTCCGCAGGCACTGAAGTCGACGCCCAAGATCATCAGTCAGACGATCGACGCGACCGGCTGGTCGGAGATGGGGGAGATGTCGGTCGACTAGCCGACAGCGACCTCGATTTCGTTGCCCAGCCGATATCCCGGCGCCAGCGGCAGCGTGTCGCCACTCCAAAATGACCCCGGGTCAAAGTAGTTCGAGTACTTCTCGGTGCTGAGCAATCCCATCTCCTCGTACGTGATTGCCACCGTCTCCGCGCAGTACGCCGTTTCCAGTCCGACCCGCTGCCGCTGTTTGCGTCGTTGCGTCGACTCTCGAATCTTCTTATCTACGAAGGGAATTCCCTTCGTCCAGTCGTAGACCGTCGGGATCCGGCCACGAAACCATCGGGCGGTCAACCGGGCGGTAGTGGGAAACGCGGTGCCATCCATCCGCGCGATCACCCGCAGCAGCTGGTCCTCTTGTTCGCGGGTGGGATGCGGCGTCAGCTGACGCAGCCAGCAGCGCTGGTGGTAGCGCTCGCTCCACTGCAGCACGGCCTGGTGCATATCGTTGAGCTGCACACCGCGATGGTTGGTGCCGGTCCATAGGTCGATGAGCTTGTCGCCGAGTTCGGCATGCCAGATCAGCGGTGGCAGGTCGTCGATGGCCACGGTCATGCCGACATGGTTCACCGGACTGTTGGTCAAGGTCTGGATGGCACGGTCGGGTCCCGAGCCGCCGCGGAACAACCACAGGTCGCCGGTCCGGGTCTCGTTCAGCGCTTCCTGCAGGCTGAGCATGGCTTAGGAGTTCGCCAGCACTTCGCGCGCGACGGCGCGTGCACTGGCGGCCGCCGGAAAACCCGCGTAGCCGGTCATGTGGTAGATCACCTCGGAAATCTCCTCGATGGTCAGCCCGTTGCGCAGCGCGATGGGGAAATGCGCCTTCAGTTCGTCCGAAGCCCGCAGCGCGATCAGCGCACCCAGGGTGACCAGGCTGCGTGAGCGGCGGTCCAATCCGGGCCGCGTCCAAAGCGATCCGAAGACATGATCGAGGCCCAACTCGAGGAGTTCACCGGCTACGCCGTCGTCGCGCAGGCTGGTGGCGCCGTCCGGGATCAGGCCGGGCAGCATGTCCCTGAACACTTCCAGTCCCTGAGCGCGCACATCAGTCATCGGTATCCGCCTTTCCTAAGGGTTTTCGGGAGATCTGGTAGTCGATATAGCCATCCCAGTCCTCGAGGCGACGGCGCAACTCGTCGACCACTTGAGGATGAGTGGGCACGAAGAATCGGTTGTGCAGGATCGCATCGGCGACCAGTTCCCCGACGGTCGCCGGGTCCAGCAACTCGAATTGCTCGCCGGGAATCCGCAGGGGCGCGCCGTCGCCGAACGTCGGTACGTCGGCCGCGATATTCGTCAGCACCGGCCCGGGGCATAGCAAGGTGACGCCAATGTTCTTGGGTCGCAGGTAAATCGCCAAGGCCTCGCTCATTTGCACGATAGCGGCTTTACTCGCCGCATACGGCATCCGATCGTAGGAGTAGGTGAAGAGCCCGGCAAAGGACGCGGTGTTGACCAGATGCCCGCTGCCCTGATCGAGCAGCAGCGGCAGGAATGCAGCGTTGCTGCGGACCACCGACATCAGGTTGATGTCGAGAATGCGTTGCCACTCCGCGACGGGAATGTCTTGTGGCAGGCCGTTTGTCAGGACGCCGACGTTGTTGACCACGATGTCGGCTCGGCCGAATCGCTGTAGTGCCACGTCCCGAATGCCTTCGAACGCTTGGGGATCCGAGACGTCTGCGCGATGCGGCAGCACCGCCGCACCCGCCTCGTGGGCGAGAACCTGGATACCGTCGTCGTCGAGGTCGACCGCCACGATGCGGGCGCCCCGGTCCGCCAAGGTGCGGGCGATGGCGCGGCCGATGCCGCTGGCCGCCCCGGTGATGACGGCGACCTTGTCGCGAAGGGTGTCCATGGCGGTAATAGCGTGTCAAGTATGCGCAGCATTTGGAAGTGGATCGGCCTGGCCGGCGTCGCCGGTGTCGTGGCCGGGGGTGCGCTGGTCGTGCGTGATCAACGCAAACGCCGCGCCTACACCGCCGACGAGATCCGCGCCCGGCTGCACCAGCGGCTCGCCGAGTCCGATGCGCCATGACGCGCTGTCGTCGATCCCGCGACACTTAACCGGTTGCGACGACACGCCGCGGCGGGTCGCCATGGGTTAAGTCTCGAGAACGCCGGCGACACCCGCCGACACCGAGAACAAGCGATAACTGCCCGAGAAGCCCTTCAGCTCCACGTCGCGGCCTTCGTCGAACCGGATGTCGTCACAGTCGCGCAGCGCGTCGCGCACCGGCTCGCTCACCAGGATCTGCCCACCGACGGCCTGGGCCGCTACCCGCGCCGCCATCGCGACATTGCGCCCGAACAGATCGTCGCCGCGACGCACCGAGCGGCCCATGTGAATGCCGATCCGGACCCGAATCTCCTCGTGCCGCTTGCGTTTTGCGTCCCGGCGCAGTTCGGACTGAAGATCGATGCCGCACCGCACCGCCTGCTCGGCGCGGGCGAAGGCGATCATGAAGCCGTCGCCCTGGCTCTTGACCACGTGGCCGGACCGGCGCTTCACCAGCCCGGACACCAGCTTGTCGTGCGAGCTGATCAGCCGGACCCAGGCGCGGTCGCCGATCCGCTCGTTCAGCGCGGTGGACTCCTCGATGTCGGAGAACAGGATCACCACCCGGCCGTCCGGCGTGACCCGCGCGAGATCGGGCCGCTCGACCTCGGCCCAGTCGGCGAGGTCTTCGATGCTGCTGCGCACCGCCGCGCCGAAGCCCTCCTTGCGCATCACGTTGGCGGTGTTCCACGCCGTCTTGAGGGCCTCCCGGCCGCCGGAAATCAGCCAATTGCGGGTGTCGGCACGTTGCCTTAACTCCTCGGCCTCCTCGCGGCTACGAACCAGCAACCTGCCCATCACGCCGAGTGCGCAGGCTTCGATCACGGCAACGCCGGCCAGGACGTAGACCGCGATATGCAGTGCATCACCCACGTCTCGCATCCTTGCAAAGCGCGCGACGGCTTCCGGTTGTCGGCCCTATCAGCAGTGTCTAGGGTTGAGTGCGATCGCCCCCGGGTAGTGCAGCTCGAGTGAACCGGTCCGGTGACTTTTGGGAGGTTCGGTCTTGGCCGACGACGGTGGTGATTCGTCCAACCTGCTGGTGATCTTCGGAATTACCGGTGATCTGGCCCGCAAGATGACGTTTCGCGCGCTGTATCGGCTCGAGCGCCGCAATCTGCTGGACTGCCCGATCCTGGGCGTGGCGAGCGACGAAATCAGCGTCAAGAAGTTGATCGAGCGGGCGCGTACCGCCATCAACGATGCCGGGGAGAAGATCGACGACGAGGTGTTCGATCGGCTGGCCAATCGGTTGGACTACATCCACGGCGACGTCACCGACCGCGATCTCTATCACCGGCTCGCCGAGCTGATCGGTTCGGACTACCGCCCGCTGTACTACCTCGAGATGCCGCCCGCGCTGTTCGCGCCGATCGTCGAGGGCCTCGCGCGCGAGGGCCTGGTGGAGCGGGCTCGCGTCGCGGTGGAAAAGCCGTTCGGCCATGACCTGAAGTCCGCCTGCGAACTCAACGATCGGCTGCACGCGGTGCTGGACGAAGACCAGATCCTGCGGGTGGACCACTTCCTGGGCAAGCAGCCCGTGGTGGAACTCGAATGCCTGCGCTTCGCGAACCAGGCGCTGGCCGCAGTGTGGGACCGCCAGAGTGTGTCGGAGATTCACATCACGATGGCCGAGAACTTCGGCGTCGAGGACCGGGGCAGGTTCTACGACAAGGTCGGCACCCTGCGCGACGTGGTGCAGAACCATCTGCTGCAGGTGCTTGCCATGGTCGCGATGGAACCGCCGGTCGGCGGCAGCGCCGACGACCTCAACGACAAGAAATCCGAGGTGTTCCGCGCGATGCCGGCGCTGGACCCCGAGCATTGTGTGCGCGGTCAGTACCACGGCTACACCGACGTCGACGGGGTGGCGAAGGATTCGCAGACCGAAACGTTCATCGCGCTGCGCACCGAGATCGACAACTGGCGCTGGTCTGGAGTGCCCATCTTCTTGCGGGCCGGTAAGGAACTGCCTGAGAAGGTCACCGAGGTGCGGCTGTTTCTGCGCCGCGTTCCTCAGCTGGCCTTCCTGCCGCACCGCAAGACGGCCGAGCCCAACCAGATCGTGCTGCGCATCGACCCCGAGCCGGGCATGCGAATTCAGTTGTCCGCCCAAGTCGATGACGAATGGCACGACGTCCACCTGGACTCGCTGTTCGCCACGGACCTGGGCGAAGCGGAGGGCCCGTATGAGCTGCTGCTGCACGCCGCGCTGACCGGCGATCGCCAGCTTTTCGCGCGGGAAGACAGCATCGAGCAGACGTGGCGCATCGTCCAGCCGCTGCTGGACAAGCCGAGCGAGATTCACCCCTACGAGCCCGGGTCTTGGGGGCCCGAGGCCGCGCAGTCGCTCGTCCGCGGTCACCGCCATTGGCAAGACCCGTGGTTCCCTCCGAAAACGAAGTCGGGACAGTAAGGAGACCGGAAGTGCAGCTGGGAATGATCGGCCTGGGCCGAATGGGTGCCAACATCATCCGTCGAGTCGTCGACGGCGGACACGAGGGCGTGGTGTACGACCACGACAAGGAAGTCGTCAAGACCCTGGCCAGTGAGAAGGGAATGACCGGGGCGTTCTCGGTTGCGGAGCTGGCCGAGAAGATGACCGCGCCGCGGATCGTCTGGGTGATGGTGCCCGCGGGTGACATCACCACCTCGGTGATCGAGGAGCTGGCGAACACCCTCGAGTCCGGCGATATCGTGATCGACGGCGGCAACTCCTACTACCGCGACGACCTCAAGCACTCAAAGCTGCTGTCCGAGAAGGGGATTCACCTCATAGACTGCGGCACCAGCGGTGGGGTCTGGGGCCGGGAGCGTGGTTACTGCCTGATGATCGGTGGCGACGACTACGCCTTCGAGCACGCGGAGCCGCTGTTCAAGGTCATCGCGCCCGGGGTCGACGCCGCTCCGCGCACCCCCGGCCGCGACGGCGAGGTCGCCCAACCCGAGAAGGGCTACCTGCACTGCGGCCCGTCCGGGGCGGGTCACTTCGTCAAGATGGTGCACAACGGCATCGAGTACGGAATGATGGCCTCCCTCGCCGAGGGGCTCAACATTCTGCGCAATGCCGACATCGGCACCCGCGTCGAAAAGGGCGATGCCGAAACCGCGCCGCTGTCGAATCCCGAGTGCTACCAATACAACTTCGACATCGCCGATGTCGCGGAGGTGTGGCGCCGGGGCAGTGTCGTCGGCTCCTGGCTGCTGGACCTGACCGCGATCGCGCTGCACGAATCGCCCACCCTGTCCGAATTCTCCGGCCGGGTCTCCGACTCGGGGGAGGGCCGCTGGACTGCGATCGCGGCGATCGACGAAGGCGTGCCGGCACCGGTGCTCACGACCGCGTTGCAGTCCCGCTTCGCTTCGCGCAGCCTCGACGACTTCGCCAACAAGGCGCTCTCGGCGATGCGCAAGCAATTCGGCGGGCACGCGGAGAAGCCGGGAGTGGGCGGCTAACCGGTCAGCCGCTTGACGAATTGGACAACGACGTCGCTGAAGGCGTCGTTGTCGTCGCCGGCGGCGGTGTGTCCGGCGTCGGACAGCTCGACGAACTCCGCACGCGGGACCGTCGCCAGGAAGTGCTTGACGCCTTCGGGGCTGACGACGTCGGAGAGTTTGCCGCGGATCAACAGGACCGGGATCGTCAGATCCGCCGCGGCACGCTCGAAGTTGTCGGTGCGCAACTCCGGGTCATCGCCGGGGGCGGTCATGAACGCCGGATCCCAGTGCCAGTACCAGCGTCCGTCGCGCAGCCGGAGGTTCTTCTTCAGTCCGTCGGGGCTGCGCGGCTTTTCCCGATACGGCAAATAGGCGGAGACGGCGTCGGCGGCTTCTTCCAGCGAAGCGAAGCCGTGCAGGTTGGTCAGCATGAAATCCCGGATGCGGGCGCTGCCGGTCTTCTCGTACCGTGGCACCACGTCGACCAGCACCAAGCCGGTCACCTTCTCCGGGCCCGCTTTGTCGGCGACCAGGATGCCGGTCAACCCGCCCATGCTGGCCCCGATCAGCACGACGGGCCGGCCGATCGCGTCGAGGACATGCAAAACGTCGCCCATCAGCGTCTCGATCGCGTAGTCCGCGCCCGGCGCCCGGTCGCTGTCGCCGTGCCCGCGGCTGTCCAGCGCCACGACGTGGAAGCCCTCGTCGGCCAGGACCTGGCCGGTGTTCTTCCAGGAGAATCGGTTTTGGCCGCCGCCGTGCAACATCAGGATCGACGGTCGGCCCGCGATCGCGGCGTCACGGTTCCATTCGTCGGCGACCAGGCCGATACCGCCGACACCAGCGAATTTGACCGTCTGGGGGCTGCTGCTCACGGTGCTCATCGATCTGACGTTACATAGTCGCTCGATGAGTTCTCGCGGTCGCCGGGGTCTATCGGTGAAACCCGACAGATAGGAGACGCTCGTGCCATCGATCACGCCCTCGCTGTGGTTCGACCACAACATGGAAGAGGCGGTGACGTTCTACGCCTCGGTGTTCCCCAACTCGCGGATCGAGGACCTCAACCGGGCCACCGACGCGGGCCCCGGCGAGCCCGGCTCGGTGTTGTCGGGCACGTTCGTGTTGGACGGCAACCGGTTCATCGGCATCAACGGCGGTCCGCATTTCACGTTCAGCGAGGCGGTGTCCTTCACGATCGACTGCAAGGACCAGGACGAGGTGGACTACTACTGGGACCGGCTGACCGACGGCGGCGAGGAAGCGCCGTGCGGCTGGTGCAAGGACCGCTTCGGGCTGAGTTGGCAGGTGATCCCGCAGCGGCTCTACGAGCTGGTCAGCCATCCCGATCCGGCCTGCGCGACGGCCGCGACCCAGGCGATGTACGGCATGCGCAAAATCATCCTGGCCGACCTCGAGCGGGCGGCGGCGCAGGCGGCGAGTGAAAACCCTTGATGCAGTAAGGGTTCAGGGTTTCTTTCACTCCGGTGTTAGGTTGGTCCGTGCGGACGCGCCGAACAGGAGTGAACATGGCGGACTACCCGAGATGACCGAGCCGCGGTGGATCGACGTGCCGGGCCCTCCCGCCGACCTCAAGGCGCTGACCTGGGGCCCCGCAAGTGCCCCGATCGCCTTGTGTCTGCACGGCTTCCCCGACACGGCCTACGGCTGGCGCAAGCTGGCCCCGCTGCTCGCCGGGGCCGGCTGGCGTGTCGTCGCACCGTTCATGCGGGGATATGCGCCGTCGTCCATTCCGGACGACGGCAGCTATCACGTCGGCGCGATCATGGATGACGCGCTGCGGGTGCGCGAGGCCGCCGGGGGCACCGATCGCGACGTGCTGATCGGACACGACTGGGGCGCACTGGCGGGCACCGGCCTGGCCGCGATGCCCAACAGCCCGTTCACCAAGGCCGTGATCATGTCGGTGCCCGTCTCGGCTGCGTTCCGCGGTCAGGTGAGCGAGCGCGGACGGCTGGCGCGTCAGATTCCTCGTCAGCTGCTGCGCAGCTGGTACATGTTCTATTTCCAATTGCCTTTCCTGCCTGAGCGTTCCGCGTCGTGGGTGCTGCCGCGGTTGTGGCGGCGGTGGTCTCCGGGTTACCACGGTGCCGAGGAGGACCTGCGCCACGTCGACGCCGCGATCGGAACGCCGGAAAGCTGGCGGGCGGCGCTGGGGACCTACCGCGCCACGCTTCGCAACACCCGCCCGCCGCAGCGGTATGCCGAGCTGAACCAGCTGTGGACCGAGGCGCCGATCCTGCCGACGCTGTATCTGCACGGCCGCGACGACGGTTGCATGACTCCGGCTTTCGCCCACTGGACCGAAAAGGTGCTGCCCGCCGGCAGCGACGTGGCGATCATCGATCATGCCGGGCATTTCCTGCAGCTGGAACAACCCGAGAAAATCGCCGAGCGGGTGCTGGCGTTCATCGGCTCACCCGGCTGACGTCATGGCTGCGCGCCGCATGGCGGCCGTCGATGCGCAGTTCTACTGGATGTCGGCCAAAGTCCCCAACGACGAGTTCCTGCTGTACGCATTCGACGGCGAACCCGGCAATCCGGATCGCGCCATCGACGAGATCCTTCGCCGGGCTCGGGCGTGCCCCGAGTTGATGCTGCGGGTCGAGGATGGCTGCTCGCTGACCTATCCGCGCTGGGTCCCCTCGCCGGTGGCGCCCGGGCAGGTCGTCCGCCACGACGTGGCCGACCACGGCTGGCAGGCCTGCCTGGCGGCGGTGGCGGGCTTGGCCGACAGCCAGCTGGACCTTCGCCGCGTGCCCTGGCGGCTGCACGTGTTCACGCCGGTGCTCGGCATTCCCGGCGTCGACGGCCCGGGCGTCGTGGCGGTCTTGCAGGCACCGCACGCGCTGGCCGACGGCGCTCGCGGGGCGGCGCTGGCGGGCTGGCTGTTCGGGCGGGCCGCTCCGGTGCCCGCGGTGCGACGGGCGTCGCCGGGCTGCTTCGCGTGGCGGGCCGCCGAGGCCGCCTGGAAGCATCGCCAGTTGCTTCGCGACACCGCGCCGGGGGCCGGCACTCGGCCGCCGCTTTTGACCAATGCCCGCCCCGACGGTACGCGTTCGATCCGCACGCTGGTGCGACATCGCGCACAGCTACGCGGACCCAGCGTCACCGTCGCGGTGCTCGCCGCCGTGTCGACCGCGCTGTCCCGGCTGCTTGCCGACGGGACCGATGCGCTGGGTGCGGAAGTTCCGATGGTCAAACCCGGTGTGCCCCAAGCCAATAACCATTTCGGCAATATCGTGGTCGGGCTCTACCCGCGGCTCGAGCTGGACGCGCGGCTGGATCGGATCGCCGCCGACCTGGCCAACGGCCGGCGCCGATTCGAACATCCCGCGACACGTGCGGGGGACCGCGCGTTCGCCGCGGTGCCTGCCCCGCTACTACGTTGGGGCATCTCACAATTCGACTCCGAGGTGCGGTCCGCGCAGGTGCTGGGCAACACCGTGGTGTCCAGTGTCAACCGCGGGCCCGCCGATCTGCGGTTCGGGGAGGCGCCGGTGGTGCTGACGGCCGGCTATCCCGGGCTGTCGCCGTCGATGGGCCTGACGCACGGAGTGCACGGCATCGGCGAGACCATCGCGATCAGCGTCCATACGGCGGAGTCCGTGATCGCCGACGTCGACACCTACCTGGAGCTGCTCGATGCCGCGCTGTAGGACCTATTGCGCGTCACCGGATCTCGCCGCTTCCTCGCGGGTCAGCCCCGCGGCACCGATCAGCTCCTCGTGCCATTCGAACCACACGGTCTGATACGAGTCGATCGGCGGCCGGGTCAGCCAGGTGAAGTCCCCGGCCTTGACTTTGCCAAGTGCCGCAACAAGTTTCACTGAATAGGCGGTCAACCGCGGCACCTGGGCCGCGCCTCGAAGATCGGCAACTACCCGGGCGTGCACGTCGTCGAGGCGGACCAACACCGCTGCGTCGTAGTCGGCGTCGTCGTGCGCGCGCAGCGGGCTGACCCTCGCGCGAGGTCTGAGCCCACGCTGACCAACAGCGGTCGTACCGCAGGCCCACCACGGTGGTGATGCGGAAGCGAGTGGCGCCGGCAGGCCTGGTCGTCGCGTCACTTCGATGGCGTGGCCGTTGTTGCCCGGGATCTCCCGCGGATGAACCGCGTGGCCGTTAAGCAACACCACGGTGTGGTCCGCTCACCGTTGCTGTTACCCGATCAGCCCGATGATCTAGGTTTGCACGTATGACTCCCTACGACGTCGGATTACTGATCCTGCGGCTGGTGCTGGGCGTGACATTGGCCGCGCATGGCTACAACAAGTTCTTTGGCGGCGGCCGCATACCGGGTACCGCGCGCTGGTTCGAGAGCATCGGTATGAAGCCGGGCAAGTTCCACGCGACGGTGGCCGCCACCACCGAGATCGCCGCCGGGCTGGGGCTGGCGGCCGGGCTGCTCACGCCGATCCCGGCCGCGGGCTTTGTCGCGCTGATGCTGGTTGCGGCCTGGACCGTGCACCGCGCCAACGGCTTCTTCATCGTCAAGGAGGGCTGGGAGTACAACCTGGTCCTGGCGGTCAGCGCGGTCGCGGTGGCGGCCCTGGGCCCCGGCCGGCTCAGCCTGGACTGGGTGATTTTCGGGGTCAACAACCCGCTGATGGGCTGGAACGGACTGCTGATCGCGGTGGGACTCGGGCTCGCCGGCGGGCTTGGCCTGCTGCTGATCTTCTATCGTCCGCCGGCCAAGCAAGCCGGCTAGATGCCGAGGGCGCCCGGAATCTTCTTGCGCTTGGCGTCGTAGAGTTCGGCGTCGGCGGCGGCGTACAGCGCGGCGATGTCGGCGCTCGCACCGCTATGTGACGCGGTGCCGAGGCTGGTGTTCGGGGTGTAAAGGCGGACGTCGTCGACAAACCGCTGCGCACGGGCCGGCGTCGGGTGCGCGTCGTCGGCGATACACACCGCGAACTCGTCACCGCCCAGCCTGGCCAGAACGGCATTGGCGGGCGCTAGCTTTCGCCAGCACTCCGCGCGGCTGACCAGGTGTCGGTCGCCGGCGAGATGCCCCTGGGTGTCGTTGATCGTCTTGAAGTTGTCGATGTCGAGCACGATGACGGTGACCGTTGCCGAACGCGATCGGGCCAACAGGTCGGCGGTGGCGATCTCCCAGCCCGCGCGGTTGAGTAGGCGGGTCAGCGGGTCGGTGCACGCCGCATTGACCAGGGCCCGCATCAGCAGCCCGAACGACTCGGCGGCCCCGACGATCGCGACCGCGAAGATGAGGTAGTCGATGTACAACCTGGCCGTGTGCGAGATCGCAAGGGCGACGACCGACGCCAGGGTCAGGATCGCGACCAGGCTCGCACCACGGCGCGGCGGGTAGAACGCGCGCAGGTACATCGCCAGAAACATCGGCGCGATCAGGCACGCGAACTCGGCGGTGATCGCCACGTGGTAGGCCATCACGATGGGTGTGGCCACGATCGCCACGGCGGTGGCCGGTGCGGGTTTGTCGGGTCGCACGGCCAGCCAGACCAGGGCGGCGAGGCCAAGGACGATCGCCGCGATCCCGCCGCTGGGCTTGCCTGGCGTCAGCCCGCGGTGGATCGGGATCAAGCTGAACACCACGCCGTAGGTGAACAGGAAAGTGGTGGCGCCCAAATAGATTCGGAGCAACCGGACCTGTTGGCTGCCGTAGAAACCGCTGCCGGAATCGGCACTGAGCCGAAGCCGATACCGCCGCAGGGCTCGACGACGGAAAGGGCGTGCGACGCTAACACCCATTCCGTCAACTTTCCTGGTCAGGCCCCCGTGATGGCGACATTCGGCCCATTGTGGCACTGCCGTTTTGGCAGTGCACGTCCGGGATGACCAGGTGGGTGCGCGTGTCTAGGCGACGGTGGCGGTTTCGGCGGTGGCCACTTCGGCCGCGGCGCGCTCGCCGGACCGAATCGCTCCGTCGATCCACCCGCACATGATCGCCGAACTCTCGGTGCCGGCCCAATGGATGCGACCGCAGGGTTCACGCAAGGTGTAGCCGAATTCGGTCAGCACACCGGTGGGGGCGTGGCTGATCATGCCGCCGCCGGAGTAGCGCTCCGTACTCCAGTTCTGCAGGTGGAATTCGCGGTGTGCTTTGGCCTTATCGCCGAACCGATCGACGAGTTCGCCGATCAGAATCTCTTTCTGATCGGCGAACTCGAGCCCGGTCAATCGACGGGCCGCCGGTCCCTCGGTGATGATGCACATGATGCCCGTGTCCGCGGTGTCGGTGCAGGCGTCGATGGTCAGCGTCGCCGGGGATCCCGGCGAGGACGACTGGCCGGACAGTCCGTCGGCACGCCAAAACGGCTCGTCGTAGAAGACCGAGGTCTTGATCACCGCGCCACTGGGCATGCGCTGGTGCAGGAATGCGCGATCCACCGGCAGCGCCGGCTCGTACGCGATCGAGGTCGCGATCGCCAGTGGGATCGCGACAATGACCCGCCGCGCCCGCACCGTGAGATCGGCCGCGGTGATCGTCACGCCGTCGGCGTCTTGGGCGATCTGCCGCACCGGCTGCGAAAGATGAAGCGCGTCAGCGAGTTCGGCGACGATCGGACGGTAGATGGCGCCCATCCCGCCGACCGGGCGGGCATCCTGGGCTCCGCCCTTGCCGGAGATGACGAAGGTGGGCCCGCCGCCGGAGCCCATCTGCAGCAGCATCCACAGCAACGACGTCTCCGACCCCGCCGAGGTGTACGTGCCGCCCAACGCCATGTCCAGCATCTCCTGGGCCTGCTTGGATTTGGTGTTCTTGTGGATCCACTCACCGACGCTGATGCGGTCCCACTCCTGCGCCTTCTTGGCTTCCCACGGGGCTTCGAGCGGAATCCCCTTGCACATCTCTCCGGCGACGGTCAGGCCGTAACCCAGGTTTGCCACCGCCCAAGGGCTCATCGCCCACGGGATGGTGCCGCCGTAACGGTGTTTCTTGCCGTCGGCGATCATGATCGCGTCGCCGTCGTTGTGCTGCTTGTATTCCGGCACGCCGAACTCGTCCATCAACGCGTAGATGCGGTCCTGCCCCGGTCCGATCCACGCGCCGCCGCGGTCGACCCACGTTCCGTCCGGGTGAGTTTCGGTGAAGGTGCGACCGCCTACCCGGTCACGGGCTTCCAGCAAGGCCACCGAGTGCCCGGCCTGCTTTAGCCGCAAGGCCGCGGTCAAACCGGCGAAACCCGCCCCGACCACGCAATAATCGACGTCCGCCATGACCGGCTCCTCGGTTGCAGTTGGCTGCTGAGCAGCAAACTACACCGATCGCGAGATGCCAGCAGTCCGTTCGTGCGGAATTCATGTGCCACCGACCATTTAGGACGTGATTGCCGGCGGATAGGGCAGATCGGTGCTGGAGTGGGGGTCGACGCGCACCGGGCGGCCGAGATAGGGGAAGGCGCGTTGCGGACAGGCGGGCCGGTCACAGATCTTGCATCCGGCACCGATCGGCACTATCACCTCGGTGTCGGTCAGATCGATGCCGGCCGAGTAGATCAGCTTCTCGGCGTGTGCGACATCGCAGCCGAGCCCGATCGCGAAGCTCTTGTCCGGGCCGAGATAGCGGCTGGGCTCGCTCGTCGTGGTCCTGGCGAGCCAGAAATAGGTTCGCCCGTCGGGCATTTGAGCGATCTGAGTCAAGAACTGTCCGGGACGGGAGAAGGCATGGTGGACCACCCATAGGGGGCAGTTGCCGCCCACGCGTGAGAAGTGAAAAGCGGTGGCGGACTGGCGTTTAGAGATGTTTCCCGCGCTGTCGGTCCGGACGAAGATGAACGGGACGCCGCGCGCACTGGGGCGTTGCAGCGTCGACAACCGGTGGCAGACGGTTTCGAAGCCCACCTCGAAACGCCTTGCCAGCTGGTCGATGTCGTAGCGCATGTGCTCCGCGGCTGCGAGGAATCGCCGGTAGGGCAACAACAGCGCGCCGGCGAAGTAGTTGGCCAGCCCGATGCGCGCCACGCCTCGCGCGTCTTCGCTGAGCTGGTCGTCGCCGGCGATGAGGCCGTTGATCAACTCGGCCTGGGTGAGCAACGCGATCTGGGTCGCCAACTGAAAGGCGCGCTGCCCCGGATGAAGCCACCGAGCCAGATACAAGGTTTTCGACTCGGCGCGAAACAGGCGTTTGGAGTTGGGATTCAAGACGTCGCCATTGTCGATGACCACCGTGACACCGAGCTTTTCACGAACGAACTCGGCCAGTTGATTGTCGAGTCCGCCTGTCTGCAAACGGTTCTCGTCGAACAGCTGCTCGGCCGCGACGTCCAGATCCCCGATGTAGTTTTTGCGGTCGTAGAAGAAGTCCCGGACCTCCTCGAACGGCATCGGCTGCGGGGGACCCGCGGATATTTCGGCGCTGGCACGACTGTGCAGCGCTTCCAGGTCGGCCGTGGCGTCGTGCAGCCGGCGGTGCAGGCTGACCAGCGTCTGGCCGACCTCCGGCATGCGGGCGACGAGCTCCTCGATTTGCCCGGCCGTCGCGGGTCCTTCGGCGAAGATTTCGCGCAGGTCCGCCACTAGCCGGGCATCGGACTCGGGTGCGAAGTACTGGGTCGGTAAATCGAATCGCTCGGTGAGGGTCAGCAGCACCGGGACGGTGATCGGGCGCTGGTCATTTTCCAGCTGGTTGACGTAACTGGTCGAAAGGCCCAGGGCGCGCGCCAGCGCTACCTGAGTGAGCCCGTGCTCCTCACGTAGCCGCCTTAGCCGCGCACCGGCGAACGTCTTCGCCACCTGCAACAGGGTACGCCCACTGTCTTTCGCAAAATTCGCAAAATTGCCGCGATGAGGACACAAAATTACGCTTGTTTAGGGGATTTACCATGTTCCTTCGCCTGCGTACTGTGCGGTTTATGCGCATCCATGACGTTCGAGCCCGGCGCAGCGCCGACGACTTTCCCCGCAGCGAGCAGCTGGCCTGGGCGATTGCCGAGGTGGCCGCGGATCCGGTCGCCGTCGCTCCGCAGACCGCGGAGATGGTGTGCAACCGGATCATCGACAACGCGGCCGTCAGTGCCGCCTCGGTGATCAGGCGGCCGGTCACGGTAGCGCGGGAGCAGGCGCTGGCGCATCCGGTGCAGCGGGGGGCACGGGTCTTCGGCGTGCAGGGCAGCTATTCGACCGAGTGGGCGGCCTGGGCCAACGGTGTCGCGGTGCGTGAACTCGATTTCCACGACACGTTCTTGGCCGCGGACTACTCCCACCCCGGCGACAACATCCCGCCGCTCGTCGCCGTCGCCCAGCAGCTCGATGTGCGTGGCGCCGACCTGATCCGCGGTCTGGCCACCGCGTATGAGATCCAGATTGATCTGGTCAAGGGAATCTGCCTGCACGAGCACAAGATCGACCACGTCGCGCATCTGGGCCCGTCGGTGGCCGCGGGCATCGGAACGATGCTGCGACTGGACGTCGAGACGATCTACCACGCGGTCGGACAGGCGCTGCACCTCACGACGGCAACCCGTCAATCACGAAAAGGTCTGATCTCGAGCTGGAAGGCGTTCGCGCCCGCGTTCGCCGGCAAGATCGCCATCGAGGCGGTCGACCGCGCGATGCGCGGCGAGGGATCGCCGGCGCCGATCTGGGAGGGCGAGGACGGTGTCATCGCCTGGCTGCTGGGCGGTCCCGAACACACCTATCAGGTGCCGCTGCCCGAGCCCGGCGAACCCAAGCGCGCGATCTTGGACAGCTACACCAAGGAACACTCCGCGGAGTACCAGAGCCAGGCGCCGATCGACCTGGCGCGCCGGCTGCGCGAGCGTATCGGCGATCTCGAGCAGATCGCGACGATCGTGCTGCACACCAGCCACCACACCCATTACGTGATCGGCACCGGCTCGGGGGACCCGCAGAAGTTCGACCCGGACGCCTCACGCGAGACGCTGGATCACTCGCTGCCCTACATCTTCGCGGTCGCGCTGCAAGACGGCAGCTGGCACCACGAGCGCTCCTATGCTCCCGATCGGGCACACCGCCCCGACACCGTGGACCTATGGCACAAGATCTCCACCGTCGAGGATCCGGAGTGGACTCGCCGCTACCACTCGAACGACCCGGCCGAGAAGGCTTTTGGGGCGCGTGCGGAGGTGACGCTGAAGAACGGCGAGGTGATCTCCGACGAATTGGCGGTGGCCGACGCCCATCCGCTGGGCGCTCGGCCGTTCGCGCGCGAGCAGTACGTGGGCAAGTTCACCGCGCTCGCCGACGACGTCGTGGATCCCGCTGAACAGCAACGCTTCTTGTCCGCCGTCGACTCCCTGGCCGATCTGAAGGGCGGTGCGCTGGGGGCGCTGAATGTGCTGGTCGATCCGCGGGTGCTGGACAAGGCGCCGGGGATACCGTCGGGGATCTTCCGGTGATCGGCTCCTCGTCCAGCGCCGCCGACAAGCGGGTCGCATTCCGGTCCGGGCTGGATTCCGGTCGGCTGCAACGGTTTCCGGGCGCCTTCTCGCCGCTGGTGGCCAAGGCGGTGGCCGAGGCGGGCTTCGAGGGCGTCTATGTGTCGGGTGCGGCACTGGCCGCCGATCTCGGATTACCGGATATCGGGCTGACGACGCTGACCGAGGTCGCGGGCCGGGGCGCGCAGATCGCCGGCGTGACCGACCTGCCGACGCTGATCGACGCGGATACCGGCTTTGGCGAACCGATGAGTGCCGCGCGCACGGTGACCGTCCTCGAAGACGCCGGGCTGGCGGGCTGCCACCTCGAGGATCAGGTCAACCCCAAGCGCTGCGGTCACCTGGACGGCAAGGCCGTCGTGCCGGCCGCCGACATGGTAAAGCGGTTGCGCGCAGCGGTATCCGCACGGCGCGATCCCAACTTTGTCGTCTGCGCACGCACGGATGCCGCAGGCATCGAAGGTCTGCCCGCCGCGATCGAGCGCGCCCGTGCCTACGCCGACGCCGGAGCCGACATGATCTTCACCGAAGCGCTGACCGAAGCGGCGGAGTTCGACGCGTTCCGCGCCGCCGTCGACGTTCCACTTCTGGCCAACATGACCGAATTCGGCAAGTCGCCGCTGCTGAGCGCGGGTCAGCTGGCCGACATCGGCTACAACGTCGTCATCTACCCGGTCACCACGCTGCGGCTGGCGATGTTCGCGGTCGAAGCGGGCCTGCGCGAAATCGAGTCATCGGGAACGCAATTCGGTCTTCTGGATCGGATGCAGCATCGCAGCCGTCTCTACGAGCTGCTGCGCTATGAGGACTACAACGAATTCGACAACAACACTTACAATTTCACGCTTGAAGGGAACAGCCATGACCGCGCCGACCGCTGACATCAAGAAGGGCCTCGCCGGCGTCGTGGTGGACACCACCGCCATTTCGAAGGTGGTGCCGGAGACCAATTCGCTGACCTACCGCGGATATCCGGTCCAGGATCTGGCCGCCCACTGCAGTTTCGAGCAGGTCGCATTCCTGCTGTGGCGCGGTGAGCTGCCCACCGACGCGGAGCTGGCGCTGTTCAGCCAGCGCGAACGCGCCAGCCGCCGAGTCGACCGGTCGATGCTGTCGCTGTTGACAAAGCTTCCGGACAACTGCCATCCGATGGACGTAGTACGTACGGCGATCAGCTTTTTGGGCGCCGAGGACCCCGAGGAGGACGACGACTCGGCGAACCGGGCCAAGGCGCTGCGCATGCTCGCGGTGCTGCCGACCATCGTCGCGGTGGACATGCGCCGCCGTCGCGGGCTGGCGCCGATCCCACCACACAGTGGGCTGGGATACACCGAGAACTTTCTGCAGATGTGCTTCGGCGAGGTGCCCGAACCCGCAGTCGTGCAGGCATTCGACCAATCGATGATCCTTTACGCCGAGCACGGTTTCAACGCCTCCACGTTCGCGGCGCGGGTGGTGACCTCGACGCAGTCGGACATCTACAGCGCGGTCACCGGTGCCATCGGTGCGCTCAAGGGTGCGCTGCACGGCGGTGCCAACGAGGCCGTCATGCGCGACATGATCGAGATCGGCGACCCGGGCAATGCCCGGGAGTGGTTGCGCGGCAAGCTCGCCCGCAAAGAGAAGGTCATGGGATTCGGGCACCGGGTCTACAAAAACGGTGACTCCCGGGTGCCGACGATGAAGCAAGCGCTGAGCCGCGTCGCGGCGGCGCGCGACGGGCAGCGCTGGCTGGAGATGTACAGCATCCTGGAAGCCGAGATGTTCGACGCCACTGCAATTAAGCCCAATCTCGACTTCCCGACCGGCCCGGCCTACTACCTGATGGGATTCGACATCGCCTGCTTCACGCCGATCTTCGTGATGAGCAGGATCACGGGATGGACCGCTCACATCATGGAGCAGGCCGCGTCGAACTCTTTGATCCGCCCGCTGAGTGCGTACTCCGGTCGCGAGCAGCGGGCACTGGCCTTTAGGTAGGCCGGTTAGTCCGTCGGACCGCCGTATTGCCAAACCAGGCTGTGGTTGCCGGTCATGGTCGGGTTGCACCACATGGTGCGGCCGTTGGCGTCCTGGGTGGTGGAGTGCAACACCGTGCACGAATCACCCGGTGCCGGCGCCTGGCCGTAGGCGGTGCCGGCACCGACTGCGGCGGCAGTCACGCCCGCCATTGCCGTGGCCGATATCAGGAACCGAAGTCTGCTCATGATGGACATCTCCTCAGCGGGTGCCAAGAGATCACGCTAACCGGTGGAGAACTCGCGGGCAAAGGATGTCATCCGCGATCCACAACACGCTTCGCTAGCACAGGTTCTAGGGTGTGGAACCATGGGATTTCTCCAACCGGAACTGCCGCAGGTCGACATCGACGAGTGGAGCAAGCTGTCCCGCAGCGAGAAGATTCGCCCGATGGCCCGACATTGGGCCGAGGTCGGTTTCGGAACCCCGGTCGTTCTGCATCTGTTCTATGTCGGCAAGGTCCTGCTTTACATCCTGTTCGCTTGGCTGTTGGCGGTGCCGACCACTCGCGGGTTGGCGGTCACCAACGTGCTGTCGTGGTACGCCGAGCCGATCGTGTTCGAGAAGGTAGTGCTCTACACGATGCTCTTCGAGGTGGTCGGGCTGGGCTGCGGCTTCGGGCCGCTGAACAACCGGTTCAATCCGCCGATGGGGTCGATCCTGTACTGGCTACGCCCCGACACGATCCGCCTGCCCCCGTGGCCGCGCTTCGTCCCGGGCACCAAGGGCACCGCCCGAACCCTGGTGGACAACGCGCTGTACGGGCTGTTCTTGCTGGTGACCTTCCTGACGCTGTTCGCCGACGGCACCGGCCCGATGCCGGAGCTGGGCACGCAGGTCGGGTTGATTCGTCCGTGGCGGATCGTGCTGATCCTGGTGCTGCTCGGCGTACTGGGCTTGCGCGACAAGGTGATCTTTTTGGCCGCCCGCGGCGAGGTCTACGCGACGCTGGCGGCGACCTTCATGTTCGGCGGTGTCGACATGATCATCGCCGACAAGCTGGTCTTTCTAGTGATCTGGATAGGCGCCGCGACATCCAAACTGAACAAGCACTTTCCGTTCGTGATGTCGACCATGATGTCGAACAACCCAGTGTTCCGGCCCCGGTTCATCAAGCGGTTGTTCTTCGAGAAGTTCCCGGACGATCTGCGGCCCGGGCGATTGTCGCGGGTCTTCGCCCACGTGAGCACCTTCGTCGAAATGTGTGTGCCCATCGTGCTATTCGTCGCGCACGGCGGCTGGTGGACCGCGGTTCCGGCGGCGATCATGGTGATCTTCCACTTCGGCATCCTGTCGGCGATCCCGATGGGGGTTCCCTTGGAATGGAATGTGTTCATGATCTTCGGCGTGTTCGCGCTGTTCGTCGGCCACGCACATACCGGCCTGCCCGACCTGAAAAACCCTGTCCTGCTGGGGATTTTCATCGCGTTCATCGCCGGAATCGTGATCGCGGGCAACCTGTTTCCGCGCAAGATCTCGTTTCTGCCCGCCATGCGCTATTACGCCGGCAACTGGGATACCACGCTGTGGTGTATCAAGGCCTCGGCCGACAAGAAGATCAACCACAACATCGTCTCGATCGCCAGCATGCCGGCGGCCCAGCTGGAGAAGGTGTATGGCAAGGAGCGCGCGCAGATCCCGATGTATCTGGGATATGCGTTCCGCGCCATGAACACTCACGGCCGGGCGTTGTTCACGCTGGCGCATCGGGCGATGGCCGGTCAGAACGAAGACGACTACGTCATCACCGACGGCGAGCGGATCTGCAGCACCGCCGTCGGCTGGAATTTCGGCGACGGCCACATGCACAACGAGCAGCTGATCGCCGCGATGCAGCAGCGCTGCGGCTTCCTGCCCGGTGAAGTGCGCGTGGTGCTACTCGACGCCCAGCCGATCCACAAGCAGACCCAGTCCTACCGGCTGGTGGACGCCGCGACGGGCGAATTCGAGCGCGGCACAGTCAAAGTCGCGGACATGGTCACCCGGCAGCCCTGGGACGACCAGGTGCCGGTCCAGGTGCTGTCGGGTGCTGCCGCTTCCGAATCCGAAGAGCCCGCCGAGGAGCCGGAGCCGCGAGCGTGACGCCACGCCGGAATTTCGCGCGGAAAACCAGCGTGGCGTTACGCTCGCGAGCGAAACGCGAAGGCTAGACCCCCGCGCGGACTTCCCGCGCGGCAGCGACCATGTTCTGCAGCGACGCCGTCACCTCGTCGGTGTTGCGTGTCTTCAGCCCGCAGTCGGGGTTGACCCACAGCCGCTCCGCCGGCAGCGCCTGCAGCGCGGCCCGCAGCGATTCGGCCATCTCGCCGGTGCTGGGCACCCGCGGCGAGTGGATGTCGTACACGCCGGGGCCCACGCTGTTGGCGAAGCCGACCGCGTTGAGGTCGTCCAGCACCTCCATGTGTGAGCGGGCCGCCTCGATGGACGTGACGTCGGCGTCCAGGTCGGCGATCGCGCCGATCACCTCACCGAACTCCGAGTAGCACAGGTGCGTGTGGATCTGCGTCGAGTCGGCGACGCCGGAGGTGGCCAACCGGAAAGACCCGACCGCCCAACGCAAATAGTCGTCCTGATCGGCCCGACGCAGCGGCAGCAGCTCGCGCAGCGCGGGCTCGTCGACCTGGATGACCGCGATGCCGGCTTCCTGCAGATCCACCGTCTCGTCGCGGATCGCCAGCGCCACCTGGTTGGCGGTGTCGGCCAGCGGCTGGTCGTCGCGGACGAATGACCATGCCAGGATCGTCACCGGCCCGGTCAGCATGCCCTTGACGGGCTTGTCGGTCAGCGATTGCGCGTATTTCGCCCACTCCACCGTCATCGGCTGCCGGCGGATCACGTCACCGTAGAGCACCGGCGGCCGCACGCAGCGGCTGCCGTAGGACTGCACCCAGCCGTTCTTGGTCGCGAAGAAGCCGTCCAACTGCTCGGCAAAGTACTGCACCATGTCGTTGCGCTCGGGCTCGCCGTGCACCAGCACATCGAGGCCGAGCTGCTCCTGCAGCTTGATGACGTCGGCGATCTCCTGCTTCATCCGCTTCTCGTACTCGGCCTCGTCGATCTCACCGGCGACCAGCGCGGCGCGCGCCTTGCGGATCTCGACGGTCTGCGGGAACGAGCCGATCGTCGTCGTCGGCAGCGGCGGCAGGTGCAGCCGCTCGTCCTGGCTGGTCCGCCGTTGCGCGGCGGCACCGCGGTGCGAACCGGAGGCGACGATCGAGGCGATCCGCTCGCGCACCGCGTCATTGTGCAGCCGCGGGTCCTTCTTGCGCGACGCCACGGCGGCGTTGGAGGCCTCGATCTCGGCGGCGACCGCGTCACGGCCCTCGTGCAGGGCCCGCGACAGCGCCACCACCTCGGCGACCTTCTCCTGCCCGAACGCCAGCCAGCTGCGCAGCGCGTCATCGAGGCCGGTCTCCGGCTCCAGCGAGTACGGCACGTGCAGGGTGGAGCACGACGTCGAGACCGCGACGTTGGCGGCCAAACCCAGCAGCGTTGCCAGCTTGGCCAGCGCCGCCTGCAGGTCGGTGCGCCAGATGTTGCGCCCGTCCACGACTCCGGCCACCAGCGTCTTGGTGACCAGCTCGGGGACCGCGGCGATCGCGGTGTCGGCACCGTAGACCAGGTCGACGCCGATCGCCTCGACGGGCGTGCGGGCCAGCGCGCCCAACGATTCGCCGGGGTCACCGAAGTAGGTGGCGACGTAGATGGCGGGGCGGTTGCTCGCCTTGCCCAGTGCGTTGTAGACCGCCTCAGCCAGGGCGGGGGCGTCGGGGGAGATGTCGGTGACCAGCGCCGGCTCGTCGATCTGCACCCACTGCGCGCCGTTGTCGGCCAGCAGGCTCAGCAGCTCGGAGTAGATTCCCACGAGCTCCTGCAGGCGCTCGATCGGCGCGCCGGCGCCGTTGACGCCCTTGCTCAGCAACAGAAAAGTGATGGGCCCGACGACGACTGGGCGTGCCGGAATTCCTTGTCCGAGAGCCTCTTTCAGCTCGGAGAGCACCTTGTCGGGGTTCAGCGTGAACTTCGTCGCGGGCTCGATCTCGGGAACGATGTAGTGGTAGTTGGTGTCGAACCACTTGGTCATCTCCAGCGGCGCGACGTCCTTGTTGCCGCGGGCAGCGGCGAAGTAGCGGTCCAGGTCGTCGGGGATTTGCGCGGCCCGGGCCGGCAACGCGCCCAGCATGACCGCGGTGTCGAGCACCTGGTCGTAGTAGGAGAAGGTGTTCACCGGAACCGAGTCCAAACCGGCGTCGAGCAGGCCCTTCCACGTGTCGCGGCGCAAAGTGGCGGCGACACTTTCGAGTTCGGATCGGCTGGTACGGCCTTTCCAGTAGCTCTCGGTCGCGCGCTTGAGTTCGCGTTTCGGGCCGATGCGCGGGGAGCCGACGACAGTTGCGGTGAATGCTTGAGAGGTCACGATATTCGTCCTTCAATCGGCGTGGTGGTCACCGCCGGCGGACGTGCAGCCCATCCAACAGCGGTTAGTACCCAGGCACTAACCACTAACGGCTGCAGCCTAACGCCCATTCCACGAGGCGATGAGCCGCCGGACGCGGGTGCGCCCGGCACAGCCGGCAGGTCTCCGGACTCGCAGGCACGCACGGGGTGGTGCTCCTAGTGGCCGTCGCTTCCCAGTCGTGCTGACCAGTGCTTGCCAAAAACTCTGACGGCGGTCGTTCCTGCATACCGTTGCGGGACAGTCCCGGATTCTCACCGGGTTCCCTCTTACGAAGCGTTACTAACTTTGCCTCGCTCGATGCCGGCGCCGCGGGTGCGGCGCAAGCAGACCAGCTGCGACAAGCAGTTTAATCAGCCCGCCAGTGCTTCGGCGATCGGGATGTCTCCATTGTTGAATTCGATGGTCCGGCGGATCGTGGAATCGTCGGCCAGCGCGGCGGCCACGACCAGCGCGACGTCGGAGCGGGAGACGGAGCCCTTGCCCTCGTCCAGCACGATTTTGCCGGTCGCCTCGTCCAGGGTGAGCCGCCCGGGTCCCAACACCGTCCAGTCGAGTGCGCCGGCCCGCAGGTGGGCGTCCGTGGCGGCCTTGGCCTCCGCGTAGGCGAAGAACGGATCATCTTGCGGCACACCATGATCCGGACCGGCGCCGAAGTAGGACACCATTACGAACCGTTGGACACCCGCCTGGGCGGCGGCATCGATCACCCGGATCGCGGCGTCACGGTCGACGGCGTAGGTGCGCGCCGGGTTCCCGCCGCCCGCGCCGGCCGAGAACACGACCGCGTCGTGACCGGTCACCAGATCGGCCAGCGCGTTGGTGTCCAGCTGCTCGATGTCGCCCACCACCGGTTCGGCACCGGTGGCAGCGACCTCGTCGGAATGGTCGGGATTGCGGAAGACGGAGCTCACCCCGTCGCCACGCTCGGTCAGGATGCGGGCCAGCTGCAGTGCGACCTTGCCGTGCCCGCCGAAGATGACAATGCGTGCCATGCCACCGACGTTACTTAACCGCGAGACTGCAGCTGCCGACGCGACCGCCGAGTAGACCCGTCGGTGGTTGCAGTCTCGCGGAACGACAAACGGTTAGAGCTTGACCTTGCCCATGATGATGTCGATGATCGGCTTGCCCGGGGCGTAGGCGCCGGTCATCGACGCCATCGTGTGGCCCGAGTCCACCAGCATGGTGATCCCGCTGACGCCGCAGGCCGCCTCGCTGTTGAGGAACGCCATCACGTCGCCCATCTGCTCCGGGGTGTGCACCTTGGAGCCGGTCTCGTCGCGGTAGTCCTGGGCAAACGACAGCCACAGGTCCGCATTGGCCTGGGCCAGCGGGGTGTCGGTCGGGCCCGGGCAGATCGCGTTGATGCGAATCCCCTTTTTCGCCAGCGGATATCCCTGGGTGGCCACGTAGGTGTTGATCACCTTCTTGCTGGTGCCGTAGTGGTTGATGCCGTCGGCCTCGTGCGCCTGGCACCACGCCTCGGCCGCCGCGAAGTCCGGCGTGGCCAGGAACTCCAGCATCAGGTCCAGGTCGTTCTCCCAGCCCATGCCGGCCACCGAGGAGATGAAGCAGATCGCCGAGCCGTTGGGGAGCTGGTTCTTTTCCAGCAGGCGGTCGATCAAGTGGCGGTGGCCGATGAAGTTGATCTTCATCAGGTCGATCGTTCCGTCGGCGACGCCGGCGGCGGAGAACACGGCGTGGATGGGGCCCTTCACCTGCTCGAGCGCGGCGTCGATCGAGGCGGGGTCACGCAGGTCGACCTGCACGGACTGGGCGACCTTGTAGTCCACCGGCGCGTAGTCCATCACGATGACTTCGGCACCCAACTCGGCCGCTGACTTGGCCGCCGCGGCGCCCATGCCAGTCGCGCCACCAACAACGAGAGCGCGCTTGCCGTCGTAGCGCAACCGATCGACAATGGTCATGGAAATCCCCTTCTCGGATAATGCCAACGCGGTTCTAACTGCTCAACTGTATGGGTAACAGTTATTTGGTTCAATACCGGGGCGGTTAATTCGGACTTACTTGCCGCGCACGGCGGCGCCGCGCAACACGGTGTCACGGGTGTGCACCAGCGCGGGTCGCTTGCCGATTTCGCGCAGAATGTTCTCCGGTATCCACTGCAGGCCGATGACGCAGCGCGCCAGCATCGCGACCGAGGGAGCGTCGATGCGAATCTCGCCGGAGCGGATGCCTTCGGAGAGCAGCGATTTCATCTGCCGTAGCCGAGTGGGGTACGACCAGCCCGGGTTGGCAGTCGGTGGCGATTGCCGCATCCACGCCAGCTGAATCCGGAATTCGTCGGAGAAGCGGTCCAGCGCGTTGACGTTGACCCAGCTCAGTGCGTCCAGCTTCTCGATGGGCGTGGACTCCGAGCGCAGCACGGCGACCCACCCGGCCTCGACCTTCTGCCCGAACGACACCATGATCGAGTCGAGAAGTTCGTCCTTGGAGCCGATGACCCGATAGACGGTTCCGGTGCCCAGACCCGCCGCCGACGCGATGTCGCGGATGGTGGTGGCCTCGTAGCCTTTGCGGCCGAATTCGGTCCGGGCCACCGCACGGACATGGGCCGCCTTGTCGCTGGGATCGGCGTCGCTGTCGTCGGCCCACGATTCTATGACCGCGCTGGCGGCGGCAATGGCGTTGGACCGGTCCAATGCCGCGTCGGTGGGCGGCCGGGCCGCCAAGCCCTGCAAGATGATTCGGCACAACAGCTCGGCCACCTGGTTGGGTGCGGAGTTGTGCCGCATCACGTCGAGCCCGACCTGCAGCATGGTCTGCGAGATGCGGTCGGCCAGCGTGGGCAGATCGATGTCCGGCTTGATGTAGCCGCTCCACCTGCCGGCGCGCAGCGTCTGCACCATCGCCTCTTGCACCGCGACGGACTGCTGTCGGGTCAGGTTCATCAATTCGGGGTCCGCGCTCGGCCCCTCGTAGAAGGACATCTGCAGGGCGGCCCGATGGTGCACGGCGCAGTTGGCGACCGCCGATCCCAGCTCGATGATTCTCTCGTCAGCCGGTCGCGAATCGGCATCGTCCAGTCTTGCCTGCGCGTTTTCCCCGATCCGGTGCAGATCGTCCTGATAGCGGCGGATCAGCTCGATGAGGATCGCTTCTTTGGATTCGAAATGGTGATACAGGCTTCCGGGCAGAATTCCCGCGGCGTCCGCGATCTCCTGCAACGAGGTTCGCAATCCCGACGACGCGATCAAAGACGCGGCGGTCTGCAGGATCTCGGTGCGGCGTGTCCCGGAATCGTCGGCCTGGTCCAGACGATCGGTCGTCGCCCGCTTGGCCTTAGCCAAGGTTTCGGCCCTGGCCATGGCTAACCGTTCGCATGTCGACAGGACTGCGACCCGGCAAACCTACGCATTCGTCCTCCTGCCGAACCAAATCTTTGTTAAAGGCTATCAGATCGCCCGATCGGAAACCGGCCCAAATGCGCTGCTAACAGCGGTGACAACACATTCTAAGGCCCTAGAGCCCGGGACCGTCCCAACTGTCCACCGCGACCACGTCGTCGAGGGGGCGCCGCGGGGCGGGGGAGAAGGTGTGCCCGGACCGCAGCCGACCCACCGGCAGCAGGGCGCTCTGGACGAAGGTCGACGGGATCCCGAGCAGTTCGCACACCTCCTCTTCGTGGTGTAGGTGCAATGTCGTCACACAGGTGCCGTAGCCGCGGGTGTGCAAGGCCAGCTGAAAGTTCCATACCGCGGGGAAGATCGACCCGTACAGGGTGGCCAGGTGAAACGACTCGTCGCCGTCGATGCGCGGCAAGTAGGGCTCATAGCAAGGGATTACCAGCAGCGGCACCTTCGCCAGGTTCTCGACCAGCCACTCCGTCGACGACATCAGCCTGCTCTCCGGTGTGCCGCCCGGCAGCAGGTCGGCGAGCAGTTGACCGCCGACCCGCTTCAGATACGCGTCGCGGTAGAGCTCGGCGATCTTTTCCCGCTTGGCCGCATCGGCCACCACCAGCCAGCGCCACGCCTGTGCGTTCGAGCCGTTCGCGGCCTGCAGTCCGATGCGCAGGCATTCGCGAATGTCCTCGAGGTCCACCGGCATGTCCAAGTCGAGGGCCTTGCGCGCGGAACGGGTAGCGGTCAGCAGGTATTCGATGTCCATCAGTGACCCCTCGCGGCAAGGCGTGCGCCGAGTTGCGTGAGATACCGGTCAGGTCCGCCGAGCAGTGCACTCCAGCTCAGCAAACGCTTGAGGTAAAGATGCGCGTCGTGCTCCCAGGTGTAGCCGATCCCGCCGAACACCTGGATGGCCGTGTCGCCCACGGTGGCCAGTCGTCCGGCGAACGCCTTGGCCCGCAGCGCGGCGAGGTGCCGTTCGTCGGGCCCCGCCGCGTCGGCGGCCCACAGCGCGTGAATCACACCGCTGCGGGCCAGTTCGACCGTCTCGTACATATCGACGCACAGATGCTGGACTGCCTGAAACGATCCGATGACCTGACCGAATTGCTTTCTGACTTTTGCGTATTCGACGGCGAGGTCCATCACCGCCCGGGCGGCACCGAGTGCGTCGGCGGCAGTGGCGATCAGCAGGTCGTCGATCACCGCCGCAACATCGGCCGGTGCGGCCGTGGCCAGCCGCTGTGCGGGCGTGCCGTCGAGCTTGACGCGAAACTGTTTGCGGGTCTGGTCGATACCACGCTCGGGCACCGCGGTGAACCCCGGAGAGTCGGTTCGTATTGCGAAAAGTGCGGTGCCGTTTGACTCTTCGGCCAACACCAGCAGCACGCCGGCCGCCGCGGCATCCGACACGTCGCCGAGCTCGCCCCGCAGGACGTCGCCGTCGTCGACCGCGACATTCTCGAAATCCAGCAAGCCGACGGCGGCGATCGTCGTCCCGTCGGCGATTCCCGTCAAAATCGTCGCGGCACTATCGTTGTCGCAGAGCCGAGTCAACGCGCGCGGCGCGGCCACCGCGGTGGACAACCACGGTCCCGGATACAGGGCGGCGCCGAGCTCTTCGGCCACCACGCCGGCCTCGACCATCGTCATCCCGGCGCCACCGTGCTCCTCCGGGACCAGCAGTCCGGTGGCGCCGAGGTCGGCCAGGCCACGCCAGACCGCGTCGGCGTGGCCGTCCATGCCGGACGGATCGTCGAGTAGTTCGCGCACGTGACCCGAAATCGGTGCCTTGTCAGCAAGAAAACGCCGGGTGATGTCGCGCAACGCGACCTGCTCGTCGGTGAGTTCGAGGTTCATTTGCGCGGCAATCCGAGTACGCGTTGCGCGGTGATGTTCTTGTTGATCTGTGTTGTGCCGCCGGCGATGGTCAACGAGCGTGAGGTGAGGCGGTAATTCGCCCACCCGGCGTTGTCGCCACGGGTACCGAGTACGTCGAAGGCCAGCGCGGCCATGTCCTGTCCGATCTCACCCCACACGGTCTTGGCGAGGCTGGCCGATCCGAACGCGGTCATCTCCGATCCGCCGTGCAGCGTCGCGGAGATCGACCGTTGGCACAGCACCTCGAGATACTTGATGCGGACCGCGATCTCGCCGAGGCGCCGCAGTGTCACCGGGTCGTCGAGCGCGTCGCTGTGTGCGGCGATGTCGTCGACCAGTTCAACGAGTCGCACCTGCATTTCGGCGTACAGCCGTGCGGCTCCGGCCCGTTCGTGGCTGAGCGTGGTGGTGGCCACCTGCCAGCCGCCGTCGAGTGGTCCGAGCAACGCCTCGGCCGGCACGCGCACGTCGTGAAAGAACACCTCGGCGAAATCGGTGTCGCCGTTGAGCGTGACGAGCGGACGAACCTCGATGCCGGGCAGCTTCATGTCGACGATCAGGCACGAGATCCCCTGGTGCTTGGGGGCGTCGGGGTCGGTGCGCACATACAGCTGGCACCAGTGCGCCCGATGGCCGAGCGAGGTCCAGATCTTCTGGCCGTTGACGACGAAAGCGTCCCCGTCCCGTACCGCGCGGGTGCGCAGCGAGGCGAGATCGGATCCGGCTTCGGGCTCCGACATTCCCTGACACCAGATGTCGTCGGCGCGCATCATCCGGGGCAGCAGTGTCTTCTTCTGCTCTTCGGTGCCGTACTGCATGATCGCCGGCGCGATGTTGTTCATCCCAATCACGTTGAGCGGCATCGGAGCCCGCGCGCGGGTGGTCTCCTCGGTGTAGACCAGCTGCTCGAGCACCGTCGCTCCGCGGCCACCGTACTCGCGGGGCCAGGACACGGCGGCCCATCCCGCGTCGGACATCGTCGCGCTCCACGCGCGCAGCAATTCGAACGAAGCATCGTCGCGACCCGAGGGTCGCCGGGCGGCCACCAGCTCGTCGGTGAGGTTCGCGGACAGCCAGTCGCGCAGTTCGACGCGGAACTGTTCCACTTCCGCCGGATAGGAGAAGTCCACTGTCTCTTTACTCTGGTCCCTGGTCGTTTAGCCGGACTCTACGGTTGGGCAGATTCTTGGTCAACGATGCGCGGTTCGGGGAACTCGATTTCGGCGTTGCCCGGCATCGCGCTGACGCCGCGTCGCGCGCAGACTTCCAATACCTCGTCGACGATCGAGCCGGGCACCAGGAAACGCTCGGTGGCCGAGATCTGCTCGAGGTGTGCCTCGATGTCTTCGGCCGTGGGTTCGCTGTCGGTGTCGGCCAGCCAGCCTTCGCTCAGCCCGACGAACACCCGCGCATAGCGTCCGGCGGCGGCCGAATAGTTGCGGTGGGTGAACGTGCAGGCCCGGCTGGCGAGGAACGTCACCAACGGCACCACCAGCTCGGGCCGGATGGCCTGCATGAACCCGGACTCGGCGAGGAACTTCTCGTCGCCGACGGTCTCGGTGACCATGCGCGAGAAGCCGGTCGGCATAACGGAATTCGCGAGGATGCCGTGCGCTTCGCCTTCGATCGCGATCACGTTCGTCAACCCGACCAGGCCCGCCTTCGCCGCGGCGTAGTGCGCCTCCATCGGTTGACCGAAGATACCGGCCGACGACGAGATGAACACGAACCGGCCGCCGCCATTGCGCTTCATCACGCGATAGGCCGGTTGTGAAAGATAGAACGCGCCGTCGAGATGAACCCGCAGCATTCGGGTCCAGCCGTCGACCGAGAGATCCTCGAATGCCACGCTGCCGAAGATTCCGGCGTTGCTGACGACCGCGTCGACGCGCCCGAACGCACTCACCGCCGCATCGATGATCGCCCGGCCGCCTGCCGGGCTGTCCACCGAGTCGTGGGACGCGACCGCCCGGCCGCCCGCCGTCGTGATCTCGGCGACGACGTCGTCGGCGACGCCTCTGTCCGCGCCCTCGCCGCCCATCGAGGCGCCAAGGTCGTTGACCACCACCGCGGCACCGCGGCGGGCCAGGTCCAGTGCGTACAGCCGGCCGAGCCCCCGACCGGCGCCGGTGACCACAGCCACCTGGCCGGTGAAGTCAATCATGATGTGCTCCCGATTCATTGACTGCCGTGACGCCGGACTTTACGGTGGAACAGATATTTGGTCAACAAAGTCGGAGGTGGCGTGGGGGACGGTGTCGAGCGGTTGCAGGCCCTGGGCATGCTCGCCTCCGCGCTGGCGGGCCGGGCCGTTGCGGTCGCCGGGCTGTCACCCGGCGAGCCGGCATGGACCGACGGCCAGACGATCTTCGTCGACGCCGCCGCACCCGCCCGCGCGCAACTCGAGGCCATTGCCGTCCAGGCGTCGATGATCGCCGCCGGCAGCCTGGACCCCGAGGTCCTGCGGTCGCTGGTTCGGCGCCCCCGGCCGGCCAAGCGCTACCTCGCGGTCGAGGGGCACCGCGCACTGGTTGCCAATGCGCATTTGCTCCCAACGGTTTTGGCGTCGTTGGGCGATCGCGACATCGCCGGTCGCAGTGATTCGCCCGCCGCGTCGCTGAGCATTGCCGCGGGCCGCGCGCCGCTCGACGACCCGGCTCCCGGGTTCGGGGTGATCCGTGCGGCCAAGGTATTGGCCGCGTGCGCCCGCGTCACAAAACAAGACGACGGCGCCGGCCATGTCCCGCGCAGCCGTGGCCCACAGGAGCTGGAGGAGCTCGACGATGGCGAGGTCGACGACTCCGATGATCCGGACCTGTTCACCAGCCCGGTCGGTGGGGGCGGCTTCATCGGCAAGTGGCTGAAGAAGATGCTGTCCTCGGCGCGTAAGACCGGTGATGGCGGTGGACCGCCGGGGGCGGACGCCCCTACGCATCGCACCAACTCCGCCAAACGCGGTTTGCACGCCGTGTCGTCGCTGGCCTCGGCCGCGAGCGAGGAGGTCGACGACTCCGAAGCCACCGCGGACGGCGTGCGGTACCCGGAATGGGACGTCGCCCGAAAGAGCTACCGGCCGGCCTGGTGCACCGTGCGGGAGGTGGAGGCGGACATCAAGGCGTCTGCCACGCAGGCGATCGACGACGCGATCGGGGTGCGACGGCCGCTGTCGCGACTCGGCATGGGCCTGCACCGTCGACACCGCCAATCGCAGGGCGACGACATCGACATCGACGCCGCGGTCGAGGCCCGCGTCGAGGTGCGGGCCGGATCGGTGCCCGACGAGTCGGTCTACCTGGACAGCTTGCGACGCCGGCGCGACCTGTCGGTCTTGCTGCTTCTCGACGTGTCTGGGTCGGCGGCCGAGCCCGGCACGGTGGGGCGCACGGTGCACGAACAACAGCGCGCCGCGGTGGCCAATCTGACCGTCGCACTGAACGACCTCGGTGACCGGGTCTGTCTGTACGCCTATTACTCGCAGGGGCGCTCGGCGGTCACCATGGTGCCCGTCAAGCGGTTCGACGACCACCTCGACGCCCACGTCATCCGGCGGCTGAACAGCCTGGAACCCGGTGCTTACTCGCGCCTCGGCGCGGCCATCCGGCACGGCTCGGCGGTGCTGGAGGCGCGCGGCGGAACCTCACGGCGACTCCTTGTGGTGCTGTCCGACGGCCTTGCCTACGACCACGGGTACGAGCGGGCCTACGGCGCCGCGGATGCGCGGCGCGCGCTGACCGAGGCGCGCCGGCGGGGGACCGGCTGCGTGTGCCTGACCATCGGCGCGGGCACCGACGTGGCATCGCTGCGCCGGGTGTTCGGCAGCACCGCACACGCCACGATCGCGCGTCCCGATCAGCTCGCCGGGGTGATCGGACCGCTGTTCCGATCCGCGTTGCGCGCGGCGGAGGTGCGCCGCAGGGTGAGCGTCTGAACATCCCGATTCACGTTGATGCCATGTCCCCGAATGCGGTTCGTGTCCACACCGCGACACCAAAGCCGCTCGTCAACGCTCTTGAAACAAACATCTGTTCCGGATAGGCTCCAATAAAATCGGCAGAAGGGACGCTATGACCAACGAGTCCGGGATCGCCAGCCGCAACGGCGCGAATCCCGACGTCGGGGTACGGCCCTACTACCAGGCGGTCGGCGGCGAAGAGGCGATCTTCAAAGCCGCATACCGTCAGGGTCTGGCGCTCGTGTTGAAGGGGCCGACGGGCTGCGGCAAGACCCGCTTCGTCGAGGCGATGGCCCACGACCTGGGCCGGCCGCTGATCACGGTGTCCTGCCACGACGATCTCACCACGGCAGACCTGGTCGGGCGGTATCTGCTGCGGGGCGACGAGACGGTGTGGGTGGACGGCCCGCTGACTCGCGCCGTGCGCGAGGGCGCGATCTGCTACCTGGACGAGGTCGTGGAAGCCCGGCAGGACACCACCGTGGTGCTGCATCCGCTCGCCGACCACCGGCGGCAGCTGCCGATCGAGCGCCTCGGCATCACTCTGGACGCCGCGCCCGGCTTCGGCCTGGTGGTCTCCTACAACCCCGGCTATCAGAGCGTGCTCAAGGACCTCAAGGATTCGACCCGCCAGCGCATGGTCGCCATCGAATTCGGTTTCCCCGCAGCCGATGTCGAGGAGGGCATCGTCGCGCACGAAGCGGGTGTCGACGCCGCCACCGCGGCCGAGCTGGTGCGGTTCGGCCAGGCCATCCGCCGCCTGGAAACCGGTGGCCTGCGCGAGGTCGCGTCGACCCGCGTGCTGATCGCGGCGGGCCGGCTCGTCGCCGAGGGGCTGACCATGCCGGAGGCGGCGCGGGCCGCGATCGCCGGACCGCTCACCGACGATGTCGCGGTGGGCCGGGCCCTGGGCGAGATGGTCGAGGTCTACCTGGGCGGAGCCGGGTAGATGATTGACGCTGCCCACCGCCCCCGCTACGGTCTGAACAAATATTAGGTCAGCCATGGATCGTTGCGAGTGATCAGGTCACCCGGGAGGTCAGATGTCCTACGAAAGCACTGCCGAGCCGATCAAGGTCGGCTACTTGATGGACTTCACGCTGCCGCCCGGCTTTCCCGAAGATCTGTTCGCCTCCTTCACCCAGACTTTCGACCTCATCTTCGAAGAGGCCCTCGCCCAAGGCCTGATGGACCGTCCCGTGCAGATGATCTATCGCGAGGTGGAGGGTCTGCCCAAGGGCTCGGTCAAGGCGGTGATCGATGCGTACGGCGAACTCGTCGACGAGGGCTGCCTGGTGGTCTTCGGCCCGAACATCACCGACAACTGCGTGCCGTTGCGAGAGGCGATCGAGGAACGGTTCAAGGTGCCCGCGATCAGCGTCACCGGCACCGACGACTGGCTGGGCGAGTGGACCTTCGCCTTCCCGCAGGGATCGATGACCGACGAGCCGATCTTCCTGGCCGACCTGATCGCCAAACGCGGACTGGCCGAGATCGGCGTGCTGGTCGAGCAGAGCCTCATTGGTGAGAGCTACCTGAAGAATCTGCGAAGTGCGTGTCGGCGCAAGGGCATTCGCATCGTGGCGGAAGTGTCGATCGCCCAGACGGCACAGGACATCCACGCCGCGGTCCAGACGCTGCATGAGGCGAAGGCCGAGGCGATCGTCCACCTGGGCTTCGGATTCGGCATCGTCTTCATCAACCCGGCGCTCGAGGCGCTCGGCTGGGACCCGCCCCGCTTCACCACCACCGCATGGCAGAACGCCTGGGTCAACCCGATCATGTGGAACGCGTTCATGGGCTGGACCGGTGTCGACCAGTACGACGAGGCGAACCGGATCGGCCAGGACTTCCTCGACGCCTACGCGAAGAAGTACAACGGCAGCCGCCCCGAGTTCTGCGTGACCGTGGTGAACCGCGACGTCGCCGCGACGCTGGTGCGCGCGTTCACCGACGCACACCCGCTCAGCCCGCGCGGCGTCAAGGAGGCCCTCGAGCGGGTCAAGATGATGCCCGCCGCGTCCGGCGCACCCGGGACTCGAGTGTCGTTCGGCAAATGGACCCGCCGGGCCTGGATGGGCGCCGGCTATTTGGTGGCTCGAACCCTCGACGCCGACGGTATCAACTCGCACCTGGTGGATCGCTTCGGAGAGGAAGACTGATGTCCACAGAACAGTCCGCACCGTTGACTACACAAGACAAACCCGCCCCGGCGGGCGGCACAAAGCGCGGGTGGGGCGGCTGGATCGCCGGCGCGGCGCTGGCGGCGTTCGCGCTCTTCTTCATCGCGAATTGTCGTGTCGCCCTTGACCCGCGCGTCGCCAATCCGAACGTGCAGGGACGTCCCCGTCCGGTGAAGTTCTTCTTGGGGTTGGACTACATCACCTTCCTGCACATCTCCACCTGCATCATGCTGCTGGTGCTGCTGGTGGTGTTCATCCGGGGCTGGCGTCGCAATCCCGGCAGCCCGGTGATGCTGATGTTCCTGTGCACCACGCTGATCGTGTGGCAGGACCCGATCATGAACTGGTCGCCGTTCGCGGTGTACAACCCCGACCTCATCCACTGGCCGGAGTCCTGGCCGCTGGTATCGCTGTCGCCGACGGTCGAGCCGTTCGTCGTATTCGGGTACGTCACTTTCTATTTCGGGCCGTACTTCCCGGCGATCTGGATCCTGCGCAAGCTGCAGGCCAAGTACGGACCAACGAGTTTCGTGTCGCGACACCCATTGTGGAGCCTGGGCTTGTTGACGTGCGTGATCGGTTTCATCTTCGACGCGTGGCTGGAGATCCAGCTCGTCCACGCCGGCATGTACATCTACTCGCAGGTGATCCCGTGGGGATCGGTGTTCACCGGCACGACCTTTCAGTTCCCGCTGATCTGGGAATCGTTCTCGGTGACCTTCGTGATGGTGCCGGCGGCGATTCTCTGCTATCGCGATGACACCGGTAAATCGGTGGCAGAGAAGCTGGCGGCCAAGGCGAAGGTCTTCCCGAGCCGGCCGGTGCTGGGCACCTTCCTGGTGATGTTCGCCATCATCAACGTCTCCTACTTCGCCTACGGCGCGTGGTTCTGGGCCATCAAGGTCAGCCACGCGGCGACCTCGGTCGCCTGCCCATGGCCGTATCCGGAGGCGAAAGTGTATGACCCGCAAGGGTATTACGAGAAGGCCGGCGCGCAGGGGCCCTACTCCGTCGGCATCTGGTCGACCTGGGCGAGCGGCGAACCGAACGGTCGGCCCCACGTCGACCCGCCGCCCCCGGGTCAGGGCGCCTGCGCGACCCCGAGCCAGCATGGCTGAGCCGCGCGCGGTCGTCATCACCGGCGCGTCGCGCGGACTGGGGTTCGCCTCGGCCGTGCGCCTGTATCGCGAGGGGTGGCGCGTGGTCGCGGCCATGCGCACACCCGAGAAGGGACTTCCGCTGCTGCGGCAAGCGATCGGGGCCTCCGACGACGACGACCGGCTGATCGCGGTCGAGCTCGATCTGTTGGACATCGGGTCGATCTCCGCGGCGGCCAAGGCAATCGAAGAGGCCGTCGGCGCGCCGTTCGCCATCGTGCACAACGCCGGAATCTCCGCCGCCGGCATGGTGGAGGAGGCGGATACGACGTTGTGGCAGAACATGTTCACCACCAGCGTCATCGGCCCGGTGGAACTGACCAAGGCCCTGTTGCCGTCCATGCGGGCGGCGGGCCACGGCCGCATCGTGCTGGTCTCCAGCGCGAACGGGGTGCGCGGTCAGCCGGGCACCGCGCCGTATTCCGCGGCCAAGGGCGCGCTGGAACGGTGGGGCGAATCGATGGCCGGTGAGATCGCGCCGTTCGGTCTCGGCGTCAGCATCCTGGTGACCGGCATGTACGACACCGAGATCATCACCGACGCCGGTACGACCGACGACCGCAACTTCGAAGGGCCCTATGCCCGGATCCATCAGACGATGAACAGCCGCGGCCGGTTCGCGGTCAGCCTCGCTCGTCCACCCGAGCGGTTCACCGATGGGTTGGTCAAGGCGCTGGCGGACACCGGGGCGTTCCGGCGCCGGGGCGTGGGTTTGGATGCGTCGATGCTGTTGGCGTCCAGTCGGATTCTTCCGCCGACGGGGATGCATCACCTGTCGCGGATCGCGCTGGGCATACCGCGCTTCGGTGCGATGCGCGACGGCGCATGGCCGTTGACGGCTGGCCAAAAGGCGATGGTTTTCGCCGCCAAGATTCTTCCGCAGCCGGTGCTGCAGCGCTTGGCGTCGCTGGCGGCTAAGCGCCGCAACGGAAATAAGGGGACTGAGGGGTAACTATGGAACAGCTTTTCGACGACTTGGAGGACTTCGGTGCCTTCGACGATGCGATCTCCGGTGACGTGCGCGACCCGTACACCGAACTGGCGCGGCTGCGCCGCGAGGAACCGGTGCAGCGACTCGAGACCTCGGGCGCGCTTCCGCACGAGGAGTCGCTGCCGATGTTCATCGTGTATCGCCACGAGGACATCCAGCAGATGTTGCGCGACAACGAGACCTTTTCGTCCTCGGCCGTGATCGCCGCGTTCGGCCCGGTGCTGGGCGAGCGGGTAATGCTCGGCATGGACGAGCCCATCCACGGCCGGCTGCGGTCCCTGGTGTCAAAGGCGTTCTCGCAGAAGTCATTGGCGCGCTGGCAAGACGAGCTGGTCGGCCGGGTGGCGAACAGTCTGATCGACAAGTTCGCACCCAATGGCAAGGCTGATCTGGTCAAGGAATTCACCTTCGACTACCCGAGCCAGATCATCGCCGGCCTGCTGGGCTTGCCCGAAGAGGACTACCCGCAGTTCCAGCGGTGGTCGATTTCGCTGCTGAGCTGGCTGATGAACCCCGAACGCGGGCTGGCGGCTTCGGCCGCCCTGTGCGAATACTTCGCCCCGATACTCGAGGCCCGCCGGGCCGAGCCGAAGGACGATCTGATCAGCGCCCTGGCCGCGGCCGAGATCGACGGGGAAAAGCTCGCGGACGAAGAGATCTTCTCGTTTCTGCGGCTGCTGCTGCCCGCCGGCGTGGAGACGACCTACCGGGCGTTGGGCAGCCTGCTGCTGGCGTTGCTGTCGGACCCCGCGCAGTTGGATGCGATCCGCGCGGACCGCTCGCTGCTGCCGCAGGCGATCGAGGAGGGGGTGCGCTGGGAATCGCCGCTGCTGACCATCACCCGGGTGGCGACCCGCGACACCGAGCTCGGCGGCGTGGCGATCCCGGCCGGGGCGACGGTGATGCCGATGCTGGGTTCGGCGAACCGGCAGGAGGATCGCTACGACGACCCGAACACGTTCAACATCCACCGCCAGGCGAAGGCGAATCTGGGCTGGGGGTATGGCGTCCATGTTTGCCTGGGCATGCACCTGGCCCGCCTGGAGATGCGCACCGCGATCAACCTTTTGTTGGACCGGCTGCCCAATCTGCGGCTGGATCCCGACGGGAACGACCCGCACATCCGCGGGCAGGTGTTCCGGTCGCCGACCTCGGTGCCGGTGCTGTTCGACGCGCAGAAATAGGATGGTCATGGCGCCGAGGGAGCGTGCGGTAATCGCACGTCAGGGGCCTACCCGCAGGGAGCATGTTGCCAATCGGCTAGTTTCCAGTAAGGCTCTCCGCAGGGACGAGTCACAAGATCACGAGTCTGAAGAGAGCTGAACAAAAATGGCTGACACTGTAAAGGTCCGGTTCGAGCCGAAAATGATGATCGACGGGAAGCTCGTCGACGGCCAGGCCGGCACCTTCACCAACATCAACCCCGCGACCGAGGAATCGCTCGGTGAGGTTGCTGACGCCTCCAAGGAGGACATGCACCGGGCCATCGACGCCGCCCGGCGTGCCTTCGACGAGACCGACTGGTCGACCAACAAGGAGCTGCGCAAGCGCTGCCTGTTGCAGCTGCACGAGGCGATCGAGTCCGAGATCGACGAGCTGCGCGAGGAGCTCATCCTCGAGGTCGGCTCGCCGCGGGCCATCACGTTCGGCCCGCAGCTGGACGCTCCGCTGGAAGACGGGCTGAAGTACCCCGCGCGGCTGATCGACGAGTACGCCTGGGAGACCGACCTGGGCGACAAGGTGATCAGCCTGACCGGCACGCTCACCACCCGCAAGGTGTGGCGCGAGCCGGTCGGCGTGGTCGGCGCGATCGTGCCGTGGAACTTCCCGTTCGAGGTCACCCTCAACAAGCTCGGCCAGGCGCTGGGCACCGGCAATACGGTGGTGCTCAAGCCGGCACCCAACACCCCGTTCAACGCGAACCGGCTCGGTCGGCTGATCGCCGAAAAGACCGACATCCCAGCCGGTGTCGTCAACGTGGTCACCGCGTCGGATCACTTCGTGGGTGAAGAGCTGACCCTGTCGCCCAAGGTCGACCTGATTTCGTTCACCGGCTCGACGGTGGTCGGGAAACGGATCATGGAAAAGGGTGCGGCCACCATGAAGCGGCTGTTCCTGGAACTCGGCGGCAAATCGGCCACCATCGTGCTGGAGGACGCCGACTTCGCGACGGCTTGCATGGTAGGCATCGCGCCGTGCATGCACGCCGGTCAGGGTTGCGCCAACCCGACCCGGCTGCTCCTTCCCCGGTCCCGTTATGACGAGGGCGTGGAAATCCTCAAGAACATCTACGAGAACGTCACGTGCGGCGACCCGCAGGACCCCGCAACGCTGTGCGGCCCGGTGATCTCGCAACGGCAGTACGACCGGGTGACGGGCTACATCAAGAAGGGCGTCGAGGAAGGTGCCACCGCGCTGGTCGGCGGTCCGGACGCCCCGACCGGTTTCGACAAGGGATATTACGTTCGCCCAACGCTTTTCACCAATGTCGACAACAAGATGACCATCGCCCAGGAAGAGATCTTCGGGCCGGTGCTGTCGGTCATTCCGTTCGACGACGAAGAGGACGCGATCCGGATCGCCAACGACAGCGTGTACGGGTTGGCCGGCAACGTGTTTGCGGGTTCGCTCGAGCGCGCGCTGTCGGTGACACGGCGGATCAAGGCCGGCTTCATGGGCGTCAACGGTGGTGCCCCGTACGGGGCCGACACGCCGTTCGGTGGTTACAAGGAAAGCGGCGTGGGACGCCAGAACGGTGTCGCCGGCTTCGACCAGTACACCGAGATCAAGTCGGTCGCATACCCCGCGGTGTAAGCCCGGACAGCGCCATGGCCGCCACCTACGTCTTGGTGCATGGTGGCGGCCACGGCGGCTGGTGCTACCAGCCCGTTGCGCGGCTGTTGCGATCCCATGTCCACCAGGTTTACGCGCCGTCGTTGACCAACGAGGCCGAGCTCGCCCAGCTCCCGCAATCCCACCTCTGCACAACGATGTACATGCGCTGGCGCGACGTGGATGGACTGCGGCGCAAGGCCAATCGGCGGTTGTGGGACCTCGACACCGGCCACGACATGATGATCACCGAACCCGGCTGGGTCGCCGAAAAGCTGATGCTGCCAGCTACCCACTGATGCGAGCAGCCGACCGCGAGTACGTGTTCGCTGCCGTCGCCGACGAACGGCGGCGGATTGCAAGCCTGCTCGAGGGCTTGGATGCCGAGCAGTTGGCGACGCCCAGCCTGTGTGCGGGGTGGGATGTCAAAACGGTGGGTGCACACATCGTCAGCACGGTGGTCGACGAAACTTCGGCGTTCCTCCGCGTAGCCATCGGCCGCGGCAGCATGGCTCGTGCGATCGACGAATTGGCGCGCCGTCGCGCGCGGCTGCCATCCGCAGAGATCGCCGCCAGCCTGCACCGGTGCGCGGATCGGCCAACCAGCCCACCATTATTCGGGCCGCTGGATCCGCTCGCGGACATCCTGGTACACGGCGGCGATATCCGAATTCCGCTCGGCCTGCCTTTCGAGCCCGACCCGCAGCTGGCAGCGCTGGCGATGGAATTCCTGACCGGCCCCTGGCCGTTCGGTTTCGTTCCCGTTCGTCGGCTGAACGGGATCAGCCTGTGCGCCAACGATATTCACCGAACGTGGGGCAGCGGCGCCGAGATCCGTGGACCGGTGGCCGCGCTGATGACGGCGGTGTGCGGTCGCACCGCGCTACTGCACCTGCTCGACGGGCCAGGGGTGCCGCGACTGCGCCGGCGGATAGGTCTGTCGGCGCGCGCGTGAGAGATCGTTCTCGGCGCCGCGTCGCGCTATTCGGAACGCGGACGGTTACTATCGTGAAATGTCGCAAGCCGCTCGAGTAGCGCCGCATGGCAGTCGGAGTCGCCGGCGGGGCGCCGTACTCGAGCGCGCGCTGTACGAGGCGACGTTGGCCGAATTGGCCGAGGTCGGCTACGGCGGGCTGACGATGGAGGGGATCGCGGCGCGCGCCCGCACCGGCAAGGCGGCGTTGTATCGGCGCTGGGCGTCTAAGCGCGACTTGGTGCATGCTGCGCTGGTGTACGCGTTGCCGGCGGTGCCCGAGCCGCGCCCTGGCCGGTCTGCTCGCGAGGCCTTGCTCGCCCTGTTTATTTCCCAACGTGACCTCGTGGCCGGCAAGACGGCATTTCCCGGCCTGCAGACGGTTCAGCAGCTTCTTCACGAACCCGAGATGCGCTCCATCTTCGCCGATGCCGTCGTGGGCCCACGCCTGAAGGTCGTCGACTCGATCCTGCAAGCTGCCGTCGACGCGGGCGACATCGACCCGGGCACGCTTACCCCATTGACCGCTTTCATCGGACCGGCATTGATCAACCACCATTTCTTGCTGACTGGACAACCGCCAAACCGGCGGGAGCTGGGGCTCGTTGTCGACACCGTGATTCCGCCCCTGAACTCGAGGGTGCCGACGCCTTAACGGACACTGGCCCGGTCCCGTCCGTCGAACGCGTCGCCGCCCTACCGGTTCGTGTTCGAGGTGCGACGGGCTATTGACGAATCCATGCGAACGATCGTTATCATGCTTGAGTACGATCTCTTGTGAAACAGGGCACATCGCACGTCGCGTGTGACGCGGCAAGCCGGGCATGGCTGGTCGCATCGTTTGAGAGGGCAACTCATGACGTCATCTACGAGCTCGCCGCCGCACGCCACGGTGGATAATCGCGGCCACTTCTCCCTGGCGAGCCAGCGGGCGATCCTGTGGTGGGGTGTCGCTCTCGCCATCGTCTACGGCCTGGCGTTTGTGCTCCTGTTGCAGCAGGCCCCGCTGAAGAGCCCGCAGTGGTCCGCCGACGAGGTGGCGCAGTGGTACGTCGCCAACGGGACAAAGATCAAGTGGGGCGCTGTCATCTGCAGCTGGACCGGCTGTTTCATGATGCCGATCTGGGCCGTGTTCGCCGCGCAGATGGCCCGGGTGGAGCCGGGGCGCTGGAAGGTGTGGAGCGCGCTGACCCTGGCCAGCGGCACGTTGATGTCGATCTACCTGGCGCTGCCCCCGATGATGTGGGGAGTGGCGGCCTATACCGCGCCACGTAAGAATTCCGAGGTGACGACCCTGATGCACGAGTTGGCGTCCCTGACCATGACGACGACCGACCAGGCGTACATCTTCGCGTGGATCGCCGTTTCGGTGATCGCCTTGCGGCCGGCCACCCAGCAGGTCAAGAACAACCCCTTCCCGCGTTGGTGGGCCTACGGCTCGCTATGGATCACCTTCATGTTCGAGGCGGGTGCGTTCGCGTTCCTACCCCGTACGGGCCCCTTCGCCTGGAACGGCCTGCTGGTGTTCTGGTCGCCGTTCGTGCTGTTTACGGTGTGGATCATCATCCAGAGCAACCTTTGTTTCCGGGCCATCCGGGCCCAGCGGGAAGACCCAGCCGAGAACTACTTCGCCTGAACCCGACGCCGAACAGCCGAATCACGATGGACGGCCGGTGATGCCGTGGGTCACCATCATGGTCATCTCGTGGATCATCCTGTCTTGACTGGGCCGGCGAGCACCGGCGGGCACGATCCAGTCTTCGAGCAGCACGGCGCCGATGACCATGGCGGCCACCGAGGTGATCGTTGCGGGCGGGTCCAGGCGCGTCAGATGACGTTCGTCGGCGATCTCGAGGCCCACTTCCTGCACGGCCCGCAGGCCCTGGCGGATCCGGGTGCTGATCGCGACGGCGGACTCGTGCAAATCACTCTTGGGGTCCGGGCGAGCTTCCATGAGTTCCTGAAACAGCCTGCGGTCCCGGCGCACCAGCGCGAACAGGCCACTGACCAGGCTTTCGGCGAGGTCCTGGACTGACGACTCGGCCGAAAACTCGCGCCACGAGGCGATCCAGCCGTCGATGAACGCGGTGAACGGCTCCATGATGGTCATCTCGAACAGGTTTGCCTTGGAGCCGAAATGGCGAAACAGCGTCGGTTCGGCGATGCCGGCCAGCAGGCAGATCTCTTTCGTCGTCGTCGCTCGGTAGCCGTTCTCAGCGAAGAGCTGATGCGCGGCGGCTAGCGTTCGGGCCCGCGCACCGTCGCGCCAGCCTGGCCGGTCTTGCGAATCTGGCTGCATAGCAGAAGATTCTAAGCGAATCGACGCCGTTCGACAGTGCCGCACCCTGACCGGATGTAAGTGTCACTTGCATATTTGAGTTTTCGCGGCTCATAATGTAAGCGCCACTTTCAGGCTGTGGGAAGCCTGTCGTGCCGGCGATGAAGGGACCAGACGTGGCGACGATTCAGCGTGACGAGCTCCCGCCCGGGGGGCTACGTCTCGATCCGGAGGTTCGCCGGCCGCGCCCGGTGCTGTGGTGGTCGAGTGCGGGGGTCGTGCTGCTTTCCTTCCAGGTCTTCGTACTGGCCAAGTGGATATTCGGCTCGAGCTTCACGCCCACGGACCCCGGGCCCGATAAACTTCCGGCCTGGAAGGCGTTAGTGTTCAACGCGTTACAGATCGCTATACCGATCGCCGCGGTGGCACTGCTTTATTTGTGGGTGATCCGGCCATGGCGCAAGCACCGGTTCCTGACGACCGACGCGATGATCGCTCTGGCGGCATCGACGGTGTTCTTCTGGGACATGGTGATGAACTACACGTCGGTGACCCTGTTCTATAACTCGCATTTGATCAACCGGGGGGCCTGGGCTAACGGGTCCTGGCCGACATGGACCAGCCCGCACGCCAACAGGCTCCCTGAACCATTGCTGATCGTTCCGCCGGCCTACACCGCGCTGGTCTTCTCACAAGTGATCGTGATCCTGTGGCTCCTGCGCAAGATCAAGTCACGCTGGCCGGGCCTGGGCATCGTCGGCATCGTGGTCACGATCGTCGTCGGTTTGACGCTGAGCGACACCCTCGTCGAGGGTCTGGTGTTGCGCACCGGCGTATACGCCTACCCGGGCGGCATCCGCGCGATCACGCTGTTCGCCGGCCAGACATACCAGATTCCGCTGTCGGAAACGGTGCTGTTCGGCGGGTTTGCGCTCGGAGCCATCGCGTGTCTGAGCTATTTTCGCGACGACCGGGGCCAGACCGTCGTCGAGCGCGGAATCAGCACACTGAATTTGGGATTCAGGGGCAAGCAGGCGGTCAAGTTTTTCGCGATCTACGGCGCTATCCACCTCGGATTTGCGGTGCTCTACATGCTTCCGCAGCAGTGGTTCGCAACCCATTCGGATCCGTTCCCGCCGGGCTACCCGTCATACATGGTCAACGACATGTGCGCCGCCGGCGCCGACGGCCACACCTGCCCCGGGCCGGGCGTGCCGATGCCGAGACCCGTGCACAACCCGTGATGGCGCCCGCGGTGCCGACGTGAGAACTAATGCGCAACAACAAATTTCATAGCTACATAGCAGACGATCACAAGGAGGTACTCGTGGCGAAGCGCATCCAACTCGCTGCCGTGTGGGCAGGCCCAGTCTTTTTCGTCCTCTACCTGATCGCGTTCGCCGGCCTTGCCAGGTTCGTCCCTCCGCTCGCGCCGTCGTGGGACCCGGACACGATCGCACGGGTCTTCACCGACCATGCGATCTCGATTCGTATCGGCATGGTGTTGGGCCTGATCGCCACCACGCTGCTGTTCCCGTTCTTCGGCGTGATCTCCATCCAGATCGCACGCATCGAGAAGCGGATGCCGATCCTTGCCGTGATGCAGTTCGGTGGCGCGGTGCTGCTGGTTGTGTTTTTCCAGCTTTGCGGAATGCTGTGGATCACAGCCACTTTCCGCTCCGAGCTCGAACCTTCGACCATCCGGATGCTCAATGACTTGTCTTGGCTGACCTTCGTGATGGTGTTCCCCAGTTATGTATTGCAGCTGTCCTGCATTGCGTTGGCCTCCTTCATGGACCGCTCCGCTTTACCGTTGTGGCCACGTTGGGTGGGCTATCTGAACCTTTGGATTGCGTTGAGCGGCGCCGGCGGTGGCATTGCGGTGTTCTTCAAGCACGGTCCGTTCGCGTGGAACGGCCTCGTCGGCTTCTACATCCCAATCGTGGCGTTCACCATCTGGATTGCCGTGATGACCTATTACATGCATGTCGGTATCCGCAGGCAGTTCGACAGCGAGACGAAATCCGCGGAAACCCACGACAGCCCGCACGGTTCGGCGCCCGCAGCGCTTACCGCGGACATGAATCGTTGACCACCGCCCACGACAGGAGAATTTCATGCGCACCGACGGCTTTCACCCGCTGATCCTGAAGGTCTGCGCCTATACCGGGTTCGCTTTCGCGTTCCTGTGGCCTTTCGCGGCCAATGTGGTGGCCCACGGTCAGTACATATTGCCGCCTTCGGCGGCGGATCCGGCCGCAACCGTCGTATCGCAATACCTCGCGCACACGACGGGTATCCGGATCGCGACGGTGATCTTCATTTTCTCGAGCATCCTCTACACGACGTGGAGCGCGAGCATCATTCAGATGGTGCGCCTGCGCGAGCGCCGATGGCCAATACTGTTCAACGTCATGCTGATCTCGGTGGCCTGCGAGGTCGTCGTGGTGATGTTCATCGGATTTTTCTTCGGTGCCGCATCGTGGCGGCCTGGACAGACCAGTCCCGAAGTAACCCAGGCGCTCAACGATCTTGGCTGGCTGGGCGTGTTGTTCACCGGCGCCCCGTTCGCGCTGTTCCAGATCGCGCTGGCGGTGGGCATCCTGATGGATCGCAGTTCCCGGCCGACTTTCCCGAGATGGTCGGGATACTTGAACCTGTTCTCCAGCTTCTTCATGTGTGAGGCAAGCCTGCTGCTGTTCTTCAAAACCGGGCCGTTCTCGCAGAATGGGGTCCTGGTGTTCTATATCCCAATGATTGTGTTTTTTGCCTGGATCATTGTTTTCACCGTGCTGACGGTGCGGGCGATCAACGCTGAAGCCACCGCAGCAAAGCCGGCGTTTGACCCGGTTGAATACCGGACGGCCGGCGTTGCCGTCCATTGATTGGGTCCGGCACCGGTCCGCGCCCCCCACCCGAAGTCACGGACGGTGAAACCGTCGCCGCACTGGCGGAGTCGGTCGTGAAATTTGCGACACGCGACTCCCGGGATTCGGCGGGCCGGAAGTGCCGGTCGGTGCGAAAATGGCGGGGTGCCCAGCAAGCCTAAGGCCAACGGCCAGCCAGTGACGCGTGGCGAGGGAAGGCGTCTGCTGCTGGAATCGGCGCGCGCCTTGTTCGCCGAGCGTGGCTATGCGGGCACCAGCACACGAGAAATCGCACGCGCCGCCTCGGTGACGGAGCCGATGATTTTTCGGCACTTCGGGTCCAAGGCAAAGCTCTTCGAAGAGGCCGTGCTGGCCCCGTTCAACACCTTCGTTTCCGAGTATGTCGCGGACTGGGCTAGCCGACCTCGCGGGATGAAAAGTGCCTACGCCGAGACGTACGACTTCTATCGCGGTGTCTACGACGTGTTGTCGGCCAACCGGCGGCTGATCTACGAGATGGTCGGGGCCAGAGCGGTGGGCGGACCGTTAAGCGCCGAGACCGCGTGGGCGCCGCAACTCGGCAGGCTCCTCGAACAATTCGAGGCGATCATGAAAGACGAGATCGAGGACCGCGGGTTCCGTCATTTCGACCCTGCGGTCGTGACGCGCGTGATCTTTGGGATGGTGTTTTCGATCGCGGTGTTCGGAGACTGGATGTTTGAGGGCTCAACCCGCCCGCGTCCGAGCGTCGAGGCGTTCCTCGACGAGATGACCCGTCTGACCATTTACGGCGCCTACCCGGAAGGCGCCAAACCTACTGCGGCGCCATAGTCGTCGCGCAACCGTCAGCCGGCTAACCCCCGCCCATGGACATCCCGGGTCCGTACCGCGGCATGGGCCTCAGTTGCAATCTGAACCTCAACTGGCCACCCCGCTATCGACGTAGACCTATCCGGTCGCGTGTCCGCCACGCCTCGATCAACCCGGCGTTCTGCCCAGGCGTGCTGCCGTAGGTCGCGATCTCGTCCGCGCCGGCATCGCGAAAGCGCTGCAGCTGGGTGACGCAGTGGTCGACCGACCCGAGTGCGCAGGTCTCCTCCATCCATGCATCAGGGATCAACCGCGCCGGCTCCATCAGTTGAATCCGGTGATAGGTCAGGTCGGCCATCTCCTTGTTGCCTTGAAACTGGGTGTGCGCGCGTAGCTTCGCGACGGGCGCGGTATCCCAATCATTCGCGCGGACCAGCGCGTCACCGTACTCGGGGGCCTGCAGATAGGTGACTGCCCGCGCATGGGCAAGCGCTCTGGTTTCGTCATCGGAGAGCCCGGGCGCGGTGATCACGCACTGGCAGATCCGCACCGTTGCCGGATCTCGGTCGATACGCTCGCACGCCTGCCGAATTCGCGTCACCGCGGCCGCGGTCGCGGCCGGCGTGAGAACCGGCGGCAGCAGCACGCCGTCGAATGATCGGGCGATTGCGTTGGCGGCCTTGGGCAGCGCAAACGTGCCATACCAAACCTTCGGTTGCTCGCCCTCGTACACGTCGCCGAGTTTGATGCCGTCGTATCGTCCCGCTGGACCTTCGTAGGTCACGGCCTCGCCGGCCCAGAGCCGGCGAACGATGTCGACGTAATCGCACAGTCCCTCGAACCCCTGCGTCCGCAGTCCTTCGCTGCGCAAGTAACTGTGGTCGCCGCGACCTAGGCCCAGCACGAATCGGGGCCCGAAGCACGCGTGCATTGTGGCGCCAAAGGCAGCCATGTGCAACACATTACGACGTGCCGGCGATACCAATCCGGTCGCCAACTCGACGCGGGACGTGCGCGCGGCGACCGCGGCCAGTAGCACCGCGACCTCCTTGAGGTTCCACCGCTCCGAGATGAAGACGCGACGAAAACCCAAGCGGTCGGCTGATACTCCATCTTCGATGCCGTCGACCGGAGTGCGCGCGCCGGTTTCGTCACTCGGATCGGCAGGGCGTCGCGAAACCACCCGGCCCGAGATCAGGAATGCGCTCAGATCCTCGATGACAGGTGGGTTATCCGCCATGCGTGCCCGCCTTCTTCAGGCGGGCGCAGATGTCGATATTGCGCGTAAGGCCTGCCTGTGCATCGTCGGGATCGAGGAGCAGCGGCAGAATATCGCAGACGCTGACCCAGGTGGCTCCGGCATCGACATATTGTTCTACCTGTGCCGCAACTGATTCGGGAGTGCCATAGACGAACGATTTCGCGGCCATCTGATGCGTCGTGCGGCTGAGCAGGCCTTGAATCTCCGTGTCGGTCCAGGTCACCGGCAGTAGCTTCACCGCGTAGTGCCAATCTCGCGGCAGCGGTGGCTCGATGCCCTCGGCGTCCCAGGCGCTTTGGTCTAACCGTCCGAAAACACCTGCCATCCAACGCATCATCGGATTGTCGAGGGCACGCGCCAGAAGATCGGCATCGTCGTGCACCAAGGCCATAAACCAGATCCCGAATTCGAACTGCTCAGGATCGCGTCCCTTCCGCTCGAGTTCTGCCTTCATCGTGCGGACCGTCTGAGCCCAAGAGTCTGGCGTCGGCGCGACACAAGGCACGATGGCCGAAATCCCGTCGGCATAGGTTGTCGCAAGGTCGAACAACTTCGGCCCGCCGCCCAACGCCCACACGCTCGGGCGATGAGTGCGTGACTGCCCCAACCATGCCTGTTTGAAGGTCCAATGATTGCCGGGCAGATCAACAGGTTCGGTACTCGACCACAACGCGTTGAAGCACCTGAGTTGATCTTCGAGGCGGGCCAATCCCTCAGACCTCTTCCAGCCATATGGCACAACCTGTTTGGCTTCCCCGGCGCCGATCATCACTTTCGCTCTGCCGCCGGTCATGTTGGCGAGCGTCATCATCGTCTGGGTGAGTTCCGCAGGCCCCCGACGGATCGCATCGGTGCTGATCGTCACACCGATGCCGGGCACCGAGGCGGCCAGGTAACCGCTCATCGCAAACGCGTCGGAATACGAGTCCAGATCGGGGATGATCGTCGCCATCGGGCTGTTTTCCGGGCACCACAGCTGGCGCGGCCAGAAGTTGGTCATCTGGTCCCAGATCAGCAGTTCGTCGACCGCACCGCTCTGTGTCGCGGCTGCTGCTGCGGCCGCGAAATTGGCCGGCGGCGTGTGACGGTCACAGGAAAACGCCAAGGCGGTGGTGACGGATGTACTCATCGCAGCAGCTCCATTGATTCGAGGTCTCGCGCTTGTTGGGCGTAGGAGCGAACCATGCCCGCGAACAGCGCGTCGCCGCGCTCGGTTCGTTCCAACTGAACGGAAAATGGCACGCTGAGCATCAGTCCGTAAAAGACGCACCAGCGGTAGCTTTCCCACATGTCGTCGGACGAGAAGCCGGTGATCCCGCGTGACATCAGTCGATCGTGGTATCGCCTCAATAGTTCTCGCTCGTGGTGACGCCGATCCTCCAACGACAGGCAGCCGCCGAGGTACACACCAACGTCGACCAGTGGTGGACCTAAACGTGTTGCCTGCCAGTCAAACACCGCGACCGGAGCGTCCGGGTCGTCCGGGAAGAGAATGTTGTCCATGCGGTAATCACCGTGCAGGACCACGGTGGGGCCAGCGGTCATCTGTGCGGCCCAGCGGTTGGCGTACGGAACGACCTGCTCCACCAGCTCGACGTCGGCAGCATCTAGGCGACCACCGAAGCGCTCGAGGAATAGCGGCAGCGCCGGCTCCACGCCGGCGAAAAAGTTCTGGTTACGGCTGGGGTGGGCGAGCCAATTTTTTTCGCGCAAGGCCGGATCCGACCAGTGTGGCGCTTGCAGCTCGACGAGTGCATCCAATGCTCGGGCAGCTTGGTCGGCGGTGCCTCCGGCGATCATGTCACCGGGCGTCCCGACCGCGCTCAGGTCCTCAAGGAGAAGGCTGAACCGGCCGGTCGACGATTCGATGTCAGCCCAGCGCATCCTCGGCACCCGGATACCGACGGTCGGGGCAATCTCCCGGTAGAAGCGCACTTCGCCCTCGTAGATACCGAGCGTGACACCGATCGCCCGACTGCCGGCATCCCTGGACGGCAGCTTGACCATCAGAGTCGGCGGCGCTTCCGATCCAGCGCCCTCGTAGGTGAGGGTCAGCCGCGCAACCGATCCCAGCTGGCCAACACTCATCAACTCGCTGGTGAACGACGCGACGTGGCCGCCGCCGAGACAACCGGCTTGGTGCAGCGCATCGGTTAGCCACGAGGCGTTGATGTCGTCGACCGAATCGACGATCGTTGCGATAGGTGGCCGTAGGGTGTCGGCCCCCTGACCGGACTCCGTCACCGGACTTCTTCGTTATTGAATATATATTCGATTAAATTCATGCGGGCCATGAGAACCTCTCCTCGACGTTCGCTATTCTGGGCCTTCAGCGAGTGGGCTGTCTTGATTTCCGTCGTCTGGGCACGCGGGTGTCAATCGCATCGATCACCAGCTGCAGGCCGTCACGGAAATTTTGTCCGGCATCACCCGTGACCAGGGGACCGAAGAGCGAGACCACATTGGGGAATTCGTCGACGGGAAGAGCGGCCAAGCCTGGCCGCGCCGCGGAGTCCATCGCCGCCAGTTCGCGCTGCACCGATCCGACGATGAACGACGTGAGTGTCGCGAATGACGTGGTTACCTCACGATCGGACATGCCCGTTGCCCGCAGTAAGCCACACACCAGCTCGGCGCCTCGGTAGGCGGCCCGGGTGTCGAGACGTTGGTTGGCGATGATCGGGACGAGGGTCGGATGCGTGACCATGACTTCCCGAACCGAGCAAAACATCGTGACCAGCTGGTCCTGCCAACGCATGTCGGTGTTCGGTAGCTCGATCTCGGCCAGGTAGCGGTCGGCAAGCACCGCCAACAGCTGTTCCTTGGTGCGGACGTAGCCGTAGATCGTCATGACTCCCACGCCGCACCGCTCGGCGAGGCGACGCATCGTCACCGCGTCGATGCCGTCGGCGCCGGCTATCTCGGCGGCGGCATCGACCAAGGCCTCGAGGCTCACCTTCGGGACGGCCACATCAGCTTCTTCCGGACGCGCTGGGGGTGCGCATGGCTCCGAAGCGTACATGTACGGTAGCGACACGGGAAGACCTGACACAGTGGACGCCAAGTGTCTCATCGATATGCGAGTGGTAGCTGGGGCGCGCCATTTGGTGCTCGGCAGATCTGGATCGGCCGTGAAGCCACCGTGAATAGCGTTGCGTGCCACACGAATTAGGCCGCGAGGAGCTGCCGCATCTGACCGATGTCGGCCTGCCGTGCCTCGACAATCTGCTTGGCCAGACTGGTGGCGTCTACGTTCTTTCCGTTGGCGACTTCGCGATTCGCGAGGTCGATTGTTGCCTGGTACAGGCTAATCATCGAATTCAGCCAAAGCGTGTCGAACTCGGCACCCCGTACCGCCGCAAGCCCAGCCAGGGTCGCGTTACTGCTCGGCTCGCTCGGCGCGGCCGGTTGGCCACTGGCCCCGGTTGGGTTGTCCTGGCTTTCTTTCCATTGCGCCCGCAAGGCTTTCAAGACCTGCGTGTCGACCTGTAGGGCCGTGGAGGTCTTGGCAGCGAACGCGACAACATCGGGATTGTTGGAATGGTCGGAGACGAGCTGCGCCATGCTGATCCCTTGCTGCTCGTGCGCGATTGCGTCGTTCGCGAAAGCGACGTCAGCGGGGCCAAAGGCGGCGGGTTCGCCAGTGATTACTGGCTTGTCGTCGCTCCGGGTGGGCTGCGCGTGGTCGCCTGACGGCGAGCCGCTGCACGACGATAAGAGCAAAGCGACGCACCAGGCCGTGAGTGCGGCCGCGACGCGGATGGTGAGCGATGGCACCTCGTCAGCGTAGTGGACTTCCCGGTGTCTACTTTCGCGGCGGCGCCGCCGGTGGGCCCCCGATTGATCGAACGCGATGTCGGTCACTACCTGTGCTACGGGTCCGGCACCGCGGGGCCAACTGTTCGCACAACCGGATGCTCGCGCAGCCGGCCGGGGGCGCCCTCCCCAGATGGCTGCTAGACGGACGGCGAATAGTCGGCAACTGAGGCGCCGCTGGTCCTGGCCGCCGGGTCGCCGGGCCACGGCCGGCGGCGTCAGTGCGTTCCCCTGTGAGTTCCGTGTGTGTCGGTGAGCCACGAGATCACTTTTCCGACACGACATCTGAATGTATAGCGGCGCTAAACCCAGTGCCGGGAAGACCCTTGGGTCTACTGCCAACGACCAGCACGGACACCGTGTCGCTGGTCTCGCTGGCGGGGCCAGTAGCAGCTGAGACACTGCGCGCAACGGCTTCGTCCAGTCTTTAATTTCGATAAAATATTGGTAAAGCAACACTATATTTAGAGGCGGCTGCGCCCGGGCGGGCAGGCGTCCGGAATTCCCCGAAAAACGCGCCAATGTCTAAGCAACCCAGGCGAAGTCGACTGACGCCCGGCAGCGACGAAGGCCGTTGGCACGTGTTTTGAGACGACAAGGACAGAAAAGTATTGACTTGAGACTGGTTGCTGCATAATGTGGTCCCGCACACATCAGACTCAGAGTGTGGTCCGGCACGCATCACCTCGAACCTGGAACGTCGCACGAGGGAGATGGATACGGATGGGGGAGATTGACATCGCGCCAGGAGCGTCTTCCCATCCGGCGACCGCGCGGCGGGCCTGTGTGACGGCGACACAAAGCCCGCTTTCGTCCTGCCGCGCCGAGTTCGCGCCGGCCGGTCCGGACGGCACCGAGCAAACCAGGAGGGATTGTTAGTGGTCTCGAATGCCCCTCTGGTCGGGCTGGCCAAGAAGCCGCTGAACAAACCGGTTCGCGAAGTTGGCAGCTTTATCGCATTGACGATGGACACGTTGGTCCAGGCACTCCGGCCCCCGTTCTTCTGGCGCGAGGTCATCGAGCAGTGCTGGTTTATCGCCCGGGTCGCGACCTTCCCGGCGATCGCACAATCGATTGCCTTCAACGGTATGGTCGTGTTCCTCTTTGGCGTCGCGACCGTGTCGTTCGGTGCGGGCGACGTGATCGGCGCGGCCTCGGGGCTGGCGACGGTATCGCAGATCGGCCCGGTAACCACCGTGTTCGTGCTGAGTGGCGCCGCGGCCACGGCGATGTGCGCCGATTTGGGTTCCCGAACCATTCGCGAAGAGATCGACGCAATGCGGGTCCTGGGCATCGATCCGGTTCATCGACTGGTGGTGCCCCGGGTGACCGCCCTACTCATCGCCGGCAATCTGATCAATGCCGTCGTGGTCATCGCGGGGCTGAGCGCGGACTACATGTTCGCGGTTTACGCACTTAACGGCAACCCTGGGGCGTTTGCGTCGAGCCTCACGTTGCTCACCAACGGCCCTACCGTCGTGGTCAGCTTCGTCAAGGCCTCCGTTTTCGGGGTGCTCGCCGGATTGATCGCCTGTTATAAGGGAATGTCTGCCGGCGGCGGCCCGCAGGGTGTCGGAAACGCGGTCAACGAGACCGTGGTGTTCACGTTCATGGCGCTGCTGATCGCGAACATCATCATCAGCGTCGTCACCGCGACACAGACGTTGGCGACATGACCGCCGAGGCAAAGACCGTGGTGAGCGCCCGGTATCCGCGGCTGGCCCGCACCGCGCGGGAATGGGCCGGCGGCTGGACTCGCCTCGGTGAGCAAATGGAGTTCTACGTCAAAGCCCTCGTCGCCATTCGCAGCACCATTGTCAAATACAAATCGGAAACATTGCGTGTCGTTTCCGAGATGAGCTTGGGCGTAGGTGCGCTTGCCCTGATCGGCGGCGAGGTTGTGATCCTCGCCGTGTTGACCGGCAGCGCGGCGGCCATCGTCGGCATCTTCGGCTACATTCAGGCCAGCAGCATCGGCGTCGGCGCTATCGCGGGATTCTTCTCCGCGTATGCCAATGTGCGCCTGCAGCTTCCGCTCATTGTTGCCAACGGTCTCGCGGCCACGATCGGCGCGGGTGCGACCGCGCAACTTGGCGCGATGCGGATCAGCGAGGAGATCGACGCGCTGGAGGTCATCGGCATCCGTTCCATCCCCTACCTGGTGACCACCCGTGTGCTGGGTGGCCTGCTCGTGGTTCCGCCGTTGTACTGCATCACCTTTGTCGGATCGGTCTTTACGACTCGAAGCATCGTGCTGCTCACCTACCACCAGGGAGCCGGCGGCTTCGACCACTACTTCAATACCTTCCTGCTGCCCAGGGACGTCTTGGTGTCGGGGCTCGAGTGCACCGTTCAGGCGGTGATCGTCATGCTGATCCACACGTATTACGGCTACACCGCCTCGGGCGGGCCCGCCGGTGTCGGCGACGCGGTGGGGCGCGCGGTGCGGGCGTCCATCGGTGTGTCGATCACGCTTACCTTCGTGCTGTCCCTGGTTCTCTACGGGCAGTCCGGCGACTTCCACCTGTCGGGTTAACGGCGATGAAAAAGACACGTGTGGTGCATCCGGGTTGGTATGCGCTGATTCTGGTCGCGTTGGTGGTCGCGGCAATTCCGTTGTGCGTGATGGCCTTTAAGAGGGACTTCGTCGACTATGCCAACGTGACACTGGTGTCCGATCGGGCCGGTCTGGTGATGGACGTCAATGCGGTCGTCAAGTATCGCGGTGTGGAAGTCGGCCGGGTCGCATCGATCGACCCAAAAAATGGCGCGACTCTCGGGCTGGAGCTGAATCCCAGCCAGCTCAGGTACATTCCGGCCAACGTCGAAGCCCAGATCAGTTCGCCGACCGTCTTCGGCGCCAAATACGTCGACCTGCGCCCCCCGCCCGACCCGAGCCGCAAACGCCTCCAGTCGGGGGCCGTGCTGACCACTAACAAGGTGAGCATCGAATCGAACTCGGTCCTCAAGGATCTGGTAAGCGTGCTCAACCAGATCGATCCTGCCAAGATCAACGCGGTGGTATCGGCGTTGGCGGAAGGGTTTCGCGGTAAGGGCGAAGCCATCGGCCAGGCCATCACCGACTTCAATCAGGTGCTGATGGCGGTCAATCCCCGCAGCGAGTTGCTTCGGGCCGACTGGCGCGCGTTCGGCGGGTTCAGCGATACCTACGCGGGCGCGGCGCAGAGTCTGGTGACCGTGCTGGACGCCGGGGCCCAGGACAGCGCCGTCATCACCAGGCAATCTGAAGACCTTGACTTCGCACTGGTCACGCTCACCGGGCTCGGCAAGAGCGGTGGCAAACTGTTCGACGAGAACAACACGGCCAACCTCATCCATCTGATCAAGGAACTCGAGCCGACGACGCGGTTGTTGATGAAATACAACCCCGAACTCACCTGCACGTTCCTCGGCGCCAAGCTCGTCATGGATCGCGGCTACGCCGATGCCTTCACGTTCAACGGGCGGTCCTTCCTCGCCGATGCCGGCCTGCTCTTCGGCGACGATGCCTACAGATATCCGGAAAATCTTCCCGTCATCGACATCAAGGGCGGTCCCGGCGGAACGCCGAGCTGCGGTTCGTTGCCCGACGTCGAGAAGAACTTCCCGCAGCGATACCTGATCACCAACTCCGGGTTCGGGCCAGGCATCGACGTGCGCCCGAATCCGGGCATCGGATTCCCTGGGTATGCCGTCTATTCGCCCAGCACCCGGGGCACACCCCTGCCGCCGACCCTGAAGGACGAGGGCGGCCCGGCGCCGGGCCCCGTGCCCTATCCCGGGGCGCCCCCCTACGGTGCGCCGCGGTATGCGCCGGACGGCACACCCCTGTATCCGGGTCTGCCGCCGGCCCCGCCCGCCGGCCGGCCGCGAGACCCGGGCATGGGCAAACCGCCGGCTGGTTCCGAGCCATTCGTGCCGCCCTATCCAGGAACACCGGCCAAACCCCGCTAGCGCACCCCGACCCGCGTCCGAGAAAGGCGAACATTGCGCGAGAACTTCCGAGGCATACTGGTGCGGTTTGCCATCTATGCCACCGTATGTTCGTTGGGCATCGCTTTGCTGCTTGCCGTTTTCGGCCAATTCCGTTTTGAGGAGTCGAACAACTACAACGCGGTGTTCGCCAACATATCGGGGCTTCGCGAAAACAATTTCGTGCGGATCGCCGGCGTCGAGGTCGGTAAGGTCAAAGCAATTGCCGTGCAGCCCGATTCGACGGTGCGAGTTGAATTCTCCGCGGACAAGTCGGTGATGCTCACCGAGGGGAGCAGGGCGGTTGTCCGGTACGACGACCTCTTCGGGGGCAGATTCCTCGCGCTGGAGGAAGGTGCGGGGGGCGTCAAGAAACTCGAACCGGGGGGGACCATCCCGCTGAGCCGGACGCAGCCGGCGCTGGATCTGGACGCGTTGATCGGGGGCTTACGGCCCCTGTTCCGTTCCCTCGACCCCGATCAGGTGAATGCGCTCAGCGGTCAGTTGATTCAGGCATTGCAGGGCCAGGGGGCGACGATCGGATCGGTGCTGAGTCAGGCTGCGTCCGTCACCGGGACCCTGGCCGATCGCGACCGGCTATTCGGAGAGCTGATCGCGAACCTGAACACAGTGCTCGCGTCGGCCGGTGACCAGGACAAGCAGGTCGCCAAGGCGGTGGACTCGCTATCGACGCTCATCCAAACGCTCAGTGCTCGAAGGAACGACCTCGCGAACGGTTTGAAGGGCGCCGCGAGGCTCTTCAAGGCGGGTAACGACGTTTTGGAGGGGGCCCGCGCTCCACTCAAATCAGTGGTGGATGAGGGGGGCCGCGTCGCCGGAACCATCATGGCCGACAAGGACTTCGTCGACAACCTGATCAACACGTTGCCCGACGACTACCGGATCATCGGTCGGGAGGGCCTGTACGGCGACTTCTTCACGTTCTATCTCTGCGACGCGATATTGAAGGTGAACGGCAAGAACGGCCAGCCGACCTACATCACGCTGGCCAGTCAGCGTTCGGGGAGGTGCACACCGAAATGATCCGTGCATACCGGCGCCTGTTCGAGATGAAGCAGTTCTCTGAGCGCAACCCCTACAAAATCGGAATCATCGGTATGGCCGCCGTGGCGCTGGCGGTATTGATTTCGCTGAATTACGACAAGTTGACCTTCCTTACCGGCGACAAGGAATACTCGGCGTACTTCGCTGAGGCCGGCGGGTTGGAGACCAACAGCATCGTGGAAGTCTCGGGCGCCCGCGTCGGGCGGGTGTCGTGGGTCGGCCTGGACGGACCCAAGGTGTTGGTCAAGTTCCGCATTCCCGGCGACATACGCCTCGGCGACCGCACCGAGGCCGCGGTCAAATTGAAGACCCTGCTGGGTAGCAAGCTCGTCGAGCTCACCCCGCGAGGCGACCGTCCGCTCACCGGGCCGATACCGCTGGAGCGCACCACGCCGGCCTATCAACTGCCCGATGTGCTGGGCGACCTGTCGAAGACGGTCGCCAAGCTGAACACCGACCAGCTGTCGACCGCGCTCTCCGTGGTGGCCAACGAATTCAGTGGGACCCCACCGCAAGTCAAGGCTGCGGCCGAGGGAGTGGCCCGGTTCGCCCAGACGTTGGACGAGCGCGACAGAGAGCTTCGGAATCTGCTGAGCAACGCCGCAAAAGTGACCAAGGTCCTGGGCGAGCGCAGCGAGCAGATAGTCAACCTCGTCGGCGACACCAATTTGCTGCTGGCTCGGCTCAAAGCCGAGGACCGCTACCTGGACAGGGTCTTCAACGACAACAGCAACATCGTCCGGGTGTTGATGGGAATCATCGACGACAACCACGCGACATTGAAACCCACGCTGGAGAAACTCAACGGGGTGCTAGGGCTGCTCAACAACCGCAAGGCGCGCATCCAGGAGGCGCTCAAAGGTTTGAACAGCTTCGCGCTCGCGCTGGGCGAAGCCGTGGCTTCGGGCCCGTTCTTCAAGGCATACCTGGTGAACCTGTTGCCGGGCCAATTCGTCCAACCGTTCATCGATTCCGCCTTCTCCGACCTCGGGTTGGATCCCGCGACCATGCTGCCCTCGCAGCTCACTGATCCACAGACCGGACAGCCGGCCATGCCACCCTTGCCGATGCCGTACCCGCGGACCGGTCAGGGCGGCGACCCGCGCCTGAACATTCCCGACGCCATCACCGGCAACCCCGGTGACCTGCCGTGCAGCGTCCCGGGCCGACCGGGAGCCCCCGGCTGTTATCCGCTTCGGCCCGAACCCCCGGCGCCGGCGCCGGGCGGGCCGCCGCCGGGGCCGCCGGCACTGGGACCGGGGCCGGGCAACGCCTCGGTGGGCCCGGTCGAGCAGCCTGCGCCCGGCCAAATACCGCCGAACCAGGGGCCAGTGCTCGCGCCGTCTGAATCCTTCGGTCCTCGGCCGGGTCCCGCGCAACCGGGTCAGGGAGGTCAACAGTGAAATCCAGCAAGTCGCGAATCATCTTGGCCTCGGCGGTGGTGTTGGCGCTCATCGCCGGGGTGGCCACCTGGGCGTGGTGGCCGAGCGACCGCACCAATGTCGTCGGATACTTCGAAAACGCCAACGGCATCTTCGTCGGCGACGACGTCGTGATCCTCGGCGTCGCCGTCGGCAAGATCGAGAAGATCGAACCGCAGCCCGACCGCGTCAAGGTCTCGTTCTGGTACGACTCGAAGTACAAAGTGCCCGCCGACGCCAAAGCGGTGGTGCTGTCGCCGTCACTGGTGACAGTCCGGGCCCTTCAATTGACACCCGTCTACACGGGCGGCCCCGCGATGACCAACGGCACCGTGCTGCCGCTGGCTCGTACCGCCGTCCCGGTCGAGTGGGACGATCTGCGTGCGCAGCTCGAGAAGCTCACCGACGTCCTACAACCCACCCAACCCGGTGGGGTCAGCACGTTGGGCGAATTCATCGACACCGCGGCCAGCAACCTTCGCGGCCAGGGCGCCGACATCCGAGAGGCGATAATCCATCTGTCCCAGGCGGTTTCGGCGCTTGCCGACCACAGCGGCGATTTGTTCGGATCGTTCAAGAACCTGGCGGCACTGGTGCACGCGCTGCGTGACAGCGGCGGACTGCTTCGCCAACTCAACCAAAACCTGAACGCGGTGTCGGCGGCGTTGGCCGACAACGAGATTGGCGCGTACATGAAGGTGCTCAACGACAACCTCGACCCGATCATCGACTTCCTCAATGAGCATCGTGAGACGCTGGGCGTCACGTCGGACAAGCTGGCGGAGTTGACCGATGCATTGGTGCAGAGTCTCGACGACGTAAAGCAGGCGCTGCATGTGGGGCCCAACGTGTTTCAGAACGTTTTGAACATCTATCAGCCGTCACAACTCGCATTCACCGGCGCGCTGGCGTTGCAGAACTTTGCCAATCCGCTGCAGTTCTTGTGTTCGGCGGTGCAGGCGGCATCGAGGCTGGGCGCCGAGCAGTCGGCCAAGCTCTGCGTCCAATACATGGCTCCCATCATCAAGAACCGTCAGGTCAATTTCCTGCCGCTGGGCTTCAACCCATTCGTCGGGGAATCAGCGCGCCCCAACGAGGTCACCTACAGCGAGGACTGGTTGCGGCCGGACTACATTCCGCCGTCGGGGCCGCCGCCCACGGAGGCGTTCCGTAAGGTGCCGGATCCCGAGGGGCCGCTGCCGCCGGCGAATGAGATTTTCAACTTCTTCGGCAACGGGATGATCAACACGAACGCGCCCTATGTACCGGCCAAACCGGCAAACCCGCTTCCGGTCGATCCGGCCAGCGGCCTGCGTTCAATGATGTTGCCCAGCGTCGTGGAAAATATGGGCGACGTTGGAGGTGGGCAGTGAGGCCGGACACCTGGCGCCCCTGGCGCAGTTGTGGCGTGCTGCTCCTCGTCATGCTGGCCGTCGCCACGGCTTCGGGTTGTGGTGCGCTGCGGGGCTTCCGCGGCGCAAACTCGCTTCCGCTGCCCGGCAGGGCGGGGGAAGGGGAGGGGTCCTACACCATCCAGGCGCAGATGCCGGATGTGCAGAATCTCAAAGAGAACTCCCGAGTGGAGCTCAACAATGTGGTGATCGGCAACGTGGCCAAAGTCGAACGTCAGGGCTGGCATGCGCTGGTCACCATGAAGATCGAACCCAACGTCAAACTGCCAGCAAATGCGACGGCGACGATCGGTCAGACCAGCCTGCTCGGCACATTGCATATCGAACTCGCGCCGCCGCCCGGTGTCGCGCCGGAGGGCCGGTTGCATGACGGATCCGTGATTCCGTTGTCGTCAGCCAGCGGCTACCCGACCACCGAGCAGTCGTTGGGCGCGCTGTCGCTGGTGCTCAACGGTGGCGGCTTGGGCCAGCTGCAAGACATCACCCGGGCGTTGAGCACCGCGTTCACCGGTCGTGAACAAGATCTGAGAAACCTGATCGGACAGCTGGATAAGTTCACCGCTTACCTCGACGATCAAAAAAATGACATCATCCGCGCGTTGGACAGCTTCAACAACTTGGTCGGCCAGTTCGCCGAACACAAGCCGGTTCTCGATAGGGCGCTGAAGACCATTCCGGATGCGTTAGCTGTCCTGAATAACGAGAAGGACAAACTTGGCGAGGCCCTCGATCAATTCGGCGGCGCCAGCAATCCCGGTTCGGACGTCCTCGAACAATCCAGGGAAAACCTGATCAAGGAACTCGGCGATCTTGGCCCGGTGTTGAAATCGCTGGCCAACTCCGGCATCGCGCTGACCCGCAGCCTGGACTACCTCACGGTGCCGCTGTTCTCGAAACCGCCAGTGGCCAAATGGATCCGGGGTGATTACGGGAACTTGACGGCGATCATCGACTTGACGCTGAGCCGCATCGATTCGTCATTCTTCACCGGTACCCGATGGGAAGGTAACCTCACCGAACTCGAGTTGCAGTGGGGCCGCACCCTCGGGGTGATGCCCAGCCCCTACACCGCGCGCAACCCGCTCGTTGCGCCCTACCAGTTCAACCAGGGGCCGTAAAATGCGATTGAGTCGGCGAACGATTATCACCCTGGCGATTTTCTCCGTGATTTCCATCGCCTCGGCGGGGCTGGTTGGCCTGTATTACGCCCACTTGCCGGCGGTGTATTTGGGCATCGGCCGGTACACGGTGAAGGTGCAGTTGGAGCGGGCCGGGGAGCTGTATCGCGCCGGCAACGTCACCTACCGGGGTGTAGAGGTCGGCAAGGTATCCAAAGTGCAGCTGTCCGACTCCGGGGTCGAGGCGGTGCTGTCGCTGGACTCGGATGTCAAGATCCCCGCCGATCTGACCGCGAGCGTGCACAGCGCCTCGGCGATCGGTGAGCAGTACGTGGATCTGGTGCCGCGCAGCGGCAAGGGGCCGATGCTCAAAAACGGCGACGTGATCCCGCAGGATCGCACCACGATTCCGCCGAACATCAACTCGCTGCTGTTGGCGGCTACGCGCGGCCTGAACGCGATCCCGCGCGGCAATCTCAAGACGGTGGTCGACGAGTCCTATACCGCGGTGGGGGGACTCGGGCCGGAACTGTCCCGATTCATCGGCGGCGGCGCCACCTTGGCCACCGATGCCCGCAAGAACCTGGACGCGATCCTGACCCTGATCGACGAGCCGAAGCCGCTGCTGGACAGCCAGATCGATTCCGCGGATTCGATTCAGGGCTGGGCCGCGCACTTGGCTCACATCACCAAAGACATTCAGACCGCCGATCAAAATGGCAGCAACTTCTCGGGGTGGCTTCGCAAGATCGGACCGACATTCGACACGATCCGCGAGTTGATCGACCGGGTGGAGCCGACGCTTCCGGGTGCGGTATCCAACCTGGACAAAGTCGGCGATGTGGGGCTTACCTACCGCGACAACCTGGAGGCTTTGCTGGTCCAGCTGCCGCAGATTGTTGCTGACGCCCAGGCGATCCAGCTTCCCGACAAGGATCTCAAGAGTCCGTATCGGGGTCTGCAACTGGATTTCAACCTGAACCTGAACTGGCCGCCCGCGTGTACCACCGGGTTCTTCCCGGTGCAGCAGCAGCGTTCGGCGGTGTTCGAGGACACCCCGCCGCGGCCGCCCGGTTTGGTGTATTGCCGGATACCGCAGGATTCGCACTTCAACGCGGTGCGCGGCGCACGGAACTACCCATGTGAGACGCGGCCCGGCAAGCGGGCTGCGACGGTCAAACAGTGCGAAAGCGACGAGCCGTATATTCCGCTCAACGACGGCTACAACTGGAAGGGCGATCCGAACGCGACGTTGACCGGACAGGGTGTTCCACAGTTTGATCCGGGGGAGCCGATTCCCCCGGGATTCCCCGGGGGGCCGCCGGCTCCGCAGGGACCAGCGCCAGCGGCTTCGCTGGGGCAGGCGCCGCCGATCGCGGCAGCCGAATTTGATCCGGCCACCGGGGAGTATGTTGGTCCGGACGGGCAAAGGTACAAGCAGCCCACGCTGGCTGGGGGTGCCGGCAAGGAGCGAACATGGCAGCAAATGCTGACACACCCGACGGGGAATTGAACAAGGCAGCGGGGAAAGCACCCTCATCCGAATCGACGGAACCAACCGAAGACGGCTCACCAGCGTCCCCAACGGACAGCGAGTCGATGCCAGCCCCGGAACCTGACGAGATCGATGGCGACGTCGACGAGGCCGAGGACTACGACGCCGCGGTCGAGGATGACGCCAGTGACGACGACGCCGGTGCGGACGATGCGGCGCCGGCCAAGCGGCGCATGCCGCCGTTGCGGTTGGCCGCGATCGCCGGGGCGGCCATCATCGTCGCATTGGCGGCCACCGTCGGGTGGCTCGGCTTCCGCTCGTATCAGTCGCATCAGGCAGAAGCGCAGCGCCAGATGTTTCTTCAGATCGGACGGCAGTGCGCGCTGAACCTGACCACGATTGATTGGCAGCATGCCGACGGAGACGTCCAGCGAGTTCTGGACTCGGCAACGGGTCAGTTCTACGACCAATTCTCCAAGCGCAAGCAGCCTTTCATCGATGTGCTCAAGAAGGCGCAGTCCAAGTCGGTGGGAACAATCACCGAAGCGGGTGTGGAGTCGGAGTCGGGCGACAAAGCGCAGATCCTGGTCGCCGTGTCCATCAAGACGACGAATCTCGGCGTGGAAGATCCGGCGCCGCGGCAGTGGCGAATGCGAATCACGGTGGAAAAGTCCGGTAGCGAGACCAAGATCTCCAACGTCGCCTTTGTCCCATGACCAAGCCGAAATCCGAGAAACCAGAAGAGGGATCAGCCGCTGTGGGGGTTCAAACCGACGCGCAACGCAAGCAGGCCTCCGCGAAGGCGAAGGCGACCGAGCCGGTCGAAAGCGATCGCGAAAACACCGAGAACCCGGTAGACGCTGAGGATCTCGGCGAGGCCGACGTCATCAACCCGAAACGGGAAGACGGCGAGCAGAGTCCGGAAACCGTCAAACCGAGTGAGCCCAAACGCCGAATCGGGCGGCTGCGGGCACGTGCGCGCAGCGTCGTGGGACGACGCGGTCCGGAAGCTGCCGTCGATGCGGGCGACAAAGCGCAGTCCGTTAGCGCCGACGACGAATCCGCCCAACCGGCTGAGGAATCAGCCGACGACGCGGCGGACAATACTTTGGACGACCCAGACCTCTTGGAGGCCTTGGACAGTGCCGAGGTCGAGGCCGCATTGTCCGACGATGCTGACGTCGAAGAAACGGTCGACGAGGCCGAGTCGACAAAGCTCAAACGCCGCATCAGGTGGCCGCAAGTGGTGGTGTACGGGTTGCTTCCCGCTCTGGCGCTGGTTTTGGCCGGGGCCGCAGGCTTTTTGAAGTGGCAGGACTCGTCGGCGCGCGAGACGCAGCTTGCACGCATCGAATCACTGGCGGCCGCAAAGGATTCCACGATCGCGTTGCTGTCGTACAAGTCCGACACCGTGGAAAAGGACTTGGAAGGCGCCAAGAGTCGGATGACGGGTGCGTTCAAGGATTCCTACTCCCAGTTGATCAACGATGTGGTGATTCCCGGTGCGAAGAAGCAGCACATCTCAACAACGGCCACCGTGCCCGCTGCGGCATCGGTTTCGGCGACTCCCAATCACGCGGTGGCTTTGCTCTTCGTCAACCAGACGGCCGTCGTGGACAAGAGTCCGCCCACCGACTCCGTGTCGAGTGTGCGAGTGACCCTGGACAAGATCGATGGACGCTGGTTGATCGCCGGATTCGATCCGGTGTAGATCTACAAAGTCACGCGTGACGGCGCGATGTCCTGGCAAACTGTCGAGGGCTTGGCCGGGCTGTCACTGCCCTCCAGGATGTCCGCGCATCCCAGGCCCTTGACGACGTACGTCGCCCCGGGCCGGTAGGGGTAGTAGACCACCGCGGGCTGCGGGTCGTATCCCGAACCGCACTGCCCGGCCGACTCATCACCGACGACGGATAGGCACACGGTGGTCTCGGTATGGGCGTGCAGTGTGCACGCTCCGGCGTGCACCGTTGCCATCACTTGATTCACGCCCGAGTTGTTGACCACTTTCGGTCCCTCGAGCACGAACGAACATTGACCGCTTCCTCCGGGCGGGGACGCCGCCGAAGAGCCCGCGAAACACAGCCCCATAGGCCAAATCGCAAGGGACGCCACCAATGCGCCGAATGACCGAATCATCAGATCAGCGTAACGCAGAGCACGTTTTTTAACGACTGTGAAATTTCGAGGTCAAACAACACCGGGGCCAGATAAGCCCTTTCCTCATTCGGGGAGCTGCGCCCGGCTGATGGACCGCGTGCGCTTAGCCTGGCTGACCGTAGACAGCGACTAACACGCTGCGGTCCGGGCTGTTCACCGATCGCACGCCGATTTGGGTGTTGGCGCAATTGGACATGATCGCGAAGTAGTCGGGGCGGTAATACCAATTGCCCAGGATGTCAATGCCATTGATCGACACCGACGGCAGGATGGCCACCGTTTCGGCCACCGTGCCCCGGTAGCCCGCCGCCTGGGCGCGGGCCTGCACCGTCGATCCGTCCGAGCCGATGTCACCGTCCAGGGCCCGGTTGTTGAGGACATCCTCAGCGTGGCGCTGCGCCGCCAGCTCGAGCGCCGGGTTGTTCTTCAAGTCGGTCGTGCAGCCGGCCTGGCGTTTGATGCTGTAGACGCTTTGGGCGATCCCGTTGTTGAGCCGATTGTTGTCCGCGTTTGCTAACGGCGCGGGGGTGGCGATGCCCAGCGCAACGATAGCGGCACTAAACATGGCCAAGGGTCGCGGCGCCGCGGTGTGTCGAGCGAGATCGCTGACCGTCATAACTTGCGATCATTTCACAGTTGATGCGGCAAATCCACGGGTGGGACCGCCTTGTCTGCTGGCATCGAAACATGTTCCGCCACGTGCCCACTGCCGGATGTGGCGCCCGTTCGGGATCTGCCCCAATCTCTCATCGAACCATAATTGACGCGTGATTAAAATCTGTCCGAAATTCTGAACCTTGGCGTCCTAAAATGCTTGTGGCTACCCGCCGGGGGCCGATACACTTCAGGCACGATCCGCGAAGAGGGGGATTGCCGTGACGAATAGGGTTGCGTTGGTTGCTGCGGCCGCGTTGGTGGTCGGCGGCAGCGCAGGCTGCTCGTCGAAAGCGCTCGCCGAGCAAGCGCCGGGAACGCTGCCCCCTGGCGCCGCGCAGGTCACCATCGACGGCAACGAGCTCCCTAGGATCCAGTCCGTACAGTGCCCGCCGCCAGAGCGGCACCTGAGGACCATCATCGCGGGCAATGACGAGTCGGGCGCAACGGTGATGGTGTCCAACGCGGGGAAGCTCAACGTCGAATTTATCCGGATCCGCAATCTCAACGGCTTTTCCGGTGACTACAACCGTGGCCTGGCGGCCAGTGACGCCAGCATCGCACTGAACGACAACACGTACCAGATTGCCGGTACCGCAGTGGGTTACGGTCCTGACTCGCCCGAGCGTACGACGACGAGATTCACAATCAAGGTGTCGTGCTGACCCGCCAGCGCCCCTGGTGACGTTGCCGCGGCTACCTGATGTTCGAGGTCAGGTCGCTGGACATAGCGCCCAGCTGCTGGCTCCATGTGCCCCAGTCGTTACCGCCGCCTGCTCCCAAATCGAAGTGTCCATTGTGGCCGCCGGCAGCACGATAGCTGGCGTAGAAATCGCGGCAGGTGCTCTGCCAGATATCCGGGTACGCGCCCACTGCCCCGCCGTCGCTTGGACTCCCGGCTGCCGGGCTGTACACCCATAACCGGGTGTTCTGGTCCACCAGACGCATCACATGCACATTGGGCGAATGCCACTGCCACCGGCCAAACTGGGGAGCCCCCCACATGTTCACGGGGTCGACGCCGCCGTCAGTCTTCAGCACATTCGTGATAGCACCGTTGACCCCGGTCCGTTCGGGGGCGAGCACCCCGGACAACGATCCGCCATAGCGAAATCGGTCGGGGTGAAACGTAGCGAGCGCCAACGCGGCATACCCGCCTTGCGCGGCTCCAACGGCGCCGTGCCCGCCGGGAGCCAATCCTCTGTTGGCCGCTAGCCAGTCGGGCAGCTCACTGGACAGGAACGTATCCCACTGCTTGCTGCGGTCCTGGTCCCAATCGGTATACATGCTGTAGGCCCCGTCAGCTGGCGCAACCACTGAGATGCCTTTACCCGCAAGCGTATTCATCGCGTTTCCGGCCGTGACCCAGTTGCTCACACCCGGTGCGGCGTTGAACGCGTCCAGCAGGTAAACCGCATGCGGGCCGCCGCTCAAGAACGCCACCGGTATGTCGCGACCCATCGCCGCCGACGGCACCATAAGGGATTCGAAGTTCGGGGCTGCCTTGACAGTAGCGGTGGAACCGGCTGTCGTCGTGATGCTCCACAGCGCGACGGTGAGGATGACAGCGCTGACAACCCGCATCGACAAAGCTTTCACATCAACCCCATTCGTCTACCGCTACACCAAATACGGCAATGCAATTAGCATTTGCCAAACAGTCAACCACTGTTCGCTGCTGCGCGGCAAGATCCGTGCCTGACCGGCTGGCAAGGATGGTCCGACAATGTCATGTCGCGTCATGTCGCGTCATGTCGCGTCATGTCGCCTGGCCACCGGTGAGGCGGCGTCGGGAAATCTTGCCCGCCTGCGGTGCGGACCGGCGTGACGATATGCCACACGCCGGTGGGATTGTCGGTGACTGGCGAACGGTCATTTGCCCGGATGACCAGATCCGCCCGGTCGTCGTACGGCGCGACTCGGGAAGGGATAGCCCGCTGTCCGACCGCTACTACGCCGGCTCCACGCCTCAAAACGGCCCCCGAAGGGGCGAACGATCTTTCGCTGAGTGCGATCGAAGGCATAGACTCGAGTCCGTTAGGTTGAGGTGTCGGCGGAGCAGGAAGGTGATCACATGGATCAATACCCCGACTACGACGCGAGTGACGAGTTGGAATACGGCATCGCAGCGCTCGCGTGGCTTGCCAGGGGGGTCTACCCGCCGCCCTTCTACGGATCGAATTGACGGACGCATGAATCCGCAGCGCTCACGACGCTGCTAGTCCCGCCTTCAACGTCGGCGATCACCGCGTTGCGACCGGAATCGGCGCTGGTCAGCCACTGATTCACCGCCCAGAGCGCCACTGGCGGGGCGATGCGCCCACAATTGAACGGCGCTTCGAATTCTCATGATGTGCGGTGCGACTTCGAGATTGGCGCGCCGCCGGCCTTCCCGCTGGCCCCGCGGGACGCGATAGCAACATTTCGCACCACGGGTCACAGTTTTACGACTGGCCGCCATCTCCGTCGCGGCCGCGGCGCCCGCCGATCCCGGCGGCCGAGTCTGTGCGCGGCTGCCGAAATCAGGCCCGCCAAGTCCCAGTGAACACGCCGAGCCAGGCATCAGGACGCTCATCGGCTGCGGTCGACTCGGCGTTCGCCTTCGTCACATCGCCCCGGCGCGCAGGGTAGGGATTTGCCCGCCGAGGAGCTATGGTATAGCTGCGAACGATCGTTCGCGCCCGATTGGACAATGAGGTCGATCCGAGGAGCGCAATCATGACGCTATTCGCCCACAGTCGCGTCGGGGTATCGCTGCCGATGCTCAACCAGCCGTACGAGCGCTACCCCGAATTCGCCGCACTCGCCGAGGACGCGGGCTTCGATTCGGTCTGGGATTACGAGTTCTATCGAAACCCCTTTATTACGCACGCCCTTAACGCGCGGGCGACATCACGGATTCAGTTGGGCACCGGGATCGCGACTGCCGCGCCGCGCACGCCTTACGAGATGGCGAATGCCGCCGCGGATGTCGATGAACTGTCCGGCGGGCGAGCGCTGCTGGGTCTTGGTACCGGGGGCGCGGGCTGGATGGAGTGCTTCAACGGCACCGATATCGACCGGCCGCTCAAGCGGATTCGTGAATACGTCCATGTGGTGCGCCAACTTTGGCGACACTTCGAGACGGATGAACCGTTCGACTTTCAGGGCGAAATCTACCGCGCGTCCAGCCCGCCTCTTAACCCATGGGGCACCCGCAATCTGGTGCGGCCGCAGATACCGATTTATCTGGCGGGATTGAGGCCCCGGATGCTCCGATTGGCCGGCGAGGTGGCCGACGGTGTGTTCGGCTTCCTGCCCACACCGTCGTTTATCCAACAGCACGTTCTTCCCAATGTCGGTGCCGGTGCCGCGAAAGTCGGTCGAGATCCGTCGGACATCGACGTCACCGCGCTGGTGATCTGCAGCGTTTCGCGCGATCGCGATGAGGCGTTGCGGCGGGCTCGCATCAACGTCGGCAACTATGTCGCCTACCCGGTGAGTTCTGTGGTGGTCGAGTTCATGGGCCTGCAGGAGGAGCGCGATTACGTGTTGCGCCGGCTCCTCGAGGACGGGCCCGCGGCACTGGCCACCGCCGCATCCGATGCTTTGTTGCAGGCATTCTCGGTCGCCGGCACTCCCGACGAGGTGGCCGACCAACTCACCGCTTATGACGGCGTGCTGCCGCACATTGTCTTGCACACGCCGTACGTTCCGCCGATCGACCAGGAGTCGAGCGAGGATGCGTTTCGATCGATGGTGCAAGCGTTCGCGCGGGTCAATGCGTGATTCGGGCTGAGGGCGCTGCTCCGCCGGGCGAAAGGTGTTTGGAAACAGCCGGATCCGGTGGGGGATGAGCCGCGGGATAGGCAGTATCGCGGGGGCAGACGACCTCGATTCATTGGACGCAATCACCGGCCGCCCTCGCGACCGGGTGGTGCCGGGAAGTTGACGACCGATTCGAAAGGATGCGCGGATGCCCAAAAGTGTTGAAGTCGGCGTAAATTACTGGCCGAGTCGGTATCTGCCGCCGCAGGCCGGTGCCGAGTTCGCCAGACAACTGGAAGCCACCGGTGTCGTCGATTGGTTCCAGACCTGGGACCAGCTGGTGAGCTTCTTGCCGCAGGCGCTGTGGCGAGCTGACGTGACTCCGATGGCCCGGCTAAGCGCCGATTGCGATTCGTACTACAACGCCGGGATGGTGGCGGTGCTAGCCGCGAACGCAACCACTCGGCTGAACATCACCACAACGCTGGACGCCGTCCGCAACGGTCCGGCGGAACTCCTACAGCAGATGCTGACGTTGGCCTCGACCACCCCTGCGAATGTGGCGCTGCAATTTGCTGCTGGCGAGCTGAAGCAGTGTAAGCCATTCGGCTGGAAGCGATCTCAGGGTTTGGCGCGCATGGAAGACATCTTCGTGATCGTGCGCAAACTGCTGGCAGCCGATGGCCTCATTGACCACGACGGGAAACACTGGACCTATGAAGGGGCCTGGATCGGCGGCCATTTCCCGAAAGTTCCCAAACTCTGGGCGCTTGGTGGTGGCCCGCAGTTGATTGACATCGCTACGTCTCATGCCGACGGGTTCATCAGCATGGTCCCGAGCGCTTTCGCCAGCCCGGATCAATGGGGAGCACAAGTTGGCGAAATACGCGCGCAACTCGAGCGCAAGGGCCGTGACCCGCAGGCATTCACCTGTGGCTTCTGGCCATTTGTCTTGCTCTACCGCAACGACGATCAGCGGGAGCGTCTACTGAACAACCCGATCACCAAGTGGATGACGGCGGCATTCGGGCGGCTTCACCACGGCGCATGGAGAGCCGAAGGAATCGATCTCATCTTCCCGGAGGATTGGCACTACGCATTGCGGATGCTTCCGCATCAAATGAGCCGGGACGAGGTTGACGACGTGGTCGGCCGGGTGACGCCCGAAATGGTCGAGAAGTCCTGGCTGATGGGCACACCCGAGGAAGTTGCTGCGCAGTTGCGGCCGTGGGTGGATGCCGGCGCGGATTACATCGCGCCCAGCGATCTGGCGCCTTCGATCATGGAGCCCGAAGAACAGCCGGAGGTTCTTGCCGCGATGATCGAACTCTGCGCGCAGCTGCGGGCAAGCAGCGGAGCGGTCATTGGCAGCTAGTGTGCGATTATTTGCGGCGCGCCGCGGCGAGGCGCTCCGCAAAGCCCGGTGCCCGGATCGAGGTGGCCTGCGGGCCCAACTCGGTGTCAACGGCGGCCGCGTGCAGACCGCTGTCGTGGCTGCCCGGACTATAGGTCGCCCGCATGGTGGCCTTCGTGGCGATCACGACGTCTCGCGGCGCCGATGCCGGACCGGCAGCCAGCTCTCGAGCGGCCGCCACCGGGTCATCGGCTACCTCGAGCGCCAGACCGTGTCTGACTGACGCCTCGGCGTCAAGTCGTATTCCGAATAACAGTGCCGCGCGCGCGACCTGGGGCCCGACGGCGCGTTGCAACATCCACGTCATGCCGCCGCCGGGGTGGATGCCCAGCTTTTGGAAGCGGGCGTCAAACAGCGCTGCCGGCCCCGCAATCCGCACATCGCACGCCAGCGCCAAGTTGAGCCCGGCACCGACGGCCGGGCCATTGACGGCTGCAATGGTGGGCAGCGTGCACTCGGCCACAGCGATGAAGCCGTCGTAGAGGCGGCGCAACCCGTCCTCGGCAGCGGACCCGAGGGCGGACAGATCCGCGCCGGCGCAGAATGCCTTGCCTGCACCGGTGACCACGACCGCATGCACCTTCGGATCGCTTTGCGCGTCGCTGACCGCATGGCGTAGCCCGATGGAAATGTCATCGGTTACCGCGTTGCGCCGGTCGGGGTCGTTGACGGTGATCAAGGCGACACCGCTGTCGACGTCAACCAGCACGCTATCCACGTCCATCCGTTCCTTTCTAGGCCGCGCTCGCAGCTGAATGATGGGGGAGCGCACCGATCACTTTGACCTACTGCGGCAGCCAACGCCGCCGGATTGCGCGAGAACGATCACTCGTCGCTACGCTACGAGATCGGGTGGAACAAAATCAATTCAGCTGTTAGCGATCGTTCATGGCCCGGAGTTCGTTGACGAGCGGGCAGCTCGTTGCCTACTATTGAGACGCATTATCTCAAAGATGGGCTTGCTGCGCTGACGACGAAGGATGTGTACATGACCGACGTGATCGGGGTGACGCGTTCCGCCGACGACGCCAACGGTCACCGATCACCGACTGCCCAACGTCATGTGCCGGGCGAACCCGGCATTTGGGTGCTGCTGTTCGGCGACATGATGGTGTTCACCGTGTTGTTCACGGTGTACCTGCATCAGCGGGGTGCCCGGCCGGAGTTGTTCGCCGAGTCCCAGGGGGCGCTCAACCGCTCGCTGGGCGCGACGAACACCCTGGTGTTGCTCACCAGTTCGATCCTCGTGGTATTCGCGACGCACGCCCTGCGCCGTCCCGAACTGCGCCACCTCGCCCGACCGTTGACCCTGGCCGGGGTGCTAGTCGGTTCGTGCTTCGTTGCGATCAAGGCTTTTGAGTACCACGAAAAGGTGACGGCCGGAATCACGCCCAGCACCAACGAATTCTTCATGTACTACTTCGTGCTCACTGGCCTGCATCTCGCGCACGTGATCATCGGGCTGCTCGTGCTGACTGTCCTGTCGACCTTGGCCCGCAAACCGGAGCCGACCAAGACGCAAATGGCCTTCTTCGAGGGCGGCGCATGCTTTTGGCACATGGTCGATTTGTTGTGGATCGTCATTTTCCCGTTGATCTTCCTGGTGAGGTGAACATGAGCTCGGTGGTACGGACCAATGCCTCGCTGATCTGGTTTCTGCTGTGTGCGCTGACTGTCGTGTCATGGGCATTGGGCACCAACCACGGATTCGGCGCGGGACATCACCTGTCGGCGAGCCTGGCGATCTTCGCTGTCGCGATCTTCAAGATCCGCCTGGTCGGCTTGTACTTCATGGAGCTGAAGATGGCACCGCGCGTGTTGCGCGGCCTGTTCGAGGGCTACTGCGTGGGGCTGTTTGGGCTGCTAACAGCCATGTTCGTCTTCGCCTGATGCTCAGCTCGAGCTCGGCCTTCGGCATTGTGCGACATCTAACCTCTAAACTGGGCACAAATGTAAGGGAGCTCAGTGCCGAAAAATGTGAACGGTAGGACCAACGGCCGGCCGCGGGGCCGACCGCGCCTGACGATCGACCGTGACGCGGTCGCAGACGCGGTGGCGGAGCTGTTCCATGCGGGTGGCTACGAGGCGGTTTCCATCGTTGACACCGCCGAAAAATTGTCGGTTTCACGTGCGACGCTGTACCGAACTGTGCCGACCAAGCAGGATCTCCTGGGCATACTCTTCGAGCGCAGCACGCGCGAGATCACCGAGCGCGTCGAGGCGGCCATCCGTGACATTGCCGATCCCGCAGAGCGGCTCAGGGAGATGGTCCGGCTGCAGTCCGAAGCGGCGGTGCAAATGCGCAGCTACATGCCCGTCTTCTTCGACGGCGGTGACTTGCCCAATGATGTCGTCCAGCGCTGGCACAAATGGAGCCGGCAATTCGAAAAGCTGTGGGCTTCGGTGGTCGCCGCCAACATGGAGGCGGGCAATATCGACAAGGGGGATCTGGTCATCACCACGCGGTTGATCCTCGGGATGATCCTTTGGGTGTCGCGGTGGTACCGGCCCAAGGAAAAGATCACCGCAGAGGAGATCGCAGACCACGCCATTGGGCTGCTGCGGTTGGGATATGTGCCCCCGGAGAGTAAGCCCGCCGCGGCGCGGCGCCGACGCCCCGCGAGTCGCTAGCGCATTCGCCCCACGACCGTGTGCACGGTCGTTCTCCTTGGTGAGTGCCGCTATTTCTACCGCCGCGACGTCAATTGCCAGCTCAAAGCCGCGTGATCAGCAGTAACGCTGCCGAAGGCGAACGAACTTTCACGTTGTCATTTTCGGGGGCAGATGTTGCGCGGACCGCAATATCTGCCTTATATTGAGACGAGATAGTTCAAAAAGCGAGAATTGACGAGACGCCGCCGCCAGAGGTTTCGCCGTTGGGCGTTGACGGAGGCGTCTCGCGACTCAGAAGTCGGACGCGGAGGACCGTCTATGACCACTGCCGTGTCGGCGCCCTGGGAGAAGGATCCCAACTGGGTTGAGAGGCTTCGGGTAGCGCTTGAAGACGCCAATCTTCCTACGCTGCTGCTCGTCTTGCAGCATCTCACGGGCGACGGGAAGTGGACCAGCCCACCATTTCGGCCCCTGCGGGGAAAGCCATTGGACGACAACGACTCCGGCGGTCTTTCCCCCGAACTGCAGGCTGCGGTGCGGGCGTCGGCGCTAGATGCTGTGATCGCGTTCTATGAGGGCCGACTTGAGCCGGTCACCCCTTCCCCGGACGAGGTGACGCGGATGCTTGGCTGCGCGATGGTAGAAGAGGTGCCCGTCGAATACGGCGAACTCCTCTCGGAGGAAATGGGTTTCATATCACGGGACATCGAGATACCGGCTGAGTCAATCCCCGGCGACTTTCGAGTTGCGATCATCGGAGCGGGTTTGTCCGGGCTCTGCATGGCGTTGAAACTCGCGGCTGCCGGTGTCGATTTCGTGGTACTGGAAAAAGATGACGACCTGGGCGGGACATGGCTGGAAAATGTCTACCCGGGTTGCGGCGTGGACACACCCGGCCATCTCTACGCGTTCTCGTTTGCGCCAAACCCGGACATCACCACCTACTTCGCCAAGCGCGACGAGGTCCAAGCCTATATCCAGCGCGTCGCGGCCGAGGCCGATGTCAAGCGGCACATCCGGTTCAGCACGGAGGTGGTGCGTGCATACTTCGAAACCGCCAATGCGACATGGCAGATCGAGATCAAAACGCCTAATGGCGACGCGGAGACTGTCACGGCCAACGTGTTGGTCTCAGCGGTAGGCATGGTGAACAGGCCGTCGATTCCGCCGATCTCCGGGTTGGACAAGTTCCCCGGACCGGTGATGCACACCGCCGCGTGGGACACATCGGTCGACTTGACCGGCAAACGCGTCGCCGTGATCGGGAATGGTGCCAGCGCAATGCAAGTGGTGCCATCCATCGTCGACACTGCGAGTCACGTGACCGTCTTTCAGCGATCGAAGCAGTGGGCAATACCGCACCCCAACTACCATCGCGCGGTCAAAGAGTCTGTCCGGTTCCTGATGAACGAGGTCCCGTTCTACATTCAGTGGTATCGGCTGCGGTCGTTCTGGAACTTCAGTGATCGGCTGCACTCGGCATTACAGATAGATCCGGACTGGCCCCATCCTGAGCGCGCTGTCAACGAGGCCAACGATCGCCACCGGATATTTCTCACCAAGTACATCACCGAGCAACTCGGCGATCGGACCGATCTGGTGGACGCCTGCCTGCCGGACTATCCGCCCTACGGTAAGCGCCCGCTGATCGACAATCGCTGGTACCAGACGATGTGCCGGGACGACGTCACGCTGATCACCGATGCGGTGGAGCGGGTTGACGGCGAGAACGTGGTGACCCGGTCGGGCGTCGAGGTGCCGTCCGACGTGATCGTGTTGGCCACCGGCTTCAAGGTGCTGCAGTTCCTGTGGCCCATGGACATCATCGGAAATTCCGGCGAGACGCTGCGCGAGCAGTGGGGTGCCAACGATGCCCGGGCATACCTCGGGGTGACCGTCCCGGATTTTCCGAATTTCTTCATCGTCAACGGTCCGAACACCAACGCCGGTCACGGCGGAAGTGCGATCCACGCGACCGAATTTCAGGTCCGCTACATCATGCAGGCGATCCGTCATCTGATAGTCAGCCAGGCCGCCACCGTCGAGGTGGACCGCGGCGTGTTCGAACGCTACAACGAAGAGCTCGATGAAGCGTTGGCGCACTGCATCTGGTCGCACAAGGGGATGACGACCTATTACCGCAATGATGCCGGACGCATCGTCGTCACCGGCCCGTGGAAGTACATCGAATACTGGGACCGGATACGCGAGTTCGACGTGAATGACTATCACGAACTGAGCGCCTCCTCGGAGGCCGCCGAACTATTCGCGTAGATGGCCTGGCCGGCGACGAGGATGAAGGTCGATGACTGCTGACACCGGCACCATGTTCACCACCGGGCAAGAAGAGCAGGCGATCCGCGATGCGGTCGGCGGAATCGCCGGCTCCTTCGGGCCCGCCTACTACCAACAACAAGTCGACGATGGCGCCAACTGCGCGGAACTCTGGGATGCGTTGGGTGCCAACGGATATCTCGGGGTGCATCTGCCCGAGGAATACGGTGGCGGGGGACTGGGGCTGCGCGAGCTGGCGATCGTGGTCCAGGAAACCGCTCTTGCCGGCTGTCCGATGCAGGCGATGCTGTTCTCGGCAGGAGTCACCGGAACCATTTTGAATCGCAGCGCCACCGAAGAGCAGAAGGCGCGATGGCTGCCCGGGGTGGCCACCGGCGAAACGCGTTTGGCGTTCGCGATCACCGAGCCCGACGCCGGTGCCAACGCCCACCGGATCTCCACCGTGGCCAGCCGCAGGGGCGAGCACTACATCATCAACGGCCAGAAGGTGTTCATCACCGGTATGGAGTCGGCGCAGTGGGTGATGGTCGTGGCGCGCACCAGCGTCGACGAACGCACCGGGCGTGGACGTCTGTCGGTCTTCATGGTCGACGCCGACGCGCCAGGTCTGTCGTGGACGCCGATCCGAACGGTGATGAACCAGCCGGACAAAAGCCATCAAGTCTTTTTCGACGGCGTCCAGGTTCCGGCCGCGAACTTGGTCGGGTCCGAAAACAAGGGCCTGGCAGTCGCTTTCACCGGGCTCAACACCGAGCGAATTTTGACCAGTTCAATCTGCACCGGGATCGGACACTATGCCCTGCGGAAGGCCGTAGCGTACGCCAACCAGCGGCGGGTCTGGGACCAGCCAATCGGCGCGCATCAGGCCATTGCCCATCCGCTGGCCGCCGCGCACATCCACCTGCAGGCTGCGCAGTTGGTGGCCAACCGCGCCTGTGAGCTCTACGATTCCGGAGCCGACGTCGGCGAACTAGCCAACATGGCCAAATATCTGGGCGCCGCTGCCGGTTTGGAGGCGCTGGACGCGGCGGTGTCCGTGCACGGCGGCAACGGCGTGACTTACGAGTACCAGCTTGCGCCGTACTTCTGGCTCGTGCGCATGCTGAACATGGGACCCGTCTCGAAGGAGATGATCCTGAACTTCGTCGCCGAGCATTCTCTCGGGCTGCCCCGCTCCTATTGATCGCTGGATTGCGGCGCGACGGCGGCGTCGGTAATCATCCAATCGCGCAACACATCCGCCGTGTCCGCCCCGACCGGGGGAGGCGGCGTCGGATGTCGCGGGACCGTTCTGCTGAACCGGGGGGCGGGCGCCGGTTGAGTCACGCCGCCGACTTCGATGAAGGTCTCGCGCGCCGCCAGGTGCGGATGGTTGGCGGCCTCGGTCAGTGACAAGACGGGTGCCACGCACGCATCGGTGCCGTCGAACACCGCCGTCCACTCGTCCTGGGTTCGCGTCGCGAACGCTCGTGCGATGGCCTCCCGCGACTGCGGCCATGACGAGGGATCGTCGCGCTCGCCGAGGTCATCCGAAATCCCCAGCAGGTCGGTGAATTGGGCGTAGAACTTGGGCTCTAGGGCGCCGACCGCCATCCACCGGTCATCGGCGGTGCGGTAGGTGTCGTACCACGGCACGCCGGTGTCCAGAAAATTGTGTCCTCGTCGGTCGACCCACTGCCCGGAAGCCATGAGCCCATGCAGAAGCGCGGTCAGGGAGCTGGCGCCGTCGACGATCGCCGCGTCGACGATTTGACCGCGGCCCGACCGGCTCGCCTCCCATACCGCGGCAAGCACACCGATCACGAGAAAGGTTGATCCACCACCGAAGTCGCCGACCAAATTCACCGGCGGTACCGGCGCCTCCCCGGCGCGACCGATCGATGCCAGCGCCCCGGTAATGGCGATGTACCCGATGTCGTGGCCGGCGCTCGACGCGAGTGGGCCCGACTGGCCCCAGCCGGTCATGCGTCCGTACACCAGTCGCGGGTTGACGGTCCAGCAGTCGGCCGGGCCCAACCCGAGACGTTCCGTGACGCCTGGCCGGAATCCTTCCAGCAGCACGTCGGCCTTGGCCGCCAGTGCTAATACCGTGCGCACGCCTTCGGGCTCGCGCAGATCCACGACGATGGACCGGCGGTTGCGCCGCAACACATCCAGCTCGGGGGGAACCGAACTGGCGGCGGGTCCGGGACGCTCGACGCGCACGACGTCGGCGCCCAGATCGGCCAGCAGCATCGCCGCGTACGGGCCGGGGCCGATTCCGGCGAGTTCAATGACCTTGAGCCCATCGAGCGGGCCCGCGGTTGGGGCGTCCGTCACAACTTCGGTCGCCGGCCCAGCCGCCGACGCCAGTCGTGCATTTCGACCAGCCGAAGCACCGCGCCCGTAATCCGGGCCTTACGCGATGAGTAAGGGTACCAATGTGTTTCGGTGGGTAGGTGGACTTTCTCACTGACCACCGCCTGGGCCCGACAGTATTTCCGGATGCCATCGGCGCCGCCCATGCGGTGCCCGAGGCCGGATTGCTTCCAGCCGCCCATCGGCAGCGGAAATTGGAAGACATGGATCATGGCGTTGTTGATGTTGACACCGCCGGCTTCGATTCGGCGGCTTACTCGTTCGGCACGGTCCTTGTTGGCCGTCCACACGCTGGCTCCCAGGCCGTACGTGGTGTCGTTGGCCATCGCGATGGCCTCGTCTTCGCTCGACACTTTCATGATCGGCAGCAGGGGCCCGAAGGTCTCCTCGCGCATACAGGCCATTGTGTGGTCGACATCCACCAGCACGGTCGGCGCGTAGAACAGGCCACGCTCTGCGCGCTTTCCGCCGGTGAGGATCCGCGCCCCGCGGGCCACCGCATCGTTGACGTGGCGCTCGACGATCTCCATCTGGGCTTCGTTGGCCAGCGCGCCGATATCGGCGGAGAAGCTGCCGGCCGCGTCGTGGCCCTGGCGGAGCTTGTTCACCTGTTCGACGAGCCGAGTGGTGAATTCGTCGTATAGCGGTGCCTCGACGTAGATCCGTTCGACGGCGACGCAGGACTGGCCCGAGTTGAATAGTCCACCCCAAATCGCCCCGCGGATGGTCCGCTGCAGCGGTGCGTCGGACAGCACGATCATCGCGTCTTTGCCACCCAACTCGAGGCTGACCGGGATCAGTCGTTCGGCGCAGCGGATGCCGACTTGGCGGCCGGTCTTGGTGGATCCGGTGAACTGCACCATGTCGACGGTGTCCACGACGGCCCTGCCGGTTTCGCCTCGGCCGGTGACGCAGCCCAGCACCGGAGGCGCACCGATCTCGCTCCAGCCGCGCACGACCTCGGCCCAGCCCAACGGTGTTTCCTCCGACGGCTTGGTGAGCACGGCCGCACCGGCCATCAATGCCTGTGGCACGTCGAGCATCGGCATCCCCAGCGGATAATTCCAGGGGCAGATCACGCCCACGAGTTCGTAAGGGCGGTAACGGATCCGGAGCCCTTTCGTTGCCGACGCCGGACCGTGTGGGCGGCGAGTTTCGTCGGCCAGAAACTCCGCCCCGTGCTTGGTGTAGTAGTTGATGACCTCCATGCACACCAGCAACTCGATCTGAGCATCGCCCCAGGACTTCCCGGCCTCACGATGGACCAGGCCCAGAATGTGATCCTGGTTGTCGACGATCCAATCCAGCCAGCGCCGCAGATACACCGCACGGCCTTTGGGGCCCAGCGCCTCCCACGCCGGCTGCACCGCCCGGAGTTCGCCGGCCAACCGCGCCACTTCATCGGCCGGCACGTTCGGAACCACTCCGGCAATCGAGCCGTTAGCGGGGTTGCGTACCTCGACAATCGGGCTGTCCGCGGGCTTCTGGGGCTGACTTTTCGGTGGGGTCTTCGCGGTAGTCACGTCAGTCCTCTATTCGAATCGCGGCGACCGGACACATCATTGCGGCCTCCTCGACTGCCGTGCGCCGATCCTCGCCGGGGTGGGCATCGAGCACCGTCACCCAATCTTTGTCATCCTCGATTTCGAACACGTCGGGTGCGGCGATCGTGCATTCCCCGTGAAGTTCACAGCGGCCGGTGTCGACGATGACCTTCATTGCGCCTCAGTCCGGTTGCTCAGGCGGGAGTGATCGTGACGGGCAGCTCGTAGACGCCCCGCGAATAGGCGTCGCGGACGTAGCTGATCTCACCGGCGGGGGTGATGTCCTTGGTGCGCTGCAGCAGCTCCTCCATCAGGATCTTCATCTCCAGTCCCGCGACATGTTTGCCCAGGCATTGGTGCGGGCCGCGGCCGAAGCTGACGTGTGGATTTTTCTCGCGGGCCAGATCAAAGTTGTTGGGGTTGTCGAACGCGCGCTCGTCGAAATTGCCCGCGGCGAACAGCATCAGGACGACGTCGCCCTCTTTGATCTGTTGGCCGTGCAACTCGTGATCGGCGGTGGCGGTGCGGACCAGATGCGTGAATGGGGTTGCGATGCGCACGATTTCCTGGATCGCGGTGCCGGGAATGTCGTTGGAGTGTTCGCGGAGCCAGGCCATTTGCTGCGGGTTACGCATCAGCTCGTGCATGCCGTGGCTCAGCGCGGTGCGGGTGCTCTCGGCCGCGCCGGAGGCCAGCAACGCGACGTTGCCCATCAGCTCGTCCTCGGAAATGACGTCCGCACCGGCCTGGACCAGTTGGGTGATCACGTCGTCGCCGGGTTCGTTTCGCTTGATCTCGCCCAACTCCACCGCGTAGCCGAGCAGGGCGAAGATGGCCTGCATCACGTATTCGAACGACGGGGTGATGCGGGTATCGAATGGCGCGGCGAAGGTGTCGACCCAGGCGAAGAACTTCTCCCGGTCACCGCCGGGGACACCCAATACGTCGCCAAGAGCCTCCATCGGCATCGCATGGCCGATGTCGGTGACGAAATTGAAAGTGCCCTTTTCCAAGGCCGCGTCGACGATATTGACGGCGTACTCACGGAACTTGTCCTCGAGCTTCTTGACCATGCCGGGTGTGAACGCCTTGCTCATCACCCCGCGCTGGGTGCGGTGCTTGGGGCCGTCCATCGTCAGCATGGCCGGCTTGCCCCCGACCTTCGGGTCCAGCGGAGTCACCTTCCACATATTGACCCCGCCGCGGTCGGCGGCGTACAGCTCCGAATTACGGTCGACCGCCCAGATGTCGTCGTGCCGGCTGACGATCCAGGCGCGGTCGATGAGCATCGGATCGTCGAATTCGTGCAGGTAGCAGGGTGCCTCATCGCGCAGATACGCGTATTGCTCCAGCGGCAGCCCGAACGTCGTTGGGTCGCCGTTGGCGTAAGTGTCGGCGTCCAAAACGCGGATGTCGGGCTTTGCCGTCGTCATCGATCGACTCCTAAGCGAGAAAACAAAGAGGCGCGGGGACCGCGGGCCGATCCGCCCCCTACGGATTATGAGTTAAGCAGTCTCAATTATGGTTCGTGAGTGCGGAAAGTGTCAAGCGTCATAGTCGGTCCGTCACGTGTCGGGGGTCATATCTCAAGGCCAGGTCAGCGGGCCGGACGCAGGCCGAACGTGGACGAGATGATGTCGCGCTGTATCTCGTTGGTTCCCGCATAGATGGTGGGCGCAATGCTGAGTCGCAGGTGTCGCTGCATATCGAACTCGGTGCTGTAGCCGTAACCGCCCATCATCTGAACGCCTTCCAGCGCAACCTTTTTCGCTGTCTCGGTCACTTTGACCTTCGACATCGACGTCGCGCGAACCAATTCCTCGGGTGTGCCGATCTGGTGCTCGATGTGGTGCACCGTGGCGTAGGTGAGCGCCCGTGCGGATTCGATCTCGATAGCCAGATCGGCGATGCGATGCCGCAGCGCCTGGAAGGACCCGATCGGGGCACCGAACTGCTCGCGCTCGGTGACGTAGGCCAGCAGGTCGTCGAAGGCGCGCTGCGCCATGCCCAGGCCCTGTGCCGCACAGACCATTCGTTCGCCGTTCAGCCCGGCCATTACCTGCTTCCACGCATTGCCCTCCGTGCCCACCACCGCCGATTCGGGAACGAAGACATCGGTGAAGAACAGGTCATTCACCTCGCTTCCGCCCATTGTTGAGATCGGATGGATTCGCAGGCCTTCCGCGTCCGCCGGCACCGCCAACAGCGTCAGGCCATCGTGCGGCCGGACGCCACGCGAGGTACGCACGACGACCAGGATTGTGGTCGCGAATTGGGCATCGGAGCACCAGGTTTTCTGTCCACGCAGCCGCCAGCCGCCGTCGACCTTCTCGGCCTTGCAGCTGACCGCCGCCGCATCCGAGCCGGCGCCGGGTTCGGAAAGGCTGATCGACATCACTTCGCCCGCGCAGATCGCGCCGAGCGCGGCCTTCTTCTGGTCCTCGCTGGCAAACCGTTTATAGATGCCGGCGACGGTATGCGAGCTGCCGGCCCCGTGCACCGGTGCGAGCCCTCGCCACAATTGCTCGAACAAGATGACCTGCTCGGTGAGTCCACCGCCGCTGCCGCCGTATTCCTCGGGGATCGACACGCCCAGATAGCCCGTCTCCGCGAGCTTCTTGTACAGGCCCCCATGGTGTTGTTCGGTGCCGTTGTCGGTCAGCGCATCGCGCTGTTCGCGGGTGCCGCATTCTCTGCGACAAAATTCGCGGACGGCAACGGCGAAGTCCCGTTGCTCCTCGGTGAGTCCCACCGCGTCCATCTCAGCTCCTAAGTAGAACGACCGCTCGCATCTACGAGGGCTAGCATCACCCGCACATGCCAGCGGCTGCGGGTCGATGTGGTTGGAATGGTATGCGCGGGCTTTTGACTGGTCAACATCGGCGTCAGCAGGCACAGAAATGGGCGGGCCGGTACGGGTGCCGGGCCGGTGGTGTTCCCGGTCACGCAGCCTCCGGTCGACGTCACAGATAACGACCGTTTACGATATCTGAGCCGCACTGATACAGTCAGCCCGGGCTTGAGAAGGAGCGTTATGGGATATCCGCTGCCGCGAGAGACGGCACTGCGAGGTCCATTCACACCGATGCGGTTCGAGGCGACCGTCGAAGAGTGCATCGTCAGCCAGGGTGAGATCCCCAAGGACCTCGCCGGTGGTTACTACCGCGTGGGGCCCACCTGGAAGCGTCCGACCAAACAAGGCACCAACCCGTTGCTGAGTATGGACGGGATGGTCCAGGCGATCACGTTCGAGAACGGGCGTGCGGACTTCCGCAACCGCTGGATACGGACGCCGAAGTACCTGCTGGAGGAGAAACACCAGCGCGGCATGTTCGCCTGGACGGACGGTGGCTTCCACGATTGGCGCGACTTCGCCTACGGAGACGTCGAACGCGACCGTGACAACGCCTACACGCCGCAGGGCACGAACAACATCAACGTGTTCCCGTTCGCGGGCCACATGGTGGTGTCCGGAGAGCAGGGGGGCGCGCCGATCGCCGTGGACCCGATCACCTTGGAGACCAAGGGCATCGTGGCCTGGTCGCCGGCGCTGTCGCCGGGTCTGCACCAGCCGGTGGTGTTCGGCGATTGCTCCTTTGCCGCGCACCCGAAATGGGACCACGACACCGGCGTGCTTTATGGCTGGACCTACCGAGACGTCGCGCCGTTCGTCACCTTGCACACCGTCCATCCCGATGGCCGCGTCGACTCGCGCGAGGTGTGGGACGCACCGTATAACACTGTGGCCCATGATATTTGGCTTACTCCAGAATGGATTGTGATGCCATTCCAGCCGTTCACGGTGAGCAAGCAGCGCATCGCGAAGGGGCTTGGCATCTGGGGCTGGGAAACTGACCTGCCGATCACCCTGGCGCTTATCCCACGCGACGACTCCGAAGCCGAGATTCGATGGATCACGACCGGATTGCCCGCGCAGTACGTGATGCACACGATGCAGGCCAACGTCCGCGACGGAAAGTTGCTCTTGGACGCGCCGATCTTCAACCGGCCGCCGTTCCCGTTCGAGCAGGATTTCGCGGAAGGCGACGACGTCGCATTGTTCTTCTCGATCGCGTCCAGCAAGCTGGGCCGCTGGACGGTCGACCTGGCCACCGGTGACACGACTAGCGAACTGTTGTCGGACCGGCCTAGCGAGCTTCCCAAGGTCGACGAGCGGTTCTTCGGCAAAGGCTACCGGTGGGGCTATCAGGTCGGCGGCGTGGTCAAACGCAACGGCATGTCGATGAACAGCTTGGTCGTCACCGACATGGACACCTTGTCGGATCAGGTGTATCAGATTCGCGACGGAGAACCGGCCGCGGTGCTCGAGGCGAGCTTTGCGCCGCGTCACAAAGATTCGCCCGAAGGCGACGGCTATGTCATCGTCCCCGTCTCGTGGTGGGCCGAGAAGCGGGGTGAGTACCTGATTTTCGACACCGACGACATTACTCAGGGACCGATCTGCACGATCGAGCTGCCGTTTGCCTTCGGATGGACTCCGCATGGTCATTGGATGGATTTCCGGTAAGTGACGCTTCCGCAGACACGTTCGGTTTTCACCCAGGAGCAAGAGCAGTTCCGCGAACAGGTGCGCCGGTTCCTCCACGACGACGTGGTACCGGAATATCCGAGTTGGCTCGCGGAGGGGAAGCCGTCCCGGCGCTTTTGGCGAGCCGCTGCCGATGTCGGCATTTTGGGGATTGGCGTGCCCGAGCAGTTCGGCGGCATGGCCGGGTCGGACTATCGCCACAGTGCCGTCGTCACCGAGGAGATTCAGGCGCTGGGCTTGGCCATCGGAGGCCTCCGCGTGCAGACGGATATCTGTCTGCCTTATCTACTGCATCACGGCTCTGCCGAACAACGCGCCACCTGGTTGCCCCGCATGGCGTCCGGTGAGGTGGTGGTCGCTCTCGGGCTCTCCGAACCGGGAGCCGGTTCGGACCTCAAGGCGTTGTCGACGCGGGCCCGCCGCTGCGGGGATCACTACGTGGTGGACGGCGCCAAGACATTCATCTCCAACGGCATGGCCGCTGACCTGGTGATTCTTGCGGTCAAAACCGACCCCGACGCGGGTCGGCGCGGCATCAGCCTGCTGCTGGTGCAGACCTCGACACCCGGCTTTGCCCGCGGCCGCAAGCTGGACAAGCTGGGCCTGCGTGCGCAGGATCTGGCCGAGATCTCATTCACCGACATGCGGATCCCCGTCGAAAACCTGCTCGGCGTGGAAAACGAAGGGTTCACCTATCTGACGTCGAATCTGGCGCAAGAGCGCTTGTCGATTGCGGTGAATTCACAGGCCGCGGCCGCGGCCGCGCTGTCCTGGGCTACCGAGGATCATCGCCACGGCGCAAGCGCGGGCCAGGAGGTCAAATTCACGCTGGCCCACTGCGCGGCCGAGGTGGCGGCAGGTCAAGCGCTGATCGACCAGGCGCTGTCGCGTCACGTCGAGGGCCGGCTGAGCGGCAGCGACGCCGCAATCGCCAAGCTTTACTGCACCGAGTTGCAGGGCCGGGTGGTGGATCGCTGCCTGGCACTGTCTGACCCGTCCTCCGCGCTGCGTACTGACTCGCGGTTGGGCAACGCGTACCTCGACGGCCGGGTGAGCCGGATTTATGGCGGATCCAGCGAAATCATGAAGGTAATCATCGGGCAGAGTCTCGGCTTGTGAGAGGCTGCTGGGGTGACGCCTGACGAAAAGATCCTGGCTGCCGCCGAGAAGCTGTTCTTTGAGCGCAGTTTCGACGGTGTCGGCGTCGACGAGATCGGGAAAGTCGCCGGCACCACCGGGTCGGCAATCTATCGTCACTTTCCCAGCAAAGATGCGATCTTGGCTGCCCTTTTCGACAAGACCCTCGACACGATTCTGGTGCGTCTTGGGGAGCCCGACGAGGATCCCGTCGCCGAGCTGAACAAACTGGTGCGCGCATTTGTCGGATTGGCGAAAAGTCACGAGCGATTGGTGTCAATTTGGCTGCGCGATCAGCGCTCACTTGCCGAGCGCTATCGCCGGGAACACGACCGCAGGCACCGCCGCATCAATCAGCGGTGGATCGATTGCCTCAAACGGTGTTTTCCCGATCGTTCGACCGACGAGATCACCACTGCCACACGGGGTGTGCAGTTGCTCTTGCTGTCCGAGGCGCTGCGCCCGCCCGGGGGTCGACGTGCCAAGCAAGCCGAGGAGTTGCTGGCCCAGATGGCATTGGCATCGATCGGGGCCCTGGAGTTGGAAGCGGCCGCTAAGCGCTGAGGAACTCCAGCAGGGCGGATTCGAATACGTCGGGTGCCTCGAGCATCGGGTAATGCCCGCAGTCGGGGATTTCAACCAGGGCGGCGTTCTTCAGCTGTTGCCGTAGCCAGCGGGCCCCCTTCGCCGAGTGCACGGGGTCGTGGGTTCCGATGACCTGCAAGACCGGTTGCTCGACCCGCGGGACGTCGGCCAGCAGATCGGTCGTCAGCAACGATCGGTAACAGGCCACCGCGGCCCAGGAGGGCATCCGAAGTGAGCAGCGGACCAGCCAGTCGACCGTTCGCGGATCCGGCTCATGCGCGAATGCCGAGCCGATCGTGCGGTATCGGGCGCCCACCCGATTGGTGTGCTCGTCGGAGACCATGCCCGCTAGCAGCGGCTCGGGCGGCCCGCCGAAAGGAAAGTCCTGGCTTCGGCTGGCGCGGACCCCGTTTGACCCCACCAGTACCAACGCGGTGATCAATTCGGGTGCGGTCGCGGCGGCCCGAAAGGACACCTGCCCACCGAATGAGTGGCCGACGAGTGTGGCGGTACCGACGTCCAGTTGTTTGAGAGCGGTGACGAGATCAGTTGCAAGGCAGTCGATGTCGTAGCCACCTAGTGGATTGTCGGACAGTCCGTGACCGCGTTGGTCCACGCATAGGACCCGAAATCCGCGCTCGGTGAGCACACGCACCTGGCGGTCCCAGAGCTCGTGGTCGAGGCCGAAACCCGAAATCAGCACCACGGCAGGCCCATCGCCGAGGTCCTGAACGTGAATCCGTACCCCGTCGGCCGTTTCGACAAATGCCACTTTAGGTATCACCTTCGATCCTGTAGATTTACGCTCGTATTTATGAGCTTATCGATCTTAATAATACGCGGGAAGGCATCATGAGCACCAGCCTGGAAACATTGTCCGTAGCCTCCGCGACCGACGGCGTCTGCGAGATTTCGCTGGCTCGTCCAAAGTTGTTGAACCGGTTCGACAATCAGGCACAAGTTGAGTTGGCTGCGGTACTCGAAGATCTCGCTAAAGACGAGGACGTCCGCGCTATCGTGTTGGGCTCTACCGGGAAGGCCTTCTCCGCTGGTGGAGACTTTGCCTTGATGCAGGCGGCCCACGATCACGACGATGCGCGACGCGAAACCGTCGAAGCCGGGTTGCGGTTGGTGCGGTCGTTTACGGCACTGCCCCAGCCCATCGTTGCGGCGATGCAGGGCTCGGCGATTGGACTGGGCGCAACGGTGGCGCTGATGTGCGATGTCGTGGTCGCGGCGCGAAGCGCGAAGCTGGCCGATACCCATGTGAAAGTCGGCCTGGTTGCCGGCGACGGCGGATGTCTGGTGTGGCCGCAGGCGGCCGGGATGCTGCGAGCCCGGCGTTACCTGCTTACCGGTGACGCACTCGACGCAGAGACCGCCTACCAGTTCGGCATGGTGACCGACCTGGTCGACGAGCCCGCGGAGGCGTTGCCGTGCGCCCGCGAAATCGCAAGGCGCATTGCGGGTCTGGCTCCGCTGGCCGTCCGGGGGACCAAGCGTGCGTTGAATCATGTGACATCGCTGCGGGCCGCGGAAGTGGTCGAGCTGGCCTTCGAGCTTGAAGAGCGCACTCTAACGAGCGATGATCTGCTCGAGGGAATCGCTTCGTTCAAGGAAGGCCGCGCCGCCAACTTTGTTGGTCGGTGAGGCTGCGTTTGCGGCCGGTAGCACGCGACGGTGGCAACGGGCGTTCCTGATGGCGCCCAGCTTGGTCTTGACAATTGCCTGGGAATTTGTTGATCTCCTTGAAAATAAACACACCGGGGCGGGTCCGCTCCTCAGCGAGGGGTTGCAAATCGTGCGTTCACCCCGGCGGCAGCGAGGGGCCCGATGAGGGCGTGGGATGGCAGGACTGCAAAGGATGTCAGCGATGAAGTGTCGTACGTCGGTGGTCGCCTCGATCGCCGCCGCCATAGCCCTCGGCGGAATTCCGGTAGCGGTGACCCCGCGGGCGCACGCCAAGCCCGCGCCCGAGGTGGAGTACATGTACAACGTCGCGGTGCGACGCCACTACAACTTCCCGAACAACGACGCGATCGGCTACGGGTACGGAATCTGTAACAAGGTCACGACGGGTGAGGGCTATGCCCAGGTGATGGGTGATGTGAAAAACGACGTGACTCCCAACGACGAATTCGCGGCGAACTATCTCGTCTCGTATGCCGTCGATTTGCTGTGCCCCGCCCAGATCCCGCAGCTGAGGAACTCGGCGCAGGGGTATCGCCCACCGCCTGGCCAGGAATACTTCGGCAGTCCCGGCGCCGAATGAACGACGCGATGCCCCGGCTAGGGCATCGTGTAGCCGCCACTCACCGAGATGAGCTGCCCGGTCACCTGCCGGGCCGCCGTCGGTGAGCAGAACCACGCCGTGGCCCGGCCGATGTCCTCGGCGCTGGTGAGGCGGCGCAGCGGGGTTCCCTTGACCATGTAGTCGATTTGATCTTGATTGAAGACGTTGTCCTGGCCAACCGCCCACAGGCTCGCCTCGCCGACCGCTTCTGGACCTTCGGGGATCACGAGACCGGGGCAGATGACGTTGGACCTGATCTTATGGCGGCCATGCTCGCGTGCGACGGTCCTGGCCAGGGCCACCACCGCGGCCTTCGACGCGCCGTAGACACCCTGCCGGATCTGTCCGAACGCGGCGTCGCTGGCGATAAACGCGATCGCGCCGCCGCCGGCTTCCTTCATCGGGCCGATCGCGGCCTGGGTGGCGGCGATCGCGGTAAAGAGGTTGATTTCGATCGTGCGCTGCCACTTTTCCCGGTCGGTGTCGGTGGCGACGAATCCGGGTACGCTCCACCCCGCGTTGTTCACCAAGACGTCGATGCCGCCCCAGCTTTTCAGCGCAAGTCCGACCGCCTCGTCGGCTCCGCCGGGAGTTGTCAGATCGGCGATCGCGAGTTCGGCTTCCGCCGCGCCCTTGGCCAAGGCTTCGTCGCGAACCTGTTCGGCCTGCGGCTTGTCGATGTCGCTGATCACGATCCGGGCACCTTCTGTCGCGAACACGTGGACGATCCCGCGCCCGATGTTGGACGCGCCTCCGGTCACCACCACTCGTGCGTCAGCTAAGCCAAGGTCCATGGTCTACTCCCTGTCGTGGGCGGTTGTTGTGACCACCGCCATGGTAGTTTAACTTGGATTAGAAATAATATGAGCGAGTCGGATGAGGAGGGCCGTTCATGCCTGGGTCGCTGCTTGACCAGCGTGTTGCCGTCGTCACCGGCGCCGGCCAGGGAATCGGGCTTGAGATCGCCCGATCACTGCGTGACTATGGCGCACAAGTTGTACTCGCTGACATCGATGCCGAACTTGTCGACAAGGCGGCCAACGAAATCGGCGGCATCGGGGTCTGCTGCGACGTCACCTCCGAGGACCAGGTGCACAACCTCGTCGCCGAAGCCTCGAGCAAGTTCGGTCGTCTCGACGTGTTCGTCAACAACGCCGGAATCACCCGTGATGCATCACTGAAGAAGATGACCGTCGCCGACTTTGACGCCGTCATCGCGGTGCACCTGCGCGGTGCGTGGCTGGGTGTCCGCGAGGCGTCCGCCGTTATGCGGGAACAGAAGTCGGGCAGCATCATCAACATCTCCTCGCTGTCGGGCAAGTCGGGCAATCCCGGTCAGACCAACTACAGCGCCGCAAAGGCCGGCATCGTCGGACTGACCAAGGCCGCCGCCAAGGAAGTTGCGCACCACAATGTGCGGGTCAATGCGATTCAACCCGGGTTGATCCGCACCGCAATGACGGCCGCCATGCCCCCCGACGTGTTTGCCGAACGCGAGGCCGCCATCCCGATGAAACGGGCCGGCGAACCCGCGGAGGTTGCGGGTGCGGTCGTCTTTCTGGCGTCGGACCTGTCCAGCTACGTGACCGGTGCGGTGATCGAGGTCGGCGGGGGGCGAAACATATGACGCTCGTGCTACGTGACGTCGCCGATGGCGTCGGAGTGATCACGCTCAATCGACCCGAGCAGATGAACGCCCTGACAGTCGCGCTCAGTGCTGAATTGGAACAGGCGATCCTCGAGTTGGGCGGCGCTCCCGAGGTGAACGTCGTCGTCGTTCGGGGTGCAGGCGGAAACTTCTGCGCGGGAGGCGATTTCAACGAAGTGGAGCTGCTGCGGTCGCGCGGCCCGGATGCACTGCGCACACTGTTCACCGCGTTTCACGGTGCCTGTGCCGCAATCGCCCGCGTCGAGGTGCCGGTGGTCGCCGCGGTCGAAGGCGTCGCCATGGCCGGAGGCTTCGAACTGATGCAAGCCAGCGACATCGTGCTGGTCAGCGACGAAGCCAAGATTGCGGACAACCATGTCAAATTCGGCATGATCCCCGGCGGGGGCAGCACCCAGCGGCTGAGCCGCTTAGTGGGTCGTCAGGAGGCGATGGGGTTGCTGCTCTCCGGCGACCGGTTATCCGGCGTGGACGCCGTACGCCGCGGTCTGGCGTATCAGAGTTTTCCGCAGGCTCAATTCGGCCACGGCGTGCGGCGGTTCGTCTCGGATCTGGCGGGGCGTCGGCGAGAAGCCGTCATCTCCATCAAGCGACTGGTGTACACCGGAATTGATGCCCCGCTGGCCACCGGATTGGAAAACGAAATCGATGACGTCGTCGACCACATCTGCGGCAACGCGGGACTAAGCAGCGTGACCGCCTTTCGGCAGCGAGGAGCCGGCTGATGAGTGTTGTAGAAACCGGTGCGCCCGTCGCGCTTGACGTCGCGGCCGGCGTCGCTCGACTGCGCTTGAACCGCCCTGAGGCGTCCAACGGGATGAACGTCGAATTTCTCAAGGCGCTGCACGAGGCGGCGCTGACGTGCCATGCGGACCCCGCGGTGCGAGTCGTGCTGCTCACCGGCGAGGGCCGAAACTTCTGCGCCGGCGGTGATATCCACACCTTCGAGTCGAAGGGAGCCGGCCTCCCGGATTACCTGCGGGAGGCGACGGCGTGGCTGCAGTTGGCCACCGCCGCGCTGATCCAGCTGCGTGCGCCGGTGGTGGCCGCGGTCCAGGGGTTTGCCGCGGGCGGCGGCGGCCTGGGCTTGGTGTGTGCATCCGACATCGTCGTCGCGGCCCAATCGGCAAAGTTCTTCTCGGGGGCAGTCCGGGTCGGCATGGCACCCGACGGCGGCTCATCGGTGACACTGACCCAGCTGGTCGGTCTGCGTCAGGCCTTGCGGATCCTGCTGACCAACCCGACGCTCAGCGCAACCGAGGCGCAGCAGATCGGCCTGGTCACCGAGGTGGTCGACGATGCCGAACTATTCAGCCGCGCAGACCAAATCGCGGCCGAATTGGCGGCGTTGCCGCCCCGGGCGTTGTCGGCCACCAAGAGGCTGGTCTGGAGCGGGTTGGGCGCATCGGTAGAAGAGCGATTGGCCGAAGAGGCGCGCACCGTCTCCGAGTTGTCCGGAACCGCGGACGCCCTCGAAGGGCTAAGGGCCGTCATCGAACGTCGCAAACCGAACTTCACGGGGCAATGACCAACGGTTCTGTGCTCATCGACGATCGTGGCGCGGTGCGGATCGTCACGCTGAATCGCCCCGAAAAGCGAAACGCGATCGACATTCCGGTTCGGGTCGAGCTTGCCAATGCGATCGAAGGCGCCGGCGCGGACAACTCGATTCGGGCAATCGTGCTCACCGGTGCCGGCAGCGCGTTCTGCTCGGGCGGCGACATCACCTCGATGGAGCGTATGTCTGCAGAACGGGCGATGGAGCGAACACAATTGGCGCAGAGGGTTATTCGAGCGATCTGGAATGCAGGCAAGCCCGTTCTCGCTGCGGTGGAGGGCAGCGCCTACGGTGCGGGTGTGGCATTGGCCGCGGCATGCGACCGTATCGTGGCCGCCACCGACGCGCGTTTCGCGACGACGTTCACCAACGTCGGATTAGCCGGCGACATGGGTACATTCGCATCGCTGCCGGCCAGGGTCGGTGTTGCTCGGGCGCGCCAGATGTTGATGATGGCGGCTCCAATCGACGCGCGTACGGCGTTAGAGATCGGCCTCGTCGATGCGCTCGCCGAACCCGCCACGGCGCTGTCGGTAGCAATGGCCGACGCCGAGCGACTGGCCGCCGGCCCCACGCGGGCGTACGGAGTGATCAAGTCGCTGTTGGCCGCCGGATCCGCGCTCGGTCCCTTCGAGCTCCTCGAGCTCGAAGCCGAACACCAGGCTCAACTCTTCGACAGCGACGACTTCGCCGAAGGAATTGCGGCCTTTCGGGCAAAGCGACGCCCGCAATTCGGATCGGTACCGACATGACCGCGAAATTGACAACGCGTCTCGAGCGGTCCTACCTGAGTGCCGACACCAGCATCGAACTGGAGGACTACACGATCGGTGCGTTGCTCGCCGAGCGGGCCCATACGCATGCCGAGACCACCGCCCTGGTCGGCCCCGCTCACGACGACGGCACGGAAGTGCGCCTGACCTACCGCGTGCTCTTCGACGAAGCCAGACGGGTCGCCACCGCCCTGGCGCGGCTCACCCGGCCCGGCGACTATGTGGCACTGTGGGCACCGAACGTGGTCGAATGGCCGATCATTCAATACGGCGCGGCACTCGCCAATGTTGTTCTCGTCGCCTTGAATCCGGCACTTCGTCCCGCCGAACTCGGGTATGCGCTGCGACACTCCCGGGCCAAGGTGTTGATCCACGCCGAGCGCAGCCGCGACTACGACACCGCCGCCGCTGTGCGCGAGATCGATACTCATTCCCTCGGTGTTCGCGCCATCAGCTTGTCGGCCCGCGCCGAGTGGCGAGCCGACGAAATCGCCGCCGCCGCACTGCTTCGTGCGCCGACCGACCCCGAGCAGGCGGTGATGCTGCAGTACACCTCGGGAACCACCGGCACCCCCAAAGGCGTGCTGTTGCGCCACCGTTCGCTGGTCAATGTCGCCAAGCTGACCTTGGAGAGCGCCGGCATCCCCGAAGCCGCGGTAACCGTGAACGCACTGCCGATGTTCCACACGGCCGCCTGCGTGGTCGGCACCCTGGGCCCACTATGGATCGGCGGCACCGAGGTGCTGGTGGGTCGGTTCGCGCCGGCCGCGATGCTCGACACCATCCGCCGCGAGCGCGTCACGGTGCTGTTTTTCGTGCCGACGATGCTGTCGGCTCTCGTTGCGGCACAACGAGAGTCCGCCGATCCGGCGCCGCGACTGTCGACCTGCCTGGGCGGCGCATCGACCGTCCCCGCCGAGCTGATCGAGGCCGCCGAATCCACGTTCGGCGCCACGGTGGTCAACGTGTTCGGTCAGACCGAACTCTCGCCCGTGCTCACCGCGACGCGGCCCGACGACGACCGCTACGACCAACTGGCCACGGTGGGTCGGCCCCTTCCTCAGGTTGACTGCAAGGTCGTAGATCCCGTCACCGGCGCCGTGGTGCCGGTGGGGCAACCCGGGGAAATCTGCGCTCGTGGCTACCAGCAGATGATCGGGTACCTTCACGATCCTGTTGCCACCGCGGCGGCGGTGGATGCTGACGGGTTCGTGCACACTGGAGATCTCGGTGTGATGGACGAGCGCGGTTATCTGACCCACACGGGCCGGCTCAAGGAGCTCATCATTCGGGGTGGCGAGAACATCGCCCCTGCCGAGGTCGAAACATGTGTGGCCGGACACGAGTTGGTCGCCGAAGCCTGCGCGTTCGGTCTACCCGACGACCGGCTGGGCGAGATCGTTGCCGTGGCGATCGTTGCCCGCGGTCCACTGCCGGCGGACGCCGGCCAGCAATTGCGCGCCTATGTCCGCGAACATTTGACACCGCACAAGATTCCGCAGCGTTGGTTCGTCGCCGAAGACCTGCCCAAGACGCCGACCGGCAAGGTGCGCAAGTTCGCCCTACCCGACCTGATCGCGCACGGCCGCGTGTGCGAAATATTCCCAGAGGAGAACGACCAGTGACCTCACTCATCGAGCCGGCCGCCACGACCGGCAGCCGCTATGACCACTTGATCAAACGCGACAAGGTGCATGGTTCGCTGTACAGCGACCCGGGCATCTTCGCCGAAGAAATGCGCAAGATCTGGCACCGCACTTGGGTTTTCGTCGGCCACGAAAGCGAGGTGTCGCAGCCCAACGACTATGTGCGCAAGCGGCTGGGCCTGCAAGACGTGATCATGACGCGCGACCGTGACGGAGAGTTGCATCTGCTACTCAACCGTTGCGCACATCGGGGCAACCAGATCTGCGATGACGCCGGAGGCAATTCGTCGACCTTCCGCTGCCCGTATCACGGCTGGACGTTCCGCAACAACGGTGACCTCGTGGGATTCCCGTTCTTCAAGGGCTACGGCGAGCGCAAGTTGGATCTCACCCTGGGACGGGTTCCTCGCATGGACACCTACCACGGGTTCGTGTTCGGCAGCTTCGCGGCCGACGGCCCCGGGCTTGTCGAACATCTCGGCGCCGCCGCGGGTGAGATCGACCGGCTGGCCCGCTTGTCGCCTGAAGGAGCGGTCGAGCTCACCGCGGGATGGCTGCAGCACCAGACGCGAGCGAACTGGAAACTGTTGGCCGAGAACGAAACCGACGGGTATCACCCGCAGTTTGTGCATGGCTCGATCTTCGGTGTCACCGGCAGCCCCATCGGCGCCCTTTATAGCGATTCGTCGACGGCGGTAACCCGGGACCTGGGTCAGGGGCACAGCGAAAACGATCTGCGCCCGGAATTCCGGAAGTTCTCCGAGCCGATGCGCTGGTTCGGCACGACCGAGGCCAGGGTCCCCGATTATTGCGCGGCGATGCGTAAACGGTACGGCGAGGAAGCCGAGCGGATCATGATCGAGGGCGGTCCGCACGTGATGATCTTCCCGAACTTGTTCATCGCCGAAATCCAGGTCTTCAATATCCAACCGGTCGCCGTGGGCGAGTGCGTCCAATACTCGACGGCGGTCCAGCTGGCGGGTGCGCCCGAGCTGAACAAGCGCATGGTGTCGCAGTGCATGGGGTCGGTGGGGCCCGCCGGGATGCTGCTGGCCGACGACACCGAGATGTACGAACGCAACCAACTCGGCCTCGAATGCCTGACACCGGAATGGCTGGATGTTCGCCGCGGACTGAACCGGGAACGCGTCGACGAGAACGGTTTCACGATCGGTGGGGCCACCGATGAGACCGGCATGCGGGGCTTCTGGTCGCAGTACAAGACGCTGATGGAGGCCGAATCATGACCCTCACGGTGGGCGATGACCAGGGCACCCTAGGGCCGGTGCCCGACGGCTTCGACCGTTGGGACGTGGAGCAGTTTCTGTATCGCGAAGCCCGGTACGCCGACGAGTCCGACTACGACGCCTGGGAAGCGCTGTGGACCGAGGATGCGCTGTACTGGGTTCCGGTGGCGGCGACCACCGATCCGTTGCAGACGATGTCGGTGATCTTTGACAATCGCAGTCGTATCGCCACCCGGCTCAAGCAGGTTCGCACCGGCAAGCGATACGCACAGGCGCCACCGTCAAACCTCAGGCGGCTGCTGTCCAACATCGAATTCCTCGGTGGCCGAACCAATTCCAGCGGCGGTGTCGACCTCGAGGTGGCCGCGAATTTCATGGTGCTCGAGTCTCGCGCACGTGGCACCCACCTATGGGGCGGTCGGACCACCTATCGACTGCGCCGTCAAGACGGTGACTTGCGGCTGGCGTACAAGAAGGTTGTGTTGGTGGACAGCGACCGGCCGATTCCGACACTGGGCTTTCTCATCTGAGCTGTCATGACCATTGAATTCGGTGACGGCGATGCCGTGGACGTGCCTGGCGTGGGCCCGGTGATCAGCAATGAATTCGCGCAGGTTTCAGTTAATTTCGACACTTGCGGCAACTCTGCTCGCTTGCGGCTCGAGGATCTGCGCTCCGGTCGCGTCCGCTTCCTCGACGCGCTGGAACTCGAGACGCTCATCTGGCTGTCGGATGAGCGGCTGACCAGTCTGATCGATCCTTCCGACGGACGCTGGCGAGGTGACGCATGAGACGCGCGGCAATAGTCTGCCCGGTTCGAACCGCTGTAGGGACCTTCGGCGGCAGTTTGCGACCGCTGCGGGCCGAGGACCTCGCTGCCCATGTGATCACCGCATTGGTCGAGCGCAGTGCGGTGGACCCGGCAGCGATCGAAGACATTGTGTTCGCACAGTCCTACGCCAATTCCGAGGCGCCGTGTATTGGACGCTGGGCAGCGCTGCACGCCAACCTCCCGATCAGCGTGCCGGGACTGCAGATCGACCGGCGCTGTGGCGGAGGGCTGCAGGCCGTCGTCACCGCGGCGATGACGGTGCAGACGGGGGCGGCCGATGTGGTGCTGGCCGGCGGCGTCGAGTCGATGAGCAATATCGAGCACTACACCACCACCGCGCGGTGGGGCTCGCGATCCGGTAACCAGATGCTGTACGACCGGCTCGACCGTGGCCGCGAATTGTCGCAGCCGACTTGGCGATTCGGCCCAATCAGCGGCATGATCGAGACCGCAGAAAACCTGGCTGCTGATTACGGCATAGACCGTGAAGCCGCCGACAGCTTCGCGGCGCGCAGCCATCAGCGTGCCATTGCGGCGCAGCGCGGAGGCCGCTTCGACGCCGAGATCGTCGCCGTGCAGGTGCCGCAGCGCAAGGGCGAACCCCTGGAATTCGCCGACGACGAAGGCATTCGCCCCGACACCACTCCCGAGACGCTGGGGCGGCTGCGCCCCCTGATGAGCAACGGCACGGTGACGGCGGGAAACTCCAGTCAGCAAAACGACGCCGCCGCGGCGTGCCTGGTGGTCGCAGAAGACCGGCTCGACGACCTCAATCTGGAACCGATCGGCTTCCTCGAAGGCTGGGCGGCCGTCGGGTGCGAGCCATCGCGGATGGGCATCGGACCGGTTGGCGCGGTAGAGAAGCTCTTCCGCCGAACAGGATTCGACTTCGACGACATGGATCTGATCGAGATCAACGAGGCGTTCGCCGTGCAGGTGCTCGCGGTGCTCGCCGGCTGGGGCATCAAGCTCGACGATGTCGACGACCGGCTCAATGTCAATGGTTCGGGCATCTCGCTGGGCCATCCCATCGGAGCGACCGGCGTGCGGATCCTTGTCACGATGCTCCACGAGCTGCGCCGCAGGGGTGGCGGCCTGGCGCTCGAGACGATGTGCATCGGGGGTGGGCAGGGTATGGCCGCTGTCTTCCGTGGGGTCTCGTAGTGAAGGGGCTGGTCGGCTACGCCGGTTATCTGCCTCGCTACCGGCTGGCCGGTACCGATATCGGTGTGCGCCGGGGCGATCGGGTCGTTGCCGCGTTCGATGAGGACAGCACGACCATGGCGGTCGCGGCCGCGGCGAAATTACGCAAGGCGCACACCGCTAACGCGCTATATTTTGCCAGCAGCACACCGGCTTACGCGGACAAAACCAACGCCACCGCGATGCACGCCGCGCTCGGCCTACCGCTCGACGCCCTCGCCGTTGACCTGTGTGGATCCGGACGCAGCGGTTTCGCCGCCATCCTCGCCGCGGCGAGTACCGGAGGCATCGCGGCCAGTGCCGATATCCGGGTGGGGCGGCCGGGATCGGCTGACGAGAAGCTGGGCGGCGACGGCGCGGCGGCCCTGCTGTTCGGCGACGACGAAGCCGTCATCGCCGAGGTGCTCGCCGTGGCATCGCTGACGGCGGAGTTTCTCGACCGCTGGCGCGCGACGACCTCGGTCACCGGCGAGCAATGGGAGGAACGGTTCGGCGCCGAGCGTTACGCCGAACTCATCCGGGGCTGTGTCGAACGAGTCCTGGATACCGCCGGACTGGCTGGCGTCGACCACGTCGCACTCAGCTGCCCGAACAGTGGGGTTATCAAGCGCGCGACGACATTGGTGAAGGGAGACAAGTCAGTTGTCACCTCACCGATTGGCTTCTCCGGTGCCTGCGATGCGGCGCTGGCACTGTGCAGCGTCCTCGATACCGCCGAGGCCGGCGAAACGGTGCTCGTGCTGTCGGCCGTCGACGGTTGTGACGCAATGTTGTTGCGAACCACCGGTGCGCTGGTGGCGGCGCGCCAACCCCATCCGGTCAGCGTGCAGCGGGCGAACGGCCTGCCGGTCTCGTACCTGACCTACCTATCGTGGCGCGGGCTGGTCGAACTGGAGCCGCCGCGCCGTCCGGAGCCCGACCGGCCGTCGGGACCCGCCGCCGACCGTTCTGCATCCTGGAAGTACGGCCTCTGCGGCTCACGTTGCGACGCATGCGGTTTCATTCATCTTCCGCCGGTTCGCGTTTGTAAGCACTGTGGCGCTACCGATCAGATGAGCGGCGTACCCGTGGCGGGCTTGCGTGGCGTCGTCGCTACCTACACCGTCGATCATCTGGCGTATTCACCGTCGCCACCCGTCGTCCAGGCTGTCATCGACGTCGCCGGCGGCGGGCGATTCACCTGCGAGGTTGCCGATGCCGAACCGGACCGAATAGGCGTTGGCTCACCTGTCGAATTCAGCTTCCGTCGTTTGTTTACCGCGGGTGGCGTGCACAACTATTTCTGGAAGGCGCGACTTGACGGGAGAAGCCATGGCGAGTAGGGGGATAGCGGGCAAGGTAGCCGTCGTGGCAATGGGGTGCTCGCGGTTCGGCGAGCGTTGGGAAAGCTCCGCCGACGACTTGCTGGTGGAGGCGGTCGCCGAGTGCATGGCGTCGGCCCCGAATCTGGGCACCGAAGATATCGACGCCTACTGGCTCGGCACCCTCAGCTCGGGCATGTCGGGTCTAACCTTGAGCCGACCCCTGGGCATCGGGGACAAGCCGGTCACCCGAGTCGAAAACATGTGTGCCAGTGGGTCGGAGGCATTTCGCAATGCATGCTATGCGGTCGCGGCCGGTGCCTATGACGTCGTGATGGCGGTCGGCGTGGAGAAGCTGAAAGATTCTGGCTTCTCGGGGTTATTGCGCCAGGACCCGCCCGGCGACGGGACCGCGCCAGAACTGTCGATGACCGCACCGGCGGCGTTCTCCTTGCTCGACCCGGCCTACTGCGCGAAGTACGGCGTCCCCGCAGCAGAGATGCGCGACGCGATGACCCACGTGGCCTGGAAGAACCACGCCAACGGGGCCCGTAATCCTAAGGCGCAGTTCCGTTCTCCTGTGCCCAAGGACAAGATCGGCAATGCGCCGAAGGTCGCCGGACGGCTCGGTGTATTCGACTGCTCCGGGGTCTCAGACGGCGCCGCGTGCGCCATCGTCGTACCCGCCGAGCATGCGCTGCGCTACACCGACGCCCCGATGTACGTGCGAGCACTGTCGCTGGTCGCGGGCTCAGGTCGGGGTGCGACGGACTCGGACTACGACTACACCAGCTTCCCCGAGGTCGTCCGTTCGGCCCGGGATGCCTACCAACAGGCGGGTATCGACGACCCGCGTACCGCGTTCTCGTTGGCAGAGGTGCACGATTGCTTCACCCCGACCGAGATCGTGCTGATGGAGGACCTCGGCTTCGCCGATTCCGGCCAGTCCTGGAAAGACGTGCTGGCAGGCGATTTCGACGCCGACGGACGATTGCCGGTCAATCCGGACGGGGGCCTGAAGTCATTCGGGCACCCAGTGGGCGCCAGTGGACTGCGGATGCTTTACGAAGCTTGGCTGCAGTTCCGCGGCGAGGCCGGTCAACGACAGTTGCCCGATCCGCACACCGCGCTCACGCACAACCTGGGTGGGCGGCCGGGCGGTTGCGTATCCTTCGTGTCGGTCGTGAGTCGAGACCTCAGCGGGTAGTGATGATCGACGCCATGACGCAATTCACCGTCCGGGGCCTGCGGGTGCCGGAAGACGATGTGCGCAAAGGTAGTTGACTCACTCGCGTGGGACCGACGTAAAACGGCCGGCGTCGAGCGCATCGAGGAGTTGGCCCACGATCCACTCGAGAGCCGCTTTGTCGGGGGGCAGGGTCGCTTGCTCGTAGCCGACGAGTAGGTAGACCGCCCAGTCGGCGAACAGCTGTGCCTGCCGTTCGTCGTGCAGGATCTCGAGCGCCGACTCGCGCAGGATGCCGTGGCGCTCGTTGTCAACGTCGACTTGTACCGCATGCACGTCCGGGTCCGCGCTGCTCCACGAGCGGATCGCGGCCTCGGCGCCGTGGGGCAGATTCAACCCGACATCGATAATGCGGTCGATTCGTCGTCGCGGATCGGGCTCCGTTCGAATCCACTCCACCAGCCGGACCGTGTTGGCCTGCCGCCAGTGCTCCACCAGTTCCCGCGTGTAGGTCGGCCAGTTGTCGAAATAGTGGTAGAAGGAACCGGTGGTCACCCCGAGCCGGTTGCACACCTCGGCCAACTTCAGTCCGCCGTAACCGAGGTCGGACAGCAGCTGGATGCCCGTATCGAGGTAGGCCTCCCGCGAGACGCCGCTCACCATGTCCTGGACTCTAGTGGGTCGTCGAACAGCAGAATCCTCCCGGAAGGTACTCGGCTCGATCCGACCATCCCCTTGATGCGGGCCCCTCGTTGCCGTCGGGCGAAATCACGAGCGAAGCGCCGACGGCCCGTCCCGCGGAGCCAACCATCCTGACTGTTAGATCCAATGCCGACAATGGGACTCACACGGGCGTCGGCTAAAATTGAAAATCGCTTCAATAATGTGCACAGTCGCGCAATGCCCCATAGGAGGATCTGAGGTGCCCGGAGTCCAGGACAAAGTCGTGATCGTGACCGGAGCCGGTGGGGGATTGGGACGGTCTTACGCACGGTTCCTCGCCGACAACGGCGCTCTGGTCGTGGTCAACGACCTCGGCGGAGCCCGGGACGGTTCCGGATCCGGCACCAGCATGGCCGATGCCGTCGTCGAGGAAATCAAGAGTAGCGGTGGCCGGGCTGTCGCGGACTACTCCAGCGTGGCCACCCGGGAGGGCGCCGAGACGATTGTCGCGGCTGCCATCGAGCACTTCGGGGCCGTGCACGGTGTGGTCAACAACGCGGGGATCCTTCGTGACGGGGCGTTCCACAAGATGACCGACGACAACTGGGATGCGGTGATCAAGGTCCATCTCTACGGCGGCTACAACGTGACGCGCGCGGCGTGGCCGTACCTGCGTGAGCAGAAGTTCGGCCGCGTTGTGATGGCCGCCTCGACCAGCGGAATATATGGCAACTTCGGTCAGGCCAACTACGGAGCCGCCAAGCTTGGGTTGGTCGGGCTGATCAATACCCTGGCCATCGAGGGTGCCAAGTACGGGATTACCGCGAACGCGATCGCTCCGATGGCCGCCACCAGGATGACGGCGGATATCGCCCCGCAGGAGGTGCTGGACAAACTGGCGCCGGAGCACGTCGCACCGACCGTCGGATACCTGCTCTCGGAGGAGAATCGCGAGTCCGGCTCGGTGTTCGTCGTCGGCGGTGGGTTAGTGCAGCGGGTGGCGCAGTTCCAGAACGCCGGTGTCACGTTTGCGCAACCGCCGAGTCTGGAGGAGATCACCACGCGTTGGGCGGAGATCAGCGACATGTCTGGCGCGAAGCTGGGCACCAATCCGGTGGGATAGCAACGGCAACAACGTGGTTCGGGTAGCTAGGTGACCACGAGCATTGCGGCACGACGGGCATCGCTACGCGAGCGGTTTCCCGTGTGGCGGCCACGTACGCTCGCCGCATGGCTTGACGTCTGCGCAGATCAATACCCGGACCGTCCGCTGGTGCTGACCGACGACGTCTCGCTGAGCTATACCGATGTGGTCGACGAATCCCGGCGATTGGCTGACGGTCTCGCCGCACTCGGAGTTTGCCCGGGCGATCGGGTCGGCATGATCATGGCGAACTATCCCGAGTTCGTGACGGTGAAGTTCGCGATCGCGCGGCTCGGAGCAATCGCGGTTCCGTTCAACTTTCTCTACCGGCAGGACGAATTGCGTTACGTTCTCCGCGATTCCGGGTGCCGGGTGGTGATCACCATGACGGGCTTTCGCGGCCTCGACTATCAGACCATGCTGGACGCGATCGCGCCCGGCTGGGACGCGGTTGCCGACGGGCCGCCGACCGTGGTGCTGCTCGACACCGATGGCCGGGCGCGGCCCGGTTGTTTGACCGTCGCCGGCCTGGCCACCCTAGGGAACGAGAATGTGGGCGCTAGTGGCTCCTGTACCGCCGAACCGCACGATGCGGGTGACATGTTGTACACCTCAGGCACCACCGGCTCACCCAAGGGAGTGCTGGTCACCCATGACGCGGTACTGCGGACGGCGTATGCGTCCGCCCTCACCCGGGCCTACCAGGACGGCAGGCGAATACTGTTCTCGCTGCCTTGCTATCACATGTTCGGCTATATCGAAGGGCTGCTGTCGGTGACGTACGTCGGCGGCGCGATCATCCCGCAGACCGTCTTCACTGCCGAGAGTTGTTGCGCCGGAATCGAGCGCCATCACGCCGACGACATACTGTGCGTTCCCACCATGGCCGTCGCCATTATCGAGAGCTCGGCCCGCCAGCAATACGATCTCAGCTCGCTGACCGCGATGCTGTGCGGATCGGCTCCCGCGCCGACCTGGCTGTGGCAGCGGATCGAAGCAGATCTCGGTGTCGGCGAGATCGTCACGGGCTACGGAATGACCGAGACCGGGGGCGCGATGACGCTAACCCGCCCCGAAGACCCGCCACACCTGACCTCCGAAACGGTTGGAATGCCGAAGATCGCTGGCGCAGCGTCGGTTTCGGGAACTGACGCACTCGTCGTCTATAAGACTGCCGATCCCGACACCGGTGACCACCTACCAGACGGCGAGGAAGGAGAGTTGGTGTCGTCGGGGCCAACGGCGATGCTCGGGTACTGGAACCTACCGGATGAAACTGCGGCGACCTTGCGGCATGGGTGGGTTTTCTCCGGAGACCTCGGGCGGGTTCGTGCCGACGGCTATCTCGAGGTGACCGGCCGGAGCAAGGAGCTGTACAAAAGCGGCGGCGAGCTGGTGATGCCCAAGGAGATTGAGGATCTGCTTGCCGAGCACGACCAGATCAGCCAGGTCTTTGCCGTCGGGTTGGTCGACGACCGATGGGGTGAGATCGGTTGTGTCGTAGTGGTTCCCGTGCCGGGATCGACACTCACCGAAGATGTGGTGCTCGAAATCTGCCGCGCAAAGCTGGCGCGATTCAAAGTGCCCAAGCGGGTGGAGTTTTACCGCGCAGAGGATCTGCCGACCACGCCGACCGGTAAGGTTCAGAAGCACAAGCTAGTCCAACAGCTCACGTCTGGGCGTCGTTGACGCTGCGGTTTCTCCCCGGGTCCCAAAGGCCCCGCGCCGGTGTGGCTACCATTTCAGAATGGCTGCTCGCTCCCGACGATCCACCGCGCAGGTCCGCCAGCTATTGGTTGACGCCGCGGCCCGGGTCTTCACCGCGAAGGGATACGCCTCCGCGACAGCAGATGATATCGCCGCGGAGGCGGGTGTAGCGCGCTCGGCGATCTGGCGCCATTTCACCGATAAGGCAGACCTTTTCGGGGCCGCGGTGTTGCAGCCATTTGCGGAATTTCTGGAGAATTACACAACCGCCTACGACATCAAGAATCCGAAGTGGGGTGATTTCGAGATCACCCGGACGATCGTCGAGCTGTTCTATGACAGCTGCACCGCTCACCGCGAAGCCCTCGTCGGGGTTGCGGTCGCCGGGCACGAGCTCGATACCGCGAGTTTGGCCCGGCTGGAAGCGCAGTTCGACCGGTTCTTCGCGGAGATCATGCGGACCACCAGCCTCGAGGCACAACGACGGGGTTGGGTGCCACAGGTGGGTCTTGGCCTGACGATGCGGCTGCTGTTCGGCACGATCGCCTCGATCGTCGTCTTCGATCACCCCCTGGTCCCCAGCGGCGACGACAAGCCCACTCGCGATGAGGTGATCGACCACGTGACTCGGGTGTTCCTGTACGGCGCACGGCTCGCTAAGGACTGATAATCCCTTGACTAGGGACTCTTAGTCCCTTAATGTCGGTCGGCATGGGCTCTCCCCGTATCGCCGTTGCCTATCCGAACCATCGCTCCACTCCACTGGCCGGAATCCGGGACTTCGTTACAGCTCTCGACAGATCCGGTGTGGTGGACCAATTCTGGGTCTGGGATGAGTTGACCGGCTGGGCGCCACAGGGTTTCGGTGTTCCGGCCGGCGTAGAGGCGCCGGATGCGCACTCCACGCACGATCCCTTTATCGAGTGTGCGTTCGCGCTCGCGGCCAGCCCGCGGATCGGCGTCCGGATGACCACCGATGGAGTGCGATCGCGACCGGCCGAGCTGACCCGGACACTACTGTCGCTGGCTTCGGCGACCGAGGGCACGGTCACCTGCGCGATCGGCCTGGGTGAGGCCCGGCACATGAAGCCCTTCGGGCATCCGACCGGCCAGGCGCTGTCGCGATTGCAAGACATCCTGGTACTGGTGCGCACGCTCCTCGACACCGACGAGCCATTCAGCTACAGCGGTAAGAGGTGGAGCATCGACCATGGTTACCTGGGTACGTATCGTCCGGCCCGCCCGGAGATCTGGGGTCTCGGTGGTGGACCGAAGTTCACCGAGCTGTGCGCGAAGTACGCCGACGGCATCGAGGCTTCCTTCCCCAATGCGGTGGCCAACATCGATGTCTTCGCCGCCCGGGTATCCGCCATTCGCGCCCGGGTCGAAGCGGCCGGACGTGATCCCGGCGCGTTCGGCTTCGGTGTGTGGCTGCCGTGCGGTCTGCACGAGGACCCCGATGTCATCGCCGCCGCGCAGGAGAGTCCGCAGATCAAGTGGTACTCGGCCAGCTATGGGCGGATGAATCAGGACGAGTGGCGAAATGAGGGACTGCAGAGCGTTTTTCCGGCCGGCTGGCACTACTCCAACGACTACATGCCGTTCAAGATGACGGCGGCCGAGGCGGAGGCGGTCGTCCGCGACGTGCCGCGGGAGATGTGCGTGAAATCGGCGACCTGGGGAACACCCGAGGAAGCAGTCAAGGTCGGTCGCGAGTGGATCGCGGCCGGCGCCACGTTCGTCGGACTGCTCGACATCATGCCGCTGCACACCGGCGCCGAGGGATTCCCTTCGTCGGTTGCCCGGCTGCTGGAGGTGGCGGCCGGTCTCAAGGCGGACAACACCAACCATCCAACGGAGGAGAACTGAGATGCCGCACGCCATCATGCTCGCGTTCACCCAGCCGACGTCGGCTGAGACCGAGAATGCCTACAACGATTGGTATTCCAACAAGCACATCCATGATCTCGTGACGATTCCCGGTGTCATCGCGGCCACCAGGTACAAGATCGCCCAGGATGTCGAGACGCTGCCGGGCGTGGTCGGTCCCGAGCAGGGTTACCTGGCGATCTACGAGATCGAGGGCGAGACCGAGGCGGATCTCGAGAAGTTCGCCGCCGTGCTGCGTGAGTCGCTCGCCAACGGCACCGCCGACATCTCGCCGAACCTGGATATGGGCAAGCTCGGCGCGTCCCTGTGCCTGCCACTGACCGAGCGGCTGGAACGCGTCAGCACCTCAGGCGCCGCGACATCGTGAATGTCGCGCTGCCCCCGCTCGAGCGCGAACCGCTGATGGCGGCCGCATCGGCGGCGACCGGGCTCACCGACTGGGGCGACGATGTCGGTTTCATCGACAGCCTGGATATCTTGCTCGCGGACATGCGAACGACGGCCGAGCTCAACGAAATTGGTGTCGCAAGCCAGGTACAGGACATTCTGCGTCTGCTGATCAACCGGCTCGGTTTCACGCGTGACCTGCGGGAGCACCCCGAGATTCTGGACGAGGAGTTGGAGCCTCCTATCGTGATCCTGGGGTTGCCGCGCACCGGTACGTCGAAGCTCCAACGCACCATCGCGGCGGACCCCGGGATGCAGCGGCTGGAGGTGTGGCGATTGCTGAATCCCGCACCGATGCCAGGTGATCCGCAGACCCGGATGGCCATCGGGGAACAGTTTGAGGCGGCCTTGCGCCAGGTCCCGGAGTTCATGGCGCGACATCCGATGGAAGCCCACGAGCCCGACGAAGATCTGTGGCTGATGGAGCTGACCTTTGACGCGCCGGTGGCCTCGCACCGGTTGCACCTGCCGAATCATCGCAAGTGGATCGTCGACCGGCAGGATTCGGCATACGCCTATATGCGCACCGTGCTGCAGTACCTGCAATGGCAGGACGGCGGGGCACGCGGTCGGCCATGGGTTCTCAAGTCGCCCATGCATATTGGTCAGGTCGCGGTGCTGTATCGGCTTTTCCCCGGCGCCACGTTCGTGCAATGTCACCGCGACGTGTACACAGTGCTCGGGTCGTACTGCTCGTTGATCGAAGTGGCGCGGGGGATGAACTCCGACGTCGTGCACTTGGCGTCAATGGGCCCGGACTTCGGACGCTTCTGGGGCGATTACACCGCACGCAACCTGGCCGCCCGAGCGTCGATCCCTGGCCTTGACATCTATGACGTCGACTACGAGCAGATCCGAGACGACATCGATGGCGTTGTCGCCGAGATCTACCGCCGGGCAGGACGCCGCGTCACCGACGAAGCTCGCGCCGCCTTCTACGAGTACAACACCCGCCGGCCGGCGGGGCATTTCGGTGCCCACGACTACCGCCCGTCGCGTTGGGGCGTCACCACGGACTTGGTCGGGGAGTGTTTCGGCGCATATTTCGACGCTTTTCCCCGACTCGCTCCGAACTAGGAGGAACGCACCCGATGACGATCATGGACACAGAAGTTGTCGACGATCCGCGCGTGTCCGAAGCCGACCTGTGGCGGGCACTCAGCGACGCGATCGCCGAGATGACGGCCCACGTCCACGCCAACGACAGGATCGACACACCGCTGCTGCGCGCCGAAGGGATCCGCTACCTGACCCGACTGCTGCAGTCCGGGATCATGATGACGCTGGAGGGCTGGGACGCGCAGTACCCCTGGCTGGTCAAGTTCATCAGCCCCTACATGCAATACGGCATCCCGGCAACGGATTGCTGCTACCACTGGGCGGCAGTGCACGGCGACGGCGTCTACCGGATCCGCGGAAAGCGGGGAACCGCACGGCTGTTCGATGTGGAAACCCGCACCGGACACACCTCGCACCTGGCGGACTGGAAGCTGGTCGATCGCAGGAGTGATTTTCGTGTCGAAGACGATGGCACGATCGAGGTGGTGCTTGCGGCGTCGGAACAGCCGGGCAACTGGGTGCGGACGTGCGAAGGCCCCGGGTCCATCATCGTGCGCCAGTACTACTACGACTGGGATACCGAAGAGCCCGCGGAACTGGTGATCGAGCGCGACGGTGTGACATATCCGCCATCGACGCTACAGCCTGCCGACATGGCCGAGCGGTTGCAATTGCTGATCGACTGGGTCCGGACTGTGCCGACTGCGTGCAAGCTCGCCGTCGACGAATACTTTCAGGCGCCGCCGGATACGCTGAAGTTTGTCGAGATCGACTTCGCCTGGGCAGATCTGTTGTACGGCAAGGGAATCTATCGGTGCGGGCGAGACGAAGCCGTCATCATCGAAGTCGCACCGCCGAACGCCGAGTATTGGCAATACCAGCTGACGTCCCACTTCTGGGAAGCGTTGGACTGGAACCTGCGCCAGACATCGTTGAACGGTCATCAGGCGGTGCTCGACGACGACGGGGTATTCCGTGCCGTGATCGCCCATCAGGACCCTGGCTACGCGAACTGGCTTGACGCGGGCGGCCACAGCGTCGGGCTGATCACGGCGCGCTATTACAAGGCGGACACGACGCCGTTGCCGAGGATCCGCACCGTACCGCTGTCGGCATTGGCAGGGGAGTTGCCCGCGTCATCGGCTCGGGTCACACCCGAAGAGCGGCAAGACGCATTGCGCCGCCGTGCCAGGTCCGTATGGCGTAGACGGGTATGAAAGTAGCCGTAGATCCGCTGCATCAACCCGGCGGTCCGACGACCTACTGGACGACCATCAACGCCGAGGAGAATCTCGCCGGTGTCGTGACGCCGTTGAGTAGCAGCTTCTGGATGCGGCCGGTCACGGTGGGGACGCTGGGGGCATTCGGCACGCTGGGGGTATTGCCCGAGACGGCGGTGCGGCACAGCTCCGACAGCGATCGGCGCATCTGCACGGTCATTTACGGGCGCCTGGTCGCCAACGTCGACCTGCTGCGGTCCTTGGCCGATCGCACCCCGGGAACTTCGGGTGACTCGCTGGAGCAGCAGTTGTTCGCCAACGTCCGCGAGGGTATCCCGAGCAGAGCATCGTGGCGGCGCTATCCGGTCGTCGCCGTGAAGGCGCCGTGGGCCGCTGCGACTGTCGCGTCTCGATTGCGCCGCATGGCCGCCGAAAGCCATTGTTGGTGGCGGGAATCCATCGATGCGCTCGAAGGCGCCGACGCCGCGGACGCCCGTCGCCGGCTGGGGGAGGCCCAGGACCGGATGACGATGTATATGCGGCCGCACACCCTGGCCACCTTCGTGACGCAGGCCGCATTCAACCAACTCGAGAAGCTGTGTCACCGTGCCGGACTGGCAGGGCTGGAATTGCGGATCGCGGCCGGAGTCGGCTCGTTGGAAGAGGCCGAGATGGTCGCGATGCTGTGGGATGTGTCTCGCGGCGTCGCCGACCGGGAAAAGTTTCTGCGCCGCTATGGCTTTCACGGACCGGGAGAAGCCTCGCCTTCGAGTCCGGTGTGGCGGGACGGCCCCGACCAGTTGGCCGCCACCCTACGGTCTTACCGCGCGATGCCCGAGGAGCGTTCACCGCGGGCCAGCGCGGATCGGGTTGCCCGGGACAAGGCGGCGGCGGTGGGGGAGCTGCTGGCCGCGCAGCCATGGCCAAGGCGGGGGTTGACCCGCGTCATCTTGCGAGCGACGGATTACTACTTCCCGCTGCGGGAAATCGGCAAGGCCACGCTGCTGCACGCAATTGACGTGTGCCGGGCCAGTTCTCGGGTGATCGCGGCGGACATGGTACGCCGCGGCGAACTCGACGATCCAGCCGACATTGCGTTCATCACCGTTGAAGAACTGATCGGCGATCGGATTGCCGACTGGAGACAAGTCACCGCTGCACGCCGGCAGCGCCGTACCGAATACCAGGCGTTCGACCTTCCGCAAACCTGGGAAGGTGTACCAGAGCCGTTGCAGCACAACGAACACGGTCCCGATGTCGAAACCCTGACGGGTCTTGGTGCCAGCCATGGCATCGTCGAGGGAGTGGTGCGTCTTGTTCGCGATCCGGCCGATGCCGAACTCGAAGACGGTGAGATCTTGGTTTGCGAGACGTCCGACCCGTCCTGGTCGGCGCTATTCCTTGCGGCCGCAGCGGTCGTCGTCGATGTCGGCGGGCCGCTGAGCCACGGCGCGATCGTGGCTCGAGAGCTCGGCATTCCGGCCGTGATCAACACCCGGATGGCGATGCGCACGCTCCGCGATAAAGACAAGGTCCGGGTGGATGGGACGGCGGGCACGGTCACCGTATTGGGCCGTTGTGCCGAACGCGATTGACCCGAATCGAAGGAGGGACATTGCCAGTCGCACGCGACCGAATCGTGGCCGAACGACGACTGTGTGCCTTGGTGACCGGGGCATCATCGGGCATCGGACTGGATTTCGCCCGATTGCTCGCCGAGGAACACCATGACCTGGTGCTGCTGGCTCGCCGCACCGAGCCGATGCACCGGTTGGCCGAGGAGCTCCGTGCCGCCCATGGCACAACGGTTACCGTGATCGGTGCCGATCTGGCCGCCCCGGACGCGCCGGCGCGCCTAACAGATCGGCTCGGCGAGCTCGATATTGAGATCGACGTACTGGTGAACAACGCCGGTTACATGCTCGACGGGCACTTCCTGAAGTTCAGCTGGGCCGAGCACGATGCCTACGCGCGCGTGCTGGCGCTGGCACCGACCGAGCTGATTCACCGTCTGTTGCCCGGCATGCTGCGCCGTGGCTGGGGGCAAGTCATCACGATCGCCTCGGCAGCGGGTTTCATGCCAGCCACCCCGTTCAACACGCTCTACGGGCCGATCAAGAACTACCTGGTGGTGCTCACCCGCACATTGGCCATCGAATACGGTTCTGCCGGAATCACGTTCACGGTGTGTTGCCCCGGGCCCGTCAGCGATACCGGGATCATCGACACTCAACACGGGCGCGGGTGGTCCAGGCTCGGACCCCTGTTGTGCACACCGCGCCAGGTGACCGCGGCGGCATATCGGGCTGCCGAAAGCGGCCGCACCGTGGTCGCGGTCGGTATCTCCAGCCGCGGCATCGCCGCACTCGGCCACGTTCTGCCGGCCGGCATGTTCTCCCGCGCCATCGGCGCTGCGGTGATGTTGCTCAGCAAGGAGAAGAGAGTGACCTCCGCCGCTCAGCTCGCTTTGGATGCGGCAGCAACGGAACCCGCGTAAGACACGATACGGAGTAGGGACATCGCCATGGCTATCATCACCCCCGACAACCCCTTCGGCGTCGACCCGGCGCGCGATTTGCACCACCAACCCGCCCCCCGGAACGTGCCGCTGGCAAATGAGAATCTCCTGTTTCAGGGATACGACCCCGACAACCGGATCCTCTTCTACCACCACATGGGTCTGGTTGCCGACGACACCACACTGTGGCAGGGCGATTTCTGCCTGACGTTGGGTGATGGCAGGTTGCTGATGGCCAAGAACTTCGGTCGGTACGAGACGCCCAGCGGAATGGGCGATGGCACCTTGATATTCGAATGCATGGAACCGCTCAGGCAGTGGCGGATCACCTTCGACGGAGTGGCATATCTGACCACCCAGGACGAAAATCGCAACAGGTTTTGCGGCTTCGACCAGTACCCAGTTCCGACCAAGTTCGACATCGTCTGGGAAGGATGCGCTCCGATGTTCCAGTCGAAGCGCGCCGAGGACGGCAACCTCACCACCGGTTACGACGTGCGCTACGAGCAGGGCGGCCATTTTCGCGGATACCTGCGCTATTTCGACCGGGAGATCACCATTGGCGGCCCGGGCTACCGCGATCACAGCGTGGGCCCGCGCAACCTCGAGCTGTTTACCGGCCACGTCTGGACGGTGGCGACCTGGCCGGATGCCCGGCGGGTGATCGGCACCCTCAACATGGAGCAGGGTGACACCATCCGCTCGGCGACGCCCTATGTCGTCATCGACGGTGAATACCGAACGGCCGAATATGTCTCGGGCCCTTACTGGGGCCCGGGACGAAACGACTTCGATGACAAGACATTCGAGGTGGTATTCCGGTCGGATGGCGTCGAGCACGTCATCGGGGCGCAGACCCTTGATCAAGGTTACTATTGGACCTGCTTCGCGCCATCGCAGCTGTGCGCGGGCATGGATCCGACTCGGATGATCAGCGAAAAACACTGGATCACAAAGGAAGTCGCGGTGAAATACACCTGGGACGGCGAGGTGACCTACGGACTGCTTGAAATCAGCCGACGGCTCGGCGATCGCTGAATCCAGTCAGCACACCGCAAGACGGACGCCAAGATCGTCGGCGGCCCGCTGCGGCGGGGGAAGGAACTGTCCCGCATTGCGCAGCCCCGTACGCTTCCCGGGTCCGGTCAACAGTGCCTGCGCTACGGCGAACGCGCCGCGGCCGGTGATGTCGTACACATCGTCGACCGCCCCGGTGACGGTGTATCGGCCCGAGGTGCCCTCGGCCTCGGCCGTCACCAACGAACGCCCACCTCCGGCATGGGACGCGGCATGTCCCGGGCGCGACAACAGCGCGCGGGTGACCGCCAGGCTGCCCGGTATCCGCCACACTAAGCCGCCGACAGCCAGCGCGGGACCCATTGCAACGGGTTGAACATGACATTCGATGTGTGCCTCCGGATAAGCCCTCGCCAGGACCAGCGCGTCCGGCGTGCTGAACAGCGCACCGCGACCCGACGCGAATCGGTGAACTCGGCTGCCCGCCAATTCCCAACGGACACGGCCACTGTGGACAATCGGCGCACCGCCCGCCACCAGCTCGACCGTCGAACGCACGGTAGCCGGGGACGGCCGCATACCGACGATCTTCACCGCGCAGCGCAGTCGCCGTACTTTGTCAGGGCCGCCAACCAATTCCGCTGCGGCCCCGGCGGCGATATCGGTTGCCACACCAAGACCCAACGACGGCACGATCGCGACACCCGTTTGGATCGCACGGCTTTCGAATTCGTCGATGATGCGTTGCACCCAACGTGGTTCACCGGCGCAGTCGACGTAGCAACCGCCGGCGCGGAGGGCGGCGTCGAGTACCGGCGGCCCGTACTGGGTGTAGGGACCCGCGCACGAGACGACCACCCCCGCGCCGGCGAAAGCCGCGTCCAGTTCCGCGGGTGCAAGCGATGCCACCCGGTACTCGACACCCAGCCCGGCAAGCGCGGCCCGATTTCGCCCGACGGCGATCACGGGAATGCCTGCAGCTGAGGCTAATTGGATGACTCTGCGACCGGTGGCACCGGTCGCTCCGTAGACAGCAAGTGTCACAGAAAGGGCTCCTGGCTGCGGCGGTAATGCGATCCCTGACGGTATAGCGAGCGGCCACAGCCGTCAAGGGACTACCAGTCCCTTAGTCGGGTCAGGCGGGTGCGGGGATTCGCTGCTGCGTGTTCAACCGCATTCGTGCGACGGCGACAGTGACGCCAACCAGCATTACGAAGGCGGCGAGGCCCGCCAGGAGGTACTGCCAGCTCGCAAACGGACCGCCGTAGTAGCCGGCCGTCACGCCCCACCACAACACGACCATCGCCGCGAAACAGCCGTAGCTGATCGGGGACTGGGCGACCGCGGACTGGCGGCGCAGCAGCAACGCGGTGGTCGCCAGTGGCAGCAAGAACAACGTGACCGCCGGTGCCCCCTGATAGAGCGGGTCGCCCCAGAAGACCCGCGTGTACTCCCAGACGATCACGAATGCCGCGGCGCCGGCGACCACCAGCGCGGTCCACTGGGCCTGGCTGCCGCGTGGTAGGTATTCGGCACGCCCGACTCGGATCGCCTGGACAAAGAAAACGAGCTCGAGAATCAACGCGCTGAGCAGGCCGAGCCAGAACAGCTTGAGGAACCAATGACCGTACACGTGAAACCAGGTGTTGAAGCGGGCGACGACACCGAGATCGTGGGCGAACCAGAGGAATGTGCACGGCAGCGGAATCGAGATCCACCCCTCCCGCCGGGTCATGACGACCGCGGTGACCATCGCGATGTTCTGCAGCACCATGGCGAGACCGAAGCCGACCAAGATAGCGATCGTGTGACGGTCGATGGCATCGAGAATTGCCTGGGCTTGATACATGTCGAGCATGGTAGCGGCCTTGTCCGGGCCGCCCGGGGCCTTGACCATAAGTCGACTTATGGTAGTGTTCCTGTGACGGGGGTCATAGGTGACCGGCAAGAATCATCCATCCCACGGCAGCGGACTCGCCTCGGAATCTAATCGAAAGTAAATTAGGGAGAGCAAGAACAATGGGGTTCAAGGACTCGGCGGAGGTCAGGAAGTACATCGGCGGCATCTTCGAAACTGCCTTCGAAGACGAAGAGATCGGTCCCAAGCTAGTCGCCACGGGGCTCGTCGTGGCGTTCGACTTCACCGATCCCGAAGCCGTCGTCGTCATCGACATGGGAAACAAGTCGGTGCGTGAGGGGCTGGACGGTGGGCCGGCGCCGACAGCGACGATGTCCATGACGGCCGACACCGGCAACGGGTACTGGCAGGGCAAGGTCAACTTGCCGTTGGCCATGGCCAAGAAGAAGATCAAAGTCGACGGGAACGTGGCCAGCCTGCTCAAGCTGGCTCCGCTCGGCAAGAAGCTCTACCCCAGCTATATCGAGCGACTCAAGAACGACGGTCGCGACGACTTGCTCGTCTGAGCCTATGTTTCCCGGCATCCATGCGGTGTCTGCGCCCGACCGGCCGGCCGTGATCATGGCCGAATCGGGCCGGGTACTGACCTACCGAGAACTCGACGACAACTCAGCGCGGCTGGCGTCGGCGCTGTATGCCATGGGGCTGCGCAAGGGCGATGTCATCGCGATGGTTTCGGACAACGCACCCGAGGCGTTCGAGATTTATTGGGCGGCATTACGTTCCGGGTTGTACATCACCGCGGTGAACTGGCATTTGGCGGCGGACGAAGCGGCCTATATCGTCCAGGACAGCGGTGCTCGCGTCGTCATAGCCTCCCACGGGGTGCGGGAATTGGCCGAACGATTGCACGACCTGATTCCTGAAGTGCGGCAGTGGTATTCGTTCGGCGGCGACGTCGTCGGCTACCGCCCCTACGCCGAGCTGCTGGCCGGAGCGCAAGCACGGCTGGCCGACCAGCCACGCGGTGCGGAGATGTTGTACTCCTCGGGCACCACCGGGCGTCCTAAGGGCATCAAGCCGCATCTGCTACCGATCCAGGTCGACCAACCCGGGGACCCACTTGTCGGGTTGCTGGCGCATGTCTTCAAGATCTCCTACGACGACGTCTATCTCTCGCCGGCGCCGATCTACCACACCGCTCCGCTCAAGTGGTGTGGCGGCATTCAGGCGCTGGGCGGCACGGTCGTGCTAATGCGGCGCTTCGACGCTGAGCAGGCATTGGCCGCTATCCAGCGGTATCGAGTGACCGTCACCCAGATGGTTCCGACGATGTTCGTCCGAATGTTGCAGCTGCCGGCGGAGATCCGCGATGCCTACGATATCTCGTCGCTGCGCATGGCGGTGCATGCCGCCGCCCCCTGTCCGCCCGATGTCAAAGACGCCATGATCGACTGGTGGCGTCCGATCCTCGTCGAATATTACGGTGCGACAGAACAACACGGCACCACCGTTATCACCACCGCGGAATGGAAAGACAAGCGTGGGTCGGTCGGCAAGGCCGCGCTCGGTGTGTTGCACATCTGCGACGATGACGGCAACGAGCTGCCGCCGGGTGCGATCGGCACGGTCTACTTCGAACGCGACGTCGCGCCCTTCGAGTATCACAACGATCCCGAAAAGACGGCTTCTTCACGGCATCCGGACCATCCGAACTGGTGCACAGTCGGGGATATTGGCTATGTCGACGAGGACGGCTACTTGTTCCTGACCGATCGCAAGGCCTTCGTGATCATCTCCGGTGGAGTGAACATCTATCCGCAGGAAGTTGAGAACGTTCTGACGCTGCACCCGTTGGTCTTCGACGTCGCGGTGATCGGCGTGCCTGACCCGGAAATGGGCGAACAGGTCAAGGCGGTCGTTCAATTGCGGCCCGGGACAACAGGGTCCGCCGAATTGGCCGACGAGATCATTGGCTACGTCCGAGACCGTATCGCGCACTACAAGGCTCCGCGCACCGTCGACTTCATCGACGAGTTACCCCGGACCGCCACCGGAAAGCTCGTCAAGAGAAGCCTCAAAGCCCGCTATTTGGAGGCAAACGCATGACAACTGAGACAACCCCGAAGATCGAACGTCCGCCCTTTGACCCGGTGGACATCTCGGCCCAGGCTTTTTGGGCGCAAAGCTTCGACGAGCGGGAGAAGGCATTCAAGATCCTTCGCGACGAACGCCCCGTCAGCTGGCACCGACCGATCGAGGGCTCCATGATGGAGCCGGAGATCGATGGTGTCTGGGTGGTCACGCGCCACGAGGATGTCTGCTATGTGAGCAAGAATCCGGAGATCTTCTGCTCGGGACAAGGCATCACGTTCGAGGCCGTTCCCGAAGAGATGCTCGATGCCACGCAGTCTTTCCTGGGCATGGACGGAGCGAAACACTCCAGCCTGCGCCGGCTGGTCAGCTCGGTGTTCACGCCTCGACAGGTCGCCAAGATCAAGGACCAGATCGAGCATCAGGCTAAATCGATCGTCGATGATCTGGTGAAGACCAAGGACGGTGACTTCGTTCAGCAGGTCGCCAAGCGCCTGCCGATGTGGACGATCTACGAGATGCTGGGGCTGCCCGAGGAAGAGCGCGATGAGGCGGCACACCTAGCCGAGGGCATGGTGGCGTGGGCCGATCCCGATGTCGCGGCCGGCCGTGAGCCCGGCGAAGTGCTGACCGATTCCCTTGTCGGACTGCTCAATATCGGCATTGGTTTGGCCGAAGCACGGCGCGAACATCCGCAGAACGACCTGATGACCTCCCTGGTGCAAGCCGAGGTCGACGGGCGGCGCCTCACCGACGACGAGCTCGGCCCGTACTTCGTCCTACTTTCGGTGGCGGGCAACGACACCACCCGAACCACCACCACCTTCACCACGATTGCCCTGCAGCAGTTCCCCGAGCAAAAGGCGCTGCTGGAGAAGGACTTTGACGGACATATCAAGGTCGCGATCGAAGAATTCGTACGCTGGACAACTCCGGTGATGACGTTCCGCCGCACCGCAACTCAGGACACCGAGCTGCACGGCCAGCACATCCGCGAGGGTGACTGGGTGACGATGGTCTACTCCTCTGCCAACCGCGACGAACGGGTGTTCACCAACCCCTACGAGTTCGATATCACCCGATCACCGAACCCCCATGTCGCGTTCGGTGGTGGCGGCCCGCACTTCTGTATGGGCGCGTTCATGGGGAAGATGCAGCTGGAATCGATCTTCCGTGAGCTGATTTTCCGGGCACCGAACCTGCGGGTCGGCGAGCCCGAGTACCTGACCGGAAACTTCATCACCGCAGTCAAATCCCTGCCCTACACCCTCGACTAGGAGAATCATGGCCGACTTCAAGGGCAAACGGTACGTCGTCACCGGTGCGGCATCAGGCATCGGCCATGCGGTCGCCGAGCGCTTGCTGGCGGCGGGTGCCGAGGTGTACTGCCTGGACCGTAATCAACCGTCCGCCAAGGTGACTGGACACGTCGAGGTCGACCTGGCGAACCCGCACAGCATCGATACGGCGGTGGAGCAACTCGACGGTGAGTTCGACGGTCTGATCAACGTCGCCGGTATCCCCGGCACCGCACCCGCCGACTTGGTCCTTGCCGTCAACAGCCTCGCGGTGCGTCACCTGACCGAGTCGTTCTTCGAACGCCTGAGGGCGGGCGGCTCGGTGACCATCGTTTCGTCGACCGCAGGGTTCGGGTGGCCGCAGCGGCTGGATGCGATCCGCGACCTGCTGACCACCGATACCTTCGAAGAGGGCGCGGCCTGGTTCAAGGCGAACCCGCAGCAAGGCAACGCGTACAACTTCTCCAAGGAAGTCACCACCGTCTACACGATGATGATGGGTTTGGCCCTGGCCGAGATGGGATTCCGCATCAACGCGGTGCTGCCCGGGCCGGTGGAGACGCCGATCTTGGTCGACTTCGAGGAGTCGATGGGTAAGGACACCCTGGACGGGTTGAAGAATCTGCTGGGGCGTCACGCCGACCCAGACGACATCGCGGACGTGGTGCTGTTTTTGGCCTCCGACGATGCGCGTTGGGTCAACGGCCAGGCGCTTGCGGTCGACGGCGGTATCAGCGGGTCGGTGGCCAGTGGCGTAGTGCCGGCCCCCGAAATCTAAGGCGTCCAGGAGAATCTGTGACTATTCATGATCTGCAGACGACCGATAGGGCCGGCGTGCTTGCCGGGCTTCGTGACGTCTTCGCTACCGGCCGGACCCGCTCCTTGGAATGGCGCCTGGAACAACTGCGCGGAATCGTGCGATTCGTGCGCGAGCGTGAGCCGGAGATCGCCGCGGCGCTGGCCGAAGACCTGGGTCGCCCTCCGGCGGAGGCCTGGCTCGGTGACATCGCGTCGACCAAGGGCGAGGCTGTCCATGCGCTCAAGCACCTGAGGAAGTGGATGCGCAGGCGGCGTACATCATTGCCGTTGGCGCAGTTGCCCGGTCGTGCCTGGGTGCAGTACGACCCGTTGGGAGTGGTGCTTGTTATCGGGCCGTGGAATTATCCGCTGTATCTGAGCCTGGCGCCGCTGGTGGCCGCCGTGGCAGCCGGCAACTGCGCGGTGATCAAGCCGTCCGAGCTGGCACCCGCCACCTCGGCGCTTCTGGCGGACTTGCTTCCGGGGTATGTCGACCCGGAGGCCGTGCGCGTCGTCGAGGGCGATGCCGCCGTCACACAAGAGTTGCTTGCCGCAGGATTCGATCACGCTCTTTTCACCGGCGGCACCGAGATCGGTAAGAAGATCATGGCCGCGGCCGCACCCACCCTGACGCCGGTGACGCTCGAGCTGGGGGGCAAGAGTCCGGTGATTGTGGCTGCCGACGCCGACATCGATGTCGCCGCGCGGCGCATCGCCTGGGTGAAGCTGATGAATTCCGGCCAAACCTGCATCGCCCCCGACTATGTGTTGGCCGATCGTCGGATCGTCGACGACTTGGTCGGCAAGATTGTGGCGAATGTCCGCGACTTTCGCTCGGTTGAGGCCGATCCCGCATTGCGAATCGTCAACCGCCGTCAGTTCGACCGACTGGTTTCGCTGATCGAGAGCACCGCGGGCAAGGTCGTTGCCGGGGGTCATTCGGACGCCACCACGTTGCGGATAGCGCCTACCGTGATCGTCGATCCGTCGCCGTCGGACCCGGTGATGGCCGAGGAGATCTTTGGCCCGCTGTTGCCCGTTCTGGCAGTCGAATCACTGGACGATGCCGTTAATTTCGTCAATAGTCGCCCGAAGCCGTTGGCGCTCTATGTCTTTGCTTCCGGCGAACTCGGCCGCGATCTCATTGACCGCATTCCGTCCGGTGGCGCCGTGATCAATCACGTTGCCATGCATTGCTTGGTGCCTCAACTTCCGTTCGGTGGCGTCGGCGCGAGCGGGATGGGCGCCTATCACGGCAAGTGGGGCTTTGAGGCGCTCAGTCATCGTCGTGCGGTGTTGTCCAAGCCGTCCAAACCCGATCCGCGCCTGGTCTATCCGCCGTACAGCCAACGGGCCCTGAGCATCATGCGGCGGATGTTCTGATGAGGGTAGGAGTCGACACCACCAAGTGTTCGGGCATCGGACTGTGCGAGGTCGCGGCGCCGTCGGTATTTGAGATCGGCGACGATGGACAATCGCGGGTAATCGATCCCGAACCGCCCGAGGACCAACGGGCAGCGGTCGAACAGGCCGTGCGCGACTGCCCGACGGGCGCGCTGTCCATTCAGGACTGACTAAGCGCAATCGCTTTCGCTATCACTCCCGGCTAAGCTCGGCCGGGAATGGGTCGTTCTGACCGCTGGTGTATGGATCGGCGTCGACCTTTTTACGTCGCGTCACCAATTCCTTGAGCACGCCGAGTCGGCCGCCCTTGTCCTCGAGGTGGAAGTGCTTGAGCATGATGCGCGCGGCGTTTTGCCCTGGCATACCGCTGATTCCGGCGACCGGGTGCGTGCCCGAGCCGGTGAGGTAGAGCCCGTCGACGGGAGTCTTGTATCCGGCGAAGCCGGCCACCGGCTTGTTCGGGCCGAACCGCGTGATGGTCGGGTCGACATGGTAGACCGAGCCGTCGATCGCCCAGAACCGCTCCTCGATATCGGGAAGCATCAGCGGTCGCACGGCCACCTGCATATCCTCGACGCCCTTGTAGTAAATCTCGGCGTCCTTGAGGATGCTGTCGGTAATGGTTTTGCGGGCGACATCCCAGCCGTCCTCCGGGAAGGACGGAGTCAGACCGGTCCAGAACCACCACAGGTCCTTGCCCGGAGGCGACATCGACGGGTCGAAGGAGTTGGTCACCTGGGCCAGACCCGGGATGGCGTCGGGCACCTTGCCGAGCACGCAGGACCGCGCCGCATCCAGCGCCTGCTGGTAGGTGTGGTAGCAGTTGCACGCTTGGCGCAGATCGATGCCGTCGCCGCGCCACTTCTCGTGCTTGGACATGTCGATGCGGCCGGACAGCGCGACATTGACCTTCGCATCGGCAATGCCGCGCTTGCGGGTCGGAATGTGGTCGGCCGCGTTCTGCTTCTTGTGCTCCAGCACGCCGCGGGGCAACAGGCGGGTCAAGGTGGTCTTCGGGCTGCACGCGGTAAGAACCGCACGGCGGGCCCGGATTTCGGCGCCGCCTCTGATCCGCACGCCGGTGCAGCGGTTGTTGGCGACGATGAGTTCCTCGACCGGGGAGTTGGTGATCACGTCGCCATGGTTGTCCTTGATGACGCCGATCAGCGCCTTGGGCAGGGACCCGGTACCACCGTGGAACATCGCCACGCCGTACTTGCTCAGCACGCCCAGGTAGATCAGCGACCACCCGGACATGTCGGCGTCGAAGGGCATGAACGGCAGACTGGTCAGCAGAGGTGCGCGGATCATGTCGTGCTCGAAGCTCTCTTCGATGGCCTCGGCCTGCGAACTCGACATCCAGCGGCCGAGGGCCGCGAGCTGCTTACGGTTCTTCAGCACCGCGCGCGCCGACTTCAGGATGTTCTTGATTTCCGGCTCGCTGACACTGGTCTGCATCATCGGCAGGCCGATCTCGACAGCGGCGTCGATTACTTCGTACAGCTCGAGCAGCGCGCGGGCGTCCTTCTTCGAGAAGTACTCCAGCTCCGCGGCGGTCTTCCGGGGGTCACGCCACAGCCCCAGGGACGCGCCGTCGGCGGAGAGTTGGAAGTGCGCGGGATCGATGACCGTCTGGCGCAGGCCGTACCTACGCGACAAGCCCAAGTCCCGGTCGATGGTGGTGGTGCGGAACAGCGAAGCCTGGATCGATGCCTCGTTGATCGTGTACTCGGGCGCTTCGGGGGCAAAAGGATTCGTGGACGTCATCCCGCCGGCTGTTGCCGCAGCCTCGACGACGAGGACGTCCAGGCCCGCCTTGGCCAGATACGCGGCCGCAACCAGCCCGTTGTGACCCGATCCGACGACAACGACGTCGGCCTCACGCGGTGGGGGAGCGTCCTTCATGACCAGTCCTTCGATTTCTGGGAGCGAGCAGCGTCTGCCCCTCGATGAATCTAACTGCGATTAAAATCATATCGGACCGGATTCGCCGTGTCGATGAAGCCTGCGATTCGAACCAGCAGCTACCACCCGTCGCGCGCCGAGCGCGAAGTGCGACGGGCTGCTGTGACCGAGGACGGCAACGCTGCGCTAATGCCGCGAACGAAAGTTCTTGACCTTGGGCGTGAGAGATCTATTCTCGTTGCAGCAAAGAAATAAAAGACTCACTTAAGCGTCGAAATACTGTGAATGATCGTTCACTCCATGGAAGGGAGTCTGTCGGCATGGTCGAGATTCGCAACTTTCGCGTCGAGATTTCCAAGGCCGACATCGACGATCTGCGTACCCGTCTGGACCGGGCCCGGTGGCCGGACGCCGAAACAGTCTCCGACTGGTCCCAGGGCATCCCCGCGGCGTATGTGCGTGAGTTGGCCGACTACTGGGCGAAGGATTACGACATGGACCGGGTGGCCGACCGGCTCAATGCATATCCGCAGTTCCACGCGTCCATCGGTGACCTTGGTATCCACTTTCTGCACGTCCGTTCGCCGCATCCCGGCGCGCGGCCGTTGGTCCTGACGCACGGTTGGCCGGGCTCGGTGGTCGAATTTCTTGACGTGATCGGTCCGCTGACCGAGCCGGAGCGCTTTGGGGGGTCAGCCGATGACGCCTTTCACGTGGTCATTCCATCGCTGCCGGGGTATGGGTTCAGTGACAAGCCACCGACTCCCGGTACCGGGATCCAGCGAATCGCCGAGACGTGGAATGAGCTGATGGTCGCCTTGGGCTACCGTCAGTATTACGCCCAGGGCGGTGATTGGGGCGCCTTCGTGACCACGGCGATGGGGGTCAAGCCGCCGGCCGGATTGCTCGGGATTCACGTCAATATGGCGCTGGCCTCCCCGGAGGCGCTGGCCGGGCTCGGTGAGCTGACCCCCGACGAGCAGGCGGTCGGGGGACTGCCGGCCTACATGGAGCAGGAGGGCGCCTACGCGGTGCAGCAGGCAACCCGGCCGCAGACGCTGGGCTATGGGCTCGCCGACTCGCCGGTGGGTCAACTTGCCTGGATCACCGAGAAGTTCTACGCGTGGACCGACTGCGATGGGCACCCGGAAAATGCCGTCGCGCGAGACGTAATTTTGGACAACGTGATGATGTACTGGCTGACCAACAGTGCCGCGTCCTCGGCGCGCTTGTACTGGGAGAGCTTTTCGATGATCAGCTCATTTGACGAGGTCGCCGTGCCCTCCGCCTACAGCCGCTTCCCGAGGGAGATCGTCAACGTCAGCGAACGATGGCTTCGCACCAGGTTCACCGACCTCCGCTACTACCACGCGGTCGCCAACGGCGGTCACTTCGCCGCCTTGGAGCAGCCGGAGATCTTCGTCGACGAGGTCCGCTCCGGCATCCGTGCGCTCAGCTAGTCAAACGACGGATCCGATCCGCTCAGCACGCGGCGGTGGTCATAAGCTTTTCGCCATGGACGTAGTTGGGTATGCGCGGGATGGCCGGACATCGCAAAGCGGCGATCAATACTGCGAAAGCACCAAGTCGGCTAGAATCTAATCTCATGTCAAAAATCTCGAGTGAAGCACACCCCCTGGTCGTCAAGTTGGACGGTGGGGCATTGCTTCCTCGTATGATCTTGGGCAACAAGGGTTATGGCATCGCGGCGATGCGCAAGCAGGGGATGCCCGTGCCGCCGGCGTTTTGCATCACCACCGAAGTCTGTGCACGGTTCTTCGCCGATCCGGGGCGCTGTCTCGACGACATCTGGGATGACGTGCGTGCCGCGATGGGATGGCTCGCGGTCGAGACATCACGCACGTTCGGGCGCGGTCCGCGGCCATTGTTGGTCAGCGTGCGCAGCGGTGCGGCGCAATCGATGCCCGGCATGATGGACACCGTGCTCGATCTGGGCATCAACGACGCGGTCGAACACGCACTCGCGGCCAGCGGGTCGGCGGAATTCGCACGCGACACCCGGGAACGTTTCACGGCGATGTACCGGCGCATCGTGTTGGGTGGGGACGAAACCGTTGAGCTGCCCGCGGATCCCTGGGCGCAGTTGCGGGGGGCGATCGAGGCGGTTTTCGCGTCGTGGAACAGTCCGCGGGCGATGAGCTATCGTGCGCACCACGCACTGGACGACGATGCCGGTACCGCAGTCATTGTGCAGGCCATGGTCTTCGGTAACTTGTCGCGGGCGTCCGGCACGGGCGTGTTGTTCTCACGCAACCCCATCACCGGAGCCAACGAACCGTTCGGCGAATGGCTGGCGAATGGCCAGGGAGAGGATGTCGTATCGGGCACTGTGGACGTCCAACCCATTGCCGCTTTGCGTACCGAGCAACCAGGCGTCTACGAGCAGCTCATGACCGCGGCGTGGTCGCTCGAGCGTGCCGGTGCCGATGTCCAGGACATCGAATTCACCGTCGAGGAAGGCAGGCTGTGGCTGCTGCAGACGCGGACGGCGAAACGGTCAGCTCAGGCCGCGGTGCGCCTGGCATTGCAGTTGCGACGTGAGGGGCTGGTTGACGATGCGGAAGCCTTGCGTAGGGTGACTCCAGCGCATATTGAAACCTTGATCGCTCCCGCATTGCAGCCGGAAACCCGGCTTGCAGCAACACTTTTGGCTAAGGGCCTGCCGGCGTGTCCCGGAGTGGTGTCCGGTAAGGCGTACGCCGACGTCGATGATGCCGTTGATGCCGCCGAAGAAGGTGAGGACGTGATCTTGGTACGCGCGGCCACGAATCCCGATGACGTGCAGGGAATGCTGGCTGCCCGGGGTATCGTCACCGAGACCGGTGGAGCGACATCGCATGCCGCAGTGGTAAGCCGGGAGATCGGCCGACCGGCCGTGGTGGGCTGCGGTGCGGGTGTGGTGGCGGCCCTTGCCGGCAAGATGATCACCGTAGACGGTTACGAAGGCGAAGTACGCGAGGGCATCCTCGAACGCACTGCCTGGTCCGAAACGGACTCACCCGACCTGGCCGAGCTCGCCGAGATTGCCCGAACTGTCAGTCCGATCCGTGCCCACGCACGTGGCGACCACCCGGCCCTTGCCGACACGTCTCCGGCCGCGGTAGCCGCCGCGCTTGCCGCTGGTCACACGGACGTCATTTCACCTCATCCACTGATCACCATGTTGATCGCGCTACGCCTGAACGAGGATAGGAAGGGACTGGCGAATGTCTGAGTTGACTGTCTTGCAGGCCGTCCGGCTCAAGGGCCGGCTGAGCGAACAGGATCTCGTCGGCACGCTGGGCGAAGACCCCACCGCGGTAGCGGCGACGCTGACCCAACTTATCGCGGCCGGTCTCCTGGTTGAGGGCAAGACGCTTCGCGTCAGCCCCGAAGGACGTGAGCGGCTCAATGCCCTACTGGCAGAGGAGCGTTCGGGTATTGACCAGAACTCTCTAGCCAAGGCGTACGACGATTTCCGGACCGTCAACAACACATTCAAAGCGCTGGTGGCCGACTGGCAGATCAAAGATGGTCAACCTAACGCGCACGATGACGCCGAGTACGACACTGCGGTGCTCAACCGCCTTGGCGACGTGCATCAACAGGTCTCGCCGATCGTCGCCGCGGTCACCGCACTGCTGCCGCGGCTGGGTGCCTACGGCGAGAAACTGAACGCGGCCCTGGTCAAGGTCAAAGCCGGCGACACAACTTGGCTGGCCAGGCCGATCATCGATTCTTACCACACGGTGTGGTTCGAACTGCATGAGGAACTCATTGCTGCCTCGGGCCTGACGCGCGAAGAGGAAGCCAGAGCCGGGCACGCGGGATAGCCACCCGAACGCCCGACTCCACGGCCAGACGTTTAATCTAGAATAAAATCTCTGGTTGAGAGGTGATGGGTGTGAACTCTGCGTTGACCGATGAAGAGACCCTGCTGGTCGAGACGGTCCGCGCCTTCATCGATCGCGACGTCAAACCGACGGTACGCGATGTCGAACACGCCAACGAGTATCCCGAAAAGTGGATCGAGCAAATGAAGCAGATCGGGATCTACGGACTGGCGATCCCCGAGGAGTACGGCGGCCTGCCGGTGTCGATGCCCTGCTATGTCTTGGTGACCCAGGAATTGGCACGCGGCTGGATGAGCCTGGCCGGTGCGATGGGTGGGCACACGGTGGTGGCCAAGCTGCTGACGCTGTTCGGGACGGATGACCAGAAAAAGGCCTATCTCCCGTCGATGGCTTCCGGCGAGCTTCGCGCGACGATGGCGCTCACCGAACCCGGTGGTGGCTCGGACCTGCAGAACCTGGCGACCACCGCGGTTGCTGACGGTCAGGATCTGGTGATTACCGGTACGAAAACGTGGATCTCCAACGCACGCCGCTCGGGACTGATTGCCCTGCTCTGCAAGACCGATCCGAAGGCGACACCGAAGCACCGTGGCATCTCTATCGTTCTGGTCGAACATGGTCCGGGACTGACGGTTTCGCGGGATCTGCCCAAACTGGGCTACAAGGGCGTGGAGAGCTGCGAGCTGTCCTTCGACGGCTACCGTGTCAACGAATCTGCGATCCTCGGCGGCGCTCGCGGGAAGGGGTTTGCGCAGATGATGAAGGGCCTGGAGACAGGCCGCATCCAGGTTGCCTCCCGTGCGCTCGGCGTGGCGACCGCCGCGCTCGAGGATGCGCTTGCCTACGCGCAGCAGCGCGAGAGCTTCGGCAAGCCGATCTGGAAACATCAAGCGGTAGGCAACTATTTGGCGGACATGGCGACGAAGCTGACCGCCGCCCGGCAACTGACCCTCTATGCCGCCGAGCGCTATGACAGCGGTGATCGCTGCGACATGGAGGCCGGCATGGCCAAGCTCTTCGCGTCGGAGGTGGCGATGGAGATCGCGCTGGATGCGGTGCGGATCCACGGCGGGTACGGCTACTCCACGGAATTCGACGTCGAGCGCTACTTTCGGGATGCGCCGTTGATGATTGTGGGCGAGGGCACCAACGAAATCCAGCGCAATGTGATCGCCGGCCAACTCGTCGCCCGTGGTGGCATCTGAGCGGCCTGTTCGCCCGGCCTGCGATATTTTGGCATGCCGTGTCTCAGAACCTCATGAATGGACGGGCCCGGTGGATATCGTTTGAGGTGGTGGTGGCCGGTTCTACCCGCCAGCTTCCTGGTGTTCTTCAAGACTGGTCCCCTCGCCTGGAACAAAATCCTGGTGTGGTGGCTGCCGGAGTGTTGCCTCCTGTCGTGACTCGTGCCGAATTTCGTCTTCTTGCTGCGTGCGATCGACGACGAAGGTGGCGGCGATTCGCAGATCGCGCGACTGGAGCGCGTAGTGGCCCCACTGCGTGCGAGGCTCGACGCGCTTGCGCCCAGTTAGGAAGTGCCGCAAGGCCGCCGCGCGGGTCTGCCACGAACCCAGAAAACGGTACTGCGGCCGGTCGCATTCATGTTAGATTTTAACGGCAGTAAGAAAATGTATTGATCGGCCAGGTCGCGCCCCGGCGAGACCTTGTGACGAATAGGGGTAATGAGGCGATGACCGTCACTGATTTCGCCAGCGCGTGGGGACCATTGGCCGAGCCCATCCACTCCGATGCCGCGGGGCCGGCGGACCCGGTCTGGAAAGACAACGCCTACCTGTCATTCTGGGACACCGCCAATGAAGTGTTCGGTAGCTTCCACGTTTCGACGTCGCCAAATGGCACAGGTGCGCGGCGCGCTCGGTGCAGTGTCTCCGTCCGGGGCAAGGTGTTGGAGATCATCGAGGAACTGTCACCGGGCAGCTTCGCCAGCGCGTCGATCGATTTCGGGCTCAACGGCGTGATCACGGTGCGGCACCCACGGTTACGGGCCGAGTTGGTCAACACTCCGCTGTTCGTCGCGGCCGATTACGCGGTCGGCGGTGTAGTCCCCGAGCTGGTTCCGGGCAAGCCGCTGCAACATTTCCAGCAGGCCTGTGAGTTGACCGGCACGCTGGTACTTGACGAGGCCGAGTCGACCGTGCAGGCGTACGGCATGCGGGACCGCACCTGGGGCTTCCGCGACGAATCCGCCCAATGGATCGAATACGCGGGTCTGGTGGCAGTCCTCGGCGACACCTTCATCACCGTGATGAAGTTTCTCGGTGCCGACGGCACATTGCGGTCCGACGGATTTCTGATCGATGCAACCCGATCGCGCACGATCGCCGATATCACCTTTGGACGCAACGCCGCGGGGCAGTTTCGGCTGGCCCGCCTGCGCGATGTCGAGGGCGATACCCGACTGGTCACGTTCTCCTCGAGGCTGGCCGGATTTTTCGTGCCGATGGGCACGGACTCCGAGGGGCCGTCATTTGGGACATATGACGACTTCATGACGCTCGACAGCGAAAATGCGACCGGTGCAGGGTTTTTCGAGCAGGGCATCCTGCATCGAGTCTTCTGACCGCGTCGCCGGTGAGTAACCGACGGGTGGTTGCGCAGCAACTAGACAATCCCGAGATCGATCCCGCGCTGACCTGGACCACGGGCAACATCGCCGAGGCCCTCCCCGGTGTGTTCACCACTTTCGGCTACACCTTCATCGAAGAGCCGATGGAGATGGCATTCCGAAAGATGCTTTTCCGCCTCGGGGTGTACAGCGCCGGCCAGGTATACATGCCCGACCGCGCAGAGGATATGTCCTTCACCTTGTTTGACGGCCGAGGCGCGGCGAATATCAACAAATTTCGCGACCTAGCGAGGTTGATGCCGGGAACTTCGGCCTCCGCGGTTGAACAGCAACTGTTCGGTTACGTGCGGCCCGACACCGTCGACAACAATTCCCGCGGTCGCTACGCGGCGATCCTGGCCAAGGCGCCGCTGTTGGTTGCCACCATGCCCCGCAGCCACAACCGAATGGTCGCCGCACTGCGCTCGTGGCGACTCGATGCGCTAGCCCGCGTCGACGGGCTTGACCGAGCCGGATGTCTGGCGTTGCTCGCGGATGCGCGGCTGCGGTTCGAGAAGATCATGATTCTCCATTTTGTGGTGTCGTTGGTGAGCTCCGGGCTGGCCGAGCGGGTATCGGCGATATTGGGCAGGCTCGGTCTGGCCGAACTGGAAACCGCGGTGCTGTCCGGCGTCGGCACCGTCGAAAATCAGGTTGCCGCCGACCTATGGGCGCTGGCGCACGACCGGATTACGTTGCGCGGCTTCACTGATCGACATGGGTATCACGGACGCGATGAGGGACAGCTGGCCGGCGTGTCATGGCGTGAGGACCCGTCGCCGGTCTTGGCGCGGCTGGAGGATTACCGATCGATCGACGCTAGCGATCCCCGGGCACCGCACCGGCGCAGTGCCCAACAGCTAGCGACCCGCGAGCAAGCAAAGGCGCGGGTACGGGCGGCCGCGCCCGCGCTGCAGCGGCCCCTGTTGGACACGACGATCTGCGCCGCTGCGCGCTTTCTGGCGCTGCGTGAGCAGGGTAAGGCCGGCTATCTGATGACCTTCGACGTGGCGCGGGCCTGCACCCGACGACTGGGTGCGGACCTGGTCGCGAAGGGGTCCTTGGCACAAATCGATGACGTCTTCCACCTCAGCTATGAGGCTCTTTTCAGCACCGGCCGAAGCGACGAACTGTGCGAGATCGCGGTTCGGCGTGAGCAATTCGAAGCTCGGCAGTCGCGGCGGCTGCCCCAGGCTTGGGTGGGTCGGCCTCAGACGATTTCTGTGCACGACCTTCCTTGCGGCGGGGACGCGACTTCCCTGACGGGCGTCGCCGCGAGCCCCGGAGTAGTGACCGGCCGAGCGCGGGTGGTCCACGACCCGGCAACCACCGAATTGGATGAAGGCGACATCCTTGTCTGTGAGACCACCGATCCCAGCTGGGTCGCCTTATTCCTGGTCGCCGGGGCCGTGGTCACCGATTACGGGGGCTTACTCAGTCATGGCCCGATTGTGGCCCGTGAACTGGGCATCCCCTGCGTGTGCGGCACCGAAGTCGGAAGCCGGCGCATCCGCGACGGCCAGCTGATCCGCGTGGATGGCGACGCTGGGACAGTGGAAATCGTCGAGCCGGCCGTGCCGGCCCCGAAGAAGATCTGAGTTTGCTAGGGGCTTGGCGCAGCTCTAGACCGTGCGGGTGAACCTGTGGTAAAAACCAGCCACCGTGTTTTTAACCGTGCTTAAATCCGTTGGTCCGCCCCCACAGCTCAAGGCGATGTCGCGACAGCCCGGGGTACTGGGCAGTGACCGGGATCAGGGGACATCGATGGTGCCAAAGCTCGGACCGGCGGCCAGGTGACGCCGGTATGACCAACATGGATGCCCGGCGGCCTATGCTGCCGCGCCTGATCCGTTGGTGCGCGGTGCCGATCATCATCGGGTGGATCGCGCTGACCGTGATCGTGAACATGATCGCGCCGCAGCTGGAAGTGGTCGGGGAGCGGCACGCGGCACCGATGGCGCCGATGGATGCGCCGTCGATGAAAGCGATGATGCGCTTGGGCCACAACTTCCGGGAATTCGATTCCAACAGTACGGTCACGATCGTCCTGGAAGGCCAACAGGAACTGGGCGAGGCGGCGCATCGGTATTACGACAGCATCATCCATCGGCTCCGCCAAGATCCGCGGCACGTGCAGCATATTCAGGACTTCTGGAGTGATCGGCTAACGGCGGCGGGAGTACAAAGCGCCGATGCCAAGGGCGCTTACGTGATATTGAATCTGGCCGGTGAGCAAGGCACGACGTTGGCAAACGAATCCGTGGAAGCGGTCCGCGAAGTCGTGGCTTCCACGCCGTCGCCACCGGGGGTGAAGGCTTACGTCACCGGCTCGACGGCGCACAGCTATGACGAGTACATGATCGGTAACGCAAGCATGAACAAAATCACCGCGTTCACCCTTGCCGCGATCGCGATCATGTTGTTCCTGGTCTATCGCTCGATCGGAACCACACTGATTCAGCTCTTCATGACCCTGATCGAGTTGGCGGTCTCTCGGGGTGTCATCGCGGTAATGGGCAACTATGGGTTCATCGAGCTCGCGGTCTTCGCCACCGCACTTCTGACGATGTTGGCCATCGCTGCCGGAACCGACTACGGGATATTCCTGATCGGACGCTATCGCGAGGCGCGCGCGGCAGGCGAGGGTCGAGAGACCGCTTATTACACCACCTTTCACGGCGTTAGTCCCGTGGTGCTGGGTTCCGGTCTGACGATTGCCGGGGCGGCATATTGCCTTACCTTTACCCGGCTGCCGTGGTTCACCACGATGGGGATTCCGGTCGCGATCGGCATGCTCGTCGTCGTCGCCGCCGCGCTGACCCTGGGCCCGGCGGTTCTCGTCGTGGCCGGCCGATTCGGTCTGCTGGAACCCAAGAAGGTGCGTCAGGGTCGACTGTGGCGACGGGTCGGCACAGGCGTGGTGCGCTGGCCCGGGCCGATCCTGGTCGCCAGTACGGTGGCCGTTCTGATCGGCATGATCGCACTGCCCGGATATAAGACGCTGTACAGCGAGCGCTACTACCTGCCGGACAGCGCGCCGGGCAATCTCGGGTACGCGGCCGCACAGCGGCACTTTTCGGAGGGCCGGCTGAATCCCGATCTGCTGATGGTCGAGGCCGACCATGACATGCGCAACCCCGCCGACATGCTGGTGCTGGACAGGGTGGCCAAGAATGTCCTTCGCGTGCCGGGCATTGTGATGGTGCAAGACATCACCCGCCCGCTGGGTATCCCGATTGAGCACAGCTCGATACCGTTTCTCAACAGCATGCAAAGCCAGACGACCATGCAGAACATGTCGTTCTTGAAAGAACGAATGGCCGACATCCTGAAGATGGCCGACGAGCAGCAGGTCGCGATCGACTACATGCAGCGTTTGTATGACATCACCAAGCGGCTGGCCGGCACGACGCACGATACCGCGCGTGACACCGAGGATACGACGGCTATCACCGATGAATTGCGGGATCACATAGCGGATTTCGAAGATACGTGGCGACCGATCCGCAACTACCTGCATTGGGAGAAGCACTGCTTCGACATCCCGATCTGCTGGTCCACCCGATCGATATTCGAGGGCTTGGACGGGGTTGATCAGCTCACTGAGAAGCTGCATGAGCTGGCAAAGGACATCAAGCGCACCGACGCGCTCACTCACGAAACGGCCGAGCTGTTGCCGCCGATGCTGGCTAGCATGAAAACCACGCGGGAGCTTACCCTGGCGGCGCACAGCACCTTTCAAGCGATGCTCAACCAGATGGAGGCGATGAGCAACACGGGCATCGTGATGGGGCAAAGCTTTGACGCCGCGAAAAACGACGATTTCTTCTATCTGCCCCCCGAGGCCTTTGACAACGCGGAATTCCGGCGGGGCCTGAGGATGTTCCTGTCGCCCGACGGCAAGTCCGCCCGATTCTTCATCAACCATGCGGGCGATCCGGCTACCCCGGAAGGTATTTCGCGGGTCGACGCGGAGCGGACCGCAGCTCAGGAGGGCCTCAAGCAGTCCTCGTTGGCCAACGCAAAGGTGTATCTCGGTGGTACGGCCGCCACCTACAAGGACATGTACGACGGCAACATCTACGACCTGATGATCACGTCGGTGGCCTCGCTGACCCTGATCTTCATGATCATGCTCGTACTGACGCGAAGCCTGGTGGCCGCGATGGTCATCGTCGGAACCGCGGCCAGCTCGATCGCGGCGTCGATTGGTCTGTCTGTGCTCATTTGGCAAGATCTGTTCGGCATCAGGCTGCATTTCTCGGTGATGCTCTTCTCGGTCATCGTTCTGTTAGCCGTCGGCTCCGATTACAACCTGCTGTTGGTCCACCGAATCAGGCATGAGATCCACGCCGGGCTCAAGACGGGAACCATCCGGGCGATGGCCGGCACGGGTTCGGTGGTTACCTCGGCCGGCCTGGTGTTCGCGTTCACGATGGCGGCGATGCTCGGCAGCGACGATCGCATCGTTGCCCAAATGGGTGCCACCATCGCTTTGGGTCTGCTGCTGGACACGCTGATCGTGCGTACCTTGCTGATGCCTTCGCTCGCCACCTTGCTGGGCCGCTGGTTCTGGTGGCCGCAAGTTGTCCATCCGCGCGGCACCGACAACGTGCGGCGTCCGGCCCCGGTGACGGATCACGTGCCCGCGCTGCAGCTGTCGGCGCGGCGATGAATCGGTCGAACTCGCATATCTGTAAGGTGTGCAAGCGCTTTCCTGCGAGCGTGGGTCTGTTCTGAGTTCAACCCGGTCGAGATTTACCCGACCGCAGGCGCGCGCTGACGTCCTCGCGCAGCGAACGCATCATCATTTCCAGGCCCATATCGAAAGAGGCCGGAGGGTCAGTGCGGCCGGGCTGTTCGGGCCGCATCCGGTCCAGCAGGGTGTATCCGAGGATGTAGCTGGTCAGCGAGCGCAACACGTCCGCGCTGTGGGCACGCGAGAGGCCGGCCTTTCGCAGCGTTGTGATGAGCGCCTGCCGGAAGTCGTCGAGCCGCACCGTGTCGGCCTCGGCGATGATCAGCTCGACCACGCCGGGGTGCCGCGTCAAAGTGTCGTGGAAATCATGCATGGCAGCATCAATTTGTTTGTCCCAGGCCAGGTTTGGATCGAGATCGCTGGCAAGTGGCGCCAATGCGTGGCCCACCATCGCCGCGAGCAGATCGGCCTTGTCGTCGAAGTAGTGGTAGGGGGTCATCGCGCTGATCCCCATCCGCGCGGCGAGCTTGCGCAGGTTCAAGGCCGACAGTCCCTCGCTGTCTACCAGGTCGAGAGCGGCCTCGATCACCATCTCGCGACTAAGCGTTGGCTTCGGGCCACGACGGCGACGCGCGTCTGAGGTCATCGACTTTCCCTTTACAAGTGTAAGAAATGATTCTACGGTACAGACCTGAGTCAGGATCGCAGTCTCCGCTGCCGCGGGTGCAGCGTGGTTCGCTATCGGGTTGTCGAGGTGGATATGGCCAAGAGCGACAGTGTGCCGGGCGAAGTCGTCGACGACCTGAGCGCCTACGTGATTTCGGGTGCGGTGGGCGCGGTGCAGGGCGACGTCGACTACGAGTCCGATGTACGGACGCCCGCGCAGGGAATCCAGGACGCCGTCGAGGCCGAGCGGCTGGGGTTTCGGGCGGTTTTCCTGTCGGAACGGTGGGATATCAAGCAGGCCGATGTCATCTTGTCGGGCGCCGCGGCGCTGACGTCGCGCATCGAGGTGGGCACCGGGATGGTGTGCCCGCCGACGCGTCAGCCCTGGTTGATGGCGGCGTTCGCGGCAACGATGCAGGCGTGCTACGGCCCGCGCTTCACGCTGGGACTGGGCCGCGGCACCGATGCCATCTGGAACGACATGGGCCTGAAGATGCCGACATACTGCGAGATGGCCGACTACGTCGACATTCTGCGCAGGTTGTGGCGCGGCGAGACCGTCGACTACGACGGCCCCGTCGGGCGGTTCCCGGCGTTGGCGTTCTCCGAGATCGTGCCCGGGCCGCCCCCGCCGGTGTGGTTCGGCACGTTCGCTCGAGCCAAAGGTGCTGAACTACTGGCATCGTCGTTCGATGGTGTGCTGCTGCCGCCGGTGCTGACCCCGCAGGCCACGGCTAATGCCGTCAACCGCATCAAGGTGGCATGCGAACGAATCGGCAGGGATACCAGGGAGATTCGAATCTGTCAGGCGGTCATCACCGCGCCAGGACTCGACGACACCGAGACACGCTCGTTGGCGCACGGCCGTGCGGTGGGCTATCTGCAATACCCCGGCTACGGCGAGACGCTGGTCGAAGAGAACGGTTGGGACCCGGAAGTGATTCACAAGCTGCGCGCGCACCGGCAGCTGGCCGCCAACGAGAAGGTGGCCGACCGGTTGTTCCATCGCCACCAGCTGCTCGAGCCCGCGAAGCTCATACCCGATCAGTACATGATCGATACCTGCGCGATCGGTTCGGTGGACGAGTGTGTCACGTCGCTACAGCGGTTCCGGGACGCCGGTGCCGACGAGATCGCCACCTACGGAAGCACACCCGCGCAAAACGCCAAGCTGATCGAGGCCTGGAGGAACCGATGACCACACAAGGCGACCAATATGTGTTCAATCCGCTGGATCCCGAACTCGCCGTCGACCCGTTCCCGATCTTGGCTCGATTGCGCGCGATCGACCCGGTGTTCCACGCTGAGGCGCTCGGCTCATTCATTGTCACCGCGCACGACCCAGCCTGGGAAGTGTTGGCGCGCAGGGACGGTGATCTGCGCTGGGAGCAGTTCCAGCGGATGCGTCACGGCGACGGTGTGGTCAACGAACCCTATTTCACCATCATGGCCGACAGCGTCTTGATGAAGGCGGGGGAGGACCATACCCGGGTGCGCAGGACATTCCAGCGCAATTTCCGCCCGGGTCTGGTCGACAGCCTGAGACCGGCGATCATCGATCGTGCCCACGAACTGATCGATGCCTTCGTCGACCCGAGCGGTGGGCCAGGGCAGGTCGAGCTGATGGCCGCCTACGGCTCTCCCCTCCCGCTGTCGGCGATCAGCCAGCTGCTGCACGTCCCGCATGAGGACGAGGCAAGAATCCACGAGTGGATGCACGGATTCAAACTCGGCATCCAGATGCTGCCGCTGGATGCCAAGCAGTTGAAAGTCGCCAACGACTCAATGATCGCGCTGGACAACTACTTTCGTGGACTAGTCGCCAAGCGCCGGGCCGAACCCGAAGACGATTTGGTCAACAGCATGATTTCCGACACCGATGACGGCACGCTGACCGAGGACGAATTGATCGCCAACCTGTGGAGCATCTATGTCGGCGGTCACGACACCAGCGCACTGTCCATCTGCAACGCGATGGCGACACTGTTGCGCCACCCGGACCAGCTGGCCGCACTCCAATCGGATATGTCGTTGCTGCCCAACGCGGTTCAGGAGATCCTGCGTCACATTGGCACCGTGCATGGGACGCACCGGCTGCTGACCGAGGATATCGAACTCGGCGGTCACCACATCCCGGCCGATACGCCCATCATGGTGTACCTGTCGGCGGCCAACCACGACGAAAGCTGGTGCCCGCACGCCGAGTCGTTCGATGTCAAGCGGGATGTCCCGTCGGATCACCTGGCCTTCGGGCACGGCCCGCACAAGTGTCCGGGACAACACATGGCGCGCGCGGTGATCGGCATCGGCGTCGAGGCGCTACTCACCCGATTGCGCGGGCTGCGCATCGAGAAACTCGAATGGGAACGCGACGCGCTGCTATTCCGTGGCCCCGAGCAGCTGGTGCTGGCGTGGGATTCGAGCGAGGCGCGCGCATGAGCGCCTCGCTAACAGTGCCGCAAGGCCTCGAGCCGGAGCGAGAGTTCCCCGCGCAGAGCTACCCCGACAACATCCCGCTGTGGACCGAGAACTATTGCTTCGTCGCCTACGACCCGGCCAGCCAGGTGGGGTTGTGGACGCATCTCGGCCGTGCACCGTTCGATTCGACACTGTGGCGCGAGCTTTCGATCGTCTACCTGCCCAGCGGCGAGCGACTGGTCAACAAGGGATACGGTCGCAGCGAGACATCCCGTGGACCTGGTGGCGCGACCATGGCTTTCGAATGCGTCGAGCCGTTTCGGCGGTGGCGGATGAGCCGCGACGGCGCCTCGATCCGGACCACGGTGGACCGGCTGTATCACGGCATGGTTGCCGATCAGCGGCACGAACGGGTGGGATTCGACCTGACGTTGGACTGCTACGGCGGGGTCTGGGACTGGGGTGAGGTGGAGGATGCCCACAAATGGGGCAAACTGCACTACGAGCAGCTGGTCGGTGCCAAGGGCACGATCACCGTTGGCGGGCAGTGCATTCCGTTCGACGGTCAGGGTCTGCGTGACCACACCAGCGGTGCAAGGGATTTCACGATCTTCTCCAGCCATATCTGGTCCTGGGCGAACTTTCCCAGCGGTCGCGGTTTCATCCTGCTTCACTTGGTGGTCGACGGCCAGTATCTGACTCGTGCCGTTATCCAAAACAACGGCACGATCAACGCGGTCGACCTGCACAACTCTCCGGTGCTCAGCGACCGCTCCCAGCATGCCGATCCCTATGTGCTCGAGCTCGGCGAGCATCGGATCGCCGCGGAAATTCTGCACCCGTTCCCCAACGGATTCGACGGTCCCAACGATATCTGCATCGGCTACGACCCGGCTGTCACCGCGACCGCGAACTTCGAGAATCTCTCGCGGTTCGAGTGGGACGGTGAGATCGGCTACGGCCACACCGAGCGATCACTCAGGCTGAGGTGAGGCACGCGTGACAGATGCCTGGGATCCGCTGCACCAGCCGGGGCGCGACGAAACTCATTGGTCCACCGTGAATGTCGGCGAGGCATTGCCGGGCGTCGCAACGCCGCTGGGCTGGACGATCTGGTCGGACATCGGTGACCGGATGTGCCGGGACCTCTCCTATGCGATCGGCGTATTCGACGCCGCCGAGCGCAAGCAGCCGCCCCCTGGGCCCGACCGGATCATCACGACATTCTTCGGCCGGATTGCGATGCGGTCGGAGTGGCTCGCCGTCGTCGGAGACCGGATGCCCGGCACCACAGGCGAAGTCGCGATCGCCGGTATGCTCGGCGAGGCCCCGCCGAGCATGACCTTTGCCCCGACGATGCGGCGTTATCCCGTCATCGCCCATCGGCTGCCCCACGCCGCACTGGCGATGCCGCGCACGGTCCGGCGGTTGGCGCCGCAGATCGATGCCTGGTGGCGCACCGAGATCCCGAGACTGGCCGGCTGCGACCTGGCCGGAGCCGTCGCCATCTTCGACGGCGCGACACGCCGATTCTCCGAGACGATGACCGCGCACGGCATCGCGCTATTCGCGGCGATCACGCCGCTGATCAATGCGCTGACCACATTGGTGAAGCGGACCGGCGTCGGCGACGTGGGAGTCCTGTCCGGGACCGGCGGCGCGGAAATGGCGATGATTGACGACATTTGGAAAGCATCGCGCGGCGCGTTGACCCTTGAACAGGTGATCGCCAATCATGGATTCCACGGGCCGCTGGAGGGCGAGATCTCCAGCCGAGTGTGGCGTGAGGACCCCTCACCGCTGGCGGCGGTGATCGAACGCTACGCCGCGACCGACGAGAGTGCCGGCCCACTGGCTCGAGAGCGTGCATCCCGGGAACGCTTACCGGCAATGCAGGCCGACCTGCTGGCGGCGCTACCGGCGCCCGCGCGCCCCGCGGTTCGGCTGTTGCTCAACCACGCGGCGCGGACCATCCCACTGCGCGGGGTAGGCAAGGCATCGTTTCTTCAGGCACTCGACGTCGCGCGAGCCGCCGCACGTCGCGTCGGCGAACACCTCGCGATGACCGGTGTCCTGGCCGATGCCGGCGACGTGTTCTACCTCACCGTCGATGAAATCGTCGAAGGCCTACCCTTTGACGAGGGTGTCATGCGAGACCTCGTCGGCCGCCGTCGCGAGCGGCGGGCCGAATATCAGCGTCTGGAGCTGCCGTCGTGGTGGCGCGGCACCCCAGAACCGACGGCAATTCCGGAGACGGACAACAGTTCCGACGACGACATCCTGCTCACCGGGATAGCGGCCGGAAGCGGTGTGGTCGAAGGTCCCGTCAGGGTGGTGCACGATCCGGCGGTGATCGAGGTTGAGCCCGGCGAGATCCTCGTCGCGCCGACCACCGATCCCAGCTGGGCATCCATCATGTTCGTGTCATCGGCCCTGGTCGTCGATATCGGCAGCGTGCTCAGCCACGCCGCGGTCGTGGCCCGCGAGCTTGGGCTGCCCTGTGTCGTCAACACCCGCAACGGAACTCGCGTGCTGCGCGATGGCGACCTGGTACGGGTCGACGGCGTCGCCGGTACCGTGCAGCTGATCAAGCGGGCGCCGAGATAACCCACCTCAACGGAGAGGTCACCGAATGAACACAACGGCCCAGCGGCTCTGCGCCTGGAGCGGGTTCGCCTGCATTGCAATCTTTCTCGTCGGGTTCTGGGTGATCGCGGGATTCATCCCGCCGCCGGCCCCCAAACTCAGCGGCGAGCAGCTCGGGCAGCTGTTCACCGACAACGCCGTGCGGATCCGAATCGGCATGATCGTCTCACTATTCGCTTCGGCGTTGCTCGCATCCTGGAGCGCGGCAATCACCGTCCTCATGTTGAGAATGCGCGGCCGCGTGGGCGCGCTCGCCTACACCAATTTGGCCGTCGGGGCCCTGTTCGTGCTGGAGTTCATCTTCTCGCTGATCATCTGGCAGTCGATGACCTACCGCGTGCGGGACCCCGAGGTCCTGCTCGCGATGAACGACACCGCATGGTTCCTGTTCGTCTGCATCACTTCGACGCCAATGCTGCAAACCGTCGCGATCGGCACCGCGATCTTCCTCGACACCCGCGAGGGACGGCCCAGCCCAGTATTTCCCCGTTGGGCCGGCTATCTGAATTACTGGGTGGCGGTGCTGTTCACGCCCGGAACGATCGCCGTCTTCTTCAAGGATGGGCCGTTCGCGTGGAACGGCTTGTTCACCTGGTATCTGCCGTTGACGGTGTTCGCGATCTGGATGATCACCATGTCGGTGCTCATGCTGAAAGCCATCGCTGCGCAGGGCGCCGATCCACCATCATCGTCGGTTGGACGAGATCTCGCCGAAGAGGTGCGTCAGCTGCGCGCAGAGATCACCCGTCTGGCCAAGGAGCGCAACGGAGTAGCGCTGTGACGTATCGCAACCAAGTGGTGTGTGCTTGGTGCGGCCCGGTGATGACGCTGTTGTTCTTCCTCGGCCTGCTGCCGATCGGTCACTTCATCTGGCCGCCGGCGCCGTCGCTGAGCGCGCCGGAGATCGCCGCGTGGTTCGCCCACGACACAGTGGCCAAGCGACTCGGGTTGTTTATCGCGATGCTCGGAACAGGTTTGCTCGCACCGTTTTACGCGGTGATCTCCGCGCAGATGCGCCGCATTGAGGGCGCGCCGCGGACCCTGGTCTACGCACAGCTCGCCGCGGCGGCCTGCACCGTGCTCGAGATCATCCTGCCGCTGATGCTCTGGCAGGGTGTGGCCTATCGGCCGGAGCGCGATCCCGTTGTGACCCAGGCGTTCAACGATGTCGCGTGGCTGACGTTCATCGGCACCACGACCACTGTGCTGATTCAAAACGCGATCATCGGTGCGATCGTGCTCCAGGATCGCAACCCGATGCCGGTATTCCCGCGCTGGTACGCCTACCTCAACTTCTTCGCCGTTCTCGGCGTCTTTCCCGCTGGACTCGTGGTGTTCTTCAAAGAGGGACCGTTGGCGTGGAATGGGATCGTCGTCTGGGGCATCGGCGTGGCGATCTTCTTCATCTGGATCTGCGTCACGGCGTATTTGGTGATCGCCGAGGCACGCCGGGATTGTCGGCAGTCCTCGGTTCCGGAGGCGGCGCTCACCGCTTAGGGCACGTCGTCGCCGAGATGCTTGAGCCTGTCGGGACAATCTCGGTGAGGAAGCCCAAACATGCACCGGCGTTCAGCTTGGCGCGTACAGGGTGCCTCGCCACATGGTGACCAGCACGTCGACGGCAGCCTCCTCGTCGGCGAGGTTCGGTTCAACGCCCAGTCCGGCGATGTGGAGAACCCGTTCGGTGGCCCAGAACAGGGTCGCGGCGAGCGTTCTGCTGGGAACCTCCGACGTGATGAAGCCCGCGGCGCGTTCGCGGTCAATCTCGACAGCGCCGGCGGCGATGAAGCGCTCGGTGATCGCCAGCCACAATTCGCGCAATTCCGGTTCGGAGTGCCAATGGTGATTGGCCGCCTGTAACACCGAACGGTGGCGATGCCAGGCGTGCGTGACGGCTCGAATGCTGCGCTGCAGGGCGACGGTCGGGGAGTCTTCGGGGGAGCGGGCCAAAAACGGCTGCACGGTCTCGAAGATGTCGTTCATTGCCTGCTCGAGCAGGCCACTGAGCACCGAGAACTTCGAGGCGAAATAAAAATAGAACGTAGCTCTCGAGACCTGCGCTTCGGTGAGAATCTGGGCGACGCTGATGTCGTTGAAAGATTGCCGAGTCAGCAGGCGTGCGGTGGCCGCCAAGATGCTTTCCGCAGCGGATTTGTCGGTGTCCGCCACTCGTCGTCGACCGACCGCTCGTCGCGTCGATCCGGTCATCGCCGAAACCTTACCGGCGATCTACCCATCTGATCGTGTCCCACAAGAAGAATGTAAGCGTTTTTGATCGCAGGTATACACGTTGTCTGAACACCGTGTTAGTGTGAGCTGGTACACAGCTGCCGAGGGGGGTTTGCCGGTCGCTACTGGCGGGGGAAACGCACTTCAGCAGCGGTGCAAGACATTGCTAGCCAGAAAGGTCCGAATTCGATGAGTTTGATGCTGAGTAGTAGTAGCTGGTGGCCGCTGGTGGGTGAGGAGGGCTGGCCGCCGAACATCAAGCCGAGCCCCGGCGATTTCATCGCCAGCGCCCCGGCTCAGATCACCTTCTTTTTCGTGGCCGGCGCCGCCGCCGTCATCTTCGCGCTGCCATGGGCGATCAGGGCGGCGGTGCAGAGCAAGAACTACATCCCGGTGCTGGTCCTGTTCAGCGGTCTGCTGTGCAGCCAGTGTGAGCCCATGCTCGATATGCTGGGCCACTTGCACTGGGCCAAGAACCTGGTGCCGGCCTTCACGAACTTCGGCATCACCGTGCCCGCGCTGATCCCGCTGTGCTACGTGGCGTTCCTCGGCCTCGAGTCCTACTTCTGCTACTTCGTCATCCGCAACGGCGCACATGCCAAGCACTTCGTCATGCTGCTGGGACTGGGCATCTTCACCGATGCGCTGATGGAGACGATCGGCATCAACCTGCGGACCTACGAGTACTACGGCGTGCAGCCGTACTCGTTCCTGCACTTCCCGTACTGGTGGGGCTTCATCAACGGCGGCTCGTTCGTCACCATCGGCGCGATGCTGGCCTTCGCGGTGCCGCGCCTGAAGGGGGCGCACAAGCTGTGGCTGCTACTGGTTGCGCCGACCGGCATGATGATGAACTACTTCGGGATCGGCTGGATCCACCTGCTCGCGCACAACTCGACGCTGCCGGTCGCGGCGCGCTGGGTGGCCACCACCATCATGATGGCGATGATGGTCGGCTGGATGTTGGTCCTGCACAAGCTCGTCGGGCGGCCTGAGTCGCTGCCGGCGCCGAACTGGACGCTGTGGCGGATCTTCGCCTACGGAAAGCTGACGCCGAAGCGCTCGACGCGGATGGCGATGTGGCAGAAGATGTGTGAGGAAGGCGGCGTCAAATCCGGCGACGGAATCGCCACCAACCCCGAAGATCCGACTCAGGCCTTGATGGTCGGCCCGACCGTTGTCTTCGCCGACGGGCCAAGCGCTAAATCTCGCCGCCACAAAGCCTCGGTTTAAGCCGTTGCAGCCGTGGGCCGTTCGGATCACCTGGACGGCCCACGATGCACGGGTTAGTGGGGGATCGTTCAATTGAGCCTCCGGAGCTAGGGGAATTCTGTTATGACACAAGGTATTCAGAAGACGATGGCGCTGAGCGGCGTGCTGTTTGTGCTGCTGTTGTTCCCGGCCATGCTCATGATCGGCCTGCTGCCGCCGATCTCCCCGATGCGCGATGCCAGTGCGGTAGCCCAATTCTGGTCGACGAATACCGGCCTGAAACGGCTCGGGCTTGTCCTGATGCTGGCCGCTTGCGGTCTACAGGCGCCGTTCGGTGCGCTGATCGCGATCCGGATCAGGCAGATGGGGGGCGGACGGTATTCCGCGCTTGCCTACACCGAACTGATCGGGGCCGGCCTGTCGGTGGTCGCCATCCTGATGCCGCTCTTCGCATTCGCCGCGGCGTCCTACCGTCCTGAGCGCGATCCACAGATCACTCAGGCGCTCAACGACCTCGGATGGCTCCCGTTCATCATGAACTGGCCGCCCGCCGTGATCCAGGCGTTGGCCATCGGTTTCGCGATCCTCGGTGCCAAACATGAGGTTTGGCCCCGCTGGTTGGGCTACTTCAACATGTGGTGTGGGTTCATTTTCCTGGCCGGCGGTTTGGCGGTGCTGTTCAAGAACGGTGTGTTCGCGTGGAATGGCCTGCTGGCGTTCTGGCTGGCGGCGGTGGTATTCGGAAGCTGGTTCCTGGTCATGGCGTGGCAGCTGTGGGTGAGCGCCGCGGGCGATACCGTCGATTCTGCGGTACCTGAGGAAGCGCCGCTGCGGAGCCAATTGCAGCGATGATCTTGCTGCGACAATCGCGCGCGGAAGCTGCCGCGGATTCACCCCGGAAAATACCTGGCGAAGAAGGGATTTGGGTCTTCGTCCTCGGCGACATGACGGTGTTCGCGTTGTTCTTCGCGACGTTCATGTACTCCCGAGCCAAGAACCCTGCGTTGTTCGCGCGCGACCACGGCTCGTTGCATGTCGCGCTGGGTACCTTCAATACCGTTCTGCTGCTGTCGAGTTCGTTGTTGGTGGTGCTCGGGGTCCAGCGGGTCCTCGGCGGACGGCGAGACGGCGTGTGGCGGCTGTTCGCGGGCGCGTTGGGTTGCGGAGCCGGGTTTATCGGCGTGAAGGCCATCGAATGGACCCAACTGTTCGCCGCGCACAAGGGTGTGGGAAGCGGCGAGTACTTCTCCTACTACTTCATGTTCACCGGCATTCACCTGCTGCACGTGATCATCGGCATCGCCGTCCTGAGCCGGCTGATCGTTGTCGTCCGGCAGCCGGAGTTCTCCGCCAAGCAGGCCCGGCTGTGCGAGACCGGCGGAATCTTCTGGCACATGGTCGACCTGCTGTGGGTGGTCCTGTTCGCATTGTTCTATCTGGTGAGGTGACCCAATGACCTCCAAGACCGCTGCGCGTCGGGTGACCCTGGTGTGGGTGTTGTTGCTGGCGTTGACCTTCGGGTCGTTTCTGGTCGGCATTGAACAGGGTGCGGGATTCGCGTCGGTCGGCGCCGTGATCATCGTGGGTATCGCGCTGTTCAAGGTGCGGCTGATCGGCCTCCACTTCATGGATGTGCGCGTCGCCCCCCGCGCGCTGCGGGCGTTGTTCGAGGGTTACGTGTTGGTGGTCTTCGTGGTCCTGGTGGCACTCGACATCGTCGTCAAGCCGTAACGGCCGACACGCTACCGCCGCCGCAACGAGCGAGAAAGGATGAGTGTGATGGGCGAGATCACGCATGCGATTCGAATCGAGGCCGCCGACGAGCATTTCCATCCCCGCAGCGACCATCCGCATTGGAACGAGAGCAGCTGGTTCGGTGTGGTTCTGCCGGAGCGGCGGACCACGATCTACGTGTACTTCTTCCACCGGCCGAACATGAATTTGTCCGCCGGGGGAGTGAAGGTCTGGGATGCCTCCGGCAGCAGCGAGTACAACTGCCTTGGCTACGACTACAACCGCCATCTCGCGCTGCCCACGGGCGCGGACATGTTCGACTTCACGCTCGACAACGGACTGTCGGTGAAGATGCTGGAACCGTTCGGCCACTTCCGCATTCGCCATCGTGGCGCGCTGGACCTCGACCTCGAATGGCGCAGACTCACCGATCCGTATGCGTTCGGTCAGAACCAAGGCCTCGACGGCTGGACGACGGAGTCGGACGGCTTCACCAACGGCCACTATCAGCAATACGGGCGGATGACGGGCACGGTGACCGTCGGCGGCCAGACGATCGTGGTTGACCATCCGGCGATCCGCGACCGGTCCTGGGGTCCGCGCGACGCGACCGCCGCGCGACGGATGGAGCTGATGTGGTGTTGCGCCTCGGAGCGGAACTACTTCTCGGTTCTTTCGGTGAGCGCGCGCCAACCCGCCGAGGACCGGGTCCTCGGAGTCGATGACTCCGTCGCCTTCGGCTACTACTGCCGGGAAGGGGAGAGCGGACTTGTCACCGGCGGAACCTGCCGCGTCGTGGAACGCGGACCCGACCTCAGTGCCCGGCGCTCGGAGTTGCACGCCGTCGACGACCGGGGCCGCGCGCTCGACGCCAGTGGGACCCACCTGAACACGCTGGTCTGGTCGGTCTACGACCGCACCTACCAGCTGTGCGCGGGCATGGAGTGGACGTTCGACGGCATCACTGCGGGCGGCGAGAACTGGTCTTGCATGCCGACCGAGCAAGCTCGCTCACTGCTGCGGGCTCAGTGATCGCCCAGCGATCTCAGCAGAAAGGTCTCGAGAAGCATTCGTTCGTAGGGAGGATCGGGAGTAGGACGCAGAATGACCGACGTCAGCACGGTCTGCATCCACTCGTAGAGATCGTCGTCGGTGACGTCCCCACGGATCAGCCCGGCACGTCGCGCCTCACGCAGCCACGGCCGCCAGTCGGTGAGTCCCCGTTGCCGCACTGACGGTTGCCACAGTGCCTCGTGCAGGGTCAATGGCGATCCTTCGCCGAGCAACACGCCGAGTTCGGGGTCGTCGCGGATGGACTGTACGACCGCCGCGGTGCGGGCTACGAACGCCTCGACGAGCGTCATCTTGGACCAGTCATGCGCGAGGATGTCATCGGCGAGTTCGGCGATGCGCGCGGCGATCGCCGCCTCGATGAGTTCACGCCGTCCCGAGAAGTACTTGTAGACCGTCTGCCGCGATGTCTGTGCCGCACGGGCGATGTCCTCCATGGTGCTGGCGCGCAATCCGTCACGCAGGAAACGCCGGCGGGCCGCATCCAGAACCTGACCGCGGGCGACATCGCGCGCGGTGGGCGGTGACATCTTGGGGCTCGCCATAGCAGCAGGGTAACTGTTGACATCACCGAAAGTATGCAAGTACGTTTTCTGAGATACGTACTTACAAAGAGCTATTTTTGTAACTTCGGACGATGTCGCAGGCGGGAGCAGTCATGAGCGAGATACGAGCCGGGATCGGTATCTGGGCGTCCCGGCATCTTGACCCCAAGGTTGCGGGGCCGTACGCGGCGGCATTGCAGGCCACCGGGCAGATCGACTACGCCGTGATCTGGGATCAACTGACGAGCTGGTGGCCGAATAAGTTGTTCACGCCCGACAACACGCCGCTGGCCGCGGAGTTCCCCGATATCGATTCCCTGCAGGATCCGTTCGCCACGATGGCGTTTGCGCTCAGCGCCGTCGACCAGTTGGGCTTCGCAATCTGCACCGACGCGCTAAGGCGCGATGCGCCCGAATTGGCGCAAACCATGCTGACTTTGGCCTCGTCGACCGCGGGCTCCGCATTGCTGTCCCTGGGTGCCGGCGAAATGCGCAACATCGGTCCGTTCGGCCGCAAGCGCTCCCTGGGTCTCAAGCGGCTCAACGAGACCCTGCAGGTGTTGCGGCTGTTGTGGACCGCGCGCGAGCCCGTGGATTTCGACGGCGAGATCTTCAAGCTCAAGGACGCGTTTATTGGCAACGCCGGCAAGGATCGTCGGCCCGAGGTCATCGCGATGGGTGGCGGGCCGCGTTTGACGGAGATGGCGTTGAAGCACGCCGACGGCTTCGGCACCGGGGCACCTTTTGTCTACGCCGACCCGGTGCGCTATCGGGACTTGGTGCGAGGGCACCGGCAGACTCTGAAGGACTTGGGTCGCGCCGACGACACCTTCCATTTCGCACTGCACCACATCGCCTTCATCACCAAGGGCAAGGACGATTTCGAACAATACGTGGACAACCCATTGGTGAAGTGGTACGCGGCAACCGGCGGACGGATCAACCAACGCGACTGGGAGCCCGAGGGAATCGAACCGGTGATGCCGCTCGACTGGCACTATGCCTTCCACATGAAGCCCAACTCGATGACGTTCGACGAGCTGAAGGCGGTCACCGACCGGGTGACGCCCGAGATGGTGCGCAAGACGTTCTTCTACGGCACGCCAGACGATATCGCAAAGGAGATAAGGCCTTTCGTCGAAGCCGGCTCGACGATCAATTTGATCGCCGACTTTGGGCCCATTTTGGTCCCGGTTGAGCCCGAGGCCACCATCGAGGCCTCGGCGGAGATCTGCCGACTGATCAAGCAGGGCGGACCCAAGGATTAGGCGAGTGCTCGCTGCCTCGTGTCTGCGGGGTCGAGGCGGCCGGCGCTTGGCTGAATTTAATCGCGATTACAATCGATCGCGTGTGGCTGTCCGGTTATATCGTCGTCATGGTCAGCGCCTTGGCCGCTGATTCCTCGATCGCGGAGCGGTAGTGGTGCCGCGCCAGTCACAGCCCGCCACCGACCTCACGGCCGACGACTTGGCGGCCAGTCCGGTCCATTGTCCCGGGGCCAAGTTGCGCTGGACCACAGCCAATGTCGATGAGGGCCTGCCGGGCACGGTCACCCCGCTGACGTGGTCCATGTACTTCCCGCCGACCGAGGCCACGATGCGCGGTTGCTGGGTGGATCTGGGTGTGCTGCCGAATTCGGAGCGACCCATTCCCGAGGACGTCGATGCACGCTTTCTCTCTGTTGCGTACGGTCACGCCATTGCCAACCTCGACCTGATGGGCCGGATGGCCGCACGGGTGCCGGGTGGCTCGGCCGCGCTGATGGAGGCTCAGCTCTTCGGGTCGGTGCAGGGTGGCGGTGACCCTGAGCCCAAGGGCCTGCGCAAGATGCGCCGTTATCCCTTTGTCATCGCGAAGTTTCCGGTCGCGCTGCGCCGCGCGATGCGCGACCTTGAGCCGTGCGCCGAAGAGATCGCACGGTGGTGGCAGGCGACGGTCTTCGAACCCGAACGGCTGACCGGCGATTCGGCGGTGCACGTGTTGGTTGAGGCGCGTCGCCGGTTCGAGGCGATTCTGGTCATCCACATGGTGCTGTCCATGGCATGCCAGGGCGTGATGGGTCGCGTCGAGACGATGGCGATCAAGGCCGGGCTCGAGGGCTTACAGCACGAGCTCATCAAGAGCGACGAGGGAACCGACGAGTTCGATCTGGTCCGCGACCTATGGCGGTTGTCGGCGGAGTCGATTACCGTCGAGGATTTTCTGCGCCGCCACGGATATCACGGGCCGCGCGAGGGATTGGTGGAATCGACGGTATGGCGCGAGGATTCGGGCCCGGTTGTCGAGCTGGCCGCCACTTACCGTTCGCGCCAGGCGGCCGAGGATGTGGATCAGCTGGTGCGGCGGCGGCGCCGCGAACACGCGGCGGCCGTCCGGCGTTTGGAACAGGCTCTCGGGCCCATCCGGTCGATTCCGGCTCGGGCTGTCGTCCGATTCGCCGCGCATGCGCCGACGTGGCGCGAGACCGGCCGCGCCACCATGCTGCGGACGGTGGACGTCGCTCGGGCGGCGTCACGCATTATCGGCCGCGACCTGGCCGACGCAAGAGTGCTCGACGATCCCGCAGACGTGCGGTTCCTGACAATCGACGAAATCGCCCGCAATGACCGCGGCAGCTGGCCCGAGATCATCGGGGTGCGCCGGTCCCAGCACGCGCTATTCGACCGCATGGTGCTTCCGCATGTCTGGCGGGGCGTGCCCGATATCGAGATCGCCGCGCCGACCGCCGACACCGTGCCGGAAACGAGCGCGCGCGACACGGTGGAGGGCCTGGGGGTGAGTGCAGGCATCGCCGAGGGAATCGTGCGAGTCGTCCGTGATCTCGACGACGCGGATATCGACGAGGGAACCGTATTAGTTTGCCGGGCAACCGATCCCAGCTGGGCTTCGTTGTTCCCGCTCGCCGAGGCCGTGGTTACCGACGTGGGTAGCGCGATGAGTCACGCGGCCATCGTGTGCCGGGAGTTGGGGCTGCCCTGCGTGGCGGGCACCCGCAACGGGACCACCACGCTGCGTGACGGCATGCGGGTGCGGGTGGACGGCACCTCCGGCCGCGTCGAGATCCTCAAGGACGCCCCGACTTCGTAACGCCGCTAGCCGATATCTTCCAGGCCTGCACCCAGGGCGGTCAGCGCTTCCCGAAGATGGTCGCCGAGCTTGCGTTGCGCCCGAGCCCGGTGAGTGCTGACGGTGACTCGGTAGGCCCCGACCGCGGCCACCGCCATCAACTTGGCGACATCGTCCTCGTCGGCCGATGTGCCCCGGTGCCGGCATAGCGCTTCCACGACAACGTCTTCGGTCTGCGCGACGTACTGCAGGTAACGCGCCCGCAGAGCCGGCTCGTGCAACCAGAGCTCCATTCTTTGAATCGCAGTGTGCGCATCCGAGGCATCGAATCTCCCGATGAACTCGATCAGTGTTTCGCTGACCGCCGACCACTCGGCAACCCCGGCGGCGAGCCTGGCGTCGAGAACGTCTCCAAGGCCGGCGATCACGTCGGGCAGATCGTGAAACATGACGTCCTCTTTGGAACCGAAGTACCGATAGAACGTGCGCGTGGCGCAGCCGGCCGACCCGGCGATCGCCTCGACCGTCGTCGCCTCGAAGCCGTCGCGGACGAAAAGCTTGAGCGCGATGGCCACGATCTCCGCACGCGCATCCTCCCTGCGTCGTTCCATCAGGCGTACGGGCCGAGTCATGGCAGTCATACTACAACTGTCGCATATTGACTTTGTGTCATTCGCTGCCTAAGTTGCAATTCATGCGCGTGAACGCGAACGACTGTTTCTCCGATTCGGCGTTCTTCCTGTCGGCGATCAACCCAACCGCCACCGCCGACCAGCGAGAACTGGAAGCGTTGGCGCTGGAAGTGGTGAAGTCGCCAACGATCGTTAACGCAAAGGAGCAGGCCACCACGCGCTTCAAGATCATGGCCGGTTCGGAGATTCCCGCGGAAGCCCTGGAGGGGCTCGACGAAAAAATGGCGGAGTGGGCGTTTCACTACGTGATCCTTGCGCTGAACTCGGATTCCAACTACCCCAAGGTGCTAGGCCACGGATACGGCCCCCCGCACGAATGGTTCGGCATGAACGTGCCGGGCTGCCGCGGCCTGGGGACGGGGGAGAACCCGGACAATCACTACAGCTTCGTGCCCGTCGACGGGCATTCGCGATTTGCGTTGTACGGCAAGGTGTCCGACGCGCCGATCGCCGACTGCCCGATGTTCATCACCAGCAATCTGTCGCAGTCGATGAACGTGGCATGGCTGGACTGGCGCGACGTGGTGATCGCCGGCGACGGTACCTTCGTGATCACCATCGACCCCGAACCGGCCAACGGACGGCCCAACCACCTGCAAACCACGCTGGACGCCAAGTTCCTGTTCATCCGTGACGGGCGGCGCGATTGGGGACAGGTGCCCAACGCGTATCGGATCGAACGCCTGGATCCGCCCACCGCGGCGCCGCTCAGCGTCGAGCGGCTGACGGAGGTCGCCAAGCGGTTCATCATCGACGACGTCCCGACGAACTACTGGTTCAAACAGATGGTGGCCTTCTTGGAGCCCAATACGATCACCGAACCGGCCAACAGTTCCGAGGTGGGCGGCATGCAAACCCAGCAGCTGGTGCGCGGGCGGCTCAGCCTGGCCGACGACGAGGCCTTCGTGCTCACGCTGGATCCCGGCGGCTCGGATTACTGGGTGCTCACCCTCTACGACTGGTGGCTGATGAGCGGCAACTTCTGGAGTCGCACCAGCTGCCTCAACACCACCCAAAGTGTCGCCAACCCCGACGGCACCTACACCTACGTCTTTTCGATTCAGGACCCCGGCGTGCACAACTGGGTGGACACTCTGGGGTGGCACGAGACGCTGTTCCTGCAGCGTTGGCAGCTGCTGCCGCGGGCCGACGAGGGCGAGGGAGAACAACCGTGGGCCGGCGGAAATCCTTCGGCACGAGGCGAACTCGTGAAGCTCGCTGATCTGAAGGCCGCGTTGCCCGAGGGGACGAAGTGGATGTCGCCGAAGGAACGTGAACAGCAACTTGCCGACCGTCTGGCTTCGTTCCGCAAGCGTCACGTCGTCTGATCGACCAACGGCGATCGCGAAGGAGAGCAACGATGACGGAGATCGCGGCGACGGCGCAGCCCGACCACCGCGTGCAGTGGCAGCCGCCGCCGCGCCCGGACTGGGTGCGGGCCGTCAACGAGGAAGGCTCCTGCATGGACATCGGGGGCATCGTGCCCCTGGATGAGCGATCGCTGCTGGAAACGGCGATGCGCAACACCGGCCTCGATGACTTCGGCCCCGACGACTGGCGTGAACCGTTCCGCATTTACATCAAGGCGCTCGAGGACGAGGCCGCACTGAACCTCATGGGGCGGTTGCGGACTCGCTCGGACGTCTTGATCCTGCTCGAAGCCAAACTCCGTATCGAAGACACCTATAAGCGTCACCCCGAGATCGACGATGAGCAGATCATCGAGCCGATCATCATCGTCGGCCAGGGCCGCTCGGGAACCTCCCTGCTGCAGAACGTTCTGGCCGCGCATCCCGACAACGGCACCCTGATGCACTGGGAAATGATGTTCCCTTGCCCGCCACCGGAAGCGTCGACGTATCGCACCGATCCGCGGATCGAGAAGGCCAACAGGTTGGTCGACCAATGGAATCGGGTCACACCGACGATGCCCTCGATGCACGAGCTCGCCGGTGACATGCCGTTCGAAGACAGCGCAATGATGGCCATCAACTTCATGGCCCCGACCTGGCTGGATTGTTTCGGGCAGGTCCCGAGCTACGACGCCTACATCTTCGCGCAGGACACCGGGCCGGCGTTCCGCTGGCATCAGCGTGTGCTCAAGCTCTTGCAGTGGCATAACCCGCGCAAGCGCTGGGTGCTCAAAGACCCCATGCACCTGGATCGGATGCCGGACCTGCTCAAAATCTACCCGGACGCCAAATTTGTCTGGCCACATCGTGATCCAACTCGCGCTCTGGCGTCGTTGGTCAGCATCATCGGCACCATCCAGTGGAGCCGCAGCGACCACCCGTTCAACGGTGTGTCGCTGGAATACATGACAGACCCGAACATTTCGGCCGCCCGGTTCGCCGCGGTGATTGACCAGATCGAGACGGGCGTCATCCCGTCCAACCAGATCTACAACATGCTCTATCAGGATCTGGTCGGGGATGTGCTGGGCACGATCGAGGATATGTACCGCCACTTCGGTCTTGAACTGACCGACGAAGGACGAATGGCCATGGCCCGGTACATGATTGACAATCCGCGGGACAATCGTCCGCCGCACCGCTTCAACTTCGGTACGCCCGACGTGGTTGCTCGGGCACGTCAGGCCCTACAGAGTTACCAGGACTACTTCGGGATCCCGGTCGAGTGACCGGTTCGGGGGTTAGTCACTGAGCGCGTTGATCACCAACGCCGGCACGGGGTTGCGGTCCGGCGCGCCTGTCACTGCGGTGCTCCGAGACGTTCCATGGTTTGGTCTAGCGTCGCCTCGACGGCGTCGATATCGGTAAATAGGACACCGTCAATGATGCGGTCAACGCCGAGATCGGCAAACCTCGCGGCCATGCGGACGTCGCACGCGCCGTAGGGCGGGCTAATGCTGATCTCGATATCGTTTCGGCTGCGTTGGTGGCGGGCGAGCGCAGTGTCCAGTAGGCGGAGCTGCTCGCCGAGACTTTCGGGCGTCCAACCCATTCCGAACCAACCCTGCCCGTACGCCGCGACCCGGTTCAGGGCTGCCGCACCGTCGCCACCGATGTGAATTGCGGGATGCGGACTCTGCACCGGCTTGGGGTACATGCGCGCCCCCGACAGTGTGTAATTCTCGCCCGCGAAGTTGGACACCTCGTCAACCCACAGCGATCGGATGACCTGGAGGTAGTCGTCGGCGCGACTACCCCGGCCCGCCCAGGGGACGTCGAGCGCCTCGTACTCTTCGCGCAGCCAGCCCAGTCCGATGCCGAACTCGACTCGACCGCCACTGATAACATCGAGGTCCGCGACCTGCTTCGCGGTGTACACCGGATTACGTTGCGGCAGAATGCAAACACCCGTGCCCAACCGTAATGTGGTCGTGCGTGCCGCCATGAAGGTCAGCGCGATGAACGGATCGGCCATACCGATCGACGCGGGAATCGGCATCTGACCATCGGGCGTATAGGGATATCGGCTCTGGTGCTCGTCGAAGAGCACCACATGTTCGGAAACCCATAACGACTCGAATCCGCGCTGTTCGAGCGCCGGACCGAGGGCATCCACCAGTTCGGCAACGATCCCGAATCCGATCGGTGTGCAGATGCCAAACTTCATGAACGAGACCTTTCGTCGCCGTGTTGCCAGTGACCGGATTAACCGTGCTGCGGCATGGCCTCCGGAGCTACGGCCGATGCCAGTGTCTCGTGGGGATTCGAATAGGCGGAGGCCATCATGTGGAGGAAACGGGCATCGGCGAAGGCGTGCGAGATGGGGTATTCGCGCATGTAGCCGTATCCGCCATGCAGTTGCAGGGATTGGTCGGCCGCCTGGCCGCAGACCCTTGTCGTGGTGAGCCGAGCGGCCGCGGCGTCGGCGGCGTCGAGCGTGCCGGTGCTGCGCTCGTGCACGCAGGTATCGACGAATACCGTCAGGCCGGTCAGCTCGGCCGAGAGTTCGGCGAGGCGAAATCGCGTGTTTTCGAATTCCGCCAGCGGCCGGCCGAACACCTTCCTGGCGTTCACATAGTCGACCGCCAACTCCATCGCAGTGCGTGCGCTGGCCAGCGCCAGCACGGCGAACCACAAGTCGAGGTCGCGACGCAGCGCAGTCGGGGAGCCGACGACGGCAATCTCCTCCACCTCGCGCAGGCTCACATCGGCGAGTCCGGCGTCGCGTCCGGCCAGATTCCCGTCGATCGGGGTGATGGTGACTCCCTGTTGATCGAGTGGCACCAACGAAATGCCGTCGCTGCCGCGTTGGACCAGCAGCGCGTCGGCGATGCGCCCGGCGGCGACTCCGGCCAGGGTGGCCGGCGCGGCGACCGCGATCAGTCGGCCGCTACTCAGTCCCGGTAGCCATCGTTGTTGGTGCTCCGCAGTGGCGTGCTCGAGCAGGTATGGGATTGTGACGCCGGCCTGCAAGGCGCAGAGCAGAGCCAAGCCGGTCGCCCCGGCGGCCACCGCTTCCTCGATCAGGACGACCAGGAAGCCCAGGTCGTCGGTGCCACCGCCGCCGAACTCCTCGGGGACCGCGGCGCCGAGGAAGCCCGCGTCGCCGGCGGCGGCGACAATACGGCGCGGCGTTTCGCTGGCGCAGCGCCACGCATCGAGATTCGGCGCGATTTCGGTTGCAATGAACCGCTTTACGCTGTCCCGAAACGCCGCGTGATCTTCGTCGAAGATGCGGCGTCGCTTGGGAATTCCCGAAATCACCGCGGCGCCATGCGTATCGCACCGTCGAGGCGAATCGTCTCGCCGTTCAGCATTCCGTTGTCGATGATTGACAGCGCCAGACGGGCGAATTCGTCGGGCAGGCCGAGCCGGCTGGGGTGTGGCACGGTCTTCGCCAGCGACGCCCGCACGTCGTCGGACACCCTCGCCAAAAGCGGTGTGTCGAAGGTACCGGGTGCGATGGTGCAGACGCGGATCGCCTTGGACGCCAAATCTCTTGCGGCGACGATGGTCATGCCGACGATGCCGGCCTTGGACGATGCATACGGTATCTGTCCGATCTGGCCCTCGAACGCGGCCACCGACGCGGTCAGGATCACCACGCCGCGATCACCGTCCAGCGGCTCGTTGGTGGCCATCCGGGCGGCGGCCAGCCGCAGCACGTTGAACGATCCGATCAGATTGATGCCGATGACCTCGCTGTAGGTCTCCAGCGAGCCGGGTGTGCCGTCCTTGTTCACCACGCGCACGGGGCCCCCGCGCCCGGCGCAGTGCACCACCGCCCGAAGCGGCCCCGCCGCGGCGGCGGCGTCGATGGCGGCGGTGACATCCTCGGGGCTGCGGACATCGGCGGCGACGAATTGCACGGCGTCGCCCAGTTCTTTCGCGACCGTCTCGCCATTCGAGGACGGTAGGTCGGCGATGATCACCTTGGCGGCCCCCGATGCCACCAGGCGTTCGACGGTCGCACGTCCCAGCCCCGACGCGCCACCGGTCACGACTGCGGTGATTCCCTCAATCTGCATGCGCTGCTATCCCTTTCGCGGCTTTCAGAGCCGTTCGATAATGGTGGCGTTGGCCATTCCGCCGGCTTCGCACATGGTCTGCAAGCCGAAGCGACCGCCACTGGCCTCCAGGTTGTTCAGCATCGTGGTCAGCAGCCGGGCACCGGAGGCTCCCAGCGGATGGCCCAACGCGATGGCGCCACCACGGGGGTTGAGCCGGGCCGGATCGGCCCCGAAATGCTGCGCCCAGGCCATTGGGACCGGGGCGAACGCCTCGTTGACCTCGTAGTGGTCGATGTCGGCGAGCGAGAGATGCGATCGCCGAAGCACCCGTTCGGTCGCCGGGATCGGGCCGGTCAACATCGTGATCGGATCGTCGGCGGCAAGCCCGAACGCGTGAAAGCGCGCCCGTGCGGTCACGCCCAGCTCCTCGGCAATGTCGTCGCCCATGATCAGCACCGCGGCCGCACCATCGGCGAGCTGCGATGAATTGCCCGCGGTGATGTGCCAGTCGGTGATCTCGGGAAACCGCTCGGCCATCTCGGGGGAGTAGAACGATGACTTGAGCGCGCCTAGCCCCTCCACCGTGGTCGATGGCCGGACGGTCTCGTCGGAGCTGACCACCTGGCCGTCTGGAGTCGTGATGGGCACGATCTCGGCGGTGAAGTCGGCCGCCGCCGCGTTCGCGTGGGACCGTGCGGAAAACTCGTCGATGGATTCGCGGTCGAGTTTGAAGCGGGCCGCCACCAGCTCGGCCGAGATGCCTTGCGGCACCAGCCCGGGCGCATACCGTCCCGTCACCGAGGGCCCGTAGGGGTCCTGGCCGATCCGAGCGGTGAACATCGGGATGCGGCTCATCGACTCGACCCCGGCCGCCACCACGATGTCGCACGCGCCCGCGATAACGGCCTGCGCGGCGAAGTCGGCGGCCTGCTGGCTGGATCCACAGGCGCGGTGCACCGCCACCGACGGCACGCTTTCGGGCAGCCCCGCCGAGAGCCATGCCCAGCGCCCGACCGGACCCGACTGTTCGCCGACCTGACTGACGCAGCCGGCGATCACGTCGTCGACACGGGCGGGGTCAACGTCGTTGCGCGCCATCAGCTGGCCGATCACCTGACCCAGCAATTCGACCGGATGCACGCCGCTCAAGGCACCGCCGGGGCGTCCGTCCTTGGGTGGCTTGCCCTTGGCCATCGGCGATCGAACGGCATCGACAATGACTGCGCTACGTGACATTTGGTTCTCCTTGCTGGTCCGGTGGCCTACGCGGGTTGCGGCTGGGTGATGGCCGCGGAATCCCAGTAAAACGCCCGGATTTCCCGTACCAGACCGCAGGAGAACGACCACACCTCGAGAGCGGCGTTGGGGATGGCGTCCTCGGAGCCGGGGTTCTTCCACTCGAAGGTGATCCAGGCGACCACATGATCGCCATCGCCGATGGTTCGCAGCAGCTTGAGATTGGTCGCGCCGGCCTGATTACCGGCTTTTGCGATCCCGGTGAACAAGCCACGCAGCCGACGAATTCCCGCTATCCGGCCGCCGTGCGGGAGCGAGGGCGGCCACTCGATCGCCGCATCCTCGGCGAAGTGCGCGTCGATAGCAGCCGCTATCGCGTCCGGGTCCGCGCCACTGAGCGCGGCATAGAAATCAGCGACGATTTCGGCATTCTGCGACATCGGGAACCTCACTGTCCAGGTCGGAAAAGTATTTTAGAACCTTAGCGTCTCATTAAGTGTCCGGCAACGGCGGCCCCGACGAGCCGCCGGCGATCATCGTGCCTTGGCTCGTGGCACACCGGTTGCCGTTCCGGTCCTCCACGACCACCTCGACGAACTTGGTTCGCCGGCCACCGCCCAACACGCTGGCGCGAAAAGTCAACGGAGCCCGGGCGGGCAGATGAAACTGTATGTGTAAGGAGCCGGTCGCGGGCAACAGCCCCTTGTCGCTCTGACGCATGGTGAGCGCGCCCATGATCTGGTCGGCCGCAGCGGCCACGGTGCCACCGTTCACGGCGCCGTTGGGGTTGGGGGTCAGCGTCGAATGCTCCATCCGGAAAGTCGCCGAATCGGTGTTCAACTCGACGCATGCCAGTCCCAGGTCCCGGCAGTACGGCAGTGCATTTGCCCAGGCCAGCCAGTCCGCGGTGGCGTCCGATGCTGGGTGCAACCACGCCATGTCGGGCGCGATACCGTCGTGGGTCATCGTCGGCTCCAAATTCCTCGCGTTTCCTTTGCAATGTAAACGATCGTTTCTGCGGCGATGACGGTCGTCCGGGTGGGTGTGGCCATTGACACAAATACGCCGATCGGCAATTATGAGACGTTGAACCTTAAAAACGCGACCCGTCGGCAGAACGTCCGTTCGGGAGGGACAGGAAGACAGGGACAGCTACGTCATGGGACTCGCAGACAACAAGGTCGCCTTCATTTCCGGGGTGGCGCGGGGGCAGGGCCGTTCGCACGCGGTACGGCTCGCCGAGGAAGGCGCCGACATCATCGGCTTCGACATCTGCGCCAACGACGATGCGGTGGAATATCCGCTCGCGACCCGTGAAGATCTCGACGAGACGGGAAAACTGATCGAGAAGTTCGGCCGCAAGGCGCTGCTGTCGGTCGCCGACGTGCGCGATCACGAGGCGGTCAAGCGGGTCGTCGACGAGGGCGTGGCCGAGCTCGGGCGGTTGGACATCGTCTTGGCGAACGCGGGGGTCATGGCCATTACCGGGGAGCAGCGTCTGCTGCGCGAGTCGTTCCTGGCCGGGATCGACATCATGCTCACTGGTGTGTTCAACACGGTGATGCCCGCGATTCCACATTTGCGCGCCGGCGGGCGTGGCGGGTCGATCGTGATCACCAGCTCCACCGCGGGTTTGGTCGGCGGGCTTGGGGACGGCTCGCCGGGCGTGCTCGGGTACACCGCGTCCAAGCACGGCGTCGTCGGCCTGATGCGTGCCTGGGCCAATGTCCTTGCGCCAGAAAACATCCGGGTGAACACCATCCACCCGACGGGGGTCAACTCCCCGATGATCGCCAATGAAGCGTTCGGGCGCTATGTGCAGGAGTTCCCGACAATTGCGCAGAACCTGCAAAATCCGCTTCCGGTCCCCAACGGACTGCTTGAGCCCCAAGACGTGACGGACTCGATTATGCACTTGGTCTCGGACGCCGGCCGTTACATTACGGGCAGCACGTTCGTCATGGATGCCGGCTTCACCAATAACAAGTAACCATCGGACTCGCCCTTCGAACGGGGTCAGGAAAGGGGCCAACGATGACCCAGATGGCTGAAAGGCTTGAGCAGCCGAGGCAGGTAAACATGCCCCGGGCAGTCGATGCGGCGCCGCGCACATCGGCGCCGGTGAAGTGGTGGGCGGCCCTCGGCGCTGTCTACCTGGTGTTCATGGTGGCGGTGCTGACCAACTGGGTGCTCGGCCCGTTGTTCAAGACCGTGCCGGTGGGCCCGACTCCGGTGCCGACCTTCATGAAGGTCGCGGTCGTGTTCTTCGAGGTCATCTCGATTCCGGCCATATTGGCCTGCTTCTACTTCATGGTCGTCAAGCCGTTACGACGCGACGGCAAACTCAGCGTGGACGGGGCGCTGACCATCGCGTTCGCGACCGTGTGGTTCCAGGATCCGCTCTCTGCCTACAGCGGCACCTGGTTTACCTACAACGCCTGGGCGCTCAACTACGGCTCCTGGGTCAATAGCGTTCCCTTTGCGACCGGTAAGGCCGCCCCCGGGGCGATGTTGGTGGAGCCGATTCTGATTGTCCCCGGAGCCTATGTGTACTGCTTTGTGGTGGCGATGTTCGCCGGCAGCTGGGTGATGCGTACCGCGCGCAAGCGGTGGCCCAGTCTGAGCGCGGTCAACCTCGGCGTGATCTGTGTGATCGCGATGTTCGCCTTCGACATCGTGTTGGAAGGCGTCATGTTCATGCCGCTGGGGATCTGGGAGTACCCGGGCGGACACTTCAACATCTTCCCGAACACCTACCACAAGTTCCCGCTGACCGAGATGCTCACGGCCGGTTCGGCATTCGCGTCCGTCGCAATCTTGCGCTTCTTCAAGAACGACCGCGGTGAAACGCTCGCCGACCGTGGTCTCGAGTCGCTGAAGGTCTCGGATCGCCGCAAGAGCCTGCTGCGTGCGTTGGCAATGATCGGCTTTGTCAACATGTTGTTCTTCGGTCTCTACAACGTCGCCAATACGTGGACCGCGACGCGCATGGCCGACTGGCCGGCGGATCTGCAGAAGCGCTCATATCTGACTAATGGCCTGTGCGGCGAGGGTACCGACCAGATGTGCCCGGGCCCGGCCGTTCCTCAGTACCGCAACGACAATCAGGATCCCAACGGTGGATCGGCGCACCTGGGCCCCAACGGCAACCTGGTCGTACCCCCTAACACCACGCTGCCGAGCATGGTGCCTTTCGACCGCGGCTAGTTGTGCGAGGGCGCGACATTTCATCGATCACCAGATTTGCTGTTCTGGCATCGGCGATCGCCGCACGGCCGCTGACCGTCGAACCGACAGACGCCGCACCGACCCACACAGACGGGCGTACCGTGTTCGTCGCCGCGGACTTGGCTTCGGCCGACGCGTGTGATGCGGTCGTAGCGCAAGCGGCGCTGCTGGCCGTTGGCGCGCTACGCAAGGATCTGATGACCCGGCTGGCGCGGCAGCGCCCCGCCATAGCGCAGCGTTACCTCGCCCTGGAACTGGGACGTGTCGCCACGGAATTGGATCATGTATTGCCGGCCCGGACCATGAGCCGCATCAAATCGACTGATTTGCAGCCAGTCTCGGGCTCCAGCGACGAGTCCCTCGACCGCGCGCTCGGTCGCGAGCGCATCGCAGCGCCCCCGGCGTGGGTTGGCGTCTTACGGGCTTCCCGACTGCGGCGGGTGAGCGAGGAAGACCTGCGGGCCTCGCCGACCGACCGAGACCTACGGCGCCTCGGTCAGCTCGAAGAAGACCCCCAGCAAGACGATGATGCCACGGACGAGACCGACGAAAGCAAGATCGTCAATCTGTTGTCGGCACCGGGAATACCCAATCCGCTGGGGGATGCCATCCAGAAGCTCCTCGGAATGGGCCGCAGTGGTCAGGACAAGAACCAAGGGTCAGCCGAAATCCCAGTGGGCAAGCAGCGGTTCGGGCCCGTCGGACGAAACGCGAGGAAAAGTTCACTCGGCCGGCTCCTCTCGGCGGTACTTGAACCGGCTCCGGCCGTCGGCCGGCGTTACCCTGAGTGGGACTGTCATCGGGGTGCATACCGTTTCGATTGGTGTGCCGTCGCCGAATACGACCCGGCGGACATGGAACCGACACACGACAAAGAGGTTGGCAGTCCGCTCCTACAGCGTCCGCTCGCCCGAGTCGGAATCGAGCCACAACGCCATCGGCGCCAGGCCGAAGGCGATTCGCTGGATCTGTCGGCGCTGTTGGACTACGAAACCGACCGCCGGCACGGTGACAACCCGGACCCGTTCATCTACGAGAGCAGTCGGCTGACCAACCGCGATCTTTCGGTGCTTGTTCTGCTGGACTGTTCGGGTTCGACCGCGGAGGATTCCGGCGGCCGCGTGGTCTTCGAAGAGGAACGGCGACTCGCGGGCGACCTGACCGTGGCGCTGGAGCGCCTGGGCGATCGGGTGGGGACATACGGGTTCTACTCACGCGGCAAGGATGCGGTGCGATTTCTGCGGGTCAAGAGTTTCGACGCAAGGTTCGACACGGCCGCAAAGCGCCGTCTGCAGTCGGTGCAACCGTCTGGGTTCACTCGGATCGGCGCCGCGATCCGCCACGCGACGCATGTCCTCGAATCGCAAGCGTTGGCAAAGAATATGGTGTTGCTGGTGATCGGTGACGGACTGCCGTACGACGACGGCTACGAGGATCGCTACGCCCGCGCCGATGCGAGGCAAGCGATCAAGGAAGCGGTGCTGCAGGGTATCGGCGTTGCCGGAATCGGCATCCGGTCGTCGACCGAACCCGAGGTTCTCGAGGACGTGTGGTCGGACGCGTCGTTTAGGGTTATCGGACAATGCGGCGATATTCAGCGACACCTGCGCGGCCTGCTGCTCAATGCGCTGAGCGTGACGCGGAGCAACGGGCGGCGGCGCGAACTGCTTTCCGAAGAACACCATGGATACCTGCGATCGCTGCATGCGGCACGGCGCAGTGCGATGAATACCTATGCCTGAACCTGCGAGGTGAGGATGAGCGAATTGACAGTGGATCAAAGGGATTTGATGCGCGACGTTGAGCAGAGCAAGAACCCGTACATTCCCGTCGGTGATGAAGTCGACGTGTTCGCCGCGGCCTGGCGGTCGGGTCTTCCGGTCATGTTGAAGGGGCCCACGGGGTGCGGCAAGACCCGCCTCGTAGAGCACATGGCCGACCAGTTCGGGGTGCCCCTGTTCACCGTTTGTTGCCACGAGGACATGACGTCATCGGATCTGTTGGGACGCTTCCTGCTCCGCGATTCACGTACCGAGTGGGTAGACGGCCCGCTGACGCAAGCGGTGCGTCAAGGCGGCATCTGCTACCTCGACGAAGTCGTCGAAGCCCGGCAAGACGCGATCGTCGCGGTGCATTCGCTGGCTGATCACCGCCGCGAATTGAACATCGAGCGACTCGGCGGGCTCAAGCTGCAAGCGGCAGAGGGCTTTCAGCTCGTGGTGTCGTACAACCCCGGCTATCAGAGCGTCCTCAAGGACCTCAAGATGTCGACACGGCAGCGTCTGGTTGGCATCGATCTCGGGTTCCCACCACCGGAAATCGAGAAGAGGATCCTGCTGCAGGAGAGCGGACTGGACTCCGACGTGCTCGATGACATCATTCGCCTGGGTCAAGCAATTCGACGTCTCGACGACGCTGCCCTGCGTGAAACCGCCTCCACCCGTGCGCTCGTCGCGACCGCGACCCTTGTCCGCGCCGGTTTGCGCCCCCGTGCCGCGGCGGTCGCGGCGATCGCGAGTCCGCTCAGCGACGATGCCCAGACGTGCGAGCGGTTGACGGTGCTGATCGAGTCGTATCTCTGAGAGAACGCGCCGACTACCTGCCGGCCGCAATCGCGTCCAGGTTTTCCAGTGCAGGACTGGGATTCCGCGCGGCTCGCAGTACGGCTGCGCGCATCAAGTAGAACGTCACCAGGAACCAAGCGCCGAACAATGCGACCGGAATCCATAGTCCGAAGAGCCCATTCCACGACCAGGGCCCGGAGTGGAAGAAAAACAACAGCTGGTCGGGCATGATCAGCATGACCACCATGATGTTGAAGTAGCCGGCCCAGCGCGGGAACACCGGGTCGGGGCTCTTGTCGATGAAGGCCGCGATCGCGATAGCGACGGGCAGCGCCGCGAACATGGACACGCCTCCGATGAATTGCAGCCAGGCCATATCGTTGAAAACATAGGTCAATTCAGCCGCTCGCTCCGGACGGTAGGCGGCGACGAGCCACCAGATGGCCGGGTAGAACGACAACACCATGTTCCCGCAGCCACCTATGACGGCTCCGTAGGTGAGCACACCCGCGCCGCCTTCGATCTTGGACAGGAACTGCCCGACGGTGGCGGCGAAGAAGATGAAGACACCGGCCGACCACATCACCAGGACCATGCCGATGCGGATGCCATTGGTGTTGCCCTGAAAGATCTGCGCGACTTCCTCCGCGGTGCGCGATGGCGCAACTGGTGGCACGAAGCCCGCGACGGCGCCCCAGCCGGAAAAGATCAGGATCAGGTACGCCGGGCCGCACCAGGCGCCGAACAGTCGAAGTTTTGCTTGGATCGGGGTCATGCGGTCTCCTCGGCAAGCGCAGCGAGTATGAACGTACGTTCACGCTATCGCAAAAAGTCGCGCGGTAGAAGATATTCAGTGATATTGCGCGGCCGCATGAGTCCCAACGGTCGCCTGTTCCTGCAACCCGATCGCTCTGAATATCAGGACCGCCAGCACAACTATCCAGGCGAAAAACGTAACCACCGGTGACCAGAACGCCAGCAGGCCATTCCACGCGAAAGGGCCCGAACGGGTGAGGAACGCGATCGCGCCCGCCTCGAACATCAGCGCGGTCCACGCGGTGTAGTACCCAAACCACCGTGGAAAAGGAGTGTGCACAACAGTATTGGGTATCAGCGCGACGGCAGCGATAGCCACCCACATAAAAATGTAGTACTGATCGGTGGTGACGAAGGTCAACATTGCAAGTTCATGCATGATCGCGGTGATCTCGGGTGCCCGCGTCGGGGTGAATGCCGCGACGCCCCAATAAATCGGAGGGAGCATCAGCGGGATCGACATCAGGGTCCCGCCGGCGAGGGCGAGGGCGGCCCAGACCGGCTTCCCCTCTTCGTGCCGGGCAATTTGGACCGCGACCACCACCGCGATCGGAACCATGAATCCGCTCGTCCAGCTGCAGATGGTAGCGCCGATCTTGATCTGGGAGCTGTTGTGAACGTAGAACTGGGCGATCTGGTCTGCGGACCAGCGCGCGGTGGGCGGCGGCATCATGTGAAAGAGCAGCCACCACACCAACCCGTAGACCACGGTGAAGGTCAGGCCCCACCACATCAGAATTCGCTGGGTGCGCGTGCTCATGCGGGTGCGCCAGCCGTCGCCGATGCGGCGGGCCCGGCAGCCGACTCTTCGGCAAACGACCGTTCCTGCTCGTTGATCGCGCGCAACAGCACGGCCGTGATCAGGCACAGCCACACGGTGAACACCACGACCGGGATCCAGAACGCCAGCAAGCCGTTCCACGCGAGTGGGCCGCTTTTGAAGTAGGGAATCAACACGCCGGGCAGGTAGATGATCTGCGCCCACAAGTTGAACCATCCCAGCCAGCGTGGCAGTACGGGGTGTTCGGACTTGTCGCTGAGGATGGCGACGGTGATGGCCATGCCCTGCACGAAGATCGTGCAGACGGGCCCGATGAAAAGCATCCAGGCCATATCGTTGAAGCGGTGCGTGATTTCGATGTTTTCCATCGGCCGAAAAGCCGCGGCCTGCCACATCATCACCGGCACGATGAAGATGAGCACAAAAACGGAGCCCATACCGAGCTGGGTATAGGCCATTGGTGAGAACCGACCTTCGATGCGCTTGAGCTGCACGCTGATTGCGGCTGCCCACGGGCAGTAGATCGCACCGCCGAATCCGACGATGATCAGACCGGCGCGGATCCTGCCACCGTGTTCGGCGAACATGGTGGCGATCTGATGGGCGTCCATGCTCGGTGCCGGCGGAGGGATGAATCCCGCGAGAAAGAAGAAGCCGACTACCCAGGTGACGGCGCATGCCGGTCCGGCCCACGCGCAGATGCGCTGACTGCGAGCATTCATCGCTGACTCCTTCGTCGTAGGGTCAGACTACGAAGAAATGACACGACGCGTCAATAGAACAGTCGTGTCAGTTATGGACTAATCTAGCCCGCCTGTTGCCCGAACTCACTGAGACAGAGGGGTTTTGGTACAGCGGAAGCACGCGCCCGCAGTCTGGCGCGCTCGTCAGGTTCGCATCCGCCGCCGGCCGTTACTTGCGTCGAGTGGACCGCGGCGCGGCGGGCAGGCCGGCCTCGAGCATGCCAAAGGCCGCAGCGGCCAGGTGGGGTATGTCATCGCCGGTTTCGATCGCCGCATGCAGCACCGCGCGCAATGCCGACACCATCGCTGATGCGAGCACCTGTGTGCGTAGGTGAGTATCGGGGTTGTCCGGCAATCCGGCGGCGAAATAGGTTTTGAGGATCTCTTCCCATTCATGGGCGATTTCGAGGTACCGTCGGCGTGGAACCGGCTCGGTGAACCATAGTCGCATGATCGTTACCCGCAGGTCAGGCTCGAAATTCTCGAAGAATTGCCCTAGTTGCGCCGTGACCGCTTGGCGCGCGATCGTCCATCGATCATCCTTGCGCGGGGCGCTGTCCAGGGCATCGCGCAATCCGTCGATGACTTCGGAGACCGCGGGGAACAGTACGTCCTCTTTACTGCCGAAATAGCGGTTCAGCGTGCTGCGCGAACACATCGATTCGTGCGCGATTTCCTCCATGCCGACCGAGTCGTAGCCGCGTTGCACGAAAAGTTCTACGGCCGAACGCACAATCGTGGCGCGCAGTGCCGCTTTCTTTCGCTCCCGTAACGCGCTCATCGAGAGTCAGCATAAGCGCACCACACGCAACTGGCGGTCAGGCGCTTAGCAGGTGCACGCGCAGCATAGTCACGCCATGGGGTGGCGTCCCGTGGTAACTTGACTCGCGATAACGATCGTTTACACAATCGACTATGCGGACCAGCGGAGTTGAGTCATGAAATCTATTCGGGAATCCACCGAACCCCCGGCAGGCCGGTCGTGACCTCGGCCGTCGTCGTCGGCGCCGGGTTGTCCGGGCTGGCCGCTGCATACCGCTTGCAACAGGGCGGGGCCACGGTCACCGTGCTGGAATCGGCGAGCGGGCCGGGTGGACGCGTACAAACGGAGCGGCACGGAAACTACATCGTCGACACCGGCCCGGACGCACTGACCGCCGGGTACTCAAGCTATTTGAAACTGGTCGAGGACCTCGGGCTCGCGGATCGAGTGGTCGACACCAGCGCGGTCATCGGCCTGGTCCGACGGGGACGTGTGATCGACATCGATCCGGACAGGCCGCTGCGGTTGCCGTTCACATCCGCGTTGTCGGTGCCGGGCAAGCTGCGATTGGCGGCCGGATTGATCCGATTGCGCGGGGCGATCGGAGAGGTCGACTCTTACGATATGGGTCGATCGTCGGCGTTGGACGATCCGGATGTGTCGGCGCATGACTTTGCGGTCCGTCATTTCGGCCGTGAGGTGGCAGAGTATCTCATCGATCCGTTGATGCGCCTGACCACCGGGTCGGGTGCCCACGAGGCGTCCAGCGTGAATGTGCTTGGCGCATTGGGTGCTTGGTCCGGGGGCCTGCACAGTCTTCGCGGCGGCCTGGCGACGCTGACCAACGAGCTTGCGGCACGGGTCGACGTGCGCTACGGCGCGACCGTCACCCATGTCGACGAGACCGAGTCCGGCGTGACCGTGTCATACACCGATAGCTCCGGCAGCCATGACGTCAGCGCGGGAAGCTGCGTCATTGCCGCCATGTACCACCGCGCGGTCGAGATGTGGCCGACATTGTTGACGGCATCGCCGGCCTTCGGGGACAAGTTGCGCAATGTCAAGCTGATCAGTGTCTCGCTCGGCTACCGGGTTCCGACCAAGAGCAAGGCATACACGATCCTGGTTCCCACCGTCGAGCAACGCGAAGCGCTGTTGATCTTCCTGCAGCACAACAAGTCTCCCGATCGCGCGCCGCGCGGACACAGCCTGGTCACGATCTACACCGACACGGTCGTCACCGACCGGTTCCTCGACCGCACCGACGCTCAACTGACGACGTGGGCCGCCGGAATTGTCGAAGGGCTGTGCCCCGAACTCGCCGGTAACCGTGACCTGTCGGTGGTGACGCGTTGGCCGTCCGCGGGATACCTCGCGGATCCCGGGTTCTGGCAGCGCAACAGCGCGCTGCGTAAGTCGCTGTCCGATGACGGGCCGGTGCAGATCGCCGGTGATCTGTTCGGCGCCGGTTCCATGGAGTCCGCCGCGCGGTGGGGCGAGCATGCCGCGCGCCGCATCCTCGCGGGGAGCTGAGGCGGTCCATTGCTTGCCTACCATCGCGTTAATGAGCGCTCACGCCACAGCTATCAGGCCGACGAATCGATGAACAAGTGTTGATGGGCCGATCGGAACAACGCGTCGACGAGCTCACATGGCCGGATCCGCTGCACGAACAGAGCGGCCCCGCGACGTTTTGGAGCACGGTTAACCTGGCTGAAGCGATACCCGGTGTGCCGACGCCGATGTCTTGGTCGATCTTCTCGATCGGCAACGAGGTGTCGGTGCCCTATGCCTATCACCGGCTGGGAGTGCTGCCGCGACGTCTAACCGGGCGGGCGGACAGTGTCGACGACCGATTCGCTGCGATTTTCTACGGCCGCGCCGCCATGAACGTCACACACTTGCGTCAGATCGCCGATCTCACGCCGGGAACCTCTGGCGATGCAATGGAAGAACAGCTTCTCGGCTCGGTGCGCGAAGGGGTGCAAAGCCAGAACTCCTGGCGTCGCTTGCCCTTTGTGCTGGCGCGCTTTCCGGTAGAGGCCGCCCGGCTCCCGTTGCGGTTGAAACGGTTACACCGTGATCAACACCGATGGTGGACCGCTGCGACGCGGACGTCGAATCCAACTCCCAACCTGCGTCTGCTGACGCAGGCGGTCGACAGGTTCGATGCCGCGATGCGCATCCATATGATCGCGGTAGCCGTGACACAGGCACTGTTTGAACAGCTCACCCGGCTTGCTCGTGCGGCAGGAGACCCGGGTCTGGTGGCCCAGCTCGCGGCGGGATATGGCGGCTACGAGGAAGCTGGGATGGTTGCCGCGCTATGGAATGTGTCTCGCGGTGCGCTGTCGGTCGATGCGTTCGTCGCACGGTATGGTTTCCACGGCTCCGAGGAAGGCGAAATCTCTTCTGTCTCTTGGCGTGAGGACCCCAGTCTGGTGATTTCGATCGCCAATCGGTACACAGAGCATGGCGTCGAGGATCGCGCAACCGAGCAGGCGGATCGTCGTGAAGCGCGAATTGCGGCCGAGCAATTGTTGCTGGCGGATCTCTCAGGACCCCAACAGATTAAGGCTCGTGTCGTGTTGCGTTTGGCGCGGCGATATCTCCCGTTGCGGGAAGTGGGTAAGGCGGCGTTCTTGATGGGGCTTGACGTCGCGCGGTTCGCCGCCCGCCGTCATGGTGCGGAACTGGTCGCAAGGGGTGTGCTAGCGCAGCCCGACGATGTGTTTGCGTTTACCGTTTCCGAGGTGACGCGCGGCCTCCATGGTGTGGGGGTGAATGTGGGCGAGGTTGCTGAGCGACGGCGGGCCAAGCGGGCCGAGTACCAATCGATGACATTGCCGGATCGTTGGGTTGGCATGCCGCAACCACGCGTTGGTAATACGGGTCGCCCGGACGTGCGGGTCGGGGACACCATCGCCGGGGTGTCGGTCACGGGAGGTGTGGTCGAGGGGGCTGCCCGAGTGGCCACCAGTTTGGAAGTCGCCGAAGAACTCGAACCGGGAGAGATCTTGATTTGCGAGGTCACCGACCCGAGCTGGTGCGCGCTGTTTCCTCTGGTGGCCGGAATGGTCGTCGACATCGGCGGGCCGCTGAGCCATGCGGCAATCGTGGCCCGCGAGATGGGCATTCCTTGTGTGGTCAACACCGGGGACGCGGTCACCCGGATTTCGACCGGGATGCGTATCCGCCTGGACGCCACCAATGGTGTTGTGTTGGTTGTGGATACCCGGACGCCGATGGATTACGAATAGCCTTCGACCGCACGCACATAACGTGCTGCGCGTTTCGGTGTTACACCGGCCATGCGCAGCAGCATTTCCGCACAGACGAAATCGGCACGGTGGCCCAGTCGTCCATCCAGGATGCCTCGGATCACTTCGAACGCCGCCGCTATCGACATCGTCAGCGTCGTCTCGAGATCGTCGATGACAAAGCGCCCTTCGGCAACCCCTCGCTCGAGCAGCGCCCCCGCTTGTGGGCGGATGATTCGCTCAAACCGCGTCTCGGCCTGTTCGAGTTTGACCAGCAGGCGTGCGAGTGGGGGATCGTCGTACGCGATGCGGACGATGGCTCGGGTAGATGCGACAAGTGCCTCTGCGGGATCGTCGAACTCTGGTGATTCCTCGACCGATTGTGCGAGGCCGACGATCGCCTCGGCCACGACGGCTTCGACGATATCGTCCTTGGTTTTGAACTGGTTGTAGAAGGTGCCGAATGCGACGTCGGCACGCCGGGTGACGTCGCTTACCCGCAGGGCCTCTACTCCGAGCTCGGCGATGATCTCCTGGGCGGCCTTGATCAGGTCTGCTCGAGTTTGTGCTTGCCGTCGAGCGGTGCGGGAGAGCGCATTCGGTGCTGCCACCTTTACAGCCTAGAAGCGCAACCGGCGGTCCGGCAATGATTTCCCGATCATTATTGATTCAGCGATCATTTCTGCGTTACGTTGTGACGGTGGGAACAGATGCGAGGACAGCCGTGGTGGGCGGTGGTATCGCCGGGCTCGCCGCGGCCCGACGGATACAGCAGGCAGGCGGTACGCCTGTGGTGTTCGAGGCCGAGGATCGCGTCGGTGGGCGGATCAAGACGGTCCGGCGAGGCGGATTTGTTTACGACGTAGGGGCTTTCATCTATCTCGGCAGCTACGCCGAGGCCACGCAGGAAATGCGTGACGTCGGCCTCGGCCCGCAAATGCACAAATTCGACGCGTTCGGGGCGATGCCGCGAGGCGGCGAGTTGAACTTCCTCGACCTCGGCAAGCCGCTGAGCTTACTGAAAACGCCCTACCTGTCCGGCCGGGCCAAGCTAAAACTGGCCAAGCTGTTGTTCTTCCTGGCCAGGCATTGGAACGACCTGAACTACGCTGACGCTTCGGGTGTTGCGGCTATCGACACCGACACCGTCACCACCTACAGCCGGCGCGAACTCAGCGAGGAAATCCTCGATTATGTTGCCGCCGTCGTGGTTCGGGGACCGTGGCTGAGTGATCCCTGCTACGCGTCGGTGGGGCAGCTGTTGTGGACCATGAAGAATTTCTTCAAACCGTACTTCTACGGACTCGACGATGGCATGGATGCGCTGCCGCGGGCGATTGCGGCTCGACTCAATGACGTTCGGCTGGCGACACCGGTCACCAACGTTACCGACGCAGGGGATCACGTCGAAGTCACGTTCATCCGGGAAGGCCGAGAGGTCACCGAGGATTTCGCCAACGCCGTCGTGACGACTACGACGGATAGAGCGCTTGAAATCTATCCTCAGATATCAGGATTCGCCCGCGAGTATTACCAGAACACCGACTACATCTGCAGTGTCAACTGCCACATCGCGTTGGCGGAGCGGCCGTCGAATCCGGCCACGTACATCATGTGTTCACCGCGCGAACAACCCGACCTGTGTGGCGTGATCGTCGATCACCTGAAGGCCAACAATCGATGCCCCGACGGCACGGGGATGATCACGACGTTCTGCCGGCACGAGTGGTGCCTGGACAATCTGGACAGCCCCGACGAAAAGGTCATCGACGCCGTGTTGGGCTTCGTCAAGCCTTACTACGGCGACCTCAGTCCCAATGTCGTCGACTACGAGATCGGGCGCTGGCGCAACGTCGTCCCGATCATGCGCAAAGGCCGCTTCCAGGCGGTGGATCGCTTTATGCGCGAGACCGATCCAATCGCCCGGGTGCAACTGGCCGGCGATATCGGACCGATCCCCGGCGTCAACGGCGCGTTGGTTTCCGGTCAAGCGGCGGGGGACCGCATCGTTCATCAGCTCTGCGCAACCGGCAAGGTCTCGGCATGAGTGCGCCCGCAGTGGCCAGACACCGTCCGATTGCGGTCGGCGACCGATCGGTCCCGGCGGTCGCATGGTGGGCGGCCCTGGGCGCGGTGCTGCTCGCCTTTCAGGTGTTCGTTTTGGTCCGGTGGATCACGGGGCCGTATTTCACGCCGGTCGATCCCGGCCCGACTCCGGTTCCCGGGTGGATGAAGGCTGCGTTGACGTTCTGGCAGATCGTCTTGCCGATCGCCGGACTGGGGGTGCTGTATTGGTTCGTGGTGCGGCCGTGGTTGCGCGAACGGCGCATCGGACTGGACGGGCTGATGGTCATCGCGTTTCTGACGCTGTCCTTCCACGACCCGCTCAGCGCGTACGTCGGTCACTGGTACACCTACAACGCATGGCAAGTGAACATGGGATCTTGGCTCAACAGCTTGCCGGGAGCCTTGGCACCCGGGACACCCGACCATCAGGTCGCCTATCCGCTTCTGATCGTGCCGGGCGCCTATGTCGTGGTTTTTCTGTTGGTGACGATGATGGGTGCCGCGATCATGCGCCGGGCACAGGCGCGCTGGCCGGGAATTCCCCGGGTCGGTTTGGCTGCGATCTGTTTTGCGGTCATGGTGCCGTTCGACTTGGTCTTCGAGGGAGTCGTCTTTATGCCGATGGGCTCTTGGGAGTACCCGGGCGGGCACATCAAGATCTTCGCCGACACCTATCACGCGTATCCGCTCAACGAGGCGTTGACTACCGGCGCAATATTCACGATGTTCGCCTGCATCAAGTACTTCACCAACGACCGTGGGCAGTCGCTGGCCGAGCGGGGCGCCGAGCAACTCGGGGGCGGGCCGATAAAGGTCACGGTAGTAAGGGTGTTGGCGATGACCGGGCTGGTGACGCTGGCGATGACGATCGGATACACGTTGCCCAACACCTGGTTCGGCGCGCACTCGAGCGCGTGGAATAGCGATATACAAAAGCGGTCGTATCTGACGTACACGTGCGGCGAGGGTCCCGGAATCGCGTGCCCGGCGCCCGATGTTCCCTTGCTCCGCAACGATAATGGGAATCAGGGCGCGAACGGCCGCACGTTCGGCCAGAACTACCCACCGCAGGTCGCCTACGACCGCGGCTAGTGACGCACACCGGCGACCGTTGGCTCCGATGGGCAAGGTATGGGGTCGGGCGCTACGGCCAGAGCTAGCGCAGACCGAGTGACCCGCTGATGATCTCGCGCTGAATCTCGTTGGTACCGGCGTAGATCGGCAGAACCAGTGAATGCCGCACATGGCTCTCCATGTCGTATTCGGTCGCATAACCGTAGCCACCCATCATCTGCATGCCCTCGAGCGCGATGCGTTTGGCGACTTCGGACGTCTTGACCTTGGCCATCGACGTCATACGTGTGGTGACTGGATCGGCGCCACGCTCCAAACGCTGAGCGACCTCGTAGGTGAGCAGGCGGGCACACTCCAGATCAGTCGCCAGATCCGCAATCCGATGGCGCAGCGCTTGAAACGTTCCGATGACTTGGCCGAATTGCTTGCGCTCCTTGACGTATGCGATGGCATCGTCAAGCGCCCGTTGGCCGATCCCCAGCCCGACCGCGGCGCCGAGCAGGCGCTCGCCGTCGAGACCGGCCATGATTTGTGGGAAGCCCCGGCCCACCTCGCCCACGACGTTCTCCGCGGGAACAAAGCAATCGGTGAAGAAGACATCGTTGACTTCACGACCCCCCAGTGTGGAAATGCGGCGCGTCTCGATGCCGGGGGTATCACGCGGTACTTCAAAAATGGTCAAACCCGCATGCGGTTTCTCGCCGTGACTGGTTCGCGCGACCAATAAGATCCGGCCCGCCCGGTGTGCGTACGAGCACCACGTCTTCTGCCCGTTGAGCACATAGCCGTCAGCGACCGGCTCGGCCCGGCAGGCGATCGCGGCGACGTCTGATCCCGCACCCGGTTCGGAGATCGAAATCGACATGATCTCACCGCCTGCGATCGCCGACAGCGCCTCGCGCTTCTGCTGCTCCGACCCGAATCGCTTGTAGCACCCCGCAACCGTCGTCGTCGGGCCGAGCGCCTTGACCGGAGCAAGTCCGCGCCAGAGTTCCTCGAAGAGAATCGTCTGTTCGACGTAGGTGCCGCCGGAACCGCCGTATTCCTCGGGGATTGCCACGCCCAGCCAACCGAGTTGCGCGAGCTTCTGATAGAGGACCGACGATTGATCTTCTTCCTCGGCGTCGAGCAACGCCTCACGCTGTTCGCGGGTGGCGCATTCGCGCGTGCAGAAGTCGCGCACCGCCTGCTGAAAATCCTGCTGTTCGACGGAGAGCGTCATGCTTGTGGAAATCTGCGGTCGGGGAACAGGCCCGCGGCGACTCCGTTGCGCAGCACGGCCGGTGCGCCGCCGGCCACCACGTTGGTCACGCAGTCCCGATGAATGCGCTGGATGGGGAAATCGGTTGTCACGCCGTAGCCCCCGTGCAGTTCCATCGCCTTGAGGGTGATCTGCGGGCCGACCGTAGCCCCGAACAGCTTGGCTTGAGTCACTTCGGCGAGTTTCGGAAACCGGCCCTCGATCGCCGAGGACGCCGCCCGGTAGGCGAGCAGCCGCAGCGCCTCGATCTGGACCCACATGTCGGCCAGCGAGTGGTAGACGGCCTGAAAGTCGATGATCGGCTTGCCGAATGCCTCTCGCTGTTGGGTGTACTTGGCGGCCTCGTCATAGGCGGCCTGGCTGAATCCGAGCCAGAAGCCACAGTTGTGCAGGCGTTCGAGATTGAATGCCGTCATGAGCCGGGCGAACTGGCCAGGGCCGACGATCACGTTCTCGGCGGGCACTCTGACGTCGGTCAGCACCATGTCGCCGTGGTGGATTCCGCGATCTCCTATGTAGACCGGCCCGCGCTGGATCTCGACACCGGGCATCGAGTTGTCGACGACGATGGCGCCGATGCCTTTCGCCCCGGGCACGTCGTCGAAGCGGACGAAAGTCGCGTTGAGGTCATTGACATTCGAACCGGTCAGAAAGCTCTTGGTGCCGTTGAGGATGAAGTCGTCGCCATCGCGCACCGCGGAGGTGCTCAGATGCGTCAGTGCGGAGCCGGCCTGCGGTTCGGTGAGCGCGATGTTGCAGGCGCGTCGGCCGGCGACGATATCGTGCAGGTATTTCTCCCGCACCGCGTCGCTGCCCAGCAGGAACATCGAGGGTCCCGGGCCGCTGGTGCAGAACACCGGCTCGGGAGGCAGCCAGGATTGGGCGTAGCGGAACAGCGCCTCGACCACGATCAGGTACTCGACCGCCCCGCCGCCCTGCCCGCCGTATTCCTTGGGCATCGCGACCCCGAAAAGCCCTTCCGCGCCGACACGATCAAAGATTTCGCGATAGGGCGCGTCATCGGACTGGTCCCATTCGCGGGCCTGGTCGGCGAACGACCGGCCGAGCTTCTCCGCCCGAGCCTGCAAGTCCTGTTGCTCCGGTGTCAGAGTGAAGTCCATCTAGCGGCGCTCCTGTTTGGCGACGGTCAGATCCATTGCGTCGAAATCCCATGTCGCCGCGTTATTTCCGGCATCACGCAGCTTGTGCTTGAGCACCCGGCCGACACCGTTGCGGGGCAGCGCCTCAAGGAAGTCGACATAGCGCGGTATTGCGAAGTAGGGCAAGTTGTTCTTGAAGAAATCGAACAACTCGGCCGGCTCGACGGGGGAGCTGGTGACGATGCAGGCCTTGATGTCGTCCTCACCCAGGTCCGACGCCACGGCGACCACCGCGGACTCGACGATGGCCGGGTGGGCATCGATGGCCTGTTCGAGTTCAAAGCTGGAAATGTTCTCGCCGCGGCGGCGGAGACTGTCTTTCTTGCGATCGATGAACGCAAACGCCCCACTCGGTAGACGCCGGCCATTGTCACCGGTGTGGTACCACAAGCCCCGAAAGGCCTCGACTGTCGCGGCGGGATTGTCGAAGTAGCCGTTGAACATGGCGTACGGGGCCTTGGGGCGAAGACAGATTTCGCCCGTCGCCTCGCCCTCGAGGACGTAGCCTTCGTCATCGAGCAGGGCCACCTCGAGGTCGGGTGCCTCGATACCGCAGCCGTTCGGATCGCGCCGGTCCGATGACAGCGTTGTCAATGTCGCTGGCATGCATTCCGTTTGGCCGAAGATGTCGACCCAAGGGTCCACACCGAAACGGTCCCGGAACGTTGCCTGCGATTCGAGCGAAAGCGGCGCGCACATGATCCGGGTGACTTTGTGGTCGCGATCGGACGGCGACGGCTCGGTCGCCAGTATCGCGGCGCCCATCGCGCCGACGGCGATCATCAGCGTCGCGCCCACTTCCCTTGCGCGGGGGAAGTAGGCGCGCGCGCTGAATGTCCCCTGCAAGTAGGCGGGTATGCCGTAGATCAAGGGCAGTGTCACAGTGACCAGGCGTGCGCCGGCATGAAACAGGGGGAGGCCGGCGAACAGGATGTCGTCGCTGCCGACTTCGAGCGCGGCGCCGATGATTTCGCCGCTTCGGCAGTAATAGCCGTGGCTGGCGACACATCCTTTGGGGAGCCCGGTGGTGCCGGAGGTGTACAGGATGGACATGGTGTCGGACGCGCTCAACTCCACCGGGGGCGGAGTATCGCCATGGTCGAACAAACTCGCATACGGAATTTCGCCGTGCTCGGCTTCGTCGAGCATGATCACTGCCCGTAGGTCGGGCAATTGGCTGCGTACCGGAGCCAGTGCGTCGCGGCCGGCGGCGTCGGTGACCAAAAAGCCCGATCGAGACTGGCGCAGCTGGTGGAGCAGGAACTCGCCCTTCAGGTAGGCGTTCAGGGGCACTTGAGCCGCCCCGGTCTTCGCGGCGCCGTAGAACAATTCGAGCAATTCGATGCGGTTGGGCGCCAGCATCGCTATCTGCTCGCCCGGGCCAACGCCCAACCGAGCCAGTCCCGCCGCGAGCGCGTCCGACCGCTGATTCATCTCGGCGTAGGTGTAGACGTAGTCGTCCATCGCGCAGCACACGCGATCGGGCGTACCCAGTGCGCGCGCACGCAGGATGTTGCCAATAGCGTCACGAACCATCGCGGCAACCCCGTCTAATAACCGGCTTCGGACAGCGATGGCGGGTGTCGACTCGTTGTTCTTGCATGTCTTCCATTTTGAGGGTGCGTTAACGATCACTTACGCGTGTTCGTCGTAGTGCCCAGCGGTTTGGGCCTTGCTGCCTCTGCCGACGGCCCCGACGCGTGTACACTGCGACTATTTTGAGACAGTACGGCTATAAATTATGTCTGTCAACGATGCCGATGTGTCTTTCCGGCGGCGTCGATGCGGCGATCGCCGGAGCGTCCAGATTGTGATCTAGGTCACAAAATCTCTATTAGATGCGTGTGTGATACTCAAGTACAGCGACACTAACTCACCCTAAAATTTAACCCTGATTAATTGTGGTAATGAGTCGGAGGAGCTGTCATGGAGGTCGGCTGCCCGGCGCTACCCGCGCTGGAGACTTTGCCCTTTGCTCAGGACCGCGAGTCGGCCTGGCACATGCTCCTAGCGCCCGGAAAGGTCGCGGTGTCCGATGCCGGCGTGTACTTCATCAGCGGCGCCGATGTCGTCGAGGAGGCGGCCACTCATCCGGAGCTGTTTTCGTCATTTGGCGCTTTCGATCTGGTGGGCAGCCCATTTCCTATGGTGCCGATCGCTTTCGACCCGCCCGAGCACACCCGGTTTCGGCGGGTGCTGGACAAGTTCTTCGGCCCCCGCCGGATGGCCGAACGCGCAGCCGAGTTGCGCAAGCAGGTGGGCGAGCTGATCGATCAGATCGCGGCATCCGGCGGTAGCGCTGAGGTCATGAGTGCACTCGCGGTTCCGTTTCCCTCCCAGGTCTTCTTGACGCTGTTCGGTCTGCCACTCGCCGACCGGGACGTCCTGATCGGCTGGAAAGACGCGGTTTTGGCGTTCTCCGCCGCCGAGGGGTTGGAGCCGTCGCCGGAGACCTTGGCGCGAGGCGCCGAGCTCATGAACTATCTGAACGGGCATCTCGCCGATAGGCGCCGCACCGGGGCTGATGACCTGCTGGGCCAACTGCTTTCCGACCCGACCGAAGGCGCGCTGACCGACCAGGAAATCATCGGGCTGTGTTTCCTGTTCCTCATCGCGGGGCTGGATACCGTCACCGCGGCAACGGGATTCGCGCTCTACGAGCTGGCCCGAAATCCCGCGTTACGCTCGACGCTGGCCGATGAAGACGAAGCGATTACGCACTTCATCGAAGAGGTCTTGCGCATCAACCCCCCGGTTCCTTATGTCCCTCGGATGACCACCGCCGAGGTCACCGTCGCGGGTGTGACGATCCCGGCGGGATCACGGTGCTGGCTGGGGCTGGGGACCGCCAATCGCGACCCCGAACGCTATCCCGACGCCGACGTAATGCACCAGAGGCGGAACAATCACTTCACCTTCGGCCGGGGGCCGCACCGCTGCCTGGGCTCACACCTGGCCCGCCTGGAACTGCGTCTGATCATCGAGGAATGGAATCGGCGGATCCCGACGTGCTCGGTCTTGGCGGAGCCGACGGTCGGATGGCCGTGCGGGACGCTGCACTTCCAGGAACTGTGGTTGCAGATCGGTTGATCAGCTCGGCTCCCCGACCAGGATCGGCTGCGAGCGGGGCGCCAACACGGCGTTCATGATGCGATTCGCCGCTTCCTGACCGCTTACCAGTGCGCCGTTGAGACCGGAGATTCGGTCCAGGTCCGACGCGAACTGGACACGTGCAGTCCAGTCGAGGTGCTTCTGAAAATCCGCGATTCGCGCGAATCGGCCTTTGTCCATCACCGGGACGGATTCGGGCCAGCGCGCGACGGCGTGTTCCTCGAGGCTGTCGACGACATCGCCGTAGTAGCAGCGGGCCCGATCTATCGCGTACTCCAATACGTCCTCGTCGCTGAGATCTAGTGTGCGCTCTAAGTATTCGTGTGAGAGCAGCACGGTCAGCAGACCCTTGTCTTCGGGTGCCCGGCCGGGTGCCTTGGCGTGATCGGCGATCACCGCGATCGTATCGGGGTCCTCGTGCGGCGACACCATGTAATAGGTCGCCGGATCTTTCGGGCGTCGCGACAACCCGAGACAGACGCTGCCGAGTCGCCGGTAGCGGGTTGTCTCGTACAGCGCCCGGTGGTTGTCGTCCATTTGGGGAAACATCGTCAACGCATAGTGGGCCTGAGTGGCGATGACGCACGCGTCGAAGGTCTCGGTTCGTTGACTGCCGCCGCTCTCGGGCGTGAAAGTGACCTCTACGCCTGCTCCGATGTCGGCGACGTTGGCCACCGGGTGCCCCAGCCGGACCCGAAGCCGCCGGGCGAGTTCCTCGGGCAGTCCACTGACGCCGGGGCGGAGGTTGTACATCGTGCTGACGAGCATGTTGCGTATCGTCCACAGCAGCAACGCGATTGAGGTGTCGTCATCGTCGGCGACCCAGGTGCTGCTGACCAATGGTCTGCCCGCCCATTGCAGCAATTCGTCATTGAGTTCGCGGCGGAAATACTCGCGCACCGTTTCGGTATCCAACAGGGCGACCTGGTCGTAGCTGTGGTAACCGAGGCTGCCCCTGGCTTTGAGCATGGGGCGCAGCAACTTCAGGGCCTTGATCTTGCTGCGCGCCGACAATGCGCGGGTGGTCAATCCGGTGCGGAGCAGCTTGCCGTAGTCGAGCAGGTGCTTGTCACCCCGCTTCGGCATCGCACCCCATACCGGAACCTCGGTGAACAGCGGGCCGAGGCCGAGCTCGTAAATCAAGTCGATCGATTCGCGATAGGTGCCGAGGTAGAACGCGGCGCCCAGATCCATGATGTAGTCGCCGTTGCGGACCGTCCATACCCGACCGCCGACTCGGTCGCGTGATTCGAACACCGTGACGTCGAAGCCGCGCTGCTGGAGCCGATAGGCGGCGGTCAACCCCGCCAGCCCGGCACCGACGACCGCAACGGTTCCTCTGAGTTCGCCAGGCACGCGGCCTCTTTCCGTCCCTATCGCGAGCAGCGTTGCGGTCAGGTCAATTTCGGGCTTGCCAGCTCAGATCTGTCACCGGTGAGCCAGTCATTCATCTTGGCCTGTTCCTGTGTGCGTTCGTCATCGCCGATGGCACGCAGCAGCAGCACGACCATCAGGACGAACCAACTGAAGTAGACGCACAGTGGGACCCACCAGGCGAAGATCCCGTTCCAGGCCAGGGGGCCTGTCTTGAAGAAGGGGATGATTGCCGCGGGCACCCAGATCATCGCGACCCAGATGTTGAAATAGCCTGCCCAGCGCGGGAAGACCGGTTTGGCGCCTTTGTCGAGCAGAATCGCGACACCCAGCGACGCGACCTGGATGCAGGCCGAGGAGATGATCCCGAGGAACATCAACCAAGCCATGTCATTGAGCATCTGAACGGTTTCGGGGCTCCATTCGTGGAGGCGGTACAGCGCGGTCTGCCAGATCGCGAAAGGCAACAGGAACTCGACGCACAGCAGACCGCCGGACACCAGCTGCGACTCGGCAAGAACCGACCGCACTCCTTCCATCCGTCGCATCTGGGCGGCGATCACCGCACAAAACGGCACCAGCAGTGCGCACGAGAAAAGGCTGATCACCAGGCCCAGCCGGATCAGGTTGGTGTGGTCACTGAACTGAGCGATCAGGGCGGCACGGGATTTGGCGGGGCTCGGCGGAGGGATGAAGTGGCAGAGGAAGGTAAACGCCGACGCCCAAATCGCGATCATGACCGGACCGCACCATACGCACAGCCGTTGGGCTGTCAGGTTCATGTTAGGCATCGGTCGTTCTCCTAAATCGGGTCGAATTGCCTTGCTATGTCTATTCGTTGCGTAGTGCGTGCTGGGCTGCCAGCCGTCCCGGCCACCCGACTACCCCGCCGGTCGGATGGGTCCCGGCGCCGGTCTGGTACAGGGCCTTGATCGGGGTGTCGTAGCCGCCGAGGCCGTGCGCGGGGCGATTCTTGCCCAACCGGGTAACCAGCATGTCGACATGGAAGTACGCGCCGGCCGGTGCGGCAAAGCGGGTCTCCAGATCTTGCGGGGTCGACACGATCCGCCCGATCTCGGTCTCTAGACCGCCAAGGAAACGCAGCCCTGACTTCCAGATCTGTTCTGTGTAGGCGTCTTTATTGACGCCCCACCCGTTACTCGGATAGCCGGGCACATTCGAATGCAGGTAAAGCACGTCGCCCTCGGCGGATGCGATCGATCGATCCGGCGCCGACAGGATGGCCATGTAGACCGGCGGTGTGTCCACATTGACCCCGCGCTTCATCGCATACATCTGCTCGATGTGATCCTCGAGCGTTCCGGTCATGAAGGTGGTGGTGCGGATGTCTTCACCGTCCCGCTTGGCCCGGGCCGCTTCGGCTTTCGGGTAACCGATCCGGCCCGACGTCGCAACGTCGATCTTGAACGCGGCGGCGTTGACCGAATTCGCCGGGATCAGCGCGACCCTGTTGCGGTCTTCGCGGCTCAGCTGGTCCTGCGGGACGAGCTTGCCAAGGGTGACTTGTGCCGCCGCGTTCGAGACGACCCCGCGCCGGCTGCGGAGTTCGGTGCCGTCTTCGAGTAGGACGCCGGTCGCACGTCCGGCATCGACGAGGATTTGCTTGACGCCGTTGCCCAGCCGCACGACGCCACCGTGGCTTTCCAGCTTGCCTTTGAAGGCTTGGACCAGGTTTGTCATGCCGCCCCGAGGGCGCTGGACACCGAGGTGGCGGTGTACGCCGGCGAAACCCAGGAAGTAGGCGCCCGAGCCGATGGCGTCCGCGGGCCCCACCATCGAAGACCAGTAGGCCCACATCCCACGCATGGCGTCGGACTCAAAGGTTTCCGAGATCAGTTCGAAGACATTGAGCGCCAGCATGCTGCCGATGAAGCGGCGGGTGGCCCGATCGGGCCGGTGCCGCAACAGGTACTTGGCGAAATCGACCTTGCCCCAGGCGGACGGGTCCTGGACGGTGAGGATGTCGATCAGATCCATGATCCAGTCGATCGGTCCGCGAAGCTGCTCGTAGGTGCGGGCGTCCTTGGGGGAGAAGTACCGGATGTCCTCGAGCGCGCGGGCGAAATCGCACCACAGCAGCAGCGTGTCGCCGTCCTCGTTCATCCAGCCGTACGGGTGCGCGAGGGGAACCGTGTCATAGCCGAAGTCGGCCAGGCGCATCTCACGGGCCAGCGGTGTCTGGGCCATGAAAAGGTCATCCATCGCCCCGATGCTCAGCTTGTGCTCCGGCGCATCCTCCAGGTACGGGTAGCTTGCCGAAAGACCGCCGAGTACCGACAGCCGCTCGACGACACAGACGGAGCGGCCTTGCTCAGCAAGGGTCGCCGCCGCGCAGAGCCCGTTGTGCCCCGCCCCGACTACGATGTAATCGAACGTTTCCATGATGTGAATCCTAGGTGAGTCGGGTTGACGCCGTAAATACCAGGGAATTAGATGTGCTCATCGTCGGCGCCTCAAGATGTTCGAGTAACGATCGTTCCGATTTGTTACGCGCGCGAGAAGGCATGCATTCGGTCCTCGGTGGACGCATCGAAAGTTGGTGGGGGTAGCAGCCGCCACTGACCGGTTCCGATCCGGATGAGACCGTCGATCGCGATGACCCCGAGCGCCATGCTGAGTGCTGCCGCCGCCATTCGCACACCGCTGGGCATGTCGGTGTTGGTGATCGCGAAGTGCGGCATCGCCAGCACCCAAGATGCCATGTACGTCGCGAACGGCACCAGCACCAGCAACAACTGCCGCGCACCGGTGAACAACCACGACAAGCGGACGACCACCACCGCGCCGAACAGTGATCCCAGGCTGTTGATCACCAGCCAACTGACCGGGAAGCCACCGATCGCGAAGGGTTGGTCCCCGTAGTACACGTACAACTTGGCGCCCAGCATCGGTAACTCGAGTAAGACGTTGAGCACACCGAAAATCGCGATCCCGGACCACATCGCGCGGCGGCTGGCGCCGCGCTTGAACGCCAGCGCCATCACATAGGACAGCCCGCCGAAGAAGACGATGTACGCCAGCACCACCCACACCGGCACACCCCTGCCGAAGGCGGTGTAGCCGAGCACCCCGTCCAGCGGGAAGAAGCAATGGCCCAGCACGTCGACCGTCGCCTCATTGAATGAGCAGACGTAGCCACCGACCAACATCAGCAGGAAGGCCGGTGACCCGGAGCGCTTCCAGTCGACCAGGGCGGCGATCACAAAGCCCGCCACGACCACGGCGAGGATCCCGGTGATGATCGCTTGCGCGGTCGTCGGGGTGGTCATCTCCCACGGGGGTTGGGCAATCGCAACTATCGAGGTCCTCATGGCCAGCACTCCTGTTCTCCCGGGCTATGCATTGACGGCGCTGCGCTCGAAGTCGGTTCCCGGCGAACGCTCGGTCGGGTTCGGCGCCACCGGAACCGGGGGCAGCAGTCGTAATTGCCCGGTGCCGAGGCGGATCAAGGTGTCGATTGCGAGCAGGCCCAGTGTCGTGCTCACGGCCGCGGCGAGCATCCGCACGCCGTGGCTTGCATCCGTGCCGAGTACCAGGAAGAGCGGCATGCCCACCGCCCACGACGACATGAACGTCACGAACGGGACCGCGAGCAGAAGCAGTCGGCGACTGCCGGTGAAAAACCACGAGAGCCGGGTGATGACGACCGCACCCAGCAGTGACCCGAACGCGTTGAACACCAGCTGGCTCAGCGGGAAGCCACCCACCAGGAACGGCTGATCGCCGTAGTAGACATAGAGTTTCGACTGCAGCAGCGGGATTTCCATCGCGAGATTGAGTGCCCCCCAGATTCCGATGCTGATCCGCAACGTCCGGCGGGTGACCCCGTTTTTGAAGGCCGCCGACAGCACATGGGTGAGACCGCCATAGAACACCACGTACGCCAGGATCACCCAGATCGGGATCGACCGGTTGAACACGGTGTGGCCTATCCATCCGTCGGCCGGAAAGAAGCAATGACATAGGAAGTCGATCAGCGGCTCGTTGAATGAGCAGATGTACCCGCCCGCCAGTAACAACAGAAAGGCCGGCTGCTTCGTGCGATACCAGCTGACCAGCGCGGCGATGACGAATCCTGCTACCACAACGGCAAGCACGGTCGTAATGATCGCTTGAGGTGTGGCGGGAGTCGTTATTTCCCAAGGGGGTTGGTCCATCGCCAGCGTTGCGCTGGTCATTGCGGGCTCATAGTCTCGGGCTACCGATGAGCCGCGACCGACCGGCGCCGCCGGTGACTCTGTCGGAGAACAGAGCCGAGACACGAGCGGCCGCTTCCTTACCGCTGACCAGCCCTCCGTTGAGACCGGGGATGCGGTCCAGGTCGCTGGCGAACTGCACACGTGACCCGCGGTCGATCTTCTTGCGGAAGTCGGCTATTCGTTTGAAGCGACCTTTGTCGAGGACCGGAACGGATTCGGGCCAGCGGAACAGCGCGTGCTGCTCGAGGTCGCCGGGGAGCTTGCCGTAGTAGTACTTGACCCGCTCCAGTGCGTGGTCGACCAAGTAGTCGTCGTCGCGATCGTCGGTGCGGTTGAGGTAGGCGGGTGACAGCAGCACCGAGATGAGGCCCTTGCCGCGCGGCGCCCGGCCCGGCGCCTTGTTGTGGTCGGCGATCACCGCGATGGTGTCGGGATCGTCGTAGGGCGAGACCATCGAGAAGGTCCCCGGGTCGTTTGGTCGCGCCGAAAACCCAAGTGAGACATTGCCTAACCGGTGGTATCGCGCGGTTTCGTACAGATTGCGGTGGTTTTCGTCCATCTGCGGATACATGCCCAGCGCGGGTTGGGCCGTCGTCGCGATGACGGCGGTGTCAAAGGTCTGGGTCTGTTCGCCCGATGACGGTGTCGTGTAGGTGACTTCGACGGCCGTACCGTTGTCGGTGACGTTGCTGACCGTGTGCTCGAGCTTCGTGTCGACCAGCGTCGCCAACTTCACCGGCAGTCCGGCCACCCCGGATGTCAGGTTGAACACCGATTTGACCAGCATGTTGCGCACCGTCCAGTGCAGCAGGGCCACCGAGGTGTCGTGGTCTTCGTGCACCCAGGTGCCGCTGACCAACGGGGCGGAAATGTAGCGGGCGAGTTCGTCGTTGAGCACCCGCTGGCTGTAGTCGTACACGGTTTCGTTGTCGATCTCGGCTAGCTCGTCATAGGTGTCGTAGCCGAGGCTGGCCCGGTGCTTGAAGACATCTGCGAACAGCCGCAGGGCCTTGATCTTGGCGGGCCAGGAAATGACCTGCGTGCGTAGGCTTGCCCGGATGGGTCGTGCGAGATCGAGATAGTGCTGCCTGCCCTGCCGTGGCATGCCGAAAATCACCGGCGTTTCTACGAACTCGTTGGTCAGGCCGACCTCGTGGATCATCGCGACCGCTTCCTGGTAGGTCCCGAGGTATACGGCGGTGCCTAGATCCATCACGAAATCGCCCTTGCGCACGGTCCAGATCCGCCCGCCCACCCGATCGCGGGTTTCGAATACCGTGACGCGGAAACCGGCCTTCATCAGTTCGTAGGCGGCCGCCATCCCAGCGATTCCGCCCCCGATCACGGCGGCCGTGCTGTGCTCTGTCATCGACGCCTTTCCGGTAAGAGCTCGGGGCGATCCGGTGCCGACTGACGCGAGATCGGCAGCTTAGGATCCGGGCAATTGAACGCGGTGGTCGGTCCACACACCCCGCCGTTGCGCCAGGTTCGTTCGATATGCGGTTGGGGCATCGGACCGGAATGCAACGCGTAGAACCAGTACGGAAAGTTGAACGCGATCAAGATCGCCAATTGTGCGGCGCCGGCGATCGCGCAGAACCTGGCGAAGGTCTTGGTGCCCTCGCGTTTGAACTTCAACTTGTCGATGCCGCGTTCGGGCCAGGACCGGCCACGGTCATCGCGGAAGAAGTGCAGGCAGCTCAGGATGATGAACGTCCCCGGCCAGCTCAGCGGCTCATACAGTGGGAACTGGTGATCGGTGCCGGCAAATAGCGTCAGCCACGGGATGGTAGACGAGTAGCTGATCAGCCCCGTCCTCGTCATGATCAACTCGACGATGAAGTCGCCGATGATCATCACGCCGTAGGTCTGCAAGATGAGTCGAAACACGCTGCGCGACGGGTCTTTCCGACGCTGATAGGTCATGTACCGGGATCCGGCATAGCCCGACATCGCGCACATCCAGAGGTACGCGGTGAAATACACCATCGGCACGGGGATCAGTTGCCCGTTGCCCGAGCTCCATCCCGGGATGTGCGACAGCCAGCTCCCGAAATTGACGAACGTGGTGGCGTATTGGAATTGGTAAGTGGTCCAATCGATCCACGGCTCCTGGAAAAACATCAGCCAGCCGGCGAGGAAGAACAGACCGTCAAAGCTGAAGCGGCCGGTGCGCAGCTTCGGCCCGATGACGAAGTGCCAAAGTATCCAGCCGGTGATGAAGATGCCGAAGATCACTTCGACGCAGCGCACCAGCACCACGTACCAGGTCGGCTCCAGGCCGCGCCCGAGCGTGTTGGGCGTGAAGTCCCCGCTGACGATCCACATCGTCCAGCAGTAGGCGATCAGGGCCAGCCACAGAAAGCCGTGGACGATCCAGATCTTGGCCCACGTGCGTTGCGCCGCGACCGGATCCGGGCCAGCCACGCCGACCCCCGTCGGCTTGGCTGCCGTGAACGGGCGTTCATCCAGCATGTGACCACGGTAACAGATCTATCTGTCGATGAACAGATAAATATCTGTCTGTCGACAGAAACGTCGTACACTCGTGGCGTGTCCAGTGCGATCAAGCGTCGGTCGAGGACGAATCAGGAGCGCGTCGAGGAGTCGACGCTTGCCCTGATCGCGTCGGCGATCCAGCTGTTCGCCCGGCAGGGCTACGAGCGGACGACGGCCGTCGAGATCGGCATCAACGCCGGTTTCAGCCGCAACATGGTGCGGGACCGCTACGGCTCCAAAGACGCCTTGCTGCAGTCGGTTTTCGATACCTTCGCCGATCTTTTGCTTCCCGCCATGCGGCGCGAGCGCGGTGGCACCGGGCTGGACCGTGTGCTCAGTCAGCTCGACGATCTTCTGGACGCGGTAGAGCGCGAACCCGAAACGATGCGGGCGATGATCGTGCTCACCTTCGAGACACCGGCCGCGTTGCAGGGCTTCGCCGGTTGGTTTGACCGCCTTATTGCCGACTATGAGGCAGAACTCACCGACCACTTCGCTGCGGGTCAATCCGACGGCTCGGTCAGAAACGACCTCGACCCCGCGCGCGAGGCCGAGATCTTCGTGTCTTACGCAATCGGCCTGTGCTTCAGGTCAGCCCTGCGCCACGATGGCTACGACTTCGCGGGAGAGATCAAAGCCTGGAGGGCCCGCCTTGCGCAACAGTACTCCGTCTAACCTCTTGTGACGGTGGGGTTTTCGAGGCCTCTGCTTGGGGCTTGCTCGATCGAAGGCCGTCGGCTGCGGTGTTCACCGAGGCAGGTCGCGGATTCGGGCGAGGCGTTCGAGCCAGCCGTAACCTCGTTCGTCGTCCCATTCGAAGACGAGAGGCCCTTCGACGAGCATTGTTGCGGCCGGGTCGTCGACGTCGACGCCCAGGGCTTGGCCGATGGGGTGCAGCAACGTAAATGGGGTCGCCGCCGTCACCTGCCCGGAGACGGTCACGGTGCCGAAGTCACCGCCCAAGCTGATCTGCACCTCACGGGGGTCGCCGGACGGACTTGTCACCGGTGGAACTTCCATGGCGCTGACATCGTGAATCGTCTTGCCGTCGAACAGCATTCCGGCGGTAAAGCCGGGCCCGTCGTCCTGCCAGATCCGTACCCCGAAGTAGACCTTGCCGCTGGGGGTGAACCCGAACGACCAGCCTTCCCTGGCGAGCTTGCTGTGATCGCGGAACCCGCGGCTGTGGTCGCGGAATCCCCGAGCGGAGAAGTTGGTGGTCAGACCGGCGATGGTGACCGCCCCGTCGAGTTGCATCGCCTGCTCGGTGTGCATGTGCCCGAAGTCCTGACCGACGATGCTGCCGGCACTCCAGGGCGGCAGCACCGCGCGGGCCGTGATGTCCATCCGCAGCGGTTCCACCGGTCCGTCGGTGTGCAGACCCACGGCGAGCCGCTTGGTGGTCACCCGTCGCGCCATGCCGTCGAACCGCAGCCGCCAGGTCTGGCACGGCTCGACACAGCGGAAAGAGATCGCGCCGGCATCAGCGAGATCGCGGGTGCGGGAACTGGCGAAGGATCGGGACACCAGGATGTCGCCGTTCGCCAGGTGCAGACACAGCACGCCCTCCCAGACTGCGGGGTCGGGCGCGACCCGAGAGAAGTGGGCATAGAACGAGATCCCGCTCGATAGGTCGTTTCCCACGCACACAAGGTTTTCGCTCCACCCTGGCGCGCGGTCGTCGGGAACCACCAGCAGGTCGTCCGCCGGTTCAACACCGTAAGGGTTTCCCAGGTCGATGATCAGCTCCTGACTCTTCGAAGTTGCAATGCAGTGGCGGCCGGCTCAGATGGGCCGCGCGATCAGCCGATACCTTCCCGCACCATTTGGCTCATCAGCGCGATCAATTCGGTGCGGCCGGGCCGGTACAGGCCCTCCGGCAGCAACAGCGGAGCCAGGGCGGTGACTCCGATGACCATGCCGGTGATGAGCCTGACCCACATCTGGGCGTGCTCGATTTTGTAGGTGTGGCCGGACCGGTGCCAGTGGTCCACGCTGAGTTCGTTGAACCGGGCGAACATCTCGTCCATCCGGGCCACGGCGTCGCGCACCGGGCCGGCCGCCTCGGGGTCGCCGAGAGCGGAGATCAACGCCAGCACCGAATAGCTCTTGGAGTTCAAGTGGTCGTAGAGGCTGGCCACGCTGGGCTCGTAGATCGCTTTATGGTCGATTGCCGGATCGGCGCCGTCGGTGATCAGTGACCGGTACTCGGCGGTGTAGTCGGTGAGGAAACCGAGGAACGGCTCGACCACCGCCGCGGTGAAAAGGCCTTCCTTGGAACCGAATTGGCGGTACACCGTCACCGGTGGAGTCCTGGCGAGTCTGGCGATCTCACTCGTGGTGGCCCCGCTGTAGCCGCGACGGGCAAAGACCAGCGCGGCCGAATCGATCAATGCCGTGCGGACATCGGCGCTGCTGCGCCGCGGCCGGCGGGAGCGTTGGCCGCCGCCGGGGGCGGTATCGCCTGACGACCGCGTCATCAGATGACCAGTCTCAACTGGCCGGGCGGATCGGCGACGGTACCGCCGAGGCGGGCCGCAGCGTGATCATCGCCCATATCTAGCAGAGTACAACTACTCAGCCCGTGGTGCTGAATATCGGTGTAGGCAAGTGACAATGGCGAAGTGAGACCGTTCGTTGACAGGGCACTAGATACATGATCATATCTATCCGGTAGCACGACGTCACCCCCAGAAGGAGATCCGGGATGCGGGCACAGGCCCTTGCCTGCCTGATGATTCGAGTGACCCGTGCTCGGTGAGGACTGGGACGTCCTCCACAGTCCAGATCCTGCGGACTCGCACTGGTCCACCGACAACGTGGGAGAGGCCGCGCCCGGGGTGCTGACGCCATTGAGCTGGAGCATGTGGGGCCGGACCGGCGACCGCATGCCCCGTGAGGTTGCCTACCGAATGGGCATCTTCTCCGCCGCGGATCGGCGTCAGTTCCCGCCGATCGTGCGGCCCTTCTACGGGCGGATCGCTTTGCGCATGGAGTACCTCGCCACCGTCGGTGATCGCATGCCGGGGGTCGACGGCGCGGATCTCGTCGCGAACATGTTCGGCCGAGTCCCCGACACCATGAACTTTGCCTCGACCATGCGTCGCTACCCGATTATCTGCTACCGGCTTCCGCGAGCGATGATCAGCGCGCCCAGACAGGTTCGGCGCCGTGCGACGATCATCGATGCCTGGTGGCGCTCGAGCATTGCTGCGCTCCCTGATCTTTCGCGCTCCGAGTGTGTTTCGGTGCTTCGTGACGCGGTAGATCGCTTCGACGAATCCCTGACCTGGCACTCCCTGGCGCTGCTGGCAGTGGTCCAGCCAATGTTGGTGCAGCTGACCAAGTTGGTGGAGCGGGCCGGAGTAGGCGACGTAGGGACGTTGAGCGGAACCGGCGGAGCAGAGATGGCGATCGTTTCCGACATCTGGCTGGCCTCCCGGGGCGCGATGACGGTTGCCGATGTGGTTGCCAACCATGGGTTCCACGGCCCACTGGAAGGCGAGATCTCCAGCCGGGTCTGGCGAGAGGACAGCGCACCGCTGGAGCGGATGATCAGCAGCTACGCCGACCGCCCGGATTCCGAGGATCCGGTGCAACGCGAGCGGCGAGCGAGCGCACAACTTCCCGAAGCGCAACGAGAGGTGGTAGCAGCGCTGCCGCCCAGCCGGCGGCTATCGGCACGGCTGCTGCTGACCCTGGCCGAGCGCATACTCCCGCTGCGCGGGGTGGGCAAACGCTCGTTCTTACAATCGCTGGACGTCGCGCGCGGCGCCGCCCGCCAACTCGGCGAGCACCTCGTCGCACACGGCGAACTCTCCTCGGTCGACGACGTCTTCCAGCTCACCGTCGATGAACTTACCCGCGGGTTTCCGGCAGATGCGCGCAATCTGCTGAACCGTCGGCTGGAACGCGGCCGCGAGTACGCGACACTGAGCCTGCCGGGCAACTGGCGCGGGATACCCGACACAACGGTCAGCACCGTGAATCCCGACGGCAAGGTGATCGTGCGGGATGTCGGTGAGACGATCCGCGGTTTGGGCGTCAGCGCCGGGGTGACCGAAGGCCAAGTGCGGGTCGTCATCGACCCGTCCTTTGCCGAAGTCGAACCCGGCGAAGTGCTCGTCGCGCGCACTACCGACCCCAGCTGGGCGTCGATCATGTTCTTGTCCAGCGCGCTGGTCGTCGACATCGGCGGACCGCTGAGCCACGCCGCGGTCGTCGCTCGCGAACTCGGCCTGCCCTGTGTGGTCAACACCCGCACGGGAAGCAGCCTGCTGCGCACCGGCGATCGCGTCCGCGTCGACGGCGACACCGGCACCGTCGAAGTCCTCGAACGCGCGCAAGACCGCTTCGCCGCCCAGGAAAGCAGGTGACTGCGGCGTATCACTTCCGGTCGACGAAGCCCGCCGCCGCGACGACAGTCCCTGCCGCTGCTTTGGCTTGCCCGCCAAGCGAACTCGGTCGTTGCGTCACGCTCCGGTACGGGTGCGCGCGTAGCTGAAGTTCAACGCGGTCAGCTTCGTCGGCCGCAATTGGAGGAACACGGCTCCCGGCGGCCCGCCGTCACGCAGGTAGCCTCGGTAGTCATCGGGTGAGTCCGACCAGGACTCTTCGTCGGAACCCAGGTAGCGGTACAGCAGTCGGCGAGCACGTTCGACGTCGTAGTCATGGATCTGCACGGATCCCTGGGCGATGACTTGCTTGACAATCCCATTGTCGAAATCGCCGACATCGACGCAGAACGCGACGCTGGGGTCCTTCTGTACCCGCGCATGCAGTTTTGCCCACGGGCCACTGATGATCCAGAAGGCGCCGCCTTCCCACTGATACCAAAGCGGTCTGATTGTTGGGCCGTTGGTGGCCAGCTGTCCGGTGAGCGGGCCCGACAAGAAGTCGTCGACTTCTTCGGGAGACATGGCGAGATCTTCCACGGTAACTCCTTGCGGCGACGCGAACCTAAGAGTAAAGCTACCACTGGATGTGAACGAGCGTTCCCGCAACCGCGGAGCGCGACCCAGGGAAGGATCTAGGTGCTCAATGGCTCTGACGACGACGACGACTCTCGCGGCAGCGCGATCAGCGATCGGCGCGAGTGGCTGGCTGATGCCGATCACCGCCGCCAGGCTGTTCGGGATGAACGTCTCCAAGGATGTCAGCGCGGCGCTCTTTCTCAGGCTCGGCGGCACTCGTGACTTTGCGCTGGCCGTCGCACCTTTGGTGACCGAACGCCGGTCGAGGTCTCAGATGTTGAGGGTCGCCGCGGCGTGCGACGTCGGCGATATCCTGGCCGCCGGCATCGCGCACCGGCGTGGCAAGATCTCGGGGTTCAGTGCGGCACTGTTCATATCGGCCTCGCTGGGTTGCCTGGCGTTGAGTGTCAAGGCCCTGTTCGAGCGCTAGGGGATCGACGGCAGCTGCCGCGACGTATTCGCAGACTCTTTCAAGGCGCCGAACGAGTCCACGTCCTCGATCATGTTCGTCATTCGCTCGAGGTTGGGCCGCCTCTAGCGGCTCGACAGCTGTTCGTAGCTTCGGATAAGTTCTTGCGTGGCCTGAAGAAACCGGGGAATGTAAAGGTGGGGGAGGGCGATCACCTTGAGGTCGTCGATCTGCCTCGCGTACAACTTGGCGCTGACCAGGTTCGCGGCGCAGGCGTTACGGACGTGCCCCCAGATCTGGAAGAAATGAAGCCGACGCTCGTCGATGACGGGTCCGCCCGCGGCTCGGTAGGCGCGGATGAACGCCGCCCAGTCCAGTGCCTCGCCGAGACTGTTGCGGACGTAGGCCAGATCTTCAGCGGGATCACCGAGATGCCCGAATTCCCAATCGATCACGGCCGTGAGGCGGCCGTCGTCGAACAGGAAGTTGTGGAAGCCGATGTCCCCGTGCAGAAGCACCGGATGGCCGTCCGACACTGGCACATGATCCAGCAGCCAGCCAAACAAGGCCATGATCGCGGGCGACGGCAGGTGCGCTTCCCTCGCGAACAGCCCGCGCCAATCAGTTAGGTATGTCCCGACCACGTCCCTGAGCGGACGATTCACAAGCTCGGGACGGATCATCTCTGTCAGGTGGCCGAAATCCTCGAGGCCACGCATCGTGTGAAGCCGAGCCAACAGTTCCGCCAAGGTCTGTGCCAGGTCTTGCGGTACGAGGCTGTTCGGCTCGAACACGGTGCCCCCGGCCACACCTGCGGCGCACCTCATCACCAGGAAATGTCCGCCAGGTAGAAGGCGGTGCTCGGTATCCAGCCAAAGTGCTTCCGGTGCAGGGAAACCACGCGCGTGCACCGCGCGGATGAGTTCGAATTCCTTTTCGATGCGGTGACAGTCGTTGCCGATAAGCGCAATGGCAAGGTCGCGACGCAGGATGTAGGACCCGTTGAGGGCCTTCCCCGAAACGTCGAACAGGTATGTCTGTTTCCCGAAGCCGCCGGCTAGGGCCCGAAAGGCCGTAACCGTAAGCTCCGGCTCGGAGAAGCGATCACGTAGATAGGCGGTCCACCGTTCGTGCGTGGTCTCGGGGGCCGCTTCCACGTCGTCGCTAGCCCCGGGCATCAGGTCCGAGAGATCGGCGGATTCCCAGTCGATAAAGAGATCGGCGATCCGGCCGCGAACGACTTGTGGAAGATCGGATGTGGCAGCGATATTCGCCGCGAGGCGCTGAGTTGCGGCGATCACCTCTCGCCACGCCGCTTCTGCGTCGCCAAGCGAGGCGGCGCCTTTGTTCTCCTCGATCATGATGCAGAGCGCGCGACACTGGGCCTGTAGGGAAGGAGGCGTTAGGAGGCCTTCGACCGACGCTAGACATTTGGACAGGCGATCGATCTGGGACCGCATGAGGCCCGTACCTCCGCTTTCGCGAATGGCGAGCAGGCGTAGCGCCACTGCGAGGCATTGCAGCGCGGAGCCCTCTCCCGGGTTATCCGTCAGCGTGGTCAGCTGGCGTACCTCGCGGTTCGCGGCTTTCAGTACCTGATCGGCTGGAAACAGCATGGGACCTCTCTCCGAACGGGCTAAGCCCGCAACGAGCGGATGAACTTCCGGGCGTGTTGTAAGGGAAAGAAGTCCATCTCTTCGCCGTAGCAGATTTGGCCGTCGAACTCCCATTCAAACTGAGCCCACCACTGAAACATCCACGGGTACAACACCGTACTGAGTATGGCTTTGGCGTTGCCGACTGCCTTAAACTCCCGCCCGAGTGAATCAATCCCGCACATTTCCATTCGCATCGGGGCGCCGTCGTCACGACGCATGGTGGTCGCGCACGTCCCGTTGGAAAGTGAACCGTAACGCCCACCCTTGAGATACCAGCCCGCGGCAATGCGCAACTTCGTGTCGGTTACCGGGTCACGTTCAGGCGGCAGGTCGGACATCGCGTAGACCTGAAAGCCGCTCTTCTCGGAGGCGATCCCCCACGGGAAGTAACCGCGCGTGTTGTTGACGAGCTTGCGCACCCCCCATGAGTGATCACGCATCGACCAGCAGTCGACATGGAACGTTTCTCCGTCCACCTTGACCGTGCCCTTCATGCGCCCAGGCTGCTCGTAATGCTGTCTTGCCGGCGCCCACTCTTGTTGACCTTCGGGCTGCCCGGTTTGGTGTGGCGGCAGGAAGCTCTCCCAAGTTAGCTCGAGTTCGCAGCCCGCGCCCGCGTAGAAACTGGAGTTCCCGCCGTAGCTCAGCCGATACGTCTTCCAGGGTTCGACGCAGTGCACATGCAGACCGTTGGGGAACCCGAAGTCGTACATCTCCCACGTCGGATCCAGCGGGAAGATACTTCCCATGTCGTAATACCGGCAGTTGTACATCTCTTCCCCAGTCGGATCCCAGATCGCGATCCCGCCCGACGAGTACTTCATGTTCGGGCGGTGGTAGAAGTACACGAATCCGTTGAGGGTTCGCTCCGGAATGCTGAAGCCGAACCATGCACTTTCGTTCCAGAATGGGTCGTCTGTGCGTTGGTGAAACACATCATCTGCGGGACTTATCACGGCTTCCCCTCGTCGAACCGAGAGATAGTCCTCTAGGAGACTGTCTCGCAAGAGACCATAGCAGCGGCCGCAAAGCCGAGTCAATGGCTCGATGGAACGTTCGAGTCGGGTGCGGAATCATCCGCGGCTACCGGAAACGCTGCTAAGCTACCGCGAGAACCGAAGGGCACAATGAAGGCAAAAGAGACGAAGCGCTCCGGCGAAATCTTCAGTCGGACTGCGTTTCTGATCACCGACGTCGCGCGCAGATACCGCGTGACGTTCGACCAGAAGGTGCGCGATTTGAACCTGGCGCGCACCGAGTGGTGGCTGCTGCGCCACCTGTATTTTCTTGAGGGTAGTACGCAGGCCGAGCTTACCGAGCTGATGGATATCACCAAGGGCGGAATGGGCAAGGTCATTGACCGGCTGGAAAAGGAGGGCCTCGTTCGGCGGTGCCCTGACGACAACGACCGACGATCTAACCGCATTTTCCTAACGCCCAAGACGAAGCCGCTGGCCTCCCAGCTTCACCGCTTGTCCGAGCAGGTCGAGCGACGAGCATTGTTTCCCCTTTCCGACGAGGAGATTGCAACGCTTGACCACCTTCTCAACAAGATGCGCGACGGCTTTATCGAGTGGGAGAACGAAGGGGTCGAGGAGAAGGTGCAACCTAAAAAGAGGAACGGGCGCTCCACCACCCGAGCGCGGGAGTGAGTTCACCAATGCCCGTGAACGAACGTTTCTAGACCGAGCCTATGACTTCTTCTCGGAATCCACAGGTGCGGATGGCCAAGCGCAAGTGTCAGCCCGGACGGCGGTAGTGGCGACTCGTGACTTTGCGCTGGCCGTCGCACCTTTGGTGACCGAACGCCGGTCGAGGTCTCAGATGTTGAGGGTCGCCGCGGCGTGCGACGTCGGCGATATCCTGGCCGCCGGCATCGCGCACCGGCGTGGCAAGATCTCGGGGTTCAGTGCGGCACTGTTCATATCGGCCTCGCTGGGTTGCTTGGCGTTGAGTGTCAAGGCCCTGTTCGAGCGCTAGGGGATCGACGGCAGCTGCCGCGACGTATTCGCAGACTCTTTCAAGGCGCCGAACGAGTCCAGGTCCTCGATCATGTTCGTCATTCGCTCGAGGTTGGCCAGCGACACTTCGTCGGGTTGCATCGCCGGCTGCAGTCGGCCGGCGCCAATGGTGTACAGCCAGAACACAAGACCGTGGAAAGCTTGCTGGCGATATGCCAACCAGGCTTCGCCGAAGGACAGCGGGGGAGCGCCTGCCGCATGTAGGCGGTCGACGTACAGCTCGATGAGCTCGCGCTCCCAGGCGCGCCGATCCCGCACCGTCAGCGCCGAACTGAGCGCATACGAGACGTCGAGGGCCCAAATGCCACGGCTGATCAGCTGCCAGTCGTACAAGCCCATGCCGCCATCGGGAGTCAGATACCAGTTGCGGGAATGGACGTCGGAATGCAACAGCGTGCTGGGTGCCGATTTGTGCATCGCCAGCGATGTCATCAGAGCCGGGAAGACCTCGGCCCGGCGGCGACGGAACCCCGCGGGAAAGACCGACTCCGCGCGGTCGAACCCGATCAGCGTGCGACGCGGAAATGCGATTGTCTCGTTGACGTCGACCTGCCACCTGTGGGCATCTTTGACGACGGCCAGGTCACCGGCGAATCGCGGGCTCTCCCAAAGCATTCCGTGGACAGTCGCCAACGTTGTGATGATCGCTTCGGCCCTGGTCCGATCGATGTAGTGCTTAGTCGGATCGCCAAACGTCGCCTTCCTGGTGGTCGCGACGTCTTCCATCAAGAACATCGAGCGGCCTGACCTGTTGTCGACCGCCATGTAGTAGCCATGGGGGGCTTCGATGTCGAGCGTTGGGCGGATCCGGTCGTAGAACAATGCTTCGCACGTCAGCGCCGCAGACGGAACAGTCACCGCGCGGGAGGTGAACTTGGGGGTCGACTTGGTAAAGACCGATACCGGCAGCCCGGCTCGGCGCCCGACGTCGTTGTAGTCGATAGCCAGCACTCGCCTGGTGGTCGACCCGTCGCTCCCGGACGCGGTCGACACTGCGGTCACCCATGCTCCAGGGTGACCGCCGCATAGGGCGGCAGTCAGCCACTCCGGTGTGAGCGCGTCCACGGAGGGTGGGATCTCGGCCAGCGTAGTGGGTTTGGGACGTCGCAACCGCTCGTTGACGATGTGGGCACCGATTCGTCCCAGCTGGCCGGCGACCCTGAGCTTCTGGTTAAGCGACTCGGACATGAAGCGTTCTTCCTTCGCGCTGACGAGACCACGCTGTTATTGATACAAGTTATATCAAAAATGAGCCTCCGCGAGTAGATCTGTCACCGTGGAGCACTGTGCGCAGCCGCGGTTTCTGATGTGGCCTCGATCGACCTGCGATCGCGCTGAACCGCTTGACGCAAGACGACGAAATTCACGATGAAAAAGCCGCTGAACACCACGACTGGGACCCAGACGCCGAAGATGCCGTTCCAGGCGAACGGTCCCTTGTGGAAGAAGAACAGCAGTTGATCTGGAACGATCGTCAACGCCATCCAGCCGTTGGCATAACCGCACCAGCGCGGAAACACCGGCGCCGCGCTCTTGTCGCACAGCGAGGCGACCATCACCGCCAGGGGCATCGCCAAGTACATGGTGACGCCGCCGAGAAACTGCAGCCATGCCATATCGTTCATCAGGTAGATCAGTTCGGCGCGCCGGTCGGGGCGAAAGGCCGCGGTCAGCCACCAGATCGCGGGATAAAAGGTCAGCACCATATTGCCGGCCGCGCCCAACAGGAAGGTGTAGGTCAAGACGCCGGCGGTGCCCTCGATGCGTGCAATGAACTGTGATGTCACCGCGGCGAAAGGGATGAAAATCAAAGCGGCGAGCATGACGATCAGCATCGCGATGCGAATTCGCGGGTAGTCGCCTTGGTAGAGCGCGGCGACCTGGGCAGCGCCGGCCGACGGGGCCGTGGGCGGGAGGAACCCGGCTATTGCGCCCCAGCCGACGAACAGTGCGACCAGATAGCCGATCGCACACCAGACGCCGAACATCTGGATCCGTGACTTGGTCAAGGGCTCCACGTCGCCTCCCGTAAACGGTCGTTTACGCGTTGACGTCAGGCTGAACGGGCCGGGGGTCTCTTTGGGCGGACGCGCTTTGCAGTGGACGCGGGGCGCGAGGCATCGTTGTCCAACCACTCCAAGCCCTGCAGGGCCATTCCGGTCAGGATGTCAGCGAGTCCGGCGGTTCGCAGCGACTTCTCCGGCCACATGGGTGTCGAGTCGATCAGCCCGTGCGTCGCGTGGACCGCGACGGTGAGAACGTCGCGCGACTGATTCGGGTAGCAGGCGTGCAGGCAATCCACCCATCGGTCGATGTACCGCTTGATCCGGGCACTTAACCTCGAGCGGTACTCCTTCGGGATCGAATTGCGTTCTCTGGTCCACACACTCATCAGTTCGCGTTCCTCAAGGGCTCGCTGCACGTGCCCTCGCACCAGGTGCTCCAGTTCCTCTCGCGGATCATCGAACTGGCCGCCCGTCGACATCAGGACCCGGTCGATAGCCTCGTCGAGCAGTGTCATCAGGATCTCGTCTTTACCGCTGAAGTAGCGATAGATCGCCGGGCCGGACACGCCCGCTTTCTCACCGATGAGATCCACCCCGACGCCATCAAATCCACGTTCATGAAACAGGTGCATCGCGGTACGCAGGATTTGCTCTGAACGGTCGTTACGCTTGGCCATTTCTTAACGGTAGCGCAGACTGGCCGGTGACCAGCGTCAGTTTGTTCGTTCCGGGGGAGTACGTTCGGTCAGCTGCGGTGGCCGCTTTGCGGCGAACGCCCGTGTTGCTTCGGCGAAATCAGGTTGCTCCTGCAGCCAACCCTGCGTGTGTGCTTCGTGGTTCAGCTGATCGACGAAGTCGGCGTCGAGAGCGCGATGATGGGCTCGCTTGATCGTCGCGACGCTCACCGACAGCTCGGCGAAACGCCCGGCCATTGCGACTGCATCCGCCAGCGCCCGACCGTCCTCGGCCAGTCGATTCACCAGGCCCCAGCTACACGCCTCGGAGGCGGAGAGGCGCTCGGCGAGCAACGCCAATTCATTGGCCCGCCCCAGGCCCACGACACGGGGGAGCAACCAGGTCAGGCCGGCGTCGGGCATTAGGCCAATCTTGGCGAACGACAACTCAAAACGTGCCGACGCGGCGGCAACGCGGAGGTCGCATGCCAGTGCTAACGACACTCCCGCGCCGGCCGCGACACCGTTGATCGCCGCGATGATCGGCAGTTGCAGTGACTGCATCGTCAGCACCAGTGGATTCCACGCGTCCAGAAGTACCTCGCGCGCATTGCCCACATCGCCCGAAATGTCGGCGCCCGCACAGAATCCCCGACCCGCGCCGGTGAGCACAACGGCACGGATCCGGGGGTCAGCCTCCAACTCGAGGAAAGCCGATCTCAGTTTGTCGCCCGCCTCCGTGGTAACCGCATTGAGGCGCTCGGGCCGGTTGATCGTGATGACGCCCACGGTGCCGTCACGCTCGACGAGCACATCAGCGGTGGGTTCGGTGCGGTCGGCGATAGGGGTCGAAGATGTCATAGCCACTACTTTCCTAAGAACCGTCGGACATAGTCATGCCACTGCACCTGCTGCAGGTCGCCGTGGCAAACCTGACCTTCACATTCCCACCGGGCGAGGCAGATCCAGGTATCCATATTCGGCCACACTGCAAGACGATTGGCGGCAACCACTTCGCCGCGGATCTCGTAGTCGCGTCCCTTCGCGTCGGTCATCACCATCTGAGCAGTGGTCGGCGCCAGCGTTGCGGGGGAGTGATCGACCCGTTTGCGAGTGGCCACAACAGGTATCAACTCGCCATCACGGTAAACCCAGCCGCCCTTGGTGGAATCGCCTCCGGGCACCTGCAGATGCCCCGCCCAGTCGGGCTCGAGATCGGGATGGTCGTATGCGGTACAGCCGAACATGAAGTTCTCGCCGAAAACGCCGGTCATCCAATCGATCGGCGGCACCGGAGCATGCTGCTCGGAGCGGCTCTGCCCCCACGATCGATCACGAACGTGTGTGCAATCCACCGGGTAGGTCTTGCCGCGCAAGGTGAGTTCGCCTTGTGCACGCACCGCCTGCTCAAAGTGCATGCCGGTCTGCAGCAGCATGGGCTCCATCAGGGCCTGAGTCTCGATGTCAAACGCATTCCCGCGCAGCTCGTCGCGGTAGCGCAGCCGATGCCTTTTGAGCGGTTCGACCGTCTGCACGTGATACCCGTTGTCGAACTTGTAGTCCCACAGATCGTTTGCGAGCACATCCTCACTCATGAATGAGGTCCAATTGAACAGCTCGGATTGCAGCACGTGTTGTTTCACGCCCTGCCACACCCAGGCCCCACCGCTGACCACGCCCAGGTTCGGGTGGTGCCACATATAGGTCAGCGCATGGATGTTCTCCTCCGGCACGCTGAAGCCGAAGAACTGTGTTTCGGTCAGGGTTGGCGATCGGTTCGCGTCCTTGAACTCCGGATGCAGGAGATCGTCTTCGGGTGTAGCGGTCTGGAACGAGAGGTTCTTTTCTTCCCAAAACGCTCTGTCTTGTGTTTCTGCATCAGCTTTAATGGACACCTTTGCCTCCCTTTAGGATTCGACGAGCTGCCAACACGGTTGCAAGAGTGGTGCCTGGGCCTTGCGGTCGGCTTCCGTCATATTTCGTTGCAGAGCGCTGACCGCAACAAGGATCATGTACGCGGCGAATTTCTTGAAGTAGTCAAAGTCGCGCAGTGGACGACCGCCGGCGGCGCGATACATGGCCAGCCACTCCTCTTCGCTCGGCGGTTGCAGCAGCCCGCTGTCCGGTGGCGCCGCGAAAATGCGGTTGCTGACGCATTGCAGCGCGAGGTCCGCTTCGGCACGGCCCAGGCTGGACATCTCCCAATCCAGCACCGCGGCCAACCGGGTGCCGTCGAAGAAGTAGTTCTGCAGCGTCGAGTCGCCGTGCATCAGCTCTGTCTCGCCATCGGGGAGGTTGTCGAGCAGCCAGCTGCGCACCGGAACCAACCGCTGGTACTCGGGCAGTCGTACCCATTCCCAGGTCTGCCAATACCAATTGATGCACTTCTCCAGGGGGGCCACGCCGGGTGCTTTCATCACGAAGTTCTGCAGGCCGCGCGCTTCGATGTCGGTGCGGTGAATGGCGACCAGCGCTGCCATGACCTTGCCGAGCATCTCCTCGCGATCCGCCGGGGTGGCCTCGGCGAGCGGGCCCTGAATGAAAGCTGCCGGATGCTGTCCCCTGCCGTGAACGCGCCCCATGACGTAGCCGGCCGCGCCCAGCCAGCTGCCATCGGCGTCGAGCCACAACGGTTCCGGCACCGGCACATCGGTACCGTGGAGCGCGCGCTGCACCTCGAACTGTCGCGACAAGTCGTATTCGAAGAACAATCGTTTGTCGCTGACCGGCGCATGGCGTAGCACCAGTTCTCGGGTGACCCGACCGTGTCCGGTACCGAAGGTCGCGTCGAACAGCACTGTGCCACTTGATGCCCCGACTTCACCGCCGTCACCGATCACCATCACCTCGACGTCGCCGTCGATGCCGGGCTGGTTCTCGATGAACTGGCGAATCTGGTCGGCACCGATCTTGTTGACCTGGGTCTTGCCCGCGCCGATCACCGAACTGAGCATCGATTGCACATCAGCCATGAGTGAACTCCTCTTGTTTCGTGTAAACGGAATGACCGTGGTGCTCTTGCAAGTTCGCCGCCGCACGGTTGCCCCAGGCGACGGCGGTGTTCTGGCCGGTCTGGGACAGATAATCACCGGCGAACTGGATGCGAGACGTCGGATCGATGTGCGAGGTGAACTCGGCGATTTGCTGATAGACGCCAACGCGGGTCTGCGGCAACGCCACTGGCCAGCGGCGCACATAGGTGAAATCGACCGTGTCTCGTAACTCGGGGAACAGTCGCAGCACCGTTTGCAGCGAGCGCGCGATGAGCTCGTCGTCCGAGCGCTGCATCCACGCCGCGGCTGCCGACATCTCCCAACTCACCGACAGCAGTCCGTGGCCCGCCGGAGCGCGATCGGGTGCTTTGTTGCTTTCGACGATGATCATGCAGATCTCGGGATCCTCGGCAGCCGGAAGCTGGACCAGAAACGCGGGCGTGTCGGGCGCCCGTGTCGTTCCGACGGCGACGTTGATCGCCCGCGTGAAGCGCAATGCGTCGTTGAGGGTGGCGAGCCGAGGATTGGCAGCCGCGCAGAGGGAGGCCGCCACCGGCAGCGGAGTCGCGACGACGCACGCGTCGGCCTCGACGGTCTTCGTCTGGCCTTCGGGATCGCGATAACCCAGGCGCACACCGTCGGCGGTGTCGGTCAGTGAGACCACGGGGGAGCGAAGGTGCACCGTCTGTACGCGAGACAGCAGTGCATCGATGATGGCGGCCTGCCCGCCGGCCAGCGTGGACAGGTGCCCGGCAACGGCGTTGACCAGACCCGACATCAGCTCGACGCGGCTGACCTTGTCCGAATTGGCCAGCAGTAACGCGCGGGTGATCGGTTCACCCAAATAGGTGTCGGCCTCGTCGCCGGCGAGCCTGCGGATGTAATCGCGAGCCGTTTCCGTATCGAGTGGTGCGGCGGCGCGTAAGTCGTCGTAGGACAGCATGCCGCGCAGGCTGGCACGCGCGACGTCGAATACGACGCGCGCGAGCCGAAGCTTGGTGGACCAGCTCAGTGCGTCTGTCGTCAGCCCCGACCGGAGCAGCCGATCGAGGCGCAACAGCCGGACCCGCCCCCCGCGGTACACGCCGAGATAGGGCGCCGTATCGACCATGCGCAGGCCCAGCTCTTTCGCCAGCTGCGTTGCGATCGGATACCGCGCCGCGAACGCGGTGGCGCCGGTGTCGACGCAGTATCCGTGTCGCGTGATGGTCTCCACGCGCCCACCCGCGCGGGGTTCGGCTTCGAAGACTTCTACCGTCCAGCCCGCTTGCTGCAGACGGTAGGCGGCGGTAAGGCCGGCGATTCCAGCGCCGGCCACGACCGCGCGGCGCGATTTCACAATCGGTGGTCGGGGCACCTGGTGGCTTCTACGACTCTCGTGAGGAGGTTATTTTGAGACAGTAAGGTTTATAAATGCCTGGTGTCAACTATCGTTTACCAAAATTCCCCATCGACAGGGTTAAAGTCATGCACTACCAGGTAGTGTGTCTCAAAAGAGTGGCAACGATCGTTTACGTACTGTGAGCCGCGTCGAGTAAGGGCATTCCGGCCGGCCGGAGAGGATGCGAAATGCTATCGCCTCAGGCAAATCTGAGACTCCTGCGGCGCACCTCATGGAGCGGGTATGTCTACATTGCGTTCCTGATGGTCGGCATCTTGCCGCTCGCCCGGTTCTTCCCCTCCCAGCCGCCGACCTGGGACGCCAACCAGATCACCCACGTGTATCACTCCAACGTCGCCGGGATCCGCGTCGGTATGGTGCTGGTGCTCGTCGGCTCGATGTTCTATGTGCCGTGGACGGCAATGCTTGCCAAACTCATCGCGGCCGTGGAGGGAAAGCCGGGAATACTCACCTTCTGTCAGATCATCGCCGGCTGTACCAACGTGCTGCTCACCGCGTACCCCGCCGGTTGGTGGCTGACTGCGTCGTTTCGTTCGGACCGCGATCCGAAGCTGGTGCAGCTGCTCAACGACATCGCCTGGCTGCAATTCCTCGGCGTGATCGCGCCGTTCTACTTCGTGGTCATCAGTCTCATCTACGCCTCACTGGCCGATGAAGACCCCGATCCGATCATTCCGCGCTGGGTGGGATGGTTCAACGTGTTCTTCATGCTCGACCTGATACCGCTGAGCATCATCTTCTTCTTCAAGACCGGGCCGTTCGCGTGGAACGGGTTGTTCGGCTTCTATCTGCCGTTCGCGACATTCTGGGTCTGGTTCTTCGTGATGACCCACACGGTCCGCCGCGCGTTGCACCGCCTTGACGACGCGCCCGCCCCCTCGGCCGCTTCGGCCCGGGCAGCCTGAGAATGCCGCGCGCCGCGATCGTCGGAGCGGGTCTGTCCGGCCTGACGGCCGGTTATCGCCTGCAGACGGCCGGCTGGCAGGTCGATGTCTTCGAATCCACCAACTCACCCGGCGGCCGCGTGCAAACCCTGCGCCGTGACGGCTATGCGATCGACACCGGCGCGTCGGCGCTCGGTTCGACCTACCACAGCTACCTGGCGCTGGCGCGCGAACTCGGTGTCGAGATGCGCCGCACCGCACCGCATATCGGAATTCGGCGCGCCGGAGCGACCCATCTGCTCGATATGGACAAGATGGTGCGTTCGGGTCTGAGGACACCGCTGCTGTCGGTGGGCGCGAAGTTGCGAGTGCCGCGGCTGGCGCTGGATGTAGCGATGGCCAAGGCTCGCGGCCGCCTGGACTACGCGGACATGAGCAAGGCCGCGTCGCTGGACACCGAAAGCGCGCGGGCGTACGCCAGGCGGGCGTTGTCCGCCGAAATAGACAGCTACCTGTGCGAGCCGATCGTGCGCACCATGCTGATCGCCGACACCGACAAGGTGTCCAAGGTGGAGTTGCTGTCCGGAATCGGCAACATCTTCACCGCCAAGATCCAGGCGGCCGCCGGCGGACAGGGCCGAGTGCCCGAGGCGCTGGCCGAGCGGCTCAAGGTTCACCTGCAGACACCGGTCACTCAGGTGCGGCGGCATGAAAACCGGGTCCTGGTAAGCCATTCCGGCACGACGTCGGACTACGACGCCTGCGTCGTCAGCTGCCCACTGCCCGAGGCGACGGACATCTGCGTCGACGATCGCGACGTTCTTGGCTCACTGAACAACAGTCTGGGCTACACCCAATGCGTCAGCGTCGCCGTCGGCACCATCCGGCCCCCGGACTGCCCGGCGTTCCTGCTGATGTTCCCGTCGGTGGAGGATCCCGACATCGCCTTGATCTTCCTCGACCACAACAAGGCCCCGGATCGGGCTCCGGCCGGACGCGGCTTGCTGAGTTGTCTGTGGGAGACCGGCGCGTCCGAACGGCTGATCGATGCGCCCGACGAGCAGCTGGTCGATCACACCTTGGCCACCGTGTTCAAGGTGTTCCCCGAACTGCGCGATGCCGTCGAGTTCACCCACGTGACCCGGTGGCGGCGGGCACTACCGTTCACCCGCATCGGCGCCTACCGGGACATCGGGCGCCTCAACGCGTCGTTGGACCCCGCTTCGCCGGTGCAGTACGCGGCCGACTTCATGTCGGCGGCCGGTCAGAACACCGCGGTCGAGTTTGGAAATCGGGCCGCGCGCAATCTGATTGGAGTGCGGGCGAGCTGAGGCGACGGGCCTCGATGGTTTCGCCTGCGGGCAGCGGCCAGATCACGCCGACCCGAACAACGTGCCTTCCCACATGACCGCCAGGGTCTCCAGCAGGTCCTGTTCATCGTCCAGATCGTCGTCGGCGTCGGTCCCGGCCAGGTAGAACAGCTGCTCGCTCGACCAGAGCAAAGCCGCGCTGCGCTGACGTGCCCTCCTGCGACGGGCCGCTCCGTGGTTGGCGCCACCTTCCAATTGCCCCGCGATCGCATCGGTGAATTTCTCCACGAGCGCGAGCCACTTGACCCGTAGCTCCGGTACGGAGTGCCAATTCTCGTGTGTGGCATGGAAAACCGGGCGGTGTAGCTTCCACAGCTTTGCCGACTCCTGCAGGACCGCGGCAATCGCCTGGCGCCGATCGCCGTCGGGTAGTCGCTGGAACAGCGGGTCGAGCAGGTCGAACAGCTCGAGCATGACGCGACCCAACACTTCGGCGACCACCTCGCCTTTCGACGAGAAGTAGGCGTAAAACGTCGCCCGGGAAACCTGCGCCTCGGTGAGGATTTGGTCGATGGTGATCTTGTGAAACGGCGTTTCCGCCAACACCCGCTCGGCGGCTTCGACGATGACGGTCATGTAGTCCGGCCGCGTGCGGCCGCTCAGGCGTTCGGCCCTTCGCTTGTCCCGCACGTCGCGGAGAGTCGACGGCTCTGACATGTGCATTCCTCGCTGCTGCGACGACCGGAGGTGACCAGGCTCTGCCCGACTGTAATACGCACCGCGCCGCCGTCATGCTAGACGTACTGTTTCATCTACTATACAGTCCGTTCATGTAGGCATACATTATGTTCAATCAAGGCGGAGTGGTGAAGGGGAGATGCCGTGGTCTCGTCGGCAATAAAAGACAACTCGGCTGCAGATGTGATCGTGGTCGGTGCCGGCCATAACGGATTGACGTGTGCGGCTTACCTGGCGCGCGCGGGCAAGAAGGTGTTGGTGCTGGAGGCGCGCGACGTGGTCGGTGGCCTCGCGTGGACGATGGAAATGCCCAATGCGCCCGGCTACAAGGTCAATCCGTGTTCGGTCGAGTTCCTGCTGACCGGTGTGGAGCCGTCCATTGATCATGAACTCGAGCTTGAGAAGTACGGGCTGCGTTGGGTGTATCCCGATACGCTGCTGACCTGGCTGGGGCCCGACGGGCAGGTGATGCCGATTTGGAAAGACCGCGGCCGCCTGGTCGAGGAGATCAAGCGCTATTCACACAAGGACGCTCGCCGCTACGAGCAGTTGTGCGACGACATCACCGCGACTCTCAAGGTTGCCCTGCCGTATCTGCAGGGGCATCCCGTCCGGGTCCGGCCGGCGGCATTGGCGGAGATGCTCGTCCGAACAGCCAAGGGGCCCAAGTCGATTGCCCGCGGCGCCCGGGCGATGCTGGGTTCCATCGAACAGGTCTGCGAAGAGTACTTCGACCGCGACGAGATCAAGGTGCCGGTCGCCACCTATTCACTGGCCAGTTTCGCCCCGACGTGGGAAGCCGGCACGGGTCTGCACTTGTCCCTGATCGCCGGGTTGCACGAGTGGGGGGTGCGCCATCCGGTCGGCGGCACCGGCGCGTACACCCAGGCCTTGGCCCGCTGCGTGGAGGCGCACGGTGGCACGATCCTCACCGCCGCCAAGGCCAAACAGATCCTCACCGAGGGCGGCCAGGCACGAGGCGTCACGCTCGAGGACGGGCGGACATTCACCGCGCGCGAGGTGGTTGCAGCCACCGACCCGATCACCCTGGTGACCAAGCTGCTCGACCCCGACGTGGTGCCGGAACAAACACGCGACGAGGTCCGCGGACTTCAGAATCTGCATTCCAACATCTACACGTTCAAGGTCGACTGCGCCCTGGACCGGCGACTCACTTTTCCCCGCTACCAACAGGGTCGCAGCCCAGAAGCGTTGTCGGCCATCACGATTTGCCCGAACATGGAGTACCTCAACCGCTCGGCCCATGCCGCGATCAATGGCGAGTTCACCCACGAGATCCCGATTCAGCACATCACCAGCTCGATCTACGACCGCACCTTGGTGCCCGAGGGCAGTGACGGAGACACGCTGTACTTCTATGCGTTCAACACTCCGCGCAAACTCGCGGGCGGGCGCACGTGGGAGGACGAGAAGGAGCAGTACGTCAAGCTGATGATGGACAACTTCGCCCAGTACGCACCGGAATTGGGCGACGCAATCCTCGACGTTCATATCACCACGCCCGACGACTTCGAGTCGCGATACCACGTGACGCGCGGCAACTACGAACACGTGGACTGTTCCCTGGCGCAGATGGGACCGTGGCGTCCGACGCCGTCGCTGTCAGCGTGGCAGACGCCCGTCGACGGGCTGTGGCACACCGGGGCAGGCGCGTTCCCGATGGCATTCCTCAGCGGATGGCCGGGACGCGGCAGTGCTCGCGAGATTCTGCGACACAACGGCAACAGGCGAATCACTCGGCGATTGGGCAGGCGTTCACGGTCGCGCGCAACGTGATTGGCGCCCGGGCGGGCTGATCAGGCGTGTGTCGAGGACGCATCCCGTGCGGTTGCTGGGCAGGGTGGCGCGTCGGCCGCCGCGGGCGTAGCGGTCAGCGGGTTACGCACGGAGCGGACACAGATTCGCGCGCCGCGGTGCGGCACCAGGATGACATGCTTGACTCGCTGCCTTTCGCCCTGAGCCGTAGTGGTTTTCAGCTCAACACGGCGGAGAATCTCGCGCAGCACAACCCTCATCTCCGTCATCGCGAACGTCGCACCGAGACAGCGCCGATTGCCGCCGCCGAACGGCAGCCAGGTGGTCGGACTGAGTGTGGCGCCGAGCATCCGGTCGGGGTCGAATCGCTCGGGGTCGCGATATTGCGCGGGGCTTGCGTGCACCAGTCCGATGCCCGGAGCGACCATGACGCCGGCAGGGAGGTGGTAGCCCGCCAGCTCGACGGGCCGGGTCAGGACCCGGCCGACATCGAAGACGACCGGACGGACGCGCAGGATTTCCTTGGCGATCGCATCGAGGTACTCGTCGCCCGCCGGGTCACCGGCCGCACTCGCCTCGGCGGCGCGTGCCGCCTTCGCCAGCATGTCCGGATGCCTGACGAGCCGCTCCAGCGTCCACGACAGTGCCGTGGCGGTTGTGTCGTGACCGGCCGACAGCAGTGTCATGAGTTGGTCGCGTAGTTCGGAGTCGGTCATCGTCCGACCGTCGTCGTGGTTGGCCCGCACCAGCATCGCGAGCACGTCGGTGCGCTTCGCGAGGTCGGGATCGGCTCGCCGATCGGCGATCTCGGCGTACAGCAGCCGGTCGGCTTGCGCGATGTGGCGGTGCACGTAGCGCCAGGGGCGACGGCGTTGCAGGTCGGGATTGGCGATCGCCAGGGACGCCCACGGCCCGAGGTTGAGCAGACGCGGCATCACCTCCCGCAATGCGGCCAGCCGTACCGGATCGGTGGCGCCGATGACGGTTCGCAAGATCACCTCGAGCGTGATCTCAGACATCTTGGGCGCAACGGGGAACTCCGTGTCGAGCGGCCAGCGGGCAATGTTGTCGGCGGCGATCTGGGAAATCACGGCGGCCTGGCGGGCAACGGCATCGCGCTGAAACGGTGCGATCATCAGGCGGCGTCGATCACGATGCAGGTCCTCGTCGATCACCAGCACCGAGCTTTCGCCGACGAATCCGGCCAGCAGTGAATTCGCTTCGCCGGCATGGTAAGTCGTCGGATCACCGGCAAAAACCGTCTTGATGTCGGCGGGATCATCCAGGTAGACGAGTGTTCCCACCGACGCAATTCGCAACGTGAATACGCTGCCGTAGCGGCGCCGGCAGGCGGCCACAAAACGGGGCCAGTAGCGCAGCATCAGCGCGGTCTGCACCGACCGGGGGAGTCGGGGCCCCGGCGGCAACGGGTTCGGCGCGGCTGCGTTCATGATCGAAGCATACGATCACCCAGCAGCGGCTAGAGGTTTTTCAGGACGGTGCGGGCGGTGGTCCTGCCCGCCCAGCCGTGCACGCCGCCCATCGGATGCGCGCCCGCTCCGGTGTGCCACAGGCCCTGGATGGGTGTGCGGTAACCCGCCAGCGCCGCGGTCGGGCGATTGGGACCCATCTGGTTCAACGACATGTCGACGACCACGTAGCTACCCTCGTGGGTCATTTCCCGTAGCTCGTCGGGACTCTTGACCCAGCTGCCGATGACGGTGTCGGCAAACCCCGGCGCCACCTCGTCGACCTTCTGTATCGCCTGGGCGGCGAAGGGCTCACGGTGTTGTGCCCATCCGCTGCCGTCGGCAAAGGTCTGCGGAACAGCGGTGCAGAACAGATACATGGTGTCGCCGGCACTGCCCGCCGGCACCTGCGAGCGATCGAAGGCCGACGGCATCAGGGCCCACATCGGAGTCTCGGGCGGGATGCGGCCGTGCATCGCGGTGTCGAGCGCACGGTCGACATAGTCCTTGTCGTCGCCGATCAGCATGTAGCTGCCCCACAGTTCGGGTCTGTCGCACAGCAGCTTTGGTCGCCGTGACAGCGCCACGTCGATCTTGGTGTTGTTGATGCCCCAGCCGTTGATGCGGATGTTGCGTACCTCGTCGAGTACCGCGTCGGGGACATGCGCCGAGTCGACCAGCTTGCTCATCAGTGTGACAGGGTCGACCGCCGCGACGACCTGCTGAGCGTGCAGCACCTCACCGTCGGCCAATCGCACTCCGGACGCCTGCCCGTCTCGGACCAGAATCTCGTCGACGGCCGCGTCCGTGCGGGTCTCGCCGCCGTGGTGGCGCAGGCACGCGGCGAGTGCGCCGGTGAACTCGGCCATGCCGCCCACCGGACGTTTGATACCCCACCCGATGTGCAGCATGATCACGCCCAGCACCGCTCCCGACCCCGGTTCCCGCAGCGGCGCTTCCGAACCCGAGGCGTAGATCGCCAGCAGCGACTTGACCTCGTCGGACTCGAACATCGACTCGATGAGTTGATGCGGGGAGGCCATCAGCATTCGCGCGACCGGCGCGAGATTGCGGCGCCTGCGCACGGCACGCCAACCCAGTTCCGCGACCGTCTTGGCCCGCGGGCGGGTGGGATGGTCCATCAGGTATGGCGCCGCCACATACCAGAAGTCGCACCACATCTCGCAGAGCCGGGCGAACTTGGAGGCATCTCGTTTGGAATAGCGCCGGATCTCTTCGACGGTCCGGTCGAGTGAGCGCCACAGCCCGATCGACTGGCCTTCCGGCCCGACGTAGGCCCCCCACGGCTCCGGGTTGGCTTGGCGCAGGCCGAAGGATTCCAGCCGAAGCTCAGTGACGATGGACGGCTCCAAGTTGGTGAACAGCAGATCCACCGCACACGGGTTCATCACGAATCCCGGTGCTTGACAGACGGTTTCGCGCGAGTACGTCATGCCGCCGAGCCACGGCTTTCGCTCCAGCACGACCACGCGCTTGCCGGCCCGGGCGAGATAGGTGGCGCAGGTCAGGCCGTGGTGCCCGCCGCCGACGACGATGACGTCATACATCTCAATGCGCGTTTGCGTTGGCGCGCTGCTCGGCCAGCCGGGCCTGATTGCGCGCGATAGCGTCGGCCGACAACGGCAGCGGCAGGAATCGGCGGGTGCGGGCCATCAACTCCTGATACTCCGGTCGCACGCCCATGTAGTTGTCCTGGAACGCCGAACCCAGCACGGAGGTCAGCATGATCGTGTTGAGGATCGGGCCGGCGACTGTCCACCAGCAAGCCGGATTGCCGGCGACGGCCACCAGCCACATGCCCCACCAGACCGTCGTGGTGCCGAAGTAATTCGGGTGGCGGCTGTGCTTCCAGACCCCGGTGTTGAGATAGCGCGGGCGTGTGTCCAGCGCCAGGAAGGCCTGCAGCTGCGCGTCGGCAACCGTCTCGAAGTACAGGCCGACCATGAACACCAACAGGCCGACAAATGCGAGTAGGCCGATGCCGCCGTTGGGGGTTCGGTTCTTCAAAATGCCGACGACGGCAGGCATCCCGATCAGCACGATGATCACGGCCTGGGGCTCCATCACCCGGAAGAAGCTCTTCCACCAGTAGCCCGGCGACATCTCCTTGACGAAGTTCAAATAACGCGGATCGCCACCGTGCACCGGCACATAGCGGCGCCAGCGCGCGGCCAGGTACCAGCCCAGCCGGCCGCCGTGCAGCATCACCATGAACAACAGCAGTGCCGCGGTGACCGATTGGGCGCCGACGATCAGGTATGCGAACAACGCCGGAACCGCGTAGGCGAAGCCGTACCAGCCGTCCATCATCGAGTGGTTGCCCTGCAGCAGGCCCACCAGCCACAGGATCGTCACCACCGTGAACGTGAAGATCGCACAAAACAGGAAGACACTGAGGTCGCTGGACGGGTTTACGCCCAGGCTGCTGACCAATCCGCTCAGACCGCTCACCCGCCTACCGTAACAAATTTTGAGAACGATCGGTCACAAAATATTGAAACCCTGCTAGGGTCCTTAAGGTGCGTCACTCTCGATCCGTGTTTACGTTCGTTCAGCAATCGGACGGCCGAGGTAACGGATGCGCATAGGGCACGGACACTTCTTTCAAAACCTCGACGGACGGTCCGATCACGAGGTCTGGCGAACAGAGATGGCACTCGCCGATCGCGCCGAACGGCTCGGCTTCGACTCGGTGTGGGCGGTCGAGCACCACTTCGCGGACTACTCGATGTCGACGGATCCGCTGCAGTTTCTGACCTGGGTCGCGGCGCGCACCGAGCGGGTGCAGCTCGGCACGATGGTGTCGGTGCTGCCCTGGCACGACCCGATTCGGCTGGCCGAGCACGCGTGCGTGCTCGACCACCTCTCGGGCGGACGCCTGATCCTCGGCATGGGACGCGGCCTGGCGCGTGCGGAATTCGACGGATTCGGCGTCGAGATGGGGCGCTCTCGCCAACTTTTCGACCAGTACGCCGCCGAGCTGTTGGACGCGTTCGAAACCGGACACCTCCGCGGCGTCGAGCTGCGGCCGGCGCCGTTGGCGCCGCTGCGCGGTCGGGTCTTCGCGTCGTCGATCTCGCCGGAGTCCGCCGAGGTGATGGCCCGTCTTGGGGCGGGGATCATGATCTTTCTGCAAAAGCCTTGGGAACAAACGGTCGGTGACCTGCAGCGCTACGCCGAGCACTACCGGCGATACCGAGGTGCAGACCCGCCCAAGCCGATGGTGGTGATCTTCAACGCCTGCCACGAGGACCCTGACATCGCCGCCCAGCTGTTCGAGCAAGTTGTCGCCTACTACCGATCGACAATCGATCACTACGGGTTCGCCGACGAGGCGATGGCCGAGATACCGGGCTATGAGTACTACGGCAACATCGCGCGCACGATCGCCAAGCACGGCCACGAACAGTTCGCCCACTTTCTGGCCGAGCTGCAACCGTGGGGGACGCCCGACGAAGTCATCGAGAAGACGCGCGACATAGTGCGCCGCACCGATGCGGGTGGCCTGATCGTCGTTTCGGCGTTCGGCAATCTGGCATCCGACGTCGCGGCGGCCAACCAACAACGTTTTGCCCGAGTCGTCATGCCCGCGCTGTACGAAACAGTGGGCAGCTCAACCTGAAAGGGGTAGGGATTTGAAGCTTGGAATCACGATGCCCAGCCGGACGGCGTCGCTCAAGCGCATACCGGAGTATGCCCGGATGGCCGATGAGGCCGGTTTAGATTCGGTGTGGACGTACGAGGTGTACCGCAACCCGTTTGCGATGTTATGCACGTCGGCGTTGGCCACCTCCGACATCGAGCTGTGCTCGGGGCTGGCGACCGCCTTCAACCGTTCGCCGTTCGAGGCGGCGAATGCGGCGGCCGACGTCGATGAGCTATCCGGCGGCCGGATGAAATTCGGCCTCGGTACCGGGGTTCCGGAGTTTCTTCAGGCCTTCCACTCCACCGACTTCAACAAGCCGATCAAGCGGCTCAGTGAATACGTCGACGTGTTGCGCCGTTCTTGGGCGTACCTCGCCGGTGAAGAAGTCAAGCCCTTCACCGGCTCTTACTACAACTTCGTCGCCCCGCCGATCAACCCGTGGGGGCTGCGAGAGATGGTGCGCCCGGAGATTCCGATTCTCGTCGCGGGCATGCGGCCGCAGATGTTGAAATTGTGCGGAGCCAAGGCCGACGGATGGGTCGGATACCTCTGGACGCCGAAGTTTTTCGAGCAGATTGTGCTTCCCAACATCGCCGAGGGCGCGCGCTCGGCCGGCCGTGACCCGGACGGCCTCGATCTGGCATGTGAGGTCATCTGTTGCGTTCACCCGGATCGCGATGTCGCGCTGGCACGTGCCAAGAAGCACGTCGGGTTCTATATTGCGCACCCGGTGTCTGATGTGGTCGCCGAAATCGAGGGCGTGCAGGACCTGGTCAACGAACTACGCGTGTCGATGATGCAGAAGGGGCTAGCGGCGTTCGAGGACACGCCCGAAGAGCTTGTCGAACTGTTCTCCATCACCGGAACTCCGGAAGAGTGCCGCCAGAAACTCGACAACTACAAGGGCTTACCGCATCTGGCCCTGCACACGTCCTATGTTCCTCCATTTACCGCCGAGGAATCCGAGGACTGCTACCTGCAAATCATCGACGCGTTTAAACGGTAGGACTGCGATGACGGACGACGTTATCGTCGTCGGTGGCGGGCCCTCGGGATTGGCTGCGGCGCAACGATTATCACGAGCCGGCACGCCGGTCCGGGTGCTGGAGGCCAACGACAGGGTGGGCGGGAAGATGCTCACCACGCACCGGGACGGTTATATCCTCGACGAGGGCGCGTTCTTCCTGCCGACCACGCACCGGACGCTGCTGGCCACTGCCGCAGAGATTGGGATGGTCGACGAGATCGTCCCCGGCGGCTTCATCCTCGGCATCGTCCGCGACGGGGTCATCCACGACTTGGATGGCGATCACCTGCTGACCTCGCTGGCCCGGACGCGCGTGTTGTCCGTCCGGGCTAAGGCAGAGGCCGTCAAGGTTCTACCCGAATTGATCCGCGCCCGCCGGGCCGGCTATGCGCGGATGCCTGAGGTGGGACCGTATGACACCGAGACGGTTTCGGCGTGGTCTGGATCGCGGTTGGGTGCCGAACTGCAGGAGTATCTGGTCGAGACGGTTCTCCGAGGTATCGCCGCTACCAGTGGCGACACCGCATCCCGGGGAGATTTCCTGGCGATCCTGGCGCTGTTCGGCGGCGCCAAGCTGGTCAGCTTCCGCGGTGGGATGGGTTCCTACACCGACCGGCTGGCTCGCGACGTGAAAACCGAAGTCGGCGCGCAGGTTACCTCGGTCGAGGACACCGGAAGTGGTGTCACGGTCACGTGGCGGGACCGGGGCGGGGTCGAACGCGTCGAGGACGCGGCGGCGTGCGTGGTCGCGACTCCCGGGGAGACGACCACGCGGATCGTGCCCGGGCTGGACAGTTGGCGGCGGTCATTCCTCGGCCGGGTACGCAACGGAAAGCTGATCCTGCTCAAGGTCGGGCTGTCCCAAAGCCCGCGGGGGGTGAAGTCCACCTACCTCCTGGTGCCGCGCGCAAGCCACCCCTTCCTCACCGGAATCATGTTGGACCACCACAAGGCGCCCGGTCGCGCCCCCGCAGGCAAGGGGCTGCTCACCATCGCGGCACTGGACTCGTGGAGCGAAGCGCACTGGGCGGACGACGACAACCAGATACGTGCTGCCCTGCTCACTGCTCTGGATCAGATCCTTCCTGGCACAACCGATTACATCGAATTTGCCGATGTGTTTCGGTGGCGCGAGGAATACACCACGGTCGGCTTTTACCGCGACCTTGGTCGATTCCGGCAAATCTGCGAGCAGGATCGGCGAATTCAGTTGGCGGGTGACTCCCAGGCCTTCCAGAACCTGGAATCGGCAACGATCACCGGTCAGCGGGCAGCCGAGCGGCTGCTCGCCAGCGATCTGCTGTCCTGACATTCGGAGGCGCGGCCATGATGACGGAACGACACCAGCGCATCTGTGTATGGGGCGGAATCACGTTCGCCCCGCTCTTCTTCGTCGGCTTCTGGTTGCTTGCGGGCTTCATACCACCGCCCGCGCCGGGCATGAGCGCCGACGCGGTGGTGCGGATGTTCGCCGAAAACCGCGGCCGGATTCGAATCGGCATCTGGGTTGCCTGCGCGGCTGCGCCTTTCCTGGCGTTCTTCGTCGCCGCGCTCACCCATCAAATCCGGCGGATCGCAGGCAGCGATTCGCCGCTGGCGACAGCGCAGTTGATCGCCGGATCCTGCTTGATCCTTGAGTTCCTTTTCCCGCAACTGGTTTGGCAGACGGCGGCCTACCGGAGCGAACGCAGCCCCGAGACGATTCAGATGCTCAACGACCTGGCGTGGCTACCGTACGTAGGGATCGTGGGAACGGCGATGGTTCAGATGGCCATCATTGCGATAGTCGTATTTCAGGACCGTCGGACGCGGCCGCTGCTGCCGCGCTGGTGTGCCTATCTCAACATTTGGACCGCGCTGGGCGTCGCGCCGGGCAGTTTCGTCGTGTTCGTGCACAACGGCCCTGTCGCCTGGAACGGGATACTGGCCTGGTGGCTGCTCTGCGTCTCGTTCTTCGTCTGGATGGTGACGATGACATGGCTGATGTTGCGCGCCAGTCACATCGCCGAAGACAACGAGGCGCAGGGCGAGGCGATGTTGCAGCCCAGCTCCGGCTAGCGCCCAAACGCACCGGCAACCGCTATGCCACCGTGTATCCACCGTCGACGGGAATTGCGGCGCCGGTAAGGTAGGAAGCACCGTCGCCCGCGAGAAATACTGCAACTGATGCGATTTCGTTGGGGCGGCCCAATCTGGCCTGCGATGTCATGGCGACGGCCTGTGCCTGTATCCGCTGGTATACATCCGGAGCCGTCTCGCTAAGCTCGGCGAGCATCGGCGTTTCGATGACGCCGGGAAGTATTGCATTCACCCGGACGCCGGAACTTCCGTACTCGTGCGCTGCGACACGCGTCAAACCGACCACTCCAGCCTTGCTGGCCGCGTAGGCACCCGTTCCCGCGAAAGCGACGACCGCGGCTACCGACGCGATATTGATGACAGCACCGCCTCCGCTGGAGATCAAGGCCGGAATCGACTTCTTCATCACGAGATATGTCCCGCGAAGATTCACAGCGATCACCTGGTCAAAGTTCGCCGACTCGGATTCCGCCAACGGAATCAACACGCCATCGATGCCCGCATTGTTGACCACAACGTCGAGCCGGCCGAACTCGCGCAGCGTTCTTTCGATCAGGGTGTCGACGTCGTCTTCACTGCTGACGTCGCACGCGACGCCGACCCCGTCTCGCAGCCCCGATGCCACCTGCTCAGGGTTGCCGGCACTATCGCAGATCACGACGGACGCTCCACGGTCATCAAAAGCGCGGGCAATGGCGGCTCCGATCCCACGAGCCGCCCCGGTGACGATCGCTACTCTGCCGTCGAGTTCCGCCATGTGGCTCCGTTGCCCTCAGAACAAGTCAGCCGACGAGTGCCGCTCTACTGCGGAACCGAGCCGGCGAACCATGTCGTCGAGTCTGTCGCGTCCGCGCTGGTCGGAGGCCTCCCAACGAACATTCGCCATGATCGGCCACAACAGGTTGTAGGCCGTCGCCCACCGGTACTGTTCGCGCGCCTGGTCAGGTTCGTAGTTCGTCAGGCCACTGCAATAGCGTTGTATGAGAGCATCTTCGATGCCCGCAAGGCGTTCTGGCGGCATACTGGTGCAAAGCAGGTACTCGAGTTCCCGGATGCCGCACTCCTGTCCGACGGTCTGGAAGTCGATGAACACCGGTTCGCCGTTCGTGTCGAGAAGCAGGTTATCCGAGCGCAATTCGCCGTGCGTAATACAGGTCGGCGTCGCCAACACATCGAGCATCCGTGGCTGCAGCTCGGTGAAGTGATCCGAGATCCAAACCGCGCTGGGCGGCAACAGTTCCACCAGGGCATCGCGGCGCAGCCCCCACACGTAGGCGAAGAGCTGGCCGTACTGCTGCTGTAGGGTGCGCCCGTCACCCGAGGAGGTAGGCCAAAATTTGGCGGAATACCGTTGCAATAGCTGTTCTTTGCCCCATGACCAACCATGAAACCGGGCGAGCCCGTCGATGATCCCCTCGGCTTGTTGCCGGCTGAATCCCTCGTGCTGGTCGATCTGGACACAATCGCCGGCCAGGTCCTCCATGACCAACACGAAGTCTGTGGAGTCGGTTGCCTGCTCGGCGGAATAGATTCTCGGCGTACGCACCGGCAGGTGTGGCGCGAGCTCGCGATAGAACTCGATTTCGCGGCTGTAGGTGCCGATGCCGTCCAGCATCGCGCGGGTGTCGCCGACGATCGGCATCTTGACCAGCACGCTCGTCGGTATGCCGGGCGGACCGTCGAGAGTGAGCCGGAACAGCCGACAGGCGAATGCCGTTCCCAGTCCCACGCTTTCGCGGGCGACCACCCGCACCGATGTGCCCAGCGCCTGGCTGGCCCACGAGTCATCGAGGTCGTCGGCCGACTGTGGAAGCTGTCGCAGGCTCATCGCACCAGCACCGATCGTTCGGTGAGGCCGAAACCGACCTGTCCGTCCCAATCGAATCTGGTCATTGCCTCGGCAAGCAGATGGTGGCAGCCGTCCCCGCGCGCGGCCCCACGGACGATCTCCCCCGGACCGGCGATCGTCAAGGCACCGACCTGACCAATCGTGGCCGTCAGCTGGATCGTCTCGTTCTCGATTTCCAGGGTGAGCGTGTAGTCGTCGCCCCGCCGGTCCCACGAGTCGAGCAGCGGTGCGGCGCTGACCAGCCGACCGTAGCGCACACTTTCGGCGGTGCACACGGCCGCGTGGTTCATCCGCCCGGAACCGTCGCGATTCGCCAGATACATCAGGCAGAAGGCGCGGCCGTCGGGCCATTCGGCATGGCACCAGATGTGATTGTGCAGACCCGTCAGGTCGCGGACCCCGGTGCTGTGATCCCGGATCCCGGTGCCGGCCACCGCAAGCGAAACGTCACCGTACGAAAGCGTTCCGGTCACGGTGCAGTGCTGCTCGTAGTGCGACGAAGCCCAATTCTGCTCGTGCATCTCGCCCAGTTCGAAAGGCGGGCACATCGCCTCGTAGACGAGGTCGAAGGCCAGCTTGACGTGCACCCCATCCGCAACACCACCGCCGCGAAGCTCATCGCCGGAGATCAACCGGGCCGGACCACGAAATGTCTTGCGCCACTTGCGCCACGGCTCGATGCATTGGTAGGTGAGGCAGGGGCCGGCCGGCCCCTGTGGCGTCTCGCTGCCGTAGCAGAAGCCCCGGGCGGCCAAGAACTTGTCGCCGGGCAGGTAGACGAGGGCCAGCTCGTCCCAGGCGGGTTGGTCGAACGAAACCCGCCCGATATGCAAGAACACGCCAAGGCGCTCGGCGGGGAAATAGGCCTGGCTCAGATAATTCTCGACCCACAGCGCGACGTCCGGAAGGTTGTGCAGAACTTCATCCGCATCGGCGAGATGAGCAGGCCGCACCGGTTGGGTCGTGGTCATGCGACGACCCCGGCCGGTAGTTTGATCAACGCCGACATCTCGTCGGCGCGACGCAGCGACTCCAAGCCCTCCTGCGGCCCGAGTGCCAGTGGCGTCATATCCAGCCAGCCGACGAATCGCGCTCCGGCCTCGACGAATTCGGAGTGCAGCTTGGCCATCTCTTTGGGTGTGCCGACGTGGTAGGCCTTACGCGACATCGACACGGGCGTGGCGTCGACAATGCGCCGGACTTCCTCGTCGGATTGCTCGAACGGCGCCCACTTGACCGCGTAGTGCCAGCCGTCGGGCATCACCGGCGTCTCGCCCTCGTCGAGCCAGCGTTTCTGGTCCAGCCGGCCGAACTGGCCCGCGAAATACCGGACGATCGGATTGGCCAGCACCTTGTCGATGACCTCGGGATCCTCGTGGCACACGCAGATGCTCCAGATGCCGAATCCGAACGCCTCGGGGTCGCGGCCGTAGCTTTCCACCTGCTGGCGCAGCGCATTGACCGTCTCGGCGAATTGCTCGGGGGTCTGGATGGCTTGCGGTGAGGCGGCCTCGAAGCCGTCCGCGTAGCGCGCCGCGATATCCAGTAGCACCGGACCGCCGCCCAGCGCCCAGAATTCGGGGCGTTTGTCCGGGCGGTGATTGCCGATCGTCGCGTTCTTCAGGTGCCAGTGGTTCGTTTCCTGCGTCCACGGCTGCGGCTCGTCGTAGAGACGGCGGACGAGTTGCAGGATGTCCTCGAGCCTCTGCAGGCCCTCGGTGCGCTTGTATCCGAACGGTTTTGTCTGCCGAAGCTCGCCGGCCCCGACCGCCACCACGACGTTGCCGGTCGTCGCGTTGCTCAGCGTGAGAACCTTGCGGAGGAGCTCGGCCGGTGCGCTGCGGATGGCGTCGGTGGACAGCCGAATGTTGGCATCGGGGTTGTGGGCCAGCGCGATCGCGGCTTGCACGAACGGGTCGTAGGTGGAGTTGCCGTCGATGAACTCGGCCGCCGGGGTGTTCTCGGGGCTCCACAGCTGACCCGGGAACCAGCCCGACAGTTCGTCCCACAGCCACAGGTAGTCGATGTTCGGGCTGTCGTGGACGGCCTTCGCGAATTGGGCGAATGCTGGGATCGGCGTGGTCCGGTGGTTGTCGAGTGGATAGCCGGTCACGACATGGGAGTTCATTTAATTGATTCCTTTCTGGGTCTGATCACGGTGCGCTCGCAGAGCCCGTAGCCGGTCTGACCGTTCCAGCTCAGGCGGGCCTGGGATTCGTATACGACGTGGCTGGCCTGGGGTGTGCGGTCGGTCCCAAGCGTCATTTCGACCGGTCCGACGAAGGAAAACGGCATGGGCGCAACGATTTCCCCGCGAATCTGGTGGATCTCGCCACCAGCCTGCAGTTCGATCCGCCACGGATCGAAGACCTGAGATTCGGCGTCGATCAGCGCATCGTGGCTGACCAACGATGCGTGCGTCATGCCCGCGGCGTCGCCGATGACGTGGAAGTTGAGCAGCGCATCCCCGCCGCCACGGCGGGCGATGTACATCGTGGAAAGCCAACGCCCGTCCGGGAATTCGCCATGAATCCAGAAGTGGTTGCCCATCACCGAGAGGTCGCGTGGGCCCCATGTGTGGTCGCGCATCCCGGTGCCCTCCATCTCGATGCGCTCACCGTCGAGGGTGATCTGGCCGGTGCAGCTGAAGTGCTGCTCATAGTGGGTGTGGCCGAAGTTGCCCGGGCGCACGTCGCCGACACCGAAGGGCGCGCCCAGCGCGCTCTGTTTCAGCTCGACGTCGAGTCCGACATGCATACCCGAGGGAGCCGGGCCGTCGCGCAGGATTCGGCCGTCGATCAGTTGAGCCGCACCCCGGTAACGGGTCACGTTTTCTTCGAACGGCCGCGGCGCCTCGAAGGACAGGCTGCCGCCGACCTGGTGCTCGGACGGCCCGTAGCCGAAACCTTTGGCCACCGCGAATCGATCGCCCGGCAGGTACACGGCGACCACCTCACTCCAGAGCGCGGTGTCCCACGCGGTGCGGTTGGTGTGTGCGTAGAAGCCGACGTTGCTGCGCGGGCAGAACGCCTGGACCAGCAGGCTTTCCGACCAGCCCGCAACGTCTTGCGGTGGATGGGCGAAGTCGTCGGAATCGGCGAACTCGTGGGCTCTCACCCGGGCGGGCGGCGTCATTCGGTGGCCCTGGATTGCAGCGGCGGCAGCGTCGAGGATGCCGCCTTCTTGCGGGCGCGTCTGCGCAGCCGCGATGGACCCCGCAGTACCGCGTCCGCGGTGTTGCGGCCGGGCCAGCCGCTGATGTAGGCCATCGGGAACGCACCCGCCCCGGAATGCCAAACCCGCTCGACCGGACTCTCATAACCGGCCAGCGCCGGGATGGGCCGCGTCGGGCCGAGCTGGTTCAGCGTGAGGTCGACGTGCTCGTAGTTGCCGCCGTGGACGAAATAGCGTTCCTCGAAATCCGGTGGCGCGGTGAGGTGCGCATCGATGATCAGGTCCCGGGTGCCGGGCGCATAGAGTTCGTAGTGATCCAGCGCCCGCTCGAAGTAATCCTTTTTCTCGTCGTCCCAGCTACGTCCGTTCGACAGCGTGATCGGGGTGTTGAAGCAATAGAACTTCAGTGTCTCGCCCGCGCTGGAAGGCGGAACGAGGCTGCGGTCGTAGACCGACGAGCTCAGCGTGGCCATCGGGATTTCGTCGGTGAATGTGCCTGCCATGCCGTCGACGGTCGACCGCCGCATGTAGTCCATCGTCGGACACAACATCAGCGTCGAGGTGTACTCGTCGTCGTGGAATCCCGGGAATTTCGGCCGGCCGGACAATGCGATTTCGGCGTCGAAATACAGCACGTTGTAGCGGCCGACCTGTAGCGACCGGAGCTGGTCGAAGGTCGAGTCGGGTACGTCGGACGGGTCGAGCAGCTTGGTCAGCAAGGTGTGGGGATCCACTGCGCAGACCACGTCGGATGCCAGGATCTGCTCGCCGCTGTCGAGTTCGGCGCCGCGCGCGGTTCCGTTGTGTGTCAGCACCCGCTTGACCTTGGCGCCGACGCGGATCTCGCCGCCGTGGTGGCGGACCGCGTTGGCGATCGCCTGGGTGAAGGCGCCGCTGCCGCCGACCGGCCGCTTCACGCCCCATTGATGGATTCCGCACAGGAACGCCAGGTGGAATCCGGTACCGGTCTCGGTGATCGGCCCGAAGGTGCCCGCCGAGTAGGCGGCGATCGGGGCCTTGATCTCTTCTCTCTCGAACCACTCTTCGAGCACGGCGTCGATCGAGCCGAGCATGACGCGGGCGCCTTTGGCCAGCTTGGTACGACTCTTGGCGGCCTGCTTGAGCACGTCGAAGACAGTGTGCGCCTTTATCCGCCATGGGTGGCCATGAAAGTAGGGCATCAGGGTCAACAGGGTTTCGGTGATGATGTCGACGAGTTCCTCGTACCGCTGCGCGTCGCGGCGTGAGTACTTGGCGATTTCGGTCTTGGTGCGGGCGATGTCCTGGTAGAAGGCGACGCTGGCACCGTCGGGGCCCAGCCAGGTCGTTAGCGCGGTCGGGTGCACCCACCGTAGGCCGTGCTTGTGCAGTTCCAGCTGGTCGACGATCGAGGGCTGGACGCCGGGCAAGACGAACTCGACGCTGCATGGGCTCACCTTGAAGCCTGGCGCGTTGGGCATCTCCATCGTCCAGACCAGGCCGCCGACGGTATCGCGGGCCTCGAGCACCAAAACCCGCTTGCCTGCCTTGGCCAGAAATGCGGCGCAGGTGAGGCCGTTGTGGCCGCCCCCGACGACCACCACGTCGTACGTTTTCGGTTGCGTGCTGGTACCCACGTCGGCAACGTATCGCCGGCAGCGGGCCGCGGTCGCCACCCACCCGGGGGAGGATTTTGCTGGCCCTATGGTGGGTTTTGGGTTAGTGCAATACTGCGCGAATAATGTCGAGACCTGTTCGCCCGCTCGAACGCGACCGTGAATTGGATGCGCTGCGCTCCGTGATTGCACACGCGCGCAGCGGTCACGGACAGGCGTGCGTGATCGAAGGGCCCAGCGGAATCGGGAAGTCATACCTGCTCGACGAGGCGGCCGCACTCGCGGCCGAGGCCGGTTTCACGGTGCTGCGAGCGCGGGGCAGCGAACTCACCGGCGAGCTGGCCTTCGGAATGGCCGTCGAATTGGTCGAACCACAGTTGGTGCGCGCGAGTGCCGATGAGCGCGCCGAATTGCTCAGCGGCCCAGCGGTGCTCGCCGAACCGATGGTGAGTCGTCGCGTCCAGCCGGCCGAATACACCGCCACAACAGACGAATTCACGGTCATCCACGGCTTGTACTGGCTGATGGTCAACCTGTCCGGGCATGGACCTTTCGCCCTGCTCGTCGACGACGCGCAGTGGGCCGATCCCGGCTCGCTGAAGTTTTTCGCCTATCTGGGCGAGCGGCTGGACGATTTGCCGATCGCGCTGCTGACCGCGGTGCGCACCGGTGACCCCGAGACCCATTCGGATTTGGTCTCTTTGCTATGGGAGAGCAGCGCCGCACCGTCGATTCGGCCGCCCGAACTCAGTCGGCAGGCGGTCGGCGAGCTGCTCGCAACGGGCCTGGAGTCCCAAGTCGATGACGCCCTGATCGACACGGTGCACCACGAGACGGGCGGCAACCCCTTTCTGGTCAGCGAGGTTATCGCCGAGTTGCGCGACGAATCAGACATCACGGCGGCCAGCACGGGTTCGTTGCGGACACCGCACTCGGTGCGACGCCAGATCGCCCGTCGGCTGACGCGGCTGGGCCCGGATGCCCGTGAACTGGCCAAGGCTGCCGCCGTGTTGGGCGACGGAACGTCCCTGGCCGTCATCACCCGATTGGCAGCCCTGCGACCCGCTCCGGCGGTTACCGCTGCCGAGCAGCTCGTTGCCGCGCGGATATTCGACGCCGCGGACCCAGCCTGGTTCGCTCACCCGATGATCCGATCGGCGACGTACGCATCCCTGGCGCCGGGGGAGAAGCCCGAAGCGCACGCGCGGGCGGCGAAGCTGCTCGCAGCAATCGGAACCGACTCCGAGGTCGTCGCGCGCCATCTGCTAGAGGCCACGCCAAGTGAGGAGGCTTGGGTGGCGGGAGTTCTGCATGCGGCCGCGCGTGCGGCCGCTCGAAAAGGGTCTCCGGCGAACGCGATTCGTTATCTGCGCCGCGCGCTGGACACCGCCCCACCGGATTCGGTCTCGCCGCGCCTCCTGATTGACCTCGGTCTGACCGAAGCGGCCGCGGGGCAGACGACGTCGTTGCAGCGCTTCGAGCAGGCGGCACTGCTGATCGACGAGCCGACCGTACGCGCCGACGCGCTGTATTCGTTGGGGCAAACGCTGTACCGCTACGGCAGGCACGAGGAAGCCGCCGCCGCCTTCCGTCGCGGTGCCGAGCTATTCGAGGACGGCGATCTGCAGGTCTTTAGGAGATTCCAGGCATCGTCGATGTGCGCCGAATCCTATTTGGCGCCAATTCACCGCCGGGTTGATTTGCTCGACGCCACCGAAGTGTCACCGCCGCAGGGCGCCGGTGACAGGGCAATGCTGGCCATCCGGGCACTGAACATGTCGCTCACGGTGCCCCCGGCATCCAGGGCGGCGACGTTGGCGGGCATGGCAATTGCCGATGGCAGACTTCTGGTCGAACAGACATCGGAATCGCCGGTGGTCAATCTTGTTGTGTTGCCGTTGCTTTACGGTGGCGAACTAGAGGCGGCAGAGCGCCACATCGATGCCGTGCTCGCTGACGCGCGCAGCCGTGGTGCGTCACTGGCCTTCGCCGAGGCCGCGTTGATGCGGGCGCTGGTGTGTTATGCGGCGGGCCGCGTCAACGATGCGATGGTGGACGCGCAGATCGCGGTGGAGGGGATGAACCGCGGTTGGCACGCGCTGGCTCCGACGGCGCTGGCGACGCTCGTCCATTGCATGATCGAGCGCGGCGAATTAGATCAAGCCGCCGACATGCTGAGCCGCGGCGAACACGAGTTGGCGCCCCCAGAAGCGTTGGGAATCAACGCTTGGTTCTACGTCGCGAGGGCGCGGCTTCGACTGTGGCGCCGGGAGGTCGCCGCGGCGCGGGCCGACCTGGACTCGGCAGTCCACTCGCTTCGCGACTACGGCATGATCAACCCGGCAGTGCTGCCATGGCGACCGCTCGCCTGCATGGCCGCCGCCGCTGCAGGCGATACCGAGCACGCCCGGGAGCTCATCGAATCCGAGATCGAGCTTGCCCGGCGATTCGAAACGCCGATCGCGTTGGGTGCCGCCCTTCGAAGGTCCGCGCTCGTGCACGAGCCTTCGGAAGCGCTGGCCACCCTCACCGAGTCCGTGGCGGTGCTCGAGAAGACCGGCGCCCGGCTGGAACTCGCGCGGGCACTGACCGATCTCGGCGTCCACCTGCGCCGCGCCGGATCGCGGGTGGCTGCGCGCGATCCGTTGACCAGCGCCCTCGACCTGGCACACCGTGGTGGTGCGACGGCGCTGGCCAACCGCGCGCGTGAGGAGCTAGTGGCAGCCGGCGCACGCCCACGCCGGCCGGCCCGGGTCGGCGCCGAATCGTTGACCCCGACCGAGCGACGGCTCGCCCAGCTCGCCGCGTCGGGGCACGACAACCGGAGTATCGCGGAGTTGACGTTCGTGTCGCGCAACACCGTTGCGTGGCACCTACGCAATGTGTTCCGCAAGCTCGCGGTGGATTCCCGCGAGGCTCTCTCCGAAGCCTTGGCGGATTACGGGCCACGGCGCAACGACGTGTAGTACCGCAACGACGGTCTCCCGCCAAGGCGAGCGAAGGGCCATCTAGGCCGGCAGCCACCGCAACGGTTCGGGGCTCAACCGCGCAAACCTGCTGGTCTTAGGTTTACGTGACCGATGGCACGTCGCGGTTGCTGCTTTCAAGCAGCCAATAGTCGATAATGTGGCTATGCCGCGTCCCTCCAAGCCCCTAATCCGCCGCGATGCCGTAGTTGAGGCGTCGTTGCGCATCATCGACACGGAGGGCCTCGACGCGTTCAGCCTGCCCCGGCTCGCGCGGGAACTCAATGTGCAGGCGCCATCGCTGTACCACCACTTCGAGGACAAGGCGGAGATCTTGAAGGCGGTGGCGCGGGCGATAGTGGTCGAGACACGCTTGCCCGACCCCACCTCGGTGCCCAATTGGATTGAGTGGCTCGTCGCACTGAGCCTGGCGTTTCGCGATTCGATGTTACGGCACCACAATGCCGTACCGCTGCTACTGCAATTCATGCCACGCGATGTGCTCATCCGCAACTACAACGAGTCCGCGTTGTATCTCACCGAGATTGGTGTCCCGCTCGAACAAGTGGTGTTGATCCTTGAAGGCCTGGACAAGTTGACGTTGGGTGCCGGAATCACCGAGGCGATGCACCGCGACGAGGCCAGCGGTCGGCCCTTCGCCAACGCGGATCCGGTCACCGAGCCCTTTCTGGTTGCGGCGGTGGCGGCCAATCAGCGATCTGCTACCGGAGTTTTTGCCGAGTCCATCCGCAGTTTTCTGCGCGGTGCGGCGTCGCAGGTGCCGGAGTCGGCACCGCCGCCGCAGCATTGGGGTGACTACGGTTCGACGGCAACGGATCTCGAGGAGTCGACCGCCTCCTAGTGGCCCCCGGGTTCACCCGGCGGCTTGCGTGTCGAGGGTCAGCTCGGGGTGTGCGTCCCGGATTTGGCGCCGCGCCACCTTACCGCTGGCCATCCGGGGTAACGGAGCGTGTTGGATGATGACGTGGCGCGGTACCTTGTAGCCCGCGAGTTGTGTCCGGCAGTGTTCGGTGACCGCCTCCGCTGTAACGTCCGCATCCGTGTAGATGACCGCTGCCGGCGCCTCGCCGAATTTGGGGTCGAACGCTGAAACCACGCATGCCTCGATCACACCGGGCAGCTCGGCGAGGACTGCCTCGATCTCGGAGGGAGCAACATTGAAGCCTCCCGTGATGATGATGTCCTTGAGCCGGTCCACGACACGAATCCCGTCGGCGTCCCGGATCCCGACGTCGCCGCTATGAAACCAGCCATTGCGCATGGCCGCCGCGTAGGCATGATCGTTTCGCCAATACCCCGGGGTGATACCCGGGCCGGAGACGATGATTTCACCGGGTTCATCGGGATCGCAGTCGGTACCGTCGGGCCGCACCACGCGCAGCCGCGTGAAAACGGTTCCGGTGCCGATTAACTCGGGCCGCGTGACGGCCTTGTCCTTCGGATTGATCGTGGAAAGTCCGCCCAGCTCGGTCATCCCATAGGCCTGCTGAACGGTCACGCCCTTGTCGAGCCAAGCCCGCATTGTTGCGACCGGGGCCGAGGCGCCGGCGATCGTCGCCAACTCCAGCGACGACAGGTCGGCCGCGGCGAAATCTGGATGGGCTGCCATGCGCTCGTACAAAAGCGGTACACCAGAATGGATTTGGATCCGCTCGCTGGAGAGCCGGCGCAGCGTGGTAGCGGCATCGAAGCCGCGCTCGTAGTAGATCGTCATGCCCCGGATCAGCGGGTGCAGGATGTGCCAGAGCAGGCCCGGGGCCCCCGACATGGACAGCGTATAGATGATGCGAGCCCCGGGCCGAAATGCCGGTTCGGTGATGGCAAGATCCGCAACAAGATTGAAAGTGCTGCGATGGGTGAAGATTACACCCTTCGGGTGCGAGGTCGTTCCGCTCGTGTACACGATTTGGGTGATGTCGTCGGGGTGCGCGTCTTCGCGGCGGGCAACTGCACGGTGCTGTTCGTGGCGCAACGCGGCGAACTCTTCCAGGCGCCACACCCGCACCGCGGTCCCGTCAACCGCCGCGGTGATCCGGTCATGGTGGGCGTGGTCAGAGAGAACGAGCCGAGGGCCGGAATCTTCGACCAGATAGCGCAGTTCCTCCGCGGTGAACCGATTGTTCAAGGGGACGACGACGACCCCGATCTTCAGCGCCCCGATCGCGGCAACGACCCATTCCAGGCTGTTGTCGCCGATGATGCCGACCCGGTCACCGGCCTGCAGTTCTGCAGCGGCCAGATATGTTGCGGCACAGTCGGTCCAGCGGTCCAGCGTCGGATAGTCGAGCGTGTCCGTACCGTCGAACACTATGGCGGCGCGCTCGGGGGACCGGCGCGCCCAGTAGCTCAGGCCATCGGTTACCAGTTCGGTCATCGCGTGTGCTCTCCCTTGTGATGAGGCCACAGCGCGACGAGCAGCGGACTGGCTCGCAGGTGGGGCCACGCGGAGGAAACCTTATTTCGGTAGGTAAGTATGTGTCAACGGTCACAACGACTTTCCAGCTCGAATACCGGTATCACTTCGCCCTCATCGTCGTCGCCGGAACGCTCAAAACGCGCGCGGACCGGGTCACCCACACGTAGCCGGGTGGGATCGTCGGCCAGCAACCGCACCATCAGCCATGGGCCCTCAGCCAATTCGACGATCGCACTGACATACGGCACCGAGGCCGCCAGCGCCGGCAGCGGTGCGCGATGAACGACGGCCCAGCTGACCAGCGTCCCCGCACCGGTGGCGACCCAGGGTTGCAAATCCGACGACCCGGTAATCGGGTCGGTGCGAGCCTCAGGGGCCAGCACGGTCCCCGACGGGCCGCGCTTGAGGAGCAACTCGTCGCGCGCGGCAGCCTCGAAAAACGCGGCGCTGGCCTCGTCGCGCACGACGGCGGGCAGCTTGGCGCTCATGCGGCGGTCCCGCGTCGATGGGGGCTGAGCACAAGCGTGGCGTGGTGCTCGAGGATGCCGCCGTTCCCGCTGACCAGCACCACGTCGTTGCGGGGGGCTTGACGCGCACCGCCGTGGCCGCGGACCTGGATGATCGCCTCCGATAGTGGGGTCATGCCCCACATGTAGTACGCCGACAGCTGCCCGCCGCCGGTATTGCAGGCAAGCTTGCCGCCCGGCCCCAGCGCGCCCCCCGAAACGAATTCGCCGCCTTCGCCTTTGGCGCAGAATCCGTAGTCCTCGAGGGTGACCAGCACGGTGTAGGTGTAGCAGTCGTACAGCTGTACGACGTCCACGTCGTCGACCCCGATGCCGGCCATTCGCATGGCCTGCGGTCCCGACCGCGCCGCCGGGGTGACCAGTCCCCACTGCGAGCCCGTGTGCATGCGCCGCGGGGCGTGCGCCTGCCCGTAACCCCATACGTACACCGGTGGATGGGCCAGGTTCGCTGCCCGGTCCGGCGCGGTGACGACCACCGCGATCGCGCCATTGCTGACCAGGCAGCAGTCCAGCAGGTGCAAAGGCTCGGCGATCCACCGCGATTCTTGGTGTTCGTCGATGGTCAACGGCTGGCGCATTTGTGCGACGGGATTGCTTGCGGCCCATGCGCGTTGGGCGACCGCGATTTCGCCGAGTTGCCGCGATGTTGTCCCGTAGGCCTGCATGTGCCGGCGTGCGCAGAGCGCATAGAGGATGTTCGGATTGACCGCGCCGGACGCCAGTGACCAGCCGGCCAATCCACGGGCGGCATTGGCGGAGCCGGACCGGCTCGGCGAGCGCCACGACGCCCCCGCGGAGCGGTCGGCCGTCAGCGGCGTGTCGGCGAACACGCACGCCACGGTGGTGGCGGCGCCGGCGGCGATGGCCTGCGCGGCCTGCGCGACCATCACCGCCGCGGTCGCGCCAAAGGCGTTGATCTGCGCAAGGAGATTCAGCTCGCCCAGGCTCAACACGGCGGCCAGCCCGACCCCGACATCTTGTTTCACCCCGGCGCTGACCAGCAGCCCGTCCAGATCGCGCAGCTCCAGGCCCGCGTCAGCGACCGCGCGCTGAACGGCCTCCACCGCCAGCGCGGTCGACGAGCGCCCATAGACCTTGCCCAGGTCGGTCATGCCCAGCCCGACGAGTGCTCCTGTCACCGGTCCTCCCGGACCGGTGCCCGGTACACCGACTTGAGCGCCAGATAAGGTGCCAGGCCTTCGGGCCCCAGTTCGCGCCCCAGCCCACTGGCCTTGACCCCCCCGAACGGCCCGACGACGTCGAGGGCGTAGTGATTGATGCCTACCGAACCGGTGCGCATGCGGGCCGCGAGCGCCGCGCCCCGTTCCGGGTCGGCCGCCCACACCGTGCCGCCCAGCCCGTAGTCGGAGTCGTTGGCGATGGCGATGGCCTCGTCGTCGTCGCGGTAGGGCAGCACGCACAGCACCGGTCCGAAGATCTCGTCGCGGGCGATCGCCATTGCGTTGTCGACGTCGGCGAAGACCGTGGGTTCGACGAACCAACCCAGGGACTGATCGGCGGGTACGCCGCCGCCGGTGGTCAGCCGCGCACCGGCGGCCCTGCCGTTTTCGATGTAGCCGAGCACCCGGGCGCGCTGGGCCGCGCTGACCAATGGTCCGATTTGGGTGGCCTTGTCCAGCGGATCGCCAACCCGTAAGGCACGGACCGTATCGGTGACCGCGTCGACGATCTCGCCGTACCTCGATGCCGGCGCCAATATCCGAGTGGTGGCATGGCAGGTCTGGCCGTTGTTGGGCAGGCAGATGTCGGCCAGCGCGGCCACAAAGTCGTCCAGTTCGGCGTCGTCGGTGATGACGGCCGCGGATTTACCACCGAGTTCCAGCGTGACCGGCCGTAGCAGCCGCCCACATACCTCACCGATCGCGCGTCCGGCAGCGGTCGAGCCGGTGAATGCGACCTTGTCGACACCGGGATGAGCGACCAACGCGGCGCCTGCTTCGCGGTCGCCGGGGATCACGTTGAGCACACCTGCCGGCAGGCCGGCCTGCAATGCGGCATCCGCCCACGCGAAGGCATCCAGCGCGGTCTCCGGCGGCGGTTTGAGCACGACCGTGCAGCCGGCGGCCAGCGCCGGCGCGATCTTCATCGCGGCCAGGCCCATCGGATAGTTCCACGGGACCACCGCCGCGACCACTCCGACGGGTTCGCGTCGGACCGTGACCTGAGACAGCGCGCCGGTCCGAACGTCTTGGTCGTCGATGCGTTCGGCCAACCCGGCGTAGTAATCCAGCGCGATGGACGGGAAAAAGCCGTTGGCGCCCAGGGAAAGTCGTCGGGGCATGCCGTTTTCGCGGCTGACCAGTGCGGCGATGTCCTTGCCGCGCGCCTTCAGCGACGCGCCCATCGCGCGCATCACCTCCGCGCGTTGCGCCCCCGACGTGGCCCCCCACGAACCCCGCAGGGCCTCACCCGCGGCGTTCACCGCGGCGTCGACGTCGCCGATGCCGGCCAATGTCGCGCTCCCGAGCAGCTTGCCGGTGGCCGCTTCGAGCACGTCGGTGGTTTTCGCGGGCCGCGACGCAGGCGACCAGCCGCCTCCGATGAAAAACGCATTCCTATCCAGGCAGATGTCCACGCGTGTCCCGTCCTTTCACGGTGGGGGTTGGTTCGCCGCCGCGGCGTCTTCGGGTGCAGACTGCAGCACCCCGGCTGCAACAAGGCGGTCGATCTCGTCGGGTTTGAGGCGCAGCAGCGACGCGCATATTTCCCGGGTGTGTTCGCCCGGCGTCGGCGCCGGACGCAGCGCGGGATCGGGAATGCTGGAAAAACCGGCGACGCGCGCCGAGGCCGGGACGGGCCGGGACAGCAGGGGGTGGTGCAGGGTGTGGAAGGAATCCCGCGCGACCAGTTGTGGGTGCGTGAGTTCGTCGGGCAGGCGCAGCATTGCGGCGGCCGGAACTCCGACGGCCTGCAACCGCTCTTCTACCTGGGCGGGATGGTGGCGCGCCGTCCAGGCGGCCAGCTGCTGCTCGATCTGTGCGCGCCGCGCGGCGCGTCCGGCGAAGTGCCGTGCGTCCGGATCATCCGGCAGGCCGGTCACCGCGGCCAGGGCCCGCCAATCGTCGTCGTCGCGCACCTCGATCACGCACCACTCGTCATCGCCCGCGCACGGGAACACACCGGCCGGCGCGGCGCCGCTGCGCCGGTTGCCCTCGGCGCCAACGCTTCCCGGGCGGCTGGAGGCGGCCGCCAGAGTGGGGCCCAGCGCATAGACCGCGACATCGGCCTGCGGTACCTCGATGGACTGGCCGGGTCCGGTCGCTCCGCGGCCGATGACGGCCGCGAGTGCCGCGACCGCCGCGGCGTGCCCGGCGACGTGATCGGGATAGACCGTGGAGCCGTCACAAAAGGCGCTCGGGTCGTCGGGATCGGCGTCGGTGTCGCGCCACAGTGCGGACAGGCCGCAGGACGCCCGGACCAGGGGCCCATAGCCCATCCGGCTTCGCCACGGGCCGCGACTGCCGAACGCGCTGCTATCGGTGACGACAAGGCGGGGATTGATGCGGGCCAGCTCGGCGTGGCTGAACCCGAGCGATTCGAGCGTGCCGGGTTTGAAGTTTGCTGCCACGATGTCGGTATCGGCGACGAGTTCGCGGAACAGGCGCGCGCCGTCGGGACTGCGCAAATCCAGACCAAGACCGCGTTTGTTGCGGTGGCCCCACGCGAATGAGGCATTCATGCCGCCGCCCTTGCGGGTCTGGCGCAGACCATCGGGGAACGCGGAGTTCTCGACCTTGATGACATCGGCGCCGTAGTCAGCGAACAGCCGGCCGAGTTCGGCGCCGAACACGATTACGCCGAGATCGAGCATCCGCAGACCGGTCAGCGGCGGGGCTCCGCTCGGCAACGACGGTAGCCCGAGGTCGTGATCGGGTCTGGCGGAGCGGGTCGTGCTCAGCAGGTCGTTGTGCTCGCCGGGGCGGGGTGCGCGCCGACGCAGCCCAGCGCGCACGCCGTCGATGAACACGTAGCCGGACGGCACGGTCGCGTGCAGGCCCGCATCGATTTCGGCCGGCGCGAGGGTACCCGTGCCCGTGAAGTGGTCGCTGGCAAGCACCTCATCGACGCTCAGCACACCGGCGATCGGAATTCCTCGCGCCGTGCCCTCGGCGACGAGCTTCTCGCGGCTGTGATCGGCGAACAGCGCGGCGATAAGCGGGTTGAGCCGGTCGGAGGCTGCAAAGCGGGCGGGAATCGCGTCATAGCGGGGATCGGCGAATTCGGCGGGCTCACCCAGCCACGAGAACATCGCACGCCACTGGCGGGTGGCCAGCAGACAGATCCGGACGTGGCCGTCGGCGCAGGGGAAGATCGGGTAGAAGTTGGCGGCATCGGGTCGCCCGCGCGGAAAGGTTTCGGAGCGTCCGGCTGCCGCGGAGCCTTGCGAACCGAAGCCCGGGTCGAATCCGTGGACTACTGCCTCCAACGCCGAAACGTCTACGTGCTCACCGCGGCCCGTGCGCACTCGCTTGACGTACGCCACCAGGGCCGCCCACGCGGCGTGGACGCCGACGGTCAAGGACACCACCCCCCGGGGCGGTTGCAGCGGGGTGCCGCCGGGCAATCCCGACCGCGACAGCACACCGCCGGCGGCGGCGAGCACGTCCTCGGTGGCCACCCGGTCGCGGTGCGGGCCGGTGCGCCCGAAATCGGTGATCGATACGACCACCAGCGCGGGGTTTGCCCGCGACAGCGCCGCCGACGTCAGTGCGCGCGCCTGTGCCTGCGCGTGGGTCAAGGACTCGAGCACGATATCCGCGTCGGCCACCAGCCCCAGCAGCGCCGACCGGCCGGCGGGATCATCGAGGTCGAGGACGACCCCGGCCTTGTTGGCGTTGCGGAGGGCGAAGGCCACCGGGTCGCGGCGCCCGGGGGATCCGCCCGGCGGCTCGATACGGATGACTTCTGCCCCGAGGTCGGCCAGGATGCGGCCACACCATTCGGCGGCGTTCTCGGTGAGATCCAGGACGCGCAGGGCGCTCAACGGCAACATCGACGTCGTGGTCAATGCGGCGCCTTCCTTTTGTGCCGGGTCCCGGACTACAACACGCGGCAGGCGGTAGCCGCGGGCCACCACTTGCCGCTTGTGGGGTGTGGCGGGTGCAGACCTCGCCAATTTGCCTAATGGTAGTAGGTTTACTCGCCCGGAGCAAATGTGCGGTCGGAACCCGAAGTGTGCCGGCCCGATCCTCCGCGCCTAGCCCCACGCGCGTCGTGATCGTTCAAAGGTGGGTTCCTCCAACGCTTCTCGAGAGCGGTCATCGCCACCGACGCCGCCGGAAAGCTGTACCGCCGCTACGGTCAGCTGAAAAGGGCCGCGGTGGGTGCGTCGAGGTTGATGGTCTTCAGCTCGTAGTAGGCCTGCACGGCTTCGGGGCCGGTGTCACGGCCGATGCCGGAATTCTTCACTCCGCCAAAGGGTGCTTCGCTGTTGTAGACAAAGGCATTGACGCTGAACGTGCCGGTGCGGACGCGGCGTGCGACTTCCGCGGCCCGCTGCGGGTCGGCGGTGAACACACCGCCGTGTAGTCCGTAGTCGGAGTCGTTGGCGATCGCGATGGCCTCATCGAGGCTGTCGTAGCGCAGCACCGATGCCACTGGTCCGAAGATTTCCTCACGGGCGATCCGCATGGAGTTGTCGACGCCGGTGAATACCGTGGGCTGAATATAGAAGCCCTTTTCCAGGCCGGGAGGCGTCCCACCGCCGGTGGCGATGACGGCACCTTCGTCTCTTCCGGCATCGAGGTAGGACTGCACCCGGTTGCGCTGGCGCGCCGAAACCAGCGGGCCCATCGTCGTGGCGGGGTCGAATGGATCGCCCACCACGAATGATTCGGCGGTGGCCACCAGCGCCGCGGTGAATTCGTCGTAGCGGCTGGCCGGCAGCAGCACCCGGCTGAAGGCGGCGCACACCTGACCGGTATTGAAGAAGCAGCCCATCGCCAACCCCGTCATCGTCGTCGCGATGTCGGCATCGTCGAGGACGATTGCCGCCGATTTGCCACCCAGCTCCAGCTGCAGTCGTTTGAAGTTGCCGCCGCATTGCCGACCGATATCGCGGCCCGCGGCAGTGGATCCCGTGAAACTGACCTTGTCGATCCCCGGGTGGGCCACCAGCGTCGCACCCGTTTGGCGGCCGCCGGTGATCAGATTGAAAACCCCCGCGGGCACGCCTGCCTTACTGAGCGCCTCGGCGATAAAGAAGGCGTCGAGCGGGGTCTCGGGAGCCGGTTTGTAGACCACGCTGCACCCGGTCACGAGCGCCGGAATGATCTTGGAAATAGCCAAATTGAAGGGCCCGTTCCACGGCGCGATCGACGCGACCACACCCACCGGTTCCTTGACGACCGCGGCGGTACACATTTGGGTCTGTCTGAGTTCGCTGACCGGATCACCCTGTGCGACATGGAGAAAGTAGCGTCCGGTGTCCAGCGCGCCGGGGATCTGGACCCCGGCGATGCTGGTCGGAAGACCCATCTCGGAGGTCACGAGCCTAGCGATCTCATCGATGCGCGACCCGAGTAACCGCAGCGCTTGCTCGAGCACGTCAGCGCGCTCGGTGACGCTCATCGCCCGCCATACTCCTTGGTCGAACGCACTGCGGGCGGCGCGCACCGCCATGTCGACGTCCTCGGTGCCCGCGTCGGGCACCTGACCGATCACCTCTTCGGTGGACGGACTCACGACATCGATCCGTGCCTCCGACGTGGGCTTGCGCCACTCGCCGCCAACGAGGAGCTCCTCATGTACGTTCACGTCGTCCCCTTCCGCTGTTCGCTATGGTGCAAATCGGTAAGAATGTCGCGTCAAGTGTCTAAATCCATTCGGCAGAAGGGAATTGGATCGCACGACTCGGTTATGCCGCCGTTGCCTCGGGGGTGAAGCGAATGTGCAACTCCAGTACGCCCCGCACTTGCGCGGTGTTCGAGACCGACGGCCGGTCGGGATCGGGCTCGACATCGGGGAGTCGACGGTATAGCTCCTCAAACGCGATGCGCAGCATCACGCGTGCCAGATGAGAGCCAAGGCATCGGTGTGGTCCGGCACCAAACGACATGTGCCGGTTGGGCGAGCGGGTCACTTGCAAGTCGTCCGGGTTGTCGAATTCCCGCTCGTCGCGGTTGGCCCCGGCGAGCACGACCAGCAGTTGATCGCCGGCCCGTAGCTGCACGCCGCCCAATTCGGTGTCGTGGACCACGCTACGTCCCGCGGATACCGCGGCCTCCATGCGCAGCACTTCCTCCACTGCCGCGGGGATCAGGCTGGGGTCTTGGACAAGCGCATCCCGCTGTTCGCGGTGCGCCGCGAGGTGCATGAGGCCCCAGGCCAATGACCCTTGAGTGGTGTGCAATCCGGCGATGAGCAACAGCATGAAAATGTTGCACAACTCGTCGTCGGTCAGCGCCCTGGGCTGACCGTCAATCACGATGTCGCTGTTGATGATCGATGCCGTCACATCCGACGCGTCGGCAGCTCGGCGGCGCCGATCGTCGACTACTGCCGCGAAGTAGGCCATCATCCTGCCCGCCGCTTCGGCCCGGGCGGCGATGGACTCTTCCTCGCTGGCGCCAGGGATGCCATGCAGCGTGGTATCGGTGGCTTCGGTAAACATCGGCGCGTCCGCCAGCGGCCAGCCCATCAATGCCAGAAACACGCGCGCCGGCAACTCATGGGCGAATTCGGAGATGAACTCCGCCGACCCGCGGGCGGCGAACCCGTCGATCAACTCGGTCACGATGGCGCGGATTTGCGGTTCCATCGCGTTCATCCGGTGCGGATTGAAAAGCGGTTGCAGCGCACGCCGGTACACGGTGTGGGTGGGTGGGTCGTACTCGAGGGGAATGAACTTGCCAAAGCCGTGCGGTATCAAGTTGTTCGGATAGCTGGAGAATCGGGCTGGGTCGCGTAGCACCTCAGCGATTTCCTGGTACCGGGTGACGATCCAATGCCCACCGTACAAAGGGGAGTAGACCACCGGACCGGCGCCGGCCACCTCCACAATTCGCTGGTTGAACATGTCCACGGGCGCGGCCAGGGTGGGGTCGTAGACGTCGAAATCGACGACCAGATCCGCCGGGACTGCTTCGGTGGTGGTCATAACCCAACTCGCTCCTGCCATTCCGATTGTTGTGCTGACCATCGGGCTGCCCTACTGGGTGACGCAATCGCCCGCGCCCTTTGAGCGCAGCCGAGCGTCGCCCGGAGGCGGGTCAATGCAATTAACTTATGGACCTAGGTAAACTGTGTCAAGCATCACGGTTGTGGCGGCGACGGGTGTATGCCACAGACTTTTGGTCACCATCAGTGCGGTGCAAGCGCAGGCCGTACGTGGCGCCGATCGGCGCGGAGTTGCTTCCGTCGCTCCCAGGGATGGTGTAAACCTAGTGGTGGTAGGTATTGGGATTCGCGGGCAGTTACGCGGCGGATCGCGAGGAGGACGCGGCGATGGCACAGGCTCTGACGGCGTCACAGGGACGCATCGGGAAGATGCTCGACCACCTGAAAAACGGCACCACCGATGAATACGACCAGGTGGTGACCGTACAGCCCGGGGAGTTCACCGATCCGGAGATCGCCGCGCGGGAACGCGAATTGGTTTTCGGCAGGGTGCCTTCCATTGTGTGCCACGGCTCCGAGGTCGCGCGTCCGGGTGACTTTCTTACCGTGCAGATGCCGCGCAACAAGGTCATCGTGGTGCGGCAGCGGGACGGCAGCGTGAAGTCGTTCGTGAACCACTGCCGGCATCGCGGTGCGCTGCTCGAGGAGCGCGAGCGCGGCAGCTGTCGGCTGTTCTCCTGCGGATATCACCGCTGGTCCTACAACCCGGACGGTTCGCTGCGCGCGGTCACGCGCGGCAATACCTTCGGCGACGTGGACCGCGCCCAGCACGGCCTGATCGAGTTGCCCACCCAGGAGCGCCACGGGCTGGTATGGATGGTCGACGAGGCCAGTGCCTCCATCGACGTCGCCGATTGGCTGGGTCGTGCGGTCGACGAGCTGCTGGCCGGCTACCGGATGGAACGGCTCGTTACTTTCCGCAGCGCTGCATACGACGAGCCGGTCAACTGGAAGATCATGCAGGACGCGTTCATCGACAACTATCACATCCAGTACGCGCATCCGAATTCAGCGGGAAAGCACGTTTACACCAATGTGCAGAGTGTCGAGGACTATGGCCGCCACGTACGGATGACGACTCCGCGCAAGTCGATCGACCGTGTGATGGCCGACGAGCCGCGCTATGAGGTGCTGGCCAAGCACATCATCGATGGGCATTTCCTGTTGCCCAACAGCACATTGTTGCGTCAGACCACGCATTTCGAGTTGTTGACGTTTCGCCCGCATCCCATCGAACCGGGCCGTTGTCGGATGGAGATGCGGCTAATGGTGCCCACCATCGAGGACAGCGGGATGGATGAGGGGAAGTGGCAACGGCTTTGGGAGAAGAACTGGGACATTCTGCAAGCCGTGCTCTATGACGAAGATTTCCCCTTGTTGCGGGGATCGCAGACGGCTATGGAAAGCGCGAATGCGGGACCGATGCTATTGGGGCGAAATGAGTTGGTGAATCATATATTTCGCCGAGAGTTGGGCAAGCTGACGTCGTGACTGCTGATCAGTCCCAGGACGACACTGACCCACGGGGCCCCTACGATTTGAGTGGCACGACGGTGGTGGTTACCGGCGGCAATACCGGCATCGGGGCGGCGCTGGCCCACGGTGTCGGGCGTGCCGGGGCCGCCGTAGCGATCTGGGCGCGAAATGATGACCGCAACCAAGCGGCGGTGACGTCGTTGCGTGCGAAGGGCATCGAAGCGTGGTCGGTGGTGTGTGACGTCGCCAGCGAAGCCGAAGTCGAGCGCGCGATGCATGCCACTCTGCGACGATTCGGGCGCGTCGATAGCCTGTTTGCCAACGCCGGAATCGCGGCCGCGACCCCGTACGTCGAAACCACGTTGGCCGATTGGCAACGCGTTCTGCAAACCAACCTGGATGGCGGTTTCCTCACCACGCGCGCCGCTGCCCGGCACATGATCGACCGGGGGAGTGGATCGATTGTGGTGGTGTCCTCGATGGTGTCGCGCTACGGTGCCGCCCGTCAGGCCGCGTACGCCGTCACCAAGAGCGGCTTGGTCGGTCTGGGCCGCACGCTCGCAGTCGAACTGGCCCGTTATGGCATCCGGGTGAACATCCTGGTCCCGGGATGGACGACCACCGCGATGAATGAATTCCTGCGTGCCGACCCGAAGTTCATGAAAGCCGCGACTGCACGAATTCCGGTCCGCCGCTGGGCGTCCCACGAAGACTACCTCGATATTGCTCCGTTCCTTGCGCATAGCGGGCTGACCTACCACACCGGCAACGAAGTGGTTGTCGACGGCGGCTATAGCGTCTTCTGAGAGCTCGGACTAGAAGGCAGGAGTTGGCCGGTGACGACGACCAATGGTGTGCTTGACCTGTTCCGGGTCACTGGCCGCGTCGCGGTCGTGACCGGGGCGGGCAGTGGTCTGGGCGCGGGTTTCGCCCGCGCCCTCGCCGAGGCGGGGGCCGACGTCGTGATCGCCGGCCGTCGACCGGGACCCTTGGAGACAACCGCGCGCGGCGTTCGCGAGGTCGGGAGGGAATGCCTGGCGGTACCGACCGATGTCACATGTCCCGAGGACTGCGCGGCGCTGGTCGACGCGGCGGTCGATCAATTCGGTCGGATCGACGTGCTGGTGAACAACGCCGGCGTCTCGCTGGTGAAACCCGCATCGCGGGAACGACCGGAGGATTTCACCTCGGTGGTCCAGGTGAACCTGTTCGGCGCCTATTGGGTCGCGCAGGCCTGCGCGCGGGTGATGGGTCACGGCTCGAGCATCATCAACGTCTCCAGCATGCTTGGCCTGATCAAATCCCACCTGCCGCAAGCCGCCTACGCGTCCAGCAAAGCCGGGCTGATCGGCTTGACCAAAGACTTGTCCAATCAGTGGGCGGCCCGCAAAGGCATTCGCGTCAATGCCATTGCGCCGGGATTCGTCGAGACCGACATGATCGGCGACATGTCGAGCGAAACCCTGGACCGATTCCTCGCCGGGTGTTCACTGGGAAGGGTCGCCACCCAGCGCGAGATCGACACTGTGGTGGTGTTTTTGGCCAGCCCGGCGTCCAGCTATATCACCGGCTCCACGATCGCCGTCGACGGCGGCACCTCGGGTCATTGACGACGATTGCGCGGCACCGACTCAGGGCGCTACCGGTTCCACGGCCTGCGACGCCGACGCGATCTCCTGGGACAGCTTCTGATGGATGGTGACCGTCATCGACATGATCCAGATGACGAACGCCACGAGGGGGATGTACAAGCCGACCACCCCGTTCCACGCGAACGGTCCATGCTTGAAGAACAACACCAACCCGGCCGGGATGATCAGCATGGCCACCCACAGGTTGAGGTATCCGAGCCATCGCGGTAGCACCGGCTCGCTGCGGTGATCGATCAGAATCGCGGCGGCGATCGCGAGCAATTGCACCCAAAGCGACCAGATGACCGTCACAAACAGGATCCAGCCGACGTCGTGAAGCGCACGGGTCACGTCGGGTGCGCGATCGTCGTACCGGAAGGCGACGGCCATCCACACGCCGATCGGCGTGATGAACTCCAGGGACAGCAACGCGCACGAGACCATCTGCACGTCGGCGAGTGCCTTCGCTCCGTCGATTCGTCGCAGCTGGCCCGAGATCGCGATGGCCCACGGAACCAGCAGGGCCGAACCCGCCATCGAGATGATCATGCCGAGCTTTATCGCATTGGGGTGGTCTGCATAGAGACGCACGATCTCGGCGGCGCTGGCGCTCGGATGCGAGGGCGGTATGAACCCCGCGATGAACAGGAACGCGCCCAGCCACAGCGCGATCATCCCCGGGCCGGTCCAAATCAGGACTCGCTGCACTCTCGCTTCCACTGCTACCTCCTGGCAAGACTGTTGTCGCGCGCTGCGTCTCCGTCAAGTGTTTAGGCGAAAATAAAAACTCCCAGGAGCAGCGCGCACACAATTAGGCAATACGCTTCGAACAGCCCGCGCAAGACATTTGGTGCCTCCCGCAGCTCCATGAAGTACATGCCGACCAAGCGGACTTTGACGAAGGCGATCAGCAGGATGATCACGCTGGCCAGCTGGTGACCGTGCATACCGTGCTGAGTCCCCAGCGCCCAGGACACACCGGTGGCGGTTATCAATAGGACCCACACCGCCGTCGCCGGCGTGCGCAGCAAGGCCGACATTCGTCTCACCTGACCAAGAAAATAAGCGGGAACAGCACCAGCCACAGCAGATCGACCATGTGCCAAAAGCAGGCTCCGCCCTCGAAGAATGCCCACTGGTGTTTGGAGAGCTCGGCCCTGCGGGCGAGGAAGAACAGCGCCGTGAGCACGCCCAACCCGAGGATCAGGTGGAAGAGGTGCAACCCGGTCAGGACGAAGTAGAGCAGGTAGAACCCGTTGGTGGTCGGGATCTGGTGCGCCGCAATCCGTTCGGAGTACTCGAAGACCTTGACGACGATGAAGGCCACGCCGCACAGGAAAGCCGCGGCGATCAGCCGTCGTGCGAGTAGCCGCTCGGCCGCTCGCATGGCACGGACGGCCAACACCACGAACAGCGAACTGATCAGCAGGAACACCGTGTTGACCGCGCCGAAGTTCTTGTTCAGGGTGGACTGCGACACATCGAAGAGATCGACGTGCTTGCCGCGCTGGACCAGGTAGTACGTGAAGAAAACGGCAAAAACGCAGATGTCGCCGAGTATGAAGATCCAGACGCCTTCTTCGCCGGGAACCCTTTTGGCCTTGTGCGTTGCTGCCGGTGCCGTCGACTGCGTCGTCATGGGCGGCAAGGGAATGTCCTTCGCCCTAGACCGCGGCCATCTCGCGCGGACCCTCGGGGCTTCTCGCCTTTTGTCGGTCGATGGCTTGCAGGGTCAGCACCGACATCGCGATCATCCACCCGAAGAAGATTGCGAAGGGGATCCAGAAGGCGCCGACACCGTTGTAGGCAAACAGGCCGTCGTGGAAGAACACAATCAGCCCGGCGGGGAAGATCAAGATGGCACACCAGAAGTTCAGGTATGCGACCCAGCGCGGGTACAGCGTCGGCACGTTGTGGTCCTTGATGATGGCCAGGCCGATCACCGCCATCCACACCGCGAACGGGGGCCAGGTGAACAGGAAGTCGAACCACACCCAGTCGTTCATGATCTGCATCACCGCCGGGTCCAGCGACTCCGGCCGAAACGCGATGACGCCCCACGTCATCGGAATCAAGATGAAGAAGACGTAGCCGCCGCCCTGCAGCGCGATCGACGAGTACGTCAGGATCGGCCAGCCGCGTTCCATTTTGCGAATGAAGATGGTGATCGCCATGCACCACGTTGCCCAGAACGACCAGAAGATGCACTGGATCAAGCATCCCAGCCGGATTTCGTCCCGCCGGTCGATGAACCGTTGGGCGAGCTCCTTTGCCGACAGAGCCGGCGATGGCGGCGGAATGAAATGCATCATGAAACCCTGCGCCAGGATCATCGCCACGATCAGCGCGATGCCCGACCAGACAGCGGCCTTGGCCAGCCCCGAGTCAAGCTCAATCTGTTTCGCCATGCGACACCGCTCCTCCGTATGCGAAGATAAGTGTCACTATCTTAGATCGTAAGTGGTGCTTACGATAGAGGCAGAAATTCCGGACGCTCCACCCGGGGGCCGGCACGCCCGCGGATCGGTCCGAAGCTGCACGCGACGGGGGTTAGAGTCGGGAGAACATTGTCGAGTAAGGAGGCCCGGAATGCTGAGTTCGGCGTTAACAGCCGGGTCTCCCCGTTAGCCGATCCGGTGGCCAGTCCCCGAAACGGACGCCGAGGCGTCGACGAGATCCGGGCCCTAGTCCTGCAGGCTGCGCACCGCCTGTTTTCCGAACAGGGCTATCACGGCACCACGACCCGTCAGATCGCCGAGGCCGCTGGTGTCGGTGAGTCGGTACTTTTCCGCAACTTCGGAAGCAAGGCTGAGCTGTTCGAAACGACGATCTTGGCGCCGTTCACGGAGTTTGTGAATCAGTGGGCCAAGACCTGGAACGTGACTGTGGCAGCGCAAACCGACCCCGCCGAGGTCGCGCGGTCGTTCGTCAAAGGCTTCTACGGCCTGGCCGCCGAGCACAAGGAGTTGTTTCGGACGCTGGTGGCCGCCCGGGTCATCGGTGGTGAGCCGGTGCTCGCCGAGGTGGCTGCGCGGGTGAGCAGCAAGCTCGCGGACAATCTGCGCTCCGTGCAGCTGGTGCTCACTGAGCACGGTGCGGCGCGGCATTTCCGTGAGCTCGACGCCCCGGTTGCGGTGGCCCTGTCCGTCGGCTCGGTGCTGTCGCTGGTGCTGCTCGACGACTGGCTTTTTCCGTCAGACCAACGCCGTCCCGGCAAGAGCCGCCAGATCGAGGAAGCCGTGCAGATGCTGCTCTATGGAGTAACCGGCCGCTGAACAGGCGAAAATGCCGGTAATACAAACGTTTTCAATAGCATGCGGGTTCCGGCATCGTCGGCGCCGGTAGCATCACACCGTCCCACGAGGATGAACTGCACCAATGCCAGCCACTGGCCGACGGCCAACACGTCAAGATCTGACCGGATTTCGCCGCGTTGCATTGCCCGCCGCAGCACCGGCTCCCACATCTCGGCGGTAAGTTCGGCGGCAAGCGCGGATCCGTTGACGATCGGCGTAGTCACGTCCCGGTATTCGGGGCCAACCAGGATCCGGACGATCGGGTCCCGTCGACCGTGGTCGACGAGATACAACAGCCCCTCGACGAGTTGTTGGTCGAAGGACCCAAACCCGAAGATGTAGTGACGGGCACGATCGAACAGCATCCGTGCGCGCCGTTCGATCAACGCGCCCAACAGATTATCGCGGTCGCCGAAATACCGGTACACGGTGGGACGGGAGACACCGGCTTGCCTGCCGATGTCGTCCATGGTGGTTTTCGAGACCCCATAGCGCGCAATGACGTCTTCTGCCGCGGCCAGGATCTGTTCGCGCGCCACCGTGGCGTCGCTACTGAGAACGCTGGTATTGGTGCGCCGCCTGGTCCTGCCGTGGCCCGCGAGTCGGAGAGACACCCCCGGCGCGAGCAACCCGCCCGCGTCGGGCCCGGCGTCACCTCGCGCGGGTAAATCGTTGGCCGATGTCATGGTATTCCTCCCGGACCGCCTGTTTTGCGATCTTGCCGCTGGGCAATCGGGGCAGTGGTTCCGACCGCAGCACCACATACCGCGGCACCTTGTAGTCGGAAAGCAGTTGTTCGCAGTGCGCGATCACCGCGGTCTCGTTGAGGCCCTTGGCTTCCGGTGCCACCGTGATGATCGCGGCGGGGGTCTCACCGAACCGCGCGTCGGCGGCGGCGATGACGGCCACCTCGTCGACGCCGTCAAGAGTCGCGATGGCCGCCTCCAGCTCCACCGGTGAGATGTTGATTCCGCCGGAGATGATCAGGTCTTTGATGCGGTCGACGAAGGTGATGCGCCCCTGTGCGTCGCGTGTTCCCAGATCGCCGCTGTGCAGCCAGCCGTCGCGAATCGCGGTGGAGGTTGCTTGCGGATCATCCCAATATCCGGGGGTGACCCCGGGGCCGCGCACCACGATCTCGCCGTGCTCACCCGGGGCGGCTGCCGAGCCGTCGTCGGTCATGACCGTCACCTCGGTGAAGATCGAGCCCATTCCGCACGAGTCGGGATGGCGCAGGGCGTCGGATTTCTGTGTCGCTGTCGCCACCCCGCCAGCCTCGGTCATGCCATAGATCTGGCGCAGCAACACCCCTTTGTCGGCCCAGCGTTTCAGTAGGTCGGTCGGCACGGCCGCGCCGCCGACGATCGCGGTTTGTAGCGAGCTCAGGTCGGCGTTGTCGAATTCATCTGCACGAGAGAGGGACTCGAAGATCAGCGGGACGCCGAAGATCGCGCGCACCGAGTGTTGTTCGATCAGATTCACCGCGCGTGACGGGTTGAGCTCTGGTTCGACCACCAGGGTTCCGCCCAGCACCGTCGTGATCAGCAGTCCGTACACCAGGCCCGGGGTGAACGCCAGCGGCAACACCAGCAGTGTGACGGTGCCCGGACGGAAACCCTCCTCGGTCAGCGTGTTTTCCAACACGATGGCCAGCAAGGTGTTGCTGGTCAGGATCACGCCCTTGGACAGGCCGGTCGATCCGCTGGTGAAAATCACCGCGATCGGCTCCTCGCCGGCCGGGTCGACGCGAAAATCATCAGGAGCGCCATTGCGTTCCGCGTCGACGCCGTCGAACGCCAGCACCGCGAATTCGCGGCCCGCCTGGCGCGCCTCATGTGCAACGCCGGTGTGGGAAGGGGCGGCGATCAGCAGGCTAAGCCCCGCGTCGTCCGCGATTTTGCGAACCTCGGTGGGCTTGAGGCGGGCATTGAACGGCACCAGCACCGCTCCGGCCTTCATGATTGCCAACGCCGCCACCGGCCATTGCAGCACGTTGGGTGCCAGTAGTCCGACGCGGTCGCCCGGCTTGACGCCGTCGTCGGCCAGGCGCCGCGCTACCCGCCCGGACCAATCGTGCAATTGCCGATAGGTGAGTTGGTCCTCGCCGAGCAGGATCGCGGGCTGGTCGCCCTTGGTTCTTGCCCACCAGTGCAGTGCGGAGCCGACGGTTGCCGCCATTTTCCTCCTCGATTCCCCGATGGGTCAGATCGTGGCCGCCGACCCGAATACCGTCGAACTGACCAGTGGTGCCATCGGACCGCCGATCAGCAGCGAAACATCAGCATCGGCAACAGGGTTGGGCGAACCTCCGCGGATTTGCCGCACCGCCTCGGCGACCAGGCCGATGCCGTGCACGAAACCTTCCGCGATGTTTCCGCCGGCGGTGTTGATGGGCAGCCGGCCGCGCTGCACGGTCAGGTTCTCGACGGTGAGGAACTCGCCGGCCGCGGGCCCCGGCGGGCACAAGCCGTGATCGATCATCGACGCCACCGCGGGACCGGTGAAGTTCTCATATACCTGCGCGACATCGATATCGGACGCGCTGAGTTGCGCCCCGTCCCAAAGCCGCTTCACCAGAGCGGGATGAAAGCCCGCACTGGTGTAAGGGTTTTCATTTTCCACTGATTCGGTCCAGCCGGCGGTGGCTCCCTGCACGCCGGACAGGATGTAGGCCGGCGTCCCGCGGTAGTCGTCTACGCGTTCGGCACTGACAACCAAAACCGCGGTGGCGCCGTCATTTTCGCGAGAGCAGTCGAATAGTCGTAGCGGTTCCGAGATGAGCCGGGCACCCTGGTAGCGGTCGTGATCGAGCGGTTGGCCGTAGGCGACAGCGTTTGGATTGTTTTGGGCGTGATGGTAGCCGGCCAGTGCGACCGCCTCCAGGGTTGAAGCCGGCACACCGTCGACCTCGAGCATCCGCTGGGTGCGCATCGCGCACACCTGGGCGGGGGCCAGCATGCCGTGAGCCGCATAGAGATGGCCCATGTGTCCCTTGTTGTATGCCCCGCGCCCGTCGGTGGCCTCCGATAGGCCGCGGTAGACCGCTACGCAGTTCGCCTGCCCACTGTGTACCGCGGCGGCGGCGCAGTTGACAGCGGCCGCCACCGCACCGCCGCCACCGCCCCACACCTGGGTCGACCAGCGCACCTCGTGGACGCCGAGTGCGGCGCCGATGGCCAGACCTTCGCTGGAATCCCCTGCGTAAGAGACGAACCCGTCGACGGCGCGCGGGTCGGCGCCCGCATCATCGCACGCCCGCAGGATCGCCTGCAGCACCAGTTGCGCAGACGACAGCGGACTGGTCCCGCGCTTGTAGTAGTCGGTGCAGCCGACTCCCACCACCGCGGTCGAAGCTCGGAACCCGCTCATTGCGCCTGTCCGTTCGAGTCGGGATCCAGATGCCAGCGCACCAGGGGCCAGTACCGGTCGTCGGAAGGCCGGTCGATGACCCCACGCACCCCGGCACCGATGCGTGGGGTGAGCCCGTCGGCGTTGGCGAGTACGCCCAGGATTCGCCGGCTGCCGGCGGCGGGAAGTTCGACCAGGATCACGACATAAGGCAGGTGGCCGGTGGCCTCCGGGCCGAACGGCTGCCAGGTTCGCGTCCACGAGTAGATGGTCCCTACCGGGTCGACCGCCTCGAACTTGAGGTCGAAACAATGACACGCCGGACAGATGGGGCGTGGCGACCAAACCCAGGTCGCACATCGGCAACACCGTTGCAGTAACAGCTTTCCGGCACGCAGCCCCTCCCAGTGCGCCGCGTCAAGGCCGTCGTCGGACGGTCCGGTGAGACTCATCCACGGTGGAGTCTCGGGAATGTTGCGCACGCTGGCCACCCGCCAGCTGCCGTCGGTGAATTGCACCCAGTGGCTGCGCAGTTCGAACCATTCGTCGTCGGGTTTGGTGTAGCGGATGACGACGTCGTAACTGCCGGGCCCCGCTTCGCGGATGGTGCGGACCTGAGCGCCCTTGAGTCGGTCGGGCACATCGGCCGACGCGATCAATTGGCCGACGCGGTCGGGCAGGAAATCGGCTAGTACCGTCTCATTATCGCCTGCGGCAACGGCCTTGCCGTGCGCCTCGGCCGTGCTGGCCAGGTCGGCGGGGATCGTTGCGGTCATCGCTGCCCTCCGATTTGATAGCGCACGTCGGTGCGGTCGTGTTGAAATCCGGCAAGTCGACAGGCATTAACGGTGCCGGTGTCGTCGGAGTCGACGTAGATGACCACCCCGGTCAGTCCGGCCTCGTGCACGACGGCCGCCGCGCCGTCAAGTAGCCGGCGGCGTGGTGGCACCTCGGCGCCCGGCGGGGCGAAGGCCGACACAATGGTGGCGCAGCGGCCGAACTCCTCGGATGTCGTGGCACGCAGATCCAGCGCTACCACCCCCAGAATGCGCCCCGACTCACGCAGCGCGTAGGTGTGGTCATTGCCCGGTGGCGCCGGCACCCAGCTCAGCTCGGCCAGCGCGACGTCATCGACGGGCTCCAGAACCGGTGCGGCGGTGGCGTCCTCAACGGCCTCGGCGGAGCGGATCAGTTTCCACACCCGCCGGGTGCGCGGGATCAAGAATCGGTTCGAAAGCCGGCCGGCCGCGGGATGATTGCCCTGGGCCCATGCGGTCACAGTGTGGGCACCGGTGTCCAGCCAGCCGCCGGGAGACGACGTGTCCAAGCCGACCCGTTCCACGAGTAGTGTCATGATGCCGATCGAGCGCAGCCGAGGATCGATCACGGCGCTAGCATGCGCCGACCCGTCCGGCAGGCACCTAAGGCGAAGTAGCCCGGCGATTCGCTCGGGTTGGTCGGGCTCGCCCATCGCGGTGGCGTGCGGCAGCATCCAAATCAAAAGATGGCGCTGCGACGAATCGGATTGGGACATAGCGCGATCGACGTCGGTGAAATCGATCCGATTGTATTCGGGTTCGGCGTCGTAGCTCGCGGCGCGCCTGAGGAGGTCGGATAGCTCGGCCCTTTCGTCGGGGCTCAGACTATTTCGCCACTCATATTTGATCATCGCAAGGTCACTCCGCGGTGAGGCCTTCGGCGAGAAGCCTTTTGGTTTCGCGGCGGAATACCTGGTTAGCGGTCTCGTTGCGGCCCAACAACATATCGCCGGCATCCGCGCTGGCCATCCCTCGCTGCGAATTGCGCAGCAACGGGAAGTCCTCGTTGTGCAACACGGCCAGGAGAATGTCCCAGTTCTTGTCCCACAAGCGGTTCCAGTGTGCCTCGTCCATACCCGAGTCTGCCTGTGCCGGGACCATCAGCCGTTGCTCCATGCGGGACTGGGCCGGATCGCTGGGGTGGGGCCGGAAGGTCAGTAGCTGGAAGTGATCTGGTTGACGCAGCAACGTGCTGTTAGGCAGCAGGAAGTGCGTCTCGGTGACATAGCGGTCGAGTTGACGGTCGCCGGGGTCCTCTTCCAACCAGCGGTCGATCGACTTACGCGGCGCGATGAATCGGCAGTGCCGACCGAAATCCTCGAATGCCATCACGTTGGTGTGGATGATCTTGCCGGCGGTGTTCGGGTGTGCGTACTGGATGTGGTAACCGTCGAGGAACGCGTCCTGCATGATCTTCCAGTTGGTCGGTTCGTCGAACCCCGCCGAGCGCACGCACTGGAGTTTGTCCAGGTGATAGCCGGCCAAGATCGTGTCCATATCCGGCCCCAGCCAGGCCGCGACATCGATTGAGGCGTGTGCGTTGTCGACCACCCAGATGAAACCGTGGCGTTCCTCGCACGGCAGCTCCACCAAACCCTGTTTCTTGCGGTCGATCTCGCCGAATGTGGCATCTCGGGTGACCATCCGCAACGAGCCGTCGGGATCGTAGGACCACCGATGATATGGGCAAGAGAAGAAACGGCAGCGTCCCTTCTCACTGTCCTCCAGCAGGGCACCGCGATGCCGGCACAGATTCACGAACGTCTTGACACTCTTGTCTTTTTGGCGCACCACGATGATGTTGTTACGTGGCATCTGCACGGTCATGAAGTCGAGTGGCCGCGCGATCTCGGAGCCGTGGGCAACGATCGAGGGGACACGGCCGAAAATGAGATCGCGCTCTTGTTGCGCGAGTTCCGGGTCGGTGAACTCGTGCGCGGAAAAGCCGACGACGTCGTCGAACTTGTCCGTCGTTTCGTTCCGCAACAGCTCAAGTGCCCGACGGATTCGGTCCTGGCGCGGTAGCGATGTGGTCATCAGACTCACTTCTCTGGCGTAAAGACGATCGGCATTCGGAGGCAGCCGCGCACCTGGGTCGAGTGGAAGACCGGGGGATCGGATTCCACCAGTTGGTAGTCCGGGATGCGTCGGTGCAGTTCCTCGAGCGCGATGGTCAATTCGACGCGCCCGAGATGTGAGCCCAAGCAACGGTGCACCCCGGCGCCGAACGACAAGTGCCGGTTGGGGGAGCGGGTGATGTCGAAGTCGCCGGGTTGGGTGAACGTATCCGGATCGCGGTTCGCCGAACACAGCATCAACAGGAGCTGGTCGCCCGCCGCGATATTGACCCCGCCGAGCTCGACATCGCGGGTCGCGCGACGACCGGCGGCGACGGCCGCTTCGATGCGCAGAATCTCTTCCACGGCCTTCGGGATCGAGGTCGGGTCGGCAATGATGAGATCCCGTTGCGCAGGGTTGTTGACCAGATGCACGATCGCCCATGCAAGCGAACCCTGCACCGTGTGCAAGCCACCCATCAACAGCAGGTAGAACATCAAGATGAGTTCTTGGTCTTGCAGCACCCGTGTGCCGTCGGGCAATTCGACCTCGGTGTTGATCAGGGTAGATGTCGCGTCGTCGCCGGGGTTGTTGCGCCGGTCCTCGATGACCTTCTGGAAATAGCCGGCCACGGTCAAACCGGCGGCGATGCGGGCCTGGTCCGACTCCTCCGGTGTACCGCCGGGCTTGCCGAACAGCACCACATCGGTTGCCTCGGTGAACAGCCCGGCGTCTTCCAGCGGCCAGTCCATCAGGGCCAAGAAAATCCTCGCCGGTAGCTCGTGGGCGAATTCTGAGATGAATTCGGCGCTGCCCCTGGCCGCAAAGCCGTCGATCAACTCGTTGACCACCGCACGGATATCGTCCGAAAGCTTCTTCATGCGCTGCGGACTGAATAGTGGCTGCAACACGTGGCGGTACGCGGTGTGCTCCGGCGGGTCGAGTTCGAGTGGGATGAACTTCCCGAAATCCATTGGCGTGACCAGATTGTTCGGGTAGCTGGAAAACGTTTCCGCGTCGGTGAGGATCTGATGGATCTCCTTGTACCGGGTGACCACCCAGTGACCTCCGTAAGCCGGCGAGTACACGACGGGACCTATGGCGGCCAGCTCGGCAACTCGCTGCTGAAAGACGTCAACCGGAGTAGCCAGGGCGGGCTCGTAGACGTCGAAGTCGGTGACGAGGTTCGGCGGCACCCGATCCATTGCTGTGGTCATCTCGCTACGCTCCAATCATTCGCGACGTCATTTTGGGGCCGGTCAATTCGCGTTGGTAACAGGCTCCGGGTTGAGATCCTCTGGGAACCACATTCCGACGCGGGCCAGCGTGCCCCCGTCGGTGGCGCCGAGGGTGACCCCGGAGATGTAAGCCGAGTCGTCGGAAACCAGGAACAGCGCCACTTTGGCGTTGTCGTGCAGCGAGGGAGGGCGTTGCAGCTTGAGGGGGATTGGTGACAGTGTCGGGTTCCACGGGCCGGCCATCTCTTCGTAGGATTGGCCAACCACCGGCGCGCCAGGGGGCATCAAGAAATTGGGTGACATGCCGTGGGTCGGCGCAATCGCATTGACCCGGATGCCGTAGCGGCCCAGATCCAGGCTCAAGGCGCGCACCAAGCCGTTGACGCCCGCCTTGGTGGCGCAGTACAACGCGATCTTTGGGTAGGCGACAAACGACGCCGCCGAGGACGTGGCCAGAATCGTGCCGCCACCATTGGCCTTCAGGTGTGGAACCGCGGCTTGAGCGGTGTAGACAACGCCACTCAGGTTGACGCCCAACACGTGCTGCCAATCGGACTCGGTCATGTCCTCGAATTCGATCGGCTGCTCAGTGCCCAGAGCCGCCGCACCACCACGTGACACGATTCCCGCGTTGGCCCAGGCGATGTCGAGCTTGCCGTAGTGATCGACGGTACTGGCCACGGCGGCGGTTATCTGGTCCTTCTGGGCAACGTCGGCCGTAATTGCGATGGCGTCACCGCCCTGCTGCTCGACCAGCTTTGATGTCTGCTCCGCGCGATCGGCGTCGATGTCCACGATTGCGACCCTGGCGCCCTCGGCAGTGAACAGTTGTGCCGCTTGCCGGCCAAGGCCAGAACCCGCTCCGGTGATCAAGGCGACCTTGCCTTCGAGTTTCATCGTTCTCCTTCGCTGTGTCCCCGGTCGGAAAAGCCTCACCTACCGAAGCCTCGATGTGGCTGACCAGCGGGCTGTTGCACCCGCGCGGTACGTGTTGCGAGCTCACGCCGCTTCACGGCAATTAAACTTACGACACTAGGTATAAGACGTCAATCAAGAAATGTCAGCTGATTTGTGGCCGGCCGGCCGCGTCTGCCTTTGGCGGTGCGTCGCGGCTTGTTTGGAACACAGCTCGGACATGGACTTTAACTTCAGTTGAAGAGGCTAATCTCACCAGGGCCGAGCCGGAGAGCCGCGACCCGTCCCGCAACTTCCGGCCCTGTTACCTGCCTACGGCACCGCGAGCCGTAATCTATGACAGCAAGGTTATTGGTTGCGGTGCGGAGGGTAGTGATGGACAGCGATCTGTTCGACGAGGACCACGAACGGTTTCGCGCGTCGGTACGTGAATTCGTGGACGCCCATGTGGTTCCGAAGCTGGCACAGTGGGATGCCGATCGCCTGATCGACCGCGAAACCTGGCTAGCGGCCGGTAAACACGGCATCCTCGGCCAGTCGGCGCCGAAAGAATTCGGCGGGGCACAGGAGCAGGATTACCGCTATCGGGTAGTGATCCAGCAAGAAATCGCCCGGGTCGGGGCCTCGGCCCTGCAGTCGGGTTTCTCTACCAACGACGACATCGTGTTGAACTATCTGCTGCGTCATGCCGATGAAGGACAGCGCGAGCGGTGGCTAGCCGGATTTGTGACCGGTGAGACCATCGGCGCCATCGCGATGTCCGAACCCGGCGCGGGCAGCGACCTACGCGCCATCCAGACCACCGCCCGCAAAGACGCGCGCGGCTGGGTCCTCAACGGTTCCAAGACTTTTATCACCAGCGGGATTCTGTGTGACCTGGTGATCGTGTTCGCCAAGACCGACCCGGGCGCGGGCTCGCGGGGTTTCAGCTTGTTCGTCGTCGAGGACGGTACGCCTGGTTTTCGCCGCGGCCGCAAACTGGACAAGGTTGGGCTGCACGCGCAAGACACCGCGGAGCTGATATTCGACGATGTCGTTCTCGGCCAAGAAAATCTGCTTGGCGACCAGGGGGCGGGATTTGCGTACCTGATGCAGAGCCTGCCGCTGGAACGTCTCGGGATCGCAATTGCCGCACAGGCTTCTGCCGAGGCGGTGTTCGACTGGACGCTGGCCTACGTCGGGCAGCAGTCCGGGTCCGGTGAGCGAATCGGTGATCTCCAGTCGCCGGGATTCGTTCTGGCGGAAACGAAGACGGCCATCGAGGTGTCTCGGGCGTACCTGGATCGCTGCGTGCGCGCATACAACCACGACAAGCTGACGGCCGTGGATGCGGCCAAGGCCAAATACTGGGCGACCGAATTGCAGGGCCGCGTCATTGACGCGGGCCTTCGACTACACGGCGACTACGGGTACGTGCCGGAGTACCGGTTCGCCAAGGCACTCATCGACGCGCGCATCCAGCGAATATATGGCGGCACAAACGAAATCATGCGCGAGATCATCCGCCGGGACCTGCTGGCTTCTCCGTAAGCGAGAGCCCGCCAGCTAGTCGTCCTCGATGATTAGCGCGACTTCGGGGCAGGCATTTACGCCCAAACGGGTGGCTTGCTCGTCGCCGGGGGCGACGTCGTGGTCCTGCAGGGTCGAGTAGCCGTCGTCGTCGATCGGGAACAAGTCCGGTTCGACCGCGAAGCACTGCGCATGTCCGGAACACTTAGCGCGTTCAAGGTGAACCCTCATTACCTATCGCCTCCGCTCGACAGCTTGACGCCAAAGGGTCTGGCCGGCTATCTGTTTCACGCAAAACTATAAGCTTTAGCTGTTCGCGGGTCCAGTAACCCCTCGATGCTGGACCGAAATGCTATGCGACGCTCGCGACGGCTTGCCCGTTCAGCTCGCGCAGGGCGTCGAACGTCTCGGCGAGCCGGCGCGCGCCGTTGAAGGCCGAGCCCATGTCGCCGGACTGCTGGACGCCTCCGCGCGGATGCGAGCGAGGACGAAATCATCGACTGGCTGCAAAGACAGATGACGTGGCTGACGCCACGCGACGACCTCGACGAAGCAGCCATGACGAAGCTGCTCCTGACTTTCGTCGGGCCGGCGTTGTTTCAGCCCTGATCAGAGGCTGAAGTCACGCCGCCGAACCGAAGTGCCCTAGGTGAGGTCTTCTTGCGGGTCCCGGAACCTAGCAGGCCGTTCGGTGCCGGCGATGCGGCCGGGATCGCGAAACGTTGGGTCCAGTCTGCGAACGGTGGAAAGAAACGCGATAGCGATGAACAGCGCGATGATGCCGTACACCGCTGCCGGGATGGCCATTTCGGGGTTGTTGAGTAGCTGCGGACTCAGCGCAATGCCCATCGCCAACACCCCATTGTGCATGCCGATCTCGAGACTCATCGCGATCGCCTGCCGTCCGGCAAGGCGCATCAAGCGCGGCATCAGGTAGCCGACGGTCAGGCTCGTTACGCAGAAGGCCGCAACGGCGCCGCTCAGCACTCCGAAGTACCGCGAAAGTGTCGCCCAGGATTTGACGAGCGTCGCCGCGATGATGAGCACCAACAGCAGTGCTGCGGCTATTCGGATGGGCGTCTGAAGTCGCCGGGCGAGCCCGGGAAAGCGATGACGGATTGCTACCCCGATCGCCGTGGGCACCAGCACAAGCCCGAACACTCCGAGAAACTTGTCCCATTGGAGCGGAAGAAAGCGCCCATTCCCCAGAAACCAGGTCATCGACAGCGCCAGGATCACCGGTACTGCGACGATCGATAGCACCGCGTTGACCGCGGTCAACGTGAGGTTCAGCGCGAGGTCTCCATTGAACAGGTGACTGAGAATGTTCGCGGTCGTCCCGCCCGGGGTCGCTGCCATCAGCATCAGCCCGACCGCCAGGTTCGGTGGAAGGTCAAACGCCTCGGCGATCAGCCAGCACAGAGCCGGGAGTAACAGGGCCTGGCAGATCAAGGCCACCGCCAGCGGCCGCCGCAGTGTGGCAGCGCGCCGGAAGTCGTCGATCGTAAGTGTCAAACCAAGCGCGAGCATGACCACGACTACGACTATCGGGAAATATCGGTTGTCCATGATCCTCCGGGTGCTGAGGCCGTCGGCACCGACCGGCCCGGAATCGAATGCGACTGCTGGTCCTCAGTTCCCGTTCCTAGCATCATTCGAGCGGTGCCGCAGTGTAACGATCGTTCGCCGCGATCGTGGTGCGAACCGACTCAGGGCCGGGTCGCAAATTCTGGAGTCGGGGCGGGCGAGTCGCCTGCAACCGGCTCGAGCCGCACCGGGATCCCGTCGAGCAGCGTCATTCCCGCGATCTTCTCGACATCAGCGATCTCGGTGGACGCGAGAACGTTGATGTTCGGTCCACCGGCGTCATTGGCCCGTCGCCATCCCGCCGACCGGTGGCCCCAGCCGTGCGGTACCGCGACGGTGCCCTCGATGATCTCATCGGTCACGAGCACTTCCGTCTCGATCTCCCCCGACGCCGAGACGATGCGTACCCGATCGCCGTTCATCAGGCCGGCGCTCGCGGCGTCCTTCGGGTGCACCCGCGCGGTGTGTTTGCGGCGCGCCGTCATCAGCGACGGCAGGTTATGCATCCACGAGTTGTGAGAATGCAATTCGCGCAACGTGATCAGCGACAGTGGCAGGTCCGGGTCGGCTCTGTGCCGGTCACCGAGTCGGCGCGATTCGGCCAGTACCGCGGGGGCATCCAGATGCACCAGACCGTCCCTGTGTCGAATCCGTTTGCGCTGCTCGCCGGTGGGTTGATGCTCGCCGAGCTGTATCCCATTCGTCGCCGCCGTGAGCTTCTTCAGGCTTAATCCGTTGCGGCGCAATCCGAAGAAGTCGCCATAGGGTCCCAACCGGACGGCCAGGTCGACCAGGGTCCGCGGCTTCGGCCTGATGCCGAACCTGGCCGCCGTCCGCAGCGCCGGGGCGCTGTACGGGGCGATGCCGATACGGCGGGCGATTTCATCGATGATCTGCCACTCGTCCTTGGACTCGCCGCGCGGGGCGATCACCGGCTCGGTCGACTCCGCGAACGGAACAATGTGATATGGCGCGAATTGCAATGGCACATCGTGCTTCTCGAGAAACGTGGTGCCGGGCAAGATGTAGTCGGCCAGCAGGCCCGTCTCCGACACGTACAGGTCGATCGAGACCATCAGCTCGAGGCCCTTGATGCCGCGGGTCAGTTCGTCGGGATTGGGGTTGGCCAGGACCGGATTTCCACCGACGGTAAAGAACGCCCGCAACTGCCCGTCGCCCGGGGTGAGCATTTCCTTGCCCATCATCACCGACGGCAGCATGCCGAACGCGTCAGGGAAGCCGCCGATCCGGCCGAAATGCTTGCCGAACGTATCGGCGGCCTTGTTGAATGCCGGCGGGGTCAACGACTTGCCGAGCAGGGAGCCGCCGGGTCGATCGAAATTGCCCGTGACGACGTTCAGGGCGTCGAGCAGGAACACGGTCAGCGTGCCATGCCGACCACGGCAGGTGCCGATTCGCCCGTACACGGCGGCGCTCCTGGCGATCGCGAGATCGCGTGCGAGCTGGCGGATCTGATCGGCGGGAATGCCGGTACGCCGTGCGGCTTCCTCGCAGGTGAAGGTGTCACCGGCGACCATCTGACGCAGCATCTCGATACCGCGCGAGGTCTTGGCAATGGCCTCGCGGTCCTCGAGTCCCTCGTCGAAGATCACCCGCAACATTGCGCCCAGTAGCCACGCGTCTGAGTCCGGGCGCACCTGCAGGTGCTCGAAGACCCTCGCCGTCTCAGTGCGCCGCGGATCGACCACGACGACTCGTCCACCACGCTTGGGAATCGCCCGCAGTGTCTCTTTGATGTGCGGAGCGGTCAGCAGACTGCCATGCGACACAAAGGGGTTCGCACCCAGCATCAACAGGAAGTCGGTGCGCTCGAGGTCCGGGATCGGGAAGAGCAGGGCCGAGCCGTAGAGGAACGCGCTGGCAGCAGAGCGACTCGCGGTGTCTTGCGACCCCGGGGTGTAAAAGTGCGGCGATTGCAGCGCGTCGATGAATCCCTTCACCCACATCGGTGGCGAATACGAAAAGTACACGGGGTTGCCGAGATAAGCACCCACGGCGCTGCCGCCATGGGTGTCGACCACGGACCGAAGCTTCGAGGCGATCTCGTCGAAGGCCTGCTCCCAGCTGATCCGCTCGAACTGTTCGAGTCCGCCCTGTCCGCGCGGTACTCCGGGCTTGCGTCGCAACGGGTACAGCACCCGGTCCGGGTCGTTGACCAGCTCAGTCATCGCGACGCCCTTCGGGCAGCCGAAGCCCCGCGACATCGGGTGATCCTTGTTGGGTCGCATCTGGACGAGCACGCCGTCCTCCACTGTCGCGATGTACCCGCACAAGGCTTCGCAAATGCGGCAGTAGGTGTGCGTATTGGTAACCGTCATGGCGCGCCTCCGGGCTGTGGATCAACTGCGAAATCGCTAATCAGTAGATCTGTGTCGCGTGTCGCTTCGTGCGGCGATGAATTGCAGCACCAAATCGCGGAACTGGTCCGGGAATTCGATCATCGGACTGTGTCCCGAGCCGGCGATGACGACGAGTTCGGAGTTCGGCAACTTGTCGTGCATTCGGTGGGCGCAGCTGGGCGGCACGATGGCGTCGTGCTCGCCCCACACCAGCAACACCGGGCAGGTGATCGACTCGAGCACAGTAGCGTTCACGGCGCGACCGGCCGCGGCGATGGCAGCTACCGAACCCGGGCCGCCGAAGATCGGCATGGTCTGCGCCGCCAGCTCCGGCGACATTACGCCGGGATCGCGAAAGGCGGCGCACAGGGCCAGTCGCCGAACCCATGGTTTGGTCGCCAGCGCGTGGCGAATGAAGCGTCGCCGCAAGACGCCCACGCAGATGCGCAGGCCTACCAGAATCACGGCCAGGCGTCGCTCCGACATGGGCACCCCGCCGGAGTCGACCAAAATCAGGTTTCGGACCCGCTGCGGGTCCGCATTGAACATCGCTATCGCGACCAGTCCGCCCATGGAATGTCCGGAAACCGTTGCCGATTCGATGCCGAGCCGGCTGAGCAGTTCGAGCACCGTGCGGGCGTGGGTGGCCATTTCGGCCGGCGCGGGCAATGGGTCGGAATGACCGAACCCCGGCAAATCGACGGCGATGACTCGGTGCCGTTGGGCAAGTGCCGGAATGTTCTCGAGCCACCACTGCCAGCTGGCGGCCATGCCGTGCAACAACACAACGGCCGGGCCCGAGCCGCAGTCGAGGTAGCGGACCCGTACGCCGTTGATCTCGCGATCGGCGATCGACGGGCCCCAGTCGACATCGGTCCAGTGCGGAACGTGCGGCGCTCTCGACGTCACCACCGCTGTCCCTGCAGCGGAGCCGCAGTAAACCTCATGGCGATAGATTAATGGGTCCGGCCCGTTCGGGCCAGCATTCGGAGTTAATCGTCGACGGGGTGACGGCGGCGGACGACCTGGATGCCGAGCATCGTCATGACGAGGTCGCCGTTCTGATCCACCATCTCGTAGCGGCAATGTACGTCGGCCTTTCGCGGGCCCATTCTGACCTCGACGACCTGTAGCGATCCGGTGAGCACCGAGCCGGGCCGGACGGGATGCGGTAGGCGCATCCGGTCGAACCCCTTGCCCGCCACCAGCGCGAGCCGTGCGATGAACGTGCGCGACGAGATGCTCGCGAACAATGCAAGCGTGTGCATGCCGCTGGCGATCACGTCCCCAAACGGCGATTCGGTTCCATCAATGTGAATCGGCAGTGGATCGAATTGCCGTGCAAAGTGGATGATTTCGTCGCGGGTCACCTTGACGGAGCCCAGGCTCATCCAGTCTCCGATGGCCAGATCCTCCGCGTACAGAATCCGATCGGCGTCGATCGACGCCAGATCGCGGCCCTCGTGTGGCTGCACACTCATCCGATCAGGCTAGAGCGTCGGCCGGCTGGCTGTCGGGCCGGCTCGGCAGCTGCACTCCGCCGTCCCCATGCGGTACCAAACACTGTTAGGATATCGGCACCGCAGTCCACCGAAAGGACCGTCGATGGCGACGCAGACCGACTTGGGTGTGAGCGACTCAGTGCAGGGATCCGGGTTGATCACCGTGCGCTGTCCCGCGGATGGACGGGTTGTCGGCGCCGTGCCCGACATGACGGCGGGACAGGTGCACGACGTCGCGCAGCAACTGCGCGCCGCGCAGCCGGCGTGGGAGGAACTGGGCCCCCGGGGCAGGGCCAAACACCTGCTACGGCTGCTGGACTGGGTGCTCGACAACGACAAACGGTTGATCGGCCTGATGCAGGAGGAAACCGGGAAATCGTGGGGTGACGCCCAGGTCGAGACCGCGGTATTCGTCGACACGGTGAACTATTTCACCAAGCATGCCGCCGAATTCCTCGCTGACCGCACCGTCGAGCGTTCGGGCGCGATGGCGTTGACGAAGAAGTTGCGCGTGTTCCATCGGCCGCATCAGCTCGTCGGCGTCATCACCCCGTGGAACGGCCCGCTCGCTACCTCGACCGTGGACGGCATCCCGGCGCTGATGGCCGGAGCGGCGGTCCTTTTCAAGCCGTCCGAGGTCACGCCACTGACTTGGGCCGAAGTCGTCCGTGGCTGGCTGACCGAGATCAACGGACCACCGGTGATGGCATGTGTGACCGGCGGCGGTGCCGTCGGGGCCGCGGTGGTCGACGAGGTGGACATGATTCAGTTCACCGGATCGACCGCCACCGGCCGAAAGATCGCCGCCAGAGCGGGGGAGCGGCTCATCCCATGCAGCCTGGAGCTTGGCGGCAAGGACGCGATGATCGTGCTCGACGACGCCGATATCGACCGTGCGACCAGCGGTGCGGTCTGGGGCGGCCTATGGAACTCCGGTCAGATTTGCGTTTCAGTGGAGCGAATCTACGTGGAGGACAAGGCCTATGACGAATTCGTGGACAAGCTGACCGCCAAAGTCGCGGCGCTGCGCCAGGGTATGGACCGTGCAGGGAGCTTCAAAACCGATATCGGGGCGATGGCCACCGAGAGGCAGTTGAACATCGTCGAGCATCATGTCACCGATGCCCTGCAGGCCGGCGCCCGCGCCGTGACCGGCGGTAACCGTCGTGACGACGGCATGTTCTTTGAGCCGACGGTGCTGACCGGCGTTGACCATTCGATGGCGTGCATGCGCGAGGAAACGTTCGGTCCGACCCTGCCGGTGATGCGAGTGCGTGACGAGGACGAGGCCATCGAGTTGGCCAACGACTCGCCCTACGGGCTGGCCGCCAGCGTGTTCAGCGCGAACAAGGAGCGCGCGGACCGGGTCGCTCGCCGGTTGGAAACGGGCGCCGTCAACATCAACAGCGTGCTGACCGCCACCATGCTGCTCACCCTGCCGATGGGCGGCTGGAAGTCCTCGGGTGTCGGTGGCCGCAATGGCGGGGCCGCTGGACTGCTGAAGTTCTGCCGGCAGCAGGCAATCGTGACCGAGCGGTTCAATCTGAGGTCCGAGCCGCACTGGTATCCATACCGGCCGCGGATGAGCCGGCTGCAGGCAATGTTGGTGCGGCTCACCGGCGCTCATGACTGGCGGCGGCGGCTCGGCCGCAAGGGCAAGAACCGCGAGGGGTGAGAGGTTGTCTCGGGTTTCGATCGACTCAGGAAAGTGCCAGGGGCACGGCCGATGCGTGCTGATCGCCCCGGCCTACTTCGACATGGACGACGCCGGTTTCGGTGTGGTGCTGCGCGACGAAGTCGACGCCGCGGACAAGGCCGATGTCGACGAGGCGGTGCTGAGCTGCCCGGAACACGCCGTCATCCTGGAATGACCTGTGCCGCTCGCGGTCTCAGCTGGGTCCGGAGACCGTTTCGTCGGCAATCAAGGCATTGACTTCGCCGTCGCCAAAACCGGACTCGCGCAGTACATCTCGGGTGTCGGCCCCGGTTGCGCTCGGGGCCGGGCCGGTACGCCCCGGCGTGCGGGATAGCCGGGGAGCAGGGCTGGCGGTCAGGGATCCGTCCGGCTCGGTGACGAGCGTGGCGCGCGCCCGCAAATGTGGGTCGTCCGCGAGTTCGTCGAGTTCGAGAACGGGGGCTCCGCAACCGTCCACATCGGCGAACACCGAGGTCCAGTGCGAACGCGGTTTGGTGGCGAAAACGCTTGCGATTCTTTCGCGCAATTCGGCCCAGCCCGCCGGGTCGAGCTGCGCCGAATAGTCGACACCGTCGAGGCCCAGCGCGCCCAGGAAATTGGCGTAGAACTTGGGTTCGATCGCGCCGACCGCGAAGAAGCGACCGTCGGAGCACGCGTAGGGGCCATAGAACGGCGCGGCTCCGGACAGGATGTGGCGACCGCGGCCGGCCCATATCCCCGCGTTGAACTCGGCCAGGTTGGTGAGGTTGAGAAGTGCTGAGCCGTCGGCGATCGCGGCGTCGATGACCTGGCCGCGGCCGGTGATGGTGCGTTCATAAAGTGCCATCACAATTCCCAGCGCGGCGAACAGTGACCCACCCGCCAAGTCGCCCAGCATCGCCAGCGGCGGTACCGGCCGTTCCTCCCCGATCACACCGAGCGTTCCCGCGATCGCGGCGTAGTTGATGTCGTGTCCGGCCCTGTCCCGGTAGGGTCCGTGCTGGCCCCAGCCGGTCAGCCGGGTATAGATCAGCCTCGGATTGCGTTCGCACAGCACGTCCGGGCCCAGCCCGCGGCGTTCCATCGTGCCGGGACGGTTGCTCTCCAGCAGGACATCGGCGGCGTCGGCAAGTCGAGCGATCACCTCTGGCCCGCGCGGCGCGCGCAAATCGACGATGACCGACCGTTTACCGCGCGACAGCGACTTGGCCGGATCGAAGGGGTGCGGTGTCGCCGGCCGTTCGACTGCGACCACGTCGGCTCCGAAATCGGCGAGCAGCATGGAACAGAAGGGGCCGGGACCCAGTGCGCTCAGGTCCAGCACGCGCACGCCCGTCAACGGCGGCGGACCGGTCGGGGCGCGGCGCGGTGCTGAAGGCTCGACCACCCGGCCAAGATACCAAACATAGTTCGTTTGTAGCTGCCTGGCCCGCGACTCGGTGGGCGACCAGTTGTGGTTTGTGGGGTGGAAATCGATCGTCGCGATAGGGCTGAACAGCTAGTTCGAGCCGAGCGGCGACCTCGGACGACCGATCCAGGGCATAACCAAATAATGATCGTCAAATGCTTGATGATGACCTAAGCTGGCGCCATGACCATGCGAACCTTGATCCAGCTCAGTAAGGGAAAGACGAGCAGGCAGGCTCACCGCGATCTGCCCGGCGCCGGCACCAACGGCGAACTCCTCAAGGACGACGAACTCACCCGGCGTGGTTTCGACGGCCGTGAGGCCGTGTTGTACCGCTCCAATGACCCCACCGTCTTCCGCAGCGAGGGCCGGTTCCGGTCGACCAGCGTGATGCTTGGTGACATCAAGCCAGAGGATCTGACCGATCCGCGTGGCAGCGCCCAACGGCTGTACTACAACGCCGATGCCACCATCTGGTTGTCGCGCCGGGCCGAGCCGATGCCGTTCTACCGGCGCAACGTCGACGGCGACGAGTGCTGGTTCGTCCATCGCGGATCGGGGACCGTCGAAACGGAATTCGGGCCAATCGGTTACGGGCAAGGCGATTACGTCGTGATTCCCAAGGCAATCACGCATCGCTTCGTGGTCGACGGGGGCGAGTGCATGTTGTTCGGCATCGAGACGGTCGGTGAACTGCGAGCCCCCAACTACGTGGGCCTGGGCCGCCACGCTCCGTTCGATCCCGACGTGATTCGCGTGCCCGAACCCGTTGCCATGGCCTCCGATCGCGACGAATACGAGATCAGGGTCAAGTACGACAACGAGTACTCATCGATCTACGTCGGCCAGCACCCGTGTGACGTGCAGGGCTGGAAGGGCGACTACTTCCCGTTTGCCTTCAACATCGCGGACTGGAACGTGATCATGTCCGACAGCCTGCATTTGCCGCCGTCGATGCATTGCTTCCTGGTCGCCGACGGGATCAACATCATCAACTTGCTTCCGCGGCCGTTCGAGTCGGTGGCGGGAGTCGAGCGCATTCCGTGGTTCCACCGCAACGCCGATTACGACGAGATCGCGCTGATCCACGGAGGAAAATCGCTGGGACGTCCGCTCAAATCCGGTCTCGTCAGCCACGATCCGCAGGGGATCCACCACGGCTTCCCCGACCGTGCTCGCATCAAGTCTCGCCGGGAGTGGGACGAACACTCGCGAATCGAGTGGGAGATCATCATGGTCGAGGCCGCACGGCCGCTCAAGTTGGACCCCGTCGTTCAGGTTTGACGATCCCGGTGCCCGGCGTAGGTCACGTTGCATGTTGGACGTGATCCACTTCATATGGCATGCTGGCCAATTAAATACCAAACGCTGTTTGACTACTCTTTGTCCGAGACTCGGAGCGTTTCCATGACTTCTTCCGCTGTTGAGCGCGACGCCGCCGCTCTGCTGCCCACCTTCGACCTGTTCGACCCCGAACACGAGAACTGGAAGTACGACGCTTTCGCCTATGCGCGCAGGCACTGTCCGGTGGTGCGCGTCGAGACCGAACTGACCGGGCCGATGTGGATGGTCACCCGGTACGCCGATGTCCGGAAGGTTCTCGAGGATCCGGAAACGTTCTCGTCGCGGGGAGGATCACCGGCGCCCACCCCGATCGGCCTGGGCCCACTGGATTCGGATCCGCCGCTGCACACCGGATTTCGTAAGCTGCTCAACCCCTACCTGTCGCGCAAGTACTCGCTGACGTTCGAAACCGAAATGCGCAGCATCGCCCGCGAGCTCATCGACGGGTTCATCGACAACGGCAAGGTTGAACTCCTGGGCGAGTTCGCCGGACCGTTCGTCTCCCGGGTGCTCGCGTCGGTGGTCTTCAAGGAGACCGACATGGCGAAAATGGAGCGGGCCAAAGAGGTCGTGTTCGCCGTGACCGAGGACGGCACCGAGCAAGCCTTCATCAACCTTGGCATGCTGGCCGCCGAATACCTGGCCGCGGCCACGGAGAACCCGCCCGCCGAAGAGGGCATTCTGCGGTCCCTGGTGACCGGCACCGTCGACGGCAAGCCGCTGGACCCGCAGGAAGCGCTCGGCGCGATCTGCGTGCTATTCCTGGGTGGGCTGGACACCACCCGCTCGGCGATTGGCACCATCGCCATGAACATCGCGCTGCAGCCGGAACTTGAAGCCCGCGTACGTGATCCGCGTTGGGTACGTAACGACATGGATGAGTTCATCCGGCACGCTTCCCCGGTCGCCACATTCGGCCGCACGGTCACCCGGGACACCGAGGTTGGCGGTTGCCCGATGCGCAAGGGTGACCGGGTGTTGGTGCGTTTCGACTCGGCCAATCGCGATGAAGAGAAGTTCCCCGACGCCGACCGGCTGCAGTTCGACCCACCGCGAGGGGGCAATGCCGGCTTCGGTCTGGGGATTCACCGGTGTGTGGGCATGCACCTGGCCCGGGTCGAGATCACGATCGCGTTCGAAGAGTTATTGGCGCGCATCACCAACCTGAAATTCGACGGAGACCCGGCCGACCTCAAGTGGGCCCCCGGTATCGCCAACTGCCCCGACCGTGTTCCGTTGATTTTCGAAAAGGTTTGAGCAGAAGCTTATTTCGTCCACCCTTGATTGGAGAAGTAGATGACCGGACGGGTAGCCGGCAAGGTCGCGCTGATCACCGGAGCGGCGCGCGGTCAGGGTCGCAGCCACGCGCTGCGGCTGGCCGCGGAGGGCGCCGACATCATCGCGCTCGATATCTGCCGGCAGATCGAGTCGGTGCCCTATGCGCTGGCGACGCCGGAGGATCTCGAGGAGACCGGCCGCCAGGTCAAGGAACTCGGCCAGAACGTGGTGACCCGCGAGGTCGACGTCCGCGACGGTGAGGCGCTGACCGCGGCGGTGAACGACGGCGTGAGCCAACTCGGGCGACTCGACATCGTGGTGGCGAATGCGGGCATCATGTCGATCGGCCCGTCGTTCGAACTGTCTGAGCAGACCTGGTCGCAGGTGGTCGATATCAACCTGTCCGGGGTGTGGCGAACGACGAAAGCCGCGGTGCCGCACCTGATTGCCGGCGGCAATGGTGGATCGATCGTGCTGACCAGCAGCATCGCCGGGCTCATCGGTCAGCCCGGACTCGCGCACTATGTCGCGGCCAAGCACGGCGTGGTCGGGTTGATGAAGACGCTGGCGCTCGAGCTGGCGCCGTTGAGCATCCGGGTGAACACGGTCAACCCGACGTGTGTCGATACCGACATGATCATGAACGAGGCGACTTATCGGATCTTCTTGCCCGACGATCCGCATCCCACGCGGGACAAGTTCGCCGTTCCGGCCGGGGAGATGAACGCGTTGCCGGTGCCGTGGATCGAAAGCGACGACGTGAGTAATGCGGTGTTGTTCCTGGCCAGCGACGAAGCCCGCTACATCACCGGCATCTCGCTGCCCGTCGATGCGGGCGCCGTGGCCAAGTGATACTCGGTGGCCCTCGATGCGACCGCAAAGAATTTGAGGGGCAAGGTGTCTGGGTCAGCTGACGAAGTGTTTGACGTATTGGTCATTGGTGCGGGCGCCGGTGGCATGGCAGCGGCGGCGCGCCTGAACAAGCTCGGATATCGGACCTTGCTCGCCGAATGCCGCGATCGAGTCGGCGGACGAGCCTCCACGGTCGACATCGACGGATTCCGGGTCAACACCGGTGCGTTGATCATCGAAACGGGCGGCGAGAACGGGAGGCTGTTCGACGATCTGGGGCTCTCGATGGGGACCAGGTTGCCCGCGCAGCCGCTGGTGTTGCGTCTGGGCAAACGCGATGTGCCGGTGATGAACGGGGTGCCCGGCGCGATGCTGAAGTGGGCGGTTGCGCTGCTGGGTGTCACCGCTCGGCGGTTCCCGCGGCTACGACCTTCGTCGGGGCGCACGCTCGCGGACGTCACGACGCGGCGCGGACCGTTTGTCCGCGGCCTGCTGCGCAATCTGACCAGCGCCCTGTTTGCGGCCGAGCCTGCCGACGTGGAAGCCGCACTGCTGTTCGACTACCTGACCAAACCAAAGGCGTTGGACACCTACGCCATGCATCCCGAGGGCAGCATCGGCCCGTGGCGGGCATTGGCCGACGAATTTCAGCGCACCGGCGGGGTGCTGTGGCTCAATAGCGAGGTCACCCGGCTGACATTCGACGACGCCGGTCGCGTCGACGGCGCAATCGTGCGCCACGACGGCCGGGACGTGTCGGTCTCGGTGGGCGTCGTGGTCAGCAACGCCGGCCCGGTGGCGACGGTGCGAATGTGCGGCGAGGAGAATCTGCCCCGCGGGTACGCCGAACGGATTCGGGCGCAGTCGGCACCGAGCACGCTGATCACGGTGAACTTCGCCAGCCGGCGGCCGCTGACCACGGTGCCCGGCGTGGTGTTCTTCGGTCCGACCCGCCGACTCGCCTACGCGGCCAACCTGACCGAGACGTGCCCCGAGATGGCGCCACCGGGATGGCATCTCTACGCCGGCGCCGGCACGCCACATCCGGCGACCGGTGCGTTCGATGAAGCCGCCGAGATCGAAATGCTGAAAGCCGATCTCGCCGAGCACTTTCCAGGTTTCGAGACGGCAAAGATCCTGTCGATCCAAATATGTGCGGGTGAGGACTGGCCCGCTCAGCGGGCAATCGCCGGCCGCGACCTTCCGCAGACCACCCCGATTCCCAACCTGTTCAACGTCGGGGACGGAGTGCGGGAATGGGCGACAGCGGGTCAAAGCGGCTGCGTGCACTCGGCCCGATTGGTCGTCGAACGCGTTGTGGCGCAGTTCCCGGCGCTGGCTAAGCAGGCCGACGGTGTGGTTTGATGGCCACGAACCAATTACTGTTTGGTTAATCCAACTGCGAGTGGTGAGGCGATGAAGACGCTTGTTATCGGCGGCAGCGGATCCACGGGTGTTCCGGTGCTGGAGGGCCTACTGCGCCGCGGCCACGACGTGACGATGCTGCACCGCGGCGTGCACGAACCCGATGGTCTACCGGATGTCCCGCATATCCACGCCGACCCGCACTTCCCGGACACCCTGACCGAGGCCATTGGCAGTGCACAGTACGACCTGGTGCTGGCGATGTACGGACGAGTCGCCACCATCGCCGAGGTGTTCGCCGGTCGGTGCGGGCACCTGATCAGCATCGGCGGCGTGCCCGCCTACCGAGGGTGCCTGCAGGCGGCCAAGATCCACCCCTACGGTATGGCGCTAAACGCCCGCGAGGACGGCCCGCTGTCCGACGCCACCGAGCCGGTCCCGAAATTCGCCAAGCTGATTCGCGCCGCTGAACGAGCGGTGCTCGACCGGGCTGAGGCCGGTGATTACCGGGGCACGGTGATCCGTTACCCGGCGATCTACGGTCCCCGCAACCTGGTGCCGTGGGAGTGGTCCGTGATGCGTCGGGTTCGTGACGGTAGGACCCGGATGATATTGCCGGACAACGGATTATGGATCATCTCTCGGTGCGCCGGGCGCAATGCCGCCGCGGTGGTGCTCGGTGCGGTGGACCATCCCGAGGTGGCCAACGGGCAGGCCTACAACGCCGCCGATGACGACCAGTTCACGGTGCGGCAGTGGGCCGACGCCGTCGTCGACATCATGGGCGCCGAGCTGGAATTTGTCGGGGTGCCCCGGGAGATGGCGCCGTCAGCGCTCATCGAGCTGCTGCCGCCGACCGGTGACCCCCACATTCTGCTGGACAACAACAAGGCCAAACGCGAGCTTGGCTATACACAGGTGGTGCCCGCACACGTGGCAATGGTCGAGGCGGTCGAGTGGCTCATCGCCAACCCGGTGACGCCCGCGGACTATCCGTTGTATCCGGCCCGTTTCGATTACGACGCCGAGGACCGGCTCATCGACGCTTACCTCGAGGCGGTGCGGTGGGTGCGTGAACAGGCTCCCGACGAAGCGCCTGATGTGCGGCACCCGATGCCGCATCCCAAGACCGTGTCCGTCGGCCGCGATGAGGGCGGTCGGTGAATGTCTATGATTGGGAGGCCGTGGTGAGCCATATGTGGCGCCGATTCCAGGATCTCGTTGGTGTCGAGTACCCGGTCATGCAGGACGGCATGGGCCCCTCGCCCACGACATACCTGGCCGCCGCGGTATCGGCGGCCGGCGGGCTGGGCACAGTCAGCTGTCCGAGCATCGTCAACACTTCGGAAGACTTTCTGCGCAAGGGCTTTCGTGGCGCGATCGAGCATGTCGCCTCGAACACCGACCGCCCGTTCGCGGTTAATGTGCCGGTCGGTCGCACCCCTGACGGAGAACTGCTGCTGGTCAGCCGCACCTGCATCGACGAAGCGATATCGGTCAAGCGCGACGGCGGCAAGGCGGCCGAGCAGCTGCGTGCGATCGTGACCTCGGCGGGTTTCGCCGGCGAGTTCGGTTCCGCCATCCGCGAATCCGGCCTGGTGCACATGGCCAAGGTGGGTTCGGTGCGGCACGCGGTGAAGGCCGCCGATTACGGGGCGGACGTCATCATCGCGTCCGGCTACGAGATGGGCGGGCATACCCACGCCAAAGGCGTGCACACAATGGTGTTGGCGCCGCAGGTAATTGGCGCCCTCGACCTGCCGGTGGTGGTCTCCGGTGGCATCTGCGACGGACGGGGGCTGGCCGCGGTGCTGGCGATGGGTGGTGCCGCGGCGGCCATGGGTACCCGCTTCATCGCCACTCGGGAACACCAATGGCATCAAGCCTACAAGCAGCGCATCGTCGACGCCAAAGAATGGGATGACGTCGTCTACGGCGGCATCTACGCACCGATCCGCGGATTGCGTAACGACGCGATCGCCGCGCTGGACAAGGCACGAGAGACACTCTCGCCCACGGAGTTCCAGGCCTGGGAAGAAGAGCAGATCCGTGTCGCCCAGCGCGACGGTGACGTCGAGCGCGGCCTGCTGGTCGCCGGTCAGGTGTCCGCGGCGATCCACGACATTCCCACCGTGGCCGAGCTGGTCACGCGGATCGTCACGCAGGCGCGTGAGCTGTTGTCCGCCTCGGCGTCGGTGCTGAAAGAGCCGGCGTGTCCGTAACGGAGACGATCCACGCCAATGGGGTGGCCGAGCTGGTGGTCTGCCATCCGCCCGCCAACGCTTACACGATCGCCGATTTGGCACGTCTTACGGAGTTGCTGCGCAGCTATGAGCACCGCGGTGAGGTTCGCGCGGTCGTGCTTCGCGCCGACGGCAAAGGGTTCTGCGCCGGTGGTGACCTCAAAGAGGTTCAGGCGTTGCCGGGGTTTGAGGGAATTCTCGGACAGGCCAGGGGGTCGCAGGATTCCAGCCTGGCGATTGCCGAGTGCGCGGTACCGGTGATCGGTTGCGTCCATGGCTACTGCGTTGGAGTGGGGGTGCTGATAGCCGGCACCTGCGATGTGCTCATCGGCTGTGTGGCAACGAAATTCGTGCTCGCCGAGGTCGACAACGGAGCCACGACCGGCGGAGTGCAGGCGCTCGGGTTGCTGCCGGAGAAGCGGATGCGCGCCGCGATGTTCACCTGTGAACCGTTCGACATCGCCGAGTTGTACGGCTACGGCAGCGTTTACCACGTGGAACCGAGCGTGGCGGCGGCGGTCGACCGGGCCAGGGAAGTCGCGGCGACGATCGCGGCCAAGACACCCCGGGTGGTGCGTGCGATGAAACAGTCGCTGAACAACACCGCCGCCCGCGATCTACGCACGCTCTACCGACAGGAGCTTAGCTACACCTTCGAGCTCAACATGCTCGGAGACGCCTCCGCCGCAAGGCAAACCTTTCTCGATCGGACCCGCACGGGCTATCTGGACGGTGACTGATCGACCCCGAGTCAGCCCGCGGTCGCGGCTGTCAGCCGAACCGGTAGGGCGCTGGCGAAACCGGTCAGCACCCGAGGGCCGGGGGTGAAGGTGGCCGGCATCGCGAGGTAGCCGTTGACCAAAGGGATTGTCGGATACGCCCGGACCCGCTCGACGTCGATGACGTAGTCGGGCATCCGATTGAGCACTTCGCCGAGCAGCACGGTCAACTCCATCGGTGCCAAGAACGACCCGAGGCAGCGATGCACACCAAATCCGAAAGACAAGTGCTTGCCGCTGTTTTCGCGGTCCAACCGGACCTCGTCGGGGTGCGCAAAGACGTCGGGATCGAGATTGGCCCCACCGATCGCGCAGTACACCCGATCACCCGGGGCGAATCGGTGACCATCGATGTCGACGGGTTTGGCGACGGTGCGGGCAACCCCAGTGCCGGGAGGGAAGTACCGCAACATCTCATCGATGGCGGCGGGAATCCGGGTGGGCTCGGCGATCAGCATCTCGCGGGCGCTGGGATGCGCGCCAAGGTAACCGAACATGTGCGCGATCAGTGCGGTCGAGGTATCAATCCCGCCGTTCAGCAACATGAACAACAATTCGGTGACCATGTCGTCGTCGAGGGGCTTGCCGTCGACTTCGCCGGTCAGCAGCGCATCGACCAGATCGCCGCGCGCGCCGGCACTCGCTCGCCGCTCGACGACGGTAGACCGCACATCCTCGATCAGCGTCACGAGATCGCGCGCCGAACCCTTTTCCCGGTACACGGCTTTGTGCAACGTCGTGGCGTACTGCTCCCACTTGTCCAGGGACAGGCCGAAGTAGTCGAGGGACACCATTGCGGGCAGCGGATTGGCGATTTGGTCGACGAAATCGACGCTGCCGGAGGCGATCACGCGATCGATCGTCCACGACACAATCTCCTGCATTCGTGGGCGGTATGCGTCGATCGCCTTGCGCGACAACAGCGGAGCCAGCAGCTTGCGGTAGGCCTGGGATACCGGTGGGTCCATCTCCATCATGCCCATGCGCACCGGGTTGGTCGGCACCGTCGCGCCGCCCCTCACCACGTTGTCCCCGAACGAGAGTTCGCGGCCACTGACGAATGTCTCGGGGTCGGCCAGCACCTTCTTGATGTCGTCATAACGGGTCAGCACCGAGAAGCCGTCATGCCGATCACTGTGCGCGACGGGGCAGTCTCGCCGCATGCCGGCATAGATGTCGCGCCAGTGCTGGGCGAAGTCCTGCGAGTGATGGTCGAACTGATCCACAGCGATGCTCCCGATCCGGGTGACTTCGACGGTCACTTTATCGAACAACGTTTGGTATAGCAAGGTTGCCGGCCCGCTCGTGGCGCGTCGGCCGTCCCCGTAATCCGATTGGCACCCGGCGATGAGTCGGGGATATTCAACCAAACATCATATGGTTATGATGAGCGCACCGCAGTGCCGATGTGCCACAGCAACGTTGAAGGGACCGGCGATGAGCATTGAGCACTATGCGACCGACGTCGTTGACTATCACTGCCACCGCCGGCCGGATCGCCCGGCAATCGAGGACGCCCGCTCCGGTGAGGTGCACACGTGGCGTGAGCTTGAGGACCGGGTTGCCGGGTTGGCGGGTGCGCTGACCGACGACCTCGGTGTCGGCCGCGGCGACCGGGTCGCGGTGCTGGCTGCCAATCACCCCTGGATATTGATCTTGCAGTTCGCGTGCATGCGGATCGGGGCCATCTTGGTTCCGCTGAACTTTCGGCTCGCGCAACCTGAGCTCGAGTTCTGCTGTGCCGATTCAGAACCCGCCGTGCTTGTGCACGACGCGACCTGGGGTGACGTGGCGGCACGAGTCGGCGCAGCCGCGCGGGTTCCACGGCTGGCTTCGTTCGACGCAGAGGGTGCCGGGTACGACATCGTCGCCGCGGCGGAAGGCGCGTCGCGTCGGAGTGCCAGGCCCACCGTCGAGGTCACCGATCCGGTCCAGCTGATCTACACGTCGGGGACCACCGGACGTCCGAAGGCCGCGATCTGCACGCACCGGATGCTGCACTACCAGATGCTTAATTCGCTGGATCCTTACGAACTCACTTCGCGCAGCCGATATCTCGCGGTGCTGCCGTTCTTTCACGCTGCGGGCCTGAACAGCATGACCAACCCGATCCTCGCGCTGGGCGGCACGGTGGCGATCGTGCCCGCCTTCGACCCGGCGGAGGTGGTGAGGTTGCTTTCCGATCCCGCACAGGGATTCACCCATTTCTCCGGAGCGCCGGTGATGTACCAGGTGATGGCGGGGGTTCCGGCGTTCGCCGACGCCGATTTCGGCCATCTGACCCACGGCCAGGTCGGCGGCGGGTTCTTGAACTACGAGGTCACCAAGGCGTTCTACGACCGCGGCTGGCCGTTGAGCCCCGGGTACGGTGCCACCGAGATGGGGCCCATCGTCAGCGTGGTGAGGACATCGGACACGCTCACGAAATTCGGTTCGTGCGGTGATCCCGTGCAGTACACCAACATTCGCATTGTTGGCCCGGACGGCCGGGATGTCGGGGTCGGCGAGGCAGGAGAGCTGTGGGCCAATGGGCCGGCAGTGACGGTCGGATACTGGCGCCGCAATCGGGATGACGACGCCTCCTTCGCCGGGGACTGGTTCCGCACCGGCGATGCGGTCAAGCGTGACGAAGACGGTTTCTTGACGATGGTCGACCGCTTCAAGGACATGTACAAGTCGGGTGGGGAGAACGTCTACCCGGCCGAGGTCGAGCGAGTGCTCCACGAGCATCCCGATGTTGCCGATGCGGCCGTCATCCCGATCGTCGACGAGCGCTGGGGTGAGGTCGGCCGGGCGTTGATCGTGCTCAATCCGGGGGCCGAGCTCGACCGCGACGCACTCGCCGGGCATTGTCGCGAGCGCCTGGCCAGGTACAAGGTGCCGGCCGAGTTCATGGCGGTGGAGCCGTTCGAGCGCAACGTGACCGGCAAGCTGCCCAAGGCCGACTTGAAGAAGCGATACGGTTCGCTGACCCCGACCGTGTCGGCGCAATGAGTGTCGCCCCGCCGGGTGGGGCGGTGTTTGGTTAACCTGGGGGCACACATTCCTGGAAGGTGAACGGCATGGTACGGCCCAAGGTTGCGTTGATCTCGCGGCGCAAGGTGCTTGAAACGGCGCTCACCATCATCGACGAAGACGGCCTGGCGAGTTTGAGCATCCGTCGACTGGCCGACGCGCTGGGAGTCAACGGCGCGTCGCTCTACCATCACTTCGAAAATAAGGATGAAATCCTAGTTGGGGCAGCGGAATTGGCGCTTAGCAAAGTCCGCACCCCCGAAGCGTCGGAAGACAATTGGCGGCACTGGCTGTCTCAGAACGCGCGCAATTTGCGCAACGCGTTGCTCGAGCATCCAGGACTGGTGCCCCTGATCGTGTCCAAGCGATCGCTGGGGATGGGCGTGCGCATGCTGGACACCTCGGCGGAACGGTTGATGGCGGAGGGGGTGCCGAGCGCGGCGGTCATGCCGTTGCTCGATGCGCTGGAGCTGTTCGCCATCGGCAGCGCTTTGCATGACACGCAAGGCTATTCGCCCGAGGATCAGCACGACATCGACTCCGACAAATATCCCGCGCTGGCCAAGGCGATGTCGGAGAGCGGTCTGTCCTCGGAGGAGATCTTCGACCTCGTGACGTCGAGCATCCTCGATGCGATCGATGCCGCGATCAAAGTGCGCCAGGCGCGGTGGCTGCCGGCCGGCCGCGGACCTGCTAACGGCCGCGGAAAGCGGGCTTAGCGGACGGTCCATGTGCCAGCAGCGTCTCGACGCCGATGGCCGCGTCCTCGCTGCTCAGCACCGGTCCCGCCAGGTCTGGGGTCGCCGCGTCGGCGGCGGCGACGCCACGATCTCGGGCGAGTGTGATGATCTGCTTGGCGATCCCGGTGGCCACGGTTGGCCCCGCCGCGAGTTCGGCCGCGAATGCGCGCGCCGCCGCCAACAATTCGGATTCCGGGAGGACCTTGTCCACGACCCCCCAGTCATGCAGCAGCGGCGCTTCGTAGGTTCGCCCGGTGATCACCATTTCGGTGGCGTGTGCCACCCCGGCGCGCGCGACGAGTCTTTGGGTGCCTCCGGCGGCGGGGGTGATGCCCACCCGGGCTTCGACGAGGCCCATGCTGGCTTTCGAAGCCGCCCAGATGAAGTCGCAGGCCAGCGTCAATTCGAGGCCGATGGTGAGATTCAATCCGTGCACCACCGCGACCGTGGGCACCGGGAGGCGCTCGATCCGCTGGACCAGGCCCAGCAGGCGTCGGCTGAACTCGGTGCCGGCAGCGGCGTCCATGATGGTGAACTGCTGTGCCTGTACCCCCGCGCAGAAGACCTTGCCTTCCGCGCGCACGATCAGCGCTCGCACGTCATCCGAAAGATCGTCTAGCGCAGCGTCGTACGCGTCGGCCACCTCGGGGGTGAACAGGTTGAGCCCCGGCGCCGCCCACACGATCTCGACCACGTCACCGTCGCGCTCGAGCCGAAGATCGCCGTGCCGGATGGTCATGTGCGGAGCGTACTGACGTCGACCGCGGTTAATCAAGCACTGTTTGTATAACCGGCGGCCTCAGCGGGGGAATTGCCCGTCGTCGACCTTCACGATGGTTCCGGTGACGAATTCTGACGCCGGTGCCGCGAGGTAGAGCAGCGTGCTGTCGAGTTGAGCCGGGTCGCCGATCCGCTTGCGGGGCAGGTCGTCTGTGAAGTCGCCGACGCGCGCGATCCGGCCCTCCATCATCTCGGTCATGAATGCACCCGGCGCGATCGCGTTGACGTTGATGCCATAGCGGACCCACTCGACCGCCAGCGCTTCGGTCATCCGGCTGACGGCCGCTTTGGTTATCGAGTACAGAGCGGCCCCGTCGCCCTGGTAGTGATAGGCCCCCATTGAGGAGAGGTTGATGATCCGGCCCGGCAACCCCGCAGCGATGAGCCGCCGGGCTACCTCGCACGTGAGTACGAACGGTCCGCGCAGGTTCGTATCGATGACCGCGTCGATCAACTCCAGCGACATGCGATGTGCCCGTTGAGCATCTGGAATCGCGGCATTGTTGACCAGAGTCGTTATGGTTCCGAACGCCTGCTCGGCGCGGTCCACTGCCTCGCTTAGTCCGGCGGGTTTCGACACGTCCATCTCCAGCGGTGCGCAGCGCTGGCCGCGCCCGCCGATCTCGGCGGCGACCTGCGCCAAGCGATCGAGCCGGCGACCGGCCACCACGACAGCCGCACCGGCGGCGGCGAGCACCGTGGCGAAGCGACGGCCGAGTCCGGCGGAGGCGCCCGTCACCAGCGCAACTTGACCACTGAGGTCCGTCGAGTCGTGGGGCAGTGGAAACCTGTTGGGTGGGTTCATGATGGGCACGGTCTCCAATTCGCTCGAAGCGCTCCGAACGTCGCCGCCGGTTGCCGACGACGCCCGCCCCCAGCCTAGTGGCTTTAGTTTTCCGCCATGCTCGGGGCGCGTGCTCCCCGGAACTGATTTGAGACGTCCAAACTCAAAATGTTATCGTGGTCTCCGTGCGCCACTCGGAAACGGGCCCGCGGGCATGACGGACACTGCCTCTATGGCGGAACATGACCTGCGAGCCGACGGCGATGCCACGCAGCGGCTCGCGGCGCTGCGTCAACAGGTGCGTGAGCTGACCGCTTCGTGGCTGGCGGCGGGGCGCTACACGCCGCGCAGCGACTGCTGGCTGCGCTCCTACGATCTGGAGTTCTCCCGCGAGCTTGCCGCGCGTGGGCTGATCGGTATCACCTGGCCGGTGGAATTCGGTGGCGGCGGACTCGACGCTCGCTCACGACTTGTGGTCACCGAGGAGCTGCTTCGTGCCGGAGCGCCGGTCGCGGCCCACTGGATCGCCGACCGTCAGATCGGTCCGGCGATCTTGCGCCACGGCACCCCTGAGCTGCAAAAGGAATTGCTGCCGGGCATCATCCGCGCTGACTACATCTTCTGCCTAGGCATGAGTGAGCCGGAGGCCGGCTCGGATCTGGCCGCAGTGCGTACGACCGCGAAGAAGGTTGACGGCGGCTGGTCGGTCACCGGCCGCAAGATATGGACCAGTGTTGCCCATCGGGCCACTCACGCCTATCTGTTGGCTCGCACGGATTCATCCGGCAAGAAGCACGAAGGCCTGTCGGAATTCGTCGTGGACATGTCCGCTACCGGGATCGACGTTTCGCCGATCGTGGACATGTCGGGCGAGCACCACTTCAACGAGGTCACCTTTACCGACGTCTTTGTCCCGCAGCATCGTCTGCTCGGGACCGAGGGAAACGGCTGGCGTCAGGTGATCGAGCAGCTGTCGTTCGAACGCGGTGGCCCCGAACGAGTGTTGAGCACCTACCCGCTTTTGGCCGAAGTCATCAGTCATCTGCGGGATAGCAGTGACGATCAGCACGACGTGGAGCTGGGCGCACTGGTCGCGCGCCTGGCCACGCTGCGGCGACAATGCTGGGAGATCGCCAACGCGATGGATGCGGGAGGCGCGCCTGTCGTGGAGGCGGCGAGTTTGAAGTATCTCGGCACCGAGTTCGAGAACGACGTCATCGAATTCGCCCGACGGGTGGGGTTGCCGAACTCACGCACCGACCCCTTGGCGGAAGCGCTGCTGGCGTCACCCGGGTTCACGCTTCGCGGCGGCGCCTCAGATGTCCTGCTTTCCATCGTGACCAAAAGCGAGATCAGGCCATGAGCGAATTCGCCCGCGAACTGACCGACCTCGTCGCCAACCTCGCAACGGACGCCGCTGACCCGGACGCAGTATGGGGCCAGGTTTGCGAACTGGGGCTCGCCGGAATTGGAATGCCCGAGGACAACGGCGGTTCGGGTGGGAGCCTGGCCGACCTGGTGGTCGTCGTTCGGGAGCTAGCACGCGCCGGACTGAACACTCCGATCGTCGAGGCGTCGACGACTGCGTTCGCCGTTGACTCCGTGACCGACGGAGAAGGTTTCGACACGATCGTCGTAGTTCCCGAGCTGGAGGTCTCGTCAAAAGCCGTCACCGCCAACCTAACTCAAGTGCCATTCGCCGACCGAGCCGCGGGGCTGGTCATCGTGACGGAATCATCGGTCGTGAGTGTCCCGCTGGCGGGTGAATCTGTCACCGTCGAGCCCGGACACGACATCGCCGGCTTGCCCGAGGCACGGGTAAACCTTGCCGGCGCCTCGGTCACGAACATATCGGGCGGACCCGGCGCCGCGCGGGTCATGGACCGACTGGCGCTTGCGCGCTCGGCCGCATTGCTCGGCACCGCTTGGGGGGCTTACGAACTCACCCGCAGGTATGTGACAGAGCGCGAGCAGTTCGGTGCACCGCTGGTAAAGATCCCCGCCGTGTCGACCGCGCTGGCGCAGATGGCGGTGCGGACCAGGTTCGCCCAGTCGGCGCTCGACCGGGCAACTTCGGCATGCGCGGATGCTCACACGCCCGAACCGCAGCGGTTCGGCGCGGTGTCGGCGGCTCGCATCGCCGCGGCCACCGCCGCCACCCTGGTGGCACGGACCTCGCACCAACTGCACGGAGCGGTCGGCATCACCGCGGAGTACGGCTTGCATCGTTACACCAGCAAGCTGTGGGCATTGCGGGACGCCGATCAGTCGGAATTCGCCTACTGCCGCCGGCTCGGGGCACGGGTGCGAGACGAAGGCGAAATTGAGCTGTGGGAAGGCATCTCGGCTTAACCGGCTTCGGTGCCGGCGAAACTTCAGGAGGCAAGCAATGACTGACACCGTTCTGGTGGATACGGCGGATCGAGTCATGGTCATCACGATCAACCGTCCGCAGGCCAAAAACGCGATCGACAGTTCTGTCGCCACCGGGATCGCCGCGGCGATCGACGACTTGGAAGCACGCGACGATCTCACGGCGGCCATTCTGACCGGTGCCGATGGAACATTCTGCGCCGGAATGGATCTCAAGGCCTTCCTGAGGGGCGAATCACCATCGATCCCGGGACGCGGCTTTGCCGGGCTTACCGAAAGTCCTCCGACGAAGCCCTTGATCGCGGCGGTGGAGGGCTGGGCCCTCGCTGGTGGCTGCGAGCTGGCTCTGACCGCGGACATCGTGGTGGCCAGCACCGCCGCCAAATTCGGTCTGCCCGAAGTCAAGCGAGGGCTGGTCGCCGCGGCGGGCGGGCTGCTGCGACTCCCGAAGGCGTTGCCCTACTCACTGGCCATGCTGACCGCATTGACGGGCGAACCGATCACTGCCCAAGACGCCGAGCGACACGGACTCGTCGCCGTGCTCACCGAGCCGGGTCAAGCGTTGGCAACGGCGCGCGAAGTCGCGGCCAAGATTGCCGCGAATGGGCCCCTGGCGGTCAAGGCGACGAAGAAGATCCTTGCGCATCAAAGCAACTGGACCGATCTCGCTGCGTTTGAGTGGCAACGTGAAATCACGTCACGGGTAAGGGAATCGGCCGACGCTAAGGAAGGCGCGTTGGCCTTCGCGGAGAAACGCCAACCACAGTGGCAAGGCAGGTAGAGAGGCCCTAACCGCCGCTTGGGCTGACACTGGGTTGCCCACCGGGCCCGCCCTGCCTGGTGTCGGATTGTGTGAAGGCGCTTTGCCCGTCGGCCAGCCCATTGGGATCTTGGGTCAGATCAATGTCGTGGTCGAGGTCGGGCACCATGGGGACCATGCGACAGATCGGGTTGAACATCGAGCGACAGGGGTCGTAGCCGGGATCCGCACCGGCGGGAACCGCGAGATACAGACCGGTCAGCACGCTGGCCAACACAACGATCCCGACCTTCCGCAAGGTGGGCATGACGCCTTCCTCCCCGTCGTCTCAGGCCGACCTTCTCCAGGAGATCGGGCCAGTATATTGAGACGTCAAATCTCACACAACCCCGTGGTGCGTGCTACGTCGACGTGGTTTCGTGGGTCAGCGACTCGTGGCCGGGGGCATCGGCGCCCGCCTGAGTTTCGCGTTCTTCGGAGTTGATGGCCTTGATGAGCCAGACCGTGTTAACAATGAATAGCGCGGTAAACACCGTCGCAGGCATCCAGAAAACGAACAGTCCATTCCAGGCGAACGGGCCGGATTTGAAGAACGGCAGCACGGTCGCGGGCGTGAACATCAGCTCGACCCAGATGTTGAAATACGCCAGCCACCGCGGGAACAACGGCTGCGGCCTCGGATCGGACAAGATCGCGAAGGCAAAGGAGAAGTACTGGGGCATGAACGGCGTCCACGGCATCACCAGCAGGATCCAGCTCATGTCGTTGAGCAGCAGGGTCGCGTCGGGTGAACGATCGGGACGGAACGCGGTGACCGCGAACATCAGCGCTGGCACCAAAAATGTCACGCCGGCGAACGCCCCAGCGGCCAGCGACGCGTTGACGACGGTGGGGTGCACCCCGGGGATCCGCCGCATCTGCCCGGATATCACCGCGGTGAACCATACGTAGAACATCGAGCTGAGGAAGATCAGCCCCGCGCCCAGCCGGATGCCGCTGGTGTGAGCCTGGTAGTGCGCCGCGATTTGCGTCGCGGACATGCCCGGGGACAGCGGCGGTATGAATCCGGCGGCGACGAAGCCGCCGAAGAACAGCAGCACGCAGATGATGCCGCTGAATGCACAGAACCGCTGAAAAGCCATCTGGGCGTTCACATCTACTGCCCTCGATTCCCGATGAAGCTCGTCGTTGCCCCGGTGGGCGCCGGGAGGTCCAGCAGCTTCGCGACCAGCTGGCTTGCCGGATTGCTCTGTGCCATTGGGGAGTCCGGTGGCAGCAGGCCCGCGCCGATCATCATGTGCGCGGCGCGGACCATCAGGATGGACAGCCGGGTGCCGGCCATGACCTCGTAGTAGTCGAGGTTGCGCACCGTGTGGCCCGTGATCCGCTGGTAGTAGTCGATGGTCTCGGCGTGGTCGGGGATGCCTTCCGGCAGTGGGAGGCCGACACCCTCGGTGTGGTGGCGCATCAAGAACAACCACCAGCCGAGCTCTTGTTCGCGGGTGGCCAGCACCAACATCTCCCAGTCGAGCACTCCTGCGGGGGCAAGCTCGTCGGAGAAAATGATGTTGCCCACCCGGGCATCGCCCCAATTCAGCACCTTGGGTTCATCGTCGGCCGGACGGTTCTCGTCCAGCCAGCGCAGTGCCGCCTCGATGGTCGGGTTCGGCTCACCCTCGGCGGCCCACTCGAACGTGCGTCGCCATTGAGCCAGACCCGCGTCCAGCCCGCTGTGGTTCTCGGGGGTGTCGAGGAAGTCCAGCCCGACGGCGCGCCAGTCGACGCTGTGGATCTGCGCGAGCACGTCAAGGCTGTTGTGCCACATCTGACGTCGTTGGTCCGGTGTCAGGTCCAGCACCCAGCCGGCCGCGGTGAACGGCGGGTCGTCGGCGGGGATACGGCCGTCGATCCGCTGCATCACCAGAAACGGCGCACCGAACACTGCGGGATCGTCTTCGAAGAAGTACACCTGGGGCACCGGCACCGACGAATGGTTGGCAAGCGCCGTGATGACTGCGGCTTCCTTCGCCAGATCGTAGTCGGGAAAGACGCCGGGGCCGTCGGGTTGCACGCGGGCGACCATGCCACGGGTCTGCTCCCCGTCGGCGTCGCGCCAATTCGCGGTAAACAGGACTGTCTCGTTGGAGAGCCCGCCCGCGCCGGGCACGGACACATCGGTCACGGTTACGTCGTGGGTGTCAGGCTGTTTCGATGCCAGCCAATCAGCTAGCCGCTTGGCGGCCAGCTCGGTGTCGATGATGTTCTTCAGGGCCATCGCTTGCTCCTCTTTGAGTCAATATGCCTGCGAGACAATGCTTTATGAGTGCGCGGATGCCAACGCCCGGCGCTTCATCATCTGTTGATATTTGTCGAACCAAATCTCTTGATACGTCGCATGAGTGGTTCGGCCCTGTTCGTCCGTCCAGCGATACACGCTGTCGTGGAACGAGGTGTTGGGCCAGGCCGGCAGCGACGCACACGCAATGGCCTCACCCTGGAATCGGTAGACCTCACCGTTCTCGTCCTCGGCGGTGATCTCTTGACGGGTGGGCAGATGGATGCGCGGGTGATATTCAAAGACGTTGCGGCGCACCCATTTGATCGAGCGGGTCTGTTCACCGCGCTGAATCCAGGCGTAGTGGTGGGATGGGCGATCACCGACGTCGTAGAGCCCCGCCCACGCGGGATCGGTGTCCAATGGCTCGAAACTGATTTGGTTGAAGATGAGATCGGGGCCGAAGTACATCGGAGACCAGCCGACGGGCGGAACCGGCACTGCGCCACGGCGTTCCACCCGGATCTGGCGCCACGAGCGGTCGCGTGGCGCGTAGCAGTCGACCGGGTAGGTCGTACCCTCGAGCACCAATTCGCCGGTCATGTGCATGAACTGCTCGGTGCCGCCCGGCTCGCGCGCCACGTCGTGGTGGTCTTCCTCGCCCGGCATGACATGGCCCCGGGCCAGCAACGGGGTCACGGCTTCGGCGAGGACGTCGACCGAGGTGGCTCCGTCACCGCTGCGGTAGGTGATCCGGGCGGTCCGGCCCGGTTCAACGAAGTCGATGCGCAGGCCGTTGTCGGTCGTGATCGTGTTGCCCTCGATTCGCGGCCACGGCATCGTGACCTCGTAATCGAGGAAAGCCATATCGGTGTGTTCGACGTTGTCGGTGCCCTGGAAGATGCAAACCCCGCCCTGCGACAGCGGGAACGCCGGCTGGTAGCGCACGTAGAGGAACGCGCCGATCGCCGCTTCGGGAACGCTGAAGCCAAAGTAATGGGTGTGGATCAGATGCGGATCCCACCGTTCGCCATCCGCCGGCATCGGCAGCAGCAGATCGGTGTCTCCGGAATGTGTGGCCAGCGCCATGCCCGCTTTTGCTCCTATGCCTCGATAGTTTCGGAAATTGCCGGCGCCGCGGGAGATCCCGACATCGCGTTGGGCTCCTGCCGCACCGTCCCCGGACCCGGGTGCGTCGGCTCGCCGTGACCGAGCATCGTCACCATCGCCGCTCCGTCAGCTGTGAGCCAGTTCACCCCCGTGCGGCTAAACTAACATCAGATGAATATGATTTCAAGAGTGAACCTTAATTCATCCGGTAATAATCCGGGGGTGAAGTCCGAGGCCGAGGCCAAGCCCGCGACGCGCGTCGAGCGTCAGCGGCTACGCACCCGGCGCCTGCTGCTGGACGCCGGCCGAACGCTGATCGCCGCCAAAGGGGTTGGCAGCCTGCGCATCCAGGACATCACCGAACAGGCCGACGTCGCGCTGGGTTCCTTTTACAACTACTTCCAGTCCAAGGAGGAGCTCCTTGAGGCGGTCATCACCGAGAGCCTGTCCGACCTGACGTCGGCGATCATCACCAATGTCGACGACGACACCGACCCGGCCGAGGTCGTGGCACTGGCCAACCTTCGCGTCATTCGACTTGCCTACGACGAACCCGACTTTGCCCGCCTGATCGTCAACATCGGACACTCCGAAGCCCTGTTCGGCGACGCCGTCCACAACCCCGCGCGCATCGCCGTCGAGCGCGGAATCGCAAGTGGCCGTTTCGTTGTCGCCGATATCGAGGTGTTGCTCACCGCGGTGATCGGCGGCGCGTTTTCGCTGATCCGGGAGATCCTCAACGGTCGCCACGGTGCGAACGCGCACGAGGCTTTCGCCCGCCACGTGCTGGCGTCACTCGGGGTGCCGCCCGGGGAGGCTGAAGCGATCGTGAGCGCCGCGGTCGCTGGAGAACGGGCTTAGACCCGCTGCGTCACCGAGCTGGGGGACATCGCGTCTACTCCCGACTACTCATGCTCCTCACCGGTTCCGTAAATCAGCCGCCAGCCGACCTCCGAGATTGACCGAGCGAACTTCTTGTCGGCCGAAGCAGGCATGCTGGCGATGTGCTGGGCGGTGAGCCGCTCGAACCCATAAACGATGAAATTTGCGACCATCTGCGCATCGAGGTCCTTGGGCACCGAACCCGCTCGTTGCCCGTTGCTGATCCGCTCTTTCATGACGGCGACGACGGCCTTCATGCGGTCGTCCCAGATCGCGGCCAGGTCCGGTTGGTACGCGGCAGCTTCGAAGTATGCGCGAAGAAGCGGAGCGTGTTCGCGCCAGACCCGCACCGTGTTCCGGTGGGCGGCGAACATGGATTCCCGTCCACCGGTGCCCGCGGCCCATTCGCACGCCGTATCGAACAGGTCGGCGGTCGCGTCGGCGACGACCCTGCGCAACAGGTCGGTCTTGTCGGCGAAGTTTTTGTAGAACGCCGAGCGCGCGACACCGGCCTCCTCGCAGATCCGTTGGACGCCCAGGCTGGTGACGCTCTCCCCGGCTGACAGGCAGCGCACGGTCGCGTCGATGACGTCCCGGGTAACACCGTTGCGGCGGGTCCGGCCGCTGGGAACCTTGCGTGTTGGCACTCGCAAATTTTATCCTTCTTGATGAATTAATGGACATTGTGTCTCTTTAAAGTTTAAGGTGGGCAGCTATGATCCCAACGTCCGTAGGCAACCCACTGGCCACCGCCGAACAACGCGACGGCGAAGCACTTGCCATGCGCGCGTTGGAATCTAGTGCGGTAATGCAAGCTCGCGAGCTCGTCGCGATGCGCTGGAAGACGCTCGCCGGGCGGTCGGCTCCGCAGGAGGCTTGGGGACCCCGGTTCGACGAACTGATCGAGGAATTCGCGTTCAACTACTGCCTCAAAGCGGCGGCCGGCGATGCCAACTACCCGATCGTGTTGGGGATGCACTATTGCCCGCCCCATGAGTGGTTCGGCACGAAAGTGCCCGGGTCACGCGGCTCGGGGGGTGATGGACCCGACCAGCACTACGTGTTGGTTCCGGTGAGTTATGGCGCGCACTATGAAATCGAGGGCCAACGTTTCGACCCGGTTCCGGCCGACATTCCTTTGACCGTCATCGGAAATCCGTCAATCACAATGACATTGGGCAGCCTGGACCTATTGAGCATCAAGGTTGGCGACGACGGCCGCTACCGGTTGACTGTTGGGCCTGAACCGGCGAATGGCGATCCCAACCACGTACAAGTTCCGCCGGGCGCTTTGTACCTATTCAATCGGGAGTGCCGATCCGACTGGCGCCAGGTGCCCAGCAGCTGGACCGTCCGCAGGCTCGACGCCCCGAGTGCGCCGCAGTGGACCGAGGCACAGGTGGCCGCCCGTGCAGCATCGATGATGGTCGAGGACGTACCGCCCATGTACTGGTTCCTCAGCATCTATGCGGGCATGGAACCCAATACCGTGTCCCCGTTGTTCAACACCGGCCGGGTCGGCGGGCTTGTCTCGCAGACAATCATGTTCGCGCGCCTGCTGGTCGACGAATCGCATGCCTTCGTCTTTACCATCGGCCCCGGTGACGCGCCGTATCGCAACATCGTGCTGCACGACTACTGGTTTCGCACCATCGACTATTGGGAGCGGCAGAGCTGCCTGAACAACGGGCAATCGGTGCCTAATCCGGACGGCTCGGTCACTTATGTTGTCGCTCAAGAAGATCCAGGAGTAGCCAACTGGCTGGATCCCTGCGGCTACTCCCATCTGCTGGTGGTCAACCGCTGGCAGGGTATGCGCGGCGGGCCCGAGCCCACCGCAGACGGCTGGCTTGTCCCGCTAGCGGACCTGGAATCCGCGCTGCCCGGCGACATCCCACGCGTGACGCCCGAACAACGAGCCGAGCAATTACGCGAGCGTCGGGAGACCTTCCTGCTGCGCTTCACGGACGGAGCAACATCATGAGCGAACGCACCACGCAATGGGAGCCACCGGCACGCCCCGAGTGGGTTCAGCGCATCAACGAAGAGGGTGCGCACATGAACATCAAAGGTGTTGTCCCGCTTGATCCCGAGTCGTTGATCTCCGCGGCCCAACGAACCACGGGTCTCGCCGACTTCGGCGATGAACACTGGCGCGAGCCCTTCGAGATCTTGTGCAGGTCGATGGAAGAGGAGGCCAACCTCAACCTAATGGGCAGGCTGCGCACCCGCTCCGAGTTGTTGCAGTTGCTCGAGGGACGGTTGCAGATCGAGGATTGGTACACCCGGCACCCCGAAATCGATGAAGAAGTGATCAGCGAGCCCATCTTTGTCATCGGACAGGGTCGCTCGGGAACGACGATGCTGGTCAATATCCTCGACCGTCATCCGGACAACTGTGCGCCGAAACACTGGGAGATCATCTTCCCGTGTCCGCCACCGGAGGCGGCCACCTATGAGACCGATCCGCGAATCGAGCGCGGACACTTTCTGATAGACCAATGGAACCGGGTTACGCCGACGATCGCGTCCATGCACGAGTTCGCGGGCCGGCTGCCCATGGAGTGCTGCCAGATTCTCGGATTTGGGTTTCGCTCTTCCACATGGTTTGACAGCCTCGGCCAGGTACCCAGTTACCAGGCCTGGTTGGCCGGTCAGGATGTACGGATTGGGTTGGCGTATCACAAGCGGGTCCTCAAGCTGCTGCAGTGGCGCAATCCGCGGAAGCACTGGATCCTCAAGGACCCCATGCACCTTGACCGCATTCCCGCGATGCTGGAGGTCTACCCCGACGCCCGATTCGTTTGGCCCCATCGTGATCCGACTCGGGCGTTGGCATCGGCGGTCAGCTTGCTCGGGACCGTGCAATGGGGGCGGACGGACTATCCGTTCCAGTTCGGTGCGTTTGACTACGTCACCGACGCCAACCTCTCGGCAACGCGTTTCAATGCCGTCATCGATCAGATCGATTCCGGCGCCATCCCCAAAGACCGCCTGTATCACATGCTGTACGCCGACCTGGTCGACGATCCGATCGCGGCGATCGCGGCGATGTACGGTGCGTTCGGGCTCGAGCTGACCGAGGCGGGCCGCGCGGAGATGCAACGTTACGTCGACGCCAACCCCAGGGGTGCGCGTCCGGTGCACAAGATCAACCTCGGCAGTGATGAGATGAACTCTCGCGACCGGATCGCATTCGCGCGGTACCAAGAGTACTTCGCGATTCCGTTCGAGTAACCGCGCGAGCGTAAGCGCATGGCGAGAAATCGCGCGGAAGTTCGCCGTGCGCTTACGCTCGCGGCGCGGTCACGCCTGGGATGGCGTCAGCGCTTCTTCTGGTCGCGCATGGCGGTCTGGGCGGCGAGCTTGCCGGGCAGTGCGCACACCCCGCCGACCGGGTGAGTACCCGCTCCGCTGAGGTAGAGGCCCTTCACCGGCGTGCGATAGCCGGCCAGCCCGGCCGCGGGCTTCAGCGGCCCGAACCGTGAGATCAGTGGGTCGACGTGGTAGACATTGCCCGCCGGGGCATTGAATCTCGCTTCGAGATCGGGCCCTCCGAGCACCGCCCGATCGATCTCGAGTTTGTCCAGTCCGCCGTAATACTGTGCGGAATCCCGCAATACGGCGTCGCCGACCTTGTCGCGCACATCGTCCCATGGCTCCTCGGGTGTCACCGGGATAACGCCCGACCACAGCCACAGGTTGTCACGCCCGTCGGGCGCCTGGGTGGGATCCACCGCGGTGGGGATGATGGCGCAGCTCACCGGAACCGGGTCCGGCCACTGACCGCGAACCACGGCGTTCCAGGCGTCGTCCTGTTCCTTCAGGGTGTGCCACGCAATCAGGTACTTGCGCAGGTCCAGACCGTCGCCGCGCCAGTCCTCGTGCTTCTTCATCGTGACGCGGCCCTCGAGGGCGACGTTGATCTTGAGCGACGTCGCGTGTGTCTTGCGGATCGGGATGTCCTTGGCGCGCGCCGTCAGTTTGGTGTCCAGCGTGCCCGGCGGCAGCAGCTCGTTGAGCGTCACGACGGGGTTGCAGGTAGTCAGGACACCGATACGGGCTCCGACGAATTGGCCGGATTCGAGGCGGACGCCCGTGACCCGGTCGTTGGAGACGACGAGCTGCTCCACCCGGCGGTCGGTGTGCACGGTGCCGCCGTGCGCGGTCAGACAACGGTGCAGGGCGGCGGGTAGCGCGCCGGTGCCGCCGACCGGCATCGCGTTCGAAACCTTTTGCACGACACCGAGATAGATCATCGCCCAGGCGGTCATGTCCAGGCGCATCTGGGAGAACGCGGCCATGGCTGCCAGCGCGCCCTTGGGCAACTCGGTTTCGAACGTCTCCTCGAGGAACTCGGTGTGCGACGCGGTCAGCATGTTCCGCAGTCCCACCACTTGTTTCAGGTGGCGGGCGGCGCCGAATAGCGAGCCGGCCATCTCGCGGTTGAACGGCCGCAGCGGGTGCGACTTCATATAGGCAACGACCACGTCCATGATCGGAGCCAACGCGTTGGCCATGTCCAGCCAGGCTCGAGCATCCTTGGGCGAGAAGCGGCGCAGCTCGTCCGCGGTGCGGCTGGCGTCCTTCCAGATCGCCAGGGAGCTTCCGTCCGGGGCCAACTGCACGTGCGCGGGATCCACCGAGATCTGCCGCAGTCCGTACTTCTGCAGTTCGAGTTCCTCGGCGACTCCCGAGACCCGGAAGATTCCGGTCAGCTGGATTGCGCCCTCGTTGAAGTAGTGGCCGGGGGCCTTGGACAGCGTGGCGTTGGTGGAGGTCATACCGCCGACGGTGGGCGATGCTTCGAGCACGGCCACGCTATGCCCGGCACGGGCCAGGTAGCACGCCGCGGTCAACCCGTTGTGTCCTGCTCCGATGATCAGGTAGTCGGCTTCGGTGGGCAGGGTGTCTTGCGTCATAACTGTGATCCTGATCGAACTCGATTGCAAAATCAAGATTGAGATCATGATCGAATGCGATACTGCTCTCGTGACACTTCCCGCTGCCCCGATGGGACGCCGCGATCGCCGCAAGGCCGAAGCCCGGCAACGGCTGCTGAACGCCGCCCACCGGCTGATTGCCGAGAACGGTGTGGCAGACCTGCGCATTGGCGACGTCACCGATCACGCCGACCTGGGTTTCGGCACCTTTTACACCTACTTTCCGTCCAAGGACGCGCTGATTGAGGCGGTCGTGGCCGAAGTGCTCGCCGGCCTGGCGGCGAGCATCGGTGCGGATGCGCTCGAGTTCGCCGACCCGGCCGAGGCGGCGGCGGTGTCCTATCGGCGCTTCATTCGGTTCAGCCGGGACGAGCCTGAGTTGGCGCGGGTGCTGGTCGAACTCGACCGAGTCAATGCGATCTTCGAGAGCGCGGTGGCGCCCTGGGCGATGGAGACGCTGTCGCGCGGCCGGTCATCGGGCCGATTCGCGATCGACGATCTCGACCTCGCGCTCACCTCGATCGTGGGTGCCGCATTGGCCGCCATGCGGGCGATTTTGGCCGACCGGATCCCGTCGGGCCCGAAGACCGAGTCGCGCGGCGCGGAGATGATGCTGCGTGGGTTCGGCGTCGACCCGGCCTCCGCGCGAGAGATCGCCCGCCGAAAACTGCCGTAACCGGCCGGTCACCGTTGGCCAATCGGCTATCGAGTGCCCGCATACCACAAGGGATTTCGGATCTACCCACACCTCATTCGGAGCAGCGGCACCTGTTTTGAATGCAAGTTCACTATTGAAAGTAGGTTCATTCTGGGCTAGTTTTGCCATCACCGGATCGGCCTGGCGGCCCGACCGTAAGGAGTGACTCGTCATGGCACTGCAGCACGACGTCGACCGCGAGACTGCCGGAGCGGATGCGATGGCGAAATCCACTGAGGCAGGCAGAATTTCGCGATCATCGACGACCGGTGTCCAGCGAACGTTCCAGCGGGCGTGCGCTTTCAGTGGCATCGTCTGCCCGTTGCTGTTCTTCGGGGGACTGCTGTCGTGCAGGTTCCTGCCGCCCCTGCGGCCCAGTGCGTCGGCGATCGAGATCGCTGCGCACTACCAGCAGCACGCGACCGGAATCCGGTTTGGTGCGGCGCTGATTCTTCTCGCATCGATGTTCTACATCGCCTACTCCGGTGCGATTTACGGTCAAATCCGCCGCATCCCGGGTTCCGGCCACACCGCGGCGGGCGTCGCCCTGGCCGGTGGTGCGGTGGCGGCGGTGACGTTCATGATTCCGGCGATGCTGTGGGCGGTCACCGCGTTTCGGCCCGATCGGTCACCGGAGACCACGCAGACGCTGAACGACATGGCCTGGTTCATCGTGGTGATGCCGTGGGCGCCGTTCATGGCGCAGAACTTCGCATTCGCGTTCGCGATCCTCACCGACTCCCGAGACAGACCCCTGTTTCCGCGTTGGCTTGGCTACCTGAACATATGGGCCACCCTCGTTTACACACCAGCAATCGTGTTGCAGTTCTTCAAAAATGGTCCGTTCGCGTGGAACGGTATCTTCGTGTTCTGGTTGCCGGCGGTGGTCTTCGGCATTCAGTTCGTCGCGAACACCGTCTGGCTGCTCAAAGCGGTGACCCACCCAACCTCCGCGGGCGGCGACCACGGCGACCGCGATACCGCCTGACAATAATGACCGACGCGCGGCTGCAGCGGATTGGAATCTGGTGCGGACCTGCTATGGCGATCATCACCCTCATCGGAGCCGTCCTCGTCGGGCGATTCATTCCGCCGTTCATGGACCCGTCGAGTATCGCGGCGGTCGTGGCGGCCAAGTACGCCGAACACGCCACGGGTGTGCGCATCGGCGCGATCGTCTCCGCCGTCGGCCTCTGCCTCATCGCACCGTTCGGTGGCGCGCTCGCGGCGCAGACGAGGCCGGCCGAAGGCGCGCGTCCCATTCTCACCTACGTACAGGTCGCGTCGGTCGCGGTCGCCAGTGTCTTTGTCGTACTGGCTTGCACGATCTGGGCGCTCACCGCGTTTCGCCCAGGCGACTACCCTCCCGAGTTGGTCCGGTACAGCAACGATCTCGCTTACTTCCTCTTCATCTTCACCTGGCCACCGTTCACAGTCTGGTTCATCGCGATCGCGCTCGCCGCGTTCAAGGATCCCGACCAGGCGCCGTTTCCCCGATGGTCCGGCTATCTCTGCCTCTGGCTCGCGGTGCAAATCTCCGCGGGCGCGTTGATCGCATTCTTCAAGACCGGGCCGTTCGCGTACAACGGTCTGTTCGCGCTTTACCTGCCCGTTGCGCTGTTCTTCGTCTGGGTCGTCGCGATGACCGTCGTGATGCTGCGGAATCTGTCCGCCGAGCGCCAGAACACCGAAATCCAGCCGGGGCACTAGATTTTGGCCTATTGCGGCTGCACTTGAACCGTGCCCGCATCGCCGTCGACGATCACGCGGTCGCCGGTGCGCAATTTGCGGCTGCCGTCCACAGTGTTGATGACGCAAGGGATTCCGAGCTCGCGAGCAACGATGGCGCCGTGGGACAGTGATCCGCCGATGTCGATCACCACCGCCGCGGCGACCGAGAGCAGCGGGGCCCAGGACGGGTCGGTGATGCGGCACACCAGGATGTCGCCGGGTTCGAATTCGTCGGCCTGGTCGTCGTCCGCGTCGTGGACGACCCGCACCACCCCTTCGGCTGTCCCCGGGCTGACACCCATGCCCGAGACGAGGTCGCCGCACTCACCCGACTGATCGCGGCGGTCCAACGGCACCGGTGTGGGGTTGCCCTGCCAGGTCGGGGGCAGATCCAAGCTTCGGTAGCGCGCGTAGAGCTCGCGGCGCTCGGCGATGACGTCTCCGCGTTTGGTACGGGGGTCGGCGAGCAGTTCGTCGAGCGTCAGAAAGAACACGTCTTCGGCATCGTCGAGCACACCCTCGGCGGCCAGCGCGGTACCGATTGCTCGGGCACCGGCGCGCATTCCGTCCATCGCCAGCAGGAAGCCGGCCTTGCCGACCTCGCGGGCCAGCACGAACCGCCGCGTCAACGCGAGCGTCGGGGCGACCAGCGGCCGGTGTGACCGCGGAAGGCCCTCCCGCAGTTGGCGTTCGGCGCTTAGCCGGGAAAGCCGAGTGGACTCTGCGTTGGCCAGCGGGTCGGCGCCCGACTTGCGGTACGACTCGGCTAACGCGCGAATAGGTGTCAGGTCCTCACGCCACGACCGGCTCGACACATCGCCCTCACCGCGGCCGTGGTAGCCGTGGCGGCGCACGAACTCGCTCTCGCTAAGCCGCCCGCCGGCCAGCTCCCGCACGTCTGCGACGACGGCGGACTCCTCCATCCCGCCATACCCGCTGACCAAAGTCCGTTCCAGCCCCTCTATTCCGGCAGTGGTGCACAGCTTGGCGAGTTGGTCATAGAAAGCCTGGGCCAACAGCGTGACGATGCAATGCGCGCGCATGACCGGGACGTATCGCCGGCTGCCATCGCCCAGCACGACAAGCCCTTCGGTCACCCCGGCGGGGGAGCGGTCACAGATGTTGGCCGTCCACCAGGTGTAGTTGTCGGTGCGGTACGCGGCAACCTGGCGGGGAGTCCGGATCACATTCCACGGCAGCTTCGCCGCCACCACCGGATACCGTTGACGCACTGGATGATTGCGCTCCTGCGACATCTTGGCCCCGAAGAACTGGACCTCCACCGCATCGCCCGATGTGCCGGGCATGCGATCCCCAAAGGCTCGAAACGTGTTGACATTGGCCGCATATCGGCCATAGAAGATACACCCGAATCGTCGATTGACATCGGAGACGTCGGGCGGGCGCGACCAGGCGCCAAGGGCGACGACCACCTGAGACAGCACCTGTTCGGTCAGGCCGCCCCAGATACTCCAGCCCAGCGGTGTGTGCACGCCGGGGGCCGCTTCGGCGACATTGCCCGTCGAAAAGAAGGTGGTCGGGGAGCTGACCATGTGCAGCAGGTTCGGCTGCTCGACGATCGGCGCGGTCGGGGTACTCATCGCGGTCAATATACGACACGTGGAACAAGAAACGAAGACTGTTCCATGTGCTATGTTCCACGCATGGACACCGGCGTCGACGCGGTCGTGGCCACCCGTCGCGCGGTCGAGATGACCGCCGCCCGCGAACGGCCCTCCGGCAAGGTGTGGCTGTGGGCCGCGTTGGGCCTGGCCCTGGTGGGTCTGGCGCTGAGTTGTTGGACCAGATGGTTGCTGTCCCCGCAGGCCACTCCCGTTGATCCCGGGCCCGACCCGTACCCCTTCGGCTGGGTCATCCGGCTGACGGAGGCGATCAGCCTCTCGGTGTTCGCATTCCTGTTCTGGTTCACGCTGGTACGGCCGGCGTACCGGCAGCGGACCATCACCCTGGACGGGAAGCTGTTCTTGGGCGGCCTGTTCGCCTCGGTACTGGATGTGTTGTGCCAGATGTTCAACCCCACCTGGGCGATGAACGCTCACTCGCTGAACCTGGGCACGTGGGCCGGACAATTCCCGGGGTTCGCGGCACCCCAGGCCGACCGATGGGCCTGGAGCCTGGGCTGGTGCATGCCCGCCTATATCTGGTTGGGGGTGGGTGCGGCGATTGTGGGCTGCGCGTACTTGGACATGTTGCGCAGGCACTTCCGCCGGATGAGCACGGTCGCGCTGTACGCGGTCGTGCTGGCGACTTTCGTGATGGCCTTCGGATGCCTCGCCACCGTCTGGAACCGAACGGGCGTCTACACGTATGTGTCTTCGCCGAGCGCGCTGACCCTGTGGGCCGACACCACCCATCGGCTCCCGCTGACCGAGCTGCTGTTCATTTCGTCGTATTGCTTGATGTTCACCTGGCTGCGCGATGGACGCGACACGAACGGGCGTTGCGCGGTGGACCGGGACGTCGACGCGTTGGCGGTGGGCCCCAAGATCAAGACCGTGCTGTCCAGCTTGGCGGTATTCGGCTGGGCGGGCTTCACCACCCTGGTCGCCTACCAGATACCCAACGACTGGGTAGCGATGACCGGCGGAACGAACAGCATCCCGGTGCTGCCGTCCTATCAACAGGGCAGCATCTACTGTGGCCAACCCGGAAAGCCTGTGTGTCCCAACCAGTATCTGGATCAGCTGAAACATACCCAAGGCAGCGGAAGAGCGGGAGGCGGTTAGATGGTCGCCATGCTTACCGAAGAACCCGCAGTCCCAGAGCAGGTACTCGCCGCTGCCCGCCGCTGTTTCGCCCGCTACGGCGTCGACAGAACCACGATGGACGACATCGCCAAGGAATCGGGCATCGGGCGCACCGGTCTTTACCGGCTCGGCCTGACTCGTCCCGAGATCACCGAGGCCGCGATCGTGACCAGACTGCGCGAACTCGGGGAGGGCATTCGGCCCATCGCCGACCGTGACGCTCCGTTCGACGAGCTGCTGCTACAGACCTCGATCGCCACCGTGGATGCGGCCCGCTCGGATCCGGAACTGCGCCACCTGCTGGACACCACCGCCACGGTTTCGCTGCACCGATTGATCACCGGTCACGAATCCTCGATGCAGGGAATCGTCTTGGATGTCTTGGGCCCGATGCTGCGACGTGCCCGCGAGCGCGGCGAAATCCGGGCCGAGGTCAGCGACGAGCGCGCCGTCGAGTGGCTGCGCGGCGTCTACCTGATGTTGATGCTGCGCGAAGACCTCGACGCCGACGCCGAAAAGGCGCTCGTCGCCGACTTCGTGCTGCCCTCCCTGGTCGCAGGCAGCAACCCGAGAAAGAGAGCGAAGAGATGACAGCGAATGCCAGTGGCGGATCGACCGATCGCGGACCGGTCTACATCGTCGGCGCCGGGCCGTCCGGCCTCACCGCGGCGTATCGGCTTCGGGAGCAAGGGATTCCGGCAATCGTCTTGGAGAAGCGCGACCGCACCGGCGGTATGATCCACACCCACCGTGAGCAGGGCTACCTGATGGAGGAGGGCGCCACCATCCTGCCGAGCGCCTATGAGCCGGTGGTCAAACTCGCTCACGAGATCGGCAGCGGTGACGATCTGATCCCGGCCGGGTCGATCATCGGTTTTGCGCGCGACAACGTCATTCACAACCTGCGGTCGGATCACCTGTTTCTCGATGTCCTCAAGACGCCGCTGGTATCCCTGAAGTCCAAGGCGCTGATGGCCCGCTTCGGCGTCGACGCGACCCGCGCCAGCAAGCTGCTCAACTACGAAGATCTTTCGCGCGCTTCGGCATTCGACACCATGACGCCCCGTGAATACTGCTCGCTGCACCTCGGCCTGTCGGGGGAGGTGTACGACTACGTCATCAATTCCACGGTGCGCGGGGTGCTGGGGGTGCGCGGCGACGCCATCTCGAACCTGGAGCTGTTCTTCATGCTCTACAACATCCTCGGCAGCAAGCTCTACGCATTCCGCGAGGGATACTCGACCTACATCGACCGTCTTTCGAAAGGCATGGACATCCGGCTGGGCAGCACGGTTCAAGAGATCAGGGAATCCGCCGATGGGGTGACTGTCACCTGGACCGATGCCGATGGCGTCAGCCACACCGAATCCGGTGCAGGCGTGGTGCTTACCGCTCGCGGCGATACGATTCCGGACCTGGTGCCGGGCCACTTCGATGCGGCTTCGGAGGCGTTCCTGCGTGGCCTGCGCTACACCAAGTGCGTCGTGATGAACACCGGTGTGACCCGTAAACCCAAGGGCATCGTGGCGTCGGTGATCAACATCCCCGAACCCGTCGACGCCGATCTGATGGGCTTCACCTGCGAGCACAACAAGGCGCCGGGCCGCGCACCCGAGGGGCACGGTCTGCTCGACATCCTGACGATGACCGAATTCGCCGAACAGATCATCGACGAGGACGACGACACCATCCGCGCCAAAGTTCTGAGCAGGATGGAAAAGTTGATTCCCGGTATCACCGACACCGTGGACTACACCCGCATCGCGCGGTGGAACGAAGTGATCGTCTACAGCAGGCCCGGTCTGTACAAGGAGCTCGGGCAGTTCCAGGCCCGGCAGGCGGCCATCACCTCGCGCATCCAGTTGGCCGGGGTGTTCCGGTCCTCGTCGAATATGTGCACGGCGACGGTGTCGGGGGAACGCGCCGCGGCGCAGCTGTTGGCCCAGTTGCGGGCCCCGCAGCGACGCTTCGTGGCGGTGTAGCAGAATGCCGCGCACCGCGAAGGACATTTCCAAGATCTGAAAGCCGTTGCACGGCTGAGCTATTGGACGTCACATTCTGCGGCAGCGGGGATTACCACGAGGCGCGGGACCAAGCCGAGCAGCGTGATGAATGCAAATTCATTCTTGAAATAGTATTCATATACCGATACGCTCTTCAGTGTCCTGAGAGATCCGGGCGTGCGGAGTGCGCGCTGCAGTTGGAAGCAAAGGGAAGACATGACGGCGTTCGCTCCTCTGCACATGGCCCCACCGGTCCCGGCGCATCCGACGACGCCGATGCCGTTTGTGCCCGAGGTGCTATTCACGATCTTCCTCGGGATTCCGGTGCTGTTCGGGGTCTTCTTCGCGGTCAAACATCTCGTGACGGGCCGTGGCCCGTTGCTGGCGTACTGCCTGATCGGGGGCGGTTTTGCCTGCCTATTCGAACCGATCGTGGACACCTTGGGCCTGTGCTACATACGTCAGGAGGCCGTGACGACGACCTTCTCGTCGATGGGCAGGGACTTCCCGTTGTTCATCAATTTCGTTTACATCTGGTACGTCGGCGGGCTGGCCTACCTGGCCTATCGCATCTACCAGACGGGTGTCACGCGCAAGGCGGTCTTCCAGCTGTATTTGATCGACGTGTTCATCAACATCTGGCTGGAGAGCCCCGGCGTGCTGATGGGCGCCTACGAGTACTACGGTCCGCAGCCGCTGAACTTCTGGGGGCTGCCGCTGTGGTGGGTCTGCGTCAATCCGCTGATGCCGATGACGGCCGGGGCATTGATCTACCGATTGAGCCCGCAGCTGCGTGGGGCGCGGCTCGCTCTGGTCATCGCGTTCATTCCGATGGCCGACGGGATAGCCAACGGTGCCGCCGCGTGGCCGGTGTGGACGGCGCTAAACCTCAACGCCCACTTGGGGTTCACCTACCTGGCCTGGTTGATCACCCTCGGATTGGCGTTGACGTGCGTGTGGATCCTGTCTTTCGTGGTGGCTCGGCCCGACGACGAGGTTTTCATCACCTCCAAGGTCGGCATCATCAAGGCCGCGATCTTCGGTGCCCCAGAACAAGACAAGGTCCCGGTCGTCGTACCCGCTTCCTGAGCGCTCAGCGAAGCAGATCAGTGGACGCGGTGCACGACGCCTTGTTCGAGAAGGCCGCCGCCACGCAAGCCGGACGACTCCACGTGCATGAAGTCGTCGTAGGTGCCGAATGCGGGCCCGTCGGTCTCGACACCCATCGGGACGAAGAATCCCGCTGCGCGCTCGACCAATGAGATCTCGGTGGTGGTCCCATCTTTGAGTTCCAGTCGCGCCCTCACGAATTGGGCTGCGGCATTGCGCCGAATGCTCATGTTCACCACCGGCGTCGACGTCGTCGGCGTGTTCCAGAATCCGTCCGAGACCTGGGTCCCATCGGTCCGCAGGAACTTCATCGAGCTCAAGAAGACGCCGTCGAACACCGCCGCCAGGGCGGCGTACTCGACCCACATGGCCGCCTCGTCGCGGAATCCCCAGGTGCGATCGCGTATTCCCTGAGCGGCAAAGCTACGCTGACCGTTCTTGGTCGTGACCGAACCCTCGACCCGGCAGCCGCTCTGGAAATGCTGCAGCGGACGCCCGGGGACCAGATCCGGGATCAGCCCGGTCGCCGAGTAGTCGGCAGGCAAGTACAGCGGGGTGTTGACGAAATCTGCGGTGAGATCGGGGTGGTCGATGCGTACTGCGCCGTTGAGCCCGAAATCGATGTGGTCGCCGGTAAAGCTGCCCTCGGGAAGCGGCTCGATGACCTCGACATTCTTACCGTTCACCGAGAAGCTGCATCGCGCCCTGCGTGAACCCGGTGCGTTGGGTGACGTCGAGACATGAACGCTGCCGAACGTATCCGAGTTCAAATCCCAGAACGCGAGATACGCGTTGTCCTTCCAGGTGGGTTCGGCATCGGTCGCGGCCCCCGCGTGTATCGCGGTTGCCAAAGGTCCCCAGCTGTCGACGGTGACTGCGGTCATCGACCGTTCCCTTCTCGATTCGCGGTGCGTGGGAAAAGCTGTTTCGGCGATGGTGCAACTCTCACCAAACCTAGCACATCTGATAACGATCGTTCAGACGCGAAACAGACTGACGATCTTGGTAGTTCGGTGTTCATGCCCGCCGGTACGGTGGCCTCCTTCAAACATGGTGTTCGCCTGGAATGGGCTGATGGCGCTCTACATCCCGGTCGGCATCTTCTTCGTTTGGCTGGCGGTCATGACCTTCTACACGATCAAGAACGTCAACGCCGGCGCTTACCACCACGACCCGCAAACCGGGGACACCGTCGATCCCGCCGGACGGCACTGTCGGCAGCAGCGCGCCGACGAATGTGTGCGAACGATCGTTCGGAATGGACGCGTGACATACGACGTGAAGAGGGCTTGACAGCCCGGGAGCCCCGCGGTCTACAGTGCGTACGAACGTTCGCATAGATCTCAACACCGCACGCTAGGGACTGACTGCCTATGCCCTCTCTCGCCGCCGTCGCCGAAATCGGGTCTGCCGTGGCCAGGACGTCGGCGGCCATCGCCTACGAAAAGCTCGCCCGGCCGCGACCGACCACGCTCGATCAGGTGCCGCCGTCACCGGCGGCCCTAACCGCCGAATGGCTCACCGCCGCATTGTGTTCGGGCACCCCGGGTGCCCGGGTGGAACGATTCATCCTGGGTCCCAAGAACGATGGCACATCCGCCCGCAGAACCTTGGAAGTGGTCTACAACGAGGCGGGTCGCCAGGCTGGGCTGCCCGTCCACCTGTTCACCAAGTCCTCGCCCACTCTGTTGACCCGGCTGGTCACGGCGACCGGCAACCTGCTGCCCGCCGAGCACGCGTTCTACAGCGTGATCCGGCGCGAACTCGACATCGAGGCGCCGACCGGCTACTACGCGGCGTGGGATCCCAAATCGAACCGATCGTTGTTCATCATGGAGGACGTGACACGCACCCGGGGCGCCACGACCGACACGATACTCACCCGCCAGTTCACCAGGGCCCAGGCCGAGAATGCCATCGATCTGCTCGCGACACTGCATGCTGCCTACTGGGATCAGCCCGGCCTGACGCGCCGCTTCGGCTGGCTGATGGATCCGTACTCGTGGCAGCTTCGACTACATAAGTTGATGCTGATGGACCGCTGCGCCGTCGTCGGGTTCGACCGAGCCGAGCACGTGATGCCGCGTGAGATCTTCTTGCGCAGAGATGATTTCGTCGAAGTGCTGCTGCGTAGCAGGCGCATTTCAGCCGAGGGGCCGCGCACCATCGTGCACAGCGATGTCCACGCCGGCAACTGGTACCTCACCGGCGACGGGCGGGTCGGTCTGTTCGACTGGCAGTGCATGCTGCACGGCTTCGGCGCGCAAGACATCGCATACGCGCTGATCGGCAACCTGACGATCCAGAACCGGCGGGCCTGGGAACGCGATCTCCTCGAGCTGTATCGCGAGCGTCTCGGCGCCCACGGCGTCGCGAATGTTCCAGACCCCGAGACGCTTTGGCTGCGCTATCGCCAGATGATCCCGCATGCGATGTTCATGTGGCTCGGCACCATCGGCTCCAACAAGCTGCAGCCGCAGATGCAGAAGCCGGAGATCAGCCTGGCCAATATCGAGCGTTCGGCCCAGGCCTGCGCCGATCTCGACGCGTTCGCCGCCCTGGGCATGTAAATGCGAGTGGGAATCACGGTCGACGATCCGGGTACCGTGGTGGCCGAAGCCCGCCGGGCAGAAGCGCTTGGCTTCGACCTGCTCGGCTGTGGTGAGCATCTGTTCTTCCATGGCGCGACCCCGAATTCGTTCGCGATGCTGGCCGCCGCGGCCGCGGTGACGTCACGCATTCGTCTGGTCTCGTCGATCGCGTTGCTGCCGCTGTATCCGGCGGCGGTGGTGGCCAAGATGGCGAGCGTGATCGATTGCATCTCGGACGGCCGGTTTGAACTGGGCGTCGGTGCCGGCGGTGAATATCCTGCCGAATTCGCCGCCGCCGGAGTCGATCCGGGCACGCGGTTCCGCCGTCTCGACGAAGGCCTGGAAGTCATCAGGAGGCTCTTCGCCGGCGGGCCGGTCGACTTCCAGGGCAGCTACGCGACGCTGTCCGGCATTGCCCTGGATCCACCACCCCGTCAGCCCGAAGGCCCACCGATCTGGTTGGCGGGACGCAAGAAGGGCGCTTTGCGCCGGGCCGGACGCTACGCCCGAGTGTGGCTGCCCTACATGGTCGAACCCAAGCACGTCGGCCACGGACTGGCCACGATTCGTGGGGTGGCCTTTGAACAAGGGCGGGGACCGGACGCCGTTTCGGCAGCACTGTTCGCCTGGACGGCGGTCGATGCGGATTCCTCGTGGGCGCGAAGCACCGGTGTCAACGCCGTCAGTGCGGCCTACCGCCAGGACTTTTCGACGCTCGCCGATCGTTACCTGCTGATCGGCACGCCCGAGGCCGCCGCCGACCGGCTGGCGCAGTTCGCGGAGGCGGGGGTGGACACGGTGCTGATCCAGATCGCCGCGGGCTCGGCGGAGGATCGCTCGAGGATCATCGAAACCTTCGCCAGTCGTGTGCTACCCAGTGTCAGAAATCTCTAGGTGAGCCCCTTCCGGCGGCGTCGTTGACCCCGTTGTAGGACCTCTTTATATTGATATAGCTGGGCTCAATAATCTGAACTGGAGTGAAGGGCACGTCATGCCGACCATAGGCGGAACGGCATTGTCGAATGCCAACCGGGTGGGCGAACGCGAGGCGATCGTCACGGCGGAGCGGCGCTGGACCTGGCGGGCGCTGGAAGGCGACATCGCCAATACAGCTGCGGCCCTTGCGGCTTTCGGCGTACGCAAACACGACCGGATCGCCATCTTGTCGGCGAACTCTGCGGAATTCATTATCGCGTCACACGCCGCGTCGCGACTGGGTGTGATCGTCGTGCCGGTGAATACCAGGTTGGCCCCGCCGGAGATCGCGCATATCCTGGACGACTCCGGCAGTACGGCGTTGGCATTCACACCCGCAGAGGTCCACCTGGCGGAGTCCGCAAGCCGGCTAGCGGCATCCGTCACATTGCTCTCATTGGGACCGTCGCCACACCATCCCGACCTGTTGGCCGGCGGATACGGCGATCCCGTGCATGAAGATCGCGCGGTCGAAGAAGACGACGCGTTCATCTTGTACACCTCAGGTACAACCGGGAAGCCCAAGGGGGTGTTGCTCGATCATCATCGCGCGGTCTGGGCGGCGATGGCCCAGATCGTCTCCCTGGGACTGCGCGACGGCGATCGCTACCTGCACTTGGCGCCCATGTATCACTCGGGCGGAATGACCTTTCTGAACGCGACGACGCTGCTGGGGGGTACCCACATCGTCGTGCCGAAGTTTGATGCCGACACGGTGCTGGAGCTGGTGGAACGTCACCGCGCTACCTGGCTGTTCGCCGTTCCCACCATGTACCAGCGAATCCTTAACTCCCATGAGGGCAGCTGCGCCGACCTGACGTCATGGCGCGTCGGAATTTTCGGCGCGGCGCCGATGCCGGCGGCGGCCATCGAACGGCTTCTGGCCGCATTTCCGCACGTCTCGTTCTTCCAGCAGTGTGGGCAGACCGAGGCCGGACCGACCGGCATCTACTCGACGATGGAACAGGTACGGTCTCGGCCACTGTCGTCCGGTCACCTTGCCCAGCCCTTTGTCGAGGCCCGAGTCGTCGACCCGAGCGGCAACGACACACCACCAGGACAGGTGGGAGAACTGGTCTTTCGTGGCGAGGCGATCACCAAGGGGTACTGGAATCAACCCCAGGCCACCGGCGAGGTGATCCGCGACGGCTGGCTGCACACCGGCGACCTGATGCAGGTGTACGACGACGGCGCCATGCGTCTGGTCGACCGGTTGCGCGATGTCATCATCACCGGGGGACGCAACGTCTACTCGGCCGAGGTCGAACTCGCCATCGCCGATCACCCTCAGGTGTCCGACGTGGCAGTGATCGGCCGACCCGACCCGGAGTGGGGCGAAACGGTGGTGGCGTTCATCACCGCCGTCGAGGGGTCCGACGTCACGCCGGCTTCGATACGGCAGTACTGCACCTCTCGCATTGCGGATTACAAGATTCCACGTGAGTTCATCTTCTCGGCCATTCCGCGCAATGGGGGTGGAAAGGTGCAGAAGCATCTACTCCGAAACGAATTGAGCGCGAACGCGGCTGCCACCTAACCACAGCGTGCCGAGCGGCTTTGAGTGTGCGTCTACGGCGTCGCGTGTGCGTTCAGGGCTTCGCGTGTGCGTTGAGGGCGGCGACGCGCCGAGCGGGCCCGCCGTAGGCGCACACTGAAAACCGTAGCAGCACACCGAAAGCCACGCCCGTACGGCCGTAAGGCCGCACGGGCCTGCTACCCGCCGTGCTATCCGAGCGCGGTTTGGGCGGCCAGTCGGCCGGGCCAGCCGCTGACCCCGCCGCCGGGATGCGACCCCGCTCCGGCGTGGAAGTAGTTGTGTACCGGTGAGCGATAGCCCCCCAGACCCTGTGCCGGCCGGTTCATGGCCAGCCGTAGCGGTGTCATGTCGACATGGAAGTACGAGCCGTTCGGGGTGGCGAACTGGTCGCCGAAATCGGCGGGGCTGGTTTCGATTCGGCCGATCTCGGCGTCGAAACCGTCCATATGCTGGGTCACCGAGTCCATGATCGCTTGCGACATTTCCGTTTTCGTCTTCTCCCACCCGTCGCGGGGTTGGGCCGGGACATTGGCGGCCAAATAGACGACATCTTGGCCCTCCGGTGCCAATCCCGAGTCATTGGCCGAGAGGACGGCCATGTAGACCGGGGGACGCGACAGTGTCTCACCGGTCCGGATGGCCTGCAATTGCCGGATGTTCTCCTCGAATGTCCCGGTCATCAGGGCGGTCTTGCGGATGTCGAAGTCGTCGATGTTGCGTCGCTGCGCAGCGCCTTTCGGATAGGTGGCCCGCCCCGCCAGGGCGACATCGATTTTGAACGTGGCCGAATTGTTGCCGCTGGCCGGCAGGATCGCGACCTTGGCCTTGGTTGCCGAATCCAGCACACCGTCTGCCAGCAGCCCGCCGTAGGCCAGCTGCGGGGGCACCGCGGCGAGTACCCCACGGGCGGCGCGGATCTCAGTGCCGTCGCCGAGCACTACACCGGTGGCACGGTTGTTGGCGACCGCCACTTGCTGCACCCGGGTGCTGGTGCGGATGTGGGCGCCGCGTTGGGTCGCGTACGCCGCCATCGCGGCCATCACCGCGCCCATGCCGCCGAGGGGACGGATCACGCCGGGTTTGCGGTGCACGGCGGCCAGGCCGACGCAGTAGAAGCCGCCGCCGTCGTGATCGATCGGCCCGATCATGCTGCCCCAGTACGTGGCCAGCGACCGCATTTGGTCGCTCTCGAAGGTATCGGCCATCAGGTCGATCAGGTTGTGCGACATGATCCGGCCCAGCTGGCGCCGAATCGCCCGGCTCGGAGCGAGTTTGAGCATCAGCTTGCCCAACCCCGCCTTTGGCAGGTGTGCGGGATGATGCGGCATGACGGTCGTCAACGCCTCGAATATCCAGGACAGCGCCGGCTGCAGCTCGGCGTACGTGCGGGCATCTTTGGCCGAGAACCGCCGCACCTCGGCCAGGGTGCGATCCAGATCGTGGAACAGCAGCAGCGTCGACCCGTCCTCGCCGATCCAGCCGTACGGGGCCTGCACGGGTGTGCTGCGGTAGCCATATTGATTCAGTCCGAGATCGGCGATGAATGTCGTACACGACATGAACATGTCGTCCATCGCGCCCAGGCTGAGGATGTGGTTGGGGGCCTCGGCCAGAAACAGTCCGCTGTTGGCCAGGCCCCCCAAGTGCGGGCGTTGCTCGAGGACCAGCACGCTGGCCCCGGAGTCGGCCAGCGTGCAGGCCGCGCTCAGCCCGTTGTGACCGCCGCCGACGACAATGTAGTCGTAGCTGCTTTGGAGTTCGGGTGTCGTCATCGTGTACTCCATCGGTGCGCGGCGATCAGTGCCAGAAACCACTGAATTAATTGACAGCGCCGTCTCAAAATAAAACACAGGGTCGCGGACCTGTCAACGATCCGTCCGGTGCGTTCCCCGCGATCGGGATCATTGGTACTGGTCATAGAATCGCCGGATATCGATCGGCAGGAGCCGCCACACCAGACGGGACATTCGATGGACGCCACTACCGCCGGGATCGTCGGCGCCGCACGGGCGGTATTCGCCCGTTACGGTGTGGCGCGCACCCGGATGGCCGACATTGCCAAGGAAGCCCAGTTGGCCCGCCAGACCCTGTACGACTTTGTCGCCGGGCGCGACGAACTCATCGAGCTCTCGCTCGTGGCGTGCTGCGGCGAGTTGCAGCAGCGCCTGGAGGCGGCCCTGGCCGACGGGCCGACCGACCTACGTGAACGCTTCGTCGAAGTTCTCGCCCGCGCCGTCGAAATTGCCAGCAGCGATGAAGAATTCGGCGCACTGGCCGATGCACTGCCATCGGAAACCGTTGACCGGATCATCGGCGGTGCGACGGCCGTGCAGGCGTTGCTGGCCAAGAGCCTGCGCCCGGTGCTCGAACAGGCGGCCAGCGCCGGCCAACTGCGCCGCGGTGTAGTGGTCGACGAGGCCAGCCAGTGGTTGCTCGGGGTGATCAGCTTTGCACTGTTGCGAGAAAACCTCGATGCCGCGGCCCTGCGCAAGGAGTTTCGCACCTACGCGGTGCCGTCGGTGTTCGCCGACAGCTAGGGCGACAGGGCGACACATCTTGTCATCGTGTCGCCGGGCGTTGTACGGTGAGGTGCTACATCGTGTTTCCGCGTGGGCTTCAAATGGGAGGCATCATGTCCACGGTCGCAGCGGATCGCCGCAACCCGGTGTCCGTACCAGCACCGCCTCGCCAGGTGCCGGCGCCGGTCATCCTGGCCGTCATCGGTGTCCTGGTCGCCGGGTACGCGCTCTGGACCTGGGGAGCCTGGCTGACCTCGGGCCCGACCCAGATCAGTGCCACCCGCGACCACGGTGCGCCCTCCTGGTGGGTGGCGCGGACCTACGAGACGATCATGGCCGCGACGGTCGTGATCATCGGCGTTTACGTTGTGCGGCAATGCCTTCAGCAGCGTCGGCTGGTTTTCGACGCGATCTTCGTCATCGCCGGGTTCTTCATGCTGTTCTGGGATCCGATGGTCAATTGGATGCAGCCGAACTTCATGTATAGCTCGCAATGGCTCAACCTCAACACCTGGGTCGCCCAGGCCCCGGGTGTGGTCAACCCGACCGCCGGGCTGATGCCGCAGCCGGTGTTCATCATGTTCATCTACCCGTTCGGCCTACTGGGCTTCTCGATCATCCTCAACCACGGCATGCGCGTCGTGCACCGACGCGTCCCCCAGATCAGCACCGTCGCACTGCTGGCATTCGCCTACGCGTACGGGTTGCTCCTGGGTTTCTGCCTGGAGGCGCCGATTTTCCTGTTCAACCTGTGGGGCCTGCCCGGCGCACCCGCGTCGTTCTCCTTGTTCGCCAATGGACAGCGCTACGCGTGGGCCGAATACCTCACCACCGGAATAGTTTTCACGGCCCTGGCCGCGGTGCGGTATTTCCGGAACGACAAGGGGCAGACCATCGCCGAACGCGGTCTGGAATCGTTCACGCCCGCTGCCCGGAGCGCCGTCGCCGTCTTCGCCACCGTTGCGATGTTCGCGATGTCGATGTGGGTGCTGCTGCTGGTCCAGATCCCGGCCGGACTGCACGCGTCGCCCTACCCGACGAACTATCCGGCCCACCTCATCAACGGCCTGTGCAACATCCCGGGCAACCCGAACTCAACCGCCCCCACCGCCTACGGTCCGTGCCCCGGCAGCCCGGGTTTCCGGATGCCGGTCAACAACACCTTCATCCCCAACCCCGGTCACTGAGTGCCCGGTCGCCGGGGTTTTGCAGACGCCGCCTTCGCCGGCCGGCCCGCCGCCGACCGGCCGCTGAGATATATTACCCGCCAAACGATCTCGACCAGCGAGTCGAGCTGGAATTCGACCTCGTCGTCGTCGGCGGTCCCGACCAATTGATACAGGCCCCGCTCGATCATCCAGATGAGCCACTGCGCGGTGCGTCCGGCGTCCAGGTGGGCATCGGCGATTCCGGCTCGCTGCGCGTCGACGATGTAGGCGGTCAGTGCGGTCACCACCTGGCCGATCAGGTTCTGCTGCTGTTCTTGCGCGCGAGGATCATAGGCCGCGGTCTCGGCGATGGTGCCCAGAATTGTCCGGTGCTTGCGATAGGTGTCGATCGGCACTCGCAGGGCCTTGTGCAGGTCCTCGCGGGTGGCGTCGACGGGCAGCTCCCACCAGGATGCGCCGTCGGCGAGTAGGTCGCCGATGACGTCCTGGGCCATAGCGACGAGGAGATCGCCCTTGTCGTCGAAATAGACGTAGAACGTGGATCGCGAAATCCCGCCCGCGGTGATGATCGCCTCGACGCTGAGGTCGGCATACCGCACCCCGTCCGCCACCAGTGCTTCGACGACGGTGACGAAATGGCGGCTGAGCATACCGCGGCGCTGAGGCCGCGACAGCTGCAAAGGGCGGGGGGGCGAAGGGTCCACGCACGAAGTATATGCACTGTCCAGAAGATCATACAGATTGTTCTTTTGATCGAACATGCTGTTTGATAAAGTGCACGGCATGTCTGAGCTGTCGAAGGTGTACGTCGTCGGTGCGGGCCCGTCAGGGCTGGCGGCGGCGTGGCGGTTGAAGGAAGCCGGGCGCGAGGTCGTGGTGCTGGAATCCCGGGATCGTGTTGGTGGACAGCTGCTTTCGGTCAAGCGCGACGGCTACCTGATGGAAGCCGGGACGACGATCTTGCCGGCCGCGTACGACAGCGTGATGCAGCTGGTCGAGGACATCGGCATGACGGACGAGTTGATCCCGGCGAACTCGCTGATGGGGTTCATGCGTGGCGATCAGATGCACTACCTACGGGCGAACCGGCTTGTCCTCGACGCGGCGCGAACGAAGCTGCTGTCAATGCGGTCCAAGTTGAAAGTCGGCAAGCTCGCCCTGGACTCGTTCAAGTTGCGCAACCTGCTCAGCTACGAGGACTTGTCGATCGCCGGCGCTTACGACACCGAGACACCCGAGCAGTACTGCCGGCGGCGCGGACTTGACGGCGAGTTGTACGACTACCTGATCGAACCCACCGTGCGCGGCGGAGCCGGCGTGCCCGCCAGCGTGATCTCGGTCGTGGAGTTCTTCTTTCTATGGCAGAAGGTGCTGGGCACCAAGCTGTACGCGTTCCGCGACGGGTATTCCTCCTTCCCGGAGCGGTTGGCCGCGGCGATTCCCGACGTGCGCCTGCGCACCGACGTGGTGGAGGTCGTCGAAGACTCCGGCGGTGTGACGATCACGTGCATCGGACCCGACGGCGCGCAATACACCGAGCGCGGCGCGGGCGCGATCGTCAGCTCGATGGGCAACCGAGTCCCCGACATCGTGCCGCAATTGGATCCCGACCGCGCGAAGTTCTTGCGGGAGCTGAACTACACCTCGACGATGTCGATCAACTTGGCGCTCAACCGCGTTCCGGACTGTCCGGCCTCGTTTGTCGTCGTTCCCAGGCCGGTGTCCGAGGGGCTGTTCGCGGTCATTCTGGAACACAACAAGGCGCCGGGGCGCGCCCCCGCCGGCAAGGGTCTGGTATCGCTGTTCATGATGAACCAGTGGGCCGTCGACCACATGGATTCCACCGACGACGAGATCATTGCCGACGTGCTGCCCGACGCGGAGAAGGCGATCCCCGGATTGGGCAATGCGATCGAGTTCGCGCGCGTCAATCGGTGGTATCCGGTACTCGTCTACAGCCACCCCGGGCTGTACCGAGATCTGGGTCGCTTCCATGCCTCGCGGGATCTGAAAAGTCGCATCCATCTCGCCGGCTCTTACAATTCGTCCGGCAACGTCAATACGGCCACCACCGCCGGCGAGCGCGCCGCACGAGAACTGCTGCAGGCACTTTCGCCGTCTGCCGCGCTGATGGCGTGATCTTTGATGGTCCAGTTCAACATTCCCACCCCGCCGGAGATGGTCTTCCCGCGGATTCCTCAGACCGTCGCCGAAATCGTGCTCTGGCTGGTGGTGGTCGCGTTCGTCGCTTTCGCCGTGCGCCAATGGCGCCGGACCGGGTCGCCACTGGGATTGGTGCTGTTGGCCGGCGGCGGCATCGCGCTCCTGAATGAACCGCTGGACGACATCTTGGGATTGGTGCACCATCCCCGGCCGGGCCAGGACGTGGTCTTCGAGACGATGGGCCCGATCCCGCACTGGGGCTTGCCCACTTACATCATTTTCTTCGGTGGCATCGCGTATGTATTGCTGCTGGAACTACGCCGGTTGAACTTCACGCCGCGCGCGTTCTGGATCGGGATCGCGATCACTTTCCTGGCCGATCTGCTGATCGAGTTGCCGCTGTTGCACTTTCGGCTCTACACGTACTTCGGTTACGGCGACGTGCCGATGAGCATCGTTGGATTTCCGTTGTATTGGTTGTTCATCAACACCACGGGCCCAATCCTGTGCGCGGCCATCCTCTTTGCGGCCCCAAGCTACTTCACAGGATGGCGGGCCGGGCTGGTGCTGTTCCTGCCGCTTGTCACCGACGCCGCGTGCAGCGCCGCAGTGGGGTTGCCGGTATACAACGCCCTGCATGTGCCCGGCGCCCCGGCGTGGTTGACCTGGGCCGGCGCATTGGCCTCCTGCGCAATCGGTTTGGCGCTACTCGACGCGTCGGCGCGCTGGATCTATCGGCACACACTGTCGTTGCAACACCGCGTGGAATCGGAGCCCGAGCTGCAGGAGCACCGATGAGTTGGGTCCTTGGGCATTTCGACCTGCCGCCCACTCCCGACGGCACGGCGATGCCGCAATCCGCGCAGCTCGTCGCCACGGTGGCCATGGCGGCGCTGGTGGCCGGCTTCGCCGGGTATGCCGCGCGCGAGATCGTCCGATCGCGATCGTTCACGTTGGCATTGCTGTTGCTCGGGGGAGCGATTTCGTACTTCAACGAACCGATCGACGACGTGCTGGGGCTGGTGTGGCATCCGGTTGCGGGTCAGTGGACGGCATTGGACACGTTTGCGCGTGTCCCGTTGTGGGGCTTGGGCATTTACATCGTCTTCTTCGGCGGGATGCCGTACCTGATCCTGCAGAGTCTGCGTCGCGGCGTGAACCGACGCCAGCTGTGGGGTTGGGTCGGCGCGCTGGCCGTGGTCGATGTTGCTGTGGAGCTGCCCGTCTTGGCCAGCGGCATCTACCGCTATTACGGCGATGCACCGCTGCAGGTGGGTGGCTTCCCGGTCTATTGGATCGTGATCAACGCGGTCGGTCCGCTGGCGCTGGCCGTGCTGCTGATGGCCGCCGGGGACACGTTCTCGGGCTGGCGCGCGCTGTATCTGCCGTTCCTGCCGATGATGTCCGACGCGGCGGGCAGCGTGGCGGTGGGTTGGCCGATCTTCAGCGCACTCAATGCCCATGCATCCGCTCCGGTGCGATGGCTGGCCGCCGCGCTGACCATTGCGGTCGGCATCGCCACCCTCGACCTGCTGATCGCTTACGCGGCGCGGTTGTCGGCGGCGCAGGTTCGCACCAAGGCCGTCGACGCCGCGGGCGTGTGACTAGCCTTGCGGGCCCGAGGGCCTAAACGGGTACTGGGCCGGCAGTTTGGTGTTCGGCGGTACGACCGCCTTGCCGTCGGGTGTGATGTAGGCAGAACCCTTGCCGGAGTCGCTGTTGTCGTTGCGGCTCAACGGAACACCCGGGCCGGGGCAGGCGCGGTCCGTACCCTGCCCGCACAATCCGTCGGTGAAGTAGGACCGATCGAGAAGGTCGCGCTGCCATTCCTTCGAGTGGGTTCCGATCCAGTAGTTCGGCACGTTGTAGGTCAGGAACAAGGCCACGTGCACACCGGCCAACACCGCCAATGCCCGGACCACCGCCTGCGCGCGGTCCGACATCCGAAGACGTTCGGTGCCGCGCTCGACGAGTGTCTGGCCCCTGTCATTGCGGAAGTAGCGCAGGCAGGCAACCGCGGTGAATGTCGCGGAGACGGTGACGACTTCGTTCAGCGGAAACGCATGGTAGGTCCCGCTGAAGATCGCGGGGCCGCGGCCGCCCGGGTATTCCCAGATACCGAGTGGCATGAAGATTACGCCCTCGAGGATGATGTCGAATCCGACCATCGCGACGAAGCAGACCCCGATCAGTCCGAGCGTGCCGATGCGGGGCCACTTGGCCTTGGCCCGCCGCATGGCCGCACAGCCCAGGAACATCGTGATCACGAAAACGTAGACGTAGAGCCCCGGCATGATCAGGATCGGCTCGACCACCATCGCGCCGGGCTTGCCGTTGGACAGCCAACCCGGGACGCTGTGCACCCACGAGCCGTAGTTAATGGCCCACGAGTTGTAGGTGAACCAATGTCCCCCGTACGCGGACAACGGATCTTGGAACCACAGCGTCGAAAACGCGAGCACCAGCATGCCGTCGAGGGTCAGGCGGTGTTGCCGGATGATCGGGCGCACCACGAACCAGCCGATGAGGCCGATGCCGACGGGAATCGACGCGGCCTGGAAGAAGACCATCGCCGCCTTCATGTACGCCGGCGGGTCCGTGGGGCCGGTCGGCACCCGCTCGAAGAACGGGCCGGTGACCCAGTCGATCAGCACGTATGCGATGAAGGCCAGGATTATCGCGCCCAGGCCAGCCCACCATTTGACGGGGACCAACCGATGTGGTTCCTGTGCAACCGGGTTCAGGCCGCTGTCAACGCCGACTGACGGTGCCGTTTTCGTAGCGCTGGCCGAAGTGGTTGCCATGGGCTTGATAATGAAACTCGGTGTATCAAATTGTCAACGATCAGCGGAAGTCCATCCAGTGCCCGTGTGGGGTCCAGCCCATGTGGAACGGCAGCTCGATCTTGCAGATCGGACCGGCGGTGATGTCGTCGGTGTCGAAGATCTGGAACTCACCGCGTCGGTCAGCCCACCACGACACCGGCACGATGATGTAGCCGTCGCCCTCGGGAGCGTCGATGGAGCGCGGCGCGAATGAGGCCTCGAGTACCGCGGCCAGCTCACCTTGACCCCGGATCTGGTAGACCTGCTCGCTGACTTTGCTGACGTCGTTGCGGATCAGGCTGTCCATCCGCATGCCACGCTTCTTGGGCTGGCCGCCGATCTGGAATCCGTAGCGGTGCCCCTTGCCATAGAAGCGTTGGTCGACCTTGCAGATCTCGGACGGCAGCTCGGAGAGCTGCTCGGCCTTGGTGTCGCCGGTGGTGAGGTTGACCGTCCATCGCCCCAAATAGCTTGCGGCGTTGCTGAAGAAGAGCGCGGCCTGGTCGCCCTCGTTGAACTCGTTCTCCATCGGGAAGGGCGGCGTGTTGAAAATCGGCGCGTCAAGGATCAGCTGGTCGCCCTTGATGTTGGCGGTCATCGTGTGCATGACATATTGCGCGGGCAGTTCTGTCTGAATCCACCGGATCTCACCCTGCAGGTTGTGCCGCGGGATCAGCGCGATGGTGATCGGTAGTTCGGGTTCCCAGCCAAAGACCGCATACCCCTTGCTGTTACGCTTCAGATCGATGATGAACGGCTGGAACGGCATGACAACCCACTCCGGCGTGAGCCAAATATCATGTGCCACCGTGTTATACGGGGCATCCCACAGGTCGCGCGATTCCACTGTTCCGTCGGGGTGCACGTACTTCATCGACACATAGGGTGCGGTGTCGCTGTATGACCATCCGTAGAGGATTCCGGTGTCTTCGTCCCACTTCGGGTGAGCGCAGAACGTTCCGTCGCCAAAACACACCGGCTCGTGCGGTCCCCTGGACAATGCCGGAGCCCATTCCACGATGCCCTTGGTTTCCAGCGTGATCGGATCGATAACCTGTGGGGGAGCGCCCAATTCGCCGGACACCACCAGGTCGCCGGCGAACGGGAAGATGTTGATGCTGGCGGTGCCCTGCGGGGTGTGCGCGTTCTCCGGGGTGCGCACCACCTCGCCGTAGCCGTAGTCGCGGTAGTCGCCGAACTCGCCGTCGGCGTAGTCGAACATGCCGCGCCCGTATTTGTCTTCGAGGACGTACTTGGGGGTGCGTACCCAGCGGTTGCGGAAATCGGCGCGGCCGTTCTCGAAAACCAGGCCCTGCACCATGCCGTCCATCGCCAGCAGCGGCGTCGTCCCCTGCTTGGCGGGCCGTTTCCAGCATGGCCCGGTCCGGTAGAGACCGCCTGCGAGGTCCTTGGGGATCTCGCCGTGAGTGACGATGCACTCCTCGACGGTGGCCTCGAACCGCATCGGCTGGAAGGGGCCTTTGGTGGTCACCGTGTCGGGGATGGAGTAGCTCATGTTCTGCTCCCTGGTCGTTGTCTCTCGGCAGGCTGCGATACAGCCGATGCTAGTGCCGAAGCCTCGATTTGTAAACGACCACTTACACCATATGACGATACATTGCCGTGAACTGAGGCACACCGGGAGGGCGAGACCAGATCGCTCGCCGCGAGGCTTCGGCGTTAAGAAATACCAGCTAAAGCTGACAGTTGTGGCTATCGTCGACCCATTTCGGCGCGCGCCGGCAGTCGCGGAGTGCCGACGCCGGCCGACCGAATACGTAAACGATCGTTTGAGATAGATCGGGAGTGCTTGCGGTGGCGCGGGGGAGCGGGCGGTCGCCAGCCGTGTCGGTGACCACGGTGGGATCGCCGGGCGGTCCATAATCGGACATGGCTATCCAGCATCCGTCGCGGACGATCACCGTTGAGGAGTATCGGGAACTATTGGCCCGGCGGCTCGGTGGGGACGATGTTGTCGGCCAGGATGCCGCCGAACACGCCGAGCTCGTATTCAATCTGAGCCGGTTGCACTATCGACTGTCCCGGGATTTCGAACGCCTGCACCGTCGGCGGGGCTGGACGTGGGCGGGCTTTCGCATCATGAACGTGTTGTGGGCGATTGGCGCATCCGAACTGCGTGATGTCGCACGGCTGTCGGGTGCGTCGCGGGCTGCGGTGTCCAGTGCGCTGAACACCCTCGAGCGTGATGGCTTGGTGAACCGGACCCGTGAGAGTGCCGACCGGCGACTGGTCCGTGTCGCGCTGACCCCGCATGGCCGTGTTGCGCTCCGCGAGGCGATGCGGGAGCAGGGGAACCGGGAGCGCGAGTGGCTCTCGGCGCTTACCCCGCTCGACCAGCGACGGCTGAACGGGCTGCTGGCCGTGCTCGCCGACCGTAGGGCGCCGCGTTGATTCGGCGTTAAGCCTGGTTGCGCTGAGGAGCGGTCAATGCGGCGTAGGAGCCAGCGTCGCGGTGATGATCCGATCGATGGCCCGCATGGTGCGTTGGGCCCGTCGCTCATCGGAGTAGAAGCCGATATCCATTGCCAGGCCCCACAGCAGGTTTATGCAGACCTGGGTGGTCGCCTCGGGGTCGATGTCGGCGTCGATTTCACCGGCGTGCGCGGCGGCGCTGAGCAGGGCGCCAACGTATTGGCGCACCGAGTCGATCGGCAGTAGTGCCTTGTCACGAAGCTCCGGATGGGTGATCGCGTCGGCGGTGGAGATGACGAAGAAGCGAACGAACGTCTTGTCGGTCTGGCTCGATGCGACGGCGCTTTCGAACACCGCCATCAGGCGACGGTGCACAGAGCCGGTTGCCGCCTTGGCGTCGTCCAGAATGTGCCCGGCGACGACGTCGTGGACCGACGCCAGTGCGGCGGCATAAAGGTCGATTTTGCTTGCGTAGTAGTTCGTGATCGCGTTGCGTGTGATGCCCGCGTCCTGAGCGATCTGTTTGAGGCTGGCCCGCTCATAGCCCGTTGTGGCGAACACCTGGCGGGCGCTGTGCAGGATCTTGAGCCGCGTCTCCGTGCCGTCGGCCCCGAACGGGCGGCCTGGCCGACGGCGAGGGACGGGGGAGCTCATCGGAAAGACTTTACGAGTCGGGCCCGGGTCGACGTTTCGGTCGTGCGGTTCCCCTTCCCAGCCAAACGCTGTTAGATTATTGTGGTGCGCTGCGTGGGTCGGCGGAAGGCACAATATGTCAAGCGGTCTAGACAAAATGGATGCGACGGATGTCGTCCCGATTCCGGCACCCAAGACCCCATGGCGCTGGCAGCACTATCTGTCCGCGATCGCCGGGCTGTTTCTGTTCTGGGGCACGTGGACGCTGGTGGCCTGGCTGGCCGCCGGACCCCGGCCCGTGACGCAGTACCGGGACCCCACCTCGTCCGCGTACACCATCGCGACGGCCTACGAAGTTGGTGCCGTGCTATTGGTGCTGGGTGTCGGCGCCTATGTCGTTCGGGGATGCGTGCGACAGCGTCGCCTCACCTTCGATGCTCAGTTGTGCATCGCCGGGCTGCTGGCGTACTGGCTCGACCCGTTCTACAACTTCTTCGTCCCGATGAACCTGTACAGTTCGAACTTCGTCAATGTCGGCAGTTGGTGCAGCTATGCGCCGTTTGTGATCAACAAGGCCTGCAGTGGCTCACCCGAGCCGATCCTGGTCATCGGCAGCATCTATCTTGTCGGGTTCCTGGTCCTCGCGATGCTGGGCGGGCGCATCCTGCGGAGCGTCCGGGCGCGGTATCCGAACGCCTCGATGGTGAAAATGGTGCTGGCCGTTGCGCTGTTCGCGATTGTCACCGATCTTCTGATCGACGGGCTCTCGAGCCAGTTGGACCTGTGGAGCCAGTTCATCCCTGCCGGGCTCAACATCGCCACTGCCGCCAGGCCTTTCCCCGTCAGTCTCCCGGTGTCGGCAATCCTGTTCTTCGGCGCGCCGACGTTCGCCCGATACCTGCGTGATGACAAGGGAAGGACCATCTTTGAACGTGGTCTCGACCACCTGCGGCCGGCCACGCGGGAGGTCTTGTCGTTCCTCTCGCTGGTCGGATACATGCAGTTGATGGTGGCGGTAACCATCCTGGTCACGATCGCCCCGGTAGGCCTGTACGCCAACAACTCGCCGGCGTATCCGGCCCACATCGTCAACGGGCAATGCGACATCGGGTCGGTGCGTGGCAGCGCCTACGGCCCATGCCCGGGTACCCCGGGCTTCACCGCACCACTTCGGCGTCTGCCACATCCCTAGCCCGTCCGGTCCGGCAGCCAGTGCGGCCGGGACGGCGGGCCCTAGACTTTTTAAGCACAGTTAGATAAGTCGATGATCGGAGCGCAGATCGGTGTTTTCCGCAACTGACTGGGTGGCCTATCACGCGCAGCATCGCGGTGAGTCTCTCGCCCTGGGGTGTGCCGAGGACGACAGGCGTACAACCTGGGCGCAACTGGAAGACCGGGTCGCCGGCCTGGCCGGTGCACTGCGCGATCTCGGTGTCGGCCGCGGCGACCGGGTGGCGTTGATGGCGGAGAACGACCCGCGCGTGTTCGAAGTGCAGTTCGCTTGCATGCGCCTGGGTGCATTGTTCGTGCCGCTCAATTGGCGATTGCATGTCAACGAGATTCAGGAGATCTGCCTCGACGCCAGGCCGTGTGTCATGGTCCACGACGGTCGCTGGGCTGAAGTTGCTCGTGCGGTCGCGGTGAAAGCGGATATTGTCCAACGTCTCTCGTTCGACACGGGGCACGATGCCAGCGATTACGAGTCTGCGATCGCGACGGCTGTCCCGTTGCGCCCAACCGGTGCCGTCTCAATGGACCAGCCCACCCACATTCTGTACACGTCAGGGACCACGGGGCGGCCCAAGGGTGCCCTGTCGACCAATGCCACGTTGGTATGGCAGGCCCTCAACTCGGCCCACACCACGGGGTACTCCCAACCCGGTTGCCACCAGCTCAACCCGATGCCGCTTTTTCACGCGGGCGGCCTGAACGTGATGGCCAATTCGATCCTGTACTTCGGCGGCGCGGTAACGACGATGGCCCGCTTCGACCCGCAAGACGTGCTCGACCATCTGGTCGGCCACCAGCCGCCGATCACTCATTTCGCGGCCATCCCGCTGTTCTATCAGCGCATCGCCGAGACGCCTGATTTCGCTTCGGCGGATTTCTCGCGGCTGCGACACGGAATCATCGCGGGTGCGATCGCGGCGCCGGAGCTGCTGCAGCTGTGGGCCGATCGCGGGTTCCCGCTGCAGCCGCAATACGGCGGAACCGAGATGGGGCCGATGGCAACGGCTCTGGATGACGAAGCGAAAAACCTTGGCTACGCGAAGAAGGGTTCGACCGGTCGCGCCGCGCCACACACGCGGATCAGGCTGGTCGATACCGCCGGCCGCGACGTGGCGGACGGCGTCACGGGTGAGATCTGGTTGCGTGGCCCGAGCATCACCGTCGGATACTGGGACCGCGACAACGCCGACTATTTCACCGAGGACGGCTGGTTTCGCACCGGCGATTCGGCATACCGCGACGACGATGGCTTTTATTATCCGGTGGGACGCGTGAAGGAGATGTTCAAGTCAGGCGGGGAGAATATCTATCCTGCCGAAGTCGAACGGGTCCTTGCGCTGCATCCGGATGTTCGCGATGTCGGCGTCGTCGGTGTCGCCGACGAGAAGTGGGGTGAGGTCGGCTTGGCGGTGGTGGTGCCGGAGCCCGGCGTCGCCCTTACCCTTGATGACCTGAACGCCTTTGCAGCACAACGGTTAGCGCGTTACAAACTCCCTAAACGGCTGGCCCTCGTCGAGGCGCTTCCCCGTAACGTCACCGGTAAGTTGTCCCGCGAGCAACTCAGGTCCGATCACCGCTGCTGACCGTCGGCTCCGCACGGGTCCTTGGGGTGACGAATACCATTTCCTGGGCGACGCTCGCCACGAGTTGTCCCGAACGGGAGCGCAATTCGCCGCGGCAGAACGCCCGGTATCCATGCGCGATCGGCGCGAACTGCTCGAGCAATAGCCAATCGTCAAGACGCGCCGGACGGTGAAACCAGACCGAATGGTTGAGCGTGGCTCCGACGAAAGCGGTGTGACCGACCATATCGCGCCACGCTATTCCGGTGGGAAAGTACACCGGTTCGAACATCGGTAGATCCGTTGCGAAGGCCAGCGCGGCGGCATCGGCTCCGGCGATGTGACGAGGATAATCGATCGCTTTCAGCCAGATCCGATTTCGTGGCGGGGCCGCCGAATCACTCCACGGAACGTGATCGACATAGCGCAGATCGACCGGCCATCGAGGGGCGGCCGCGTCCGGAATGTCGGGTCCATATCGGTCCGACAATGATGCCGAGCGTGATGGCAGCTTGTCGGGGTCGGGCACCGGTTCATTGGGGGCCGATGGCCATTCATGCTCGATGGATGCCGGACAGTCGCCCGACGGCGCGGTGTGAAACGACACGACGCTGGTGGCCAGCATCCGTCCGTCCTGCCGCGCATTGACGACGCGGGTGGCCATCGAACGGGAATCACGGACCTGACTGGCTTCGTAGGCGATCGCTCGGGTGTCGTCGCCCGCGTGCAAGAACGAGGTTTGCAGCGAATGCACGACGCGGCCGGGATCGACGGTCGCGGCCGCGGCCAACAGGCTCTGTGCCCCGACTTGGCCGCCGTACAGCCGTGGCAGCCCCGAATGTATCGGGGCGGATTCATAGCCGCCGGCGGCGATCTCGCGCAGCTCGAAAATCGTTGACCACCAAGGTGTGTTATCGGCGGGCTGGGCCACTGACATCTGGTACGTCAGCGCGCGGTCGCACCCGCGTCAACGGGGATCGTCGCGCCCGTGATGTAGCGGGCCTCGTCCGAGACCAACCACGCGATCGCGTTGGAGACGTCTTCGGCCTGTATGAGCGGGACGGGAAGGATGTTCGTCATCGCCTCGAACAGTTCGGGCACATCGGGTGCGGCACCCAAGAACGATTCGTTGTTGACCATCGGGGTGTCGGCACCGGTCGGGTGCAGCGAGTTCACCCGAATGTTGTAACTGCCCAGCGCATTTGCGTAAGCACGCATCAGGCCTACGACGCCATGTTTGGCGGCCGTGTAGCCGAGCATCCCGTATGTCTTGGACCGCAGGCTGCGCGTCGTTCCTTTCAGGCCGGCGGCCGAACTGGTGATGACGATCGCGCCGCCCTGATTCTGTTCGACGAGCGTGGGAATCGCGGCCTCGATCGTGTGGACGACGCCGGTGAGCATGACGTCGATGCAGTCATGCCAGGCCTGAATCACGGTCGACGTGGGGCCCAGTACGGGCATGATTCCGGCGTTGGCGATCACGATGTCCAATCGGCCGAACTCGGCAAGTCCCTCGTCGACGACTTTGTGGACCGCGGCCTCGTCGCGCACGTCGGCCTTGGCCGCCACGATCCGACGCCCAAGCGCGTGCACCTGTTCGACGGTTTGGGCGAGTTCGTCTTCGGTGCCGAGTGGATAGGGGACCGAGTCGATCTGTTCGCAGATGTCGAACGTGACGATGTCCGCCCCGTCTTTGGCGAGCCGCACCGCATGCGAGCGGCCCTGGCCCCGCGCGCCACCACTGATGAAGGCAACCTTGCCGTCCAACGCTCCCATGCGGATCTCCGTTCAGCGGCACTGTCTGCCGCGGCGCCAACTAACCCATCAATGTTCGATAACGTACTGTGCGGCCCCAGCCTTGTACATCCCCAAGCGTTGACTAACCAAACGACGATGGATTATCGTCCGACGATATGGGCGAAACGCAGGCCGAGTCCGACCGCTCGGCCGCGGCGATCCTGCCGCATTACAACATGTGGGACCCGGCGCACGAGAAGGTCAAATGGGGCGTCTTTTCGTACGCGCGGCGCAATTGCCCGGTCGCCCACACCGATGCCGACGGCGGCGGCCAGTACGTCGTAACCCGCTACGAGGACGTCCGTCGCGTCCTCGAGGACCCGCAAACCTTTTCCTCGGCCGGCGTCGCTCCCCGTCCATCACCGGTGCAGCTCAACCCGCTCGACTCCGATCCGCCCTATCAGGTCGAACTGCGCAAGATCCTCAACCCGCTCTTCACCCGCAACTTCTTGCTGCGCTTCGAGCCCGAGTTGCGCAAGAACGCGATCGACTTGATCGGGCGTTTCATCGACAAGGGGCGCGTCGATTTCATCAAGGAATACGCGGGTCCGTTTGTCGGCAACGCGTTGTCGCGGGTCGTCTTCAACGAGGACGACCCCGAGAAGATGGACCATGCGGCCGACGTCGTGATCCGGGTGGCGGTGGAGGCCACCGACGAAGCCTTTTTCGAACTTGCCATGCTTGCCGGGCAATACATTGCCGAGCGCGAGGCGAATCCCGTTGAGCGCAACGACGTGCTGAACGCCATCGCCACCGGGACGGTCGGTGGGGGCAGGATGCTGACGGACCAGGAACGCCTTGGCGTCGTCACCGTGCTGTTCCTGGGCGGTCTCGACACCACGCGCGGCGCAATGGGTTCGATCGCCTATCACCTGGCCCGAGAGCCCGAACTCGAACAGCGGCTACGCGATCCCGCGTGGATTCGCCAGGACATGGATGAGTTCATCCGATTGGAGTCCCCGGTCGGTTGTCTGGGTCGAACCGCCACCAGGGATGTCGAACTCGGTGGCGTGACGATCAGAAAAGGCGAACAGCTGCTGGTGCGCTTCGATTCTGCGAATCGCGACGAGGATCGCTTCGAGGATGCGTCGCGGCTGAACTTCGATGTGCGTCGCAGCAGCTCGGCCGGCTTCGGGCTGGGAATCCATCGCTGCCTGGGCTCGCACTTCGCCCGGATCCAGATTGCGATCGCTTTCGACGAGCTGTTCAAGCGGATCACGAATCTGCGCTTCGCCGACCCGGACGCCGAGGTGCGCTGGGCCCCCGGAATCGCCAATGGCCCAGAGGGTTTGGATTTGCTTTTCGATGTGATCGGTTGAGAAGACGGTGCCGCTAGTGCGCTTCGTGGCTTGGTGGGCAAGATTGAACCAAACGATGTATGGTTATATCCGACGCAAGGTCGTCGAAATCGAGACGAGAGCCACGTGAACTTCGTACCGGGCGAGGACGCCGAGCAGTTGCGCGCGGTCGTTCGCGAGTTCTTGGCCAAACGTTCGGACGAGGCCAGCGTCCGTGCGCAGATGCAGACCGAATCCGGCTACGACCCGACGGTGTGGTGTCAGTCTGCCGAGGAGCTGGGTCTGCCGGGCCTGGCGGTGCCGGAACGGTTCGGCGGCAGCGGGGCCGGCGCGGTGGAGCTCGGGGTGGTGTTCGAAGAAATGGGCGCGGCGCTGTTCTGTGCGCCGTTCCTGTCGACCGTGGGCCTGGCGGTGACCGCGCTGCTCGAGCTTGGTGACGAGGACGCCGCCGCGCGCTACCTGCCCGGCATCGTCGCCGGCAACACGATCGCCGCACTGGCTTGGTTAGGATCCTCTCCGGCCGTCAGCGCGCTGACCGCCCGCCGCGATGGCGACCGCTGGAGCGTCTGGGGCACCGCCGACGTCGTCGTCGACGGTTGTGCCGCCGACCTGGTGCTGGTGGCCGCACACAGCCACTCGGGCTGCTGCCTGTTCGCCGTTGCCGGCGACGCGGCCGGGATGGTCCGCTCGCCGCTGGTCGCGATGGACTCCACGCGCAAGCTGGCCTGCGTGCATTTCGACGCCTGCCCGGCGGTTCTGCTGGGTTCGGACGGCGGCGCGGGCGACGCGCTGCGGCGCACCGCCGATCTGGCCGCGTTGTATTTGGCCGCCGAGCAACTCGGCGGGGCGGCCCGCGTGCTCGAGATGGCGGTTGGCCACGCTCGCACCAGATACCAATTCGGCAGGCCCATTGGGTCTTTCGGGCCCATCAAGCACCGTTGCGCGGACATGCTCGTCGACGTCGAATCAGCCCGATCGGTGGTCTACCACGGGCTGTGGACCGCGGTTCACGACCCGGACAATCTGGCCCTGTCGGCGAGCCTGGCACGCGCCGTCTGCTCCGACGCGTACACGCGGCTGTCCGCGCACAACATTCAGATCCTTGGGGGCATCGGGTTCACCTGGGAACACCCCGCGCACCTGTACCTCAAACGGGCGAAAAGCTCTGCGTTGCTTCTCGGTTCGGCGACGACTCATCGCGCCCGGCTGGCCGAAGTGGTGGCCACGTCATGCCCTCCGGTGCCGAGCGCAGCGCAGGCCGGCGACGATCGACCAGACGCGGCCGCGCCGATCGACGCTGTGATCGACGACTTTCTCCGCGATCACCCCGTCGGCCCGCCCGACGACGCCGCGGCCGACCGCGCGCTGCGCGAGGCACGATTCGATGCCGGACTGGCCGTCCTGCACTTCGCCGAGGGATGCGGCGGACGGGCGCTGGATGCTGGCTTGCAGGCACACGTCGACCGTCGGTTTGCCGCCGCCGGATGCCCAGATCACATGGCGAGCAATGTGATCGGTCTGGGAATGGCCATGCCGACGATCCATGCGCACGGCACCAGCGAGCAGAAACGCCGCTATCTACGGTCATGTTTTTCGGGCGCGGACATCTGGTGTCAGCTCTTCTCCGAGCCCGGAGCCGGCTCCGACCTGGCCGCGCTGGCCACCCGCGCGGTTCGTGACGGCGACGTGTTCGTCGTCAACGGTCAGAAGATCTGGACGTCGCTCGCGCATGTCGCACGGTTCGGCTTGTTGCTGGCGCGCACCGACCCCGACGTGCCCAAGCACAAGGGGCTGACCTATTTCCTGCTCGACATGCGAAGCGCCGGCGTTCAGGTGCGCCCACTGCGCCAACTCACCGGCGAGGCCGAATTCAACGAGGTGTATCTCACTGACGTGCGAATCCCGGTGGCCGACGTGCTCGGCGAGGTGGGTCAGGGCTGGGCGGTCGCGATGACCACGCTCGCCAACGAGCGGATTTCGATCGGGGCACGCCCGGCACAACGGGGCGAGGGCCCGATCGGCCGCGCCGTCGAAATCTATTGTGAGGCAGCCGCCGCCGGGCTGACCAACGCCGCGGTGACCGAGCGGCTCATGCTGCTGTGGACACAGGCCGAGGCCGCGCGGCTGACCAACATCCGTGCCGCCCAGGCCGGCCGGGGGCCAGGGCCTGAGGGCTCGATCGCCAAGCTGCAAATGGCGGAGTTGAACAAGGCCATCTACGAACTGTGCGTGGACATGTCGGGAACGGCCGGCTTACTCATCGACGGCTACGACGAGCACGCGCCCACAGCGTCGGCCGCCTACGGCGGGGCCGACGTACGCAAGTCGTATCTGCGGTCGCTGGCGAATTCGATCGAGGGAGGTACTTCGGAAGTGATGCGCAACATCCTCGGTGAGCGTGTGCTCGGCCTGCCGGGGGAGCCGCGGGTGGACCGTGACATCCCCTGGCGCGAGGTGCGCCGCTCATGACCCCCCAGACCGACAAGCCGACGACCACCGGTTCGGCGGCCGCGCGGATCAAATACCGGCGCACCCCGTATCTGGTGGTGTCGCAAGAGCATACGGTCCGCAAGGACGTCTACGGCAGCGTCGAGGATCATGTGGTGCGCTACGCGCAGTTGCTGCGCGGCGACCGCGACTCCGACACGGTGATCGTGGCGTCCCATCCGATCGGTTCACCGGCCTACCTGCCGCTGTTCTCCGAACTGGCGCGCACCGGGCTGCACGTCATCGGCTACGCGAACCGGTATTCGGTCGGCGACTCCGCGCTGCAGATGGAGAACCATCTTGTCGACCTTGGTGCCTGCGTTCGTGACGCGCGAGAACGGCTGGGTTACTCGCGCGTTGTGCTGGCCGGTTGGAGTGGCGGGGGATCGCCGATGATGGGTTACCAGGCCGAGGCCGAGAAGCCGACGATCACGCAGACCGCCGCCGGGGAGCCGTCGTCGCTTGCCGAGACCTCGCTACCGCCGGCCGATGCGGTGATGCTGCTGGCGGCTCCGCGCAGCCGTCACCGGTTGCTGACCGAGTTCCTCGACGCGTCGATCACCGACGAGCTGGTGCCCGAGCGCAACCGGGACGCCGAGTTCGACCTCTATGACCCCGCAAACCCCAATCAGCCACCCTATTCGGCCGACTTCCTCGCCGCCTACCGCGCGCGACAGCGCGAACGCAACCGGCGGATCACCGCTTTCGCGCAGCAGAAGTTGCAGGATTTCCGCAACGCCGGCAAGCCGCACGCCGAGCACTCGTTCGTCGTCCACGGGACGATGGCCGACCCGCGCTGGCTGGATCCCACCATCGAACCCAACGGGCGCCGACCGCGGTGGAGCTATCTGGGTGACCCGGAGGTGGCCAACACCAGCCCGGGAGCGCTGATGCGGTTCACCACCGCGCGCAGCTGGCTATCGCAGTGGGGTCTGGACACCGCCCAGGTGGACGCCGCCGATGCCGCGCCCAGGGTGTCGGTCCCGGTGCTGATGGTCGTCAACGGCTGCGACGACGCGGTGCCGACCAGTCATCAGGCGCAGGTGTTCGATGCGATCGGTCATCAGGACAAGGAGCGGGTGGACCTGCCTGAGGCCAACCACTACTTCACCGGCGCCGATCAGCGATCGCATTTGTCGCGGGCGGCCGACCACGTCCGTGACTGGTTGCACCGCAACGGCTTTGACGTGGGCTGAGGACACCGAAGCGAGGACGGCCAGTTCCTCGCGCCGACCGCAAACCCAACAACGATTGATACCCGGCAGAGCAAGGAGCGGACATGAAGCTGAGTCTGATGACCCTGGGTGACGTGGTGACCGATCCGGTCACCGGGGTCACCCCCACGGCTGCCGAACGGCACCGGGCCATCGTCGAGGCCGCCGTGGTCGCCGACGAAGCGGGGTTCGAGGGTGTACACATCGGCGAACATCACGGGCTGGAGTACACGACTTCGGCACCGCCGGTCGTCCTGGCCGCGATCGGGGAACGCACGTCCCGGTTGCGGCTTTCCACCGCGGTGACGCTGGCGGCGAACTTAGACCCGATCCGGGTCGCCGAGGACTATGCGACCGTCGATGCCTTGTCGGGTGGACGTTGCGAGGTCGTCGTCGGCCGGGGCAATTTCTTCGTCTCCACCTACACGCTGTTCGGACAGCGGCTCGAGGATTCGCACGAGTTGTTCGCCCAGAACGTGGAACTGCTCACCCAGTTGTGGGCCGGCAAGGAGGTCAGCTGGGCGGGATCTCGTCACCGCGCCGCGATCAGCGAATTCGTGTTGCAGCCCGCGCCGGTCGGCGCGATGCCGCTGTGGATCGGCGGCGGCGCCTCGGAGTCGTCCACAGACCTGGCGGCCCGCCTGGGTCTCGACTTGATGCTGCCCTCGGCTTTCGGCAACCCGCAGATGTTCAAGCCCGTGGTCGACAGCTACCGGGAAAAGTTCGCGTCCTACGGCCATCCCCGCGAGCCGCGCGTCGGCGCCTGCTGGCACGTCAACGTCGCCAAGACGAGCCAGGCGGCCCGCGACCGATGGGAACCGCGATACCGGGCCTACTTCGAGCTGATGAGCACGGTGATCCCGCGGGTCAACCCCGACCCGCCGGCGTTCGTCACCAAGCCATTCGACTTCGAATTCCTCACCAGCCGGGGACCCGCCATCGTCGGCAGCCCGGCGGAAGTGGCCGACCGGCTCAACGTCTGGTCGGAGGTGCTGACCAGCGACACGAACCTGATCTACATCGACATGGGTGGGCAGCCGGCCGGCGAATACCGCGAGATGGTCGAACTCATCGGTTCCGAGGTCATCCCGGAATTGAACTAGCTCCCCGATGGCCGGGCGATCGCGCTTATGCGGTGCGTATGACGTTATTGCGACCCTCGGCGACGGCGGTGTTTAATCTTAATTCAAAGAAAGGGAGGCGATGGTCGTGGTTTCCGAATCGACGCTTCACCGAAGCGATCGCACGTCGGCCGTTGAGGCATCCCGCTCGGGCGGGGTCACGGTGTGGGCCGCAATCGCGGTGGTGTGGCTGGTAATCGCCGCCCAGGCGCTGGTGCGATGGATGGCGTCCAGCGATTTCGCGCCGGCTCCCCTGGTCGGTCAGGACCGGATGCCGTTGTGGAATCTGGTGGCATTGCGCATTTTCGAGGGTCTCAGCATGGCACTGCTGGTGTACCTGGTCTGGGCCTATGTGGTGACACCGTGGCGCAAGACCGGCGCTTTGAGCCTCGACGGCAAGTTCGTCCTCGGTGGGATGGCGGCGTTCGTCGCGGACGCCTTCCTGAACTGTTACACCTACCTGTTCGCGTGGAACGCCCACAACGTCAACATGGGCGTCTGGACTGCGTATCTGCCGTTTCACAACCCGGCGGCCTCGTCGCGCTACGCGGAGTCGCTGCTGTGGGGCCCACCGATGTATGTGTACTTCTGCGCCGGTGTGGCCATCGTCGGCTGCCCGGCCTATTTCGCGCTGCGCTCCCACTGGCCGCGCCTGTCCAACGTGTCGCTGCTGACCATTGTGTGGGTCGGCGAGTTCGTGTTCGACTTCGTGGTCGAGAATCTGGCCATTCGGCTGACCCACGGCTACGCCTACGCCCAAACGTATGGGCCGCTGACGCTGTGGGCGGGCAGTCAATTCCAATTCCCGCTGTACGAGTCATTTCTGGTGGCCTCGTTGGGTCTGCTCTACACCTGGATGCGGTTGCAGGCTGTCTCGTCGGCTGACGGACTCTCGCCCGTCGAACGCGGATTCGAGCGGTGGAGCCCGGCGCTGCAGTCGACGATACGCACCCTGGCTGCAATCGGGTTCTGCTGTGCCGCAACCATATTGATTTACCATTTGCCGTTCAACTGGCTGGGCATCATCGGAGCGTCGCACGCGCACCTGCCGACGTATCTGTTGGCCGGCTGAGCCAGCAAACGGCTCAGTCTGCTTCGGGCTCGTCGTATCCATCGGGTGGGCGACGGGCCAGGCCCCACACCGCGAGCTGAGTCAAGCTGTCGAGGAAGTTCTCTTGATCGTTGCTGGCCCCCGGGGGCAGTAACCAGCGGTCGAATACGATCGACCCGAAAACCATTGCCGCGATTTGTCTTATCGCGAGATCGAGTCCTTCGCGGTCATACCACCCGACCCGCTCGGACTCGTACACGCCGATCAGTAGCACTTGGTCGAACAGCCGGTTGATCGCCGCGACGAGTTCGTCGACCAGATCCGAGTCGAGCCCGTCGGCACTGACGAGGGCGACTAGGGCGTCCCGGTGGTCGATGAGGTTCACATACAGGTCGCGCAAGAACTCGCGCGCAAGCCGATACGACGTCCAGGGACGCCCGCGTTGGGAGCGCCAGCTGCCCGCGAACTCTTCGATCGCGCTGATCAGGGGCACGAGCGTGACCTCGCGGAAGAGGTCGGTCTTGGTGGGGAAGTGCCGGTACATGACCGACATCGAGACCCCGGCCGCGTCGGCGATCTCCTTTGTCGTGACGTCGGCGTACGGGTGCGCCGCGAAATGCCGGGCGGCCGCATCGACCAACACGGCCCGCACCTCACTCGAACGTCGCCGAACTGCGCGGGGACGTGCGTGTGCGGGGTCCGCAGCCATTCGCCGATCTTAATCGGCGACGGTCGGTACGGGAGGGACCCGGCATCCGTCGATGAAGAGTTTTAGCTCTTAATTAGAGAGATATTGACTCTTGACATGCGGGATCTGCCATGCGAACTTGGGACCACACATTCGGCGACCGAACGGTGAATCTCGATGGACACTTCAGTGCAGAAGGTTGCGGCGTGGTGCGGGATTGCCTTCGCCGCCGTGTTCTGTTGCGGCTTCGCGATCGCCGGCTTCATTCCGCCCCCCGGGCCCGGGCTGTCGGCGCCAGAGATCGCCACGCTCTACGCCGAACACCACATGCGCATCCGGATCGGCCTGCTGATCGCAACGCTGGGATCGGCCGTGTTGGCGGTGTGGGTTGCCGTCATCGGCGTCCAGATGCGTCGCATCGAGGGCCGTCAATCCGTCTTGGCATTTGCACAAATGGTGGCCGGCGCCTGTCTCATCCTCGAGTTCCTGTTTCCGCTCCTGGTGTGGCAGACCGCGGCCTACCGGAACGACCGCGACCCGGCGATTGTCCAGACACTCAACGATCTGGGTTGGCTACCATTCCTCGGGATCGCTTGCACTGCAGTACTTCAGGGCATTGTCATCGGTGTGCTGATTCTGCGCGACAAGCGCCAGGATCCGTTATTTCCCCGCTGGGGCGGCTATTTCAACATCTGGGTGGTGCTCATGTTCGCCCCCGCAAGCTGTGTAGTGCTATTCCACGACGGTCCGCTGGCATGGAACGGATTGATCTCGTGGTGGTTGGCCCTCGTCACTTTCTTCGTATGGATGCTGGGTCTGACGTGGATGCTGCTGCGTGCGATCGCTCGCCAGGAACGAGATGAGCTGACGCTCGCGGCCCCCTCGGCCGCACTGGCAGAAGGGGTTGCCGGGTGACGCTGGCCCATGAACCCGTCGCGGTGCGGGTCCCGACCTCGTGGTCGTTCACCCCACGATGGGCGTCAAAAGTGGTCGGCGCGTGTAGTCCTGGCGCGGTGATCGAGCGCGTCGGTGCGGATCCCGTCGATGCGGGCACAACCAGCAGGATGCGGCTGCACCTCACCTATCGGCACGGGGAGGGGCCTTCGACACTGTTGCGGCCCGCGCTGGACCCAGACAACGCCTGGCAGACCGACCTGCGCACGCCGGCTTACGGATTGACCGCGTGGCTGGAAACCTACGCCAGCGCCGGCTATCAGACGGACGAGGTCAGCCTGACCCTGTTGCAACGCTTCGGCACGGCGTTCGACGACCACGGCACCGGAAACCTGCTATGACGGCCACTCCGCAATCCACAGTCCTCGAGTCAGTGCAGGACATGAGCGCCTACATCGCGGGCGGGCGAATCAAGAATTCGGCCGAGGTCATCGAGCAGGCGGTTGACGCGGAACGAATTGGCTATCAACGTGTCTGGCTGTCCGAGCGGTACGACCTCAAGGAGGCCGGAGTGCTGCTGGGGGCGATCGCCGCGAAGACCACCCGCCTGCAACTCGCCACCGGCGCACTCATTCCATCGTCGCGCCCGCCTATCCTCACCGCGGCGCTGGGCGCCACGCTGCACTCGGCTTTTGGGCCGCGGTTAACGCTGGGCCTCGGCCGGAGTATGGACGCCTACATCTCCAACGCCGGGTTGGCGCCCGTATCGCGAGCCGCATTAGTGGATTACGTCGACATCTACCGACGGCTGTGGCGTGGCGAGGTAGTCAGCTATGACGGACCCGCGGGCCACTACCGGGGCCTGCACATGGCCGACCCGTACGAAGGGCCGCCACCGCAAATCTGGGCGGTCCATTTCGGTGGCCCCAAGGCGTGCCGCATGTCGGCGTCGCCGCTGTTCGATGGCGTTTACCTGCAGCCCTTTTTGACTCTCGAGGCCGTGTACAACGCCGTGGCATGGATACGAGACGAATGCGACCGGATTGGACGCGATTTCGCGACGTTGCGGATCTGCCTACCTCTGGTCTCGGTGCTCGGGCTGTCCGACGACGAGGCCAGATTGCAGATGCACGCCCGCATGGTCACCTATCTGGGGCAGCCTCGGATGGCGGAGGTCTACGAGCGGCTCAACGGCTGGGACACCGCACCGGCCCGGAAGGTTCGCGAGCATCCGATGTTCCGCGACGACCCGGACCGCATCGATCATCATTTCCATCGCGCCGATCTCGCCGAGGTCGCCCGGATGGTGCCCGACGAGTGGATGTACCCGACGTCGTTGACCGGTTCGGTTGACGAGTGCGTCGCCACAATGGCGGCATATCGCCAACTCGGCGTGGATGAAATATCCACTTACGGAACCAGTCCCGCTCAAAATGCCGAACTGGTCGCGGCATGGCGTAAGCATTCGCGTCCCGACAAAGACAAGGAGTTCGTGTCGTGACAACGGTTCAGTTCAACCCCTTGGCTCCCGAGATGGCCGTCGACCCCTACCCGGCCTATCAGGACCTGCGCGAGAACAGCCCCGTCCATGAGATCGAGGGACTCGGGATCTACGTGTTGTCGCGTTACGCCGACGTCGCCGAATTCTACAAAGACCGGCGACTGTTCATGCGGTATAGCGATCGCGAAACGTTGCGGTACGGGCCAGAGGTCGTCGACGAGCCTTTCTACGGCTACTTCATCCAAATGGCCCACGTTGCAGATGCCCCCATGCACACGGAGTTGCGCCGCATGTTTCAGGCCGCGTTCACCCCGAATCGCGTTACGGCATTGCGCGACAACATCAAGCGGATCGCGGAAACGCTCATCGACAAACATATTTCAGACGGGGGGATGGAGTTCATCTCCTCGTTCGCCGAGCCATTCCCTCGAATCGTGATCGGTCAGATGATCGGTCTGCCGGCCGAGGACAACGAAATGATCGGCAAGTGGGCGCTGGAACTCGGTCCCGCCTTCGAGTTCCTCCCGATGAGCCCCGAGACGAAGGAGATCGTCAACGACCGCGTCGTGCGATTGATGGAGTATTTCATCGATTTAGCCGACAAGCGCGCCGTCGAACCTGTCGACGACCTCTTCACCGCAATGGTGCAGGCCGCCGAAAATTCTGACGGCAAGATCACCCGTGAAGCCGTCGCCGCCAATGCGGTGTTGCTGTACATCGGCGGCCATGAGACCACAGGTGGCGCGTTGGGCTTGTCGCTGTTGGCCTTGCATCGCAACCCCGGCCAACTCGAAAGGCTGCTCGGTGATCCCACATTGGTGCCCAGGGCGGCCGAGGAGCTGCTGCGATTTGACACGTCAGCGCAAGGGACGGGCCGTATCTCGGGCGAGGATGTCGTCTACGGAGATATCGAAATTCCTTCGGGCAGTATGATTCTGGCTTATATCGGCTCTGCCAACCGCGACGCAGTCGTCTACGAGAACCCAAACGTGCTGGATCTCGGCCGGCAACCCGGCGCCCGCCTGCTCGCGTTCGGCCCGGGACCACATCAATGCGTGGGCCATGCGCTGACCCGGTTGGAGCTCGAGGTCTTCCTTGAGGTGCTGATCGAACGGTTTCCCCGTCACCACCTGGCAACCCTGGATCCCCAGTTTCGGACATTCCCGCTGCTGCGGGGAATCGTCAACATGGAGCTCAACTGGTGACGATCCACCACGACATTGACGAGTCGTTGCTTCATGAGCTGTCGCCACCGGGAGTGCGGTGGACCACCGTCAACATGGCCGAGGTCTTGCCCGGAGTACTGACCCCGTTGGGTTGGACGTTCTGGCGTGAGCCGTGCGAATCCGGGCTGCGCGGCGCCTTCGCCGACGCGGGTCTGCTCCCGGCCAGCAAGGTGACACCCCCGGCTGACCTGGCGGGCCGGCTCACCGGACTGTTCCACGGCCGTCTGGCCGGCAATCTCACCATGGTGTGCAAACTCTGCGACAGCATGCCCGGCTCATCGGGAGCCGCGTTCGAAGAGCAAGTCTTCGGCTTTGCCGATCCGAATGTCGAACGCCGACGCTCTTTTCGGCGGTACCCGATAGTGCTGGCCAAAATGCCGATCGGTCTTGTGTTGCTGCCCAATCGATTAGGGGCGCTGAGAAGCGAGATCGATCACTGGTGGCGATCGGCTACCGGCACGGTGCGTGTCGGTAGCCCGGAAGCGCGGCTGGCCGAGGCCGGGCGCTGGCTGCGCAAGGCCATGCGACGGCACATGCTCGCCTCGCTGTTCGCCCAGGCTTGCTATGACCAGGTCGCGGGGCTCGCCCGGGTGGCCGGCGAACCGGGCCTGGAGCTGGCGTTGATGACCGGGTACGGCAGCATGGAGGAGACGCGCATCAGCTCCGATCTCTGGGCGGTGTCGCGGGACCGGATGACGATGGCGGAGTTCTTGAACCGTCACGGGTTTCACGGGCAGTCCGAGGGTCAGCTCGCGAGCCGCTCGTGGCGCGAAGACTGTCGCGGTGTCGAAGATATCTGCACCCGGTACCGCGACCTGCCCGACGATCAGAATCCGGCCCGGCGCGAAGAGGAACAGACACGGTCGCGCCGGGCCGCGGAAGACAAGCTCATCGCGGCGCTGCCACTCGCCCGGCGTCGCTTAGCTCGACTCACGCTTGCCATCGCTGCCCGCTATCTGCCGCTGCGTGAAGTGGGGAAGGCGTCCTTCCTTCAAGCGATCGACGGGGCCCGCGCCGCCGCGCGAGAGATCGGCGACCGGCTTGTCGACGACGGCGTGATCGCCGACCGTGACGAGGTGTTCTTTGCGACACTGGCCGAGATCACCGGCAGACCACCTGCGGATCTTCGCGACCGGATTGCCAGCCGGCGCAGCAGGAATGCCGAGTACGCCCGCTTCGAGCTGCCGGAGCGATGGACGGGCACACCCGTGCCGCAACGGGTTGCAAGCCGGCCGGACGAGAAGCGCCACGATGCCGCCGTCCTGGGCGTGGCGGTCAGCCCGGGCGTGGTGGAGGGTTGCGCGCGCGTCGTGCACGATCCCTTCGGGGAAATCGATTTCGACGCCGGCGACATCCTGGTGTGCGAAACCACCGACCCGAGTTGGGTGGTGCTGTTCCAGCTCGCCTCCGCCGTCGTCATCGATGTGGGCGGGGCGATGAGTCACGGTGCGATCGTGGCACGTGAACTGGGTATCCCGGCAGTCATCAACACCCGCAACGGCACCCGAATCATCAAGGACCGAGCTCGAATTCGCGTCGACGGGGCAGCGGGCCGCGTCGATATCCTGACGTCCGATACGAGGAGTTCCGATGCCACTTGACCGCTATGGCCCCGAAGTAGATCTGCTCTACCCGCTCCCTGCTGATGGCGAAAGTTGGCATCACCATCGGGTCTACACCAACTATTTCGGTCTCACCGTTGCCGAACATGGGCTCGGAATCTTCTTCTATCTGCGCTGTCAGCCGGCCTTTCCGATGTGCCAAGGCGGCGTGATGATGTGGAGTGGCATGGACAATGTCGACGCGCTCGACGCCGATTTCTTCGACTACGAGATCTCGATGCCCTGGCCAACGATCACCGCCGATTCCGTGACCACTGCCAATGGTCTGCGACTGGAGTTCGTGCAACCCGGCCAAACCATCCGATTGACCTATCAGAGCAACGACGGCAATACCCGGCTTGATGTCGTTGGTGAAGCGGTCACGCCGCTCGTCGCACGGCACCACGTCACACCCGGGGAGGAGAACCACTTTACTGGGGAGCGCAGTCCCGGTGGCTTCGAACAATTCATGCACTACACCGGCGAGGTCGTCATCGATGGCCAGGTGTTCGCTGTTGACACCGTCGACGTGCGGGATCGATCTCTGCATCAGCTGCGCACCGAGCGCCAAGACGCGGTGAAGGTCCCACCTGCGTGCTGGACCCCCATGTTCTTCGGCGACGATCTCGCGCTCAACCATGTGGGATTCGAATCGGTTGACAGCAAGCCGATCTGGACCGAGGTATACGACATGCCGCCGGATAAACTCGGACCGGTATCAGGCTGGGTCTACTCGAGGGCTACCGATGAGGCTCTCGCTATCGTCGCGACCCGCCGGCGCGTGCTCGAACATCACCCCATCAATTTCATGCCGATTCGCCAGGAACTGGAAATCACCGACGAATCCGGCAAGGTGCGCAAGTTCAGCGGGCAGGCGCTGTCCACCGCGGTGCTCCCGATGTGGCCCAACACGAATATGCGAGGCGCCGTGTACCGCTGGGAAGACGCATCCGGGCGAAGCTGTCACACCATGACGTTCGATCTCTGGTTCGACCGATGGCAGCGTGCGATGAAACGTCGCCGCCAGGCCATGGCGAGGGTATGACGCGGTGAGCACACTGAGCTATCGCAACCAATTGACGTGTGCGTGGAGTGGTTTCGTATTCATAGCGTTGTTCCTCGGTGGATTCTGGGTGATCGCCGGATTCGTCCCCCCGCCTTCGCCTGCCAACCCGGCCGAGGTGACCGCGAGGTTTTTCGCCGGCCACACCATCGCGATCCGCGTCGGTCTTTGGGTCACGATGGTGGGTTGTGCGCTGGTCGCGTCGTGGACGGTAGCGGTTAGCGCTCAGCTCAAGCGCGTTGAGGGCGCGGAGGTCCTCGCGCAATTGCAACTCATTCTAGGGTCACTGCTGACGATCGAATTCCTGATACCGGTGATGATCTGGCAGACCATCGCGTTCCGGCCGGGAAGCGACGCGCAAACAGCCATGCATCTCAACGACATGGCTTGGCTGGTCTTCCTCGGGCTGGTGTCTACGGTGATCCTGCAGGAGATCGTGATCGGTATTGCCATACTTCAGGATTCACAAGAGGAGCCGATCTTTCCTCGGTGGATCGCGTACCTGACCTTCCTCACTGCCTCGCTGACGATCCCGGGCGGGTTGATCGTCTTCTTCAAGACCGGGCCGTTCGCGTGGAACGGGATCGTCTCCTGGTGGATCCTGCTAGCCGCGTTCTGCGTCTGGATGGTCACCTTCACCACCTTCCTGATTCGTGCAATCAAGAAGCAGTTCACCGCAACGGTGGCCGCGGCACCTGGGGAAGTCGCGACAATCTAGCTGCGAGGACGTCTAGTTCGCGTACGACAGGTCTTCGTCTTCGATGCGGCGCACCGCGCGAAACGCATACGGTGTCACCACGGCGATCAGGACGAAGAACATCACGAACACCGCCCAAAAGTTCAGCAGGCCATGCCATGCGAACGGTCCGGTTCGGACGAATGGCAACAGGCTCAGCGGAACGTAGAGCGCGGCGGTCAGGAAGCACAAATAGCCGACCCACCGCGGAAAGAGCGGCTGAGCCCGACGGTCCAGCAGTATGGCGAAACCCAGTGCCACACTCTGTAGCAGCGAGAACATGTAGGTGAGGTCGAAGAACAGCCATCCGAAGTCGTAGAGCGTCTGCACGGTTTCGGGGGAGCGGGCCTCGGCTCGGAATGCCGCCGTCTGCCACACGACGGCCGGCACGGCGGTGACGAGGCCCGTCATAAGGCCGCCGAGAAGCTCTGTTGTCGACAGGACGCCCATCGGTCCTTCCATCCGGCCGATCAACTTGGAGACGGCCGCACTCCACGTGTAATAGCAGGGAGCGCCGACCACCATTAACACCATCCCGACCTGGATGCCGGTGTGGTGGGTCTGGAAATACCGGGATATGGCCGACGCGTTGAGGTCCTGCCCCGGCGGCGGCCAAAAACCGGCGAACACCGCAAAGCCCAGCAGTCCTAGGCCCGCGTACACGCAGACAGACCCGAGGCCGAGGCGAAGCGTCGTGTAATCGGTACGTGTCGGCTGGGCGTTCCCAACAGAAGTGTGTCGCGCCGTCGTGGTCACCGTGCCTCCCAAGTATCGGATCGTCAGTCGCGTCGACGGGATCGCGTGCCGGCGGGGCCGGCAGAAGTAATTTAACACGTACTAGAAAACTCTGCTAGGGTGTGAATGGATCGCTGTTTAACTGGTCAGACACTGATCGAATGAATATTAAATTCCTGGCTGACATCGCCCATCCGAAGGGATTCAGACGACATGGTGTCTGACTCCCCGCCGTCTCACGAGGCCAAAGTCGCTGCCGTTCGGAGCCTTTATGCCGCGCTGGCCGCGGGTGACCGGGATGCGCTGGCGCGGCTGCTGCATCCGGATTTCATCGGTCGCGCGACGGCAGGGCTGCCGCTGGGGGTGGGGGGCGAGCACGTCGGGCCCGACGCGATGCGCCGTGAGTTCTGGTGGCAGCTCGGTCGGCATTACGACGTGGTCGCCCATCCCGACACGTTTCACGCCCTTGATGACGGCCGGTTGTTGGTGGTGGGCCACTATCGGGGCGCGGCCCGGCGGTCCGGCAAGAAGCTCGACGCGGCATTTCACCATGTGATCGGGTTCGCCGACGACGGCCGCATGACCTCGCTGGATCAGCTGACCGACAGTGCCCCGTGGGTCGACGCGCTCGATGAACGGGACGTGCTGGAAACGATCGACTACCGCGTCAGCGATGGCGTCGCGACCGTCTGCCTCAACCGGCCCGAGGCCCACAACGCGATCGACCCACGCATGGCGGACGAATCACTGGTCGTGGCCCGCCGAATCGCCGACGATCGATCCGTTCGCGCCGTGCTGATCTGTGGTGACGGGCCGTCTCTTTCGGTCGGCGGCGACATCAGGTCTTTCCCTTCGGATCCGTCGACGGCATACGGTGACCTGCTGGAGCGGATGACCACACCGTTCCACGAAGCCTTCCGCATACTCAGCCGCATCGACGCGCCGATCGTCACCGCGGCCCACGGCGCCGTCGCAGGTGGCGGGCTGGGCTACGTCTACGCGGCCGACCTGGTAGTCGCGGCCGAGGGCACGAAGTTCGTGACAGCGTTTGCCGCCCTTGGCCTTTCCGGAGACGGGGGCGGCACCTGGCACCTGCCGCGCCTGATCGGCGCGCGCCGCGCGGCCCAGGCCTACCTGCGCAACACCCCGATCGGGGCGGCCGAGGCCCTCGAGTGGGGGCTCGTCAACGAGATCGTGCCCGCCGACGAGCTGCGGACACGGGCACTGGCGCTAGCCACGGAGCTGGCACAGGGGCCCACCCGAGCTTTCGCGAAGATGCGCACATTGTTGCGCGAGTCGTGGCGCACCGACCTGGCGACGCAACTGAAATCCGAGACCGACGCGCTCAGCGCCGCCGCGAACACCGCCGATGCCGCGGCGGCGCTCTCGGCATTTCGGGCCAAACGCGCGCCGCGCTTCACGGGAAGGTAGGAGATGACACTGATCACCGATTCGCCCGAACATCGGGCGATTCGCAACAGCGTGGCCGGGATCGCCAAGCGATACGGCCCGGCGTACTTCTTGGAGCGGGCGCGCACGGGTGGCGGGATCGAAGAGCTGTGGGGCGACCTCGGTGCCGCCGGACTGCTCGGCCTGCACCTGCCCGAGGACTACGGCGGCGGTGGGGGAGGGATGGCCGAAGCCGTCGTCGTGGTGGAAGAGCTTGCCGCACAAGGGATGCCGTTGCTGATCTGGGTGATCTCGCCCGCCATCTGCGGCAGCATCTTGGCCTGTCACGCGTCGGAGCAGATGAAGCGGCGGTGGCTGCCGTCGATCGCGGACGGGACGAAAAAGATGGCGTTCGGGCTGACCGAGCCCGACGCCGGATCCAACAGCCATGACATCAAGACCACAGCCCGGCGCGACGGTGCCGGCTGGAGGATTTCCGGATCCAAGTACTACATCTCCGCGGTGGATCAATCCGACGCGATTCTGCTGGTCACCCGGGACGCGGATCATTCGACGGCGGAACGTAATCGACTGTCGCTGTTCGCGGTTCCCACCGACAGCCCGGGTTTGAGCTTTACCTCGATTGACACGTCGATCGTGTCGCCGGACAAACAGTTCGCCGTGTATCTCGATGACGTCGCGGTCGGCGACGATGCGCTGATCGGGGTCGCCGGCAATGGTCTTCGGCAGGTTTTCGACGGCCTGAACCCCGAACGGATCCTGGTCGGCGCGCTGTCCAGCGGCATCGGCCGATACGCGATCGGCAAGGCCGTGGACTACGCGAAGCAGCGCAGCGTCTGGTCGACGCCGATCGGCGCCCATCAAGGCATCGCCCATCCGCTGGCCGAATGCCACATCGCGGTCGAACTGGGCCGGATGGCGACCGTGCGCAGCGCGCAACTCTTCGACGCCGGCGAATCGGCCGGCGAGGCCGCGAACATCGCCAAGTACGCCGCCTCCGAGGCCGCATTGAAAGCGCTCGACCAGGCGATTCAGACGCACGGCGGCAACGGCCTGTCCCACGAATACGGGCTCTCCGAGTTGTGGTTCGTGACCCGGTTGATGCGCACCGCACCGGTGAGTCGCGAAATGGTGCTCAACTTCGTGGCCCAAACATCCCTGGGCTTGCCCCGGTCCTACTAGGAAGTGAGATCGACATGCACTCAGCACAATTCGACGCCGTCGTGATCGGTGCCGGCGCGGGCGGGTTGTTCACCGCGGCGCGGCTTGCCCACCGGGGTTATCGGACGCTCGTCGTCGAGAGGCTCGACAAGGTCGGTGGACGCGCCTCGACCGACGACATCGATGGGTTCAAGGTCAACACCGGCGCCATCGTGATCGAGGTCGGCGGCATTACCCAGCAGACATGTGCCGAGGTCGGCGCACCATTCGACATCCGCGAGCCCAAACCCGCGCTGCTGTACCGGATCGGCGGCAAGAACGTCGACGTAACCGGTGGCGGGTGGGGGTTTCTGCTGAGCAAACTCACCCGCCAGGGTGCCAAACTGGTCGCGGGCATCGGCGCGGCCCGCAGTGACGACGGCTTGCCCGAAGATCAGATCAGCACCGCCGAGTGGGTATCTCGATACACCAAAAACGAACGCGTGCATGGGATTTTCCGCAACATGTGCGCCTCCATCTTCGCGGTCGGCTCCGAGGACCTGCCGGCGCGAGTGTTCCTCACGTACTTCACCCGCAAGAGCGCGTTCAAGCGGTTTGGCTTTCACCCCGAAGGGACCATTGGATTGTGGCGGGGTCTGGCCGGCGCGGTGGAATCGCGCGGCGGCCAGGTATGGCTTTCCGCACCGGTCACCAGGATCCTCTCCGACGGTGGGCGGGTGACCGGTGTCGAGGTGCTGCGCGGCGACGAGACCGTCTGCGTCACAACGCCCGTCGTGGTAAGCGACGTCGGGCCCGCCGCCACCGTCAAGCTGCTCGGCGAAGAAGTCGTGCCAACCGACTACCAGGACCTGGTCAAGAAGGGCGATCGCCCGACGTCGATGATCTCGGTGAACTTCGCAAGCCGCGACAGCCTCGTCGATGTTCCCGGCATGCTGAGCTTCGCGACATCACGACGGCTGGCATACATCGCGAATTTCACCGACACCTGCCCCGAGATGGCGCCGCAGGGATGGCATCTGTACGTCGGGACATCGGTGCCCAAGCCGTCGATCGGCGACTTCGACGAAGCCGCCGAGACGGAGCTGTTGCTGCAGGACCTGCGCGACAACATCGACGGATTCGACGACCGCGCAAGGATTCTGAGCATTGCGGTCACCCGCGACGATTGGCCGCCGCAACGGGCGGTGGCCGGATTCGATCTGCCGCACGACACCCCGTTCGCGGGCCTGTGGAACGTCGGCGATGCCGTCAAGGAATACGCCAACGGTGGAACGACGGCGTGTGCCGAGACGGCTCAGTTGGTGGTCGACAAGATCATTGCGGCGTACCCGCCTCCGGTCGGTTCGGCACCGCCGCGCACCTAATCGACCGGCGTCTCGGCAAGCCCGTGCCGGACGAATGACTGTGCGTTGGCGACAACGGTATCCAGGGAACCGCGCCGGGGGTCCCACCACTCGACCGCCCAATTCAGCGCGCCCAGGACCAGCATCTGCGCTATGTACAGGTCGAGGTCGGTGCGAAGCTCACCCGCGCGTGCCATGTCGTTGATCAGTCGTCGCCAGACTTCGCCGTAGCGTTGCTCCTCGAGGATCTGGCGCTTTCGAATCGCCGGCGGAACTTGACCCGCATTGCGGATGGCCGCGGTCGTGTAGTCCGATATCTCGAGTTCGTGCCGCAAATGTGCCTCGACCGCGGCGAGTAGCCGATCCAGCGCGGAGGCGTCGGCGGGCAACGCGTCGAGAACGGCGATGACATGCTCTCGCATGTCGGCGATGCCGGCCCACATCACCTCCTCGATGAGGTCGTCGCGCGAGGTGTAGTAGTAGTAGATCGCCGGGGCCTGCAGTTCGGCCTGGGCCGCGACGTCATTGAGGCGCAGGCCCGCATATCCCTTGGCGCTCAAAACGTGCGCGGCCGCGTCGAGGATTCGCCGTCGTGTCTGGGCCGATTTGGACTCTGCGATGTCGGCGGACGCTGGCCCCGCCACGGCGGCCACCTCAGTCTGCCTGGTCATTGGTCGATTCTAGCCAGTCGACGCGACTTCGCCGGTGCCAACAGGCAGTGATTTTATCCGGCATTCGATGCCACCGAACCCCCGACGCCCGCGTCGGGCCTGCGCCGCGCGGTTCGGGTCGCGTACTGCCGTGGCGGGGGATGGTATCACCCCGCCACGGCAAGTTCGGGTTGGCGGCTAAGACGCTCGCGCTCGCGCTGGCAAATCGACGAGTGTCGATTTCCGGCCCCTAATATATCTTAGATTAAATATCTGGATCAACTTTCATCCCGCGCAATGGTTTTTGAGCCGACGATCTCGCGGCCGATGAGTTCCTTCATGATTTCGGTAGTGCCGCCGTAGATGGTTTGCGCGCGAGTGTCGAGATATGCGCGTGCTACCGGGTATTCGACCATGTACCCGTAGCCGCCATGAAGTTGTAGGCACCGGTCCAGGAGCCGGCGTTGTAGCTCGCTGACGTACCACTTGCCCTTAGCGGCGTCCACGGCCGAGAGCTCGCCGGCGTTGAACGCCTCAACCGACTTGTCGACATACGCCTCGGTGATGTCGAGTTCCGTTGCCATTTCCGCGAACTCGAACCGGATGTGCTGCAGCGCGGCCAGCGGCTGGCCGAACGCCACTCGCTCTTGGCAATATTCGACGGTCTGGTCGAAGATGGCGCGCGCGGTCGCGATGGCCTGGGCGGTGACTCCCAGCCGCTCCCGGGGTAGATGGCTCATCAGGTACTGCAGCCCACGGCCCTCTTCCCCCAACAGATTCTCGGCGGGAACGATCGCGTCGTCGAAGAACAATTCTGCGGTGTCTTGCGCGGGCAGCCCGATCTTTTCCAGCTGGCGTCCGCGTCGAAATCCGGGAGTGTCGCGTTCGACGACGAACAAACTGAACCCCCGCGAACCACCGTCCTGGTCGGTGCGCGCCGCGACCACGACGAGGTCGGCCATGATGCCGCTGGAAATAAACGTCTTCTGACCATTGAGGATCCAGCTGTCACCGTCGCGGCGAGCGCTGGTGCGGATTCCCCGAAGATCGCTGCCCGTGCCGGGCTCGGTCATCGCAAGGGCGCCGATCAATTCGCCGGAGGCGAAGCCCGGTAGCCAGCGCTGCTTTTGATCCTCGGAGGTGAGATCGAGTAGGTAGTGCAGCACCAGGTCGTCTTGCAGGCTGACCGTCAGGCCGAAGGACAGCACGTTGACCTTGGCGATCTCCTCGCAAACCACCATCCGGTAGCGGTAATCGCGTTCACCGGCACCGCCGTAAAGCTCCGGCACCTCCAACGCGTAGATGCCCGCCTTGGCGGCGCTGGCGAACGCCGAGCGCTCCATCCGGTGGTCGCGTTCCCACTCAGCGTGATGCGGGACCACTTCGCGAGCCAGGAACTCCCGAACGGTTTCTCGATACGCCTCGTGGTCGGGGGTATACAGCGTCCGGCGCACCGGTCAAAGCCTCTCGATGATCGTGACGTTGGCCTGTCCGCCACCCTCGCACATGGTCTGCAGCCCGTAGCGGCCGCCGGTGCGTTCCAGCTCGTGCAGCAGCGAGGTCATCAGGCGCGCCCCAGTGCAACCGATCGGGTGGCCCAGCGCGATTGCCCCGCCGTTGACATTGACGCGCTCGGGGTCGGCCTCGAGTTCGGCCAGCCAGGCGAGCACCACCGGAGCGAATGCCTCGTTGATTTCGACCACGTCGATGTCGTCGATCGACAACCCCGTTCGCTTGAGCGCGTGCCGGGTGGCCGGGATCGGGGCAGTCAGCATCATCACCGGGTCGGCGCCGCGTACCGACATGTGATGGATCCGCGCGCGAGGCGTCAACCGGAACCGGTCGACCGCGTCCTGAGACGCGATCAGCAATGCCGCGGCCCCGTCGGAGATTTGGCTGGCCACCGCGGCGGTCAACACGCCCCCTTCGATCAGGGTGGGCAACTTGGCCATCTTTTCCAACGAGGTGTCCGGGCGCGGCCCCTCGTCGGTGGTGAGACCCTCGTAGGGGACGATTTCACGGGTGAACCGACCGTCGGCGATCGCGGCAAGAGCGCGCTGGTGGCTGGTCAACGCGAAGGCCTCGTTGTCCTCCCGGCTGAGGTTCCACTGGCTCGCGATCATCTCCGCGCCACGGAATTGCGAGATCTCCTGGGTGCCGTACCGGGCCTCCCATCCCCGGCATCCGGTCCATGGATCGCTCGCGCCAAAAGGCTCACCCGCCGCGAACGCGCTCAAGATGGGGTATTGGCTCATCTTCTGGACGCCGCCCGCAACGATCAGGTCCGCGGTGCCGCTCATCACGGCTTGTGCCGCGAAATGCACTGCCTGCTGCGCCGATCCGCATTGGCGATCCACCGTGACGCCGGGCACCGACTCCGGCAGGCCGGCGGCCAGCGCCGCCGTGCGCGCGATATCCCCGGCCTGCGAACCGATGTTGTCCAGGCAGCCGAGGATCACGTCATCGATTGCTTCCGGATCGACGTCATGTCTGCCGACAACGGTGCGAATGACGTTGGCAGCCATATCTGCCGGATGCGCGTCGGCGAACCCACCGCCGCGCTTGCCAACAGGAGTGCGAACCGCGTCAACGATATAAGCTTCAGTCACCTAGAGAATTTAACACAGAATCAAAAAGGTGGGCTAACCGCGTCGCGTGGGGATCGTCTCACCGTCTGCTGGCGGCCGTACGCGCTTTCGTCCGGACGCGGGCCCGGGGCTGCTCGTGCCCGCACAGACCGAAACGAACCAGGGATTGGGCGTTGGCGACGATGCTGTCGACGGAGTCACGGCGGGGGTCGCGCCATTCGGCCGCCCAGTTCAGCGCGCCGAGGACCAACAGTTGGGCGTAGCGGGGGTCGAGATCGGCCCGGATCTGCCCGTCGGCCAGGGCATTGTCGAACAGTCGGCGCCACATCCGTCCGTAGGCCTGCTCCTCTTTGAGCTGACGGGTGCGCAGGTGCCGGGGGATCTGGCCGGAATTACGAATCGAGGCGGTGGCATAGTCGGAAATCTCGAGCTCATGACGCAAGTGAGCCTCGACGGCGGCGACGATCCGATCCAATGGCGAGGTCTCGGCGGGCAGTTCGTTGAGCACCTCCTGCACGTGTTTACGCAGTTCGGCGACGCCGCAGTACATTACCTCTTCGATGAGTTCTTCGCGGGATCCCCAGTAGTAGTAGATCGCCGGCGCCTGAATCTCGGCATAGTCCGCGACGTCCGAGAGCCTCGTCCCGGCAAACCCCTTCGCGCTCAGGACATGCGCCGCCGCATCGAGGATGCGGGCACGGGTGCGGGCGGACTTGGAATCGGCGTCAGGCGCCGCCCCGTTATGTGGGGCCGCAGCAGGCTTTCTAGGCACCGTTAAAGGGTAACGTAGACCACAACTCCGAGCCCGTTGGGTAACGCGTCAGTGCGCCGGTACTGCGCAACGTGTCGCACCGAGTGTTCTACTCGACGTTAGAAACCGAATGCAGCATGTGACGAAAGCCAGGGCTTCTCGGACCCACTGATCGGACCCATTGAAATGGCGTGCCGCCGATGCGATCGTCGCCGGCGCGTAGAACCACCCCGCCACCAGGCCGCCCAACCCCTTGGTTGACAATCGAGGCAAGAACCAGTCAAAGGAGACACAACCATGCCTGAAGCCGTCATCGTCGAGGCCGTGCGCTCACCCATCGGCAAGCGCAACGGGGGACTTTCCGGGGTGCACCCCGCCGAGCTGTCTGCGCAGGTGCTCAACGGACTGGCCACCAGGGCCGGCATCGACCCCGAAATCGTTGACGACGTGATCTGGGGCTGCGTGATGCAAGCCGGCGAGCAGGCCCTCGACATCGGCCGCACCGCACTGTTGACCGCCGGCTGGCCCGAGACCGTCCCGGGTGTGACCGTCGACCGCCAGTGCGGATCCAGCCAGCAGTCCATCCACTTCGCCGCGGCAGGCGTGGTGGCCGGACACTACGACGTGGTCGTCGCCGGCGGTGTGGAGTCGATGTCGCGCACGCCGATGGGGGCATCGCTGGCAAACGGCGGCAACCCGTACCCGCAGGGATTCAAGGATCGATACCACAAGACGCCCAACCAGGGCCTGGGCGCGGAGATGATCGCCGAGCAGTGGGGATTCGACCGCACCGCGCTCGACCAGTTCTCCCTCGACTCACACGAAAAGGCCGCCGCCGCACAGGATTCCGGTGCGTTCGATGACCAGATCGTGGGCATCAAGGACTCCGAAGGCAACGTCGTGGTCAAGGACGAGGGCATCCGGCGCGGAACCCCGATGGAGAAGATGGCCTCGCTGAAACCGGCGTTCAAGGAGGACGGCGTGATCCACGCCGGTAACTCCTCGCAGATCTCCGACGGCGCGGCCGCGCTGCTATTCATGTCGGCCGAGAAGGCAAAAGAATTGGGGTGTAAGCCAATTGCGAAGGTGCACACTGCCACTCTGGCGGCAGCCGACCCGGTCATCATGCTGACCGCCCCGATCCCGGCTACCCAGAAGGTGCTGAAGCGCTCCGGCCTGTCCATCGACGACATCGGGGCATACGAGGTCAACGAGGCGTTCGCGCCCGTTCCGCTCGCGTGGCTGAAGGACATCGGCGCCGACGAGAAGAAGCTGAACCCCAACGGCGGTGCGATCGCGCTCGGCCACCCGCTGGGCGGCTCTGGAGCGCGGATCATGACCACGCTGCTCTACCACATGCGGGACAAGGGAATTCGCTACGGCCTGCAGACGATGTGCGAAGGTGGTGGCCAGGCCAACGCCACCATTGTGGAACTGCTGTGACGGACGCTGACGGCGCTGCGCCGGCAGTGCTGGTCGAGCGTCGCGGCAACGTGATGGTCATCACCATCAACCGGCCCGAGGCGCGCAACGCCATCAACGCGGCGGTCAGCATCGGCGTCGGCGATGCGCTGGAAGAAGCGCAGCACGACCCCGAGGTGCGGGCGGTGGTGATCACCGGTGCCGGCGACAAATCGTTTTGCGCCGGAGCCGATCTCAAGGCGATCGCTCGCCGGGAGAATCTGTATCACCCCGACCATGCCGACTGGGGCTTCGCCGGCTACGTGCACCACTTCATCGACAAGCCCACCATCGCCGCGGTGAACGGCACGGCGCTGGGCGGCGGCACCGAGCTGGCACTGGCCAGCGACCTGGTCGTCGCGCACGAGCTGGCGAAATTCGGTCTGCCCGAAGTCAAACGGGGACTGATCGCCGCCGCCGGTGGCGTCTTCCGCATCGTCGATCAGTTGCCCCGCAAGGTGGCGATGGAGCTGCTGTTGACGGGTGAACCGATGACGGCGTCCGACGCATGGGAATGGGGCCTGGTCAACCAGGTCGTCAAGGAAGGCTCGGTGCTCGACGCGGCGCTGGCGATGGCGGCGCGCATCACGGGGAACGCCCCGCTGTCGGTGCAGGCCAGCAAGCGCATCGCCTACGGCGTCGACGACGGGGTCGTCACCGGCGACGAACCGGGCTGGGAGCGTACCGTCAACGAGATGCGCACCCTGATCCGCTCGGAGGACGCCAAGGAAGGACCGTTGGCGTTCGCCGAGAAGCGGGAGCCGGTCTGGAAGGCGCGCTAGCCCTAGCTCGCCAGAATGTTTACCCCGAAGCCGAACACCGCGGGTAGGCGTTCGCAGGCCGGCACGATCGCACGCCGCGTTGCGCGCGGCGTGCTGGCCAGCACCACCGCCCGGGTCAGCAGGCGGTAGTTGCGGGTAACCCGTTGCCACGACTTCTCATACGCCGCCGGCGTCTCGTTGACGATGGCGTCGACCGCCGCCGCGGCCTGTTTGACGGCCAGGCTGACGCCCTCGCCGGTCAGCGCGTCCTCGTAGCCGGCCGCGTCGCCCACCAGCAGCACCCGGCCCGCGACGCGACGCGAAACCACCTGGCGCAGTGGGCCGCAACCCCGCGCGTGCCCGCGGCTTGCTCCGTCGAGGTGCCGGGCCAGCCGCGGGAACCAGCCCAGGTCGGGCCGGCCCTGCGACAGGATCGCCACGCCGACCAGATCCGGCTCCACCGGTGTCACGTAGGCCTCACCCATCCGGGACCAGTACACCTCGACGAACTGCGACCAGGCCGGCACCGTGAAATGCCAACGCACGCCGTAACGTCGCGGCTTTCCGGCCGTCGCCTTGATACCGATGGAGCGCCGCACCGTCGAGTGCAGCCCGTCCGCGCCGACCAGAAATCTCGCTCGAACGCCGGCCGCGGTCACGCCGTGGACATCTTGTTCGACGCTGGTCACCTTGGTCCGGATCCATTCGGTCTCTTGCTCTTTGGCCCGTGCCTCGAGCGCGGCGTGCAGCGTGGTGCGCCGCACGCCGCGGCCCGGCCCGGTGCGAAACAGGGCCTCGGCGCGGCGCTGCTCGCTGACGTAGGCGATGCCGTGAAACGGCATGCCGGCCGGGTCGACGCCGAGCGACGTCAGCTCGGCCAGGCCGCCGGGCATCAGCCCCTCCCCGCACGCCTTGTCGATCGGGTCCTCGCGCGGCTCGGCCACGATCACCGAAAGTCCGTGCCGGCGTGCCTGCAACGCGGTGGCGAGCCCGCCGGGGCCGCCGCCGACGATCAGCAGGTCCGCGTCATAAGACATGAGCGCCGGTCCTCCTCATCGCTGCGTCCCCCGCAAGCGGGTGGGGGTACCTCCCACTTGTGGGGGCGTGCCCCCACTGCATCGTCTCGGCACGGCCGCTCATGTGTAACCCAATGCGGAGTTCTCCACCCGGATACGCACCGTGAGCAGGATCGCGTTGGCGACGGTGAACGTCGCCGCGGTCAGCCACGCCGTGTGTACCAGCGGTAAGGCGAACCCTTCGGCCACCACTGCAACATAGTTCGGGTGGTGCAGCCACCGGTAGGGCCCCCGCTGCACCAGGGGCGCCTCCGGTAACACGATCACCCTGGTGTTCCACCGTCGGCCCAACGTCGTGATGCACCACCAGCGCAGGATCTGACTGGCCGCCACGATGGCCAGCATCGGCCAGCCCAGCCACGGAATGAACGGCCGGTGGCCTGCCCACGGTTCGACGAGGCAGCCAACCAGCAGCGCGGTGTGGATCACGACCATCACGACGTAGTGGGGCCGGCCAAACTCCTTGCCGCCCTGGGCAAAAGACCATTGCGCATTCCGGTTGGACAGCACCAGCTCGACAATCCGTTCGACCCCGACCGCGAGGATCAGCAGGTAGTACATGACACCACTATCTCGTGGTTCACGCGTCCGGGGCTACCAGGCCAGCAGAACGAGCTCGGAGCAGAAGGCCGGACCCATCGCGATCATCAGACCGATCGAACCACGCGGCGGTGGATCCGAAAGGTTGGCCCGAAGCACGTCCAGCACCGACACCGACGATAAGTTTCCGTTGTCGCGCAACGACTTTCGAGTGCGATGCAGCGCGTCGCCGGGCAGGTCGAACACTTCCTCGATGGCCTCGATCACGGCCGGACCGCCGGGGTGGCAAACCCACCTGGATATGTCCTGCGGTGCGAGCCCGTGATCGGCCAGGAATTTGCGGACGTCCTCGCCGAGGTACTTCTGCACGACGTTCACCACATCCGGGGACAAGACGAGCCGGAAGCCCTCGCTGCCGATCTTCCAGCCCATGACTTCTTCGGTGTCCGGATAGAGCCGGCTTCGGGTGGCCAGCACCCGAGGGCCCCGGCTTTCGTCACCGGCGCGGTCGGCGCCCTTGACGATGACGGCAGCGGCGCCGTCGCCGAACAGGCTGGTGGCCACCAGATTGGCCACCGAGTGGTCGTTGCGCTGAATCGTCAGCGTGCACAGTTCCACCGCCAGCAGCGCTGCCACCTGGTCGGGAAACGCGCGCAGGTAATCGTGCATGCGGGCCACTCCGGCGGCGCCCGCCGCGCAACCCAAGCCGAACAATGGGACGCGCTTGACGTCCGGGCGCAGCCCGACCCGGCCCGCCAGCCGCGCCTCGAGCGACGGCACGGCCAGCCCGGTGACCGTCGTCGAGAACACGATGTCGACGTCGGATGGATCGACGTTGGCCTCGTCAAGTGCGGTGCGTAGCGCCCGCTCACCGATATCGAGCGCTACTTCGAGATAAGCCTCGTTCGCTTCGGTGAAACCGCTCAGCGCCTCCACGCGATCCATCGACACCGCGAGGTGACGGTGCTCGACGCCGCTGGAGTTGGCGAAGCGCCGGAAGTGTGGACCGAGCAGATTGCTCAGCCGGTCGATGATTGCTTCTTGCGGGTGATAGGTGTGCGGGAACTGCACGGATACTGCTGAGACGGTTGGATCGGCGACCGTGGTCGTTGTACTCAGTCCGAGCGTTGCCGAACTGCCCCCTGTGATGTTGTTCATGTAATGACTTACGGCACCGTAAGTAGGTTAGTTCACCCTAACTCGATGTGATGATGACCACCGGTCATTTCTGCTGTCGGGCGCATGTGTTCGCGCGGCTCGGGCGTTTCGGTTTAGACGCAGCCCGTCCGGGATAGGGTCAGGGATATGCGGATTCTGGTCACCGGTGCCAGTGGCTATGTCGGGTCGCGTCTGGTCACGGCGTTGCTTGCGAATCGACACCAGGTGGTAGCCGCCACCCGAAACCCTGCGCGGCTCAAGCACTTCGGCTGGTTCGGCGACGTTGCCCCGGTCCGGCTGGACGCCTCGGATCCGGTATCGGCGCAGGCGGCGCTGGACGCCGCGGGCCCGATCGACGTGCTCTATTACCTGGTTCATGCCATCGGTCAGCCGCACTTCCGCGACGCCGATCAGGCGGCGGCCGCCAACGTCGCGGTGGCTGCCCGTGACGCCGGGGTGCGGCGCATCGTGTACCTGGGCGGCTTCGTGCCCTCCGGTCAGGAGCTGTCCGACCATCTGGCCAGTCGGGCCGAGGTGGCCGACGCCCTGACCGTCCCCGACGGGCCGGAACTGGTGTGGCTGGGCGCCGCGGTGATCATCGGCGCCGGCTCGACATCGTTCGAGATGATGCGCTACGTCGGGGACCGGTTCCCGCTGCTCCCGGTGCCGAGCTGGATGTGCAATCCGATCGACCCGATCTCGATCCGCGACGTGCTGCACTATCTGCTGGCCGCGGCCAACCCCGAGCGCGTGCCCGCCGGCGCCTACGACATCGCCGGCCCCGACACCACGTCCTATCGGGACCTACTCAAGACGTATGCGCGTATCTCCGGCAGGTGGCACACGGCATTTCCGGTCGGCAGGGTCGATACCTCGCTGGCGTCACTGGTCACCGGGCTGGCGCTGCCCGTACCGCCGGGACTGGCCGGCGACCTGGTGCAGTCGCTGGATCACCCGATGGTCGCCTCCGCCAGCGGCCTGCGCGGTCGGGTGCCCGACCCGCCCGGCGGTCTGCTGGGCGTCGAGGACGCCATCGGCCGGGCGCTGACCTTCAACGGCAGACCCCGGCCGGTCAACGCGCTGACCGATCCCCATCATCTGGCCGACACCGATCCCGGATGGGCCGGCGGAGACGCGCTGCGCATCCGGCGCTTGGCGCGGGCGGTCACCCCGCCCATCGCGCGGCCCACACTGAAGCTGGTCAACATGGTGCCCGGTCCCGTCGCCGGAGCAGTGCGCACCGGCCTCGACATCATGCTCACCCTCACCCCGAAAGTGCGCCCGGCATGAGCCAGGCCACCAGCCCGTACCACACCAGCGTGTTCTCCGAGCTGCGTCGCGCCGTCACGAATGTCGCTGTGCCACATCATGAACCACCGTCAGTGGTGCGGCGACGCCGTGTCGTCGTCACGCTCACGCTGGTGATCGGCGCTGCGGTGCTTGGCTTTTCGCTGCGCCGCACGCCCGGTGAGTCCAGCTTCTATTGGCTGACCCTGGTCTTGGCGGCGGTGTGGATCGGTGGCGCGTTCCTGTCCGGGCCGCTGCATCTGGGCGGCATCAACTGGCGGGGCCGCAATCAGCGCCCGGTGATCAGCGGCACGGCGATCGGTCTGTTGCTCGGCGGCGTCTTCGTGGTCGGCGGACTGATCGCCCGCGAAATCCCGGCCGTCGCGTCGCTGATCGCCCGGGTGCTGCAATTCGCCCACCATGGATCGTTTTGGCTGGTGGTCCTCATCACCCTGATCAACGGCATCGCCGAGGAGGTGTTCTTCCGGGGCGCGCTGTACACCGCACTGGGTCGGCATGCGCCAGTGACGATTTCGACCTTGCTGTATCTCTGCGTGACCTTGGCCAGTGGCAACCCGATGCTCGGGTTCGCCGCGGTCATCCTGGGCACCGTGTGCGCGTTGGAGCGGCGGGCCAGCGGCGGCGTGCTGGCTTCGGCGCTGACTCACTTTTTCTGGGGACTGATCATGGTGCTGGCGTTGCCGCCGATGTTCGGCGTCTAGCCGCTGCCACCAATCACGTTGCGTGCCAACGAAGTAAGCGCGGCGGCGTGCAGTGGTCGCGTCGGGTACCAGTACAGCCGCCCCCGCACCCGGCCGGCGCAAAGCTCGCCCGCTGAGTGCACCTGCGCCGCCGCCGTCCTGGGGCGTGACCGTCATTTCCAGCCACGCGGTTCCGCGTGCTCGCATCCGGGACCGCAGCCGAAGTGTGGTTCCGGGTTCACACTCGGCCACCGACCACCCGGCTTTGTCGCCCGCGGCCTGCGACCAAGGAAGGATTGCCGCTTCGGCGGCGGCTAAGCGTCTAGCGGTCGGTGAAATTCGGTGTGCGGCGCTCCTGGAAAGCCTTCGTTCCCTCGCGTAAGTCGGCCGACCGCAACAAGATCGACTGCCCGCGGAACTCACGCTCCAGCGCGGCATCCAGTTCGGTCAGCGTGGCCGCGTTGACCGCATCCTTGGTCTTGGCATACGCCACCACCGGGCCGCTCAGCAACGCCGAAATCACCTTGTCCACTTCGGCATCGAAGACCTCGGCCGGATAGACCGCGGTCACCAGGCCCGCGGCGAACGCCTCGGCGGCCGGCAGCCGTTCGGCCAGCAGCGCCATGCGCATCGCGCGGATCCGGCCGATCGCCGCGGCCACCAACGCCGACGCGCCGCCGTCGGGCATCAGCCCGATCTTGGTGAAGGCGAGCATGAAAAATGCCTTCTCAGAAGCCAATACGATGTCGCAGGCCAGGGCGATGGAAACGCCGACGCCCGCGGCCGGCCCCTGCACGACGGCAACCACCGGGTGCGGCAGGGCGGTGATGGCGCGGATCAGTCGGTTGACTTCCAGGACGATCTCGTCCGGCGGAACGCCGTCACTGCCGGACGTATCGTCGGCGCTGATGCCTGCTCCAGAGCAGAAGCCGCGACCCGCGCCGCCCAGCCGCACCACCTGCACGCGCGGATCGGTGGCAGCGCTTTCCATCGTGTCGGCAAGCCCGGCGATCACCGGTGTCGTCAGCGAGTTGAGGCTGTCCGGCCGATCGATCGTCACCGACAGCACGCCGTCGGACAAAGAGACGGCAAGGCCTTGGACGGACGGGAGCACGGATTCAGACATGGATCTCACCCTAACGACCGGTTGGGTGACCGGGCTGCGCGGCCGTCGAGGGCGGCTGCGAAGATGCCAACGGCCGGGTTGGCACGCGTCGAAGCAGACGAAAGGTCGGTGGATCATGGCGGGACCGCTGGATGGACTACGGGTAGTGGAGCTGGCCGGCATCGGGCCGGGCCCGCACGCCGCGATGATCCTGGGGGATCTGGGTGCCGACGTGGTGCGCATCGATCGCCCGTCGCCTTTAGCCGCCGGCGGCAGCGGAGGCACAGTCAAGGACGCGATGATGCGCAACCGGCGGGTGGTGACCGCCGACCTGAAATCCGAAGAGGGCCGCAACACCGTGCTCGAGCTGATCGCCAAGGCCGACGTGCTGATCGAGGGGTACCGCCCCGGCGTCACCGAGCGACTCGGCCTGGGGCCCGAGGACTGCGCCAAGGTCAACGAGCGGCTGGTCTACGCGCGGATGACGGGCTGGGGCCAGACGGGTCCGCGCAGCCAGCAGGCGGGGCATGACATCAACTACATCTCGCTGAACGGCATCCTGCACTCGATCGGGCGGGCGGGCGAGCGGCCGGTGCCGCCGCTGAATCTGGTCGGTGACTTCGGCGGCGGCTCGATGTTTCTGTTGCTCGGCATCCTGTCCGCGCTGTGGGAGCGGCAGAGCTCGGGCAAGGGGCAGGTCGTCGATGCCGCGATGGTGGACGGCTCCAGTGTGCTGGTTCAGATGATGTGGCAGATGCGCAGTTCGGGGATGTGGACCGACGCGCGCGGCACCAACCTGCTCGACGGCGGCGCGCCCTACTACGACACCTACGAGTGCGCCGACGGTCGCTACGTCGCGGTCGGTGCGATCGAGCCGCAGTTCTACGCCGCCATGCTGACCGGGCTGGGCCTGGACGCGGCCGACCTGCCGCCGCAGAACGACGTCGGCCGCTGGCCCGAACTGCGGGCGATTCTCGTCGAGAAGTTCGCCAGTCAGGACCGCGACCACTGGGCCAAGGTATTCGCCGACTCCGACGCGTGTGTGACGCCGATCCTGGCGTTCGGCGAGGTGCAGACCGAGCCGCACATCACCGAGCGCAACACCTTCTACGAAGTCGACGGCGGCCTGCAGCCGCTGCCGGCGCCGCGGTTCTCCCGCACCGCGCCGGAGACACCCCGTCCCGCGGCGCCGGTGACCGACCCCCAAGTGATACTCAACGATTGGACATAACCCCCAACCAACCAGGTGGCCGGAAGGCCACGGAATCACGAAAGGACTCGCATGGAGATCAAAGACGCCGTCGCCGTCGTCACCGGGGGCGCCTCAGGTCTGGGGCTGGCCACCACCAAGCGGCTGTTGGACGCCGGCGCGCAGGTCGTCGTGATCGACCTCAAGGGCGAGGAGGCCGTCGCCGAACTGGGCGACCGGGCGAAGTTCGTCGCGGCCGACGTCACCGACGAGGCCGGCGTGAGCAAGGCGCTGGACGTGGCCGAGTCACTGGGCTCGCTGCGCATCAACGTCAACTGTGCGGGTATCGGCAACGCGATCAAGACGCTGTCCAAGGACGGCCCGTTCCCGCTGGACGGCTTCAAGAAGGTGATCGGGGTCAACCTGATCGGCACCTTCAACGTGCTGCGGCTGGCTGCCGAGCGCATCGCCAAGACCGAACCGATCGGTGAGGAGCGCGGCGTCATCATCAACACCGCCTCGGTTGCCGCGTTCGAGGGCCAAATCGGCCAGGCGGCCTACTCCGCGTCCAAGGGCGGCGTGGTCGGCATGACGCTGCCGATCGCCCGCGACCTGGCGCGCGAACTCATCCGCGTGGTGACCATCGCGCCGGGGTTGTTCAAGACCCCGCTGCTGGGTTCGCTGCCCGAAGAGGCGCAGAAGTCGCTGGGCAAGCAGGTGCCGCACCCCGCGCGGCTGGGTGACCCCGACGAATACGGCGCGCTGGCGGTGCACATCGTGGAGAATCCGATGCTCAACGGCGAGGTGATCCGTCTCGACGGCGCCATCCGGATGGCGCCGCGCTGAGGCTGGATTAAGGCGCATACACAAAAACCCCCGCCGTGGCGGGGGTTTTTGTTGGCAACAGGTTCAATGCGATCGACGGAACCAACGGGAGACTGCGGGTTCGGCCATAAGAAGCCGTGCGAGCAAGCTCATGGTCAGCTCGCGTTGGGCAGCGGGTGCCAGTCGTCAAACTGCTCGGAGGTCTCGCCTTCCACCAACACGTCGCCGTGGTAGAGAGCCTCGAAGTCAACCTTGATGACGTCCGCACTTGAGTCGTCGATCCACATGACACTGAGCGTAAAAGCCACCATTAAGGAATCTTTGAGTCACGATTCGGAAAATGGTGGCAATTTACTCGCCAGTAGGGTTGCCGGTCGTCTAGAGGCGGATTCGGCCCGTGAGCGGCTTAATTCGCGCCCAATTTTCTAGCCGGACTCTTAGCGTTCGCGGGTTTGAAACCGCATCGAACCTTTCGGGCTCTTACCCCGTGAGTTGTTTGACACCTGTCACTTACCGGGGCTAGGTTACCGCGAATATGGTGCGTGTCCCGGCGGGACCGCCACCGGGGGAGGAAGCATAGATGCTGCCACGGATCGCTCGGCTGGCCATCGCCGCGCCGCGCCGAATCATCGCGGTCGGGGTCCTGGTGTTCATCGCCGCCGCGATCTTCGGCCTTCCGGTCGCCAAGAGCTTGGCCCCCGGCGGTTTCCAGGACCCGCAGTCGGAGTCCGGCCGTGCCATCGCGGTGCTCACCGAGAAGTTCGGGCAGAGCGGTCAGAAGATGCTCATCCTGGTGACCGCGCCCGCCGGGGCCAACAGCGATCAGGCCCGCAAGGTGGGCACCGAGCTCGTCGACCAGCTGCAGCACTCTTCGTTGGTCTACAACGTGACGTCCCCCTGGACCGCGCCGCCGCAGGCTGCCGCCGACCTGACGAGCAAGGACGGCAAGGCCGGGTTGATCGTGGTCAACCTCAAGGGCGGCGAAAACAACGTGCAGAACAACGCCCAAACGCTGTCGGACCAGCTCGTGCACGATCGTGACGGTGTCACCGTCCGCGCCGGCGGCTCGGCCATGGAGTACGCCCAGATCAACAAGCAGAACCAAGAAGACCTCTTGGTCATGGAGATGATCGCCCTCCCGCTCAGCTTCCTGGTACTGATCTGGGTGTTCGGCGGGCTGCTGGCGGCGGCGCTGCCGATGGCGCTGGGCGCGCTGGCCGTGGTCGGCTCGATGATGGTGTTGCGACTGATCACCTACACGACCGAGGTGTCCATCTTCGCGCTGAACCTGAGCACCGCCCTGGGCCTGGCGCTGGCCATCGACTACACGCTGCTGATCGTCAGCCGCTATCGCGACGAGTTGGCCGAAGGCGGTGACCCGCACGACGCGCTGGTCCGCACCATGGCCACCTCCGGGCGTACGGTGCTGTTCTCCGCGATCACCGTCGCCCTGTCGATGTCGGCGACGGCGCTGTTCCCGATGTACTTCCTCAAGTCGTTCGCCTACGCCGGAGTCGCCACCGTCGCGTTCGTCTCGACCGCGTCGATCGTGATCACGCCGGCCGCGATCGTGCTGCTGGGTCCCCGGCTGGACGCGCTGGACGTGCGGAAGCTGGTGCGGCGGATCTTGCGCCGGCCCGAGCCGGTGCACCGTCCGGTCGAGCAGATGTTCTGGTACCGGTCCAGCAAGTTCGTGATGCGCCGCTGGCTGCCCATCGGCGTGGCGGTCGCGACGCTGCTGGTGTTGCTGGGGCTGCCGTTCCTGCGGGTGACGTGGGGCTTCCCCGACGACCGGGTGCTGCCGCGATCCGCGTCGGCACACCAGGTCGGCGACCAGCTGCGCACCAACTTCGCGCACGACTCCGCGACGTCGGTGCCCGTCGTCATTCCCGACGCGCGCGGTGTGAGCCCGGCCGATCTCGACACCTACGCCGCGGCGCTGTCGCGGGTGCCCGACGTGTCGGCGGTATCGGCGCCCAGCGCGACGTTCGTCGGCGGAAACCCGGTGGGGCCACCGGCGGGTGCCACCGGGGTCGCCGACGGCAGCGCGTTCTTGACCGTCAGCAGCACGGCGCCGCTGTTCTCACCGGCGTCCGACACCCAACTCAGGCAGTTGCGCCAGGTGCCGGCGCCCGCCGGGCGCTCCATCGCGTTGGCCGGCGTCGCGCAGGTCAATCGCGACAGCGTCGACGCGGTGACAGACCGGCTTCCGATGGTGCTCGGTGTGATGGCCGTGATCACCTTCATCTTGCTGTTCCTGCTGACCGGCAGCGTGGTGTTGCCGGTGAAGGCGTTGATGTGCAACGTGCTGTCGCTGACCGCGGCGTTCGGCGCGTTGGTGTGGATTTTCCAGGAAGGCCATCTCGGCGCGCTGGGAACGACGCCGAGCGGCACGCTGGTGGCCAACATGCCGGTGCTGTTGTTCTGCATCGCGTTCGGCTTGTCCATGGACTACGAGGTGTTCCTGATCTCCCGGATTCGGGAGTACTGGCTGCAGTACCGGCCGATGACGTCGACGGCCCGAGAGGCGCACGCCGCCAACGACGAGGCGGTGGCCCACGGCGTCGCGCGCACCGGCCGGGTGATCACCGCGGCCGCGTTGGTGATGTCGATGTCGTTCGCCGCACTGATCGCCGCGCACGTGTCGTTCATGCGGATGTTCGGTCTGGGCCTGACCCTGGCCGTGTTCGTGGACGCGACATTGGTGCGGATGGTTTTGGTGCCGGCATTCATGCACGTGATGGGCCGCTGGAACTGGTGGGCGCCGCGGCCGTTGATGTGGCTGCACGAGCGGTTCGGCATCAGCGAGGGACCGGCCGCGCCGATCGAGCCGGTCGAGATCCCCGTGGAGCACAACGGGCGTCCGGTCGGCGAGACTGTGACGAAGATCGGCTGAGCCTGGCGCAGTTGAGCTACGGATCCACAAATCCCAAGTGTCATCGGGCTTTATGCTGGGGTCGGCTCCGAATCGAATAGGTGGGGGATGACAGCAGCAGTAACAGCACCGTGCGACAACCCTTTCTTCGCACGGGTGTGGCCGGTCGCCGCGGCTCACGAGACCGAGGCGGTCCGGGCCTTGCGCCGGGAGAATCTGGCCGGCCTGTCGGGCCGGGTGCTCGAGGTCGGTGCGGGCATCGGAACGAACTTCCCCAACTACCCCGCATCCGTGCAGCAGGTGGTGGCGATGGAGCCCGAGCCGCGACTGGCGGCCCGGGCGCGTGGCGCCGCGGCGGCCGCGTCGGTTCCGATCGTCCTGACCAACGAGACAGTGGAGCAGTTCGACGACGACGAGCCGTTCGACGCCGTGGTGTGCTCGCTGGTGCTGTGCTCGGTGCGCGACCCCGAGCTGGTGCTGCAGCGCCTGTACAAGTTTCTGCGTCCGGGCGGGGAGTTGCGCTATCTCGAGCACGTGGCCAGCGCCGGTGTGCGCGGCCGGCTGCAGCGGTTCGCCGACGCGACGGTGTGGCCCCGGCTGCTGGGTAACTGTCATACCCATCGCGATACCGAACGCGCGATCATCGCCGCGGGGTTCGAGGTGAGCAGTTCTCGTCGCGAGTGGACGCTGCCCGCGTGGTCGCCGATGCCGGTGTCGGAGTTGTTGCTGGGACGCGCGCGCCGGCCCTAGCGGCGCTAATTGAGCAGGGCGGGCAGTTTTTGCAGCAGCCCCGGCAGCGCTCGGCTCGCCGATTCGCGGATGCTGAGCGTGACGCTGTTGGACAGCGGGGTGGGCTCGGGATTGACCTCGATCACGGTGGTGCCGCGCGAGAGCGCGAGATCGGCGAGGCCGGCTGCCGGATAGACGATTGCCGAGGTCCCGACGACCACCATCACGTCGGCCGCCTGGGTCGCCTCGACGGCGAGGCGCCAGGGTTCGTCGGGCAGCTGCTCGCCGAACCAGACGATGTCGGGGCGGATCAGCCCGCCGCAGCGCGCGCACAGCGGCGGTGGCACCTCGAGCGCCGGTTCGGGCATTTCGGGCAGGGCGTCGTTGTAGGGCATATCGCAACTCGCACAACGGAATTCGAAGAGGCTGCCGTGTAGGTGATGCACCGGCGCGCTGCCGGCGCGCTCGTGTAGGTCGTCGACGTTCTGGGTGACGACGCTGACCTCGGCGTAGTCCTGCCACGCGGCGATGGCCCGGTGCCCGTCATTGGGTTCGACGGTGCCCACCAGGTAGCGCCGCCACAAATACCAGCCCCACACCCGCTCGGGGTTGTTGAGCCAGCCCTGGGTGCTGGACAGCTCATAGGGGTCGAAACGGGCCCACAGCCCGTTCTTGTCGTCGCGAAATGTCGGCACGCCGCTCTCCGCGGAGATCCCTGCGCCGCTGAGCACCGTCACTCGCATGCACCCAACATAGCGGTGGTTGGGGTAATACTGGATACGTGGAGCTGGGCGAATGGCTACGGGTCGACCTCAAGGGTGGCCGGCCGCTGTTCGACCAGCTCCGGACGCAGGTCATCGATGGTGTGCGGGAAGGCGCCCTGCCGCCGGGCAGCCGGTTGCCGACGGTGCGAGAGCTGGCCGGCCAACTCGGTGTGGCCGTCAATACGGTCGCGCGGGCCTACCGTGAGCTGGAGACGGCGGCCATTGTCGAAACCCGTGGGCGCTTCGGCACTTTCATCGCCCGCTACGATCCGACCGACGCGGCGATGGCGGCCGCGGCCCGCGAGTACGTCCATGTCGCCCGCGGACTCGGCCTCGGCAAGGCCGACGCGCTGCGCTACATCGAGGCGGTGCCCGACGAGGATTCGCGCTAGCGCCTTGGTGGCGGTCGACCGGGAAACCTGCTGGGCACTGGCGAATCAGCTCCAAGGCCCGTTCAGGTAAATCGATTGTCAGCCAACGGAATTGGGCTTCGGAAAGCGCTGCTTCCAAGAGCGTCTCGCTTCAGCGCATCAGTTTGGCCAGAGTCCGCATATTGCGTGTAGTAGTCGACGACTTGTACCGGGGTTTGCCCATCGTCTTGCCGATCGTGCTGTCCAGGGTGCCGCCCTTGGGTACCTGCCAGTAGATGACGCCGTCACCGCGGCTGATCTTCTCGTCGGGGCCGGCGCCTTCGGCCAGCCCGGCGAGCTCGTCGAGCACCGCGGACCCACCATCCGGCGAGGCGACGAACGTGACGTAGGAGTGATATCCGTCCACCTCGGGCTGGTACGGGTAGGCCTCGATCACGGCACGCACGGCATCGACGTCGTAGGCCAGGACCCACGCGTCGTAACCGAACTTTTCGCGCAGGGTGGCTTCGGCCTTCTTGCGCACCGCGGGCGCCTTGGCGGACGACTCCAGCAGCACGTTGCCGGTGGCCAGGACGGTGCGCACGGCCCCGAACCCCGCGTCGGTCAGGGCCGCCGCGACGTCGGCCATTTTCAGGTTGACCCCCCCGACGTTGACGCCGCGCAGGAACACCGCGTACTTGGTCATGATCCGATTGCACCAGAGCGACGTAGTCTTTGGGGATGGGACGCCAAGTCTTCGACGACAAACTGCTGGCACTGATCGCGGGAAACTCCCTCGGGGTGCTGGCCACGATCAAAGGCGACGGGCGCCCGCAACTGTCGAACGTGAGTTACCACTTCGACCCGCGTGAGTTGGTGATTCGGGTATCGATCACCGAGCCACGGGCCAAGACCCGCAACCTGCGCCGCGATCCGCGGGCGTCGATCCTGGTCGATTCCGATGACGGCTGGTCGTATGCCGTTGCCGAGGGCACCGCGGAGCTGACGCCACCGGCCGCGGCGCCCGACGACGACACCGTCGAAGCGCTGATTGCGTTGTATCGCAATATCGCCGGTGAGCATCCGGATTGGGACGAGTACCGGCAGGCGATGGTCACCGACCGTCGGGTGGTGCTGACGCTGCCGATCTCTCACCTGTACGGCATGCCTCCGGGCAAGCGGTAGTCGGGTTAGGCTGCCGCTATGGCTGAATCGAAGTCCGAGCCGGACGCTTCGGGCGCAGGGGACGACAACAAGCGCAAGTTTCGCGACGCCCTGGAACGCAAGATGGCCAGGTCGACGGGCGGATCCGATCACAAAGACGCCGGCGGCAAGCAGTCCCGGGCGCACGGTGCCGCGGCCGGGGGTCGTCGGGAATTCCGTCGCAAGAGCGGCGGCTAGTCTACCCGGAGTTGGTGGCAGGCAAGGGCTTTGGATCACCCCTGGGTCAGGTTGAACAGTCCGATCGACGGGTCCGCTTTGCCCGGTTTGCCGCGCATGCTGCCGCGGGTGCTGGGATGCGAGAAGTCCACTCGCGACGGGTCGTTCTGGTAGGCCCAATCCGCCACGATGGTGCGTTGGAGGAACTTCCAGCGGCCGTCGTGCTTGATGTAGGTGTCCAGGTACCGGCCGCCGATGATGACGTCGATGTCGTGTTCGGGACCGGCGAAGGTGTGAAACACCAGGCAGTAGATCTCGCCGCGGGCCCCGTCGCCGTCGACCACGAAGTTCGTCGTGGTGATGTTGTGTTGGGAGACACGCACATACGGCGCCGCCGCCTGCAGTTGCGCGATGAACGCATCGACGCCCCCGGTCGAGAACGAGCCGTGTGAATCGGTCGCGTCGGGGTGGTACAGGTCCCGCAGCGTTTCGTAGTCTGCGCGGTCGACGGCCCGGCAATAGGCGCTGACCAGTTGATGCAGTTCGTCCCGGGCCACCATCAGTGCCAGTTTGGCTTCGTCCACCACCTCGCCACGATAACGCGGTGTTGGTGGTGAGTAGTCTGTCGAACAAGTAGGTCATCGGTCGTTCGGCGAAAGGTTGGTCGTTGACTGTCAAACTTTGCCTCGCTCAGGATCCTGAGGCCGACCAGCTGCTGGCCGACGATCCGCTGGCTTTGCTGATCGGGATGGTGCTGGATCAACAGGTCACGTTCGAAACCGCCTTCGCGGGACCGAAGAAGATCGCCGACCGGATGGGCAGCTTTGACGCCGCCGTGATCGCCGCCTACGACCCGGACAAGTTCGCCGCATTGTGCTCGGAAAAGCCTGCGATACATCGGTTTCCGGGATCGATGGCCAAACGCATCCAGACGCTCGCGCAGATCATCGTGGACCGTTACGACGGCGACGCGGCGGGATTGTGGACCGCCGGCGACCCGGACGGCAACGAGCTGCTGCGGCGGATCAAGGGGCTACCCGGCTTCGGCGATGTGAAGGCGCAGATCTTTTTGGCCCTGCTGGGCAAGCAGTACGGCGTGACGCCGAAAGGCTGGCGCGCCGCCGCCGGTGCCTTCGGCAAGGCCGGATCGCACATCTCCGTCGCCGATATCGTCGATGACCAATCGATGGGCAAAGTGCGGGCGTACAAGAAGCAGATGAAGGCGGCAGCCAAGGCGGCTAAGTAGTAGGTCACCAGAAGGGAAGGGCGGCAACGTGAAGACACACCTGACGTGTCCGTGCGGAGAAGCCATCGTCGGCAAGGATGAGGACGAGCTGGTCGAGTTGACGCAGGCTCACCTTTCCAGCGTTCATCCGGGCCTGGAGTACGACCGCGACGCGATCCTGTTCATGGCGTACTGACACGGCCCGGCGCCGACCACATCTCGCAACCAGTACACACTCGGCACCGGGCCCGCAAGGCGAGCGCGCGTGTCGTGCGGGACACGCGCGCTCGCGCTAGGGGAGGGTTCAGGGCACCACCGTCGAGCCGATGGTGGGCAGGAACTGGCACTGCTTCTCTTTGGTCGTGACCTGACCGAAGATCGTCGACATGATGCTGCCCGAACCGGTGTCGGCGATCGCGGTCAACGTCGTCGGGCCCTCGGGGTTGATGTCGGTGCGCGGCTTGAGCGTCACGGTGCCCGACTTGCCAGTGGTCAGGTTCACCCAGGTGACGTTCAGCGGCAGCTTCTGCACCTCGGCGGGTCCGGGCGTACCGACCGCGGTGAACACGTAGGCGGTCTGGCCGGCTTCCGGACCCGGCAACGGAATCGAGGCCGGCCCCGCCACCGATAGCGCCGTCGCGATCGAGCTGCTCCCGTCGGCGAGGCAATTGCTGCCGATCGAGGGGTACATGAAGTCCTGCGTGGTCGGCGCGTCCGGGCCGAAACCCGGGGCCGCCGCCGGGGCAGCGGCCGGAGCGGGTGCGGGAGAGTC
>NZ_HG964446.1:4771340-4806106 GCF_000689255.1 Mycobacterium triplex | reverse complement strand
GATGCCCGTGGGCAGGTGCGCCTGGGTGCCCGGCACGATGCCGGCCCCGGGAACATGTTCGGCCGGGGCGGCGATCGGCGCCGGCGCACCGGGAACCGGGGCGCCCGGCTCCTGAACGAATTGATTCACCGACGCGGCCACGTTCTTCGATTCGCCGGGCGCGGACGGGTTATGGGCGAACGCTTGTGCGGCGGCCATCAGCAGCTGTGTCGCCTGACCAGGATCGGTTGCCGCCTGCTGAATGATCGGGCTCAGCTGCGACAGCGCGGGCAGGCCGGGAAGCCCCTGCGCGGCGTTGGGTTGGGGTATCGGCAGCGGTGCCGCCGGATCGGCTGCCGCGCTCGGGCACAACCCGAACGCGGCAGCCGATGCCGTCACGACCGCGGCCAAACCTTTGGACAGATTCCAAGTGCTTGCCACGATGTCCTCCCGTCCTTCGGTTGGGTGATTACTCAGGGCAGGGCCGAGAGCAGCGACGGCGGCGTTGCCGGCGCGGGAGCCGGGGCGGCCGGCGTCCCCGGAACGGTGCCCGTGGCGAGCGACGTCAGGTCGCCCGGAAGCGACAGTTTCGGCGGCACGTTCAGCGGCAGGCCGGGCAGCGCCGGCATGTTCACGTTCGCCACGTTCGACAGCGGAGCCGACGCCGGTGCGGCGGCGGGCGCAGGTGCCGTCGGCGACGTCAGGCCCGGGATCGAGCTCAGCCCGGGGATACCGGAACTCGCCGGCGCGGCGGGAGCCGCCGGGGTGGTCTGTCCCAATCCAGGGATCGAGCCGAGACCGGGAACCGTCGGGCTGGCCGCCGTCGGGGCGGTCGGCGTGGCGGGGGTGAGACCCGGGATGGACGGGATTCCGGCCGGGGCGGACGCCGCGGGCGCCTGTGCGGCCGAGGTCATTCCCGGGAAGGTGATACCGGGAGCGGCCGGTGCCTGCGGCGGCTGAGCGCCGAGGGCGGTCGCGAGGTTCTGCAGAATCTGCGGGGCGTTGGCCGCCGAGGCGATCAACTGCTGCGGGATGTTCTGCACGGGGTCGGGAACGGCCGACACGGGGTCGGCGTGGGCGATACCGCCCGTGAGTAGGGCGGCGGACGAACCGACGACGACGGCGGCGGCTTTCGCGAAAGTCCAGATGCTTGGCATTGCTCCCCCAAGGGATCGACAACAGGTGACGGAGCCGAAGCTACTTTGATGCTGGTGGGACTCAAGTGACACGTGTGGCATTTATTTGATCGTTATCGAGACGAGTGATCGCGGTGACCAGCCGGTCGCCGGGACGCCCCCGGGCGCCGTCGTCGCTAAAGTCAGGCGGGTAGACACCAATCCGGCCGCCCCGGCGGCACCCGTCTCCCGGCGCCTGGCGAGTCTGATGAACTCCGCCGCGCCGCTGCTGTTGGTCGTGAGCGTCGCCGCACGGCTCGGCTTGACGTACCTGACGCGCAACGGCGCGAACTTCGTCGACCTGCACGTATATCTGGGCGGCGCGGCCGCGATCGAGCACCCCGGCACGCTGTACGACTTCGTCTACAGCGAGCACACGCCCGACTTCCCGCTGCCGTTCACGTATCCGCCGTTCGCGGCGATCGTGTTCTACCCGCTGCACCTGCTGCCGTTCGGGCTGGCAAGTTTTCTGTGGCTGGTCGCCATGATGGCCGCGTTGTACGGCTCGGTTCGGATCAGCCAGCGCTTACTCGGCGTGCCGCCCGGCAGCGGCCGGTGCGTCGCGATGGCGTGGACGGCGATCACGATCTGGATCGAGCCGCTGCGCAACAACTTCGACTACGGGCAGATCAACGTCTTTCTGATGCTGGCGGTGCTGTGGGCGGTCTACACCACGCGCTGGTGGCTCTCGGGTCTGTTGGTCGGCGTGGCCGCGGGGATCAAATTGACCCCGGCCATCGCCGGTGTCTATCTCGTCGGTGTCCGACGGTTCGCCGCGGCCGCGTTCTCGGCGGTCGTCTTCTTCGGCACCGTCGCGCTGTCGGTGTTGATCGTCGGCGATCAGACTCGCTACTACTTCACCGATCTGCTCGGCGACGCGCGCCGGGTGGGGCCGATTGCGACCTCGATCAATCAGTCCTGGCGCGGCGGCATTTCCCGGATCCTGGGCCACGACGCCGGGTTTTCTCCGCTGGTGTTGGTCGCCATCGCCGTCACGGCGGTGCTCGCCGTCCTGGCGTGGCGCGCCGTGGACTCCTCGGATCGGCTCGGCAAGTTGTTGGTGGTCGAGATGTTCGCGCTGCTGATGTCGCCGATTTCCTGGACGCATCACTGGGTGTGGCTGGTGCCGCTGATGATGTGGCTTATTCACGGACCGTCGTGCAACCGGCCCGGCATGCGGATCGCGGGCTGGGGCTGGCTGGCGCTGACCATCGTCGGCGTGCCGTGGTTGCTGCTGTTCGCCCAGCCCAACATCTGGCAGATCAGCCGACCCTGGTACTTCGCCTGGGCGGGGCTGGCCTACACCGCGGCGGCGGTGGCAACGCTGATTGTCATCGCCGCGTCTGGCAAACGAAGGGCCGGCTCGGATTCCGCGCCTGCCCGGCAATCGCAACCGCGGGCCGCGTCGTCGCTGGGCTAGCCCGCGACGATTCCGTTGATATCGCGCGCCATCTCTACATCGTTTTTGGTGATACCGCCCTCGGAGTGCGTGACGAGCGCGAAAGTCACTGTCCGCCAACGAATGTCGATATCGGGATGGTGGTCTTTGCGTTCGGCGTGCTCGCCCACCCGGCGCACCGCGTCGATGCCGGCCAGGAAGCTTTCAAACTTGATCGAACGGCGCAATGCTCCGTCGGCACGTTCCCAGCCGTCGAGGTCGGGCAGTGCGGCGTCTACTTGTTGATCCGTCAACACAGCCATGACTAGCAAACCTTTCTACGCGAAAAACCTTGCCGGCTGCCACGTTACGCCATGGCACCAGCGGTTTGACCCGGGCATTTTGGGGAAGTCGGGGTGAACCGGGTCGGCGCGCGCCTCGTCACGTAGGTAATGGCCCCGGAGTTCAGGGAGGCACCTGGCTGCCATGACGGAGAATCTGACCCCGCACTTCGAAGACGTCCAGGCGCACTACGACCTGTCCGACGACTTCTTCCGGCTGTTCCTCGACCCCACCATGACCTACAGCTGCGCGTACTTCGATCGTCTGCAGCCGATCACCCTCGAACAGGCGCAGCTGCGCAAGATGGACCTGTCGCTGGGCAAGCTGGGTCTGCGCCCCGGCATGACGCTGTTGGACGTCGGTTGCGGCTGGGGCGCCACGTCGCGCCGCGCGATCGAGAAGTACGACGTCAACGTCGTCGGGCTGACGTTGTCCGAACACCAGGCCGCCCATGTGCAGAGAACGTTCGACGCGATGGACACCACCCGCAGCCGACGGGTGTTGTTGCGCGGCTGGGAACAGTTCGACGAATCCGCCGACCGGATCGTCTCCATCGGCGCGTTCGAACACTTCGGCTACGACCGCTACGACGATTTCTTTGCGATGGCCTACCGCGCCCTGCCCGCCGACGGGGTGATGCTGCTGCACACGATCACCATGCTGACCGCGCAGCAGATCGTCGAACACGGCCTGCCGATGACCGAGGAGCAGACCAGCTTCAACGATTTCATCGCCCGCGAGATCTTCCCGGGCGGCCAGCTGCCCGCGATCGAGATGGTGGAGTTCCACGCCTCGAAGATGGGATTCAACCTGGCCCGCCGCCAGTCGCTGCGGCTGCACTACGCCAGGACGTTGGACCACTGGGCCGAGGCGTTGCTGCAGCGCCACGAAGACGCCGTCCGGATCCAATCCGAACAGGTCTACCAGCGCTACATGAGGTACCTGACCGGCTGCGCCGAGGCGTTCCGGGACGGCTACATCGACGTCAACCAGTTCACGCTGCGCAAATGAATGCGATTGCAGCGCACATAAGTTCGGCCGGTTGACGCGCTTCATCTAGCCATCACGCGAACTTTGCTGTACGCGAGTATGAACGGAGCGGCGGCGTGGCCCGATCTGCCCTACCCTGACCGCATGAAGCCCGAGGATTTCATTGCTCTGCACCGCGAGTACCTTGCACGACCCGACGCCGTCAAAGTCATCGCCGGTGCGGACGGTGAATGGAGCGTCTTCATCGAGATCGGCGGCCCGTACAAAACCCTCGAGAGGGCCGACGAGGTAGCCAAACTGATTGCCGCTGACCTGAACGACTTGTATCCGAACCGGGTGTGACACCGGATGCGGCCCAAGGGATTTCGTTAGCCATCCCGGTTGAGGGCCGCTCAATGGCCGATGCGACCGGTCCTCGGCCGGTGGCGACCGGTTAACTTGTCGAATGGCCTCGATACAGCTCTCGATGGGAATCCCCTCCTTCTCCGCCGAGGCGCCGGCGAACTGGGAGCACCTCACTGACTGGGCGCACGTGCTGGAAGCCGCGGGGTTCGACCGCGTGCTGGTCTCCGAGCACATCGCGTTCGGCATGAACATGGACGCGTACGCGGATCCCGGCGTGGGGGGAACGACCGGCGGTCGCCAGCCCACCGGGCCGGACGGACCGTGGCTGGAACCGCTCACCGTCCTGACCTACCTCGCGGCGCGGACCGAACGCATCCGGCTGGGCACCAACATCCTGCTCGCCGCGCTGCGTCCCGCCGCCGTTCTCGCGAAAACCGTTGCGACACTGGATGTTCTGTCGGGTGGGCGGGTCGATCTCGGGGTGGGGGTCGGCTGGCAGCGCGAGGAATACGAGGTGGCCGGTGTCGATTTCGACAGGCGCGGGGCGATCCTGGACCAGACGCTGGAGGTGTGCACGCGGTTGTGGCTGGAGAACGAGGTCAGCTACGCATCCCCGGAGCTGACCTTCGATCGGATCCACCAGATGCCCAAGCCCGTGCAGCGCGGCGGCGTGCCGATCTGGGTGAGCGGGACGGTCAATCGTGCCGTCGCCCGCCGGCTCGCGCGATTCGGAAAGTATTGGATCCCTTGGGGTGAGGACGCCCGTGAGGTCGGCAAGGGAATCGGGCGGATGCGTGCGGCGGTCGAAAGTGCCGGCGGTGACCCGCACGGGTTCGGCGTCACCGGCTCGCTTCTGGTCAAGGCCGACGCCGACGAGCGGCCGGATCTGGCCGCCGTCGCCGCGGATGCGGAAGCGCTGGTGAAAGCCGGCGTCACCGACTTGCGGCTGACGCACTGGCCGCCGCGCTTCGGGAATCGCGAGCGCGACTTGCGCGCATTCGTCGAAGCGGTGCGGGGCGCGGTGGCGGGCTGACCCGCGCATGGGAGCCCAGATCGTCGTCGCCGGAGCCGTCATCCGCGGTTCCGCTGTTCTGGTTGCGCAGCGCGTCCGGCCGCCGGAGCTGGCCGGCCGCTGGGAACTTCCCGGTGGCAAGGTCTCGCCCGGCGAAACCGAGCCGCAGGCCCTGGCCCGCGAGCTGGCCGAGGAGTTGGGCCTGCAGGTCGCCGACGTGGTCGTCGGGGATCGGCTCGGCGACGACATTCCGCTGGATGACACGACGACGCTGCGGGCCTACCTGGTGCGCCTGCGCGGCGGCGAACCCCATCCGCATGACCATCGGGCGCTGCGCTGGGTGACGGCGGCCGAGCTGCCCGAGGTCGACTGGGTGCCCGCCGACCGGTTATGGCTGAAAGACCTGGCCAGGGTCCTATGAGCGACCTCGGAACAACTGCACAGTTTTCCCTCAGGGAACATTCAGCGCTATTGCAGCGGACACGCGTGAAACTGGAAGGTAATGGCGCCCACGAACCCTTCGCCTCGATGTGCTGCCGGTAGCTGTCCCGAGGAGGCCTGCCAGCAGGTTGCGGTGCCCGAGCAGCCCACGATTCTTCGACACATCGCAGCCGAGTGGATTCGAACCCGGACCGGACGCGCGTCGTCAACCAGTTAGGGAGGATTACCCGCGTGACTGCTACACCTCATGTCGGTGGGGCGCTCGAGGAGCTCTTGGAACGCAGCGGGCGATTCTTCACGCCCGGTGAGTTCTCGGCCGATCTGCGCACGGTCACCCGGCGCGGCGGCCGCCAAGGCGACGTCTTCTACCGCGACCGATGGAGCCACGACAAGGTGGTCCGCTCGACGCACGGGGTGAACTGCACCGGGTCGTGCTCGTGGAAGATCTACGTCAAGGACGGGATCATCACCTGGGAGACCCAGCAGACCGACTATCCCTCGGTGGGCCCGGATCGGCCCGAGTACGAGCCGCGGGGTTGCCCGCGGGGCGCGTCGTTCTCCTGGTACAGCTATTCGCCCACCCGGGTGCGCTACCCGTATGCCCGCGGCGTGCTGGTCGAGATGTATCGCGAAGCCAAAGCCCGGCTCGGGGATCCCGTCCTGGCCTGGGCCGACATCCAGGCCGATCCGCAGCGCCGGCGGCGCTACCAGCAGGCCCGCGGCAAGGGCGGGCTGGTTCGGGTGACCTGGGCCGAGGCCAGCGAGATGATCGCCGCGGCCCACGTGCACACGATCAAGACCTATGGTCCGGACCGCGTCGCCGGGTTCACGCCGATCCCGGCGATGTCGATGGTCAGCCATGCCGCCGGATCGCGGTTCGTGTCACTGCTGGGCGGCGTGATGACGTCGTTCTACGACTGGTATGCCGATCTGCCGGTGGCGTCGCCGCAGGTGTTCGGCGACCAGACCGATGTGCCCGAATCCGGCGACTGGTGGGACGCGTCGTATCTGATGATGTGGGGCTCCAACGTCCCGATCACCCGGACTCCGGACGCGCACTGGATGGCCGAGGCGCGTTACCGTGGCGCCAAAGTTGTTGTGGTAAGCCCTGATTACGCCGACAACACCAAGTTCGCCGACGAGTGGATGCGCTGCGCCGCCGGCACCGACGGGGCCCTGGCGATGGCGATGGGCCACGTCATCTTGACCGAATGCTATGTGCGCAAACCGGTTCCGTTCTTCGTCGATTACGCCCGCCGCTACACCGACCTGCCGTTCTTGATCAAACTCGACCAGCGCGGCGACGCGCTGGTGCCGGGAAAGTTCCTGACCGCGGCCGACATCGGCGAGGAGGTCGAGAACTCGGCGTTCAAGCCCGCGCTGCTCGACGAGGCCACCGACCGAGTCGCCGTGCCGCACGGATCGCTGGGATTCCGCTACGGCGAGGACGGGGTCGGAAAGTGGAACCTCGACCTCGGCTCGCTGATACCGGCGCTGAGTGTCGCGGGCAGCGAAAGCGGCAGCGCCCTGGTCGATCTGCCCAGCTTTGACACGATCGACGGGCACGGTGACACCGCCCGGCGCGGCGTGCCGGTGCGCCGGGTCGGCCCGCATCTGGTCTGCACGGTGTTCGACCTGATGCTGGCGCACTACGCGGTCCAGCGCGAGGGCCTGCCCGGCGAATGGCCCACCGGGTACGACGACGGATCCCAGCAGAACACCCCGGCCTGGCAGGAATCGATCACCGGGGTTCCGGCCGCCCAAGCCATCCGGGTCGCCCGGGAATTCGCCCGCAACGCAGAGGAATCCGGCGGCCGGTCCATGGTCATCATGGGCGGCGGGATCTGCCACTGGTTCCACAGCGACGTGATCTACCGCTCGGTGCTGGCGTTGCTGATGCTGACCGGGTCGATGGGACGCAACGGTGGCGGGTGGGCACACTACGTCGGTCAGGAGAAGGTGCGTCCCCTGACCGGATGGCAGACCATGGCGAACGCCAGCGACTGGGCGCGTCCGCCGCGCCAGGTTCCCGGCGCCTCCTACTGGTATGCGCACACCGACCAATGGCGCTACGACGGCTACGGCGCCGACAAGCTGGCCAGCCCGCTGGGCAGGGGCAGGTTCGAGGACAAGCACACGATCGACCTGCTGGCTGCCGCGTCGGCGATGGGCTGGAGCCCGTTTTATCCGCAGTTCGACCGGTCCAGTCTCGACGTCGCCGACGAGGCGGACGCCGCCGGGCGCGATGTCGGCGACTATGTCGCCGAACAGCTCGCCCAGCGCAAGCTGAAACTCTCGATCACCGATCCCGACAATCCCGTCAACTGGCCGCGGGTGCTCACCGTCTGGCGGTCCAACCTGATCGGCTCCTCGGGCAAGGGCGGCGAGTATTTCCTGAAGCACTTGTTGGGCACGGACTCCAATGTGCAGTCCGAACCCCCGGCCGAAGGTATCCGGCCCCAAGTCGTCAACTGCGACAACGAGATTCCCGAGGGCAAGCTCGACTTGATGATGTCGATCGACTTCCGGATGACGTCGACGACGTTGGTGTCCGACGTGGTGTTGCCCGCCGCCACCTGGTACGAGAAGAACGACCTGTCCAGCACCGACATGCACCCGTACGTGCATGCGTTCAGCCCGGCGATCGACCCGCCGTGGGAAACCCGCTCGGACTTCGATGCATTCGCCGCGATCGCCCGCGCTTTCAGCGCGATGGCCCAGCGTCATCTGGGCACTCGCCGCGATGTCGTGTTGACCGCGCTGCAGCACGACACGCCGGATGCGATGGCGTATGCGGATGGCGCGGAACGCGATTGGTTGCACAACGGTGACGTGCCGGTGCCCGGCCGTACGATGAGCAAGCTCACCGTGGTGGAGCGCGACTACACCGCGATCTACGACAAATGGGTGACGCTGGGTCCGCTCGTCGACAAGTTCGGGGTGACCGTCAAGGGGTACACCGTGCATCCCTTCCGCGAGGTCGACGAGCTGGCCGCCAAGTTCGGGGTGATGAATTCCGGTGTGGCAGCAGGCCGTCCGGCGATCACCACCGCCCAGCGGATGGCCGACGTGATCCTGGCCCTGTCGGGGACCTGCAACGGCCGGCTCGCCGTGGAGGGCTTCCTCGAGCTGGAGAAGCGCACGGGTCAGCGGCTGGCGCATTTGGCCGAGGGCAGCGAGGAAAGGCGCATCACCTACGCCGACACCCAGGCGCGGCCGGTCCCGGTGATCACCAGCCCGGAATGGTCCGGCAGCGAGACCGGTGGTCGTCGCTACGCGCCGTTCACGATCAACATCGAGCACCTCAAACCGTTCCACACCCTGACCGGGCGCATGCACTTCTACCTTGCCCACGACTGGGTCGAGGAGCTCGGCGAGCAGTTGCCCGTGTACCGGCCGCCGCTGGACATGGCGCGGCTGTTCAACCAGCCCGAGCTCGGATACGACGGAATCGGGTTGACCGTACGGTATTTGACGCCGCATTCGAAGTGGTCGTTCCACTCGACCTACCAGGACAACCTGTACATGCTGTCGCTGTCCCGCGGTGGTCCGACCATGTGGATGAGCCCCGCGGATGCAGCGAAAATCCAAGTGCGCGACAATGATTGGGTGGAGGCGGTGAACGCCAACGGCATCTATGTGTGCCGGGCGATCGTCTCGCACCGCATGCCCGACGGCGTGGTGTTCGTCTACCACGTGCAGGAACGCACGGTGGACACCCCGCGCACCGAGACCAACAACAAGCGCGGCGGCAATCACAACGCGCTGACTCGGGTGCGCATCAAGCCCAGCCACTTGGCCGGTGGCTACGCTCAGCACGCGTTCGCGTTCAACTACCTGGGTCCCACCGGCAACCAGCGTGACGAGGTGACCGTGGTGCGCCGCCGCAGCCAGGTGGTGACGTACTGATGAAGGTCATGGCGCAGATGGCGATGGTGATGAACCTCGACAAATGCATCGGCTGCCACACCTGCTCGGTGACGTGCAAACAGACGTGGACCAATCGCTCCGGAACCGAGTATGTCTGGTTCAACAACGTCGAAACCCGGCCCGGCGTGGGCTATCCGCGCACCTACGAGGATCAGGACCGCTGGCGCGGCGGGTGGATTCGCGACAAGAAAGGGCGGCTGCGGCTGCGCGACGGCGGCCGGTTGCAGAAGCTGCTGCGGATCTTCGCCAACCCCCGGCTGCCCACGATCGGTGACTACTACGAGCCGTGGACCTACGACTACGAGAACCTGACCCAGGCGCCGGCCGGTGACACGTTCCCGACCGCCGCGCCGCGCAGCCTGATCAGCGGCGAGCCGATGAAGGTGTCGTGGGGATCCAACTGGGACGACAACCTGGCCGGTTCGCCCGAGATCCTGCCCGACGACCCGGTTTTGAAGAAGGTCAGCGAGGAGATCAAGCTGAAGCTCGAAGAGACCTTCATGTTCTACCTGCCGCGGATCTGCGAGCACTGCCTGAACCCGTCGTGTGTGGCCTCGTGCCCGTCGGGAGCGATGTACAAGCGCAGCGAGGACGGCATCGTGCTCGTCGACCAGGATCGCTGCCGCGGCTGGCGGATGTGCGTATCCGGATGTCCTTACAAGAAGGTGTATTTCAATCATAAGACCGGCAAGGCCGAGAAGTGCACACTGTGCTATCCGCGCATCGAGGTCGGCCTGCCCACCGTGTGCTCGGAAACCTGCGTGGGCCGGTTGCGCTACCTGGGGCTGGTGCTCTACGACGCCGACAAGGTGCTCGAGGCGGCGTCGGTGCAACACGACGCCGACCTGTACGAGGCGCAACGCCGAATTCTGTTGGACCCCAACGACCCTGCGGTGATCGCCGGGGCTCGCGCCGAAGGCATCGCGGACGAGTGGATCGAGGCCGCCCAGCGCTCCCCGGTGTACGCCCTGATCAACACCTACCGGGTGGCGTTGCCACTGCACCCGGAATACCGCACCATGCCGATGGTTTGGTACATCCCGCCGCTGTCGCCGGTGGTCGACGCGGTCAGCCATGACGGTCATGACGGGGAGGATCTGGGCAATCTGTTCGGCGCGCTGGAGTCGCTGCGCATCCCGATCCAATACCTGGCCGAGTTGTTCACCGCCGGTGACACCGAAGTCGTCGCCGGTGTGCTCAAGCGGTTGGCCGCGATGCGGTCCTACATGCGCGACATCAACCTGGGCCGCGAAACCCAACCGCACATCCCGCATGCCGTCGGGATGACCGAAGAACAGATCTACGAGATGTACCGGCTGCTGGCCATCGCGAAATACGAAGAGCGCTATGTCATCCCGACGGCGTATGCGGCGGATCTGCCCGGTGCGGCGGAGCTGGCCGACGAGATGGGCTGCTCGTTGTCCTACGACGACGGGCCGGGCATGTACGAACACGGCCCGTTCGGCGAGGGCAGCGGCACTCCGGTGCCGGTCGCCGTGGAGAGCTTCCACGCGCTGCAGCAACGCCAGCGAGGTGAAGAGGTGGCCGCCCAGGGCGGGCGTCGTCGGTCCCGGGTGAACCTGCTCAACTGGGACGGCAACGGCGCGCCGGCGGGCCTGTTCCCGGATTCGGTGCAGCGATGAGACGGCTGACTCGCACCCTGCAACGGCGCGGCGCGATCGACGACCGGCTGGTGTGGCAGGCGGCGTCGCTACTGCTGGCCTATCCGGACGACGGGCACGCCGACCGCCTGGACACCGCCGCGGAACTGATCAGCCACCTCAGCGGTGCCACGGCCGAGTTGCTCGGCCAAACACTCACGGCGCTAAGGGCTTTCGAGCCGATGGCGGCCGCGGCAAACTACGTCGAGACCTTCGACATGCGCCGGCGGGCCACGATGTATCTGACCTACTGGACCGCGGGGGACACCCGCAACCGGGGCAACGAAATGCTGGGATTCGCCACCGCCTATCGCCGCGCCGGGGTGCTGCCGCCGCACGCCGAGGCGCCCGATCACCTGCCGGTGGTGCTCGAGTTCGCCGCGACCGTCGATCCCGAGATCGGCCGGCAGCTGCTGATCGAGCACCGGGTGCCGATCGACGTGCTGTCGCGCGCGCTGGCCGAAGCCGGGTCGCCGTATGCGTACGCCATCGCCGCGGTCTGCGAGACCCTGCCGGAAGCCGGCGACAAGGAGCTGCGCCGGGCCGAACGGCTGGCCCAGGCCGGTCCGCCCGCCGAAGCCGTTGGGCTGCAACCGTTTACCTTGACCGTCCCGCCCAGGCGCGGGGGCTGAGTTCAACGCACATGAAACTGCTCGAGATCTTCTGGGACGACGCGCCCTACGTCGTGCTGGCGATCGCGGTCGTCGGCACCTGGTGGCGGTACCGCTACGACAAGTTCGGCTGGACCACCCGCTCCTCGCAGATCTATGAGTCCAAGCTGTTGTCGATCGGCAGCCCACTGTTCCACTTCGGCAGCCTGATGGTGATCATGGGCCACGTCATGGGCCTGCTCATTCCGGAATCCTGGACCCGCGCACTCGGATTGAGCGATCACCTCTATCACCTGCAAGCGTTGCTGCTCGGCGTGCCCGCCGGCACCGCGGCCATTGCCGGTATCGGGTTGCTGATCTACCGGCGGCGCACCCGCGGGCCGGTCTTCATGGCCACCACCCGCAACGACAAGCTGATGTATCTGGTGCTGGCGTGCGCATTGGTGGCGGGGATGTGCTGCACCCTGGCCGGCGCGACGCATTTCGGCGAGTTGCACGACTACCGGCAACGAGTGGCGGTCTGGTTCCGGTCGATCTGGATCCTCGACCCCCGCGGAGACCTGATGGCGCACGCGGCCTTCTACTACCAGATCCACGTGTTCATCGCGCTCGCCTTGTTCGCGTTGTGGCCGTTCACCCGGCTGGTGCACGCGTTCAGCGCGCCGATCGGCTACCTGTTCCGGCCCTACATCGTCTACCGCAGCCGCGACGTGGCCGACAAGCATCAGCTGGTCGGTTCGGCGCCGCGCCGCCGCGGCTGGTAGGCCGCCGGACATCGACGTTCCTGATGGCGAACTGCTCCCGGTGAGCTGCTCGGTTCGCCTTTGACGGGCCACCGCTGCCAGAATCACCGACGTGCCATTCCGCAATGTCGCCATCGTCGCCCACGTCGACCACGGCAAGACCACCCTCGTCGATGCGATGCTTCGGCAGTCCGGCGCGCTGCACGAGCGCGGTGAACTGCAAGAACGCGTGATGGACAGCGGTGATTTGGAAAAGGAAAAGGGCATCACGATCCTGGCCAAGAACACCGCCGTGCACCGGCACAACGCCGACGGCACGGTCACCGTCATCAACGTGATCGACACCCCGGGCCACGCCGACTTCGGCGGCGAGGTGGAGCGCGGGCTGTCGATGGTGGATGGCGTGTTGCTGCTGGTCGACGCGTCCGAGGGGCCGCTGCCGCAGACCCGCTTCGTGCTGCGCAAGGCGCTGGCCGCCCATCTCCCGGTGATCCTGGTCGTCAACAAGACCGACCGACCCGACGCGCGCATCGCCGAGGTCGTCGACGCCAGCCACGACCTGCTGCTCGACGTCGCCTCCGACCTCGACGACGAGGCGGCCGCGGCCGCCGAGCACGCGCTGGGACTGCCGACGCTGTACGCGTCCGGGCGGGCCGGCATCGCGAGCACCGAAGCGCCCGCCAACGGCCAGGTGCCCGCCGGCGACAACCTGGACCCGCTGTTCGACGTGCTGATGGAGCACATCCCGCCGCCGTCGGGCGACCCGGAGGCGCCGCTGCAGGCGCTGGTCACCAACCTCGACGCGTCGGCGTTCCTGGGCCGGCTCGCCCTGATCCGGATCTACAACGGCAAGCTGCGCAAGGGCCAGCAGGTGGCCTGGATGCGCGAGGTGGACGGGGTGCCCGTCATCACCGGCGCCAAGATCACCGAGCTGCTGGCCACCGAGGGCGTCGAGCGCAGTCCCACCGAGGAGGCCGGCGCCGGCGACATCGTGGCGATCGCCGGCATTCCCGAGATCATGATCGGCGACACGCTGGCCGACCCCGACCACGCGCACGCGCTGCCGCGGATCACCGTCGACGAGCCGGCGATCTCGGTGACCATCGGCACCAACACCTCGCCGCTGGCGGGCAAGGTCTCCGGCCACAAGCTGACCGCGCGGATGGTCCGCAGCCGCCTCGACCAGGAACTGGTCGGCAACGTGTCGATCCGGGTGGTCGACATCGGCCGGCCCGACGCGTGGGAGGTGCAAGGCCGCGGCGAGCTGGCGCTGGCCGTGCTGGTCGAACAGATGCGCCGGGAGGGCTTCGAGCTCACGGTCGGCAAGCCGCAGGTGGTCACCAAGACCATCGACGGCCAGCTGCATGAGCCGTTCGAGGCGATGACGATCGACTGCCCCGAGGAATTCGTCGGCGCGATCACCCAATTGATGGCCGGCCGCAAGGGCCGCATGGAGGAGATGACCAACCACGCGGCGGGCTGGGTCCGGATGGATTTCATCGTGCCCAGCCGCGGCCTGATCGGCTTCCGCACCGACTTCCTCACCATCACCCGCGGCACCGGCATCGCCAACGCGGTGTTCGACGGCTATCGGCCGTGGGCGGGGGAGATCCGGGCCCGCCACACCGGCTCGCTGGTGTCCGACCGGGCCGGCGCCATCACGCCGTTCGCCATGATCCAGCTCGCCGACCGCGGCCAGTTCTTCGTCGAGCCCGGCCAGGACACCTACGAGGGCATGGTCGTCGGAATCAACCCGCGCGCAGAGGATCTCGACATCAACATCACGCGGGAGAAGAAGCTGACCAACATGCGGTCCTCGACGGCCGACGTCATCGAAACGCTGGCCCGCCCGCTGGAACTCGATCTGGAGCAGGCCATGGAATTCTGCGCGGCCGACGAGTGCGTCGAGGTGACTCCGGAGATCGTGCGGGTGCGCAAGGTCGAGCTGGACGCCACCTCGCGGGCGCGCAGCAAGGCGCGGGCGAAGGCTCGGGGCTAGCTTGTTGGTGCCGTTGGCCCGAAGGATTCGGAAAGCCGCCGGGCAGGCGGTCGATACCCTGATGCTCGTGCTGCACCGAGCCCGCCACGTGTTGCTGATGGTCGGCGTGCTGCTGGCACTGATGGGCCTGACCTTGGCGGCCTGCACGGTCAGCCCGCCGCCGGCGCCGCAAAGCACCGATACGCCGCACAACACGCCGCCGCCGCCGCAGCGGATCACCCAGATCATCATGGGCATCGACTCGATCGGCGCCGGGTTCAACCCGCATCTGCTGTCCGACCTGTCGCCGGTGAACGCGGCGATCAGTGCGCTGGTGTTGCCCAGCGCGTTCCGGCCGGTGCCCGACCCCAACACGCCCACGGGTTCGCGGTGGGAGCTGGACCCGACCCTGCTGGTGTCCGCCGAGGTGACCAACCAGAACCCGTTCACGGTGACCTACAAGATCCGGCCCGAGGCGCAGTGGACCGACAACGCCCCGATCGGCGCCGACGACTTCTGGTACCTGTGGCATCAGATGGTCACCCAGCCCGGGGTGGTCGATCCGGCCGGCTACGACCTGATCACCGGCGTGCAGTCGCTCGAGGGGGGCAAGCAGGCCGTCGTCACCTTCGCCCAGCCGTATCCGGCGTGGAAGGAACTGTTCAACAATCTGCTGCCGGCGCACATCGTCAAGGACGTGCCGGGCGGTTTCGCCGCCGGATTGGTCCGCTCGTTGACGGTCACCGGCGGGCAGTTCCGGGTGGAGAACATCGACCCGCAACGCGACGAGATCCTGATCGCGCGCAACGACCGCTATTGGGGGCCGCCCGCCAAACCCGCCCTGATCCAGTTCCGCCGGGCGGGGGCGCCGGCCGCGCTGGCCGACTCGGTGCGCAACGGCGACACTCAGGTCGCCCAGGTGCACGGCGGCTCGGCATCCTTCGCGCAGCTGTCCGCCATCCCCGATGTGCGGACCGCCCGGATCATGACACCGCGCGTCATGCAGCTCACCCTGCGCGCCAACCGGCCCAAGCTGGCCGACGCGCAAGTTCGCAAAGGGATTCTGGGATTGCTCGACGTCGACCTGCTCGCCGCGGTCGGCGCCGGCAGCGACAACACCATCTCGCTGGACCAGGCCCAGATCCGGGCGCCCAGCGACCCCGGCTACGTACCGACCGCGCCGCCCGCGATGACCAGACAGGCTGCGCTGGCGTTGTTTTCGGCGGCCGGCTACCAGGTCGAGAACAGCGCGCCGACACCCGAAACCACGACTCCGCCGCCGACCACCGGGCCGCCGGAGGCGACCCGCGGCCGGATCAGCAAGGACGGCAAGCAGCTGTCACTGGTGATCGGCGTGGCCGCCAACGACCCGACCTCGGTGGCCGTGGCCAACACCGCCGCCGACCAGTTGCGCAACGTCGGCATCGCCGCATCGGTGTCGGCACTGGATCCGGTCACGCTGTATCGCGACGCGCTGACCAACAACCAGGTGGACGCGATCGTCGGCTGGCACCAGGCCGGCGGAAACCTGGCCACGCTGCTGGCGTCGCGCTACGGCTGCCCCGCGCTGGAGTCGACGCCTGTGCCGACCACGACCGCGCCGCCGACGACCACACCCGTCGCCTCGACCTCACCGCCGGCGCCGGCCAGCACCGCACCGACGGCGCCGAGTCGGCCACCCGATCCCGGCGCCCTGGTGCAGGCGCCGTCGAACCTGACCGGTATCTGCGATCGCAGCATCCAGTCCAACATCGACGCCGCGCTGGCCGGCACCAAGAGCATCAACGACGTGATCACCGCGGTGGAGCCGAGGCTGTGGAACATGGCGACGGTGTTGCCGATCCTGCAGGACACCACGATCGTCGGGGCGGGCCCGAGCGTGCAGAACGTCAGCCTGTCGGGCGCCGTGCCGGTCGGCATCGTCGGTGACGCCGGGCAATGGGTGAAGACCGGCCCCTAGGGACTCGTCGGCGATGCCGGGGCGCGGGGCGGGATCACGGTGTCGACGATCAGCGCCAGCTCGCGCCGGTTCGGCGGTTCGCCGGTCAGCAGGAAGTGATGGTTGATCAATGCCGGTCCGACGCGTGCGGTCAGCGAAGTGACCGTGGCCGGGTCGAGTTCGCCGCCGTCGATCGCGGTCTGCAGGATCGACTCGACAATCTGCAGCCGCGGGCACACCACGGCGTCGGCGAAGATGGCGCGCATCTCGGGTTCATGCAGCAGTTGGTGGACGATGTGCAGGCCGGGAAACGCGGTCTTGCCGGCCAATACGTCGCGGTGGGCGGTGAACAGCGTCAGCAGGGTATCCCTGGCCGATCGGCCCGAACGCGGCTCGGGCACCGGCGGGAGCGCGAAAACCAGTGCGGCATGGACCAGGTCGTGCTTGCTGCACCAGCGCCGGTACAGCGCGGCCTTGCCGGTCTGGGCGCGGGCCGCGATTCCCTCCATCGTCAGCCCGCCGTACCCGACCTCGGCCAACTCCGCCAGCGTCGCCTCGTACAGCGCGCGTTCCAGCACCTCGCCGCGCCGGCGGCTGCGGATGCCGGTCGGCGCTGTCTCGGTGGCTTGCGACATTTCTCGATAGTAGCCGTCGGCGTTCCTATTTGGCGCACTCTGGTGCAACACAACGACCGAGAGTAGCGGGTCGGCTCCGGGTAGGGTGCGTCCATGCCTGAGACCCCGCGGCTGTTGTTCGTCCACGCGCACCCCGACGACGAGAGCCTCAGCAACGGTGCCACGATCGCGCATTACGCCGCGCGCGGCGCCCAGGTGAACGTCGTGACCTGCACGCTGGGCGAGGAGGGCGAGGTCATCGGGGACCGCTGGGCAGAGCTCGCGGTCGATCGGGCCGACCAACTCGGTGGCTACCGAATCGGCGAACTCAGCGCGGCATTGCGGGCGTTGGGCATCGGCGCACCCATCTATCTCGGCGGCGCGGGACGCTGGCGCGACTCCGGTATGGAGGGCACCGAGAAGCGGCGCCGCGAGCGCTTCATCGACGCCGACGAACGCGAGGCCGTCGGGGCGCTGGTCGACATCATTCGCCGGCTGCGCCCGCACGTCGTCGTCACCTACGACCCCAACGGCGGATACGGGCATCCCGACCACATCCGCACCCACACCGTCACCACCGCCGCGGTCGCGGCGGCCGGCGGGTCCGACTACCCCGGAAAGCCATGGGAAGTGCCGAAGTTCTACTGGACGGTGCTCGCCGTCGACGCGTTCATGGCCGGGTGGCAGGCCCTGGGTCCCGACGATTTCCTGCCCGGGTGGACGATCCCGCCGCCAGAGGAATTCGACTTCGGCTACTCCGACGACGCGATCGACGCCGTCGTGTCGACGACGCCGGATGCGTTGGCCGCCAAGGTGGCCGCGCTCGCCGCGCACGCCACCCAGGTGGTCGTCGGCCCGACCGGGCGGGCGTGCGCCCTGTCGAACAACATCGCGCTGCCGATCCTCGGCGACGAACACTACGTTCTGGTCGCCGGCTCCGCCGGGCCCCGCGACGGGCGCGGTTGGGAGACTGACCTGCTCGCGGGACTGAATCTCGGGGGGTCCGCCGAGGAGTAGGCTGCCAACGAGGCAGCCACGGAAGGAATTCGCATGGACCCCGACCTGGACCCTAACCTGCAGCACTGGCAGGACCGGCTCGACAGCCTGCAGTGGGTTATCGGCTCCATCATGTCCAATATCGACAGCGTCCCGACCTGACCGCAACCAAGCCGCGCGCCGCGTCCGTCGAGGACGCCGGCGCGACAGACCCCGCTATTCGCGTCGTGGTATTGGCGTTATTGGCTGTCGACGGGGTCTTATCCGCACTAGCCGGGGCTCTGCTGCTGCCTTTCTATATCGGCACGATTCCGTTTCCGATCAGCGGATTGATCAGCGGTCTGGTCAACGCGGCTTTGGTCTGGGCCGCCGGCCGCTGGACGAGGACGGCGCGCGGGGCGGCGCTGCCGCTGTGGACGTGGCTGCTGACCGTGGCGGTGATCAGCATGGGCGGGCCCGCCGACGACGTCATCTTGGGAGGCAGCGGGCTGATGGCCTACGGCGCGTTGCTGCTGATCATGCTGGGGGTGACGCCCCCGGTGCTGGTGTTGTGGCGACGCGGCCACCGCTACGGCTGACGGGAACCGGCCTGGCGCTACTGTTGCGCATATGGCACCAGCTATGGTTGCCGAAAATTCAGATTGTTGGGACGCGCGGATGAAAATCGATCGTGGGGAAGTTACACCAAGGTGCTAATGACACCGGGGCCTGTAGGCGAGGAGCCCACCGCTCTGCCTGATCCCGTCGTTCCGCCTAAGGCCAGCGCGTCGGCATTGCGGCGCGTGCTGCGCCGGGCGCGCGATGGGGTGGCGCTCAACATCGACGAGGCCGCCGTGGCGATGACCGCCCGCGGTGCCGACCTCGCCGACTTGTGTGCGAGCGCCGCACGGGTGCGCGACGCGGGTCTGCAGTCGGCCGGCCGGCGCGGCCCCAACGGTCGGCTACCGATCACCTACTCGCGCAAGGTGTTCATCCCCGTCACTCATCTGTGCCGGGACAACTGCCACTACTGCACATTCGTCACGGCGCCGGGCAAACTTCGCGCCCAGGGCGCCGGCATGTATCTGGAGCCGGACGAAATCGTCGACATCGCCCGGCGCGGTGCCGAACTGGGTTGCAAGGAAGCACTATTCACCCTCGGTGACCGGCCGGAGGACCGCTGGCCGCAGGCCCGCGAATGGCTGGATGCGCGCGGCTACAACTCGACGCTGTCCTATGTGCGCGCGATGGCGATCCGGGTGCTCGAGGAAACCGGGCTGTTGCCGCACCTGAACCCGGGCGTGATGAGCTGGTCGGAGATGTCGCTGCTCAAGCCAGTGGCGCCGTCGATGGGCATGATGCTCGAGACGACGTCGCGTCGCCTGTTCGAAACGAAAGGGCTTGCACACTACGGCAGCCCGGACAAAGACCCGGCGGTGCGGCTGCGGGCGCTGACCGACGCGGGACGGTTGTCGATTCCGTTCACCACCGGGCTGCTGGTCGGCATCGGGGAGACGCTGGCCGAACGCGCCGACACCTTGCATGCGATTCGCAAGTCGCACAAGGAATTCGGTCATGTTCAAGAAGTGATCGTGCAGAATTTCCGGGCCAAGCAGCACACCGCGATGGCCGGCGTCCCCGACGCCGGAATCGACGACTACCTGGCAACGATCGCGGTGGCGCGGCTGGTGCTGGGCCCCGGCATGCGCATCCAGGCGCCGCCGAATCTGGTGTCCCGGCAGGAGTGCCTGGCGCTGGTCGCCGCGGGCGTCGACGACTGGGGTGGGGTTTCGCCGCTGACGCCCGATCACGTCAACCCGGAACGGCCCTGGCCCGCGTTGGACGAGCTGGCCGCGGTGACCGCCGAAGCCGGATTCGAGTTGGTGCAGCGGTTGACCGCGCAGCCCAAATACGTCCAGGCAGGGGCGGCGTGGATCGACCCGCGGGTGTCCGGGCACGTTGCGGCACTGGCAGATCCGGCGACCGGGCTGGCCCGCGACGTCAACCCGACCGGCAAGCCGTGGCAGGAACCCGACGACGCGCAGTCCACCGGGCGGGTGGATCTCAATGCCGCGATCGACACCGAGGGCCGCAACAGCGAGGCGCGCAGCGATCTCGAAAGTGCGTTCGGTGATTGGGAATCCATCCGTGCACACGTGCACGAGCTGGCGGCCAGGGACGTAGGCGCCCCCGAGCGCATCGACACCGACGTGCTGGCCGCACTGCGCTCCGCCGAGCGCAACCCCGCCGGCTGCAGCGACGACGAGTACCTGGCGTTGGCCACGGCCGACGGCCCGGCGCTGGAAGCGGTTGCCGCGCTGGCGGATTCGCTGCGCCGCGACACCGTCGGCGACGACGTGACGTTTGTGGTGAACCGCAACATCAACTTCACCAACATCTGCTACACCGGTTGCCGGTTCTGCGCTTTCGCGCAGCGCAAGGGCGACGCCGACGCGTATTCGCTGTCCGCGCAGGAGGTCGCCGACCGCGCCTGGGAGGCGCACGTCGCCGGCGCGACCGAGGTGTGCATGCAGGGCGGGATCGACCCCGAGCTGCCGGTCACCGGCTACGCCGACCTGGTGCGCGCCGTCAAAGCCCGGGTGCCGTCGATGCATGTGCACGCGTTCTCCCCGATGGAGATCGCCAACGGCGTGACCAAGAGCGGATTGAGCGTGCGCGAGTGGCTGATCAGCCTGCGCGAGGCCGGGCTGGGCACCATCCCGGGTACCGCCGCGGAGATCCTCGACGACGAGGTGCGCTGGGTGCTCACCAAGGGCAAGTTGCCCACGTCGATGTGGATCGACATCGTCACCACCGCGCACGAGGTGGGCCTGCGGTCGTCGTCGACGATGATGTACGGACACGTCGACAGTCCCCGGCATTGGGTCGGCCACCTCAACGTGCTGCGCGAAATCCAGGACCGCACAGGAGGTTTCACCGAGTTCGTGCCCTTGCCGTTCGTACATCAGAGCTCGCCGTTGTATCTGGCCGGCGCGGCGCGTCCCGGCCCCACCCACCGCGATAACCGGGCGGTACACGCGTTGGCGCGAATCATGTTGCACGGCCGCATTTCCCAGATTCAGACCAGCTGGGTCAAGCTCGGCACCGAGCGCACCCAGGTGATGCTCAACGGCGGCGCCAACGACCTGGGCGGCACGCTGATGGAGGAGACCATCTCACGGATGGCCGGCTCCGAGCACGGGTCGGCCAAGACGGTGGCGGAGCTGACCGCGATCGCCCACGGCATCGGCCGCCCGGCGCGCCAGCGCACCACCGATTACAGCCCGCTGGCCGCGTAGTCGTCGGGGCCGCGGGTATACCCGAGGCCGTGCAGCACGCCGTCGATACCGACCGATTCCCGGAATGGCAGCCGTTTGTCGACGCGGTGCAGCAGCGTCGACCCGACACCGGTACCTGGTGTGAAGCCTGGACCGTGCGCGACATCGTCATCCATCAAGCCGGCAACGCCGAGGAGCTCGCCCGGGTATTGGGCGCGCACCTGGCGGGCGAACCGGTCGGCACCCGCGGGTTCGAGGAACGCGAGGGCCCGCTGCGCGACCTTGACGACGCCGGCCTGGGGAGGCGCTGCTCGACCGGATGGCCGCCCTGGACGAGGTCGCCGCCGCGGCCGGCGAGGTCGACGCGGACACCGACGTCGCCCCGCGGATCCGTCGCGGATCTGCAGCCGCGTCGGCCCGGAAAACCCGGGCCGACTGCGGTTACTGCTCAGCGGTTACTGAGGCTCAGTAGTTGTTACAGACGACAGCGACTTGCTGGATCGTGTTGAAGTACTTTGCGGCGGCCGGCATGCCCTGGATCTGCGCGGCCATCTGCTGGCGCTTGGGCGGCGGCGCGGCGAGGAACTGCCGGATGTAGTTCTGCGCGAACGGCGAACCGTTCAATTCCTGCGCAGTGGCCGGGTCGTTCGCGTTCAGGGCGGCCATCACCTGCGGGTAAGTGCAGGTGGTGTTGATGATCGGGTCCAGCGGGTCTGCCGAAGCAACCCCCGCCGCGGCGCTCAGCGCCACTGCCGCACCACCAACCGCGGCTGCCAGTTTGCTTAACGACAGCGTCATCATGCTTGGACACCTTCCCCGGATCTATGAAGCCAACGACGGCTATGTGATTAGCCCAAGCGGCTGCCGTCTCGGACGAGGCTACCAGCCGCTGCGGACCTTCTCTGTCTCACCGTTATTCGGAGACCCTGCCCGGAATATAACTATCGGCAGATCGATGCCCGGGTGACGTTCGTCACACGCAGCAGGGCGTCTGGCGTAGTACCGGTCGGCGATCGCGTCGACACGTTCGAATGGTCGGTACGGCTACCTGCGCGGCTGCGAGACTGGCGGTATGAAACCTGGCAATCGCCGTCGCGTGCCAAGTGGTTGACGTGTATGTGCAACGTCTAGTATCAGTAACCGAAAGCTTTGCCTAGGCTGGCGGGAGCGCCGCGGCGAGGCAAACAGCAGCCCACATTGAGCATGACAACGAGAAAACGTTGAGGAGACGTCCGTGACGTACACGATCGCCCAACCCTGCGTCGACATCAAAGACAAGGCGTGCATCGAAGAATGCCCCGTCGACTGCATTTACGAGGGCGCACGGATGCTGTTCATCCACCCCGACGAATGCGTGGACTGCGGCGCCTGCGAACCGGTTTGCCCTGTTGAAGCGATCTATTACGAAGACGACGTGCCCGAGCAGTGGAGCCAGTACACCCAGATCAACGCCGACTTCTTCGTCGAGCTGGGCTCGCCCGGCGGCGCGGCCAAGGTCGGGATGACCGAGAATGACCCGCAAGCGGTCAAAGATCTGCCGCCGCAGGGCGAAGGAGACTAAGGGGGCGCAGTGGCGCAGCAGCCCAGGGGGGGCCGACCTGCCGTGTCGGCATCTCTGCCGGAGTTTCCCTGGGACACCCTGGCAGAGGCGAAAGCGCTGGCCGGCGCGCATCCCGACGGCGTCGTCGACCTGTCCATCGGAACCCCGGTAGACCCGGTCGCGCCGGTGATCCAAGAGGCGTTGGCGGCCGCTGGTTCCTCGCCCGGGTATCCCGCCACCGCCGGCACTCCCGAGCTGCGCGAGTCCGCGGTCACCGCCCTGGGCCGCCGCTTCGGCGTCACCGGGCTCGCCGAGAGCGCCGTGTTGCCCGTGATCGGCACCAAGGAACTGATCGCCTGGCTGCCGACCCTGCTCGGGCTTGGCCCGGCGGACGTCGTCGTGGTTCCCGAGCTCGCCTATCCCACCTATGACGTCGGCGCCCGGCTGGCCGGGGCGCAGGTCGTCCGCGCGGATTCGTTGACTCAACTGGGGCCGCAATCGCCGGCACTGGTCTACCTGAACTCGCCGAGCAACCCGACCGGACGGGTGTTGGGCGTCGATCATCTGCGCAAGGTCGTCGGGTGGGCGCGCGAACGCGGCGTCGTGGTGGCGTCCGACGAGTGCTACCTCGGCCTGGGCTGGGAAGCCGAGCCGCTGTCGGTGTTGCATCCCTCCGTCTGCGACGGCGACCACGGCGGGTTGCTGGCGGTGCACTCGCTGTCCAAGAGTTCGTCGCTGGCGGGGTACCGGGCGGGTTTTGTCGCCGGTGACCAAAGCCTGGTCGCCGAGCTGCTGGCGGTGCGCAAGCACGCCGGAATGATCGTGCCGACGCCGGTGCAGTCCGCCATGGTCGCGGCGCTCGACGACGACGATCACGAGAAGGTGCAGCGCGAGTGCTACGCGCGGCGGCGCGCCGCTCTCGCGCCGGCGCTGCGCGCGGCGGGCTTCGCGATCGACGATTCCGAAGCCGGGCTGTATCTGTGGGCAACCCGCGGCGAGCCCTCTCGCGACAGCCTCGGGTGGTTGGCCGGCCGGGGCATCCTGGTGGCGCCGGGCGAATTCTACGGCCCGAGCGGCGGGCGGCATGTGCGCGTCGCATTGACCGCCACCGACGAGCGCATCGACGCCGCGGTGCAGCGGCTTACCGCCGCGCCCGCGCGCTGATTGCGAGAAATCTCCGCGTCGGTCTGCCCGCAATCAGGCGAACCGGCAGAATGCATCGAAGGCATTACCCAACCGCTGCCTCTCGGGTAAGGAATGTTGTCGTGACAACTTCGGCTAGCAAACTGCGGCTCCCGCTGTCGGTCCAGGACGTCGCCAAGCGCATCTTCCTGGGAAAGCCGCTGATCACCGAGGAACTGGCCGGCGAAAAGTTGTCGAATCCCGTTGCGCTGGGCGCGCTTTCACCCGACGCGATCTCGTCGACCGCCTATGGCCCCGAGCAGATTCTGATCGAACTGCTGCCGGCGGCGGGCCTGGCGGCCTTTGCCTTGTTGCTTCCCATCACCGGCGTCATCCTGCTGATCCTGGTGCTGGTGACCGCGTCGTATCGGCAGGTCGTCATGGCCTACACCCGAGCGGGCGGGTCCTACATCGTGGCGCGGGAGAACTTCGGCCCGCGGGTCGCTCAGGTCGCGGCCGCGGCGCTGCTGATCGACTATGTGGTCACCGTCGCGGTGCAGTCGGCGGCCGGGACGGTGGCGGTGGTGTCGGCCATCCCGTCGCTGGGGCCGCACAGCCTGCAGATCACCGTCGGGGTGGTGCTGCTGATCTGCTTTCTGAACCTGCGTGGGTTGAAGGAAGCGGGATGGCAGTTCGCGTTCGCCTCCTACTTCTTCGTCGTCATGGTCGGCCTGACGATCGTGGTCGGCGTCGCGCGGGCGCTGCTGGGCGATCTGCCGGTGTACGACCCCGCGCAGCTGCCCGGAACGGTGCCGGTGCACAAGGCCGACGGGTTGGTGATGGGCGCGACGATACTGACCCTGCTGCGCTCGTTCGCCAACGGCGGTTCGTCGCTGACCGGTGTCGAGGCGATCTCCAACACCGTCGACCTGTTCCGAAAACCGCAGGGCCGCAATGCACGTCGGGTGCTCACCGCGATGGCCACCGTCCTGGGCTTCCTGCTCGCCGGTGTCGCCTATCTCGCGTTCGCCACGCACGCGACGCCATACGAGAGTGAATACCCGTCGGTCCTGTCACAGATCGCGCGTGCGGTCTTCGGCGGCGGCGTACTCGGCAACGTCTTCTACATCCTGGTGCAGACCGCGACGGCCGCGATCCTGTTCACCGGTGCGAACACCAGTTTCAACGGTTTCCCGGCGTTGGCGAGTTTCGTCGCCGAGGATCGGTTCCTGCCCCGGCAGTTGATGAAACGCGGTCACCGCCTGGTGTTTTCGAATGGCATCATCGCGCTCACCGCGCTGTCGGTGGTCTTGCTCGTGGTGACCGGTGGGTCGGTCAACGCGCTGGTCCCGTTCTACGCGATCGGGGTGTTCACCGGATTTTCGATGGCCGGCTACGGCATGACCAAACACCATCTGACGCACCGCGAGCCGGGCTGGCGAACCCGGTTGGCGATCAACCTTTCCGCGGGAATCCTGTCCACGGTCGTGGTCGCGATCTTCGCGGTGGCGAAGTTCACCGAAGGGGCGTGGCTGGTCGTCGTCGTGTTCCCGATATTGGTGTTCATCCTGATGCGGCTGAACCAGGAATATCGCGCGGAGGCCGCGATTCTCGAGATGTTCCGCACCGACCGGCCCGATCTGGTGAAGTACGCACGGCACAAGGTGTTCGTGTTCGTGAACTCGGTCGACCTCGCGGTGATCGAAGCGCTGCGCTACGGCAAGGGATTGCGATCCGACGAAATGATCGCGGTGCACTTCATGGTCGACGCGGCGTACGCGGCGCAAATACGAAAGCGCTGGGACCATTTCGAACTCGACACCCGGCTGCGCGTCGTGGACTGTCCGGACCGGCGGATCATCCGGGCCGCGCAACTGTTCATCGCCAGGGCGCGCGACGAACATCGGGATACCAACGTGACGGCGCTGTTGCCGCGGCGCACCTACAACCCATTGGTGGGCCGGCTGCTGCACGACCGCACCGCCGACAAGATCGCCCGGGCGGTCAGCATGATCCCGGACGCCGCGGCGACGATCGTCCCTTACGACGTCCAGACGCGCATCGAGGAGGCGTACCCGGAACGCTTCGAGCAACGGATCGTGCGCGAATTCGAAAAGTTCGGCGAATGGGTTACCCGCGGCGAGGACGAAAATGTGGAGGCCTACGAGCATCCCGACCCGTCGCGTTCGGTGATCACCGTCGCGGGCCTGATTCCGGGCCGCAGCGCCACCTTCGAAGGACGGGTCAGCGAGGTCGAGGACACCAGCAAGGGCAGGCGCACCATCCGGTCGATCGTCGTCGGCGACCACAGCGGTGAGATCATCGTGGTCTTCCCGTCCGGGCACTCCGGCGCCGACATCCAGCCCGGCCAGTTGTTGCGCGTCACCGGTAAGCCCAAGCAGGGCGGCAACCGGCCGATGACGATGGTCAACCCGATGTATCACATCGTGGAGGACCCGGCGCAGGCCGGCCGGCCGGGGACCTCACGAACCGGCACAACCTGAGCGTTAACGTGGTGACACCTACAGCCGGTGTTCCACGGAAAGGGATTCCCAGTGAAGCGACTGCGCGCCATTGTGGCGTCCGTTGCGAGCCTCGCGTTCACCGCCAACGGTTATCGGCCGTTGAGCAAGGGCGGATACGGCTCGGTGTTCGCATTCGCCTACGGCGTCTTCGCCTCCGAGCTGCCGATGCAGATGCTCGGGGTCCAATTCACGACGCTGGCAGCGCTGTCGCGCCGGCTGCCGGCGCGGACCCGGCGAATCAGCTGGCTGCTGTCGGCGGTGTCGGCGTTGGGCCTGCTGGGGTTGCGTCGCTTCGGGCACCAGGCCAACGAACCGCTGACGGCCGCACTCGATGCGGGGCTGGGACCCGACCGCCGAACCGAGTCGGGCGATTTGTGGAAGCGCCCCGCGCCCGGCGGTGCGACCGCCAAGAGGCCCGGTGCGGCACGCATGCTGCGCATCTACCGCGACTACGCCCACGACGGCGACATCAGTTACGGGGAGTGCGGCTCACGCAACCACCTCGACATCTGGCGACGGCCCGACCTCGATCGCAATGGGCGGGCCCCGGTGTTGCTGCAGATTCCCGGCGGCGCCTGGATGGTGGGAAACAAACGCGGACAAGCACATCCGCTGATGAGTCATCTGGCCGAACTGGGCTGGATCTGCGTGGCGATCAATTACCGGCTCAGCCCGCGCTCGACGTGGCCCGATCAGATCGTCGACGTCAAGCGCGCGATCGCGTGGACGAAAGAGCACATCGCCTCCTACGGCGGTGACCCGGACTGGATTGCCATCACCGGGGGTTCGGCCGGCGGGCACCTGACGTCGCTGGCCGCCCTGACCCCCAACGACCCGCGGTTTCAGCCGGGCTTCGAAGACGCCGACACCCGGGTGGACGTGGCGGTGCCGTTTTACGGCGTCTACGACTTCAACGCGACCGGGACCGCGATACATCCGCTGATGGCGGCGATGGTGGCCAAGAACGTTTTCAAGGTCAGTCGCGGCGACATCGCCGAGCCGTTTCGCCAGGCCTCGCCGGTGGCACACATTCATCCAGACGCCCCACCGTTTTTCGTGCTGCACGGCACCAACGACTCACTGGTTCCGGTCGAACAGGCCCGCGATTTCGTGTCGCGTCTTCGCGAGGTCAGTCGCGCGCCCGTGGTCTACGCCGAGTTGCCTTGGGCGCAGCACGCGTTCGACATTTTCGGCTCGGCCCGCGCGGCGCATGCCGCGGTGGCAGTCGAGCAGTTCCTTGCCGAAATGTATGTGCGCCGCGAACGTCCAGCGGTGACCGGCACCGACAACTGAGCCCCGGAATTCCGCGCTCTCGCACGGGTGTGCTAGAGGCTGCGCATGCCGATGAACACCAGCACACACCCGGCCGCGGCCAGCAGGCTGGCTACCTCGACGCGGCGGCGCGAGCGGATCCAGATCTGCAGTGCGACCATCCAGGCGCGCGTTTGGTCGGGCGCCAGCAGGTAGGCCAGCAGCGGAATCTCCACCAGTGCGAACGCCACGACATGGAACATCAGCAGCGCGCTGAACTGGGTCGCGGCGGCCGTGCCGGAGGCCACGATGGCGGCCAGGGCGGCCAGATAGTCCACGGACGGCAACGCGATCCCAAGACCGGCCACCCCGGCCACCCACAGTGAACGCCCGTGCAGTAGCCGCCGCGAGAACCTCCCCAGGCCGTGATGCTCGTGCAAATCGGGCTCGTCGGCGGGTGGTCGTTTGAAGCGGGACACTTTCTCCCGCAACATGACCTGTGCGCTCAGCACAATCGCAACAAGCAGTGCCGAACCGCCGATCAGAATCTGAAGTTTCGGCAAACTTACCTGCGGAGAACTCAGCAGTCGGCGCTGGAGCCCGAACACGACGGACAGGCCGACGGTCATGCCCATCGCGAAGCCGCCGCACAGGAATGCGAACAGCTGCAGCATCGGCCTGGGTCGATTCAGCATCAACACGGTCATGCCGATCCGGAACGGCTCGACACTCATCGCGAAGGCCATGACCAGAAGGGTGATCCACATGTCAGGATTCGGCTACCCGGGCGTCCAACGTGGTGCGAATGAAACCCGGTAGCCCAGCGCGTTCGCGTAGCAGAGCAACGACGGACGAGTGCTGCATGAGTATTACGTTACCGTCCGGGCTACCCACCGGCGTGTTGCGCCTCGCGAGTTCTCGCTAGGTGGTTACGCCCCAATGCAATACGCGCGACGTCAGCAGGACGATGCCCAGCGAGACCGTCGCGACGACTGTGAGCCCTATCACAGCCACCACCAGTGGGCGCCAGCCGGTGCGCGCGATCTGACGGAAATCGGTGTTGAGCCCGACCCCGGCGAAGGTGAGCAGAAACGCCCACTTCGACACGTTCGCCAGGTTGGCGGTTTGCCCCTTGGTCAGCCACCCGGCCGTCGCGATCGCCGATACAGCCAAAAAGCCCAGCACGAACTTCGGGAACTTCTGCCAGATGAACGCGGCCTTGGCCGTTGCCCCGGAGGCGATCTCATCGGCCTGGCCGCGCGCGGCCCAGTACAGCGCGAAACCCAGGACGACAAACCCGATCAGCGCGTTGCGGGTCGACTTGACCAGCACCGCGATCTTGCCGGCGTGGTCGGAGAACAGGTAGCCGGTGGCGGTGGTTTCGGCGGTGTTGTCCACCGAAAGGCCCGCCCACAGCCCGAATTCGTGGTCGGTGAGCCCGATCGCGTGCCCCAGCGGCGGCAGCACGAACAGCGAGACCGCACCGAGGGCCAGGATCGCCGCGATGGCGTAGCTGACGTCGGAGTTGCGGGCACGGATCGCGCCCTTGGCCGCGATGATGGCCGACACCCCGCAGATCGACGTGCCGATCGCCAGCAGTGAGCCCAGCTTGCCCGATAGGCCGAAGGTCCGTGCGACGACGATGATGACGGTTCCGGCGATGGTCATGTCCACCAGAATCTGGACCAGGCTGATCGCGCCGAGCTTGGCGATGTCGCCGAGCACGAAGCGCGCTCCCAGCACCACGATCCCGACCTTGAGCCAGAACTCGTAGGTCTGCACACCCGGGCGAAATATCCGGTGCAAGCCCACGGTGTTGGTGATCAGCAGCCCAATCACGATGGCCCACAACACGTATTCGATATCGGGCACCCGCCAGTGTTCGTGCTTGGCCAGCGAGTTCCACCAGATCTGAGCGTATTTGCCCAGCAAGCCGACGCCGATCAACAGCAGGATCCCCGGCACGTAGTCCAGCGGTTCCCTGCTGGTAAACGTGGGTTCGTCCAGCGTTTCATCCGCTTCGATGCGCGTGGTACTCACGCGATCACCACGGAATCTTCGGAAGCGCGTTGGCCACCGCCAACGCCACGATCACCCCGGCGACCGCCGTCGCCCACCAGTCCACCGATATCGAGCCGACCCGCTCGCGCCAATCACGCACGTACGCATATTGCCGGGCCCGGCGTCGCGGACCAAGTGATCGGCTCGCGCTGAATCTAGGTGGCGGGCCGTGGGCTGCGCTCGTCGAGCAACGCGATGACCCGGGCGGCGAGTTCGTCGATGTCGGCGCCGGACGTGTCGAGCACGAGGTCGGGGTTCTCCGGCGGTTCGTACGGCGCGTCGACACCGGTCAAACCCTTGAGCTCGCCCCGGCGGGCCCGCGCGTACAGGCCCTTGGGGTCTCGTCTTTCGCACTCGGCCAGCGAGGTGGCGACGTGCACCTCGATGAAGGGCAGCTTGGCGGCGTCGTTGAGCGCCCGGGCGGTCTCGCGGTCCGACGCCAGCGGCGACACCAGCGAAGCCAGGGCGACCACGCCGGCATCGGCCAGCAGCCGAGTCAAATGACCGACGCGCCTGATGTTTTCGGTCCGATCGCCGGGGGAGAAGCCCAAATCGTCGGACAACCCATGCCGCAGGTTGTCGCCGTCGAGCAGATAGGCCACCCGGCCGGATTCGACGAGCGCCCGCTCGACGGCCACCGCGACGGTGGACTTGCCGGACGCCGGCAGCCCGGTGAACCAGATCGTCGCCCCAGCCTGTCCGGTGGCGCGCCACCGGTGCCCCCGGTCCAGTGCCGAGGGATGCCAGCGGATGTCGGTGCGCGGGTGGGTTCCCGGCTTGACCTCGCGCGCCTCGATGATGGTGCCGGCGCCGACGGTGTCGTTGGTGGTCTCGTCGATCAGGATGAACGCGCCGCTGTCGCGATTGTCGGTGTAGCTGTCGGCGATGACGACCGAGCTGGTTCGCAGGGTTACGGTGCCGATGTCGTTGAGCGCCAGCTCAACTGGCTGGTCGAGTTCGTCGAGTGTCTCGGGATCCAGCCGCGAGTGCAGTTCCTGCACGGTGGCCCGCACGGTCTTGGAGGTTTGTTTGAGGGCCAGCCGGTCGCCGGCGCGCAGCGGGGTGTCGACGAACCAGCACACTGTCGCGTCCAGTTCCCGGGCCGGCACCGGCAGCACCGCGTCGTCGGCCCCGCTGACCAGCACGTCACCGCGGCCCACGTCGATGTCGTCGGCCAGCTCGATCGAAACAGACAGCGGCGCAACAGCCGTGGTGCGTTCGTCGTCCAGGGTGTCCAGCGCGGTCACCGTCGAGCGGGTACCGGCGGGCAGCGAGATCACCGGGTCCCCGACCGACAGCGTTCCCGCCGCAAGCCGTCCGGTGTAGCGGCGCCGCACGTCGGCGGTCGGTCGCGAAACCCACTGCACGGGCAGGCGCAGCCGGGACGGCTCGGCGTTCGGCGCGGCCAGTTCGATGGCCTCCAGGTACTGCAGCAGGGTGGGGCCGCGGTACCACGGCGTGTGCTCGGAGCGATGCACGACGTTGTCGCCGTGCTTGGCCGCGATCGGGATCACCGTGATGTCCACCTCGCCCAGCCGGGCCGCCAACCGCCGCAGCTCGCCCTCGACGGCCGCGAACCCGTCCTGGTCGAAGTCGATCAGGTCGATCTTGTTGACCGTCGCGACAAAGTGCTTGATGCCCAACAGCTTTGCGATCCGGGCGTGCCTTCGGGTCTGGCGCAGCACCCCGGCGCGCGCGTCGACCAGCAGGATGGCCACGTGGGCATTCGAGGCGCCGGTGAACATGTTGCGGGTGTAGCGCTCGTGGCCGGGAGTGTCGGCCAGGATGTAGCTGCGCGACGCGGTGGAGAAGAAGCGGTAGGCGACGTCGATCGTGATGCCCTGTTCGCGTTCGGCACGAAGACCGTCCGACAGCGCCGCGAGGTCGGCGACGCCCTCTTCGTCGGTCACGGCTTCGACGTGGTCCAGGGGCAGGCTGTCGGTGTCGTGCAGCAGCCGCCCGATCAGCGTGCTCTTGCCGTCGTCGACCGAACCGGCGGTGGCAATGCGCAGCAGCTGACGCGTGACGCCCTGGTGCGGCAAGGTCGGTGCGGCGTTCTCGGTGGCCGTCATCAGAAGTAGCCCTCCCGCTTGCGGTCTTCCATCGCCGCGGCCGACGTCCGGTCGTCGGCTCGCGTCTCGCCGCGCTCGGACACCGTCGCGGCCGAGATCTCGGTGATCACCCCGGTGATGTCGGTCGCCCGCGAACGCACCGCCCCGGTGATGGTCAGGTCGCCGACGGTGCGGTAGCGCACCCACTCGACGGCGGATGCTTCACCGTTGTGCGGGCTGGCGTATTCCGACACCGCCAACAGGATGCCGTCGCGCTCGAACACCTCGCGTTCGTGTGCGTAGTAAATCGACGGTATTTCAAGGTTTTCCAGCTCGATGTAGCGCCAGACGTCGAGCTCGGTCCAGTTGCTCAGCGGGAACACCCGCACCTGCTCGCCCTTCTTGATCCGGCCGTTGTACAGCGACCAGGGCTCCGGCCGTTGCGCGCGGGGATCCCACTGGCCGAACTCGTCGCGGAAGCTCAGGATCCGCTCCTTGGCACGGGCCCGCTCCTCGTCGCGGCGGGCACCGCCGAACGCGGCGTCGAACTCGCCGGCTTCCAGCGCGTCGAGCAGCGTGCGCGTCTGCGCCCGGTTGCGTGAGGCGCCCGGCCCGGGATCGGGAACCCGGCCGTTGTCGATGGATTTCTGCACCGACGCGACGATCAGCTTGTGCCCAACGCCTGCGACCCGGCGGTCGCGAAACTCGATGACCTCCTCGAAGTTGTGGCCGGTGTCGACATGCATCACCGGGAACGGCAGCGGCAGCGGTCGAAAAGCCTTCTCCGCCAAACGAAGTAACACGATCGAGTCCTTGCCGGCCGAGAACAGCAGCACCGGGCGCTCCAGCTCGGCGACGACCTCGCGGATGATGTGCACCGCTTCTGCTTCCAGCAGCCGCAATTCGTCGACCCGGGTTTCGGTCGTGGTCGTCATGTCGGTAGCCCCTCCCGTTCGGCGTCGGCCCGGTACCGGTCCACCCAGTCGTCGGAACGCTTGTCGGCTTGCCGCTCCAGCACCGGGTCGGGTGCCAGCCGGGGGTCGAGCCCAAGCGCCTCGAGGATGGCGGCCACCACCTGAGTCAGGTTGCGCCACAACACCGGATAGGGCACTTCCATCGGCTTGACGTCTTCCTCGGCGAACCAGTTCTGCCAGCTCTCCTCCTGCTCGCGCAGCATGGTGACGACGTGCGCGATGGCTCCGGCGTGATAGATGGCACGCGCATCGCGGGCTGGATCGGGCCTACCCCGCCAGACCCGGGTTTGCACGGCCCGCCAGAACGACACCGCTTGCGAGACCACGTCGGGCCGGTGGATGTGAATGAGCAGTGGTTCCTCGCCGACGACGTCGCGAATCGCGGCCAGCAGTCCGTCGCCGGAGCGGTTCGGCAGTTCGCTGGCGCGGTTGCGCAGCAGCGGGGTTTGATTCCACATCAGCTTGCCGCCCCAGATGCCGTTCGGTGTCCTGCCGACGGTGCGGATGTAGTCGCGCCAGATCTCGGCGGGCGCGAGGTCGGGTTTTCCTTCGTCGAAGGGATCGAGCAGGCTCAGGATCGACTCGTCGTCGACGCCCGCGAACCACTCCCGCGGCTGGGGCGCCTGGCTGGTCTTCGGCAGATATTGGAAGAACTCCTGAGGCTCGCCGGCCACGCCGGTCGCGCGCAGCGATTCGACGAGCAGCGTGCTGCCGCTGCGCTGGGATGCCAGCACCAGATACGACGACGGATTTTCTGCCACCAGCAAAGCCTAGCTGGACGAAAACGCGCTGCAACCTATGGATTTTCATTCATGCTGAGCATAATTCGCCCGCCGGCCTCGGCCGCACCGTGCCACTAGATGTGTCCGGGCACACCCCCGATCGCCGGTCCGGTATCGATCGTCGGCGCCAGCGGAGGTGGGGCAATCGGTTCCATCGGCGCCATCGGGGGCGGTGCGATCGGCTCGATCGGAGGCGGTGGTGGAGCGACCGGTGGCGTGGGCGGCAGGAAGGGGCTGCCCACGCACGCCGCATCGGCGGGGTTGGACATGCATTGCGGATCCAGTGGGCCGGTGGGCGGCCCGGGAAGCGCCGGCGGTGTGGGAGCTGTGGGCGGGCCCACCCAATACGGACCGCCCATACACGCGGCGTATCCGGGGTTCTGCAAACACCGCGGATCATCGGGGCCGGTGGGCAGGTCGCTGGCAAATCGGTCGAGCAGCACCGGCGTGCCCGGTGTGGCGCCCGCCGGCACTCCTGCGGGTATTGCCGCCGTAATAGCAACGGCCGCTGACACTTTCGTGATCGTACCGCAGATGCTCACGACGATGGAACGGTTCATGATCCCCCTTTTCGGCCGGGCCCGCCGAGCTGATTATGCATTATCGTCAATATCGGACAATCGCACCCCGCAAAGCACAGGTCAAGGCCGAGCGGCGGGCTAGGGCTCCATCTCCCACGTGCCGGGCAACATCGGCAGCCGCGGGCCGCCGCCGAACGCATCGTCGGCCAGCACCGCTAATCCCGTTGGTGCGGAAGCGATCTCGCAGGGCATGGTGCCGGCGAAACCCCGGGTTGGGGGGCCGGGATCGGGCGGAGCCGGCTTCGACTCCAGGTCCATGTATTCGTAGCCGCGGCCGAGTTGTTTGGCCTTCGCCCGGCGTCGGCGCCGATCTGGAGTGCGTTCGTCGGGCTGCGCCGCCGCGACCACCTCGGCGCTGTCCGTCTCGGCCGCCTTCCTGGCGCCGGCGTCGGCCGGTGCCGCCCGCTTCGCCTCCGCGGTCAGTCCGCCGAGCATGTAGGACAGACCCTCCATTGCGACGACCGGTGGCGCCGATGGCGCCACCGGTC
>NZ_HG964446.1:4705808-4771295 GCF_000689255.1 Mycobacterium triplex | reverse complement strand
GCCGCCGGGACGAACGCGGGGGCCGCGACGATCGGCACCACCGGGATGGCGGACAGCCCCGCCAAACCCGTCAGGCCCGCCAGACCGCCCGCCAGCGTAGGCACCACCAACGGCACCATGGACGCGCTCAGCAGCGGCAGAATGATCGGGATCAGCACCAGTGTCTGCTCCAGCAACGTCTTGAGCAACGCGATCGTGTCGGTGATGATCGTGCCGATGGCTTCGACGGCGGTGAACAATATCGTCCAGAAGATCGTCACCGGATTGCCCGAGGCGAACGCCGCGGCGAGGTCGGCCGCGATGAACGAAAAGGTCTGCGCCAGAAAGGCGAAGTACGACCCGAAATCCATCGGATAGCCGAGTGCGAACGCGATGTTGAACGGATTGAGGAAGCTCAGCGGGTTGCCGAGGATGGGCAGCCACGGGTCGAAGCCGGAAAACAGCGCCTGGAAGAACGGGTTGTTCATCAGCAAATCGATCAACGGTTGGATGTAGCGGTTGTAGAAGTCGATGAACCCGATGCGCTCCAGCCATTCCAGCACCTGGCTTTGTCGATCGGGCGGCAGTGACGATGCCGCCGCCACCGTGTCGGCTTCCATGATCTGCGGCGCCGGTTCGGTTTCCGGTGCGGCGGCCACCGCCGCGGTTGCCACACCCTCGTAAGTGGTCATCACGGTGGCGGCCTGGACCCACATCCGCGCATAGTCGGCTTCGTTCAGCGCGATCGGAATGGTGTTGAGGCCGAAGAAGTTGGTCGCCACCAAGACGCCGTGGGTGGCGTGGTTTGCGGCCAGCTCCGGCAGGGTCGGCATCGTCGCCAATGCCGCGGTGTAGGCGGTGGCCACCAACTCCTGCTGGGCCGCGACGGCCGCGCTGTCGGCGCTGGCCTGGATCAACCAGGCCTGGTAAGGCGCATGCGCGACCACGTAGGCCGCGGCGGTCGGTCCGTCCCAGGCTCCGGCCTGCACCGCGCCTAACAGCGCGGTGAGTTCGTTGGCCGTCTCGGCATACTCGGCACTCAACGCGCTCCAGGTGACCGCGGCGGCCAGCAACGGTCCCGGGCCCGGCCCGCTGCTGAGCAGCGCCGAATGCACCTCCGGGGGTTCGGCCATCCAGATCGGACCGGTCATCGGTCGCCTCCGCCAGCTGGGGCGAAAGTCTTTGTCGGACACGACGAATAGCAGGTGGAGGCAGCCAGCAATGCAGAGTGTGACATGGACGTCGAGAGCTCTCTCGGGGTACTCCGCCCCGGGTCGCAGGACGCAATGACGCGAGTGTCCTGGCTCTCGGATCGCTGCTCGCCTCGCCTTCCAGCTTGCCAGCCGTGGCAGTTGAGGGTCGCTCCCCGATGACAGTGGCGGGACCGCGCCGGATTCGCACCGGCTTCCTACATCGTCATCACCTTACGGGTGACATTGTTGCAAATCACTCGAAGTCCGGGGCAAAGGCCGTGCTATCCCCGCTCCAGCACCCGCAGGCCCAGCGAAAACAGCAGCCGCACTTCCGGATCACCCAGCGAGGTCGACAACAGCTTCTCGATCCGGCGGATACGGTAGCGAACCGTGTTGGGATGCACCTGCAACAGGTGCGCGGCGAGGCCGACGTCGCCGAAGGTGTCCAGATAGGTCCGAAGAGTCTTCGCCAGCAAGGGGTCCCGCTCGTGCAGGTCGCGGATCCGCGGATCGACCAACCGCCGGTCGGTTCCGATCGTCGTGACGATTTCGTCGAGCAAGACGGTGGTGCGCGCCTCGGCCAGCGATGTCACTTGTCCGATCGAAACCGGATGCCGCTGCGCACTATCCAGTACTCGATCGACCTCGTTGCGCGCCTCGGCGATGCCGGCCAGGCCCGCGACCGGCGCCGCGATGGCCGCCCGCAGCTCGACACCGAGTTCGGTGCTCAGTGCGCTGATGGTGCCCCGGACCCACGACGTGACCGAGCGGGCCGTCGATGTCTGGGGCAGCAGCACATACATCCGCGAGCCCCGCGACGCGACTTGGGCATCTCGACGAAAAGCGCTGGCGCTCAACGCCAGAACATCGGTTAGCCGAGCATGTCGGGACCCGGCGTCGGTGGCGTCCCAGCCGATCAGCGCCGCGGTGCCGTCGGCGGCCAGCCCCAGCTCTCGGGCGATCCCCGCCACGTCGGCCGGCTCGCCGTCGGTCAGGCCGAGCAGTTGTTGCACCCGTTGCGCATGTGTCGACGGCCGCGCCGCCAGCCGGAACATGATGCGGGCGGCCAACACCGCCGCACCGCGCAAGATCTCCTCGGCGTCCTCAGCCAGCGGCGCCGATCCCTGTTGCACCCAGATGGTGCCGGCGAACACCGGCGGTCGGCGCGGCCCGGCGGGTGGCTGATAGATCCCGATGGCCAACCGCGGGCGCAGACCCAACTCCGGACGCTCGGCGACGCGAACCACTTCACCGCCGGCCCGCAGCGCGTCGAAAATGCCCCACTGGCCGATCCACTTCAAATGCTCGGGCGGCCCGGCCCGGCCCAGGATGGAAAGCCGGCGCAGTTCGTCGGCCTCGTCGTTGGAGGCCGAGTAGGCGAGCACGTGCGACTGGGCGTTTTCAATGCTGACCATGCCATGGATGCGATCGGCCAGCGATTGCGCCAGACCGAACAGGTCGGTGCCGGAGTCTTCCGTCGGATCGGCGCGATCGCCGTGGTGCTCCAAGACGTGGTTGACCAATTGGTAGAGCCGCTCCCAGCGTGCCCGCGGCTCGACGGCCACCACCGCCGACCCGACCGCGACGGCCTTGGTCACCAGCGCGTTCGACGGCTCCTTGGCGAAGATCGCGACCGGGGCGCGCTCCCGCGCCTGCTTGTCGATCCAGGCCGGCGCCTCGTCGTCGCTGACCCCCAGCAGGAAGAACACGTCGGAACTCGCCGCCGCCGCCAGGCCGAGACGGACGTCGTCGGAATCGATCAGCGCCGCCGACCCCACCGGGAGGTCCAGACCGCGCGGCGCCTCCACCAGGCTCACCAGCGTCGCGTCCAGCGCGAGCAGCAGCTGGCCCAGTCCAACGCCAGGCACCCGCATATTGTCTGATTCTACTACCGTAGGTGAATTATCTTGTCTGATCAGCCAACAGATCGCGCGGCCGCGCCGAGGATCCTGGGCAGCATGGATGCGATCACCCAGGTGCCGACGCCGGGCAACGAACCGGTTCATGACTACGCCCCGCACTCGCCCGAACGCGCCCGGCTGTATACCGAACTCGCCGGGCTGGCCGACCATCCGATCGAGCTCCCGCACGTCATCGGCGGTAAACACCGGATGGGCGACGGCGAACGCATCGATGTCGTCCAGCCACACCGGCACGCCGCCGCGCTGGGCACCTTGACCAATGCCGGCCACGCCGACGCGACGGCGGCCATCGAAGCCGCGATGGCCGCCAAGCACGACTGGGCGGCACTGCCTTTCGACGAGCGGGCCGCGGTGTTCCTGCGGGCCGCCGACCTGCTGGCCGGCCCGTGGCGGGAGAAGATCGCCGCCGCGACGATGCTCGGCCAGTCCAAGTCGGTCTACCAGGCCGAGATCGATTCCCCGTGCGAGCAGATCGACTTCTGGCGGTTCAACGTGGCATTTGCTCGCCAGATCCTGGCGCAGCAGCCGGTCAGCGGACCGGGGGAGTGGAATCGCAGCGAGTACCGCCCGCTGGACGGCTTCGTCTACGCGATCACGCCGTTCAACTTCACCTCGATCGCGGGCAACCTGCCGACCGCACCCGCGCTGATGGGCAACACCGTGGTGTGGAAACCGTCGATCACCCAGACACTGTCGGCGTATCTGACCATGCAGCTGCTCGAGGCGGCCGGATTGCCACCCGGGGTGATCAACCTGGTCACCGGCGACGGCTTTGCGGTTTCCGATGTGGCACTGGCAGATCCGCGGCTGGCCGGCATCCACTTCACCGGGTCGACGGCCACCTTTCAGCACCTGTGGCAGCAGGTGGGCGCCAATATCGGCCGCTACCACAGCTATCCGCGGCTGGTCGGCGAGACCGGCGGTAAGGACTTCGTGGTCGCGCACGCGTCGGCGCGCCCGGATGTGTTGTGCACGGCGCTGATTCGCGGGGCATTCGACTACCAGGGCCAGAAGTGCTCGGCGGCGTCGCGGGCGTTCATCCCGCATTCGGTGTGGCAGCACATGGGTGACGACTTCCTGGGCGCCACGGCCGGGCTGAGCTACGGCGACATCACTGACCTGACCAACTACGGCGGCGCGCTGATCGACCGGCGGGCCTTCGACAAGAACGTCACCGCCATCGAGCGGGCCAAGGGTGCGGCCGGTGTCACGATCGCGGTCGGTGGCGAATATGACGACAGCGTAGGCTATTTCGTCCGTCCCACGGTGCTGCTGTCCGACGACCCGACCGACGAGGCGTTCTCTACCGAGTACTTCGGCCCGCTGCTGTCGGTCCACGTCTACCCCGACGATTCCTACGAGCGCATCCTCGACGTGATCGACACCGGGTCGCGCTACGCGCTGACCGGCGCGGTGATCGCCGACGATCGTCGGGCCGTGCTCACCGCGCAGGATCGGTTGCGGTTCGCGGCCGGCAACTTCTACATCAACGACAAGCCCACCGGGGCCGTCGTCGGGCGCCAGCCGTTCGGCGGATCCCGCGGCTCGGGAACCAACGACAAGGCCGGGTCGGTACTGAATCTGTTGCGCTGGACGTCGGCCCGCACCATCAAGGAGACGTTCGTCCCGGCCACCCGGCACACCTACCCGCACATGGGGTCCGACTGATGGCCGGCGTCTTCTCCGCCACCTTGCGGCCGGCGATCATGGCCGCCAGCCGGCGTCCGGGATTGCGCCGGGCCGCCGAAGGGCTGCCGGTCACCCGCCGGGTGGTGCACCGCTTCGTCCCCGGCGAGACGGTCGACTCGGCGATGAATAGCGTTGCCGCCCTGCGTTATTCGGATCGACTGGTCAGTATCGACTATCTGGGCGAGGATGTCTCGAACGGCGATGACGCGGACGCCGCCGTGCGGGTCTACCTCGATTTGATCGAGAGGTTGGGCAGGCTCGAATCCGTCGGCGACGGAATCCGGCCGCTGGAGGTCTCGGTCAAGTTGTCGGCGCTGGGGCAGTCGCTGGAGCGTGACGGCGAGAAGATCGCCCGGGAGAACGCCTGGTCGATCTGCGACGCGGCCGCGCGGGCCGGCGTGTGGGTGACGGTGGACGCCGAGAACCACACCACGACCGATTCGACGCTGTCCATCGTGCGCGATCTGCGCACCGAATTCGGATGGCTGGGTACCGTTTTGCAGGCCTACCTGCGGCGCACCCTGGGTGACTGCCGGGAATTCGCCGCTTCCGGCGCCCGGATCAGGTTGTGCAAGGGCGCCTACGACGAGCCCGCATCGGTGGCCTACCGAGGTCGCGACGAGGTCACCGACTCCTATCTGGCCTGTCTGCGGGTGCTGATGACCGGCGCAGGGTATCCGATGGTCGCCTCGCACGACCCCGCGATCACCGAGGCGGTGCCGGCCATGGTCCGCGAATCAGGGCGCGGCACCGATGGATTCGAATACCAGATGTTGTACGGCATCCGCGACGACGAGCAGCGCCGACTGGCCGACACCGGCAACCACGTGCGGGTCTACGTGCCGTTCGGCACGCAATGGTACGGATACTTCATGCGCCGGCTCGCCGAACGCCCCGCCAACCTGACGTTCTTCCTGCGGGCCTTGGCGCAGCGCGGCCACTGATCCCGTTGAGTGTGCACCGGCGGCCTTGGGTGTGCGCTGGGGGCTGGAGACTCCGGCGTGTCGTCGCCGCAGGCGCACACCGAAATCCGCAGGCGCACAGTCAACGACGCCGAGGACGCTCGCTGGCGAATCCGCGCACCACGTGGGCGCAGACGAACTCGGTGACGACGTCGGGATCGTCCATATCCCGGATCGGCGACGGCGTGCTGAACAGCGAGAACAGGATTCGCGCGAACCATTCGCCGGCGGCTTCGATGTCGAGGTCCTTGCGGACCTCGCCGGTCAGCTTGGCCGCGGACAGATACGGCGAGAGGAAGTCGACGCATTCGCGTAGCAGCACGCCCGCATCCTTGGTCAGCAGCAGGCTGATCGCTTCCTCGTCGAAGTACTCCTCGGAGGCCATGACCCGTCGCGCCTGCGTCACGAACACCGCCGCCGAGCACAGCTTGTCCTCGAGCGTGCCGCCCCGGTCCATCGCCATGGCCATCTCGCGATAGAACCACTCCGACGCGTGCTCGGCGCACGCCTCGATGATCGCCGCCTTGTCGCTGAAGTACTCGTAGATGGTGCTGCGGGACACCCCGGCCCGCTTGGCGATGTCGACGATCGTCGCCTTCTGCAGCCCCTGCTTACCGAAACAGGCGAACGCGGACTCGACGATGAGTTCGCGGGTTTCGGTCAGCGCGGACGCCTGCGTCATGGTCCTCCCCTCTGCGAAGCGCTTACCCGGCCGGCGCCAGAATCAAGCCGCTGGTGGGCACGCCGGTGCCGGAGGTGACCAACACGTGTTCGACGTTGTCGACCTGGTTGTGCGACGTTCCACGAACCTGGCGCACACCCTCGGTGATGCCGTTCATCCCGTGGATGTAGGCCTCGCCGAGCAACCCGCCGTTGGTGTTGATCGGGAATTCCCCGCCCAGCGACAACCGCTCGACCGTCGCGAAGTCCTTGGCTTCGCCGCGCCCGCAGAACCCGAGTTCCTCGAGCTGGGTGAACACGAACGGCGTGAAATGGTCGTAGATGAACGCGGTTTGGATGTCCTGGGGCTTGAGGCCCGAGTCACGCCACAGCCGGTCGGCGACCACGCCCATCTCCGGAAGCCCGGTGATGTCGTCGCGGTAGTAGCTGGTCATCATCTCGCCGTTGGCGGCCGCACCCTGCGCGGCGGCGGTGATGATCGCCGGCGGTTGCTTCAGGTCGCGGGCACGTTCGGCGCTGGTCACCACCAGCGCGACCCCGCCGTCGCTTTCCTGGCAGCAATCCAGCAGTCGCAGCACGGGTTCGACGATCCAGCGGGAGTTCTGGTGATCCTCCAGCGTGATCGGGCGCTGGTAGAACCAGGCGTCGGGGTTGGTGGCGGCATGCTTGCGGTCGACGACCGCGATGCGGCCGAAATCGGAGTTGCTGACGCCGTAGGTCGACATATAGCGCTGGGCGTGCATCGCGACCCACGCCGCGGGAGTGAGCAATCCGAACGGCGCGTAGTGCGCCATGAACAGCGGGGTCTCCGACATGTTGCGTCCGCTGCCGCCGAACCGGAAGCCGGAGCGTTCGTTGAACGCGCGCCAGCACACCACCACATCGGCCACTCCGGTCGCGACGGCCATCGCCGCGTGCACGACGGTGCCGGCCGCCGCGCCGCCGCCGTGATGGACGCGGGAAAAAGAAGCTCAGGTCGCCGATGCCCACATTGCGGGCGATGTCGATCTCGTCGCTGGAATCCATTGTGAAGGTGACCATGCCGTCGACGTCGCCGGGTGTCAGGCCCGCGTCGTCGAGCGCGGCGCTGACCGCCTCGCACGCCAATTGCAGCTCGCTGCGCCCGGATTCCTTGGAGAACTCGGTCTGGCCGATCCCGACGATCGCGCAGCTACCGGGCAGCGAGCTCATGCGCCCTCCCCGTCGAGCAGGCTGAGGATCGCGGTGCCCGAGACATGGTCGCCCAGGCTGTTGGCGCCCTTGAAGGTCACCTCGGCGAAGTTCTCACCGCCCGAGCCTTCGGTCTTGCCGGTCACGCTGCCGGTGAAGCGCAGCGGATCGTCCGGAAAGCACGGCACGCCCAGGCGAATCGACAGCTTCTTGACCATCGCCTCGGGGCCGGCCCAGTCGGTCAGGAAGCGTACGCAATAGCCGTTGGTGGTCAGGATGTTCATGAACAGGTTGGGCGAACCCTGCTTCTTGGCGTATTCGACGTCGTGGTGCACCGGCATGAAGTCACGCGAGGCGATCGCCCCGGCCACGATCATCGTTGTGGTGATCGGGATTTCGAGCGGGGTGACCTCGTCGCCGACGTTGATGTCGGCCCACTTCAAGGTGGTGATGCGGTTAGCGGTCGTCGTCATCGGTTTCCTTCTCAGTAGGTGCTGCCGATACCGGCCAGCTGCGCCGGGGCGGGACCAAGGGTGAGCTCGTTGTGCTTGGCCCAGAGGAAATAGCGGTGCAGGGGATAGGTGATGTCGATCCCGATGCCGCCGTGAACCTGCTGGGCGGCCGACGCGACGCGGGCACCGGCGTCGGCGGCCCAGAACTTCGCGATGCGTGCCGCCCGGTCGGCCATGCGCCCGTTCGCGATCAGCCAGGCCGCATGCCAGGTGGTCCACCTGATGGCCTCGACGTCGATGAACGCGTCAGCCAGCCGCTGCTGCACGGCCTGGAAGCTGCCGATCGGGCGTCCGAATTGCTCACGCCCGCTGGTGTATTCGGCGGCGATCCGCAACGCCCGCTCGGTGACGCCGAGCTGAATCGCGCACAGCCCGATCAGTGCCCGGGTGTGCAGCGATTCGATCGGTGCGTCGAGGCGGTCGGCCGCGGAAACGGTTGCGCCATCGAGGAATACGTCGGCATGCGGTTCGCGGTTGGTGGTGGCCACCGGCCGCACCTCGACGCCGGGGGCATCGCAGCCCAGCAGGAACAGGCTCACCTGGCCGTCGTCGGTGTCGGCGGGCACCAGCACGGTGTCGGCGAGCTGGGCTGCCGGCACCAACTCTTTGACCCCGTCCAGCCGCCAGTTGTAACCGTCGCGAACGGCTTTGGTGGCCGGGATCGTCGGGTCGGTTCGGCCGGGTTCCTGCAACCCGGCGGTCAGAATGCGAGTTCCGGAGACGACGCCGGGCAGGAACCGCTGCTGTTGCTCGCGACTACCGTGGCGGGCAATCGGATCCGCGCCCAGCAGCAAGGTGGCGTAGACCGGCACCGGGGCCACACTCCATCCCACCTCGGCCAGCAGCACGCCGAGCTCCACGAAGCCGCCGCCGTTACCGCCCACCGACTCCGGCAACCCGGTGCCCAGCAGGTCGACGGCCGCGAGTTCCTTCCAGAGTGCGGCGTCGTAGCGGGTCTGGCCGGCTTCCAGTTCGGTGAGTCGCTCCGGGGTGGCGCGGCGCTCGAACAGCTCGCGGGCCAGCTTGCCGATGGTCTCTTGTTCCTCGGTGAAGGTGAAGTCCATCAGGATCACCTAGCTGCTCGGCCGGAACTGGTGCAGCACAAGGTCATTATCGAAAGATTGATAGAAAACCTCGACCGGCATCCCGACCGTGACGTCGGCCGGGTCGATTTCGCACAGGTTCGACACCAGCCGCACCCCCTCGGCGAGTTCCACCAGCACCACGATGTAGGGATACTCGAAGAACGGAAACTTCGGCTCGTGCGGCATCACGTAGCTGTAGACGCTGCCGCGGCCCGACGATTCGATGGCCTCCCACTGAAGCGAACGGCAGTGCGGGCACATCGGCCGCGCGGGATTGCGCAGCGTTCCACAGCCCATGCAGCGCTGGATCAGCAGCTTGTGCTCGCGCAGCCCGTTCCAGAAGAACTCGGTGTCCGGACTGATGGCCGGGGCCAGCCGGGCGGTCATGAGGTCTCCGGCTTGAAGCGCAGCACCCGGAACCGCTGCCGGCCCAGCACTTCGCCGTTCTGGTCGGTGTAGGTGATCACCCAGGTCAGGAAGAAGCCGGACCCCTTTGCCGTCTTCTTCTCGTCCGAGACTTCCTCGAACACCGATGTCGCGCTGATCACGTCGCCGAGCCGAGGATAGCGTTCGATCTCGAATTCCGAGTTGGTCGCGACCGTGCTGCTGTACCCGGCGTCGTCCAGGAACGCGGTGGGATTGTTCGTGATCTCCAGCGGCGCGCCCCCGCGTTCGCCGATCCCCTCCAGCTTCGGCGCCGGCATCGTCCAGGTCTGCAACATGACCGGCGGCGACACGATGCCGCCGAACCGCGAGGTCGCCGCGAACTCCGGATCGAGATACACCGGGTTCATGTCGTCGAGCGCGTAGGCCCAATGCCGGATCATCGGCTGGTTCACCGGATCCGGTGCCACCGTGGGTTTTCCACTGCCCCCGGTGGGCTGGTTGACGAGCCCCCGCAACTTGGCGAGGAACTCGGGATCTTGGTTGGTCACGTGCTGGATCCTCCTGACTGTTCCTGGCTATTTTGGGGGCCCCGAAGGTCACGCGGTGCTCGCGGCATGCCCAATCCCGCCATGGCGATGATGTCACGTTGAATTTCGTTGGCCCCACCGCCGAACGTATTGATGACCGCAAACCGGTAGGCGGATTCCAGCGCCCCGCGCAGCGGCGCGTCGTTGCCCGTGCGTAATCCGTTGTGGTCCAGCACTTCCAACAATTGACGCGCGACCTGCTGGGTGAGTTCGGTGCCGAACACCTTGGCCGCCGACGCCTCGCCCATATTGAGCACGCCCTTGGTCATCGCGGCGTTGACCCGCATGTTGATCAGCTTGTACGCGGCGACCTGCGCCTCGACCCGGGCCAGTGTCAGCCGAACCCAGGGCTGGTCGATGACGTGCCCGCCGTCTAGCTCGGTGGTACGGGCCCAGTCCAGCGTCTTGGCGAACAGCGGCTCGAGCGCGCCGAGATTGCCCAGGGCCGCACGCTCGAAGTTCAGCTGCGTGGTGATCAGCTGCCAGCCCTGGTTCTCGCCGCCTACCAGCGCGCTGGCCGGAACTCGCACGTTGTCGTAGAACGTGTAGAAGGTGGAGACGCCCGGCATCGTGTGCAACGGCTGCCAAGAGAAGCCGGGCGCCGACGTGGGCACGATGAGGATCGAAATCCCCTTGTGTTTCTTGGCGTTCGGATCGGTGCGGGCGGCCAGCCAGATGTAGTCGGCGTACGCCGCGCCGCTGGTGAACATCTTCTGGCCGTTGATCACGTAGTCGTCACCGTCGCGCACGGCGGTCGTGCGTATCGACGCCAGGTCGCTACCGGCGCCCGGCTCGGAATAGCCGATCGCGAACTCGACGCTGCCGTCGAGAATCGACGGCAGGAACTTCTGCTTCTGCTCCTCGGTGCCGCACTGCATCAGCGTCGGCCCGACCGTGCCCAGCGTCACCAACGGGATCGGAGCGTCGACCCGGCGCGCCTCCTCGGCGAAGATGAATTGCTCTAGAGCCGAGAAGCCGCGTCCGCCATACTCTTTGGGCCACCCGACACCGAGCAGGCCGGCCGCGGCCAGGGCGCGCACGCACTCGCGCACCGCCGGGCCGCCCTCGATGCGGTCTTTGATCGCCTCGGTGCGCTCGGGCGTCATCACCCGTTCCAGCGTGTCGCGGATCTCGGCGCGCAACTCCTCCTGTTCGGCTGTGTACTCGAGTTGCATTGTTCAGCCACCCGTCCCGAGTCGCACCGGCATGCGTTTGACGCCGGGCACCATGGTGGCCCGCATCCGGTCCACGTCGCCGACCAGCTCGAGCGTCGGAAAGCGGCGCAGGAGTTCGTCGAACATGACGGTGGCCTCCAGGCGTGCGAGTTGTGCACCGATGCAGGAATGCTCACCGCAACCGAATGCGATGTGCGGGTTCGGATGCCGGGTCACTTTGAATTCCTCTGAGTCGGAACCGAATATGTCCTCGTCCCGGTTCGCCGAGCCGTACAGCATCACCACCACCTCACCGGCGCGGATCTGCTGACCGCGAATCTCGACGTCGACCGTGGCGGTGCGGGCCATGTGCACCACCGGGCTGTTCCACCGCAACATCTCTTCGACGGCGGCCGGGATCAGCGTCGGGTCCCGCACCAGCAGCCGGCGCTGGTCGGGATGCGCGATCAGCGCCAGCGTGCCGAGTGCGATCAGGTTGCGGGTGGTTTCGTTGCCGGCGACCAGCAGCAGGAACGCGAAGTTGAGCAGGTCCTCGTCGGAGAGCCGTTCGTCGTCGATCTGCGCGTCGGCCAGCACGGACAGCAAATCGTCGCGGGGGTGGCTGCGCCGGGCGGCGATCAGTTGCCGGAAGTACTCGTAGAGTTGGCCGGCCGCCACCAACGGGTCGAGCTCGATCTCCGGATCGGCCGTTCCGGTGGCGGCATCCGACCAGGCCCGGAATTGCTCCCAGTCGTCGGGCGGGGCGCCGATGAGCTCGGCGATCATCCGCGTGGGCAGCGGTGCGGCGATCTGTTCGGCGAACTCGTGCACCGACCCCGGCTCGATGCCGTCGAGAATGCCGGCCACGATCTCGCGGATCTTTCCCTCGAGCACCGAGACCCGGCGCCGGGTGAATCCCGCGTTGATCAGCTTGCGCATCTGCCGGTGCCGCGGCGGGTCGGTGAAGATCAGACTGCCCTGCTGCACCGGGTTGGGCAGCTGCGGGTCGGGGATCGTGATGCCCTGGGTGGAGGTGAACAGGCCCGGGTTGCTCGACACGAAGCGGACGTCCTCGTAGCGCAGCAGCGCCCAGAAGTTGGTGACGTCGTTCCAGCACACCGGCGACGTGGCCCGCAGCTCCCGGTAGGCCGGGTAGGGATCGCCCGCATAGAAGTCGGGGGAGTGCAGCGGAAAACTCGGCGAGCGCAGCGGTGGATGAGTCTGCATGGCCTGGCCTCCCTAGCGCTCCGGCGGGATCGCCATCCGACATATTGCCGCAATGTGTCCTGCGCCGTTGTGTCTACTCTGGGCTGCCCGACCCTGTCAATACATGCGCAACTCGGTGTAATAGCTCTGAATTCACGAGATTGGTGATTGACGTCACAAGCACGGGGGTGTACACCAGGTGTTTAGATGACCGACTGCCGGGTGAGGACGCCGATGACCGAGCTGCAAACGCCGAAAACTCTCGTCGACACGTACCAGCTCTACATCGACGGCAACTGGGTCGAGCCGGCCGACGGTCGCTACGACGACATCTCCCCGTCCAGTGAGCGGGTCATCGCCACCGCACCCGACGCGAGCGTCGCGCAGGTCGGCGACGCGATCGCGGCCGCGCGCCGTGCCTTCGACAGCGGACCGTGGGGCACGATGAGCGCCGAGCAGCGCGCCGGGTGCCTGAGTCAGCTCGGCGATGCGCTGACGAAGCACGCCGACGACTTTTTCGCACTGTCGCAGCTGGAGTGGGGCTGCATCGCCAACGAGCGCGTCATGCAAATCGACGGCGCCGGGTTCATGTCGATGCATGCCGCTGCGCTCGCCACCGAGTTGACCGAGCAGCCCGTCGCCGGGATGAGTGCCGGAAACACGTTGCTGCGGCACGCGCCGCTTGGCGTGGTGTCGGTGCTGACGCCGTGGAACTTCCCGCACTGCCTGAACGTCATGAAGCTGAATCATGCTCTGGCAGCGGGCAATACCGTCGTGCTCAAGCCGTCGCCGCTGACACCGCTGGCCGGCTTGGCGCTGGCCCGACTGATCGACGAGCACACCGACATCCCGCCCGGGGTGGTCAACGTGGTCACCCCGTCGAGCGTCGACGCGGCCAAGTTGCTGACGACCGATCCTCGCGTCGACATGGTGAGCTTCACCGGCAGCTCGGTCGTCGGCCGCGAGGTCATGTCCGCGGCCGGCGACACGATGAAGCGGATCCTGCTGGAGCTGGGCGGCAAGTCGGCGAGCATCGTCCTCGACGACGCGCAGATCACCGACGAGATGTTGCAGCAGATGCTGTTCCAGTCCTGTTCGCTGCACGCCGGACAGGCGTGCATCCTGCACAGCCGGCTGCTGCTTCCCGACTCGCTGCACGACGAGGTGGTCGATCGGCTCGCCGCATTGGCTCGCGAGGTGAAGGTGGGCGATCCCGCCGACCCCGAGGTGCAGATGGGACCGTTGATCAGCGCGGCGCAACGCGGCCGGGTCGAGGCGCACGTCGTCGGCGCGTTGAACGACGGCGCCAAGCTGGTGACCGGTGGCCGTCGTCCGCCCGGCCTGGACACCGGCTTCTACTTCGAGCCGACCATTCTGTCCGGGGTGCAACCGGATTCGGCCATCGCGCAAGAGGAAGTGTTCGGTCCGGTGCTGGCCGTGCTGCGCTACCGCGACGACGACGACGCGGTGGCGATCGCGAACAACTCGCAGTACGGACTGTCCGGCGCGGTGTGGGGCGGCGACGTGGACCGCGCCGTCGGCGTCGCGCGCCGCATCCGGACCGGGCAGGTCGCCGTCAACGGCGTCAGCCCCGCGGGCGCGCCGTTCGGCGGCTTCAAACTCAGCGGGCTGGGCCGTGAGGGCGGTGGCATCGGCGGGATTCACCAGTACATGGAGGCGATGGCCATCGGGGTCCCCGCGTGACAGGACCCCTCACCGGGCTCCATGTCGTCGAAATTGCCACCCAGATCGCGGGTCCTTACGCCGCAAAGCTTTTCGTGGACCTCGGCGCCGAGGTCACCAAGATCGAGCCGCCCGCCGGGGATCCGCTGCGCCGCTGGGGCCCGTTTCCTGCCCCGGATCCCGACCCGGCATGCGGCGGCCTGTTCGACTACCTCAACGCGGGCAAAAGGGGTGCCACACTCGACCCTGGCCAGCCGAAAGACGTTGCGGCCGCGCGTGAACTGATCGCCGGTGCGCACCTGCTGGTGGAGAATTTCGCGCCCGGAACACTCGTGGGCTGGGGGCTGGGCACCGACGCGCTGCAACAGCTCAACCCAAAACTGGTGGTGCTGCACATTTCTCACTGCGGCCAGTCGGGGCCGATGCGGGACCGGCCGATGACGCCGCTGACCATGCAGGCGGCATCCGGCTGGATCAGCGGCCGGGACCCCGACCGCCCACCGGTACAGGTCGGCGCCCGGATCTCCGAATACGTCGCGGGGGCCTACGGGGCACTGGGCGCGCTGACCGCGCTGCGCATGCAGTCTGTCGGCCGGGTGCGCGAGGTGGACGTCTCGCAGGTCGAAGCGCTGCTGTCGACGCTGCCGTACCCGATGCTGATGGCGCAGCGGATGAAACGCCTTGGCCTGCCGGCCAATATGCGGTCGGCGCCGATGCTGGGAGTCGTGCGCGCCACCGACGGCTGGGTGGGCATCAACTGCCTGACGGGTCAGCACTGGCTCGACGTGTGCGCGATGCTCGGCCTGCCCGAGTACGGCGAGCAGCAGCTCGCGGTCATGCTGGGCGGCCCGGAGCGCGACGAATTCTTCGCCAAGGCCGAGCCGATCCTGGCCGGCCAGACCGTCGCCGAGATCGTCGAACTGAGTCAGGCGCTGCGCATTCCGGCCGCCCCGGTCAACGACGGCGCCACCGTGCTGGACTGCCCGCAGTACGCAGAGCGCGGGTTCTTCGTCGAGTCCGGCTCGCACCGACGCCCCGGCCCCCCGTTCCGGTTCTCGAAAACACCTGTGCCGCAGCCACGTCCGGCGCCCCGGCTGGGAGCCACCCTCGCACCGTGGAGCAGCGGCGGCCAAGCCCTGGCGCCGGCGGTGGGCGAGCTGCCGTTCGCCGGACTGCGGGTGCTGGACCTGACCACGTTCTGGGCCGGTGCCTATCTGACCTGCTACCTGGGTGCGTTCGGCGCCGACATCGTCAAGGTCGAATCGATCCAGCGGCCCGACGGACACCGCTACTCGGGGGCCTTCGCCTACGAGGGCGACGACTACTACGAGCGCAGCCCGATCTGGCAGGGCACCAACCTCAACAAGCGCGACCTGACGCTCGACCTGACCTCGCAGCCCGGCCTCGCCATTGCGCGGCGGCTGGCCGCGCAGGCCGACGTCGTGGTGGAGAACTTCTCGCCGCGCGTCGTGGAAAACTTCGGCCTGGACTACGACGCGTTGACCGCGCTGAGCCCCGACGTGATCGTCGTGCGGATGCCCGGCTACGGATTGCAGGGCCCGTGGCGCGACTACGTCGGCTGGGCGCTGAACTTCGAGCAGACCGCGGGCATGTCGGCGGTCACCGGCTATCCGGACGGTCCGCCGTGCAACCCGCAGGGTCCGGCCGACCCGATCGTCGGCGTACATGCCGGCGTCGCTCTGCTCGCCGCGCTCGAACACCGCAGCCGTACCGGTGTGGGGCAGCTGATCGAGGTCGCCCAGATCGAGGTCGCCGCGGGGGTGACCGCCGAGCCGGTGATCGAATACTCGATGAACGGGGTCGTCTCGGCACGGCAAGGCAACCGTCAGCGCGGCTACCTGCAGGGCGTCTACCCGACCGCCGCCGACGGTGCGTGGGTGGCGGTGTCGCTACCCGACGATGGGGCCGTCGACCACGACGCGTTCGACGAGCTGGTCGCGGCCTGGACCCGGACGCAGCGGCCCGCCGACATCGTGGAAAGCCTTCGCGCGCAAGGTATCGCAGCCGAGCAGGTGATCACCGGCGAGCAGATGTATGACCCCGAATTCATCGGCGCCCAGCTCGACGCGCGTGGCTTCTACGAAGAGTTCGAACATCCGATCACCGGGCCGCATCGCTATCCCGGCTGGCCGTTTCGCATCACGCCCGGGCCGCGTCGCCACCACCGCAGCGCGCCGCCCACCCTCGGACAGCACAACGCCGAAATCTTGCGCGAACTCGGCCTGTCCGACGACGACGTGGCCGCCCTGCGCGCCCAGCGGGTGATCGGCGAGCGGGTGCTCAACGCCTAGCCGAACCGCACCGGCATCCGCGTGATCAGCGGCAGCATCGTGGCCGGCATCCGCTCCACCTCGCCGGCCAGCTCCACATCGGGAAAGCGGCCCAGCAGTTCGCCGAAAAACACCGTCGCCGTCAGGCGGGCCAATTGCGCACCGACACAAGCATGTTCGCCGCAGCCGAAAGCAATGTGCGGGTTCGGAGACCTGGTCACCTTGAATTCTTCTGCGTCGGAACCGAATACATCTTCGTCCCGATTGGCCGAGCCGTACAGCATCACCACCAAGTCGCCCCGTGCGAGCCGCTGCCCCCGGATCTCGATGTCGGTCGTCGCGGTGCGGGCCATGTGCGTCACGGGGCTCGTCCAGCGCAGCATCTCCTCGACGGCGCCCGGGATCAGCGCCGGGTCCGCCACGAGTAGCCGGCGCTGGTCGGGGTGCGCAATCAGCGCGCAGGTGCCCAGGGCGAGCAGACTGCGGGTGGTTTCGATGCCGGATGCCAGCAGCAGGAACGAAAAGTCAAGCAGGTCATCGTCGCTGAGCCGCAGCCCGTCGGCCTCCGCGCCGGCCAGCACCGACAAGACGTCGTCGCCGGGATCGGTGCGGCCGGCGGCGACCAGCCGGCGGACGCAATGGTAGAGCCGGCCGGTGGTCTCGAAGGCGTCGAGATCACGGTTGGTGCCGGCGGTGCCGATCACCGCATCGGTCCAGGCCCGGAACTGCTCGCGGTCGTCGCGCGCAACCCCGAGCAGCGCGGCCATCACGCGCGCCGGCAGGGCAGCGGCGATCGTGTCGATGAAGTCGTAGGACCGGCCGGTCCGGATGCCGGCCAGTATTTCGCCGACGATCTCCCGGATCGCCGGCTCCAGCAGCGCGCCCTGGCGCCGGGTGAATCCGCCGTTGATCAGCTTGCGCAGCTGCCGGTGCCGCGGCGGATCGGTGAAGATGAGGCTGCTCTCCTGCACCGGGTTGGGCATGCCCGGCGCGGGAATGTTGATGCCCTTGCTGGAGGTGAACAGGGTCGGGTTCGTCGACACAAAGCGGACGTCGTCGTAGCGCAGCAAGGCCCAGAACTTGGCGACGTCGTTCCAGCACACCGGCGCCGTCGCGCGCAGCTCTCGGTAGCCGGGGTACGGATCGCCCGCGTAGAAGTCGGGGGAGTGCAATGGAAACGAAGTCTGCATGGCCCGAACCTTTCTGAGCCTCCCTGACCTGGTCGAGCTGCACCCTACCGAACGCGGCCGTGCCCATTTCGTAAATGGCTTGTACATGCCAAGCTGCTGGCATGGTCTTCGACATCGCCCGTCCGAAACTAGAAGGAAACGTCGCGGTTGGCGAAGACCGCCAAATCGGGTTCGCCGAATTCGGTGACCCGCAGGGGCGGGCGGTGTTCTGGCTGCACGGCACACCGGGTGCCCGCCGGCAGATTCCGACCGAGGCCCGGGTCTACGCCGAAGAACACGGCATCCGGCTGATCGGACTGGACCGCCCCGGAATCGGCTCGTCGACGCCGCATCGCTACGGGAACATCCGGGCGTTCGCCGACGACCTGCGCACGATCGCCGACACCCTCGGTATCGACCGGATGGCCGTGATCGGGCTGTCCGGCGGCGGCCCGTACGCGCTCGCCTCCGCCGCGGTGCTGTCCGATCGGGTCGTGGCGACCGGTGTGCTCGGGGGTGTCGCGCCGTTCGTCGGTGACGAAGGGATCAGCAGCGGTCTGATGAACCTGGGCAAGCGGGTGGCGCCGCTGCTGCAGCTGGGCGGTGACCCGCTGCGGATCGGCGCGAGCCTGCTGGTCCGGGCCATCCGACCGGTCGCGAATTCCGCGCTGTTCCTGTATGCCGCGATATCGCCGGAGGCCGACCGGCGCCTGCTCACCCGGCCCGAGTTCGGCGCCATGTTCCTCGACGACCTGCTCAACGGCAGCCGTAAGCAGCTCGCGGCGCCGTTCAACGACGTCATTCTGTTCGTCCGGGATTGGGGGTTCCGGCTCGACGAGGTCAGGGTCCCGGTCCGCTGGTGGCACGGCGACAGCGACCACATCGTGCCCTTCGCCCACGGCCAGCACGTGGCGGCGTTGTTGCCCGACTGCGAACTGGTCGTGCTGCCGGGCGAAAGCCACCTCGCCGGGTTGGGCCGCGGCGAAGAGATCCTGTCCACGCTGATGAAAATATGGGATGAGCAGGGTTGACGGCCCGTACTTGACCAGTGTCGGTAACCTGCTGAGGTGCTGCTCGCCTCCCTGAACCCCGCCACCACAGACATCCCCGATGCGGTCAGGATCGACGGCGCCGTATTGAGTCGCAGCGACCTGGTCGGCGGGGCGACGTCGGTGGCCGAACGCGTGGCCGGGGCCCAGCGGGTTGCGGTGCTGGCCACCCCGAGCGTGTCGACCGTGCTGGCGGTCACCGGCTGCCTGATCGCCGGCGTCCCGTTCGTCCCGGTGCCCTCCGATGTCGGCGCGGCCGAACGCCGCCACATGCTGACCGACTCCGGCGCGCAGGCCTGGCTGGGTCCGGCCCCGGAAGAGACGGAGGGCCTGCCGCACATCCCGGTGCGACTGCACGCCCGCTCCTGGCACCGCTATCCGGAGCCGCCGCCGGATGCCACCGCATTGGTCATCTACACCTCGGGCACCACGGGACTGCCCAAGGGCGTGGTGGTGAGTCGCCGGGCGATCGCGGCCGATTTGGACGCGCTGGCGCAGGCCTGGCAGTGGACCCCCGACGACGTGCTGGTGCACGGCTTGCCGCTGTTCCACATCCACGGGCTGGTGCTGGGCCTGCTCGGGTCGTTGCGGGTCGGAAATCGCTTCGTGCACACCGGGAAACCGACACCGGCCGGCTATGCCCGGGCCGGTACGGAATCGGGCGGCACCCTGTATTTCGCGGTGCCGACGGTGTGGTCGCGGGTGGTGGCCGATCAGTCGGCCGCCCAGACACTGCGATCGGCGCGGCTGCTGGTGTCGGGTAGCGCGGCGCTGCCGGTCCCGGTGTTCGACCGGCTGGAACAGCTGACCGGGCATCGGCCCATCGAACGCTACGGTGCTTCGGAGTCGCTGATCACCGTGTCGACCCGGGCCGACGGTGAGCGTCGCCCGGGCTGGGTCGGCCTGCCGCTGGCCGGAGTGCAAACCAGGCTGCTCGACGACGCCGGCAACCCCGTCCCGCACGACGGGGAAACCGTTGGCAAGCTTCACGTTCGGGGGCCAACCCTGTTCGACGGCTACCTGAATCGGCCGGAGGCCACCGCCGAGGTTTTCGATGCCGACGGTTGGTACCACACCGGCGATGTCGCGGTCATCGACGGCGACGGCATGCATCGCATCGTGGGTCGAGAATCGGTCGACCTGATCAAATCGGGTGGATATCGCATTGGCGCAGGCGAAATCGAGACATCCTTACTCGGGCATCCGGGCGTGCAGGAAGCAGCCGTGGTCGGTATGCCCGACGACGACCTGGGCCAGCGCATCGTGGCGTTCGTCGTCGGCTCCTCCGAACTCGACACCGACGAACTGATTAACTTTGTCGCTCAAGACCTTTCGATACACAAGCGACCACGCGAGGTGCGGTTCGTGGACGCGTTGCCGCGCAACGCGATGGGTAAGGTCGTCAAGAAGCAGTTGCTGTCCGAAGGATGAGACGCAGAGCCATTTCTGGTATGCAGGTTTGAGGCCGTCGTACCGCTGAGGTAACCAACACATCACAAGATGGGTTGTCAGCTGGAACTTTAAGCGACACGCAGGATATTGCCAGGTTTTCGGGCGGGCGAGAGTTCACTGCTTCGCATAATTTCGTTGGTGGACATGCAGGCAAGCACACCAAGGGGACAGGTAAGGATGTGCCATGGGTGAGTCGATCCCACCGGCGGGCGCCGCGACGACGATCGCGGACGAGCCGCGTGCCACACCGATGGCGCGGGTCGCGGTCTCGTGTCTGGTCGGCTCGGCCATCGAGTTCTACGACTTCCTGATCTATGGCACCGCGGCGGCGCTGGTGTTTCCCGCCGTGTTCTTTCCGAACCTCACGCCCGGGGTGGCCATGATCGCCTCGATGGGAACATTCGCCACGGCGTTTCTGTCCCGGCCCGTCGGTGCGGCCGTGTTCGGGTACTTCGGCGACCGGTTGGGCCGCAAGAAGACGCTGGTGTCCACGTTGCTGATCATGGCCGTGGCCACGGTGAGCGTCGGCCTGGTGCCCAGCACCGCGTCGATCGGGATGGCGGCGCCGTTGATCCTGATGGGTCTGCGGCTGCTGCAGGGGTTTGCGGTGGGCGGCGAATGGGCCGGGTCGGCCCTGCTCAGTGCCGAATACGCACCCGGCGACCGCCGCGGTCGGTATGGGATGTTCACCCTGCTCGGCGGCGGTGTCGCCGGAGTGCTGAGCAGCCTGACCTTCCTCGGCGTCAACGTCACGATCGGCGAATACAGCCCCGAGTTCCTGCAGTGGGGATGGCGGATCCCGTTCCTGATCAGCTCGGTGCTGATCGCACTGGCCTTGTACGTGCGGCTCAACATCGAGGAGACTCCGGTGTTCGCCGAGGAGAAGTCCCGCGACCTGGTGCCCAAAGCGCCGCTGGCCGAGGTGTTTCGGCTGCAGGGCCGGGAGATCCTGCTGGCCGCCGGCAGCGTGTTGTGCACCATGGCGTTCTGCTACATGGGCAACACCTATCTGGCGATGTACGCGCACACCCACCTGGGCTATACCCGCAGCTTCATCTGGTCGGTCGGCGTGCTCAGCGGTCTGGTCAGCATCGCGACCGTGGTGGTCTCGGCCGGCCTGTGCGATCGCGTCGGCCGGCGCCGGTTGATGTTGGCGGGCTGGGCGGCGTGTGTGCCGTGGGCGTTCGTGGTGATCCCGTTGATCGACACCGGCAATCAAGCGTTGTACGCGGTCGCGATTGTCGGCACCTTCGCCGTCTCCGGGATCGGCAGCGGACCCATCGGCGCTTTCATCCCCGAACTGTTCGCCACCCGCTACCGCTACAGCGGCTCGGCACTGGCGATCAACCTGGCCGGCGTGCTGGGTGGGGCGCTGCCGCCGCTGGTGGCCGGGACGCTGCTGGCGACCTACGGCAGCTGGTCGATCGGGGTCATGCTCGCCGCCCTCGCATTGACCAGCCTGGTCTGCACCTATCTACTGCCGGAGACCCGCGGAACCACGCTGTAGCTCAGTTGGCGTGCAGGTCCTCGTTCAGCGCGATGCCCTGACCGCCGCGGGCCACCACTTCCACGGCACCGCTGACCGAATTGCGGCGAAACAGCAGGTTGTTGCCGCCGGAGAGCTCGAGCGCCTTCAGTGTTTTGCCCTCGGGCGTAAGGACTTTGGTGCCCGCGGTGACATAGAGGCCGGCTTCGACGACACAGTCGTCGCCCAGTGAGATGCCCAGACCGGCGTTGGCGCCGAGCAGGCACCGCTTGCCGATCGAAATGACCTCCGTGCCACCGCCGGACAGCGTTCCCATGATCGACGCCCCGCCGCCGATATCCGAACCGTCGCCGACCACCACGCCGGCCGAGATGCGGCCCTCGACCATCGAAGCGCCCAGCGTGCCGGCGTTGTAATTGACGAAGCCTTCGTGCATCACGGTGGTTCCGGACGCCAGGTGCGCGCCCAGGCGTACCCGGTCCGCATCGGCGATGCGGACCCCGGTGGGCATCACGTAGTCGACCATCCGCGGGAACTTGTCGACGCCGTAGACGGTCACCTGCCCCCGGCGGCGCAGCCGCGCGCGGACCGACTCGAAACCCTCGATCGCGCAGGGTCCGTGATTAGTCCAGACCACATTGGTCAATACCCCGAACAAGCCGCCGGCGTTCAGCCCATGCGGCGCGACCAGTCGGTGAGACAGCAAATGCAGCCGCAGGTAGGCGTCGTAGGCGTCGGCGGCCACATCGTCCAGCGAGCCGATGACGGTACGCACGGCGACGGTGTCGGTGTTGCGGTCGTCGTCCCGGCCGACCAGTGCGGCCAGCTCCGGCGGAATGTCGGACAACGCGAGGCGCGATGTGCCGCAGGTGTCCGACTCCGTCAGTTCCGGTGCGGGAAACCACGTGTCGAGGATCGATCCGTCGGAGGCCAGTGTCGCCAGCCCGATACCTGCAGCTCCAGTCACGGCGGTCAGGTTACTTTCCCGCCCGGACGGGCACCACGGGGCCCCGGCTCGGATAACTAATGCTTGCGTTACTCAGGCGCTGATGGCTACACTGCTGAGTAACGAGATAATTAGTCAGACAAGGTATGGTGTCCTCGCCGCGAGGCGAGCGAGATCGCTTGTTCTACAGCCTATTAGGAGTGCACAACATGAGCGATCTACTCGACGACGTCCTGGCCGCCCACGGCGGATTGAAGCGCTGGCAGCAGGTCCGTAGCGTCACCGCGGTAGTGCGGTCCTGGGGCTTGACCTGGACGGGCAAGGGCCAGCCGGGCCTGTTCGGCGGTGTGCACGTCACGGCGCAGACCGGCACGCAGGCCGTCAGTGTTCATCCCTTCACCGACGCGACCGCGCGCGGCTTCTACACCCCCGATCGGGTGTGGATCGAGTCGGCGGACGCGACGATTCTGCAGAATCGTCACCAGCCCCGGGACGCATTCGCCGGCCACAATCGCCAAACGCCATGGGATCATTTGCACGGCTTGTACTTCGGCGGCTACGCGCTGTGGAACTATTTCAACCTGCCGTTTCTGGCGGCGCTGCCCGACGTCGACGCACAGGAGATCGATCCCTGGCACGAGGGGCCCGCGCAGGACTGGCGGCGGTTGCGGCTGACGTTCCCGCCGCATATCCACACCCACTGCCCGGTGATGGATCTCCACATCGACAACGACGGGCTCATCGTCCGTCTGGACTACGCGCCCGAGGTGATCGGTGGCGGTACGGCGGCTCACTACCTGTACGACTACGCCGAATACGACGGGTTTATGTTCCCCGGTACCCGTAAAGTGGTGCCGCGCCTTGCGGACAACCGTGCTGTGGTGCCGCCCGAGCCCGAATCTCTGCTGATCGGCATCGAATTCCCCGAAGGCTACGTCCTGGCCTGACTGTCCAGCGGGATCTGCCACTACGCTGGTTGCGTGCTGGACTTGCATGGGGATCCGATCGCGTTGACTGCGGCGCTGGTCGACATCCCCAGCGAGTCGCGAGACGAAGCGCGCATCGCCGACGAGGTCGAGGCCGCGTTGCGCGCGCAGACGACCGGCTTCGAGATCGTCCGTAACGGCAACGCCGTGCTGGCCCGCACCCAGCGAAAGCTGCCGTCGCGGGTGCTGCTGGCCGGTCATCTCGACACCGTCCCGGTCGCCGACAACCTGCCCAGCCGTCGCAGCACCGGTGAAGCGGGCGACGTGCTGCACGGCTGCGGCACCTCGGACATGAAGTCCGGCGACGCCGTCTTTCTGCATCTGGCCGCCACGGTGGCCGAACCGGCACACGACCTGACGCTGGTGCTTTACGACTGCGAGGAAATCGACGCGGCCGCAAACGGTTTGGGCCGCATTGAGCGGGAGCTGCCGGAGTGGTTGGCCGCCGACGTCGCGATCCTCGGTGAACCCACCGGCGGCTACATCGAGGCCGGTTGCCAGGGCACGCTGCGAGTCGTGGTCAGTGCCACCGGAACCCGCGCGCACTCGGCGCGTTCCTGGTTGGGCGACAACGCAATTCACAAACTGGGTGCCGTGCTGGACCGGTTGGCCAGCTACCGGGCCCGCACCGTCGACATCGACGGCTGCGAGTACCGCGAAGGCTTGTCGGCCGTGCGGGTCGACGGCGGCGTCGCCGGCAACGTCATCCCCGACGCGGCCTCGGTGACCGTCAACTACCGCTTCGCGCCCGACCGGTCAATCACGGAGGCGCTACACCACGTGCACGAGGTGCTCGACGGCATCGACGTGCGGATCGAGCAGACCGACGGCGCGGCCGGAGCGCTGCCCGGCCTGTCGCAGCCGGCCGCCAAGGCGTTGGTCGACGCCGCCGGCGGACAGGTGCGGGCCAAATACGGCTGGACGGACGTGTCCCGATTCGCCGCCTTCGGCATCCCGGCGGTCAACTTCGGGCCCGGTGACCCCAACCTGGCGCACACCCGCGACGAGCGGGTGCCCGTCGCCGCGATCACCGCCGCGGTGGACATGCTGCGGGGTTACCTGGGCGGCTAACCGCACTGCTGTGCCTGCGCGGCCGCATTGGCGGCCGCCGCGTGCATCCCGACCGCCGTCAGCTCCTCGGCCACCGCGCGCAGCGCGTCCCCGTCGTCGGTCGCCAGCGCCTTGGCGTGCGCCAGCGCGAGCTGACCGGCCACGCAGTCGGCCTCGTCGCGCAGCCGGGCCAGCGGATCCACCGCGCGGATGTCGCCGAGGCGGACGGCCTCGTGCCAGACGCGAATCGCCACGGCCGACTGCCCGCGACGCTCGGCCATCCGCGCCGCGTCGCGGGCCGCGGCGATCGCCCCATGCGAGTCGCGTTCGGCGGCCCGCCGCCAGGCCCGCGCCACGCCCAGCTCGGGGCTGAACAGAGCCGACTTGGTTCCGTGCCGAGATTCGGCCCTGCTCAACGCTTTTGCCGCCCCGGCGATGTCGTCTTGCTGGGCCAGCGCGGTGGCCAGCAGCATCAGCGACAGCGGGCCCCAGGAATAGCCGGTGCGTTCCAACGCCGCGGCCGCCGGGCCCAGCAGCGCGGCGGCTTCGGCGAACCGCCCGGCGGCGATCAGGGTGTGCGCCAGCAGCACCTCGCCGATCGCCCGGCCCGGCTGCTGCAATTCCGCGAAATCGGTGAACTGCTGCGCCAGTTCGGTCGCCGTCTCGACCCGGCCCGCCATCAGCAGGGTCGTCGTCTCGCCGAGGCCGACGGTGAACCGCAGCAGTCCGGGGTGCTCGGCGCCCAGCGCACGCTGTGCCAGCGGCTCGACGTCGGCGAACCGGCCTTGGCGCGCCGAACACAGCGTGGCCGCGCTGGCCGCCCAGGCCACCGCCTGGTCGTCGGCGGCCGGTGAGTCCAGCACCCGACGCGCGATCTCGACGGCGCCCTCGACGTTGCCGGCGTTCATCGCGAACGTCGCGCTCAGCGCGTCGAGCGTGAGGCGCGGGCCGACGTCGGGGACGCGATTGCGGATGGTCAACAGGAACGCGGTGGCCCGCTCCGGCTCGCTGAGCATGAAGAACTGATTGGCCGCCCGCAGCAGGGTCCACGCCATCAGCTCTTCTTCGGACAGCGCGGCGGGGTCGACCGCGGCCAGTAGTTCCTCCGCCTCGCGGCCGCGGCCCTGGAACGCCAGTGAGTTCGCCAGCGGCAGCCGGGCCGCGAGGGTCTGGGAGTCTTCGGAGCGCTGCAGCGCGGAGCGGGCCAACCGCTCGCCGAGCGTGAGATCGCCCAGCCGCAATGCCTGCTGAGCCGCGTCGACGACCTCGGCCACCGGTTGCGGGGCGTCGCTGTCGAGCGCCAGCGAGGCCAGCCGCAGCCGGTCGGACAGGCGATCGGACGGATGCCGGGACTGCAGCTCGACCAATTCGGTGCGCCGCCGTCGGGCCCCGTCGTCGCCGAGTGCGGCCCGCGCGCGTTCGGAGAACAGCGGGTGGGCGGTGTACACCACCGGATCGTCGGCCTGCTCGTCGCGCACCCGGGTTTCGGCCGCGCCCCACTGCTGGGCTTCGGCGACGGCGCCGTCGCCGGCCAACACGGTCAGATCGGCCAGCGACAGCGGCTCCTCGACGGCCAGGTAGTCGAGCACCGCCCGCGCCGCCGCGGGCAACTCGGCGATGAAGGCGTCGACCTCGCCCGCGCTGGTGGCCGCGCCGGGCGCGTCGACGTCGATGCGCTCCAGCAGGCCGTCGGTCCACAGCGCCGCGATGGCCTCGGGTGCGGCATCGGCTCGAGCGGTGACGATCATCCGCGCGGTGCCCGCCAGCGCCAACTGGTAGACGAGGGTGGCCGACAGGATGTCCAGGTCGTGGGCGTCGTCGACGACCAGCAGCAGATCGCCCTGGGCGTCGCGGCTCAGCGACGCCCGCGCCGCCCGCAACAACGCGGCGGGCTTGCCGATGTCGGCGATGTCCACGATGTGACTGAAGGCGCCGAACGGGACCATACGCTCGGTCGGGGTGCCGGTGACCCAGCGGACGAAAGTGCTTGGCTTGGCGCTCGAGAAATTCTCCGCGGCCAGCCGCGCCAGCGTGGACTTGCCGACGCCGTCGGGGCCGAGCACCACCGCCCCGCGCCGCGCCCCGTCAGCCAAGGCCGAACCCAGCTGTTCCAACGTGGACGCGTGCTGCGGGACGTTCCATCGAATCGGCATCGCCGAATTTTATTGCGACGCGGTGTCCAGCCGGTGACTAGCTAGCGCGAAAGCCCTATACGTGCGCGGCTCGAAGGGCTTTGGTCTACCTTGGCGGTTATGCGCCCCGACGGTGATTCCTCAGGTCAATGGGCGGTCTGCGTCTACTGCGCGTCCGGCCCGACGCATCCCGAATTGCTTGATCTGGCCAGCGAACTCGGCGAGGCGATCGCCGAGCGCGGCTGGACCCTGGTGTGGGGTGGCGGCCATGTTTCGGCGATGGGAGCCGTGGCCAGTGGGGCACGGGCCCGCGGCGGAAAGACCGTCGGCGTGATCCCGCAACAGTTGGTGCGGCGCGAGCTTGCCGACACCGACGCCGGCGAGCTGATCGTCACCGACAACATGCGCGACCGGAAACGGATCATGGAGGATCGGTCGGACGCGTTCATCACGCTGCCCGGTGGTATCGGCACTCTCGACGAGCTGTTCGAGGCATGGACGACGGGCTCTTTGGGTATGCACGACAAGCCCGTGGTGTTGCTGGACACCTGGGGGCACTACGAAGGCTTGTGGGTGTGGTTGAACGGCTTGGTCGAGAGCGGCTACATCTCGCGGGTGGCGATGGACCGGCTGGTGCTGGTCGATAAGGTGGATGCCGCAATCGAGGCGTGCGCCCCAATCTGAGGTCGGCTGCGTCGAGGGGAACGAGGAAGCACGTGTCCGATCACGGCGGGGGAGCACGCGGACGGATCCGCCTGACCGATATCGCGTCGGGCCTGCCGGGCGTACTGGCCGACATGCCGGCGATCGTCCGCGGCGCGCTGACCGGGCTGTTGGCCCAGCCGGGATCGCACAAATCGATCGGCAGCGTGTTCCAGGAGCGCGCCGCCCGCTACGGCGACAAGGTCTTCCTGCGATTCGGCGACCAGCAACTCACCTACCGCCAGGCCAACGCGGCCGCCAACCGGTATGCCGCCGTCTTGGCCGCGCGCGGCGTCGGCCACGGCGACGTCGTCGCGATCATGCTGCGTAACTCGCCGAACACGGTGCTGGCCATGCTGGCCACCGTCAAGTGCGGGGCCGTCGCCGGCATGCTCAACTACCACCAGCGCGGCGACGTGCTCGCGCACAGCCTGGGCATGCTGGACGCCAAGGTGCTGATCGCGGAGACCGACCTGGTCAGCGCCGTCGCCGAGTCCGGTTCGGCGGGCACCGCCACCACTCTGCCCATCGAAGACCTGGAGCGCTTCGCCGCGGGCGCCGTGGCCACCAACCCCGATTCGGTGGCGGCGGTTCAGGCCCGCGACACCGCGTTCTACATCTTCACGTCGGGGACCACCGGGTACCCCAAGGCCAGCGTGATGACGCATCTGCGCTGGCTGAAGGCGCTGGCGGCGTTCGGCGGACTGGGGCTGCGGCTGAAGAACTCCGACACCCTGTACAGCTGCCTGCCGCTGTACCACAACAACGCGCTGACGGTGGCGCTGTCGTCGGCGATCAACTCCGGGGCGACGTTGGCGCTGGGCAAGTCGTTTTCGGCGTCGAAGTTCTGGGACGAGGTCATCGACAGCGAGGCCACCGCGTTCATCTACATCGGCGAGATCTGCCGCTATCTGCTCAACCAGCCGCCCAAGGACACCGACCGCAAGCACAAGGTGCGCCTGATCGCCGGCAACGGGTTGCGGCCGGAGATCTGGCAGGAATTCACCAAGCGGTTCGGCATCTCGCGGGTGTGTGAGTTCTACGCCTCCAGCGAGGGCAACACGGCCTTCATCAACATCTTCAATGTGCCCGGGTCGACGGGCATCGCGCCGTTGCCGCTGGTGTACGTCGAGTACGACCCCGACACCGGCGCTCCGCTTCGCGACGCCAACGGCCGGGTGCGCCGGGTGCCGGCCGGCCGGCCCGGTCTGTTGCTCAGCCCGGTCAACCGGCTGCAGCCGTTCGACGGCTACACCGACCAGGCGTCGAGCGAAAAGAAGTTGGTGCGCAACGCTTTCCGCGACGGCGACTGCTACTTCAACTCCGGCGACGTGATGAGCCCGCAGGGCATGCGGCACGCCGCGTTCGTCGACCGGCTCGGCGACACCTTCCGCTGGAAGGGCGAGAACGTCGCCACCACACAGGTCGAGGCGGCGCTGGCGTCGGACCAGACCGTCGAGGAGTGCACGGTCTTCGGCGTCGAGGTGCCCCGCACCGGGGGGCGTGCCGGGATGGCCGCGGTGCAGTTGCGCGAGGGTGCCCAGTTCGACGGCAAGGGGTTGGCCCGCGCGGTGTACGGGCAGTTGCCGGCCTACGCGCTGCCGCTGTTCGTGCGGGTGGTCAAGACGCTGGAGCACACCACGACCTTCAAGAGCCGCAAGGTGGAGTTGCGCGACCAGGCCTACGGACCCGACGTTACGGACCCGTTGTACGTGCTGGCCGGTCGCGACGAGGGCTATGTGCCGTACTACGACGAATACCCGGACGAGGTCGCGGCGGGTAAGCGACCGCAAGGCTGAGTGTCGCGCCCTGTCGTCACCCTCGACGACCGATCCCCGGGCCACGCCCGGCGCGGTCACCCGGCACTATGGACGTGTGCAGTCAACTCTGTGCGGCCGACCCGTCGCCGCGGATCGCGCGCTGGTCATGGCGATCATCAACCGCACGCCGGACTCGTTCTTCGACCAGGGCGCGACGTTCAGCGACGAAGCGGCCCGAGCCGCCGTCCACCGGGCCGTCGCCGACGGTGCCGACCTCATCGACGTGGGCGGCGTGAAGGCGGGTCCCGGCGAGAACGTCGACGCGAGCACCGAGACCGCCCGGCTGGTGCCGTTCATCGAATGGCTGCGCGGCGCCTACCCGGACCAGCTGATCAGCGTCGACACCTGGCGCTCGGAAGTGGCCAGACTGGCTTGCGCGGCGGGCGCGGACCTGATCAACGACACCTGGGCGGGCGTCGACCCGGCGTTGCCGGAGGTCGCCGCGGAGTTCGGCGTGGGCCTGGTGTGTTCGCACACCGGTGGCGCGCGCCCGCGCACGCGGCCGTTTCGGGTGAGTTTCGGCACAACGACGCGCGGCGTTGTCGACGACGTGATCCGTCAGGTCACCGGGGCCGCCGAGCGCGCGGTCGCGGCCGGAGTGGCCCCCGACCGGGTGTTGATCGACCCGACGCACGACATGGGCAAGAACACCTTCCACGGGTTGGTCCTGTTGCGCCACGTGAGCGAACTTGTTAATACCGGATGGCCCGTGCTGATGGCTTTGAGTAACAAGGACTTCGTCGGGGAGACTCTGGGGGTGGCATTGACCGAACGGCTTGAGGGGACGCTGGCAGCGACCGCCCTGGCAGCCGCCGCCGGGGTGCGCGTGTTTCGGGTGCATCAGGTCGCCGAAACTCGCCGCGTCCTGGAAATGGTCGCCTCGATCCAGGGCATCCGCCCGCCGGCGCGCACGGTGAGAGGACTGGCATGACGGCATCCGACCTGGTCGCCGGGCAGCTGACCGGCAGTGGGGCCGCCGCCGCGCGGCAGTGGCTGTCTCAGCGCAGCTGGAGCCGTCCCACCTGGACGATCAAGCAGCTGGAAGAGGCCAAGGACGCCCGGACCGTCTCGGTGGTGCTGCCGGCCCTCGACGAGGAACAAACCATCGCCTCGGTGGTCGGCAGCATCTCGCCGCTGATCGACGGTCTCGTCGACGAGCTGATCGTGCTGGACTCCGGCTCGACGGACGAGACCGAAATCCGTGCCATCGCTGCCGGCGCCCGCGTGGTCAGCCGCGAACAGGCGCTGCCCGAGGTCGCGACCCGGCCCGGCAAGGGCGAGGCGTTGTGGCGTTCGCTTGCCGCGACCAGCGGCGACATCGTGGTGTTCGTCGACTCCGACCTGATCAACCCGCACCCGATGTTCGTGCCGTGGCTGCTGGGGCCCCTGCTGCTCGGCGACGGCATTCACCTGGTCAAAAGCTTCTACCGGCGCCCGCTCAACCAGGGCGAGACGCATGCGGACGCGGCCACCGGCGGCGGGCGGGTCACGGAACTGGTGGCCCGGCCCCTGCTGGCGGCGCTGCGACCCGAGCTGGGTTGCGTGCTGCAGCCCCTCGGCGGCGAATACGCGGCCAGCCGCGAACTGCTGACCTCGCTGCCGTTCGCCCCGGGTTACGGCGTGGAGATCGGCCTGCTGGTCGACACCTTCGACCGGCTGGGTCTGGACGCGATCGCCCAGGTCAACCTGGGTGTGCGGGCGCACCGCAACCGGCCGCTGGCCGAGCTGGGCGCGATGAGCCGCCAGGTGATCGCCACCCTGCTCTCGCGCTGCGGCATCCCCGACTCCGGGGTCGGGCTGACGCAGTTCTTCGCCGACGGCGAGGGCTACACCCAGCGCACCTGGCCGGTGTCGCTGTCCGACCGGCCGCCGATGAACGGGGTTAGACCCCGATAGGGCCCACGCTCGCCGTCTTGTCGGCGGTATAGGGCACTATCGATGCCGTGGCGTTGGTCTTGCTCTACATCGTGGTGTTGGTGCTGGTGGCGATCGTGCTGTTCGGCGCGGCGAGCCTGCTGTTCGGGCGTGGTGAGCAGTTGCCGCCGCTGCCTCGGGGGACCACGGCGACCGTGCTGCCCGCCTACGGTGTCACGGGCACCGACGTCGATGCGGTCAAGTTCACCCAGGTACTGCGCGGATACAAGACCAGCGAGGTGGACTGGGTGCTGGACCGGCTGGCCCGCGAGCTCGAAGCGCTGCGGGGCCAGCTGGCGGCCGTCAACGCGGCCGGGACGGAAGCCGGTGACGAGGCGGCGAAAGCCGAGGATGCCCCGGGCGAGGATCCGGCGTGACCGACGACGGGCGGATTCGCTGCAGCTGGGCGGTGGGCCGGCCGGGGCCCGACTTCGACCTGTACCGCGACTATCACGACCAGGAATGGGGCCGCCCGCTGCGCGGCGGGGTGGCGCTGTTCGAGCGGATGAGCCTGGAGGCCTTTCAGAGCGGCCTGTCGTGGCTGACGATCCTGCGCAAACGGGAGAATTTCCGGCGCGCGTTCGCCGGGTTCGACATCGAAAAGGTCGCGCGCTTCACCGACGCCGACGTGCAACGGCTGATGGCCGACACCGGCATCGTCCGCAACCGGGCCAAGATCGACGCGACGATTGCCAACGCACGCGCGGCCGCGGAGTTGGGCACGTCGGAAGAGCTGTCCGAGCTGTTGTGGTCGTTCGCGCCCCCGTCGCGGCCACGCCCCGCCGACGGCTCCGAAATCCCTTCCGCTACTGACGAATCCAAGGCCATGGCGAAAGAACTCAAACGCCGCGGATTCCGTTTCGTGGGCCCCACCACCGCGTACGCGCTGATGCAGGCGACCGGGATGGTCGACGACCACGTGCGTGATTGCTGGGTGCCCTCGCCTCGATGACGGCCCGAGCCGCGGGCCCGGCAAACCGGGCTCCCGACCCCCCGCGGCGGGCCCTACGGACGGGTCTTGTGCATTTAGCGACCGGAATAGGGAACAATGGGGGAGTGATTTGGCAGTTCAAAGTCGGGTATGGCTGGAAATCCGCTGGCGGGACAAGCTCGCCGCCGACCAGGCTCGCGAGGACGGGCGAACTCGAATCTGGAGGGAGCACTCGATGGCGGCGATGAAGCCCCGGACCGGAGACGGTCCTCTGGAAGCGACTAAGGAGGGGCGCGGCATCGTAATGCGGGTACCACTTGAAGGTGGTGGCCGTCTCGTCGTCGAGTTGACGCCCGACGAAGCCGCTGCCCTGGGGGACGAACTAAAAGGCGTCACCAGCTAAGCCGCCAAGGTGTCGGGGGCAGCTAAGAACACACCTTCCGGTAAATCTCAAGCGTCTGTTCGGCCACGTGCGCCCAGGAGAATTCCTCGATGCAACGCTGGCGTCCGGCGCGCCCGTAGCGCTCGGCTCTCGCCGGGTCCGCGACGAGCTCATTGACCGCTTCAGCCAATCGCGCCTGGTATCCGCGCGGGTCGTCGGCGTCGTAATGCACCAGCGAGCCGGTGACTCCGTCGACGACCACCTCCGGTATTCCGCCCACGTCGGAGGCCACCACCGCGGCCGCACACGCCATCGCCTCGAGGTTCACGATGCCCAACGGCTCGTACACCGACGAGCACACGAAAACTGTCGCTGCCGAAAGTATTTCGCGTAGTTCCCCGATGGGCAGCATCTCCCGGATCCAGAACACGCCGGTGCGGGTGCGGGCCAGCTCGTCGACCGCGGTGCGTACCTCCTCGGCGATTTTCGGGGTATCGGGCGCGCCGGCGCACAACACCAGTTGCACGTCCGGGCTGAATTGGTGCGCGGCAGCGACCAAGTGGCCGACGCCCTTCTGTCGGGTGATCCGCCCGACGAACGCCACCATCGGCCGGTTCGGATCCACCCCGATCTCGGCCAGCACCGACCCGGTGTCTACCGGTCCGGACGGATACCACACGTCGCTGTCGACTCCGTTGCGGACGACGTGCACCTGGCTGGGATCCAGCGTCGGGTAGACCCGCAGCACGTCCTCGCGCATGCCGGAGCTCACCGCGATGACGGCATCGGCCGCCTGCACCGCGGTGCGCTCCACCCACGACGAGACGCGGTAGCCGCCGCCGAGTTGTTCGGCCTTCCACGGCCGCAGCGGCTCGAGCGAGTGGGCGGTCAGGATGTGCGGGATGTCGTAGAGCAGCGCGGTCAGGTGCCCGGCCATGCCGGCGTACCAAGTGTGCGAGTGCACCACCGTGGCTTCGGCTGCCGCGTTTGCCATCACCAGGTCCGTCGACAGCGTCGACAACGCGGCGTTGGCGTTGTGCAGTCGTGCATCGGGCTCATGCGCAATGGCGCCCGGCCGCGGCGCGCCCATGCAGTGCACGTCGACCGTGCACAGTCGGCGCAGTTGGGCGACGAGCTCGGTGACGTGTACGCCGGCTCCCCCGTAGACGTCCGGTGGGTACTCCCGAGTCATCATCGCCACCCGCATACACCGCACCGTAGTTCGCTTGCGTCGCCGCCCGCGAGTCGGATGGAAAAGCGGCTGGTGAATCTGTGGTGTTGCCGCCGCGCGCCGGACGCCGTAATCGATTACGGTGAGCGGCGCGTCAAGTTTGCCAAATACCTTGACGGACAGCCCGTCGCAATCGCGGCCGAAGGGATTCCCCCTGGCAGCGGTTCGCGACGGCCGATAGGTTTGGAGCCATGAGGGAAGCACCACACGTGCTGGGCATCGTCCTGGCCGGCGGTGAGGGCAAGCGGCTGTATCCGCTGACCGCGGACCGGGCCAAGCCCGCAGTTCCCTTCGGAGGCGCCTATCGGCTGATCGACTTCGTGCTGTCCAACCTCGTCAATGCCCGATACTTGCGGATCTGCGTTCTCACGCAATACAAGTCGCATTCACTCGACCGACACATCTCGCAGAACTGGCGGCTGTCCGGTCTGGCCGGCGAGTACATCACCCCGGTGCCGGCACAGCAGCGCCTCGGCCCGCGCTGGTACACCGGGTCCGCCGACGCGATCTATCAGTCCCTGAACCTGATCTACGACGAAGATCCGGACTACATAGTGGTTTTCGGCGCCGACCACGTGTACCGGATGGACCCCGAGCAGATGGTCCGCTTCCACATCGACAGCGGCGCCGGCGCGACGGTGGCCGGCATCCGGGTGCCGCGCAGTGAGGCGTCGGCGTTCGGTTGTATCGACTCCGACGAGTCCGGCCGGATCAGGGGGTTCGTCGAAAAGCCACTCGAGCCGCCGGGCACCCCCGACGATCCGGATACGACATTCGTCTCGATGGGCAACTACATCTTCACCACCAAGGTGCTCGTCGACGCGATTCGCGCCGACGCCGACGACGACCACTCCGATCACGACATGGGTGGCGACATCGTTCCGCGGTTGGTCGACGACGGGATGGCCGCGGTCTACGACTTCAGCGACAACGAGGTGCCCGGCGCCACCGATCGCGACCGCGCCTACTGGCGCGACGTCGGGACGCTGGACGCGTTTTACGACGCGCACATGGACCTGGTGTCGGTGCACCCGGTGTTCAATCTGTACAACCGGCGCTGGCCGATTCGCGGCGCCACGGAGAACCTGGCGCCGGCGAAGTTCGTCAACGGCGGCTCCGCCCAAGAGTCGGTGGTCGGCGCGGGCAGCATCGTCTCGGCGGCCTCGGTGCGCAACTCCGTGCTGTCGTCGAACGTGGTGGTCGACGACGGCGCCATCGTCGAGGGCAGTGTGATCATGCCGGGGACCCGGGTGGGCCGCGGCGCGGTGGTTCGCCACGCGATCCTGGACAAGAACGTCGTGATCGGACCCGGCGAAATGGTCGGGGTGGATCTGGAAAAGGATCGGGAACGCTTCGCGATCAGCGCCGGCGGCGTGGTCGCGGTCGGCAAGGGCGTCTGGGTCTAGTTCCCGGTCAGCCGGGGATCTCCGGAATCAACAGATGCGCGTCGTACCGCGGGCCCCAGTGCAGTGTGATGCGACCTTTCGCTGAGTTGGCGTAGGCGGCGGGCATCTGACCGATCAGCGGATTGGTCGGGCACAACCAGCGCCCCGCGACCACCAGGCGCAGCTGTTCGCCCGCGCGGAACTGCGTCGCCGACGGGCCCAGCGCGACGTCGACGGCGACCACCTCGCCGCCGGAGAGCGGTTGCGGCTCGGTGCAACGCGGGACGGGTTCCCACGGCTGCGACAGCGCGGGGTCGAGCGCGCGCAACGCCACCCGCTGCCACCCGGTGGTCACCCGGTCGCGGCCGTAGCCGTAGGACCCCTCGAATCCGACGTAGCGTCCGTGGCGCCACTTCTCGACGCCGACGAACAGGTTCGCGTCGTCGCAACCTTCCAGCTCAACCCACAACCGTGCGGCCATCGGCCCGGTCAGCTCGAGGTCCGTGGGGAGCGTCCAGCTGAATGCGGCTGCGCGAGAGCGTGTTTCGAAAGCGACGCTGCCCGGCGTCTTGGGCTGCTCGGGTGTCAACAGCCCGGGTCCACCCAGATATAAAGCCCGCCAACGTGTTCGGGCCAGTGGCCACTCGGATTCTTCGCGGACGGCGGTGACGGTCTCGCGATCCTCGCGCACCTCGAGCCGTATGCTGCGCGAACCGGCCACGCCGTTCAACACGTCGCGGAAGAAGCTCAGCTGCTCGGTCCGGCGGGCGTCGGAGTAGAAGGTCGCCCATTTGCCGCCGCGATGGGTGTAGAGGCGGGCGTGCTTGGAGCCGCATTGGGTGAACGCCCGGATCGAGCCGCGGCTGTGCAGGTTGTTGTCCGAGAAGCTGCCGCACACCAGCATCGGCACCGTGATCGCGGTCAGGTCGGGCACCACCGAGCGCCACAATTCGTCGCGCAGCGGATGATCCTGCTGTACCCGTGCGAAGTCATAGCTCTGCCGCGTGCGGCGCAAGTTGCGGGACCAGAGCCGAGTGAAGCCGGTCTCGCGGACGCCGCCCGGAAAGGCCAAGTCGCGGTAGGCGTCGGTGAAACCTTCCCAGGGGCAGATCGCGCGCAACGCCGGCGGCTGCAGGGCGGCGACGGCGTACTGGCTGATGGCCAGATAAGACACACCGAGCATGACCACGTTGCCGTCGCACCAGGGCTGGTCGGCGATCCACTGCACCAGGTCGTAGGTGTCCTCGGCCTCCTGCCGTGACAGCAGCTTGCCGGTACCGGCGGAATGCCCGCAGCCGCGCGAGTCGGCATTGACCACGATGAATCCCTGCGGCACCCACCACGCCGGGTCCGGCGCCTCCCAACCCGTCAGGGTGGAGAAAGCCAGTGGGGTGGGCTGGCGCAAGACGCGGTACTGGGTCGAGAACGTCGACTTCTTGCCGCGCCGGCTCGGTAGCTCGTCCTTGCCGTAGGGATGGATGCTCAGGATGACCGGGCGCGCTTCTTGGCCCTTTCGAAAGATGTTGATACGCAATATGGTTCCGTCACGAGTTGGTACGTCGACGTCGCGATCGATCGCGATGTCGGCCGGTGGCTCGGTGACGGTGACCGGTGGTCTAGCGATCCCGCGAATCCGGTCCAGCGCGTACCGCAGGGCGCCGGGGCGTCGCCATGGCGTGTCCAGGGCAGGGGCTGAATCTTGGACCACGCCTCCACCCTAGAACGGCTCCGGCGTGGCCTACCAGACGTAGGGCAGCAACCGATAGCGCACGTGCTGGGTGTATTGGCGGTACCCGGGCAGTTGCTCGGTCAGCAGCTTCTCTTCGTCGAGGATGCGGAAGATGATCACCGCCTGGGCAGGGATCACGAACAGCAGTCCCCAATAGGAGCCGAGCGCCAGCGGGATGCCGATCATCATGACGAAGTTGCCGACGTACATCGGGTGCCGCACCTGCTTGTAGACGCCGCTGGATACCAGCGTCTGGCCCGATTCCACCGTGACCGTCGCCGCGGCGTAGGCATTCTGGATCACCACCACCATCGCGATACCGAGCCCGATCGCGACCAGGGCATCACCCAGCAGCGACACCCAGCCGGGCACCCGCGACCAGCCCATCCGTTGGTCGTAGGCACTGAACACCAGCATTGCGGTGAAGGCCACGAACGCGCCGGTGATCACGATCTTCTGCAAGGTTCGCCCTTCGGCCCCGGGGCCGGCGTGCATCCGGCGTTCCAGCGCGGCGGGGTTGGTGCGGTAGAGGTAGATCGTCGGCAGGATCGTCACCACGATGGCGGTCGCGATGAAAGCCCATGCCTGCCAATAGTCGAGCGTCCCGGCCGGCAGGAACAGCAGCAGCCCCAGGATGGCCAGTCCGAAAACCGACGATGCCGTCGCCCGAATAGCGGTGTTCATGAGCGCAGGTCCCTTCGACGGAATGCCATGACTCCCAACATGATCAGCGCCGCGTCGAGGACCAGCAGCCACAGCAGCGGCACGGCACTGAAGCTGTCGCCGACCCGCGGAACATGGGCGAACGGCTCGAGATCGAGGATCCATTGCGGGAAGCCCGCCAGCGAACCGATCAGGTATAGGGCGATGAACGCGATCAATACCCCCCACGCCACCGGCGTGAAACGTGGTGCGACACCGAACAATGCGACCGTCACGGCCGATGCCAGCCAGACGGCCGGCAACTGTGCGGCCGCGGTGCCGATCACCATGGCCAGCTTGCCGTCGAGGTCGCCGGCCGCGACGCCGTAGAGCAGCCCGCCGGCCGCTCCGGCGACCAGCATCGCCACCGCCGACCCGAGCAGCGCGGATACTAAATGGCTTGCCAGCCAACGAGTTCGGGATACCGCGCCGGCCAGTGTGGTCTCGGCGCGCAGGCCGGATTCTTCCTGGTGCGGTCGCAGCGTCAGCGAGACGGCAAAGGCGGATGCCACCATGCCCATCATGTTGAACGCCACCGCGATGAAGGCATCCTCCAACGCGGAGGTGCCGCCCATCCGCGCGACGATGTCGCGTGCCATGCCGCCGCCGATCTCGTCGCCGATGCCATGCGCCACGCTGCCCATCACCAGCCCGTACAGGCACATGCCCACCGTCCACAGCAGCAGTGCGCCGCGGTCCAGCCGCCAGGTCAGCCCGAACACGTTGCTCAACGAGGGCGCGGCGGTGGCCGGGCCGGCTCGCTCGGCGACGAGCCCGGCTCCGACGTCGCGGCCGGCCAGCAGTCGATACGCCACGGCGGTCAGGGCGATCGCGGTGACCAGATGCAGCAGCAGCACCCACCAGCGATCGCCGGCGTAGGGCCGCACCTGCAGCGACCAGCCCAGTGGTGAAAACCAGGACAGCGTGCCGGAACTGGCGTCGCCGATGGCGCGCAGTGTGAATGCGGCCCCCAGCGCCGCGAAGGCCGCACCGCGGGCGAATCGGGCGCTCGCCGACAGCTGCGCGGCCACCGCGGCCACCGCGGTGAACACCACGCCGGAGCCGGCCAGCGCGGCACCGAACGCCAGCGATCCGCCCGGCGGGACGGTGGTGGAGAGCAATCCCGCCGCACCGATCACGCCGGTCGCGATCGAGGCGCCGAACGACAGGATCAGCGCCGCGGTGAGGCTGGCGTACCGTCCCACCCCGGTCGAGTCCACCAGCTCGGTGCGGCCGCTTTCCTCGTCGGCACGGGTGTGCCTGATCACCGTGAGGATGACGGCCACCGCGATCAGCACGTGGAACATCCCGGCTTTCCAAATGCCCACCGCGCCAAGGCTGTCGTTGTAGACCTGTCCGTAGAGGGCACGCTGCGCCGGGCTGGCCATGATGGTCGCCGCGAATCCGGCCCGGGCGGCCTGGGTGGGGTAGACCTTCTCGATGCTTCCGACGTAGACCGTCGCCAACGGCAGTGACAGCAGCAGAACCCACAACGGCAGCGAGACCCGGTCGCGGCGCAGGTAGAGGCGCAGCATGCCCAGCGTGCCGGTGAAGCTCGTACTGCGTTGCGGGGCAGCATGTTCTGGTCGATCCAGCGTTGCGGTGCTCATAATGCCGAGACCTTCTTCTCGCTGTGTCCGGTGTCGTAGTGGCGCAGGAAAAGCTCTTCCAGCGTCGGCGGCTGGCTGACCAGGCTGCGCACGCCGGCGTCGCCCAGCACCCGGATGAGTTCCCCGAGGCTCTCGCTGTCGACCTGCGCACGCAGCGTGTTGCCCTCGACGCTGACGTCCTCGACGCCCTTGATGCGAGTGAGATCGCCGGGGTTGCCGATCATTTCGGCCTTGATGGAGGTGCGGCTGAGATGCCGCATCGAATCCAGTGAACCGCTCTCGATGGTCCGGCCAGCCCGGATGATGGTCACCGTCTGGCACAGCGCTTCGGTTTCGGCCAGGATGTGGCTGGACAGCAGGACCGTCACGCCACGATCGCGCGCCTCGGCGACACACTGCTGAAAGATGTTCTCCATCAACGGGTCCAGGCCGCTGCTGGGCTCGTCGAGCAGCAACAGGGTGGCCCGCGACGAGAAGGCCGAAATCAGGGAGACCTTCTGGCGGTTGCCCTTGGAGTAGGTCCGCGACTTCTTGGTCGGGTCGAGGTCGAAGCGTTCGATCAGCTCCCGGCGGCGTAGGTCGTCGATGCCGCCGCGCATGCGGGCCAGCAGATCGATGGTTTCGCCACCGGTCAGCGATGGCCAGAGCGTGACATCACCTGGCACATACGCTATTTGGCGATGCAACTCGACGGCGTCGGTCCACGGATCACCGCCGAGCAGCCGCACGCTTCCGCCGTCGGCCTTCACCAGGCCCAACAGGATGCGGATGGTGGTGGACTTGCCGGCGCCGTTGGGGCCTAGAAAGCCGTGCACTTCACCTTGCCGCACCGCCAGGTCGAGGCCGTCCAGCGCTCGCACCGCACCGAAATTCTTGGTGAGGTTGCGGATTTCGATTGGCGCGATATCAGCCGGCATGGGTTCCTCCTTGATCTTCGGCCAGGAACGCGTCGTACATGGTGCGGTCGACCATCAGACCCTCGGTGTAGAGCTCGAGGGCCGGCAGCACCATATCGCGGGCGTAGTCGCGCAGGACCGCCCGCAAATCTGTTGGGTTGTCGTGCATTTGGATGTAGAGCAGAAACGCGCCGCCGCCGGTCATGCCCAGGTATCGGGCTCGAGCCTGCGGATCGCGGCTGGGCTTGATGACGCCCGTCCGCACCCCTTCGTCGAGGTACTGCTCGGCGTTGTCGATCATCTGTTTCCATAACTTCTTTGCCAGGTCGCCGCCGGACTGCATGCTGCGCACCAGATAGGCCATCAGCGGCGCGTAGGACTCGATCTCGGCCAGCTGCGCCAGCCAGGTGGCCGGATCGTTGGTCCGCATCGCTTCGGACTTGCCGATGCGGACCTCTTCGGCGACGTAGTCGTCGCACGCCTTGCGCAGGCCTTCCTTCGACCCGAAGTGATGAATGACGAGTGCGGCGCTCACGCCCGCGGCCTCGGCGATGGTGCGCAGCCCGACCGAGAAGCCGCGCTGGGCGAACTGCTCGATCGCCGCGTCGCGGATCCGGGCGGCGGCGGTCAGGTCGACTGAACGCATGTTCAGTACGCTAAACGCGCGTTCAGCCGTCGGTCAAGGGGACACCCCGTAAGGGATGCGTAAAGGTTTTGGGCGGCGAGTGCCCGGCTAGCCGGGCACGCAACACCGAACCCCCGGCTGGCCGGGTGCTCGTGCGGACAGGCGAGTGCCCGGCCGGCTAGTCGCGGACCGCGGCCAGCACGCCGTCGCCCAGGGGCACCAGCGCGGGCGTCAGCCGCTCGTCCTCGGCGATCAAGCGGGCCGCCTCGCGGACCGCGACCACGTCGGGGTCGCGCGCCGCGGGATCGCCGGCCCGCCCGCCCAGCGCCGCACCGTGCACGACGATGATTCCGCCGGATCGCAGCAGCCGCACGCCCTCGACGACGTAGTCGGGCTGGTCGATCGGGTCGGCGTCGACGAACACCAGGTCATAGGACTCGTCGGCGAGCCGGGTGAGGACCTCCTGGGCGCGGCCGCTGATCAGCCTGGTCCGCGACGGGCCGATTCCGGCTTCGGAGAAGGCCTGCTTGGCCAGCCGCAAATACTCCGGCTCGATGTCGATCGTGGTCAGCACACCGTCGTCGCTCATGCCGGACAGCAACCAAAGTCCGCTGACGCCCGCGCCGGTTCCCACCTCCGCGACCGCCTTGCCGCCGCTGAGCTTGGTCAGCAGACTCAACAGCGCGCCGACCGCCGGCGTCACCGCCCCGGCGCCGATGTCGACGGAGCGTTCGCGGGCGCCGGCCAGGATCGCGTCCTCGGATATGGACGCCTCCGCATGCGTGGTGAGTGCTTCGGCCCGACTGGGGACCGCCTGGCCGGGGGTTTCGTCGCTGCCGTCCATGCCCGCAGCGTATTGCATGCCGGCGCACCACCCGGCAGGCGCGCGGCGAGTCGGACCGTTTCCGACACGCCCGAATCGACCCGCGCGGCCTACGTCACTGCGTTCCGGATATGCCCTGCTTACGCCAGGTAACGAAAAGGTTTCTCAGCCAAACCTCAGATTGCTCCTATATCGCGCATACGCCGATACGCGACGGTGTCGGTATGGAACGTGGAGGACGTTGGGCGGGGAATACAGATTGGCAACTTCGTGTTGCCGCCGATGACGAACTGCCGTCACTTGGCAGGGCAAATGATTCGGAGGATTCGATCAACACTACTCTCTTGAGCCCGAGCACCATGTCGCACGCCCAGGAACTCCCCGACGACGAATGGGTCGAACCGGCTGAGGGGTTGCAGGGCACGGCGGTGTTCGACGCGACCGGGGACAAGACCGCGATGCCGTCGTGGGACGAGCTGGTCCGTCAGCACGCCGACCGGGTGTACCGGCTGGCCTACCGGCTGTCGGGCAACCAACAGGACGCCGAGGACTTGACCCAGGAAACCTTCATCCGGGTTTTCCGGTCGGTGCAGAACTATCAGCCCGGAACCTTCGAGGGCTGGCTGCACCGCATCACCACGAATCTGTTCCTCGACATGGTGCGCCGGCGCGCCCGCATCCGGATGGAAGCGCTGCCGGAGGACTACGACCGGGTCCCGGCCGACGAACCCAACCCCGAGCAGATCTACCACGACGCGCGCCTGGGACCCGACCTGCAGGCCGCGCTGGATTCGCTACCGCCGGAGTTTCGTGCCGCGGTGGTGCTGTGCGACATCGAAGGTTTGTCCTACGAGGAGATCGGCGCCACCCTGGGCGTCAAGCTAGGCACCGTCCGCAGCCGGATCCACCGCGGACGTCAGGCTTTGCGCGACTATCTGGCCGCGCACAGCGAGCCGGAAACCCGCGCCAAATCGGCTTAGGCCGGTTTCGGACGCGGCCCGCGGGCCGATAATCATGCGATTTCGCAAGTTCCATAGCGGTGCCGGGCACCTTGTCGCGCTACATTCGAGGGGTACGTGGCAGCGAAAGGAGCTGGTGATGGCCGACCGGGGACATGTGTTCCGCCGCGCGTTCTCCTGGCTCCCCGCACAGTTCGCCTCCCAAAGCGATGCGCCGGTCGGCGCGCCGCGCCAATTCGGGTCGACCGAGCATCTGTCCGTCGAAGCGATTGCCGCGTTCGTCGACGGCGAGCTGCGGATGAACGCCCACCTGCGGGCGGCCCATCACCTGTCGCTGTGCCCGCAGTGTGCGTCCGAAGTCGACGACCAAAGCCGGGCGCGCGCCGCGCTGCGCGACTCCCACCCGATCCGCATCCCCAGCACTCTGCTCGGGATGTTGTCGCAGATTCCGCATTACCCGCCCGACGACACGCCCTCGCGGGCGACCGACCGTTTCGCTGATCGCGATGCGCGCGACCAGCGTAAGCGCCGGTAACGCTCGGGTTACCCCAGCTCGGTCAGCAACCGTGGATACTAGGGTGGACACGGACAAATCTGTGCCTGGTGCTCGCCCTGGACAGGGGCCCTGTGCGAGGCCGTTTCGAGCACTCAAGTAGAGGATTCATGACCTCCGACCAAGGCTCCCATCAAGGGCAAGACGGCGGCGACAACGGAGCCAACCGCCTGGCGCCGCGCCCCATTTCCCGGCCACCGGTCGACCCCGCTGCGCGTCAGGCCTTCGGTCGCCCCGCCGGCCTGCGGGGATCGTTCGTCGCGGAGTGGGTGCGGCCGTCGAAGTACCGGGACCAAGGCGAGTTCAGTCCGCAGGATCAACGCCGCGACCCGGTGCTGGAAGAGGCCTTCAGCAAGCCCGTTGGCGGCACCGAGACCTTGCAGCGCCATCCGATCGACGCCGGCGCGCTGGCGGCCGAGCAGAACGGTTTCGACGAGGACGAAGCCCACGATCCGTGGCGCGACCCGGCCGCGGCGGCCGCACTGGGCACCCCAGCCGTCGCCCCCGCCGCGGCACACACGCCGTCGGGGTACGCCGGCAAGCTGGGCGTGCGCGACGTCCTGTTCGGCAAGAAGGTGTCCTACCTGGCCCTGGCCGTCCTGTTCGTCATCGCGCTGGCCATCGGCGCCGTCGGCGGGCTGATCGGCAACAAGACCGCCGAGGTCGTCGAGGCGTTCACCACCTCCAAGGTCACGTTGTCGACCAACAACAACACCGAAGAACCGGCGGGCCGCTTCGCCAAAGTGGCTGCGGCGACCGCCAATTCGGTGGTGACCATCGAGTCGAAGAGCGAACAGGAAGGCATGCAGGGTTCCGGCGTCGTGATCGACGGGCGCGGCTACATCGTCACCAACAACCACGTGATCTCCGAGGCCGCCAACAACCCCAGCCAGTTCAAGACGACCGTGGTGTTCAACGACGGCAAGGAAGTGCCCGCCAACCTCGTCGGTCGCGACCCCAAGACCGACCTGGCCGTGCTCAAGGTCGACAACGTCGACAACCTGAGCGTGGCGCGGCTCGGCGACTCCGACAAGGTGCGCGTCGGTGACGAGGTGCTCGCCGCGGGTGCACCGCTCGGGCTGCGCAGCACCGTGACGCACGGCATCATCAGCGCGCTGCACCGCCCGGTCCCCCTGTCCGGGGAGGGCTCCGACACCGACACCGTGATCGACGCCCTGCAGACCGACGCGTCGATCAACCACGGCAACTCCGGCGGTCCGCTGATCGACATGGACTCCCAGGTGATCGGCATCGACACCGCAGGAAAGTCGTTGTCCGACAGCGCAAGCGGGCTCGGCTTCGCGATCCCGGTCAACGAGGTCAAGTCGGTGGCGCAGACGCTGATCAAGGACGGGAAAATCGTGCACCCGACGCTCGGCGTCAGCACCCGCTCGGTCAGCAACTCGATCGCCGCCGGCGCCCAGGTCGCCAACGTCAAGGCGGGCAGCCCCGCGCAGAAGGGCGGCATCCTGGAGAACGACGTCATCGTCAAGGTCGGTAACCGCAAGGTCGCCGATGCCGACGAGTTCGTGGTCGCCGTGCGCCAGCTGACGATCGGCCAGGACGCCCCGGTCGAGGTGGTCCGCGATGGCCGCAACGTCACCTTGACCGTCAAACCCGACGCCGACGGCGGCTGATGTTCGCCAACGTCGGCTGGGGGGAGATGCTCGTCCTCGTCGTGGTCGGGCTGGTGATCCTCGGCCCGGAACGGCTGCCGGGCGCGATTCGCTGGACCTCGACCGCGATGCGCCAGGCCCGCGACTACCTCAGCGGCGTCACCAGCCAGCTGCGCGAGGACATCGGCCCCGAGTTCGACGACCTGCGCGGCCCGCTGAGCGAGCTGCAGAAACTGCGGGGCATGACGCCGCGCGCGGCGCTGACCAAACACCTGCTGGACGGCGACGATTCGCTGTTCACCGGCAATTTCGAGCGGCCCGTCAACGGGACCCCGCAGCCGTCGGCGCCGAATGGGAGCCCGACGTTCGGGGTCGGCCAGCCCGGCCCGGCGCCGTTCGACACCGACGCCACCTGAACTTCCGGCGCCTTTCGAGCCCCGCGAGCGTAAGCACACTGCTAATTTGGCGACCCAAAATCGCAGCCCGTTTACGCTCGCGGTGAGTGAGCGGCGCTTTAATGCGGGGTCGGGTCCAGGCCCAGCGACACGCCCGCCAGGCCGCGCTTTCGCGACGACAGCTTGTCGGCGACGCCGCGCAATTGCTTGCCCACCGGCGAATCGGGTGCGCTGAGCACGATCGGCACACCGGAATCACCGGCGGCGACCACCGCCGGGTCCAGCGGGATCTGACCCAGCAATGGCACGTCGGCCCCCACCGCGCGGGACAGCCGCTCGGCGACCTGCTCGCCGCCGCCCTCGCCGAACACCTGCATGGTCGAGCCGTCCGGCAGGACCAGCCCGGACATGTTCTCGACGACGCCGACGATGCGCTGCCGGGTCTGCAGCGCGATGCTGCCGGCGCGTTCGGCGACCTCGGCGGCAGCCAGCTGCGGCGTGGTCACCACCAGGATTTCGGCGTTGGGGATCAGCTGAGCCACCGAGATGGCGATGTCGCCGGTGCCGGGCGGCAGGTCGAGCAGCAGCACGTCCAGATCGCCCCAGTAGACGTCGGCCAAGAACTGCTGCAACGCGCGGTGCAGCATCGGCCCGCGCCACACCACCGGGGTGTTGCCCTCGGTGAACTGCGCGATCGAGATGACCTTCACCTCGTGGGCGATCGGCGGCAGGATCATCGATTCGACCTGGGTGGGCCGGTCGGTGGTGCCCATCATCCGCGGGATGGAATGGCCGTGGATGTCCGCGTCGAGCACGCCGACCGACAGTCCGCGGGTGGCCATCGCGGTGGCCAGGTTGACCGTGACGCTGGACTTCCCGACGCCGCCCTTCCCGGACGCGACCGCGTAGACCCGGGTCAGCGAGCTGGGCTGGGCGAACGGGATGACGGGCTCGCTGGAGTCGCCGCGCAACTGCTTGCGCAGCTCGGTGCGCTGCTCGTCGTTCATCACGTCCAGGCTGACTTTCACGGCCCCGGTGCCGGGGACGTCGGCGACGGCCTGGCTGACGCGCTCGCTGATCTCGGTCTTTTTGGGGCATGCCGCGGTGGTCAGGTAGATCTCGACGTGCACGCCGCCGTCGGGCGCAATGTCGATGCTCTTGACCATCCCGAGTTCGGTGATGGGTCGCCGCAATTCGGGGTCGATCACCTTGCCCAGCGCGGTGCGAACGGCGGCGTTCAGATCGGGGGAGTCATGACCGGACATCACCGCCGAGTGTAGGCGGCTCGGCGATCGAGCTGGTGGCAGGCGTCAGCCGGCCGCAGCGGGCGCGGGCTGCGGCGGCGCGAGCGGCGCCGGTGGCGGCGGTGCCTGAGGCGCCCAGGGTGGGGCGTTCGGGGCCGGCGGCGCAAACGGCTGCGGACCCAGCTGCGGCGCACCCGGCGGCGGGGTTTGCGAGCTGATGCAGATCACCGTGCACCCAGGCATATGCCCTATCGTCGGCGCCTGGTTCGGCGGCGGCGTCATCCAGGGGAACATCGGCGAGGACGGGTTGAGCTGCTGAGGCTGACCGGTCAGGTCGATCAACGGCATCCGCGCCATCGGGTCGTCCTGCGGCAGGCCGATCATGTTGATCGGCAGGCCCGGCCCGAGCCCCTCGGGGTGCTCGTCGTGGGCGTTGCCGAGCGGGGGCGGCGGCCCGGTGATCGGCGGCAGATCGACCGGGACCACGCCGGTGGCATAGGCCGCGGCCCAGCCCAGCACGTTCTGGGCGTAGGCCGTCGAGTTGTTGTACCGCAGGATCGCGGCCATCACCTGTGCCGGGTCGCGCAGGTTGAGCCCGCCGCTGCACAGGTAGCGGGCGGCGGTCAGCGTGGAGTCGAACAGGTTCTGTGGGTCGGCGAGGCCGTCGCCGTCACCGTCGGACGCATACTTCGCCCAGGTGCCGGGCAAGAACTGCATGGGCCCCATCGCGCGGGCGTAGGTGACGCGGTTGCCGACACTGCTGGAGATGACGACTTCGTTGCCGGGCAACGTGCCGTCCAGGGACGGGCCGTAGATGGGGGTGACCGCGGTGCCGCGGGCGTCGACGGCACCGCCGCCGGCATGCCCGGACTCGATGCGCCCGATGCCGGCCAGCAGGTTCCAGCTAACGCCGCAGGCCGGGTCGGACATGCCCATCTTTTGTTCAGCGTTGCGGTACGCGGTCAGCGCCATCATCGGAATGCCCAGCGCGCCAGGCGCATTCACCACCTTTGGTGGCGGCGGGGCCGAGGAGGCACCCGCGGCTACGTGAAAGGCGGTCGGCGCCCGGTCGATGGCGATGACCACGGGTCCGGACAGGTCGGGGACGGAGGGAGACACGGCTGCGACCGGGGTGATGACCGCGTGCACCGACGGGATGGGGCTCTTTGCGTGTCCGTGTAGTGGCTCAGGCGTGGCGCCGACGACACCCGCGAACACCAGCGGACTGATCACCGCGACGCTGAAGGCCTGTGCCCGAGTTACCGGAAGCTTCAGCTTCCGCGCCGCCGCGACGGCCGGCCGGGCACCCAAGCGACCGCCTATGCGCACTCCACCGTCCTAAGTATGTGGGCCGCCGGAGACCCTGTGAGCTGCCGGAAACCTGTTCTTAGCCTCGTGAACTAGATCACCATACATAACTCTTGTGACGGGAGTGGCGCAATGGCGGATTCGGTATTCACGGGGATCTCTTAGTGGTCGGGGCCAGGTGATCACCGCCGGGCCGGCGGTTCCTCCAGCGGGATCTGGGCGTCGGGTCCGGTCAGCAGGGCCCGCAGTTCGTCCAGCTCGTCGCGCAGGTATTCGCGGGTGACCACCTCGCCGATCGCCAGCCGCAGGGCGGCCAGCTCGCGGGACAGATACTCGGTGTCGGCTTTGGTCTGCGCGGCCCGACGACGATCCTCGTCGAGGGCGACCCGGTCCCGGTTCTCTTGACGGTTCTGGGCCAGCAAGATCAGCGGCGCGGCGTAGGCGGCCTGCGTGGAGAAGGCCAGGTTCAGCAGGATGAACGGGTAGGGGTCGAAGCGCAGGCTCGCCGCGGCCAGGTTGATCGCGATCCAGACCACCACCACGACGGTCTGGATCAGCAGGTAGCGGCCGGTACCGAAGAAGCGCGCGATGGCCTCGGTGCTCTGGCCGACCGCCTCGGGGTCCACGCGCAGTGACAGCCCGCGCGATGTCCGCGGGGTGTACAGCCGCCGCACCGGCGCCGATTTGCTCACGAGGCCCCCTCAGTTGCTTCGGTGCCTCGGACCGCGGCGGTCAGCTCTTGGGCTTGCGCGCGCCAGTCGTGCGGCAGTAGGTGATCGAGCAGGTCGTCGACGGTGACCGCCCCGAGCAGGTGGCGCTGGTCGTCGACGACGGGTCCGCACACCAGGTTGTAGGCGGCGAAGTAGCGCGTCACCGAGGCCAGTCGGGTTTCCGGTGTCAGGGTGAGCAGATCACTGTCGACGATGCCGCCGACCAACTCACTCGGCGGTTCGCGAAGGAGCTTCTGCAGCGGGACGCAGCCCAGGTACTTCCCGGTGGGCGTGGCTGTCGGTGGGCGCGTGACGAACACCATGGACGACAGCGCGGGGGTGAGGTCGGGATCGCGGACCAGGGCCAGCGCCTCGGCCACCGTGGTGTCGGCGGTCAGCACCACCGGGTCGGACGTCATCAACCCGCCCGCGGTGTCCGGCGAGTGCTTCAAAAGCCGTCGCACCGGGGCGGATTCGTCGGGATCCATCCGGGCCAGCAGCAGCTCGGCATCCGTCGGGTTCAGCTCGCCCAGCAGGTCGGCGGCGTCGTCGGGATCCATCTCCTCGAGCACGTCGGCCGCGCGTTCGGTGCCCAGGTGCGACAGCGCGTCGGCCTGCTCCGACTCGGGCAACTCCTGCAGGATGTCGGCCAACCGCTCGTCGGACAGGGCCTTGAACACCTCGGCGCGTCGCTTGGCCGGCAGCCCGCGGATGGCGTCGGCCACGTCGACCGCGCGGCGCCCCTCGAATTGGTTGAGCAGTTGCGCCACCGCCTGGCCCGGCATCGCCAGCGCCGACGGCGTCAATCCGTGCACGCTTTGCCAGTCGACCACGTGCGCCGGGCCGCGCCGTCCCAGTCGACGCTGGCTGCGCACGGCGATCCTGGTCACCAGCCAGTCGCGGGTCCGGGATTGCTCGATTCCCAGGTCGGTGATCACCACTTCGCGCCCGACCAGCTCCGGCAGTTCAGGGTCGTTGACCGTGACGGGAGTGTCGAGGATCTGGCCGATCGCCAGCACCTCGCCCGGACGCTGTTCGAAGTGGCGCAGCGACACGCTTCCGGTGTTCAGCGTCACGGCGCTGGGCTCGATCGCGGCTACCCGCAGAATCGGGATGAAGATGCTGCGGCGGGTCGCCAAATCGACGACCAGCCCCAGCACCCGCGGTTGCTGGCGGACGATGCTGATGCTGATCACGACATCGCGGATGCGGCCGAAGTTTTCCCCCATCGGCCCCAACACCAACATCCGCGCCAGCCGCGCCACGTACACCCTGTTGACCGATGCCATGGGAGAGAGCCTAAGCAGCCGGTCGCGCGATGGCAGCCAACCGGCTCTGGCGCGCCCCCCTAATGGAAATGCACCGCAAAAATCATCACGATCAAAGCCACGAGCAGGGTCGCGACGCCGATCACAATGCCGGCGATGGCCATGCCATACCCCTCTTGGCGTGTCCGCTTGATCTGGTCGAGTGCGATGGTGCCCAGCACGATGGCCGCGATCCCGCCGATGCAGCAGAACAAGCCGGTGAACGACGAGATCAGCGCCGCGATCGCCATCGGGTTCGTGCCGGTCCGGACCGCCTCGGGCGACCAGTGATCGCCCGGATAATCCGGGTAATAGCCGCCGGGATATGGCGGGGGACCGTAGCCCGGTGGCGGGCCACCGAATTGCGCTGGCCCCGGTGGGTAGGACGGGGCACCGGGCGGCTGGTAACCGAATGGCGGGGTGAACCGCGGGTAGTCGAGTGGGTAGCCGGGCGGCGGGTAGGGCGGGGGCGGATATTCCGGATATTGCGTGGGGGGCGGCGCTCCCGGGGACTCCCAGGGGGCCGCCCATCCCGGCTGCTCGGGGTTGTCCTTGCTCCCCGCGCGTGCGGCGTCTTCGCCGCTGGCGCCGCCGGGAGCTGTCATGCTGTTCAACCTAGCCTGCAGGCTGCCTCGATAGGGTGGTAGGGCCGAGGTGAAACGACTGCCACGGCGTAGCAGAATGGGCCTGATGACTAGTCCTTTCCAGCCTGGCCAAGTCCCCGGCGCGACGCCCAGCGGCGCGACCGCGGGCCGGCGCGGTGTGCCGCAGTTGCCGACGCCGCCCAAAGGCTGGCCGGTGGGCTCCTATCCCACCTACGCCGAGGCGCAGCGCGCGGTCGACTACTTGTCGGAGCAGCAGTTCCCGGTGCAGCAGGTCACCATCGTCGGCGTCGACCTGATGCAGGTGGAACGGGTGACCGGCCGGTTGACGTGGCCGAAGGTGCTCGGTGGCGGGGTGCTCAGCGGGGCCTGGCTCGGGCTGTTCATCGGGTTGGTGCTCGGCTTCTTCAGCCCGAACCCGTGGGGTGCGCTGGCCACCGGTTTGGTCGCCGGAGTGTTCTTCGGTTTGATCACCTCCGCTGTTCCATACTCGATGGCCCGCGGCACCAGGGATTTCAGCTCGACCATGCAATTGGTCGCCGGGCGTTACGACGTACTCTGCGATCCGCAGAATGCCGAGAGAGCTCGGGATTTGCTTGCGCGCCTGGCGATCTGACGGCCGCTTGCTGGTGAGTCGCCGCGGCCGGGTGCGCCGAGTAGGCGCAATCGTGCTGGCGATGCTGGCCACCGCGCTGTCCGGCTGCGGGTCCGGCCACGGCGGGCTGGTGGTCACCTTCTACACCCCGGCCGCTGACGGCGCGACGTTCGCCGAAGTCGCTCGCCGCTGCACCCAGGAGTCCGGCGGCCGCTACAGCGTGCAGCACGTCAGCCTGCCAAGAGCCCCCGGCGCGCAACGGTTGCAGTACGCCCGCCGGCTCGCGGGCCATGACCGCACGCTGGACGTGATGTCGCTGGACGTCATCTGGACCGCGGAGTTCGCCGAAGCGGGCTGGGCGCTGCCGCTGTCCGACGACCCGGCCGGTCAAGCCGAGGCCGACGCGGGCGTCGACACGCTGCCGGGCCCGCTGGCCACCGCCGGCTGGAAGCACAAGCTGTACGCCGCACCTCTCACGACGAACACTCAATTGCTTTGGTACCGGCCAGATTTGGTGCGTCAACCGCCGCCCGACTGGGACGGCATGGTCGCCGAGGCGACCCGCTTGCACGCCGCCGGTAAGCCCAGCTGGATCGCGGTACAGGCCCGCCAGGATGAGGGGCTGGTGGTGTGGTTCAACACGCTGCTGGTCAGCGCCGGTGGCCAGGTGCTCTCCGAGGACGGCAAGCACGTCACCCTGACCGACACTCCCGCGCACCGGGCCGCCACCGTCAGCGCGCTGCGCATCCTCAAGGCGGTGGCCACCGCGCCCGGAGCCGACCCGTCGATCGACCGCACCGACGCCAGCACGGCGCGGCTGGCCGTCGAACAGGGCAACGCCGCGCTGGAAGTCAACTGGCCCTACGTCCTGGCGTCAATGCTGGAGAACGCGGTCAAGGGTGGCGTGAACTTCCTTCCGCTGAACCAGAATCCGGCATTGGCCGGCAGCATCAACCGGTTCGGCAGCTTCGTGCCCAGCGACGAGCAATTCCGCATCGCGTATCGGGCCGCCCAGTCGGTGTTCGACTTCGCGCCCTATCCCGGTGTGGCGCCGGGCCGCCCGGCCAAGGTGACGATCGGCGGGCTGAATCTCGCGGTGGCCAGCACCACCCGGCACAAGGCCGAAGCGTTCGACGCGATCAGGTGCCTGCGCAACGTGGAGAACCAGAAGTACATCTCGATCGCCGGCGGCCTGCCGGCGGTGCGGACGTCGGTCTACTCCGACCCGCAATTCCAGACCAAGTATCCGATGCACACGATCATTCGCCAGCAGCTGACCGACGCCGCGGTGCGCCCGGCGACGCCGGCCTACCAATCGGTGTCGATTCGGCTGGCGGCGGCGCTGAGCCCGATCACCGAGATCGACCCGGAACGCACCGCCGACGAGCTCGCCGTGCAAGTGACAAAGGCCATCGAGGGCAAGGGGCTGTTGCCGTGACTCGCCCGCCCGAGCAGCGACTGGCCTTCGTTTTGGTGGCGCCCGCCGCGACCCTGATGCTGGCGGTGACGGCCTATCCGATCTGTTACGCGATCTGGCTGAGCCTGCAGCACAACAACCTGGCCACTCCGAACGACACCCGATTCATCGGTTTGGGCAACTACCAGACGATCCTGACCGACCGGTATTGGTGGACCGCGCTGGCGGTGACGCTCGCGATCACGGTGGTTTCGGTGTCGCTCGAGTTCGTGCTCGGCCTGGCGCTCGCGCTGGTGATGCATCACACCCTGATCGGCCGGGGCATGGTTCGTACCGCGGTGCTGGTGCCGTACGGCATCGTGACCGTGGTCGCCGCGTACAGCTGGTACTACGCCTGGACGCCGGGCACCGGCTATCTGGCCAACCTGCTGCCGCACGGCTCGGGATTTCCTCAAGCGCCGCTGACCGAACAGATTCCGTCGCTGGGCGTCGTCGTCCTCGCAGAGGTCTGGAAGACGACGCCGTTCATGTCGCTGCTGTTGCTGGCCGGGTTGGCGCTGGTGCCAGAGGATCTGCTCAAAGCCGCGCAGGTCGACGGCGCCGGTGCCTGGCGGCGACTGACCAGGGTCATGCTGCCGATCATCAAGCCGGCGGTCGTGGTCGCGCTGCTGTTCCGCACCCTGGACGCGTTTCGCATCTTCGACAACATCTACGTGCTGACCGAGGGCAGCAACAACACCGGCTCGGTGTCGATGCTGGGCTACGACAACCTGTTTGAAGGCTTCGACGTCGGCCTCGGCTCGGCGATCAGCGTGCTGATCTTCGTCTGCGTGGGCATCATCGCGCTGGTCTTCATCGCGGTGTTCGGCGCGGCGGCCCCGGGCGGTGACGTCGATGGGCGCTGAATCCGGCGCACGGCGCACCGCGATGTGGGTCGCCATCGATGCGGTGGTCGTGGTGTACGCGCTGCTACCGGTGCTGTGGATTCTCAGCCTGTCGCTGAAGCCGACGTCAACGGTGCGGGACGGCAAGCTGATTCCGTCGTCGGTGACCCTGGAAAACTATCGCGGCATCTTCCGCGGCGACGTTTTCACGTCGGCGCTGGTCAACTCCATCGGAATCGCGTTGATCGCCACCGCGATCGCGGTGGTCCTCGGCGCGATGGCGGCCTATGCGATCGCCCGGCTGAATTTTCCCGGCAAGCGGTTGCTGATCGGCTCCACGCTGCTGATCACCATGTTCCCGGCGATCTCGTTGGTCACCCCCCTGTTCGAAATCGAGCGCGCCGTAGGGCTTTTCGATACCTGGCCCGGGCTGATCCTGCCCTACATCACCTTCGCGTTGCCGCTTGCCATCTACACCTTGTCGGCCTTCTTCCGGGAGATCCCCTGGGATCTGGAGAAGGCGGCCAAGATGGACGGTGCCACGCCGGGGCAAGCCTTCCGCAAGGTCATCGTCCCGCTGGCGGCGCCCGGACTGGTGACCGCGGCGATCCTGGTGTTCATCTTCGCCTGGAACGACCTGCTGCTGGCGCTGTCGCTGACCGCCACCAAGGCCGCGATCACCGCGCCGGTGGCGATCGCGAATTTTCCGGGCAGTTCGCAATTCGAGGAGCCGACCGGATCGATCGCGGCCGGGGCCATCGTGATCACGGTGCCGATCATCGTCTTTGTTCTAATCTTCCAACGACGGATTGTCGCCGGGTTGACCTCAGGTGCCGTGAAGGGATAGCGCGATGGCCGAGATTGTGCTGGAGCACGTCAACAAGAGTTACCCCAACGGGCATACGGCCGTGCGCGACCTGAACCTCACCATCGCCGACGGCGAATTCCTGATCCTGGTCGGCCCGTCCGGCTGCGGCAAGACCACCACGCTGAATATGATTGCCGGCCTTGAGGATATCTCGTCGGGTGAGCTTCGCATCGGCGGTGAACGAGTCAACGAGAAGCCGCCGAAGGACCGCGATATCGCGATGGTGTTCCAGTCCTATGCGCTGTACCCGCATATGACGGTCCGGCAGAACATCGCCTTCCCGCTGACGCTGGCCAAGATGAAGAAGGCCGACATCGCGCAGAAAGTCGAGGAGACGGCCAAAATCCTTGACCTGAGCGAACTTCTGGACCGCAAGCCCTCCCAGTTGTCCGGTGGGCAACGGCAGCGGGTCGCGATGGGCCGGGCCATCGTGCGCCATCCCAAGGCGTTCCTGATGGACGAGCCGCTGTCCAACCTGGACGCCAAGCTGCGCGTGCAGATGCGCGGCGAGATCGCCCGGCTGCAGCGCCGGCTGGGCACCACCACCGTTTACGTCACCCACGACCAGACCGAGGCGATGACGCTGGGGGATCGTGTGGTGGTGATGCACGGCGGTGTCGCCCAGCAGATCGGCACGCCGGCGGAGCTCTACGAGCGGCCCGCCAATCTGTTCGTCGCGGGATTCATCGGCTCGCCCCCGATGAACTTCTTTCCCGCCACCCTCACCTCGTCCGGGCTGACGCTGCCCTTCGGGGAGGTGATGTTGGCTCCGGAAGTCCAGGACGTGATCGCGCAGCACCCGAAACCCGACAACGTCATCGTCGGGGTGCGGCCCGAACACCTGGCCGACGCCGCATTGATCGACGGCTACCAGCGCATCACCGCGTCGACCTTCGAGGTGAAGGTCGACCTGGTCGAATCGCTGGGGGCCGACAAGTACGTATATTTCACCACCGCGGGCGCCGCCGTGCACGCCGCGCAACTCGACGAGCTGGCAGCCGAGTCGGAGATCGCCGAAAACCAGTTCGTAGCAAGGGTTCCCGCCGAGTCGAAGGCCGCCATCGGCCAGTCCGTCGAAGTGGCCTTCGACACCGCGAAACTCGTCGTGTTCGACGCCGATTCCGGGGCGAACCTGACCGTGCCCGCCGGGCAGTGACGCAAATCCTGGACCAGGTACGGACGCACCTGCGCGGCCACTTCGCGACGGCAGGGCAGTGGGGCGAGCCCGATTCGGCGAGCGTGACGTTCCTGGGCACCGAGCCCATGGAGGTACTGCGCTTCCGCGCGAAAGACGGTTTGGTGCAATACGTGTCGCTGGGGTGCTCACGCCACCCGATGGGCGATCCGACCGAGATCGTCGTCGACCCGCAGCGTGGCCCGCGCGCCGAAATCGCGCTCTGTCTGCGAGATCCCGGGCCCGCCACCGGAATTGCCCGCAGCCTGGCGATACTGGCGGCGTCACCGGCCGTCGACGGGGTGGTGCTCGTCCCGGACGCGCTGATCGATCTCGGCTCGCCGCTGTGGGCGTGGGCCTCCACAGGACAGCGGCGGGTGCCCTTCACGGCCGTGCTGTTGGGCCGCAGCGACATTGCCGATCTGCCGCTGGAACCGCCATGCGACCCGGTGACCTTTCTGTCGGCGACGCCGATCACCGCGACCGAGGCGGCGTGGGTGCGACTCAAGGGCGCCGAGGCCATGCGGCAGGCCTGGCACAGCGACGGCGTCGATGTGCTGGACCCGAACCGTCGTGCCGCACAACCGAACTGAGATCGAGCAGTTAGCGAGCTACAGCCAGTTGTTCCTGCGGAATTGGAAGTACAGGATGAGGCAGGCCAGTGTCATCAATGCCATCACACCCGGGTAGCCCCACGTCCAGTCCAGCTCGGGCATGAAGTGGAAGTTCATGCCGTAGATGGCGGCGACCATCGTCGGGACCGCCAAAATACCGGCCCAGGCCGCCATCTTGCGCATGTCGTTGTTCTGCTGCATTCCGACGCGCGCCAGCGCCGCCTGCACCAGCGAGTTGAGCATGTCGTCGTAGCTGGCGATCTGGTCGGCGGCCTCGGAGTGGTGATCGCCGACGTCGCGCATGTAGCGCCGCACTTCCTTGGAGATCACGTCCTTGTTCTCCACCTGGATGCGGTGGAACGCGTTGGACAGCGGGTTGACGCAGCGGCGTAGCTCCACGACCTCGCGCTTGAGCATGTAGATCGGTTCGATGTCGAGCTTGCGGCCCGGGGCGAAGGCCACTTCCTCGATGGCGTCGATGTCGCCCTCCATCAGCCGGGTCACTTCGAGGTAGTGGTCCACGACGTGGTCGGCGATCGCGTGCATCACCGCGAAGGGGCCCAGCGTCAGCTGTTCGCCCTCGGCTTCCATCTGCTTGCGCACGTCGGCCAGCCCGCTGTGCTCGCCGTGGCGCACCGTGACCACGAAGTCCTTGCCGACGAAGACCATCACCTCACCGCTCTGCACGATTTCGCGCGCCAGCGCGACCGATTCGTGCGGGACGTACTGGACCGTCTTGAGCACCAGCACCAGCGTGTCGTCGTAGCGCTCCAGCTTGGGTCGCTGGTGTGCGCACACCGCGTCTTCGACGGCCAGCGCGTGCAGCCCGAAAACGTCGGCGACTTCTTTCATTTGGACCTCGTCGGGCTCGTGCAGGCCGACCCAGACGAACGCCTCATGCCCCAGCATCTCGATCTGGTGCACCTTGCTGCACGCGGCCGTGTAGCTGAACTTGCCGGGCAGTCGGTGGCCGGCGACGTACACCGCGCAGTCGATCAGCGCCTCGTGGGGCTCGGGGTGTTCGATTTCGGGACGCGGCTCGTGCGCGATCGTGCGCAGCGCCTCCGGCAGCGCGTCGAAACCCTCGAACACCTCAACCTCCAATCCCGGCGCAGGTCTGGCAGAGCGGTGCTCAATGCTACGCGTGCTGGTAAAACGCCGGATGAAAAGGCGCGCGATGGCCACGCGCGCACGACGCTTGCGCGACGCGCGACGGCGATTTCGCGGTGGCGTCGGACCGGAGGTTTCGGGCAAGCAACGGTGCGCTAGTTTCGACCCGAAGCAAAACGCCTCTCCATAAGGAGCCAATCGACGTGAGCGCAACTCCTCTGAAGGTCGCCGTCACCGGTGCCGCCGGTCAGATCGGCTACAGCCTGTTGTTCCGCCTGGCCAGCGGCTCCCTGCTGGGGCCGGACCGCCCGATCGAACTGCGGCTGCTCGAGATCGAGCCCGCGCTCAAGGCGCTCGAGGGCGTCGTGATGGAGCTCGACGACTGCGCGTTTCCGCTGCTGTCCGGCGTCGAGATCGGTGCGGACGCCAACAAGATCTTCGACGGCGTGAACCTTGCCCTGCTGGTCGGCGCGCGGCCGCGCGGCCCGGGCATGGAGCGCAGCGACCTGCTGGAGGCCAACGGCGCGATCTTCACCGCGCAGGGCAAGGCGCTGAACTCCGTTGCCGCCGACGACATCCGCATCGGCGTGACCGGTAACCCGGCCAACACCAACGCGCTGATCGCGCTGAGCAACGCCCCCGACATCCCCAAGGAGCGGTTCTCGGCGCTGACCCGCCTGGACCACAACCGGGCCATCTCGCAGCTGGCCCGCAAGACCGGTGCCGCGGTCACCGACATCAAGAAGATGACCATTTGGGGCAACCACTCGGCCACCCAGTACCCCGACATCTTCCACGCCGAGGTCGGCGGCAAGAACGCCGCCGAGGTCGTGGGCGACCAAGCCTGGATCGAGAACGACTTCATCCCGACCGTCGCCAAGCGCGGTGCGGCGATCATCGACGCGCGCGGCGCCTCGTCGGCCGCCTCGGCGGCCTCGGCCACCGTCGACGCCGCCCGCTCCTGGCTGCTGGGCAGCCCGGACGGTGACTGGGTGTCGATGGCGGTCTACTCCGACGGCTCCTACGGCGTGCCGGAGGGCATCGTGTCGTCGTTCCCGGTGACCACCTCCGGCGGCAACTGGTCCATCGTGCAGGGGCTGGAGATCGACGAGTTCTCCCGTGGCCGGATCGACAAGACCACCGCCGAGTTGGTCGACGAGCGCGCCGCGGTCACCGAGCTGAAGCTGATCTGACTGGGGTGTGACCCAGTCGATTAGGGCTACTAATGAGTAGTCAGTACCCTGAGCGCGTGTCCGAAATCGTGCCGCCACAGATCGTCATCGGGGACGACGAGATCTTCGAGGCCCATGTAGGTGGGAAGCTTTCGGTCGAGATGAAGGCCCCGCTGGACACGCAGCGCGCCTTGTCGATCGCCTACACGCCGGGCGTCGCACAGGTCAGTCGGGCGATCGCCGCCGACCACACCCTGGCCGACCGCTACACGTGGGCGCACCGGCTGGTGGCCGTCGTCAGCGACGGCAGCGCCGTACTCGGTCTCGGCGACATCGGACCGGCGGCGGCGCTGCCGGTGATGGAGGGCAAGTGCGCGCTGTTCAAGCAGTTCGCCGACCTCGACGCGATCCCGATCGTGCTGGACACCAAGGATCCCGACGAGATCGTCGAAACCCTGGTGCGGCTGCGGCCCACCTTCGGTGCGGTGAACCTCGAGGACATCTCCGCGCCCCGCTGCTTCGAGATCGAACGACGCGCCATCGAGGCGCTGGACTGCCCGGTGATGCACGACGACCAGCACGGCACCGCGATCGTCGTGCTGGCCGCGCTGATGGGCGCCGCCAAGCTGCTCGGCCGCGACATGGGCTCGCTGCGGGTGGTGGTCTCCGGCGCCGGGGCGGCAGGCGTCGCATGCTCGAAACTCCTTCTCGCAATGGGGGTTTCGGACATCACGGTGCTCGACTCGCGGGGCATCCTGCACACCGGGCGCGACGACATGAACATCGTCAAGACCGACCTGGCGCGCAACAGCAACCCCCGCGGCCTGGCCGGCGGCATGGTGGAAGCGCTCAAGGAAGCCGACGTGTTTCTCGGGGTGTCGGCCGGCGTGGTGCCCGAGGAGCTGATCGCCACGATGGCGCCCGATTGCATCGTGTTCGCGCTGTCCAACCCCGACCCGGAGATCCATCCCGACCTCGCGGCCAAGTACGCCGCCGTGGTGGCCACCGGCCGCAGCGACTTCTGCAACCAGATCAACAACGTGCTGGCCTTCCCGGGGGTCTTCCGCGGCGCGCTGGATGCCGGGGCGCGGCGGATCACCGAAACGATGATGGTGGCCGCCGCCGAGGCGATCTTCTCCGTCGTCAGCGACGACCTCGCCGCCGACCGGATCGTGCCGAGCCCGCTGGACCCGGGTGTCGGCGAGGCAGTGGCGCGAGCCGTGGCGCGGGCGGCAGACTCCTCGGAGTGAGTATCGGCAAGCTCGCGGCGCTGCTGTCTGCCGCCGTGCTCGCTGGCTGGCTTGGCACCGGCTGTTCGGCCGGTCCCGGCGACCACCGTGAAACGCCTGGCCTGGTGGTCGGTTCGAAGCACGACCCCACCTCGCAGCTGCTGGCCGGCGTCTACCTCGCGGCGCTGCGGTCCTACGGTTTCACCGCACGCGCCGAGACCGTCGACGACCCGATGGCGCAGCTGGACTCGGGCGCCGTTACCGTCACGCCCGCGTTCACCGGCCAGACGTTGCAGGCCCTGCAGCCCGGCGCGGCCGCGGTGACCTCCGACGCGCAGGTCTACCGCGCGATGGTGTCGGCGCTGCCCGAGGGCGTCGCCGCGGGCGACTACACCACCGCCGCCGAGGACAAACCCGTGCTGCTGGTGACGCAACCCACCGCCAAGGCCTGGGGCGGCCAGGACCGCAGCGCCGATCTTTCCGCGCTTCCAAAGCACTGCGACGGCCTGGTCGTCGGGATCGTGGCCGGGCACCGGGCGCCGTCGGCAATCGGCGGGTGCAAGCTGCCCACGCCACGTGAATTCCCGGATGGCACAACGATGTTCGCGGCAATACGGGCCGGACAGCTGACCGCGGGGTGGACCACCACCGCCGACCCGGCCATCCCGGGGGACCTGGTGGCGCTGGCCGACGGCAAACCCGCGCTGATCCGCGCGGAGAACGTGGTGCCGCTGTATCGGCGCAATGCGCTGACGGATCGGCAGGTATTGGCGATCAACGAAGTGGCCGGCGTGCTGGACACCTCGGCGCTGGCCGACATGCGCCGCCAAGTCGCCGGCGGCGCCGATGCGGTGGCGGTCGCCGGCGGGTGGCTCGCCGAACACCCGCTCGGGCGCTGAGGGTCTACTTCTTGCGCGGAACGACCCGATGCGTGACGGGTGCGAACAGCCGCTGATAGCCCGAGCCGGTCAGCCGGACCAGGGCATCCAGAATCTTGGCGTCGGTGCCGACCAGCACCCGGGCCTTGTTCTTGCGAACGCCCTCCAAGATCACTCGCGCGGCCTTCTCCGGGGTGGTGCTGGCCATCTTCTTGTCGAACGCCTTGGCCAATTCGGCCGCGTCGAGTCCTTCGGCGGCGGTGGCGTTGCGCGCGATCCCGGTCTTGATGCCGCCCGGGTGCACGGTGGTGACCTTTACCGGATGCCCGGCCACCCACATCTCCTGGCGCAGCGCCTCGGTGAAGCCCCGCACCGCGAATTTGGCCGCGTTGTACGCGGCCTGGCTCGGCACGGAGAACAACCCGAACACGCTGGAGATGTTGACGACGTGGCCGTCCCCGGAGGCGATCAGGTGGGGCAGAAAAGCCTTGGTGCCGTTGACAACTCCCCAGAAGTCGACATCCATCACCCGCTCGATGTCCTTGAACTGGCTGACCTCGATGTCGCCGATGAAAGCGATGCCGGCGTTGTTGTAGATCTGGTTGACCTTGCCGAAGTGGTCGTTGACCTCGTCGGCGTAGGCCAGGAAGGCCTCGCGCTCGCTGACGTCGAGTCGGTCGGCCTTGACCGGCGCGCCGATGGCCTTCAGCTGTTCTTCGGTCTGCGCCAGGCCCTCGGTGTTGACGTCACTGATCGCCAGGCTGGCACCCGAGCGGCCGAGCTCGACGGCCAGCGCTTGACCGATACCCGACCCCGCGCCCGTGACCACCGCGACCTTGCCGGCGAAACCCTGCATGCGCACCCTCCGTCATGTCGACAATTGCCTCGAGATTACCGGTACCGGCGGTCTCGGGCAGCAGCCGGGTCGCCGAGCGTCAGCGCATGCGGGCCAGCATGCGGCGCCCGAAGGTCGTCACCCGGCCCAGCACGCCCGGCCCGCCGAACAGGACTTCGTGATAGCTATTGCTGGCCGCCCGCACCAGCAGGTCCGCGGATTTCGCGTCGGCGCCGACCAGCACGCGGGCCTTGTTCTTGCCCACCGCCGCCAAGATGGTCTGGGCGGCCTGCTGCGGTGTCGTCTTGGCGACCTGCTGGTCGAAATTCTCCAGCATCTCGTCGTGGTCGATGCCCATGCCCTCGGCGACGCCGGCGTTGGTACCGAATGAGGTCTTGACGCCACCCGGGTGCACCACGGTCACCCCCACCCGGTGGCCGGCCGCCGCCATCTCCTGGCGCAGCGCCTCGGTGAACCCGCGGACGGCGAACTTGGCCGAGACGTAGGCGACCTGGCCCGGCAGCGCCATCACCCCGAGCACGCTGGAGATGTTGACGACGTGGCCGTCCCCGGAGGCGATCAGGTGGGGCAGAAAAGCCTTGGTGCCGTTGACAACTCCCCAGAAGTCAACATCTATCACCCGCTCGATGTCCTTGAAGTCGCTGAGCTCGAGCGTGCCGATGTGGGTGAGCCCCGCGTTGTTGTAGATCTGGTTGACCTTGCCGAAGTGGTCGTTGACCTCGTCGGCGTACGCCTGGAAGGCCTCCCGCTCGGTGACGTCGAGTCGGTCGGTTTTGACCGGCGCGCCGATGGCCTTCAGCTGTTCTTCGGTCTGCGCCAGACCGTCGGTGTTGACGTCACTGATCGCAAGGCTGGCACCCGCGCGGCCGAGCTCGATGGCCAGCGCCTGACCGATACCCGAACCCGCGCCGGTCACGACGGCGACCTTGCCGGCGAACTTGTGCATGTACACCCTTTCCAAAGTCCGCCCCATGCGTCGAGGTTAACCGGTTCCTATAGACGCCCAACCGGTGAATAGTGAATCTCAGCCGAACGCGGTGTCGAGTATCTCCTGTTGCTCGACCGCGTGCACCTTGGACGAACCCGACGAGGGCGCCGACATCGCCCGGCGTGAGATGCGCTTGATCCCGGTCAGTTTGTCCGGCAGCAACTCGGGCAGCTCCAGGCCGAAACGGGGCCAGGCACCCTGATTCGCCGGCTCTTCCTGCACCCAGAAATACTCGCTGACGTCCGGGTAGCGGTCCAGCGTTTCGGCCAGGCGCCGCTTCGGCAGCGGCGCGAGCTGCTCGATCCGCACGATCGCGATGTCGTCGCGGTTGTCCTTGGCCTTGCGTGCCACCAGCTCGTAGTAGAGCTTGCCGCTGGTCAGCAGGATTCTGCGGACCTTGCTGCGATCGCCGATGCCTTCCTCGTAGGTCGGTTCCTCCAGCACCGAGCGGAACTTGATCTCGGTGAAGTCCCGGATGTCGCTGACGGCCGCCTTGTTGCGCAGCATCGACTTCGGGGTGAACACGATCAGCGGGCGCTGAATGCCGTCGAGGGCGTGGCGGCGCAGCAAGTGGAAGTAGTTCGATGGCGTCGACGGCATCGCGATCGTCATCGACCCCTCGGCCCACAGCTGCAGGAAGCGCTCGATCCGCCCGGAGGTGTGGTCGGGACCCTGGCCTTCGTGGCCGTGCGGCAGCAGCAGCACCACGTTGGACAACTGCCCCCACTTGGCCTCGCCGGAGCTGATGAACTCGTCGATGATCGACTGGGCACCGTTGACGAAGTCGCCGAACTGCCCTTCCCACAACACGAGCGCGTCCGGGTTGCCCACGGTGTAGCCGTACTCGAAGCCGACGGCGGCGTACTCGGACAGCGGTGAGTCGTAGACCAGGAACTTGCCCCCGGTCGGGGTGCCGTCGGGGTTGGTCGCCAGCAGTTGCAGCGGCGTGAACTCCGCGCAGTTGTGGCGGTCGATGATCACCGCATGCCGTTGCGAGAACGTGCCGCGGCGGGTGTCCTGTCCGGACAGGCGGATCAGCTTGCCCTCGGCGACCAGCGAGCCCAGCGCCAGCAGCTCCCCGAAGGCCCAGTCGATCTTGCCCTCGTAGGCCATCTCCCGGCGCTTTTCCAGGACCGGCCGCACGCGCGGGTGCACGGTGAATCCCTCCGGGACGGCCAGGAACGCGTCGCCGATGCGCGCCAGCAGCGATTTGTCCACCGCGGTCGCCAGCCCCGCGGGCACCAGCTGGTCGGCCTCCACCGATTCGCTGGGCTGGACGCCGTGCTTTTCGACCTCACGGACCTCGTTGAACACCTGCTCCAGTTGGCCCTGGTAGTCGCGCAGCGCGTCCTCGGCTTCCTTCATCGAGATGTCACCGCGGCCGATCAGGGCCTCGGTGTAGCTCTTGCGGGCGCCGCGCTTGGTGTCGACGACGTCGTACATGTAAGGGTTGGTCATCGACGGGTCGTCGCCCTCGTTGTGGCCGCGCCGGCGGTAGCACAGCATGTCGATGACCACGTCCTTGCGGAACTTCTGGCGGAAGTCCACGGCCAGCCGGGCCACCCACACGCACGCTTCCGGGTCGTCGCCGTTGACGTGGAAGATCGGCGCGCCGATCATTTTCGCCACGTCGGTGCAGTACTCGCTGGACCGGGAGAACTCCGGGGCGGTGGTGAAGCCGATCTGGTTGTTGACGATGACGTGGATGGTGCCGCCGACGCGATAGCCGGGCAGCAGCGCCAGGTTCAGCGTCTCGGCGACCACCCCCTGGCCGGCGAACGCGGCGTCGCCGTGCAACATCAGCGGCATGACCGAGAAGACCCGTTCTTCCTCGCCGTCGACGTGCCCCAGTTCCAGCAGGTCCTGCTTGGCCCGAACCAATCCCTCCAGCACCGGGTCGACGGCCTCTAGGTGCGACGGGTTGGCCGTCAGCGACACCTGGATTTCGTTGTCTCCGAACATCTGCAGATACACGCCGGTGGCGCCGAGGTGGTACTTGACGTCGCCGGACCCGTGCGCCTGCGACGGGTTGAGGTTGCCCTCGAACTCGGAAAAGATCTGCGAGTAGGGCTTGCCGACGATGTTGGCCAGCACGTTGAGCCGGCCGCGGTGCGGCATCGCGATGACCACTTCGTCCAGGCCGTGTTCGGCGCACTGGTCGATCACCGCGTCCATCAGTGGGATCTGGCTTTCGGCGCCTTCCAGTGAGAACCGTTTCTGCCCAACGTATTTGGTTTGCAGGAAGGTTTCGAAGGCCTCGGCGGCGTTGAGCTTGCTCAGAATGTATTTCTGTTCGCCCACCGTCGGTTTGACGTGCTTGGTCTCGACCCGCTCTTCCAGCCATCGCTGCTGCTCGGGCTCGAGGATGTGGGTGTACTCGACGCCGATATGGCGGCAGTACGCGTCGCGCAGCAGGCCCAGCACGTCGCGCAGCTTCTTGTACTCGCAGCCGGCGAAGCCGTTGACCTTGAACACCCGGTCGAGATCCCACAGGGTCAGGCCGTGATTGAGGATTTCCAGGTCCGGGTGACTGCGGAATCGGCTGGTGTCCAACCGCAGTGGGTCGATGTCGGCCATCAGATGCCCGCGATTGCGGTAGGCCGCAATCAATTCCATCACCCGGGCGTTCTTGTCGACGATCGAGTCCGGGTTGTCGGTGCTCCACCGCACCGGCAGGTACGGGTTGCCCAACTCGCGGAAGATCTCGTCCCAGAACGCATCCGAGAGCAACATCTCGTGGATGGTGCGCAGGAAATCACCGGACTCCGCACCCTGGATGATGCGATGGTCGTAGGTCGAGGTGAGGGTGATCAGCTTCCCGATCCCGAGTTCGGCGATGCGCTCCTCGCTGGCGCCCTGGAATTCGGCGGGGTATTCCATCGCGCCCACACCGATGATGGCGCCCTGGCCGGCCATCAGCCGCGGCACCGAGTGCACGGTGCCGATGGTGCCCGGGTTGGTCAGCGAAATCGTCACTCCGGCAAAGTCTTCGGCGGTCAGCTTGCCGTCGCGGGCGCGGCGCACGATGTCTTCGTAGGCGGAGACGAATTCCGCGAACCGCATGGTCTCGCAACCCTTGATGCCGGCTACCACCAGGGAGCGTTTTCCGTCCTTGCCCTGCAGGTCGATGGCCAGACCGAGGTTGGTGTGCGCGGGCGTGACCGCGGTGGGCTTGCCGTCGACCTCGGCGTAGTGCCGGTTCATGTTGGGGAACTTCTTGACCGCCTGCACCAGCGCGTAGCCCAGCAGGTGGGTGAAGGAGATCTTGCCGCCGCGGGTGCGCTTGAGTTGGTTGTTGATGACGATGCGGTTGTCGATCATCAGTTTCGCGGGCACGGCGCGGACGCTGGTCGCCGTCGGTACGTCCAGCGATGCGGACATGTTCTTGACGACGGCCGCGGCGGCACCGCGCAAAACCTGCACTTCGTCGCCTTCGGCCGGCGGGGCCGCGGCGGGCTTCGGGGCGGGCGCGGGTGCGGGGGCGGCG
>NZ_HG964446.1:4197249-4705697 GCF_000689255.1 Mycobacterium triplex | reverse complement strand
CCGGCTGCTCGGTGACGGCGACCGGCTTGGGCGCCGCGGCGGGCTGCCCGGCACCGGGGCTCGGGGTGTCCTGGGTGGCTGCGGCGGTGGGCTCGGGGTTGTAGTCCGTCAGGAACTCGTGCCAGCTCGGATCCACGGACGAGGGGTCGTCGCGGAACTTGCGGTACATCTCCTCGACCAGCCATTCGTTTTGCCCGAATGGTGAACTGCTGTTGCTCACGGCCGCTGTTCGCCTCAATCCTTTTGTCCTGCAGGCTCTATCAAGAGCTATCGCCCCGACGCCTGCGACTCTGCGCACCTCGGTTGACGAGGTACCTCACACCCGCGGCGGACTATTACGTTTCCGCCTCATAAAGGCTAACCCTTCGCGGGTAATTCGCCAGCGTGACCACCGAGCGCTACCGACTCACCTCGCGCACCGTCGGCAACACGTGCAAGGGGTTCGGCCAGCGCGGCGGCGGGGTGCCGAATGCCTGGCGCGCATTGCGGACGATTTTCTTTCCCACGATGCGGTTGCCGCCGCCACCGACCACGGCGCCGATGCCGACGGGCAGCATTTTGCCGAACATCAAAGCGCCGCGTCGCAGCGCGTATCGCTTGACGAAGAATTTGAGCATCCGGGTGTTGAGCCGTCCCAGGCTCGACAGCGGCAGCGAGGCCATGCCCTCGGCCAGCCAGCCGCCGTTGGTGCGCGCCGGGCCGATCAGTTCGCCGATGGCCCGCTTGCTGTCGTCGCCGACCAGGACGGACAGCACCAGCGCGCGACGCCGCTCGTGGTGATCGGCGGGGATGCCGTGGACCTGGGCGGTCGACAGCACGAAGATCGCGGTCGCTTCCAGGAAGAACACGGTTTCACCGGCGCCCGCCGACATCGCGGTCAACGTCCCGATCCCGGGGAAGGTGGCCGCCGAACCGACCGCGGCGCCGCTGGCCGTCAATGCGGTCAGGTAGCGGTTCTCCAGCTTGGTGATGATCTCGGCGGGGCTCGCGCCCGGGTAGGTGCGGCGCAGCCGGGCCACCAGGGCCTCGGCGGCCGGGCCCTGGATCCGCGAACTACGCTCGATGACCTGCGCCAATGCGCGCGTAGATGCCTTCGGGCGACCGGGCGGCACGTTATCGGGCGGTTGCTCGGATCGTCTCAGGGATCTGAGCCCTGACCTATTGCGTCGCGCGCTCATGGGTGCCTCTCTTAGCGAATGGCGTTCCTTCCAGGCTAACGCGAGTTTGCTGAACGCGGCGCAAGCGCCGATGTGTGCGCGTCTGCCCGACCGCCGGCGGCGGCCGGCCGGCCGACCCGGAATAATGCAGGCTGGACACCGCTCGAGCCGTTGGTCGGCTGCGGCTGAGGGAGTCGCTGCGGTGCAACACCTGCTCACGGCGGCAAGCCGGTCGCCGGGCGCTGAAGCGAGGTGAGTGCATGACCACGGCCACGTCCGGGTCGTCCGGGCAAGCCCGGCGCGCGGGGCCGAGTCGTGCCGATATGGCCGCGGACCAAAAGTTCCTTGCCCGATCGGGGCCGCGCGGCAGCCGAAACCCGTGGCACGCACTCTGGGCGATGATGATCGGGTTCTTCATGATCATGGTCGACTCGACCATCGTCGCGATCGCCAACCCGACCGTCATGTCCGACTTGCACATCGGATACGACGCCGTGGTCTGGGTGACGAGTGCCTACCTGCTCGGTTATGCGGTGGTGTTGCTGGTGGCCGGCCGGCTCGGTGATCGATTCGGCCCGAAGAACCTTTATCTGATCGGTCTGGTGGTGTTCACCGCCGCCTCGTTGTGGTGCGGGCTGGCCGGCAGCGCCGGCATGCTGGTCGCCGCTCGGGTCGTGCAGGGCATCGGCGCCGGGGTGCTCACCCCCCAGACCCTGACGGTGATCACCCGGATCTTCCCGCCGCAGCGGCGCGGGGTGGCGGCCAGCGTGTGGGGGGCCACCGCCGGGGTCGCCAGCCTGGTGGGGCCGCTGGCCGGCGGCGTACTGGTGGACGGGCTGGGCTGGGAGTGGATCTTCTTCGTCAACGTCCCGATCGGCATCGTCGGGCTGGCACTGGCGGTGTGGCTGGTGCCGGAGCTGCCCACCCGGGCACATCGGTTCGATCTGGTGGGCGTCGGCTTGTCCGGGGTGGGCACGTTCCTGATCGTGTTCGGTCTGCAGCAGGGCCAGTCCGCCGGATGGCAGCCGTGGATCTGGGCGACGGTCGTCGCCGGTGTCGGGTTCGTCTCGGCGTTCGTCTACTGGCAGTCGGTGAACACCCGGGAGCCGCTGATCCCGTTGGAGGTGTTCACCGACCGCGATTTCAGCCTGTGCAGCCTCGGGGTCGGCATCACCTCATTCGCGGCCACGGCGTTGATGTTGCCGGTGACCTTTTATGCGCAGACGGTGTGCGGGTTGTCGCCGACCCGCTCGGCGTGGCTGATCGCGCCGATGGCGATCGCCAACGGTGTGCTCGCGCCATTGGTCGGCCGGATCGTCGACCGATATCACCCACGGCCGGTGCTCGGTTTCGGCTTTTCGGTGTTGGCGATCGCGCTGACCTGGCTGGCGTTCGAGATGGCCCCGGACACGCCTATCTGGCGATTGGCGTTGCCGTTCACTGCAATTGGTGTCGGGATGGCGTTTGTGTGGTCGCCGCTGACGGCCACCGCCACCCGTAATCTGCCGCCGGAGCTGGCCGGCGCCGGCTCCGCTGTCTACAACTCGGTCCGCCAGCTCGGGGCGGTGTTCGGCAGCGCCGCGATGGCCGCGTTCATGACGTGGCGCATCGGGGCCGAGCTGCCCGACGGGTCCGAACGGGACGCGGGGGATGGCGCTATCGCGTTGCAGTTGCCCGAATTCGTGCGCGAGCCCTTCTCGGCCGCGATGTCGCAGTCGGTGCTGTTGCCCGCGTTCATCACGCTGTTCGGGATCGGCGCCGCCCTGTTCCTGATCGGCTTCGCGCCCGCCGGCGTCGGTGCGGCGCCCCCCGACTTTGACGATCGCGATGACGATGACGACTACATCGAAGTCATCCTGCGCCGCGAGCAGACCGGCGAGCCGGCCCCGGTGAGCGCACCGCCCGAGGTGCTGCACACCGACCCCGTCGAATCGCGCCGCCGCCGCCGCGACGACCCGCCGTCGCGGCCTGAACCGATCGGGTTCGCCCACAACGGGTCTCACGTCGACCGCGAAAAGCGCTTCCGGCCTACCGGCGACCTGCCGCCGCACTGGCACGGTCCGGCCACCCGCAGCGATCGCAGTGCGCCGTCGCCGGGGCGCCGGGTGAACGGCTCCACGCGGGCCGCGCGGGGTCCGCGCTACGGCCCGGACCCGGACGACGACGCAAGAGGTAGCGGCCGGCATTCCTCTGGTAGGTAGGCCGCTCAGGCGTTCGCCGTCAGCGCCAAGAAGCCGCCCAGTTCCAGCAGGCCGGCCGGCGTGGTGGGCAGGTACTCGGTCAGCAACTCCGAACGCACGATCACCGCCGCGTACTGTGCCCGGCTGACTGCGACGTTCAGCCGATTCCTGTTGAGCAGGAACGAGATTCCGCGTGGCACCTCGTCGGCCGACGATGCCGTCATCGAGATGAAGACCACCGGCGCCTGTCCGCCCTGGAACTTGTCGACGGTTCCGACCCGCACCGCGCCCAGACCCGCGGAAGCCAACCGCTGGCGCACCAGCGACACCTGAGCGTTGTACGGCGCCAGCACCAGCACATCCGGGGCGACCAATGCCCTGGTCCCGTGCTCGTCGGTCCAGGCGGATCCGAGCAGCCGGCGGATCTCGGCGACGATCGCGTCGGCTTCCTCGGGGCTTTCGACTGAATTGCCTTGGTGGCGAACGGAACACACGCGTACGCCGGGCTCACAGCCGTCCAGGCGCCGTGCTGCGGTGCGCTCGGTCACCGAATGCAGCCTGCCTTCGTACGACAGCTCGGAGACCGCGGCGCAGACCGCCGGGTGCATCCGGTAGGACAGGTCCAGGAAATAGCCGCGCTCATCTGGTAGCGTGCGCTGACCGTCGACCAGCCAATCGAGCGCGGACGAGTCGACCGGCTCGGGATGAGTGCCCTGACTGACCTGCGGCAGCTGCTGGGGGTCGCCGAGCAGCAGCAGGCTGTCGGCCGCCGGCGCCACCGCGATCGTGTTGGCCAGGCAGAACTGGCCGGCCTCGTCGATGACGAGCAGATCCAGGCTGCCCGGCGGAACCCGATTGGCGTTGGCGAAATCCCAAGCCGTACCCCCGATCACGCATCCGCTGGTGGCGGCGATGAATGCGCCGTACTCGCTGCCGTCGATCTCCTGCCAGCGCGGCCCGTGGTGGTCGTACTTCTTCTTCGCGACCCGGCCCGGTTCCAGCCCGGCGTCGAGCACGGCGTCGAGCAGGTTCTCCACCGTGGCGTGCGACTGCGCCACCACACCGACGCGCCAGCCGTGTTCGGTGACCAAGCGGGTGATCACCTGCGCGGCCGTGTAAGTCTTTCCGGTTCCCGGCGGGCCGTGCACCGCCAGGTAGGACGACCCGAGGTCCAGTGTCGCGGCGGTGATGTCGGCGATGGCGTCGCCGGTGCGCGGCAGCGCGGCGCCACTTTTGGTGCGGGGCGCGCGGCGCAGCAGCAGGTCGATCATCGCGGTGCGGGGCAGCTGCGGCAGCCCGGCGGCCACCGCGGTCGCGGTGGCTTCGATCGATTCGCGCAGCGCGGTGGTGGGAAGCGGCGGGCCGGGTGTCAGCGCGAAAGGTAGTTGATGAAAGGCGTTGCCGTCATTGCCGATTCGCTCCAGGATGACGACTTCGGTGGGGACTGCCGGATCGTCGACCTCGACGACGGTGGCCCGTCCGGCCGCCCGCCGGTCGGGATTGTCGGTCATGTTCGGCGGGGCCGGTGCCTCATAGAGCGCGAACACGTCGGTCATCAGGTCGCCGCGGGCGAGCTCACCGCGCAGCGTCACCCGCCGCTGCGGCTTGCGGGCCCGCGGCGGGGTATGCCAGTCCACGCTGACCGTTGCCTCGACGGCGACAAAGACGTCGGTGTTGTCCGCCCATTCGTCGACCGGGAAGTTCAGCCGGTCGAAATGCGCCCACCAGAACGGTTTGTCCTCCCGCCGGTGGTAGCCGCGCGCCGCGCCCACCAGCGCGACGGCGACCTGCTCCGGCGTGCGGTCGCCGGCCGCGGCGTCCCCGGTGAACGCGGCCAGCGTCGCCGCCAGCTCGTCGTGATCGTCGACGGTGTCGTCGCCGGAAACCGGCTGGGCGCCAACCGGTGTGATACCGGATTCCCAGGCGCGCACCAACAGCCAGTTGCGCAATTCCTGCGTCGAGCGGCAGTCGTAGTGGTTGTAGTCCTCGATCTCCTTGAGCACCGTTTCGGCTTCGCCGGCTCGGCCGGCGTCGCGCAGTTCGCAGCACTTGGCGTAGGAGGTGATCGAATCGGCGGCCGTGGTGACCTCCCCCGAGCGCAGCTGGGTGCCCATGTACAAGGGTTCGAGGGCCTTGAGGCTGAACGACTCGGCGCCGGATCGAATGCTCTTGCGCACCAACGGGTACAAGTCGACCAGGATCCCGCTGCGCAACAGGTCGTCGACCTCGTCCTCGCCGACGCCGTAGCGTCCGGCAAGCCGCAACAACGCCGTCTTCTCATACGGCGCGTAGTGGTAGATGTGCATGTTGGGCCGGCGCTTGCGGCGCTTTTTCACCATCGCCAGGAAATCGACCAACGCCTTGCGCTCCTCGACCCGGTTGTGCGCCCACAGCGGGTTGAACTTCCCGGCCGCGTCCAGCACGCCGAACAGGTACTCCAGGCCCCAGTCCTGGCCGTCGGCGGTCCACAGCGGATCACCCTCGAAGTCGAAGAACAGATCGCCGGGGTCGGGCTCCGGCAACAGCGCCAGTGGTTGCGGATCGACGACCTGGAACTGCGGAACGCCGGTATCACGTTGCCGGACTTGCAGTTTCGCCTGAGCAGTCAGCTTGTCCACCACGCTGGGCGCCAGATCGGGCACCGGTCCGCGGTGTCGGGCCAGGTCGGCGACCGTGGCGATCCCGGCATCAATCAGCTTGTCCCGCTGGCTGATTCGCATCCCGGCCACCAGCAGCAGGTCGTCTCCTGCCTGCACCTGCTCGACGCAGAGCGGACAGCGAAAACACGCCCGCACGCCGTCGTCTTCCCAGCGCACCGCCGTCCCGGCGGCGTAATGCTCGTCGAGGAGGCGCTGCAGCAGCGCGCGCTGGGATCGAAAGACGGGGATCAGATCGCGGACGCGATAACGCACGATCGAGCCGTCGCCCAGCCGCAGCTCGGCCTCGTCGGCGACGGACACGCCCATCCCGGTCAGCGCGTCGGCGTAGGCAGCCAGCTGCAGCAATGCGGTGACCTTGGGGGAGCGGGCCAGCTTGGTGTCGACGAGCCGATACCGTTCACCGTCGGCAACCAGGAAGTCGGCGAACCCGACGAAGCGGCCGTCGAACATCGCCGCCTGATACACCACCGGGGCGCGGTTGGCGATCGCGCGCCGCGTCGCCTCGGCGGCTGCGGTCAGCCCGGCCAGGGTGTAGGCCGGACGGCCGATGACGGCGACACCATCGGCGAACTCGGTGCGCAGCCGGTCGAGTTCGCGTTGCTCGTGCTCGTCACCGAGGGCGGCGGTGCGCGCCAGCAGTTCGTCTTCGACGTCGACGGCGGGGCCCCAGCCCAGCTTGGCATCGAAATTCCGGAGCAGGGCGTACTCGCATCGGGCGGCCGCGGCCAGGTCCGACGCGCTGTACACGATGCTGTCGTCGGTGACGAACACAGCAGCCACTGTAGGTGAGGCGACCGACAGCGACGCGGTGCTGCGACCGTGTGCCGGGTCAGTGCCCGGGGCCGTTGCCGATCAGCTCGACGGTGTTGCCGTTCCAATGGAATCGGACGTTGGTGTTCAGGCCGGTGATTCCGCTGGGATAGGTCAGCGCCACCGTGTCGCCGGTGGTTTGCGCCGGGTCGATGCCGTTGAACCCGTAGGTGTCCGGCACTCCCTGCGGGATGAACTGCCCGAGATGGAACAGCACGGCGCGGGTCGTGGCATTGATCGCGTTGGTGTTGGCCTTGATGATCACCGCGGACAGCTGTGCGCACTGGTTGTAGTTACCGGCCAACGGCTCCGGGTTCCACGCCTGTTGGCTGCGCGGATCGCGGGGTAGGTCGGAGACCACTTTCGCGATCGTCGGCGAGGCCAGATTGACCGCGCACGGGTCGGCCGGCGGGCTGGAACCGGGCGACGCGATCTCGGTCGGCTTCGGGGTGGCCGGGGCGGTGATCGACGCGGCCACCGTGGTGGCTTGCGGCGTCTTGGCGACCGTCGAATCTCCCGAACCGCAGCCGGCCAACGTCACGGCGACCAGGACGCCGACGGTCAGTGTCTCGACACGGCATGGTAGGCACCCCACACCGCGCCACCGTACCGGCATCGCGGGCGCTGGTGTGGCAGGCATGCCGTGCCACTGGTCAGACTGGCGGGGCCCCCACGCGCCCAGCTGCGCAGCGCTCGCGGTCACCACTAAACTTCTCAGACGATGACAGTCCCCGACGGCTCGCCGGCAGCGGCCGCTACTTCGTTTGCCGACCTGCAGATTCATCCCGACGTCGTGCGGGCCCTCGCCGACGTGGGCTACGAGTCGCCGACGGGAATCCAGGCTGCGACGATTCCGGCGCTGATGGCGGGTTCGGACGTGGTGGGTCTGGCGCAGACCGGAACCGGTAAGACGGCGGCCTTTGCCACCCCGATCCTGTCCAAGATCGACGTCGGCAACAAAGCGACCCAGGCCCTCATCCTGGCGCCCACCCGCGAGCTGGCGCTGCAGGTGGCCGAGGCGTTCAGCCGATACGGGGCCCATCTACCGCAGCTCAACGTGCTGCCGATCTATGGCGGGGCGTCCTACGGCGTGCAGCTGGCGGGGCTGCGACGGGGTGCACAGGTGGTGGTCGGCACGCCCGGCCGGGTCATCGACCACCTCGAACGCGGGACGCTGGATCTGTCCCGGGTGGACTACCTGGTGCTCGACGAGGCCGACGAGATGCTCACCATGGGTTTCGCCGAGGAAGTCGACCGCATTCTGAGCGAGACGCCGGAGTACAAGCAGGTGGCCCTCTTCTCGGCGACCATGCCACCGGCGATCCGCAAGATCACCACCAAGTATCTGCACGACCCGTTCGAAGTCACCTCGAAGGCGAAAACGGCTACCGCCGAGAACATTTCGCAGCGCTACATTCAAGTAGCCGGGCCGCGCAAGATGGATGCGCTGACCCGGATCCTGGAAGTCGAGCCGTTCGAGGCGATGATCGTCTTCGTTCGCACCAAGCAGGCGACCGAAGAGGTGGCCGAAAAGCTGCGCGCCCGAGGCTTTTCCGCGGCCGCGATCAACGGCGACATCGCGCAGGCCCAGCGCGAGCGGACCGTGGCCGCACTTAAGGACGGCAGCATCGACATCCTGGTCGCCACCGACGTCGCGGCCAGGGGGCTGGACGTCGAACGCATCTCGCATGTGCTCAACTACGACATCCCGCACGACACCGAGTCTTATGTCCATCGCATCGGGCGCACCGGCCGGGCTGGGCGCTCGGGCGCCGCACTGTTGTTCGTCTCGCCGCGGGAACGCCACCTGCTCAAGGCGATTGAGAAGGCAACACGGCAGAGTCTGACCGAGGCCGAACTTCCCACCGTCGAAGACGTCAACGCCCAGCGGGTGGCGAAGTTCGCCGACTCCATCACCGGCGCACTGAGCAGCCCGGGCCTCGAGCTGTTTCGCAGGCTGGTCGAGGATTACGAGCGCGAGCACGACGTGCCGATGGCCGACATCGCCGCGGCGCTGGCGGTGCAGTCCCGCGACGGCGAAGAGTTCTTGATGTCGCCCGAACCGCCGCCGCGGCGCCGCGAGCGGCCCGAGCGCGACAACGAGCGCCGAGAACGGCCCGAAAAGTCAAGGGGCATGCGGTCGTTCCAGACCTACCGGATCGCCGTCGGCAAGCGCCACAAGATCGGGCCGGGCGCAATCGTCGGCGCCATCGCCAACGAGGGCGGCCTGCACCGCAGCGATTTCGGTCACATCGCCATCGGGCCGGATTTCTCGTTGGTGGAGTTGCCGGTAAAGCTTTCGCCGTCGACGCTGAAAAAGCTTGAAAAGACCCGCATCTCGGGTGTGCTGATCGACCTCAAGCCGGACCGCTCGTCCGGCAAGTCCGCGGAGAAGCCCCGGCGCGGTGGGCCCAAGCCGCGTAGAAAAGACGCTGGATGACCCTGTCCGACGAACGGGACGCCCAGGGCGGACTCGAGCAGGTCTCGCGCGTCGACCGGGTCGCTTCCCTGACCGGTATCCGCGCGGTCGCCGCGATCCTGGTCGTCGGCACCCACGCCGCCTACACCACCGGCAAGTACACGCACGGCTATTGGGGCCTGGTCGGTGCCCGGATGGAGATCGGGGTACCGATCTTCTTCGTGCTGTCCGGCTTCTTGCTGTTCGGTCCCTGGGTCAAGGCGGCCGCCGACGGCGGACCGCCACCATCGGTGAGTCGCTATGCGTGGCACCGGGTTCGGCGCATCATGCCGGCCTATGTCATCACCGTGCTGTTCGCCTATGTGCTGTACCACTTCCGCGACGCCGGACCGAACCCCGGGCACTCCTGGTTCGGGTTGGTTCGCAATCTCACGTTGACGCAGATCTACACCGACGGCTACCTCGGCAAGTATCTGCATCAGGGCCTGACCCAGATGTGGAGCCTCGCGGTGGAGGCGTCCTTCTACGTGTTGCTGCCGTTGCTGGCCTACCTGCTGTTGGTGGTCATCTGCCGTCGGCGTTGGCAGCCCCGGTTGCTGGTGGGGACTCTGCTGGCGATGTCGTTGATCAGCCCGGCCTGGGTGGTCTTGGTGCACACCGATCATTGGTTCGCCGACGGCGCCCGGTTGTGGCTGCCGACCTACCTGGCCTGGTTTCTCGGCGGCATGTTGCTGGCGGTGCTGCAGGCGATGGGTGTGCGCTGCTATGCGTTCGCGGCCATACCGCTGGCGGTCATCTGCTATTTCATCGTGTCCACCCCGATCGGCGGCGCTCCCACGACGTCGCCGGCGTCGACCCCGGAGGCGGTCGTCAAGACGGTCTTCTATGCCGTGATCGCCACCCTGGCGGTGGCCCCGCTGGCCCTGCAGGGCCACGGCTGGTACTGGCAACTGCTGGCCAGCCGGCCGATGGTGTGGCTCGGCGAGATCTCCTACGAAATCTTTTTGATCCACCTGGTGACCATGGAATTCGCGATGGTCTACATCGTCCGCGCCCACGTGTACACCGGCCCGATGCTGTACCTGTTCGTCGCGACCCTGGCGGTGACGATCCCGCCGGCCTGGCTGCTGCACCGGTTCACCCGGGTACGCAACTGAGTGACTTTCGGTTAGCGGCGGGCGCTTGCCGGGGCGATGATCGGGACGACGAATTCCTCGATCATCGCCCGCTCCTCGTTCTCGTCGCGGCCCGGATGCGTCAGCAGCGAGACGATCACCCGCACCGTCCAGCGTGCCCGGCGTTCGATGGCGGCGGGATCGTCGGGCCCCAGCGAGTGCAGGAACGCCGCCGCCAACGCCGCGATCACGTCGGATTGCCCGGCCAACTCGCCACCGACCGGCGGGCGGGTGGTGGCGAACCACGACGACAGCGCGGGGCTCTCGCGAACCATCCCCAGCGTGACGAGGATGCTCACGACCAGCCTTTCGCGGGGGTCCTCGATGCCGCCGGTCCGCGCGATGATGTCGCGGCCCAGCCGGTGTGTCTCGCGGTGGATGTACGCGGTGCGCAGCGCTTCGCGGTTGTCGAAGTACCGATACAGCGTCGCGCGGGAACAGCCTGCGGCCCTGGCGATTTCGTTCATGCCGATCGAATCCGAGTCGCGCTGCGTGTAAAGCTGCTCGGCCGCGTCGAGGATGCGGTCCACGGCTGCTTCGCTGCGGCTCGAGGCAAGCCAGTCGTTGCCGGCCATCAGGACTTCAGGGTGATCGGCACCGACACCGGGCGCCGCACGTAGCTACCGCCGGCCCAGACGATCGAGTCCTCGTCGACGTCGAAGTCCGGGCAGCGGGCCAGCAGTTCGGTCAGCGCGACCCGGGACTGCATCCTGGCCGCCGCCGCGCCCAGGCAGTGGTGGGCGCCGTGGCTGAACGTCAGGATGTTGCGCGGGCAGCGGGTGACGTCGAGTTCGCCGGCGTCGGGCCCGTATTGACGCTCGTCGCGGTTGGCCGACCCGTACAGCAGCAGCACTCGACGGCCGGCCGGGATCGTGGTGTCGCCGATCGTCACGTCGCGCGTGGTCGTCCGCGCCAGTCCCTGTACCGGCGAGGTCAGCCGCAACAGCTCCTCGACCGCGTCGCCGATCAGTTCGGGCTTGCGCACCAACAACTCTCGCTGATCGGGCCACTGGTGCAGCAGCGGCATCGAGCCGCCCAGCATGCCGGTCACGGTGTCGTTGCCGCCGGTGACCATCGTGAAGGTGAACGCCAGAATCGACAGCGTGCCGGAGATGTCGCCGTCGGCGCCGACGCCGGCGGCCACCAGGTGCGAGATGGTGTCGTCCGCCGGCTCGCTGCGGCGGCGCTCGATCAACCCGGTGAAGTAGGTCATCATCGATCCGACCGCGTCGCCGACGGTTTCCAGCGCACCCGCGACGCCGCCGTCGGCGGTGTTGGCCGCGACGATGGCCTGGGTCCAGCCGTCGAACCGGGCCCAATCTTCCTCGGGGACACCGAGATAATGCGCGACCACCATTGACGGGAGCGGCTTGAACAGCTCCGTGACGATGTCGCCGCCGCCGGCGGAGCGCAGCCCCTCGATGCGCTCGGTGACGAACTGGCGAACCTTCGGTTCCACGGCCTCGACCTGCCGCGGCGTGAATCCGCGCGACACCAGCTTGCGAAACTCCGTGTGTACCGGCGGATCCTGCATCACGAACGGCGGGTTATCTTGCAGCCCAATCATTTCCAGGTCGCCGTAGTTGACGGTCAGGCCCTGCGCCGAGGAGAACGTCTCGTGGTCGCGGGCCGCCGACCACACATCGGCGTGCCGGGACAGCACGTAGTAATCCTGCTCGGGGTGTTTGGGTGGAACGACGTGGTGCACCGGGTCGTGGTCGCGCAGCGCCCGGTACATCGGCCACGGGCTTGGCCACCTGTCGGCGTTGGGCAGCTCGAACATGACGGGCGCGTTGTGAGACATGGCCGCAGTCATGTCTCATTCGTACGACAAGATCGGTGAGATGTCAACGCCTCGGCCGCGTGGAGTGTGCGTTGACGGTTTCGGTTGTGCGTCCTGGGCGCCCTCGCCCCGGCGTGTCGCCGCCCTGGGCGCACACGCGAAGCCCTGGGCGCACACGCGAAGCCCTGGGCGCACACGCGAAGCCCTGGGCGCACACTCAACGCCTCGGCCGCCTGCGCGTCGCGCGTAAGAGCCGCCGCCAAGAACTAGATCGCCGCGCCGGGGTTGAGGATGCCCAGCGGGTCGAGTGCCTGCTTGATGCGCTGATTCAGCTGCGTCACCTCGGGCCCGAGGTAGTCGTCCAGCCAGGGCCGCTTCAGCCGGCCCACCCCGTGCTCACCGGTGATCGTGCCGCCCAAACCGATGGCCAGATCCATGATTTCGCCGAACGCCAGCTGAGCGCGCTCGGCCATCGCGGCGTCGGCGGGGTCGTACACGATCAGGGGGTGGGTGTTGCCGTCGCCGGCATGGGCGATCACCGAGATCATCAGGTCGCGCTCCGCGGCGATGCGGGCAATGCCGGTGACCAGCTTGCCGAGCGCCGGAAGCGGCACCCCGACGTCTTCGAGCAGCAGCGATCCCTTGGCCTCGACCGCCGGGATGCAGAAGCGTCGCGCGGCGACGAAGGCCTCGCCCTCGACCGGGTCGTCGGTGGTGAAAACGTCCGTTGCATTGTTCTCGGCAAATATCGCCGCCATCAGCTCGGCGTCCTCGCCACTGGCGCGGCCGCGCTCGTCGGAGCCGGCCACCAGCATCGCGGCCGCCCCGCGATCCAGATCCATGCGCAGGATGTCCTCGACGGCGTTGATCGCCGGCGAATCCATGAACTCCAGCATCGCCGGCCGCAGACGGGCGGCGACCCCGAGCACCGCGTCGACCGCCGCCTCGACCGAGGCGAAGGTGGCCACCACGACGCTCGAGGTGTTCTGCGCGGGCAGCAGCCGCAGCGTCACTTCCGTGACGACGCCCAGCGTGCCCTCACTGCCGACGAACAGCTTGGTCAGCGACAGGCCCGCGACGTCCTTCAGGCGTGGCCCGCCCAGCCGCACCGCGGTGCCGTCGGCCAGCACCACCTGCATGCCCAGCACGTAATCGGTGGTGACGCCGTACTTCACGCAGCACAGGCCCCCGGCGTTGGTGGCGATGTTGCCGCCGATGCTGCAGATCTCGTACGACGACGGGTCCGGCGGATACCACAGGCCGTGTTTGGCGACGGCCTTCTTCACCTCGGCGTTGAGCAGCCCGGGCTGGCATACGGCGGTGCGGGTGACCGGGTCGACGGTGATGTCGCGCATCTTCTCCGTCGACAACACGATCCCGTTGGCCAGCGCCGTCGCCCCGCCCGACAAGCCGGTGCCGGCGCCCCGCGGCACGACCGGTACTCGGTGGGCGCTGGCCCAGCGCAGCACGGCCTGGACGTCTTCGGTGCAGCGCGCCCGGACCACGGCCAGCGGCGTGCCGGCGGACGGGTCGAAGGCGCGGTCGTGGCGATAGCCGTCGGTGATGGTCGGGTCGGTGACGACCATCCCGTCCGGCAGGTCGGCGATCAGGCCGGCCAGCATGTCTGCATTGACTGTGGCGCTCACGGGCCGATTTTACGGCGCTGAATCCTCGGCAAACTCCGGCGCGCGATCGAGTTCCCGCAGCGACGGCAGCGCGCACGCGACCAGGCCGACCGCGATGATGGGCACCGCCAACGTCAGGAAGGTGACCCGCAGCCCGGCGGCGTCGGCCAGCGGACCGGCCACCAGCAAGCCCAACGGGCCCGCGGCGAAGGTCAGCCCCGTCATCACCCCGACCACCCGGCCGCGCAGATGCTGCGGAGCCCGGATCTGCATCACGTAGTTGTAGATCGGCTGGATCGGCCCGTAGACCAGGCCGGTCAGACCGCACAGCACCAGGATCACCGGCAGCGGCGGCAAAAACGCGATGCCGACCGACGCGGCACCGAAGGTCAGTGTCGCGGTGAGCACCGCCGTGCGCCGCCGCACGTATTTCGACAGCACGGCGTAGCCGAGCGCGCCGGCCACACCGCCGACCCCCAGCGCCATCAGCGCCCAGCCCAACTCCTCGGGTTCGTGACGATCGCTGAAGTATTTGGGAAACAGCACGCTTTCCATCGGCAGATACAGCGCGGTGACGACCAGGTCGACCAGGGCCAGCGTGCGTAGCATCCGCAGGTTCCAGACGAATCGCAGTCCCTCGGCGACCCCGGACACCAGCCCGTCGGGCCGGGTGGCGTGGTGTGGCTTGCCGATGCCCTCGAGCCGCAGCGCCCCAATTGCCAGAAACGACAACGCGAAACAGCTAGCCGTGATCCACATCGTGTTGACGCCGCCGACCGTGGCGATCATCAAACCGCCGATGCCCGGGCCCACGATGTAAGCCAGGTTGAGGATCGCTTCGTAGACGCTGTTGGTGCGGTCCAGCGACCAGCCGGCGCGGGCGGCGGCCTCCGGCAGCATCGACTGGCGTGCCGTGGTCCCGGCCGGGTCGAAAGCGGCCGAGAAGAACGCCAATGCGGCCAGCGCGGCGACGTCGATCGTGCTCGCGCCGAAAAGCCAGGCGAGCACCGGGACCGCCGCGACCGCCGTGCCGGACAGCGAATCGGAGACCAGCGAAATGCGGCGGCGGCCGAAAATGTCGACCGCGGTGCCGGCAACCAGGGTGGACAGCACCAGTGGCACCGTCATCGCCGCGGCCACGATCGACGCGTCGCCGGCGCCGGCATGCTGCTGCAACGCCAGCCAGGGGAAGGCAACCAGCGAAATGCCGGTACCCGCGGTCGCCACCAGCGTGGCGAACAAAATCAGAAGTGCCGGACCGCGGCTGGAATTCGTCATAAATATCGCCGGGAGAATCTAACCTCAAAGCGATCGCGGCAGCCACCGAATTTCGTGGTGACCGCCGGCTGAATGCAGGATGTTCATGTGCTTGTTCATCCGAATACCGGATTGGCATTCGATTCGCCGGTCGAGCCCGGCACCGGATGGCCCGGCGATCCGGCCACACCGCTTACGCCCAAGGCAGCCGACGCGGCGCAGGTCCGTGCGCTCGCCGGTGCGGCCGGCTCGATACCGGAATTGGACGCCGTGGTCAGCGTCTGTCGAGCGTGCCCGCGGCTGGTCACCTGGCGCGAGGACGTCGCTGTGGCCAAACGGCGCGCGTTTGCCGGCCAGCCCTATTGGGGCCGGCCGGTGCCGGGCTGGGGATCGCAACGGCCGCGAATCTTCATCGTCGGGTTGGCGCCCGCGGCCCACGGCGCCAACCGGACCGGCCGGATGTTCACCGGCGACCGGTCCGGGGATCAGCTCTACGCCGCCTTGTACCGGGCCGGGCTGGTGAACCAGCCGATCAGTGTGGATGCCGCAGACGGGTTGCAGACCAAGCAGATTCGGATCTCCGCACCCGTGCGGTGCGCGCCGCCGGCCAACGCCCCGACCCCGAACGAGCGGGACAGCTGTTGGCCCTGGCTGGAAGCCGAGTGGCGGTTGGTGTCCGAGCACGTCCGCACGGTGGTGGCCCTGGGCGGGTTCGGCTGGCAGATCGCGCTGCGGCTGCCGGGCGCCACCGGGACCCCCAAACCGCGATTCGGCCACGGCGCCGTCGCCGAGTTGGGATCGGGAGTGCGTTTGCTGGGGTGCTACCACCCCAGCCAGCAAAACATGTTCACCGGTAGGCTGACTCCGGCAATGCTGGACGACATCTTCTTCGAAGCCAAGAAGCTGGCAGGGATCAATTGACTTTCCATGACTAAGGTACTGATTTCCGGGGCCAGCGTCGCCGGTACAACGTTGGCGTATTGGCTTGGGCAGCATGGCTATTCGGTGACCGTCGTGGAGCGGCACCCCGGGCTGCGCCCGGGTGGGCAGGCGATCGACGTGCGGGGCCCGGCGCTGACGGTGCTTGACCGCATGGGTCTGCTGCAGGCCGCCGCGGACCGCAAGACGGGCATTCGGGGATCTTCGGTCGTCGACCGCGACGGCAACGAGCTGTCCCGCGACACCGAGTCGACGCCGACCGGCGGCCCGATCGACAATCCCGACATCGAGCTGCTGCGCGACGACTTGGTCGAGTTGCTTTACCAGGCAACCCAGCCCGCGACCGAGTACCTCTTCGACGACAGCATCACCGCGATCAACAACCGCGGCACCGGCGTCGACGTGACTTTTGAGCGCGACCCCGCGCGCAGCTTCGACCTGGTGATCGGGGCCGACGGTTTGCATTCCAATGTGCGCCGACTGGTTTTCGGTCCCGAGGAGCGCTTCATCAAGCGATTGGGGACGCATGCCGCGATCTTCACCGTGCCCAATTTCCTGGATTTGGACTTCTGGCAGATGTGGCATTACGGGGACACCACGATGGCCGGGATCTACAGCGCCCGCAACAACACCGAGGCGCGCGCCATGTTGGGCTTCATGGACACCGAACTGCGGCTGGACTACCGCGATGTCGAGGCCCAATTCGCCGAGATCGAGCAGCGGATGTCCGGCGACGGCTGGGTCCGTCCGCAACTGCTCGAGCTCATGCGCAAGGCGCCGGATTTCTACTTTGACGAGATGGCACAGATCGTGATGGATCACTGGTCGATCGGCCGGGTGGCGCTGGTCGGCGACGCCGGCTACTGCTGCTCGCCGTTGTCGGGTCAGGGGACCAGCGTCGCGCTGCTGGGCGCCTACATCCTGGCCGGCGAGCTCAAGCGCGTCACCCAAGGCGACTGGGTCGACCATGGGGTCGGCTTTACCAACTACTTCAAGCGCTTTCACGGCTACACCGAACGCACCCAGTTCCTGGCCACCGATAACATTCCCGGCGGTGCGCCGATATCGCAGGAGCAGTTCGAGGCGGTCGTGAATTCGATTACGCCCAGCAATTACTGACCGGGAACGAACACCGCACCGAATGCGTTGAGGCCATCGTGCGTCTTTCCGTCCTCGATCTCGTCCCGGTACGCACCGACCAGTCGACCGGCGACGCGCTGGCGGCCACCGTGGCGCTGGCGCAGACCGCCGACCGGCTGGGTTTCACCCGCTACTGGGTGGCCGAACACCACAACATGCCGTCGGTGGGCGCCACCAGCCCGCCGGTGCTGCTCGCCTACCTGGCCGCGCAGACGTCGCGCGTGCGACTGGGATCCGGCGGGGTGATGCTGCCCAACCACGCGCCGCTGGCCGTCGCCGAGCAGTTCGCGCTGTTGGAAGCCGCCGCCCCGAACCGCATCGACCTGGGTATCGGCCGCGCGCCCGGCTCCGATCCGGTGACGTCGTATGCGTTGCGTGGTGGCCGTGACGATCGCGATATCGAGAACTTCCCCGAATACCTCGACGACGTGGCGGCGCTGATGAGTGCGCGCGGTGTGCTGGTTCCGCTGCGCTCGGGTGACTACCGGCTCAAGGCCACTCCCGCGGCGTCCGGTGAACCACGGCTGTGGCTACTGGGCTCGTCGATGTACTCGGCGCACCTGGCGGCGGCCAAGGGGTTGCCGTATGTGTTCGCACATCACTTCTCCGGCAAGGGAACCGAAGAGGCGCTGCAGGTCTACCGCACCCGGTTCCAGCCCAGCGCCTTGACCCCAGAGCCCGTGACGTTCTTGACGGTGAACGCCGCGGTGGCCGAAACACACGATGAGGCAACGGCATTGATGCTGCCGAACCTGCAGATGATGGCGCGGCTGCGGACCGGGCAGCCGCTGGGCCCGGTCCCGCTGGTGGAGGAGGCCCAAGTGGCGGAGCTGACCCCGGCTCAACAGCACATCGTCGACAGCGGGCTGCAACGTGGGGTCCTCGGTACTCCGGCTGAAGCTGCCGAGCAGCTGCGAACGCTGGCCGAGCAGTTCGGGGTTGACGAGGTGATGGTGAACCCGGTCGCGTCGGCCCGGCGCGGCACCGACCCCGCCGCCGCGCCGGGGCGGGTGGCAACCCTGGAGCTGCTGGCCAAGGAATTGTTCTAGTCGGCGACGCCGGCCTGCTCCGGTCGGGCCGACCTCCGTTGTGGCACTTGGTGGCTGATCCACTCCTCGAGCTCGGCCGGCGGCAACGGCGGGGTGTGCACGAATCCCTGAGTAATCGTGCAGCCGAATCGTTGCAGTGCGCTCAACGTGACCCGGTCTTCTACTCCCTCGGCCACCAGGTCCGCGCCCAGGCTGTCGGCCAGCGCCACCGTGGACCGCACGATCGCGACCGATCGGGCGTCTTGAGCCAGCCGCGCCACGAAGATTCTGTCGAGTTTCAATTCGTCGACCGAGACGTCTTGCAGGCGCGCCAGCGATGACCAGCCGGTGCCGTAGTCGTCCAGTGAGATGCGTACGCCCAGCCGCTGCAGCTCGGCCACGGTATTGCGCGACCGCACCGAGTCGACCAGGGCGCTTTCGGTGATCTCGATGATCAGTGCGTCCGCGGGCAAACCGCGGGCCCACAGCAGCCTTTCGATCGAGCCGACCAGCTCGAGGTCGAGCAGGTTGGTCGTCGCCAGGTTCACCGACACGGACGAGGTGACGCCTTTTTCGCGCCAGTACTGGATCTGGGTGAGAGCGAGTTTGAGTGTGCGGTCGGCGATCTTGCGCATCAGCCCGGCACGCTCGGCGGCGGGCAGGAATGCCTCGGGCAGCAGCAGTCCGCGCGTGGGATGGTTCCACCGCAGCAGTGCCTCGACGCTGTGCACGCTGCCGTCGCTGGAGTCGACCTTGGGCTGGTAGTACAAGGTCGGTTCGTCACCTTCGAACAGCGCGGTGCGCAATTCCTCGATCAGGTTGGGGTCGGTTTCGCGGTACACCTCGAACGCCGAGTCGTAGACCGCGATCTTGCCCATCGCGGACTTGGCGTGCGGCATCGCCGCCTCGGCGCGACTGAGCAGCTCTTGCGGATGCTCACAGTGGTCGGGGCACAGCGCGATTGCGATGCGCGCGTCGACGCGCACGGTGACCGGATCCAGGGCGAACGGCTCGCCCAGAGATTCGAGCAGGCGACCTGCTTGGGCGCGGGCGCCGGTCAGGTCGGATCCCTCGGTCAGCAGGATCGCGAATTCGTCATCGCTCACCCGCGCCAGCAGATCCTCGTGGCGCACGCTGTTGGCGAGTCGATCCGCGATGTGGCGCAACAGTTCATCGCCGAAACGGCGGCCGAGTGAGTCGCTGATCTCGTCGATCTCGTAGAGCTTCACCAACAGCAACGCCTTGCGCGACGGCGTCTTGAGCGCCGGATCGAGCTCTGTCGACGGGGAGTCGGACAATGCCGTCAACGCGGTGGCCAGCGACCGGCGGTTGGGCAATGTCGTCAACTCGTCGGTCATGGCGTGCTTGTAGCTTTCGGCCATCATGCTGACGTCACGCAACGTCAGCGAAAATCGCACGGCTGCCGTGACGAGGCTCAGCGCCGCCAAAGCCGTTGCAAGCCGCGATCTTTCGTCCAAAGCCGCCACGCCGAGCGCGACGGCTGTGCAGGCCACCGGCACGGCGTAGGAGCCGAATCCACGCTTGAGCGCGGGTACCACCGACGACGTGGGCGCCCAGCCGGCCATCGCCACCAGTAACGACGCCGCGGGCCAGACGGCATCCAGCGTGGTGCCGGCGCGATATGAGCCCGCGGAGGTCTCGAAAAGATAGACGGTGTCCGCGAGCGCAAACGCGGCGAGACCGGCCACCAGGAGGATCCAGCGGAATTCGTTGCGCCAACCGATGATTGCCAGCATGGCGGCGGCCAGCGCCACCAGCACCAGATCGCCCCACGGATACAACAGCCCGACCCAAACGGTGTCCGGCGCCCGGGTCGCGGCGGCGTGCAGCGGCCCGGCGCGCAGGGCCACACCCAGCGCGGCCACGGCCAAACCGCAGACCAGGGGATCTAGCCGGATCGGAATCGGTACGGACCTCAGGCGTGCCCACACCAGCAGCAGCAGGCCGAGATAGACGAGCGGGTAGAACGCGAGATACGCCGGGTCGGCCGCGGACGGGGACTGGCCGTCGGGCACCCGCAAGAGGTAGACGACGTCACCGACCGCCGAGCATGCCATTCCGAGCGCGATCAGCCACCAGGCCACCCGATCGGTCGCAACGCGGTACGCGCGCACGGCAATCAGTCCGGCTGCCAACAGGTTCAACACCGCGTACAAGGAATTGGTGAAAAAGGTGTCCCGGGCGTTGAGGCCGGCCACACTCGTCGCGGTGAAAGTGATCACGCCAATTGCCAATATCCCCATGGCAATCCGGATTGGCGTCGATGCCCAGTCCAGGCTATCAGGTGAATCCTGCACCATACCAGGCACTTTCGGCTCCGCTCGCGTGGCGCGAGGTGAGGCGGAGGCACTCGAGGCGGCTGCCGAAACGGGCGCCCAATCCGCCAGCTTGGCCGGCAAGGCCGAGACCGCCGATAACGCCGACTCCGTCGACCGCGGGAAGGTATAGGAGAAGGGAATATCCGGCACAAAGCTGCGGACGCATTGGCCACCTTCGCGTTTGGCGGTGTACATGGCCAGGTCGGCGTGCCTCAGCAGCTGGTCGACCGTGCACGTCGATGCGGCCGTGGCCACGGTGAAGCCGATGCTTGGCCGAACCGCGACGGGCACGCCGTCGATCACGATCGGGGCGCTGAACGCCTCGAGCACATCCTGGGCGGCGGCCTGGGATTCTTCGATCGAACCCTCGAGCAGCACCGCGAATTCGTCACCGCCAAGGCGGGCGATCAGGCCGTTTTCGTGCAGGGCAGCGGTGAGCCGTCCGGCGACCCGGATCAGCAGCTCGTCCCCGGCCGGGTGTCCCAAGCCGTCGTTGACCGCTTTGAAGTTGTCGAGGTCGAGGCACAACACCGCAATCGGTCCGCTGTCTTCAGTTCGAGCGGCGACGGTGTCTTCGAGGCGGTGCAGGAAATGCGGCCGATTCGCCAGCCCGGTCAAACTGTCCCGGAACGCTTCCCGCGCGACCGCGGACAGCAGGTCCTGATTTTCGGTGAGCGCGATGAATTGCCGAACCAGCACCGCGCCCACCAGGATGCCGAGCAGGGCGGTCAATACTCCGTGCTGCGCGCGGACTATCGCGCCGAATCCGACGACCGCGGCCAGCGCCAGCGGCAGGTACGGCAACCACAGCAAGGTGCGCGACAACGCCTCGCTGCGCGACGCCGAGACGGAGGTGGATTCGTCGACGCTGGCCAACGCGCCGAGCGCGATCATGCACAACCCGGCCACCCGGCCCAGGTCACCCAGATCACTGACGTGATAGCTGCCTATCCCGGTGTCGAACACCATCGTGATGTCGGCGATGCTGATCACCGCGATGCCGGCGGCTACCAGGCTGCGGCTCGGTCGCTCGCCGGGGCGGCCGCGCGACAGCATCAGGATCGCCGTGCTCAGCAGGATGCCGTCGTTGACCACCTGCGCGACCGTCGCCGTCCGTGAGCCGGTGGTGTCGCGCAGCTGCTTTTCCAGCACGAACACCCACGAGACGACGAGCAGCGAGGTGAACAGGATCAGGCCGTCCAGTACCAGCCGCCGTGAACTGTGCCGAGAGAGGTTGGACAACGCCACCAACGACGTCATGGCGCCGAACGGCCATAACAGCAGCACGATCTCGGCCGCGGCCGGGTGCGCGGCATGGTCCAGCTGTGAGCGCACGTCGTAGAACGCCCAGATGAGCTCCCCGATCGCCCACCCCAGCTGGGCGGTGACCATGGCCAGCCAGCCGATTCGGCGCCGCCCCTCGGCGAAGCGCGCCGCGCGCAGGCAACATCCCGCACCGAACAGCAGACTGATCGCCAACGCGATTTCGTCGACCGGGCGAGTCGCGTAGATGCCTTCCCAGTCGCGGACGTCCGCGATGACGATCAGTACCCCGGCGAAGCCGTATCCCCCGACGACGAGCCATGCGATGCGCTCAGACAGCCCGAATCGCTGCCACGGAATCCCCGTCCAGCGCTTCATTGCCGCTCCAGCCGATCTGTCCCCCCGGGGTGAACGCATGGAGGCTTCACCACTGCTAGGGCAGAATAATCGTCCCCGTCGGGTTAGCTGGCGCTTTTGTGCAGGTTAGTGCTATTTGGTAGGCGTTAACGCGACGATCGGGATCGGCCGCGACGTCCGCTTCTGATACCCGTCGTACCGGTTGCCGTTGTTCTTGTTCACGATCGGCCAGAGCCGCGCATAGTCGGGGTCATCCGGCCCGATACTGCGCGCGGTCACCGGGAACCGCTTGGAGCCGACGTTGATTTCGCACTCCGGACGCTTACGCAGGTTGTGGTACCAGCCGGGGGCGGTGTCACTACCGCCGTAGGACGCGACGACCAGGTACGAGTCACCGTCCTTGGCGTAGGTCAACGTGGAGGACCGCTGCTGACCGGTCTTGGCGCCGATCGTGTGCAACAGCAGGCTGTCCGGCATCCCGGGTATGTGGTGACCGATCCGCCCGTCGGTCTTCCGGTAGAGCGAGTCGTGAATGCGCAGCAGTGGAGCCAGAAAGAGCCGCTCCAGCGTGGTGAGGTTGCTCATGACCTCAGTTCTACTGATTGGCGTCGATGCGTGCCAGCGCGTCGCGCAGGATCTGCCCGGTGGCCTCGCGGGTCGGGTCCCGGCGCAGCAACATCCCCTTGGCCACCGAAAGCTTGTCGCCGTTGCGGCGGGGCAATACGTGCAGGTGAATGTGGAACACCGTCTGGAACGCGGCGCCGCCGTCGTTGATCCCGATGTTCGTCGCGTCGGCCAATTCCGTGGCCCGGGCGGCGCGCGCGATCCGCTGGCCGAGGGTGATCATCTCGGCCAGCGTCTGCGGCGGGGTATCGGTCAGGTCGACGCTGTGCTGTTTGGGGATCACCAGGGTGTGGCCGCGCGTGAAGGGGCGGATGTCGAGGATCGCCAGGTAATCGTCGTCTTCGTAGATCCGGATGGCCGGAGCTTCCCCGGCGACGATCGCACAGAACACGCAGGACATGTCGCCACGGTACTGGCCGCCCCTACCCGGGAGTTAGGCTGCCGCAGTGGACGCTCGCGAACTCGCCTTCGCCGGTGTGGGCGCACTGGCGCGGATGCTGGCCGACGGTGAAATCAGCGCGGTCGACCTGCTCGAGGTCTACCTGGACCGGATCGCACGCCTGGACACCGACCTGCGCTGCTTCCGCGTGGTGCTGGCCGACAGCGCCCGCGAGGATGCCCGCGCCGCGCAGGAGCTCCTCGATGCCGGCGAGCGGCTGCCACTGCTGGGCGTGCCGATCGCGATCAAGGACGATGTCGATGTCGCCGGTGAGGTGACCGCGTGCGGCAGCGGCGGCCACGGCCCGCCGGTGACCGCCGACGCGGAAGTGGTCCGCCGGTTGCGCGCGGCCGGCGCGATCATCATCGGCAAGACCAATGTGCCTGAGCTGATGATCTTCCCGTTCACCGAGTCGCTGACCTTCGGCGCGACCCGCAACCCGTGGAACCTCGGGCGCAGCCCGGGCGGCAGCAGCGGCGGCAGCGGCGCAGCGGTCGCCGCCGGGCTGGCCCCGATGGCGCTGGGATCCGATGGCGGCGGCTCGATTCGGGTCCCGTCGTCGTGGTGTGGCCTGTTCGGTTTGAAGCCGCAACGCGACCGCGTCTCGTTGGAACCGCACGACAACGCCTGGTACGGCCTCTCCGTCAACGGCCCGATAGCGCGATCGGTGCACGACGCGGCCTTGTTCCTCGACGCCACCTCGACGGTCCCGGGCCCCGAGGGCGAATTCGTCGCCGCCGCGTCGCGTGAACCGGGCAGACTGCGAATCGCGTTGAGCACCAAGATCCCAACGCTTCCGCAGCGGGTCGGGCGCGAAGAGTTGGCGGCCGTCGAGCAGGCCGGTGCGCTGCTGCGCGATCTGGGACATGAGGTGATCACCGCCGACCCCGAGTATCCGTTGCCGTCGCTGTATGCGAGCTTCCTGCCGCGTTATCTGCGCGGCATCAGCGACGACGCCGACGCGCAGGCGCATCCGGAACGGCTCGAAGCCCGCACCCGCACCTTGGCGCGGATCGGCTCGTTCTTCTCGGACCGCCGGATGGCGGCGGTGCGTGCCGCCGAGCAGCGGATGAATGCCAAGATCCAGTCGATCTTCGACGATGTCGACGTCGTGATCACGCCGGGCACGGCCGACGGCCCGTCGCGCATCGGTGCGTATCGGCGCCGCGGCGCGATCTCGACGCTGCTGCTGGTCGCCCAGCAGGTTCCGTACTTCGCGCCCTGGAACGCGACCGGCCAGCCGGCGGCGGTGGTGCCGTGGGACTTCGACGCCGACGGCCTGCCGTTGTCGGTGCAGCTGGTCGGCCGGCCGTTCGACGAGGCGACGCTGTTGTCGCTGTCCGCGCAGATCGAAGCGGCGCGACCATGGGCTCACCGCCGACCGCCGGTGTCATGACCGGGTTTACTGGCACAGGACTCGCCAGGCCGCCAGCTTGACGCCCGGCCGCGTGGCATGGGCGGGGCTGCTCGACGGCAGCCGATGCAACTGCAGCCGCTCATCCGGCTGCGCCAGGCCGCGATAGAGTCCGGCCGCCTTGGCGCCGTTGAAGTAAACCCGCGTGATGCCCGGGTAGTTGGCGAAAAAGTCGGCAAAGTCGTTGACCACCAAGCTTTTCGGGTCGATCGCCGAGTCTGCGCTGCCGGCTCGGCGGCAGCTGCGCAGCACGTCCCACAGTGCCACTTGATGGCTTCGCAGCGCGACCAGGCGGGATTCGTATGGGGCGGTCGCGTCGAATCCGAAGAGCTCACCGGTGATGGGCCAGAACGCATTTCGCGGATTGGCGTAGTACTGGTGTGCCGCCAGCGACAGCGCACTCGGAAACGAGCCCAGGATCAGCATCCGGGCGCGCTCGTCGACGACGGGTCCGAAGCCGTGCAACAGGGGCGGGGTCATCGCCTCACATCATCGCCCACCGGCGTTGTACGTTGACCACGTGGACGACCCCCCGCACGGCACAGTCGGCATCGACGATCTGCTCGACGGACTCGACGGCGCCGCGCGCACCGAACGCGCCGAGCTGGTGGCCTGGCTGCTGGAACAGGGCATCACCCCCGCGGAGATTCGCGCCACCAACCCGCCGCTGCTGCTGGCCAGTCGCCGCATCATCGGCGACGACGGCACCTACGTGTCGGCGCGGGAGATCAGCGACCAGCACCACATCGACCTGACGCTGCTGCAGCGCGTGCAGCGGGCGATCGGGCTGGCCAGGGTGGATGATCCGGACGCGGCGATCCACATGCGTGCCGACGGGGTGGCGGCCGCCTATGCCCAGCGCTTCGTGGACATGGGGCTCAACCCCGATCAAGTGGTGCTCGTCGTGCGGGTGCTCGCCGAAGGCCTGTCCCACACCGCCGAGGTCATGCGTTATGCCGCGCTGGCGGCGATCATGCGCCCCGGAGCCAGCGAGCTGGAGATCGCCAAGGCGTCGCAGGCCCTGGTGAGTCAGATCGGGCCGCAGCTCGGCCCGATGATCGAGCAGATGCTGTTCATGCAGTTGCGTCACATGATGGAGACCGAGGCGGTCAACGCCGCCGAGCGGGCCGCGGGTCGGCCGTTGCCCGGCGCGCGCCAGGTCAGCGTCGCGTTCGCCGACCTCGTCGGCTTCACCCGGTTGGGCGAGGTGGTGTCGCCCGAGGAGCTCAGTCACCTGGCCGGCAGGCTGGCGGGCCTGGCCCGCGACGTGACGGCCCCGCCGGTCCGATTCATCAAAACGATCGGGGACGCGGTGATGTTCGTCTGCCCCGAGCCCGCGCCGCTGCTCGATGCCGTGCTGAAGCTCGTCGAGACCGTCGACACCGACAACGACTTTCCGCGGTTGCGGGCGGGGGTGTCGGCCGGGATGGCGGTGAGCCGGGCCGGCGACTGGTTCGGCAGCCCGGTCAACGTCGCGAGCCGGGTCACCGGCGTGGCCCGCCCCGGCACCGTGCTGGTCTCCGATGCGGTGTGGGAGGCGGTCGGCGAATCCGGGGAGTTCTCCGCGTCTTTCGCCGGCGCGCGCCGCCTCAAGGGCGTCAAGAACGAGGTCAAGCTTTTCCGGGTGCGCCGCGGCGGCGACACAAGCGACAACGACTGACTCGGCTGACACGTTAGGCAGGCCCGGGCGGCTCTGGGGGGCGTCTGACACGGTCCGACGCGGCCGGCTCCTTCCCCTCTGCCGGCGCTTTGACTTGGCCGCTTCCGGGCCTGCTTCGTCCTCAAAAATACGCCTGTGAGCGGGCCATATCAACGGTTTTCCGTTCCCGCGGACAGCCGACTTCGGCACCATCGCCGTTCGCCGCGAGCGAACCGCTACCCGTTACCTGTGCAACGGTGTAATCATGTAATCATGAAATCGCACCACAGTCAGCGGCGGTACGGCCGCCCCGGGGGCTGGCAGCAAGCCCAGCAACCCGATGCCACCGGCGCGGCGGAATGGTTCGCCGGACGCCTGCCCGAAGCCTGGTTCGACGGCGACCCGACGGTCGTCGTCGACCGCGAAGAGATCACCGTCATCGGCAAGCTGGCCGACGGAGCAGAAGACAGTGAGGCGCGCGCGGAGGGCCGGGCCTCGCGGTTCCGCGAGGAGACTCGTTCCGAGCGGATGCGCATCGCCGACGAAGCGCAGGATCGCTACGGGCGCAAGGTTTCTTGGGGCCTGGAGATCAACGGCGAGCGAATCCTGTTCACGCACATCGCAGTTCCAGTGATGACACGACTGAAGCAACCGGAACGCCAAGTGCTGGACACGTTGGTCGACGCCGGCGTCGCGAGGTCGCGGGCCGATGCCCTGGCGTGGTCGGTCAAGCTCGTCGGCGAACACACCGAGGAATGGCTGGCCAAGCTGCGCGACGCGATGTCGGCGGTCGACGATCTGCGCGCGCAGGGGCCGGACCTACCGGGCTAATCCAATATCGCAGTGCCGCTTGGACATTGGGGAAACTAGACGTTGTTGACCTTGTCGACGATCTTGTCGGCGATCTGGCTGGACTGATCGCTGATGTGGTATCCGCAGGCGTTGACGTCGACGATCACGTTGTTCGCAACGCTCATCGCGTGCTCGCACTGCCAGCCGTCGGCGCCCTCCTGCGTCTGCAGCACCGATATCTTCGGTGAATTGCCTTGGATGGGCGCAAAAGTCCACCGATAGGTCTTGCCCGACGAGTTCGTCACGGTCACCGTCTGGCCGACGCAGGTCTTCCACTTGTCCAGCGAGCTCTGCAGGAACGCCTTGGCCTTGTCGGCGGTCGGAAATGCCACCACCGCCTGGTTGACCCAGTGGTCGTTGTTGTCGCCGGGCTCAGCGGACACCAGTCCGTTGATGCCGGTGTAGCCGCTTCCGGCGTACGCGGCGTCCTGCGTCGTGTACAGCGCTCCCTGGCAGGCCGGGACCGACACCGTCATCGTGGAGGTGCCCATCGACGTGATGGGCTTGCCGGGCTGGATGTTCGTCGCGCCCATGATGGTGTTGATGTCCGAGGGACTCAACAGCAGCGAACTGAGACGGGTGGCCGCGATCGGTTCGGGCGGCGGCTTCGGATCGGGGATGATCAGCCAAATCGCTACCGCGCTGACCACGACCACGACCACCACCGCGGCCGCGGCGATGATCGGCCAGGGATTGCGCTTGGGTTTGGGCGGCTGGGCCAGGCCCCAGGGGTGGCCGGCGGGCTGGCCGGGCGGCAGGTTGCCCGTCGGCGGGCCGCCCCAGTTGCCGCTGCTGCCTTGGTAATACGGCGCGGGTGCGACGGGCTGGCCCGGGGTGCGGACGGGGCCGCTCTCGGGCGCCCACGGCCGAGGGCTCGGGGCATGGTGCGGTGGCACCGGCGTGGAACTCGGTCGCGGGTACGGCGCCGGCGGCGGGGGTGTGCTGGGCCGTTGCACCGGAGGCGCCGCCGCGGTGCCCGCGATCGTCGGGGGCTGCTCGAGCTTGTCCTTGCCGGGCAGGGTCGCTTCCTGGCTGCGGCGCAGGATGTCGGCGGCGTGGTCCTGATCGGGAGTGCTCAGCGCCTCGTGGGCGGCCAGCGCCAGGTCGCCGGCGCTGGCGTAGCGGTCCCCGGGTTGTTTTGCCATGCCGCGCGCGATCACCGCGTCGAAGGCCTTGGGAATGCCCGCGCGCACCGCGCTGGGCTGTGGGATCGGGTCGTTCATGTGGGCCTTGACCAGCACGCCGGCGCTGTCGGCGCGGTACGGCGGCGCCCCGGTGAGGCATTCGTGCAGCACGCAGGCCAACGCGTAGATGTCGGCGCGGTAGGTCACCTCGTCGTTGGTGAATCGCTCCGGGGCCATGTACTTCCAGGTGCCGACCGCCGTGCCGAGCTGGGTGAGCTTCTCGTCGCTGGTGGCGCTGGCGATACCGAAGTCGACGAGGTAGGCGAAGTCATCTCGGGTGACCAGGATGTTGGGCGGCTTGACGTCGCGGTGCATCACCCCGGCGGCGTGCGCGGCATCCAGGGCCGAGGCGATCTGGGTGACTATTGCGACCGCGCGCGGCGGCGTCAGCGGGCCATACCGTTTGAGCAAACTGTCCAAGTCGGTGCCCTCGACGAGGCGCATCTCCATGAACATTTTTCCGTCGATTTCGCCGTAGTCGTGGATCGGCACGACGTGTGGCTCCTGCAAACGGCCCGCGGTGCGCGCTTCCCGCTTCATCCGCTCGCGGAAAACGGGGTCCGCGCTGAACTGGTCGGACATCAGCTTGACGGCCACCGTCCACTCTTTGACGGTGTGTTCGGCCTCGTAGACTTCGCCCATCCCGCCCCGGCCGAGCAGCCGTTTCAGGTGGTAGGGCCCAAACATCGAGCCCTCCCGTGAGGCCTGCCCCTCGCTCATCGCTGATCCTCCAAACCAACCGCAGACCCGCCGACCCTATCAACAATTTCGCGCCAGACCCGTCGGCTGCAACCCCCGGTAAGCACCCCTGACGGTATGCGCCGGCGGGCCCGTTCGCTCGACAACGGCAAACATCCACCGCTTGATCCCGGCGCCCGGTGCGGACCGCGCTCCAAGGATTCATCAAGGATCTCGGCAGTACGCGGGCAGACCCTTGGCTCCAACGACCGCGGGTTACAGCGAAGGGATATCGATGCTCACCACCGGGACCGACTGCAAGGTTCGCCCCGCCGTCATGGCGGCCTTGATCGGCATCGCGGCGATATCGGCCGGGCAATGGCGCGCCGGCGCCAAGCGCGTCTGGTCGTACGGCGTGTACTGCGTCGGGTATCGGCTGCTGTCGGTCCAGCTGACGTGCGGCTCGTGGGCCCTCAACGCACTGACGCTGGTGGCCAAGCACGCGTAGGTCGCGTCACTTGACCGCTTTGCGTTGCGGGTCAAGCTGTCTGAGGCGCAGCGCCAGCAGGATGATCAGCACGACCGCCTGCACGGCGCAAGCACCGACGGCCAGCCACCAGTTGCCCGGTTGGTACTCCCACAGCGGGTCTTGGTCGCCGGCCGCGGTCCGGCGCAGATCGTCCAGATCGATGGTCTGGGCCGCCATCGCGTAGGCCCAGCGCGACGGCGACAGCCATGCCAACTGCTCCAGCGGGATGCGGCCCTTGACCCCAAACATGCCGCCGCACAGCACGAGTTCGGCCATCACGACGAGGACGAGCAGCGGCATGCCGCGGTCGGCGTTGCCGATCATCGCCGAAATCAGCAGACCGATCAGCATCGAGACCACCGTGACCGCGACGACCGCCACCGCCACTTCGACTCGGGGCCAGGGCAGGACGACGGCCTGGTCCGGCGGGGGCAGGCCCACCACCCCGAGGAACCCGAGAATCAGCCCTTGCAGGGTGGTCAACGCGGTCAGGACCACCACCTTGGAGGCCAGATAGGCCGCGCGCGACAACCCGATGCCGTGCTCGCGTCGATAGATGGCCCGTTCCTTGACGATCTCGCGGATCGAGGCGGCGCAACCCATCAGCGCGCCCCCGATGATCAGCAGCACCAGCAACTGCGAGGGCTGGCTGGATTTCGTTTCGATGGCCTTGGTCAGCGACAACCCGGCCTCGCCCGGGACGGCGTGCGCGAACAGGCTCAGCAGCAGCGGCAGGATCAGCAGCGTCACCGCGTACTGGCGATCGGCCGCGATGACCGCCAGATACCTTCGGCACAGCGTGGCGAATTGGGCGAACGCACTCTGCTGAGCGACCGCTTTCGCGGCGGGCTTGGCAGCGGCCGGCGCTTTGAGCGCGGCGTGCGGACCGGTCAGGGCTCCGTGAATGGGCGACGCGACGTAGCGGCCGGTCCAGTCGGTCGTGGTGTCGTGCTCGAGCAGGTTGAACAGGTCGGCGAAGTCGTTGCAACCGAAATAGTTCAGGGCTTGCTGCGGCGGACCGAAGTACGCCAGCCGGCCGCCGGGCGCCAGGATGAGCAACCGGTCGCACAGGTTCAGCTGCGCGGTGTTGTGCGTGACCACGACGACGGATCGTCCGTCGTCGGCCAGGGCGCGCAGGGTTTGCATGACGGACTTCTCGTAACCCGGGTCGAGGCCCGAGGTGGGCTCGTCGAGAAAGAGCAGGGACGGTTTGGTCAGCAGCTCCAGCGCGACGCTGGTGCGTTTGCGTTGACCGCCGGACAAGCTGTCGATCCGTTGATTGGCGTGCGCCGACAGCCCGAGCTCGTTCAGCACCTCGTCGATGCGCTGCTTGCGTTCCCGGCTCGAGACGTCCTGCGGAAACCGAAGCTGCGCAGCGTAATTCAGCGCTCGTCGCACCGTCAACTGGGCGTGCAGGATGTCGTCCTGGGGCACGAAGCCGATCCGGTGTCGCAGCTCGGCGTAGTTCTGGTAGAGGTCGCGATCGTCGTATCGGACCTCGCCGCCACCGGCCGGGCGGAAACCGGTCAGGGCGCTCAACAACGTGGATTTGCCTGCGCCACTTGGTCCCACCACCGCCATGAAGCAGCGTTGCGGCAGCGCGAAACTGACGTTGGCCAACAGCACTTTGCCCTTGCCGGAGACCACCCGCAGGTTCGACGCCTCGTAGGACACATCGCCGGTGTCGACGTATTCCACCAGCTGGTCACCGGACAGGTGCAGCAGCCGATGGCCGATGCCGACGATGTCGTTCGGCCCGATGACGGCGCGCGCGATCCGGTTGCCGTTGACGTAGGTTCCGTTGGCGCTGTTGTTATCTACCAGTTCCCACTGGTTGCCGGAGCGACGCAGCACGGCATGGTGGCGAGAGACCAGCAAGTCGTCGAGCACGACGTTGTTGTCGGTGGCGCGGCCGATCCCGATGGTGACCTGATCGATCGTGTACACCGCGGTCGGCGGCCGGGCGACCGTGGTTTCGCCGGCCGGTCGAGTCGTCTGGGCGACCGTCTGCGTCTTGGCGGGCCTGGGCGGTGGGGCAACCGGGTGCAGCTCGAGTGCCTGCCCGGAGGACACCGACCCCAGCACCACGGTGATCGGCTGGCTGATCGGCAGGCTCTCGACGCGCCGTCCGTTCACGAACATCCCGTTGTTGCTGCGGTTGACCAGGACCCAGCCCGCGGGCGTCGGCTGCAACACCGCGTGCTGGCGCGACACCCGGGGGTTGTCGAGCTGGATGTCGGCCTCGTGCGCCCGGCCGATGCTCCAGGACCGGCCGCCGGTGGTCTTCCAGGTACGCCCACCGGCCCGCACTTCCAACCCGGGAATGGTGGTGACCATGTCGGTCCTGTCGTCCACTCATTGCCTCCGCTGTATTGGCTGGCCGCCTCGAGATTCGTCACCTTGGCTAACGCGGCTCAGCCACCATATTTGGTCCACCAGGTGTGCAACTCGTCGATGGTCGGGGGGTCTCCGAAGACATCGCACAACAGCAGCTTGACCGTGTTGCTCCACACCATGTTCGGGTGGTTGTCGTAGGTGCCGCAGGCCACCACGCCGACGTCGACCTTCGGGGCGTTCGGGTGCTGCCACGTTTGCGGGTTGTTGGTTTCTCCGGGGCAGGTCGCCAGCGTCAGAAGTTTGATGTCGGCGTCCGTTGCGTCTTTGAGGACGCTCGGATTGGCGAAGAGTCCGTAGCGCGCCTTGGACGGGCCACCCGGGTTGGTGTTCTGGTCGCAGTCGAGTACCGCCAGCGCATCTGACCACACGGTGTTCGGCTTCGGTGTGGCCGGTGCGCACACGCCGCTCGGGTAGCCGGGGGGAATCAGGGTGAGCAGCTGACCTTCGAGATCGCCGGTCACGGTGGTCGTGGTGGTCGTCGTCGAGGTGGTGGTCCTCGGCGGGGTTGTGGTGCTGGTCGCCGTGGGGTGCGGCTGCGGGTTGTCGTCGTCCTTGGTGGCGACGTAGACGCCGATGGCGCCGAGCACCAGGACCCCGACCAGCGCGACGGCCCCGATGACGATCGGCCAGGGGTTGCGTTTGGGCTTGGGCGGGGGTTGCTGTCCCAGGGCCCAGCCGGTGGGGCCGGCCGGCGGCGGTGCGCCCCAGTTACCGCTGGTTCCTTGGTAATACTGCGGCCCGGGAACGGGCTGGCTCGGAGTCGGCACCGGGCCGCTCTCGGGCGCCCAGGGCCGAGCGGTCGGCGGCACCGGCCCGGAACTCGGCGGCGGATACGGCGCCGGCGGTGGGTTGAGTGGCGGTTGTGGGGCGGCGGGCGCGGGGGTTTCGGCGGCCTGGGTCGCTTCCTGGCTGCGGCGCAGAATGTCGTCGGCGTGGTCTTGGTCGGGGTTGCTGAGCGCCTCGTGGGCGGCCAGCGCCAGGTCGCCGGCGCTGGCGTAGCGGTCCTCGGGCTTTTTGGCCATGCCGCGCGCGATCACCGCGTCGAAGGCTTTCGGGATGCCCGAGCGCACCGCGCTGGCCGCCGGGATGGCGTCGGAGGTATGAGCCCTGACCAGCTCGCCGGCGGTGCCCGCGCGATACGGCGGAGTGCCCGTCAGGCATTCGTACAGCACGCAGGCCAACGCGTAGATGTCGGCGCGGTAGGTCACCTCGCCATTGGAAAACCGTTCGGGCGCCATATATTTCCACGTGCCCACCGCGGTGCCGAGTTGGGTGAGTTTCTCGTCGGTGGTGGCGCTGGCGATACCGAAGTCGACGAGGTAGGCGAAGTCGTCGCGGGTGATCAGGATGTTGGGCGGCTTGATGTCGCGGTGCATGACCCCGGCCGCGTGGGCCGCGTCGAGGGCCGAGGCGATTTGGGTGATGACGGCGACCGCGCGCGGGGCGGTCAGCGGGCCGAATCGTTTGAGCATGTCGTCCAAATCGATGCCCTCGATCAGGTGCATCTCCATGAACATCTGACCGTCGATCTCGCCGTAGTCGTGGATGGGCACCACATGCGGTTCCTGCAAACGGCCGGCGGTGCGTGCCTCGCGCCGCATCCGCTCGCGAAAGACGGGGTCCCTGCTGAACTCGGCGGTCATCACCTTGACGGCGACCGTCCACTCCTTGACGGTGTGCTCGGCCTCGTAGACCTCGCCCATCCCACCCCGGCCCAGCAGCCGCTTCAGGTGGTAGGGGCCGAACATCGTCCCCACTCGCGAGTTCTGCTCCTCGCTCATCGCTGATCCTCCAAACCGGCCGCGGATCCGCCGACGATATCAACAATTATGGGCAGATCCTCGCTCGTAACCACCGCGACTAGCAACCATCACGGTAAGCCGTCGCGAACCCGCGGGAGTGACAATCGCGAGATCCCGGCGCGGGCGGGTCGGGTGTGGACGCCGGCGCGGTCGGAACGAAAAGCCTTGTGGTGATTGGCCATGCCGGCTGATGCCACGAAACACCTTGCGCGGCAGCAATATTCAGTCGGCGGCCTCGCTGTTGTAGCCCCGCGGGATCTCGAAGGTGAACTCGTGGTCGCAGATGCGGACGTGGTCGCCGTCTTTCAGCGTGGTCGCGGACCGGATGCGTTGGTGTTGGACATGTACGCCGTTGGACGAGCGCAGGTCGTTGATCACGTAGCTGGTGCCGGTGTCGACGATGACGGCGTGATGGCGGCTCACGTTGGCGCTGGCCAGGATGATGTCGTTGTCGCTGAGACGGCCGATCCGGGTCTCCGTCGCGCGCAGCGGGTAGCTCCGGCCCGACGCTTCGTGCAGGTACGCGGCGGGCTTCCCGGCCGGGACCTTGGTGCGCTGATCCAGCAGGGTGATGGTGCCGACCGCCGTGGTCCGGGCCGACTTCTTGGCGTCCAGTGGTTCCTGGCGCAGGATTTTTTCGTTCAGGTCACGCAACGTCGGGCCGGGGTCGATCCCGAGCTCGTCGGCCAGTGTCGTCTTCACCCGCCGGTAGGCGGCCAGCGCGTCCGATTGGCGATCGGTCAGGTAGTACGCCGTGATCAACTGGGCCCACAGCGGCTCGCGATAGGGGTGCTCGGTGATCAGGGCTTCGAGGTCGCTGACCACGGAGGCGCCACGTCCGCAAGCGATTTCGGCCTCCGCCTTCGCGGTGTGGACGAGTATTTTCTCCTCCACGAGCGAGGTGGCGAAGGTGTCGACGAACTGAAAGTCGCGCAGGTCCTCGAGCACCGGTCCCCGCCATTGCGCCAACGCCGTCGACAGGTGCTGGCTCGCCTGCTCGAACCTGCTGGCCGCGGCCGCGTGCACGCCCGCGGTCTTCTCGGTGATGAACCGTCCGAGATCGCAACTGTTTTCGTCGACGGCGAGCCGGTAGCCCGGCGGCGCCGCGGCCAGCACCACGCGCGGGTCCATGCCGGCGCTGCTGAGCAGCTTGCGCAGATTGGACACGTAGGAGTGGATGCTGGCCCGCGCACCCGACGGAGGCTCGTCTTCCCACAGGGCGGTGATGAGCCTTTCGACGCCGACCGGGCTGTTGCGGTTCATCAGCAGCATGGCCAGCACCGCACGCTGTTTGGGCGTGCCCAACGGCACCATGCTGCCGTCAACAGTCATCTCCAACGGCCCGAGCAGGCCGAATTCGAGACTTTTGTCTGCCATCGTCGCTAACCAGACCTTCCGGGTTCTCTGCGCGGCGTCACCTGCCCATGCGGTGCCATTCACATTGTGATACGAACCCCGCGAATTCGGTAATACCGGTGCAGCTTGGTGTGCCGCGGCGGTGACGGCCGTGCGCGTTTGCCACGCGCTGAAATGTGTTCCCTGCCAGCGTGATCATCGACGGCTCGCTCGAATCCGGTTGGGATTCATCCAAACCGCACAAGGCGGGCAGCCGCCGTGCTTCGCCGAGGCTGCCCGCCGGTTCGGCGTCCGTGACCGGCTAGGTGGTGAAGACCATCAGCTCCTTGCTGGCCTCCCATGCCTTCATGAAGAGCGCCATCGGGATCTGCTCGTCGCGGCCGTCCTTGGTGCCGCTGTCGTTGAGGTGCACCACGTTGTTGGCCGTGTCGATACCGGTGACCACCACCGCGTGGTCGCCCCGCGGGTTTCCGTTGTCGTCCTTGTTTTCGACGGGCTGACCCCAGATGAGTTCTCCGTTGACGCTGACGATGATTTTATGGCCCTCGCTCAGTTGCTCCTCGAGCCCTTCGATGCCGCCGACGATGCCATCCTTGGCGGCGTGGTCCTTGTTGGTGATCGTGGCGTCGATCTTGTACAGCTTCAGCAAGGTCGGGACGTCGGCAAAGCTGGTGCCCATCCCCGAATTCGGGTTTCTGGTGTTGGCCGGCGTGGTGTAGATCGAGCCGGGGTGCACGACGCTCGGCGTGGCCTGCGCCCGCTTGATGATCGCCTGCTCCGAGGGCTCCTTGCCGGTAATCTGGCCGATCACGTCGGCGCTCGACATCAGGACGCAGTCGTCGTATTTCTGGTAGCGCCAGTACTTTGCGGCCGCGACGGGGTCGCCGTACATGGTGCCCGCGGCTGCCTCGGCCGGTCCGGCCAATCCCAGCGCGACGGCACCCGCGACGACGGCGAGGGTGGCGGTCTTGGCGATCGCGGCGATCTTGGTGGTCTTCATCGGTGTCCCCTTTCTCGTCCCGCGGTGGTGCGGGGTGGTTGAGAAAAGGTTCCGATCGTGGCCTATCTGTTATCTCCACGAATTCTTGGAGTGACCTAGCGCCGGGTTCAGGGTTAGTTGCACGCCCACGTGTCGATGGAGCCGCCGCCGAGCTTGGTCAGCGCGTCCTTCATCGCGGCGGCCAGGGTGGCGCCGACGCCGCCCTGGAATGCCTTGCCATTGGTCGCGACGGCGCCGCAGTCGGTGAAGCTGGTGAGCACCTTGCAGTCCGTGTAGGCGCAGTTCTTGACCGCGGTGGCCTCCGCGGCCGGGCGGGTCGGGTAGTCCCAGCTACGGCCCCAGGAACCGTTGCTGGAGTAGGCAATCGCGCCGTACTGATCGGCGGCGCCGGCCGCCGGGGCCAGCGCGACGCTGATGGCGGCGGCAGCGGCGGCCACGGTGAACCCCCGGCGACGAGTAATCATCCTCATTGGTGATTCCTTTCCGAATGCCGGCGCTCCGGCGGTTTCCACGTTTTCCAGGGATTGCACGCCGCTGACTAGACGGACCTAAACGGGCTTGGTGGCGGTGACCGTCTTGCCCCAGTCGGACATCGTCAGCGTCACCGAGGTGTCGTTCGTCGGATGGACCTGCAGCTGCACCAGGTGTGAGGAGCCGTCCGAGGCGATCCAGACGGTGGTGGGCACCGTCGTCACGCTCTGGGCGGTCAACTTGGAGCCGGCCAGCGTTGCGACGTCGTCGGCCGACGAGTTGCCGGTGATCTTGGTGGTCGCGACGCCGTTGACCTGCTCGGTGCCCGCCACCCCGGCGTTCTGGAGTTTCGACAGGAGGTTGGCCAGGCCCTTGCTGGGGTCCAGCAGCACCGACACGTTGTAGATCGAGGCGCCGTTGCCGAAGTCGGTGTAGGTGCCGGGTTGTCCGAGGTCGGAGTACAGGTGGCCGTCGACGTAGACGAACTTCGCGTCTTGGGGAGATTTGCCGACCAGCAGTGTCGCGGTGCCGGTGGCAACCGTTTGCGGGGTGTTGGAGATGTCGCCGTCCAGCTTGGTCACCCGGAGGTTGGGCACGTCGCCCTGCACCGTCACGCTGACATGCATGCCGGTGACCTTGGTCATCGCGTCTGCGGCCTGCTTGAGCAGGGTGGCCGTCTCGCTGCTGGAGGTGGTGGCGGTGGTCCCGGGCGCTTTGCCGGTGTTCGAGTTGCTCGAGCAGCCACCGATGGCCAGTACGAGGGAGAGCGCGGCGGCAGCGGCGGCGGTAACGGTGCGAGGTGAGAGCTTCATCGACATCCCCTTCAGTGTTGGCCACAGCTGCTTCCTGCATAGCAATCGCCGCGCAGCAAATCAACAGCCGACCCCCGAGCTTAGTGAGGTCGATGCGGGATGCGGAAGGTCTCAACCGAATCCCGCGTCAGCCCGGCGTCGAAGCGCATTCCAATTCGGCCTGCTGCTGCTCTGAATCATCTTGGTTAGCAATGCTTTCCAATGTTGCTGCGGTGCTGCGGACGCGGCGGTGTCGTCGAACGCGGGGCGGGTCCGGCGTGAACGAGGGCCGACCGCGCAGCGACCTGCAAATGGCGAATGGGCGGACCCCGGTTACCGGGATCCGCCCATTCGCCGGTGGGTGCGATCAGGTGAGCTGAGGAGCGAGTTGCGGGCAGTAGGCGTGGGTCGCGTCGACGACGAAGTAGGCCGCCTGGTGGCTGGTCAGGTTCGTCTGCTGGAGGACCTCGGTGGCGATGTCGGTTCCGGTTTTGCCGGCGGCGAGCTCCTGGCAGACCTTGTGACCGTCCTTGATGGCGTCGGCGGGTGAGCTGAAGGAGATGCCGAGCTTGTCCATCTGAGCGAGGAACGCGTCGTCGGCGGTGGTGGCTCCGGCGGTGCCGGCGGTGCCGATCGCGACGATCCCGATGGCGGCGGCGCCGATCATGGTGCTGGCAATCGTGCTGAGGCGGGGAGAGAACATTGCTGTGATCCTTTTCAGGTGTGCGGTTGGGGTGGTGATGGGGCTAGCCTCAGCCGCGGTTCTAAATGGATCCTCAATAACTTCTTGGCGTCATTTCAGTAACGCCTCAGGGCCCGGGAAGTTCAGGCCCGAGTCATCGCGTAGTAGGCACCCCGGCGCGCCATGAGTTCGGCGTGGTCGCCCTGTTCGACGATGCGGCCTGACTCGACCACCACGATGCGGTCAGCAGCGCGGATCGTCGAAAGTCGGTGTGCGATAACGAAACTCGTGCGGTCTCGGCGAAGCTCGTGCATGGCCCGCTGAATAAGGGCCTCGGTGCGGGTGTCGACCGAGCTGGTCGCCTCGTCCAGGATCAGCAGCTGCGGACGGGCCAGGAACGCGCGTGCGATCGTGATCAGCTGCTTCTCGCCGGCACTGATATTGGCGCCGTCGCCGGTGACCCGGGTCGCATAGCCGCCCGGCAGGGTGTGGACGAACCGGTCGACATAGGCCGCCCGGGCGGCCTCGACCACCTCATCCGCGCTGGCGTCGGGCCGGCCGTAGCCGATGTTCTCCGCGATGGTGCCGTCGAACAGCCAGGCGTCTTGCAGCACCATGCCGATTCCGGATCGCAGGGCTTGCCTGCTCATCGTGGTGATGTCGACGCCGTCGAGCAGGATGCGGCCGGCATCGACGTCGTAGAACCGCATCAGCAGGTTCACCAGCGTGGTCTTGCCCGCTCCGGTCGGTCCGACGATCGCCACCGTGCTGCCCGGCTCGACCGTCATCGACAGGTCTTCGATCACCGTCGTGCCCGCGTGGTAGGCAAAGCTCACGTGCGCGAACTCGACGCGGCCGCGTGGTTGCGGGGTCTGGCCGTTGGGCAGCATCGGCGCGGGGTCCGGCGCTTCCTCGGGCTCGTCGAGCAGCTCGAACACCCGCTCGGCGCTGGCCACCCCGGATTGCAGGGTGTTGTACATCCCGGTCACCTGGCCCAGCGGGGTGTTGAACTGCCGGACGTACTGGATGAACGCCTGGATGTTGCCGAGGGTGATGTGTCCGGTGGCGACCTGCAGGCCACCGATCACCGCGACCGCGACGTATCCGAGGTTGCCGATGAATGTCGTGACCGGTGCCACCAGTCCGGAGAAGAACTGCGAGCCGAAGCTGGCGTGGTAGACGTCGTCGTTGAGGCTGCGGAATCGTTCGCGTGCCGCGTCGCGGTGACCGAAGGTCTTGACCACCGTGAACCCGCTGTACGTCTCCTCGATGTGAGCGTTGAGCCGCCCGATGCTGGTCCACTGCGCCGCGAACAGGCGCCGCGACCGGCGTGCGATCGCCCGGGACGCCAGCAGCGACAGCGGCACGGTCAGCACGGTGATCAGCGTCAGCAGCGGCGAGATCGACAACATCATGACCAGCACCGCGACCACGGTCAGGATCGACGTCAGCAGCTGGCTGATCGTCATCGACAGCGACGATTGGACGTTGTCGATGTCGTTGGTCACCCGGCTCAGCAGCTCGCCGCGCAGCCGCCCGTCGAAGTAAGACAGCGGCAGGCGGTGGACCTTGTCCTCGACTTGCGCGCGCAGCGCGACCATGGTCCGCTGCAGGGTGAGGTTGAGCAGTCTCGCTTGTGCCCAAATCAACAGTGCGGCAACGACATACAAGGCCAGGGCAACGGCCAGTGTTCGCGCCACCGCGCCGAAGTCCACGCCCTGACCGGGCACCACGTTCATGCCGGACAGCAGGTCGGCGAACGTCGCGTCGCCGTGCGCCCTCGCTTGGGCGACGGCCTGCGCCTTGGTGATTCCCGCGGGCAGCCCCCGCCCGATCACGCCGTTGAAGAGCAAATCGGTGGCGTGGCCGAGAATTCGGGGAACGACGACGCCGATCGCCGTGCCGGTCAGGCCCAGGGCGATCACCGCGATGCTGAGTGCTCGTTGTGGCGCAAGTCGTTTCACCAGCCGGGCCGCCGTGCCCCAGAAGTCGCGGGACGGCGTGGCCGTGGCGGCTTCGCGGGCGGCCCGGTTCGTCGCCGTGGTCACTTCGTGGCTCCGAATCCGGTGCCGACCGACTGCGAGTCGGCGAATTCCGCGTAGGTGGCGCAATCGGCCAGTAGCGACTCGTGGGTGCCCGAACCCACCACCATCCCGTTGTCGATGACGACGATCTGGTCGGCCTGCGATGCCGTCGAAATACGCTGTGTGACAACGATAATGGTAGATCCGCCGCAGACCTCCTGCACGCCGGCCCGGACCCGCGCCTCGGTATGCGCATCGAGTGCGGAGAACGCGTCGTCGAACAGGTAGATCGGCGGGCGGCGAATGACTGCCCGGGCGATCGCCAGCCGTTGCCGTTGTCCGCCCGACAAATTGATCCCGGCCTGGGCGACGCGCATCTGCAGCCCGTCGGCGTGCGCCCGGACGAATTCGTCGGCGGCGGCCACCCGCAACGCTTCCCACATCTCGTCGTCGCTCGCGTCCGCCTTGCCCATGTGCAGGTTCTCCGCGACCGTGCCGGAGAAGAGGTAGCCGCGCTGCGGGACCAGGCCGATCGCCGACCACAGCCGCTCGGTGTCGTAGGCGCGGACGTCGAGGTCGTCGATCAGCACCGCGCCGTCGGCCACGTCATAGAGGCGGCAGATCAACGACACCAGCGTCGACTTGCCCGAGCCGGTGCTGCCGACGATCGCGGTGGTGGTGCCGGGCCGCGCGGTCAACGAGATATCTTGCAGCACAGGGCGCTCGGCGCCCGGGTAGGTGAATGTCGCACCGTCCAGGCGGACAACGCCGGTAAGCCCGGCGTGCGGAAGCTTGGGGTGTTGCGGGCTGACGATGGCGGGACGAGTGGACAGCACCTCGGCGATCCGCTCGGCGCACACGGACGCTCGCGGCAGCACCACCAGCGTCATTGTCGCCATCAACACGGCCATCAGGATCTGCGTGAAATAAGCCAGAAAAGCGGTCAACGAGCCGACCTGCATCTGACCGCGATCGATGCGCAGCCCGCCGAACCAGATCAGCGCGACGCTGGACACGTTGATCGTCAGGGTGGTCACCGGCAGCATCAGCGCTTGCCAGTTGCCGGCCGTCAGCGACGCATTCGACAGTGCCGTGTTGGCGCGGGAAAAACGTTCGCGCTCAAAGCTTTCGCGGGTGAACGCCCGGACCACCCGCACGCCGGACAGCTGGTCGCGCATCACCCGGTTGATGCCGTCGATCAGTGCTTGCATGCTGCGAAACAACGGCAGCAGGTGCGACATGATCCAGTAATTCGCCACGGCCAGGATCGGCACGCTGACCAGCAGCAGCCAGGTCAGCGCGGCTTCTTGATGGATGGCCATGACGACGCCGCCGATGCACATGATCGGCGCGCTGATCAGCACCGTGCCCGCCATCTGCACCAGGTACTGAATCTGCCGGACATCGTTGGTGCTGCGGGTAAGCAAAGTCGGCGCGCCGAATCGGGCGGTCTCGGGCTCGGAGAAGGTGGTGACGTGTTCGAACATCGCCCGGCGCAGGTCGCGGCCGAACCCCATCCCGGTCCGTGAGCCGAAGTAGGTGGCCCCGACCGAGCACAACACCTGCAACCCGGTGACGGCCAGCATCACCATGCCGAGCCGGACGATCGTCGCGGTGTCGCCCTTCGCGACGCCGTCGTCGATGATCGCGGCGTTGACCGTCGGCAGGTACAGCGTCGCCAGGGTGCTGATCAGTTGAAGCACCATCAGCACCGCCACCAGCCGGCGGTACGGCCGGATGTACTGGCGCAGCAGTGCCAGAAGCATTTGGTAACTGTCGCATACGGCGCGTGTTGCGGCGGCGAGCACCGCCGGGGCGGTTGGGTGCGCGTGCAGCGTACGGCAAACACTTTGAAATGCCTGATCAGGTGGCGCGTCGGTGGTTGACCCGCTGGGCTGCCGCTACAGTGCATCGTGTGGACCAGCAGCAAGCCGAGCAGAAGCAGGGTAGCGGTGCGTCGTAACCTCGCGGTGCTAGCCCTTGCGGCTCTGATGATCGTTATCCCGGCGGTTGCGGGCTGCTCGGGTTCCGGCGACAACAAGCCGGGTGGGACGTCCTCGTCGGCGCCGGGCAACGCCGAGGGCCACCACGGACCGATGTTTCCGCAATGCGGCGGCATCAACGACCAGCAGGTTGCCGAGCTGACCAAGGTCAGCGGTCTGATCAACACGGCGCGCAACTCCGTGGGCTGCCAGTGGCTGGCCGGCGGTGGCATCCTCGGCCCGCACTTCTCCTTTTCGTGGTATCGCGGCAGCCCGATCGGACGCGAGCGCAAGACCGAGGAGCTGTCGCGCGCCAGCGTCGACGACATCAACATCAACGGCCACAGCGGCTTCATCGCCGTCGGCAACGAGCCGAACCTGGGTGACTCGCTGTGCGAGGTCGGCATTCAGTTCCAGGACGACTTCATCGAGTGGTCGATCAGCTTCAGCCAAAAGCCGTTCCCGCCGCCGTGCGACATCGCCAAAGAACTGACTCGTCAATCGATTGCGAACTCGAAATGATCACACGACGTGTCCGGACGGCGCTGGTCATCTTGACCACCGCGCTGATGATCCTGACCGGCTGTTCGAGGTCGATCGGGGGTAACGCCGTCAAGGCCGGTGCCGGCGGCGTTCCGCGGAACAACAATTCCCAGCAGCAGTATCCGAACCTGCTCAAGGAATGCGAGGTGCTCACCAGCGACATCCTGGCCAAGACGGTGGGTGCCGACCCGCTCGACATTCAGAGCACGTTCGTCGGCGCGATCTGCCGCTGGCAGGCCGCCAACCCGGCCGGCCTGATCGACATCACCCGGTTCTGGTTCGAACAGGGCAGCCTGAGCCAGGAACGCAAGGTCGCCGACTTCCTCAAGTACAAGGTGGAAACGCGGACGATCGCGGGGGTGAATTCGATCGTGATGCGCCCGGACGACCCCAACGGTGCCTGTGGGGTGGCCAGCGACGCGGCCGGTGTCGTCGGCTGGTGGGTCAACCCGCAAGCACCCGGTATCGACGCCTGCGGGCAGGCCCTCAAGCTGATGGAGCTGACGCTCTCGACGAACTCCTAGCCGGGTTCAGCGCGGGACGTGAAAGTCGGTCAACGCCGCTTGGCCTAGTTGCAGGTATTTCCAGTCGCCGGTGACCTTCAGCACCGCGATCCCCGAGGTCGCGTATTTCTCCGAAATGCGTTGCACCGCATCGCCATCGGTGCCCTCAGCGCCCGCCAGGCCGAGCGCCAGTGCCGACATGGTCGGTTCGTGTCCGACGACGAGCAGGGTGTCGACGGCGTCGGGAACCTGGTTGATCTCGTCGATCATCGTGCCCGTGGTGGTGTCGTAGAGGCGCTCGCGGTATTGCACGGGCGCGTCGATGCCGGTGTTGGCCAGGGTCTGGCGCGCGCGGGTGGCCGTGGAGCACAGCACCGCGTCGATGTCGGGTTGGTGGGCGCGCAGCCAGTCGCCGCCGATCCGCGCTTCCCGGACGCCGCGGGGTGCCAACGGCCGGTCGTGGTCGACGACGCCGGGCGGATAGCCGGATTTCGCATGCCGCATCAGCAGCAGGGTGCGCTCACCATTCACGCGACACACGCTAATCAATCGTTACGGCGCGTTGTCGTCGTCACGGTCGGTGAGCAGTTTGTTGGCGCGGTGGTAGGTGTTGGTGCGGGTTGGCCGCGATCCAGGTGGGGTGGCGGGATCCATTCGGTGTGGCCGTTGGGGTGTTTGCGGGTGGTCCAGCCGCGGGGTTGCAGGAGGCGGTGGTGGGTTGGCCCAGGTCTCCGGAGGCCAGGATGGCGCGTAGGGCGGCGTTGAGGCCGTCGTGGTTGCGTTGGGCTGGGCTGCGGGGGTCGTGGTAGATGGCGTCGTGGCCGGGGCGCCGTCGACACACGGGGTCTGGTCGTTGGGGTTGCACATGCCGGGGGCGGCCAGTTTGGCCAGCACGGTTTCCAGGGTGGCCCGCAGTTCGGGGGTGATCCAGCCGGTCAGCGCCGACATGCCGTCGGCTTGTTGGTTGCCCAGGGTTAGGCCGCGCCGGCGGGCGCGGTCGTCGTCGGCGTAGTTGCCGTCGGGGTTGAGCAGGTCGGTGAGGTGGTCGGCGGCCAATTGGTCGGGCCGGTATTGCGAAGCCAGCCGGGTCAGGTCGGCTTCGGCCCGCTCGCGGGTGTCGACGTCGATCCAGCCGGGCAGCCGGTGATAGAACCGCCGAATCACCGCCACCTGCTCGACGCCGAGCTTGCCGGCGCGTTGGGCGGCGGCCGTCGCCTCGAGCACCGGCGTCATCGGTTCACCGGTCAGCCCGCACCGCTGCCCCAAATCGGCGGCGTCGCGCACCCGCCCGCCGGCTTCGGCGCGGCCGACCAGGGTCCAGTCGGCGATCGCGTGGGACAGTTTGCCGCCCAGCTCTTCTGGCGTGGCTTCGCGGGCGAGTTTGTTGATCAGCCGATGCTCACCGGCGGGCAGGCGCCGCCGCAGCTTTTCGTAGCGCTCCAGCAGCACCAGGCACTCGCGGCTGCACAGCATCTCGGTATCGAGGCCCTCGACGGCGTCGAGTGCGTGTTCGAGCGCATCGAAGGCCGCCGTGACGGTCTCCCCATCGGCGATCGCACCCGGACTCATACCCCCGAAACTGACCCCACCCACCGACAGAAAACCGCGCCCTGTGACTACAGAAACACAAGTGGCGCAAGAGATTTAACGAGTGTGCAGTCATGGCGATCCATCGCTCACAAGCGGGTAAATCCGACACTGCGCGAAGGCATGCCGATGCACGTCCCAAGACTTGTCGGTGAACCCCCTTAGACTTCGCGGTGCCTTGATAGCCACGTCATTTTCGAAGGGGGCGCCCGGATGCGATTCCTGCACACCGCCGACTGGCAGCTGGGCATGACCCGACACTTTCTGGCCGGGGACGCTCAGCCGCGATATTCGGCCGCCCGGCGCGACGCGGTGGCCGGCCTGGGCGCTCTCGCGACGGAGGTTGGCGCCGAGTTCGTCGTGGTCGCCGGTGACGTCTTCGAACACAACCAGCTCGACCCGAAGGTGATCGGGCAGTCGTTGGAAGCCATGCGCGCCATCGGTATTCCGGTCTACCTGTTGCCCGGCAACCACGATCCGCTCGACGCGGCGTCCGTATTCACCAGCGCGCTGTTCACCCGGGAATGCCCGGACAACGTCGTGGTGCTCGATAGCGCCGGCCCGCATCAGGTGAAGCCGGGCCTCGAGATCGTCGCCGCGCCCTGGCGGTCCAAGGCGCCGACCACCGACCTGGTCGCCGAAGTCCTCGACGGCCTCGAAAGCCCTGACGCCGTCACCCGGGTGCTCGTCGCCCACGGCGGCGTCGACGTGCTCGACCCCGATCGGGACAAGCCGTCGCTGATTCGGCTGGCCGGGCTGGAAGAGGCGCTGGCCCGTGGCGCGATCCACTATGCGGCGCTGGGGGACAAGCACTCGCTCACCCAGGTCGGCGAGAGCGGTCGGGTGTGGTACTCGGGCTCGCCGGAAGTCACGAATTTCGATGACGTCGAATCCAATCCGGGTCATGTCCTGGTCGTCGACATCGACGAAACGAACCGGGTAACGGTGACGCCGCGGCACGTCGGATGTTGGCGGTTCGTCACCTTGCACCGGCAGGTCGACACCGGCCGCGACATCACCGACCTGGACCTGAACCTCGATCTGATGACCGAAAAGGACCGCACTGTGGTGCGGCTGGCACTGACGGGTTCGCTGACGGTCACCGACCGGGCCGCGCTGGATGCGTGCCTCGATCGATACGCGCGGCTATTCGCCGACTTGCGCACCTGGGACAGCCACACCGACCTCGCGGTGATACCGGCCGACGGCGAGTTCACCGACCTCGGCATCGGCGGGTTCGCCGCTGCGGCCGTCGAAGAGCTGGTGGCCACCGCGCGCGGAGACGACGGCGACTCCGCCGCCGACGCCCAGGCCGCACTGGCACTGTTGCTGCGCCTGACCGCATCGACAGAAGTGCGGCCTGCCGACCGGAGGTCGGCATGAAGCTGCACCGGTTGGTCCTGACCAACTACCGCGGGATCCGGCACCGCGAGATCGAGTTTCCCGACCACGGCGTGGTTGTGGTGAGCGGCGCCAACGAGATCGGCAAGTCGTCGATGATCGAGGCGCTGGACCTGCTGCTGGAATCCAGGGACCGCTCGACGAAGAAGGAAGTCAAGCAGGTCAAGCCCACCAACAGTGACGTCGGCTCCGAGGTGACAGCCGAAATCAGCAGCGGCACTTACCGTTTCATCTATCGCAAGCGCTTCCACAAGAAGTGTGAGACCGAATTGACAGTGCTGGCTCCGCGCCGCGAGCAGCTGACCGGCGACGAAGCCCACGAACGGGTCCGCAGCATGCTCGCCGAGACGGTGGACAATGACCTGTGGCACGCCCAGCGCGTGCTGCAGTCGACATCCACGGCCGCAGTGGACCTTTCCGGCTGCGACGCGCTTTCGCGTGCACTCGATGTCGCGGCCGGGGACGAGGCGGCGCTGTCCGGCAACGAGCCGCTGCTCATCGAGCGGATCGACGCCGAGTACGCCCGCTACTTCACCCCGACCGGACGTCCTACCGGCGAGTGGGCGACGGCCATCGCTCGGCTGTCCGACGCCGACGCCGCGGTCGAACAGTGCCGGGCGGCGGTCGCCGAGGTCGACGACCGGGTGCGCCGCCATGCCGTGTTGACCGAGCAAGTGGCCGAGCTTTCCCAATTGCGGCTTGCGGCGGGTCCGCGGTTGGCCGTCGCGCGGGCCGCCGCCGACAAGGCCGCGGAGCTCACTCGCCAAGTGCGGGAAGCCAAGCTGGTCGCGGCCGCCGCGGCGGCGACAAGCGCCGCAGCCGACGCCGCGCACAACGGCCGGTCGCGCCTGGTGGCCGAGATCCAGACGCGCACGGCTGCCGTCGTCGCCGCCGACACCGAAGCCCGGCAAGCCGCCGAGGCGCAGACGGCCGCGCAGGCCGACGCCGAAACGGCCGGTGCCGCATTGCGGGAGGCCACCCAGGTTCTGGCCGACCTGGCGCGCCGCGTCGAATCCGCCCGCCGCACCGTGGACCAGCTCGCCGAGCGTGAAGAGATCGACCGGCTCAGCGCCCGGCTGGCCAAGATCGACGCCGTCCAGCGCGACCGGGACCGGGTCGCCGCAGAGCTTTCCGAGGTCGTCGTCACCGAGGAGCTACTGCGCCGAATCGAAAGCGCCGCAGCCGCTGTCGATCGCGCCGGTGACCAACTGACGTTGATCTCGGCGGCGGTCGAGTTCACCGCCACGGCCGACATCGAACTCGCGGTCGGCGAACAACGAGTGTCGCTGTCGGCAGGGCAAACCTGGTCGACCACGGCCACCGGAACGACCGAGGTCGAGGTTCCCGGTGTCCTCACCGCGCGGATCACCCCCGGTTCGACAGCACTCGATGTGCAGGCGAAATTCGCAGCGGCACAACAAGAACTGGCCGCGGCACTGGCCATCGGTCGAGTCGACGATCTCGCCGCGGCGCGATCGGCGGATCAGCACCGCCGTGAACTGCAGAGCAGCCGCGACCAATTGAGCGCGACGCTGTCCGGACTGTGCGGCGACGAAGACATCGAGCAGCTTCGCGACCGGCTGGCGCAGCTGCGGGTCGGCCACCCGGCCGAGCCGGATCTGTTCGCCACCGACATCGCTTCCGCTCGCGCCGAACTGGATGCCGCGCAGGCTGCCCGCCTGGCCGCGGAAGCCGAATGCGAGACACGCCGGCAGGCCGCCGCGGCGGCCGACGCCCGGGTCGCCGAGACCTCCACCCGGGCAACGCTTCTGCTCAACGAAGCGACAACCCAACGGGCCGAACTGGCCAGCGCCACCGATCGGCTGGCGCAGGAGCGGACCTCGGTGACCGACGAGGATCTGGCCGCGTCCGCGGACGCCGGGCAGCGGGCCGCGCAAACCGCGCAGCACCGAGCCGTCGAGCTGGCCGAAGAATTGGCCGCCGCGGCACCCGATGCGGTGACCGCCGAATTGGCCGCCGCCACCGAAGCCGCCGAGTCGCTGCGCGGCCGCTACGAAGACGCGGCCCGTACGTTGCGAGAGCTCGCCATCGAGCTTTCGGTGTTCGGCAGCGAGGGCCGCCAAGGCAAGCTCGACGCCGCGGAGGTCGAGCGCGAGCACGCCGCCAGTCAGCACAGCCGAATCGGGGGCCGGGCCCGCGCGGCACAGCTGTTGCGTTCGGTGATGGCCCGCCATCGCGACACCACCCGGCTGGGCTACGTCGAGCCCTACCGCGCGGAATTGCAGCGGCTCGGACGTCCGGTGTTCGGGCCCAGCTTCGAGGTCGACGTCGACACCGACCTGTGTATCCGCAGCCGGACCCTGGACGGTGTCACGGTGCCCTACGACTCGCTGTCCGGCGGGGCCAAGGAGCAACTCGGGATTCTGGCGCGGTTGGCCGGTGCGGCCCTGGTCGCCAAGGAGGACGCCGTTCCGGTCGTCGTCGACGACGCACTCGGGTTCACCGACCCCGATCGGCTGGCCAAGATGGGCGAGGTGTTCGACACCGTGGGCGCCCACGGCCAGGTGATCGTGTTGACGTGCAGCCCCGATCGTTACGACAGCGTGAAAGGTGCGCACCGTATCGATCTCACTGTGTAGGGCCCCGGCCGTCGTGGCGACCTGAGCACCGGCCGCGCTGCTGACCGCGAGCGACCCCGGCAGAATGGGCAGCGATGACCATGAACTCCAAACGGCGCCGGGTGCACAAACGGCTTGCGGCAATGCCCGGCGTCCGGCCGGTGCGCAGGCCGATCGCCCCGGGCAGCGCCGACGAGTTCGACCTCTACTATGTGCGCACCGGCCGCAAGTCCGCCCACCCGCTGGTCATCATCCCCGGGGGGCCGGGCGTGGCCTCGCTGCAGGTCTACAAGGGATTACGGCGTCGCGCCGCCCTCGCGGGTCTCGACGTCATCATGATCGAACACCGCGGGATCGGCATGTCGCGCCATGACGACTCCGGCGACGATCTGCCGCCCGAGGCGATCACCGTCGATCAGGTCGTCGACGACGTCGCCGCCGTGCTCGACGACGCCCACGTGGACTCCGCCGTCGTCTACGGCACGTCGTACGGCAGCTACATCGCGGCGGGCTTCGGCGTACGCCATCCCGGCCGGGTGCACGCGATGATTCTCGATTCCCCACTGCTGTCACGACACGACATCGCGGTCGTGCGCGACGCCGTCCGCGGTCTGCTGTTCGACGGCGATACTCCGGAAACCGCTGCGTTGGCGCCCAAGGTCCGCAAGCTGATCGACACCGGGGTGATGACCGGGACGGCGGGGGAGATCGCCGCCACCATCTACGCCTACGGCGGCGCTGCGCTGCTGGAGCGCGAACTCGACTTGCTGCGCAGTGGCCGAATGACGGTGTGGCGGATGCTATCCCGCTTCTCCGGCCTTGTCAGCCGCAATGTCGCATACCGCCACGAGATCGATCTGGTGAGCCGCATCGCATTCCGCGAACTCGACTACGCGGCCGAACCCGACGGGTTGCCGCTCGATCCCGCTGTGGCATTACGCGAAATCATCAGCGAGACAGACGCTTTCGAAGCAGAGCCGTATGATCTGGTGGCCGAGATGCCCAAGTTCACCTGGCCCACGGTCGTGGTGTCCGGTGGGCGCGATCTGGTGACACCACGGGCGGTGGCGGAGCGGGTGGCCTCGCTGGTGCCCAACGCGCTGTTGTTGGCATTGCCGACGATGGCGCACAGCGCCGTGGACTTTCGTGAGCCCGCCGCGCTGATGATCGCCGACGCGGTGTGCCGCGGCGACGTCGACACGCTCGCCGGTCGGGGACCTGCGCTGGACACCCTGCCGGCCCGTCCCGCCATGCGCGTGCTGTGGAAGGCGGTCGAGGTGGCCGCGATCGCGGAGGGCGCGTTGCCGGTGGTGACACCGCTGTGGCGGCGGCTCAGGTCCGCATGAACCCGATCGCGGTGTAGTCCACGTCGGCCAGTCCGGCCGCACCGAAATTGGCCAAATCACGTCGCACCGCCCGGTTGCCCGGCGACTGAAACAGTGGCAGGTTGAACCCTTCCTGCCAGATCATCTGGTCAACTTCATTGGCCAGAGCACGCGCCTTGTTCTGGTCCAGCTCCGACAATGTCTCGGCGATCTTCGCATCGATCGCGGCGTTGCCGATCCTGCCGAAATTGCTGTCGCCGTCCGAGGTGTAGATCTGCGGAAGCGCAGACAGCGGGAAAGCATTGCCTTCCCAACCGAATTGGGCGATATCGAAGTCGCCGACCCCGATGTACTGGCTGAAAAAGCCATTCCCGGCTTTGACGTCGAGCACCAGCTTCACGCCGATCTGCGCCAGGCTGTTCTGCGCCACCATGGCGATCTGCCGGTTGGACGCCGCGTCGAAAAGGACGTCGCGGACGACGAGCTGCTTGCCGTCCTTCTCGCGCACCGCCCCGTTGAGCTTCCACCCCATGGCGTCCAGCTCTCTGCGGGCCTGGTCCGGGTTGTAATCGCCTGGCGCACTGTTGTTTTGGTAACCAACCTGTCCGGCCACATAGACGTGGTTGTTCAACGGCACGGGATCAGTGGTCAGACCGTGCTCGACGACATCGACGATGGCCTGTCGGTCGATGCCGTGGCAGACCGCCCGTCGCAGCCGCTCGTCGGCCATGATCGACCCCTGGGCGCCGTTGAACGTGAAGTGGAACCAGGTCGGGGCCGGCGCGCGCCGGATCACAATCCCGGGTGTGCGCTGGGCGGTCACCATATCGTCGAGCGTCGTGATACCCGCCGCGTCGATCGCCTTGTTCTGCAGGGCGGGGATGATCGCGGAGACGTCGAGCACCAGGAAGGTGATCGAATCCAGCCGTGGCTTCCGGCCCCACCATCGAGGATTGCGGGTCAACACGATGCGCTGGGCGGTCCGGTCGATCGTCGACACGATGAACGGCCCGGCGGACGGGCCGGGGCCTTCCAGCTGGCCCTTGTTGAAGACCTCCGGATTGGCGGTCATGCTGCGAGGTTGCATCCCGCCGGCGAACATGCCCCGCCATTCGGCGTACGGATCGGAGAAGGTGACCACGGCCTGGCGGTCGTCGACGCCTCTGGTCACCGACTTCACCCGTTCGAACCCGGCCCGGCTGGCGATCAGGTACCGCTTGTCGCGGCCGTTGCACGCTTCAACCTCCGACTTGAGGTCTTCCCACGTGATCGGCGTGCCGTCGCTCCAGACGGCCTTGGGATTGATTGTGTACGTGACGGTTTGGGGATTGGTCCCCGTCAGCTCGGCGCCGGTGAAGTAGTCGGTGTTGAGCTGCAGGCTGCCGTCCGCCTGGGTCATGAACGCCCCGGGCTGCGTGGCCGCCAGAACCGCGGCGGTGTCGGAGGTATTGCCGTCGATGTTCAACTGATTGAAGTTGTCCGGGAACGCCGTCAGTGGCAGGCGCAGGTTGCCGCCGTCCTGCAGCGTGTCGGGGTCCTGCGGGTTCATGTCGCTGGTGGCGCCGAGCTGAGCCGCCCGGGTCTCCGGCAGGTCGTCATACCCGCTCGAACATCCGGCGACCAGCAGCGCCAATGCCAGGGCCGCGAACTTGCGGGGGGTCACCGTCACCCCGCCGATGCTAACCCGCATCGGCGTGCGCTCGCGGAACGGCGGCCAGCAGCCGCCGGGTGTATTCGTGCTGTGGGTTGGTGAAGACCTCATCGCCGTCGCCCTGCTCGACGATGGTGCCCCGGTACAGCACCACCACCCGATGCGCCAGGTGTTTGACGACGGAAAGATCGTGCGAGACAAACAGATACGACAGACCAAACCGGTCTTGCAGGTCGAGCAGCAGGTTGATGATCCCCGCTTGGATCGAGACGTCGAGCGCCGACACCGGCTCGTCGAGCGCCAGTATCTTAGGCTGCAGCGCCAGCGCCCGCGCGATGCCGATGCGCTGCTTCTGTCCCCCGGAGAACTCGGCCGGATAGCGGGTGGCGTCGGCGTGGCGCAGGCCGACGATGTCGAGCAGTTCGGCGACTCGCGCGTCGGCGTCGGCCTTGTGAAATCCGTTTGCCTGCAAAGGCTCAGCTATGACTTCGGACACCGGTAGCCGCGGGTCCAGCGACGCCACCGGGTCCTGGAACACGACCTGGATGTCGCGCCGCAGCGAGCGCCGGCTCTCCGGATTCAACGCGGCGACGTCGGCGCCGAGCACCTCGATCGAACCCGATTGCGGTGCATTTAATTCCAGGATCTGTTGCAGGGTAGTCGATTTGCCCGAGCCGGACTCGCCGACGATCGCCAGTGTGCGGCCCTGCTCCAGGGTGAAGCTGACGCCGTCGACCGCTCGCACCTCACCCACCCGCCTGCGGAAGACCACGCCCTTGGTGAGCGGGTAGGTCTTGCGCAGGTCTGCGACCCGTAGCACCGTTGCACCCACCTCCGCCGCGGTATCGATGTCCGGTGGCGCGGTTGTCACGTCGAAGATCTCGGCGGCAGAACGCCCCGCGACGTCGTCGGTACGGATGCACGCCGCCCGGTGGTCTTGCGCGACGGTGATCAGAGCCGGTTCAGCCGAACCACATTCGTCGATCGCCAGCGGGCAGCGCGGCATGAACGGACAGGCCTCGGGGACCAGCGTCGAAAGATTGGGTGGCGCACCGGGGATCGGAACCAGCCGGGTGCCCTGCGGGGCGTCCAGCCGCGGCGCCGAACCGAGCAACCCGACCGTGTAGGGCATCCGGCGGTCCCGGTACAGATCTTCCACGGTCGCGATCTCCACCTCACGCCCGGCGTACATGACCATGGCCCGGTCGGCGAACTCCGAGACCACCCCCAGGTCGTGGGTGATGATCAACACGCCCGCGCCGGTGACGTCGCGGGCCGTGCGCAGCACGTCGAGAATCTGAGCCTGCACGGTGACGTCCAGCGCGGTGGTGGGCTCGTCGCAGATCAGCAGGTCGGGATCGTTGGCGATCGCGATCGCGATCACGACCCGCTGGCGCTCGCCGCCGGATAGCTCGTGCGGGAACGCTTTTGCGCGGCGGTCCGGCTGCGCGATACCGACCAGCTCGAGCAGCTCCACGGCCCGCGTGCGGGCAGCGGCGCGGCCGACGTCGCGGTGGTGGACCCGGATGGCCTCGGCTATCTGGTCCCCGACGGTATAGACGGGGGTCAGCGCCGACATCGGGTCCTGGAACACGGTGCCGATCGTCTTGCCGCGGATCCGTGACATCTCCTGGTCGGACAGCCCGAGCAGCTCCTGGCCGTGCAGCCGCACCGAACCGGACACCTGGGCGTACTGGGGCAGCAGTCCGATCACGGCCATCGCGGCGGTGCTCTTACCCGAGCCGGATTCGCCCACGATCGCCAGCACTTCGCCCGGGTCGATGTGGTAGGTCGCCCCGCGCACCGCGGGGATTCGGGCATCCCCGCTGTCGAAGGTGACGCCGAGGTCGGTCACTTCCAGCAGCGCCGTCACCGCGGCCGCCCGACCGGCTTGCGATTCTTGCGCCGGGTCGGCTTCGCGCCCGGATCGATGGCGTCGCGCAGTCCGTCACCGGCGAGGTTCGCGCACAACACGATCAGGATCAGCGCCGCACCCGGGAACAGGAAGACCCAGGGGAAGGTGGTCACCGACGGAGTGCCCTCGGCGATCAGGGTGCCCAGCGAAACGTCCGGCGGCTGGACACCGAATCCCAGGAAGCTCAACCCGGTTTCGGCCAGGATCGCGAAACCCACGTTCAGCGTCGCGTCGATGATCAGGATCGAGGCGACATTCGGAACGATGTGGTGCATGATCACCCGTCGGCTCGACACACCCATATACCTTGCCGCGCGGACGAATTCGCGTTCCCGCAGGCTCATCGTCAACCCGCGCACCATCCGGGAGCTGACCATCCAGCCGAACGCCGCCAGCAGCACGATCAGCCAAAGAATGCTGTTCGAATGCTTGGTGCGGGGCGTGACGACGGCAATGAGCAAAAAGCTGGGCACCACCAGGAGCAGGTCCACCAGCCACATCAGCGTTCGGTCGCGCCAGCCCCCGAAATAGCCGGCGATCGATCCGACGGTGGCGGCCAGGGTGGTCGAGATCATGGCGACGCACACGCCGATCAGTAGCGACTTCTGCATGCCGGTCAGAGTCCGGGCCAGCAGGTCCTGGCCCAGCGCGTTGGTGCCGAACCAGTGTCGCGGCGACGGCGGCTGCAGCAGGGCGTGCAGGTCCAGATCGGTATAGCTGTACGGCAACAGCGGCGGTAACGCGTAGCAGCCGATGAACGCCAGCGCCAGCAGGATCAGCGCCACCGCGGCGGGCCTGTTGCGAAAAAAGCGGTGGACCAACAGGTTTCGGCGCGACGCGAACGTTGCCACCGGGTGCACGCCGGACCGTACCGGGGCGGTTCCTTGTGTCATGAAACGCGTACCCTCGGATCCAGTGCCGCGTAGATCACGTCGGACAACAGCCCCGCCAGCAGAACCGCCGCGCCGGAGAAAAGCGTGATCGCGGCGACGACGTTGGCGTCCTGGGTCGCGATTCCCGACACCACCCATTCACCCATGCCGTGCCAGCCGAAGATTTTCTCGACGAACACCGCGCCGACCACCAGCCCGCTCACGCCATAGGCGAACAAGGTGGCCATCGGAATGAGTGCGGTGCGCAAGCCGTGTTTGAACAGCGCGCGCCGCCGGGTCAGGCCCTTGGCGCGCGCTGTCCGGATGAAATCCTCACCGAGCACGTCGAGCATCGCATTGCGTTGGTAGCGGCTGAAACCCGCGATTGCGCCCAGGGCCAGCGTCAGGGTGGGCAGCACCATGTGCTGCAGGCGTTCGGTGAGCGCCTCGACGGGTCCATCGGGTGGAAGCGGCGAGGTCTCCCCGGTGTACTGGAAGATCCCCATGCCCGCGAACATGTTGATCCGCAGGGCGCCCAGAATGAGCAGGCTGGCCAACACGAACGACGGGATGCTCAACACGATCAGCGACAGCACCGTGATCACCCGATCGCTGAGCCGGTACTGCCGCACCGCACCCCAGGCGCCCACGACGACGCCGATCAGCGTGCCCAGCACCGAACCGGTCACCACCAGCCGCAGGCTCACCCCGACCCGGCGCCACAGCTCCTGGGCGACGGGGTGACCGCTCACCGTCACCCCGAAGTCGCCGCGGACCACACCGGAAACCCAGCTCGCGTAACGGAGGACCACCGGTTTGTCCAGGCCCAACGCAACGGCCTTGGCGTGAATGGCCTCCGGCGGCGGCGTCGGGTGGCGCTGGATGAAGCTGTCGAGCGGATGAAACGTCTGCGAGGTCAGCAGGAAGGTCAGGAAGGACGCCAGCACCAACAGGACGACGTAGTTGAGGAACCGCCGGGCGAGGTACCGGATCATGCCCGGCGGGCCTGCCTGCATCGCATGGGGACAGGTTAGCGAGCCGACCGCGAGCCGGCTTGGATCACGGTTGGCGGCCCCGTCGACCGCCGTTCAGCAGCGCCGACAGCCGACCAGTATGATGAATTCTTCAACTGATCAACTAAAGGAATGTTGAATTCTTCAGGAGCAAAGGTGGAGTCGAAGCCCCTTTACAAGCTCAAAGCCGACTTTTTCAAGACGCTTGGGCACCCGGCGCGCATCAGGATTCTCGAGCTGCTGGTGCAGCGCGACCGCTCGGTCGGGGAGTTGCTGGTGTCCGATGTCGGGCTCGAGGCGTCGAACCTGTCCCAGCAACTGGCGGTGTTGCGCCGGGCGGGTGTTGTCGTCGCGGACCGCGACGGCAACGTCGTGACCTACTCGATCGCCTCGCCCGACATCGCCGAGCTGCTCGCGGTGGCGCGCCAGGTACTGGCCCGGGTGCTGACCGATCGGGTCGCGGTGCTCGAAGACCTGCGCGCCGACCCCGCGGCGAATTAGCGCCATGGGATGGCTCGCCAAAATCCTTCGCGTCGGCCGGATCGTCGAGCCCGCGGCACCGGCGCCGCCGTCGGCAACGGAACCGCCGGCGGGGGTGCGAGGTTCGCTGCAGATCCGGCACGTCGACGCGGGTTCGTGCAACGGATGCGAGGTTGAGATTTCGGGTGCGTTCGGCCCCGTGTACGACGCCGAGCGGTTCGGGGCACGGCTGGTAGCTTCGCCCCGGCACGCCGATGCCCTGCTGGTGACCGGGGTGGTGACCCGCAACATGGCCGACCCGCTGCGCAATGCCCTTGCTGCGACGCCGCGCCCGCGGGTGGTGATCGCATGTGGCGACTGCGCCCTGAACCGAGGGGTGTTCACGGATGCCTACGCTGTGGCGGGTTCGGTGGGGGAGGTGGTGCCCGTCGATGTCGAGATCGCGGGTTGCCCGCCCACACCCGCCGACATCGTTGCGGCGCTGCGATCGGTGACGGGGAAGTGACGACGACCACGTCGACCGTCGTCGCGACCTCGACGCCAAATGTGTTGCCGCGATTGGGTTTCGGTCGGGTCATCGGCGGCATGGCTACGTCCGCTGCAGGCATCGTCGGGGTGTGGCTGGGCTTGCGGGGCATGTTCGGATCGGTACGCCCGGTCGATATCGACTGGCTTCTCCCGCTGTCCGGCGTACGGATCGAACTCGACCCGCTCGGCGGATTCTTCGTGGCGCTCACGGGCGCGGTCGCGGTCCCGGTCGGCTGTTACGCGATCGGGTACGCCAGGCGCGAGCAGCTGAGCTGGGTCACGATGGCGGTGCTGCCGGTGTTCGTCGCGGCGATGGAGCTGGTGCCGGCCGCGGGATCGGTCACGACGTTCCTGCTGGCCTGGGAGTTGATGGCGGTCACGTCGCTGACGCTGGTGCTCTCCGAGGACACCCGCCCGCAGGTCCGCTCGGCGGGTCTGTCGTACGCGGTGATGACCCAGCTCGGGTTCGTCGCGATCCTGGTCGGGCTGATGGTGTTGTCGGCGGCCGGCGGATCCGACCGGCTCGCCGACCTGACCGGGGTGTCCGGCGGTGCCCGCACCGCGGTGTTCGTGCTGACGTTCGTCGGCTTCGGGTCGAAGGCGGGGTTGGTGCCGCTGCACGCCTGGTTGCCGCGCGCCCATCCCGAGGCGCCCAGCCCCGTGTCGGCGTTGATGAGTGCGGCGATGGTCAACCTGGGGATCTACGGGATCGTTCGCTTCGATCTGCAGTTGCTCGGGCCGGGGCCCCGCTGGTGGGGGCTGGCGCTGATGGCCGTCGGCGCCATCTCCGCGCTCTACGGCGTGCTGCAGGCCTCGGTGGCTACCGACATCAAGCGGCTGCTGGCCTATTCGACGACCGAGAACATGGGCCTGGTCACGTTGGCACTCGGTGCGGCAACACTTTTCGTGGACACCGGTGCCTACGGTCCGGCGACGATCGCCGCGGTCGCCGCGGTGGTGCATCTGATGGCGCACGGGGCATTCAAGAGCCTGGGCTTCCTGGCGGCCGGATCGGTGGTAGCCGCGACGCACCTGCGCGACCTCGACCTGCTCGGCGGACTGGCGCGCCGCATGCCGATCACCACCGGGTGCTTTGGGGTGGCAGCGCTGGGCGCCTGTGGGCTGCCGCTCGGTGCCGGCTTTGTCGGTGAGTGGCTGCTGGTCCAGTCCCTGGTCCACGCCGCTCCCGGACGCGATCCGATGGTGGCGCTGACGACACCGTTGGCGGTCGGCGCGGTCGCACTCGCCACCGGTCTGAGTGTGGCCGCAATGGTCAAAGCGTTCGGGATCGGGTTCTTCGCCCGTCCCCGCTCGAGTCAGGCCGCCGGCGCGGGTGAGGCGCCGGCCAGCATGCGTGCCGGCATGGCGGTCGCGGCGGGCGCCTGCCTGATACTGGCGGTGGCGCCGGGGCTCGTCGCGCCACTGGTGCGACGGACCATCGCAACGCTGCCGTTTGGCCACGCCGTGGAGTTCACCGACTTCGGCGCCGTGGTGCGACTGCCGGGGGTGCCCGGTTCGATCGCGCCCGGCGTGATCGCCGCCGGTGTCGTCGGCGCGGCGCTGGTGGCGTCCGGGCTGGCACTGCTGCGTTCCCGGCGGCGCCCCCCACCGGTAGTGCTGCCGCTATGGGCTTGCGGCGCAGCTGATCTCACCGAGCGGATGCAATACACCGCGACGTCCTTCGCCGAGCCGCTGCAGCGCGTCTTCGGCGAGGTGCTGCGCCCCGATACCTACATCGAGGTCACCCCGACCGCCGAGGCGCAATTCATGGCCGACCGAATCGCCTACCGGACCGCGATCACCGACGCGATCGAACAGCGCCTGTATACCCCGGTGGTCGGCGCGATCGGGGCCATGGCCGGGTGGATGCGGCGCGCCCACACCGGTAGCGTGCACCTCTACCTGGCCTACGGTGCGCTGGGCGTGCTGATCGTGCTGGTGGCGGCCAAGTGAACGCGATGTCCTACGTCGCGGGCGCGGCCCAGCTCGGCGTGGTCACGGTGGGCGCGCCGCTGGTGGTCGGTGTGACGCGTCAGGTGCGGGCCCGCTGGGAGGGGCGAGCGGGCGGTGGCGTGCTGCAGCCGTGCCGCGATCTACTCAAACAGCTTGGTAAGCAACAGATCACGCCAACGGGAACGACGATCGTGTTCGCCGCCGCGCCGGCGATCGTCGCCGGCACCACCCTGTTGATCGCGGCGATCGCGCCGATTGTCGCCACCGGGTCGCCGCTGGATGCCAGCGCCGATTTGTTCGCCGTGGTCGGTTTGCTTTTCCTGGGCACGGTTGCGCTCACCCTTGCCGGCATCGACACGGGCACCTCGTTCGGCGGTATGGGCGCAAGCCGCGAGATCACCATCGCCGCCCTGGTCGAGCCGACGATCCTGTTGGCGGTGTTCGCGCTGTCCATTCCCGCCGGATCGTCCAATCTCGGTGCGCTAGTGACAAATACGATCGCGCACCCCGATCACGTCATGTCCTTGACCGCGGTGCTCGCCTTTGTTGCGCTGGTCATCGTCATCGTCGCGGAAACCGGGCGGCTGCCGGTGGACAACCCGGCGACCCACCTGGAGTTGACGATGGTACACGAGGCGATGGTGCTCGAATACGCCGGGCCTCGGTTGGCGCTCGTCGAATGGGCGTCGGGGATGCGGCTGACGGTGCTGCTGGCGCTGCTGGCAAACCTGTTCCTGCCGTGGGGGATTGCCGGCGCAACGCCCACCGCGCTTCAGGTGTTGGCGGGGGTGGCGGCGATCGTGGCCAAGGTGGCGGTGCTGGCCGCGTTGCTCGCGACGTTTGAGGTGTTCGTCGCCAAACTTCGATTGTTCCGGGTGCCCGAGCTGTTGGCCGGCTCGTTCCTGCTGGCCCTGCTCGCGGTCACCGCCGCCAACTTCTTCACCGTCCGCGCATGAGGGCTCGCCGATGACCGACGCCAACTTCTCCACCCTGGTGGACTTCGCCGCCGGCGGCCTCGTGCTGGCCGCGGTCTTGATCGTGTGGCGCCGCGAGCTGTCCGCCATCGTGCATCTGCTGGCCTGGCAGGGCCTGGCGTTGGCCGCGATCCCGGCGCTGCGCGGCATCCACGACCACGATGTCGCACTGATCGGAGTGGCCGTCGCCGTGCTGGTGCTGCGCGTGGTGGTGTTGCCGTGGTTGCTCGCCCGCGCGGTGGGTGCCGACGTCGTCTCGCGACGCGAGGCCACCCCGCTGATCAACACGACCAGCTCGTTGCTGATCACCGGCGGATTGACGGTCGCCGCGTTTGCGATCACGCAGCCGGTGGTCGACCTGGAACCGGGCCCCAGTACCAACGCCGTGCCCGCCGCGTTCGCGGTGCTGCTGATCGCACTCTTCGTGTTGACCACCCGGCTGCATGCGGTCTCGCAAGCAGCCGGATTCCTGATGCTGGACAACGGGATCGCCGCGACGGCGTTCCTACTCACCGCGGGAGTTCCGTTGATCGTCGAACTCGGAGCCTCACTGGACGTGCTCTTGGCCGTCATCGTGATCGGCGTGCTGACCGGCCGGCTGCGACACGCCTTCGGCGACGCCGACTTGGACAAGCTGCAGGAACTGCGCGACTGATGACCGTGTTACTGCTCACGGCGATCCTTGCCCCGGCCGCCGCATCCGTTGCCGCCCTGGCCGGCGGATGGCGGCGCGTGACGGCGGCGCTGACAGTGCTGTCCGCGGTCGCCGTGCTGGTGTGCGGCGTGGCGCTGGGAATTCGGGTCGGGGCCGGTACCGGGTTTGCGCTCGGCGGGCTGCTGCGAGCCGACGCGCTCACGGTGACGATGCTCGTCGTCATCGGGACGGTCGGCACGCTGGCCACCTGGGCCGGCATGTCCTACATCGATGGCGAACTCGAGCGCGCTCACACCGACGAGCGTGGCGCCCGCCTATACGGCGTACTGACGCCGGCGTTTTTGGCGGCGATGGTACTCGCGGTGTGCGCCAACAACATTGGTGTGGTGTGGGTGGCGATCGAGGCCACCACGGTGGTCACCGCCTTCCTGGTGGGGCATCGCCGCACCCGCACCGCGCTGGAGGCGACCTGGAAGTACGTTGTGATCTGCTCGGTTGGCATCGCCGTCGCATTCCTGGGCACCGTGCTGCTGTACTTCGCCGCGCGCGACGGCGGGGCACCAGCCGCGCATGCGTTGAACCTCGATGCCCTTGCCGCGCATGCCCGCGGCCTGAATCCCGCCGTCGCGCGGCTGGCCGGTGGACTATTGCTGATCGGTTACGGCGCCAAGGCCGGGCTCTTTCCGTTCCACACCTGGCTGGCCGACGCCCACAGCCAAGCTCCCGCGCCGGTGTCCGCGCTGATGAGCGGGGTGCTGCTGTCGGTCGCGTTCTCGGTGCTGATCCGGCTGCGGCCGATCATCGACGCCGCCACCGGGCCCACCTTCCTCCGCGGCGGGCTGCTGGTGGTCGGGTTGATGACGCTGCTGGTCGCCGCGCTGATGCTGACCGTCACCGGTGATATCAAGCGGATGCTGGCCTACTCGTCGATGGAGAACATGGGCCTGATCGCGATCGCCGCGGCCGCCGGCACCACATTGGCGATCTCCGCGCTGCTGCTGCATGTGCTTGCCCACGGGATCGCGAAGACGGTGTTGTTCCTCGCGGGCGGCCACTTGCAGGCCGCGCACGACTCCACCGCGATCGCCGATATCACCGGCGTGCTGCGCCGGTCGCGGCTGGTCGGTTTGTCGTTCGCCACCGGCTTGATCGTCCTGCTCGGGCTGCCGCCGTTCGCGATGTTCGCCAGCGAGCTGGCGATCGCGCGGTCGCTGGCCGGTGCGCGGCTGGCCTGGGTACTGGGGGTCGCGATGCTGCTGATCGCGATCGCCTTCGCCGCGCTGGCCCGCAACTCCGGGCGAGTACTGCTCGGCGCACCCGCGGCGGGCGCGCCGTCGCTTGTCGTGCCCGCCACGGCCGCAATGGTGTTGATCATCGGCATCGCCGTCTGCGCGGCCCTGGGCGTCACGGCCGGCCCGCTCACCCACCTGTTCGCCGTCGCCGCCGGCAGCAACGTGGGAGCCCCGCGATGAGCCGAACCTGGTTGCGACACAGAGTATCCCAGCTTGAGCTGATCGAGATGGCCGAACAACTCCTGAACGATTCGTTTCGACTGGCGTTGGTCGCCGCGCACGACGACAAAGACAGTCTGCGCGTGGTCTATCTTTTTCTGGCCGGCTGTCCGGACCGCCGTGTCGAGCTGGAATGCGTTGTACCCGTGGATAACCCGAGCATCCGATCCTTGGCCTATATGTCGTTTCCGGCAAGCCGATTCGAGCGCGAGATGGCCGACTTGTACGGAATCCGCCCGGTCGGCCACCCCAAACCGCGCCGCCTGGTCCGGCACGCGCACTGGCCCGACTGGCACCCGATGCGTGCCGACGCGGGGCCCGCGCCCGAATTCGCGGACACCGGCGCATTCCCTTTCCTCAACGTCGAAGGCCCCGGGGTCTACGAGATCCCGGTTGGCCCCATCCACGCGGGCCTGATCGAACCCGGCCACTTTCGCTTCTCCGTGGCGGGCGAGACCGTGGTGCGGCTGAAGGCCCGGCTGTGGTTCGTGCACCGCGGCATCGAGAAACTATTTCACGGCCGGTCCGCCGCGGGGGCGGTCGATCTCGCCGAACGGATCAGCGGCGACACGTCGGCCGCCCATGCCCTGGCCCACAGCCTTGCCATCGAAGACGCGCTCGGCATCGAGCTGCCCGACGAGGTGCATCGGCTACGGGCGCTGATCGTCGAACTCGAGCGACTTTATAACCACGCGGCCGATCTGGGCGCCCTGGCCAACGACATCGGCTACAGCATCGCCAACGCGCATGCCCTGCGTATCCGCGAAAGACTGTTGCGGCTCAACGCCACCGTCACCGGCCACCGGCTGCTGCGCGGCGCCATCCACCCGGGCGCAGTTGCGCTGCAAGAGCTTCCCGACACCGAGGAGATTCGACGGCTCGACGCCGAGGTGGCCGAGCTCGCCGCGCTGACGCTGGCCAACGCGGTCGCCTACGACCGCTTCGCCGGCACCGCGATTCTCCGCTGTGAGGACGCCGCCGCCCTGGGCTGTCTGGGTTACGTCGCCCGCGCCAGTGGCCTGCGTACCGACGCCCGGGTCGAGCACCCCGCCGTCGAACTGCCCATCGCCGAGATCTCCGCGCCGGATGGCGACGTCCTCGCCCGCTACACCGTGCGGCGTGACGAGTTCGCGGCTTCGGCTGCCCTCGCCTGTCACATTGTCGAGTCACACAGCGGCGCAATCGAACACAGGGTCAGCGCCGACCCGACGGGTACGCCCGGCAGCGGTGTCGGCATCGTCGAAGGTTGGCGCGGCACCATCGTGCACCGTGTCGAAGTCGACGCGACCAACCGCATCACCCGCGCCAAAATCGTTGACCCGTCCTGGTTCAACTGGCCCGCGCTGCCGGTGGCGATGGCCGACACGATCGTCCCGGACTTCCCGCTGGCTAACAAGAGCTTCAACCAGTCGTACGCGGGCAACGACCTGTAGCCCGGCCACATCCGGATGCCCGGTCGCCTGCCGTGCACGATTTAAGACCCGGCAGAGCGAAACCAGACGCCGCGCGAACCGAAAGCGATACACTGCGGCACCGATTGTGTAGCAATTCCATGCCGCGATGCCGCTAGGAGGCCTGCCGTGACGGTTACCGATGACTACCTGGCCCACAACGCCCGATACGCGAGCACGTTCAACGGGCCACTGCCCATGCCGCCGAGCAAACACGTCGCGGTCGTCGCGTGCATGGACGCCCGGCTCGACGTCTATCGCATCCTCGGCCTGAACGCGGGCGAGGCCCACGTCATCCGCAACGCCGGCGGGGTCGTCACCGACGACGTGATTCGCTCGCTGGCCATCAGCCAGCGGCTGCTGGGGACTCGGGAGATCATCCTGATCCACCACACCGACTGCGGGATGCTCACCTTCACCGACGACGACTTCAAGCGCGCCATCCAGGAAGAGACGGGCGTCAAACCGCCGTGGGCGGCCGAGGCCTTCCCGGATCCCGCCGAAGACGTCCGGCAGTCGCTGCGCCGCATCGAAAACAGCCCGTTCGTCACCAAACAGGTGTCACTGCGGGGTTTCGTCTTCGACGTCGCCACCGGCAAGCTCGACGAGGTAACGCTCTAGCCGACCTTGTAGGTAGCGAGGGCCTTGGCGATCAGCCGGCCCTCCGGGTCGACGATCTCGGCCTCGCAGTTGGTCAGCGACCGGCCGCGCCGCAGCACCCGGCCCACCCCGATCACGTCGGTGGCGCGGGCCGGCGCCATGAAGTCCAGGGCCATCGATACGGTCACGCCGCGGAATTCCGGCGGTGCTTCCCTGCCGCACCAGGCCGCGGCCATCACGGTGAGGTCGGCCAGGGTGGCGATGGCGCCGCCGTGCACCATGTCGCCGAGCGTGACGTTGGACGGATCCCACGGCAGCCGTAGCCGTACCTCGTCGTCGTTGAGCTGGTCGGCGACGATCCCCAGCTTGGCGACGAACGGCGATTGGGGCAGAAACTGCGCGATCACGTCGCGCCCGCTGGGGGGAGCGGAGGAAGTGGTCATTCGTCCATGCTGTCGCACCGATCGCCCGCGGTGGAAGGGCCGGGGCCGCAACCCGGCGCGATGTGTCCGGTGCTCGGTCCCCGCGCCACGCCGCCCACTGGTTGACAGGGCCGGGGCCGGCTGGTTCTATGAACGTCAATGACCGTAAACATGGTCAGTTCGACCAAGTTTATCCGGATAAGTGGTGTGGGCAGGGAAGCAATGACCAGTGGTGTGACGGCGGGCCCCGCGGCGGGTCAGTACGAACTGAGCCATCTGCGCTCGTTGGAGGCGGAGGCCATCCACATCATCCGCGAGGTCGCCGCGGAGTTCGAACGGCCTGTGTTGCTGTTCTCCGGTGGCAAGGACTCGATCGTGATGCTCTACCTGGCGCTCAAGGCGTTTCGCCCCGGGCGGCTGCCGTTCCCGGTCATGCACGTCGACACCGGCCACAACTTCGACGAGGTGATCTCGACCCGCGACGAACTCGTCGACGAGTTCGGGGTGCGCCTGGTGGTGGCGTCGGTGCAGGAAGACATCGACGCCGGCCGAGTCGTCGAGACCATCCCGTCGCGCAACCCGATTCAGACGGTGACGCTGCTGCGCGCCATCCGGGAGAACAAGTTCGACGCCGCGTTCGGCGGGGCACGGCGCGACGAGGAGAAGGCGCGCGCCAAGGAGCGGGTGTTCAGCTTCCGCGACGAATTCGGCCAGTGGGACCCCAAGGCTCAGCGGCCCGAACTGTGGAACCTCTACAACGGGCGGCACCACAAGGGTGAGCACATCCGGGTCTTCCCGCTGTCGAACTGGACCGAGTTCGACATCTGGTCCTACATCGGCGCCGAGAAGGTCAAGTTGCCCCCGATCTATTACGCCCACCGGCGCAAGGTTTTCGAGCGCGACGGGATGCTGCTGGCCGTACACCGCCACATGCAGCCGCGCCCCGACGAGCAGGTGGTGGAGAAGATGGTGCGGTTCCGCACGGTCGGCGATGTCACCTGCACCGGGTGCGTCGAATCGGAGGCCGCCACGGTGTCGGAGGTCATCGCCGAGACCGCGGTCTCCCGGCTGACCGAGCGCGGGGCCACCCGGGCCGACGACCGCATCTCGGAGGCTGGAATGGAAGACCGGAAACGGCAGGGTTACTTCTGATGGCTGCCCCAACCACGTTGCTGCGCATCGCAACTGCCGGCTCGGTCGACGACGGCAAGTCCACCCTGATCGGGCGCCTGTTGTACGACTCCAAGGCCGTGATGGAAGATCAGTGGGCCGCGGTCGAAAAGACGTCGAAGGAACGCGGTCACGACTACACCGATCTCGCACTGGTCACCGACGGCCTGCGGGCCGAGCGTGAGCAAGGCATCACGATCGACGTCGCGTACCGCTACTTCGCGACTGCCAGGCGGAAATTCATCATCGCCGACACCCCGGGCCACATCCAGTACACCCGCAACATGGTGACCGGTGCGTCCACCGCGCAGCTGGTGATAGTGCTCGTCGACGCCCGCCAGGGGCTGCTCGAGCAATCCCGCCGGCACGCCTTCCTGGCGTCGCTGCTGGGTATCCAGCACATCGTGCTCGCCGTCAACAAGATGGACCTGATCGACTGGGACCGGGCGAAGTTCGACGCGATCAAGGACGAATTCCACGCCTTCGCAGCACGTTTGGACGTGCAGGACGTGGCCACCATCCCGATTTCGGCTCTGCACGGCGACAACGTCGTCGCCAAATCGAATCAGACGCCCTGGTACGAGGGGCCGGCGCTGCTCTCACACCTCGAGGAGGTGTACATCGCCGGTGACCGCAACCTGGTCGACGTGCGGTTCCCGGTGCAGTACGTGATCCGGCCGCAGACCCACGAGCATCGTGACCACCGCAGCTACGCCGGAACGGTGGCCAGCGGAGTGATGCGCCCGGGCGACGAGGTGGTGGTGCTGCCGATCGGCAAGACCAGCCGGATCAGCGCCATCGAAGGCCCGAATGGCCCAGTGGAAGAAGCGTTTCCGCCGATGGCCGTCTCGGTGAGCCTGGCCGACGATATCGACATCTCGCGGGGCGACATGCTCGCCCGCACCAACAACCAGCCCCGGGTCGCGCAGGAATTCGACGCGACCGTGTGCTGGATGGCCGACGGCGCGTCGCTCGAGCCGGGCCGCGATTACGTCATCAAGCACACCACACGAACCACCCGGGTCCGGGTCACCGCGCTGGACTACCGGCTCGACGTCAACACCCTGCATCGGGACAAGAGCGCAACGGCCTTGAAGCTCAACGAACTTGGCCGCATATCGCTGCGCGCGCAGGTGCCGTTGCTGCTCGACGAGTACACCCGCAACGCCAGCACCGGATCGTTCATCCTGATCGACCCGCACACCAACGGCACCGTCGCGGCGGGCATGGTCTTGCGCGACGTTACGGCGCAGAAGGCAAGCCCGAACACGGTGCGGCACGAGTCGCTGGTCACCGCCGAAGACCGGGCGGCTCGCGGCCGGACCGTCTGGCTCACCGGCCTCTCGGGTGCGGGCAAGTCGTCGGTGGCGATGCTGGTCGAGCAGAAGCTGCTCGAAAAGGGAACGCCCGCTTATGTTCTCGACGGCGACAACCTGCGCCACGGCCTGAATGCCGACCTGGGCTTTTCGATGGCCGACCGGGCGGAGAACCTGCGCCGGCTGGCCCACGTCGCGACGTTGCTCGCCGATTCTGGCCAGACCGTGCTGGTGCCCGCGATCAGCCCGCTGGCCGAGCACCGCGAGATGGCTCGTAAAGTGCACGCCGACGCCGGGTTTGAGTTCTTCGAGGTGTTCTGCGATACCCCCCTCGCGCAGTGTGAGGCCCGTGATCCCAAGGGGCTGTACGCCAAAGCCCGGGCCGGTGAAATCACGCATTTCACCGGTATCGACAGTCCGTACCAGCGGCCGAAGAATCCCGATCTGCGGCTGGTCCCGGACTGTTCGCTCGAGGAGATGGCGCAGCGTGTCATCGACATGCTGGAGTTGCGCGCCTAGGCGCACAGGTTCGACCCGCCGCACGAGATGGCACAATCCTCAAGGTGCGGATGTCAGCCAAGGCGGAGTACGCGGTGCGGGCGATGATCCAGCTCGCCACCGTGGAAAGCGGCACGCTGGTCAAGACCGACGACTTGGCCCAGGCGCAGGGCATACCGCCGCAGTTTCTCGTCGACATCCTGACCAACCTGCGCACCGACCGCTTGGTGCGCAGCCACCGCGGTCGCGACGGGGGCTACGAGCTGGCCCGCCCGGGCAGCGAGATCAGCATCGCCGACGTGCTGCGATGCATCGACGGCCCGCTGGCCAGTGTCCGTGACATCGGCCTCGGTGACCTGCCGTACTCCGGGCCGACGGCACCGCTGGCCGACGTCTGGCGTGCGCTGCGCGCCAGCATGCGATCGGTCCTGGAGGAGACCAGCCTGGCCGACGTGGCGTCCGGCACCCTGCCCAAGCACGTGGCCAAGCTCGCCGACGACTATCGAGGCCAGGAGAGCCGGCGGCACGGCGCCGGGCGCACCGACTAGGCCGCACCCGATCCGTACGGCCGAGTCAGGATTTCCATGGCGTGCCCGGACGGATCCAGGAAGTAGACCCCACGGCCGCCGTCGCCGTGGTTGATCTCGCCGGGCCGGCTTTGGCGAGGATCGGCCCAATGCTGCATGCCGCGCGAGGCGATCTTGCCGTAGATCGTGTCGAACTCGGGCTCGGAGACCAGGAACGCGTAGTGCTGCCGGTGGATGTCCTCGCCCTCGGGGGCATCGGCGAAGTCGAGGTTCACCCCGTGCTCGAGCGCGACGACCAGGAAGTGCCCGAATGGCTTCGGGGCGGGCAGGTCGAAGAGCTCGGCCAGAAATTCCGCGGACTCGCGCTTGTCGCGGGCGGCGACGATGGTGTGGTTGAAACTGATGGACATAGTTCTTTCCAGCTTACTTGGGCGCCGTCAGCTCCAAGGCGATGTTGTCGGGGTCGCGGAACTCTAGAATGTAGGACGGCCCGATGTCTTTGACCGGCTCGTGCTCGACCCCGATGTCATCCAGATGTGCTGCCGCAGCGTCTAATTCGTCCAAGCTGGCGAGCCGGAACGCGATGTGGTCCAGGCCGCAGCGGTCTTCGTGAAAGCGGTCCGAGGCGACCGGGCGCAGCCCGAGCAGGGTGCCGCCGAGGTCGTAGACGACCCCGCCGAACAAGAAGGAGAACTGGTCGCGGGTCGCCTCGTCGGCATTCTCGGGCACTTCCAGCAGCACCGGCCAGTCGAACACGCTCTCGTAGAACTGGCGCGATCGCTCGATATCGGTGACGGTCAGGCGGACATGTGCGATGGACGTACTGGCTAAGGGCACTCACCCCATGCTGCCACTTCGGCAACCACATGTAGAGGGCATGCCAGAATCGCCGTCGTGCGGATAGCAATGACGATGCCGGTGATGGAGCCGGATCTGGATGCCACGGTGCTCGAAACCTGGGCGCGCGCGATCGACGAGGGCCCGTTCTCGTCGCTGTGCTGGGGTGAGCGCATCGCATTCGAAAACCCGGACAACCTCACGCTGCTCGGCGCGCTCGCGGCGTGGACCAAACGGGTGCGGCTGATGACGACGGTGATCGTGCCGCAGCTGCACGATCCGACGATGCTGGCGAAGGGTCTCGCGACCGGCGACATGCTGTCCGGCGGGCGGTTGACCGTAGGCATCGGCGTGGGCGGCAGGCAGGAGGACTACCACGCGGTCGGCGCCGACCCGGCGACGCAGACCAGGCGCGACATGGCCGCGCGGGTCGCGGTGATGAAGCGGGTGTGGGCCGGCGAAAAGCTCACCGACTCGGTGTTGCCGGTCGGGCCCGCGCCGGTGCAGCCCGGCGGTCCGCCGCTGCTCGTCGGCAGTATCGGGCCGAAGACCATCCGCAGCGCCGCAGCCTGGGCCGACGGGTTGGCCGGCACCACCCTGGACCTCGACGTCGACAAGCAAAACGAGCTTTTCGACGTCGCACGGGCGGCATGGGCGCAGGCCGGCAAGCCCAAACCCCAGCTGGTGACCTCGTTCTGGTTCGCCTTCGGCACACCGGAGCAGTCGCGCGCCCAGGTGCATCGGCACCTGCGCCGTTACATGAATTGGATCCCGGCGGAGTACGTCGACGCGATGGCCCCGATGACCGGCTGGGCCGGTAGCGAGGACGAGCTGGCCGCGGTGCTGCGCAAGTTCGACGACATCGGCACCGACGAGGTGCAGCTGATTCCGACGAGTTCGGACGTCGACCAGGCGCGCCGCGCCGCCGACGTGGCCGGGCGCCTTTAGGCCGGGCGGCGCTCGCGGCCGACTTCCGGCTGCTGCGGCGGCCGCCCCTTGCGCAGCGTGGCCAACAACTCGCGATACGGGCCGACGAGGTAGACGGTGTCGCCGCCGCGCAGCCGCGCATCGCGGCGGGGGCGGCGCTGCACGGGGGCGTCCTCCCGGGTGATCACGATGACCCGGGTCTGGGTGGACAGCTCGAACATCCGCAGCCCGTCGAGCTCGCTCCCCGGCGCCACGTGCATGCCGCCGACCATGAAGTAGCGCTGCCCGACCGAAAACGTTCCCAGGACGTGCAGGCCCATCGCGGCACCGATGAACCACGGGGCGGCCAGTTCGACCGTCGAACGCACGGTGTCGAACCCGAACCGGTCGGCCACCGCGCTGCCCAGCACATGGTCGTAGATGCGCAGCACGATCGGAACGTCGGGCCGGACGACCTGCGGCATCACCCGCGGGCCGAGCATCTCGCGCAGCACGATTCCGGTCTCGATGTTGACCATGTCGTCGTGAGTCAGCACCGTCACGGCGCGCGCGTGTTCGACGTGGGCCGCCTCCAGCGTCTGCGGCAGCGTCGCGTCCCCGAAGATCACCGGAATGCCCAGCTCGGCCGCGGTCGACAAGTACCGGTTGTTTTCGTCGATCTCGATGACCGCGACTTCGTATCCGGCTGCGGTCAGATCGGCGGCGACTCGGCTGCCGAACGAGCCCAGCCCGACGACGATGACGTGATTGCGCAGCTGACGTGCCCGGCGGCGGCCGGCGGTGAAGGCGAAGCGTCGCGAGATCAACAGGTCGGCGATGAATGCGACCAGGACGGCGGTGGTGATCAGGCCGCCGAACATCAGCCCGATGCTGAACAGTCGCAGCCAGGTGGGTTGGGACAGGAAGCTGAAGTCGCCATAGCCGACGGTCGCGATCGTCTCGGTGCTGAAGTACAACGCGTCGACCCAGGTCATTTTCGCGTGCGGCTGGTAGCTGTAGCGCAACAGCACCGTCGAGCCGATCAGCACGGTCAGCACCGCGGCGATCGCACGCAAGAACATCGGGTTGGCGTCGCTGCCCAGCCCGCGTACGGCCTCGACGGCGCGCCGCACCCAGCGGGTACGCACTCGTGCGGCGCTGGGTGCCCGGACCCTGATGCCCTGCGCCGCCAACTCTTCGGCCGTGCCGATCATGGCCGTCCAGTCACCGGTACGCACCTGCACGTCGCGGGCCGGGCAGATTTCCACAAACCCGGGCGTGGGGGAGTTCTTGCCGTGGATCACCGCCACCGGCGCCAGGTCCCCGTAGATCTCCCGCAACGTCCCGTCGTAGGGCGCCTCCGCGCCGGACACCAGCAGCTTGATGCCGGCGACCTCGAACGGGTGCGCGGTGTGCGCCAGGGCCGCCTCGACGACCGAGGGCGCCGCCAATTCGGCGACGTCGAGGATGGCGCCGGGGCCGTTGTCGGCGGCAACCGCTTCGCGCAGCACATCGTTGGCCAGCCGGGCCACCACGCGCACGTTCGGGTTGGCTTTCCTTGCCAGCAAAGCGATTTCGAGGTTTATCGCGTCGTCGTTTCCCGCGCAGACCACGGCCGCCGCATGATCGATCCCGGCCTGGGCGAGATCGTCCTTGGTGTCGGCGACAGTGTCGTCGACGAGCTTGACGATCCGCGCGCCCGCGTTCTGAAGCTCCTCGGCGATCGTCATCGCCAGCGCGTCGTCACCGCTGACGATGATGTGGCCGCGCATGCTCACCCCGCCTCCCGGAACATCACATTGCTATGACTATCGGCCACCGTGCCGATTTCTGCCAGCGCAACATCGGGAACGTCGGGGGCCGCCGCCGCACTAGGCCGGTATCTGCTTCGGCCATAACGGCTTTGCGCTACAGGACGCGAACGTCGGAAGGGCCCCAGAACGCCCGCATCGACGTGATCTTGCCGTCGTCGTCGAACGTCATCAACGAGATCGGCGAGATCTGGGTGCGCGTGTCGCCGGCGTCGAGGGTCAGGTGCCAGTAAAACGCCGCCTCGTTGCCGCCGATGCGGATCTCGGCGAGTTCGGTGTCCTTCTTGGCATCTTGGAATGCCGCGTAGAACTCGCGGACCGCATCCCGGCCGCGCCGCACGTCGGATCCGGCCGGATCCTCGATGGTGGCGTCGGCGGAGTAGAGGTTCACGATCTCGTCGGTGGCGCCGTTGGCGACGTGGGTGAGATAGCTGTTGACGGTCTCGGTGATGGCGTCTTGGGAAGGCATGGCTTCGGACGCTACCTGCTCGCCATCGCGGTCGTGACCGGTTGGTCGCATTCATACTGGGCTCCGTGCCATTCATCGAACGCGTCGCGTCGCGCGAGATCTACCGGAACCCTTGGCTGATCTTCCGGGAGGACGACATTCGCCGCCCGGATGGCAGCCCCGGCATCTACGCCGTGGTGGACAAGCCGACCTATGCGCTGGTGCTGCCCTACGACGGCGAGCGATTCCGGCTCGTCGAACAGTTCCGCTACCCGGTGGGCGCGCGGCGCTGGGAGTTTCCGCAGGGCACCGCACCCGATCTGGTCGACACCGAGCCCGCCGAGCTGGCCGCGCGCGAGTTGCGCGAGGAAACCGGGTTGAGCGCGACCTCGTTCGAGGCGCTCGGCCTGCTCGACGTCGCGCCCGGCATGACCAGTCAGCGCGGCTGGGTGTTTTTGGCCACCGGCATCTCCGAGGGCGAATCGAACCGCGAGCACGAGGAGCAGGACATGCGCAGTGCGTGGTTCTCCCGCGAGGACGTCGAGGAGATGATGCGCTCGGGAGTGATCGCGGACTCGCAGTCGGTCGCTGCCTACGGGCTGTTCCTGCTACACGGGCGATGAGTTTCCGGGTCGGCCCCGGTCAACATCGTCATGACGATCAAAGCGCGCAATCTCGACGGGTACGGAGCGCCGACGATTGAATGGGCCCGGGTAAAAACGGTGCTGGACGGCCGGCTGACGCAGGCGCCGGGCAGCGGTGGTCCGCAACGCCATACGGCGTGGCTCACGACAATCAATCCCGACGGCAGCCCGCACGTGCGGCCGGTGGGGGTGATTGCACACGACGGCAGCTGGTATTTCACGTCCGGACCGGCGACCCGCAAGTCCGGCAACCTGGCCCGCGACCGCAGGTGTGTGGTCAGCGTCGCCACCGAGCAGTTCGATCTCGTTCTCGAGGGCACCGCCGATCGGGTCCGCGACGCTAGCGAATTAGCCTGCGTCGCAGAGGCTTTCGTACATTCCGGATGGCCCGCCCAGGTTGCCGGGGACGCGCTCACCGCCGAGTACAGTGCGCCGTCGGCGGGTCCGCCGCCCTGGCGGGTCTACCGTACCCAACCGGCGGCCGTGTTCGCGCTGGCGACATCGGAACCGTTCGGCGCCACCAAGTTTCGCCTGGACTAGGGCAACGACGGCGGCGCTATTAGGGGCAGTAGTTGGATTCGGCGGCGCTGACGACGCCCGTTGCGTCACTGAGGCTGATTCCCGGGTTCTTGCTCTGCACCACCTGGGCCAGCTGGTCGGGGGTCTCGCCGGCGCTGCGGTCCGCGCAGATCAGGTGCCCGAGCTGGATCAGTCCGTCCTTGTCCCCGGTGAGGCCGATCTTGTGGATCTGGGCGAGGTAAGCGTCATCGTCGGCGGCGGCGACCCCGGTGCTCACGGTCAATGAGGCGGCAACGGCAATAGCGGGGACACTCAGTGCGCACAGTGTGCGAGCAGAAAACATGTCGGCTCCTTTTGAGGTCGGGCAAGTGCGACGCCCTATTATGCTGTTCGCGACGCGTGAATGCATAGCGAATGAACGAAGCGGGCAAAGACTTGCGCGGGCGCCGTCGCCGGACCGAAGCGTCCGAGATCCCGCTGTGCCTACCGCAACCCCGCTCCAGCGGGGGTTGGCGCAGCGAGGGTTGGGCAAAATAGTTCCCCAAAATAAGCGCGCAGGCGGAAAATGGCCAGGCCCGGGCGCGAAATGGTGTGCTTCCCCATACGCACGAAATAGTGACCCGCTGCAATCGTGTCTTTTTCGGAGTTTCTCCCGAGTGTCGCTATCCGATGATGGTTAGGGTCGGGAATGTGACGTCCCTGGTGAAGTTGTTCCGCGACACCGTCGCGGTTCGGATGGCAGTTGTCGTGGTGCTCGGAGTTGTCGTCGCCATCACGGTGGGGCACGCCGCCGGTTCGCGGTACGCGCTGGTCGGTTGGATCACCGCGGCGGGAGTGTATGTGGTGTGGACGCAGCTGATCCTGCGCGGAATGGATGCCGACCAAACCCGTATCTGGGCGACGCGGGAGGACCCGACTCGGTGGGCCGCCGACGCGATCATCCTGACCGCGAGCGTCGCGAGCCTGGGCGGGGTCGGATATGTGGTGGCCGCCGGATCGCGCTCCGGCGCCGAGGCTCTGCAGGCCGCCATCGTCGGTGTGCTCAGCGTCGCGGCGTCCTGGTTCGCCGTGCACACGTTGTTCACCGTGCACTACGCGCGGCTCTACTATTCCGGCGAACCGGGCGGCATCGACTTCCACGACCCGGAGCCGCCGCGGTTTCGGGACTTCGCGTATGTCGCGTTCACCGTTGGCATGACGTACCAGGTGTCGGACACCGAGATCAACCTGACGTCGATCAGGGCGACGGTGTTGCGACAAGCGCTGGTGTCCTACCTGCTGGGCGCGGTGGTCCTCGCGGTCACGATCAATTTGATCGCGGGGCTGGGCGCCAAGGTGTGACCGATGCCGGCGTTGCCTTGGTGCCAAAACTATTGGACTAGAACAATTGTGGGGCGTGCCGGCCGCCGCTAGCCGATCTTGGTGAGGGTGAAGGCGTCGTGCGGGTCGGTGAGGCCGCACGGCGCGGTGCTGTCCAAGAAGACCGCAACACCGGTGAGCGTCAGTGGGTCCCAGGATTGGTGAACATGGACCGGGTGCAGGCTGGAGTCGTTGGCGCAGATCGCGGCCTCCGGGATCGTGCGCGTCACGGTGTACTGGCCGTCGATCAGCGGGGCGTTGAAGCCTTGACCGGGACCGGTGCTCACGTGGGCGACGCAGACCTGCTTGCACGTGGTGTTGATCGTCCACGTTCCGGTGTCGCCGTCCTCGTCCGCGTAGTGGTAAACGCCGTTCATCGTCGTGTCGTCGGCCGCGGCCGGTGGTTCGGCCGTGGCTAGGGGCGCCGGCAATGCAGCCATGCCAGCAAAGAATGTAATTGCCGCGATTAGTGAGTAGACCTTCATGTTTTCCGCCCTCAAGTCTTAGTTCTACCGCCGCGCAGGACACCCGACGCGAACGTATCAGCAAACTAAGAAAGAGTTTCCGGTCACTCTTGAACGCATATCGAATTGAAAGACAAATGGGTTTCTGAGGCCGAAAAGTTCTATGAAATCGACATGCGTCCGGGTTTGCTGCGATGTCGCGGAAGGCCGCGGCGCTCAGCAGTGCGGCGCCCAGCACCTCTGGTTGGGGCAATAGGTCGCGTGCGCGATGCCGACCATGGATGCGACGTCGCCGACCGCGATGCCCCTCGGGTCCAAGTTGGCGTGCACGTCCCGGGCGATCTGGTCTGCCGTCCAGCCCCAGCCGAGATCGTCGCAGATCAGTTGCGCCACCCCGATCAGGGCGGCGTCGTGCCCCGGCGGCCAGGTGAGGCCGGCGGCGCGCAGTTGAGCAAGGTATCCGTCATTGACGGGATCTGCAGTCGCTATCGGTGCGCTCGCAACCAGGGCGGCACCAACCATAGCGGGGGCGGCGATTCTGACCAGCCGGCGAGATATGCGCATCGAGTCATTGTGCGGCAAACGTATGAAGAACAAAGAAAGTCGGGATAGCCGTTGAGGTGTGACAGCCTCGGTGCCCCGCGCAGGATTCGAGGATGTCATCACCAAGGTTGCGCTCGATCGCGCCGCTGGTCGCAATCGTTGCGCTGATCGCCGGCACCACCGTCGCGGCGTGCGGTCGTGGCCAGGGCGCGCCCGCGGCCGAGTACGCCGTCTACGCGGAATACTCACTGTCGAACAAGCCGATGGTCGCCGGCTGGAATGCCCGCGTCTTCAACAAAAAGGAAGTGCAAGAAGGCGAGAACATCGGCCTCGACGATCGGACCGGGGTGGTGACGCTGCGGGCCGGGCTGTATCACATCACCGCCATGTCGCTGGTCAACTCCTACGACGTGGCGAACCCGACCAGCATCCCGACGTTGTCGACGCCGCCGGCCGGCTATGCGCGGCTGCGATACCTCGAGGATGCCCTGAGCCCGGACGTCGTCCCGACCATCGACGTGCTCAACGCCAACAATGCCAAGGCGCTCTCCATCGGCACGGGAAGCGACGCCAACGCGCTGCCGAGCTTCATGGAGACGTTCTTGAGGGTCCAGGACAAGGCCAGCCTCGTCGTCGAGCACCAGGTGGGCAATGACGTGAAGGGTCTCTATCTGCAGGTCAACGCGAACGGCTCGATCTGGCACGTCAACGCGCGAATCTCGATCCAACGGCTCTGATCTCAGCCGGAGAGTCCGGCCGCGGCACGGATCTGCCGGCGGGCCGCGGCGCGGTCGGTCTCGGGAAAGATGTAGTGGCTCAACGCGGTTCGCGATATAGCCCCGGCCAGATCGCGGGGATCCACCGCTGCGGCGAAGGCACCCTCGAGGGCACAGTGCTGCAAGACCGGCACCAGTCCCTCCGCGAGCATCGGGAGCGCCGCGGCCATCTGGTCGTGCGCGAAGCCCGGCTCGAGGTCGAGCAGCCGCCCCGGGGGTTGGGCCTCGAGGAAGCTCGCGACGACGTCCACCGCGGCCTCCAATCGTGCGACGCCGGCGACTCCGGACGTCGCTTGGTCCATCGCCGCGTAGAAGCGACGGCGTTCGCGCTTTCCCATGGCGTCGATCAGGTCTTCCTTGCACGCGAAATAGCGGTAGATGGTGGGCCGCGACACCCCGGCCAGGGTCGCCACGTCCGACAGCGACAACTTGCGGGCTCCGGTCCGGAATATCAGCCGCTCGGCCGCGTCCAGGATTCGATCCGCCAGAGCTCCATGATCTGAACGGGGCCTGCGTGATTCGGCGATCGACACCGTGGCGGCCTCTACAGCTTTCCGAGTTTGCGCAGCCACGAGATCAGCAGCCGCAGTCCGTCGTCGAAGGACATGGGCTGGTAGTTCAGGCGCCGGGTGGTCAGGTTGTCTTTGCTCCGAGTCATGCGGTCGCTGTTGGCCGCGGCCTTCGCAATGGCCATCAAGGTGGGTCCGAATTCGGCGGTCAACGCCTCGGGATCGGTGCGGTAGTCGAGATCCTCGACACGGTGGTCGATTCCGGCGACCTCGCAGGCGCGGTTGATGCCGCCGGCGGTGCTGAAGGTGTCTTCGGGCCGCCCGACCAACAGGTAGCGCTCGCCGGCCACGCCGGCATCCAGTGCGGCGATCGCGCCCCTCGCGACGTCCGCTCCGGCGACCCAGGTCACCGGAAAAGCCAAGTAGCGCTTGATCTTTCCGCGCATTCCTGCCAACAGAACCCGATTGAAACTGGTGCGGTGCAACGCGCGGTCCGCGACCGGGCCGGGTCCGTAGATCGCGCCCGGGTGGCATGTCAGGACGTCGTCGCCGGCGGCTGCGCGCCGATGAGCTTCCAGGAAAGCGGCGAGCTTGGTGACGGTGTAGGGGTCGCTGGGCGGGTTCTTCAGGACCGGCGCCTCCTCGAAGTCGGCGCCCGTGCTCAGGTCGAGGAAGGTGGCGGTGCTCAGGGCAACGACCCGACGCATGCCGTGGGCTTTCCCGGCATCCAAGACGTTGGTGGTGCCGACCAGGTTGACGGCCTTGAAGTCGTCGAGGTCCTGGCTCGCACCACCCAGCAGTGCCGCACAGTGGATCGCCGCCTCGGCGCCCTTGGCCGCGTTGAGTACATCGTCGGCGTCGGCGATGTCGCCCTTGACCAATTCGACGCCGATTTCGGCCAGCGGCGCGGCGTCGTCGGGATGGCGCACCAGGGCGCGAACATGGTCGCCACGCTCGATCAGCTGCTCGCAGACGTTGCCGCCCGTTTGACCGGTTGCGCCGGTGACGAAGATCGTGCTGGTCATCGGGACCTCCCAGGCGTTACAAATCGAACATGTCTAGCAAGAACTGTAAACCTTGACGTGGGGTTGTTCTATAGTTCAGTCCATGGCACTCGATCCCTCCAGCGTCCTGCTCACCGACCGCGTCGCGGTCGTCACCGGTGGGGGCGCGGGTATCGGCCGGGGCATCGCGGCAGGGCTGACCGCATTCGGTGCACGAGTCGCGATCTGGGAACGAAACCCCGACTCGTGTGCCGCCGCCGCCAACGAGATCGGCGCTCTCGGAATTCCGGTCGACGTCCGGGACAGCGCCGCCGTGGATGCCGCGCTGGCGCAGACATCGGACCGGCTCGGAACGGTGTCGATCCTGGTCAACAATGCCGGCGGAGTCTTCTGGTCGGGGATCCTCGACACCACCGAGAACGGGTGGGACGCGCTGTACAAGTCGAACTTGCGCCACGTCTACCTGTGCACGCAGCGGGTGGCCCGCAACCTCGTCGAGCAGAAGCTGCCCGGCAGCATCATCAGCGTCACGTCGATCGAGGGTGTCCGTGCCGCTCCGGGCTATGCGACCTACGCGGCGGCCAAGGCGGGCGTCATCAACTACACCAAGACCGCCGCGCTGGAACTCGCCCCGCATGGCATCCGGGTCAATGCGCTGGCCCCGGACATCACCTGGACAGAAGGCCTCGAGCAGATGGCGCCGCCGGGGTCTCGGAATCGCACGGGCTACACGGTGCCGATGGGGCGCGCGGGTCGCGTCGACGAAATGGCCGGAGCGGCAGTATTTCTCGCGTCCGACATGTCCAGCTACATCACCGGCCAGACGATCCACGTCGACGGTGGCACGCATGCCGCCAGCGGCTGGTACCACCATCCGGAGACCGGGGCATACGCGCTGGGGCCAACGAATTAAATACGGGTAATTTAATGCAGCCATCTTGGCCCAGCTGACCGTTTGCTGCGTAGACGCCTTCGGTGCATAGATGTTTGCTGGTTCCTGACGGCGCGCGACACGTGCTCGAACGCGCGTCCGCAAAGGGGTGGGGGAGGTACCCCGCCGCAGCTCGCGCGCCCCGGACGAGACTTAGCGTCTGCCTGTATCTACGGAGCTGCCGGAACTTTCGGGCGCGCCAGGTGGGCACATTGAGACGACATAAAAGTTTGCTGGAAGGCGAAAGATGACCGTGGGGGAGTTGCTGCGAGCGCAGCTCGACGAAGCGATGGCGCGCGAGCGTGACCAGTTAGGCCAACCAGCCCTGGAATGGGACGAACGCGAACAACAGCACATCGACGCCGCATGCCGGGCCGCCGACGCCGTGGAGCTACTCGATCAGCGAATCGAGGCCGAGCAGGCCGGTGAGCACGGCGGCAACGGCCCACTGATCGTGAAGTACCTGGCCGAGCGTCGGCTACAAGACGACAAAGTCAGTGAGCACCTCAAGTACCTACACATCGAGCAGTTCACGCCGCTCAAGAATCCGCACCGAGTCGCTGGCGGTCACGCCCGCTGGGCGGACGTGCAACGCGGCCATAGGGGGACGGCCTGATGCCGGTGGTCCGGGGTGACGGTGCTCGGCGCCAAAAGGGCGTATACGCCTGGCTTCTGGAGCGGGAGGAGGCCGAGTACCAACGCTGGAAGACCGGCCATGGTCGGGCACCGAACGCCGGGGTGTACCCGAGGCGGCGGGGACTCGAAGCGCTGCGAGCTAGCTGTGGGACTGACGATGGCCGGTGACAGGCTGGGCTTGGGTCTTTTGTAGCAGTCTTTCGTATGGCGTTTGGCCGTGAAGGCCGCCGTGGGGCCGGTGATAGTTGTAGTAGTCCTCCCATTCCTTGAGTTTCTGGTTGAACAGGCCGGTGTCGTCCTCGACGACGCCGTCGATTAGCCGGTAGAACTCCTCAGCGTCGATGCGGTGCGATCGCTTCGATGCTCCTATGTTTGTCAAGCGGCGGCGGGTTGTGCTGTGGCCGCACGGGATTCGGGTTCAGGGCGTGGGAGGTTCGCGTAGATTTCCCGGGCGATGTAGCGCTTGAGGCAGCGGATGATTTCGCGCTTGCTGAGGCCTTCGTTAGTGCGTCGTTCGACGTAGGTGCGGGTGGGTTCGTGGTGGCGCATACGCACGATGGTCACGATATAGAGCGCGCTGTTGGCTTGGCGGTCGCCGCTGCGGGATAGGCGATGGCGCCCGGTGGTCCGACCGCTGCTGGCGGGCTGCGGGGCCACGCCGCAGAGTTTGGCGAAGGCTGCTTCGTTGCGGATGCGGTCAGGGTTGTCGCCGGCCGTGACGAGGAATTGGCCCGCGAGTTCGGTACCGACCCCGAAGAGCTCGACCAATTTGGGTGCAGCCAGACCGACCATGGCAGCGATCTGCTGATTGAGTGACTTGATTTCGGTATCGAGGACTTTCCAGCGGCGGGCCAGATCCCGCAGCGCTATTTTCACGCCAGCGAGCAGCAGTCGATCGGGGTCGCTGGCAAGTGTGGCGAGGTCGTCGGTTTCGGGACGAAGGTGCAGGCAACGGTTGACGAGGGTGCGTTTGGTCAGATCGACCAGGTCGTCACGCAACGGTGACGGTGCTCCGATCATCACGCCGAAGAGGTTGTTGAATGCCTGGGTGCGGGCCTTGACGGCGCTGGCTCGCGTAACACGCAGGGTGCGAATCACTTCGACCATCCCGGATTTGGCCTTCGGGATAGCGGTCGAAGTGCGGCCCAGGACAGCGCGGGCAATGTTTTCGGCATCGAGGCGATCAGATTTGCCGTCCATGCGACGCGCCACACGATTGGGCCGGTTTACTTCGACGACGTGTTCCCCGGCCGCGGTCAGCGCCCGGGTTAATGTCGCTCCGAACGAGCCGGTGCTCTCCACGCCGATCGCCCGCAGGGGCCCAAAGGCTCGCATCCACGACAGTAAGGCCGCGTAGCCGCGATCGGTCGCGGGGAACTGTTGATGCCCACGAAGCCGACCGAGCGTGTCGATGACCGCCGCGTAGTGGGTGTGTTTGTGGGTGTCGACACCGCCGATGACATCGCCGTCTTCTGTTGTCATGATGAAATTCGCTCCTCCGTTAGGGCTGAACTGACGGGTGGGGCGAACCGGTCGGGCGGAGCGACAGGTCTGTGATGGGGCTTCTAGTCCAAGCTCCTATCAGGTCAGATCCGTCTGGCCGGTGCGACCCGCGATGTTGCACCGGAATCGGTCGACAAATCGAACGCAGGACACCATGGTCATACCTTGGCCGGGGTCAGACCGATCCGGTGCAACATCGGCGATAAGTCTTCACACACCTTCCCGTTCAGCCGCGGTGTCGCCGGCCGGATGTAAACGTGGCCGATGCCCTGGTCCAGGACGTGCCAGTGAAAGCTGGACTGGAACTCGGCACCGTTGTCGGTCTGAATCTTTTCGACCTGGAACGGCAGCCGCGACAAGACGTAGTCGAGGAATTGGATCGCCGTCTTCTGGTCCGAGCGGGGATAGGCCCGCAGTACGCGCAGCCGCGTGCAGTCGTCGATGGCCGTGTATTGGTAGTAACGCTTTCGTCGACCGGATGCTGTGGTGATCGGCTCGATGAACTTGACGTCGATCTGGACATGATGGCCGGGGCGTTGTTTCTCGTAGCGCTTCCACCGCCCGGTGTGGCGTTTGTACCGCTGCGAGGCGGGCAGACGATTCATGTTCAGCCGCTTGAGGATTCGCCATATCCCGGAAGTGCTGATTTCCACATCGTGATAGCGCTTGAGATACATCCCGATCTTCATCGGCCCGAAGTGATAATGCTGGCGCAGATGGATGATCTTCTCAACGATCTGAGGATCGGTGACGGTAGGGCAGTGCAACGGTGCACTGGAACGATCCTTCAGACCTTCAAGGCCCTCGTCCTCGTAGCGGCGCTTCCACCGATAGAAGACGTTGCGGCTGATGCCGTAGTAGCGACACGTCGCCGCCACATTGCCGCTAACTTCCTCGGCATGGCGCAGCACAGCCAAGCGCCGGTTCGCGCGCCTGATTAGGTCCTTCTCACTCCAAACACGCTCAGCCATGCGGCTCCTTCCATCAGGAGCCCAGACTGTCAACAACCTCAGTCAGTTTTAGAGCTAGCCGGCCGGTGTCGGTTTCAGTGGGGGAACTGCCAACGTGGGCTCGACCAGCCGGTTATCCGCTGCCGCCGAAGACGCGCGCGGACTTTACGCGGGAGTATCAGGTCCGCTGCGGGGAAGCGGTCACTGTGTATGTCGACGACCGAGTTGTGGTCCACACGGTCGCCGACGCGGTGGGGCTCGGCTTTGCTGTCGATTACCGGGACCTGTGATGCGCCGCCGCCGTTGGCTGGTCGCCGAAATCGACGACCTGATCGGCCGCGTCGACAACCTTGAACGGCGCGTCGCCGCGCTGGAAGCCGGGCGACCCCCGATCGTCCGCGTGGGAGGGCCGGCCGTAGCAACCCGGGGTGGCCCACGGCCGCGGTGGCGTCCTCATGTCGCCAGCCCAGCGGCCACGAGGGGTTCATAAGCGGTGTCACTTTTGGTACTATTCTTGGTGCGCACTTTGGTGCACCGTGGTGCCAATTAGATTAGGTTGACTAGATATGTATCCCAACCGGGAGGTCTTCCCCAACGCGCCTTTGGCACTGGTCATAGCAGAGATCAAGTTTTCCGACTCTCCTCGTCTACGGCAGCAAGAAACACTCGATGTGGTAGCGATCGCGCTGGAAGAGCGCTTCCCGGTCAGTACGCCGCAGACGAATGTCACCTTCACCGTCGGGAACCTTGGCCCCGGTGTTCTTCCCCAGGTAGTACAGGAGCGCCGGACGGTGCTAATGAATTCGGCAAAAACCGAATCAGTCACCATCACACCAGCTTCGTTCATTTACGAGACAACCTCGTATCGCGAATTCGATGACCTCTGTAGCGGTGTGATCGCCGTGTGCGAAGCACTCGCCGGTGCCAACGTTCGCCCCGCACTGGTACGTGTTGGCCTTCGTTACGTCGACGAAGTGCGGGTGCCAGAACCGATAACCGACGTGCGCGCGTGGGGTAAGTGGATTGACGCCAGTGTCATAAGCACTCTGGCCATTGGCCCCGACGGTGTACCCGCCCGCAATGCGCAAGGGCTTGTGACGTTCGACCTTAGCTATGGGAAGGGCCTCACCTTTCAATACCAGGCGCTCGATCAACACCCCATCGTCCAACCACAACTTCTAACGCGCCAGAACTTCGATGCGGGGCCGTTCTTCGTCCTAGACTTCGACGGATTCCGCGATTTCAATGGGGAGGATGTGGTCCGGTTGGACGCGAATGAAGTGACTACCGTCCTTAACGAAGTCCACGGCCCCGTAGGGGCAGCGTTCCAGCGTGCGATTACTGAAGATGCCCGAAACCTCTTTAGAGGAGTGACCGCATGACGATGCCGGCTGTTGGTCCCCTGACCGGTACTGGTACCGGTACGGGCGATTTCAAAGGCTACAAAGTGGTCCCGATGGGAACCCGTGCGCTATCAATGGAAGTTGGGGACCTTCGGACAGAGAATGACCTAAACGGCGGGGAAGCGCACGACCTGCACGACAGGGTCCGTGCGTTGACACTGGACCAGTGGACGCGCAACAAAAGCAGGCTTGGTGTCCCTGCCCTCCTAGACGAACTTGCGTATCAGCGCGGCATGGCGTGGACTCATATCGCCGAAATTGCCGACGTGAGTGTTTCGGCAGTTCGCAAGTGGCGCAAGGGTAATGATGCCTCGCCCGAAAGCCGAAGCCGGCTCGCGAAGTTCGCGGCCATTTTGGACATGCTCGAGCAGGAAGCAGGCATCGAAGACCCATCAACTTGGATGGAGATGGAGCTGCCCCTTGCGGCCGGTTACTATATCCGGCCACTGGACCTGTATCTCGACGGAAAAGACATGGCGCTCATGGATATTGCCGAGCAGCGCGGGAATGTCGAACATATTCTTGATGACATCCGCCCCGGCTGGCGCGATAGCCGCAGCAAGTTCGAGGTGTTCGACGATACGGATGGGATGCGCTCAATTCGCATACGCGGTGAGTAACGACGAGCATGGAATCCATTGATCCGGAACATCTTTACGACGAACGAGGTGAAGTAGCCCGAAGTCGCCCCGTCTTTCAAGGGGATGTGTTCAAGGATATTGTCCTACCGGGCTTCGGGGATGAACCCCGCCTCGTGCAGGTGGTGGCGCATCCATGTTCGATGCGTGACCGCGAGGGGCTACTTTGCCGACGCATCACCGTCGCACCAGTCGAGCGGCATCAGCGGGTCAATGGAAGCAACGGATGGAACGGAAATCTGAGGATCATGCCGCTTGCTGACCTCGTGGGCGCCCAGCACTATGCCGCCCATTTCATTGATCTGACGGCCGCGCCTTCTGAACTTCTGGATCTCAACGCCCGCATCGCGACGCTCAGCGACCGTGGCATCTACATCCTCCAGCAGCGAATTGTGAAGAATTACACAAGGTTTGAGGTTGACATTCCTAGCCTCGCGAAGGAGACAGCGCCCACCGTCTGGGAGATGCACCAGCAACGGGACTGGGTCGAAACGGTATTCGATGACGAAGTCGATTGGACCACAGACAATCTCAGGGCCGAGGAGATCGAATTCCAGACCTGGCTTAGTGGAGGCGACCCCTCTCGTCGCACGCAGCTAAAGGAAGACCACACTCACACCGATCTGAGACGAGAGGCGCACTCGGCGGCCTTGGCGAGGCGGGAAGAAGTCTCGGCGGCCTTGGCGAGGCGGGAAGAAGTACAGCCCTGAGTCTTGTGCGATGACGTTATGCCCGGGGGCCGTCAGCCGTCGACTTCCTGGGCCAGGGCTACGCGCGACAAAGCGCTGACAAATCCGTGTGCATCGAATTCTTCGGGCGAGTTCCTGTCAGGCAACTCGGTGATCCACTGGTTGATCTCGACGACTGCGTTGGCGGCGTCTTCGGGGTCTGCAAGGATTACATACGTTTTCCGATGGTCGTCGGCATCGTCGGTGGTGTCGCGGACGGCGACGGGGTCCTCCAACGCGTACCCGATGCCATGCACCGCGTCATTGTCGAGTGCCCATTGCCATTCGCTCGGCTGTAGACCGTAAAGCTCGAACTCGCGGTAGTTCTGTGTGTCACTCATGCGATCACCGGGCCTGTGCGTAGTCCCGCGCGGCGGAATCTTCATCCGCGGTGTCGCTGTACTGTTCCGCGCACACTGCGCAAGCGGGCTTGTAGTAGACGGGGATGTCGCCGACCATGCGTTCGGCGAGTTTCTGCATGGCCCACTGGTTTACGGATACGCCTTGCTCGGCTGCCTCGATGGTCAGCCGTCGGTGCAGTTCTGGCGATGTACGCACGAACACCTTGCCGCTGTATCGACGATCTGCGAGCGGCTTAGGCGGCGTTTCGTGCTCCGCGCGTATATCGGCGACAACGCCGGCGACTAGGCGCTCGATACCACGGAGCGCCTCAACCATGTCGGGGTCCAGCCACGACAGCGACGGGAACTCGGCAACCAAGCCGACCCATTCCCCGTCTTCCGGTGACCATTCGACGCGGTAGGTGTAATGCAGTTCGTTCACTTGTGCTCACCCCTTTGTTTCTCAAATTTGTCTATCGCTAACAGGACCTGTTTGACCTGGTAGGACTTTGCCTTGCCGCCTTTGTCGCGTTGAATGTTGACCCGCGGGTCGCCCGCCCACGGCATCTTGAAGACGGCGTGGCTTGTGCCCTTTTGGCGGGCCGCACCGAAATACTCGACGCACACCTTGTAAACGTCCGCGTAGGCGACGTTCGCCGGGTTCTCGCGCATCTGCGCGACGATCTTGGCGACCCGTTCTCTATCCACCCCCTCATGCTAGCGCATGTGTTAGCACTCGCGTATGTATGGACGTCTACGGCGCAGATGTATTCCCGGCCGCGGCGGTTTCGCCGGCCGACTGCGGGTGCCTATGCTCAGCACCGTGAACCGGACGCTTGCCGTCATTTGCTGCGCGGCAACTGCGCTCTGCGGCTGCGGCACGTCGACACCGAGCAAGCAGACGACGACGCCCCTGGCACCGTCGTCGGTGTCGGCACCGTCGTCTTCTGCAGCGTCGGGGCCGACACGGCCGACTTGATCCCCTACCCCGCACACGGCCGGCGGCCCATCGGGGTTGGGCCCGGGCCGGGAAACCTGCCAGCTTCAGGGCGGCAACGGCGGAACGTACTTCCTCACCCTGACGTCGATGGCCCACCTCGACTTGGGCCAGTGTGCTGGCGGCACGCCACTTCAGGCGGACGTCGTGGACTTGCTGCGCGATCCCAAGTACGGGCCTCATGTCGATCGGCGCTGCATCTATGACATGACGACAGATCCCAACGTCGATGCCATCGTCGGCGTTTACAGCCCCGACCGCGACATCGACCGAGAAGCGGCCCAGGTGGTCTGCGACCAACACCACGGGTCCAACAAATAGCTGGCCAGGCGCGCGCCGGTTGTCGGCGCTAAGTTGCGGCGTGACCTGGGCCGCTACCACATACCAGAGCCAAGGCGGCTGAAGCTCTCCGCGTACGTCTTACACGCTTCCGCGGCCCCCTCGGCTGACCCCGCGAATAGCCCAGCTGTCAGAGGCGGCCAAGCGGCACCGTGCATCGCCCGCTCCGCGTTGATGTTCTCGACTGCGTTGCCGTAGCGCCTAGAACGCCACATCGATCGCCCGAACCAAAGGTTCCGATATCTCGTCATGCCTGCGGTGACCGGATCGTCGGCCCGACTCGCGATGTCCCTGAGAATGACGTCCTCGGCCACAATTCCGATGAATGCCTCCGCAGCGTCAAATTCGTTGTCGTAACTCGCGTCGTCTGGGAACTGCTCGGCGAAGACCGGCCGCAAGATGGTGTGCAACCATTCAGCTGTGGGCGTGTGGAATCTGCCGACTTTGTTCTGTTTGAATGCGTCCCACGCGGTAGCGAGGTCTTCGCCGTCCATGGCCGCACGAGCCAGGATGTGCGGAACCCACTCAGCATCCTGGAATACCCCCCAGAGGCCCGTGGCCACGATAAGCGGAGCCGGCCGCTTTTGGTGCCGCGGATCTGGGACCCAGGCATCAACCAACAGCGTTTTGAAGTTGTCCCACCGTTGTTGGCCATAAGTTGACAGCACAGCCACGAAAAGCGTTATCAGGCAAGGTAATTCCCTCATACTGCCCAGTGCGACTAGGCCGCTCCGAGCTTCTAACGCCGCAGCGGCGAACGCGCGCAGGCCCTTTACCCATGGCATGAGATCTGCCGGCGAAGCCCAGCGCGCCGCAACGTTCAACGACCAACAAAACGGTTCGACCAGCCGCCAGTAGTCATCGGCGATGGCGGCAGCTTGCAGTTGCCGCTCATCGGGAGACCCCGGGGCGAGTTCCGTCGGGAATCGGTCGGTGTCGCGCATCGCAGCGATTACACTCAAAACCTCTTGTGCAACAAGGCTATCTAATTCGATTTGGCGCCTAGGGTCTGGAATCATCTCTTTGGTGACGCGGCGCAGGAGGGTCGGGCGAGTCTCCGGATCGGCCTCTTGCACCGCGGCACGCACGGTTGCCGGGTTCAAAGGCGGGTCGCCCATGACTTTCTTGATGGCCTCGATAAGCTGGATAGCGCGCAGCGCGTAGGAATCTCCGAACAGGTCCACGTAGTTGAGGTCGCGAAGTGTTCTTCCAGCGCCGAGTTCGATCTCCGGGATCTCGCAGTCGTCGAAGCGCACGGGGATAAGCCACGTGCGGCCCGGCGGGCGTAGCCGGAACTCTTCTGCCGCGAGAATCAGTTCCTCGTTCTGGTACGACTTGTCTTTCGCGTGGTATTCGTTAGAGAAACAGGCCAGGAAGCACAGTGCGTCGGATTGGATCGCCTCTCTGATTTTGGTTTTCCACATGTCGCCAGGGCCAAGGGCGCTTCGGTCTCGCCAATGCGGAATGTCAGCCGCGGTTAAGACCTGACAGAGCCTGTCCACGTGGTCGGAATCCTCGTGAACGTACGACACGAAGGCATGCTTGTCCTGGTCGGGTGACGTCATCGGCTGCCCCTTACGGTCTCGCGATCGGCCTTCGTTCCCACCCCGAGGTAAAAGCGTAAATGCCGCCCCAGACGAGCACGCGATTGCGGTGTGAGCGTGAAATAGCGCCTCGCCGGGGATATCGACGAGACGCTGGTCCTGGATTCGGGCTAGATTCGCCGCGAAGGTGGTGCGGTCACAGGTGCCCGCCCGGGCAGAACTGCGCTTTCGCGATCGCCACGAACTGCGGTGTCAGGTGACCGCCGATCGGCGGCCCGAACACGGTGGTGGTGAGATCGTCTTCTGTTTTGCCCATGCCGAGCCCCCCGCAGGCGAAGTAGCCGGCGAGCACGCCGTGGCCGGTGGTGCGGGCCGGGATGCCCGCGCGGTCAAGGTCCGCCAGGAACTCTGCATCACGATCGGCCGGCGGTGCCGTCACCGTCACCGCCGGCGCTGTCAAGACGCGAAGGCCGTGCGCGCCCGCCACGATGAACGCGGCCGCGGCCGAGAGTAGCACCGCGAGTGCGAGCGCCCAACGGGCGCGCACGGTGCGGCTGTCGGGCAATGGCGCCGCCGCGGTCGGCGGGTAGTCCTCGGCGGGGTACTCGAGCGCGTAGGCATGCGGTTCCTCTGGCGCAGCGGCCGTTTCGCCCGCCGCGGTCAGGCCGTCGGCGCCCGCGAGGTCATCTTCGTGCATCGCCACACTCACAACGCGCGACCCGCCGGGTGACGACGCCGAGCCGCACCGACGGCCTCATCTGCGCGAAGGTCACCCTCGACGACAACAGCTAGGCGCTCAGCGCGGGCGATGGCTTCGGTGATCTTTTTGGTCAGCGGTTCGGCGGTGTTGGTGTCGAGGCGAAGCTCCTTGAGCCCGTCGTGGCATGAATGCAACGCGTTAAGGGCGGCGGTGGTGTTGATGTGGTCGAGGGGCGTGGTGGGGAACCTTCCGGAACGGTGTCGTCTTTGCTGACACCAGACCGCTCGGTTTCCGAAGTGCATCCCGGGGGCATTTGCGGTTTCAGCAGGAGGCTAGAAATAGCCTTTGACCTACGGTGACCTTGGTGCCCCCGGCAGGATTCGAACCTGCGGCCTTCTGCTCCGGAGGCAGACGCTCTATCCCCTGAGCTACGGGGGCGCACGATATAGATACTGCGCCAATGGGCTTGAAACTATCCGGGACAGACTAACGCATCCGCGCGGCCGGTCTGACATCGCAATGGATTCGGGGCGTAGGCACGCTAACCAATAGGATGGACGCTCGTGACCCCCGCTGACCTGGCTGAGCTGCTCAAAGTCACCGCATCCGCGGTACTCGCCGAGCACGGCCTCGACGTGTCCGCACTGCCGGCGGCGGTCACCGTGGAGCGTCCGCGCAATCCCGAGCATGGCGACTACGCGAGCAACCTGGCGATGCAACTGGGCAAGAAGGTCGGCACCAACCCGCGTGAGCTGGCCGGATGGCTCGCCGACGCGCTGGCCGCAGCCGACGGCATCTCCTCGGCGGAGGTGGCCGGACCCGGTTTCATCAACCTGCGCCTCGAGGCGTCGGCGCAAGCCAAGGTCGTCGACAACGTCATCGACGCCGGCGACCGGTACGGCTACTCCGAGGCGTTGTCCGGCACCAAGATCAACCTGGAATTCGTCTCGGCCAACCCGACCGGCCCGATCCACATCGGCGGCACGCGCTGGGCCGCCGTCGGCGACGCGCTGGGCCGGTTGCTCTCGACGCAGGGCGCCGACGTGGTCCGCGAGTACTACTTCAACGACCACGGCGCGCAGATCGACCGGTTCGCCAACTCGTTGATCGCCGCGGCCAAGGGCGACCCCACCCCGGAGGACGGCTACGCCGGCACCTACATCACCGACATCGCCGCGCAGGTCTTGGCGAAGGCGCCCGACGCGCTGAGCCTGCCGGACAGCGAGATGCACGAGACGTTTCGCGAGATCGGCGTCGACCTGATGTTCGCCCACATCAAAGAGACGCTGCACGAATTCGGCACCGACTTCGACGTGTACACCCACGAAGACTCGATGCACACCAGCGGGCGTGTCGAGGAGGCCATCGCCCGGTTGCGTGCGTCCGGCAACATCTACGAAAAAGATGGCGCAAGCTGGTTGCGCAGCAGCGCTTTTGGTGACGACAAGGACCGCGTCGTGATCAAGAGCGATGGCAAACCGGCCTACATCGCCGGAGACATCGCGTACTACCTGGACAAGCGGCAACGCGGTTTCGACTTGTGCATCTACATGCTCGGCGCCGACCACCACGGATACATCGCGAGGCTCAAGGCCGCGGCGGCCGCCTTCGGCGACGACCCCGCGACCGTCGAGGTGTTGATCGGGCAGATGGTCAACCTGGTCCGCGACGGCCAGCCGGTGCGGATGAGCAAGCGCGCCGGCACCGTGATCACGCTCGACGACCTGGTCGACGCGCTCGGCGTCGACGCCGCGCGCTACAGCCTGATCCGCTCGTCGGTGGACACCGCGATCGACATCGATCTGGCGTTGTGGTCGTCGGCGTCGAATGAAAACCCGGTGTATTACGTGCAATACGCGCATGCTCGGCTCTCCGCGCTGGCCCGCAACGCCGCCGAGCTCGGATTGATCCCCGATACCGGGCACCTCGAACTGCTCAGCCACGACAAGGAGGGCGCGCTGCTGCGCACCATCGGCGAGTTCCCGCGGGTGCTCGACACCGCCGCCTCCCTGCGCGAACCACACCGGATCTGCCGTTACCTGGAAGACCTTGCCGGTGACTACCACCGGTTCTACGACTCGTGCCGGGTACTGCCCCAGGGCGACGAACAACCCACGGACCTGCACATCGCCCGGTTGGCGCTGTGTCAGGCCACCCGCCAGGTCATCGCCAACGGACTGGCAATACTCGGTGTCAGCGCCCCGGAGAGAATGTGAACGTCCATCCCGCCGGTCCCCGGCACGCCGAAGAAATCCGTCACGCGGACAGCCCGCCGCGGCCGCAGTCCCCGGAGGAGCTGCTGGGCCTGGCGCCGAATGTCTGGCCGCTCAACATGGTTCGCAACGAGGCCGGCGTGGCCGTCATCGCCGGAATCCCGGTGACCGACCTGGCCCACGAGTACGGAACCCCGCTGTTCGTCGTCGACGAGGACGACTTCCGGTCCCGGTGCCGTGAGATCGCGGCGGCGTTCGGCGGTGGCGCCAATGTGCACTACGCCGCAAAAGCGTTCCTGTGCACCGAGATAGCCCGCTGGATCGACGAAGAGGGCCTCTGCCTGGACGTGTGCACCGGCGGTGAACTGGCCGTGGCGCTGCACGCCAACTTCCCGCCGGAGCGGATCACCCTGCACGGCAACAATAAATCGATCGCGGAGTTGACGACCGCGGTCAAGGCCGGGGTCGGCCATATCGTCGTCGACTCGATGACCGAAATCGAGCGCCTGGAAACCATCGCGGGCGAGGCCGGCGTCGTTCAGGACGTCTTCGTGCGGCTCACCGTCGGCGTCGAGGCGCACACCCATGAGTTCATCTCCACCGCGCATGAGGACCAGAAGTTCGGCCTGTCGGTCGCCGGCGGCGCGGCAATGGCGGCGGTGGAGCGGGTATTCGCGACCGATCATCTGCGCCTGGTCGGGTTGCACAGTCACATCGGCTCGCAGATCTTCGACGTCGCCGGCTTCGAACTGGCCGCGCGCCGCGTCCTCGGCTTGCTACAGGAGATCGTCGCTGCGTTCGGGGTGGAGAAGACCGCGCAGATCTCTACCGTGGATCTCGGTGGCGGCCTTGGCATCTCGTACCTGGCAGCCGACGACCCGCCTCCGATGGCCGAACTGGCGACCAAGCTGAGCACGATCATCGGCAATGAGTCCGCGGCGGCGGGTCTGCCCACACCGCGGCTGGTGGTGGAGCCCGGACGGGCCATCGCCGGACCGGGGACCATCACGCTCTACGAGGTCGGCACCGTCAAGGACGTCGAGGTCAGCACCAAGGCGATCCGGCGCTACGTCAGCGTCGACGGCGGCATGAGCGACAACATCCGCACCGCACTCTACGACGCGCAATACGACGCCCGACTGGTGTCGAGGGTCAGCGACGCGCCGGCGGCGCTGGCGCGTATCGTCGGAAAGCACTGCGAGAGCGGCGATATCGTCGTCCGCGACACCTGGGTTCCCGGCGACCTGGGCCCGGGTGACCTGCTGGGGGTCGCCGCGACCGGTGCCTACTGCTATTCGCTGTCGAGTCGTTACAACATGATTTGCCGGCCCGCGGTCGTGGCGGTGCGCGATGGACGGGCCCGCCTGATCCTGCGCCGGGAGACGGTCGACGATCTGCTGAGTTTGGAAGTGAGGTGAACTGTGTCCGGTAACGGAAAGCCAGTCGGCGTGGCGGTACTCGGGTGCGGCAACGTCGGCAGCGAGGTCGTCCGCATCATCGAACAGAGCGCGGACGATCTCGCCGCCCGGGTCGGCGCGCCTCTTGCCTTGCGCGGCATCGGGGTTCGGCGTGTCGCAGCCGATCGCGGTGTCCCGGTCGAGCTGCTCACCGACAACGTCGAAGAACTGGTGTCGCGGGAAGACGTCGACATCGTCGTCGAATTGATGGGGCCGGTCGAGCCGTCGCGCAAGGCGATCCTGGCCGCGCTCGAGCACGGTAAGTCCGTCGTCACGGCCAACAAGGCGTTGTTGGCCACGTCGACCGGAGAATTGGCGCAGGCAGCCGAAAATGCGCATGTCGACTTGTATTTCGAGGCGGCGGTCGCGGGTGCGATTCCGGTCATCCGCCCGCTCACCCAGTCGCTGGCCGGTGACACGGTGGTCCGGGTGGCCGGCATCGTCAACGGCACCACCAACTACATCCTTTCCGCGATGGACAGCACCGGCACGGACTACGACAGCGCCCTGGCCGACGCGAGCGCGCTGGGTTACGCCGAGGCCGACCCCACCGCCGATGTTGAGGGCTACGACGCCGCGGCCAAGGCCGCGATCCTGGCATCCATCGCCTTCCACACCCGGGTGACCGCCGACGACGTCTATCGCGAGGGCATCACCAAGATCACCCCGGCCGACTTCGCGTCCGCGCACGCGTTGGGCTGCACCATCAAGCTGCTGTCCATCTGCGAGCGCATCACGACCGACGATGGCCAGCAACGGGTCTCGGCCCGCGTCTACCCGGCACTGGTGCCCCTGGAACATCCGCTGGCCACCGTCAACGGGGCGTTCAACGCCGTGGTGGTGGAGGCCGAGGCGGCAGGCCGGCTGATGTTCTACGGCCAGGGCGCCGGCGGCGCGCCCACCGCGTCGGCGGTGACCGGCGACCTGGTGATGGCCGCCCGCAACCGGGTGCTGGGCAGCCGCGGGCCGAAAGAATCCAAGTACGCCCAATTGCCTATCGCACCAATGGGTTTCATCTCCACCCGCTACTACGTCAGCATGAACGTCGCGGACAAGCCCGGTGTGTTGTCGTCGGTGGCGGCCGAATTCGCCAAGCGTGAGGTCAGCATCGCCGAGGTTCGTCAGGAAGGCGTCGCGGACGAAGGCGGACGACGGGTGGGGGCCCGCGTCGTGGTGGTCACGCACAGCGCCACCGATGCGGCACTCTCCGAAACCGTGGATGCGCTGGCCGATTTGGACGTCGTGCAGAGGGTGGCAAGCGTGCTGAGATTGGAAGGAACCAGCATATGAGCACGCCGCGCACTGCGGTCCACCAACCCTGGCCGGGACTGATCGCCGCCTACCGCGACCGGTTACCGGTCGGCGCCGACTGGACGCCGATCACCCTGTTCGAGGGCGGCACACCGCTGATCCCCGCGACCCGGCTCTCGGAGAAGACCGGCTGCACGGTCCACCTGAAGGTGGAGGGCCTCAACCCCACCGGCTCCTTCAAGGACCGGGGCATGACGATGGCTGTCACCGACGCGGTGGCCCGCGGGCAGCAGGCCGTGTTGTGCGCGTCGACCGGAAACACCTCGGCGTCGGCGGCGGCCTACGCGGCGCGTGCCGGCATCACCTGCGCGGTGCTGATACCTCAGGGCAAGATCGCGATGGGCAAACTCGCACAAGCGGTCATGCACGGCGCCAAGATCATTCAGATCGACGGTAACTTCGACGACTGTCTGGAGTTGGCCCGCAAGATGACGGCCGATTTCCCGACGATCTCGTTGGTCAACTCGGTCAACCCGGTGCGTATCGAGGGCCAGAAGACGGCGGCGTTCGAAATCGTGGACGCGCTGGGTACCGCGCCGGACGTCCACTCGCTGCCCGTCGGCAACGCCGGCAACATCACCGCGTACTGGAAGGGCTACACCGAGTACCACCAGGACGGCGTGTTCGAGAAGCTGCCCCGCATGCTGGGCACCCAGGCGGCCGGAGCCGCGCCCCTGGTGCACGGCAAACCGGTCAAAGACCCCGAGACGATCGCCACCGCGATCCGCATCGGTTCGCCGGCGTCGTGGACGGCGGCCGTTGCGGCCCAAGAGCAATCCAATGGGCGCTTCCTGGCCGCGACCGACGAGGAGATCCTGGCGGCCTACCATCTGGTGGCCGAATCCGAAGGCGTGTTCGTCGAGCCGGCGTCCGCGGCCAGCATCGCGGGTCTGCTCAAGTCCGTCGAAGACGGTTGGGTCGCCCGCGGATCGACGGTGGTGTGCACGGTCACCGGCAACGGCCTCAAGGATCCCGACACGGCGCTGAAGGATATGCCGAGCGTGTCGCCGCTGCCGGTGGATCCTGTACTCGTGGTAGAGAAGCTCGGGCTGGCTTAGTCGTGACCCAGAAGCTGCCCGCCGGGCTGGTGGCCAGCGCCGCGGTGTCGGCGTCCAGCGCCAACCTTGGGCCGGGTTTCGACAGCATTGGTCTCGCATTGAGTCTCTACGACGAGATCGTCTTGGAAACAACCGATTCCGGCTTGGTTGTGCAGGTTGAGGGGGAGGGCGCGGGCCAGGTGCCGCTGGGCCCGGAGCATCTGGTGGTGCGCGCCATCGAGCGCGGGCTGCAGGCCGCCGGTGTCCGCGCTCCCGGCATGGTGGTGCGCTGCCGCAACGCCATCCCGCATTCCCGCGGCCTGGGCTCGTCCGCGGCAGCCGTGGTCAGCGGCCTGGCTGCGGTCAATGGTCTTGTTGCACAGACGGATTCGACCCCGTTTAGCGATGCCCAGTTGATCCAGCTGGCCTCGGAGTTCGAGGGTCACCCGGACAACGCCGCGGCGGCGGTGCTGGGCGGTGCCGTGGTTTCGTGGACCGAGCACGGCGGCGAAGCGCCCGTCTACTCCGCCGTCCCGCTGGCGCTGCACCCCGATATCCGGCTGTTCTGCGCGATCCCGGAGGAGCGCTCGTCGACCGCCGAGACGCGGGTGCTGCTCCCCGCCCAGGTCAGCCACGAGGACGCCCGATTCAACGTCAGCCGCGCCGCGTTGCTGGTGGTCGCGCTGACCCAACGCCCGGATCTGTTGTTGGCGGCCACCGAAGACCTGCTTCATCAACCGCAACGGGCCCCGGCGATGCCGGCGTCGGCGGAATATCTGCGGCTGCTGCGGCGTCTTAAGGTGTCAGCGACGCTCTCGGGGGCGGGTCCGTCGGTTATCGCATTGACCACCGAGTCGGAGTTGCCGTCCGAGGCGCTGGACTGCGGCGTTGCGACCGGATTTACCATCTCAGAGATGACGGCCGGCGAAGGGGTTCGTTGGAGCCCGGGCGTCACGGTCGCCGGTTAATCCACAAGCTCACCGGAGGGTTTGCTTGCTTCGAGCACAGATGCGGGCTATCCTCGGCATCGTCCAGCAATCGCAGTCATCTGCATCTGCATACACACTGCCTTGCCGCTGGTACAACACCAATTCTTCTCGTGGACGAGGTTCGCCTTTTTCTCCGCCCATCCCAGGCGATCACCGTTGCAGAGTCGATGATTGGGCGCACTCGGCAATTTGGCTGAATGCAACGAACCCCTCGTATGACGTGATCAGCGAGGGAAGAAAGGAAATCCGTGACTGATACGGACCTGTTCACGGCTGACGAAAGCACCGACAGCAATCAGTTGTCGAACGCCGTGACCACAGACACTCCGGACGTCAAAACCAACGTCTCGGCCGGCTCCCTGTCCAGCATGGTGCTGCCCGAGTTGCGTGCGCTGGCCAGTCAGGCCGGCGTCAAGGGAACGTCGGGGATGCGTAAGAACGAACTCATTGCCGCGATCAAGGAAATCAGGGGACAGGCCAACGGCACCTCCGCCGCCGCCACCCCGTCCGAGGACACCGGCAAGTCCGAACAGGACAAGAACCAAGAGAAAACTGCCGTCGAAGAGCCGACTACCCAAGGGGAACAGCCGGATTCGGCGAACGAGGGCCCACGCCGGGAACGGCGCGGCGCCTCCCGCGAAGCGGGGTCGGTCACCCGCACCGCCGACGAGGCCGACAGTGGGGGTTCGGAGCGCCGCAACGGCACCGCCCCTCGCGACGGCGACAAGCGCGACCGGGGCGACGGGGGACAGAAGGAATCCAAGACCGAGGACCGCGGAACGGATGCGGGCGATCAGAACGCCGATCAAGGCTCGGCTGGCCAGCAAGGTCGCGGCGGCTCGAATCAGCAGGACGACGACGGCGAGGGCCGTGGCGGCCGGCGTGGCCGCCGGTTCCGCGACCGCCGGCGTCGCGGTGAGCGCTCCGGCGACGGCGGGGGCGAGGCCGAGCTGCGCGAAGACGACGTCGTCCAGCCGGTAGCCGGCATCCTTGACGTCCTCGACAATTACGCCTTCGTGCGCACGTCCGGCTACCTGGCCGGGCCGCACGACGTCTACGTGTCCATGAATATGGTGCGCAAGAACGGCCTGCGCCGCGGTGACGCGGTGACCGGCGCGGTGCGGGTGCCCAAGGAGGGCGAGCAGCCCAACCAGCGACAGAAGTTCAACCCGTTGGTCCGCCTGGACAGCGTCAACGGTGGACCGGTCGAAGACGTCAAGAAGCGTCCCGACTTCCAAAAATTGACGCCGTTGTACCCCAACCAGCGGCTGCGGCTGGAAACCACTCCGGATCGGCTGACCACGCGGGTCATCGACCTGATCATGCCGATCGGTAAGGGCCAGCGCGCCCTGATCGTGTCGCCGCCCAAGGCCGGTAAGACCACGATCCTGCAGGACATCGCCAACGCGATCACCAAGAACAACCCGGAATGCCACCTGATGGTCGTGCTCGTCGACGAGCGCCCGGAAGAGGTCACCGACATGCAGCGCTCGGTCAAGGGTGAGGTCATCGCCTCGACCTTCGATCGGCCGCCGTCGGACCACACGTCCGTCGCCGAGCTGGCCATCGAACGCGCCAAGCGACTCGTCGAGCAGGGCAAAGACGTCGTGGTGCTGCTCGACTCGATCACCCGCCTGGGCCGCGCGTACAACAACGCGTCGCCCGCGTCGGGCCGGATCCTGTCCGGTGGTGTCGACTCCACCGCGCTGTACCCGCCGAAACGATTCCTCGGCGCCGCGCGCAACATCGAAGAAGGCGGATCGCTGACCATCATCGCCACGGCGATGGTCGAGACCGGGTCCACCGGTGACACGGTCATCTTCGAGGAGTTCAAGGGCACCGGTAACGCCGAGCTCAAGCTGGACCGCAAGATCTCCGAGCGGCGGGTCTTCCCGGCGGTCGACGTCAACCCGTCCGGTACTCGTAAGGACGAACTGCTGCTCTCGCCCGACGAGTTCGGCATTGTGCACAAGCTGCGCCGGGTGCTGTCGGGTCTGGATTCCCACCAGGCCATCGACCTGCTGATGTCGCAGCTGCGCAAGACCAAGACCAACTATGAATTCCTGGTCCAGGTGTCCAAGACGACGCCGGGGAGCATGGACAACGACTAGGGCTGTACACCTGCCCTGACCCGCGACACATAAACCACGCACACGACACCCCGCGCAGCGCCGCCGTGGCTTGAGTCTCGGCGAAGTTGGCCCACCACCGTCCGGGAATGGGCGGGCGCATCTCGGTGTTTGGGGGGAAGGTAGTTGACCTGGCATAATCGAGCGTCGACTGCCCGGAGCCCCCGGTGAGGCTCCGAGTTCACGCCCGACGGCCGGATCCCTGCGGGGGACCAGGGCGACAACGATCGAAGAGGACATCATGAAAGCTGACATTCATCCCGCCTACGCGGAGACCACCGTGCTCTGCGGTTGCGGCAACACGTTCACCACGCGCAGCACCAAAGAAGGCGGTCACATCACCGTCGAGGTTTGCTCGCAGTGCCACCCGTTCTACACGGGCAAGCAGAAGATCCTGGACAGCGGTGGCCGGGTGGCGCGCTTCGAGAAGCGCTACGGAAAGCGGAAGGCCGGAGCCGACAAAGACTCGGCCGACAAATAGCTGCCTTACCGACGCCCGAACTGTGCAGTAACTGCGCAGGCCGGGCGTCGGTTCGCGTTCGCGGTAAATATGCTCGCAGAGAACGGGGAGGTGTGTGATGACGCAGCCGGTCCAGACGATTGACGTGCTGCTCGCCGAGCACGCCGAACTGGAGCGGCGACTGGCGGACCCCGAGCTGCACAGCAATCCCGACGAGGCGCGCAAGGCCGGCCGTCGATTCGCCCGCCTGGCCCCGATCGTGGCCACGCATCGCAAGCTGGAGTCGGCGCGCGACGACCTGATGACCGCACGCGAACTGGCCGCCGACGACGATTCATTCGCCGACGAGGTCGTCGAACTCGAGGCACGGGTGGCCGAACTGGACACCCAGCTCACCGACATGCTGGCGCCGCGCGATCCGCATGACGCCGACGACGTCGTGCTCGAGGTCAAATCCGGTGAAGGCGGCGAGGAATCGGCATTGTTCGCGGCCGATCTGGCCAGGATGTACATCCGCTACGCCGAACGGCATGGCTGGACCGTGACGATGCTGGACGAAACGACCTCCGACCTGGGCGGGTACAAGGACGCGACGCTGACGATCGCCAGCAAGGGTGACTCGGCCGACGGGGTCTGGTCACGCCTGAAGTTCGAGGGTGGGGTGCACCGCGTGCAACGCGTGCCGGTGACGGAATCCCAAGGCCGCGTGCATACTTCGGCGGCCGGCGTGCTGATCTATCCCGAACCCGAGGAAGTCGGTGAGGTGCAGATCGACGAGTCGGATCTGCGCATCGACGTCTACCGCTCGTCGGGCAAGGGCGGCCAGGGCGTCAACACCACCGACTCGGCGGTGCGCATCACCCACCTGCCCACCGGAATCGTCGTCACCTGTCAAAACGAGCGATCGCAGTTGCAGAACAAGATCCGGGCGATGCAGGTGCTGGCCGCCCGCTTGCAGGCACTCGCCGAGGAGCAGGCCCAGGCCGACGCGTCGGCGGACCGGGCCAGCCAGATCCGCACCGTGGACCGCAGCGAACGCATTCGCACCTACAACTTCCCGGAGAATCGGATCACCGATCATCGGATCGGTTTCAAGTCACACAATCTCGACCAGGTTCTCGACGGTGACCTGGATGCGCTGTTCGATGCATTGAGCGCCGCCGACAAACAGGCCCGGCTGCAACAGGCATGACCGTACTGCGGCGCGCAATCGACTCCGCTGCGGCGATGCTGGCCGAAGCCGGAATCGATTCTGCGCGTTGGGATGCCGAGGAGTTGGCCGCTCATGTCGCGGGCGCCGAGCGCGGGCGGTTGACCCTGATCGAGTCGATCGACGACGAGTTCCTGGTGCGCTACCACGACGTCGTCGCCGCCCGCTCGCGGCGAGTGCCGTTGCAGCATCTCACCGGGACCGCGGCATTCGGCCCGGTCGTGCTGCAGGTCGGCCCCGGCGTCTTCATCCCACGGCCGGAGACCGAGGCCATCCTCGAGTGGGCCACCGCGCAACGCCTCGGCGCCGCGCCGATGATCGTCGATTTGTGCACCGGCTCCGGCGCTTTGGCGGTCACGCTGTCCCGGCATCGGCCGGCGGCGCGGGTGATCGCCATCGACGACTCCGAGGCGGCCCTGGACTACGCGCGCCGCAACGTCGAGGGCACCGCGGTGGAGCTGGTTCGCGCCGACGTCACCGCGGCAGGCCTGCTTGCCGAGCTGGACGGACGAGTCGACCTGGTGGTGGCCAACCCGCCCTACGTTCCCGACGGTGTCAAGCTGGATCCCGAAGTCGCCCAGCATGATCCGCCGCACGCGGTGTTCGGCGGACCGGACGGGATGGCGGTGATCGACGCGGTGGTGGACGTCGCCGGACGCTGGCTGCGCCCCGGCGGCCTGTTCGCCGTCGAGCACGACGACACCACGTCGTCGCGCACCGTCGAATTAATCCAGCGCACTGAGCTTTTCGACGACATCCGGGCGCGGCGAGATCTCACCGGCCGGCCAAGATTCGTGACCGCCATTAGGAGCGCCGAGTGACTGAGGTGTTCAATTGTGCTGAACCCGAACAGCGTTCGGCCGGCATCAGTTCGGCGGTTGGGGCCCTCAAGGGTGGCCGGCTGGTGGTGATGCCGACCGACACCGTGTACGGCATCGGCGCCGACGCCTTCGACAACTCCGCGGTGACCGCACTGCTGGCAGCCAAGGGGCGCGGACGCGATATGCCGGTCGGCGTGCTGGTCGGGTCCTGGCACACCATCGAGGGCCTGGTCTACACGATGCCCGACGGGGCCCGCGAACTGATTCGGGCATTCTGGCCCGGTGCGCTGAGTCTGGTTGTGGCGCAAGCGCCGTCGTTGCAGTGGGATCTCGGCGACGCCCGCGGTACCGTGATGCTGCGGATGCCGCTGCACCCGGTCGCGATCGAGCTCCTTCGCGAGGTCGGGCCGATGGCGGTATCCAGCGCCAACGTCTCCGGTCGCCCACCGGCGGTCAACGCCGGCGAGGCCCGCGACCAGCTCGGCGACCTCGTCGACGTCTATCTCGACGCGGGACCCGCCGAACAGCAGGCCGCCTCGACCATCGTCGATCTCACCGGAGACACTCCGCGGCTGCTGCGCGCCGGACCGGTGAGTGTCGAGCGAGTCGCGGAAGTGCTTGGAATGGAACCGGGACGGTTGATCGCCTAGCGGCGCACCGGCGATGAAGCGAGACTTCGGGTCTCAGGAAGGTGGCGTACGGTCTCGTGGTGTCCAGCGACCCAGCCAGCAATCTCGTCAGCCTCGCCGCTGGTCTGCACGCCCTGTCCGATCGCGGTGCCGGGGTCCCACTGCGTGAGCTGGCGTTGGTCGGACTGACCGCCGCGATCATCACCTACTTCGTGACCGGACCGGTGCGGGTGCTGGCCACCCGGTTGGGGGCCGTCGCCTATCCGCGGGAACGCGATGTGCACGTGACGCCGACCCCGCGCATGGGCGGGCTGGCGATGTTCGTCGGTGTGGCATCCGCGGTGTTCCTGGCTTCCCAGCTGCCCGCGCTGACCCGCGGGTTCGTCTATTCCACCGGCATGCCCGCGGTCATGGTGGCCGGCGCGGTGATCATGGGCATCGGTCTCATCGACGACCGCTGGGGCCTGGATGCCCTCACGAAATTCGCCGGCCAGATCACCGCGGCCAGCGTGCTGGTCACGATGGGTGTTGCCTGGAGCGTGCTGTACATCCCGTTCGGGGGCGTCGGCACCATCGTGCTGGACCAGGCATCGTCGATCCTGCTGACGCTGGCGCTGACCGTGTCAATTGTCAACGCGATGAACTTCGTCGACGGACTCGACGGTCTGGCGGCCGGGCTCGGACTCATCACCGCGCTGGCGATCTGCATCTTCTCGGTCGGTCTGCTCCGCGACCACGGCGGCGACGTGCTGTTCTACCCACCCGCCGTCATCTCCGTCGTGCTGGCCGGGGCCTGCCTCGGCTTCCTGCCGCACAACTTCCACAAGGCCAAGATCTTCATGGGCGACTCCGGCTCGATGTTGATCGGCCTGATGCTCGCGGCCGCGTCCACCACCGCGGCCGGCCCGATCTCGCAAAACGCCTACGGCGCACGCGATGTCTTTGCCCTGCTGTCGCCGTTCCTGTTGGTGGTCGCGGTGATGTTCGTGCCGATGCTCGACCTGCTGCTGGCCATCGTGCGGCGTACCCGGGCCGGCCGCAGCGCCTTCAGCCCCGACAAGATGCATCTACACCACCGGTTGCTGCAGATCGGCCATTCGCATCGCCGGGTGGTGCTGCTCATCTATCTATGGGTCGGCATCGTCGCGTTCGGCGCCGCCAGCACCATCTTTTTCAACCCGCGCGATACCGGCGCGGTGATGCTGGGTGCCATCGTGGTTGCCGGCGTAGCGACGGCGATCCCGCTCTTGCGCCGCCGCGAGGACTACTACGACGAGGAGTAGTAGTAGCGCTGACCTTATGGTACGGTGCTGGTAGAACCCCAAAAAGAATCTTGAGGGTTGCCGGCCAATCGGCCCGCCGGATCGTTTTCCGACAGCGCCGATCGACGACCGACTAAGGGAGCTACCCCTTGAGAGAATCCACTGTGACGTGCGATACGCTCGGCGGGCTACCGATCAGTCGGTCGGAAGTTTTCCGCTCCACCAGTCCGGATTGAGGTGCTGCAGTGACGACACCAGCGCAGGACGCGCCGTTGGTGTTTCCCTCTGTTGCATTCAATCCGTTGCGGCTGCTGGTGGTCTGCGCCGCGATCACCACGGTGGCGGTAGCTGCCGCCTATTTCGGCGGTCATCTGATGGTCGGAGTGTTCTTCGGCGTCGGATTGCTGCTGGGTTTGCTCAACGCGCTTCTGGTGCGCCGCTCGGTTGCATCGATAACCGCGAAAGAACATCCGATGAAAAGCACGATGGCGCTGAACTCGGCGACGCGGCTGGCGATCATCACCGTCATCGGCTTGGTCATTGCTTACATCTTCCGGCCCGCCGGCCTGGGCGTGGTGTTCGGCTTGGCCCTGTTCCAGGTGGTGTTGGTGCTCTCGACCGCACTGCCGGTATGGAAGAAGCTGCGCGCCGGCGACTGGGCGGAGTCGGCCTCCGAAGGTACCGAAAGAGGGAACACCAGCGATGAGTGAGACGAGGTTCCTGGCCGAGGGCGCAATCGAGGTCGGCGAGCACACCCACGCCACCTGGCTTGGGATGACCGTCAACACCGACACGATTTTGTCGACCGGCATTGCGGCGCTGATCGTGATCGCGCTGGCCTTCTTCCTGCGCGCGAAGATCACCTCGACCGGCGTTCCCAGCGGCGTGCAGCTGTTCTGGGAGGCCATCACCGTCCAGATGCGCGATCAGATCGAGAGCGCGGTGGGGATGCGGATCGCGCCGTTCGTCTTGCCGTTGGCTGTCACCATCTTCATCTTCATCCTGATCTCCAACTGGCTGTCGGTGCTGCCGTTGCAGTACACCGACAAGTCCGGGCGCACCACCGAATTGCTCAGCTCGGCGGCCGCGGACATCAATTACGTTCTCGCCCTGGCCCTTTTCGTTTTCGTCTGCTACCACGTCGCGGGCATCTGGCGCCGCGGCATCGTCGGACACCCGCTGGCGGTGCTCAAGGGGCACGTGGCGTTCCTCGCGCCGATCAACCTCGTCGAGGAACTCGCCAAGCCGATCTCGTTGTCGCTGCGACTTTTCGGCAACATCTTCGCCGGCGGCATCCTGGTCGCGCTGATCGCGCTCTTCCCGCCCTACATCATGTGGGCGCCGAACGCGATCTGGAAATCCTTCGACCTGTTCGTCGGTGCGATTCAGGCGTTCATCTTCTCGATCCTGACCATCCTGTACTTCAGCCAAGCCATGGAGATCGAGGATCACCATGACTGAGACCAGGCTGAATCGGCCTGAGCCACAAACCATTACAGAAAGCCTGGTAGACCCCTACCAGTTACAAGGAGGATAAGAATGGCCCTGGACCCCCAAGTCGCTGCCGCTGCTCTCATCGGCGGTGGAATCATCATGGGCGGCGGCGCAATCGGTGCCGGTATCGGTGACGGTATCGCCGGTAACGCGCTGGTTGCGGGAATCGCCCGTCAGCCGGAGGCGCAAGGCCGGTTGTTCACGCCGTTCTTCATCACCGTCGGTCTGGTTGAGGCGGCGTACTTCATCAACCTGGCCTTCATGGCGCTGTTCGTATTCGCCACTCCCGTCGGCTAGTTCGCAGTGATGGGTGACGCGAGCCGTAGCGTTCTGGCGTCCAGCCAGTTAGCAGCCGAGGGGGGCAATAACTTCCTCGTCCCCAACGGCACTTTCTTCTTCGTGCTGGCGATCTTCTTGATCGTGCTGGCCGTCATCGGCACGTTTGTCGTGCCGCCGGTCATGAAGGTGTTGCGTGAACGCGACGCAATGGTCGCCAAGACCGCCACCGACAACAAGAAGGCGAACGAGCAGTTCGAAGCCGCCCAAGCGGATTACGACGAGGCGATGCGGGAAGCCCGCGTTCAAGCGTCGTCCTACCGGGACAACGCCCGGGCCGAGGGTCGTAAGGTCATCGAGGACGCGCGCGCCCGCGCCGAGCAGCAGGTCGCATCGACCGTGCAGACCGCCGCCGAGCAACTGAAGCGGGAAAGGGACGCCGTGGAACTGGATTTGCGCGCCAACGTGGCTGCCATGTCGGCGACGCTGGCCAGCCGCATCCTCGGTGTCGACGTCACAACCACTGCCGCGACAAGGTAACCATCAATGTCGACGTTTATTGGGCAGCTGATCGGCTTCGCCGCAATCGTGTTCCTGGTGGTGCGTTATGTCGTGCCGCCAGTACGCAATTTGATGGCCGCTCGCCAGAACACGGTGCGCCAGCAGTTGGAGGACTCGGCGAAGGCCGCCGACCGGTTGGCCGATTCGACCGCCGCGCATAGCAAGGCCGTCGAATCCGCGAAGTCGGAAGCCGAACGCGTCGTCGAAGAGGCCAAGTCCGACGCGGAGCGCATCACCGAGCAGTTGCGCGCTCAGGCCGAAGTCGAGGCGGCGCGCATCACCGGGCAGGGATCGCGGCAGGTCGAGTTGCTGCGGACCCAGCTGAGTCGCCAGCTTCGCCTGGAGCTTGGTCACGAATCCGTGCGTCAGGCACGGGAATTGGTGCGCAACTACGTCGCCGACACCGACCAGCAAGCGTCCACCGTGGACCGATTCCTGGACGAGCTGGACGAAATGGCACCGTCATCGGCCGACGTTCAGTATCCGCTGCTGGCCAAGCTGCGCTCGTCGAGCCGGGAAGCGCTGGCCAACCTGTCGGACCGATTCACCGCGATCGCCAAAGGCCTGGACAACAACGCGCTGTCCACGCTGTCGGCCGAACTGGTATCGGTGGGTCAACTGCTGAGCCGGGAAGCCGTCGTCACGCGCTACCTCACCGTGCCTGCCGAAGACGCGTCGCCCCGCGTTCGGCTGATGGAGCGACTGGTGTCCGGCAAGGTCGGCGACGCCACCCTCGAGGTGCTGCGTGCGGCGGTCTCGGAGCGTTGGTCGGCCAACGCCGATCTGGGCGATGCGATCGAGCACGTGTCACGACAGGCGCTGCTGGAGATCGCCGAGCGCGACGGACAGGTCGACGAGGTCGAAGACCAGCTCTTCCGTTTTTCGCGGGTTCTGGATGCCCAGCCGCGATTGGCGATCTTGCTGGGCGACTATGTCGTACCGGCCGAGCGGCGAGTCGCGTTGTTGCGCAACGTACTTGAGAGTTCGAGCGCTCGGGTCAACCCGATCGTGCTGTCACTGTTGACCCAGACGATCGAGCTGCTGAGCGGTCAGTCGGCCGAAGAGGCCATCGGCTTCCTGGCAGAAGTGGCGGTGGCTCGCCGCGGCGAAGTCATCGCTCAAGTCAGTGCGGCGGCCGAGCTCAGCGACGCCCAGCGGACCCGCCTCACCGAGGTGCTCGGTCGCATCTACGGTCATCCGGTGACGGTGCACCTGCAGATCGACCGGGAATTGCTCGGTGGACTGCTGATCTCTGTGGCCGACGAGGTGATCGACGGGACGCTCTCGTCTCGCCTTGCCGCGGCCGAGGCTCAAGTGCCCGACTGAACACGAACCAAAACCTCGCGAACGACAGAATCAAGTAGGAAGACGAAAAGCCATGGCCGAGTTGACAATCTCCGCTGATGACATCCAGAGCGCAATCGAGGAGTACGTAGGCTCCTTTACTTCCGACACCTCTCGCGAAGAGGTTGGCACCGTCGTCGACGCCGGAGACGGCATCGCGCACGTCGATGGTCTGCCGTCGGTGATGACCCAGGAACTGCTCGAGTTCTCCGGCGGGGTGCTTGGCGTCGCGCTCAACCTCGACGAGCACAGCGTCGGTGCGGTCATCCTGGGTGACTTCGAGAAGATCGAGGAAGGCCAACAGGTCAAGCGGACCGGCGAGGTCCTCTCGGTGCCCGTCGGCGACGCGTTTTTGGGCCGCGTGGTCAACCCGCTGGGCGAGCCGATCGACGGCCAAGGCGACATCGAGACCGACACCCGACGCGCGCTGGAAATCCAGGCGCCGTCGGTGGTTCAGCGCCAAAGCGTCAGCGAGCCGCTGCAGACCGGCATCAAGGCCATCGACGCGATGACCCCGATCGGTCGTGGCCAGCGCCAGTTGATCATCGGTGACCGCAAGACCGGCAAGACCGCCGTCTGCGTCGACACGATCCTCAACCAGCGGCAGAACTGGGAGAGCGGCGACGAGAAGAAGCAGGTGCGCTGCGTCTACGTGGCCATCGGCCAGAAGGGCACCACCATTGCCTCGGTGCGGCGCGCGCTGGAAGAGGGTGGCGCGATGGACTACACCACCATCGTCGCGGCGCCGGCGTCTGACTCCGCCGGGTTCAAATGGCTTGCGCCGTACACCGGTTCGGCGATCGCCCAGCACTGGATGTACGACGGCAAGCACGTGCTGATCGTCTTCGACGACCTGAGCAAGCAGGCCGAGGCGTACCGCGCCATCTCGCTGCTGCTCCGTCGCCCGCCGGGCCGCGAGGCCTACCCGGGTGACGTGTTCTACCTGCACTCTCGGCTGCTGGAGCGCTGCGCGAAGCTCTCCGACGAGCTCGGTGGCGGTTCGATGACCGGCCTGCCGATCATCGAGACCAAGGCCAACGACATCTCGGCCTACATCCCCACCAACGTCATCTCGATCACCGACGGGCAGTGCTTCCTGGAGTCCGACCTGTTCAACCAGGGCGTGCGGCCGGCCATCAACGTCGGTGTCTCGGTGTCCCGAGTCGGTGGTGCCGCGCAGATCAAGGCCATGAAAGAGGTAGCAGGAAGTCTCCGCTTGGACCTGTCGCAGTACCGCGAGCTGGAAGCATTCGCCGCGTTCGCCTCGGACCTGGACGCCACCTCCAAGGCGCAGCTGGATCGCGGCGCCCGGCTGGTCGAGCTGCTCAAGCAGCCGCAGTACCAGCCGCTGCCCGTTGAGGAGCAAGTGGTTTCGATCTTCCTGGGCACCGGCGGTCATCTGGACTCGGTGCCCGTCGAGGACGTCAGCCGCTTCGAGACCGAGTTGCTCGACCACATGCGGGCGTCGGAGGAGAGCACCCTGACCGCAATCCGGGACAGCGGAAAGCTTTCCGAAGAGGCCGAGAAGCAGCTCGAGGAAATCATCAAGAAGTTCAAGAAGGGCTTCGCCGCCACGGGTGGCGGCTCGGTGGTGCCGGACGAACATGTCGAGGCCCTCGACGAAGAGGACCTGGCCAAGGAATCGGTAAAGGTCAACAAGCCGGCGCCGGAAGAGAAGAAGAAGTAGTACTCGATGGCTGCCACACTTCGCGAGTTGCGCGGACGGATTCGGTCCGCCGGTGCGATCAAGAAGATCACCAAGGCCCAGGAGCTGATCGCGACATCGCGTATCGGCAAGGCCCAGAGCCGACTTCAGGCTGCCCGCCCGTATACGGAAGAGATCACCAACATGCTGACCACGCTGTCCAGCGAGGCGGCGCTGGATCACCCGTTGCTGGTCGAGCGGCCCGAACCGAAACGGGCCGGCGTGCTGGTGGTCTCCTCGGACCGAGGTCTGTGTGGCGCCTACAACTCCAGCGTGTTCCGCCGCGCCGAGGAGCTGTTTTCGCTGCTGCGGGAAGAAGGCAAAACGCCGGTGCTGTACGTAGTCGGCCGTAAGGCGTTGGGCTACTACAGTTTCCGGAACTGGAACATCACCGATTCCTGGACCGGCTTCTCCGAGCAACCCACCGTTGAGAAGGCCGCCGAGATCGCTTCCACGCTGGTGGACGCTTTCATCCCCGGCAGCGACGGCGCCGAAGAGGAATCTGACGTCGAGGCCGTCGACGAATTGCACATCGTCTACACGGAATTCAAGTCGATGTTGTCACAGGCCACGGTGGCCCACCGGATGGCTCCGATGGTGGTCGAGTACGCCGACGAGCCGGAGCCACTGCATACCCTGTATTCATTCGAGCCGGATGCGACCACACTGTTCGACGCGCTGTTGCCGCGCTATGTGACCACTCGCGTCTACACCGCGCTGCTGGAATCGGCGGCGTCGGAGCTGGCGTCGCGCCAGCGGGCGATGAAGTCTGCGACCGACAACGCCGACGACCTCATCAAGGCGTTGACGCTCATGGCGAACCGCGAGCGGCAGGCCCAGATCACCCAAGAGATCAGCGAAATCGTCGGCGGCGCAAACGCGCTCGCCGACGCCCGAGCCCGATAGCACCACGAGGAAGCGAAGAAAAAAATGACTGCGACTGCCGAAAAGAGCAAGAAGTCGACAAGCGCCGACACCAGCGGACGCGTGGTGCGGATCACGGGACCGGTCGTCGACGTCGAGTTCCCGCGCGGCTCCGTCCCGGCGTTGTTCAACGCGCTGCATGCCGATATCACGTTCGAAGAGCTGAAGAAGACGCTCACGCTCGAGGTCGCCCAGCACCTGGGTGACAACCTGGTCCGCACCATCTCGCTGCAGCCCACCGACGGCCTGGTGCGCGGCGTCGAGGTCATCGACACCGGCGCCTCGATCTCGGTGCCGGTCGGCCAGGAAGTCAAGGGCCACGTCTTCGACGCGCTGGGTCGCTGCATGGACGAGCCCGGATACGGAGAAGACTTCGAGCACTGGTCGATTCACCGTAAGCCGCCGCCGTTCGAGGAACTCGAGCCGCGCACCGAGATGCTCGAGACCGGCCTCAAGGTCGTCGACCTGCTGACCCCGTACGTGCGTGGTGGCAAGATCGCGCTGTTCGGCGGTGCCGGCGTGGGCAAAACGGTGCTGATCCAGGAGATGATCAACCGTATTGCGCGCAACTTCGGTGGTACGTCGGTGTTCGCCGGCGTGGGGGAGCGCACCCGTGAAGGCAACGACCTCTGGGTCGAGCTGCAAGAAGCCAACGTGCTCAAGGACACCGCACTGGTATTCGGTCAGATGGACGAGCCGCCCGGCACCCGTATGCGAGTGGCGTTGTCCGCGTTGACGATGGCGGAGTGGTTCCGCGACGAGGCGGGCCAGGACGTGCTGCTGTTCATCGACAACATCTTCCGTTTCACCCAGGCGGGTTCGGAGGTGTCGACGCTGCTCGGCCGGATGCCGTCCGCGGTGGGCTACCAGCCGACGCTGGCCGACGAAATGGGTGAACTGCAGGAGCGCATCACCTCGACGCGTGGCAAGTCGATTACGTCCATGCAGGCCGTGTACGTGCCCGCCGACGACTACACCGACCCCGCACCGGCGACGACGTTCGCCCACCTGGACGCCACCACCGAGCTGTCGCGTTCGGTGTTCTCCAAGGGCATCTTCCCGGCGGTGGACCCGCTGGCGTCGAGCTCGACCATCCTCGACCCCGGCGTCGTCGGTGACGAGCACTACCGGGTCGCACAGGAAGTCATCCGAATCCTGCAGCGGTACAAGGACCTTCAGGACATCATCGCCATCCTCGGTATCGACGAGCTGTCGGAAGAGGACAAGCAGTTGGTCAACCGGGCCCGGCGTATCGAGCGGTTCCTGTCGCAGAACATGATGGCGGCCGAGCAGTTCACCGGTCAGCCGGGTTCGACGGTCCCGCTGAAGGAGACCATCGAGTCGTTCGACCGGCTGACCAAGGGTGAGTTCGACCACGTGCCCGAGCAGGCGTTCTTCCTGATCGGTGGTCTCGACGACCTGGCCAAGAAGGCCGAGAGCCTTGGCGCCAAGCTCTAGTCTCTTCGACGAGTCGAAAGGTGGTGTGGCATGGCTGAATTGAACGTCGAGATCGTCGCCGTAGACCGGAAGATCTGGTCGGGTGAGGCGACGTTCCTGTTCACCCGCACCACCGTCGGCGAGATCGGCATCCTGCCCCGACACATCCCGTTGGTGGCCCAGCTGGTCGACGACGCCATGGTGCGCGTCGAGCGGGAAGGCCAAGACGACCTGCGGGTGGCGGTGGACGGTGGGTTCTTGTCGGTGACCGAGGAGAGCGTCACCATTCTCGCCGAGTCCGCCGAGTTCGAGTCGGAGATCGACGAGGCTGCGGCCAAGCAGGATGCGGAATCCGACGATCCTCGTACTGCCGCCAGGGGGCGCGCCAGATTGCGCGCCGTCGGCGCGATCGACTAGCCGGCCATGAGCGCGCCCATGATCGGCATGGTCGTGCTCGTCGTCGTGTTAGGCGCGGCCGTGCTGGCGCTGAGCTATCGGCTGTGGAAGCTGCGGCAGGGCGGCACCGCTGGCATCATGCGCGACATCCCGGCGGTCGGAGGTCACGGCTGGCGGCACGGCGTGATCCGCTACCGCGGTGGCGAGGCCGCTTTCTATCGGCTGTCCAGCCTGCGCCTGTGGCCGGATCGACGGCTGTCCCGGCGAGGTGTCGAGATCGTCGCCCGGCGCGCACCGCGCGGCGACGAGTTCGACATCATGACCGACGAGATCGTGGTGCTCGAGCTGCGCGATACCACGCAGGAACGCAGATCCGGTTACGAAATCGCGCTCGATCAGGGCGCGCTGACCGCGTTCTTGTCGTGGCTGGAGTCTCGTCCGTCACCGCGCGCGCGGCGTCGCAGCGTCTGACTAAATGCGTAGTGGTGCAACGGATTTAGGCGCCGCCGCCCGGCTTCCACAGCACGTCGCCCTCCGGGTTGGCCGCGCGTGACAGGATGAAGAGCAGATCCGACAATCGATTCAGGTATTTCGCCGGCAGCACGTTGACGTCGTTCGGCGCGGAATCGACTGCGGCCCAGGCTGATCGCTCGGCGCGACGCACCACGGTGCGGGCGACGTGCAACAGCGCCGACAACGGCGAACCACCCGGTAGCACAAAGGAATTCAGCGCCGGAAGCGCCTCGTTGTGTTTGTCGCACCATCCCTCGAGCCGGTCGATGTAGGACTGGGCGACACGCAACGGAGGAACTTTCGGGTTGTCCACGACCGGCGTCGACAGATCCGCACCGGCGTCGAACAAGTCGTTTTGAACCTGGCGCAACACGCCCGCGATTTCGGGATCGGGCTGCCCCAGCGCGATGGCGACGCCGATCGCGGCGTTGGCCTCGTCGCAGTCCGCGTACGCGACCAGGCGGGGGTCGTTTTTCGAGACCCGCGAGAAGTCGCTCAATCCCGTGGTTCCGTCGTCGCCGGTCCGGGTATAGATGCGGGTCAGGTGTACTGCCATGAACAAACCGTACTCGCCAGAAGTGAGTTCGCTGACTGACAAGCCGATACCGCTTCACTAGACTGACGCGGGTGGCTGAGCGATTCGTGGTGACCGGCGGCAACCGGTTGTCCGGCGAAGTCGCGGTAGGGGGCGCCAAGAACAGCGTGCTCAAGCTGATGGCCGCGACCCTGCTGGCCGAAGGCACCAGCACGATCACCAACTGCCCCGACATCCTCGATGTGCCGTTGATGGCCGAGGTCCTGCGCGGGCTGGGTGCCACCGTCGAACTGGACGGCGACGTCGCCCGCATCACCTCACCCGACGAACCGAAGTACGACGCGGACTTCGCGGCCGTGCGGCAGTTCCGGGCTTCGGTGTGTGTGCTCGGGCCGCTGGTCGGACGATGCAAGCGGGCCAAGGTCGCGCTGCCCGGTGGTGACGCGATCGGATCGCGTCCCCTGGACATGCATCAGGCGGGCCTGCGCCAACTGGGCGCAACATGCAACATCGAGCACGGCTGCGTCGTCGCTCACGCAGATACCTTGCGCGGCGCGGAGATTCAACTCGAATTCCCCTCGGTGGGCGCCACCGAGAACATCCTGATGGCCGCCGTCGTCGCCGAAGGGGTTACCACGATCCACAACGCGGCGCGGGAGCCCGACGTCGTCGATCTCTGCACGATGCTCAACCAGATGGGCGCGCAGATCGAAGGTGCGGGATCGCCGACCATGACGATCACCGGGGTGCCGCGGCTGTACCCCACCGAGCACCGGGTGATCGGCGACCGCATCGTGGCCGCCACCTGGGGGATCGCCGCTGCCATTACCCGCGGTGACATCTCGGTGAGCGGCATCGACCCGGCGCACCTTCAGGTGGTGCTGCACAAGCTGCACGATGCCGGTGCCACCGTCACCCAGACGGACAACAGCTTTCGCGTGAGCCAGTACGAGCGCCCGAAGGCCATGAACGTTGCGACGTTGCCGTTTCCGGGTTTTCCGACCGACCTGCAACCGATGGCGATTGCGCTGGCGTCGATCGCCGACGGCACCTCGATGATCACCGAGAACGTGTTCGAGGCTCGCTTCCGATTTGTCGAAGAAATGATCCGGCTCGGCGCCGACGCCCGCACCGACGGCCATCACGCCGTGGTGCGGGGACTGCCGCAGCTTTCCAGCGCCCCGGTCTGGTGTTCGGACATCCGGGCCGGCGCCGGCCTGGTGCTTGCCGGCCTCGTCGCCGACGGTGACACCGAGGTTCACGACGTCTTCCACATCGATCGCGGCTACCCGTTGTTCGTCGAAAACCTGGCGATTTTGGGAGCGGAGATCGAGCGGGTACAGTAGCCAAAGTCAGTGCCCCACAGGCGCGGTCACCACTCGACGGAGACCGAGACCGGGGCCTTGACTCCCTCGCCGGATTGGTACTAACCTGGCACGGCTGCCCTCGCAGCGATCACCACGATCGCAAGAAAATTGGGGGTTGACGCCTCTGCCGAATCCGTATTAAGCTGGCAGGGTTGCCCCGAAGCGGGCGAAGCAAGCAAGAGTGTTGTTTGAGAACTCAATAGTGTGTTTGGTGTTTTTGTTTGTTGTTGTTTTTTGACCATACTTTTAACACTCCCCGTGTGTGGGTATGGTCGTTTTTTGATGCCAGTAAGATGGTGTCTTTTTGTTAGGTCAGATTTTCTCTGATTCGAAATACACCTCGCTTGTCGAGGAGTTTTTGTTTGGAGAGTTTGATCCTGGCTCAGGACGAACGCTGGCGGCGTGCTTAACACATGCAAGTCGAACGGAAAGGCCTCTTCGGAGGTACTCGAGTGGCGAACGGGTGAGTAACACGTGGGTAATCTGCCCTGCACTTCGGGATAAGCCTGGGAAACTGGGTCTAATACCGGATATGACCACGAGACGCATGTCCTGTGGTGGAAAGCTTTTGCGGTGTGGGATGGGCCCGCGGCCTATCAGCTTGTTGGTGGGGTGACGGCCTACCAAGGCGACGACGGGTAGCCGGCCTGAGAGGGTGTCCGGCCACACTGGGACTGAGATACGGCCCAGACTCCTACGGGAGGCAGCAGTGGGGAATATTGCACAATGGGCGCAAGCCTGATGCAGCGACGCCGCGTGGGGGATGACGGCCTTCGGGTTGTAAACCTCTTTCAGCAGGGACGAAGCGCAAGTGACGGTACCTGCAGAAGAAGCACCGGCCAACTACGTGCCAGCAGCCGCGGTAATACGTAGGGTGCGAGCGTTGTCCGGAATTACTGGGCGTAAAGAGCTCGTAGGTGGTTTGTCGCGTTGTTCGTGAAAACCGGGGGCTTAACCCTCGGCGTGCGGGCGATACGGGCAGACTGGAGTACTGCAGGGGAGACTGGAATTCCTGGTGTAGCGGTGGAATGCGCAGATATCAGGAGGAACACCGGTGGCGAAGGCGGGTCTCTGGGCAGTAACTGACGCTGAGGAGCGAAAGCGTGGGGAGCGAACAGGATTAGATACCCTGGTAGTCCACGCCGTAAACGGTGGGTACTAGGTGTGGGTTTCCTTCCTTGGAATCCGTGCCGTAGCTAACGCATTAAGTACCCCGCCTGGGGAGTACGGCCGCAAGGCTAAAACTCAAAGGAATTGACGGGGGCCCGCACAAGCGGCGGAGCATGTGGATTAATTCGATGCAACGCGAAGAACCTTACCTGGGTTTGACATGCACAGGACGCCGGCAGAGATGTCGGTTCCCTTGTGGCCTGTGTGCAGGTGGTGCATGGCTGTCGTCAGCTCGTGTCGTGAGATGTTGGGTTAAGTCCCGCAACGAGCGCAACCCTTGTCTCATGTTGCCAGCGGGTAATGCCGGGGACTCGTGAGAGACTGCCGGGGTCAACTCGGAGGAAGGTGGGGATGACGTCAAGTCATCATGCCCCTTATGTCCAGGGCTTCACACATGCTACAATGGCCGGTACAAAGGGCTGCGATGCCGTAAGGTTAAGCGAATCCTTTTAAAGCCGGTCTCAGTTCGGATCGGGGTCTGCAACTCGACCCCGTGAAGTCGGAGTCGCTAGTAATCGCAGATCAGCAACGCTGCGGTGAATACGTTCCCGGGCCTTGTACACACCGCCCGTCACGTCATGAAAGTCGGTAACACCCGAAGCCAGTGGCCTAACCTTTTGGAGGGAGCTGTCGAAGGTGGGATCGGCGATTGGGACGAAGTCGTAACAAGGTAGCCGTACCGGAAGGTGCGGCTGGATCACCTCCTTTCTAAGGAGCACCACGAGAAACACTCCAATTGGTGGGGTGTGAGCCGTGAGGGGTTCTCGTCTGTAGTGGACGAGGGCCGGGTGCACAACAACAGGCAATCGCCAGACACACTATTGGGCCCTGAGACAACACTCGGCCGGCTGAGGTCGATGTGGTGTCCCTCCATCTTGGTGGTGGGGTGTGGTGTTTGAGCATTGAATAGTGGTTGCGAGCATCTAGACGGATCCGTTGCCCAAGTGGCCGCGTATTCGTCAAAAATGTGTAATTTTTCTTTTGGTTTTTGTGTTCGTAAGTGTTTAAGGGCACATGGTGGATGCCTTGGCATCGAGAGCCGATGAAGGACGTGGGAGGCTGCGATATGCCTCGGGGAGCTGTCAACCGAGCGTTGATCCGAGGATTTCCGAATGGGGAAACCCAGCACGAGTTATGTCGTGTTACCCGTATCTGAATATATAGGGTGCGGGAGGGAACGCGGGGAAGTGAAACATCTCAGTACCCGTAGGAGAAGAAAACAATTGTGATTCCGCTAGTAGTGGCGAGCGAACGCGGAACAGGCTAAACCGCATGCATGTGTAACCGGGTAGGGGTTGTGTGTGCGGGGTTGTGGGATTGATAGGTCTCAGCTCTACCTGGCTGAGGGGCAGTTAGAAAGTGTCGTGGTTAGCGGAAGTGGCCTGGGATGGTCTGCCGTAGACGGTGAGAGCCCGGTACGCGAAAACCCGGCACCTGCCTTTTATCAACTCCCGAGTAGCAGCGGGCCCGTGAAATCTGCTGTGAATCTGCCGAGACCACTCGGTAAGCCTAAATACTTCTCGATGACCGATAGCGGATTAGTACCGTGAGGGAATGGTGAAAAGTACCCCGGGAGGGGAGTGAAATAGTACCTGAAACCGTGTGCCTACAATCCGTCAGAGCCTCCTTGTGGGGTGATGGCGTGCCTTTTGAAGAATGAGCCTGCGAGTCAGGGACATGTCGCAAGGTTAACCCGTGTGGGGTAGCCGCAGCGAAAGCGAGTCTGAATAGGGCGCTTGAGTGGCATGTTCTGGACCCGAAGCGGAGTGATCTACCCATGGCCAGGGTGAAGCGCGGGTAAGACCGCGTGGAGGCCCGAACCCACTTAGGTTGAAGACTGAGGGGATGAGCTGTGGGTAGGGGTGAAAGGCCAATCAAACTCCGTGATAGCTGGTTCTCCCCGAAATGCATTTAGGTGCAGCGTTACGTGTTTCACCACGGAGGTAGAGCTACTGGATGGCCGATGGGCCCTACTAGGTTACTGACGTCAGCCAAACTCCGAATGCCGTGGTGTATAGCGTGGCAGTGAGACGGCGGGGGATAAGCTCCGTACGTCGAAAGGGAAACAGCCCAGATCGCCGGCTAAGGCCCCTAAGCGTGTGCTAAGTGGAAAAGGATGTGCAGTCGCAAAGACAACCAGGAGGTTGGCTTAGAAGCAGCCACCCTTGAAAGAGTGCGTAATAGCTCACTGGTCAAGTGATTGTGCGCCGATAATGTAGCGGGGCTCAAGCACACCGCCGAAGCCGCGGCAACCGCAAGGTTGGGTAGGGGAGCGTCCCCCATGCAGCGAAGCTGTCGGGTAACCGATGGTGGAGTTTGGGGGAGTGAGAATGCAGGCATGAGTAGCGATTAGGCAAGTGAGAACCTTGCCCGCCGAAAGACCAAGGGTTCCTGGGCCAGGCCAGTCCGCCCAGGGTGAGTCGGGACCTAAGGCGAGGCCGACAGGCGTAGTCGATGGACAACGGGTTGATATTCCCGTACCCGTGTATGAGCGTCCCTGACGAATCCATTCTGCTAACCACCCAAATGGTGGTCTATCAATCCCTTCGGGGTGCGAAGACCGCCTGCTGCGTGGGACCCGGGTGGGTAGTAGTCAAGCAATGGGGTGACGCAGGAAGGTAGCCGTACCAGTCAGTGGTAATACTGGGGCAAGCCTGTAGGGAGAGCGATAGGCAAATCCGTCGCTCATATTCCTGAGAGGTGATGCATAGCCGATTGAGGCGAATTCGGTGATCCTCAGCTGCCAAGAAAAGCCTCTAGCGAGCGCATACATGGCCCGTACCCCAAACCAACACAGGTGGTCAGGTAGAGAATACCAAGGCGTACGAGATAACTATGGTTAAGGAACTCGGCAAAATGCCCCCGTAACTTCGGGAGAAGGGGGGCCGGCTTACCGTGAACAGCCTTGCGCTGGGAGCGGGAACCGGCCGCAGAAACCAGTGGGAAGCGACTGTTTACTAAAAACACAGGTCCGTGCGAAGTCGCAAGACGATGTATACGGACTGACGCCTGCCCGGTGCTGGAAGGTTAAGAGGACCCGTTAACTCGTAAGGGTGAAGCGGAGAATTTAAGCCCCAGTAAACGGCGGTGGTAACTATAACCATCCTAAGGTAGCGAAATTCCTTGTCGGGTAAGTTCCGACCTGCACGAATGGCGTAACGACTTCCCAACTGTCTCAACCATAGACTCGGCGAAATTGCACTACGAGTAAAGATGCTCGTTACGCGCGGCAGGACGAAAAGACCCCGGGACCTTCACTACAACTTGGTATTGGTGTTCGGTACTGTTTGTGTAGGATAGGTGGGAGACTGTGAAACTCTAACGCCAGTTAGAGCGGAGTCGTTGTTGAAATACCACTCTGACCGTATTGGACACCTAACTTCGAACCCTAATCGGGTTCAGGGACAGTGCCTGGCGGGTAGTTTAACTGGGGCGGTTGCCTCCTAAAATGTAACGGAGGCGCCCAAAGGTTCCCTCAACCTGGACGGCAATCAGGTGTTGAGTGTAAATGCACAAGGGAGCTTGACTGCGAGACCTACACGTCAAGCAGGGACGAAAGTCGGGATTAGTGATCCGGCACCCCCGAGTGGAAGGGGTGTCGCTCAACGGATAAAAGGTACCCCGGGGATAACAGGCTGATCTTCCCCAAGAGTCCATATCGACGGGATGGTTTGGCACCTCGATGTCGGCTCGTCGCATCCTGGGGCTGGAGCAGGTCCCAAGGGTTGGGCTGTTCGCCCATTAAAGCGGCACGCGAGCTGGGTTTAGAACGTCGTGAGACAGTTCGGTCTCTATCCGCCGCGCGCGTCAGAAACTTGAGGAAACCTGTCCCTAGTACGAGAGGACCGGGACGGACGAACCTCTAGTGCACCAGTTGTCTCACCAGAGGCACTGCTGGATAGCTACGTTCGGACAGGATAACCGCTGAAAGCATCTAAGCGGGAAACCTTCTCCAAGATCAGGTTTCTCACCCTTTTAGAGGGATAAGGCCCCCCGCAGACCACGGGATTGATAGGCCAGACCTAGAAGCTCAGCAATGAGTGCAGGGAACTGGCACTAACCGGCCGAAAACTTACCAACACAATCGCAACCACTATTCTTTCAGCGGCAATTTGCCGCAGAAAAGCGGGATACCACACCCCCCACCAGAACACTTGAATGAAAAATAAATAGAGTTACGGCGGCCACAGCGACAGGGAAACGCCCGGTCCCATTCCGAACCCGGAAGCTAAGCCTGTCAGCGCCAATGATACTGCCCGATCGGGTGGAAAAGTAGGACACCGCCGAACATACACAAAAACACCCCCTGTGCGCAGGGGGTGTTTTTGCATTTTCGCTTGCCGTCCAACGTCGAGTTGTTGCGGATGTACGCGGCAAATCGCGACAACAACTCGACGTTCGGCAGCATTAGTCGAATAGCGTTAAATTCGAGCGCTGGTTTTCCAATTCGAGCAGCGTGCGCTTTCGGCCCAGTCCGCCGCCGAAGCCGGTGAGGCTGCCATTGGCGCCGATGACTCGATGGCAGGGCACGACGATCGCGATCGGATTGTGGCCGTTGGCCAATCCGACCGCACGTGCGGCGCCGGGCGCCCCGATCTGTTCGGCGATTTCCCCGTACGAGCGGGTTTCGCCATACGGAATCGTCAGCAGCGCTTTCCAGACCCGCCGCTGGAATTCGGTGCCCCGCAGGTCGAGTTCGATGTCGAAAGTCATGAGCTCGCCGGCGAAGTACGCGACGAGTTGGTCGACGGCCGCGCCGAATGCTTCCGGATCGGGCGACCAGTCGGCGCGGCTCGGTTCATAGGTCTGGTCGACCATCCGCAGATTGGTCAACACCGAGCCGTGCCCCGCCAGGGTCAGCAACCCGATCGGGCTGTCGATGGTGCGGTAGCTGATCATGCGACCTCCTGTGGCGGCCATTGGTTTACCGGATGCTCGAGGGTGGTCCACAAGTGCTGAGTGGCGTACGAGCGCCAGGGGCGCCAATGTGCGCTGTGCTCAATGAGTTTGCGTTGATTCGTCGGAATGCCCAGCGCTTTGGCGGCGAGCTGTAGACCGAGGTCGCTGGCCGGAAAGGCATCCGGGTCGCCGAGCCCGCGCATGGCGATCACCTCGGCGGTCCATGGGCCGATACCCGGCAGGGCCAACAATTGGGTGCGCGCGCTGTCCCAGTCGCTGCCGGCGTCCAGGACCACGCTGCCGTCGAGCAGTCCGGTGACGAGCGCGGCCATCGTCCGCTGCCGGGACTTGGGCACCGCCAGATGGACGGGATCGATCTCGGCCAGCTGCTCGATTGACGGGAAGGCATGTGTCAGTGCGCCGTCGGGGTCGTGCACCGGTTGGCCGTAGGCGGCGACCAATCGGCCGACGTGGGTGCGTGCGGCCTTGGTCGATACCTGCTGGCCCAGCACCGCGCGCACCGCGAGTTCGGCCTCATCGACCGTGCGCGGCATGCGTTGTCCCGGCGCCTTGGCCACGACGGGAGTCAGCACCGGGTCGCGGCTCAGCGTGTCCACGATCGCCTCCGGGTCGGCGTCGAGGTCGAGCAGTCGCCGGCAGCGGGCGATCGCGGTCGTGAGGTCGCGGAAGTCGTCGAGCACGAGCAGACAGCGGACGTGGTCGACGGCCGGCGTCAGCGCGACCACGGCGTTGCCGGCCGGGAGCCGCAGGGTGCGCCGATATGCGCCGTCACGTACTTCCTCGCAACCCGGGACGGCGCCCGCGGCCAGATGACCGAAGACGCCTTCGTAAGCGAACGGGGTCCGTACCGGCAGCCGAAGGCACACTGTCCCAGTCGAAGTCGTGTCGGATCCGGACCGGGCCGCCGCGCGCCTGCGCAAGTCGGTCGGTGTGCTTTCGAACACCAGGCGCACGGTGTCGTTGAATTGGCGGATGCTGCAGAAGCCTGCTGCGAACGCGACGTCGCCGAACGGTAGGTCGGTCGTCTCGATCAGCAGCCGGGCGGTCTGGCTTCGTTGCGCGCGGGCCAGCGCGAGCGGGCCGGCGCCGACCTCGGCCTGCAAAAGCCGCTCCAGCTGCCGGGTGGTGTACCCGAGGTGGGCGGCCAGACCGCTCACCCCGGCGCGGTCCACGGTGCCGTCGGCGATCAGCCGCATCGCCCGCGCCACGACGTCGCCGCGCACGTTCCATTCCGGCGAACCCGGTGAGGCGTCGGGACGGCATCGCTTGCACGCTCGGAAACCCGCCCGCTGCGCTGCCGCCGCGGTCGGATAAAACCGCACGTTACGGGCGAACGGCGGGCGCACCGGGCAACTGGGCCGGCAGTAGATGCGGGTGGTCAGCACCGCGGTGACGAACCAGCCGTCGAACCGGGCGTCCTTGGACTGGACCGCCCGGTAGCAGCGTTCGAAATCGTCGTGCACGCTTCCACAGTTACACCTGAGGACCGACAAGACTGGCGGAAAAGCGACATGACTGCGGGTCGGCGCGTGCCCTCCGCGATGCTTGAACGACCGATCGCCCCAAAGGAGACCGCATGACCGAGCCGAGACCCATTGCCGTCGAGAACTTCTCCCATGTGTGCATCGGTGTCTCCGACATGGACAGGTCGTTGGCGTTCTACACCGCGGTGCTGGGCATCGACGTGGTCTTCGATGTCGAACTCGAGGGTGGCGGACTCGATGCGGTGACCGGCGGCGCGGCCCAGAACGGTCGCATGGTCGGCGGGCTGATCGCGGGAGCGATGGTCGAACTGCTGTTTCTCGGCGATGTTCCCGCCGGCCCCGCCGGTCCGCATCGCGGCTACACCAACATCTCGTTTCGCGTCGCCGACCTCGACGACACTTTCGACGCCGTGCGGCGCCAGCATCCCGAGGTGCGCACCGAGCCGATCGTCGATATCGGTGGCGTGCGAATGTTCTTCGTCTACGACCCCGACGACACGCCCATCGAGATTCTCGAGCTGCCCGGCGGGGCGCGCACCACGGTGGAGCTGTGGCGGCCCGGCGGCTAAGGCGTCGCGGCGGCCCGCTCTTGACGCTGCACCGCGTGGGCGCCCGCCTCACGCGTCAGCTGATTCACCAGATAGTAGATGGCGTAGAGCACGAAGTAGGGCAGGATCAGATAGGGAACGTTTTCCCCAATAAACTTGAACCAGAAGCCAAATGCGCCCTGCCCGATGTCGTGGAACCCCGCGCGCACCTCGGCGACGTAGTAGGCCGTCGTGCCGGTGATCAACACGGCGATGCCGAAGAAGCTCAACCACAGACAGCGAATTCGTGACTCGTCGGGCAGGTCTCGGCGCAGCATCCGCGTCCACACCACGAACAGCATGATTCCGGCGAGGACGGCGCCGAACTCCAGGCCGAAGATGAAGTTGTCGTCGCTGCGGTAGCGCGTATCGGCCAAGCCGTACTGCCACCACAGCCACTTCCAGCCGGGATCGGTGGTGGTTCCCCACAGGCTGAACGGATGGCCGAGGAGAAACGGCAACTCGTAGCTGAGCTGGCTGCCGGCGGTCAGCGGTATGTACACCATGACGAGCTCGGCGGCCAGCGCCGACTTGGATCGCTGTTCCCCCGGCGCCTTCCAGAACAGGATGAACGGCAACAGGATGACCGGTATGCCGAAGATCAGGTTCGCGATCACGTCCACGGTCATGGTCGGGGCCACCAGTCCGACCGCGGACGCGATCGTCATGAACACGAAAACGGCCCCGACGAACGAGAACATGACGGAAAAGATCTTCAGCCGATGCGGTGCGAATGGCCGGGCGAGCTCGGGGTGGGTTGGCTCCATTGCGTACCTCCGCCTCGATCAGTATCAGGTACTTGATACTACGGAGGCCGCCGTTGCGCAAGGGTTGGCGCCGGAATCAAACCGGCCGCGTCGCCGAGGCGATGAAGTCTCGGGCGGAGCGGGACAACGGTCGTGCCGAATCCCAGATCATCCCGATGTCGCGGTAGGCGTCGGCGTCGGCCAGTGGCAGCACCCTGACGCCGGGCGCATGCTCGCCGCCGTCGATCGGGGTCAGGCTGATGCCCAACCCGGCGGCCACCAGCCCGGCGTTGGTGGTCAGGTTCGTCGATTCCAGGACGATGCGTGGCTGGAATTGCGCTGCGGCACAAAGCTCATCGAGGAGTTGCCGCATACCAAATCCCGGATGCATCGTGATGAACGGCTCGTCGGCGAGGTCCGTCATCGACACCGCCGCCGCGTCCGTCAGGCGGTGCTCGCGGGGTACGGCGACACCGAGGCGCTGACGAAACAGGCTGCGCCAGGCCAGGGTTGGCTTCTGTGGCCGTGGCGATACCACCGCGACGTCGATGGCCCCCTCCAGCACGCGTTCGCTGATGGACTCGGCGGCACCCTCCTCGAGGGTGAACGTGACGCGCGGTGACACCTCGCCGAACCCGGCGATCAGGCGGGGCACGACGACTGATCCAAACGAACTCAGGAAACCCAGCCGGATCTCCCCGGCGGCCGGGTTGTTCAGGTCCTCGATTTCGCGCCGGGCCGAATCGAGCTCCAACTGCGCCCGGCGCGCGTGCTGGTAGAAGATCCGGCCGTAGGTGCTCAGCGCGAGCCGGCGGCCGTGCCGATCGAACAGTGGCACCCCGAGTCGGCGCTCCAGGCGCGCCAGCATCCGGGTCAGGGTCGGCTGCGCGATGTGAAGTTGTTGAGCCGCCGCGGTGACGTGTTGGAGCTCGGCGAGTGTGAGAAACCACTCGTAGTCGCCATCGGCCATGCCCGCCACCTCTGCTTATGTTGGAATCGCATTATAAAACCGCCAATAATTCATTTCCTATTCAGTCGGCCAACGCGAAGCATCGTCGTCATGCCCCAGCTCACCGCGACTCCGATCGCCCACCTCGCCGGCAGCCGCGGATACCGGCGGGTGACCGCGGCGCTGTGTGGTGCGGGTCTGGCCAGTTTCGCCGCGATGTATTGCACCCAGGCGCTGCTTCCCGCGCTGTCGGCCTACTACCGGATCGGCCCGGCCACCGCGGCGCTGACGGTCTCGCTCACCACCGGAATGCTGGCGTTGTCCATCGTCCCGGCGAGCGCGCTCTCCGAGCGCTACGGGCGCATCACCGTGATGCTGATCTCCGGGATCACCTCCAGCATCATCGGGTTGCTGCTGCCGTTGAGCCCCTCGCTCGGCGTGCTGCTGGCCGGGCGGGCCGCCCAGGGCGTCGCGCTCGCCGGGATTCCCGCCGTGGCGATGGCGTTTCTGGCCGAGGAGGTGCACGCGTCTTCGCTGGGATCGGCGATGGGACGATACATCGCCGGGACGACGATCGGCGGCTGCGCGGGGCGCATCGTCCCGGCGCTGGTCCTCGAAGTCAGCAACTGGCGGGTCGCACTGTTGGTGTGCTCGTCGACGACGCTGGCCGCGACGGTGATATTCGCCCTCCTGGTGCCCCGTTCCCAGTTCTTCACCCCGAAGCCGGTGAGTCCGCGCGTGACGACGCAGAGCATCCTGGCGCATCTGCGAAACCCGCTGTTGCTCAAGCTTTTTGCCTTGGCATTTACGCTGATGGGCGGTTTCGTCACCGTGTACAACTACCTCGGCTACCGGCTGGCCGCGGCGCCGTTCGCGCTGGCGCCATCGGTGGTGGGCCTGCTGTTCCTGCTGTATCTGGTGGGCACCTGGACGTCGGCCGCGGCGGGACGGCTCGCCGACCGCCGGGGACGCATGCTGGTGCTGGGCTGCGCCCTGCCGATCACCGTCGTGGGCTTGCTGATGACGCTGCCGGATGCACTGCCCGCGGTCGTCGTCGGGACCGCGGTCTTCACCGGCGGGTTCTTCGCCGCCCACGCGGTGGCCAGCGGATGGGTGGGCGCGGTGGCATACCGGGATCGCGCCGAGGCTTCCGCGCTGTACCTGTTCAGCTACTACCTGGGCGGCTCGGTCGCCGGCGCGCTGGGCGGGCTGATCTACGGCGTGGGTGGTTGGCCGGCCACCGTCTGGTGTGTGGGTACGCTGCTGATCTTCGCCCTGCTACTGGTGGCGTCGTTGGTGAGAGCGACTGTGCCCGTGCGGGTTCGCAGTCTGTCGTAAACGTCGGGCAGGTGCGCGATGTGGCCGAAATGATGCGCACTTCGGCCAGTTGTATGTTGCCCCGTGTCACACCATTGGAAAGTGTTGGCAGTGAACAGGGGGAGCGTGCGTCACATGCTTGCCGCCGGCCATCGTGGCTACCGCCGGGTTTGACCCGCTGCGCGACGAGGGCGAGTCGTACGCCGCGGCCTCGAAGCGGCCGGCAATGTCGTCGATCGCCTCGGCTCTTCGAGCCCACCTTCAGCACTCTTCCTGGGGTCACCCGTCAAAGATGTTGCGGCGCAGGGGGCCCGGCTGGGCAGCCGGATCGACGAACCATTCGTGACTGAACACCAGTCCGAACACCCGCGGCGGCAATAGCATCACCAACCCGAACAGACGCGCGCCGAGCCCGCCGCCGATCTGCGAGCGGTGGGCGGCGAACGCATCGCGCTTCTGCCGGGCGCAGGCCCGGACGTCGATCCGGTGCGTGATCGTGGCCTGCGGGGCGTACGCGGTGCGTACCGTTTCGGCATCGTAGGGCGCCGGAAGTCGCAGTAGGCGACAGACGTTGGAGACCCGGACGAGTAACTCGCGCGGCATCGTCACCTCGAGCACCCGCGGAGTCGCGGCCAACTCGGCGGCACGCTTGCCGACGCGATGGACCTGCACATGATCCCGGTGCCCGTATCCGCCGTTGGTCTGATAGCTCAGCAGCAGTTGTGCGTCCTCGTCGCGCAGGATCGCGGCCAGTCGCTGTGCCGCCGCTTCGACCTCGGCCCGCGCGAACCGGACCCGGCCGGGTGGATCCGGGTAGAAGATCGGCCCGTAGCCACTGTCGGCATAGCCGAGGCACTCCACTCGGTGCACGCCGAGAATGCTTGCGCTCGACTGTAATTCATTCATTCGGGTGTCGTCGTCCTCGGTGCCCATGCGCCCGTCGGTCGCGGTCACCAGGACCACCCGGTGCCCCGCGGCCACCGCCGCCGCCAGCGTGCCCCCGGTGAGGACCACCTCGTCGTCGGGATGCGCGTGGAAGGCGACGAGAGTTGCCACGGTTTACTCGCTGCGTTCGGGCGAGGCCAGGCGGGTCGGGTGGTCGTGCCCACGCAGCGTCACGGTCTCACCCAAAGACCAACGGGCGCTTTCGCTTTCGCTCGCACCCCCCACAGTGTCCGCGGTCGCCAGCAATCTGCCCGGGTGTGACTTGGCCAGCTCGCACAGCCGGGCCGCCTCGTTGACCGGTTCGCCGATCACGGTGTATTCGAACCGTTCCTTGGCGCCGACATTGCCGGCGACCACCTGGCCGGCCGCCACACCGATGCCGGCCTGCAGCTCGGACATTTCGTGCGCCAGCCGGCTGCAGATCGCGCGTGCGGCGGCCAGCGCCTCGTCTTCGGGACGGTCGAGGTGATTCGGAGCGCCGAAGATGGCCAGCGATGCGTCGCCCTCGAACTTGTTGACCAGTCCGTGATGCCGGTCGACTTCCTCGACGACGATCGCGAAGAACCGATTGAGCACACCGACGACCTCGGTCGGCGGCTGGCTGGTCACCAGTTGCGTGGAGCCGACGATGTCGATGAACACCACCGCGACGTGGCGCTCCTCGCCGCCCAGTTTCGGCTTCTCGCGCTCGGCCGCCAGGGCGACCTCGCGCCCGACGTGGCGGCCGAAGAGATCGCGCACCCGCTCGCGCTCACGCAGGCCGTCGACCATGGCGTTGAAACCGCGCTGCAACTCGCCGAGTTCGGTGCCGTCGAACACCACCAGCTCGCCCCGCAGATCGCCCTGCTCGACCCGCTTGAGCGCGGCACGCACCACCCGCACGGGTGTGGCCGTCAGCCAGGACAGGATCCACATCAGGATGAAGCCGAAGATCAGGGTCACGATCGCGACGATCAGCACCGCGACGCTGAGTTGGGTCTCGCTCAGATTGCCCAGCACCAGCGCGAAGAACGCGATCAGTGCGATGCCCAGCACCGGTACACCGGAACCGAGCAGCCAGACCGTCAGGGTGCGGCCCATGATGCCCGGCGCCAGCCGCTGCGGGGCGCGTCCGGCCTCGAGGGCCTGCGCGGCGACCGGTCGCAGGGCGAACTCGGTGAACAGGTAGCACGCGGTCGCCACCAGGATGCCGCAAAAGCTCACCGAGAACCCGACGATCGGAATGAACAGCTTGTTGACCAGCCCGTAAAGCGTGGTCAGCAGCGCCGCGCCGGCGCCCCACAGCACTAATACCCCGATCGCGAGCCAGAACGGAACCAGGAAGGTGTTGCGTTCGTCGTCGGGGGTGGGGGTGCGCTCCTCGATCGCCCACCGCAGGGCGGCCATCGTTCGGTTGGTGATCCAGAAGGTGCCCAGCGCCAGCGCGACGGCGACGTATCCGGGCGCGACGGCCCAGGTGATCCAGCCCGGCGCGTCGGTGAAGATACTGGGCGACGGCAACGCGACCGCCAACAGCAGCACCGCCACGCCGATCCCGATCAGATTCGCCGCGAGGATGAAGATGGTCAGGATGAGCTGGATGCGGACCCGGCGGCGGCCCTGGCTCTCGGTCACCCGGCCGAGCAGCAGGGAGCCGTAGGCGGGCGTCTCCTGCAATCGGCCGCTCTGACGGGTGACCCTTTCGAGCACCCGTCCCAAGCGCTGCGCCACAGTCTTGTTGGCCGACATGGTGGCGTCAGCCTAATTCGTTGACGACGCTCTAAGGTGAGTCGGGTGCGTCTAGTGATCGCCCAGTGCACCGTCGACTACGTTGGCCGGCTCACGGCGCATCTGCCGTCGGCGCGTAGGTTGTTGCTCTTCAAGGCGGATGGGTCGGTCAGCGTGCACGCCGACGATCGGGCCTACAAGCCGCTGAACTGGATGAGCCCGCCATGCTGGCTGACCGAAGAGGTGATCGGCGAGACGCCGGTATGGGTGGTGGAGAACAAGACGGGCGAACAGCTGCGCATCACCGTCGAGGAGATCGAGCACGACTCCAGCCACGACTTGGGCGTCGATCCCGGGCTGGTCAAGGACGGGGTCGAGGCGCACCTGCAGGCATTGCTCGCCGAACATGTCCAGCTGCTGGGCGAGGGGTACACCTTGGTGCGCCGCGAGTACATGACCGCGATCGGCCCCGTCGATCTGTTGTGCCGTGACGCCGACGGCGGCTCGGTTGCGGTGGAGATCAAGCGTCGCGGCGAGATCGACGGCGTGGAGCAGCTGACCCGCTATCTCGAATTGCTGAATCGCGACACCGTTCTCGCGCCCGTCAAGGGTGTGTTCGCCGCACAGCAGATCAAACCTCAGGCGCGAACTTTAGCCACCGACCGCGGGATACGTTGTCTCACATTGGATTACGACAAAATGCGGGGAATGGACAACGACGAGTACCGGCTGTTCTGAGTTGCCCGATTAGACTTGTCGGCATGGCTCGGCGCCGCACTCCGCCCCGCCGGCAACAGCTGCCTTCGCTGTCGCCGGCGGGGCGGCGGGTGGAAACGGGGCCCGACGGCTACGAATACGAGGTGCGCCCGGTCACGGCCTCGCGTGCACTCAAGACCTATCGATGCCCCGGCTGCGATCACGAAGTCCGTTCCGGTGTAGCGCATTTGGTGGTGTGGCCGGCAGACTCGGCCGGCGGCGCCCTACAAACGCGCGAAGACGACCGCCGGCACTGGCACACGCCGTGCTGGACGAATCGGGCGAATCGCGGCCCGACTCGAAAGTGGTCGTGAAATAAGTGGCTAGGAAGCCGGCTCCACCAACTCCATCAGCACCCCGCCGGCGTCCTTGGGGTGAATGAAGTTGATCCGCGAGTTCGCGGTGCCGCGCCGCGGTGCCTCGTAGATCAGCCGGACGCCCTGCGACCGCAGCTGCTCGCAGAGGGCGTCCAGGTCGCTGACGCGGAGGGCCATCTGCTGGATGCCCGGCCCGCGCTTGTCCAGGAATTTGGCGATCGTCGAGGACTCGTCGATCGGGGCCATCAACTGGATCTGGGCCGTGCCGGGTTCGCCGTCTTGCACGGCGATCATGGCTTCGCGGATTCCCTGGTCCTCGTTGACTTCCTCGTGCACCAGCACCATGCCGAGGGTGGCGTGGTACCACTCGATGGCTGCGTCGAGGTCGGCGACTGCGATGCCGACGTGATCGATCGCCGTCACCAGTGAGGTGGCCAGGATCTGACGGGCATCGACTTGATCGGTCGTCATCACATAACGGTAACCTGGCGGCAAAGATCGCGCTTCTCCGGGAGGCCGAACGGGCCGTCCATGCGTCGCTAGGAGGTTGTTATGACGACATCGGTGATCGTTGCTGGAGCACGGACCCCGATCGGCAAGTTGATGGGTTCGCTGAAGGATTTCTCGGCCAGCGATCTGGGTGCGATCGCGATCGCCGGTGCGCTGGAGAAGGCCAACGTGCCGGCCTCCGCGGTGCAGTACGTGATCATGGGCCAAGTGCTGACCGCGGGCGCCGGGCAGATGCCCGCCCGCCAGGCCGCGGTGGCCGCCGGCATCGGCTGGGACGTCCCGGCGCTGAGCATCAACAAGATGTGTCTGTCCGGCATCGACGCCATTGCGCTGGCTGACCAGCTGATTCGGGCCGGGGAGTTCGACGTCGTGGTGGCCGGCGGCCAGGAGTCGATGACGAAGGCGCCGCACCTGTTGATGGACAGCCGGGCGGGCTACAAGTACGGCGACGTGACGGTGCTCGACCACATGGCCTACGACGGCCTGCACGACGTGTTCACCGACCAGCCGATGGGCGCCCTGACCGAGCAGCGCAACGACGTCGACAAGTTCACCCGCGCCGAGCAGGACGAGTTCGCTGCACGGTCGCATCAAAAGGCGGCCGCGGCGTGGAAGGACGGGGTCTTCGCCGACGAGGTCGTGCCCGTGAACATCCCGCAGCGCAAAGGTGATCCGCTGCAATTCACCGAGGACGAGGGCATTCGGGCAAACACCACCGCCGAGTCGTTGGCCGGGCTGAAACCGGCGTTCCGAAAGGACGGCACCATCACCGCGGGCTCGGCGTCGCAGATCTCCGACGGTGCCGCCGCGGTGGTCGTGATGAGCAAGGACAAGGCGCAGGAAATGGGCCTGTCGTGGCTGGCCGAGATCGGCGCGCACGGTGTGGTGGCGGGGCCCGATTCGACGCTGCAGTCCCAGCCGGCCAACGCGATCAAGAAGGCACTTGGCCGCGAGGGGATCACGGTCGACCAGCTCGACGTGGTGGAGATCAACGAGGCGTTCTCGGCGGTCGCACTGGCCTCCACCCGCGAGCTCGGCGTCAACCCCGAGATCGTCAACGTCAACGGCGGTGCGATCGCGGTGGGGCACCCGATCGGCATGTCGGGCGCCCGGATCACCCTGCATGTGGCACTGGAACTGGCGCGGCGCGGTTCGGGTTACGGCGTCGCGGCGCTGTGCGGTGCGGGCGGCCAGGGCGACGCCCTGATCCTGCGGGCCGGCTGACCCGGGGCTGACCACGGGTCAGCGTTGCTGGGAGGCGACGTGCGGGGATCGTTGTGATGTTGCTCATATGACCCGACCAGCGACCTTCGCGGGCCCGATCGTCGGCCGGGTTTGCCGGTGCGGCGGCCCGCGTGCCACCGGGTGGATGGGTAGTCGGCGCGCATGACAGACTTGACGGCGTGACGCGTCCGAGATCCTCGATCGGGCCCGCGCTGGCTGGTGCGGTCGACCTGTCCGGTCTGAAGCAACGTGCTCAGCAGAGCCCGTCGGCCGCCGACGCGGCGGGCCGGCCGACGCCGGCGGGTGCGGGGACCACCGAGGTCACCGAGGCCAATTTCGAAGCCGAGGTGCTGATCCGCTCCGACGAAGTGCCCGTCGTGGTCGCCCTGTGGTCGCCGCGCAGCGAGGCGTGCGTCGAACTGGTCGAGGTGCTGTCCGGGCTGGCCGCGCAGGACGGCGGCAAATGGGCGCTGGCGACGGTCAATGTCGACGTGGCACCCCGGGTGGCTCAGATCTTCGGCGTCGAAGCCGTTCCCACCGTCGTCGCGCTGGCCGCCGGCCAGCCGCTGTCCAGCTTCCAAGGTTCGCAGCCCGCCGATCAGTTGCGCCGTTGGCTGGACCAATTGCTGTCGGCGACGGCCGGAAAGCTCAAGGGCGCAACCGGTTCCGCGGACGACGCGGAGGTCGACCCGGCGCTGGAGCAAGCCCGCCGGCAGCTGGAGGCCGGTGACTTCGAGGCGGCCAAGCAGTCCTACCAGGCGCTGCTGAACACCAATCCGGACAGCGTCGAGGCCAAGGGGGCGATCCGGCAGATCGACTTCCTCACCCGCGCAACCGCACAGCGTCCCGATGCGGTGGCCGTCGCGGACGCCGCGCCGACCGACATCGAAGCGGCCTTCGCGGCAGCCGATCTGCAGATCCTCAATCAGGACGTGACCGCGGCATTCGAGCGCTTAATCGCGTTGGTGCGCAGCACTTCCGGAGACGAACGCACCCGAGTGCGAACCCGGCTGATCGAGTTGTTCGAACTCTTCGACCCCGCCGACCCCGAGGTCGTCGCCGGTCGGCGAAACCTCGCCAACGCGCTCTACTGACCCGGCCGCGAGCCTTGCCGGGCCAGTAGCGCGGCGATCGGCGGTCTACTCGGGTTCCAGCCACAGCGCCGACGTCGGCGGCAACACCAGCTGCGCCGAGGCCGGGCGGCCATGCCACGGCTCCTCGGTGGCGTCGACGCCGCCGAGGTTGCCGATTCCGGAACCGTTGTAGTCCGTCGCGTCGGTGTTGAGCACCTCGCGCCAACGGCCGGCGCTGGGCAGACCGAGCCGATAGCCGCTGTGCTCGGCACCCGCGAAGTTGAACACACACGCCATCACCGAGCCGTCGTTGCCGTACCGCAGGAAACTCAACACGTTGTTGCCGGAATCGTTGGCGTCGATCCAGGAATACCCTTCCGGCGTGGTGTCGCGGCTCCACAGGGCCGGACGGTCGCGGTAAATGGCGTTGATGTCGCGCACGAAACGCAGCACCCCGTTGGAGAAACCTTGCTCGTCGAGCTGCCACCAGTCCAAGCCGTTCTGCTCGGACCACTCGGCGCGCTGGCCGAATTCCTGTCCCATGAACAACAATTGCTTACCGGGGTGGGCCCACTGATAGGCGAGCAGGGTGCGCAGCCCGGCGGCCTTGACGTGGTTGTTGCCCGGCATCCGGCCCCACAGCGTGCCCTTGCCGTGCACCACCTCGTCGTGGCTGAGCGGCAGCACGTAGTTCTCGCTGAACGCATACAGCATCGAGAAGGTCATCTCGTGGTGATGGAAGCTGCGGTAGATCGGGTCGCGGCTGATGTAGTCGAGCGTGTCGTGCATCCAGCCCATGTTCCACTTCATCGAAAAGCCAAGGCCGCCAAGGCTCGTCGGCCGCGTCACGCCGGGCCACGACGTCGACTCCTCGGCGATCGTGACGATGCCCGGCGCGGCCTTGTGCGCCGTCGCGTTCATCTCCTGCAGGAACTGCACCGCTTCGAGGTTTTCACGCCCGCCGTAGATGTTGGGTGTCCAGCCGCCCTCGGGCCGCGAGTAGTCCAGGTAGAGCATGGACGCCACCGCGTCCACCCGGAGGCCGTCGATGTGGTATTCCTCGAGCCAGTACAGCGCATTGGCGACCAGGAAGTTGCGGACCTCGCGGCGGCCGAAGTCGAAAACGTAGGTGCCCCAGTCGAGTTGCTCACCACGCTTGGGATCGGAATGCTCGTAGAGCGGGGTGCCGTCGAAGCGGCCCAGCGCCCAGGCGTCCTTGGGGAAGTGCGCCGGAACCCAGTCCACGATCACGCCGACACCCGCCTGGTGCAGCGCGTCGACCAGCGCCCGGAAATCGTCGGGCGTGCCGAATCGCGATGTCGGGGCGTAGTACGAGGTGACCTGGTATCCCCAGGATCCGGCGAACGGGTGCTCGGCCACCGGCAGCAGCTCTACGTGGGTAAATCCCTGCTCGACAACGTAATCGGTCAGCTCGGTGGCGAGCTGGCGGTAGGACAGGCCGGGTCGCCACGAGCCCAGATGTACCTCGTAGGTGCTCATCGGCTCGAACACCGGATTGCGCTGCGCGCGCTGCGTCATCCAGTCCCCGTCGGCCCAGGTGTAGTTGCTCGTCGTCACCCGTGACGCGGTGTGCGGAGGCACCTCGGTGGCGAAGGCGAACGGGTCCGCCCGTTCGGTGACGACACCGTCGGCGCCGTGCACGCGGAACTTGTACAGGCCGTCCGTCGGGAACCCGGGCCAGAACAACTCCCATACCCCGGTGGAACCCAGCACTCGCATCGGAGCCTCGGTGCCCGTCCAGCCGTTGAACTCGCCAATCAAGTTGATGCCCTTGGCGTTAGGCGCCCATACCGCGAACGACACGCCGTCGACGACGCCGTCGGCCGTGGTGAAGGAGCGGGCGTGGGCGCCCAGCACTTCCCAGAGTCGTTCGTGGCGGCCCTCGGAGAAAAGGTGCAGGTCGACCTCGCCCAGGGTGGGCAGGAAGCGGTACGCGTCGGCCGTCACGTGCGCGCCGGAGCCGTAGTCCACCTTCAGCCGGTAGTCGATGAGCTTCGTGAACGGCAACGCGACGGCGAACAGCCCGGATTCGAGGTGCTCCATCGCGAACTCGTCGTCACCGACCAGCGCGACGACTTGTCGCGCATGCGGGCGGAAGGCCCGGATGACGGTGTGGTCGCCGTACTCGTGAGCCCCCAGGATGCCGTGCGGGTTGTGATGCGTGCCCGCCACCAGTCGGGCCAAGTCACCCGGGTCAGGCGCCAGGTGCGTCTGATCGGTTCGGCTCTCGGTTCGACTCATGCTGGTATCCCCTTCCGGGCCCTCTTACCTCCTGCGCAGCAACGTGTTTCGAGACTCCTGCGGGATGATTGGCATATTGATGATGTGGGCGACCGCCTGTCCGGGGTCGATGCGAACGTAATTTGACTGCCCCCACTGGAATTCCTGGCCGGTGATCTCGTCGCGCACCCAAAAACGCTCATAGGGCTCCATACCCAATGCCGCCATGTCTAACCACAGCGTGCCCTCCTCGGGCCCGAACGCGTTGAGCGTCACAACCACCAGCACGCAGTCCCCGGTGGCCGGGTCGAACTTGCTGAAGGCCATCAGTGCGTCGTTGTCCACGCCGTGGAAGTAAATCGTGCGTAGCTGCTGCAGAGCGGGATGGACCCGGCGAATCGCGTTGAGTTGTTTCAAGAACGGCTCCAGCGACCGGCCTTCGGCGCGTGCAGCGGCATAGTCGCGGGGGCGCAATTCGTACTTCTCCGAGTTCAGGTATTCCTCGCTGCCCTCGCGTAGCGCGCGGTGCTCGAAGAGCTCGTAGCCCGAATAGACGCCCCAGGCCGGGCTCATCGTCGCCGCCAGCACCGCGCGGATGGCGAACATACCCGGACCGTTGTGCTGCAGGACCGCGTGCAGGATGTCGGGGGTGTTCACGAACAGGTTCGGCCGCCGGAAGTCGGCCAGGGCGGAGATCTCGTTGCCGAATTCGGTGAGCTCCCATTTGGCGGTCCGCCAGGTGAAGTAGCTGTAGGACTGGGTGAAGCCGAGTTTGGCCAGTCCGTACTGCCGGGCCGGCGGGGTGAACGCCTCGGACAAAAACAGCACGTCGGGATCGCTGTCTTTGACCTGACCGATCAGCCAGGCCCAGAAGTCCGGCGGCTTGGTGTGCGGGTTGTCGACCCGAAAGAACTTGACGCCGTGGTCAACCCAGTGCCGGACCACGCGCAGCACTTCGTCGTAGAGGCCCGCGGGATCGTTGTCGAAGTTGATCGGATAGATGTCCTGGTATTTCTTCGGCGGGTTCTCCGCGTAAGCGATGGTGCCGTCCGGCAACTCGGTGAACCACTGCCGGTGGTCGCGGGCCCAGGGGTGATCCGGGGCGCACTGCAGTGCCAGGTCCAGGGCGACTTCCATGCCCAGATCGCGTGCCGCGGCGACGAATTTGTCGAAATCCTCGATGGTGCCCAGGTCCGGGTGAATGGCGTCGTGGCCGCCCTCGTCGCTGCCGATCGCCCAGGGCGAGCCCACATCTCCCGGTGCCGCGGTGGGGGAGTTGTTGCGCCCCTTGCGATGTACCTTGCCGATCGGATGGATCGGCGGCAGGTAGACGACGTCGAATCCCATCTCGGCGATGCGCGGCAGGTCCGCGGCCGCCGTCGCGAAGGTGCCGTGCACCGGGTTTCCGTCGGCGTCCCAGCCGCCGGTCGAACGCGGAAACATCTCGTACCAGGAGCCGAAGCGGGCCAGCGGCCGGTCCACCCAGACCCCGTACTGCTCGCCGCGGGTGACGAGCTCGCGCAGCGGATAGGTGGCGAGGATCTCCTCGATCTCGGGCGCCAGCGCCAGCGCGGTGCGCGTCACCGGATCTCCCGGAACCCGCAACGCCGCGGCGGCAGCCAGCAGCGGATCACGATGCGCGCGCGGCACCCCGGTCGCGGCGCGCTCGAGCAATCCGGCGCCGACCAACAGATCGTTGGACAGTTCCTTCTCGCCCTGGCCGGCATCCAGCTTGGCCAGCAGGCCGTGTCGCCAGGTGTGGATGGGGTCACCCCATCCGTCCACGCGAAAGGTCCACAGTCCGACCCGGTCGGGCGTGAACTGGCCGTGGAAAACGTAGGGCTCCAGACCCATCGTCATCGGCAGCTGCAGCGGCTTGACCCGTTCGGCCGGCTTGCCGTCGACCGGGGACGACGCCAGCCGTTCCGGTGCCTGCACCGCGGTGACGCGACGGGTCTCGGTGACCTGCGGGTAGCGCGGTCCCAGGTAGCGGACCACCAGGGTCGCCGCGACCGCGTCGTGGCCTTCGCGCCACACCGCGGCGCTGACTGGGACCGTCTCGCCGATCACCGCTTTGGCGGGGTACGCACCGCAGGAAACGACGGGTGCGACGTTATCGATCTCGACACGACCGGGCACCACCACTCCGTTCCGTCCGATTGATTGCCGGCAAACCGCGGATTGTGCTGCGGCACGGAATGCCTGCCGCATCCGAAACATCGTCTCGTGGGGAAAGTTCCTGTGCTGGGGAAGCGTCTTTGCGGCCCCAATTACTACCCGTACCCACCCTAGTGTCTGGTCACACCCGCCCACCGGCGAACGTCGAAGACTGATCCTGCGAGCCTGTCAATCCTTAGTTAAGGTTGTCTTGCGTGAAAGCTCTACGTCGCTTTACCGTCCGCGCTCACCTGCCCGAGCGGCTCGCCGCACTCGAACAACTGTCCATCAATCTGCGATGGTCCTGGGACAAGGCGACGCAAGATCTATTCGCGAGCATCGATCCGACGCTGTGGGCGAATTGCGGCAGTGACCCCGTCGCGCTGCTGGGCGCGGTCAACCCCGCGCGTCTCGACGAATTGGCGCTCGACGAGGGCTTTTTGCGCTGGCTCGACGAGCTGTCCGCCGACTTGAACGACTACTTGACCCGTCCGCGGTGGTACCAGCAACAGCAAGAAGCCGGTGTCGCGATGCCCACCGGGATCGCGTACTTCTCGATGGAGTTCGGCGTCGCCGAGGTGCTGCCCAACTACTCGGGTGGCCTGGGCATCCTGGCCGGCGATCACCTCAAGTCCGCGTCGGACCTGGGTGTGCCGCTGATCGCGGTCGGCTTGTACTACCGCTCGGGGTACTTCCGCCAATCGCTGACGGCCGAGGGCTGGCAGAACGAGACCTATCCGTCGCTGGATCCGCAGGGTCTGCCGCTGCGGTTGCTCACCGATGCCGCCGGGGATCCCGCGCTGGTGGAATTGGCGCTGCCGGATTCGGCGCGGCTGTTCGCGCGGATCTGGGTGGCGCAGGTGGGCCGGGTTCCGCTGCTGCTGCTGGATTCCGACGTTCCGGAGAACGAGCACGATCTGCGCAGTGTCACCGACCGGCTGTACGGCGGCGACCAGGAACACCGGATGCGCCAGGAGATCCTGGCCGGCATCGGCGGGGTGCGCGCGATTCGTGCGTTCACCGCCATCGAGGGCCTGGCCGCCCCCGAGGTGTTCCACATGAACGAGGGGCACGCCGGGTTCCTCGGGGTGGAGCGCATCCGGGAACTGATCGCCGATCGGGGGTTGGACTTCGATACGGCGCTGACGGTGGTGCGATCGGCCACCGTGTTCACCACCCACACGCCGGTGCCCGCCGGGATCGACCGCTTCCCGGTCGAGATGGTGCAGCGGTACTTCGACGACCATTCCGACGAGGCTCCCGACGACCGCGCGCCCGCCTTGCTGCCGGGCGTGCCGATCGATCGGGTGATCGCGCTCGGCGCCGAGGACGACGAGACCAAATTCAACATGGCACACATGGGTCTGCGCCTGGCGCAGCGCGCCAACGGTGTGTCGCTGCTGCACGGCCGGGTGAGCCGGGCCATGTTCAACGAGCTGTGGCCGGGATTCGACCGCGCCGAGGTTCCGATCGGGTCGATCACCAACGGGGTGCACGCCCGCAGCTGGGCGGCGCCGCAGTGGCTGCAGCTGGGCCGCGAGCTGGCCGGGCCGGACGACGCGGCGTTCAGCGATCCGGGCGTCTGGCTGCGACTGCGGGAGGTCGACGCCGGGCATCTGTGGTGGATCCGCTCCCAACTGCGCGCGCTGTTGGTCGACGACGTCCGCCGTCGGCTGCGCCGCTCGTGGCAGGAGCGCGGCGCATCGGACGCCGAATTAAGTTGGATTGCAAAGGCTTTCGATCCCGACGTGCTGACCGTGGGCTTCGCCCGCCGGGTGCCGACGTACAAGCGGTTGACGCTGATGCTCAGCGATCCCGACCGGCTGGAACGACTGCTGCTGAACAAGGAACGCCCGATCCAGCTGATCGTCGCCGGAAAGTCGCATCCGGCCGACGACGGCGGCAAGGCCCTGATCCAGCAGGTCGTGCGGTTCTCCGACCGGCCCGAGGTGCGCCACCGCATCGCGTTTTTGCCCGACTACGACATGTCCATGGCCCGGCTGCTGTATTGGGGCTGCGACGTCTGGCTCAACAACCCGCTGCGGCCGCTGGAGGCCTGCGGCACTTCGGGAATGAAGAGCGCGCTCAACGGCGGGTTGAACCTGTCCATCCGCGACGGCTGGTGGGACGAGTGGTACGACGGCGAAAACGGTTGGGAGATACCGTCGGCCGACGGGGTGCGCGACGAGGAGCGCCGCGACGAGCTGGAGTCCAATGCCCTTTACGGCTTGCTGGAACAAGCGGTGGCGCCGAAGTTCTACGAGCGCAATGAACACGGGGTGCCGCCGCGCTGGATCGAAATGGTGCGGCATACCCTGCAAACGCTCGGGCCCAAGGTGCTGGCGTCCCGGATGGTGCGCGACTACGTCGAGCAGTACTACGCGCCGGCCGCCGAATCGCTGCGCAAGACCATCGCCGACGCCGGGGCGGGTCCGTTCGGCGCCGCGCGTGAACTGGCCGAGTACCGGCGGCGCGCCGTGGCGGCGTGGCCGATGGTGCGGATCACCGACGTCGACTCGACCGGTCTGCCCGATACCCCGGTGCTCGGCTCGAAGCTCACCCTGACCGCGACCGTGCAGCTGGCCGGTCTGGCGCCCGACGAGGTCACCGTGGAGGCGGTGGTGGGTCGCGTCGATTCCGGCGATGCGCTGCTGGACCCGGTCACCGTCGAAATGTCTTACACCGGAACGGCCGAGGGCGGCAACCAGGTGTTTTCGACGACGACCTCGCTGCCGGTGGCGGGAGCGGTCGGCTACACGGTCCGGGTGCTGCCGCATCATCCGATGCTCGCGGCCGGCAACGAGCTCGGCCTGGTCGCCCTCGCCGGGTAACGCGGCTCAGGCCGGTGGGTCGTCGGCGCGCAGCCGCCGCAGGGCGGCGCGGACCTGCTCGGCGTTCGTGGTCTGCCAAAACGGCGGCAGCGACGCGCGCAGGTAGCCGCCGTAGCCGGCGGTGACCATTCGCGAGTCGAGCACCGCGACCACGCCGCGGTCGGTGACGCGACGCAGCAGCCGTCCGGAACCCTGCGCCAGCAGCAGCGCCGCATGACTGGCCGCGACGGCCATGAAACCGTTGCCGCCGCGGGCGGCCACCGCGCGCTGCCGGGCACCCAGCAGCGGGTCGTCCGGCCGCGGAAACGGAATGCGGTCGATCAGCACCAGCGATAGCGACGGCCCGGGCACGTCGACGCCCTGCCACAGCGACAGCGTGCCGAACAGCGAGGTTTCCGCGTCGGCGCTGAACTGCTCGACCAACGCCGAGGTGCTGTCGTCGCCCTGGCACAACACCGGCGTGGACAGCCGTTCGCGCATGGCGTCGGCGGCGGCCCGGGCGGCGCGCATCGACGAGAACAGGCCCAGGGTGCGGCCGCCGGCGGCGGTGATCAGTTCGGCGATCTCGCTCAGCTGCTCGGCCGAGCCCGTGCCGTCGCGGCCCGGCGGTGGCAGATGCTTTGCCACGTAGAGGATTCCGGCCTTGGCATGCTGAAACGGGGATCCGACGTCGAGCCCGCGCCAGTTCGGGCGATCCGGGGCATCGTCTCCTCCGGTCAGGCCCCATGACGAGGCCATCGCGTCGAAGGATCCGCCGACGGTCAGCGTGGCCGAGGTCAGCACGGTCGTCGACCGGGAGAACACGTGGTTGCGCAGCAAGCCGGCCACCGACAGCGGTGCCACCCGCAAGACCGGTCGCGGCGAGCCCCGGTTGTCCTCGTGATCCAGCCACACCACGTCGGTGCGATCGGGGATCGCGGGCCCGAACGACGTCAGGATCCGCGAGGCCGTGTCGGCGATCTCGCTCAGTGCCGCAACGGCTTCGGCGCGCGCCGCGGCCGCCTTGGTGTCACTGGTGGTGTCGATGTCGGCGCGCGCGGCGCCGGCCACGTCGCGCAGCGCCCGCAGGTATGTCGCCAGCTCGTCATCGAGGTGATCGATGCGGCCCGGTGTGGCGTCGTGGATCGCCGCGGCGAAGGTGGCGGCCGTCGCTTCCAGGCGTCCGACCAGTTCCGGGTTCACCAGCCGGGTGATCCGCCGCGCGGCGACCCCCAGGGCCGCCGACGTCAACTCCGCGGTGGCCACCGACGTCACCCGGTCGACCAACTCGTGCGCCTCGTCGACGACCAACAGCGAATGTTCGGGCAACACAGTCGATTCCGAGACCGCGTCGATGGCCAGCAGGGCGTGATTGGTGACGACTACATCGGCCACACCGGCCCGGCCGCGGGCGCGTTCGGAAAAGCACTCCGAGCCGAACGGGCAGCGGGCCACCCCGAGGCATTCCCGCGCCGAGACGCTGACCTGTGACCAGGATCGGTCCGGCACACCGGGTTTGAGGTCGTCGCGGTCACCCGAATCCGTGGTCGAGGCCCACGCGGTGAGCCGTTGCACGTCGCGACCCAGCGCGCTGGCCGCCATCGGGTTGAACAGCTCCTCTTGTGGCCGTCCCTCGTCGCTGTCCGGCTCCGCGGTCGATCCATTGTGAATTTTGTTCAGGCACAGATAGTTTCGCCGCCCTTTCAGCAGCGCGAACCGTGGGGGACGGGGCAGCGTATCCGCCAGGGACTCGGCCAGTCGGGGTAGGTCACGGTCGACGAGCTGGCGCTGCAGGGCAATCGTCGCCGTTGACACCACGACCGGTTCTTCGTCGGCGATCGCGTGCACGATGGCGGGAATCAGGTACGCCAGCGACTTGCCGGTCCCGGTGCCCGCCTGCACCGCAAGGTGCTCACCGGTTTCGAATGCGCGCGCGACCGCGGTGGCCATTTCCAGCTGGCCGCTGCGTTCGCTGCCGCCGAGCGCGGCCACGGCGATGGCCAACAGCTCGGGCACGGACACCTCTGGCGTGATAACTCCCTTGGTTGCGACCGGATTCGGCTAGCTCGACGGTATCGCTGCGACCGGAATGCGCACCGTCGGAATCGCCGGTTCGCCGTGCGCCAGTTTCAGGCCCTCCCACGGCAGGCTGTGCAGCCCGGATGCCACCAGGTCCCGGGCGGCGGCCAGGGCCGCGCGGTCGGTGCCCGCCACGACCTGGCCGCCGCGGACCAACGGGATGGTCAGCACCCGGAACGGCTCGGTGGTCGCGGGGGGCCGGCCCGCCGGGTGCACGACCTCCTCGGTGATCGTGCCGGTCGGGCGGGACAGTCGCAGCGCTTGCTTGCGGCCGCCCTGGGATTCCTTGCGGCTACTGCGTTTCTGCACCGGCATGCCGTCGACCTCGACCAGCTTGTAGACCATGCCGGCGGTCGGGGCGCCCGAACCGGTCACCAGCGAGGTGCCGACGCCGTAACTGTCCACCGGCTCGGCCCGCAGCGCGGCGATGGAGAACTCGTCGAGATCGCCGGACACCACGATGCGGGTGCGGGTGGCGCCCAACCGGTCGAGCTGCTCGCGCACCTGCCGGGCCAGCACGCCGAGTTCGCCGGAGTCCAGCCGCACCGCCCCCAGCGTCGCCCCCGCGGCGGCCACGGCATTGGTCACGCCGGTCGTCACGTCGTAGGTGTCCACCAGCAGCGTGGTGTTCACGCCCAACGCGTCGACCTGGGCGCGAAATGCCGCCAGCTCGTCGGGCCCATCCTCGCCGGTGTGCAGCATCGTGAACGCGTGCGCGGCGGTGCCTTCCGTCGGTATGCCGTAACGGCGCTCGGCCTCGAGGTTCGACGATGCGGCGAACCCGGCGATGTAGGCCGCGCGGGCCGCGGCGACGGCGGCGCGTTCGTGGGTTCGCCGCGATCCCATCTCGATCAGCGGGCGGCCGGCGGCCGCGGTGACCATGCGTGCCGCCGCGGAGGCGATCGCCGTGTCGTGGTTGAAGATCGACAGCGCCAGCGTCTCGAGCACCACGCATTCGGCGAAGCTGCCGCGCACCGACAGCACCGGAGAACCGGGAAAGTAGAGCTCGCCTTCGGCGTAGCCGTCGATATCGCCGGTGAAGCGGAAATCGCGGAGATAACGCAAGGTGTCGGTGTCGAGGAATCGCGCCAGTAGTCGGCATGCGTCGTCGTCGAACCTGAACCGTGGCAAGAGCTCCAGCAAACGGCCGGTGCCCGCGACCACGCCGTAGCGCCTGCCCTCCGGCAGGCGGCGGGCGAACAGTTCGAACGTGGTCCGGCGCTCGGCCGTGCCGTCCCGCAAGGCCGCTGCCAGCACGGTCAACTCGTACTTGTCCGTCAACAGCCCGGCTAAGGCCGGCTCGTTCATGCCGCAACGGTAACGGCTGGCTGCGGACGGCGGCTCCCTCGGTATCCTGGAGGCCATGGTTGCTGCGCCAGCGCCCACCAAGCCCGGCACCACCGGGCAACGCGAGTCCGCTCCAGTCGAGGTCACCGCCAGTCCGTGGGTCACCATCGTGTGGGATGACCCGGTCAATTTGATGACCTACGTGACGTATGTGTTCCAGAAGTTGTTCGGCTACAGCGAGCCGCATGCCACCAAACTGATGCTGCAGGTGCACAACGAAGGCAAGGCAGTGGTGTCGGCGGGTAGCCGTGAGTCAATGGAAGTCGACGTGTCCAAGCTGCACGCCGCCGGTCTGTGGGCGACGTTGCAGCAGGACCGCTGAGATTCGAGGGCATCCGGGATTTCTTGTGCGCAAATGGAAGCGGGTTGAGACCGCCGATGGTCCCCGTTTCCGGTCCTCCTTGGCTCCGCACGAGGCGGACCTGCTGAAGAATCTGGTCGGCGCGTTGATCGAGTTGTTCGACGAACGCGAATCCTCGTCGCCGGCAGACGAACTCGAGGAGATCACCGGCATCAAGACCGGAAATTCGGAACCTCCTTCGGATCCGACGCTGCGGCGGCTGCTGCCGGACTTCTACCGACCCGACGACGAGGACTCCTCGAGCGCCGGTCTCAACGCCGCGCTGCGCAGTTTGCACGAGCCGGAGATTATCGACGCCAAACGTGTTGCGGCACAACAGTTGTTGGGCACGATTCCGGACAGCGGCGGCCGGTTCGAGCTGAGCGAGGATCAGGCCAACGCCTGGATCTCGGCCGTCAACGACATTCGGCTGGCGCTGGGCGTCATGCTCGACATCGGTCCTGACGGGCCGGAACGGCTGCCCGCCGACCATCCGATGGCCACGCACTTCGACGTCTATCAGTGGCTGACCGTGCTGCAGGAATACCTGGTCCTGGTGCTGATGGGCAAGCAGGCCGGATGAACGCGCTCACCGACGTCGGCGGCATCCGCGTCGGCCACTATCAGCGGCTGGACCCCGACGCCTCGCTGGGGGCGGGGTGGGCCAGCGGCGTGACCGTCGTGCTGACACCGCCGGGGACGGTCGGCGCGGTCGACTGCCGCGGCGGTGCGCCCGGCACCCGGGAGACCGACCTGCTGGATCCGGCGAACACGGTGCGGTTCGTCGACGCGGTGCTGCTGGCCGGCGGCAGTGCCTACGGTTTGGCGGCCGCCGACGGCGTGATGCGCTGGCTGGAAGAACACGAGCGCGGGTTGGCCATGACGGGCGGACTGGTGCCCATCGTGCCGGGCGCGGTGATCTTCGACCTGCCGGTGGGCGGTTGGGAATGTCGGCCGACGGCCGAGTTCGGCTACTTGGCGTGTGAAGCCGCGGGCGCGGCGGTGGCCGTCGGGACGGTCGGCGCCGGTGTCGGGGCGCGCGCCGGCGTGCTCAAGGGCGGCATCGGTACGGCGTCGACGACGCTGCCGTCGGGCGTCACCGTCGGCGCGGTCGTCGCGGTGAACTCCGCGGGCGAAGTCGTCGACCGGGCCACCGGCCTGCCGTGGATGGCGGATGCGATCGAGGAGTTGGGGCTGACGCGGCCGCCGGCCGCGCAGATCGACACGCTCGCGCAGCTACCTTCGCCGCTGGAACCGCTCAACACGACGATCGCGGTGGTGGCGACCGACGCCGCGCTGAGCCCGGCGGCGTGCCGGCGCATCGCGATCGCTGCCCAGGACGGGCTGGCCCGCACGATCCGGCCCGCACACACCCCGCTGGACGGCGACACGGTGTTCGCACTGGCGACCGGGGCGGTCGAGGTGCCGCCCCCGGCCGATGCGCCCGCCGCGATGTCGCCGGAGACGCGACTGGTCACCGAGGTGGGTGCCGCGGCCGCCGATTGCCTGGCGCGTGCGGTGCTGGTCGGCGTGCTGGCGGCCGAGTCGATCGCCGGAATACCGACCTACCGCGACACGTTGCCCGGTGCATTCGGGACAGGGAGCTGACGTGGTGATGATTCGCGCCGACCTGGTGGAGGCGATGGTCGCGCACGCGCGCCGCGATCACCCCGACGAGGCGTGCGGGGTGCTGGCCGGCCCCGAGGGTTCCGATCGTCCCGAACGGCACATCCCGATGGTCAACGCCGAGCGCTCGCCGACGTTCTACCGGTTCGACTCCGGCGAGCAGCTCCAGGTGTGGCGGGCGCTCGACGAAGCCGACGAGGTGCCCGTCGTCATCTACCACTCGCACACCGCGACCGAGGCCTACCCGAGCCGCACCGACGTGAAGCTGGCCGCCGAACCGGACGCGCACTACGTGCTGGTGTCCACCCGCGACCCGGAAACCCACGAGCTGCGCAGCTATCGGATCGTCGACGGCGAGGTCACCGAAGAGCCCGTCGATATCGTCGAGCAGTACCCAGAAAGGTCCACATGAACGTCACCGTGTCGATCCCGACCATCCTGCGGCCGCACACCGGCGGCGAGAGGCGCGTCTCGGCCAGCGGTGACACGCTGGGCGCCGTGATCAGCGACCTGGAAGCCAACTACTCGGGCATCTCCGAGCGGTTGATCGACTCCGGCAAGCTGCACCGCTTCGTGAACATCTACGTCAACGACGAGGACGTCCGGTTCTCCGGCGGCCTGGACACCGCGATCGCCGACGGCGATTCGGTCACCATCCTGCCCGCCGTGGCGGGTGGGTGAGCGGGGCGCATGACGCGCTACGACTCGCTGTTGGCCGCCCTGGGCAACACGCCGCTGGTCGGTCTGCAACGCCTCTCGCCCCGGTGGGGCGACGAGCCGCACGTACGGCTGTGGGCCAAGCTCGAGGACCGCAATCCGACCGGGTCGATCAAGGACCGGCCGGCGCTGCGGATGATCGAGCAGGCCGAGGCCGACGGACTGCTGGCGCCCGGCGCCACGATCCTGGAACCCACCAGCGGCAACACCGGTATCTCGCTGGCGATGGCGGCCCGGCTGAAGGGCTATCGGCTGATCTGCGTGATGCCCGAGAACACCTCGGTGGAACGCCGTCAGCTGTTGGAGCTCTACGGCGCGCGGATCGTCTACTCGCCCGCCGCGGGCGGCTCCAACACCGCCGTGGCCACCGCCAAGGAGCTGGCCGCGGCCAACCCGTCGTGGGTGATGCTCTACCAGTACGGCAACCCGGCCAACACCGACGCGCACTACCACGGCACCGGCCCCGAGCTGCTCGCCGATCTGCCCGACATCACCCACTTCGTCGCGGGACTGGGCACCACCGGCACGCTGATGGGCACCGGGCGCTATCTGCGCGAGCGGGTGCCCGGGGTCAACATCGTGGCGGCCGAACCGCGTTACGGCGAGGGCGTGTACGCGCTGCGCAACATCGACGAGGGGTTCGTGCCGGAGCTGTACGACCCGCACGTGCTGACGACGCGCTATTCGGTCGGCTCGCTGGACGCGGTCCGTCGCACCCGCGAGTTGGTGGAGGCCGAAGGCATCTTCGCGGGCATCTCCACCGGTGCCGTGCTGCACGCCGCCCTGGGCATCGCGGCCAAGGCGGTGGCCGGGGGCGAACGCGCCGACATCGCGTTCGTGGTCGCCGACGCCGGCTGGAAGTACCTGTCGACCGGCGCCTATGCCGGTAGCCTGGATGATGCCGAGGACGCTCTAGAAGGGCAGTTATGGGCATGAGCCCGGGACAGCAGCGCGTACCCGCTACGCAGAAAAAGCGGCCCCAGTGGATGGTGGGCGGGGCCACGATCCTCACGTTCGTCGCCCTGCTCTACCTGATCGAGCTGTTCGACCAACTGTCGCGGCATTCCCTGGACGCCAACGGCATCAGGCCGCTGGAAACCGACGGCCTGTGGGGGATCGTCTTCGCGCCCGTGCTGCACGCCAACTGGCAGCATCTGATGGCCAACACGGTCCCGCTGCTGGTGCTCGGATTTCTGATGACCCTGGCCGGCATGTCCCGGTTCGTGTGGGCGACCGTGATCGTGTGGGTCCTGGGCGGCTTCGGCACCTGGCTGATCGGCAATGTCGGCATGCACTGCCCGTACGTCGGCGTGCACTGCGAGAGCAACCACATCGGAGCGTCGGGGCTGATCTTCGGCTGGCTGGCGTTCCTGATCGTGTTCGGCTTCTTCACCCGCAAGGTGTGGGAGATCGTCGTCGGCGTCGCCGTGCTGTTCGTCTATGGCGGCGTTTTGCTCGGCGTGCTGCCCGGCACCCCCGGGGTGTCGTGGCAGGGCCACTTGTGTGGCGCCGTCGCCGGCGTCGTCGCCGCGTATGTGTTGTCCGCTCCCGAACGCAACGCCCGCGCGCGCAAAAAAACCGGCACGGACTCATGAGCTCACCGCTGGCGCCCGTCGGGGTCTTCGACTCCGGCGTCGGGGGACTGACGGTGGCCCGCGCGATCATCGACCAACTGCCGGACGAGGACATCGTCTACGTCGGCGACACCGGCAACGGCCCCTACGGACCGCTGTCCATTCCCGAGGTGCGCGCCCACGCGCTGGCCATCGGCGACGATCTGGTCGGCCGCGGCGTGAAGGCGTTGGTGATCGCCTGCAACACCGCCTCGGCGGCCTGCCTGCGCGACGCCCGCGAGCGTTACGACGTGCCCGTGGTCGAGGTGATCCTGCCGGCGGTACGCCGCGCCGTCGCCACCACCCGCAACGGCCGCATCGGCGTCATCGGCACCCAGGCGACCATCACCTCGCACGCCTATCAGGACGCGTTCGCCGCCGCCCGCGACACCGAGATCACCGCGGTGGCGTGCCCGCGCTTCGTCGACTTCGTCGAGCGCGGCGTGACCAGCGGGCGTCAGGTGCTGGGACTGGCCGAGGGCTACCTGGAGCCGTTGCAGCGCGCTCAGGTCGACACGCTGGTGCTGGGCTGCACGCACTACCCGTTGCTGTCCGGGTTGATTCAGCTGGCGATGGGCGAAAACGTGACGCTCGTTTCCAGCGCCGAGGAAACCGCGAAGGAAGTGCTGCGGGTGCTCACCGAACAGGATTTGCTGCGCCCGCATGACGCGGCGCCGGCCGCCCGCGTCTTCGAAGCCACCGGCGACCCCGAGGCCTTCACCAAACTGGCGGAGCGATTCCTGGGGCCCGCCGTCAGCGGGGTGCGGCCCGTGCATCATTCGCCGATCGGCTAGCCCGCGGCGAGATTCTCATCACATCAATCACGCGATGTTTTTCTCATGGTGCTTCCGGGCATGGCACAGTAGTGCCTGTGCGAATAACCGTGCTCGGCTGCTCGGGCAGCGTGGTCGGTCCGGACTCGCCGGCGTCGGGATATTTGCTTCGGGCTCCGGACACTCCGCCGCTGGTGTTGGACTTCGGTGGGGGCGTGCTAGGCGCCCTGCAGCGCTTCGCCGACCCGGCGTCCGTCCACGTGCTCTTGTCTCACCTGCATGCCGACCACTGTCTGGACATGCCGGGCCTTTTCGTGTGGCGGCGCTACCACCCCTCGTCGCGCCCGCTCGGCAAGGCGATGCTGTACGGCCCCAGCGACACCTGGTCGCGACTGGGCGCCGCGTCGTCGCCCTACGGCGGCGAAATCGACGACTGCTCGGACATATTCGACGTGCATCACTGGGTCGACGGCGAGGCCGTCGAAGTCGGTGCACTCACCGTGACACCACGTGTTGTCGCACACCCGACCGAGTCCTACGGCTTGCGGATCACCGACCCCAGCGGAGCGTCGTTCGTCTACAGCGGCGACACCGGAGTCTGCGATGCGCTCGTCGAGCTGGCGCGCGGCGCCGATGTGTTCCTGTGCGAGGCGTCCTGGACACACGAGCCCGATCGTCCGCCCGCCCTGCACCTGTCGGGCACCGAAGCGGGCCGGGTCGCGGCGCAGGCCGGCGTTCGCGAGCTGCTGCTGACGCACATCCCGCCGTGGACCTCGCGCGAGGACGTCATCAGCGAGGCCAAGGCCGAGTTCGACGGTCCGGTGCACGCCGTCGTGTGCAACGAGACGTTCGACGTTCGGCACTCGCAGCGAGTCTGATTCAGCCGACCCGCTGTCTGACGCACCGGCGGGCTAGGGTTGCGTCGTGTCGAAACGAGAAGACGGTCGCAACGACGACGAGCTTCGCCCGGTGGTCATCACCCGGGGCTTCACCGAAAACCCCGCGGGTTCGGTGCTGATCGGGTTCGGGGGAACCAAGGTCTTGTGCACCGCGAGTGTCACCGAGGGAGTACCGCGCTGGCGCAAGGGGTCCGGCCTGGGCTGGCTGACCGCGGAATACGCCATGCTGCCGTCGGCCACCCACACGCGGTCCGACCGGGAATCGGTGAAGGGCCGGTTGTCCGGGCGCACCCAGGAGATCAGCCGGCTCATCGGACGCTCGCTGCGCGCCTGCATCGACCTGGCGGCGTTGGGGGAGAACACAATCGCCGTGGATTGCGATGTGCTGCAGGCCGACGGCGGCACCCGCACCGCGGCGATCACGGGCGCCTATGTGGCGCTGGCCGACGCGGTGACCTATCTGTCGGCGGCGGGCAAGCTGTCGGATCCGCGGCCGCTGTCGTGCGCGATCGCGGCGGTGAGCGTCGGGGTCGTCGACGGCAGGGTCCGCGTCGACCTGCCCTACGAGGAGGACTCGCGCGCCGAGGTCGACATGAACGTCGTCGCCACCGACACCGGAACCTTGGTGGAGATCCAGGGCACCGGCGAGGGCGCGACGTTCCCGCGCTCGACGCTGGACAAGCTGCTCGACATGGCGCTCGGCGCGTGCGACACGCTCTTCGCCGCCCAGCGCGAGGCGCTGGAGTTGCCGTACCCGGGCGTGCTGCCGGACGGCCCGGCCGCGCCGAAGGCATTCGGCAGCTGACCGTGCCTGATGGTGACGACCCGCTGCGCCCGGCTTCGCCGCCCTTGCGATCGTCACGGCTGCTGGTCGCCAGCCGCAACGCCAAGAAGCTGGCCGAACTGCGCCGGGTGCTGGACGGCGCCGGCCTGTCGGCACTCACGCTGCTATCGCTCAACGACGTTGCGCCGTTCCACGAGGCGCCCGAAACCGGCGCGAGCTTCGAGGACAACGCGTTGGCCAAGGCGCGAGATGCGTTCGCCGCCACCGGGTTAGCCACCGTGGCCGACGACTCCGGTTTGGAGGTGGCGGCCCTGAACGGCATGCCCGGCGTGTTGTCGGCGCGCTGGGCGGGCACCCACGGCGACGACGCCGGCAACACCGCGCTGTTGCTGGCCCAGCTCCGCGATGTGCCCGACGAACGGCGCGCCGCGGCGTTCGTGTCGGCCTGCGCGCTGGTGTCCGGCAGCGGCGAAGTCGTCGTCCGCGGCGAGTGGCAAGGAACGATCGCCCGGGAGCCGCGCGGCGCCGGCGGGTTCGGCTATGACCCGGTGTTCGTTCCCGACGGCCCGGAATTCGGGGCCCGCACCGCGGCGCAGTTGAGTCCCGCGGAGAAGGACGCGGCCTCACACCGTGGCCGCGCGCTGGCGCTGCTGCTGCCCGCGCTGCGGGAGCTGGGCTGAGCGGTTTGTGGCGCCGCGGCTGACCCTGGCCGCCGAGCGTGGGCCCTACGTACGGGAACCGCCTGGAAATCGTGCATAGGCCCCACGTTCGGCGGGCAAAAAATCTATAGCCCGAAGCGGGCTTTGATGTCCTTGGTCTGGAAGTGCTCGACGATGATGCCCAGCAACGGGATCGTTCCGGCCAGCAGCACGCCGATCGTCTTGCCGATCGGCCACCGAACCTTGATCGCCAGGTTGAAAGCCGTTAGCACGTAAGCGAAATAGACCCAGCCGTGCACCACTTCGATCCACCGGATCTCGTGGTGCAACACGAGGTGCGAGACGATCTCGTAGCACAGTGCGATCAGCCACAGACCCGTCGTCCACGCCATTATCCGGTAGCCGAGCAGGGCGGGCCGGATGCGGTCGGCGGAGACGGCCGCGCTCGTTTCGGAGGGTGTCTCGGGTGTGGTCATGCGGTCGTCCTGTTCTGCTTTTCGGCATCTTGGGCTGCGAGCTGGGCCAGGTAAGCGTTGTACTCCCGCAGGGCGGGATCGTCGGGTGGTGGCTGGGCGGGCGCGGGCCGCTCGGGAAGCAGCCCGGCCGGGATCTCGGTCACCGCGCCGTGGTTGTGCGGCTCCGGCGGGGCCTGTTCGTAGCGGACGAAGTTGCGGTACGCGTAGCCGCAGAACCATGCGAACAGCGGCCACTGCAACGCGTAGCCGAGGTTCTGGAAGGTGCCCGACGGCGACTGAAAGCGCGTCCATTGCCACCAGCCCAGGGCCAGGCAGCCGCAGGCCGCGGCGATCGCCAGGACGATCAATGCGGGCCGGTGATGGCGCCTCCGACGGGCCTCGCTGGACACCCCTCGACGGTACCGCGCGCGCACCACGAGCCGTGCGACCAGCACTGGGGTTCGCCGGTGCCTAATGTGGTGAAACTCTCACAGCGCGTGGGAAGGCTAGCCTAGCCTTACCCCGACGTAGTAAGGTCCGTCGCCATGGCCTCCTCATCCTCCACGGTGACCGCTGCGCTGCAAAGTATTCTGCGTGACGACCTCAACGTCGACATGACCCGGGTCACGCCCGAAGCCAGATTGATCGACGACGTCGGACTCGACTCGGTGGCCTTTGCTGTGGGCATGGTCGCCATCGAGGAGCGGCTCGGTGTCGCGTTGTCCGAAGAAGAACTGCTGACCTGCGATACGGTCGGCGATCTGGACGCGGCGATCGCTGCGAAAACAGCGTGATGAGCGAGCTTGCGGCAGCAATGACGCGGTCGATGCAGACCGCGACGACCGAGCTGGCCGTCTTCGACAAGGAGACCTCGGCATGGCAGCGGCGCCCGTGGCCGGACGTGCACGGGTTAGCCAAGGGAGTTGCGGCCTGGCTTCTCGACCGTGACCGGCCCGCCGCGGTGGGTCTGGTCGGCGAGCCGACGATCGAATTCGTCGCCGCGATCCAGGGCGCCTGGCTAACCGGCGCCGCCATCTCGATCCTGCCGGGGCCGGTAAGAGGCGCGGACTTGCAGCATTGGGCGGAGTCGACGCTGACCCGGTTTGCCGGCATCGGGGTAGGCGCTGTACTAAGCCACGGCTCCCACCTGGAAAGTCTGCAAGCGGTTGGGCGCGCGGGCATCGTCACCGAAGACCTCGCGACCGCGGCGCGCACCAATCGGTCGACGTCGGGTCTGCCGCACGCCGAATCCACCGGCATCGCCGTCCTGCAGGGAACCGCGGGGTCGACCGGATCGCCCAAGACCGCGATGCTTTCCCCGCGAGCCGTGCTCGGCAACATGCGCGGACTCGAGCAGCGGCTTGGCCTCGACCCCGCCCACGATGTGGTGTGCTCCTGGCTGCCGATCTTTCACGACATGGGGCTGACGTGCGTGCTCGCCCCGGCCCTGCTCGGTCTGCCGCTGTGGCTGACATCCCCGACGGCGTTCTCCGCATCGCCGTTCAATTGGCTGAAGTGGCTGTCGGAAAGCCGCGCCACCATCACCGCCGCGCCCAACCTCGCCTACAACATCCTGGGCAAGTACGCGGCGCTGGTATCCGACGTCGACCTCGGTGCACTGCGGTTTGCCATCAACGGCGGCGAGCCGGTGGACTGCGACGGCTTTGCCCGGTTCACCGAAGCCATGGCGCCGTTCGGCTTTGACGCCGGTGCGCCCGCACCGTCGTACGGCCTGGCCGAATCCACCTGCGCGGTGGCCCTGCCCACGCCGGGCACCGGACTGCACTTCGACACCGTCTCCGACGACAGCGGATCACGTAAATACGCCGTCCTGGGCAAGGCGCTTCCCGGCACCCAGATCCGGGTCGTGGCCAGTGATCGCTATGTGGGCACGGCCGACCGCGAGATCGGTGAGATCGAGATTCGCGGTACGTCGATGATGGACGGCTACTTAGGACACCCCGCCATCGATCGCGAAGAATGGTTCCCCACAGGCGATTTGGGTTTCTTCGGGGAAAGCGGCCTGGTCGTGTGTGGCCGAGCCAAGGAAATCATCTCGATCGCCGGGCGCAACATCTTCCCGACGGAGATCGAGCTGATCGCGGCCCAAGTCAACGGGGTGCGGGAAGGCTGCGTGGTCGCCCTGGGCACCGGCGAGCGATCCGCGCGTCCCGGCCTGGTCGTCGCGGCCGAGTTCAAAGGCGATGACCAGGGCCAGGCCCGCACCGAAGTGATTCAACGCATCGCGTCGGTGTGCGGAATCGTGCCGGCCGACGTGATTTTCATGTCGCCGGGGTCCCTGCCGCGTACCTCCTCGGGCAAACTGCGGCGCCTGGAAGTGCGGCGAACACTGGAGCTGGTGGACTGATATGACCGCGACAGGCCAGATCGTTTTCGACGCCGACTATCGCGCGCTACTTGCCGACGCGTTCGACGACCGAGTCACCGAGTGGACATCCGAAGCCGAGGCGCAGCAACGGTTTCCGCGCAAGCTGATCGAGCACCTTGGCGCCAGCGGCGTCTTCGCCGCCAAGTGGACCGACCAGACCCAGCCCGATGTCGGCAAGCTCATCGAGCTTGCCCTGGCGCTGGGCCACTTGGCCTCGGCCGGTATCGGCGTCGGCGTCAGCCTGCACGACTCGGCCATCGCCCTGCTGCGCCGCTTCGGCAAGTCGGACTACCTGAAGGACATCTGCGAGAAGGCGATTCGCGGCGAGGCGGTGCTGTGCATCGGCGCCTCGGAAGAATCCGGTGGATCGGATCTGCAGATCGTCGAAACCGAAGTTCGTTCGCACGACGGCGGGTTCGCCGTCCGCGGCATCAAGAAGTTCGTCTCGCTTTCTCCCATCGCCGACCACATCATGGTGGTGGCGCGCAGCGTCGACCACGACTCGTCCAGCCGGCACGGCAACGTCGTCGTGGTGGCGGTGCCGACGACGCACGTCAACGTGCAGCAGCCCTACAACAAGGTGGGTGCCGGGCCGCTGGACACCGCGGCGGTCCATATCGATACCTGGGTCCCGGCCGACGCGATGGTCGCACGGGCCGGCACCGGGCTGGCGGCCATCAGTTGGGGATTGGCGCACGAGCGCATGTCGATCGCCGGCCAGATCGCGGCGTCGTGCCAGCGGGTGATCGGAATTACCTTGGCCCGCATGATGAATCGGCGCCAATTCGGCCGCACGCTGTTCGAGCATCAGGCGTTGCGGCTACGGATGGCCGACCTGCAGGCGCGCGTCGACCAGCTACGCTTCGCGCTGCACGGCATCGCCGCTGCGGGGCGGCTGGATCTGCGGGCAGCCGCGGGGATCAAGGTCACCGCGGCCCGCCTCGGCGAAGAAGTCATCGGCGAGTGCATGCACATCTTCGGTGGGTCGGGCTATCTCGTCGACGAGACGCCGCTTGGCCGGGTGTGGCGGGACATGAAACTGGCCCGGGTCGGCGGCGGCACCGACGAGGTCCTCTGGGAATTGGTCGCGGCCGGCCTGAAACCCGACCACGCCGGTTACGAGGACTGGGTCGGACGGTCCAACGCGTAGAGCAGCATGCGCCGGTTCGGCGCGTCGTGCTCACCGAGCGAACGGCATCCGACGTAGTCGCACAGCCGGCGCACGGTGGTATTGCGGTGATCGGGGTCGAACATGATCTTCTCGCAGCGTGGTTCCTGGTCGAACACGCTGGCCACGATCCGCGGTAGCAGACGCGGGCCGAAGCCGCGGTTGACCAGCCTCAGATCCGCGATGGCCGCATGTAGCCCGATGTCGTAGGGATGAGCGTCGTAATGGCGCGAGATCATGTCCTTTGCTGCCCAGTAGATCTCGAGGTAGGCGCACTCCTCGCCGCGCAAGGTTGCGATTAGTGGCAGCGAGTAGGTCCCCTCGAGCTGCGCGTCGAGGTGCTGGCGCCAGCGCGCCGGGGGCCAGGCGTACTCCCAGGTCTCGGCGAGGTGAGGGCGATTCATCCACTCCGACACCATCTCTGCGTCACCGCTCACCGCGGCACGGATCGCGTATGGCTGCTCCAGCGCGGGGACCGGAGGCCGGCCGACGCGCTGTACCGCTTCGGACAGGTCCTTGCGCTCGCGCTTGAGTACCTGGGTTTCGTCGGTCTGGGTGCTTGCGGCTCCGTTCATCGTTTGCTGACCTTACCCGAGGCCCGTTTCGGGGTTAGGTTAGGCATGCCAAATTCATGCCTACGCATGCCGGCCACCGACGGACTCGGCGGAGCGGTCGGCGGTACGATCGGCAGGCCGCGGGCGTGATGAAATTGGCAAACATGCCGGCTTTAGGTGCCGGTGCTCGAGAGAGTTTGAGGGTTCGAGTCCCTCCGCCCGCACCCCTGCACATGCCGGGTCTCAGCCGTGAATACCGTGCACCGGCCACCGCGCCTCGACCCTCCTCTTGAGTTCAGCTATGGTAAGGCAACCCTTAGTTAGGGTAGATGGGTCGTGGCGGAAACTCCCCGCCGCGGGAGAGGACCGCTGATGGCACGTGGGTTCCAGGGGGCGATCTTGCGTGGCTTCGGCGCTCGCGATCACATCGCAACCGTGCTCGAAACCGTGCAGATCGCACCACATTTCGTGCGGATCCGGATGCAGTCGGCGACCCTGTTCGAAGACGTGGAGGCCGAGCCCGCGGCGTGGCTGCGGTTCTGGTTCCCGGACCCGGCCGGGTCGGACACCGAGTTCCAGCGCGGCTACACCATCTCGGAGGCCGACGCTGCCACCGGCCGCTTCGCGGTCGACGTGGTGCTGCACGAACCCGCCGGCCCGGCGTCGACGTGGGCGCGCACCGTCACGCCCGGCACCACGATCGCGGTGATGTCGCTGATGGGCTCGTCGCGGTTCGACCCGCCCGAGGAGCAGCCGGCCGGTTATCTGCTGATCGGCGACTCGGCGTCGATCCCCGGGATGAACGGCATCATCGGCACGATTCCCGACGACGTGCCGATCGAGATGTACCTCGAGCAGCACGACGACAACGACCCGGCCATCCCGATCACGCAGCATCCGCGGCTGCGGCTGCACTGGGTCCGCCGCGTCGACGAGAAATCGCTGGCCGACGCGATCGAGACCCGCGACTGGTCGAACTGGTATGCCTGGGCGACGCCCGAGGCCACCGCGCTGAAGCACGTGCGCAAGCGGCTCAAGGATGGGTTCGGCTTCCCCAAGTCCGAGGTGCACGCGCAGGCCTACTGGAGCGCCGGGCGCGAGATGGGCACCACCCGCGGCGGCGAGGCGCAGACCGTCGCCGAGCCGGAAAGCATTGCGGCTCAGCCCGAGACACCGCCGGCCGCCGCCGATGAGCCGGCCCCGGTCAACGCCGGCAACTGGCGCGCTCAGGCCGCCGGCCGGTTGCTCGCGCCGCTGCGATCGGCGCTGATCGTCTCCGGCGTGCTGCAAGCCGTGATCACGCTCGTGCAGCTCGCGCCGTTCGTGCTGCTGGTCGAGTTGGCCCGGCTGCTGGTGTCGGGCGCGGACGCGTCGCGATTGTGGGACGTCGGAATCGCCGCGATTGCGCTGCTGGGCCTGGGCACCCTGCTCGGTGCCGCCCTCACCCTGTGGCTGCACGTGGTCGACGCCCGCTTCGCGAGCGAGCTGCGCTCGCGGTTGTTGAGCAAGATGTCGCGGCTGCCGCTGGGCTGGTTTACCGCCCGTGGGTCGGGTTCGATCAAGCAACTGGTGACCGACGACACCCTGTCGCTGCACTACCTGGTCACCCATGCGATCCCGGACGCGGTCAACGCGATCGTCGCGCCGGTGGCGGTGCTGGTCTATCTGTTCACCGTCGACTGGCGGGTGGCACTGGTGCTGTTCGGGCCGGTGCTGGTCTATCTCGTGATGGCGTCGGCCCTGTCGATCCAATCCGGCCCCAAGATCGCGCAATCGCAGCGCTGGGCCGAACGAATGACGACGGAGGCCGGCGCCTACCTGGAGGGCCAGCCGGTGATCCGCGTCTTCGGGGGCGCGGCGGCGTCGAGCTTCCGGCGCCGGCTGGACGAGTACGTCGCCTTCCTGGTGGCCTGGCAGCGCCCGCTGGCCGGTAAGAAAACCGCGATGGATCTGGCCACCCGGCCGTCGACCTTCCTGTGGCTGATCTCGGTGATCGGCACGTTGCTGGTCGTCACGCATCGGATGGACCCGGTCAACCTGCTGCCGTTTTTGTTGCTGGGCACCACCTTCGGTGTCCGGCTGCTCGGCATCGCCTACGGCCTCGGCGGCATCCGCACCGGAATGCTCGCCGCCCGGCGTCTGCAAGTCGCACTCGACGAGCAAGACCTCGAGGTGGCCGAACAACCGGAGGCACCGGCCACCGACGCCGCGGCCACCGTCGTGTTCGACCGCGTCGGCTTCAGCTATCGCCCCGGGGTTCCGGTGATCGAAGACGTATCACTGGAATTGCGCCCGGGCACGGTGACCGCGCTGGTCGGCCCGTCCGGATCCGGGAAGTCGACGCTGGCGGCGTTACTGGCCCGGTTTCACGACGTCGAGCACGGTGCGATACGTGTTGGGGGACAAGACATCCGGTCGTTGACCGCCGACGAGCTCTACACCCGGGTCGGTTTCGTGCTGCAGGAAACCCAACTCGTGCACGGCACCGTCGCGCAGAACATCGCGTTGGCCGTCCCGGATGCCACCCCCGACCAGATTCAGGCCGCGGCCCGGGCGGCACAGATCCACGACCGGGTGCTGCGGCTGCCGAATGGTTACGACACCATGCTGGGCGCCAACGCCGCGCTCTCCGGTGGTGAGCGGCAGCGCCTCACCATCGCCCGTGCGATCCTGGCCGACACGCCGGTCTTGATCCTCGACGAGGCCACCGCATTCGCCGATCCGGAATCGGAATACCTTGTGCAGCAAGCACTTAACCGGCTGACTCATGATCGTACCGTGTTGGTGATCGCCCACCGGCTGCACACCATCACCCGGGCCGATCAGATCGTCGTGCTCGATCACGGACGGATCGCCGAGCGCGGCACCCACGAGGAGTTGCTCGCCGCCGACGGGCGCTATCGCCGGCTGTGGGATACCGGCCAGGGCAATCCTGTTGTCGTGAGCGGGGCGCAGGAGGGCGGGCGATGATTCGCACCTGGATCAGCCTCGTTCCGGCGCACCGGCGCGCCAAGCTGACCGTTTACGCGGTGCTGGCGCTGGTTTCGGTCGTCGTGCGCGCGGTCGGCGCCGTCCTGCTCGTCCCGCTGGTGGGGGCGCTGTTCAGCGACGCGCCGCAACACGCGTTGGCCTGGCTGGGCTGGCTGACCGTCGCGACGGTGACCGGATGGATCGTCGATACCATCACCGCGCGTACCAGTTTCGACTTGGGCTTCGCGGTGCTCGACCATTCGCAACACGACGTGGCGGACCGGCTACCCGGCGTACGGCTGGACTGGTTCACCGCCGACAACACCGCGACGGCGCGTCAGGCGATTGCGGCAACCGGCCCCGAGCTCGTCGGCCTGGTGGTCAACCTGCTGACGCCGCTGACGACGTCGGTGCTGCTGCCCGCGGTCATCGGCCTGGCGCTGTTGGGAATCTCGTGGCAGCTCGGCGTCGCGGCGCTGGCCGGTGTGCCGTTGTTGCTCGGGGCGCTGTGGGCCACGGTCGTCTTGACGCGTCGCGCCGACGCGGCGGCCGGCGACGCCAATACCGCACTGACCGAACGGATCATCGAGTTCGCCCGGACCCAGCAGGCGCTGCGCGCCGCGCGGCGGGTCGAGCCGGCCCGCAGCCTGGTGGGCTCCGCGCTGGCCGAGCAGCACAGCGCGACGATGCGGCTGCTCGGCATGCAGATCCCGGGCCAGCTGCTGTTCAGCGTCGCCAGCCAGCTCGCCCTGATCGCGCTGGCCGGGGCCACCACGGCGCTGACCATGGACGGCACGCTGACCGTGGCCGAGGCGGTCGCCCTGATCGTGGTGATCGCTCGCTACCTGGAACCGTTCACCACCGTCAGCGAGTTGGCGCCCGCGCTGGAGAGCACCCGCGCCACCCTCGACCGCATCCGCGGCGTGCTCACCGCACCGGCCGTGACGGCCGGGACCGCCGCCCTGCCCGACACCACCGCCGCCCCGCGCATCCAATTCGACGACGTCGCCTTCGGTTACGACGGCGCCAGCACGCCGGTGCTGGACGGGGTCAGCTTCGCGCTGGAGCCGGGGACCACGACCGCGATCGTCGGGCCGTCGGGCTCAGGAAAGAGCACGATACTGGCGCTGATCGCCGGGCTACACCAACCGACCAGCGGCCGCGTCGTCATCGACGGCACCGACGCCGCCACCCTGAACGCCGAGGCGCGCCGCGCGGTCAGCAGCGTCGTCTTCCAGCACCCGTACCTGTTCGGTGGGACGATCCGCGACAACGTCTACGCCGGTAACCCCACGGCCGGTGACGACCAGTTCGGCCGGGCCGTCGCGCTGGCGCGGGTCGACGAGCTGATCGCCCGGTTGCCCGACGGCGCGGACACCGTCGTCGGCGAGGCCGGCTCGGCGCTGTCCGGCGGCGAGCGGCAGCGGGTCAGCATCGCGCGGGCGCTGCTGAAGGCCGCGCCCGTGCTGCTGGTCGACGAGGCGACCAGCGCCCTGGACAACGAGAACGAGGTTGCGGTGGTCGACGCGCTCACCGCCGATCCGCGGGCGCGTACCCGCGTGATCGTGGCCCATCGGTTGGCGAGCATCCGCCACGCCGATCGCGTCCTGTTCGTCGATAACGGGCGGGTGGCCGAGGACGGTTCGATCGACGAATTACTGGCCGCGGGTGGCCGATTCAGCGAATTCTGGCGCCAGCAGCACGAGGCCGCCGACTGGCACATAGTCGCTGAGTAAGTCGCCGAATAGGCCATGGCGGGCGGCTCTTGCCGTATGCCTTACAGTTGAGCAGTCAGTCAGCCGGTTGAGTCCTGGAGGCGTGGTTGCTTATGAGTGCTGTGGTGTCGATTCCGCGGTACCCCGGCGATGTGACACCCGCATGGTTATCGGCCGCACTGAGCGAACGCCGCACACCCGTCGAGGTGTCGCACGTCGACGTGGTGCCCATCGGCACGGGCCAGACCGGGGCGACCTACCGCGTGACGGCGCAATACGCCGCTGATCGCGGAGATCTGCCGGCAACTTTCGTGATCAAGCTGCCCGCCCAGGACGACACCGTGCGCGACCGCGTCGTGATCGGCTACCGCAGCGAATGCGCGTTCTACACGACGGTGGCCGACCGCGTGCGGGTGCCGACTCCGAGCTGCTTCTACTGCCAAATCACCGACGACGCCATGGAATACGCGTTGCTGCTGGCCGACCAGGCGCCGGCGGTGCAAGGTGACCAGATCGCGGGCTGCGGGGAGCAGCAGGCGCGACTGTCGGTGCTGGCGCTGGCCGGTCTGCACGGGCCCAGTTGGTGTGACCCGTTCTGGCTGGATCTGCCCGGGCTCGCGTTTCCCCGCCCGGACGAGGCCGGGGCGCAGGGCCTCGGCGACGTCGCGAAGATGAGTGCGGATATCACCCTGGAAAAGCTGGGTGACCGAATGAGCGCCGAAGACCGCGAAACCTTCACTGCGACAATGGGTAAGGTGGCGCCATGGCTGTCGGTCGAGCGGGATCGTTTCGCGCTGCTGCACGGTGACTACCGACTGGACAACCTGCTGTTCGACCCGGCGCACACCTGGGTGAGCGTGGTCGACTGGCAGACGCTCGGCGTCGGCCTTCCGGCTCGGGATCTCGCGTATTTCACTGCGACGAGCCTGAATTCGGAGCTGCGGTCGGCAATCGAGAAAGACCTCGTCGACGACTATCATCGCGCGCTGCTGGGGCATGGCGTGACCGGCTACGACCGCGAAACATGTTGGCGCGATTACCGACTCGGGATGCCGCAGGCGCTGCTGATCTCCGCCCTGGGGTTCGCCTTCGCGACCTCCACCGAACGCGGTGACGACATGGTCCTTGCCATGCTCAGCCGCGGCTGCCAGGCCGTCCGTGATCTGGGGACGCTGGAACTGCTCGGCTGAGCCGACGTTACCGGTTGAACCGGCCGTCGAGATACTCGGCCCGGCACGCGTTGCGGGCCAGTTTGCCGCTGGTGGTGCGGGGAATCGTGCCGGCGGCGACGAGCCGCAGGTCGGCCACCCGCACCTGATGCTCGCGTGCCACCGCTGCGCGTACGGCCGCGGCGATCGCGTCGGGATCGGCGCGACCGACGCCCGCGGCGCGTTCGGCGACGATGACAAGCTGCTCGGCCGAACCGCCGTCGGATTCGTCGGCCGGCACCGAGAACGCGGCCACATAGCCGGTGCGGATGGCCGTTGACGAATGACTGACCGTGGTCTCGATGTCATGCGGGTAGTGGTTACGACCGTCGATGATGATGAGATCTTTGATCCGGCCCGTCAGGTAGATCTCGCCGTCGATGTAGACACCCAGATCGCCGGTGGCCAGCCAGTAGCAATTGTCCGGCGCGCCTTCGGCGTGGCTGCCCCGCTCGAGCCGCGATTGCAGCTTGTTGCCGAACGTGCGGTGTGATTCTTCCTCGCGTCCGAAGTAGCCGCGGGCGATGTTGTTTCCGTGTAGCCAGATTTCCCCGACCGTATTATCGGGCACCTCGCCGCCGTCCGGGCTGGCGATCACCGCCCACAGGTCACGGAACGGGTGGCCGCAGGACACGTAGGCGACCGCACCCTCGGCGTCCGGCTCGACGCGCACCGCGTGGCCCGCGGCGAGTTCCGCGCGGTCGAGATAGACCGCGTTGTATCCCGAATGCGGGGGCGTGCTGGCAACTCCGAGCGTCGCCTCCGCCATGCCGTAGGACGGTTTGACCGCCGTAGCGGGCAGGCCGTAGGGCGCGAACGCGTTGGTGAACTTCTCGATGGCGGCAATTGTCACCGGCTCGGAGCCGTTGAGCAGGCCGACCACGTTGTGCAGGTCGATGTCGACGCCCTCGGGCGGCAGCCCGCGCTCGGCGGCCAACTCGAAGGCGAAGTTGGGTGCGGCGGCGAACGTCGGGCCGTTGGCGGCTTCGGTGCTCAGTTCCTTGATCCACCGGAACGGCCGGCGCACGAAGGCCATGGGATCCAGCAGCGTCAGATATTCGCCACCGCACAACGCCGGGAACATGATCATGATCAGTCCCATGTCGTGATACAGCGGCAGCCAGCTCACGCTGTGGGTGTTGCGGTGCAGGTCGCCGGCCAGGATCATCTGCAGCACATTCGTGCAGACGGCGCGATGCGTGACCTCCACGCCGGCCGGGCTGCGCGTCGACCCCGACGTGTACTGCAGATACGCGATGTCGTCGGTGCCGATGGTCGGCTCGACGAACATCGAGGCCAGCGACGACGGGATCGCGTCGACCGCGATCAAACGCGGCCGTCCCGCCACCGGGTGCGCCCGCAGCGACTCCCGCACGGACTCGGCCGCCGCGGTGGTCGTCAGCACCACGGCGGGTCGCGCGTCGGCCAATACCGCGGTCAACCGCTCGGTATGGCCGGCCAGGGTCGGGGCGAACAGCGGGACCGCGATGTTGCCCGCGTGGACGGCGGCGAAAAACGATGCCACGTACTCGAGGCCCTGGGGCGCCAAGATCGCGACGCGATCCTTTGGCTTCGCGACTTGTTGGAGGCGGGCGCCGATCGAACGGACCCGGGTCCAGAGCTCATTCCAGCTCAGTTCGAGGACGCGGCCGTCCTGCTCCTTCGCGTAGTCGATGAACCGGTATGACGGGCGGTCGCCAAATGCCGCACGGTTCTGATCGAAGAACGAGGTGAGCGTCAAACCGTCGGGCAAGACGATCGAGCCGTCGTCGAGAATGTAGTCGTTTAAGTCAGCCGCTACTGGCTTAACAGCATCAATCGACAAATGGGGCCGTCCCATGTTGAGAGAATAAGTAACGCTCTTAGTCTTTTGCTCCACCGGGTGGGTGTGTCGCCCACGACGTTGCATAACGATGTGATGTGTATCACATCACATCGACACAACGACCTGCGAATTCAATCGGCAATATGCGGATGCATCCGCCGTTGTCGGCGTGAAAGATGTTGGCGCGACTTGTGGCTCGGGACCGAGCCGCGGCCGTGTCTTCGCCATCGATGGTGCGCGCGGGTCAGTACTGGCTGGAACCCTGATCCACCCGGATCTGGGCCGCGGTGACTTTGCGCGACTCGTCGCTGGCCAGCCAGCACACGGCGTCGGCGATCTCTTCCGGCTCGGCAACCCAGTCGGGCAGAAACGGCGTCAGGACGTGCGCCAGCGCAGGATTGGTTTCCATCGCCCTGGCCACCGCCTCGACCATGTCGCCGGAGCCCATCTGGGTGTTCACCGGGCCGGGGTGAACGCTGTTGACCCGGATCGAGTGCTTGCCCAGTTCGGCGGCGAAAGCGCGGGCCAGCCCGGTTACGGCGTGCTTGCTGGCGGTGTAGTGCACCATGAACGGCTGCTGTTTGGCCCCGGCCGCCGAGCTGATCAGAATGATCGAGCCGCCGCGGCCGCCTTCGATGATCTTGTCCGCGCCGGCCATCACGGTGTTCCAGGTGCCGGTCACGTTGATGTCCAGCACGTCGGCGAAGTCCGCGGGCGTGATCTCGTTCCACGGCTGGGGAGCCGCGACCCCGGCGTTGGCCACGATGACGTCCAGACGTCCGAATGCGGCGACACCGTCGTCGACGGCCTTGCGCAGCGCCGCCAGGTCGCGGGTATCGACAACCGAGGCGGCGATGCGTCGGTTCGTCTCCTCGACCAGGCGGACGGTTTCGGCGAGATCTTCCTCCGTCGCCGGATCGTAGGGAACGCAGTTCGGCAGCTTGCCGGCGATGTCGACGGCGATGATGTCGGCGCCTTCGGCGGCCATGCGCACGGCGTGGGCGCGGCCCTGGCCGCGCGCCGCTCCCGTGATGAAAGCGACTCGTCCCTCGAGCTTGCCCGCCATTAGCGCTCCTTCGTTGTGGTGGCTCGCCCCGCCGCTTTGACCAGGTTCGAACCGATGATCAGACGCTGAATCTCGCTGGTGCCCTCGTACAACCGCAGCAGCCGCACGTCGCGGTAGATGCGTTCGACGGCAACGCCGCGCATGTAACCGCTGCCGCCGTGAATCTGGACCGCGAGATCCGCGACGTTGCCGGCCATTTCGGTGCAGAAGACTTTCGCGGCCGACGGCGCAATTCTGCGATCCTCGTTCGCGACCCACAGCCGCGCGGCCTCGCGCACCAGCGCGCGGCCAGCCATCACCCCGGTCTGCTGGTCGGCCAGCATCGCCTGGACCAATTGGAAGTCCCCGATCGGCGTGCCGCCCTGAGTCGCGGTGGCGGCATACCCGACGGACTCGTCGAGCGCGCGCGCCGCGATGCCCACTGCCAGCGCGGCGATGTGCACCCGTCCCCGTGCCAGCGAGGTCATCGCGGCCCGATAGCCGACGTCTTCGTTGCCGCCGATGAGCGCATCCGATCCGACGCGCACGTCGGTGAAGCTGACGTCGGCCGTCCACGCGCCTTCCTGGCCCATCTTCGCGTCCTTGACGCCCACCTCGACGCCCGCCGTGTCCGCGGGAACCAGGAAGACGGCGATCCCCGGGCCGTCATCGTCGGCGGGGCGGGTGCGCGCGAACACCACGAACAGGTCGGCGACGGGCGCGTTGGTGATGAAGCGCTTCTGGCCCGAGATCACCCAATCGTCGTTGTCGCGAACCGCTTTGGTTCGCAGACCGGCCGGGTTGGATCCGGCGCCGGGTTCGGTCAGCGCGAAGGAGGCGACGACGTCGCCGGACGCGATCGACTCCAGCCAGCGGGACTTCTGTTCGTCGGTGCCGAACCCGACCAGGACCTGCCCGGCGATGCCGTTGTTGGTGCCGAACATCGAACGCAGCGCCAGTGACGTGTAGCCCAGCTCCATCGCCAGCTCGACGTCTTGCATCAGATTCAGGCCAAGGCCGCCCCACTCCTGGGGGATCGCGTAGCCGAACAGCCCCATCTTTTTGGCCTCGTCGCGCAGGTCGTCGGGGACGCGATCGGTGTCGAGGATCTCCTGCTCGCGAGGGACGACGGCGGTGCGCACGAATTGCCTTGTCTGAGCGAGGATCTCGCGGAAATCGTCGTCGCTGACTGCGGTGTATTCGGCGGTGGCCATGGGCTCCACACTCCTCTCCGGGGCCGGGATACCCCGGTCCAGGGCAGGATCCTATATCAAATATGATATTTGCCTCAGACGTACCCGATGGTGGCGAAAACAGTGAAGGATGTGGATCCAGATGTCGTTGTTGGCAGGTCAGACCGCGGTGATCACGGGCGGAGCGCAGGGACTGGGGCTGGCCATCGCGGAGCGCTTTGTCGCCGAGGGTGCGCGCGTGGTGCTCGGCGATGTCAACCTCGAGGAAACCCAAGTGGTGGCCAAGCGGCTCGGCGGTGAGGACGTCGCGGTCGCGGTGCGGTGCGATGTCACCCAGTCGTCGGAGGTCGAGGCCCTGATCCAGACCGCCGTCGAGCATTTCGGTGGCCTGGACATCATGGTCAACAACGCCGGGATCACCCGCGACGCGACGATGCGCAAGATGACCGAGGAGCAGTTCGACCAGGTCATCAACGTGCATCTGAAGGGGACCTGGAACGGTACCCGGTTGGCGGCGGCGATCATGCGGGAGAACAAGCGGGGCGCGATCATCAACATGTCCTCGGTTTCGGGCAAGGTGGGCATGGTCGGCCAGACCAATTACTCGGCGGCCAAGGCCGGCATCGTCGGCATGACCAAGGCGGCCGCCAAGGAGTTGGCCTACCTGGGTGTGCGGGTGAATGCGATCGCTCCCGGATTGATCCGCTCCGCGATGACAGAGGCTATGCCGCAACGCATTTGGGACTCGAAGGTGGCCGAGGTGCCGATGGGTCGGGCCGGCGAGCCCAGCGAGGTCGCCAGCGTGGCGCTGTTCCTGGCGTCCGACCTGTCGTCGTACATGACCGGCACGGTCATGGAAATCACCGGCGGTCGCCACCTATGAGTCCCGACGTCGTCATCTGCGAGCCGGTCCGGACACCGATCGGCCGCTATGGCGGAATGTTCTCCTCGCTGTCCGCCGTCGACCTCGGGGTCACCGCGCTGAAAGGGCTGCTGGAGCGAACCGGGTTGGCGCCCGACGCCGTGCAAGACGTGATCGTCGGGCACTGCTATCCCAACAGCGATGCGCCCGCGATCGGACGCGTGGTGGCCTTGGATGCCGGCCTGCCGGTGACGGTGCCCGGCATGCAGGTGGACCGTCGCTGCGGGTCGGGCCTGCAGGCCGTCATTCAGGCGTGCCTGCAAGTGGGTGCCGGCGACAATGACCTCGTCGTCGCCGGGGGATGCGAAAGCATGAGCAACGTCGCGTTCTACTCCACCGACATGCGTTGGGGCGCAAGAAACGGCGTTCAGGTGCACGACGGGCTGGCGCGTGGGCGCACAACCGCCGGCGGCCGCCACTACCCGGTTGCGGGCGGGATGCTGGAAACGGCCGAGAACTTGCGCCGTCGATACGGCATATCCCGCCAGGAGCAGGACGAGCTCGCGGTGCGGTCGCATCAGCGCGCGGTGGCCGCGCAGAAGGACGGCATCCTGGCCGAGGAGATCGTTGCGGTGACCGTCCGGAACCGAAAGGGCGAGGAATTGATCGACACCGACGAGCATCCCCGCGCCGACACCTCGGTCGAGTCGTTGAGCAAACTGAAACCGGTTCTGGGCAAGGATGATCCGGAAGCGACGGTCACCGCCGGCAACGCCAGCGGCCAAAACGACGCCGCGTCCATGTGTGTGGTGACCACGCGGGACAAGGCAGCCGAATACGGCCTGACACCGCTGGTTCGCATGGTGTCGTGGGGACTTGCCGGCGTGGCGCCCAAGATCATGGGTATCGGCCCCGTGCCCGCCACCGAGGCCGCGCTGGCCAAGGCCGGTTTGCAGTTGTCCGACATCGATCTGATCGAGCTCAACGAAGCCTTTGCCGCTCAAGTGCTTGCGGTGACTCGCGAATGGAAGTTCGGCACGAGCGATTTCGATAGGACCAACGTGCACGGCTCGGGAATCTCGCTGGGCCACCCGGTCGGCGCGACCGGCGGCCGGATGCTCGCGACGCTGGCGCGGGAGCTCACCCGCCGCCAGGCGCGCTACGGGCTGGAGACAATGTGCATCGGCGGCGGCCAGGGGCTGGCCGCGATCTTCGAACGGGTCGTCTGACGTGCAGCCGCTCGACGGGGTAACCGTCATCGAGATATCCAGCTTCGTGGCGGCACCGCTGTGCGGTGTGACGCTGAACCAGCTGGGGGCCCAGGTGATCCGCGTCGACCCCATCGGCGGCGCCTCGGACGTGAAGCGGTGGCCCCTGGCCGCCGACGGCACCTCGATTTACTGGACCGGGCTGAACAGGGGGAAGCGCTCGGCCACCATCGATGTGCGCTCGGGCGAGGGCCAGGAACTCGTGCAGCGGCTGATCACCGAGGGCGACGGGATCGTGGTGACCAACGCGGTGTTGCCCTGGCTGAGTCATGATCTGTTGGCCGCCAAGCGTTCCGACGTCATCCACGTGCAGCTGCTCGGTCGCGGTGACGGGTCCACCGGGGTGGACTACACCGTCAACGCGGCCATCGGGTATCCATTGGTGACCGGTCCTGCCGACCACGCCGGCCCGATCAACCACGTGCTGCCGGCCTGGGATGTGTGCTGCGGCCTGTATGCGGCGCTGGCCGTCGTCTCTGCGCTGCACCGGCGCGAGCGGTCCGGGGCGGGTGCGCGGATCACCCTCGCGCTCGAGGATGTCGCGCTGGCCACGGCCGGAAATCTGGGATTGTTGACCGAGCCCCAGGTGAGCGGGACCCAGCGGGAGCGTCTGGGCAACGCGATCTACGGCCAGTACGGCCAGGACTTCACCAGTTCCGACGGAGTGGCGTTCATGGTGGTCTTGTTGACTCCCAGGCACTTTCGCGACATGGTCGAGGTGACCGGCACGGAGTCCGCGGTGGCCGCGCTGGCCGAGGCGCTTGGTGTGGACTTCAAGGTCGAAGGCGACCGCTACAGGTATCGTGACGTGTTGTCCGGCTTGTTCGCGGCATGGTTCGCCGAGCACACGGCCGAGCAAGTGACCGCGGCGCTGTCGCGCACCACCGTGTTGTTCGAGCGCTACCGCACCTTCGCGGAGGTGGTCGAGGACCCGAAAGTGACTGGCAATCCACTATTTTCCCCGCTGAACCAACCGGGAGTCGGTGAATATCTGGCCACCGGCCTACCGGCCGCGTTCGACGGGGTCCACGCGTACAGCCAGCCCGCGCCCCCGCTGGGCCAGGACACTGCCGACATCCTTGGCCAGCGCCTGGGGTTGACGCCCGCCGACATCGAGCGGCTGACCAGCACCAACATCATCGGCTGAACGGAGCGCAGATGACCAAGCTCGCCCAAACCCTCGGGCTGACCGAATTCCAGACCGAGATCATCGCCACGGTGCGCCAATTCGTCGAGAAGGAAGTCATCCCCAACGCGGCCGAGCTCGAACGCGGCGACACCTACCCCCAGCACATCGTCGACCAGATGCGCGAGATGGGCCTGTTCGGGTTGATGATTCCGCAGGAGTACGGCGGGCTGGGGGAGTCGCTGCTGACCTACGCGCTATGCGTCGAGGAGCTGGCCCGGGGCTGGATGAGCGTATCCGGCGTGCTCAACACGCATTTCATCGTGGCCTACATGCTGCGCCAGCACGGCACCGACGAGCAGAAGCAGCGCTTTTTGCCGCGGATGGCCGGCGGCGAGACCCGTGGCGCCTTTTCGATGTCGGAGCCGGAGCTGGGGTCTGACGTTGCGGCGATCCGCACCCGGGCCCGCCGCAATTCCGACGGCACCTACACCATCGACGGTCAGAAGATGTGGCTGACCAACGGCGCCACCTCCACGCTGGTGGCGGTGCTGGTGCGTACCGACGAGGGCTCGGACAAGCCGCACCGCAACCTGACCGCGTTCCTGGTCGAGAAGCCGGTCGGGTTCGGCGAAGTCGTTCCCGGGCTGCATATTCCGGGCAAGATCGACAAGCTGGGCTACAAGGGCATCGAAACCACCGAGATGATTTTCGACGGCTATCAGGCCGGCGCCGACGACGTTCTCGGCGGCGCCACCGGGCAGGGCTTCTTCCAGATGATGGACGGTATCGAGGTCGGCCGGGTCAATGTGTCGGCGCGAGCATGCGGAGTCGGGCTGCGCGCGTTCGAGCTCGCGGTGCGCTACGCGCAACAGCGCCAGACGTTCGGCAAGCCGATCGCCGAGCACCAGGCGATCGCATTCCAGCTGGCCGAGATGGCAACGAAAGTCGAAGCGGCACACCTGATGATGGTCAACGCGGCGCGCCTGAAGGATTCGGGCGAGCGCAACGACGTCGCCGCCGGTATGGCCAAATATCTGTGCAGCGAGTACTGCACCGAGGTCACCCAACAAAGCTTCCGGATTCACGGTGGCTACGGCTATTCCAAGGAATACGAGATCGAGCGATTGATGCGTGACGCGCCGTTCCTGCTGATCGGCGAGGGAACCAGCGAAATCCAGAAGAACATCATCAGCAAGCGACTGCTCGCCGAATACCAGGTGTGACCAGATGAGCGTTCCGGATTTCGCTGCGCGGCCTCAACTTTCCGAGGACGTCGCGCGGATTATCCGTGGACGGATATTCGACGGCGTCTATGCCGCGGGGTCGTACGTTCGGCTGGACCAACTCGCGGCCGAGTTGGGGATCAGTGTCACACCGGTCCGCGAGGCGCTGTTCGCGCTGCGCGCCGAAGGGTTGATCGCCCAGCAGCCGCGCCGCGGGTTCGTGGTGTTGCCGGTGACCGGGCGAGACGTCACCGACGTCGCCAACGTGCAGGCACATGTCGGTGGGGAGCTGGCCGCGCGGGCCGCGGTCAACATCACCCCCGAGCAGCTGCTTGAGCTCAAGGAACTGCAGGCCCAATTGGAGCAGGCCTATGCCGGCGACGACCACGAGCGCACGGTGCGGCTGAACCACGAGTTTCACCGGGCCATCAATGTGGCCGCGGAGTCGCCAAAGCTGGCTCAGCTGATGTCGCAGATCACCCGGTACGCCCCCGAGTCGGTGTTTCCCTCGATCGAGGGCTGGCCGAGCCAGTCGATCAAGGACCATCGGGAGATCTTGGCCGCGCTCGAGATTCACGACGACAAACTTGCCCGGGCGGCGATGTCGGAACATCTCGCCGCCGGGGCGATTCCGCTGATCGATCACCTCGTCGCGCGGGGTGTGGTGACCGAAGAGACCGGCACGGCCTAGGTGCTTTGATCCCGCGTGTCGACGAAACGTCGCTGACGCGAAACCCACTCGGCGCGAGACGCTTTCGATGCTGTCAGGCTGCTCCAAGAGCAGCAAGGCTTTGGCAATATAGCGGCGCAATGTGGCAATGCTGCCGCTGGTCCGATGCGCGGCGACCGGAGAACATGGCGGGGTGCATGCGCAAATTGTGTTGTACGACGGGTTCGACCCGTTGGATGTCATCGCTCCGTTCGAAGTTCTCGCCGGCGGCGCGGGGATGGTCTTGGGCGAACTCTGGGTGACATTGGTAGCAGCGGAGGGCCCTCGTACCGTGACAAGCGGCACCCGCGGTCTGGCGCTGGCCGCCACCGCCGCGCTCGATCCGTCCGAACCCGGGTGCGTGATTGTCCCCGGCGCCAGCGGGCCGATCGTCGGTGACCCCGATGACGGCGACGAGACCATCCCGGTGCTGTTGGCCCGGGCGGCGCAGACCGAACTGACTCCGCTGCTGCGCAACGCATTTGCCAACCCGGACGTAACGGTGGCAGCGGTGTGTGGTGGTTCGGTGGTGATGGCGATGTCGGGGCTGATCGAAGGACGCCACGCCGCGACCCATCATCTGGGTCTGGACCTGCTCGAGGCCGCGGGTGTGCACCCGGTGGCGGCCCGGGTCGTCGACGACGGAGATCTCGTCACCGCCGGCGGCGTGACCTCGGGCCTCGATTTGGCCCTGCACCTGCTCGAACGCTGCTACGGCCCGCGAATCGCCCACGCCGTCGAGCGGCTCTTCGAATACGAGCGACGGGGCACCGTATGGCGGCCCGTGGGCCGAGAACCTGTGGAGGTCTAGGTTGAGCATCGAAGGCGACTGGGACGTGAAGATCAAAACGCCCATCGGCACGCTGGCGGTGCGCTACGCGTTCACCCAACATCGCGACGGGCTTGCCGGTACGGCGACCTACCAGGATGAAACCGTTGCGTTGCAAGACCTTACGAGTGAGCCGGCCGAGGGTGGCACCCGGCTCACCTGGAGCCAGTCGGTGACCAGGCCCATGCGGCTGCACCTGGCTTTCGATGTGCTGATCCATGACGATGTCCTCGACGGGCACTCCCGCGCCGGCCGCTTACCGCGTTCTGCGGTATCCGGGGCCCGTCGCCATCTCTTGTAGCACAGCCGGATTGGGCATACGCTGCCAGCAGGGTGGGCAAACGATTGGAGAGAAGAAGATGACTCCAACGCTTCGCACATCGGCCCTCTTGGTGGCAACCGCGACAGCCATCGCGTTCGCGGCACCCGCCCATGCCGACCTGCTCGACCCGATCCCCGGCAATGGTGTCTTCGTCGTCGGGCCCGACATCGCACCGGGCCTGTATCACACGGGCGGGTCGGGTTCGGCGTTCGGCGTTTGGATCAACAACGTGCCGACCCAAGACTCGATGTGCTCGTGGTTTACCTACAGCACGCCCGACGCGAACAAGGACCACGTCCTGCAGACCAACACCTCCATCGGTCCGATGTTCGCGAACATCAACACTTCGGTGAAGGCCTTCGAGTCGCTGAACTGTCAACCCTGGACGCGCGTCCCCTAGAGCCGGTCGACGTCGACCAACATCTCCCGCACCCGGCGGATGTCGACCTTGCCGGTGCCGCCGCGCGGAAGGCCGTCGTCGGAGTCCAGCAGGAGCCACACCGTCGGCACCTTGAAGGCGCTCAGCACGGCTTTCGCGGAGTCGCGCAACTGCTCGGCGGTCAGCGCGCGGTTGGCGCACACCACCGCCGCGCCCACCCGGTCACCCGCGGCGCCGGGCACATTGGTGACGACGGCGTTGTCGATGCCGTCGATCGTGCGGAGCGCTCGCTCGACCTCGCTCGGATAGACCGTGGCGCCGCTGACTTTGAACATGTCATCGGATCGCCCGTGATAGAACAGGAACCCGTCCTCGTCGAGATGGCCAAGGTCGCCGGTCGGGTAAAAGCCGTCGACGGTGAACAACTCTTCGCGGCTGCGGCCGCAGATGCCGCGCATCGTGTGCGGTCCGCGGAGCTGGATCTCACCCGCGGTTCCCGCCGCGACGGGCTCCCCGGTGTCGATGTCGACGATGCGGACTTGGATGCCGTCGAACGGTTTTCCGCAGCTGCCCCACGCCGTCTCGGGCATGTCGGTGTCGGCGGGGTAGCCGCAGTACGGTCCGAATGCCTCCGTCATGCCGAACAGCGTGGCCCGGGCGCCCGGCCGGGCCCGCTGCTCGGGCGGCAGCAGGGCCTCCAGGCTGCCCGGCCGCAGTGCCGAGAGGTCGACGCCGGCCGTGCTCGCGTGCCGGGCCAACGCCTCGGCCTGATCGGGCCAGCCGCGAAACAGGTTGACGCGCTCGCGCTCCAGCAGTCGCAGCGTGGTTTCGGGACGGGGGATCTCCTCGGTCACCAGGGTGGCGCCGGCCAGCAGCGCGGACAGTATTCCGCTGCCGAAACCGCCCACCCAGAAAAACGGCATCGGCAGATACAGCCGGGTGTCGGAGGTGATGCACCGCGCCGCCAGCCCCGACCGTACGGCACCCAACGCGTTGCCGTGCGAGTGCACGACCCCCTTCGGGGTGCCACTGCTACCGGAGGTGAACATGATGACCAGCGGGTCGGCGGCGGTGACCGTCGCGGTCATGGCGTCGATGATCCCGCGCGCGCCCGCGCTGGCCGTCGCGTCGTCAAGCTGGGAGATCGACCAGACTTGGCGTAGCGCAGGAAGTTCGGAACGCGGCACCGCCTGCAGGTCATCGAGATACCGATGACCCCGAAATTCGTCGACGCTCACCAGAAATTGCACGGCCGCCACGCGCAGCTGCGCGACGAGTTCGCGGGCGGCCAGCAAGGTGCTCAACGGAACCAACACCGCGCCGATGCGGGTCAGTGCGATGGCGACCTGGACCCAGCGGGCGCTGTTGGGCATGATCAAACCCACGCGGGTACCCTTGCCCACGCCGGCTTCGACGAACGCCGCGGCCAGTTCGCGTGTGGCCGAATCGAGGTCGCGATAGCTGACCCGGCACGTCGGATCGATCACCATCGGTGTGTCCCCGTCGTCCTCGGCGCGAAACCGCACCAGCTCGTCGATGGTGTCAGGCATCGAAGAACATCCGGAGTTGCCGCATGTCGACCTTGCCGCTGGACATCAGTGGCACGTCCGCGCGCGCAAGCGTGATGAACCGCTTGGGGATCTTGTACGCGGACAGTTCGGATTTGAGTCGTTCGGTCAGCGTGGCGTCGTCGAGCGCCGCCGCGCCGTCGGGCCGGACCACCACCGCGGCGACGAGTTGCCCGCGCCGGTCGTCGGGCAGGCCGATGACGTACGCCGGCGCGCCGCCGGTGACCTTGGTGATGGCCTTCTCCACCTCGGCCGCCGAGACATTCGCGCCGGCCGTTTTGATCATCGCGCGCCGGCGGCCGACGAAATAGACGAATCCGTCGGCATCCGTGCGGACCAAATCGCCGGTATGCAACCAACCGTCGGCGTCGAAGCACTCTTCCCGTGCGCGCTTGTAGTAGCCCTGCATCACATACGGCCCGCGGATGCACAGTTCGCCGACCTCGCCGAGGGCAACGCTTTTCAGCGTGTCGGGGTCGACCACCATCGTCTCGAATCCGGGTGCGGGCTTGCCGAACGAGCCGCGACGCGCTTCGGGTTGGTCGGATTCATCCCCGGCGATCAGCACGACGCTGCCGGCCTCGGTCATGCCGAGCATATTGTGCCGCAGTTCCGGGTCGGCCGGTCGCGTGTCGGGGGCCATGATCGGGTACAGGTTGCCCCGCCGCAGCGACGACAGATCCCGGCCGGCGTAGCTGGGGTGGTCGGCCAGGTGTGCGATCCCGGCGGCGAATCCGTTGGTCATGGTTGGCTTTTCGGCTTCCAGCAGGTCGAGTGTCGCCCCGGGGTCAACCGCGTTGGAACACACCAAGGTCGAGCCCGCCACCAAGGTGGCCAGCAGGCCGAACGCCAAACCGCCGATCCAGAAGAACGGCGAATTGCAGAACAGCTTGTCCGCCGCGGTCAAACCCCGAATCGTGTTGAGGTTGCGCTGATGCTCGAGCAGCCCGGCGTGGGTGTGCACCACGCCTTTGGGAGCGCTGGTGGATCCCGACGTGTAGACGATGGCCAGCGGGTCGCAACCGTAGACATCGGCCTCCATCGCCGCCAGCAGCTGCGGGTCGACGGCGCCGGCTCGTCGGCACACCGTCTCGTGGGTGATCGCGACGTGGCGCAGATGCGGGGCCGCGGGTGAAAACAGCCGAGAATCCAGATCGGCGTCCGCCAGGACTTCGCCCAATCGCTGCACGTAGTCGTGGGAGCGATAAGACGCTGCGGACAACAGGATTTCGACGTCGCTGTCGATCAGCTGCTCGCGCATCTCACGCGCGGTGACGAACGTCGAGAACGGCACCACCACCGCGCCGATGCGCGCGGCGGCCAGCATCGCGACGACGAAGTCGGTGCCGTTGGGGTAGAGCAGGCCCACGTGGGTCCCCTTGCCGGCACCCAGCGCGATCAGCCCGCGCGCGAGCCGCGCCGATCGGGCGTCGGCTTCGGCATAGGTGATGCGGTGGGCATCGCAGACGAGAAGGGGATGGCGATCGCGCGATCGGGCTTGATGCCGCAGGACGTCGGCGACCGTGGAATCACCGGGCATGGTCGCGCTGTGCCGCGTCGAAGAAGCGCCGGATCTGGCTCAGGTCGGCTTTGCCCGACGCGGTGCGCGGAATCGTGTCGACGATCGCGATCTCGGTCGGAATCTCGTAGCGGGCCAATCGCGTTCGCAGATACTCCACCAAAGTGTCGGTATCGGTGCCGGGGGAGCCGCGCAGCTCCACCATCGCGACCGGTGTCTCGCCCAGGCGGGCGTCGGGTCGGCCGATCACGGCGGCGCCCGCCACCGCGGGGTGGCTCTCCAGGGCTACGCGGACGTCGTCGGGCATCACCTTGAACCCGCCGCGGATGATTGCCTGATCGGCGCGCCCGACGATCCAGAGGAAGCCGTCGGCGTCGATACGCGCCAGATCCGTGGTCCGCATCCACTGCGTCGATGGGCCGAGCTGACCCGGCTTGACCTCCAGCAGACCGACCTGGTCGGCCCCCAGCGGCGTGCCGGCGTCGTCGACCACCCGCAGCTGCGCGCCGGGGTTGGCCCGCCCGACGCTACCCCGTTTGGTGCTCCAGTGGGCCTGGTAGTCGGCCAGTGTCCAACCCGCCACACCGCCGCCGAATTCCGTTGCTGCATAAGAGGTTAGAACGGGTATACCGTACTTTTCGGTGAACGCGTCGGCATCGTCGGCCGACAGCGGGGCGGTGCCGCAGGTGACGGCGCGGATGCTGTCCAGGTCGGTCCGCGACAGGTCGGAGTGCAACACCGTCCGCAACGCGGCCGGCACCAGTGATACCGCGCGGGGCCGGTGCGTTCGCACCGCCTGTGCCCACGCGTTGAGCTCGAAGCGTTCCAGCAACACAAACGATCTCGCCTCGGTGACGCACTGCAGCACCCGGAAGACGCCGCCGATGTGCACCAGCGGCGAGTTCATGATCGCCACACCGCGTCGCAGCTGCTGCGGCGGCGGCGCGTGTTCGGGGTCGGGGCCCAGCACACTGCGCGCAAGCATGTCGTAGCTGAGGTCGATTCGCTTGGGCGGTCCCGTCGTTCCGCTGGTCAGCATCCGCACCGCGATTTCCGTTGCGGCGGTGGGCCCGTCGTGGCTGCGTGCCGGCTCGCCGGGGTCGTCGAGGCTCCCGGAGATCGGCATGGTCGGCGTGCCGGGGGCGACCAGCGTGGCCAGGTCGTCGGGCTCGCCGACCACCAGGGGCAGTTGCAGCGCGGCGATGTCGGCCCTGGTGCGCTCGTCGCCGCGGGACGGATTGATGGTGACCACGGTCCCGCCGCCCAGCAGCACGCCCAGGAACGCCGCCACCTGGGCCGGCCGGTTGCGCAGCAGCATTCCGATCGCGGGGTTGTCGCCGTGTTCGGCAGTCACCGACGCCATGTCCCGAGCGGCGTCGGCGATCTGGCCCCATGACAGCCAGCGGCCGTGGTACTCGATCGCGGGTGCGCTCGGCTGCAGCTCCAGCACGGCGGCGATGCGTCGACTCAGCGGATGACGGCCCATCAGCGGATCTTTGGTTCGGCGCCCTTGCCGTCGGCGTCCCGCTGTGCCGCCAGTTCGGCGGTGCCCAGCGGGTTGCCCAGCCGGGTGTAGATCAGGCCCTGCTCCAGGGCGGCGCGGTAGGGCTTGTCCAGCGACTCCCAGATCGCCTTCACGGTGCCCTGCGTCGCCGACGGCGGCTTGGCCGCGATCGCCGCCGCGATCTCGTGAGCACGCCCGGCCAGCCGGTCGGTTGCCACCACTTCGGACACCAACCCGATCCGCAACGCGGTGTCGGCACTGACCCGTTCGTCGTTGCCCATCAACGCGATACGCAACGTCTCGCCCAGGCCGATACGGCGCATCAGGCCGATCGGCTCTAGGGCGCAGACCAGGCCGGCCGACACGTGCGAGTCGAAAAACGTCGCGTCTTGTGAGCAGATGACCACGTCGGACTCGTTGAGGAAGTAAAACGCACCCGCGGTGCACATGCCCTGAACGGCGCACACCACCGGCTTGAACATCTTCTGCCACTTGGGGCTGAGCAATTCGCCGGGATCCTCGTGATTCCATACGTTTTCGGGTTGCCCGTACGGCGTCTTGATGTCCAGCCCGGCGCTGAAGGCCCGGCTGCCGGCCGCCCGCAGCACCACCGCATGAACCGACTCGTCGAGCTTGACGATGCGCCAGGCTTCGGCCATCTCCTCACACATCGTGCGGTTGAACGCATTGAGTTGATCGGGGCGATTCAGCGTGATGGTGGCGACATGGTCGCCTCCGTCGATGTCGAGGAGGATGGTTTCGAAACGCGGGGTACTCACCGGCACTGCCAATTCGGTTTGCGCTTTTCCACGAAGGCTTTGGGGCCTTCGGCGGCGTCCTCGGTGCGCAGCACCCGCTCGCGGAAGGTTTCGGCCATGATCTCGGCCTCGTGCAGCGGAACGTTCAGGCCCTTCAGGATCGCCAACCGGGTACCCCGAACCGCCAGCGGCGCATTGGAGTTGACGATGTCGGCGATCTCACGGGCGCGGTCCAACAGGCGGTCGTGCTCGACGACCTCACTGATCAATCCGAGTTCGTAGGCGCGCCCCGCGCTCATCCGTTCGTGCTTGCCCATCAACGCCATCCGCAGGGCGATCGAGCGGGGCAGCACCCGGGAGATCCGCACCAGTTCACGGCCGGCTACCAGCCCGATGCTGACGTGCGGATCGAAAAACGTTGCCTGCTCGGATGCGATGACGATGTCTGTCGTGGTGACCCAATCCATGCCTGCGCCACAACAGATTCCGTTGACCGCGGTGATCACCGGCTTGGCCATCGTGCGAAACGGGGGAGTGCCCTCCTGGGGGGCTTCCCACTGGTCGTAGGTCGACAGGTATGGCCGCTCGTAGATCACCTTGCCGTCTTCGGGAATTTCTTTGACGTCGGCACCGGTGCAGAATGCGCGGCCGGTGCCGGTGACGATCGTCAGCCAGACATCGTCGTCGTTTTCGGCTTCGTCGTAGGCGGCGCGCAGCTCGGTGATCATGTGTGGGCTCAGCGCGTTGAGCGCCTCGGGCCGGTTCAGGGTGATGGTGGCGGTATGCCCGTCGACCTCGTAGTTGATCGTGTCGAACGAGTCAGCAGGCATCCGTGTTCCCTTCATACTGGTGTGACCGAAACCTTAGGTCAGCGGCCATCGAATGTCGGCGCGCGTCGTTGCCGAAAGGCTTCCAGGCCTTCTTTGAAATCTTTTGTCCGACAGGACAGTTCCAGGTTGAACAGCTCCTGTGTCATCGATTGGCTCAGCGAAGCGTGCTGGCCGTAGTGCAGGGCTTGCTTGGCCAGCCCGAGCGCCACGGTTGGCCCGTCGGCCAGCCGCGCCAGCAACTGCTCCACGCTGTCGTCGAGTTCGGCCGCGCCGGCGGCCTGGTGGATCATTCCCCAGTCGGCCGCGTCGGACCCACTCACTTTCTCGCTGAGCAGCAGCATGCGCCGGGCCCGCGCCAGCCCGACCAATCGGGGGAGCAGCCAGCTAGCACCCGAGTCCGGGCTGAATCCCCGCTCGATGAACGGCTCCCAGAACACGGCGTCGTCGGCAGCCACGGTGAAGTCGGCGGCCAGCGCGAGATTGCAGCCCATCCCCACCGCCCAGCCCCGCACGGTGCAGACCACCGGCAGCTGGATGGTTTGCACGAGCTCGATCAGCCGGTGGGCGGCGTGTGGAATCCGGCGCACCAGATCGCCGGTTCGCGGGCGCTGTGCGCTGCCGCTGTTGGTGGCGACCCAGTCGGCACCCGCGCAGAAGTCTTCGTCGGCGCCGCGCAGGTGGATCGCGCGCAACGCGTCGTCGGCGGCGGCCTCGGTGAGCGCGCGGACCAGCGTCTCGATCATCAAGGGGGTCAACGAATTACGCCGCTGTGGGCGATCAAGGGTGAGCCGCAGAATCGCGCCATCCCGGCGTGCTGTCACCGACCCCTCGGCGTCGGCCGCATCGGCGTCGTGACTCACCGTCGGATCCGGCCTTTCTCAGCGATACGGTTACCCATACAGTAGGCAATACGATTGATACGCTGTATAAGCTATCAAGGAATCGCTGCCGACGGAACAACCGGGTCAAAGCCCGGTGAAAGAGGGTCGCATGCCTGAGGGGACACCGGTACGCGCGGATGACGCGAAGTTCGGCGAGATGCCCCTTCCACAAACCGTGGCGGCCGCCGGCGCGATGAGGCGGCTGAGTTCGCTGCTAATCTCCCTGGAACATCCGCACCCGACCGTGGACGCGATGCTGGCGAAGTTCGGCGAATGGGAAAGCGAGCTCGCAACTGCGGCCCCGCAGGACAATGCGCCCCGGATCGGCGAAGCAGACGACGATCCGCGCCGGGTTTATCTCAACCACGCCACCGACATCGGCGCCTACAACCCGTCCTTCCCCGAGTACTCCTTCGACTACCTCGACGCCGACAAGGCCGAAGGCCGGGTCGTCTTCCCACTCGTCTACGAAGGACCGCCGGGGCTAGTGCACGGCGGGTTTCTGTCGGTGTTCTTCGACTGCGTCATCCAGCATCACAGTTGCGTCATGGGGCTGTCCGGCAAGACGCGATCGCTCAACGTCACCTTCCGGCGGCCCACGCCGTTGCTGACCGAGCTGAACTTCGACATCGTCCGCTCGCAAGTCGAGCGCGGCATCGCGTCGACGGCGCGGCTGCTGCTCGACGGCGAAGTGCTGTGCGTCGGCGAGGTCAACACCCTGGCGTCGCAGCCGGACAAGCTGACCGGATACCGATTCGGCAGGCGGCGAAAGGAATCGGCGACATGACTGGCTCGAACGACGATCGGGTGCTTTTCGAGGTCGATCCCGGCAAGAGAATCGCGACGATCACGCTGAACAATCCCAAGCAGCGCAACTCCTATGACGCCGCCATGCGCGAGGCCGTCGGCCGCTGCCTGGACCGGGTGGCCGAAGACGACGATCTGACGGTGGTGCTGCTGCGCGGCGCCGAGGGAGTCTTCTCCACCGGGGCCGACATGAACAACGCATACGGCTGGTATGGCGACAAGAACCAGGCGTCCGATGCGGCCAAGCGGCGGCCCAGTCAGCGCAGGCGACTTACGGTGGACCGCAAGTCATTTGGCTTCTACCACAACTTCATGGGTTTCCCGAAGGTGACGGTCGGGGAGATCTCCGGCTACGCCCTGGGTGGTGGCTTCGAAATGGCGCTGATGACCGACATCTCGGTGATCGCACGCGATACGAAGATCGGCATGCCGGCGACGCGGTTCCTGGGGCCCGCGCTGGGCAGCCTGCACATGTTCTTCCACCGGCTCGGGCCGGTGCTGGCCCGGCGCCTGTTGTTGACCGGTGATGTCATCGAGGCGGGCGAGCTCGAGCATCTCGGAATCTTCACCGACACATGCGATCCCGGCGCCGTGACCGCCCGCGCCCGGTACTGGGCCGAGAAGGCGGCGAAGATGCCCGCCGACGGCGTCGTCATCGCCAAGGAAGCATTCCGCCTTGTCGAGCAGAGCCAGGCGTACAACGGCGAAGAAGTCGCGAGCTATCTGTTCCACGCCTACGGCACCAACCTGCAGTTCGGGCCGGACGAATTCAACTTCGTCAAGACCCGCGCCCAGCACGGAACCAAAGAAGCGTTCCGGCTACGCGACGAGCACTTCTATGTGCCGGAACCCGAAGCATAGCAACCGGATTCGCTTCTAGCGGTGCGCGGTCGTCTTGGGCCGCGAGGAGGACTTGGCCGCCTTGCGCGGCCGAGACGCCGTCGACTTGGCGGATTTTGAGCCCTCGTCGATCAATCGGCTGGCGTGGTCGAGGATGCAGGTGAGGCCGTACTCGAAGTTGGTTTCGTCCGGCGCCCCGATCCGGTGACCGATTCGGCTCACCTGGGCCAGCAGCGGAGTCTTGTCGGGGTCGATGGCAACGGCATCCTCGATGGCGCGCGGACCGACATCGGAGGACTGGTTCTTTTCGTAGAGTCGCTGTAGCACCACCGAGCCGCGGACGTGCACCGAAACCGCCGAATAGGTGTCGAAGGCGTCTTCGGGCGTGAGGCCGGCCTCGACCAGATTGGAGATCGCCTTCTCCATCTCCAGGGCGCCCAGTCGGGCGGCCTTGGGGCTCAGTGCCGCCCGAATCAAAATCAGGTCGCACAGAATTGGGTTGCCCATGAACGTCTTACGCATCGACCGCGCGTGGTTGCGCAGGGTTTCGCGCCAATCGCTGGCCTCCACATAGGGCGTGGCGAACACATACTTGCTCAAGGCGCGGTCGGTCATCGCGTTGAGCAAGTCGTCTTTCTTGCGGAAATACCAGTAGATGCTGGTAACGCCGACGCCGAGGTGTTTGCCGAGCAGCGGCATGCTCAGGTTGTCGATCGACACCTGCTCCGCGAGTTCGAATGCGCCGCTGATGATGTCATCGGGGTTGATGGACCCGCGTTCGCGTCGTTGACGCTTATCAGCGGTTGCCTGCTTTGCCACTACGGGCACCTCCATCAAAATGTATCCTGCACGTACGGTCTGGAAACCGTGCCACCGATTGAATCAAATCTACTCCGCAGATGTACTCCCACCTGCGTATATGTAGGCGTGTCGCCATTCTGGTATGACCGTCAATCGGGCTCTCGTACGCTTTTCCATCTGCTACTGTAATACCTATCGTAGGCTTTTTGGTATATGACGCTGGACGGGCAAAGATGACCGGACGCACGCCATTGGCTGACCCACCGCGTGAGCCGCGGATATCGCCATGGATTTAGGCCTTCGGAATGCGACAGCGGTAGTTGTCGGCGGCAGCCGCGGCATGGGTTTGGCCGCGTCGCGTTGCCTGGCCGAGGACGGCGCCCGGGTGGCGCTGGTCGGCCGAACTCAGGCCTCCCTCGACAGCGCGGTGGCCGATCTCACCGACCGCGGCAGTCCGGATGCCGTGGGATTCGCGGTCGACGTCGGTGACGCGGCGGCGGTCGACAACCTGTTCGCCGAAATTTCGGGCCGATGGAACGGCGAACTCAACGTGCTCGTCAATACCGTCGGACCGGGCGCGTCGGGCAGCTTTGAAGACCTGACCGACGAACAGTGGCGTGAGGCCGTCGAAGACGGCGTGCTGGGGATGGTGCGCTGCGTGCGTTCGGCGCTGCCGCTGCTGCGCAAGGCCCAGTGGGCGCGAGTCGTCAACTTCTCGGCGCATTCGACACAGCGACAAAGCGTCATGCTGCCGGCCTATACCGCGGCCAAGTCGATGCTGACCAGCGCCTCGAAGAACCTGTCCTTGTTGCTGGCCAAAGACGAGATCCTGGTCAACGTGGTGTCGCCGGGCAGCATCGCGTCCGAGTCGCTTGTCGGCTGGGCAGACTCGGTCGGGGTCGACGGCAGCGACCCCTATCGGCTGATGGAGGCCATCGACAAACACTTCGGGCATCCGGCGCACATGCCGCGCGCCGGCTTGCCCGAGGAGATCGGGCCCGTCGTCGCGTTCCTCGCGTCGCGGCGCAACTCTTACATGACCGGCGCCAACATCAACGTCGACGGTGGTTCAGACTTCATCTAGCCTCAAATCGATTGGCAGACAAAAGGAGTGGACTGTGGCGACAGCTGCTGAGGCGCGCACCTGGGCGCGCGGAGCGTTGCGGGGAATCGGCGACTCCCTCTACACGCCTTTCTGCGGCACCGATGGCGACGACATCGACTGGGATGCCTACCGGACGCTGGTGCGTTACTGCGTCGGCGATCTCGGGCACCCGATGTTGTGGTGCACCAGCGGACTCTCCGAGTTCTGGTCGCTGACGATCGACGAGCGGAAACGCTTGCTGGAGGTGGCGATCGAGGAATCACGCGCCATCAATCCGGATGTGGTGGTGCAGTCCTGCACGGCGGCCATGTCGGCGAAGGACTGTTTGGATCTGACATTGCATGCCCAGCAGGCGGGCGCTGACATCGTCTACATCCAGACGCCGATGATGGAGGCCCACGGCGGCGACGGTGTGCTGCGCTTCTTCAAATACGTTGCCGCGCGCACGGATATCGCGTTGGGCATGTTCAATTCGCCGTCTTCGGGTTACGTGTTGACCCCTGCCGAGAGCGCGCGGATCTACCACGAGGTGCCCGCGGTGTGCGCTACCAAGGAAGGCGCGTTCCGGCCCGCGGCGAGCCGGATGCTGCATGAACTGGCACCCGGCCTGGCGGTGTGGGAATGCGACAAGACCGTGTACCGGGCCGGATGGCTGCGGGACGGGATCGTCTGTCCGGCCCAATTGGGCACCGCGGGCTACCTGTTCGAAACCCCGCAGCGGCGGCTGTTTTCCGAATACTGGGACCTGGTGATGTCCGACAAGTTGCTCGAGGCAATGGATTACGGTCGCGAGTCCGGTCTGGACCAGTTCGATCTCGACATCGGACCGTGGTGGACCTGCTACCCGGGACGAGCCGACTACTTCACCCACTGGGGAGGGGCGTTCAAGTACGCCGCTTCGCTACTGGGCCTGCCGATAGGCGCCTATCCGCATTCGCGCCCCCCGCAGGCAGAGCTGCCGGCCGAGGCCAAAGCCCAGATGGAGGCCGCATATCGCAAGCTCGGCCTCATCAGCTAGATGCCAAATCCCTTGTACCGCAAGCCTATGCGACGGCCCGGCCACCGAGGTGGTGACCGGGCCTAGCGCACGTGGCACGTCGACTAGTTCTGTTCGGCGCGCTGGCGCGCCTGGTGAACTTTCGCTTCGGCGCGAGCCTTGTCGGCTTGGGCTTCTTTCTTTGCGGCGTTGCGCAGCGCTTCTGCCTTGTCCTGCTGCGCCTGACCTCCGGTGATCCAGTCGTTGCGACCCGCGACCGTCCCGACTACTTCCTTGGCCTTGCCGACGATGTCCTCGACGACGCCCCTGATGACGTCAACCATTGGCGATTCCCTCCTCCTGCCTAGTGGGTCTCACCCATACCTCTTCCCGGCCGCCCGATGGCGGAAAACACGATCGGAACGTGGCGCTCGCCACAGCTTCAGTGCGCCGGCCCCTGAGCAGCGGCGGCTGCCGAATTCGCGGTCACCGGCACGCTTTCTTCGGTTCCGGCATTCGTCGCAGGCGCCGCCGCGGTGTCCGTCTGCGCAGGCTCGTCGCTGTTTCGGCGCCGTCGCGCCCACAAGACGAGCACGATCAGTACACCCAGCGGTCCCAGCGCGAGCAGGAATTGAGTTCCCGCCCACGCCGCCTGGATCTTGAGCACCGCCGACCGCGCCTGTTTGAGGCGATGCACGACCGCGTTCACTGTCGATCTCACGACTCGTCCCCTTAGCTGCCAGAATTTGAAGTCCTGGGTGTCGGTAACCCGGCGAGTCGCTATCCCAAACAACGCTTCGCATTCGTTGCCGAAGATTTCGCCTTGCCGTTGCCGCCGCGGGCCGGGCCTTTCACCGTCGCCGGGAGCACGGTTGCGCATCGTGAAATTCGCTGTTTGACGCCGGTTCGCGGGGCCGCGAGCGCAGTTGTGGAATGCAGTACCGATAGGTATACAGTATGGGTACAAAGCCCACCGAAATCCGTAGTCAAAGCATCAGGAGGTGCCGCGGAAGATGTCCGGCAGCGACGGTGCCTCCGACACCGACGATGCGGTGCTCTACGAGGCCACCGACAGCGGCGTCGCGATCCTGACGTTCAACCGGCCGGACCGCCTCAATGCGTGGGGTCCCGACATCGCCGCGGGGTTCTACGCCGGCATCGACCGTGCCGAAGCCGACCCCGCCATCCGGGTGATCGTGCTGACCGGTCGGGGCAGGGGATTCTGCGCCGGCGCCTACCTCGGCGCGCCGGGCGGGGCGGCCCAGGTCGCCGAGTCGATGGACAGGGCGGGCCAGACGAACCTGGCCGACCTGGTTGGCGAGCGGCCACCACACTTCGTGACCACGCTGCGCAAGCCCGTCATCGCCGCCGTCAACGGCGCGTGCGTCGGCATCGGTCTGACCCAGGCGCTGATGTGCGACGTCCGGTTCGCCGCGGCCGGCGCCAAATTCGGCGCGGTGTTCTCGCGCCGCGGCCTGATCGCCGAATTCGGGATCTCCTGGATCCTGCCCCGGCTGACCAGCATGGGAGTCACCCTTGATCTGCTGCTGAGCGGCCGCACGTTTCTCGCCGAGGAGGCCGCCGAGCTGGGCCTGGTCAAGGAGGTCGTGGCGGCCGACGACCTGATGAAGCGTGCCCTGGAATACGCCGAGGACATGGCCGCCAACTGCTCGCCCGCATCGATGGCGGTGATCAAGCGTCAGGTCTACGGCGACACCACCCGCGATGTTGTGGACGCCAACGACCGCTCCGAAGTCCTGGTGCACGAGGCGATGTCGCGGCCGGACGTCATCGAGGGGATCACCAGCTTCCTCGAGAAGCGGCCCCCGCGGTTTCCTTCACTCAGCTCAACCGACGCGTAGCGCCCGGAAAGGAAGATCATGAACAGCTTGAGCTACAAGGCGATTGACGTCGACAACCACTACTACGAACCGCTGGATGCGTTCACCCGGCACCTGGACAAGCCGTTCAAGACCCGCGGCGTGCAGATGGTCACCCAGGGCAAGCGAACCTTGGCCGTGATCGGGGGACGGGTGAACCACTTCGTCCCCAACCCCACCTTCGACCCGATCATCGTGCCGGGCTGTTTGGACCTGTTGTTCCGCGGTGAGATCCCCGAGGGCGTCGACCCGGCGTCGCTGATGAAGGTCGAGCGGCTGGCCGAACACCCGGAGTACCAGAACCGTGACGCCCGCATCACCGTGATGGACACCCAGGACATCGACACCGTCTTCATGCTGCCGACGTTCGGGTGCGGGGTGGAGGAGGCGCTCAAGCACGACATCGAGGCGACGATGGCGTCGGTGCACGCCTTCAACCTCTGGCTTGACGAGGACTGGGGTTTCGACCGTCCGGATCGCCGCATCATCTCCGCGCCGATCATCTCGCTGGCCGATCCGGCCAAGGCACGGGAAGAGGTCGACTTCGTGTTGGCGCGCGGCGCCAAGCTGGTGCTGGTGCGGCCGGCGCCGGTGCCCGGCTTGGTCAAGCCGCGGTCGCTGGGGCATCCGAGCCACGACCCGGTCTGGGCCCGGCTGGCCGAGGCGGGGGTGCCGGTGGGATTCCACCTGTCCGACAGCGGTTATCTGCACATCGCGGCGGCGTGGGGCGGCAAGGCGACGTTCGAAGGGTTCGGCGCCAAGGACCCGTTGGACAACGTGCTGCTCGACGACCGGGCGATCCACGACACGATGGCCTCGATGATCGTGCACGGTGTCTTCACCCGCCACCCCAAACTGAAGGCGGTCAGCATCGAAAACGGTTCGTATTTCGTGCATCGGCTGGTCAAGCGCCTGAAGAAGGCGGCCAACACCCAGCCGCGCGACTTCCCCGAGGATCCGGTGGAGCAGCTGCGCAACAACGTCTGGATTGCCCCGTACTACGAGGACGACCTCCCGGAGCTGGCCGAGGTCATCGGCGTGGACAAGATCTTGTTCGGCTCCGACTGGCCGCACGGCGAAGGTCTCGAGTCGCCGGTGTCGTTCGCCGAGGAACTCACCGCCTTCAGCGAGTCGGATATCCGAAAGATCATGCGCGACAACGCGTTAGACCTTCTCGGCGTCAAAGCCACCGTGGCGGCCTAGGCGGCCCGGGCAGTGAGTGAATGGACCGTCGGGGCGGTGCTCGACGCGATCGCCGACGTCATTCCCGACCGTTTGATGACGGTCTGCGGAACCCGGCGCAGCACCTTCGCCGAGTCGGCAGACCGAACCAGTCGATTAGCGAACTTCTTGAGCGCCAACGGCTTCGGGGCGCATCGCGAACGGGACACGCTGAACCGCTGGGAGTGCGGTCAGGACCGGGTTGCGCTGCTGATGTACAACGACCTGTACCCGGACGCGGTGATCGCGTGCCTGAAAGCCCGCGTGGTCCCGGTCAACGTGAACTACAGCTATTCACCGCGCGAGATCGCCGACCTGCTCTGCTACGTCCGGCCGCGCGGCATCATCTACCATCGATCGCTCGGTGCGCGGTGCGCCGAGGTGCTGCCGTCGGACGGTGCCGAACTGCTGATCTCGATCGACGACGGCAGCGACGCCGCCGAACTGCCGGGCGCGGTGACGCTGGATGATGCACTGGCGCAGGGGGGTTCGGGCAAGCCGGCTCCCGGATCGCCCGACGACCTGATCATGATGTGCACCGGCGGGACGACCGGCCGTCCCAAGGGGGTGCTGTGGCGCCAATCCGACATGTACGTGGCGTCGATGGTCGGGGCCGACCACTCCGGCGTCGACGAGATCCACGCCAAGGTGCGCGGGGGAGGCCAGCCGTGGTTCGCGGTCTCTCCGCTGATGCACGCGGCCGGCATGTGGACCGCCTTCGCGGCGATCATGAGCGGTTTCACCGCGGTGCTCTATGACGGCCGGGGCAAACTCGACGCGCGCGCGGTATGGGAGACCGCCGAGCGCGAAGGGGTCGGCATGATGACCATGGTCGGTGACGCGTACGCCGGCCCGCTGGTCGCCGAGTTGCAACGAGGTTGCTACGACCTGTCGGCGCTGAACGGGATCGGCACCGGTGGGGCCGCGACGAATCCGAAGTTCAAGCATGCGCTGATGGAAAAGCTGCCACAGGTCACCATCATCGACGGCTACGGCTCGTCGGAATCCGGGAACATGGGGTTCGGGCACAGTCAACGCGGTACGCAGAGCGAGACCTTCGTGCTCCGCGAGGGCGGAGCGGTGGTGTCCGAGGACCGCACCCGGTTCCTGGCGCCCGGCGATCCCGAAATCGGTTGGGTGGCAAGAAGTGGCCGGATTCCGCTGGGCTACTTCGACGACGCCGAGGCCACGCAGCGCACCTTTCCGGAGATCGACGGCATGCGGGTGGTGATCCCCGGCGACCGGGCGAGCATCGAACAAGACGGCACGCTGCGCCTGTACGGACGCGACTCGCTGGTGGTCAACACCGGCGGCGAAAAGGTCTTCGTCGAAGAAGTCGAAGAAGTACTGCGCACCCACCCCGGCGTCGCCGACGCGTTGGTCGTCGGGCGGGCCAGCGAGCGGTGGGGCCAGGAAGTCGTCGCGCTGGTCGCGGTGGCGCCCGGCGCCGGCGTCGTCGAAGAAGCCGAGCTCGCCACGCTGTGCAAGTCGCAGCTGGCCCACTTCAAGGCGCCCAAGGCCATCCTGTTCGTCGAGCAGGTGCAGCGCCTGGGCAACGGCAAGCCGAACTACCGATGGGCCAAACAAGTTGCCGCAGAACAGCTTCCGGCTACCGCATTGGCCGGCGCCGATGCAGAAGGACCCGCATGAACGACAAAGCGATCGACTGCCTGATCAACGTGCACTTCGGCGAGGCCGACTCCCAGCCCACCTGGATGCTCAAGGTCCGCGACGACTACTTCAAGGGCCCGCAGTCGATGTTCGCGCCGGTCGATTTGTCCGAGCTCCTCGACGAGATGGACACCCACGGGGTGCAGAAGGCGGTCTTGATGGACAACCTCGCCAGCCCGTCGACCACCGCACGAAAGTTCGTCGAGGCCAAGCCGGACCGCTTCGCACTGGCCATGGGTGGGGTCAACCTGCTGCGGCCGGTGGGGCCGCTGCGCGAGCTGACCGCGATCGTGCGCGATCTGCCGGTCGTCTATGCCGTGGTGGGACCCAGTTTTTGGGGTGACGGCCAGTATCCGCCCAGCGATGCCGTCTACTACCCGCTCTACGCCAAGTGCGCGGAACTGGGCCTGCCGCTGTGCGTCAACACCGGCATTCCGGGGCCACCGATCCCCGGTGAGGTACAGAACCCCATCCACCTCGACCGGGTGTGCGTGCGCTTCCCGGAGCTCAAGCTGTGCATGATCCACGGCGCCGATCCGTGGTGGGACATCGCGATCCGGCTGTTGCTCAAGTATGAAAACCTGCGTCTGATGACGTCGGCCTGGTCGCCCAAGCGGCTGCCGGAAAGCCTGCTGCACTACATGCGCACCCGCGGCCCGAACAAGGTCATCTACGCGTCCGACTGGCCGGTCCTGCGAATGCGCCGGGTGATCCCCGAAGCCCGCGCCCTGGACCTGCCCGCCGAGGTACTGGACAACTACCTGTACAACAACGCCCAGGAATTCTTCTTCGGACAGGAGCAGTGACCATGGACCGCTACGAGCTGCGCAGGCTGGACTACAGCCTGTCCGACCACCATGTGGACCTGCAGAACGCGTACAAGCAATTCTTCAAGACGCACTGCTCGATCGAAACTGTGCGCGCGGCGGAGCCTTCCGGGTTCGACAAGAACCTGTGGGAGCGGTTGTGCGCGATGGGCGCGACCACGATGGCGCTGCCCGAGTCCAGTGGTGGCGACGGCGCGACGCTGGTCGACCTCACGCTGGTGGCCGAAGAGATCGGGCGTTCGCTGGCGCCGGTGCCGTGGGTCGACCATGTGTGCGCGGCTCGGCTGCTGGGCCGGCTGGGGGCGCTGGGCGTCGACACCGCCGGCGTCGCCGACGGTGAACAGCTCGCCGGCATCGACGCGCGGATCGACGGCGCGCCGGGCGTGCGGCTGATCCCGACCGGGTCGATCGCCGACCACATCATCGTCCGCGACGGCGACGAGGTGGTGCGCCTGACCTTCGGAACCCGGCCCGCCAAGGTCGACAACTTGGGCCGGTTGCCGATGGCCTGGGTCGATCCGGCCAACGCCGACACCCGCACGGTCATCGCGCGGGGGCCCGAAGCGCTGGCCAATTACGTACTCGCGCTGGACGAGTGGCGGCTGTTGACCGCGGCGGCCCTGGTGGGCCTGGTCGAGGAGACGATGACCATCGCGGCCGAGTTCGCCAAGACCCGTTACACGTTGGGCGTCCCGATCTCAACGCTGCAGGCCATTTCGCATCCGCTGGCCAACATGGCGATCACCGTGCAGGGCGGGCGCAACCTGGCCCGGCGGGCGGCCTGGTTCCTGGACAACGAACCGGACGAACGCGCCGAGCTGGCGCCGTCGGCGTTCGTGTTCATGGCCGAGGAGGCGGCCAAGGCGGCCACCATGGCCGTGCATATCCAAGGCGGACTGGGTGTTTCGTCCGAAGCCGCGGCGACGGCGTACCTGGTGCGGGCCCGGGGTTGGCCGCTGGCGGCCGGGGATCCGGGTGCCACGGCCAAGCGGGTCGCCGAGATCGTGACCGCCCGCGAGAGCGCCGCAGCGGCCGTCTAGGACAGGAGTAAAACATGGACTTCTCCCGGGTGGAGCTTTCGGATGAGGACAAGGCGTTTCGCGAGGAATTGCGCGGTTTCCTGAAAACACATGTGACCGAGGAAGTTCTGCGGCGCGACCGCGAGACCGGTGACAACTTCGACGAGGGCGTGCATCTGGCACTCGGCGCCGCGGGCTATCTGGCAAAGGAATGGAAGCCGGAATCCGAGGGTGGATTCAGTCGTGTGCGCCGGCGCATCTACGAGCTGGAGAAGCGCCGCGCCCACGTGCCGTGGGTGACCTGGGGGACGACCGCAATGGTGGCCCGGTCGGTCGCGAAATTCGGCTCGGCCGAGCTGCAGGACGAGGTGATGCCGCGGGTCTTCAGCGGCGAGGTGAGGCTGTGCCTCGGTTACACCGAGCCCGAGGGCGGTTCCGACATCGCCACCTGCAAAACCCGCGCCGTGCGCGACGGCGAGGGCTGGGTGGTCAACGGCTCGAAGATGTTCACCACCGGCGCGCACAACTGCCAGTACGTCTTCCTGATCACCAACACCGCCCCGGATGCGCCAAAGCACAAGAGCCTGACCATGTTCCTGGTGCCGCTGGACTCCCCGGGCATCGAGATCCAGGGCATCCGCACCGTGGACGGCGACCGGACCAACATCGTCTACTACAGCGACGTCCGCGTCGACGACAAGTACCGGCTGGGCGATGTGAACGCGGGCTGGACGGTGCTGCGCGAGCCGCTCAACACCGAGCACGGCGCGGTCGCGGCCGCACCCGACGGCTTGCAGGACACCTCGATCATGATGCACCAGGCCGGTTCGATGGCCACCGCCGTCGACAACGCGGTGACGGCCGTGACGCGCCCGGATCCCAACGGGCGCAAGCTCGTCGACGACGAGTCGGTCGCCTATCGGCTGGGCCGCAGCGTGGCCCGCCTGGAGGCGGCGTTGTCCTCGCCGAACATCTACGGACGGGTCGCCATCGCCCAGACGATGCGCGACATCTCCCCGGACCTGATGGACATCCACGGCGCGGCATCGGCCCTGCCGTTCGGCGCCGACGGGGCCGCCGACGACGGCAGCGCCGAATACGTCTACCGGTTCGCGCCTTTGGTCGGCATCTACGGCGGCACCCTCGAGGTGTTCCGCAACATGATCGGGCAGTACACGCTCGGGCTGGGCAAGCCCAGCTACTCACCGCCGGTCAAGAAGGTCTCCTGACCCCTCAACCCTGCGCCGAACGTGCACTGATGGCGGTGTTGCCCCGGCGTGTCGCCGCCACCACGGCACGTTCGGCGAAAGTCAGGCCATCGTGCTCAGGCGGTGGCGAGGGCCGGGGGCTTGGCGGCATTCGGGTCGGGGTTGGCGATCGGCAGGCCCATGAAGCGGCGCGCGTTGTCGCCCATGAAGTCGTAGGTGCGCCGTTCGTCCATGTCGTCGGCGTACTTCCAGAAACCCTTCGGCTCGGCCAGTCCTTCGGGATGCGGGTAGTCGGAGCCGAACAGCACCCGGTCCCAGCCCACGGTGTCGACGACGTCGGCCACACAGCCCTCCCAGAACGGGCTGACCCAGATGTTGCGCCGGAACACGTCGTGCGGATGCTCGGGGAAATTCTGCGGCATCTTCTTCTGCAGGTCTTCGAAATCGTGGAACAGCGGGAAGATCCACGAGCTGCCGTTCTCGACGCTGGCGATGCGCAGCTTGGGGAATCGGGTCAGCGTGCCGTGACAGATCAGGCTGGTGATCATGTCCGCAATCTCGCGGTGGCCCAACGTCATCCAGCGGAATGCGCTCTGCGCCATGAAGTTCTGCGTGTGCGGCGGTTCCCACTTGGCGACGTAGTCGTCCAGCGGCGGGTAGCTGGCGTGCAGCACGATCGGCAGCCCGGCGGCCTCGACGTCGCGCCAGAAGGGGTCGAACTCGGGTAGCGCCGGGGAGCGCCAGCCGTGCAGCCCGTTCACCGGCCCGGGCTTGATCAGCGCGGCACGAACGTCGTTGTCCAGCAGGTACTCCAGCTCACGCTGGGCGGCGTCGACCTCGGACAGGTTGATGATCGGGGTGGAGAACACCCGGTTTTGGTAGTTGAACGTCCAGTGTTCCCCCATCCACTGGTTCAGCGCGTGGATGATCGCCAGCGTCAATTCGGGATCGTCGGCCGAGGAGTGCTCGACCAGGCTGGCCAGGGTGGGATAGTTCAGCGCTTCCACCACGCCCTGTCGGTCGAGTTCGGCGATCCGGTCGTCGGGATTGCGTGTCGCGGCCGGCGCGGCGATCGCCGGGCCCTGCATCTCGCGCAGCGTGAGCCCGTCGGAGTTTTGTCCGGCGAAGAACTTCTCATGCGCGCCCGGTGCGGCGACGCGCTCGAATGTCGGGTTCGGGATGAAGTCAGAGACCTTGTTGTTGATGATGATTCGGGTCTGGCGCCCGATGTGGGCGAACTGGACGGCTCGCGCGTAGCGCTCCGGGAGAAACTTGGTCAACGATTCCGGGGTCTCGTACATGTGCTGGTCGGCGTCGAAGATCGGCGCCTGGGTGAACTGAGCCATCGAATGGTCCCGTCAGGTCGTCAGGATGGTCGCGGCCGCGGTGCCGGGGGCGCCGTACAACTGGGTGAACCCCACCTTCGGGTTCCCGGGCACCTGGCGATCGCCCGCTTCACCACGGAGTTGGCGGACGATTTCGTGGATCTGGCGCAGGCCGGAGGCGCCGATGGGCTCCCCGTTGGCGATCAGCCCGCCGTCGGTGTTGACCGGCATCGGGCCGTTGATCTCGGTGGCGCCGTCGGCCAGCAGCTTCTCCTGGTCGCCGTGCGCGCAGAACCCGCACTCGGCCATGTGGATGATCTCGGCGCCGGCGTCGGTGTCCTGCAGTTGGATCACGTCGACATCGCCGGGCGCGACGCCGGCCTTCTCGAACGCGGTGCGGGCGGCGTAAACCGTTGGCGCCACGTCTTCTTCGACCGGTGCGCAGGTGGTGTTCACCTCGTAGGCGCCGTAGCGGCGGGTGCGGACTTCCACGGCCCGCAGGTAGACGGGTTTGGAGGTGTAGCGGTGCGCGATGTCGGCCCGGCACATCACCGCCGCCGCGGCGCCCTCGTCCGGCGCGCAGAACATGTATTGCGTCAGCGGGTAATTGAGCATCGTCGAGTTCAGGATCTCCTCCTCGGAGATCGGCTTGCGACGGAACGCATTCGGATTCAGCGCGCCGTTGCGGAAGTTCTTGGCCGCGACCTTCGCCAGCGTCTCCCGAGAGATGTTGTGGTCGTGCAGGTACCGGTTGGCCTTCATGCCGAAGAACTGGGTGGTCAGATACTGCCCGTTCTCCGCATACCAGCTCGGCATGCCCACCAGCGCCGGGTCCTCGGTGAACGCTCCGCGCGGGTGCTTGTCCAGGCCGATCGCGATGCCGATGTCGTAGTCGCCCAACCGGATTCCATCGGCGCAGGCCTTGACGGCGCTGGCCGCCGTCGCGCACGCGTTGAACACGTTGGTGAATGGGATGCCGGTCAGCCCGACCATGCCGACGATCGCGTCCGGATTGGCGACCGTCCAGCTGCCGCCGGTCGCGAATTGAACGTCCTGCCAGGCGATCCCGGCGTCCGCGACCGCGGCAAGGATGGCGTCGACGCCCATCCGCATCGCCGACTTGCCCTCGAATCGGCCGAACGGGTGCAGGCCGACCCCGATGATCGCGACGTCATTCACGCGATGGCCCCTGCGTTCTTGAGTTCCTCGATGCGGTCCCAATCCATGCCGATCTCCATCAAAACGATCTCGGTGTGCTCGGACGCTTGCGGCGCCCGGGTGGTCTGCAGCGGCTCGTGGTTGAACTGGACCGGGCCGCGCACGACCTTGAACGGCGCTCCGCCCGCGGCGACTTCGACCTCGGCGATCATGTCGTTGGCGATCGCCTGTTCGTCGCCGGCCAGGTCGATCAGGCTCTGGAACGGCGCCCATTGGCCCTTCATCGTCTTCAGGTGCTGGCGCCAATATTCAAAGGGCTTGGCGGCGAAGGCCTTCGCGATCAGCTCGGCGGCCGCGCTGGCGTTCTGAATCAACGGGAGCACTTCGGAGAAGCGTTCGTCGTCGGCGGCCTCGGGGATGCCGAGGTGCTCGAAGGTGTCCCGGATCAGGCCCGTCGGGCTGATGATGCACAGGTTGATCGTGCCGCCGTCGGATGTTTCGTAGTTGCCCATGAACGGATTCACCGACATCGCACCGGCGGACCCCGGCATGGGGGTGCGCATCACCTCGCCGGTCTCCATGCCCTGCGTCATGCTGGCGCCGGCGGCCCACCACGCCGTGCTCAACAGCGACACATCCAGTTCGACGGCCTCCCCGGTGCGCTCGCGGTGCAGCAGCGCCGCCGAGATGCCGCCGGCGATGAACATCCCGCCGATGGAATCGCCGAACGCGGGAATGCCTTGTCCCAGTGCGCCACCCAGCTCCTCGGGAGTCAGCGCGTAGCCGATGCCGCTGCGCGTCCAGAACGCCGTTCCGTCGTAGCCACCGACGTTGCGCTCGGGCCCCTTGTCGCCATAGGCCGAACCGCGGGCGTAGATGATGTTCGGGTTGACCGCGCGGATGTGTTCGAGGTCGAACTTGTGCTGTTGCCGCTGAGACGGCTTGTAGTTGGTCAGAAACACATCGGAGGTTTTGGCCAGCTCGTAGATCACTTCCTGGCCGCCGGGAGTGGACACGTCGATCCCGACGCTGCGCTTGCCCCGGTTGGGATGCTCCATCAGCGGATGCCGCTCCGGGTTGACCTGAATGCCACCCATGTTGAGGAAGCCACGTTGGGTATCGCCCCGCAGCGGGTGCTCGACCTTGATCACGTCCGCGCCCCAGTCCGCCAGGATCGCTCCCGCGGCCGGGACGAACGTGAACTGTGCAACCTCGAGGACCCGAATGCCCTGCATCACCTTGACCATTTGTCCCACCAACTCCGTCGTCGTCAGGCCGTACGTTTCTTCACCGCGGACGCTACTTGGCGTCGAACGTCACGGGAAGCGCGGTCGGCGATCGGAAGGGCTGACCGTGAATGTGCGGATCGTCGTCGGTGAGCACGGTGAAGTTGGTCAACCTGGTCAGCAGGCATTCGACGGCCACGCGCGTCTCCAGCCGTGCCAGGTGCAGACCCAGACAGGTGTGTTCACCGGCGGCGAACGAGATGTGCGGCGTGGCCTTGCGGAAGATGTCGAATTCTTCGGCCCGCTCCCAGCGGGTTTCGTCGCGGTTGGCCGAGCCGATGCACACGCCGATCACGGAGCGCTCCGGAATCGTCACGCCTTCCAGTTCGGTCTGCTCGGTGGTGAACCGCTGCACGGTGGTCAGCGGCGTCTCGAAGCGCAGGCCTTCCTCGATCGCCTGGCCGATCAGCCGGTGATCGGCTTGCACGGCGGCGAACTGTTCGGGGTGAGTGAGCAACAGATACAGCAGGTTTCCCGAGGAGCGGTAGGTGGTTTCCAGCCCGGCCGGCAGCAGCAGCCGCAGGAACGAGTAGATGGCCTCGTCGGTCAGCTTCTCGCCGTCGATCTCGGCGGTCACCAGGTCGCCGATGATGTCTTGGGTGGGCTTGGACTTGCGTTGCTCGATCTGCTCGATGAAGTAGTCCTTCAGTGCCGCCGACGCCTCGAAGGCCTTCTCGTAGTTGACGTGATAGCTGATCAACTGCACGGCCCGCTTGCGGAACATCGGCAGGTCCTCGTCCGGTAGGCCCAGCAGCCGGGCGATGACACGGGTGGGGAACTCGAACGTGAAATTCCGGATCAGATCCGCGCGGCCGGTTTCGATGAACTCGTCGATCAGCGCGTTGCAGATCGGGCGCACGATCGTCGGCTCCCACTGTGCCAGCGCCCGGGACTTGAATGCCGCCGACACCAGGTTGCGGTGTTCGCGATGCTTCTTGCCTTCCATCGCCAGGATGGTCGGACCGATGAACAAGCCGATCGTCTTGTCGTAGGGCTTGGAGCTGAACACCCGGCCGTCCCGGAACACCGTGTTGACCGCGTTGAACGACACCGCGGAGTACTCGTTCTTGGGCAGCATGGACTCGGGTGTCTTGCTGTAATCCATGACCGTTCCCCGAAAGACGCCGGACTGACGGCGCTTGTGCGCGAAGTACGGATAGGGGTCACGCAGATCGACCGTTTGGTCGCCGGTGCCGGCGGTGGGAACGTTGGTCGTCACCTATATCTCCCGCATCTACTTCCATCTCAGCGCGAACGGGCAATCGTTACGTAAGATCGTACTGTAATTATTACAGTAGACAATATGGGCCTAAGATCAGCGACGTCGTGACAAGGCGCCTTCCAGTTCGAACGAGGTCACAATGAGCACACTCGATCAACGAGCTGACAGCACAGTCGAACAACAGCGCGCGGACTTGGGCGCCATCCTGGCCAGGCAGCGCCGAGCCTTCGTCGCCGACGGGCCGCCGTCCGTGGCGCTGCGGCGCAACCGGATCGACCGGCTGATGGCGCTGGTCCTGGACAACACCGATGCGTTTGTGGACGCGATGGGTACCGATTTCGGTACCCGATCCAAAGCGGCAACGTTGTTCACCGAGGTCATCGGCATGATCTCGGTCATCGAGCACACGAGATCCCATGTTGCCCAATGGATGCGGGCCACCAAGCTGATGCGCGCGGCGGGGCTGTTCGGGCTGCGTGCCGAAGTGCAACCGTCACCGCTCGGAGTGGTCGGCATCATCGGTCCGTGGAACTTCCCGCTCAATCTCGTGATCCTTCCCGCCGCGACTGCGTTCGCCGCGGGCAACCGGGTGATGATCAAGATGTCGGAGGTCACCTCCCACACCGCTGAGCTGATGAGGGCGACCGCGCCGGACTATTTCGATGCCGACGAACTCGCCATCGTCACCGGCGGACCCGAGGTGGCCGCGATGTTCTCGACGCTGCCGTTCGATCATCTGTTCTTCACCGGTTCGCCCTCGGTCGGCGCCATGGTGCAACGGGCGGCCGCGCAGAACCTGGTGCCGGTGACGCTGGAGCTCGGCGGCAAGAACCCCGTCGTCGTCGCGCCCGCCGCCGACATCCGCCGGTCCGCCACCCGGATCGCACAGGGGCGCATGGTCAACGGGGGACAGGTGTGCGTGTGCCCCGACTACGTCTTCGTCCCCGACGAGCAGATCGAGACGTTCGTCGGTGTCGCCCGCGAAACACTGCGCGCCATGTTCCCCAACATCGTCGCCAACAGCGACTACTGCTCGAGTGTCAACCAGGCCAATTTCGACCGGGTCGTCGGGCTGATCGAAGATGCACGCGCCAACGGTGCCACCGTGGAAACGGTTGCGCCGGAAGGGGAGTTACTGCCCGACCGTGGTTCCCGCAAGATCGCGCCGACCATCGTGCGCGACATCGACGACACCATGAAGATCGCCAGCGAAGAGATCTTCGGTCCGGTCCTGGTGGTCCAGGGATATTCGCGCCTGGGCGATGCCATCGACTACATCAATGCGCGGCCCGCGCCGCTGGTGGCCTACTGGTACGGACCCGACGACGCCGACTTCCGCGACTTCGTCCGCAGCACCCGCAGCGGCGGCGTGGCCCGCAACGACTTTGCCGCGCAGATGATTCCGTCGGCCGCCCCGTTCGGCGGCGTGGGCCGCAGCGGGATGGGCGCGTATCACGGCAAGGCCGGCTTCGACGCGTTCAGTCACCACCGGTCGGTGGTGGGCAGCGACCTGCCGTTCAGCGTCACCGGCAGTGCCGCCCCGCCGTTCGGGAGGCCGATGCGGATGTACGCCGACGCCATGATGCGCATGACGCGGGCCCGCACCCGCCGCCGGCTCAAGGGCGGCCCGCCCGCCTAGCGGGCGTTGGTATTGCGCTTCGCGGCGCGCGCCATCAGGTCGGCGTATCCGACACCCAGCAGCCGCGGCAGCGCCGCCATCACCCGCCCGTCGGGTCCGATCAGGATTCTGGCGCGGTTCTTCTCGGCCCCGCGCAGGATCGTCCGGGCGGCCTTGGCCGGAGACGTCAGCGCCAGCCGGCTAAAGTACTTCGCCGCCTGCTCGGGATCCTCGGTCTGCGCGGTGCGCATGTTGGTGCCGAAGTTGGTGCGCACCACTCCGGGGTGCACGCAGTGCACCGTCACCGGATGGCCCTGCATGATCATCTCCTGGCGCAGCGCCTCGGTGAAACCCCGCACCGCGAATTTCGAAGTGCTGTAAGCCCCTTGGTAGGGCACCGCGATCAGGCCGAACGCGCTGGACAGGTTGACCAACCGCGCCGGCCGCTGCGCAGTTCCGGATTCGATCAGCTGCGGCAGGAAGGCCTTGGTCCCGCTGACCACGCCACCGATGTTGATGCCGACGAGCCAGTCGAAGTCCTTCCAGGACATGTCGGCGATGCTGGAGAACAGGTCGACCCCGGCGTTGTTGAACAGCAACGAGGCGGGCCCGAGATCGCGGCGCACGTCGTCGGCGTACCCGCACACCGCATCGCGGTCGGCGACGTCGACCTGATAGGTGGTCACCCGACCAGGCCGGCAGAGTGCTTGTGTTTGCGCCAGATTCGCCGTGTCGATGTCGGATGCAGCGACGTGCGCCTCCTCCTCGGTGAGGGCCTGGGTCAGGGCGCGCCCGATGCCCGACCCGGCACCGGTGACGACGGCGACGCGATCGGAATATCTCATCCGTTCACCGCCTGCTCGCGCGCCCACCGGTAGTCGGCCTTACCCGACGGACTGCGCTCGATGACGGGACGGAAAACGATCGCCTTGGGAAGTTTGTAGCGAGCCAGCGACTGTGCGGCGTGCGTCACCAGATCGTCTGCGTCGGCGGGTGCCCCGTCGGCCAGCGCGACGACGGCGACGACCTCCTGGCCCCATCGTTCGCTGGGCCGTCCCGCGACCACCACGTCGGCCACCGCGGGATGCGAGGCGATCGCGGTTTCGACCTCCTCGACGAAGATCTTCTCGCCGCCGGAATTGATCGTCACCGAATCGCGGCCCAGCAACTCGATGCTGGAGTCCTCGCGATGGCGGGCCCGATCACCCGGAACCGCGTAGCGCACACCGTCGATGACCGGGAAGGTCGTCGCGGTCTTGGCCGCATCGCCCTTGTACCCCAACGGAATGTAACCGCGTTGCGCCAGCCAGCCGATGCCGTCGTGTCCGGGCGGCAGGATCGACGACAGATCCTCGGCCGCCACGAAGGCATCCGGCCCCGCGTTGAAGGTGCCGGTGGACACCGCGCCGGACGCCGACATGTGATGCATCTGCGCCCCGGTCTCCGAGGACCCGACACCGTCGACGACAACCGCATTCGGCAGCGCTTCGATCAAGCGCTGCTTGACATAGGGGGTCAGCAACGCGCCGCCGTTGGCGATCACACCCAGCGACGACACGTCGGCGATACCCCTCTCCAAGGCGGCGAGCAGCGGACGAGCCATCGCGTCTCCGACCACCGTCACCACCGCTACCCGCTCCCGCTCGATCGTGCGGACCACGTCGTCGGCGTCCAAATGGTCGACGACCGAAGGAAAGACGACGGATTGCCCGGTGGTCAGGGCGGTCATCACGCTCCATTGCGCCGCGCCGTGGATCAGCGGCGGCAAGATCATCAACTTGGTTTCGGGGCCGGCGGCGGCTCGCTGGACGATCTCGTCGATCGAGCCGGCGGGCTCGCCGGTCATCAGATTGCGGCCGCCGAAGGACGTCATGAAGATGTCGTGCTGGCGCCACAGCACGCCCTTCGGCATCCCGGTGGTGCCGCCGGTGTACAGGACGTACAGATCGTCGGGGGAGTGCCGCACCGGCGGCGGCGTCGCGGGCGTGGACGCGATGATGGTGTCGTAATCGACTGCGCCGTGGACCAAGTCGTTGCCGGAGTCGTCGGCGATCTGGATCAGCACGCGCAGCTTCGGCAGGTCGGGCAGGACTTCGGCGACCCGTGGCGCGAACGCGGCGTGGTAGACCAGCGCGGTCGCACCCGAATCCGCGAGCAGATACTGCAGCTCGCTTTTGACGTAGCGGAAGTTGACGTTGAAGGGCGCCACGCGGGCCGCGAAGGCGCCGAGCAACGACTCGACGAATTCGTTTCCGTTGTAGGCGTACAGGCCGAGCAGGTCCTGGCCCACCTGGTGGCCGGCCAGGCCGGAGCGCTCGGTGTGGCAGCCAAGCCCTCGGGAGTGCAGGTACGCGGCGAGCCGGTTGGACCGCTCGACGGTCTGCGCGTAGCTGAGCCGGCGCTCGCCCTGGATCAGCAGCGCCCGGTCGCCGATCCTGGCCGCGACGGCCCGGGCGACGGCGGGGACGGTGAATTGTGTTGCGGTGTCCGACATCTTTGTCCTCACGGTTGGTGGGGTAGCAGACGAACCATCAGGCCGTTGGCTTCGCTTAGCAGCGATCCATCGGCCGACGTCATCGTGGAGAAGATGAAGACTTTCCGGCCGTCGGTATTGCTGATGCGGCCTGTCGCGGTCAATGGAGCATCGATCGGGGTGATCTTGCGGTAGTCGACGTGTAGGTACGCGGTGCGGGTCGGGCGAATGCCCGCGGTGGAAACCACCATGCCGAACAGCCAGTCGTAGAACAGCGGGATCATGCCGCCGTGCACGGCATTGTTGCCGCCCACGTGCGACCGGGTGAAGTGCCCTTGCATCGTGACGCCGTCGGGTCCGGATTCCGTCAGGGTCCACGGCGGTAGCAGCGGATGACCCAGCCCGGGCAGTTCGAGGACGCGACCTGCCGGCGCCTCGTGCTCCGGCGCCTGGTGGCCGTCGAGCAGGGCGCAGGCGTTCTCGACGTACTGAGCGGCGCTCGCCCAGAGCGAGCTGTCCGGGTTGGTGGATACCGTCAGATCCTGCAAGCGGCGCATCGCGTCAGCGAATCGTCCCAGCTCGGGCGGTGCGTTTTCGACCGGAGAGATTTGCGGGAATCCCCCGCGGGTTCCGGCGGCGGTGTCGGTCATGCGGATCCTTTGGCCTGCTGCTGCCATACCTGGAGCAGATCGTCGGTCGTGGTGATCGTTGCCAGCAGCGACAGCGTGTTGGCGATCATCGCAGCACCGTACTCGGTGGGGATGCCCGCGACGGCGTCGGCGGGCACGACGACGCGGTAGCCGGCGTTGACCGCATCCATGACGACGTTGGGTATCGCGATGTTCAGCGAAACACCGACGACGACGATCGTGGACACCCCGAGGTTGCGCAGCACCGCGTCCAGGTCGGTGCCGCCCATCGGTCCCACGCCGTGCCATCTGCGCAGCACCAGATCGGCTGGATCAGGGCCCAATTCGGGAAGCAGCTCGGCTCCGGGTGTGCCCGGTGCGATGTCGACTCCTCCTTTTCCGGGGCCGCGACTCATGGTGAAGATCTTGGCGTTGTGGTTGGAGCCGAGGCCGTCGGGGCGCCGCTGCACCAGGCAGTGCACGACCTGCACACCGGCCGCCCGGGCCGCCGGCAACAGCCGCACGATGTTGGGTAACGCCTCCCGGCGGGCCTCTTCGGCGAGTGCCGCCAATCCGGCGTTCGGGCCGATGACCGCGCCCTGGCATTCCTGGGTGAGGATCGCGGTGTGCCCGGGTTCGAGGACGTCGGCGAGTTGGCGGCTCATGCTGGGACGTCGTAGAACTGCGTCGCCCATTTTCGCAGTGCCATATAGCCTTTCGCGTCGACCTTGGACAGTGCCGGATGTTCGACGTACTTCTGGTAGCGCCAGATTTCCAGGTCGTCGAAGACGGTGGACAGGAACTGCTTTTCGATGAGGTCGCGCAGCTTGCCCTCCGGGACATCGGAGTCGTCGCCCGGGATTCGCGGCCACCAGATCGAGTAGAACAGGTCCGAGCATTCGTCGTCGACCGGCGTGCAGGTGAAGATCAGGCGATGATTCTGCGCGCCTTCGAAGACGCTGATCGCGCCGCCCAGTCCGAACAGGTGGCTGTGGAACCGCAGCGCGAGATCATCGGGATTGTCGCTGCGCGCATCCGGCCAGCCCGCGATGAATTGCCATTCCTGGTCGACGATCTTCCAGTCCAGCACCCGCGGCGTCACCGTCGCGTGGTGGACGTACTCGAAATGAGCGCTGTCGGGGGCGTTCTCCGCGACGATCTGGGGATGCACCGGTTCGCGCTCGGCGCGCCGGGAGAACTCCGGATACGCCCGGTAGTAGCCCGCCGGGTCCGTCTCGAACTGCGGGAACTTCAAGAAGATGTCCGGCATTTCCCACTGCGGCTCCGTGCCTTCCGGGTGATGCCAGATGAACACGCACTCGTATTGCTCCCGGACGGGATATGACTTGAGCCGCAGCGCCTTGTTGGGGCGGTCCGGCTGATAGGGGATGTAGCGGTTGGTGCCGTCGGGGCCCCAGCGCCAGCCGTGGAAGGGGCACTCGACGCAGTCGCCGACCACCTTGCCGCCGTGACCGATGTGGGCGCCGAGATGTTTGCAGTGCGCCTCGAGCACGTGCAGCTCGCCCGACTCGTCGCGGTAGGCGACGAGATCCTCGCCGAAATACTGCAGCGGCCGGACCTCGCCGACGGGGAATTCGGGGGACCACCCGACCATGAACCAGCCGGTGACTTTCCAGGTGAAAGGGACCCGCACGCCCGTCCTCCCGTAGTAGTTTCGCTGATACTAAGTCCGTTACAGTATAGATTTCAGCAGGCTGGCCCGCGCACGGCAAGGAGCGATATGACTCAGGCGGCTGATGAGCTGGAAGAGATTCGGAAATTGAAGGCGCGGTACTGCCGTTTTCTGGACACCAAAGACGTCGAATCCTGGCGCGGCGTGTTCACCACCGACGTGGTGGTCACCCTGGACATGGCGGTGTCCGTCGGCGGTGCCGACCCGATGACCGCACCGCCGATCGAGGGCGTCGACAACTTCGTGCCGACCGTGCTGGGCGGCCTGGAGGGTGTGGCCACCATGCACCACTGCCACACCCCGGAGCTGACGCTCACCTCGCCCGACACCGCCACCGGCATCTGGGCGATGGAGGACCTGCTGATCTTCGGTGACGGCCGGCAGATGCACGGCGCGGGCCACTACCGGGAGACCTACGAGAAGGCCGACGGCGCCTGGCGGATCAAGAGCCTGCACCTGACCCGGACGATGCTGCGGATAACCGGTGGTGACGATGCCTGATTCCGATGCGTCCTTCGACGTGCTGGTGATCGGTGCCGGGTTCTCCGGACTGTACATGCTGCATCGCCTGCGACAGCTCGGACTGCGGACCCGGGTGCTGGAGATGGCCGAAAACGTCGGCGGCACCTGGCTGTTCAACCGTTACCCGGGTGCGCGATGCGATATCGAAAGCATCGAATACTCCTACAGTTTCTCCGACGAGATTCAGCAGGAATGGGTCTGGACGGAGTCGATGCCGGCCCAGCCCGAGATCGAGGCGTACCTGAACTTCGTCGCCGACCGGTTGGACCTGCGTCGCGATATTGCGTTCGGTACCAAGGTCGTCGCGATGGAGTTCGACGAAGAGGCCGCGGTGTGGCTGGTGCGCACCGAATCCGGCGAGTCTTTTGTCGCCCCGTTCGTCGTCGCGGCCTCCGGCATCCTGTCGGTACCGCTGGAGCCCGACATCCCGGGAATGGGCAGTTTCGCCGGAGCGTCGCTGTTCACCAGCCGCTGGCCCAAGGAGGGTTTCGACCTCACCGCAAAACGGGTCGGGGTGATCGGCACCGGCTCCACCGGAGTCCAACTCATCCCCGTCGTGGCTCGACAAGCGTTGCAGCTCTGCGTATTTCAACGTTCGCCCGCATACACGCTGCCCTGGCGGGTGCACCGGTTCGAACCGGGCGAGCTGGACGAGATGAAAGGCCGATACGGTGAGATCCGGGAAGCCCAGCGGGCCCACCCGATCGGGGCCGCCCGGCTGAGCGCCTTTTCCGTACTGCTGGAGATGCTGAGCAGCCCGCCGATCAAGTCGGCCTCGCGTGAAGAGCAGCTGCGCGCCATCGAGGAGCACGGCGTGATGGGCGCGCTCAACTGGAGTGACATCTTTTTTGACATCGAGGCCAACCGAATGGCCGGCCAGCTCTACGGCGAGGCGGTGGCGCGCATCGTCAAGGACCCGCAGACGGCCGCATCGCTTGTCCCCGTGCATCCGTTCGCATGTAAGCGGCCGATCATCGACCAGGGTTACTACGAGACGTTCAACCGGGACAACGTCACACTCGTCGACCTGCGCAAGGCGCCGATCCGCGACATAACACCGCACGGTATCCGCACCGAAGCCGCCGAATACGACCTCGACGTGATCATCTACGCGACCGGCTTCGACGCGATGACCGGCGCGCTGTCCCGCATCGACATCCGGGGTCGCGACGCGATGTCGCTCGGTGAGTTCTGGGCCACCGAGGGGCCGCTGTCCTACCTCGGGTTGGCCGTCGCCGGCTTCCCGAACCTGTTCACCATCCAGGGTCCGGGCAGCCCGAGCGCGGCCACCAACTTCGTCGCGGCGGCCGAACAGCACGTGGAGTGGATCGGCGACTGCATCGCGTATCTGCGCGACAACGGCATCCGCACCATCGAGGCGCTGGGCACCGCGCAGCAGGAATGGATCGACCACGCCACCGCGCTGGTCGCCCCGACGGTGTTGGTTCACCCGTCCTGCAACTCCTGGTACAACGGCGGCAACGTGCCCGGCAAGAAGCGGATGTACATGGGCTATACCGGTGGGATCCCCGAATATCGGCGCCGCTGCGACGAAATCGCCGCCGGCGGGTACACCGGTTTCAAGTTGGCGTAACTGGTTTAAGGTGAGCGGCATGTCTGGGTTTTCGCCGGCGAGACGGTCCTTGGATATCGGCCGCGAACTGGGCATGGTGCTGCCGCGCACGGTGGCCGGCCTCAACGAATCGACGGGTTGGGTCCCGGCGTCGGCGCGGGGCGTGCGCCAGTTCGGCGAGGTCATGCTGGACGAACTTGTGCTGAGTGGCTTTTCGCTGCTGGGCGGAGACCTGACCAAAGATGTCCGGCCGTTGAGCGCGTGCGCGCCGGCGGCGCAGGAGCTGTCGGCGCTGGGCATCGACGGCGCGCATACCGCGCCAAAACCCTTGCAGGTGCAGTCGATACGGCGACGCCGTATTGGCGGGCTGGCGTACGAGCGGCTGACGTTCGAACACGACCCGCAACTGCCCCGGGCGCTGGCGGCCGAGGGTCTGAGCGGTCCGGCCCGGGCGGTGGTGCACCTGTGCCGCCACCGCGACCGGCCCCGGCCGTGGCTGATCTGGGTGCACGGAGCCGGTCAGGGCGGCACCGGGGATTTGTTGCTGTCGCGCATCGGCCACATCCACCACACGCTGGGGTTCAACGTCGCGATGCCGGTGCAGCCCGGCCACGGGTGCCGGCGCCGGGACTGGCCGGCGTATCCGGACATGGATCCGCTCGGCAACGTCGCGGGCATGATGCGGTCGGTGTCGGAGGTGCGCGCCGTGCTGCGCTGGGTGCAACCGCAGGCCAGTGCCGTTGTGGTGTCCGGCATTTCGATGGGCACTCCGGTCGCAGCTTTGGTTTCGCACCTGGAGCGCCAAATCGACGCGGTGGCGCTCTACACCCCGATTCTGGGCCTGAACGCGATGATCGCCCGGCACCTCTCCCGCTGGGGATCGGCCCGGGACGGCTTCCGGGAACTGCTGGGATCCCCGACGGTCGCGCAGCTGACGTCGGTGATCGACCCGCTGGCGGCCGATCCGGCGCCGCCGCCGCAGCGCCGGCTCATCGTCGGGGCATGGCACGATCGCATGGCGATGCGCGAGCCCACCGACGCGTTGCAGGAACGTTGGGGCGGCCAGTTGTATTGGTACGACGGCAGCCACGTGGGCCACATTTTTTCCCGGCGCGTGCAGAAGGTTTCCGAGCGATTCCTGCGCGAGGTCGTCTCGCGAAACGGGCCAGAACCGGTGTCCCAGCGATGACGGCCACTCGCACCGCACGCGAAGTCGTCGAACTGTACAACCTGGTGGTCTGGAACGAATGCAACATCGAGCTGGCCGAAGAGTTGTTGGGGGACACCGTCATCCGGCACGAGGTCGGCGAGGCGCGAACACTGACCCACGCCGAGGCCGTCGCCCGGGTGTCCGACATGTGGCAGCACGTCGAGTCACTGCACTTCGACCTGAACAGCGTCATCGCCGACGATGACGGCGAGCACGTCGCCATCGTCTACGACTCGACCATCACCACCGGCGACGGCGACAAAACCCACATCGCCAGCATCGAGGTGTTCCGCGTCGTTGCCGGCCGGATCACCGAAGTCTGGAATTGCGGCTACCACCAAGGAGTTTGGAATTGACTGATCGCGCACTTGACGAGTTGGGTTACTACCTGCTGGCCGGCGCCGGGGGCGAGGGCCCGGCGACCTTGATGGACGAAGCACGCCGCGGCGAGGAGCTGGGCTTCGGCACCGCGTTCATCTCCGAGCGCTGGAACGTCAAGGAGGCGTCGTCACTGGTCGGAGCGGCCTGCGCGGTGACCAACCGGATGCAGATCGCCACCGCGGCAACCAATCACAACACCCGGCATCCGCTGATCACCGGCTCGTGGGCGACCACGATGCACCGGCTCTCCCGCGGGCGGTTCACGCTGGGCATCGGCCGGGGCATCGCCGCGATCTACGGCGCGTTCGGCATCCCGGCCGTCACGACCGCACAGATGGAGGATTGGGCCCAGGTCATGCGGCGGCTGTTCCACGGCGAGCTGATCTTCAACCACGAAGGCCCGATGGGCAAATACCCGATCCTGTTCCTGGACCCGGACTTCAACGAGGACATCCGGCTGGCGCTGGTGGCGTTCGGGCCCAACACGCTCGCGCTCGGCGGCCGGGCGTTCGACGACGTCATCCTGCACACCTATTTCACGCCGGAGACGTTGCAGCGCTGCGTCAAAACCGTCAAATCCGCGGCGGAGAAGGCGGGCCGCGACCCCGACAGCGTGCGGGTGTGGTCGTGCTTCGCCACGGTCGGAGACCACCTCCCCGAAGCGCTGCGGCTGAAGAAGACCGTCGCCCGGCTGGCCACCTACCTGCAGGGCTACGGCGACCTGATGGTGCGGACCAACGACTGGGATCCCGCGGTGCTGGCCCGGTTCCGGGCAGATTCGGTGGTCACCTCGATCGCCGGCGGGATCGATCACAAGGCCACCGCCGAGCAGATCGAGCACATCGCGACGCTGATCCCCGACGAGTGGCTGGAGCCCTCGGCCACCGGATCGGCGAATGAGTGTGCGGAGCGCATTCGCAAGGAATTCGAGTACGGCGCCGACGCGGTGATCATGCACGGCGCCACACCCGACGAACTCGAGCCGGTGGTCGCGGCCTACCGGGCGGGTTCCGCGGGCTAGCCGGACGTCAACCCGCGGCGGTGACACCGAGACTGCTCGGTTCACCGTGATGCCGTGAGATGTTTCGTTCGAACAACTCGATCGAATGCGCGACGCCGACTGCGCCCGTGTCGGCCTCGGGTAACCGGCCGTCGTTGGCCCGCAACTTCAGCAGCGCTTCCTCGATGGCGGCGTGCGCGGCGAACAGGCACGGCGTCGAGTAGATCGCCACATTCACGCCGAGGTCCTCCAGCTCGGTCAGCGAGAGCCGCGGCGACTTCCCGCCGGCGATCTGGTTGAACAGCAACGGTTTATCGCCGACGACGCCGCGGACCCTGCGGATCCAGTCCGTGCTGCGCACCCCGTCGACCAGTAGCACGTCGGCGTCGGTGGCCGCCAAAGCCTCTGCCCGACGCAGGATCTCGTCTTCCTCGGTTGCGTCGGTGCGGGCCACCACGACCAGGTCGGTACGGGTCTGGAGCACCAGCTGCAGTTTCTCCAGGTATTCGTCGAGCGGGAGGATCTGCTTGCCGTCGACGTGTCCGCAACGCCGGGGCCGCTTCTGGTCCTCGAGGATCACCCCGGATGCGCCGATATGTTCCAGGTTCTCCACCGCGTGACAGGCGACCTCCGGGTCGACGTAGCCGTCGTCGATGTCGACGAGAAGATGCTGTCGTGGAAAGGCCAGCCGAAGCCGCAGCACGAAGTTGACCATGTCCGGCCATGCGATGAAACCGATGTCGGGCAGGCCGTAATACGAGGCGGCGAAGCCGAAGCCCGAGATGAACATGCCGCCGTAGTGTTGGGCCACCAGCGAGGCGGAGAACATGTCGAACACACCAATGAGCGGCGTGACACGCTCGCCGTGGATGTCGTCGCGAAGCGCAGTGCCATAAGTCATTTGGCGACCGTCGGCACTTAAAGACCCGGCGGGACGCACGCGATGTCCGCGTCGACCGCCCGATGCAGGGGATGGGGCGTTCGTCATGCGGTCAATCCCCTTAGGTCGCGGCCGGTTTGGAGGCTAGCAACGACCGCACCAACGGCATAGTGGTGTCAAGGTGAAGAGTTGCCGAACATCGATATGCGGCGCGAGCCGGCTAGGGCATGATGACGGTCCGGCTCACCGGCTCGGCGGCGGCCTGCCGGGCCGACAGACCGCGGAGCAGGGACGCCAGCAGGGCGTCGCGAGTCTCGCGGGGGTCGATGAGTTCGTCGAATCCCATGCTTTCGGCCGAGCGATAGGACGCCTGCAGCTCGGCGTCACGCAGCTTCGCGGTGACGTCCTCGCCGGCGTGCGTCGCCCGGCCCAGCGCGGCCGCGCTCATCGCGCCCATCGTGGCGCCGGGGTAGGCGAAGGTCGCGCTCTGGTGATCGAAACCCAGCAGCGACATGACCATCGACCCGAATCCGTATGCCTTGCGCAGCGTCACATGCAGCTTGACGGTGCTGGCCGCCGTCTGGGCCGCGAACATCCGCGCGCCGGCGCGCAGCACCCCGCTGCGCTCGGATCGGCTCCCGGGCAGCATGCCGGGGTTGTCCGCAAAGAAGATGAGCGGCAGGTGGAACGAGTCGGCCACCATGATGAAATGCGCGGCCTTGTCCGCGGCGTCGGCGTCGATGGAGCCGGCGAGCACATTGGGCTGGTTCGCGACGACCGCGACCGGGTGGCCACCGAGATGGGCCAGCGCGCAGATGATCGCCTTGCCGTACTGGGGCTGGACTTCGAACCAGTCCGGCCGGTCGAAGACCACGTCGAGCACCGCGCGCATGTCGTAGACGCGGCGGTTGTCGCGCGACACGATGTCGAGCAGTTCCGGCGTCGGCCGTGGCTCGCTGTCTTCGTCGCGGGGCAGCGGGCGGGGATACGACCACGCGCTCGGCGGGAAGTAGGACAGGTAACGCCGAATGTCTGCGATCACCGCTTCGTCGTCCTCGGCGACGTTGTGGATCACCCCGCTGGGCAAGGCGGTGACGGGTCCGCCGAGGTCCTCCTTCGAAATGTCTTCTCCGGTCGACTCTTTGACGACCGGTGGCCCCGCGGTGAAGATCGCGCCCTGAGTGCTCATGATCCGGAAGTCGCACACCGGGGCCACCAGCGCGCCATGTCCGGCCGAGGGGCCCAGCACCGCGGCGACGGTCGGCACCTTGCCCGAGCACTGTGCCTGGGCGAGCAGGTCGGTGGGGGCGCGCCCGTAGTGCCCGCCGCCGGGGCGAAAGCCGGCGCCTTCGAGCAGCATCACCAGCGGCGTCTTGTCGCGCAGCGCCAGCTCCGCGATGCGGTAGCGCTTCGAGTTGCCCCCGGGCCCGATGCTGCCGGCCAGGGTGGTGAAGTCCTCGGCGCCGAGCATCACCGGCGAGCCGTTGATCGAGCCCGAGCCGACCACCAGCCCGTCGGCCGCGATCTCGCCGCCGACGAGGGTGCCGATTTCGCGGAAGGTGCCCGGGTCCAGGAGCAGCTCGATGCGGGCGCGGGCGTCGAGCTTGCCCTTGCCGCGATGCTTCTCGAGCCGCTCGGGCCCGCCCATGCCCCACGCGTGCCGGCGCCGACGGTCGAGGTCGGTGAGCGTCTCCTCCCAATCCGGGGGTTTTGTCATGCGTCTTTCCTACCTCTGTGGGGAAATGGTCGCGCGTCCAGATCAGCAGGGTCACATACTGGATTGCTTACTGTAAAGTTACCCGCATGCTTGACGGCCCCCGCCTCAAGATCGACGGCGGCATCCCCAATCGTCTCGAACGCGTGGTTGAGGCGGTCGGGGACCTGGAACAACAGGGATATGACGGGGGCTGGACGGCCGAAACCAGTCACGACCCGTTTCTGCCGCTGCTGCTGGCCGCCGAACACACCTCGCGTCTCGAGCTCGGCACCAACATCGCGGTGGCGTTCGCGCGCAATCCGATGATCGTCGCCAACGTCGCCTGGGACCTGCAGGCGTACTCGCGGGGCCGCTTCATTCTCGGCCTGGGCAGCCAGATCCAGCCCCACATCGAGAAACGATTCAGCATGCCGTGGAGTCATCCTGCCCGCCGGATGCGCGAATTCGTCTCCGCGCTGCACGCCATCTGGTCCGCCTGGAACGGCGAGGCCAAGCTGAGTTTCGAGGGCGACTTCTATACCCACAAGATCATGACGCCGATGTTCACCCCGGAGCAGCACCCGTACCCGGTGCCGAAGGTGTTCATCGCCGCGGTCGGTGAGGTGATGACCGAGATGTGCGGGGAGGTCGCCGACGGACATCTCGGTCACCCGATGGTCTCCAAGCGCTACCTCAACGAGGTGACCGTGCCGGCGCTGCTGCGCGGGATGGCGCGCGGCGGGCGCGACCGCGGCGACTTCGAAGTGTCGTGCGAGGTGATGGTGGCGACCGGAGAAAACGACGCCGAGTTGGCGGCGGCCATGACCGCCACGCGCAAGCAGATCGCCTTCTACGGTTCCACGCCCGCCTACCGCAAAGTGCTTGAGCTGCATGGTTGGGGCGATCTGCACGCCGAGCTCAATCGCCTGTCCAAGCAAGGCGAATGGGACGCGATGGGATCGCTGATCGACGACGACATGCTGCGGGCGTTCGCGGTCGTCGGCCGCCTGGACGAGGTCGGTGCCGCCCTGAAAAGCCGGTGCGAGGGCGTGGTCGACCGCGTGCTGCCGATCTTCTACAACGCTTCCCAGGCCTGTATTACCGCCGCAATGAAGGAGTTTCGCCAGTGAGCACAACGACGATGGACGATGCCGGAAGGTCCCTGGCAGATCCGTTGGCGTACACCGACGAGAAGCGGCTGCACGCGGCGCTGGCTCACTTGCGTGCCACCGCGCCGGTGTCGTGGGTCGAGGTGCCGGACTACAAGCCGTTCTGGGCGATCACCAAACACGCCGACATCATGGACATCGAGCGGCAGAACATGCTGTTCACCAACTGGCCCCGCCCGGTGTTGACCACCACGGTCGGCGACGAGCTGCAAGCCAGCGCCGGGGTGCGCACGCTGATTCACATGGACGACCCGCAACACCGGGTGGTGCGCGCGATCGGCTCGGACTGGTTTCGGCCAAAGGCCATGCGCGCGATGAAGATGCGCGTCGACGAACTCGCCAAGATCTACGTCGACAAGATGCTGGCCGTCGGGCCGGAATGCGACTTCGTCCAGCAGGTGGCGGTGAACTATCCCCTCTACGTGATCATGTCGCTGCTGGGCATCCCGGAGGCCGACTTCGCCCGGATGCTCAAGCTCACCCAGGAGCTGTTCGGCAGCGAGGACAGCGAATTCAAGCGGGGCACCTCGAATGAGGACCAGATTCCGGCACTGCTCGATATGTTCGGTTACTTCAACGACGTCACGGCGTCGCGGCGGGCGAACCCGACCGAGGATCTCGCGTCGGCCATCGCCAATGCCCGCGTCGACGGAGAACCGCTGTCCGACATCGACACCGTGTCCTACTACCTGATCGTGGCCACCGCGGGTCACGACACCACCAGCGCGACCATTTCCGGCGGCATGCAGGCGCTCATCGAAAACCCGGACCAGCTGGACCGCCTGCGGAACAATCTCGACCTGATGCCGCTGGCCACCGAGGAGATGATCCGCTGGGTCACTCCGGTCAAGGAATTCATGCGGACTGCCAACGAGGACACCACCGTGCGCGGAGTACCGATCGCCGCGGGGGATTCCGTGCTGCTGTCCTATGTGTCGGGCAACCGCGACGAGGATGTCTTCGACGACCCGTTCCGCTTCGACGTCGGGCGTGACCCCAACAAGCATCTGGCCTTCGGCTACGGCGTGCACTTTTGCATGGGGGCCGCACTGGCCCGGATGGAGGTCAACAGCTTCTTCTCCGAGCTGCTGCCCAGGCTCAAATCGATTGAGCTGACCGGGGATCCGGAATTGGTCGCGACGACATTCGTCGGCGGCCTCAAGCACCTGCCGGTGCGCTACTCGCTGGTCTGAGTCGGGGGCGTACGCGTCGATCGCTACACTCCCGCTATGACGTCGAAGACGATTGTCATCACCGGTGGCAGTGACGGCATTGGTGCGGCGGCGGCTCGCCGGTTACGCCGCGGCGGCGACAACGTCGTAGTGGTGGGGCGGTCGTCGAGCAAGACCGCCGCCGTGGCCGCGGAACTGGACGCCGACTATTTCGTGGCCGACTTCAGCGACCTGGCTCAGGTGCGAGCCCTGGCCGACAAGATTCGCGCCAACTACCCCCGCATCGACGTCCTGCTCAACAACGCCGGCGGCATGGGCACCAAGATCCAGCTCACTCCCGACGGCTACGAACACACCTATCAGGTCAACTATTTGTCGCCGTTTCTGCTGACCACCCAGCTGTTGCCGGTGCTGCTCGATTCGCACGCCACGATCGTCAACACGACCAGTTCGTCGCACAAGTTGGTCCGCCGAGCCAGCGTGGACGACCTGGAGAACACCGCGCAGCGTCGCGCCAGCACGGCCTACGCGTTGTCCAAGCTGGCCATCGTGCTGTTCACCAAGGAGTTGCACCGGCGCCAACATGCGGGCGGATTGTCCGTTGCGACAGTGCATCCCGGCTACGTCAACTCCAACTTCGGCCGCGCCTCGGGATCGCGGTTCCTGGTCTTCATGCAGCGGTACACGCCGCAGGCGCGGTTCACCGCGAGCGTGGACGAGGGGGCCGATCAGCTGGTCTGGCTCGCGTCCACCGCGCCCGGCGCCGACTGGACGCCGGGGGAGTACTACGCGAAACGCAGGGTCGCCAAAGCCAGCCGCTTATCCGGCGATCCAGCCCTTGCCCGTGAGCTGTGGGACCGCACCCTGGCCAGAATCACCTAGGAAGAAACGCAGGAGGCGAGGTGCCGTGAGCACCGCACTGGTCACCGGGGGCGCGTCCGGCATCGGCCGTGAAGTCGCCGGACGGCTGCGCGACGCGGGCCACGACGTCGTGGTATGGGACCTGTCGGTCGCCGACATCGCCTGCGACGTCAGCGATCCCGATGCGGTGTCGGCGGCGATGCAACGAACCGTGCGGGAGCGCGGGGTGCCCACCCGGGTGGTGACGTGCGCCGCGGTGGGAGCGGCGGGGGTGCTGCTCAAGCAGGCGCCCGCGGACTGGGAACGAGTGCTGGCGGTGAACCTGACCGGCACCTGGCTGACGATCCGCGCCGCGGCGCAGGCCATGATCGATGCCGGGGCGGGCGGTTCGATCGTCGCGGTGTCCAGCATCAGCGGCTCCATCGCCGACCGCGACATGGGCGCCTATTGCGTGTCGAAGGCCGGGGTGGACATGTTGGTCAAGGTCGCCGCCGTCGAGTGGGGGACACACGGCATCCGGGTGAACGCCGTCGGGCCCGGTGTCACCCGAACGCCGATGCTGCCCAACCCCGAAGCACTGCCGGGCTGGGTGGAAGGCCTGACCGAGCGCACGGCACTCGGCGGCCTGGGACAGGCCACCGACGTGGCCGGGGCCATCGTGGGTGTACTCGAATTACCTTGGGTGACAGGCCAGGTCGTGCATGCCGATGGGGGTCTTGCCCTGCACAGCCCGATCGACGCCTACGGCCAGCTGCAGCGGCTGATGGGTCGCGGGAAATGAAGTCACTCGATCCCGAAATCGATGACGCCCCGGACGATTTTTCCGTTCCGCAGGTCGTCGTAGGCGTCGTTGATGTCGTCGAGTCGGTAACGCCGGGTGATCATCTCGTCGAGCTGGAGCTGCCCGGTCTGGTACAGCCGGGCCAGCCGGAAGATGTCGGCTTTCGGGTTGCACGAACCGAATGCGGTGCCGGCGAGCGACTTGTTCGACAGGATGAAGTCCTGCAGATCGATCTTGACTGAGCTGGTCAACTGCGAGGTCATGCCGGTCAGCACGCAGGTCCCGCCCTTGCGGGTGAGCCGCACCGCGTCGCGGACGTCGTCGGGAGTGATCAGCGACGGCGAGACGACGACGGCGTCGGCCATCACCCCGTAGCTCAGGTCGCGTACCAGCTCCATTGCGTCAGCCGCGGTCGCGGCGGTGTGGGTGGCGCCGAACCGCAACGCCGACTTCTGCTTGAACTCCACCGGATCGACGGCGACGATGTGTGCGGCGCCGCCGACCCGGGCGCCCTGAATCGCGCCGGTACCGATTCCACCGACACCGATCACGACCACGGTGTCACCCGGTCGCATGTTGGAGCGATTGGCCACCGAGCCGAACCCGGTCGGTATCGCGCAGGACAGCAGCGCGCTGGGCACCAGCGGTAGATGTGGCTCGATCTTCACCAGCGAATTCGTCGACACCACAGTGTGTTTGGAGAACGCCCCCACCTTGGCCAGATGACCCAACGGCTTGCCCCCGGCGGTGTGATGGCGGTAGGTGCCGTCGGTCGGCATACCGGGCGTGAGCACGCTGGCTCCCATGTCGCAGATGTACTCCATGCCGCTCGCGCACCAGCGGCACTGCCCGCAGACCGCGACGAACGACATCACCACGTGGTCACCGGGTACGAATTCCGTTACGCCGTCCCCAACTTCACGCACGATGCCCGAACCCTCGTGTCCGCCGATCATCGGGAACATGGTGGGCAACCCCAGCGAGCGCAGCATCTCGTTGGGCGCCGACATGTCGCCGGAGAGGATGTGATCGTCGGAGTGACACATCCCGGCCGCGGCCATCTCGACCAAAACCTCGCCGGCCCGCGGCGCGTCGAGGTCGAAATCCTCGACAGACCAAGGTCCGCCGACATCGTGCAGGATCGCCGCGCGGCTTTTCATGCGGCCGGGGTGAACGTGACGGGAAGCTTGTTCGGCGACCGGAAGGTCAGGCCGATGATCCTGGACTCCTCGCCGCTGCCGTCGTCGGGAACCAAGGCGAGGTCGGAAACCCGGTCGAGCAGGCTGTTCAGCATGACCCGGGTTTCCAGCCGGGCCAAATGCATTCCGAGGCACATATGGATGCCGCCGGCGAACGCGATGTGGGCTTGGCGGGGCCGGTGGATGTCGAAGCGATTTGCGTCGGGCCAACGACTTTCGTCGCGGTTGGCCGAGCCCATGCACATGTCGATCTGCGCCTCGGCGGGGATTGTCTTGCCGCCGATTTCGACTTCTTCGGTGGTGGTGCGCATGACCATGGTCAGCGGCGTCTCGACCCGCAGGCCTTCCTCGATGGCGGCGGGGATCAGTGACCGGTCTGCCCGGACCATCTCCAGCTGCTCGGGGTGGGTCAGCAGCAGGTACAACAGGTTGCCCGACGAGCGGTAGGTCGTTTCGAGCCCGGCGGGCAGCAGCAAGCGCAGGAACGCGATGATCGCGTCGTCGGTGAGTTTCTCGCCGTCGATCTCGGCGGCGACCAGGTCGCCGATGATGTCGTTGGTCAGCTTGCGGCGCCGCTGCTCGACTTGCTCGAGGAAGTAGCCGTGCAACTCGGTCGCGGCGTTGAGCCCGGCCACGATGTCGGTCGGAATCGAGATGAGATCGAGCGACAGGCGCCGGAACATGTCGAGATCCTCCGGGGGCAGCCCCAGCAGCACCGAGATGATCCGGGTGGGGAACTCGAACGTCAGCGCCTTGACCAGGTCGGCCTGACCGTCGTGTTTGATCTCGTCGATCAGCTGATCGCACACCGGACCGATGACCGACGGCTCCCACCGTTCCAGCGCGGTGGCCCGAAAGGCCTTGGCCACCAGGCTGCGGTGGTCGTGGTGTTCCTTGCCGCCCATCGCCAGGATCGTGTGCCCCATGACCAACCCGATCGTCTTGTCGTAGGCGGCCGACGTGAAGATCCGATCGTCGCGGAAGGCTTGAAACACATCGTCATAGCCGAACAGCACCCACTCGTCTTTCGGCCTCAGCTCGTCGGGCATCTGAGAGTGATCCCCCAGCGCGCCGTGCCAGACCGGATCGGTACGCCGCATGTATTCGTAGAACGGATAGGGGCTGGTCTCACCGGTGAAATCGAGCGTGACGGGCTCGCCGACGGAATCGATGCTTAGCGGCATCAGCGCTCCTCCTGAGCAACCGGTAGGGCCGTTGATGCAGGTCGGTTCCGGACCGTCCCGGCGTCTTCGGCGGGTGTGTGAGCGGATTGTCGCTATCATAGTATAAATAGCAACGAAGCCCAATGACTTGTGGCGGTTACCGTAACGGGCTCAGTATTGATCGGGATAGGTCCAGGAGGCGGTGATTCTCAAGTGGCCCAGCGGCGATTCGTGTGTTCCCTCGACGAGCTGCCGCCCGGCGGGATGAAGCTCGTCGACGTCGGCAAGTTCGGCGTGGGCGTGTACAACGTGCACGGCGCGCTGTACGCGATCGTGAACTACTGCTCGCACGAAGGCGCCCCGCTGTGCCTTGGCCTGCTCGGGGGTACCACCGAATCGGCGCCGGACGAACCCGGCGGGATACGCCGGGTGCGTGACGGGCAGATCGTTCGATGCCCTTGGCACAACTGGGAATTCGATGTGACGACCGGGCAGAGTGTGGCCGATCCGAGTCGTCGCATCCGTACTTACCCGGTCGATGTCAGCGACGGGGAGGTGTACCTGACCGCATGAGCCCCATGGTTATCGACGCGAACGTGCAACCGCACTTCCGCTACAACGCCGAGATTCGGCGCTACCTCCCCGCCGCCCACCAACTGCGCGCGGTGCCCGACGTCGAACAGCAGTGGTACCAAGCGCCCGGGGGTGACTACCGTGCGGACCTCTACGGGGAGCACTACCCGGGATCGGATCCCGCCACCGTGAGTCGCCACTTGTTCGAAGACGCCGGGGTCGACTACGCAATCCTGAACCCGTTGACGCGCGGCAACATCGCCGACTACCTGCTCAACACCAGCATCTGCGCCGCGGTCAACGACTGGCTGCTCGATCGCTGGCTCGAGCCCGACACCACCGACCGTTTCCGGGGCACGATCAAGGTCAATCCCGAGGACCCCCGAGGCGCCGTCGCGGAGATCGAACGTCTCGCCGACCATCCGAAGCTGGTGCAAGTCGGGATCCCGATGCAGTCGCGCGAGCCGTACGGCAAGCCGATGTTCGAACCCATCTGGGAGGCCGCCGCGGCCCACGGTCTACCCGTCGCCGTGCACATCAACGGCGGCAACGGTGTCGACCACGCCCCGACGTTCGCCGGGCACGCGCACACCTACCCCGGCTATGCGGCGTTCATGCCGCTGAACTATTTCGTGCATCTGGCCACGCTGATCGTCGAAGGCGTGTTCGGCCGGCTGCCGGACCTCAAATTCGTCTTCGCCGACGGCGGCTACGACATCCTCACCCCGCTGATGTGGCGGCTGGACACCTTCTGGTTGTCGATGCGCGACCAAACCCCCTGGGTCGACCGCTATCCCAGCGAATATCTGCCCGGCCATGTCCGGTTCTGCTCATCGGCGTTCGACGGACCGCCCGATGCCGGCCAGGCGCAGCGCTGGATGGAGTTCACCGGCAAATCCGACCTGGTGATGTACGGATCGGGCTACCCCCACTGGTCCACGTCGCCGCCGTCGGTGCCGGCCGAGAACCTCGATGCCGCCCAGCGCGACAAGGTGCTGTGGCGAAACGCCAGTGAGCTTTACGGGCTTGAAGCTAAGGAGCGAGCGCAATGACCACGATCGAACGCGTCGAATCGCAGACCGGTCGCGACGACCACGTCGCCGTCACCATCGTCGACACCGACGTCCACCCGTTGCCGGTCTCGACCGATGTGCTCAAGTCGTATGCACCGGCCGAGTGGGTCGACAAGATCTGGCCCACCGGAAATGCGGTCAGCCCGGTCGGGTATTTCTACGACACCCCGGATTCGTACAAGACGTCGTCGCTGCGGATGGACTCGTGGCCGCCGGGAGGCGGGGTCGCCGGCAGCGACCCGGATTACGCCGCCAAGCAACTGCTGGTCGACGCCGGCGTCAGCATCGCCTCGCTCGAGCCGATGTGCGACGCGCAGCTACCCCAGGCCGAGCACGTGCTCAAGTCCACCTACAACGACTGGCTCGCCGACGTGTGGCTGGACAAGCACAACGCGCACGGCCGCTGGCGCGGGTCGATCAGCGTCAGCGCGCAGACGCCGGAGCAGGCGGCACGCGAAGTCGAGCGATGGGCAGGCCATCCCTATATGGCTCAGGTGCTGATGACGCCGCAGACCCGCGGAATCCCTTTCGGCAGTCCGCATTTCGATCCCCTTTACGAAGCCGCGGCACGCAACGGGCTGCCGGTGGCCACCCACCTGATGGGGCAGACGCCGTTCGAACTGATCCCGCTGTATCCGGTCGGCAATCCCGCGCACTGGCACGACTTCTTCGCGTCCTGGCCGCTGCTGTATGTGTCGCACCTGATGAGCCTGGTTTTCGACGGTGCGTTCGATCGCCACCCCGATCTGCGGGTGGTCTTCGTCGAGGGCGGCTTCACCTGGGCGATGCCGGTGATGTCACGGATGGACCGGATCTGGGAGGCCCGCCGCGGCGACCTTCCGCAGGTGCGGCGCCGGCCGTCGGACTACGTCCGCGAGCATGTCCGCTTCACCACTCAGCCCCTGGAAGACGTCGACATCGTAGAGTTTCGCGAATATCTGGAAATGATGGACCTGGGAGACAATCTCATGTTCTCGACGGACTATCCGCACTGGAGCTATGACTCGCCGACGTACGCGATCAACCGGTTCCCCGCCGACCAGCGGGAGCGGATCATGCGCGGGAACGCGACGGCGCTCTACGGGTTGCCGCCGACCGTGCAGGCGCTGCCCGGTGAGCGGCCCGGCGCCGCTTCCGCACAGGGCTGAGCCGGCCGGGCGCCGTCCGCGCACCGCGCATAGGGCTCTGGGTGAGACCCGGCGGTCGGTCAGGTCTACCTTGAATATGGTTTCCGACATGGCCTATTGCCGTGCCCGGATGACAGCCAGCCCCATCGGCCCGGAAGTTGAGACGGTATGACGCAAACGGATTTGACCCGCCCGCAAGGCATTAACCGCATCGACCCGGTGCTGCGCGATGCCGCGAGCGAGCTGGGCATCGTCGAATTCCGTGCCGAGACACTGGCTGCCGAGCGGGAGCAGGCCAACCGGTTTGCCGCGGAGCGCGCCGCGGCCGTCGACACCGAGGGCGTGAGTGTCGAATCACGCTCGATCTCCGGCCCGGGCGGCCAGCAGCTGAACCTCCGCTTCTACCGGGGCCGCATCGACGGTGATTCGGGAGCGCCGTTGCTCGTCTACGCCCACGGCGGCGGGTTCGTGACCGGCAACCTGGACACCGACCACGCGGCGTGCGTCGAGCTGGCCCGCGAGGGCGGCTGCCTGGTGGTTTCGGTCGACTACCGGCTGGCGCCGGAGAATCCGGCCCCGGCGGCACTCGACGACGTCGAGGCGGGTTTTTACTACGCGATCCGCAACTGCGCGGAGCTGGACGTCGATGCGAGCCGCGTCGCCGTGATGGGCCGGGATGCGGGTGCCGCGCTGGTCGCGAGTCTGGCTCAGCGGATGTTCGACGCCGAGGGCCCGCAGATCCTGATGCAGATCCTGCACCAGCCGATGCTGGACAGCGATGCCACGCCGTCGCGGCGCGAATTTCAGCGCACGCCGGGTCTCAACGGCCCGGCGGTTAGCCGGGCGTGGAGTCATTACCTCGGCCCCGCTAGCGCCAGCGGTCAGCACGTCCCGGCGCACCGGGCGAACCTGGAGGGGCTGCCGCCCACTTTCATCAGCTGTTCGGAGATCGACCCGTGCCGCGACGAGGCCATCGACTACGCCAACCGGCTCCTGCATGCCTTCGTCCACACCGAATTGCACGTGATCGCAGCGACATTCAACGGCTTCGATTCGATGGTGCCGGATTGGGTTGTCTCTGTTGAGAACCGGGCGTTGCACGCGCAATCGGTGCGCCGGGTCTTCGCGATGTAATGGCTCGGCGGGGTTATCGACCCAACTCCGGTAGCGCTTACGGTATTCGCATTTGCTAATATCGAGAACGTGATTCTTGGCGGCGGCAACCGATTGTTGCGCAAGGGCCTGTCGGCGTCATGACCGCCGTGGACTCGCCCGAAAAGGCGCTCTTCATCTCGACAACCCAGTCCTTTCTGCAGAAGGAAGCGCCGCTGAGTCGCGTCCGTGAACTGCACGCCGCGGGGGCCTCCTTCGACCCGGCCTGGTGGCGGCGCGCCGCGGAACTCGGCTGGACGGGACTGCTGGTTCCGGAGGAGCTGGGCGGCGGCAGCGTCTCGGAGAACGGCCTCGCGGATCTGGCCACGGTCGCCGAACTACTCGGCAAAACCGTCGCTCCCGGACCGTTGTACCCGGTCAGCGTCGTGCTCACCGCGCTCGCCGAATCCGCCGATGCGCGGACGCACGCGGGCGTCATCGAGTCGCTGATCTCCGGCGAAACCGTGGCGTCGTGGGCGGTCTCGGAACCCGGCCGCGGCTGGGCGCCGCTGGACCCTGCGGTGACGGCCACCGCGACCGATACCGGCTATCGCATTGACGGCACCAAGGACCGCGTCGAGGCCGGCGCCCAGAGCGGCCTGCTGCTCGTGGTGGCGCGCTGCGGCGCTGAGGTTCGCCAGTTCCTGGTCCCGACGGACGCCCCGGGCGTCCGGGTCGAGCCCCAGCAGTCGGTGGACCTGGTCAAGCAGTACGCGCGCGTGCATTTCGGCGGGGTGGTCGTGGACTCGGCCGCGGCCATCGGCAGCGCGGCCGAGACCGCCGCGCTGATCGACCGGCAGAGCCAGATCGCCCAGGTGCTGCAGTGCGCCGAGGTGGTCGGCGTCGTGCAAACGGTGTTCGACTTCACCGTCGGTTGGGCGCTGGACCGGCACACGTTCGGCCGCCCGCTGGCGTCGTACCAAGCGCTCAAACACGGCTTCGCCGACATGAAGCTGTGGCTGGAAGCGTGCCGCGCCACCACCGCCGCGGCGGTTGCCGACGTCGCCGACCGCGCACCGACGGCGGGCCTGTCGGCCAGCATCGCCAAGTCCTACGTTTCGGAGATGGCGGGGCGGATCGTGCAGGGTTGTGTGCAGATGCATGGCGGCATCGGCGTCACCTGGGAACACGACCTGCACCTCTACCTCAGGCGAGTTACGTTGTACCGCTCCCTGTTCGGCACTCCGGAAGAACACAACTTACGCGTCTACGACTGGGAGCGTTCCGCGAAATGACGCCGACGGAATCCGTTGCCGAGTTCGCCGCCCGCGCCCGAGCGTGGCTGGCGGACAACATGCCGCCCATCGACCCCGATTCGCCGCCGCCCGCGCCGCGCGACGACGAGGACGCCTGGAAGCGGGCCCGCGAACTGCAAAAGCGGCTCTATGAAGGCGGATTCGCCGGCATCTGCTTCCCCCGCGAATACGGCGGCCTGGGTCTGGATTACGCCTATCAGAAGGCGTTCGACGACGAGTCGCTGCGCTACGAGATGCCGTTGATCCTCAACATTCCGACGTTCACCATCTGCTGCGCCACGCTGCTCGACACCGGTAGTGAGGAGCAGAAGAAACAGCACATCGCCGCGGCGCTGCGGGGGGACGAGGTGCTGGTGCAACTGCTGAGCGAACCCAGCGGCGGCTCGGATCTGGCCGGCGTCATCACCCGCGCCGAACGCCGTGGTGACCGCTGGGTGATCAACGGCGCCAAGACCTGGAGCACCAGTGCGTTCGCCGCCGACTACGGCCTGTGCCTGGCTCGCACCGATTGGGATGTGCCCAAGCACGAAGGCCTGACCATGTTCCTGGTGCCGATCGATCATCCGGGAATCACGTTGCGCCGCATCACGATGCTCAGCGGATCAACGGAGTTTTGCGAGGAGTTCTTCGACGGCGTGGACGTCGGTGACGACGCCGTGGTGGGGGAGGTCAACGGCGGCTGGGCGGTGGCCTCGCGGCAGCTCTATCATGAGCGCCGGGCAGTCGGGCAGGGTTCGGAGTTCGCCAGCGGCAGCGGCAGCGAGGGCGGCAACGCCAATCCCGTTGACTACGTGGGCCTGTTGGAGAAGACCGGCCAGGCCGACAACGAACGTGTGCGGGAGATGGCCGGCCGGGCGCTGGTGCATCGGGCGGTCGCCGACCAGCTGATCGACCACCTGTCCCGCAGTGTCCGCGACGGGGTGCTGCCCCCGTCGGCCGGCACGCTGATCCGGTTGTTCCACGCCGAGGCCGTGCAAACCGACGTCGACACCGCGATGGCGATCGCGGGCGCGGCCGGTGTGGTCGGCGAGATCGGCGACGGCCTGGAGACCGGACTGCGGTACCTGGTACGGCAGAGTGTCGCCATCGGCGGCGGCACAACGGAGATGGCGCGCAACGTGATCGGGGAGCGGGTGCTGGGCTTCCCGCGCGAATACGCCGCCGACCGCGGGGTGCCGTTCAATCAGGTGCGGCACGGTCGAAACTAGTCTTGCGCGAAGACGTTCTCGCTATCGCCGCTGCTGACCGGGATCCGGACCATCGACAAGATGTGATGCGCCGGGCTTCCCGGCGGGGCGATCAACGCGTAGTCGCCGCCCTGACGCAGCGCCCGGTCCCGGGCGGCCGCCAGCGCGCTCACGCCGGCGGACCCCAGGTGGGTGACGGCGCTCAGGTCGATCGTCAAAGGCGCTATGCCCGAACGACTTTCGACTGCGATCAGGCGGTCCAGGGTGGACGCGGTGTTGGAGTCGACGTCGCCGCTGACCACGATATAGCCGGCTTCGCGAACGGTTGAGGAGAATTCGTTGTCGACGGCGCGGCGGTAGGTTCCCCGGCTGACGATCGTATCGGTGACGAAGTTGGCCGGTCGTGATAGTCGGTGCGTCACGCTGGCCGTGGTCCCGGTGTCGCTGCGTGCGATGAGGGCCTGGGAAACCAACGCCTCTGCCATCGCGAGCCCCCGGCCACGGCCCTGTTCGCCTTCACGGTGATCCTTCCATTGTCCGCGGTCGATCACCGATGCATGCAGGTTGCCGTCGCCGGACAGCGATGCCTCGACGACGACACCGTCGGAAACCTCGGTGCGATAACCATGTTCGACGGCGTTCTCGACGAACTCGGAGATCGCGTGTACGACGTCGGAGATGTCGTCGGCGTCGGCGCCGAGTTCCGAGAGCCAGCCGCGCAGCCGGGAGCGTACGGTGCGTGCGGCGTGGATCGTCGCGTCCAGCGTCATGTGCAGCGGTGCGGGGGGAGTGCGGCGCTGTGCGGCAAGCAAGGTGACGTCGTCGTTGTAACCGGTTGACCGGAGCAGCAATTCGAGTGTTTCCGAACAGATGCGGTCGATGGTACGCGTCGGGGCATCGATCACGAACCCGCCGACGCCGGCGGCGATGTTGGCGGCAAGGTCGGCGAATTCGGCGGTGCTGGCGCCCAGCGGACGCCCGGGACGCTCGATCAGTCCGTCCGAATAGAACAATATCGAGTCGCCGATGTCGAGCATTTCGCTGCGCACGCCGAACCCGGCGCGGCTGCCGAGCGGACCCGCGCCGGAGGGCTCCACATAATGTGCGGTCGCGGCGGCGGTCACCACCAGCGGCGGCGGATGCCCGGCGGTGCAGTACTGGAATTCGCCCGTGGCGTAGTCGAGCGAGCCGACGCACAACGTCGCCGACTTCGATCCCGGCACCTGCTCATGGAACCGGTCGACTGCCTCGAGCGCCTCGGTGATGGTGTGGCCCTGCGATATCTGCATGCGCAGCGCGGTACGCAATTGCGACATGACCGCCGCGGCCTCGACGCCATGGCCGACGACGTCGCCGACGATGAGCATCAACCGATCCCCGACGGGTATGGCGTCAAACCAGTCGCCGCCGGCCGCGGTGTCCTCGGTGGCGACGAGGTATTGCGCGGTGATGTCGGCACCGGGAACCACGGGTACCGACGAGGCAAGCAGCGCCTGTTGCATGACGATGGCGGAATCGCGGACGTTGCGGTAACGCTCGGATAGTTCCTCGATGCGCGCCTCGGCGGCCAGTCGCGCCTGCACGCGGTCGGTGACGTCGTCGAAGATGACCTGCACACCCTCGATTTCTCCGCCCTTGCCGCGGCGCGGGGTGACCAGGAAGTCGAAATAGCGCTCCTCGAGTCCCGTTCCTTCGAAGTCGGCCTGCAACCGCCACTCCGCCCCGGACTGCCGCTCGCCGGTCTGGTAGACCCGGTCGAGCATCTGGAAGATTTGCTGGCTCTCCAATTCGGGATAGACCTCGCGGACCAGCATGCCCACCGGGTCGAGCGCCGGGTTCAGCGCGCGATAGGCGGCGTTGGCCGCGACAAAGCGGTGTTCGGGCCCTTCCAGCCCGATCAGCATCGCGGGGACCTTTTCGAAGATGCGGCGCACGTCATCGGCCGCACCAACAATTTTGTCCCAGTCCTTTTCGGCCACCATTTGGCCGTCCCTCCTGAGCCTCCCTGCGGGCCTTTTGTATGGACCTGTGTGGACCGAGAAATCTGACAATGCGCGGTCCTATTCGACACACGCAAGTAATCAGATTAGCAATGGCTGGGGGGTGCCTCGTGCATCAGTTTGCTAACGGTCACGTGACCTTGGGCACGTGCTGTCATGCCACTGTGGTGGCAAGCGCGGCATCAATCGTCGGATGCAGCGGCAAAACACTGCCGAGATGGCATGCCTGGACCACCCGGGCGACACCGGGATCGCAGCTGACCAGCCGCAATGCGACGCCGCGGGCGCGGCACCGGCCGGATTCGGTGGCCAGGACGGCGAACGCACAGCAACCCATGAAATCAAGGCCGTTGATGTCGACGATGAACGGGCCCGGCGGGGTCGCGACCGCGGCCGCCTCCTCGACCAGCCGTCGCCAGGTGTGCTCGTTGGCGGCATCGACCTCGCCGCCGGCGCGGATGATCACGACCGCGCCGCTGCGCTGGGTCGCCGCCCGCAAGGTGCTGTGCGGATCCCCGAGCTCGGAAACCAGCCGGGGGCTCAGCGTCACTCTGGTCACTGACGACTCAACCGAAGCCAGGTTCATCGTGCGCTCCTAACGGGTCGCGCCAACGGGACCGTGCTGGATGCCGGGGCGACCTCCTTGTTCGGAGGGAAGATTCTTTTCTATAGCAAGTCCGCAGGCCGCGTCTATAGTCCCACCTCTGACCTGGACATATAACAGTGCCCGCCTCCGTGCGACACGTAACGCTGTGTCGCTCGGAGGCGGGCGATGCCTACGGTCGGATCAGGCGTTCACCGGCTTCTTGGCCGGCTTGGAGACCTTCATGAGTTGCATCAAGTTGCCGCCCATGATCTTGGCCTTGTCCTCGTCGCTGAAATCCTCCAGCTCGTCGACGAAGGTGATCGGGTCCTTGAGGCCCTCGGGGTGCGGCCAGTCGGAACCGAAGACCACGCGGTCGGTGCCGACCATGTTGACGATCTCGGTGAACCGGTCCTCCCAGAACGGGCTGACGTAGACGCACCGCTTGAACGTCTCGATCGGGTCCTCGGCGAACGCCTGCGGCATCTTCTTGTACACGCCCTTGAGGCCCTTGAACAGGGTCGGTACCCAGTCGGCGCCGTTTTCGATGGACAGGATCCGCAGGTCGGGATTGCGGGTCAGCGCGCCGTGGCAGATCAGCGCGCCGAACGCGTCTTCGATGGGACGGTGGCCCATGGCCAGGCTGCGGAAGGCCGTCGGCTTGAACGGCAGGAACTCGTCGCCGGGCTCCCAGATGTTCAGCAGCTCGGAGTAGCCGCTGTCGGAGGCGTGCATCGAGACCGGGATCTCGGCGGCCACACAGGCCTGCCAGAACGGGTCGAATTCCTCCAGGCCGAACGACCGGCTGCCGCGGTAGCCGGGCACCGGTGCCGGGCGGACCAGCACGGTGCGGGCACCGCGCTCCAGACACCACTGCAGTTCCTCGAGCGCACGGTCGACGATCGGCAGGGTGATGACCGGGGTGGCGAAGATGCGGTCCTGATAGTTGAACGACCACTGCTCGTGCATCCACTCGTTGAGCGCGTGGATGACGTCGTGGGTCATCTCCGGGTCGTCCTTCATGCGCTCCTCGACCAGGCTGGCCAGCGTCGGGAACATCAGCGCGTAGTCGATGCCCAGCTCATCCATGACTTCGAGGCGGGCGCCGGGCTCGCGGAACGCGGGGATGGCCTTCATCGGCTCGCCGAGGATCTCGCGGTAGCTCTTGCCCTGGGAGCCGTGCCGGAAGTAGTCCTCCTGGGCACCGGGACGGGCCACCACTTCGAACGTGGGGTTGGGGATGTATTCGCTGATGTGGCCGCGCACCACGATCTTGGTGCGACCGCGCACCTGCACGTAGTCGATCACGTTCTTGCGCTTGTCCGGCAGGAACTTGGTCAGCGCTTCCTGCGGCTCGTACATGTGGTTGTCGGCGTCGAATACCGGGAACGGAAGCTCGCGAGACGGCATGGCGATCTCCTTGAGGGCTGGATTCTCTTTGGGTGGTAATGACGTTACCACTTCTGCGCAACAACATGTACCGGCGTCAGGTGTCGGCTCGGAGACCCTTGGGTGTCGCGCCGTTGATGATGGCGAAATTCACCGTCGCCGTGGCGGCGACCTCGTCGTCGCCGTCGCCGTAGATGTCGACCTGCATGACCATCGCCCGCCGGCCGGCGCGCAGCATCCGGGGCACCGCGAACGCGGCGCCCTGGCGGATCGGGCGCAGGTAGCGGACGAACAGATCCGCGGTCGTCATCGTGGTGCCCGGCTGCAGAAAATCGAGGCCGTACTGGCCGCCCGCGACGTCGACGAGGGTGGCGATCAGGCCGCCCTGCAGCGCCCCGGAAGTGTTGACCACGTGCGGACTCACCGGCATCGTCATCGCAAATTCGCCATTGCGGGAACCAGCGCGCAAGCCGATTGCGGCGAACAACTCCGCCAGTGACGGCGTGGTCGTTTCGTCGTCGGTGTCCCGGATGCCCAGCGCGCGGCTGCAGAAGTCGTACAACTGGCCGGTGTCGACCGGTGTTCCGTTCAATTCGGCGCCCAGCCAATGCAACCGCTGCGCGCCCATCATCGTCTGCATGACGATGGCGGCCGACGCGCCGACATCGAGGGCGGGGTTGAACACTCCCTCGGTGATGCCCTGCCCGACGATGTCGCGGATCAGTTGATACAGCGGGGACAGCACGCGGGCGTATTCGCGGGGTCGGGTATCGGCCAGATGCTGGTTGTAGAGGCCGAGCGCCCGGTTCAGGCTGTCCTGGGTGCTCGATTCCGGCTGCTGGCTGATGCGGTCGATCACCAGCTTCAGCGCGGACGTGCTGTCCAGGCCGGTGGCCTCGGCACGCCAGGTCAGCACCGATTGCGAAATGGTCCGGTCGAACAGCGCGAGCAGTAGCTCGTCCTTGCTGCTGAAGTGTTGGTAGAAGGCCCGTAACGAGGTCTTGGAGCGGGCGACGACCTCCTGCACGGTGAAGTCGGTGCGCCCGGTCTCGCCCAGGATCTCCACGGCGGTCTTGATGAAGCGGTCGCCGCGGGTCACTTCGGCGTCATCGCTGGGGGCGGTCATGTGCGCTATGTCCCCTTCCGTCGCGCATGCGTGCGCTACGAGAATGAGGTTACCGCGCGGACCGGCGTGCCGTGAGTCCTCGGCCGCGGCCGAGGCGCCCCGGCCACTTTGGGAGCGGACCCACCACCTATTCGGCGGTGACGATCTCGGCTTCGGTCTCGGACTCGGATTCCGCTTCGGGAGTCCGCTTCTTCAGTTTGCTGGCGAGCAGGGCGACACCGCCGGCGGCTAGCAGAATGGGCCATTCGACGACGGCGATCAGCCCGACCGCCGCGGCGATGACGGCCGTCCGCGGGCGGATGTTTCCCTCCCGCATACCGGTGCGGATGTCCCTAGTTGTAACGACGACGCCCTCCGCGACCGCGGTCCCGATCTGGCTAACCGTCGAAACCGTTTGGTCGGCAACCGAGTTCGCCGATTTGGTGGCTCGTTCGATGAGCGTCACTGTGCCCTCCCAAGATTCGAATTGTTGTGCGTGTGGCCAATAATTTGTCGTCCGTTTGCTTTTCGGATTCTCTAATTCGCGTTGTTGGATCCTCTTAGTCCTTACGGTGTAGCACGCATGTACTACTTCGACGAGTCTGCTGCGTGAATCTGCAATGTCAAAGCTAACTAAGGCGAGAGGGCGTAAAAGCACAACTATGGTCATCGAGCCGATCGTCTCGGGGCTTCGTATGGTGGTCGCAGGCGGCGCCGCCGCGGCAGCTGAGTTGCTAGGTGGGGATCGTCCCCGCCGCCGCTGGTCCGGTAATGGCCGGGGCTGGATCGAGCTGCGCATGCCTGAGGGGGCCGACTCGTCCGAGTACGAAACCGTCCTGGAAACGACGATCGGCAGCACCACCGGCGTCGCACGCACTCAGGTGAATTGGCCGCTCTCGCGCCTGGTCGTCGACATCGATGAAAACGGGCCCAGCGTCGATGATTTGGCGCTGATGGTGGAGGCGATCGAACGGGCGTTCACCGAGCAGTCCGATCGAACCGAGCCATCCGACGAGTTCGCGACGGCGACTCCGGTCCGGCTGCCGGTGATCGACATTCCCGGGGATGGCGCGGAGGTCGTCAACCGGATGGGACTGCTCGGGGCCAAGGCGGTGTCGCTGGGCGTGACGGCGTTCTTGCAAGTGACGCGGATGCCGCGGTTGCCGCGCGCCTTCGCCGCCGCGACGACGTTTGCCGAGGCGCAGCCCGATGTGCGCCGGGTGTTCGAGCGGGCGCTCGGGCGGGGACGTGCCGACGCACTGCTCGCGCTGGGCACCGCCGTCACCCAATCCCTCGGCCACACCCCGTCGGTGATCGCCGCCGACATGTGCCTTCGGAGCCTGCGCCTCATAGAGGCGCTGTCGGCGGTGGAAGCCTGGAACGAGCACGAACCCAACCTCGCGCTCAGCGCCGAATGCGAGCCGCACCCGGAAATACGGCGGCCCCGCCCGGTGCCGGACACCGCGTCGGAGAATTACGCCCGCGCAGCAACCGCGGCGGGCCTGGCCGGCGCCATCGCGCTGACCGTCAGCGGCGGCGCGATGCTCGCCAGCGAGGCGGTCATCGTCGCCGCACCGCGGGCGCTCAACTACGCCCGCGAGTCGTTCGCCACCACGTTCTGCGCCGGCCTGAACCGCCACCACAACACACTGGTGATGCGACCCGACGCGATCCGGCGCCTCGACGGTGTCGACGTGCTGATCATCGAGCCCGCGGTGCTGATCGGTGAGACCCTGCGGGTCGCCGAGATCAGCGGCGTCGACGGCGAACTCCGCACCAAGGTGTGGCGGTGCGCCCAAACGGATGTCAACGACGGCCTGCTCGGCGCAGGAGTCCACACCGGTTGCTCGCTGTCACCCGCGCATCAGCTGCCGGAACTGGACGACCTCGAGGTCGTGGTGGCGCGCAACGCGGACCCGTACGCCGAACCGCTGATGGCCGCGGCGCGTGCCGCCGATCTCAGGCTGGTATCGGTGGATCAGGCCGATACCGGGCACCTGCGCGGAACCTTCGACGAGCTGCTGCCCGTCGACGACGACGTGGATGTGACGATCTTCGGCGCGGTTCGGCAACTGCAGGCCGACGGCAAGATCGTCGCCGTGATCGGGCGTGACCTTCGGCTCGCCTTCGCCGCCGCGGATCTCGCGCTGGGGGTCTGGCCCGCCGGTCGGGCGGCGCCCGCGTGGACGGCCGACGTCCTGATCCCGAATCTGAAGGTTGCGTGCCGGATCATCGACGCCATCCCCGCGGCCAAGTCAGCCGCGCGCCGGGGTGTCGAGTTAGCTGCTGCCGGAACACTTTTGGGCTCGCTGACGCTGTTACCGGGGGTGCGGGCGGCGGGCGTACGCCCGAGCATCGCGGCCGCCGCCATCGCGCTCATCCCCGGCTACGTGATCGGGCGGGGTGTGGCCATGCAGCCCGATCCGGCCGCTGCCACCGACACCGAATGGCATGCGCTGGACGCCGATCAGGCACAGGAACAGATTCGGGTGCTGTGGCCCGAGGTCGCCAACTCCACCGGATCCATCGCTGCGGTGGCTCAGTTGCCGAAGACCCGGATGCAGGCGCTGGCCGCCAGGTTCGCGGACAGCGGCAAGGATGTCGTCGACGCGATGTGGCACGAGATGCAGGATCCGCTCACCCCGATCCTTGCCACCGGGGCCATGGCGAGCGCGCTCGTCGGTTCGCCGATGGACGGTGTGCTGGTCGGGATCGTGTTGGTGGGCAGCGCCGCGATCGCCGCGGCACAGCGACTGAGCTCGGATCGCCAGCTGAACAGGATGCTCAGCGCCCAGACGCCGCCCGCGCGCGTCGCCACGGGTCCCGACCAGTTCGAGCTGATACCCACCGAGCAACTGAGGCCGGGAACCATCATCGAGGTCCGGGCCGGCGAGCTGGTCCCCGCCGACGCCCGGGTGCTGAGCGCGGTCGCCGTGGAGGTGGACGAATCGTCGTTGACCGGTGAGTCGTTGCCGGTCACCAAGAACCCCGCACCGACACCGGGCCGTCCGCTCGCGGAACGGGCCTGCATGATTTACGAGGGCTCGACCGTGCTCAGCGGGGTGTGCCGCGCGGTGGTCGTCGCGGTGGGCGACGCGACCGCCGCGGGCCGGGCCATGGCGCTGGCCCCGCGGCGGCGCGACGAGGTCGGGCTGCATGCGCAGCTGGCCTCGGTGACGGCGAAGGTGTTGCCCTGGACCCTGACCGGTGGTGTGGGCGTGATCGCCACCGCGTTGCTGCGGGGATCGGGCATTCGGGAGGCCGTCACCAGCGGTGTGTACTGCGCGGTCGCGGCGGTGCCGGAAGGGCTGCCGTTGGTGGCGACGCTGGCCCAGCGCGAGGCGGCCAGGCGGCTGACCGAGCGCAATGTGCTGGTCCGGGCGCCGCGGTCGGTCGAGACGCTGGGTCGCGTCGAGGTGGTGTGCTTCGACAAGACCGGGACGCTCAGCGAAAACCGGCTGGTGGTGACAAATGTGTCCGCGCAGCCAGGTTTCGACGAGGATGTGATTCTCGAGCGTGCGGCGCTGGCGACCCCGGTGGCGATCACCGAGCACGCTCCGCTGCAGGCGACGGATGCCGCGGTGGTCAACCGGGCCGGCAGCCAGCCGAAGCGTGACCGCGAGTTGCCGTTCCGTGCCGGCCGGGCCTACGCGGCCGGGCTGGACGGCGACACCCTGGCGGTCAAGGGCGGACCGGAAATCGTCCTCTCGGGGTGCGTCGAGGGTCAAGACGACGACCTTCGCGAGGAGCTGTTGGAGCACGTCCACAGCATGGCGACGCAGGGCCTTCGGGTGATCGCGGTCGCCGACAAGACGCTGACGGACGACGAGCTCGAAATCGCGCAGGAGAAGGGCCTGGAACCGTTGTGCCGCAGCGGACTTCGCTTGCTCGGTTTCCTCGGGATCACCGACACGCCGCGGCCGGACGCGCGGGATCTGCTGCTCGGGTTGGCCAAACGGGACGTCGGCGTGCGGGTGATCACGGGTGACCACCCGGCCACCGCCCGCGCCATCGCCCGCGAGATCGGGCTCGACGTTCCGGAGGACTGCATCATCACCGGAGCGCGCTGGGAGCGGTTGTCGATCGCCGAGCGTGCCGAGGTCGTCAAGACCAACGTGATCTACGCGCGGATGTCGCCCGAGCAGAAGGTCCAGATCGTCCAGCAGATCAGCAACTCCGGGGTCGTGACCGCGATGGTGGGCGACGGCGCCAACGATGCAGCGGCTATCCGTGCCGCGGCCGTGGGCGTGGGTGTGTCCTCGCACGGCAGCGACCCGGCCCGCGGCGCCGCGGACGTGGTGCTGACCGAGGGTCGCGTCGGAAGCCTCTTGGAGGCGATCGAAGAAGGCCACCGGCTGTGGCAGCAAGCGCAGGCCGCGGTTGGAATGTTGTTGGGCGGCAACGCCGGTGAAGTGGCCTTCAACATGTACGGGACGATGGTCCGGGGCATGGCGCCGCTGACGGCCAGGCAGATCCTGCTGGTGAACATCCTGACCGACGTGTTCCCCACGACGGCCGTTGCGGTCAGCGCGGTGCGCAACATGCGGCCGCCGTCCGAGCGCGGGATCAACATGGACGATCTGATGGAGACCGTCGCCATTCGCGGTGCCGCCACCACGATTGGAGCGAGCACCTCGTGGAGCCTGGCTACCTTCACCCGCGCCGCCCCGCAGCGTGCGGCGACGGTCGGTCTGGTGGGACTGGTCACCACGCAGCTCGGGCAGACGTTGCTGGATTCGCGTGATCCGCTCGTGGTCGGCACTGTCGTCGGGACTTTCGTCGCGATGGGCGCCCTGATCACGACCCCGGGCCTGAGCCAGCTCGTCGGTTGCGTGCCGCTGGGTCCGCTGGGGTGGATCGAAGGGGTGGTCCCGGCCGTGGCCCTGACCGTGCTCACGGCCGCCAAGCCGGACCTGTTGATCCGGATGGCGTCGATGATCGGCAAACGCGTCTCCAAGTACGGCGGCGAGGCCGACAACGTTTTGAACAACATGGTGGGGTCACTCACCGCGTGGGCCCAGGAAATTCCCGGTATGGATAGCGGCAACGGCGCCAAGGGTGATCGGGCACCCCAACTGGAACTCACACCCGCCGGTTAACCGACTACACAACGGAAAGAGACTGACATGACCACGCTGGACGAAGAGCAAAACAGCACGGCCGCATCGGATTCCGGCTCGGACAAGCTGCACGACGAGCTGCATGACGAGCTGCACGACGAACTGCATGACGAGTTGCACGACGAGCTGCACGACGAACTCCACGAAGAGCTCGCCGAAGAGCTCGCCGAAGAACTGGGGTCGGGAACGACTTTCGCAGAACGGTGGGCCGCCTACGCCGAGGCGCACCCCAACTCCAAGCGCGCCCGGACCCTGCGGACCCTGCGGGAGCTGGAATCACGGGCGATCGAGTTGCCGATCATCGGAAAGTTCCACCGCCCCGACAAGCACGACATCGTCTATGTCGCGGGACTGGCCGCGCTGCTGGCATTCGGAGCCGTCGAGTTCCCGATCGCCCTCGTGGTGCTGGGCGGGCACGTGCTGGTCAAGCAGCACTCCAGCCGCTCCCTGGCGGCCGTCGGCGAAGTCTTGGAAGACTGCTTCGGCCACCACGCTTAGAAGGGTGGGGTTCGTCGTTGGGTGGGCGGCCGTGAGCGGTGAGTTGTGTTGGGGGTGGGCTGGTTTGGTGTGGTTGTCGTGTTTGGCGGTGGTGTCGTCGTTCGGCGGCGATGTAGTCGTAGCGGCGTCGGGTGCGGGTGCGGCGGCGTCGGGGCATCATGGCGCTGCGGTCGGTGCAGGGTTCGGGGTGGTCTGGTGCGGTGATCTGGGCGGTGGGTGCGCACAGGTCCGGGAACAGTAGGGCGGCGCCGGGGGCGGTGACGTGGGTACGGCCGGACGGTGAGGTCCAGATGATGGTGCCGTCGGGCAGTTGTCGGTCGTGCCATCCCCAGAAGGTTTTGATCAGATGATGGAGGCGGCATAGGCATTTCAGGTTCGAGGCGCAGGTGGGGCCGCCGTCGGTGTGGGGGATGGTGTGGTCGAGATCGGTGTCGGTGGCCGGGCGGTCGCATCCGGGGAATCGGCAGGTCAGATCGCGGCAGCGGACGAAATCGGCCAGCGCCGGTGACGGGGCGTAGCGGGGTTCGGCCGGGGTGTCGCCGGGATGGACCAGCGGTCGTAGTTTGGCCTGCGCGGCTAGTTGGGCGATTAGTTCGGCGGGGATGAGCACGTCGGTGCCGATGAGCGCGCCGGGCTCGGGTGCGGTGCCGTCAACGGTGGATTGGGTGGCGACCACGTGGATGAGCACCGGGCTGGGCACCGCTGTGGTGGCGGCGGGGCAGGTGGGTTGGCCGCAGCGGCATGTCAGCCGGTCGGCGTCGGCGGCCAGTGCGCCCAGCGCGTCGGCGCGGCGCTGGGCGGCGGTGCGCGGATCGTGCGGGCAGACGGTGTGTGCCAGTGCGTTCAGGCGGGCGTCGAGCACCTGGGCGTCGGGGGTCAACAGCCGGCCGAACACCTCGGTCAGCCCGTTGCCGCCGTCCCACAGCGACAGTTCGCGGTCGGCCTGCTGTTTTCGGGTGCGCCGGAGCGCGTCGCGGTCGGCTTTTGCCACCAGGCGATCGACCGCGGCACCCAGCCGGGCGCGCGTCATCGACGGCCACTGCCGCACCTTGACCGCGAGCTGGGCATCGACGGCGGCCATCACCTCGGGGTCGGTGATCAACTCGGTGCGAGCGACGGCCTCTGACAAGTACCTCAGCCGCCGCGGGCCGCGATCATTGCCGATCGATTGACCTTGGTCGCGGCGGTGCGGGGGATGGCGTCGACGAACTCGACCGTCTTGGGCGCCTTGTAAGGAGCGAGCCGGTTCTTGGCGTACTCGATGATCTGGGTCTCGTCCAACTCCGCGCCGTCGGCGCGCTGCACCACCGCGTGCACCCGGCGCCCCCACCGCTCGTCGGCGAGTCCGATGACGACGACGTCGGCGATGCCGGGGTGGCCCGACAGCGCCGATTCGACTTCGGCGGGAAAGACATTGGCACCGCCGCTGACGATCATGTCGACGCGGCGATCGACGATGTAGAGGAAACCGTCCTCGTCCAGGTGGCCGATGTCGCCGGCGGAACGGAATCCGTCGTCGGTCGACGGCAACGGCGGCGCTCCACCCAAATAGCGGTAGCCCGCGCTCATCACCGAGCGCAGATAGACGTCGCCGTCTTCGCCCGGACCCAGCGGGTTCTTGTCGGCGTCCAAGATGCGAATCTCGGTGTCGCGGAAGCCGCGGCCGACACTGCCGGGATGAGCCAGCCACTCGTCGCCACGCAATGCGGTGAGGCCGAGATTCTCGGTCATCCCGTAGGCCGTCACGATCTGCTCCGGGCTGAGCAGTTCGAACCAGGTGTGCAGCAGCGACGGCGGCATCACCGCGGCGCCCTGCAGGATGAACACGATGCTGGACAGGTCGCGCTCTCGGATGTCGGGCAGGGCCGCGATGCGTGCCAGCATCGTCGGCGTGGCCGTGAAATTCGTGATCCGGTAACGCTCCACGGCATCGACAAACACTGCCGCATCGAACTTTTCGAGAATCACCAGATGGTCGCCGCTGAGCAGCATCAGGAAGGTCGCGAAGCCGTTGGTGTGATACATCGGCGCGGGCACCAGGATGGTCTGCGGCTTGGCCACCGGTGTCCAGTTCGCCAGGAACGGTTCGCCCTGCTGCGGGATCCACAGCGACGGCGCCAGGTTCAGGATCACTTTGGGCACGCCGGTGGAACCGCTGCTGCAGATGCCGTTCGCGGTGGGGGACACGGCTTCGGGGAGCGGGTCCGGGGATTCTGCGGCCGCCCGCGCGTCCAGCTCCCACCGGGTGTCCTCGTCGACGACCACCGCCGGGTTGATCACCGCGCGCACCCGGTCGCGCTCCCATTCGGGCAGATCCCAGTGCATCGGAATCGGTACGGCACCGATCTTCCAGCACCCCAGCGCGGCCAGTACCAGGTGTTGTGAGTTCGGGATGGCAAGGGCGACAAGGGAACCCGTTTCAGCGCCGCTGGCGGCCAGCGCCCGTCCCCACTGGTTGGCCCTGGTGTCGAGCTCGGCGAACGTCATCGTCTGCGCGGTGCCGTCCAGCGCGACAATCGTCACCGCCGGCTGGTCGGCCAGTTCCTCGGCGAGCTCGGCGAGTTTGGTGCCGAACGGGACCCCGTCTGCGAATGGGTTCGGGGTCACCTCGGCCGCGGCGGACTCTGTGCTCATTGGCGCCACTCCTCCTCATCGCTGCGCTCTGCATCGTCGCCGGCGCGGCTCACGCCGATACCGGCTCCGAGAACAGGGTCTCCAGGGAGCCGTCGCGGACGTTGGGGATCAGGCGCAGCCCGAGCGCCTCGGCGCCCAGCGGCAACCGGATCAGCGGCTGGGTGTGGCGGTCGAGCACGCTGACGTCGGATTCGTCGCAAAAGCCCAGGGCGCCGAGTAACTGGTGGGAGGTGCGCAGCACCTGCCGGGCGGTGTCGGTGGCCTTGAACCGCAGCACCAGCGCATCGGCGGAATGCACCTGCAGCGCCAGCGATTCGGGTCGGCAGATGGTGTATTTGGCCAACTCGTGCAGCCCGCGCACCGCGACCGAGGCATCCGCGACGGCGAACCGGACGGCCTGGAAGTCCGCCAGCGGCTTGCCGAACTGGATGCGGGCCTGCACATGGTCGGTGACGATCCGCAGCGAGCGCTGCATCGCTCCCAGAATCCGCCATGACCCCAGCACGAGATGAAGATTAACGTCGGCGGCCGGAACTGTCCCGTCGGGTGCGCTCAATGAGGCGGGCACCAGGAATGGGCCCAGTTTGGCGTTGGTCCGCGACCCCATCTGCAGCTGGTAGCGGTTGCCATCCAGATCGGCGGCGATCCAGTCGCCCGGCAGGTCGCCGTGGTCGATGCGTGCCGCCTCGGGATTGACCAGCGCCAGCCGGGCACCGTCGATCGCCAGCAGCTCCTCGACGAGGGGATAGGGCAGCGCGTGCGCGCCGGCGGTCTGGCACAGCACCGCCGCGGCCAGCAGGTCGTCCGGACCGGACCGGACATCGAGCTCGAACGCGCCGAGCTCGCCGAGTGCCGTGCGCGCCGCGTCCCGAACGCTGTCGTCTCGCTCGGCCCGCAGGGCGGCCTGTGGGCCACCCAGCCGATCGAACCGTTTGGCGGCGACGGCCGCGAAGTCGCTAATATCTTGTGGCAGTGCGGTTTTCACCGGTGTTCTCCCAGGGCGTCTCGGGCGACCAGCATGCGCTGCACCTCGATGGTGCCCGACGCCACGGTGGCCGCTTGTGCGTAGCGCCAATGGTCTTCGATCGCCCCGTGTAGTGCCGACGATGCGCCGCTGTCCAGCGCCGTCGGTCCGAGCACGTCGAACAGCAGCTCGGCGACCTGTTGGTCGCAGGTGGTGGTGGCGATGCGGGCGGCGCTGGCCGCCGCCCCGGCCGCCGGATCGTCCTGCAGCGACACCGCGCGGTAGGCCAGCAGCCGGGCCACCCGCAGGTCGACGAGCGCCCGGACCCACCGGGCCCGCAGCGATTCGGGCAGCCGGTCCCAGTCCTCGCCGAGCTCGCTTTGCATGCGATGCAGCAGCGACTCGCAGCGCGCGTAGCGCGCGATGCCGACCCGCTCGAACGCCAGCGCCTCGCGCATCACCCGCCAGCCGTCACCGACCTCGCCGAGCACGTCGCCGGGGAACGCCGGCACGTCGTCGAGGAACATCTCGTTGAGGTGATGCGGCCCCAGCATCGACGGGATCGGCCGTACCGTGAAACCGGGCCGATCCATCGGGATCAGAAAAAGGGTGAGCCGCTTGTGCTTTGGCGCGTCGGGGTCGGTGCATGTCGCCAGTACGCACCACGACGCCATCTGGGCATACGACGTCCACACCTTCTGGCCCGTGATGCGCCAGCCGTCACCGTCCGGCACGGCGCGGGTACGCAGCGAGACGAGGTCGGTTCCGGCCTCCGGCTCGGAAAAGCCTTGGCACCAAATCACATCGCCGGAGGCGATGGCGGCCAGGTGCTTGGCCTTCTGCTCTTCGGTGCCGTAGCGCATCAATGCCGGGCCGACCCAGTTGATCCCCATGTACTGCGGGCCGCGCGGCTCGTGCTGGGCCCACATCTCCTCGCGCAGCACCGTCTGCTGCCAGACCGAACCACCGCCGCCGCCATGCTCTTTCGGCCAGGCCAGCGCCAGCAGTCCCTCGACGGCCAGCAGCTTGCAGAACGTCTCGGTGGTGGCGAGGTCTTGCGGATCCTCGGTGCACGCACCGAGGAAATCCGGTGGCACGTGGTGAGCGATCAACTCCCGCAGGCGGTGTCGCAGTTCGACGGCGTCGTCGCCGAGGTCGTAATCCATCGTCATCCCTTCGGCAGCCCGAGCAGTCGCTCGGCGATGATGTTGCGCTGCACCTCCGACGTTCCGCCGTAGATGGTGGCGGCGAGCGCGTCCTGGCGTTCGAACAGCAGGTCCGGGTCGCCGGCCGAGCCCGGGCCTTGGGCCGCGGCGGCGAGTTCCCAAACCCGTTGCAAGGTAACCGATCCGAGCAGCTTCATGATGTCGGCCTCCGGACTGTTCCGGCCGGCGAGTTCGTTGCCCAGCGCGCGGTATCCGGTGGCGCGCAGCGCTTCGGCGTCGGCGAGCAGCGACCCGAGTTCGGGGTAGAGGTCGGAGTCTTCGGCGCCCGCAGTGCGCACCGCGTCGAGTCCGCGCTTGATCACGACCCAGTTCATGATCCAGATCATCTGGCGTTCGTGATGCAGCGACGACAGCGCGACGTTCCAGCCGCCGTTGACCGGGCCCAGCAGGTTTTCCAGCGGGATCTCGACGTCGTCGAGGAAGACCTCGCAGAACGTCTCGTCGGAGATCGAGGCCATCCGGATGGGTTCGATGCGCACGCCGGGGGAGTGCAGGTCGAGGATCAGACACGAGATGCCACGGTGTTTCGGCGCGTCCGGATCGGTGCGGGCATACAGCGTGCACCACCGCGATTCGTGCGCCTGCGTCGTCCAGATCTTGTGACCGTTGACCCGGAAGACGTCGCCGTCACGCTCGGCGCGGGTGCGCAGGCTCGCGAAATCCGATCCGGCTTCCGGCTCGGACATGCCCAGCGCCCACCATTCGTCGCCGCGCAGCAGCGGCACCAAGAACCGCTCGATCTGGGCGGGTGTGCCGAACTGGCGAATGCCGGGAGCCGCGACGCCGGGCCCCTGAATGCTGGGCAGCTTGGGTGCCGAGCGCAGCGCGCCTTCGATCCGGATCTCCATCGCGTCGCGCAGACCCAGCGATCGGCCGCCGTGCTCGCGCGGCCAGGTCGGCTGCAGCCACCCACCCTCGAAGGCGGCGCGTTGATAATCGCGGCGCAGCGGGATATCCCAGCGGTACCGGCGGTAGTTCTCGTAATAGTCCTGAGGCAGAAACGCGGCCAACCAGTCGACGAACTCGGCGACCGCCTCGGATTTGGTTGTCATGCCGCGCCTCCGGCGACGAAGCGGGAGCCCACCTCGCGATAGAGCGCGCGACTGTCTCCCAATAGCGCGGCGCCCTGCCAGGCGTGCCGGACATAGAGGTGTGCGTCGTGCTCCCAGGTCTGCCCCAGCGCACCGTGCACTTGGACGGCGGTGCGCGCACAGTTGGTCGCGGCGTCGCCGGCCGCCGCCTTCGCCAGTGCCGCGGCCGTCCAGGCGTCCGCGGGTGCGGTGTCCGGATCGGCCAGGCGGGCCGCGGCGGCGTAGGTGAGGCTGCGGGCGCGCTCGACGGCGACGTAGTTGTCGGCCAGCGCGTGCTTGATTCCCTGGAATGCCCCGATCGGTGAGCCGAATTGACGGCGCGACTTGGCGTGCTCGACGGAGAGGTGCAGGGCGGCGCCGGCCACGCCGACCAGATCGGCGGCGACGGCCACCATCGGTGCGGTCAGCGCCGACTCGAGGTCGACGGGCGCGGACGCCACCGGTTCGGCGTCGATCTCGACGTCGGCGACCGGGTGCGCGGGATCGGTGGAGTCGCCCGCGGTGATCGTCACGCCGTCGCCGGTGCGCACCACCACGGCGACATGGCCGTCGATGGATTTGGCCAGCGCGACGATCAGCTCTGCCCGAGACGCGTTGGGAACCGCGACCGCCCGGCCGCGCACCCTCCCGTCGCGCAGCGTCATCGGTGGCTCGGGTAGCCGAGATCCCTTGGCGTGCACCGCCAGGGTGGCAACGACCCCGCCGGCGATGTCGGTGAGCACCTTGTCCAGACCACCGGAGCGCAAGGCGCCCGCGGCCAGGCCGACGCTGCTGAGCAACGGAATTGGCGCCAGCGCGGCGCCGCACTCCTCGAGAACCACTGTCTGCTCGACGGGTCCGTAATCGCCGCCGGTGGGTGCGGCGAGTTCGGTCCAACCGAGGTCGACTACCGTCTTCCACAGAGCGCGCCAGCGCTCCGGGTCCGTCAGCGCCTGCCGGGCGGCATCGGGAGGACATTCGGTACGCAAGATGTCGCGCACGGTGTCGCGCAGCGACAGCTGATCCGAAGTCAATCCGACATCCATAAGACCCCTAACATAATAAAGATAGTAAACTAGCCGCGCTGTTGCAATCGGCACGAGCATAGGTGGCGCATGGTCGAGTGGTATCTGTTCCTGCCGCAGGTGCGGCTGTCCGTGGGCGACATCACGGAACGGGCGCGGGCCGCCGAAGCCAGTGGCTTCGACGGAATGGCGTTCATCGATCACCTCGAGGCTCCCGGGTTACCCGACGAAAGCATTTGGGAGGCAATGGCCGTCGCCACCTGGGTGGCGGCCAGGACCGAGCGGCTGCGCATCGGTCATCTGGTGCTGTGCGACGCCTTCCGGCATCCCGCCGTGCTCGCCAAGCAGGCCGTCACCCTGTCGGACGCATCGGGCGGCAGGTTCGATCTGGGTCTGGGTTCGGGATCCTGGCCCGCCGAGTTCACCAGATTTGATGTCGGTCAGCAGGATCCGGTGGCCCGCGTGCAGCAGCTCGGCCGTCACCTGGCCCTGATCAGGCAGTACTGGGGCGACGGCAGCGACGACGACGCTACGGTTCAACTGCCCAAGCGCAACCATCCGATACCGCTGGTTCTGGGTGGCAGCGGGCCCCGCATGATGGAACTCGTTCGCAATTACGGCGATTGGTGGAACCTGCAGGCCGACCATATCGACCGGTTGCCGAAGCTGGCCCCGTCGGCGGGCAGCGCCCGGATTTCGGTCCAGCAGATGATCGGCTTCGCCCGCTCGGGCACCGACCCCGACACCGTGCGCGAGGTGAGCACCCGTCGCTTCGGGAACCTGGGGGCGGGCCTGGTGTGCGGTGCTGCCGACGAGCTGACCCAGCACTTCGCGGGTCTGGCCGGCCAAGGGGTCGAGCGTTTCTATGTGTGGTTCGCCGATTTCGCGAAGCCGGAGTCGCTGCACGAGTTCGGGGAAACGGTGATCAAGCCCTTCCCTGGCGGCGGCGCGCTTCGTTAGGGACGACCGGCGGTCGGGCATACGGACCGCGCTGCACGGCCGAGAGCCGGATCTCCGGCAGATCGACCGACGGGTCCACGGTGTCCAGCCAGGCGACGGCGTCGGCGACGTCGGAGATCTGAATCGCGTACATCTCGAAGGGAACGTCTTGCAGCATCTCGGTTTCCACCGGGCCCGGCGTCACGATGTGCACGGCGATGCCGTCGCGGTCGACTTCGAGCGCCAACGCCCGGGCGAACGCGTTCATGCCGGCCTTCGACGCGGAGTAGGCGGTCCGGGCCATCATCGGCTCGTGCGCGGCCGACGACGAGATGAACACGAACCGGGAGCCGGGGCGCATCCGCGGCAGCACCGCGGACGTCACCACGAAGCACGAATCCAGGTTGGCCGAGATGATGGTCTGCCACTGCTCGAAGGTCTGCTTGCGCGCATACGTTCCGCCCAGCGTGCCCGCGGCGTGAACCACCAGGTCAATCGTCTCCAAAGTGCTTATCGCAGCGGCGAATCCGTCCGGATCGGACGCGTCGGCCACGATGTGACGGGCTTCGATCTCCTCGGCGGCCGCGCGCAACGGGCCTTCGCGCCGGGCCACCAGCACCACGTCGTAACCCAGTTCGGCCAGCTTGCGACCGCAGCCCTTTCCTATCCCGCCGCTGCCGCCGGTGACCAACGCGGTTCGCATGGGGACTTAGGACTGCCGGAGGCCCGGCGGGCGTGACCCCGAACGAGAAAGAGCCTGCGGCGATAGCGCGTAGATCCGTTGCGTGGGGCGGCCGGCCAGCACATAGGTCTGCGTATCGGCGAGGTGACGACCCGCGATGCGCCGCGCCCGGTCGACGTCTCCCTCCGCAATGGTCTCGGCCAGCTTGACGTGTGTGTTGAGGACCGCACGCCGCTGCGTCAGCGAGGGATAGGTGCCGCGCGCCGCGCTCTCGTCGGCCCATTGACGTTCGTGGCTGCTCCACAACGTCTCCAGGCTGCCGACGACCGCGATGATGGTGTGATTCCCGCAGCCCTGCACGATGAGATCGTGGAACTGGCGCCCGATTTCGGTGAACAGGCGCCCGTCGTCGAGGTGCTCGGCCATGGACTCGTTGACTCCCTTGAGTTCTGGCACCAGGGTGTCCGCCCGGTCCGGCCGCTGAGCGGCCAGCGCGGCGCAGGCGGGCTCGAGTTCCTGCAACGCCATGCCGAGGTCGGCGACCTGAACGGACTCGCTCTGCAGCAACAGCCCGAGCATGTAGGCCGCGCTGGTCTTGGCCGGCGCATGCACGACGGCGCCACCGCGGTTACCCCGCCGCACCGAGACCAGGCCCTCGGTTTCCAGGATGCGAAGCGCTTCGCGCAGCGAGACCAGGCTGACGTTGAATTGTTCGACGAGTACTTCCTGACGCGGCAGCAGATCGCCGTCGGCGAGTTCGCCGTCGATGATTTGGCGGCGCAACTCGTCGGCTACGATTTCGGCGATCCTCGGCGCCGACAACCGGCGACGGGCATCGGGACCAATTCCCAGGGTGGTCATCCAATCCTCGCAGGAACAGCGGGAAGAGCGGCGAGCACGCACTCAACTGGCTTAGCTATTTTAGCAGTAATGATATAAATAGCATCTCTGATCGCGTGTCGATCGGAAGGACGGATGCAATTGAGCCAGGGGTCTGACGACCGTCCGACACCGCTGCACGGGTTGCGTGTTGTCGAGATCAGTGACCGGATAGCTGGCAGCTACTGCGGCAAGTTGCTGGTCGATGCCGGCGCGCAGGTGCGCAAAATCGAACCGCCACAAGGGGATTGGCTGCGGCGCTACTCGGCGTCGTGTTCGCCGGTGCCGGATGGCCGGCCGTCGCCGTTCTATTGCTACCTCAACGCCGGCAAGCAGAGCCTGACGTTCGCGCCGGGCTCGCAGCGATTGCGCGAGGAGTTGGCGGCCGCCGACGTGATCATCCTCACCGCCGGCCCGTCGCGGGCCGCCGCGCTGGGCATCGATCCGCGCCGGCTGCTGGCGGATGCGCCGCGGACGCTGGTCGTCACGATCTCCGACTTCGGCTGGACCGGACCGTATGCCGATCGCGCCGCCAGCGAATTCACCCTGCAGGCCTGGGCCGGCTCGCCCGGTTTCCGCGGCGATCCCGCCGGGCCGCCGATCTCGATCGGCGGCGACCTGGGGGAGTACATGGGCGGTGTGTTCGCCGCGTTCGGCGCGCTGGCCGTGCGCCGCCGCGTCGAGCACGGCGGTCCCGGCGAACATCTCGACTTGTCGATGCTCGAGGCGATGACCCTGATGCAGAGCAGCGAATGGCTGCATTCGCAACTGCTGCGAGTGCCGCCGATCAGCCGCACCACCGAAGTGCCGTCGATCGAGCCGGCCAAGGACGGCTTCGTCGGGATCACGATGGTCACCGGTCAGCAATGGCTCGACTTCCTGGCGATGGTCGAATGCCCGCAGCTCGAAGAGATCGAGCAGCTGCGTTTTCAGATCGGGCGCTGGGGCTACCGCGACCTGATCCGCGAGCAGATCGGCCCGTGGCTGGCGCAGCGGACCGTCGCGGAGGTCGTCGAGCTGGGCCAACTGTTCCGGCTGCCGATCGCGGCGCTGGGCAACGGCGCCACGATCCGGGAGGTGGAATACGCCACCGACCGGGGGGTGTTCCGGCAAAACCCGGCCGGTTTTCATCAGCCCCGCCCACCGTGGCTGATGTCGGCATGCGCGGCGGCCCCGGTGGGCGAGACCGCCGCTACGGGCGCCGATAATGACGAACCACCGTGGCGCACAACAGAATCAGAGGACACAGTGGCGGCCCATGGCCGGCCGCTCGAAGGCGTTCGGATCGTGGACCTGACCGCGTTTTGGGCCGGGCCGGCGGCGACGCATCTGCTGGCGGCGTTCGGCGCCGAGGTGATCAAGGTCGAGTCGATCCAGCGCCCCGACGGCATTCGGTACTCCGGCGGGATGCGCAAGGACGTCGACGACTGGTGGGAGTACGGCTGGGTGTTCCACGCGATGAACACCAACAAGCGTTCTGTCACATTGGATTTGGGCTCCGAGCAGGGGCGGCGGCTGTTCAAGAAGCTGGCCGCGGAAGCCGACGTCGTGATCGAGAACTTCTCCCCGCGCGTGATGGACCAGTTCGGGCTGACCGCCGATGTGCTGCTCGAGGTCAATCCCAAACTCGTCGTCGCCCGCATGCCCGCGTTCGGGCTGGACGGCCCGTGGCGCGACCGGGTCGGATTCGCCCCCACCATGGAGCAACTCGCCGGGCTGGCCTGGGTGACCGGACTGCCGGACGGGCCGCCGGTGACGCCGCGCGGCGCCTGCGACCCGCTGGCCGGGGTGCACGCCGCCTTCGCCGTGCTCGCCGCGCTGAACTTCACCGACCGCACCGGAACCGGACAGCAGCTCGAGCTGCCGATGCTCGAAACGGTGCTCAACGCCGCCGCGATACAGGCGATCGAATTCGAGGTCTTCGGAAAGACACTGAGCCGCAACGGCAATCGCGGCTTCGGCGGGGTTATCCAGAACCTCTACCGGTGTACCGGAGACGACGACTGGATCGCGGTGACCGTGCGCGACGACCAGCAGTGGTCCGCACTCGTCGAGGTGATGGGACGACCGGCCTGGTGTGACGAGGCCCTGGCCACGGCCGAGGGCCGGCGGGCGCGCGCCGACGACATCGATCGGCGGCTGCAGGACTGGTTCGCCGGGCAGCCGCTGGAATCGACGGTGGAGCGGCTGGCGAGTGCGGGTGTTCCCGCCGCGCCGGTGGTCTCGCCGTCGCTGGTGACCGAGAACCCGCAACTGCGCGACCGGGGTTTCTTCGAGGAAATGCGGCATTCGAGCATCGGGTCAGCCCTCTATCCGTGCCCGCCGTTCGCCCTGCTGTCCGGCCAGGATCGGTGGCTGATGCGCCCGCCGCCGCTGCTGGGCGAGCACAATGGAGAAATACTGCGCGATCGGTGCGGGCTGACCGACGAAGAACTGGCGAACCTCGCTGCCAGCGGGGTGATCGGAACCCGCCCGAAGGGCCTATAAGGAGGCAACTGATGCGCGTGACCGTCGACGAGACCTTGTGTGAGGCCAACGGATTTTGTGAATCGCTCGCCCCGGACGTCTTCGAGCTGGGCGACGAGGACGTGGTGCAGATCGCGGACGGACCGGTGGCGCCGGACCGGGAGATCGACGTGCGCGCCGCGGTCGAGCAGTGCCCGAAGGCCGCACTGCGACTGCAGGAGGACTGACTCGCCCGACGACGGCGAGCGCCGGAACGGCGCGAGGGGGACAGTCGGGCAATCAGGCTCAGCGCCGCTGCGTCAGCGAGATCGCCATCTCGTCATAGATCGACATGTTGGTCGTCAGGTTCGGATAGGACACCTTGGCTGGCCCGATCTCGATGCGCTCGCACCGCAGCAGCAGCTCGTCGAGCACCGCCCGTAGTTCGGCGCGTGCCAGCATCGCACCCAGGCAGTGGTGTGGCCCGCCGCCGCCGAAAGCGACGTGCGGGTTGGGCTGCCGGCCGATGTCGAAGGTGAACGGGGAGGAGAACACTTCCTCGTCGCGGTTGGCCGACCGCAGCATCGACACCACCCGGTCGCCCGCGGGGATGTGCTGGCCGTCCATCTCCACATCGACCTTCGCGGTGCGCGTCCAGTACGCCACCGGCGACGCCCAGCGCAGCACCTCCTCGACGGCGCTGGGCCGCACCGCTTCCTCCGCGCGATAGCGTTCGATCTGCTCGGGGTTGGCGACGAACGCCTGCAGCCCCATGGCCAGTGCGTTTTTGGTGGTGTCACTGCCGGCAAAAGCCAATACGAAGAAGAAGAACTCGAGTTCGTGTTCGGGCAGGCTGAACTGCTCGCCGTCGTCACCGGTGATCACCGCGGACGCCAGCGTGCTCCAGATGTCGTCGGTGGGGGTGTTGCGCTTCTCGGCGGTGAGCTCCATCGCGTAGCCGAAGACCGAGCCGAAGAGCTCGAGTTCCACCTGTCCGCTCGGGCCCGCTTCGGGTGCCAACGCCTTGAGAATGCGGTCGAAGATGTCGAAGATGCGCGGCCGGTCCTCTTCCGGGATGCCGATGATGTCGCCGATCACCGTCATCGGCAACGCGTCGGCGACATCGGAGATCCAGTCCCCGCCGCCCTTGGCGAGCAGGTCGTCGATCATCCGCGCCGCCCGTGCCCGAATACCGTCCTCCAACTTGGCGATCGCTCGGGGATTGAACGCATTGGAGATCAGTTTGCGGCGCTTGTTCAAGTCGGGCGGGTCCAACGTGATGATCGTCGGGTACGACGAAAACATCGCGACCGGCTGAATGAGCGGGCCGTCGCCCGCGGTGAACGAGTCGGTGTCGCGGTGCAGGCGAACCGCATGCCGGTGCTTGGTCGCGACCCAGAAATCGCGGCGCACGGTCTGCGCCACGCCCGGTGTCAGGCCGTGTCGGAAAAGCGGCCTGTGGTGCCGCAGTTCGGCGAACAACTCGTCGGGAAAACCGTTACGCCACAAGGCGAAATCGGATAGGTCCACTGCAGCAGCAGTCATGTGCAACCCCGCTCGCTTTCCTGCCCCGCGGCAACCGGCCGGTGCCGCGTTGACGTTCAATGCTTAAAATAGTAAAAATAGACTTTAGTCGTCGAAACGCGGTGAGGTAAGAGCGGCCGCGTGGGAAACGGAGTGCTCGTGACGAATACGATTCCAGAGCCAGACCCGTCGGAACGCGAGTTCGGACAGTCCGGCATCGCGCTGTCCACCTATCGGTTCCCGACCGGGTGGTTCATCGTCGCCTTCGCCAGCGACGTCAAGCCCGGCGACGTCAAGCGCCTGCACTACTTCGGCGAGGAGTTGGTGCTGTTCCGCACCGCCTCCGGCAAGGTCAACGTGCTGGACGCCTACTGCCAGCACCTCGGCGCCAACATGGGCGTCGGCGGCACCGTCGAGGACGAGAACATCGTCTGCCCGTGGCACGGCTGGCAGTGGCGCGGCGACGGCACCAACGCGCTGATCCCGTACAGCAAGATCGGCTGTAAGAACAACGTTCGCATCCGCACCTATCCGAGCATGGAGTGGTACGGGTTCATCCTGGTCTGGCACGAACGACACGGGCGGGCGCCGTACTGGCAGCCGCCGGCGCTGCCCGAACTGGAAACCGGCGAGTACTACCCGCTGCACCCGCACAGCCGGATGCTGAACCGGGTCAAGGTGCACGCGCAGATGATCATCGAGAACGCGGCCGACCCGTATCACGTGCAGTACGTGCACAAGGCCGCCAACCCGGCCAATACCGCCTCTTTCGAAGTGGCGGGCTATCACCTGCACGCCACCGTCAACGCGCACTTCGGTGGCGGCCGGGCCAAGACCTGGCTGACCCCCAACGGGCCGGTCGACGCCAAGATCATCTACGACAACTACTCGTTGGGGCTGGGACTGGTCCGGTTCCCGAGTGACCTGGTGGCCACCATCGAGGTCACCGGGCAGACGCCGGTCGACGAGGACTACACCGACTACTTCTACACGCAGGCATCCGTTCGTGAGCCCGGCGACACCGGCGACGTGCCGACCGGTCGTGCCGCGAAATTCCTGGCGCTGCAGCAAGAGGTCATCAAGCAGGACTTCTTCACCTGGGAGAACATGAAGTATCTTCAGAAGCCGAACCTGGCTCCCGAGGAGGCACGCGATTACGCGGCGCTGCGGCGCTGGGCGCACCGCTTCTATCCAGACGCCGAGCCCACGCCTAACGACTTCGGGTACACCGCCGACGGCGAACCCGACCCGGCGGCCGCGAAAGCCTAAGTGATGCATTCGGTTCGGAGCAGGCCGCTTGGGCCCTCCGATTTCGGCGTGGATCGTTTCACGGTTCCGGCCGTGCTGGATCGGCGGGCCGAGCAATACCCCGATCGGGTGATGATGTCGATCGCCGGCACCGACGTGACGTTCGAGCAGATGCGGCGGCGCTCTTGTGCGGCGGCCGAGCTGCTGTCCTCGTTGGGTGTGGGCCGTGGCGACGGAGTGGCGCTGTTCACCGGCACCTGCCCCGAATGGGTGTATTTCTGGCTGGGCGCGGCCCGGATCGGGGCGGTGAGCGCGGCGGTCAACGCCGCGAACAAGGGGGACTTCCTGCTGCACACCCTGCAGTTGTCGCGGGCCAAGGTGATTCTCACCGACGCCGAGCGCCGTCCCCGGGTCGATGAGGTCGCCGACCGGCTGGATACGGTGTCCGACATTGTGGTGCAAGACGATTCGCTTGCAAGGCGGATGGAGCGTGGGGCCGGATGTACCGACGACCCGGCCGAGCCTGGCGAGCTAGGGGCGCTGTTCTACACGTCGGGCACCACCGGGCCGTCGAAAGCCGTTGCCACGACCTGGAACTACCTGTTCTCGGTCGCGGCGACCGTCGCGTCGTCCTGGAAGTTGCGGTCGGGGGAGGCGTTGTGGACGGCGATGCCGTTGTTCCACCTGAGCGCCGCGCCCAGCGTGCTGGCCCCGATGCTGGTCGGCGGAACGACCGTGCTGGCGCAGTCGTTCCATCCCGGCCAGGTGTGGGACGACATCCGCGCCCACGATGCCGTCGGCTTCGCCGGAGCCGGCGCGATGGTGACGATGCTGTACAACCTGCCGGCCGACACGCGTGACGCGCAGCTGCCGCTGCGGTTCATCTCGGCCGCGCCGATCGACGCGAGCTCCTATCACGACATCGAAAAGCGTTACGGCTGCCGCATTGTCACGATGTACGGGATGACCGAGGCCTTCCCGATCGCGGTCAAGGGCGTGGCCGACGAGGGCGTCCCCGGAACGTCGGGCCGACCCAATCCCAACTTCGACGTGCGCATCGTCGACGACGACGGCAACCCGGTTCCCGCCGGCACCGTGGGCGAGATCGCCTGCCGGCCCAGGCACCCACACGTGATGAGCGAGGGCTACATCGGCCAAGACGCGCGGTTGGTTCCGCATCCGGAGTGGTTCCGCACCGGTGATCTCGGCCGACTCGACGCCGATCAGAACCTGACGTATCTGGACCGGATCAAGGATTCACTGCGCAGGCGCGGAGAGAACATCTCCTCGGTCGAGGTGGAACGCGTCGTCATGAGCCATCCCGCGGTCGCCGAAGCGGCGGCGATCGGGGTGCCCAGTGAGTTGGGCGAGGACGACATCCTGCTTGTGGTGGCGGTGCGCCCCGACGCCGTGCTGGATTGCGCCGAGCTACTCGACTTCTGCGCCGGCCGGATGCCGTACTTCTGCGTCCCGCGATACATCGACCAGGTCAACGAACTCCCGAAGAACGTTATCGGGCGGGTGCGTAAAGATTTGTTGCGAGCCAACGGTTTAACTTCGAGGGCCTGGGATCGAGAACAACACGGATATATTGTTAAGCGGTAAGTAAAGTCGATGTTACGTAGTTTGTTTCTTTTTTCCTTCAGGGGAGAGGCTGGCGAGTAGAAATGACGATGTCCTACCAGCAGGAGCAGTTCCTGCACGCTGCGACCGGCCGCCACGCGATCTTGAATCTGAACGCCCGGCACAATCGCGCTTACTCCGAGGGCGACCGCGATAGCTGGATCGCGACGTTTCGTCATTCCGGTGCCAGCTTTGTTCGCGACGGCGAAGTGTTCGACGATTTGCGTTCGGCGTTCGACGGGGGCGAAGGACACCGCCTGGTGACCGTCGACCACGAGATCGCCGTCGAGGGCGTGCACGCGATGCAGCGTTGTGTCGCCCTGCTTTTCTCCGCCGCCTTCGGAGAGACCACGTTGCGCGCCACCGGGACGTACCGGGATGAGCTGATCTACGAGCGCGGCGGCTGGTACTACACCTCGCGCAATCTCTGCTGGGATGTGGTGCCGAACCGGCACCCGCTTGTCATGTAAGCGGCACCGATACGTGGATTCCGAACTCAGCTACGAATTAGCCTTCGGCACATACGAAGACGCGTTGCGCATGGTCGGCGCGGCAAGCGAACCGCGCACGGCGCTGACGCCGGTCAGTGGAGCGCGTATCCAGTTGTATGCCTCGATGATTCACGACGGCAATCGGTCCTACTGGGATCCGGAATTCGCCCGGCGGCAGTGGGGAGGCCTGCTGGCACCGCCGGGTCTGTTGATGGGATGGCTGATCCCGCCGCCGTGGGAGCCCGGCGGCCGGCGCCCGGCGGCGTCGCTGATCTTGCGAGTGCCGTTGCCGGGCACCACATTCATCAACGCCGCCAACGACGTCGAGTTCCCCGAACCCATCGTCGAGGGTGACGTGCTGACCAGTGTCGAGGAATTGGTGTCGGTGTCACCGGAGAAGACGACCCGATTGGGCGTCGGCCATTTCATCGAGACGCTGGAGACCTATCGCCGCCAGGATGGGACCGTCGTCGCCCGATCGCGGAATACGCTGTTCCGCTTCACCCCCGCGGCGCCGGCATGACCGCTGCGGAATTGGATTGGAACGAGATCACCGTTCCCGTCGAGCTGCCGGAAGTGGTCGACGAGATCAGCTACCAGCGGGTGGTGGAGAACGCCGGAGCGACGTGGGACTACTTCCCGGGGCATTTCGATCCCGAATACGCCCAAAAGCAGGGCAACCCAACGATTTACCTCAACACGATGCACCTCGCCGGGTTCGCCGACCGCGTCGCGACCGAGTGGGCCGGCCCCAGCAGCCGGGTGGTGCGCCGCTCACTGCGGCTGGCCGGGTCGGTCTACGCCGGCGACACGATGATCGGCCGCGGCCGCGCGGTGGCCAAGCGGCGCGACACCTCGGTGGACCCGCCGCGCTGCTTCGTAGACATCACGATCGAAGTGACCAACCAGCACGGCGTCTTGTGCTGCCCGGTCGAGCTCACGTTGCAGATGCCCGAAAGTGGTTGACGGCGCATCAGAGCTGCATCTGGCAGTGTGTCGGCGCTTCGGCGAGGCGGTTGCCGCGGCCGCGGGCAAATGGGAGCGTCGCAGCCCATGCGAGGCGTGGGACGCCCGGGCGGTGCTCGAGCACGTTATCGGCTTCCACGACGTACTTCTGCTGCAGCCGTTGGGATTAAAGCCGCACCGGCCCCGAGACGAGCCACAGGTGCGGTGGGAATTGACTTACCAGTCACTGGCACGGGCGTTGGCATCCGGTGAAGTCACCAAGCTGGATGCTTACCGGGTCATACCGAATCTGACCCGCGACGTCTTGGTGCATACCTGGGACTTGGCACGTGCGATCGACGGTGACGACCGGCTGGATCCCGATTGGTGTGAACTCTTCTACACCGGCTTGCCGGCCGGTCATGACGCCTTGGTCGCGTCCGGCATGTTCGGCGCCCCCATCGCGGTGAGCGATGAACTCGAGGTGCAGGCACGGCTTCTCGCGCGCCTCGGTCGTGATCCGTTGTGGCGAAGCTCAATCGGCTAACGGCGGCAGTTGCCCCTTGCACACCAGGGTCTGAAGCTCGACGTACTCGTGCAGGCCCTCCGGGCCGAACTCGCGTCCGATGCCCGACTGCTTGAAACCGCCGAACGGGGCCCCGATATCGAGGGTGTACATGTTGATGCCGTAGGTGCCGGTGCGCACACCCGCCGCGACCTCCAAGCCGTGCGCAATGTCGGACGTCCACACCGAACCGGCCAACCCGTAGTCGGTCTCGTTGGCGATCCGGATCGCGTCGGCCTCGTCGCGGTAGCGCAACACCGTCAAGACCGGACCAAAGATCTCCTCCCGGGCGATGCGCATGTCATTGGTCGCGTCGGTGAATAGCGTTGGGCGCACGTACCATCCGCGATCCGACGGGCTGTCCTCGCCGCCGAGCACCACGCGTGCGCCCTCGCTCTGCCCGGACTTGATGTAGTCCTGGACCCGGCGCTGTTGCCGCTGGGCGACCAGCGGACCGATGTCGGTAGCCTCGTCGGCCGGGTCGCCGACGGTCAGCGACGACATCATGCCGGCCAGCGCGTCGACGACGTCGTCATGACGCTTGTCGCTGACCAGAATCCGGGTTTGGGCGACGCAGGCCTGCCCGTTGTTCATCAGGCCGGCCGATTTCAGCCCCGCGACAGTCTTGTCGATATCGGCGTCGTCGAGAATGATCGCCGCGGACTTGCCGCCCAATTCCAGGCTCACTCGCTTGAGCTGCTCGCCGCACAACGTGGCGATGCGGCGCCCGACCGCGCTGGACCCGGTGAATGCGATCTTGTCCACGCCGGGATGCCGCACCAGCGCCTCGCCGATGTCCGGTCCGCCGGGCAGCACCGACACCACGCCTTCGGGCAGCTCGAGCTGCTCGATCATTTCGGCCAACCACAAAGCGTCCAACGGTGTTTCGGGCGCGGGCTTGACGATGACCGTGCATCCCGCGATCAAGGCCGGGATCAACTTGGGCATGATCAGAAATTGGGGAACGTTCCACGGCACGATCGCACCGACCACCCCGACCGGCGCACGGCGCAGGTGTACCTCACCGAGGATGCCCTGGCGACGTTCGGTCCAGGGAAACGTGCGGGCGTCCGCCAGGGCGAGATGCATCATCGTCGCCGCGGCCGCCGCTTGACCGAGCCGGCTGAAGGTGCGCGGGGATCCCATTTCGTCGGTGATCAGGTCGGCCATCTCGTCGATGTGGCCGCCGTAGATCCCGGCCAGCTGTTCGACCTTGGCCATCCGCTCGGCATGCGTCATGCGCGGCCATGGCCCGTGGTCGAAAGCCTGTCGCGCGGCGGCGACGGCGGCGTCGAGATCTTCGGGCCCGGCCACCTGGACATGGCCGACGGGTTCCTCCGAGTGTGGCGAAATCACGGCGAGCTGCTGCGGATTGGCGGGCTTGCGCCACTGCCCTCCGATGAACAGTTCGGCGTAGGTCCGATGGTCGGATTTTTCTGTCATCGGGGCACTTCCTTGGGGCGGGGACGAGGCCGTGACCGTAACTTCGCTATTGACGCTAACATAGCAAAGAATAAGGATAGCGCCGTGGCAAGGAAGCCGAAATGAGTACCGATTGGCGCAGTTACCCGTATCAGTTGGTGCCCGGTGACAGCCAGCTGGATTTCCCCGCGGCCGAGGGTGAACATCCCGACCAGGAGTCGGATACGTGGTTCATCGCCGGCCAACTGCAGGCCGTCGAGAACGACCGGTCGTTTGCGTTCCTGACGATCTTCAACAAGAACCAGCCCGGGGGCACGGTCGTCGCCGACTTCTACACGATGGCGCTGTTCGACCTCGACAGCGGTGACTACGGTACCTATACCGATTACGACATGCCGCCGAAGAACATGGAGCCGGGCGCGCAGCGCAAATTGTCCATGGCCGCAGGCTATCTCGACATCAGCTACGACAGCGGTGCCGGCACCGCATCGTGGACCACCTGCCGTGACGGCGACGGCGAATTACTGCCCTACACGTATCGGGTCAGCCTGGTGGGCCGGGACCACCAAGGCCGATCGATGCGGTTGGACTTGGTCGTCACTCCGACGCGCGCGCCGACACCGGTGGGGGCGTCGACCTACAACGGGAAGATCGCCTGCTTCGGCCAGAACGACACGTATTCGTATTTCCAGACCGGCATGTCGATGACCGGAACACTGCGCTGGGGCGAGACCGTCGAGGAGGTTTCCGGCAGTGCCGGACATGTCGACCGGCAGTGGTTCCCGAAGTATGCGGGCGGCGGCGGAACCGGGGGAGACCCGCGGGCCCGCTCGCACGAATGGCGCACCATCAATTTCGACAACGGCGTCGACCTGAGCATCTGGCGCCAGTTCGACCGCGTGAACGGCAATGCGCCGCAACCCTTTACCGGTGTCACGACGAGCCATCCAGACCCCGCCATCGCGCCACAGTGCGCCGAAGACGTGGAGGTCACCGTCAGCAGCTACGTGAAATGGCCGGAGTCGGTGCGGACCCTGGTACGCCCCCCGGCCCCGGCCCGGTACATGCCCGACCGTCACCGAATCACGTGCGCCACACTGCAACTGGATCTGGTCGGCGAACCGCTCGTGCCGGCGCCGGCGCACGGTCTGCCAATCGAGTACATGGAGGGCCCGTACCGCTACCAGGGGACGCTGTGGGGTAAACCGGTGAGCGGCTTCGCGTTCAACGAACGCTCGCTGGCGCTGTACCGGGACTGGGAGCTGGTCGAGGTGCTGGCCACCACGGTGGCCGACGCCGAACCGAACTTGCAGTCGGTGGTCGATCAGCTGGTGGGATTGGTGGCCGCGGGCCGCCGCCGGTCAGCGGCGGAACTGCTGGCCGGGGCGCTCCCGGTGCAAAACGACACGCTCGCAACGCTTCTCGACGATCTGATCGCCGTGCTGAGCGAGGCTGAGTCAGTCGACGGCAGCTGACGCGGCCAGCGCCTCGGCCCACGCGATGTGGCGGTGCTGCAGTCCCGGCTCGTTGCGACCGAACACCAGGTGATCGCGAGCGCCCGAGCTGAGATTGGCCTGCAGGCCCTCGACGAGCTTGTAGTCCTCGTCGCGCACCGTGGCGTGCGCGTACTCGAACACGGCTTGAGCACCGGCGGCCACGGATTCCTCGGAAAGGTCCAGCGGCGTGGAGTTCTGGTGCACGGTGATCGACCTGCCGGGCTCGTCGCCGGGGTAGATGCGGAACAGCTCGCCGTTGGCGATCGTCACCGAGATCACGATGTTGGGGAACAAGGCGTAGATCACCACCATGTTGTGGAACGGGTCCCACTGTTCCTCGGGGACATTCTCCAGCTCGAGGATCGCGTTGAGCGGGAAGATCAACCGATGGTGCGGTCCGTACGAATCGAACACCGTGCAGTTGCTGCGGGCGATGGTGGCGAAGGTGTCCCGGTGCACGGTGGCGAAGTGGTAGTTCTCGGCGAAGGTGTCGACGGCCAGCTTCCAGTTGATCGGCGCGTCGAGCACCTTTTCACCCAGCGGCGACCACCGGCCGATGCCCCACGAGTCGAGCTCGTCGGCGAGCGGCCCCAGGTGCGCGGCGACGTCGAGGGTCGCGTCTTTGTCCAGCGCCACCCAGAGGAACCCGGCGAACTCGGCGGCGGGGAGCTCGGTCAACGAGTCGGACTTGACCGTCGCATCCGGGAATCCCTCGCGGCCCGGCAAGCCGACCAGCTTGCCGGTGTTGTCGTAGGTCCAGGCGTGATACGGACAGCTGAATCGCTTCGCGGTGCCGCAGCCCGTCACCACCGGGGATTGCCGGTGCAGGCAGACATTGTCGAAGGCGCGGACCGACCCGTCGGATGTTCTCGTCAGCAGGATCGATCGCCCCATCACCGTCTTGGTGCAGTAGGCGCCGGGCGCGGGCAGCTCGCTGACGTAGCCGACCAGTTGCGGGCTGGCCAGCAGCAGCGCCCTGTCACTGCGGTGTCGCTCGGGTGACGTGTAGTCGCTCGCGTCGATCGTGTACTGCCGCGGAGCCAGGTCGGTGGTCTTGTCGCGGGCCAACTTCAAGGCCCGGCGGGTCAGGTCGATGAGCTGGTCGTGATCCATTTTGGAAGCCCCCTCCGACGTTAACTTTATTAAGTTAATAGTGACAATAACAATGCCGGGCTCGGCGGGCCCCGGCGCTCGGTGTGCCCCGGCGCTCGGTGTGCTCACGCTTTCGGTGCGCTCACGGCTTCGGTGCGCTCACGGCTTCGGTGTGCGCTCACGGCTTTCGGTGTGCGCCGTGGCCGCACTGCCCCGGCGTGTCGCCGCCCTGACCGCACACGCGAGGCCGTCGTCGCACACCCGAGGCCGTCGTCGCACACCCGAGGTCGCCGTCGCACAAGCGACGCGCCCGCAGCCCGATGCGCCACGCCCCCTGGCCCGATGCGCCCGCAGCCCGATGCGCCCCGCGCCCTGGCCCGATCAACCCGGTCAAGAAGTGACGAATCTGTGACCAGTGTTACTAATGTGTCTGCTGATGCTTGTGTCGTACCCTGTCCGATGTGTCGATTTCGCGTCGTGACGTGCTCAAATTCGCGGCCGCGACCCCGGCCCTACTGGGCATGGGTGTCGCGGCGTCGGCGTTGGACGCTCCGACGGCCTCGGCATCCCTGGGCACGCTGTTGGACTACGCCGCGGGCGTGATCCCGGCCAGCCAGATCCGGGCCGCCGGCGCCGTGGGGGCTATCCGGTACGTCTCCGACCGCCGGCCGGGCGGTAATTGGATGCTGGGCAAGCCGATCCAGGTCGCCGAGGCACGTGACTTGCACAGCAACGGGCTCAAAATCGTCTCCTGCTACCAGTACGGCAAGGGCAATTCCGCCGACTGGCTGGGCGGCGCGAACGCGGGGCTGCAGCATGCCAAGCGGGGCATGGAGTTGCACGCCGCCGCCGGTGGTCCCCCCAACGCGCCGATTTACGCGTCGATCGACGACGACCCGTCTTACGAGCAGTACAAAAACCAGATCGCTCCGTACCTACGGTCCTGGGAGTCGGTGATCGGACACCAGCGGACGGGCGTTTACGCCAATTCGAAGACGATCGACTGGGCGTTGCACGACGGCCTGGGCTCCTGCTTCTGGCAGCACAATTGGGGCTCGCCCAAGGGCTACACCCATCCGGCGGCCAATCTGCACCAGGTCGAGATCGATAAACGCAGCGTGGGCGGTGTCGGCGTAGACATCAACGAGATCCTCAAGCCGCAATTCGGGCAGTGGGCCTAGCAACCCCGCCTCGTCGTAGCGATTTCTGACCCTTTAATCGATCCGGGCACGGTTGCGCAACTCGGTTCCAGCAAACACTTGTTCGCCCAACGCTGACGGCGGCGGGGCCCAGACGGCTCTATCGCCGCGGCACGACAGGCGGCGCGCACTACAAATTCTTAACATAACGATTTGATAACAATGCCGCCTTGAACAGCGCAGTTATAGCTACTCGACCGTAACCACCTGCATGCAGGACGTTTGTTCTGGATACCCGGACGACCGGTTAATCCCGGTGTTACCCACGACACGGTTACCCGCGCGTAGAACTCACCAGTAACCGATCTGCGCAGAAAAACGACCCGAATCCTTATGACACTCTTAGTACAGCCGATGCAGTCCCCGCGCCGCTTGGTCGACACGAGTGGCCGCCGACAACACACCGGTCAGCCGCGATTCGGGCTGCGATTCAGAGCGGAATCGACCCAGAGCCAGCTGGGACCCCGCGCGCCGGGGTTCTGAGCAGGCCAGACGAACCGATACGTGAAGACGCATACAGGGAGATACACAAGGTGACGATCCACGAGCACGACCGGGTGTCCGCAGACCGCGAGGGCCAAGGCCCGCACAGCACCCATGCTCTGGTCGACCGTCTCACGGCCGGCGAGCCGTACGCTGTCGCGTTCGGCGGCCAGGGCAGCGCCTGGTTGGAAACCCTGGAAGAGCTGGTGTCCTCGGCGGGCATCGAGACCGACATCGCCACGCTGGTCGGCGAGGCGGAGCTGCTGCTCGAGCCGGTGGCCAAAGAGCTGGTCGTGGTGCGTCCGATCGGCTTCGAGCCGCTGCGGTGGGTGCGCGCGGTGGCGGCCGAGGACCCGACCCCCGCGGACAAGCACCTGACGTCGGCCGCGGTATCGATGCCCGGCGTGTTGCTCACCCAGATCGCGGCCGGGCGTGCCCTGGCGCGACAGGGGATGGACTGGACCGCGACCCCGCCGGTCGCCGTCGCCGGCCACTCGCAGGGCGTGCTCGCCGTCGAGGCGTTCAAGGCCGAGGGCGCTCGTGACGTCGAGCTGCTCGCCCTGGCCCAGCTGATCGGCGCGGCCGGCACGCTGGTGGCCCGTCGCCGCGGCATCTCCGTGCTCGGTGATCGCCCGCCGATGGTGTCGGTCACCAACGCCGACCCCGAGCGCATCGTCGCGCTGCTCGACGAGTTCTCCCAGGACGTTCGCACCGTGCTGCCGCCGGTGCTGTCCATCCGCAACGGCCGTCGTTCGGTCGTCATCACCGGCACGCCGGAGCAACTGTCTCGCTTCGAGTTGTACTGCCAGCAGATCTCCGAGAAAGAAGAAGCCGACCGCAAGAACAAACTGCGTGGCGGCGACGTCTTCGCACCGGTCTTCGACCCGGTTCAGGTCGAGGTGGGCTTCCACACCCCGCGGCTGGCCGACGGCATCGACATCGTCGGCGGTTGGGCCGAGAAGGTCGGCTTGGACGTCGAGCTGGCCCGGCGCCTGACCGACGCCATCCTGGTGAGCGGGGTCGACTGGGTGGAAGAGATCACCGCGGTGCACGACGCCGGCGCGCGCTGGATTCTCGACCTGGGCCCCGGCGACATCCTGACCCGGCTGACCGCGCCGGTGATCCGCGGCCTGGGCGTCGGCATCGTGCCCGCCGCCACCCGCGGCGGTCAGCGCAACCTCTTCACCGTCGGGGCCACCCCCGAGGTGGCACGGCCCTGGTCGAGCTACGCGCCGACCGTCGTGACCCTGCCCGACGGCCGGGTCAAGCTCTCGACGAAGTTCACCCGGCTGACCGGGCGGTCGCCGATCCTGCTGGCCGGCATGACCCCGACGACGGTCGACGCGAAGATCGTCGCCGCCGCGGCCAACGCCGGACACTGGGCCGAGCTGGCCGGTGGCGGGCAGGTGACCGAAGAAATCTTCGCCGCGCGCATTGAAGAATTGTCCGGCTTGCTCGAGACGGGCCGCACCTACCAGTTCAACACGCTGTTCCTCGACCCCTACCTGTGGAAGCTTCAGGTCGGCGGTAAGCGCCTGGTGCAGAAGGCCCGCCAGGCCGGCGCCGCGATCGACGGCCTGGTGATCAGCGCCGGCATCCCGGACCTCGAGGAGGCCGTCGAACTGATCGACGAGCTCAACGACGTCGGCATCAGCCATGTCGTGTTCAAGCCCGGCACCATCGAGCAGATCCGCTCGGTCATCCGCATCGCGACCGAGGCGCCCACCAAATCGGTGATCGTGCACATCGAGGGCGGACGCGCCGGCGGTCACCACTCGTGGGAAGACCTCGACGACCTGTTGCTGGCCACCTACTCGGAGCTGCGCTCGCGCTCCAACATCACCGTCTGCGTCGGCGGCGGCATCGGAACCCCCGAGCGGGCCGCCGAATATCTGTCCGGCCGGTGGTCGCAGTCCTACGGCTTCCCGTCGATGCCGATCGACGGCATCCTGGTCGGCACCGCGGCGATGGCCACGCTGGAAGCCACCACCTCGCCGTCGGTCAAGCAGATGCTGGTCGAGACCACCGGCACCGACCAGTGGATCGGCGCCGGAAAAGCCCAGGGCGGCATGGCTTCCAGCCGCAGCCAGCTCGGTGCCGACATCCACGAGATCGACAACAGCGCCTCGCGTTGCGGCCGGTTGCTCGACGAGGTCGCCGGTGACGCCGACGCCGTCGCCGAGCGCCGCGACGAGATCATCGCCGCGATGGCCCGCACCGCCAAGCCGTATTTCGGCGACGTCGGGGAAATGACCTACCTGCAGTGGCTGCAGCGCTACGTCGAGCTCACCATCGGCGACGGCAACTCGACCGCCGACACCGCCTCGCCCGGCAGCCCGTGGCTGGCCGACACCTGGCGCGACCGCTTCCAGCAGATGCTGCAGCGCGCCGAGGCCCGGCTGCACCCGCAGGACCACGGCCCGATCGAGACGCTGTACAACGACGAGGCGCTGCTGGAGAACCCGGAGGCGGCCATCGCGGCGCTCTTGCGGGACTACCCGGACGCCGAGAGGGTGCAGCTGCACCCGGCCGATGTGCCGTTCTTCGTCACGCTGTGCAAGACGCTGGGCAAGCCGGTCAACTTCGTGCCGGTCATCGACAAGGACGTGCGCCGCTGGTGGCGCAGTGACTCGCTGTGGCAGGCGCACGACGCCCGCTACGACGCCGACCAGGTGTGCATCATCCCCGGCACCGCCGCGGTCGCCGGCATCACCCGGGTCGACGAGCCGGTCGGTGAACTGCTCGACCGCTTCGAGCAGGCCGCCATCGACGACGTGCTGGCCGCCGGCGGCGAACCGAAGCCCGTCCGGTCGCGCCGGCTGGGCCGCGCGGATGTGACCGGGGCGCTGGCCGTCGTGCTCGACGCCCCCGACGTCCTGTGGGCCGGGCGCACCGCCACCAACCCGGTGCACCGCATCGCCGATCCCGCCGACTGGCTGGTCCACGAAGGTCAGCGCGCCACGCACTCGTCCACCGGAGCTCGCCTGCAGGTGACTTCCGATGAGCGCGTCGTGTTGAGCATCCCGTTGTCCGGGGTCTGGATCGACATCCCATTCACGTTGCACGCCAACACCGTCGACGGCGGCGCGCCGGTGGTCTCCACCGACGACGCCACCGCCGCGATGCGTGCGGTCCTGGCGATCGCCGCCGGTGTCGACGGGCCGGAATTCCTCCCGGCGGTGACCGACGGAACGGCCACCGTGACGGTGGACTGGAACCCTGAGCGGGTCGCCGACCACACCGGCGTCACCGCGACCTTCGGCGAGCGCCTGGCACCCAGCCTCACCACCGTGCCCGACGCGCTGGTCGGTCTGTGCTGGCCCGCGGTCTTCTCCACGATCGGCTCCGCGGTCACCGAGGCCGGCGTCCCGGTCGTCGAGGGTCTGCTGAGCCTGGTGCACCTGGACCACGCCGCCCACGTGGTCGGCAAGCTGCCCGCTGAGCCGGCCCAATTGACCGTTACCGCAACGGCTTCGGCGGCCATCGACACCGACATGGGCCGGGTCGTTCCGGTCTCGGTGACGGTGACCGGTCCCGACGGCAAGGCGATCGTGACCCTGCAGGAGCGCTTCGCGATCCTCGGGCGGACCGGTTCGGCCGAACTCACCGACCCGTCCCGGGCCGGTGGCGCGGTGTCGGAGAACACCACCGACACTCCGCGCCGGCGCCGTCGCGACGTCACCATGACCGCGCCGGTCGACATGCGTCCGTTCGCCGTGGTGTCGGGTGACCACAACCCGATCCACACCGACCGCGCCGCCGCGCTGCTGGCCGGCCTGGAATCGCCCATCGTGCACGGCATGTGGCTGTCGGCCGCCGCGCAGCACACGGTGACCGCCACCGACGGCCAGGCCCGCCCGCCGGCTCGCCTGATCGGCTGGACCGCACGGTTCCTGGGCATGGTGCGTCCGGGCGACGAAGTCGACTTCCGGGTCGACCGCGTCGGAATCGACCAGGGCGCAGAGGTTTTGGAGGTCACCGCGAAGGTCGGAACGGACCTGGTGATGTCGGCGACCGCGCGTCTGGCCGCCCCCAAGACGGTCTACGCCTTCCCCGGCCAGGGCATCCAGCACAAGGGAATGGGCATGGAGGTCCGCGCCCGGTCCAAGGCTGCCCGCAAGGTCTGGGACGACGCGGACAAGTTCACCCGTGACACCCTGGGCTTCTCGGTGCTGCACGTGGTGCGCGACAACCCGACCAGCCTGATCGCCAGCGGCGTGCACTACCACCACCCCGACGGGGTGCTGTACCTGACGCAGTTCACCCAGGTCGCGATGGCGACCGTGGCGGCCGCCCAGGTCGCCGAGATGCGCGAGCAGGGCGCCTTCGTCGAGGGCGCCATCGCGTGTGGGCACTCCGTCGGCGAATACACCGCGCTGGCTTGTGTTTTGGGCGTCTACGAGCTGGAAGCATTGCTGGAGACGGTGTTCCACCGCGGGTCGAACATGCACGACATCGTGCCGCGCGACGAGATGGGCCGCTCCAACTACCGGTTGGCCGCGATCCGTCCCTCGCAGATCGATCTGCCCGACGACCAGGTCACCGACTTCGTCGCCGAAATCGCCGAGCGCACCGGGGAATTCCTGGAGATCGTGAACTTCAACCTGCGCGGCTCGCAGTACGCGATCGCCGGCACGGTCCGCGGTCTCGAGGCCCTCGAGGAAGCGGTGGAGAAGCGCCGCGAAATCAGCGGCGGCAAACGCTCATTCATCCTGGTGCCGGGCATCGACGTGCCGTTCCACTCGCGGGTGCTGCGGGTCGGGGTTGCCGACTTCCGCCGCTCGCTGGAGCGGGTCATGCCGCGCGACCAGGACCCCGAGTTGGTCATCGGTCGCTACATCCCCAACCTGGTGCCCCGGCCGTTCACGCTGGACCGCGACTTCATCCAGGAGATCCGCGATCTGGTGCCGGCCGAACCGCTGGACCCGATCCTGGCCGACTACGACACCTGGCTGGCCGAGCGGCCGCGTGAGATGGCCCGCACGGTGTTCATCGAGCTGCTGGCGTGGCAGTTCGCCAGCCCGGTGCGCTGGATCGAAACTCAGGACCTGCTCTTCATCGAGGAGGCCGCCGGCGGTTTGGGTGTGGAGCGGTTCGTCGAGATCGGCGTGAAGTCCGCGCCGACCGTCGCCGGACTGGCCACCAACACCCTCAAGCTGCCCGAATATGCGCACAGCACAGTCGAAGTGCTCAACGCCGAGCGCGATGCGGCCGTGCTGTTCGCCACCGACACCGACCCCGAGCCGGAGGCCGAGGACGTGGTCGCCGATTCCGCCGCATCGGACGGTGCGCCGGCAGCAGCCGCGCCGGAGGCCGCCGCGCCGGCGCCGGTGCCCACCGCACCCTCGGGTGCTCCACGGCCCGACGACATCACGTTCGACGCGGCCGACGCCACGTTGGCGCTGATCGCGTTGTCGGCGAAGATGCGCATCGACCAGATCGAGCAGTTGGATTCCATCGAGTCCATCACCGACGGCGCGTCGTCGCGGCGTAACCAGCTGCTGGTCGACCTGGGTTCGGAGTTGAACCTGGGCGCCATCGACGGTGCCGCCGAGGCCGACCTGGCCGGGTTGCGCTCGCAGGTGACCAAGCTGGCGCGCACCTACAAGCCTTACGGCCCAGTGCTTTCCGACGCCATCAACGATCAGCTGCGCACGGTCCTCGGGCCATCCGGCAAGCGGCCGGCCGCCATCACCGAGCGGGTCACCAAGACTTGGGAACTCGGCGAGGGCTGGGCCAAGCACGTCGTTGTCGAGGTCGCGCTGGGCACCCGCGAGGGCACCAGCGTCCGCGGCGGTGCCATGGGGCACCTGCACGAGGGCGCGCTGGCCGACGCGGCCTCGGTCGACAAGGTCATCGACGCCGCGGTCACCTCGGTTGCTGCGCGCCACGGTGTTTCGGTGGCGCTGCCCTCGGCGGGCGGTGGCGGCGGCGCGACCGTCGACGCCGCTGCACTCTCCGAGTTCACCGACCAGATCACCGGCCGTGACGGCGTGCTCGCTTCGGCGGCCCGCCTGGTGCTGGGCCAGCTGGGCCTGGATGACGCGGTGAGCGCCGCACCGGTGGCCACCGACGCCGAGCTCATCGACTTGGTCACCGCCGAATTGGGTTCGGAGTGGCCACGTTTGGTGGCGCCGGCCTTCGAGGCCAAGAAGGCCGTCCTGTTCGACGACCGCTGGGCCAGCGCCCGTGAGGACCTGGTCAAACTGTGGCTGGCCGACGAGGGCGACATCGACGCCGACTGGGTGCGGCTGTCCGAACGTTTCGAGGGTGCCGGCCACACCGTCGCCACTCAGGCGACCTGGTGGCAGGGCAAGGCGCTGGCGGCGGGCCGCCAGATCCATGCGTCGCTGTTCGGCCGGATCGCTGCGGGTGCCGAGAACCCGGACCCGGGTCACTACGACGGCGAAGTGGCCGTCGTGACAGGCGCTTCCAAGGGCTCGATCGCCGCGGCGGTCGTGGCGCGACTGCTTGACGGCGGTGCCACCGTCATCGCGACCACCTCCAAGCTCGACGATGAGCGGCTGGCGTTCTACCGCACGCTGTACCGCGACCACGCTCGCTTCGGTGCGTCGCTGTGGGTGGTCCCGGCCAATATGGCCTCCTACTCCGACATCGACGCCCTGGTCGAATGGGTCGGTACCGAGCAGAGCGAAAGCCTTGGCCCGCAGTCGATTCACATCAAGGACGCGCAGACCCCGACGCTGCTGTTCCCGTTCGCGGCACCGCGGGTGGCCGGCGATCTGTCGGAGGCCGGTTCGCGCTCCGAGATGGAGATGAAGGTTCTGCTGTGGGCCGTGCAGCGGCTGATCGGCGGTCTGTCGAAGATCGGCGCCGAGCGCGACATCGCCTCCCGGTTGCACGTGGTGCTGCCCGGCTCGCCCAACCGCGGAATGTTCGGCGGTGACGGCGCTTACGGCGAGGCCAAGTCCGCGCTGGACGCCCTGGTGAGTCGCTGGCACGCCGAATCCTCGTGGGCCGCGCGAGTCAGCTTGGCGCACGCGCTGATTGGCTGGACCCGTGGCACCGGGCTGATGGGTCACAACGACGCCATCGTCACCGCCGTCGAGGAGGCCGGTGTCACCACCTACTCCACCGACGAGATGGCCGCGATGCTGCTGGCCCTGTGCGACGTGGAGTCGAAGGTGGCCGCGGCCAGCGAGCCGATCAAGGCCGACCTGACCGGTGGTCTCGGCGACGTCGAACTCGACATGGCCGAATTGGCCGCCAAGGCGCGCGAGGAGATGTCTTCGGAGGCAATAGAAGACGACGAGAGCGGCCGGGGTAACCCGGGAACCGTTGCCGCGCTGCCGTCCCCGCCGCGGGGCTACACCCCGGCACCGCCGCCGGAATGGGCCGACCTCGATCTCGACCCGTCCGACCTCGTGGTGATCGTCGGCGGCGCCGAACTCGGTCCGTACGGCTCGTCGCGCACCCGCTTCGAGATGGAGGTCGACAACGAACTGTCGGCCGCCGGAGTGCTCGAGCTGGCCTGGACCACCGGGCTGATCCGCTGGGAGGACGATCCCCAACCGGGTTGGTACGACACGGCTTCCGGTGACCTGATCGACGAGGCCGAACTGGTCGAGCGCTACCACGACACCGTCGTCGAGCGCTGCGGCATCCGGGAGTTCGTCGACGACGGCTCGATCGACCCCGACCACGCGTCGCCGCTGCTGGTGTCGGTGTTCCTCGAGAAGGACTTCGCGTTCGTCGTCTCCTCGGAGGCCGATGCCCGCGCCTTCGCCGAGTTCGACCCCGAGCACACGGTGATCCGGCCGGTGCCCGACTCGAGCGACTGGCAGGTCATCCGCAAGGCGGGCACCGAGATCCGGGTGCCGCGCAAGAACAAGCTGTCGCGCGTCGTCGGCGGTCAGGTCCCGACCGGGTTCGACCCGACGGTGTGGGGCATCAGCGCCGACATGGCCAGTTCCATTGACCGCCTTGCGGTGTGGAACATCGTCGCGACCGTCGACGCGTTCCTGTCCGCCGGGTTCAGCCCCGCCGAAGTGATGCGCTACGTGCACCCGAGCCTGGTGGCCAACACCATGGGCACCGGCATGGGTGGTGGCAGCTCGATGCAGACGATGTACCACGGAAACCTGTTGGGCCGTAACAAGCCGAACGACATCTTCCAGGAAGTGCTGCCGAATATCGTTGCCGCACACGTGGTTCAGTCCTACATCGGCAGCTACGGCTCGATGATCCACCCGGTCGCCGCCTGCGCGACGGCCGCGGTGTCGGTCGAGGAGGGCGTCGACAAGATCAAGCTGGGCAAGGCCGAAATGGTGGTGGCCGGCGGTATCGACGACCTGACGCTGGAAGGCATCATCGGCTTCGGCGACATGGCGGCCACCGCCAGCACCGAGATGATGCGCGACCGGGGCATTGCCGACTCGAAGTTCTCCCGGCCCAACGACCGCCGGCGGCTCGGCTTCGTCGAGGCCCAGGGTGGTGGCACCATCCTGCTGGCCCGTGGCGACCTGGCACTCAAGATGGGCCTGCCGGTGCTCGCCGTGGTGGGCTTCGCGCAGTCCTACGGCGACGGCGTGCACACCTCGATCCCGGCTCCGGGACTGGGCGCGCTGGGCGCGGGCCGCGGCGGCAAGGAGTCCCCGCTGGCACGCGAATTGGCCAAGCTGGGCGTCGGCCCCGACGACATTGCGGTGATCTCCAAGCACGACACGTCGACATTGGCCAACGACCCCAACGAGACCGAGCTGCACGAGCGGCTGGCCGACTCGCTGGGCCGGTCCGAGGGTGCCCCGCTGTTCATCGTGTCGCAGAAGAGCCTCACCGGGCACGCCAAGGGCGGCGCGGCCGTCTTCCAGATGATGGGCCTGTGCCAGATGCTGCGCGACGGCGTGATCCCGCCCAACCGCAGCCTGGATTGCGTCGACGACGAGCTGTCCGGCTCGGCTCACTTCGTCTGGGTGCGTGACACCTTGCGGCTCGGCGGCAAGTTCCCGCTCAAGGCCGGCATGCTGACCAGCCTCGGCTTCGGTCACGTGTCCGGGCTGGTCGCGCTGGTGCACCCGCAGGCGTTCATCGCGACGCTGGACCCGAGCCAGCGCGAGGACTACCAGCGGCGCGCGGACGCCCGCCTGCTGGCCGGTCAGCGTCGGCTGGTGTCGGCCATCGCCGGCGGCGAGCCGATGTACCAGCGGCCGCCGGACCGTCGTTTCGACCACAGCTCGCCGGAGAAGCGTCAGGAAGCCTCGATGCTGCTGAACCCGGTCGCGCGACTGGGCGACGACGAGGCCTATGAGGTCCCTGCCGGATGAATTTGGTGATCGGTTAACCTGGCCAGCCATGGGCATTGTCGGTGTCGGGATCGATCTCGTCTCCATTCCGGATTTCGCCGACCAGGTTGACCAACCGGGAACGGTGTTCTCCGAAACGTTTACGCCGGGTGAGCGTCGCGACGCCTCCGACAAGAGTTCGTCGGCGGCGCGTCACCTGGCCGCACGATGGGCCGCGAAGGAAGCCGTGATCAAGGCGTGGTCCGGCTCGCGGTTCTCCCAGCGGCCGATCCTGCGCGAGGACATCCACCGCGACATCGAGGTCGTCACCGACATGTGGGGACGGCCGCGGGTCCGGTTGACCGGCGACATCGCCAAGCATCTGGCCGACGTGACGATCCATGTGTCGCTGACTCACGAAGGGGATACCGCGGCCGCGGTCGCGATCCTCGAAACGGCCGGTTAGCGCCGAGCGTGGGGCTTATGTACCAACTCACGCCAGTTTTCATGCGTAGCCCCCACGCTCGGTGTCCGAGGACATGAGCGATCTGGCCCAACGCGTCCGCGACGTGTTGCCGTCGGTGCGCCGCGACCTCGAGGACCTGGTGCGGATCGAATCGGTGTGGGCCGACCCCGGCCGCCGCGACGAGGTGCATCGCAGCGCGCAAGCAGTCGCGGATCTGTTGTCCCAGGCCGGTTTTGGCGATGTGCGCATCGTCAGCGAGGGCGGCGCCCCGGCCGTGATCGCCCGGCATCCCGCGCCCGTCGGCGCGCCCACCGTGCTGCTGTACGCCCACCACGACGTGCAGCCCGAGGGCGACCGCGATCAGTGGGCCTCGCCGCCGTTCGAGCCGACCGAGCGCGACGGACGGCTGTACGGGCGCGGCAGCGCCGACGACAAGGCCGGTATCGCAACGCATTTGGCCGCGTTTCGGGCACACGGCGGCCAACCGCCGGTGGGTGTGACGGTCTTCGTCGAAGGGGAAGAGGAATCCGGGTCGCCGTCCCTGGGCCGGCTGCTGGCCGCGCACCGCGATGCGCTGGCCGCCGACGTGATCGTCATCGCCGACTCGGACAACTGGAGCACCGAAATCCCGGCGTTGACCGTGACGCTGCGCGGCCTGGTCGACTGCGTCGTCGAGGTCGCCACGCTCGACCACGGGTTGCACTCCGGCATTTGGGGTGGGGTGGTGCCCGACGCGCTGAGCGTGCTGGTACGGCTGCTGGCCAGCCTGCACGACGACGACGGCAACGTGGCCGTCGCCGGTCTGCACGAAAGTACCGCCGCCGCCGTGGATTACCCGCCCGAGCGGGTGCGCGCCGACTCCGGGCTGCTGGACGGGGTGTCGGAGATCGGCTCGGGTTCGGCGCCGCAGCGGCTGTGGGCCAAACCCGCGATCACCGTGATCGGCATCGACACCACACCGATCGAGAGGGCATCCAACACGCTGATCCCGCGGGCCCGCGCCAAGATCAGCATGCGGGTGGCGCCCGGCGGTGACGCCGCGGCACACCTGGACGCGCTGACCGCCCACCTGCAGCGGCATACGCCCTGGGGCGCGCAGGTCGCCGTCACCCGGGGCGACATCGGGGAGCCCTACGCGATCGACGCCAGCGGCAGCGTCTACGACGCGGCGCGAGCGGCGTTTCGGCAGGCGTGGGGCGTCGACGCGATCGACATGGGCATGGGCGGCTCGATCCCGTTCATCGCCGAGTTCGCCGAGGCGTTCCCGCAGGCGAAGATCCTCGTCACCGGGGTCGAAGATCCCGCGACCCAGGCGCACAGCATCAACGAGAGCCTGCATCTGGGCGTGCTGGAGCGCGCGGCGATCGCCGAGGCGCTACTGCTGGCCAACCTGGGCTGATCAGTGTCGGGAAAGACCCGGCCCGGAATGCTTTGTAGACCGACCGTCTCGCCGCATACTGCTTCTACAGGCAGCCACTCGTCCGCAGGAGAGGCCACGGTGACTACGGAAGACACCCTGACCGGCAAGGCAGCTAAGGCCGGCAAGACCAACCGTTACCACTTCGATCGCCACACTCCGGAGTACCGCGAGCGGTTCACCGCGATCACCGAGGAGATGCACGCCAGGTGCCCGGTGGCGTGGACCGACACCTATGACGGACATTGGGTGGCCGCGGGCAGCCGGGAGGTCTTCGAGCTCGCCCGATGCCCGCACGTGTCCAACGACCACGACGTGACCGGCGAAGGCACCGGCTACAAGGGCATCACCATTCCCACGCTGCCGCAGGGCACCGGCGTCCGCGGCGGCATGCTCGAAATGGACGAACCCGAACACTCCGCCTACCGCGGCATCCTCAACCCCTACCTGTCGCCGGCGGCCGTCCAGCGCTGGGTGCCGTTCGTCGACGAGATCGTGCGGGCCAGCATCGACGAGAAGATCGAAAGCGGGCGCATCGACTTCGTCGACGATCTCGCGAACATCACCCCCGCCGTCCTGACGCTGGCGATGATGGGCGTGCCGCTGAAAAAGTGGCAGCTCTATTGCGAGCCGGCCCACGCCAACGTCTACACCCCCGCCGATTCGCCGGACGCCCCAAGGGTGTTGGAGCAGACGATGGCGATGGGGGCGGACCTGTTCAATCACCTGCTCGAGATCCGCGAGAACCCGCGCCCCGGCCTGGTGGACGCGCTGGCAAGACTTCAGATCGACGGCGAGCCGGCCCCCGACAGCGAACTACTCGGCATGCTCGGCCTGATCATCGGCGGAGGTTTCGACACGACGACGGCGCTGACCGCGCACGCGCTCGAATGGCTGGGCGAAAATCCCGAGCAGCGCGAACTGCTCAGGCGTGAATCGGAAACGCTGCTCGACTCGGCGACCGAGGAGTTTTTGCGTTTCTTCACGCCTGCCCCGGGGGACGGTCGCACGATCGCCGCCGATCTCGAAATCGCGGGCACGCAATTCAAGGAGGGCGACCGCTTGTGGTTGTCCTGGGCGATGGCCAACCGCGACCCGGCGGTGTTTCCCGATCCCAACCGGCTGGACCTCGGCCGGAAGAACAACCGGCACTTCAGCTTCGGGCTCGGCATCCACCGCTGCATCGGCTCCAACGTGGCGCGCGTCGTGTTCAAGTCGATGCTCACCGCGGTGCTCGACCGGATGCCCGACTACCGCTGCGACCCCGAGGGCACCGTGCACTACCCGACGATCGGCGTGATCCAGGGCATGCAGCATCTGCCGGCCACCTTCACCCCGGGCAGGCGGCTGGGACCGGGAATCGACGAGACGCTGGAGAAGCTGCAGCGGGTCTGCGACGAACAGGGCATCGCCCGGCCCATCACCGAGTACAAGGAAGCCGCCGTCATCGGCTAGACCGACAGGTCGCGGCGCAGCTTGGCGACGTGGCCGGTGGCCTTCACGTTGTACTGCGCGACGGCGATCTTGCCCTTTTCGTCGACGACGAACGTCGAGCGGATCACCCCGGTCACGGTCTTGCCGTACATCTGCTTCTCCCCGTAGGCGCCGTAGGCCGTCAGCACCTTGCGCTCGGGGTCACTCAGCAGCGGGAACGTCAGCCCCTCCGCGTCGCGGAACTTGGCCAGCTTCTCCGGTTTGTCGGGGGAGATGCCGACCACGTCGAGGCCGGCCTCGTTGAGCTCGGCGAGGCTGTCGCGGAAGTCGCAGGCCTGCTTGGTGCACCCCGGCGTCGACGCGGCCGGATAGAAGTACACAACGACCCGGCGGCCCTTGTAGTCGGCCAGCGAAACCTTCTTACCGTCGGCGTCGGGCAGGCTGAAGGCGGGCGCCTTGTCGCCCGGCGCCAGCCGCGTGGTCTCGGTCTTGCCGTCGCTCATAGTGCTTCCCCTTTCGGATCACCGGAACGTCCGCATTAGGGTAGTGCCTCAGGTGCACCACGCCGACTATGGAGGACTTGGAGGACAGGACCGTGGCCGACCGGGACCCCGAAGCCATCAAGCAGGAGATCGACCTCGCCCGCGACCAGCTCGCGGCGACCGTCGACTCACTCGCCGAGCGTGCCAACCCTCGCCGTCTTGCCGACGACCTCAAGGTCCGGGTCATCGGGTTCGTCACCAAACCCGCCGTCGTCGTCACACTGGCCGGAATCGGATCGGTAGTGGTGTTCGTGGCGATCCGCCGGATCAGGAATCGCTGACCCCGTACGCCCCCGCATTCCGATCAGCAGGATCCGATTGGGCGATACGGCCGATCGCCGACAGCGATACGCATCGTGGCTTTACCCGGAAATCGACAGTGCCGCAATAGATTTCGTTGCCGCTTCGCCCGGTTGATAGCTAAGCGACAGCCAGTTGCCGTGGGGGACACCACAAACCGGTCGCGTGGACAGCGCGGCCTAGCTGTGGCAACGTCAGGCCGGCGAAAGGACGACCACGGTGGCAACTGGCACGGTACGAATAGTTGACGGCCACAAGCGTTTCGGGTCCGGCAGCCATGCACTTGCCAGTATCGATCTGACGATCGACGACGGCGACTTTCTCGCCGTCCTGGGACGCAGCGGCAGCGGCAAATCCACCTTGCTTCGGGTGATCGCCGGGCTGGAGACCCTCACCTCGGGGACCGTCGAATGGTCGTCGGCCAACGGGGTGGCACGCCCGCACACCGGGGTCGTCTTCCAGCAGCCGCTGCTGATGCCGTGGCTGACGGCGGGCGAAAACGTGGTGTTCGCGGGGCGGTTCGCCGCCAACCGGAAATCGTTCGAACCCGAATACGCCCGCGAACTGTTACGGCGCTTCGACCTGGAGCGGGTCGCGCACCAATACCCCGACCAGCTCTCCGGCGGGCAGGCGCAGCGCGTCTCGATCATCCGGGCCGTCGCCACCCGGCCGCGGCTGCTGCTGCTGGACGAGCCGTTCAGCGCCCTGGACCCGGCGATCCGCGGCGACCTACAGACCTGGCTGGCCGACCTCGCGGCCGAGCTCGGCATCACCGTCGTCCTGGTCACCCACGACGTCGACGAGGCGCTGCAGCTGGCCAGCCGCATCGTGCTGCTCGGCGCGGATGGGCGCATCCGCCGACAATGGCGACCCGACGGCGGCAATGAGGAACTCAGACAAGAGATCCTGGGCCACTACCGGGTGACCGAATAATGAGCGCGCGGGCGCTTTCCCGACGGTCGCTGCTGGCCGGCACGGTCGGCCTGGCCGCGGCGGGCGGCGTGGCCGGATTGGTCGACCTCGGCCGGGCCGCGGCCGTCGACCGGACCAACACCAGCGGTCAACTGCGGATCGGCTACCTGCCCATCACCGACGCCGCGCCGCTGCTGATCGCCCACGCGGCCGGGCTCTACCAGCCGGGCGTGGTGAGTGCGGCCAAGCCGGTGCTGTTCCGCAGCTGGGCGTCGCTGGCCGAGGCGTTCGTCACCCGCCAGGTCGACGCCGTGCACATGCTGATGCCGACGGCCCTGCAGCTGCGGTTCCTGCTGGGTAGCGCGGTGCGGGTGCTGAGCTGGAACCACACCAACGGTTCGGCGTTGACCGTCGCGCCGAACATCACCGAGTTGGGGCAGCTGGCCGGAACCCAAGTCGCGATCCCGTTCTGGTGGTCGATCCACAACATCATCCTGCAGGAGCTGCTGCGCGCCCACGACCTGGTGCCGGTGGTGCGCCGAAGTGCCTCGCGCAGCGCCCGGACCGTCGAGCTGATCGTGATGAGCCCGTCGGATATGGTGCCCGCGTTGGCGAATCGATCGATCGGGGGCTACGTGGTGGCCGACCCGTTCAACGCGATGGCCCAGGTGCGCAAGATCGGGCGGATCCACGCGTTTCTCGGCGACGTGTGGCGCGATCACGCCTGCTGTGTGGTGCTGGCCCACCAGGATCTGATCGACCACCGGCCGCGGGCGGCCGCGTCGCTGGTCAACTCGATTGTGCTTGCGCAGCAACGTCTTAACGCCGACCGGCCGGCCGCCGCGACGACGCTGTCGACCGGGGCCTATCTGCCCCAGCCGATACCGGCCATCAAGACGGCCCTGACCTACCGCGCCCAGGACTACCATTTCGCCCATCCGGACTGGCAGCCGCAGCGGCTGGGTTTCCAGCCGTTCCCGTTCCCGAGTTTCACCCGCCGGCTGGTCGAGGCCATGCACGGCACCGTCGTCGACGGCGACCGGCAATTCCTGAATCGGCTGGATCCCGCCACGGCCCACGCGCAGCTCGTCGACGACACCTTCGTGCGATCCGCGCTGACCGCCCACGGCGGTCCGCAAACCTTTGGCCTCCCAACCGATCTGACCCGAGTCGAACAGGTGCAGCCGTTATGACCACCGAAGAGATCCGCTCCGTCGATGCCCCGGAGGAGGAGGTGCCGCCACCGGCACCCAGGTGGTCGCTGCTGCGGCGGTGGTGGCCGCCGGTGCTGGCGATCGCGGTGGCGGTGGGCCTATGGTGGCTGGGCACCGCCGTGCTGGCCGCCCCGCAGTCGCTGTTGCACCAGACCACGCCACACCGGGTGGCCCGGTCGCTGGTCGAGCTGTACAACCGCGGGGTGTTGCTGTCCGATACCGGAGTCAGCCTGTGGCGGTTGCTGGTTGGATTGCTGGTGGCCGCCGTCGTCGGCGTTCCTGCCGGACTGCTGATCGGTCTGAACGACCTCGCCGATCGCGCCACCCGTCCGGTGGTGCAGTTTCTGCGAATGATCTCACCGCTGTCCTGGGCGCCAATCTCGGTGGCAATCTTCGGAATCGGCAATCAGCCGGTCATCTTCCTGATTGCCGCGGCGGCGGTGTGGCCGATCCTGATCAACACCGCGGCCGGCGTGCACGCCGTCGACCCCGGCTATCTGCAGGTGGCCAAATCCTTCGGGGCGACCCGAACCGAGCTGCTGACGGTTGTGGTGCTGCCCGCCATTCGCGGTCATCTGCAAACCGGGCTGCGGGTCGCGTTGGGAATCGCGTGGGTGGTGCTGGTGCCGGCCGAAATGCTGGGTGTGCGTTCCGGTTTGGGTTATCAGATCCTCAACGCCCGTGACCAGCTGGCCTACGGTCAGGTGGTCGCGGTGATCGTGGTCATCGGCCTGATCGGATACGTGCTGGATCTCGGTGCGCGACGGCTGTTGTCGTCGGCGCGCGGCTGACTCAAGCCGAATCGGCGGCGGCGCGTTGCACGTGGATGGGGAGGTCGTCTGCCCACGGCTGGGTGGTGACCATGTCCTCGACCTCGACGTAGCCGCGCTCGAATTCTCCCGTTGCCGCATCCACCAGCCGATATTCCTGCCGCTGCTGGTGAATGGGCTGCGCGTCCAGAATCACCACCCGCACGTCGCCGGGCTCGAAGCCGCACCGCTGCTGCAGCGCCGCGATCAGGCACTCGTTGTGCAGGTGCCCGTCGCCGAAGTTCCAGCCCAGCACCATGGAGCAGAGCACCTCGCCCTCACACAGGTTGTAGTCGTCCTCGTCGTAGCCGGCCAGCGCGCGGTGCACCAAGGTGAGCAGCGCGCGCCCGTGGGTGTTCATCCCGCGGAACGCCAGCGCCAGGTGCAGGGGGATCAGCGTCTCCTCCTTGCTGCCGTACAACCGCTCGAGCTGCAGGTGCTGCATCGGGCCGAGTGCACGGGAGCCGGTGCGGAACTTGTCGTCCATCGACGGCTTGACGCACCACACCGTGGTGTCCCAGTTGCCGGCGTAGTAGCGCATGCCGGGCAGGAACGAAATCTTCTGGGGGAAAAGGTTTCCCAGCACGACGATCGTCGCGATGACGGCGAACAGCACGACGGGCCAGGGGCCGGTCAGATCCGACAGGCCGATGGGTGCGTGCGCCACGAACAGCCACAGCACCCCGAGGATCATGAACACGTTCCACTCCAGCGGCACGCCCATCGGGAAGGCCAGCAGGATGTTCAGGTGGAACACGATCATCACGAACGCGGCGATCGCGGTCGGCCAGCCGCCGTGCGAGAAGAGCAGCGCCAGGGGCACCAGGCCCTCGACCGCGGTGGAGAAGTGCGCGATGAAACCCGACAGGGCGCTGGGCCTCAGGTCGTCCGGATAGTGCTTGAACAGCGACCGTTTGAGCACACCCGACGGCAGGAACGGGTTGTTGGCGAGCATCGTCGAAATCACGAACGGGAAGTGCCTGGTGATCTTGGAGGCGGCCGCGCCCACCCAGATCGCCAGGAAGACGAGCTTGGCCCCGATGACGATGTCGGCCCCGACGAACAAGAACACCAGTGCCAGCGGCCCGTACACCTCGGCGCGGGCGGCCAGGAAGATCACCTTGTCGCGCAAGCTGATTGCGGCCAGCACCGCCAGGATCGCGATGGTCTGCCACGGCGGCAGCACGCCAATCACCGTGCCCAGAGCGGGAATTGGGCCGGACCCGTCGGACACCAGCGCCATCGCGAGCAACACCAGCAGCGCGCCGTAGAGCAGCGCGTCGAACGGGGTCCGGTCGATGCCCTTGGTCAGCGGCACCCGGTTGGGCCAGGGCGGCAATCGAATGGTGCCGGGCCGCAGCCAGTACAGGATCGATCCCATCGGCGGGAAGTAGCGCCCGGCCAGCGGCCCGAAACAGCAACCGAGGCCGACGACTTCGAACAGCATGGTGAACAGCACGGCCTTCTGGAACACGATCGGCTCGGTCCACCAGGTGGTGACGGCGGTGAAGCTTCCGATGCCGGTGGTGCGCCAGCCGAAGAACCACCCGCCAAGGATGTAGAGCGCGATCTTCACGCCGTACATCACATGCATGATCAGGGGAGTGCCGAAACCGTTCGCGGCGATGTGACGAGTCATCGGGATGATCCGCTCGGCGCGGGGCAGCTTGCTCCACTCGGCGATGTCGACGACGGGCAGGTTTGGCTGGATGAACCCCATTGAGGCTCCTTCGGCGCAGCTCGTTGACAACGGGTGCCCATCGTCAGCCAGGCACCGAGAAAAAACTACCCCGGGCAACCACAGGGTGGGACGGAATTTGCGACGGCGACGAAGGCGGCACGCCGATATGCGTTCTGGGTGCGCCGTCAGGGTTTCGAACCCCGGACCCGCTGATTAAGAGTCAGCTGCTCTACCAACTGAGCTAACGGCGCTTGGTCGGCCACGACCGCGTTGCGACTCTAACAGCATCCCGTCGCAGAGCGAAATCGCTGTTCCTCCCAGTGTAGAGGCTTTAGGGCCGGCGTTTTGCGGGCCGCACGCCGCTGCCTTAGAGTCATCCACCCGAGTTGCCAAGAGCGCGCGGCATAACGCATTAGAATATTCGCCAGTATTCTCCGGTCAGCGGTGACCAGAACGTAAGCAGGATTGGTCGTGGAAGGTCACTTGATGACGCCTTTGCGCAGACGTCGATCGTGGCTGGCTGCTGTGTTGGCCGTGTTTGCTGTCGGCATTGTCTCGTGTAGCAGCAACCACGCCGCCGCGCCGCCGAAGATCATCTTCGACAAGGGCACACCGTTCGCCGATCTGCTGGTGCCCAAGCTCACCTCCTCGGTGTCGGACGGCGCCGTCGGCGTCACCGTCGATGCGCCGGTGACCGTGAATGTCGCCGACGGGGTGCTGGCGTCGGTCACGATGGTCAACGACAACGGCCGGGCGATCGCCGGCCAACTCAGCCCCGACGGACTGCGCTGGTCGACCACCGAGCAGCTCGGCTACAACCGGCACTACACGCTGAACGTCAAGGCGACCGGGCTCGGCGGTGCTGCGAGCCGCCAGATGAGCTTCTCGACGAGTTCACCCGCACACCTGACGATGCCGTACGTCGCCCCGGGCGACGGTGAGGTTGTCGGCGTCGGCGAGCCGGTGGCGATCCGGTTCGACGAGAACATCGCGGACCGCGCCGCCGCGCAGAAGGCGATCAAGATCACCACCAACCCACCGGTCGAGGGTGCGTTCTACTGGCTGAACAACCGCGAAGTGCGTTGGCGCCCAGAGCATTTCTGGAAATCGGGAACAGCGGTCGACGTGGCGGTCAACACCTACGGCGTCGATTTGGGCGACGGGATGTTCGGTGAGGACAACGTCAAGACCCACTTCACGATCGGCGACGAGGTCATCTCGACCGCCGACGACAACACCAAGACGGTGACCGTTCGGGTCAACGGTGAAGTTGTGAAGACGATGCCGACGTCGATGGGCAAGGACAGCACCCCGACCGCCAACGGCTTCTACATCATCGGCGGCCGGTACCGGCACATCATCATGGACTCGTCGACCTACGGCGTTCCGGTCAACTCGCCCAACGGGTATCGCACCGAGGTCGACTGGGCCACCCAAATGTCCTACAGCGGCGTCTTCGTGCACTCCGCGCCGTGGTCGGTCGGTGCGCAAGGCCATACCAACACCAGCCACGGCTGCCTGAACGTGAGCCCGAGCAATGCCGAGTGGTTCTACGACCATTCCAAGAGCGGCGACATCGTCGAGGTCGTCAACACGGTCGGGTCGACGCTGCCCGGCACCGAGGGCCTGGGCGACTGGAACATCCCCTGGCCGCAGTGGAAAGCCGGCAACGCCAACACCTGACGCCGGTTACTCCCCGGATCCGATGCTTCCGGCGTGTTCGAGTCGCTGGTCGGCGATCGCCTTGATCGCGTCCTGGGTGGTCGAATTTCCGGTCACCGCGCTCAGGAAATCTTCCCGGCGCAGCCGCCACAGCGTGCCCGCCCGCAGGCATCGCACCGTGGCGGTGCGCGGCACGTCGAACAGCAGCGCTATCTCGCCGAAATGGTCGCCGTCGTGCAGCGTTCGCACTCCCCGGCCGTCGACGACGGTGTCGAAGACGCCCGAGCCGATCAGGAACATGTCGTCGGCGGGCTCGCCTTGCCGGACAACGACATTGCCGTCGGCGCTCGATTCGGCGATCAGTGCCGAGGCAAGCTGGTCGGCGGCCGCGACCGACAACGGCCGGAACGCTGCGACGCTCCTGATGGCGTCGAGTTCCGCGCGCGCCACCGGGGCGCGCCGTTCCACCCGCAGGACGCGCCACAGGCCATAGATCGCGCCGAGCAGCGCCACAGTGGCCGCCACCCGCAGCGTCCCGCGCACTCCGATCGCGGCGTTGACCTGGGCGGCGCAGAATCCGGCCACCCCGACGACCGAGACGGCGATCATCGCGTTGATGCCGGCCAGCAGGTCCAGCGACCGCCCCGGCGCGCTGCGCTGCAGCAGGGTGCGCCCGCACACGATCTGATAGGCGATCCCGATGCCGAACGCGCTGAGCAGCGGGATGGCCAGCACCTGCGCGGAGGTCACCGCGAGAGCGACCAAGACCGCCGCGCAAGCCAGGAATCCGGCGACCATCGGCAGCGACATCGAATGCCGGCCCAGCGACAGGCTGGCGACGCCGCCGACCAGGCCGCCGATCCCGACGGCCCCGATCAGTACCGGGGTTCCCGACGCGCCGATATGTAAGAGGTCACTCGCGATGCTGGCGACGATGCTTTGCGCGGTGCCGATCAGTGACGCGGTGATGGTCATGACGGCGACCACGACCCGGGCGTTCGTCGACCTGCGCAGCACACCGATCCCCCCGGCGAGCTCGTGGACGACGCGGGAACGCTCGTTGCGCACCCGGGTGTCGATGCCGCGAATCGTCAGAAGCGGCCACGCCCCCAGCGCGCAGAACACCACGATGGTCAGCAAAGCCGCGGCGGGCCCGGAGGACCCCAGAGCCACCGCGGCCACACCCGCACCCACCAACACCCCGGAGGTCTCGAGCAGGGCGGAAACGGCGTTTGCGGCGACCAGCTGGGCCGGGGAGTCGGCCAACCAGGGCAGCAGGGCGTCCTGCAGCGCCTTCGGCGCGGACTGCGTGAACCCTTCCAGTGCGATCACCACAAACAGCAGCGCGGACACGGTGTGCTGTCCCAGCAGCGGAATCACAAGCGCCACTGTGACTCCCCGGGCGACGATGGAGCCGGCCAGTACCCGCTCGCGCCGGAACCTGCCGGCCAGCGCTGCGTAGACGGGCGCGCTGATCGCCCCGGTGATCTGCCGAACGATGAGGAACCAGCCCGGGCCGATCGGGCCCAGCTGTTCGAAGGTGACGACCAGCATCGTCGAAACCCAGGCCACATGTGCGACGACACCGGCAGCGATCGATGATTCCGCCCTGGCGATATTCGCGTTGGACAAGGCATTGCGGAACGCGGTCCACCGACTTGCTCGTGCCGGAGCCTCGGCCATCCGGTCAGCATAAGCACGAGTTCGACTGCCGCGCAGTCGCTTAGGTTATGCGCAGGTGAAGAGCGGGTCGCATACGACGGTGAACGTGCAGCCCGATGCGGTCGGGGCCGTCAACGCGAGGACCAGAACTAGGACGATCTTGTATTTCAGACCAGACATGACGACTCCGAACCTATGCAATGGGCTGATACTACGCCATCTGGCACCGGGAAAGGCGGGCGCTGGCAAAGATCGGCAACCCGACGACGTGGGCCGTTGCCAGCCGCCGCCCATAATCGACACCGGCTTCGCAAAGTCATTGCGCCACAACGCAATAAGTGATCGTGTTCGAAGGCGGACGAACGCCGATCCCCGCGCCCGCCGAGCCGGTCACTGCCCCGCAGAAGCAAAAAGGTCAGAGGGCGGGTATGCCCTCCGACCTTTCTGGGGTGAGTGACGGGACTCGAACCCGCGACATTCAGGATCACAACCTGACGCTCTACCAGCTGAACTACACCCACCATGACCGCGCTATACGCGGCGACTGTCGATACTAGCGGTTCGGTGGCTCGACGGCCGAATCAATTGTCTCCGCGGCGGCGTCGCGGCCCTCTAATTCGGCGGTCACCACCGCGATTTCGCTGGTAGAAGGCCCTGGAAGGGGCACGAACGCGGTGCGGCGGTAGAACTGCAGCTCGCGGATGGACTCGCGGATGTCGGCGAGTGCCCGGTGGGTGACCCCCTTGGCGGGCTGGCCGTAGTAGATGCGCGGGTACCAACGACGGCAGAGTTCCTTGATCGAGCTGACGTCGATCATCCGGTAGTGCAGGAACGAGTCCAGGGCGGGCATATCGCGGGCGATGAACGACCGATCGGTGGCGATCGAATTCCCCGCGAGCGGCGCCGTCTTCGGCGACGTGACGTGCTGGCCGACGTATTCGAGCACCATCGCCTCGGCGGTGGCCAGGTCGACGGTGGAGGCCCGGACCTCGTTGATCAACCCCGAGCGGGTGTGCATTTCGGTGACCACGTCGATCATCGACGCCAAGGCAGCGTCGTCGGCATGGATCACCACGTCGACGCCGTCGCCCAGAATGTTCAGATCGGCGTCGGTGACCAGGGCTGCGATCTCGATCAACTTGTCCGTGCCCAGATCCAGCCCGGTCATTTCGCAGTCGATCCACACCAATTCGTCACGCACAGCGCTCAGCGTATGCCCACGTGAGCCCTGCCCCCGTCGCCCCCTGGCAAGTAGTGTTGAGCGTTGCAACTTTCTCCGGGACTGGGGCGGAGCGCGATGACCACCGAATCAGCCGCACAGCGGATCGCCAGCGGCTACGCCGTCGAAGGCAAGGCACTGGAATTGGGCACCGTCGTCATCGACGGCAACGCCGACCCGGGCGCGCCGATTCGCATCCCGCTGGCCACCGTCAACAGGCATGGTCTGGTGGCCGGGGCGACCGGAACCGGCAAGACCAAGACGCTGCAGCTGATCGCCGAACAGCTCAGCGCGGCCGGGGTTCCGGTGCTGATGGCCGACGTGAAGGGCGACCTGTCCGGTCTGTCGCGACCGGGGGAGGCCAACGACAAGACCGCGGCGCGGGCAACCGACACCGGCGACGATTGGGCGGCGACCGGATTCCCGGTGGAGTTCTTGTCGCTGGGCACCGACGGGGTCGGCGTGCCGATACGCGCGACCGTCGCCAGCTTCGGTCCGGTGTTGTTGTCGAAAGTTTTGGGACTCAATGCGACTCAAGAGTCGACGCTGGGTTTGATCTTCCATTGGGCAACGGAGAACCAGCGTCCCCTGGTCACCCTGGACCAACTTCGCGGTGCCATTAGTCACCTGACCAGCGAGCAGGGCAAGGCCGACCTGAAATCGTTGGGTGGGGTGTCGTCGACAACGGCCGGTGTGATCCTGCGCGCGCTGGTGAACCTCGAAGGCGAGGGTGGCGACACGTTCTTCGGCGAGCCGAAGCTGGATCCGCAAGACCTGCTGCGCGTCGACAACCAGGGCCGCGGCACCATCTCGCTGCTCGAGTTCAGCGGTCAGTCTTTGCGTCCGGTGATCTTCTCCACCTTCCTGATGTGGTTGCTGGCCGACCTGTTCAACGAACTGCCCGAGGTCGGGGACGTCGACAAACCCAAGCTGGTGTTCTTTTTCGACGAGGCACACCTGTTGTTCACCGACGCGTCCAAAGCGTTCCTCGAGCAGGTCGAGCAGACCGTCAAGCTGATCCGCTCCAAGGGCGTCGGGGTGTTCTTCTGCACCCAGTTGCCCACCGATCTGCCCAACGATGTGCTGTCCCAGCTGGGGGCGCGAATCCAGCATGCCCTGCGCGCGTTCACCCCCGATGACCAGAAGGCACTGAGCAAGACCGTCCGCACGTATCCCAAAACCGATGTCTACGACCTGGAGTCGGCATTGACCTCGCTGGGTATCGGGGAGGCCGTCGTCACCGTGCTGTCCGAGAAGGGCGCACCGACACCGGTCGCCTGGACGCGGATGCGGGTGCCGCGGTCGCTGATGAGCGCCATCGGCAGCGAGGAGATCACCAAGGCGGCCAAGGACAGCCCGCTGCGGGCCAAATACGGCCAGACGATCCAGCAGCCGCCGGAACCCGAACTACCGCAACCACCTTCACCGGCACCGGATGCCCCGCCGCCGTCGTATCCGGACGGCTACGACATTCCGCCGATGCCGGAACCGGCCGAGCCGCCAGGCCCGGCCATGTGGGAGGAGGTGCTGAAGAATCCGACCGTGAAAAGCGGCATCAACACCGCGATTCGCGAAGCGGTCAAGGCTGTGTTCGGCACCGGCCGCCGCCGGAGGTAGGCCTTTGATCGCGAGCGTAACGCCACGGGGAAATACCGGGCGGATTTCCGGCGTCAGGTTACGCTCGCGGCGCGACGGCCCCAGCGACTAGCCGCCGCCGAGCTTCTTGTAGAAGGAGCCGACGATCGGCGCCACGATCGCGCGGGGGGCATACCCGCTGCCGACCGACATCGCCTTGGACGTCAAGCCCGGCACGACGCGCATCTTGTTGCGCTGCAACGCATCCAGTGAGAGCCGGGCGGTGTGCTCGGTGGAGATCCACAGGAAGTCGGGCACCAGCCGTTCGACCAGTGACCGCTCGGCATCCTCGGGCAGGTCGGTGCGCACCGGGCCCGGCGCCAGCAGCGTGACGTGCACACCGGTACGGCGCAGCTCACCGCGCAACGACTCGCTGAAGGTGTTGACGAACGCCTTCGAGGCGGCGTACGTCGCGTTGTAGGGGATCGGCGAGTTGCCGGCGGCCGAACCGGAAATCAGGATGCCGCCCGCGCCGCGCTCGACCATCCCGGGCAGCACCGCCAAGGTAAGGTCGTGCACCGCCACGGCATTGAGTTGCACCTGAGCCTTTTCACCCGCCGGGTCGAGGCCGGACAGCGGTCCGAAGGTGCCGGTGCCCGCGTTGGCGCACAGGATGGAGATGTTGCGGGCCGCCAACTCGTCGCACAATTTTGTCCGTTCCGCGGGGTCGGCGAGGTCGGCGGGCCGCACTTCCACGGTGACGCCGTACTTCTCGCCCAGCCGGGCGGCAAGGTCGTTGAGCTTGTCCTCGCGTCGCGCGGTGACGATCAAGTGGTGTCCGCGCGCGGCCAATTCCGTGGCCAGCGCTTCGCCGATGTTCTGCGAGGCTCCGGTGACAACGGCGCGTGCATCGGGGCTGGGAGCGGGTACCGGCATGCGCCAATCGTAGACAGCGGCCAACCGGATGCGGCAACGGCCGCAACCGCGCGCGGGCGGCTTGGCGGCTCAACAAATAGAGTGCCGGGCATGGGTCAGCCGGAACCGGGGACGGGCGAGATCGCGCGATCTCGGGTGGTGGCATGGGCGCTGTGGGACTGCGGGTCAACGGGTCTGAACGCGATCGTGGCGACATTCGTGTTCTCCGTTTACCTCACCAGCAGCGTGGGCGAGGGCCTGCCCGGTAGGACCACGCCGGAGAGTTGGCTGGGCCGCGCCGGGGCGCTGGCCGGGTTGACGGTCGCGCTGCTGGCGCCGCTGGTCGGCGTGTGGGTGGAGTCACCGCATCGCCGACGGGTTGCGCTGAGCGTGCTGACCGGCCTGGCGGTGACGCTGACCTGCTCGATGTATCTGATCCACGACCGCCCCGCCTACCTGTGGGCCGGGTTGGTGCTGCTGGGCGCGACGGCGGCCTGCGGTGACCTGGCCAGCGTCCCGTACAACGCGATGCTGCGTCAGCTCTCGACCCCGCAGACCGCGGGCCGGATCTCGGGTCTGGGCTGGGCGTCGGGCTACCTGGGCAGCGTGCTGCTGCTGTTGCTGATCTACACCGGCTTCATCGCCGGCTCCGGCGACGGGCCCGATGCGGTGAGGGGACTGCTGCGAATACCGGTGGCCGACGGGCTCTACGTCCGGGAGGCCATGCTGGCCGCCGCGGCGTGGCTGGCGGTGTTGGGGCTGCCGTTGCTCCTTGTCGCACACCGGCTGCCCGACACCGGCGAGGTGTACCAGCCGACAACCATGCTCGGCGGTTATCGCAAGCTGTGGACCGAGATCTCCGCGGAATGGCGCCGCGACCGCAACCTGGTCTACTTCCTGGGCGCCAGTGCGCTCTTCCGCGACGGGCTTGCGGCGATATTCGCCTTCGGCGCCGTGCTGGGCGTCAACGTGTACGGCATCTCGCAGGCCGACGTGCTGATCTTCGGTGTCGCGGCCAGCATCGTCGCCGCCGTCGGCGCGGTGGGGGGCGGTTTCGTCGATCACCGGATCGGGTCCAAACCGGTGATCGTCGGGTCGCTCGTGGCGATCGTCGTCTCGGCGCTCACCATGATGGTGCTCTCGGGTCCAGTGGCCTTCTGGGCGTGCGGGCTGCTGCTGTGTCTGTTCATCGGGCCGTCGCAATCCTCGGCGCGCGCGCTGTTGTTGCAGATGGCCCACAATGGCCGGGAAGGTGTGGCGTTCGGGCTGTACACGATGACGGGCCGGGCGGTCGCGTTCCTCGCGCCCTGGCTGTTCTCCGTGTTCGTCGATGCTTTCGGCGCGGTGCGCGCGGGGCTCGGCGGGATATCGCTGGTGCTGATTGCCGGGCTGATCGCGATGATCGCGGTCCGCGTCCCGCCGCGGAACACCGCCGCGGTCGAACCGGTCGAGCAGACCTAGCGCCCGGCGGCGTCGCAGACGGTGATGCCGGCCCCGAGGCGTTGGCGTACTTGCACGCCGTTCACGGTGACCGAGCAGGTGACGTTGTGGCCGATGTTGATGATCGTGACGCTGGCCGGATGAGCGGCCGACTGCGACAGGCTGACCTGCTTGGTCCACGGCAGCGAGACGTTGAACTCGGTCTGGATCACGTCACCGGTATCCCAGTAGGTGATGCTGATCGCGCGGCCCTCGCCGCTGACGGTGTAGACCACGTCCTGCATCGCGCCCGGGGTGGGCGCGGGCCCGGCGGAGCCGCTGGGCGGCGGCACCGGCAGCGCGGTCTGCGACGGCCGTGACGCCCGCGTCGACGGCGTCGGCGTCGGGCTCTGCGCACTCGATCCGGGCATGGCGGGCAACGGCGGCACCGCGGTCTGGGTTTTCAGCGCGCCGTTGGTGAGAACCAGCGCGATCAACAGCGCGACGAGCAGTAGCACCGCCGCGCCGGCGCCGATCAACAGCCAGCGGGGCGATTTCGGGCCGTCCGGCGGCGGGGGAGCCATGCCCCCCGGCGGCATCCCGCCCGGCGGCTGGTCTTGGTCTTGCTGCCAGTAGGCGGGCAGCTGCTTTGTCGGGTTGGTCTCGTTCGGGCTCGGCGCCCATTGCGGGGCATACCCGCCGTAGGTAGGCGCATACGGCGCTTGGTCGGCGTAGGCCGGATCAGCGAGCGGCGCGTTCGGCGGGCCAATCGGCCCGGTCGGCTCCCATCCCGCTGGAGGGGGACTAAACCGCTCGGGTCGCCGTGGATCGTTCATGCCCACCTCACAGATTGCAGGGTACCTAAGCCGAGCGGCTGGGCGCGGAATCTCGCGATGACGTCCACCTCAGCGGACTTGGCCTCCGGCGCCCAGTGCGGCGATCGTCATGGCCCGCATGACGGCGCGCGAGCGTGCCCCGCGGGCCGGCTTTTCCGCCGCCTTCATGCTGTGCGGCGTCGAGTTCAGCAAGCCGAACACCGCGTGCGCCGCCAGCCGGGCATCGGCTTCGGCCAGCGCCGGATCCAGCTCGCGCAGCACGCCGACCCACACCTCTACATATTGGCGTTGCGCCTTGCGCACCTGCCGCTCGGCGGCCGCGGGCAGGTGGGCCAGGTCGCGGTCCTGGATGCGGATCAGGTCCGGTTCGCCGAACGCGAAGTCGAGGTGAAAATCGATCAGGCCTTCCAGTGCGTCGGCCGCGTCGGCGTTGCGGGCGATCACATCGCGGGCCCCGGCAAGCAGCCGGGCGCTGATCCCCACCAGCAATTCGACCAGCATCGACTCCTTGTTGGGGAAGTGCCGGTAGATGGCCGGGCCGCTGACCCCGGTGGCCGCGCCGATGTCTTCGAGTCGCACCGCGAGAAACCCGCGCTCGGCGAAGAGTCGTTCGGCGGATGCCAGGAGTTGCAGTCGCCGGTCGGATTTCAACTGGCTGCGGCGATTCGGCGGTTCGGATTGACCGGTCGGGGTGTCCGGGGTGGACGTTGTCATGACGGCGCTGGGCCTACCTCCGAAAGTTTCGGTTAATCATCGCTAACGTAGCACGGGTTATCGGTGATTAACTCAGCTCGCGCAGATATCCGGACACCGCCGCGACGTCGGCGACCGGCAGACCCGGGTCGATCAGGTCCAATTGGCGGAGTAATGCGGCCTGGTCCCAGTAAAGCCGTTCGCTTTCCATCAGGTCGCCCCGGAACCGCACGATGACGACCGCCGGCACTTCCACGGTGTCGCCGGTCGGCGCCAGCCCCGGCAGCAGGAACGGCACGTCCTGGTCGTGGGTCATCCGCATGATGAACTCGTCGACAAGCAGACCGTCACCGCAAGATCGGGCGATCGGCTCAATGGTGGTGTCGGCGGGAATGCCGGGAATGAATACCTCGGCGTAGTAGCGACGCAGGTTCTCCTTCCCGGCGCCGCCGCTCATCGTCGGCAGGTGCATGACGGTCGCGTCGTCGGTCATGGTGGAGACGGCCAGGTCGGCGTCTTTGACCGCGAATTCGCAGGCCATGTGGTGTTCCCATAACTCGATCAGCTGGTCGCGATTCATGTGTCTTCCTTTCCGCAGCTCCTGTTACGTGGCGGCGAGGGTGCGACGACGCTAGTAACCCAGCAACTGATGGTAGATCTGTGAGCGCACCGCGCGGGCCTCCGGCAGCCACGAGGTCATGGCCCAATCGTGCATGCCGCCGTTGCGCAGGTCGAAAGAGAAGTCGGCATCCGGTGTGATGAGCGATTTCTGTTGCAGCGCAAGGGCATCGGGGCCAAGTACTTCTAGCGAACCGGCGTAGACCGCGGTCGGGGGAAGCCCGCTCAACGACCCGTACAGCGGGCTGACGAGTGGATCGGCCAGATCCAGGTCGGCGGCCCACAGCGCGAAACTCGATTTGAGTAACTCGGCGCTCAGGACCGGGTCGTTGACGGATCGGATGTCCGGGTTGCTCAACGTGGCATCGAGCAGCGGTGACAGCAGGACCATCCGCGCCGGGACGGTTGCGTTGCGCCGCACCAATTCCTGCGCGGCGCACAGCGCGATGCCACCGCCGGCGGAGTCGCCGTAGATGCTCACGTTGTTCGGCCCGTGCTGGCCGATCATCGAGGTGATCAGGTCGGCGATCCGCGGTACGACGGTGCCGGCGCTGCCGTGCGGTGCGAGCGGATAGGCGGGGACGACCACCGTCGCCGCGGTGTGGCGGGCGATGGCCGCATAGTCCCGCCAGTGCAGGACGGTGGCCTCGCACACGAAGGCGCCACCGTGGATGGCCAGCACGTGCTTGCCCGACGGCGCCTCGGGCCGCAGTGTGCACAGGTCCCAGCCGCTGAACTCGCGGTACTGCACGGTCACGCCCCGGGTGGCATTGCGCGGCGGCCGACGGCTGGCCAGCAATTCGTTGACACGGGTGCTCAGGTCGACACCGACCAAACCGGCCAACGAGCGAAGCAGCCTGAACATGGGGGCGCTGATCCGGGCCTGCAACGAAGGCCGACCGGTGAATCCCGACCGTGCACCGGTCGCATGGGCAGGCGTGTCAGGCATGACTTCCCCTGAGGTGACAGCATTTTCTCGGCGGCGATGACCGATCAAAATGTAAGGAATTTCGCTGTCTCAGGAAAGCAAACCTCTGTTGTCTTTCGTCATCGGTTTGCCCGTCCGGCGTCGTACTCGTCCCTGGACGCGGCGACGGCGCCGATGGTATTCTCTGCGTCAGTTAATGAAGATTAACTGAAGTGCGACGGCGAGGAGGCTGCTTCGGCAATGGACGAGCTCCTGGAGCGGTCATGAGCGCGTCGGTCAAGGTCGCACCTTCGTTCGCCGACGAGCACCGTCGGCTGGTCGACGAGTTGAACACCAAACTGGCGGCCGCGGCGCTGGGCGGCAATGAGCGCGCCCGCGAACGTCACGTCAGCCGCGGCAAGCTGCTGCCGCGCGAGCGGGTGGACCGGCTCCTCGATCCCGGCAGCCCGTTTCTGGAACTGAGCCCGCTGGCCGCGAACGGGATGTACGACGACGAATCCCCCGGGGCCGGGATCATCACCGGCATCGGGCGGGTCTGTCAGCGCGAATGTGTGATCGTCGCCAACGACGCGACGGTCAAGGGCGGCACCTACTACCCGATCACGGTCAAGAAGCATCTGCGCGCCCAAGAAGTCGCGTTGCAGAACCGGCTGCCGTGCATTTACCTGGTCGACTCCGGGGGCGCCTTCTTGCCCCGCCAGGACGAGGTGTTCCCCGACCGCGAGCATTTCGGGCGGATCTTCTACAACCAGGCGACCATGAGCGCCAAGGAAATTCCTCAGGTCGCCGCGGTGCTCGGCTCCTGCACGGCCGGTGGTGCGTATGTGCCGGCGATGAGCGACGAGGCCGTCATAGTCCGCGAGCAGGGCACGATCTTTTTGGGCGGTCCGCCGTTGGTCAAAGCCGCTACCGGAGAGATCGTTTCGGCCGAAGACCTCGGCGGCGGCGACCTGCACTCGCGAGTCTCCGGGGTCACCGACCATCTCGCCGACGACGACGAGGACGCCCTGCGCATCGTGCGTGCGATCGCGGCGACGTTCGGTCCGCGCGAACCCAGCCCGTGGGAGGTGCGGCCCACGGTCGAGCCCAAGGGGGCGCAGACCGAGCTCTACGACGTCGTCCCGCCGGATCCGCGGGTGCCCTACGACGTGCACGAGGTCATCCTGCGGCTGGTCGACGGCAGCGAATTCACGGAATTCAAGGCAAAATACGGCAAGACGCTAGTGACCGGATTCGCCCGCATCCATGGCCATCCCGTCGGCATCATCGCCAACAATGGCGTGCTGTTCAGCGAATCCGCGCTCAAGGGAGCGCATTTCATCGAGTTGTGCGACAAGCGCAAGATCCCGCTGCTGTTCCTGCAGAACATCGCCGGCTTCATGGTCGGCCGTGACTACGAGGCCGGCGGCATTGCCAAGCACGGCGCCAAGATGGTCACCGCGGTGGCGTGTGCCCGAGTGCCCAAGCTGACCGTCGTGATCGGCGGATCCTATGGCGCGGGCAATTATTCGATGTGCGGCAGGGCCTACTCGCCCCGCTTCCTGTGGATGTGGCCCAATGCCCGGATTTCGGTGATGGGCGGCGAGCAGGCCGCCTCCGTGCTGGCCACGGTGCGCGGCGAACAGCTCGGCGCGGCGGGCAAGCCGTGGTCGAACGAGGAGGAAGAAGCGTTCAAGGCGCCGATTCGCGCGCAGTACGAGGACCAGGGCAACCCGTACTACTCGACGGCCAGGCTCTGGGACGACGGCATCATCGACCCTGCCGATACCAGAACGTATGTCGGGCTTGCCCTTTCGGTGTGCGCCCAGGCGCCACTGGAACCCGTCTCCTACGGCGTCTTCCGGATGTGAGTGCGATGTTCGAGACCGTATTGGTGGCGAACCGCGGCGAGATCGCGGTGCGAGTGATCCGGACGTTGCGCCGGCTTGGGATCCGGTCGGTCGCGGTCTACAGCGACGCCGACGCCGAGGCGCGACATGTGCTGGAGGCGGACGAAGCGGTACGGCTGGGGCCCGCACCGGCGCGCGAGAGCTACCTCGATATCGAGAAGGTGCTCGACGCCGCGGCGCGCACCGGGGCTCAGGCGATCCATCCCGGTTACGGGTTCCTTTCCGAGAATGCCCGTTTCGCCGTCGCGTGCGAGGGCGCCGGCGTGGTGTTCCTGGGCCCGCCGGCCCGCGCGATCGAGGTGATGGGCGACAAGATCACCGCCAAGAACGCGGTCGCCGCCTTCGATGTGCCGGTGGTGCCCGGGGTGGCGAAATCGGGGCTGACCGACGACGAGCTCGTCGCCGCGGCCGCCGAGGTCGGCTATCCGGTGCTGATCAAACCGTCGGCCGGCGGCGGCGGCAAGGGCATGCGGCTTGTTCAAGACGCGGCCCGGCTAGGCGAGGCGCTGGTCGGCGCGCGCCGGGAGGCCGCGTCCTCGTTCGGCGACGACACGTTGTTCCTGGAGCGATTCGTGTTGCGGCCCAGGCATATCGAGGTGCAGATACTGGCCGACGGCCACGGCAACGTGGTACATCTCGGCGAGCGTGAGTGCAGCCTGCAGCGGCGTCACCAGAAGGTCATCGAGGAAGCTCCCTCGCCGTTGCTGGATCCGCAGACCCGCGCACGCATCGGGACCGCCGCCTGCAACACCGCCCGCAGCGTCGACTATGTCGGGGCCGGCACGGTGGAGTTCATCGTCTCGGCCGAGCAACCCGACGAGTTCTTCTTCATGGAGATGAACACCCGTCTGCAGGTGGAACACCCGGTCACCGAGGCGATCACCGGCCTCGACCTGGTCGAGTGGCAGCTCCGGGCGGGTGCCGGCGAGAAGCTCACGTTCGCCCAAGACGACATCGAACTGCGCGGGCACGCGATCGAGGCGCGGGTCTACGCGGAGGATCCGGGTCGTGGCTTCCTGCCCACCGGCGGGCGCGTTCTCGAGGTCTTCGAACCCTCGGGTCCCGGTGTGCGAGTGGACTCCGCACTGCTGGCGGGCACCGTGGTGGGCAGCGACTACGACCCGATGTTGAGCAAGGTGATCGCCCACGGAGCCGATCGCGACGAGGCGCTCGCCGCACTCGACCGCGCACTGGCGCGGACGACAATCCTTGGCGTGCAGACCAACATCGAATTCCTGCGTTTCCTGCTCGCCGACGAACGCGTGCAGGCCGGCGACCTGGACACCGCGCTGCTCGAGGAGCGGCTGCCCGACTTCGCGCCGCTGCCCGCACCCGACGATGTGCTCGCGGCCGGCGGTCTCTACCGCCAATGGGTGTTGGCCCGTCGCGCGCAGGGCAACCTGTGGGCGCAGCCGTCGGGTTGGCGCGTCGGCTCCGACGCCGCGCCGGTGCGCACCGAGGTGCAGACGTCGCTGCGCACCGAGACCGTCTCGGTGTGGGGCGGGCCCGAGGGCGGGGTCGTGCAGGTCGGCAACGGCACAATCTATGGCGCGAGTGTGCAGCTCACCGGGCAACAGATCAGCGTGACGCTGGACGGACTGCGCCGGGAGTACCGCTGGGCGGAAGCCGATCGGCACCTCTGGATCGCCGACGGGCGCGGCACCTGGCACCTTCGCGAGGCCGAGGAACACAAGATTCACCGTGGCGCGGCAGCGCGACAGGCCGACATTCTGAGCCCGATGCCCGGCAGTGTGATTGCCGTGCAGGTCGATTCCGGCGCCGAGGTGTCCGAGGGCGACGCGGTGGTGGTCGTCGAGGCGATGAAGATGGAACACGCGTTGCCCGCGCCGGTGTCCGGAAAAGTGGAGGTGCTGGTGTCCGTCGGCGATCAGGTGAAAGTCGATCAGGTGCTGGCGCGACTGGTGCCGGATTCAGAAACAGAGGATCAGGAATCATGACTGCAACCGCAGGGACGTTGTCCAAGGAATACGAGGACCTTCGCGACACCGTCGCCGAGTTCGCGCGCACCGTCGTCGCTCCCGTATCGGCCAAACACGATGAGGAGCACAGCTTTCCGTACGAGGTCGTCGCCAAGATGGGGGAGATGGGGCTGTTCGGGCTGCCGTTTCCCGAGGAGTACGGCGGCATGGGCGGCGACTACTTCGCGTTGTCGCTCGCGCTCGAGGAACTCGGCAAGGTCGACCAATCCGTGGCGATCACGCTGGAGGCCGGGGTGGGTCTCGGTGCCATGCCGATATTCCGATTCGGCACCGCCGAACAGAAGGAGCGGTGGCTGCCCGACCTGGTGGCGGGTCGCGCGCTGGCCGGCTTCGGGCTGACGGAGCCGGGCGCGGGTTCGGACGCCGGCGGCACGCGGACCACCGCCAAGCTCGACAACGGTGACTGGGTGATCAACGGATCCAAGCAGTTCATCACCAATTCGGGGACCGACATCACCTCGCTGGTCACCGTCACGGCGGTCACCGGCAGTCTGGCCGACGAGAAAAAAGAGATCTCGACCATCATCGTCCCCAACGGCACAACGGGTTTCACCGTCGAACCGGTCTACAACAAGGTGGGCTGGAATGCGTCGGACACTCACCCGTTGACCTTCGCCGACGCCCGCGTTCCGGAGGAGAACCTGCTGGGCGTGCGCGGCAAGGGGTACGCGAACTTCCTGTCCATCCTTGACGAGGGCCGCATCGCGATTTCCGCGCTGGCGACCGGTGTGGCGCAGGGCTGCGTCGACGAGAGCGTCAAGTACTCCAAGGAGCGCCAGTCGTTCGGCCAGCCGATCGGCTCCTATCAGGCGATCAGCTTCAAGATCGCGCGCATGGAGGCACGCGCACACGTCGCCCGCACCGCGTATTACGATGCAGCCGCAAAGATGTTGGCGGGTAAGCCATTCAAGAAGGAGGCGGCCATCGCCAAGATGATCTCGTCGGAGGCGGCGATGGACAACGCCCGCGACGCCACCCAGATCCACGGCGGATACGGGTTCATGAACGAGTATCCGGTGGCGCGTCACTACCGCGACAGCAAGATCCTCGAGATCGGCGAAGGGACTACCGAAGTGCAACTCATGCTGATCGCGCGTTCGCTGGGACTGTCATGAGCTTGCCGGACCAAGCAGGCAAGTCGGTTGTCCAGCGGGGCTTGTGGTTTGAGGAGTTCGAGACCGGCACGACGTATTTGCACCGGCCCGGCCGGACCGTCACCGAGGCCGACAACGTGCTGTTCACCACGCTGACCATGAACACCCAGTCGCTGCACCTCGACGCGGCGTGGGCCGCGCAGCAGCCGGGCTTTCGCGGGGAGCGGCTGGTGAATTCGATGTTCACCCTCTCGACGCTGGTCGGGCTGTCGGTCACCCAGCTGACCCTGGGCACCATCGTGGCCAACCTCGGCTTCTCCGAGGTGTCCTTCCCGAAGCCGGTCTTCCACGGCGACACCCTGTACGCGGAGACCGTCTGCACCGGCAAGCGGGAGTCGAAGAGCCGCCCCGGCGAAAGGCATCGTCACCCTCGAGCACACCGGCCGCAACCAGCACGGCGATATCGTTGCGCGCGCCGTCCGCACCACCCTGGTGCAAAAGCGACCATCCGAAAAGGAGTCCTGATGGATCTGCGTGCCGCCGGTCCCGGGTGGCTGTTTCTGCCCGGCCGATCGTCCCGAGCGTTACGCGAAGGCCGCCGCCGCGGCCGACGTCGTGATCCTCGACCTGGAGGACGGCGTGGCCGAGGCCGACAAGCCGGCCGCGCGCAAGGCGTTGCAGGACACCCCGCTGGACCCCGAGCGCACCGTGGTGCGGATCAACGCGGCCGACACCGACGAGTACTCGCGGGATCTCGAGGCCCTGAAGGGGACGGCGTACACGACGGTGATGCTGTCCAAGACCGAATCGGCCGCGCAGGTGACGGCGCTGGCTCCGCTCGACGTGATCGCGCTGCTCGAGACCCCGCGCGGCGCGGTGTTCGCGACCGAAATCGCCGCGGCGCCGGGCACGGTGGCGTTGATGTGGGGTGCCGAGGACCTGGTCGCCGCGCTCGGCGGCAGCTCCAGCCGCAATGCCGACGGCAGCTATCGGGACGTCGCCCGGCACGTGCGGTCGACGGCCCTGCTCGCGGCGAACGCTTTCGGACGGGTGGTGCTCGACGCGGTGCACCTGGACATCCCGGATCTCGACGGTCTACGCGCCGAGGCCGAAGACGCCGTGGCGCTGGGGTTCGGCGGTACCGTCTGCATTCACCCGACTCAGGTCCCGGTGGTGCGCAAGGCATTTCGGCCCACCGAGGAGAAGCTGGACTGGGCACGCCGCGTTCTGGCGGCAGCGCAGAACGAGCGCGGGGTGTTTGCTTTCGAAGGGCAGATGGTCGACTCGCCGGTGCTCAAGCACGCGGCAGCCCTGGTGCGGCGAGCCGGAGACTTCGCCTAGCGCTGCCGCCCGGGCGTGGCGGACGCAAATTCGGCGAACCCGCGCGTTTTGAAAACATAAATTGTCGCCTCCGGGCCTGGTAATCGGCGGATACTCGGGCTGACGCTTGTCAGCATGCGTCGATCGCTCGGAGGGGCCATGGCAATGCAGTTCGACGGCAAGGTCGCGTTCATCACCGGCGCCGCCCGCGGGCAGGGCCGCTCGCACGCGGTTCGGTTCGCCGAAGAGGGTGCCGACATCATCGCGTTCGATCTGTGCGAGCAGATGGACAGCGTTGCGTACCCGATGGCCACCCCCGAGGACCTCGACGAGACCGTCAACCTGGTCGAGAAGGCGGGCCGGCGCATCGTCGCGGAACAGGGTGACGTCCGGGACTTCGACCGGCTCAAGGCCGCCGTCGCCGCGGGCGTCGCCGAGCTGGGCAGGGTCGACTTCGTGCTCGCCAATGCCGGGATATTCCCTGCTTTCGGCGACCAGGGTGGCGACATGTCGGCGTTCGTCGACGCGGTCGACACCATGCTCAACGGGGTCTACCACACGATCGAGGCGGCGGTTCCGGCTCTGGTGGAACAGGGCGACGGCGGTGCCATCGTGATCACCAGCTCGGCGGCCGGCTTGAACAGTTTGTGCCCGACGTTCAGTGTGCGCAACCACGGCTTCGCCGGCTATCACGCCGCCAAACACGGCGTGGTGGGTCTGATGCGGTATTTCGCAACCACCTTGGCGGAGAAGAACATTCGCGTCAATGCGGTGCATCCCTGCGGGGTGGCCACGCCGATGCTGGTCAACGAGCCGGTGGCGCGACGCATCGCCGAATACCCGGAGGGCAACGTCGCATTGGAAAACCTGCTGCCGGTCCAGTTGATCGACGCGATCGACGTGACCGAGGCGATGGTCTATCTGTGCGGGCAGTCCGGCCGCTACATCACCGGTATCTCACTTCCCGTGGATGCGGGCTACACCGCCAAATAACGGCCCGTGCAGTCGGTGGTGACGTTGCGAAACCGGTGTTTCGCGTCTTAACGAGATCGCAAAAAAGCGGAAACATTCGCGAACGCCCAGGTCGCAAATCTGTCGTAATCTTTGATCCGAACAGTTGCTCGCTGCACTGACTAGCTCCACGGAAGGAACGAAATCATGACCATCGCTCGGGGCTTCGCCGCAACCGCCATTTGCGCCGGGTTAGCTGTCGGTTCGGCCGGCACAGCGTGGGCTACACCGACGATGAACGGCAGCTACACCGAGACCGTGACGACGCCGAGCGGCAAGTCCATCGACAACAGCTGGGCGGTCAACTCCTGCGGCGACGGATGCCTGTGGATCAAGGCCGGGCTGGGCGCCAGCCAGGCTCGACTGATCGATGGTCAATGGGTGCTGGACACGATGAGCAACGTCAGTTGTGCGGACGGTTCCTACACCATCTATGGCACCACCACCCACACGGTGTGGGACCCGAACACTCTTGCCGGCACGTCCGCACACACCTACATCACCGGAGCCTGCGGCAACCCGCCCGGATACACCCAAGTCGACCAGATTCAGATCAAGTCGGCGTCCTGACCCAGATCGGCTCGTTAGCCCCTGAAACCCTTGGGATTCAGGGGCTTTGAGCTATCGCCCGCACGGCGTGCGTGGGGCCCGTGTCCGCGGTGGCGACGGCCGGCCGGTTGCCCGCCGGGCGCAAAGCTGCTGTATAAGGCAAGCTAACTGACTGCGCCGACCAAACCGCCGTCGGCCGCGCACCGAGACCGTGGAGCGTTATGGGCAACCAGTACTTTCCGTTGGTCATCGCGGTGGTCATGCTCGCCCTGGGGCTGACTCTGACCGTGGATGACTTCAAGCGGGCCGCCACGCTGCGGCGACCGCTGGCGGTGGCGCTGCTCTGCCAGACCCTGCTGCTGCCGAGCCTGTGCCTGCTGATCGCCGAGGCCTTCCACCTCGAGCCGCATCTGGCGGTAGGGCTGATGCTGATGGCCGCCACGCCGGGCGGCACGATGGCGAACATCGTCAGTCATCTGTTCAACGGGGACCTGGCGCTCAACCTGACGCTGGCCGCGATCAACGCCGCGCTGTCGGTGGTGGCCCTGCCGGCGATCCTGGCCGCGTCGATGACGTGGTTCCTCGGTGAGGGCCGCTTCATCCCGCTGCAGCTGGACAAGTTCGTCACGGTGTTCGCGCTGGTGCTCATCCCCACCGCGATCGGCATCGCGATACGCCACCGCTTCCCCGAGCTGGCCCGGCGGTTGAAGACGCCGGTCAAGATCGCCGCGGTGCTGCTGCTGGTCGCCGCGATCGTCGGGGCGATCGCCCAGGGCGAGACGACGCTGATGAACAACTTCGGTGTGGTGAGTGGGGCGGTCGTGTCCTTCTGCGCGGTCAGCTTGACCGTCGGCTATCTGGTGCCGCGCTTGATGCGGCTGGGCCCGCCCCAGGCGATTGCCATCAGCCTGGAAATCGGGCTGCACAACACCGTGGTCGCGCTGGGCGTGGCGCTCAGCCCGCAATTGCTCAACAGCGTTGAAATGGCAACTCCGGTAGCCATTTACGGCGCTCTGTCGCCGCTGATGGCCCTGACGTTCGTGGGCGCGGTCCGGATCCTGGACCCGGCGTTTCGGGTCAAGGCCGAGCCGGAGACCGTCGCGAGCGAGCCCGGCGCTTAGGCCTTACTTGCGCCGCGCCGCCGCCAGCCGGTCCGCGAACTCCGGTGACTGGATCGAGGCCACCTGTGGCCCCAGTTCGGTGCGCATCGCGAACTCGTGGTGCTCGTTGTCCAGCGATCCGGGGCTGGCGGTGGCACGCATACTGGCCTTGGTTGCCAGCACCACCTCGCGCGGGGCCGACGCGGGTCCGGCGGCCAGTTCCAACGCCGCGGCGACCGGATCGTCGGCAACGCTGAGTGCCAACCCGTGCCGCACGGCGGATTCGGCGTCCAAGCGCATGCCGAACAGCAGAGCGGCACGGGCGACCTGCGGGCCCACCGCCCGCTGCAGCATCCAGGTCGCGCCACCGCCGGGGTGCAGCCCCAGCTTCTGGAAACGGGGATCGAACAGTGCGCCGGGCCCGGCGATGCGCACGTCGGCGGCCAGCGCCAGGTTCAGGCCGGCACCGACCGCGGCGCCGTTGACCGCGGCGATCGTCGGCAACGTGCAACTGCCCACGGCCATGAAGCCGTCGTAGAGCTGCTGCAGGCCCGATTCGGCGGCTCCGGAGCCCGCGGCCCCCAGCGCGCTCAGGTCGGCGCCGGCGCAAAACGCCTTGCCGGCCCCGGTGACCACGACGGCGTGCACACCCGGGTCGGCCTCGGCTCGTTCGACGGCGGCGCGCAGCTGCGCTGAGCTCTCACCCGTCAGCGCATTGCGGCGATCGGGGTCGTTGACGGTGATCAGTGCGACGCGATTGTCCACGCTGAACAAGATGAGATCGGACTGAGCCATCGGGAACCTCCGCGGTCGATCGTTGGGCGAGCTAAAGGGTACTTCGGGCCCCCGCCGCACAGCCCGGGGTGGCGATACCCGCTCGCGTCGCAAGCCTGGTTAATCTGACTCAGGTGAGCGGCAACCAGGTGCCCGGTGGGGTGGTGCACAAGCTGCCCGCCGATCTGCGCGAGGCATTGACCGCGAACTCGACCGCACTCGCGGCGTGGAAGGACATCACGCCGCTGGCGCGCAACGAGTTCATCTGCTGGGTCGAGGACGCCAAACAGGCGGCGACTCGCCAGCGCCGCATCCGGCGAACCCAGGAAGAGCTGGAAGAGGGCCAGCGCCGGCCCTGCTGCTGGCCGGGCTGCAAGCATCGCGAGCGCACCGGCAAGCCGTAGCGGTCCTCAGAGTCGGCTCGCCACGAAAGTCGCGGCCTGACTGGGCATTCCGGAGTGCGCGTAGGACAGGTGCACCGGCGAAAACAGCTCGTCATGTGAAGGCAGCGCCAGGGCCCCGCCCGGTGTGCACACCGGGTCACCGGGCGCGCACAGGTCAATGGCCTTGGCGCCGTACCACGGGCTGACCTCGTTGACGGGCGCCCCGAGGTAGCGGTCCGACGGATTACCGAACAGGGCGAGCGCGGCGACGTGGTCGGCTTGGTCGGCCGTGAGGATGTCGGGGATCAATCCCGCAATCGGCGCTCGGGCGATGGTGGCCTCGTCGATCGCCATGGCGCCCAACGAATATCCGCCCAGCACCAGCTTGGTGGCGGGGCAGCTCGCGACCATGGATTGAACGTGAGCGTGTACATCGCTGCCGCCCGCGGATGCCGACGGGGCGAAATCCTCGCCGGCGGGGTAGTTGACCGGATACACGCCGATGGACCGGCCGCCGACCTGCGAGCGCAGGGCATCGATGAATTGCTGGCCGACCACACCGACGCCGGGCGGCTCGTTGGTGGCGCGGGCGAAGGTGACCTCGACGTCGGGGCAGGGGGCAGCGGATGCCGGGGCGACGAGGGTGATTGCGTTCAGTGGCGCTGCCCACGTCAGCACCGCGACACCCAGTGAAGAAGCGAACTGGCGTGCGTTCACGCCCCCATGCTGGCACATCGCCCAAAGACGCTGAAAGGCCCGGCTTGCTAGATATACATACGGTCTGTATCTTCATACATACCGTATGTATCTAATTGAAGGTGGGTTTCGCGTGAGTGACGTACTGAGAGCGATCGAAGAGGACCGCAAAGCCGTCTTGGCGGCGTGCGCGCAAATGCCGGAGTCGTTGTGGGCGAAGGAAAGTGGCTGCCCGGGCTGGTCGGTGCAGGATCTGCTGTCGCACATGGCGTGCAGCTTCTGGCTGGCCGTCGACCCGACCAAACTGCCCGATCCGGGAGGATTGCCCGCCGAGCGCGCGGCGGACCTCTATGTCGAATCGCGTCGGTCGATGACCCCGGAAGAGACGCTGGCCGACTACGAGCAGGTCAGCCGGCAGGGCCTGGAGATGCTGGCCGCGGTCGCGGGCCAGGACTTCGAGGTTCCGCTGGGTGACGTCGGTACCTATCCCGCCTCGGTGATACCGAACGCGTTCGCCTTCGAGGAGTTCATTCACCTGCGGTACGACCTGTTTGCTCCCAACGGGCCGATGGAGGGGGAGCCGCCGCCCGCCGACGAGCTGCGGCTCGCCCCGACGCTCGACTGGATCGAGGTCGCCTTGCCGCAGCAGAACGCGGATCTGCTTGCAGCGCTGGGAAACTCGGTCGAGGTGCGCCTTGACGGCTTGTGCGCGCGGACGCTGCGCATCGGCGCCGGTACGGACGTCGACGCCCACATCACCAGCGATTCCCTGGCGTTCGTGCGATGGGTCACCCAGCGGAGCACCTGGGGCGAGTTGGGCGTGCGGGCCGATGGGGATCCGGCAACCCTGGAAATAGTCCGCAAGTTGACGGTCATCTGAGGACCGTTGGCGCCGATCCTGCGTCGGCATGCGGTATGTATGAAGCCATGCAGGAAAGGCGGCGCACGCAGGCCGAACGTGCGGCCGACACGCGTGACGCGCTGATCGCCGCCGCCCGCCCGTTGTTCGCATCACCGGGCTTCGCCGACGTCTCGCTGGAGACCATCGTGCGCACTGCCGGGGTGACCCGCGGTGCGCTCTACCACCATTTCGCCGACAAGACGGAGCTGTTCGCCGCGGTGCTCGAGAAAGTCGAGGGCGAAATGTCCACGCGGATGGGTGCGGCGATCGCCGCCGCGGGGGAGACCGACCCGGTCGAGATCATGCGCCTGGGCTCGGCCTTTTGGCTGGACGCCTGCGCGGATCCCGAGGTGCAGCGCATTGTGCTGATGGACGCGCCCGGGGTGCTGGGGTGGGACCGCTGGAGCGAGATCGGGCAGCGCTACAACATCGGGTTGGTGCGGAGCCTGATCAGCGACGCCATCGAGTCCGGGAGCATCCCGCCGCAGCCGGTCGAGGCGACGGCCTTGACGATGCTGGGAGCCCTGCGCGAGGCAACGCTCTATATCGCCCGCGCCGACGATCAGCGGCAGGCGCGCGCCGACGCCGGCGCGGTGATCGATCGGCTGGTCGACTCCCTGCGCGCCTAGCGCCCCGTCCAGCGGCGCGGCAAATGCCTTTGTCCTGCGCAACAAGCACCCGGCTCTATTGCTCCAGGTGATTTCCTGAAATAGAAGTGCGTCGTTTCAAGCAATCGATATTGGGTCCAAACCGAAATCGGTTCGTACGGCCTCTACAAAGTCGCTGACGGCCGCACTCGAGGCCTGTTTCCAGTTATTCGTCGGTATGCCGGTCTCGGAAATGAGGGCAGCAAAAAGTGTGACGGTCGCGGCGTATTGTGCTTTTTGGAGTATGTCGTTAGGCATAATCAACTTCATTTCTGCCATAACGCTATTTAGTTCAACCATTTGAGGCGCCGCGGCGAGCGCCGCGCGAAAAGTGGCGGCCGCAATTTGCTCAAGTATGGGAGGAGTGGGTTCCGCTGCGGGCGATAGCAGCTCGAGCGCCTGGGAAGCCGTCGACGCGGCCGCGCCGGCTTGTACCTGCTCGACGAGATTCTTGACGTGTTGATTGGACGACACTAGTTCATCGAGCTCTGTAGATAATTCCCTGAACCTCGACGAGCTGATCTCGCCCTGCACGATATCCAAGATTTTCACGAAGCGAACCGATACATTGCGCATCAATACGTCATGCTGCCTTTTGGTTTCAAGGGTTTCCCCTCGATGAAATGCGGCCTTAGAGGACATGAATGTCGTGAAGCCGCCAACTCCGGCACCTAGCAACGTCGCAAGCGAAGTGAGTACAGCCTGATCCATGTGCATATGCGTAAATGTAGACGGTTGCCAGCCGGACTGCTCCCCGAGCGCCAAATCCGCGCAGCCGACCCTGGTGCGGGCGGCGCCACCCCCGGAACCGACCGCTCCATAGCCCCCGTCGGGGGCCTCGTCCCACATTGTCCGAGCCGCCGACGGCGCGGCCGGCGATGCTGAACGCCGGACCACCCGGATCGAACGCGGCGTGGCTGTCGTCGTCTCAGGCCGACGCTATCGGGTCCAAACCGAAATCGCTTCGCACCGCCTCGACAAAGTCTGTGACGGCCGCAGTCGAGGCTTGGCTTCCGCTGCTCGCCGGTGCGCCGGCCGGGGAAATATGGGCGGCGAAAAGTGTGACGATCGCGGCATACTGAGCTTTTATCAGGACATCGCGAGGCATGGTCAACTTCATTTCTGTGATAATGTCATTCAGTTCGGCCATTTGAGGTGCCGCGCCAAGTGCCGCGCCGAATGTGGCGGCCGCAATTTGCTCGAGTTCTGTTGTACCAGAAAGGATTTGGAGCGCCTGATCGGGTGTATCCGCGGCACCGGCTTTTACCTGCTCGAAGAGGCTTCTGGCGGCGGGATGGGACGACAATAGTTCATCAAGTCCCGCGGATAATTGTAACGCCGACGACGAACTAATAACGCTCTGTACTAGATCCAGACTTTTCACGAAACGAAGTGATGTCTCACGTATTAATGCTTCATGCTGTATTTTGGTTACAACAGTTTCGCCGCGATAAAATGTGGCTTTGGTGGAAGCGAATGCCGTAAACCCGCCACCACCGGCACCTAACAGCGTCGCCCCCGACGTGAGCACGACCTGATCTGTGTGCACGAACGGAAGCGAGCCCGGCGGCTCGCCGAGCGCCACGTTGGCCGCATCTCCCGGAGGTTGCACGTCCGTAATCCACTGCAGGGGATCCCCGAGGGCCGCCGGCCCCCCGATGGGCGCCGGCCCCCCGGCCGCTGCTACGGCACCCCCGGGAGCCGCGAGCGGCGCAGCCAACCCAGGCAGGGCGTGCGGCGGGGCGATTCCGGGTGCGGCCTGCGCCACCCCCGAAGCCGTTTGCGGTTGGGCCCCCGGCGCTGACTGAGCCCCCGGAACCTGCTCCGCAGGTGCCGAGGTCGTCCCGGACGTCGTCCCGGATGTCGTCCCGGATGACGATGTTCCGGACGTCGATGTGCTGGCTGACGTCGTCGTGGACGTCGAGGATGTCGCCGGTGCGGTGGTCGCCGGGGCCGCCGCGGCCGGTGTCACCGTCGTTGTCGGCGTCACCACCGGCGCCGCCGCCGGCACGATGGTGCCTTCGGTGACCGTGACGGACGCGCCCTGAACGCCGCCCGTGAGGGAGCCACCGGAGGTGAAGGTGACCGTGGAGCCCTGGGGGACGGTGACCGAGCCGGAGGTGACAGTGAAGTTGCCGTAGGGAACGAAGGTGTCGCCCGCACCGAGGACGAGTTTGTAATCGGAGAATTGGACGATGGTGTCGTCGGTGGCGGCGGTGACGATGCCTTGGGGGACATTGACGACGGAGCCCTGGCCGACCGTGAGGGTGCCCTCGTCGACGGTGACCGTGGCGCCGCCCTCGCCGGCGGTGTACGTGGAGCCGGGGTCGATCTGGGTCGGAGGGGGCGACTGCGGGTCGCCGCAGTGCCTCCAGCCCGAATCGTGGCGCCCGCGCCGGCCGCCGTCGCGGCCGCGTTGGAAGCCGTCGCGGCCTCGGCGCTGGGCATTTCGGCCATCCGACTTGGTGGTCTGCGGTGGCTCGTCGAATGCTTGCAGGGTGCTGGCGGTTTCGGCCGCTGCCGCATAGCCGTACATGGCGGTGGCGTCCTGGGCCCACATCTGTGCGTACTGGGCTTCGGTGGCCGCGATCGCCGGGGTGTTCTGCCCGAAGAAATTGGTCGCGATCAACGCCATCAACATCGCCCGGTTGGCCGCGATCACCGGCGGTGGCACCGTCATCGCAAACGCCGTGTCGTAGGCCGCCGCCGCCGCGTGGGCCTGGACGGCGGTCTGCACCGCCGCGGCCCCGGTGGCCGACAGCCACCCCACATAGGGTGTGGCCGCGGCCGCCATCGCCATCGACGACGGGCCAAACCACATTTGGCCGGTCAGCCCCGCGATCACAGCGGAGTAGCCCAATGCGGTGGACTCCAGCTCGGCGGCCAGCGCGTGCCAGCCCGCCGCCGCGGCCAGCATCGGCCCAGCCCCCGGCCCGGCATACATGAGCCCGGAGTTGATCTCCGGCGGCAACAGGGCAAAATCCATGTGTTTTCGCTTTTGGGAGTCGTGCGCGCTGATTTGTCAGCAGGAGCGTACTCGCCAATGCCGGAAATTGACGCTCCTCAGAGAAACCCCGAGTGACGGCTCGCTTAACGGTTGAATTCGGCGGTCGACCGGGATCTTGGCACGCGAAAAGGATGCGGTCGCTGGATCTTTCGGGACTGTGCCGATTCATCGTCCCCAGCCGACTTCACGCATCGCCAGGTGAGGATGCCACGGCACCGGCGCGGGCCGACCGCAACCCAAATTTACGTTGACCGTGCCAATTCTCGACCACCCCGTTGGCATCCGCAACTCGGCCGGCAGCAAACGATCGAGCGTCAGTCGCCCAGGCTGTCGGCGACCCGGCGAAGCAGCTTCCCGATGGCCGGCCCGTCCGGTAGTTGCGCTTGATTGTCCAGATCGGTCGCGGCGTCCCTGAGCTGGTCAGCGGTCACGAACACCTCGAGAAGTCTGCTGCGTACCGCGCTCCTGGTTGGCGGGAGGCTCAGGGCCTGCGCTATTTCCGCAGCGGTGCCCACGAGGTGAATCCGTTTGGAACCGACTTCATGTATCACGTAGATGTCCCCGAGGAGTTCGATCTCGTGGACGACAGGATTGGAAGTCATTTGGTCTAACCGCCCTTCACATCTCCCGGCGCACACAAGCGATTCGTTGCCGCTTGGTCTTCGGACGGGCGCGAGTCAGGTGGTGCCTCGGGTCTTGACGACCGTGCGGGCGATGTCGACCAGTCTCTGGTTGGAGTCCTGCGACAACTTGCGGAGAAGGTCGAACGCGGCAAACGCATCCAGGTTGAAGCGCTCCATGATGATCCCTTTGGCTTGACCGATGACGTCGCGTGTACTCAACGCGTCGTCGAACTGCGCTTCCGCCGCCGCGCCGAACAAGGCAACGGAGGCGTGCTGGGCCAAGAGTTCGCCCGTGAACACAGCGTCTTCGGAAAACGCGCCGGCTTCATCGCCGTACAGGTTGAGCGCGCCGAGGTTCTGTGAAGTAACGAAAAGTTGGAAACTGAGCAGGCTTCGTGCGCCGTACTCGATTGCGGCCTCGCAGAATTTCGGCCAGCGAGTTTCGGTCGCCATGTCGCTGATCAACACCGTGCGGCGCTCGCGCAGCGCGCTCAGGCAAGGTCCCTCATTGACCTCCGACTGCAGGGTGTCCAGCTTGGCCACCAGCGGATCGCTGGGCACGCGCGCCTCGACCGCATTCCCGTGGACCAGCGATATGCCCGCCCAGGTTGCACCGGACACGATCGCGACTGCACCCTCGACGATCGACTGAAGTGTCGCCTCGGTGTCCACCTGGTTCTGCATTTCGATGGCAAGCCGACCCATCGCGCTTGCCAAGTCGTTGCTCGACCTGCTGCCCACAGTCACAGCGATACGTGTTCCACCGGCGCTTGTTGAATTAAACCTTGGCGGGCATCACAGGCCTTTGCTCGCCGGCGGTAGGCGAACGCCTGAGCGAAACCATACGGCGGATCTCCTGCGGACAAACTGCTGGTGCCCCCGGCACGACTCGAACGTGCGACCTAGGGATTAGAAGGCCCTTGCTCTATCCACCTGAGCTACGGAGGCAATGCGCAGGTCAGTCTATCCAACTCGCGGGGACACCCCGACTCGCCGACGCGACACGCTCGAAAAGCCTTGCCCCACCGTCAATACCGGTTATTGTATTGGACCTCGACACACGTACATCACCAGCTGGCAATCAGCTGTTAACCGCAACGAGGCGTGTGCCTAGGGTCGAGGAGAGCCGTTCAATGGGCGTGGCCATGAGCATGACTGCGCGGTACGCGAGGGCGGGCGCCCAGGCGTTTCGCCTGGTAGCCGATGCCAGAGGGGCATCCCGGGCGGCTGGCCTGCTGCTGCGCGGCTCGCCGTTTGCGCTGGGCTGGTTCGCCGGCTGGCTGACCACCGAATTTCCCCCGCAGGTGGTGACCGGGCACGCGTTGTCCCGGATATCGACTCCAGCCATCGGTCGCGTCGGCGCTTCCTGGGCCGGACAGCGTGCGGAGCAAACTCTCACCGCCGCCCTCGAGGAGGCTTTCGGGCCGGATTACGCGGACCTGGTGAGCCATCCGACCTGCGAAGGAAGCGAGTGCGCACCCCGCGGCGGGCTGTTGCACCGACCGGGGCCGCACGCCCGTTATGCGGCTCAGACATCAGACATTTCGTACGGTCCGGGCGGTCGCGACAACCTGCTCGACATCTGGCGCCGGCATGACCTGGCGCCGGGCCACCGTGCACCGGTGCTGATCCAGGTCCCGGGTGGGGCGTGGGCCGTCAACGGCAAACGCGGCCAGGCCTACACGCTGATGAGCCGCATGGTCGAACTCGGCTGGATCTGCGTGTCGATCGACTACAGCAAGAGCCCGCGGTCCATCTTCCCGGCGCACCTGATCGACGTGAAGCGGGCGATCGCCTGGGTTCGCGAGAACATCGCCGACTACGGCGGCGACCCCGGCTTCATCGCGATCACCGGCGGCTCGGCCGGCGGCCACCTGGCCTCGTTGGCCGCGCTGACCCCCAACGACCCAAGGTTTCAGCCCGGGTTCGAATACGCCGACACCACGGTCCAGGCTGCGGTGCCCTACTACGGCGTCTACGACTTCACCAACGCCGAGGTCATGCACGAACTGATGCTGCCGTTCCTCGAACAGTTCGTCATGCGGGCCCGATACGCCGACACGCCCGAGCGATTCGCCGAAGCGTCGCCGATCAACTACGTGCACGACCAAGCGCCCCCGTTCTTCGTGCTGCACGGCGAGAAGGACGAGCTGGTTCCCTGCACGCAGGCCCGCACCTTCTGCGCCGCGATGCGCGCCGCCGGAGCCCCACTCGTCGCACATGCCGAGCTCGCCAACGCCCACCACGCGTTCGACATCCTGTCCACGGCCCGGTCGCGGCTGGCCGCCAAGGCCGTCGCCGATTTCCTCGGCATCGTCTACGGGCGCCGGGCGACCGCACTGCTCGATTCGTGGCCGTTGTCGGCGACATCGGCCAGCTGAGTTGCGCAGTCAACTGCCTGCCAAAACGCTGCGTCCACCGGCTCGCTGCGCCGGCAGCAGCGACTGAATCGTGCCTTTCACCAGTGCGTCAACGCGACTAGCGTTGGTGGAGCTATCCGGTTGGCGGAGCTGAGGCAGGAGGCTTGACGGCGGTGACAAGCGTGGCGCGTCGATCCGGCGATCATGACTGAGCCCGAGGGGACTCTCGGATTGTCCGACGAGCTCGGGCCGGTCGATTACCTGCTGCACCGAGGCGAAGCGAATCCGCGTACCCGGTCGGGGATCATGGCGCTGGAACTGCTCGACACGACGCCGGACTGGGAGCGATTCCGCACCCGGTTTGAAAATGCGTCGCGAAAAGTGTTGCGGCTGCGCCAGAAGGTGGTGGTGCCGACGCTGCCGACGGCCAACCCGCGCTGGGTGGTGGACCCCGACTTCAATTTGGACTTCCACGTCCGGCGAGTCCGCGTGTCCGAACCCGGCACGCTGCGTGAGGTGTTCGATCTCGCCGAGCTGATCCTGCAGTCGCCGCTGGACATTTCGCGGCCGCTGTGGACGGCGACCCTGGTCGAGGGTCTGCCCGACGGCAAGGCCGCGACGCTGCTGCACGTCAGCCACGCCGTCACCGATGGGGTCGGCGGTGTCGAGATGTTCGCCGAGATCTATGACCTCGAGCGCGATCCACCGGCGCGGCCGACGCCGCCGCTGCCGGTCCCGCAGGATCTGTCGCCCAACGATTTGATGCGAGAGGGCTTCAACCACTTGCCGGTCGCCCTGATCGGCGGTGTCTTGGGGGCAGTCTCTACAGCGGTGTCGGCGGCCGGGCGGGTGCTCATGGAACCGGTGTCGACGGTGTCGGGGATCGTGAACTACGCCATCTCCGGCATCCGGGTCGTCAACCGTGCCGCCGAGCCGTCGCCGCTGCTGCGCCGGCGCAGTCTGGCCACTCGTTCCGAGGCGATCGACATCCCGCTCGCCGATCTGCACAAGGCCGCCAAAGCCGGCGGTGGGTCGATCAACGACGCGTATCTCGCCGGCCTGTGCGGCGCCTTACAGCGCTACCACCAGGCACTCGGCGTCCCGATCGGCTCGCTGCCGATGGCGGTGCCGGTCAGCTTGCGCGCCGACGCCGACACCGCCGGCGGCAATCGGTTCACCGGTGTCAACCTGTCGGCGCCCGTCGGTGCCGGCGATCCGGTGGCCCGGATGCGCAAGATTCGCGCCCAGATGACGCAGCGCCGCGACGAGCCCGCGATGAACATCATCGGCTCGATGGCGCCGGTGCTCAGCGTGCTCCCGACGGCCGTGCTGGAGGGAATCACCGGCTCGGTGGTCGGAGCCGACGTGCAGGCCAGCAATGTCCCCGTCTACCCGGGGGACACCTACATCGCCGGCGCAAAAGTCTTGCGGCAGTACGGTATCGGCCCGCTGCCCGGTGTGGCGATGATGGTGGTGCTAATTTCGCGTGGCGGGTGGTGCACCATCACGGTGCGCTACGACAGAGCATCGGTACGAAAGGAAGCCTTGTTCGCTCAGTGCCTGTTGGAGGGCTTCGACGAGATTCTCGCGCTGGCCGGCGATCCGGCGCCGCACGCGGTGCCGGCATCGTTCGCTGCGCGACCCAATGTGTTGTCCGAATCGATGTCGGGCTCATGAGCGCGGCGAAAGACCGCGGGATACCAGCGCCCCCAAAGGATTTGCGGTTGCCCGGCTCGGTCGCCGAGATCCGCGCCAGTCCCCCCGGGCCCAAAGTCGGTGCGTTCTTCGACATGGACGGGACGCTGGTCGCCGGGTTCACCGCGGTGATCCTCACCCAGGAGCGCTTGCGCCGGCGGGACATCGGCGTCGGCGAGCTGCTCAGCATGGTTCAGGCCGGTCTGAACCACCGGCTCGGGCGCCTCGAGTTCGAAGATCTGATCAGCAAGGCATCCGAGGCGCTGCGCGGCCGGATGCTGACCGACCTGGACGAGATCGGCGAGCGGCTCTTCGCACAACGGATCGAGTCGCGGATCTACCCGGAGATGCGTGAGCTGGTGCGCGCCCACGTGGCTCGCGGCCACACCGTGGTGCTCAGTTCGTCGGCGCTGACCATCCAGGTCAACCCGGTGGCCCGCTTCCTCGGCATCACCAACACGCTCACCAACAAGTTCGAGGTCAACGAGGACGGGTTGCTGACCGGCGAGGTCGTCGAGCCGATCCTTTGGGGGCCGGGCAAAGCCGCTGCGGTACAACGGTTTGCGGCCGAGCACGACATCGACCTGAAAGACAGCTACTTCTACGCCGACGGCGACGAGGACGTCGCGCTGATGTATCTGGTCGGCAATCCGCGGCCCACCAACCCCGAAGGCAAGATGGCCGCCGTCGCCAAACGCCGGGGTTGGCCGGTCCTGGAATTCAGCAGCCGGGGCAGCGTCGGTATCCGGCCACAGGTGCGCACGCTGGCCGGCATCGGCTCGATGTTCCCGGTCGCGGCCGGAGCGCTGGGGGTCGGCCTGCTGACCCTGAGCCGACGGCGGGGGGTGAACTTCTTCACCTCGACCTTCCCCCAGACGCTGTTGGGCGCCAGCGGCGTGAGCCTGAACGTCATCGGCAAGGAGCACCTGACCGCACAACGCCCGGCGGTGTTTATCTTCAACCACCGCAACCAGGTTGACCCCGTCATCGCCGGAGCGTTGGTGCGCGACAACTGGGTTGCCGTCGCTAAGAAAGAGCTGCAGAAGGATCCGATCGTGGGCACCCTCGGCAAGCTGACCGACGGCGTGTTCATCGACCGCGACGATCCGGTCGCCGCGCTGGAGACGATGAAGACCGTCGAAGAACGGGCCAAAAAAGGCCTCTCGATCCTGATCGCCCCCGAAGGTACCCGGATCGACACCACCGAGGTCGGGCCGTTCAAGAAGGGGCCGTTCCGCATCGCGATGGCGGCGGGAATTCCGATCGTGCCCATCGTGATTCGCAACGCGGAGATCGTCGCCGCCCGCAACTCGACCACGATCAACCCCGGCACGGTCGATGTCGCGGTGTTCCCGCCGATCCCGGTGACGGACTGGACGGTGGAGACGCTGCCCGAGCACATCGCCGAGGTGCGCCAGCTGTATCTGGACACCCTGGCCAACTGGCCCGAGGACGAGCTGCCCGAGGCCGAGCTGTACTCCGGCAAGGAGCCGGCCAAAAAGACCCCGGCCAAGCGTTCCGCCAAGGCCGCCGCGACCAAGGCCCCGGCCAGAAAGGCTGCGGCAAAAAAGGCCGCGCCACGAAAGTCGGCGGCCAAAGCGACCAAGGCCGCCGCCAAACCTCAACCGGCGCAGCCGAATCCGAATGAGTCGGAGGTTGCACTCAACGACGGTGCGGCGGTGCAGCCCGGCACGGACCAGCCCGGTAGCGCCGAGTCGACGTCTCCGCCCCGAGGGCGCACGTGACACAACCGGCCGCAGATACCAGCGCAGTCCTGACCGCGCGAGATTCGCTGGTGTTGGCGTCCATGGAGTCCGCCGTCGAAACGCAGCTGGTGATGGAATGGCTGAGCCAGCAGCGCGCCCGGAATCCGGAAGTGAAGTTCGACGTGCTCAAACTTCCTTCTGGCGATGCGCCGCCCACGGCGCTGAACCTGCTTGTCGACCGACTCGAATCCGGCGAAGACCGCTCGATCGTGCCGGTACGGGTGTTCTGGCTACCGGCACCGGATCGCGGCAGGGCGGCGAAGCTGGCAGGGTTACTTCCGGGCTGGGATCCCTACCACCCCAACCAACGTCGCCAGCGCAACATCCTGAGCAAGGATCGCCACCGCGCCCGGGTGGTGGCCGGCGAGGCGGCCAAGGCGTCCGAACTCCGCCAGCAATGGCGCGACACCACCGTCGGCGGGGACGAACGCGATTTCGCCCAGTTCGTCACGCGCCGTGCCCTTTTGGCGTTAGAACGGGCCGAGTATCGAATCCTCGGGCCGCAGTACAAGTCGCCGCGACTGATGAAGCCGGAGATTTTGGCGTCCACGCGGTTTCGCGCCGGACTGAAGAAGATCCCGGGCGCCAGCGTCGAAGAAGCGAGCAAGATGCTCGACGAGTTGGCGACCGGGTGGAGCCGGGTGTCGGTCGACCTGGTTTCCGTTCTCGCCAGGGCGATTTGCCGCGGCTTCGAACCGGAGATCGACTACGACGCGTTCCAGATCGCCGCGATGCGCACCGGGTTGGAAGTTCACCCGGCGGTGCTGCTGTTCTCACACCGGTCCTACATCGACGGCGCGGTGGTGCCGGTCGCGATGCAGGAAAACCGGTTACCGCCGGTGCATGTGTTCGCCGGCATCAACCTGTCCTTCGGGTTGATGGGGCCGCTGTTGCGGCGCTCCGGCGTGATCTTCATCCGCCGCGACATCGCCGACAATCCGCTCTACAAGTACGTGCTGCGCGAATACGTCGGCTACATCGTCGAGAAGCGATTCAACCTGAGCTGGTCCATCGAGGGCACCCGCTCGCGCACCGGCAAGATGCTGCCCCCAAAGCTCGGCCTGATGTCGTATGTGGCCAACGCGTATCTTGATGGCCGCAGCGAAGACATTCTGCTGCAACCGGTTTCGATCGGCTTCGATCAGCTGCACGAGACGGCCGAATACGCCGCCTACGCACGCGGCGGCGAGAAGACGCCCGAGGGCGTGCTGTGGCTGTACAACTTCATCAAGGCGCAGGGTGAACGCAACTACGGCAAGATCTACGTCCGCTTCCCCGAAGCGGTCTCGATGCGCCAGTACCTCGGCCCGCCGCACGGCCCGTTAGCCCAAGATGGGGACGCCAAACGTCTTGCGCTGCAAAAGATGTCGTTCGAAGTTGCGTGGCGGATCCTGCGGGCAACGCCGGTGACGGCGACGGGTTTGGTGTGCGCGTTGCTACTCACCACCCGGGGCGCGGCCCTCACGCTCGACCAACTGCACCACACCCTGCAGGACTCGCTGGATTACCTGGACCGCAAGAACACGCCCGTATCGAATAGCGCGTTGCGGCTGCGCACGAGCGACGGGGTGCGCGCGGCCGTCGACGCATTGTCCAACGGGCACCCGATCACTCGCGTCGACAGCGGCCGCGAGCCGGTGTGGCTGATCACCCCCGACAAGGAGCACGCCGCGGCGTTCTACCGAAACTCGGTCATCCACGCCTTCCTGGAGACCTCGATCGTCGAACTCGCCCTGGCGCATGCCCGGCACACCGAAGGCGATCGCATGGAAGCCTTCTGGTCTCAGGCGATGCGGTTGCGGGATCTGCTCAAATTCGACTTCTACTTCGCCGATTCGACGGCCTTTCGCGACAACATCGCCGAAGAAATGGCATGGCATGACGATTGGGAAACTCACGTCGCGGCCGGCGGCGCCGCGATCGACGCGTTGCTGTTCGCCAAGCGGCCGTTGATGTCCGACGCGATGCTGCGGGTGTTCTTCGAGGCCTACGAGATCGTCGCCGACGTGTTGCGCGATGCGCCGGCCGATGTCGGGCAGCAGGAACTCACCGAGGCCGCACTCGGGGTCGGTCAGCAATACGTGGCACAGACCCGGGTGCGCAGCAGCGAGTCGGTGTCTACGCTGCTCTTTGCCACCGCGCGCCAGGTCGTCGCCGATCAGGATCTGATCGCACCGGCGGAGGATCTGGCCGAACGCCGCACTGCCTTCCGCCGGGAATTGCGGGCGATCCTGCGGGATTTCGGCTACGTCGAGCACATCGCCCGCAACCAATTCGTGGCCCGCGAATTCCAGGCACGCGAGGAGCGAACCGCTCGCCCGGCTGGGTAGCACGGGCTTTGCGGGCGCCCGCCCATACTCTGGATGTATGACGGTTGGCCAGTCCGCAGCCAAGGCCAGAGAGCTGGTGTGGCCGCTGCTTACCGGCGTCGCGGTGCTGGCCGGCTGCACCGCCGCCGGGATCGGGGCGCTGTCGCTGGCCGATACGCTGACCGCCACCGGGTTGCCCGATCCGGGCCCGGCGACAACCCTGGGCCTGCCGTTCGTCCGGGCCGCGGGTGAGATCGCCGCGGTGCTGGCGGTCGGATCGTTTCTCTTCGCGGCGTTTCTGGTGCCGCCGCAGAAGTCCGGCGTGCTCGACGCCGGCGGGTACCGGGCGCTACGGGTGGGAACGGTCGCGTCGGGCGGGTGGGCGGTGTGTGCGTTCTTACTGATCCCGCTGACCATTTCCGATGTATCCGGTCACCGGTTGACCGAGATCCTCAATCCGGTGCGCCTGTGGACGCTGGCCAGCCTGGTCAACACCGCATCCTCGTGGCGCTGGACCGCGTTCCTGGCCGCCGCCGTCACGTTGGCCAGCTTGGCGGTGCTCCGTTGGTCGTGGACGCCGCTGCTGCTGGCCGGGTCGGTGATCACGCTGATCCCGCTGGGGCTGACGGGACACTCGTCGGCCGGCGGCTCGCACGACCTGGCCACCAACAGCCTTCTGATCCACCTGCTCGCCGCCAGCCTGTGGGCCGGCGGGCTGCTGGCGCTGCTCGCGCACGCGGTGCGGGGCGGCGACTACCTCGCCCTTGCGGCGCGGCGCTTCTCGACGATCGCGCTGTGGTGCTGGGTCGCGATGGCGCTCAGTGGCGTGATGAACGCCTTGGTGCGGGTGTTGCCGTCGGACCTGCTGACCACGCCGTACGGGCGGCTGGTGCTGGCCAAGTTCGTGGCGCTATGCGCGCTGGGTGTCCTGGGCTGGCGTCAACGGCGCGCCGGAGTCGTTGCGCTGCAACGTGATCCCACGTCACGCAGCGGCCTGATTCGGCTGGCGCTGGTCGAGGCGGTGCTGTTCGGCGTGACGTTCGGCATCGCCGTCGGGCTGGGCCGCACCCCGCCCCCACCACCGCCGATCCGCCTGCCGTCGATTCCCGAGGCGGAGATCGGCTACGACTTCGACGGCGGGCCGACGGTGGCGCGCATCCTGCTCGACTGGCGCTTCGATCTGATCTTCGGTACGGCCGCAATCATTTTGGCCGCGCTGTATATCGCGGGGGTGCTGCGGCTGCACCGCCGCGGCGATCACTGGCCGTCCGGCCGGATCCTGGCCTGGTTGCTGGGCTGTGTGACCCTGCTGTTCGTGACTTCGTCCGGCGTCGGCCGCTACATGCCGGCGATGTTCAGCATGCACATGGCCGCGCACATGGGGCTGTCGATGCTGGTGCCGATCCTGCTGGTGCTGGGCGCGCCGGTCAGCCTGGCGCTGCGGGCGTTGCCCGCCGCGGGCCGCGACGATCCGCCGGCCATGCGTGAATGGCTGCTGGCCGCGCTGCACAGCCGGGTGTCGCGCATCCTGACCAATCCGATCGTGGCGACGGTGCTGTTCGTCGCGGGCTTCTACGGCCTGTACTTCACCTCCATCTTCGACAACGCGGTCGCCAGCCATGCCGGGCATCTGGCGATGAACGTGCACTTCCTGGTCAGCGGCTACCTCTTCTATTGGGTGGTGATCGGCGTGGACCCGACACCGCGGCCGATCCCGCCGCTGGCCAAGGTGGGCGTGGTGTTCGCGTCCTTGCCCATGCACGCGTTCTTCGGTGTGGAACTGATGGGCACCCCAACCGTGCTGGGGGAGGCCTACTACCGGTCGCTGGGCTTGAGTTGGCACACCGATCTGCTGGGCGATCAACGCCTGGGTGGCGGAATCGCTTGGGCGGCAGGCGAAGTGCCACTCGTGATCGTGATGCTCGCGCTGCTGGTGCAGTGGGCCCGCAGCGACGCGCGGACCGCACGGCGTCTTGACCGGGCGGCCGACCGCGACGACGACGCCGACCTGGCCGCCTACAACGCCATGCTGGCCGAACTGGCTCGCGGGTCAGGGCCAAGGCCTTCGAGCGATCCGCGAGCGTAACGGCACGGCGATTTCCGGCGCAAATTTCCGCAGTGACGGTACGGTCGCGCATCCGTCGGGAGCGGATGGATGCCTATCTTCGCCGCGGGCGCTTTGGATTCGGGGTGACCGGCGACCGAATGGCTCCAGCGGCTCGCGTGCGAATTAAACGTGCCCGCAAGCGCATTCGTGTATCGCACTCCCGCTAGTGCTTCGGTGCCGTTACCCGACTTGGCGCATGTTGGTGCGCCTGTCACGAACGAATGTCTGCCTAGTTGGTGGGGGGTGGTGGTTGTGGTTGGAAGGGTTGGTACCACCACCAGTGGGCGGGTTCGCCGGTGGGTCCGGGGCAGGGTGGCACATCGGGTGGGGGACGTTTTGGTGGGCGGGCGAGTGATCCCGGGCGCAGCTGTTGGCCGGTGCTGTCGGTGATGGTGAGGTGGTCGGCGGGTCCGGTGATGGTGATGCCGCCGCGGTGGTGCAGGCGGTGATGATACGGGCAGAGCAGGACCAGGTTGGCCAGTTCGGTGGGGCCGCCGTCTTCCCAGTGCACGATGTGGTGGGCGTGTAGGCCGCGGGTGGCCCCGCAGCCGGGCACCGCGCAGGTGCGGTCGCGGTGTTGCAGGGCGCGGCGTAGCCGCCGGCTGATCAGCCGGGTGGTGCGCCCGGCGCCGATAGGCTCACCGGCGCGTTCGAACCACACTTCGCCGGTGGCATCACAGGTCAGGTAGTGGCGTTCGGCGTCGGACAGCAGCGGGCCCAGATGCAGCGCCGCGGCCCGCTGGGCCACATCGAGGTGCACCACCACGGTGGTGTGCTGGCCGTGCGGGCGGCGGGTGGCCTCGGCATCCCAGCCGGTCTGCACCAGGCGCAGAAACGCCTCCACAGTCCCCGGGAATGGGGGCACCAAATCACCGGCGCTGGTGGCGTGGTCCTGTTTGTATTCGGTGATCAGGGCGTCGCGGTGCGAGGCCAGCGCCGCCTCGAACTTCGCCGCATCGGGGTGGGGCAGGGTGATCCGCCAGCAGGTGGACTCCTCGGTGGCGGTTTTGCTGATCGAGGCGGGCGGGGCCGGCCGGGCCGGCTCGGGGTGGGGTCGTGGTTCGAGTTTGACCGCGGTGCGCAGCTGGCTGACGGTGGCCACCGAGGCCAGTGCCGCGTAGTGCTCATCGGATCCCTGCCCCGCCCCGCCCGCGATCACCCCGATCTGATCCAGCGACAGCCGACCCTCGGCCATCCCCGCAGCGCAGCGCGGAAACTCGTCGAGCCGGTGGGCCACGGTGGCGATGGTGTGGGCGTTGGCCGGCGACGACCCGGTCTTCCAGGCCACCAACGCCGCCACCGACCGCGCACCGGTCATCCCCCACAACCCGTCGTGGTCGATCTCCGCGGTGATCTGCACAATGCGGGCATCAATGGCATTGCGTTGACCGGTCAACTCCGCCAACTCGCCAAACAACACCTCCAGCCGCTCCTTAGGGCTCACCACCACGCAAGACGACCCGATCGACATAACCCGATCCTCACAGCCGACTGCGACAACCTCGGCCCAGGGCCCCTGGTCCCGGGTGGCCAGACGAGTCCTTATCCCCAGTCACGAGTTTGTCCACAGACGCTGCCGACCATCGGACCGGACCGCCGGTGACTCGTCGGTGCGCCCGCGCTGAATGGGCAGCAGTCACACGCAATACGAAAGGAACCAAGTCATGTTCGAAACACCGCTCACCGTGGTCGGCCACATCGTCAACAATCCCGAGCGCCGGCAGGTCGGAAGTCAGGAGGTCATGAAGTTCCGGGTAGCCAGCAATTCGCGCCGCCGGACCGCGGACGGCGGTTGGGAGCCGGGGAACTCGCTGTTCATCAACGTCAATTGCTGGGGCAAGTTGGTCACCGGCGTCGGGGCCGCGCTCGGTAAGGGCGCACCGGTGATCGTGGTCGGCTTCGTCTACACCAGCGAGTACGAGGACCGTGATGGCAATCGGCGTTCGTCGCTGGAGATGCGCGCCACGTCCGTCGGGCCCGACGTCTCACGCGCGATCGTGCGGATCGAAAAGCCCGGCTACACCGGCCCCGACGCGGAACCGGCCGGCGCGGTCGCCGACACCGCACCCGAACCGGTCGCCCAGGACGACTCGGCCGAATCCGGCGACGGCGCCGAGGACCCCAGCCCGCTGTCTCTGTCCGCCTAGCCGACGGCGTCGGGTCGGCGCCGTTGGGTGATGCCTAGGATGGTCCGCGAGATCTTCTCGAACACCAGAAAGGCAAAACCGCGGCATGGCTGAGTTCATCTACACGATGAAAAAGGTCCGCAAGGCGCACGGCGACAAGGTGATCCTGGACGACGTCACGCTGAGCTTTTTCCCGGGCGCCAAGATCGGTGTCGTCGGCCCCAACGGCGCCGGCAAGTCGAGCGTCTTGCGGATCATGGCCGGTCTGGACAAGCCGAACAACGGCGATGCATTCCTGGCCAACGACGCCACGGTCGGCATCTTGCTGCAGGAGCCGCCGCTGAACGAGGAGAAGACCGTTCGCGGCAACGTCGAAGAGGGCTTGGGCGAGATCAAGGTCAAGCTCGACCGCTTCAACGAGGTCGCCGAGCTGATGGCCACCGACTACTCCGACGAACTGATGGAGGAGATGGGCCGGCTGCAAGAGGAGCTGGACCATGCCGACGCGTGGGACCTCGACTCGCAGCTGGAGCAGGCGATGGATGCGCTGCGCTGCCCGCCGCCCGACGAGCCGGTGACCAACCTCTCCGGCGGTGAGCGCCGCCGGGTGGCGCTGTGCAAGCTGCTGCTGTCCAAGCCCGACCTGCTGTTGCTCGACGAGCCGACCAACCACCTGGACGCCGAGAGTGTGCAGTGGCTCGAACAGCACCTGGCCAGCTACGCGGGCGCGATCCTGGCCGTCACCCACGACCGTTACTTCCTGGACAACGTCGCCGAATGGATCCTGGAACTCGACCGCGGCCGCGCCTACCCCTACGAAGGCAACTACTCGACCTACCTGGAGAAGAAGGCCGAGCGGATCGCGGTCCAGGGCCGCAAGGACGCCAAGCTGCACAAGCGGCTCCAAGAGGAACTGGCCTGGGTGCGCTCCGGCGCCAAGGCGCGCCAGGCCAAGAGCAAGGCCCGCCTGCAGCGCTACGAAGAAATGGCCGCCGAGGCGGAGAAGACGCGCAAGCTCGACTTCGAGGAGATCCAGATCCCCGTCGGCCCGCGGCTGGGCAACGTGGTGGTCGAGGTCGACCACCTGGACAAGGGCTACGACGGACGCACCCTGATCAAGGATCTGTCGTTCACCTTGCCCCGCAACGGCATTGTCGGCGTGATCGGCCCCAACGGCGTCGGTAAGACCACGCTGTTCAAAACCATCGTCGGTCTCGAAGAGCCGGACAGCGGCACCGTCAAGGTCGGCGAAACCGTCAAGCTGAGCTACGTCGACCAGACCCGCGCGGGCATCGATCCGAAGAAGACCGTGTGGGAAGTCGTCTCCGACGGGCTGGACCACATCGTCGTCGGCCAGAGCGAGATGCCGTCGCGGGCCTACGTATCGGCGTTCGGATTCAAGGGCCCCGATCAGCAGAAGCCGGCCGGTGTGCTGTCCGGTGGCGAGCGCAACCGGCTCAACCTCGCGCTGACGCTCAAGCAGGGCGGCAACCTGATCCTGCTCGACGAGCCGACCAACGACCTCGACGTCGAAACCTTGGGTTCGCTGGAGAACGCCCTCGAACAATTCCCCGGCTGCGCGGTGGTCATCTCGCACGACCGCTGGTTCCTCGACCGCACCTGCACGCACATCCTGGCCTGGGAGGGTGACGACGACAACGAGGCCAAGTGGTTCTGGTTCGAGGGCAACTTCGGTGCATACGAGGAAAACAAGGTGGAACGACTCGGAGTCGAGGCCGCCAGGCCGCACCGGGTGACGCACCGCAAGCTGACGCGGGACTAGTGTCACCTTTGCCAGCAGCCGCAACGACGCGCCCGGTTCGGTCGCCGAGAAGCGGGGTGACTGAGCGTAGTGCCATCCGTCCTGAGTAGGGAGCTAACGGCATGACGATCGGTTCCGGACCGAAGCAGAAAACTACGCCGTGGACCGCATTCTCCTCGATGTCGGACGTGCCCGAGTGGATCTCCAAGGCCTACATCGAGACCTATCGCGGCCCCCACGACAAAGAACCCGGAACCCTCGAAACCGGCGTCATCGACCTGAACATCCCGGCCGCCATCCTCACCCCGGCGTTGCTGAGTGCCCATTACCGGCTCGGCGAGCACCGGCTGCCCGGCGAGAGCTGCGTCGCGGTCTACCCGCCCGAGGATCCCGCGGGCTTCGGGCCCGCGCTGCAGGTCGTCACCGACCACGGCGGCATGCTGATGGACTCCGTCACGGTGCTGCTGCACCGGCTCGGCGTCTCATACTCCGCGCTGATGACCCCGGTGTTCGACGTCCAGCGCAGCCCGTCGGGCGACCTGCTCAGCATCGAACCGAAAGCGCCCGGCACACCGCAATACGTCGGCGAGGCCTGGATCCACATCCAGTTCGTGCCCTCCGTCGACACCAAGGCGCTCGCCGAGGTCGAAAGGGTGCTGCCGAGGGTCCTCAGCGACGTCCAACAGGTGGCCGCCGACGCGGCGGCGATCATCGCCGCGCTGAGCAACCTGGCCGCAGACGTCGAGAACAACGTCGGGGGGCGCTTCACCGCGCCCGACCGCGAGGATGTCGCGGCGCTGCTGCGCTGGCTGGGTGAAGGCAACTTCTTGTTGCTGGGTTACCAGCGGTGCCGGGTGCACGACGGCCTGGTCTCCGGCGACGGGACAAGCGATCTCGGCGTGCTGCGCAGCCGCACCGGTTCGCGCCCCCGGCTGACGGACGACGACAAACTTCTGGTCCTGGCCCAGGCCACCGTCGGCAGCTACCTGCGCTACGGGGCCTACCCCTATGCCATCGGGGTGCGCGAATACGTCGACAGCGGCGTGATCGAGCACCGCTTCGTCGGATTGTTCACCGTCGCAGCGATGAACGCCGACGTCTTGGAGATCCCGTCGATCTCGCGCCGGGTCCGCGAGGCGCTGGCGATGGCCGACAGCGACCCCGTGCACCCGGCTCAGTTGATCCTCGACGTGATCCAGACCGTCCCACGTTCGGAGCTGTTCACCCTCAGCGGAGAACGGCTCTTTACGATGGCCAAAGCCGTGGTGGATCTGGGATCCCAACGGCGCGCGTTGTTGTTCGTGCGCGACGACCGGCTGCGCTACTTCGTCTCCTGCCTGGTGTATGTGCCCCGCGATCGCTACACGACGGCCGTGCGGCTGCAGATCGAGGACATCCTGGTTCGCGAATTCGGCGGGACGCGATTGGAATTCACCGCGCGCGTCAGTGAATCGCCTTGGGCACTAATGCATTTCATGGTGAGACTGCCCGAAGATGCGGGCCCGGTCGACGTCTCCGAGAAGAACCGGATGCGAATCCAGGCGCTGATCAGCGAGGCCGCGCGCACCTGGTCGGACCGCCTCGTCGCCGCCGCACCCACGGGAGCGATCTCGCATGCCGACGCCGAGCACTACGCGAGCGCCTTCTCCGAGGGCTACAAGTCGGCGCTGACGCCCGACGACGCGATTGGCCACATCAGCATCATCAAGGAGCTGACCGACGATTCGGTCAAGCTGGTATTCGCCGATCGCGGCGAGGAAACCGCGCAATTGACCTGGTTCCTGGGCGGGCACAGTGCCTCGCTGAGCCAGCTGCTGCCGATGCTGCAGAGCATGGGTGTGGTGGTGCTCGAGGAGCGCCCGTTCACGGTCGTCCGGCCGGACGGATTGCCGGTGTGGATCTATCAGTTCCGCATCTCGCCGCACCCGACCATCCAGCTGGCGCAGACGCAGGCCGACCGGGACGCGACGGCGGAACGATTCGCCGAGGCGGTCACCGCGATTTGGCACGGCCGCGTCGAGGTCGACCGGTTCAACGAGCTGGTGATGCGCGCCGGGCTGAGCTGGCAGCAGGTCGTGCTGCTGCGCGCCTACGCAAAGTACTTGCGGCAGGCCAACTTTCCCTACAGCCAGGCCTACATCGAATCGGTGCTCAACGAGCACCCCTCGACCGCGCGATCGCTGGTGCGGCTGTTTGAAGCGCTTTTCGATCCCAGCACCGCGGGATCGGCGACGAGCCGCGATGCGCAAACGGCCGCCGCCGCGGTCGCTGCGGACATCGACGCGCTGGTCAGTCTGGACACCGACCGCATCCTGCGCGCCTTCGCGTCACTGGTGCAGGCGACGTTGCGCACGAATTACTTTGTGACACGCGAAGGTTCGGCCCGGGCTCGCAACGTGCTGGCGATCAAGCTGGATGCCCAGCTGGTCGACGAGCTTCCGCTGCCGCGGCCCAAGTACGAAATCTTCGTCTACTCACCGCGTGTCGAGGGCGTGCACCTGCGGTTCGGCCCGGTGGCGCGCGGCGGGTTGCGCTGGTCGGACCGGCGCGACGACTTCCGCACCGAGATCCTCGGCCTGGTCAAGGCGCAGGCGGTCAAGAACGCCGTCATCGTGCCGGTCGGGGCCAAGGGTGGGTTCGTCCTCAAGCGACCGCCGCTGCCCACCGGGGATGCCGCGGCCGACCGCGACGCGACCCGCGCCGAGGGCGTCGCCTGCTATCAGCTCTTCATCTCCGGATTGCTCGACGTCACCGACAATGTCGACCACTCCACCGGCAAGGTCAGCCCGCCACCGCAGGTGATTCGCCGCGACGGCGACGACGCCTACCTGGTGGTCGCCGCGGACAAGGGCACCGCCACCTTCTCCGACATCGCCAACGACGTCGCCCACTCCTACGGCTTCTGGCTGGGCGACGCCTTCGCGTCCGGCGGATCGGTCGGCTACGACCACAAGGCGATGGGCATCACCGCCAAGGGCGCCTGGGAAGCCGTCAAGCGACACTTCCGCGAGATGGGCGTCGACACCCAAACCGAGGACTTCACGGTGGTCGGCGTCGGCGACATGAGCGGCGACGTGTTCGGCAACGGCATGCTGTTGAGCAAGCACATCAGGCTGATCGCCGCCTTCGATCACCGGCACATCTTCTTGGACCCCGACCCCGACGCGGCGGCGACGTGGCTGGAACGCCGGCGGATGTTCGACCTGCCGCGGTCCAGCTGGGAGGACTACGACAAGTCGTTGATCAGCGAGGGCGGCGGGGTGTACAGCCGCGAGCAGAAGGCGATCCCGATCAGCCCGCAGGTGCGCCTGGCGCTCGGCATCGACGACGAGATCACCGAGATGGCTCCGCCCAACCTGATCAAGGCGATCCTGCTGGCGCCGGTGGACCTGCTGTTCAACGGCGGCATCGGTACCTACGTCAAAGCCGAGTCCGAGTCCGACGCCGACGTCGGCGATCGTGCCAACGACCCGGTGCGGGTCAACGGAAACCAGTTGCGCGCCAAGGTGATCGGCGAGGGCGGCAACCTGGGCGTGACGGCCCTGGGTCGCATCGAGTTCGACCTGGCCGGTGGGCGGGTCAACACCGACGCGATGGACAACTCCGCCGGCGTGGATTGCTCCGACCACGAGGTCAACATCAAGATCCTGATCGACTCGCTGGTCACCGCCGGCAAGGTGAACGCCGACGAGCGCAGCGCGCTGCTGGAATCGATGACCGACGAGGTCGCCAAACTGGTGCTCGCCGACAACGAGGACCAGAACGACCTGGTGGGCACCAGCCGCGCCAACGCCGCGAGCCTGCTGCCGGTGCACGCGATGCAGATCAAGTACCTCGAGGAGAACGGCGTCGACCGCGAACTGGAAGCGCTGCCGTCGGAGAAGGAAATCGCGCGGCGCACCGAGGCCGGTCTCGGGCTCACCTCGCCCGAGCTGTGCACGCTGATGGCTCACGTCAAGCTGCTCCTCAAAGCGGAGATGCTGACCACCGAGCTACCGGAGCAGGACGTCTTCGCCTCACGGCTGCCCCGGTATTTCCCGACGCCTTTGCGCGAACGGTTCACCCCGGAGATCCGTACTCATCAGCTACGCCGCGAGATCGTCACGACGATGCTGATCAACGACATGGTGGACACCGCCGGCATCAGCTATGCCTACCGACTCACCCAGGATGTCGGCGTCGGGCACATCGACGCGGTGCGCACCTGGGTCGCCACCGACGCGATCTTCGGTATCGACCAGATCTGGCGCGGCATCCGCGCGGCGGATATCCCGGTCGCGGTGTCGGACCGGATGACCCTGGATACCCGACGGCTGATCGACCGGGCCGGACGCTGGCTGCTCAACTATCGCCCCCAGCCGCTGGCCGTCGGCGCCGAAATCAACCGGTTCGCCGCCAAGGTCAAAACGCTGACCCCGCGCATGTCGGATTGGCTGCGCGGTGACGACAAGGCCATCGTCGAACAGGAAGCCGCGGCGTTCGCCGCCCAAGGCGCGCCCGAAGAGCTGGCCTACCTGGTGGCGGCCGGGCTGTACCGCTTCAGCCTGCTCGACATCATCGACATCGCCGACATCACCGAGACCGATCCCGCCGACGTCGCGGACACGTACTTCGCGCTGATGGACCGGCTGGGCACCGACGGCCTGCTCACCGCGATCTCCGCGCTGCCGCGCTACGACCGCTGGCATTCGTTGGCGCGCTTGGCGATTCGCGACGACATCTACGCCTCGCTGCGATCGCTGTGTCTCGACGTGCTGGCGGTGGGGGAACCGGACGAAAGTGGCGAAGAGAAGATCGCGGAGTGGGAGCACATCAGCGCGTCCCGGGTGGAGCGGGCGCGGCGCACGCTCACCGAAATCTATGCCAGCGGCGGCAAGGACCTCGCGACGCTGTCGGTGGCCGCCCGGCAGATCCGTCGCATGACCCGCACCAGCGGGCGGGGGACGTCCGGGTGACCATCGGATACGTCGCGTCGGTGCCGGTGCGCTGGTCGGACATCGACATGTATCAACACGTCAACCACGCCACGATGGTCACGCTGCTGGAAGAGTCACGGGTTCCCTTCCTCAAGCCGGCCTTCGAGGTCGATATCTTGGAGATCGGCCTGCTGATCGCCGACGTGCGCGTCACCTACAAAGCGCAGCTGAAGTTGGTGGATTCGCCTCTGCAGGTGACCATCTGGACCAAGCAGCTGCGGACGGTCGACTTCACGCTGGGCTACGAGGTGCGGTCGGTCAGTGCCGATCCGGAGTCCAAGCCGGCCGTCATCGCCGAGTCGCAGCTGGCCGCCGTTCACATCCAGGAGCAGCGGCTGGTGCGACTTTCGCCACAGCATCGGGAGTATTTGCAACGGTGGCTGCGTTAGCCGATCGCGGATTGTGGCTGGGCCCGGCATCGATGCAGGCCCACCGCGCCGACCTGGCCGCGTTCGTCGATCACGCTGTTCGCCTTGACGATGCCGCGGTCGTTCGGTTGCGGGCTCGATCTTCGGGCTTGCTAACCGCCTGGATGGCAACGGGTTTCGACGTGCTGGCCAGCCGGGTGGTGGTGGGCCAGCTGCGGCCCGAGGATATGACGGTCGCCGCGGACGGGCTGGCGCGCGGGCTGTCGGCGATGGACGGCACCGGCTACGTCGATCCGGGTTTCGCGATGGACTCGTCGTGGCGCAGTGCGCTGCCGCCGGAATCCGGCTTCACCTACCTCGACGACGTGCCGGCCCAGGTGATGATGGACCTGGCGCAAGAAGGCGCCCGGCTGGCCAAGGAGCACAGCAGCTCGCACGGTCCGCCGGCGTCGCTGCTCGACCAGGAGGTGATCCGGGTCAGCTCGGCCGATGTCAGCGTGGGGCTGCCGATGCGTTGTGTGTTCGCTTTGACCGCAATGGGTTTCCTGCCGCAGTCAAGGGATGCAATCGATGCGAGCGAAATGATCCGGGTCCGGACCCTTCCGGCCTGGTTGCGTCTGGACGCGCGCTTCGGTTCGGTCTACCGCCGACGCGGCGAGGCCGCGATGACGTTGCTGTGAGCGGTGCGTCAGGTTCGGTACAGCAGCCACAGCGGCAAAACGGCATCCAGGTAATCCATGAATTTCTTGAGCCCCACCCGGTATTGCCCGAATCCGTATGGATCTTCCGCGTATTCCGGAAAAGCGATGCCCAGCCCGAAGAGCCCCGGGGCCAGGATTCCGTTTCTCCGGTTGTAATCCAGCACGCCCCACTGCGGTGTCTCGGGCAGCTTTCTGCGCTCAAAGCCGACGGTGTAGACCGCGCGATCGCATTGGGCGAGTAACTCGTCGAATTCCGGGCTGGACACCCAACATCTCTCCAGCCGCTCCGGGTAGACCCCGTCGATGTTTTCCCGAGCCCACGCGGCCGCTCGGCCCTTGAGGCCAGTGTCGTCGAACAGGATCCAATCGTCAAGATACACAGCGTATTTCAATGGGCTCTGGTAGAAGTTGATCACCCTCTTGACGGGGTGGCGCAGCAGATTGGGCAGCACGATCATCGACGAGTGCGACGAGCCGAAGACGGCGACCGTGGCGCCGTCGAGCGACCGCTCGGCGAGCCGGTCGGGATCCAGCGCGACCTCCACCGGAATCTCGTCGAGGCCGGGGTAAGCCAGCTTCTTGGGGACGGCGCCGACGGCGAGGATCACATTTTCGGAGACGACTTCTTGTCGGTCGGTTTCAATTCTCCATCGCCTATTGCCCAGGAAAAGCGCTGTCGCCGTGGTTTGAAAAGCGTCTACCCGCTCGCGCAACTGCGCGGTGATCCACACCAACGGATCGGCGACCAGGTCGAGGGCGCACGTGTCGTTCGGGTCGACATCGTGCAGTGGCAGCGGCGGTGCCTCCGAGAACCGAAACGCCGCAGAGCCATTCAGGAAGTTCAGGAAGGTCTCGGCAATGGTGTTACTCGACACCGCACGCCACTTCTGGCCGAGATCGCCTGCCGCAAAAGCGGGATCGATCCAGGCGATCTTGGCTGCGGCGATGCCCCGATCTAAAAGCCTTCCGACCGCGGCAATTCCGGCGGGGCCGGCTCCGATCACTGCCCACGCATACGCTGCCATGTACCACATATAGGCCAGGGCGGGCCGCGGCGCGAATCGGCCCGCCGGCGGGAGGCTAGACCAACCAGGCCGCCGCGTCGGCCGGCAACTGACCGTCGACCAATGGGGCGCTGGCCAAAACGAGTTCGCCGGCCGGCAGTGGCATCGGACGCTTTCCGGTGTTCAACGCGCAGACCAGACCCGCGGCGCCGCGCCGGAATACCAGCGCGTCGTCCGTTACGGTCAGCCACTCCAGCGCGCCGCCGCCGAATTCGGCACGCTCCCTGCGCATTTTGAGCGCGGTGCGGAAAAACGCCAACGTCGAGTTCGGATCGGCGTCCTGCTTCTGGACCGTCAGCGGCGCCCAATCCGCGGGCATCGGCAACCAGGTGTCGGGCGAACTGGAGAACCCGAACGGGGGAGTGTCGCCCGACCACGGCAGCGGCACCCGGACCTTGTCGCGGCCCCGCTCGGTGTGGCCCGAGCGTTCCCAGGTCGGGTCCTGCAGCACCTCCTCGGGCAGGTCCAACACGTCGGGCAACCCGAGCTCCTCGCCGTTGTAGATGAACACCGTGCCCGGCAGGGCGAGCATCGCCAGCAACATCGCCCGCGCCCGGCGCGTGCCGATCTCGCCGCCGCCGTAGCGGGTGACCTCACGGTCGATGTCGTGGTTGGACAGCGTCCAGGTCGGGACGGCGTCGTAGATCTTGGTGGCCGCGAGTGAATTCTCGATCGCGTCGTGGATTTGGGCGGCGTCGAAGGCGACCTTGGTCAGCCGGAAGTTGAAACCGAGATGCAGTTCGTCGGGCCGCAGGTACTCGGCCCAGAGCATGTTGTCCATCACCCACACCTCGCCGATGGCCACCGCGCCGGGATACTCGTCGACGATCTTGCGGATCTTGCGGTGGATGTCGTGCACGGCCGGGTTGTTGAAACGCGGGTCGTCGTCGGCATGCGACAACACCTTGACGGTTTCCTTCGCGTCGGGCAGGCCGGCCGGTTTGGCCATGCCGTGTGCCACGTCGATGCGGAAGCCGTCCACGCCGCGGTCCAGCCAGAACCGCAGTGACGTCTCGAAGTCGTCGAAGACCTCGGGGTTGTCCCAGTTCAGGTCCGGCTGGTGGGTATCGAACAGGTGCAGGTAGTACTGGCCGGGGTTGCCGTCCGGCTCGATCACCCGCTCCCAGGCCGACCCGCCGAACACCGACGTCCAGTTGTTCGGCGGCAGCTCGCCGTTCGGCCCCTTGCCGTCGCGGAAGTAGTACCGCTCCCGGGCGTCGGTGCCGGGGCCGGCGGCCAGCGCGGCGGCAAACCACGGGTGCTGCGAGCTGGTGTGGTTGGGCACCACGTCCATGGTGATCTTGATGTTGCGCTCGTGTGCCGCCGCGATCAGCCGTTCGATCGCGGGCATCCCGCCGAACAGCGGGTCGATGTCACGGGGATCGGCGACGTCGTAGCCGTGGTCGGCCATCGGCGAAACGGTGACCGGGCTGAGCCAAATCGCATCGATGCCCAGCCGTTCGAGGTGGTCCAGGTGGGCGACGATGCCGTCGATGTCGCCGACCCCGTCGCCGTTGCTGTCGGCGAACGATCGCGGATAGATCTGGTAAAAAACCGCGTTCGACCACCATGCTGCGGGGCTCATGAATGCTCCGTTTCAGTTGCTGGGCATCAAAACGATGAATTGACGAGTGAGTGTGCGGCCATTTCCAAATAGTCGAGCAACTCTCGGCGATGCTCGTCGTCGAGGGTCTGTGCGTCGATCGACGCGACGGCGGTGTGCATGCACCGCAGCCACGCGTCGCGCTCGATCGGGGTGATCCGGAACGGCACGTGCCGCATTCGCAGCCGGGGGTGTCCGCGCTGGTCGGAATAGGTGCGCGGGCCGCCCCAGTACTGCTCGAGGAACATGCGCAACCGCTCTTCGGCGCCCGCCAGGTCGTCGGGGGGATACAGCTCGCGCAGGATCTCGTCCTCGGGGACCTGGGCGTAGAAGCGTGCCACGATCGTTTTGAAGGTCTCAGCGCCGCCGACGGCGTCGTAGAAGGACTGTTGTACCTGATCCATCACCCCCCATTGTGGTGCATCGGCCGGTCGGCGCAGTCAAACGGGCCGAGTCGCTACTGCTGTTCACCGGCTCGACACGGCGAGCACCTGCAATTAGGCGTGCGATTGGCGACGAATCATGGTGGACTATCCGCGGAGGATTTATGGCGCAGGGCAAGAGACGCCGCGGCCACCGAAGTTCAGGGGCCACGGCAGGGTTAACCGGGCCCCCAACCGCGTCGTCCCTGCATAGCGTTTCCCACCGCCCCATCCCGACCGTCGAGACCCATCCGCCCAACCGGCACGAGAGCGCCTCGATCTGGAGCCGGCGCCGGGTGCTGCTGCTGAATTCCACCTACGAACCACTGACCGCGCTGCCGATGCGGCGGGCGATCGTGATGGTGATCTGCGGCAAGGCGGACGTGGTGCACGCCGACCCCGGCGGACCCGTCATCCACTCGGCGAGCGAGTCGATCGTGGTCCCGTCGGTGATCCAGCTGCGGTCCTATGTCCGGGTGCCGTACCGGGCCCGCGTCCCGATGACCCGCGCCGCGCTGATGCACCGCGACCGTTTCTGCTGCGCCTACTGCGGCGCGAAGGCCGACACCGTCGACCACGTCGTGCCCCGCAGCCGCGGCGGCGACCACTCCTGGGAGAACTGCGTCGCCTGCTGCTCGACCTGCAATCACCGCAAGGGCGACAAGCTGCTCGCCGAACTCGGTTGGGCACTGCGCCGCGCGCCGCTGCCGCCGACCGGACAGCACTGGCGACTGCTGTCCACGGTCAAGGAAATGGATCCGTCCTGGGCCCGGTACCTCGGCGAGGGCGCGGCCTGACCGCCAATCTTGTGTCCAGGCGCGCCGCGGGATCGCTCGGTGGGATACGGTTTCCGTCGTGAGCGCTATGGAGATTCACCTGTACTTGGTTGGAATCCCGGCGTTGCTGGTGATCGTGCTGGCGGCGCTGATCTGGTCGCGCAAGGGGCCGCACCCCGCGACCTACCAGATGTCCGAACCGTGGACGCATCCGCCGGTGCTGTGGGCCGCCACCGACGAATTCGTCGGCCACCCACACGGACATCACGCATCGGAGTTCTCAGTCGGAGGTGGCGCCAGTGGCACATGGTGAGGTAGCGACGAAAGCACCGGCCGAACTGCCGGTGGGCTTTGCGATCACCTCCAGCGGACGGGTCTCCGGCGTCACCGAGCCCGGTGAGCTGTCGGTGCACTACCCGTTCCCGATCAAGGACCTCGTTGCCATCGACGACGCCCTGAAATACGGCTCGCGCCAGTCGATGACCCGGTTCGCCATCTACATCGGCGATTTGGGTAGCGACACCGCCGCCCGGGCTCGCGAGATCCTGGCCGACGTGCCGACGCCGAACAACGCGGTGCTGCTGGCCGTCTCGCCCGACCAGGCCGTCATCGAGGTGGTCTACGGCGCGGAGGTCCGCGGCCGGGGCGCCGAGTCGGCGGCCCCGTTGGGCGTGGCCGCGGCCTCGTCGGCATTCGAGCAGGGCCACCTGGTAGACGGGCTGGTGAGTGCGATCCGCGTGCTCAGCGCCGGGATCTCGCCGGCCTAGGCACCGTCGAACGTGCGGGCCCGCAACGCCCGCTTCACCCCGGCCTGCCCCTCCAGCACCAGGCGGCGCAGGGCCGGGGGCACTTCGGATTCCGGCGCGGCCAGGAATTCGTCGGCGGCGGCGATGCCGTCCTCGCTGATGTCCCAGGACGGGTACAGCCCGATCACCACGGTCTGCGCGACCTCGCTGGACCGGCGCGCCCAGACGCCGGGGATGGCCTGGAAATAGCGCGCGGCGAACGGCTTGAGCAACTCGCCCTGGCCGGGCGCCCCGAAGCCCGCGATGATCGAGCGGGCCGACGTGGTGGGCACGGTGTCGTCCTCGACCACCGTGGTGAACGCCTGCTCCTTGACCTCGAGCTGGGGGCGGGCCGCGGCCGCCTGAGCGCCGTGGCGCTTGCCCGTCGCCGTCGGGTCGCGCCGCACCTCGGCGTCGATGAACGGCGTCTCGGTGCCGTCGGCGTCGATATCGCCGGCGGTGGCCAGGGCGGTCACGATGCGCCAGCGCAGGTCGGTGTCCACCTCCAGGCCGGCCAGTCCCAACTCGGACGGCTCGCGTTCCAGCAGATCGGCCAGCGCCGCGATATGCCGGTCGGACAGCACCGACGAGCACAGCGTGTTGACGAACGCGAGCTGGTGATCCGATCCCGGTTCGGATGCGCGGGCCAGCTCCAGCACCCGATCGGCGAACCGCGGCCAACCGTGCTCACGAGCCCACCCCGGCTCGGCGTAAGCGCCCAGCGCGGTCTGCGCCTGCAACAGCAGCCGTTGTGCCACACCGACTTCCGTCTCGGCCTGCACACCTCCGGAGACCAGGGCGACGAAGTCGCGGGCCCGCAGTTCGGCCTCGCGGGTCATCTCCCACGCCGCCGACCACACCAGGGAGCGGGGCAGGGGTTCGGCGATGTCGGCGATGCGCTCCAGCGCGGTCCGCAACGATCCGGCGTCCAGGCGCAGCGAACAATAGGTGAGGTCGTCATCGTTGACCAGAATCAGCTTGCCCGACGAAATACCAACCAGCCCAGGGACTTCCGTCTCCGGCCCGTCGACGTCGAGTTCCTCCCGGTGTACGCGCACCAGCTTGCCCGCGCCGTCGTCGTCGTAGATCCCGACCGCCAGCCGGTGCACCCGGGTCTCGCCGGCGCCCGGAGTGGCGCCGCTTTGGGTCAGCACGAACCGGGTGAACTTTCCGTCGACGTCGGTGTCGAACTCCGCGCGCAGCGTGTTCAGCCCGGTGGTTTTCAGCCACTGCTGGCCCCAATTCGACAGGTCACGGCCCGACGCCTGCTCCAGCGCGGACAGCAGATCGTCGAAGGTGGCGTTGCCGAACGCATGCGTGCGGAAGTACGCGCGCAGCCCGGCCAGAAAATGCTCCAGCCCGACATAGGCGACCAGCTGCTTGAGCACCGAAGCGCCCTTGGCGTAGGTGATGCCGTCGAAGTTCACCTCGACGGCGGCCAGGTCGGGGATGTCGGCGGCGATGGGGTGCGTCGACGGCAACTGGTCCTGGCGATACGCCCACGATTTTTCGACGGTCGCGAACGTCGTCCAGGCTTCCGTGAATTCGGTTGCCTCGCTTTGGCATAACACCGACGCGAACGTCGCGAACGACTCGTTCAGCCACAGGTCGTCCCACCACGTCATAGTGACCAGGTCGCCGAACCACATGTGCGCCATCTCGTGCAGCACCGTCTCGGCACGCCGCTCGTAGGACGCACGGGTGACCTTGCTGCGAAAGACGTAGTCTTCCAGGAAGGTCACCGCCCCGGCGTTTTCCATTGCGCCGGCGTTGAATTCGGGGACGAACAGCTGGTCGTACTTGCCGAACGCGTAGGGCAGCCCGAAGTTGCGGTGGTAGAAGCCAAAACCCTGCTTGGTTTGGGTGAACAACCGATCGGCGTCCATGTGCGGCGCCAGCGAGGTCCGGCAGTAGATGCCGAGCGGGATCTCGCCGTGCTCGTCGCGGTAGGAGTCCTTCCACTGGGCGTACGGGCCCGCGATCAAGGCCACCAAATAGGTGCTCATCCGCGGGGTGATCGCAAAACTGTGCACACCGTGGTCGATCGAGATGGTGGCGCCGTTGGAAATCACCTTCCAGTGCGCCGGCGCGGCCACCCGCAGGTCGAATGTGGCCTTGAGGTCGGGTTGGTCGAAGCAGGCGAACATGCGCTTGGCGTCGGCGGTTTCGAACTGCGAGTACAGGTAGGTCTCGTTGTCGACCGGGTCGACGAAGCGGTGCAGCCCCTCGCCGGTGTTGGAGTAGCGGCAGTCGGCGTCGACGACGACGACGTTGCGGTCGGCCAGGCCGCGCAACGGGATGCCGGTGGACTCGTCGTATCCGGAGACGTCGACCTCGCGCCCGTTGAGGGTGGCGCTGCGGACGGTCTCGGCGGCGAGGTCGATGACCGTGTCGGCGCCGGCGAGGGCGTCGAACACCACCGTGGTAATGGAGCGGAAGGTTCGTTCGCCGGGCCCGCCGTTTCCGTCGGTGACGTCGAGGTTGATCTGATAGCTGTCGACGGTGATCAAAGCCGCACGTTCGACGGCTTGGTCGCGGGTCAGGTTAGGAAGGGCCACCCGTCCAACTTAGTAGCGTCGCAAGCACACGGTGCGGAACGGGAACACGCGCGCGGCGACTACGGTTGTGCTGGACGGTGTTCTAACCGTTCCCGATCTGTTCCGGAGAGGACTGCGCAATGTCCGAGAAGGCCCCCGCGAAAAACAAGGCCGATTTCTGGTTCGACCCGCTGTGCCCGTGGGCATGGATCACGTCGCGCTGGATCCTCGAAGTCGAAAAGGTTCGCGACATAGAGGTGAACTTCCACGTCATGAGCCTGGCGGTGCTCAACGAGAACCGCGAAGACCTGCCCGAGCAGTACCGCGAGAACATGAAGCGGGCGTGGGGACCGGTGCGGGTGGCGATCGCCGCCGAGCAGGCGCACGGCGCCGAGGTGCTGGCCCCGCTCTACACCGCGATGGGCACCCAGATTCACAACAAGGGCAACAAGGAGCTCGAAGACGTCATCAAGCTGGCGCTGGACGAGGTCGGCCTGCCGGCCGAGCTGGCCGCCGCGGCCGACAGCGACGCCTACGACGAGGCGCTGCGCAAGAGCCACCACGCCGGCATGGACCCGGTCGGGGACGACGTGGGAACGCCCACCATCCACGTCAACGACGTGGCGTTCTTCGGGCCGGTGCTGTCGCGGATCCCGCGCGGCGAAGAGGCCGGCAAGCTGTGGGACGCCTCGGTGACGTTCGCGGCCTACCCGCACTTCTTCGAGCTCAAGCGGTCGCGCCACGAGGCGCCCGAGTTCGACTAGATCGGATGGCGTACCCCCCGCGCGTTGCGTCGGCCGGCGCGGCGGGTAAGGATTGCGGGCATGCGCGTCTACCTGGGTTCAGACCACGCTGGATTCGAGCTCAAGCAAGCGATCATCGAGCACCTGACCAAGACCGGACACGAGCCGATCGACTGCGGCGCGTTCACCTATGACGCCGAGGACGACTACCCGGCGTTTTGCATCGACGCCGCGATCCGCACGGTGGCCGACCCGGACAGCCTGGGCATCGTGATCGGCGGGTCGGGCAACGGCGAGCAGATCGCGGCCAACAAGGTGCCGGGCGCCCGCTGCGCGCTGGCGTGGAGTGTGGAGACCGCGTCGCTGGCGCGTCAACACAACAACGCGCAGCTGATCGGGATCGGTGGTCGGATGCACACTGTGGCCGAGGCGCTGACGTTCGTCGACGCCTTCCTCACCACCCCGTGGTCGAAAGCCGAACGCCACCAACGGCGTATCGACATTCTCGACGAGTACGAGCGCACTCACCAGGCCCCGCCGGTGCCCGGCGCGCGGGCTTAAGGTGCCCGAAGGCCATACGCTGCACCGCTTGGCGCGGCTGCATCAACGGCGCTTCGGGGGTGCGCCCGTCGCCGTGTCCAGCCCGCAGGGCCGCTTCACCGCGGCCGCGGTCGACGGCCGCGTGCTGCGCATCTCGAACGCCTGGGGCAAGCATCTGTTCCATCACTACGCCGACGGCCCGGTCGTGCACGTGCACCTCGGTCTCTACGGAACGTTCACCGAATGGGAACGCGCCGAGGAGCTTCCGGAGCCGGTCGGCCAGGTACGGATGCGGATGGTGGGCGCCGAGTACGGGACCGACCTGCGCGGCCCCACGGTGTGCGAGGTGATCGACGAGGCTCAGGTCAGCGACGTCGTCGCGAAACTCGGCCCCGACCCGTTGCGCAGCGACGCCGACCCGGCGTGGGCGTGGAATCGAATCACGAAGTCCCGCAGGCCTATTGGTGCATTGCTGATGGATCAGGGCGTGATCGCCGGGGTGGGCAACGTGTACCGCAGCGAGTTGCTGTTCCGCCACCGCATCGACCCGTACCGGCCCGGTCGGGCGGTCAGCGCAGCCGAATTCGATGCGGCCTGGACCGATCTCGTCGCGCTGATGAAGGTCGGCTTGCGGGGCGGCAAGATCGTCGTGGTGCGCCCCGAACACGACCACGGCCCGCCGTCCTATGCGCCCGACCGGCCCCGCACCTATGTGTACCGGCGCGCCGGTGAGGCGTGCCGGGTGTGCGGCGGGCCGATCCGCACTGCAGTGCTCGAGGGCCGCAACGTGTTCTGGTGCCCGAACTGCCAGAAGTGACGGCTTCGGATTGGCAGGAAACTGACAGGAAGAAACGCTGGCGTCTATAGTTTTCGAGCGCGATATCGTGGGTAGAAGTTGCGCTTGTGAAACCGATACCGCGTTTAGCTGCAACGATTTTGGCGGGAGCCGTGTTGGCTCTGGCGGGGGTGGGCGAGGCCGCCGAGGCTGCCGCGCAGCCCGGCCCCTTCCCGCAATGGTGCCCGGGGGAATTCTGGGACCCGGGCTGGGGGAACAACTGGGACTGGAACAACTGCCATGACTGGCGCGGAGGGCCGCCGGGGCCGCCCGGAAATCCGTGGGACCGCGGGCCCGCCGGACCTTGGGGCCCGGGCGGTCCGGGCGGGCCGCCGCCGCCTCCCGGATGGCACCCCTGATCCAAGTCCACATCAACAAGCGCGCCCTGCCGACACCGTTCGGCAGGGCGCGATTATCGCTACTGCGTCAGACGTCGACGCCCAGCACGGCATAGACCTCGTTGGACAGCGCCAGGCTGCGCGGGTCCGCGTTGGCCTTGGTGGCGTCGAAGCGATTCGCCACATACGCGTAGCCGATGCCGTGCTCCAGGTCGACGAACCCGAACGAGCCGCCCAGCCCGCCGTGGCCGAAGATGCGTGGGTTGGGTCCGTTGACGCAACGCTGGTTGAGCATGTAGCCCAGGCCCCAGCCGTGGTCGGCGACCCGCGGGCCGAGCACCAGGTCGGTCTCCAGGCCGCCCTGGCATTCCCGGATCAGATCCATGTGCTCGCGGCTGAGCAGCTTCCCCTGGGCGAGGGCGTTGTAGAACGTGGCCAATCCCAGGGCCGACACCTGGCCGTTGGTGCCGGGAAATTCGAGCCGGCGCCACAGGTCGAGGTCGTAGGAGCTGACCTCGTCGTCGGGCGCCCAGCCCATGGCGACCGCCAGCCCCGCCTTGGGATGCTCGTCGAGGCTGGTCGGATGGTTGGGCACATGCGCGATCAGGTCACGCATGTGCGGCTTGTTCACCCGCTCGGCGCAGCGCAGCTGCTCGGCGTCGGAGAGCCCGATGTGGACATCGGCGCCCAGCGGCCCGGCGATCTCGGTGCGCAGGTACTGGCCGATCGTTTGGCCGGTGACCCGGCGGAACACCTCGCCGCAGATGAAGCCGAAGGTCGTCATGTGGTAGCCCTGCGCGGTGCCCGGCTCCCACCACGGCTCGGCGGCGGCGATTTGTTCGCAGGCGTAATCCCAGTCGGTGACCTGTTGCCAGCTCATCGGCGCGCGCGGCCCGATGACGCCGGATCGGTGGCCCATCACCATCGCCAGCGTGATGTCTTCCTTGCCGGCCTGGCCGAACTCCGGCCAATGGCGGGCGATCGGCGCGTGCAGGTCCAGCTCACCACGGTCGACCAGCTGATGGACGCAAGTGGCCGACAGGCCCTTGGTGCCGGACAACACCGTCGTCAAGGTGTCTTGCTGCCAGGGCCGGGTGCCGGCCTCGTCGGCCCAGCCGCCCCAGAGATTGACGACGAGCTCCCCGTCGACCCAGACGGCGACGGCCGCGCCGTGCTCGAGACGCTCGGCGAAATTGCGTTCGAAGGCGCCGCGTACTCCGGCGAAGTCGGACGCGCATGAGCCGTGAATGTCCACGTCCAATGCCAGGTCGCTCATGGCGCCTTTCTGTGGAGCACTACCTACCCCGAGCGGGCGACGGGAATCGAACCCGCGTAGCTAGTTTGGAAGACTAGGGCTCTACCATTGAGCTACGCCCGCATGTATTAGTCGAGCGTGACTGTATCTGGCGGCGAACATCAAATCTAATCGACGCGGCCTTGTGACCGCTTTGTTAGGTCTGCGAGGCCGTTGGTAGGCCGACGTCGCCGAGCCGTAGGATCGCGAGGTCAGCGCGGGGTGTAGCGCAGCTTGGTAGCGCATCCGCTTTGGGAGCGGAAGGCCGCAGGTTCAAATCCTGTCACCCCGACCATTCGCGCCGCACCACCGAGAAGAACGAGGAGCACACCCGTGAAGAGCAGCGTCGAGCAGTTGAGCCCCACCCGGGTGCGCATCAACGTGGAGGTGCCGTTCACCGAACTCGAGCCCGACTTCCAGCGCGCCTACAAGGAGCTGGCCAGGCAGGTCCGGCTGCCCGGGTTTCGCCCCGGCAAGGTGCCGACGAAGTTGCTGGAGGCCCGCTTCGGCCGCGAGGAGATGCTCGACCAGGTCGTCAGCGAGGCGTTGCCCACCCGGTATGGGCAAGCGGTCAGCGAGACCGAGGTGCACCCGATCGGGCGCCCCGAAATAGAGGTGACCAAAAAGGAGTACGGCGAGGACCTCGCATTCACCGCCGAGGTCGACGTCCGCCCCAAGATCACCCTTCCGGACCTGTCCGCGCTGAAGGTGTCGGTGGACCCGATCGAGGTCAGCGACGACGACGTCGACGCCGAGCTGCAGTCGCTGCGGGCCCGGTTCGGCACCCTGACCGGGGTGGACCGTCCGGTGGCCGACGGCGACTTCGTGTCGATCGACCTGTCGGCGACCATCGACGGCGAGGAAATCCCGGGCGCGGCCGCGGAGGGCCTCTCGCATGAGGTGGGCTCCGGCCGGCTGATCGAAGGTCTCGACGACGCGATCATCGGTCTGTCCGTCGACGAGTCCAAGGAATTCACCGCCAAGCTCGCGACCGGGGAACACGCCGGCCAGGACGCGCAGGTGACCGTCACCGTCAAGACCATCAAGCAGCGCGAACTGCCCGAGCCCGATGACGAATTCGCGCAATTGGCAAGCGAATTCGACACCATCGAGGAACTGCGCACCAACCTGCGCGACCAGGTGGCCAACCTCAAGCGCGCCGAGCAGGCGGGCAAGATCCAGGAAGCGACGATGGACGCCCTGCTGGCGCAGGTCGAGGTGCCGCTGCCCGAGGGCATCGTCGCCGAGCAGTTCGACAGCGCCATGCACGGCGCCATCGACAGCGTCAACCACGACGAGGCGAGGTTCGCCGAGGTGCTGGCCGAGCAGGGCAAGACACGCGAGGAGTTCGAAGCCGAGACGCGCAGCGCGGTGGAGAAGGACGTCCAACGGCAGCTGTTGTTCGACGCGCTGGCCGACGAGCTGCAAGTCCAGGTTGGCCAGGACGACCTGACCGAGCGGCTGGTGGCGACCTCGCGGCAGTACGGCATCGAGCCGCAACAGCTGTTCTCCTACCTTCAGGAAAACAACCAGCTGCCGGCCATGTTCGCCGATGTGCGGCGCGGCCTGGCGATCGCCGCGGTGGTCTCGAGGGCGACGGTCACCGACACCGACGGCAACACGATCGACACGAGCCAGTTCTTCCCCGACCGGACGAAGAGCGACGCCGAAGCCGAGGACTCCGATGACGCTGACGACGGGGCCGGCGAGCCCGGTGAGGAATGACGCAACCTTGACGCTGTGAGCGAACGCGGGGTGCGTGGCCGCGAAACGGCGCGCTCGGTTGGTTAATGTCGTCAGTACGGATCTGAAAGAAAGCAGGTAACCCGGTCGTGACTGATATGCGTTCGAATTCGGTGGGTCTCAACCTCACGGACTCGGTGTATGAGCGCTTGCTCTCCGAGCGCATCATCTTCCTGGGTTCGGAGGTGAACGACGAGGTCGCCAACCGGTTGTGCGCGCAGATTCTGCTGCTCGCCGCCGAGGACAGTGACAAGGACATCAACCTCTACATCAACTCCCCGGGCGGATCGATCAGCGCGGGCATGGCGATCTACGACACCATGGTGCTGGCGCCGTGCGACATCGCCACCTACGCGATGGGCATGGCCGCCTCGATGGGCGAGTTCCTGTTGGCGGCGGGAACCAAGGGCAAGCGCTTCGCGCTGCCGCACGCGCGCATCCTGATGCACCAGCCGCTGGGCGGGGTGACGGGTAGCGCGGCCGACATCGCCATCCAGGCCGAGCAATTCGCCGTCATCAAGAAGGAGATGTTCCGGCTCAACGCGGAATTCACCGGCCAGCCGATCGAGCGGATCGAAGCCGATTCGGACCGCGACCGCTGGTTCACCGCGCCGGAGGCCCTGGAATACGGCTTCGTCGACCACATCATCACCCGCGCCGCCCACATCAGCAATGGAGAAGCCCAGTGAACCCCGAAACCCAACCCCAGGCGCGTTACATCCTCCCCTCGTTCATCGAGCACTCCAGCTTCGGTGTCAAGGAGTCGAACCCTTACAACAAGCTGTTCGAGGAGCGCATCATCTTCCTCGGCGTGCAGGTCGACGACGCGTCGGCGAACGACATCATGGCGCAGCTGCTGGTGCTCGAGTCGCTCGATCCCGACCGCGACATCACCATGTACATCAACTCGCCCGGTGGCGGGTTCACCTCGCTGATGGCGATCTACGACACGATGCAATACGTGCGGGCCGACATCCAGACGGTCTGCCTCGGTCAGGCCGCTTCGGCGGCCGCGGTGCTGCTCGCCGCCGGCACGCCGGGTAAGCGGATGGCGCTGCCCAACGCGCGGGTGCTGATCCACCAGCCGTCGCTGTCCGGGGTGATCCAGGGTCAGTTCTCCGACCTGGAGATCCAGGCCGCCGAGATCGAGCGGATGCGCACGCTGATGGAGACCACGCTGGCCCGGCACACCAACAAGGACGCCGCGGTCATCCGCAAGGACACCGACCGGGACAAGATCCTGACCGCCGAAGAGGCCAAGGACTACGGGATTATCGACACCGTTCTCGAGTACCGGAAGCTGTCCGCGCAAACCGCTTAAGTTTTCGCCGAACGTGCTCTCATGGCGAGCTTTCAGCCGATTTCCCGCCACCAGAGCACGCTCGGCGCGTCACTGCCGCGATGTCGGCCGGCCCGACCCGGCAGCATCCGCCGATGATGGCCGCCCCGGCCGCGATCCACTGCCCGGCCAGCTCTGCGGAGAACCGCGACCGGCCGACCCACTGGCGCTGGCGACTATCCCAACGCTCGCCGCTATTCGGGTAGACGATCACCGGCTTGCCGATCGCCGACGCGATCTCGATGGCTCCCAGCACGTCGTCCGGGGCGCAGCAATTGACGCCGACCGCGACGATCTCGTCCACGCCGGCCGCCACCGCGAACGCCTCGCCGAGCGACTGGCCGGCGCGCGTTGTGGTCCCGTCGATCGTGTAGCTGAGCCAGGCCGGCACGCCGACCGTGCGCACCAGCCCGACGAGGGCTTCGGCTTCGTCGGCGTCGGGCACGGTTTCGCACGCCAGCACGTCGGCTCCCGCGGCGGCCAGGATCTCCAGTCGCGGCCGATGCCATCGCGTCAGCGCCGACACCGAGAGGCCGTAACGCCCGCGGTATTCGGACCCGTCGGCCAGCGCCGCGCCATACGGCCCGATCGAGGCCGCGACTAGCAGGCCGGCGGCGCCGTTCTCGTCACGCGCCAACCGGGCGAGTTCGACGCTACGGCACAACAATTCGACGGATCGGTCGCGGTCAATCCCGTGGGCCGCAAAGCCTTCGAACGATGCCTGGTAGCTGGCGGTCGTCGCGATCCTGGCGCCGGCCCGAAAGTAGGCGTCGTGCACCGCGACGATTTCCTCCGGGGCATCCGACAGCAGCCGCGCCGACCACAGCGGGTCGGACAGGTCGTGACCGCGCGCTTCCAGCTCGGTGGCCAGGCCGCCATCGCTGATCAGCACGGATTCGCCCGCGCCGAAAATTCCCGCAGCCAATCCCACCCCGCCACTGTATGGTGGTGGCCTGGCAACCAGCTCGTTTGGTGTTAGCAGCCTCGGTGGGGTAACGACCGCGACACGCCAAAGACACGGAAAGCGCGTCTGCGCCAGTGACGGGGGTTGTCGGGCTATATGTTTTCGGACAGGCATGAATACCACCGACGCGATTCGGCGCTAATGGTCGCGGCGGGCCCGATCCAGCGGGTAGCGTCGGGGGAACACATGCGGCACGTTAAAAGACGTACGGCAACAGGAAGTAGGCACTGAGGCACCATGGCGCGCATCGGAGACGGCGGTGATCTGCTGAAGTGCTCGTTCTGTGGAAAGAGTCAGAAGCAGGTCAAGAAGCTCATCGCGGGCCCGGGGGTCTACATCTGCGATGAGTGCATCGATCTTTGTAACGAGATCATCGAAGAGGAGCTTGCCGACGCCGACGACGTCAAGCTCGACGAGCTTCCCAAGCCTGCCGAGATCCGGGAATTCCTCGAGGGATACGTCATCGGTCAGGACACCGCCAAGCGCACGCTGGCCGTCGCGGTCTACAACCACTACAAGCGGATTCAGGCCGGCGAAAAGGGTCGTGACTCCCGGTGCGAGCCGGTCGAGCTGACCAAGTCCAACATCTTGATGCTCGGCCCCACCGGCTGCGGCAAGACGTACCTGGCTCAGACGTTGGCCAAGATGCTCAACGTCCCGTTCGCCATCGCGGACGCCACCGCCCTGACCGAGGCCGGTTATGTCGGTGAGGACGTCGAGAACATTCTGCTCAAGCTGATCCAGGCCGCCGACTACGACGTCAAGCGCGCCGAGACCGGCATCATCTACATCGACGAGGTCGACAAGATCGCCCGCAAGAGCGAGAACCCGTCGATCACTCGCGACGTCTCCGGTGAGGGCGTGCAGCAGGCCCTGCTGAAAATCCTGGAGGGCACCCAGGCGTCGGTCCCGCCGCAGGGCGGCCGCAAGCACCCGCACCAGGAGTTCATCCAGATCGACACCACCAACGTGCTGTTCATCGTCGCGGGTGCGTTCGCCGGCCTGGAGAAGATCATCTACGAGCGCGTCGGCAAGCGCGGCCTGGGCTTCGGCGCCGAGGTTCGCTCCAAGGCCGAGATCGACACCACCGACCACTTCGCCGAAGTGATGCCCGAGGACCTGATCAAGTTCGGCCTGATCCCCGAGTTCATCGGCCGGCTCCCGGTCGTGGCCTCGGTCACCAACCTCGACATGGAGTCGCTGGTCAAGATCCTGTCCGAGCCGAAGAACGCGCTGGTCAAGCAGTACACCCGGCTGTTCGAGATGGACGGGGTGGAGCTGGAGTTCAGCGACGACGCGCTCGAGGCGATCGCCGACCAGGCCATTCACCGCGGCACCGGTGCCCGTGGCTTGCGCGCCATCATGGAAGAGGTTCTGCTGCCGGTGATGTACGACATCCCGAGCCGCGACGACGTCGCCAAGGTGGTCGTGACCAAGGAAACGGTGCAGGACAACGTCTTGCCGACCATCGTCCCGCGCAAGCCGTCGCGCACCGAGCGTCGCGACAAGAGCGCCTAGCCCGAGCGCCTCTTCACCGTCGGGCAGCCCCGGCGAATTTTCTTACGACGCCCTTGACGGCGTCCAGTTGACAACGCCGGGGACAACGTTTGATTACGGTCCGGCGACGACGTGACCAAGACCACAGTTTTGTGTCGTACTCGTCGGTAGCCCTTGCTGACTACGTGTTTTGCTTAAGATATCGGTAAGTACACGCAGTTGGAGACGTCCTTCTGACCCGAAAACCAGTGCAATAATTGGTACTACCAGTCTCATACAATCGTGTGGGCGTGGGACTCCCATTGACGGCGCGTAACCTGAAACTTCGGATGAGTGCCTGTCCGGTTAATAAATGGAAGGCGGGGACGTGGATTTGAACGGCAGTGGAGCCGGGTCAGATTCTCATGGCGGGTCTTCGGACCGTCAACGCCTGGAGCAGGTTGTCATCCGATTCGCCGGCGACTCCGGCGACGGCATGCAGCTGACGGGTGACCGGTTCACGTCGGAGGCCGCGCTGTTCGGCAACGACCTGGCGACCCAACCGAACTACCCCGCCGAGATCCGCGCCCCCGCAGGCACATTGCCCGGCGTCTCGTCGTTCCAGATCCAGATCGCCGACTACGACATCCTGACCGCCGGTGACCGGCCGGACGTGCTCGTCGCGATGAACCCGGCCGCGTTGAAGGCCAACATCGGCGACCTGCCGCGCGGCGGCATGGTGATCGCGAACTCCGACGAATTCACCAAGCGCAACCTGACCAAGGTCGGCTACGTAGCAAACCCGCTGGAGACCGACGAGCTGTCCGACTACGTGGTGCACTCGGTCGCGATGACCACGCTGACCCTTGGCGCCGTCGAGGCGATCGGGGCGTCGAAGAAGGACGGGCAGCGCGCCAAGAACATGTTCGCGCTCGGCCTGCTGTCGTGGATGTACGGACGGCCGATCGAGACCAGCGAGAACTTCATCAGGGAGAAGTTCGCCCGCAAGCCCGACGTCGCCGAGGCCAACGTGCTCGCGCTGAAGGCGGGCTGGAACTACGGCGAAACCACCGAGGCGTTCGGCACCACTTACGAGGTGTCCCGGGCGACCTTGCCGGCCGGCGAATACCGCCAGATCTCGGGCAACACCGCACTGGCCTACGGCATCGTGGCGGCCGGTCAGCTGTCCGGCATTCAGGTAGTGCTCGGCAGCTACCCGATCACGCCGGCCTCCGACATCCTGCACGAGCTGTCCAAGCACAAGAACTTCAACATCATCACCTTCCAGGCCGAGGACGAGATCGGCGGGATCTGCGCCGCGATCGGCGCCTCCTACGGCGGTGCGCTGGGCGTCACCACGACGTCGGGCCCGGGTATCTCGCTGAAGTCCGAAGCGATCGGCCTGGCCGTGATGACCGAACTGCCGCTGCTCGTCGTCGACGTGCAACGTGGTGGCCCCTCGACCGGCCTGCCCACCAAGACCGAGCAGGCCGACCTGCTGCAGGCGCTGTTTGGCCGCAACGGGGAGTCGCCGGTGGCGGTGCTGGCGCCGCGGTCGCCGTCGGACTGCTTCGAGACCGCGCTGGAGGCGGTGCGCATCGCGGTGTCCTATCACACGCCGGTGATCCTGTTGTCCGACGGCGCGATCGCCAACGGCTCGGAACCGTGGCAGATCCCCGACGTGTCGACGCTGCAGCCGATCACGCACACCTTCGCGAAGACGGGCGAGCCGTTCCAGCCCTACGCCCGCGACCCGGAGACGCTGGCTCGCCAGTTCGCCGTTCCGGGCACGCCCGGGCTGGAACACCGGATCGGTGGCCTGGAAGCCGCAAACGGTTCGGGCGCAATCTCTTACGAGCCGGTCAACCACGACCTGATGGTCCGGTTGCGCCAGGCCAAGATCGACGGCATCTCCGTGCCCGACCTGGAGGTCGACGACCCGACCGGGGATGCCGAGCTGCTGCTGATCGGCTGGGGCAGCTCGTACGGCCCGATCGGTGAGGCCTGCCGGCGTGCGCGCCGCAAGGGCATCAAGGTCGCCCACGCGCACCTGCGCTACCTCAATCCGTTCCCGGCCAACCTCGGCGACATCCTGCGTCGGTACCCGATGGTGGTGTGCCCGGAGATGAACTTGGGTCAGCTGGCGATGCTGCTGCGCGCCAAGTACCTGGTCGACGTGCAATCGGTCACCAAGGTGCACGGCCTTGCCTTCCTCGCCGACGAGGTGGGACGGGTCATCCGCGCCGCACTGGCCGGGACGCTGGCCGAGATCGAGCAAGACAAAGCGATGGTCGCCAGAATGGCGGCAGCAACGGTTGGAGCTAACGCATGACGAGCGGGATCGCTGGCGACCTGGCGGGCACGGACCTCGGCCTGACGCCGAGGTTGAAGAAGAACGACGGTGTGCCCCGCCTATCCGCTGAAGACCAGCCGCAGAAGGGGAAGGACTTCACCAGTGACCAAGAGGTCCGCTGGTGCCCGGGCTGCGGCGACTACGTCATTCTCAACACGATCCGCAACTTTCTGCCCGACCTGGGTTTGCGCCGCGAGAACATCGTGTTCATCAGCGGCATCGGCTGCTCCAGCCGCTTCCCGTACTACCTGGAGACCTACGGGTTCCACTCGATCCACGGCCGCGCGCCGGCGATCGCGACCGGCCTGGCGCTGTCCCGGGAGGACCTGTCGGTCTGGGTGGTCACCGGCGACGGCGACGCCTTGTCGATCGGCGGCAACCACCTGATCCACGCGCTGCGCCGTAACGTCAACATCACGATCCTGCTGTTCAACAACCGCATCTACGGGCTGACCAAGGGCCAGTACTCGCCGACGTCAGAGGTCGGCAAGATCACCAAGTCGACCCCGATGGGTTCGCTCGATCACCCGTTCAACCCGGTGTCGCTGGCACTGGGCGCCGAGGCGACCTTCGTCGGCCGCGCGCTGGACTCCGACCGGGCCGGGCTGACCGAGGTGTTGCGCGGTGCCGCCGAGCACCGCGGCGCCGCGGTCGTCGAGATCCTGCAGGACTGCCCGATCTTCAACGACGGCTCGTTCGACGCGCTGCGCAAAGAGGGCGCCGAAGACCGCGTGATCAACGTGCGGCACGGCGAGCCAATTGTGTTCGGCGCCAACGGCGAATACTGCGTGGTGAAGTCAGGCTTCAGCCTCGAAGCCGCCAAGACCGCCGACGTGGCGGTCGAAGAGATCGTCAAGCACGACGCGCACACCGACGACCCGGCCTACGCGTTCGCGCTGTCGCGGCTGTCGGATCAAAACCTCGACCACACCGTGCTGGGCATCTTCCGCGACGTCTCCCGGCCCACCTACGACGACGCGGCGCGCGCTCAGGTCGCCGCGGCCCGCGCCGCAACCCCGTACGACGCGGCCGCGCTGCAGTCACTCCTGCGCGGTCGCGACACCTGGACCGTCGACTAAGGGGCTGCGCTGGTGTCCGATGCAGTGTCATTGGCCGCAGTAATACTCGCCGGAGGCGAATCGCGGCGGATGGGCCGCGACAAGGCGACCCTGCCGGGTCCCGGCGGAGCCGCCACGATGGCCGAGTATGTCGTCGGCGTCGTGGCTGCGCGCTGCGCGCCGGTATTCGTCGTCGCCGCCCCGGGCCAACCGCTGCCGAAACTCGAGGCGCGGGTGATCCGCGACGAGATACAGGGGCTGGGACCGCTGCCGGCGACCGGGCGGGGACTGCGCGAGGCCGCCGCCGCCGGCGCGCAGTTCGCTTTCGTCTGTGCGGTCGACATGCCGCTGCTGACAGCGGAATTGATCGACGAGCTGATGGCGCTCGCCACCAAGACCGACGCCGAAGTCATCGTGCCGTGGGACGGTCGCAGCCACTTTCTGGCCGCGGTGTACCGCACCAGTCTGGCCGACCGCATCGATGCGCTGGTGGCAGCCGGCGAGCGCAGGATGAGCGCCCTGATCGACGCGTCGGACGCCCAGCAGATCGTGCTGCCGGATTCGCGTGCGTTGACCAACGTCAACACCGACGCCGAGTTCCGCGCGCTGGTGCTCCCCGGGGCCTGATCGGCGTCGGCGAGTTCCGCCATTTCCGAGATTAGTTGTTTCGCATAATCTCAATTTCTCGAAATAACACACATCGCTTAATTGCTCGGCCAGTTAACCGATTGTTAATCCACTTTCGTTATTGGTAGGCCGCGAATAGCTCGCCCATTTGCAGGCCCATTGCTGCATACGCCTTTCTGCGGCCGCATCTGGTGGCTTGATTCCGTTGGGGCACAGGATCTTTCGCTGTTCGGTCGGCGTCCCGGGGGCCGGGGTGGCAGCCGGCGCCGCGATGCGGCCTCGGAAAGTGGCGGTTGGAATTTGTCCAGCAAATTGTCTTGTGCAAATGCCGGTGGCGCGGGGTGCGCGGTCTCGTCCGGGGCGGTCGGCCGCGCCGCGCGTGCGCTCTGCGTGCCCTTGACGGGTAAAGCCTTTGACGCACTGCGTAACTCGGCCGAAATGGTTGTCGACACCCCTTACCCGATGTTGGCGTCCGCCGCGCCCGACACCCGTGGCCAGCGGCGACGAATAACGTTGCCAAGGCACGGGTTTGGGCTGGTGGCGGTCGGTATTGGCAGGTCGATCTGAACCGATCAAGATCATGTAACGCGCCGCTCGGTCACCCTGGATTGGGACCGTCGGCGAGCCACGGCCCAGCTGCCTGGCAAATGCGTGGTCCAGCTCACAAAATGTGAGTGATTCGGGTCACGATCGTGACTTGATCTTGACCTGGGAGTTTTCAAAGAAAAGGCACAGCTGACCTGCAAAAATAATTCTCCGTTCGCACCGTAATCTGCTCGTTATTGTTCCGAGATATCGGCGTGTCGGATATGACGAATGCCGTGCGGTCCCATACGGTGCCTTTTAGCCCGAAAGGGGTTATAGAAAATTTAATCCACGGACCCGTGTGTGAGCGGGGCTGCGGGCGGTCTTGGTCGCCCGGCGGCCAGCGGCTTTCGCCTGCTGGGCAGTTCATGCCCTCGCTGTCGTGCCGAAACGAGACGGCACGTTCCAGAGCACCTATCTCCACTGCAAGAACACCCAAAACCCACCCGTGGGTTTGCTTTGGCGCGCGCGCTCGCGAAAGGAACACTTTGAATAACGTCCGCAAGACGCTCATCCTCGCTGCTATCACAGGCTCGCTGGTGACGCTCCCGTCCGCCACCGCCAGCGCGGATGTGCCTCCGCCGCCGGCCCCGGACGCCCCGGCTCCCGGCGCGCCCGCCGCGCCGGTGGGCTTCGACGTCCCGCCGCCCCCGGCCCCGGCGCCTGCCCCGGTGGGTTTTGACCCGAACGTCCCGCCGCCCCCGGCGCCGGACGCCCCGCCTCCGCCGCCCGCTCCGGTGGGCTTCGAGCTTCCGCCGCCGCCTCCGGCGCCGGACGCCCCGCCGCCGGTCAAGGCGTACAGCGTGAACTGGGATGCCATCGCACAGTGCGAGTCGGGTGGTAACTGGGGGATCAGCACCGGTAACGGTTACTCCGGCGGCCTGCAGTTCACCCCGAGCACCTGGCGTGCCAACGGCGGGTCGGGTTCCCCGGCCGGCGCGAGCCGCGAGGAGCAGATCCGGGTGGCCGAGAACGTGCTGCACTCGCAGGGCATCGGCGCGTGGCCGGTCTGCGGTCGTCGCGGCTGATCGTCGGTCGTACGCACACAGAAAATGCCGGGCCGGGTGCCCGGCATTTTCTGTGACCGAGGGGAGGACCGACGGGCCGATCGCGACCGGGTACCGTCGCGACGATGACCGCAACGGGGCGTGACTTCGACATCGTGCTGTACGGGGCGACCGGCTTCGTAGGAAAGCTCACCGCCGCATACCTGGCAAGAGCCGGAGCCGCTGCGCGGATCGCCCTGGCCGGCAGGTCGACGGATCGCTTGCGTGCCGTTCGCGACACCCTGGGCGAGGCCGCGCAGTCCTGGCCCGTGCTCAGCGCCGACGCGGCGTCGCCGTCGACCCTCGATGAGATGGCCGCCCGCACCCGGGTCGTCGTCACCACGGTCGGTCCCTACGCCCGGTACGGCATGCCGTTGGTGGGCGCGTGTGCGGCAGCCGGTACCGACTATGCGGACTTGACCGGCGAGGCGATGTTCATCCGCGAGGCCATCGACCTCTACCACAAACAAGCCGCCGACACCGGCGCCCGCATCGTGCACTGCTGCGGATTCGATTCCGTCCCTTCGGATCTGACGGTGTACGCGCTGCACCGGGCGGCACAGGGCGACGGGACCGGCGAACTCGGCGATACCAACTTCGTGATGCGCAAGTTGATGGGTGGGTTCTCCGGCGGGACGGTCGCGTCGATCATGGGCGTGCTGGAAGCCGCATCCAGTGACCCCGAGACACGCCGCCGGCTGGCCGACCCGTACACGCTGAGCGACGATCGTGGCGCCGAACCCGAGCTGGGTCGGCAGCCCGATCTGCCGTGGCGGCGCGGACGCTACATCGCGCCGGAGTTGACCGGCGTCTGGACGGCCGGATTCTTGATGTCGTCGATCAACACCCGAATTGTTCGGCGCAGCAACGCATTACTTGATTGGGCATACGGGCGGCGGTTCCGCTACGCCGAACACATGAGCCTGGGTTCGTCGCCGCTGGCGCCGGTGGCGTCCGCGATCGTGGCCGGGATCGGCAACGCGTCGTTCGCGCTGGGCAGCCGCTACTTCCGGTTGCTCCCGCGCCCGCTGCTGGACCGCATCGCACCGAAACCCGGCAGCGGTCCGAGCGCCAAGGCGCGCGACCGCGGCTATTACCAGCTCGAGACGTACACCACCACAACCAGCGGTGCCCGCTACGTGGCAAGGATGGAGCAGCGCGGAGACCCCGGCTACAAGGCGACCGCGGTGTTGCTGGGGGAGTGCGGTCTGGCGCTGGCGCTGGATCGTGACAAGCTCACGGACCTGCGCGGCGTGCTCACCCCCGCGGCCGCGATGGGCGACGTTTTGCTGACCCGGCTTCCTGCGGCCGGCGTGTCGCTGCGCACCGAGCGGTTGGATTAAGCCTGCTGCTACAACGCCTTTCGGTCCGAGTCGTATCGGACTAGTGTCGTAGTCGACTTGCCTGAAATAATCCGTGCAATCAAGGGTGGAGATCCCGATGGCCGGTCTCGATGATCTGTACGCGCAAATTCCCACAGCTGAGATAGCAAGCAAGCTCGGCGCCGACGAAGGCGAAGTAGACACGGCGGTGCACACGCTGGTGCCCGCACTGCTGAGTGGCCTGCACCAGAATTCGCAAGATCCCGAGCACGCGGACCGGATCGAATCCGCCGCGACCGCTGCCGAGGATGACGGGCACCAGGCGGTCGCGACGCTCTTCGGTGGCAGTGACCCCGACCAGGTCGCGTCCGCGCTGGCGCAAGGGGGAGCGGGCAACAGCGAGCTGGTCAAGCAGCTGTTGCCGGTCGTGCTCCCGATTGTGCTGGCGTACATCGGAAAACAGCTTTCCGGCGGCTCATCACCGCAGTCGCAGTCCGGTGGCCTCGCCGAGGTCTTGGGCAACATTCTCGGTGGCGGCGGCGGGGACAAGTCGCTGGGCAACATCTTGGGAAGCGTGCTGAGCGGCAAGGGTGGCGCACTCGGTGACATCCTCGGCGGCCTGCTCGGCGGCAAGAAGTAGCCAAGCGCCATAGCGGCTCTGGTGGACCGTCGGATCTGACGGTTTCGATTGCGTCGAGGGAGGTATGCCAGGTCCGACCGACATTCAGGTCCGACCGAAGTGGGCGCCCGCTCATCGGGCACCGGCAACCGCGTCCGGCGCCGGCGCGCCGGACTAGATGACGAGAGGAAATGCCATGTCAGACACGCTTACTGAAGGACAACAGCTGCAGCGGGGGCAATCGCTGGCCTCCAACAACGGCGCGTACACCCTGACGCTGCAAGACGACGGCAACCTCGTGCTGGCCGCGCGGGGCGAGGCACTGTGGGCGACGGCGACCAACGGCCAGGATGTGCAGCGCGCCGAAGTGCAGCGCGACGGCAACTTCGTCCTGTACACGTCGGACAAGCCCGTTTGGCACACCGACACCAAGGGCAAGAAGGATGTCCGACTCGTCCTTCAGGACGACTGCAACCTGGTGCTCTACGCCGCGGACGGACCCGCGTGGTCCAGCCACACCGAGACCGACGGTCCGCCACCTCCGGCGCCGGCGGCCGAGCCCGCGGATGTGACGACCGACACGGCCGAGCCCGGCGCGGAACCGATGTCCGGGCCCGTCGGTGGCGTCCCGGAGCCCACGGCAGACGCTGCGCCCGAGCCTGCGCCGCGCACGTACACCGTCGTCTCCGGCGACACGATGTGGGCCATCGCCGAGCGGTTTTACGGTGACGGCAGCAAGTATCAGGTGATCGCCGACGCCAGCGGCGTCGCCGATCCCGACCTGATCCACCCCGGCCAGGTGCTCACGATTCCCTGACCGGGACGGCCGAACCGAGAGTGACCGAGCACACGCGTGTTCGGGCGCTTACACGCGGGGCCGTCGCGGTTCCTAGAATTGACCGGTGACCGCCAGCCCCCGCTCCGCCGCCGACCTGCCCAAGTCGTGGGATCCCGGTGCGCTGGAGACGGGGATCTACCAGAGGTGGGTGGACGCGGGTTACTTCAAGGCGGACCCGACCAGTTCCAAGCCCGGGTACTCGATTGTGCTGCCGCCACCGAACGTCACCGGCAGTCTGCACATGGGTCACGCGCTGGAACACACGATGATGGACGCCTTGACCCGCCGCAAGCGCATGCAGGGATACGAGGTGTTATGGCAGCCGGGGACGGACCACGCCGGCATCGCGACGCAGAGCGTGGTGGAAAAGCAGCTCGCGGTCGACGGCAAGACCAAGGAAGACTTCGGCCGGGAGCTGTTCGTCGACAAGGTGTGGGACTGGAAGCGGGAGTCCGGCGGTGCCATCGGTGGTCAGATGCGGCGCCTCGGCGACGGGGTCGATTGGGACCGCGACCGGTTCACGATGGACGAGGGCTTGTCCCGGGCCGTGCGGACGATCTTCAAGCGGCTCTATGACGCCGGGCTGATCTATCAGGCCGAGCGACTGGTCAACTGGTCGCCGGTGCTGGAAACGGCGATCTCGGATCTCGAGGTCAACTACGTCGACGTCGAAGGCGAACTGGTGTCGTTCCGGTATGGGTCGCTGGACGATTCGCAACCGCACATCGTGGTCGCCACCACCCGGGTCGAGACGATGCTGGGCGACACCGCGGTGGCGGTGCACCCCGACGACGAGCGCTACCGCCACCTGGTGGGGACCACGCTGCCGCACCCGTTCGTCGACCGACAGCTCATAATCGTCGCCGACGAACACGTCGACCCCGAATTCGGCACCGGCGCAGTCAAAGTCACACCCGCACATGACCCGAACGACTTCGAGATCGGGCTGCGCCACGAGTTGCCGATGATCTCGATTTTCGACACCAAGGGCCGGATCGTCGGTACCGGAACACGATTCGACGGGATGGACCGCTTCGAAGCCCGCGTCGCGGTGCGCGAGGCGCTGGCCGCCGAGGGCCGGGTGGTCGCCGAGAAACGGCCCTACCTGCACAGCGTCGGGCACTCGGAACGCAGCGGCGAACCGATCGAGCCCCGGCTGTCGCTGCAGTGGTGGGTTCGGGTGGAATCGCTGGCCAAGGCCGCCGGCGATGCGGTGCGCAACGGGGACACCGTGATTCACCCGGCCAGCCTGGAGCCGCGCTGGTTCGGCTGGGTCGACGACATGCACGACTGGTGCATCTCACGGCAGCTCTGGTGGGGCCATCGCATCCCGATCTGGTACGGGCCCGACGGCGAACAGGTGTGCGTCGGACCGGACGAGACGCCACCGGAAGGCTGGGAGCAGGACCCCGACGTGCTGGACACCTGGTTCTCGTCGGCACTGTGGCCGTTCTCCACCCTGGGCTGGCCCTCGCAGACTTCCGAGCTGGAAAAGTTCTATCCGACAAGCGTTTTGGTGACCGGATACGACATCCTGTTCTTCTGGGTGGCGCGCATGATGATGTTCGGCACATTCGTCGGCGGCGACGACGCGATCACCCTCGGCGGCTCCCGCGGCCCGCAGGTACCGTTCACCGACGTCTTCCTGCACGGGCTGATCCGCGACGAATTCGGCCGCAAGATGAGCAAGTCCAAGGGCAACGTGATAGACCCGCTGGACTGGCTGGAGATGTTCGGGGCCGACGCGCTGCGGTTCACCCTGGCCCGCGGCGCCAGCCCCGGCGGTGACCTGTCCGTCGGCGAGGACGCCGTCCGGGCGTCGCGCAACTTCGTCACCAAGCTGTTCAATGCGACCCGTTTCGCGCTGCTCAATGGCGCGGCGGTGGTTGCCTTACCGGCGGAGGCCGAGGTGACCGATGCCGACCGGTGGATCCTGGGCCGGTTGGAAGAGGTTCGCGCCGAGGTTGATTCGGCGTTCGACAGCTACGAGTTCAGCCGGGCCTGTGAGTCGCTCTACCACTTCGCGTGGGACGAATTCTGTGACTGGTATGTCGAAGTGGCCAAGGTGCAACTCGCCGACGGGTGCACTGCGACCACCGCGGTGCTGGCCGCGGTGCTCGACACGCTGCTGCGGTTGCTGCACCCGGTCATCCCGTTCGTCACCGAGGAGCTGTGGCAGGCGTTGACGGGTGAGGAGTCCCTGGTGATCGCCGAGTGGCCGAAGCCGTCCGGTATCAGCCTGGATCCTGTTGCGCTGCAACGTGTCAGCGATATGCAACGGCTGGTGACCGAGGTCCGGAGGTTCCGCAGCGACCAGGGCCTGGCCGATCGGCAGAAGGTGCCGGCCCAGCTGGGCGGTGTCGAGGACTGCGATCTGAGCAGTCAGGTCGCCGCGGTCTCGTCGTTGGCGTGGCTCACCGCGCCCGGCCCGGATTTCGGCGCATCGGTGTCCTTGGAGGTTCGGCTCAGCGGCGGCACCGTCGTCGTCGAACTCGACACCTCGGGCACCATCGACGTCGCCGCCGAACGCCGTCGGCTGGAAAAGGATCTGGCCGCAGCGCAGAAGGAGTTGGCTTCCACCACAGCCAAATTGGCCAACGGGGAGTTCCTGTCCAAGGCGCCGGAACAGGTCGTCAGCAAGATCCGCGATCGTCAGCGGCTGGCCCAAGAGGAAACCGAGCGTATCAACACCCGGCTGGCCGGGCTGCAATGACCGACGAGCCCGACTGGCTCGACGAACCGGAGTCCAGCAGCTCTGCTCCCACGCCGGACGAGACCCCCACGCCGGACGAGATCGCGTCCCTGTTGCAGGTCGAGCATCTGCTGGACCAGCGTTGGCCCGAGACGAAGATCGAACCGAGCCTGACCCGGATCAGCGCACTGATGGATCTGCTCGGCTCGCCGCAGCTGGGCTATCCGTCGATCCATGTCGCGGGCACCAACGGCAAGACCTCGGTGGTGCGCATCATCGATGCGCTGCTGACCGCGCTGCACCGGCGCACCGGCCGAACCACCAGCCCGCACCTGCAGTCGGCGATCGAACGCATCGCGATCGACGGAAAGCCAATCAGCCCAGCACAATACGTGGCGGCGTATCGCGAGATCGAGCCGTTCGTGCAGATGATCGACGCGCAGTCGCAGGCCGCCGGCGGCCCGGCGATGAGCAAATTCGAGGTGCTGACCGCGATGGCGTTCGCGGCCTTCGCCGACGCGCCCGTGGAGGTCGCCGTCGTCGAGGTCGGCATGGGCGGTCGCTGGGACGCCACCAACGTGATCAACGCGCCCGTCGCGGTCATCACCCCGATCGGCATCGACCACGTCGAGTACCTCGGCGAGGATCTCGCGGGAATCGCCGGCGAGAAGGCGGGCATCATCACCAAGGCCCCGGACGGCGCGCCCGACACCGTCGCGGTCATCGCGCGACAGGTGCCGGAAGCGATGGAAGTGCTTCTGGCGCAGTCGGTTACGGCCGACGCCGCGGTTGCGCGTGAGGATTCCGAGTTCGCGGTGCTGGGTCGTCAGGTCGCGATCGGCGGGCAGATGCTGCAGCTGCAGGGCCTCGGCGGGGTGTACTCCGACGTGTTCCTGCCGTTGCACGGCGAGCATCAGGCGCACAACGCGGTGGTGGCTCTCGCCGCGGTCGAAGCCTTCTTCGGCGCCGGGGCGCAGCGCCAGCTCGACGTCGACGCGGTGCGGGCCGGATTCGCCGCGGTCACCAGCCCCGGGCGGCTGGAGCGCATGCGCAGCGCCCCCACCGTGTTCATCGATGCCGCGCACAATCCGGCCGGAGCGGCCGCGCTGGCGCAGACGCTGGACGGCGAATTCGACTTCCGATACCTGGTCGGGGTCCTGTCGGTGATGGCCGACAAGGACGTCGACGGCATCCTCGCCGCGCTGGAGCCGGCGCTCGATTCGGTCGTCATTACCCACAACGGGTCACCGCGGGCACTGGATGTCGAATCGCTGTCGCTGGCCGCACAGCAGCGGTTCGGGCCCGACCGGGTGCTGACCGCCGATAACCTGCGCGACGCGATCGACGTCGCGACCGCACTGGTCGACGACGCCGCCGCCGATGGTGCGGCCGAGGAGTTTTCCGGCACCGGAATGGTGATCACCGGCTCCGTGTTCACCGCCGGGGCCGCGCGTACGTTGTTTGGTCGTGACCCGCAATGACCGATAGCGACCAGAATCCGGCGCCGGGCGACCCCTGGAAGAGTTTCCGGGGCGTGATGGCCGCGACGCTGATCCTGGAAGCGATCGTGGTGCTGTTGGCGATACCCGTCGTCGGTGCGGTCGGGCCCGGCCTGAACGGGCCATCGCTGAGCTATCTGATCGGGCTCGCGGTATTGCTGATTCTGCTGTGTGGGCTGCAGGGCAGGCCCTGGGCGATCTGGGTGAATCTGAGTGTCCAACTGGTCGTCCTCGCCGGGTTCGCGGTGTACTCGGGGGTGGGATTCATCGGCCTGCTGTTTGCCGGACTCTGGCTGCTGATCGCCTACTTCCGCGCCGAGGTCCGCCGGCGTCAGGAGGGCGGGCAAACACCCCCGGGCTGAGTGCCGATTCGTTCTGTACGCTGACCGCCGTGACGGAACGGACCCTGGTACTGATCAAGCCCGACGGCGTGCAGCGCCGACTGATCGGCGAGGTCATCAGCCGCATCGAGCGCAAGGGCCTCGCCATCGTGGCGCTCGAGCTGCGCAGCGTCAGCAAAGAGCTGGCCACGCAGCACTACGCCGAGCACGAGGGCAAGCCGTTCTTCGAGTCGCTGCTCGACTTCATCACATCGGGCCCGGTGGTGGCCGCGATCGTGGAAGGCCCGCGCGCGATTGCGGCGTTTCGCCAGCTCGCGGGGGGGACCGACCCGGTGGAAAAGGCCATACCGGGGACGATCCGCGGCGATTTCGGGTTGGAAACGCAGCTGAATCTGGTGCATGGATCCGATTCGGTCGATTCGGCCAAGCGCGAAATCGCGCTATGGTTTCCCGGCGCTTAGGCCTCCAGCGCCCGACCGCCAGGTCAGGCTCGTTTGGGCATGCGGCGTGATGTGGGATACTGACTGCGGGTGAACGTCGCCGGACCGGCGTCAGACACCCGAATGAAGACTTAGACAAGCGCGACCATTGCCAGCTCGCGATGTTGCGCCGCATGTCAGGCCGACATTCAGCACGGCGCCGAGTTGGTTCTAGCCGAGTCGCTCGGGGCAAGACCATCACAAGCCCGGGAGAAGTGACCCGGGCACATAGCGAAGCCCTCGCGTGGCCGCGTCGACGAGACGCGCCCGGGGGCTTGAGGAGAATACGTGATAGACGGTGACCAGACTTCAGACTCTTCAACTGCGCCGGCCCCGGAGGACCTGCCGGACCGATTGAGAGTCCATTCCCTGGCACGCGCGCTGGGAACCACCAGCAAGCGGGTGGTGGACGCGCTCAGCGCGCTGGACGGTCGAATTCGCAGCGCACATTCCGGCGTGGACTACGAGGACGCGATCCGGGTCCGTGATCTGCTGTCGCCCCGACCGCCGGAGAACTTCGTGTCCTTCAGCAGCGCAGAGCCGGCCACATCCGGGCAACCCGAGTCCCGGGTGATGGTCGACAACGCGGTCGAGCGCCCGGCTTACATGCCGCTGTTCGTGGCGCCGCAGCCGGTCGCGGCCGACGTCCAGACCCGCGCCGACGACAGCATCGACACCGACAGCGACGATTCCGACGACGGTGACGACGACGAGGAACAGACCGATCGGCCGGCCAACCGGCGGCGGCGACGGGGCCGGCGAGGCCGTGGCCGCGGACGCGGCGAACAGGGCGGGTCCGACCAAGACGACGACGGCGACGGCGCAGGCTCGAAATCCGCCGACTCGGATGACTCCGACGACGCCGACGACCAGGACTCGGATGACTCCGATGACGGCGACGGCCCCGACGACGGTTCGCCGGATGGCGCCAACCGGCGTCGTCGCAGGCGCCGTCGGCGCAAGTCGGGCTCCGGTGACGACAACGACGACAGCTTGTCACCCGACGATCCACCGAACACCGTCGTGCACGAGCGGGCGCCGCGCGGTAAGGGCGGCTCCTCCGACGACGGCGGCAGAGGCAACAACGGCTCGAGCAATGCCGAGATCAAGGGCATCGACGGGTCGACGCGGCTGGAAGCCAAGCGGCAACGGCGCCGCGACGGGCGTGACGCCGGACGGCGCCGCCCGCCGGTGCTGACCGAGGCGGAATTCCTGGCGCGCCGCGAGGCCGTCGAACGGGTCATGGTGGTGCGCGACCGGGTCCGCACCGAGCCGCCGCATCCGGGTGCCCGCTATACGCAGATCGCCGTGCTCGAAGACGGGATCGTCGTCGAGCATTTCGTGACGTCGGCGGCGTCGGCGTCACTCGTCGGCAACATCTACCTCGGCATCGTGCAGAACGTGCTGCCCTCGATGGAAGCGGCGTTCGTCGACATCGGCCGTGGCCGCAACGGCGTGCTGTACGCCGGCGAGGTCAACTGGGAAGCCGCAGGGCTGGGCGGGGCCGAACGCAAGATCGAAAAGGCGCTCAAGCCAGGCGATTACGTCGTCGTCCAGGTCAGTAAGGACCCGGTTGGGCACAAGGGCGCCCGGCTGACCACCCAGGTCTCCCTGGCCGGCCGCTACCTGGTTTATGTGCCGGGCGCGTCGTCGACCGGGATCAGCCGCAAGCTGCCCGACACCGAACGCCAGCGTCTCAAGGAGATCCTGCGCGAGGTGGTGCCCTCGAACGCCGGCGTGATCATCCGCACCGCATCCGAGGGCGTCAAAGAGGAAGACATCCGCACCGACGTCGCCCGGCTGCAGGAACGCTGGGAACAGATCGAGACCAAGGCGGGCGAGATCAAGGAGAAGGCCGCCGGCGCGGCGGTGGCGCTCTACGAAGAGCCCGACGTGTTGGTCAAGGTCATCCGCGACCTGTTCAACGAGGACTTCGCCGGTCTGATCGTCTCCGGTGACGAGGCATGGAACACGATCAACGATTATGTGAATTCCGTTGCACCCGACTTGGTTTCGAAGCTGACGAAATATGACGCGCCGCCCGGAGCGGAAGGCCAGCCCGGCCCCGACGTGTTCGCGGTGCATCGCATCGACGAGCAACTGGTCAAGGCGATGGAGCGCAAGGTGTGGCTGCCGTCGGGCGGCACGCTGGTCATCGACCGGACCGAGGCGATGACGGTGGTCGACGTCAACACCGGCAAGTTCACCGGCTCGGGGGGCAACCTCGAGCAGACGGTCACCAAGAACAACCTCGAGGCGGCCGAAGAGATCGTCCGTCAGCTGCGGCTGCGTGACATCGGCGGCATCGTGGTAATCGACTTCATCGACATGGTGCTCGAGTCCAACCGCGACCTGGTGCTGCGCCGGCTCACCGAGTCGCTGGCCCGGGACCGCACCCGGCATCAGGTGTCCGAGGTGACATCGCTGGGCCTGGTGCAATTGACCCGCAAGCGGTTGGGAACGGGTCTGATCGAGGCGTTTTCGACGTCGTGCCCGAACTGCGGCGGCCGCGGCATCCTGCTGCATGGCGACCCGGTCGACTCGGCCCCCACGGCGGGGCGCAAGTCCGAGTCGGGCGGCCGGCGCGGCAAGCGGTCGAGGAAGAACCGATCCGAAGAGCCCACCGATCAGCCGGCCGTGGCCAAGGTGCCCGTGCACGCGCCGGGCGAACATCCGATGTTCAAGGCGATGGCCACCCGCGACAACGGCGAGGCCGACGAGGGCGGCGAGGACGTCGCCACCGAGATCGACGAGCAGACCAAGGCGGAGACTCCGGCCGACCTGGCGGACGCCGACTCCGACGCCTTCGAGGACGACGACACCGATCAGGACACCGACGACGTCGACGAGGACCTCGACGACGAGGATCTCGACGACGACGACGAAGACCTCGACGATGACGACGAGGATCTCGACGACGACGAAGACCTCGACGATGACGACGAGGATCTTGACGACGACGAGGACTCCGACGACGACAACGGCGACGCGGAAGATTCCACGGACGACGCCGGGTCGGATTTCGGACGTTCCCGCCGCCGGCGCGCGGCGGGCAGACCGGCCGGCCCGCCGATTCACATCGACTGATTCATCACGCGGGTGGCGGCCGTGTCACCGCGGAGAGCGCGTTTTTCGTAACGCCCGTTTGCGCGGCCGTTACCGAACGTTTGCCCGAGTTTCCTTAGATTGGCTTACTGTACTGACGCCTAATAGGTCGATACACGGGAGCCTTCGTGGATTTTGGGTTACTTCCCCCCGAGGTCAATTCCGCGCTGATGTACTCCGGTCCCGGGCCGGGGCCGATGCTGGAGGCGGCGGCGAGCTGGGAGGCGGTGGCCGCCGAACTGGAATCGACCGCCGCCGGCTATTCGGCGCAGGTGTCGGGGCTGAGCGGTGTGACGTGGTCTGGTCCGTCGGCGATGTCGATGGCTGCGGCCGCCGAACCCTATGTGGCGTGGTTGCAGGCGAGTGCTGCCCAGGCCGCCCAGACTTCGGCGCAGGCATATGCGGCCGCGACGGCCTACGAGGCGGCGTTCGCCATGACGGTGCCGCCGCCGGTGATCGCGGCCAACCGGGTGCAGTTGACGGCGCTGGTTGCCACAAATTTTTTCGGGCAGAACACTTCGGCGATCGCGGCCACCGAAGCCCAGTACGCGGAGATGTGGATCCAGGACGCCACCGCCATGTACGGCTATGCCGTCGATGCCTCGGCGGCGGGCAGCCTGACGTCGTATGACGAACCGCCGCAGACCACCGACGAGGCGGGGCAGGACGCGCAGGCCCGCGCGGTGGCCGACAGCGCGGCCGATACCGCGAAGGCCGAAACCCAAAACCTGACCCAGCTGGCGCAGCCCGCCGCCACCCAACAGGTGGCCGCAGACGCCACGCAACAGCTCGGCGGGGGAAACGTCACCATCGGGCCGGGCGGAAACCTCACCCTCGGCCCGGGTCTCACCACCGTTGGTCCGAACGGGACTTATACGTCCATCACCATCGAGTCCGGCGGCACGCTCACCCTCGACGGCACCCTGCTGATCCTGCCCGGCGGCACGGTCACCGACGGCGGCACCCTGATCGTCAACTCGGGCGGCACCATCACCGTCTCCAACGGTGCCAGCCTCACCGTCGGCACCGGCGGGGCGCTCACCGTCAACACCGGCGGCCTAGTCACCGTCAACACCGGCGGCGTCCTGTCCATCGATACCGGTGGCGTCGTCACCGTCAACGGCACCCTGGCTACCCAGGGCCTTGTCACCGACGCCGGCACCCTCACCGTCAATGCCGGCGGCGTCCTCAACGAGGGTGACGTCGCGGGCGTGAACGCCGGCACTCTCACCGTCGCTGACGGCGGCGCCCTCGACAACTACGGCAGCCTCACCGTCTATCCCGCCAGCACCCTCACGGTTGACGACGGCGGCACCCTCAACGTCTACGGCGGCGGCTCCCTCACGGTCGCCAACGGCGGCTCCCTCAGTGACTACGGCACCCTGGCCAACAGCGGAACCCTCGCGGTCGACGACGGCGGCACCCTGACCGTGTACCCCAATGGCGTGTTGAGCGACTACGGCACCATCACCAACTACGGCACCCTGGCCGTCAACGACGGCACCGTCACCAACCCGGGCGTCCTCACCGTGCATGACGGCGGCGTCGTTGACGACTACGGCCACCTCGCGGTCAACGCCCACGGCACCTTTGACGTCAACACCGGTGGCACCGTCAACGAATACGGCTCCCTGACCGTGGACAGCACGTTGAACGACGCCGGTGCTCTCAATGTCGACGACGGCGGCACCCTCACCCTGGGCAATAACGGCGTTCTCACCGTGTACCACGGCGGTACTCTCACCGTCTCCGACGGGGGCACGCTCGCCGACGGCGGCGCCCTGTCCGTCACCGACGGCGGCACGCTCGCCGACGGGGGTGCCCTCACGGTTGACACGGGCGGCACGCTCACGAACGACGGCGTCCTCACCGTCAGTCATGGCGGCACGCTCGGCGTCAGCGACGGTGGCACGCTGACCGTCACCGACGGGGGCGCGCTCAGCGTCAGCGATGGGGGCACGCTCACCGACGGGGGCGCGCTGACCGTCGACTCCGGTGGCACCCTCGGCGTCCCCGACGGGGGTGCCCTCACCGTCGCCGACGGCGGCGCCCTCACGAACGACGGCGCCCTCACCGTCGGCCATGGCGGCATGCTCACCGTCGACACCGGCGGCACCCTCGGCGACCACGGCACCGTGTCCAACATCGGCACCCTGTCCAACAGCGGCACGGTCACCGTGTACCCGGGCGGCTCGTTGAACGACTACGGCACCGTCGTCAACTACGGCACTCTGGCCGTCAACGACGGGACCGTCACCGACCCGGGCACGCTCACCGTCTACAACGGCGCCGTTCTCGACGACTACGGCCACCTCGGGGTCGACGCCCACGGCGCCCTCAACGTGAACATGGGTGGCACCGTCAACGAATACGGCTCCCTGACCGTCGACGACGCCGGCGCCTTCAACGATGGCGGCGCTCTCAATGTCAACGCCGGTGGCGGTCTTAGCCTCAGCGATGGCGGCGCTCTCACCGTGTACCACGGCGGTACGCTCACCGTCTCCGACGGTGGCACCGTCACCGTCGGGTCGGGCGGCACCGTCCCGATTGGAGACGGCGGCACCCTCGCCGTCGACGCCGGTGGAACGCTCACCGTCAACGGCGGCGGTTTCGTCATCGTCCACGACGGCAGCATCGTGCCGGTCGCACCCGGTGGCACCCTCGTCGTCGGCCCCGGCGACGTCGTCACCGTCTACCCAGGTGGCTTCGCCGGGTCCAGCGGCTACTTCGGCCCGGTGACCGTGGCTCCCGGGGTGCTGTCGGCGACACCGCCCGTTCCGGCGGGTTCCCCGGGCCTCGGCTTGCTGAGTTCACCGGGCCTGTCGGGGACCTCGGGAATCCAGCCCCAGGTTGATCCCGGCGCGCTCGCATACGCCTTGGCCGATAGTTAGCCAACAAGAAATAAACTCCTGTACGAAGTGATTCACACCATTGCCAAGGCCGGCTATGGGGAGGGCCGGGCCGGGCCTCGAACCCGCGGTGGCGCGTCCGGGCGCTGGTTTGACCCTGTAGCCGCTGGTCACGTACCCTTGGACAGTTGTCGTCAAGCCGGACGGCTGACTTCGGCGGACGACAGGCGGGAGAATTCTCCCGCTCCCCAGACCCACCACGCGCATCGCAGCTAGCACGCGCGCGGAAGACGCGAAGAAGAGGCAGGAGCAACGATGGCGACCTACGCAATCGTCAAGACCGGTGGCAAGCAGTACAAGGTCGCCGTCGGTGACGTGGTCAAGGTCGAGAAGCTCGAATCCGAGCCCGGCGCGAAGGTGTCGCTGCCGGTCGCGCTGGTCGTCGACGGTGCCACCGTCACTTCCGACGCCGCCGCGCTGGCCAAGGTCGCGGTGACCGGCGAGGTGCTCGAGCACACCAAGGGCCCGAAGATCCGTATCCACAAGTTCAAGAACAAGACCGGCTACCACAAGCGTCAGGGTCACCGTCAGCAGCTGACGGTCCTGAAGGTCACCGGAATCAAGTAGCGAGGCGACAGACATGGCACACAAGAAGGGCGCTTCCAGCTCGCGCAACGGTCGCGACTCCGCCGCTCAGCGGCTGGGCGTCAAGCGGTTCGGCGGTCAGATCGTCAAGGCCGGCGAAATCATCGTCCGCCAGCGTGGCACCCACTTCCACCCCGGCGTCAACGTCGGCCGTGGCGGCGACGACACGTTGTTCGCCAAGGAATCCGGCGCCGTCGAGTTCGGCGTCAAGCGCGGACGTAAGACCGTCAACATCGTCGCGGCCGGGCAGACCACCGACTGAGGTCGTCGCGCCCGTGCATGCGGGTAGCTGAGAGGACCCCCGATGCCTCGGTTTGTCGATCGAGTCGTCATCCACGCCCGGGCCGGCTCCGGCGGTAACGGCTGCGCCTCGGTTCGCCGCGAGAAGTTCAAGCCGCTTGGCGGCCCCGACGGTGGCAACGGCGGCCGCGGCGGCAGCATCGTCTTTGTCGTCGATCCCGCCGTCCACACCCTGCTCGATTACCATTTCCGTCCGCACGTCACCGCTCCCAACGGCAAGCAAGGGGCGGGCAGCAACCGCGACGGCGCCGCCGGTGCGGACCTGGAAGTCAGGGTCCCCGACGGCACCGTCGTCCTGGACGAAAACGGCCGTCTGCTAGCCGATTTGGTCGGGGTGGGCACCCGCTTCGAAGCCGCCGCCGGTGGTCGCGGCGGGCTGGGCAACGCGGCGCTCGCCTCCCGCGCGCGCAAGGCGCCCGGCTTCGCGCTGCTGGGTGAGCCCGGCCAGGCGCGCGACCTGACCCTCGAACTCAAATCCGTCGCCGATGCCGGGCTGGTCGGATTTCCGTCCGCGGGCAAGTCGTCGCTGGTGTCGGTGATCTCGGCGGCCAAACCCAAGGTCGCCGACTACCCGTTCACCACGCTGGTCCCCAATCTCGGCGTCGTCTCGGCCGGCGAGCAGTCGTTCACCGTCGCCGACGTGCCCGGCTTGATTCCGGGCGCGTCGCAGGGGCGCGGCCTGGGGCTGGATTTCCTGCGGCACATCGAGCGATGCGCGGTGCTGGTGCATGTCGTCGACTGCGCGACCGCCGAGCCCGGCCGCGACCCGATCTCCGACATCGACGCGCTGGAAGCCGAACTCGCCGCCTATACGCCCACCCTGCAAGGCGATGCGGCCCTCGTCGACCTCGCCGAGCGGCCGCGAGCGGTGGTGCTCAACAAGATTGACGTGCCGGAGGCGCGCGAGCTCGCCGAATTCGTCCGCGACGAGATCGCCGAACGCGGCTGGCCGGTGTTTTTGGTGTCGACGGCTACCCGGGAAGGGTTACAGCCGTTGATTTTTGGGCTGCAGAAGATGATTTCGGAGTACAACGCGGCCCGACCGGCGCCGGTAGCGCGGCGCCCGGTGATCCGCCCGGTGCCCGTCGACGACAGCGGTTTCACCGTCGCCGCCGACGGGGAGGGCGGCTTCGTGGTCACCGGCGCGCGCCCCGAGCGCTGGATCGGCCAGACCAACTTCGACAACGACGAAGCGGTGGGATATCTGGCCGACCGCCTTGCGCGCCTCGGCGTCGAGGAGGAGCTGTTGCGGCTGGGTGCGCAACCCGGCTGCGCGGTGACCATCGGTGAGATGACGTTCGACTGGGAGCCGCAAACCCCGGCCGGCGTACAGGTCCCATTGACCGGCCGGGGCACCGATGCGCGGCTGGAGCGCACCGAGCGCACCGGCGCCGACGAACGCAAGGCCGCCCGGCGCCGGCGGCGCGAACGCGGTGACGAGCCGTGAGCGCCGGCGACGATGCAGAGCGTGGCGATGAGGAGGAGCGGCGCAGCATGACCGCCCACCGCGAAGCCATCCGCACCGCGCGCAGTCTGGTCGTCAAGATCGGTACCAACGCGCTGACCACATCGTCCGGGATGTTCGACGGGAGCCGGCTGGCCGGGCTCGCCGATGCGATCGAGGCACGGATGAAGGCGGGCACCGACGTCGTCATCGTGTCCTCGGGCGCCATCGCCGCCGGCCTCGAGCCGCTCGGATTATCCCGTCGTCCAAAGGATTTGGCGACCAAGCAGGCTGCCGCCAGCGTAGGCCAGGTCGCGCTGGTGAACGCGTGGAGTGCGGCGTTCGCCCGCTATGGCCGCACGGTCGGGCAGGTGCTGCTGACCGCGCACGACATCTCGATGCGCGCGCAGCACACCAACGCCCAGCGCACCCTGGACCGGTTGCGCGCGCTGCACGCGGTGGCGATCGTCAACGAAAACGACACGGTGGCCACCAACGAGATCCGGTTCGGCGACAACGACCGGCTTTCGGCGCTGGTGGCCCACCTGGTCGGGGCCGAGGCGCTGGTGCTGCTCTCCGACATCGACGGCCTCTATGACACCGACCCGCGAAAGACCAAGGGGGCGCGCTTCATTCCCGAGGTGGCCGCGTCGTCGGACCTGGTCGGTGTGGTCGCCGGGCCGGGTAGCGCGCTGGGCACCGGGGGCATGGCGTCGAAGATGTCCTCGGCGCTGCTGGCCGCCGACGCCGGGGTGCCGGTGCTGCTGGCCGCGGCGACGGACGCCGCGACGGCGCTCACCGACGCCTCGTCGGGCACGGTGTTCGCCGCCCGGCCGGTGCGGATGTCGGCCCGCCGGTTCTGGGTGCGGTATGCCGCCGAGGCCACCGGTGCGCTGAGCCTCGACGCCGGAGCGGTGCGCGCGGTGGTGCAGCAACGCCGTTCACTGCTGGCGGCGGGCATCACCGCGGTGACGGGCCGGTTCTACGGCGGCGACGTCGTCGAATTGCACGGACCGGACGCCACCATGGTGGCCCGCGGCGTGGTCGCCTACGACGCCGCCGAGCTCGCCGGCATGATGGGCCGGTCGACCTCGCAGCTGCCCGACGAACTGCGCCGACCCGCGGTGCATGCCGACGACCTGGTCGCGGTCTGACGTCTCAGCCTGCCGACAGCGGCTTGAGATACAAAGTGGCCCAGATGATTTCGGATAGCGTCGTGGCCAGTTCGGCATCGTAGGAGTCCGGAGCGCCCGGCAGGTTTTGCTGGCAGGCCCGCTCCGCCATCCACGTCAGAGCGCTGGCCGCGGTGGCGGCCGACAACTCCGGGCGGATCGAGCCGTCGGCCTGGCCCTCTTCGATGACCCGGGTCAATCGCGCGGTGACCGCGGTCAGCAGGTTGCCGTATGTCGCGCCGACCACCGGGTCGTAGGCCGACATTTCGTTCAGTGCGACAAGTACCGGCTGATGGCGGCGGTAGCTGGCAACGAGGCCCGTCATCGCCGCGCGCACGTCGGCGGGATCCCGGCGCCCCGCCACGCTCCACCAGCGATTCGCGCTGTCGGCCAGATCCGCGAACACCTGCCCGGCGAGCCGGCGCAGCAAATGGCCCTTGTCCTCGAAGTAGATGTAGAAACTCGCCCGCGAGATACCGGCCTCGGTGGAGAGCCGGTCCACGCTGAGCTCGGTGAAACTGGCCCCCCCGAGCATCAATCGCTCGGTGGCATCGAGCAGCCGGCGTTCCATCTCCTCGCGCCGCTGCTGGCGCGACTGCTCGCGCTTGGGCTGCGGTTTGCGGGTGACGGACGGCATTTGCCGAGCATAACCGATCTTTCGACATCTTGACTAGACATAGTGTCTAGGCATACTGTTCGACACAGTTCCAGACGTAACGGAGGACCAACGATGGCAGTGCTGACCCGCCGGCCCCGCGCCTACGACGCGATTGATCTGTCCTCGCGCGAGTTCTGGTCGACGACGGCCGCCGACCGGGAGCGCTCGTTTGCGGTGCTGCGGGCCGAGCGACCGGTGAGCTGGCATCCCCCCGTCGAAGACGCCCTGATGCCGGATCCCGACGACCCCGGCTATTGGGCGGTCACCCGGCGCGCGGACATTGTCACGGTCAGCCGCAACAGCGACGTGTTCCTGTCCGGCAAGGGGGTGATGTTCGAGAGCATTCCGGTCGAGCTGCTCGAGGCGTCGCAGTCCTTCCTGGCGATGGACCCGCCCCGGCACACCAAGTTGCGCAAGCTCGCCCACGCCGCATTCACGCCACGGCAGGTGCGCCGGATCGAGGAATCGATCCAAGCCAATGCCAAGACGATCGTCGAGGAGCTTCGCGACGCCGGTAGCGGCGCGGATTTCGTCGATCTCTGCGCCAAGGAACTGCCCATCCGCACGCTGTCGGACATGGTGGGCATTCCGGATTCCGAACGGGAGCGCATGGCACATGCCACCGACGCGCTGGTGTCATGGGCCGACCCAGACTTCCTCGATGGGCGCCCCGCGCTGGAAGTCATCTTCGAACAGCAGATGTACCTGCACCAGGTCGTGGGGGCGCTGGCCGCCGAACGCCGCGAGAATCCGGGCGACGACCTGATCAGCAGCCTGGTGCAGGCCGAGGTGGACGGTGACCGGCTGACCGACGCGGAGGTGGCCGCATTCTTCGTGCTGCTTTCGGTGGCGGGCAACGACACCACCCGGCAGACGATGAGCCACACCATGAAAGCGCTCACCGACTACCCGGCCCAACGGGCTTGGCTGCTAGCCGATTACGAGAACAGGATCGGCGTTGCGGTCGAGGAGTTCGTCCGTTGGGCGACACCGGTCATGACCTTCCGCCGCACGGCCGCAACCGATTTCGAGCTCGGCGGCCAGAGGATCGCCGCGGGGGAGAAAGTGGTGATGTTCTATTCGTCGGGTAACTGGGACACCGAGGCCTTCGGCCATCCGGATCACTTCGACCTGAGCCGCAGCCCCAATCCCCATGTCGGATTCGGCGGGGGAGGACTGCATTTCTGCCTCGGCGCCCACGTGGCGCGCGCGCAACTGCGAGCGATCTTCGGGGAGCTGCTGCGTGCGCTGCCCGACATTCAGGCAACCGATGCGACGTACGTGGCGGGCAACTTCGTGCACGCGGTGCGCAGCCTGCCGTGTGAGTTCTAGCCTTTAGCGCAACGCCGGTGGCGCGAGCGCACCCCCCAGTTCGGAGGCAAGCAGTACCAGCAATTCCGAGCACCCGCCGTCGAGCTTGACGGTGGCCAGGTCGTCGCCGCGGGTAGGGCCACGGTTGACGATGGCGACCGGCATGCCGCGCGCGGCGGCGTGCCGCACGAATCGGTAGCCGGAGAACACGGTCAGCGACGAGCCCGCGACCAATAGCGCGTCGGACTCGTCGACCATCGAAAATGCCTGTGCCACAATATCTTTAGCAACATTCTCGCCGAAGTAGACGATGTCGGGCTTGAGCATGCCGGCACAGCGCGGGCAGTCCAGGTACCGGAATGACGTGGTATCCGCGACGACGGCGTCGGCGTCGGGTGCCACCGCCAGCCCACCGACCGCCTCGGCGCGCTCGATGAATCCGGGGTTGAGTTCCTCGAGTTGTTCGGCCAACGCCGCGCGGGTCATTGTGTGCCCGCAGCCCAGGCAGCTCACTTGCGCGTAGCTGCCGTGCAGATTGATCACGTTGGCACTGCCGGCCTTGGTGTGCAGCAGGTCGACGTTCTGGGTGATCACCCCGGTCACCACGCCGGCTTGCTCCAGCGCGGCCAGGGCCCGATGCCCCGCATTCGGCTGTGTCGCGTCCATGTGCCGCCAGCCGACATGGTTTCGCGCCCAATACCGCTGCCGGAACGCCGCATCCGAGGTGAACTGCCGGATTGTCATCGGGTTGCTCGGCGGCGAATCGGGACCGCGGTAGTCGGGAATGCCGGAGTCGGTGGAGATCCCCGCACCCGTCAGCACCGCGATCCGGCGTCCGGCCAACAGCGCGAGGAGTTCCGGAGATTCGGGGCGGCTAGGCACGTAGTCGAGAGTACGGGTCGAACCGGGGCAGCATGAGGTAGTCGACTACTCATGCCCGGCAACGCGGTGCGGACACATACTTGACGCCTCGGCACGGAAAGGCGGGCTGATGTCCGAATCCAATTCTCCGCGGGTGGAATCCTGCGACGTTTGCATTGTGGGAGCCGGCATCGCCGGACTCAACGCCCTGTTCGCCGCGAGCCGCTACCTGTCGCGGGACCAGAAGGTGATCCTGATCGACCGCCGGTCACGCCCGGGCGGCATGTGGGTCGATGTGTATTCGTATGTGCGGCTGCACCAACCGCATCCGATGTTCACCGCGGGCAACATCGAGTGGACCCTGGGCCAGGACCGCGCTCACTTGGCGACCAAGAGGGAGGTACTCGAGCACCTGCGGCACTGCGTCGACGTGCTGGCCGAACGCGTGCGGGTCGACGAGTACTTCGGCTGGGAATTCGAGTCGCAGGACGAGGTGAACGGGATCGTGCGGGCCACCTGCCGGGGTGCCGACGGCCGGATGCTCGTCGTCGAGGCCAAGCGATTGATCAAAGCCTACGGCCTGGCGATTACGCCCAACGAACCCCTCGCCATCTCCAGCGAACGGGTTCACTCGGTGTCGCCCGACTACTGCGATCTGCGGTCGGGGGATATCCGGGAAAGCCGTGCGCCGGTGTGGATCATCGGTGGCGGGAAGACCGCGATGGACACCGCACACGCTCTGATCACGGCCTACCCCGGTCGGCAGGTGAATCTGGTCGCCGGGCGGGGAACCTTCTTCTCCAGCCGAGACCGGCTCTTACCGAGCGGTTCCCGGCGGTGGTGGACGGGCACGGTGCCGAGCACTCTCGCCGCACAACTGGGTCGCCGGTTCGACGGCACGAACGAATCGGAGGTGCAGGATTGGTACCGCGCAACCTATGGCACGTTCTTGACGCCCCAATCGGACAACTTCGTGTTGGGGGTGCTGTCTGAGGCCGAAAACGAGACGATCTCCGCGGGCCTCAACGATGTCGTCATGGACTATCTCGACGATGTGGTCGATCGCAACGGCTCGACCGAGTTGGTATTCCGCAGCGGATCGACGAAGGCGATCGAGCCGGGCAGTTGGGTGGTCAACTGCACGGGATATGTCAAGGTCACCCATGACTACCCGTACGAGCCGTACGTTTCGCCCAGTGGCGCAGTCGTTTCGATCAACGTCCGCTCGGCCGTCCTGCACCTGCCGGCGTTCATGGGGTACTTCCTGGGCCATCTGCTGTTCCTGGACAAGCTCAGGGAAGTCCCGCTGTATGAAATCGACTGGCAGGGGCTGAAGGACAGGGCGCCGACGGCGTTTCCGTATGTGCTTTTCGCGCTCGTCCAGCACAACCTCAGCCTGATCTACGACAACGTCCCCAGAAGTGTGTTCAGCGACAACGCCCTTGATTTCGATAAGTGGTACCCGCTACCGCGCCGGTTGCCGGGCGTGGCGCGGTTCGTGCTCACCCATCGCCGCGAACGCGAACGGCAGCGCCGCGTCCTTGACACGGTGCGAGAGCGATTCGATATCCGTTGCGGCCCAATAGGTGAGCGGATACCCAGTGCTGGTTGAGCGGGCGGCCGTTCCCATTGGCCGACGTGTTAGGGGATCCCGAAATGCATGTCGAGAACGGGTACGACGCGAGCGGTGAGTTCGGACACCGGTGTGGACGCCAGCGGTTCGACCTGCAGGATGTGCCGCAAGAACGCGATGCCCAGCAGCTGTGCCATCGCGAGATCGATTCCCAGCTGGGCATCGGGTTGCGGTAGTGCCGTGGCGATGTGCTGATACAGCTGGCCCTGGATGAATTGCCGTACCAGAGTGGCGGATTCCTCGTGCGTGGCCGCGCCACGCAGAATCGCCAGCAGTGAGGCGCGGGTGTCGGGCTGCTCCCAAAACTGAAAGAACACCTCACTGAGTCGCCGGCCAAGCTCGTCACCGTCGCCTTCCGCGATGCGATCGGCCACCTGCTGCGGGTCGAACGGCCACCCGATGGTGGTTCGGAACAGGTCGGCCTTGGTGCCGAAATAGTGCCGAATCAGCGCGGTGTCCACCTGCGCCTCGGTGGCGATATCGCGAAGCGAGGTCTTCTCGTAGCCGCGTTCGGAAAACAAGCGGCGCGCGGTCAGCAGGATCTGGTCGCGCGTGTCCGTCTTTCCGGGACGCCGTCCGATGGGCGACATGGACAAAACTCTACAGGTGTGGACTTTCTCCCGGCACGGGGTTAACGTGGATCGCAGAATTCCACAAGTGGGGAATTGTTAGGAGGAAAGACCATGCGGACATCTGCCGCGAGCGTCGGATCAGCGGCGTTCTTTGTGGTGGCTCCGGGGACCGTTGTCGGTGTGATTCCCTGGCTGATCACCGATTGGGTGCTGCCCAACGGTGGCGCGCTGTTGCGGTGGGCGCAGGCGGCAGGCGTCGTGCTGATCGCCGCGGGGCTCATCCCGCTGCTGCACGCGTTCACGCAGTTCGCCAAGGCCGGCGGTACGCCCGCACCTGTTGCGCCCACCGAACATCTGGTCGTGTCCGGGTTCAATCGCTATGTCCGCAACCCGATGTATGTCGGACTCGTGCTGGTAATCCTTGGGCAGGCGTTGCTCTTTCGCAGTCCGGGTCTAGTGATCTACGCCGTGATCGTGTGGATCGCCTTCGCGACTTTTGTCCTTCTGTACGAACAGCCAACCCTGACAAGGCAATACGGCGACGAGTACGAGCAGTACAAGCTCAACGTGCCGGCCTGGCTGCCGCGCCTGCGGCCCTGGTGACTGCGACGCGATCAGGGGATCAGGATGTAGCTGACTCCCGGGACAGCATGGACGGTGCGCGTGTCGAATTCGTGGAAGCCCGTGGTGCGGTAGCCATTTGACGCCGTTGCCCCATAGCCGGTGTTCATTTCGGTGATCGTGATGGTGTTGCCGTTGACGGCGTCGACCCAGGCGACGTGCCCGACGCCCCCGACGAGTGCGCTGCTGAAGACGGCGATCGAATGCGGTTGCGGGTCGTCCACCACCGTCCAGCCCGCCGCTCGAGCTTGATTCGCCCAGGTTTCGGCATCGCCCGTGAGCGCCTTGATGTAGTAGCCGGTGTGGGCGTGTATCTGCTCTTGGGCCCCCCACGTGCAGTAGCCCTCGTAGTCGCCGCCAAGTGGGTTGTGGTCGGTGGTGCGGCCGATGGTCGTTGCCGGATCCCCGTTGGCCGGTGCCGTCGCCAGCGATGGTCCCAGTGAGAGCGCGGTGCCCACGACGACGGCGGCGACGATCCCATTCGCCTTCATCCGCTTCACCTCGCTGAAGTCGCTGCACCAGCCCGTTACCTTCTCGTTATCGCCGCGAGACCGGAATTCGTTTCAGTCGTCGGCCGGTGAGGGGCCGCTTCAGCGTCGGTAACGATCGGAGCCGGTGCATGCTTATTGACACCGGTTACGCGACAATGGAAGGGCGATGGACTTTTACAACAGCTACAGCCAGGGTTTTGTCCGGGTCGCGGCGTGCACACACCACACCACGCTTGGCGATCCGGCGGCCAACGCCGCCTCGGTGTTGCGATTGGCCCGCGACTGCCACGACGACGGTGTCGCACTGGCCGTCTTCCCCGAATTGACGCTGTCCGGATACTCCATCGAGGACATCGTCCTGCAGGACCTCCTGCTCGACGATGTGGAAACCGCGCTGGCCGACGTCGTCGCGGCGTCCACCGAGTTGCTGCCCATCCTGGTGGTGGGCGCGCCGTTGCGTTACCGGCAGCGCATCTACAACACCGCGGTCGTCATCCACCGCGGCGTGGTGCTCGGGGTGGCGCCCAAGTCGTACCTGCCCACCTATCGCGAGTTCTACGAGCACCGCCAGGTCGCACCCGGTGACGACGAACATGGCATCATCCGCATCGGCGACATCCAGGCCCCCTTCGGTCCGGATCTGCTGTTCACGTCCACCGATTTCCCCGATTTCGTGCTGCACGTCGAAATCTGCGAGGACATGTGGGTGCCGATTCCGCCCAGTGCGGAAGCGGCATTGGCGGGGGCGACGGTGCTGGCGAACCTGTCGGGCAGCCCGATCACGATCGGGCGGGCCGAGGACCGCCGGCTGCTGGCCCGTTCGGCATCGTCGCGCTGCCTGGCCGCCTACGTCTACGCCGCCGCCGGCGAGGGCGAGTCGACGACCGACCTGGCGTGGGACGGGCAGACGATGATCTTCGAAAATGGTGTGCTGCTGGCAGAATCCGAGCGCTTCCCCAAGGGTGAGCGTCGTTCGGTGGCCGACGTCGACACGGGGCTGCTGCGCGCCGAGCGGCTGCGGATGGGCACTTTTGACGACAACCGGCGCCATCACCGGCCGTTGGCGGAGTCGTTCCGGCGCATCGAGTTTCGGCTCGACCCGCCCTCCGGCGATATCGGACTCCGGCGAACGATCGAGCGTTTCCCGTTCGTCCCCGCCGATCCGCAACGGCTGGAACAGGATTGCTATGAGGCCTATAACATCCAGGTCTCCGGGCTCGAGCAGCGGTTGCGTGCGCTGAATTACCCCAAGGTCGTCATCGGGGTGTCCGGGGGGCTGGATTCGACGCACGCGCTGATAGTGGCCGCGCATGCGATGGACCGCGAAAAGCGGCCGCGCAGTGACATTCTGGCGTTCACCTTGCCGGGCTTTGCCACGGGCGAGCGCACCAAACGCAATGCGGTCGAGCTGTGCCGCGCGCTCGGTGTGACCTTCGCCGAGATCGACATTCGCGACACCGCGGCGCTGATGCTCAAGGAGATGGACCATCCGTTCTCCCGCGGCGAGAAGGTCTACGACGTCACCTTCGAGAACGTCCAGGCCGGCCTGCGCACCGACTATCTGTTCCGGCTGGCCAATCAACGCGGCGGGATCGTGCTGGGCACCGGCGATCTCTCCGAGCTCGGCCTGGGCTGGTCGACATACGGTGTCGGCGACCAGATGTCGCACTACAACGTCAACGGCGGGGTGCCCAAGACGCTGATCCAGCACCTGATTCGCTGGGTCGTCGCGTCGGGGCAGTTCGAGTCCGACGTCACCGACGTGTTGCTCTCGGTGCTCGACACCGAGATCACCCCCGAGTTGATTCCGACCGGAGAGGAAGAGGAGCTACAGAGCAGCGAGGCGAAGGTCGGACCGTATGCGCTGCAGGACTTTTCGCTATTCCATGTGCTCCGCTTCGGATTCCGGCCGTCGAAGATCGCGTTCCTGGCCTGGCATGCGTGGAGCGATCCCGAGCTGGGGAACTGGCCGGCGGGATTTCCCGAGGACAAACGGCCGTCCTATTCGCTCAAGGAGATCCGGCACTGGTTGCAGATCTTCGTGCAACGGTTCTACTCGTTCAGTCAGTTCAAACGCTCGGCATTGCCCAACGGCCCCAAGGTGTCCCACGGCGGCGCGCTGTCTCCGCGCGGAGACTGGCGCGCCCCGTCGGACATGTCCGCGCGCATCTGGCTCGACGAGATCGACCGCGAGGTGCCCGAGGACTAGCGCCGTTTTGACCGCGAGCGTTAGCACACTGCGAATTCCTGCCCGATTTTTCGCAGTGTGCTTACGCTCGCGGATCACGCCACCGTCTCACCACGGCGCGGAGAGGATGACCTCGCGTACCCGGTCCAGCGCGGTGGCCAGTTCGGGCAGTGACGGTGTGCCCAACGCAAGCCGCAATGCGTTAGGCGGATGCGCTGTGACGCAGAATGCTTCGGCGGTCGAGACCAGGATGCCGTGGTCTGCCAACTCGTGCGCGACGTAGTCGCCGCGCACATGCTCCGGTAGCGTCAGCCAACCGTAGTAAGACGAGAAATGGGCATGGTAGTCAAGCCCTTTCAATGCGCGATGGGCGATCTGCTGGCGTTCCGCCGCATCGCCGCGGCGCTGCTTTTCCAGCCGGGTGACGGTACCGTCGGTCAGCCAGCCGGTGACCAGGGTCGACACCAGGCTCGAGGTGCCCCAACTCGACGTGCGCACCGCCTGCTTGGCGGGCGCGACGTATTCGTCCGGCAGCACGACGAATCCGAACCGCAGACCGGTGGCAACGTTCTTCGACAGGCTGGCGACGTGCAAGGTGCGTTCCGGGGCCAGCGTGTACATCGTTGGTCCACTGTGTGGTTCGAGGAAGGCGTAGGTGCCGTCCTCGATCACCGCGCAATCGTGGCGGCGGGTGATCTCGGTCAGGTGCGCGCGCTGTTCGCGGGACATGATGTAGCCGAGCGGATTATGCAGCGTGGGCATCGTGTAGACGGACGCCACTCGGCGGCTCGCGCACAGCCCCGCCAGCGCGTCGAGGTCCGGGCCGTCGGGTCCTGACGGAAACGAAACCAGTTCCAAGGCACGGTCTTCGGCGATCAGCTTGATCCCGGGATAGGTGAGTTCTTCAACCGCGATGATTGCGCCGGGGCGAGCCAGCACCCGCAGCGCGATGTCCAGCCCGTGCTGGGATCCGGCGGTCAGCACGACATTGTTCGGGGGCACGTCGATCCCGCGGTCGAGCAGATACGTGGCGACTGCGGCCTTGTCGCCAGTCCGTCCACCCGGCGAGTGCTGGGTGAGCACCGACTGCAGGTCGCCGGTCGCGGCCATCTGCCGCAACGCCTCACGCAACTGTTCGGCCTGATCGGCGGCCAGTGGCTGGTTGAACGACAAGTCGGCAACCCGCGACGCCGGCGCGATCCGTCGCCCGTCCAGCCCGCCGTAGCCGCCCTGATCCCGGACGAAGGTGCCGCGACCGGGCTCCCCGGCGACCAGCCCCGCCCGACCGAGTTGGGCGTAGACGCGAGTCGCGGTGGCCAGCGCGATGCCGTGCCGGCGGGCCAGTTCGCGGTGGGTGGGCAGTCGGGTACCGGGCGGCAGGCGACCATCGCGGATCTGCGAGGTCAGCTGATCGACGATCCTGGCGTAGCGACTGGGCGGCATCGGTAGCCCATCTTGTATCTAGGACAATTTCTCGATTGTTCTATCACACCTGGATACGCTCGGGAAAGAGCACCCAACCAACCAGTGGGTAGCCCTGCATCGCCAGCCATCGAAGGTAGGAGTCATCCATGTCGACGATCGAAATCAGCTCCGGCACTATTCATTACGACGCGATCGGGCCGCAGGACGGCAGACCCGTGGTCTTCGTCCATGGCTACATGATGGGCGGCCAGGTGTGGCGCGCGGTGAGCGCCACACTGGCAGGGCTCGGGCTGCGCTGTATCGCCCCCACGTGGCCGATGGGTGCACATACCCAACCCCTGCGCAGGGGCGCGGACCAGTCCATCACCGGCGTCGCCGGCATCGTCGCCGAAGTGCTTGCGGCCCTCGGGCTCGAAGACGTGGTTCTGGTCGGCAACGATTCGGGCGGTGTCGTCACGCAACTCGTCGCGGTGCACCATCCCGAACGGATCGGTGCGATGGTGCTGACGAGTTGCGATGCGTTCGAACACTTTCCACCCCCGATCCTGCAACCGATGATCCTGGCGGCCAAGTCCAAGCTGTCGTTCCGGATTGCGCTGCAGGCCATGCGACTGCAGGGCGTGCGCGAACGCGCCTTTGGCGGGTTGGCGCATCGCGACATCGAAGACCTCGCCCGGATGTGGGTACGCCCGGCGCTCGCCAACCCCGCGGTCGCCGAGGACCTCCGGCAGCTGACCCTCTCGTGTCGGACCGAAGTCACCACCGGCGTCGCGGCCCGGCTACCCGAGTTCGACAAGCCCGCTTTGATCGCGTGGTCGGCGGATGACGTGTTCTTCGACGTTGCGGACGGCGAACGACTGGCCGCCACCATTCCCAACGCGCGGTTGGAGGTCATCGAGGGGGCGCGCACATTTTCGATGATGGATCGGCCGGCCCGGCTCGCCGATCTGTTGTCGACGATCGCGGTGCCGGCCTAGCATGTCGTCGTCACATCCGCTCGACGCCGCGATTCGACTAAGCATCGTGGATGGCAACACCTTTCATGGTCGCACGCGTCCCGAATGGGACTCCATGGTTGGCCCCTTCGGGGGGATCACTGCCGCGGTCTTGCTGCGTGCAGTCGAAACGCATCCGGACCGCATCGGTGAACCGGTGGCGCTGACTGTCAACTTTGCGGCGCCCATCGGGCCAGGGGGATTCGACATTTCGCTTCGGGCTGCCCGCACCAATCGGACGAACCAGCACTGGACGGTCGAGCTCAGCCAGAACGGCGATGTGAAGACCACCGCGACCGCGTTGTTCGGAATTCACCGCGACACGTGGGCAGACACCGAAGCTCATCCACCCAGCGTGTCGCCGCCGGAACAGATCGATCGCGACAGCGCCCAAGAAGACTTCGTGCGCTGGGCACACTTCTACGACTTGAGGTTTGCCGAGGGTCGCTTTCCCGGCGAGGGGGCGCAACCCAGTTCGACTGCGACGACCACGATGTGGATACGCGATACAGCGCGGCGCCCGATTGACTACGCGGCGCTCGCGACGCTCTGCGATATCTTCTGTCCTCGCGTTTTCCTGCGCTGCGGTGGGCCGACAGCCGCCGGCACCATCACCGCGACGACGTATTTCCACGCCGATCAGCATGCGTTGGATGCCGTCGGAGACGACTTCGTGCTGGGCACCGCGCACGCGAACCGCTTTTCGGGCGGCTACTTCGACCAAAGTGCGCAGCTGTGGACACGCGACGGCGTGCTCCTGGCCACCTCACACCAGTTCGTCTACTTCAAAGGAGACGTCTGCCACTCCGGGGAGGAAATTCATGTCCGCCAACGTAATTGACCATAGGGGCAGCCGGGACGGATTTCTTCGTCTGGCGATGCGCGGGGATGCCGCGATCAGCGGCTTCTTCGGGGTAGCCGGTCTGGTCGGCTGGATACCCGAGTTTTCCGGCACCACAAAGACGTTCGGGTATGGCGTCGACTCGTTCTTCGTCGTCTACGGCGTGATTGTCTGGGCGCTGGCGGCGATGCCGGTGGTGCGTCGTGCCGGCATCGGTGTGGTCGTCGCGAACCTTCTCTACACGGCGGCAGTAGCCGTTCTTCTAGCTACGCACGCATTTTCGTTGACCGACAGCGGTGTGACCTTCGCGGTGGCGTCCGCCGTCTACACGCTGACGTGTGCACAACTGCAATACATTGGCTGGCGCCGTATCAGGAGTTTCCGATGATGCCGGCCACTCGTACTGACATGGCCGTGGCGGGCCGGGTGCGGCAGTGTCGCGGGGCAGAAAAGGAGATCCGCCGATCATCGCTGGTCTGCCTCCGGCGGGCCAGGTCGAGCGACGGGCCGGCATTGCTGCGCATGCACGAACGTTGCAGCCTTGCGACGCGCTATGCCAGATGGTTGGCGCCGAGCCCGATCTTCCCGGCAGCGTATCTACGATCGGTGCTGGCGGGCGGCCCCGAATACGTTGCGATCGTGGCGGCGTGTAGCGGCCGTCCGTCACGTGTCGTCGGATTGGCCAGTGCCGCATTGACTTCGGAAGGTGATCGGGAACTCGGCTTCCTGATCGAGGATCATTACCAGGGCCTGGGTATCGGTACGGCGATGCTCGTCGCACTGATGGATCTGATCGGACCGGATCAGGGCCTGGTCGTCTCGGCGCACTTCGAGAATCACTGGCTGCTTGACAAGCTTTTGCAGTTCGGGACGGTCGTAACTCACACCGACCACGGCGTCATCGATGCGCGGGTGTTTCGAGGGCCACGAGGCCGCAGTACCGGTGATGGAGGGGAAATCTAACGTGGCGTATGACTATGCCGTTTCCTCGGAGTGGCTAACGACTACCGGCCGACCACATCGAGGTCGCTGTGGGATTAGTGTCTATCCGATAGTCGAGACCAAAGAGGCTCGCTACAGCGACATGGACGTGAACGGCCACCTCAACCATTTGGCGTTGGAAGCGGTTCACGAAGACGCGAGGGCACGGATCAACCAGATGTATGTCCCCGGTGCGTACGACCCGGTGAATCGGGTCTTCAGACTGGTGACTTCGCAAAACGTGGTGCATTTCCTGGCTGAGGTGTATTGGCCCGCAACTCTGAAGGTAGGTATCGGAATTGGCGGCATCGGCCGTACGTCGGTCGTCGTCTCGTCCGGCATTTTCCATGACGGCAGATGCATCAGCGTCTGCGATATGACACTCGTTCTGGTGGCAGATGACGGTCCCGTCGCCTTCTCCGCCGACAACCGGGAATTGATGCGAAAGCTTTTGCTGCACAACGTATGAAGAAGGAGATCGGTATGAGACAGGCCGAGCACTACGAGCAGTTCCGTGCCTTGCATCAACAGGTCGAAGCGTTTGTGATGCCCAACGCTTGGGACGGGTTGTCGGCACTGATTTTCAAGCAAGCCGGTTTTGGTGCGCTGGGCACGTCGTCGGCGGCGCTGGCCGCCGCGTTGGGCCGACCCGATGGCCGTCACGCTGTCAGCGTCTCCGAGCATTTGGCGCACGCCAAGCTGCTCATTGAGGTCGGTGGTCTGCCCGTCAATGGTGACTTTGAGGACGGATACGGCGCCACGCCGCAGGACGTGGCGGCGACCGTAGTCGCCGCTATCGATGCCGGGCTGGCCGGGATTGGAGTCGAGGACACCTCTGGCGATCCTGCCAATCCAATCCGAGATTTCGACGACGCGGTCGCACGGGTTCGGGCAGCGGCGCATGCCGGGCGTGGCCGTATTGTCCTCACTGGACGCACCGACAATTTCCTGCACGGCCGCAACGATCTTGATGACACGATCCGCCGTTTGACCGCATTTGCGGAGGCCGGTGCGGACGTGCTGTACGCCCCATACCCGCCGGACATGGCGGCCGTCGCCGCGATCGTCAAGGCGGTCGCTCCCAAGCCCGTCAACATCGTGGTGGGCACCAAGACGGAGCGGCCGACGGTGGGGGAACTGTCGGCGGCCGGGGTCAAGCGCATCAGCACCGGGGCGGCGCTCTACAACCACGCTGCCGCGGCGGTGCAGGCCGCGGCAGCGTTGCTGACAAGAGGCGACCTCGCGGGCGCGACGACCGGGATGCCGGCGCGAGACGTCGCCGCCCTGATGCTGGGTGATTAGGGTTACGCCCTCGCGCGGCGCCAGCCCTGATATTGCAGTTCGGCGAAGAACAGCGTGTAGATGCCGGATGCCAAGGTGAGAACCACGCCGGTGGTGGTCAACGGGAAGACGTCGGCGAGCACCAGAACGACGGTGGCCACCGTGAAGAGCAGGTTGCCGACCACGACGGCCATGCCGGCGCGGCGTACCGACGGCAGGGTGGCCAGCCAGAGCACGAGCACGCCGTAACCGATCAGGAACGCGGCCATGCCGTATTCGAACGTCTTCGTGGTGCCCGACGCCGTGGCCAGGTAGCCGGCCAACGGGACACCGGCGAGGCCGGCCAGGCCGCTGATGGCAGCGTCGGCGCGCATCGCGAGGCGAAGCAAACCCTCGCGGGTGCCTTTTCGGTCAAGAGTGGTGGCGGACATGACGTTCCTTTCCGATCGGGGAGATTACCCCACCGACGTTGCTCCCTAGAGCACTGCCAGATCGACGTCAGACGCTGCCAACTAGTGCCAACCGCAGGTCAAAGGGCTGCGGTGCCGACTGTTGGAAGGCCGCGAGCGTAACGCCACGGCAAGAATTCGGGCTTGATGTGGCCGTGGCGTTACGCTCGCCAACGGCGCTGGGCGACCAAGCTTTAACGTTCGTAGGTGCCGGTCAGTGTGCCGCGGGCCAGGACATGTCCGGCCATCGCGGCCAGCAGCGCCTTGACCGTGGCGACGGTGTCCGGAATCTGCTGGTCGATTGCAAACACGTGGAAGCGGTAGTGATGGGGTCCGTGGCCGGGAATCGGCCGCGGGCCGGCATAGCCGCGATGGCCCAGATCGGCACGGATGAACCGGATCCCCGGCGTGCCCGGCCGCAACGAGCCCGCCGCGACGTGGTCCAACGCCGGATCGATCACGGCGACGGTGTGCAGCAGCGGGCGGGGCAGCGGCACATCGACGTCGTCGATGATGAGGACCGTCTGTCGGGTCCCGGCCGGTAGCCCGTCCCAGCGCAGATGCGGTGACGTGTTGTCGCCGACGCCTTTGCCCGCACTCGACGACGGCATCGCTTCGCCGTCGGCGAAGGCCGCCGTCGGCGACGCGCTCGAGACATCCGGCGAGCTGCTGCACATCGTGCGGGTGCGGCGCCAGCGGCGAACCGGTGAGCCGGTGATGGTCACCGACGCGTGGCTGCCAAACGAACTGGCGGACAAGCTGACCGGGCGCGCGTTGCGGCGCGAACCGCTCTACGAGTTGCTGTCGGATGCCGGGGTCGAGGTGGAGCGGATGCGGCACGAGATCACCGCCGAGATCGCCGGCCCGCGCCACGCCCGGCTGCTGGACACCGCGATCGGCGCCGCGCTGCTACGCGTCAATCGCCTGGCGTTCGTGGCGGACCGGCCACATCACTATCTGTCGATTCTGTTGTCGCCGAGCCGCAGTCGCGTGCTGATGAGTCAATCGGCCGTCGAGCTGGAGACCGGCGACGGCCTGGCGATCGCTCACGACGCGCGCCGGGACTCGCGCCAGCGAACCAGCCCGACACCCGGGACGAATCGACCGACGGTAGCCGAATAGGCCCGATACGCGTCGCCGTGGGCTCGCAGCAGGTGCGGTTCCTCGACATGGCGTACCTGCAGCTCGACGGTGCCGACGAGCAGGATAAAGCCCGCGCAGGCAACGATATTCGGGGTCACCAGTGCGACCCCGAAGCCAAACGTGAACATCGCGGTGTAGATCGGGTTGCGCACTTGCCCGAAAACCCCGGTGCGCACCAGCGTGGTGGTCTCCTGTTCGTCCACCCCGATCCGCCAGGAATCACCCATCTGCAGTTGCGCGTATACCGTGGCGGCGATGCCCAGAATCGCGATCAGGATCCCGGCGTATTGGATCCATCCGGAGCTCAACGCGCTCAACGGGGCAACGACGTTGCACAGCTGCAGGATTGGCGCACTCACCGCGACCAACAGCGCGAGCGCAAACCCGGCGCCGGCGATCCAATCCGTCACCCCGCCGTTGATCCGGCGAAAGCCGGTGGAGCCGGTGCGTCGGTGCTGCAGCCAACTGCGCCAACCGAATCCGAGCACGCCGAATACACCGAAGAGCACCAGGGCGACGACGGCGGCGTTCATCGCGCGGGGTCGGGCAATGCCGCTTCGATGGCGTCGGACTGCGGTGCGCAGTCACCGGCCCCGGGCACCAGTGTCGACAGCGCGGCCGCGGTGCAGGCCCGCTGTAGTGCGGCCAGTCGCTGGGCTCGTGACCCCGGGTCGCGTGGCCAGTGCGCCGCCAGCACTCCCGCGAAGACGTCGCCGGCGCCGGTTGTGTCAACCGGGTTGACCTCTGGCGCCGGGACCCAGAGCTCGTCGTCCGGACTGACGTAGCGGGCACCGCGGGAGCCGAGAGTCGTTACCAAATGAGCTGGACGCCAGGGCAATTCGTGGGTTTCGGTCTCATTGGTGATCACGACGTCCGCGAGGTCCACCAGTTCGGCCAGCGCGCTTCGCTCGTGGTGGCTCGGTGAGGCATTGACGATGACCGCCGCGCCGGCCGTCTTGGCCTCGCGTGCTGCGGCCACCGCGGTGGCCAGCGGAATCTCCAACTGAGTCAACAGCACGTCGCAGTCGGCGACCGCGCGGCTGGCAGCGCTGCTCAGCGTCAGCTGTCCGTTGGCGCCGGGCGCCACCACGATGGTGTTCTGCGCGCCGGCGTCCACCACGATGATCGCCGTACCACTGGGACCGGGCACGGCTGCCGTCGCGTCCAGCCCAACGCCGTTGGCCAACAGGTGTGCCCGCAGCGGTTCGGCAGCCGCGTCGTCGCCGACGGCGCCGACGAACTGCACCCGTGCCCCCGCGCGGGCCGCGGCCACCGCCTGGTTGCCACCCTTGCCGCCGGGTGCATAGCTCAACGACGACGCGAGCACCGTCTCGCCCGGCCGGGGAAGGGCGGCGACGTCGCAGGTGATGTCCATGTTCACGCTGCCGACGACACAGACCCGTGTCATTTGCTCAACGTTAGTCCCATGTTGCCCGCGTTTGGGGATTAGCCGCGGGGCGCAAACGCCGATTTTGTGATGTCCGCGCGCTAGTCTGCTGCGTTAGCAGCGCTGCAATTGCCTTATGGAAAGGGGAAGTGCGTGGGATCGAGCGAGGTGACCGACGCCGAATCCGCCCCGGTTCAGGAAGCAATGACGTCAAAGGGTGAGCGTCGGAAGAGTCAGCGGTTTCGTCGCCGGCGTTTCTTCCGGGTAGGCATCCAATCCAAGCTGCTGATGACGCTGCTGATCTGCAGCATCTTTTCGGTATCGGTGGTCGGCCTGATCGGGGCCGTCACCGGTCGTAGTGCGCTGCGGCAGGTCGAGGCCGAGCGGCTGATCGAATTGCGCGAGTCGCAGAAGCGGCAGTTGCACACGCTGTTCAAGCAGATCACGAATTCGCTACTCGTCTACAGCGGCGGGTTCAGCATCGTTCAGGCAATGGAGGCGTTCGGCAACGGCTTCAATCAGTTGGGCAACGCGACGATCAGCCCCGCTCAGCAACAGGCGCTCGTCAACTACTACGACAACAACATGATCAAACCGATCAAACGGATCACCGGCGAAACGGTCGATATCAATGCGGTGATGCCGAGTTCCAACGCGCAGAAATACCTGCAGGCGAACTACACCGCGACGCCCCGGCCGGGCGGTGACGATTCGCCCGTCGTGGATGCGGGCGACGGCAGCGCATGGTCGGCGGCCAACGCCCGATTCGACTTCTACATGCGCGGCATCGTCACCCGGTTCGAGTACCGGGATCTGCTGCTGATGGACACCCAGGGCAATGTCGTCTATTCCGTGGCCAAGGGCCCCGACCTCGGCACCAATATTCTGACCGGCCCGTATCGCGAATCCAATCTGCGCGATGCATTCCAAAAGGCGTTGCGTTCCAACGATGTCGACTTCGTCTGGATCACCGACTTCCAGACGTATCAACCGGCACTGGACGCCCCCACCGGTTGGGTGGTGTCGCCGATCGGCATGAACGGAAAGATCGACGGCGTGATGGCGTGGCCGTTGCCGACGCCAAAAATCAACCGGATCATGACCGCGGAGAAGCAGTGGGCCGCCGCCGGCATGGGCCCGTCGACCGAATCGTATTTGGTGGGCCCCGACGGCTTGATGCGGTCCGATTCCCGGCTATTTCTTGAGGATCCGGCGGAATATCGCAAGGAAGCCGTCGCCGCCGGAACGCGGCCCGACGTCGCGGACATGGCGGTCAAATTGGGCACCACGATCCTCGTACAGCCGGTACAAAGCCCGGGTCTTCGTGCCGCCCAACGCGGTCAGTCGGGCACCGTCACGGCCACCGATTACACCGGTAACAACGAGATGGAGGCCTACACCCCGTTGACGGTGCCGGACTCGGATCTGCATTGGTCGATCTTGGTGACGCGTGACGATTCCGATGCTTTTGCGCGGCTCGGCAGATTCAGCAAAACGCTGGTGATCGGTGTCGCGTCGATGATCTTCATCGTGTGCGTCGCCTCGATGGTGCTTGCCCAGATCATGCTGCGGCCGGTCCGGCGGCTCCAGGCGGGTACCCAGAAGATCAGCTCCGGTGACTACGAGGTCAACATCCCGGTCATGTCGCGCGACGAAATCGGGGACCTCACGCTGGCTTTCAACGAGATGAGCCGGAATCTGGCGATCAAGGATCAGCTGCTCAACGAGCAGCGGAAAGAAAACGACCGGCTGTTGCTGGCGTTGATGCCGGAGTCGGTGGCGCAACGCTATCGCGAGGGCCAGGAGACCATTGCGCAAAAGCACCAGGACGTGGCCATCATCTACGCCGATATCGTTGGGCTGGACGAGATTTCGATCGATCTGTCCGGCGACGAACTGGTGGGCATCGTCGACGAGCTGTTCCGCCAGTTTGACGCGGCAGCCGAAGCGATGGGCATCGAACGGATTCGCACCTTCCACAACGGTTACCTCGCCAGCTGCGGAGTGGTCACCCCGCGATTGGACAGCATCCACCGAAGCCTCGACTTCGCGCTGGAGATGCGGCAGATCATCGATCGGTTCAACAGCCAAACCTCACACGAGCTGAAGCTGCGGGTCGGCATCAACACCGGCAACGTGGTCAGCGGATTGGTGGGACGATCGGGTCTCGTCTTCGACATGTGGGGTGGCGCGGTAAGCCTGGCTTACCAAATGCACAGTGGCGCACCGCAACCCGGTATATATGTCACCTCTCGGGTGTACGAGGCGATGCGGGATGTCCGGCAATTCACGCCGGCCGGCACGATCTCGGTCGCCGGATCAGATCAGGCGATCTATCGGTTGTCGGAGCGGCAATGAACGCATTCCACTCGTCGTGGTTCTACTGGGCAATCGGCGTAGCGGTCGGATTCCCGTTCACGCTGATCCTGATCACCGAGCTGCACCACGCGCTGCTTCGCCGAAACAATCGCTTGGCCAGACAGGTCGGTCTGCTGCGCAACTTCGTGCTGCCGCTGGGCGCGCTGTTGCTGCTGCTGGTCAACGCCGCGCAAGTCTCGGCCGGAGACGGGTTGGTGCGCATCCTGTCGACCGTGTTCGGCTTCCTGGTGCTGGTCATGTTGCTGTCCGGGCTCAACGCGACCGTATTCGAGGGCGCACCGCAAGACAGCTGGCGCAAACGACTGCCCACGATTTTCCTCGATGTCGCCCGGTTCGCGCTGATCGGTGTCGGCCTGGCCGTCATCTTGTCCGCCGTGTGGGGCGTGCGGGTCGGAGGCCTGTTCACCGCGCTGGGCGTGACCTCGGTCGTCTTGGGTTTGATGCTGCAGAACTCCGTCGGCCAGATCGTGTCGGGCCTGTTCATGTTGTTCGAGCAGCCCTTCCGCATCGACGACTGGCTCGATGCGTCGAACGAGCGCGGCCGCGTCGTCGAGGTGAACTGGCGGGCCGTACACATCCAAACCGGCAGCGGAATCCGGGTCGTGCCGAACTCGATGCTGGCCAGTACCTCGTTCACGAATCTCAGTCGTCCGCCCGGCTCCCACAAGCTGTCGATCAAGACGCAGTTCGCGGTCGCCGACCCGCCCGACCGGGTCTGCGCGATGCTGAACCGTGTCGCGCGCGAGCTGCCGCAACTGCAGGCGGGCAGCGTGCCCCGTTCGGTTCCGGTCGGCAAGGGCGAGTACGCCACGAGCATCGGGCTGAGCTCGCCCGCCGACGACGGCGGCGCGCGGTCGACCTTTCTGCGCTGGATCTGGTACGCCGCACGGCGGGAAGAACTGCACCTCGACGATGCCGACGACGACTACTCGACCAGGGAACGGGTCGAAGACGCGTTGCAGACCGTGGTGGCGCCGGCGTTACGGCTCAGCGTTGCCGACCAGCAGGCGCTGCACTCCTCGGCGCGCGTGGTGCTCTACGGCGCCGAGGAAATCGTCGAGTACGCCGGGCAGGTGCCGGCGGGGATGACGTTCCTGATCGCCGGGCGGGTGCAGATGATGGCGACGGCCGAGGACGGATCGGTGGTGCCGATCAGCACGCTGGAGGCGGGTTCCTTCCTGGGCCTGACCGCGCTGACCCGGCAACCGAATCTCGCGAGCGCCTATGCATTGGAAGAGGTCACCGCGTTGATCATCGATCGCGAGCACCTCGAGCATCTCGTGAAGCGGGAACCGTTGCTGCTACAGGATTTTGGCAACATCCTCGAGGAGCGGCAGCGGAAAGTGCGGCAAGCCGTGCGGGGTGAGCGGGTCGGGTGAGCCCGACCGGGACCCAGGCCGCCTTACTTGGCCGGCTCAAGCCCGATACCCTGGATCAATGAGTCTGCAAGCACCATCGCGTCCGGACTTGCGTCAGGAGGTCCACAACGCCGCCCGTCGCGCCCGCGCGGCGTCCCGCGCGCTGGCGTTGTTGCCGACGGCTGCCAAGGACCAGGCGCTGCAGTCCGCGGCCGAGGCCATCACCGCCAGCACCCGCCTGATCCTGGCGGCCAACGCGGAAGATCTGAAGGCCGCCCGGGCCGCCGGGACGCCCAACGCGATGCTCGACCGGTTGGCGTTGGACCCCAACCGGGTGGACGGAATCGCCGCTGGTCTGCGCCAGGTTGCCGGGCTGCCCGACCCGGTCGGCGAGGTGCTGCGCGGTTACACGTTGCCCAATGGGCTGCTATTGCGTCAGCAGCGGGTTCCGCTCGGCGTGGTCGGCATGATCTACGAGGGCCGGCCCAACGTCACGGTCGACGCGTTCGGCCTGGCGCTCAAGTCCGGCAATGCCGTCCTGCTGCGGGGCAGTTCCTCGGCGGCACGATCCAACCAGGCGCTGGTCGAGGTGCTGCGGGCCTCCCTGGTCAGCGAGGACCTGCCCGCCGACGCGGTCCAGCTGCTCTCCGCCGATGACCGCTCCACGGTCACCCACCTGATCCAGGCGCGCGGCCTGGTCGACGTGGTGATCCCCCGCGGGGGAGCGAGCCTGATCGACGCGGTGGTGCGCGACGCGCAGGTGCCCACCATCGAGACCGGTGTCGGCAACTGCCACGTCTACGTGGACGCGGGCGCCGACCTGGATGTGGCGGAACGGATTCTGCTGAACTCCAAGACCCGGCGGCCCAGCGTGTGCAACGCCGCCGAGACGCTGTTGGTGGACGCCGCGATCGCCGGGCACGCGGTGCCCCGGCTGGTGGCGGCCCTGCAGGACGCCGGTGTGACGGTTCATCTGGATCCGGACGAGGACAACTTGCGCCGCGAGTACCTGTCGATGGACATCGCGGTGGCCGTGGTCGACGGCGTCGACGCCGCGATCGCCCACATCAACGAATACGGCACCGGACACACCGAGGCCATCGTCACCACCAATATGGCTGCGGCCCAACGATTTTCCGACGGCGTCGATGCGGCCGCCGTCATGGTCAACGCATCGACGTCGTTCACCGACGGCGAGCAATTCGGCTTCGGCGCCGAGATCGGCATCTCGACGCAGAAGCTGCATGCCCGAGGTCCGATGGGCCTGCCCGAACTGACCTCGACCAAATGGATCGCCTGGGGGGATGGCCAGGTTCGCCCGACCTAGCCCACCAAAAGCGTTTTAGGAGAACTGAGATTGTGAGCGTGCCCGCCCGGTCCACCCCGCTGTTCGCGGACATCAGCGACGTCTCGCGGCGGTTGGCCGAGACCGGCTACCTGCCCGACACGGCCACCGCGACCGCCGTGTTCCTCGCCGACCGGCTGGGCAAGCCGCTGCTGGTCGAGGGTCCCGCCGGGGTCGGCAAGACCGAGCTGGCGCGTGCCATCGCGCAAGCCACCGGCTCCGGCCTGGTTCGACTGCAGTGCTACGAGGGGGTCGACGAGGCGCGCGCACTGTACGAGTGGAACCACGCCAAGCAGATCCTGCGCATTCAGGCCGGCTCCGGAGACTGGGACCAGACCAAAGACGACGTGTTCAGCGAGGAGTTCCTGCTGCAGCGCCCCCTGCTGACCGCGATCCGGCGCACCGAGCCGACGGTGCTGCTGATCGACGAGACCGACAAGGCCGACATCGAGATCGAGGGCCTGCTGCTCGAGGTGCTCTCCGACTTCGCGGTCACCGTTCCCGAGCTGGGCACGATCACCGCCGAGCGCACGCCGCTGGTAGTGCTGACGTCGAACGCCACCCGCGAACTGTCCGAAGCGCTCAAGCGTCGCTGCCTGTTCCTGCACATCGACTTCCCGACGCCCGACCTGGAACGGCGCATCCTGCTGTCCCGGGTCCCCGAGCTGCCAGCGCATCTGGCCGAAGAGTTGGTGCGCATCATCGGCGTCATGCGCGGCATGCAGCTCAAGAAGGTGCCGTCCATCGCCGAGACCATCGACTGGGGCCGCACGCTGCTGGCGCTGGGCCTGGACACCATTGACGACGCGGTCGTTGCCCAGACGCTCGGCGTGGTCCTCAAACACCAATCCGACCAGCAACGCGCGGCCGGGGAACTCAGGCTGAACTGATGCCCCCGCGCCGCATCCGCCCCAGCAGGCCGCTCGCCCCGCACGGGTTGCCGGGCCACCTGGTGGGATTCGTGGAAGCGCTTCGCGGAGTGGGGATTTCGGTGGGCCCGTCGGAGACTGTGGATGCCGGCCGGGTGATGGCCACCCTCGGTCTGGCTGACCGTGAGGTGCTGCGCGAAGGCATCGCGTGTGCGGTGCTGCGCCAGCCCGATCACCGCGACACCTACGACGCGATGTTCGACCTGTGGTTTCCCGCGGCGATGGGTGCGCGGGCGGTCGTCGTCGACGACGACGGCGGGGCCGGTGAAGACAGCGACGCCCTGCCCGCCGACGACGTCGACGCGATGCGCCAGATGCTGCTGGACCTGCTGACCCAGAACGAGGACCTGGCCGACATGGACGAGCGACTCGTCGCGATGATCGCGCGGATCGTGGAGGCCTACGGCAAATACAGTTCCAGCCGCGGCCCGTCGTTCTCGTCGTATCAGGCGCTCAAGGCGATGGCGCTGGACGAGCTGGAGGGCAAACTGCTGGCGGGCCTGCTCGCCCCGTATGGCGACGAGCCGAGTCCCACCCAAGAGCAGATCGCCAAAGCCCTTGCCGCGCAGCGGATTACCCAGTTGCGGAAGCTGGTCGACGCGGAGACCAAGCGGCGTACCGCCGAGCAGCTCGGCCGCGACCACGTGCAGATGTACGGCATCCCGCAGCTCGCCGAGAACGTCGAGTTTCTGCGGGCCTCCGGTGACCAGCTGCGCCAGATGCAGCGAGTCGTGGCCCCGCTGGCCCGCACCCTGGCGACCCGGCTGGCGGCCCGGCGCCGTCGCAGCCGGGCCGGGACGATCGACCTGCGCAAGACGCTGCGCAAGTCGATGTCCACCGGCGGAGTGCCGATCGACGTGGTGCTGGCAAAACCCCGTCCGGCGCGCCCGGAACTGGTCGTGCTGTGCGATGTGTCCGGTTCGGTGGCCGGGTTCAGCCACTTCACCCTGCTGCTGGTACACGCGCTGCGCCAACAGTTCTCACGGGTGCGGGTGTTCGCCTTCATCGACACCACCGACGAGGTCACCCACATGTTCGGTCCGGAATGCGATCTGGCCGTGGCGATTCAGCGGATCACCCGCGAAGCCGGCGTCTACAGCCGCGACGGCCACTCGGACTACGGCAACGCGTTCGTGTCGTTCGTGCAGGCCAATCCGAATGTGTTGTCACCGCGCAGCTCCCTGCTGGTGCTCGGCGACGGTCGCACCAACTACCGCGACCCGGCCATCGACGTGCTGTCCGACATGGTCACCGCCGCCCGGCACGCGCACTGGCTCAACCCCGAGCCCCGACACCTGTGGGGCAGCGGCGATTCGGCCGTGCCACGCTACGAAGAAGTGATCACCATGCACGAATGCCGGTCTGCCAAGCAGCTCGCCACGGTGATCGACCAGCTGCTGCCGGTCTGATCACGTCGTCTTCTGATAGACGAGCCAGCGCATCTCGATCGGCCGCGCGTCGCGGTCGATGGTGAACACGTCAAGGCCGCTGACCCAGTCGGCGTACCAGCTGGTTTGCGGCCACACCCCCTCGGGCAGGTGCGCCTTCTCGTAGTCGTACACCGAATCGTCGGCTACGAGTTCAAGCGGCAGTCCCGCTGCGGCGCTTGCCATCTCATGCCGGGTGAAGATCGTCGTGTACACCTGGTGCCCGAACTCGCGCGCGGCGTCGTCGGGCGTGTAGTTTCCACGCGGCAGGAACACGTTGAACACCAGGCGCCCGCCGGGGGTGAGGCGCTCGGCGGCGAGCTCGAACAGGCCGCGCAACTGCCGGGTCGACCTGAAGTCGGAGACCACCTCGGAGAGCACTATCAGCTGATAGTCGCACCGCAGCTCGTCGGCGGCGGCGAACACGTCGCGCACGATGACGCGCACGTCGAGGTCCTCGCGCTGCGCCTCGGCGCGGATCAGGTCGCCGAACTTCTCCGTCATCTCCACCACGTCGATGGGGTGTCCACGGCGCGCGAGCGGTAGGGCGTTGCGCCCGGTTCCCGCTCCGATCTCGAGCACGCGGCTCGCGGCGGGATCGCCGGCCTCGTTGGCCAGGTCCCATACCCGGGCGTCGGGCTCGGTGCCGAACAGCGGCGGTTCCCGGTGGCTGAGCCAATCTTCGTAGGCGCTCTCCACGGTCGACCAGGTGGCTTTGACGTGGAACCGCATCAGTGACCCGGCCTGACCCTGGTAGGCGATGACGATTCTCGACCGGGTCGACCTCGAGTAGGCCTCGGCCAGTTGGGTTTCCAATATCTCCCGCAGATGGGCGAGCTCGTCGTCGTCGAACGTCCGCCCGACGGCGGTGACGATGCCTGCGCACATCGACACGTACTCGTCGATCAGCCCCGGAACTGCCGACAGCGTGATCTCACCCTTGACGACCGTCTGCGTATAGAACCGCCGGTTGAGGGCGTCCCGTAGCTGTTCGTCCTGATCGACGCACCCGAGCAGCAATTCCTCCACACCGCTTCTTGTACACGACGAGCGGCTCGTCGGCGCGGCATGCCGTTAGGAAGACGTGAACTTCTGGTAGACGAGCCAGCGCATCTCGATCGGGCTCATGTCACGCACGATCGGGAAAGCGTTGACACCACGGATCCAGTCGGGGTACCACCGGGTGGGCGGCCACGCACCGGGCGGCAAGTGCGTCTTTTCGTAGCTGTACACCGCATCGTCGGCGATCAGCTCGAAGGGCAATCCGATTGCCGCAGTGTCGATCTCGCCGCGGGTGAACACGCCGGTGTGAAAATGCTGCCCGAACTCACGCGTCGCCTGATCCAGCGCGTGTTCGGGCGCCGCCAGAAACGTGTTGAACACCATTAGCGCCCCCGGCGCCAGACACCGACCGGCAAGCTCGAAAAGACCGCGTAGCTGCTCTGTCGATACGAAATCGGAGACCACTTCGGACAGCAGAATCAGCTGGTAGTCCCGCCGGAGTTCGTCAACCGCCGCGAAGACATCACCCACGACGACCCGCACGTCGACGGATTGTGCTGCGGCCTCGGAGCGAATGACGTCGGCGAATTCGTGGGTGAGTTCCACCGCGTCGACCGGATGTCCGCGTCGGGCCAGGGCCAGGGCGTTGCGCCCGATTCCGGCCCCGATATCGAGTACCGGATGCGTGGTGGGATCGGCGGCCTCGCGGGCCAGCGTCCACACCCGGGCGTCGGCTTGCTTACCGAACAGCGACGGCCCCGGGCGGTGCAGCCAGCGCGCGTAGTAGCGCTGCAGGGTCTGCGGGTGGGCGGTGATCTGAGACTGCACCGGCCGGCCGCGGAAGGCCGCGACCACGACCCGGACGATCGAACGCGTCGAAGCCGTGTGAGCCTCGGCCAACCGTCGCCCGAGCCGCCGCCGGACCCGAGCCCGTTCCTCCCCGGACAGCTCCCGGCCGAGTTCCGCACAGAGTCGACCGCACACGATCAGGTACTCGTCGATCAAGTCGGGTACAGCCGGCAGGTCGACCTTCGCGGCGACGTCGCCGACTGCCGCGGCGTCGAGCAGTTGCGCGACGATCGACTCCCGGAGCAACAGCGGCGCGCGCGCCGATTCGGCCGGTGAACTGTCCACAGAGTTCTTCTACACGACCGGGCGGGACTCGGCTCCCCGACGCAGGGACTGATGTGGCGGGTGGGACCACAGCGCGCCGACCGCTCGGCCCAAGCGGCCCGGTAAGCTGGCACATCGTGCAAAAGCGGCGCCGCAGGCTGGGAGTGATGGGTGGGACGTTCGACCCCATCCATTACGGGCACCTGGTCGCCGCCAGTGAGGTGGCCGACCTGTTCGACCTCGACGAAGTGGTGTTCGTGCCCAGCGGTCAGCCGTGGCAGAAGACCCGCAATGTCTCCGCCGCCGAGGACCGGTACCTGATGACGGTGATCGCGACCGCCTCCAATCCCCGGTTCTCGGTCAGCCGGGTCGACATCGACCGCGGTGGCCCCACCTACACCAAGGACACGTTGCAGGACTTGCACGCGCTGAACCCGGATTCCGAGCTGTTCTTCATCACCGGAGCCGACGCGCTGTCGTCCATCCTGTCCTGGCAGGGCTGGGAAGTGCTGTTCGAACTGGCACGGTTCATCGGCGTCAGCAGGCCCGGCTACGAGCTGCGCCACGAGCACATCACCGAGGTGCTCGGCGAGCTGGCCAAGGATGCGCTGACCCTGGTTGAGATTCCGGCGCTGGCGATCTCCTCGACAGACTGCCGTCAGCGTGCCGCCGAGCGCCGTCCGCTGTGGTACCTGATGCCCGACGGTGTCGTGCAGTACGTCTCCAAGCGCCGGCTTTACCGCGCCCCCGTCGCGGGAGAGGCCAAAGCGACACTCGGTCCGACGGAGTCCAGTCTTTCCGCGGGGAACAACCCGTGAGCGCCACCCGGGAAGCCATCGACATGGCGACGATCGCGGCGAACGCGGCGGCTGCCAAGCTCGCGAACGACGTTGTGGTGATCGACGTCTCGGGGCAATTGGTCATCACCGACTGCTTCGTGATCGCCTCGGCGTCCAACGAGCGGCAAGTCAACGCGATCGTCGACGAGGTCGAGGAGAAAATGCAGAAGGCCGGCTACAAGCCCGCGCGCCGTGAGGGTGCTCGGGAGGGACGCTGGACGCTGCTGGATTACCGCGACATCGTCGTGCACATACAGCACCAGGACGACCGCAACTTCTACGCACTGGACCGCTTGTGGGGTGACTGTCCGGTCATACCGGTGGACCTGGCGGGCGGTCCGCAGGATTCGGCGAGCGCGCAATGACGATCCGCCGGCTGTTGATGTTGCGGCACGGCCAAACCGACTTCAACGCCGGCAGCCGCATGCAGGGGCAGTTGGACTCCGCACTCACCGAATTGGGCCGCGCGCAGGCGGGCGCCGCCGCCGAGGTGCTGGGCAAGTTGCAGCCGCTGCTGATCGTGTCGTCGGATCTGCATCGTGCCTACGACACCGCGGTCACGCTGGGGGAGCGCACCGGGCTGCCGGTGCGGGTGGACGAGCGGCTGCGCGAGACACACCTGGGCGAATGGCAAGGCTTGACCCACACCGAGGTTGACGCGCAGGCCCCGGGCGCCCGGGCCACCTGGCGCGACGACGCCAGCTGGGCGCCGCACGGCGGGGAAAGCCGGGTCGACGTCGCCGCCCGCAGCGTGCCGCTGGTCGCCGAGCTGGTGGCCGGCGAATCGGAATGGGGAGAGGCCGACGAGCCCGACCGGCCGGTGATTCTGGTGGCCCACGGCGGCCTGATCGCCGCGTTATCGGCTGCGCTGCTGAAACTCCCGGTCGCCAACTGGCCGATGCTGGGTGGCCTGGGCAATGCCAGCTGGGTGCAGCTCTCCGGCCACTCGCAAGACTTAGGCGCCGAGTTCGGCGGCATCCGCTGGCGGCTCGACGTATGGAACGCTTCGGTGCAGGGCTGAAAACGATGTCCGCCGACGTACGACCCACGCTGCTGGTCTTCGCCGACTCGCTGTCCTACTACGGCCCCAGCGGGGGACTGCCCGCCGACGACCCCCGTATCTGGCCCAATATCGTTGCCTCACAACTGGATTGGGATATGGAGCTGATCGGCCGCATCGGCTGGACCTGTCGCGACGTGTGGTGGGCCGCCACGCAGGACCCCCGGTCCTGGGCGGCGCTGCCCAGGGCGGGCGCGGTGATCTTCGCGACCTGCGGGATGGATTCGCTGCCGTCGGTGCTGCCGACCGCACTGCGTGAATTGATCCGCTACGTCCGCCCGCCGTGGCTGCGGCGCTGGGTCCGCGACGGCTATGGCTGGGTGCAGCCCAGGCTTTCGCCGGTGGCCCGGGCCGCCTTGCCGCCCCATCTGACCGCCGAGTATCTCGAGCAGACCCGGGGCGCAATCGATTTCAACCGCCCGGGTATCCCGATCGTGGCATCGTTGCCGTCGGTGCATATCGCCGAGACCTACGGCAAGGCCCACCACGGCCGCGCCGGGACCGTGGCCGCGATCACGGAATGGGCGGAGCAGCACGACATTCCGCTGGTGGATCTCAAAGCCGCGGTGGCCGACCAGGTGATGAGTGGCCGTGGCAATCCCGACGGCATCCACTGGAATTTCGAAGCTCACCAGGCCGTCGCGGAGTTGATGCTCAAGGCGCTGGCCGAGGCCGGCGTGGCAACCGAGAAACCGCGCGGCTGAGCAATGACCGTCGTGGTGGTGACCGATGCCTCGTCGCGTCTCCCGGCCGATCTGCTCGAGAAGTGGGCGATACGGGTTGTCCCGCTGCATGTCCTGCTCGACGGCGGTGATCTGCGCGACGGGGTGGACGAAATCCCCGACGACGTCTACTGGCACCACGCCACAACCGCGGCGGCCACTCCGGCAGAACTCGGCGCCGCCTACCGCCAGGCGCTGGCCGACTCCGGCGGGGATGGTGTGGTGGCCGTACATATTTCGTCGGCGCTGTCGGGTACCTGCGGCGTCGGTGAACGGGCCGCGGCCGAAATAGGGTCGGCCGTACGGGTTGTCGACTCCAGGTCGGCGGCGATGGGCACCGGCTTTGTCGCGTTGGCCGCGGCCCGGGCTGCGGCCGACGGCGCTGACCTGGACGCTGTGGTGGCCGCCGCGAACTCGGCGGTAAGCCGCGGTCGCGCGTTCATCGTGGTGCACGGTCTGGACAACCTGCGGCGCAGCGGCCGGATCGGCGGTGCCAAGGCATGGCTGGGCACCGCGCTGTCCCTCAAGCCGCTGCTGCGCATCGAGGACGGCAAACTCGTTCTAGCCCAACGGGTACGGACCGTGGGCAAGGCGACGGCGGCGATGCTCGACCGGGTCTGCGACATCGTCGGCGACGGCACCGCAGCCGTGGCAGTGCACCACGTGGTGAACCCCGACGGCGCGAACGAGGTGGCTGCCGCGCTGGCCCAGCGGTTGCCGGGCTGCGCACCGGCGATAGTCACCCCGCTGGGGCCGGTGCTCGGCGTGCATGTCGGGCCCGGGGCCGTCGCGGTTTGCCTGGAAGTGGCAAACGTTTAGGCGGGCACCGGTTTTCGGGCATTGTCCCCGCGCGGATGGACGACCTGCGGCCACCAGAACCAGCGTCCGAGCAGCGTGGCGATCGACGGCATCAAGAGCGTGCGCACGATCAACGTGTCCAGCAGCAAGCCGATGCAGATCGTGGTGCCCATCTGGCCGAGCACACGCAGTTGGCTGCCGAGCATGGAGAACATGGTGAACGCAAACACCAGGCCCGCCGCGGTCACCACCCCGCCCGTACCCGCCATGGATCGGATGGTCCCGGTCTTGAGTCCCGCACGGATCTCTTCTTTGAATCGGGAGACCAGCAGCAGGTTGTAGTCGGATCCAACGGCCAGCAGGATGATGATTGACATTGTCATCACGATCCAGTGGATCTTGATGCCGAACAGGTCCTGCCAGATCAGCACCGACAACCCGAAGGATGCGGCGATCGAGCTGGCGGCGGTGCCGACGATGACCAAGGCCGCAACCGCACTTCGCGTCAGCAACAGCATGATCATGAAGATCAGCGTCAGCGACGCGATGACCACCATCATCAGGTCGTATTTGGCGCCGTCGTGCATGTCTTTGAAAGTCGCGGCGGTGCCGCCCAGGTAGACCTTGGCGTCAGAAAGGGACGACTGCTTCAGGGCGTCCTGAGCAGCCGCCCTTTCCGAGTCGACGCGTGAGATTCCCTCCGGGGTCATCGGATCGCCTTCGTGGGTGATGAAGAAGCGGGCCGACTTGCCGTCCGGTGACAGAAACTGGCGCAGACCTGTCTGAAAGTCCGGGTTATCGAAGGCTTCCGGCGGCAGATAGAAGAAGTCGTCGTTCTTGGAGGCGTCGAAGCTTTGACCCATGACGATAGCGGTGTTGCTCATCGCCTCCATCTGGTCGATCATCGCCTTGGACGTCTGGTAGAGCGTCAGCTGGATACCTCGGGTGGTCTTCAGCGTCGTTATCAGGATGGGAAACAGTGCATTCAGGTCGTGGGTGGCCTTGGCGGTGTGCTGGATGTCCGCCGTGAGGTAATGGAATTGCTCGGCCAGTTGGTCGAATCCGTCCAGCGTGTCGAACAGGGACCGCAGCCCGTAACACACCGGGATGTCGTAACAGTGCTTTTCCCAGTAGAAGTACGTGCGCACCGGCCGGAAGGTGTCGTCGAAATCCGCGATGTGGTCGCGTAATTGATCGGTGATTTGCGACGTGACCGCGGTGGTCCTTGCGCTGTCGTCGGCGGCATGGGCCAGGTCTAGCGACACCTCGTACTGGCGCTGGGTGGTCTCGATCTGGGTCTGCAGGTCGTCGGTCATCTTGAGCATGTCGGCGATGCGGTCCTTGAGAAACTTCATGTTCTGCATGGTTGTCTGGCTTTGCATGCTGTTCACAAACGGTATTGAGCTGTGTTGAATCGGAATGCCCAGCGGCCTGGTGATGCCTTGGACCATCGCAATGCCACGGGTGCGCAGGATGTTCTTGGCCACTCTGTCCAAGACCAGCATGTCGGCCGGATTCCGCATGTCGTGGCTGGCCTCGATCATCAGCAAGTCCGGGTTCATCCGGGCCTGGGTGAAGTGCCGGTCCGACGCGATGTATCCCTGGTTGGCCTGCGCGCTGGTGGGCAGATAGTAGCGGTCGTTGTAGCTGGTCACGTACCCCGGCAGGGCAACCATGCCGACGAGGACCACCGCGGCACTGACGGCCAAAATCGGTACGGGCCAACGCACCACCGCCGTGCCAACCCGTCGCCACAGCCGCCCCCTGGCCACCCGCCTGCTTTCGAACAGACCGAAACGGCTTCCCAGGAACATGACTGCCGGGCCCAGCGTGACACCAGCGAGCGTCACGACCAGCATGCCGATCGACACGGGTGGGCCCATCGTCTTGAACCACGGCAGCCGGCCGAAGCTCAGGCAGTACGTCGCCCCGGCGATGGTCAGGCCCGAACCCAAGATGACCGGGGCCACGCCCTTGAACGTGCTGTAGTAGGCGGTTTCTCGGTCTTCACCGGCCGCGCGTGCCTCTTGATAGCGGCCCACCAGGAATATGCCGTAGTCGGTGCCGGCCGCGATCGCCAGCATGGTCAGGACGTTGCCCGCGAAGGTGGTGAGGCCGAATGCGTTGTTATACGCGAGGACTGCGACGACCCCTCGGGAACAGAGCAACGCGATGCCGGTCATGAACAGCTGGATCAGGGTGGTGACAACGGAGCGATACACCAACATCAACATCAGGGCGATGGCTCCGAGGGTGAACAGCGTGATCGTGGCCAGGCTCGCGTTCCCGATGACGTGCATGTCGTCGGTGAGCGCCGCTGGACCGGTCACGTAGGCCTTGACCCCGGGCGGCGCAGGCGTCTCCTTCACCACGTCGCGGACGGCTTCCACGGAGGCGTTGGCCTGACTGGTGCCTTGGTTGCCCCCAAGGTTGATCATCACGTACGCGGCTTTGCCGTCCGCGCTCTGTGAACCCGCTGCCGTCAACCGATCGCTCCAGAAGTCCTGGATGTGCTGGATCTGCTTAGGGTTCTTGCGAAGTTTGCTGATGATCTCGTCGTAGTAGTGGTGCGCGTCCGCACCGAGTGGCTGTTGGCCCTCCACCACGATCATGACGGTGCTGTTGGAATCGAATTCCTTGAAGTTGTGGCCGATGCGCATCATCGCGTCCATCGACGGCGCATCGTCGGGGGCCAGCGGGGCCGAATGCGCTTCACCGACGACTTCCAGCTTGGGAACCATGACGTTGACCAGCACTGTGACGACCACCCAGGCCAGCAGGATCGGCACCGCGAACAGCCGGATCATGTGCGGAACGACGGGGCGGTGCGAGCGTTGGGCGTCCGCCCGGGTTGGGCTGCCGATCGGACCAGTGTCAGCGGTGTCGTCGACGCTCAGCTGACCCTTGTTCAGCTCGCTCATGCAGATTTCACCAGGCAGAAGGTCTGAGCGTTGTGTCCGTCCGCGCTCTGCTGGTCGCGCACGACATTGTCCACCGTGATCTTGCAGTTGATTCGGTTGCTGTCACTTTGCGCCATGATGTTGGCGCTCACCGACGGCAACGTGGTCGAGATCGTGATCGACCACGGTAGCGGCGCGTTGTCGACCTGGTGTGTGTTGGCGTTCTCGTCCCAGTAGTTGATGTTCGCGGTCGCGCCCGGCGGGCCGGAGATTTCGTAGACGACGACCTTCGGGTTGAACTGCACGATCTCGATGCCCTTGCCGGCATTCGCGTTGAGGTCTTCCGAGCCGAAGATCCTGTGCAGCCGCGACACGACCAACGCCGAGACTGCCAGTACCACAGTCAGCAGCAGCGGAATCCACGCCCGCTTGAGCACCTGGGATATGGCATCCGAGTTTGGCGAACCCCTCACCTTGACCGCCTTCCGCTCACCGCTGCGGGGGCCTGCCGTCCTGCCTCGGAAAGCTCGCCACCGTGTCGACAACCCTAATTGTCGGCGGAACCTTTGCTCGGCTAAGTACTCTAAACCTTAAAGGACGGAAGCGTTCCTCGGGGTGGACCACCTGTCGCCGACGTCATCCGGCTAGCGCGCTAGGCGCCCGGTGACCGGCGGCAAATCGGCCAGGGTCACGATCCCGGGCTCGGCGGCCACCACGGCGGGGACGGCGTTGGTGACCGGCATCGCGGTATAGATCATGCCGAGGCCCATGAACCCGGGCTCCGTCCAATCCTTCGGCGGCAGGCAGTGCAGCACGGTCCGCATGTTGGGCATCCCGAACACCTGGATGACGTGGCCGTGCTCCAGCGGCTTGGGCGGGACGACGTGGTTACCCATGGTCCAGTTGAATCCGACGCTGACGACGTTGCGGTCGCCTTCCCAGCCGCGATGGAAGCCGTACACCCCGCCGACAGTGCCCGCGGGGATCTTCATGAAGCCCAGATCGGAATCGGCGGTGGCCGCGGTGAACGTGACGTCGAATGTCATCTTGTCCAGCTTGGCGCCGATCGCGTCGGCCATCATGGCCGCCGACTCGGCGAACACTTCGCTTTCGGCCCGCACGCTTTCCGCCAGCCCCGGTGTGTCGGGGTCCTGTGAGAACCCCATCGCCGTCTGGGTTTCCGCGGACTCGTAGGTTGAGCAGTCCACCGACTCGGTGATCCGGATCTCGTCGACACGCTCGCAGGAGGCGGACAGCACCATGCCGACCATGTTCGTCATGCCCGGATGCGCGCCGCTGCCGAAGATCGTCGAATTGCCCTTCCGGCAAGCGTCCTCGATGCGCTTGCGATCCTGCGGCGTCTGCTTGCCGCCGGTGATCCAGGCCGCGCTGGAGCACACGTTGACGCCGGACTCCAGCAGCCGCACCAACTCGTCGATGTTGGGCCACAACGGGTTATAGCAACACGCGTCTGCGCCCAGGGCGATCAGCGCGTCGACGTCGTTGGTGGCCCGCACACCGGTCGGCTCGGGCCAGCCGGAAAGGTCGGCGGCATCGACACCGACCTTGTCCGCCCCGTGCGCGTACACCCCGACCAGTTCCATGTCGGGCCGGCCGATGATGGCGTGCAGCGAGCGCCGCCCGATGTTGCCGGTCGTCCACTGGATGACGCGTAACGGACGGTCGGTGCTGGCTGCGCTCATCGTGGCTCCTTTGCCGGTGGGACTTGAACATTATCCGCATACCGGCCGGCCGGGGGCTCAGGCGTCCAGCCGGACGAATTGGCCCTGCCGGTACTGGTCGACACAGGCGGCGCGGCGGATCTTGCCGCTCGTCGTGGTCGGAATCGATCCGGGAGGCACCAGCACGAGATCCCCGACATTCAGGCCGTGCGCATTGGAGATCGCCGAGGTGACCTTGCTCGTGACGTCACTGAGCCACTGCGCGGCGTCCTCGTCGGGGCCGGAGCCCAGCTTGAGCTCGACGACGGCGACCAACTGCTCGGTACCCTCCACCGGAACCGAAATCGCCGCGACCCGGCCCCGCGTGATCTCTTGGATCGTCGCCTCGATGTCCTCGGGATAGTGATTGCGCCCGCGGATGATCAGCAGATCCTTGATGCGGCCGACGATGAACAACTCACCGGAGTGGACGAAACCCAGGTCGCCGGTGCGCAGCCACGGCCCCACGGGTGTACCGGGCGACGGGTCGACGAGTGTTGCGCCGAAGCAGCGCTGCTCTGATGGCGGCTTGCGCCAATAGCCGTCGGCGACATTCTCGCCATGCACCCAGATCTCGCCGACCGAGTCGGGCGCGCATTCGCGATTCGTCTCAGCGTCGACGATGCGCACCGTCGGGGATTGCGGCACCCGGTATTTGACCAGCGCCGTGCCTTTACCGGCCGCGCAACGCTCGACGCGGCCCGCGCCGAGCGCCGCGGCATCGAAGTGGGCCGCCGGCGACGACTCACTCCAGGTGCCGGTCGCGACGAAGACCGTGGCCTCCGCCATGCCGTAGGAAGGACGCATCATGTGGTCTTGAAAGTTGAAGTGCGCGAACCGATCTACGAAGCGCCGCAGGGTCGCCGGCTCGACCCGCTCGGCGCCGCTGATGATGCCCAGCACGTCGCCGAGGTCCAGCCCGGCCAGGTCCTGGTCGGTGGTCTTGCGGGCGGCCAGGTCAAAGGCGAAGTTGGGCGCCGACGACCAGCTGTGGCGATTTTCGGCGAGCGCTCGCATCCACCGGGCCGGCCTCTCCAAGAATCCGACCGGACTGGTCAGCTCGGCGCGATGACCGCTCAGGATCGGGGCGCAGACTCCCAGCACCAAACCCATGTCGTGGTAGAAGGGCAACCACGACACGATCGAGGCTTCGGACGGGAGCGTGGTTCGCGACTCGGCGAAGAAGCTGCGCATCAGCTGCTCGAAATTCACTTCGAGGTTTCGGTGCGAGATCTTCACCCCGGTCGGTGTACGGGTCGAACCGGAGCTGTACTGCAAGTACGCGATGTTGGGCAAATCGTCTGTCTGGACGCGTGTTTCGACGTCGACATCGAGATTCATCGAATCGATTTCGACGACCTTCGGAACGTCGTCCATGTGTGCCTGGTCGACGTACTCGGCGACATCTTCGGCGAAAGCGGAGGTGGTGAGAACAACCGAGGGCGACGTGTCGGCGAGGACCGCGCTCACCCGTTCGTGGCTCGAGCCGCGGTGCGGCAACGGAAGTGGTACCGCGATGAGCCCGGCCTGCATCGATCCCAAAAAGGCCGCAATGTAGTCGAGGCCCTGGGGAGCCAGGATCACCGCCCGGTCGCCGATCGACCCGTGCGGCCCGAGATCGCGTGCCACATTGAGTGTTCGGCGGGATACCTGCGACCACGTGAGGCTCTCGGAGACCCCCTCCCAGTTCCCCGCGTAATCGGTAAACGTGTACGCGACATCATCCGGGCGCATGCTGGCCCGGCCGTGCAGCATGGCGAGAATCGATGATCCAGACATGGGCGCGCGGTCAGCCGGTGCCGTGGGACAACACGGACGTGGCACCCGCGAGGATCTGGGACAGCGGGTCTGCGCCGCCGCCGAATGTCGCCTGGTTGGCCGGTGCGGTGACTTCCGCGGGGTCGAAGCCGTGCACCGGGTCGACCTGAACCGGAGCGGTCGACGGGTCGTCGTTTCGCGAATAGCCCGCGTTCACCCGGGGGATCAGGATTGCGTCGAGCTTGTTCAGCGTGTCTTCGTCGATCCCGACGTATTTCAGCGGCATGACAAGAGGAAGGTGCTTCTCCGGGACCATGATCGTGGTGTCCTTGGCGCCCCGAGAGTTGATGAACGTTCGGATGTTCTGCGGCGGCACCATGCTCGGGTTGGTGAACGCCACGGCGGTATGACCGGTGGCCAGGCCCAGCAGCGTGTTGGCGAGCGCGAACAGGTTGTCCGGCCGATCGGGGAAGTCCGCGATCGAGTCGTACGCGGCCACGAACCTGTTGGTGTCGTACTGACTTTCGTACGGCGGTGGCATCGTGTAGTCGAGCGCGGGAACGGTGCTGCCGACTCCGAACATGGCGCTCAGGAAGCTCTGACCGAAGGCGTGGCGCCCGATCGGGTCGCCGAAGGTGGCGAAGTTCAGCCGGTCCGGCGGGGGAGCGGTCGGGTCAGCGGCCAGCCGCGCCTGCTCGCCGTCGACCACGAACCCGCCCTCGGACAGGCCGATCGCCGTTCCGGGCCGACCCGCGCGGATCGCCGCATCGAGGTTGTCTACTCCTTCGGCGACCGACTCGCCGACGCTGGGGCCGTCCAGACCCAGACCGGGGAAGAATTCATCGAACCGGCCGATACCCGGGAAGAGCCGTTCCAGCACGTGGCCCTGCACCTGGCCCGCCGGGTATCGGACGATCTCGCGCTTCTGGCCGGGAAACCATTGCGCGCCTTCTTGGCGGATGTACTCGTCGTACGGGATGCCCAGCACGTGTGCGCCTCCGAGTGCGAACGCCGTCTGGTCGCCCGGCGCTCCGGGGGTCGGCGGGCCGCCGATTGGCGTGTCGTCAGCCGACGCGGTTCCGACGCCGAAATACGCTGTGGCGCCGACAGTTACCAGCGCCGAAACGCCAGCGAGTAGCTTCTTCATTCCTGATCCTGACCGCTCGGATTCGTCTCGTAGTCTCACATAGATCATGCGTGCGCCCTAACCGGGTTGTGGCTCGGCGCGTCGGAGGGCTGACCGCCGCGCACCCACGCGCGACGGCCACCAGTTGGCCCGTCCGACCAGCGCGGCGATGGCCGGAACCGTGATGGTGCGTACCAAGAAGGTGTCCAGCAAAATCCCCACGCCGATCACGAAACCGCCCTGGACCACGGTGCCGATGCTGGAAAACAACAGACCGCACATCGAGGCGGCGAAGATCAGACCCGCCGCGGTGATCACCCCGCCGGTCGAACTCAGGGTGCGAATGATGCTGTAGCGCATGCTGTGTTCGGACTCCTCACGCATCCGCGACACGAGCAGCATGTTGTAGTCGGCTCCCACCGCGACCAGCACCACGAATGCCAGCGGGGGCACGCTCCAATGTAATTGCTGGCCCAGCAGGTATTGAAATACGAGTACGCCGATGCCGACCGCCGACAAATACGAAATGATCACGGAAGCAACCAGATACAGCGGCGCGACAATCGCACGCAGTAGTGCGATCAAGGTCACCAGTACGACGAGCAGGGTTACCGCGATGATGAACCGGATGTCGTGCTGGTAGTAGTCGCGGGTGTCTTTCAGGCCAACGGTGTATCCCGCCATCGAAATCTTGGCGTCGGACAGCGCGGTATTCGGTTGTGCACCCCGTGCGGCCGCGGTGATCGCGTTGACCTGATCCATGGCTTCGGTGCTGAACGGGTTCAGTTTGGTTTGAACCAAATACCGCACCGAATGGCCGTCCGGCGAGATGAATACCTTGGCCGCCGTTTGGAACTCCTCCAACCGCAGCAGCTGAGGCGGGATGTTGAACCCCGCCATCGCCGGTTGTGCCGCGTCACGCTTCAGCGACAACAGAAACGTCGCCGACTCGCTGAGCCCGGCGCCGAGCTGTTTGACTTGGTCGACGAGTTGGGCCACGGCGTCGGCTATTTGCCGGCTCCCCCCGGCGAGCCGGTTAGCCCCGTCTTGCATGCTGTTCAAATTCGCTTGCAGGCCACCGGGTTTGTCCATCCCCATCGAGTGCATCACCTTGGTGAGCTTCCCCAACGCGGCACGGACGCGGTCCGTCGAGGCTTTGAGCGCCCGCTTGTCCTGAAAGTCCTGCAGTTGGTGGGCCAAATCGTTGATCGCGTCGAGGTCCGCCTGGTCGCGCGACCCCACCAGCTGCTCGAAGGCCCCGCGGGTGGAGCTGCACGATTGATCGGCATCGCAAACCGGGTTGCCCCGCAGCGCGGTCAGCACCGGACCTATCCAGGCAAACACGTTCTTGGCCGCCGAGAAATTCCAGCCCATCGCGTTGCTGAGCGAGTTGACATGATCGACGAGCTGGGCCGCGATGTCGACCTGTTTCACCAGAGCGTCGCCGGTGTACTGGCTCTTCGCCGACGAGAAGGCGTCTTGCAGTTCCTCCAGGCTGGCCGCGAGCTGGGCGACCTGGCCGCGGACGTCGCCGAGGGTGTTGGCCATCGTGCCCGCCCCGGCAACCAGCCGGTTGAGGTCACTGGTGTGATCGTTGATCATGGTGGACCCGCCGGCCAGCAGGGTGCCGATGGCGCCCGCCTGATAGGTGGCCCGGAACTGTTCGGGCACATTCCCGGTGGGACGCGTAATGCCGCTGACCGCAGCAACATTCGGCAGCTGGCTGACTCGGTCCGCCATCTGCTCCAGGTCTGCCAGGGCTTTCGGTGTGCGAAGGTCGTGCGGTGACTGGATGAGGATGTACTCCGGAATGGACTGGTTCACCGGGAAGTGACGATCCAGTGCGGCGTAGCCGATCGAGCTCGGCGCGGAGGACCGCAGGGCCTTGCGGTCGTCGTAGTTGTAATGCACCAAGCCGGCGCAGCTGGCCAGGATGATCAGCACCAGCGCGCTGGCGACCAGATTGGCTCTGGGGCGGCGCACGATGCGGATACCCGATCGCCGCCAGAACCGGGCGGTCAGTTCGCGCCGCGGTTTGACCCAGCCACGCGGTCCGGCGAGCACCAGAATCGCCGGCAGCAGCGTCACCGCGGCCAGGAATGCCACGCCGACCCCGATCGCCGACGACGCCCCGACCGTTTTGAACACGCCCATTCGGGCGAAGCTGATCAGCAGAAAAGTAATTCCGACGGTGGCGGCCGACGCGCCGATCACTTTTCCGATCGACATCATCGCGCGTTTGATCGCTTGGTCGAAATCGGCGCCCAACCGCAAATAGTCGTGGTAGCGACTGATCAGAAAGACCGCGTAATCCGTTCCGGCGCCGGCCATTATGGCGCTCAAAAATACGATCGATTGGTTCGAGACGCCCGAGCCGGTCAATTGTGAGTAGGCCGCCACCACCGCCTGCGCGATTACCAGCGATGTCCCGATCGTCAGCAGCGGCAGCAGCATGGTGACCACGCTGCGGTAAATCACCAGCAAGACGATGAGCACCAGAACGGCGATCGCCAGCTCGATCGGCAGCCGATCCTTATCGCCGGAGACCGTGAGGTCGGCGACGGTTGCCGCGGGCCCGGTGATGTCGACCGCCAGGGGACTTCCCGACACGGAATGCTTGACGATGTCACTGATCCGGTTGAACGCGGCGTAGGACTGTGGGGTGCCCAACTCGCCCGCGACGCCGACCGGCAGCACCCAAGCTTTGTGATCCTTGCTGGTCACGACGGAGCGCAGCGGCGGCGTGCTGATGAAATCCTGCACCATCACGACGTCCCGGGTGTCCTGGCGCAGCGTGTCCACCAGTTTGCGGTAAGCGGCTTCGTCGGCGGGGCGCAGCCCCTTGTCGTCGGTCAGGACGACCAGCAGCAGGTCTTCCGAGCCCGATTCGTTGAACGCCTTGGTCATCTCGCGAGCGGTGACACTCGACGGTGCATCGTTGGGCAGGATGGCGAGTGGATGCTTCTCGGCCATCTCGCCCAGCGAGGGAAACGCTAGCGGCAGCGCGACCGCAACCGCGATCCAGAGCCCGATGACCGCCCAGGGCCACCGCACCACAAAATCGGCTAGCCGTCGCATATCGCCCTCGCCCCCGGTCGGCGCAATCGGGTGCGCCCGCCGGCGACGCTCGCCGGCCCTCTGTCAAGCCGGGCTCGTCCGAAGCGTGCCCCACCGCACGTCAGAAAAGCTTCAGCCATCGAATGGACCCACGCTACGCGACGCGTCCCCAGTGCCCACGGCCAGCGACCCGCCCGCACACGGACTTCATCGCCGCCATATAGCGGCCGACCGACTTCTGCGCGACCGGATTGTCGGGATGCATGATCGCCATGACCGTGCCCTCGTCGTACCGGAAGACATAAATGGTCAGCTGATAGGAATACCGGCCGTCCGGATAGATTCCGATGTTGTTCGCAAGGCCCAGGTCGGCTGCGGCAAGAATGGCGTTGAGTGGCGCGGCGCCCCCGTGGAAGAAGTTCGACACCGGAAAGTTCGGCCGCGGCCAGTTCAACCACGGCGCTAATTCCAATACCCGGTAATAGGGCACCTTCGCCATGTTGAGGCTCGAATCGAAAGAAGCCTGCGCTGCCCAGGCCGCATCACCGAAAGAGGCCGCGGCGATGGGCACGGTGATCGGAATCAAGCCGGTAAACCAGCCCTGTGTCATGAAATTGTCCGCGGCCGTGCGCGAATCTCTGGGTGTGAGCCCGTAATACGTGAGAGCGCCGGTGAATTCATGCTCTAGCAGAGCGAAGCAGGCGAACAAACCGCCGACGAAGCGCGCACCGGCGGCCGTGCAGGCCGATTCGAATCGCTGCGTCTCGGCCACGTCCATCAGCAGTTCGGAGGTCATCTGACTGCTACTGGACTCCGACGCGTTGCCCAGTGGGAGCGGGAATTCCGGGAAACCGCCATTGTTGTTGTCGGCGAACTCAATCCACGCGCGCACCTCGGGCGAATCGACGGTCAATGTCGACGTGTATTCGCGTTCGCGGATGCAGAAATCGTCGAAGCTGCCGGCATCGGGGAGAACAAGGGGCTGGCCGCCGCTGCTCAGTGCCGAATACATGCCGTTGGCTTCCATCATCGTCGTGCCGATCAACGTCGCGTCCCCATGCACGTGATCCATGGCCGCGAAGAAAGTGAAGTGGCTCTCGCTCTGGATGATCCCGAAGGTGAAACAGCCCCACTCCAGCGGGTTCGGTATTGCCACGACGTGAGCGTGTATTTCGTCGACGGTCATTGGGCCGTGATCGATTGGCTCGAACTCGATATCAGCCGGATCGCGCAGCGTATGCCGGACGAACTCACCGCTACCGGTGTGCTCGAACCAACTGCGGAAGGTGTCGTGTCGACGCAGATAGGCGTTGACGGCGTGGTTCATGGCCGCGACATCACAAGTCCCAGGCAACTCACAGGTCGCGATGATTTGCCGGGAGAAGTTCAGCCCCTCGGCCGCCCGGTCGCAGTAGTTACGAAGATGCTGGCCTTGCATGTAGCTGACCGGCACCGAGCTGACCGGCGCCCGCCGGACCTTGTCTTTTGCCGCGTCCGTCGGGTGCCACGAGGTGACCGAGCCCGGCGTCAGCGTCCAATCGTCGAGTGCGCCGATCGTAATTTTCCCGATGCGCAAAATTACGTCCCCCTCGGTATAAACGGTCCCGGTCCGGCCACTGGCGGCGTCACCAAGATAACCCGCCCGCCGATCGCCTCCGCAGACATGCGTGGGCCACGGCCTACACTCACTCAGGGATCCGACGGGCCGTTGCGACGATCGAACGGCGGGGCAAGAAGCGCAGAGCGGCAGCCGCACTGGCTTTCGTCGCGCGACGCGGGCGCTGCAATGGGGGCAGTGCTGGCTTTCGGAAGGCTGCTTGAAAAAGCGCGACCGGGCCACCCGCGGAGCGGATCTTGACTGGCCAAGGGCAGGGAGGGCAACCGCATGGCTTCCGTTGAAGATCAGGACGAGCCGGCATCGGCTTTTGCGATCGTTGGCTACGCCGCGCGTTTTCCGGGTGCTGCTGACGCGAATGAGTTCTGGGATGTCTTGCGGCAGGGCCGGGATGCGATATCCGAGGTGCCGCGGGACCGCTGGGATGTCGACGAATTCTTCGACCCGGAGCCCGGTGCACCCGGCAAGGTCGTCACCCGTCGGGCGGGGTTCGTCGATGACGTGACGGGCTTCGACGCGCCGTTTTTCGGGATGTCGACGCGCGAGGTCAGGTTGATGGACCCGCAGCACCGGCTCCTGCTCGAGACGGCATGGCGTGCGGTGGAGCATTCGGGCATTGCGCCAACATCGCTGGCCAACAGCAACACTGGCGTCTTCGTCGGGTTGGCGACCCACGATTACCTGGGCATGGCGTCCGATGAGCTGACTTATCCCGAGATCGAGGCCTACATGGCCATCGGGACATCGAACGCCGCGGCGGCGGGTCGGATCAGCTATCGGCTGGGGCTGCAGGGTCCCGCGGTCGCCGTCGACACGGCATGCAGCTCGTCGCTGGTCGCGATCCATCAGGCGTGCCAGGCGCTGCGCTTGAGAGAATGCGACCTGGCGCTGGCCGGAGGCGCGAACGTGCTGCTCACGCCGGCGACCATGATCACGTTCTCCAGCGCGCACATGCTCGCGCCGGACGGCCGGTGCAAGACGTTCGATGCGGCCGCCGACGGCTATGTGCGTGGCGAGGGATGCGGCGTCATCGTGATCAAGCGCCTCGACGACGCGATGCGCGACGGTGACCGGATTCGGGCGGTGATCCGCGGCAGTGCGATCAACCAGGACGGCGCATCAGGCGGGTTGACGGTCCCGAACGGCGTTGCCCAGCAACGGGTCATCGCCGAGGCGCTCAAGCGCGCGGGCCTACAACCGCGCGACGTCGGTTACCTGGAAGCACACGGCACCGGGACATCGCTGGGCGACCCGATCGAGGCGCAGGCCGCGGGTGAGGTGCTCGGCGCCGGACGCGAGCCCGGCGAGCCGCTGCTGATGGGCTCGGTGAAGACCAACATCGGGCACCTGGAGGCCGCCGCGGGTATCGCGGGTGTGATCAAGGTCATCCTCTCGCTCGAGAACGAGTTGCTGCCGCGGCACCTGCACTTTGAGAAACCGTCGCCGCACATTCCCTGGGACCGGCTCGCGGTGCGGGTGGTCAAGGAGGCCACCGCCTGGGAACGCGACGGCCGCCCGCGCATCGCGGGAATCAGCTCGTTCGGGTTCGCCGGGACGAACGCTCACGTCATTCTCTCCGAACCACCCGAGCGGGCGGCACGGGATCTCGCGGCACCGGTTCCGGTCGAGCAGCCCGGTGACCGGCGGTTCAGCATTCTTCCCGTCTCCGCGCGGACGCCGGCCGCGTTGGCGCGCCTCGCCGACGAATACCGCAGCTGGTTGAGCGCGCACCCCGAGGCCACGCTGGCGGACGTGTGCTTCACCGCCGGGACGGGGCGAGCGCATTTGGAGCACCGCGCCGCGTTGGTGGTCAATACGCGAGAGTCCGCGATGGAGCTACTCGGCGCACTCGCGGACGACCGCCCGGCACCGGGCTTGTTCCGCGGGGAATCCCACGACACACCGAAGACGGCGTGGCTGTTCACCGGTCAAGGCAGCCAATACCCCGGGATGGCCCGGGAGTTGTTCGACACCGAGCCGGTGTTCGCCGAGACGCTGAATCGTTGCGCCGCCGCGGTCGCCGACGTTCTCGAAAAGCCGCTGCTGGATGTGGTTTTCGACGTGGACGGGCCGGACAGCGAAGCGACGCTGCGGCAGACCTCCTACGCGCAGCCCGCCCTGTTCGCGCTGGAGATGGGCCTGGCCCGGCTTTGGCAGTCGTGGGGCTTCGAGCCGGACGTCGTGCTGGGCCACAGCGTCGGCCAGTACGCGGCCGCCTGCGTCGCGGGCGTGGTCAGCCTCGAGGACGGCGCACTGCTGATGGCCGAGCGCGGTCGCCTCTTCGGCGGCTTGCCCGCGGGTGGCCGGATGGTCGCGGTGCACACCGCCGCGGAGCGTGTCGAGAACCTGACCAATGAATTCCCGAGCCTGTCGGTGGCCGCCTACAACGGCGCGAACACCGTATTGTCCGGACCCGCAGCCGATCTGGAGCGGGCGGTGGCACCGCTGGTCGCCGATGGTGTGCGGTGTGACTGGCTGGACACCAGCCACGCGTTCCACTCGGCGCTGCTGGACCCGATTCTGGACGAATTCGAAGCCTTTGCCGACCGGTTCAAGTTCGGTGCACCACAACGGATTCTGATCGACAACCGCACCGGTGCCGCGCTCGGCCGCAGCGTGCGGCTCGACGGTGCCTATTGGCGCCGTCACGCGCGCCAACCGGTGCAATTCGCCAAGAGTGCGCACACCCTTGCCGAGCTCAATTGCAAGGTGTTGCTCGAGATCGGGCCGCGACCGGTGCTCACCGCCGCGGCCCTGGGCGCATGGCCGGACCCGGCCACCGCGCCGCGGGCGATCGCGTCGCTGCGCCGAAACACCGCCGACCACCGGCAGATCACCGAAGCCGTCGCCGAGGCGTATGTCTTGGGCCAGCTGCCCGCATTCACTACCTTCCGCCGGGCGCACGCGCGCAAACTCGACCTGCCCACCTATCCGTTCGAGCACCGCCAGTACTGGTTCCGCGACGATCGGGACCGCGCTGACCAACAACAGCAGCTCGGCCGCCCACGCACCGAAGCTGTCCGCCTTCTCGAGGACGGCCGCATCGAGGAACTCGCAGCCCTGCTCGACGGTGGCAGCGGCGATCAGCAGACCCTGAGCGTGCTGACCAAGCTTGCGGCACACCACAACCAAGAACGCACCACCCGATCGATCGCGGACGATTGCTACGAGATCCGTTGGGAGAAAGCCCCCACCACTGCGAAAGTCGGTGGGGAAGCCAGTTGGCTTGTCATCGGCGAGGATTCGCCGGTGGTCCAGCCGTTGACCGAGGCACTCGCCGCGACTGGACAGCCTTATCGGCTCTTGGGGTTGCCGGCGTCCGACGCCGACGAGGAGCAGCTCGCAGAAGCGTTGCGCGCCGCCGCGGTACAGGATTCGACGCTGCGTATCGTGCACGTCGCGGCGGTGGACGCCGAGCGCACGCCGTCGATGCAGTCATTGTTGCGGATGCAACATCGAATCCTGGACGGTACACGGCGGCTGTTCCGCGCCGCCGTCGCCGCCGACCTGCGCGCCCCGATCTGGCTGGTAACTCGTGGCGCACAGCGAGTCACCGACACGGACACCGTGGCGCCGGACCAGAGCTGCCTGTGGGGATTTGGACGCGCCGCGTCGCTGGAGCATCCGCGGCTGTGGGGCGGGCTGGCCGATCTGGCGGAGGGCACCGCCGACGAGTGGGCTCGCTTCGTCGACCGGATCTCGGCGTCGCACGACTCGGCCCCGCGCGAAGACCAGGTGGCGCTGCGCGATCAATCCGTCTACGTGCCCCGATTGGTGCGACGGTCGGGGCGGCCGAGCGTGACACCGTTGCAACTGCGCACCGACGCAACGTATCTGGTGACCGGCGGGCTGGGGTCGGTCGGCCTGGAGATCGCCGGGTACCTGGCCGCCCACGGCGCCGGGAATCTGGTGCTGACCAGCCGCCGTGCGCCGAGCGAAGCCGTGCAACAGCGCGTCGACGCACTGGCCGCCCAACATGGCTGTGATGTCCGGGTTTTCGCGGCCGACGTCGCGGACGCGCACGACGTCGCCCGGCTGCTGGCTCGGGTGCGGGCCGAACTGCCGCCGTTGGCCGGGATCGTGCACGCTGCCGGCGAGATCGGCACCACCGCGCTCGGCAACCTGGATCAAGCCGAAGTGGACCGCGTGTTCGCCGGGAAGGTGTGGGGTGCCTGGCATCTGAGCGAAGCCGCGGCGGACCTGCAGCTGGATTTTTTCCTGAGCACCTCCTCGATCGCCTCGGTCTGGGGCGGGTACGGCCAGACCGCCTACGGCGCGGCCAACGCGTTCCTGGACGGGCTGTCCTGGCGCCTGCGCGAGCGCGGCGTCTGCGGGGCCAGCGTGAACTTCGGTCCCTGGGCGGCGGGAATGGCCGACGCGGAGTCCCGCGCGAAATTGGATCAGCGCGGGATCCGGACGTTGTCGCCCGCCGATGCGCTGGCGGGACTGGCCGACGTCGCGGCGTCGTCGTCGGCGCACGGTGTGGTGGCTCGGGTCGACTGGGCCCGCTTCCTGCCGCTCTACCAGCAGGCCGGCCGCCGGGCCTTCCTGACGGAATTGGCGCACGAGGTGCCCGATGCGGTGCCGCCCGTGACGCCGTCGGGCAAGACCCAGCTCGTCGAGCGACTCACCAACGCCCCACTGCAGCAACGCAAGAAGCTGTTGACCGACTACCTGCGTGACGCGGTGGCAGAGGTGACGCGAGTCGATGTCGCGGAGATCCGCGAGGATGCCGGGTTCTTCGACCTCGGCATGGACTCGCTGATGGCCGTGGAGATGCGGCGCCGCATCGAGCACGGCGTGGGCAAGGAGATACCCGTCACCATGGTGATGGATCACCCCCGGCTATCCGACGTGGCCGACTACCTACTCGGCGAGGTGCTCGAGCTCAGCGAGCAGACAGCAGTGCCGCAGCCGGCGGCGGTGACGACCCGGACCGACGAACCGATCGCGGTCGTCGCGGTGTCGTGCCGTTTCCCCGGTGCACCCGACCCGGAAGCCTTCTGGGAGTTGCTGTCTGGCGGTGTCGACGCCATCCGCGAAGTCCCGGAGGAGCGCTTCGACATCGACGAGTTCTACGACCCGGATCCGGAGACGCCGGGCAAGACCTACACGCGCTTCGGCGGATTCCTGGACGACATCGACGGATTCGATCCGGAATTCTTCGGTATCTCCCCGCGCGAGGCGGTTTGGATCGAACCGCAGCAGCGGCTGATGCTCGAAACCGTTTGGGAGGGCTTGGAAAGGGCGGGGTACGCCCCGGCCGCCCTGCGCGGCAGCCGGACCGGCATCTTCGCCGGGGTGGCCGCCAACGAGTACGCGCACCTGCTGTCCGCGGAGCCGATCGACAAGATCGAGCCGTACTTCATCACCGGCAACGCGCTCAACGCCATTTCGGGCCGGGTCGCCTTCGCGCTCGGATTCGAAGGACCGGCTGTCGCGGTCGACACCGCATGCAGTTCGGCCCTGGTGGCCGTGCATCAGGCCTGCCAGGCATTGCACTCCGGTGACTGCGACCTCGCGTTGGCCGGTGGCGTGAACGTCCTGCTGAGTCCGGTGACGGTCATCGCGGCGTCGCGCGCCCGGATGCTTTCCCCGGTCGGCCGGTGCAAGACCTTCGACGCCTCTGCCGACGGCTACGTGCGCAGTGAAGGCTGCGGAATCCTGGTGCTCAAGCGGCTCGGCGACGCGGAGCGCGACGGCGATCGGGTCCTTGCCGTCATTCCGGGCAGCTCGGTCAACCAGGATGGTGCCTCCAGTGGCTTGACCGTCCCCAATGGTGGTGCCCAGCAACGGCTTATCGGGGCGGCGCTGGCCCGCGCCGGCTTGGCAGGCTCCGACGTCGACTACCTGGAGGCGCACGGTACCGGTACCCCGCTCGGTGATCCGATCGAGGTGCAGGCGGCCGCCGCCGCCTACGGCGGTGCGCGTGACCCGAACCGGCCGCTGCTGATGGGATCGGTGAAGACCAATATCGGGCATACCGAGTCGGCCTCGGGCGCGGCGGGTCTGATCAAGGTCGTGTTGTCTCTGCAACACGAATTACTGCCGCAGAGCCTGCATTTCGACACGCCGTCGCCGCACATCCCATGGGACTCGCTGCCGGTGCGGGTAGTGGGCGAGTCGACCCCGTGGCAGACCAACGGCCGGCCGCGGCGCGCCGGCGTGAGTTCGTTCGGATTCACCGGCACGAACGCGCACGTGCTGATCGAGGAGGCGCCTGCCCGAGCGGGTTCGCCCACGCAAGATTCGTCGGACTCGCCAGACGGCGGCGAGGTCAATGTGCTGGCGCTGTCCGCCCGGTCACCGGAAGCGCTGGTGGCGTTGGCGCAACGCTACGAGACCTGGCTGAGCGCCCATCCGGATGTCGACCTCGCCGACGTCTGCCTGACCGCCGGCACGGGTCGGTCGCACTTCGAGCATCGCGCCGCGCTGGTGGTGGATTCGATCGAGGGCGCCCGCCAGGGCCTGGCCGAGCTGGCCCAGAACCGGCTGCGGCCCGGTGTCGTTCGTGGTGAGCACACGCACCACCCGACGACGGCATGGTTGTTCACCGGCCAGGGCAGCCAGTATCCCGGGATGGCGCGTGAATTGTTCGACACCGAACCGGTTTTCGCCGAAACCGTGACACGGTGTGCGGACACGGTCGAGGGCATGCTGCCGCGTCCGTTGCTGGAGGTGCTGTTCGCTACCGATCGCCAAGCCGGGGAAGCGCTGCGGCACACCGGGTTTGCCCAGCCCGCGCTGTTCGCCGTCGAGATGGGGCTGGCCCGGCTGTGGCAGTCGTGGGGCATCGAACCCGACGTGGTGCTGGGACATAGCGTCGGCCAGTACGCGGCGGCATGTGTGGCCGGAGTTTTCAGCGTCGAGGACGGCGCACGGCTGATGGCCGAGCGCGGCCGGATGTTCGGCAGTCTGCCCGAAGGCGGGCGAATGCTGGCGGTGTTCACCGACGCCAAGCACGTCGAGCAGGTCGCCGGTGAATTCCCGCGGGTGTCGGTCGGCGCCTACAACGGACCCAACACCGTCCTCTCGGGGCCGGGCGAGGACCTCGAACGGATCGTCGCCACACTCAGCGACGAGGGCATCCGCTGCACCTGGCTGGAAACCAGCCACGCCTTCCACTCCGAGCTACTGGACCCCGTTCTCGACGAATTCGAGTCGTACGCAGCGCAACTGGAGTTCGCTGCCCCGACGCTGCCGCTGGTCTGCAATCGCACCGGTGCCGTGCTCACCGCCCGGACCCCGCTCGACGCGCAATACTGGCGGCGGCACTCCCGCCAGCCGGTGCAGTTCGCCGAAAGTGTGCGCACCGTGGCCGCGCTCGGCTGCTCGGTGGTCATGGAGATCGGACCGCAACCGGTGTTGACCGCGGCCGCGGTGCAGGTCTGGCCGGAGCACCTGGCCGCGCCCCGCGCGATCGTCTCGCTGCGCAAGGGCGTCGGCGACCGGCGCCAGATCGCCGACGCGCTGGCCGCGGCCTACGTCAGCGGGCATCGCCCCGACTTCGCTGCCCTGCATCGTCAGGCCCGTCGACGACTCGAGTTGCCCACCTATCCGTTCCAGCGCCGCCGCTTTTGGCCCAAGACGTCCGGGATCGCCGGCTCCGGTTTTCACGGGCCCGCGGTGTCCGGAATCCTGGGTAGCGCAAAAGAACTCGCTTCGGGTGACTCCGTCTACACCAGCAGGCTGTCGGTCAAATCCCAGCCGTGGCTTTCCGACCACGTCATCTACGGCACCGTCGTCGTCCCGGGGGCGACGTATGCGGCGATGGCCTTGGCCGCGGTCGGAACTCCGGCGCGGGCCAAGGATGTCTTTTTCTACGAGCCGATCATCCTGCCCGAGAAGAGCTCTCGTGAGGTGCAGCTGACGTTGCACCCGCTGGAGGGCGGCGCCGGGTGGAAATTCCAGGTGCACAGCCGGCCGTACGGTGAGCGCGTCGCGGAATGGTCGCTGAACGCCGAAGGCACCGTGGTCGCCGGCGCGGACGACATCAGCGACGAGCCGGTGTCCGAGACCGATCCGGTCGACGAGGCGATCGAGCGGCTGAGCCGGATGCGGCCGCAGGAGTTGTTCGAGACGTTCTCCGACTTGGAGCTGGCCTGGGGGCCGACCTGGTCTGGCTCGCTGAAGTCGCTGTGGCTCGGCGAGGGTGAGGCGATCGGCGACATCGTCGTCGGCGAAGAACTCGCCGAACAACTCGGCAGCGAGCCGATGCACCCGGTGCTGATGGACCTGTGCACCGGCGTCGCATTTCCCGCGTTCCCGGCGGTTCTGGCGGCCGAACAGGGCGTCAACGATCTGTACCTGCCGCTGCGGTACGGGCAGGTGGCGCTGCGGGAGAAGATGCCGCGGCGGTTCTACTGCCGCGCGAAGTGGCACACCAGCGCCCTGGACAGCGAAACCCAGGTCTTCGACCTCGAGTACATCGACCGAGATGGCCGCCACCTGGGCGGGATTCGTGAGTTCACGGTCAAACGCGCACCCCGCGAGGCCCTGCTGCGCGGTCTGGGCGGCGACGCGACCCGGCTGCTCTACACCCTCGGCTGGCACGAGGTGCCGCCGGCGCCGAGCGACGACGCCGCGGGCGCGCGCGGCACCTGGCTGATCGCCGGGTTCGACGAACTGGCCGCCGCGGTGCCGGGATGCATCGCGTTCGACCGGACCGATCCCGAGCCGTTGGGGCAGCTGTTGGCACAGGCTCACGAGCGTGGGCTGCCGTTCTCGGGCGTGGTCTGGCGCAGCGCCGCGCCGAACGGGGCGGAGTCGGGCGCCGACATCGCCGCGCGGGTCGAGACCGAAATCGCCAACCTGCTCAGCGCCGTGCACACGGTGCAACGCGGCCCACAAAACGGCGGGGTGAAACTGCCTGGCGGACTGTGGATCGTCACCGAGCGGGCCGTGGCCACCGAGTCCGGTGAGCCGGTCGATCCGGTGCAGGCGGCGCTGTGGGGATTCGGGCGCACCACGATCAACGAGGAACCAGCGCTGCGCTGCAAGCTGGTCGACTGCGACGGATCCGACGAGGCCGTGCAGGCGCTGGCCGACCTGCTGGCCACACCGGTCGACGAACCCGAACTTGCGCTGCGGCAAGGGAAGCTGCTGGCCTCCCGGCTGTTGCCATGGGCGCGCAGCGGTCACCTGACGGTGCCCCGCTCGTCCGACTACGTGCTGGCGCCCACCGAACGCGGTGCGATCGACAACCTGCGGCTGACGGAGGCGGAGGTGCCGGCGCCGGACGAGGGCTATGTCCAGGTCCGGGTGGAGGCCGCCGGCCTCAACTTCCGGGATGTGCTCAATGTCCTCGGCCTCTACCCCGGCGACCCGGGCCCGATCGGCGGCGACTTCGCCGGAACCGTCACCCAATTGGGCGCTGGCGTCACCGGACTCGAGGTGGGCCAGCGCGTCTACGGCTTTATGCAGGGCGCGTTCGCCAGCCGGTTCAATGTCCCGGCCCAGTTGCTGGCAAAGATTCCCGACGGTGTGAGCGCGGTCGAAGCGGCGACGATTCCCGCTGCGGCACTGACGGTCCGCCTCGCGTTCGACTGGGCGCAGCTGCAGCCCGGTGATCGTGTGCTCATCCACGCCGCCAGCGGCGGGGTCGGCTTGGCCGCCGTCCAGATGGCCCAGCAGCAGGGCGCCGTCGTCTTCGCCACCGCGAGCACCTACAAACGCGCGACGCTGCGCAAGCTGGGCGTGAAATACGTGTATGACTCGCGCACAACGGATTTCGCCGACCAGATCCTTGCCGACACGGATGGTGCCGGCGTCGACGTGGTGCTCAACAGCCTGACGAACGAGGGCTTTCTCGAGGCAACCGTGCGGGCCACCGCCCGGAATGGCCGGTTCGCCGAGATCGCCAAACGCGATATCTGGACACCCGAGCAGATGGCCGAGGTCCGCCCCGACATCGCCTACGAGATCGTGGCGCTGGACACGGTGACCTTCCAGGAGCCCGAGCGTATTCGCGGCTTGTTGACCGAGGTGTCGGAGGGGCTGGGCAAGGGCGAGTGGGCGCCACTGCCCGCCGAGATCTACCCGCTCACCGAGGCCAGAGCCGCGTTCCGCCGCATGCAGCAAGCGCGGCACATCGGCAAGATCGTGGTGCAGATCCCGAATCCGTTGCAGCCGAAGGCCGATCGGAGCTATCTGATCACCGGCGGACTCGGCGCGATCGGCCTGCACACCGCGTCGTATCTCGCTCAGCTCGGTGCCGGTGACATCGTATTGACCAGCCGGCGTGCGCCCGAGGCGGACGCGCTGCGGTTGATCGGGGAGATCACCGAGCGCTACAAGTGCCGCATCCACGTTTTCGCGGCCGACGTCAGCGACGAGTCCGAGGTCGAGCAGCTGCTGGAGCGGATCCGCGCCGAACTGCCGCCACTGGCGGGTGTGGCTCATCTGGCCGGTGTGCTCGACGATGCGCTGCTGTCCCAGCAGAGCCTGGACCGTTTCCGAACAACGATGGCGCCCAAGGCGTTCGGTGCCTGCCACTTGGACAGGCTGACCAAGGACGACGAGCTGGACTTCTTCATCGTTTCCTCCTCGGTGTCCAGCCTGTTCGGTTCGCCGGGGCAGTCCAACTACGCGACCGCCAACGCGTTGCTGGACGGCCTGGTCGCGCACCGCAGGGCGCAGGGCCTGCCGGCCACCGGGGTCAACTTCGGCCCCTGGGCCCAAGGCGGCATGGCCTCGTCGGAGGCCGCGATCGCCAATATCAGTGCGCAGGGCCTGATTCCGCTGGAGCCGTCGGCCGCGCTGAGCGCGATGGGCGAGGTAGTCGCGAACGGAACGGGCCAGGCCACCGTCCTCAAGGCGAACTGGCAGCGCGCCGCGAAGGTGCTGGGCAGTTCGCGTCCGCCGATCCTCGACCTCGTGTTGCCCAGTGCCGCCGGGGAAGTGACCGGTGACAGCGAGTTGCTCAAGCAGCTGATGGAGATCCCGGTGCCGCAGCGAGCCGGCTTCGTCACCGAGTTCCTGCAACGCGAGGTGCAGAACTTCCTGCGTCTTGCCCAGCCGCCGGCAGCGACCAGCCGGTTCCTGGACCTGGGCACCGATTCGCTGATGGCAATCGAACTGCGCAACCGGTTGCACAGTCAGTTCGGTGGCAAGTTCACGATCAACGCCACCGCGGTATTCGACTATCCGACCATCGGGGGACTGGCCGAGTATCTGGTGGCTCAGCTGCCCGACGCGGAATCGCCGTCGGAGTCTGGGTCGGAGTCGCCGTCGGCGGGGGAATCGAGCTGACGCGCGAACGTCGAGTTGTCGGGCGAAAAGCTCGCGTTCCGGCCCGACAACTCGACGTTCGGACCGTAACGGACTAGAGCCGGGCCAAGTCGTAGTCGCCGAGGTGATCGATCAGGTTGTGCACGTGATCGCCCGAGGTGCCCAGCGTGTGCTCGATCGCGGTGAGCCGGGCCGCGTAGTGGCTCACCGGATATTCGGCGGTCACCCCGATTCCGCCGTGCATCTGGATCGACTCCTGCGCAATGTGGCGGCCCGACCGGCCGATCTGCACCTTGGCCCGCGACGCGATCAGCGGGTCGAGGTTTCCGTCCGCGATCGACATCGCGGCGTACAGGCTCATGCTGCGCGCCATTTCCAGCGACACATACATGTCGGCGGCCCGCTGGGTCAGCGCCTGGAACTTGTTGAGCGTGACCCCGAACTGCTTGCGGGTCTTGAGGTAATCGGTGGTCAGCCGCAGCGCTTCCTCCATCGCCCCGACCGCTTCGGCGCACAGCCCCGACTGGATGCGAACGATGGCACCGCCGATGGCATCCGACACGTCGACCGCTTCGCCCAACGGTTCGGCGGCCGCCCCGTCCAAGTCGATCTGCGCGCCGCGTTGACCGTCGAAGGTCCGGAACGGATGACGGGTGACCACGTTCGGGTCGACCAAAAACAGCCCGGTGCCGCCGTCCGGCAGCGCGGCGCTGACCACCAACGCGTCGGCGCAGTCGCCGGCCAGCACCGGGTTCTTGCGGCCGGTCAACGTCCACGAATCACCTTGCCGCGCAGCCTGAGTCGTGACCGTCGCGGTCGGCTTGCGCTGACCCGGCTCCAGGTGGGCGAACGCCAGCAGCCGTTGCCCCGCCGCGACGTCGTCGAGTTGTCCTTTCTGGGCGTCGGTGCCGAGCTCGGCGATCAGCGCACCGGGCGCCAACGCGGCGTGCAGGATCGGCTCGGGGGCCAACCGGCGCCCGGCCTCGGTGAGCACGACCATGATCTCGATCTGGCCCGCCTCGTCGGGGTCGAAGCCCAGGCCGAGGATCCCGGTATCGGCAAGCTGACTCCAGACCTCCCGGCTCCAGCCGAGATCGGAGCCGATGACCTTGATGCGGCTCTCCGGGTCGTAGCTGCGGGACAGCAGATCGCGGGTCGTATCGCGCAGCAGGCCCTGCTCGTCGGTCAACTGAAAGTCCATGGCTGCCTCACAATCCCAGAATGGTGGACGCGATGATGTTGCGCTGCACCTCGCTGCTGCCGCCGTAGATCGACGTCTTGCGGTAGTTGAGGTAGCGCGGCGCACTGTGTCGCGCCCAGTCCGGCGACGCGACGCCGTCCCCGTCGGCGGCCAGCGCGTCCGCGCCGGCGACCTCGACAAGAAGCTCGGTGGCGATCTGCTGCAACTGGCTGCCGCGCAGCTTGAGCACCGACGACGCCGGGTTGGGCTGCCCGTCCGCGGAATCCGTCACCACCCGCGACTGCGTGAGTTCCAGTGCCAGCAACTCGTTTTCGGCTTCGGCCAACCGGGCCGCGAACAACGGGTCGTCGAGCACGCCGGCTTGCGCCGCGAATTTCTTCACCTCGGCCAGACGCACCTTGGTGCGACCCACGCCGGCGATGCCGGTGCGCTCGTTGCCCAGCAGGAACTTCGCGTAGGTCCAGCCCTTGTTCTCTTCTCCGACAAGCTGATTGGCGGGAACCCGGACGTCTTCGAAGAACAACTCGTTGACCTCGTGGCCGCCGTCGATCGTCTTGATGGGCCGCACGGTGATACCCGGCGTCTTCATGTCGAACAGCAGAAACGAGATGCCCGCCTGGCGCTTGGGCGCCTGCGGGTCGGTGCGGACCAGGCAGAAGATCCAGTCGGCGTACTGGCCCAACGTGGTCCAGGTCTTCTGGCCGTTGACGACGTAGCTGTCGCCGTCGCGGACCGCGGTGGTGCGCAGCGACGCCAGGTCGGAGCCGGCCTCGGGCTCGGAAAAGCCCTGGCACCACCAGATGTCGAGGCTGGCCGTCGGCGGCAGGAAGCGCTCCTTGATCTCCTGAGAACCGAATTCGGCGATCACCGGGCCCACCATCTTGGTGTTGAAGTTCAGCGGCTCCGGGACACATGCCAGTTGCATTTCGTCGGCCCAGATCTGGTGCTGGGTGGGCGTCCAGTCCTTGCCGCCCCACTCGACCGGCCAGCTCGGGACGGCCAGGCCGTGCTCGTGCAGGATCTTGTGGCTGGTGACGACGTCGTCGTGCACCACTTCCGCCGAGCCCTGGCGTACCCGGTCGCGCGCGTCTTGCGGGATCTTGGTCGTGAAGATGTTGCGAAGTTCGTCGCGGAACGCGGCTTCCTCCGGCGTCAGCGCCAGTTGCATGCGGACTCCTTTGCCTGGGGTTGAGCGTGTCGACCGCGATTTCCGACGGATGCCCGGCCGTGCGCTCCGAGTTCCATCTTGACCCATCCCGCGCTGTGCTTGTGCACAGCCTCCGGTTAATCCACAGCGAGCGGTTCGGACGCCCCCGGTCGGGGCCGCCGTGGTGGTCGGCGCACCTACCGTCGGCCGCATGCGCACAGAACTTCCCGCCGAGCGGCTGCACCGGCGCCTCGGCGCCGACCCGGATGTCGATTCGCCCGCCGAGGAGCCGGAGCCCGACGAGGATCAAAACTCGCTGCTGCCGCGCTGGCTGCCCGACGCACCGGAGGGCGGGTGGCCGGCCCGGCTGCGCGCCGACCCGGGCCGGACCGGCGCGATCGCGTTGGCCGTGGTGGCCGCGCTGGCCGTGCTGATCACGATTTTCACGCTGATCCGCGACCACCCCGCACCGGTGATGTCGGCGAAACTGCCGCCGGTCGAGAAGGCGTCCACGGCAAGCCCGAGATCCTCGGCGAGTCCCGGCCCGGACCGGCCGGTGGTGGTCAGCGTGGTGGGTCTGGTGCACAAGCCGGGCCTGGTCACGTTGACCCCCGGCGCCCGGATCGCCGACGCGGTACAGGCCGCCGGGGGTGCGATGGACGGCGCCGACACCATCGGGCTCAACATGGCTCGCCCGCTCGGCGACGGCGAGCAGATCGTGGTCGGGCTGGCGCCGGTGTCGGGGCAGCCCAGCGCGCTGGGCAGCTCCGTGACGTCCGCCGCGCCGCCGGCGGCCAAGACGCCGGCACCCACGGGGTCGGTGAAGGGGTCGACCCGGCCGAAGACCGGCGAGGCGCTCGACCTCAACACCGCGACCGCCGAGCAGCTGGACGACCTGCCCGGGGTCGGGCCGGTCACCGCCGCCGCGATCGTCAGCTGGCGGCAGGCCAACGGCAAGTTCACCAGCGTCGACCAGCTCGCCGACGTCGACGGCATCGGGCCGTCGCGGCTGGACAAGCTGCGGGCCCTGGTCCGTGTCTGACCTCGCGGCGCCACCGCGAGGCCTGACGGAACTCGCCCGCCTCGATGTGCGGCTGGTACCCGCCGCGCTCACCGGCTGGCTCGTCACCGCCTGCGGCATCGTGTGGCCGGTCGGGCGGGTGTTGGCATCCTGTTGCCTGGCGTTGGTCGCCGCGGCCGGCCCATTGGCGTGGTGCACGGCGCGCCGGGCCGGACGACACCCGCGGCGGCGGGCCGTCGCTGCCGGGCTGGTGGCGATCGGGGTGGTCGGCGCGGGTTTCGGATTCGCGATCGCGCTGCGCGCCGACGCGGTGGCTCGCCATCCGATCACCGCGGCATTCGGGACGATCGCCCCGGTGACGGTGACGCCCAGCGAGAGCGCGCTCTCGCTGGGCTCGGGCCGGCTGATGTTTCGCGCCACCCTGCAACGGCTGCGCGATGACGAGATATCCGGCCGGGTAACCGTTTTCGCGCGGGCATCGGACTTCGACGTGAGAGTGGGCCAGCCGCTACGGTTCTCCGCGCGGATCAACCGCCCCGGTCGCCACGACCTGACCGTCGCGATGCTCAACGCGGCGGGCCGGCCCGTCCCGGGCCGGGCGGGGGCGGTGCAGCGGGCCGCGCACGTGGTGCGCGGCCGCTTCGCCGCCACCGCGCACGAAGTGCTGCCCGCCGCGCAGGCGGCGCTGTTGACGGCCCTGGTCCTCGGCGATACCTCGGCGCTCACCGCCGAGACCGTCGGCGAATTCCGTGCGGCCGGCCTGACGCATCTGACGGCCGTATCGGGGGCCAACGTCACGATCGTGTGCGCGGCGGTGCTGTTCTCCGGCCGACTGATCGGCCCGCGGGCGGCCGTGCTGCTGGCCGGGGTGGCCCTGCTGGCGTTCGTGATCGTCGTCCAGCCGACCGCGAGCGTGCTGCGGGCCGCCGTGATGGGCGCCATCGCGCTGGCGGGGATGCTGACCGCACGCCGGCGGCAGGCGATTCCCGCGCTGTCGGCCACGGTGCTGCTGCTGCTTGCGGTCACTCCCCAGCTGGCCGTCGATGCCGGCTTCGCGCTGTCAGTGCTGGCGACCGGCGCGCTGATCGTCGTCGCGCCGGGCTGGTCGCGGCGGCTGGCCGCCAAAGGCTGCCCCAAGCCGCTGGCGGATGGCCTCGCGGTTGCCCTGGCCGCGCAGGTGGTGACCGCGCCACTGGTTGCCGGCATCTCGGGCCGGTTCAGCCTGGTGGCCGTGGCCGCCAATCTGGCCGCGGCGCCCGTCGTCGCCCCCGTCACGGTGCTGGGCAGCGCCGCGGCCGTGCTGTGCGTGCTGTGGCCGCCGGGCGCACAGCTGCTGATGCGTTTCACCGGTCCGGAAGTGTGGTGGGTGGCCAAGGTGGCGCACGTCGCGGCTCATGCGCCCGCGGCGACCGTACCGGTACCCGACGGCCCGGCCGGCGTGCTGCTGGTCGGCTGTTCGACCGCGCTGCTGCTGGCGCTGGCGGCCGTGCTGTGGCGGCGGCCCTGGTTTCGCGCCTCGACCCGGGCGGCGGGGCTGGTCGCGGTGGTGTGCGCGCTGGCCTGGTCGGCGTCGGAGCTGCTGGATCCCCGAGCGGATTGGTCGGGGATCCGTGACACCATCGTGGGGTGAGCGAGGCGTCACCGTTGCACTTGGTCCTGGGGGACGAGGATCTGCTGGTCGAACGGGCCGTGGCCGACGTGCTGCGGGCGGCGCGCGACCGCGCCGGCACCTCTGAGAACCCCGACATCCCGGTCAACCGGATGCGGGCCGGCGACGTCAGTGCGTTCGAGCTCGCCGAGCTGCTGAGCCCGTCGTTGTTCGCCGACGAACGCATCGTCGTGCTGGAGGCCGCGGCCGAAGCGGGCAAGGACGCGGTCGCGATGATCGCCACGGCCGCCGCCGACCTGCCGCCGGCCACCACGCTGGTGGTGGTGCACTCCGGCGGCGGGCGGGCCAAGGCGCTGGCCGACCAGTTGAAGTCGCTGGGCGCCGAGGTCCATCCCTGCGCCCGGATCACCAAGGTGAGCGAACGCGTCGACTTCATCCGCAGAGAGTTTCGCGCGCTGCGGGTCAAGGTCGACGAGGACACGGTGACCGCCCTGCTGGACGCCGTCGGCTCCGATGTGCGCGAGCTGGCCTCGGCCTGCTCACAGCTGGTCGCCGACACCGGCGGCGAGGTCGACGAGGCCGCGGTGCGCCGCTATCACAGCGGCAAGGCGGAGGTGAAGGGCTTCGATATCGCGGACAAGGCCGTCGCCGGCGATGTCGCGGGCGCGGCCGAGGCGCTGCGGTGGGCGATGATGCGCGGCGAGCCGTTGGTGGTGCTGGCCGACGCGCTGGCCGAGGCCATCCACACCATCGGCCGGGTGGGGCCGCTCTCCGGTGACCCGTACCGACTGGCCGGGCAGCTGGGAATGCCGCCCTGGCGGGTGCAGAAAGCTCAGAAACAGGCCCGGCGCTGGTCGCGCGACAGCGTGGCGGCCGCGATGAAAGTGGTGGCCGAACTCAACGCCGACGTCAAGGGAGCCGCCGCGGACGCCGACTACGCGCTGGAATCAGCGGTCAGGAAAGTGGCCGAATTGGTGGCCGACCGGGGCCGATAGCCCAGGGGTCAGATCTTGTTGAGGGACCGCGCCAGCGCCGACTTCTTGTTCGCGGCCTGGTTCTTGTGGATGACGCCCTTGGTGGCCGCCTTGTCCAGCTTGCGGTTGGTCGACACCAGCAACTCCGCGGCCTTGTCCTTGTCGCCGGCCTCGGCGGCCTCGCGGAACGCGCGCACGGCGGTGCGCAGCGAGGACTTCACCGACTTGTTGCGCAGTCGGGCGCGCTCGTTGGTCTTGATGCGCTTCTGCTGCGACTTGATGTTGGCCACGCGGAACTGTCCTTCGTCGATGTGGTGTTGCGGTGTTCGTTTCGGGGGGCGCCCCACACCCGATTGCGACTGCTCAGGTTAGCAGTCGGTTACGTTTTCTCCCAAAACGGGAACTCGTGGCCTGCCATAACGTCGATTTGAGGCAGCATCCTAAAAGTGAGTCTTCCGAATCAGGTTGAGAAAGCCAGTCGGGGGTCGCGGGGTGCGGCACGGGCGTTGGCGCGCTCCGAGCGCATCTTCCGCGGATACAACTCGTCGGACGCCTACGAGATGGCCTTCGACGAGATGTTCGACGCGCAGGGCAACGTCCGGGGCCCGTACAAGGGCATCTACGCCGAGCTGGCGCCGTCGGACGCCTCGGACCTGCGAGCTCGTGCCGACGCGCTGGCCCGGGCGTTCATCGACCAGGGGATCACGTTCTCGCTATCGGGTCAGGAGCGGCCGTTTCCGCTGGACCTGGTGCCGCGGGTCATCTCGGCGGCCGAATGGAACCGGCTCGAGCGCGGCATCGTCCAACGGGTCAAAGCCCTCGAGATGTATCTCGACGACATCTACGGCGATCAGGAGATCCTGAACGACGGCGTGATCCCGCGCCGCCTGGTCACCTCCTGCGAGCACTTTCACCGCCAGGCCTTCGGCATCGTCCCGCCCAACGGCGTGCGCATCCACGTCGCCGGCATCGACCTGATCCGCGACGAGAAAGGCACCTGGCGGGTCCTCGAAGACAACCTGCGCTCGCCCTCGGGCGTGTCGTACGTGATGGAGAACCGGCGCACCATGGCGCGGGTCTTCCCGAACCTGTTCGCCATCCACCGGGTGCGGGCCGTCGACGACTACGCCTCGCACTTGCTGCGGGCGCTGCGCAAGTCCGCGGCCACCAACGAGGCCGACCCGACGGTGGTGGTGCTGACCCCCGGTGTCTACAACTCGGCGTACTTCGAGCACTCGCTGCTCGCGCGACAGATGGGCGTCGAGCTGGTCGAGGGCCGTGACCTGTTCTGCCGGGACAACCAGGTGTACATGCGCACCACCGAGGGGGAGCGCCAGGTCGACGTCATCTATCGGCGCATCGACGACATCTTCCTCGACCCGCTGCAGTTCCGCGCCGACTCGGTGCTGGGGGTGGCCGGGTTGGTCAACGCCGCCCGCGCCGGCAATGTCGTGATCTCCAGCGCGATCGGCAACGGCGTCGGCGACGACAAGCTCGTCTACACCTACGTGCCGACGATGATCGAGTACTACCTCGGCGAGAAGCCGCTGCTGGCCAACGTGGACACCTTCCGGTGCTGGCTGGATGGCGAGCGCGAGGAGGTGCTCGACCGGGTCGACGAACTCGTCATCAAACCGGTCGAGGGGTCCGGCGGGTACGGCATCGTGTTCGGTCCGGAGGCTTCCGAGAAAGAACTGGCGGCCGTCAGCAAGAAGATCCGCGAGGATCCCCGCAGCTGGATTGCGCAGCCGATGATGGAGCTCTCGACCGTGCCGACGCGGATCGACAACGCGCTGGCACCGCGCTACGTCGACCTGCGGCCGTTCGCGGTCAACGACGGCGACGAGGTGTGGGTGTTGCCGGGCGGGCTGAGCCGGGTGGCCCTGGTCGAGGGTTCGCGGGTGGTCAACTCGAGTCAGGGCGGCGGCTCCAAGGACACCTGGGTGCTGGCGCCGCGGGCGTCGGCCGCCGATCGCGAGCTGGGCGCCGCCGAGGTGGTGCGTTCGTTGCCGAAGTCCATGACGGACCCCGAGCCCGACGACCCGGCGGAGCTGCACCAGCAGCCGCTGCAGGCCGAGCAGCCTCCGGAAGGCAAGCCCCGGAAAAAGCAGAAGCAAAAACAGCAACAGCAGCAGCAACAACAACAGCAGCAGCAACAACAACAGCAGAGGACGGTTCGCTGATGTTGGCTCGAAATGCCGAGGCGCTCTACTGGATTGGCCGCTACGTGGAGCGGGCCGATGACACGGCGCGCATTCTGGATGTCGCGTTGCACCAGTTGCTGGAGGATTCCAGCGTCGACCCCGACCAGGCGTCCCGGCTGCTGCTGCGGGTGCTCGGCATCGAGGCGCCGGACCACAACCTGGATGTCTGGTCGTTGACCGACATGGTGGCCTACAGCACCGAAAACAACGGCGGCAGCTCGATTGTCGACGCGATCACGGCGGCACGCGAAAACGCGAAGTCGGCGCGAGAAGTGACGTCCATCGAGATCTGGGAATGCCTCAACACCACCTACCATGCCCTGCCCGAACGCGAACGTGCCGCCAAACGCCTTGGGCCACATGAGTTTCTGTCCTTCATCGAGGGCAGGGCCGCGATGTTCGCCGGCCTGGCCGACTCGACGCTCTCGCGTGACGACGGATACCGGTTCATGTTGTTGGGCCGCGCGATCGAGCGCGTCGATATGACGGTGCGGCTCTTGCTGTCTCGGGTGGGGGACAGCGCGTCCTCCCCGGCGTGGGTGACGCTGCTGCGCTCGGCGGGCGCCCACGACACCTATCTGCGCACCTATCGCGGCGTGCTGGACGCCGGCCGGGTGGTCGAGTTCATGATGCTGGACCGGTTGTTCCCGCGGTCGGTGTTCTACTCGCTGAAGCTCGCCGAAGAGAGCATCGAAGAATTGGTGCGCAACCCGACGAGCCGGGTGGGGGCCACCGCCGAAGCGCAGCGGCTGCTCGGGCAGGCCCGCAGCGAACTGGAATTCCTACCGCCGGGGGTGTTACTCGACACCCTCGAGACTCGCCTGGCCGGCCTGCAGACGACCTGCCGCGATGTCGGAGATGCGTTGTCGCTGCAGTACTTCCATGTCACGCCATGGGTGGCATGGTCGGATGCGGGCCATAGCGCGGCCATGGTCGCCCGGAACGGGGACACCTGATGTGGCGGCTGCGGGTGGTGCACACGACCGGGTTCGCCTACCAATCGGCGGTGACCGCGTCCTATAACGAGGCCCGGTTGACGCCGAGTTCGGACACCCGCCAAAACGTGATCCTCAACCGGGTGGAGACCATTCCGGCCACCCGGTCCTACCGGTACATCGACTATTGGGGCACCGCCGTCACGGCGTTCGACTTGCATGCGCCGCACACCGATCTGACGGTGACGTCGTCGTCGGTCGTCGAGACCGAACAGCCGGAGCCCGCCGCGAAGGACGTCAGCTGGAAGGACCTGCAGTCCGCCGCCGTGATCGACCGATTCGACGAATTGCTGCAGCCCACCGAGTACACGCCGACCAGCAAGCGGCTCGGTTCCGTCGGCAAGAAGATCGTCAACAGCTATGAGCCGCAGGAAGCGGTGATCGCCGCGGCCGACTGGGTCAACGGCGAGCTGGAGTACCTTCCGGGCACCACCGGGGTGCACTCGCCCGGCATCGACGCCCTCAAGGCGGGCCGGGGTGTCTGCCAGGACTTCGTCCACCTGTCGCTAATGCTGTTGCGCGAGATGGGAATTCCGGCTCGGTACGTGTCGGGCTATCTGCATCCCAAACGAAACGCCGTCGTCGGGGAAACCGTGGACGGCCGAAGCCACGCCTGGGTTCAGGCCTGGACCGGCGGGTGGTGGAACTACGACCCCACCAACAACACCGAGATCACCGAGCAGTACGTCGGTGTGGGCGTCGGCCGTGACTACACCGATGTCGCCCCGCTCAAGGGCATCTTCTCCGGGCAGGGCGCAACCGATCTCGACGTGGTCGTCGAGGTCACTCGACTGGCCTAGTCGCCCCGGCCGCGGCCGCACGATCGCGCTGCGACCAGCGTCTTGGTGGTTTACGATGAGCCTCGCTCGCGCGGGCGAGCGCTCGTTTGACCGTGGATCTCGCGGTGATGACTTCGACGAAGGAGAGTCGTCCATGGCTGAGATGCTGAAGGTCGAGTACGACGAGCTGATGGCCAGGGCCGCCGAGCTCGAGGTGCCGCTGCCCACCCCGCCACAGCAGAATCCGCAGCCGCCGTGTGCCATTTCTTTCGTCGTGGATTCCGGCACGCAGCTGAACTACAACGCCAGCGCGATTCGCGAGAGCATCAAACGAGCCGAGGCGGAATATCTGGTATTGGCGCAGTCGCTGCGCAACGCGGCGCTGGCCTATGAGGAAGCCGACCAGGCGGCCGCGGACGCGCTCACCGAGGGGTCGTCGGCCACGCCCGAGTCCGCGAGCACACCTCCCGCGCAGAAAACCGGCGGGGACGAAGATTTCGCCCCGCCGCCGCAAACACCCGGTTATGACGGCTATTACGACCTCCGGCAGGCGATCGAGGATATCGAGGCGCCCGACCAAGGCCCGGCATACACCAAGTTCGAGGGCGACTGGAACAGCTATGTGCTGGCGTTGCAAGCGGACGCCGTCATGCAACGGTTCCGACCCTTCGAGTATTGGGAGGGCGAGTCGGCGGCAGCGGTCGAAGCCAATTTCGAGCAACAGAAGAAGTATCTGATCCAGCTGGGCAACAGCTCGTGCTACCAGATCGCCAGCCAAGCCAGGGGCGTGGTGGACGCCCACAAATGGGCCGTCACGGTCCACCCCACCTCCTACGAGCTCTACATCGCCGACTTCTGGTACGACGAGTACGGGAGGAGGGGAGACATCAACAGACAAAACGAGGTTCTGACGTGGTACGTGGACATGCAGGCAAGGTCGGAGACGGTGCTGGCCGACTACCATCAGCGTGCCGCCTTGCCGTTGGCGCTGGTGTATCCCACCAACCCGCCGGCGGCGGTCACCGTCAAGGCGCCGCTTCAGATACCGGATAACGCCGGCGAAATCATCCGTGGCGCAATCGGGGGAGTCATCGGCACGGGGACGGGTTCCGGCGCTGCCAACCCCGGTGCGCTGGCGTCGCAGCTGGGCAACACCAACATCGCGGACACCGTGAGTAGCCTCAGCGACCTGGCTTCCAGCCAAACCGATACGGCCAGTGACCCTTTCGCCGCACCGCCACCATTGCCGACGGGAGTGCCCGGTCTGTCGACGGGTGGCGGGGTCAAGCCGGCGTCGTTCGGAGGCGCAGGCATGCCGTCGGCGCCGTTGCAGTCGGCGACGGACGCCGGTGCCGCGACCCAGGGTGCGGCGGCGCGACCGGGCGCGGGTGCGGGCGGCCTGCCCCCGGGGATGGGCGGCGCGGCGGCGGGACGCGGCGCTATGGGCGGCGGGATGCCGATGGGCGCCGGCGCGGGCCAGGGTCAGGGTAAGGACTCCAAGGCCAAGCGCTACGGCGAGGAAGAGGACATCTACACCGAGGACCGGCCGTGGACCTCGTCGGTCATCGGTGTCCGCCGGCGCAACGACGTTCCCGAGTGACCGCCGCCGGCACGGCTCGGGCGAAGGTGAACGACGGTCGACGCAGAGGTGTCTTAGGTATGTCGAGCCGTCAAAGCGCCTGGTGCGCAGCATGATTGGAGCCCGCACTGACTCGGGCGCTGTTAGAGTTCGTTCCAATTGCCGTCGCGCGGCGAAATCTGGAGGAATGTAGCGATGCCCAAGATTTCTGACACCTGGAAACCCGGCTTCAGCACCGTCGCCGCGGGTAAAGCGTTTGCCACGGGCAATTACGCCGACGGCACCCTCAACCTTGTCCTGGCTCTTGGCCAGGCCGGGTATGCGGTCGGGAAGAACTACCTCCCCAAATCCGCGGCGGGTGACATGCTCGGTCCTCGTAAAGGCGGCAAAGAATCGTTACGGGACGCCTTCGGGGTCGAGGCCGTCATCCTGGAACGCGGCATACAGATTGTGACCGCTATGACGCTGTTGCTCGGAAGTGGCGCAGAGCAGGGGCAGACGTATGAAGCGGCGTCGAGCTATTTCAAATTGGCCTGGGAAAACCTGAAAGATGCGACCGTCGCCGGCGACTCCTGGGTGGGTGCGGCCGCCGATTCCTATAACGCACGAAACGCCCAGCAGATCGAATGGGCGAGCACTATGGAAGCCCTTGACCTCGAGGTCGCGGCGATCCTGCAGCAGAATTCCGACACGCTGGGAAATTGCAAGATCACCCTGACCAGCGTCAGGGCTTTTTTCACCGCGTGCATCCCGATTGCGGCCACCCTGAGATGGGCGTACGGCCCAGCGGGGGAAGCGATTTCGATCTCGTTCCAGTGGGCAATGTTTCTTGTCGGATTTCCGATCGCCCTCTCCGCGTGTGTGTGGGCGTTTACCTCGGCGGCCGAGAATGGGGTTGCGTTGCAGACCGTTACCGAGGGATACACCGGCGTCGCCGCCAGTGCGGTGATCACCGGATCGGACTCCGCGGCGGCGAAGGTAGCGCCCGCGCCGAAGTCCGCCGTGAGCGGGTTCGCCGAGATCAACGCGGGATCCTCGGCCGCGCCGTCCGGCGGGTTCGGTCAGCGCGCCGCGTCGTCCCCGGGCGCCCCGAGCACCGGGGAAGGCGAGAGTGCCCCGGGTGACTGGCCGGGCGCGCTGTCGTCGGGAGCCGCCGTGCCGCAAACCGGCGGCTCACCGGCCTACGCCGCGCCCGCCGTCGGCCGGGTGCCGAGCGCAGCGTCGGGCTCACGGACCTCGTCCGGGGCGGCTGCATCGGGTGCGGCGAAGTCCGGTGCCGCCCCAAAGGCTGCTGCCGCCGAGGAAGACGTTCTCCCAAGCGATCCCGACGGCGCGGCCACGGGCAGCCAGGCTGCGGAGCGCGCGCCGGTCTACACCGCGGCCGACGGCACCGAACAGGCGAGCGAACGCGTCCGCTGACGCCAGAACGTCGAGGAAAGAGATCATGGCAAACAAATTCGAAGTAAAAACCGCATACCTGGAACAGTTGGCGCTCGAGCAGGAAGAAGCCGCGGTCGAAATCGACAGTGCGATGGCAACAACCGACGGGCTGGCCTACAAACTGGTCTGGGATCACGGGTTGATCTCCGCGGCGTTCTGGGGGGTCATGTTCAACACGGAGAGCGAACGCGAAGCGGCGTGCACCAACATGGCCAGTGTATGCGCCGACCTGGCCGGAAAATTGCGGGCCAGCGCGACCGCCTACACCAGCACCGACACCCAGACGAGCGACAACCTCGACCAACAGATGTTGCCGGGCTGAATTCGACAGACCAAGACGTTCGGAAGGACAGAGGCCACAGTGGAAACCACGCAGCACGGCGACGACGGGAGTTCCGCCGCTTGGGATTTCGGCGACAACCCCGGACCCGAAAGCGCAACGCACCAAGGCTTCGATGACGGGTTCGGCCGGGAGAGTGGCTCGTTCCTGGACTTCGGAGACGAGGCCGGCCACGACGACGCCGAGCCGTCGCTCATCGATTCACTGGTCGAGCCGGCGCCTGTCGCGGACGCCGGGGTCGAATTGATCGACGCGCTGGCCGACAGCGACGGCGACGTCGAGGCCGCCGACGCCGCAGACGACGATGGCGCGATGCCGACGGCGAAGGTGACGAATCCCCCCGAGACCGTGTCGGTGACGGCGACCATGGACGGCAGAATCTCGTTGGTCGAGCTGTCACCGGATGCGGCGAAGATGACTGAATCCAGTCTTGCCGCAGAGATATTCGCAATCGCGGACCTGGCTCGGCAACGGGCCCTGTCGATTCAGCACTCATTTGTGCTCGACGCGTTCCGGCACCTGGGGATCTCAGATCAAGAGGATGAAGAGTTCATCACCGAAGCACTGCAGACCGGTATGACGCAGCTGCGGTCGCCGGACCAGGCTATTCGCGCGCAGGCAGACGTGTTCGCCACGCGGTACGGCAGCAACGACCAGTAAGGACGCCAGATGAACACCGAAATGCACCCGGTAGTGGCTGAGGTGCTGCGTACGGCAGAGCAGATTCAGTCGATGGGGGACGCGCAAGCAGACAAGCTCAACGCCGAATCCTTCAGGGGCTCAGACGAATCCGGGACAGTCCAGGTAACGGTCGACGGGCACCAATGGCTTACCGGCTTGCACATCGAGGATGGCCTACTACGACTGGGCATCGAGACGGTGGCGCTACGCATCAACGAGGCGATACAAAACGCGCAAGCGGCGGCGGCGCCGGTCGTCGAGGCCCAACAGGCCCAGTTGATCGAGTCGCTGGGGCAGTTGGCCGACTCGCTCACCGCAGCGACGAGCGCTATTCAAACTAAACCGCAGTAGCCGCAACGCTTCTGGCGATAGCTAAGCTTTGACGGGCGACTGTGCGGCGGCGGTGTCGAGTAACTCGGTGAGGTGCTTCCAGTAGAGCCAGTCGGCGACGGCGGCACGCTGGGCAACCGAGTCGGCCGCCGCGCGCGCTTGGCCGAGGATCACCTCGTGTGCGTGGGCGGCGTAGCCGCGAAACGCCCGCAGGTGCGCCGTCTCGCGGCCGACGGCGCGGCTGGACAACGGCCGCATCGCCTCCAGCCACAGCCGCGAGCGCCGGTCGGCGGGCGGGCCGGCCGACGGCGTCGGCAACAGGGCGAGCAACCCCGAATCGGGAGTGCCCGCCAGGCGCTCTGCTGCCCGCGGATGAACCACTTCCAGCCGGGACCGGCCGGTCATCGCACCGCTTTGCGGGATGTCGTCCGGCTTCAGGACGACCTTGGCCACGCCGGGGTCGGAATCGCCGAACTGCTCGTCAGTCGCAATCACCGCTCGCAGCTTGGTGTTTCGGTGTTCCGCCCAACCCTGCACGGCGATCAATGGATAGGTGGCCCAGCGCGCCCGCTCGGCGGCCGGAATCGCGTCGTCGGCACTGGCCATGCGCACCTGTGCGGGCACCTGCACCCCGTCGGGGATGTAGGCCACTCCATAGTTGTTGGCCACCACGATGACGCCCTCGGCGGTCACCGCGGTCACCCAGAAGAACTTCAGATGCGTCGCGCCGCCACTGTCGGGCGCATTGAGCGCCGCGGCGATGCGCCGCGCGAGCACCAGGGGATCGGCCTCGCCACGGCGCGTCGCGTCCGTCGCCGCGTCGCGTTCGGCCCGCGCCGCCGAAACCGGAACCCCGCTGGCCGCATCGGATTCGGTGGGTTGGGCCGCCTTCGGGCGGGCAGCGACGCCGTCGCGCGCGTGCTGCCGGGTCGTGGCGGCCGGTCGCATCCCGGCAGACGAACCGGTCGCGTTCTGTCCGACCGGAGCACCCGAACCGGGGGCCGCACTCGAACCCGTGGTGGCTGCGCGCGATCCTTGCGCGGGTGCGGCGGGCATGCCGGTCGCCGAGGCCGGCGCGACCGCCGGACCCGTGTCCCGTGGCCCCGACCATGGCGCGGCGGGTGCCGCCGACGCAGCGGGCATGCCGGTGTTGCGAGCACCGGTGCCGAGGGGTTGCGCGGACTGCGCCGGGCTCAACGGTTTTGGTGCACTCGGTGGGACGACCGGAGCGGTCGTGCCGGTGGTGGCTGCCGGGGCGACGGGCATCGGCGCCATGACCGTCGATGGCGGTGGGGCCGCGGCGACCGGCGGGGCAGCCGTGGTCGACGGCTGTGACGCGCCGTCCGGTCCCCAGGAACGGCCGCCCCAGCGCGGGTCGCGGTCACCCAGCAGGCGGTCCGGCGGCGCCTTCTGGTCGAGCAGATCCTGCAATGCGCGCTCCGGCGGTTTCCAGTCCTTGCTCTCCAGGATCTGCTCCGCGGTGCCTTCGACCACGCTGACATTGGCGGCATGCGTCGCGCTGACCAGAGAATCGATCGCGGCCGTTCGCTCGGCGGGCTTCAATTTGGCATCCCGCTCAATCAGAGCGATCCGCCGCTGCGCGGCATCCACGTTGTCGCCGATGTCCGACTTCGCCTGCTCGATTGATCCGGCGACCTTTCGCTGCCAGGTGATCGCGGTGGTCAAATCGTTTTGCAAGTTCACCAATTCGTCGATATTCGATTCGAGCGCGCCGTTGGCGGCGCCGGCGGCCAGGCCCGACCAGAGGCCGCTGACGAAGATCTCGCTGCGCTGCTGGCGCAGGGTGTCCAACACGTCGGTGACCTGACGCAAGACCTGCGCATACTGCTGGGCTCGGTCGTAGAAGGCGTCTTCGGCAACGTCCGGCCATCCGCCGCCGTCGAGCATGCCTTCGGCAAACCCGCCGGTGGGCCTGACCATGCCCATAACCTAAGTCCTCTCCCAACACCGCATATCGGTCGCGGGCTTGGCGCGCTCGGTCAACAAGCTTAATCGAGGTGCGGGCAAGGTAATTCCGCCAAAGTCATCGTTTACACATGTTCGTCGGCAATGTCTTCCAATGCATCCAGCACCTGTTCGACGCTGATGTCGGCCATCCTTCGCTGATCGAGGTGCCGGTGCGGCCCGAACCTGAATCCCCATGTCGCCGATCGCGTCGGGCCGAAGAGTCCGACGCCCGGAATCCGCGCCAGATCCGCGGCGTGGAGCATGCAGGAATCGATGCCCAGGAAGAGGTCGGCGTTGGCGACCATGCTCATGCTGAGATCGAGCGGGAGCCCGAGATGGGAGAGGACGCGGCCACGTTCACGCCCGACGTTGAGATCCTCGTGTCCCAGCCCGACGACCCATGCCACGAACTCGGGGTGACTCGACAAGAATCGGTCCAGCAGATCGATGAAACGGGTAACGGGCCAACGCTTTTCTTTCCAATTGGTGTCGGCGTGCACGACCAGCACCTTGGTCCCGGGCGGCAGCGCGGCACGCATCGATCGGGCTTGCTCCTGGACCGACGCGGGGATGGACACCGGCTGTGCGTAGTCCTCGAGCCGTAGCGACGGATCGAAAAGGCGTGCCAACTTGAACAGCGAATCGCAGGCATGCCACGCCTGTCTGGGAACTGTGACGTCGTAGTCCGTGTAACCGTTGGTCAAGCCGATCGTTGTGGGAGCAAGACGCGCCTGAAGCTCCTGAAACGTGCCCATCGGCATGTTCGTGATCACGGTGTTGATGAACACGTCGACGGGGCCGAGCTGTGCGGCCAGGGCCGCACAGTCGGGTGATCGAATCGTAAGTACGGGCGGACCCGTTTCCGGTACGCCGGTGATGTCGACCAGGTGCGGACTCACCTCCCGGAAACACAGGTCGAAGGCCAGCTTCGGAGCGGCCAGCGTGAGCGGGGCGTCGAACATTTCGCCCAACGCTCGCACCGTCGGCAGCAACATGACGGAATCACCGATGTTGGCGGCGAAAAACACCGCGGGCCTACGTGCCCGCAGCAGATGGGACAGCGTTCCGGGTTCGACGTCTGCCCAGTGCTCGTCCTCGTGAGTTGCGCCGGCGCTCGGGCGATCATCCATGGCTACGGCTACGGCTACGGCTACGGCTACGGCTGCGGCGAGACTTCGACCCGGTGCAAGTCGTCGCCGAGCTCGATGCGCCCGCCGAATTGCGACGCGGCCAGTGTGCGCCACTGTTCTTCCTGTCCGGGCACCAGCGCCGGCACATAGTGCGTCATGACCAACGTGCCGACCCCGGCGCGGGCCGCGGTCGCCGCGGCTTCTTCGACCGACGAATGGTAGTCGCAGATGTCCTGCAGCCGCTGCTGCGGGATCTGCGTGACGATGTCCTTGCGGATCACCGTGTGCACCAACGCGTCTGCCCCGGCCGCCAGATCGTCCAGGCCCGCGCACGGCACCGTGTCCCCGGCCAGCGCCACCGAGGCGCCGCCGGCGTCGATCCGGAATCCGATGGTCGGTGCCACCGGCCGGTGGTCGGTGGGCGCGACCCGAATAAAAACGCCGTCGCGGTCCCACACCGGGCCCTCGGTGTACTCGTGCACCTCGATCGGCGGCGGCGTGTTCAGGTCGTCGTGATGGGCGATGCGGTAACCGATGTCGTGGCCGAACGCCTTCAGCATGGCCTCGACCGTCTCGGCGGTGCCCGGCGGCCCGATGATCGGGAACGGCGCGGGATCGGGTGTGAACGTGGTGATCCACCGCGTGATCAGCAGGTCGCCGAGATCGCCGATGTGGTCGCTGTGCAGGTGGGTGAGCAGCAGCGCCGACAACCCGGCGGCACCCACGCCAACGGCCGCCGCGCGCTGCAGCACGCCGCGCCCGCAATCCACCAGGAACGCTTGCCCGCCGGCCCGCACCAGCGTCGCCGGTCCCGCGCGGTTCGGATCGGGGATGGGACTGCCGGTTCCTAACAGGGTGATCTCGATCATGGCCCCAATCTTTCAAGACGCGTGGGTGGCTCGCATGTTTGGCCCGCGGACACGCGGGTATCGGTTGGGGATCGGTTGCCGGTTTTCGTGTTGGCTTTCCCGCCGCGCGAGTTAGCCGTAGCCTGGTGTGAAGCAGATCACAACCAGCTGGAGGCTCGATGCGGATAGCGGACGTTTTGCGAAACAAAGGCGCGGCGGTCACCACGATCAATCCCGACGCGACGGTCCGGGAATTGCTCGCCGGCCTCGCCGAGCAAAACATCGGCGCCATGGTGGTGGTCGGGGACGAGGGAGTGGTCGGCATCGTGTCCGAGCGCGACGTCGTGCGCCAGCTGCACGCGCATGGGCCCAGCATGCTCACCCGCCCGGTCTCCAAGATCATGACCGCGACGGTCGCGACCTGCACGAAGTCCGACACGGTCGACGAGATCAGCGTGCTGATGACCAAGAATCGGGTGCGTCACGTGCCCGTGCTCGACGGCAGGAAGCTGATCGGCATCGTCAGCATCGGCGACGTCGTCAAGACGCGCATGGAAGAGCTCGAGGCCGAACAGCAGCAGCTGCAGTCCTACATCACGCAAGGCTGAGCGCCCTTTTCGGCGAACGTGCTCTGGTGGCGAGAAATCCGCGCATTTGTCGCCACCAGAGCACGTTCGGCGAAGGGAGTCAGCGCCAGGCGTAGTCGGCGCGCAGCCGCGCGGCCACCACGTCGAAGATCTCGCGGTTCAGGACCGCGCCCTCGCGGCGAATACCCTCTTCGGGCACGTCGAGCACCCGGTCCAGCCGCACCCAGCTTTCGCGGCCCTCGTAATCCCAGTCGCCGGTGCCGATCCCGACCCAATCCGGGTCGGAGGCATAGTGCTCCTGACTGGACAGCATGAGCGCGAGCAGCACGCCGCGGTCGCGGCCCACGACGAGCACCGGGCGGTCCTTGCCGCGGGTGGGATCGTCCTCGTAGACCACCCAGGTCCAGACGATTTCCCCGGGATCGGCGCGGCCGTCGAGGTCGGGGGCGTAGACCACCTTGCGGGCCCGTTGCGCGGTGGGGAAGCTGTCGCTGGTCACCGGCCGGCCCTCGGTGATCGACGTCGGCTCCGAGTCGTCGGTGGCCCGTGCGCTAGCGGTGGCTTTCACGACCTGTTCGATTTCGCGGTACACCGCATGCGCGGTCTGCACCTGCTGGATGAGTCGCGGGACCCCGTAAACGACGACGTTCTGGGCGAACCGCTGGAAGGTTTTCCATTGCGATTTCCGGCTGGACGCCATAGTCGCAGCATAGTCGTCGGCCGACCGGCCCGACCGTGTCCGAGTGTGTCCCGACCAGCCCGCATGGATACCCTGGACGTACCCGCGAACCACGGTCAAGCAGCATCAACAGCACCCGCCAGGAGATTCCCATCAGCAGTTTCGCCGACAAGACCTTCACCGCGCCGGCGCAGATCAGGAACTTCTGCATCATCGCTCATATCGACCACGGAAAGTCCACGCTGGCCGACCGGATGCTGCAGCTCACCGGCGTCGTCGACGAGCGGTCCATGCGCGCCCAGTACCTGGACCGGATGGACATCGAGCGGGAGCGCGGCATCACCATCAAGGCACAGAACGTCCGGCTGCCCTGGAAGGTCGGCGACGAAGAGTTCGTCCTGCACCTGATCGACACCCCGGGCCACGTCGACTTCACCTACGAAGTGTCCCGCGCGCTGGAGGCCTGCGAGGGCGCGGTGCTGCTGGTCGACGCCGCGCAGGGCATCGAGGCCCAGACGCTGGCAAATCTGTACCTCGCGCTGGACCGCGACCTGCACATCATCCCGGTGCTCAACAAGATCGACCTGCCCGCGGCCGACCCGGATCGCTATGCCGGTGAGATCGCGCACATCATCGGCTGCGAACCGGGCGACGTGCTCCGGGTGTCCGGCAAGACGGGCGAGGGCGTGGCCGACCTGCTCGACCACGTGGTGCGTGAGGTGCCGCCGCCGCAGGGCGACGCGGACGCCCCGGCCCGTGCGATGATCTTCGATTCCGTGTACGACATCTACCGCGGGGTGGTGACCTACGTCCGCGTGGTCGACGGCAAGATCACGCCGCGCGAGCGCATCGCGATGATGTCCACCGGCGCGACGCACGAACTGCTCGAGGTCGGCATCGTCTCGCCCGAACCCAAGGCCAGCGAGGGGCTGGGCGTGGGGGAGGTGGGCTACCTGATCACCGGCGTGAAGGACGTCCGCCAATCCAAGGTCGGTGACACCGTGACGACGGCCCGCCACGGGGCGAAGGAAGCGCTCACCGGCTACCGCGAACCCAAGCCGATGGTGTATTCGGGGCTGTATCCCGTGGACGGTTCGGACTACCCGGATCTGCGCGATGCCCTGGAAAAACTGCAACTCAACGACGCGGCCCTGACCTACGAGCCGGAGACGTCGGTGGCGCTGGGCTTCGGATTCCGGTGTGGCTTTTTGGGTCTGCTGCACATGGAGATCACCCGGGAGCGCCTGGAGCGCGAGTTCGATTTGGACCTGATCTCGACGTCACCCAACGTCGTGTACCGGGTGGTCAAGGAGGACGACAGCGAGATCGTGGTGACCAACCCGTCGGACTGGCCCGAAGGCAAGGTGCGCACGGTGTACGAACCCATCGTGAAGACGACTGTCATCGCGCCGAGTGAGTTCATCGGCACCATCATGGAGCTGTGCCAGTCGCGCCGCGGCGAGCTCGGCGGCATGGATTACCTGTCCCCGGAGCGCGTCGAGCTGCGCTACACGATGCCGTTGGGCGAGATCATCTTCGACTTCTTCGACTCGCTCAAATCGCGCACCCGCGGCTACGCCAGCCTGGACTACGAGGAGGCCGGCGAACAGGAAGCTTCGTTGGTCAAGGTCGACATCCTGCTGCAGGGCGAGGCCGTCGACGCGTTTTCGGCGATCGTGCACAAGGATTCGGCGTTCGCCTACGGAAACAAGATGACCACCAAGCTGAAGGAACTGATTCCGCGCCAGCAGTTCGAGGTGCCGGTGCAGGCGGCGATCGGATCGAAAATCATTGCCCGCGAGAACATCCGCGCTATCCGCAAGGACGTGCTGTCCAAGTGCTACGGGGGTGACATCACCCGCAAACGCAAACTTCTGGAAAAGCAGAAGGAAGGCAAGAAGCGGATGAAAACCATTGGGCGCGTGGATGTCCCGCAGGAGGCGTTCGTCGCGGCGCTATCCACCGACGCGGCGGGCGACAAAGCCAAGAAATAGCGGCGCTTTACGTCACATGGGCGCGTTGGCGGGCTGGAACATCCCGGAGCCGTCGAGTTCCTCCTCGGCGCGGATCACGTGCACCACCGCGTTGATCAGCGCCAGGTGGGTGAACGCCTGCGGGAAGTTGCCCAGGTGCCGGCCGGTGCGCGGCTCGATCTCCTCGGCGTACAGCTGCAGCGGACTGGCGTAGGACAGCAGCCGCTCGCACAGCCGCTTGGCACGATGCACCTCACCGATCTCGACCAGGGCCGACACCAGCCAGAACGAGCAGATGGTGAAGGTGCCCTCCTCGCCGGCCAGCCCGTCGTCGGTCTGTTCGACCCGGTAGCGCAGCACCAGCCCCTCTTCGGTGAGCTCGTTCGCGATCGCCAGCACCGTGTTGCGCACGCGCGGATCGTCGGGTGGCAGGAAGCGGGTCAGCACCACCAGCAGCAGCGAGGCGTCCAACGCGTCGCTGCCGTAGCGCTGGGTGAACACCCCGCGGGAGTCCACCCCGTGCTTGAGGATGTCGGCCTTGATCTCCTCGGCGATCGCGCGCCACTGCTGCGCGTAGCTCTTCTCGCCTTGTCGCTCGGCCAGTTTCGACCCGCGGTCCAGCGCCACCCAGCACATCACCTTCGACGAGGTGAAGTGCTGCGGCTCCCCGCGCACCTCCCAGATGCCGCGGTCGGGCTCGCGCCAATGGGCGATCGCCTCCTCCACCTGCTTCTTGAGCACCGGCCACAGGGTCTCCGGCACCTGCTCGCGCGACTTGGCGTGCAGGTAGAACGAGTCCAGGATCGATCCCCAAATGTCGTGTTGCACTTGGTTATACGCGCCGTTGCCGATGCGCACCGGGCGCGCGTGGTCATAGCCGGACAGGTGGTGCAGTTCCTCTTCGACCAGGCTGCGCTCGCCGCCCACGCCGTACATCACCTGCAGCGGATGGCGCTCGTTGTTGTTGGCGCCGGAGACGTCGGCGATGAACGCGAAGAAGTCGTCGGCCTCGCGGTCCAGCCCCAGCGTGTACAGGCCCCACAACGCGAACGTCGAGTCGCGCACCCACGCATAGCGGTAGTCCCAGTTGCGTTCGCCCTGCGGCGTCTCCGGCAGCGACGTGGTGCTGGCCGCCAGCAGCGCACCGGTGGGCGAATAGGTCAAACCCTTCAGCGTCAGCGCGCTGCGCTGCAGGAATTCCCGCCACGGGTGGTCCGGGAAGTTGCCGATGTTGATCCACTGCCGCCAGCACTCGGTGGTCTGCCACATCCTGTCGGCAGCTTCTTGATAGGTCTGCGGCGCCGGGTGCTTGGTCCAGCTCAGCGCGACGAACACGTCGTCGCCCTCCTTCATCCGGGTGCGGGCCCGGGCCTCGCGACCCTCCAGGCCGATGTTCAGATTGCTGGTCAGCCGCAGCTGCGGATGGTCGTCCGGTTGCTTGCTGGCGCGCGCGACTGCCTCGCCGTATGCGTGGGCGGAGTATTCCCAGGTGGGGCCGATGCGGTGGTAGTCGAACGCCGGTTCGCAGCTCATCATCAGCTCGACGGTGCCGCTGACGCACCGCACCGTGCGCAGCAGAATGTGCTCGGCATCCCAATCCATCGGGGTACGACGGTGGGTTTTGGACCGGCGCTCGATGTCATGCCAGGGGCCCATCACCAGCGCGTCGCGCACAATCAGCCAGCCGGTGTGCGTTTGCCACGTGGTTTCCATGATCAGGCTGCCCGGCAGGTAGCGGCGGGCCGAGGGCACCGAGACGCCGTACGGGCCGAGCCGGAAATGGCCGGCGCTGCGGTCCAGGATCGCGCCGAACACGCTCGGCGAGTCCGGCCGCGGCACGCACAGCCACTCGACCGAGCCGGCGGGGGAGATCAGGCAGGTCGTTTCCCAGTCGGACAGAAACGCGTAGTCGGCGATCGGCGGGAACGGGTTGCGCAGTGCGCCGCCGGAGCTGAACGGCGCCGACCCGCTGAAATCAAGCGGCGAGTCCAACGGCGATTGGCGGGCCGATCCAAACGCCTGCTCGGGCTCCCCGCTGGCGGGCTGGTCGGCGGGTTCAGCGTGCATGACCATCTCGACATCATCATCTGTCGACCCGCCCGGCGTCCATCGGACTAGCCGTTAGGCCGGGCGAACTTCGGTGCGTGCTCGGACAGTGGACCGATCGCCACCAGGTAGGCGAACAACCGCCGCAAGGCCGGTGTTCGGCTGGCCAGCCCAATGCCGCGGGGCGCTTTGCCGTCGCCTCCGCCCACCACGTCGGCGACCACTTGGGCGTGGATCGCCCGTTGCACGGCCTGCACGATCGCCGTCGGTATCCAGCGGCGTACCTGCACCCGCAACAACTCCCGAGTCGATACCCGCCCGGCTTGCAGCGGACCGGCCAGCAAGCGGGCGGCGGCTACCGCATCGGCGACCGCGAGGTTGATCCCGACCCCGCCGACCGGCGACATCGCGTGCGCCGCGTCGCCGATGCACAGGGCGCCGTGGGTGTACCAGCGACGCAACCGATTGAGTTGTACGTCAAGCAGTTTCACGTCGTCGAACGAAGTCAGCGTGCCGACACGGTCGGCGAGCCAGGGCACCAGGGTCACCAGCACCCGGTGCAACGCCTCGATGCCCTCGGCCCGCATCTCGGTGTCGGTTCCCTTGGGAATGACGTACGCGATCTGGTAGTAGTCGCCGCGGTCGATCATGATGATCCCGTGTCCGGACACGAACCGGCCGGCAAGTCCGCTCGGGTCGCCGGCGTGGCGGGGCAGCCGGAACCACCACACATCCATCGGGGCGCCGAACCGGCGCGGTTCGAGTGCGAGCGCGGAGCGCACCGTGGACCCGCGCCCGTCGCAGGCCACCGTCAGCGCGGCGCGCATCTGTTTGCTCGCCCCGCTCGAGTCGCGGTAGGTGACGCCGGTGACGCGGTCACCCTCGCGCACCACGCCGGTCACCTCTGTGCTGCGCATCAATTGGAAGCTGGGTTCTGCCGCGGCCGCGGCGGCCAACAGCTCCAGGAAGTCCCACTGGGGTACCAGGGCAATGTGCTGATGCGCGCCCGGCAGGTGCGACAAATCGAGATTCAACGACTGGCCTTGCACCTGCAGTTGGATGCTGTCGATCAGGCGATGCGGAACCTGGGCGAAACGCGATCCCAAACCGAGTTCGTCGAGCAGGCGCAGGGTGCTCGCGTGCACGGTGTCGCCCCGGAAATCACGCAGGAAATCGGCGTGCTTTTCCATCACCGTGACTCTTATGCCGGCACGCGCTAACAGCAGGCCAAGCACCATTCCGGCCGGGCCACCGCCGGCGATGAGGCAGGTGGTTTCCTCGGTTGCGATTGCCACTTGCCGATCCTCACACATTGGTGTTTCGACTGCTCGGACGAATAGTGTGAGCCCGGTGAACGCGTTCCTCAATTGGTGGGACGGAAATGAGCTGTGGCTTTCCGGACTTCCCTTCGTGCTGCAGGCCATGGTGGTGATGCCGGTCGTGCTGGCGGTGGCATACCTCGCGGCGGTGGCGCTGGACGCCGTGCTCAGCAAGGGCATCGAATTGATGCAGCGCGCGCGTCGGACCGACGGGACGCCCAGGTAACCGCGATGCCTCGTTCTCACGTGACGTTGGTTCTCGTCGCGCTCGTGGTATTGGTGATCGTCGCGTGGTGGGTGACGCACTGAGGCGGGTGCCGGCCCGGTCCGGTGGCGGGTCAGTGGATTCCTGTTAGGCTTCGCGCCATGCACCTGACTTCCGACGCCCCGGAATGTGATGTCTTCGTGCACTGTTGTCGCTGACTACCACCCGTGCGCGGTTTGGTAGGGAGTTCGCGAATTCCCCTGACGTTTTCATTGCCTTTCCGCAGCAACGGACCGATATCCGTAAGCCCGCACCGAAAGGCCGTCAATGCTTATCGACAACGCCGGCGCACCGCGCTGGCGACCCCTCGTCGCGCTCGCGCTGATCGTCGGTGTCGTCGCGGCCTGTGGCGGCGGCCCCAGCGACGTCGTGGGCGGCAGCGGGCCCACGAGCGCGCATACCACCATCACCCTGGTCGCCTACTCCGCCCCAGAACCCGGATGGAGCAAGGTGATTCCCGCATTCAACGCCTCCGAGGAGGGCAAGAGTGTGCAGGTGATCACCTCCTACGGCGCCTCCGGCGACCAGTCTCGCGGGGTCGCCGAAGGGAAACCGGCCGACCTGGTGAACTTCTCGGTGGAACCGGATGTCACTCGACTGGTCAAGGCGGGCAAGGTTTCTAAGGACTGGAACGCCGATGCGACCAAGGGCATACCGTTCGGGTCGGTGGTGACTTTCCTAGTGCGTAAAGGCAATCCGAAGCACATCAAAGATTGGGACGACCTGCTGCGGCCTGGTGTCGAGGTGATCACGCCCAGCCCGCTGAGTTCGGGTGCGGCCAAATGGAATCTGCTCGCCCCATATGCCGTCAAGAGCGAGGGCGGCCGCAACAGCCAAGCGGGGCTCGACTTCGTCCGTCAGTTGGTGCGAGACCACGTGAAATTGCGGCCCGGGTCGGCACGACAAGCGACCGACGTTTTCATCCAGGGCAGCGGCGACGTGTTGCTCAGCTACGAGAACGAGGCCATCGCGACCGAGCGGCAAGGAAAGCCGGTCGAACACGTCACCCCGCCGCAGACCTTCAAGATCGAAAACCCGCTGGCACTGGTGACCTCCAGTCCGCACCTGGAGGTGGCCACCGCGTTCCGCAACTTCCAGTACACGCCCGCGGCGCAGAAGCTGTGGGCGCAGGCCGGTTTTCGGCCGGTTGACCCGTTGGTCGCCGCCGACTTCCGCGTCCAATTCCCGTTGCCGCAGCAGCTCTGGACGATCGCCGAGCTGGGCGGCTGGGCCACGGTCGATCCGCAGCTCTTCGACAAGAGCAACGGCAGCATCACCAAGATCTATACGAAGGCCACCGGATGACCGTGACGACCAACCCGAACCCGGAAGCGATTCGGCCCGAGCTCGCCGAGCCCGGGGACACCGCGCAACTGGTCGCGCGCACGTTCGGGCGCCACGGCAACTCGTCGCTGCGCGTCGGGGTGGCGACGGTGTGGCTCTCGCTGATCGTGCTGCTGCCGCTTGCCGCCATCGCCTGGCAGGCCGCCGGTGGCGGCTGGCGGGCGTTCACCGAGGCCGTGACGTCGCGCGCGGCGCTGGCCTCGTTCGAGGTGACGCTGAGCATCTCGGCCGGGGTCACGGTGCTCAACCTGCTATTCGGCCTCTTGATCGCGTGGGTGCTGGTGCGTGACGACTTCCCCGGCAAGCGTCTCGTGGACGCGATCATCGACTTGCCGTTCGCATTGCCGACGATCGTCGCCAGCCTGGTCATGCTGGCGCTGTACGGGAAAAACAGCCCGGTGGGTCTTCATCTGCAGCACACCCCGTGGGGCGTGGCGGTGGCGCTGGCGTTCGTCACACTGCCGTTCGTGGTGCGGGCCGTGCAACCGGTGCTGATGGAAATCGATCGGGAAACCGAGGAGGCCGCGGCGTCGCTGGGCGCCAGCGGGCCGAAGGTGTTCACCTCGGTGGTGCTGCCGTCGCTGCTGCCGGCGTTGTTGTCCGGTGCGGGCCTGGCGTTTTCGCGGGCCATCGGTGAGTTCGGCTCGGTGGTGCTGATCGGTGGCGCGGTGCCCGGCAAGACCGAGGTCTCGTCGCAGTGGATACGCACCTTGATCGAGAATGACGACCGCACCGGTGCCGCCGCGATATCCATTGTGCTGCTGTTGATCTCGTTCGTCGTGTTGTTCACCTTGCGCCTGGTCGGCGCGCGCGCGGCCCGACACGAGGAGGGGTCGGCGTGACATCGTCGCCGTGGGTTCGCTACCTCACCCGGTACGTGGCGCTGGCCTACATCCTGGTATTGCTGGTCATCCCGGTCACACTGATCCTATGGCGGACGTTCGAACCCGGGTTCGGCGAGTTCGTCGACCGGATCACCACCCCGGCGGCGATATCGGCGCTCGACTTGTCGCTGCTGGTGGTGGCCATCGTGGTGCCACTGAATGTCCTCTTCGGTGTGCCCACAGCGCTTGTCTTGGCGCGCAATAGATTCCGTGGCAAGCGCGTGCTGCAGGCGGTCATCGACCTGCCGTTCGCCGTTTCTCCCGTCATCGTCGGCGTGGCGCTGATCGCGTTGTGGGGGTCGGCCGGTGCGTTCGGCTTCGTGGAAAAGGACCTGGGTTTCAAAATCATCTTCGGCCTGCCCGGCATCGTGCTCGCCAGCATCTTCGTCACGTTGCCGTTTGTGGTGCGTGAAGTCGAGCCGGTGCTCCACGAACTGGGGACCGACCAGGAGGAAGCGGCGGCCACCCTGGGTTCTGGTTGGTGGCAGACGTTTTGGCGGATCACGCTGCCGTCCATTCGATGGGGCCTGACCTACGGCGTTGTGCTGACCATCGCTCGTACACTCGGTGAGTACGGCGCGGTGATCATCGTGTCGTCCGACCTTCCGGGGAAGTCGCAGACGCTGACGCTGCTGGTCTCGGACCGTTACAACCGGGGGGCCGAATACGGCGCCTATGCGTTGTCGACGTTGTTGATGGGTGTCGCGGTGGCCGTGCTGATCGTCCAGGTGGTTCTGGATGCCCGCCGGGCACGAGCGGCGAGCAAGGCCTGACAAGGAGAATCGGAGATGACCGACGCCAACACCGGTGACCTCGCGATCACCGTGCGCGACGCCAACAAACGCTACGGCGATTTCGTCGCCCTGGATCATGTGGACTTCGTGGTTCCGGCCGGTTCGCTGACGGCATTGCTCGGCCCCAGCGGCTCGGGCAAGTCGACCCTGCTGCGCACCATCGCCGGGCTCGACCAGCCCGACACCGGGACGATCACGATCAACGGCCGCGACGTCACCCGGGTGCCGCCGCAGCGGCGCGGCATCGGATTCGTGTTCCAGCATTACGCCGCGTTCAAGCACATGACCGTGCGCGACAATGTGGCGTACGGATTGAAGATCCGCAAGCGACCCAAGGCCGAGGTCAAGCAGAAGGTCGACAACCTGCTGGAAGTCGTGGGGCTCAGCGGATTTCAGGGTCGCTACCCCAACGAGCTTTCCGGCGGTCAGCGACAGCGGATGGCGCTGGCGCGAGCACTGGCCGTCGACCCGCAGGTGCTGCTGCTCGACGAGCCATTCGGCGCACTGGACGCCAAGGTTCGCGAGGATCTGCGCGCCTGGCTGCGGCGCCTGCACGACGAGGTCCACGTCACCACGGTGCTGGTCACCCACGACCAGGCCGAGGCGCTGGATGTCGCCGACCGGATCGCGGTGCTCAACAAGGGCCGCATCGAACAGATCGGGTCACCGACCGAGGTCTACGACGCTCCCGCGAACGCGTTCGTGATGTCGTTCCTGGGCGCGGTGTCGACACTGAACGGCAGTTTGGTTCGCCCGCACGACATTCGGGTCGGCCGCAATCCCGAGATGGCGATCGCCGGCGGTGACGGCACAGCCGAATCCATTGGAGTGGTCCGCGCTACCGTCGAACGGGTCGTGGCATTGGGCTTCGAGGTGCGCGTCGAGTTGACCAGCGCGGCCACCGGCGGCAGTTTCACCGCGCAAATCACCCGCGGCGACGCCGAGGCGCTGGCCCTGAAGGACGGCGACACCGTCTACGTGCGCGCCACCCGCGTGCCGCCCATTATCGCCGACGCCGTACCCGGCGCCGATGCCGAACAGAGCACCCTGACGTCGGCCTGACAGTTATTGCGGCGCCGCCCAGTAGGGCGGTTGCTGGGTCAGCCGCTCGAGGTACTCGGTCACCGTCAGCTCGTCGGATTCATCGGTCTCGTCACCGTGGGCGAACGGGCACCATCGTGGGTCGGCTTCGACAATCCACACCGCGTCGAGCTCCACCTCGGGCAGCGGGGCGCCCGGCGCCGGTGAAATCAGGTCTGCGGCGAATCCCTCTGCGCCCGGCCAGGTGAGCCCGTCGCTGTAAATGACCTCGTTGTTCCGGTTTTGAGCGACGACGTGGTAGTGGGGCAGGCCGGCCAGATGCTCGGCGAGCCGGTGCGAGTCGTGATCGCCCATTGCGCCATGTTAGTGCCGAAAGCGATTTGGCGTACTGTGAGGCCGCTGAGGCCGCTCAGGCCGCGATCTGGTCGGCGGTCGCCTCGGCGAAGCGATCCAGCACCGTCTCGGCCAACAACCGATCGGCGCCCAGCGGGGCCGCCATCTCGATGCCGGTCTTGGCGGCGAATCTCTCCACCCGATCGGGTATCAGTCCCGGCGCCAAAAACCACGGTGCGATGACCACCCGGCCGACGCGCTGGCGGCGCAACCTGCCCAGCGCTTCGGTCAGCGAACGTTGCTGTTGGGTGGCGAACGCGGTGGTCGCTCCGGCCCAGGACGTGCCCGCCAACAGCTTTGGCGCCACCCGGCCGGTGCGCGCGTTCACCGCCAGGTCGGAGGTGCCGATCGCCACCACCAGGACGCCGACGCGATCATCGAGGCGCGAGACCCCCAACTCCGTCACGCGACGGCGTAGCACCGACACCAGCCGGTCGTCCTCGCCGAGCACCGGAGCCTGCCAGACATGTTGGGTGGTAACGCAACTGGCAATCTGTGCGGGTATGTCGACGCGGGCGTGGTACGCGTTGGCCAACAACAGCGGAGTGACGACCGCCGGGCCGTCGGTCGATGTGAGCACGTCGGCCAGGCTCGGTGAGCTGTGCTCCAGGAATGCCAGTCGCACATCGAGATCCGGCCGCAAGCGGGTCACTTGGGCGGCGACGGCCTGTGCATTGGCCGCCGACCGTGGATCTTTGCTGCCGTGCGCGGTCAGCACAAGGGTGCTCACGACGCGTGCAGCCCGCATTCGGTCTTGGACAGACCCTGCCAGCGTCCACTGCGCGGGTCGGCGCCTTCGGCGGGCTTGGCCGTGCAGGGAGCGCAGCCGATCGACGGATAGCCTTCGTAGACAAGCGGATTGACCAGCACATCGTGCTCGTCGATGTAGTTCTGCATGTCCTCATCGGTCCACGCCGCCAGCGGGTTGACCTTCACCAGCTTGAAAGCCTCGTCGAAGCTGATCAGCGGCGCGTTGGCGCGAGTCGGTGCCTCGACCCGGCGCAGCCCGGTCACCCAGGCGCCGTAACCGCTGAGCGATTTGCCCAGGGGCACGACTTTGCGCAGCCGGCAGCACTCGCCGGGGTCCCGCGCGAACAGGTCCTTACCGTTGAGTTCGTCCTGCTCGGCCACCGTGTGCTCCGGCGTGACATTGAGAACGCGCACGTCGTAGACGGATTCGATTGCATCGCGGGTGCCGATGGTTTCGACGAAGTGATAACCGGTGTCCAGGAACAGCACCGGCACGCCGGGGCGCACCTTGGACGCCAGATCCACCAGCACGGCGTCCTGCATGTTGGAGGCGACGACGTAATTGCATGTCGCCCAGCCGCGCGGGCCGTTGATACCGCCGAAGTTCTCATCGGTCCAGCGCAACAGTTCGGTGGCGCTGGCACCCTCGAGTTCGGCCGCACCTCGGGCGGCCAGCTCGCGCAGTGCGGCGTAGGACTGGTCGGTCGTGTCGGTGCTCATCGGAGGTCACCCTCCTCGGCGCGAACTGCCCACTGCGCGAACCGCTCTCCCTCGTTGCGGTGCTTGACGAAGTTGCGCACCACCCGATCGATGTAGTCACCGATCTCGTCGCTGGTGACCTTGTGCTGGCGCAGTTTCCGGCCGAATCCGCTGTCCAGGCCGAGGCTGCCGCCCAGATGCACCTGGAAGCCTTCGACCGAGTTGCCGTCGCCGTCGTCGACCATCTGTCCCTTGAACCCGATGTCGGCGACCTGAATTCGGGCGCACGAGTTGGGGCAGCCGTTGATGTTGACGGTGATCGGGACGTCGAGCCGGGAGTTGATGTCCTCGAGCCGAGCCTCCAGCTCGGGCACCAAAGACTGTGCCTTGACCCGGGTTTCGGCGAAGGACAGCTTGCAGAACTCAATTCCGGTGCAGGCCATCAGGTTCCGGCGCCACTGCGAGGGCTTCGACTGCAGGCCGAGTGCCTCCAGGCCGGTGACCAGCTCGTCGAGCTTGTCGTCGGGGATGTCGAGGATGACCAGCTTCTGGTAGGGCGTGAACCGGATCCGGTCCGAGCCGGCCCGCTCGGCCAGGTCGGCCACCGCGGTGAGGATGGTGCCCGACACCCGGCCGGCGATCGAGGCGACGCCGACGGCGTTGAGCCCGTTCTTGAGCCGCTGCACGCCGACGTGGTCAATCGGGTGCTTGACCGGTTCGGGGGCCGGGCCGTCGATCAGCGGACGCTTGAGGTACTCGGTTTCCAGAACTTCCCGGAATTTTTCTATGCCCCAGTCTTTGACCAGGAACTTCAGTCGCGCCTTGGCCCGTAGCCGGCGGTAGCCGTAGTCGCGGAAGATCGAGGTCACCGCGTGCCACACCTCGGGCACCTCTTCGAGTGGCACCCAGGCGCCGACCCGTTGGCCCAGCATCGGGTTGGTGGACAGCCCGCCGCCGACCCACAGGTCCAGCCCGGGGCCGTGCTCGGGGTGGTTGACGCCGATGAACGCGATGTCGTTGACCTCGTGCACCACGTCCTGCAGGCCCGAGATGGCGGTCTTGTACTTGCGCGGCAGGTCGGCGAATTCGGGCTGGCCGATGTAGCGGCGCACGATCTCGTCGATCGCCCAGGTCGGGTCAAGCACCTCGTCGAGGGACTCACCGGCCAGGGGAGAGCCCAAGATCACCCGCGGGCAGTCGCCGCAGGCCTCGGCGGTCTGCAAGCCGACCTCGGCCAGCCGGCGCCAGATCTCCGGGACGTTTTCCACTTCGACCCAGTGGATCTGCACGTTCTGGCGGTCGGAGATGTCGGCGGTGTCGCGGCCGAACTCGGTGGAGATCTGGCCGATGGTGCGCAGGCCGGCCGCCGACACCGCTCCGCCGTCGCAACGCACCCGCATCATGAAGTACTTGGCTTCCAGCAACTCGGCGTTGTCGTCGCCGGTGAACGAGCCGTCGTACCCCTGCTCGCGCTGGGTGTACAGACCCCACCAGCGGAACCGGCCGCGCAGGTCGCTCTTGTCGATGCTGTCGAAGCCGTCCTTGGAGTACGTGTCCAAGATGCGATCGCGCACGTCGAGCGGGGCGCCGGCCTGCTTCATCTCCTCGTTGGGGTTGAGCGGCTCGCGATCACCCAGCGCCCACTGGCCCTCACTTCGGGCCTTTTTGTCGGGCGCAGCGGGACGGGCTGTGGTCATTCGAAGTCTCCTTCGCGGGCTGTGCAAGCGTGGACACGCGACTCACCGGTCTCCTACGGCGGGCGCAGATCCGGCGCCAGCTGGGCGTACAGGTGGGCGGGTCTACGGAATCAAGCCGGACAGCTACAGCTGCAGACACGCTTGAGATCGATGTGCCGCCGCGCCACTAGCGCAGTGCGCAGGCTGGGCTGGGCGACGGTCACGCGCCCATTCTGCCACGGATGCCGACGGGCCGTACCACCTGGTCGAATTTGTTCTCACGGTGAGCAAAACTACCCGCTAATCCTGGGTAATCAGATAGACAAACCCGAGAAACCCCTGAGAGGCCGTTCCTCCTGGTCGCCGACCGTGGGCCGCTGGTATGGCCGGCGCCCCGCAGTCGTCCGCGAGTCCCACGCTCGGCGACGATGGGCCGGGGTGAAGTTGCTCACCCACCCGTCCGTCGAGCAACCGGCACGATCCGGCGTTCGTGCAATCATTTGGCATGGCCCTTCGCGCGGCACCGGTCGAGCTTCCCGGGATACAGCGCAGACCTGAACAGGCGTTTGGGGTTTACGTCCACGTCCCGTTCTGCATTACCCGTTGCGGATATTGTGATTTCAACACCTACACACCCGCCGAGCTGGGCGGCGTCAATCCGGACGCGTGGCTGGACGCGCTGAACACCGAGCTCGAGTTGGCCACCGCGCGGCTGGACGCACCCACAGTCGACACGGTGTTCGTCGGCGGCGGGACGCCGTCGCTGCTGGGCCCGGCGCGCATCGTCGCGCTGCTCGACACGGTGCGCAGGCACTTCCCGCTGGCGCCCGACGCGGAGGTCACCACGGAGGCCAACCCGGAGTCGGCCTGGCCGGACTTCTTCGAGGCCGCCCGGGCGGCCGGGTACACCAGGGTGTCGCTGGGCATGCAGTCGGTGTCGCCGTTCGTGCTGGGCGTCCTCGATCGGATCCACACGCCGAACCGGTCGGCGTCGGCAGCCCGGGAGGCGTTGGCGGCGGGCTTCGACCACGTCAGCCTCGACCTGATCTATGGAACGCCGGGGGAGACCGATGACGAACTGTTGTGCTCGGTCGATACGGCGATCGCCACCGGCGTCGACCATGTGTCCGCGTATGCGCTGGTAGTCGAGGAAGGGACCGCGCTGGCGCGCCGGGTCCGCAGCGGTGAGCTGGCCGCACCCGACGACGACGTGCTGGCGCATCGCTACGAGTTGCTCGACGAGCGCCTGTCCGCGGCCGGTTTCGACTGGTATGAGGTGTCCAACTGGTCGCGGCCGGGCGGCGAGTGCCGGCACAACCTCGGCTATTGGAACGGCGGCCAATGGTGGGGCGCGGGGCCGGGCGCGCACGGTCATGTCGGCGCGACGCGATGGTGGAATGTCAAGCACCCCAACGCTTACGCCGAGGCGCTTCAGGGTTCGGCGTTGCCGGTGGCGGGTTTCGAGCAGCTCGACGTTGAGGCTTTGCACACCGAGGACGTCCTGTTGAAAACCCGGATGCGCCAGGGGCTTCCGCTTGAGGTGCTAAACGCCGCCGAGCGCGAACGGGCCAAAACCGTTGTCGCCGACGGCTTGCTGATCGCTGAGGACGACCGGCTGGTCCTCACGCCGCGCGGCCGATTGCTGGCCGACGCGGTCGTGCGGACGCTATTGGGATGACGGCGTCAAACGCCGAACCACCCTTCGACGACACGGGCGATCTCGATGTAGAGCGGGATGCCGATCGTGACGTTGTAGGAGAACGTCAGACCCAATGACGCGGCCAACGGCAGTGTCGGGCTTGCTTCCGGGATGGCCAGTCGCTGGACCGCCGGCACGGCGATGTAGGACGCCGCGCCGCACAAGACCGCGAACAGCACGTAGGTGCCCGGCTTGAAGTCGGTGTGGGTCACGCTGGCGTAGCAACAGGCGACGATGATCCCCAGCGTCGCAAAAAGATTCGGGGCCAGCAACGCGAAGAAGATGAAACCCGGTCCCGCCGTCTTCAGGTCCTTCAACTTGCGGGAGGCGGTCATGCCCATCTCGAGCAGGAACAGGCACAGCACGCCCTGGAAGGCCAAGACGAAGAACTTGTCGTCGTCTTGCACGACCTTTTGACCCTGCAAACCACTGATCAGGCCGATCGCGATGCCGCCGAAAAGGAGCACCAATCCGGGGTTGAGGAAGACTTCTTGAAAGAGCTCACGGGAGAACATGGACTGCTTCTTGGTGGGCTGCGCGCGCGGGCTCACGTCGAGTTCCTCTGTGCGTTCGCCCTTTTCGAGGGAAAGCTCGAGTTCGTCCTCGACCGCGAGTCCGAGCTCGCTCCCCAGGCTCTGGCCATGGGGCGGCCGCGCCGCCGTGCCGGGCCCGACTCCGACCTTGACCGGCGTGTAGCCCGGCTCGTCGGCCATGTTGCCCGCCGCGTCCATACCCCGGTGCCGCAGTCGAGCGACCAGGTACAGCGCCACCAGGCAGCCCGGAACCTCCATGACGGCCAGCATCACCGGCATGTACGCGTCGAAGGCGATGTTGACCGCGGCCAGCACCGCCACGCAGGTGGCAAACGTCCCGGCCGAATCCGACCCGTAGTAACCGGCCACGGTTGCCCGGTCGATTCTGCGCAACTTGGTCATCCAGCTGATGAGGAAGTAGGCGATGATGCCGATCAGGAAGTTGAGGACAAAGCCCAGCACGATGAATCCCACGATCACCCCGACGCTGGAGGCCTTGACCTGGGCGAGTTCCTCACCCCCGTGCCAGCCAATGGCCAACAGCAGGTACATGGTGAGGCCCTGATAGATCACATACGGAAACTCGAATCGCACCTTCAAGATCGGAATCAGGAATCCGAAGTAGAAGAAAAGCAGAAGCGGCTTGAACAGGTTATGCGTGAAGTTATGCCAGAACTCTTGCAGCATTAGATGCCTCTCTTTATCCGTCCGGTGGCCCGGGGGAAGCACCGTCCGCAAGCGGGGGCTACCACGAACATCCCGACGACCGTGGAAAACTTAGCTCTGCGGCTGTCAATCCGCCACTCGGATCCGACCCGAAATGGGGACATCGCCTCAGGCCGCGCCGAAACGGCTTTGTATCACAAAAGCCGTGGTCACAGCGGTGCAGGTAGGACCGGGTAAGGCGGGATTAGCGTGAATCTGGTGTGAGTTCACTGTGCATTTACTGTCAGGATTCGCGTGTCGGGGCTCAGCCGGAAATTAGCGAGGGCCTGACCCCGGCGCCCCGTTTACGGTGCGTCACCGACAGCCACGCGGACGGCGAGTAATGCGTCGTAATTTCTTCGAATCCGTCGACCCGGGAAACCGTAAGGACGCCGGTTTCCTGGTTAATTTCGAGTTCGTCGCCGTCGGATGCCTGGACTTCCTCGCCGTTCGCGAGCCGAATCACGAACATAATGTTCCTCTCGGTCGATGAGGCGGTAATCGCGAGCGGGCATTTGCTGCAGTCATTCGTGCCCGACCGGATTAAACCTCCGTTACGTCTTTCTGTCAGCCGCCGGGTGGGGCGTCTGGCGCGCTCGCGCGGCCCGACCGCACGCGTGGGCGCTTCGAATCCTGGTGGGGTTCATCCGAACTACCCCCTTCTCCGCGCCGCTGGCTGGCGAGCCCCCCATGCAGCGGCACCGGAGCCGGCAATGGTACGGGGAACACAGACATGGTAGCCCTTCCCTATGCGCTAAGCAGGTGAACGAGGGGCAAACGTTCAAGCCCCACGATGCCGCCGGACGCGCCACTGCGCCCATCGTCACGCGCCGGATTTAAAGCCTCTGCCTGCCGAAACGGTCTGGTGGCAGCAGCCGCGGAGCGTACCGGCGGGATTCTGGCAACGGGTGATGCCGGATTAATTCCTGGCGAGAACTGTCCGAGGGGAGCGGCTTGCGAGACCACGACTTTATGAGATACCTACGTTAGGTTAGCCTTACCAATCGTGACTGAAGCTAGCGTCGAGACGAATCCGATCGGTATGGCGTTCCCACTAATTCCCATCCCGGCCCGCGTCGACCCGGCCGATCTCGCCGCGGAGTTGGCGGCGGTACTGCACGACCGAAGCGGGGAAGAGTATTTGCTCTACGAGCACACCGGCCAATGGGTGCTGGCCAGCGGTGTGCACGCGATGATCGAGCTGGACAGCGATGAATTGCGGGTAATCCGCGACGGCGTGACTCAGCGCCAAGGGTGGTCCGGGCGGCCGGGGTCCGTCCTCGGCGGGGCGATCGACTCGCTGCTGGCCGAAACCGATCAGCTATTCGGCTGGATCGCATTCGAATTCGGCGTCTACAAATACGGGCTGCAGCAGCGGCTGGCGCCGGGCACCCCGCTGGCCCGACTGTTCTGGCCGAGTTCACGCATCGTGGTGAGCCAGGACGGTATTTCTCTTTCCTCGGACGAACATCGTCAAGTGGTGCTCGACGTGCTCCGCGACGGTGTGCGCGACCTGCGCGAAACTCACGGGATCGATATCGCCGCCGACGGCTCGCAATACCGCGACCGGGTGGCCACGGCGGTAAGCGAGATCGCGGCCGGGCACTACAGCAAGGTGATTCTTTCCCGGTCCGTGGAAGTGCCTTTCGCGCTTGACTTTCCGGCTACCTATCGGCTGGGCCGGCGGCACAACACGCCGGTGCGGTCGTTTCTGCTGCAGCTCGGCGGCATTCGTGCGCTGGGCTACAGCCCCGAGCTGGTCACCGCCGTTCGTCGAGACGGCGAGGTGATCACCGAGCCGTTGGCCGGCACCCGCGCTCTCGGCCGTGGTCCGGCCAACGACCGTCAGGCCCGCGACGACCTGGAATCGAATTCCAAAGAGATTGTCGAGCATGCGATTTCGGTGCGCAGCTCGCTGCAGGAGATGAACGAGATCGCCGAACCCGGAACGGTGGTGGTGACCGATTTCATGACCGTGCGGGAACGGGGGAGTGTGCAGCACCTGGGTTCCACGGTCAGCGGGCGTTTGGATGCGTCCAATGACCGGATGGACGCTTTGGAGGCGCTCTTCCCGGCGGTCACGGCGTCGGGCATCCCGAAAGGTGCCGGTGTCGAGGCGATCATGCGACTCGACGAAGCACCGCGCGGGCTGTATTCCGGTGCGGTGGTGATGGTCTCGGCCGACGGGACGCTGGATGCCGCGCTGACGCTGCGGGCGGCCTACGAATCCGGCGGCAAGACGTGGCTTCGGGCGGGCGCCGGAATCATCGAAGAGTCGCAAGCCGAGCGCGAGTTCGAGGAGACCTGCGAGAAGCTGTCCACGCTGGCGCCGTATCTGATTGCGCGCCGGTAGCGTCTCAGGTGGCTTTCCGCCGCCGTGCCGACAACTCGTGGGGCGGCGCTTCGGTTCCGGCTTCCGGTGAGTGTTCGAGGTAGTCGGCGAGAATGCGGCTGGCCAACGATTCGATGTTGGACTCGATCGACGACGCGAGCGTGGCGGTGACGGTGGCCACGGCCTGGGTGCGGAACCGAACCAGCATCGTGATCAGCTCGGCGATCTCGGCATCCGCCGGCAGTGCCTGGCCCGGCTTGATCCTGTCGATGACGTGTTCGGCGCCGGCGCGCACCAGCAGGTCGCTGATCTTGTCGATCTCGGGCACGATCTGCTCGTGCAGGTCGACGAGCTTCTCCAATTTGACGCCGTAGCCGCGGATCTCGTTGAACGCTTCGATCAGCTTGGGCCGGGTCACGGTGGCAATCTCACCGTCCACCCGGATCACCTGCAGGCTGACCAGCCGCTCGAATGCGGCCGGATCGTCGACGAGCGCCTGGGCGTCGACGAGCGCCATGGTCTCCGGCTTCTCGGTGGTCCAGGTACCGACGATGGCCGTCTCCAGACCCAGCACGTCGCCGAGGCTTCTGCCTTCCTCCCACGCGCTGAGCATTTCCCGCACGTGGGCGATGTTGTAGCCGCGGTCGAGCATCGAGGTGATCAGTCGCAGTCGCGTCAGATGGGTGTCGTTGAACAAGGCGATACGGCCCACGCGCAGCGGGGGAGGCAACAAGCCGCGATCGCGATAGACCCGGATGTTGCGGGTGCTGGTGCCGGCCAGCCGGGCCAAATCGTCGATCCGGTACTCCCCGGACGCGCCGCCGTGCGGATGGCGCGCGGCCGCGTCGAACAGCTGAGACACCGCGGTCTCGATGAAGTCCCGCGATTGGCGGCGAACGCGTTTGGGCGCCCGCCGCACGTTGTACAGCACGCTGGCGATGGTGCCTGGCTCCGGCCGGTTCGGTGGCATCTCGGCCTCAGGCGGTCGAGGTGACGCGCGCCGTGGCCCGGCGCGCCACCGCCCGGTAGTCCGCGTGGCGGAAATCGCTCATCTGGCGAAGATACTGGGTTGCGAAACCCGGATACATCGAGGCGTTGAATCCGTCCTTGGTGAGATACCAACTGCGGCAACCCGACATCCAGGTCGTCTTGGTGAGCCGGCGCTGGATGTCGGAGTTGTGGCGCAGTTGGACGTCTTGGCGAACATCGAGATAGCGCAGGTCGTCGTCCAGGATGGTGCGGATGCCGCGCACCGCATAGTCGAGCTGGCCTTCGATGTAGACCAGCAGCGAGTTGTGCCCCGGCCCAGAGTTGGGGCCGGTCATGAAGAACAGGTTCGGGTAGCCGTGCGCGTTGATGCTCTTGTAAGCCTGTGCGCCGTCGGCCCATTCGCCGGCCAGCGACCGGCCGCCGAGACCGGTGACGGCGAACGGCGGGCCGGTGAGGTGAACGTCGTAGCCGGTGGCGAACACGATGCAGTCCAGATGGTGCTCGATGCCGTCGCTGGTGCGGATGCCGACCGGGCTCAGCGTCGCGATCGGCCAGGAGATCAATTTGCAATTGTCGCGTTGCAGGGCCGGGTAGTAGTCGCTGGAGACCAGCATCCGTTTGCAGCCGGGGGCGAAATCCGGGGTCAGCTGCCGGCGCAGCCACGGGTCTTTGACCGTGGCGCGCAGATGGGCCTGGCCGAGCCGGGCCACCACCGAGGTGAGCGGGGTGTTCCACACCAGCGCCGTCGCGCTGGCTTCGTGGCCCCAGAACAGAGCTTGGCGGGCAAGTTGTTGGACCGCAGGAACTTTGGCGAACAGGGCCTGTACCGCCGGTGGGGTCGCCACATCCAGGCGCGGCAACACCCAGCCGGGGGTGCGCTGGAACACCTTGACGAACCCGGCCTGCTTGACCAGTTCGGGGACGATCTGGATGGCGCTGGCTCCGGTGCCGATGACGGCGACGCGCTTGCCCGCGAAGTCGTAGTCGTGATCCCAGCGGGCGCTGTGGATCTTGTGTCCCTGATAGGTGTCCAGGCCGCGGATGTCCGGGAAGCTGGCATCCGACAGCGGGCCGGAGGCCAACACGACGGTGCGGGCGCGAAAACGCTTGCGGTTTTTGGTCTTGGCCGTCCACACGCCGGCGTCCTCGTCGAAAGTCAGGTCGTTGACCTCGTGCTTGAACCGGATGTGGCGCCGGATGTCGAATTTCGTCGCCATGTCTTCGAGGTGGCGGCAGATTTCCGCGGCGGGGGAGTACGTTCGCGACCACGTCGGGTTCTGCACGAACGAGTACGAGTACAGCAGCGACGGGACGTCGCAGCTGGCCCCGGGATAGGTGGTGTCGCGCCAGGTGCCGCCCACCTTCTCGGCGCGCTCCAATATGACGATGTCGGTGACCCCGGCCTCGGCCAACCGAATTGCCGTACCGAGCCCGGTGAACCCGGCTCCGATGATCAGTGTTGCGTAGACGTGGTCGTTTGCCATGGTCACGCCGCCGGGTCGTGGGTGAGTTCTTTCGACCAGCTCGGAGCCGGTCGCAGCAGCGGCTTGGGGTAGAAATCCGACAGCCACACCATGGAATTGGCCAGCAGCTGATAGGGGTGGCGTGGGTTGACCACCCACATGCCGTGCCGCTTGAGCAGCTTGTAGGTGGGCACCCGGCGGGTGCGTTCGCCGCGGTCGCCGAGTTGCTTGAAACGGTTGACCGCGTTGAACAACCGTTCGGCGTCCATGCCCATCCCGGCCATCTCGTTGCGGATCCGATTGAGCAGTGGGACGTACATGACCATCCCGAGGATCAGCCCCGGGGAGGCGAAGCGGCCGACGAAGTCGATGGCCAGGCGCCGCGCGGTGGCGTGGCCGATCATCTCCAGCACCTCGAAATCGACTGCGATGTGCCGAGATTCGTCGTTGTTGATCTTCTCGAAGACCTGATGGCAGACGGGGTCCTCGACGGACTCCAGCAGGAACTTCAGCAGCGCGCCGTCGAGCGCGACCTCCAGCATCGGGATCACGGTGCCCAACACCGACAGGGGCATGTCGTCGGCGAACGTGTCCAGCCATTCGATGGCCAACCGGATGTTGACATTGGGCTTCGGGATCTCGCCGTCGTCGAGCATGTCCCAGCGTTTCATCAGTGCCAATTCGGCGTTGGCGTGCCGTTGCTCCTCGGCATGGAAATAGCGGTAGATTTCCGCGATGGTCGGGTTCGGAGCCTTCTTGGCGAGCGCGGCAAATCCGCGGGCCCCGATGTTCTCGATCCAGCACAGGTCGGCCATGAACGCCTTGAGCTTGGGCCGGAAGTCGGGCTTGATGGTGTCGGCACCCGGTGCGTCCCAATCGATATCGGCGAGCGCCCACTGGCGATCCTTGATCTTGGCGAGCATGGCTTCCATGTCGATGGCCATTTTTGGTCCCCTTCCCCCCTTTGGGCTTATCGGTGCGTGTTCGCCCGCGACACCAGGCCGACTGCACGGGTATAGGTTTGGGGGGCAACACGTTTGATGTTCCAGCCGATTTTGGCGTCGAGTTGTGGCAGGCAGTAGAGCTCGCCGCGGTCATGGGTATCCAGGCAGATCCGTGCCACTTTCTGCGTCGAGATTCCGGTCCAGCGCATCAGTTTCGCGGCGAGCTCTCCTGATGCCTGGCTGATGCGGCCCGATTCGACGATGTTGGTCTTGACGAACGTCGGGCACAGCACGGTGACCCGGATGCCGGTGCCGGACAGTTCGGCGGCCAGCGTTTCGGAAAGCGAAAGTACACCGGCCTTGCTGACGTTGTAGGCGGCCATCCCGGGAGCCGCGCCGAACGCGGCGGCCGAGGCGACGTTGATGATGCCGCGTGGGGCAGGTGACGGGCCGGCCGCACGCAGGATCGGGGTGAACACGTGGCAGCCGTGAATCGGGCCCCACAAGTTGACGCCCAGCGTCCACACCCAATCATCCAGGGGCACATCGCCGATCCCCGCGCCGCCGGCACCGACACCGGCGTTGTTGATGACCAGGGTGGGCGCGGCTCCGAAGAAGGACTGTGCTTGGTCGGCCAGCGCGCGAACGTCGTCGATGCGCGAGACGTCGCAGCGCATCGCCATCGCGTCGGCGCCCAGTTCGGCGATCGCAGCTGCGGTCCTTTGTGCGGCGGCCTCGTCGATGTCGCTGCACAGTATCGTGCCCTGACGGCGGCCGAGCTCGATGGCGAACGCGGCGCCGATGCCGCTGCCGGCCCCGGTCACCACGGCCAACGCGTCGCGGCTGGTGCACTTCGACGTGCCGAGCAGTTTGTCCAGCGGTCCGAGCATCGTCAGCCCGCCTCGTCTTTGACGGCACGAGCATCCTGCAATGCGTGGGCGATGAAGCGCGCGACGTAGGCCATGGCCTTGGCGGCTTCGGGTGTCATCCGCGGAAGTGCTTGGAACACGTGGACTTGGTGCGGCCAGATCTGCAGCTCGCAGCGGCCGCCCGCCGCCTTGATGTCGGCAGCCAGCTGCCGCGCATCGTCCTGCAGCATTTCGGCCCCGCCGGCTTGAATCAGGGTCGGGGGCAGCATCGCGCCGCCGGCGACGTCGAGCGTCAGCCGGGGGTGGGTGAGTTCGATGCCCGGGTGATAGAGCGCGACCAGGCGGGCCGCGTCGGCCACCCGGATGGCGGGATCGGGGCGAATCTTTTCGCGGGCCAGCGACAGCGCGAACGTCATGTCGATCAGCGGCGAGAACAGCACCAGCGCGGCCGGGGATTGCGCGGCGACCTCGGGCTGCAGCAGCATGTCGACCGTCAAATGGCCGCCCGCTGAATCACCGGCTACCACAATCTCTTTCGCCGGCACGCCGCACGTTTGCACCAGCCAGTCCCACCCCGCCCGGACATCGTCGGCGGCGGTGGGGAAGCGGTAGCGCGGCGCCAGCCGGTAGTCGATGCTGAACACCGGCAACCCGGTCAGCGACGACAGCCAGGATGTCAACCGCCGATGGGTCTTTGGCGAACACACCGCGTAGCCGCTGCCGTGCACGTAATAGATCGCACCCCCGTTGGTCGAGGAACGCGGCGCCGCGCTCGTCGGCGTGCGGGGCCCGTACACCCATTCGCCCTTGACCCGGCGGCCGTCGGGCAACCTCGTGTCGACCTGTTGTACGCGGGTGCCCGCCAGCGAGGGGCCGAACGTGGCCATGACCCGCGCGATCATCCGGCGCGACAGCCAAATTCCCCACGCCCGCTCGGGCGGCACCAACCGGCTGAACGGCCGCAAGGTGTACGTGCTTACCGCCGCTGCGCCGCGGGACCGCAATGACCCGCGGGCCGGAACGATGTCCGCCATGCCACGGAGTCAACCGCAAATGGTGACATTCGTCAATGGCAGCTTCGGGGGGGCGGCTGGGCCGGCCTATGTCACCCCGGCCCATTGCGTGTCAAATGCGGCGACCGAATCGGCGACCCGGCGTCGGGACGCTGCAGGGTCGGGAAATGTCGCGGCCAGGCCATCGACACCGCGGTCGGCCAGCGGACGCCACTTCGCTACCCAGTCGTCGATGACCGCGCGGTTGGCCGGGTTGGCGGCCAGAGCGTAACGGGTCAGCGCAGCGCTCCACACCTGACTGCGGGTGGTGTCGACCCGGGACTCCTGCAGTAGGGCGGCGGTCAGGCCGTCCCGGTTGGCGGTGGCCAGGTCGACGAACGCCTCCTTGAACAGCGCGTCGAGCGCCGGCTTGACCACCAGGTTCAGCGCCGTGAAGGCCTCGCCCCAGTCGTAGGCCAGGAGTAGCCGTTCGAGGGTCTCCCGGGCCGGCTGCCACGCCTCGTCGGACTCCCAAATCCGCCTCGTCGCTTCGGTGTTGGCCAACTGTGTGCCGTGCGTCAGCGACAACGACTTGGCCCGGTAGGCGATCCACTGCAGCGCCCGCAGCTCGTCGGCTGCCTGGAAGAACGCCGCGTTGGTGATGTAAGCGCTGGGGGCCAGCTGCCCGACGTAGAGGCTGGTGATCTGTAGGACATGAAACGCGTAGCGGGTCGGTACGTAGATGCGGTTCAGTGTCTCGACCCAGGTGGGATCGAGTCGCGCGTCGTGGTCGAGCGCCTCGTAGTGGTCGACGACGCCCTCGGCGTAAACCTCGCGGTCGTGTTGCAGCGCGATATAGCGGCGGTAGTTCAGGGCGGCCGGATCGCGAAAGCCCTCCCAGTCGTCGGCTTGCAGCGGCGAGCCTTCGCGATGTTTGAGATACCACCGGTTGATCGCGCTGTCTGGGTCGAGATCGAACGGGGCGGGCTTGCGGTTGAAGTGGTAGTGGAATCGGCCGGTGACGGCCTCGTACTCGGTAGGCCTACGCCGGGTATCGCCGGTGATGCTCCATGTCTTGAGCCGCCGGGGTGCTGCGGTGGTCATGAGTCAGTCCTCTCGGTCCAAGTACCAGTGCAGTTCGTCGTCGCCGACGTAGCGAATGCGGCCGGCAAACCCGACCAATGCCGGCTCCAGCGTCGCCAGCGGGAATGGTTGTCCGGCAGCGGCTTCCAGGCTGGCACGGGTTACGCGCAGGAAATGCGGCGCGTGAATGCGCACATAGCCGGCATGATCGTCGACGACGACGGCGGCGGCGGGGTTGTCGGCATAGATGGCCTCGGTGACCGCCGAGACGATCTCGGGGTCGAAGCCCCGCACGACGGGACCGACGAGCTTGGCCTGCTCGGCAGCTGCGGTCATTGCTGGCTCCGTTCTTCGGTGAGCGATACGACAATTTGATCGCCATCACGGCGCACCGGATGGCTGTGTAGGCGGCAGTTGGTGGGATTCACCCCGGCGCCGGTGGCCAGGTCGAATTCCCAGCTGTGCGCGCCGCATGTCAGGACGTCATCCTCGACATGGCCGTCGGCAAGCGGGTAACTCGCGTGCGGACACCGGCCGTCGTACGCGCGGATCTCCCCACCGCGCAAGTGCGCCAGCAAGATCGGCCGATCGCCCACATAGAACTCGCCGACTTCGCCTTCCCACAGCTCGTCGAGGGTGGCGATGGGGGTCCAGTTCTGGATGCTAGTCATAGAAGGCCTCGACGTGGTCCAGCGGACCCACACCGGTCGCGGCGATACGCGCCTGCGGATCCAGCACATTCCCGTTGTGGCGCAACCGGATCGGTGCATCGCGCCTGGCGACACGGTGCCCCACGACGTGGTGGGCGATTGCCGCACCCACGGCCTCGACGGTGTCTGCGTCGTCCACGGGGATCAGCAGTTCGAGCACATCGCCCTCGAACAAGGCCGTCAATGGAAGCAGCGCCATGGCCCCTAGCCCTTCGCTCCGTTGGTCGATCCGTTCAGTGCCCACGCATAACCGTCGGCATCCTGGCCCTGCTCCTCGGCTGAGAGCCCGAAGTACTGCAGCACGGCCCCCAGATCCGGGGGGCTGATTTCTCCGGAGAGCACCCGGTCGATCAGCGACTGGTGGCCGGCAAACCGGTCCGGGCGCTGGGCGAAGATCCACCGGCACGGCTCCGAGCAGAACAGATACTTGCGCCCGTTGTGCACATATGTCGGCGGCGCGGGATCGGTGTGCGCGCCGACGATTACGCCCGCGGCGCGAACCACCGGCAACTGGCACAGATTGCAGGTGATCGGTAGCGTCTCGGGCAGCGTGGCCGCGACGTCGCCGTTGCGAATGTTCTCGGTGATGACGTCCCAGTGCTTGCCGAAGTCCCGGTTCCAACCGGGATACTTCTCTTCGAGCCACAGCCGCTCGGCCGCGGACACCCCGGCGTCAGGGTTCCACCACACTGTCGGCCGGTAGTACCACACCCCGAGATGGATGGCGTGGTGATACCACGTCAACTCATTGATGAATTCGTCCCAGTACCAAGGAAACTCGAGGCCGTAGTCGCGGAATTGATCGGCGAATTGTTTGACCACCCAGTCCTCGATGAACTCCTTGAAGCTCATTCGCCGGCTTTCCAGCGGCGTGTAGTAGTCCATCGATAGGCCGGTCAGCAGGGCGAAGACGCGCCATGACCGCCAGAACATGTGGTCGATGAGGAACTGGCCCCATTCGGCCTCGCCGTTGTCGCTGAGCACCTTGATCGTCGGCTCGCCCTGCTGGGCATGCCGCGCCTCGTCCGTCTGGATCGAGCTGATCAGCGCGCCGAACTCCAAGTCACCCACGTCGATGGCGTCGGCGGCCATGCCGAGGAATTGCAGATTGGTGAAGCCGGTCTCCAGCGTGAACGTCAACTGCAACGCGATCGACAGGGCGTCGTTGGCCACGAACATGTCATCGAACACATGACGCACCGCCAGCACGATCCAGTTGTTGGTGTGAAACGCCTTGAGCGCCCAGTCCCCCCGCGGCTCCTTGTCTAGCAGACCGAACGGGAAGAACGCCTGGATCTGACCGTGGCGGACCTCGTCGAGAGTGCCGAAGGTGGCGGTGTTGCGCCAAGCGGCGGAGCGGCCGAACCGGCCCATCCGCGCCTCACCGATGGACGCCAGGTACTCGGGCATGGTGATCGCCCCGTAGTGCGCGACGATCACCGATTTCCAGCCGGGGTCAAGTTGATCGAACAACTTCGAGCGCCCGATCGCGTTCTTCAACGAGTACGTCGTGGTGTCCTTGGTGACCTGGTTGTGGACGTACTCCCGGTAACCGATCTTGTACGGCTCGTCCCATTTGAGCCAGCCTTCCGCGGAGACGCGGTGCGTCCCGGACAGCTCTTCAGGAAACACCTCGTCCTCGGTGGCGTAACGAAAGGTCCAGTTGGTGTCGCGAGCGAGGTCGTACCAGTCACTGCGTGCGAGCTTGGGCATAAATCGTCCTTAGTCCGTCATTGGCTGCCATCTCAGCCCTATTGAGCCGCGTGGATGACGCGATTGGCGTCTATCATGAGACATATTCCAAGGACTCCTAAGGGTTCTGCTCACGGAGATTCGCATCCTCTTGCGTTCGGCACGCCAGAGTTACGATCCGGTGCGAACCCCTATGGACAGCAAACGAATGAGGAGAAGGCCGGCGTGACCGTTACCGACGGATACCGGGCGAATGTTCACACGAGCACGTTCCCGAGCAAGCAGACTGCGGGGGTGGCCTGCAGGGACGCGTGGCGGCACGTACTCGACGTTGGGGCGGGCCGACTCAACGAGGTCGCGCTCTGAAACCCGAAGGCGCACGGCATCGCAGCCTCGACTCGAAGATCGTCGCGGCCCTGGATCGCGTTGGTGACGCGCTGCATGTGCTCGCGCGCCGCAATGCGGAGGCCCACGATCTGTCGAGCACCCAGATGCGGGTGTTGGTCTGGCTTTTCGTGGGACCGCCACCCGTGGCGCGCAGCACCGCGCTGGCCCGCGAACTCAATGTCGCCGATCCCACTATCAGCGATGCGATCGCGGCGTTGATCCGCAAGGGTCTGGTGGTGCGTACGCGGGATCCACGGGATGGACGCCGTCACGACCTGGCGCTGACCCAAGCCGGCCGCAAGGCCGCCGGCGAAGTGTCCCGGTGGACGGCGCCGGCGGAGATCGCAACATCCAAGCTTGACCGAGTCGAGGCGGAGCAGTTGCTCGACAGCTTGCTGATCGTAATTGCGAAACTGCATGAGGCGCAACTACTTCCAGTCGTACGAGCGTGTAGCACTTGCGCGCAGCTAGAAACAATCGCAGCCGACACGCGAAGCTATCGGTGCAGGTTCTACGGCACGCCGATGTCGTTGTTCGACCTGCGGGTCGACTGCGCAGAACACGTCACCGCCTAACCTTCCAGCGTGTGATGCCTGCGGGGCAGCCACAGCGTTACTCCGGCCGGTAGCGGTATGTCGAGGCCCGAACCCGATTCCCGCCGGCGCGTTTGGCCTCGTACATCGCGGCGTCGGCGGCCTCGACGAGGCTTTCGATGATCTGCCGGCCGGGGCTTTCGACGACCATCGGCAGACGAGCGCTGCTGACGCCCAGGCTGGCGGTCACGTACCACGGGGTAGCGGCGATGGCCGTCCGCATGGCCTCGGCGGTCTGGAGCGCTTCCGGCATGCCGATGCTCTCGGCCACCAGAAATTCCTCCCCGCCGACCCGGGCGATCACGGTCTTGCCGTCCCGGATTTGGCGAAGGTTGTCGGCTACGGCCACCAGGATCCGGTCTCCGGTGGCGTGACCGTAGGTGTCGTTGATGAGCTTGAAGTTGTCGAGATCGATCATCAAAACGCTTATGCAGAGTGGACGTTCATCCCCATTGAGCAGCTTGGGCGCCGTCCGGTAGAAACCCCGGCGGTTGCGCAGGCCGGTGAGCGGATCGGTCGAGGACTTCAAGGCGTCCACCGACAGCCAGTGCACGAGCACCTGTCCGCAGAACGGTACGGCCAGAATCCCGGCGCTGAGCACCAGCCAGTCCGCCGCCGCGATCAACGCATCGCTGTTCGCGGCGATCCGGGCGGCGCAGATTGCCGCGGCACTCGACGCGGTGCCGAGTGTGAAAACCAATAGGCGAGCGGAGTGGAAGAACGCGACGTAACCCGCCAGGCCGCCGAACGCCGTGCAGCCGAGCATCCCGTTGCGCGGGTCGTTCTGCAGGACGCAGATCGCGGCGATGCTCACGGCGCCGACCGCCGAAAAGACCTTCGATTGAACGCGGGTCGGCCAGCGCAGCAGATATACCAGTGCGAATCCGGCAAGGATGACAATGGCCGCCACCGCGGTCACGCGCTGCGTCGGCGCGTGCGGGCCCGATGGGCTGCTGAGCATGAGCACCGTCGCCGCCACCAGGGTGGTCAGGATGGCGGCGAGCAAAGAGCGGACAAACGGCTTGAGTCCACGCGCGGCCAGGTAATCCGACAACCAGACGTAGTGGTCGGGTTGACGCCACCACGCGCTGATCCACCCCATTTACCGACGCCCCTCGCCCTCGGTGACGTCGTCGAAGCGACGTTGCCTCGGTCGTATGTTACGTATCGGCAACGCAGATGCGGGACTGTTAGCAGAATTCTCGATTCTTACGGTGAGGCTCGAACTCCGGAATGATCGTTGTCACGGGTGTCCGCCAGGCCAGCCCCGGATAGTCAACTCCGATGGCCCAGAAGCGTCCGGGAAAGGAAAGCCGCTGATGATCCGCGGAAAGTCCGTCGTCGTAACGGGTTCCACGTCCGGTATCGGCCTTGCCGTCGCACGGGCCTTCGCAGCAGAAGGCGCGAACGTGACCCTCAACGGTTTCGGCGAACCGGAGGCTATCGAGCAGCAGCGGCACGATATCGAAGAGACCTTCGGGGTGACGGCGGCCTATGCGGGCGCCGATGTGACCAAGCCGGTCGAGATCGCCGAGATGATCGACGGCGCCGAACAGACCTTCGGAGCGGTCGATGTCCTCGTCAACAACGCCGGCATCCAATTCGTGGCGAAGCTGGAGGATTTTCCGGTCGAGAAGTGGGACGCGGTGATCGCGACGAACCTGTCGTCGGTTTTTCACACCTGCCGCTGCGCACTGCCCGGGATGAAACGCCGCGGCTGGGGCCGAATCATCAACGTCGCCTCGGCGCACGGCCTGGTGGCGAGCGCCGAGAAGGCGGCGTATGTCGCGGCCAAGCACGGCGTCGTCGGCCTGACCAAGGTGGTAGCGATCGAAACCGCGCAGGACGGCATCACCTCCAACGCGATCTGCCCGGGGTGGGTGCTGACTCCGCTGATAGAGCAGCAAATCGAAGCGTTCGCCGACACGGCGGGCAAGTCCTTTGACGAGGCCAAGCGAGAATTCGTTGCGGAGAAGCAGCCGATGGCCCGCTTCACCCGCCCGGAAGACGTTGGCGCGCTTGCGGTTTTCCTGGCCGGCGATGCGGCCGCCACCATCACCGGCGCGAGCTACTCGATCGATGGCGGCTGGACCGCCCAATGACGCACTACGCCCGTTGCGGCAGCGGGCGGCTACGCACCAGCGTGGGCCACCAGAACCACGGTCCGAGGATCCGCAAGATGCACGGCACCACGAACGACCGCACGATCAGCGTGTCGAGCAGCAGACCGATGCAGACGGTGGAACCCACCTGACCGATCGTCCGCAGATCGCTGGACAGCATCGCCAGCATCGTGAACGCGAACACCAATCCCGCGGACGTCACCACGCCGCCGGTGCTGCCGAGGGCGCGGATCAGGCCGGTGTGGATTCCGGCGTGCAACTCCTCTTTGACACGCAGGATCAACAACAGGTTGTAGTCCGAACCCACCGCCACCAGGATGATGAACGTCAGCGGCAATATCAGCCAGTGCAGCGGCAGACCGATCAGATGCTGCCAAACGAGTATGGAAAGCCCGAACGCGCCGGCGTAAGAGAACGCCACCGTGAGGGGAATGACCAAGGCCGCCATCAGGCTTCGCGTGAGGAACAACATGATCAAGAAGATCAGCACGAAGGCGGCGATCGCCACGATCAGCAGATCGGACGCGGCGTATTGCTTGATGTCCTTGTTGGTCGCTCCGGAACCGCCGATATAAACTTTCGAGCCGGCCAGCGAGGTCTCCTTGAGCGCCACGGTTATGGCCGTGGGGAACTGCTCGACATGCTGCACGCCTTCGGGGCCGTTGGCGTCCCCCTCGTGGGTCACGATGATCCGCGCGGCCCGGCCGTCCGGCGACATCAGCAGCGCCATACCGGTTTTGACGTCTTCGTTGTCGAATCCCTCGTGCGGAATGTAGAAGAAGTCATCGCTGCGGGACGCGTCGAAGTCGAGCCCGACATTGATCTGGTCGTCGAAGGTCTGGTTGGTCTGCGTGGTCTGCAGAGACGACTGTCCGTAGGTGTTGACCAACAGGGACGCCAGCGCCTCGGAGTCGTCGGCCGTGAGTTTCAGCTGCGTGATGATCTGCGGCAGGGTCTTGTCGATGACTTCGAGCGAGGTGACGGCGTCCTTGATATCGTCGGCCAGCTTGTCCAGGCCGTCGATCGACTCGAACAGCGACCTGAACGCGTAGCACACGGGGATGTCGAAACAGTGCTTCTCCCAATAGAAATAGCTGCGCATCGGCCGGAAGAAGTCTTCGAGGTTGGCAAGGTTTGCCCTCAACTCGTCGGTGACCTTTTGCATGTCCTCCATCGTGAGGACCGTTTTGTGCATCTCGTCCGACATCGTCTGGAAGAAGTCGATCTCCTTGCGCAAGACCGCGACGGTGTGCGTCGTAATCTCTGCTTGCTCTTGGGTATTGGCGTTTTGCCGCTGGGTGAACGGAAGCTGTTGGCCGAGACCGCTGCCTTGCGTGGTGAACAAGTAGGGGATGGTGGCGTGTTCCAGAGCGCGGCCCATCGGTCTGGTGATGCTTTGCACCATCGCGACGCCGGGCAGGCGTTCGAGAGCCTTGGCGGCGCGGTCCAACGAGATGAAGTCACCCGAGTTTCGCAGGTCGTGGTCCGACTCGATCATCAGCATCTCCGAGAACAGCTTGCTCTTCGGGAAGTGCCGATCCGCCGCCTGGAAGCCAAGATTGGCGGGGGCGCTGCGCGGCTGGTACTGACGGTCGTCGTAGTTCTGCCGGTACGTCGGTACGAAGATCGCCCCGAGCATGACGGCGGCGGTACTGGCCGCGAGAACCGGCACCGGCCATCGGACCACGCTCGTCCCGATCCGCCGATACAGATGGGCCTTGGCCTTGCTCTTCGGGTCGAAGAGCCCGAAAAGGCTGCCCACGGTCAAGAAGGCCGGACCGAGCGTCAGCGCCGCCGCGATGGTGAACAGCATGCTGATCGCAACGGCCGGGCCCATGGTGTGGAAGTAGTTCAGCCGCGCGAAAGTCAAGCAGTAGCACGCCCCCGCGATCGTCAGCCCCGAGCCGAGGATGACGGGCGTGACACTCTTATATGCGGTGTAGAACGCCTGCTCCCTGCCCTCCCCGTCATGTCGCGCCTCGTGGTAGCGGCCCATCAAGAAGATGCCGTAGTCCGTCCCTGCTCCCAAAGTCAGTGCGACGACGATGTTTACGGCGAACGACGAGAGCTCGATGTACCCGAGATGCCCGAGGGCTGAGATGACCCCCTTGGCGACCAGCATCTCGAACAGAACTCCGGCCAACGGCACAAACAGGGTCACGATGGAGCGGTACACCAGCAGCAACATCGCGATGATCAGAAAGATCGTCACGATCGTGATGTCGTTCAGGCTCGAATTCGCGATAGCCACCGTGTCCGAGGCCAGCGGGGCGGCGCCGCTGACGTAAACCTTGAGCCCGGGCGGCGGCGTGTCCTTCGCGACGATATCCCGAACGGCCGCAACGGATTCATTGGCCTGCATTTGGCCGATATCGCCGGCGAGACGCAACAGCACGTATGCGCACTTGCCGTCGAGGCTCTGCGCCCCCGCCGCGGTGATCGGCTTCCCCCACAGATCCATGGCGTACTGCACATGCTTGGGGTCTTGCTTGAACCGGCGCATCAAATCGTCGTAGTACTGATGATCGGTGTCGCCCAGCGGCCGGTTTGCTTCCAGCACGATCATGGCCAAGCTGGTCGAATCGGACTCCCGAAACTTCGCACCGATGGACAACAACGCCCGCTGCGACGGCGCGTAGTGCGGGACAACCGGCCCCGCAAGCTCTTCGGCAACCCGCTCTACCTGCGGCATGAAGGTGTTGGTCGACACGGCCAGCAGGGCCCAGAAAGCGATGATCGGTATCGCGAGGACGCGGACCATCCTGGGGACGAACGGTCGCTTCGCCGGCGGCTCCGACCGATGCTCGCTCATGCGGACTTCACCAGGCAGAAAACGTGTGCGTCCTGATGGGTATCGGATTGTTCAGCGCGGACAACGCCATTCACCCGCAGCCGACAGCCGACCTGACCGCCCTGAACCTGGGCCGAGATGCTGCCGGACACCACGGTGAGTGTGGTCGACTCCGTGTGCGACCACGGCAAGGTCGTCAGATCGACCCGGTGCGGATGTCCGTTGACGTCCGTCCAGACCAGCATCCCGCCTTGCCCGACGGAGCCGAACAACTCGTACGTGAGGCGTTTGATACTGAACTCCGGCGGCGCCGCCGGAGGGTTGACGGTGATGACGGGTGGGGGATCGGAGAATTCGTGCACCTTCCACATGGCCACCCCGCCCACGGTGAGCGCGACGACGGCAACCAACGGCATCCAGACTCGTGCCAAGACGGTCCTGCCGACCGAACGAGGGCTCACTCGATCACCCTTTCGCACTCCGGTTCGGGCCTTGCGCTGTCATCCAACCCCACCCGCACGTCGCCCAAATAGTAGACGGTCATGTGCTCAATGCGATGGACTGATGGTCAAGAGTAGCGGCTTTGCGCCAATACGAGAACATGATGACCACGGACGTTGCCACCCACCGCGGCTCACCGCAATGCGGCTGGGCCCCACTCACGCCGAGGGCCGCACAAATCGCCATGACCATGCCGTTTTGCCTTTGGCGCCGTCGATGGCGTGAAAATGCGCGTTGGAACGGGTATGAGTCGTGGCCATATCGTTGCTCACGACAATTTCCGCAAACGCCTTTTCAGCCTGGCGCTGCGGAGAATCTGAGTCGTGAAATTCAGGGAGGCGAGCATGGGGAACACCCCGAGGAATGTCCGCTCGGAGGGCGTCGCGCCGTGCAGGTGGTAAAGGCTCCCGAACACGTAGAAACATCCCACCATGAATAAAGCGCCGGGGATGCATAACGCCATCACGGAGCTGCGAACGGCGATGATTTGCTTGGCGTAGTCCAGCTCTTCGGCCGACATTGGTTCGCCTTTACGCACCTTGGTGGTGACCGTTCGGGCGATTCCGATTTCGTCGCTGATCGCAGTGGTAGGTCGGTCGCCCAGGCGTTTGACGTAGACGGCGGCAAAGGCGGCAAACACCAGAGCCAGCACCAGGGCAACCACGGTCAGCAGTCCATATAAACCTTGCTCCATTGCGCACTCCTTCGTAACCGTTATGGACGCGACCGGTCACTAGCGTAGGCCGGAGCCGGTGCGGTGCGGAATCCCGCTGGCACCGTTTGGTCAGGCGACGGTAACGGTTCAGGCTCGTTTCGGTCATGCCGCCGCACGTCGGGCGCTGCCGCCGATCGCGCGGTTTAACAATGCGGGGCATGACGCAGTCGCGGGAGTCCGACGATGGCGCGTGAGATCTCGCGGCAGACGTTCTTGCGCGGTGCCGCGACAGCGCTGGCGGCCGGTGCGGTGTTGGGCACCGGGCGATTGGGCTCGACCCCGGCTGTCGCTGCGCCGAATGCCACTGGCTGGGACGGTCTTTCGTCGGCGCTCGGTGGCAAGGTGTTGCTTCCCGACAGCCCGCAATTCGGCGCGGCCAAACAGGTTTTCAACACCAACTACAACGGCTTGACGCCGGCGGCGATCGTCACTCCGACCTCGGCGGCAGACGTGCAAAAGGCGATGGCTTTCGCCGCGGCCAATCACCTCAAAGTCGCTCCGCGCAGTGGTGGGCACTCCTACATCGGCGCGTCTACGGCCAACGGCGCCATGGTGTTTGACCTGCGCCAGCTGCCCGGGGGAGTCAACTACGACGCCGCCACCGGGCAAGTCACGGTGACGCCGGCGACAAGTCTGTATGCGATGCACGAAACCCTGGCCGCGGCCGGCCGGGGGCTGCCGACGGGTACCTGCCCATCGGTGGGCGCCGCGGGCCACGCCCTGGGCGGCGGGATGGGTGCCGATTCTCGGCATGCCGGCCTGCTCTGCGACCAGTTGACGTCGGCGCAGGTGGTGCTGCCCGGCGGCCAGCTGGTCACCGCGTCCGCCAACAGCAACCCCGACCTGTTCTGGGCGCTGCGCGGCGGCGGGGGCGGCAACTTCGGGGTGACCACGTCGCTGACCTTCAACACGTTCGGAACCCACGACGTCGATGCGGTGAACCTCAACTTCCCGCCGCAGTCGTTCGCGCAGGTCCTCGTCGGCTGGGCCAACTGGCTGCGCACCGCGGACCGCAACAGCTGGGCGCTGGCCGACAGCACCACCGACGGATTCGGAACGAGCTGCCGCATTCTGGCGACCTGCCCGGCCGGATCGGGTCCCAGCGTGGCGAAGGCCGTCGTTGCCGCCGTCGGCCTGCAACCGACCGGGACCGAGAACCACACGTTCAACCGCATGGACTTGGTCAGGTATCTGGCCGTCAACAACCTGAATCCGCAACCTTTGGGCTATGTCGGCGGGTCGGATGTCTTTCAGAGCCTCACCCCGGCCGCGGCAGCGGGAATCGCCGCCGCGGTCAACGCGTTTCCGCGCGGCGCCGGTCGCATGCTGGCCATCATGCACGCCCTGGACGGCGCGCTGGCCACCGTGGCCCCGGGTGCCACCGCCTATCCGTGGCGCCGCCAGGCCGCGCTGGTGCAGTGGTACGTCGAGACCGGCGATCCGGCGGCGGCGACGAACTGGCTCAGCACGGCACACCAAGCGGTGCAACCGTATTCGGTCGGCGGCTACGTGAACTACATCGAGGCGAACCAGCCGCCGGCCCGCTATTTCGGCCAGAACCTGCCCCGGTTGTCCGCCGTGCGGCAGAAGTTCGACCCGGGCCGGGTCATGTTCTCCGGGCTGAACTACTAGCCGCCCGGCTGACGCGTCGCCGAGTGTGCGGCGGCGGCCTCGAGTGTGCGGCGGTGGCGTCGAATGTGCGGCCTGGGCGTCGACACGCCGGGCGCCACCGGCCGCCAGTGCACACCGAAAGCCGCCGGTGCACACTCGGTGCCGCATTCGCCAACGGAGCGAGCGGCGTGGTCTGGTCAGCGCCCCGCCGCGTCGGCAAGGATGGAGCCCGGGGAGGCTCGCCCAATCGCCGGCCGTGGGGCGGCTCGGCAGACGGGGAACAACCACGAAACCCTCCGCGGGCCGCGCTGTGTCCGGGATCACGCTGCTTAGAGGGGGCTTAGTGGCAACGGCGCAGGGAGAGAGGATAGGGTAACCAAAAAAATTAGGGCAGCCTGTGCTAATTAAGGGAGGTTCCGTGGTGCGTGCCCCCGCGGGCTCGGAGGACATCCGTGCGGAGGTAGGCGAACTGCTCGGCGTCGGCGTCGACGCTGTTCAGCCAGCCGACAACCTGACGTGTCAGGGCCTGGGCCCCGTCCGCAGGATGTCGCTGGCCGGCCCGTCACGACGGCGAGCCGCAGGCTCCCATGCCGCTGCCGCGGCCAAAGTCGACGTGGTCCGGTGAGCGCGATGACATTCCGTGACCTGATCAGCATGCCGTCGACATTTCCGTCCTGGATCAAGCTGGTCCCGGGCCGCGGCGAGAAGCCATCCGTGGGCGCCACGGTGGTGTTTCCGCACGCCGGAGCGGCCGCGGCGAGCTACCGGGTGCTGGCCGCCGCACTGGCCGCCGGCGGCGACACCTACATCGTGCAGTATCCGCAGCGCGCCGACCGGCTCGCCGAACCCGCCCACGAGACCGTGCACGACCTCGTGCTGGGGCTCTTCGAAGCCGCGCCTTGGCGCAGCGTCGCGCCGTTGCGGTTGTTCGGGCACAGCATGGGCGCCGTCGTCGCGTTCGAGTTTGCCCGCGTTGCCGAAGAGCGCGACGTCGCCGTGCAGAAGCTGTGGGCTTCCGCGGGCCCGCCGCCATGCGTCGTGGCCGACATGCCCGAACTGCCGACCAGTGATGACGGAGTACTCGCCGACATCGCCGACCTCGGCGGTACCGATCCCGAGCTGCTTGCCGACGAGGAATTCTCCGTGCTGCTGACCACCGCGATGCGTGCCGACTACCGGGCCTTCAATCGCTACGACCCCAGTCCCGACATCCGGATCGCTACCGACATTCACGTCCTGGGCGGCCGCGACGATCACCGCATCGCGATCGAGGTGCTGCGCCAGTGGGAACGGCACACCGCCGGGTCCTTCGAGCTGTCGCTGTACGAGGGCGGGCACTTCTACGTCTACGACCACGTCGACGCGATCGCCGCACAGGTGAACGCCAATGTCTGACAACGGGATCGAAACTATCGACATCGACCCCGTCGTGATCATCGGGATGGCCGTCGAAGCGCCCGGCGGCATCGACACCGCCGACAGCTATTGGGACCTGTTGGCAAACGGGCGCGAGGCGCTGGGCCCGTTTCCCACCGACCGCGGCTGGTCGGTCGCCGACCTGCTCGCCGGATCGCGGCGAAGTGGATTCAAACAAATCCACGACCGCGGCGGATTCCTCAGCGGGGCAGCCACATTCGATCCGGAATTCTTCGGCATCTCGCCCCGCGAAGCGATCGCGATGGACCCTCAGCAGCGGGTGACGCTGCGGGTGTCCTGGCGCGCGCTGGAGAACAGTGGCATCAATCCCGACGACCTGGCCGGCCACGACGTGGGCTGTTTCGTCGGCGCATCCATGACGGGGTACGGGCCCGAGATGGCCGAGTTCTCCCGGCACAGCGGCCACCTGCTGGCCGGGACGGCGCTGAGTGTGATCTCGGGCCGGGTCGCCTACACGCTGGGACTGACCGGTCCGGCGCTCACCCTCGACTCCTCGTGCGCATCGGCGCTGGTGGCCTTCCACGTCGCGGTGCGCGCCCTGCGGGACGGCGATTGCGACCTGGCGCTGGCCGGTGGGGTCAACGTCTTGGGCTCGCCGGGCTTCTTCGTCGAGTTCTCCAAGCAGCACGCCCTCTCCGACGACGGTTACTGCCGTCCGTACAGCGCGCAGGCCAGCGGCACGGTGTGGGCCGAGGGGTCGGCAATGTTTGTGCTGCAACGTAAATCGGCGGCGCTGCGGGCCGGCCGGCGGATCATCGCCGAAGTCCGGGCCACCGCCGTCAACCAGGACGGCCGCAGTGCCGGCCTGTCCGCCCCCAGCGAGGACGCGCAGGTTCGGCTGTTCCGCCGCGCGATCACCCAAGCCGGGATCAAACCCGAGGAAGTGGGGATGATCGAGGGGCATGGCACCGGTACCCGCCTCGGTGACCGCACCGAATTACGCTCGCTGGTGCAGACTTACGGCGACACCGAACCCGGCGCCGGCGCGTTGCTGGGTTCGGTGAAATCCAACGTCGGCCACTCGTTGGCCGCCGCCGGTGCGCTAGGGTTGGCCAAGGTGCTCGTCTCGGCCGAACACGGCGCCATCCCTGCCACCCTGCACGCCAGCGACGCTAGTCCTGAAATCGACTGGGACGGGCAAGGTTTGCGGTTGGCGCAGACCCTGACGCCATGGCCTGCCATCGCCGGACAACGGACGGCCGCGGCATCGGCATTCGGGATCGCAGGAACCAACGCACATCTGATCGTCTCCATGCCAGAGGTGGCGTAGTGCTCGATCACGCGTTGCCCGATGGTCGTGTCCCGGTGCTGTTGAGCTCGCACGACAAAGAGTTGATCCGTCAAGACGCGGCGGCCATCCTGGACTACCTGGACCGCAGCGGCAGCGCCGCACCGGATGTGGCGGCCGCGGTCGCGTCGACCCTGCTGAGGCTGCGCCGCGTGCGACGTCACCGCGCGGTGGTGCGCGCGGCCGACCGGGCCGAGCTCGTCGCCGGGTTGTCCGCGCTCGCCGGTGACGAAGAGCACCCCCTGATCAGCTGGTCGTCGAAGAGCTCGGCGCCGCGTATCGCGTTCGTGTTCCCGGGCCAGGGCAATCAATGGCAGGCGATGGGGACCGACGCCTACCGGCGCCTGCCGGCCTACCGGAAGTCCGTGGACGAGTGCGGGCAGGCGTTCGTCGCCGCCGGATTGCCGTCTCCGCTGCCCTATCTGGTGGGCGAGGTGGAGCAGAACTGGTCGCGCACCGAGATCCAGGGGGCACAGTTCACGCACGCGGTCAGCCTGGCCGCGGCGTGGCGAAACTACGGGGTGGTTCCCGGGGTCACCATCGGGCACAGCCTCGGCGAGGTTGCGGCGGCATACGTGGCCGCGACGATCACGCTGCCGGACGCGGTCACGCTGGTCGGCGCGCGCGCGACCGTCGTCGACCGCCTCACCGGCCGGTACGCGATGGCGGTGCTGGGGGTCGGCCTCGAAGAGGCGGAGTCCGTGCTGGCCGACGCGCCGGGCTGGCTGGAAGTGTCGGCGGTCAACGGGCCGTCCTCGACGGTGGTGTCCGGCGACCACGACGCCGTGGCCGCCGTGGTGCAACTGGCCGGGCGGCGGGGCATCTTCAATCATCAACTGTCCGTTGACTATCCGGGTCACACCAGCGCGCTACGGCCGTTGCGCACCCCGCTGATCGAGTTGATGCCCGAATCCGCCTTCCGGCGTGGAGAGGCCCGATTCGTCGGCTCCACCTTCGGAACCGAGGTGGACGGCGATATCGACTTTTCCGAGTACTGGTATGAGAACCTCTGTGGCACGGTGCGGTTCGACCGGGCCGTGCGCCACGCCCAGAAACTCGGCGTCGACACCTTTGTCGAGCTGTCCGCACACCCGTCGCTGCTGTACCCGCTCGCCGACATCGTCGACGAGGATTCGGCCGTGATCGTCGGGTCGGGGCATCGGGACAAATCCATCGCCGACTCGCTCTCGGCGAACATCGCCGCCGTCGTGACCGCCGACCCCGGTAGCCCGTGGGGCAACGCCATCCCGGAGGGCATCCAGCCGCCGCTGCCGAGGTTCCCGAACGCGCCGATGCGTGCGGTGCATCTGTGGGCGACGCCGGAGCCGCTGGCCGACGCGGTGGCAGTTCCGGCGCTTACCGTCGCCGTCGAGGACTGGCGACAGGAGAGCGCACCGACGAACGGAACGGGTTGCACCATTGGATTTTTCGGCGAGGCGGCAGCGGGCGCATTGACCCAGCGACTGATCGAGGCCGTGGCCGCCCACGACGGTTGCCAGGCGGTGCCGCTCAGCGAAGCGGACATCGTCGTGGTGATCGCCCCGGAACTCGACCAGTTGGACGCGCTCGCCGCCGTCGAGCAGATCGCCGGCCGGTCGGATGCGGGTCTACCCGATTACGCGGCGGTGATCGGCCCGCGGTGCCGGGCGGTCTGGCTACTCACCGTCGGCGCCGAACAGGTGGATCGGGATGAACCGAATGTCGCACCGGCACAGGCGGCGCTGGCCGCGATGCATCGCAGCGTCGGTTTCGAGTTTCCGGACCAGACCTTCGGGCATATAGACCTGCCGAGCCGCGAAGTCGACGCGCCGACCGCGCTGGCGGTCGTCGAAGCGCTGGTCGGCGATGGCGCCGAGATCGCGGTGCGGGGCACCGAATCGCCTCGATGCTATGTCCGGACGTTCCGGGAGTGCCGCGAATCGGCGACCAGCCGGCCGCTGGACGCCGCCGCGCTGGACAACGTGGTGATCACCGGGGGCAGCGGGGCCATCGGGCTGCAGTACGCGCGGTACTGCATCGAGCACGGGGCACGCACCGTCACCCTGTTGAGCCGCAACGGTGTTGGCCCCGACGCGTTGGCGCGGCTGGCCGAAAACCACGACGCGGTGGTCCGGGCCCCGCGCTGCGACATCACCGACCGTGTCGCGCTGTCGGCCGTCGCCTTCGAATACGCCGGCTCCGGCGCGTCGTTGCTGATCCACACCGCCGGCATCGCCAAAGCGGTTGTGCGCGAGGACCTCACCGGTGCGGATGTGGCCGAGGTATGCGACGCGAAGGTCCGCGGACTTGCGTTACTGGCCGAGGTGTGGCCGATGCGGCCCGACTGCCGAATTCTGGCCTGCTCGTCGGTGTTCGGCGCGTGGGGCGGCCACCACCACGCCGCATACGCGGCGTCCAACCGGATGCTCGACGTGCTGGCTGCCCAGTTGCGCGCCGGCGGCCGGGACTGCACGTCCATCCGGTGGGGACTGTGGCGGGCCGCCGGCGTGGTGACGGCCAACGAGATCACCCGCACCGAGCGGTCCGGCCTGGTAGCGATGGACCCCGAACCGGCGATAGCAGCCAGCCTGTACCGTTACGACGGCGACCCCCTGATTTTCGACGCGGACTTCGACCGGCTCGCGGTCTTCTTCGAAAGCCAGGGAATGCCAATGCCGTTCAGCGGCTCGAGCGGCAGCGACAGCTCCGAGCGTGACAACGGTTCCGCCGCGAAACCGCTCGCCGACGTGGTCCATGCCGAGCTGGCCGCGACACTGCACCTGGGCGATTCGTCGTCCATTGACCCGAGCGCCTCTCTGATCGACCTCGGTGTGGACTCGCTGCTCGCGCTCGATCTGCGCAAGCGGCTGCGCCGGACGGTGGGCAGCTCGGTTCCGGTCGCTCGCATGCTCGGCGGCATCACCGTGCACGAATTGATCGATGCGTTGGGCGCCGGCTCAACCGGCGCGCCGACGGCTGCGCCGAGGTTGGAAGCCGGCGCCGCTCCGATCGGGGCGCAACACACGACGCTCGCGATGCTAGAAAGGTTGGACTCCTAGCGTGACTGAAACCAATGCCAGCGCCCGGCTCGACGAAAAGCGCCTGGAATTGTTGCGCCGCAAGATCGCTGAACGCGGCCTGTCTCGGCCCGAGGCCGAGGGGCCGGTGGCGGTCGCCGACCAGCCGCGCATGTCCGGTGGTCAGCACCGGATGTGGTTCGTGCAGTCGGTCGACCCTGACAGCGCGCTACTCAACGTTTGCGTGTCGTATCGCGTTACCGGCACCGTCGACGTGGCACGGCTCGGCGACGCGGTCAACGCCGTGGCCGCGCGGCATCCGGTGCTGCACACGACCTACGAGACCGACAGCGACGGCTTCCCGTATCCGGTGATCCGGGAGGATCTGCGGCCGGAGTGGGCCGAGCACGACTTGTCGGATCTGACCGAGCAGTCCCGGCGGTTGCGGCTGGATGTGTTGGCGCAGCGCGACTTCTGCCGCCCCTTCGACCTGGCCAAGGATTCGCCGCTGCGGGTCACCGTGGCGCGTGTGTCCGCCGACGAACTGATCCTGCTGTTCACCGCCCACCACATTGCGTGGGACGACGGATCATGGACGCCGTTCTTCGCCGACCTGACGCACGCATACACCGACCCGGACGGATTCGCTGCCGCGCCGGCGGCGCCGGCGCCCGCGGTCGAGCCGGCGTTCGCCGACGCCCCAAGTCATGACGAGGACGCGGCCTACTGGCGGCCGCTGATCACGAATCTCCCCGAACCACTTGAACTTCCGGGCGCCAACGGTTCGGTGGTGCCGAGCACCTGGCGTGCCCAGCGCGCGACAACACGGCTGTCGGCCGACGTTGTCGATCGGGTAGCGGCATTGGCGCGGGAAACCGGGGCCACGCCCTACATGGTGTTGATGTCCGCGTTCGCCGCGCTGATCCAGCGCTACACCCAGTCGAGCGACTTTCTGGTCGCGGTCCCGGTGCTCAATCGCGGCGTCGGGACCGAGAACGCCATCGGCTACTACGGCAACACCGTCGTCATCCGGCTACAACCGCACTCCCACCAGACATTCCGGGAACTGCTGGCCCAAACCCGCGACAGCGCCGTCGGCGCCTTCGCGCATTCACGCGCCGACCTGGATTGGCTGGTGCGCGAATCAAATCCCGATCGCCGCCACGGTGCGGACCGGATGACCCGGGTGAGCTTCGGACAGCGCGACGCCGATGGCCCCGGCTTCTGCCCGCCGGGCGTGCGGTGCGCGCGTGCCGAGCTGCGCGGCCACTTCAACCAGCTGCCACTGAATTTCATGGTGGAGCTGGAGCGCACGGCCGACGGCGGCGGATTGGTCGAGGCCGAGTATCTGGTCGAGGTGCTGGATCGTCCGCTGGTGGAGCAGCTGCTGCGGCACTACGCGGTATTGCTGGACAGCGCGTTGAGCAACCCCGACTCGACGCTGTCGGCGTGCGCGCTGATGGATAGCGAAGACGCCGAGTGGCTGCGCCAAATGTCGACCGGCGAAGAGTTCATCACGCCGGCGGCAACGTTGCCCGAGCTGGTCAGTCGGCGCGCGGCGTCCTCGCCCGATGCCGTGGCCGTCGGCTACGAGGGCCGCAACTACACCTACCGGGAGATCGACGAAGAGTCGAACCGGGTGGCGCACTGGCTCGTCGAGCAAGGTATCGGCACCGAGGACCGGGTCGCACTGCTGCTGGACAAGTCGCCCGAACTCGTCATCACAGCGCTGGGCATCCTCAAGGCGGGCGCGGTGTACATGCCCGTGGACCCCACCTACCCCAAGGATCGAATCTCGTTCATCCTTGGTGATGCGGACGCCAAACTGGTTCTGCGCGAATCAATTACCGGCTTGTCGAACTACCCGGTCACCGCACCGGAGTTGATTCGCCCGCTGAGCCCGTACAACACCGCCTACCTGATCTACACGTCGGGTTCGACCGGGCTGCCCAAGGGTGTTCCGGTACCGCACGCGCCGATCGCCGAATACTTCGTCTGGTTCGGCGACGAATACCAGGTCGACGCGACGGAATCGCTGCTTCAGGTCGCCTCGCCCAGCTTCGACGTGTCGATGGGCGAAATCTTCGGCACGCTGATCATGGGCGCCCGGCTGGTCATCCCGCGGCCCGACGGACTGCGCGACATCGGCTATTTGACCGATCTGCTCAGCCGCGAAGGCATCACCTCGATGCACTTCGTGCCGTCGCTGCTGGGGCTCTTCCTATCGCTGCCCGGCGTCAACCAGTGGCGCACGCTGCGCCGGGTGCCGATCGGCGGGGAGGCACTGCCCGGGGAGGTCGCCGACAAGTTCCACGCCACCTTCGACGCGCTGCTGTACAACTTCTACGGACCGACCGAAACCGTGGTCAACTGCACCAGTTACCCGGTGCAGGGCACCCAAGGCACCCGCATCGTCCCGATCGGCCGGCCCAAGATCAATACGCAGGTGTATCTGCTCGACGATGCGCTGCAGCCGGTACCGGTCGGCGTGATCGGCGAGATCTACATCGCCGGAACACATGTCGCGCAGGGATACCACCGGCGGCCGGGGCTGACGGCGGAACGCTTCGTCGCCGACCCGTTCACTCCCGGCGGGCGGATGTACCGCTCGGGCGACCTTGCCCGGCGCAACGCCGACGGAGACATCGAATTCGTCGGCCGCGCCGACGAGCAGGTGAAGATCCGCGGCTTCCGCATCGAGCTCGGCGAAATCGCCGCCGCCATCTCGGTCGACCCCAGCGTCGGACAGGCCGTCGTGCTGGCCGTCGACCTGCCCCGGCTGGGCAAGAGCCTGGTCGGCTACGTGACCCCGGCCCCGCACTGTGACACCGAATCCGTTGACGTCGAACGGATCCGGGCCCGGGTCGCCGCGGCGCTGCCGGACTACATGACCCCGGCCGGCTACGTGGTGCTCGACGAGATCCCGATGACCACGCACCAGAAGATCGACCGCGCCGCCCTGCCGCAACCGGAGATCGCGGCCGGCGCCGAATACCGCGATCCGGCGACTGCGACCGAACGTCGCATCGCCGCACTGTTTTCCACGCTGCTCGGCCACGACCGGGTGGGTGTCGACGATTCGTTCTTCGACTTGGGTGGCCACTCGCTGGTGGCCACCAAACTGGTCACCGCGATCCGCTCGGATTGCGGTGTGGAGATCGGCATCCGCGACGTGTTCGAGCTGGGGACGGTGGGCCGGCTGGCCGAGCGGGTCGACCAGCTGGGTTCTGGCGCGCTCGTGGAGTCGCGACCCAAGCTGATCGCGACCGCGCACGACGAACCGCTGCCGCTGTCGGCGTCACAGCTGCGCAGCTGGTTCGCATACCGCCTCGACGGGCCCAGCTGGGTCAACAACATTCCGTTCGCCGCGAAACTAAGCGGGCCTTGGGACATCGAGGCGTTGATCGCCGCCATCGGCGACGTCGTCGACCGCCACGAAATCCTTCGCACCAGCTACGTCGAAATCGACGGCGTGCCATATCAAGTGGTCAACCCGGCCGGTGATCTGCCGATCCGCCGCGCGGCCTTCGACGGTGCAGACAAGGACAGCGAAGCCTGGCTGACCCAACAGCTGGACATCGAACGCCAGCACTGCTTCGAGCTCGACGCTGAGCGTCCGATCCGAATCGCTTTGCTGCGCACCGGCATTGACACGGGCGACTATGTGATGTCGTTCGTCGTCCACCACATCGCCTCCGACCACTGGTCGGCGGGCGTGCTGTTCTCCGACGTGCTCACCGCGTACCGGGCCCGGCGGGCGGGCGAGGCTCCGTCCTGGGCGCCGCTGCGCGTGCAGTACGCCGATTACGCGGCATGGCAGAGCGCGTTCCTGGGCGATTCCAATGGCCAGGAGTCCGCTGTCGCCCTCGAGCAACGGGAGTACTGGACCCGGCAGCTGGCCGGAATGCCGGAGGACACCGGACTGCGGCCGGACTTTGCCCGCCGGCCGGTGCCCAGCGGCGCGGGTGAATCCGTCGACTTTCGCATCGACGCGGCCACCCGCGGCAAGCTCGCCGAGTTGTGCCGCGAGTTGGGCATCACCGAATTCATGCTGCTGCAAACGGCCGTCGCCGTGGTGCTGCACAAGGCCGGTGGGGGCGTGGACATTCCGTTGGGCACCCCGGTTGCCGGACGTACCGAAGCCGAATTGGACCAGCTGATCGGCTTTTTCGTCAACATCCTGGTGCTGCGCAACAACCTCGACGGTAACCCGACGTTGCGTGAACTGCTGGCTCGGGCGCGTGAAACGGCGCTGGCCGCCTACGCCCACCAGGATCTGCCGTTCGACCGGGTGGTCGACAGCGTGAGCCCGGTGCGTTCGCTGTCGCGCAACCCGCTGTTCCAGGTCGTGGTGCACGTGCGCGAACACCTGCCGGCCACCCGGGTCATCGATTCGGGGCACGACGGCCGCGACGGCGCGGACACGGTGTGCACCTCGCTGGATCCGATCTTCGACATGGCGCATGCCGACCTCAGCGTCAACTTCCTGGGCGTCGACGGTACTGACGGCGCGGGATACAACTGCAACGTCATCTTCCGGACCGAGCTGTACAGCCGGTCGACGATCGAACGGGTGGCCGGCTGGCTGGCCCGGATCATCACCGAGTTCGCCGACAATGTCGATCAGACGCTGCGCGATGTCGCGGTGATCGATGACGACGAACAGCGCCGCATCCTGACCGAGTGGAGCCGCGGTCCCCGCGCGCCACAGGACCGGGCGCGCACCATTCCGGAATTGCTGGCCCCCAGCCGGAATTGGGGCGCCGACCGGATCGCCGTGCGCTGCGGTGACGAGCAGATCGACTATCCGGCGCTGCACCGCCGTTCGGACAACCTGGCGGCACTGCTGGCCGAACACGGGGTGACCCCGGGGTCGCTCGTCGGGCTCTCGACACGACGCGGCATCGACATGGTGGTGGCGCTGGTGGCCATCATGAAGGCGGGCGCCGGCTATTTCCCGATCGACCCCGGTTATCCGCTGGCACGTAAGCAATTCATGCTCGAGGACGTCGTGCCGCCGGTGGTGCTGGCGACGGCCGACGCCGCCGACAGCACACCGGAAGTGTCCGGGGTCACGGTGATTTCGCTGGACGACCCGCGGGTGCGTGCGGCGGTGGAGAGCAGCGACGCGGTGGACCCGCCGGCGACCGCACCCCATCCCGACGACCCGATGTATTTGGTGTTCACATCCGGGTCCACCGGCAAGCCGAAGGGCGCGGTGGGCACGCATCGGTCGATGTCGGCCCGGCTGGATTGGCAGCTGCGGCATTACCCGCCGTGCGCCAACGACATTCGCCTGGCGCAGGCCTCCATCACCTTCCTCGAGGGCGGAATGGAAATGCTGGCCGGGTTGGCGGCTGGGGCCACGATGATCCTCGCCGACGACGCCGAGCACCGGGACGCCGAAGCGCTGGCGGCGCTGATGGACCGGCATTCGGTGGCGCAGGTGACCGCGGTGCCCAGCCTGGTCTCCGCGCTCGTCGACACCCGGCCCGATGTGGTGCGATCGCTGTCCCGGCTGGTCTGCGGTGGCGAGCCGGTGAGCACGTCGCTGCTCGAGCGGCTGGTGGCCGCGTGCGCCGACAACGCCGACATCGAGTTGCTGAACAATATCGGCTCCACCGAGACCTCCGGTGCGGTCTCCCGCGGGCGGCTTGGTCTGCCGAATCCGTTGGTGGGCAAGCCGGTAGCCGGTGCCGAGGCCTACCTGCTCGATGACCGCCTGCGCCCCGTGCCGGTCGGTGTGGTCGGCGAACTGTACTACGCCGGCGACCAGTTGGCCCGGGGTTACTGGAAGCGCTCGGGCCTGACCGCAACGCGGTTTGTCGCCAATCCGTATGCCCTGCAACCCGGGTCGCGCCTGTACCGCAGCGGAGATCTGGCTCGGTGGACGCAGGACGGCCAGCTCGAATTCGCCGGCCGCATCGACCACCAGGTCAACGTGCGGGGCTTCCGGGTCGAGTTGGGCGAGCTGGAGGCCGCGCTGACGGCGGCCGACGGGGTGGCCGCCGCGGCCGCCCGCACCTGGGAGGTGCGCGGCGGTCTGTCCCTGGCCGGATACGTTGTGCCGCAACGGCCGATCGTCGACGACGCGGAGAAGGCGGCGTTCGCGAGTGCGGTGCGCGCCGCGGTTGCCACGACGCTGCCGGCATACATGATGCCGTCGTCGTTGACCGTACTCGACGCCCTACCCAAGACCGAGTCGGGCAAGCTGAACCGCCCCGGCCTGCCGCAGCCATCGGTCAGCACCACCGCCCAGGCCGAACCGGCGCGCACCGAGACCGAGCGCGCGCTGGCCACGGTCTTCGCCGAACTGCTGTCGACGCCGGAAGTCGGGCGCTTCGACGACTTCTTCGCCCTCGGCGGTGACAGCATCCTGTCGGTGCAGCTGTCGGCGCGGGCGCGCGCCGCCGGCCTGCCGGTCAGCCCGCGCATGGTGTTCGAGCATCCGACGCCTGCGCAATTGGCCGCCGCCCTGGACGCGTTGGGTGACGGCCAGGTCGACGCCGATCCGGCCGCCGTGCCGGCCGACACCCGTTTCGAGCCGATGGCCGCGTCCGGACTGTCGGCGGACGATCTGGCTGCCGTGTCGCAGCTGTGGTCGTCGTCGCGCGACGGCACGTCATGACAGCCACCAAAGCCGATGTCGCACCCGACATCGAGGACGTGATGGCGCTGAGCCCCCTGCAGGAGGGCCTGTATTCGCTGAGCGCGCTGACCGAATTCGTCGACGGCGAAGCGGCCGACGATCCGTACATGATCGGAATGGCCGCCGACATCTCCGGCGTTCTCGACGTCGAGCTGTTGCGCGACTGCGCCACAAAGATGTTGGTGCGACACCCCAACCTGCGGGCGAGCTTCTTCAGCCGCGGGATCGCGCGCCCGGTTCAGATCGTGCCGGCGCGGGTCGAGTTGCCCTGGCAGCTCGTCAAGGCCTCGCCCGACGAGGTGCAGGCGCTGGAGGTGGGCGAACGCCGGAGACCGTTCGATCTGGAACGCGGGCCGGCCATGCGTTTCATGCTGATCGAATTGCCGGGCCCACGATGGCGTTTGTTGATCACCGCCCACCACATCGTGATCGACGGCTGGTCGCTGCCGGTGTTCGTCAACGAGCTGATGACCTTGTACGCCGCCGGGGGAGACCCGGCCGCCCTGCCCGCGGCGCCGCGCCCGTACCGCGACTACATCGGGTGGCTGGCGAGCCGCGATCCGGAAGCCAGCCAACGGGTTTGGCGCCAGCACCTGGCCGGCCTGCCCGGTCCCACCTTGCTGGCCGCCGCGCTGGGGTCGGCCGAGGCGGCCGAGGGCCAGGCGACGGGCTTGCCGCGCACCACCGAACTGCGGCTGTCGCCCGAGGTCGCCGAACGACTGGTCGAAGGCACCCGCTCGCGCGGGATCACCGTCAGCACCCTGATGCAAATGGCTTGGGCCCTGGTGTTGTCGCGGCTGACCGACACCCGCGATGTGGTGTTCGGCGTCACCGTCTCCGGCCGGCCACCCGAACTTTCCGGCGTCGAGACGATGATCGGCCTGTTCATCAACACCGTGCCGATGCGGGTGCAGCTCGACCCGGCCGCCGGCGTCGGTGATCAGTGCCGCGCCGTGCAACGCAATGCCGCGCTGTTGCGCGAGCACGGCTATCTCGGGCACGCACAGCTGCGCGCGCTGGGCGGGGTGGGCGAAATGTTCGACACCCTGTTGGTCTACGAGAACTTCCCGATGGACGGGCTGGTCGCCGGAGGCGAATTGACCGCCGGGAGTGCGAGATTCCGGCCGTCGCAGCTGGAGAGCCTGTCCCATTTCCCGATCGCGATCGCCGCCCATCTGGAGGGCCGTGAGCTGGTGGTGCTGGTCGAGGTGCTCGACGGCGCACTGGGCGCCACCTCCGCCGAGCGGCTGGGCCGGCGGGTGATGGCCACCGCTGAGCGGTTGCTGCACGGGTGGGAGCGGCCGCTGCGCGAGGTCAGCGTCCTGTTCGAGGACGAGGCCGTCACGACCCAAGGTGCAGTGGCCCCGCCGGCGGTCGGCATCCACGCCCGGTTCGCCGCGGTCGCGGCGAAGACGCCCGACAGCGTCGCCGTCAGCTGGGCGGGCGGCGCCCTGAGCTACCGCGAGCTCGACGCACGCGCCACCGGGCTGGCTGCCCGGCTGGCCGAGCGCGGGGTGCAGTCCGAAACCCCAGTGGCGATCCGGCTTTTCCGCGGCCCGGAGTACATCGTTGCGATGCTCGCGGTGCTCAAAGCCGGCGGCATGTGCGTGCCGATGGAGCCGGGGCTGCCCCCCGAACGGGTGGAGTCGATTCTGCGTCAAACCGGGGCGTCGATCGTCTTGGACGAGAGGCTGGCCGAGCAACTGCTGAGGGCCGGCAACCGGGACGCCGCCGACTTCCACGCCGTCGACGTGCCGCCGGAGCAGGCCGCATATGTCGTCTTCACATCCGGGACGACGGGAGAACCCAAGGGGGTCATAGGAACTCACGCGGCCGTCAACGCGTATGCCGACGATCATCTGGACAGCGTGCTGCGGCCCGCGGCCGCCCGGCTGGGTCGCCCGCTGCGGATCGCACATGCGTGGTCGTTCGCGTTCGACGCCGCCTGGCAGCCCCTGGTCGCGTTGCTCGACGGCCACGGGGTGCACGTCGTCGACGAGCGGACCCAGACCGACGCCGAGGCGCTCGTCGCGGCGATCGCCGAGCACGGCGTCGACATGATCGACACCACGCCGTCGATGTTCGCCCAGCTGACCGCCTGCGGGTTGCTCAGCACGGTGCCGCTGGCGGTGCTGGCGCTGGGCGGCGAGGCGCTCGGTAAGTCCGCGTGGACGCTGATCCGCGGCGAATGCGCACGAAACCGGTTGCGCGCGTTCAACTGTTACGGACCGACCGAAACCACCGTCGAGGCGGTGGTGGCCGCGATCGCGGACTACGAGGAGCCGTCGATCGGACGGCCGACCCGCTACACCCGCGGCTACGTGCTGGACTCGGGGCTGCGCCCGGTGCCCGTCGGGGCGACCGGTGAGCTTTATCTGGCCGGCGCGCAGCTGGCCCGCGGTTACCTGGGCCGCCCGGGGGAGACGAGCCACCGATTCCTCGCCGATCCGTTCGCGGCCGGCGAGCGGATGTACCGCACCGGCGATTTGGTGCGTCGCGGTCCCGACGGCTCACTGCAGTACGTGGGGCGCGCCGACGCGCAGGTGAAGATTCGGGGCTACCGGGTCGAGCCGGGCGAGATCGCGGCCGTATTGGAGTCGCACCCCGCCGTCCAGCACGCCGGTGTTCTGGTGCGGCGTCTGGAAACCGGTGCGCGGCTGACCGCTTACGTGGTGCTTGCGGGTGCGCAGAAACCGCCGATCGCGGAGCTGCGTGCCATGCTCGGTACCCGGTTGCCGCGCTATATGATTCCGCAGCGCATTGTCACGGTCGACGAAATCCCGCTGACCGCGAATGGCAAGCTGGACGAGGCCGCGCTGAGTGCATTCGATGCGGCCGAGACCGCCGAAGCCGGGTCCGATCCGGAAACGCCCACGGAAGCCACACTGGCCGAAGTGCTCTCGGAGCTGCTGCACCTGCCCCGGGTCGACGTCGCCGCCGACTTCGTGCAGCTGGGCCTGGACAGCATCATGGCGTTGTCGGTGGTGCAGGCGGCCCGGGCGCGGGGTCTCGCGTTGCGGGCCAGGCTCATCCTCGACTGCGTCAACGTCCGGGAGCTTGCGGAGGCGATCGACTCCGAAACTGCCTCTGCTGCAACCGATGTCGAAGACGACGCCGGGCCGATGCCGGTGCTGCCCAACGGCCGCTGGCTCTACGAATACGGCGAGCCTCGCCGGCTGGCGCAGTCCGAAGCCATCCGGTTACCCGACGGCGTCAGCCGCGAGCAACTGGACGCGGCGCTGGCAAGCATCATCGCGGGGCACGAGGTGTTGCGCACGCGATTGGACCGCGCCGCGATGACCCTGGTGCCCGCGGAAGTCACCGAGACCCTGATCGACGAGGTAGCGGTCCTTGACGATCTGCAAGCCGTGGTTCCCGGGCACGTCGCCGGCGCCCTCGACCGGCTTGACCCCGAGCGCGGGGTGATGCTGGCCGCGGTGTGGCTTCGCCCACCGACCGGAGCGAGTGTTCTGCTGCTGGCCGCCCACGTGTTGGCGATGGATCCGGCGTCCTGGAGGGTCGTGCTCGGCGAGCTGGACGCCGCGCTACGGGCGTTGGCCACCGGCCACTCGCCCGCACCGATCCGGGAGCACACCAGTTACCGGCGCTGGGCCGCCGCCCTGCGCGAGCGTGCCGCCCGGCTGGACACCGCGCACTTCTGGGCGGCCCAGCTCGAAGGCGATGATCCCGACCTCGGTGCCCGGCGGGTTGATCCGGGCCGCGACCGGGCCCGCGATCTGATGGTCCGCATGGTCGCCGCCGATGCGGACATCACCCGCCGGCTGCTGGATTGCGGCCTGCCGTTGCCGCATCTGCTGGTGGCTGCCACGGCGACGATGGTGACGCGCTGGCGGCAGCGGCGAAACCAGGCCACCCCGCCGCCGCTGTTGGCACTGGAAACCCATGGCCGCGCAGACGGTTTGGTCGACGAGCACGGCGCGCACACCATCGATACCGGCGACACGGTCGGACTGCTCAGTTCCATCTATCCGGTGCGGGTGCCCTCGGCCGACCCGCGCCGGGTCGGGGAAGATCTGGCCGCCATTCCCGGGGACGGACTCGATTACGGCCTGCTGCGCTTTCTGCGCAATGACAGCGCCGAGCGCCTGACGCCGCTGCCCGGCCCCCAGGTGTTGCTGAACTATCTCGGCGCGGCCCACACCGGAGGCGGGACCGTGCTGAAGCTGGAGCGCGAACTGCTGGCCGGGGTGTCGCCGCAGCCGGAACCGGATCTGGCGGTGCGTCACGAACTCACGGTCGTGGCCACCGTGCTGCCCTTCGACGGGCAGCGTGTCCTGGCCGCACAGTGGCGCGCGCTGCCCGACATTCTCGACGACGCGGACATATCTGCGTTGCAACAACTTTGGATCGAATCACTGCGGGAGGTGGTGACATGGGCACGCTAGCGATCCTCGGCGCCGGCGCCAAGGCGGTGGCGGTGGCCGCCAAGGCCAAGGTTTTGCGCGACATGGGCGTCGAGGCCCCCGACGTGATCGCAGTCGAACGCACCGGGGTCGGGGCGAACTGGCAGGCGAGCGGTGGCTGGACCGACGGGGCGCACCGGCTGGGTACCAGCCCGGAAAAAGATGTCGGGTTTCCCTACCGGTCGGCGCTGGTGCCACGCCGCAACGCCGAACTCGACGAGCTGATGACCCGCTACAGCTGGCAGTCCTACCTGATCGCGACCGCGTCGTTCGCCGAGTGGATCGACCGGGGCAGACCCGCTCCGCCGCACCGCAAATGGAGTCAGTACCTGGGTTGGGTCGCCGACCAGGTCGGCATGAACGTGGTGCACGGCGAGGTCGACGGGCTGGGCGTCGAAGGTGAGCGCTGGGCGCTGCACACCCACGAGACCACCGTGCACGCGGACGCGTTGATGATCACCGGCCCGGGCCAGGCGGAGAAATCATTGCTGCCCGGCAACCCGCGCATGATGTCGATTGCCCAGTTCTGGGATCGCGCCGCGGGCCACGACCGCATCACCGCGGAGCGGGTGGCGGTGATCGGTGGCGGTGAGACCGCCGCGTCGATGCTCAATGAGCTTTTCCGGCACCGGGTTTCGACAATTACCGTCATTTCACCGCAAGTGACGTTGTTTACCCGCGGCGAGAGCTTCTTCGAGAACTCGTTGTTCTCCGATCCCACCGACTGGACCGCGCTGACGCTGGACGAGCGTCGGGATGCGTTGGCGCGCACCGACCGCGGTGTGTTCTCGGCGAGCGTGCAAGAAGCGCTGCTGGCCGACGACCGGATCCGGCACCTGCGCGGCCGGGTCGCGCACGCGGTGGGCCGCGACGGGCAGATCCGACTGACGCTGTCCACCAACCGGTTCAGCGAGAACCTGGAGACGGTGCACGGATTCGATCTCGTAATCGACGGCTCCGGGGCCGACGCGCTCTGGTTCACCTCGCTGTTCAGCCAGGAGGCCCTCGACACCCTCGAGCTCGGCCTGGGCGGACCGCTCGCGTCGGATCGCCTGCAGGAGGGGATCGGCTACGACCTGTCCCTGAGCGACGTCACCCCCAAGTTGTTCCTGCCCAACTTGTCCGGCCTCACCCAGGGGCCGGGATTTCCCAACCTGAGCTGTCTGGGCCTGCTGTCGGACCGGGTGCTGGGGTCTTGGGTTGGTCCGGCGGGTTTGTCCAGATACCAAACGATGGTGGAGAAGCGATGAGCACTAATCCTTTCGACGACGACAACGGCACCTTCTTCGTGTTGGTCAATGACGAAGAGCAGCACAGTCTGTGGCCTACCTTCACCGCCGTTCCGGCGGGGTGGCGCGTGGTGTACGGCGAAGCCACCCGGGCCGAGTGCCTGGACTATGTCGAACAAAACTGGCCCGACATCCGGCCGAAGAGCCTGCGGGACTCCATCGTCGGGGGCTGATCGGCCCCTTGGCCGGCGAAGCCGAAATTCTGGGCTGCTACACAGGTTGCGCACAGATTAGTCAGCGTGATCCCGCGTAGCATCTGTCCCAAGGTGCACAATCACACCATCTACACCAGACAGGGCACTGGGTGACGTTCCGTCACATCGCTGCACTTCGAAGGGGGAATCATGAAATCGGTGCGAGCCGCAAGAGTCGTCGCCACCTGGGTGGCCGCCGCGGGCGCCGTCGGCGCCGCAGCCATCGGCGTCACCTCGATCGCGTCTGTTCCGGCGTCCAGTGCGGTCCAGCTGACCTCGGTCGGCGTGCCTTACGGACCGGCACTGCCGCAGGACCCACCGCCTGTGCCCGTCCCGGCGCCCGCCGCCGGCGTGCCGACCGCCGACCAGCTGACCGCGCTCCTCAACAGCCTCGCCGACCCCAACGTGTCGTTCACCAACAAGGGCAACCTGGTCGAAGGTGGCATCGGTGGAACCGAGGCACATCTTGCCGACCACGAGCTGAAGAAGGCCGCCAAGAACGGTGACCTGCCGTTGACCTTCAACATCACCAATATCGCGCCGGGGCCCGGTGGTACGGCCACGGCGAACGTCGCGGTTTCGGGCCCGAAGTTGCCGAACCCGGTGATGCAGAACGTCACGTTCGTCAACCAGGGCAGCTGGATGCTGTCGCGCTCTTCGGCGATGGAGCTTCTCCAAGCCGCCGGGCACTGACTACCATCCGGCAGGTTGGCCTCTAACGGTTCGGTGAAGGGGGAATTGTGAAATCCGTAGCCATGAGTGTGGCGGCCCTGGCCGTCGTCGGCGGCGCGGCCGTCGGCATCGCTTCCGTCGCAACGCCGGTCACTGCGGTGCAACTGGCCGCGGTCGGCGCGCCGTACGGACCGGCACTGCCGCAAGACCCGCCGCCGCCTCCACCCCCACCGCCGGTGCCGGGCCAAAACCTGCCGGCCGCAGACCAATTGGTGAATCTGTGCAATCAGGTCACCGATGCCGGTGTGTCGTACACGACCAAGAACAATCTGGTCCAGGGCGGTATCAGCCCGGACGAGGGCCACGTGGCCGACCACGACCTGCGCAAGGCCTACCGGAACGGGAACTTCCCGGAGACCTTCACGGTGACCAACATCGCGGCGGCCGGCCCGAATGCGGCCACCGCCGATGTCGCCATTGCGGGCCCGAAGTTCGCCGGCCCCGTCACCAAGAACCTCGCGTTCGTCAACGAGGGCGGCAACTGGATCATGCAGCACGACAGCGCCATCGCCCTGGTGCAGGCGGCCAGCGCGACGAACTAGCCGGACACCGCTTTCAGGTCGAGCCGGGCGATGCGCTCCGGGTCGGCCAGCACGTCGATCGCGGCAACCACGCCGTTGCGCACCACGAACGCCATGATCGCGGTGGGCCGGCCGGTCACGAAGACGACCGCGCCGGCCGCGCCGTTGATCGTCGCCGCGCGCACCTCGCGCCCGGGGCCCGCATAGCCGCGGGCCAGCCGGGCCACCGACGACGCCCCCTCGGCGCGGAAAAGCGCTGTGCCGGAACCGAAGTCACCACGCAGTACCACGTCGGGATGCAGCACCGACACCAGCCGGTCGAAGTCGCCCGAGCGGCCGGCCGCGAAGAAGGCGTCGACGGCCGCGCGCTGCGCGCCGATGTCGGCGTCGGGAAGCGGGTCCGCCTCCCGGATTCGCCGGCGTGCCCGGCTGGCCAGCTTGCGGGTCGCTGCCGGGGTGCGCTCGACGATCGGCGCGATCTGGTCGAACGGGACGGTGAACACGTCGTGCAGGACGAACGCCAATCGTTCCGCGGGTCCCAAGGTGTCCAGCACGACGAACAACGCCAGGCCCACCGCGTCGGCCAGCATCGCGCGGTGTTCGGGGTCGAACTCGCCGTCGGTGTCGACGATCGGATCCGGCAGCTGGGCGACCGGCTCCTCGCGGTGACGGGCGTGGCGGTCGCGCAACGTGTTCAGGCAGATGCGGGCCACCACGGTGGTCAGCCAGGCGTCGAGGTTGACGATGCCGTCGGCCGAAGTGCGGTTCAGCCGTAGCCAGGCCTCCTGCACGGCGTCCTGCGCGTCGTCGATCGAGCCCAGCATGCGGTAGGCCATGGCGCCCAACTGCGGCCGGGCTGCCTCGAAACGGGCTGTCAGCGCGGCGGTCACGCGCGGCCGGCGTCGGGCAGGGCGCACACCCGGTTGCCCGAGAAGCCGGACGAGCCGATGCCGAGCGCGAGGTTGAACCGGGCGCGCATGTTGCCCAGGTTGATGACATGGGTGAGGCCGACCAGCTGGGCTGTGTCGAAGTGGGGGCGCAGCGCGTCGAACAGCTCGTCGGTCACCTCGACCGGGGTGCGGCTCATCGCGGTGGCGTATTCGAGGATCAGCTTGTCGACATCGTCGAAACAGGTGGCGTTGCGGTAGTCGGCCATCGCGAGCAGCTCTTCGTCGGTGATTCCCCACTGGCGGGCGATCTGTGAGCCGAGGTCGATGCAGTACTCGCAGCGCACCGTCGTCGCCGCCTTCAACTCCGCCAGCGCGCGGTGGCGCGGGCTGAGTATGTCCAGCTTCGATTCGGCCTGCTCGAGCTTGCCGTAGGCGCTGAGCAGCCGCGGGATATGGGCATACATGCGCAGCGGTTCGAGCATGCCGGCCGTCTCCAGCCCGGCCATCTGCGCGAGCTTGCGTTTGGTGAAGAAGAAGGCGATCTTGGCGCCCAGGCTGGCGTCGCGGTCTGAGACTCCCTGAAGCCGGGACATGGCGTACCTCCCGAATAGTCGCGGTAGGGGCCCGGTGGAAAACCCCGTGGCCCTCACTACGTCGACACCCGACGACGTGCAAACGTGACCGGGCTAGTGCCCGAACGTCGAACCCGGCCCCTGGGTCTGTTGGCTCAGCGGCACATCCATGTCGTACACCCGGGCATGCAACACGGTGCGATTCCGCAGCGCGGCGCGCACCGCGCGGTGCAGGCCGTCCTCGAGATAGATGATTCCCCGCCACCGCACCGCGTGCGGGAACAGATCGCCGTAAAAGGTGGAGTCCTCCGACAGCAGCCGGTCCAGCGCCAGCACCGTGGTCGTGGTGACCAATTCGTCGAGCCGGATCTGCTGCGGCGGTATCTGGGACCAGTCCCGGTAGGACAGCCCATGTTCCGGATAGGGCTTGCCTTCTCGTACGCCCTTGAAAATCATTGGCGGGTCTGCTCCGATGCGTCGTCGAGGCCCTATGGATACCTGCTGGACAGGCTAGCCGCAAAGTTGTCGGCAGTGCGCGCCGTAGGCGCGCGCAACGAGGTCAGCGTGTCGTATGAGACCGTAAAATGGATGCGATCAAGGAGGTAGCAACCAATGGGCAGTGCTGACGAGCGTCGCTTCGAGGTGCTGCGCGCCATTGTCGCCGACTTCGTCGCCACCAAGGAACCCATCGGATCGAAGTCGCTCGTCGAGCGGCACAACCTTGGCGTGTCCAGCGCCACCATCCGCAACGACATGGCGGTGCTGGAGGCCGAGGGCTACATCACCCAGCCGCACACCAGCTCCGGGCGGGTTCCCACCGAGAAGGGCTACCGCGAGTTCGTCGACCGGATCGATGACGTCAAGCCGTTGTCGGCGGCCGAACGGCGGGCGATCCAAAGCTTTTTGGAATCCGGCGTCGACCTCGACGACGTGCTGCGCCGCGCGGTGCGGCTGCTGGCTCAGCTGACTCGTCAGGTTGCGGTGGTGCAGTACCCGACGTTGTCGACGTCGACGGTGCGGCATCTGGAAGTGGTCGCGCTGACGCCGGCCCGGCTGCTGATGGTGGTCATCACCGAATCCGGTCGGGTGGATCAGCGCATCGTCGAACTCGGCGACGTCATCGACGACCACCAGCTCTCGCAGCTGCGTGAGGTCTTGGGTCAGGCCCTGGAAGGCAAGAAGCTCTCCGCGGCTTCGGTCGCGGTGGCCGACCTCGCCCAGCAGCTGGGTGGCGCCGGCGGGCTGGGCGACGCGATCGGCCGGTCGGCGACGGTGCTGCTGGAATCGCTGGTCGAGCACACCGAAGAGCGCCTGCTGATGGGCGGCACCGCGAACCTGACCCGCAACTCCGCGGACTTCGGTGGCTCGCTGCGCTCCATCCTGGAGGCACTCGAGGAGCAGGTGGTGGTGCTGCGGTTGCTGGCGGCCCAGCAGGAGGCCGGCAAGGTGACGGTGCGCATCGGTCACGAAACGGCGGCCGAGCAGATGGCGGGCACGTCGATGGTGTCTACCGTGTACGGCACCATGGACACCGTGTACGGCGGTATGGGTGTGCTCGGACCCACCCGGATGGACTATCCGGGAACTATCGCCAGCGTGGCCGCGGTTGCTCTTTATATTGGCGAAGTCCTGGGTGCTCGATGATCGCGCACCCGCAGTGTTTGTGGACAGCCGCGTAACAGCGCGGCACAAGAAAGGTCAGGCGTGGCACGCGACTATTACGGGCTGCTGGGCGTGAGCAAAAAACGCCGGCGATGCGGAGATCAAACGCGCGTATCGGAAGCTGGCGCGCGAACTGCACCCCGACATCAACCCGGACGAGGCCGCGCAGGCGAGGTTCAAGGAGATCAGCGTCGCCTACGAGGTGCTCAGCGATCCGGAGAAGCGCCGGATCGTCGACCTCGGCGGGGACCCACTGGAGAACGGCGCCGCGGGCGGCGGATTTGGCGGTTTCGGCGGCCTGGGTGACGTGTTCGAGGCGTTCTTCGGCGGCGGTTTCAGCGGGGGCTCGACGTCTCGCGGACCCATCGGCCGGGTTCGGCCGGGCTCGGACTCGCTGCTGCGGATGCGGCTGGATCTCGAAGAGTGCGCGACCGGGGTGACCAAGCAGGTCACCGTCGACACCGCCGTGCTGTGCGACCGCTGCCAGGGAAAGGGCACCAACGGCGATTCCGCGCCGATCCCATGCGACACCTGCGGCGGTCGCGGCGAGGTGCAGTCGGTGCAGCGCTCCCTGCTGGGCCAGATGGTCACGTCGCGGCCGTGCCCCACTTGTCGGGGCGTCGGCGTCGTCATCCCCGACCCGTGCCATCAGTGCATGGGCGACGGGCGGGTGCGCGCCCGCCGCGAGATCAGCGTCAAGATCCCCGCCGGGGTCGGCGACGGCATGCGGGTCCGGCTTGCGGCTCAGGGCGAGGTCGGGCCCGGGGGAGGGCCGGCCGGTGACCTCTATGTCGAGGTGCACGAGCAGGCCCACGACATCTTCGTGCGCGACGGCGACGACCTGCACTGCACGGTGTCGGTGCCGATGGTCGACGCCGCCCTCGGTGCGACGCTCAAGGTCGACGCCATCCTCGACGGCACCAGCGAGATCGCGATTCCGCCTGGCACACAACCGGGTTCGGTCATCACGCTGCGCGGCCACGGGATGCCGCAGCTGCGCTCGACCACCCGCGGCGATCTGCACGTCCACGTCGAGGTGGTGGTTCCCACCCGGCTGGACGGCCACGACAGCGACCTGTTGCGCGAGCTGAAAAGCCGCCGCAGCCGCGACGTGCCGGAGGTCCGGTCGACGCACACCGCCGGCGGGCTGTTCAGCCGGCTGCGCGAGACCTTCACCGGGCGCTAGGCACAATGGCAGCCCGGTGAGCGTGGGGCCTATGGACGGATCGGAGCCGAATTTCGTACCTAGCGCCCACACTCGGCCTGTGCGGGGTGATTGACATGGTGGCGACGCTGTTCTACGTCGAAGCACTGCCCGACACCGGTGGGCTGGCCGTCGTCGAGGGCGACGAGGGGTTTCACGCCGCGACCGTGCGCCGGACCCGGCCCGGCGAGGAGTTGGTGCTCGGCGACGGCGCCGGACGCCTGGCGCGCTGCGTGGTCGAGCAATCCGGGCGCGACGGCCTACGGGCCCGGGTGCTGGACCGCTGGACCGTCGAAGTCGGCAAGCCGGCGGTGACCGTGGTGCAGGCGCTGCCCAAATCCGAGCGCTCCGAGTTGGCGATCGAATTGGCCACCGAGGCCGGCGCGGATGCGTTTGTCGCGTGGCAGGCCAACCGCTGCGTGGCCACCTGGCCGGGCGCGCGCGTCGAGAAGGGGCTGCGCCGCTGGCGTGCGGTGGTCCGATCGGCGGCCCGGCAATCGCGGCGGGCGCACATCCCGCCCGTGGACGGCGTGTTGCCGACAGCGGCGCTGGTCGCGCGGATCCGCGACGAAGTGGCCGCCGGCGCGGCGGTGCTGGTCTTGCACGAGGCGGCGACCGAGCGGATTGCCGACATCGCGATTGCGCAGGCCAACGCGATGTTCCTGGTGGTCGGGCCCGAGGGAGGCATCGCACCGGACGAGCTGGCGGCGCTGACCGACGCGGGCGCCGTCGCGGTGCGGCTGGGGCCGCAGGTGTTGCGGACTTCGACGGCCGCCGCCGTGGCCCTGGGCGCACTCGGCGTGCTCACCGCGCGATGGGAGCAAACCGTCGAGGTCGGGCCGCCCGGACCGCTTGCGGCTGACCAGACGGAGCCCTCGGCGTAGACTAAGTCATCCGAACTACCCCTGACGAGCCGAGAAGGCAGGCACCGGAAACCACGTGACGCCACGCGAGACCAACGCTGCTGACGCAGCTGGGGCCCTGCCGGCCGACGCTCAGGTTCGCAGCAGCATCGACATCCCTCCTGATCTCGTCGTGGGCTTGCTGGGTTCGTCAGACGAGAATCTGCGTGCGCTGGAACGCATCCTGAGCGCGGACCTGCATGTGCGCGGCAACGCCGTCACGCTGTCGGGCGAACCGGCCGACGTCGCGCTTGCCGAGCGCGCGATCTCCGAGCTGATCGCGATCGTGGCCAGCGGCCAGTCGCTGACCCCGGAAGTGGTGCGCCACAGCGTCGCGATGCTGCTCGGCACCGGCGACGAATCACCCGCCGAGGTGCTCACCCTCGACATCCTGGCCCGCCGCGGCAAGACGATCCGGCCCAAGACCCTCAACCAGAAGCGTTACGTCGACGCCATCGACGCCCACACCATCGTGTTCGGGGTCGGCCCGGCCGGTACCGGCAAGACCTATCTGGCGATGGCCAAGGCGGTCCATGCGCTGCAGTCAAAGCAGGTAAGCCGGATCATCTTGACCAGACCGGCGGTGGAAGCCGGTGAGCGCCTTGGCTTTTTGCCGGGCACGCTGAGCGAGAAGATCGATCCGTATCTGCGCCCGCTGTATGACGCGCTGTACGACATGATGGAGCCCGAGCTGATCCCGAAGCTGATGTCCGCCGGGGTCATCGAAGTCGCGCCGCTGGCATACATGCGCGGGAGAAGCCTCAACTCCGCTTTCATCGTCCTCGACGAGGCGCAGAACACCACCGCCGAACAAATGAAGATGTTCCTCACCCGACTGGGGTTCGGGTCGAAGATGGTCGTCACCGGGGATCTCACCCAGGTGGACTTGCCGGGCGGCGCCAAGTCCGGCCTGCGGGCGGCGGTCGAGATCCTCGAGGACATCGACGACATCCATGTCGCCGAGCTGACCAGCGTGGATGTGGTACGCCACCGGCTGGTTTCGGAGATCGTCGACGCCTATGCGAGGGTGGAGGAATCCAACTCGGGCATGAATCGGGCGGCTCGGCGGGCATCCGGCACCCGAAATCGCCGATGATGGTGCGGTGAGCAGACCATGACGATCGAAGTGTCCAACGAATCGGGGATCGACATCTCCGAAGCGGAGTTGGTGAGCGTCGCGCGGTTCGTCATCGCCAAGATGGACGTCAACCCTGGGGCAGAACTATCGATGGTGCTGCTGGACACCGCGGCGATGGCCGACTTGCACATGCGCTGGATGGACCTGCCCGGCCCGACCGACGTGATGAGTTTCCCGATGGACGAGCTCGAGCCCGGCGGCCGTCCGGACGCGCCCGAGCCGGGGCCGTCGATGCTGGGCGATATCGTGCTGTGCCCGGAATTCGCGGCCGAGCAAGCCGCCGCGGCGGGCCACAGCCTCGCACATGAGTTGGCGCTGTTGACAATTCACGGTGTACTGCACTTGCTCGGCTACGACCACGCCGAGCACGACGAAGAGAAGGAGATGTTCGCCCTGCAGGGGCGACTTCTCGAAGAGTGGGTAGCCGACCAGGTCGAGGCGTACCACTACGACCGGCAGGACGAGAGAGATCGCCGGTTGCTGGACAAGTCAAGGTATTTCGACAATTGAGCCCTTTGAAGCAAGCTCTGAAGAGAGCACTCTGGATCGCGGTTTGCGCCGCGATGGCTTTTGCGCCGTCGGTGGTGCTGGCCGCCGCGACCGGTGTGGCACAGGCGTCTCCGTGCGCCGGCGAGGGGTCAAACCCGGTGTCCTGCCAGCACTGCCTGTTCTACGTGAACGCGTATCACACCGCGAACGTCTGCAACGCCCCCGCGCCGCGGCCCGCCCCGGCACCGACGAGCACCCCGGTGTACATCCCGGAGCCACCGCCGTTGCCGCTGCCGCCGAGTCCCACCCGCCCGGCGCCGACGCCGGTGCAGACCCCGAAGATCAATCCGCAAGCCCCGGGTGCGCCGAGAAACGTCGGGGTGGTGGTGCCGCCGAAGAAGCTGGATGCGCCCCCGCAGGCGGTCGCGGCGGCCAAGGCCGCACCCGCGGCGCGGCTCAATCCCGCTGACCCTCCGAAACCGCCGACCTCGACGGACTTCAACCAGCAGGTGCAGAACGTCATCAGCGCCCACAGCGAGAACATCGACCAGATCAGGGCCGACAACAAGGTGCTCGTTCGGCCGCGGCACTGGGACTTCGTCGACTACGACGAGTATCACCGCCCGACCCTGTACAACCCGCTCAGCCAGGCGATGACCTTCCGCTACAGCTACGACGGTGCCTCCCGTGATGCCTACCTTCCGGCCGGCGGCCGGATCGTGCTGGATGCCGGCACCGTCGGCCTGGTCCCCTTCACCGTGGTCGGCGAGAGCTATCTGGCGGCGGGCAGCTTCTACGGCGGGGCGTTCGTACCGCCGCCCAATTTCGCCGGGCCGCCGCCGCCGGAGTACGCCGCGCCGGCGCCCCCGACGCTGTACCAGAACGTGTTGGCCGACGTCCCCGCCGACAACCAGATCGTGCAAGTCGGCCAGGTGGCGGTGGTAGGCCGCGACGAAAGCCAGCCCGTGGGTAGCCAAGACAGCTTCCTGCTCGACGACACCACCGTGGCCTGGGGCCAGGTGGTCGATCCCACCAGCGGGGTGCAGATCAGGGTGAGCAAGACCCAGTCGTTGCCGGGCTTCGGGCCGACCGACAACGGCGACTTCCTGGTGGCGCTGGCGGTTCGCGGGGACCAAACCCAACCCGCTCAGCCCGCCCCGCCCGCTCAGCCCTGGTGGCCGTGGGCGGTGCGGTACGGGTTGCTGGTGCTGGCGGTCGTCGTCATCGCCGGGTTGCTCAATCGTCGGGCCAAAAACGACGACGCCGGTAAAGAGTCCGCGACCGAGTCAAGGCATTAGCGGCGTTGACCGGGATATCTCAGCTGCTCGGCGCGCTTGCGTTGATCGTTCTGGGTGGGGTCTTCGCGGCGATCGATGGAGCCATTAGCACGGTGTCGCTGGCTCGGGTGGCCGAGCTGGTCCGCGATGAGCGCCCCGGCGCCCGGTCCCTGTCGAAGGTGATGGCCGACCGGCCGCGCTATATCAACCTGGTGGTGCTGTTGCGCATCACCTGCGAGGTCACCGCGACCGTCCTGCTGGTGGTCTTTCTTTACGACAACTTCGGCCTGAACTGGGCGGTCTTCGGCGCCGCGACCATCATGGTGCTGACCAGCTTCATCGTCATCGGCGTGGGCCCGCGGACCCTCGGCCGTCAGCACGCGTATCAGATCTCACTGGTGTTAGCCATTCCGCTGCAAGTGGTTTCGTCGCTGCTGATGCCGGTCAGCCGGCTGCTGGTGGTGATTGGTAACGCGCTCACCCCGGGCCGCGGCCTGAGAAACGGGCCGTTCGCGTCCGAGATCGAGTTGCGCGAAGTCGTCGACCTGGCCCAGCAGCGCGGCGTCGTCGCGGCCGACGAGCGCCGGATGATCGAGTCGGTGTTCGAGCTCGGCGACACCCCGGCGCGTGAGGTGATGGTGCCGCGCACCGAGATGATCTGGATCGAAAGCGACAAGTTCGCCAGCCAAGCGACCAACTTGGCCGTGCGCAGTGGCCATTCCCGCATTCCGGTGATCGGTGAGAACGTCGATGACATCGTCGGTGTGGTGTATCTGAAAGACCTTGTCGAGCAGACATTCTTGGCCGCCGACGGCGGCCGGGACATCAAGGTGGCGCAGGTGATGCGCCCGGCGGTGTTCGTGCCGGACTCCAAGCCGCTGGACGCGCTGCTGCGTGAAATGCAGCGCGACCGCAATCACATGGCGCTGCTCGTCGACGAGTACGGTGCGATTGCCGGTCTGGTCAGCATCGAAGACGTGCTGGAGGAGATCGTCGGCGAGATCGCCGACGAGTACGACGAAGCAGAAGTGGCGCCGGTAGAAGAATTGGGCAACAACCGCTTTCGGGTGTCGTCCCGGCTGCCCATCGAAGACGTCGGCGAGCTCTATGACGTCGAATTCGACGACGATCTCGACGTCGACACGGTGGGCGGCCTGCTGGCGCTGGAATTGGGCCGGGTTCCGCTGCCCGGCGCCGAGGTGGTCTCGCACGGCCTGCGGCTGCGCGCCGAGGGTGGCCCCGACCATCGCGGACGGGTGCGCATCCACACGGTGCTGCTGAGCCCGGCCGAATCGGAGGATCGCGAGTTCGAGAGCACGCATCATGGCTGAGCGACTCGACGCCGAGGACGCCAAACTGGTGGTGTTGGCGCGCGCCGCGATGGCCCGCGTCCAGGCCGGCAGCGCAGCCTCGGTGCGAGATGCCGACGGTCGCACGTATGCGGCTGCGCCGGTGGATCTTTCGGCACTGCAGCTCACCGGACTGCAGGCGGCGGTGGCCGCGGCGGTATCCAGCGGGGCGACGGGCTTGGAGGCCGCCGTGCTGGTGGCGGGGTCGGCCGACGACCCGGGCATCGCCGCGGTGCGCGAGCTCAGCCCGACCGCGGCGATCATCCTGACCGACCGCGCCGGTACTCCGCTATGAGCGAATTCCGTTCGGGCTTCGTCTGTTTGGTGGGCCGGCCGAACACGGGCAAGTCGACACTGACCAATGCTCTGGTCGGCACCAAGGTGGCGATCACCTCGAAACGCCCGCAGACCACTCGCCACACCATCCGCGGCATCGTGCACCGGGAGAACTTCCAGATCATCCTGGTCGACACCCCGGGTCTGCACCGGCCGCGCACCCTGCTGGGCAAGCGGCTCAACGACCTGGTCCGCGATACCTACACCGAGGTCGACGTGATCGGCCTGTGCATCCCGGCCGACGAGGCGATCGGTCCCGGCGACCGCTGGATCCTGGACCAGATTCGTTCGGTCGCACCGAAGACCACCCTGGTCGTCATCGTCACCAAGATCGACAAGGCGCCCAGGGATCGGGTGGCCGGGCAGCTGGTCGCGGTCAGTGAACTCGTCGAGGGTGCGGCCGAGATCGTCCCGGTGTCGGCGGTGGCCGGCACCCAGGTCGACGTGCTGATCGACGTGCTGGCCGCGGCGCTGCCGCCGGGACCGGCCTATTACCCCGACGGCGAGCTGACCGACGAGCCCGAAGAGATCCTGATGGCCGAGTTGATTCGCGAGGCGGCTTTGGAGGGAATTCGCGACGAGCTTCCGCATTCACTGGCCGTGGTGATCGACGAGGTCAACCCGCGGGAGGACCGCGACGACCTGATCGACGTGCACGCGCTCCTCTACGTCGAGCGGGACAGCCAGAAGGGCATCGTCATCGGCAAGGGCGGGACGCGGCTGCGCGAAGTCGGGACGGCGGCGCGCGCGCAGATCGAGAAGTTGCTGGGCACCAAGGTCTATCTCGACCTGCGGGTGAAGGTCGCCAAGAACTGGCAAAGCGACCCGAAACAGCTTGGACGACTGGGTTTTTAGCGATAGCACGTCTCGCGGCCTCGGCCGCCGCCCGGCGGTACGAATGGTGTGCAAAACTATTGAGCCCGTCTTAGCGTCGCGAGCCCGGTACCACTCACCGACCGATCTTCAGGTCGTCGCTGAGTCCGTCGAGCAGCATGGTGATCATCGATCCGACCATCTCGAGATGGCTGAACTCTTCGGTCGCGATGTCCATGAACAGGTCGTACATCATGGGGTTCTTTGGCGCAGCACGAATGCCTGGGTAAAGACTGCAGCGCCGCGGTGAGTTCACCGTTGGCGCCCCCGAATTGCTCCGTGAGCAACGACGCGAAACGTGGGTTTGCCAAACGCGGTTATCCAGGTACCGATATTGACCGTTTGCGTGTGCCGACCGCGGGTACCGGTCCTGCGCCCGATAGCGCCAAAGTTTTTCTCAACAGCGTGATTTGGGTGCCGAGAAGTCGCTAGTCGTGCGGACGGAAGTGGTCGTGCTCCCACCACACCTTCGGCTGCTTGGCGGCCCAGCCACAGACAGCCTCCAACTCGGCGGCCAGCGAGATCAGCATGCCCTCGCTGTTCGCCGGGCCCATCAACTGCACACCGATCGGCAAGCCGTCTTCGGTGAACCCGGCCGGTACGTTGATCGACGGCCACCCCAACACATTCCACGGCCAGGTGGCCGGGCATGCCTTGATCATGGCGCGGTCGGTGCCGAAGCCGCTCAGCCGGTCGAAGGATCGAGCCAGCGGCGGTGGCTGCGCGGTCGTCGGGGCCACCACCACGTCGACGATGTCGAAGATCGAGCCCACCCGGCGCTGCAGCGCGGCCTCGTGCACGCGCGCGTTGCGCAGGATCGCCTGCCCCAGGACATGCCCCATCCGCAGGTTGGACAGGGTGCGTGGGTCCAGGACGACGCCATCGCCGAGGCGCTCCTCCCATTCCCGCAGTCCCGCAGTCGATCTGGCCAAGAAGTCCCACCCCAGCCGCACGCCGTAGTCCGGGTTCCCGCTCACCACCGTGTGACCGAGCAACTGGAGCTGCTCGCCCACGGCGCGGGTCGCGGCCAGGATCTCGGGATGCAGCTTGGCCCGAAAAAAGGTGTACGCGAAGCGGGTTGACAGCGCGATGTTCAGCGGCCCGGGTGCGATGCTGACGTAGTCGGACGCCCGCAGCGGGGGCGGCTTGTGCCGGTCGCCCTCGACATTGCCCGACGCCGCGTCGAGCACCAGCGCCGCGTCGGCCACCGTGCGCGCCAACACGCCGTTGACCGTGATCCCGTTGAACGACTCCGGCAGCGGCCAGGTCGAGATGCGGCCGCGCTGCGGCTTGATGCCGACCAGGTGCGTCCAGGCCGCCGGGATGCGGATGCTGCCGGCGCCGTCGGAGCCGATCGCGGCGGTGACCAGACCGGCGGCCACCGCGGCCGCGCTGCCACCCGACGATCCGCCCGGGGTGTGCCGCCGCGACCACGGGTTGCGGGTGTGCCCGAACCCGGGCCCGCTGGTGAACGGCCACTGACCCAGCTCGCAGGTGTTGGTCTTGCCGACGATCACCGCTCCGGCGGCCTTGAGGCGGCGCACCACCTCGGAGTCCTCGGTGGCGGGTCGGACGTAGCCGTCGGTGCCGAAGGCGGTGGGCACGCCAGCAACATCGACGTCGTCTTTCACGGCGATCGGGATGCCCAGCAACGGCGCCGTGTCGCCGGCGGCGCGGCGCCGATCGGCCTCGGCCGCGGCGGCCAGCGCCGACTCCGTCAGCACCACCCGGAACGCGTTCAACGTGGACTGGCTGACGTCGATCGCGTGCAGCGAACGGCGTACCAATGTCTCGGACGTCACCGAGCGGCTGTTCAGCTGATAGAGCAGGTCAGTGAGTGTGGGCAGGCGCGCGCCGCGGGATCCGGATACGGACCCGGAAGGGGACCCAGGAGCGCCAATCACGGGGTACGAGACTATCGGCGCGGATCCCCGCGATGTCGCGGCGGGGTGCAAAACTATTGAGATGCGGCTGTATCGAGACCGAGCGGTAGTGCTGCGCCAGCACAAGCTCGGCGAAGCCGACCGGATCGTCACGCTGTTGACCCGTGATCACGGGTTGGTCCGCGCGGTGGCCAAGGGGGTGCGCCGCACCCGCAGCAAATTCGGCGCGCGGCTGGAGCCGTTCGCGCACATCGATGTGCAGCTGCATCCCGGCCGCAATCTCGACATCGTCACCCAGGTCGTTTCGATCGACGCGTTCGCCACCGACATCGTCAGCGACTACGGCCGGTACACCTGCGGGTGCGCGATGCTGGAAACCGCCGAGCGCCTCGCCGGTGAGGAGCGGGCGCCCGCCCCGGCGCTGCACCGGCTCACGGTGGGCGCGTTGCGGGCGGTGGCCGACGGACGTCGCCCCCGTGACCTGCTCCTGGACGCCTACCTGCTGCGCGCCATGGGCATCGCCGGCTGGGCGCCGGCGCTGACCGAGTGCGCCCGCTGCGCCACGCCCGGCCCGCATCGGGCATTCCACATCGCCGCCGGGGGCAGTGTCTGCGGCCACTGCCGTCCCGCCGGCTCGACGACACCGCCGCTGGGCGTGCTGGAGCTGATGTCCGCGCTTCACGATGGCGATTGGGAGGCCGCCGAGGCGACGCCGCAATCCCACCGCAGCCATGTCAGCGGATTGGTGGCCGCGCATCTGCAATGGCATCTGGAACGCCAGCTCAAGACGTTGCCGCTGGTGGAGCGCAATTATCGGGTCGACCGCACCATCGCCGATCAGCGCGCCGCGCCGATCGGGCAGGATGAGGCCTGTGGCTAAGAACCACGACCGCGACTTCCCGCAACTGCCCGCCGCGCCCCAGGACTATCCGACCTTTCCCGACAAGTCGACCTGGCCGGTGGTGTTCCCTGAGTTGCCGCCCGCTGCGAACGGCGGCCCGAGCCGGCCACCCCAGCACATTTCGAAGGCCGCCGCGCCGCGCATCCCGGCGGATCGGTTGCCCAACCATGTGGCCATCGTGATGGACGGCAATGGCCGCTGGGCCACCCAACAGGGCCTGACCCGCACCGACGGCCACAAGGCGGGAGAGGCGGTCGTCATCGACGTCGTCTGCGGGGCAATCGAAATCGGGATCAAGTGGCTCAGCCTCTACGCGTTCTCCACCGAAAACTGGAAGCGGTCCCCCGAGGAGGTCCGCTTCCTGATGGGCTTCAACCGCGACGTGGTGCGGATGCGCCGGGTGAACCTCAAGACGATCGGGGTCAAGATCCGCTGGGTGGGGTCACGGCCGAGGCTGTGGCGCAGCGTGATCAACGAGTTGGCGATCGCCGAGGAGATGACGAAGGGCAACGACGTCATCACCGTCAACTATTGCGTGAACTACGGTGGCCGCGCCGAAATCGCCGACTCTGCAAGGGAAATCGCGCGTTTGGCGGCCGCGGGCCGGCTGAACCCGGAACGCGTCACCGAGGCGACGGTGGCGAATCACCTGCAGCGGCCCGACATCCCCGATGTGGATCTGTTTTTGCGGACCTCGGGGGAGCAGCGCTCCAGTAATTTCATGCTGTGGCAGGCGGCCTACGCCGAGTACATCTTTCAGGACAAGCTGTGGCCCGACTACGACCGTCGCGACCTGTGGGCGGCCTGCGAGGAATATGCGGACCGCAACCGACGGTTTGGGAGCGCCTGATGCCATCGCTGCAAGAACGTCTGGGCTCGATCCTGCGCGACGTGCTGCATGTCGAGGACGAACCCGACGGCGGCCTGACCGTGCACCACGACGGCACCTTCGCGTCGCTGCGGGTGGTCAACATTGCCGAGGGCCTGGACCTGGTGTCGCTGACCCAGGTCGTGGCGTGGGATCTGCCGCTGACCAAGAAGCTCAGCGATCAGGTGGCCAAGCAGGCGCACGACAGCAACTTCGGGAATGTGACCGTCGTCGAAAAGGTCAGCGAACAGGCCGCGGCGCGCAACTCCGGCAAGGGTGCATCCAAAACCGCGGACGTGATGCTGCGGTACAACTTTCCCGGCGCGGGCTTGGCCGATGACGCCCTGCGCACCCTGATCCTGCTGGTGCTCGATACCGGCGCCCAGATGCGGCGCGTGCTGACCGCCTGAGCGGCTGGCCGTCAACCGCAGCCCGAGCGCCCCGCCAGCCGGGCGTCGGGTGCCGAGCGCCCGGCTGGCCGGGCACTACCGCGTCAGCGGCAGTCCGAGCAGGTGCCGAAGATCTCGATGGTGTGGCTGACGTCGGAGTAGCCGTGCTTGGCGGCCACCTGCGACGCCCACTCCTCGACCTCGTGGTCGCCCACCTCGATGGTGGATCCGCAGTGCCGGCACACCAGATGGTGGTGATGGTGCTCCGAGCAGCGCCGGTAGACCGATTCGCCCGTGTCGGTGCGCAGCGTGTCCACCATTCCCGCCGATGCCATGGACTGCAGCGTCCGGTAGACCGTGGTCAGCCCGATGTTCTCGCCGCGGCGGCGCAGCTCGTCGTGCAGCTCCTGGGCCGAGCGGAATTCGTCGAGAGTCTCCAGCAGCGTGGAAATCGCCGCCCGCTGACGGGTGGAACGGACGCTTGGCCCTGTCATTTGCGCCACTCCTCCTCATCGCTGCGCTCTGCATCGTCGACGGCGCGCGTCATGGTGTGTCCTCCCTGGCATGGTCGACGGCGTCGACGACGATGTGCGCCAGGTGGTGGTCAGCCAGGCGGTACAGCACCTCGCGGCCGGAGCGCTCCCCGGCGACCACTCCCGCCGCCTTGAGAATCTTCAAATGCTGGCTGACCAGCGGTTGCGGCACGCCCAGCGCGTCGACCAGCTCGTGCACACAGCGTTGGGATTCGTGGAGTTGCAGCACGATGGCGATCCGTACGGGTGCGGCCAGCGCGCGCAACAGCTCACCGGCGGCATCGAGGATTTCGCGCGCCGGCGGCTCCGGATACTCGGCGAACGGAGCATGCTCGCCGCCGCCTGCCTCGCCGTGCCGGTGGGAAACCAGATCCGACGATGAGGCCGGCGATGAGGAGGACATCACCATGTGAGCGTCATCTCCTCGAGAAGTGCCGGGTACGTGGAGTGCCCACTATAGGGAACGACTTCCACTGTCACATGCATGATGACGCATGTCAAAGACCACGGCCCGGTCGATACCATTGCTGATGTTTCGCGGGCGACGATTCGCCGCCCCGCCTCTTCAGTCATCCGAAAGGGAGTGGACCACCCCGTGGCGTCCGTCATCGAAACCGTCGTCAACCTGGCCAAACGACGCGGATTCGTCTATCCCTCCGGTGAGATCTACGGCGGCACCAAGTCGGCGTGGGACTACGGGCCGCTGGGTGTGGAACTCAAGGAGAACATCAAGCGGCAGTGGTGGCGCGCCGTGGTCACCGGCCGCGACGACGTCGTGGGACTCGACTCGTCGATCATCCTGCCGCGGCAGGTGTGGGTGGCCTCCGGCCACGTCGAGGTGTTTCACGACCCGCTGGTGGAGTCGCTGATCACCCACAAGCGCTACCGTGCCGACCACCTGATCGAGGCCTACGAGGCCAAACACGGGCACCCGCCGCCCAACGGGCTGGCCGACATCCGCGACCCGGACACCGGCGAGCCCGGCCAGTGGACCGAGCCGCGCGCATTCAACATGATGCTCAAGACCTACCTCGGTCCGATCGAGACCGAGGAGGGGCTGCACTATCTGCGGCCCGAGACCGCGCAGGGCATCTTCGTCAACTTCGCCAACGTGGTGACGACCGCGCGGCGTAAGCCGCCGTTCGGCATCGGCCAGATCGGCAAGAGCTTCCGCAACGAGATCACCCCGGGCAACTTCATCTTCCGGACCCGCGAATTCGAGCAGATGGAGATGGAGTTCTTCGTCGAGCCGTCGACCGCTAAGGACTGGCATCAGTACTGGATCGACACCCGCCATCAGTGGTACACCGACCTCGGCATCAACCCGGAAAACCTGCGCCTGTACGAACACCCCAAAGACAAGCTGTCGCACTATTCCGACCGCACCGTCGACATCGAGTACAAGTTCGGTTTCCAGGGCAACCCGTGGGGTGAGCTGGAAGGCGTCGCCAACCGGACCGACTACGACTTATCAACGCACGCAAAGCATTCCGGTGCCGACCTGTCCTTCTACGACCAGGTCAGCGACACCCGGTACACGCCGTACGTGATCGAACCCGCCGCCGGCCTGACGCGGTCCTTCATGGCGTTTTTGATCGACGCCTACGCCGAGGACGAAGCCCCCAACGCCAAGGGCGGTGTGGACAAGCGCACCGTGCTGCGACTCGACCCGCGCCTGGCGCCGGTCAAGGCGGCGGTGCTGCCGCTGTCGCGGCACGCCGACTTGAGCCCCAAGGCCCGCGACCTGGCCGCCGAATTACGCAAGTCCTGGAACATCGAGTTCGACGACGCCGGCGCGATCGGGCGCCGCTACCGGCGCCAGGACGAGGTCGGCACGCCGTTCTGCGTGACGGTGGATTTCGACTCGCTCGAGGACAACGCCGTCACCGTGCGCGAACGCGACGCCATGACGCAGGAGCGGGTGGCAATGGACGCGGTGGCCGACTACCTGGCGGTTCGGCTCAAGGGCGCCTAGCAGACCGGCGAACCGGCCATTTCGACGAACCGGGCCATTTTGGTGTAGTGCTGCCCTACGATCCGGCCTTAGTCTTATACGCAGTGTCCAGTCGCTGTGACTGTCGGGGTGCAGCTGTAAGGCCGTACAAACGGCTGGTCGTGTCGAGGTAGTAGATGGTTCTGGATTTTGCGTTCTTCCCGCCGGAGATCAACTCGGCCCTGATGTACGGCGGTGCCGGCTCGGGGCCGCTGTTGGCCGCTGCCGCTGCCTGGGACGGATTGGCCGCCGACATGTGGGCGTCGGCGTCGTCCTTCGACTCGGTGGTGTCGGGCCTGGCGTCGAATGGGCAATGGACGGGTCCGTCCTCGGAGTCGATGACGCAGGCGGCCGCGCCCTATCTGCAGTGGCTGCACACGGCGGCCGCGCACGCCTCGATGTCGGCCGTGCAAGCCCGGGTGGCGGCGATGTCGTACGAGTCGGCGTTCGCGGCGACGGTGCCTCCGGCGGCGATCGCCGCGAACCGTATCCAGCTGATGACCCTGATCGCGACGAACTTTCTGGGCCAGAACACCGCCGCAATCGCGATGACCGAATTCGAATACCTGCAAATGTGGCTGCAGGACGTGATGGCCATGTTCGGCTATCACGCCGGGGCGCAATCGGTGATGTCGGCGTTGCCGTCGATCACTGCGGCGCCGTCGAGCTTGGCGGGGTTGTTTACCACCCCGCTGAGCACGTTGGCATCGCAGTTCGCCGGGGCGCTGTCGTCGGTGGGTGGGCAGATATTCGGGCCCGGATTCTCGTCGGCGGTGACCGCGATTCAGACCGCGCTGACCCAAGTCGGGTCGATCGTCACCTCGGCGCCGGTGTCGTCGCTGATGTCGGTGGCCCAGATCGGGATGTATCCGGCGACCGCGTTGACGGCGCCGATGATGGCGCTGACACAAGGCACCGCGCCGGTGACCTCGTTGGCCGGTGCGACCAATATGGCTGCCACCGGTGCGGCCCAAACCGTCGGTTCGACCGCACCGGCGATGCGGGTGATGAGCGGCGACGGAAGCTGGGGCTCGTCGATTTCGGCCAGTCTGGGTAGGGCGCGGTTGGTCGGCGCGATATCAGTGCCGCCGGTCTGGCAGGGCTCGACGCCTGCCCCGATCGTCAGCTCCGCGATGGTGGGGGCGGGTACGTCCGGCGCCGTGGCGGAGCCGGTCGGATCCACCAGCGGCGTGCCGATGCCGGCGCGGGCGGCCGCGGGTCATGACAAGCCGGCCGAAATGGTGGGGCGCGCCGGAACCAGCGCGACGCACGTCGTGCAGTCCCGGCCTAAGGTGGTGCCGAGAAAGGGCGCGTAAGGGGGCTTCAGCGGCCTGGGTGCAATTGCTCGGGCGGTCATACGAATGAATCGGACATGTCGTAAATTTCTCGACATGTTGCGAACTCGTATTCATCGGTTACACGCTTAATCAAACTATTAGGTACGGTTTGCGGTCGCGAATGATTGCGACGCCCGCAATGTTCGGCAGAAAGACGCGTCCCGGGGGGTGGCCCGATCGTTGGGTGCGGGTCCTGCGCTGTGGTTCGACGAGCCTGCAGCGGTTGCCATTGCGTTGTCGTCGCGCGGCGCGGCCCGCCACGCACGCACCCGCCACATGACCGCAGAACCCCTGCCGAGCAACAAATTTCGCGCTGACGACAACGGCCGGATATGCAAGCGCTCCGCTTGAACGGCGCGGTCGGTCGATGCCTCGATCGACCGGTTCGGCGACCGCGGCGCCTGGTTACCGCGCGGCTGAATTTTCGTGATTAACGGCGACGAAAATCAGAAATTTCCAACAATTGTCCTGGGGCTTGCTTTACTATGAAAAATACTCGGCGGCGATTTGTGCGCCGTTGGGGTCTGTGTGAACAGAGTTTCGGGTGTGGAAGGGGGCATCATGCTTTTGCCTCTTGGTTCACCTCTGCCGGACGATTCGGTCGTGGCAGTTCGGGGTGAGTCAGGCATGCTCGGTCGCTTGACGGTTCCGCTCAGTTGGGGCGTGGCCGTTCCGCCGGACGACTATGACCATTGGGCACCGGAGCGCGAAGAGCTCTCCGATGCCGAGGTCGAGGCGACCGACGGGCCGGATTCAGAGGCGGCTGCCGAAGGCATGAGCGAGAAGAAGGAATGGGGGCATTGGAACGAATGGGGAGGCGACGCCGAACCTCGTTTCGAAGTGCCACGAACCAGCAGCGTGGTACCGCATTCACCAGCAGCTGGTTGAGAGCGACGGTCGGCCAACGGGTCGGCCGTCGCTGGGTTCAGTCCGCTACCTAAGGAAGAGGAAGTATGGCAACACGTTTTATGACGGACCCGCACGCGATGCGTGCGATGGCGGGCCGTTTTGAGATGCACGCGCAGACGGTGTCGGATGAGGCTCGCAAGATGTGGGCGTCGTCGATGAACATCGCCGGTGCGGGCTGGAGTGGTCAGGCCCAGGCGACCTCGTACGACACCATGGGTCAGATGAACCAGGCGTTCAACAACATTGTCAACATGCTCCACGGCGTGCGTGACGGACTCATCCGTGACGCCAACAACTACGAGACGCAAGAGCAGGCCTCGCAGCAGGCCCTCAGCCACTAGCCACGAAAGCACTTGGAGACGTAGACAATGTCGATCAATTACCAGTTCGGAGATGTCGACGCGCACGGCGCGTTGATCCGCGCGCAGGCCGCTTCGTTGGAGGCCGAGCACCAGGCCATCGTGCGCGATGTGCTGGCCGCCGGTGACTTCTGGGGTGGCGCCGGTTCGGTTGCCTGCCAGGAGTTCATCACCCAGTTGGGGCGCAACTTCCAGGTGATCTACGAGCAGGCCAACCAGCACGGGCAGAAGGTGCAGACCGCGGGCAACAACATGGCCAGCACCGACAGCGCCGTCGGGTCCAGCTGGGCCTAACAGATCCCGAGCGGTAGGGGCGTGCCGAGAAATCGGTGCGCCCCTACTGGCGTGCGGGGCTCAGAACCGTCCACCGCCGCCCATGAAGCCGCCGTCGGAACCGCCCGGCGACGAGTTCGACGAGCCGCCGAACGACGTGGAGCTCCAGCCGCCGAATCCGCCGTGCATCCCTCCGCTGAGCAGGTCGCCGAGGATGATCCCGCCCAGCATCGCGCCGGTGTCGCTGCCGCCGACGCGGGCGTAGGCACGCTGAGCCGAGACCACGTCCGAGTTGGCCAGCGACTGCGCGTTTGGCCGCCAGGGTCGACGCCGCGTTTGGCGTGGGCGATCGCCTCGGCCGGGTTTGGTCGACCTTTCCGGCATGCGCGGCCTGGAGATGCCGCTGGGCCTTCGGCGAGCCGGGTGCGAGCGTCGGGCCCGACGCTTTGCCGCGACGGGTGTCGATGTACTCCGAGACTCCGCGCACCCGCG
>NZ_HG964446.1:4157763-4197204 GCF_000689255.1 Mycobacterium triplex | reverse complement strand
TCCAAAAAACTTTCAATTCAGGAGGACATAGACAATGTCGATCAATTACCAGTTCGGAGATGTCGACGCGCACGGCGCGTTGATCCGCGCGCAGGCCGCTTCGTTGGAGGCCGAGCACCAGGCCATCGTGCGCGATGTGCTGGCCGCCGGTGACTTCTGGGGTGGCGCCGGTTCGGTTGCCTGCCAGGAGTTCATCACCCAGTTGGGGCGCAACTTCCAGGTGATCTACGAGCAGGCCAACCAGCACGGGCAGAAGGTGCAGACCGCGGGCAACAACATGGCCAGCACCGACAGCGCCGTCGGGTCCAGCTGGGCCTAACAGATCCCGAGCGGTAGGGGCGTGCCGAGAAATCGGTGCGCCCCTACTGGCGTGCGGGGCTCAGAACCGTCCACCGCCGCCCATGAAGCCGCCGTCGGAACCGCCCGGCGACGAGTTCGACGAGCCGCCGAACGACGTGGAGCTCCAGCCGCCGAATCCGCCGTGCATCCCTCCGCTGAGCAGGTCGCCGAGGATGATCCCGCCCAGCATCGCGCCGGTGTCGCTGCCGCCGACGCGGGCGTAGGCACGCTGAGCCGAGACCACGTCCGAGTTGGCCAGCGACTGCGCGTTGGCCGCCAGGGTCGACGCCGCGTTGGCGTGGGCGATCGCCTCGGCCGGGTTGGTCGACCTTCCGGCATGCGCGGCCTGGAGATGCCGCTGGGCCTCGGCGAGCCGGGTGCGAGCGTCGGGCCCGACGCTGCCGCGACGGGTGTCGATGTACTCCGAGACTCCGCGCACCCGCGACTCGGCGGTGAACAACGCCTGCTCCAGCGAACGATTGAGCCGATCGGCGTCCGCCTGCTCCCTGGCCACCGTGGCCAGCAGCCGGTTGAGATCGGAGTCGGCCTTGGCCAGCTGTGCGAAAGTGCCCAGCGGATCGGCGGATCCACCGCCCGCGGCATCGACAGCTCGCACCGCGGCGTCGCGGGCCGCGGCCAGCTCGCCGGCATGCGCGGCTTTACTGTTCTGCCCGTGCAGCTGCGAGGTAGCGTGCTGGATGCCCGCCTGGATGTCGGTCATCACGGCCGGCAGCCGCTCGACGGCACGGCGGATGTCGCCGGCCGCGTTGTCCAGCGCATCGAGCAGCGCGCGAGCCTGCCCGAGCGCCGACTCGCTGGCCCGCACCGCATCGACCAAACCGCTCTGCTGTCCACTGACCGCATTGCCGGCCAGCGCTCGGGCCGCACCGATGTTGCGGTCGGCGAACGCCAACCGCTCCTTGGCGGTGGCGACATTGCCCGACACCGAAGTCAGTGCCGCAGGACCGAATTCGGTGTTCAGCTCGATCAGCCGCTGTTCGGCAGGCTCGATACGGGCGGTGAGTTCGACGACCTGCTGGGTCAGGGCGTCGAGCCGCGATGCGGCGTTGACGACCAAATCGCGTAGTTGCTCGAACGCCTCGGTCTGCGCGTCCAGTTCGCGGTCGGCGCTGGCCGCCGACACGATCACCTGGGTGAGCAGCTCGCGCTGCTGCGCCGGCGTCTCAGGCACTGCGTCGTCGAGTTGCTGACGTACCGTAAAGGCTTGGGAGAGTGCTGCTTTGGCGTTGTTGACGGCCCGGGTGAAGGGTTCGGTGCGCTCGGCGCCGAACTCGTCGATCGCCAAGGCGAGCTCGTTGGAGCTGGTGCGCACCGCATTGTCGACCTCCACCACCATCGAGCGCGACAGGTCGTCGAGGGCGGCCAGCGGCACGGCGGCCAGCGCGGTCGGATTGGTGGGGTCCACCCGTCGTGCGGCGGCCAGATCGGCGCTGCGACGCCGCCGGCGGCGATGACGCATGACGAGCACCAAGGCCACCACCCCGACGATGATCACGCCGAGGGTGGCCAGCAGCCAGAAGCGGTTTGACGAATTGGGCTGCGCGTTGAGGCCATTCGCGGCCGACACCGCGGCGCCGCGCCAGTCTCCTTCGCGCAGAGCGGGTTCGATTTCGTTGCGGCGCAGTTCGTCGACCTGAGCCTGGGTCACGCCTTTCACCCCGGACGGCACCAAAAAGGCATAGGCCCGTCCGGTGGTGGCCACCGCGAGCAGCGCGTCGTAGCTGCCCAGGTCGCTTTCGTGGATCGTGCGCTGCGCCCAGCTCACCGCGTTCTGGCCGGAGAAGTCGTCGACGTAGACCACCCACAGCCGGATGTGGCGGTCGGTGTAAAGCGTGTCGACGGCTTTGGTCACATCGGCGCGACCGGAAGGCGACAGCGCGCCCGCGTCGTCGGTGACATACCCCGGCAGCCGGAACGGGGGCTGCGCCTCGACGTCCGGTGCCACCAGCAGCCCGGTGATGAGCATCGTAAGGATCACGCCGAGTAACCGGGCAATGCGCATAGGTCAATTTAGCGCCGGGACGCAGCGGGGCCACTGCGCGGCATTCCCTGGCAGACTGTGCTCCGGTGATCACGAACCTGCAAGACCCATACGACGACTTCGACCGCCAACGGCGGGTGGGCGAAGCGCCGAAGACCGCGGGTCTGCCGGGCACCGAAGGTCAGCATCGCACCGACTTCGCCCGGGACCGGGCGCGCGTGCTGCACAGTGCCGCGCTGCGCCGCCTGGCGGACAAGACGCAAGTCGTCGGGCCCCGCGAAGGGGACACCCCGCGCACCCGGCTGACGCACTCGCTGGAGGTCGCACAGATCGGGCGGGGCATGGCGATCGGGCTGGGCTGCGATCTCGATCTCGTCGAGCTGGCTGGGCTGGCCCATGACATCGGACACCCGCCGTACGGGCACAACGGTGAGCGCGCACTCAACGAGGTCGCCGACGATTTCGGCGGCTTCGAAGGCAATGCCCAGAACTTCCGGATCCTGACCAGCCTCGAGCCGAAAGTGCTTGACGAGCAAGGCAATAGCGCGGGACTGAACCTGACCCGCGCTGCGCTGGACGCGGTCACGAAATATCCGTGGACGCGTCGCGGCGGGGTAGGCAAGTTCGGGTTCTACGACGAGGACCGCGACGCGGCGGACTGGATGCGCGCGGGTGCGCCGCAGGACCGAATGTGTCTGGAAGCACAGGTGATGGACTGGGCCGACGACGTCGCCTACTCGGTGCATGACGTCGAGGACGGCGTCGTCTCGCAGCGCATCGATTTGCGGGTACTCGCCGACGAAGACGAGGCGGCCGCGCTGGCCAAGCTGGGGGAGAGCGAGTTCTCCCGGGTGAGCGCCGACGATTTCCTGGCCGCCGCGCGCCGGCTGTCGGGGCTGCCGGTGGTGGCCGCGGTCGGCAAGTACGACGCCACCCTGGCGGCGTCGGTCGCACTCAAGCAGCTGACCAGTGAATTGGTGGGCAGGTTCGCCTCGGCGGCGATCGCCACCACGCGCGCGGCGGCGGGTCCCGGGCCGCTGGTGCGCTACCAGGCCGATCTGCAGGTACCCGACTTGGTGCGGGCCGAGGTCGCGTTGCTGAAAATTCTGGCGCTGCAGTTCATCATGTCCGACCCGCGGCATCTGGAAACTCAGGCTCGGCAGCGCGAACGCATTCATCAAGTGGCGCAGTGGATGTACGCCGGAGCGCCGCGTACGCTCGACCCGTTCTTCGCCGCGGCATTCAGCACCGCCGCCAACGACGGCGCCCGGTTGCGGGTGATCATCGACCAGATCGCCTCGTACACCGAAGGACGGCTGGAGCGAATCGACGCCGGCCCGGCGAACCCGTAACGGCCGCACGGCACCAGTTAGGCTGCGGTCATGAGCAGAAACACCGCCGTTGCCGCCGCCCTGTTGTCGATGCCGATCGTGGCCATGACCGCGTGCAGTTCGCCTCAGCATGCCAGCACCCAGCCCGGCACCACGCCGCCGGTGCACAGCGGCTCACCCGGCCCGTCGACGACGTCCAGTCCGGCGCCCAGCGGCCAGGCCCTTTCCGCTCAACTCAAGGCACCCGACGGCCGGCAGGTGGCCACCGCCACCTTCGAGGTGACCGACGGCTACCTCACCATCACCGTCAAGACGGATAACCCCGGCATTCTCGCGCCCGGCTTGCACGGCATGCACGTGCACGAGATCGGCAAGTGTGAGCCGAACTCGGTTGCCCCGACCGGCGGTGCGCCCGGGAATTTCCTGTCGGCGGGCGGTCACTACCAGGCGCCCGGCCACACCGGAAAGCCCGAAAGCGGTGACCTGTCATCGCTGGACGTCCGCCGGGACGGCTCGGCTTACCTGGTGACCACCAGCGACGCGTTCACCAGGGACGAGCTGCTGGCGGGCAACAAGACTGCCCTGATGCTGCACGGCGCGCAGGACAGCGACACGGCGATGGAGCGCGTCGCGTGCGGCGTGATCGGTCCGGCCAGCTGAGCTGGTCGTCACCGCTATCAGACCCGGCGTCCTAGACTGAGCCGATGGCTGGCCGGATCTCCGATCGTGATATTGCCGCCATCCGCGAACGCGCCCGCATCGAGGAAGTCGTCGGCGACTACGTGCAGCTGCGCCGCGCCGGCGCGGACTCGCTGAAGGGCTTGTGCCCCTTCCACAACGAGAAGTCCCCGTCGTTTCACGTCCGACCCAACCACGGCCACTTCCACTGCTTCGGCTGCGGCGAGGGCGGCGACGTGTACGCGTTCATCCAGAAGATCGAACACGTCAGCTTCGTCGAAGCCGTCGAACTGCTGGCCGACCGGATCGGCCACACGATCACCTACACCGGCGCCGCGGCCACCAACGTGCAGCGCGATCGCGGCAGCCGCAGCCGGTTGATCGCGGCCAACGCGGCCGCGGCGGAGTTCTACGCCGCGGAGCTGGAATCCGACGAGGCGGCACCGGCGCGTCAGTATCTGAAGGAACGCAACTTCGACGCCGAGGCCGCCCGCCGCTTCGGCTGCGGATTCGCACCGTCGGGCTGGGAGAAGCTGACAAAACATCTGCAGCGCAAGGGTTTTGAGTTCAAAGAGCTGGAAGCCGCCGGCTTGTCCCGGGAGGGCCGCCGCGGGCCGATGGACCGGTTTCACCGCAGGCTGCTGTGGCCGATTCGCAGCTCGGCCGGTGAGGTGATCGGGTTCGGCGCCCGGCGGTTGTTCGACGACGACCCGATGGAGGCCAAGTACGTCAACACGCCCGAGACGCTGCTGTACAAGAAGTCGTCGGTGATGTTCGGCATCGACCTGGCCAAGCGCGACATCGCCCGGGGACACCAGGCCGTCGTCGTCGAGGGCTACACCGACGTGATGGCGATGCATCTGGCCGGGGTCACCACCGCGGTCGCGTCGTGCGGCACCGCGTTCGGCGACGAGCATCTGGCCATGCTGCGCCGGCTGATGATGGACGACAGTTTCTTCCGCGGCGAACTGATCTACGTCTTCGACGGCGACGAGGCCGGCCGCGCGGCCGCGCTCAAGGCCTTCAGCGGCGAGCAGAATCTGGCGGGACAGTCGTTTGTCGCGGTCGCCCCGGACGGCATGGATCCCTGCGACCTGCGTCTGGCGTCCGGCGACGGCGCGCTGCGCGACCTGGTGGCCCGACGAACCCCGTTGTTCGAGTTCGCAATTCGTACCGCCCTCGCCGAGTTCGACCTGGACAACGCCGAAGGCAGGGTCGCGGCGCTGCGCCGCTGTGTGCCGATGGTGGGCCAGATCAAGGACTCCACGCTGCGCGATGAGTACGCCCGCCAGCTCGCCGGCTGGGTGGGCTGGGACGACGTCGCTCAGGTCATCGACCGGGTGCGGACCGAGGCCAAAAAGTCCAAGGCCCCCGCGGCGCCCCGGGGTGGTTCGGCACCGAGCCCCCGCCGCGGCGCCGAGCGGTCGGCTTCAAGCGCCCCGGCCGAACCCGCCGCCCGGCCGGACCCGCGCGACCCGACCCTGTGGCCCCAGCGCGAGGCGCTCAAGTCGGCGCTGCAATACCCGGCGCTCGCCGGCCCGGTCTTCGACACGCTGACCGTCGAGAGCTTCACCCACCCCGGTTACGCCGCGGTACGCGCCGCGATCGACGCGGCGGGCGGCACGGGGACCGGTTCCAAGACGGGCAGCACCGGCGCGCAGTGGATCGACGCGGTGCGCCACCACACCACCTCGACCCTGACCGCAGGCCTGATCAACGAACTCGGCGTGGAAGCCGTCGCCGTCGACGACGAGAAGCTGCCCCGCTACATCGCCGGCGTGCTGGCCCGTTTGCAGGAAGTCTGGATGGGCCGGCAGATCGCCGAGGTCAAGTCCAAGCTGCAGCGCATGTCACCGATCGACCACGGCGACGAGTATCACGCCCTGTTCGGCGACCTGGTCGCGATGGAGGCATACCGGCGCAGCCTGCTAGAGCAGGCTAACGGCGACGATCTGACGGCGTAAGGGCCTCGTCGGCACCTCGCTCGACCTCGCGCCGCACCACGGCCGTCTCGTCGTCGATCTCGGCCACGGTGACAAACCCCGCGTCGGGCGAGATCGTGTTCGCGATCTTGCGCCGGCCCCCTTCGATCATCGACTGAGCCATCGGACTGCTGGTCAGCGCGCGATACGTAGCGACGAGCTGCTCGTATCGGCGACGGCCGGCTTTCGCGCCCAGCACGTAGCCCAGTCCGAGCACGACGACATATCGGATCAAAGCGTCCCTCCCCACGACGGTGCGGATGGGTCCATCCTGCCTCACTCGGCTGGGTGCGTGCCCCCCGACCGGCCTAGCTGGGCGCGGGCGAACTTGGGCTCGGGTATGCCAGTACGCTAGAGTCGTCCAGCGTCCGCGCCAGATTTCGCGCGGGCCAGGTTAATCCCCTGTAGCTCAATTGGCAGAGCATTCGGCTGTTAACCGAAGGGTTGGTGGTTCGAGTCCACCCGGGGGAGCAGGGTACGGCGCACCTGTCGATCTTGCTCGGGGCGCCATCAACGGGGGGCTCGGCATCGATGGTTCGAAATTTGACATGCGTACAGGCCGCGATGCATTTACGTCACCGTCAGTTAAGTAGCGATGCGTACGGTTTGGTCGTCGCGCGCGAGGGTGCCCGCACATGACGGCAGGAGGGTGGTGTGGTCCGGTGCCGTTGAGCGGATTGGTGACCACATTCGACACCGTCATTCGAGCCGGATACCCGCAGGGCGTGCCGCGCGCCGACTATGTCCCGCTGCTGGCCCTGCTGCGGCGCCGGATGCCGGACCACGCGGTGGCCGCGGTGGCCACTCATGTGGCGACGCGCGGCGCCCTTGATATCACCGCCGCCGATATCCGCGCGGCCATCACCCGCGTCGCCGACGAACTTCCCTGCGCGGCCGATCTCGAACGCGTCCAGGGGCGGCTTGCGGCGATCATCGAATTGGCCCAAAAGCCGGCGTAAATGCGGCCCTAGTCGTAGATGACGGCTAGTCCTCGCCGCTCGAGGTCGGCCAAGCCGTCGCGCATGGCCTGAAGCTGGTCGGGCGAGTGCCCCACCCAATCCGTAATCTCGCCAACGATTTTCACGGGTTGCCGGGTGCGGTAGGACCGAGTCGGGTTTCCGGGGAACTTCTTGTCGGTCACGTTCGGGTCGTCCTCCAGCTCGCCTTCCGGTTCCACGATGTAGATGCGGCCGCGGCCTTCTCCCTTGGCCAGCTCGGCGCCCCACACCGCGGCATCCAACGTCCGCGTCACATAGACGTGGTTCGCCAGGCGTCCGCTGCCGTAGTTCGACCGGTGCCCGGGCACCAGGAAATCGCCGGCGGCAAGGTCGACCTTGGTGCCGTGCAAAAACGCACCCGACTCGTGCACTTCAAAAGGTTTCGGCCCGCTCGTCACGAAAAGTCCTCGCGTCTAGTCGTATTCGGGGCGCCACATCGTGTCGAGGGCGACTTGCCGAGGGTCGTCGTGTTTTCGGGTGGCCACCCCGTCGTCGACGGCGGCGCGATAAACGGCCTCGGCGACCGCGCACGAGACGGCGCACAGGTTCTGCACATCCGGCAACAGCGAGTCACCGGGATTGGTGGGGCTGGCCTGTCCCGCAATGGCTTTGGCGGCCGCGTGCAACATGGCCCGGGTCAGCCGCCGGGCGCCGGCGACGATGATGCCCAGCCCGAGCCCGGGGAACACCAGCACGTTGTTGGCCTGGCCGATGGTGTGGGTGACGCCATTGTATTCCGTTGGGGCGACCGGGGTTCCGGTTGCGACCAGCGCTCGGCCGTTCGACCAGGCCAGCACGTCGGCCGGCATGGCCTCCATGCGTGAGGTCGGGTTGGACAGCGGGAAGATCATCGGCCGTTCGCAGGACGCGGTCATCGCCTCCACGACCTCGCGGGTGAAAGCGCCGAAAACGGTTGAGCAGCCCAGCAGCAGTGTGGGAGAGGCCAACTTGATGGCGTCGACCAGCCCCACCCGTTCGCCGGCCGCCACGCCCAGCTGTCGGCGGTCCTTGGCGTAGGGCACCTGGAAGTCGCGCAGGTCGTCCATGTCGTTGAACAGCAAGCCCTGCTTGTCGATCGCCCAGATCGCGGAGGTGGCCTCGTCCGGGGTGGCACCGTCGTCCACCATCGCGTCGCGGAGCTGATCGGCCACACCGATCCCGGCAGTGCCGGCGCCGAAGACGATCGTCTTCTGGTCGCGCAGCGGCACGCCGGTCAGCCGCGCTCCGCCGTGCACGGCGGCCACCACGACGGCGCCGGTGCCCTGTACGTCGTCGTTGAACACGCAGTAGTCGTCGCCGTAGGTCGTGAGAATCTTTCGCGCGTTGATCGGCCCGAAGTCCTCGAAATGCAGTATGGCGTTGGGGAACAACCGGTTGGCGGTTTCGATGTAGCGCTTGATGAAGTCGTCGTATTCGGCACCCTCGCGTCGTGCGTGGCGGTTGCCCAGATAGAACGGATCCTGCAGCAGCTGTTCGTTATTCGTGCCGACGTCGAGCGACACCGCGATGCAGCGGCGCGGATCGATACCGCCCCCGGCGGTGTAGAGCGCCAGCTTGCCCACCGCGATTTGAATGCCACCCACACCCCAGTCGCCGATCCCGAGGATGGCCTCGGCGTCGGTGCACACGATCAGGTCGACGTCGTCGGGTCCCAGCCCGAACGTCTGGAAGGCGTCCGCGATGTCATCGGGTTCGTCGATGCTCAGGAACAGGCCGCGCTGGCCGCGGTATTCGTCGGAGAAGCGTTGAATGGCCTCGCCGACCGTGGGCGTGTAGACCACCGGCATCAGCTCGGGCAGGTGGTCTTCGAGCACCTTGTAGTACAGCAGTTCGTGGCGATAGTGTAGCTGCTCGAGGAGCAGGTTTCGGCCGAGATCTGTTGACATGCTTTGCAATTGATGCCACACCCGGTCGGCTTGCTGCTCCAGCGTGAGCACCGCCGACGGCAGCCGGCCGGTCAGCCCGAGCCGCTGTCGCTGTTCGTGAGTGAAGCCGACGCCACGGTTGAGACTCGGGGAGGACATCGCTATCGGAATCCGGGGCACGTGGCCGTCGCTCATCGGCAACCTCCGTCGTCGTACGTCAAGTCACGGTAGCGCTGATCGCGGTAAACGTATCTTGAAGAGCAACCAAAGGCGACGTCAGATGGAGAAGTCCTCGCCGTGCCAGACCCCGGCCTCGGGCGGCCGGATCACGCGGCCGTTCTCGGTGTCGTCACCAGTCAGTCCCTCGAGCCTGGCCACCCGGGTGAGCAGGGACTGCAGGCTGACGCCGACCAGATCGGGCATCAGCGCGTCGTCCTCGTTGCCGCGGGCGAGACGGGTGACGACCTGCCCGGGAACACCGACGACGACGGAGCTGGTCGGTACCTCTTTGACGACGACGGCGTTGGCGCCGATCCGGCTGTCGGCGCCGATTTTGATCGGGCCGAGGACCTTGGCGCCGGCGCCGATGATCACCCGGTCACCGATCGTGGGGTGGCGCTTACCGGTATCGACGCCGGTGCCGCCGAGCGTGACGCCGTGGTAGATCGTGACGTCGTCGCCGACCTCGGCGGTTTCTCCGATCACGATGCCGGTGGCGTGGTCGATGAACAGCCCGGAACCGAGAACCGCGCCGGGGTGGATCTCGACGCCGGTCAGGATGCGGGTGAATTCCGCCAGTACCCGCGCGGCCAGCCGGGCACCGCGGTTCCACAGCAGGTGGCTGATCCGGTGGCCCCAGATGGCGTGCACGCCGGGGTAGGCGAAGATGACCTGCAGCGTGGTGGGCCGGGCGGGATCTCGCTCCTTGGCCGCCCGGATGTCTCGCCGCATGGTCTCGAACATGGCTAGTCCGCCACGTCGGCGAAAAGCGGCGTGCTCAGATACCGTTCGCCGAAGTCGGGGAGGACGACGACGATCAGCTTGCCGGCGTTCTCGGGCCGGCGGGCCACCTGCAGCGCGGCCACCACGGCCGCACCCGAGGAGATGCCGACCAGCAGCCCCTCTTCGCGGGCCAGCCGGCGGGCCAGGTTGATCGAGTCGTCGTTGCCGACGCCGATGACCTCGTCGACCACGTCCTCGCGGTAGACCGGCGGCACGAATCCGGCGCCGAGGCCCTGAATCGGGTGCGGCCCCTTCTGACCGCCGGACAGCACCGGCGAGGCGGCCGGCTCGACCGCGACGAACTGCACGGACGGCTTGCGCTCCTTGATGACCTCGGCGACCCCGGTGATGGTGCCGCCGGTGCCCACCCCCGCCACGAAGATGTCGATCTTGCCGTCGGTGTCGCGCCAGACCTCTTCGGCGGTGGTCTTGCGGTGAATCGCCGGGTTGGCCGGGTTCTCGAACTGCTGAGGCACGAAATACCGCTGGTCGGTCTTGGCCAGTTCCTCGGCCTTGGCGATCGCGCCCGGCATGCCGTCGGCGCCGGGGGTGAGGATGATCTCGGCGCCGTACGCGCGCAACACCTTGCGGCGCTCGACACTCATCGTCTCCGGCATGGTCAGCACCAGCTTGTAGCCGCGCGCCGCGGCCACCATCGCCAGCGCGATGCCGGTGTTTCCACTCGTCGGCTCGAGGATGATGGTGTCGGGCTTGATCAGGCCGGCCTCCTCGGCGGCGTCGATCAGCGCCAGGCCCAGGCGATCCTTCACGCTGTTCGCCGGGTTGAACGATTCCAGTTTGGCGACGACGTCCGCGCCCGCGCCGTCGGTGACGCGGTTCAGCCGGACCAGCGGCGTGCGCCCGACGAGCTGGGTGATGTCCTCGGCGATGCTCATGAAACTTCCTCCACGATATCGATACAAGACTCGTCGGCCGGCCAGGTGATGTCGAATTCGACGGCCACGTCTGTGGGTACGGTCAGGGCAATCGGTGTAAATCGTTGCGACGCCTCCTCTAGCGCCACTCCAGTCAGGACCCGTCCCTTGAGGTTATGCGGTGTTGTCGCGGTCAGTGTGGTTGCGCGGGTACCCGGTGCGGGACGCAGGTAAAAGTCCCGGCCGGGCGCAACCAGGTCGCCGATGGTTCGGCCGTCCGCGTCGACGAGTGTGTGTCCGTCAGTCACGTTGAGCGTCAATGGGATTGCCACTTGGAATGGTCCTACGAGTTCGGAGTCGGCTGTCGCGTGCGTACCGACCAGTTGGGCGCCGTCGGTGTCGGGTGCGGCCTTGTTTGCACCGGTGAGTAGGTAATTGTAGAGGTGCACGATTCGGTCGGCGTTGCGGTAATGGCGGCTTCCGGTGAGCCAGAAGCGAACGTAGTCGATTGTCGGGTTGTCGGCGTCGGTTGCCGCGACCAGCCGGTAATAGCGGTAGCCGCGTCCGCCGCCGCTGTGGCTGCTGGCCGACACCGTGCTGCCGACACCGAGTGTGCGTTGGTGGCGGCCACTTCCGGCGGCCACGGTCAATTGCGAACCCGAGATATCTTGCCAGACAACGCCGTTGGCTGACTTTTGCAGCTTCAGCGTGGTGGGGGCTTCGGCGTCGGTCCACACCGAGTAGCCGCCCAGCTGCGGCTCGCCGTCGAATTCGAACATGGTGATGCCGCCCGGCTGCCGGTGCACGGCGACGGGAACGTTCAGCGGCCGGGTGTGCAGGTCCAGTCCGTTGGTGAAATGCCAGATCGCGGCCTGGGTCGCCGCAATCGCTTGGTGTTCGCCGATGTTGGCCCGCCCCAGCGGGTAACCCGCCTGGCGTACCTGCCGGCTCAGTTCGGCGGTCGGCAGCACCGGGTAGGAGTGCCGCAGGATCCAGTCCACCTGCGCTTCGTAGCCGCGGGTGTGCAGGTGCGGCAATGCAGACCAGGTTCCCAGCCGGTAACGCGACGGGTGATGGGGCGCGATGCCGGTGAAATCCAGCGAGTAGGCCTGCAGGTTGGGGTTCAACCTGATCAGGTCGGTGCGCGCGGTGCTGCCGTCGGCAAACGCGATCTGGTCGATGGTGTGGGAGTACGTGCCACCGCGATAGCGCGTCATGTGGGGGAGCTGGGTCGCCGGGCGCACCAGTACGCGCCGGCGCGTCGCCACCCGCGCCATGGCGCGATTGGGCATGGACAGCACGGTCATGAGTGGTTGATCTTCCTGAAAGTAGGTAGCGCGCATATCTGTGACCCCGGCTGGGTGGTCGTCCAACCCGCCTGCGGGCAGCGCGAGGATTTCTACGGCGTCGAAAGGCGTCAGGAAATCAACAACAGCAACAACAACAGCACACGGCGAGGCAGCGCGAAGGAGCGAAGCGCAGCTGAAAGGCCTGTTGCATAGCCCCACTATAAGCCATCAGCTACCTTTGGCACTTCTGCTCACGCCCGGTCTAACTCTGTCCGGCAGCTCCGAGGTCCGCCTACGCTCAGCGCGCGGATTAGCTCATGGTGAGTGATCATGGGTCTTCCCGACCTCGCCGCAGAATTCGGCCCTGCACGGAAGGATCACGATGACGTCGGTTCAAAACGAGTCCCAGGCACTCGGCGATCTCGCGGCCCGGCAACTCGCCAACGCGACCAAGACCGTCCCGCAGCTCTCGACGATCACGCCCCGGTGGCTACTGCACCTGCTCAGCTGGGTCCCGGTGGAGGCGGGTCTGTACCGGGTGAACCGGGTGATCAACCCCGAGCAGGTCGCGATCAAGGCCGAAGAGGGTGCCGGCACCGAAGAGCCCCTGCCCGAGACCTACGTCGACTACGAGACCAGCCCGCGCGAGTACACGCTGCGCACGATTTCGACCTTGCTCGACATTCACACCCGCGTCTCCGATCTGTACTCCAGCCCGCATGACCAGGTCGCCCAGCAGCTGCGGCTGACCATCGAGACCATCAAGGAGCGCCAGGAATTCGAGCTGGTCAACAGCCGGGAGTACGGCCTGCTGGCCCAGGCGACTCCCGAGCAGACGATCCGGACACTCGGCGGTGCGCCGACACCCGACGACCTGGACGCGCTGATCACCAAGGTCTGGAAGACGCCGAGCTTCTTCCTGACCCACCCGCTGGGTATCGCCGCGTTCGGGCGGGAGGCCACCTTCCGGGGTGTGCCGCCGCCAGTCGTGAGCCTGTTCGGCGCGCAGTTCATCACCTGGCGGGGCATTCCGTTGATCCCGTCGGACAAGGTGCCGGTCGAAGACGGCAAGACCAAGTTCATCCTGGTACGCACCGGCGAGGAACGTCAGGGCGTGGTGGGACTGTTCCAGCCGGGCCTCGTCGGCGAGCAGGCCCCGGGGCTGTCGGTGCGGTTCACCGGCATCAATCAGTCGGCGATCGCGACCTACCTGGTCACTCTCTATACATCCCTGGCTGTCCTCACCGACGACGCGCTCGCCGTGCTCGACGACGTCGCTGTGGACCAGTTCCATGAGTACAAGTGAGTACCGGTCGGTAGACGCCGAAAGCGAGCTGCCCATCAGCGCCACGGAACTCGCGACGCTGGCCACGCAGCTGTACGCGGCCAGCATCCGGCCGCGGCCCGACAGCCCGCCGCAGGCGGCGCCGGTCGCTCCGCGCGGCGGCGTGCCGGATGCGACGGCGACGCCAACGGTGGCCGCCGGCAGCGTCGCCGACCCCTATCTGCCGCCCGGTGACCTCAGCGCGTTCGCGGTCCCCGGCCAGGGCATCGTCCCGACGGTGCCCGGCGTGCTGGCCACAGCGGCGCCGACCGTCCCGGTCGGCCCGCGCGGCTCGGCGCCGTTTTCGGGGGTCGGGTGGTTGCCGGAGGCGCCGTCGGTTCCCGACCTGGGCTGGTCCGGCACGGTTGCGGCGGTACCGAACGCGCCGGGCGGCGGCGACCACGACTATTCCTTCCTTACCGACGCCAATCGGGTCCCACAGCTTGCCGACGACCATGAGATCTTCGACGTCAACGCGGTGCGGGCGGACTTCCCGATCCTGAAGGAGACGGTCAACGGAAAGCCGCTGATCTGGTTCGACAACGCGGCGACCACCCAGAAGCCGCAGGCCGTGATCGACCGGCTCTCGTACTTCTATGCCCACGAGAACTCCAACATCCACCGGGCTGCACACGAGCTGGCCGCCCGGGCAACCGACGCCTACGAAGAAGCCCGCGAAACCGTGCGGCGGTTCATCGGAGCGGAGAAGGCCGAGCAGAACATCTTCGTGCGCGGCACCACCGAAGCGATCAACCTGGTCGCCTACGCGTGGGGTGGCAAGCACCTGGGTGCCGGCGACGAGATCGTCATCACGCACCTCGAACACCACGCCAATATCGTTCCGTGGCAACTGCTCTCGCAGCAGACCGGAGCGGTGCTGAAAGTCGCCCCCGTTGACGACGCCGGCAATCTGCTGCTCTCGGAATTCGAGGACCTGCTCGGACCTCGCACGAAGCTGGTTGCCGCGACCCATGTTTCGAACGCACTCGGCACGGTGACGCCGGTCGAGAAGATCGTCGAGCTGGGCCACCGCTACGGGGCCCGAGTGCTGATCGACGGCGCACAGTCGATTCCGCACCTGCCGATCGACGTCGCGGAACTCGGAGCCGACTTCTTCGCGTTCTCCGGCCACAAGATCTACGGCCCCACCGGGATCGGCGTGCTGTACGGGAGTGAAGAGGCGTTGGCGGAGATGCCGCCGTGGCAGGGCGGCGGCAACATGATCGCCGATGTGACGCTGGAACGTTCGTTGTACCAAGGCCTTCCGAACAAGTTCGAGGCGGGCACCGGCAACATCGCCGATGCGGTCGGTCTCGGCGAGGCGCTGCGCTATGTGGAGCGCGTCGGAATTGAGCGGATCGCAGCCCACGAGCACGCCCTGCTCGATTACGCGACTCCGCGGCTGGCGGACATCCCCGGGGTGCGGCTGGTGGGCACCGCAACCGAGAAGGCCAGCGTGGTGTCGTTCGTGCTCGCCGGGCATGAACCGCTCGAGGTGGGCAAGGCCCTCAACGCCGAGGGCATCGCGGTGCGCGCCGGGCATCACTGCGCACAGCCGATCCTGCGACGCTACGGTCTGGAGGCGACGGTGCGACCGTCGTTCGCGTTCTACAACACCTTTGCGGAGATCGACGTCTTCCTGCGGGCCGTGCGCCGGATTGCCGAGGGCGGCGCCGGAGCTGGCTGACCCACGGCTTTGACTGTGCGACCACGAATTTGGGTGTGCGTCCACGGCCTTGCGTGTGCGTCCACGGCTTTGCGTGTATGTCCACGGTGGCCTCGTCCGGCGTGTCGCCGCCCTCACCGCACACCCGGCGCCAATGATGCACGCTCATCGGGCAAGGGCGCATACTCGCCGTCGAAATGTCCTCGCCTAAACCGCTTTTGCGATCACCCTGAACAAAATCCTGGTTAAGGGCGTGGCTCGTCGCCGACTGTTGCAGTCTGCGGCCGCAGCAAACGCCCGGCCGCGAACCACCGAATAGGATTCGCCCATGACGTAAAGAAATTCGCGCGGCGGTTTGACCGCTGGGGCTGCGGCTATTTCGTGCTCCCCGGCGAACTGGTGGGGGCGTTGCCGCGCCCCGCCCGACGCCACGGAGACCGCATGTCCTACCTACCGGCTGCCGGCAGGACTGTGTCGGCCCGGCCACATTTCTTCTGGGTGATTGCAACCCTGATGCCGGGCATCGCTTTGCCTCTAAATTTCGGCAATGTTCCATGCATGCAGCAAACCGCGCGGTCCGCAGGTTAACAACGCTGAGCTGTTGTGGCCCAGCTGATTACGGCCGAGTAAATAGTGTTACGAAATTGGGGAACCGCATGAGGCGAACCCACCGCCGCCGGTCTGAGCGGGGCCTATGAGCACGGCCATCGCCAAGCCGATGAACGCACTGGGCGAGTTCTTCATGCTCAGCGCCGAAGCATTGGTGACGGTGTTGCGACGGCCGTGGGCCTGGCGCGAGATTCTCGAGCAGATTTGGTTTGTCGCCCGGGTGTCGATCTTCCCGACGATCATGCTGTCGATTCCGTACACGGTGCTGATCGTGTTCGTGCTCAACATCCTGCTCGTCGAGATCGGCGCCGGCGACCTTTCCGGCGCCGGTGCCGGACTGGCGTCGGTGACTCAGGTCGGCCCGGTGGTCACGGCGATGGTCGTCTCGGGTGCGGGGTCGACGGCCATGTGCGCCGACCTCGGCGCGCGCACCATCCGCGAAGAAATCGACGCGATGAAGGTGATCGGGGTCAATCCCATTCAGGCGCTGGTCGTTCCGCGCATCATCGCGGCCACGTTCGTCGCGGTGCTGCTGTACTCGGTCGTCGCCGTCACCGGACTGACCGGCAGCTACGTCTTCGTGGTGTTCGTCCAGCATGTCACCCCCGGTGCGTTCATCGCGGGCATGACGCTCGTGACCGGGCTTCCGCAGGTTGTGATCTCGCTGATTAAGGCGACGCTGTTCGGGTTATCGGCCGGCTTGATCGCCTGCTACAAGGGACTTTCGGTGGGCGGTGGCCCGACCGGCGTCGGTAACGCCGTGAACGAGACCGTGGTGTTCTCGTTCATGGCCCTATTCTTCATCAACATCGTGACCACCGCGCTCGGAGTGAAAGTGACTGCCAAATGACCGATCTCGCACGCGGTCCGTCATGGCTGGATACCCTTGGCCCGCGGTTGGTGACGTCCACCCGCAAGCTGGGCGAACAGACCGAGTTCTACGGAAAGTCGTTGGTGGCCACCGCCGATGCGGTACGGCGCTACCCGAACGAACTGCTGCGCTTGATCGCCGAGATGGGGATGGGCACCGGTGCCCTGGCGGTGATCGGCGGCACCGTCGGCATCATCGGCTTCTTGACCCTGACCACCGGCGCACTCGTCGCGGTGCAGGGGTACGACACGCTGTCCAACATCGGCGTCGAGGCGCTGACCGGCTTCCTGTCGGCGTTCCTGAACGTTCGGATGATCGCCCCCTGCACGGCCGGGCTGGCATTGGCAGCCACGATCGGTGCCGGCGCGACCGCGCAACTGGGCGCGATGCGCATCAACGAGGAGATCGACGCGCTGGAAGTGATGGGGATCCGGTCGATCACCTACCTGGCATCCACACGGATCATTGCCGGCGTCCTCGTCGTCGTCCCGCTCTATGCCGTCGCGGTGTTGATGTCGTTCATCGCGGCGAAATTCCTCACCATCTACGCCTACGGTCAATCCCGCGGCGTCTACGAGCACTACTTCTCCACCTTCCTGCGCCCCAACGACTTGATGTGGTCGTTCCTGTCGGCACTGACGATGGCGACGGGTGTGATGGTGGTGCACACCTACTACGGCTTCACCGCGACGGGTGGTCCCGCCGGAGTGGGGGAGGCTGTCGGTCGGTCGGTGCGGTCGTCGATGATCGTCACGGCGTTTGTGTGCCTGATGATCTCGCTGTCCGTCTATGGGCAGTCCGGCAACTTCAACCTGTCGGGGTAGCCCAATGAGCAACCGTAATAGTGGACAGGCACGGCCAAACAGAGTCCGCAGCAGCAGGATTGACCCGATCTGGTGGGCGCCGACCTTGTTCATCCTGGTCGCGGGTCTGATCGCGGTGACCGCCGGCGCGTTCTCCGGCAAATTCGGCGACTTCATCCCGCTGACGCTGGTGGCCGACCGGGCCGGATTGGTGATGGAGCCGGGCGCCAAGGTGAAGTTGCGCGGAGTACCGATCGGCACCGTCGCCTCGATCGGCACCGACGTGAAAGCGGCTCAGTTGCAGCTGAAGATGGACCCGGGGCCGTTCAAGTATCTGCCGAGCAACCTCGAGGCCGAGATCAAGTCGACCACCGCGTTCGGATCCAAGTACGTCGACCTGATCGTGCCCGACCGGGCCAGCCGTACACCGTTGCAGCCCGGCGCGGTGGTGCGCTCACGCAATGTCACCGTCGAAGTCAACACGGTTTTCCAGAATCTGCAATCCGTTGTCCAGGCGCTCGACCCGGCCAAGCTGAACGCGATCCTGTCGGCCTTCGCACAATCGGTGCGCGGTAAGGGTGATCGCCTCGGACAGGCGATCACCGACGCCAACAACATCCTGCTGACCGTCAACCCGCGCATGGATACCATCCACCGCGACTGGCAGCTGTTCGGCAAGACTAGTGCCATCTATTCCGTTGCGGCGCGGGATATCCTGTCGATCCTCGACTCCGCGGCGACCACCAGCACCACCCTCACCGAAAACCAGCGGTCGCTGGACTCGCTGCTGCTCTCCGCGATCGGTTTCAGCCAGACCGGCATCAACGTCATCGGTAGAAACGAACCCGACATCGTGCGATCGATGAGCCTGCTCGACCCAACCTTGACCCTGTTCAACAAGTACTCGCCGACCTATACATGCCTGTTCCAGGGTGCACAGTGGTACGTCGACCACGGCGGACGAGATGCGCTGGGCGGCAACGGATACTCGGTCATACTCGACGCCGCGCTGCTCTTCGGTGACGACCCGTACCGGTTCCCGAAGCACCTTCCGAAGGTCAACGCCACCGGCGGCCCGGGCGGCAAACCCAGTTGCGGATCGCTACCCGACCCGAGCGCCAACTTTCCGGTGCGCGCGCTGGTCACCGACACCGGCTGGGGCGCGGCGCCCAACGAGATCCGCACCAACGTCGCCGCCGGAAACCCTTGGTGGGCCAACTACTTCCCGACCACGAAAAACCCTCCCGAACCGCCACGCTACTTCTGGCGCGGGGGGCAGCCGCCGCCATGAGACGCAAACTCTCCAGCATCATCGCGCGGGTCGCGATCTTCACGGTGGTGTGCCTGCTGTTCACCTTCACGTTGATCGCGGTGTTCGGGCAGCTGCGCTTCGAGGACCGCACCGACTACCAAGCGGTCTTCACCAACATCTCCGGGCTGAAATCCGGCAACTTCGTTCGTATCGCCGGCGTGGAGGTCGGCAAGGTCGGCGACCTCACCCTGCATCGCGACGGCACGGTCACCGTCGGCTTCGCGATCGACAAGGGGATACGCCTCACCGAGGGCACCAAGGCGGTGGTGCGGTACGAAAACCTGATCGGTGACCGCTATCTCGCGCTCGAAGAGGCTCCCGGACCGCCACGCCGGCTGCCGCCGGGATCGACGATTCCGCTGGCGCGAACCTCACCGGCCCTCGACATCGACGCACTCATCGGCGGTTTTCGTCCGTTGTTCCGGGCGTTAGATCCCGATCAGGTCAACGCGCTGTCCGGTCAGTTGCTGCGCATCTTCCAGGGGCAGGGCGGCACGCTGGCCTCGGTGCTGTCGCAGACCTCGATGCTGACCTCGACGCTGGCCGGTCGCAGCCAATTGATCGGCGAGCTGATCGCCAACCTGAACACCGTGCTGCACACCTTCGCCGCACGCGACCACGAGTTCTCCGACGGCCTGGACAAGCTGGCCGAGCTCGTGGAGGGCTTGGCGCAGCGCAAGGACGACATCTCCACGGGACTGGCGTATGTCAACGCGGCCGCCGGTTCGGTCACCGATCTGCTGGTCCAGTCGCGCCAGCCGATCAAGGACGTGGTGCACCAGACCGACCGCATGTCCGCACAGGTGCTCGCGGACCGCGACTATGTCGACAAGCTGCTCAAGGACCTTCCCGACATCTATCAGGTGCTGGCCCGTCAGGGGCTGAACGGTGACTACTTCGGCTTCTACTTCTGCGAAGTGCTGCTGAAGGTCAACGGCAAGGGGGGCAACCCGATCTTCGTCAAACTATTGGGGCAGCCCAGTGGGCGGTGCACGCCCCAATGAGAGTGCAGCCACCAGGCCGTCGAAGCCCGTTCGCGTTGGGACTGATGGGCACCGCCATCTTGGCCTGCATCACCGTCGTCGCCTTTCAGTACAACAAACTGCCCTTCGTCAAGAACACGGATGACTACGCCGCATATTTTTCCGAGGCGGGCGGCATCAAACCCGGTAATACAGTCCGGGTTTCCGGGATGGGGGTCGGCCGTGTTTCCGACATTCGGTTGGAGGGCACCAAGGTTCGGGTCGGTTTCACCGTCCGCCAGGGCATCGAGCTGGGCGACCGCACCGAGGCAGCGATCAAGACGGAAACGATTCTGGGCTCGAAGATGCTTGAGCTCACGCCGCGCGGGGAAGGCCGACTGTCGGGCCCCATTCCGCTGTCACGCACCCACTCGCCCTATGACCTTCCCGACGCGCTGGGCGACCTGACCACCACGATCAGCGGCCTCGACACCGTCCAATTGTCCTCGGCCTTAACGACGTTGGCCGATACCTTCAAGGAGACCCCGCCGAACCTGCGTCCGGCACTGGAAGGTGTGGCCCGGTTCTCCGACACCCTCAACGATCGCGACGCGCAGCTGCGCAACCTGCTCGGCAATGCCAACAAGGTGTCGACGGTGCTCGGCAAGCGCAGCCAGCAGATCGCCGGGCTGGTGGCGAATTCCAATGCGCTGCTGGCAGCGCTGCTCGACGAACGCGATTCGCTGGATGCCCTGATGAACAACCTCACCGCGGTGTCGCATCAGATTTCCGCGCTGGTCGACGACAACAGGACCCAACTCAAGCCGGCCCTGGACAAGCTCAACGGGGTGCTCGAAATCCTGGACAACCGCAAGGAAGACATCCAGAAGACTCTGCCCAAGTTCAAGCGTTATGCGATGTCGTTCGGCGAATGCCTGGGCTCCGGCCCGTTTTTCAAGGCCTATGTGGCCAACCTGATCCCCGGCCAGATCGGCGGGCCGGTCCTGGACGCGGACATGTACGACAGGTTCCTCGATCCCGACCAAAAGCTGCCCGCGGAGGCGGTGGACCCGCCAACGGGAACGCCACCCGTGCCGCCGGAGAACGCGCCGGTACCGCTCTGGTCCCAGCCGCCCTCACCGCCGCCCTCGACACCGCCGGTGCGGACCATCCCGCCGCCCTCACCCCACGATTTCGACGGACCATGAACATGAGCCGAGACACCCTTCGCAAGATCACCGCGACCAGCCTGGTGCTGACGCTGGCCGTGGGATCGTTTCTGGTCGCCAGGAATCTGTGGAAAGACGTCGAAAGGAACACGTACTCGGCGTATTTCACGGAGGCCAACGGCCTGTTCGTCGGCGACGAGATTCGCATCCTCGGCGTCGCAGTCGGCGTGGTGGACAAGATCGAGCCGCAGCCCACCAGCTCGAAGGTGACGTTCTCGGTCGACAAGCAGTACCCGATACCGGCCGACGCGCGTGCCGCGATCCTGTCGCCGTCGCTGGTGACGGCGCGGGCCATTCAACTCGTCCCGGCATATTCGGGCGGGCCCAAACTGGCCCCCGGCTCGTCGATTCCGCTGAACCGCACCGCGGTTCCGGTCGAATGGGACGACTTCCGCAAGCAGCTGGAAAAGCTGACCGAGGCCTTGCAGCCGACCAGCCCGGGGGGAGCGAATTCCGTCGGCGAGTTCGTCAACTCGGCCGCGGATAACCTGCGCGGCCAGGGTGACACGGCGCGCGACACCGTGATCAAGCTGTCCCAAGCGATTTCGGCGCTCGGCGATCACGCCGACGACATCTTCAGCACGGTACGGAATTTGCAGCTGCTGGTGTCCGCCTTGTACTCCAGCAGCGACCTGCTTGCCGCGTTCAACCAGAACCTGGCCAGCGTGACGACGGTGCTGACCAACAGCCCCCACGAAATCGGTAATGCGCTAACGGCTCTCGACGGGGCATTGGCGGATGTCCGCGATTTCCTCGCCGAGAACCGGGAGGCAATGGGTGTCACGTTCGATCGCCTCGGTTCGATCACGACCGCGCTGAACGACAGCCGCGGCGACATCAAGCAAATCCTGCACATCGCCCCGACGGTGTTCCAGAACTTCCTGAACATCTACCAGCCCGCTCAGAGCGCGATGACCGGCATCTTGGCGTTGAACAACTTCGCCGACATCCCGCAGTTCATCTGCAGCTCAATCGAGGCCGCGTCCCGCGCCCGCCTGGCACGGGTTTCGAAGCTGTGCCTGCAGTACATCAATCCGATCATCAAGAACCGCATCTACAACTACATTCCCGCGGGGATCAACCCCTTCGTCGGGACGCAGGCCCGTCCCAGCGAGATCACCTACAGCGAGAACTGGCTTCGGCCCGGCTACCCGCCCCCGGACGCACCCCCGCCGGCAGCCGACGCGCCGCCACCGGCGGACGCGGCACCGCCGGCCGAGGCGCCGCCACCGCCGAGCGCCGGCATGAGCTCGACCGACGTGCTGCGGAATCTGATGCTGCCGACGGGCCCACCCGCATGAGACGCGCGGTCGCCGCGGTGCTCGGTCTGGTGTGCGTCGCCGCGCTGTCGGGATGCGGATGGCGTGGCCTGAATTCGTTCACGCTGCCCGGTACCTCGGGCGGCGGGCCCGGCGCCTACACGATCCAGGCCCAGATGCCCGACGTCGTGACCATCCAGCAGAACACCCGCGTTCGGGTCGACGACGTCAACGTCGGCAACGTCACCAACATCGAACTGCAGGACTGGCATGCGCTGGTCACCATGCGGATCAACGGCGATGTCCACCTGCCGGCCAATTCGACCGCCAAGCTGGGCCAGACCAGTCTGCTCGGCTCGATGCACATCGAGCTCGCGCCGCCCAAGGATGAGCCGCCCGTCGGCCAACTGAAAAACGGCTCGATCATCCCGTTGAGCCGCGCGAGCCTGTACCCGAGCACCGAGCAGACGTTGGCCTCGGTGTCAATCCTGCTCAACGGCGGGGGAATTGGGCAGTTGCAAGAGATCAACCAGGCGGTAGCCAAGGCGTTCGCAGGACGCGAAAACGACATGCGCAGCCTGCTGACCCAGCTGGATGAGTTCATCGCCAAAACCAACGACCAGACCGACGACATCATCAGCGCCGCCGAGAATGTCAACGCCCTGGCGGGGCAGGTCGCCGCCAAAGACCCGGTCGTCGACAAGGCGCTGATGACAGTGCCCGAAGCGCTGGCCGTATTGTCGGCGGAGCGCACCAAGATCGCCGAAACGATCGACCAAGTGGGCAAGTTCAGCGCGATCGCGGCCGACACGATTCACCAGAGCCGGGAATCTATGGTCAACAATCTGCGCAACATCGCGCCGGTACTGCGATCGCTTGCCGATGCGGGGCCGTCGCTCACCAGAGGCCTGGACGGCTTGGCAACCTACCCCTGGCCGGCATCGACGGTGCGGAACTGGTTCCGCGGCGACTACGCGAACCTGACCCTGATCGTCGACTTGACCTTAAGCCGCATCGACCAAGGAATCTTCACCGGCTCACGATGGGAAGGCAACCTCACCCAACTCGAACTGCAGTGGGGGCGCACCATCGGCATGCAGCCCAGCCCCGTCACCGGCGGCAATCCGCTGACCTACCCCTACCATTTCGGGGGGTACTAAATGCTGCGCCTCAACCGCAGGACATGGATCCAGTTGGCCGTTTTGACGCTGGTGACCGTGGTGTCTTGTGGCGCAATGGCGTTCAACTTCATGAAACTGCCTGCGACGTTGTTCGGGATCGGGGAGTACAACGTCACCGTCGACCTGCCGCAGTCGGGTGGTCTCTACCAGACCTCGGTCGTCACCTACCGCGGCACCGACGTGGGCCAGGTCAAGTCGGTCGACGTCACCGCTACCGGAGTGCGCGCGGTGCTCGCGATGCGATCCGGCGTCAACGTGCCTGCGAATGTTCAGGCTTCGGTGCACAGCCGCTCGGCGATCGGGGAACAGTACATCGAATTGACCCCGCAGCAGGGACAGGATGGCGAGCAGTCCCGGCCATTGCGGGCCGGTGACGTCATACCGGCCGGCCACGTCGATGTGCCCGTCGACATCGGGCGCCTGCTCGACATGACCAACCGCGCGCTGCAAGCGATTCCACGGGACAACCTGCACACGGTGATCGACGAGGCCAGCCGCGCGGTCGGCGGCCTGGGCCCCGAGCTGGCCCGAATAGTCGACGGATCAACCGCATTGGCCACCGCGGGCGGCCAGACCATCGACCCGCTCGCGGCGTTGATCGACCAATCCCCGGCGGTGCTGAACTCACAGGTGCAGACGTCGGATGCGATCGCCGGGTGGGCCAGGCGGACGTCGGCACTGATGGCACAGTTCAAGGCGCAGGACGCGGCGGTGCGAGATCTGCTGACGCAAGGCACTTCCGGGATCGAAGAGGGACGGGCATTGCTCGACCGGGTGTCGCCGGCGTTGCCGGTGTTGTTCGCCAACCTGGTCAGCCTCGGCGACATCGCCGTCGTCTACCGCCACGACATCGAACAACTGCTGGTGTTGCTCCCGCAGGGCATTGCGGCCATGGCGGCGATCATCGTGCCGAGCTCGAATACCAAGCAGGAGTATCGGGGGGCGCAGTTGGACTTCAACCTCAACCTCAACCTGCCGCCGCCGTGCACTACGGGGTATCTGCCCCCGCAACAGCGGCGGTCACCGGCCAGCGTCGACGCTCCGGATCGCCCGGCGGCGGACCTGTTCTGCCGGCTGCCGCAGGACTCGGAGCTCAATGTCCGTGGCGTGCGCAACATTCCGTGTGAGGCTAAGCCATGGAAACGCGCGCCCACCATCGAGCTGTGCGAGAGCGACGAAGAATACGTGCCGCTCAACGAGGGCTACAACTGGAAGGGCGACCCGAACGCCACCACAACGGGTCAAGGCGTGCCGATGTATCCGCCGGGCCAGGACCCGCGGCTGCCACCGCCGCGGGGCACCGCGCCGTCGACCCCGCCGCTTTCCGTGACCACCTATGACCCGGCCACCGGTGACTACATAGGTCCCGACGGAAAGCGCTACACCGAGTCGGACTTGGCGCATCCGCGTGCCAATAACTGGCAGTCACTTCTGGTGCCACCAGGGTAGGAATGAAGGAGAAACATGGCCGACGCGCCGGAAACCCCGGAACCTGAAAAGCTCACTGAGCCAACGGCTACCGACGTCGATGCCGTTGATGACGAAGCCGGCGAGAGCGCAAGCCGGTTCGCCCGCTGGCGGCGGCGGGTCACCGCTCGGCGGCTGTCCCGCACCGGAGCAGCGCTGGCCACCGGCGCCGCGATCCTGGCGCTGCTGACCGGGTTGACCGGCTGGCTGGGATACACCGCCTACCAAAAGCACCAAGCCCAAGCCCAGCGTGAGCAATTCGTCCAGGTCGCTCGCCAGGGTGCGGTCAACCTCACCACGATCGACTACACCCAGGTCGATTCGGACGTGCAGCGAATCCTCGATCTGGCCACCGGGGCCTTCCGTGACGATTTCGAGCAGCGGGCCAAGCCGTTCATCGAGGTCGTCAAGGCGGCACAGTCGAAATCGGAAGGCACCGTGACCGATGCCGGTCTGGAATCCCAGCGCGGCGACTCGGCGCAGGTCCTGGTGGCAGTCGCGGTGAAGTCGCGAACCGCCGGTGGTGAAGAAGCGCCGCGGGAATGGCGGATGCGCATCGAGGTCCGCTCGATCGGCGACGATGCCAAGGTGTCGAACGTGGTGTTCGTGCCATGACCACGCTCAAGGAAGAACTCGCGCCCCAGACCCGCGACGAGGAGATCGTCGAGGACACAAAGGAATCCGCCGCTCTGGACTCCCCACCCGAACCCCGGCGGATCCCGTGGTCGCGGCTGCTCGCTTACGGCGTGTCGCCGGCGCTCGCACTGCTACTGGCGGTGGGGGCGGGTTATTTCCGGTGGGTGGCCGGGTCCACCGACGAGCTGGCGACCGCACGCACCGAATCCGTCCGGGCGGCAAGCGAAGACGCCGCGGCATTGCTGTCGTACCACGCGGATTCGGCCGACAAGGATCTGGGCGCGGCACGGGAGCGGCTGACCGGCGAGTTCAAGGACGCCTACGGAGACCTGATCCGCCAGGTGGTGATTCCGGGGGCGAAAGAAAAGCGCATCTCGTCGGTGGCCAAAGTGAGCGCAGCATCATCGGTTTCGGCAACCGACAACCATGCGGTGGCGCTACTGTTCGTCAATCAAACGGTGACCATCGGCGATGGTGCTCCCACCGATACCCAGCCCGTCATCAAGGTGACGCTGGACAAGGTCAATGGCCGTTGGCTTGTCTCGCGGTTCGACCCGGTGTGATTCACATGAGCGGGTGGATGCGCCTGCTTCCTGTCGTCGCGCTGCTGTCGACGATGGGCATCTGGGCGCCCCCGTTGGCGCGCGCCGACAACAAGCGGCTCAACAGCGCCGTCGTCTCCGCGGTCTACACGTTGCAGCATCAGGCGGGCTGCACCAATGACGTGATCCGAAACAATGCGCTGACGCTGGCCGCCCAATGGCATGCGGATGACATGATCAACAACCGAAACATCAACGGCGGCATCGGATCCGACGGGTCCACGCCGCAGGACCGGGCCAACGCCGCCGGATTCCGCGGCAAAGCCGCCGAGACGGTGGCGGTCAATCCGGCCATCGCGATCAGCAGCCTGGAACTGGTCAACCAGTGGTACTACAACCCCGACGACATGGCCATCATCCGCGATTGCGCCAACAACAACATCGGCGTGTGGTCGGACAACAGCCTGGACCGCACCGTCGTGGTCGCCGTCTACGGTCAACCCGCGCCGCCAACGCGCTAGATCACCGAGGTGTGTCGAGGGCGTCATTCGGTGTGCGCCCAGGGATTCGGCTGTGTATCCACGGCCGGCTCGCCCGGCGTGTCCTCGCCCGCACCGCACACCCGAAGCCGAGGTTGCACACCCGACGCGGCCGCTGGGTGAGGCCGATGCGCCTAGCCCGCCTCGGCGTCCAGCGGATCGTAGCCGGCGACGACATCGAAGTCGCGAGCCTGGGCACCTAGCGCGCGCCAGCGCTCGCGCGCTAGGTGCTGCATGTAGACCTTGTCGCGCTGGACGGGGGAGAACGCAAAATCGAGGTTGATGGGCAATCCCGCCCAGGCAACCTGGCCCGCCGGCAATTCCTGGTCACCCGGGTGATCGTCAGTTGCCATGCGGACACCCCTTCGTCGACTACGCGCCAGTTGTTGAGCACATGGTGCGACAGCGATGTTTCAGCCACGGGTGTCCGGCGTTTCAGCCGTATTACGGCTTCCTAGTAGACGTCGCGGTGGTAGCGCTTGTTCGCGCTCAGCGATTGCACGTAGTCCTTGGCCGCATCCGGGTCGAGGTTGCCGTGCTCGGCCGCGATCTCGCACAGCGCGTAGTCGACGTCCTTGGCCATCGGGTCGGCGCTGCCGCACACATACAGCTGCGCGCCGTCCTGCAGCCAGCTCCACAGCTGGGCGCCACGCTTGCGCATCAGGTGCTGGACGTAGACCTTCTCCTGCTGGTCCCGGGAGAACGCCAGGTCCAGCTCGGTGAGGAGCCCGTCGGCGTGCATCTTCTCGATCTCGTCGCGGTAGTAGTAGTCGGTCTCGGCGTGCTGCTCGCCGAAGAACAGCCAGTTGGGGCCGGTGTGGCCGAGCGCCCGGCGCTCCTGCAGGAAGCCGCGGAACGGCGCGATACCGGTCCCGGGGCCGATCATGATCATCGGCGTGTCCGACTCGCTCGGCGGCCGGAAATTGCTCGACGGCTGCAGGTAGACGGCGACCCGATCGCCGGGGGAGCGGTCGGCGAGGTAGGTCGAGCACACCCCGCGGCGTGGGACGCCCTGGTAGTTGTAGCGCACCGGCGAGACCGTCAGGTGAGCTTCCCCCGGGCATTCCTTGGGGCTCGACGAGATCGAGTACAGCCGCGGTTGCAGGCGTTTGAGAACCCGCAGCCACTCGTGGGCCGACGCGTAGACCGGCAGCTGCGCCAGCAGGTCGACGGCTTGGCGCCCCCAGGACCAATTGCTCAGGGCCGTCTTGTTTTCCGGCCTCAGTAGCTCCGCGAGTTTCTGATCGCCGGTGCGCTCTTGCACGAACCGCACCAGGTCGCGGCTGATGTGGGCGATCTCGATCCGCTCGGTGAGCGCGGAGCGCAACGACATCAGACCGTGCTCACCGACCTCGACCGGGGTCTGCCCGTTCAGCCCGGTGACGGACAGCCACTCGTCGACCAACTGGTCGCTGTTGCGCGGCCACACCCCGAGCGCGTCGCCCGCTTCATAACTGGCGGTCTCGTCGGAAAGGTCGAAGACGATCTGCCGCACGTCTTTTGCGGATTTCGGACCGCTGAGGGTGATGTTGCTGATCATGTCGGTGACCAGCGGGCGCTTCTTGTTGTACGCGGGCGCCTGGGGGCGGGGTGCCGAACGGGGCGCGGTCGTGGCGGGGGCCGGCGCCGGCGCACCGACGCGGGTGGGTGTGCGCCGTAACGCCTCGATGACTCCGCTCATCCACCCCGCGGCGGCGTCCTCGTAGTCGGGCTCGCAGTCGATGCGGTTGACGATGCGGGTGGCGCCCAGCTCCGCCAGTCGCTCGTCGAGTTTGCGCCCGTACCCGCAGAAGTCGTCGTAGTTGGAGTCTCCCAGGGCCAGGACGGCGTAGCGGGTGTCGGTGAGCCGCGGTGCGCTGTCACCGGTCAAGGCCCGCCACAGCGCGGCGCCGTTGTCCGGTGCGTCGCCGTCACCGGTAGTGCTGGCGATCACCAACAGTTCTTGCGTCGCGGCCAGGTCGGCCACCGGGAAGTCGTCCATGCTGTGCAGCGCGACCGACAGTGCGGCCTCGGCGAGCTGGGCCGCGCAAGCGGCGGCGAGCTCTTCGGCATTGCCGGTCTGCGAGGCCCACAACACCACAATCGGAGCCTGCTTCGGCGGGGTTTCGGCCGCGGGGGCCTTGGGCGGTTCGGCCGGTGCCTCGGCGGCGGCGGACGCCGGCGTCAGGGCCGGCATCGAGACCGGCGCCTCGGTCCGGGCGAACATGCCCGCGAGCAGACCGTCCACCCACAGCCGGGTGTTGGTGTCGAGTGGGGCGTTGAGTGGCAGGGTGGGCACCCCGACGTTGTGGCGGCCGGCTTCCGTGCGCAGCCCGGCCAGCACCCCGGCCAGGTAGGTGCGGCCCAGCGGGCCAAGCTGGGGAGCCGGTTCGTTTGCGACACCAAGGATTTCGGCGAGAGCGTCAACTTGCGACACGCTGATTTCCGTAACCTCCGTAGCTGCGGGGTCTGCTGTGCCGGTGGCCACCGAGGGCTCGGGCTCGATAACGAATTCCGATGTGGCGGAGGCGATCTTGGTGACCGTGACCGCACACGCCTTGAACTCGGGCTGGAATGACACCGGATCCACGGCGTCGTTGGTGACGGCGTTGATCGACAGGTATTCGCCGAACGCGTCGTTCCAGTGGAACGGCGCAAAGCAATTGCCCGGGCGCACCCGGTCGGTGACTACGACGGGCAGTACGGCTCGGCCACGGCGCGAGGCGATTTCGGCCTGATCGCCATCGGCGATGTCGAGCCGTGCGGCGTCGTCAGGGTGGATTTCGACGAACGGTCCCGAGTTGAGTTTGTTGAGCTTGGCGACCTTGCCGGTCTTGGTCATCGTGTGCCACTGGTGCGGCAGACGTCCGGTGTTGAGCAGGAACGGGTAGTCGTCGTCCGGCATCTCCTCGGGCGACAAGTGCGGCCGCGCGAAGAACATCGCCCGCCCGTTCGCGGTGGCGAACGCCAACCTCGGCACGGTGCCGTCCTCGCGGACCAACTGAGTCTGGCTGACACCGTCATTGCGGTAGCGAATCGGGTTGCGGTCGTCGGTGCTGTCGGGCGGGCACGGCCATTGCAGCGGGGTCTGCCGCAGCCGGTCGTAGCTCGCGCCGCGTAAGTCGTAGCCCGTCTTCGGATTCCAGAACCGCTTGATCTCCTCGAACACGGCCTCGGCGGACTCGTAGCTGAAGGAATCCGAATAGCCCATCTCGCAAGCGATCCGGGCGATGATCTGCCAGTCCGGAAGCGCCTGTCCGGGCGGTGGCACGGCGGGCTGGAACAGTGTCATGTTGCGCTCGGAGTTGATCATCACGCCTTCGGATTCGGTCCACAAGGCGGCGGGCAGCAACACGTCGGCGTAGCCGTTGGTCTCGGTCTCCAAGAAGGCGTCCTGGGCGATCACCAGCTCGGCTTTTTCCAGGCCGGCCAGCACTGTCTTTCGATTGGCAACGCTGGCAACGGGATTGGTGCAGATAATCCAGCAAGCCTTGATTTTTCCGTCGGCCATGCGGGAGAACATGTCGATGGTTCCGGTGCCGACGTCGGTGCGCAACGAGCCGCGGGGGATGCCCCACTGGTCCTCGACGAAGTCACGGTCGGCCGCCGAGGTCACCACGCGCTGGCCCGGCAGACCCGGCCCCATGTAACCCATTTCACGCCCGCCCATCGCGTTGGGCTGCCCGGTCAGCGAGAACGGGCCGCTGCCCGGCTTGCAGATCGCGCCGGTCGCCAGGTGCAGGTTGCAGATCGCGTTGGTGTTCCAGGTGCCGTGGGTGCTCTGGTTGAGGCCCATGGTCCAGCAGGTCACGAAGTTCTCGGCTTCGCCGATCCAGCGTGCGGCGGTACGGATGTCGTCAGCGGGGATGTCGGTGATCTTGCTGACCCGCTCCGGCGTGAAATGCTCGAGGAAACTCGGCATCTCGTCCCAGCCCTCGGTGAATTCGGCGATGAATTCGGGGTCGGTGTGACCGTTTTCGACGATCAGGTGCAGCAGTCCGTTCAGCAGGGCGAGGTCGGTGCCGGACGAGATCTGCAGGAAGAGGTCGGCCTTGTCCGCGGTTGCGGTGCGGCGCGGGTCGACGACGATCAGTTTGGCGCCGGCCTTGACGCGGTCCATCATCCGCAGGAACAGAATCGGGTGGCAGTCAGCCATATTGGCGCCGATGACGAAGAAGACATCGGCCTTCTCGAAGTCTTGATAGCTGCCGGGCGGTCCGTCCGCGCCCAGCGACAGCTTGTAACCGGACCCCGCGCTGGCCATGCACAGCCGGGAGTTCGACTCGATCTGGTTGGTGCCGATGAACCCTTTGGTCAGTTTGTTCGCGAGATACTGTGCCTCCAACGACATCTGCCCGGATACGTACAGGGCGAAGGCATCCGGGCCGTGCTCGTCGATGATGGCCCGCAACTGCTTGGCGGACTGGGTGATCGCCGCGTCGAGGTCGATCTGCGCCAGGGATTCGCCGCGCTCGGCGCGCCAATAAGCCGAATCCATCCGGCCCGGGGCGGCCAGCATGTCCGCGGTGGTTGTGCCTTTGGTGCACAGCCGGCCGAAGTTGGCCGGGTGGCTTTTGTTTCCAACAGATTTCGTAACGTGACGGCGACCGCTCTCCGGATCGGTTGTGATCTGCAACACCATGCCGCAGCCGACGCCGCAGTAGGCGCACATGCTGTTCACGGTGTCTTGACCGTGCTCTGCAGCCACGCCTACGTCCCTCCTTCTTCAGCGCGCACCGGTCTATCCGCTAAATCGTGCGTCAAGGATGTTTCGGCATCGGGTGTCCGATGTTTCCGCCGTTTTACGGCTTGATCTCACCGGCTCCGGACTCGAATGTGAGATGTCGCAGAAATCCATCGTCAAGCGCGTCGCCGCAGGTCAGCATTGATCCGCGATGAGGGCCAGATTACCCGCGAAGTCTTAGGAATTTCCCCGCAGAACGGGGGTTCGGACCAAACAAATGGGACATTCACAGTTTTCGCTAAGCTCACAATGTGCGCCGCCACTTTGTGATTTTTCTGGTCTTCTTGGCCGCGTCTTGCGGCGCAAAACCAACCGCGTCGCCGGCGTCGCGGGCGGCGGATACCTGCAAGGAGTCCGACGGGCCGAGCGCCGAGACCGTGCGCCGGGCGATCGCCGCGATTCCCGTCGAGGTTTCCGGTTCGAGTTGGGTCGAGATCGCCCGCGGGCACACCAAGAATTGCCGGTTGTATTGGGTGCAGGTCATCCCGACCATCGCCACCGAGTCGACTCCCCAGCAGCTCGTATTCTTCGACCACAACCGGCCGTTGGGCACTCCGACGCCAAACCCCAAGCCGTACATCGCCGTTCTGCCCGGCGGCGACAACGATGCGGTCACGGTTCAGTATCGATGGCAGACCGGGAACGAAGAACCTTGTTGTCCCAGGGGAATCGGTACCGTTAAGTTCCACATCGGTCCGGACGGCACGCTGCAAGCGCTGGGCAAGATTCCGCACCAATAGGTTTACCGCACATCATGTTCCGGTATTCCGCGAGATTCGGCATTGGTATCGGAGGGATTACAGTGCGGGCCAACATCCTTCGAAAGGCAACGCGAGCGGGTGGGTCACGTCACCTCTCGCACTGGGACGCAGAAGATCTTCAGGCCTGGGAGGCCGGTGGCAAGACGATAGCCCGGCGCAACCTGTTCTGGTCCGCCGTGATCGTGCACCTGGGCTATGCGACGTGGGCGCTGTGGCCGGTGATGGCACTGTTCATGCCCCGGGAGGTCTACGGCTTTTCCGCCGGCGACAAGCTGCTGCTCGGGATCACCGCCACGTTGGTCGGCGCATGCTTGCGGCCGACATATGCCGTGGCAACGGCGGTCTTCGGCGGCCGCAACCTGGCCATGTTCTCTGCGTTCGCGTTGGTGGTCCCGACGATCGGCGCGATGGTACTGCTTGCTCATCCGGGGCTCCCGTTGTGGCCGTACCTGGTGTGCGCGGGGCTATCCGGCGTGGGTGGCGGGAACTTCGCGGCCTCGGCAAGCAACGCCAACTCCTTCTACCCGCACCGACTCAAGGGCGCGGCGCTGGGGATCGCCGGCGGGATCGGCAACCTCGGCGTACCGACGATCCAGATCGTCGGGCTGATCGTCATCGCCGCCGCGGGCGACCGGCAGCCGTACTGGGTGTGCGGTCTCTACCTCGCCCTGCAGCTGACCGCGGGTCTGGGCGCCGCGTTCTACATGAACAACGTCGCCCAGCACCGGGTGGAGCCGGGTCGACTGCGATCGATCCTGTCGGCGGTGGTGTCCACCCGCGACACCTGGCTGCTCGCGCTGCTGTATCTCGGGACCTTCGGATCGTTCATCGGGTTCTCGTTCGCGTTCGCCCAGGTACTGCAGACCAGTTTCGTGGCCGGTGGACAGACCACCTCCCAGGCCGCGCTGCATGCCGCCGAACTGGCCTTCATCGGACCGCTGTTCGCCGCGCTGTCGCGCATCTACGGCGGCCGGTTGGCCGACCGGCTCGGTGGCGGCCGCGTCACGTGCGCGGTTTTCGTCAGTATGAGCCTGGTCGCCGCGACGCTGATCACCGTCGGCACCGTCGAGGATCCGCACGCGGGGCCGGTCAGCCCCGCGACGATGGCCGGCTACGTGGCCTGCTTCATCGCCCTGTTCACCTTGGCCGGGCTGGGCAATGGGTCGGTGTACAAGATGATCCCGACCATTTTCCAAACGTGCGGCCGGCACCTGAATCTGAGCGAGACCGAGCAGCGTCAATGGTCCCGCGTGCTCTCGGGCATCGTCATCGGCGTCGTCGCCGGCGTCGGGTCGTTGGGCGGCGTCGGGATCAACGTGGCGCTGCGGCAGTCCTATGTCAGCACCGGCACCATGACGCCGGCGTTCTGGATCTTTTTGTCCGGCTACGTCGCTGCCGCACTGCTGACCTGGGTCAGATACGCGCGCCGGCCGCTGAACATGCCCGCCGACCACGGCCTCGCCGACGCGGTCGACGGTGGCTGAGCCGACGGTTCAGTCGGCGTCGGGCAGGTTCTCCGGGTGCAGCATCTCGGCGTAGCGCAACGGCTCCGGGATACCAAAGCCGTCGACCAGCGTCTTGGCATGCGGGCGAAGGGCCCGGCACCGATCGTTGATGCCGCGGGTGACCGCCTTGGCCCGCCCGGTCGACAGGTAGCCGTGCTCGATGTACCAGGCCTTGTCATCCTCGATCACCGACAGCGCATACAGGTCGCAGACGATCTCCAATAGCTCACGGGCCGCTTCGTTTTCGCAGCCGTCGATACCGGCGACGAAGGCTTCCAACACGATTCGGTCGATGTGTGCGCTCGCCGCGTGCAGCACGTGATCCTGCACCGCGTTGAAGGCGTCGAACTCCGACATCTCCTTGGACTTGCCCTGTAGCCGCCGCGCGACCGACGACAGCAGGTATTGCTCGCGCTCTTCGAACATGTTGACCTGGGTGCCGCGGTTGAACAGGCTGCCCTCTTCTTCGCTGTCCTGGCGGGCGTCGATGATCGTCTGCATGATCGCTTCGGCCGCAGTGCGTTTCATCACCCGTTCGCCGACGGTGTTGGCGGCGAACCGGACCCAGTCGACGGGGCTCATGCTCTTGATGTCGTCGGCGTAGGCGGTCAGCAGTTCCTTGGCCACCAGCTGGGTCAGCACGTGGTTGTCACCCTCGAAGGTGGTGAACACGTCGGTGTCGGCCCGCAGGGCGATCAGCCGGTTCTCGGCCATGTAGCCCGCGCCGCCGCAGGCTTCGCGGGCTTCCTGAATGGCCTTCGACGCATGCCAGGTGTTGGCCGCCTTCAGTCCGGCCGCACGCGATTCCAGCTCGCGTTGTTCCTCGGCGTCGGGAAAGTCCGACGTCTGCAGGTCGTGGCACTTGGACACCAGCTCGTTCTGGGCGAACTGCAGCGCATACGACTTGGCTATCAACGGAAACAGCCGTCGCTGGTGCACCAGGTAGTCCATGATCAGGACTTCGCCCTCGTCGTCGGGCGCACTGAATTGCTTGCGCTGCAACGCATATCGAGTCGCGATGTCCAACGCGACGCGAGCGGCGTTACCGGCGCTGCCGCCGACCGTGACCCGGCCACGGATCAGGGTGCCGATCATCGTGAAGAACCGCCGGTTTGCGTTGTCGATCGGGGAGCTGTAGGTGCCGTCGGCCGCGACGTCGCCGTACTTGTTGAGCAGGTTCACCCGCGGGACGCGGACCTTGTCGAACATGATGCGGCCGTTGTCCACGCCGGGCAGGCCACCCTTGTAATGACAGTCCGACGTGGTCACCCCGGGCAGGTCGTTGCCGTCGGCGTCGCGAATCGGCACCAGCACGCAGTGCACGCCGTGGTTGACCGGCTCGCCGTCCTCGGTGGTGATCAGCTGCGCGAAAACCGCTGCGACCGTTGCTGTCTCGGCGGCCCCGCCGATGTAGTCCTTGCGGGAGGACGGCGTGGGGGAGTCGACGACGAACTCCTCGGTTGCGGCATCGTAGGTCGCCGTCGTCTCCAGCGCCTGCACGTCGCTGCCGTGCCCGGTTTCGGTCATCGCGAAGCACCCGCGAAGCTCGAGGTTGATGACCTTTTTCACATACGGTTCGTGATGGCGCTCGGTGCCCAGGTTCTCGACGGCGCCGCCGAACAGGCCCCACTGCACTCCGGCCTTCACCATCAGCGACAGATCCGACATCGCGAGCATCTCGATCATCGTGATCGCCGCGCCGACGTCGCCGGTGCCGCCGTGCTCCTTGCGGAAGCCTTCGTCGGGGATGCCCGCGGTCGCGATGAGCTTCATCTGCTCGAGCACCTTGGCGCGGGCCAGGACGGTGTTCGGCGTGTAGTGCGGACGGAACTGATCCCGGGTCAGCCATTCGCGCGTGTGGTTCTTCGCGTCGCGGAAACGTCCGTCCAACGCGTTGCGCAGGTGTTCGGCAGTGGTTGTCGTGTCTGGCGCCATAACCCGACGGTAACGTGCCGCCCACGCCGCGGGAATAACTCGCGGGTGTCGATCGGGTGGCGATGAAATCAGCGGTGCGGACGCGCCCGGATGCGATTAGATGTCGTCATGTCCCAGCCCGACACCCCGTCCCCGAACCCGGCGTTGGACGTCGGGCACACCCATCCCGATGTCAGCGGCGGCTGGCTGCGCGCGGCCACCTTCGGCGCGATGGACGGCCTGGTCAGCAACAGCGCCCTGATCGCCGGTGTGGGCGCCGGCGAAAGTGCCCACACCACGTTGGTCAGCGGTATCGCCGGTCTGCTGGCCGGCGCGTTCTCGATGGCACTGGGCGAGTATTCGTCGGTGACCACGTCCAACGAGCAGATCGACTCCGAGGCCTTCGTGGAACGCCGCGCCCTGCGCTGCCGACCGAAGGCCGAGCGGGCCGAGCTGGTCAACATGCTCGTCGAGATGGGCATGAGCGAGAAAACGGCGGCCACGGCGACCGACGAGATCCACAAGGACGAGAACCGGGCCGTCAGTTTCCATCTCGTGCAGGAGATCGGCCTGGATCCCACCGAGAAGCCGTCGGCGCGGCTCGCGGCGCTGGCGTCCTTCTTCATGTTCGCGATCGGAGCGGTCGTTCCGCTGATCCCTTACCTGCTCGGATACGGGTCGTTGCCGGTCGGCCTGGCGTGCGGTGCGGTCGGCCTGCTGATCGCGGGCGGCCTGACCGCCCGCTATACCCGCAAGCCAGTGTGGTGGGCCGCGACCCGGCAGCTGTTGTTCGGCGGGGTCGCTGTGGCCGCCACCTACCTGCTCGGTCTGCTGGTGGCGGCAGTCATTTGATGTCGGGACGGCTGCTCGCGCTGGTCGGGTTCTGCATCGCGTGGCTGCTCTCCGGTTGCGATGCGGCGCGCCCGTCGGCTCCGCCGAGCCCGTCCCGACCGGTGTTGGCCTATCTCGGTCAGGCGCAGGTCGAGTTCGGCACCACCTTCGCCGACACGGTGATCGGCGGTTTGTCCGCACTCAGCTACGACCCGGAGCGCCGGCTCTATTACGTGATCAGCGACGACCGTTCGGAAAGAAATCCTGCTCGGTTCTACACCGTGCAATTGTCGTTGTCAGACAAGGGAATTGACGGGGTTACCTTCACCGCGACCCGCCCGCTGCTGGACCGGTCGGGGCAGCCGTTTCGGCCGCAGGCGCTGAACACCACGCCGCCGGTGGTGCCGCCCGATCCGGAAGGCATCGCGTTCGACCGTGCCCGGCAGCGGCTGTATTGGAGTTCGGAAGGCGAGCGGCTGACCGAGGGTCCGGTGCTGCTGGACCCGTGGGTCAGGACAGCGGGACTCGACGGCGCCTATCTGGGCCAGTTCACCTTGCCGTCCAACCTGGCGATGTCCGCCCAGCAGACCGGACCGCGGCGCAACCGGGCGCTGGAGGGTGTGACGCTGACGCCCGACGGCGGATCGGTGTTCGCCGCGATGGAGGACCCGGGTTATAACGACGGTCCCGAGACGGGCGACGGGCACCGGGTGTTGACCCGGTTCACCAAATTCGACGTCGCCACCGGAATGCCGACCGCGCAATACGCCTATCCGATGGAGCCGCCCACGCCGCCGGCAGACGAGAACGGTGTCTCGGATCTGGTCGCGCTGACGGATACGTCGTTTCTGGTGATCGAGCGGACCGACTCGATGCCGCAGACCATCCGGGTCTACCGGGCCGAGATCGGTGCTGCCACAAACGTATTGGATATGCCGTCGCTGACGGATGTGACGCTGACGCCGATGGTCAAATCGTTGGCCGTCGACATGACCGCGACGCCGGGCCTGTCACCGCTGGGCAACGTCGAGGGCATCACGCTGGGGCCGAAATTGGCCGATGGCCGTCAGTCGGTCGTGTTTGTCAGCGACAACAACTTTTCACCCAGGGGGATCACGCAGTTCCTGCTGTTCGCGATGTAGTGGCCGTGGGCGGATGCCGGGTGCGGGCGGCCGCAGCCGGTACCGGGCAAACCCGGCCCACAGCGCCCCGAACACGGCGAGCACGATGACGTCGAACAGCCACCAGCCCGCATAGTGCGTCCACACCAAGATGTCGGCGGCCTGGCTGTCGACCCGGTGTAGGTCGACGGTCGAGGCGGCTGCGGCGAATCCCCACTGGGCCGGGACGAACCACGAGATCTGGTCGTAGCCCCAGGTGCCGACCAGCGTGATCAGGCCGCCGGCGAACAGCGCCGAAGCCAGGATCACCGGCACCGCCAGCAGCAGAGCCTCGCGCAGCGACCTGCCCAGTGCCGAAAGCGCCAGGCCGACGATCGCCGAGACGATGGCCGTCAGCGCCACGCTGACGTACAGCTCGACGGTCGCGTTCTGCAGCAGCACGGCGCCGCGCACCGGCCGGCCCTTGTCGGCGACGACGACGGCGAACAGGGCCGCCGTCAGGATGGCCGCGGCAGTGCCGGCGAAGAGGATCTTGGCCGCCAGATAGGCGGACGTCGACAGCCCGACGGCTTGCTCGCGCCGGAAGACGCGCCGCTCGCCGACCAGTTCGCGAATGGTCAGCGCGGTGCCCACCAGCACGGCGGAGAGGTTGAGTGCGGCCAGGATTTCGACGGCTTCGTGCGGGTTGTGGCTCGTCGGGCCGGGCCGGGAAAGGCCGGAGTCACCGGCAAGCAGCAGGGTCAGCGCCGCCAACGCGAACGGCAGCGCCACCAAGAACAAGCTGTATAAGGGGTCGGCGACGAGCAGCCGCGCTTGGCGACGCGCCACCAACCAGGCTTGCCGGGTCCGGGTGGGCGATCGTTGCGGCGGCCAGGGCGCGGCGACCTCGGGCGGTTCCGACGGAGCCCGCCGTGCGCTGAACGCACGGTGGGCCGCGTCGGGGTCGGCGCTTACCCGTGCGAGGGCTTCGGACCAGTCGGCGGTGCCCAGCGCGGACTCGATCTGCAGGGGTGCCCCGGCGAAGGCCACCGTCCCGGTTGCCGTCAGCAGCAGAACCTGGTCGCAGCTGGTCAGATGGGTTGGCGACGTGGTGGCCACCACGACGACACAGCCGAGGTTGGCCTGCCGTCGCAGCACCGCCATGACGTGCTTTTCCTGGTCGGCGTCCAGTCCGACGCCGGGCTGGTCGACCACCAGCAGGCTGGGTCGGGTGATCAGTTCGATCGCCACCGACGCGCAGCGGCGCAGCTCCGGCGACAGCTTGCCGATGCGGGTGGTGCGGTGCGGCGTCAGCTCCAGCTCCTCGAGCACCTGGTCGACCAGCCGTTCGCGATGCTCAGGCGGGGTGTCGGGGGGCAGCCGCAGCTCGGCGGTGTAGCTCAGGGCGCGTTCGACGGTCAGCCGCCGGTGCATTCGCTCCTCGCGCCCAACGATCCCGATGCGGGTGCGCATGGCCTCGGGTTCGGCGTACACGTCGTGGCTGTCGACGGTGATCTGCCCGGCGGTGGGCGCCCGGGTGCCGGCCAGGATCTCGAGCAGCGCCGAATTGCGGGCGCCCGATGGGCCGACGATCGTGGTCAGCGTGCCCGGACGCGCGGTGAGCGACACATCCGCCAGCACTTCGTGCCCGTCGGCGGTGAGCCCCAGCCGGTAGGCGTTGACGCCGACCGTGCGGGCATCGGCCGCCAGCGGCAACCGGTAGGTCGTGCTCGGCTCCTCGGTGCGGAAACTGGTGGTGGTGTCCGGACGGGCGGCGCGCAGCTTTCGCGTCGCCTCGGCCATCCGCTCGATCAGGCCGCGGCCTTTGGGCTGCTGCTGCGGCGCG
>NZ_HG964446.1:3392733-4157718 GCF_000689255.1 Mycobacterium triplex | reverse complement strand
CGGCGCGACTGGCGGCGGTGGCTGTCTGGGCGGGGGCGGTGGCATTGGCGGCCGCTGCATGGGCGGCGGCTGCATCGGGGGCGGTGGCAGGGGCGGCGGGTACGGCCGGCGTCGGCGGGGACCGGCGGCGGCCCGGGCGGGCCGGCCGGCGAGCCAAGCCGGAACACCAGCCGTGGCCCGCGCTGTGGATCACCCAGCGCGATCGCCTGACCGTCGCGGATGTCGACCGTCGCAACCCGGGCCCCGTCGACGAAGATGCCGCTGCGACTCCTGTCGATGGCAACCCAGCGCGTTTCGGCGAAGCGCAGCAGCAGATCGGGCTGCGGCGTCGGCGGGGGCGGGGCGGCGAAGCCCAGGCGGTCCAGCGGGACGTCGCACCAGTCGCCGTAAGCCACGATCACGTCGCGGCCCGGAGCAAAGACATATCTCATCGAGCCGACGAAGACAGTGAGCGGTGGGGCTGGGAACGCGGAAGCCACTGACTAAGTGTCTACCCCTTATCGGTCGACGACCGATAAGGGGTGCGGGCCGGTCACAGTGTGTTGCGGCGCGGTGTCGCGGCGGCATTGTCGAGCAGCCGGCGCAGCACCCGGACCGCCTCTGTCAGCACCTCGCGGTCGGCCGGCTCGAGCATCGCCAGTTGCGGTTCGATCGCGGCGGCGCGGTCGGCCCGAACCGCGTTCAGGGTGCGTCGCCCTTCGGGGGTGATGCGGATCCGGACCGCACGGGCATCGCCGGGATCGACGGTCCGGCTAACCAGGCCGGCGTCTTCGAGTCGACGCACCTGGGTGGTCATCGTGGGTTGAGAACAGTGATCGACGGCGGCAAGGTCGCCGATGCGCGCTTCGCCGTGCACTTCGACGGTCGCGAGAAGTCTGGCCTGTGCCGCGGGCAGCGGCATTTGGATGCGTTGCGTAGCCAGTCGGTTCAGCCGCGCGACCACAGCGAGCAGGTCTGCGCCCAGCCCCTGCTGCAGCGCGCCGTTTGCGGTGTCGACAACGTTGTCCATCCGTCCATGCTTGCATAGCTTTGCTATGCGAGACCAACGGCTATCACCTTGGTGCCCAGAATTGCCACGGGCCAGCAAAGAGCCGCTAACTGAGGGCGCACCCTGTACAGGCCTGGCACAATCGAGAAAGTGACCGCGCGCCCGCTTCGGCACAGTACGAAAGGTCCGCTGCAGCCGAACGAATTAGCTCAGGCCGCGGTGATGGGGGCGCTCTGTTCGGTGACCGCAATCATCGCCGCGGTCATCCCGTTCGCTCAGGGCTTCGGGGTGCTGGGCACGGTGCCCATGGGGCTGCTCGCCTACCGCTTCCGTCCTCGGGTGCTGATCGCGTCGGCCGTCGCCGCGACGGTGATCGCCTTCCTGATCTCCGGGCTGGGCAGTTCCGCGATGGTCGTCGACGCCGCCTGGGTCGGGGGGATATGCGGAATCGTCAAACGGAAGGGCCGGGGGGTACCCACCGTGATCCTGTCCTCGCTGGCCGCCGGATTGATCTGGGGTTCGGCCTGGGTCGCCGTATTCGCGGTGCTGACTCGGTTGCGGCAGTTGATCTTTGGCGTGCTGACCGCGAACGTCGACGGTGTCGCCGCATTCCTGCGCTGGGTGCATCTGCCGAATGTCGCCGAAACCTTGAAGCGCTATGTCGCCGAGGGGCTGCAGTACTGGCCGTGGCTGGTGTTGCCCTATTTGGTTTTCGTGGTCGTGATCGTGACGCTGATCGGCTGGTCGGCGCTGTCCCGGCTGCTGGAGCGGATGGGCGACATCCCCGATGTGCACAAGCTGGATCCACCCGACACCGACGCGGCGGCCGATGCCCGGATCGGTCCGGTGCCGGTGCGACTGGAGCGGGTGCGGTTCCGTTACCCCAGGGCCGCTCAAGACGCACTGCCCGAAGTCAGCTTGGAAGTTCGAGGCGGAGAGCACGTCGCGGTCACCGGTGCCAACGGCTCCGGCAAGACGACGTTGATGCTGATCCTGGCCGGCCGGCGACCGACCTCGGGAACCGTAGACCGGCCCGGCACAGTGGGTTTGGGCGAACTCGGCGGCACCGCGCTTGTCCTACAACACCCGAAGAGCCAAGTGCTGGGCACCCGGGTCGCCGACGATGTGGTGTGGGGCCTACCGCCGGACGCGAAGGTCGATGTGCACCGGTTGCTGCGTGAGGTCGGGCTCGAGGACCTCGCCGAAAGCGACACGGCAAGTTTGTCCGGCGGGCAGCTGCAACGCCTGGCACTCGCCGCGGCACTGGCCCGAGAACCCGCACTGCTCATCGCCGACGAGGTCACCTCCATGATCGATCAGCAGGGCCGCGATGCCCTGCTGGGCGTGATGTCGGGACTGACCAAGCGGCACCGGACCGCCCTGGTGCACATCACCCACTTCGACAACGAGGCCGCCACCGCCGACCGCATGATCAACCTCAGCGAGTCATCGGACAACACCCGCGCGGGAATCGCCGACGCACCGGTGTCCGGTGCGGTGGCGGCGCGGCGGCACGACGCGGGAGCGATCGAACTCGCCGGCGTCGGGCACGAATATGCCAGTGGCACACCGTGGGCCAAGACCGCCCTGCGCGACATCAACTTCGTCGCCGAGCAGGGTGACGGTGTCTTGATCCATGGCGACAACGGGTCGGGCAAGTCGACACTGGGCTGGATCATGGCCGGGTTGACCGTCCCCACCACCGGCTCCTGCCTGATCGACGGCGAGCCCACCCACGAGCACGTGGGCGTGGTCGCATTGGCGTTCCAGTCGGCCCGCCTGCAGTTGATGCGCAGCCACGTCGACCTGGAAGTGGCTTCGGCAGCGGGCTTTTCACCCGAAGACGAAGCCCGGGTGGCCGCGGCATTGGGGCTGGTCGGGTTGCAGCCCGCGTTGGCCCGACGGCGCATCGACCAGCTCAGCGGTGGCCAGATGCGTCGGGTCGTGCTGGCCGGACTGTTGGCGCGGTCGCCGCGAGCGCTGATCCTCGACGAGCCTTTGGCCGGATTGGATGTCGCCAGCCAACGCGGCCTGCTGACGCTGCTGGACCGGTTACGTCGTGAGCAGGGTCTGACCCTGGTGGTGATTTCGCACGACAGCGTCGGCCTGGACGGGATCTGCCCGCGCACCCTGCATCTGCGCGACGGAGTACTGGAATCGGTGCCGACCAGGGCGGGGGGTGTGGCGTGACCGCGACTGAGTCACCGGCCAAGGCCCAGACGAAGCGTCCTGCGCGTCCGGTGGTGCTTTTGGTTCCGGTGCCCGGAAACACCGCGATGCACAAGTTGTGGGCCGGCACCAAACTTCTGGTCGTCGTCGGCACCGCGGTGCTGCTGACCTTCTATCCGGGTTGGGTGACCATCGGACTGCTCGGCGGCCTGACGGTGGCGGCCGTCCGGCTCGCCCACATTCCACGCGGTGCGCTGCCTACGGTGCCGCGTTGGCTGTGGCTCGTCATCGCGCTGGGCTTTGTGACGGCCGCGCTGGCCGGCGGTAGTCCAGTGGTGTCGGTGGCCGGGCTGCACGTCGGCCTGGGCGGATCGCTGCACTTCCTGCGGATGACCGCGCTGACGATCCTGCTGCTCACCCTCGGGGCGATCGTGTCCTGGACGACAAATGTCGCCGAAATCGGGCCCGCACTGGCAACTTTGGGCCGGCCGCTCAAGATATTCCGGATCCCGGTCGACGAATGGGCGGCGGCGTTGGCCCTCGCGTTGCGCGCCTTCCCGATGTTGATCGAGGAATTCCAGGTGCTCTACGCCGCCCGCCGGCTGCGCCCCAAAGAGGCGCCGCCCACGCGCCGGGCCCGGCGCCAGCAGCAGGGCCGTGAGCTGATCGACCTGCTCGCGACGGCCATGGTCGTGACATTGCGGCGCGCCGACGAGATGGGCGATGCGATCACCGCCCGCGGCGGGGCGGGCCAGCTGTCGGCCTCCCCGGCCCGGCCCAAACTGGCGGACTGGGTGACCCTGGCCCTCTTTGGCGCGGCCGGCGCCGCCTCGGTGGTGCTCGAGACGATGCTGCATATCACCCCGATTTGACGGGCTTCGCGTAGCGTAAGCGCGTGACCGACATTCAGCGCACTCGCATCATTGCCGCTCGCGGGCAAGAAGTCTGGGACGTGCTGGCGGACTTCGGGGCCATCGTTTCGTGGGCCGACAACGTCGACCACTCGTGCATCCTGTCCTCGGGCGCCGACGGAGCAGCGGTCGGCACGACGCGGCGAGTCCAAGTCAAACGCGACACCCTCGTGGAGCGCATCACCGAGTTCGACCCGCCCCACGCGCTCGCCTACGACATCGAGGGCCTGCCCCGGCTGCTGCGCCGGGTGGCCAACCGCTGGACACTCGCGGCGAACTCGGCCGATTCGGTGACCGTGAGATTGACCACCACGATCGACATCGGGCCTCGCCTACCGCAACGGCTCGCCGAGCACCTTGTGTGTCAAGTCGTTGCACGACAGTCCGATTCGATGCTTGCCGGGCTCGCTAACCGATTGGAGAACGCACGTGTCTGACCGGCCCGACATCGTCATCCTGATGACCGATGAGGAACGCGCGGTACCGCCGTACGAGACGCCCGACGTGCTCGCCTGGCGTGATCGAATACTGCAGGGGCGTAAGTGGTTCGACGACCATGGCGTGAGCTTCGGCCGACACTACACCGGCTCGCTCGCCTGCGTTCCCAGCCGCCCGACCATCTTCACCGGGCAGTACCCGGACCTGCACGGCGTCACCCAGACCGACGGCATCGGAAAGACGGCCGAGGACTCGCGGATGCGCTGGCTGCGCCGCGGCGAGGTGCCGACCCTGGGCAACTGGTTTCGCGCGGCCGGTTACGACACGCACTACGACGGCAAGTGGCACATCTCGCACGCCGATCTCATCGACTCCGACACCGGGCGTCCGCTGGCGACCAATGACGATGACGGCGTCGTCCACCCGGTCGCGGTGCGGCGCTACCTGGACGCGGATCCGCTTGGACCGTATGGCTTTTCCGGATGGGTCGGCCCGGAGCCGCACGGGGCGCTGTTGGCCAACGCCGGCATTCGCCGCGATCCGTTGATCGCCGATCGTGTCGTCGCCTGGCTCACCGACCGGTACGCCCGCCGCCGCGCCGGTGATTCCGCCGCGTTGCGTCCGTTCCTGCTGGTTGCCAGCTTCGTCAACCCGCACGACATCGTGCTGTTCCCGTTGTGGTCGCGCCGCGGTCCGGTCAATCCGTCACCGCTGGACCCGCCGCCGATCGCCCCGGCGCCCACCGCCGACGAAGACCTGTCGACCAAACCGGCCGCGCAGATCGCCTTCCGCGAGGCCTATTACTCCGGCTACGGTCCGGCGCCCGCGATCGACCGGACCTACGAGCGCGGCGCGCAGCGCTACCGCGACCTGTACTACCGGCTGCACGCCGAGGTGGACGGACCGATCGATCGCGTCAGGCGGGCCGTCACCGAAGGTGGTTCGGACGACGCCGTTTTGGTGCGCACCGCCGATCACGGCGACCTGCTGGGCGCCCACGGCGGGCTGCACCAGAAGTGGTTCAACCTCTACGACGAGGCGACCCGCGTTCCGTTCGTCATCGCCCGCATCGGTGCGCGTGCGACGCAGCCCCGGGTTGTCACGGCTCCGACATCGCACGTCGACCTGGTCCCGACGCTGCTGGGGGCTGCCGGCGTCGACGTCGCGGAAGTGGCTGCCACACTTGCGGAGTCGTTCTCGGAGGTCCACGAGTTGCCGGGCCGCGACCTCATGCCGGTCGTTGACGGCGCACCCGCCGACGATGCCCGGGCCGTCTACCTGATGACCCGCGACAACATGCTCGAAGGGGATAGCAGCGCGTCGGGTCTGGCGCGGCGGCTGAAGCAGACGGTCAATCCACCCGCGCCGCTGCGTATCCGGGTCCCGGCGCACACCGCGTCCAATTTCGAGGGACTGGTGGTGCGGGTCGACGAGGCGCGCGGTGCGGGACATTTGTGGAAGCTGGTGCGCACCTGCGACGATCCGGGTACCTGGACCGAACCGGGTGTTCGCCATCTGGCCGCCAATGGCCTTGGGGGAGAGGCATATCGAACCTCCCCGCTCGACGACCAATGGGAGCTCTACGACCTGACCGTCGACCCGATCGAAGCCGACAACCGCTGGACGGATCCCGACCTGCACGATCTCCGTCAGCACCTGCGCATGCAGCTGAAACAGGCCCGGGCGAGTTCGGTGCCGGAACGAAACCGGCCGTGGCCCTACGCAACTCGCCAGCCGGCATCGGAGTCCAGGCTGTCGCGCTGGTTCGGCCGCCGCACGTAACCGTCAATCCGCGAGCGTAACGCCACGCCCGAAAATCGCGTCCGACCCCAGCCTGGCGTTACGCTCGCGAACCCCAGCGTGATGCTCGAGTCGCGGACGCCGGCCAGCGGCCGGCTAGGTCCGCATCCGGTCGATCAGGTTCGACAGCACGACGATGCTTTCGCTGCGCTCGATGTCCGCACTCTCCCGGATGCGTTCCAGCGCTGACTCCAGGTGACGCATGTCGCGGGCCAGCACATGCAGGATCGCGTCGGACGTCCCGGTCACCGTCGCCGCGCTGACCACCTCGGGCATGTCGACCCAGGCCGCCCGCAACTGATCGGGCGCGATGGTGCCGTGGCAGTACACCTGCACGTAGGCCTCGGTGTTCCAGCCGAGCGCATTGCGATCGACAATCGTGGTGAAGCCCCTGATCACGCCGTTGTCGAGCATCCGGTCCACGCGGCGTTTCACCGCCGGCGCGGACAAATTCACCTTCTCGCCGATCTCGGCGAAGGTCGCCCGCGCATGCTCGGTGAGCTCGGCGAGGATCCGCTCGTCGGTGTCATCCAGGCGGTCCATCGGCCTCCAATCCGGCTTGACGCAAGAAATCGCCGCCTGTGACACTGTAGCGCAATAGATCATTCATAGACACGCAAGAATCGGCGTTTGATTGTGTGATGACGCCAAAATACCCTTGATCTATGACGGATTACTATGTCGCCGACCCGGCCCCGCGCACCCGGCCGCAGGCATGGCAAGACGCCGCCGCCAAGCGGTCCGCAACAGCCCAGACACGTCGGTACGCGATGACGCCGCCGACCTACTTCGCGGTCGAGTACGCGATCAACCCGTGGATGGACACCAGCGCGCCGGTGGACGTCGCCGTCGCATGCGCGCAGTGGGATTCTCTTCGGGAGACCTACCTGCGACTTGGCCATCGCGTGGACGTCGTCGAGCCGGTATCGGGTCTGCCGGACATGGTCTACGCCGCCAACGGCGGGTTCGTCGCCGGCGATGTCGCCATCGTCGCCCGCTTCCGCCACGAGCAGCGCGCCGCCGAGGCGGCGGCCTACGCCGAGTGGATGACGTCGATGGGCTACCGGCCCGTCACCACCCGATACGTCAACGAGGGGCAGGGCGACCTGCTGCTGGTCGGCGAAATGGTGTTGGCCGGCTACGGTTTTCGCACCGACCGCCGCGCCCATGCCGAGATCTCGGCGGCGCTGCGCATGCCGGTGGTCTCGCTGGAGCTGGTCGACCCGCGGTTCTACCACCTCGATACCGCGCTCGCAGTCCTTGACGATCACACGATCGCGTTCTACCCTCCGGCGTTCAGCGCGGCGGCACAGGATCAGCTGCACGCACTGTTTCCCGACGCCATCGTGGTGGGCAGCGCCGACGCCTACGTGCTTGGGCTCAACGTGGTATCCGACGGCCTGCATGTCGTACTTCCTTCGGCCGCAACGGGTTTCGCCGCACAGTTGCGAGCAGTGGGCTTCAAGCCCGTCGGCGTCGATCTCTCCGAGCTGCTCAAGGGGGGCGGTTCGGTCAAGTGCTGCACATTGGAGGTGTTTGAATGACGATTCTCGACCACCCGACTTCGTTGGCCGGCAACGAAACGAAGAACGCGATCGGACTCGTCGAAAAGTATGCAGCGCACAACTATTCGCCGCTACCCGTGGTGGCGGCAAGCGCCGAGGGTGCCTGGATCACCGACGTCGAGGGCCGGCGCTACCTGGATTGCCTGGCCGCGTACTCGGCGGTCAACTTCGGCCACCGCAACCCCGAGATCACCGCGACCGCGCACGCCCAGCTGGACACCGTCACGCTGGTCAGTCGTGCGTTCCACGCAGCGAACCTGGGCCCGTTCTGTGCCGGGCTTGCCAAGCTGTGCGGCAAAGACATGGTGCTGCCGATGAACTCGGGCGCCGAAGCCGTCGAGAGCGGCCTCAAGGTGGCGCGCAAGTGGGGCGCCGACGTCAAGGGCGTGCCCGAAGGGCGCGCGAACATCGTGGTGGCCGAGAACAATTTCCACGGCCGCACGATCAGCATCGTCAGCTTCTCCTCGGACCCGACGGCGCGGGGCGGCTTCGGCCCGTTCACACCCGGGTTCCGCGCGGTGCCATTCGGCGACGTCGCGGCATTGGCCGACGCGATCGACGAGAACACCGTCGCGGTGCTGATCGAACCGATCCAGGGCGAGGCCGGCATCATCGTTCCGCCCGACGACTACCTGCCGGCCGTTCGCGCGCTGTGCACGGACAACAACGTGCTGATGATCGCCGACGAAATCCAGTCGGGGCTGGCACGCACCGGCTACACGTTCGCCTGCGACCGCTGGGGCGTCGTGCCGGACGTGTATCTGCTCGGCAAGGCGCTGGGCGGCGGCGTCGTTCCGCTGTCGGCGGTGGTCGCGGACCGCGACATCCTCGGCGTGCTGCATCCCGGCGAGCACGGCTCGACGTTCGGCGGTAACCCGCTTGCCGCCGCGATCGGCAGCACGGTGGTCTCCATGCTGGCGCGCGGCGAATTCCAGGTCCGCTCGGCCGAATTGGGTGCGCACCTGCATCGACGCTTGCGGGACCTGATCGGCGACGGCGTGATCGCGGTGCGCGGCTTCGGCCTGTGGGCCGGCGTCGACATCGAGCCCGCCCTGGGCTCCGGCAAGGAAATCAGCCTGCGCCTGGCCGAGCGCGGTGTGCTGGTGAAAGACACCCACGGTTCGACGCTGCGGTTCGCGCCGCCGCTGGTGATCACCGGGCAGGAGATTGACTGGGCCATCGACCAGTTTGCGGCCGTCTTGCGGGCATAATCAGCTGATCCAGCACGAGGGGGCGCATTTGCCAGCGAGCTCGATCAGCCTGACAGCACAAATGCTGCGGCGCCGGCCGGTGATCGGCGCGCCCGTCGCGCACGGGGCCGCAGACCACCTCAAACGCGGCATCACCACGTTCCAACTGACCATGTTCGGCGTCGGCTCGACGGTCGGCACCGGCATTTTCTTCGTGCTGTCGCAAGCGGTACCGGAAGCCGGACCCGCGGTGATCGTCTCGTTCGTCATCGCCGGGATCGCGGCCGGGCTCGCCGCCATCTGCTACGCCGAATTGGCCTCGGCCGTCCCGGTTTCCGGGTCGTCGTATTCGTATGCGTACGCGACGCTGGGCGAAGTCGTCGCGATGGGGGTCGCGGCCTGCCTGCTGCTCGAGTACGGGGTGGCCACGGCCGCGGTGTCGGTGGGCTGGAGCGGCTACGTCAACAAGCTGCTGCACAACCTATTCGGATTCCAGCTACCGCATACCTTGTCGGCCGCGCCGTGGGATTCGAACCCCGGTTATGTGAATCTGCCGGCGGTCATCCTCACCGTCATGTGTGCGATCCTGTTGATCCGCGGGGCCAGCGAATCGGCGCGGGTCGGCGCGATCATGGTGTTGATCAAGCTGGGCGTGCTGGGCATGTTCGTGATCATCGCGTTCACCGCTTTCGACGCCAACGAACTCAAGAACTTCGCGCCGTTCGGCGCTGCGGGTATCGGCTCGGCGGCGGGCACCATCTTCTTCTCGTTCATCGGCCTGGACGCGGTGTCGACGGCGGGCGACGAGGTGAAGGACCCGCAGAAGACCATGCCGCGCGCCCTGATCGCCGCGCTGGTGACGGTCACCACCGTCTACGTGCTCGTCGCGCTGTCCGCGCTGGGCACCCAACCGTGGCAGGCCTTCGCCGGGCAACAGGACGCGGGGCTGGCCACCATCCTCGACAACGTCACGCACCAAGGCTGGCCCAGCACGATTCTGTGCGCGGGCGCGGTGATCTCGATCTTCACCGTCACCCTGATCACGATGTACGGGCAGACCCGCATCCTGTACGCGATGGGCCGCGACGGGCTGCTGCCCTTACGATTCGCGACGATCAACACGCGCACGATGACCCCGGTGTCGAACACGGTGATCGTGGCCATCGCCGTCGGGGCGTTGGGTGGCCTTGTCCCGCTGGACAAACTGGCCGACATGGTGTCCATCGGCACGCTGACCGCGTTCATCATCGTCGCGGTCGGCGTGATCATCCTGCGAGTGCGCGAGCCGGACCTGCCGCGCGCGTTCAAAGTCCCCTTTTACCCTGTCACTCCGGTGCTTTCGGTGCTGGCCTGCGGCTACATCCTGGCCAGCCTGCACTGGTACACCTGGATCGCGTTCAGCGGCTGGATCTTCGTGGTGTTGATCTTCTACTTCGTGTGGGGTCGCCACCACAGCGCGCTCAACGAAGCGGACTAGCGGTGCGAGGCGGCGTTTGCCGCGGCCTGTGCCTGCCTCAGTATGGTCGCTACGTCGCCGCGGCCCAGGAACATCTCGTCGAAATAGCTTTGCAGTGCCGCGTTTCCGGCGGCGAAGCCGGCACCGCCCGGCGCCGCGATGCGCGGGCCCTGCAGGACAGCGAAAAACGGTGTGACGTCGACGCCCCGTTGCGCCCAGTAGTTGAAGTAGACCTGCTGGGCCGAGCGCACCGCGGGGATCGCCGCGCCCTGATCGCCCAGATAGGCGTTGCCCTCGTTGCTGCCCATCCAGGCCAGCACCCGGCGCACCGCGTCGGGATGCTTGGTGGCCGAATTACCAGCCGCGGCAATGCCGTTGGTGACGCTGACGCGACCCGCGGGCCCGATCGGCAGCATCGCGACACCCCACCGGAATCGGGCATCGCGGGCGATCGCCGCGAGGTTGTAGGTGCCGGACTGAAACAGGGCCATCCGGCCGGCCAGAAACTGGTTGCGGGAGAAGTCACCATTGGTGTTGGTGTCCGACGCCGGCGGCGCGACGTGGTCGTCGTTGATCAGACCGACGATGTAGCGGAAGGCCGTGACGGCCTGGGGGTTGTCGAACGCGAACTCGTCGCCGCGCTGGAACACCCCGCCCGCCGAGCCGATGTAATTGAGGTAGATCGCCTGGGCGTCGTTGGCCGCGTTGTAACCCCACTGCCGGATCCGGCCTGGGTCGAAACCCGCTGTGCCCGCGGTATTTCCGTTGGCGTCGACGGTGAGCCGGGCGGTGAGCGGGCGCAGGGTGTCGTCGCCGTCGGGATCCCAGCGCAGGCTGTTCAGCTGACCGGGATCGATGTGGGCGGCCGAAAGGAGGTCCGCGTTGTAGTAGACCGCGATGCCGCCGTCGGTGAGTTGCGGTACGCCCCACAGTGATCCGCCGCGGGTGAACTGCTCGACCACCGCCGGTTCCCAGTCCGCGATCGTGTCCGGGCTGAAGGTCTTGCTGATGTTCAATAGTCGGCCGTTGTCGGCGTAGCCGGCGAAGTAGGCGTTGGAGAGCCAGAAGATGTCGTCGGCGCTGCCGCCCGCGACGTCGGTGCGCAGCGTGTTGAAGTACGTCGCGTAGGCCACCATGTTGACCCGCACCTCGATATCGGGATGCGTGCGATTGAATTCCGCGAACGACTGGCGGTAGGCATCGGCGATCGGGGCGCCCCAGATCCGCACTCGTACCACGGTCTTGTTGCCGTGCGGCTCGCCCGAGTAGTTCAACAGCGCGGCGATCGCGGCCAGCAGCACCGCGACCAGTCCCAGCGCCCCGGCGGCCAGCGTGGAAGAGCGGGGCCGGCTCATTTGACACCCGAAAGCACGATCGAGGAGACGATGTGGCGCTGAGAAGCGATGAACAGCAGGACCAGCGGCACGATTGCGATCGTGGTCGCCGCCATCACCAGCGTCCATTGCGCGTTGAAGCGCGACTGCAGTTCGGCCGTCGCCACGGTGAGCACCCGCCACTTGTGTCCGCTGGTGATCACCAACGGCCACATGAAGTTATTCCATTGCGAGACCACGGTGATCAGCGTCAGCGCCGCCAGCACCGGCCGGCTCGACGGAATCACCACGTGCGTGATCACGTCCAGCGTGTTGGCGCCGTCGAGGCGCGCGGCGTTGATCAAGTCGTTGGGGATCAGCCGAAAGTGCTCGCGCAGCAAGAAGATCGCGTACGGGGAGCCGAACATGAACGGCAGCACCAACGCCCAAAACGTGTTGCGCAGCCCGGCCTGGGCCATCATCAGATACAGCGGGACCACCGTGACCGTCCCGGGCACCATCAAGGTCGCGATGTAAACCCAGAACAGCACGTCGCGTCCGGCAAATTCCAGACGGGCAAAGGCGTAGCCGGCCAGCACCGAGAAGGTCAGCTGGCCTACCAGGATGACCGCCGTCATCAAGGCGGTCACCGCCGCGGCGCGGCCGAATCCCGCACCGGCCAGGTCGCCGTAGTTGGACAGCGTCGGGGGGTGCGGAAGTTGCAGCGGCGTGCCCGTCTCGAATTGGTGTGCCGAGGTGAACGAGGTCAGCAGGCCAAGCGCGAAGGGCAGCAACGTGATCAGCGCGCCGACGGTCATGCCGGCGTAGATCAACGCGTTCCCGACGCGACTAGACGAGGTCATAGGTGATCCGCCGTCGGAAATACAGATGCTGAACGATCGTGATGCCGACCAGGATGACGAACAGCACCACCGCCATCACCGACGCCCGGCCGATCGCCGCCGAACCGAACGCCTCGGCGTAGATGCGGTGGGCCACCAGGTCGGTGCTGCCGCCCGGCCCGCCGTCGGTCAACGCGTATACCGTGTCGAAAACCTGTGCGGTGCTGACGATCCCGGTCACCAGCACAAAGAACATCGTCGGGCGCAGCATCGGCAGGGTGATCCGCCAGAACCGCTGCCATGCGGTGGCGCCGTCGGTGCGCGCGGCGGCGTGAATGTCGTTGGGAATGGCCAGCAGGCCCGCCAAAAACGACAGCGAGTTGTAGCCGACATTCATCCAGACGACGACCGCCGACACCAGCGGCAGCGCGAAAGTGGGATCGGAAAGCCACTCGATGCTGTGTCCCAGCAGGGTCGCGATGGCGCCGTCGGTGGGCGCCAGGATCCAACGCCACAACACGGCGATCGCCAGCGGCGCGCAAATCCACGGCAGCACGAACACCGTCCGGAAGAAGCCGGTCCCCGGAAGCAGCCGGGCCAGCATCGAGGCGACCGCCAAGCCCAGCACGGTCTGCGTCGGGACCACGATCGCCACGAAGATCGCCGTCACGATCAGCGAGTTGCCGAAACCGGAGTCGGCCAGCACCGAGCGCCAGTTGGCCAGGCCCACGAAGCGCAGCGGGCCCAGCAGATCCCACCGGTACAGGCTCAGCCAGAGCACCACGAGGATGGGCAGCAGCAGGAAGGTGACGACACCGAACAGGCTCGGCGCCAGCAGCCCATAGGCCAGCACACTGGATCGCGACTGACGGCGTGCGGCCATGCAGCTAATTAAAGCGGGCGCTGCACGGGTTTGGAGTGCGCAGTCGTTACGGTGGAGCCGTGACACCGAATCGGGGGATCGATGCCGACTTCCTGGACCTGCCGCGACACGAGCTCGCGGAGGCCGCGTTGTCGGCGGCCACGACGGCCGGGGCCAGCTACGCGGACCTGCGAATTCACCGCATCAACACCGAGATCATCCAGCTGCGCGACGGCGAGCTGGAGACCGCGGTCGTCAGCCGTGAGGTCGGTTTGGCGGTGCGGGTCATCGTCGACGGCACCTGGGGATTCGCCTCGCACGCGGAGCTGGCGCCGTCGGTGGCGGCCGACACCGCACGCCGCGCGGTGCACGTGGCCACCACGCTGGCGGCGCTGAACACCGAGCGCGTCGAGCTGGCGCCCGAGCCGGTGTACGCCGATGCCACCTGGGTGTCGAACTATCGGATCGACCCGTTCGACGTCCCCGCCGCCGACAAGATCGGCGTGCTCGAGGAGTACTCCGGGCGGCTGCTGAGCGCCGACGGCATCGACCACGTCTCGGCCGGCCTGACGGCGGCCAAGGAGCAGACGTTCTACGCCGACACCTTCGGGTCCGCGATCACCCAGCAGCGGGTGCGGGTGATGCCGTCGTTGGAGGCGGTGACCGTCGACCCCGCGGCGGGCAGTTTCGATTCGATGCGCACGCTGGCACCGCCGATGGGACGCGGCTGGGAGGTGCTGGCCGGCGACGAGGTGTGGAACTGGACCGACGAGCTCGCGCAGCTGCCGGCGCTGCTGGCCGAGAAGGTCAAGTCGCCCAGCGTGACCGCGGGGCCCACCGACCTGGTGATCGATCCGACCAACCTGTGGCTGACCATTCACGAATCCATCGGCCACGCAACCGAATATGACCGCGCCATCGGCTACGAGGCGGCCTATGCCGGAACGTCGTTCGCCACCCCGGACAAACTCGGAACCATGCGCTACGGCTCACCGGTGATGAACGTGACCGCCGACCGGACCGTCGAATTCGGTTTGGCCACTATCGGTTACGACGACGAGGGGGTGGCCGCGCAGAGCTGGGACCTGGTGCGCGACGGCATATTCGTCGGCTACCAACTCGACCGGGTGTTCGCACCCCGGCTGGGACAGCCGCGCTCCAACGGCTGCTCGTATGCCGACTCGCCGCACCACGTGCCGATCCAGCGGATGGCCAACGTGTCGCTGCAGCCCGGCCCTGACGACCTCTCCACCGAGGATTTGATCGGCCGCGTCGAGAACGGCATCTACATCGTCGGGGATAAATCCTGGTCAATTGACATGCAGCGGTACAACTTTCAGTTCACCGGGCAGCGCTTCTTCCGCATCCGCGACGGCCGCCTGGATGGCCAGTTGCGCGACGTGGCGTATCAGGCCACCACGCTTGATTTCTGGAATTCCCTGGAGGCCGTGGGCGGGCCGTCGACGTGGCGGCTCGGCGGCGCCTTCAACTGCGGCAAGGCGCAGCCGGGGCAGGTCGCCGCGGTCAGCCACGGCTGCCCGTCGGCGTTGTTCCGGGGCGTCAACGTGCTCAACACGGTCAGCGAGGGGGCCCGATGATCACCCCGCAGCACGTCGTCAACATCGTGTTGGACGAGGCGGCGAAACTGGGCCGCGCCGACGAGACGATGGTGCTGGTCACCGACAAGGTCGAGGCGACGTTGCGGTGGGCGGGCAATTCGATGACCACCAACGGGGTTGCGCACAGCCGCAACATCACGGTCATTTCGATTGTGCGCAAGGGTGATGGCGCTTCCATCGGCACGGTCGTCTCCGCCGAGGTGGATCCGCGGGTGCTGCCGGCCCTGGTGGCGGCGTCGCAAGACGCGGCCGCTGCCGCACCCGAGGCCGGCGATGCCGCGCCGCTGCTGGCCGATACGGGCGTGCCCGCCGATTGGGATGCGCCGGTGCCCGGCACCGGGCCCGAGGTGTTCGCCGACGTGGCCGGTTCGCTGAGCCGCGGGTTCGCCGGCACCGACCGGCTGTATGGCTTTGCGCACCACAGTGTTTCGACGACTTTCCTGGCGTCGTCGACGGGGCTGCGGCGCCGTTTCACCCAGCCCACCGGCGCGGTGGAGATTAACGGCAAGCGCGGCGACGCCAGCGCCTGGGCCGGTGTCGGGACGCCGGATTTCGTTGACGTGCCCACGGATTCGCTGCTCGAGGACCTGTCGCTGCGCCTGGGTTGGGCGGAGCGCACCGTGGCCCTGCCGGCCGGGCGCTACGAGACGATCATGCCGCCGTCGACGGTGTCGGACATGATGATCTACCTGGGCTGGTCGATGGCCGGACGGGGCGCGCAGGAGGGGCGCACCGCGTTCTCGGCGCCCGGCGGCGGCACCCGGGTGGGGGAGCGGCTCACCGATCTACCGTTGACGTTGTTCTCCGACCCGATGGCGCCGGGGCTGGCGTGCACGCCGTTCGTCACGGTCAGCAGTTCCTCGGAGACGGTGTCGGTGTTCGACAACGGGATGGAGATCGGCCAGGTCGACTGGATCCGCGACGGGGTGATCAACGCGCTGGCCTATCCGCGCGCCATCGCCGCCAAATACGACGCCAAGGTCGCCGTCGCCGCGGACAACCTGGTGATGACCGGCGGGCAGAAAGACCTCGCCGACATGATCGCCGGCACCGAGCGGGGTTTGTTGCTGACCACGCTGTGGTACATCCGCGAGGTCGATCCCACCACGCTGTTGCTCACCGGGCTGACCCGCGACGGGGTGTACCTGATCGAGGACGGCGAGGTCACCGCGGCGGTCAACAACTTCCGCTTCAACGAGAGCCCGTTGGATCTGCTGCGGCGTGCCACCGAGGCCGGCGTCAGCGAGAAGACCCTGCCGCGGGAGTGGGGCGACTGGGTCACCCGCGCGGCCATGCCGACGCTGCGGATCCCGGATTTCCACATGTCCTCGGTGAGCCAGGCGCAGTAGTCGTAACGTATCTCCAATGGTGACTCCCGCAACGGTTCGCGATGGTCAGCTGACCCGGTTGGTGTCGTTGGATTCGCCGGACGCGCGACTGGTGGGGCTGGTGCGCCGGGTGTGCGCGCAGACGATGTCGTTGCCGCCGCTGCCCGTCGAGGTAGAGGTGGCTCAGCCGTCGTCCGAGGCCGAGGCCGTCGTCGCCGAGTTCGCCGAGCAGTTCAGCGCCGACGTTTCGGCGATTACCGGCGAGCAGCGATCTTTGCTGTTTAAGACGTTGGGGGACAGCACCTTTGGTGTGGTGGTCGCGATGTATATCGCCGACTTCGTGCCCCGGGTGCGGGCCGGGCTCGAAGCGTTGGGCGTTGGCTCGTCTTTTCTGGGCTGGACCCGCGGGCCGATCGAGTGGGATCACGCCACCGACCCGTCCGGTGAGGTGTTCAACGAGTTCCTGCCTTTCGTCGGACGGTTACGTGCGCTCGACCCGTTGACCTCCGAGCTGGTGCGGCTGCGCGGGGCGGCCGCGCACAACTGCCGGCTGTGCAAGTCGGTGCGGGAGAGCAGGGCGCTCGATGCCGGGGGTTCGGAGACGCTGTACGACGACATCGCGCAGTTCGAGCAGTCGACGTTGATCGACGATCGCGCAAAAGCAGCGCTGAGGTATGTAGATGGGTTAATTTGGACGCCTGCGCACCTCGACGCCGACGTTGTCGCCGAGGTGCGCGCCCGGTTTTCCGAGGCCGAGGCCGTCGAGCTCACCCTCGATGTCATGCGTAATGCCAGCAATAAAATCGCGGTTTCGCTGGGTGGGGACGCTCCGCGGGTTGCCGACGGGACCGAGACCTACCTGCTGGATGTCGACGGTCAGACGGTGTTCAGCTGACCGCTCGGGATCAGCGCTGCGCCACCTCGATCTCGGAGACCAAGACACGTACGCCGCCGGTGGCGATCCGGCCCAGGGTTTCGAAAAAGGCGCCCGCCTCTGGGGTCGTCACCGCCACACTGACGTCGTCGTACGTCGGGTAGTACAGATCGATCATGCGGTAGGCGGGCGTCGGGCTGCCGTCTTCTTTCGGCCAGACTTTCGACGCCTCGAGCCGGAGATATCCCGGTATCCGTCGAGCGGCTTCGAGTTGCTCCGATTCGTAGGCGGCTTCGAAGGCCGCCGGATCGGTGGGGTTGTCGTAGATGACCGTGAGCTTGGTTTCGGACAACGGATTTCCTCACATCGTCGATAGTCGGGGCGGGATCGCCGTCCTGACACTACCCCCTGACCAGAGCCCTGGGGACCCGGGTTTCACGGACCCGCCGGCGCCCGCCACCTAGCCGCCGATTCCGTTGTCCAGACCGAGATGGGTAACGAAATACCAAGGGATACAGACCAATTGAACTATTGCTGCGGCGACCAACGCGATGAGGGCGCCGAGCAATCCGATCGCACGCGTTCGGGCGCCCATCGGTAGTAAGGCCAGAATCAGAAACAGCACGGCGAGACCGAACTCCGCCCACAGCAGGATCTGTTTGGGCGTGTGTGCCGCTTTGTCGTAGTCCGTCAGGTGGCCGTCGGGAAAGCCGGTCAAGTAGAAATCCATGGCCCCGTTTAAGGCCAGCCCCAGCGCGGCCACGACGCAGACTACGCACGCGGCGCGCACGATTGCTGGGCGCGTACTTATCGGCATCGCGGCACGTTATTCGCCACGGTCGCGAGTGTCAATGCTTGTCGGGCGTCGCGATCGACCGGGGCTTGACTCGGAACTGTGCAGCTCGCAGATCCGGGTTTTTCGCCTGCCGCCAGTCGGCTGGCGACGGCACTGGAAGCTGAGACGCTAATGTCGTACCCGTTAAGCACCGGGGGCGGTAGCTCAGTTGGTTAGAGCCGCGGACTCATAATCCGTTGGTCGCGGGTTCGAGCCCCGCCCGCCCCACAAGATAAAGATGCAGGTGAAGTCCGGTTCAGCGGTTTGCTAGGTGCTGCTTCGACGTCTCAACAATGCCAAAAATTACGCAAGTTTTACGCAATCAAATGCGACAACGGTTGGTACAAAGGCCAGCCAGCAAAGCCGCCCTGTCGTAGTGCAGTGAGAGACTCACGAACGAGTCAATTTGAACAGGAGTGCGGATGGACACAGGCTTTGGCAATAGGCAGCTCTACTCAGCGTGTCGGCTCACCATCACTCATTTTTACGAACCCAATGACCATACGTGGGAGCCTTGTTTTGGCACTGGCTTTCTCGTCCAGTTTCCAGACGGTGACAACCGATTCGGACTAGTCACGAACCGCCATCTCACCGATATCCCTTGGCATACAGAGTATGAAGATGTCGTCATTAAGTCAGTAAAGATCGAAATGTGGCAAGGTCGAACATTGAGACTCGAATTCACGATCCACGACCCTCAACCGCTATACCACGACGACCCGACGATCGATGTAGCCGTCATACCGTTTGGCCCAAGTGTGGATACCGAGATCATTGGCACTCCGTACGAGAAACTTGAAAATATCGATGTTGACCCGGTCAAGGGTCTGATGATTAACCACGGACTAAGTTGGCCGTATTTGTTAGAGTGCGAAGAACTTTGGCCGCTTCTTGAACCAGGCGAGTTCGTGTCTTTCCCCGGCTATCCGGCCTGGTACGACAAGCTACAGACGAGGCCGGTGCTTCGTTCCGGGATGATCGCCAGCGACCCACAAACCGAGTACCGAAGGCTGGAAGGCGATCCGACAATCAAAGATGGAAACCGACAGGTTCTCTTTGACGCCTTCTCCACAAGCGGAAACTCTGGCAGCCCTGTGTTTGTGGCTCAGCGCGGCCTTGCCCCTCTGCCTATTCATATGACGGATAGTCAGGGAAAGTTTTCGCCTGACGGACCCGCTGCGCGACTTGAAGTCACTGGATACCACCGGTCTTTTCTCATCGGAATCAACGCGGGTCACATCAACGACTTGGATAGTGGCCGCGACAATGACCACGCGGGACTCTCACGCCTGCACAAGCTTTCAGCCATCATGGATATTTTGCGCGCGAATACGTTGCCGTCAAGTGAGGCCAACAATGTGAGAATCCTTATCCCGAAAGAGCTAGTCGACGCTCTTTACGCCGATGCTGCCTCTCCCGACTCGACCGAATCAGCTGGAACCGATTGATGGTTGGTCGCGTCCTAGCCGGTATGGATGAGGTTGAACGTGCTGGCTGCGCCTAGACCACCCCTGCCTTGGTGGATAGCGTTCTAGGCCCATCCGAAGCGTTTTGCGATCTGCTGTATCTCTGTGGCACGGATCTTGTCGTGTGTGCCGTCTAGCTGGCGTTGCAGATCTTCGCGAGCCAACCGTCATATTGAATAGGCAGAGCCCAAAACCTAACGTCTATCGGCATGACCGACTATCCAGCCGTAGTTACCGTCCGGGTTACCGGCGTACTTTCGAACTATCTGACCTCGTTGGAGGTATTTATAGACGAGCTTCGCAGAAACGGAACCGACGGCGAGATTTCTTACCGTCCGCCGGGCGGCAAGGGACCTACTACCCTTGAGGTCATCGGTCTGTACATCGCGCTTAAAGCAGCCGATGCCAGCATCAGTACGGTTGTCTCCACCACCATGAATGCGGCAATAAATTGGATCAAGGCTCCCTTCCGGCGCGCCAGCGAAGAGATCCCTACAGAACCCGTTCTGAAGATGATCACGATTTACGGGCCAGATGGTAAGCCGCTCAAGCAGATCAAGGGCAGTGGCGCTGACGACATCGAAGTCAAAGACCTCGACGAAAGTTCTTGATACCGAGCGGAAACCACGCCCGCGCCAGGAGCCGGGTAAGTCATCGGATGATTCGCCTAGCGCGTCGAGCCTTGCCCCTGTAAGGCCCACCCTCGCTCGGGGGCAAGAACTGGACATAGCTTGGGACGAAACCGAATTCAGTTGGCTCATCTTCATATTGGTAAGCATCGCCAACGCGGGTTTCATCTTGATACTGTCTGCATCCGTAACTCATTGCGTCACATCGGAATCGTGGGTGGTTCGTAACTGCCGGTTGCTTTGATCTGGACGACCGCAGCCGCTCCGCGATGGCGCGTTCCAACGCCCACAGCGCGAGACCAAAACGACTCAATCAAAGGGTAGCCGTTGGTGTTACCCGGAATTGAGCGCAAGCCTTGGTAAGCAGCATTCGTGTGCTGGCGCAACGAAATAGGGTTGTTCAATGAATTGGGGCTTTCAGTCGCCACTATGGCAAGGTAACCCGTTGGAATATACTGCGTACGAACGATCCACACTGGACCATACGAACCATCGATCCGTAATCCGTTGAAGCTGGCCGGTGCGATCTGGCCCACGATGTTGTCGGGCTGCAGATACGCAGGCGCTCCCGCCGAGGGGATGAACGTCACTAACAAGGGTCTACCGGCTTACGGGCTGTTGGTCACTTTTGCCGGTTTCACCGGCTTGCGTGCTGCCGAGCTGGCTGGCCTGGAAATCCGCGATCTGATCCTGACTGATACAGGTGGCTCTGTACGGGTCGAGCGGACCAAAACCAAGCGCGGGGGCACCTGGGAAACCGAATCGACCAAATCCGACGAGTCGATGTGAACCGTGCCGCTAGAAGCGTGGCTTGCTCAAGACTTGCCCGACTACCTGGCGAGCCATCCGCGAGCGGCCGAGCCAACTGCGCCGCTGTTCCCCGGCCGATTGGATCTAGCTGCCGCGAAAGCACAGGGGAGAGACGTCAAGAACACCGCTGATCGTTTCGATTGGACTTAACCTGTTGACCCGTCGAACTTCTACAAGCGTTCCATGCAACCCGCCGAATCGACGCTGGGGCTGCCAGCGGCACGGTTTCATGACTTGCGGCATAGCTTCGCGGTGAACCTGCTTTCTGCTAACCCGCCCGTTGACTTCAAGCGGGTGTCAAAGTGGCTTGGACACAGCGCCTTTACGCTGACTTTGGACGTTTACGGCGATTACATCAACGACGACGTTTCCCAGCCCGCCGGTTTGGCCCGCCCTGTTGCCGCGCAATCAAACGTGATTCCGCTCGAACGCAAGGGAATTAGCTGATCGGCTAGCTCACTCATTGTCATCTTCGTCCGTTGCAATGTCTGATTGAGTTTCTTCATCGTCTGAATCTGGTGGAATATCGTCACCGGGGTTAACGCCCCTTCTGATCGCGCGCAACGTCATCAGATACCGTTGTCCTTTTTGAGTCAGGCCAAGATAATTTTGCTGGTTTTGGATTTGACGTTTCTTGGTTCCTGGCTCGATTAAATCGAGTGCGCGGAGTTGCATTGAAACTAGGTCCCAGCTCGCGGCTAGTAGCTGACGGCTGATATCTTTTCCCATCTCCCGTATTGCGGCGACATCATCTGCGCTAATCGCTTTTGTTGTGAAAAGATGATTGCATAATTTCTGTTTTATATCCGATTCCGTCGCTTCGTCGATCATCATCGGGCCTATATATTTAAACAGTTCATCCCAAGTTGTTGTGGCTTCCACATAGATTGGATCTTTGCGTGCGGCTGCCGGATAAGTATTATCGCGGATATATAGCGAGAGCGTGATTTCGTCGGAACCCTGCGCAAGTTGCTCTACGTCTTCGACTAGTGCGGACTGTGCTGCACGCTTATCTGATTCCAGCTCACTGATTTTTTGTTTCAAATTTAGGATTTCCTGTTGAGTTTCAATAGTCATCGCTTGGTCGCCGCGTACCCAACCGACCCCAGGATACTTCTTTATGGCTCTGCTCATTGCGCGAGATACCTTCGCAGCTAGTTCGTCGGGCGTTTTAAATTCGCCTACGTTGCGCCGCACGCCGTCCGATCCGTCTCTGATTCGCTTGCGTAATTGTTCGAGCTTCTTAGCCTTTTCGGGGTCTTTGTCGGTAACGCCAACGGGTACGCTGTCAGGGTCAGCGTGAACAAAGGCAATGATCGGCTTTCCAGTTTGAAGTGCGTAGTTATACTCTTTTTCGGTAAAGCTGATTTCCTCTGGTGTTACATGACCGTATCTGGCGCCGACGACCACCAAATAGTAGTCACTTAAATCTATGAGTTCTTTAATCAGATCCCATTGGTCTTCGTCAGTCGCCACGAACATCTCCATCCCTGCAGGGATACAGTCCAATTCCAGCAGCGCCTGGATGATTGCCTCGCGTTCATCCTTTAGGTCCACGTATGTTGAGCTGACAAAAACCTGGTGACGAACCTCCATAGTTCACTTGGTCCCGTCTTTTGTGTCAGTATGATTTTTGAATTCTACGACCGTCGTCGTCTCTCCGTCAGTGATCGCAGCATCACGACCGTCGTCAGGTCCAAATTTGAGCTTCGTCCGTTTGCCTAGCGCTCGGTCCACCAGGTCGTTTAATTCTTGCTGTTTTTCGCGTCTAGTCGCTTCCTGCTCCTGGAGATGTCTGCGTTGCTCATCGGCGGATAATGGATAAACCCAGATGCCTTCGTGCTCATTCTGGTATTGGCTGAGAGTTGCCGCAATCTGCGACAGGATGCCTACAATCGGATTGCTGGGTTGTTCGTCACTGAAGCGCATCGAATTGCGGAACATCTTGGTATCTAAGGAGATTTGAACTGTATGACGTTTCGAATTGGAGTCGACTCGCTCTGAGTATTCGAGCCTCCCAACATATTGCGATACGAGCTCAGGTTTATGTTCTTCGCGGTCAATAGCTGAATCCCAAATTGTTCGCCATTCTTGGCCGGGAGCTAATGTTGTGATATCGGTTGGAACGTAAAGCTCAGAAACGTCTACGCCCTGATTTGTTGTGTATGGAACAACTTTCAACGATGGAAGCTTAACCTTGATATTGTACGCGGTAGTTGGACCAAAATTCTTGATTACCAGGTCAAACCATTGCCAATTTTTCTGATTCATGTCAAGAAACGCGATAACGTGCGGTTGTTTCGCACTTTCGCGGGTTGCTTTCGCCTCGTAGACTTGGCGCAACGCTAGATATGCGGCGACCGCCGCGACGATGACCGTAGCCCACGCGGCCCATGATGCCCAAGCTTCCGCTCTCATGGCGAAAATCGTATCGATTGGACGTGCAGGCAGCGGAACGGCGAATCTCGCGCGTGTCGGTTCAATCTGCGGATCGGCCAGCAAACCCCGTTTCGGGCCTGCTGTTACGCAACCATTACGCAGCCGGGCCTTGGCGGGTCTGACCTGCGCCGATGATTCAAACGCTGCGATCGAATGCTCCGAATCAGCGAAACCTATTGAAAGACAAGGGATTCAACGCTTCAGGATGAATCCTCCAAACCCGTTGTGAGGGGCGTAGATTGTCTGGATTCTGCCAGGTCGGCAAGACTCATAACCCGTTGGTCGCGGGTTCGAGCCCTATTACCTCGGTTGATGCTTGACGTTTTGTCTTCGGGTGATGCCTGACGGTGTTTCGGCTGATGGTTGACAGTTACTTCGGTTGATGCTTGACACTCCCTAGATGAGGGAGTTGAGCGTGGCTGAGCAGACGTATCAGGCCGTGATCAGCCACGGGTTATCGGTGTCACAGGGCGCCGAGAAGGTAGGGGCTTGTCGCCAGACGCTGCGCTCCTACCCCCAGCCGGTCGCACCTATGAACGGCAAGTGGATACTGTCTTTCCGCTGCACTTGTGTTCACGCCGAAGCAGGGACGGTCAAGGGGAGTGTCTGAGTCTGCGAATCGCTCAGCTCGGGAGGTGAAGTCCGGACCATGTCGGTGTAGGTTAGAGCGTCTAAGCTTACCCTCACTAAGCTAATGAGTTGAGTAGCCTTCGGCCCCTGGTTAGGAAAGCGCCCATGACGAGCACCAAGCCATGGACAGAGTCGCGAGATCCCAACGTTGCCCCACGCAGCGAGGAAAAACCCGGCCCACAGCCCGCCAAGAAGAAGGGCCTGTTCAGCCGGTTTTGGCTCATCCTCACCATTGCCGCCGTAGTCGCTCTATCGGGTTTCATGGTCTACCGACTGCACGGAATCTTCGGCGTCCACAGCGGTTCGTTCGGTGGTGGCACATCCGGTGACGTCATCGACCAGTTCAACGCCAAGACCATCACGCTCCAGGTCTGGGGTTCACCGGGCAGCACGGCGACCATCAACTACCTCGACGAAAACTCCCACCCCCAGCAGGCCCTCAACGTCCCCTTGCCCTGGAGCACAGTATTGAAGTCAACAAAGCCCGGCATCCCGGCCAACCTGGTGGCGCAAGGAGACGGCAGTTGGATCGCCTGCCAGTTCGTCGTCAACAACCACGACGGACGCGGTGACGTCATCAAGGCTCCGAACCACTCGCCCCCCCACGAAACCGTCAACGCCTTCGTCTACTGCCTGGACAAGTCCGCATGACCGAGACCACCGAGCCTGTGCCGCGCGTTGATCAGCCGCTGATCCCGCCGTTCCTGCCGCGGATGATCCATCGGCTCGCATTGCCGATCGTCCTGCTGTGGTTGGGCCTCGTCTTCGTCACCAACACCATCTCTCCGCAACTGGAGGTCGTCTCCAAGAGGCAGTCGGTGTCGTTGAGTCCCACGGACGCGGTGTCGTTCCAGTCGATGATGCGCGTCGGTTCGACGTTCAAAGAGTTCGATACCGACAGTTCGGCGATGATCCTGTTGGAGGGCGACAAGCCGCTGGGGGCCGAGGCGCACCACTACTACGACGAGATCGTCAAGCGCCTCGAGCAAGACAAGAACCACGTTCAGCACATCCAGGATTTCTGGAGTGATCCGCTGACCGCCGCGGGCTCCCAGAGCCACGACCAGAAGGCTGCCTACGTCCAGGTCTACCTCGCCGGCAACATGGGCAGCGCCAAGTCCGGCGAATCCACCGATGCCGTCCGCAAGATCGTCGAATCGGTGCCCGCACCGCCCGGGATCAAGGCCTACGTCACCGGGGCGGGTCCGCTGTTTGCCGATCAGTCGCACGCGGGCGAGAAGGGCGTCGCGACAGTCACCATGGTCACCTTCCTGGTGATCATCGTGATGCTGCTGTTCGTCTACCGCTCGATAGTCACCGTTGCGATCATGCTGACGATGGTCTTCGTCGAGTTGGCGGCGGCCCGAGGCGTCGTCGCGACGCTCGGAAACTACAACATCATGGGGTTGTCGACGTTCGCCAACAACATGCTCGTGCTGATGGCGATCGCCGCCGGAACGGACTACGCGATCTTTGTGGTCGGCCGCTACCACGAGGCCCGCGGTCTGGGCGAGACGCGTGAACAAGCGTTCTACACGATGTTCCACAGCACGGCCCATGTCGTGCTCGGGTCGGGTCTGACCATCGCCGGCGCGATGTACTGCCTGAGCTTCTGCCGGTTGCCATATTTTTCGTCACTCGGCATACCCTGCGCCGTCGGCATGTTGGTCGCGGTCCTCGCGGCCTTGACTCTGGCACCGGCGGTCCTCACCGTGGCATCGTTCTTCAAGCTGCTGGACCCGAAGCGCACGCTGCAGACCCGGGGCTGGCGACGCATCGGTACCGCCGTCGTCCGGTGGCCCGCACCGGTTCTCGCGGTGACCATCGCCGCCGCACTAGTTGGTCTGCTCACTCTGCCCGGCTACAAGACGGACTACGACACCCGCCACTTCCTGCCGGAAGACACTCCGGCGAATGTCGGTTATGCGGCCGCCGACCGGCACTTCAACCAGGCTCGGCTGAATCCCGAGCTGTTGATGATCGAGACGGACCACGACCTGCGTAACCCGGCCGACTTCATCGTCCTGGACAAGGTCGCCAAGGCGGTCTTCCACATCCCCGGTATCGGCCGGGTCCAGACCATCACCCGGCCGTTGGGCACGCCGCTCGACCACAGCACCCTCGGTTTTCAGATGGGTGCCCAGTCGGCAGCGCGGCTGCAGACCCAGCACTACCAAGAAGAGCAAGCGCAGAACCTGCTGAAGCAGGCGGACGAGCTCAAGAAAACGATGGCAACGCTGCATGAGCAGATGCAGGTCACCCAGGATCTGAGCAACACCACACACGAAACCACCAGGCTCACAAAGCAAACCGTGGAAATCACCGAGAAGCTGCGCGACGACATCGCGAACTTCGACGACTTCCTCCGGCCGATCCGTAGCTACTTCTACTGGGAGAAGCACTGCTACGACATACCGGTCTGCTGGGCAATCCGGTCGGTTTTCAACGCGCTGGACGGCATCGACCAGGTGGCCGAGAACATCGTGAACCTCAGCGCGAATCTCGACAAGCTGGATCAGATCCAGCCGAAGCTGGTGGCACTGATACCGCCGCAGATCGAGAGCCAGCAGCACAACCTCGACACCATCATGTCGAACTATGCGATCACGAAGGGTCTTAACGACCAGGCGAAAGCGCAGGCCGACAACGCCACCGCGCAGGGCGATGCCTTCGACAAGTCCAAGAACGACGACACGTTCTACCTTCCGCCGGAGGCGTTCAAGAGCCCGGATTTCGCCAGGGGCCTCAAACAGTTCATATCGCCGGACGGGCACGCTGTCCGGTTGATCATCTCGCATGAAGGCGACCCGGCGACTCCCGAAGGTGTCAGCCACATCGAGCCGATCAAGCAGGCCGTGCACGAGGCGATCAAGGGCACGCCCTGGGAGGGCTCCAAGGTTTACCTCGGCGGTACCGCCGCGACGTACAAGGACATGCACGACGGCTCCAACATCGACCTGTTGATCGCCGGAATTGCCGCGGCCACACTGATTTTCGTCATCATGTTGGTGATCACCCGAAGCGTGGTTGCGGCCTGCGTGATCGTCGGCACGGTGTTGCTGTCGTTGGGCGCCTCGTTCGGACTCTCCGTGCTTCTATGGCAGTACATCCTGGGGATCAAGTTGCACTGGATGGTGCTGGCGATGGCGGTCATCCTGCTGCTGGCGGTCGGCTCGGACTACAACCTGCTGCTGATATCGCGGTTCAAGGAGGAAATCCAGGCCGGGCTCAAGACGGGGACGATCCGCGCGATGGCCGGTTCGGGCTCGGTGGTGACCGCCGCCGGTCTGGTGTTCGCGGCCACCATGGCCACGTTCATGTTCAGCCCGCTGCGGGTGATGGCCCAGGTGGGCACGACGATCGCGTTGGGTCTGTTGTTCGACACCTTGATCGTGCGGTCGTTCATGACACCGTCGCTGGCCACCTTGCTCGGACGCTGGTTCTGGTGGCCGCAGCATGTGCGTCCACGGCCGGCCAGCACGATGCTGCGACCGTACGGACCGCGTCCCGCCGTGCGCTCGCTGATCCTCAACGACGTTGACGAAAACCCACCGGGCGGACTGGTCACAAAGCGCTAAAAGCTTTGTCGACAACCTGATTCGGGCGCTGAGCGTAGCCTCGCCGGGCTTCTCGGCATCAGGCGGTGTTCTGTCGATCTTGCAAGTAGTGGAGCACGGGTGCTGCCCCGCGCTCGAACGGCAGAAATTTGAGGATTTCGTCAGAACCTCTTGACTGAGGATAGCGTCGTATATGACGATTTCGTCAGTACGTTGGTTTCGTAAGACGGCGATGCCGTAGCGACCCCGGCAACAAACACTCAGACCGGCCCAGCATCGAAAGGAACCGCTCCAGATGACCGTTGATTTCGTCGACACTTACACTGATCCGCCGCAGCGCCTGAGCGAGGAGCGCAGTGCCGGCGCCGGGCAGGACCTCTTCCAACGCGTCGATGCCGTCCTCGACCAACTCCCTTCTACCGATCCCGCGCGACCCAGCCTCGACGGGGACCGCGAGCGGCTCGGCGATGCGACGGTGGTGCACCGGTTCGTTGCCGCGCCCGGTGACAGCGAAACCGTCACCTGGCACTACGTGGAAGCCGGCGACAGATCGGCGCCCACAGTCGTGTTCTTGCATGGTGTGCCGGATTCGTGGTGGCAGTGGCACTACGCGTTAGAGTCACTCAGCAACCAATATCATTGCGTCGCTATCGATTTGAAGGGCTACGGTCAATCTGACAAGCGCACTGGCGACTACCGTCAACAGGGTGTCGCAGCCCAACTCCAGGCCCTGCTCGACGCGATCGGGATCTCCGAATTCGCATTGGTGACGCATGACCGCGGAACCCCGCCCGGCGATCACCTCGTCAGCATGCTCGGTGATCGAGTGACCGGATACGCGCGCGGACAGCAGCATCTGTGGCATCTGCATCCCAGCCTGCATCCGCAGGAGCAACTATTCACCTCGGCCGACGCCCCGGTGGTGCTGGCCGACGCGCGGCGATTTGTCACAACCGCCTACACGTGGCTCGTCACCCGGCCCGTCGCGGCGACCGACCTCCTTCGCACAATCGAGGAGTTCTCCCATCCGGGCATCGCCGCGGCCGTCCCACGGTACTTCCACTCCTCGTCGTTCAGGCAGGAATGGGTCGATCGACGCACCACCTTGATCCGCCGCTGGACGGCGCCGGTGCTGATTCTGCAAGGCGCGCACGACCCTCTGCAGCCCCGCGAGTTCTACACCGATCCCGACGTGATCGGCATGCTGCCGTCGGGCAGCGACGTACACCTATTCGATGCGGGACACTTTTGGCCCTTTGAGGCGCCGGACGAATCGGTCGACGTCATTCGGACGTTCCTAGACTCGGTCGCCCGCTAGCGAGTGACTCCGTGTCACTGGTGTGTGTCGGCACGGCGAAGGACTATTTCAACCCCAGACCGCGTTGCCTCGTCAGGATGCCTCGGGCCGCGGCGAATGGTTTGATCAACTGACATCGCCGCGACGCCTTTCTCGCAAGCATTCACGCGCACGAAGGAGTCGAACCCATGGGCACGCGGCCTCTGCACTTCAACGCTTTCATCTGGCCGAACGGCTATCACGAGGCCGCGTGGCGCGTCGTCGACGGCGACGTGCGCAACGTCCTGGGCCTGTCGTACTACACCGACATCGCGCGGACCGCCGAACGCGGCCTGATGGACTCGATCTTCTTGGCCGACAACATCGCCATCGCCGAATATCGCGCCACGTATCTGCCTCAGACGCAGTTCGATCCGATCGCGGTGCTGTCGGCGCAGGCGGCGGTCACCGATCGCATCGGGCTGATCGGGACGGGTTCGACGACCTACAGCAAGCCGTGGGAGCTGGCTCGCCGATTCGCGACGCTGGATCACCTCAGCGGCGGCCGCGCCGGCTGGAACATCGTCACCACCGTCACGCCGCTGGCCGCCGCCGCCTTCGGCGAAAAGTTCCACCCGGAGCACGCCGACCGGTACGCGCAGGCCCACGAATTCGTCGACGCCGTCACCCACGTCTGGGACAGCTGGGAGGACGACGCGGTCATCGGTGACCGCGAACGCGGCGTGTGGGCAGACCGCGCCAAGTTGCATGGGCCGCGCTTCCACGGCAAGTACTACGACGTCGAGGGGGTCCAGCCCTTTCCGCGCAGCCCGCAGGGGCACCCGGTGTTGGTGCAAGCGGGACAATCGGCCGCGGGCGTCGGGCTGGCCGCGCGATACGCCGAGGTGGTCTTCTCCGGGCCTCCTTCACTCGAGGCGGCGGTGGCGTTCCGGGCCAACCTGCACGAGCAGGCCGCGGCCGTCGGCCGTAAACCCGACCACATCAAGGTGTTGCCCGCGTTGATGATCACGCTCGGCGCCACCGAGGCCGAAGCCCGGGCGCGAGCCCAGCGCCTCGAGGACCTGGAGAGTCCCGAGTTTCGGTGGCAGAACACGCTTTACACGGCGGGGCTTGATCCGGACGGCTTCGACCCCGATGCTCCGCTGCCCACCGAACTCTGGGCGCAGCGGTCGGCGCCGTCGAGCCGGGCCGAGCAGCTCTTTGCGGCCTCGCGTGCGCGGCCTGAGGCTTCGTTACGGGAGATCACGCAGGAAGTGACGGGCGGGCTGGCGGGGCAGACGCATTTCATCGGCACGCCCGAGCAGCTGGCCGACCACGTGATCGGGTGGCAGGACGCCGGTGCGGTCGACGGGTTCACGATCATGGGGTCGACATTGCCGCATGAGCTCACGACGTTCGTCGATCATGTCGTGCCCATCCTGCAGCGCCGTGGCCGATTCCGCACCGAGTACACCGGGCCCACATTGCGCGATCATCTTGGGCTCGAGCGGCCGGCCAAATAGCCTCTTACAATTCCACGCGATCAACGACGAAGCGAACCTGGCAGCTTTTGTGAATATTACCGGGGCGGAAACCGGTGATTTCTGTATCTACAACATGGAAACCAAGGCTGTTAAACAATGAATGCCACTCGCTAACCCGCTTGAACTGACAGCCGAAATTCATATCGACAAGACCCTGAGCGACGGCGTTGCCAAAGAAATCGACAAGTACGAGCACCTGAAATTGATCATTTTCATTCAATTTATTGAACTCGTTTAATTCAATCTGTCCCGAAGCAGCACCGAGTGAGTTTGTGGGGACGGCGTACGTGTCCTCCTCGATAATCAACCGTCGCGCAACGCGCCGCAAATTAATCAACAGCGGAATCACATCGGTGGCATCAACGTGGTGGAGAACCGTTTTGACGATCGCACTGTCGAACATGTCGTCCGCATAGGGGACATCGACAGGTGAAGCCATCTGCCGAAACGGCAGCACATCGGCGTCCGCGCCACGGTAGTCCATGACGTCTGTGGTGTAGCAGTCGAAGCCGGCGCGGGCGATCAGCGCAGCTAAATGACCGCGACCGGAGCCGAAGTCGAGCACGGTGCTACCGCTAATGGCGTCGGCGAGATTGTTGAAGTCCTGTATCGGCTTCCGCTGTGACTTGTACGCCGAGTAGCCCTCGCTGAACCATGACCCGTTTCCTTCGGAGGCGAAAAATTGCTCGTGCACCTCTTCCGATGCTTGATAGAGTTCACCCCCATCGCCAGCTGCCAGCAAAAACTTAAAAGCGTCCTCTAGGACCCCACTCACATCGCTGGCATAGTCAGGAAAGTGAGATTTGTAGCTCTTGTCCAACACCGACATCGTGAAATTCAGTGCCGACGTTCCCTGCTGCAAAGTCTCATAAATGAAGTCGTATTGAGCGCGTTTGGTGGCTGTTGGCACCAAGGATCCTTTCGTTGCCCATACTGCAAATGCCTGACGCAGCGTCGTTGGGTAGCGGCAGGCGGAGGCCCAAGCAGTGGATTGAACGACATGATATCAGGGCAATGCAAATAGAAGCTGCCAGGCTAAAAGTAGTTAAATTTCCTTGATCCGCCTTTACAAATGTGCGAAGCGCGCGTATTAGCAACGATGTCCGGCCCAACGACGGGGCGCATCAACGCTGTTCGGAAGATCCGGTTTGACGTGCGGTTTTCACCGCGAACCGCTCCCTTCGCGCCGGGTTGGATATTGCCGAGCACAACCTCGAGGGCAAACCGCGTCCGACCGCATCGCCCCCGCGAACCTGGTCCGGATGCACCGTAGGGTTGCGGGCTATGGCGGTGCTGCGCGGCAAGCGGATCCTGTTCGACATCGACGGCACCCTGGTCGACTCCACCGCCACGGTCGAACGGTCCTGGGGCACTTGGGCCACCGAATACGGCGTCGACTACGAAGAGGTGCTCAAGGTCTGCCACGGCAGGCGAACCGAAGACACTGTCGCGCAATTCGTCGCACCACAGCAGCGCGTCGCAGCGACGGCTCGGCTACTTGCCTTGCAGGAATCCGCCGATCTCGAAGGTGTCCTGGCGCTACCGGGAGCACACCGATTGCTTGACGCGCTACCGCGTACCCATTGGGCCGCCGTGACGTCCGGTCCGCGGTCGTTGATGGCTGCTCGACTGGCGGCAGCGCGGCTTCCGGCCCCGGAGCTGCTGATCGGCGCAGAAGACGTCTCGACCGGCAAGCCAGACCCCGAGAGCTACCTCAAGGCGGCTGCCGCGCTGGGCTTCGAGGCACAGGAGTGCCTGGTGGTCGAGGATGCGCCCGCGGGCGTCGCTGCCGGCCGAGCCGCAGGGGCGCAAGTACTGGCCGTCACGACCACTCACCACGCGACCGAACTCGCGGACGCGCACGTCGTCGTGACCGATTTATCCCGCGTCAGCGTCGAAGTCACCGAGGATGGGGTGGCCTTGCTGATCAGCTAACCGGTGGACAGCAAGGCATTTCACGTTGCGGGCGACTCTATTTGTGAATCGCTGGTCGCGGGTTCGAGCCTGGGCCTTCACTCGTCGCTAACCGGCGGGTTGCCAGACGCGCTCTCTCGAACGAACGATGCCCAGCACTCCGCTGGGTACGCGAACGAGTGCGCGACCTCCGGATCGATGCTGCCGGCGACAACGAAGCCACAGACAGACAACGTCGCGTCGACAACCGGCGCACCTGAGGCACCCGGGGCGACAACACCGTCCAGCTCGGCAAGACCGGCTACTTCGCCGATCTCGGCGATGCGTATCGACGCGTCCAGCGCCGTCACCCTGCCCGAGCTGATGCCGGTTACCGCGCCTGCAGCGACGAGCATCTGCACTGTGGCGCCGAGCTGTAAGCGGCCGGTCGCAAGGCGCAGCCCTGGCGTGCGCAGGTGATCGGGTGCTTCCAACACTGTCGGGCCAAAAGGACTCGTCGACTCGACTGCGATCGCACGGGTGCTGAACGAGTCACCATTGGAATCGATGAGAATTACCTCACCAGCGACGACATGCAGATCGCTTGCCGAGCGGTCGCATAGGATCACTCTTGGTTCGGCGAGCAGAAACGCGGTCGCCTTCAGCACGCCGTCGGGGCCCGCGATTCCGAAAGTCGCAGACATCAAATCGTCGATCGTCTGTGCTCCGGCATCGATTGTCTCCGCTGAACGCGATTCCAGCTCGGCGGCATCCGACGGCTGCCTCGGAACCGCTTCTTTTAACGCCTCCGCGAGGGCGGGGAAGAACGCCTCGAACGTACACTTGGGATCCACTACGGCGCGGAAGAATTTGATCTCTTTGTAGATGTCTTTCAAATGATCCGGGACCTTGTCGTGATGCAGGAACCACACCGAACCGCCGGCGGACTTCACGAGCTCGAGCACTTTCTGGTCGCGCAGGCTGTAACCGATGACGAGGAAGTCGCGACCCGCGACCGCGTCTTCGAGGATGTCCCAACTCTCGCTGAGGAACCTGTCCATCTCATCCACGGTCCAGGCCATCAACCGCGAGAACAGGTCTCCATGCAGTTTCACGATCTTCACGCGCGGGCTGGGCTCGCGTAGCGGCAGCTCCATCCGCTCCGGCCTGATTACCCCGTTGACGAGAATGATGTAGTCGCGCCGCCACAGGCGCGCCGCCGACAGCGCGTCGTCGAGCAACGGATCGCCATTCGTCGTCAGCACGAGGTCGAAGTATTTGTTTGCCAACAACGTGGCGAGAGCCTGATAGCCCGCGGTGATCTCCTCAGGGAATTTCTCGTTCTGCAGGAATTTCGCGAGGTAGCGGTAACGCTCAGACTCGCTCAGCGTAGCGATGTACTTGGCGAACTCGTCGAAGTCTTTGCACTTGAAGAATTTGTACAGCTCAGCCATCGTGCCGACGCCGGCCTGAAGTGATGCGCCGGCGCCGAGGAGCAACACCGGTGGTTTCTCGGCGAGGCTGCGCCGCTTGTCCAGGTCCATGACCAGGTCGTCAAAAGTTCGGTGGACAATGCTGCCACCGGATTGCTCGGCTGCTGGCGCCGAAGGCGGTTCATCGTCGAGGAGGTCGACTTCGTCGATTGCGGATTTCAAGTACCGGATGGCCAGTCGCACGCCGTCGCGTTGGATATCCGCTTGGTCTTCGTTGGCGAAACTTATCCGGCCGTAGCGGATGTCGCGGAACTTCGTAAGTGCGAGGCTGCCTTCGCCGACCGTAGATCGAAGCACGGCCTCTGTTCTCATTCGCCACTCCGCCAAGTCATCTGGCTGACCGTCGTTCGCGGCCTCGATCTGTTGGCTTAGTAATTCGATCTTGCGGTCCTTGGACATGCCGTCCGAGAGATCGAGTTCGGCGACGGCGGACTTCAGGCACACAACTGCGCGGATCACGGCGTCGCGCTGTCGCGCCGCTGTCTGGTCGATCGGATCGCCCCAACTTATCCAGCTGAAGCTGATCGCGCGGAAGGCCGCGAGCGCGGGGCTTCCTTCGCCGACCGTGCGCCTGAGCACGGTCTCTGTCTTGAATCGCCACTCCGCGACGTCGTCGGGGTGACCGTCCTTCGCTTCCTCAATCTGCCTGTTGAGGAGCTCGATCTTCCGGTCCTTCGTCGGCATGCGGCTAGCTTTGCATACCGCTCACCGCAGCATTCGATATTCGTCAAAGGGCCGGTCGACCAGCTACCAGCAAGCAATCCCCGCAACGATCAAGCGGCAGTGAGATGACGTGCCGTCCCTAACGGTACGGAGATGGCGAGTTCGGTTCCGGGGGAGGTGGAGCGCACGTCGAACTGGCCACCCGAGGCGAGTACCCGCGCGCGCATCGATGCCATTCCGATATGACCTTCCTCAGCCTTCCGCGCGATAGCCGCCTCGGAGATGCCCACTCCGTCGTCGGCGACACGCAACCAGGCCAACCCTTCTCGGTATTGCAACTCGATCCAAAGGTTTTGCGCCCGGGCATGTTTGATGACGTTCGTCGATGCTTCGCGCACGGCGTTGTACAGCACGTCGTCGGCCTCGGTGCGCAGCCCGTCGGGCCAACTGGCCGCGTCGAAATCGACGGTGAGTCCGGCGCGGGAACCAAGGCTTTCGGCGAGGGCGGAGACCGCCGACTTCAATCCCATCCGCACCAGCACGTCTGGATGCAGTTCACGGACGACGTCGCGCAGCAGCCCCGAACACTCGGCCAGCGCGGACGCGACGCGGTCGGCGGCATCGGCTGAGCCGGCCCGCACATCCTCCATGTCTTGGCGCGCAACCAAGATGTACTGAAGAGCACCATCGTGCAGACGTTCCGAAATCGCCTGCCGTTCATGCCTTTCCACTGCCAGCAACTCCTCCAACAGCTGGCTTCGCTGCCGCGCCAAGTCGGCGATCATTTCCAACCTGGACCGCTGGAGGAAGGACAGGGCAACCGACCCGCCGGCTAGTGCGGCCAAGACGAATGAGCTCAGCAAGATCGACGCCCACGGCTCCTGGTCGGCAGACCTGGTGATCGAGCACGTCAGAACGAATACCGACAAGGTCGGGATCGCCACCGCCGCACTGATCTTGGGATCCAGTTGCGCGCCCGCGATCAACGGGATCAGGAAGAAGCCATTCCGCATCACATCGGATGTCCAGTCCTGCGGGGAGGTCACGCCGGCGAGTATCGACAGGACCGAAACCATCATGACGTCGGCGGTCAGCATGAGCAGCGGTATCAGCGTCCTGGTGGATGCCGTCGGGGGCGACCCACGGCGCAGCGTCAACGCACTCCAGCATCCGAGGATGACCATGTACACCAGCGGGATGGTCGCGCAGACCCACTCGTAATGGTCCGGCGGCTCCAGCAACAACGTCGCTACGACCAAGACAATCAACACCGTGCGCAATCCAAACTGCAGCAGTGTGCCTTGCCACATCGTCCGCCGAACGTCGGGTACCACCTGTTGCGCTCGCAGGTCGACCACACGCTGATGATCTCCGGGCATGAGCGGCTCCTGTCGTCTCGCGATGGCGAGATCATAGCCGCCGATTTCCGGCGAGAATGGATGCCGCGGCAAACGGATTGGACGTGGCCCAAGAGGACGGTTAGCCCGGCTCCGTGCGGGCCGGCGGGTTAAGGTCGCGCGGGCGCGGCTGCACTTCCACGCATGCAATCCTGAAACTCAGGACTACCCGGGGCGAAGTCGAAGCCACAGTTGCATTCATGCGTTTGCTGCGGGTTGGCCAGCGAATCGCAATACGGAGTGCCTGCCGAGGCCGGTGACGCGGTCCACACGACCCCAGCGGCCAAGACTGCCGACGCGGCCCCGATGGTGGCCGTCAATACTCGCGTCTTCATGTCGGGATTCCTTTTCTTTGAAGACGACGGTACTGCCGCCCTTGGTCCCGGCGGTGACAACGTTTGTAGCACCGCGCTAGCCGAATAGTAGGGTCCTCAAGGCTCGCTCGCGATTCGAAACCCGGCGCAGCCGAAAGCGTGCCGGCCCGAAAGCGCGTTATCGTCTGCAAATGGCCATTCTTACTCCCGTGCGTGCCGGGGTCGCGACGGTGCTGGCGATAACGGCATGCGCGACAGCGCCCCTCGGCGCCGCGGACCCGACGACGACCCAACAGTCGCCGTTCCCGACCGGAAAATCCGGCGCGACGATCCACGTCACGGAATACAGCACCGCGACCGCCGACGTCACGCTCGACAACGTGGCCTGGGTGTCATCGGGTTGCACCAGCAGCGGGGGAGGCTGCAACGTCATCGAGCTCACCATCGTCGGCAAGTCCGACGCGCCATTCAGCTATAGCGAGCGCACCATCACCGCCGCATCTTCCCCGTGGCGGCAAGACCCGTACCGGGACGTGCAAGGCGGCTCGTCCTTGGTCGATTACCAGACGATCGGCAAGACGCCGCCGCTGCGCTCGGGCACCGTCGCCAACGGCCAAACCGCGCACGGATTCATCGCCTACGACAGCAATGTGAAACAGGGCGACTTTTATGTCGAGTTCAACGATCCCAACGCCCCCGCGGCACCCACCCCGTTGGCGGGCTGGAAAGTCCACACCTAGCCAGCCCCCGGGGCGGCTAAGCAAGTAGCGGCGCCAATTCCGCACGGGGCACCGTGATTTTGTGGGGCCCGGCGTTGTCCCGCACCACTTGGTCTTGGCCGAAGAAGAAGATCACCGCTTCGTTGGTGATCGCGAAGTTTTGGTACGTCTGCTCATCGAGATCGGCTGTCGGCGCGTCGAACTGGCGCTCGACGATCGGATTGAGGACCTCCAATGGTTTCGTCCCGGGCTTGAACAACGTGTCGAAGGTGATTGGGGCGCGCTTTCCGAGGTCGAAGTTGAACGATCGGAATGTGGTGTCGGGGTGGCCTTCATGGGCGAAACCGGTGTCGTTGTCGATCTCGAGCACCAGGCTTTGGGTGCCTGAATCCGTTGACCCTGAACGAAATGCCATGGCGGTGACGTGGTATTCGTATGGTCGGCCACGCCCATCCGACGGCCCGAATTTGGCGACCCAGTCGAGGAATTCATCGCGGTCACGCTTCAGAAAGTCGGTCACCGGCCGCATGTCGGGGTAGTCAATAGGGAAAGTGATCTCGATCTTGTAGGCCGAGGATTCGTCACGGACATGGCAGCTGTGGTCGGGGCTGACGGTGCCCTGCAACTCTGAGCACGCCGATTGCCCTTGCACCGCAACCGATGTAGTCGATCTGGTTTGGTGCCTGTCACTGGACGTGCCGCACCCTGCCGCGCTCGCGGCCATGACCGCGGCCACGACCGCGATCAGCGCGCGCCGATATGACATCGCCATCACCGCGCCGGCAGCTCGAGGATGCGGAAGTGCAGGCCGTCGTTGAGGTAAACGTTGCCCCTGGTGTCGACGGCGACGCTGGAGGGATCCTTGAGATCGTTGAACGGCAACGTCGTTGGACCGCTCGCGCCCCGGTCCAACCTCAGCACGCGGTCAAGGTCGATGGCGTAGACATTGCCGCCGACGTCCACCGCCACATCGGTGGGCATTTTGAGGTCGCCGAATGGAAGCACGGTTGGGGTGGTCGCGCCGGGCGCCAGCTTCAACACTCGCTTGCCGCCCGAGTCGACGACGTAGACGCCGCCGCCGTTGTCCACCGCCACGCCCTCGGGGCCGATGTCGTTGAACGGCAACGCGACCGGGCTAGCCGAGCCCGGCGTAAGTCGCAACACCCGCTTGCTGCCCGAGTCGCTGACGTAGACATTGCCCGCGTTGTCGACCGCGATGCCGGCGATCATGTTGAGGTCGGTGAATGGCAGCACGGTGGGGTTGGTGGTCCCGGGCGTCAACTTCAGCACCCGGTTCTTGTCATCGTCGGTGATGTAGAGATTGCCCGCCGCGTCCGCCGCGGCATCGACCGCCTGGCCGAGGCCGGTGAATGGCAGCGGTTTTGGGTTGCTCGTGCCCGCCGGCATCTCCCACACCTGGCCGTAGTGCGAGTCGAGCACAAACACGTTGCCCGCGGCGTCTACCGCGACGCCGGCGGGATGGTTGATCAACTCCCCGAACGGCAGAACCACTTGGGGCGCATAGGTTATGGGATGCGGCGCGTGGGTGGCACTCGCCGACGGCGCGGCGCTCGGCACGGCGGGGCTGCCGGTGGAACATCCCGCCGTCGACATCGCCGCGGCGATTCCGACGGCCACGGCCAAGGGTCCACCGCAATGGAGCCGTCTTGGCCGCCGACCGACAACACGGTCTGTAAGCCGTTGGTGGCGAACAGATTTCGTCATGTCCACTACCTCTGGCCCGGGTAGGGCACCGCACTGATGACGCCACCGCCGTTCACGGTCGGCCCGAGCAGCACCGTCGAGGTGTTGGCCGTGGGGTTGTAGTCGATCAGCGACTGCCCGCCCCCGCAGCCGGCCCGGGCTTGGAGATCGAGGTCGCCTCCGTTGACGCCGAGGACCACGACGCTGCGGCCCTTCACTTCGGGCACCGAGACCTGTGAGGTGGTGCCGTCGTCGTTGAGCTTGGCGAGGTATACGACACCGCACGCTCCGGCGGCCTGCAGGAACGTTCCGGCGGGGAGCTGCCATGCGTTCAGGTCGCCGTAGTCGGGGCCGCGCCCGTCGTTCGGCGCGGTAAGCGCAGTCGGTGTCCCGCCGTCGATCGGCACCAGCCACAACTGCGACCCCTTGGAGCTGCCGCAACGAGCGAGGGCGACCTTCGCGCCGGTGTCCCACCACCGCATCGGTGAGCAGTCCTTCTGCCCATCGAGCGGCAGCGCGTTGCCGGGTGTCCCGTCGTTGCTCATCAGGGCGAGGCCGGTGGCCGTGCCCAGCACCAACTGGGTGCCGTCCGGGGTGGAGAGAAACCCTTGAAAGTCCTGCCCCACCGGGTAGGTCAACTGGTGGTTGCCGTCGAGGTCGACGCGTTCCAGCGACTTAGGCCTCGAGGAGTTCCACCCGTGCAGCAGTATCGCCTTGCCGTCGGGACGTGTGTAGCGGGGACTGGCCTGGTCGCCGTCGACGGCAAAGGTCCGCTTCGCGCCGGTGTGCAGGTCGACTTCGGTGATCGCCCGGTGGCCCTTCCCATCCGTGACGAACAGGGCACGGGTACCGTCGCCCGACCAGTCGACCAACCGCGGGCTCGAACCCTCGCCCGGCGGCGGGAACGTGGTGATCGGGTAGCGGCCACCCGCGGGATCGACCAGGTACAACGTGGTAGCGGCCGTCTGCCAGGTCGGTGCGCCGGGGGGCGGCATTTCGCCGGGGTGCAAACCCGGAACCGGGCTCCACATGGCGAGCATCCAACCCGGACCGACCTGCGACCAGGGAACGGTCTCGAGTGGGGCCTCGACGCCGCGGGCCGCCATCGCCGGGGAGGGCTCGGCAAATGCGGTTGGCGACGGGGCGATCCCCGCCGTGAGCGTCGCCATTGCCAGCGCCAGCGTCGTCATCTCCATCCATCGCCGGAACCCGGCGCGCGGACGGGTGTCGCGAAGGCCGACGTTTCGCGGCGCGGGCTGTGCGTGATGCGGTGTGCCGATCATATTGTGTCCTTGAAAATCGTGGCCGGCTCGGTGCCGGCCGGGCCATTTGCTAGCGGGCCGCGGTGCCCGGTCACGTACAGGCTGGGCCGCATGCCTTGCGCGTTTCTTGCGTCTTTCTTGGCGTGCGACCCCGCAAGTGTCGGCTTGCGCCCCAAATGGGTGCATGCGCGGGCCGTGAGCGAGATACTGCGTCGGTACCCGAAGGACTCAAGGGGATGGCCGTGGACTCGCGCGTCGGTATGACGTTCGGCAAGTACAACCTCACGCGCCTGCTCGGCAAGGGCGGGGGCGGGGCGGTCTACGAAGCCTTCGACACCGGCAAACAGCGAACCGTCGCGGTAAAGATCCTGGCCGACGAGTTGTCAACCAATCCCACGTTTCGCACCCGATTTCAGCGGGAGTCTCAGGCAGCGGCGATTCTGCAGGAACCTCACGTCATTCCGATTCACGACTGGGGCGAGATCGACGGCAGCCTGTACATCGAGATGCGCTTGGTGCAGGGGCAGACGCTTCTCGACCTGATCGCGAATGGCCCGTTGGCTCCCTCGCGCGCGGTCGCCATCATCAGTCAGGTCGCCGCCGCACTGGACGCCGCGCACGCCGAGGGACTGATCCATCGAGACGTCAAGCCGCAGAACATCATTGTCACCCCTGCCGATTTTGTGTATCTGGTCGACTTCGGAATCGCCGAGGGCAGGGGTGATCCGCGGCTGACGACAGTCGGAACTCAGATCGGCACCTTGAATTACATGGCGCCCGAACGGTTTCGCGACGGGATCACCACGCCCGCGGTCGATGTCTACTCGCTGGCGTGCGTGTTGTACGAGTCGGTGACCGGGGACGCCCCATTCGCCGGTGACAGCCTCGAGCACCTGGTCGCGGCCCACATCGCCCTGCCGCCCCCGCAGCCGAGCGCGACGAATCCGCGAGTTCCGGCCGCGCTCGACAATGTCGTCGCCCGCGGGATGGCCAAACACCCCGACGACCGCTACGGAACGGCGGGCGCTCTTGCCCGTGCGGCCCAGCGCGCGTTGGGAAGTGGAGACGACCTGACCGACGTCATGGCGTCGGGTGAAGGCGCATTGGCAACCGAGACCCGGCCGTTGGCCGCCGATGTCCCGTCAACGCGTCCGGATCTGGCGGCCGCGGGGCCCCGCGACCCAGATCCAGGCAAGCGTCGGTGGCTGCTGCCGGCCGTGATCGCGGCCACGGCGGCTCTGGTTCTCGCGGGCATTGCCTTGGACATCGGCCTGTTCGCCCACCGGCCGGCCGGGCAGCCCGAGAGCCCGGCCACGCGTGCCGCGCTGCCCCCGTTGGTGACAGGTCCCGACCTGAGCAGCCTGCACCAGTCGTGCGATCAGGGCTTCTCCTTGCCGAACGCCACAGGGTTCGGCACCCGCGCCGGCCGCGGGACTCCCGAGACCTCATGTCTTTTCGCCAACAGCGTGTTGGTCACCTACTGGGCTGAATACGGCGACGCCAGCCCGCTACCAAGAGCCGTCTCGGCGCCGGGCGCCATTGACTGCAAGTCGGTGCCCGGCGCGCTGTGCAACGGCTCCAACTTCCTCATGCACTGCCGGCAACAGCCGGGGGACAGCTGGATCACCTGCATCGGCGGAAGCAGTGCGCGTGTGTACCTGTGGTGAGCGCGAGCCGAAGGGACTGCTGTCGCGATGACCCACAGCGCGTTGCGGTTTGGGCTATTAGGACCGTTGCAGATGGGTGCCGACGGAACCGACCTGCCGTTGGGTGCGGCAAAACAGCGGGCCGTGCTGGCCTTGCTGCTGATCAATCGAAACCGCACCGTTGCGATTGACTCGTTGATTGACGCCGTGTGGCAACAAGACCCACCGCCCGAGGCTCGAGCGAGCCTGCATGCACACGTCTCCAGGATTCGCCGATTGATAGGTAGCGCCGCCGTGGATCCCGCCGCGATCCTGGCCAGCGTGCAGCCGGGGTATCGGCTGGCTGTGCCCGAAAAGGATTGCGACTTCGGCCGTTTCGCCATCGAACAGAAAGCGGGAATTGAGGAGGCCGCCGCCGGTCGGTTCGAAGAGGCCAGCGGTCACTTGTCTTCCGCGCTGGCCGAGTGGCGCGGGCCGGTGCTCGAGGATTTGCGCGACTTTCAATTCGTTCAGCCCTTCGCCTCGGCACTGATGGAAAACAGGCTGGTGGCACTAGGGGCGCGGGCAGAAGCCGAAATTGCTTGCGGTCGAGCGCATTTAATAATCAGCGAACTCGAAGCTCTGGTGGCCGAGCATCCGTACCGAGAACCGCTGTGGGCGCAGTTGATGACGGCCTACTATCTGGCGCAGCGGCAATACGAGGCACTTGGCGCCTACGGTCGGCTGAAGGTCGCGCTCGCCGACGATTTGGGTATCGACGCCGGTCCCGCGTTGCAGCGTCTTCATCAGCGGATCCTTCGCCAAGAGCCGCTAGACGTTCGACAGGCGGCGCGCGCAACCGCGAAACGTGCTGCCGCGACGCGTCGGCGGCGGACCGAAGTTGCCCAGGAGTCCGCGGTCGCATACCTGCGCGACGCCGGCGGAAGTCGTTATCCGCTGCGCGGTGCCGCCACCAGGATCGGCCGCGTCCCCGACAATGACATCGTCCTCGACGATGACACGGTCAGTCGCTACCACGCGGTGGTCGTCGACACCGGGAACAGCTTTGTCATCACCGATCTGCGGTCAGCCAACGGGGTCGACGTCGCGGATCGGAGGATTCGAGTCAGCGCGACGCTGGCCGACGGCGATCGCATTTGCATCTGCGGCCACGAGTTCGTCTTCGAAATGAGTTGACGAGACTCATCTTCGGGCGGTGCGCGGCCAGAATCGGTACGCCACCAGCGTCGGCACGATCACCCAGGGGAGGTTGAGCGGCAGGTAGGTCGCCAGGTGTGGGGGACTGTCAGGTCCGAGGAAGGTCTGCATGAAGTAGAAGTACATGTTCACCACCGCGCTGACGGCGTAGGCCATGGCCAATGCGGGTAGCCAGGGCCACGATTTGAGCTTCCAGACGCCGATGGTGAGCACCACGAGCAGCGGAAGTTGGACGAAACCGTCGTACAACAGCGAGGCCCGCAAGGCGGGCGGCATGACGAGGTGCTGCGGTTCTTGCTCGACACCCCAGGTGTGTAAGGCGCGCAAGGGTGGCCACGGGCTGTCTGTGGCGACGGGAACTCCGAGGGCCTCCGGCAGACTCAACACGAGCGCGTTGATGACGCCGAGCACGAAGGCCGGGAGCAAGAGGTAGTCGAGCCGGCGCCGGACAAGGGTGCGGGAGTTCTTGATGGAAACCTCGTGCTGCATCAGCTCATCTTGCATCAAGCTCACCGTGGCTTATCAGCCGAATCGAGTAGTCGACTACTCGTGACCAATCACGATAATGAATCCAATACTTGGCTCGTCTTGACCTGTACGGCGGTCCGGAATTCCGCAACCGGCATCAGGTTACGACACGCTGGCTGTCGACGGAAACAAGCCGTTGCAGCGCAATCTCTTTCGCGGCCGATATTGCCACAGCCAACACCGGCGACATACGGATTAGGACACCACATCATGCACCGAATCGTTGTCGAAGCACTGCTGGCGGGCGCCTTGGCATTGGCCAGTTTGGGGCTTGGCACCGGTAGTACCCAGGCCGACCCGGCCACGCACATCTGTAACCGGTTGGCGATGTGCAGCCGCGTTTGGTGCCCGGGCAGTCCTCTGCCACAGCCGGACGTGGTTTGGGACATGAATATGTGCCACCACTACTATCGCGGCAGCCTCGGGCAACCGGGAACCGACGGCGGCATTCCAGTCGGTGCACACATTCTGGAGGGAGATCCTGCCCGGGTGAACACCTGCAGCGGGGCGCTCATCCGCTTGTGGAACGGCAAGGTCGGCTGTCGGAAGTGAAGAGAGAGGCATGATCTCGGCTATCGGTCGGTGGCGGGCTAGATTACCCGTATGCGAATCGTTCGCCCGGTCGGTGCATTCCTGACGATCCTGGTAGCGGGCCTGGTACTGGCAACGCCCGCCGGCGCACAACCGCCCACCAAGCTCACCGACCACATCACCGACAACACGCAGGTGTTGACGGATTCCGATCGGGCGGCGATCAGCTCGGCGATCGACCGGCTCTATCAGGATCAGCACGTCCAACTGTGGGTGGTCTACGTCGACAACTTCTCCAGGTACAAACCGGAGAATTGGGCCGACAAAACCCGCACGGCCAGCGGGATGGACGACCACGACGCGCTGCTGGCCGTGGCCACCAACACCAAGGCGTACGCGTTCTCGGTGCCGGGCAAGGTGCGGGGCCTCACCGCTGCCGATTTGAACAGCCTGCGCAACAACAAGATTGAACCGGCCGTGGGCGCCAAAGACTGGAGCGGTGCGGCGGTCGCCGCGGCCACCGGTTTGGACCAATCGGCGCCGGTGCAAGCGCCCAATACATCGCCGGGCTCGTCAAACCGGACCTGGTTGTGGATCGCGGTCGGCGTCATCGTCGTCGTGGTCATCGTTGTGGTGGTGCTGCTCGTTTACCGAGCCCGCCGGCGTCGGCGCGGCACTCGGCCGGTTGACCATCGCGACGGGCAGCGCGTGGAATCGCTGGGGCAGGCATTGCCCATCGCGGATGCCCGGTTGCGCCAAATCTCCGACTACGTCGCCAAGCACCGCCAGAGCATCGGCACCGAGGCCCGCACGCGCTTCGAAGAGGCGAAACGCCATTTGGCGGCTGCGCGCGGCAAGGCAGCCGGCAATGAGGCCGAAGCACTTGCCCATGCCAACGGGGCGTCGACGCTGGCCGCTCAGGCGCAATCGCTGGCCAATGCCGACGTGCTGGCTGCACACCGCACGCCGCGGCGCCGAGGCACCACATCCAGCGCCGAGTGAGGTCGGTTCTGACCCGCACGAGGCGCGGCGGACCGTAGGGTTCAGATGGCGGCCCCGTATCGCATCCTGATGGGGTGAGCGAAATCCTCGGGCCGCCGTGTCCGTGCGGCAGCGGCGATAGCTATCGCGCTTGTTGCGGGCCCCTGCACGATGGCGAGTCGCAGGCCCGATCGGCCGAGGAATTGATGCGGTCGAGGTACTCGGCATTCGCCTACGGCGACGCCAAGTATCTATTCCGCACCTGGCACCCGCGCACCCGGCCGCCCGACGTGACCGTCGACCCGGGCATCACCTGGACCGGCCTCGAGGTGGTCGACACCGTCGCGGGTGGTCCCGACGACGATCGCGGTGAGGTGGAGTTCAACGCCCTGTTCGAGTCCGGGGGGCGTGCCGACAGCCTGCATGAGCGCAGCCGCTTCGAGCGGCGTGCCGGTCGATGGTTTTATCTCGACGCCGTCCCGGAAGATCTGTAGCCCCCTCAAGCGTTGACACCCCAAGGCCACCCACGACGGAAACGAGGCACCGCCCATGACCGCAGATTTGCCCGCTGCAGCACTGGAGCTGCGTTCGCTGGCGACATCCGATGGCACGCTGGAACTCTCGCTGCAGGAGGTCCCGGTTCCGACTCCCGGTCCCGGTGAGGTGCTGGTGCGAGTGGAAGCCTCGCCGATCAACCCGTCGGATTTGGGTTTGCTCGTTCCCGGTGCCGACATGACCAAGGCGACGGTCGCCGGCACGGCCGAACGCCCCGTCGTCACCGCCCCCCTCGGGGAGGGCACCCTCGCGGCGCTGTCGGCACGACTGGACAAGTCGCTTCCGGTGGGCAATGAAGGCGCGGGCATCGTGGTGGCCGCGGGGTCCTCGGACGCGGCCCAGGCCCTCGTCGGCAAGACCGTGGCGATCGTGGGCGGCGCGATGTATTCGCAATACCGCGCGGTCGACGCGTCGGCATGTCTGGTCCTGCCGGACGGAGCCACGGCGCGCGATGGAGCGTCGTCGTTCGTCAACCCGATGACGGCACTGGGTATGACGGAAACCATGCGCCGCGAAGGGCATTCGGGCCTCGTGCATACCGCCGCGGCATCCAACCTGGGTCAAATGCTGGTCAAGCTCTGCCGGAAGGACGGCATACCGCTGGTCAACATCGTCCGCAAGCCCGAGCAAGAGGAACTGCTGCGCTCGCTCGGCGCGACCCATGTGCTGAATTCGACCTCACCGTCGTTCCCGGCCGACCTCGTCGAGGCGCTCAAACAGACATCCGCGACGCTTGCCTTCGACGCCACGGGTGGTGGAACGCTGGCCAGCCAGATCCTCAACGGCATGGAGAAGGCGGCAAGCGCGACCGCGGCGGAGTACTCGCGCTACGGCTCGACGACGCATAAGCAGGTGTACCTCTACGGCGGACTGGACACCAGCCCCACGGTGCTCACCAGGAACTTCGGCATGGCCTGGGGCATCGGCGGCTGGCTGCTCACCTACTTCATTCAGAACGCCGGCGCCGAGACCCTGGCACGCTTGCGCGCTCGGGTGGCCGCCGAACTCACCACGACGTTCGCCAGCAACTACACCCGGGAGGTGTCACTGGCCGGAATGCTTCAGCCCGACGCGTTCAACGAATACCTCAAGCGCGCGACCGGCGAGAAATTCTTGGTGACCCCGCACGCCACCTAGAGCGAGTGACGGGATTCGAACCCGTGTGTACGGCTTTGCAGGCCGCTGCCTAGCCGCTCAGCCACACCCGCACGAATCGTCACGATGCCAGCCCGGGCGGCTGCAGCCCAGTGTTTCGCTCGCCGCGAGCATTTCGGTCTGGCGGCGCCGCGGCAGGCGAGGAGTAGAGTCGCGAAAATGGCCAATGGTCGTCTTGCCGATCCGGACCGTTGTCTGCGAACCGACCCTCGGGCCGACCCGCGCATGGTCGAAGCTCTTGCGCCGCTAGGTCTCGACAGCAATGCGCCGACGGTGGCACTGACAAAGCGATGCGCCCCTTGAGGAACGGCTGGCATATGCCGCGATGGCCGAGGAGGGGATGGGCGCCGTGCTCGGCATCTTTGCGGCGGGTGTTCCGGACGCCAACGGTGTGACCACTACGGCGACGACGATCACCGGCGAAGACGGCAACGATGTGACGCTGTACGTCAGCCGCCCCGATGCGGATGGCCCGTTGCCTGCCGTGGTGCATCTGCACGGTGGCGGCATGGCCATCGCCAGCGCTGCCGACGTAACCTACCGGCGGCTGCGCGAGCACATCGCGGGTACCGGCCTTGTCGTCGTCGGCGTCGAGTTTCGCAACTCCGGCGGAAAACTCGGCCCGCACCCGTTTCCTGCCGGATTGAACGACTGCGCGGCCGGTGTCCGTTGGGTTGCATCGCATCGCGCGGAACTCGGCGTCAGCCACCTGGTCGTCGCGGGAGAGTCCGGCGGAGGCAATCTCACCCTGACCGTGGCGCACAAGGCCAAACGCGAAGGGTGGCTGGACGAAATCGCGGGCTGCTATGCGCAGTGCCCGTACATCTCCAACCGGTGGCATGATGCGCCCGATGAGTTGCCTTCACTGCGGGAATGCGACGGCTACTTCATCAGCCTTCAGCAGTTGGAGCTGCTGGGATCGCTCTACGACCCCGGCAAGCAGAACTCGGACGATCCGACTTGTTTTGCCGGCGTCGCGACCGGCGAGGATCTCAAAGGCCTTCCACCACATGTGATTTCGGTGAACGAAATCGACCCGTTGCGCGACGAAGGACTCGACTACTACCGCCGTCTGGTGCGCGCGGGTGTACCCACCGCGGGCCGGTTGGTCGCGGGCACCTGTCACGGGGGCGATCTGATATTCGCGGGCGCGATGCCCGAGGTTTTCGCGGCCAGCATCCGCGATCTCAGCGGCTTCGCCAAGAGCGTCGCCTAAGGCGTCGAGCTGCCGCGAGCGTAACGCCGCGCGGAAAAATCAGCCCGAATTCCACCCTGGCGTTACGCTCGCGAGGGAGTCACAGGCCGATGTAGACGGCCTTGGTGTTGAAGTAGGCCTCGATACCCTTGCGCCCACGCTCGCCGCCCCAACCCGACTGCTTGTGGCCGCAGATCGGCATCGACGGGTCTGCCGCGAGCGAGGAGTTCACCCAAACCTGGCCTGCGCGAAGCTCATTCGCCATGCGGTGGGCGCGCGAGAGGTTCTCGGTCCAGATGGAACCGGCGAGCCCGTAATGTGTGTCGTTCGCCGCGGCGATCACCTCGTCCTCGTCGTCGAACGGGATCACACAGCCGACCGGCCCGAAGATCTCCTCCTTGATCAGCCGCATGTCGGGCGTGGTGTTGGTGATGATCGTCGCCTCGTAGAAATAGCCCTTGCGGTCCATCGGCTTGCCGCCGGTGATCACCTGCGCGCCGCCGGCCACGCCGTCGTTCACGATGCCTTCCACCCGCTTGCGCTGCTTGTCGCTGATCAGCGGCCCGAGCACGGAATCGGGATCCTCGCTGCCGCCCATCGGCAGCATCTGGGCAAAGCCCGCGAGGCCTTCGACGACCTGGTCGTAGATGCCGCGCTGGACATACATCCGCGAGGTGCACGAACAGTTCTGCCCCGAGCCGGCGAGCAGGCCCATGCCCGCGCCCATGATCGCCTTGTCCAGGTTGGCGTCGTCGAACATGATCAGCGGTGACTTGCCGCCCAGCTCGAGCGTCAGGCGCTTGAGGTTGCCCGCGGCCGCCTTCACGATCAGCCGGCCGACCTCCGTCGACCCGGTGAACGAGATCTTGTCGATGCCCGGATGCGCGGTCATGGCCGCGCCCGTGGTCTCGCCGTAGCCGGTGATGACGTTCAGCACGCCGTCGGGCAGGCCCGCCTCGCGGAAGATCTCCTCGAGCTTCAGCGCCGTCAGCGGCGTCTCCTCGGCGGGCTTCAAAACCGCGCTGCACCCGGCGGCGAGCGCCGGCGCGACCTTCAGCATCGCGACGAAGAAGGGCCCGTTCCACGGGATGATCAGGCCGACGACGCCGACCGGCTCGAGCTGCGTGAACGTGTGGTAGGTCTCCCAGGTGCCGAGCAGGCCGTCGGACACCAGGTTGGCCGATTCGCCGTGGATCTTGCCGACCCAGCCGGCGTAGTACTTCAGCATGTCGACCGACACCGGGATGATGTGCTTGGCGGCCGTCAGGTTCATGCCGTTGTCCTGGCCCTCGAGCTTTGCCAGCTCTTCGGTGCGTTCCTCGATGATGCGCGCGGCGCGGAACAGCACGTTCGCGCGGTGCGACGCGGGGGCCTTGCGCCAGACGCCCGACTCGAAGGTTTCCCGCGCGCGAGCCACGGCCGCGTCGACGGCCGCCTGGTCGGAATCGGGAACCTCGGCGATCTGCTCCTCGGTCGACGGGTTGAAGACCGCAATCGTGTCAGTCAATGTCCTTCATCCTTGTCCTTCATCCTTCAAGAGCCGCTCCGCTCGCGAGATGGCGCCGTTGCCCGACAGAGGTTACGCGCGTAACTAGCGAGTGTCCAGTGCGTGGGGCGTACGGCTTAAGTGGACTCGCGGGTGATCAGCGTCGCGATGTCGCGGGCAGCCGGACCGGGGTCGTCGGCAACCCCGAGCTCTGCCAACACCGCTGACAGTGCCACCTCGGCGATCGCCGTGCGGTCGAACTCCACCGTCGTCAGCGCCGGGACGCTGAAGCGGGACAGGGCCGTGGCATCCACACCCATGACCGCGAGATCGTCCGGGCAGCGCAGGCCGGCGCGCCGGATGCCGTCGAGCACCACGAAGGCCACCTCGTCGCTCTGGGCGCAGACCGCGGTGACGCCGGCCGCGTGCAATTCGCGGACCACCGCGGCGCTGTCGTCCGGCGTCACTGCCCGCACGACGACGTCGGGCAGGCCCTGCTGGTCGGCGGCGCGTCGGACGCCGTCGATCCAGTAGTCGCCAAGTGCCCGCCACCGACGATCGCCGGAGTACGCAAACGCCAGATTGCGATGACCCCGCGAGACGAGATGGTCGACGCGCATCTGCCCGACCGAATACTGCGGGTCCCCGAGCCCCGGCAGGGTGTGCACGCAGATGTGGGGGATGGCCGCGTCCTTGACGGCACCAGAAGCCTTGCGGCCCAAGGGAAACAGGCTCGTCACCGCGATCGGCTGGAGGTGGTTGATGGCGTCGGCGACGGCGTCGTCGTGCTCGGTCTCGAAGAGCTGAACCTGCATGATGCCGCGGCGGGTCAACTCGGTGGTCATGTGCGTGCCCACCTGCATCGGCATCTCACCGCCGGCGAGCTGCGGCACGATGTACAAGATCACACCGCTTTTCCCGCGGGCGAGATTGCGCGCGGCAAGGTTGGGCCGATACCCCAATTCGGCGGCGGCAGTGTGCACCGCGGCACGTGTTTGCGCCGAGATGGTGCGTCCGACAGAGTTGTTCAGCACGTAGCTGACCGTCGCGGTCGAGACGTTCGCCAGGCGTGCGACGTCGGCCTTGGTGGGCCTGCCCTTCACGCTCAGATCGACCTCCCAGCGCAGCCGTCTCGTTTGACGACTCAGATTACTTGGAGTCGACGCACGCTCCCGGAATCCGGTACGGCGCCCATAGCCGAAATGCGCGTCGGCCTGTCCGCACAACGCACAACCGCCACCAGCCTGCTACCAGAGCAAAGCGGGAAAAGTTACTGTGGTCGGTATCCAGTGCTTGGGGGTGTGCGCGGGGTGGTGATGAAGCCCGACCGACTGACGAACCGATCGACGGACAAATCGGATTTGCGCGTTTGGACGCGACCCGAGAATTTCGACGACTGGTCCCTGTGCTGCTGCCACAAACCTCACCTCGATCTGCTGACCGATCCCGAGGAATTCCTACTCACCCATCGGGTAGCCCGGATCGGGCCGATCGCGGTGGCCGAAGTCTTTTTCGACTCCGACGTGTCGACGGTTCGCGCCGAATTGTGCGATGCGTTCCGGGTGCTGGTGTTGGTGTCGGGGCGCATGGAATGCGTACATGCGGGAGTGTCGCTGCGTCCCGTTCTGGGCAATGCCGTCGTGGCCGCCCCGGGCGGTATGACCGAGGCGCGATGGGGAGCCGGCGCCCGAGTGCTCACCTTGCTCATGGATCGCTGGGCCGTCAGTGATGCGCTCAGCGATGCGCTCGGTCGACAGGTGACGTCGCCGGTCGACTTCACACCGATGATGGCGACGACGGCGGCGGCGACACAAAGCTGGTTCAAGATGGTGGCGTTGCTGCACGAGCAGCTTTTCCGCGCCGACAGCCTGCTCAATCGGCCTCTCGTCGGGTTACCGTTCGTCGACAGCCTGGTGCGCGGATTTTTACTGGCCGCCGACCATTCGCTCCGTGATGCACTCACCGAAGGCAAAGGGCTGGCCGCACCCCGCGCCATTCGCAATGCGGTCGAAATCATCGAGGAGAACGCGCATTTGCCGCTGACGTTGTCCCTGATCGCCGCCCGCAGTTGCGTCAGTGTCCGTTCGCTACAACTCGGTTTCCGGCGCTATCTCGGCGTCTCGCCGATGGCGTATGTGCGCGAGGTCCGGCTGCACCGCGCACACCGAACACTGCTGGAGTCCGATCCATCGATGACCACCGTCGCCTCGGTGGCACACCGCTGGGGCTTCACCCACCTGGGCCGGTTCGCCGCCGCGCACGCCGCCCGTTACCGCGAGACTCCCGTAGAGACGTTGCGCCGCAGCGCATTCCAGCGCAGTGCGTGACTATCCCCTGACTCGGTCGATCAGTTTCTCGAGAGTGGGCCATTTGACACCACGGCCCTCGCCGATGGAAAACGTGAAGTAGCTGATTCCCAGTTCGTGTCGCATGCGCGCGATGCGCTCGGCCGCCGCCTCGACGGGACCGTCCAACACCGTCGCCATCGAATGGAGTTGCGACTCGGGCACGTCGGTGGGATCGTCGATGGCCAACTGGCCGAAGGGGAACGACAGTTCGATCTGATCCAAGCGCGCGCCGGCGCGCTCCTTGACGTACTGAACGCGTTGCACGAGTCCGCTTTCGGGGCCAAAGGTCAGCACCGAGATTATGTCGGCATGCGCGGCGGCCAGTGCCAGCATTTTGTCGCCCGCCCCGCCGATCATGATCGGCGGGGCGGGTTGGACCGGCGTAGGGGAGTAGTCCGGATCGGCGAAGGCCGCCCGGATCCGCGTGAGGTGTTCGGCAACCATGCGCAAGCGCTGTGCCGGCGTCGGGAAGCGAAGGCCTGCCATGGCGAATTCCTCGGCAACGTAGCCGGCGCCCAGCCCGATCTCGAGGCGGCCGCCGGTTGCCGAGTCCACCGCCGCCACGTCGCGGGCCAACAGGGCGGCCGGGTAGAAGGCGGCATTGAGCACACAGGTGCCTACCCGCACCGAAGGAACCGCGGTGGCGACGGCCACCAGGGACGGAAGGGGCGCGCTGTAGCCGAGGTGGTCGGGCAAAAGTACGACATCACAGCCGCTTTCCGCCGCCAGGCGCGCCTGGTCGACCAGGTGTGTGACCGAACCCCGTGTGCATAGGACCGCGCCAAAGCGCAGCGGTTTGCTATTCATGCAGATCCCGTCGGCGTCAAACTACGTGCCCCGCAGTCGGTTCAGTTGCGCCTGGTGTTGCATGCTCTTGATGATCGTCCAATTCACTTTGGGGCGCCTCAGTCCCCGCGCGGCGAGGTAACGAGATGAGCTGCGCCGCATGGCCTTGACCATCTGCCATCTCGATTTGAACCCGGCCGGCGAGGGCGGCGTGAACGAGGTGCTGACAAACGTCCAGCCTCCGTCGCGCCGTTCTAGGCGCCCTTTGATCCGGACGATTCGTAGGTTCCAGAGGTTCTCGTCGTGGGAGTGGGCGAGCACGTTCGCGGGCCCGGCCGCCGGGGCCAGGGAGGCCGGTATTACCACCGGCATTTCACCGGTGTGTGCGTCGTAGCGCGGCGCATGCTGTCGCACGCTGACCGGGTGGCCATCGATACCGACCGCCGTGACAACTATTTCGGGAAAGTCGCTCAGCGACTCACTTGCCAGCTGCCACACGGCGAAGCTCCTTCAGGTCGAGCGATTGCGGTTCTTTCGTGAAATTTCGTGTCTGCCAATAGAATCCATGTATCGGCGTTACATATATCGCGATCCGCCAGTAGTAAGAGGGAAACAGGCGGCGCCCGAGGAATGAGCTCATGAACTTGCTCGCCGGTTGTCGCTCGATCACCGTTTGGCACAAGGCCGCCAGGTCTGATGACGATGTCATGTCGGCGATCACCCGGTCCTCGGTCACCGCGCCGCCGCAGATCAAGACGGCACCCGTCCGGTCGGATCCGCTACCGGTCGGCTCCGAAAACAGCAGGCTCACTTTGGGATTGCGTCGGATGTTGAAGACCTTCTGCGGAAATCCGATGCTGGTGCAGATCAAGAATCGTCCGTCCCGCAACAGCAGCGCGCTGACCGGCCACGTCTGCGGTACACCATCGCGGAACACCGTGGTGAACTCACAGGTGCGATAGTTCCGCATGATCGCGACGGCGTCATCGAAGGTCGAGCCGGTGCTGGTTAACACTCCGTCTTCATGCATGCCTCGAGGCTAGGGATGCAAGCGGTCGCCGGACGAGCCATTGCGCGCCGGGCATGAGTCGAAAAACGAACCGCGGCCGGTCGCAGAGGTTCAGACGCCCGACGACTACCCATCTCGGGCACGAGCAACCGACGATCGCGACCCTCCGCATCAGGTTTGGCGCTATCCTTCTGGCCCCTGTACAGGGAAAATCGGACGGGTGGCCGCAGCCTGCCCCCAACTGGTAGCGAACCCTTCGGCCCCTCGATCGGGAGCACAAGACATGAAGCGAATCGTGGCCGCGGCACTGCTGTCGGGGTCCGTGGCGCTGGCCGGGTTAGACGCCGGCACCGTCGGTGAGCGGGGAACCGCGGGCGGCGTTCAGGTGCGGACCGGAGTCATCGAGGGCGATCCCTCACCGGCGAACACCTGCAACGGAGCGCCCATCTGCTTGCCCGGCCGGTAGCAGCCGAATCCAATCATTGAAGTCCAGCCGTCCGATGCGAAAGACTCGGTGCGGGCCAAACAACCGCAAGAGTCAAGGACGCGATGAAGCGTAGACATGGGCCGCTCGCCCTCGCGATGGTCGTGCTCACGGTCGTCGGCTGCCCCCAGTCGACGGCGTCGCCCGGACCGACGACGTTCGCCGAGGCGCCCAGTGTGCCCCGCGGCGTGCAACCTCAGCTGGCGTCCGACCCCGCACAGCTGGCAGCCGATCTGGTCGCCGACGAACTCGCGCTGCGCGACCCGTCGACGCCGGAAGCGGCGCGGGCGGTCGCGGCCCACCGCGAGCAAGCGGCCTACCGGGCCATCGGCCGGCATCCGGAATGGGATGCGACCATCCGACCGGTGATCCCGGCGTCCCTGATCGATGTCTACGACCGCAATGTCGACGCCCGTCGACAGCTTCAGGCGATGGCGCAAGTGCGGGACACGGTGCCGGCCTGGCGCATCGACCCGCCGGCTCCGGCCGACGAGCTGATCGGCTACTACCACGCGGCGGAGGCCGAGTCCGGGGTCGGCTGGAACTACCTGGCCGCGATCAACCTGGTCGAGACCCGGTTCGGCAGCATCAACGGGGTGAGCACTGCCGGCGCGCAGGGCCCCATGCAGTTCCTGCCGTCGACGTTCGCGTCCTACGGCCAAGGCGGTGACATCGCTTCGCCCCACGACAGCATCATGGCGGCCGGTCGCATGCTCGCCGCCAACGGCTTTGCCAACGACCGCGACCGGGCCATCTACAGCTACAACCACGCGCACCAATACGTCCAGGCGGTCGACGATTACGCCGGGCTGATCGGGGCCGATCCCGCCGCGTTTGCCACGTTCTATCGCTGGGACGTCTACTACGTGACGACCGCCGGCGACGTGTTGCTGCCCATCGGCTATGCGGCATCGGCACCGATCCCCGTCGCCGACTACCTGGCGGGCCACGCGCAATAGCAAGGTGCAAACCGGATAGTCGATTTATCGAATCCGCCCGCCCGCGCAAACGTCACAATTGTGGGCTATCCAGCGAAAACCTGGCGACGGAGACCGGGGTGATGGTTCTCTTGAGGGACCCGCGAGGGCAGCGACAGACGGTCTGAGCACATTTCGGAAGGGATGGGCAGTGGTTTTCCGGGCAGACCAGGAGATCGCCCTTGACCTGGCCGCCGTCGACTGGGCGGCCACCCCGCTCGGGCCCGTGGAGGACTGGCCACAAAGCCTTCGTACGGCCGTCGACATCCTGCTGTCGTCGCGGTTTTCGATGTGGATGGCATGGGGTCCTGAGCTGACGTTCTTCTGCAATGCCGCCTATCGCCGCGACACCCTGGGCCGCAAGTACCCCTGGGCGCTGGGGCGCCCGGCCAGCGAGGTGTGGGCCGAGATCTGGGCTGACATCGGTCCGCGGATCGCGAGCGTGCTGGTGACCGGGGAGCCTACCTGGGACGAGGGCTTGCTGCTGATCATCGAGCGGTCGGGATATCCCGAGGAGTCCTATCACACCTTCTCCTACAGCGCGCTGCGCGACGACGACGCCAGCATCGTCGGGATGCTCTGCGTGGTCCGGGAAGATACCGATCGAGTGATCGCCCAGCGTCGGATGGCAACGCTGCGCGACCTGGGTTCGGATCCCAGCGTCGTACGCACCGAACGCCAGATGCTGGACCACGCCGCCCGGCAACTCGGGAACAATCCGTACGACCTTCCCTTCACGACGACCTATCTGTTCGGCGAGCGCGGTGACGCGCTGCTGGCCGGGGTCAGCGGAATCGCGCCCGGGCATCCGGCGGCGCCCCAGATACTGCCTGCCGGGGGCCGTGCCGATTGGCCCACCGAGATATTGGCGCAGGGCGTGACCCAACTGATCGACCTGGACAGCGAATCACACGATCTGCCGACCGGCGCCTGGCCGGAGCCGCCCACTCAGGCTCTCGTGGTGCCGCTGCTGCAGCAGGGCGGGGAACCGGTGGGATTCCTGGTGGCCGGGCTGAACCGGTACCGCCAGCTCGACGACGGCTACCGCGGCTTCGTCGAGCTGGTCGCGGGCTACATCGCCGCCGGCGTGGGCAGCGCGCGCAGCTATCGAGCTCAGCAGCAGCGTGCCGAGGAGCTGGCCGACCTGGACCGGACGAAGACGGCGTTCTTCTCGAATGTCAGCCACGAATTCCGCACTCCGCTCACCTTGATCCTCGGACCCGTCGACGAGTTGCGCGGCCGGGCCGGGTTGGACGAGCAGGCGCGCCGAGAACTGGAACTCGTTCATCGCAACGGCTTGCGGCTGGCGAAGCTGGTCAATACGTTGCTGGACTTTTCGCGTATCGAGGAGGGGCGCATGCGCGCCCGATTCGAGCCGGTCGATTTGTCCACCGTCACAGCCGATTTGGCCAGCGTGTTCCGCTCGGCGATCGAGCGGGCCGGCGTGGCCTTCGCGGTGGACTGCCCGCCGCTCGACGAACCGGTCTATCTGGATCGCGAGATGTGGGAGAAGGTGATGCTCAACCTGCTCTCCAACGCGTTGAAGTTCACCTTCGACGGCACCATCCGGGTCGCGGTGAGCCGCGACGACACCGACGCAATCGTCACGGTGTCCGACACCGGGGTCGGCGTACCCGCGGCCGAAATCTCGCGGCTCTTCGAGCGTTTTCACCGCATCGAAAACGCACGCGCGCGTTCCACGGAGGGCAGCGGAATCGGGCTGGCTCTGGTCAAAGAACTCGTCGGGCTGCACGGCGGCACCATCATGGTCGACAGCCAGGAGGGTGTCGGGACCTGCTTCACCATCCGCCTGGCGTTCGGCTCGGCCCACCTGCCGACCGACGAAGTCTCGGCGCCACCGGCGGCACGCGCGACGACCGGCGTGATCGCCGAACCCTACGTCCAGGAGGCCTTGCGCTGGCTGCCCGGCGACCCCAGCGTCACACCGTCCGACGCCAGCAGCACGGCGATGATGACCGCCGCCGCGCCCGCCGGCAAAGACGGCGAACGGACACGCGTGCTGGTCGCCGACGACAACGCCGACATGCGTGAATACCTGACCAGTCTGCTGCAGACGTCCGGCTACCAGGTCACGGCCGTCACCGACGGGCAGCAGGCGCTCGACGCCATCCACGCGCAGATTCCCGACCTGGTGATCAGCGACGTCATGATGCCCGGCCTGGATGGCCTGCAACTGCTCGCCGCGCTGCGCGGTGATGCCCGCACCGCGGCGTTGCCCGTGCTGTTGCTGTCGGCACGTGCGGGGCAGGAAGCCTCCATCGAAGGCTTGCTGGCCGGCGCGGACGACTATCTCGTCAAGCCGTTCGCCGCCGCCGAGCTGCTGGCCCGGGTACGCACCAACGTCGAACTGTCGCGGCTGCGCAGCCACCACACCCGGTGGCGCACCGCCCTGGTGGATTCGCTGCAGGAAGGGTTCTTTGTCTGCGACGAATACGGTGCGGTGATCGAGGTCAACGCCGCGTTCACCGAGATCCTTGGCTACGGCCCCGAACTGCTGCCCTATGCCCCGCCCCATCCGTGGTGGCCGGACGCCGAAACCGCCCCGGAAGCCCGCCGGCAAGTCGAGGGTGTCTTCGAGCACCTGCTGAACGAAACCCAGGGTGCTATTTCCGCTCCGGCGGTCCACCGAGACGGGCACCGGCTGTGGGTCGCGGCCAACTTCAACCATGTGGACGACCCGGACACCGGACGTAAAATCATGGTTGGCACCCTGCGCGACATCACCACCGAGCACTACATCGTGCAGAGCCAGCTTGCCTTGTCTGCGCTGAATCAGCAATTGGCACAAGCAGATACGCTTGACGACACCCTGCGGGGTGCGGTCGGAGAACTACGGCAGACGTGGAATGCGCGTCGTGTTCTGGCCGCGACGTTCGCCCGCGACGCTCCGCTGGACGACGCACCGGCACTGTTGTGTGCCGGCGAGCCCTGTGCTTGGGACGAAGTGCCGCAACGTCATCGGCTGCTGATCGAGTCGCTACGCGACTCCGACCTACTCACCACGGTCGCCGGAGAGGCTGGCACAGCGGGCATCTCGCTGCAGCATCCCCGCGGAGTGTTGGTCGTATGGATCGACTTGGCGGAGCATCGCCCGTTCACCGCGGAGGACCACAATCTGCTGAAGGTGCTGGGCGGGCGGCTCAGCCAAGGCCTACACCGCGTCTACCAATTGGACGAGCAACGCGAAACCGCTCTGGCGCTGCAGCACGCGATGCTCGGCCCGGCGACTCTGCCGGGAGGGTTTGCGGTCCGGTACCACCCGGCCAGCCATCCGCTGCAGGTTGGCGGCGACTGGTACGACGTGGTCGATCTCGACGACGGCCGCGTCGCGTTGATAGTCGGCGACTGCGTCGGCCACGGCCTGGCCGCCGCGACGGTGATGGGTCAACTCCGCAGCGCGTGCCGTGCGCTGCTGCTCGACCAGCTCGGTCCCGCTGCCGTCCTGGCCGGGCTGGACCGCTTCGCCGCGCGGCTGCCCGGTGCCCGCTGTACCACCGCGTTCTGCGCGGTGCTCACCCTCGACACGGGGGAGCTGGTGTGCTCCAACGCGGGCCATCCGCCGCCGATCATGGTGCACGCCAACGGAAATACGGAACAGCTGGACGGTGAACACGGACTACCGCTGGGGCTGCGGCCGGACTGGACTCGACCCGAACTGTGCGTCACGATGCCACCGCGGTCGACGCTGTTGCTGTACACCGATGGCCTGGTCGAACGCCGCGGGCACTCGATCGACGAAGGCATCGCCACCGCGACCGATTTGATTCGGGACGGCAGGTCCCAGTCGCTCGACGAGGTGGCAGACCATCTCATGGTCCGGCTCGAGCCGGGGGGCGGCTATTTGGATGACGTGGCCATGCTGCTCTACCGGCAGCCCGCCCCGCTGTCGATGAAATTCGCCGCCGACGTCGATCATCTGGCCCCGAGCCGTGATGCGTTGCGTGGCTGGCTGGTCCGGGCAGGCGTCGAGCCGGATCAAATCGCCTACCTGCTCACCGCCGTCGGCGAGGCCGTCGCCAACGCAATCGAACACGGTTACCGTGGTCAACGCGGGGGCGCGGTATCGGTGCGCGCGACCGCACTCGTCGACGCCCTGCATGTGACCGTCATCGACGGCGGCACCTGGAAACCACCCCGCAACGACCCCGGAGCCAACCGGGGCCGCGGCATCAACCTGATGCGAGGTCTGGTGGAGGACATGACGATTCGCTCCACGGAAGCCGGCACCACAGTTCACTTGTACGCGAGGATCGCCTGATGCCCGCAGCGCTCACGCTGAACACCGACCACGGCCCCGACGGGAACCCCCGGGTGACCGCGACGGGGGAGATTGATCTGAGCAACGTCGACCAGCTCATCAAGGCGCTCAACGCGGCGAGTGCGGGGACCCGCCGGCCGATCACCATCGATCTCAGCACGGTCAAGTACCTCGACAGCGCCGGAATCAACGCGCTTTTCGACCACGCCGACAAAGTCGACGGGCTTCATATCATCGTCCACCGCTTGCTGATTCGGGTTCTCAGAATAAGCGGCCTGGATAAGGTTGCGACTCTCGAAGCTGCGCCGTGACGGCACCTGAAATCAGTGCCGGACTTAGCTTTTCGCGTGCAACAGGGAGTGCGTGACATGTCGGTCCTCGAACCGGAATTGGTGCGCCGGTCGCCGCAGCGCCTCGATGGCGCCGCCCGGGTGGACGACGACTCCGCTCCCGGACGGGATCCCGAGCCCGATGGCCGCTCCTTGCAGCGATCGAATCGTGCGCGATAGCCGCGCCCAGTTGGCACGCTCGTCGTGCGTGTCGACGACCGCGGGGACGAGCTTGAACACATCGAGCAACCCGGTCGCGGAGGAGGATTCCGGTGTCTCGTCGATGCCGTATTGCCCGAGCTGGACCGCGCCGGCCGAAATGCCCACCAGGATCGCCCCGCCGGTGTAGCGGCCGAGGATCGCATCCTTCATCCCGGTGTTCTCGAACGTGGTCCAACCCCGCCGCACATCGCCGCCGGCGAGGACGACCAACTGGCTGCCTTCCAGGAACGCGCGTTCGTCGGGGCCGAACGACGAGTCGATCATGCGACGGCGGGTGATGCCAACGGCATCCATCGCCGCTTCGAAGATCTCGTAGAACTCTGGGCGGTCCCCGTTGGAGGCGCCGATGTAGGCCGCGCTCAGTCGTGCGTCGCGCGCCAGCCCGTCGAGTGCAGCCGCCAGCCAGGGCCGGTTCCGCTGCTTCCAGAACAGCAGCTGGCTGTCGGCCAGCAAATACAGCGGCCGGCGTGGCTTCCGATCCGCGTCGGACATGCGAATCACCCTATCGGCGGGGTTCACGGCCGCCCCATCAACGATGGTCGGAGTTGGTATCCGTCCTGAGAGAGCCGAGCGTGAGTGTCATAAACTTTTAATCCTTAAACAACGCGAAAGCCGTTGCCCGCCACGTCGGAGAGCGCCAGTCAGCCTCGTCGGCGGGCACCGACCGAACAGAGGGGCTATCGACCATCGACTGTGTGGTGATTCAGAACCAGGAACATAAACCGTCGACGTGGGCGCCCTTGCGCAATCGCGTGTACCGCGGCCTGTTTATCGCCCAGTTCATCTCCAATATCGGAACGTGGATGCAGGCGGTGGCGGCGCAGTGGTTCCTGGTGGAAAAGCACAGCCCGGACGTCATCGTGGCGCTGGTTCAGACGGCGAGTCTGGGGCCGACGCTGCTCTTGGGGTTGTTTGCCGGTGTACTCGCCGACCTGTTCGACCGGCGTCGTCTCCTGATATTCCTGCAGACCTATGCCGTACTGGTGGCGCTCGCCCTGGCTCTGCTGACCAACCTCGGTCGCCTCACACCAACCGGGCTGCTGATGTTCACCTTGGCCATCGGGTTCGCGTCGGCGTTGACCGGACCGGCCTGGCAGGCTATTCAGCCCGAGGTTGTCCCGCGTGAGCAGATTCCGGCGGTTTCGGTTTTGGGCAGCGTCTCGGCGAACTCGACCCGAGCGATCGGGCCGGCGATCGGCGGCATCGTCGTGGCCTGGCTTGGTCCCTCGGCGGTCTTCGCGATCAACGCGGTGTCATTCTCGGCGATCATCATTGCTTTGCGGGCGTGGAATCGGCCGAAGCAGATTGTGCCGATCGAGCGCGAACGCATCGGCCAGGCCATCCTCACCGGACTGCAATACATCGAGAACAGTCCGATTTTTCGCAGGATCCTGTTGCGCACAGCGCTTTTCCTCTTTCCCGCCTCGGCCATACTGGCTCTTTTGCCGGTTGCCGCCGCGCATACCTGGCATCTGGGAGCCGGCGGCTACGGTGTGGCGCTGGGCGGCATCGGTTTCGGCGCCATCCTCGGGGTGGTAGCTGCCGAACCGTTGCATGAACGAGTGTCGGACAACATGCTGCTGGCGATCTCTGCCGCGGTCTACGGCCTTGCACCGGTGGCGGTGGTCTGGTTCCCGTTCGCGGCCGCGCTCCCATTTTTGGTGTTGTCGGGGATGGCCTGGCTCATCACGTTGACGACCTTGAACGCCGCAGCGCAGTTGTCGCTGCCGCGCTGGGTTCGGGCCCGCGGACTGTCCGTGTATCTGTTGGTCTCAACCGGATCTCAGGCGCTGGGCGCCTATGTCTGGGGCTCCCTTGCCACACGGTGGGGACTTGACGTCGCGATGCTGTGGTCAGCGGCGGTGCTGGGCGTGGTTGCCCTCAGCGTCGCGGTGCTTCCGTTGCGGCCGAGCACCGGGACGGAGAGTGTCGAGGTTTCCAGCGCCTGGCCGACGCCGACGCTCGTGTTCGAACCGTGCCCTCAAGATGGACCGGTGCTGGTGGCCGTCCGCTACCAGGTGCCGCCGGAGAATCTCGATGAATTCGTCGAAGCGATGCGAGATGTCAGGCAGTCGCGGCTGCGCACGGGTGGCCACAGCTGGCGGCTTTATCACAGTGTCGAGGAGCCCAACTCGTTCCTCGAGCGGTTCACCGTCGCGTCGTGGAGCGAATTCGAGCGCCAGCGCACCGAGCGCTGGGTGGACGTCGATCATGACGGCGTCACGAAGGCGGTCAGCTACACCGTCGACAAAACCCGGCGGCACGAGTACTACGTCGCGTTGCGTACGCGCAAGTGACAGCCGCGCGATGCCGCTGCGACGCAACATAATCGGTGTGCGCTAGCCGAGCGGATTCGGTCGTGCCTCGCGGTCGGCAGTGCCCAGGTCGAGTTGCATCCACGCGACGTCGTGCCAGCGGTCGTTCTTGAAATAGACACGCGGCCAGGCGCCCACATCCTCGAACCCGATGGAGCGGTGAAATGCGTTGCTGGCGTCGTTGGGCTGGGTGATGCCGGCGAAGATTCGCCGGTAGCCGCGCTCGGCGAGCCGGTGCAGCACTTCCGCATAAAGTCTGCGGCCCCAGCCCGCGCGGTGATGGTCGTTGCTGATGTAGATGCCTGTCTCGGCGGACCATTTGAAGGAGGGCAGGCTGATCAATGCGTGGCCGTAGGCGAAGCCGATGACCTGATCCTCGTGTTCGAGGACGAGCCATTCATGCGCCTTTTGGGCGTTGGCGATACGCGCGGCCATCTCGTCAGGGCTCGGTACCTCGAGTTCCCAACTGATCTCGGTGTTCTCGACATACGGGCGATAGATCGCAACGCAGGCCGCCGCGTCCTGCGGCGACGCCGAGCGCACGGTGCCGCTGATCGCTTGCATGCGAGCAGTCTTTCAGTCGCCCGGTTTGCCTGCGCATCGCGGGTCCATTTCGCGGCCGCGCCGTCGCCGCACACGACTTGCCATCACAGGAACAGACACCGGGTTACTGGCCCGACAGGTGGGGCCTATGACGTCCGCGTGCGACAGCGAGGTTCGCTAAGATTCCAGTACCGAGACAGCCAAAGCGCAGTGCGGTACTCGACGCCCCACGATCACGCAATGAGAATTGAAGGGGCGCAGAGGAAAAGGCGTCAGGTTTAGCGGCCGCCGCCGGCGCCGCCGCCGCGGCCACCACCGGCGCCACCACCACGGCCGCCACCGGCACCGCCGCCGCGACCACCACCGGCGCCACCACCACGGCCGCCGCCAGCGCCACCGCCGTGGCCGATGAACATTGTCCCGATGCTGTTCTTGATCATGTCCCTTACCCTATCGCCGAATCCGGCATGGTGCCAATGCGATTCACGGCACGCGTCGGCCGCTGTCGGCAGGTGAACGGACACCGGAATTTCTCTTAACAACGGGGGATGCCGGTCGTTCGCGCCTCCCGCCGATTCGCGTTGCTCGGACTCGGTGAACCAGTGGTCGCGGACCCGCAGTTCGCGAGGCTGCGAGCCTCATCAGAAGAGTTGAGGCCGAAATCGGGCGATTGGCGTGGTTTGCTGTCATGCTCTTGGGCATGGCGGCTACCCCTCAAACCGTCTACGCGCGAGATGGCGACGTCAACCTCGCGTACCAGGTCGTCGGGGGAGGTCGAGATCGAGGACGGCGATGTGCATGGCATCGCGGTGCACATCGCAGCGCGAATCATGGGAATCGCGTAACCCGACGAGGTGCTCGTGTCGGGCGCGGTGCCGCCGCTCGTGCTGGGATCCGGCCTGGCGTTCGACGATCGTGGCAGTCACCACCTCAAGGGCGTACCGGACCAGTGGCGTGTCCTCGCGGTGCAGGACCACCACGTCTGACACCGCGGCGCGCACGATACGGACCTAACGTTGCAGTTCGTCGAACCGTTCCAGCGCCGCGTCGAGATCTGCTTCGTCAAAGAACTCGTATCGATCAATCAGGTCGCCGTCGACCATAAAGACGTCGGTCATGCGCCACTCGGCGTAGAAGCCCTCTTGTGAGGTCGACTTGGCGACGTGGGTGACGACCGCTCCGCGGTTGCTCAACCGGCGAACCGCCTCGATGTAGATGTAGACGCTGCCCGCCGATTCGAGCGAGGCGCGAAGGTATTCCATCAGCTCACCCGGCGCCAGCATCGCGCCAAGGCGGTGATCGACGTCTTCGAAGGTTGGTGTCGTCGTTGGTAATTCGCCTCGATTGAGCACATCGAAGACCCGCACGACGGCTGACCACGTACGCGACCAGACGGCCGCTTCGCCTGCGAGGTAACGTGTTTCGAGTTCCGCGAAGGCTGCGCCGATCTCGTTGAGGTCGAAGACCACTACTGCCGCGGTCCGACCTTCTGCATCGATCTCGACGACATGAAATACGTCGACCTGGAATGCTTCAGCACGCTGGGCGTCATCGGACATACGGACGCGCGTCAGCGCCAGATACTCGCCGCGGGTAGCGACGATGGTGGCGGTCGAGTTCTTGAAACCGGCTTCTACGCTGGCTCGCAAATCGTCGATAGCGGCTGCTCGACCGTGCTGTACCCCGGCGTTGACACCACGGCGACGATCGTCGACGGAAATGTCCTCCGCGAGGATCTCACCCATCGAGTTCCAGTCGCGTGCCGCGTAGTGAGTCTGAAAGTGCTCGACCAATGAGCTGGCCCGGCTGGCCGAACTCTGCAGCCGACGTGTCCTCGGTTGCAGTTCTTCGAACCGTGCGAGCGCTGCGTCGAGATCTGCTTCCTCGAACATCTCGGCCCGGTTGAGCAGGGGCCCCTCGACCGTGAAGATGTCGATCAACCGCCACTCGGCATCGAAACCCTCACGCGACGTAGCCTTCGCCACATGAGTGACGACTGCGCCGAGGTCGGTCAGCCGATGAACGGCCTCGACGTAGAGGCGGGTGCGCTCCGCCTCGTCTAGCGCTGTGCGCAGGTACGCTTTGAGGTCACCGGGCGACACCCGCGCAGCGCGGCGCCGGTCGATGTCCTCGAAATTCGCTGTCGTCTCGGGGAGTTCATTTCGGTTGAGAGCGTCGTATGCCCGGGTGATGACCGACCAGGTGCCCGCGTGGTTCGCCGCTTCGCCTGCGAGGTAACGCGTTTCGAGTTCCTCGAAGGCTGCGTCGATGTCCTCGACGTCGAATGCGACGCTCGCGGCACACTGGCCGTCCGCATTGACTTCCACAACGATCAAAATCTCGACAACGAAGGCATCGAGCGCGTGATCGCGCGCCAAATAGCGGAGATGGCTGAGGGCGAGGCGTTCACCTCGGACTGCAAGTACAGTCGGCGATATCTGTGTAATGCCAGCGTTGACTTGCGCCTTCGCGCTGACGATCTCGGCATCGCGACCGTAGATGCCGCCGCCTACCAGATGACGACGATCGTCCGTGTAGTAGTCGTCGGCCAGAACTTCGGCCACTCCTGGCCAATCGCGGGCGACGACTCGTTCCAGGTAGCGCGCACACGCTTGGCTCGCCGCATTTTCTGGCTGGGCCCGTGGGCGTAATTCCTCGAATCGAGCGATCGCAGCGTCGAGGTCTGCCTCGTCGAAAACCTCGCAGCGGTTGACCTTGTCACCGGCGACCATCAACAGGGCGAGCCCGCGCCACTCGGCATCGAAGCCCTGTCGCGAAGTCTCACACGCCGAGTAGGTGACCAATGCCGCCCGGCTGTTTAACCGATGCATTTCCTCGACGTGGATGTTGATGTCTTGATTGACATCCCACCCGCCGCCAATGTAAGCGGTCAGGTCTCCTGGCCCGAACGCTGTCTCCCGTCGATGGTCGATGTACGCGCAGTCTGGCGTGCTCGGGGGCAGCTCATGTCGATTCAGTGCCGCGTAGCTAGCCGCAACGACCGACCAGACGTTCGCGTAAGCGCTGGCTTCGCCGGCGAGAAAGCGCTTGTCCAGCTCTGCGATGGCGGCGTCGGTATCGTCGGGATCGAAGGTGACGGCTGCCCCTATTTTTCCGTCGGCGTTGATTTCGATCAGGTGTAGGCCATCAATGTGGAAAGCGCCGGGTCGCTGATCTCGACGGGTATAACGGCTACGCCTGAGGGTGAGGCGGTCGCCACGGGTGGCAATGACGACCGAGGCCATGTCCATCGGTCCGAACTCGGCGGCAGCCCCCTGCATATCGTGGATCTGGACATCCCCGCCGCGGCTGACTCCCGCGCCTATCACGCGTCGACGATCGTCGGCGAAAATGTCGTCGGCGAGTATCTCGGCGAGCCCGTCCCAGTCGTGGGCCACAAAGCACGCCATGGAGCGCGCATCCACTCGGCTCGCCTTGTTTTCCAGACGCCGTGACGGTCTGGTGAGCTCGTCGAACCGCGCGAGCGCGGCGTCCAGGTCGGCCTCGTCAAAGAGCTCGAAACGATTGATCAAGTTGCCCGTTAGCGTGGACACGATGACGTCTTGGAACTCGGCTTCGAAGCCGTCGCGCGAAGTCACCTGCGCCGTATGAGTGATGACCGTGCCGAGTTCATTCAGCCGGTGCACGACCATCGGGTGGATGTTGGTTCGCCGGCTTTGATCGATTGCGGCACGCAGGTATTGGAGGAATTCACCGGGCGCGAACGCGGCCGCTCGGCGGTGATCGATCGTCACGGCGTCGGGTGTCATCGGGGGAAGTTCGTGCCGACCCAGCGCGGCGTAGTTCTCAATGGTTGTCGACCACATGTGCGCGTAGGGCGCCGCCTCGCCGGCGAGATAGCGGGCGTCGAGCTCGGCGATGGCGGCGTCGAAGTCGTCGGCATCAAGCGTGACAAACGCGACGATCCGCTCCCGTGCATCGGTCTCGACGATCTGTAGCAAATCCAGATCGAACGCCCCGGAATTCCCGTCGCCGCGAGAGTATCGGTCGCGGGTGAGGAGGAGGCGCGCCCCACGGGTGGCAACGGCGTCCGACGTAGCGTATGCGAGCCCGAGGTCTGCGCCCGACCGGAAGCTCTCGATCACGTCATCCCGGCCGATGGTGCCCCCACTGACTACCCGACGACGATCGTCGCTGTAGCAGTCGTCGGCTGTCAGGTCCGTCATGGTTGCCCAATCGCGGGTCACAAAGCACGCTTGGAAGCGCCGATAAATCCGGGCCGCCGCGTTATCCGGCGTTCGACGTTGCGAATGCTCAAGCTCGAATCTTGCGTGCACCTGATCGAGTTCGGCGATCGCGGCGTCAAGGTCTTCGACGTCGAACCACACATCCAGGGAGATCCGACCGTCCTCGTCGATGCCGACTAGCTGGAGTACCTCTTCCCGCGGCGCCCCGGGACTGGCGTCTGTGTTGCCTAACTCCGTTCGGTAGAGAGCCAACCGCTCGCCTCGTACAGCGACAACCGTGTGCTGGAGTTGAACCGTTCCCTCCATCTCGATAGAACGTCGTACGTCGCGTGGCCATCTGCCAGTCCGAAGATCGGCCTTGCCGAAACCTAGTATCTTGCGACGACTCTCGAAGAAGATGTCGTCCGCGAAATATCCCTCGAACTCGTCAAAGTCCCTACGATGGAAAGCCGCATCTCCGCGGGCGACCGCTCGCACGCATTCATTGTCCAGCTCGACGACGTGCTGTTGAGGTGCGACGCGAGCAGAGACGATCTCGCGCTCGCCAATAAGACCGCGCGCCCTTTCCGCCAGTGCCGCGGCGCCTTTGCGTTCGTACAAACCGACGGCCTGCTCGGCGGCGGATCGCGCCCCGGAAGCGTCGCCCGCAGCATCCAAAACCGTTGCGAGCGTTAGGCATGCATCACCGTGGTCAACCAGGGCGTCAGTGCGCTCGGCCAATGCCACGGCCGCCTCCGCAACCTGCCGGGCCGCCGCGTGGTCACCGCCACGTGTCAGCAGGTGTGCCCGCAGCGTGCGCCATCCCATCGACGCCTTCAAGGCGTGCCCCGCCAGACGCTCGCTCTCGGAGCACAATTCGTCCGCCTCGGCATCTCGGCCGAGTGCGAGACAGGCGCGGCCCAGCAGTGCCGCGGTCTCGGCGGTGTCGGCGTCGAGGCCCATCCGACGAAAGCCGTTGTAGGCCTTGCGCAAATGCTTTTCGGCCGCCGTAGGGTCGTCAACGATGAGTTCGACGATGCCGGCGAACTGTTCGACTTCGAGGCGCGCGTGGCGCAAGCCGAGCTCGGTGACGGTGCGACGGGCCGAGTCGATCATCCGCCGCGCCGCGGCGGCGCGTCCGCGAAAGGCCTCCAGCACGGCCTGGCAACGCGTCGACGTGGCTTCGACCGCGGGGGAGTCGGTCGTGATGCGCAGCAGCCGCACCACGTCAAGACACCGGCCGCCCGCCCGCGGAACCGGGTTGGGTCCCCACAACGCCGCGAGCGGCGCACCCGCTAGAACCGCGTTCACGCGCCGGTGTTCACGCGCCCGTCGCGCCGCGGTCAGTGCGTCGTCCAACGCGATTTCGCAGTCGGCGATTCGCCCGAGGCGGGCGAGGCACCCAGCCCGGACGGTGTGCGCCTTCGCTTCTCCGGCGGCGTCGTCCAGTTGGGCGAGCTTCGCGGCGGCCGCGCCCAACGCAACCTCCGCCTCATCCAGCCGCTCGGGGTGAATCAACATCGAGAGTTGGCCGTCGAAGCACGTCGCCCATGCCGCCAAACGCGCCGAAGCGACTGTCGTAGCTTGCAATTGGGAGACCGCACCCGCCGCCGAAGTCACGTCCCCCGCGGCCAGCAGCGCCTCGCAGCGTGCAATCAACAGCTCGGCCGTTTGGTCGTCCCGGTCCGGCAGCTCGTCGTCGAGCTCCTCGAGCGAGTGCAGGGCGTGGCGGTACAGGTCGGCCGCTCCTTCGTAGGCGAGTCGCGCCATCGCCTGGTCCGCGGCGCGGCGGCAGTAGAACACTGCCTTGGCGGCGTTTCCCGCCCAAGCGCATTCGTAGTAGTGGTGCGCCAGCTCGGCCAGCAGTTCGTCGTCGGCGCCGGGCAGCGTCTCCAGTGTCGCGGCGATGCGCTGGTGCAGTCGCATGCGCCGCACCGACGCCAACTCCGCCAGCAGCGATTGGCGGACGATCGCGTGGTTGAACCGGTAGTTGCCGCCGGGTTCCTCGATGACGATGCCGGCCTGGCAGGCCTCGTCGAACGCGTCGACCAGGTCGCTGCCGACCACCCTCTCGACCAGTTCCAATGCGAACCGGCTTCCGACGACCGCGGCCGCGGCGAGGGCCTTGTTCGTCTCGGTTGGGAGTCGAGAAAGCCTGCGGCTCACCGCTTCTCGTACGCCCTGCGGCAGTGTGCTCTGATCCCACACGCCGCCACTTTCGTCGACGTGGCGCAGGGCCTCGATGAGGAAGAAGGGGTTGCCGCCGGTGACCGAGGCCAGCGCGTGAGCGAGCTCCTCGTCGTCGTAGCCAGCCTCGGCGACGTACGCGGTCACGTCGTCTTCGTCAAGTCCGCTGAGGCTCAAGCGATTTGCCGTGCCGTCGCGGTGCAGGTCGGCGAGCATCGCGGCCAGCGGATGGGAGCGGTCGAGGTCGGTGCTGCGGTAGGTGCCGACGATCTGCACACGAGCGTGGTCGCCGAAGCGCAGCAGATGCCGCAACAGCAGCAGTGTCGGCTTGGCCGCCCAGTGCAGGTCGTCGAGTATCAGCAGCACCGGCGCACTCTTGGAGGCAATCTCCAATAGCGCGACCACGGCATCGAAAAGTGCGTAGCGCTCGGTCTCGGGGTCCGGGTGAGAGCGGTGAGCGAGATCGGGTACGACATCGGTCAGCCCGGGCACGAGCGGCAACAATGCTTCGACGCCGCGCAGTCCCCGCACCCGGTCGGCGCCCATGCACGGCACCAGCGAGCGCAGTGCTTCGGCGAACGGCTGATAGGGCGCGCCGAGGTCCTCGTCGCAGCGGCCGTACAGCACGACAGCTCCTTGTGCATAGGCCCGCTGCGACCATTCACCGGCCAGGCGCGTCTTACCGACGCCCGGTTCGCCGGCGATCAGCACCGTGGGCGCACCACCGGCAAGCGCGGTCTGCCACACCGCCAGCAGCCGTTCGAGTTCATGGCCGCGTCCGACGAAAGGCCCCGGTCCGACCAGCACCGCGGGCAGGGCGGGACGCGCCATCGGCGGCTCGGCGGTTTGCGGTTGGGGCTGAGCCGGGGCGGTGTCCAATCGCAGCTCGAACACATGCTCGGGCCGCGCGAGGTTCTTCAGCTGACGCATCCCCAGGTCGTCGAGCATGACATCGTCGGCCAGCGAGTCGATGACGAGCTCGGCGGTCGCGCCGGAGCACAGGATCTGGCCGCCCTCGGCCAGCGACCGCAGCCGGGCGACCCGGTTGACCGCCCGGCCGAAGTAGTCGCCGTCGCGAAGCTCGACCTCGCCGGTGTGCAGTGCCATCCGGACTCGCATGGGCTCCCGCAACGCCCACGGCTCGTGCGTGATCGCGTCTTGCAACTCAATTGCCGCGGCCGCGGCCGCAGAGGGCCGTTCGAAGACCGAGAAGGTCGCATCACCCTCGCCGCGGGTTTTGACCAGCCGCCCGGCGCGGGAGGTGACGACCTGCTCGACCAGTTCGTCATGACGGGCGAGGGCGATCGCCATGGCATCGGGGTCGGCCTCCCAGGCGGCGGTCGAACCCTCGATGTCGGTGAGCAAGAATGTCACCGCACGCGTTACTGACGAAAGGGTCTGTGCCACAGCAACATCCAACGACGCATCCTGTGCGACGATCGCGGCCTCCAGCCGCCGAAGCTCCGGCCCGGGATCGACCCCCAGCTCGTCGGCGAGCAGCGAACGCACCCGTTGATACGCCCCGAGGGCCTCGCCCTGCCGACCGGCCCGGTACAGGGCGAGCATCAGCTGGCCCCACCGCCGTTCCCGCAGCGGCGCCTCGGCGACCGCCGCCTCTAGGTCGCCGATGACTTCCGCGGCGCGGCCGGTGGCGAGCAGCGCGTCCGCCCGATCCTCCACCAGCGCGGCGTGACTTTCGATCCAGCGTGTCTTCTCGGACAGCCCTCGCTGGCCGTCGGGAAGTTCGGGGGCGCCGCGCCACAGGACGAGCGCCTCCTCCAAACGCACCACCGCTCGGCCGGTGTCGCCGACGGCAGCCGCGTCACGCCCGGCCTTGGCCGCTGCTTTGTAATGGGACGCATCCACGTCGGCGCCGTCTAGCCGCCAGCCCGCCCCCTCGGTGAGCACGACGCCGTCGCCCAGCACGCGGCGCAGCGCGGAGATGTGGGTCTGCAGCGCCTTGGCGGCGGTGCGCGGCGGGTCGTCACCCCACAGCAACTTGACCAACGCGTCGGCGGGCACGACCGAACCGTCGTGCAACCCGAGCATCGTGAGGATGGCGCGCGGCTTGGCGCCCGGAATGGCGACGGGCGTCCCGTCCTGTCGGACCTGGAGAGGTCCCAAAACCCCCAGTTCCACCGGTGAAAGCGTACTCACGTCTGCCATCGTCGGCGGCCGAATTCAATACCGGGTCAAGATCGAGTAAAGGTGCCGCCCGCATACTCGCGGGCATTCCCTGACCGGCTGAGTTCCTACTCCGGCGGCGCAGGGGTCATCGAGGCGATGTAGTAGACCTCGTTGCCCTTGGGATAGCCGCCGCCGCCGGTGGCGATATGGACGTGGTCGTAGTGGTTGGCGGTTTCGTTCCCGAGGTCGGCCGTCCAGGCTCCCGAGTTTGGACCGGGGTAGATCTTCTGCCGCCAAATCACGTGGTTGATGCCCCAGCGCTTCGCATTCGCCAGCGCATACCCGGCGATCTGGTTGCCGAGTTCGATGCCCTCCGGGCTGCCATGGTTCGGAATCATCACGTCGATCGCCAACCCGTTGGGATGCCACGGCAGCGGGTCTTGCCGATACCCGTAGATGGTCTTGATCTGTGGGAACAGCACGCTGATGACCCGGGCCGCCCAGATGGTCTTGATCTGCAATCGGTCCTCCGGCGCGACGCCGGCGGGTAGCGGGAACTGGAAGCCCTGCGCCCCGGTGGGTGCGGTCGCGGCCAGCGCCGCCAACGATTCGGCTTCCGCCGGAGTGGCGACGTGCGGGCCCAGTCCGGTCGCCGGGTCCTTCGGGGGCGCGGCCGCGGCCACCGTCGGGCTTGCGGTGGGGGGCTCGACGTAGCTCGTGGACTTGGTTCCTTGGGCGTAAATCATGCCGGCAGAAACGACGAGCGAGGCCGCGATCGCCATCCAGCGGCTCCTGCCGATGGCCAACACGTTCCTGCTCACCCAGAGCACTTTAGTGTCGCCTGCGACGCGTGTGGCGAACTTCGTCGTTTATGGTGGCTGCTATCGAATTTCTGCTCTCGCGGACCGGTTTCAGGACGGGGGTAACGGTGTCATCGGATGGCGCAGCGCGTACCGAAGGAGACAGCTGGGACCTGGCCTCCAGCGTGGGAGCGACGGCCACCATGGTGGCGGCGTCTCGCGCGCTGGCGTCACGCGAACCCGATCCGCTGCTCGACGATCGGTTCGCCGAGCCGCTGGTTCGTGCGGTGGGCCACCCCTTCTTCACGCGCATGCTCGACGGTGATATTCCTCTCGACGACGCCGACGCACCCTTGACAGCGCGACAGCGCTGCGAGCAGATGACCGTGCGCACAAGGTTTTTCGACAACTTCTTCCTCGCGGCGACCGCGAGTGGGATCCGTCAGGCGGTCATCTTGGCGGCCGGGCTCGACGCCCGCGCTTACCGGTTGCCGTGGCCGGCGGGCACGGTGGTTTTCGAGGTGGACCAGCCTGAGGTGATCGTGTTCAAGGGCACCACGTTGGCTCAGATCGGCGCCGAACCGACCGCCGAACGTCGAGCCGTCGGCGTCGACCTGCGCGATGACTGGCCTGCCGCCCTGCGCGACAACTTCTTTGACACCGCGGCGCCGACGGCGTGGATCGCCGAGGGTCTGCTGCCGTATCTGCCGCCGGATGCCCAGGATCGGCTGCTGGACAACATCACCGCGCTCAGCGCCCCGGGCAGCCGACTGGCCACCGAAAACATCACCGACATGCGCGTGTTCACCGACGAACGCGCGCGAGCCCTACGTAGCGGTTGGCAAAAGCACGGGCTCGATTTCGACGTCGCCGATCTGGTGTGGGTCGGCGAGCGGCGTCAAGCCGGCGAGCACCTGGCGGCTACCGGCTGGACGGTCACGCAGTACGCCACCGAAGACCTGTACGACGAAAACGGGTTTGCGCTGCCGGATCACGAACTGCTGGCCGAGTTTCGGCGCACCATCAGCTACCTGAGCGCAGAACTGGGCTGATCGCCGAGCGTTTCGGGCAGGCCAGGCCCTCGAGGAGATCGGCGGCGCCGGCCACGCTCGCGTCGGGTTTGCTCATCCGAGTGGCGAATTCGCGGGCTCGGACCACGTATTCCGGAGTGAGGATCTGGCGCAGATCGGCGACCAATGACGCGCGGGTCGTGTTGGCAAACCGCCGGGCGGCACCGACCTTCAGTCGGGTGATCTGAGCTCCCCAGATGGTCTGAACGAGGTCCATCGAGAGGACCAGCGTGGGCACTCCGGCGCGCAGGCCGGCGGCCGTGGTGCCGGTGCCGCCGTGGTGCACGACCGCGCGGCAGGCGGGAAAGATTGCGGCGTAGTTGACTTCGCCGACCACCTTGACGTTGTCGAAATGTGGCACCTCGTCGAAGTCGCTCCAACCGGAGCACACCAACGCCCGCTCGCCGAGTTGCGCGCATGCGGCGCTGATCATTTCGACCGTGTCCGCGGGAGATTCGACGCGCATGCTGCCGAAGCCGAAGCAGATCGGCGGCGTCCCCGCGGCAATCCACGACGCGACTTCCTCGTCGGCGTCCGTCGTCTTTTCCAGTGTCAGCGCGCCGACGAAGGGCCGCTGCCCCTTCCATTTGGCCCATTCGGCTGTCAAGCCGGGAAAGCACGCCTCGTCGTAGGCCTGGATTTCCAGCGAGCCACGGTCGGCGATGCGTCGCGAGGCGGGACGAGTTGCCTTGGGCAGGCCCAGTTCCCGGCGCTGCGCATCCTCGAGATGTTTCGTCATCCGCCATGTCAGCCAGTTGGACACACTCATGGCCGAGCGGGCCAATGCCGAGGGGACGACCGGGACGAGTTGGCCGTTGGCCCGGATCGGGACGTAGTGCAGGGTGGCCAGCGGCATGTCGTAGTACTCGGCGACGTTGGCCGCGGTTTCCATGAAGCTCTCGCCGGTGAACAGCACGTCGGCCCCGTCCGCCAGCGGCGTCAGCGTTTTGCTCATCTGCACCCAGCTCCGGATCACCGAGTCGCGAAGGTCGCGCCACATCCGGATCAGCGAGGGGATTTTCCACGCGTTGTGGAAGGCAGACGACCAGAAGTCGCGATAGGTATCCAGCCATTCCTGCGTGTCGAGCCCATATGGGACCGCGCTGAGGCCGGAGGCTTCGGCAAAGCCCACCAGATCGGGCGAGACGGCCATCTGCACGTCGTGCCCTCGGCGCAGCAGTTCGCGGCCGACAGCGACTGACGGCTCGATGTCCCCCCGAGTTCCATAACTTGCAAGTACAAATCTCATTGCGGATCCCGGATCTTCAGTTGTGGCGCGCCTGGTCCGGCCTCAGGGGGCATCGGTGCAATTGGTGCGGGCCCAGCCTAGCGTGCCGAGGCACCGATGCGAGCAAAGTCTGGATGCATACATATGCGTGCGTTTCGAGACCAGCAGTCTGCTCGTTGGTCACTTCAGCACCACGCGGAAGGGACGACGTGTTCCTCAAAAGCGCTAGCGCATGCGCTATCACGTCGGCGAACAGTCACATCCCCGCATCACTGGTCACCGCGGGAAACCCGGTCGGCGCGCCAGCACCAGGCGCGCATCGGGATATCGATCAGGTCGGCACCGGGAAAGCGTGCCTGCATGGCCGCGCGCGCTTGGTCGAGCGTCTGGGCGCGGTCCTGCGGCGAGGCGATGATCGCCCGGCTGTAGGTCGCCAGCATCGCCACGGCGTTCTCGAGCGTCATCGTCCGCACGAACCGGAAGATCTGCCGCTCGATGTTGTGGAAGATCTGCGGTTCGGGCAGGTCGAAGTGCAGTCGTTGCCGGAATCGGTCGACCGACTGGACCTCTTCGAGGTCTTGGCCGGGCAGCCGGCCGAGGTCGCGCACCCAGTCCACCTCTCGGTCGCGGCTCGTCCAGATCAGGCCGAAGCGGCCGCCGTCGCGCAGCACCCGACCGATCTCGGGAACGGCCCGTTCGTGATCCATCCAGTGCCACGCCGACGAAACGAAGACCCCGTCCGCGGTGGCGTCCGCGAGCGGGATCGACTCACCGCGCCCCTCGAGCGCCCGCACTCCCGGGGACCGCTCGGTCAGCACCCTGCGCATTCGCTCATCGGGCTCTACCGCGATGACTTGAGCTGCTCGGTCCACCAGGGTGCGGCTGAACAGTCCGGTTCCCGCGCCGACGTCGACGGCCACCCGACAGTCGGGGGGCACCAGCCAGTCGACCGCCTGCTGCGGGGCCTGCGGTCGCAGGCCGTCGTAGTCTTCGGCGATCGATCCAAAGGACATTGCGCGTTCTTGGCGATCGGTCACTCTGCCACGCTAGAGCGCTTACCTGTGTCTGAACTTAGGGATTCTGATGTGCTGCAAGCGTTTCGTGCAATCGGCTGACGGACCCCCACAGGTAGAACTCGGGCAGGCCCCGTTGCAGGCCCGAGCGGTAGATTCCCACTCCCGTCACCGGCGACTCATCGCCCAGGTGCGCGGCCTGGACGGCCCGAGCCGCGCCGAACAGTTCCTCGGCTGAGAAGGAGGAGCCGTTGACGGCCTCGACTCGCCGTCGCGGCTTGGTGCCGCCACCGGGTCCGAAGGGCGACAGATAAACAGCGGGAGCGCTGAGCCCCGATCCATCCTTCGTCAGCCGCTCGGCCGGATCCGATGACCATGCGATTGCCGCGTCCTGCAGTGGCGCGAACGGCAGGTCGGGTCGGTGGATGGTCTGCTCGTCGGCCGACAGCGGTTCGGAACGTAGCTCAGTCGCCTTTTCCACCAGCGTGGCGACGGTGGTGACGTAGTAGGCGATGCGCTTGCGCCGGACCGTTGCGAGGTCCGCCAGGCCCCAGCCGTTCAGATGCGGCCACCAGACGTCGTACATGACGACGTCACCGTCGTGCAGCAGAACTCGGTTGGGCCGGTCGTCGTGCGGGAACCGGAACACGGTCCCGAGCTCGATGTTGGACGCGTCCATGCGCCGCAGCGTAGCCGTCGCCGTGCGACGTGAGTCGACGCCGACCAATCCGGACCGTGAACGGCTCGGCTGGTTCACAATGATGTTGCCTGCTGCTGGCCGGATGTTTTCTCGGGGAGGAGAACCGACATGAGTAAGACGACTGCAGTGCTGACCCGCCCGCCATTGCTACGGCGTTGCGCGGTCGGCGTGTTCGCTCTCGTGTTGGCGGGGTTGCCGACGGCCTGGATCGTGGCGCCCGCCGTCAGCCGGGCCGAGCCGTATTGCGCCCCCGGCTGGGCCTGGAGCGTCGAGTTGAACCAATGCGTGTTCGTGCTTCCGGCCGCCAATGGACCGGGCGGTCCCGGTGGACCGGGAGGTCCAGGCGGACCTGGTGGGCCCGGCGGACCCGGGGGCCCCGGTGGACCCGGATTGCCGGGCCACCACTAGACATGTCGTATGACCGCACCGCAACGTCGGGGGTTCAACAGCGCCATCACCGGGGTGTGGAGTTTCCTCGCCCCCGTCTACGACCAGCCCGCGTTGCAGCGGTGGGTCTATCGCCCGCCGCACGACGAGGTCATCGCGCGGCTGCGTGCCCATCAATCGCACAAGATCGCTGACATCGCCTGCGGGACAGGCCTTCTCAGCGATCGCATCGAGCGCGAACTACACCCCGAGGCGATCTATGGGGTAGACATGTCGGCCGGCATGCTCGCCCAGGCGCGGGCCAGGTCCGATCGGGTGCAGTGGTTACGCGGCCCGGCCGAGCAGCTGCCCTTTGACGACGGCTGCCTCGACGCGGTTGTGACGACCTCGGCGTTCCATTTCTTCGACCAGCCGGCCGCGCTGCGGGAGTTCCATCGGGTCCTGGCGCCGGGCGGGCTGGCGGCGGTCTCCGCGCTGAGTACGCGACAAACGCTGCTGCATCTGCCGTCGACGAACAGGTGGAAGCCTCAACACAACGCGTCGCCCGCCGAGGTGCGGTCGATCTTCGAGGGCGCCGGGTTCACCGTCACCGATCAGCACCGGATCCCGCGGGCGTTCTGGACGCGATTCGTATCCGACGGGATAACCGTCGGCGTCAAGAGCTAAGCGCGGGGTAGGCGCGTCAGCACGGCGGGGGATCGGCATCCCATTCGGTCATCGTCCAGCCGTCGGACGGATTTCCGGTCACCACCACATGGCCCACATTGGTCAACGACTTGGTTTTCAGCAACGACGGATCCGCATTCCGCGCGTTCATCAGCACCCAGAACATGATCGCGGCGCTGTGCGAGAACGCGACCGGATTCTGCTCGCCGCTGTCGTAGATGCGTTGGACGGCTTCGGTGAATCGCGCGTTGAACTCGTTGCCATTCACCGAGCCGGGGATGCGTGCGTTGCGGTCGCCCTGTATCCAGCGTGCCGGTGCGGCGAAGTAGGTCTGGGGGATGTCGGCCTCGGGGGTGCCCTCGAACTTGCCCGCCTCGATCTCCCGCAGCCCGGGCAGCACCGTGACGGGTTCGCCGAGCACCTGTGACGTCGGCGCGGCCGTTTCCTGGGTGCGGATCATGGTCGACGCGTAGACGCCGTCGTAGTGGTTCGGCGCCAACTGCGGGGCCACGACGGCCGCCTGGCAGAAGCCGCGGGGCGAAAGTTCGGGACCGGGAACCGAGGTGTCGATCAATCCCGACGCGTTGGCCGCCGACTGTGCATGTCGCACCAGCGTCAACGTGATGGTGCGGTTTCCGGCGGCCCGCGCCGGCGCCCAGCTCGTCGCCAGCGCCGCGACTAGCAGGATGGCGACGAAACTTCGTATGGTCACAGTGATTTCACGCGTCCGTCGACGTCGACGATCCTCCGCAGTTTTCACGCGAGCAGTGTAAGACGTTCCGGGCAGCTGCGTCGCGCGAGACCCGACGACCACGCACGACGCCCGCCTCGCCGAGCGGCGAAACGGGCGTCGTGGTGGGTTGTGGTCAGCCGTTTACAGCGGGATCCAGACTCCGAAAAACCAGAAGCCCCACTGGTTGAAACCGGGATCCCACACGGGAGTCTCCTGGTAGCCCCAGTAGTTGATCGGGCCGTAGTTCCACGGGCCCCCTGGCGGCGGGAGCGGTCGATCCCACGCCGGCCGGGGCGGTTCACCCGGTCCCCAAGGGGCGGGTCCGTTGCCCCACGGTGCGTTGTTGAAGTAGCCGCGATGCGCATCGCCGTGCCAAGGACCGCCTGGTCCGCCCGGCCCGTTGAAGCCGGGACCACCCGGGTGTCCGGGTCCGCCCGGGCCACCCGGCCCACCAGGACCGCCAGGTCCAGGACCACCGGGACCACCCGGGCCACCGGGAGGTCCACCGGGCCCGCCCGGACCGTGTTCGCCGGGGCCACCAGGACCACCGGGACCACCTGGTCCACCCGGGCCCGGGCCACCGGGGCCGCCGGGACCGCCGGGATCATTTGGCCCGGTCGGCGCGTGGACACCGCCAGGTCCCGGAGCGCCATGGCCTCCCGGGCCTGCGGGAGCGGCGTTGGCCACACCGGCACCCACGCCCAGCGCTGCCGCGCTGAAGGCGCCGGCCAGCGTGCCCGCCGCAATCAATTGCTTGAGTTTCATATTTCCCCCCACTCGTTCATTAGTGGATTTGTCGAATGCTGACCCCCAACTCATCCGACGCTAGATAGCCTGGCTATGAATCGGCTGTGCCTTCTCCCTGCGAAGCCTTTGGCTACTCGCTCGGCATTCGGTGCTGGGCGGTCGGTAAGGGGGGCCGATTACCGTGTGTGCGAAGGTCAATACTGCTGTGCGAGTGGGCCTTTAACACAAACGCCGACCGCATAACGGATGACCTGGAAGACGAACTGTAATATCTACTGTTGCTTACCTCAGAGGAGGAATCTCGATGAAAGCCCTGCTCGCGTGACCGAGCCCGATATCGTGCCCGATGACGTCGATTTCAGGACGCCGAGGCCGTATTTCATGCGCGACGGAAGTCATTATGTGCCAACGGCAGTAGCGCGCGGCGGGTGGGGCCCGTCCATGAGCGGACACGTCGTCGGTGGCATCCTGGCCGCGGTCCTCGAAGGTGAGGTCGACGACCCCGAGCTGCAACCCGCGCGGCTGACGGTCGACCTGCCCGCACCGGCCGCGCTGGAGCCGTTCGAGGTGCACACCACGGTGCAACACGAACGGCGGCGATTGCGGCTGGTCGAGGCCCTTCTCATGCAGCGCGGCGAACCGGTCGCGCGGGCAAGCGCGCTGTTTTTGCGGCGCGGCTCGCAGCCCGATGGCAAGGTGTGGTCGCAACCCCTGCAGATGCCGCGGCTGCCCACCGAGCACGACGGCGACAAACCGACGCTGTTCCTGCGGACCTACGGCTGGGGCGGCGAGCTGCAGAACCCCGATCCCGACTGGGACACGACCGGACCCAAGTACACGTGGCTACACGAAACACGTCCCCTGATCGACGACGAGCCTCTCACGCCGTTCACCCGCGCCGCGCTGTGTGCCGACGTCACCGCCGCGATCGCGAACTGGGGCACCAACGCGCTGGAGTTCATCAACGTCGACTACACGCTCACCTTGAGCCGGCTGCCCGAAGGACCTCATATCGGGCTGGCCGCACTGACTCACTACAGCGACGACGGGGTGGCCAACGGTTCGGCCGTCGTCGTGGACCACCGTGGTCCTGTCGGCAGCGCGGTGTCCGTAGCCATCGCGCACTCGGGATTTCGACCACCCTCGGACTTGCCACCCGGCGGATGACGACCGGAAAGGACGTCAGCTTCTGGACGTTGATCGCCGAAGCGGCCCAGCGCGAGCCGAATCGGCGGCTTTTCGCCGACGACCATGGCCGCAGCCTGAGCGCCCGTGAGCTGCGCGATGCCGCACGCGCGACGGCGGCCGCGTTCGCCGAACGCGGGATCGGCGCGGGAACCGTGGTGTCCTGGCAGCTGCCGACCATGCTCGAGACCGTGGTCGTCATGGCGGCGCTGGCCCGACTCGGCGCGGTGCAAAACCCGATCATCCCAATCCTGCGGGAGCGGGAGGTCGCCTTCATCACCGGGCAGCTGTCGACCGAATTCCTTGTGGTGCCCGAAGTTTGGCGAGGGTTCGATCACGGCGCGCTGGCCCGGTCGTTGGCCGCGGCGCAGGGCTTCGAGGCCATCACCGTCGACCTGGCGACACCGCCGTGCGCCGGTGAGCTACGGCTGCCGCGCGCGGATGCCGATGCGCTCGCGGCGGTCACCGGCGGCGACAATCAGTGGATCTACTACTCGTCGGGAACTACCGCGGCTCCCAAGGGGATTCGTCACACCGACAGCACGGTGATCGCCGGCTCGCGTGGAATGGTCGCGGCGATGGGCATCACCGCCGACGACGTGGATCCGATCGCGTTTCCGATCGCCCATATCGGCGGGGCCGCGATGATCGCCGCCGCGCTGATGACCGGCATGCGCCTGGCGCTGTTCGAGGTATTCGATCCGGTCGCGACCCCGCGGGCCATCGCGGCGCACAATCCGACCTTTCTGGGCACGGCCACACCGTTTTTCGTGGCTTTCCTGGAAGCGCAACGGGCCCATGGTGATCGGCCCCTCTTCGGTGCGCTGCGGGGTTGCATCGCCGGCGGTGCGCCGATCACCGCCGAACTGGGACGACAAGTCCGCGAAACCTTCGGGACGGCCGGCATCGCGAACGCGTGGGGGATGACCGAGTTTCCGGTGGCGACCTCACCGTCGCTCGATGCCCCGCCCGAGGTGCTCGACTACACCGTCGGTGCACCGGTTCCGGGGGTCAGCGTCCGCGTGGTCGACAACCGCGAGAACGAACTGCCCGTCGGCCAGGAAGGAGAGCTACGGCTCAAGGGACCGCAATGCTTCCTCGGCTACGCGGACGCGACCCTCGACGCCGCTGCGTTCGACGAGGACGGCTGGTTGCGCACCGGGGATCTGGGGCTGATCGATGCCGACGGCAACGTCCGGGTCACCGGCAGGATCAAGGACGCGATCATCCGCAACGCGGAGAACATCTCGGCCCTCGAGATCGAGAACGTGCTCGCCACCCATCCCGCCGTCGCCGATGTCGCCGTCATCGGAGTGCCCGATCACAGCGCGGGGGAGCGGGTGTGCGCCGTCGTGGTACCCGCCTCGGCTGACGGCGTGTCATTGGAATCCCTGGTGCGGCACTGTCATTCGCTGGGCTTGAGCCGCTACAAACATCCCGAACGCCTCGTCATCGTCGACACCTTGCCGCGCAACCAATTCGGCAAAGTCATCAAGAAGGAGCTGCGCGAGGCCATCAGCACCAAAAAGGCTGGGCTGTAACAGTTTTCGAATGTGCTATCGCGTTCGAAATCCGTGTGGTATCCGAGGGTTGATCCAACAGGACCGGAATCAGCGCGCGTCGATACCCTGCTGCCGCGGTCGGTCCGGGTACCGTGTCAACGATGGCCATGGGATTCATCGCCGACTCCTGCGTCCCCTGGACGGGCTTCGACATATCGATCGTGGCAAGGAGTTACGCGCAGCTGACCGGCATCCTCGCCGGCTTCGCCTTTGTCGTCATCAACCTCGTGCTCGACCGTGCTTACCGGCGCCGCGGCGAAAGCCGTTCGCTGGAGCCGCGTGAAATCGAGCACGAGACGCAAGTGGGAATCGCGCTGGTGTGCGGGTTCGTCGGCCTGTTTCTGACGACCCTGCGCTACAGCCTGCTCGCCGGCGAGACCGGCTGCGCCATCACCAACGGCCGAGCTTCGTCGGCGGAAGTGCTGGCGGCCGTGGCGCTGGCGGCGTCGATCTACATGCTGCTCTACGCGATCGTCCAGTTCTTTTCCGGCATGGCGAGCACGCTGGCCAAACACTGCGTGTTCACCCTTGCGGTCCTCGTTCCGCCGATCACCGTGTTCTTCGTCGAAGACACCCTCACGCACCTCGCGCTCACCCTGGGTGATCAGCAGACGCACCAGCCACTGCAACCGTTGTGGGACTGGGCGAACCGGCTGCTGATTCCGCTACCGCTGGCGGTCCTGGTGGTGTGCGCCGCCGCGTGGTACCTCGGAATGTCAAGGCGGGGTTCGGAATCACCGCCCAGCCGGCTTACCCGACGCGTGCGCACGGTCGTCCCGTACATCACGGTCGCGGTCGTCGGCGTCGTGGTCGTTCGGTCCGTCGAGGCCTTGGGTTATGCCAACACGGCCACGCATATCGCCCCGGCCGAGGCCTGGCTGTGGGTGTCCGTGCTGACCGCCGCGTTGACGATTCAGAGCGCGGCGCTGTCGTTCCAGAAGGGGGTCGAAGTCCCGTTCGCTGCCGAGCCTACAAACCCTTAGGTGCATCGCGGACGGTCTGCACCGCCGACGGATCGCCGTCGAACTCCACGCGGGCCTCTCGCCCGACCGAGAACAGCAGCAGCTCTTCGGGCGCACCGGTCACCGTGACCGCCGGGCCGCTGCCCGCGATCAGCACCGTCTTGCCCTCCGGCAGGCGTAATGCGACCCGGCCGGGAACCTTCGCCAGCGTCATCCGGGCCATCAGCGGAAGCGTGCGGCGCAGGCTTTTGGCCAGGGCCGGCTCCAGCGCGCGCGGCGCCCAGTCCGGCTGCGCGCGACGCACGTCCTCGTGGTGGATGAACATCTCGCCGATGTTGGCCACCGGGTCGAGCAGCTTCAGCGGTGAGTACAGCGGCGGACCGGACGCGACCTTGTCCAGCAGCGCCTCCCACTCCGTCTGCTCAGCCACCGCGTTTTGCACCTTGGCGGTGTGGGCGGCGAAGAACGGGATGAGAATGCCGGGCGCGGCATCCGCGCGATATTCGCGAATCACGAGGTGGGCGGCCAGATCTCGGGTGGTCCAGCCGTCGCACAGGGTGGGCGCATCCGGTCCGACGGTGCGCATGGTGTCGACGAGGGCGGCACGTTCGCGTTGGGCAACAGACACCAGATGTCCCTTCGTCGGTGGGGCTGACCTGTTCAGGGTAGAGCCCGAGCGCAACGGTAGATTTGAATGCCATGAATGCCGGTGTTGAGCAATTGGAATTCCAGGCCGAGGCCCGCCAACTCCTCGACCTGATGGTCCACTCGGTCTACTCCAACAAGGACTCGTTTCTGCGGGAGTTGATCTCGAATGCCTCCGACGCGCTGGACAAGCTTCGGCTGGAGGCGTTCCGGAACAAGGACCTGAACGTCGACACGTCCGACCTCCACATCGAGATCGACGTCGACAAGGGCGCGCGCACCCTGACCATCCGCGACAACGGGATCGGCATGACCCGCGACGAGGTCATCGGCCTGATCGGGACGCTCGCCAAATCGGGCACCGCCGAGCTGCGCCAGCAGCTGAGGGAGGCAAAGAACGAGGCCGCGTCGGAGGAACTGATCGGCCAGTTCGGTATCGGCTTCTACTCGTCGTTCATGGTGGCCGACAAGGTCGAGCTGCTGACGCGCAAGGCCGGCGAGAGCGAAGCCACCAGGTGGGAGTCGACGGGTGAGGGCACTTACACGATCGAATCGGTCGAAGACGCCCCGCAGGGAACCGCGGTCACCCTGCACCTCAAACCCGAAGACGCCGAGGACGAGCTGCACGATTACACCTCGGAGTGGAAGCTCCGCAGCCTCGTCAAGCAGTACTCCGACTTCATCGCGTGGCCCATCCGGATGGAGGTCGAGCGGCGCACTCCTTCCGGAGAAGAGGGTGGCGAAGAGGTCGTCACGCTCGAAACCGAGACGTTGAACTCGATGAAGGCGCTGTGGGCCCGGCCCAAGGACGAAGTCTCCGACGAGGAGTACAAGGAGTTCTACAAGCACATCGCCCACGCCTGGGACGACCCGCTCGAGGTCATCGTGATGAAGGCCGAGGGCACTTTCGAGTACCAGGCCCTGCTTTTCATACCGTCGCATGCCCCGTTCGACCTGTTCACCCGGGACGCCCACGTCGGGGTCCAGCTGTACGTCAAGCGGGTGTTCATCATGGGCGACTGCGACCAGCTCATGCCGGAGTACCTGCGATTCGTCAAGGGTGTGGTCGACGCACAAGACCTGTCGCTCAACGTCTCTCGCGAAATCCTGCAGCAAGACCGGCAGATCAACGCGATTCGTCGCCGGCTGACCAAGAAGGTGCTGTCCACGATCAAGGATCTGCAGTCCGAGCGGCCCGAGGACTATCGCACCTTCTGGACCCAGTTCGGCCGGGTTCTCAAAGAGGGCCTGCTGTCCGATGTCGACAACCAGGACACCCTGCTGCAAATCTCCTCGTTCGCGTCGACGCACAGCGAGGAGGACGCCACCACTCTCGCCGAATACGTCGAGCGCATGAAAGAGGGGCAAGAGCAGATCTTCTACGCCACCGGCGAAACCCGGCAGCAAATCCTGAAGTCGCCGCATCTGGAGGCCTTCAAGGCCAAGGGCTACGAGGTTCTGATCCTCACCGACCCCGTCGACGAGGTCTGGGTGGGCACCGTGACGGAGTTCGACGGGAAACCGCTGCAATCGGTGGCCAAGGGCGAAGTGGACCTCGATTCCGACGAGGAATCCAGCGACGCCGAGCGCGAGGAGCGGGAGAAAGAATTTGCCGACCTGCTGACCTGGTTGAAGGAGACGTTGAGCGACCACGTCAAGGAGGTCCGGCTGTCGACTCGCCTGACCGAATCGCCGGCCTGCCTGATCACCGACGCCTTCGGGATCAGTCCGGCGCTCGCACGCATCTACCAGGCCTCCGGGCAGAACATCCCGATCGGGAAGCGGATTCTGGAACTCAACCCGGACCATCCGCTCATCACCGGATTGCGCCAAGCCCACCACGAGCGCGCCGACGATCCCACGGTCGCCGAGACCGCGGAATTGTTATACGGAACGGCGCTCTTGGCCGAGGGCGGTGCTCTCGAGGACCCGGCCAGATTCGCCGAATTGCTGGCTAGTCAGTTGACGCGCACGTTGTAAGCAGGCAAAACGCGGCCCCTTCGGTCGAAAATTGCGGGCGATTGAAACTTGACCGAAGTGGATAATTACTTCGCATGACCACCTTCCGAGCTATCGACCCGCATGGCGAGATAGTCGGGGCGAAGAATTTCGACAGCGCAGAAGCCGCATACGCATGGTTTGTGGACACCGTCGCGGACAGTTCTGAGCTGGGCTGGCGCATGGAAGTCGACGACGGCGGCGCATGGGCGCATTTCGACGACACCGGCGGGTTCACCGCCCCGGCCAGCCGTCGCCCCCGCAACGGTCGGATGCAAGCACCCAGGTACCGCTAGTCGGCCGTGGATAGCCGCTTGGCGTCGTCGCCGCGGGTCCGGTGGACGGGGAACTCGTCCCCGGGCTCGGGCCACGGCTGACGCGTCAGCATGTCCGCCACCGTGACGTAACCCTCCTCGATCACGCCGGCCTTGGCGTCGGCGATGCGATACCACTGCCGTTGGGTCGCAATGGGCTGGCCCTCCAGGATGACCACCCGGACATCGCCTTCCTCGAACTGACAGCGGCGCTGCAAGGCCTCCAGCAGTTGCTCGTTGTGCAGGTGGCCTTCGCCGAAGTTCCAGCCGACCAGGGGACCGGCCACGATTTCACCCTCGCGCATGCGATAGTCGGCTTCGTCGTCGATGGCGCGAGGCAGCAGCCCGTTGAGCGCGCGGCCGTGAGTGTGCATCGACCGAAACGCGCCGGCCTTGTCGATGGTGATCTCGGCGGTCGCGGCGTCGTAGAGCTTGGTCAGTTGTTTGGCGGCCAGCGCAGAGCTTTTCACGACGGTGGCTTCGATCTTCTCCTCGGCACCCGCACGGAAGCACCACACGCTGGTCGCCCAGTTACCGGCGTAGTAGCGCATCGCGGGCAGGAACGAAAACTGCTGAGGGAACAGGTTTCCCAGGATCGGCACCACGGCCAGCGCGACGACGAGGATCGCCAGCAGCAGCGGTGACTGGAGGTCGGTCACGTGAATCGAGCCGTAGTGCCCGAACAAATAGAACAGCGAGAAGATCAAGAAGACGTTCCACTCCAACGGAACTCCCATCGGGAGGTTGGAAATGATGTTGAGGTGGAAGATCACCATGAAGGCGATCAGGAACCAGGCCCAGCGGTGGCCGTCCGCGAAGAAGACCAGAACCAAGGGCACCAGGAACTCGGCCGTGGTGCCGCCGACGTGTGCCATGATTTTCGGCACCCACGACGGACGTATGTCGTTGACCGGGTCGCGGTAGAGCCGGTGTTTGACCCAGTTGAACAATTTGCTCCGCAACAGCGGATGGTTGCTGGTCATCACCGCCACGACGTACGGGAAATGATGATTGAGCTTGGAGGTCGCCGCGCCCCACCACAGCGCCAGCATGACGATTTTGAAGCCGGCTATTTGATCGGTGAAACCAAAGAAGAACACGAACAGGGTCAGCCAGTAATGCTCGCCGCGCGCCGCCAGGAACACCGTCTTGTCACGCAGGCCCAGCAGCGCCAGGGCGATGATCGCCGGCACCACCACCATCGGATCGAGCAGACCGACGTCGCCGTCCGAGGTGACCGGGCCGCCGCGACCGGGCGACAGCAGCGCCCAGATGCCCGAAGCCAGCACGACCGCGTAGAGGGCGACGTCGACCATCGAGCGACTATCGCCGCGGGTGAACGGAACCACACGCGGCCATGGTGGCAGACGAATCGTGTTGGGCCGCAACCAAAACAGAAAGCCCCCGATCGGCGGCCAGAACCTGGCCGTGAGTGGGCCGGACCCGCACCCCAGGCCGAGGACCTCGAACAGCAGCGTGAAGACGACGAGCTTCTGGTACACGATCGGTTGCGTCCACCACTGTTGGATGCGGTCCAGGCCGCCCAGACCCGGGGTCGACGCGATGACCGCTGCGGCCCCACCGGCGTAAGCCGCCATCTTCAGCACGTACAGCAGGTAGATCGCCGACGGGGTGCCGAAGCCGTGCTCCACCCAATGCCGGGTCACCACTTGCATTCGCGTGGACCGGGGCAGCGTGGGCCAGGTGTCGTGGTCGACATCTGGAAGGTCCGGCGTGATGAATCCCATGATGGCCTCGTTCCGCGTTGAACCTGGTAGGCGATGACTCAATGTAGCGCAACAGATCTGCGGCCGGAATTACCTTCGGCCGACGACACGGACCCGGCCGGCCACCTCACGCAGGCTTGTGGCCGGGACGCGCAGGATATCGCTTCGGCGTTCTCGTTGCGGCATACTTGGGAGCGTGCTCGACGACGGCACTCGCGCGAAAATGCATGCAAATATCCGCAATTGGGATGCGCGCACACCGATCCACGTGAACAGCGACTTCTACGGAATCGGCGATCGGGACCCGACGACGTGGTTCGCGCCGTTCGAGTGGCGCGACCTCGGTGGACTCGAGGGAAAAGAACTTGCGCACCTGCAATGCCATTTGGGCACGGAGACGTTGGCATTCGCGCGCAAGGGTGCTCGCGCCACCGGGCTGGATTTCTCCTCCGTCTCGGTGCGGGAGGCCCGGCGCATCGCGCGCCAAGCGGGTCTGACGATCGACTACGTCACCGCCGATGTCTACGACGCGGTGGCCGCCCTCGGGCCAGAACGGTTCGACATCGTCTACACGGGCAAAGGCGCCCTGTGTTACCTGCCTGACCTGACCGCATGGGCGCAGACGATATCGCGCTTGCTCAAGCCTGGCGGCTTCTTGTATCTGATGGAATTCCACCCGATGTTCAACGCCCTCGGTCCCACTCGAAAGCCTGATGCCCCAGACCATTTGGTTGTCAGCCACGACTATCTCGCCGGCCGTGGGGCCGTCGAGCGTGACAGCACCCACAGCTACACCGATGGCCCGGCGCTCGCTAGCGACACCGTGCACTACGAGTGGTCCCATGGCCTGGGCGAGGTCGTTACCGCGGTTGCGCGATCCGGACTGGTCGTCGAGAGCCTCACCGAAACGGAGATGCTGCCGTGGCGGCGCTGGCCGCTGATGGTGCAACGACCGGATGGGTGGTGGGCGATGCCGCCGGAAGAACCTCGATTCCCTGTCATGTATGGCCTGAAGGCCAGCAAGGTTTGCTGACCGGCACCGTGGTGCGGTCCGTCAAAAACTCTGTCTACTACCGCGATTCGGTATCGATCTTGGCGTTCCGGTCAACATTGCTCCCGGTTCGAGGACTCGGAGAGGAAGCGGTAGAGCAGCTCTCCGGTGTCGAGGAGATGCTGGGTGACCAGCGACTGGGCGGTGTCGACATCGCCCTGGCGGACCGCCTTGAGCAGCGCGGCGTGTTCGCGGTCGGAGGCTCGCTTGTAGGAGGGCAGCCCGAACTTGAGCCGAAGATAACGTTCACCCCGGACATGCAGCATGTCGATCATCTCGAAGAGCTGCGGTCGCGCGGCAGGCACATACAGGCTCAAATGGAAAGCCTGGTTGCGTGCGACGTAGAGCGCCGGATCCTTCTCGGCCGACGCCGCCTTGCAGAGTGCGGCCGCATTCCGCAGCGATGCCGGCGTGTGAGCGGGTATGGCCAGTCCGATCGCAAGGCTTTCCAGTGCGGCGCGGATTTCGTATATTTCCCGCGCTTCCTGCGCCGACAGCGGCGCAACGGTGGCGCCCTTGTTGATCTCGGCCTTCACCCAGCCTTCGCTTTCGAGCTGGCGCAAGGCTTCCCGAACGGGGATTGCGCTGACCGAGAAGTGCCGCGCGATCGTGTCCTGGCGCAACGGCGTGCCCGGGGCGAGGCTGCCGTCGACGATCGCGGCGCGCAACGCGTTGGCGATCATCCGCGACGTACTGCCGCGCTCCGCTAACGCGAGCGAAGCCGGCAGCGCTACCGGTCTGGCTAGGAGGGAATGAGTCGTAGCGTCGGACATCACTATATTATATATAATTTGGTACTCGCTCTAACGCACAAACTCGCGAGCCAATTCCGCTTCAGCCCGGGGGCACGGTATGAGTTCAACGACAGAACAGCGCACGGTGCCGAAACGCAACCGGACGCCACTGGATCGTTCGCAAATCCTCGGTTTTTGGGGGGCCTGGACCGGTTGGACACTCGATGGGATGGATTCGTTCATTTATGCGCTGGTGCTCACGCCGGCGCTGACTGAACTGTTGCCACGGTCGGGCATGTCCGCGACGCCGGCCAACGTCGGGGTCGCGGGATCGATCCTGTTCGCCCTGTTCTTGGTGGGCTGGGGGCTTTCCTTTATCTGGGGTCCGATCGCCGACCGCTTCGGGCGAACGAAGGTGCTGGCCGCGACGATCTTCACTTTCGCGATCTTCACCGGGCTTTCGGCGATGGCGCAAAACGTCTGGGAACTCGCCACCTTCCGCTTCATCGCGGGGGTCGGAATCGGCGGCGAATGGGCCCTCGCCGGGACCTACGTGGCCGAGGCATGGCCAGAGGATCGACGCAAGATGGGTGCCGGTTATCTGCAGACCGGCTACTACGCCGGCTTTTTCCTGGCCGCGGCGCTCAACTACACTATCGGCGTCCATTTCGGTTGGCGCGCAATGTTTCTGACCGGCGCCGTGCCCGTCGTGGTCGCGATCCTGATCTTGACGCGCGTGAAGGAGACCGAGAAGTGGCAGCGGGCCGATTCGGGCAGCTCCGTTCGCGTGAACCCCCTGCGCGAAATCCTGGGCGCGCGCTACCGGCGCCGAACCTGGGTGGCCTGCGCGTTGTTGACGATCGCGATCGTGGGCTTGTGGGCGGGCGCGGTGTACGAGCCGACGGCCGTGATTCAGCTGGCGCAGCACGCGGGAATGGGCAAGAGCGACGCCACCAGAACCGCATCGTGGGCAACGGGCTTGTTGTCGATCGGAACGATCCTGGGTTGTATTGCGCTGCCGGCGATCGCCGAGCGCATCGGACGCAGGAAGACGGCCGCGATCTATTTTGCGGGAATGGCGGTCGCGATCACCGGCAGCTTTGGTTGGGCGTTCTATCTGCCTAACGGCCTTGCGCCGTTTATCGCTTGGCTGTTCGTGCTCGGCTTCTTCGGCGGCAACTTCGCGCTATTCAGTCTGTGGCTGCCCGAACAGTTCGAGACACGGGTGCGCGCAACGGCGTTCGCGTTCTGCACATCGCTCGGCCGCTTCGTCGGCGCGGGCGTGAACTTCATGCTCGGCGCGGCGGTGCTGCACACCCATACCCTGGGCTTACCCGTTGCCCTGACGGCGATCGTTTTCGTGATCGGGCTGTTCATCATTCCGCTGGCGCCGGAGACGCACGGCGAGATGCTGCCGCAGTAGAAAAGTCGTCACCTAGCGCACCGTCAGCAGCGATTACCGGATTTCGGGCGCCGGGAATTCTTGATCAGGTCGGCGCCTTTCTCGGCGATCATGACCGTTGCCGCATTGGTGTTCCCGCTGATGATCGCGGGCATCACCGACGCGTCGACGACCCGAAGTCCGTCGATACCGCGAACGTTGAGATCGGGATCGACGACGGCTCGTTCGTCGACACCCATTGCGCAGGTGCCGACCGGGTGGTATTCGGTCTGCGACCAGTTTCTCGCGTGAGCGGCCAAAGCGGCCTCGTCCGGTTTCGCCTCGGTGGGGAGATTTAGTTCCTTGAGGAACTTCCGCAGCGAGGGCTGCTGTGCGATCTCGATCGCCGCGCTCAGGCCGGCGATGACGTCGTGCACGTCGGCCGGGTCGGAGAAGTAGGCGGGATGGATGCGCGGAGGCGCCAGTGGATCGGCAGAACCCAGCCAAAGCCGGCCTCGGCTCCGGGGGTGGGTTACCGCGGCGTTCATCGTGAAGTTGGGCAGTGGCGGGGCGAAGTGCCCATGGTCGACGAATGACGTTGGGCCACCGATGAATTGAACATTCGGAATGCCGTCCCCGGTGGTGCAGAGAAACCCGCCCACCTCGCCGCCGTTGGATGCGAAGGGGCCACCGCGCCGGCTTTGCCAGAGCGCAAAATTTTCCGGGCTGGCCAGCTCCAGCAGATCCGTTGAGCCCTCAGTCGCCCAGACGATCGGGGTCATCGTGTGATCGTGCAGGTTCTCCCCGACACCCGGCAGGTCTGATCTGACATCGATGCCCAGTGCGCGCAGTGGGCCGGCCGGACCGATGCCCGACAGCAGCAACAGTTGCGGGGAGTTGATGGTCCCGCCGGCCAGAATCACCTCGGACCCGGCATGCGCGTTGGCTTCCGCGCCATCGTGCACATAGGCCACACCGATGGCGCGGGTGCCATCCAACAGGATCCGGGTTGCCTGGGCATTGACCTGCACGGTGAGGTTGGGTCGGTCCAGCGCTGGTCTCAGATAGCCATCGGCACCCGACCACCGCCAGCCTTCGTGGCAGCTGACTTGGTAAGCGCCAGAACCGATCTGGGCGGCGCCGTTGAAGTCGTCGGTGTTCGCCAAGCCCCATTCACCGGCCGCGCTGACCCAGCTGTGCGACAGCTCATGGGTGAACATCCGGTCCTCGACGTGCAGGGGACCGCTCTGCCCATGCAACGGTTCGCCAAGGCGGCTGTTGTTCTCGGCTTTGATGAAGTAGGGCAGCACGCTGTCGTAATCCCAACCAGCGCAGCCACGTTCGCTCCAGGCATCGAAGTCGGCGCGGTCTCCGCGGATGTAGACCATCAGGTTGATCGAAGACGAACCACCCAGCGTCTTGCCGCGAGGATAGGTCATCGATCCCTGATAGTGCGTCTGCGGTTCGAGGCGATAATCCCAGTCGACTTCGGTTCCGAACAGGGAACCGAAGATCGCGGGGACCCGAATGGCGTCCTGTGTGTCCTCGGGTCCCGCCTCAAGCAAGAGCACTTGAACCGACGGGTCTTCGGACAGCCGATTGGCCAGCACGCAACCAGCGCTGCCGGCACCGACGATGACGTAGTCGAACGAATTATCTGGCGAAACTTGCCGTGAAGATGTCATAGGCCGAACGTACCTGTATCTGGAGGCAAGCGCAATCAGATGGTGATTGCCCTCACATTGCGTAGAGGAAAGACTGCAGGTTGGCCTACGCTTTGCATCATGGGACGCGTGCAATCAGAAGGTCTTGAATGAGGGATTACGACGGAAAGACCGCGGTGGAGCGGGTCGCCGAGCGCCGTGCCCGATTGGTCGATGCAGGCATCGAGCTGTTCGGCGAGCATGGCTATGCCGGCACCTCGATCCGCGCGGTGCTGCGACAGGCCGAACTGCGCGATCGTTACTTCGGCGAGAGTTTTGCCGACCTGGACGCGCTGCTGGCGGCCGCCTACGACCAACTCATCGACGAGGAAGTCAGTGCTTGCCGGGTCGCGATCGACGCCACCGCCGGAGCCTCCGAAGGTGCCCGGGCGATGATCGACGCGATCAGCCGCGCGCTGGACGGCAACCCCGGCCATGCGCGCATCAAGCTTCGCGAGGTGTTTTCCGGGGGGCCGACGGTTGCGGTCCGACGCCAAGAAGGACTGCGCAAGCTGGCCCAGCTCGTGGCCGACCTCTTGCCGACGGTGGACGGCGTCGATGACCGAACGCGGCTGTTGCTCGGCGTCGGTGTGGTAGCCGCCGCCGACGCCTACCTGCTCGCTTGGCTGGATGGGGCATTGGACGTGACGCGCGAAGAGGTGGTCGACCTCGTGACGCAGGTGTTCGACTCGGTGGCGGCCGGAATGACGGTCAGCACTTCGGGTTAGCCGTCAATAGCCGATGGACGCCAAGAAGGAACCGTGCGGCTCCTGGTAGTACCCCAGCGCCATCATGTTCAGCATGTAGACGATGCGCAAGCCGTGGTCGAAACACCAGCGCAGCAGGTCGGCGTTGCGCAACGGAACAAGGAATCCATTCCAGGAGAATTCGTCCGCGGCGGCGATCAACGCCATCAGATCTTCGTTGCTCACGGCAACCGAGTGACCGGTGAACCCGACATCGGTGGTATATCCGGTGATCTGGCCGTCGCGTTCGACGACCTTGGCGGATCCGTGTGCGATCGCATCGCGCAGCTCGCCGCTCCGGTCGTGGCCGTGCACCTGCAAACAGAGCTTGTCGCAGTCGGCCAAGTCCGCTTCGTGGGCTGCTCGCACGTCAAATCCGCTGATCTGCATCGACAATGGCTTGCCCTGGATCGCGGCCAGCGGTTCGCGGGTCTGAAATCCGAGCTTGGTGTAGAGGCTCATCGAACGGTTGTGATACGCGACCTGCACGAGTCGTACACCCAGTGCCTGCCGCTCGGCGCTTCGGTCCAACACGGCCTGCATCAAGGCGCGGCCGACGCGGCCGTCCTGAACGTCGGTGGCCACGCTGACCGGGCCCACCCCGAAGATCGCCGACCGTTCGTCGAGAAAGTTGCTGCCGACGACGCGGCCATCGGAGTCGGCTACGACGCTGAAGTATCCGGGGTGGGGCGCCAACGCGTTGACGAGATCGTGAGCATGTTGCACCGAGGGGAAATCGGACGGAAAGTTGTGCCGGGCGGCGATCGCGTTGAAGGCTTTGTAGCAGATCCGCGCGCACTCGTCGGTGTCTGCCTGCGTCATGATGCGTATGCGGGTCATCTGGTGTTCCTTCATCCGTCGCCTGCTCTAACGACGAAGCCTACCTAGTTGACCGGCGGCTAAACACCCTGCGGCTGAAAGGCTTACGCTTCCAGCAGGAAGCCGTTGTCTTTCACCGGATGCGAAAACGCAAGGGGGAGAATCGGATACGTTTAACCGCCGATCACGAAGCAGCGACCACCGCTCGTGACCAGCAGGACCTCTTGAACCGCGGACTTGTCGACCGTCGGGAACTCGAAGCGATGCGTTTGTTGGCCGGCCTCGATGGCGGCATCTTGAGACTCGGTGGTGCCGTCCTTCTTACGGACCACTGCCGTGACCTTGTCGGGTTTCGACAGATTCTGCGGCTCATGGAAATACCAGATTTCGATCCCGGCCCCGGCTGAATTGGCTTGCCAGCCATCGGAGTAGTAACACGCCGGGTTGCCCTCGGCGTCCGGTGGTGGTGGTGTGCAGATCGACAATCCGACGCAGTCGGGCGGTGCGCTACTCGTCCCCGCCGGTGCGACGGCCGTGTTGGGAGTCGGAGAAGCGGTCGTGCTGTTGCTCGCCGGCGGTTTCGCCGAACCCGATGTGGTCGGTCCCGACGCCTGGTGCGCGCCGCACGCCGCGGCGGCAATCCCTAGCGCCATTGCTGCTGGGGCGTACAAGCTACGAAGCATCGTCTTCGGCTTTCTGTCTGCCAAGCGGCGTTGGTTGCTGACGAATACAGAGCTAACACCTCGACGCACTCGCATGGCAACAGGCATCAGGCGAAGCGCTAGGGGTGTTCGGCAATCCAGCTGGTGGTGAAGCGCTGCACCGCGGGGATGCTCTCAGACAGATTCGCGCCGAGAGTCTTCTCGAGTTTGCCGCCCACCAAGGGGATTTTGACGTGCACCTTGATCGCGAATCGCAACTGCGTGCCGTCGCCGGTGGGCTCCATCCACGCCTCCGCCCGGGCGCCGCCGACCCCGGGCGAGGTCGAGACGTTGACCTGGCCGAGAACGTGACCGCCTCCGTTCGGTTTCCATGTCTCCTCGTGCACGAGTTTCAGCTCGCCGGGCGCGAATTTGGCAACCGGGCCGGGCAACAGCTGGCGACCCACATGCTGAGTTACCCGCACGGTCAGCCTGCCGTCGGGGTCGACATTCAGTGAATCCAGTGTGGTGGTCGCGGCGTCCCCCAGCGCGATGCGTGCCAGCCAATATTCCTCGCGACTGAACGCCGCATAAATCTGTTCAACGCTGGCAGGCGATTCGGTCGAGACATCGAAATTGCGCGGCATAGCAACCCATTCTTACCAAAGTCGCGGGCGTCGTCTCGGGCTTGCTCGAATCGCCTGAACGTCAAGGGAACTACTGCTTGTCGACCTTGCCGGCGATCTGTTTGGCGACGCTGACGCCCGCGTCCCCCGGATCCTTGCGGCAGGCCTCGACGTCGATCACAACATTGTTGCGTACCGTCAGCGCCCGTTGGCAGGTCTGGGAAATGGTGTCGCTGCCCTTGCCCAGGGTCACGCTCACGGTGGTGCTCAGTATTCCGTTGGCGTTGGAAACCGGACCCGCCTTCCACTGAATGTCCGGGCCGTCCGGGTCGCCGCTGGGAACGGTCTCCTGGTGGTTCGCGCAGGCCGGCCAGTGCTGGGACGACGTGTTGAAGAAAGCATTCGCCTGGTCGGCGGAGGGAAACAACACCACAAACTGGGTTACGTCGGGGTTGGGATCATTCGAATTCGGGGGAATGGGCGCAAGGTCGCGCTCACCGTGCACCGCGGTGTTGCCGCTGCCGGTGTAAATGGGTGTCAACGCCTCGCCGGTGATGTAGAGGCAATCGGCGGGGAACTTGTAATCCTTGGGAAACACCTCGGCGCTTTTGTCCTCTTGCAGCGCGTCGAACGTTTTGTCGACCTTCGAACCCGTGACACCCAGCACGCTGTCGACGTCGGCCGGGGTGAGCAGCAGGCTCGCCAGCGCCGCCTGCGCCAGTGGAGGCTTGGACGACGTCGTCGTGGTGGTCGTGGTCGAAGACGAAGCGGTGCCACCCCCGTTGCTGCCACCGCAGGCAGCGACCAGTATCCCGGTAGTGGCGACGGCGACGGCGACTGCACATTGGCGCATCGTTTGATGCCTTCCTGCTCGAGGCGGCTCGACAGCGTTTCGCGCATCCTGCGCGCGGGCTATTGAGAGGTTGTTTGCGGATGGAGCATACGACAGCGGCGAGGGTCCCGGGGCGTTTGCGGGAAGCGCCGCGAGATCCCGGTGGGAGCTGCTGAATTCGTGCGGACGGCGCGACGCCTACTGTTTGTCGACTTTGCCGGCGATCCGATTGGCGGCGTCGACGCCCACGTCACCGGGGTTTGGGCGGCAACCGACGACATCGATCGCGACGTTGTTGCGTACGGTCAGCGCCCGCTGACAAGTCTTGACGATGTTCTCGCCATTCTTGGTGAGGCTGACGGACACGGAAGTGCTCAGAACCCCGTTGGCGTTCGAAACCGGTCCCACCTTCCATTGGAAGCCCGGTGACTTGGGGCCGTCGGGAACCGTGCCTTGGCGGTTGGCGCAGGCCGGCCAGCGCTGGGCGGAGGTGTCGAAGAAGGTGCTCGCCTGCTGGGCGGACGAAAACATCACCACATATTGGTTGACGTCGGGCCTGGAATCACTCGACCCCGACCCTCCGGGCGAGGGCGGTGCGGAAATCCTCTCACCGTATGCCGAGGTGCTCCCGCTGTTGGCGTACACCGGCGCGAGGGCAGGACCGGTGATGTACAAGCATTCTTCGGGGAATCTGAAGCCGCTGGGGCCGACTCCGGCGGTTTGGTCCTCTTGCAGCGAGTCGGACAGTTTGTCAGTCCTCGAGCCGGTGACTCCCAGGATGGTGTCGACTTCGGCGGGGCCGAGCATCAGATCCTGTAGCGCGCCCGGCGCGAGCGCCTGTTTTGTAGAAGTCGCGGACGGCGGCCTTGACAACGTGGTGCCGGTGCCGCCCCCGTTGCTGTCGCATGCCGCCACTACCAGCGCGGTAGCAGCGACCGCGACGAAGCCCGGTAGCTGACTCATCGTTGAGCGCCTTCCTGCTGAGTCGACTCGGGTGGAGCATACGACAGCATTCGTCCGGCGCCGGCGAACTGACAGACTGTGGTGTGCCCGAAATCGATTTCGCCTCGGTCGCCCCGATCATCCCCGTCAGAGATCTCGACATCGCGTTGGATCGCTATCGCCGACTGGGGTTCGATGCCCGTGGCTACGAAGGTCCCGAGCGTTACGGCTTCGTCGACCGCGGCTCGGTGTCGATGCATATCAGCGAGTGGGCCGAACACGATCCGCTGCGCACCGCGGCCAGCGTGTACCTCTATGTCAGCGACGCCGACGCCCTTTACGCGGAATGGGCGGCGCTGCAGGATCTCGACGGCCGCTTGCTGCAACCGGTCGATACACCTTACGGCTTAAGGGAATTCGCCTACGTCGATCCCGACGGCACCGCACATCGCGTGGGTTCGCCGCTGTCGCGATGACGGCCCGCGGGCTAGCTGTTGCGCAAGATCTTCAACGCCGTGGTGATCATCGGAAGCTGCAGCGGCAACCGGGCGAAGGCGGCGATGCGCATCGGCCACGGCTTGTTCCACCACAACCGGCACATGTTGACGTTGGCCGGGAAGACCCCGATGAACAAAAAAATGGCGGCCAGCGCGGCGAACCGCCGTGTCTGTCGCGGTACCAGCAAGGCGCCGGTGGCGATCTCCGCGACGCCCGACGCGTAGGTGTAGAAGCGCGGATCGCCCGGCAGCTCGACCGGGACGATCGTGTCGAACGGCTTGGGAGCGAGGAAATGCACGGTGCCGATACCCATCAGCATCGCTGCGACTCGGTAAGCGGCGGTCTGGGCGTCACGCTGGGCTGCGGGGGTGGTGGTCATGGACTCATTGTGTCTGGTGCGCTGACGCGAGTTTGAGCGGGTTAGGCGCGGTCGGCGTCGGTGAATCGGATGACGCCTCGGATGTTGCGGCCCTCGAGCATGTCGCGATAGCCGTCGTTGATCTGCTCGAGGCGGTATTCGCGGGTCACCATGTCGTCGAGGTTGATCTGACCCAGCTGGTAGAGCTCGAGGATCGCCGGGATGTCGTGTTGCGGGTTGCCCCCGCCGAAAATGCTGCCCTGCAAGCTTTTCTGCAGCAGCGATAGTCCCGCGAGGTTGAGGGTCACGTCGGTGTCCAGCACGCCGCCCATCGCGGTCAGGCAGCAGACCCCGCCCTTGGCGGTCAGGCCCATCCATGATTCGACCTCGCTGCCGTCGGTGCGGCCGACGGTGACGATGACCTTGTGGCACATGAACCCGCGCGTGACCTCGGCGATGCGGGCAAAGGCGTCGGCGACATCGGCGAAAGTCTCTGCGGCGCCGAACTTCAACGCCTGCTCGCGCTTCCACTCGAACGGGTCGACGGCGAATATCCTTCGGGCCCCGGCGATTCGGGCGCCCTGCACGGCAGCAACGCCCACGCCGCCGATCCCGATCACCGCGACGTCTTCGCCGGGTTTGACCGCCGCGCTGCGCACCGCGGAGCCAAAGCCCGTGGTCACCCCGCAGCCCACCAGGCAAGCGACTTCGAAGGGGATCGTCGGGTCGACCTTGACCACCGAGGTGTGATGCACGACGACATAGGGCGCGAAGGTGCCCAGCAGCGACATCGGCAGCACATTGTGTCCCTTCGCCGTCACGCGAAAGGACCCGTCGGACACCGACTGGCCCGACAGCAGGCCCATCCCGAGGTCGCACAGGTTGCGCAGCCCGGTCTGACACGGCTTGCACGTCCCGCAGGACGGAATGAACGACATCACCACGTGGTCGCCGACGGCCAGATTCTCGACGCCCTCGCCGATCTCGGTGATGATCCCGGCGCCCTCGTGACCGCCCAGCACCGGAAAGCTCGGGATCGGGAAGTCACCGGTCAACAAATGTTGGTCGGAATGGCACAGGCCGGCCGTCTCCAGCTGGACGGTCACCTCACCGCGACGAGGATCGCCGATCTCGATCTCGTCGATCGACCACGGCTTGTTCAATTCCCAGACCAGCGCACCTTTGGTCTTCAACGGTTGGCCTCCGTGTTTACCCGAAACGCTTAATTGTTAGCGCCGTCACAGACCCCGGCGTACCGAATTTAGACCATTACTATTGCCTATACAGTATTTGATACGATTCGCGTCGTCTGACCGCCCACCGCAGCGAGGTTTAGAACATGGGTACACCCGTCATCGTCGGAGCTGTCCGGACGGCCATCGGCCGTTCGTTCAAGGGGACGCTGGTCAACACGCCGCCGGAGACCCTGATCACCGCGGTGCTCCCGGAGGCGGTCCGCCGGTCCGGCGTCGACCCATCGGACATCGATGACATCATCTTCGCCGAATCGCATTACGGCGGTGGTGATTTGGCCCGTTATGCCGCCACCGCCACCGGTCTCGAGCACGTTCCCGGCCAGTCGGTCAACCGCCACTGCGCGGGCAGCCTGACCGCCATCGGCAACGCGTCGGCCCAGATCGGCTCGGGTATGGAGCGGGTGCTGATCGCCGGCGGTGTGCAGTCGCTGTCGATGACGCCGCTGACGAACTGGCGCATCCCGGGGCCCGAGCTGCAGTTCGAGGAGCGGTGGATGCCGCCGACGCACGTCGAGACGCCGGATGCGCCCGCCAAGGACATGTCGATCACGGTGGGCTGGAACACCGCCCAGACCGTCGGCATCACCCGCGAGGAGATGGACGCCTGGGCGGCCCGCTCGCATCAGCGCGCCGTCGCGGCCCAGGACGCCGGCAAGTTCGCCGACGAGATCCTGCCCCTGAAGATCACCCAGTTCGACGGCTCGGTCACCGAGTTCGCCGTCGACGAGCACCCGCGCCGCGACACCACCATCGAGAAGCTCGCCGGCCTGAAGGTGTTGCACCCGGAGATCGAGGGCTTCTCGATCACCGCGGGCAACAGCAGCGGCACCAACGACGCCGCGGCGGCCGTCGCGCTCGTCGACAGCGACTACGCCAAAGCCAACAAGCTCAACGTGATGGGCACCGTCAAGGCCTGGGCCGCGGCGGGCGTGCCAGCTCGGGATTGCGGTCTGGGCGCGGTCAAGGTAATCGGAAAGGTGTTGCAGCGGGCCGGCTTGTCGCCGTCGGACGTGGCGCTGTGGGAGATCAACGAGGCATTCGCTTCGGTGCCGATCGCGGCCTGCCGCGAGTACGGCCTGGACGAGGAGAAGGTGAACTTCTCCGGTAGCGGCTGCAGCCTCGGCCACCCCATCGCCGCCTCGGGCGCGCGCATGGTCACCACGCTCGTCTACGAGCTGGCCCGTCGCGGTGGCGGCATCGGTGTCGCGGCAATGTGCGCCGGCGGTGGTCAGGGCGGCGCGGTCGTCGTCGAGGTCTAAGCGAGTTTCCACTTCGCCGAACGTGCTCTAGTGGCGGGATTTTGGGCCGACTTTTCCACCCTGAGAGCACGTTCGGCGCGTTTCAATTGCAGAACGTGTAGCCGATGAACTCGGTTTCGCGGGTGTCGCTGGGCGAGTAGTTGACGTAGTGCACCGCGGGCATCCCCTTGTACTGTGTGTCGATTCGTTGCGCGTTGGGCGGCGGGACGCCCTTGGGGAAGGCCAGGATCATGTCGCTGAAGATCTTGAGGCCCACCACGCAGATGGCGTCCGAGCGCGGCTGCTGCGCATTCCACGCGTGCACCACGACCGGCTCCGTGACTTGGGTGCCCGTCGCGCAATTCGGATCGCACAGCTTGAAAACGGCGGTGCCGGTCCCGTCCGCGCCCTGCGGCCCCCACTCACTCCATGACATGTCTTGCAGCGCAACGGCAACGCTCGCACAACCGAGGACATTGAGCTTTTTCGGGCGTGCGGTGGGCTGGACCGAAAGGTTGTAGCAGCCCGGAATGGCGTAGCTGTCCGGTGGCGGCGGTGGTTGGCTGGTGGACTGGGCTGTCGTGCTGTCCTGGCCATGGCCCAGCTTCACTACGGCGGTGATCAGCACACCTACCAGCAGAAGGGCCGCGGCGATGCCGATCACCGCTAGCCGCCCCCGCGGAATGTGCCGCAACCCGCCCGATGGGGGGACGTTGCCGCTCACGTCCTCCAGGTTATGTCAGATGTCCGTGTCGGGGCGCCGACCGCGCGGAGGATCGTGGCACGGTAAATTTGGTCAACGCTACCAACATAGGGAAGTATTGAGTGTCTCGCGACGTGTTAGGAGTAACGATGAATGACCACGCCCTGGCCGCACGCCTGGCCACCGAAGCGGGGCAGCTGTTGCTCGGGGTGCGGCAGGAATTCGCCGACGCGGACGCGAGCGAACGGAAAGCCGCGGGGGACAAGCGATCCCACGACTTTCTGATGCAAGCGCTCGGCGCCGAGCGCCCCGGGGACGCGGTGTTGTCCGAGGAGGGCGCCGACGACCCGGTGCGGTTGCGCTCGGAGCGGGTGTGGATCGTCGACCCGTTGGACGGCACGCGGGAATTCTCCGAGCTCGGGCGCGACGACTGGGCGGTGCATGTCGCACTGTGGCAGGCCGGCGAGCTGGTCGCGGGTACCGTGGCGTTGCCGGCCCAGGGTGTCACGCTGGCGACCCCCGAGGTAGCCGCACCTCCCGCCGCGCCGGCCAAGCCACGCATCGTGGTATCGCGCACCCGGCCACCGGCCATCGCGCTGGCGGTTCGCGACGCGCTGGACGGCACGCTGGTGGAAATGGGTTCCGCCGGAGCCAAAGTCGCGTCCATCGTCCAGGGTTTGTCCGACGTCTACGTGCACGCCGGTGGGCAGTTCGAGTGGGACTCGGCGGCTCCCGTGGCGGTGGCCCGGGCGGCCGGATTGCACACTTCCCGCATCGACGGGTCGGCACTGCTCTACAACCAGGCCGATCCGAAGTTGCCGGACGTGGTGGTGTGCCGCCCCGAGCTTGCGCAAGCGGTACTCGCCGCCACGGGCTGACACACCCGTCGAACTGATTAAGCGCCAGGTGATCTCCGCCCGGCGGCTGATTATTACGCCTCATGAGGCCTTGACTCATCCTCATGAGGCCGCAACAATCTGATCTTACACCAGATGCAACTCTGTATAATCACGTTCGGCGGGAATGGACCAGTGACTGATCTCGAGGTGCGACGGCCGAAGTTCGACTTCACCGACGACGTTCCCTGGGCTTGGCATCCGGAGAACCCGGCCTTCTCCTTCTTCATGAACGCCACGTCGATCATTGCCATCTGCTTCGAGCAGATGATCGTCGCCGCGGTGCAGGAGGCCAAACCGCTGATCACCGACGCCGATGCCGCGGCCGAGGCGACGGCGTTCCTGCGCCAGGAGGCGCAGCACTCCAGCTCGCATCGCAAACATGTCAACGCACTGATCAAGCGATATCCCGGTCTGCAGCAGACCTTCGACGATGCGATGGCGCGGTTTGACGCACTCACCGCGACGACATCGCTGAAATTCCGGTTGGCCTACATCGCCGATCTGGAGGCCACCTTCACGCCGTCGTTCAAACTCATGCTGGACAACGAGGCGACGCTGTTCCGTCCGGGAGACGACCGGGTGGCGTCATTGTTCTTGTGGCACTTCGTCGAAGAGGTCGAGCACCGCAGCTCGGCACTGCTGATCTATGACGCCGTGGTCGGCGACAACTGGTACCGCATCCGCGCGCTGCCCGGCGTGGTCAAGCATCTGTTGCAGGTGATGGCGGTCATCGCCGACGGTGTCAACGCGCACGTGCCATTGAGCGATCGCAAGGTCGACGCCCGAACGCTGCTGCCCGCCTACGGGGTGTGGCAGAACCTCAAAGGCAAGCTGTCATCGGGCAGTGAAGTGGCGTCGGCCTTCGCCAGTGTGCCGCGCAAGCAGATACTCGTCGCGGCCGGCCGGGTGCTGATGAGTCAAACCCCTTATCACAAACCGGAACACGAGCCGCTGCCGCGCTTCGCCGATCAGTGGTTCGAGCGCTGGCGGCGCGGCGAGGACGTCGCCCGCTGGTACACCGCGGTCGGCTAGGGAGGGTCGAGCGATGTCGCAGTGCAACGCGCGATTCGACGAAATCGCAGCGACGCTAGGCCATTTCACGTGTCAGGACGCGCCGCCCGTGGTCCACATCCGCAACCCGTTCGCATTGTCGCACCCGACGATGCCGGTGCTCGAACTGATGATGGTTGGCGGCGCGGCACTCGCGCTGTGGTGGGCGATACGACGGCTGCGGCGCGACAACGACCCCACCAACCTGGTGCTGTGGTTCGCGTCCATCGTGTACCTGCTCGTCACCGAGATTCCGCTGTACTTTCCCAACCTGTTCATGGTCGAAGATCAGATCGGCGTGGTCTTCGACCACAACGTCTTCACCGTTCAGTTCATGTACGAACGGCTGCCGCTCTACATCGTGGCGTTGTATCCCGCGGTCACCACGCTGGCGTTCGAAATCGTGCGCACGCTAGGGGTTTTCCGCTCCCGCGGGATTCTGGCCGGCTCGGTGTGCGTCGGCCTGGTGCACCAGTGCTGCTACGAAGTGTTCGATCAGCTGGGCCCGCAGCTGCGCTGGTGGGCCTGGAACACCGAAAACCCGCTCAACCGCCCGATGTTCGCGTCGGTGCCGATGACGAGCATCTTCATCTTCGCCACCCTCGGTCCGGCCGTACTCACCCTGCTGGTGATGCTGCTGGTCGGACGCAGGGCCGAAAGCGGTCTGAGCACGGTGAGCCTGCTGTGGCGCACCCTGGCCGCGGGCGCACTGGTCACCGTGGGCGTCGCGATCCTGAGCATCCCAACCTCGATTTTCGGTGGCAGCCATCCGAACACGACCGCTCAGGCCGTCGTCTTCGTTGTCGAGCTCGCGGCTTTCGCGGCATACGCGATTCCGGCCTTGATCGCGGCGTGGCGCGGTGGCGAAGCCCACGGGGAGCCAAACCAGTTCGTGCGGATCTTCGGGCCGATCTATCTGGCAGTGCTCGGAACTCTCTGGATCACAGCACTTCCCGACTACTTCGCCGCGAAGGACGGCATCACCGGCGGGGGAACCCCGACCGGCAACCTGCCCTACGCCGCGCTGTGTTTTGCGCTGGCGGTGCTGTGGGTGGCGCTGGCCGCCACCGCGACGGTGTCGCGCGACGTGGCTACGCCGAGCTCGCGCCGGCCGGCTTGACGAACCGCTCGACATACGGGGCGAAGCGGCGACGCAGATCGTCCTTGTCCAGCCCCAGGTCCTCGGCGTGGTACTCGACGCGGCCCAACCGGCCGCGCCCGTGGCTGGCCATGTATTGTGCCACAGCCTTTTTCGAATCCTCGGACGGTGAGTACCCGGCCGTGTCCCAGACCCGCTGCACCATGGCCAGGTCGTCGGCCATGAACTCGTCGAAGCGGACGTCGATGGTGCGGTCGGCCGGCAGCCGGTCATGGTCGCGCATGCAGGCGCTGAGCAGCTCGTCGATCCGGGTGATCCAGTACTCGGCCACCGTGTGCACGTCGACCTCGTCGACGCTCATGCGCATGGTGTAGGTCATCATCGTGGCCATCGACACGGCGACATCGACGGGGTCGCGGTGGGTGACGATGAACGTCGCGTCGGGAAATACGTTGAGGATTGGGATGAACTGCTCGAGATGCTGCGGCGACTTGAGCACCCAGCGGCGGTGGTAGCCGTCCTGGTGCTGCAGCACTTGCAGCATCATCCGCAGAAACTGGTAGCCGGGGGTCTGGTCGTGGTCGCGCAGGTAGTCCGACCAGCGGGGCAGATGGGTGAGCGTGGTGAAGAAACCGCTCGAGAAATCCTGGACCATCAGCCCGATGTCTTCGTGGATATGGTCGATCGTCATCTCGTGCATCAGCGTGAAATACGGCATCAGCGTGTTGGAGATGTTGAGGGCGTCGCCGGTGCGCTGGCGGCGAGGCTCGATGGTGCCCTCCTCTCCGGGCGCCGGCAGCGGTTCCTGGGCTTCCCAATACGGAAGTGACCGTAGCGCGGGGTCGGCCGCCAACAGGCTGTGCAGGTGCGTGGTCCCGGTGCGCGGCAGCCCGGCGATCACCAGGGGCGCTTCAATGCTGACATCGAAGATCTCGGGGTGTCGCTTGAGATGGTCGATGACCCGCAGTCGGCCCTTGAGAAAGGTCAGCATCAGCGAGAACGCATACGTGCGGCCGAACGGTGTCAGCCGCGGCAACTCGTGGAAGGCCTCGAGCAGCACCGCCATCCGCTCGCGATAGTCCTGCTCGCCGAAGTCGGTCAATCCGGTCTGCGCAGTGGCCTGCTCGTGCAGCGCGTCGGTGGTCAGCGGGCAGTAGTCGGCCATCGCGGCCATGCCGTCGATGATCGCCTGCGCTTCGGGGGAGAATGTCGGCTTGGCGAGATCGGTGATGTGGATGGCGTCGCTCACATCCGGACCATACCTACGTCGTTACACATTTTACAAGAGACGTTGTGCTGTATTTTGATGCGCGCATATGATGCTGCTCATGGCCAATTCCCAGAGCTCAGATGCGTGGCGCGAACTACTCACCGCCTTCGCGGATTTCGAGAATCTGTTCCTCGAAGGACCCAAGGCGGTGCGCGGAGAAATGGCCGTCGCCGAGGGCTACGAATTCCTCGCCACGATGCTGGGTTTGTCGTTGGACGTGACCTTGTTCGCGGACCCGGTGGCGCCGCGATTCCACGATGTGCTGACGCCGTTTCGCCGGGACCGCCGCTGGGGCGGGGATAACACCGACGCGTACTACAGCTACGTCGTCATCGACCCGCGGCGCACCTACCGCATCAGCGGAACTCCGAACGAGAGCGTGATGTACTCGGTCGCCGTCTACAACGAACCCGAACCCGGGGCATGGCCCAATCGCACCGTCGGCGTGCTCTACGACGAGGACATGCCGCTGCACGAGGACGGGCGCTTCTCCTGCGTCTTGGGCCCCGAACGGCCGCGGGACTACGACGGGCCCTTCATCGCTCTCGACGAGGACGCGCATGGCGTGCTCACCCGGGACTACCACGAAGACCCCGCGCACAGCCGACGCGTGGACTGGTCGATCGAGGTCATCTACCATGGCGGCTTGCCGGTGCGGCCGCCGAAAACCGATGCGGGAGTGGCGCAGTCGTTGCGTGCGGCGCTGCGCTACACCCAGGACATGCTCGCGATCGTGCCGTTGGTGCTACAGGAACGCAAACCGACCGAACTCGCCGACGGGCAAAACCTCTCCCACAATGTTCTTGCCCCGCCCTACCGGGCCGGTGCCGCCACGCACGGGTACTCGATGCAAAACGCCGTCTACAGCTTGGGCGCGTACGCCCTCGAGCCCGGCGAGGCGCTGGTGATCACGTCGCACCACCCGAAGTGCCGGTTCTGGAACCTGACGCTGTGGAACCAGTACATGGCGGCGCCCGACCTCGAATACGGCCGTGGCGGTATCAATTCCGGCACCGCCGTCCCCAACCGGGACGGCAGCATCACCATCGTGATCAGCCGCGAGGAGCTCGACCACCCCAACGCCATCTCGACCAAGGATCATCCGGAAGGGTTGATGTCGTTTCGCTGGTTCCACGCCGACGACCTGCCCGAACAGCCCGTCACCGAGGTCGTCGCGGTCGGCGACGCGCCGCGCGCGGTGTCCTAGCCCTGCTCGCGACCGAACGCGGGGGAGTCTTCACCACCGGACCGATCCAATGCCGCAGCACCGCACGCAATTCCGCTGCCGACCGGGGCGGGTCCGGGGGAACCAGCACCATCGACTGGATGATGCGCAGCAGATACTCGACGAGATCGTCGAAGTCCTTGCCGCGATAACCCAATGCGGCCCAGTCGATTTCGGTGCGCTCCAGAATCACCCGCGATCGCCGGATGGATTCACCCAAGACCATCTGCCGACTCATCAGCCGGCTCTGATCGGTTTCGAGCAACATCATCAGCACGGGCTCTTCGGGTAACTGCTCGACGAGGTAGGCGACGGCTTCCACGAGCAGCTCGACCGGATCACCATTGCCGGCGGTGAGATCGGCGATCCGGGCGGTCCAGCCGCCGAGGGCGACGTCGCTTGCCGCCGTGACCAGCTCGTCGAGGGTGGCGAAGTAGCGGTAGATGGTGGGGCGGGTGACGCCGAGGTCGTCGGCGATCACCGACAGGCTGGTGTGCTGCGGTCCGCGCCGTTCGATGCTGCGCAAAGCGGCATCGATGATGCGCTTGCGCGCTTCCTCGTCGTCAGCGGGTGGTGCTCCGCCCCAACCCTTTCGGCCCATCGCGAATGGTCCTAACGCAGTCCGGCACGGGAATCAGTGATCATACAGAGAGTTTAGTGTTGTCAAATTGATCTGGCCAACCGTGCTATCGCTCCCGGTTTCGCCTGCGGCGCCGACGCCCCTTCGCCTCTTCGGTCCACTCCGTTTCCACCCGTCCGATCTCGAGCGAAAGCCGCATCAGGGTCGGATTGTCGCAGTGCACTTCGTGAGCGGTGCGGAACTTGGCCGCTTCGCCGGTGGTGGATATGTGGGGCCGCAACCCTTCGAACCACTCGTCGCCCACGACGTTGGGCGGCTCGTCGACGCGAGGTCCGCAGGACCACTGCCGGTAGGCATCTCGCGCGCCGGCCAAGCCGCTGCGCCACTGTTGGATCGCTTCGCATCGCTGCGAATGTATTTGGCTGCGCATCTGATGCTTGTTGGTGCCGTTCATCGCCATTCCGGGGAGCAGGTTGTCGGCGGCCGACCTTGCGATGCCCGCGATGCCCATGGCCGACGCGCCCACGACCGTGCCCATCAGGCCCATCGTCATCATGTCCATCTGCTGATCGTTGCACTCGGGGACCCGCGACGACAGAAAAATTGTCGCATTCGGCGATCGGGATTACCGCTCGGCGACCATGCGGGTGGCGAGGTCGTAGAGGGCGCACGCGTGCATCTCGAACAATGCCGGGAGGTCGACCGAGTCGCCGCCGATCTCCTTGGCGACGAGGAGCCCGTCGGCTCCGGCCACCGCATAGGTAATCAATTGCTGCAGTTGCACATCGGTGAGGCCGGGGACGAGGTCGCGGAGATCGACGGAAAGCGTGGTCTGCATCTGTGTGCGGACATCGATGAACATCGCTCGTGCGCGCGGTTCGACGGGACGCCGCTCGAGGGCAAGCATCAGCCCAATGCGGAGGAAATCGGGGGAGTCCAAGAAGGCCTGGGCGATCTGCAGCGCCACCGCGGCGAGGCGCTCCGGGGCCGTGCCCTCGGCGGGCAGCTGCCATGCCGAACGCCAACGCGCGAAGCTGTGTTCGATGACGGCGGCCAGTAGGTCGTCCTTGTCCTTGAAGTGCCAGTAGATCGAGCTGGCCGGCAGGCCCGATTTGGCGCTGACCAGCGCGATGCTGGTGCCTTCGTAACCGCGCTCGCTGGCAATTTCGGTCGCCGCATCCAGGATGCGGATCCGGGAGGCTTCACCGTCGACCCGGCGGCGTCGCGGGGACGTCTGCGGCTTGGTGTCGGCCATCGGGACTCCTTGCGTTTGGGTCTTGACTCCGGCGGGTCTCCACCTTAGTGTAATAAACACTACATTACTGTAGTGATCACTACAGGTTCAGGCCCCGGTTACCGGGCGATGCGAATGAGAGACAGCGATGATCTCCAGCTACGACGTCGCAGTTATCGGCTACGGGCCGACCGGCGCTACCGCCGCCAATCTGCTTGGCGGCCTTGGCCTCAACGTGATCGTCGTCGAGCGCGATCCCGACGTGTACGGGCGGGCCCGCGCCATCTCCACCGACGACGAGGTGATGCGCATTTGGCAGTCGATCGGCCTGTCCGACCGACTGCAACGGGACATGTTGCCGGATCGGCCGCTGGCCTGGGTCGACGCCAACGGGGTGCCGTTCATCGAGACCACCATGACGCCGCGCGGCTGCGGGCACCCGGCGCAACAGTTCCTCTACCAGCCGGCGGTCGACCAGGTACTCCGCGAGGGCGTTGCGCGCTTCGGCAACGTCGAGATCCTCCTCGAGCACGAATGTCTGCGGGCGTTGAATGTTGTTGACGCACAATCCCGATACGTCGAACTCTTGCTGGCCGACCTGCGGTCCGACACCCTCGCGCGGATTCGGGCGTCGTATGTGATCGCCGCCGACGGCGGATCCTCATCGACGCGCGGCATGCTCGGAATCGGATACACGGGGCGCACCTATCGGGAGCGCTGGGTGGTCATCGACACCAAGATGATTCGCGAGTGGGACGCTCACGACCGGATGCGGTTTCACTGCAATCCGAAACGCCCGACCGTGGACTGCCCGACGCCGCTGGGGCATCACCGATGGGAATACCCGGCCCGCGCCGGTGAGGACGAGAAAAAACTCGTGACCGACGAGGCCGTGTGGGAGGTTCTGCACGAACAAGGTGTCACCGAAGACCAGGTGAAAATCCTGCGGGCCGTCGTCTACAGCCATCACGTGCGGGTGGCCGAACGCTGGCGCGTCGGCAACATCTTCCTGGCCGGCGACGCGGCGCACGCCATGCCGCCCTGGCTCGGGCAAGGCATGGCGGCCGGTGTGCGGGACGTGGCCAACCTGTGCTGGAAGCTCGCGGCGGTAGTTCGCGGCCACGCACCCGACTCGCTGCTCGACACCTATCAGGTCGAACGCCAACCGCACGTCACCGAGATCACCCGTCGGACGGTTCGTAACGGGCGGCTGATCACCGAACGACGAAAGCCGCTTGTGTTCCTGCGAAATCACCTGCTGCGCACGTTGACGCGCATACCCGGCGTGCTCGAAGCGGGGCGCGCGCTGATCTGGATTCCCGACGCGCACTACCGCGACGGGTTTCTCGCGCCGGATGCGCATGCCGCCACGGGCTGGCAGCTGCCACAGCCGTGGGTGACCGATACGACCGGGAACAAACTCCTGCTGGACGACGTGATCGGCGGGCGTTGGGCGGTACTGCATTTCGGTGCACGACCGGACGGAGTGGATGTCTGGGAGAGGTTGGGTGCCGTCTCGATGAGCATGACCAAGTACCACCCTCGCGCGGGTGCCATCTGGGACCACGACGGCGTACTGACTCGTTGGTTTGCGGACAAGAACGCCGCCGCAGTGGTGCCTCGACCGGACGGTTTTATCTACGCCGCCGCCGCTGCCGGGCAACGACTTCCGGCACCGCCGACCGGTTTCACAAATCTGGGTGTGGCCGCGCCGGAGACGATCGGAGTCAGCGCATGACCGCCGTCCAGCTCGCCGAGCGCATCGTCGACGTCGCGGGCAAACCGATCTTTCTGACCGAAGCCGGGACCGGGCCGCCCGTCGTCCTGCTGCACGGCGGCGGCCCCGGCGCGTCGGGCCTGTCCAACTACTCCCGCAATGTCGATGCCCTCGCGGCGCACTTCCGGGTGATCGTGCCCGACATGCCCGGCTACGGCAGGTCGGTCAAGGGCGTCGAACGGGACGACCCGTTCGGCTACCTGGCCGACATGATGCGCGGTCTCGTCGACGAACTCGGCATCGGCACAGCCCATTTCGTGGGGAACTCCTATGGCGGCGCGGCGGCACTGCGGCTGGCGCTGGACACCCCGGACCGCATCGGCAAGCTGGTGTTGATGGGGCCGGGCGGAATCGGAACCACCCGGAGCCTTCCCAGCGCCGGGCTGAAAAGCCTGCTGTCCTACTACGGCGGCGACGGCCCGAGCCGGGACAAACTCGCCACGTTCATCCGCCGCTACCTGGTGTACGACGGCGCGTCGGTGCCCGACGAACTGATCGACCTGCGTTACCGGGCGTCGATCGACCCGGAGGTGGTGGCGAATCCGCCGCTGCGCCGCCCGTCCGGCTTGCGCAGCCTGTGGCGGATGGATCTCAGTCGCGACCGCCGGCTTCGGCACCTCATGACGCCGACCTTGATCCTGTGGGGCCGTGACGACAAGGTCAATCGCCCCGCCGGTGGCCCGATGCTGCTGAACCTGCTGCCGAACGCCCAGCTGGTCATGACCGCGCGCACCGGGCACTGGGTGCAGTGGGAACGCGCCGAGTTGTTCAATCGGCTGGCCATCGATTTCCTGGACGGCGAACGATGACTCCGACGGTATTCGGCAACGTTCATTTGGGCTATGTCGTGATCGAGACCCAAAAGTTCGGCGACTGGCGTCGATTCGGCCGCGACGCGATCGGCATGCACCTCGACGAGGCGGTAGCGGGCGCGATGCGATTCCGCCTCGACGACCACGAGTGCCGCTTCCTGCTCGACCGCGGCGACGCCGAGGATGTCACCGCACTCGGTTGGCAGCTCGATGACCACGAGTCATTCGAGACGGTCCTCGCCCGTGTCCGGCAACACGGCGTGCCCGTCACCGAGGGCACTGACGACCAGGCCGCGCTGCGCGGGGTGGAGCGTCTGGTCCGCTTCCCCGGACCCAACGGTCTGGCCCAGGAGGTGTTCACCCGCGCTCGGCGCGCGGCCGCGCCGCCCCGGCTGGCCGCGAGCGGCGGATTCGTCACCGGGGCGGCAGGCATGGGCCACGTCGCGGTGACCACCACGCGACCGCATCAGGTCCGTGGGTACTACAGCACCGTGTTCGACGCGCGGCTGTCCGACTACATCGACGAGACGATCAGCGGCCTCAAGCTCAAGATCCGGTTCCTGCGGGTCAACGAGCGCCACCACTCCGTGGCGATCGCCGCGGTGAACCGGTTGCGGCTCAACCCGATTCGCACCCGGGTGCAGCACGTCAACATCCAGGTAGCCGCGCTCGACGACCTGACCGACGCATACCAGCGGGTCAAGGAACTCGGCTTCCGCATGGCGCTGGGGGTCGGCCAGCACACCAACGACAAGGAACTGTCCTTCTACGCGGTCACGCCATCGGGATTCGAATGGGAACTCGGCTGGAACCCCATCGTGGTCGACGAGGCGACCTGGAAGCCCACCACCCATCGGGGCATCAGCATCTGGGGCCACACCCCCGAGGGGCCTACGATCAGCGACAAGCTCGCCCAACTCAAAACCGGCGCCGCTTCGCTACTGCACAGCGAGGATGTCGTTCCCGCACTCGCCGGTGCGGGCATTCCGGACCGCTGAGCACGCCGATTACGTAAGGAGCCACGATGCCGCGTATCGACACCCACCATCATGCCGTACCGCATTTCTATCGAGAGCTGTTGCGTAAAGCGGGTATTGACGAAGCCGGTGGGCGCGCCGTGCCGGACTGGAGTCCGGAGGCATCGCTGGCGGCGATGGCCGACCTCGACGTGGGGACGGCGATTCTGTCGGTGTCCGCGCCGGGCACCACGTTCGTGCCGAATCCGGCCGACGCCGCGGCGCTGGCCCGCGAGGTCAACGAATACCTGGCCGCTGTCGTTACCGCTCAACCCGATCGGTTCGGGTTCTTCGCGACGATCCCGATGCCACATGTCAAGGAGTCCGCCGACGAGGTGGCGAGATCCCTCGACGAATTGCACGCCGACGGCGTGATCCTGCTGGCGAACGCGGCGGGCGTCTATCTGGGCCAGGACGGACAAGACGACTTGTTCGCCGCGCTGGATGCACGGTCGACGGTGGTCTTCATCCATCCGGCCGACCTGCCCGGGCCCGCGGTGCCCGGGGTGCTACCGTTCGCGACCGATTTCCTGCTCGATACCACCCGCGCGGCATACCTGTTGGTCCGCAACGAGATTCGCCGCAAGTACCCCAACATTAAATTCATCCTGAGTCATGCGGGCGGGTTCGTGCCCTACGCGTCGCACCGAATGGCGATCGGGATCACGAGCGACACCGGACGGGGCCTGACCGACATCCTGGACGACCTCGCCGGTTTCTACTTCGACACCGCGTTGTCGTCGACCGCCGCGGCACTGCCGAGCCTGCTTGCGTTCGCTCAGCCCGGGCATGTGACCTTCGGTTCCGACTTTCCCTTCGCGCCGATCGTGGCGGCAAAGCTGTTCACCGCGGGCCTGGAAACCTACCCCGGCCTGGACGCCGATGCCCGTGCGGCGATCGAGCGCACCAACGCGCTTCGCCTGTTCCCCCGTCTCGGGACGGCGGGCCCGCCGGCGGCCGCGTCGACGGTCGACCAGGTCCGCCACGCGGTCAGTCGTGCCGTCATGCGCGGCGTCGCGCGACTGGCCAACGCCCGGTGACGGGTTTCAGAGCAGGGGCTTCTGCCAGGCCAGGACGCGCTCGGCCAGTTCCGGTCCGCTGTCCTCCTGGATGAAGTGACTGGCCCTGATGCGGGCGTGCGGCTGGCCCGCCGCACCGGGGACGTGCTTGATCAGGGGACGGTCGGCCTGCCCCAGGATCGGGTCGCGAGCGCCGAAGATCGCCAGGAACGGTTTCTCCCATCGGCCCAGGGCATCCCAGGCCGCGCGATTGGCCGGAATGGCCGGGTTGTCGGGCGAAGTCGGCACCAACTGCGGAAATGCCCGGGCCCCGGCCTGATACGTCTTGTCCGGAAAGGGGGCGTCATACCCGGCTCGCACCTTGGGCGGCACCCTGCGGACGGTGCCGGCCGCGACGATGCGACCGGCCGGCAGCACGGGGGAGTAGCGCGCGAAGGCCCGCCACGCCAGAAACCCCGGAGACGGCTTGCGCTGCGCCGCGGGTAGAAAGCCGTTCGCGACCACGATGCGCGCGATCCGCTCGCCCTGTTCGGCGGCGATGCGCAGACCGATCAGCGATCCCCAGTCCTGGACGAACAGCGTGACTTCTTTCAGGCGCAGGCGCTCGAACCACGCCGTCACCCACTCGACATGCCGCAAGTAGGTGTAATCCTCGATCCGGCTGGGCTTGTCGGAGCGGCCGAACCCGATCAGGTCGGGTGCGAGCACGCGATTTCCCGACTCGACCAGCGGCGGAATCATCGTGCGGTACAGGTAGCTCCAGGTGGGTTCGCCGTGCAGCAGCACGATCGGCGGCCCGTCGGCCGGGCCCTCGTCGAGAAAGTGCATGCGCACCGGCGGGGTGTCGCTTGCCGCCACGTCGATGTAGTTCGCTACGAACGGATAGCCTTCCAGGTTTTCGAATCTGGAGTCCGGGGTTCGCAGCACATCCATATTCAGCTCCTCCGGTGGACGGGCACCCCTGCTAGCCTCTCTCCGCGACGCCACTTCGTCCAGTACGAAGTTTCATCGGGGAAGAACCTGGCAGGCCACTAAACTAGCGAATTTATGGCGATCCGGCGCGGCGTTCTGCTCATCGCGGATATCAGCGGGTACACGCACTACATGAACTGGAACCGGATGCACCTGGCGCACGCGCAATTGGCGGTGGCGCAGCTGCTGGAATCCGTCATCGACGCTGGCAAGGGCCTCAAAGTGGCCGAACTCGAGGGCGACGCGGTCTTCTTCTGGGGACCCGGCGGTGACCCCAAAGTGCTGGTTTGCGAGCGACTGTCGCAGATGCGCCAGTCGTTCTTCGCCCGACGCGAGCGGATCAAGAAGGACTTCGACTGCGGCTGCGACTCGTGCGCGCAACTGGACAATCTGACGATCAAATTCGTCACGCATGAGGGTGAGGCGGCCGAGCAAAAGATCAAGCGCCAGCGCAAGCTCGCCAGCGTCGACGTCATCCTGGTGCATCGCATGCTCAAAAACCAGGTGCCCGTCTCGGAGTATGTGCTGATGACGGACGCCGTCGTCCAGGGCCTCGACGACTCGGTACGGCAACGATGCCTGCCGTTGACGCACGATTTCGAGGGGATCGGAGAAACGCCGACGCACTACATCGACCTGTCGGACTCCGAAATGCCACCGTTGGTTCCGGAACGCAACCTGCCGGGACGCCTCGGCGCCAAGGCGAAATTCGAGTTGAATTCGTTGCGCGTCATGCTGGGCTTCCGGAAACCGGCCGGGGGATTCCGCAACCTGGGCCGCGGCGCCGAGGAAGTCAGCGCCTAGTCGAAAAGCATTGTTGCGCAGTGCTACTGGGTGAGCGCACGGCCCATCCGCGACACGGCCTCGGTGAGAATGGCCTGCGAGGTAGCGAAATTCAGCCGCACGTGCCCGGCTCCGCCGCTGCCGAAGACGTGGCCGGAGCTCAGCGCGACGCGGGCGTGGTCGAGAAACCAGCGAGCCGGCCCCGACAGGTCGGCCACCACCGCCAGGCCGTCGGCGGCGTCTTCGGTAAAGCCGAGCTGTCGGCAATCCAGCCAGGCGAGGTACGTGCCTTGGGTGCCTTGATATTTCACCTTCGGAAGGTGTTCAGCGATCAGGTCGCTCAGCAACGTCCGGTTGGTGTCCAGCCCTCGCAGCAGCGAGTCGAGCCAGTCGTCGCCGGTCCGGAACGCTTCGGCGTGCGCGATGATGCCCAGGTGGCTCGGCCCGTGGCTGACCTCCTCCGGCATCCGCCGCAGATCCGCGGCCGCCTCCGGCCCGGCGATCGCCAGGGCCGCCTTGAGCCCGGAAAGATTCCACGCCTTGGAGGCGGAGGTCAGCGCGAACGCGTCCTCGGCACCGGGGATGCTCAGGTACGGCGTGAATCGCGATCCGGACAAGACCACCGGTGCGTGAATCTCGTCCGCGACCACCCGCACCCGCGACCGCCGGGCGCATTCCGCCACGCTGCGCAGTTCGTCGACGGTGTGCACCGTCCCGGTCGGGTTGTGCGGATTGCACAGCAGGTACGCGACCCTTCGGCCCGACGCCCGCGCCCGGGTGAACGCTTCCTCCAACGCGTCCAACGCAATTCGTCCTTCGGCGTCGAGTGGCGCCTCGATCACCCGCCGGCCCGAGTGCGTCACGAACGCGTAAAACGGCGCATAAACCGGAGGATTGACGACAACCGCGTCGCCCGGGTCGGTGATAAGCCGCAGCGTCTCAACGATTCCGAGCATTACGTCGGGAACGATCGTCGTGCGGCCGACGTCGAGTCCGTGCCATTGCCAACGCCGCGAAGCGAATTCACCGACCGCCTCGGCGAGTGCGGTGCCCGACGGATAGCCGGTATCGCCGTTGTCGATCGCCCTACGCAGCGCTTCGGCGACGGTGGGCGGCAGCATGACGTCCATCTCGGCAACCCACAACGGCAGGACATCGGCCGGGTGCGCACGCCACTTCATGCTGGTGCGCAGCCGCAGTTGCTGCAGCGTGAGTTCCTCGAGTGGATTCGGCGTCACTCCCGCAGACTAGGCCGCGCGGTTGGGTCCTGGTTACCCGGTCACAAACGCGCCCTTGGGGATCGTCAAGGGCAGGTCGACCGAACTCAACAGGCCCGGCTCGGCGGCGACGACGTAGGGCACGGCGTTGACGACGCGCATCGCGGTGGCGACCATGGCGCCCGCCCCGGACGTCATGCCGCCCACCCCGGCCCGCTGCGGATCCTTCAGTGTTGCCGCCAGCGTGCAGTCGATATCGGGATCGCCGCTGATCTGGACGCGGTAGGACAGGTCGCCGATGCCTTCCGGCCAATCCGGGGCGACGTCGTGTGCCAGGCGGGTGACGTGCTCGATGATGATCGCTTCGCGGCCGTCGACCACGCCGGTCGCCCGCATCCGCAGCGCGCCGCAGGTTCCGGCCTCGACGGTGCCCATCGCGACCTCGAGCGTCCGGTCGGTGACCGCGCGGTCGAAGAACTCGCGGACTTCCTGGACCTCGACTCCCAGCGCGTCGGCGATCAATCGGATCTGTCCTTGCCATTCGCCGGCGATTGCGCCCGGGAAGCCGATCCACGGTTGGTAGTCGAGCGGGCGGCCGAAACCCAATGCGTCACTCATGATGTCGGGCACGCCGTAGTCGTCGTACAGGCCGATCTCCCACGCGTGCACCTTGTCGATGGACGACGATTGGGTGGAGAGCACCAACGGCAGATAGTCGGCGGCGAAGCCCGGCTCGATGCCCGACGCGTAGAGCGACACCTGCCCCTGTTTGGCCGCGGCGGCCAGCTGGTCGCGCCACTCCGCGGGTTCGTAGGCGTGCGGGTTGACCAGACGCGTGGTGCTCGTCGTGACGACGTTGATCCCGGCCTCGAGCAGCCGGACGTAGTCGGGGATGGCCAGGGCGTCGCGTTCCGGACCGCTGGCCGCATAGATCACGCAGTCCGGTTTCAGGGCGATCAGCGCGTCGGCGTCGGTGGTGGCCTTCAGCCCGATCGGCTCGCCGTTGGCGAGTTCGCCGGCGTCCTTGCCGTCCTTTTCCGGGGAGTGCACCCACACCCCGACCAAATCCAGATTGGGGCGCCGATCGACGGCGCGGATGGCGATCGAACCGATTCCGCCCGTCGCCCATACCACTACCCGCTGAGCTGTCATGTTGCTCCTCCTCAGTTGCGTGCGCGATGAAAGCTGAGGCGGCCGTTGCCCTTACGCCGGCAGTTACCCAACGTTCGACTCGGAAGCTAACAGCCGCGAGCCCGCACGGTCAAGGGTTTAAGAGAGTAACTACTATCCTAATGAACAAATTTTAGGTTAGGGTGCGGGATGTGAGGGCCGACCCCCGTTTTGCCCGCCGCCGGACTCGATGATGTTCACGCTGAGGTTCGACATGCGCGCCCCGGCGTGGGCCGGACCGGCCGCCGACCTGTACGCCGCGGCCATCGACATGTGCGCGTGGGCCGAGACCCGCGGCGCCGTACTGGCCGTGCTGTCCGAGCACCACGGTGCCGACGACGGCCACCTGCCGGTACCGCTCACGCTGGCATCGGCGATCGCGGCCAGGACGAACACTTTGGCGATTCTGCTGGCCGCCGTGCCGATTCCGCTGTGGGATCCGGTTCGGCTCGCCGAAGAGATGAGCGTGCTGGACCTGATCAGCCGCGGACGGGTGTCCTACGCGCTCGGCGTGGGACATCGACGCGAGGAATACGACCACTTCGGCATCGACATGAGCACGCGCGGCCGAACCGCCGACGAGATGCTGGACGTGCTGGGCCCGCTGGTGCGGGGCGAATCGGTCCAGTACCGGGGCCGTGAAGTTCGCGTCACCCCGCCGTGCGCGTCGCCGAACGGGCCGATGATGTTGATCGCCGGTGGCAGCAAGGCCGCCGCGCGGCGGGCCGGGCGGCACGGGCTTGGGTTCATCTCCCAGACCGCCTCGCCCGGGCTCAAGGATTACTACGAGGCGCAGTGCCGTGCGCACGGGCACCACCCCGGAATCATTCAGTTCCCCCAACCAGGTTCTCCGACAGCGGTTTTCGTAGCCGACGATGTCGATCAGGCGTGGGACGAGCTGGGGCCACACCTGCTGCACGACGCGAAAACAGCGGCGTCCTACCGGCCGCACGACGATTCGGTGGCCAGCATCACCCGCGCCGACAGCGTGGCGGCGCTGCGCGAGGACAACGGCCCGTACCGCATCTTCACGCCCGAGCAGGCGACCGACTACGTGCGCGGCGGGCAGCTGCTGCCACTGGCCCCGCTGTGCGGCGGCGTCGCGCCGGAGGTGGCGTGGCCGTATCTCGAGCGTGCCGCGGCCGCCGCCAAGATAGGTGAGGAGAACTCCTGATGCGGATCGTGGTGTGGTCGACCGGCGGAGTGGGATCGATCGCCATCGATGCCATCAGGCGTCGACCGGATCTGGAACTCGTTGGCGTCTGGGTACATTCGCCCGAGAAGGTCGGCAAGGACCCCGGCGAACTGGTCGGCGGCGAGCCGATGGGCGTCATCGCCACCAACGACGCCGACGCGCTGATCGCGCTGGCGCCCGACTGCGTGGTGTATGCGGCCAGCGGCCCCGACCGCGACGGCGCCGCCGTGCCCGACTACGTGCGGCTGCTGGCGGCGGGCATCAACGTGGTGTCGACGTCATCGACCAGCCTGGTGTACCCGCCGTCCTACTTCGCCCCCAACTGGCGTGACGATCTGGACGAGGCGGCCAAGGCCGGCCGGGCGTCGTTCTACGTGTCGGGCATCTTTCCCGGTTTCGCGTCCGATCAGCTGGCGTTGCTGATGACGACGCAGTCCAAGCGCATCCGCCGGATCACCGCCAGCGAGGTCGCCCTCAACGATCACTACCCGGTGGCCGACGTGATGATGGACGGGATGGGCTTTGGCCGGCCGCTGGATTTCGAGCCGATGCTCAAGACGCCGGGGTTCATCGAAATGGCTTGGAAAGCACCGATTTACCTGATCGCCGCGGGCCTCGGCGTCGAGGTGGAACAGATCCGCGGTTCGCTCGATCGGGAGCTGACGAATAGGGACATCGAGGTCGCGTTCGGCACCATCAAGGCGGGCAGCTGCGGTGCGGTCCGCACCCGGGCGGCGGGCGTCGTCAACGGTGCCGAGGCCATCGTCATCGAGCACGTCATCCGGATGGCGCGCGACGTCGCACCCGACTGGCCGACGTCGGACTGCGACGCTACGTATCGGGTCGACATCGAGGGAGATCCCGACATCCACTGCGAGATGACGCTCGGGGCGCCGGAGGGGCACGCCGCGGGCCACGCCGCGATGGCCGCCACGGCAATGCGCGTCGTCAACGCGATCCCGTACGTCGTGGACGCGCCACCGGGCCTGCTGAGCTCGCTGGACATCCCGACGACGCTTCCGCTTTACGCCTTCGGCTGAACGTGTAACGTGCATTGCCGTGTACACGCTGCGCTTCGACATGCGCGATCCCGAGTGGGCCGCGGCCCCGGCCGATCTCTACGCGGCCGCACCCGAAATGTGTGCCTGGGCCGAAGAACACGGCGGTCTGGCCGCCGTGTTGTGCGAGCACCACGGCTCCGAGGACGGTTACCTGCCGTCCCCGTTTCTGCTGGCCTCGGCGGTGGCCTCGCGAACCCAGCGGCTGGCGCTGAGCCTGATCCTGATCCTGCCGTTCTACGAAACCGTGCGCCTGGCCGAGGACATGGCGGTGCTCGACATCATCAGCGACGGGCGGGCGTCCTACATCCTGGCGTTGGGCTATCGGCCCGAGGAGTTCGAGCACTTCGGTGTGCCGATCAAGACCCGCGGTCGCGTCTGCGACGAGAAGCTCGCGCTGTTGCGGCGACTGCTGGCCGGGGAAACCGTCGAAGAAAACGGGCGGCGCATCGCCGTCACACCGCGGCCGCTGACTCCCGGCGGGCCGGGGCTGATGTGGGGTGGCGGAACGGTTGCCGCCGCGCGCCGGGCCGGCCGATACGGCCTGGGCATGCTGGGCAACGCCAACGAACCCGGCATGCAGGAAGCCTACGAGCAGGCCTGTCGTGAGCATGGCCATCAGCCCGGCCCGACGATGTTTCCCGACCGCAACACCCCCTCGGTCGTCTTCGTCGCCGACGACGTGGATCGGGCGTGGAAAGAGATCGGGGAGCATCTGCTGCACGACGTGAAAACCTATGCGGCGTGGAATCCCGGCGACGAGACGACGGCCGGCTTCTCGCACGTGAAATCCGTCGACGAGCTGCGCGCCGCGCCCACATCGCACATCATTATCTCGGTGCCAGAAGCGATTTCGCGGGTGAAAGCCGGCCAGGTGCTCAACCTGTCGCCGTTGTGCGGCGGGCTGCCACCCGACATCGCGTGGCCCTACCTCAAGCGGGTGGGCGAAGAGGTGTTGCCCGAAGCGCTCGGGTGACCGCTACTCCTCGGCGAGCGTCGAGTTGTTGGGAGAAATTCGCCAATTTTGGCGCAACAACTCGACGCTGGGCGCGAGGGTCTCACTTGGGTTGGTTCGGGACGCCCGGATACAGCTGCTCCGTCGGGCCCGCGGTCACATAGCCGCCCAGCTTCGTAATGAGGTGGGGCGCAAAGACCGACAGATACACCGCATGTCCGATGACGATGACGGCGACGATCGACAGCACCGCGGACTGCCCCCGGCTCTTCGATCGCTTGTCGGCCCACATGTCGATGACGTTGCGGCCTTCCGCATCGGTGCGGCCGAGCAGATAAGTGAAGACCATCATCTGAATGCCCATGGCGAGCGAGTCGTACAGCGGGTACTGGTGCCTGGTGCCTTCGAAGATCGCCAGGCCGGGAATCACGTAGCCGTAGTAGAAGTTGCCGAGCTGGGCCCCGGTGTAGGCGTTGAAGAACAACGCCCAGCAGAACCCGACGACTAGGCCGACGACGAGCAGGGTAATCGGCCTGCGCCAGTTGAACTTTGCGCTCAGCCAACGTCCGAGTGCCGCACCGGTCACGGCCGGGATGATGAAGTAGGAGACGTAGCCGATCGGCACCGCCAACGGCAACCCGCCCCACGTGACATTCAGCGGCCACCAGGACGGCATGCGGGGCAGCGCCGGCGGAAACTGTGCGTACATCGCCCAGTCGTAGGGGGACTCGATCCAGGAGAACGAGATCGCCGAGATGCCGAGCAGCAACAGCGGATGGATGCGGCGGCGACGGTAGCTCAAGTAGATCCCGATAATCAGGAACGTGATGCTCGCGGCGTAGGAAAAGTACTGAGCCCCGGCCATCACCGGCGTCATTTCGGTGTTCACGGGCGCCCCTCGTCGCTGCGCCGCGCCTCGGGATCGAAGCGGAGTACCAGCCCGAAAATTAGGATGATCAGGCCGAACAACGTGCCGAGCATGATGACAGCGCCCATGGTGTCACCCTTTCGATGATGCGCCTCCTTAAGGTAGTGGATACTATCCTATCTGGATAGTGGATACTATCCCCAAGGCGTTTTGGGAGGAGTGGACCTCGGTGTCCCAGCGAGCGATTAAGCAGGCGACGGTGGTGCGTCGGCCCCGTGGGGAGCCGCGCCGGCTGCTGTTGGACGCCGCCCGGGCGCTCTTCGCCGGACAGGACTATCGCAGCACCACCACGCGGGAAATCGCCCAGGCCGCCGGGGTCACCGAGCACCTGCTGTTCCGAAACTTCGGGTCGAAGGCGGCGCTGTTCCGCGAGGCGCTCGTCGTGCCGTTCGTCAGTTTCGTCGACGAATTCGGCAAGACCTGGCAGGCGGTGGTCCCCGAGGAGACCGACGAGCAGGAGCTGACTCGGCTTTTCGTGTCGCAGCTCTACGACGTGTTCGTCGAACATCAGGGTCTGCTGTTGACGCTGATGGCGGCCGAGAGTCTCAGCGAGGAGGAGAAGGCCGATGCCGGCATCGCCGAGATCCGCCGCGCCGTCACGGTGCTGGGCCAAATCAGCGTTGAGGGAATGCAATTGCGGGGGTTGCGGTCCGACCACCCCGACCTGCCGGCCCACTCGACTGTTTCGATGATCGCCGGCATGGCCGCGCTGCGTTCCACCTACTTCGGGGACACGCCACCGCCGCGGGAGGTCATCGTTGAGGAACTCGTTCAAGCGCTCCTGCACGGCTTCTTGCACCGCAACGACTGAGTTAGGGATCCGACTATGACAAGCGCCAATGCCGTCGAGTTGTATTACGACCCATTCGATGTCGAGATCGACTCGAACCCGTACCCGGTGTGGAAGCGGATGCGCGAAGAAGCGCCGTTGTATTACAACGAGAAGTACAACTTCTACGCGCTGAGTCGATACGACGACGTGGTCCGCGAACTGCCGAACTGGGAGACGTACCGGTCCGGCCGCGGGACCACAGCCGACATCTTGTTCGCGAATATCGAAGTGCCACCGGGCATTCTGCTGTTCGAGGATCCGCCGCTGCACGATTTGCACCGCAAGCTGCTGTCCCGGGTCTTCACGCCCCGGCGCATGCTGGCGGTGGAGGACCTGGTGCGCGGCTTCTGTGTCCGCGAGCTCGACCCGCTGGTCGGCGGGAACGGGTTCGATTTCATCGCGGACCTGGGCGCGATGATGCCGATGCGGACCATCGGCTACCTGTTGGGAATTCCCGAGGAAGATCAAGAGAAGATCCGGGACCGCAGCGTCGCCAACATCGAATTGTCCAGGGACAGCGACCCCGCTGCCGTCGACGCGAACGTCTTCGCGAATTCGATCGCGCTGTTCGCCGAATACATCGAATGGCGGGCCAGTCATCCGTCCGACGACCTGATGACCGAACTGCTGCGGGCCGAGATCGACGAGCCGGACGGTACGCGCCGGCCGCTGTCGCGCACCGAGGTGCTGGCCTACACGGCGATGATCGCGGGCGCCGGCAACGAAACCACCGCTCGCCTAATCGGTTTCATGGGACAGCTGTTGTCGGATCATCCCGATCAGCGCCGCGAACTCGTCGCGGACCCGTCACTGATCCCGGGTGCGATCGAAGAGACGCTGCGCTACGAGCCGCCGTCTCCGGTGCAGGCCCGCTACGTCGCGCGCGATGCCGAGCACTACGGTCGCGTGGTTCCCGAGGGGTCGTTCATGCTGTTGTTGAACGCGTCGGCCAACCGCGACGAAAACCACTTCACGGATCCGGATCGCTACGACATCCACCGCCGCGGAAGTCATCTCAGCTTCGGGCAGGGCCTGCACTTCTGTTTGGGCTCGGCGCTGGCCCGGCTGGAAGCCCGGGTGGCCTTCGAAGAAGTCCTCAAACGCTGGCCCGACTGGGAAGTCGACTACGCGAATGCCCAACGGGCGCACACCGCGAGCGTGCGTGGCTGGGCGCGCTTGCCGGTCGTGGTGGGCTAGCTTCACGCTCGAGCGACGAAGGCGGGGTGTCAGGTCCTCGCCGGACGCAGCATGCCCGAGGCGACGATCGCCAATACCATCCAGGCGGCGGCGTAGCTGAACGCCACCGCGGGCGAGGCCAGGGTGTAGAGCAGGCCCGCGACGACGGTCGCCACCACGTCACCGGCCGCCTGGACCGCTCCCAACACGCCGAACCCGCTGCCGCGCAGGCGATCCGGCAGTAGTTGAGACACGACGGCCGACTGGGTAGGCTCGGCCAGGCCGATGCCCGCCCCGGCCAGTGCGAAGCCGAGTGCGATGATCACCGGATTGTGCGCCCCCACCGCGAACGCCAGGTAGCCGACGACATAGACGGCCGCGCCGGTCGCGAACACCGCACGCGGCCCGGCCCGGTCGTACCAGCGTCCGGCGGCCAGCGAGGCAACCGTGGCGACCGCGTTGTGGCCCGCGTAGATCAGGATCGCCAGCGACGTCGCCGCGGTCACGGTTCGCTCCGGGGTGGTCAGCAGTTGGGTGGAGCGCAGGATCAGCAAAGTGGTTGCGATGTTGCCGAATTCGAACAGGGCCACCGGTAGCAGCGCTCGCAGCATGCCGGCGTCGCGCAGCGCCCCAAAGTCGAATCGTCGCCGGGCTGCCGGTTGGCCCGCCTGACGACGTTGGCGTGCTTCGCGGGCGGCGATCAGGATGGCCCCGGCCGCAAACAGACCCGGGATCGCGGCCAGGCAGAGGGCGGGCCGAATGCCGACCCACGCGACAAGCCCGGCCGCAAGCAGCGGGCCCACCACCGCGCCGAGGTTGTCGCCGGCGCGCTCGAGCCCGAATGTCCTGCCGCGCGCCCATTCTGGGCTCAGGGATGCCAGCAAGGCATCGCGCGACGGCGACCGCACACCCCGAGACATCCACGCCAGCGCGCGAAAGAAGCCGGCCTGCCAGACCGTGGCCGTCACGCCGATCGCTCCGGTCGCCACGGCCGTGGCCAGATAACCGCCGGACGCGATCCGTCCGCGACGTTCGGGGTCGTTGGCCAATGGTCCGCCGACCAGTTTCATCACGCCGATCAGCGCGTCGCTGATGCCGTCGACCACCCCGAGCGCCGCGGCGGACGCCCCGAGTGTTCCGGTCAGGAACGTGGGCAGCACCGAGGTGGTTACCTCGTGGCTGGCATCGGAGAAGAAGCTCGTCGCCCCGACGGCGCCGACGCCGCGGGTCAGCCACTTCCGCTCGTCATCGGCATCGACCGTCATGGCTGGCAGATAACCATGATTTGTTGGCTTCGGCCAGGGTTCGGCTCATGAATGCTATCCAGGCGGATCCCAGCTGCCCGGCAACATCGGAACAGTTGCGGCGCCGCCGAATGAGTCGTCAGCCAGTGTGGTCAAGCCGGCCGGCTGTCGTCCGGTTGTCCGGTTCACGGCCCCGGCGAAGCCGATCGTTCCCGCTCCGAGCTCCGAATCGATATTCGGTTCCAGGTATTCGTAACGACGGCCCGGCATGTCGACTCCTCGACGTCGTCTGGAGCCGGTGGGCTCGCGTGGGTTGGCGGCCGCTGCGGGTGTTTCGGTGCTGCGGACTTCCGCGGCCTTCTTGGACTTGACGGCAGCCCTCGACGGGGAAGGGGCAGCAAACTGAAACGCCCCGACGAGATAGGCGCTCGAAAGTCCCTCCGCACCGGTGACCGGTGCCGGTGGAGCCGGGGGAGGCGCGCCGTGGACGGACGTTGGGGCCGGGGCGGGGACGGGGGCGGAAGCCGCAGGCGGTGCCGGGATTGCCATGGTCGGCGATGCCGGGGTCACGACGGGAGCGAGGTGGGGAGCGAGAGGAACGGGAGCCGGCGCTACACCGGGTGCAATTGGATGCGGGAGCCCGGCCAAACCCGCCAGCCCCGCGAGTCCGCTCGCCGCCCCGGCGGGCACCGCCGCGAGCGGAGCGGCCAGCCCCAGGGTGTACGCCGGGTTGCTGAGCAGGAAGGAGGGGATCAGGAAGGGGTCGTAGAGCACCAGCCAGATCAGGTACATGGTGCGGTGGATGACGAATTGGACGCCCAGGTAAAGAATGGTCTCGAGTAGTTGTGCGGGGTTACCCGCATAGTTGGCGAGCATCGCCTCCAGGCGCGGAATGAACATCGTCAAGCTTGGGTGCACCGACGGAGACGTCGGCGAGAACGGATCGAACGGGAACAAATCATTGAGCAGCTCTTCGAGATTGGTGGGCAATTGAGTGCCCATCGGTCCGGTGGGATCTTTGCCCATTCCCATGCCCGAGTTCATGATCTGCGGAGCCGGGTTGGTTTGCGGGGCAGCCGCCACCGCGCTGGTCGCGACTGATTGGTAGACGGTCATCGTCGTGGCAGCCTGGACCCACATGCGCGCATAGTCCGCTTCGTTGACCGCGATCGGGATCGTATTGATACCAAAGAAATTCGTCGCCACCAGCGCCGCATGGATGGCGTGGTTGGCCGATAGTTCCCCCAACGTCGGCATGGCGGCCAGCGCGGCCGTATAGGCGGCGGCAGCGGTCTCCAGTTGTGCGGCCATTGCGGCGCTGTCGATGCCGGCTTGCTGTAGCGATGCGATATACGGTGCGTGCGCGGCGACGTATTGCGCCGCACTCGGTCCCTCCCACGCCGCGGCCTGGGTCGCGCCCAGTAGCGCGGTGAGTTCGCCTGCCGCCGAGTCATATTCAGCGCTAAGTGAGCTCCACACGCCTGCGGCGGCCGTCAATGGCCCGGGGCCGGGTCCGCTGGACAGCAGCGCCGAATGTACCTCTGGCGGAAAGGCCATCCAGATCGGCGAGGTCAAAGTTAACCCCGCACAACCAAACATGGCTCATTTCGGAAAGCAGCTATCGGAAGCTCCTTTCGGTGAAAGCGTCACGGGCCCAGGGCTGTTGGTAATCGGTCCGTTGCCGCGAGCTTAAGCGATCGTGAACCCTAGAAATAGATGCATTAGTGTCCTATACGGATTCGCACAGGCATCCACCAGGTAGCCACATCGTCGAGCGTGAAGCTACTGTCACGCTGGGCGTCGAACGTGACGCTCGAGCGGGTTATGACGTGCTCTGATCCACCAGCACCGCACCGTCGGGCTGATTCCCGAGCGTGTTCAGGGAGATGTCCTCTTCTTGGACGGTCAGCAGCACGATCTGAGCCAATTGCCGGGGATCGTCGCATTGCACGTAGTGATCGGCGCCCGGCACCACCCAGTAGCGATTCCGACCAGGCTTGGTTTTGAGGTAGGTCTGCCAAACGTAGTTCGGGACGCGCAGCGGCGCGATGTTGTCGTGCAGTCCCCACACCACCGTGGTGTGCACCTGGCTTTTGGAAAGCGCTTCGAGCCAATTGGTTTCGTCGGCGGCACGCTCGTTCAGATACTGGATTGTGTCCGGCAACACCCGGATTCCGTCGTTGTGGGCAAAGCACTTCGCCAGCGCGTCGATCTCGGGGTCGGTCAATTTCCGTCTCGGCATGAAGGTGCTGGCTCCCATGCCGGCCGCCAGGGTCTCGGGCGTGGTCGCTTCCGCGGTGGCCCGCCCGGTTTCGGGGTCGAGCAGCGCGGTTTGGAACAGCGTCAGATTCGCCAGCGGAAGGTAGATGTTGGCGTTGGTCAGGATGAGGTCGAGCGGGGCCACCGGCGGGTCCAGCGCCGCCAACATGCCCAGCGCGATCATGCCGACACTGCTGCCGCGATCGTGGGTGAGCATGCGAAATTCGGTCAGCTTCCACACGTCGGTGATCGCGTGCACGAGCAGACGCGCATCGTCGTACAACGAATAGACGTACGGCTGCGGTGGCTTGTCCGACAAGCCATAACCCGGAAAGTCCAACAGGTAGAGGTCGAAATCGGAGCTCAGCTCACGCGTCAACTCGTAGAAGTCGATGCTCGACGTCGGAAAGCCGTGAACGAGCACGAGTGGCGGTGCCCCGGCTGCGCCGCAGCGGCGACTGAACACCCCGACTTCCTGTCCGTCGTTGGCGGCGGTGGTCGACCGCCAGCGAAGTTCGGTACCGCCCTTTTGCCATTCCGCGAAGATGTCCAAGCTGCCAGCATCTCAGAGGCGATCATGGTTAGACAACCGATGTTTCGCCGCACGGGCGTTCACGGGCAGGTCACATGTATCCCGAATGTGATCTGTCGCATACCGGTTTGGCCCGGCATCGTCCCTTGGCCGGTTCCGGTGATCGTGTAACTCTTGCCGTCCTTGTCGACCATCACCTGGTTCACGGATTGGGTCGGTTGATAGGGCAGCTGGTACTGCCCGTTGCCGACTTTCAGGGAAATCGAAAAGCCGTCGACGCTTGGCGGCTTTTCGTCCGACAGGGCGAAGGACAGAGACGCTGAATCGTCGTGAACGGTGATGCGTGTCGTCAGATCGCCCGACTCGGGAGGCGTTGCGTGGGGCTCCGCCGCCGAGCTGATGCAGTTGACCTTGCTGGTAATCGTGTGCGAGTGCTGATCCAGCATCACGGTTGTGTTGGACGGAGCCGGACTCGAGCTCGTAGGGGACGCGGGTTTGCCCCCATTGCTGGAACAGGCCGACAGGCCGGCCACCAACACCACCACGCCGACGCCGGCGACACGGCGGCTGATTCGCCACCGGGCGTCCGGATTCTTCATCGCAAGTCCTCCTAGAGGTCTTTCTCCGAAGGCGCGCACCGCGCCGTGCCTACCGTAGCCGCATCGGCGCTGCTCAGCGCGTGCCGGCCCACCTCGGGCTACGGCCAGGCTTCCCAATGGATCATCGTGCGCAGCGGACCGGCGAATACGGGTCGCACCGCGCCCGATCGCCAGCGTGCCTCGACGAGCCGCGCGAGGGCAGCCGTTGTGCGCAGCGGGTCGCCGTCGAGGTAAACGACGGTGATGTATTGATGGTCGGCTCGCCAGCCGCGCGGTAAATGGCTCCACCCGGTGCTCGAACCGAACGTCCAGGCGCCGGCGGTGCCGGGGGTGGCGAGCAGCGCCGGAAAGTGTTCGGCGTGCAGCCATTGCAGCCATTCGTTCGAGCGGCCGTCGGTGGGCTCCTCGACGATCAACAGGATTCCGCGGTTTGGCCGGAACGGCACCACCTCGGCGGAGACGAGAGCGTGCGGTGCGGAGTGCCACTGCAGCAGGCGCAGTCCCGCGATTTGCAGCAGCGGGCGTGCCACGGGAAAGCGACCGTTCTCCCGCAGTTCGCGGCCGAGTGTCACAAAGTCATCGAAGGTTTGTTCAACGGGGTCGCTGACCAAATAGTGCACGACGTTGCCGATTTCGCCCAATGGTCCGTTGGCCGCAAGACGATGGTTGAGGTAATCGCCGTCGGCGATCCAGCGCAGTCCGTGCACGATGCCCGGGAGTTGATATTGCTCGGGCATGTGATCCAGCAAATGCCAACGCAGGTAACCGCTCTCGTCGTCGGACGGTGCGGTGAGGCTGAAAATGCCTGCCTTGACCCGGTTCATGCGGATCCACCGGGGGGATGCAGTTCGGCCAGGGCGTGCAGGTTCTCCAGATAGTGCTGCAGCGATCTATGAGTGAACCAGGTGGTGATCGTGGTCGCGCCGTGCGCGGCGGTATCGGCGAGTATCTCGCGGGTGCGGTCGGGGTCGTCGATCGGGTCCAACGGTGCCGGCGGTGGTAGCACGACCTCGAAGCCGGGTGGAAGTTCGAAGCGGCCCAACCATTCTCGGGCTTGCTGCGGCGTCACATTGAACGGGGCCCATCCGTCGGCCAGGGTGACGGCACGGCGCAGCGATCGCAGGGTGCGTCCACCAATCCAAATGGGGACGTGATCCTGGACCGCGCACGGGTCGACGACCATGCCATCGAACGAATAGAACTCGCCGTGGTAAGCGGGTTCGGGAACCGACAGGGAGGCGCGCAGCGCCCGCAGCGCGTCGTCGCCGCGCGGTCCGCGGTCGTCATAAGGCGCGCCGAGGAGGTCGAATTCCTCTTTGAGGCTGCCGACGCCGACGCCGAGGATGAGTCGCCCATTGCTGACTTTGTCCAACGTGCCGTAGCGCTTGGCGATTTCCAACGGGTGGTGGTAGGCGAGCACTAACACATTGGTAGCCAGCCGTATTCGCTGTGTACGCGCGGCCAGGTAGCCCAGCGTCGCCAGCGGGTCCCAGTACCGCATGCCCCGGCGCTGATGTTCTACTGCGGGCAGCGCGATGTGCTCGCTGCAGGTCAGGTGGTGATAACCCAGCCGGTCGGCCGTTTCGGCGATCGCCGCCAGCTCCCCGATCGAGGCGTCCTGCTCCCAGGCGGCGCTGGCCTGCGGCATCGTGATCACGACCGGCGTGGACAGCGAAAGCTTTACGGTCGGGGTACTCATCCCTGCATATACCCTCCGGCGTCGACAGGGATCGACTGCCCTGTGATGGTTCGGCTTTCGTCACTGGCCAAAAACAGCGCCAGGTTGGCCACGTCGTCCGGCGACGAAATATCGCGCAGGGCAACGTCTTTGAGCGACTTCGCGCGCACCGCCTCGACCTCGACACCCTGCTCGGCCGCGGTGCGCTGTAACCAATTGCGATATAGCTCTGTATCGATCGCGCCCGGCACGATGCAGTTGCAGCGGATGCCGTGCGGACCGACTTCGAGCGCGACGGTCTTGGTGAAGGCCCGCAGCGACGCCTTCGCGGTGACGTAGTGCGTCTTGCGCGCGATGCCGTGGTAGCCCGCGGTGGAGGAGAAGTTGAGGATGACTCCGCTGCGACGTTGCAGCATCGACTGGTTGAGTACCTCGCGGGTGCACAACATCGCCGCGGTGACGTCGATGGCGATCGTGGCGTTCCAGTTGTCGAGTGTCTGCTCCCAGATCCAGTGGTCTTGTCCGGGCGCCGCGGCGTTGTTGCAGAGGATGTCGACGTGCCCGAATTCGTCGACCGCGCGCCTCACCATCGCGGCGACGTCCGCCTCGTCGGTGACGTCGGCGCGCATCGCGATCGCGCCGGAGCCGGCCGCCGCGGCGGCCTCGCGGACCAGCTCCTCGCGCCGGGCGGCGAGCAGTACCCGCGCGCCTTCGCGGACGAATACCGAGCCGAGAACCGGTCCCAGGCCGGTGCTTGCCCCGGTGACAATCGCCACCTTGCCCGCTAGTCGGCCCGTCATTGCGCAAATATTACATAGCGGATTCATCGATTACGGCGAACCGATACCGGGTAAATTCGAACGGTGCTCGAATAAAGGCTGATTGGGGAATGACGCAGTGGTAGCAACGGGGAATAAGGTCACGACACCGGCCGGCGCACGCCGCACTTACGGGGGACTCGATCGCGACGAGGTGGTGGTCGCATTGCGTGACCTGGCGAAGCGCGTGGGCGTGCAGCGGGTGACGATGCGCGAACTCGCCGCCGAACTCGGGGCCGCCGTGCCTTCGGTGTACTACCACGTCCCCAGTAAGCAGACCGCTTTGGAGCTCGTCGCCGAGTCCGTACTGGAAGAAATCCCGCTTCGGGATAAGGGACGATGGGATACCAGGCTCATCGAGCTTTATTGCGCTGCCAGGGAAATCATCCTGGGTGTCCCCGGCGTCGCGAGCATCCTGCAAAACAGCGTCGGGAACGAAACGGCCCGCCGGCTGGATCGGCACAGCCGCGGCCTGCTCGCCGAGGCGGGACTCGCGAAAGCGGCTGCCGCCGCGGCTCATACGGTCTTGTACACGTACCTGCTGGGCTCGATAGCTCTGGAGGAAACCCGCGCCGCCGAGGCGACGCCTCGCGTTAAACGCCAGTTGGCCACACACTTTCGTGCCGGGCTCGATGTGATCGTTGCCGGAATCAAGTCATCGTCGTAGTCGAGCCGGCTACGCTCGTCGTTCTTCCACGGCATCGAGCGCCTGCCGTGCAGCACGCGGTGGGGTTTGGAGCCAGGCATGAATTCGTTCGGCCACCGACGCCCACTGGGGCTCGACCATCATGTTGTGGCCCATGCTGGGAAAGATCTCCGCTCGGGTGCGATAGGCACGCGCGGTGGCGTGGACTTCCCGCGGGGTGAAACACCCGTCGTCCTCGGCGCCCAGCACCAATACCGGGGTGTTGACGCGATCGGGTTTGGGCAGGTTGAGAAACAACATGTCGAGGAACCATCTGCCCGCATATTCTTCCCCCAACGCCGCGGTGTAGCGCACCACGTCGTCCTGCGGCGTGTATCGGGAATAGAAATGCTCGCGGGCTAATTCTGGTGTGCCGCCTATTCCGTGTAAAGACTTGGTAGTCAACAGGGTTCGTGCGGTGTGCCATGGGTGTCGCCTGCCGATGCGCAACATGAATCTGGTGACCCCGCTGGGCGGTGCGGAGGCAAGCAACACCGCGGCCGGTGCATCGTGTGACTCCAGGTACTTCTGCACGACGAAACCGCCCAGCGAGTGGCCGACCACGATCGGCGGGGTGGGCAGGTCGTTGGCGACGGATGCGACATCGTCGACGTAGTCGGCGATCGAACAGAAGAGATTTCGCTTCGGCTCGGCGCTCTTGCCGTGGCTGCGCAGGCTTAGCGCGAGCGACCGATAGCCCCGTTCGGCGAAGAAGTCCAGGAAGTACTCGTCCCAATACCAGGCGCCGTGCCAGGCGCCGTGGACAAACACCACCGGTGGTTTTGTCGAATCGCGGCACGGTCCCTTTTCGATCACCTCAAGCATGGGCAGACTCCTTTGTCGCGCCTTGAGATTAGCTTCTGGCCACCCGCGACGAGGGAAAAAGGACGATAATGGTGGTCGCCACCGAACCCGAGGAGTTGCCAGACGTGACGGTGGATTCGTCCGAACAGCGCACCCTGGTTTTGACGGCGTTTCCCGTCGAGGCCGATGAGGTGCTGTCCCACACCACGCTCGACCCCGACCCCGTGGTGATCGCCGACGGTCGGCATTTCTATCTCGGCTCGATCCGCGGCAAGAAGGTGATCGTGGCCATGACCGGCATCGGCCTGGTCAATGCGACCGATACCACCGAGACCGCGTTGACCTACTTCGCCAGCACCGTTGGCGCTGTGGTGTTTTCGGGTGTCGCGGGCGGTGCCGGGCGCACCGGCATCGCCGACGTCGCGATACCGGCGCGCTGGACGCTGGACCACGGCAAGACGTTTCATCCGGTCGACGCCGGCATGTTGGCGGCGGCCGAGACCCTCTCCGTCACACTGCAAAGCGCCAGACGGATGCGCCACGAGCCGCTGCTGCTGGTCGGTGGTGACGGCTGCAGCTACGACAACAACAACGGGCGAGCATTCCCGGGTATCCCGCACGGCGGCGGGGTGTTCGGCTGCCAGCCGCGAACGGCACCCGATCGCTCGTTCTTCTACACCGGCAACTTCTTCAGGGCGGCGTGGCCGTGGCTGAGGCACGGCCTGATCAACAACGCGAAGGTGGTGTCGGCGGCCGACCCGGCCTTCGATGCGACCGACAGCGAGACCGCCGCGGCGCAGGCCGTCGCGGATGCGCGTGGCGTGCCGTTTTTGGGGATCCGCGGAATGTCGGACGGCCCGGGTGATCCACTTCGCCTGCCGGGCTTCCCATTTCAGTTCTTCGTCTACAAGAAGGTCGCCGCGGTCAACGCCGCCCGCGTGACGGCGGCGTTTCTGCAGCGCTGGGCCGGCCCCTGATTTACTCGGCGCCGCGAGCGACGGGATGGGTTGGGTCCGAAGACCACTCGGACCACGACCCCGGATACAGCGCCGCCTCACATCCCATCGCCGCGAGAGCGGCGACCGCGATGGTTGCGGTCACGCCCGATCCGCAGTAGGCGCCCAACGGGGCGTCGCGATCGATGCCGCGGTCGGAGAGCTGCTGGGCGAGCGCGTAGTCACCGAGGAACGTGCCGTCGGCGGCCAGCACGGAGCCGCTGGGCAGATTCCGGGCCCCCGGGATGTGACCGGCGACGGCGTCGACGGGTTCGGTGTCGCCGCGATAACGTTCCGGCGCACGCGCGTCGAGCAGGGTCACGACGCCCGCGCCGGCTTGTTCGGCCGTCAGGGTGGGCCGAGCACCGGCATACAGATCATTATGGGGCACAACGACATTGCCTGCCGCGGGGGTGACCTCGCCGGTCTCGAGGCTACGCCCGGCCGCCCGCCACGCGCCCAGTCCGCCGTCGAGGATGCGAACGTTCGCCAGGCCCGCCGCGGTCAGCACCCACCAGGCCCGCGCGGAACCCGCCCGATTCCAGTCGTCATAGACCACGACCAGCGCGTCCTGCTGGACACCCCAGCGGCGGGCGGCGGCCTGCAGGCTTCGTCCCGACGGCAGCGGGTGGCGGCCGCGACCGGTGACGGTGTGATCGCTGAGGTCGTCGTCGAGGGACACATAGACCGCGCCGGGGAGATGACCGTCGAGGTAGGCCGCTCGCCCGTCGGACTCGTCGATGCGCCAACGGACATCCAATATGGTCGGCGGATCGTCGGCCTCGATCAGGTCGGCCAGCTCCGTGGCGGTGATCAGCACCCGGTCGCGCTTTTCCACGGTCCACCTCCTCGTCGTCTCCGACGAGCCTAGTCCCCGGGCCGAAAGTGGCTCGGCTCAGCAAACAACGGCGTAGGGTCCGATCATTACCGGGCCGTCGATGGGAGGCTGCATGGGCAACGTCTATCGAGCAGCGCTCGTGGCGGGCGTCGTGCTCGCGGTCGTGACGGCGATACCGGCCGACGCGATGCCGAATACGCAATGCACGCTGGCGACTCCGGTGACCGAAGTGCACAGCCTGTCGCAGCTACCGCCGGCGCTCGTCAAACTCCTGCCACCCATCGCGGACATCGGCGCGCCGTTCAACAAGACGGATTCGGTCAACGATCCGACGTTGCCGTTCCGGCGGCTGATCCGGGCCGGCAACCGGGACGCCGACTGGTTCGTCTGGTACGAGCACGGCGGCGTGGGCTACTTCTGGCAAGCGGTGGTGGCGCGCGTCGTACCGGGCAGCCCGCCGACGGTGATCGCGAATGCGGGAACCATTACCGACACGCTGTGCAGTCTCACCGACGGCGCGTTCGCCGGCCACGTCCCGCCGTACCCGCCGGGCTCCTGGGGCGCTTCCGACTTCTAGTGGCTACGCGGCTTGCTTTGGCTCGCCGAACGTGGGTGATATGCACGAAAAGTGCTGGAATTGAGTGCATATCACCCACGCTCGACGTTGCCTTGCGATGCCGCTGAACGGTATAGGCGGCTAATCGCGGATTAACGACCCACGACGCTAGCGGCTACGCGGCGTCCTCCGGGTCGCCGATGTCGGGTCCCAACGTCGCCAGCATGCCGGCCGCCGCCCGCTGCCAGGTGAAGTTCTCCGCACGGCGCCGCGCGGAGGTCCGGCGGTGATATTCGGGCAGGCTGATGACCGTGCCGACCGCCCTGGCGATGGCCTCCGGGTGGTTGTCGGCCGACGCGCCGCTGTCGGGGGTGATGATCTCGGTCAGCGCCGAGGTGCGCGACACCACGGCCGGCGTGCCGCACGCCAGCGATTCCAGCGCGGCCAATCCGAACGTTTCGTGCGGCCCCGGCGCCAGGGTGACGTCCGCCGAGGCCAGCAGTCCGGCCACGGTGTCCCGGTTGGAGACGAACCCGGTGAAGTCGATCGGCAGGCCGGTGGCCTGGCGCTGCAGCTTGGCCCGCATCGGCCCCTCGCCCATCACCACCAGTCGGGCGTCGACGCCGAAGTCGCACAGGGCGGCCAGGGCGTCGATGCTGCGGTCCGCCCGTTTCTCCACCGACAACCGGCCGCAGTGGACCAGCAGCAGCTGTTTCGGTTTGGCCCATTGCCGGCGAACCAGGGGAGAGTGCCGGCTCGGGTGGAAGGTCTTCAGGTCCACCCCGAGCGGCACGGTGACGACGTTCTTTGCCCCGATCCGGTCGAATTCCTCGCGGGCGAATCCGGTGGTGCAGACCACGGTGTCGTAGTCGGCGGCGGTGCGGCCGTTGGCGAAGTCGGCGAGACTGCGTGCCGGTCGCTTCGGAAGTATTTGCCCCGCAAGACGATCCAGACGCTCATGCGAGATCATCACCGTTGTGGCGCCGTGTTCGCGGCCCCAGCGCCCCAGCGATCTCAGCGTGAGCCGGTCGGAAACTTCCAGGGCGTCGGGTTGTAGTGCTTCCAGCAGCGCCTTGACCGGACCCGGCATCACCGCGCGGTAGCCGCCGGTGAAGGGAATCAACCAGGCGGGCATGGTGATTCGGACCACACCCGTCGGCAGCAGGGTACGTTCTGGGCGCGGACCGGGCACGATCAAGAACACCTCGTGGCCGTTTGCGCTGTATTCGGCGCCCAGTCGATCCACCGCGGTACGAAGGCCGCCGGACCGAGGGCCATAGAAATTAGCGACCTGTACAACGCGCATAAGCTGAGGACACGCGGCGCTTGTGTGCACTCAACGATGCAGACCTGACGTGTGCCTTAACAGTCCATGAATTCCCCTGATAGACGCCGGTAATGAGATTGGCTGTGCGTTCACGGCGTTGACTGTGCGGCCGCGGCGGCGAGTGTGCGTTCGCGGCGTTGGGTGTGCGGCTGCGGCGGCGACACGCCGAGCGACCCCGCCGCCGATGCACACGCAAAGCCGACGATGCACACGCAAAGCCGACGATGCACACTCGACGGCCAGGGCCAGGGCCAGGGCCGCAAAGCAAAGCTACCGCTTGCCCCAATCCCAACGCGGCGTGCTCAGCAGGTCCTGGCCGGTGATACGGGTTTCGCCCCAGTCTTTGTAGAGCTCGATCTCGACGGCCCCGTCGGACTGTTCCAGCAGCGACCGCGAGTGCGTGACGACCACAACCTGAGTCTGCTCGGCGGCGGCGCGGATCAGCGAGGCGAGCGGGCCCACCAGGTCTGGATGCAGCGAGGTCTCCGGCTCGTTGAGCACCATCAGCGACGGCGCTTCCGGGCTCAGCAGCGCGGCCGCCCACAGCATGAATCGCAGTGTCCCGTCGGATAATTCGGCCGAGCGCAGCGGTCGCAGCATGCCACGCTGGCGCAGCTGAAGGTCGAACAGCCCGTCGTGAATGGCGACCGAGATCGTGGCGCCGTCGAATGCCTCTGCGACGACCCGGCTTAACTCGTCGGACCCCGACTCGAGAATTGTCTGAATCGCCGCGGCCAGGTCGCTGCCGTCGTCGGAGAGCACCGGGGTACGGGTGCCCACCTGCGGATGCCGCGCGGGCGCCGCACTGTCGACGCGGAAGCCGTCGTAGAACCGCCACCCGCGCAACCGCTCCCGCACGGCCGCGAGTTCGGGCAGCGCGTGCGGGTTGGCGTACTCGGCGAGCACGCTGCGGTACAACGGCAACGATCGGCTCAGTTCGTCAAACCCGTTGTCGGCGTTGACGGCTTCGGCGAACGCTCGCGACCGGCGCACCAGCGTCGCGCTGGGTCGCAGCACCGGCCCCGCGAACAACATTTCCCGTTTGATCTCCGGGTCGCGAACGAAGACCGACGGCCCGGCCGACTGCGGGATGCCGAGGTCGACCAGGTAGCCGAAATCGTCTGCAGCAAAACCCATTTCGAGCGAGACGGGTCGGGTGCGGACCGTGCCCTCGGTTTTCTGCGAACGCCGCGCGCCCTTCAGCCCCTCCGGCCCGGCCCACAGCACCGATTGCAGCCCGCCCTCGCGGGCCAGCGAGCCGATGACCTCGCCGCGGCCGCAGTCCGCCAACAGTCGCAACGCGCGGTAGACCGACGACTTGCCCGCGCCGTTGGCGCCGGTGATGAGCGACAGCCGGCCCAGCGGCAGGATGACCTCGCGCAGCGAGCGGTACCCGCGGATGGCGACCGTCTGCAACATGCCGCCGACTGTACGGTCCACCCCTGACGCGTTGTCAGCTGTCGGCCGGGTCGAGCAGCTGCACCTCTTCCAGATCCATCTCGGACTGCAACTCGCGCAGCACGATGTCGTCGATGACCCGTTGATTGCGCAGCGAGATGATGGCCCGGCGTTTGTGCTCGAGCACCCCGAGACGCACCCGTCGCACCTTCTCGTCGCGCCTGGCCAGGTCGCCGGTCGAGGTGCCGTCTTCGCACTCCGTCACCAGCGCGGCGTGCTCGTCGTACTCCTTTTGCAGGCGGCTCAACATTTTCGGGCTGACGCCGAGTTCACCGGCCACCACCGGCAGCGCATCGAGGGCGGCCTTGGCGCCGACACTGCGGGCCAGCTGAAGCTCCGCGGCGTAGGTGATGTCTTCCGGCAGCTTTGCCCAGCGCACCACCGCGGGCAGTGAAATGCCTTGGACCAGGACGGTGGTCAGGATGGCGACGACCACGACGAAGATGAGCAGGCTGCGGTCGGGGAACGGCGCGCCGCTGAGCGTGGTCTCCGGCACGGCGAGCGCGGCGGCCAGCGACACCGCGCCGCGAAATCCGGCCCAGGCGGTCACGAAGCGCTGCCGCCAGGGAACCCGGCGGGCCCGCTGTACCTCGCGGCGGTCGATCATGCGCAACAGCAACGTGGTGAGCTCGCCCCAGAAAATCCGGGACCCGACGACGACCCCGGTGACGGCTAACGCGATGAACAACGCATGGCGGATTCCGCCGTCGACGCCGTTGATGCCGCGCACCGCGTCGGGGATCTGCACCCCGACGAACACCCACAGCGAACCGTTGATCAGGAAGGTCGCCATCTCCCAGAATCCGTAGGACATCAGCCGGGAGCGGGCCCGAATCACCACCGGCCCGGAGTACGCCAGCACCAGCGCCGACACCAGGACCGCGACGACGCCGCTGCAATGCAGCGCTTGGGCCAGCAAAAACGCCGCGAACGGCGTCAGCAGGCTCATGGCTCCTTCTTCTTGTGGCGCGTCGATTCGCTTGCGGGCCAGGGTCACCAATCCGCCGACCAGCAACCCGACGGCGATGCCGCCGAGATAGGAGCCGACGAAGCGCAGCACCAGATCGGGCGGGCCAATCTCCGCCCCGCCGATCGCGACGTGGACGGTCACGACGAACAGCACCAGCGCCGTCCCGTCGTTGATGAGGCTCTCGGCGCGCAGCACGGTCAGCGTTCGCCGTGGCAGCTTCTTGGCCAGGCCGGCGACGGCGGCGGCGTCGGTGGGAGACAGCACGGCTCCCAGCACCGCGGCCGCGTGCGATTCCATGCCGAGCGCCCGTGCGGTCCATGACACGGCGACCGCGGTGACGATCACCAAGATGACGGACAGCAAGACGATGATCCGCAGATTGGCGCGGACCTCGCGCAGGCTGGTGCCCAGGCCTTCCCAGTACAGGATGGCCGGCAAGAACAGCAGCAGCACGATCTCGCCGTTGATGTGAATGTGGGCGAAGGCGGGGATCAGACCCAGCAGCGTGCCGAGAAAAATGAGCAGCACCGGCGGGCCCACGCGATAGCGCCGGCCCAGCACCGTTCCGACGATGACGGCCGACACCAGCGCAACGATGACTTCTAGCCCAAACACGTGCCCATCCTGCCGTACGAGACGGCGTCTGGTTACCTGGGCCGAATCACATCACAAACACGTAATGGCACAACGAGTTCGACGAGCCACCTTATGAGCAGTCGCAGCAGTCTCCGCAATCGCAGCAGCAGTCGCAGCCATCGCAGCAGCAGATGCAGGCGCCGTCCCCGCCGCCACCCTTGCGCTTGACGCCCGCGCCGGGTGTTTGGCCCTCGGGGTTTTCGCCGATCGGGTAACCGGCGGCGCCGGCGACGGGTTGGTGGCCGAAGTTGATCCCGTCCTGCTGGCCGTGCGGGGTGCCGCAGCTGGGATGACCGGATCGGCTGAAGGTGCGCGAGATCGCCCGTCGTACCTCGCGGGTCAGCAACCGCTGCGCCAGCCGGCCGTCGCTGAATTCGACGTCGGCCAGCGCCAATTCGATGCCCAGCGCCGCGTCGTCACACAGGGCGCGGGCCTGGTCCATCGGAGTTTCGGTGGCGGCCAACGGGTTCCACTTGCCGCGCTTCAGGTCGTCGTCGTAGTCCTCGACCGCGTCGAGCAGATGTGCCACCCGCCCGAACAGCTGACCGATCTCGCGCAGCGGCGCCACGTTGCCCGGGCGACCGGCCAGCACGGCGGTGTGCGCGAAAGCCTCGGCGACCGCGGTCTCGGTCGGCTCGGTCACCGTGAGCAGCTCGCCGGGGCGTGCCGTCGCCTCGAGTGCGACCTGGCGGTCCATCGCGGCGATCAGCACGCCGGTGTCGAATCCCAGGGTGTGGCCGGTGTCGGTGCCCTGGCGCACCCAGCGTTCGGCGATGCGCCGCGCGGCCGGTCGCACACCGGCCGCCCCGACCATGCCGTCGTGGTCGTCGACATGATCGCGGACCCGTGCCGCGGCCAGGGCCAGCGACACGACGGCGGCCAGTCGCGCGCAGTCGCCGGTCGCCACGTCGGCGCGCCGCATGCCACGCCCCGGGCACGGCCCGGCCTTGCGGCGGGTGGGTTGTTCGGGTGACTGCGCCTCGACCAGCAGCGAAACCACCAGGCCGTCGTAGTTGGTGGCTATCCGCGCGGACTGGCCGTAGTCGTCGCGCAGGGCCAGACACAATCCACACAGTTGTGCGGTCCAGGCTGCCGCGAGCTCACTGCCGAGTCGATGACGGCAGGGCCGGATGATGCCGAACATGCACAGAAGCTACCCGACCCGCAGCAAACGCGTGCCCAAAAACGCCGGCCTTACTTTGGCGCGGGGCAAGGTTTGGGAAAGGTGACCGGCTTACCCACCCGATCCATCGCCGCCCGGAGCTGTCGCATGCCGTCCTGATACATCTCGGGGGTCGCGGCCGACCAGGTGGTCGAGGTGCAGGTGGCGGTGTCGCAGCCGCCGCCGAAGGTGATCGACGGGCCGGATTTCACCGTCACGCATTGGCACTTGGCGCGGGCGGGGTTGGTCGCATCGATCTCGCATTCCACGTCGAGGCAATTCGCCCAGGCCGCGCCGGACGGGCAGCTCAGCACAGCGAAGTTCGCGTTGATGTTGACCGTCGAGAAGGCCGAACGGATCTTGTTGCCGGATTGGGCCCGGTCGCTGCAGTTCTTGGATCCGATCGAGTTGCCGTTGACGACGACGCAGTCGCACACCGAAATGTTGGGATCGGTCGCAGACGGCACACACGGGGCGGTGGTGCATAGTGCGAAGGTTTGGTCGCACATCCAGACGTCTTCGACCTGGAGGGCTTTGACGTCGGTGGTGGGGCGGTCGGAATCGCAGGCAGCGGCGGTGGCCGCGACGACGGGAAAGGCGGTGGCCCGCTGCAGCAACCGCCGCCGGCTGAGTCTGGACTGATCGGAGATCCGGACCGCGTCGTCGACGAGGTCGCCGATCGCGCCGGCACCGCGCGCGACGTCGGACCTTCGGCCGTCGTCGATCAGCACGGCGCTGGGGGTGGCGGTGATGCCGAAGGCGGCAAACGCGGCCCGACGCTCGTCGATCAACTCGATCGGGACACGGTGGCCGGCGGGCCCCGCGTTGACGAGGGCGATGCTGACGCGCCCGGCCAGGTCGTCCTGCCATCGGGCCACCTCGGGCAGCAACAGATCGCATGCGCCGCAACCGGGTTGGCTGAAGACGAGCACGAGGGGACGACGAGGTTGGGCCAGCCTGTCCAGGGTCCAGATGTTGCCGGCCCGATCCGGCAGCGCCAAGCCGTCGGCAGCGCCCGCGCGCGCCATCCAGCGCCGCCGCGCCGCCGGGCCGAGCCACAGGGCGAGCATCACGATCCCGAAAGCCGTTAAGGGCCAGCCGAACTGCCCGTCGCATGCCACGAACGCGGCCAGCGCGGCGAAACACGCATTTCGGGCCAGCGTCGGCCACCCGAGGGGACCGGAGGACAGCCGCCCAAAGCAGTGGCACTCCGGGCGTCGGCCCCGCGCGAGATTCACCAGCACCGCCGCCGCGAATCCCGCCAGCAGGAGCAGGGCCGCCGGCGCGCCGGCTCGGTTCCCTGCGACCAGGAGAGCCGCGACGGCGAACTCCGTCGTTGTCAGCGCTGTTCCTACGATTGCCGCGGCCGTCTGCGGCACGCCGAATGCCGTCACTGCCCGCCGCGCCGCGCCGCGATCGGCCAGCTTCGCCAGCGCGGCGACGGCAAAGATTCCGGCCAGGAGCAGGCGTGCTACCAACACGGTGATCATCACAACCCTTCGGTCAACATGCGAACGGGAACATTCTGTGCACGGCCATAATGGAGGGGATGACTTTCGTGAAGATCAGGCTGTCCGTGACCGTCGCGATTATCGTCTCGTCGATGCTGGTGGGTTGCCACTTCGAGAGCAGAAACCCGCCGACGTCCCAGGCCCTCGTGGTGCCCATGGATCAGGTGCTGAAGCAGAACAACATCACCCAGAACGTCACGCTGTCGGTGGGCAACACGCTCAAAGTGCAGTTGGGGGCGAATTACAGCACCCCGTTCCGGTGGCAGGTCGACGCCAAGATCGCCGACGGGTCGATCATCGAGCAAACAAGTCACCAGTATGTGCAGCCGAGCACCGACGCCTTGGGAGCGCCCGGCACCGAGGTCTGGATGTTCACGGCGCTGAAGCCGGGCACCACGACCATTTCCACGTATTACTCCAGCTTTGTGGGCAAGAACACGACGCCGGTTTGCCAGTACACGGCGATCGTGACTGTGCGGTAAAACGCTGCGAACGAGCAGCGCCTCAGCTACCGTCTGGCTGTGCTTGGCTTACTCCGCAACTGGTCGCAGCTAACCAACGTGCCCGACGAGCTGCACGACGAGCTCGAGGCCGAGGGGCTGATCTTTCTGGCCAACCGGGTCGGCGTCATACGGCATTTCAGCGGACATGTCCCGGGTGTGTTTTCGGCCTCAGGCGTGTCGCGCTATATGGGCGCGTTCGCGTTCAGCGCCGCGCGCGTGGTCGCCACCTTTCCCACGCGCGGCGACTCCACGCTGCGGTCCATCGACTGTTCCTGGGATGTGAACAAGGGCCCGGCCGCCGCGACGGTCACCAGGAAGGGCCTGCTGATCGACATCGACCTGCGGGGTGTGGACCGCGCTTTCAGCGGGTCGATGAGGCTGCACTACAAGAGAAAAGTTCCCGACGAGGTGCTGCAGGCACTGCCGGCCACCTCGCTGCGGTTCCCGGTCGATCCGGTCTTCGTGTACCGCGCCGCCGGAGTGCGGCCCAAGTCGTAGCTCGATGGTTGAGCGAACGACGTCGTCGGAGAATGCTGTGGGGATGAACACCGTGGTGGACTTCCACTTCGACCCGATGTGCCCCTTCGCCTTTCAGACGTCATTGTGGATTCGTGACGTCCGCGACCAACTGGGCATCACCGTCGATTGGCGGTTCTTCAGCCTGGAAGAGATCAACCGGGTCGAGGGCAAGAAGCACCCGTGGGAGCGGGACTGGTCCTACGGCTGGTCGTTGATGCGGATCGGCGCGCTGTTGCGTCGAACCGACATGTCGCTGCTCGACCGGTGGTATGCCGCGATCGGCCGCGAATTGCACACCCTCGGCGGCAAGCCGCACGAGCCGGCGGTGGCGCGACGCCTGCTGCGCGACATCGGCGTCGACGACGCGATTCTCGATGCGGCACTTGACGACCCGAGCACCCACGACGACGTTCGCGTCGAGCATCAGCGAGTGGTGGATGCCGGCGGTTACGGTGTCCCGACGCTGTTCATCGACGGGCAATGCCTGTTCGGTCCGGTGTTGGTGGATCCGCCGACCGGGCGGGCCGCGCTGAAACTGTGGGACGTCGTGATCGGGATGGCCGAGCTGCCGCATGTCTACGAACTGCAGCGGCCCAAGTCAGCCGCCGATGCCGAGCTGATCGGCAAGAGTCTGCGCCCGTATCTCGATGGTCGCGATTGGGTCAGCATCAATCGCGGTGAGGTCATCGATGTGGAGCGGCTCGCCGGGGGCTGATGTCCCGCTCGACGGCTGGAACACACTTCTGATTTGGCGCCAGTGGCGCGAAATTGGCGTCATGCCCACGGTGCATCAAAGACGTTCCCGCAGACACCCGTCGAGTCCCGCGGGAACTCGAGGTGGTTGCCGTGCCGCTTAGACCGTTCAGCGGCATCGCAAGGCAACGTCGAGCGTGGGGGATATGCACGCAATTCCAGCACTTTTCGTGCATATCCCCCACGTTCGGCGAGGGCGTCACTGACGCAGCCGGCGGGCGACCTCTCCGTACCGTTCGAAGCGCTCGTCGTCGCCCAGGGCGTTGTAAAGGGCTACGCGCGTGGCGATTCCGCCGTACTTCCGGGTCAGCGCGTCGGCCAGGCCGTCCCACGTCGACTCGGTGGCGAACGCCGCGATGTGCTCGTCGGAGATCTGGGCGGCCATGCCCGCGAGATCGCCGGCCTTCTGCTTCTCGCGGATGCGGGCGGTGGTGCCCTCGAACCCGGCCTCGTCCCAGATGAACGCGTAGTTGGGGGTGCTGCCGTAGAAGGCCATGCTGACGCGCACCGTCTCGCGCTGGGAGTGCAGCTCCTCGTCGCTGTCGCCGACGATCGTCATCGCCGGGACGATGACCGCGATGTCCGCCGGTGAGCGCCCGGCCTTCTCCGCGCCCGCGGCGATGTTCGGCAGCACGTGACGTTTCAGATAGCCGAGCTCGCCGAGCGGATGGACGTGCACCCCGTCGGCCACCTCGCCGGCCATCCGCAGCATCCACGGATTGACCGCCGCGACATCGACTTTCGGATCCGGCGCGTCGATGGGGCCGGCGCTCCACTGCGGGGTGATGAAGTCGAGGTCGTAGAACTCGCCGTGGTGATCGAGCGTGCCGGTGCGAAACGCCGAGAAGCACGCCTTGACCGCCAGCACGTAGTCGCGCAGCCGCGGGCCGGGGCGTTCGAACGGGACACCGTAGCGGCGCACCACGTGCGTGCGCACCTGGGTGCCCAGGCCCAGCCGGAAGTTGCCGCCGGTCGCCTCCTGCAGCTCCCACGCCTCGGCGGCGGTGACGAAGGGACTGCGCGGGAACGCGACCGCGACACCGGTGGACAGCTCGAGTCCGGGAGCGGCTTGGGATGCCACGGCGGCGTTGAGGTAGGCGGTGCGGCCGGTCTCGGTGAACAGCAGGCCGGAGAACCCCGCGGCCTGCGTCCGCTGGGCCACGCCGCCGATCTGAGTCAACGGTTGCGGAACCGTCATCACGTCAATGTGCACGGCGCCACCCTATGCCCTGGCGTGATTACTGGGCCGCGAGCGTCGCGTTCTGCGGGACATGCGGAATCTCGGAGGCGGGCACCGGCGGGCAGAAGAAGTTGCCCTGCACGGCGTCGCAACCGTATTCCTTGAGCCGGCGGGCCGTTTCCGCGTCGCCGACGCCCTCGGCGATCGTGGCGATGCCGAACGTCGTCGTCAACTCGATCACCGATCGCGCAATCGTGGCGGCGCGTTCGTCGTGCAGAATCGGCGCGATGAACAGCCGGTCGAGTTTGACGTCGTCGATGGGCAGTTCGCGCAGATACGTCAGCGAGGCGTAACCGCTGCCGAAGTCGTCGATCGCCACCCGGATGCCGGACTCGCGCAGCCGATTGAGCACCGTGCGGGCCTTCACCAGGTCGGCCACTAACAGGTCCTCGGTGATTTCGATCGTCAGCGAATCAGCGGACACGCGGCGCGCCTGTAGCACCGACAGGATGCGGTCGGGCAGGGCGTCGTCGTCCAGGGAGGGCGCCCACAAGTTGATCGCCACGGGGATGGCGGCGCCGGTCGCGTACCACGCCGACGCGTCGGCGACCGCCCGTGACAGCACCAGGTCGGTGACGGCATTCATCAGCCCGTGGTCGCGGACCAACGGTAAGAACTCGCCGGGTTCGAGCGTGCCGAGTTCGGGGTGTTCCCATCGCACCAATGCTTCGGCGCCACACACGGATCCGGTCGCCATGTCGAATTTCGGTTGGTACAGCAGGGTCAGCAGCCGGTCGTCGATGGCCCGCCGCAGTTCGCCGAGCAATTGCAGACGGGCCATGCTGTCGTCGTGGGTCGGCTGTTTGCTCCGCCGGGCAGCCATGCCGGGGGTGAACGTCTGCACCTCGGTCGAGCTGGCCTGCTGGGCCCAGCTGCGGGCCGCGGCGGCCTGCTCGAGCAGCTCGCCCGGCATCAGGGCCGAGCCGCCTTGCGGTCCGGCCGAGGCCACGCCGATGTTGAGATGTACGTGCAGCCGGTGATTCTCGAGGTCGAGCGGTTCATCGAAGGCATAGACGAGTTTCCGGGCAACCTGTGCCGCGACTTCGGGGCGGTCTTCGACCAGGATGGCGAAGTCGTCTCCGTTTATTCGCGCGACCGTGTCGGGGGAGCGGACATTCGCTTGGAGCCGCTCGCCGACGCCGCGCAGCAGCTCGTCGCCGACGGCATAACCGAGCGTGTCATTGACCATCTTGAAATCACTGATATTGAGCGCAATTACGCTGACCGGGATGGCGTGATGAATGTGCAATCGGACCGCGTGCGCCAGCCGATCGCCAAATAGTCGCTGATTGGCCAGCCCGGTCAACGAGTCCCGCAGGGCGGCGTCGGACAGTGCGGCGGCCAGATGTTGCTTTCGGTCGAGCAGCAACAAATGGCGGGCGACCGTGGTGATGAAAAGCACCACGCAGACCACGAAGATGAACGCGTCGGCCCGGTTCGCCGGCCAAAAGTGCACCGCGCCCACCGCAATCGCCAACAGCACCGGCCCGTATGGCAGCCACAGCGATGTTCGCGACAGTGGCTGGGAGAAACCGAGGTCGAGCTCGGGGCCGGGCCGAGACGCAATGGCCGACAGTGCGACGAAGTAAATGCCGACGGCCCAACCGAAAATAACGAGATTATTGGGCACTCGTTCGGGATGGTCTTCGCAGATGCGAATTATCCCGGCTACCGCGATGGTTCCCCACCCGAGAGTCATGAACGTCGGTGAGAGTTTGCGGCGCGGCTCGGCTTTCCGCACGGTAATGATCGACATGACGAAAAGTCCGACATAAACGGCGGCGGCGACGGCCAGCATCATCTGGGGCAGGGTGACGATTTCTGAAGGCCGGCGGAAGTGGCCCAGCACCAGAATGGCCAGCACGATCAATAACGACGCCGCGACGAGGACGCCGTCGAGCAGCAGGCCGATGCCGAATTGGGCGTCGTCGCGGCTGGGGATGGTGACCGCGGTGGCCAACGCGCAGATGGGCAACACGACGAAGCCCAGGTTGGCCGCCGACACACCCGCCATCGGCGGGATGCCGCCCGACGCGACGTACCACCACACCGCCTGCCCGGCCGTCCACGCAGCCAACGCGATGCTCAGCACCGTCCATGCGAGCCGTTGCCGTCCTCGAGAGACGCGGGCGGCCACGACCGCGCAGCCGTTGGAAAATACGCTCAGGATCCAGAGCCCGACCGGACCGGTGAGCGCGCGATCCGAGGGAGCACTTCTGGTGAACAACAGCACACCGAACACGAGCAGACCGACAGTCGCCAACAGAGCGAGCGCAGTTCGGCGTCGTGTCAGTGAGAACATTTCTCCTGCCCTGTCGTATGCGGTTGTCCGATGCAGGATAAGGCACGGTGCGGGCCTGGGTGATCTAGATAGCGGCCCTTTTCACAATTTCGGGGAAATGTCTTCGGGTCGTTACGAGGCGCCATACCAGAACTGATCGCGTGATGGCGATTCGGGAATGAATTCGAAATCGGTGATGCGCACCGCGGGCTACTCGTCTGCGGCGGCGAAGACGACGTCGGGGTTGAGAATCCCGGCCGGATCGAAGCTCTGCTTGATCCGGCGCAGCAGGTCGACCTTCACCGGGTCTTCCAGCTCGCGCCAATACGGGGCCTTGGCCCGGCCGAGCCCGTGCTCGCCCGAGATCGCACCGCCCAATTCCATTGCCAGAGAGAAGATGTCGGTGAGCAGCCGTTTGCGTTTGGCCGGGTCCTGGCAAAAGATCGCCAGGTGCACGTTGCCGTCGCCGGCATGCCCGCAGCCCGCCGCGCCGCCACCGGCCGCCGTCGCCAGACCGCGCACGGCCTCCAGGAACTTCGGCATGGCGCCGCGCGGCACGACGGTGTCGATCAGGTCGTCGGCGCCGATCGCCTTCAGCGTCCAGAACGCGTTCTCGCGCGCCTCGATCAGCTTGCGCGCCGAACCGCCTTCCAGCACATAGGCATCCACGGCGCCCAACTCGGCGAGCAGCTCGCCGGCTTTCTGGATGTCTTCGTCGAGCCGGTCCTCGGTCCGGTTCTCAAGGGCCACAACGAGATACGCCTTACAGTTGTCGCGGATCTGGTCGGGGATGCCGAGTTCGAGGTTCTGGGTGTGCACGAGCGCGGCCATCGTCAAGTTGTCGACGTATTCCAGGATGTAGGGCCCCAGACCGCTGGCGATGACCTGCGGCACCGCCTCCATCACCTGGTCGAAGTCGGCGAACGGGGCGAGCACGGTGGCGCTGTGGTCCAGGCGTGGATGCAGCTTGACGATCACCTCGGTGGCCAGGGCCAGGGTGCCCTCGGAGCCGACGATGAGCTGGGTCAGGTCGTATCCGGTGGACACCTTGGCGATCTTGCCGCCGGTGCGGATGATTTCGCCGGTCGGCAGCACGGCTTGCAGCCCGAGCACGTTGTGCCGGGCGATGCCGTACTTGACCGCGCGCATGCCGCCGGCGTTGGTGCCGACGTTGCCGCCGACGCTGGAGGACAGCTCGCCGGGCTGCACCATGTAGCGCAGGTGGTGCGGGGCGGTGGCGGCGTCGAGCTCGAGCAGCGTCACGCCGGGCTGGACGACGGCGACCTGATTGGTGGTGTCGACCTCGAGGACGGCGTTCATCCGCTCGAACGAGACGACCAGTCCGTCCTCGCGGGGCAGTGCCGCACCCGACAAGCCCGTCCCGGAGCCGCGGGCGGTCACCGGAACCCGGTGCTCCGTGGCCACTTTCAGTAGCCGCGAAACCTCCTCGGCGGTGGCCGGTTTCGCGACGTACGCCGGGCGTTGCGGCGGATGGTTCAATTCCTCGTCGTGCCAGTAGTCGTCGGGGATGGCGTCGCCTGTCAACAGGTAGTGGCTGCCGACGATTTCGGTGAGTCTTTCGGTGATGTCGCTCATTACGGTTGCTCGAGCAGCCGCAACGGGTGCAGGCCGTCGACCGCGCCGACGAACGGTGGATGGATGCTGTAGCCGATCATGCGTCGAATGTCGTCGGAGACGGTGCGGGCGACGTCGCGCGGGATCGACAGGGTGAACGATTCCATCGGCCGCAGCCACGGTTGGCAGTACTGGGCGGTGACGGCGAGCCGGGCGTGGTCGGTGGTGTTCGCGCCGCCGCCGTGCCACAGCGTGCCGACGAAAAAGACGCACGAGCCGGCGGGCATCACGACGGGTATGGACGGGTCGTCGGGCCCGGGTGGACGCGCCGGCCAGCGGTGGCTGCCAGGGAACACCACCGTCGCGCCGTTGTCGGGGGTGAAGTCGTCGATCGCCCAGATGGTCGCGGCGGCCAGCGGCGGCCGCGGCCGCGGGATCGGGTAGAACCCGTCGTCGTGGTGGGGCAGCTGCGCGGTTTCGCCGGGCTGAATGTTGATGGCCTGCAACGCCGATAGCAGGTAGTTGGGCATCAACAGCCGATCGAGCACCGCCAGCACCCGCGGGTGATCGACGAGCCGGTCGCAGGCGCGGGTGCGGCTCAGCACGCTGTAGATGCGCTGGGTTTGATGGCCTTCAAAGGCATTGCGTCCGGTGTGGTCGAGCCACGGGCCGACGGTTTCGCGGATCTGTCGGCATTCGTCGGCGCTGAGCAGGTTTTCCCAGACGAGGTAGCCGTCGCGATCCAGGGCCGCCATGTCGGCGTCGACGAGCGCGGGGTCGACTTGTGCGCCGCTGCTCGGGGTCCACTTGTGCCGGCCGGCCAGGTCGTTCTTGAGGTCGTCCAGCGTCGTGACGGGGTCGTTCATGTATCCGACAGTGGCCCTGCTTTGACCGCCGGTCAAGGACTTGACGTGGCGCGGTGGCATGCTTCTGTGCATGGCGACCGTCCCCGAAACGGTCTACGCGCGAGACGGCGATGCCCATCTCGCCTATCAGGTGGTGTCCGACAACGGTCCCGATCTGCTATTCGTGCCCACCGGTACGTTCCCGATCGACCTGTTGTGGGAGGAGCCCAGTGTCGCGGGGCACCTGCGTCGGCTGGGGTCGTTCAGCCGCCTGATCATGACCGACCTGCTCGGGGTGGGCAGCTCGGATGTGGTGCCGATCAACGATCGTCCGGCGATGCAGGCGTGGACGGACGGGCTGGTCGCGGTGCTGGACGCGGTCGGCAGCGAGTGTGCGACGGTGTTCGGGATGTCTGAGTCGGCGCTTCCGGTGATGCTGCTGGCCGCGAGCCATCCGCACCGGGTGCGGTCGCTGGTGTTGTGCAGCGCGTACCCGCGCTTTCTGCGGGCCGACGACTACCCGCACGGGATGCCCGAGCCGGCCTTCAGCCGGTATGTCGATTCGTTCGGCGACACCGTCGGCAGGGGTGGGGTGACGGATAACTTGGGGCCCAGTTTTGCTCGCGATGCCGGCAAGCGGCGGTGGTGGGCGCGCGGCGAGCGGTTGTCCGGTGGTCCCGGCTATTTCAAGGAGATCTTCGATCTGTTCCTGCGCACCGACGTTCGGCCCGCGGTGCAGAGCATCCAGGCGCCGACGCTGCTGCTGCATCGCGTCGGCGATCGCCATGTGCGCGGCGGGCATGGGCGCTACCTCGCCGACCACATTCCGCAGGCGCGGTTGGTGGAGCTCGACGGGGACGACGACGTGTGGTTCGCTGGCGACGCCGACCGGGTGGTCGACGAGATCGAATCCTTCGTCACCGGCGGGCGCGCGGCCGCGCCCACCAACCGGGTGCTGTCGACGGTGATGTTCACCGACATCGTCGGGTCCACCGAACGCGCCTTGGCGCTGGGCGACGACGCGTGGACCGTTGCGCTGGACGCGCACAACGAGATCGTGCGCAAGCACGTCTCGAGCGCGCGGGGTGAGGTGGTGAAGTTCACCGGCGACGGCGCGTTGGCGACTTTCGACGGGCCGGCGCGAGCGATCAACTGCGCGTGCGCGATTCGCGACTCCGTGCAAGACCTCGGGCTCGACATCCGCGCCGGCCTGCATACCGGTGAGGTGGAGGTCGCCGACGGCGACGTGCACGGGATCGCGGTGCATGTCGCGGCGCGGATCATGGCGATGGCCGGGCCCGGGGAGGTGCTGGTGTCCGGAGTGGTGCCGCCGTTGGTGCTCGGGTCTCGTATTGCGTTTGACAGCCGCGGGACTCACGAACTGCGCGGTGTGCGGGGTCGTTGGCCGGTGCTGGCGGTGGCCTAAGTTTTCGGTGTGAAGGTGACCGGGAGTTTGGCTAGGCCCGTCATGCTCGGGTTGCCGAGATATTGGTGGGCTCCGTCTTGGACTTGGTAGTCGGGGATGCGGTCGAGGACGGCCTTGACCATCACCTCCGACATCAGCCGCGCCAGGTGCGAGCCGATGCAGCGGTGAGGGCCGAGCCCGAAGGCCAAGTGACGGTTGGGTGTTCGATCGAGGATGACCTCGTCGGGACGTTCGAATTCTTTTTCGTCGTGGTTGGCGGAGAGCCAGCTGATGATGAGCCGGTCGTTTTTGCGGAGGTGTTGGCCGTGGAGCTCGACGTCTCGGGTGACGGTGCGGCTCAAGGAGCGGTTGACGCTGAAGTAGCGCAGGAATTCGTCCGTGGCGGTGCGGTAGAGCCCGGGGTTGTCGATGAGCTGTTGCCGCAGGTTCGGGTGCGTGCCCAGATGTCTTAGCGTGAGCGCGGTTTGGGAGGTGGTGGTGTCGACGCCACCGGCGATCAGGTTCCACAGGATGTTGAGCAGCTGTTCGTCGGTGAGGTGTTGTCCGTCGAACTCGAATTGGATCAGGAAGCCGGTCAGGTCTTCCTTGGGCTTGGCCCGTCTGGTGGCCGCGTACTCGAGGACTTCTTGCATCATGGCCGGCACTTTGCTGATGGCGTCGGCGTATTCGGGGCTGTCTTGCGGGACGGCCATGACATTGTGAAAGAGCGTGGCGTACAGGTGCCAGTTGTCCAGCGGCAGGCCCATCAGCTTCATCGTCAGGATGGCCGGGACCGGGCTGGCGTAGTCGAGCACCAGGTCCATGTGGCCTTTGTCGATGTGCCGGTCGAGGAACTCGTGGGCCTTGTTTTCCATGAAGGGCTGGAGTTTCTCGACGGCGCCGGGGGAGAAGAACGGGGCCAGCGCGTGTCGTAGGGCGAGGTGGTACGGGCCGTCTATTTCACCGATACCCAGGGCCGGTTGGCCTTCTGGGCGCGGGACGCCCATCTCGCCCTGATAGTTCACGCCGTTGTCGGCGTTCGGTTCGTATTTGTGGGAGAAGGTGGCGTCGTCTTTCGCGGTTTGGCTGACGGCGTCGTAGCTGGTGAGATACCAAAACCCGCCGTAGTTGGTGTTCCAGGCGACCGGGCATTTCTGCCTGAGGATGGCGTGGACGGCTTCTTGGTTGTCGTTGAAGGCGTCGGAGTGATGGTCGAAGTCGACGATCGCGTCTTCGGCGACGTCGGGGCGCGGCGATTGCTTTCTCACTATCTTTGCATTATTAAGCTTCTGGGGCCGCAACTGAAGTAGGAGCGATGACTGAGCATCGAACGGTTTTCAACCACGTCGGCTTGTGCGTCTCCGATACCACGCGGTCGCGCCGGTTCTACGAGGGCCTGCTCGGTTTCCAGTTCTGGTGGGAGCTTGACCCGCCCGACGGCCCGACCGCCAAGCTTGTGCAGCTTCCGGAGCCGCTCGGTGTGCACGCGACCTACCTAGTGCGGGATGGCTTCGTGCTCGAACTCATGGACTACTCTGCCCGCGAGGTCCACGCCGGCGCGGAGCGCGTTATGGATCAGATTGGGCTGACACATATTTCACTCTCGGTGTCCGACCTTCTGGGTGTGCTGGCTCAGGTTGCGGAGTTCGGGGGAGCGGTAGTCGACGGGACGGTGACCGACGCGATGGCGATGATCCGGGATCCGGATGGTCAGCTGCTGGAACTTCTTTCGGACGGGTGGTTGGCGGCGTTGCCGCCTCGGCCTGCACAGAAGTAGAGCGGCCGCATCAGACGTCGTTTGAAAACCGATGCGTTAATCAGCCGCACCCCCACCGAACCCGAGCCCTGGGCGCGCCGCCTGACTCGGCGTGATGGATTTAGAAGCCTAAAGCGATAGTTGGTCGTCCGAGTCACCGCCTTTGGACGTACAACTCGTAGAGCCAGGCCATGACTGTATCGATGTGCCGCAATACGGCACGAAGCCGGCGTAATCATGGTTTCATGACGCGGACCGCATCGTGGCCTGAAATCCATGCTGCTCAAGCGCTCGACAGTGTCGGTTTCTGCAACGCATTGCAATCGAGGGACTACAGGTTGACAAGAGACGCTCACCCAAGCCAAGGCGTATTGCCCCGTCGGTATGTCCTTGCGGGTTGTGGGTGCCGATATGCCGGCAAGGACTAAGAGATCGATGACGTCGTTGACTTCATCAATCGGCGGGACGGCGCCTTCGTTTGGCTACCATCCGGACTGCGACCGAATCGACGCCGCGTTGAGCCGCGGGAATTTCACGCGTGCACTAGTTCTTGATGGGCCGATCCGCGACCTTGTTAGCCGTGTCGCGGAATGTCGGTTGATTTGGCAGCCCGGAGTGGAGCTGCCTGAGGGTCTGTATTGGTTCCAAGGCATCGACGAAGGCGCACTCATCCTCCAGGTGGTCGCCGGCGCATCGCCGGGTGATGCCATGGTCACACCAGTCGACGAGCTAAACGATGGCCATCCGCTTATGGCTGCGTGGGGCTGGGCTGAGCAACTCTGGCCGAATGCGGTGCCGGTGCCACATCCGCTCTTCAACATCAACGAAGCGGCTGTGACCCACCCACGTAATGACGACGTCGTAATCCGCGATCGCAAGTTTCTGAGTAACCAATGGTCGTACACGGTGATTATCGACGGGCATCAGCAAAACGTCGTCGAGTCGTCGCTCAATCCGCGGCCCCAGCTCGACGACCCTCGAACGTGGGTAACCGCTGACCCGACTCCGGCGCGCCGATTCGGCGCCACCCTCACTCGGGCAAAGCTACAAGGGAAATTTGCCAACACCTTGTTCTCGTTTCGCGCCACCCGCACGACATTCCGCCCGTATCAGTTCAAGCCCGTCATCAAGCTCTTGCAAAGTGGCAAAGCACGTCTTTTGATCGCCGACGAAGTGGGTCTCGGAAAGACCATCGAGGCAGGCTTGATCTGGACGGAACTCGAAGCACGACGAGAGGCCGACCGCGTGCTCGTCGTCTGTCCCGCAAGCCTAGTCGGCAAGTGGACAGAGGAGATGGAGGACCGGTTCGAGTTCGAACTGACCGAACTGGACAGCGACGGGCTGCGGAACTTTCTCGCGCGGCATCGCCAGAACCGGCTGCCCGGCCGGCAGGCTTACGTCTGCAGCCTCGAACGTCTACGTACCTGGGGAGGACTCGATGAACTTGATGACCTCCCCCCGGAATTCGACCTGATCATCGTCGATGAAGCGCATTCCATGCGCAATCAGGACACGAAGAGCTACACGCTGGGAACCCGCCTCGCCGAATGGGCCGACAGCCTGGTGTTTCTAACGGCGACGCCCATCAACCTCCGCCAAGAAGATTTGCTGAACCTACTGGAGTTGCTTGCCCCAGAAGATTTTGGCGACATCCGCGACCTCGAACTTCGGCTGGAGCCCAACCGCATCATCAACGCCGTCGCGGCTCGCCTGGTGGAGAAAGGGGTCAAAGGTAGCGAACTGCTCGCCCAGCTCAACAAGCTGACAACGACGGTCCTTGGCGGAGCACTGATGCGCCGTCCCGATTTCGAATTGTTGGCTGGACTGCTAGCCAAAGACGATCTGACACCACGCGACATTGTGGACGCGAAGCGCTATCTGGCTGACCTCAACACTCTGTCGACCGTGATCACCCGGACCAAGAAGGTCGAGGTCGACGACCGCAAGGCCAAGAGAACATTAGACAGAGAAGAAGTCACCTGGGTCCAGGCCGAACTCGACTTTTACGAGGAATACCTGCGGTGGTGCAGGGACAGGGCCGCCGAGATGGGAATGCCGCTGCACTTCGCCATGCAGATGCCACTGCGGCTCGCCAGCGCTTGCCTGCCCATGGCCCGTCGTGCAGTACTTGACCCGCAAGCGTTTGGAGACATCTCCGATGCCGACTCGGACGAATCCGCAGGACGCCTTGAGCCGCACCCGGAACTGGTGGCGGCGGCTCTACGCCTCCCTGAAAATGTCGACACGAAGTTCGACGTATTGCGTGGAGTGCTGGGCATGCTGCACGGCCAGGATCGGCAAGCGTTGGTGTTTACCCACTCCCGGCCCACCCTCGCGTACCTCATGCAGCGGCTTGACAGCGACTTCCGCGTTTCGGTCATGCACGGCGGCGTGAGCCGCGAACAACGCCACCGCATCATGGCCGACTTCCGTTCCGGTGCATACGATTTCGTGCTCGCTAACCGCGTCGCCAGCGAGGGCTTGGACTTCGAATTCTGTTCTGCAGTCGTAAACTACGACCTGCCGTGGAATCCCATGGAAATCGAGCAACGGATCGGGCGCATCGACCGGATCGGCCAGAAAGAAGAGACCATCCTTGTGGTCAACTTCGTGAACGAGGCCACCATCGACGAACGCATCCTGTCTCGCCTGCTGGACCGGATCGGCATCTTCGAATCCTCGATCGGGGCACTCGAACCGATCATCGCCGCGGTCGCCCCGAAAGTTCTCGAAGCTGGCTTCGACTTCACGCTGACTCCCGCGCAGCGTGAGCAGAAGTTGCACGAAGCGCTGACGGCAATCGAGGAGCAGCGCGCCGGGCTACAGGACCTAACTGACGCTTCGAGTGCCCTGCTGGTGAGCAATGACGTTGACGTCGCCGGTTTGGAAGACGATCTCATCAGAACGGGGCGCTACATTGGCCAGCACGAGCTCGCACACCTGCTCGATGACTGGGCACGAGTCGACGGTGCCGCTGGGATCCACTTCGCCGGCGACAGGCGGACCGCCGAATTGCGCGGCAACCCCGCCATGGCCGCGCGTGTCGACGAGCTAGCCAGGTCAGCCCAGCGGACCCGTGCAGAGACCAGCGCGATCGCGATGCAACTGCGCGACGAAACCCCTATATCACTGGTACTCGACCAGGAATTGGCTCGAACAGGCGGCGGCATGCTTTTAACCGCGACAAGTCCCCTGGCGATGGCGGCGGCCGCGGTGCCGGGCCACCGGCAAGCACGGTTTGCTTCACTTCGACTTGCCGCAACGTCCGAAGATGTCGTACCCGGTGTTTATGTTGTCGTCATGGCGAAGGCTGTAGCTGCATCGCGGGGCGGCGACGAGATTTGGGGCGCCGCCGTTACAGAAACTGGACGGGATGCCGGAGACGGGCCAGTCAACGCGTTATTGGCAGCCTTAGCAGAGGGCAAACTCGTCGACGGCCCGTGGCGGGCTATTGATCGGCTCGACAAACTTGCAGAGCGAGCTTTGAACCAGCTGCACCGCCGCCATTCATATGAACAAACTAAGCGAGACCATGAGTTCCGCGCGCTTCAAGACGCAAGAGCAATCACTTTGCAGTCCCAGCATCAACGCAGGATTCAAGCAATCGACAACCGCATCGCTACTGCCATCTCGCGCGGTCGCGGCAGCCGGTCAATCGCGCTGTTTCAAAGTCAAAAGCGCAGGGCCCAAGAGCGTTTCGCACGCTTATCGGCCGAATTGCAAAACGACGTACAACCGGAAATCAGGCTCGAGCCGTTGGCCGCTTGTGTCATCGACGTCACGTCGTCAATGGAACACTTATGAGTGCCGCGCGAAAGGACCTCGAACTCGAAGACGAGCGTACGGCTGAGAAGCGATACGCCAAGATGCTGAGGGAAAAAGCAAGTCGCCCCACCACATTTGATGGACCGCGGAACTTGTTATGGACCCGCGACGGCTTGCCACGACAACGCCAAGTCCCAGTCGGAGAGCTCGTCGGCCGTATCGCCTTGCAAGCGCCAGACCATTCGGTGCTCGACGGCGGTAGTGACTTCTACATTGGCGAGAAACACCTTGAGCTTGACGGCATCGAAGTATTCAGCTGGGCAGCGCCGATCGCGTGTACTTTTTTCCGGGGCACCAACCACCACCCGTTGTGCGAGGGTGTCGCCGTCATCCGGTCTTTCGTCCACCGTAACGGCCAGATTGTTGATTTTACAGACGATGTGGTGCGCGATGATGCTCCTACGCAGCCATTCCGCAAGCGTGGGCTTTCGATCCCTGCGCCGCCAAACCGGGCGAGTCTGCCTTCCCGAGACCTGCCGAATCCAGCGAGTTCGGGGCTGCGCGGTGACGAAGTGTCGGCGCGAGAGCACCCTCCTGAAGCTTTCCCTTCTCAACAGCGTCGTCATCCCGACCACGGAGTAAGACCCGTGCGGGCTGAGTCGGCGCTGCGTGCACAACTGCAGGCGCCCAGAACCAAAAGCCTTGCGCCGGTGTTGTCGACACTTCAGCCGGACCAATATGAACTTGTGACGGTTCCGGCGATGGACAGCATGATAATCGAAGGCAAGCCTGGGACCGGGAAGACGATCATTGCGTCGCATCGAGCCGCATATCTCGTCGACCCACAGACGCCGCCTGAGAATACGCTTGATGGCAACGTCTTGGTCGTCGGCCCGACCACGCGGTATTCCAGACACATACGCGACATCATCAATCGTCTTACGGGTAGCTCGGAGCGCATCAAAGTGATGTCGCTACCCGAGCTGATGCAACACATCCTTGACCTCAAAGGGATTCCGCGAGGGCCGATTTCGACTGTCTGGCGAGATGTCGACTGGGAACTGGGGCGTTTTGGGCGCAGAGGAATCGGTCGTCTGAAAGATGCAAAGGGAGTCGTGCCGACGACCGAGCAAGTATATGAGTTTCTTCGTTTGCAAGGCGGGAAGGTAACCGAAGACACGGACTGGATAGGTTATTTCCGCGGGCTTCCGCCGTACAAGGACGCGTTACCGCTAATGACCCATTCGCCGTTGCTGGCGTTCATCCGTTGGCAAGTGGCTGCGCCCGACGACCTCAAGGGGGTCGAACATATCATCATTGACGAGGCGCAAGACGTAACGCCGCTCGCGTGGTTTCTGCTGGACGAGATCAACGAGGCCAATGCATGGACGATTCTCGGCGACTTGAATCAGCGCCGGTCAGATCACACCCTGTCGAGCTGGGCGCATGTTCTCGAGCTGATCGCGATCGCCGAGGACACCCCAGTCCGCCAGCTAGAGCGTGGATATCGTTCCACGCGGCGCATTTTGGAGTTCGCCAGTCGCCTCCTTCCGCGTAGCGAGCGCTTAGTTGTCGCCTTTCAGGAGGACGGTCCTGCGCCGACGGTCGAGAAGGTGCAGCCAAAGGAGCTTGGCGCAGCCGTCATTGGCCAGGCGGATCGACTTCTGGCCGCATACCCAATGGGCACCGTCGCCGTGATCACCGTTAACCCAGTTGTCGTCACTAAGACGCTGCGATCTAAGGGTTGGAAGGCAACTGGGTTTGACGCACAGCTTTGGGAGCAGGACGGACGCGAGGTGACTGTGCTCGAGCCCGACGCGGCCCGGGGCTTGGAGTTCGACGCGGTCGTGGTGGTAGAGCCCGCCGACTTTCCCCAGAACTACGGACGTCTGGGGCCGCTGTACACGGCCCTTACAAGGCCGAACCGCGAACTTGTCGTGCTATACAGCAAGTCGCTGCCGGACGCGCTGCGGCGAAGATAGCTGTCAGCAATCCACACAGACAGCAGTTCGCTGGCGAATCCGTGCGGGCGGGAAATCCGCTCGAATGTGTGCTCCGACAGCGACTCTCACGGAATTGAAAGAGACCATGAGGCCTTCGGACGGAAGAGCGGCGTACCCCATGGCACGGGAAGTGTTGCCAGGTGATTGGGCAGAAGTTATTCCAACGCTAACCGTATGCGCTCAACGACTTTCGCGATCGAATCCATATCGAGGCCCTGCTGCTCCTGTGTGGTGAAGAGGTTCTCGCCCTCGATATATCCGTTGTCCCGGTACCAATCCCTCTTCCACTTCCACGACTCCTTGTAGTTGGTCCGATCCAACATTCCAAGGTGTTCGAGGATGACAACGTCCCCGCTGTCGTCGATGAACGAGAAATCGGGCCGTAGGCGACCCGGTCTGGAGAGACCGTCGAGAGGTCGCTCGTAGTGGTATTGCAGGCCTGCGCTGTGAAGATAGTTGGCGATCACCAACTCTGACTTACTGCGGACGAGTTCACCTCTGAGAGTTCGGTGTACGAGATGCTCCGCATACGGCGCACGCTCTAGGTCCTGCCTTACTCCGCCCGTGAAGAGGTTGGTATTGCGTCGTGCGGTTTCTGAGCGCTCGGGTCTGGTCAGGTCGTAAAAAAACAAGCGTCGGATCCTTCGATGGGCAGGACCAGCCGCGAGCGTGACCTCGTGAGCGCGGTGTACAGCAGTTCGCGTGTCATGAGTCGGGAGTTTTTCGGCAGCACTACGAAGACTGTATTGAATTCACTGCCTTGGGCTTTATGCACGGTCAGTGCGTACGCGAGTTGGAGCGGTCCTGAGCCGACGCTGAACTGGCGTTTTCGGTAATCCAAACGGATGTCGGTTCGAGGGAGAGATCGACCAAAGCGTAGCCGAAATATGTCTAGACATCTAAACTCAATCGCCTATGGGAGATGTAGTCGACACAGACGACTTGATTGGCGCGGCCGAAGTCGCTGCGATACTGCGTCTCTCGCACCCGAACAGCGTCACGACGTACCTCCATCGATACCCAGACTTCCCGAGGCCTGTCGTCGACCTCGCGGCGAGCCGTGTTCGCCTCTGGCGACGGCAGGACATTGAGGACTGGCATCAGCGGAGGACACAGCCATGACCACGGCCGAGATAGTGCGAGGTGACCGGAGTGGCGGGGCGACCACGAGCCACACCATCCTCGTGCCCGCCCTCGAGCTTCTACTTCGCGAGGTCGGCACGCATGCGGCCGCTTCTGACTATGAGCAGGCCGTGCTGGAGGACAACATCCTGGGTAAAGGCACCATCGAGTCCCGTCGACGGACTCTTCGATACCTTCGCGAGCTCTACGTCCTCCGAAATAATTCGTTGCTCTTTCGGGCGCTGAGTGGTCTCTGGACCGACGACCCCGTCGGCCAGCCTTTGCTAGCCGGGCTCTGTGCGCTCGCGCGTGATCCGGTGTTCCGGGCAAGTGCTCAAGCAATCTTCGACAGCGAACCAGGCGATCCGGTCACGAGTGCCAATCTGGCCGAGGCGGTCGGGAAGACGTTTCCAGACGCCTACAGTGACTCGACCCTGGCGAAAACCGGTCGCAACACCTTCTCGTCTTGGGAGCAAACGGGACATCTCCGCGCAGTCGCGAGGACCGGAAAGGTTCGCCAGCGAGCGATGTGTACACCGGCGACCACGGCTTTTGCCCTATTACTCGGACACCTGGAGGGTGCGTCGGGAGCTGCGCTATTCGATACCTTGTGGGCGCGTGCGCTGGACCGGCCCAAGGCTCACCTCATTGACATGGCGGCCGCTGCCTCAAAGCGATCGCTCATCGATTTCCGCCACAGCGGCGGTATCTCAGAAGTGACGTTCACCGAGTTGCTTCGTCCGATGGAGGAACACCTGTTGTGAGCCGCACCGACGATCTCATTGGCAACTATCAGCGCTTCGCGCGGCTGCCATGGTCATCTGGCCTCGCCCCAGCGCAGCGGGTTTGGATGGCCGTCTACGCACCGGAGGACGAGCGCCGACTGCGACTTCACTTGCCAGAGTTTGAGACTGCATCGACGGCCGCCGGTCACGAGTGGGCGCAAATCGATATCACGAACGCGTTTGAGGAATGGATGGCGGCGCACGAATACCGCGACGCATACTTTGCCAACCCGAAGCTGATCCAGCCTGAATTAGCCGGCTTCCTAGATGCTCTTGTGACGAATGTGCGCGAGCAGCTCGAAAAGTCCAGCACACCGAACACTGTCGTCGGGCTGGTAGGCGCAGGCAGTCTCTTCGGTCTCGGTGACCGAGTGAAGGTGTCGGCGTTAGTCGACCGGATCGACGACCTCATTGCGGGCAGGTTGCTCGTGTTCTTCCCAGGTGAAGTAGATCAAAACAACTACAGACTGCTGAACGGGCGTGACGGCTGGAACTACCACGCCGTCCCGATCACTGCCGACAAGGGGACGCTGCTGTGACTTTTAGCAACCGCGATGTTTTCGCGATCGATCCGACCGAGCGCGACATTCCCAACCTCGGCGTAGCGAAGGTGAAGAAGCCCGAGGACGATCGCGATTGGGAGACCCTGGAGTGGGAGCTACGTAGCTTCGTCTGCGACGGCGAGTACGAACGCGGCCTAGAGCGAATCCTCGATCAGTTTCTCAGCCATCTGAGCCAGGCAGAGCAGCCGGCGGCATGGGTCAGCGGTTTCTACGGCAGCGGCAAGTCCCACCTAATGCGCGTTCTTGAGTACCTTTGGCGCGACTATGCACTCCCATCAGGAACATCGGCGCGTTCGCTAACCACGCTCTCGTCGGAGATCCAGGCACATCTAAAGGAACTATCTGTAGCCGCCAAACGCGCCGGGGGCCTGTGGTCTGCCGCGGGAACTCTCGGGTCAGGCGCTTCGGGGTCCGTGCGGCTCGCATTCCTAGGGGTTGTCTTTGGCGCGGCCGGACTACCTCAACAGTATTCGCCAGCCCGCCTCGCGCTTTGGATGCACCAAGAGGGCCTCTACGGCAATGTCCGAGCAACAATCGAGGCAAACGGCAAGGAATTCGAGCACGAACTTCGCAATTTGTATGTATCGCCTGTGCTTGCCCAGGCCTTGATTGAAGCCGGCGCCAGCTTCGGTGAGAACCCCGCAGCAGTAAGCACCGCTTTGCAGAACCAATTCCCGTTGGTCGACGACGTCACCAACGACGAAACTCTTGACACCTTCGAGGAAGTCCTGCGCCTTCAGAGCGATGCGGGTGGCAAGCTGCCGCTCACACTCGTCATCTTGGATGAGATGCAGCAGTACATCGAGGATGACAACGTAAAGGCTTTGCAGGTCCAGGACCTCGTCGAAGGCTGCTCATCCCGTTTCAACAGCCAGGTGCTCGTCGTAGCCACTGGTCAAGCTGCACTCACGGCTAATCCCACTCTCCAGAAGCTCATCGACCGGTTTCCAGTCCCGGTTGCCCTGTCGGACACCGACGTCGAGACAGTTGTCCGCGAGGTCGTTCTTCGAAAGAAACCCGACAAGGTGGCCGATATCGAGGCGGCACTCGAGCAGGTTACGGGAGAAATCGACCGACAACTCGGCGGCACGCGCATCGAAGCCAAGGGCGCCGACAAGGCTACGATCGTCGCCGACTACCCGCTTCTGCCCACCCGGCGCCGGTTCTGGGAGCGGGCGTTGCGGGCCATCGATAAGGCGGGTAAGGCCGGGGTCCTGCGCACCCAGCTAAAGATCGTGCACGAGGCCGCTCGCAACGTCGCCAACCAGCCGCTCGGCACCGTGATCGGCGGCGACTTCGTGTTTCACTCCGAGTCCGCCAGCATGCTGCAGAGCGGCGTGCTCTTGAAGGAGATCGACGAGCTGATCCGCGGTCTTGACGACGGTTCCGCGGAAGGTGAACTGAAGGCACGAGCCGCTGGGCTGGTGTTCCTCATTTCCCAGCTCCCACACGAGGGTGTTGGAGACACTGGTTTGCGCGCCACTGCGCCGATACTCGCCGACCTCCTAGTCGAAGACCTCGCATCCGACGGCGCCAAGCTCCGCAAGGACGTCCCCCGAATAATGGAGGTATTGGTCGAGCAGGGCCGGGTAATGAAGCTCGGCGACGAGTTCCGGCTCCAGACCGCCGAGGGCGCCGAGTGGACCCAGGAGTTCAATCAGCGGCGCGCCTCGATTCGCGCTGACGCTGCGCGCATGTCTTCGCTCCGCACCGACTGGCTTCAGCGCGCGGTCGACGCGGAGCTTGCCGGCCTGAAGTTGGTCCACGGCAAGAGCAAGACCCCTAGGAAGCTGAACCGGCACTGGGGCGATGACCTTCCGGCGACTGATGGCACCACGGTTCCGGTGTGGATCCGCGATGAGTGGGGAGTGACCGAAGCTAAGGTTCGCGAGGCGTCGGCAGCCGTGGGCAACGACAGCCCGATTGTGTTTGTGCTCCTGCCGAAGATCGATGCCGAGGCCATCGCGGACACGCTTGCCAGCTACGCGGCGGCGACCGACGCGGTGAGCCAACGTCCTGAACCGCAGACCGACGAGGGGCGTCAGGCCAAGCAGGGCATGCAGTCTAGAGTGCTCGAGGGCCAGCAGCGGCTGGACAATCTGTTCGCTACGGTGATCGCCAAGGCGAGGGTGTTCCAGGGCGGCGGCAATGAGCTCACCACCGGTTCTATGCGAGCCGGCGTCGAAGCCGCAAGCAACCATGCCCTGGCCCGCCTGTTCCCGAAATTCCCCGCCGCTGATGACCCCGGGTGGAGCAAAGTCATCGCCAAGGCTCGCGATGGCGCGCCCGACGCACTCGCAGTGGTCGGCTGGCAGGGCGAGGTACCCGCCAACCCGGTTTGCAAGGAAGTCCTTGCGCGTACATCCGGGTCCGGTACCAAGGGCAGCGACCTCCAGCGCGATCTTGGCGACGCGCCTTTCGGCTGGCCCAAGGACGCAGTTGACGGCGCGCTGCTCGCACTGTTGGCCAGCGGCAATATTCGCGCCGAACGAGACGGCCATCCCGTCGACGGCCCCAAGGAGCTTCCTGCCACCCAGGTCGGCAAGGCAACGTTTTTCAAGGAAGACGAACCACCAACCAAACAAGAGCAGCTTGCGGTGCGAAGCGTCCTCACCGAGGCAAAGGTCGCCTACACCTCCGGGAAGGAGGGTGCGGCCATCAGCGGGCTCGTACAGCACCTCCTCGACCTCGCAGCTCGGGCAGGCGGGAGTCCGCCCCTGCCTGAACCACCGGATACCTCGCACCTCGATGGAATCGCCGCGCTCGCCGGAAATCAGCAGATTCGCGCCGTCGCTCAGGGGGCCGCGCAGCTGCGCCAAGACATCAAGGCATGGTCGGCCGCCAAGGCGCAACGAGCCGACCGGGAAGCAGCGTGGCACACACTGGACCGACTACTTCTGCATGCGTCCACACTCGACCTCGCCGCTGCGATCAAGGCGCAGCGCGACGCGATAGAGGCCGAGCGGCTCCTCCTGCACTCCCCGGATCCGGTGGCACCATTGATCAAGACGCTGTCTGATGCTCTTCGCGCGGCGGTGCTCGACGCGGCAACTTCGGCAAGAGATGCTCAGGCTAGGGCTATTGCGGACATCGAAAGCTCGGCCGAATGGCAACAACTCGACCCGGTCGACCGCTCGCCGATACTGAAGGATGCGGGGCTCAGCGCTGTCGCTGTTCCAGCTGTCCATACCGACGATGAGCTGCTTAAGGCGCTAGATGCAACCCCGTTAAACGCGTGGGCCGAACGCCGCCAGGCCATCCCCGCCAAGGTCTCAGCTGCAAGAGCGGCCGCGGCCAAGAAGCACGAACCCAAGTCCGTCACCTTCACGCCACCGGCCGCCACTCTTCGTACAAAGGCTGACGTCGATAACTACCTGGCTGCGTTGAAGGAGCAGCTCCTTCAGCACGTCGTCGGCAACGACGAAACCGTCATCATCTGAGGACTGGAACGGTGCCGATACTCACCTCGCAACAGCGCACACTCCTCGAAGGCGCTTGCACCAAAGGCCGACGGGCCTCCGAACACGCCGTCCGCGCCGCACTTGCCGGGCTGGCTGTCACCGCGGAACGGCCCCCCGCCCACCTCAACGAGGACGACCGACAGATCCGCCGCGGACTTCGGGCCAAAGCACGCCAGCTCGGCGACCACGGCGACGGTCTCCCCCTGCTCGTCGCGGAATGCGCCTACGAGCAATGGCACCGCCTTTTGTTCGCCCGCTTTCTCACCGAGAACAACCTGCTCATACACCCCGAGTACCGGGTGCCGGTCACGCTCGCTGACTGCGAGGAACTCGCGGAGTCGCTCGGAGCGCCCGACGGCTGGTCCGTCGCTGCCCGCTTCGCCGCCGAAATTCTGCCCGGTATTTTCCGCCAGGATGACCCCTGCATCCGACTGCGCCTCGCGCCTGAAGGCCGGCTGTCTCTTGAAGGTGTCGTCGCGGCCGTACCGGCGGAGGTGTTCACTTGCGACGACGCGTTGGGGTGGGTTTATCAGTTCTGGCAGAAGGATAAGAAGGCCGAGGTCAACGCCTCGGAGCGGAAGATCGGTGGAGCCGACGTCGCTCCGGTGACCCAGCTCTTCACAGAGAATTACATGGTCCGATTCCTCCTCGAGAATTCCCTGGGCGCCTGGTGGGCGTCCCGACACCCAGACAGCTCGCTGGTCGAGGATTTCGAGTACCTGCGATTCAACGACGCTGGCAAGCCCGCGGCGGGGACATTCGATAGCTGGCCTGACCGCATAAGCGAAGTCACAGTGATGGATCCGTGCTGCGGATCGGGCCACTTCCTCGTCGAGGCATTCTCGATGCTGTGGCGGATGCGGGCCGAGGATGACGGACTCGCGCCGGTCGACGCGCAAGATGCGGTGTTGCGCGACAACCTCTTCGGCCTGGAGCTTGACCCCCGCTGCGTTCAGATCGCGATGTTCGCACTGGCGCTTCAGGCGTGGAAGTCGAGCGGGGAATGGCGCGAAATCCCAGTGCCGAACGTCGCGTGTTCTGGTATCCCCGTGAAGGCACCAGCTGAGGAGTGGCGGGCACTGGCTAACGGTGATCAACGACTGGAAGACGCCCTTGTACGGTTGCACATCCTCTTTCAAGACGCCGACACGCTGGGTTCTTTGATCGACCCGAGGCGCGCTGCAGAGATCAGCGGTCCGACCGGGTCGCAAATCTCGCTTGAAGACGTCGACTGGGAAGAATTGCTGCCTTCTGCACAGCGGGCATTCACGAAGGAGGGACACGACCCCGCGGCGTCGGTCCTCGCCGCAGACGTGTCGGGCGTTTGGCGCGCAGCAGAACTGCTCACTCGCAGCTTCACGCTCGTCGCGACAAACGTGCCGTTTCTCAGCCGTGGGAAGCAATCGGCGGTGCTGCGGACGTACTGCGACTCGCATCTGGCCGAAGGTCGTGGCGACCTTGCGACTGCGATGCTGTTGCGGTGGGCGCGGGTGGCGACAGTGGCGCTAGTTACACCCCAGAACTGGCAGGAGAAGTCGACTTATTCCGATCTGCGACAATGGGTCTTACACAGTTCCAGTTACAGGCTTTTCGCCCGGATTGGCAACAACGTCTGGCAGACGCAGTCGAGTGGCCAACCTTTCAAGATGCCGACAGTGCTGTCCGTTCTTGAGCATCAACAGCCCAGCGACAAGGCAATGACATCCGTCATTGACATTGGAAACGGATCGCTTGCGACGAAGGCTCGGGACCTGGCCAAGTCAGACACCGCAGCCTTTCTGCAGAGCGCACACCAAGACAATCCCGAGAGTCGGATACTGCCGGTACCGGTCGCCACTTCGTCGGTGTTGCTCGGTTCTATCGCGCGGTGTCTTCAAGGAACAAGTACGGGTGACACACCGCGGTACGTACGGCAATTTTGGGAGCTGCCGCATGTCGACCGGCCATGGCATCGTTTTCAGTCCTCGACTGCCGTAACCGCGCCATATGTTGGTCGAGAATCGGTGGTGCGTTGGGATCGGCCAGGCGGCGTCGTCGATGAACCTGGGTCCGCGGTCAGGGGGGAAGAGGCTTGGGGGCATCTCGGCGTGTCCGTGACGCAGATGGGCAACCTTAGTCGGACGCTATACCTTGGTGATCGGTTCGACACAAACGCCGCAGCAGTCGTTCCCCATGATGCTGAGTTGGTCCCCGCTTTGTGGGCTTTCTGCACGTCTGATCAATTTGTCCCTACCGTTCGTTCGGTCGCTTCGTCTACTCAAGTAACCAACGGCGCTCTTGAACTTGTGCCATTCGATGTCGAGCACTGGCGCAAGGTTGCCGAGGACGATGGGCCACTCCCGGAGCCAGATTCCACTGATCCGACACAGTGGCTTTTTGGGGGCCGACCCGACGCTTCGACGGCTCCACTTCATGTGGCCGTCGCGCGGCTGTTGGGCTATCGGTGGCCTGAACAGTCAGACTCAGATGATCTCAGTGCGTTCACCGACGCCGACGGGATCGCCTGTCTTCCCTCGGTCGCAGGTGAGCCGCCGGCCGCCGAGCGGCTCGAGCAACTGCTTGCGACGGCATTCGGCCAATCCTGGTCCTCAGCCAAGCAGAAGAACCTCTTGGAATCGACGGGAAGCAAGAAGAACAACCTAGACGACTGGCTACGGGATGACTGCTTCAAACAGCACTGTGCACTTTTCGGCCACAGGCCGTTCGTGTGGCACATCTGGGACGGCCAGCGCAATGGCTTCGCGGCGCTGGTGAACTACCACCGGCTCGATCGCAAGATGCTCGAGAAACTCACCTACACCTATCTCGGCGACTGGATCGAACGCCAGCGCGCGGAAGTGCGCGACGACGCGGTTGGGGCGGAGGCTCGACTGGCAGCCGCATCGGAGCTGCGAAAGTCGCTCGAACTGATCCTCGACGGCGACCCGCCGTATGACATCTACATACGCTGGAAGTCATTGGCAGAACAGGCCATCGGATGGGATCCAGACCTCAACGATGGCGTGCGTATGAACGTGCGGCCGTTCGTCGAGGCCGGGATTCTGCGCTCTTCATTCAGCATCCATTGGCGGAAGGATCGCGGCAAGAATGCTGATGGATCGGAGCGACTAAACGATTGCCACCTCACGACTGCCGAGAAGCGAGCATCACGAGGTGGTTCTGTATGACAGAGACCGTCCTCGACCGCCTCGGTGTTGCTCTGGACGAAGCGGCAAGCAGCGACAGCAATGTCTTCGTGCCACCGGTCGCAATCCTGTGGCCGGACAAGGGCAGACAGTGGGAGGGTTTGATTGAACGGCTTCGCCAACGACGGCGAGTACTGACACTTGGTCCACATAACCCGTCCGCGGGTACTGGCCCGGCGTATTGGCTTCGATGCGTCGTAGCCGGCGCGCTTGAGGTCGACGGCCCGGGCGGTCTTCCCGTCATCTATCTGCCGGGTGTCGCGCGCGATGACCTTCGGTCCGTGGCTGCAAATGATCAGACTCTTGCCCCGCTGGCTTCGGTGCAGCACCGAAGCCAGTGGTTCACACAGTCGAGTGGCAAAGACTGGACGGTACGTGCGCTGCTGATCAATCAGGAGCGCGGGCTCGGCCTTAATGTCGCTGGTGACGACCCGACGACGCAAGCTCTGATCGCTGGGCTAGACAATGTGGTGCAGTTACCCATTACGCGTTTGAAGGAGCGCTACATCGATGCAGCGTTTCTCAATGGTCTGCTCAATCCCGATCCTATCCGGCTGCTGCTGCAGTGGATCGATGACCCCGGAGGTGTGCGGCAGGAACTGAGCGACGTTGCTTGGAACGCCTTTGTTGCACAGTGCAAGTCAGATTTTGACTTCGCCCCGGAAACAGCCGGGGTGATTGAAGCAGCCCGCAGACTTGGCGCAGCGGAAGGCTCTTGGGAGCAGGTGTGGCAGCGTTTCCGAGAATCGCCGGGCGATTATCCGGGCATCCAGCAGCGACTGCGCGACGCAAGACCAATGGAGCTGTTCACCCCGTCCGGTTTGGCCTGGCCGCAAGACAACGAGGCGGCCGAACATCAGCTTCGGAATCGATTACTTGATCTGCCTTCTCTAACAGCCGCTGGCGCAGCTAGGGAGATCGCACAGCTCGAGCAGGCTCACCGTGAGAGGCGCGGATCGGTGTGGGCGCAACTGGGACAGTCGCCCCTTGCTTTCGCCGTTGAGCACCTGGCCGCCTTAGCCGCGGAATGCACCTCGGCTCCACCGACGGGCAGCGTCGAACAACTTCGCAAGAGCTACGCGACGGATGGGTGGAGGATCGATCGCGAAGCGCTGCAGGCACTCATCGAGGTCGATCAGCAGCCCGACGTGAAAGCCATCGCTGCAGCGTTGGAAGCGGTGTACAGGCCCTGGCTCGAAGCTGGTGCGAAAGCGCTTCAGGATGCGGTCGGCCCCGAGGCGAATTCGGGCACCTATGCGTCGAGCGGTGCACCGAATCCCTCGGCGGGCCAAGTTGTGATGTTTATCGACGGTCTGCGACTCGATGTCGCTCACCTGCTGGTCGAGCGGCTTGAAGGCGCTGGCGCGAGAGTCACAACGGACGTTGGCCTGGCAGCGTTACCGACAGTCACCCAAACGGCAAAGCCTGTCTTGGTGCCGATCAACCAGGCGCTCCTGGGACCAGGTGAGGCGCTAGACGCTTGCCGGATCTCGAGTGGGGCGGCGGCCGGCGTTCAGACTTTGCGTTCCTTGCTGGCCGAGGCGGACGTGCAGGTACTCACCTCACAGGAGGTCGGAGACCCTTCCGGGCGTGCGTGGACGGAGACCGGAGAGATCGATCACAAGGGCCACCACGCCGGCACTCGGCTTGCCCAAGAGATCGAGGGCGAGGTCACCAGGATCGCACGGCGGACTCGCGAGTTGCTGGACGCCGGCTGGTCCGTCGTCACTATTGTTACCGACCATGGTTGGGTCCTTTTGCCGTCGGGCCTGCCCAAGAACGAGAGCCTCCCAGTTGCCGCGACTGTCATGAAGAAGGGCCGCTGCGCTCGCCTGAAGGACGGTGCGTCTGTCGAAGTTCCAACCGTGCCGTGGCAGTGGGACAACGATGTCCGAATCGCCATCGCGCCTGGCATCTCATGCTTCGAGGCAAACCAGCCGTACGAGCACGGCGGAGTAAGCCCACAGGAGTGTTTCGTGCCCCGGCTAACCGTCACGGCTTCGGCAACGAAGGTGAGTACGCGCGCAGAGATCACCAGCATCAAGTGGCGAGGGCTCACCCTTGTCGTCGAGTTCGCCGACCTGCCGGATGGCGCCAAGGTTGACCTACGCCGCCAGGCCGGCGACGCGGCATCGAGCATCGCTGACGCGGCTCGGTTTACGACCGGAAGTGGCAAGGTCATTCTGCTGGTTGAAGACGAGGACCTCGAGGGCGTAACGGCTCAGCTCGTTGTCGTCGACGCCGACGGCACGAATCTCGTTCAACGCGAAACCACCGTGGGACAGAACCGATGACCCAGCTCGACGACCTCGACTTTCTTGCCTCACAAGCGTTCGACGGCTATCTGGTCAAGAAAGACCTAGCCCAACAATTCCGAGGCCAATACCCAGTCCCAACTTACGTCGGCGAGTTTCTACTCGGACGCTATTGCGCGACAACCGATCCCGACGAAGTCGCAGCGGGACTGGAGATGGTGCAGCGTTCGATGAAGGAACGCACTGTCCGCGCAGGGGAGGAAGAACTATTCAAACACCGCGCCCGGGACAAGGGACGGGTGAAGATCATCGATCTTCTTCGAGCGCGTCTTGACGCTCGCAGCGACTCCTACAAAGCCGAGTTACCGAGCCTGCAACTCAACGACATCCACATCTCGGCTGAGTTGGTCAATGAGCACCAACGGATGCTGACTGGCGGCTTCTACGCCGAGGTGACCTTGGAGTACATCGCCGCGCTCGCCCAGCAGCAAGGCGGACAGCCGTTCCGCGTCGAGGCGATCCGACCGATCCAGATGTCCACTCATGACGCAGTCGGCGTATTCACCTCGGGTCGAAAGCATTTCACTTTGGACCAGTGGAGGAACCTACTGCTGCGCAGTGTTGGCTTCGACCCTCAGCGCTTCGCTCCACGGCAGCAGGACATCTTGCTGCTGCGGATGGTCCCATTCGTCGTCAACAACTACAACGCTGTTGAACTGGGTCCGCGTGGAACTGGCAAATCTCACTTGTTTCAACAGATCTCGCCATACGCCCACCTCGTGTCTGGCGGTAAGGCGACCATCGCGAACATGTTCGTCAACATGAACACGGGGCGACGCGGCTTGGTCGCACAGTACGATGTGATCTGCTTTGACGAGGTGTCCGGCATCTCCTTCGATCAGAAGGAGGGAGTCAATATCTTGAAGGGCTACATGGAGTCCGGAGAGTTCAGCAGGGGCAAGGAGTCGATCCGCGCCGATGGCGGTATCGTCATGGTGGGAAACTTCGACGTTGATGTTTGGCACCAACTCCGGACCGGCCACTTGCTCGGACCATTGCCCAAAGAGATGCGCGATGACACCGCCTTTATGGACCGCATCCACGCGTACATACCGGGCTGGGACGTCCCGAAGCTCGACCCCAGCTACTTCACCGATCATTTTGGGTTCGTCAGCGACTTTCTAGCTGAGGTGTGGAGCCGGCTCCGTCGGGCATCCCGCCTTGACGCCACCCAAGGTCGACTCGAGTGGGGCAACCAATTGAGCGGCCGCGACCGCAAGGCAGCGAATAACACCGTCGACGGGCTACTTCGACTCCTCTACCCCGATCCGGAGATGGAGGTACCCGCCGAGTTTCTCGCCTGGGCGGCAACCATCGCCTTGGAGTCACGCCGGCGCGTCAAGGAAGCCCAGGCTTTCATCGGTGCCGACGAATTCGGCCAAACAGACCTGTCTTTCAGCATCGGAGGCGCGCCAGAGGTCATCGTCTATTGCGACGAGTCGCTCACGCATCGTGCGCAACTCGAACGCGAAACTCGAGACGGGCAGACCGGCGCCCGCGCAGCGAGTAGCGAGGTGCTCCCAGCCCCGGACCCCGGCGAGGTCACCTCGAGCGTGCACGCTCGCGACTACGCCGTAGGTGACACGATCGGCGGCCGATTCGAAGTTGAGGAAGTACTGGGCAGCGGCGGATTCTCGAAGGTCTACCGGGTGCGCGACGTTGTCGAGGGCGAGCAGCGTGCGCTCAAGTTGTTCGATAGCGCTGCCGGATACGACGCTGTGCGACGCGAGATCGGCGCACTCCGCAAGGTCGACCATCCGAACGTCGTGAAGGTCATCTGGGCCGACCGTACCGACCACAGCGAGTGGTACCTCATCATGGAATACGTCGAAGGCGAGTCACTCGCCGACTACGTCGACGGAAGTAAGCATCTCCGGGGCCGTGAGGCAGTCGATGTAGCGCTGGACGTACTCGACGCGCTGGCCGCATTTCATCCAGACACAGAACGAATCGAAGTGCTCAACCACAAGAAGAGTGAAGGCGAGATCAGCGCCGACGAGTACGACGAGCTGATGTCGCTACACGAGAAAGCGCTCGTTCATCGGGACATCAAGCCGCAGAACATCATGCTCACACGGGCTGGAGCCAAACTCCTCGACTTCAACATCGCCTCGCGTGTTGGTGACCCAGTGAAGACTGTATCGGGGACACCGCCCTACCAACCCCCAGATGCCGACCTAACGCGGTGGGACGTCTCCACCGACCTATTCGCTGTGGGCGTCACACTTTATGAACTGCTGTGCGATGGCCAGCACCCATTCCCTCACGCTCGACCAACCTTAGATTCGGACCCACGAGATCCACGTCAGTTCCGAAGTGACCTCGCCGGAGGCCTCGCGGAATTTCTGGGGAAAGCTTGTGCGCGCGATCGCAAGAGTCGATTCCAGACCGCCGCGGAGATGAGGTCTGTGCTCGCCACGCTGCGCTCGTCGCTGTGATCGAATCCATCGAGAAGCGGCGTGGCCGCGCATCGATTTGGTAGTCAAAGCCGGCCTGCGCGTCAGTTGATTACACACGGCTAATTGTTGATCCAAGTGATGTGCTTGAAGGCGAGCTTCGTCGTCAAGTACTACGACTGTGCCGATGAACATGGGGTCCCGTTCGAAACGACCCAACAGCGTCGTAGCCCTCGGCGACGAGAGCTCTAGCGCCGGCCAAAGAGCAGGACGGGTAGGGGTGCCAAAGTTGCGGCGGCGGCGCGTCTTTGGACCAACCCGGATCGTGTTTCTACCCCCGGAGTATTGGCACTGATGCTCAGGAATCATCCTGTTCGCCGTGGCCTACGCCGAGAGCTGCCACTGGCAACCTGCGCGCGGGCGGGCAGTGCCGCCGTCTGCTCGACGAGCTGGCCCGCGTGTACGGGCTGCACGTCGGAAGCGGTGACAACGCATGCTCGAGCGCGCTGATGACAGCGACGACCTCGGCGCGGACGCACTGGATGACCCGGAGCGGTTCAGGTTGCGATCCCAAAAGGTGACCCGATGACGCACAAGAAGGATCGCGAGCTCACGGGCGGCGCGCGATGCGAAAAAGCCGGCGCTTTGGATGGCCTAACAGAAGGGGCCAAGGTGCGTGTGCGGACATCCGCAGCCCTTTCACTGCGGGATGGCGCAGGTGAATGAATGTTTCGGCGAGTGCGGAGTTGGTGGTTGCCGGTACGACTTGTTCAACGATGACGTCTTCGCTGGCATACCTTCGCTCTTTACGAGCCGAGCGCGACGAGCGACGGAACCGACCGCGACCCTGGGAACAGGCGGTGGTTTCGGAGACAGCGCGCGCGAATCACGATAATGAAGACGCGTGGGATCTGGCAGCAATGCTCTGCGGCACAATGCGCTCAAGTAACAAGAAGGCCCGGTCCGGGCGGTCGTCCAAGCGCGATCCAGCTGTGCTCGATGCGCTCCAAGCGCTTGGCGGGGAACCGAAAGACCTCTCTCCGCATGACGCGGTCTACGTCCGATACTGCCTTCCCGCCACCGGTGCAGTCGGGGCAGCATGGTTGGCATGGCTGAATACGGGCGAAATGCGGATCCGGAAGTCCTTGCTGCGAAGCATCTCCGCATTCGTGAACTTCATGTAGCGCCGTTGAATGAACTCGCCGACACCATCGCTGACGTCAGAGGTCTGCCGCGCAGCTATATCCCGTATGTCGATCCAGATTGCGGCGGTGTCCACGCCCGCGCACTCGTGATGCTCGACAACCCATCGACCAATGCCGAAGCAGGCACTGGCTCAGGTCTGCTCAGCCTCGACAACAATGACCGCACTGCTCGCAACTTACGCCAGGCTTTCCAACGTCACGACATCGCGTGGAAAGACGTCGTGCCGTGGAACGCGGTTCCGTTCCCTGTAGCCGGAAAGAACGGCGGGCCAACCGCGGCCGAACGACAGCAGGGCGCCCCGTGGATCAAAGAATTTGTCAGTCGCTGCCCGAACCTCGAGATCGTCCTGCTGCTCGGCCGCGCGGCAGAGGACGGTTGGAAAAGGGCTGGTGTGGCGACCGCCTTTACGCTGGTTCCAGGACCGGTACCGCACTGCTCTCCACGTGGGCTAACGACCGCTAATGCCAGGCAGCGGTTCGATGACGCGATTGCGTATCTGGCTAACGTGCTGAAGAAGGCCCGAAAAGCTAACCAGCATTTCTCAGGCGGTTTGGCCAGCGCTCCGGAGGGAGAGGTCCACCCTCGGCCAGGCCCTGCTGGCGCCCTTAACTCGGAAGGTGTCTTGCCCGCCAAAGCTACTGTCGTACCAGGGTCACGCCATTAAGGTACTCAGCTATGACCGGTTCCCGGGACCCGCACGCTGCTTGGATCACGCGGGTATGCGCCAATTGCGGCCCCGGGATACTGTCCCGATTTGATCCTGCGGCACAGCGAACGATGACGTTCCATCCCAATGCGTGGTTGAAGTGGAACCCAGACGACGTCGACGTGGCTTGGGCGCTCGATCACTACAGGAATGGCATCCACCGTCGCGATCTCTGGAGGCTCGGACAGGACCTGAGTACGCCGACGAACCGCCGCAAGGCTTTCATCGCCACGCTTCTTTGGGGAGTAGGGACGACAAACCGGTACTACGGTCGGCACGCAGAAGCTCTTTCGTCGGAAGACCTTCAAGCGATTCTCGATAAGACGGTTGTGCAGATCATTCGGAACGATCTCGAAGGGGCTTGGTCTACCGCGGCCCACATACCTGGTCTCGACTATCGCTTCTTCACGAAGTGGCTGTGGGTAGCCGGCGTAGACGCGCGCCTGCAAGCACCGCCGCTAGTTTTCGATAGCCAGGTTCGCCTCGGTCTCCAAAAGACAAAATGGCCGTTCCACCCGCGACGCATCAACGATTGTCAGCGCTGGGTCAACTACTGCATTGACGCAGCAGTGGTGGGCAGGAATTTAGGTGTCACCGGGGAATGGGTTGAATACTGGCTGTTCAGCGGCGCGCCAGGTGCGCCTTGCGAGTGATCGTTAATTAGTGGGTCGCAGTGGCGTGTGACGATGCGCTGGTATGCCCAACCCGAAGGCGAGTCGACTGCTGAGGGTCTCGCCTCGGCCGTGGTCAATGGATAAGGCCAATGATGCGAACCCAGATTCGGCTGCGAGCGTTCTCGACGACACGGAAGAGCTTGCCACCTCACGGGTCGACAGACCTTGGGCACTGCGACCCTATGTCGGGATCCAAACGGGCAGAACCTTCTACACCTGTCCGACCTCGACAACTACGCTAAGGCCGCTTGCGTTTCGGCTGAAGGATGGCCGCCTCGTGGCGATGTGGTGCACCGGGTAGTACGGCGAACAGTCATAGGTGTCGGTCGAGGCTGCCCACAAAGGTCCCTCCGCCGTCGGCCGACATAGCGGTCGCGACGACGACTGCTTCGTACGACAAGCCCGGTGGACTTTACAAAGAACAGGTTGTGCGGCTGTCGGCGCCGCTGCAGAACTATCGGTTGGACCTGTCCGGCTAAACCTCGCGTTCGTGGTTGGGTTCACAGGGTGCCCAGCGCGCAAGCCCGGGAGATGATGTCCCTGGGCACAATCACGTCGGGAGCATCGGGTGGCGCTATCTGAGTACGAGCAAGAGCAGCTGGGGAAGGTCAATGCGCAGAAGAAGCGCACCCTGAAGCGTTCGTCACGTCGACTGATGCCCTTCACGGTCGGCGGGCTGGGCTCGGGGGTGGTCAACACGCTGCTGAAGCTGCCGGTGCTGCGCGAGGTGAAAAAGCCGGGCGCGGCGGTGCTGGACAGCGCGGCCGCTGGCGCCGGCAAGTTCATGACCAGGACGGGTCAACTGGCAACCTCCGATGCTCGCGTCATCGGCGCCTACGCGAAGAAGGGCCACCGGGTCGAGCATCTCGACGACATCCGGAAGCTCGACCTGCGAACCATTGACGAGGTGGCGTCCTTCGGTCTCCGGCATCGCGCCTACTCGGCATCGGCGGCGGCGGAAGGCGCGGCGGCGGGCCTGGCCGTCAGCAGCGGTGAGGCGGCGGCAACCGCCGGTGCGGCGGCCACCGCGGGCGCCGCGGCCGGGCCGGGATTGGGCACGGTCGCCACGGCGATGGGCGTCGACGCCGCCGCGCTCTTGACCGCCTGCAGCGCCGTAGTGGCGCACGATGCACTCTATTACGGCTACGACCCGCTCGACCCCGCCGAAGAGATCTTCATGATGCACGTCATCGCCTTGGGCCTCGCGGAGACAACGCCGGCGAAAGTCGCTGCCTACCAACAGCTTACGTTGTTGACCGAAAGCCTCGCCCGCAACGCGGCGTGGCAGCAACTCGACCGGCAGGTAGCCGTCAAGGTCATCCAGAAGTTCGCCGTCAAATTCGCCCAGGACCTGACGCTGAAAAAGCTGGTGCAGCTGGTCCCCGGCCTCGGCGTCGGACTCGGCGCGGCCCTGAACTGGACGACGGTCGGCGAGATCGCCGATGCCGCCTACTGGGCCTACCGCGAGCGCTTCCTATACGAAAAGGGCGCCGAATTCGAGCCCATCGCAACCGATGTCGAGGGGGCCAAGAACGAGGATCGACTATCGCTCGATCTCGAAGACATCCTCAAGTCGGAAGGCATCCAGCTCGACGGCGAACGCTAGCCACGGTGACCCGACCGCGCCCAGACATTATCGTGACGTTCAAGCAAACAAAGGACGGGCGCCCGTGGACCACATCGCAACAGCGGACGCGATCGCGGCCGCCGCCCATGCCGGCCAGGTCGACAAGGCCGGCCTGCCCTACATCGGACACGTCCGCCGCGTCGCCTCCTACGTCGACCCCGCCAACACCGACGCCGTCGTCGCGGCCCTGCTGCACGACGTCATCGAGGACACCGGCCTCACCGCGGCCGACCTGGCCGAGCACGGCATCCCGCAGCCGGCGATCGACGCGATCAAACTGCTCACCCGCCGCGACGACCAGCCGTCCGCCGATTACTACCGGCGCATCAGCGCGCACCCGACCGCCCGGGAAGTCAAGCTCGCGGACCTGGCCGACAACACCGATCCCGAACGGATGGCAAACCTGACCGAGTCCGACCGGGCACGGCTGACCCAGAAGTACGCGGGCGCCTACGCCGCGCTCGGCGCCGACTTCGACGACGGGGCCAGGCGCAGATCCCGTGCGGCACAGTGAAACCCGCCGGTTAGCCGTCGACGTGAAAGGCAGCCCATGCCAGATCTCAACGAACACACGATCACCGAAGCCGTACAGAAAACCTTCGACACCTCCACCGACGACCGGTTCAGGCAACTGCTCCAAAGCCTGGTTCAGCACCTGCACGACTTCGCCCGCGAGGTGCGGCTGACCGGCGACGAATGGTTCACCGCAATGGATTTCATCGAACGGCTCGGCAAAATCTCCAGCCCGACGCGCCAGGAGGTGGTGCTGGCCTCCGACATCCTCGGCCTGTCGATGCTGCTGGACACGATGAACGAGAGCCCCGGCGGCTCGGCCACCGCCTCGGCGCTGCTGGGCCCGTTCTACGTCGAGGGCCGACCGACCGCCCCCAACGGCGCCGACATCTCCAACGGCGTCGCGGGCACACCGATGTTCGTCACCGGCCGCGTCGTCGACGAACACGGCCGGCCGATCGCGAAAGCGCACGTCGACATCTGGCACAGCGACGGCGACGGCGCCTACGACGTCCAGCTGACCGAGCAACTGCACGGCGAGTTCGCGATGCGCGCGCTGCTCACCACCGACGCCGACGGCCGATTCTGGTGCCGCTCGATCACGCCGCGCTACTACCCGGTGCCCACCGACGGCCCATGTGGGGAGATCATGCGCGCCGCCAACCGATCCGTGATGCGCCCGCAGCACGTGCACTTCTGGTTCCAGGCCGACGGCTACCACCCGCTGATCACCCAGCTGTTCCTCGACGACGACCCCTACATCGGGCGCGACGCCGTCTTCGCCGACCGGGCGTCGCTGCAGGCCGACTTCGTGCGCCACGAGCCGGGCGTCGCGCCGGACGGAACCCAAGTCGACGAACCGTTCGTCACGCTGGACTGGACGTTCACCCTCGCGGCCGAGCGCCCATGACCCGCATCGCGCTCGCCGACCTCGACCGGCAGCCCGAACCGATCCGCGAGTGGGCGGCCCGGCGCGGCAACCTCAATGTCTTTGCTTTACTCGCCAACGCGCCCAACGTATTTCCCGGTTGGTCGCAAATGGTCGACGAGCTGTACGCCAGCCCGACCTTCAGCGCGCGCATGCGGGAAGTGGTCGTCGTAAGGGTCGCGCATCTGCAGGGCTCGGACTATGAGCTCGCCCAGCACGTACCGCTCGCACAAGCCGCCGGGCTCACCGAACACGAGCTCGACGCCCTGGCCACCGGAGACCTCGAAGGCTTCAGCGCCGACGAACGCGCGGCCCTCGACGTCGTCGACGAGTTGTGCACCACCCACCACCTGACCGACGACTCCTTCGCCGCCGCCCGGGCCGTCTTCGGCGACGCGGCGCTCACCGAATTGCTGATGCTCGTCAGCTGCTACTACGGGCTGGCCCTGGTGCTCAACGCCGCCGACCTGGAGATCGACGTTCCGGGCCCGAGCCGATGACCCGAATTCCGTACCGCCGCCCCGAGGACATGACCGACCGGGCCCGCGAATTGACCGAGGAGCGCGGCAATCTCAACGTCTACCGCACCCTGGCCAACGCCGAGAACGTCTACACCGGCTGGATGCTGGCCGGTCGCGACGCCCTGACCAGCCCGGTGCTGACCCGGCGACTGCGCGAACTGGTGACCCTGCGCACCGCCTATCTGATGGACAGCGCCTACGAGCTGGGCCAGCACCGCGACATCGCTCAGACGGCGGGGGTCGGCGTGGCCGAGATCGACGCCGTCACCTCCGAATCCGATTGGCAAACAAGCGATTTCAACGAGACCGAGCTTGCGGTTTTGCGGTTGACAACCGAGCTTGTCACCACCCGCGGCGTCGCCGCCCCGCTCGTCGAACAGGTGCAGCAGGCGCTGGGGCCGGAGGCCGCCGTGGAGATACTGCTGGTCATCGGCCGCTACGCCGGTCTGGCGCTGATGTTGAACGCGCTCGACGTCGACCTCGACGAAACCGCGCGGCTGCCGACGCTGCCAACTGAACGCCGGCGTTAATTTCGCACAAGTCTAACGATGCGGGCCCTATTGCCACTAACGTTGCACGACGTGGCCGCGCGTAAGCCCTCGACGCGCCTGTCAGCCGACGACTGGCTGCAGGCCGGCTATACATTGCTCGCCGAGGAGGGCGCACGCGCCCTCAAGATCGAACGGCTCTGCCAGCAGGTCGGCGCCACCCGGGGCAGCTTCTACTGGCACTTCGAGGACATGGACGGCTACCGGGCCGCGCTGGTCGAATCGTGGAAGACGTTCCGGGAGCAGGATCGACAATCGTTGAACGAGATCGACACGCTGCCGCCGCGAGAACGGTTGTCGGCCATGATGGTTTCGTTGGTGCGGCCGCAACACTGGATACTCGAACGCGCGATGCGGGAGTGGGCCCGCACCGACGAGGCCGCCGCCGCCAACATTCGCGACGCGGATCGGCGCCTGCTGCGTTCGGTCGCAAAGGCCTACGGCGACTGCGGATTCAGCCCCGAGGACGCCAAGCTGCGCGCGGAGCTGACGTTCGCGGCCGGAATCGGACTGCTCCACCTCACCGGCTCGGCCAGCCAGGCGCAAAAGCTGGCCAACCACGAGCGCTTCCTGGACATGATGCTGGGCGAATCGAAGTAATCACACCATCGCGATCGGCGATACCTTGGCGCCAATCGCTAACGCCCCGGCCAACTCCCGGCTCACGTCGTAGTCGAACACCACATGGCCCGCCGCGATGTCCACGTCGCGCTTGGCGCGCTGCAACGGGCTGGACAAGTTATGGGCACTGGCACCGGCGGCCTCCAGCAGATCGGCGATGATCGCCCGGGACTCGTGCACGGTGTACGCCGCGGCCAGCCGGGCGTTGGCCCGCACCGATCGCCGCACGCGTTCACCGCTGACCACGAGTTCGTCGATCTCGGCGGCGATCTCGGCGACCAGCGAACGCAGCGCGCGCAGCCGCACCGTGGCATCGGCGAGCCGGATCTGGGCGGCCGGCTGATCCTTTTGCGCCACACCGCTATACGCCAGCACGCGGTCGCCGAGCCGCTCGGCGAACAGCTCGGCCACCCGTTCGGCGGTACCGAGCACCGGCATCGACGCCACCAGCGCCAGCGCGGGCACCAGCGGCCACCGGTAGCTGGCCACCCCGTGCACCTGCGCGCCCGGGGCGGTGCCGCCATAGATGTCGGCCACGCCGGCGATGCGATGCGCGGGGACGAACACATCGGTGGCGATCAGATCGTGAGAGCCGGTGCCGCGCATGCCCGCGGTGTGCCACACGTCGTCGACCTCGACGTGGCCGGCGGGCAGCACCACCAGCGACGGGGTGATGGCGTCGTCGCGCTCGATCAGCGCGCCCACGATCACCCAGTCGGCATCCATCGCACCCGTCGCCCAGGACCATCGACCGCTCAGGCGCACGCCGCCGTCGGCCGGGGTGCCACGGCCGGTCGGAGCCAACGGAGCCGGCGCCAGCACCGGCCCCGAGGCGAACACTTCTTCCTGCAGCCGCGGGTCGAACAGCGACAGCAGCCAGTTGTGCAGCGCGTAGAACCCCAACGTCCACGCACTCGACGCGCAGCCGTGCGCCATCAACCGAATCGGTTCCAGCAGTTCGGGAAACGCTGCTTGCAGACCTCCGAACCTGGCCGGCAGCAGCAGCCTAAACAAGTCCGTCTGCCGGAATTCGCTGACCGTGGCCGCGGGCAGCCGGCGCAGCCGCTCGGCTTCCCCGGCGCGCTGCGCTAACCGCGCGACGAATTCGTCGGTGATGCCGTGCAGCGAGCGGCTCGCGACCGCGGACATGCGGTCACCGTAACATACTTTTTAGTACGTAAGGCTGGGTCAGTTGCCGAAGCCGCCGGTAGGCGGGTGCGGTGCCGGTCCGGGGGCGGGGCCGAGGTCCAGTCGGGCGGCGGCGAAGGCGGCGCCCTTGTCGATCATGGTGGCGTCGTCGGCGTAGGTGTCATGAGCGGCGAAGTTCATGCCGTCCGAGCAGACCGGGTCCTCGTTGGCGCAGACCTTCATGGTCTTGGCCTGGTAGGCCGGCCCGATGACCAGCTGCGGTTGGCCGAGGAAGTTCATGGCCCGCGTGTTCGGCGTTCCGAAGAGCACCACCGCGGCGACGTGGTCGGCGATCTCGGGTGCCAGCGGCTTGGGCACGGTCGCGGGATCGACCCCGGCGGGCACCGCCGCCGAGGTGACAAAGCCCATCACGGCCGCGCCCTGGGAGAACCCGCCGAGCACCATCTTGGTCGTGGGGCAGCTGGCGGCCATCGACTCGATATGAGCGCCGGCGTCCCGGATGCCGTCGAGCCCGGTGTCCCACTCGTTGCTGGCGGGGTAGTTGACCGCGTAGACGTCGATGGATTTTCCGGCCTCGCGCCCGCGCAGATTGTCGACGAAGGCCTGCCCGGTCGGGCCGATACCTTCCGGCTCGCCGGTGCCGCGGGCGAACACCACTTGCGCATCGGGGCACGGCTCGGCCGTTGCCGACGGCGTAGGGGAGACAAGGAAACTAGTGCCAAGACCGACGGCTGCTATTGCCGCGGGCTTGACGAATCGAATGACGTGACCGGCGATCATGCCGAAATATGTGCCCATCGGTGCCCATCCCAAACCTTTGAGTGCCAAGACCAGTTCACCACCGTTGCCAACGACCACAAAAGCGACACGCAGAAGTTTGGAGTGGTCTTGGTTGGCCCGCCATCCCCGGTCGATACCGAAGGCTTGCTGGCCGATCCCGACGTCGTGCCTTACAAATCAATCGGCTTGAACTCGAGAATACCGCGGGATTGTTACCATCGCGCGGTGAGCGATCCGCCCGCGCATCGCGAATTCGGCCGGCTGAAATCCGTTTCCAGACGCCAGGTCCTGAAACTTGCCGGGGTCACGCCCGCGCTGCTCGGTGTGACAACACTCGTTTCCCCGTGCGCATCGGCCGGCGTCGCCGGCTCATCCGTGTTTCTGGACGCGGGCCACAACGCGGTGAACGACGCCTCGATCAATCGGCAAGTCCCGAATGGCCGGGACGGCACCAAACCGTGCCAAACGTCGGGCGCCGCAGCCGACGACGGCTACCCGGAGCACGCGTTCAATTGGGCGGTCGTCGGCCTCATCGCTGATTCGCTGCGACAAATGGGCGTGAACACCACGCTTTCGCGCGACAACGACAGTTCGGTCGGGCCCTGCGTCGACGAGCGCGCCGCGCGGGCCAACGCGCTGCATCCCGACGCGATCGTCAGCATTCACGCCGACGGGGGACCCGCGTCCGGCAGCGGGTTTCACGTCAACTACTCCAGCCCGCCGCTCAACGACGTCCAGGCCGGCCCGGCCGTGCAGCTGGCGCACACGATGCGCGATGCCCTGGCCCAGGCGGGTTTTCACCCGTCGACCTACCTGGGGTCGGACGGCCTCTACGGGCGCGCCGACCTCGCCGGGTTGAACCTGGCCCAGTACCCGGCGGTGCTCGTCGAACTCGGCAACATGAAAAACGCGGGCGATGCGGCGCTGATGGAAAGCCCGGATGGGCGGGCGAAGTACGCCGCGGCCGTCACGCAGGGGATCGTCGTGTTTCTGAACGGCCGCTGAAACCTAGCCTGCGACAGACTCTTTGGGAAGATCCGTCGGCCACTGGGCCAGCGTGTCCAGATAGAGCTGACGGACCCCGGCGATGCGATCCGGCAGCGTCTCCAGCGTCCAGTCGTCGACCGGGATCGGCGCCAGCACGGCGACATCGACTGTGCCGGGGGTGATCTTGAGGGAGTTCTTCGCGGCGATGATCTCGGCGTTGCGGATCACGATCGGCACGATCGGAATGCCCGCGGCCATCGCGATCCGGAACGCCCCCTTCTTGAACGGCCCCACCCCAGTGTCGCTGTCACGCGAGGTGCCTTCCGGGGCGATCAGGATGGACAGGCCGTCCTTGGCGCGCTCCTCGACTTCGTGCAGGGTTTGCACCGCCGCGGCGGGGTCGTCGCGGTCGATGAAGACGCCGTCGTTCAGCTTGAGCAGCGTGCCGATGATCGGGTCGTTCGCGAGTTCCTTCTTCGCGATTTTGATCCAGTTGTCGCGCAGCAGTGCGGCGGCGATGAACGGGTCGACGCCGTTGCGGTGGTTGTAGAGGAACACCGCCGGGCGCCGCGCCGTCAGGTTCTCGGTGCCGATGACGCGATAGCGAATGCCGTTGGTGGCCAGCAGCAACTGGGGCCAGGTGGACCTGAAGAAGTTCAGCCCGCGGCGACGGCTGCGGGTCAGCAGGCCGACGCCGAGTGCGGCCGCGCCGACCGGAAGGGCCAAGCCGAAGCCGGCGACCAGGTTTGCGTTCCGGCGCAGGCGCACGCCGCGCGGCGTTTCCGGCAAACCCGTCGTCGTCATTCAAGCCTCCCTGGTTGGATCCCAATGGCACGCCGATTGTAAGGAGCTATTCAACGCGGCCGCATCCGCAGGGTCGTGGCGAAAAGTTATGGTAAACAGCAGGTTTGGCGATGGTAAACGCAGCGGGCGGTTACACCAGCAGCGCGGCCGTGGCCATGGCGATGAGCAGCAACGTGGCCACCCCGATGACGTACACGGGGCGACGAGGACTGATGCGCACCGGAAGCGGTCTGCGTTGCAGTGTGGCCTGGCGCCGGAACGCGATCACGTAGGTACCCATTGCCGCGAGCAGCGCCACACCCGCCGGGATCAACGGCATCCAGCCGCGGGCGCCGTGGATTTCCTTGATCGCCAGCAACACGCCGTTGGCCAGGAACGCGAACGACGTCCGGCTCCAGGCGAGGACCGTGCGTTCGGCCTGTAGCCCGCGGAACGGATCGCCGGCCGCCGTCGACTGGGTCAACCCGACACAACCTTCAGCACGACCAACCCCAGCGCGACCAGACCGACCAGGCACAGCCCCACGGCGAGGTAGACCGGCGAGGGATGCCGGGGCAGGGGATCGCCGCGGCGCATGGCGTGATCGGCCTGCTGCCAGCGCAGCAGCCCCATCCCGCTGGTCAGGATTGCCAGCACCACGAGGCCGAGGCCGAGCAGCCGGCGGGCGCCCGGCACCGTCATCTCCGGAACGAGTTGCACCAGGGCGACCGCCGCCGCGAGCAGTCCCAGCGCGGTGCGTTGCCACGCCAGGAATGTGCGCTCGTTGGCCATCGTGAACCGATAATCGGGCTCGGATTCCTGCCCGCTGTCGGCGTGACGCTCGGTGATGCTGGGGTCGGACACGACCTACCTCGCAGGGCAGATGGGAACAAGCTTTTCGTTACCGATGATTTTAACCAACCGCGCGGCCCGCCACCGCGGCTTCCGCTGGGCGGCTGCATGATGAAGGTTGTGGTTAGGGCGTTGTTGTTCGACGTGCAAGGCACCGCGACGGATTTCCATTCGACGGTCTGCAACGAGGCGCAGCGGATCAGCGCGGGGCGTCACCCGGATGCCGATTGGCCCGATCTGGTCCGGCGTTGGCGCGCGGGCTACTTCACCGCGTTGGCGGCCGCGCGCACTCGGCAGAGCGGATGGGTTTCGGTGCACTCGGTGTACCGCGCCGCGCTGGACCCTTTGCTCGACGAGTGCGGGATCACCGGATTCACGGAGGCCGAGCGCGAGGAGCTCACCCTGGCCTGGCAACGACTCGAGCCCTGGCCGGATGTGGCACCGGGGCTGTCCTGGCTGAAGAGCGACTTCATTTTGGCGACGCTGTCGAACGCCGACGTGTCCGCGGTCATCAACATCTCCAAACGCGCCCGACTGCCCTGGGATGCGATCTTCGCCGCCGAGATGGCCGGGGTGTTCAAGCCGGACCCGGCGATCTACCGGATGGCCGCGACCTACCTGGGTCTGGAGCCCGCCGAGATCATGATGGTGGCCAGCCACAAATACGACATCCGCGCGGCGGCGCAGCTCGGCTTTCGCACGGCGTTCATTGCGCGACCGCTGGAGTTCGGGGCCGACGGCGATGCCGATGTGGAGTATTCCGACGAGTTCGACATCAACGCGTCGGACTTCCTCGACCTTGCCGATCAGCTCGGCGTCTGGTGGCCGTCTTAACGCGCTTTAGCCCTCGGGGAAAGCGGGCGGCACGGTGTTGGTCAGGGTGGGGTCCGGCTTTTCCGCGGACATCGACAACAGCCCGCGCACGGCGCGGGCGGCCAGCAGCCAGTTCGACGGCTTCTTCATGTCCAGCCCGCCGAGGAGCTGTTTGATCATGGTCAACGTGTCGAAGTAAATGCGTTCGCAGACAAGGGTTTCGGTGTCGTCGAAGACGAAGTACGCGGTCATGCGGACCCGGAACCGGCTGCCGGTGGGCGGAACCTTGCCGAGGTAGCCCCGATGCGTGCCCATCAGCCAGAACTCGACGATCACCGCGTCGGCGCTGTGCCGCAGCGCGATGATCTCGTGGTCCTGATCGGGGAACGCGGTGCGCGTGTAGTTGTAGTAGCCGCGCACCGCGTCGTCTCCGTCGTGAACGACCAGCTGCGGGATCAGCTCGTAGTGCGGGTGCGGAAACGTCGCCAGCACGTCGTCCCAGTCCTGGCGGACCTCGTCGTGAAAGTGGTCGAGCACAAGTTTCTGGCGCGCGGCCAGCACCTCGGGGGCGGGAAACGCGGGGGCTGTCATCTGGCCAGCGTAAGCCCGGGATTTGGCGGGGAGCGCCGGGCTACTCGCGGATCGCCTCGATGGCCCACGCCGGCATCACCGGGGCCCGAGTTAGGCCGTGGTCGACCTGGCCCATGCTGCGCAACAACCACTGCACGCGCAGAATGCAACACCCCATCCGGACCATCGCGAAGATCTCGTACCACCTCAGGTCGACCAGCGGGCGCCCGATCAGCTCCTCGAACCGACGAACGATCCGTTCCTGGCTGTCGAAGCCGGGGAGTTCGGGGTCGGCGTCGATCCCGTTGACCTCCATGGTCTGTCGACGCGTGGCCAGCCACCAGGCGAAGTCGGTCTCCGCCGGGCACAGGCAGGCCTGTTCCCAGTCCAGCACGCCGACGATCTGGCCGACGTCGTCGAAGATGGCGTTGGACAGCCGAGCATCACCCCAGCAGATCGCGAGTTGCGGCTGCTCCGACGGCTGATGCCGGTATAGCCAGTCGAAGGCGTCGGTGATCAGTGCGGGCACCTGCCGGTCGGTGGCCCACTCGATGTAGTCGCGCCACCAGCCGAGCTCTCCGTCGTTGCCCACACCTTGCGGGCGCTCGAGCCAGGGCGCCTCGTCGATCGGAACCCGTTGCAGCGCAACGAGTGTGTCGAGAAACGAATCGTGTACTCGGCGCTGCACATCGACGCCGGCCCCGTGCAGCCAGCCCTTCGACGCGTACGACGTGTCCGACGGGGTGTGTCCGACGATGCGGGGCATCACCAGAAAGCTCGACCCCAGCCACGAGGTGTCGGCTTCGTAGTAAATGGGGGAGGGAGTCGCGATCCCGTGGTGGTTCAGCAGCTGCTGGGTTCGGGTCTGACCGGCCAGGTCGTATTCGGCGTAGATGCCGCCACCGGTCGGCGGGATGCGCACGACGAACTCCCTTGCGTCGTCGACGCTGAACAACAGGCTTACGCTCGACCACCCCGCTGCCCGGTTGGCTGGGCGCATTTCGCCGATGGCGACGGCATTGCCGAACTTGTGCTCGAACCACCGGCCGAGTTGTAGACGAGTGGTGGCCAAGTCGCGTTGGCCCAGAGACAGTCCAGCCATGGACAAACATTTACATATGGATTATCAAATGTAAACACAGCATCTCTTACATCTACGATGTCACATGTCAACCCAAAGGAGATCCCGATGGCCATAGACGTTCCGCTGACGTTCGGGGACATCGCTGACACCAGGCGGCCGCTGGCCATCGCCGTCCACGGTTTTCCGGACACTCCGCACACCTGGCGGCACCTCGGTCCGGTGCTCGCCGACCGCGGTTACCGAGTGGCGGCCCCCTGGCTGCCCGCCTATGACGCACCGGCGAGCGGGCCGGTCAGTGTCGGCACGTATGTGCGGCAGATCCGCGCCGTGCGCAAGGCGTTAAAGGCTGACGACCGAGCAATATTGATCGGCCATGATTGGGGCGCGCACGCTTCGTACGGACTGGTGGCTACCGATCCGACCGCCTTTAGCCGGCTGGTGACATTGGCGGTGCCGCCATCGGCGGCGCTGGCGGAGTCGATGTTCAGCTATCCCCAGCTCAAGCGGTCGTTCTACATCTGGCTCATCCAGCTGGTGGGACTGGCCGAGACGCTGGTACTCGCGCCGGGGTTCTGGGAGTCGTTATGGGCGGATTGGTCGCCGGGATACGATGCCCACCAAGATATTTCGTGGCTACGCGAACACGTCACCGCCGAGAACATCGCCGGGGTGATCGGTCCCTACCGCGCCACATTCAACCCCGAGTTCGCCGACCCCCAAGCGGAAACGGAAGCCGCCGCCACGCTGGTCCCGCCCTCGATCCCCACCCTGTATCTGCACGGCACCAATGACGGCGGGCTGGGCGCGGAGGTCGTCGCAGGCGCGGCCGAGTACCTACCGGCGCCCGGATCGTCATTCCAAATGATCGACGGTGTCGGCCATTTCCTGCATCTCGAGCAGCCCGACTTGATCGCCGAACGGATCTGCAGTTGGCTGGACGCTAAGCCGTCGCAGACCGCGACGCCTGGCGCCGTGGACTGATCCCGGCGGCATAGCGCAGCTCGGCGAGAAATCGTTCCCGGTCGTCATCGCCAACCAGGTAGTGGCATACCGCAACTCGCACCACCGTCGCCGCGGCCAGATCGGCGTTGTCGCCGTCGATGAGCCGCTCGATGCGCCCGTGCAGGATCGGCATCACCCGCTTCATCTGGAACAGCACATGCTCGGGCTCGGTGTCGACCAGGAATCCCAGCGAATAGGTGCGCTGGAAGTCGACCACGAATTGTAAAGCCGCATCTAGTCTTTCCACACCGCGCAGGCCCGCCATCGCCGAGGAAATGCCGGCATCGAAATTGTCCTGCTCGTAGAGGCCGAACGCGTCGAGCAACGCCTCCTTGGAGGGGAAGTAGCGGTACAGCGTCGGCCGCGACACCTTGGCTTCGGCGGCCACCTCCGAGAGCAGCAACTTCTTGCGCCCACTGCGGGCGAGCACCACGAACGTGGCGGCCAGGATGCGGCGCCGGGTCGACTGCTCGGCGCTGGGCGGTACGCGGGTGGCCACCCCGAGTACTTTACATCTTGAGGTCTAAATGTCACACTGCGAATCGTTACATCCGGACCTTGAACGTCAACCCGAGGCAGTCACCGATGACAGACCTGGTCGTCCGCAAGATGGCTTTCCAGTTCGACGCGACGGTGCCGTTTCTGTGGCAACCGGCCAATCCGCAATTCGGGATCTTCTGCAACGCCTTCACTTTCATCGCGGTGCCGTTCGAGAAGTACATCATCGCCGCGCTGCGCCAAGCGCAGGACCGGCTCAGCACCGACCCCGAGGTGGCTGAAGAGGCCGAGGCCTTCCTGCGGCAGGAGGCCCAGCACGCGGCGGCGCACCGCAAGCACATGATCGCGCTGATCGAGCAGTACCCGGGCCTCGAGCAGTGCTACGACGAAACGGTGGAGTCCTACAACAACCTGATCGAAACGCATCCGGTCGAGTTTCACGCCGCCTACATCGCTAACCTCGAGGCCACGTTCACGCCGATGTTCAAGGTGATCCTCGACCATCGGGGCTCGCTGTTCGGTGGTGGCGACCCGCGGGTGGCGTCGCTGATGATGTGGCATTTCGTCGAGGAGATCGAGCATCGCAGCTCGGGGTTGAAGCTCTACCGCCATCTGATGCCGGATCCCTGGTACCGCGTCAAACACGTGCGCCAGACGTTCCGGCACGTCGGCGAGATTGCCGCCACGATCGCCAAGGCCATCGACGAACACGTTCCGCTGCCCGAGCGGGGCGGCTGCGCGCAGGACGTGATGGAGTCCGCGCTGCGCAGCGAACTCCGGTACCGGATCGGCAAACGTTCTGGTTCGCGGCCCGCCTTACACGCCGTCCCGTCTTCGGATCTGCTCCGGATGGTGTGGAGGCTGGCGCTGTCGCAGTTGCCTCACCACGATCCGGCCGACCAGCCGCTGCCCGCCTGGGCGGAAACCTGGATGCGCGAATACGACCGCGGTACCGATATGACGACCTTCGTTCCGAAAGGCTGAACGCTTGTGCTGTCCACCAACTACGGCGGTTTGGTCCCCGAGGACGAGCTGCTCACGCATCAGATCGTCGACACCTTCGCGACGGTGAGCCAGTCGGATCCGTCGTGGACGGAGAAAATCTGGTCGACGGCCCACGCGCGTGACAACTCGCTTCAGGTCGTGCTCGGCATCGGAAAGTACACCAACAGAGGCGTTTTCGACGGTGCGGCCGGCGTGTGCCGGGGGACCGAGCAGTGGACGGTGCGGGGTGGTCGGCGGCTGTCGTCCGATCCGTCGGGCACCGACGTCGGGCCCATCCACTACAGCGTCGTCGAACCGCTGAAGGCGATCCGGATCCGGCTCGACAAGACCGAACACGCCCCGATCGCGTTCGACGTCGAGATGCGGGGCAGCTTTCCGGCGGCGTTGGAGGATCCGTGGCCTGACCGCAGTCCCGACGGCTACCGGGTCACTCATAATGTGTTGCGCTACCACCAGATTGGTGTGGCATCGGGTTGGGTCGAACTCGACGGCGAGCGCACCGAAATAAGGCCCGACGAATGGATTTCGATCCGTGACCACTCGTGGGGCCTGCGCCCCGGGGTGGGCAAACCCATCCCGGGGCTGCCCCGCGGTGGTCGCCGTATCGACCAGATGTTCATGACGTGGTGTCCGATGACGATGACGCGGCCCGACGGATCGGCCTACTCGCTGTTCGTGTTCTTGCAGCAGGAGAAGGGTGACGGATTCGAATCGACGCGCTACCAAGCCGAGCAGCAGAACGGCGACGGAACTGCCTTCCGCTTCGCCGCCGTCGACCAGGATCTGCATTTCGAAGACGCCAATCGCCGCCTTACCCATGGAACGATCACCCTCACCGAAAGTGACGGAAGGAAGCGGCCTTTGGCGATCACCGCTGCCGGGCCGACGGGATTTCATCTCGGCACCGCCGGTTACTACGGCTGGAACGACTGGGTTTACGGGCAGTGGGTCGGCGACTTGAAGGTGGAGGGATACCACACACCGAACTGCGACCATCCCGAAACCGCCCGCAAGGTGCACCAGTTGCGGGACCTGCTGGTGCGCGTCGAGGATCCCGTCGGCGGCGGGGTTGGGCTGGGCAACGCGGAGACATTCGCGTTCGGTGCGATTCCCGAACTTGGCCTCAGCGCGGAGAATTCGTTCCTGTAAGGACACAACCGGGCAAGGGCGACCCTAATGGCTCGGCGAAGTCCAGGACACCGGCAGGGTCTTGATGCCGTGAATGAATTGCGACAGCAGTCGCGACGGCTTGCCGGTGACGGTGATGTCGGGGATTTCGCGGCGCAGTTCGTCGAAGACGACCCGGATCTCGCGTCGAGCCAGGTTGGCGCCCAGGCAGAAATGTGCGCCGCCGCCGCCGAAACCCAGATGCGGGTTGGGATTACGGGCGACGTCGAAAGCCCACGGATTGTCGAACCGTGCTTCGTCGCGGTTGGCCGAGTTGTAGTACAGCGCAACCTTGTCACCGGCCGCCATCTTGACGCCGCTCAACTCGAAGTCCCGGGTCAGGGTGCGGCGCATGTAGATCACCGGAGACGCCCACCGCACGATCTCCTCGACCGCGGTGGGGGTCAGCTCGTCGAAGTTGGACCACCACTTTTCGCGTTCCTCGGGGAAGCAGGACAACGCCAGCACCCCGTGGCTGATCGCGTTGCGCGTGGTTTCGTTGCCGGCCACCACCAGCAGGATGAAAAACGACGCGATCTCCTGTGAGGTGAGCCGATCGCCGTCGACCTCGGCTTCGACCAGGGCGGTGGTCAAATCGTCGTGATGGTTGGACCGGCGGTCCTCGGCCAGCGCGGTGGCATAGGCGCCGATGTCCATCGAAACCTGCATGAACTCTTCGAAATCGGTGGTCAGGTCCGGGTCGCCGAACCCGAGAATCACGTTGGTCCAGTGGAAGACTCGCTGATGGTCCTCCTCGGGAATGCCCATCATGTCGCAGATGACCTGCAGCGGCAGCGGTCCGGCGAGCTCGGTGACCAGGTCGGCCCCGCCGTCGGGATGGTTGGCGCTCAGCGAGGTCACCAGCCGATGCGCCCGCTCGCGCACCGAAGCCTCGATGCGGGCAACCACTTTCGGGGTGAACGCCCTGCTGACGATCGATCGCAGCCGCTGGTGCCGCGGGTCGTCGAGCACGATCATCGAGCCGAAATACTCAGCCAATTCCGGGGTTTGGTCGTTGACCGTGATGCCGCCGGCGGAGCTGAAGATGTCGGGATGACGGCTGGCGAAGTGCACGTCGTCCAGCTTGGTCAGCGCCCAATACCCGGCGCCGGACTCGAACCCCTCCATCTCGATCGCGGGCCAGAACGAGATCGGGGCTTCCCGGCGCAAGGTGGCGAAGGCGGCGTCGCGAACGTCGTCGTTGCGCACCCAGAAATCGAGGGACTGCAGCTGGACTTCGGCGAGTGGGAGCTCGGGCGGCGGTGTCCCGTTCGGTCGCGTCGCGATACCGAGGCTCATCAGTGCGTACAGACCGTTCGCGCCGGAGTGCCCGTCGTCGCCGTCGCGGCGCTGACCACGTTGCCGTCCATCAGGATCTTGCAGGAGATGGGACCCGGCCCCTGGGCGCTGATCGTGAACACCTGCCCGCCGAACGCGGTGAACTCCGTCGACCAGGGCAGCGGCGCGTTCACCTGGTGCAGCTGCCCGGTGTCGGTTTGGTAGTAGATGAATTGGGCGACCGCGGGGCCGTTGACCTCGTAGCGGACCTGGGGCATCTGGGGTATGGCGTGGGCGACGCCGCAGGCATTCGCGAACCCGAAACCGATAGCCAGCAACATCGACGGTGCGGCGAGGTGCGTTCTCATGAATTGCATCGTGTCACCTAGCGGGACGGGGTGCTAGAGGTCACAGTGTGCGCGCTTAGTGTGAAGCGAAGCGGGGGCCGGCGAACGGAAGGTTGGGTATGTCGATTAGCGGCTCGAAGCGTGTGGTGGTCTATGGCACGGGCTTCGTGGGCAGGATGGTGATCCCCGAGATCGTCAAGCACCCGCTGTTTGAGTTGGTGGGCGTCGGCGTCAGCAATCCGGACAAGGTCGGCCGCGACGTCGGCGACATCTGCGGGATGCCGGAGAAGGTGGGCGTGGTCGCCACCGACGACGTCGACGCGCTGATCGCGCTGAAGCCCGACGCCCTGGTGCACTACGGCCCGACGGCGATGCACGCCAAGGAGAACATCAAGCTGATCACCGCCTTCCTGCGGGCCGGCATCGACGTGTGTTCGACGGCGATGACGCCGTGGGTGTGGCCGACGATGCACCTGAACCCGCCGAACTGGATCGAGCCCATCACCGAAGCGTGCGAGCTGGGCCAGTCGTCCTGCTTCACCACCGGCATCGACCCCGGATTCGCCAACGACATGTTCCCGATGACGCTGATGGGCCTGTGCTCCGAGGTGCGGCGGGTCCGGGCCTCCGAGCTGCTCGACTACACCAACTACGAGGGCGACTACGAGTTCGAGATGGGCATCGGGCGCGAACCCGAATTCAAGCCGATGCTCGAAGACCGCGACATGCTGGTCTTCGCCTGGGGCGCGACGGTGCCGATGATCGCCCACGCCGCCGGGATCATGCTCGACGAGATCACCACGACCTGGGACAAGTGGGTCACGCCGACCGAACGCAACTCCGCCCGGGGCGTCATCAAGCCCGGGCACGTCGCCGCCGTCCGGTTCACGATCAACGGCGTCTACAAGGGTGAGACCCGCATTCAGCTCGAGCACGTCAACCGCATCGGGCTCGACGCCGCCCCCGACTGGCCGACGGGACATGACAACGACGTCTACCGGGTCGATATCGAGGGGACCCCGAGCATCTTCCAGGAGACGGCGTTCCGGTTCACCGACGGCTCCGGCCGCGACGCGGCCGCGGCCGGGTGCCTGGCCACCGGCCTGCGGGCGCTGAACGCCGTGCCGGCGGTCAACGAATTGCGGCCGGGCTGGGTCACTCCGCTGGATCTTCCGCTGATCGCAGGCGCCGGCAACATACGGTGACCAGCGGTTATACTGAGCCCGATCGGTTATACAGCTCACGCATAGCTAACGCAGAGATTGGCTATATGTGTAACCGTCAAAATCGGGGATAGGCGGATGCGGGGGGCATACCGCTCAATAACGGGGATTGGGGCCATGGCAGACGGAGCTAAGCCCGCGCTGGGGCTCTCGATCGGCGCCACCAACTTCGCCGCGGTCACCGCGGAGCAGGCCGTCACTCGCAAGCCCGTGATGACGCTGTTTCGCGAGCGTTTGCCCGAGATCGGGGTGCCGGGGGAGAACCCGCGGCTGGACCAGCCGGGCCTGGTGATCACCGACTTCGTGGATCGCGTCGGCGACCCGATCGGCATCGTGGCCGCCGACGGCTCCGTGCACCGCGGCGAGGTCCTGGCCGCCGACGGGTTGCGTGCCCTGGCCTACGCCGCGACCAAAGGCGCCGGCCTACCGGACAACGTCGCGGTGACCCACCCCGCGCATTGGGGATCGAGCGCGGTCGACGCGCTGGGTTCCGCGCTGAGCCGGGTGCCCGAGTGGGCGAACCGCGACCAGCCGCTGACGTTGATCCCGGATGCCGCCGCGGCGCTGTTCGGGGCGCGGGCCAACCCCGGCATCCCCGCGCGCGGCACCGTGGCGGTGTGCGACTTCGGTGGCAGCGGCAGCAGCATCACGCTGATGGACGCCGCGGGCGACTACCAACCCCTGGCCCCGACCGTGCGTCACCTCGACTTGTCCGGCGACCTGATCGACCAGGCGCTGCTGACGGCCGTGCTGGCCAACCTGCCCAGCGCCGACTCCTTCGATCCGTCCGGCACCTCGGCGATCGGACCGCTGAGCCGGCTGCGCACCGGATGCCGAAACGCCAAGGAGCAGCTCTCGTCGAGCACGGTCGCCACCCTGGCCGAGGGTCTGCCGGGGATACCCGGCGAAATCCGGTTCACCCGAAACGAACTCGACGACGCCATCCGCACGTCCCTGACCGGATTTGTGGCTGTGCTGGACGAAACGTTGGCGCGCAACGGGATTCGAGATCTGGTCGCGGTAGTGTCGGTCGGCGGAGGCGCGAACATCCCGGCGGTCACCACGATGCTCTCCGGCCACCTGCTTGTCCCGGTGGTGACGACGCCGCGTCCGCACCTGGCACCGGCCATCGGCGCGGCGTTGCGTGCGACGCGTCGGCCGGGCGAAACCAGCGCGACGTTGCTGACCCCGTCCGTATCCCGCGCGACGGCGGCCGCCGTGGCGGCGGCAGCACCGGTGGCGGTTGAAGAGCGCCCGTCCGTGCTGACCCACGCCTCGGAGCCGGTTTCGAGCCTGATGCCCGCGCTGGCGTGGTCGCAGGCCGGCGACGAATCGCGCGTGATGCCCGTCGCCGGCGCGAATCATGGTGGTGGATCAGGCTATACGTCGGCGCGCCCGGCGTTGAATTTCCGGCAGCCCGTGCAGCCGCGCCGGGAGAAAAAGACTCGGGTCGTTCCCTGGTCGCGGGTGCCGGGCTTGGTGATCATCGGCACGGCCGTCGCGGTGCTGCTGGTCGGCATCGCCCTGGCGATGGCGCTGTCCGACGACAAGCCGGCGCCGGTCATCAAGACGCCCCCGGTTTCCGCGCCGCCCGCCACCGGCGCACCCGCCCAACCCGCACCGCCGAGCCAGGCGCCCGGCACGGGTCAGGCCGCACCCGAGCCGGCCGCGCCGCCGCCGAGTGCTGAGGCTCCGGCTCCCGCCGAGGTCGACGCACCCCCGCCCGCGGCGGTGGATACGCCGGTCCCCGCGGCGCCCCCGGCGCCGGTCGAGGCTCCGCCGGTCCCGCCGATACCTCCGATACCGGCGGGACCACCCCACGTGCCGCCGATCCCGGCGATTCCGCCTATTCCGCGCATCCCCGGAATCAGCTTGCCAATTCCCGGATTTGGTCAATAAGGGTTATCCGGGCCGGCGCTTTTCGCCCTTGTTTTCCTCGGCCGCCAGTTTCTTGAGTTTGACGTTGAGGGCCTTGTCTTTCTCGATTTGGTCCTGATCGGTGTCGTCGTTGGACCCGTCGCTGTTCTTGGGGTTGCCGTCCTCGTCCAGCCAATCGTTGACCGCGGTGCCCGACACCGCTCCACCGGAACCCGGCAGCACCAGGGTCGGCCGGTCCTCGTAGGCCACCATCATGTCGGCGGCTCTTTGTTTCTGGTCCTCGTCCGGCTCCGGCTTTTCCGTTGCCTGCCGGTCGCCTTCGTCACCAGCTGTCTTGTCGTCCTGCACGCTCATGTACTTCCCCCTTTTGAGTTGCAGTCCGATTTCGGTTACCCGTAGCCGCACTGTGTCGAAACTCTCGTTTTGCCTGACCAGCGGTCACGCGCGGCTGCTCTTGGGCAGGTGTGCCGGTGGCGCGACGAAAAGCTTTGTGCCAGTTGTCAGTTGGTTGCCGGGTAGCTGACGCCGGTGAGCTGCTCGGAAATCTCCCAGAGCCGTCGGCAGTCGTCGTCGTTGCGGGCCCGCGCGGGGGTGTTGGCCACCTTTACGCCGCCGCCGGCGAGCTCCATGAAGCCACGCGGTCCGTAGAACTCGCCGCCCTCGGCCTGCGGCGTGGCCGCCGCGTACAGGGCGGGCAGGATGCCGTCGTCGATCTCCTGCCACAGGAACGGCGTGAAACGCCACGACGCCTTGTACAAGCGCTCCATCAGCGCCGGCTTTTCGCGACCGTACGACGGTCCGCTGATCTGCAGGTTCGTCTTGGTCAGACCGGGGTGGGCGGCGTTGGAGACGATGCCCCAGCCGCCGGCGCGGCTGCGCCTGTCCAGCTCGCGGGCAAACATCAGCACCGCGATCTTCGATTGGCCGTAGGCCGACATCGCCGCGTAGGACTTTTCGAACTGCAGGTCGTCGAAGTGGATCTTGCCGCTCTGGCTGGCCGCGAGGCTGCTCAGCGACACGACGCGGGCCCGCTGCGCGGCGCGCAACAGCGGCAGCACATGCCCGGTCAGCGCGAAGTGCCCGAGATGGTTACTGCCGAACTGCAATTCGAAGCCGTCGGCGGTGGTGTCGCGTTCCGGCGGCGTCATCACCCCGGCATTGTTGATCAGAATGTCGATCGGGCGGCCCTCGGCGTTGAGTTGCTCGCCCAGCGCGGCGACCGACGCCAGCGACGACAGGTCGAGGGATTTGATGGTCAGCTTCGCGTCGGGCACGCTGCGGCGGATCTCTTCGATCGCCGCCTCGCCCTTGGCCTGATTGCGGATCGCCATTATCACCTCGGCGCCCGCCGCGGAGAGCCGTCTGGCCAGCCCGAAGCCCAGGCCGCTGTTGGCTCCGGTGATGACGACCAGCTTCCCGGACAGGTCAGGCACGGTTGCGACGAGATCGTTGGACATGGGTATCAGTGTGCTCTTTCGGTGGCCCCAGGTCACTAGCGGTGACACACTCCGGGGATGTGGAGCAAACTGCCCGCCAGGATTTCCTTCGCCTCAGCCGTCGTCGTGACGATCATGTCGCTGGTAGGCATCGTCGTCGCCATCGTGCTCAACGTGTTTTTCCTGGACGAGTACAACGCGTACGGCGAGATACCGATCCCGGGATCGGCCAGCCTGCATCTGCCCCAGGGCGAAGTCACCGTCAGCCTGCACACCGTCGTGATCGGCAGCCCCAATGGCGGCTTGCCGGTGCCGCCGCTCGGCATCACGATCAACCCGCCCGATGGGACCGCACAGCCGTCGATGACCGAAAGTATCGGCAGCACAACAATCGTCAACAATGACGCACACGTGCGGGTGTGGGTGGCGCAGATTCCCGCCGACGGTACCTACAACATCACGACCGACGGCCAGGTCAACGGATACATCCAGCCGAGGCTGGCCTTCGGCCACTCCAGCTCGTACGGATTCCTGATCTGGCTGTTCGTCGGCACATTCGTGACGGGCCTGGCCGCCTCGATTGCGGCCTGGCGGTGGTTGCGGGGCACGCGGCGCCGGGCGGCGGCGGCCTACGTGCAGGCGGCCTCACCGGTTATTAGTGTGGCGACACCGCAGCAGCCCCACGAGCCCACCGACGAGGCCGTCCGCCTGGAGAGGCTCAAAACGCTGGCGGCGCTGCGGGATTCCGGAGCATTGACCGAAGAGGAGTTCCAGACCGAAAAGCGGCGGATCCTGGACGGGCACTAGTAGTTGGTTGCCGGTTTTGTCGCGAGCGTAACGCCACGGCGAATTTGGTGGCCGAATTTCACCGTGGCGTTACGCTCGCGGATCGCTCGCGGGCCCAGCTCGCGGATCGCTCGCGGGCCCAGCTCGCGGAACGCTCGCGGATCAGTGACCGCGGGCCACCCACTCCTCGTAGTGCACGATCTCGTCGCCGATGGTGGTGCTGTCGCCGTGGCCGGTGTGTACGACGGTCTCGCCGGGCAGCTTGCCGAGTCGCTGCGAGATCGAGTGCAGAATCGTCGGGAAGTCGGAGTAGGAACGCCCGGTCGCGCCGGGACCGCCGGCGAACAAGGTGTCGCCGCTGAATACGACGCCCAGGTCGTGCACGTACCAGCACACCGAGCCGGGGGAGTGGCCGGGGGTGTGCAGCGCGGTGAGCTCAGTGCCGGCGATGTCCAACTTGTGCCCATCGGACACGGTGTGAAAGTCCTTGTCCGGGTGGGTCATTCGCCACAGCACCTCGTCGGCGGGATGCAGCAGGATCGGCGCGTCGAGGGTCTGGCTGAGTTCGGGTGCCACCGTGATGTGGTCGTTGTGGCCGTGCGTGCAGATCACCGCCACCACGTGGCGGCCCTCCACCGCCTCGACGATCGGCGCCGCTTCGTGAGCGGCGTCGAACACCACGACATTGGAGTTGTCGCCGATCAGCCAGATGTTGTTGTCGACTTCCCAACTGCCGCCGTCGAGTTCGAACGTTCCGTGGGTGACGACCCGCTCGATGTCGACCATCTACAACATCACCACCGAGCGCAGTACTTTGCCGCCGTGCATCTTGTCGAACGCCTCCTCGATGTCGGTCAGCCCGATGCGTTCCGAGACGAACTTCTCCAGCGGGAGCCGGCCCTGCAGATACAGGTCGATCAGGGTGGGGAAGTCACGTTCGGGCAGGCAGTCGCCGTACCACGACGACTTCAGCGATCCGCCGCGGGAGAAGAAGTCGACCAGCGGCATATCCAGCTTCATGTCGGGTGTCGGCACGCCCACCAACACTACGGTGCCGGCCAGGTCGCGGGCGTAGAAGGCCTGCTTCCAGGTCTCGGGCCGGCCGACCGCGTCGATGATCACGTCGACGCCGAAGCCGTCGGTGAGGTCCTGGATCGTTTTGATGACGTCGAATTCGCGGGCGTTGACGGTGTGCGTGGCGCCGAACTTGCGCGCCCAGTCCAGCTTGGTGTTGTCGGTGTCCACGGCGATGATCGTCTTCGCGCCGACCAGCGCGGCACCGGCGATCGCGGCGTCGCCCACCCCGCCGCAGCCGATCACCGCGACGGTGTCGTCCCGGGTGACCGCGCCGGTGTTGATCGCGGCGCCGATCCCGGCCATCACGCCGCAGCCCAGCAACCCGGCGACCGCCGGGTCGGCCTCGGGATTGACCTTGGTGCACTGCCCGGCGGCCACCAACGTCTTGTCGGCGAACGCCCCGATGCCGAGCGCGGGTGTGAGCTCGGTGCCGTCGGTCAACGTCATCTTCTGGGTGGCGTTGAACGTGTCGAAGCACAGCTGTGGCTTGCCGCGCTTGCAGGCCCGGCACTGGCCGCACACCGCGCGCCAGTTCAGGATCACGAAGTCGCCCGGCGCCACCGACGTCACGCCCGGCCCGACGGCCTCGACCGTGCCCGCGGCCTCGTGGCCGAGCAGGAATGGATACTCGTCGTTGATGCCGCCCTCACGGTAAGTCAGGTCGGTGTGGCACACCCCGCAGGCGATGACATCGACCAGGGCCTCGCCGGGCCCGGGATCCGGGACGACGATGTCCACCAACTCCACGGGCTGGCCCTTCTTGCGTGAAATCACTCCTCGCACTGTCTGACTCATGGGCTACAACCTACTGTTCGCCGCCATACATCTCCCGTCGGGCTGTCCACCCATAAACCGGGTGTAGCGTCCGTGAGCGTGACGGCTGTGGAGAATGTCGAAGAATTCGCCGGACGCGTGGTCTCGGCAATCGACGATGCGAGCCTGGTGATCCTGCTGAGTATCGGACACCAAACGGGCCTGCTGGACACGATGGCCGAAGTCGGGCCGGTCACCAGCGCGCAGCTCGCCGACGCGGCAGGTCTCAACGAGCGCTACGTCCGGGAGTGGTTGGGCGGCATGACGACCGGGCATGTCGTCGACTACGACGCCGACACCGGAACCTACTCGCTGCCCGCCCATCGTGCGGCGGTGCTCACCCGTGCCGCCGGCCCGGACAACCTGGCCGTGGTGGCCATGTTCCTCCCGCACCTCGGCGAGGTCGAGCAGAAAATCCTCGGCTGCTTCCGCGAGGGTGGTGGGCTGCCGTACAGCGAATTCCCGCGCTTCCACGCGCTGATGGCCGAGCAAAGTGCGATGGTGTTCGACATCGCGCTCGTCGACGTCGTGCTGCCGTTGGTCGACGGCCTACCGGACCGCCTGCGCTCCGGCGCCGACGTCGCCGATTTCGGGTGCGGCAGCGGCCACGCGATCAACGTGATGGCCCAAGCGTTCCCGTCGAGCCGGTTCACCGGCATCGACTTCTCGGATGAGGCCATCGCGACCGGCGTCGCCGAGGCGGCTCGCCTGGGGCTGACCAATGCGACTTTCGAGAGCCACAATCTGACCGAGCTGGACAAGACGGACGCCTACGACGTGATCACGGTGTTCGACGCCATCCACGATCAGGCGCAGCCGGCGCGGGTGCTGGAGAACATCCATCGCGCGCTGCGACCCGGTGGCGTGTTCTTGATGGCCGACATCAAGGCATCCAGCCGGCTCGAGGAGAACGTCGACGTCCCCATGAGCACCTACCTCTACACCGTGTCGCTGATGCACTGCATGACGGTGTCGCTGGCCCTCGGCGGTGCCGGGCTGGGCACGGCCTGGGGAACGCAGCTGGCCGTCTCGATGCTCGGCGACGCCGGATTCGCCGACGTGCGGGTGGCCGAGATCGAGTCGGACCCGATCAACAACTACTACATCGCGACGAAGTGACGCGCGCTGCTCTCGATGCCCTCGACGATTGGCCGGTGTCGGCTGCTGCCGCCGCGGTGATCGGACCCGCCGGGTTGCTGGCCACCCACGGCGACACCGAGCGGGTGTTCACGCTGGCGTCGGTCACCAAGCCGCTGGTCGCGCGCGCCGTGCAGGTCGCGATCGAGGAGGGCGTCGTCGAGCTGGACACCCCGGCCGGTCCGCCCGGCTCGACGGTTCGGCACCTGCTGGCGCACGCGTCGGGTCTGGCAATGCTGGACGGTCGGGTGCTGGCCAAGCCGGGCACTCGGCGGGTGTATTCCAACTACGGCTTCGCCGTGCTGGCCGAGACCGTGGAACGCGCGTCGGGCATCGACTTCAGCCGCTACCTCGCCGAGGCGGTGTGCGAGCCGTTGAACATGGGCGCTACCCGGCTGGACGGCGGCGCGTCGGAGGCCGGATACGGGGCGACCTCGACGGTCGCGGACCTGGCGGCGTTCGCCGGTGACCTGCTGCGACCGTCGACCGTGTCGGCCGAGCTGCACGCCGAGGCGACGGCCGTGCAGTTTCCCGGCCTGAACGGCGTGTTGCCCGGCTACGGCGTGCAGCGGCCCAACGATTGGGGCCTGGGTTTCGAGATCAGGGACTCCAAGACGCCGCATTGGACCGGCGCCCGCAACTCGGCGCGCACCTACGGCCATTTCGGCCAGGCAGGCGGCTTCATCTGGGCAGATCCCGCCGCGGAGCTGGTGCTGGTGGCCCTGACCGACCGCGATTTCGGCGACTGGGCACTGGACTTGTGGCCGGCCGTCGCCGACGCGGTGCTAGTCCAATACATGAAATAGGCATCGAGCACTAGCGCAACACGGGTATCACAGGGCACAATAGACACGCACGAAACAAAAGCATCTGCTTGTCGGTCCGCCAGGTCGTTGGGGAAGACGTCCCTCGTGGAACCGAAGGAGCAGGTAGATGCGTGCGTCGAACCAATTTGCCGACGTGACGGCTGGTGTGGTGTACGTCCACGCCTCGCCCGCGGCGGTATGCCCGCATGTCGAGTGGGCGCTGTCGTCGACCCTGCAGTCCAAGGCCAACTTGGTGTGGACACCGCAGCCGGCGATGCCCGGACAGCTGCGCGCTGTCACCAATTGGGTCGGTCCGGTGGGTACCGGTGCCCGGTTGGCCAACGCGCTGCGGTCCTGGTCAGTGCTGCGGTTCGAGGTCACCGAGGACCCCAGCCCCGGAGTCGACGGCCACCGGTTCAGCCACACCCCGCAATTGGGCCTGTGGAGCGGGTCGATGAGCGCCAACGGCGACGTGATGGTCGGGGAGATGCGGCTGCGGTCGATGATGGCGCAGGGCGCCGACACCCTGGCCGCCGAGCTGGACTCGGTGCTGGGAACGGCGTGGGACGAGGCGCTCGAGGTCTACCGCGACGGCGGCGACGCCGGCGAAGTGACCTGGCTCAGCCGCGGCGTCGGCTAACCTCCGTCGTGATCGCAAGCGCGGCGTAGCCGGGCGCAGCGGGTCACGACCATCAAACGGTAGGTGGCACGGTCGGCGGGTTCGCCGGCGCGGCGGACACCGGCATGTCGACATTGCCCTGACATGCGCCACTTTTGATATCGGTGTGAAAGACGCCGGTCAGCACGCCATTCGCCCCGGGCGTGTAGGCCGTGATCGATTTCGCCGGGTCGGATTCGGTTGTCCCGTCGGGCAACAGGCAGTCCCATTGCCAGGTCATCTCGCGCACCCACTGGGACCCGTTCCAGGTGAATTCGATCGCGCGCGGCATCGAGTCGTTCTTGGGCGGCGGCGGGTCGTTCACCGTGGCGGTGCAGACGCCCGCCGCGCATTTCGAGGTGATCGAGACGCTGGCCCGGTGGGCGAATTCGGGTTGGCGGGCCGCCATGCTGGTGCCCACCTTCGCGTTGGCCGACAGCGTCAGGATGTACTGCCCGTTCCACAGCGGATCGGCTGCCTGCGCGGGGGCCTTGGCCAGCGCGCCGCCGAGTGCGACGGCCACGGCGACCAGCGTCATTGTGCGATGTCCCGACATCGTTCCTCCCAGGGCGGCCCATATCTGCCCTGATGTCGCGTTTGTCGCAGCGTTTGTTACACGGCCGCGCGCAGGATCTGCAGCGCGCCGGGCACCGCGGAGAGTTCCGCCGGCAGCGGGCAGGCGAAGTCGCCGTCGGCGTAGACGTTGATGCCGGGACATTCGATGTGGATCGTCTTGGCGCGCGCGGTGCTGACCTCGTCGAGGTCGACGTGGGTGCCCTTGAGCACGGTCGGGAACAGCCGGACGAATTTCGTCCGGGATGCGGTGTGCACCATTGTGATGTCCAGCAGGCCGTCGGTGTAATCGGCGTTCGGACAGACCAGCAGCCCGCCGCCGTAGCTGCGGGTGTTGCCGACGGCCACCATGGTGATATCGGTGTCGATCTGCTTGCTGCCGTCGAGCACCAAGCGGAACGGCAACATCCGCAGTTGCGTGAGTTCGGCGAGCATCGCGAGGTAGTAGCGCAGCCGCCCGTGCGGCCAGCTCATCCGATTCGCGCGATCGGTCACCAAGGAATCGAATCCGGCGGCCGCCACGGTGCCGAACCACTTTTCGCGGCCGTCGGCGGCCCGGATGCGGCCCAGATCGATCGTCTGGGTCCAGCCGTCGACGACGATGTCCGCGGCGGCCTCGGGATCCTTTGTGGGGATACCGAATTCACGGGCATGGTCGTTGCCGGTGCCCGCCGGGATGATGCCCAGCGGAATGTCGGTGCCCGCCAACAGTTGCAGCGCGTTGGAGATGACGCCGTCGCCGCCGGTGGCCACCAGCGCGTCGGTGCCGCGTTCGATGGCCGCGGCGGCCAGATGCCGGGCGTCTTCGGCGTTGTCGCCGATGATCTCGTTGACTTCGACACCGCGCTCGTGCAGCCGCGCGATGGCGGCCTGCGCCGCCTGCACCGCGGTGCCGTGGCCCGAGAGGGGATTGGTCAGCGCGGTGACCTTGCTGATCTCGCGTTTCACGGAATCAGCTTGCCGGGATTGAGGATTCCCGCCGGATCCAGGGTCGCCTTGACCGCGCGCAACACCTGCACACCCAGGTCGCCCACCTCGTCGCGCATCCAGGGCCGGTGATCGGCGCCGACCGCGTGGTGATGGGTGATGGTGCCGCCGGTCGCGACGATCGCGTCCGACGCGGCCTTCTTGGCGGCCTGCCACTGCTCGATCGGATTTCCTCGCTGCCCGGCGACGACGGTGAAATACAGCGATGCGCCGGTGGGGTACACGTGCGAAATGTGGCACATCACCAGCGCCGGCGTACCGGATTCGGCCAACGCGGTCGTCAATGCCTCGGTGACGGCGGCCTTGAGTGCCGCGACGTTGGACCACTCGGTCGCGGTCTCCAGCGTCTCGCAGAGCGCGCCCGCGGCCAGCAGCGAGTCGCGCAGATATGGCGCGCCGAACCGGCCGCGCTCCCAGGCCTGCGCGGGACCCTCACCCAGTGACGTGCCGCCCTTAGCGCTTAGCAATTCACGGGTTTCGGCGTGCCGGCTCTCGACGTGTTCCTTGGTGCCTTCGAAGACGGTGATGCCCAGGCAGCCGCCGGTGATCTGGTTTTCCCCGATCGCCTCGGTGGTGGCCAAGTTGACTCCGGTCTCCGCTTCGTCGGACAGCCGAATCACGGTGGGGCCGGTCGCATTCTGGGTGACCGCCCGCAAGGCCGCCGCTCCGGTCGCGAAATCGGCGAACGACCAGGCTTCGTAGCGGACGGCTTCCGGCGTCGGGTGCACTCGCAGCCGCACCTGCGTGATCACCCCGAAGGTTCCCTCCGACCCGATCAGCAGCTGACGCAGGTCGGGGCCGGCGGCCGACTCCGGTCCGCGGCCCAGGTCCAGCGTTCCGGCCGGGGTGATCATCCGCAGGCCGCGCACCATGTCGTTGAACCGGCCGTAGCCGGCCGAATCCTGACCCGACGAGCGGGTCGCGGCGAAGCCACCGATCGTGGCGTATTGGAAGCTCTGCGGGAAGTGCCCGAGCGAAAAGCCTTGCGCGCCAAGCAAACGTTCGGCGTCCGGACCCGTCAGGCCCGCCCCCAGGACGGCCTGCCCGGACACCTCGTCGAGCTCGAGGAGTTGGTCGAAGCGACGCAGATCCAGCGAGACGACGGCTTCGAAGTCGCCGCGGATGGGGTCGAGGCCGCCGACCACGCTGGTGCCGCCGCCGAACGGGACCACGGCGATGCGATGCTCGGAGCAGTAGCGCAGTATCTTTGCGACGGCGTCTTCGTCGCCGGGCAGCAGGACGGCGTCGGGCGCATCTTGCGCTTTAAGTTTTCGCTTCAGCAGGTCGAGGGTGGACTTGCCGCCGGCGTGCAGCAGCCGATCGCGGTCGTCGGTGCGGCAATACTCGTCGCCGACGATCCCGGCGAGCGCGTCCTTGTCCCCTTGTGACAGCGCCGAGGGGCGCAGCTGTACCTGCTCGGGAGTGAGCTCGGCGTGATCCGAATCTTGCAGGCCGACAGCCTGTTTCAGCAGCGACCGGATGCCGTCGGAGAGTGGTTTGGCGCTAGCGGGATCTCCCCACGCGTTCCATTTCATCGGCGGAAGGAGTTGCTCGGTCCCAGGATCAGGCGTCATGCGTTACAGTATTACACATGCTGTCAATCAGTAAACTGGATGTGGCCGACCGAATCCTCGCGGCGGCGGCCAGCTGCGTGGTCGATTTCGGGGTCGACCGGGTGACCCTCGCCGAGATTGCCCGGCGCGCGGGCGTGAGCAGGCCGACCGTGTACCGCCGCTGGCCGGACACGCCGTCGATCGTGGCGGCGCTGCTGACCCAACGGATCACCGGTGTGATGCACGAGGCGCCGCTGCTGGGTGAAGACCGCGAATCGCTGGTGCGCCAAATCGTTTCGGTGGCCAACCTGTTGCGTCGCGACGAGCTGATCATGTCGGTGATGCATTCGCACCTGGCGCCGATCTACATCACCGAACGCCTCGGCGAAAGCCAGCAGATGCTGATCGGCGCGCTCGCCGACCGGTTGCGGGTGGCCCAACGCACCGGCAGCGTGCGGGCGGGGGATCCGCTGCAGATGGCCACCATGGTGTTGCTGATCGCGCAGTCGACGATTCAGTCCGAGCGGATCGTGCGCCCGATCCTCGATGCCGACGCACTGGCCACCGAACTTGCCCACTCGCTGAACGGATACCTGTCGTGATGACCGCTTCGTTGAACGCGGTGCGGCGCACCGCCGACCTCAACGCGCTGGCCGACGGCGTGCCGCTCGATGTGCTGGTGATCGGCGGCGGTATCACCGGGGCCGGGATCGCACTGGACGCCGCGTCGCGCGGGCTGCGGGTGGCGCTGGTGGACAAGCACGATCTGGCGTTCGGCACCAGCCGCTGGAGCTCCAAACTGGTCCACGGCGGGCTGCGCTACCTGGCGACCGGCAACGTGGGAATCGCGCGGCGCAGCGCCATCGAACGCGGAATCCTGATGTCGCGCAACGCTCCTCATCTTGTGCGCGCGATGCCGCAATTGGTTCCGCTGCTGCCGGCGATGAGTTCTGGTAAGCGCGCGTTGGTGCGCGCCGGGTTCCTCGCCGGGGACGCCTTGCGGATGCTGGCGGGAACCTCGTCGTCGACGTTGCCGCGCTCGCGTCGGGTGGGGGTTGCTCAGGTGCTGGAGATGGCGCCGATGGTGCGCCGCGACGGCCTCGACGGTGGATTGCTGGCCTACGACGGGCAATTGATCGACGACGCCCGCCTGGTCACCGCGGTCGCCCGCACCGCGGCTCAGCACGGCGCCCGGATCCTGACCTACGTCGCGGCATCCGAGGCCACCGGCACCTCGGCGCGGTTGACCGATCAGCGCACGGGGCAGTCGTTCGACGTGTCGGCCGCCGCGGTGATCAACGCGGCCGGGGTCTGGGCGGGGGAGATCGACGGCTCACTGCGGTTGCGGCCCAGCCGCGGCACCCACCTGGTCTTCGACGCCAGTGCGTTCGGGAATCCGACTGCGGCGCTGACGATTCCGATTCCCGGCGAGCTCAATCGTTTCGTGTTCGCGATGCCCGAACAGTTGGGCCGGGTCTACCTCGGGCTCACCGATGAAGCCGCGCCCGGTCCGATCCCCGATGTGCCGGAGCCGTCTTCGGGCGAGGTGGAGTTCCTGCTCGACACCGTGAACACCGCGCTGGGGACCGCGCTGCGGGCCACCGATGTGATCGGCGCCTACGCCGGGCTGCGGCCGTTGATCGACACCGGGGAGGGTCGCACCGCCGACGTGTCGCGCGAGCACGCCGTCGTCGAGTCGCCGTCCGGGGTCATCAGCGTGATCGGCGGCAAGCTGACCGAATACCGCTTCATGGCCCAAGACGTCCTGGACCGCGCCGTGAGCCTGCGACATCTACCGGCCGCGAATTGCCGGACTCGCAACCTGCCGCTGATCGGGGCGCCGTCCAACCCCGGGCCGGTCGCAGAGCCGCCGTCCGAGCTGCCCGCCTCCCTGGTGGCCCGCTACGGCGCCGAGGCGCCCAACGTCCTCGCGGTTGCCACTTGCGAGCGCCCGACCGAGCCGGTTGCCGAGGGGATCGACGTGACCCGCGCGGAGTTCGAATACGCGGTCACCCATGAATGCGCCCTGGACGTCGACGACATCCTCGATCGCCGGACCCGGATCGGCCTGGTGCCCCGCGATCGCGAGCGGGTCGAGGCCGTGGCGGCTGAGTTCGTGATCGGCCATTCGCGAGCGTAACCGCACGCCGAGATTCGGCGTTGTCTGCCGGCGTGACGTTACGCTCGCGCGCTGAGAGACTACAGCGGGATGTTCTTGTGGCGACCGCGACGGGCGGGCGCCTCGGCCAGCGCCTCGCAGAGCTTGCTGCGGGTGTGCGCCGGGTCGATCTTCTCGTCGACCACCCCGATCTCGATGGCGCTGTCCACGCCGCCGGCGATCCGCTCGTGCTCGGCGGCCAACTCGTCGTGCAGCGCTTCGCGCTCGTGGTCGGGCGCGGCGGCCAGCTTGCGTTTGTGCAGAATGCCGACCGCGGCCTTGGCGCCCATCACGGCCACCTCGGCGTCCGGCCACGCGTACACCTTGGTCGCGTTCAGCGAGCGGGAGTTCATCGCAATGTAGGCCCCGCCGTACGTCTTTCGGGTGACCAGCGTGACCCGCGGGACGGTGGCCTCACCGAACGCGTGCAGCAGTTTGGCGCCGCGGCGAACCACACCGCCCCACTCCTGGTCGACACCGGGCAGGTAGCCCGGAACGTCGACGATGACAATCAGCGGAATACCGAACGCGTCGCACAGCCGCACGAAACGGGCTGCCTTCTCGGCGCTTTCGGAGTTCAGGCAGCCACCCAGCCGCAGCGGGTTGTTGGCCAGCACGCCGACCGTACGGCCCGACAGCCGGCCCAGGCCGACCACCATCGACGGCGCCCAGTTGGCCTGGAACTCGTCGAACGGGGTGTCGTTGTCGAGGATCGCGGTCACGATCGGGTGCACGTCGTAGGCCCGCCGCGCCGATTCCGGCAGCAGCGCGTGGATATCGGTGTCACCGGCCTCGGCCTTGGTGCGGTCGAAATGGCCTTGCTGGCAGAACAATCCGACCAGGCGGCGACCACGCTCGTAAGCGTCGAGCTCGTCCTCGGCGACGATGTGGCACACGCCGGACTTCTTGTGGTGGGTTTCCGGACCGCCCAGCGAGCACATGTCCACGTCCTCACCGGTGACGCTGCGCACCACGTCCGGCCCGGTGACGAACACCCGGCTTTCCGGCGCCATCACGATGACGTCGGTCAGCGCCGGCCCGTACGCCGCGCCGCCGGCGGCGAAGCCGACGACGACCGAGACCTGCGGGATGTAGCCCGACGCCCGGATCATCGCCTCGAACACCAGGCCCACCGCGTGCAGCGCCTTGACGCCCTCGGCCAACCGGGCACCGCCGGAGTGCCAGATGCCCACGATCGGGCTCTGCTCTTCGATGGCGGTGTCGTAGGCGTTGACGATGTGCTGGCAGCCCTCGATGCCCATCGCGCCGCCCATCACGGTTCCGTCCGTGCAGAACGCGATGGTGCGCACACCGTTGACGGTGCCCGCCGCGGACAGCACGCCGGAGCGGTCACGCTCGTGCAGCAGCTCGACGCTGCCGTCGTCGAAGAAGTTGCTCAGACGCAGCAACGGGTCGCGGGGGTCGAGTGACTCGCCGACCGCCTCGGGGGCCATGAGTGTCATCGCAGATCTCCTGTTTCCGGTGAGCTCGGGGTTCAATACCGCTGGGTTCTAATACCGTCCAAAGGTGATCGCCACGTTGTGACCGCCGAATCCGAACGAGTTGTTGATCGCGAACCGGTAGTTGCCCGGCCGCGGTTTACCCGCCACCACGTCCAAATCGATTTCTGGATCGAGGTTTTCCAGATTCAGTGTCGGCGGGATGACCTGCTCCCGCAACGCGAGGACCGTCAAGATCGATTCCAGTGCGCCGACCGCGCCGACCGAGTGGCCGAGAGCGGATTTGGGCGCGTAGACCGCCGGCTGGTTGCTACCGAGGGCCTTGTTGATGGCCTTGCTCTCGGCCAGGTCGCCGACCTGGGTGCCGGTGGCGTGGGCGTTGACGTGGTCGATTTCGTTGGGGGTGATGCCCGCGAGCTGGATCGCCCGCGTCATCGCGTGGCCGGCACGTTCGCCGTTGGGGTCCGGCGCCACCATGTGGAAGCCGTCGGAGGTGACGCTGGCGCCCATGATCCGGGCCAGGATGTTCGCGCCGCGAGCCTTGGCGTGCTCCTCGGTCTCGATCACCATCAGCGCGCCGGCCTCGCCGAACACGAACCCGTCGCGGTCCTTGTCGAACGGACGGCAGGCGCCGGCGGGGTCGTCGTTGTTGGTCGACATCACGATGCGCATTGCGGCGAACGCCGCGATCGGCACCGCCTCGATTTGGGTCTCGACGCCACCGCAGATTGCGATGTCGGCCTCACCCAGCACGATCTGCTGCCAGGCCCGGGCGATGGCCTCGCAGCCGGACGCGCACGCCGAAACCGGTGTCATCACACCGGCTTTGGCATGCCGTTCCAGTCCGATCGCCGCGGCCGCACCGTTGGGCATGTACTTCTGCACGCCCAACGGGGAGACGGCCTTCATGCCACGAGCGCGCATGTCGTCGTAGCTGAAGACCATCTCTTCCGACGAACCCATTCCGGTGCCGACAGACACCGCCAGGCGGTTGGTGTCGACTTCGGGTGAACCGGTGTTCTCCCACACCCGGCGGCCCAAGATGGTGGACATCCTCTGCAGGTAGCCGGTGCGGCGCAGCTCAACACGAGTGAGTTGATCGTCGAACGACTCCACGAGATGCCCGCCGATGCGGACCGGCAGGTCGAACTCCTCAACGAACGGGTCGGTGAGGGTGCGGATCCCACTCTGGCCGTCTAGCAACAACTTCCAGGTGTTTTCCACATCGGGTGCGAGGGCGGTCGTCGCGGCGATGCCGGTGACGACCACATTGGGGAAGGCTTTCCCCGTAACCAGCTCTGTCATGGCTGTGGCGAATATTCCTCTCGTGCTCAGTAACGCCCGAAGGCGAGGGCCACGTTGTGGCCGCCGAACCCGAATGAGTTGTTGATCGCGTAACGGAAATCGCCGGTGCGAGGTTCGCCCGCGACGACGTCCAAAGAGATCTCGGGATCGGGTGTTTCGTAATTAAGGGTTGGCGGAATGACGCCATCCCGCAGTGTCAGCACCGTGAGCACCGATTCGAGCGCCCCGACTGCGCCGATCGAGTGCCCCAGCGCCGACTTCGGCGCATACACGGCGGCCCGCTCGCATCCGGCGACGCGGATGGCATTGGCCTCGGCGGTGTCGCCGATCGGCGTCGCCGTCCCGTGTGCGTTCACGTGGTCTATGTCCTTGGCGGATACGCCCGCCAGCTCCAGCGACCGGGTCATTGCGCGACCGGCGCGCACGCCGTCCGCCGCGGGCGCCACCATGTGGAAAGCGTCCGAGGTGATGCCGGCACCCATCAGCCGGGCCAACGGCTTGGCGCCGCGGGCCTTGGCGTGCTCTTCGGTCTCGATGAGCATCAGGGCTCCGGCCTCGCCGAACACGAAGCCGTCGCGGTCCTTGTCGAACGGCCGCGACGCACGCTCGGGCTCGTCGTTGCGAGTCGACATGGCCCGCATCATCGAGAACGCCGCGATGGGCAGCGCCTCGATCGGGCCTTCGACACCGCCGCAGACGGCGACGTCGGCGTCACCCATGACGATCTGGCGCCACGCGTGAGCGATTGCCTCGGAGCCCGACGAACACGCCGACACCGGGGTGATGACCCCGGCCCGCGCTCCGAGCTCCAGACCGACTACGGCAGCGGCGCCGTTGGGCATGATCATCTGAACGGCGAGCGGGGACACCTTGCGGGGGCCACCCTCGTTCATCAGGTCATAGCTCTCGACGATCCGCTCGGCGCCGCCCAGGCCGGTGCCAACGACGACGCTGAACCGGTCCGGATCGAGCTCCGGGTTGCCGGCCGACTCCCACAGCTGGCCGCTGAGATATTTGGCCAGGCGCTGGACATACGACATGCGCCGCAGGTCCAACCGCCCCATGTGGTTGTCGATCGGCTCCTTGAGGTGCCCCCCGATTTTTACGGGCAGATCCCATTTGTCGACGAATTCGTCTTCGAGGACACGGATGCCGCTCTCGCCGGCCAGCAAGCCCTTCCACGTGCTCTCGATGTCCGGCGCGATCGACGTCGTCGCCGCGACAGCGGTTACCACAACACTGGGGTAACCGCCGTTAGCAGTGGAAGGCCTGGTCACTTGTCCGCTTCCGCCCTTGCCTGGACGTTGGCGACAGTGTCGGGGTGCTCCGACTCCAGCTTGGCCCGCAGCGCCTCGGCGGCCTCGGGGTTCTCTTCCTCGAGCTTCTGGATGTAGGAGACGACGTCACCGACGGTGCGCAGACCGGCGAGGTCCTCGTCCGGGATCTTCACGCCGTACTTGTCCTCGGTCTGAACGGCGATCTCAACCATCGACAGCGAGTCGATGTCCAGGTCGTCGACGAACGACTTCTCCGGGGTGACCTCTGAGGGCTCAATACCGGTGACCTCTTCGATGATCTCGGCGATACCGGCGATGATTTCTTCCTGCGAAACGGCCACGGCCTTTTCCCTTCGTAATGTGTTGTGTTGCAATCGGTTTGATGTGCTCTTATGCGGTTGTACCTAGCCGCGCCGACGTCAGATGTCGGCCAGCGCGTCCAGGTCTGCGGGCGTCTTGACGGCACGTACCGTCACCCCCCGAAGCTCACGCTTGGCGATGCCGGCGAGGGTGCCCGCGGGGGGGAACTCCACAATCGCCTCGACATCGTGCTCAGCCAGCGTCGCGGTGCACAGGTCCCACCGCACCGGCTGGATCAACTGAGCGACCAGCGTTTCCATCGCCACCGCCGCCGAAGCGACCGGCTTTCCGTCGCGGTTGGACAGCAGCGTGGCAGTCGGCTCGGCGGTCGCGATGGCGGCCGCCGCGGCGGCGTAGCCCTCCAGAGCGGACGCCATGTACTTGGTGTGGAATGCTCCGGCGACGCCGAGAGCCCGCACCCGGGCCTTGGCCGGCGGGTCTTCGGCCAGCTTCTCCAGCGCGGTCAGCGGGCCGGCGGCGACAATCTGCCCGGCGGCGTTGCGGTTCGCGGGGAACAGATCCAGCTGCTCGAGGCGGGCCAGGACTTCGGTCTCGTCCCCGCCCAGCACCGCGGACATGCCGGTCGGCTCGGCGGCACACGCCTTGGCCATCTCGGCGCCACGGGTGGCGGCCAGGGCGACGGCGTCATCGGCGGCCATCACGCCGGCGATTGCGTAGGCCGCGATCTCGCCCACCGAGTGACCGGCCACGATGAAGTCCTTGCCGCTTAGCAGCCCCCGCTTGGTCAGCTCCTGGTGGGCGAGCAGGGTGGCCGCGACGACCAGCGGCTGAGTGACCGACGTGTCGGTGATCTCTTCGTTGGATGCGGTGGTGCCCAGTCGCACCAGGTCCAGACCGCTGGCCTTCGACCACAGAGTCAGCTGCTCTGTCGCCCCCGGCAATTCCAGCCACGGCGAGAGCATTCCCTCTGTCTGCGAGCCCTGTCCGGGCGCGAGTAATGCAATCACGTGTCTAAGAGAACACTGTGGAAACGGTTTTGGCGGGTGTAACAGATTATGAACCTCGTCTTAGGTTTTTGTAGAAACCAAACAAAACCGCTCCACAAGCTACGTATTCGATACCGCGCCGCGATCTGTTGGCTGAATCACTACCGCACAGACGGTGCCGCAGAACTCCCTCTGACCGGCAGCGGAACCGCCGTTACCGCGCTGTTACCAACACTAGAGGGGTTGGTGGGGTAGTTGAGTTGGCCGACCGTCGCCGCCACTCGCAACACGTACGCGTCGCGAGGTTGGGTGGGATCGCGCCCGGTGAAGTCGGTGATGCGCTTGAGCCGGTAGCGCACGGTGTTTGGATGAACGAACAACTTGCGTGCGCAGGCCTCGATCGCGCCGCCGCAATCTAAGTAAGCGTCAAGAGTTTCAATAAGGGTGGGTCCGGCGTCGGCCAGGGGTCCCATCACGTCGGTGTGCAACGCCACGATGGCCGAGGCGTCGCCCATCAGGGCCCGTTCCGGCAACAGCTCCCGGGCGTGCACGGGCCGCGGGGCACCGGCCCACCCGGGGGCGGCGTTCATCCCGGAGATGGCCTCGCTGGCGCTGTGATAGGCCGCGGTCAGCATCGGGGCGGTGGGCCCGATGACCACGGGGCCCGGGGCGAATGCGCTCAGCAGATCGCCCAGGAACTTGTCGGTTGGCGACAACTGACCCGACACGATGGCCACCAGCCAGGTGCCGTGCACGTCGGTGAGGGCGGCGCGCCCGTGATGAGCGGCCGTGTCGCGGACGATTTGGCTGGCCCGCTCGCTGGCGACCTCGCCGTTGGTGTTGTCGCGGCTGGGGGCCGGGCTGCCGACGACGACCGTCGCCGGAGCGGTGGTGTCCCAGTTCAGCGCCGCCGCGCGGGACAACAGCTCCGGGCCGGTGTCGCCGCGCACCACGGCGTCGACGACGCTGGCCTCCATCCGGCTGTCCCAGCTGCCCCGCGCCTCGGCCGCGTCGGCGTAGGCCGAGGCGAAGCTGAACGCCAGGTCGCGGCTGTATTTCAAGATGCCGACCGTCAGCGCGGTCAGCTGCTCCTCGGAGCGGGCCAGCAGCGGCACGACCTCCTCGAAGAACTCCATGGTCACCCGCACCATGTCCACGCTGTGGCGCAACGCGATGCGGCGGGTGAGCTCCTGGGGGACCAGTTCGAAGGCCTGCGCGGTGTAGCTGACGTTGCTGTGCGGGTCCTGCATCCACTCGACGAAGTTGACGACGGCCGTCTGCACGACCAGCGCCACGCTGGCCCGCTGGGAGGCTTCCAGCTCGGCGAAGAACGGCAATCGCTCCTGCATGGCCGTCACCGCCTCGGTCGCCAGCCGCCCGGAGTACTGCTTGAGCCGCCGCAGCACGGAGTCGGGGACCGTGTTCAAGGATTCGAGCGGCGACCTCGGATGCTTGGCGAACGGGCCGGCGAAGGGGTTGTCAGTCACCCCTAAAAGCTACGCCCGATTTCTGGAACTTTCCGCTAAAGGCCCGGCGGGTCTTGCTGGTGGGCTCGTGCACCCGGGCTCGAGCGTGACGCTGCAGTCACGCTCGGGGCCCAACGTGACTGCAGCGTCACGTTGGGCGGCTGGCCGGGCGGTCGGGGCCCAACGTGCGGCTGGCCGGGCGCTCCGTGTGAGGCGAGGCGAGGCCGTTATGCGACGCCGGGGTCGGACGTCTGCTTCGGGGCGGCCTGCACGTCGTCGATGCGGTACTGCCGGGCCGCCGCGACCGGCACCGACGGGTCGATCTCGCCGTCGCGGGCCAGCGCCTCGAGCACCGCCACCACCTGCGACTCCGCGTCGGTGTTGAAGTACCGCCGCGCGGCCGGCCGGGTGTCGGAGAAGCCGAACCCGTCGGTGCCCAGCGTGACGAAGGTGTTCGGCACCCACGGCCGGATCTGCTCGGGCACTCCACGCATCCAGTCCGACACGGCGATCACCGGACCGGTGGCCCCTTCGAGCGCCTTCGTGATGTACGGAATGCCGGCCGGCTTGTCGGGATGGCGCAGCTGAGCCTGCTGGACCGCGAGCCCGTCGCGGTTGAGCTCGCCCCAGCTGGTCACCGACCACACGTCGGCGGCGACATCCCACTCGGCGGCCAGCATCTCGGCGGCCTTCACCGCCGACGGCATCGCAACCCCGGAGGCCAGGATCTGCGCGGTGTTGGTGCGTCGCTCGCCGGCCGCCTGGTAGCGGTAGATCCCGCGCAGCACGCCCTCGGGATCCAGGTTGTGTGGCTCCGGCGGCTGCACATACGGCTCGTTGTAGATGGTGATGTAGAAGTAGATGTTCTCTGGGTTCGGGCCGAACATCCGCGCCAGCCCGCTCTCGACGATGTAGGCGATCTCGTAGGCGAATGCCGGGTCGTAGGAGACCACCGCCGGGTTGGTGGCGGCCAGCAGCAGCGAATGACCGTCGGCGTGCTGCAAGCCCTCACCGGTCAGGGTGGTGCGCCCCGCGGTGGCCCCCAGCACAAACCCGCGCGCCATCTGGTCGGCCGCGGCCCACAGGCCGTCGCCGGTGCGCTGGAAGCCGAACATCGAATAGAAGATGTAGAGCGGGATCATCGGCTCGTTGTGCGTCGCGTACGACGTGCCGGCCGCGGTGAACGACGCCGCCGAGCCGGCCTCGTTGATGCCCTCGTGCAGGATCTGGCCGACTTCACTTTCCTTGTACGCCAACATCAATTCGGCGTCCACGGCCGTATACAGCTGGCCGAGGCGGTTGTAGATCTTCAGCGACGGGAACCACGAGTCCATGCCGAACGTGCGGGCCTCGTCGGGAATGATCGGCACGATGCGCGGGCCAATCTCCTTGTCCCGCAACACTTCTTTGAAGGTGCGCACCAGCGCCATCGTGGTGGCGACTTCCTGGGTGCCCGAGCCTTTCTTCAGCGCCTTGTAGGTGTCGCTGCCGGGGAGCTTGAGCGCCTTGGTTTTCGTCGGGCGCTCGGGCAGGAAGCCGCCCAGCTGGCGACGCCGGTCCAGCATGTAGCGGATCTCGGGGGCGTCGGGTCCGGGGTGGTAGTAGGGCGGCAGGTACGGGTCTTCCTCCAGCTGCGCGTCGCTGATCGGAATCCGGATGGCGTCGCGGAAGTACTTAAGGTCTTCTATCGCAAGCTTTTTCATCTGATGCGTGGCGTTGCGGCCCTGGAAGTGCGCGCCCAGCGAGTAGCCCTTGATTGTCTTGGCCAGGATCACCGTCGGCTGTCCCTTGTGGTCGACGGCCGCGCGGTAGGCGGCGTAGACCTTGCGGTAGTCGTGGCCACCGCGCTTGAGGTTCCAGATCTCCGAATCGGTCATGTGCTCCACGAGCGCCTTGGTGCGCGGGTCGCGGCCGAAGAAGTGGTCGCGCACGTAGGCGCCGTCGTTGGCCTTGTAGGTCTGGTAGTCGCCGTCGGGCGTGGTGTTCATCAGGTTCACCAGCGCGCCGTCGCGGTCGGCGTGCAGCAGCGCATCCCACTCGCGGCCCCAGACCACCTTGATGACGTTCCAGCCGGCGCCGCGGAAGAACGACTCCAGCTCCTGGATGATCTTGCCGTTACCGCGCACCGGGCCGTCGAGACGTTGCAGGTTGCAGTTGATGACGAAGGTCAGGTTGTCCAGCGCCTCGTTGGCGGCCACCTGGATCAGGCCGCGGCTCTCCGGCTCGTCCATCTCGCCGTCGCCGAGGAACGCCCACACATGCTGATCCGAGGTGTCCTTGATGCCGCGGTCGTGCAGGTAGTGGTTGAAGCGGGCCTGGTAGATGGCGTTCATCGGGCCAAGGCCCATCGACACCGTCGGGAACTCCCAGAAGTCGGGCATCAACCGCGGGTGCGGGTAGGACGGCAGCCCGCCACCCGGGTGGCTGTGCTCCTGCCGGAAGCCGTCGAGCCGGTCGGCGGTCAGCCGGCCCTCCAGAAATGCCCGTGCGTAGATCCCCGGGGACGCGTGGCCCTGGATGAACACCTGGTCGCCCCCGCCGGGGTGTGCCTTGCCGCGGAAGAAGTGGTTGAACCCGACCTCGTACAGCGCCGCCGACGAGGCGTACGTCGAAATGTGGCCGCCCACGCCGATTCCCGGACGCTGGGCGCGGTGCACCATGATCGCGGCGTTCCAGCGGATCCAGGCCCGGAAGCGACGCTCGACGTCCTCGTCGCCGGGGAACCACGGCTCCAGCTCGGTCGGGATCGTGTTGACGTAGTCGGTCGACGTCAGCGCCGGCAGCGACACCCGCTGTTCGCCCGCGCGTTCCAGCAACCGCAACATCAGGTAGCGGGCCCGCGCCGGACCCGAGCGCTCCAGCAGCTCGTCGAAGGACTCCAGCCACTCCGAGGTTTCCTCGGGGTCGATGTCGGGCAGATACGACGCGACACCGTCCCGGATCACCCGGACGCGATCGGGTTCGCTTCCGTTGCTTGGGGTTTTGGCCAGATCGTGGCGTGCGAACTCGGTCGTCAACGCACTACTCCTGTTGTCGGCGGTACCTGCATGCGTGTTCGACTTCCTATCGTGCCGTACCGGCGGCTCGGGCGGGTAGCCGCAATCGGATCGCCCGCCAACGACACGAAACATCAGTGCGTTAACGGCGTCGGCAATCGGCACCCGGTAACGTCACAAACTGTGCTCACCGGATGGAAAGTCGCCCCGGACCCGCGTGGGGCAGAGCTCCCCAAGCGTGGCGTGCTGGCGCTCGGCTGCATCGCCACCGTGCTGATGGGCATCGTGGGCTGTACCACCGTGACCAACGGCACGGCCACCCCCGACACGAAGGTGGCGCCGGCCTACCGGCAATCGGTCTCGTCGTCGGTGTCCGCCTCGATCGCGACGTCCAGCGTCCGGGAGTCGCAGCGGCAACAATCGTTGACCACCAAGGCGGTGCGCGGCTCGTGCGACTCGCTGGCCACCACCAGCAAGGAAGCCATCGACAAGGTCAATGCCTATGTCGGGGCGTTCAACGGCGGCCGTGGCACCGGCCCGTTCGAGGGCCCGGCCATCGACGCGCTCAACAACAGCGCCTCGACGGTGAGCAACAACTTCAACGATGCGTTGTCGTCGCAGCTGAAGGACGCGTTCAACGCGTATATCGACGCTGCGCGCGGCGTGGCGAACGCGATCGGCACCCACGCGGGGACCGGCGAATTCAACCGTCGGGTCGATCAACTCAACGACACCAAGACCAAGGCGCTGAAATTGTGCCTGGCGTCCTTCTGAGGCGGAGTGTGAACCAGGTTCTGGCTGTGCGACGATAATCCCCAATCGCATGGCGCGCAGGTTGTCTTGTTAGGAGGTCCCACGGTGGTCGCGGCGGATGACGCCTCGAACTACGCTCGCAAGCTGGGCGTCCAACGAGATCAGGTTGTCCAGGAGTTCGGCTGGGACGAGGACACCGACGACGACATCCGCGCGGCGGTCGAGGAAGCCTGCGGCTCCGAGCTGCTCGACGAGGACACCGACGAGGTGGTCGACGTCGTATTGCTCTGGTGGCGAGACGGCGACGGCGACCTGGTGGACACCCTGATGGACGCGATCAGCCCGCTGGCCGAGGACGGCGTGATCTGGGTGCTGACGCCCAAGACCGGCAAGCCCGGCCATGTGCTGCCCGCCGAGATCGCCGAGGCGGCGCCGACCGCCGGCCTGATGCCGACCTCGTCGGTCAACCTGGGCGACTGGAGTGCCAGCCGGCTGGTGCAACCGAAGTCGCGCGCCGGGAAGCGGTAATGCTGCCGGTCGGGACGACAGCCCCCGATTTCACCCTGCGCGACCAGAACCAACAGCGCGTCACCCTGAGCGGCTATCGCGGCGACAAGAACGTGCTGCTGGTGTTCTTCCCGTTGGCGTTCACCAAGATCTGCCAGGGCGAGCTGGATGAGCTTCGGGATCGTCTGCCCGACTTCGAAAACGACGACAGCGTGGCGCTGGCGATCTCGGTGGGGCCGCCGCCGACGCACAAGGTCTGGTGCACCGAGAGCGGGTTCACGTTTCCGGTGCTGTCCGACTTCTGGCCGCACGGCGAGGTCAGCCAGGCCTACGGCGTGTTCAACGACCACGCCGGCTATTCCAACCGCGGTACCTTCGTCGTCGACCGGTCTGGGATCATCCAGTTTGCCGAGATGAAAGTGCCCGGCGAGGCGCGCGATCAGCGACTGTGGACCGAGGCGCTGGAGGCTTTGCGGGCCTGAGAGTTTGAGCTCCCGGCCGACGGGCGTGTAGCCTGCGGCGGGCATAGAGGGCGCGTAGCTCAGTGGTAGAGCTCTGGTTTTACACACCAGCGGTCGGCGGTTCGATACCGTCCGCGCCCACCATTGAAATCCGAGGTGAAGGTCACTCGCTGGGAGTTTCGCCGGTCGTTTGGAAGATGACGCGACGCCCGATCTCGACGGCGTGGTCGGCGAAGCGCTCATAAAAGCGGCCCAAGAGGGTGGTATCGACGGCGGTCGATACACCGTGGGGCCAGTCTTCCCCTTTGAGGACGGTGAACAGGCGTTGATACAGCTGATTCATCTCGACGTCATCGTGACGGATCTGTGCGGCCTGGTGCGGATCGCGGGATAGCACGGCGTCTCGTGCGCTTCGGCCCAAATCCACCGCGATCCGCCCCATCTCGGCAAAGTCGCGATGCACCTCTTCGGGTACTGCGCGGTCTGGATGGCGGCGGCGCACGATCTTTGCGACGTGCAGCGCCAAGCCGCCCATCCGTTCGGCGTCAGCGACGCTCTGCATGCACCCAACTACCGTCCGGAGATCGCTGGCGACGGGCGCTTGCAGGGCCAGCAGCGCAAATGCCGCGTCCTCGGCCTCGCTTCGCATCTGTACAAGGTGCGCGTGGTTGGTGAAAACTGCTTCGGCCTCAGCCAGATCCGCCTGCAGCAGCGCCTGAGTCGCCTCTTCCATCGCCAGACCTGCGAGGCCGCACATCTGGCTCAGGGTCTCGCTGAGCAAATCGAGCTGCTCGTGGAACGCCGTGCGCACATCGCAACCTTAAGGGGCCAAGTACAGCCGGTGGGTCCGTTGGACGCATGATTAACAGAGAGTTTCTGATGGGTGAAAGGGGTTCCGCAGTCGTGGTGGGACCGGAAAGGGTTGTTGGCCCAGGGAGTCGTAGAGCGGGGATGTTGATGACGCTGTCGGATTTGGTGATGCGATTTGTCGGGTTCCTGCGTGCCGGCTACCCCGAAGGCATTCCGACGCGCGACTATGTCCCCCTGCTGGCGTTGCTTCGCCGCCGCCTGTCCGACGATGATGTTATCGCTGTCGCCGCGGCGGTGATCTCTCGCAACGACAGGCCGATTGACGTCAACGACGTGCGGGTGGCGATCACCAAGCTCACCGACGAAATGCCGTCCCCAGAAGACACCGAGCGAGTGAAGCGACGATTGGCCGCAGTCGGCTGGCCAGTCGATGACGTGGCCGACCGGTGACCTGCGGGCCTGGCGGTCACGTTGTGCCACTTGCCCTTTCGCGATACGGCGAGCCCGGGTGGGCCGACGCTCCTGCCGGCTTCGTCGCCTCGGCTGACGACGTGCGCGCCTGGCCGCCTTAAGCTCCGTTGGTGAAATTCGTGCTGGCCGGCTACGGTACCCGCGGCGATGTCGAGCCGTTCGCCGCGATCGCCCGCGAGCTGCGGGCCCGGGGGCACGACGTGCGCCTGGCGGTGCCGCCCTGGATGCTCGGCTTCGTCGAGTCGGCGGGGCTGGCCGCGGTCCCGTTCGGCACGAATCCGACGCCGCTGGGCGCAGTGGACGACGTCGCGCGCCGCGTCACTCAGATCCTGACCGACTGGAGCACCGGCTTCAAAACGCTGGCGGACGGGGCCGACCTGCTGGTGACGGGCAAGGGCGAGCAACGGGTGGCGGCAAACGTCGCGCAGTACTACGGAATCCCGCAGGCGGCATTGCACTTCTTCCCGGGCGACCCCGCGATCACGGGTGGCGTGATCGGGGCGCTGACGCGGCAAGCCGAGCAGGCTCAACGTCGGGATCTGGGCTTGCCGGATGTCGCCGCGCCCGCACGAGAACCGTTGGAGATCCAGGCATATGACGAGGTCTGCTTTCCCGGCCTCGCGGCCGAATGGGCGGCGCAGGGTAAGCGACGCCCCTTTGTCGGTGCGCTGACGCTGGCGTTGCCGACCGACGCCGACGCCGAGGTCTTGTCGTGGATTGCCGCGGGCACACCGCCGATCTTCTTCGGTTTCGGCGGCGCCATCACATTGCCCAATCCCGCCGAGACGCTCGCCATGATCACCGCGGCCTGCGCGCAGTTGGGGGAGCGGGCGTTGGTCAGCGGCGTATCCGGCGTTACGCGATCCGACCACGTGAAGCTGGTGAGCGCGGTCAATCACGCGGCCGTCTTCCCGGCCTGTCGCGCGGTCGTGCACCACGGTGGCGCCGGGACCACGGCCGCCGGCCTGCGAGCCGGGATCCCGACGTTGATCCTGTGGCACGCGGCCGACGACCAACCGGTGTGGGCGGCGGCGATCACCCGGCTGGGAGTCGGCTCCGGCCACGAATTCCGTTCCACCACAACGGATTCGCTGGTCATCGGACTGCGTTCGATGCTGGAGCCGGACCGCGTCGGGTGGGCCCGGGAGCTGGCCGCCAAGATGACCGAACCCGCCGAAAGCGTCGCCAGGGCAGCCGATCTCCTCGAAGAGGCTGCCGGGGCCGGCCGCCCTGCGTAGTAGGCATTCGGATGAACGCGAGGCGAACCGTTGTTGCCAATGACCGGGGTATGGCATTGTCTGGGGGCGTGAGCGAGCAACCCGGTTTTGAGAGCGCCCGCGCGGGCCAGGCGGGCGCTGCCGTTGGGCCGCTATCGGCGGCGCATCAACCGGCGACCAAGGCCGATCTGTATGCCGCGGTCGACGCATTGCGCGCAGACATGCGTGAGCTGATGGATGCCGTCCACAAGTTGGTTCAGGAAGCGGATCGTCGGGTTACCGAGGCCGAGCGCGTCAAGGGCGCCGACCGCGCCGATGGCGGCGATGCGTGGTGATGGGTCTCACTCGGCGAGATCGTCGCGCTGTGCCGGTGTTGTAGCACCCTAACCAGCCGATCCGTCGCGTCGAAAGACGCTCGTTCAGTTGATGTTTCACGCAGCTCGGACTTACAGCCAGCCAACGCCGAGCGCCGGCGGTACGATCTTGCTATGTCGTTGGCCAGCGGCAGTGCGATTGCTAGGCGCATCGTCCTGCGGCTGCTGGGATGTATTGAGATGGACGAAGTTCACTTCGTCCATCATCTCCGTTTGCCCGACGGCACATCGCTCAGAGTATTGACCACCGGCGTCTTCGCCGGACGACGCCTACTACCGATGTCTCCTGAGAGACGGATCCGGCGCCCGTCAACGACGACACCCGCAGGCGATCACACCTGTGGCCTAGGTGATTATCCGAAGTCCGTCGGGACGGGCTCTTGCAGAACGGAAGCCCTCTCATGTTGACCGGTACCTCCAGATTCACTGGCATTACCAGCCATGTCGGCATTTCGATTGCCGCCATCGCGTTGCTCAGCGGCGTTGCAATATTGCGCGGCGGTGCAGCAGCGGCTGACCCAAACGACGACAAATTTCTGGCGCTTCTCGATGATGAAGGCGTCCCCGCCGTGTCAGGCGTGCCAAGCCTCGTCGAGACGGCTCACAAGGTTTGTCAGGCACTGGATAACGGCACGCCTGCGAACCGCGTTGTGGACGCTTTGGTTGACAATGCCGTGAGCGATGATCCGGCCCAGAGCCAAATCGCCCGCGGCCCCCTCACACGCACCGAAGGGCGCTTCGTCATTGCGGCAGTGGGGGCCTACTGCCCATACGACAAGAGCAAGCTCGCGGTCCTCATCACCCGTCCCAAAGCGGGATGGAATGAGCCGACCCACCGGGCCGCCGACGGCATTCGCCCGGCGGGTTTTCAGGTTCATGGCAGCGCGCCCGTCTCGCTGATCGGAATTGTTCTCCCCGCAGGGATCGCCGATCCGGAGCCGCCGACGATTCCCGAACCACCGCCGTTGGCGCACTTCCAGGCACCACCGCCGCCGATCGCGGCACCGCCTCGACCACAGCAGCCGTTACCTCAACGTTTGCCTGCGTCTCCGCCAGAGGAGCCGCCGCCTCCGCAACAGTTGCCTGCGCCTCCGCAACAGTTGCCGCCCGCGCCGCAGGAGCCGCCGCCGCCTCCGCAACAGGAGCCGCCTCCGCCACAGGAGCCGCCGCCTCCGCAACAGTTGCCGCCGTCGCCGCCACCCTCGCCGGCGGCGCCACCGCCTCCGCCGACTTCGCCACCGAAGGCGCCCGGGTACATCAGGGTCGCACCGTGAGACCGGGCAGTGCCAACCCGACCAGCAGCCCGCTCTATTCGGGGAGATCGTCGGCCGGCGGACGCACCGCCGCTGTGTGGAAGATCGATAACAGCGATCCGGCGTCTCCCACCCAGGGCAGGTCCGACAGCTGACGGCGGCTGCGTCGTCCGCCGAAGGCCCGCAGCGCCTCGAAATCGCTGAGCTGCACCGTGATTGCGCCGGGGGACTTGGCGGGGTCGCCGAGTTGGATGGTGCCCGTCGTCGGAGTCGTCAGTTGGCGGCCACCGCGAATGCCGGATCCGCTGTGCGAGAACCGGATTCGCCCAGCGCCGCGCGGATATCGTGCTCGTGTGTGAGGGCGTCGAACCGCTTGGGCTGCGCGGCGCTGCACCGTGCGGTATGCCGCGGCGGCGTCGACACCGGGGCGCAGGTGACGCCTCGCGCCGGTGGCGATCGCTTCGGCCATGGCGGACACGCTACCAAATATTAAGGAAACAGTAAGAGAGGCGGCCCGGTGGGGCGGCTGTCGGCCGGTTCACCCACGGCGGCACTATGAACGCGTGAAGCCGTTTCGAATCGACGTTTCCGACGACGTACTCGACGATCTGCGGTCGCGCCTCGCGCGCACCCGATGGCCGGAAGCCGAATGTGTGGACGACTGGAGTCAGGGCATTCCGCTGGCCTACACCCGCGAACTGGCCGAGTACTGGGCCAACGACTACGACTGGCGGTCACGTGAGGCCGCGCTCAACCGCTTCGACCAGTTCGTCACCGACATCGACGGGCTGGACATTCATTTCATTCACCAGCGATCCCCGCATTCCGAAGCGTTCCCGCTGGTGATCACGCATGGCTGGCCGGGCTCAATTGTGGAGTTCCACAAGGTGATCGAGCCGCTGACCAACCCGGCGTCCGGGCGTGGCGAGGACGCTTTCCACGTCGTGTGTCCGTCGCTGCCCGGATACGGCTTCTCCGGCAAGCCCACCCGCACCGGGTGGGGCGTGGAGAAGACCGCGGCGGCCTGGGAGGACCTGATGTTGCGCCTCGGCTACGACCGCTACGGCGCGCAGGGCGGGGATTGGGGTGCGGCGGTCACCACGCAGATCGGCCGAAACGGCGGCCACTGCGCGGGGATTCACCTGAACATGCCGATCGGTCGTCCGGGCAACCTCGACAACCCGACCGAGGAGGAGAAGGCGGCCCTGGCCGCGCTGGCCAACCACCGCAAGTGGGGCACCGGCTACTCCAAGCAGCAGTCCACTCGGCCGCAGACCCTCGGCTACGGCCTGGCCGACTCGCCCGTCGGACAACTGGCGTGGATCGTCGAGAAGTTCTGGGACTGGGCCGATTGCGACGGTCACCCGGAGAACGCGGTCAGCCGAGACGAACTGCTCGACAACGTGATGGTGTACTGGGTGACCAACACGGCCGCGTCGTCGGCTCGCCTGTACTGGGAGAGCTTCAGCGTCTGGGGCGGGGGAGGTCGCGTCGAATTGCCCACCGGCATAGCCGCTTTCCCCGGTGAACTGCTGAAGTCACCGCGGACGTGGTGCGAGCCGAACTACAACATCACGCACTGGACCGACATGCCGCGCGGCGGTCACTTCGCCGCGTTCGAACAACCCGAGTTGTTCGTCGACGACGTCCGCGCGTTCTTCGCGACGGTGCGCTAGGACGCCGGCGGCGCATCGAGATCGACGTCAGCGTGTCCGCTTCTCGCACTTTTCCGCGCTCGCGTCGATTTCGATGACCGGGCGACGGTGCGCTAGGACGCCGGCAGGGCGAAGAACTCCAAGGCAATACCGTCGGGGTCGCGGAAGCTCAGGCCTGACCCGTAGTCCGCATCCACGATGCCGCCGTGCGCGATGCCCAGCTCGTTCAGCCGCGTGACCCAAGTCTCCAGCTCGGCGCGGTTGGCGCAGCCGAATGCGACGTGATCCAGGCCGACGCGGTGCTCGCTGAAATCCTCGTCGGGGGCGCCGCGATCGTGTTGGTGGATGCCGAACAAGGTACCGCCGTTCAGCAGCCACACCTGATGCCGGTAGCCGGCCTCGGCGTCGTGCTCGTCGGCGAGCGGGTCGGTGTCGAAAAGGCGGCGATACCACGGCCCGCTGACTGCGACATCGCGCACCGTGACCGCAACGTGGTTAATTGCCGGGAAGGTCATGGCTTGACCTTACGCGCGGCGAGCATCGGGCCGCTGGCCGAGTAGCCACCGTCGACGGCCAGCGCGGCGCCGGTGACGAACGACGCCTCGTCGCTGGCGAGAAACAGTGCGGCGGCGGCTAATTCGGCGGGCTCGCCCCAGCGGGCCATCGGCGTCGGCAGATAACCACCCGGCGGTACTTCGTCGTCGGGTTTGGCTCCGGCCAGACCGGTGTAGGTCATGCCGGGACAGATCGCGTTGATGCGCACGTTCGTCTTGGCGTAGTCCAGCGCCGCGGATTTCGTCATCTGCACCACCGCCGCCTTGGCCGCGGCGTAGCACGACAACCCTTTCCACCCGACCAGCCCGGACGCCGAGGCGGTGTTGACGATCGCCCCGCCACCGTTATCCAGCATGGTCGGGATCGCGTATTTCATGCCGAGGAACACGCCCTTGAGATTGATCGCCAGGATCTTGTCGAACAGCGCTTCGTCGGTGTCGGCCAGGGCCAGGTGCGGCCCGCCGAACCCGGCGTTGTTCAGCAGTACATCGACCCGACCGAATCGGTCGACGGCGGTGGCGACCATGTGTTGGACGTCGGCGCCGTTCGTGACGTCGACATGCACCGGCACGGCGACGTCACCGAGCCGCTCGGCGATGTCGTTCTCGCAGCCGCTGATGTCGGCACACACGACGCGGGCTCCTTCGTCGGCGAATCGGTTGGCCGCCGCCCACCCGATGCCGGAGCCGGCGCCGGTGATGATGGCGACCTTGCCTTCAAGACGGCCCATCTAGACGATCCGCCAGCCGCGGCGCGCCCGAAATCGCATGTCCCACAAGTAAAGCTGATACCCGAGGATCCATGCGCGGTGCGGAATGAACAGATCGGCCAGCCGCAGCGCGGACAACAGCCGCTCGAACCGGCGCTGCTGACGCTGCGACCAGTCCAGCTGCATCATCGCCCGAAACTCCGGGGCCAAGAACCCCGTCGTCGCGAACAGGTTGAGCGGACCGGCCAGCACGCGCAGCGGCCAGGGCAGAAACGCCATTGCGGCCACGCCGTGCAGATGCTCGCGCACCGGCGGATCGATGCGCAGCTCGTCGAGCGAACGCTTCCAGTACTCGTCGAACGCGACGAGGTCCGGCGGCCACATCCGCTCGGGCACCTGCAACGTCGTACCCAGCCGCTTGGCGTCGCGATAGACCGCCTCGGCGCTGGCCTCGTCGAGTGGGCCATGCAGGAACTCGTGCTGATCGACGAAGTAGCGGTACAGGCAGGCGGCCACCCACAGCTGCAGTTTCGGGTCGAAGGCGTTGTAGGACACCGGGCTGGATGACGTGGACCGCACCTGGCGGTGTGCGACGTCGACGGCATTGCGGATCAGCTCCCGGTCGGACTCGGTCCCGATGGTCGCCACCGCGAGATAGGTGCCGGTGGTGCGGGCCCGCTTGAACGGATGCTTGTAGACATTGCCGCTGTCCACCGGGCTCTCCAGCACGCCGTAACCGACGCCCGGCAACGACAGCTGCATGATCACGTTCGCGGCGGGCAGCAGCGGTGCTGCCGCGTTGAGCAGGTCGGCGACCCGTGTCACGGGCTTCATATAGGCGAGTAGACCACGTCGGCGGCCCGGACGTTAGTTCCCGCCGAAAGTGGGCACGCTGGGACTCATGGACCTGGATACGTCCTCGCTGCTGTGGTGGGTGCTGGCCGCGATCGCCGTCGTGGCTGCGGTGCTGATCGTCGTGTCGATCGCCTAGCAAGCAGGTCCGTGCCGAGCGTGTGAGACGCTGCCGAAATGATTGCGACGCGGATCCGGATCGCCGGTGTGCTGGCCGGCTGCCTGGCCGACCTCGCGCTGGGAGACCCGAAAAGAGGCCATCCCGTCGCGGCGTTCGGCCAGGCCGCCGCCAAGCTCGAGCAGTTCACCTACCGCGACGCGAAGATCGCCGGCGCGCTGCACGTGAGCCTTGCGGTCGGCACGGTGGGGCTGCTCGGCACGGCCGTGCAGCAGGCCGCCGCACGCCGCAACCCGCTGCTGACGATCGCCGCCAGCGCCACGGCCACCTGGGTCGCGCTGGGCGGAACGTCGTTGGCGCGCACCGGCCTGGAGATGGCGCGGCTGCTCGACCGCAACGACATCGAGGCCGCGCGCCGGCTGCTGCCGTCGCTGTGTGGACGCGATCCGGCCCGGCTGGACGGCCCGGGGCTGACCCGCGCCGCGGTGGAATCCGTCGCGGAGAACACCTCTGACGCGCAGGTGGCGCCGCTGCTGTGGGCGGTCGCGGGCGGAGTGCCGGGCGCGCTGATGTACCGCGCGATCAACACGCTGGACGCGATGATCGGCTACCGCTCCCCGCGCTATATCCGATTCGGTTGGGCCGCAGCACGATTGGACGACGCAGCGAACTACGTCGCGGCCCGGGTGACGGCGGCACTGGTGGTGGCATGCGCGGCGCTGGTCGGCGGTTCACCGTTGGGTGCGGCCCGGGCCTGGCGCCGCGACGCGACCCGCCATCCCAGTCCAAACGCCGGCGTCGTCGAAGCGGCGTTTGCCGGGGCGCTGCGGGTGCGGCTGGGCGGGCCCACGCAGTATCGCCACGAGCTGCAGATCCGCCCCACCCTCGGCGACGGGCGAGCACCCGCGGCGGCCGATCTGCGCCGCGCGGTGGCGCTGTCGCGGATCGTGCAGCTGGGCGCCGCCGCATTGGTGGCCGCGCTGTCGAGTGTGTCGTGGCGGCGTTGAGTGTGCGGCTGGGGCGTTGAGTGTACGACTGGGGCGTGACGGGTCGGCGTGTCTCCGCCGTGAGCGCACACGGAAAGCCGTGAGCGCACAAGCGAATGCCCAGGCGCACACTGAAACCGGCCAACGGTCTGAGCGGCGGCGGCCTCTGCGGCCAACGGTCTCAGCGGCGGCGGCCTCAGCGGCTGAGCGGCCTCAGCGTCGCCGGCCGTAGCGGTCGGCGAGTTTCTCCTCGACGGTCATCGGGGTCTCGGTCTTCGCCTGCTTTTCCTGACGCCGGATCCGGATCTCCGAGTACGCGAAATAGCCCAGCCCGATCGGGGCCAGGATGCCGAACGAAATCCATTGGATGCCGTAGGACAGGAACGGCCCGGCGTCCAAGTGCGGTACGCCGATCACGCCGAGCCCGCCGGGCTGGTTTTCGACCAGTTGCAGATAGGACCCGGCCAGCGGCACCTTGGTCAGCACCGAAACTTGGCCGGTGTTGATTGAATACACCTGCTGCACACCGTCTCTGGAGAACGGCTCCTTGTCCTGTACCGCCGGCTCAGAGTCTCGCAGCCGCGCCGTGATGGTCACGGTGTCTTGCGGCGGGCGGGGGATCGGCGGGACGTGCGAGCCGGGCAGCGGGCGCACGTAACCGCGGTCGACGAGAACGGTCGGCCCGTCGTCGACCACAAACGGGGCCAGCACCTCAAAGGCCTGATCTCCCTCGACGACGCGCAGTCGGGCCAGCACCTCGACGTCGGGTAGGTAATGGCCGGTTGCGGTCACCCTGCGCCACTGCGCATTCGGCGCCGACGAATCCTGCTGTGGTAACAAGGTTTTCAACGACACCGGTGGGGTGTTCAGCGAGTTCTCGATCTGATGGTTCTCCCGTGACGTGCGGGAGTTCTTGCCCAGCTGCCACGGTGCGAGCACCATGAAACACAGGTAGGTAAAGGCGATGACCACCAGGATCAGCGCTATCCAGCCTGGCCGCAGCAAAAATCCCAACCGACGCATCAACCGTGCCCATTTTTCGCCAGTTGCTCGTCGACCCAGTCGTGCAGGCCGGGCAACGCCGCCTCGATGACGGCCAACACCTCTTCGAAGTCGGCGTGATCGCCGTAGTAGGGATCCTCGACGTCGAGGGCATGGGCCCCCGAGCGCGGGTCGAACGAGCGCAGCATCCTGATCCGGTCGGCTTCCACACCGAGTTGTTGCAGCATCCGAAAATGGTTGCGGCCCAACGCCACCACCAGATCGGCAGCCAGGTGGTCGTCGTCGAGCTGCGCGGCGGTGTGGTCGGTGGAATAGCCGTGGGCGCGCAGCACCTTGGCTGCCCGCTCGTCGGCGCCGCTGCCGACATGCCAGTTTCCGGTGCCCGCACTGGTCACGCGCACCGCATCGGCCAGACCGCGCTGCCGCAGCTGGTCGGCGAACATTTTCTCGGCCATCGGTGAGCGGCAGATGTTGCCGCTGCAGACGAAGGTCACATGCAACTCAGACACCCAGGGCCTTCCGCAGTTCGGAGATCGTCGCGGCATGCGTCACGCCGGTGACGGCGTAGCCGTCGGCGAAGTCGGCCTTGCCGTAGCCCCAGCCGACGACGACGGTGTCGATGCCGTGCGCGGCGGCCCCGTCGACGTCGTGGCTGCGGTCGCCGACCATCAGCACGCGCTCCGGCAGCGGTTGCAGCTGGGCCAGCGCGTGCGCCAGCACCTCCTCCTTGCTGCGGCGGGTGCCGTCCGGGCAGGCGCCGGCGATGACTTCGAAGTGGTGGTCGAGCGCGAAGTGGGCCAGGACGCGGCGCGCCGTCGGCTCCAGCTTGGAGGTGGCCACGGCCAGCCGCACGCCGGCGGCCCGCAGATCGGCCAGCAGCGGCTCGATCCCGTCGAACAGGCTGTTGTTGGACCAGCCGCGCTCGCCGTACTCGGCTCGGAACGCCGCGAACGCCGCATCGGCGCGCTCGCCGAGCATCAGCTGGAACGTTTCGTCCATCGGCGGGCCGACGATCCGGGCCGCCAAATCGCCCTCGGGCACCGGTTCGCCGATGTGCTCGAGGGCATGGGTGAAGCTGGCGACGATCCCCGCCGCGGAATCGGTCAGCGTGCCGTCGAGATCGAAGATCACCAGCTGGGGCGCCTGCGCGTCGGCCGAAACTGCTCCTGTCACCTCACCATTGTCGTTGATGGCGGGTGGCGCGGAATCGAGGGCCTCGCTGGAGATGCGCCGAGTTCGCTTCTAGGGGATTCTTAGTCTGGCTGGCAACAGGATTCGTTTCCTCTCGTTTTTGCTAGCGCCTGCGACTGCGGAAGGAAGCGCGATGACCGGCAGCACTCTCACCGATTGGGAAAAGGCGGAGATCGACAGGGCCAACGCCTCCGGGTTGACTCCGGTGGTTTTCGTGCATGGTCTGTGGCTGCTCTCCAGCAGCTGGCAACGTTGGCGCGAGCTCTTCGAAGGCAACGGCTACACGACCATTGCTCCCGGCTGGCCCGACGATCCGGCCACCGTCGCCGAGGCATTTGAACATCCAGAAGTGTTCGCGCACAAAAAAGTTCAAGACGTTACGGACCACTATCTGGAAGCGATCGGGCAGCTGACGAAGAAGCCCGCCGTCGTCGGGCACTCCTTCGGCGGTCTGATCTCGCAGAAAATCGCCGGCACCGGTGCCTCGGTGGCGACCGTGTCGATCGACAACGCGCCATTCAGAGGGATTCTGCCGCTGCCGATCTCGGCGTTGAAGTCGTCGTTCCCGGTGCTGGGCAATCCCGCCAATTACGGCAAGGCCGTTGCATTGACGTTCGATCAGTTCAAGTACGGCTGGGCCAACAATCTCGCGGACGCCGAGGCCAAGGAGCTGCACCAGACCTATCACGTGCCCGCGCCGGGTCTGCCGCTGTTTCAGGCGGCGATTGCGAACTTCAACCCGGTCAGCCAGACCCGGGTGGACTCCAAGAACCCCGACCGCGGGCCGCTGCTGATCATCGCGGGGGAAAACGACCACACCGTGCCGCTGGCGGTCACCGAGGCCACCTTCAAGCTGCAGTCCAAGCACAACCCGGGCGTTACCGAGATCGAGCGGATTCCCGGCCGCGGGCACTCCCTGGTCATCGACAGCGGGTGGAAAGAAGTCGCCGACATCTCCGCGAGGTTCATCCGGCGCTTCGTGAGCTGATCGAGCGGTCGGGTGAGCGCCGCCGCGACGGCGCACTAGTGTTTCACGGATGGCGAGTCCGGAATCGATGGCGCGCTATCACGGTGACCAGGCCGCCGCGCCGGGAATGCTCGACTTCGCGGTCAACGTCCGGCACGCGCGGCCACCACAATGGCTGATCGAGCGGTTGGCCGCGCGGCTGCCGGACCTGGCGCGCTATCCCGGCGTCGAGGACCTGCACCGCGCTCAAGACGCGGTCGCGCGGCGGCACGGCCGGGCGCGCGAGGAGGTGCTGCCGCTGGCCGGGGGCGCCGAAGGGTTCGCGCTGCTGCCCTGCCTGCGCCCGGCGCGGGCGGCGCTGCTGGCGCCGTCGTTCACCGAGCCGGCCATCGCGTTGGCCGCAGCAGGGGTGCCGGTGCACCACGTCGTCGTCGACCCGCCGTTCGCCCTCGATCGCGTGGACGTGCCCGAGGACGCCGACCTCGTCGTGGTGGGCAATCCGACCAACCCCACCTCGGTGCTGCACCGCCGCGAGCAGCTGCTTGCACTGCGCCGGCCCGGACGGATCCTGGTGGTCGACGAGGCGTTCGCGGATTCGGTTCCCGGCGAACCGGAGTCGCTCGCCGCCGACTCGCCGGCCGACGTGCTGGTGCTGCGCAGTCTGACCAAGACCTGGGCGCTGGCCGGGCTGCGGGTGGGCTATGCCCTGGGAGCACCAGAGGTGTTGGCGCGGTTGACCGCTCACCGTGCGCACTGGCCGGTGGGCACGCTGCAACTCGAGGCCATCGCCGCCTGCAGCGGGGCCGCCGCGGTTGCCGACGCGCAAGCCGGCGCGGTGCGGTTGGCGCAGGTGCGCGCCGAGATGGTGGCCGGCCTGACTTCGATAGGCGCCGAGGTGGTCGACGGCGCCGCCCCGTTCGTGCTGTTCCGCCTTCGGCATGCCGACGAAATACGAAACAGGCTGCACGACAAGGGTATTGCCGTGCGCCGGGGTGACACGTTCGTCGGCCTGGACGGCAGTTACCTGCGGGCCGCGGTGCGGCCGGAGTGGCCGCTGCTGGCCCAGGCGATCTCGGAAACCATGCCCGTCGGCGGGAGGCAGGGGTGAGCGCACGGCTATCCGACGTGATCGAGGTCCTGGACCAGGCCTACCCGCCGCGGCTTGCCCAATCATGGGATTCGGTGGGCCTGGTGTGCGGCGACCCCGACGACCTGCTGGATTCGGTCACGATTGCCGTCGACGCCACACCGGCGGTGGTCGACGAGGTCCCCGAGGCCGGCCTGCTGCTGGCTCACCACCCGCTGCTGCTGCGCGGCGTCGACACCGTCGCGGCCAGCACGCCGAAGGGCGCGCTGGTGCATCGGCTGATCCGAAGTGGGCGTTCGCTGTTCACCGCGCACACCAACGCCGACTCGGCGTCGCCCGGTGTCTCCGATGCGTTGGCGGATGCTCTCGGCCTCACTGTCGAAGCAGTGCTCGAACCGCTGTCGGAGCCGGCCGATCTCGACAAGTGGGTGATCTATGTGCCGCGAGCGAACGCAGAAGCGGTGCAGGCGGCCGTGTTCGAGGCCGGTGCCGGCCACATCGGCGACTACTCGCACTGCAGTTGGAGCGTCAGCGGTATCGGCCAGTTCCTGCCGCACGACGGTGCCACACCCGCGGTCGGTAGCGTCGGCACCGTCGAACGGGTGGACGAAGACCGGTTCGAGGTCGTCGCACCCGCGCGGGCCCGGCCGGCGGTGCTGGCGGCGATGCGCGCCGCCCACCCGTACGAAGAGCCGGCCTTCGACATCTTCGCCCTGGTGCCCCCGCCCGGCGACGCCGGATTGGGCCGCATCGGCACGCTGGCGCGACCCGAATCGTTGCGCGCCTTCGTCTCCCGCGTCGGCGCCGCGCTGCCCCAGACGTCCTGGGGGGTCCGGGCGGCCGGCGACCCCGACAAGGTCGTCTCCCGGGTCGCGGTGTGCGGCGGTGCCGGCGACTCGCTGCTGAGCATCGCGGCCCGCGCCGACGTACAGGCCTATGTGACCGCCGACCTGCGCCACCACCCGGCCGACGAGCATTGCCGGGCCTCGGACGTGGCGCTGATCGACGTCGCGCACTGGGCCAGCGAATTCCCCTGGTGCACGCAAGCTGCCGAGGTGCTGCGATCCCGGTTCGGTGCGGACCTGCCGGTGCACGTGTCCACCACCCGCACCGACCCTTGGAATATGGGGCATCTCGGCCACGAATCATGTGGAGATCAATCATGAAAGCCGAAGTAGCACAACAGCGTTCGCTGTTGGAGTTGTCCGAGCTGGATGCGGAGCTGTCTCGGATCGCGCATCGGGCCACCCGTCTGCCGCAGCGGGAGGCCATCGAGCGGATGCGAGCCGAGCACGACGCCGCCAACGACCGGCTGGGTGCGGCGCGAATCGCGTTGGAGGATTTGGACACTCAGGTGTCGCGGTACGAGTCGGAGATCGCGGCGGTGCGCCAGCGCGAAGATCGTGACCGGTCGTTGCTCGCCTCGGGGGCCACCGACGCCAAGCAACTGACGGATCTACAGCACGAACTGGAAACCCTGACCCGCCGGCAAAGCAGCCTGGAAGATTCGCTGCTGGAAGTCATGGAGCGCCGCGAGGAGCTGCAGGCCCAGATGACCGCCGAGCAGGATGCGATGGAGGCGCTGCAGTCCGAGCTGGCCGACGCACAGCAGGGCCTCGATGCCGCCCTGGCCGAAATCGACGAGACCCGGCAGGCGCACGCGACGCAACGAGACCGGCTCGCCGCGGCCCTGGACCCCGATCTGTCCGCACTCTACGAGCGACGGCGCACCGGGGGAGGGCCCGGCGCCGGGCCGCTGCTGGGACATCGGTGCGGCGCGTGCCGGATCGAGATCGACCGGGGAGAGCTGGCCCGCATCTCGGCGGCGGCCGACGACGACGTGGTGTGCTGCCCCGAATGCGGTGCGATCCTGTTGCGTGTCAAGGGGCCCGGGCAGTGAAGGTCGTCATCGAAGCCGACGGCGGATCCCGCGGCAACCCCGGACCGGCCGGCTACGGCGCGGTGGTGCACACCGAGGACCGCGCGACCGTGCTGGCCGAAAACAAGCAGGCCATCGGCCGGGCCACCAACAACGTCGCCGAATACCGGGGTCTGATAGCCGGTTTGGAGGACGCAGTGAAGCTCGGTGCCAGCGAGGCCGACGTGTTCATGGATTCCAAGCTGGTGGTGGAGCAGATGTCGGGGCGGTGGAAAGTCAAGCACCCCGACCTAATCGAGCTGCACGCCCGGGCCCGAGAATTGGCGGCGCGCTTCGACCGCATCACCTACACGTGGATACCGCGCGAACGCAACAAGCATGCCGATCGGCTGGCCAACGAGGCGATGGACGCCGCGGCCGAAGTCGACGCCTCGACGGTCGCCGAGCCTGCGAAGGACCCCGTCAAATCTGTTGCGCCGCAACCCTCGTCGCCGCCCGGGTGGACCGGTGCGCGCGGCGCCCCGACCAGGCTGCTGTTGCTGCGCCACGGGCAGACCGCGTTGTCGGTGCAGCGCCGCTATTCCGGGCGGGGCAACCCGGAACTGACCGACTTGGGGCGTCGGCAGGCCCAGGCGGCGGCGCGGTACTTGGCCGAGCGTGGCGGCATCGCCGCGGTGATCTCCTCGCCGTTGCAACGCGCCTACGACACCGCGGCCGTGGCGGCCAAGGCGCTGGGCCTGGACGTGACCGTCGACGACGACCTGATCGAGACCGACTTCGGCGGTTGGGAGGGGCTGACGTTCGCCGAGGCCGCCGAACGCGATCCCGAACTTCACACCCGCTGGCTGCGCGACACCAGCACGGAACCGCCGGGTGGGGAGAGTTTCGATGCCGCACTCGAGCGGGTGTGCCAGGCGCGGGAACGAATCATCGCTGCCCATCAAGGCGAAACGGTGTTGGTCGTTTCGCACGTCACGCCGATCAAGATGTTGTTGCGCCTCGCGCTGGATGCCGGGCCCGGCATCCTGTACAGATTGCACCTTGACCTGGCATCCTTGAGCATCGCGGAGTTCTATTCGGATGGGGCATCTTCGGTGCGACTCGTGAATCAGACCGGCTATCTCTAGCCGCTAGGAGCAGCACATGCCGCCGGATCAACGACCCGAGGCATCGCCGGGCGCCGTTCCCGCAGAGATTCGGGCGCAGGTGATGCCGGCGGTGCTCGACGAGTTGGCCCGCTGGGGCGTCGAACGGTTCAGCGTCGAGGCCCTGGCCGAGCGCCATCGCATCGATGCCGAGACGATTTACCGCCACTGGGGCAACCGTCAGCGGCTGATCGTCGATGCGGCGCTGGCCGATCTCGAGACCTGGGGCGAGGTACCGAACACCGGGTCGTTGCGCGGGGACCTGGAAGCGTTGGCCATCAACGTCGCCAAGCGCATCAACGACGAGGTGGGCCGCGCGTTCTTGCGGGCGCTGGTGATGGGGCCTCGTGGACGCCACGACGAAGAGACCCGAATGATGTTCTGGCGGGCCCGTTTCGCGATAGTGCGCCAGATCGTCGACCGGGCCAAAGACCGCGGTGAACTGCGCGATGGAATCACCACCGTGGCTGCCACTCAGATTCTCTTGGCGCCGATCAATATTCGCGCGCTGTATTCGGATGCTCCGATCGACGACGAATACTGCATGGACATTGCCGACATGGCCTACCACGCGATTGCCCGCAAATAGCCGCTGCGGTCCTGCTTCTGCCGTACGCCGAACGTGCTCTGGTGGCGGGATTTCGGCGATTTTCTCGCTCCGAGAGCACGTTCGGCGATACGGGACCTCAGCGCGACAACGTGATTGCCTGCTCCGGGCAGTTCTTCTCCCCGGTCGCGGCCTGCTCTTCGAGCTCGCCGGACACATCCGCGACGAGCACCACACAGTGGCCGACGTCGTCGGCGTCGAAGACCTCGGGCGCCAGGCTGTAGCAGCGCCCGTGGCCGGTGCACAGGTCGGCGTCGACCGCCACGCGAGTCATGAGACTGCGAAGATCAGCGGCAGTGATTCCACCGATCGCAGCGCCGCCGTATAGGCCAGTTGGGTGCCGGGTTTGATCTCGTAATCCGGTATGCGCCGGTGGAATTCGCGCAACGCCACCCGCAGCTCCATCCGGGCCAGATGCGACCCCAGGCAACGGTGCGGGCCGCCACCGAACGCGCGGTGCCGGTTGGGGTTGCGGGTGAAATCCACCACTTCGGGGTCGGGGAACTCGGCGGGGTCGGTGTTGGCCGCGCCGAGCAACGGGCTGACCCGCTCACCCTTGCTGATCGGGCATCCGCCCACCTCGACGTCTTGCATCGCGACCCGGGCGACACCGGGAACCGGTGTCTCCCAACGCAACAACTCTTCGACCGCGTGCGGCAGCACATCGGGCTGCTCGACGAGTTGATGACGGTGCCCGGGGTGACGCGCCAGATAGACGAAGAAGCAGTCCAGCGAGTCGGTGACGGTGTCCAGGCCGGCGATCAGGAACAGGAAGCAGATGTCGAGCAGCTCCTCGCGCGACAGCGGCCGGCCCTCGGCGTTCAGGTTGGCCGCGATCATCGCGGACAGCACGTCGTCGCGCGGGTTGGCGATGTGGTCGTCGATGGCGCGCTCGAAGTAGTCGTAGATCTGTTGTGCTACGGGGGCCGAACTTTCGTGTCGGCGGTTGAACCCGGAGTCGCCTTCGGGGCGGATCACGCCGTCTTTCCACTCCAGGAATTTGTCGAGGTCTGCCAGTGGCAGGCCGAGCAATTGCAGGAAGACGGTGCACGGCAGCGGAACCGCGAATTCGGCGTGGAAGTCGCATTCGCCCCGCCCGGCGAAGCGATCGATCATCTCGTTCACCAGCTCGGTGACGCGCGGTTCGCGTCGGGCCATCTCCCGCGGGGTGAACAGCGGGTCGAGGACGCGTCGATACTTCGCATGCTCGGGAGGATCGATTTGCAGCGGAATCAGCGGCCGAATGTTGCCGAGGTTGACCGCATCCATGTTCGACGAGAACAGCTCAGTGTGCTTGAGCGCCATCTCGATGTCGGCGAGACGGCTGAGCACCACCGCCTGGTCCGACCGGAACACGGGGCTCGACTCCCGCAACGTCTTGTACATGGGCTGCGGCTCCGCGATCCCCATCATCGTCTGATCGACGAACCCTTGGGCTTCTGTCATGCGGTCAGCGTCGCACCAACTTCTTATTTAAGCAATGATGCGAAAAATTGGGCAATAGCCGCGCGAGCGAGTGCTTGGGGCGCTGGCCAGGAGGTTGACCAGCGAGTACCGTGTTCGTGCGGACGAGTTGGCCGGGCGGCCGCGGCTCGCGCTCATAGAGCGACGAGTCGAGGAAAGTCCGGACTTCACAGAGCAGGGTGATTGCCAACAGCAATCCGAGGCGACTCGCGGGAAAGTGCCACAGAAAGCAAACCGCCACCCTCGCGGTGGTAAGGGTGAAACGGTGCGGTAAGAGCGCACCAGCATCCCGGGTGACCGGGGTGGCTCGGCAAACCCCACCCGAAGCAAGGTCAAGAAGGCCGCACCGAAAGGTGCGGCCGCGCAGGCGATTGAGGGTTGCTCGCCCGAGCCTGCGGGTAGGCCGCTCGAGGCACCCGGCAACGGTGTGTCCAGATGGATGGTCGCCGCCGCACCGCCGTTGCTTACGCCGCGGCGGTGGGGAACAGAATCCGGCTTACAGGCCAACTCGCCCGCCCTCAGCGCGAAACTGTAACTGGCAACCCATCGCCCGAGAGGCGGCGTCGCCAGTCACAGTCTCGCGACGCGCTGTAGGTCAGCGCGCCTTTTTCACCGACTTGTCGAGCTTGCGCAGCGCCTCGTCGAGCTGCTGACGGCAGCTCTCGGCCAGGTCGGCCTCCTGCTGGTAGAGCAGACCGTAGGTGAAGGTGTCTTCGCCCGCGGCGTACGCGGCGTCGGCCTGCTGAATCAGATGCTCGCGGCTGACGACGCTGTCCTGGTGATCGCCGAGCAGTGACTGGATGGCCTTGGCCTGCTTGGAGACGTCCTCCGCGCCGGTGGCCGCCGCGGTGTAGCGAAGTCGCTTGGCGCGCTTACGAATTACGTGCAGCGCCTCGTCGCGATCGTGTTCTTCGTCGTCGTGATCCTCGGCGTCGGCGGACGGCTCGGCGTGCTCCTCCTGGGCGGCCTGGGCGGCCTGGGCGGCCTCGTCGGCTTGGGCGGCGGCCTTGGCGGCCTTGCGTACCTTCTTGTAGGCGGCGTCGATGGTGACCGGCGGCGGCTGCTCACCGGTTGCGGTGGCCGGGCTTTCGGCCACGATCGAATCGAGCGCGTCGAGCAGCCGGAAGTAGCGCTGCGAGCGCATCGCGATCAACGACCGCCGCAACCCGGACTGGTAGCGGCGTTTGGCGCCCTCGATCAGGCGTTCGCGCACCGGTCCACGCACCAGCTCCGGCGACAGCCGGTCCAGCTCTTGCTCGTAGCGCTGCGCGAGCACCTCGGCATCGCGCGCCACGCCCAAGATGCCGGCGAGCTCGCGCAGTTCGTCGAGCACCCAGGCGTGGGTGTCGTCGGACAGTCCCGCTTGGGCGTCCTTGAGCAGGCTGCGGATTTTGCGGGTGGTGACCCGCATCTGGTGCACGGAATCGTAGACGTCGGCGCGCACCGCGCGGTCCCACACCATCAGCTCGTCGATCTGCTCGGCGATCGCCCGCTGGACCGGATCTTCGGGTGGCTCGGCGCCGTTGGTCGGCGCCGTCGTCCCGAGCACCCGCGCCAGCTTGGAGGCGTGGTTCGCGGGTTCGCCGCCCGCGTCCAGCAGCCGGTTGCTCAACCGGCTCAGCAGTTCGGTGTCGGACGCCCCCCGGGACTCGTCGAGCTCGAGTTCCCATTCGCGCCACTCCTGCACGACGGGTTCCGAGTCGGGGTGGTCGGTCGCATTCGCCGCCCACGCGCGGACGTGGTCGTTGCTGAACTCGGCGAAGGGCGCGCCCTCGATGCTGTACAGCACCTGGCTCTCGCGTTGGGTCGTGATCCGGGCGACGGGTTTGAGCGGCCGGTCACGAACGATCCCCAGCACCACGTCCAGCAATTCGCTGGGGACGTTGTCGTCGTCCGCGGAGCCCAGGGGCGTGCGAATCTCGGTGCGGGCGTCGGGCCCGGCCGGCAGCTTGAGATGCCAGCCGGCGTCGTGGCCGCCGGTGCGGCGTCGCAGCGTGATCTTGTTGCGGGCGAGGTCCTGCGTCGGCGTGTCGAAGTATGTCGCGTCCAACGATTGCGTCGGCAATTTCTCCACCCGGGCCACCGCCGCGATGCCTTCGAACGACGGTGTGACCGTGGAATCGAGGACGTCGAACTTGCGCTCCACCTCCAGGTGGCGCGAGGGCTCAGGCATTTCTTTTCGGCTCCGTAGGGGGCGCGCCGACGCGGCATGGCATGGTCATCGACGCTCGTAACTGGTTACCCATAGCGTGCCACACCACACACCCACCGCCGGCAGCGATCGTTGCTGCGGCGTGTCCGCCACCGCTGGCCTGGGAGAACGAATTTCGCCGGATCGGCTACGGGGGTGGGGGAGGCGGCGGAGTGTCCTCCGGCATCGGCGCGTAATCCGCCGGCGGCGGCACGTAGCGCTGAATGGCGTCGGCGACGTTGGCGCAACCGCTGACCGACACACGTCGCCCGGCGCCGACACAGACGGTGGCCTCGGCTTGCCCGGCAGAGTTCATCGCGATCACGATTCCGGGAATTGAGGTGATCGCCAGCACTGCCAGCAGTGCCCCGATCCAGCGACGCCGATTCATTTCGCAAGCATATCGACCTCCGCGGCCGTCACGGCGGGATTTTGCTTGTTTGCCACATGAATGGATTTGGTCCGCTTATGGTTTGCCTGCGGGTAAGTATCGGATAGCTGATGGAGGAGCTACCAATGGTGTTTTTCGCTCTCGCTACTTCGCGCGCGGTCGCTGCCGGCGCCATTGGCGGCGCAATGCTTTTCGTGGCCGTCGGCGCGGCTCAGGCGGACCCCGAGCCGGCGCCACCGAACTGCACGGCGGCCGATCTCGCGCAGGTTTCGTCGGGTGTCGCCGCCGCGACGTCCGTGTATCTGTTCAGCCATCCGGACGTCAACGCCTACTTCACCAGCTTAAAAGGCCAGCCGCGCAACGAGATTGGCGATCAAATCAAGCAGTACATGGACGCCAACCCGCAGGCGCACGCCGATCTCGAGGCAATTCGGCAGCCGCTGACCGATTTCAAGGCCCGCTGCGGAATGCAGTAGCTCAGAAGCAGTGTTCGTCGGCGGGGAAAACTCCGCCGGCCACTTCTTCCGCGTATTGGGTAGCGGCCCGGCGCAATTCGTCGCCGACGTTGGCGAATCGCTTGACGAATCGCGCCGACTTGCCGCTGCTCATCCCGGCCATGTCCTGCCAGACCAAAACCTGCGCGTCGCAGTTGGGCCCGGCGCCGATCCCGACGGTCGGGATGGTCAGCTTGCCGGTGATCTGGGTGGCCAGTTCGGCGGGCACCATTTCCATGACGACGGAGAACGCGCCGGATTCTGCGACGGCGATCGCATCGTGCACGGTCTGCTCCGCGGCGTCGCCGCGGCCCTGAACCTTGAATCCGCCGAGGCTGTTCACGCTCTGCGGGGTGAAGCCGATGTGGGCCATCACCGGGATGCCGGCCGCGGTCAGGCAGGCGATCTGCTCGGCGACCCGCTCGCCGCCCTCGAGCTTGACGGCGTGCGCGCCGCCTTCCTTCATGAACCGGGTGGCGGCGGCCAGCGCGGCGGTGGGCCCGGCCTCGTAGCTGCCGAACGGCAGGTCCGCGACGACCAGCGCGTGCGGCGCCCCCCGGACCACGCCGCGAACCAGCGGGATCAGCTCGTCGATGGAGACCGGCACCGTGGTGTCGTAGCCGTACACGACGTTGGCCGCCGAGTCGCCGACCAGCAACACCGGGATGCCGGCGTCGTCGAACACGCGGGCGGTCGAATAGTCGTAGGCCGTGAGCATGGCCCACTTGTGGCCTTCGGCCTTCATCTTCTGAAGGTGATGGGTGCGGATTTTGGTTCGGGGCGCGTTGGACGCGTTTGCACCGTAAACGTTCTGCTCAGACATCATTGTCCCTAAATGGTGGTCGGGTCGATCCTCGTGGCCGCATGTGGTCCCCGGGTTCGTCTGACTTGCGCCATTCTGCCATCTCTGCTGCGCAGTTGGAACGTCGCGCCAGTGTGAGACGCGCCATGGTGCGCGACGGTCGGCGTGTGCTGCTTGAGCTCGTGTCGCCTCGGTCCGCTTCATCGCGTGTGCGCTGACGGCTTTGGGTGTGCGCCGATGGCGGCGACACGCCGGGGTGGCGCCGCCGCAGCCGCACACTCAACGCCGCGCCCGCACACTCAACGCCGCGCCCGCACACTCAACGCGGTGGGCAGCGGCTCCGACTGGGCGGTGGCGCTCACGAAAGTCTCAGGTTGTCTCTGGCAGCATGTGTTGGCATGAGTCTGACTCGCCGCGACAGGTTCGCGCGCATGCTTGTGGTCTCGACAGCGATCGCTGCCGTGGCGATCGTGCTGGGGGGCTGCGTGCGCGTCGTCGCCGGACACCCGCTGCTGGCGGGGCCCAAGTTGGGGCAGCCGGTGGAATGGACGCCGTGCCGGGTCGCCAGTGGCTCGGTGAAGCTTCCCGGCGGCGCCATGTGCGGCAAGCTGGCCGTGCCCGTCGACTACGACCACCCCGGCGGTGACGTCGCGACGCTGGCGATGATTCGTTTCCCCGCGACGGGTGACAAGCTCGGCTCGCTGGTGATCAACCCGGGTGGGCCCGGCGAATCCGGCATCGAAGCCGCGCTCGGCGTTGTGCAGACCCTGCCCAAGCGGGTCCGCGAGCGGTTCGACCTGGTCGGGTTCGACCCGCGCGGCGTGGGGTCGTCGCGGCCGGCGATCTGGTGTAACTCCGATGCCGACAACGACCGGCTGCGCACCGAGCCGAACGTCGACTACAGCCCGGCCGGCGTCGCGCACATGGAGGGCGAGACCAAACAGTTCATCGGCCGCTGCGTGGACAAGATGGGCAAGGACTTCCTGGCCAACGTCGGGACCGTCAACGTCGCCAAGGATCTGGACGCGATCCGCGCGGCCCTCGGCGACGACAAGCTGACCTACCTGGGCTACTCGTACGGCACCCGGATCGGCGCGGCCTACGCCGAAGCGTTCCCGCACAACGTGCGGGCGATGATCCTCGACGGCGCCGTCGACCCCAACGCCGACCCGATCGAGGCAGACCTGCGCCAGGCCAAGGGATTCCAGGACGCGTTCAACGATTACGCCGCCGACTGCGCCAAGCAGGCCAGCTGCCCGCTGGGCACCGACCCGGCCAAGGCCGTCGACGTCTACCACAGCCTGATCGATCCTATGGTCGACCCGAACAACCAATTGGTGGGCAGGCCGGTCCCGACGAAGGACCCGCGCGGGCTGAGCTACAGCGACGCCGTCGTGGGCACGATCATGGCGCTGTATTCGCCGACGCTGTGGCACCACCTCACCGACGGCCTGCGGGAACTGACCGACAACCACGGAGACACGCTGCTGGCCCTGGCCGACATGTACATGCGCCGTGACCAGAAGGGGCACTACTCCAACGCCACCGACGCGCGGGTCGCGATCAACTGTGTCGACCAGCCGCCAGTTACGGACCGCGCCAAGGTAATTGACGAAGATCGCCGCTCCCGCGAGATCGCCCCGTTCATGAGCTACGGCAAGTTCACCGGCGACGCGCCGCTGGGCACCTGCGCGTTCTGGCCGGTGCCGCCCACCAGCAAGCCGCATTCCGTCTCGGCGCCCGGTTTGGCCCCGACCGTCGTGGTGTCGACGACGCACGATCCCGCGACGCCGTACAAGGCCGGCGTCGATCTGGCCAACCAGCTGCGCGGCTCGCTGCTCACCTTCGACGGCACACAGCACACCGTCGTCTTCCAGGGCGACAGCTGCGTCGACGACTACGTGACGGCGTATCTGATCGGCGGCACCACGCCGCCGAACGGCGCCGAGTGTTAGTGGCCGCCGATCGCTGATCGGCCCGGCGACGAGACCAAGGCGTGACCGATTCGCGCCGTCACAGGTACCCGAGGCTGCGACGATTGACAGCCATGTCGCGCCTGAGATCGCTGAGCTCGGCGCTGCTGTCGTTAGGCCTGTTGGTTGCCGTGCAACCGGCACTGCCCACCGCCGGAGCAACTCCGGAACCCGGTGCCGGTCAGACCCCGAAGCCGGCGCCGCCGGCCATGGCGACGCCGCCGAGCTGGGGCAGCTGCAGCCAAATGGTCACCGACAGCAGCGACCTCCCCACCGCCCAGTGCACCACCGTGTCGGTCCCGGTTGACTACAACAATCCCACTGGGGCCCAAGCGAAGTTGGCGGTCATTCGGGTGCCGGCCACCGGCCAGCGGATCGGGTCGCTGTTGATCAATCCGGGCGGGCCCGGCGGCTCGGCCGTCGACATGGTGGCCGGGATGGCACCGGATCTGCAGAACACCGACATCACCCGCCACTTCGATCTGGTCGGGTTCGACCCACGCGGGGTGGGCCACTCCACGCCGTCGCTGCGCTGCCGCACCGACGCCGAGTTCGACGCCTATCGGACCGAACCGATGGTCGATTACAGCCCGGCGGGGGTGGCGCACATCGAGCAGATCTACCGGCAGCTGGCGTCCGAATGCGTGAGCCGGATGGGCAAAGACTTCTTGGCCAACGTCGGCACCGCGTCGGTCGCGCGCGACATGGACATGGTGCGTCAGGCACTCGGTGAGCAACAGATCAACTACCTCGGCTTCAGCTACGGCACCGAGTTGGGCACCACTTACCTGGAGCATTTCGCCGACCACGTGCGCACGATGGTGCTCGACGGCGCGATCGACCCGACCGTCGACCCGATTCAGGAAAACATCAGTCAGACCGCGGGATTCCAAACGGCTTTCAACGACTACGCCACGGACTGCGCGCGCTCGCCGGCCTGCCCGCTGGGCACCGACCCCGCCCAGTTCGTCAACCGCTACCACGCGCTGATCGACCCGCTCGTCGCGAAGCCGGGCCGCACCTCGGACCCGCGCGGCCTGAGCTACGCCGACGCGACCACCGGCACGATCAATGCCCTCTACACCCCGCAGCATTGGAAGTACCTGACGAGTGGTCTGCTCGGGTTGCAGCGCGGCACCGATGCGGGCGACCTGCTGCTGCTCGCCGACGACTACCAGGGCCGCGACAAGCAGGGGCATTACGACAACGACCAGGATGCGTTCAACGCCGTCCGGTGTGTCGACGCCCCGGCGCCGACGGATCCGGCGACCTGGATATCCGCCGATCGACAGATCCGCCAGGCCGCGCCGTTCCTGAGCTACGGGCAGTTCACCGGCAACGCGCCCCGCGATCTGTGCGCGCTGTGGCCGGTGCCGGCGACGTCGGCGCCGCACACCGCGCCGGCGATGCCGGCCGGCAAGGTCGTCGTCGTCTCCACCACGCACGACCCGGCAACCCCGTATCAGGCGGGCGTGAGCCTGGCCCGGCAGCTAGGTGCCCCGTTGGTCACCTACGACGGCACCCAGCACACCGCGGTGTTCGGCGGGAACCAATGCGTGGACGGCACGATCATGCGCTATTTCATGACGGGCACACCGCCGCCGGCGTTGCGCTGCCGGCCCTGAGCCGACCTGGGCGTCAGCGCGCCTGAGCGTCCTGAAGCCCCCGGTTGATCTGCTCTTCGACGAAGGGGCCGTGGCCGGGGGAAGGCGCTTGGCAGGCGCAGTGGAGCTGGTTGAACGCGGGGTCCGCGACGGCCGGCGCCGCCAGCCCCAGTGCGGCGCCGACGACGGCGGCACCTGCCACGAGTTTGCCGATCATTCGTAAGCCTCTCTAGATCGGGGCGTACCTGCCCCGATTAGCCAAGGTGACAGGCGCTGACGCGGCGGACAAGCGACACACCGTGGCGCCGGCCGGATTCATACGAATTCGCTGCCAGGTAAATCACCTGTTGAGCGCGTCCTGCAGGCCCTGATTGATCCGGTCCTCCGTCGTCTGACCGGGGACCGGCGGCGGGGCCTGGCAGGTGCAGCTGAGGTCGTTGAACACCGGGTCGGCCAGCACGGGTGCGGCTTGGCTCACGGCTTGTCCCATGGCGACACCTGCGCCGATAGCTCCGATGGCCAGAAGTTTGGTGAACACGATAAGTACCTCCTGCTAACACAACTCGCTCTATGTAACCATCTTAACAGGTTACGTATTTCGACGAAGCTCCCTCACCGCACGAGTCGGTTACGGCTTTCGCGGCTGACGCGGTGAGCTCGTGCAACCCGGGTGTTGCTCCTAGCGCCCGACGGTACGGATTCGTAGCTGAGCCGGCGCTGAGGAATCATCGGAATTCGGCCTGTACCAGCTTCTGTGCCGATGGGCGCGATTGTCGCCGGTAATCCCGGGCTTCTTGGCGGCATTTGCTGTGGCGGCTCGGCGACGTTCCCGGCAGCCGCTCGTCGGCCCCGTGGGCGTGGTTGCGTGATCGGCGCGGGCGACACGCCAGGCGTCTCGGAACCGGCAGCGCTGCGCGGGCGCCAAGGGGAGCCGTTTGTGCTGGTGGCTGTAACAGCGGTGCCCAGCACTAAGCACCCGTGTAACACAGAATTAACAGCAATTGCCTACTGTTCGTCGTATGGATCGACAGAAGGAATTCGTCCTCCGCACGCTGGAGGAACGCGACATTCGCTTCGTCCGGCTGTGGTTCACGGACGTACTCGGTTACCTGAAGTCGGTCGCCATCGCCCCGGCCGAACTCGAGGGCGCTTTCGAAGAAGGCATTGGGTTCGACGGATCTTCGATCGAGGGTTTTTCGCGCGTCTCGGAATCCGACACCGTGGCCAACCCCGACCCGTCGACCTTCCAGGTGCTGCCCTGGGCCTCGCCCAGCGGCCACCACCATTCCGCGCGGATGTTCTGCGACATCACCATGCCGGACGGGTCGCCGTCCTGGGCCGATCCGCGGCACGTGCTGCGCCGCCAGCTGCAGAAGGCCAACGACCTCGGCTTCTCCTGCTACGTGCACCCCGAGATCGAATTCTTCTTGCTGAAGCCCGGCCCCAACGACGGCACGCCGCCGGTCCCCGTCGACGACGCCGGTTACTTCGACCAGGCGATCCACGACTCGGCGTCCAACTTCCGCCGGCACGCCATCGAGGCCCTCGAATTCATGGGCATCTCAGTGGAGTTCAGCCACCACGAGGGCGCACCCGGCCAGCAGGAGATCGACCTGCGTTTCGCCGACGCGCTGTCCATGGCCGACAACGTGATGACGTTCCGTTACGTCATTAAAGAAGTCGCGATCGAAAATGGTGCGCGGGCGTCGTTCATGCCCAAGCCATTCGGCGAACACCCCGGCTCGGCGATGCACACCCACATGAGCCTGTTCGAGGGCGACGTCAACGCCTTCCACAGCCCGGACGATCCGCTGCAGCTTTCCGATGTGGGCAAGTCGTTCATCGCCGGGATCCTCGAGCACGCCTCGGAGATCAGCGCGGTCACCAACCAATGGGTCAACTCGTACAAGCGCCTGGTGCACGGCGGCGAGGCGCCGACCGCGGCGTCGTGGGGCGCGGCCAACCGGTCCGCGCTGGTGCGGGTGCCGATGTACACCCCGCACAAGACGTCGTCGCGGCGCATCGAAGTTCGCAGCCCCGACTCGGCGTGCAACCCGTATCTGGCGTTCGCCGTGCTGCTGGCCGCCGGACTGCGCGGGGTGGAGAAGGGCTACGTGCTGGGGCCGCAGGCCGAGGACAACGTCTGGGATCTCACTCCCGAAGAGCGCCGCACGATGGGCTACCGCGAGCTGCCCACCAGCCTCGACAGTGCGCTGCACGCCATGGAGGCCTCCGAACTCGTCGCGGAAACGTTGGGGGAGCACGTCTTTGACTTCTTCCTGCGCAACAAGCGCACGGAGTGGGCGAACTACCGGAGCCATGTCACGCCCTATGAGCTGAGCACCTACCTGTCGCTGTAGCTCACAGCGGCTGCCGGCTGATCTGAGAGATCGGCAGCTTGCGCTACCGTTTTGGTCGTGACCAAACCCACCACCGAGCGTCCCCGGCTGCCCAGCGTCGGCCGACTCGGCTTGGTCGATCCGCGCGCGGGTGACCGCCTGGCGCAACTGGGCTGGACGGCCCAGGACGACAAGGCGCACGTCGACCTGCTGTGGGCGTTGTCGCGGGCACCCGACCCTGACGCCGCGCTGCGGACGTTGGTGCGGCTCGCGGAGAACCCGGACACCGGTTGGCATGAACTGAACGCCGCGCTGCTCCGCGAACGCCCGCTGCGTGGCCGACTGTTCTCGGTGCTGGGTTCGTCGTTGGCCCTGGGCGACCATCTGGTCGCCAATCCGCGGTCGTGGAAGCTGCTGCGGGGCACGGCGAAACTGCCGACTCGCGACGAGCTGCACGACGCGTTCATCGGGTGCGTCGAAGACGCGCTGGCCGTGCCGAATTCGGTGGTGCCCCGGCTGTCCGCCCTGTACCGCGACCACCTGCTGGTGCTGGCGGCGCTGGACCTGGCCGCGACGGTCGAGGACGAACCGGTGCTGCCGTTCACCGTGGTGGGCGCCCAGCTGTCGGACACCGCCGACGCCGTGCTGGCGGCCTCGCTGCGGGCCGCGGAGGCGACCGTGTGCGGCGACCGGACGCCGCCCCGGCTGGCGGTCATCGCGATGGGCAAATGTGGTGCCCGCGAATTGAACTACGTCAGCGACGTCGACATCATCTTCGTCGCCGAGCAGGCCGACTCGCTGTCCACCCGGGTGGCCACCGAGATGATGCGGGTGGCGTCGACGGCATGCTTCCAGGTCGATGCCGGGCTGCGGCCGGAAGGCCGCAGCGGCGAGCTGGTCCGCACGGTCGAATCCCACGTCGCCTACTACAAGCGCTGGGCGAAAACCTGGGAGTTCCAGGCGCTGCTGAAGGCCCGCGCCGCCGTCGGAGATGGGGAACTCGGCAAGCGCTATCTCGACGAGCTGATGCCGATGGTCTGGATCGCCTGCGAGCGTGAGGACTTCGTGGTCGAAGTGCAGGCGATGCGCCGGCGGGTGGAGCAGCTGGTGCCGTCGGAGGTGCGCGCTCGCGAGCTCAAGCTGGGCAGCGGCGGGCTGCGCGATGTCGAGTTCGCCGTGCAGCTGCTGCAATTGGTGCACGGTCGCAGCGACGAGTCCCTACACGTGGCGTCGACGGTCGATGCGCTGGCCGCGTTGGGCGAGGGCGGTTACGTCGGCCGCGAGGACGCGGCGAACCTGACCGCCTCGTACGAGTTTCTGCGATTGCTCGAGCACCGGCTGCAGTTGCAGCGGCTCAAGCGCACTCATCTGCTGCCGGAGGCCGACGACGAGGAGGCGGTGCGCTGGCTGGCCCGCGCGGCCCACATTCGTCCGGATGGCCGCCACGATGCGGCCGGGGTGCTGCGTGAGGAGCTCAAGCACCAGAACGTGCGGGTATCCCAGCTGCACGCCAAGCTCTTCTATCAGCCGTTGCTGGAATCGATCGGGCCGCGGGGTCTGGAGATCTCGCACGGCATGACGTCGGAGGCCGCCGAGCGCCAGCTGGCCGCGCTGGGCTACGAGGGACCGCAGACCGCGCTGAAACACATGTCCGCGTTGGTCAATCAGAGCGGTCGTCGCGGGCGGGTGCAGTCGGTGCTGCTGCCCAGGCTGCTGAACTGGATGTCGTACACCCCGGATCCCGACGCCGGGCTGCTGGCCTACCGGCGGCTGTCGGAGGCGCTGGCGTCGGAGACGTGGTATCTGTCCACACTGCGCGACAAGCCCGCGGTGGCCAGGCGACTGATGAACGTGCTGGGGACTTCCACCTACGTGCCCGACCTATTGATGCGCGCGCCCAGGGTGATTCAGGACTACGCCGACGGGCCGGGCGGACCCAGATTGCTGGAGACCGAGCCGGCCGCGGTGGCTCGCGCCCTGATCGCCTCGGCGGCCCGGCACCAGGACCCGGTGCGGGCCATCGCCGCCGCCCGCACGCTGCGCCGCCGGGAGCTGGCCCGCATCGGTTCGGCCGACCTGCTCGGCATGCTCGAAGTCCGGGAGGTGTGCGAGGCGCTCACGTCGGTGTGGGTGGCTGTGCTGCAGTCGGCGCTGGACGCGCTGACCCGGGTCAACCTGCCCGAGGACGGCCACGCGCCCGCGACCATGTCGGTGATCGGGATGGGCCGGTTGGGCGGCGCCGAACTCGGCTACGGCTCGGACGCCGACGTGATGTTCGTCTGCGAACCGGCCAGCGGCGTCGAGGATTCCGCGGCGGTCAAATGGGCGACGTCGATCGCCGAGCAGCTGCGCACCCTGCTCGGAACGCCCAGCGTCGACCCGCCCCTGGAAGTCGACGCCAATCTGCGACCCGAGGGCCGCAGCGGCGCGCTGGTCCGCACCCTGGATTCCTACACCGCCTACTACGATCAGTGGGCACAGCCGTGGGAGATCCAGGCGCTGCTGCGGGCGCACGCGGTCGCCGGCGACGAGGATTTGGGCCAGCGCTTCCTGCTGATGGCCGACAAGACGCGCTATCCGCCCGACGGTGTGTCCGCCGAGACTGTGCACGAGATCCGCCGGATCAAGGCCCGCGTCGAGTCGGAACGATTGCCGCGCGGCGCCGACCCCAAGACGCACACCAAGCTGGGCCGCGGGGGACTGGCCGACATCGAGTGGACGGTGCAGCTGCTACAACTGCAGCACGCGCACGAGATCCCGGCGCTGCACAACACCTCGACCCTGGAATCGCTCGACGTGATCGCCGAGACGGGGCTGGTTCCCGCCGACGAGGTGGAGCTGCTGCGCCAGGCCTGGTTGACCGCCACGCGGGCGCGCAACGCGCTGGTGCTGGTGCGGGGCAAGGCGACCGACCAGTTACCCGGGCCCGGACGTCAGCTCAATGCGGTCGCGGTCGCGGCCGGCTGGCACAACGATGATGGAAGTGAGTTCTTGGACAACTATTTGCGAGTGACGCGACGTGCAAAAGCGGTGGTGCGCAAGGTGTTCGGGAGTTGAGCCCGGACGCGGGCGCGTTCGACGCAATGTTCGAGATGCTCAGCACCGCAGAGGCCGATCGGGTGACGGGTCGCTATGCTCCGTTGGCCGATGCGGTCCGCGAACTCATCGATGCCACCATCCGGACCGAGGCCGACGACGACGTCGTCGATAAGGCGTGCACCGAGATTCGGGCCATCACCCAGCAGTTGCGCCGGCGGACCAGGCCGGTCGGAGTGAGTTTTCGCGTCGACGGCCGTCCACTGCCGTTGGGTAACGCGGTGATCGGTGTGTGCAACCCGATCGCCCCGCCGGTCGTCGTGCACCACGACGGCGGGCGCTGCTGGAGCGAATTCGTGCTGGGATGCGCCTACGAGGGCCCGCCCGGCCGGGTGCACGGCGGCGTCAGCGCACTGGTGCTCGACCACATGCTCGGCGAGGCGGCCAGCGAAGGATTGTCCAGGGCCCGCTTTACTGGAACGATCAGCGTGAAGTACCTGCGCGGTACGCCGTTGGGCCCGCTTCGTTGCGACGCGTGGATCGACCGGGTGGAGGGCGTCAAAGCCTTTGCCAGGGGCACGATTTCGGACGCAGAAGGGGTGACCGTGGAGGCCGAGGGCGTCTTCATCGAACCGGCTTGGGCGCGAGACGGCCGATGAAGTTCTACATCAGCAGCGCGTTTCTGAACACCCGGGAGATCATCGAGATCGCCAAGGCCGCAGATGAACTCGGCTACGACGGCATCGGCATCCCCGATCATGTGGTGAACCTGGAGAACCTGGAAACGCCGTACCCGTACACCAAGGACGGCCAGCGGCGCTGGCAGCCGTTCACCGACTGGCTCGACCCGTGGGTGCTGGCCGGCGCGCTGGCTCAGGTCACCACCCGGCTGCGGTTCGTCACCACGGTATACATTCCGGCGATGCGCAATCCGTATTCGGCGGCCAAAGCCATTGGCACCGCGGCGGTTTTGGCGTCGGGACGCATCGAGCTCGGTATCGGAGTCGGCTGGTGCCGCGAGGAATTCGAGTTGATGGGCGAACAATTCGATGCTCGGGGCAAGCGCACCGACGAGATGATTCAGTTGATGCGGGAGCTGTGGTCGCCGGGCTGGAGCGAGTTCGACGGCGAGTTCTACCAGACGCCTCGACTGGAGATGCAGCCGACTCCGCCGCCGATCCCGGTCTACGTCGGTGGGCTCAGCGACGCCGCATTGCGCCGCGCCGCGCGGAACGACGGCTGGATCGGTGATCTGATCAAGACCGACCGTGCCATCGAAGCGGTGGGCAAGATACGCGAGCTGCGCGCTCAAAAGGGTTTGACGATGGACGATTTCACAATTCTGACGCCGTTGACCGACGCCTTCACCACCGCCGACTATCAACGCGTCGCCGACGCCGGTATCACCGGCATCATCACGATGCCGTGGATGTTCTACTCGGGACCCGACGCGTCGCTCGACGACAAGATCGACGGCATGCAGCGCTTCCGCAAGGATCTCGCGCTCGGCAGCTAGACGGCGAGTGCGGCCGCGGCCATACTCGAACGCATGCCCTTCACGGTGGTGTTCAGCAACGGCGAACCGCGCGACTACGGCGCGTTCGACAAATACGAAGTCACCGACGCTGGCGTGCTGGTGATCGACATGCACCGCGAGGACGTCAAGCGGCACTACATCGCTCCGGGCAGTTGGCTGGAGCTCGTCGACATGGCCGACGGCCAGCAGCCCGGGGCATCGCGCGGCATCTTGGGTGTCAGACCTACTCGTTGAGCGTGCCCGGGGAGGGACTACCTGGCGCCAGCGGACACTAAATCCGGGCTAACTGGGGATTACCAGCGGCGGAAGATTTCGCGATGTCGCTGTCCGGTTTCGTTGTGCGGGCTAGGTTTTCGCGCAACACCACGACAGCGGAGGACGGTAGATGAGTCACGTGTCGCGCGGCCGCACGGTCGGGCTGGGGCTGGCGGTCGGCTCCATCGTCGCCGCGGCGATCATGGTGGCGGCAGACCCGATCGCGGGGGCCGACCCGACGAAGGATCCGAACCCCACCCCGGCGCCGGCGTCGACGGCAAAGCAGCCGCCGCCGTCTGCCGGGGCAACGCCGGCACCGGTGCCCGCGGAACCGGCTCCGACTCAGAAGAGCGGCGACATCAGCCAGCAGGCGACCCAGCAGCAGGCGACGACGCAGCCACAACAACCGGCGGGGCAACCGCAACAGCAGCAGGTGACCCAGCAGCAGGCCCCGCCGGCGACTCAGACTCCGAAAGGCGCTCCGCCGCCGGCCGAAGCGGCCGAGGCCTCACCCCAACCGGCGGCGCCGGCGCGGCAGGCCCCCGACGGTTCCGGTCCGTTTCAGGGCCAAGGTCCCGGTCAGGGCAACGGTCCGCTTCAGGGCAACGGTCCGCTTCAAGATGCCCCCGGTGACGGTCCCGGCCCGGGCGTTGGCCCGGGCGGCGGTGGCCGCGGCCCCGGTGGCGGCGGAATCGGCCCGGGCCGCCGAGGAGGACCCGGCCGCTGAAAACGAAACCACCCGCGCGGCGATCCGCACGGGTGGTGTTCGTCTAGCGCGTGGTTACACGTCGTAGTACAGCGCGAACTCGTAGGGGTGCGGCCGGATCTGGACCGGCAGGATCTCGTTCTCGCGCTTGAAGCTGATCCACGTCTCGATCAGGTCGGGCGTGAAAACGCCTCCCTCGGTGAGGTATTCGTGGTCGGCTTCCAGCCGGTCGATCACCGCGGACAGCTGGGTGGGTGCCTGCGGAATGTTGGCGGCCTCTTCCGGCGGCAGCTCGTAGAGGTCCTTGTCGACCGGCGCCTGCGGCTCGATCTTGTTCTTGATGCCGTCCAGGCCGGCCATCAGCATGGCCGAGAACGCCAGGTACGGGTTGCCCGACGAGTCGGGGCAACGGAACTCCAGCCGCTTGGCCTTCGGGTTGCTGCCCGTGATCGGGATACGCACACACGCCGACCGGTTGCGCTGGCTGTAGACCAGGTTGATCGGCGCCTCGAAGCCGGGCACCAGCCGCTTGTAAGAGTTCACCGTCGGATTGGTGAACGCCAGCAGCGACGGCGCGTGGTGCAGCAGGCCGCCGATGTAGTGCCGCGCGGTGTCCGACAGGCCGGCGTAGCCGGTCTCGTCGTACATCAACGGGCTGCCGTCTTTCCACAGCGACTGGTGGGTGTGCATGCCGGAGCCGTTGTCCCCGAACAGCGGCTTGGGCATGAACGTCACCGTCTTGCCGTTCTGCCAGGCCGTGTTCTTGACGATGTACTTGTACAGCATCATGTCGTCGGCCGCGTGCAGCAGCGTGTTGAACTTGTAGTTGATCTCGGCCTGGCCGCCGGTGCCCACCTCGTGGTGGCCCTTCTCCAGGCTGAAGCCGGACGCGATCAGGTTGGTCAGCATCCTGTCGCGAAGGTCGACGTAGTGGTCGACCGGGGCGACCGGGAAGTAGCCGCCCTTGGGCCGGACCTTGTAGCCGCGGTTGGGGCTGCCGTCGTTCTCGGTCGGCTCGCCGGTGTTCCACCAACCCGAAATCGCGTCGACTTCGTAGAACGAGCCGTTGGTGCGTGAGTCGAAGCTGACCGAGTCGAAGATGTAGAACTCGGCCTCGGCGCCGAAGTACGCAGTGTCGGCGACGCCGGTGCTGACCAAATAATTCTCGGCCTTGCGGGCGATGTTTCGCGGGTCGCGCGAGTACGGCTCGAGGGTGAACGGGTCGTGCACGAAGAAGTTCAGGTTCAGCGTCTTGGCCTCGCGGAACAGGTCGATCTGCGCGGTGGCCGGGTCGGGCAGGAGCAACATGTCCGATTCGTGGATCGACTGGAATCCGCGAATAGACGAGCCGTCGAAGGCCAAACCGTCTTCGAAAACGCTCTCGTCGAAAAACGAAATCGGAATCGTGAAGTGCTGCATGATGCCGGGCAGGTCACAGAACCGGACGTCGACAAACTCGACGTTTTCGTCCTTGGCGAGCTTGAAGACGTCGTCGGGCGTCTTTTCCGTCACTGATTGCTCCTTTGCTTGATAATCCGCGGCCTGACGCTATGAAGATGATGTTGCCCGCCCGTCAACCCAATGTTGCGCGGAGGTTACGTGACCACGCGTCCCACAAATCTCAAGGGGTGCAACGGCGGGTTCTATTGTGAGGCCCATGGACCGCAAAAGCGTATCTGGTCGGCCGCGCGGATGCAGCAGCCTATCCCGGCCCTTCGCCGGGGCGAGCTGATGGCGGAGTCGCGCCCGGCCTACCCGGGGGAGATGCTCGGCTTGCCGAAAAGCGGTTCGGGGTCCCTGGCGTCGATGGGGCGGCGCCTGGCGGCGTTGATGGTCGATTGGCTGATTGCCTACGGTCTGGCGGCGCTGGCCATGGCGTTCGGCATGTTCTCCGAGCGGATGCTGTCGACGGCGGTGCTGGTGATTTGGTTTCTGCTCGGCGTGGTCGCGGTGCGGCTGTACGGATTCACCCCCGGACAGCTGGCGCTTGGTCTGCAGGTGGTCGCGCTGGACGGACGGCTGGGGGTGGGCCGCGTGGTGGTCCGCGGGCTGCTGGTCGCCCTGGTGGTTCCGGCGCTGTTCACCGACTGGGACGGGCGTGGCATTCAAGACCGGGTGACCAACACGGCCGTCGTCCGGCGTTGATCACTTGCGGCGCACGGTGCGCTGCACGCCGCGCATCTTGCCGGCGCCCGGCAGCGGCCCCTTCGGCATCACGGCCGCACCGGCGCGCGATCCCAGCGCGGCCAGTCGGGACTCCAGGGCGTCCATCTGCTTGACGCTGATGTTGGCCGGCAGCTTGGTCAGGTAGCGCTCCAGCTTGGACAGCGGAACCTCGCCGTCGCCGTTGCCGACGACGATGTCGTAGATCGGTATGTCGCCGACCAATCGTGCGGTGCGCTTCTTCTCTTGGGCCAGAAGCGGTTTGACGCGGCCCGTCGCGCCCTCGCCGACGAAGACGACGCCCGGCCGGCCGATCACCCGGTGCACCGCGTCGAAGTGGCCGGTGGCGGCCACGCCCGGGGTGACCCGCCACTTGCCGCGCAGGTTGTCCAGCACCCAGGCCGCCGCACCGGTCTGCCCCTCGGCCTGGCGGTAGATGGATTTCTGGGCCCGGCGACCGAAGATGATGAACGCCACCAGCGCGCCCAGCATCACGCCGAGCGGGATCAGGGTGATCATGGCGAACCCGCCGACCAGCACACCCACCGTCACCGAGACGGCCACGATCGCGACGAAGGCGCCGATCATGTAGGGGAGCAGGCGCTTGTCCTGCTTGCGCTGAACGTTGAATGCCTGCCACAGCTGGCTGCGGCGCTCCTTGGCCGCGGCCTTGCGCTCGGCGGCCGCCGCTGCCCGGGCGGCCTTGTTCTCGGCGGTGGTGCGGGGTTTAGCCATAATCACCAAGGATACGAGGCGGCGGCCCCGAGTTACCCCAGGGCGTCCGGGGTGCGGCTGCGCACGGCTTGCTGGTAGAGGCGGCCGGCGCGGTAGGACGAGCGCACCAGCGGGCCGGCCAGCACGCCGGCGAAGCCCAGTCCCTGGGCGTAGTGCGCGAACTCGTCGAACTCTTCGGGCTTGACCCAGCGCTGCACCGGGTGATGCCGGGGCGACGGGCGCAGGTACTGGGTGATGGTGACGATGTCGGCGCCGGCGTCGTGCAGGTCGGCCAGCGCGACGCGCACCTCGTCGGGGGTCTCGCCCAGGCCCAGGATCAGGTTGCTCTTGGTGACCAGCCCGGCCTCGCGCGCGGCGGTGAGCACGCCCAGGCTGCGCTGGTAGGTGAAGGCGGGGCGGATCCGCTTGAAGATGCGGGGGACCGTTTCGACGTTGTGCGCCAACACTTCTGGGCGCGACGCGAAGACTTCGGCCAGCCGCTCGGGTGCGCCGTTGAAGTCGGGGACCAGCAACTCGACACCGGTCGATGCGTTGAGCTCCTTGATGGCGCGCACGGTTTGGGCGTACAGCCACGCGCCGCCGTCGGGCAGGTCATCGCGGGCCACACCGGTGACGGTGGCATAGCGCAACCCCATCGCCTGCACGCTTTGGGCGACGCGGCGGGGCTCGTCGCGGTCCAGCTCGGCGGGCTTGCCGGTGTCGATCTGGCAGAAGTCGCAGCGGCGGGTGCACTGATCGCCGCCGATCAAGAAGGTGGCTTCCCGGTCCTCCCAGCATTCGAAGATGTTGGGGCAGCCGGCCTCTTCGCACACGGTGTGCAAACCCTCGCGCTTGACCAGGCTTTTGAGTTCGGTGTACTCCGGTCCCATCCGGGCCCGGGTCTTGATCCACGGCGGCTTGCGCTCGATCGGGGTCTGCGCGTTGCGCACTTCCAGCCGCAGCAGCTTGCGGCCTTCGGGAACTGCGAACTCTTGCAAAGTCACTTGGCCGATGCTACGCCGGCGACGTCGTGTGCCCCCACCGGCAAGACCCCGTCGAGCGCGTCGCACACGGCCGCCGCGACCGCTTCGCGGACGTCGTCGACGGTGACGGTGCGCCCGAGTTCGGCCGACAACGACGTCACCCCGGCATCGGTGATGCCGCAGGGCACGATGGCCGCGAACGCGCCCAGATCGCAGTCGCAGTTGAGCGCGAACCCGTGCAGGGCGGTCGCCCGCGAGATCCGCACACCGATCGCGGCGATCTTGCGCGCCGGCCGGCCGGGCAGCCACACCCCGGAGCGGCCGTCCACCCGCCCCGCGTCAAGGCCCAGATCGCGACACACCTTGATCAGCGATTCCTCAAGGCGCCGAACGTAATTCACCACATCGAGGGGTTCGGCCAGGCCGATGACCGGGTAGCCGACCAACTGCCCCGGCCCGTGCCAGGTGATCTTGCCGCCGCGGTCGGTGTTGACGACGGGCGTGCCGTCCACCGGTCGCTCGTGCGGCTCGGTGCGCCGGCCGGCGGTGTAGACCGCGGGGTGCTCGAGCAGCAGCAGGGTGTCGGGGCCGCCGGCGACCCGGGTGTCGGCCAGGTCACGCTGCAGCTGCCAGGCGGTGCGGTATTCGACCGTCCCCAGTTGGCGGACGTCGATCGCGGTGGCCTGCGACCGGATGGAGATCATGGTCGCGAGGTTACTCGGGTGCTGCCTGGCGGCCCAATTGGCCGGATGGGGATGCGCTTGTATGCGCCTTCGAGCGACAACCCGCCACCAGCGCACACCGTAAAATCCCTTGTGTCACTTTGGTTTCAGTGGTTTCTCGGCGGGGTTTTTTGTCGGTGGGTCGGTCTAGCGTCGCGAGTATGAGTTCGGGTGTGCTTGCGGATGGCGAAACCGCGACGAAGGCGTTCGACGCGTTGGACGCCGACATCGACGCCATGCTCGGGCTGGATACGCAGATGCTGTGCAATCGCGAGCGCTTGGCGCTGCTGGCACGCTACGAGCGCGCGCGACGGCGCCTGTCCGCCGGCGAACATTGCCTGATCAACCAACTGCAACAGGAAGCGACCCCGCAAGAGCTGGGCGGCAAACTCTCCCATGCGATTGCCGACTGGGCTCAGATCAGTCGCGCCGAGGCCGGACGCCGGGTCCGCGAGGCTGCCGATCTGGGTGAGCGGCGTGCGCTGACCGGCGAGCCGCTGGCACCGGTGTTGGCCGCGACCGCCGCGGCGCAGCGCGACGGGCAGTTGGGCCGCGAGCATGTCGCGGTGATCCGCCGCTTCTACCACCAATTGCCCGGCTGGATCGACCAGCCCACCCGCGACCGGGCCGAAGCTGATTTGGCGCGGCTGGCCACCCAGTACCGCCCCGACCAACTCGGCGGATTCGCCGACCGCCTGGCCGACTGCCTGAATCCCGACGGCAACTACACCGACGACGACCGCGCCCGCCGCCGCGGGGTGACCCTGGGCAAGCAGCAGGCCGACGGCATGTCCGCCATTAACGGCTGGGTGACGCCCGAGCTGCGGGCCACCCTGGAGGCAGTGTTGGCCAAACTGGCCGCCCCCGGCATGTGCAACCCGAACGACGAGACCCCGTGCGTGGACGGTACGCCCAGCCAACGCGCCATCGACCACGATCTCCGCAGCGCCGCCCAACGCAACCACGACGCGCTCAACGCCGCCATGCGTGGCTTGTTGGCCTCCGGCGAGCTGGGCCAGCACAATGGGCTGCCGGCGACGATCATCGTGTCCACCACGCTGGCGGAATTGGAAGCCGCCGCCGGCAGCGGTATTACCGGCGGGGGTACCCGGCTACCGATCAGCGACGTGATCCGTTTGGCGCGTCATGCCCATCACTACCTGGCAGTGTTCGACAACGCCAAACCGGTGGCGCTGTATCACACCAAACGCCTCGCGTCGCCCGGTCAGCGGATTGTGTTGTACGCCATGGGCCGTGGCTGCAGCGCACCCGGCTGCGACGTCGGCGGCTACTACTGCGAGGTGCACCACATCACCGACTACGCCACCTGCCGCGAAACCGACATCAACGACTTGACCTTCGGCTGCGGCCCGCATCACCGGCTGCTGCAAGCCCGCGGCTGGAGCACCCGAAAGCGCAAAGATGGTGCCACCGAATGGATCCCCCCGCCCCACCTCGACCGCGGCCAACCCCGCACCAACACGTTCCACCATCCGGAGAGGCTGCTACACGACCCAGACGACGATGAAGCCCGGTAGCGATGAGAACCGGTCGCGGCACGCGAAGTGTGTGCTGGAACTGGGAACGGGCGAGCGGGTGGAGCTCGTCGCTACGCGAAAAGCTGGGGGTTCGCCGCGACGTACTGCTCGACGCTCAATGCCGGATGGCCGGTGATCCGTTCGACGTCGTCGGTGGAGCGGTCGTAGCGGCCCGCGCGGTGCAGCTTCGCCATCGTCGCGAGGTGTTGCTGCACGTGTGCGGGCAGGCCCAACGGCTGCAGCACCTGCGCGACCCAGGTGTCCTGCGCGATGTCGGCGCCGGTGATCGGGCGCTGCAATGCGCGGGCGTACGCCGCGGCCAGCCCGTCGATGTCCAGGCTCTCCGGGCCGGTCAACTCGTAGACGGCGCCGATGTGATCGGCCGGGTTCAGCAGCACCGCAGCGACCACGCGGGCCACGTCGCTGGCCGCGATCGGCGAGGTCCGGCCGGTCCCGAACGGCAGCACCAACAGATTCTGTTTGCGCAACAAGGGCGCGGCCAGCGAGGTCAGGATCGGATTGTCCAGAAACACCGTCGGCCGCACATGCACGGCCGGCACGCCAGACCAGTTCACCACGTGCTCGGCCAGCCAGTGCAGGCGATGCTGACGCGACTCGTCGGTGCTCGTCAGCGTCATCTGCGACACCGTCATCTGCGACATGTTCACGAGCACCTCGAGGCGACCCGATTCCAGCGCGGCGGCACACACCACCGCCGTCGCCTGCAGGTAGTCCGGCGAGACGCTCATCGAGAAGAACATCCGGTCGGCGCCGGCCATCGCGTCGACGACGTCATGCGGCTCGGTCAGATCGCCGACCACCACCTCGGCGCCCACCGCGCGCAGCGAGTCGGCCCGTTCGTCGTCGCGGTGCACCATCGCGCGGACTTGCTCGCCGCGGGAGCGCAATTCGTCGACCACCAACCGGCTGACCCCGCCGATACCGCCGCCCGCGCCGGTAATCAAATACATGACTAGTCGTGCTCGCGCCGGGCGGTGGCGTACGCCAGCGCTTCGCCAATTGTGTTGTGGTGGAACTGAAATCCCGCACGCTCTAGCGCGGACGGGATGGCGCGCTGACCGGTCAGCAGTCCCTCGTCGGCGAATTCGCCGAGCGCGGCCCGCACCGCGAAGGCCGGCAGCATCATCGGGGTCGGACGGTTGACCGCGCTGCCGAAGGCGGTGGTGAACTCGGCGTTGGTGACGGGCGCGGGCCCGGTCATGTTCACCGGGCCGGACAGCGACGGGTGCGCGATCGCGAACAGCAGGGCGCGCACCTCGTCTTCCAGGCTGATCCACGACATGTACTGACGGCCGCTGCCCAGCCGGGCGCCCAGCCCCAGCGAGAACAGCGGGCGCATCCGGCGCAACGCGCCGCCGGCCGCGGCCATCACCAGGCCGGTGCGGGCCAGCACCACGCGGGCGCCTCCGTATTGGGCCGGCAGCGTCGCGGCCTCCCAGTCCTCGCACAGCCGGGCCAGGAAACCCGTTCCCGCGCGGTCGTTTTCGTCGACGACGCGGTCCTTGGTGTTGCCGTAGTAGCCGACGGCGCTGGCGTTGATCAGGGTTTCGACGCCGGCGTCGGCGACCGCGGTGGCCAGCACCTCGGTCGGAGTGATGCGGCTATCGCGCAGGCTCTGCTTGAACGCGCCCGACCACCGGCGCCGACCGACGTTGACCCCGCACAGGTTGACGACCGCGTCGACCTCGCTGAGCGCGTCGGGATCGAAGTCACCACTGTCCGGATTCCAGTGCAGCTCATCGGGATTCGCCGGTGTGCGGCGCACGATCCGCAGCACCCGATGGTCGGCGGCGCGCAGGGCCGCAGCCAAGGCGGAGCCGATCAGGCCCGAAGAACCCGCAATCGCGACGACGGGCTTGGCCAATGCGCCACAGCCTTTCTACAGCCCCAGGTCGGCCTCGAACGCTCCCTCTTCAAGCCGGTGCTTGATTGTGGTGAGGAATCGTCCGGCGTCGGCCCCGTCGATCAGCCGATGGTCGTAGGTCAGCGGCAGGTAGCAGATCGAGCGCACCCCGATCGATTCGTTACCGCTTTCGTCGACCACCACCCGCGGGCGCTTGACGATCGCCCCGGTGCCCAGCATGGCGGCCTGCGGCGGAACCAGGATCGGGGTGTCGAACAACGCGCCCTGGCTGCCGATGTTGGTGATGGTGAAGGTGCCGCCGGACAACTCGTCCGGTTTCAGGTTGCCGGTCCGGGCGCGCTCGGCGATGTCGGCGATCGCGCGGGCCAGCCCGGCCAGCGACAGGTCGCCGGCGTTGTGCACCACCGGGGACAGCAGGCCCTGCTCGGTGTCGACGGCGAAACCGAGGTGCTCGGCGTCGTAGTAGGTGATCTCCTTGGAGTCCTCGTTGTAGCTGGCGTTGACGTTGGGGTGAATCTTCAGCGCGTCGATCACGGCCTTGGCGATGAACGGCAGGTAGGTCAGATTCACGCCCTCACGCTCGGCGAACGACGCCTTGGCCCTGGCACGCAGCCCCACGATCCTGGTCATGTCGACCTCGTGGGTCTGGGTGAGCTGCGCGGTGGCCTGCAGGGATTCGCGGGTCTTCTTGGCGGTGATCTGGCGGATGCGGTTGGCCTTCTGCGTGGTGCCGCGCAGATGAGCCAGCGCGGGTGCCGGCGTCGGCGCCTTGGCTGCCGGGGCTTCGGCCGCCGGGGCTTGGGCGGCGGCGGCTTCGGGCGCCTTCTTGGCCTTCTTCTCCTCGGCGGCGGCCAGCACGTCCTGCTTGCGGATGCGGCCACCGACGCCGGTGCCCTTCACCGCGGTCAGGTCGATGTTGTTTTCGGTGGCCAGTTTCCGCACCAGCGGGGTCACGTACGGGCTGCCGTCACCTTGGGCCTCGGCGGCCGGCCGGGCGGCTGCCGGAGCCGGCGTCGGCTCGGGCTTGGGGGCGGGCTCGGGAGCGGGCTTGGGGGCCGGTGGGGCCTCCGCCTTGGGCGCCGGCGCCGGTTCGGGCTTGGGCTCCGGTTTGGGGGCCGGCGGTGGCGGGGCGGCCGCGGCGGCGCCGGTGCCGATCCGGGCCAACTCGCCGCCGACCGGCACCGTGGCGTCCTCGTCGGCGGTGATGCTGACCAGCACTCCGGCCACCGGTGACGGGATCTCGGTGTCCACCTTGTCGGTGGACACTTCCACCAGCGCTTCGTCCACCTGGACCGAATCGCCGACCTTCTTCAGCCAGCGCGTCACGGTGCCCTCGGTGACCGACTCGCCGAGCTCGGGCATCAGCACCGGGGTCGCGGCGCCGCCATTGGAACTCGGCGGGGCGGCCTGGGCGGCCGGTTCGGGTTGACGCTCAGGCTCCGGTTGCGGCGTGGGCTCGGGTTCCGGCTCGGGCTCGGGCGCGGCTTCGGCCGCCGGTTGGCTGGGCGCTTCGGCGGGCGCCGCCGAGGCGCCGTTCTCCGAGGCGTCGCCGATGACGGCGAGCTCGCCGCCGACCTCGACGGTGTCGTCTTCCTGGGCGACGATCTTGGTGAGCACACCCGCGGCGGGCGACGGGATTTCGGTATCGACCTTGTCGGTGGACACCTCGACGAGCGGTTCGTCGAGTTCGACCGTGTCGCCTTCCTGCTTGAGCCAGCGGGTGACCGTCCCCTCGGTGACGCTTTCACCGAGTGCCGGCATCTGGACGGAGAAGGCCATGTCTATTGACTCCTCGATTGCTCGTGGGTCGGCGCAGGTCAACATCTGACTTACCACACCGCGGTGTACTGCAAGTTGACGTCGAAACTATCCTGTCATTGCCTCGGCGTCGGCACACATCCAGGGCTGACCCGTTCGCTACGGTGGGCCGAATCGCCAGGGGGCGGCCATCGCCAGATCGCGGGGAGGCGGAAGTTCGATGCCGGCAATACAGCAGTTCGTCGACAGCGTGGACGGGGTCCGCATCGCGGTCTACGAAGAAGGCAATCCCGAGGGCCCCACGGTCGTCCTGGTGCACGGCTGGCCCGATTCACACGTGCTGTGGGACGGCGTCGTCCCGCTGCTGGCCGAGCGGTTCCGGATCATCCGCTACGACAACCGCGGTGTCGGGCGGACGGGCACGCCCAAGAAGGTCTCGTCGTACACGATGGCCCACTTCGCCGATGATTTCGCGGCGGTGACGAGCGCACTGAGCCCGGGCCGGCCGGTGCACGTGCTGGCCCACGATTGGGGTTCGGTGGGTATCTGGGAGTACCTGAAACGACCCGGCGCCGGTGACCGGGTCGCCTCGTTCACGTCGGTGTCCGGCCCGAGCCACGAGCAACTGGTCGAATACATCTTCAGCGGTCTGCGCCAACCGTGGCGGCCGCGCCGGTTTGCCCGCTCGATCAGTCAGGCGTTGCGGCTGACCTACATGGTCTTCTTTTCCATCCCGGTGCTGGCGCCGCTGTTGATCCGGGCGGCTTTCTCGGTACGCGCGCTGCGCCGCAGCGTCGTCGACAATATTCCCGATGAGCAGATCCATCATTCCAACAACCTCGCCGCGGATGCGGCCAGCTCCGTTAAAACCTATCCCGCCAACTACTTTCGTTCGTTCTCGGTGCGCGGTCAGCCCATCCACGTCGTCGACGTGCCGGTGCAGCTGATCGTCAACACCCGCGACAAATACGTCCGGCCGTACGGCTACGACGAGACCGCGCGGTGGGTGCCGCGGCTGTGGCGGCGCGACATCAGGGCCGGGCATTTCTCGCCGATGTCACACCCGCAGGTGATGGCGGCCGCGGTGGGTGAGTTCGCCGACCTGACCGAGGGCAAGCCGCCGAGTCGCGCGCTACTGCGCGCGCAGGTGGGCCGGCCCCGCGGCGGCTTCGGCGACACCCTGGTGTCGGTCACCGGCGCCGGCAGTGGGATCGGGCGCGCGACGGCCTGCGCCTTCGCGCGCGAGGGTGCCGAGCTGGTCGTCAGCGACATCGACGAAGCCGCCGTCAAGGAGACCGCGGCCGCGATCGGCGCACGCGGGGGCGTCGCGCACGCCTACGTGCTCGACGTGTCCGACGCCGACGCGGTCGAGGCGTTCGCCGAGCGGGTCTGCACCGAACACGGCGTGCCCGACATCGTGGTCAACAACGCCGGTATCGGGCAGGCCGGCCGGTTCCTGGACACCCCCGCCGAACAATTCGACCGGGTGCTCGACGTCAACCTCGGCGGCGTGGTGAACGGCAGCCGGGCGTTCGGGCGGCGCCTGGTGCAGCGCGGCACCGGCGGGCACATCGTCAACGTGTCGTCGATGGCCGCCTTCGCGCCGCTGCAGTCGCTGAACGCCTACTGCACCTCCAAGGCGGCGACCTACATGTTCTCCGACTGCCTGCGCGCCGAACTCGACGCCGCCGACGTCGGGCTGACGACGATCTGCCCGGGTCTGATCGACACGAACATCATCAACGCCACCCGGTTCGACGCGCCCGCCGGCAAGCGGGACGGGCATGTCGACGGCCGGCGGGGTCAGCTGGGCAAGATGTTCGCGCTGCGCCGGTACGGGCCCGACAAGGTTGCCGATGCGATCGTGTCGTCCGTGCAGAAGAACAAGCCGATCCGCCCGGTGACGCCGGAAGCCTATGCGCTGTACGGGGTTTCGCGGCTGTTTCCGCAGGCGCTGCGCAGTACGGCGCGGTTGCAGGTGATCTGAGCCGATCGGGCCGCGGGTGCGCTCGGACGGCGCCCGCGGACGCCGCCCCCGGACGAGCGTGAAGTTAGTTTCACGTTCGGCAGGGCTCTAGCCGTTTTCTAGCCGTTTTCGCAGATGTCTTCCAGCACCGCGAACATCGTCCGGGTCGGTACACCGGTGGAGCCCTTCGGCGAGTACCCCCACGGGCTGCCGGTGTTGAACGCCGGGCCGGCCACATCGATGTGCGCCCAGCTCACGCCGTCGGCGACGAACTCGCGCAGAAACACCCCCGCCACCAGCATGCCGGCGAAGCGTTGCCCGCTGATGTTGGAAAGGTCGGCGACCGTGGACTTCAGGTCCTCCTTGAGCTCGTCGGGCAGCGGCATCGGCCAGCCGTTTTCGCCCACCTGCTGGGAGATCGCCGCGACCCGGTCGCGGAAATCGTCGCTGCCCATCACGCCGGGGATGCGCGCGCCCAGCGCGACCGTCTGCGCACCCGTCAGCGTGGACGTCTCGATCAGATAGTCCGGCTTGTCCTCGCACGCCCGCACGATGGCGTCGGCCAGGATGAGCCGGCCCTCGGCGTCGGTGTTCTGCACCTCGACCGTGATGCCGCCGTACTGGGTGAGCACGTCGCCCGGGCGCTGTGCGGTCGCCGACGGCATGTTCTCGGCCATCGGCACGGTGGCGATCACGTCGATCGGCAGCTCGAGCCGCGCAGCCAGCGTGACGGTCGCGATCACCGCGGCGGCTCCACCCATGTCCGAGGTCATGTGATGCATTGAGGCAGCGGGCTTGATCGAGATACCGCCGGTGTCGAACGTGACGCCCTTGCCGACCAGGGCCACCCGCTTTGCCTGCTTCGGCTTCTTGGCCAGCTTCGAACCGCGGTGGATCAGCCGCACCAGCCGCGGGGGCCGCGACGAGCCCTGGCCGACACCGACAATGCCGCCGTAGCCTTCCTTTTGCAGCGCCTTGTCGTCGAGGACCTCTACTTCGAGGCCTACCGACTCGCCCAAAGTCCTTGCGCGCTTGGCGAATTCGGCGGGGAACAGGTGATTCGGTGGGGTGTTGACGAAGTCGCGCGCGGTGGCGACCGCGGCCGCGACGGCCGCACCGTGCGCGGCCTGCTTCTTGGCGTCTTTCGCGGTGGCAAGCATCGTGATCTTGCTCAGCCCTTTGTCCTTGGGCGCGGTCTTGTCGCTGCGGAAAGCGGTGAACCGGTAGCTGCCCAGGATCAGTCCTTCGACCGCGGCGGAGGCGACGTCCGCGCCGGGCAGCTCGGCCAGCGTGGTGATCACCGATTCGGCCTTGCCCAGCGAGCGCGCGGCCACCCCGGCGGCGCGCCGGACGGTGTCGGCCGGCCATTCGGACTGCGGCTTGCCCAGACCGATGGCGAGCACGCTGGCCACCGGAAGCGACGACACCACCAGCCGGTGGACCTGCTCGCTGCCCCCGGTGGCGTCCAGCGCCTGCAGGCCGGCGAGGATCTCGGCGACGGCTTCCTCGGACAGGAAGGGTTCGACGGCCACGACGGTTGCGCCCGGCCGGTCCTCGTCGCCGGTCGAGACGACCGGCACGATCAATACCGACGAACCCGCGCCGCGTTTCGACAGCGACGAGGCGACAGTGACAGCAGGAGCCTGGTATCCCGGTTCAATACTCACGCGCAATAACCCTAGTCACCGGGGGTGGGGCCTGGGTCGGCTACGTCCCGGTGTGCAGATCGAACGCGGTGACCGGGGCGTCAAAACCCTTGAGCGTCAACGGGGGTTGGGCGACGGCGGGGCAATCGGGCAACGCCTCGCGCAGCTCGGGGGAGGCCAGGATCTGTTCTGGCGCCGCGGCGGCGACGAGTCGGGCGGCCAGGTTGACCGGGTTGCCGAAGTAATCGCCGTTGATGGCCACGACCGTGCCGAAGGCGAGGCCGGCGCGGACCTGCAGGCCCTCCTCGCGCGCCTTGGGGTGTTCGACGAGATGAACCGCCGCCTGCAGCAGCCGCTCGGGCGCCGAACTGACCCACATCACCTCGTCGCCGATGAACTTCACCACCCGGCCGCCGTCGGCGTGCACGACGTCGGACACGGTGCCGGCGAACTCGTTGAGCAGATGCGACAACTGCGCGGGGGTCAGGGCCTGCGTCAACGCGGTGAAGCCGGACAGGTCCGCGAATCCCACGCCGCACACCACCGACGCCGAGGTGTCGCGCAAGACTCCCTCGAAGTGCGTCCGGGCGCTGGTCAGGTGATGGCGGTGCACGATGTCGATCAACGCCCCGAGCCGGGGGACGAACTCGGCGACCGAGCGGTAGGCCTGCGCGGTGGCGAGCTCGTCATGGGTGTGGGTCATCTGGATGTCCGGCGTCCCGGCGCGGATCATCGTCGACTCGGCCTCCGCGAGCCGGGCCATCGCGGCGCCCAGCACTCGCAGCAGGCCAAAGGCGCCGTCCTGGCCTACCACCGCCCGTACCGCGAGCCAGGTCGCCAGGGCGTCGACGTCGGCCTGGCTCAGCACCGGGATATCGGGACCGGCGGCGGTCAGGCCGAGCAAGGCCCAGGCGCGGGCGACCTCTTCGGTGGCGATGCCGAGTTGCTCGGCCGCCGTCGCAAACGTGTAGATCGGCCGTCCCGACCACGACAGGACATCCCCGGCCAGGCCGAACAGCCGGCCGCGCTGCTCGGCTTCCACCATCTCGTCGACCGTGAAGCCGAGCTCGTCCAGGTACTTGATCAGGTCGGCCCGTTCGCGTGGGTTGGCGATTCCGGCGGCCTCCAGCTCATCGAAATCGAACACCTATCGAAGTCTGCCACTAGGGTGGGTCGTCGTGAGCGACGCGCCGGAGCCGATCAAGGGACCGCTGGAAGACCGTCATCGTCAGCTGGGGGCTAGTTTCGCTGAATTCGGCGGCTGGCTGATGCCGGTGTCGTATGCGGGCACCGTCAGCGAGCACAACGCGACGCGAAATACCGTGGGCCTGTTCGACGTCAGCCACCTGGGCAAGGCGTTGGTCCGGGGCCCGGGGGCCGCGCAGTTCATCAACTCCGCGCTGACGAACGACCTGGGCCGGATCCAACCGGGCAAGGCGCAATACACGTTGTGCTGCACCGAATCCGGTGGCGTCATCGACGACCTGATCGCCTATTACGTCGACGACGACGAGATCTTTCTGGTGCCCAATGCCGCCAACACCGCCGCGGTGGTCGAGGCGCTGCAGGCCGCAGCTGAAGCCGGTTTGACGATCACCAACGAGCATCGCTCCTATGCGGTGCTGGCGGTGCAGGGACCGCGATCGTCCGACGTGCTGGCCGAGTTGGGGCTGCCGACCGACATGGATTACATGGCCTACGCCGACGCCTCGTTTTCGGGAGTGCCGGTGCGGGTCTGCCGCACCGGGTACACCGGCGAGCACGGCTACGAACTGCTGCCGCCCTGGGACAGCGCCGGTGTGGTGTTCGACGCGCTGGTGACGGCGGTGTCCAACGCGGGCGGCGAGCCGGCCGGCCTGGGCGCCCGTGACACCCTGCGCACCGAGATGGGTTACCCCCTGCACGGGCACGAGCTATCGCTCGACATCTCGCCGCTGCAGGCCCGCTGCGGCTGGGCGATCGGCTGGAAGAAGGACGCGTTCTTCGGCCGGGACGCGCTGCTGGCCGAGAAGGCGGCGGGACCGCGGCGGCTGCTGCGGGGCCTGCGGATGCTGGGCCGGGGGGTGTTGCGGCCCGGGCTGACGGTGCTCGCCGGGGAAAAGCCGGTGGGCGCCACCACATCCGGCACGTTTTCGCCGACGCTGCAGGCCGGGATCGCGCTGGCCCTGATCGACACCGACGCCGGGGTCGAAGACGGCCAGCGAGTCACCGTCGACGTACGCGGCCGCGCCGCGGAGTGCGAAGTGGTGCGCCCGCCGTTCGTCGAGCTGAAAACGCGCTAGCCACCGCCGCTTCACACGGGAAAAACCAATTGGTACGCGCATATACAATCGGCGCATGACGAGCGGCCTTCTCGAGTTCACCGTCGAACGCGCGTCCAATCCCGCTAGCGACGCCGAACGTGACTCCATCCTGGCCGACCCCGGATTCGGGACGTTCTTCACCGACCACATGGTGTCGGTCGACTACGACGAGGGCCAGGGCTGGCACGACGCGCGGGTTATCCCATACGGCCCGATCCAGCTGGACCCGTCGGCGATCGTGCTGCACTACGCGCAAGAGGTGTTCGAGGGCCTCAAGGCGTACCGCTGGGCCGACGGCTCGATCGTGTCATTTCGCCCGGACGCCAACGCCGCCCGGATGCGCGCGTCGGCCCGGCGGATCGCGATCCCCGAGCTGCCCGACGGGCTTTTCCTCGAATCCCTGCGCCAGCTCGTCGCGGTCGACAACGCATGGGTGCCCAAGGCCGGCGGCGAAGAGGCGCTGTATCTGCGGCCGTTCATCTTCGCGACCGAGCCCGGACTGGGCGTACGGCCGGCCAAGCACTACCGCTACCTGCTGATCGGTTCGCCGGCCGGCGCGTATTTCCGCAACGGCATCAACCCCGTCGACGTCTGGGTGTCAACGGATTACGTGCGGGCCTGCCCGGGCGGTACCGGTGCGGCCAAGTTCGGCGGCAACTACGCCGCGTCGCTGGTGGCTCAGGCCGAGGCCGCGGAAAACGGTTGCGACCAAGTGGTTTGGCTCGATGCCGTCGAGCGTCGGTTCGTCGAAGAGATGGGCGGCATGAACCTGTTCTTCGTGCTGGGCAGCGGCGGCACCTCGCGGCTGGTCACCCCGGAGCTGTCCGGCTCGCTGCTGCCGGGCATAACGCGGGACTCGTTGCTGCAGTTGGCACTTGACGCTGGGTTCACGGTCGAAGAGCGCAAGATCGATATCGACGAGTGGCAGAAGAAGGCGGCCGCGGGGGAGATCACCGAGGTATTCGCCTGCGGCACTGCGGCCGTCATCACGCCGGTCGGGCGGGTGAAGTACGCCGATGCCGAGTTCACCATCGCCGACGGTCAACCGGGTGAAGTGACGATGGCCCTGCGCGACACGCTGACCCGCATTCAGCGGGGGACTTTCGCCGATACGCACGGCTGGATGACGCGCCTCGGCTAGCGGCCCCTTGCCTCACCGAGCGCGTCTGCCTCGCCGAGCGCGTTTGTCTGCCGGGCGCCTTCTGCCTCGCCGAGCGCCCGGTCAGCCGGGCATTCAGGCGTGAGCGCCCCCCTGGCCGGGCGTTCGGCGCAAGAGCACTAGCTCGAGCGTGAAGCTGGTTTCACGCTCGGCGCAAGAGAACGGCCGACGGGCCGGCTAGCAGCGGATCAGCGCCGCGAGCGTCACCGCGCTGACCGTCGTGGTCAGTTCGATCGCGGCGCCCAGCACGTCGCCGTTGATGCCGCCGAAGCGGCGCACGCAATGCCGCACCAGCACGCCGCCGCAGCACAACGCCAACACCACCGCGGCGGGCCCCTGCCACGGTCGTGGGCCCGCCACCACCGAGACCCCAAGCAGCACCACGACCCAACCGGCGACGACGGGCAGCGGCTGCGTGCCCGCGACGTGCACGCCCAGGGCGCTGCCGTCGGCCGCGGGCACCGAGCGACGGCAGGCCAGCACGGCGCTCACCCGGCCGGCGGTCACCGCCACGAGGATCGCGGAAAGCCCGTGCGGCCACGTCGACCCGAGCGCGGAAAATGCCAAGCCCTGCAACACGATCACCAGCACGACGGCCGCGACACCGAACGGCCCCGTCGACCCGTCGCGCATCACGGCCAGGGCGCGCGGCGGCGGCCCGTAGCAGCCCAGGCCGTCGGCCGTATCGGCGACGCCGTCGATGTGCAGCCCGCGGGTCGCGAGCAAAAGTGCTGTCACCGCAAGCAATCCCGGCAGCGGACTGGAGGCACCGAAAGCCAGCGAGCCGCCCCAGACGATGCCCGCGGCCAGCGCTCCGAGGGTCGCCCCGACCACCGGCAGCGCGGTCATGGCGCCGCGGCTCATCGTGCCGGAAGCCGGTACAGGCAAGACCGTTCCGAACGCGAAAGCCGTTGCCAGCGAACGAATCACGGGGACGTTACTGTCTCGCCGGGTCGGTCGGAGACGCCGGCCTCGGTGAACGTCGCCATCGACGACAGCGTGGCCACCGCAGCGCGCAGCACCGGCAGCGCCAGCGCCGCGCCGCTGCCCTCGCCCAACCGCATCCCCAGGTCCAGGATCGGGTCCAAGTCGAGTGCGGTCAGGGCCAGCGCATGCCCCGGTTCGGTGGATCGGTGACCGGCCTGCCACCACTGCCGCGCGCCCGGTGCCAGCCGTTCGGCGACCAGGGCGGCGGCCGTTACCGCCATGCCGTCAAGCAGCAGCGGGGTGCGTCGCACCGCGGCTTGGGCGCAAAAGCCCGCCATCGCAGCCAGATCCGCGCCGCCGCACGAGCGCAGCAGCGCGACGGGGTCCGGCAGCACCGGCTTCGACCGGAACAACGCGTCGCGGACCGCGGCCGTCTTGCGGGCCCAGCCGGCGTCGTCGATGCCGGACCCGAAGCCGACCACCGCGACCGGCTCGGCGTTAGTCAGCGCCGCGACCAGCACCGCCGCCGCGGTGGTGTTCCCGATGCCCATGTCGCCGGCGATCAGCAGGTCGGCGCCCGCGTCGACCTCTTCGTCGGCGATGCGCTGGCCCGCCGCGATCGCGCCGGCGGTCTCCTCGTCGGTCAAAGCGTCCCGTACGGCGATATCGCCGCTGGCCCGTCGCACCTTGTGCGCGCCGATCTGCTCCGAGAGCGGCTCGGCGTCCACCGCGAGGTCGGCGACGCGCACGGTCGCGTCGGCGATCGCGGCCAGCGTGTTGATCGCCGCGCCGCCGGCGTCGATGTTGGCGACCATCTGGGCGGTCACCTCCGGCGGGTACGCCGACACCCCGGACCGGGCGACGCCGTGGTCGCCGGCGAACACCACCACCCGGGCACGCTCGAATTGGGTTGGCGGGCAATGCCCTTGGCATGACGCGATCCAGACGGACAGGTCTTCGAGACGGCCCAGGGCGCCGCGCGGCTTGGTCAGGGTGTCCTGGCGCTTGCGGGCAGCGGCCGCGGCGGCGGCGTCGGGCGGGGAGATCGGCGCGAATGCCATCATGCCCCTGGCGGTTTGATCGAGAGCGGCTGACCGGCGACCACCAACACCACCCGCTCGCACAGGGCCGCGACGCGCTGGTTGAGGGCGCCCAGCTCGTCGGCAAACCGGCGCCCGGATGCGGTGGCGGGCACCACGGTCAACCCGACCTCGGGACTGACGAGCACCAGCGTGGCCTCGAACGCACCGACCGCGCCGAGCATCTCCTCGACGGGAGCGGCCACCGACCCGGTCTCCCAGGCCCGGTGGCGATCCAGGGTGCCGGTCAGCCAGCTGCCGAGGTCGTCGACGAGGGTCGGGGTGTCCGGTGACCGCCGCAATTCGGTTGTGATGCACTGGGTTTCGACTGTCGACCAGTGCGCGGGCCGACGGACGCGGTGTTTGGCAATCCGCTGTGCCCAGTCCTCGTCGGCCTGGTCGCCGCGCCCGGAAGCCAGGTAGCGGACCGGCTGCCCGGGTGGCAGCGACGCGGCGATGGCCTGCTCGGCCCACTCGGATTTGCCCGACCTGATCCCGCCGAGCACCAGCGTGCGCACCGGGTTCAGCAGGCTTTCCGGCAACGGTTATGCGACATTGCTGCCGCGCTCGACTTGAGGCCGGGGGGCCCGCATCCGGCGCATCTGCGAAGCCCGGCCGGCAGCGTAAAGGCCCAACTTCCATCGGCTTTCGGTGTTGCTCGGGAACTTCGCGTCGACCAGCCTGCTGACCTTGCGGCCCAGGATCAGGGCGTCGATGCCCATGATCGCGGTGATCACCAGCATCGCGGGCGAGATGTAGATCTGCAGCTGCGGAGCGCCGAACATGATGAACAGCAGCGCCAGTGTCGAGGGCATGAACAGGCCGAGCACGTTGCGTCGGGAATCCACCACGTCGCGCACGTAACGGCGGATCGGACCCTGGTCGCGCGGCAGCAGGTACGCCTCTTCGCCGGCCATCATGCGTTCGCGGCGATCCGTCATCCGGGCCCGGCTGGCGGTGCGCTCGGCCTTGCGCTCCTCGCGGCTGAGTTTGGGTCCGGCCAGCGATTTGCGGCGGGCCCGCGCCTCGGCGGCGGTCTTGGGAGCCGGCGCGACGGGGCCCTTCTTGGCATTTCGCCGGGCGGCTTCGCGCTTGGGCGTGGGCCGGCCCTTGGGGCCGGTCCTGGCCGACCCGCGAGACGCCGTGTCGAGGACGGCGTCGGGTTCGGCGGGCGCCACCAGACCGTCTTCGCCGACCTCTGCTTGGGTTTTCTTACGGCCCAACAACTTCACAACCGCCAGGTTACTTCGCGGCCGGCCCCGTTCGGTGAATGGGCCCGTCAGGCATCGCGATAGCTCTGCGGCCGCGCGATAGTTGGACCTACCCTTAACGGTGATGAACGGCTACGGGTGATGGATGACGGCTCGATGGCCTCGGATGATGTTGCCAATGGTGTTTCTCCGGGTCGTTTGCAACTGCCGGCTATGCGGGTATTGGTGGCCCCGGATTGCTACGGCGACAGCCTTTCGGCGCTAGAAGCTGCCGCCGCCATCGCGACCGGATGGACCCGCTCTCGCCCCGGCGACCAGTTCATCGTCGCCCCGCAGTCCGACGGCGGCCCGGGGTTCATCGAGGTGCTGGCCAATCGGATAGGGCAGAAGCGGCACATCGAGGTCATCGGGCCGCTGGACGCCATGGTGGATGCCGAGTGGGTCTGGGATCCGGAGACGGCGACCGCCTACCTGGAGATCGCGCAGGCCTGCGGCCTGGCACTGCTGGGCCGGCCGGCCGACTCGGAGACCGCGCTGACGGCGCACAGCAGGGGAGTCGGCCAGCTGATCGCCGAGGCGCTTCGGGTCGGAGCCAAGCGGATCGTGGTGGGCCTGGGCGGCAGCGCGTGCACCGACGGCGGGCAAGGCATGATCGCCGAGCTGGGCGGCCTGGAAGTCGCTCGGCACCAACTGGCCGATGTCGAGCTGATCGCCGCCTCGGACACCGAGTATCCGCTGGTGGGCCCCTGGGGCGCGGCCCGCGTGTTCGGCCCGCAGAAGGGCGCCGACACCGCCACCGTCGCGGCGCTGGAAGTCCGTCTCGAGGCGTGGGCGCTGCACCTGGAGGCCGTGGCCGGGCGCGACGTCAGCTCCGAGCCGGGGGCCGGGGCGGCCGGCGGTATCGGGGCGGGCCTACTGGCGCTCGGCGGCCGCTGCGAGTCCGGCGCCGCGATCATTGCCGAGCACACCCATTTGGCCGACGACCTCGATATCGCCGAGCTGATCGTCACCGGCGAAGGCAAGTTCGACGAGCAGTCGCTGCACGGGAAGGTGGTCGGCTCGCTGGCGGCGGCCGCCGGCCCGCTGGGAATTCCGGTGATTGTGCTGGCCGGGCAGGTCGGACTGGAGAAAACCGCGGTGCGAACGGCGGGCATCATGTCCGCGCTGTCGATGGCCGAGTACGCGGGCTCGGTGGGCTTGGCGCTGGCCGACGCGGCAAACCAGCTGATGGGATTAGCGTCACAGGTGGCGGCGCGACTCGGGAATAGCGGTCCTGCGAGGTACCGTTGAGGCATTGGGTTTTACCCGAGTGGTTCGGGTGCCCGGGCACCTACCCAACAACAGGCATGTAGGAGAAGCAATGACGGTGCAGAACGAGTCGACCGCCAAGACCCATGGCGTAATCCTGACCGAGGCCGCCGCCACCAAGGCGAAGTCCCTGCTGGACCAGGAGGGACGCGACGACCTGGCGCTGCGCATCGCGGTTCAGCCGGGCGGATGCGCCGGCCTGCGCTACAACCTGTTCTTCGACGACCGTTCGCTGGACGGCGACCTGACCGCCGACTTCGGTGGTGTGACGCTGACGGTGGACCGGATGAGCGCGCCCTACGTGGAAGGCGCGTCGATCGACTTCGTGGACACCATCGAGAAGCAGGGCTTCACCATCGACAACCCGAACGCCACGGGATCGTGCGCCTGCGGGGACTCCTTCAACTGAGCCGGACGGGCTAGTACGAGCCCCCGGTACGCAGCACATACGAGCACACCAGCACGTTGCCGCGCTGGAACAACAGCTGCGCGACGCCCTGGACCTGGCCGCGCATCGGGCCGCCGGCGGCAGGCGACACCTGCATCGTGAACAGCGCCTGAGCCTGGTATTGCGACAGGTACACGATCTTGTCGATCGAGGTCACCTGGACCCGCGAGAACTGCTTGCGGAACGCGTCGCTGCTCAGCTTGGCCAGCGCCTGGTCCGACCGGCGATCACGCACCCCGTCGTAGAGCCCGCATAGCGCGTTGCGGGCGATCTCGTCGGTGTTGCGGTTCCCCAGCGCGTCCAGGTAGCCCTGGATCGCCGTTTTGGCCGAGGCCTCGGAGAACGCGGCCCCGGTGTTGGCGCCGTTGGTGCGGACGCCGTACACGATCGCCGCCGTCATCGCCGCGACCAGCGCAACCGCCGCCAGTACCCCGATAATCAGCCGTCGCGTGGAGCGCCGTTTCGGATAGTCCGGTGGCGGCGCGGGCGGGCCGGGGTAGGGGCCGGGCGGCGGTTCGCCGGGTCCGGCGGCCGGGAACGGGGCCTCGCCGACCGGAGGGTCGTGCGGAAAGTCGACCGGCTCGGTGTAGGGCACGGGTCCGTCGCCGCCGACAGCGTGATTCGGCGAGTGCGGACCGCCCATTGTGGTTCTCCTAGTTGGTAGACACCGACCACGAGCGGGTACCGCCCGAGTATTCGGTCCCGGCGACTTGAGTGAGTTCCCTAGGGAGGCTAGCGCACACCCGTTCGCCGACTGCGGACGCTGGCGGTGTCTGCCGGGGGGGCGAAACGCGTGGGTAGGCTGGACGCGCTTACCGATGAAGGGTGGAATTTTCGTGACGATCGCGGTGACCGGTTCGATAGCGACCGACAATCTGATGCGTTTTCCCGGCCGGTTCTCCGAGCATCTGCTGGCCGAGCATCTGCAGAAGGTATCGCTCAGCTTCCTGGTCGACGACCTGGTGATCCATCGGGGCGGCGTGGCGGGCAACATCGCCTTCGCCATCGGTGTGCTCGGCGGCGACGTCGCTCTGGTCGGCGCGGCCGGCGACGACTTCGGCGAATACCGCGAATGGCTGGAGCGCCACGGCGTCAACTGTGAGAACGTGCTGATCTCCAAGACCGCGCACACCGCGCGGTTCACCTGCACCACCGACGAGGACATGGCCCAGATCGCGTCGTTCTACCCGGGTGCGATGTCGGAGGCCCGCAACATCAAGCTCGCCGACGTCGTCTCGTCGGTGGGCAAGCCGGATCTGGTGATCATCGGCGCCAACGACCCCGACGCGATGGTGGTGCACACCGAGGAGTGCCGCAAGCTCGGCCTGGACTTCGCCGCCGACCCGTCCCAGCAGCTGCCGCGGCTGTCCGGGGAAGAGATCGACAGGCTGATCGACGGCGCCGCCTACCTGTTCACCAACGACTACGAGTGGGAGCTACTGCTCAACAAGACCGGCTGGTCGGAGAACGATGTGCTGGAGAAGGTCGGTCTGCGGGTCACCACGCTGGGTGCCAAGGGCGTCGACATCGTCGACAAAGACGGCACCACCACGCACGTCGGCGTGGTGCCGGAGAACAGCCAGACCGACCCGACCGGCGTCGGTGACGCGTTCCGGGCCGGCTTCCTGACCGGGCGCACCGCCGGGCTGAGCCTCGAGCGCTCGGCCCAGCTGGGCTCGCTGGTGGCCGTGCTGGTGCTCGAGTCGACCGGCACCCAGGAGTGGACGTGGGATCACGAGGTTGCCAAGACGCGGCTGGCGGGCGCTTACGGCGACGAGGCGGCCGCCGAGATCGCCGCGGTGCTGGCCTAAGCCGCTCGGGCCTCATTCAGTGTGAACTCACGGCTTTGGGTGTGCGCTGAGGGCGGCCGGTGTGCGCTGGCGGTGGCGACACGCCGGGCGGTCGCGCCCAGGGGTCACACCCAAAGCCGTGAGTTCACACCGAACGCCGAGCCCGCGCGCTAGAGCTGGACCGGATATACCGGCTCGCTGATTTGGGGCACCACGGTGTGCTCGACGAAGATCGCGTGCCAGAGCATGAAGATCAGCACCGTCCACAGCCGGCGGCTGTGATCGCTGACGCCGTTGCGATGCTCATCGAGCATCCGGCGCACGGCGGCGGTGTCGACCAGGTGCCCGGCCTGCGAGGCGTCCGCCGTCGCGTAGGCCCACTCCAGCAGCTCGCCGGCGCGCAGCCAATGCCGGATCGGCACCGGGAACCCCAGCTTGGGCCGGTGCAGCACGTGGGCGGGGACGATGGGTTCCAGCGCCCGCCGCAGCGCGTACTTCGTCGTCGTGCGGGTGATCTTCGCCTCGACGGGTAGCCGGGACGCGACGGCGAACACCTCGGGGTCCAGGAACGGCACCCGAAGCTCCAGCGAGTTGGCCATCGTCATCTTGTCGGCCTTGACCAGAATGTCGCCGCGCAGCCAGGTGAACAGGTCGACATGCTGCATGCGCGCCACCGGGTCCCAGCCCGCCGATTCGGCGTACACCGGGGCCGTCACGTCGGTGTGCGTCCACTGTTCGCGGAACCCGGGCAACACGTCGCGCAGCTGGGCGTCCGAGAAGCTGCGGGCATTGCCGTAGTAGCGCTCCTCGAGCGTCAACGAACCGCGATGCAGCAGACTCTTGCCGCGCATGCCGTCGGGCAGCGGCTTGGAGACCCGGCCCATCGAACGCCGCAGCGGCCGCGGCAGATAGTCAAAGGGCTTCAGCGACAACGGTTCTCGGTAGATCGTGTAGCCGCCGAACAGCTCGTCGGCGCCCTCGCCGGAGAGCACCACCTTGACGTGCTTGCGGGCCTCGCGGGCGACGAAGAACAGCGGGACCAGTGCCGGGTCGGCGACCGGTTCGTCGAGGTACCAGACGATCTCGGGCAGGGCGGCGACGAACTCGCCCGCGCTGACCACCTTGGCGATGTGGCGGGCGCCGATCGCTTCGGCCGAGGCCACCGCGACGTCGATCTCGGAGAATCCCTCGCGCTCGAAGCCGGTGGTGAACGTGATCAGCCGGGGGTTGTGCCGGATGGCCAGCGCCGCGATCGCGGTGGAGTCGATGCCGCCGGACAGGAACGCCCCGACGGTGACGTCGGCTCGCATGTGCTTGGCCACCGAATCCTCGAGCACCGCGGTGATCTCGTCGTAGCGGGCCTGCTCGGTGTCGCGGGTCAACGGCACCGCGGCGAAGCGCGGCGCGAAGTAGCGGGTGACCCGCGGCGCTGACCCGGGCCGGATCCGGGCGTAGCAGCCCGATTCGAGCCGGCGCACCCCGCGGTGCAGCGTCTCGGGCTCGGGCACGTACTGCAGCACGGTGTAGTGCTGGACGGCTCGGGTGTCGATCGCGGTGTCGAACCCCACCAATTCGACGAGATCCAGCAGACATTTCTTCTCGCTGGCCACCGCCGTGCCGCCGGCGCCGGTCGCCATGAACAGCGGCTTGATGCCGAAAGGGTCACGGGCACAGAACAATTCGCGGGTCACGGTGTCCCAGAGGGCGAACGCGAACATGCCGCGCAGCCGGGTCAGCACCTCGGAGCCCCAGTGGTGGTAGCCGGCGACGATCGCCTCGCCGTCCCCGTCGGTGGCGAACGCGGCGCCGTGCCGGGCGGTCAGCTCGTCGCGCAGCTCGAGGTAGTTGTAGATCTCGCCGTTGAACACCAAAACGTAACGGTCGGGCGCGTCGGGCGGCCCCCAGCGCAGCGGCTGATGCGAATGCTCGATGTCGATGATCGACAGCCGGTTGAAACCGAACACGACCGACCCGTCGGCGCCGGGATCCGTCCAGGTGCCCGGCTCGTCGGGGCCGCGGTGGCGCATCAGGTGCGACGAGCGGGCGATGGCGCTGTCGGCTCGGGCCGCGGCGGCCGCGTGATCGGAGCCGGTCGCATCCAGGCCGGCCGGGTCCGCGACGAACGCCAGCAGTCCACACACGGCCACCAATATGCCGTACTTCGGCGATGGTTGGGGACACCGCACCGGGCCGGTCGCGACGACGCGGCGCCCGACCGGTCGGGGTTTAGTCGCCGGGCCGAGCGGCGTGGTCTACGCTGCGTAGTATTCGACGTTCGAGCAGGAGGCGCCAACGTGACACCCGGCGGGCAGTTCCGTTCGCAGCGTTTGTCGCAGGGCATATTTCAGCGCCGTTCGCCAGACGCACCCAGGGGTCTTTCCCGTCGACTTCGACCGCTGGCGCTGGCCGCGACGCTGGGCTTGCTGGCACTGACCCTCAGCGGATGCAGCTGGCAGACGGTGTTTGCTCTGGGCTGGCCCGAGGGCATCACCCCGCAGGCCCACCTGAACCGGGAGCTGTGGATCGGCGCGGTGATCGCTTCGCTGGTCGTCGGGGTCATCGTGTGGGGACTGATCTTCTGGTCGGCGGCTTTCCACCGCAAGAGGGCGACGGACACCGAGCTGCCCCGGCAGTTCGGCTACAACATGCCGCTCGAGCTGGTGCTCACGGTGACGCCGTTCCTGATCATCTCGGTGCTGTTCTACTTCACGGTCGTGGTGCAGGAGAAGATGCTGCATCTGGACAAGAACCCCGAAGTTGTGATCGACGTCACGGCCTTCCAGTGGAACTGGAAGTTCGGCTATCAGAGCGTCAACTTCAAGGACGGCACGCTCAGCTACGACGGCGCCGACGAGGCCCGCAAGAAGGCGATGGTCTCCAAGCCCGAGGGCAAGGACGAGCACGGCGAGGAGCGCGTCGGGCCGGTGCGCGGCCTGAACACCGAGGACCGGACCTACCTGAACTTCGACAAGGTCGAAACCCTTGGGACCCCTCAGGAAATTCCGGTGCTGGTGCTGCCGGCCGGCAAGCGCATCGAATTCGTATTGAACTCAGCCGATGTCATCCACGCTTTCTGGGTGCCGGAATTCCTCTTCAAGCGCGACGTGATGGCCTACCCGAAGCAGAACAACTCGGTGAACGTGTTCCAGGTCGAAGAGATCACCAAGACCGGGGCCTTCGTCGGGCATTGCGCCGAGATGTGCGGCACGTATCACTCGATGATGAACTTCGAGGTCCGAGTCGTCGAGCCCAATGACTTCAAGGCTTATCTGCAGCAGCGGATCGACGGAAAGACGAATGCCCAAGCGTTGCAGGCGATCGCCCAGTCACCGGTGGCGGTGACCACTCATCCGTTCGACACCCGCCGCGGCGAACTGACCCAACCAGTAGGTTAGGACACGCAATGCATATCGAAGCGAGGCTGTTCGAATTCATCGCCGCGTTCTTCGTCGTCACCGCGGTGCTCTACGGGGTGCTGACCGCGATGTTCGCCACCGGTGGTGAAGAGTGGGCGGGCACCACCGCGCTGGCGCTGACCGGCGGTCTGGCGTTGATCACGGCCACCTTCTTCCGGTTCGTGGCCCGTCGCCTCGATACCCGGCCCGAGGACTACGAGGGCGCCGAAATCAGCGACGGTGCAGGAGAATTGGGATTCTTCGCCCCGCACAGCTGGTGGCCGTTGATGCTCGCGCTGTCCGGCTCGGTCGCCGCGGTGGGCATCGCGCTGTGGCTGCCGTGGCTGATCGTCGCCGGCGTCGCGTTCATCCTTGCTTCGGCCGCCGGATTGGTCTTCGAGTACTACGTAGGCCCCGAGAAGCACTGATTTGCATCTCAAAGGTAACAATCCGGGCATCAGTTGAGCTGTCGCCCGTTCGCCAAGACTTCTTTGCGCCACTCGGTTCGGTAGGGTTTGCGCAGGCACATGAGAATCTCCGGATCGCGCGCGACACGAGGTACCCCTGAAGCCCCGTGCGCAGGTGAGGCAGTTGGACAGGGCAGGCAGACATGAGCGGGCCGAAACACCCGGGATGGGAACCCGACGAATCCGATTCCGCCAGGGCGGTCGACGACGAACCGCATTCCGGTAGCGAGCCCGGCGACGAATTAGACGAGCACGACCACGCATTGGACGCCGAACCGTTCGGCGACAGCGGCGCGATCCCGGCGCCAGAGCAGACCGGCCAGACCGACGCGTATTCGCGCGCGTACTCCGCTCCCGAGTCCGAGCATTTCATCAGCGGCCCCTATCTGCCGGCCGACCTGAGGCTCTACGACTACGAGAACTACGACGACGCACCCGACGACGACGATGACGACGACGGCGCGCCACGCTGGCCGTGGGTGGTCGGCGTGGCGGCCATCGTGGCCGCGATCGCGCTGGTGGTCTCGGTGTCGCTGCTGTTCGCTCGCACCGACGCCAGCCAACTCGCCAATCCGGGCACCAGCACCTCGTCGACGCCGCCGGTGCAGGACGAAATCACCACGACCAAACCGCCGCCCCCGCCGACCACCACCGAACCGCCGCCACCGCCCCCGACAGCTACGGAGACCCAGACTGTGACGGTGACGCCACCGCCCCCGCCTCCGCCGCCGCCACCTCCCGCGCCGTCCACCACACCCGCGCCGGCTACCACGTCGGCCACCGCGGCCCCGCCACCGGCGCCCCCGCCGCCGACGACGCCGGCCGGTCCGCGACAGGTCACCTATTCGGTGACGGGGACCAAGGCGCCGGGCGACATCATCTCGGTGACCTACGTCGACGCCTCCGGCCGCTCCCGCACCCAGCACAACGTGTACATCCCGTGGTCGATGACGGTCACACCGATCTCGCAATCCGACGTCGGCTCGGTGCAGGCGTCCAGTCTGTTCCGGGTCAGCCGGCTCAACTGCTCGATCACCACCAGCGACGGAACGGTGCTGTCGGCGAACAACGCCGACCAGCCCCAGACGAGCTGCTGATGGTCAGCAGATACTCCGCGTATCGACGCGGGTCCGACACCGTTCCGCCGGATGTCATCGATCGACTTCTGCTGGGCACCTGCGCCGCGATCTGGCTGCTGTTGCTGGGCGTCAGCGTGGCCGCTGCCGTCGCGCTGGCCGAGCTGGGCGGCGGCCTGCACAGCGCGGCCAGGAACACGCACAGCACGCCGTGGGTGTTGTACACGGTGATCATCGTGTCCGCCCTGATCATCGCCGGGGCCATCCCGGTGCTGTTGCGGGCCCGCCGGCTGACCAAGACCGAACCGCCGATCGTCCGGTCGACGGCCCTGCAGGGACGCCCGCCCGTCCGCCAGTCCACCACCCGAACCGTCGTCGAGCGGGTGCGCCCGCAGCGTGCCCAGAAAACCGGCGACACCGGGGAGTGGTCCGGCGAGGCCGTGGACCGAATCTTCTTGCGCGGCACCGTCGTTTTGACCGGCACGATGGGCATCGCGCTGATTGCCGTCGCCGCCGCGACCTATTCGATGGCCGTCGCGCAGGACGGTCTGTCGTGGGCCGGCTACGGACTGGCCGCGGTCGTCACCGCGGCGATGCCGGCGCTCGAGTGGCTCTACGTTCGGCAGCTACGCCGCGAAATCGCCGCGACCTAGTCGGTCGGTGGTCACGACGCTTTGGTGTACCTGCGGACCAACTCGTCCTCCCGGAACGTGCTGGTGTGCTGCAGACCTCCGTCGTCACGGCAGAAAAACGTCCACTGCCGCGGACCCGTGTGCGGTGAGCCGATCATCTTGACCGTGTAGCGAAGAGCGGTGGGACGAATCGTGCCGATGACGTCACCCACTCGAATCTGCGACGGATGAATCTCGGGTGCGTCGTTCCAGTCTTGAATCGCCATCAAACAGCCATCCCCACTTTTGGGCCGCTTCACACAGTCACGTTCGGTAGCCGCCTACCTGTGGCGTAGCGTCAAGCGTGAGTTGGCCAGGTTGTCAGCGGTGGTACACCGCATCGGCGCCCCGCTCCGCCGCCCCCAACCGCGGGGGCGATGTCGACGGCGAAGGGAACGCCCGTGAAGTCTACAACCCCCAGCAGCACAAGACCTCTGCGATGAGCCGTCCGTTCGGCGGTCGGGGCCGAGCCAAACCCGTCCGGTTGTCGGTGGCTCGTGAGCTTGGCCGCGTCATCGACGGCGCGTGGTGGCCGCGCGCTGACCGCATGAGCAACGAATTGCCCGACCTGGTCGCCATTCTGACTCCCATGCTGGGGGACATCACGTCGATCAACGTCAATTGGCAACCGCTGCAACGGCCACCCGACTTCAATTGGCCGGGATGGGACCAGAAGCGCCACCATGTGATGACGATCGGTGCCGGAGACCGTTGCGTCAATCTGCTGATCATCCCGTACGCGACCTACAGCGCGCTGGCGCTGATGGTAATGCGGTGCGCCGCCGACTTGCCAGTCTGTGCCGCCGACCGGGACAAGCCGGCCTTCGTGACCGCGGGGTCAATCCTGCGCGCCGCCCAACAGCAACGCGCCGCCAGCTGTAGCTAATGCTCGCCGTTCGAGGACCCGTTGGTCTCCTGGCGTTCCCGCAGCGCGGTCAGCGCACGCTGCTCGGAGGCGTGGGCCGCCTCGCGCAGCGCCGCATCCTCGGACGGCGGGTCGGCGAACAAGAAGCTGCCGCTGCCCGGCGAACCGGCCGAACCCAGCTTGTTCATCTTGTTGGGTATCGGCGCCCCCTGGTACTCCAGCGGGAGCGGGTGGCCGTGGTCGTCGACCGGGCCGAGCGGCTGGTGCAGCTCGATGTAGGCACCGTGCGGCAGCCGCTTGATGATGCCGGTCTCGACGCCGTGCTCGAGCAGAGCGCGGTCGCTGCGCTGCAGCCCGATGCACCAGCGGTAGCTGATGAAGAAGACGAACGGCGGCAGGATCACCATGCCGATACGCCCGATCCACGTCGTCGCGTTCAGCGAGATGTGGAACGTGAACGCGATGATGTCGTTCATCGCGCACAGCGTCAGCAACATGTAGAAGGCAATCGCCATCGCGCCGATCGAGGTCCGCACCGGCACATCACGCGGCCGCTGCAGCAGGTTGTGATGCGCCCTGTCACCGCTGAACCGCTTCTCCAGGAACGGATACACGATCAGCAGGGTGAACACCCCGCCCATGATCAGCGCAACCCAGACCACCGCGGGGATGGTGTAGTGCCCGATGTAGAACTCCCACGGCGGCCAGATACGTGCCAGGCCTTCCGTCCACATCATGTAGAAGTCGGGCTGCGAGCCGGCCGACACCTGAGATGGCTTGTAGGGCCCCAGGTTCCAGATCGGGTTGATCTGTAGCAGGCCGCCCATCAGGCCAAGCACACCGACGATGGCGGCGAAGAACGCGCCGGACTTGACCGCGAAGACCGGCATGACGCGCACGCCGACGACGTTGTGCTCGGTGCGTCCCGGGCCGGGGAACTGGGTGTGCTTCTGGAACCACACCATGGCCAGGTGCAGCCCGATCAACGCCAGGATGATGCCCGGGATCAACAGGATGTGCAGGGCGTACATCCGGGGGATCAGGATGGTGCCGGGGAAGTCACCGCCGAAAAGTGCCCAGTGCAACCAGGTTCCGATCACCGGCATGCCCAGCGTGATCGACGAGAGCGCGGCCCGCAGACCGATACCGGAGAGCAGGTCGTCGGGCAGCGAGTAGCCGAAGTAGCCCTCGAACATGGACAGGATCAGCAGCAGCGAGCCGATCACCCAGTTCGCCTCGCGGGGCCGGCGGAACGCGCCGGTGAAGAAGATGCGCGCCAGGTGCACCATGATCGACGCGGAGAACATCAGCGCGGCCCAGTGGTGAATCTGGCGGACGAACAGGCCGCCGCGCACCTCGAAGGAGATGTCGAGCGCGGACTGGTAGGCCCGTGACATCTCGACGCCGCGCAGCGGCTGGTACACGCCGTTGTAGGTGACGTCGACCATCGACGGGTCGAAGAACAGCGTCAGGTACACGCCGGTGATCAGCAGCACGAAGAAGCTGTACATCGCGATCTCACCGAGCAGGAACGACCAGTGCGTCGGGAAGACCTTGTTGAGCTGCCGGCGCACCGCGGCCGACGGGTGATACCGGCTGTCGATGTCCTCGCCCTGGCGGGCCAGCACATCACCGATCTTCGGGGGACTCAGTTTCGGACTCATGTTGTCGTCCTCTCCCAGAATGCAGGACCGACGGGCTCGATGAAGTCACCGTTGGCAACCAGATACCCGTTTGAGTCGATGGTGATCGGCAGTTGCGCCAACGCGCGGGCCGCCGGTCCGAAGATCGGCTTGGCGAAATGCAGGGCGTCGAACTGCGATTGGTGGCAGGGGCACAGGATTCGGTAGGACTGCTGCTCGTACAGCGACGACGGGCAGCCCAGGTGCGAGCAGACCTTGGTGAAGGCGAAGAACTCGCCGAAGTTGAAGCTCTCCTGCTTCTGACGCTTGACCACCCGCGGCATGTCGGTGGGCCGAATGCGGATGAGCATCACGGGATTACGCACACCCAGCTTGATGGCGACCAGCTTCTCGTGCGATTCGACCGTGGTGCCGTCGCCGTCGGACTCCCGCCACGGGAACACCGTCTCCATGCCGCCGGCGTCGATGTCTTCGGGTCGCATCTTGACGAACGGCGCGCCATCGGTGGCGCCGGTGGCCCGCGCCAGGTAGATGGTCTCGCCGTGGTAGCGCGGGGTCCAGCCCGACGTCCACAGCACGGCTTTCATGCCGTCGGCGGTGGGCACGACCGGCTTCCACGGGTTTTTGATCAGGCCGCCGGCAAACGCCACCAGGGTACCGAGGCCGAACGCGCCCAGGCCCAGGCCGAACGACGCCCCGATCAGCTTGCGGCGCCCGATCGTCGACGTCTGATACGCGTCGGTCAGGTTCGCGACGACCGTCTTGCGGTCGAGGTCGCGGGAGGCGCCGTCGTGGCGGTCCTGAATCGAAATCTCTTCTGGGATAAAGCGTTTCTGGAACAAGATCGCGCCGACGGCAATCGACAGGATGGACATCCCGAAGGTGAGGCCGTACAGCGGCGTGGTCAGCGAGTAGACGAAGCTGCCGGCCTGCTCGTTGCCCTTGTACTCCCACGGCCAGAACAAGAAGATCAGCAGCAGCGCCAGCCCGAAGCCGCCGCCCAGCAAAAGCCACATGGCGACGCCGCGCTCGGCGCGCTTTTCGGCCTTGGTGCCCTCGACCGGCCAGCGCGGCTCCTTGAAGACGGTCTCGACGCCGTCGATCTTGCCGCCGAGGGCGAGCAGTTCCTGGTTGGACATCGCGGCCAGTGCGGCCTGGTCCGGCTCTTTACCGACTCCTGTGCTTTCCGAGCTCATGCTCGCGCCCCAATCCACAGTGCCAACGCGATAGCGGCGACCATCCCGATGATCCACATCGCCATGCCCTCCGGCGCGGGTCCGAAACCGCCCAGGCCGTAGCCACCCGGCGAACGCTCCTCGGTGACGCTCTTGACGTAACCGATGATGTCCTTCTTGGCCTCGAAGGACAGCTGGCGGTCGGCGAACTTCGGCATGTTCTGCGGGCCGGTCAGCATCGCCGTCAGGATCTGCTGCTCGTTGGCCTCACCGAGGTCGGGCGCGAACTTGCCCGACGACAGCGCGCCGCCCTTACCGGTGAAGTTGTGGCACGAGGCGCAGTTGAGCCGGAACAGATCCCCGCCGCGGCCCAGGTCGTCGCCGCGCAGCGAGTGCATCGCAACGCTGCCGTCGGGGTTGCGCACCACGGTGGGGCCGCCACCGTTGGCCTGCACGTATGCCCCGATCGCGTCGGTCTGGGCCTCGTCGAAGATCGGCGCTTTGCGCGGGGCCTGGGCCTCGCCGCGCATGGCCGGCATGCGGCCGCTGGACACCTGGAAGTAGACGGCGGCCTCGCCGACGCCGATCAGGCTGGGCCCGTGATCCGGCACGCCTTGCAGGTTGGCGCCGTGGCAGGACACGCACGAGGTGTCGAACAGCTGCTTGCCGTTGCGCAGCAGCGCCGAGCTCGACTCGTCGGCGACGGCGACCTGGGGAGTCGGGGTCAGCACCGCGGCCAGCCCGCCGGAGATGGTCAGCGCGATCATCAGCAGCAGGCCGCCGGACAGCCGACGGCGCAGCCGCCGCCTGCTCTGCTCTTTCCCGGCCTTTTTCCCAAGCTGACTCTGCGGCTTGCGGCCGCGGGATCGGGTGAATCCCAGTTTCTTCAACCGAGCACTCCTGTTCATTCCTCTTTGAAAGCGCCGGCCTTCAGCGGATGAAATAGATCACGGTGAACAGCGCGATCCACACGATGTCGACGAAATGCCAGTAGTAGGAGACGACGATGCTGGCCGTCGCCTGGGCCGGCGTGAACTTGCTCATCCCGGTGCGCACCAGCAGGAATATGAAGGCGATCAGTCCGCCGGTGACGTGCAGGCCGTGGAAACCGGTGGCCAGATAGAACACGCTGCCGTAGGCGCTGCCGTGGATGGTCGTCCCGTGGGTGCCCAGGTGGAAGTACTCGTAGGCCTGCCCGAGGACGAAGAACAGTCCCATCAGGAAGGTGACCACGTACCAGCGGCGCAGGCCGAACACGTCGCCGCGCTCGGCGGCGAACACGCCCATCTGGCAGGTGAACGACGACGCGATCAACACCAGAGTCACCGGCACGGCTTGGTACAGATTCAGCTCGGTGGGCGGCGGCGGCCAGTTCCCGCCGGCCTGCGCCCGCGCCGTGAAATAGAACGCGAACAGGCCAGCAAAGAACATAAGTTCACTGGACAGCCACACTATGGTGCCGACACTGACCATGTTGGGCCGATTCAGCGAATGAACTCGCGACGTGATCGCGGTCCCCGAGGTCCCTACAGCACTCGTCACATCCGCAAGTATGACGCTTTGTAGTTGTTGAACTCTACCCGGGGCGGAAATTCGCCCCCGCGCGTCGTTTTTGTGGAACTTTTCCGGGCGCCGAAACGACGGTTGGGTGTCGGTTGCTCCGCGTGGGACCATCGGCGCGTGGCTCTGTCATCTGAGGCTCCGCCGCCCCGGGCGTTTTCCGCTACCGCTCCCGGGGCCACGCCGACCTGGCCGCAGTTGCTGGCCCGCCTGACCGACGGGCAGAACCTGGCCCGCGGCCAGGCCGCATGGGCGATGGACCAGATCATGACGGGCAACGCGCGCCCGGCCCAGATCGCGGCCTTCGCGGTCGCGATGAAGATGAAGGTGCCCACCGCTGCCGAGGTCAGTGAGCTGGCCGAGGTGATGCTCAGCCACGCGCACCGCATCCCCGCCGAGGCGATCCGCGGTGACGCCGTCGACATCGTCGGTACCGGCGGCGACGGCGTCAACACCGTCAACCTGTCCACGATGGCCGCGATCGTGGTCGCGGCCGCGGGGGTGCCGGTGGTCAAACACGGCAACCGGGCGGCGTCCTCGCTGTCCGGCGGTGCCGACACGCTCGAGGCCCTCGGGGTGCGCATCGATCTGGGGCCCGACCAGGTCGCGCGCAGCCTGGCCGAAGTCGGGATCGGGTTCTGCTTCGCGCCGGCGTTCCATCCGTCCTACCGGCACGCGTCGGCCGTGCGCCGCGAGATCGGTATCCCGACGGTCTTCAATCTCCTTGGGCCGCTTACCAACCCGGCTTTGCCGCGGGCCGGCCTGATCGGCTGCGCGTTCGCCAACCTCGCCGAGGTGATGGCCGGGGTGTTCGCCGCGCGGCGGGCCAGCGTGCTGGTCGTGCACGGCGACGACGGCCTGGACGAACTGACCACGACGACCACCAGCACGATTTGGCGCGTGCAGGCCGGCACGGTGGACAAGCTGACATTCGATCCCGCGGGATTCGGGTTCGCCCGCGCCGAGCTGGACCAGCTGCTGGGCGGCGACGCCTACGCCAACGCCGAAGAGGTGCGCGCCGTGCTGGGCGGGGTCAAGGGGGCGGTCCGTGACGCCGTCGTGCTCAACGCCGCCGGCGCGATCGTTGCGCATGCGGGCCTATCCAGCCGCGCCGAATGGCTGCCGGCGTGGGAGGACGGGCTGGAGCGGGCCGGTGCGGCCATCGACTCCGGGGCCGCCGAGCAGCTGCTCGCGCGTTGGGTGCGGTTCAGCCAGCAGGCCTGAGTCCGGTCCGCGCGCCGGATCCTGTTGCCACGCCAGCCGCGCCGAGCGCGCCGCTGCCGCCCACCCCGCCCAGGCGCCGGCCGAGCGCAGCGGCGACGCCCAGCCGAGGTCGTCGGCGACCCGCACGATGCGCACCCCCGGGGCGGCCAGCCACCGCGCGATCAGCGCGGTCTCCTCGACCAGCGCACCGCCCAGCGGGGCCTCGGCCGTCAAAATCGCTTGTGCGCCAGCGTGAATCGCGTCGATGACCGGCATCGGTGGCACCCCGCGCCTGGCGGTTCCGGCCGCGGCGAGCTGGCCGTAGCGGATGACGGCGAGGTGGTAGCCCCCGTTGCCGTCCGGGGCCGCGGCGATCAGCTCGGGCAGCGCGGCCAGCGCCCGCAGCCGCTGGCCCCGCCACAGCGCGTCGACGGCGGCGGCGGTGCGGTCGCGCAGCCGCGCCGCGCTCTCGAAGTGGCGATGCTCGGCCAGCGCCGTGACCTGATCGACGGCGGCGGCCAACGCGCTGTTGTCCGCGCCGTCGATCAGTGCCGCGGCGCGCCGCGTCGCCTCGGCGTACTGCGCGGCGGTCAGGTCGCGGGCGGCGGGGCAGGGGGACACTTCGACCTCGGGGCAGGCCGGCCCGTGCCGGGCGCAGCGGCCGAGTCGTGTTGTGCAGGTGCGGATTCCGGTGAACCGTGCCAGCAGCCGCGCGGTGTCGGCGGCGTCGCTGCGGGACCGAAACGGCCCGATGACGCGGTCGTGCCGCGGGGCCCGCACCACCGACAGCCGCGGGAATGCCTCGTCGCTGAGCGCCACCCACCACCAACGGTGCGGGAACCTCGAGCGGCGGTTGTAGGGCGGCGCGTGCGCGGCCAGCATCCGCAGCTCGCGCACCCCGGCCTCCAGCGCGTGCGCGCACTCGACGTGGTCGACCGCGGAGGCCAGCGCGACCATCTCTTTCATCCGGCCGCGCGGGTCGGCGCCGGTGAAGTACTGGCTTACCCGGCGGCGCAGGTCGACGGCGGTGCCGACGTAGAGCACCTCGCCCGACGGCCCGCGGAACAGGTACACCCCGGGCCGGCGCGGCAGGTGCGCGGCGAGCACCCGCTTGCGGCGCTGGGTCGGCGTCACGTCGGGCAGATACGAGCGCAGGTCGGAGTAGGTGTGCACGCCCTGGTTGCCCACCCGCTCGATCAGCGCGTGCAGCACGTCGACGGTCGCGCGCGCGTCGTCGAGGGCGCGGTGAGTGGGTTGGGCGGCGACCGCGAACAGCCGCGCCAACGCGGCCAGCGCCACACTGGGTGCCTCTTCCCGGCTCAGCACCCGGCGCGCCAGCCGGACCGTGCACAGCACTTGGGTTCTGGGCCAACGGATTTCGCAGTGTTCGGCGGCCGCGCGTAGAAATCCGACGTCGAACCCCGCGTTGTGGGCGACCAGCACCGCCCCGCTGTCCAGGCCGGCGAACTCCAGAAACATCGGCAGCACCGCGTCGATGGTCGGGGCGTCGCACACCATCGTCGTCGTGATGCCGGTCAACTGCACGATCTGTGGTGGGATGCTGCGCTGCGGGTCCACCAGGGTGCCGAATTCGCCGAGCACGACGCCACCGCGGACCTTGACCGCCCCGATCTCGGTGATGGCGTCGGCGGTCGCACCGTGTTTTCCGCGGCTGCGTCCGCCGGTCGTCTCCAGGTCCACCACCACGAACGTGGTCTCCCGCAGCGGGATGTCGTCGGTGGGCGCCCAGGTCGAGTCCCCGCCGGATGCCAGGTCGGCGAAACTCAACTGAGTCCCACCAGTCACACCCATGGGTTTCTCCTATGTCAAGCCGCTGCCGGTTGGCAAGGCTGATTGCGGGTTTGGTCGTCGGTGTGGAGGTGGTGGAACACCAGGCGGGCCAGGCGGCGTTTGAGGCAGCGCAGGGCCTCGGTGCTGGAATCTCCGTCGGTCAGTCGCTTGCGGTAGTAGGCCTGGCCGAGTCCGTCGATGCGAATCTGGGTGACCGCGATGCGATGTAGCGCGGCATTGAGTTGCCGGTTGCCCGAGCGGGTCATGCGCACCCGACCGGCGGTGTTTGCCGACCACACTGGGATCGGTGCCACGCCGCTATGGCGGGCGAAGGCGGCCTCGCTTTTGAATCGGGTTACGCCGGCGGTTTCGCCGACCAGTTTGGCTGCGGTCAGCTCGCCGCAGCCGGGCATCGCCAACAGTGCCGGAGCGATCGCACGGACGCGTTCGCCGATGCGTTTGGTCAAGGCATTGATGGCTTCGGTGAGTCGGGTGACGTCGGCCAGCTCATCACGAGCCAATTCGGCCACCAAGCCGGGCACGGTGTCCAACCACGCCCGCAGCACGTCGCGGTGCTTAGCCAGATCCAACGAAGCGGCCTTGGGTGCATGGGAAGGATCGAGTTCGTGAACTCGCCACAACAGCCGGTTGATCGTCGAGGTTCTCTGTGCCACAAGATCTTCACGCCGATCCACCAACAATTTCAATTCCCGCGATGTCTCGTCATGAGAGGCCACCGGCAAATCCGGTTCACGTAAGAACGCCCGCGCCACCGCCAACGCGTCGATCGGATCGGACTTACCCCGGGTCCGCGCCGACTTACGGGTCAGCGCCATCAACTTCGGTGGTACCCGCACCACCTTCTGACCGGTAGTCAACAGGTCGCGCTCCAAACGAGCAGACAGGTGCCGACAATCCTCGATCGCCCAGACCAGCTCGACCCCGAACTGATCGCGGGCCCACCGCAATGCCCGGCGATGGCCGGCAGTTGTGGCGTCCACGACCTTCTCGCCGAGCTTTCGGCCAACCTCGTCGACGGCGACAAACGTGTGGGTGCGCTTGTGGACATCGGCTCCAACAACAACCATGGTGGTTGCCTCCTTCACTGTGAGGTGACGGTTGGGCCGGTCGGCGGACACATCTCAGTCGGGGGCGGTGCCACGCTCCTATCAAGTCACGCCGGCCGGTCCTTCACACCTGATGCCGACAAAACCCATGAACGCCAACCCGAGGGCGGCAGCGACGCTACGAGCCAGACACCAGGTGATCAGGATCCAACCACCGCTCTACGCGGCAACCTCACCCTGACACTGAGTTTGACGCTAAGCGTCGGGACCGACACGCGCGGCGTTCGGCCGCCGGGTCGCGCTCGCCAAAAGATGTCGGTGCCCGCGGTTACCGTTCGGGTCAGGACGAGTTGAGTTTTGACAGGCCGGATGAGAGGACCGATTCCGATGGCCCACAGCAGCGGAACCCACAGCAAAGGCGGCGCCGCGTCAGGACCGGGTGAACCGGTGGTGATCGACTGCGACGACTGCGCGGCGCGCGGCCCGGGATGCCGGGACTGCGTGGTCAGCGTGCTACTCGGGGTACCGGAAACTTTGTTGCAGGATGAGCGGGCCGCGCTCGAGGTACTTGCGGAGGTCGGGTTGGCGCCGCGGTTGCGGCTGGTGCCGATTCATCGAAATCGCGGCACGGGGGTCGCCTAATGGCCCCGAGTGCCAAAACCCCTGGACCGCCGCGCTTGGCCGTCTCGTTCACATACTTATGACATAAATCTTTCCATTTTCTTAACGATCTGGTTTGGACAAACGCCGATATCGTTTCGTAACCTGTTTGAGACCTAAACCCAGCTCGACCTCGAACGTCGATGGCAGTTTAAGGAAGCAATACTTTGAGTTTCGGCTCCGCGCATTCGATCTCGCGTGTCATCACGCGGTCAGTCATCGGGACGCTGGCAGGCCTAACGGTCTTATCGGGTGTGTACGCCGCGAATGTCTCGGCCGATCCAGCTGACGACGCCCTGGCAAAGCTCAGTGAGCTGTCCCGGCAGGCCGAGCGGACCACCGAGGCCATGCACAGTGCGCAGCTCGACCTCAACGAGAAGCTCGCCGCCCAGCGGGCCGCCGACAAGAAGCACTCGGATGACCAGGCCGCGGTGGATGCGGCGCGGGCCCGGCTGGCCACCTTCCAGAACGCCGTCAACAAACTCGCCGCCGCGACCTACATGGGTGGCCGCGTCGACGGCATGGAGGCGATGCTGACCGCGCAATCGCCGCAGGGGCTGATCGACAAGATGGCCGTGCAGCGCGTGATGGCGACCCAAATGTCAACTCAGATGGCAAGTTTCCGCGTTGCGGGTGAGCAGGCCGCCAAGGCCGAGCAGGCTTCGGCCCGCTCCGCCGCCGACGCCAAGAGCGCGGCCGAGCAGGCCGCCGCGGTGCGGGCCAGCCTGCAGTCCAAGCAGAGCCAACTGCAGGTTCAGATCGCCGTCGTGAAATCTCAGTACGTGTCCCTGTCGCCGCAGCAGCGCACGGCGCTGGCCGACCCCGGGCCGATACCCGCCGCGGCTCCGGCCCCCGGTGCGCCGGCGCCCGACGCGTTGCCGCCCGGCGCCCCGCCGGCTCCCGGCGCGCTGCCGCCGGGTGAGGCTCCGCAGCCGGCCGGAATGTTCCCCGGGATACCCGGCATGGCTCCCGGTGGTCCCGGCGGCATCGGTGGCGACCGCGCCAACGTCGTGCAGGCGGCGCTGACCCAGGTCGGAACGCCGTACTCGTGGGGCGGTGCGGCCCCTGGCGGGTTCGACTGCTCAGGTCTGGTGATGTGGGCCTTCCAGCAGGCCGGCATCTCGTTGCCGCACTCCAGCCAGGCGCAGGCCAACGGCGGTCAACCGGTGGCGCTGTCGGACCTGCAGCCCGGCGACGTGGTGACCTTCTACTCCGATGCGTCGCACAGTGGCATCTACGTCGGCGACGGCATGGTGGTCCACTCCTCGACCTACGGCGTCCCGGTGCGGGTAGTGCCGATGAATGCCGCCGGCCCGATTCACGACGCCCGCCGTTACTGACCGTTCTCGGCGCAGGCAATACCGTCGGCACCGCCGGTGGCTTCCGGTCCTGCTGGCCTGGGTCTTCGTCGTCGAGATCGCGGTGGCGGCCGCCGTGCCGCTGGACGCGCGCAACGGGCGGATAAGACCCGCACAACTCGTCGCGCCCGCTCACAGTCGCCCGACCGCCGGGCGGGCACCCCTGATCGTCGGCGACCGGCAGGTCCGCCTGATCGGCCCGGGCGGGCCGACCGCCGACCGCCTGCTGGCCCGTATCGCATCGGAGATGCGCACCGCGATCGAGAAGGTGGAGGCGTTCTGGGGCGTCGACTGGTCGCGCGACATCTCGGTGCTGGTCGCCGGCTCCGACGACGAGTTTCGTGCCGCCGCCGGCGGCGGACCGCCGTCGCAGTGGGCGGACATCGCGGCGGTCACCGTCGCCGATCGCATCGATCCCGCGCACCGGGTGGTCGCCGGCCAGCGGATGGTGTTCGCGCCGGGCGCGGCGACCATGAGCGACTCGGCTTTGCGAATTGTGTTGACACACGAGCTTTTTCATTACGCGTCGCGCGCCGACACCGCGCTCGACGCGCCGCAGTGGCTGGCCGAAGGCACCGCCGATTTCGTAGCTCGGCCCGACACCCCGGTCCCGGCCGAGGCGCGCTCACAACCCGTGTCGTTGCCCTCGGACATCGACCTCAACACGCCCGGGCCGCAGCGCTCGGTGGCCTACGACCGCGCCTGGTGGTTCGCCCGCTTCGTCGCCGGCACCTTCGGGGCGCCGAAATTGCGCGCCTACTATCTGGCCGTGTGCGGTGTCGCGCACGTCGAGCCGTTCACTGCCGCGCGCGACGTCCTGGACATCGACTCGGTCGGTCTGCTCGGGCGCTGGCAGCAATGGATGGTCGGCGGGGCCTGACTTCTTTTCAGACCACTTGGCGGTCTGCATCGTCGTCAGGCTAGCCTGAGGCAAGTGAGCCGGGTCCTGCTGGTAACCAACGACTTTCCGCCCCGGCGTGGCGGCATCCAGTCCTACCTGCGCGAGTTCGTCGCCCGGCTGGTGAACACCGGGTCGCACGCGGTGCTGGTGTACGCGCCGCAATGGAAGGGCGCCGAGGTCTTCGACGCGGAGGCGGCCGGCTATCGGGTGGTGCGCCACCCGGGCACCCTGATGCTGCCGGGGCCGGCCGTCGATGCCCGGATGCGCCGGCTGATCGGTGACCACGGCATCGACACCGTGTGGTTCGGCGCGGCCGCACCCCTGGCGCTGCTGGCGGCGCGGGCCCGGCGGGCCGGCGCGAGCCGGGTGCTGGCCAGCACGCACGGCCATGAGGTGGGCTGGTCGATGCTTCCGGTGGCGCGGTCGGTGCTGCGGCGCATCGGCAACGACACCGACGTCGTGACGTTCGTCAGCCGCTACACGCGGTCGCGGTTCGCGACGGCCTTCGGGCCCGCGGCGTCGCTGGAATACCTGCCGTCGGGGGTCGACACCGACCGGTTCCGGCCCGACCCGGCCGGCCGCGCGGAGCTGCGCAACCGCTACCGGCTGGGGGAGCGGCCCACCGTCGTGTGCCTATCAAGGCTGGTGCCGCGCAAGGGCCAGGACATGCTGATCAAGGCGTTGCCGTCGATCCGGAACCGCGTCGACGGCGCCGCGCTGGTGATCGTCGGCAGCGGCCCCTACCTTGACACGCTGCGCCAGCTGGCCGCCGACCGCGGCGTGGCCGACCACGTGACGTTCACCGGCGCGGTGCCGTCGGCGGAGCTGCCCGCCCACTACGCGCTGGCCGACGTGTTCGCGATGCCGTGCCGCACCCGCGGCGCGGGCATGGACGTCGAGGGCTTGGGCATCGTGTTCCTGGAGGCTTCGGCGACCGGAGTGCCGGTGATCGCCGGGGATTCGGGCGGCGCCCCGGAAGCCGTGCAGCACAACAAGACTGGACTCGTCGTCGATGGAAACTCGGTGCAAGAGATCGGCGACGCCGTCACCGAGTTGCTGGCCGACCCGGCCCGGGCCGCCGCGATGGGCACGGCGGGACGCGCGTGGGTGACGTCGCAGTGGCGCTGGGACACACTCGCCGCCCGGCTGGCGGGGCTGCTGACACCGGTGTGAGCGCCCGGGGCGTTATTCCGTCCGGTAGAGCGCTTCGATATCGGAGGCGAACTTCTCGGCCACCACGTTGCGCTTGAGCTTCATCGTCGGGGTCAGCTCGCCGGTGTCCTCGGTGAAGTCGACCGGAAGAATGCGGAATTTGCGGATCGACTCGGCATGCGACACCGACAGGTTGGCCTGCTTGACCGCGGCGTCGACCTCGGCGACCAGATCGGGATCGGTGGCCAGATCGCCCACCGACGAGCCCTCGGCCTTGCTGTTGCGTTCCTTCCAGCCGCCGAAGGCCTCGGGGTCGATCGTAATCAGTGCGCCGACAAAGGGTTTGGCGTCGCCGACCACCATCGCCTGGCTGATCAACGGGTGCGCCCGCAGCTGGTCCTCGAGCACGGCGGGGGCAACGTTCTTGCCACCGGCGGTGACGATGATCTCCTTCTTACGTCCGGTGATCTTCAGGAAGCCGTCCTCGTCGAGCGCGCCGAGATCGCCGGTCTTGAACCAGCCGTCGGCGAACGCCTCGGCGGTGGCCTGCTCGTTGCGCCAGTAGCCGCTGAACACCACGCCGCCGCGCACCAACAGCTCACCGTCGTCGGCGATGCGCATGCTGTTGCCCGGCAACAACGTTCCGACGGTCCCGATCTTGACCCGGCCGACCTGGTTGACCGTGATGGCCGAGGTGGTCTCGGTCAGGCCGTAGCCCTCGTGGATGGTCAGGCCCACCCCGCGGTAGAAGTGGCCGAGCCGCGCGCCCAGCGGTGCGCCGCCGGACACCGACGCGTGGCAGTCGCCGCCCAGCGCCGCACGCAGCTTGTGGTAGACCAGCCGGTCGAACAGCGCGTGCTTGGCGCGCAGCAGCAGCCCGGGCCCGCCGTTGTCGTGGGCCTCGCTCCAGTCGACGGCGGTTTGCACGGCCCGCGCGAAGATCGGCCCCTTGCCGTCGTTGGCGGCGTTCTGCTCGGCCGTGTTGTAAACCTTCTCGAACACCCGCGGCACCGACACCACGACCGTCGGCTTGAACACCGCGAACATCGGCAGCAGGTTTTTGATGTCGCTGGTGAAGCCGACGGTCACCTTGTTGGCGAACGCCGACAGCGTCAGCGCGCGGGCCAACACGTGGGCCAGCGGCAGGAAAATCAGCAGCCGCTGCCCCTCGTTCAGCAGGGTCGGCAGGCACTCCTTGGCGCCCCGCGTCTCGTAGAGCAGGTTGGAATGCGTCAGCTGGCACCCTTTGGGACGTCCGGTGGTTCCCGACGTGTAGATCAGCGTCGCGGGATCGTCCGAGCGCAACGCGGCCAGCCGGGCGGTCAGCTGCTCGGGATCGACCGACGCGCCCTCCTCGACGAGCTGGTCGAGCGCCTTGGGGCCCGCGCCGTCGATGTGCAGCACCCGGCGCAGCGCCGGAAGTTCGCCGGTGAGCTCGGTGATCGTCGCGGCGTGCGCGTCGGTTTCGGCGAACGCCACGACCGCTTCGGAGTCCTGCAGCACCCAGCGCACCTGCTCGGCCGAGGAGGTTTCGTAGATCGGGACGGTGACGGCGCCGATGGACAGGATGGCCAGGTCGAGGATCGCCCACTCGTAGCGGGTGGCCGAGAAGATCGACACCCGGTCGCCGGCCTGCACGCCCAGCGAGATCAGGCCCAATGCCGCCGCGCGAATCTGCTGGGCCGCCTCGGCGCACGTGACGTCGGTCCATACCCCGTCGATCTGACGTTGATAGATGACAAAGCTTGGGTCGTCGCGCTCGTGCTCGAAGACCATGGTCGCGATGTTGTCGTGCTCGCCGACAGAGAAGCGGGCAGGAACGCTGTACTCACGCACGGTTTTGACCTCGATTGACCTAGTGACCGGTGGCCGGGTTGCTGTAGCCCAGCCTAATCGCGACATTCGCGCAGCAACCAAGCGGTCGGTTGGGCGACGTCGGCGTCGACTCGGCGGCGAGCCGCGCATATTGATGTGTGAAGCTGACACGATGCACAGCATCCAGATCGCGGACCAGACGTATGTCGCCGCCGACGGCGCACTGGTCGGCGCCGCGATCGGCGATCGGTCGAGCTGGCAACGGTGGTGGCCGGATCTGCGGCTCAAGGTCGTCGAGGACCGGGCCGAAAAGGGCATCCGCTGGGCGGTCACCGGGGCGCTGACCGGCACCATGGAGGTGTGGCTGGAGCCCTCGCTGGACGGAGTGGTGTTGCACTACTTCCTGCACGCCGAGCCCACCGGCGTGGCCGCCTACCAGCTGGCCAAACTGAACCTGGCGAAAATGACGCATCGCCGCCGGGTGGCGGGCAAGAAAATGGCTTTCGAGCTCAAGACGACGCTGGAACGGTCACGACCGGTCGGTGTTTCTCCGGTAGTTTAACTCCGGTCAAGGTTCGCCCGGAGAGTACCGTTTCGGTCCGAAGGCGGGGTACTACCGGAGATGACCGGGGGTGAACCCCCTTGCGGGAGAGAAGGTAGCGGCCAGGTGGCGGAAAAGACGACCCAGACGATTCACATCGAGGCAGATCCCGGCACGGTGCTGCAGGTGATCGCCGACATCGACTCTTACCCGGACTGGATCTCGGAGTACAAGGAAGCCGAGGTGCAGGAGCGCGGCGCCGACGGCTACCCGAAGACCGTGCGATTCGTGATGGACGCCGGGGTCATCAAGGACACCATGGTGATGTCCTACCAGTGGCCGGCCGACCACAAGTCGCTGAGCTGGACCCTGGTGTCCAGCTCGCTGCTGCGGTCGCTCGAAGGCTCATATCGGTTGGCGGCCAAGGGTTCTGGAACCGATGTCACCTACGAACTCTCGGTCGATCTGGCTATCCCGATGATCGGGTTGCTCAAGCGCAAGGCCGAGCGCCGGCTGACCGACACCGCATTGAAGGATCTCAAGAAACGAGTCGAGGCTGAGTGAGTTCGTTTCACCCACCCCTCCCTTCTCCAGGGCCAGGATCAGTCTCTTCGTTGGGAAGGGCGGGGTAGGAAAATCCACCCTCGCTGCTGCCACCGCGGTCTGTGATGCGATCGAGGGGCAGCGCGTGCTGGTGGTGTCGACCGACCAGGCGCACTCGCTGGGCGACGTGCTCGGCATTCCCGTGCCGCCCAGCGGTCGCGGCGAGCCGGTTCGGGTGCTGGCCGACGAGACCGCTGAGACGGGCGGTGGCTCGCTCGACGCGATGGCGCTGGACACCCTGGCACTGCTCGAGGCCCGGTGGCACGAGGTGGTCACCGCCCTGGATCGGCGGTTCCCCGACTCCGAGCTGAGCAGCATTGCTCCCGAAGAACTCTCGGCGTTGCCGGGCATTCAGGAAGTGCTCGGACTGCACGCGGTCGGCGAGCTCGCGGCGTCCGGACAATGGCATCGGGTCGTCGTCGACTGCGCCTCGACCGCGGACGCGTTGCGCATGCTCACGCTGCCCGCCACGTTCGGGCTCTACGTCGAGCGCGCCTGGCCGCGCCACCGCCGGCTGTCCATCACCGCCGACGACGCCCGCTCCGCCGCGGTGGTGGAGCTGATCGAACGCATCAGCTCCAGCGTCGAGCGGCTCGGCGCACTGCTCACCGACGGGGATCAGGTCAGCGCGCACCTGGTGCTGACGCCCGAGCGTGTGGTGGCCGCCGAGGCGGTCCGCACGCTGGGCTCGCTGTCGCTGATGGGGGTGCGCGTCGAGGAGCTGATCATCAATCAGGTTCTGGTCGAAGACGAGTCCTACGAGTACCGCAACCTGCCCGAGCACCCGGCCTTCTACTGGTATGGCGAGCGCATCAGTGAGCAGCGGGCGGTGCTCGAGGAGCTCGACGCCACGATCGGCGACGTCGCGCTCGTCATGACGCCGCACTTGGCCGGGGAACCGATCGGCCCCAAAGCGCTGGGCGGATTGCTTGACAGCGCCCGACTTCGGCGTGGAGCGGCCCCACCAGGCCCATTGCGTCCTATTGTGGATCTCGAATCGGGGTCGGGACTTGGGTCGATCTACCGGATGCGGCTAACGTTGCCCCAGCTCGACCCCGGATCGCTGTCGCTGGGCCGGGTGGACGACGACCTGATCATCAGCGCCGGCGGGTTGCGGCGCCGGGTCAGGTTGGCGTCCGTACTACGACGGTGCACGGTCCAAGACGCGCATCTGCGGGGCGGTGAGCTGACAGTACGTTTTCGACCAGATCCGGAGGTGTGGCCTAGGTGAGTAAGGCACACCCCGATATCGGTCCGGAACTGCGCAAGCTCGCCGAGGCCATCCTCGACGGGATCGACCCCGCCGTGCGCGTGGCCGCCGCGATGACGGCGGGCAACGGCGTCGGGACCGGCAAGTGTCAGCAGATCTGGTGCCCGGTGTGCGCGCTGGCCGCGCTGGCGACCGGCGATCAGCACCCGCTGCTGACCGTGATCGCGGACCACAGCATCGCGCTGCTGGAGGTGATCCGCGCGATCATCGACGACATCGACCGGTCCGCGCAACCGCCTCCCGACGGGCCACCCGGCGGCGGCGCACCGGCCGAGGACGCCCCCGCGGGCCCCGCCGACGCGCGGACGCGATACCAGCCCATCCCGGTCACGATCGAAGAGTGATCCACAGGGTTTGAAAGTGGTCCCCTCCGTCGCGGATGGGTACAGTTGGCGCAGAACACCAGCGGGTTTCGGGCGAGAGGGAGGGCCATGTGGTACTGGCTATTCAAGTACATCCTCCTGGGCCCGCTGCTGCAATTGCTTGGCCGTCCGAAAGTCGAAGGCCTGCAACATCTTCCGACTAACGGCCCGGCGATCCTAGCCAGTAACCACCTCGCGGTGATGGACAGCTTCTATCTGCCGCTGGTGGTGCGGCGGCGGATCACCTTCCTGGCGAAGTCCGAATATTTCACCGGCACCGGAATCAAGGGCTGGTTCAGTCGGTGGTTCTTCACCGCCGTCGGGCAGGTGCCGATCGACCGCAGCAATGCCGATACCGCTCAGGCCGCACTGGACACCGCGCAGCGGGTGCTGGGCGCGGGCAAGTTACTGGGCATGTACCCAGAGGGCACCCGCTCGCCGGACGGCAGGCTGTACAAGGGCAAGACGGGCCTGGCCCGGCTGGCACTGGAGACCGGTGTTCCGGTGATTCCGGTCGCGATGATCGGCACCGACGTCGTCAACCCGCCGGGCACCACGATGCTGCGCTTCGGCAAGGTGACGGTCCGGTTCGGCAAGCCGATGGACTTCTCCCGATTCGACGGCTTGGCCGGGAACCGATTCATCGAGCGGGCCGTCGCCGACGAGGTCATCTACGAGCTGATGGGGCTGTCCGGTCAGGAGTACGTCGACGTCTACGCCGCCACGGTCAAGAACCGCGGCAACGCGTCGAACGGTCAGGGCCCCGACGACGACGCCGCGCGGATCCCCGAGACCGCAGCCGGCTGACCGACTAACTGGCGACGTTGACGTCGCTGAAGAACTGACGTCCGGCCTCGGAGTCGTTGCGCACCTGCGCCTCCCGAGCGCTGACCCGGGCGGTGACGGTGAGTCCGGCCGCGACGATCACCGCCAGCGCCCACCACACGTAGGACATCCCGAGCAGCTGACGCCACCAGTTGGCGGTCTCCTCATGGTGCTTGGGCATCAGCTCGAGTGGCTCCCAGACCATCAGTCCCACTCCGGCGGCGGTGAGCACGCCCAGCGCGATGTTGCGGCGCCGCCAGCCCAGGATCGCGGTCACCAGCAGCGCCGGCAGCGCCCATACCCAATGGTGTGACCACGACACCGGCGACACCATCAGCCCGAACAGGGCCACGCAGATGACCGCCAGGGTCGTCTCGCCGGCCTGCAACACCCGTCGCATCGCCCAGACGGTCAGCGCCAGCACCGCCAGGCACAGGCCCACCCACAGCAGGAAACGCAGCTGCTCGGAAAGCCCGATCCGGGCCAGTGCGCCCGCGATGTTCTGGTCGGTGTTCAGCGCCGCGGAGCCGATCCGATCGGTGTGGTGCACGGTGTGCGTCCAGTACTCCCACGAGTCGCTCCAGGCCAGGATGAACCCGACCAGCGTCGCCGCGGCGAAAGACGTCACGGTCGTCAACGCACTGCGAAAGTCCCGACGCACCAGGAAATACAGCAGGAACACCGCGGGGGTGAGTTTGAGCGCGATGCCCAACCCCAGCAGCAGCCCGCGGGGCCACGGCGTGCGGCGCGGCACGCAGTCGGCGACCACCAGCGTCATCAGCACGACGTTGATCTGGCCGAAGGCGAAGTTCGAGGCGATGGGCTCCAGCCAGATCGAGGCCTGCGCCACCACGAGCACCGCCAGCCACCATCGGCGCAGCCAGGCCGGCCCTCCCACCAGCGACGAGGTGCTCCACACGTCGAGGCGGGTCAGCACGATCACCGTCGAGACGATCAGCAGCACCAGGGTCAACACGGTGATCGCGACGCTGGCCGCCGGCATCTGCAGCCAGGCGAAGGGGCTGAACACGATCGCGGCCAGCGGGGGATAGGTGAACGGCAGATTCAGCCCGATGGGTGTGTGGAACAACACGTCGCCGCGGTACAGCGGACGGCCGTCCAACCACGTCTGGCCGCCCATCTGATAGATGTCGATATCGATGCGGTACGGGATGTGCGCAAACAGGCCCCAGGCCGTGTAGCCCAGCGTCGCGGCGGCCAGCAGCCACAACAGACACCACAACAACGCCCGCCCCGGTCGGCTGCCCACGATGGGTGCCTGCGAATTACTCATGTTGCAGAACAGCGTAATCGGTGCCCACGGCCGTCAGGTCGCGCAGCGCGGCTCCCGCGTCGCGGGGATGGCCGGGCGTACGTTGCAAAGGTGTTCGACTGGTTCCTGCACAGAGTGGCCCACTGGTTCTCCCAAGATATCGTCCACGGCGGCCGGTTACCGTTGCTGTGCTGCCTGGTCGCCTTCATCCTGACCTTCTTCGTGACCCGAACTTTCGTGCGCTTCATCCGGCACCGCGTCGAGCGCGGCCTGCCCGCCCGGTGGTGGCAGCCGCGCAACGTCCACATCGGGGGAGTGCACATCCACCACGTGACGTTCGGGGTGGTGCTGGTGATGATCTCCGGGCTGACGCTGGTGACGCTGTCGGACAACGGCCAAGAACCCGAAAACACAGTGTCGGCAATCATTTTCGGCATCGGTGCGGCACTGGTGCTCGACGAGTATGCGCTGATCCTGCACCTGTCGGACGTGTACTGGGAAGAGGACGGCCGCAGTTCGGTGGACGCGGTCTTCGCCGCGGTGGCGGTGGCCGGATTGCTGATCATGGGCCTGCACCCGTTGATGTTCTTGTTCCCGGTCGCCCGTGACACGGAGTCGTCCGCTTGGCACGTCGCGGTGGTCGGCGCGCTGGTGATGACGCTGCCGCTGGCGATGGTCGTCCTGCTCAAGGGCAAGGTGTGGACCGGCCTGCTCGGCATGTTCATCGTGGTGCTGCTGGTCATCGGGGCGATCCGGTTGTCGCGACCGCATGCCCCGTGGGCTCGCTGGCGATACACCACCACACCGGACAAGATGCGGCGCGCATTGCAGCGGGAGCGCAAATGGCGTCGGCCCGTCGTGCAGGCCAAGCTGTGGTTGCAGTGCGCGATCGCCGGTACGCCGCGGGTGCCCGACGATCGCCTGGTCGACGCCCAGCTCGACCACGACGTCCATCCCGCGGCGCCACCCGAGGGGACCGAGCCCATCCTGCTCGCCAGATAGCCGGGACCTAGGCTTTCTTGGTGCGGTACTTCTACGACACCGAGTTCATCGAGGACGGCCGCACCATCGAGTTGATCTCGATCGGGGTGGTCGCCGAAGACGGTCGCGAGTACTACGCCGTGTCCACCGAATTCGATCCCGAGCGTGCCGGGGCCTGGGTGCGCGCCAACGTGCTGCCCAAGCTGCCGCCACCGGCCTCGCAGCTGTGGCGCTCGCGCCAGCAGATTCGGCACGACCTGGAAGAATTCTTCGGCATCTCCGGCGGCCAGGCCGCCGAACCGATCGAGCTGTGGGCCTGGGTGGCCGCCTACGACCACGTCGCGTTGTGCCAACTGTGGGGGCCGATGCCGGGACTGCCGAAGGCGATACCGCGCTTCACCCGGGAGCTGCGCCAACTGTGGGAGGACCGGGGATCGCCGCGGTTACCGCCGCGGCACCGCGACGTCCACGATGCGCTGGTCGATGCCCGCGATCAGATGCGCCGATTCAGGCTGATAGTGTCCGGCGACGATGCGGGCGCGAAAGCGACCCGATAAATAGCCCCGGCCGGAGCTGCTGCGCGCACGACGAGTGGCGTTAGCCCAGGCTGGCCACAGATATCATGGACCGATGAACTGGACCGTCGACATACCGATCGACCAGCTGCCGGCACTGCCGCCGCTGCCCGCTGACCTGCGGACCCGGCTGGACGCCGCGCTGGCCAAGCCGGCCGCTCAACAGCCGGCCTGGCCCGACGAGCAGGCCGCGGCGATGCGCACGGTCTTAGAAAGCGTCCCGCCGGTGACGGTGCCGTCCGAAATCGTGCGGCTGCAGGACCAACTCGCCCAGGTCGCCAAGGGCGAGGCGTTTCTCTTGCAGGGCGGCGACTGCGCCGAGACCTTCGTCGACAACACCGAGCCCCACATCCGCGGCAATGTCCGCACCCTGCTGCAGATGGCGGTGGTGCTGACCTACGGCGCCAGCCTGCCGGTGGTCAAGGTGGCCCGCATCGCCGGTCAGTACGCCAAGCCCCGCTCGGCCGACATCGACGCGCTGGGCCTGAAGTCCTACCGCGGCGACATGATCAACGGCTTCGCCCCGGACGGCGCCGCGCGCGAGCACGACCCGTCGCGGCTGGTGCGCGCCTACGCCAACGCCAGCGCGGCGATGAATCTGATGCGGGCGCTGACGTCGTCGGGGTTGGCCTCGCTGCACGGCGTGCACGACTGGAACCGGGAGTTCGTCCGGACCTCGCCGGCCGGCGCCCGCTACGAGGCGCTGGCGGCCGAGATCGACCGCGCGCTGAGTTTCATGAGCGCGTGCGGCGTGGCCGACCGCAACCTGCAGACCGCCGAGATCTACGCCAGCCACGAGGCCCTGGTGCTCGACTACGAGCGGGCGATGCTGCGGTTGTCCGAATCCGAGGGCGGCGAGGCGCAGCTGTACGACCTGTCGGCGCACACGGTGTGGATCGGGGAGCGGACCCGGCAGCTCGACGGCGCGCACATCGCGTTCGCCGAGGTGATTGCCAACCCGATCGGCGTCAAGCTCGGCCCGACGATGACGCCCGAGCTGGCGATGGAATACGTCGAGCGCCTCGACCCGCACAACAAGCCGGGCCGGCTCACCCTGGTCAGCCGGATGGGCAACAACAAGGTCCGCGACCTGCTGCCGCCGATCATCGAGAAGGTACAGGCCACCGGTCACCAGGTGATCTGGCAGTGCGACCCGATGCACGGCAACACCCACGAGTCCTCCACCGGGTACAAGACCCGCCACTTCGATCGCATCGTCGACGAGGTGCAGGGCTTCTTCGAGGTGCATCGCGCGCTGGGCACGCACCCGGGCGGCATCCACGTCGAGATCACCGGCGAGGACGTCACCGAGTGTTTGGGTGGCGCACAAGACATTTCGGACCACGACCTGGGTGGCCGCTACGAGACGGCGTGTGACCCGCGGCTGAACACCCAGCAGTCGCTGGAGCTGGCGTTCCTGGTCGCCGAGATGCTGCGCGACTAACTTCGCACGGTAAGCGGCTCGAATTGCGGGGCGTCCGCAGAAGCGGCCGGGCGCTGCGGTGCCCGCGTGAACCGGGCTCGAAGGTTGCCCCACATGATGCGCGGTATCAAGGCGGGATCCCGCAGCCGCGACGGTGGGTCGATGAAGTTGGAGACCCGAAAGAAGCGTTCGGTCAGCACAACATCGTGGGCGGCGGCTTTGAGGGCGGCCCTGGACATCCAGCGGGATAGCCGCTGCCACATGGAATTCCGGTCGTGAGTCGGGGAAGTGACTCGCGACCTGGCTTGATCGGCGGCCCACGTCTCGGCGATGTAGTTCGCCGTCGCGCGGAAATAGCGTTGTGCCAGGCCGGTTCTGCCCACGGCGAGGCAGTCGCGCAGGGTCAGCGCTTCCAGGGCGGCGATCGTCATGCCCTGGCCGTAGGTCGGGTCGAGGCTGCACAACGCGTCGCCGATCACCAGCAGCCCCGCGGGGAACCGGGGCATCCGGTCATAGCGCCGCCAGACCGCCGCGGTGTGGCGATAGGTGACGGCCTCGCCGAGGGGCTGGGCATTGCGCAGCCCCTCGGCGATCGCCGGGGGAAGACTCTGCTCGGCGATCGCGAGCATCGAGGCGAAATCAGTTGGCGGCTTGCCGGTTTCGGCCGGTTGGCCTATCGCCAGCATCCACATGTCGTGCTCGCAGGCGAGCAACAGGCCACCCGGCTTGCCGCCTCCCGGGTTGAACAGCACCAGCCGCTGGGCGATGGAGCCGTCGGGGATGCTCAACTGTTGGGTCGAGTAGCCCAACCTGGTCTGCGCCCGGTGCTCGGCCGGCCGTTCGAATCCCAGCTTCTCCAGAAACAGCGGGGTGCGCGCCGCCCGACCCGTGGCATCCACCACCAGATCGGCGTCCAGCGTCGTGAGAAACCCGTTGTAGCGCCTGATGATTCGCACGCCGTTGACGATGTCCGCGGTGGTGACGAGTTCAGACACGTCGTGTCCGTCGAGGAAGGTCACGTTGGGCAGGGCCTTGACGCGCCGGCGCAGGTGATACTCCACAAACGGCCGGCTGGCCAGATGAATCGCCAGCGCGGCCGGATCGGCGAATCTGCCGGACGTTTTCATCTCGTAGCGCCCGAACCGCACGTAGAAGTTCGACAGCTCGCCGTCGTCGACGACGACCGCCCCGGCTCGGGCCAGGTCGGGCAACAATCCGGGAAACAGTTCCTCCAGCACCTGCAGGCCGCGGCTGTGGAAATTATGGACATGGCGGCCCTGGGGGATGCCCCTGCGATGGCACGGATAGTCGGGCAACCTATCCCGCTCGACCACACTGACCGAGTCGTAGAACTCCGAAAGTACGCGCGCGGCAAGTAAACCCGCCATTCCGGCACCCAGTACGACTGCGTGCTCGCCGAGCCGGTTCGGCGAGTCGACGCCGAGCATTGTCGAACCCATGCAGCAGCACGCTACACCGAAAATAAGAAAAATAAGAGATTCTTGAGGTTATATTAAGATTCGTGTCGCGAACGTGACGTCGGGCAACCACACCGGGTGCTGGCCGTCACGCGGCGTCAACGAGGATTTGCTGGTGCCCGATCGTCATCGGGGTTATTCTATCGCCGTTGAAAAACATTCAATGACCATTGAAATAACTCGCCCGTCCTCGGAAAGGGCCGACGACATGGACTTCGCGTTGCTACCTCCGGAGGTCAATTCCGGGCAGATGTATGCCGGCCCCGGGTCGGGGCCGATGCTGGCGGCCGCGGCGGGTTGGGACGCATTAGCGGCCCAGCTGGAAGCCACCGCCAGCGGCTACGCAGCCGAGCTGGCCGGACTGACCGGCCACGCGTGGTCCGGCCCCTCGGCGCTGCTGATGATGAGCGCGGCCACGCCCTATGTGGGGTGGCTGTCGGCCACCGGGGCCGCGGCGGTGCAGACCGCCGTCCAGGCCCACGCGGCGGCGGCGGCCTACGACACGGCGTTTGCGATGACGGTGCCACCGCCGGTGATCGCGGCCAACCGGGCGATGTTGATGGCGTTGATCGCGACCAATTTCTTCGGGCAGAACACCCCGGCGATCGCGGCCACCGAAGCCCAGTACGCACAGATGTGGGCCCAGGACGCCACCGCCATGTACGGCTATGCGGCAGCGGCCGAAACCGCCAGCACCCTGCAAGCATTCGACGAGCCACCGCAGACCACCAACTCGACAGCGCAGGGCGCCCAGGCCCAGACGGTGGCGCAGGCGACCGGTAACGCCACCCAGCAACTGGCCACGAGCAATGCCACAATGCATGCCCTCGGCTCCAGCACGGTCGATTCGGTCGGGCCGGTTGCTCCGGGCCAAACCGTGATGGTCGCGCCGGGCGGCACTATCAACATCGGCACCGACACCGGCATGTTGCTCAACAACGGCGAGATCACGGTCATGGGCGCCGGCACCAACCTCATCACCTACGGCTCCGTGATCGTCAACCCCGGCAGCACAGTTCAGACGATTATCGACTGCACCGAGGGCGGTGTGGTGATTCCCGCCGGCACGAATGTCACTGCCGGATCAACCCCCGTCATCCTCACTCCCGGACCGTTCTCGGAGGTTCTGGTCACCCTGGTCGACGGCTCCGCCACCCTCCCCGGTGTCGGGTTGGGGCAGGTCGCCGTCCAGACCTTTGCAAACACCGCCACCGTCATCGTCGGCCCCGCGGGTGCGTCCATCACCAACGCGTTCGGTTCGATCAGCATCGCCTCCGTCGCCCCCATCCTGCCCAGCTCGTCGAGCGCGGTGGCGGCCCCGTTAGGCGGGCTGGCCGCGCCGGGCCTGGCGGGTACCGCGGGAATTCAGCCTCAGTTCGATGCAAATGGCTTGGCGCAGTGGGCGTTAGCCGTTGTGGATGCCGGTTGGGGGTAGCCGCATCGCGTTGGTAGGCGATACGGCCGACAAACAGAGGCGCCGCCTACCGGGCTGCGCCAGGGCACCCGATAGGCGGCGCGTAATTCACCAAGTGCGGCCTGGGCATTCGGCCGCGACGCGGCTTACCCCGCCGCGACACCCAGGGGTGGTTCGACGCTGGCCGCGGTGGGAACGCACCCGGTCGCGGCTACGGCGGTGAAGGCGAGGATCGCCGCGACGGCGACCTTCGTGGCTAGACGTGACATGACGACTCCGTTCTTCTGGCCCCCTGCCAGTACTGTAGCCGCAGCGGAGCCGTATTTCAATTACTATTGAAATATGGATAGTTTGCGGGCATGGTGCTCGTTGAACGGGTTTCGGGTGCGCTGGCCGGTCGAGAACTCGGCCGCGCAACGCGTCTGGCGAATGTGAGCGAGAGGGGTAGTCACTTGACGTCTAAGGTTCCGCCGACCAAGGTCGTACGCGCGGTTGAACTGGCCCGCCAGCACCTGGCGCGGCTGCGCCAACGCTTCGCTCCGCCTCCGGCGGTGATGCTGGAATTGATCCTGAATGCCTGGGTCGCACAGGCGATCACGACCGCGGCGGATCTCGGCGTGGCGGATGCCCTGGCCGCCGGCCCGCTGTCCGGCGAGCAGCTGGCAGACCGGGTCGGTGCCGACGCCGACGCGCTGCGGCGACTGCTGCGCGCGTTGATCGGTATCGGGATCTTCCGCCGGCGCGGCGACGGGCGGTACGCGCTGACCCCGCTCGCGGCGGCGCTGCGCACCGACGCGCCGGTTTCCATGGCCGGGATGGCGCGGTGGGTCGGGTCGCCTCAGCATCGCGAGCACTGGAGCCACTTGACCGACGCGGTCCGGACCGGCAACCCGGTGCTCCCGGAACTGCGCGGCAAACCGGCCTTCGAGTACCTGATCGACGAGGCCGAGCTGGGTGCGATCTTCAACTCCGCCATGACCAACATCTCCGAATTCGCGACCGTGCCGTTGACGGCGGCCTGCGACTTCAGTGCGTTCGGCACGATCGTCGACGTCGGAGGCGGACATGGTCGGCTGTTGGCGGCGATCCTGCAGACGGCGCCGAATTCGCGCGGTGTCCTGTTCGACCTTCCGGAGGTGGTGGCGGACGCCGGCGAGTTGTTTCGCAAGCACGGTGTCGACGATCGCGTCCGGATCGAAGAGGGCTCGTTCTTCGAGTCCGCCCCGGCGGGTGGCGACGCGTATGTGCTCAAGAACATCATCCACGACTGGCCCGAGCAAGACGCGATCCGCATCTTGGCGAACGTCCGGGCCGCGGCCCGCACGGGCGCGCGAATTTTGCTCTGCGAGTTCGTCATTCCCGACCACGACCGCGACTTCCACGGCAAGTGGGTGGACCTCGAGATGCTGGTCGTCGCGGGCGCGCGCGAACGCACCGTGGACGAGTACGGCGAGCTGTTCGACCGAGCCGGTTTCCGGCTGAACCGGGTCGTCGACACCGTGTCGCCGCTGTCCATCATCGAGGCGACCGCGGTGTAGGCGAAAGTTATTGCGGCGCCACGTCCAACCCCAGCTCGTCGGCGGGGGCAGTCAGAAACCGGTGCACCGCGGGCCCGACGAACCTGACCACTTCGTCGACCGTGAGCGACGACAGTGGCGGCACCCGCATGATGTACCGCAGCATCGCGATGCCGACCAGGTTGGTCGCGGCCAGCATCGCGCGCAGCCGCGCTTCCTCGCCACCGCCCAGAACGCTGGACACCGCCGCGAGCAGGTAGTCGTGCACGAAACCGCGAAACGCGTCCTTGGCATCGCTGTTCGACGTCGCCGACGCCACCATCGAGGCCATGCTCGCGGCCGTGTCGGGATGCTCCCAGATGCCGAGGTAGGCCCGCACGATGCGGCAGCCCAAGTCGTCGTCCTTCTCGGCGAGCGCGGTTGTCAGCAACTCCGACGGCAGCACCAACTTCATCGATTCGCGAAACAATGCCGCCTTCGAGCCGAAGAGATAGAGGATCATCGACGGATCTACTCGCGCGTCGTCGGCGATCGCCCGCAGCGGCGTCTTGTCATAACCGTGCACGGCGAACTGCCGCTTCGCCGCGCGCAGGACCACGTCGCGTGAGACCGGCTCGCCTTGGCGTCTGCCGCGCCGCTTTGTCGTCTTCCCAGGTGACGGCACCTGCGAACGATATCATTTCAACCTGTATTGAAAAGGTAATCGGCAGCTCGTTTCGGCTTGCCGGCCGTCACAGCAGGCCGTTGAGGTTGCTGCCGATCGTCCAGCCGGCCGTCGCGGCCAGGCCGGTCAGCGCCAGCACCAGCGCCACCCAGATCAGCACCATCCGGCGGTTTTGCTGACGGGCGAGGGCGAATTCACTGATCGCGATGCCGGCGAATTCGCCTGCGACGGGCTGGTATTCGGCTTCGCTTTGGCTCCCGGGTTCGGGTTCCGGCCAGTCGCCGGGTCCGCGGGTCAGCTGGCGGGTGGGCTGGCGCACCGCAGCCGGCGGGGGCGGCGCCGCGGGCCGCTGCTGCGTCATCCGGCTGTGGTGCAGTGCCGCCGAGCGGTGCTGGGCGGAGTTGCGTGGCGCCGGCACCCGGAAGTCGGGCAGATCCAGCTCCTCGGCGATCGCCTCGACGTCGGCGAGCATCTCGATGGCGTCGGCGTACCGCTGCGCGGGATCGCGCGCGGTCGCACACGCCACGAGGTCGTCGAATTGGGTTGGCACACCTGCGATCACGCTGCCGGGACGCGGCACATCGTGGTCGAGTCGCTGGTAGGCGACCGACAGCGGGGAGTCGCCGGTGAAGGGCGCGCGGCCGGTCAGCAGTTCGTAGGTGAGGATCCCGGCGGAGTAGACATCGCTGCGCGGGCCGGCATTGCCGTCGCGCACCTGCTCGGGCGACAGATAGGCCGCGGTGCCCAAAATGACACTGGTAGAGGTGATTCCGGCGGCCGCGACCGCACGCACCAACCCGAAATCGGCGATTTTGACGTCGCCGTCATCCGAGATCAGCACGTTCTCGGGTTTGACGTCGCGATGCACCAGCCCGGCGCGGTGTGCGGCGGCCAGCCCACCCAGCACGGGGCGCAGCACCGCCACCACGGCATGCGGCGGCATCGGGCCGCGTTCGGCCAACAGCTCGCGCAGCGTGCCGCCCTCGATGAGCTCCATCACCAAGAACGGGTGCCGCGCGTCCAGTCCCTGGTCGTAGACCGCGACCAGCCCCGGATTCTTCAGCCGGGCGACCGTGCGGGCCTCCAGCTGGAAGCGAGTCAGGAACTCGCTGTCACCGGCGTAGCGCGAATCCATCACCTTCAGCGCGACCGGGCGGTCGAGCCGGACATCGAGGCCGCGGTACACCGTCGAGGTCCCGCCGCTGGCGATCTTGCCCTGGACCAGGTAGCGACCGTCCAGCAACGTGCTGTCCAACGGGTCGCCCGTGCCGGGTCTGCTCACGGGGGCCATCGTAGGTGCGGGTCGGCGATCGGCGGGCGGAACATCGGGTCAAGGCGCCTCCGCGCCGGCTACCACGGCCTACACTGTCGCCGTGGGCAGTATTCCGGCCGGCGACGATGTTCTGGATCCCGACGAGCCAACCTACGACCTGCCCCGGGTCGCCGAATTGCTCGGCGTGCCGGTGAGCAAGGTGCAGCAGCAGCTGCGAGAAGGTCACCTGCTTGCGATCCGCCGCGCCGGGGGTGTGGTGATCCCGCAGGTCTTCTTCACCACGAGCGGGGAAGTCGTCAAGAGCCTGCCGGGATTGCTGACCATCCTGCACGACGGCGGCTATCACGAGACCGAGATCGCGCGCTGGCTGTTCACCCCCGACTCGTCGTTGACGGTGACGCGCGACGGCAGCCGCGACGCGCTGAACAACGCCCGTCCCGTCGACGCGCTGCACGCCCACCAGGCCCGCGAGGTGGTGCGCCGGGCCCAGGCCATGGCGTATTAAGCGGCGAGAGGTTCTTCGGCCTGCTCGGCGGGTGCTTCCGGGGCCCGGTACAGCGCCCGCCAGGCGATCAGCGCGGCCAGGGTCGCCATCGAAAAGTGCACCCAGGAATACATCCCGTGGGACCCGTCGGGCTTGAAGATCACCATGGCCCAGGTCGAAAGCCCGCCGATGACGGCGATCGCCCGTCGGGACTGGGCCAGCGGGGAAGCCACCGCCAGCGGCCAGGAGTAGTACCAGGGCAGCGCGGCCGGCACGAACAGCACCACGATCAGCATCGACCACGCCATACCGGTCAGCGCGCCCCGGTCGTCGCGGCGGTACCGCCACCACAGCAGCGGCAGCGACACCGCGATGATCACGATGCCGATGTAGCGGGTGATCCGCAGCGTGGCATAGAAGTTGACCGGGACGAACCCGTTGACGAGAAAGTGGATCACGTTGGCCGCCGCGGTCGGTACGGTCAGCCAGTTGATGATCTTCACCGATCCGGCCAGCGCGGTGAGCCATCCCAGGCCGACGCCGGCGACCACGGACAAGATGCCGAACACCGCCACGAAGATCAGCAGGCCCATCGCGGTGGCCGCCGCGAACGCCCGCAACGGCCGATATCCGCGTTGATCGCGCAGATGCCGCATCCACACCCAGACCAGAAACGGCAACGACAGCGCGGCGGTCGCCTTGACCGCGACCGCGATCGTGACCAGGGTGATGCCCAGGGCGTGGCGGCGTGCGAAGGTCAGCGCGATGCCGGCGGTCATCAAACCCACCATCAGCATCTCGTTGTGCACACCGCCCATCAGGTGGATCAGCACCAGCGGGTTGAGCACACAGATCCACAACGCGGTCGCGCCGCTGGTTCCGATGTGGTGAGCGAGTCGGGGAGCGGCCCAGATCAATAGCGCCAGCCCCGGCAGCATGCACAAGCGCAGCAGCATGGTTCCAGCGATCACGTGATTGCCGACCACCACCGTGACGAGCTTGGCAATGAGGATGAACACCGGACCGTACGGCGCGGTGGTGATCGTCCAAATGGGGCTTACGTTGTCCAGCAACACATTCGGGTTCGCCACCGGGCCCACCGCGTACGGGTCGAAGCCGTCGCGAAGCAGCGCCCCCTGGGCCAGATAGGAATAGGTGTCGCGGCTGAAAACCGGCACCGAGAGCAGCAGCGGCGCCAACCAGAAGCCGGTGGTGGCGCGCATCATGAATTCGGTGGTCTCGCCGGCTATGACGCGGCGGCCCAGCGCCAGCCAGGCGATCAGCATCAGCGCCACGCCCGTCCACAACAGAATCGACGAGAGCACCAGCCCGTGGCCAAATCGCAGCCAGGACATGTGGATCGACTCCAGCACCGGGTCGTGTGGCTTGGTGCTTCCCGCCCCCAGGCCGCCGGCGGTGATCAGCACCGAACCCAAAAAGCCCAGCTTCGCGGGGCGGGCCTGCGGCGCGGCGGCAAACGCCTTCAGCTCCGAAAGTCGATCCGCGACAGGCTTTTTCGTGGGCGTTTCGCCGGTGTCGATCGGCATGGTCATCGACTCAGGCGGACCGGTCGGTGGCCAATCTGGCCAATTCGGACAGCCCGGCCTTGGCCGGGGTGCTGATGGGCGCGGCCGCGAGTGCGGCCAGCGCCCGTTCGGTCAAGGTGGCGATGCGCTGCTCGGCCGCGGCCAGGGCTCCCACCGACTCGATGACCTCGCGTAGCTCGGCCACTTGCGCGGCGGTCAACGGCGCTCCGATGGAGTCCCGTAAGAGTTTGGCCGCCAAGGGATTTGACTTGCCGGCTAATTCCAGTGCCTCGGCCAGCAGCACGGTGCGCTTGCCCGAGCGCAAATCGTCACCGGACGGCTTGCCCGTCACGGCGGGATCCCCGAACACGCCCAGCACGTCGTCCCGTAGTTGGAACGCCACCCCGAGGTCGGTCCCGAACTGGGCAAAGGCGGCCTGCACCTCCGGGCGGTCGACGGCCGCGGCCGCCCCGAGCTGCAGTGGCCGTGTCACCGTGTAGCAGGCGGTCTTGAACGTGTCGACGTTCATCGCCGACGCGATCGACTCGTCGGCGCCGGCCTCGGCGACGATGTCGAGGTATTGGCCGCCCAGCACCTCGGTGCGGATGTCGGCCCAGACGCGCCGGACTCGCCGCTGCGCATCCCGGGGCAGGTCCGCGCCGAACACGATGTCGTCGGCCCACGCCAGGGCCAGGTCGCCCAGCAGGATGGCCGCCGACATCCCGAACCGATCCGCGGGGCCGCGCCACTTCCGGTCGCGGTGCAGGGCGGCGAAACGGACGTGCACGGTCGGCTTGCCGCGGCGGGTGGAAGAGTCGTCGATGACGTCGTCATGCACCAGCGCGCAGGCTTGCAGCAGCTCGAGCGCGGAAAACAGCAGTAGCGCCTGCGCGTCGGGCTCGGCGTCGGCGACAGCGCGCCATCCCCAGTAGGCGAATGCGGGCCGCAGCCGTTTGCCGCCGGTGAGCACAAAGTCTTCGAGGGCCGAGATCAGCGTAGGGTAGTCGCCGCCGATGTACGCGGTCTCGCCGCGCCGCTCGTGCAGGTACCGGCGAAGCTGCTCGGCGATCGCGCCGGTCAACTCGACGGTTGCCGCTGCTGCTGGGGTTTTGAGGCTCAGCGCGGCGCCCCTTTCTGCTCTGGCATGCCTCGGTGTTCTCTGGGCCCGACCAGTGTATTCGCCGCGACCGCGGTGGCATCCCCGTGACCGCCCGTCCCCGCCAAGGCGGGCGGTAACCCCGCGCCCCTATGCTGGCGAGGTGCCATTCGTCCGAGGGAGAGGAACCGCGTGACTCTCAACACCGTCGCGCTCGAGCTGGTGCCGCCGAACGTGGACGGGGGCCGGGAGCGGGCGCTGGACGAGGCGCGCAAGGTTTTGCAGTTCTCCGCGGAGTCCGGCCTCGACGGTCGCATCCGTCACGTGATGATTCCCGGCATCATCGCCGAGGACGACGACCGTCCCGTCCCGATGAAGCCCAAATTCGACGTGCTGGACTTCTGGTCCGTCATAAAGCCCGAACTGCCGGGCATCGCCGGCTTGTGCACGCAGGTCACCGCGTTCTCCGACGAGCCGACGCTGCGGGGGCGGCTCACCGAGCTCACCGATGCCGGCATGGAGGGCGTCGTGTTCGTCGGCGTCCCGCGCACCATGAACGACGGCGAGGGCTCCGGCGTCGCGCCGACCGACGCCCTGTCGATCTATCGCGACCTGGTGGTCAACCGCGGCGTGATCCTGATTCCCACCCGCGAGGGGGAACACGGTCGTTTCAACTTCAAATGCGACCAGGGCGCCACCTACGGCATGACCCAGTTGCTGTACTCCGACGCGATCGTGGGCTTTTTGACCGACTTCGCCAAGACCACCGATCACCGGCCCGAGATCCTGCTGTCGTTCGGCTTCGTCCCCCAGATGGAGAACAAGACCGGCCTGATCAACTGGCTCATTCAGGACCCGGGCAACGCCGCGGTGGCCGCCGAGCAGGAATTCGTCAAGCAGCTCGCCGGGTGCGAACCGCCCCGGAAGCGCCAGCTGATGCTGGACATGTACAAGCGGGTGGTGGACGGCGTCGGCGGGCTGGGCTTCCCGCTGAGCATCCACCTGGAGGCGACCTACGGGCTGTCCGGCCCGGCGTTTGCGACCTTCGCCGAGATGATCGAGTACTGGTCGCCCGCCCAGCGCGTCTAGCCGGACGGCGGTTGATTGCCCGGCGTGGTGAACCGCTCCGAGCGGTCCCGGCTCATCCAGGCCAGTAGCGCGACCACGCCCGCCGCCGCGAACGACGCGATGCCCAGCCACACCCCCGCGCCGGTGAAGGAGCGGGTGTTGGGATCGGTGTAGCGCGCCTGGGCCGTCATCGTGCTCACCACACCCGGCTTGAGCTTCCACGACACCGCATCCGGATCGACCCGGTCACCGTTGGTCGACGTCACGACGCCGGGAAAGGCGACGGTCAGCTCGACGTCGGCGTCCGGATCGGTCAGCGACGTCAGATCCGCGCGGCCTTCCAGGATCACCACGTTGCCGTTGCGGCGTAGCGACACATTCACGCCGGCAGCGTCGGAGTTCATGTTGGCCAGCTGCGGCAGTTCGCCGAACGTCAAGTCCGAGAACACCGCCTGCGACCCGACGTAGCCGTCGCTGTCGTAGTTCGACACCGCCACCTTCTGGTTGAACGGCAAGTTGTTGGTGTCGAGCTGCGGGCCGGTGTCCTTGGGGGTCTTCGGCTTGGCCGCCGCGATGATCTCCCCGGACACCAGGTCGTCGGGCGAGACGGTCAGCGAGGCTCTGGCTCGCAGGCATCCGGTCGCCAGGGGCACCAGCAGCATCAGCATGGCGATGGCTAGCACGCGAGTGGTTGCTCGGGTTCGACGTGGGGGAGAGCTGGCGCGCACCAGGTCATCGTGCCAGATCTGGTGCTGCTAGAGCGGCAGCGGGCGACCCAGGATCGCGAACGCCCGTGGGTCACCGGCGAAGTGGTAGCGGCGGATGATGTCGTTGAAGCCCAGCCGCCGGTACAACCGCCAGGCGCGATTGGCCTCGCCGTTGGTTTCCGGCGTCGAGAGCATGACGTTGCGCTCGCAGCGCCCGGCGAGCAGCCGGCGGGCCAATGCCTCGCCGATGCCGCGGCCCTGGGCGCGCGGATGAATGTGCAGTTCGGTCAGCTCGAAATAGCTGTTCATCAGCCGCGCGATCTCCTGAGCCGGCAGGCCGCCGCGTTGCATCCCCAACACCACCTGTTGCTGCCACCACTGCCCGGGCGCCCCCGGGTAGCCGTAGGCCACCCCGAGCAACGGCGCGTCGCTCAGTTCCGACGCCGACGGCACCTCGCCGCCCTCGGCCACGTCCGTCTCGACCGCTGCGGCCGCCTGCCACCCACGGCGGCGGATGTGCTCGAGCCACATGGCGGCCCGCTGGTTCTCGGTACCCCGCGGGTACCGCATCGCGTCGATGTAGACCGCGAGGGCGTCACCGAGGCGGCGCTCCATATCTTTCGGCGGCAGATCGATGAGGAATATCGCCAACTCGCGGTGTCCTCCTCGTCACAGTGATCCGGCGTCGTGCGCTTGTCGGCATCGGCGGCGCAGCGGGCCCGGGCCCGTATCGCCATTATCGGGTCCGGGGCCGATCGGCTGACGGGCGGTGGTGGCAACCAGCCGACGACCGCGAGGGTTTCGGCAAGGGTGTTGTAACGCATCGCCGTTGCGGCCCGATGATCGTCGGGAAGCAACGGAGATAGAATCGCGGACGAACCAGTGGTACGGGTCAGATTGACCTCGTATCATTTGACTTAGTTGCCCATACAATGGGCATCCGCGTGCTATCGATAGTTACGTGTCAGACTGTCGGCAAGGAGGGACGAATGCCACTCTCCGATCATGAGCAGCGGATGCTCGATCAGATCGAGAGCGCTCTCTACGCCGAGGATCCCAAGTTCGCGTCGAGCGTACGTGGCGGGGGGTTCCGCGCACCCACCGCGCGGCGCCGTCTGCAGGGTGCGGCTCTCTTCGTTATCGGTCTGGCGATGCTGGTTTCCGGCGTGGCCTTCAAGGCCACGATGATTGGCAGCTTCCCGATTCTCAGCGTCGTTGGCTTCGTTGTGATGTTCGGTGGTGTGGTGTTCGCCATCACCGGTCCGCGGATGTCCGGGCGCTCCAACCAATCCGGGCCCGCGCAGGGTTCGCGGCAACGCCGCAACAAGGGGGGCGGGGGCTCCTTCACCAGCCGCATGGAAGATCGCTTCCGCCGCCGCTTCGACGAGTAATCAACCGCAAACCTTAAGGGGCAGCCGGACCGGCTGCCCCTTGTTTTTGTGTCCGGAGCCCGATTCGACTCCGAATCGATGCCAATCCGCGCCCCACTCCGCCCCACCGCGGCGCCCCACTTCGCCCCACCGGCCGACTTTGGGCCCTGAAATGCGGTTTCCCAACGGCGCGCCGAGGCTCCGAAACGACGGTCGGCGGCCGCGGGCCGGCGTGACGTGGCAAATGATCGGCGAAACACCCCGCCGACACCCCGTTTATGGGGCAAAGTGGGGGACTGTGGGGTATGGTGGCTGAAGTGTTCGGGCGCGGCGAGAGCCGGTCTCCGCAGGAGGTGAGCAGGTGTTTCTCGGCACCTACACGCCCAAACTCGACGACAAAGGGCGACTGACGTTGCCCGCCAAGTTCCGCGACGCGCTGGCAGGGGGGTTGATGGTCACCAAGAGCCAAGATCACAGCCTCGCCGTCTACCCGCGGGCGGAATTCGAGCAGCTCGCCCGCCGGGCCAGCAAGACGTCTCGAAGCAACCCGGAAGCCAGGGCGTTCCTGCGCAATCTGGCCGCCGGCACCGATGAGCAGCACCCCGATGCCCAGGGCCGCATCACCTTGTCGTCCGACCACCGCCGCTACGCGAACCTATCCAAGGAATGCGTGGTGATCGGTGCGGTCGACTACCTCGAGATCTGGGATGCCCAGGCCTGGCAGGACTACCAGCAAACGCACGAAGAGAACTTCTCCGCGGCCAGCGATGAAGCACTCGGCGACATCATCTGAGGCGCATGCCCGTGCATCGTGGCCTCTGCCCGAACCGACCCTGGCGTACTTCCCCAACGCCAGGTTCGTAGCGTCGGACAGGGACCTCGGTGCCTGGGCCCCAGCCTTGGCGGCCCGGCAGGGCCGGAGGAGTGCGCAGGCAGCTCGCCCGACCCCCGGAGGTGTTGCGGTGGCCGACAAGGACTTCGGGCACGTGCCCGTGCTGCTTGCGCGCAGCGTCGAACTGCTCACCCCGGCATTGACCCGTCAGCACGCCGACGGTTCCGGCGCGGTGCTCGTCGATGCCACTCTCGGTGCGGGCGGGCACGCCCAACGATTCCTGACCGAACTTCCGGGCCTGCGATTGATCGGGCTCGACCGCGATCCCAGCGCCCTGGACATCGCCGGCGATCGGCTGGCGCCCTTCGCCGACCGAATCACACTGGTGCACACGCGGTATGACGGCATCGACGCGGCCCTGGCCGAATGCGGTTATGCCGCACAGGAATCGATCGACGGGGTGCTGTTCGATCTGGGCGTGTCGTCCATGCAACTCGACCGGGCCGAGCGCGGATTTGCCTACGCCCAGGACGCGCCGCTGGACATGCGGATGGATCCGTCGTCCCCGCTGACCGCGGCCGACATCGTCAACACCTACGACGAGGCCGAACTGGCGGACATCCTGCACCGTTACGGCGAGGAGCGGTTCGCGCGCCGGATCGCCACGCACATCGTCCGCCGGCGCGCCCGCACCCCGTTGCGCTCGACCGCCGAGCTGGTTGAGCTTCTGTACCAGGCGATTCCGGCCGCGGCCCGGCGCACCGGCGGGCATCCGGCCAAGCGCACCTTCCAGGCGCTGCGGATCGCGGTCAACGACGAGCTGGACACGCTGCGCCGGGCCATCCCGGCCGCGTTGGATGCGCTCACCGTCGGCGGACGCATCGTGGTGATGGCCTACCAGTCGCTGGAAGACCGGATTGTCAAACGCGAGTTCGCCGACGCGGTCGCTTCGGGCACGCCGGTGGATCTCCCGTTCGAGCTGCCCGGCCGCGGCCCGCGATTCCGGTCGCTGACCCGCGGGGCCGAGCGCGCCGACGCCGACGAAATCGAACGTAACCCTCGTAGCACCGCCGTGCGACTACGGGCCTTGCAACGGCTGGACGTCGAGGGACAACCACACCCGCCGGTGACCGAGAAGGGCGACTCATGAAAGCGAAAGCCAAGCGCGAGGCGCCGAAACGCCGCACCGACCGGCGCGGTGGGCGTGACGTTGCTGCCCGCAAGGCCAGGCGCAACGCGGCGGACTCGACGACGCGGCGCACCCGGCCGGCGCGGGGTACGGCGACCGGTCGCGAGGCGCGCTCGTCCACATCCGGCCCGCAAACCAGCCCCAATGCGCGGCCCGTCGAGCGCAAAGCACGTCCCAAGAGCAGCGGCCAGGCCAAGGCCCGCGCCAAGGCGCGGAAAGCCAAAGCGCCCAAGGTTATTCGGCCTCGGCTTAGTGAGCGGATTGCTATCCGGCTGGCGTCGATCGACCTGCGTCCGCAGACGTTGCTGGCCAAGGTTCCGTTCGTCGTGCTGATCATCGGCGCGCTCGGTCTCGGCCTGGCGCTCACGCTGTGGCTGTCCACCGATTCCGCGGAGCGGTCCTACCAGTTGAGTCACGCGCGCGAGAAGACCCGGATGCTGCAGCAGCAGAAGGAGGCGCTGGAACGCGATGTGCGCGAGGCGGAGGCCGCGCCGGCGCTGGCCGAAGCGGCCCGCAAGCAGGGCATGATCCCGACCCGCGACACCGCTCACCTGGTCCAGGATCCGTCCGGTAGCTGGGTGGTGGTCGGCACGCCCAAGCCCGCAGACGGCGTTCCGCCGCCACCGCTGAACACCAAGCTGCCCGAGGAAGGCCCGCCGGCACCGCCGAAGCCGGCGGTGCTGCCGCCGGAAGTCCCGGTCCGCGTGCAACCGAATCCGGGTGCTGCCCTGGTGCCGGGCCGCGCCGGTGGACCCGAGGCGCTGCTGCGCGCTCCGGATGGCTCGACGACCGTGGGTGGTCAGCATCTGCCGCCGGCCGCGCCCGGCGCGCCGGGCAGCCCAGGTGGCCGGGTTGGCGGGCAATTCCCGGGTATGCTGCCGACGCCGGGGTTGCCGGCGCCAGGACTGCCGACCCAAGGACTTCCCACGCAAGTACTTCCGACGCAAGGACTTCCGGCACAGGCGCTGCCGGCCCAAGGGCTGCCGACGCCGGGTCTGCCGATGCCCGGGCTGCCCGCACCGGCGGGCGCGGCGGCCGCTCCGGTGCCCGCCGAAGTGCCGATTCCGGTTGGCGGACTGCCCCTTTCGGTGCCGGCGCCCGCGCCGTTGCCGGCGGAAGTGCCGGTCCCGGTACAACGGGTGCCGCAGGCCGCCGTCCCGGCGTTGCCCGGGCCGCAGGCCATTCCGAATCACGGCGCGCAGATCGCGCCGCCCGGTGCCTTACCAGGGCCCACCCGGTGAGTCGCGGCGAGGACGGCCGGACACGCCGGCCGCGACCGACGCGCGGTCCGCGTAAACCGCGGCAGGCCAAAGACGTTCGGCAACCTAACCGCACTCGGAAGCCGGAAGCAAAGGGATTCCGCAAGGCCAAGAAATCCGGCGAGGCCCCGCTCGGCCATTCGGCCAACGAACGGCGCACCCGCCACGTCGTCGACGCGGGCCTGCGCGGCGGGTCGTTCGTCGTGCGGCATCGCGTCGGCTACGTGGTCATCCTGGTGCTGATGCTGGTGGCCGGCGCGCAGCTGTTCGTCCTGCAGGTCACCAACGCGCCGAAGCTGCGCGCCCAGGCCGCCGGGCAGCTCAAGGTCACCGACGTCTCGAAAGCCATCCGCGGCAGCATCGTCGACCGCAACAACCAGCAGCTGGCCTTCACCATCGAATCGCGCGCCCTGACGTTTCAGCCCAAGCGGATCCGCCAGCAACTGGAAGACGCCAGGAAGAAGAACCCGTCCGCCCCCGATCCCCAACAGCGGCTGCGCGACATCGCCAAAGAGGTTGCGGCGCGGCTGGACAACAAGCCGGACTACGCGACCCTGCTGAAGAAGCTGCAATCGGGCGACAACTTCGTCTACCTGGCGCGTGCCGTCGACCCGGCCGTCGCCAGCGCCATCTCGGACAAGTACCCCGAGGTCGGGTCCGAGCGGCAGGACCTGCGCCAGTATCCGGGCGGATCGTTGGCGGCCAACGTCGTCGGCGGCATCGACTGGGACGGCCACGGCCTGCTCGGCCTCGAGGACAGCATGGACTCGGTGCTGTCGGGCACCGACGGCTCGATCACCTACGACCGCGGGTCCGACGGCGTGGTCATCCCCGGCAGTTACCGCAACCGGCACAAGGCGGTCAACGGTTCGACCGTCCAGCTCACCATCGACAACGACATCCAGTTCTACGTGCAGCAGCAGGTCCAGCAGGCCAAGAATCTGTCGGGGGCACACAATGTTTCGGCCGTCGTGCTGGACGCGAAGACCGGTGAAGTACTGGCCATGGCCAACGACAACACCTTCGACCCGTCCCAGGACATCGGTCGCCAGGGTGACCGGCAGCTGGGCAACCTGCCGGTGTCCTCGCCGTTCGAGCCCGGCTCGGTGAACAAGATCATCACCGCGTCGTCGGTCATCGAATACGGCCTGAGCAACCCCGACGAGGTGCTGCAGGTCCCGGGCTCCATCAACATGGGTGGCGTCAATGTGCACGACGCGTGGGACCACGGCGTGATGCCCTACACCACCACCGGCGTGTTCGGGAAATCCTCGAACGTCGGCACCCTGATGCTGGCGCAACGCGTTGGGCCGGAACGCTTCTACGACATGGTCCGCAAATTCGGGCTGGGACAGCGCACCAACGTCGGACTGCCCGGTGAGAGCGCCGGGCTGGTGCCACCGATCGACCAGTGGTCGGGCAGCACATTCTCCAACCTGCCTATCGGGCAAGGTCTTTCGATGACCTTGCTGCAGATGACGGACATGTACCAGACCATCGCCAACGACGGGGTGCGGATACCGCCGCGAATCATCAAGGCCACCATCGCCCCCGACGGCACCCGCACCGAAGAAGTGCGCCCGGAAGGTGTTCGGGTGGTCTCGGCGCAGACCGCGCAGACCGTGCGGGGCATGCTGCGCGCCGTCGTGCAACACGACCCGATGGGCTACCAGCAGGGCACCGGTCCCGCGGCCGCGGTGCCCGGCTACCAGATGGCCGGCAAGACCGGTACCGCTCAGCAGATCAACCCGGGCTGCGGCTGCTACTTCGACAACGTCTACTGGATCACGTTCGCCGGGATGGCCACCGTGGACAATCCGCGCTACGTGATCGGCATCATGATGGACAACCCGGAACGCAACGCCGACGGTACGCCCGGTCACTCGGCGGCCCCGCTGTTCCACAACATCGCGGGCTGGCTGATGCAGCGGGAGAACGTGCCGCTGTCGCCCGACCCCGGTCCGCCGCTGCTCCTGCAGGCCACGTAGCCGCTGCTGGCGTCGCCGTAACCCGCGGGCGTGGCCTCCCGCCGGGGCGCGTCTCGATAGGGTGTCATGGCTGATCATGACGATCACGCGGCGTCCCGGGAAGGTGTGACGACAGTGCAGAGGTCGGATGAGCTGCGCCCCAGCAAGGGCGCGGGCGTGCGACTGCCCGCACTGGCGGCTCAAGTGGACGCGGTGCCGGCCGGCGGCGGCGCCGTCCCGGACGTGTCGATCACCGGCGTGACGCTGCGGGCCCAGGACCTGGTGCCCGGTGACTTGTTCGCCGGGCTGCCCGGCTCGGCCACCCATGGTGCCCGCTATGCCGGCGACGCGATCGAACGCGGTGCCGTCGCGGTGCTCACTGACCCCGCCGGGCTCGCCGAGATGGGCGGTGCCCCCGCCGTGCCGACGCTGGTGCACCCGGCGCCGCGCAGCGTGCTCGGCGGGCTGGCGGCCACGGTCTACGGAAACCCGTCCGACCGGGTGACGGTGGTCGGCATCACCGGCACCTCCGGAAAGACCACCACGACCTATCTCGTCGAATCGGGATTGCGCGCCGGCGGTCACACCGCGGGGCTGATCGGCACCATCGGCATCCGCATCGACGGCGCAGACATCCCCAGCGCCCTGACCACACCCGAGGCCCCCGCGCTGCAGGCGATGCTGGCCGCGATGGCCGAGCGAGGGGTGGACACCGTCGTCATGGAGGTTTCCAGTCACGCGCTGACGTTGGGCCGCGTCGACGGAACCCGTTTCGCGGTAGCAGGATTCACCAACCTGTCCCGCGACCACCTCGACTTTCACCCCACCATGGCCGACTACTTCGAAGCCAAAGCGTTGCTGTTCGACCAGAATTCGCCGTTGCATGCCCGCAGAGCCGTGGTGTGCGTCGACGACGACGCCGGGCGCGCGATGGCGCAGCGGGCCACCGATGCGATCACGGTCAGCGCGACGGGCCAACCGGCGCACTGGCGCGCGACGGACGTGACGCCGTCGGGAGCCGGGCAGGAGTTCACCGTCGTGGACCCCGCCGGTGGCCGGCACCGGATCGGGATTCGGTTGACGGGCGCCTACAACATCGCGAATTGCCTTGTCGCACTGGCCATTCTCGACGCAGTCGGGGTTTCTCCGGAGCGGGCGGCCGACGGGCTGGGCAACACCCGCGTTCCCGGGCGACTGGAAGAGGTCGACCGCGGCCAGGATTTCCTCGCCCTCGTCGACTACGCGCACAAGCCGGGCGCCTTGCGCGCGGTGCTGACCACCCTGCGGCGGCCGGGTCGGCGGCTGGCGGTGGTGTTCGGCGCCGGTGGCGATCGCGACCCGGGCAAGCGGGGGCCAATGGGGGCTGTCGCCGCCGAGCTGGCCGACTTGGTCGTCGTCACCGACGACAACCCGCGCAGCGAGGATCCCGCGCTGATCCGCCGCGAGATACTGGACGGCGCAACAGGATTCGCTGCGGAGGTGGTCGAGATCGGCGACCGGCACGAGGCGATCAGGCACGCTGTCGGCTGGGCCGGGCCCGGCGATGTGGTGCTGATCGCCGGCAAAGGTCACGAAACCGGGCAGCGCGCCGGCGATGTGGTGCGCCCGTTCGACGACCGGGTGGAACTCGCACAGGCCTTGGAAGACCTCCGATGATCGAGATGACCGTCGCGCAGATCGCCGAGATCGTCGGCGGCACCCTGGCCGACGTCTCCGCGGAGCAGGCCGCCGAACTCCGCGTCACCGGGACCGTCGAATTCGACTCGCGCGCCGTCGGTCCCGGCGGGCTGTTCCTGGCGCTGCCCGGCGCGCGCTCGGACGGGCACGACCACGCGGCCTCGGCGGTGGCCGCCGGTGCGGTGGCGGTGCTGGCCGCCCGGCCGGTCGGGGTTCCCGCCATCGTCGTGGCCCCCGAACCGCGAGACAGCCGCGCCGGCGTGCTCGAACACGACCCCGACGGATCGGGTGCCGCGGTGCTGGGCGCGCTGGCCGAACTGGCCAAGGCGGTGGCCGAGGAGCTGGTCGCGGGCGGGCTGACCATCATCGGGATCACCGGCTCGTCGGGAAAGACGTCGACCAAAGACCTGGTGGCCGCGGTACTCGAGCCGCTGGGCGAAGTGGTGGCCCCGCCGGGATCGTTCAACAACGAGCTGGGTCATCCCTGGACGGTGCTGCGCGCTACGCGGCGCACCGACTATTTGGTTCTGGAGATGTCGGCGCGCCATCCCGGCAATATCGCCGAGCTGGCACGGATCGCCCCGCCGGCGATCGGGGTGGTGCTCAACGTGGGCACCGCGCACCTTGGCGAGTTCGGCTCGCGCGAGGCGATTGCGCGTACCAAATCCGAACTGCCACAAGCTGTTCCGCCGTCGGGCGTGGTCATCCTCAACGTCGACGACCCGTCGGTCGCGGCGATGGCGCATGTCTGCTCCGGTTGGGTGGTCCGGGTCAGCCGGGCCAGCCACACCGATTCGGGCCCCAGCGACGTCTGGGCCGAGGGCGTGTCGCTGGACGAATTGGCCAGGCCGCGCTTTACCCTGCACGCGATGGACGCGCGCGGCGCTGCCGAGGTCGAGGTGCAACTCGGCGTCTACGGCGAACACCAGGTCACCAATGCGCTGTGTGCCAGCGCGGTCGCCCTGCAGTGCGGCGCCGGCGTCGAGCAGATCGCCGCGTCGCTGGCCGCGGCCGGCCCGGTGTCGCGGCACCGGATGCAGGTGAGCAACCGGGCGGACGGGGTGACGGTCATCGACGACGCCTACAACGCCAACCCCGACTCGATGCGGGCCGGACTGCAGGCGCTGGCCTCGATCGCCCGGGGTGGCCAGACGGAGCGACGCAGCTGGGCCGTGCTGGGCGAGATGGCCGAGCTCGGCGAGGAGGCGATAAGCGAGCACGATGCCATCGGCCGGCTGGCGGTGCGCTTAGATGTGTCTCGACTTGTTGTCGTGGGAACGGGGAGGTCGGTAGCCGCGATGCACCACGCTGCGGTCATGGAGGGTTCGTGGGGAGCCTCTGGAGATCGAGGGGCCGTGCAGGTGGCCGACGGCGACGCCGCGCTCGAGTTATTGCGGGCCGAACTGCGACCCGGCGACGTCGTCCTGGTGAAGGCGTCCAACGCCGCCGGACTCGGCGCCCTGGCCGAAACACTGGCGGCAGAGGGCGGGGCCCGCCGGTGAGACAGATCCTGGTGGCCGTCGCGATCGCCCTGACCGTGTCGATTCTGCTGACGCCGGCGCTGATCCGGCTGTTCACCAAGCAGGGGTTCGGCCATCAGATCCGCGAGGACGGGCCGCCGAGTCACCACACCAAACGCGGTACGCCGTCGATGGGCGGCGTGGCGATCGTGGCGGGTATCTGGGCCGGCTACCTGGGCACCCACCTCGCCGGGCTGGCGTTCGACGGCGAGGGCGCCTCCGCGTCGGGTCTGCTGGTGCTGGGGCTGGCCACCGTGCTGGGTGGCGTCGGCTTCCTCGACGACCTGATCAAGATCCGCCGCTCGCGCAACCTGGGCTTGAACAAGACGGCCAAGACGGTCGGGCAGATCGTGGCCGCGGTGCTGTTCGGGGTGCTGGTCCTGCAGTTCCACAACGCCAACGGCTTGACGCCGGCCAGCGCGGATCTGTCCTACGTCCGTGAAATCGCCACCGTCACACTGGCTCCGGGCCTGTTCGTGCTGTTCTGTGTGCTCGTCGTCAGCGCCTGGTCCAACGCGGTCAACTTCACCGACGGCCTCGACGGGCTGGCCGCGGGCTGCATGGCGATGGTCACCGGTGCCTACGTGCTGATCACCTTCTGGCAGTACCGCAACGCCTGCGCCACCGCGCCGGGCCTGGGCTGCTACAACGTGCGCGACCCGCTCGACCTGGCCTTGGTGGCCGCCGCGACCGCGGGCGCCTGTATCGGCTTTCTGTGGTGGAATGCCGCGCCCGCCAAGATCTTCATGGGCGACACCGGTTCGCTGGCGCTGGGCGGGATCATCGCGGGCTTGTCCGTGGCCAGCCGCACCGAGCTGCTCGCGGTGGTGCTGGGTTCGCTGTTCGTCGCCGAAGTCGTCTCGGTGGTGCTGCAGATCCTGACCTTCCGCACCACCGGGCGCCGGGTGTTCCGGATGGCGCCCTTCCATCACCATTTCGAGCTGAGCGGCTGGGCCGAAACGACGGTGATCATCCGCTTCTGGCTGCTCACCGCGATCGCCTGCGGGCTGGGTGTGGCGCTGTTCTACGGTGAGTGGCTCGCCACGATCGGCGCATGACATGCCCGGGCTGCAACCCTTGGTGGCGGGTGCACCGGTCCTGATCGCCGGTGCCCGGGTGACCGGCCGGGCGATCCTGGGCGCGCTGACCCGGTTCGGCGCCGACGCCACCCTGTGCGACGACGATCCGGCCATGCTCGCCCCCCACGCCGAAAACGGTGTCCCCACAGTCGATCCCGCGACCGCCGTGCGGCAGATCGCAGATTATGCGCTGGTGGTCACCAGCCCCGGATTCCAGCCGTCGGCCCCGGTGTTGGCCGCCGCCGCTGCCGCGGGCGTACCGATCTGGGGCGACGTGGAACTGGCCTGGCGCCTCGACGCCGCGGGGTGCTACGGGACGCCGCGGCGCTGGCTGGTGGTGACCGGCACCAACGGCAAGACCACGACCACGTCGATGCTGCACGCCATGCTGATCGCCGGCGGGCGGCGCAGCCTGCTGTGCGGCAACATCGGCGACCCGGTGCTCGACATCCTGGACCAGCCGGCCGACCTGCTGGCCGTCGAACTGTCCAGTTTCCAACTGTTTTGGGCACCGTCGCTGCGGCCCGAGGCGGGCGTGGTGCTCAACATCGCCGAGGACCACCTCGATTGGCATGCGTCGATGGCCGACTACACCGCGGCCAAGGCCCGGGTGCTGGGCGGCCGGGTCGCGGTCGTCGGGCTGGACGACAGCCGCGCGGCCGCATTGCTGAGCGGCGCGGCGGCGCCGGTGCGGGTGGGTTTCCGGCTCGGCGAGCCGGCCGCGGGGGAGCTCGGTGTCCGCGACGGTCTGCTGGTCGATCGCGCGTTTGCCGACGATCTGGCGCTGCTGCCGGCCGCGTCGATCCCGGTGCCCGGCCCGGTCGGCGTGCTCGACACGCTGGCCGCGGCGGCGCTGGCCCGCAGCGTCGACGTGCCCGCCGCCGCGATCGCGGAGGCCATCTCGACGTTCCAGCTGGGCCGCCACCGCAGCGAGGTCGTCGCGGTGGCCGACGGCATTCGGTACGTCGACGATTCGAAGGCCACCAACCCGCACGCCGCCGAGGCCTCGATCATGGCCTACCCGCGGGTGGTATGGGTGGCCGGCGGTTTGCTCAAGGGCGCCTCGCTGGATGCGGAGGTCGCCAGAATCGCATCTCGGCTGGTCGGCGCCGTGCTCATCGGCCGAGACCGCCAAGAGGTTGCCGAGGCGTTATCGCGACACGCGCCCGATGTCCCCGTCGTCCAGGTTGTGACAGGCGAGGATGCTGGTATGCATGCGACTGCTGATACTGATGTGACGAAAGTTGACAGTGTGGGGGATAGTCTCGGCGCTCGCGTAATGACCGCTGCGGTGGCGGCGGCTCGTGATTTGGCAAAGGCGGGGGATACGGTGCTGCTGGCGCCGGCAGGCGCATCGTTTGACCAGTTCAGCAGCTACGCCGACCGTGGTGACGCATTCGCGGCCGCCGTACGCGCGGCGCTGCGGTAGGCGGGTGTGGGTAACGCGCTGACCCGGCGCCTACGCCGGGGGAAGAAGAAGATCGAGGCCCCGCCGGTCGAGGCGGCGGACGTCGTCGAAGACGAGGCGCCGACGGACGCGATGCAAACCGCGGACGCTCCCGAGGCGGACGAAACGCCAGAGGACAAGGCCCCGGCGGCGACAAAGGTCCCGGTCAAAGATCCGCAGCACCGTCCGGGCGCCCGCTTCGGCGCCTGGCTGGGCCGGCCCATGACCTCGTTTCACCTGATCGTCGCGATCGCCGGGTTGCTGACCACGCTGGGCCTGACCATGGTGCTCTCGGCGTCGGGCGTGCGTTCCTACGGCGACGACGGGTCGGCGTGGGTGATCTTCGGCAAGCAGGTGCTGTGGACGATCATCGGGGTCTTCGGCGCCTACGTCTCGATGCGGCTGCCGGTGCGGTTCATCCGCCGGGTGGCTTTCCCGGCCTACCTCGTCACCATCATCTTGCTGGTCCTGGTGCTGGTGCCGGGCATCGGAAACCTCGCCAATGGCTCGCGGAAGTGGTTCGTCGTCGCGGGCTTTTCGATGCAGCCCTCCGAGCTGGCCAAAATCGCGTTCGCCATCTGGGGTGCGCACCTGCTGGCGTCCCGGCGGATGGAGCGGGCCTCGCTGCGCGAGATGCTGATTCCGCTGGTGCCGGCGGCCGTCATCGCACTGGGACTGATCGTGGCCCAGCCCGACCTGGGGCAGACGGTGTCGATGGGCATCATCCTGCTGGCCCTGCTGTGGTACGCCGGGCTGCCGCTGCGTGTCTTCGGGACGTCGCTGGCGGCCGTCTTCCTGGCCGGCGCGGTGCTGGCCATGTCCGCCGGTTACCGGTCCGAGCGGGTGCGCTCGTGGATCAACCCCGAGAACGACCCGCAGGACACCGGTTATCAGGCCCGTCAGGCGAAGTTCGCGCTGGCCCACGGCGGCATCTTCGGCGACGGCCTCGGCCAGGGCACCGCCAAATGGAACTACCTGCCCAACGCCCACAACGACTTCATCTTCGCGATCATCGGTGAGGAGCTCGGCTTCATCGGGGCGTTCGGGCTGCTGGCGCTGTTCGGGTTGTTCGCCTACACCGGCATGCGGATCGCGCGCCGCTCGGCCGACCCGTTCCTGCGGCTGCTGACCGCGACCACCACGATGTGGATCATTGGGCAGGCGTTCATCAACATCGGCTACGTGATCGGCGTGCTGCCGGTCACCGGCCTGCAGCTGCCGTTGATATCTGCGGGTGGAACATCCACGGCCGCAACGCTTTTCATGATCGGAATCATGTGCAACGCGGCACGGCACGAGCCCGAGGCGGTGGCCGCGCTGCGCGCCGGGCGCGACGACAAGATGAACCGCCTGCTGCGGCTGCCGCTTCCCGAACCGTATTCGCCGACGCGGCTCGAGGCGTTTCGCGACCGGACGCGCTCGCAGCCGCGACCGCCGCGCCAACCCGCCCCCGGACGTGGCCGCAAGGCCCCGGCCCGGAAAGCCGAGCCGCCGGCCCGCAATGCCGCCCGCGAGCCCGAGCCGCCGCTGCGGCCGGTTTTCGGGCGGACAGCCGCCCGCGCGGAACCCCGGTCAAGGCATCATGGATCTGATCAGCGCTACCCCAGACAGGGAGCCGGTCAGCGTCGGACTCGGCGCGCTCGCGCATTGGAAGGTCAGCGTTACGGGTGAACCACACGGTCAAGCAGCCGGCCGGCGGGCAGGGGGTAGATCCCTCGCCCGCCGGTGCCGCATCATCGGTCCGGCCATCGGTCGAAGCCGCCCTGTCGGTCGTATTGGCCGGCGGCGGCACCGCCGGACATGTCGAGCCGGCGATGGCCGTCGCCGATGCGCTGAGCGCGCTGGATCCGCGGGTCCGGATCACCGCGCTGGGCACCGCGCGCGGACTCGAGACCCGGCTGGTGCCCGCGCGCGGCTACCACCTCGAGCTGATCACGCCGGTCCCGCTGCCGCGTAAACCCAGCGGTGACCTGGCCCGGCTGCCACCGCGGGTGTGGCGCGCCGTGCGCGAGACCCGTTCGGTGCTCGACCTCGTCGACGCCGACGTGGTGGTGGGTTTCGGCGGCTACGTGGCCCTGCCGGCCTACCTCGCGGCCCGCGGTTTTCCGAGGTTACGGCGCCGCATCCCGGTGGTGATTCACGAGGCCAACGCCCGCGCCGGGCTGGCCAACCGGGTCGGTGCCCGCACCGCGGACCGGGTGCTGTCCGCGGTGCCGGATTCCGGGCTGCGGCACGCCGAGGTGGTCGGGGTGCCGGTGCGGGCCGCCATCACCACGCTGGACCGCGCGGCGCTGCGAGCGCAGGCGCGCCGGCACTTCGGGTTCGCAGACGACGCGCGGGTGCTACTGGTGTTCGGCGGTTCGCAGGGAGCGGTCTCGCTGAACCGTGCGGTCGCCGCGGCGGCGGCCGACCTGGCCGCCGCGGGCGTGTCCGTCCTGCACGCGCACGGCCCGAAGAACACCCTCGAGCTGCGCGAACCGCAGCCGGGCGATCCGCCGTACCGGGCGGTGCCGTATCTGGACCGGATGGACCTGGCCTATGCGGCCGCCGACCTGGCCATCTGCCGCTCCGGGGCGATGACGGTCGCCGAGGTGTCGGCCGTCGGCCTGCCGGCCATCTACGTCCCGCTGCCGATCGGCAACGGCGAGCAGCGGCTCAACGCGCTGCCGGTGGTCAACGCCGGCGGCGGCATGGTTGTCCCCGACGCCGTCCTGACGCCGAACCTGGTGGCCCGGGAGGTGATCGGGCTGCTCACCGACCCGCCGCGGCTGGCGGCGATGACCGCCGCGGCCGCCCGGGTGGGGCATCGGGACGCCGCGCGCCAGGTCGCCGAGGCGGCCCTGGACGTCGCGCGCCAAGCACGTGATAGGGGGCCGGCAGCCGGGGGGCCGCGATGACCACCGACCAGTTGCCCCCCGACCTGCAAAGGGTGCACATGGTGGGCATCGGGGGAGCCGGCATGTCGGGCATCGCCCGCATCCTGCTGGACCGCGGCGGGCAGGTCTCCGGCTCCGACGCCAAGGAGTCGCGCGGTGTGCACGCGCTGCGGGCCCGGGGCGCTCAGATCCGCATCGGACACGACCCGTCATGGCTGGACCTGCTGCCCGGCGGCCCGACCGCGGTCATCACCACCCACGCCGCCATCCCGAAGACCAACCCCGAGCTCGTCGAGGCCCGCCGCCGCGGCATCCCGGTGGTGCTGCGGCCGACCGTGCTGGCCAAGCTGATGCACGGGCGCACCACGCTGATGGTCACCGGCACCCACGGCAAGACCACGACCACGTCGATGCTGGTCGTGGCCCTGCAGCAGTGCGGGCGCGACCCCTCGTTCGCGGTCGGCGGGGATCTCGGCGAGGCCGGCACCAACGCCCACCACGGCAGCGGCGACTGCTTCGTCGCCGAGGCCGACGAAAGCGACGGCTCGCTGCTCGAGTACACGCCCAACGTCGCGGTCGTCACCAACATCGAGACCGATCACCTGGACTTCTACGGCAGCGAAGACGCCTACGTCGCGGTCTTCGACTCGTTCGTGGAGCGGCTGGCCCCCGGCGGCGCGCTGGTGGTGTGCACCGACGACCCGGGAGCGGCCGCGCTGGCGCAGCGCAGCGCCGAACTGGGCATCCGGGTGCTGCGCTACGGATCCGGGACACCAGGGGCGTCGGAGCAGGAGTTGGCCGGCACGCTGCTGTCCTGGGAGCAGCAGGGCACCGGGGCCGTCGCGCACATCCGGTTGGGTGATCAACCCGTGCGGGCGATGCGGCTGTCGGTGCCCGGGCGGCACATGGCGCTCAACGCGCTCGGCGCGTTGCTGGCCGCGATCGAGGTCGGCGCACCGATCGACCAGGTGCTCGACGGGCTGGCCGGTTTCGAGGGCGTGCGACGCCGCTTCGAACTGGTCGGAACGGTGGGGTCGGTGCGGGTGTTCGACGACTACGCCCACCATCCGACCGAGATCAGCGCGACGCTGGCGGCGGTCCGCACCGTCGTCGAGCAGGGCGGCGAGGGCCGCTCGGTGGTGGTGTTCCAGCCCCATTTGTATTCGCGGACAAAGGCTTTCGCTGCCGAGTTCGGTCACGCGCTGGACGCCGCCGACGAGGTGTTCGTGCTCGACGTGTACGGCGCGCGCGAACAGCCGTTGGCCGGCGTCAGCGGGGCCACCGTCGCCGAGCATGTCAGCGTGCCGGCGCGCTACCTGGCCGATTTCTCCGCGGTCGCCGAGCAGGTCGCCGCGGCGGCCGGTCCCGGGGACGTCATCGTGACGATGGGCGCCGGCGACGTGACGCTGCTGGGGGCCGAGATCGTGGCCGCGCTGCGGGTGCGCGCCAACCGCAGCGCGCCCGGTGCGCCCGGGGTGTTGCGATGACCGAGCCCACCCCGCCCGTCGATGAGAGCGCGGTCACCGAGCCGATCCCCGTTGAAGAAGCTCGGCCCGAAACCGGTCAATCCACGGGCGAGCAAGCCGAATTCGAGGGACCCCGCCGCCGGGCCCGCCGCGAACGCGCCGAGCGCCGTGCCGCGCAGGAACGGGCGACCGCGATCGAGCAAGCGCGCCGCGAAGCCAAGCGCCGGGCCAGCGGACGCATCGTCAGCCAGCCCAAAAAACCCGCGCGCGGCGTCGTCCGGGGCCTGAAGATGTTGCTCGCGACCGTGATGTTGGTCATCGTCGGGGTCGGCCTGGCGCTGATTCTCTACTTCACGCCGGTGATGTCGGCGCGCGACATCGTCGTCACCGGCACCGGCGCGGTGTCCCGCGAAGAGGTGCTGGACGCCGCGCAGGTGCGGGTCGGCACACCGCTGCTGCAGATCAACACCAACCAGGTCGCCGACCGGGTGGCGGCGATCCGCCGGGTGGCCAGCGCCCGCGTGCAACGGCAATACCCGTCGGCGCTGCGGATCACGATCGTCGAGCGAGTTCCGGTGGTGGTGAAGGACTTTCCCGACGGGCCGCACCTGTTCGACCGCGACGGCGTCGACTTCGCGACCGGCCCGCCGCCACCGGCGCTGCCGTACATCGACGTCACCAATCCCGGGCCGAGCGACCCGACGACCAAGGCCGCGCTGCAGGTGCTGCTGGCGCTGCGTCCCGAGGTCGCCGACCAGGTGGGCCGGATCGCGGCGCCGTCGCTGGCCTCGATCACGCTGACCCTCGGCGACGGGCGGGTGGTGATCTGGGGCACGACCGACCGCACGGACGAGAAGGCCGAAAAGCTCGCCGCCCTGCTCACGCAGCCGGGCAAGACCTACGACGTGTCCAGCCCCGATTTGCCCACCGTCAAGTAGCGACCGGGCACTCCGGGCCCGCTCAGTGCCCAAAAATTGACGAAAATTTGCGCGCGGCACGTCGGCGCGCCTGCGGGGTTAGCGCGCGTCGTACCCATACCGTTCTGGTTGCGCGGAACTACTTGACATAACTCTAACTCTATGGTTGAGGTTGAGAGTTTGCCAGGGGAACCGCCACTGTACCGGTAAGAACCGAATCCCCACCAGGGAGGAAGACGAGATGATGACCCCCCCGCACAATTACCTGGCCGTCATCAAGGTTGTGGGTATCGGTGGCGGCGGCGTCAACGCCGTCAACCGGATGATCGAACAGGGCCTCAAGGGCGTCGAGTTCATCGCGATCAACACCGATGCGCAGGCGCTGTTGATGAGCGATGCCGACGTCAAGCTCGACGTGGGCCGCGATTCCACCCGCGGGTTGGGCGCCGGCGCCGATCCCGAGGTCGGGCGCAAGGCCGCCGAGGACGCCAAGGACGAGATCGAAGAGCTGCTGCGCGGTGCGGACATGGTGTTCGTCACGGCCGGTGAAGGCGGCGGAACCGGTACCGGCGGGGCGCCGGTCGTCGCCAGCATCGCGCGCAAGCTGGGCGCGTTGACCGTCGGCGTGGTCACCCGGCCGTTCTCTTTCGAGGGCAAACGCCGCAGCAATCAGGCCGAGAACGGCATCAACGCGCTGCGCGAGAGCTGCGACACCCTGATCGTGATTCCCAACGACCGACTGCTGCAGATGGGCGATGCCGCGGTGTCGCTGATGGACGCGTTCCGCAGCGCCGACGAGGTGCTGCTCAACGGTGTCCAGGGCATCACCGACCTGATCACCACGCCCGGTCTGATCAACGTGGACTTCGCCGACGTCAAGGGCATCATGTCCGGCGCCGGCACCGCCCTGATGGGCATCGGCTCGGCCCGCGGCGAGGGCCGCTCGCTCAAGGCCGCCGAGATCGCGATCAACTCGCCGCTGCTGGAAGCCTCGATGGAGGGCGCCCAGGGCGTGCTGATGTCGATCGCCGGCGGCAGCGACCTGGGCCTGTTCGAGATCAACGAGGCGGCGTCGCTGGTGCAGGACGCCGCCCACCAGGACGCCAACATCATCTTCGGCACCGTGATCGACGACTCGCTGGGCGACGAGGTGCGCGTCACGGTCATCGCGGCGGGCTTCGACGCGGCCGGGCCCGGACGCAAACCCGTGATCGGGGCCGACAAGGGGGAGAAGGCCGGCGGAGCGCACCGGATCGAGTCGGCCAAGGCGGGCAAGCTCACCTCGACGCTGTTCGAGCCGGTCGACGCCGTCAGCGTGCCGGTGCACACCAACGGCGCGACGCTGAGTATCGGTGGCGATGACGACGACGTCGATGTGCCGCCCTTCATGCGCCGCTGACGCTCGGGAAACGCGACGCTCCGGATACTGGTCATGTGAGCGTTCGCATCCGGCGAGTGACGACCACCCGAGCGGGCGGCGTCTCGAAGCCGCCCTTCGACACCTTCAACCTCGGCGACCATGTCGGTGACGACCCCGCAGCGGTGGCCGCCAACCGCGCCCGGCTGGCCCGCGCCATCGGCCTGGGCGCCGACCGGGTGGTGTGGATGAACCAGGTGCACGGTGATCGGGTCGCGGTCGTCGAGGAGCCACGAAAGACCGCCTTCGACGACACCGACGCGTTGGTGACGCGCACGCCCCGGCTGGCGTTGGCGGTGGTGACCGCCGACTGCGTGCCGGTATTGCTGGGCGACGCGCGCGCGGGGGTGGCCGCCGCGATCCACGCCGGGCGCGTCGGTGCGCAGCGGGGAGTGGTGGCGCGCACCCTCGAGGCGATGCTGCAGCTGGGCGCGACGCCCGACGACATCTCGGCGCTGCTGGGCCCCGCGGTCAGCGGGCGCAACTACGAAGTGCCCGCGGCGATGGCCGACGAGGTCGAGGCGGCCCTGCCGGGCAGCAGAGCCACCACCGCAAACGGAAAGCCGGCTCTGGATCTTCGAGCCGGAATCGCTTGTCAGCTAAAGGATTTGGGTGTCACATCGATCGACATCGATCCGCGCTGCACGGTCGCCGACGCCACTCTGTTCAGCCATCGCCGCGACGCGCCGACCGGCCGGCTGGCGTCGCTGGTCTGGATGGAGTGACCGCCATGGCGGTTGGAATGCCGGACGCGGGACCGAGTCAGGGCAACCGCGAAACCGAATTGACACATGCGTTGGCGGCAGTGCGTTCGCGACTAGCGACGGCCGCGCAAGCGGCGGGCCGCAATGTCAGCGAAATTGAACTTCTGCCAATTACCAAATTCTTTCCGGCAACCGATGTCGCGATTTTGTCTCGATTGGGTTGTCGATCGGTAGGTGAATCGCGGGACCAAGAAGCGGCGGCAAAGGTGGCGGAACTCACTCGTTTGACGAACGCTTTCGGGCGGCCGGATTCGCGAGAGTTGCAGTGGCACATGGTGGGACAGATTCAGCGCAAGAAGGCGCGTTCGCTGGCGCGCTGGGCGCACACCGCCCACTCGATCGACAGCCCGCAACTGGTAACGGCGCTGGAACGGGCGGTAACGGCGACCTTGGCCGACGGTGGACGCCGGCACCCGCTGCGCATCTACGTTCAGGTCAGTCTGGACGGCGACGTCGCACGTGGCGGCATCGACATCGCCGCCCCGGGGGCCCTGGACGAGGTGTGTGCGCAGGTCGAGGAGGCCCAAGGCCTGGAATTGGTCGGGCTCATGGGCATTCCGCCGCTGGACGCCGACCCCGAAGCGGCGTTCGAGCGGCTGCAATCCGTGCACCGCCGGGTGCTCGAAGCACACCCGAACGCGGTCGGGTTGTCCGCCGGCATGTCCAACGATTTCGAAATTGCCGTAAAACACGGTTCGACGTGTGTGCGTGTCGGTACCGCGCTATTGGGCCCGCGGCGGCTACCGTCACCGTGAGTAGTCACTGTAGTCACACCTTCATCACAGACAACAGAAATCCCATGGGCTAGAAGGGGTCATACGCAATGAGCACACTGCACAAGGTCAAGGCCTATTTCGGCATGGCCCCGATGGACGACTACGAGGACGAGTATTACGACGACCGCGCACCTTCCCGCGGTTTCCCTCGTGCTCGCTTCGACGACGGCTACGGCCGCGGCTATGACGGCCCCGACTACGACGACCCGCGTGGCGACGCGGGCGACTACGCTCCCCCCGGCTACCGCGGCGGTTACGCCGACGAGCCGCCGCCGTTCCGCGGCCGCGACTTCGACCGCCCCGAGATGGGCCGCCCGCGCCTGGGGTCGTGGCTGCGCAGCGGCTCGACCCGCGGTGCGCTGGCCATGGACCCGCGCCGGATGGCGATGATGTTCGAAGAGGGCCACCCGCTGTCGAAGATCACCACGCTGCGGCCCAAGGACTACAGCGAGGCCCGCACCATCGGTGAGCGGTTCCGCGACGGCACCCCGGTGATCATGGACCTGGTGTCGATGGACAACGCGGACGCCAAGCGGCTCGTCGACTTCGCGGCCGGGCTGGCGTTCGCCCTGCGTGGCTCGTTCGACAAGGTCGCGACCAAGGTGTTCCTGCTGTCGCCCGCCGACGTCGACGTCTCGCCGGAGGAGCGCCGCCGGATCGCCGAAACCGGCTTCTACGCCTACCAATAGCGACATCTGCCCCGCTAGAGCGCGGGGTCGGTGCCGGACACCCGCCCCGCCGATGCGGTGCATCTGAGATGTCCGCTCGGGGGGTGAGTCGGTACTCTTGCGATGTCCGCGCTATCGCGCGGCGGTTGACGTCTCATCGGTAAGGTCGGGCTCTCGTTGGTGCTGTTCTTTCAGATCCTTGGGTTTGCGCTGTTCATCTTTTGGCTGCTGCTGATCGCTCGGGTCGTCGTCGAGTTCATCCGCTCGTTCAGCCGTGACTGGCATCCCACCGGAATCACCGTGGTGGTCCTGGAGATCATCATGTCGATCACGGATCCGCCGGTGAAACTGCTGCGTCGGCTGATCCCGCAACTCACCATCGGTGCGGTCCGCTTCGACCTGTCCATCATGGTGCTGCTGTTGGTCGCGTTCATCGGCATGCAGCTCGCTTTCGGTGCCGCGGCGTGAGCCGCGATATGTTCCGGCGGCTCTAAGCGACGGTTTGGCCACGGATCGGCCTCGGTTTGATGCGCGCGATTTGCAAATTCTAAGGATTGAGATTTTATGGCTCTCAGCGTTTGAAATTGGTTCTTATTTATTGGGCAATCGGCGACCGCCGGGTCTGGTGTGACAGGATGGGCGGCAGTTGCACAACGGCTGCCACACCGTTCTACACTTTCGAGAACGTTTGACAGGAACTTGAGGGGACGAAACAATGCCGCTTACACCAGCCGACGTCCACAATGTGGCGTTCAGTAAGCCGCCTATTGGCAAGCGCGGTTACAACGAGGACGAGGTCGACGCGTTCCTCGACCTGGTGGAAAACGAGCTGACGCGACTCATCGAAGAGAACTCCGATCTGCGCCAGCGGGTCGAGGAGCTCGACCGTGAATTGGCCGCCGGTGGCGGTGCCGCTGCCGCCGCCCCCACTGCTGCCCCCGCCCCTGTCGCCCCTGTCTTCGAGCCCGAGCCCGAGCCGGAACCGGTGAAGGCGGCCGCCGCGCCGGCCGCGACGGGCACCAACGAGGAGCAGGCCCTCAAGGCCGCCCGGGTGCTGAGCCTGGCCCAGGACACCGCCGACCGGCTGACCAGCACCGCGCAGGCCGAGTCGGACAAGTTGCTGTCCGATGCTCGCGCCAACGCCGACCAGATCATGACCGAGGCCCGGCAGACCGCCGAAGCCACGGTCACCGAGGCCCGTCAGCGCGCCGACGCGATGCTGGCCGACGCGCAAACCCGCTCCGAGACGCAGTTGCGTCAGGCGCAGGAGAAGGCCGACGCCCTGCAGGCCGACGCCGAACGCAAGCACTCCGAGATCATGGGCACCATCAACCAGCAGCGCACCGTGCTGGAAGGCCGTCTCGAGCAGCTGCGCACCTTCGAACGCGAATACCGGACCCGCCTCAAGACCTACCTCGAGTCCCAGCTCGAGGAACTCGGCCAGCGCGGATCGGCGGCACCCGTCGACTCCAGTGCGGACGCCGGCGGGTTCGACCAATTCAATCGGGGTAGTAACTAGCCCGGTGTAGTGGCTGGACGCCCCGTTCGGCACACTAATGTGCACACTTATGTGCACACCGACCCGGCAGTTCCGCCCTTCCGCTGGAGGATGACCGATGCTGATCATTGCGCTGGTACTGGCCCTGATCGGGCTGGTGGCCCTGGTGTTCGCGGTCGTGACGAGCAACGAGCTGGTGGCCTGGGTGTGCATCGGCGCGAGCGTCCTGGGTGTCGTGCTGCTGATCGTCGACGCGCTGCGCGAGCGGCAGCGCCGCGACACCAGTGAGGAAGCCGACGCGGAGCAGCCGGCCGCCGATGAGGCGGTCGACTATCCGGAGGAAATACCGGACGAGAGCGTTGCCGAGCGGCCGACCGACGACGAGACGGTCGCGGCCGAAACCCGCGGCGAGGACTCGGCCAAGTAGGTTCAGCGCGTCGGCGTGTTCAGCAGTTGACGCACCTCGTCGTCGCCGACCTGGTGAAAGTCGCCGTAAACCTGTCCCACCGCTTCGAATCCCGGCGGCATCGTCGTGCACACGACGTCGTCGGCGACCTGTGCGAGTTCTTGGCAGACCGACTGCGGTCCGACCGGGACGGCCACGACGATCGACTGCGGTCCGGCTGCCCGGATCGCCCGGACGGCGGCCAGCATGCTCGCGCCGGTGGCGATGCCGTCGTCGACCAGGATCACGATCTTGCCCCCCGGGTCGGCGATCGGGCGACCACCCCGATATGCCTGCTCGCGTCGCGTCAGCTCGGCCGTCTCGCTGTCGATGACCTCGCGCACCTGCTCGTCGGTGATGTGCAGGCTGGACACCACGTTGTCGTTCATCACCACGCCGCCGCCGCTGGCCAGCGCGCCCATCGCGAGCTCCGACCAGCGCGGCACGCCGAGCTTGCGAACCAGGAACACATCCAGCGCGGCGTGCAGCGCCGAGGCGATCTCCCAGGCGACCGGAAGACCGCCGCGCGCCAGCCCGAGCACCAGTACGTTGTCCTTGCCGCGATAAGCCGTTAGCTGCTCGGCCAGCGCGCGACCGGCTTCGTGGCGGTCCACGAAGGTTCGTGAGGATCGTGCCGCCGTGCGGCGGAGGAAGCCGTTGCGTGGATTCATCGTTAGTGGCCTAGCTTACGCGCCCCGCTCACGTTGATCGAATAGCTTACGTATCAAAGGGATTGGTTAGCTACGCCAGGCGAACATGGCCCGCCGCCAATACATCGGTTGCGTCCCTACGAAATCGATGGTGTCCCGCTCCGAGTACATCGACGCGGACACGGCCCACCGGGACCACTGCCACGAGGCGGTGACTCGCTATCGCGCGACATCGGCTCGCGACGCTCGATGGATCGAGACGGTGACGGTGCTGGCCGGCCACGCCCGATTCGCCGATTCTCATTGACGGACAAGCGATTACCGTGACCGCATCCTCGATCGCGGTCCGCGCGTGCTGAGCCGCGCAGACGACGACGTCGCCGACTGCGCCGGCGAGATCCTCGTGCAACGCGGCATCGATATCGTCACGCAGCTCACCTACCCGCACCCGTCGATGCCCGACGGTTTCGACAGCCTGCTCGCGGCGCTTTAGTCGCCTGACATTTCCCAATTGTGTCCGAGGGGTGAGTTCGCGTCGTAGGTGACAGATGAGTCGCGTCATGGGTGACACCTGTGCCGATACCAGACGAGTCGCGTCATGACGGTGTCCAAAGCGGGTGTGGTCGTCCTTGAAGTCACCAGTGGTCGTGTGTCCGTGGCCGATAGCCGGGGAATCTGTAACCAATGACGCGACTCATCTGTCACCCATGACGCGACTCATCACAGCGTGTGCTCCTCGCGGGTTCTGCCGAACCCGCTCGTCAACACACTCCATCGGCTCGGGTGTGAATGCGAGCATTCACACCGCTCGCCTCAGTCGCGTGTCCGAGGGGGTGTCTGGGTTCACGACATCGTTGACAGATGAGTCGCGTCATCGTTGACAGTGATTGTTGACTCGATGAGTCGCGTCATCGTTGACGCTGTGGCGGGTGTCGAAATCCCGAGTAATCGTTCTTGCCGTTGTCTCTGAGCAACTGACTCCCAGCCAGGCCGCCGACCGATTCGGTGTCTCCCGGCAATGGGTGCATCAACTGTTGGCCCGCTACCGCGAAGGCGGGCTGGAAGCGGTCGATGCGCGGTCGCGACGGCCATCCAGCAACCCTCGCGCCGTGGACGACGAGGTGATCGCGGCGATCGTGCGGCTGCGCGAAGATCTCGTCAGCCATGGGCTAGATGCCGGACCGTTGACGTTGCAATGGCATCTTTCCCGCCAGGGCTTGCCGGTGCCATCGACCTCAACCATCCGTCGCATCTTGCACCACCACGGCCTGATCACCCCGCAGCCGCGCAAGCGCCCCAAGAGCTCTTATCACCGATTCCAAGCCGCCCAACCCAACCAATGCTGGCAATCCGACTTCACCCATTGGTGGCTAGCTGATGGCACCGAGGTGGAAATCCTCAACTGGCTCGACGACCACTCCCGCTACCTGCTGACCTGCACCGCCTACCGGCGCGTGGCCGGCCCCGACGTCGTGGCCAGCTTCACCGACACCGTCAACACCTACGGACTGCCCGCCGCCACCCTCACCGACAACGGCGCGGTCTACACCTCACGATTCACCCACGGCCACAACGAATTCGAGCTACTCCTCCAGGCCTTGGGCGTCACCCAGAAAAACGGTCATCCAGGCCATCCCCAAACCCAGGGCAAAGTCTGTGAAGACTTATCGCCGATGTTGCACCGGATCGGTCTGACCCCGGCCAAGGTATGACCATGGTGTCCTGCGTTCGATTTGTCGACCGATTCCGGTGCAACATCGCGGGTCGCACCGGCCAGACGGATCTGACCTGATAGGAGCTTGGACTAGAAGCCCCATCACAGACCTGTCGCTCCGCCCGACCGGTTCGCCCCACCCGTCAGTTCAGCCCTAACGGAGGAGCGAATTTCATCATGACAACAGAAGACGGCGATGTCATCGGCGGTGTCGACACCCACAAACACACCCACTACGCGGCGGTCATCGACACGCTCGGTCGGCTTCGTGGGCATCAACAGTTCCCCGCGACCGATCGCGGCTACGCGGCCTTACTGTCGTGGATGCGAGCCTTTGGGCCCCTGCGGGCGATCGGCGTGGAGAGCACCGGCTCGTTCGGAGCGACATTAACCCGGGCGCTGACCGCGGCCGGGGAACACGTCGTCGAAGTAAACCGGCCCAATCGTGTGGCGCGTCGCATGGACGGCAAATCTGATCGCCTCGATGCCGAAAACATTGCCCGCGCTGTCCTGGGCCGCACTTCGACCGCTATCCCGAAGGCCAAATCCGGGATGGTCGAAGTGATTCGCACCCTGCGTGTTACGCGAGCCAGCGCCGTCAAGGCCCGCACCCAGGCATTCAACAACCTCTTCGGCGTGATGATCGGAGCACCGTCACCGTTGCGTGACGACCTGGTCGATCTGACCAAACGCACCCTCGTCAACCGTTGCCTGCACCTTCGTCCCGAAACCGACGACCTCGCCACACTTGCCAGCGACCCCGATCGACTGCTGCTCGCTGGCGTGAAAATAGCGCTGCGGGATCTGGCCCGCCGCTGGAAAGTCCTCGATACCGAAATCAAGTCACTCAATCAGCAGATCGCTGCCATGGTCGGTCTGGCTGCACCCAAATTGGTCGAGCTCTTCGGGGTCGGTACCGAACTCGCGGGCCAATTCCTCGTCACGGCCGGCGACAACCCTGACCGCATCCGCAACGAAGCAGCCTTCGCCAAACTCTGCGGCGTGGCCCCGCAGCCCGCCAGCAGCGGTCGGACCACCGGGCGCCATCGCCTATCCCGCAGCGGCGACCGCCAAGCCAACAGCGCGCTCTATATCGTGACCATCGTGCGTATGCGCCACCACGAACCCACCCGCACCTACGTCGAACGACGCACTAACGAAGGCCTCAGCAAGCGCGAAATCATCCGCTGCCTCAAGCGCTACATCGCCCGGGAAATCTACGCGAACCTCCCACGCCCTGAACCCGAATCCCGTGCGGCCACAGCACAACCCGCCGCCGCTTGACAAACATAGGAGCATCGAACGCTTCCACCAAACCCTCAAACGCTGGCTGGGATCGCGCCCCCGCCCGGCCGCGCTGGCCGAGCTGCAAACCCTGCTCGATGACTTCCGCGGCCGCTACAACAACCACCGCCCCCACCGCGCGCTGCCCGCAGGCGCCACGCCCGCCCAGGCCTACACCGCCCTGCCCAAAGCCGCCCCGCCCGGCCAGCCCGCCGGCGAGCACTTCCGCATCCGCCACGACACCGTCGACCAATTCGGCAAACTCACCCTGCGCTACGCCAGCCGATTGCGCCACCTCGGCATCGGCCGCGCCCACGCCGGCACCAAAGTCCTCATCCTCGTCACCACCACCACCGTCACCGTCATAGCCCGACCCACACATCAGCTAATCGCCAGCCACACCATCAACACCGAGCGCAACTACTGGCCCAACACAAAACGGCCCCGACAAACCCAGGGACTGCGCAAACGATGACGCGACTCATCAGTCAACGATCACGCGACTCATGAGTAAACGATGACTCGACTCATCACAAATGTGTCCGAGGGGGGACTTGAACCCCCACGCCCATTAGTAGGGCACTAGCACCTCAAGCTAGCGCGTCTGCCATTCCGCCACTCGGACCAGACCAACGAGAGTTGGCAGCTAAGGCTAGCGGATCGGCCCGTGCGGACCCAAGTTAGCTCGCCGTCGGCGCGGCCCTCGGCGTCCGCTGCCCGAGCCGGGTAACCCGGGCAGTGGTAGGAAAGGTGGTTGTGACAGTTGAGACCGGCGCTCCCAACCATCCGAGTGACGATGTAGTCGAGGTTGTCAGCAGGCTGATCCGGTTCGATACCACCAACACCGGTGATCCCGAGACCACCCAGGGCGAGGCCGAATGCGCCAACTGGGTCGCCGAGCAGCTCGCCGCGGTCGGCTACCAGCCCGAATATCTCGAATCCGGCGGTGCTGGGCGGGCCAACGTGTTCGTCCGCCTCAAGGGCACCGACAGCGCACGCGGCGCACTGCTGATCCACGGGCACCTCGACGTCGTGCCGGCCGAACCCGCGGACTGGAGCGTGCACCCGTTCTCCGGCGCCGTCGAGGACGGCTACGTCTGGGGTCGCGGCGCGGTCGACATGAAAGACATGGTCGGCATGATGATCGTCGTCGCCCGCCAGTTGAAACAGGCGGGCATCGTGCCGCCACGCGATCTGGTGTTCGCGTTTGTGGCCGACGAGGAGCACGGCGGCAGGTACGGCTCACACTGGCTGGTCGACAACCGTCCGGACCTGTTCGAAGGCGTCACCGAGGCGATCGGCGAGGTGGGCGGGTTCTCGCTGACCGTGCCGCGTCGCGACGGCGGCGAACGCCGGCTGTATCTGATCGAGACGGCCGAGAAGGGCATGCAGTGGATGAAGCTGACCGCCCGGGGGCAGGCGGGGCACGGCTCGATGGCCAACGACCGCAACGCGGTCACGCTGCTCGCCGAGGCGGTCGCCCGGATCGGCCGGCACCAGTTTCCGCTGGTGCTGACCGACACCGTCGTCGAGTTCCTGGGCGCCATCAGCGACGAGACCGGCCTGACCTTCGACACCGACTCCGACGATCTGGAGGGCGTGATCGAAAAGCTCGGCCCGATGGCACGGATGCTGAAGGCGATCGTTCGGGACACCGCCAACCCGACCATGCTCAAGGCCGGGTACAAGGCCAACGTGATCCCCGGCAGCGCCGAGGCGGTGATCGACTGCCGCGTGCTGCCCGGCCGGCAAGCCGCGTTCGAGGCCGAGATCGACGAGTTGCTCGGCCCGGACGTCACCCGGGAGTGGATCAGGGACTTGCCGTCCTACGAGACCACCTTCGACGGCGACCTCGTCGACGCCATGAACGCCGCGGTGCTGGCGGTCGACCCCGACGGACGCACGGTGCCCTATATGCTCTCCGGTGGTAGCGATGCGAAAGCCTTCGCGCGCTTGGGAATTCGCTGCTTCGGCTTCGCGCCGCTGCGGCTGCCGCCGGAATTGGATTTCGCGTCGCTGTTCCACGGCGTCGATGAGCGGGTACCCGTCGATGCGCTGCGGTTCGGCACCGACGTGCTGGCCCACTTTTTGACCCATTGCTAGAAAACAACGCCAACGAGAGGATCACCCATGAGCAAGACGGTCGACCCGTACGACGCGCTGCCCAAGCTGCCGTCGTTCACCGTGACCTCGACCTCGATCACCGACGGTCAATCGCTGGCCAGGCCGCAGGTCAGCGGGATCATGGGCGCCGGGGGAGAAGACGTCAGCCCGCAGCTGAGCTGGTCGGGATTCCCCGCCGAGACGCGCAGCTTCGCGGTCACCGTCTATGACCCCGACGCCCCGACGCTGTCCGGCTTCTGGCACTGGGCCGTGGCCAACCTGCCCGCCGACGTCACCGAGCTGCCCGCGGACGCGGGCGACGGGCGCGAGCTGCCCGGCGGCGCACAGCAGCTGGTCAACGATGCCGGTATGCGGCGCTTCATCGGTGCCGCGCCGCCGCCCGGGCACGGCCCCCATCGCTACTACGTCGCGGTGCACGCCGTCGACGTCGACAAGCTCGACCTCAGCGAGGACGCCAGCCCGGCGTTCCTCGGCTTCAACCTGTTCCAGCACGCGATCGCGCGGGCCTACATTCACGGCACCTACGAACAGAAGTAGGTGAAACCTCGCGCGTGTGTGCTCGTCCTGCCGGGCGGGCGCGTGCGCAGCGACGAGGCGTCGCGGTGGTGGCAGGGCGCCAACGTCCGGATGATGTTGGTCGCCGCCGCCCTGCGCTACCGGCTGGGCCGCGGCGTCGAGGTGCGACGGGTCCAGTACCGGCTGCGCGGATGGAACAGTCCGCGTTACGACGCGGTCGCCGACGCCAACGCGGTGCTGGACGATGTCCGACGCCGGTTCGAGCCGAAAAACATTGTGGTGGTTGGGCATTCGATGGGTGGTCGCGTCGCGGCGCGGCTGGCCGCCGATGGCCAGATCGGCGCCGTGGTCGCACTCGCGCCGTACTGGCCCCGCGACGACGGTGATCTGATTCCGCTATCGACCCGGCTGCGGGTCGTGCACGGCACCGCCGACACCCGCACCGATCCCGAGGCCTCGCGCGTCCAGACGCTGCGAGCCCGAGAGCGCGGGCTGGACGCCCAGTGGGTGGGCATCGAGGGCGAGGGCCATGCCATGTTGCGGTGCGCCGGTGAATGGCACCGCCGCACCGCGGACTTCGTCGCCGAATATCTGGCCGATGCGTAACCAAACGCCCGTCGCAACGGCTGGGTCGAAAGCGCAAAGACGCTGCCACCCAACACCTTCCATCACCCGAGAAGCTGTCGTGCGACGGCGACGACGATGACGACGCCGACGCAGATGGCGGCGCGGCCTAGTCCGCCGGGCGCTCCCGGCCCGCCGCCGACCCGACCGCATCGCTCAGCGAGGCGAAGCCGCCGTCGTGTAGCCGCCGCGCGATGCCGTCGTGAATATGCTTGGGCCACAAGCCGCCTGAGTAAATGAAGCCGGTATAGCCCTGCAGCAGCGATGCCCCCGCGGTGATCCGCTCCCACGCGTCGTCGGCGGTCTCGATGCCCCCGACGCTGATCAGCACCAGCCGATCGCCGACCCGGCGATACAGCCGGCGCAGCACCTCGACGGCGCGGTGTGCCACCGGCGGCCCGGAGATGCCACCGGGTCCCAGCTCGTCGACCCCCGGTGTGCGCAGGCCGTCGCGCGACACCGTGGTGTTGGTCGCGACGATGCCGGCCAGCCCCAGCTCGACGGCCAGGTCCGCGATGTCGTCGACGTCGGAATCGGAGACGTCCGGCGCGATCTTGACCAGCACCGGCACCGACGTCTCGGCGAGCACCGCGGACAGGATGGGCCGCAGCGACTCGACCGCCTGCAGATCGCGCAGCCCCGGGGTGTTCGGCGAGCTGACATTGACCACCAGATACGACGCCAGCGGGCCGACCAGCCGGGCGCTGGCCCGGTAATCCTCGACGGCCTCGGCGGCCGGAGTGGCCTTCGTCTTGCCGATGTTCACCCCGATCGGCACGTCCGGCCGATGACGGGCCAGGCGGATCGCCAGCTCCCCGGCCCCGTGGTTGTTGAACCCCATCCGGTTCAGCAACGCCCGATCGTCGGGCAGCCGGAACAGGCGCGGAGCCGGGTTGCCGGGCTGCGGATGCGCGGTGACGGTCCCGACCTCGGCGTAGCCGAAACCCAGGGCGCCCCAGGTGCGCAGCCCCAGGCCGTCCTTGTCGAAGCCGGCGGCCAACCCCAGCGGCGCGGGGAAGCGCACCCCGAAGACCGTGCTGGCCAACACCGGATCGGTCGGGCCCAGCAGCCGGTGCAACAGCCGACGCGGCAGCCCGACCGCGGTCGCGGCGCGCAGAGCGGCGAAAACCAGGGTGTGAATGCGTTCGGGCGGGATCAGGAAGAACAGCCGGCGCAGCAGACCGTACACACCGCCGCCCGCCGTCACAGTTCCGGCTGATCGGGCCGTTGGTTGCTGAGTCGAGATTTCTTGCGGCGCAACAACACTCGTCTGCTGCCGTCGTTATACAGCCGCACTCGGGTCAGCTCCCAGCCGCGGTATTCGGCCTCGATGGACAGCCGGATGGAGGCGCTCAGCCGGGTCACGTCCGGCGGCAGGCGCAGCGGCACCCACTCGTAGTCGTCGGACATGTCCGAGACCCAGCCAGCCGGCAGCCGACTCCACCGCGGCGCCGTCAACGCGTTCCCGCCGCGCGCTCGATGACCTGGACCCCCGCGCCGGACCCCGATACCACGTACAAGGTGTCCGAAGCCTCGTCAAAGGCCAGCGAGTTGGGTTGCTGCACAGTTGGGTAACGCACCTTTTCGACGGGAATTCCGGTTGACAAATCGTAACCAATAACCATATTCGATGCGGTTTGAGACACCCAGGCCAAATCGCGCGAGCCGGCCAATCCGTACGGGGCCTGCCGCACCGGGTAGGCCTGCCGCAGGATCAGCGGGTCGACGCCGTACACCAGCAGTTCGTCGCCACGGGTGTCGGCCACCAGGACGCGGCCCACCGGGTCGGCGGCCATCGTGGTTGCGCCCGTGCCGGCCCGCAGCGACTGCGCGACACGGCCGTCCGCGCCGATCGTCGTCACCGAGGTCTGCCCGCGATCCAGGACCACGATCGTATTTCCTTGTGTGACAAGCCAATCAACCCGAGCAAAGATCTTCTTCCGGTTCTCGACGGCCGCGCCGCCGGACGCCAGGATGTACACCGCGCCGTCGGCGCTGCCCAGCACCAGCTTGCCGTCGGCCCGGCGCGCGATCGCGGTGTACTCCACGCCCGCTGCATCGGCGAGGTTCGCCTGCGTGGCGTGGCCGGCGGCCAGATCGAGGACGAAATAACCGCCGCGAGCGGCCAGGTAGGCCGTGCCGTGGCCGTCGCCGGTGATCGCGGTCGCCGGGCCGGGCAGTCCGATCACCCGCGGCGCGAGCTGCCCCGGACCGAACACCGCGACGCTGGCGGGCGCGCCCGAACCGGCGCCCGGGGCCAACACCGCCAGCTGGTGAGTGGCGTCGTCGAAGACCGTCGCTACCCCGACAGCGGCCAGCGGCCGCACCACACCGGCCGGATGCTGCGACGTCGGCGGCGACTGGGCCGGACGGGCCGCTTCGATGGTCGGCGGGGCGCTGTCGAGTGGATTCGATGAACAGCCAGCGACCAACAGCAGCAAAGTTATCAGGCCAACGAAACGTCGTTGAACTGCTAGTTGCTTAGCTTCGTGACGTGATAGCAAAAACCAACCTTGAATCGGCGGACATTAAATACAAATTCTAAGGAACGGTTCCGCATCCAATAGGGCCATGTCGCCCACATGTGGCCGTACTGGAGAGGTATGGTCGGATTATGACCGTCACCGCTGACCGGCATACCGCAGACAAAGAGTTTGCTGTCGAAGACATTTCGACAGGAATCTTTGCGAGCGGATATGGGCAAGTTGGTGATGGGCGCAGTTTTTCGTTTCACATCGAGCATCGCTCACTCGTCGTCGAAATTTACCGGCCGTGCCTCAACGGGCCCGTTCCGCAGGCCGAGGACGTGGTCGCGACGGCGGTGCGGGGTCTGGTCGACATCGATCTCACTGACGAGCGCAGTTTGACCGCCGCGGTGCGTGACGCGGTGGCCGCAGCGGTCCCCGTCCCTCGCTAGTCGCCTCCGTAAGCCACGACCTGCGTTCGGTACGGTCGTCGTCGTGACAGCGGTTGCGGCGATGTCGTGGTGGCAGGTCGTCGTGCTGTCGGTGGTGCAGGGGTTGACCGAGTTCCTGCCGGTCTCGTCGTCCGGGCACCTGGCGATCGTGTCGCGGGTCTTCTTCGCCGGTGACGCCGGCGCCTCGTTCACCGCGGTCAGCCAGCTGGGCACCGAGGCCGCCGTGCTGGTGTACTTCGCGCGCGACATCTGGCGCATCCTGACGGCCTGGTTCCGCGGCCTGGCCGCCGAGGCGCGCCGCGACCTCGACTACCGGATGGGCTGGTACGTCATCGTCGGCAGCATCCCGATCTGCGTGCTGGGGTTGTTGTTCAAAGACGAGATCCGTTCCGGCGTGCGCAATCTGTGGGTGGTCGCGACGGCGATGGTGGTGTTCTCGGCCGTCATCGCGCTGGCCGAACACCTGGGCCGCCAGACCCGTCACGTCGAGCAGCTGAACTGGCGCGATGCCGTGGCGGTCGGGTCGGCGCAGTGCCTGGCGCTGATTCCGGGCGTGTCCCGGTCCGGAGCCACGATCAGCGCCGGGCTGTTCCTGGGGCTCGACCGGGAACTGGCCGCCCGCTTCGGCTTCCTGCTCGCCATCCCCGCGGTGTTCGCGTCGGGGCTGTTCTCGCTGCCGGACGCCTTTCATCCGGTCACCTCGGGCATGAGTGCCACCGGCCCACAGCTGCTGGTGGCCACCCTCATCGCGTTCGTCATCGGACTCGGCGCAGTAGCCTGGTTCCTGCGCTTTTTGGTGCAACACAGCATGTACTGGTTCGTCGGCTACCGGGTGGTGGCCGGGGCCGTCGTGCTGATCCTGCTGACGAACGGAACGGTGGCCACGACGTGACTGTGATCCTGTTGCGCCACGGCCGCTCGACCTCGAACACGGCGGGTGTGTTGGCCGGCCGCTCCGAGGGCGTCGACCTCGACGACAAGGGCCGCGAGCAGGCCGCGGGACTGATCGACCGCATCGGCGACCTGCCGATCCGCGCCGTCATCACCTCGCCGCTGCTGCGCTGCCGGAACACGGTCACGCCGCTGGCCGAGGCGCTGTGCCTTCAGCCGCTCGTCGAAGACCGGCTGGCCGAGGTGGACTACGGCGAGTGGACCGGCCGCAAGATCGGCGAGCTGGGCAAGGAGCCGTTGTGGCGGGTCGTGCAGGCGCATCCCAGCGCGGCGGTGTTTCCCGGCGGTGAGGGGCTGGCGCAAGTGCAGGCGCGGGCGGTGGCCGCGGTGCGCGAACACGACCGGCGGCTGGCCGAGGAGCACGGCGGTGATGCACTGTGGGTGGCTTGCACGCACGGTGATGTCATCAAGTCGCTGATCGCCGACGCCTACGGCATGCATCTGGACGGCTTCCAGCGTGTCACCGCCGACCCGGCGTCGGTGAGCGTGATCCGCTACACCCCGCTGCGGCCGTTTGTGTTGCACGTCAACCACACCGGTGGACGGTTGGCCGCCGCGCTGCGGGCCGGGCCGCCGCCCGACGCCGAAAGCGACAAATCAGAAGAGCCGCAACAAGAACCGGCCGACGCAGAGCAGTCGAGCGACGCGGTCGTCGGGGGAACCACTGACTAACTCGGTTGCACCAACCGCATCGAATCGCCTTGCGACGGCAACAGCCGGTATTTTGGAGGTGCCATGGCTCGCGCAATCCATGTATTCCGCACACCCGACCGCTTCGTGGCCGGGACCGTCGGTCAGCCCGGAAATCGCACCTTCTACATCCAGGCGGTGGGCGATTCCCGGGTGGTGTCGGTGGTGCTGGAGAAGCAACAGGTCGCGGTGCTCGCCGAGCGCATCGGGGCGCTGCTGCTCGAGGTGAATCGCCGGTTCGGCACACCCGTCCCGCCGGAGCCGGCCGAGGTCGACGACCTCAACCCGCTCATCACGCCGGTCGACGCGGAGTTCCGGGTCGGAACCATGGGCCTGGGTTGGGACTCGGAAGCCCAAACCGTCGTGGTCGAACTGCTGGCCGTCACCGACGCCGAATTCGACGCCTCGGTGGTGCTCGACGACACCGACGAAGGCCCCGACGCGGTGCGCGTGTTCTTGACCCCGGAGTCCGCGCGGCAGTTCGCCACCCGGTCCAATCGCGTGATCTCGGCTGGACGTCCGCCCTGCCCCCTGTGCGACGAACCGCTGGACCCTGAGGGCCACATTTGCGCGCGCGCCAACGGTTACAAGCGCGGTGCGCTGCTCGGGTCTAACGATGAACCCGAGGAATGACGATCGCGAGGTCTTGCGGGACGGCGAACTGACGGTTCTCGGACGGATCCGCTCGGCCAGCAACGCCACCTTCCTGTGCGAGGCCACGCTCGGCGAGTCCAGCGTGCACTGCGTCTACAAGCCGATCTCCGGCGAACAGCCGCTGTGGGACTTCCCCGACGGGACCCTGGCCGGCCGCGAACGCGCCGCGTACCTGGTGTCGACGCAATTGGGCTGGAACCTGGTGCCCTACACCATCATTCGTCACGGACCGGCGGGCCCGGGCATGTTGCAGCTGTGGGTGAAGCAGCCCGGCGACGAGGTGGACAGCGATCCGCGGCCGGGACCGGACCTGGTGGACCTGTTTCCCGCCGGCCGGCAGCAGCCGGGTTACCTGCCGGTGCTGCGGGCCCAGGATTACCGCGGTGACGAGGTCGTGCTGATGCACGCCGACGACATTCGCTTGTGGCGGATGGCGGTGTTCGACGTGCTGGTCAACAACGCCGACCGCAAGGGCGGGCACGTGCTGCGCGACCTCGAGGGCCACGTCTACGGCGTCGATCATGGGGTGTGCCTGCACGTCGAGAACAAGCTGCGCACGGTGCTGTGGGGGTGGGCCGGCAAGCCGATCGACGATCAGACGTGCAAGGCCGTCGCCGGCCTGGCCGACGCGCTGGGCGACGAGTTGGGCGACGCGCTGGCCGAACTGATCACCCGCACCGAGATCGCGGCGCTGAGCATGCGGACGCACGCGCTGCTGGACAACCCGGTGATGCCCGTCCCCAATCGGCATCGGCCCATTCCCTGGCCCGCCTTTTAGGGCCCGGCAATGCCGTCGGCGATACTGAAGCGGTGAGCCCGGCTGCCGAGGAGATGACTGACGCCGAATTAGCCGCCGATCTCGCCGCCGACGCCGGCGAGCTGCTGCTCAAAGTGCGCGAGGAGGTCGGCTTCGGTCATCCCTGGATGCTCGGCGACGCGGGCGACAGCCTGGCCAACGAGCTGATCCTGCGACGGCTGCGGGCCGAGCGTCCCGACGATGCGGTGCTCAGCGAGGAAGCCTACGACGATCTGAAGCGGCTCCACCACGACCGAGTGTGGATCATCGACCCGGTGGACGGCACCCGCGAGTTCTCCACCCCGGGGCGCGACGACTGGGCCGTACACATCGCGCTGTGGCAGCGTCCCACCGACGGGCGACGCGAAATCACCGATGCGGCAGTCTCTTTGCCCGCGCGGGACAACATCGTGTATCGAAGTGACACCGTAAACGACAGCCGGGCGCGGGTCGGGATCCCGCACACGTTGCGCATCGCCGTCAGCGCCACCCGGCCGCCGGCCGTGCTGCACCGGATGCGGCAGTCGCTGGCGATCCAGCCGGTGGCGATCGGATCCGCGGGCGCCAAGGCGATGGCCATCATCGACGGCGACGTCGACGCCTACCTGCACGCCGGCGGCCAATGGGAATGGGATTCGGCGGCACCGGCCGGGGTGGTGATGGCCGCGGGCATGCACGCGTCGCGGCTGGACGGCTCGCCGATGCGCTACAACCAGGAGGACCCGTATCTGCCCGACTTCGTGATGTGTCGGGCGGAGGTGGCGCCGATCCTGCTCGGCGCCATCCGCGACGCGTGGCGCTGACCACCGGGCCTAGCCCGATTGCCCGCCTTCTCAGCCGCCCGCTGCGCGGGCCGCATCGTCGGCGGGCCTAAAGTCGACAGCATGCAGTCGTGGTCTCCCGCACAGGTTCCGGTGCTACCCGGACGCGGCCCCGAGCTACGGCTTTACGACACCTCCGACCGCCAGGTCCGCCCGGTGGCGGCCGGGTCCCCGCCTGGTTCAGCGGCCACCATGTACGTGTGCGGGATCACGCCGTATGACGCCACGCATTTGGGCCACGCGGCCACCTATCTCGCCTTCGACCTGGTCCACCGGCTGTGGCTGGATCTGGGGCACGACGTGCACTACGTGCAGAACGTCACCGACGTCGACGATCCGCTGTTCGAGCGGGCCGCGCGCGACGGCGTCGACTGGCGTGAGCTCGGCGATCGCGAGGTGGCGCTGTTCCGCGAGGACATGGCCGCGCTGCGGGTGCTGCCGCCGCGCGAGTACGTCGGGGCGACCGAAGCCATTCCCGAGGTCGTGGAACTCGTCGAGAAGATGCTGGCGTCCGGAGCGGCGTACGTGGTCGATGACGAACACCCCGACGTCTACTACCGCGCGGACGCCACGCCGCAGTTCGGCTACGAGTCGGGCTACGACCGCGAGACCATGCTGCGGCTGTTCGCCGAGCGCGGCGGCGACCCGGACCGCACCGGCAAGACCGACCAACTCGACGCGCTGCTGTGGCGTGCCGAGCGGCCCGGGGAGCCCAGCTGGGCTTCACCGTTCGGCGCGGGCCGGCCCGGCTGGCATGTCGAATGCGCGGCGATCGCGCTCAGCCGCATCGGCAGCGGGCTGGACATTCAGGGCGGGGGCCGCGACCTGGTATTCCCGCATCACGAGTTCACCGCCGCGCACGCCGAATGTGTAAGGGGTGAAAGGCGATTCGCCCGTCACTATGTGCACGCCGGAATGATCGGCTGGGACGGGCACAAGATGTCGAAGAGCCGCGGCAACCTGGTGCTGGTGTCGGCGCTGCGCGCGCAAGGTGTTGAGCCGGCGGCGATTCGGCTCGGTCTGCTGGCCGGGCACTACCGCGCGGACCGGTCGTGGAGCCAGCAACTGCTCGACGAGTCGGCCATCCGGCTGCAGCGCTGGCGCACCGCGACGACGCTGCCCGCAGGCCCGGATGCCACCGACGTCGTCGCCCGGGTGCGCAGGTATCTGGCCGACGACCTCGATACGCCCAAAGCAATCGCGGCACTTGATGGTTGGACCACCGACGCGCTTGAGTACGGCGGACACGACGAGGAGGCGCCGAAGTTGGTGGCCACCGCGGTCGATGCGCTGCTCGGGGTGGAACTGTAATCGCGGTTGACCCGGTCACCAATGCGTGGCGGTGGCCGCGACCCGCTTGCGAACCAAAAACCATCCCCCGATCAGCGCCGGGATGATCACGATCAACGCGGCGACGGTCGAGGTGCCCGCCGGTTCATCGAACGCCATCAGCACCACTATGCCGACCAGGAACACCAAGGTGAGGTAGCCGCTGTACGGGGTGAACGGCATCCGGAAGCCGGGGCGTTGCAGGGTGCCCGCTTGGGTTCGCTTGTAGAACCGGAGCTGACACAGCACGATCATGCCCCAGGACGCGATGATGCCCAGCGCCGCGTCGTGGAGCACGATCTCGAAGGCCTCGCCGGGATTGAAAGCGTTGAGCGCGATCCCGCCAAGGCAGATGACGGCGGTCATGGCGATACCCCCGTAGGGCACACCGCGTTTCGTCATTCGCATCGCGAATTTGGGGCCGCTGCCGCTCACCGCCAGTGAATGCATGACGCGGCCGGTCGAATAGAGTCCGGCGTTCAGGCTGGACAGCGCCGCGGTGAGGACCACGATGTTCATCAGGTCACCGGCTCCGTGGAAGCCGATCTTGGAGAAGAACGTGACGAACGGGCTCTCGCCGGCCTTGTAAGAGGTGTAGGGCAGCAGCAACGCCAGCAGCGCGACCGATCCGACATAGAACACCGCGACGCGCAGGATCACCGAATTGATCGCGCGCGGCATGATCTTTTCCGGCTCGGCGGTCTCGCCGGCGGCAATGCCCACCAATTCGACACCGGCGTAAGCGAATACCACTCCAGAGGCCGTCACCAGCAGGGGCACCACACCGGTCGGGAGCATCCCGCCATGGTCGGCCCAGATGCCGGGTCCGGTCTCATGTCCCTCGATGTGAAATCGCCCGGCCAGGAACACAATTCCCACGATCAAGAAGGCGACGAGTGCCACAACCTTGATCAGTGCCGCCCAGAACTCGAACTCGCCGAACCATTCGACGGAGATCAAGTTCATCGACAACACCACCACCAACGCGATCAGGGCGAGCACCCATTGCGGGACCGGCCCGAAGGCCGTCCAGTGATGCAGGTAGGTGGCGATCGCGGTGGTGTCGACGATCGACGTCATCGCCCAGTTCAGGAAGTACATCCAGCCGACGGCGTAGGCGGCCTTCTCGCCGAAGAACTCGCGTGCGTAGGACACGAACGAACCCGACGACGGACGGTGCAGCACCAGCTCGCCCAGCGCGCGCAGCATGAAGAACACGAAGATTCCGCAGAACGCGTACACCAGGAACAGCCCGGGACCGGCCTTGACGAGTCGGCCGCTGGCACCGAGGAATAGCCCGGTGCCGATCGCGCCGCCGATCGCGATCATCTGCAGCTGCCGGGGCTTGAGGCCCTTGTGATAGCCGGCTTCCTCGTTGAGAGGTGCCGACGGGTGTGGATCGGGCTGAGGCGTCTCGGGCAGCGCGGTCATGGGGGTCCAATCGTCGTCGTTCGCCCAATGTCTAGCGTGGTTTGCCAGCGATCTTTTCGTAGTCGGCACAGGAGGGCAACAGGAGAAGCCGCTCGATCACCGCCCGAATCCCGGACGGCGTCGGCGCAAGTAGCGCTCGAACTCGGCGGCCAGCGCATCGCCGTCGATCTTGCCCAGGGCTTCGTTCACGTCGACCTCCGCGTCGCCGCGTTCCTCCAGCGACTGCACGTAGTCGGCCAGGTCCTCGTCCTCGGCGGCCATCTCGGTGACCGCCAACTCCCACTCCTCGGCTTGAGCGGGCAAATCGGCCAGCGGAACCTCGATATCGAGCACGTCTTCGACGCGGCGCAGCAGCGCCACCGTCGCCTTCGGGTTCGGTGGGTGCGACACGTAGTGCGGCACCGCGGCCCAGAACGTCACCGCCGGGATCCCGGCCGCCACGCAGGCGTCCTGGAACACCCCGGCGATTCCGGTCGGCCCTTCGTAGCGGGTCTCCTGCAACCCGAACCGTTCCGCCGACTCGGGGGAGTAGGCCGCACCCGAGACCGGCACCGGCCGGGTGTGCGGGGTATCGGCCAGCAGCGCGCCCAGGATCACGACCGTGTCGACGTTGAGCTTGTCGGCGATGGCCACCAGCTCCGCACAAAACGTGCGCCAGCGCATGTTGGGCTCCACGCCGTGCATCAACACGATGTCGCGGTCGCTGCCGGGCGGCCGGCAGTGCGTGATCCGCATCGCCGGCCACACCAGTTCGCGGGTCACCCCGTCGACCTGCCGAATGACCGGGCGGTTCACCTGGTAGTCGTAATACGCTTCGTCGTCGATCTCCACGATCGGCTGGGCTTCCCAGATCGCGTCCAGATGCTCCAGCGCGTCGCTGGCCGCGTCACCGGCGTCATTCCAGCCCTCAAACGCCGCCACAACAATCGTGTTGTGGAGGTCTGGCAGCGCAGAAGCTTCCGGGCCACGATCCGGCGGAGTCACAGAATCAGCCTAAGGCCTGCGGCCCGCCGACCGCCCGCAGCCGCGCGGCGGGAGCACGACTGCCCAGCACACCAGGGCATTTGCATAGACCGACTATCCTTGTGAGGTGATTGCTGCGAGCGGCGACAACCGACGTCGAGACGAAATACGCTCGTCCGCAATCTGGTTAACCTTGGTAACTACCTGGGCGTCCAGCCGTTGGGGGACGACGTAGACTTTCCACCGTCGAGAGGCGTTGCAACGGTTCTCCGGTCTCTACCGGTTTCCGCCACGCTCGGCAGAGTCAAGGACGCCTTCCGTCATGGAAGGGACTTACGTGAGCGACTTCGAGCCGAATATCCGCCCCGACTGCACCGACGAACTGACGGCTGCTCTGCGCCAGCGGATCATGGTGATCGACGGCGCGATGGGCACGGCGATCCAGCGGGACCGGCCGGACGAGGCCGGCTATCGCGGTGATCGGTTCACCGAGTGGCCGACCGCCCTGCAGGGCAACAACGACCTGCTCACCCTGACGCAGCCGCAGATCATCGAGGGCATTCACCGCGAGTACCTCGAGGCGGGCGCCGACATCCTGGAGACCAACACGTTCAACGCGAACGCGATCTCGCTCTCCGACTACGACATGGCGGACCTGAGCTACGAGCTGAACTACGCCGGCGCCGCCCTGGCCCGCAAGGCCGCCGACGAGTACAGCACCGCGTCCAAGCCCCGCTACGTCGCCGGCGCGATCGGCCCGACGACGCGGACCGCGTCGATCTCGCCGGACGTCAACGACCCCGGGGCCCGCAACGTCTCCTACGACCAGCTGGTCGCTGCCTACCTCGAATCCGCCAACGGCCTTGTCGATGGCGGTGCCGACCTGCTCATCATCGAGACGATCTTCGACTCGCTGAACGCCAAGGCGGCGGTGTTCGCCGTCGAGACGCTGTTCGAGGACCGCGGACGCCGCTGGCCGGTGATAATCTCGGGCACCATCACCGACGCTTCCGGGCGGACATTGTCCGGCCAGGTCACCGAAGCATTCTGGAACTCGATCCGGCACGCGAAACCGCTCGCGGTGGGCCTGAACTGCGCCCTGGGTGCGCCGGAGATGAGGCCCTACATCGCCGAGGTGGCGCGGATCGCGGACACCTTCGTGTCCTGCTACCCGAATGCCGGCCTGCCCAACGCCTTTGGCGAATACGACGAGTCCCCGGAGGCTCAGGCCGGTTATATCGCCGACTTCGCCGAAGCCGGCCTGGTCAACCTGGTCGGTGGCTGCTGCGGAACCGCACCGCCGCACATCGCCGAGATCGCCAAGGTCGTCGAGGGCAAACCGCCGCGCGAGCTGCCGCAGATCGACGTCGCCACCCGCCTGTCGGGGCTGGAGCCGCTCAACATCACCGACGATTCCCTGTTCGTGAACATCGGGGAGCGCACCAACATCACCGGCTCCGCCCGGTTCCGCAACCTGATCAAGGCCGAGGACTACGACACCGCGCTGTCGGTCGCTCTGCAGCAGGTCGAGGTCGGCGCGCAGGTCATCGACATCAACATGGACGAGGGCATGATCGACGGCGTCGCCGCGATGGACCGGTTCACCAAGCTGATCGCGGCCGAGCCGGACATCAGCCGCGTCCCGGTGATGATCGACTCGTCCAAGTGGGACGTCATCGAGGCCGGCCTGAAGAACGTGCAAGGCAAGCCGATCGTCAACTCGATCTCGATGAAGGAGGGCGAGGAGAAGTTCATCCGCGAGGCCCGACTGTGCCGCAAGTACGGTGCGGCCGTTGTGGTGATGGCCTTCGACGAGCAGGGGCAGGCCGACAACCTGGAGCGCCGCAAGCAGATCTGCGGGCGCGCCTACCGGATCCTGACTGAAGAGGTGGGCTTCCCGGCCGAGGACATCATCTTCGACCCGAACTGCTTCGCGCTGGCCACCGGTATCGAAGAGCACGCGACCTACGGGATCGACTTCATCGAGGCCTGCGCCTGGATCAAAGAGAACCTGCCCGGGGTGCACATCTCCGGCGGTATCTCGAACGTGTCGTTCTCGTTCCGAGGCAACAACCCCGTCCGCGAGGCGATCCACTCGGTGTTCCTGTTCCACGCCATCAAGGCCGGCCTGGACATGGGCATCGTCAATGCCGGTGCGCTGGTGCCCTACGACTCGATCGACCCCGAGCTGCGGGACCGCATCGAGGACGTGGTGCTGAACCGTCGCCCGGATGCGGCCGAGCGGCTGCTGGAGATCGCCGAGCGGTTCAACAGCACGGAGAAAGCGGACGACCCGGCCGCGGCGGAGTGGCGCAGTCTGCCGGTGCGCGAGCGGATCACCCACGCTTTGGTCAAGGGGATCGACGCCCACGTCGACGCCGACACCGAGGAATTGCGGGCCGAGATCGCCGCCGCGGGCGGTCGCCCGATCGAGGTGATCGAGGGGCCGCTGATGGATGGCATGAACGTCGTCGGCGACCTGTTCGGCTCGGGCAAGATGTTCCTGCCGCAGGTGGTGAAGTCGGCCCGGGTGATGAAGAAGGCCGTCGCCTACCTGCTGCCGTTCATCGAGAAAGAGAAAGAGCAGAACGGCACTGCAGCGGCGAAGGACACCAACGGCACCATCGTGATGGCGACCGTCAAGGGCGACGTCCACGACATCGGCAAAAACATCGTCGGGGTTGTGTTGCAGTGCAACAACTTTGAAGTGATCGACCTCGGTGTGATGGTGCCCGCCGAGAAGATCCTGGCCGCGGCCGACGAATACGACGCCGACATCATCGGGTTGTCCGGCCTGATCACCCCGTCGCTGGACGAGATGGTCAACTTCGCCGCCGAGATGGAACGCAAGGGGCTGCAGATCCCGCTGCTGATCGGTGGCGCGACGACCTCGCGCGCTCACACCGCCGTGAAGGTGGCGCCGCGTCGTTCCGGTCCGGTGGTCTGGGTCAAGGACGCGTCCCGCTCGGTGCCGGTCGCTGCGGCGCTGCTCGACGACAAGCAGCGGCCCGCCCTGCTGGAGGCCACCGAGAAGGACTACGCGTCTCTTCGGGAACGGCACTCGCAGAAGAACGAGCGGCCGATGCTGACCCTGGAGAAAGCCCGCGCGAACCGGACGCCGATCGAGTGGGACGGCTACATACCGCCGGTGCCCGCGATAGGTGCGGGAGTACGGGATTTCCATGATTACGACCTCGCCGAGTTACGCGAGTACATCGACTGGCAGCCGTTCTTCAATGCGTGGGAGATGAAGGGCCGCTTTCCCGACATCCTCAACAACCCGGCCTCGGGCGAGGCCGCCCGCAAGCTCTACGACGACGCCCAGCAGATGCTCGACACCCTGATCAAGGAGAAATGGCTGACGGCCAACGGGGTGATCGGGTTCTTCCCGGCCAACGCCGTCGGAGACGACATCGAGGTCTACACCGACGACACCCGGACCGAGGTGCTGACCACGCTGCACAACCTGCGCCAGCAGGGCGAGCACCGCGACGGCATCCCGAACCGGAGCCTCGGCGACTACATCGCGCCCAAGGCCACCGGTCTGGCCGACTACGTCGGCGCCTTCGCCGTCACCGCGGGCCTGGGCAGCCAGGAGAAGATCGCGGAGTTCAAGGCGGCCCTCGACGACTACAGCGCGATCCTGCTGGAGTCGCTCGCCGACCGGCTGGCGGAGGCATTCGCCGAACGGATGCACCAACGGGTCCGCAAGGAATTCTGGGGATTCCAGCCCGACGAGCAGCTGGACAACGACGCACTCATCGATGAGAAGTACCGGGGCATCCGCCCGGCGCCCGGCTACCCGGCCTGCCCGGAGCACACCGAGAAGGTGACGCTGTTCAAGTTGATGGACGTCCACAAGCGCACCGGCATCGAGTTGACCGAGTCGATGGCGATGTGGCCCGGCGCCGCCGTCAGCGGATGGTATTTCTCGCACCCACAGTCGCAGTACTTCGTGGTCGGCCGGATGGCCCAGGACCAGGTCGCCGACTACGCAAAGCGTAAGGGCTGGACCCTGGCCGAGGCCGAGCGCTGGCTCGCCCCCAACCTCGGGTACAACCCGGAGGACTGAGCGCCGGGTCAGCCCAGCACTGCCGACAGGTAACCGGAGGATCCGCCGAACGAGGCCAGCTCATCCTGCGGGAGCTGAAAACCGTTGGCGGAGAAGGCCTGTTCGGTCGTGGTGATGTCGACTCGCCACCCGCGCTCGCTGAGGTACTCGCCGGCGACATTGCGATCACCGGTGTAGAACAACTCGGCCAGGTTGATCTTGGAGCCGATGCGCCGCGACCGCTCGGTGAGCTTGTCCGCCCAATCCGCGGGAATGTTGCGAAAGTCCATGTGCTCGCAGGCAATTCGGCTGCCCGGCGCCGAGAGTGCGGCGACGTTGTCGAACAAGCGGTCCTGCGCGTCCGGCGGCAGGTAGACGAGTAGGCCCTCGGCGCTCCACGCGGTCGGCTTCGCGGGATCGAGTCCGGCGCCGACGAGCGCGGCGGGCCAGTCCTCGCGCAGGTCGATCGCGACCGTGCGACGTTGCGCGGGCGGCTTGGCGCCCAGGTCGGCGAGCGTGCGGGTCTTGAATTCGATCACGCCCGGCTGGTCGATTTCGTAGACCACCGTGTCAACCGGCCACGGCAGCCGGTAGGCCCGGGTGTCCAGGCCGGACGCCAGAATCACGGCCTGTCGCACGCCCGCGTCGGTGGCTTGGGTGAAGAAGTCGTCGAAGAACCGGGTGCGCACGGTGATCTGCTCGAGCACGGCCTTGCGGTTCATCACGGGATCGTCGGTGTCACCCAGCTTTCCGTCGATCAGCTTGATGAAGGTATCGCTGCCCACCGCGCGCACCAGGGGCTCGGCCCACGGGTCGTTCAGCAACGCATTGGGCCCCTGCGAAGCCATCGCGCGCTGGGTCGCGACCGCCGTCGCGGTCGCGCCGACGCTGGACGCCAAGTCCCAGGTGTCATTCTCGGTGCGCGCCATGCCAGTTCCTTTCGCGTGCGGGGCCGCCGACTAGAGGCGCAGCACCGGGCCCAGCGCCGAGAGCGGGATGTGCGCCTGGACGGTGCCGCCGTCCATGTACCACTGCGGCAGGCCCGGTGAGAAGTTGATCGGCTCGTCGTGGCCGACGGGATAGTCGGGCATGTAGAGGATCAGTTCGTCGGGTGTGAGCGCCCACGCCTTGTACGCGCCGGAGTAGACCTTGTCGGGAGTCCAGCGGTCGACGACGAACGGGTAGGTGCCGGGGTCGTGCGGCGGCGGCGCCTGATTGAGCGCGGTCTCGATGAAGGGCTGGGCCAGCGGCGGGATGGCGGTCAGCGGATTCGACGTCGTCACATCCGACAGCTGCAGCCGCCTGCCGCCGGCCATGTCGAACGTGAAGGTGCGGTAGGCGTTGTTGGGTTTGGGCCCGTCGGCGTGGTAGTCCTCGTGGAACACCGCGCTGAGCAGGTTGCCGTGCCGGAAGACCTCGTAGTTCTCCTCGCCATAGCTGTCGGCGGCCATGTGCGCGTTGGCATTACGCCAGTTGTTGACCAGGGTGTGCAGGTAGTCGCGCACCACGCCGCCGGTGGTGGGGTTGTCGATCAGCTCGCCGGGCAACGCGACCTTGATGTCGCGCACGGCGTTGCGTTCCGAGGTCACCGTGGTGTGGCAGTACTGGCCGTCCCAGTCGCCGCCGAGCTCGCCGCAGAACGACGGGGCCGAGGCTCGCGCGACGGCAGCGCCGGGAATCGCCGTCGCGGCGGAGGCCAGTACGAGCGCCGTGAGGATTCTTCCGATCACAGCAGTTGCACCTTGCTGGCCCGCCATCGGCCGTCGACCATCTCCATCGTCATCTTGATCCTGCTGCGGTCGATGCGCGGATCCGGCGACTGCGAGTTGGCCACGGTCTGGTCGATAAAGACAAGCACCACAACCTTATTGGTGGACGCGGACTGGATCGCCGAGTCCACCACCACGCCGTGCGCGCTGGCCTTGTTGTCGATCAGCAGCTGGCGAAGCTGGACGCTGGATTGGGTGTACATGTCCTTGAACTCGCCGGTCGCGCCGTCGAGCACGGCCCGGAAGTTCTCGTCGACCTTGTTCGAGTCGATGCTCGTGAGCACCTGGGCGTAGGCGATCGCGGCTTGTTGGGCCTGCTTGCCCGCCTCGTTCACCTCATGCTGCTGCCACAGCTGCCAACCCAGGAAGCCGTTGACGGCCAGCGACGCGACGAGTAGCAGCGGCAGCGCGCTGCGCCGCAGGTAGCGTCCCCAGGGCCGACGGCGCAGCGGGGTCTTGTCGCCCTTGCCCGTCTTCGCGTTGCGCCCGAACGGAATTTCCTCGTCGCTGTCTTCGTCGGCGTCATCGGCCGCTTCGGTGTCCTCGAGGGTGTCCTCGACGTCGGCGTCGTCGGTTTCGACGTCGTCGGGCTCGGCTGCTGAGCTTGGCGCTTCGGGCATTTCGGCCTCGGCAACTTCCTCGGATGTGGCGGTCACAATCAACTCCTGTGTCAGAGTCTAGGTTGGTCTTAGTGGGGCGGGTCGATCGGCAGCGGGGGACCGCCGTACGGCGTGGGAATCGTGAAGCGCCCCTTCGGTGTTGGATCGGTTCTACGTCCCAGGTCCGCCCCGACTGGCGGACCGGCGGTGTCATCGCCGGCCGGGCGCGGTGCGTTCTTGGCCCCGCGGATCGACACGGCCGGGTCGGTGTCGCGGCAATAGGTGTACATGAACGGCTCGTAGTAGTCCGCGGCCGACGGCGGATGTGCGGGCGTCCCGTAATCGCACACGTAGCGGGGGTAGAGGTCGGCGATCGCCCAGACGCCATGGTCGTGAAACGCGCTCGACACCGCGTCCAGCACCGAGCCGCGGTAGTCGGGGAACAGCGCGTTGAGCGCCGGCACCCGCTGATAGAGCAACTGCGACATGGTGGCCATGCTGCCCAGCAACTGGACCATCGTCTCGGAATTGTCGGAGAACAGATTGTCGACCGCCGACAGCGTGCGCGGTGTCTGCGTGGTCAGCCTCCGGTAACCCGCCTGCATGCGGGCAACCCCGGTCAGCGTGCGGTTGAGTTCGGTTGCGGTGGCGGCCAAACCGGCGTTTTTATCACTGGCCAGGGTGAGCACCACCCGGCTGGTCTTGAGGATGCTGGTCGTCTGGGGCAGCACCGAATCGAGCGTCGACAGCAGGAACGTGCCGCCGTCCACGACCGCGGCCAGCTTCCCCGGGCCCTCCTTGCTCAGGCTCAATTCCTTCTTGATCAGCTCGACCTTGCGCGGGTCGACCTGTGCCAGCATCCCGTCGGCGTCGCCGAGCAATTTCGCCAAGCTGACCGGAACGCTGGTGTGCGCCAGGGTGATCAGGCTGCCGTCGTGCAGATACGGCCCGGCATCGGAATCGGCTTGGAAGTCGATGTACTGCTCACCGGCCGGTGAGAGTGCCGACACGTGCACGACGCTGTCGGCCGGGATGCGCACCTTCGACGTGATGCGGGCGATGGCGTTGACTCCGGTATCGGTGATCTGCAGCGACTCGACGCGGCCGATCCGTACACCGCGCAGCGCGACATCCTGATTGGGCAGCAAGCCACCGGATTCCGGCAACTGCACGGTGACCCGGTAGGACGACGCGAACGGTGTGACCCGCAATGCGCCGATGAGCAGGTAAGCGGTTCCGACCACCAGGGTCAGCACCAGCCCGGCCACCGACAGCCAGACCTGTCGGCGGTGCGCGGCCCGCACCACTTTGACCACGACGTTTGCGGCATCGGCGATCACGGCGGCGGGCCCGGGGCGATGTCGATCTGGCCGGGGATGTTCGGGTCGGGGATGACGGGAACCTGCGGCGAGTTCGGTCCCCGGCCGACCACCCGTTCTTGCAAACGCCACAGGGTGTACTTCAGCGTGCCGACGAGCAGGTTCATGTTGTAGTGATGCGGACCGTGCAGCCCGATGTCACCGGGGTATCCGATGTCGGGCAGCGACCCGAGGATCAGCTTGTCGACGCCCACATGCACCGAAATCGCGCTGCCCGCCGTCGATTTCACCAATGGGGGGATCAGCCGGTTCACCGCGTAGAAGCTGGTATCCGGGCTCACCGCGACGTCGTTGGCCGCCCCGGCGATCGTGTTGAGGTCGGCGATGATGCTGCGCCCGCTGGTGTCGGTTCCCCCGATCGACGGGAACCTGGCCAGCAACCGGGAGGTGTCGCCCACCTGCACGGCCAGGTTGGACAGCTGGGCGCTGTTGTCGGCCAGGGCCGCGGTGGCGGGCCGGGCCGCGGTCATCAAATCGGTGACGGTGGCGTTCTTGGCATCGAGTTGGTCTGCCAGACGCGACAATTGGGTCAACGCGTCCGAGATCTGGCCGGATCTGCCGTCGAGCGTTGCGACCAGCTGGTTGGACTTGCGGATCAGCTCACCGAACGCCTGGCCCTGATCACCCGTGGCCTTACCGAAACCGTTGATGATGTTGGTGAAGTTGCGCACCGCTCCGCCGTTGACCAGGATCGCCGCCGAGCTCAACACCGATTCGACGGTCGCTGCCGCGGCCGTCGAATCCAGGCCGATGGTGTCGCCGTCGTGCAGCATCGGATCGTCGGCCGGATCATTGGCGGGCGGCTTCAGCGCGACGAACACGTCGCCCAGCGGTGTGGCGGTACGCAATTCGGCGGTACTGCCCCGCGGCAGCAGCACGCCGTTTCTGATCCGCAGTGTGGTGACCGCGCTGTAGTTGTGTGCGACCATCGCTTCGACCTGCCCGACGTCGGCGCCGGCGAGCTTGACCTTGGCGTTCATCGGAAGGTTGAGCGCGTTGGAGAACACCGCGGTCAAGGTGTATCCGCCGGACCCCATTCCGGGCGCCGGAAGGGGAAGGCTGGCAAGACCATTCGTGCCGCATCCCGAGGTGATCAACACCGTGGCCGCGACGGCGAGGCAGCCCCGGATGGCGGTCATTTCTGGCCCATCGCGGCCATGCCGTCCAGCACATAGGTCAGCCCGAAATCCGGTCCGAAGTCCTGGATTGTTCCCGTGCTGCAGCCGAGTTGGCGAAGACCCATCAAATTGCAGATCTCTTTGGTGTATTGGCTGTCGAAGACCAATCGGTCGGTGAGGAACCGGGCGCGTACGGCGCCGTTCGCGCGGTCGATCATGTTGTAGGCGTTGTCGGCCAGCATCGGCGCCACGTCCAGGAGTTCGGTGAGGTCCCGCCGCTGGTCGGTCACCATCTTCAGCGTGGTGTTGCCGCTGCGCAGACTCTGCTTGATGGCGTCGCGGTTGGCGTCGAGCAGATCGCCGGCCCGTTCGATCAGTTGCTCGAATCTTCTTCCGGTACTGCCGCTCCCGATATCCTCGTCGGCCATGATCTGGCTGACTTGGTGGATGGTGGCGGCGAATTCGCGCAGCTTGCCGTCGTTGGCGGCCACCGCGTCGAACAGAGTGCTGATGTTCTTGACGATCGTGGTGATCTGCTCGCGGGTCGCCGCGCCGCCGTCGCTGGACAGGCGCAGCGCCTTCGCCAGCTCATCGAGCGACGATTTGATCTGGCCGCCGTTGCCTTGGACAACCTTGGTCCCGTTGTTGAGGACGTCGGCAACGGGCCCGCCGCCGTGGCCGTCTCCCTCCAGCGACTTGGTGACCTTGTCGAGAACGGTGAGTACACGGCTGAATTCGACCGGCGTCCGGGTTCGGGTCAAGCCGATGGTGTCGTGATTCTGCAACACCGGGCCGCCGCGGTACGGCGGGGTCAGCTCGATCTGCCGGTCGGTGAGGATCGAGGTGGACACCGTCACCGCTTGGGCGGTAGCGGGAACCTTGACGTGACGATCGACGGTGAACTCGACTTCGACGTAGGGCCCCTTGGCGGTGATCTTGGTGATCTTGCCCACCGGCATCCCCAGCACCGCCACCACGTTGCCCTCGTAAAGTCCTGAGGCGCTGTCGAATTGGGCCGTCACGGAGATCGTGTCCCGGTCCGAACCCAGGTACCACCAACCGACACCGCCCGCCGCGGCCAGCATCACCAGGGCGGCGATGATGGCCACCGCTCTGGACCGCAGCTTCGACGCCATCACTTGCAGTCCTTGAAGTACTGGATCATGCCGAACTGCTTGGCGCGGCCGCTGATTGCACACATCCACGAGTCGACGAGCGGGACGTTGCTGGCATTGAAATTCACCGCGTTGCCCTCGCCGGTCAGGTTGGCCGCCTCGCGGAAGAAGATCGGGCTGATCTGCAGCAGGTTGCTCAGCAGGTCGTCGTGCTGAGCCATCATCGCGGTGAAGTCCCGCATGTCGGCGATCAGCGAGTCCAGACCGGAGCGGTCGTTGACCAGGATCCGGCTCATAGCCTCCACCAGGCTGGTCAGCGATCGCATCATCGCGTGGAAAACGGCTCGCCGCGCGACGAATTGGCCCAGCAGGTCCTGCCCCTGGTTGATGAGGTTGCCGAGCCCGGCCTGCTGGCGCCGCACCGTGTTGGTCACCCGTTCGGTGTTGAGCAGCAGCTGGCCCAGTTGATCGCGGCGCACCGCGATGATCGACGACAGCGATCCGATGTTGCGCATCGCCTGCGGCACCACCGCGGGCAGGCCCTCGAGCTGCTTGCCCAGTACCGCAAGCGACTGTGCGAAGCGGTCCGAATCGACCTGCTCGAACGTCGTGGTGGCATCCTGCAACGCAGATTGCAGATCGTAGGGGACTTCGGTGTGCGCCAGATCGAACGTGTTGTGCGGCAGTGCCGCCGAGCCGTTGGGCTGCACCGAGAGATAACGCGAACCCAGGATGGTGGTGACCTTGATCGCGGCTCGCGAATCCTTACCCAGCACGATGTCGTCGCGAATCTTCAGGCCCGCCTCGACGTGATCGCCGTCGAGCTTCATGCTGGTAACTTCGCCGACCGGGATACCCGCGACGACGATCGGGTTGCCGGCCCGCAGCGAGGCCGCTTGCAGAAACTCCGCGGTGTAGTGCCGGTATCCGGTCCCGAGCGCGTGCACCGCCAGCATCGCCCCGATCAGCACCGCGACCACCACGACGGCGATAAACCCAAGCCACGTGGGGTTGTAGCTCTCCAGCGGGCGCTTCGTGAAGCGCTGCCATACCGACGAATCAGCCACCGGCGGTACTCCTGCACCTCGGGGTGTGCCACATCTTGTTGCCCGGGGTGGCGGCGGCAACGATGATCGGCACGACGTCATTGAGGCCGGGAAAGAATCCCATGAAGTTGACGTCGCACACGTAGGCGTTGCCGTAGGCGCCCTGGTTACCCACGCGGACAAGCCCTTTCAGAAGCAGCGGGATGTTGTCGCCGAAGAACGCCAGCTGCGGCTCGACGTCCATCAGGTGTCTGGCCACACCGGGTTTGCGGTCGATGAACTCGCGCAGCGCCGGGTACACGTCGTTGGCCGATGTCGACAGCCGGCCCATCACCCGGGACAGCTCACCCACCGAGGCCACCAGCTCCGGGCGCCGCCGGTCGAGCCGGTCGACCACGTCGCGCGTTTGGGTGATGACCCCGTCGAGGTTGTCGTTCTGCTGCGCGAGGTTGCCGACTACCTTGTTGAGGTTGGTGATCACGTCGCCGAGGGTCTGATCGCGGCCCGCGAATGTTTCGGCGAGCGTTGATGTTTGGCTGATCAGCGTGGTCAGCGACGCGGTGTCGCCCTGCAGCGACGCGATGATGCCCTTGGTGAGGTTGTCGGCATCCTGCGGGTTGAGCAGGCTGAACAACGGCTCGTAGCCGTTGAGCAGCGCGGTGACGTCAAAGGACGGTTCGGTGCGGGCCGGCGGCAGCACGCTACCCGGCGGGAGCAGGGCCTGATTGCCCTCCGGCCCCAACGACAGCCCGAGGTAGCGCTGTCCGACGATGTTTTGGTACGTCACGGACGCGACGGTGTTGCCGTACAGGTGTTGATCGGTTTGCACCACGAACGCGACTCGCGCGAGTTTTCCGTCGAGATCGATGCTTTCCACCCGGCCCACCCGTACCCCGGCCATCCGGACGTCGTCGCCTTCGCGCAGTCCGTAGACGTCGGTGAACAGCGCCGAATACTTGGCCGTGTCGCCGGCAACGTCGCGCCGCAGGCTCACGTACACCAGCCAGGTGAGCGTCAACGCGACGACCATGAACAGCGTGAGGCCGATCAGCGGTGCCCGGAATCTCATTGGGGCCCTCCAGATTTCAGCGATACCGTGGTGCCGCGCGCGACCGGTCCCAGCAGCAGCTCGGTGGCGGGCGTGGCGACCGCACCGGTGATCACGCTCAGCATGTTCCGCTCGTATTGACTGCCGACGGGGCCCACGTTGCCGCCGAAAGACGACTGGGGTATCCACGGGGCCTTCGGCGCCACCGGCGGGACCCACGGCCTGTTCGGCGAAGGAGTCGCCGGGGCTCCGGGGGAGGGGTTGTCGGGGTTGGCGCTGCCCGGTACCGGTGGCGACGGCGGAAGCCAGGAGGGCAGTGGGGGATTGGGATCGGACAGGTTGGGATTCGGGTTGATCAGCGGCGGTCCGACCGCGACCAGGTTTCCGTCCGGACCGATGACCGTGCCCGGCGGCGGCGCCAGATCCTTGGGCGGCTGATAGTTCTGCGGCAGCAGCACTTCCGGCAGGTCGGGGCGCACCGGAACCAGCGGCGCGGTAAAACAGCTGGGCCCCTTCAACTCTCCGTAATGCGGACAGTCCGCGCGGGTGTAGGTGGACGACGGGGTGAAGGTCAGCATCGCGCGCATGTTGCCGACGTCTCGCCCCGGCACCCAGACTTCCTCCATGAACCTGTTGGCCAGGTTGTCCAGTTTGGTGACCGCGGGCACGAAATTGTTCGACTTCATCGCCAGCACGCCCAGCACCGGCGTGAAATCGCTGGTGATGTGGATGAGCTGGTCGATGTGATGGTCGAACGACTCATGCACCGTACCGACGGTGTCTTCGGCGCCGGAGAGCAGCGAGGTCAACTGCCCGCGCGTCTCGGCAAAGGTCCGCATCGGCTCGACCGCCTGGTGCAGGGCGTCGAGAAGATCGGGTGCCGTCTGGGCCAGTCCACCGGCCGCGTCGACCAGTGCGGACACCGTCGACGGCCCGGCGTCGGTGCCGACAATCGAATTGAGTTGGTCCAGAAGGCGATTCAGTTGCGCCCCGGCTTTGAGCAAGGGCACCCGGCGGTGGTCGGTGGCCGCACCCAGCGCGGCCAGGATCCCGACGGACCGGTCGTCGCGGCCGCGGCCGGCGGCGGCCAGCAGGTCGCGCAACTTGCTGATCGTGGTCTGAAACAGCACAGTCGGAAGCCCGGTGTCTTCGGGGATGTGCGCGCCCGGGCGGATCGCCCCGCCCGGGTGTTCCTGTTTGCGGGCACCCACCAGCTGCACCGAGGACACCGCGAAAACGTTGCTGGGCACCACGCGAGCGGTGACCGCGGCCGGAATCGACTTGGCGTACTCGGGTTTGAGATCGATGTGTACGTAGTTGGGTTTGCCGTTGGACGCGGGAACGACGTCGTCGACCATCCCGACGAGCACGCCGTGATACTTGACGTCGGACTTCTGGGGCAGCCCGTCGCCGACGTTCACCAGGTCGGCGACCACCCGAACGTAGTCGTTGAGCCGGCCGGTGGACTTGAGCAGCATCGCGACGGTCAGCAGGGCCGCGACCACCACCACCGCCACACCGGTGGCAAGCAACTGCCGATCCGTTGGCCCGCGGCCGTCCAGCTCAAAGGAATTCGCCTGACCCATCTGCCTAACCACCGAACCTCGCGCCGGCGTCTACCCCCCACAGCGCCATGGTGAGCAGCATGTTCACCATGATCACGACGGTGATGCTGGCCCGCATGCCATGCCCGGCGGCCACCCCGACACCCTCGGGCCCGCCGGTCGCGTAATAGCCGTAGTAGCACTGAATCGTCGACGCGATCCACACGAAGATGACGGCCTTGATCAACGAGTAGACGATGTCCTGGCCGGCCAGCATCAGCGTGAAGTAATGCAGGTAGGAGCCGGTCGAGCCGCCGCTGCTGATCCCCACCACGGCCTCGGTGGTCAGATAGCCGATCGCCAGGCACGCCACATACAGCGGGACGATGGCCGCCACCGAGGCGATGAGCCGGGTCGTCACCAGATACGGAATCGGGCGGATGGCGATCGACTCCAATGCGTCGATTTCCTCGGCGATCCGCATCGACCCCAGCTGAGCGGTGAAGCGGCAGCCGCCTTGCATGGCGAATGCCAGCGACGCCATCAGCGGCGCCAGCTCGCGAGTGTTGACCAACGAGGAGATGAAACCGGTGGCCGGCCCGAGGCCCAGCAGGTCGAGGAAGTTGTAACCCTCGATGCCGACCAGTGCGCCCACGGTCATCCCGAGCACAACCGCCACACCGGCGGTTCCGCCACCCACCACGATCGAGCCGTTGCCCCAGGTGATGTTGGACAGCAGTCGCAAAAATTCGCCGCGGTAGTGGCGCAGCGCGAGCGGCACCGCCACCAGCGCCCGGATGAAGAAGACCAGCAGGTGGCCAAGCCGAAGGATCGGTACGGTGCCCCTGCGATACAGCCGGGCCGCCGGGACGGTCAGCGCTGCCAACGGCCGATAGGCAGAAACCGCCATGTCACAGCCCCGTCCTGGGCACCAACATGATGTAAAGCTGGCTGATCGCGACGTTGACGATCATCAGCAGCAGGATCGCTTCGACGACGGCCGCGTTCACCGAATTCGCGACGCCGGTCGGGCCGCCGACGGTGGCCAGGCCCTTCTGGGCCGAGACGACGGCCACGATGGCGCCGAAGATGACCGCCTTCACCAACGCCAGGATCATGTCGTCGGTCGTCGCGAACGAGGCGAAGGTCGACACGAAGCTGCCGGGCGCCCCGTTCTGGAAGTACACGTTGAACATGTAGCTGGCGAAAAATCCGACGAAGCACACGACGCCGGTGAGCGCGACGCCGATCATGATCGCCGCGGCGAAACGCGGCACCACCAGCCGGCGGATCACCGAGACGCCCATCACCTCCATCGCGTCGGTTTCTTCGCGCATGGTTCGCGAACCCAGATCGGCGGTGATCGCCGACCCGACGGCCGAGGCCATCAGAACGGCGGCCACCAGCGACGCGCCCTGACGGATGACCGCGAGCCCACTGGCCGCGCCGGCCAGCGAGGTGGCGCCCACCTGCCCGGCCAGCAGGGCGAACTGAATGGACAGGGTGACGCTGATGGGCAGCGAAACCAGGATCGTCGGCAACACGGCGGTGCCGGCCATAAACGCGCCCTGGCGAACAAATTCCTGCCACTGAAATCGGCCGGTCACCAGGTCGAAAAAGAAATATTGAATGGTGCGCACACCAAGGACGAACTGTTCGCCGACGGTCGTCAGCGACGCAAGCGGATGACGTTTGACGTATCCGGCAGACCAGTTCTGGATGGCGAGGACGCCGTCTTCCCGGGTCGTCATCTCGGCGCACCCGGCAGTCTATCCAGCAAACCCAGGCTAGCGATCATCGCGCACCAGTCACTGCCTCCATTGGCGCTCCCCCGACCAATAAGTGCACGAGCGCAGAACGCGGGGAGCAAGGTGGCGCACAACGCATCTGCATAAAGGTACTGCCACCAGGCTCTGTGAACTGCGGTTCTCGGTGTGTGCTGAGTCACACTAGCCTTCTTGATAGGGACTTTCAATAGTGTAGAGTCACTCACCTGAGATCGTCACCGGATGGCACATACGCGTTGGAATGTCGGCTCGACGAAGGTAATGGCATGTCCTCAGCAAACACCGGATCGCTACGGGACCGGCGCCGTGCCGAGTTGCTCACGCAGATTCAGCACACCGCTTTCGAGCTGTTCGCCGAACGAGGATTCGATGCCGTCACGACCGAGGACATTGCCGCGGCCGCCGGAATCTCGATCAGTACTTATTTCCGGCACGCGCCGACCAAAGAGGGCCTGCTGGTCGATCCCGTCCGGGACGCGATCGGCGAAATCGTCGGTTCGTACGGCGCGCGACCGCCAGACGAGTCGGCGGTTGAGGCATTGATTCGGGTATTCGTCACGCGTGCCCGCGACGCCGATGAACTCGACAATTTGGATACCTGGCGTCACGCCATCGCCACCGCGCCCCATTTGTTGAGTAAAACGGCGCTGGTCAGCGAGGCCGATCACGACACATTCCTCGAGCAGGTCGCTTGCCGTCTGGGTGTCGATGCGACGGCCGACGTCCGCCCCGCGTTGCTGGTTCACACGAGTTTGGCCACAGTCAAATTCGTCCTCGACCGGTGGCTGACCTCCGACACCGTCGCGAGCCCACCGTTCAGTGTCCAATTGGAAGACGCGCTGCGCACCACGCTGTCCGGGTTCGATTAGCGGGTGCTGCGCACTGCGAAACAGCCTGTGGCGCTTGGGGATTGCCGGTAGCCGTCGTCACCGACAGAAACCGAGGTGACTTTGCTCGCTGCGTCGTGAAACAATCGCTGGCCGTGAAGACATTCGAGGATCTGTTCGCCGAACTCGGCGAGCGTGCCCGCACCCGACCGGCCGGCAGCGCCACGGTCGCCGCGCTCGACGGCGGGATTCATGGGCTGGGCAAGAAGATCCTGGAAGAGGCCGGCGAGGTATGGCTGGCCGCCGAGCACGAATCCGACGAGGCATTGGCCGAGGAGATCAGTCAGTTGCTGTACTGGGCGCAGGTGCTGATGATCGCGCGCGGACTGTCCCTCGACGACGTCTATCGGAAGCTGTGAGCATGTTGCGAGTTGCGGTTCCCAACAAGGGCACGCTGAGCGAGCCGGCCAGCGAGATCCTTTCGGAGGCGGGCTACCGGCGGCGCACCGATTCCAAAGATCTCACCGTCATCGATCGTGCCAACAACGTCGAGTTCTTCTTCTTGCGGCCCAAAGACATTGCCATCTACGTCGGTTCGGGGCAGCTCGATTTCGGCATCACCGGCCGAGACCTGGTGCTCGACTCGGATGCGCCGGTACGCGAATGTCTGGCGCTGGGTTTCGGGTCGTCCAGCTTCCGCTATGCGGGGCCGGCCGGGCTGGACTGGACGACGGCCGATCTGGTCGGCAAGCGGATCGCCACCGCCTACCCGAATCTGGTGCGAAAGGATCTGGCGGACAAAGGAATCGAGGCGACGGTCATCAGACTCGACGGCGCCGTGGAGATTTCGGTGCAACTCGGGGTGGCCGACGCGATCGCCGACGTGGTCGGATCCGGCCGCACGCTGAGCCTGCACGACCTGGTGGCCTTCGGTGAGCCACTGTGTGATTCGGAGGCGGTGCTGATCGAGCGCGCCGGCCCGGACGGCCAGGGCACCGCGGGTGCGGCACGCGATCAACTGGTTGCCCGAATTCAGGGAGTGGTGTTCGGGCAGCAGTATCTGATGCTCGACTACGACTGCCCACGCGCGGTACTGGACAAGGCCACGTCGATCACGCCGGGGCTGGAGTCGCCGACCATCGCCCCGCTGGCCGACCCGGACTGGGTCGCGATCCGCGCGCTGGTGCCGCGTCGGGGCGTCAACGAGATCATGGACGAGCTCGCGGCCATCGGCGCCAAGGCGATTCTGGCTTCCGATATCAGGTTCTGCCGATTCTGAACTCACCGGCTTGGCCCCGGCTGTGTTAGCGTCCGGCTAGGGGAGGGGCCCGCAAGGCCGTCCCCTCTTTATGGTTGCCGCGCTGTTCATTCCCAGGAGGCCCGCCGTGACGCATGTCCTTGTTCTCTTGCTGGCTTTGCTGATTGGGGTGGTCGCGGGGCTGCGCTCCCTGACGGCTCCCGCCGTCGTCGCATGGGGCGCATACCTCGGTTGGATCGACTTGCACGGCACGTGGGCGTCGTGGATGGGCAACATCATCACCGTTGTCATCTTCAGCGTTCTGGCCGTCGGCGAACTCGTCAACGACAAGCTGCCCAAGACGCCGGCGCGCACGGCGCCTCCGGTGTTTGCGGCCCGGCTCATCATGGGCGGGCTTGCGGGCGCGGTGCTCGGCGCGTGGCCGCACTGGACCTTTTCGGCGCTCGGCGCCGGTATCGTCGGCGCGGTGCTCGGAACCCTCGGCGGCTATCAGGCGCGCAAGCGGCTGGTGGCGCTCAGCGGCGGGCGGGACCTGCCGATCGCGCTGCTCGAGGATGCCGTCGCGGTCTTGGGCGGGTTCGCCATTGCGGCACTGACGGGTCACGTGCTGACCGAATATCTGCTGTCGGCCGTTAAGTGAGCGAACATTTCGACGCGATCATCGTCGGCGCCGGCCAGGCCGGACCCTCGCTTGCGGGACGGCTGACCGCCGTCGGGCAGCGCGTCGCGGTCGTCGAGCGCAAACTCCTCGGCGGCACCTGCGTCAACACCGGGTGCATCCCGACCAAGACGCTGGTCGCCAGCGCGCACGTTGCCCAGCTGGCCCGTCGCAGCGGCGAATACGGTGTCGCGACCGGGTGGATCAGCGTGGATATGGCGAAAGTCAAGGCGCGCAAGGACGCCATCGTGCTCGCCGAACGCAAGGGTGTCGAGGACTGGCTGGACGGCATGGACGGCTGCACCGTGATTCGCGGACATACCCGTTTCATCGATCCGCACACCCTGCGCGTCGACGACCGGGAACTGCACGCCGACCGGATCTTCCTCAACGTCGGTGGCCGCGCGATCGTGCCCGACATCCCGGGCCTCGACGAGGTCGACTACCTGACCCACGTGTCCATCCTCGAACTCGACACGCTACCAACACATCTCGTCACCATCGGCGGCAGCTACATCGCGCTGGAGTTCGCCCAGATGTTCCGCCGCTTCGGGGCGGCAGTCACGGTCGTGGAGCGGGGCCCCAGGTTGGCCTCACGCGAAGACGAGGATGTCTCGGCCGCCATCAAGGAAATACTGGAAGCCGAAGGCATCGAAATCATCCTCAATGCTAACGATGTGCGGATCCGTAAGACCGACAACGGATTCGAACTAACGCCCAGCGCGGGTGCCGACCCCGTCGCAGGCAGCCATCTACTGGTGGCGGCGGGACGGCGACCCAACACCGACGATCTGGGACTCGAGGCCGCCGGTGTGCAGACCGACGCTCGTGGCTTCATCGTCGTCGACGATGCGCTCAAGACCAGTGTCGACCATATCTGGGCGATGGGCGACTGCAACGGCAAGGGCGCCTTCACCCACACCTCCTACAACGACTACGAGATCGTGGCCGCCAACCTGCTCGACGACGACCCGCGCCGGGTCAGCGACCGGATCACCACCTACGCGCTCTACATCGATCCGCCGCTGGGCCGCGCCGGGATGACGGTCGGCGAGGTCCGCAAGTCGGGGCGCAAGGCGCTGATCGGCCGGCGGCCGATGACCAGGGTCGGCAGGGCCGTGGAAAAGGGTGAGACACAAGGCTTTATGCAAGTCGTTGTCGACGCCGAGACGCAGCAGATCCTCGGTGCCACCATCCTCGGCGTCGGCGGCGACGAGGCGATTCACGCGATCCTGGACGTCATGTCGGCCAAGGCGCCCTACACCACGCTGTCGCGCACGATGCACATCCATCCCACCGTCAGCGAACTCATTCCGACGATCCTGCAGGAGATGTCGCCGCTCGACTAGCCGGTGGCGATCATGCCGCCGGTTCGTCCGAACGCGAAATAGCTTGCGCCCGAACATTATCCGGCCAACCGGGATAGGGCGGCGGGGTGCCGCCGAAAACCGGGCAGTACTCGTGGTGTGGGCACCAGTCGCACAACCGTGACTTGCTGGGGCGGAAATCGCCCGTCTGCCCGGCGGATTGGATGGCGCGCCAGATCGCCATCAGGGTTTTCTCGAAGCGCAGCAGCTCGTCGAGCTCGGGCGAGTAGTCCAGCACCTGGCCGTCGGCGAGGTAGATGAGGCGCAGCCGGGTGGGTGGCACGCCGCGGGTACGCAGCAGCGCCACCGCGTAGAACTTCATCTGGAACATCGCCTTGAATTCGGCCAGTGCTCGCGCGGCCGGCGGCGCCATGCCGGTCTTATAGTCGACCACCCGCAGCTCGCCGGTGGCGGCGACGTCGATCCGGTCGATGTACCCGCGCAGCAGCGTGCCGTCGGCGAGTTCCACCTCCACCCGCTGCTCGCAGCACTGCGGGTCGAATCGGGTCGGGTCTTCCAGCCGGTAGTAGCCGGACAGCAGCGCGCGAGCTTCCTCGAGCACCTGGGCCCGCTGGTCGGTGTCCAGCTCGCCGAATCGGTCGGGTTCGGCGGCAATCACCTGCTCCCACGCGGGCTCCACCAGCGAGATCGCGGTCTCGGGGCTTCGCGATGCCGCGGGCAGGCTGTAGAGCTGCTCGAGCGCGGCGTGCACCACCGACCCGCGGATCTGCGCCGTCGAAGGCGGCTCGGGCAGCCGGTCGATCGCCCGGAACCGGTACAGCAACGGGCACTGCTTGAAGTCCGCCGCTCGCGACGGTGACAGCGCCGGTCTGGAAGCCGCCCGCGCCTGGTCTTGCGGCTGGTCGGTCATATTCGCAGCCTAGGACGCGGTACCGACAACCCCGCGCATCGCCGGCGGCGAGTCGGCTGGCACGCTGAACGGCGTGTCCAACACCGGTCCATTCGTCGTCGGCGAGCGCGTTCAGCTCACCGACGCCAAGGGCCGTCACTACACCGTGGAACTCGCCGAAGGTGCGGAGTTCCACACCCACCGCGGCGCGATCGGCCACGACGCGATCATCGGGCTGGAACAGGGCAGCGTCGTCAAATCCAGCAACGGCAACCCCTACCTGGTGCTGCGCCCGCTGCTGGTGGACTACATCATGTCGATGCCGCGCGGGCCCCAGGTCATCTATCCCAAGGACGCCGCGCAGATCGTGCACGAGGGCGACATCTTCCCGGGTGCCCGCGTGCTGGAGGCCGGCGCCGGCTCCGGCGCGCTGACCTGTTCGCTGCTGCGCGCGGTGGGGCCCGACGGGCGGGTGGTCTCCTACGAGGTGCGCGCGGATCACGCCGAACACGCCCGGCGCAACGTGGACGTGTTTTTCTCCGGCGCGCCCGCGAACTGGGAGCTGATCATCGGCGATGTCGCCGATTCCGCGCTGCCCGACGCGTCTTTCGACCGGGCCGTGCTGGACATGCTCTCGCCGTGGGAGGTGCTGGACGCCGTGGCGCGGCTCGTCGTCGCCGGCGGGGTGCTGATGATCTACGTGGCCACGGTCACCCAGCTGTCGAAGGTGGTCGAGGCGCTGCGGGCCCAGGAGTGCTGGACCGAACCGCGCGCCTGGGAGACCATGCAGCGCGGTTGGCATGTCGTCGGCCTGGCGGTGCGACCGCAGCACGCGATGCGCGGGCACACGGCGTTCCTGGTGGCGTCGCGACGGCTCGCGCCGGGCACGGTGGCCCCGATGCCGTTGGGTCGCAAGCGGGCGGGCAGGGACGGCTAGGCGCGGCTAGTCATCGTCGCTGCGCACCAGCGAGCGTCGCACCGACAGCAGCTCGAACTCCGGATGCGCGGCGACCAGACGTTCGGCCGCGTCCAGGACTTCCACCGCATGCGCACGGTCACCGGACACCACGGCCACCCCGATACCGGCTCGCCGATACAGCTCCTGCGAACCGGTCTCGGCGGCCGACACGCTGAACTTGCGGCGCAGTTCGGCGACGACGGGACGGATCACCGAGCGCTTCTCCTTGAGCGATCGCACCCCAAGCTCCGGGCCGAGCAGCACGTCGAACTCGAGCCAGGCGATCCACATCAGCCGGGCGGCGGTGGCGGAGCGGGAGGCGGTTGTACGGGTTCCGGTGGCGGGGGCAGCGGAAGCGTCGGGCTGGGTGGCGGCGGCGCCGGCGAGTTGCCCAGTGCCAACAGCGTTTCCGCTGTTCGCCGGGAAAGCTGCCAGCCGCCCTGGAACGGCGCGAACTCCATCGGGAAGGTGAACGAGCCGCCCGGCCCCTTGGCGGTGTTGACGCTGACCGTGCTCACCACGTTGGCCGGATTCTTGTCCGACCACGCGATGTTGTTCGCCACGAACGTGATCGGCAGATAGCCGTTGTCGCGCAGCGCGTTGATGAACTTGTCCAGCGTGGCCGCGCTCTCCGGCGTCGCGCCTTCGACGAGTGCCACCTTGTTGATGCCCGGCACATTCGGGTCGACAAGCCGGTTCAGCACCTCGACCAACGCCTCGGGCACGGGCAGCGGCGCGGTCGGGGGAGCCGCGACGATCAACGGACTGGACGTCGGCGCCGGCACCGCCGAACTAGGCGACGGCAGCACCTTGGGTTCGCTGTGCGAGCATGCCGCAAGCCCGAAGGCCGCCACGGCGGTGGCGGTGCTCAGTGCTACGGACAGGTGACGGTGCATCCGGAGATTTCGGCCGAACTATTCGGCCACGCCTGATTCTTGGAGCCCGGTGGTTGCTGCGGTGCGGCCAACTGGTGCAATGGAAGTCACAGTTGGAAACATTGCGTTGATGACCGCGACCACGGCATGGCCTGTGGTGAGGGGTTTTGCGGTCAAGGGGTGTCCTCTCGGTGGTCCCAAATCGACGCCGAGGTTACCAGCGGGAGTAAAGACGCGACTTTTGATGGCTTTTGAGTTCACGCATGAACGGCCAATCGCCGGTAGCGTTGTAAGGATCCACCGCATTTATTCGGGGCGGGAAAGGAGCGCAACATGGGTGACTCAGAGCGTTCTGAAGCATTCGGTATCGATCACGAAACCGGCATGTCCAGCAGCGATGCTGCCGAGCTGGAACAGTTACGCCGCGAGGCGGCGGCACTGCGCGAGCAGCTCGAGCAGGCCGCCGGATCGCAGGGCGCCACGCGCTCGGCGCGCGACGTTCACCAACTCGAAGCCCGCATCGACTCTCTGGCCGCCCGCAATTCCAAATTAATGGAAACTCTTAAAGAGGCCCGGCAGCAACTGCTGGCGCTGCGGGAAGAAGTCGACCGGCTCGGCCAACCGCCCAGCGGCTACGGCGTTTTGCTGTCGTCGCATGAGGACGAAACGGTCGACGTGTTTACCTCGGGCCGCAAGATGCGATTGACATGCTCGCCCAACATCGACGTGTCAGCGCTGCGCAAGGGTCAGACGGTCCGGCTCAACGAAGCCCTGACCGTCGTCGAGGCGGGGACGTACGAATCCGTCGGCGAAATCTCGACTTTGCGCGAGGTGCTCAACGACGGACACCGCGCACTGGTCGTGGGGCACGCCGACGAGGAACGGATCGTCTGGCTGGCCGAGCCGCTGGTGGCAGAGGACCTGCCGGACGGAGTTCCCGACGCTCTCAACGATGACACCAGGCCGCGCAAGTTGCGGCCTGGCGATTCTTTGCTGGTCGACACCAAAGCCGGCTACGCGTTCGAGCGCATCCCCAAGGCCGAGGTCGAGGACCTGGTGCTCGAAGAGGTGCCCGACGTCAGCTATCAGGACATCGGGGGCCTGACCCGCCAGATCGAGCAGATCCGCGACGCCGTCGAGCTGCCGTTCCTGCACAAGGAGCTGTACCGGGAGTACGCGTTGCGTCCGCCCAAGGGTGTGCTGCTCTACGGTCCGCCCGGTTGCGGCAAGACCTTGATCGCCAAGGCGGTCGCCAACTCGCTGGCCAAGAAGATGGCCGAGGTGCGCGGCGACGACGCCCGGGAGGCCAAGTCGTACTTCCTCAACATCAAGGGCCCCGAGCTGCTGAACAAGTTCGTCGGTGAGACCGAGCGTCACATCCGGCTGATCTTCCAGCGGGCCCGCGAGAAGGCGTCAGAGGGAACGCCGGTGATCGTGTTCTTCGACGAGATGGACTCGATCTTCCGCACCCGCGGTACCGGCGTGTCGTCGGACGTCGAGACCACGGTGGTCCCGCAGCTGCTGAGCGAGATCGACGGTGTCGAGGGTCTGGAGAACGTCATCGTGATCGGTGCCTCCAACCGCGAGGACATGATCGACCCCGCCATCCTGCGGCCCGGCCGTCTCGACGTGAAGATCAAGATCGAACGGCCCGATGCCGAAGCGGCACAAGACATCTTCTCGAAGTATCTGGTCGAGACGCTGCCGGTACACGCCGACGATCTCGCCGAGTTCGAAGGCGACCGGTCGGCCTGCATTCGCGCGATGATCGAGAAGGTCGTCGAGCGGATGTACGCCGAGATCGACGACAACCGGTTCCTGGAGGTCACCTACGCCAACGGTGACAAGGAAGTCATGTACTTCAAGGACTTCAACTCCGGGGCGATGATCCAGAACGTTGTCGACCGGGCGAAGAAGAACGCGATCAAATCGGTGCTGGAGACCGGTCAACCCGGTCTGCGAATCCAGCACCTACTCGACTCGATCGTCGACGAGTTCGCCGAGAACGAGGACCTGCCCAACACGACCAACCCCGACGACTGGGCGCGGATCTCGGGCAAGAAGGGCGAGCGGATCGTGTACATCCGCACCCTGGTCACCGGCAAGTCGTCGAGCGCATCGCGCGCCATCGACACCGAGTCGAACCTCGGCCAGTACCTGTAATGCCCGTAGGGGCCCCCGCCCGCGCCGACACATAAACCATGTACACGACGGGCCGTGCGGCGTCGCAAGGGTTTAAGTCTCGACGCGATGCGGTGCGGCTCAGTCGAATTCGAACGAGTAGCTGTTCGTCAGGTCGTCCTGCGTCACGCGGGCGGGACGCGTCGTCGTGTCCACCCGCAACGTTTCGGTGAGCACCCGCGGCGCATAGCTCCAGCCCTCGGGTAGCTTCAGCCGGTCGCCGAGGGCGGCCAGGTCGGCCCGCGACAGGTCGGGGTCGGCGACCTGGCTCCAGGTCTGCATGACCCAGCGGTTGCCGTCGGGATCGGTCAGCTCGTAGATCTCTTCGCCGGCATTGAAGACGAAGACGGTGTTGCGGGTGACTTCGTTGACGGTGTACGGCGCCGGGTTCATCGACGACAGCGCCACGGTGGCCTGCTTGATCATCTCGATCCCGCCGAATGTCATCCGCTCCTGCGGACCGTCGGCCTGCTTTTCGATCGCGTTCATCAGCCAATAGCGCGGGCCGTTGAGCAAGGCCGCCGCCGCGCCGTGTTCGGCGGCGATGGCCGCGGCGTCGAGCTTGGACCACAGCTCGGCCGGACAGTCGTTGAGCGGAAAGCTGTTGTAGACGGTGGCTTGCGGGCCGGCTTCGCCGACCTCGACGAGAAGTACTTCGCCGTAACGCATTCCGGACAGGTCGGGCACTTGCCTACTCGCTTTCTATCGTTGCGACGTTGCCGAGATAGCGATTTCGTGCGGCCAGGGCGGTGTGCAGGTCGTCGATCAGCGGGTCGAGGAACATCCCCCGGTACTCGTCGTCGTCGACGGCTCGGGCGCTGATGTACATGAACGTCAGCGCGCCCAGGAACAGGCACATGTGGATCAGCGAGTCGGGGGCCGGGAACGTGAAGCCCAAAATCGTCGAGGTGGTGGCGGTGTTGTGCGCCCATTCCTTGAGCAGCGGTGGTGTCAGGATGATCATGCCGAGGATGAAGTACATCGTGGCGCCGACGGCGGCCACCACCAGGATCTCGATCAGTTGCGAGGTCGCCAGCAGGAACACCACGTTGAGGCGTTCGGCGCGCTTCAACGGTGAGCCGGTCGAGGGATCATGCATCGCGGCGAACGGCGTGCCCGCGAGGTTGTCGCTGCCTTCCGGCAGCGAGGCCGTCGACTTCAGCAGCGGCCGCACCCGTTCCACCGTCTTGGAGACGACGAAGGTCCCCGCAATGCCGAGCAGAAAGAAGATGGCCACCGAGAGTCGCTCCCCGTCGATGTTCGCGGCCATCAGCCAGACGTAAGTGTTGAAGAACACCAACGCGGTCAGCAGCACGATCGGCAGGGCCCGCACCGCCAGCGTGCCGACCGTCGACAAATGCTCCAGCGTCATGCGCACCGCCCAGGCGAGCACCGACCCGACACCGGAGCCGGTCAACAGCAGCAGCACGGCCAGGATGACGGCGTCGCGGGTCAGTTGGACGGGGCCGGATTCGACGAGTCCGCAGCAGACCGCGAAGGCCAGCGCCGCGGTCGCGACGCTCGCGCGGGTGCGCCCGCTCGAGATCCGCGACACCAGCCAACCCGCCAGCGCGCCGAGTGGGAGCGCGGCGGCGAGCAACGCCAGGATCACCCATTGGTGGGTGGTCGGGTTTCCGTTGATGAAGACCTCGTTGCCGTCGCTGACGAAATAGACGCCGAGCAGGCAAGCTTCCACAGCCGCCCAGGCGGTCAACATCGGGGCGCACCGCGGCCAGAGCCGTCGCCATCGGCCCCGCGTCGTCAGCACCGACGGCAGGCCGCGCTCCAGGAACCACCTTTCGGCCGCGGCCGTCGCTGCCCGCTGGCTTTTCGGCGTGCGGCGCAGAGTTAGGTCCACACCGGCACACCCTAATGGCGTAGCAGCTTCGCCGCGGTGTGTTCATCAGGTGGTCGCGGCTGCCCGCTCGACGACTCGGGGCCCGCCTCGGTAGGCCCGCGCAACGCCCCGGCGCAGGGAGCACATCGTTGCCCGGCCTACGCTTAACGGATGCAACGAATTATCGGGACGGAGGTCGAGTACGGCATTTCGTCGCCGTCGGACCCAACTGCCAACCCGATCCTCACTTCGACTCAGGCGGTACTGGCCTACGCGGCCGCCGCCGGCATTCAGCGCGCCAAGCGCACCCGCTGGGACTACGAGGTGGAGTCGCCGCTGCGCGACGCCCGCGGTTTCGACCTGAGCCGCTCGGCCGGGCCGCCGCCGGTGGTCGACGCCGACGAGGTCGGCGCGGCCAACATGATCCTGACCAACGGGGCGCGGCTCTACGTCGACCACGCGCACCCGGAGTACTCCGCGCCCGAGTGCACCGACCCGATGGACGCGGTGATCTGGGACAAGGCCGGTGAGCGGGTGATGGAGGCCGCCGCCCGCCACGTGGCCAGCGTGCCCGGAGCCGCCAAGCTGCAGCTCTACAAGAACAACGTCGACGGCAAGGGCGCGTCGTACGGATCGCACGAGAACTACCTGATGAGCCGGCAGACGCCGTTTTCGTCGATCATCTCCGGCCTGACGCCGTTTCTGGTGTCTAGGCAGGTGGTCACCGGCTCCGGCCGCGTCGGCATCGGCCCCTCCGGTGACGAGCCGGGCTTCCAGCTGTCCCAGCGCTCGGACTACATCGAGGTCGAAGTCGGGCTGGAGACCACGCTGAAGCGCGGCATCATCAACACCCGGGACGAGCCGCACGCCGACGCCGACCGGTACCGCCGGCTGCACGTGATCATCGGCGACGCCAACCTCGCCGAGACGTCGACCTACCTGAAGCTGGGCACCACGGCGCTGGTGCTGGATCTGATCGAAGAAGGCCCGCAACACGGCATCGACCTCAGCGATCTGGCGCTGGCCCGGCCGGTGCACGCGGTGCACGCGATCAGCCGTGACCCGTCGCTGCGGGTGGCGGTGGCCATGGCGGACGGCCGGGAACTGACCGCGCTTGCGCTGCAACGGATCTACCTCGATCGGGTGGCCAAGCTGGTCGACGGTCGCGATCCGGACCCGCGGGCAGCGCACGTTGTCGAAACGTGGGCGCACGTGCTGGACCAGCTGGAGCGCGACCCGATGGAATGCGCGGAGCTGCTGGACTGGCCGGCCAAGCTGCGACTGCTCGACGGTTTCCGGCAGCGGGAGAACCTGAGCTGGTCGGCGCCGCGACTGCACCTCGTGGACCTGCAATATTCCGATGTCCGGCTGGACAAGGGCCTGTACAACCGGCTGGTCGCGCGCGGCTCGATGAAGCGTCTGGTCAGCGAACACGAGGTACTGGAGGCTGTCGACAACCCGCCGACGGACACCCGCGCGTACTTCCGCGGCGAATGCCTGCGCCGGTTCGGAGCCGACATCGCCGCGGCCAGTTGGGACTCGGTGATTTTCGATCTCGGTGGCGATTCGCTGGTGCGCATCCCGACGCTGGAGCCGCTACGCGGCAGCAAGGCGCACGTCGGAGCCCTGCTGGACTCCGTGGACAGTGCCGTCGAACTGGTGGAACAACTCACCAGCTAAGGCTTGTTAGCCAAAGAACGTCGGGTTTGACCGGTAGGGTAGAGATACCAGCGGGCGGCTTAAGCGGCCAGTAAGCCAGCCCAGACATAGCAGGAGGCGGCGATGGCGCAGGAGCAGACCAAACGTGGCGGTGGCGGTGGCGACGAAGATGACGTCGTTGGCACCACGGCCACGGGCCAAGAGCGTCGCGAGAAACTGACCGAGGAAACCGACGATCTGCTCGACGAGATTGACGACGTCCTGGAGGAAAACGCCGAGGACTTCGTCCGTGCGTACGTCCAAAAGGGCGGACAGTGACCTGGCCGTTTCCCGATCGCCTGTCCACTAACTCGGCTCTACCCGGACTTTCTGCTGTAAATACGTCCTCTTTCGCCGACCTGTTGCGCCGTCAGGCGCCGGAATTACTCCCGGCGGGGCTGGGTGGCGGCGGTGGGCGATCCGGTGGTGACGCCGGGCTGCCGCACGGCACCACGATCGTCGCCCTGAAATACCCCGGCGGTGTCCTGATCGCCGGTGACCGGCGTTCGACGCAGGGCAACATGATCGCCGGCCGCGACGTCAAGAAGGTCTACATCACCGACGACTACACCGCGACCGGCATCGCCGGCACCGCCGCGGTCGCCGTCGAATTCGCCCGCCTCTACGCCGTGGAACTCGAGCACTACGAGAAGCTGGAAGGCGTACCGCTGACGTTCGCCGGCAAGGTGAACCGGCTCGCGATCATGGTGCGCGGCAACCTCGCCGCCGCGATGCAGGGCCTGGTGGCCCTGCCGCTGCTGGCGGGCTACGACATCCACGCGGCCGACCCGGAAAGCGCCGGGCGCATCGTCTCGTTCGACGCCGCGGGCGGTTGGAACATCGAGGAGGAGGGCTACCAGTCGGTGGGGTCGGGTTCGATCTTCGCCAAGTCCTCGATCAAAAAGCTCTATGCCGGGGTCACCGACGTCGATTCCGCGCTGCGGGTGGCGGTGGAGGCGCTGTACGACGCCGCCGACGACGACTCCGCCACCGGTGGACCGGATCTGGTGCGCGGCATCTTCCCGACCGCGGTCACCATCGGCGCCGAAGGTGCGGCCGAGGTCCCCGAGAGCCGCATCGCCGAATTGGCCCGCGAGGTGATCGAAAGCCGTTCGCGCACCGACACTTTCGGCCCGGACGGCGGTGAGAAGTGAGCTTCCCGTATTTCATCTCGCCTGAACAGGCGATGCGTGAGCGCAGCGAGCTCGCGCGCAAGGGCATCGCCCGGGGCCGCAGCGTGGTGGCGCTCGCCTACGCCGGTGGCGTGTTGTTCGTCGCCGAGAACCCGTCGCGGTCCCTGCAGAAGATCAGCGAACTCTACGACCGCGTGGGCTTCGCGGCCGCGGGCAAGTTCAACGAGTTCGACAATCTGCGTCGCGGCGGCATCCAGTTCGCCGACACCCGCGGCTACGCTTACGACCGTCGCGACGTCACCGGCCGGCAGCTGGCCAACGTATACGCCCAGACCCTCGGCACCATCTTCACCGAGCAGGCCAAACCGTACGAGGTGGAGCTGTGTGTGGCCGAGGTGGCGCACTACGGCGAGACCAAACCGCCTGAGCTGTACCGGATCACCTACGACGGGTCCATAGCCGACGAGCCGCACTTCGTCGTGATGGGTGGTACCACCGAGCCGATCACGACCGCGCTCAAGGAGTCCTACGCCGAAAACGCAGATCTGCGCGACGCTTTGGGCATCGCCGTCGATGCGCTGCGGGCCGGCAGTGCCAACGGCGCCGACGAGCCCAGCCTCGACATGGCCAACCTCGAGGTCGCCATCCTGGACGCCAACCGGCCGCGGCGCGCGTTCCGGCGCATCGGTGGGCCCACCGTGGAAAACCTGCTACAGCATTCGAAGGGCTCGAAATCCAACGGCGATTCCCCGGATTCTGACGACGAGTCTTAACCGGTTTCGCGCCGGTGGGCGCGGCTGCTGACCGTCGCGCTCAGACAACCAGTACCCTCGATGTTGTGCAGCGACGAATCATGGGCATCGAGACCGAGTTCGGTGTCACCTGCACGTTCCACGGCCATCGCCGCCTGTCCCCGGACGAGGTAGCCCGCTACCTTTTCCGCCGGGTGGTGTCATGGGGCCGCAGCTCCAACGTGTTCTTGCGCAACGGCGCCCGGCTGTATCTCGATGTGGGCAGCCACCCCGAGTACGCCACCGCCGAATGCGACAGCCTGGTGCAGCTGGTCACCCACGACCGGGCCGGGGAATGGGTGCTGGAAGACCTCCTGGTCGACGCCGAGCAGCGGCTCGCCGACGAAGGCATCGGCGGCGATATCTACCTGTTCAAGAACAACACCGATTCTGCGGGCAACTCCTACGGCTGCCACGAGAATTACCTGATCGTGCGGGCCGGTGAATTCTCCCGGATCTCCGATGTGCTGCTGCCCTTCCTGGTCACCCGCCAGCTGATCTGCGGGGCCGGCAAGGTGCTGCAGACCCCCAAGGCCGCGACGTTCTGCCTGTCGCAGCGCGCCGAGCACATCTGGGAGGGCGTGTCGTCGGCCACCACCCGCAGCCGCCCGATCATCAACACCCGCGACGAACCGCACGCCGACGCCGAGAAGTACCGGCGGCTGCACGTCATCGTCGGCGACTCCAACATGTGCGAGACCACCACGATGCTCAAGGTGGGCACCGCCGCGCTGGTGCTGGAGATGATCGAGTCCGGTGTCCCGTTCCGCGACTTCTCGCTGGACAACCCGATCCGCGCCATCCGCGAGGTCAGCCACGACGTCACCGGCCGCCGGCCGGTGCGCCTGGCCGGCGGGCGGCAGGCCAGCGCGCTGGACATCCAGCGCGAGTACTACAGCCGCGCCGTCGAGCACCTGCAGACCCGCGAGCCCAACGCACAGATCGAGCAGGTCGTCGACCTGTGGGGCCGGCAGCTGGACGCCGTCGAAAGCCAGGATTTCGCGAAGGTCGACACCGAGATCGACTGGGTGATCAAGCGCAAGCTGTTCCAGCGCTACCAGGACCGCTACAACATGGAGCTGTCCGATCCGAAGATCGCCCAGCTGGACCTGGCCTATCACGACATCAAGCGTGGTCGCGGCGTCTTCGACCTGCTGCAGCGCAAGGGCCTGGCGGCGCGCGTCACCACCGACGAGGACATCGCCGAGGCGGTGGACAATCCGCCGCAGACCACCCGGGCGCGGCTGCGCGGCGAATTCATCAGCGCCGCTCAGGCGGCCGGTCGCGATTTCACCGTCGACTGGGTGCACCTCAAGCTCAACGACCAGGCGCAGCGCACCGTGCTGTGCAAGGACCCGTTCCGGGCGGTCGACGAGCGGGTGAAGCGGCTCATCGCCAGCATGTAGGCCTTGGCGAGTCGGTGCGCGCGCCGGGTGCGGGCCATCTAACCTGGAGCAAATGGCGACCTCGAAAGTCGAACGGCTGGTCAATCTCGTGATCGCCTTGCTGTCCACTCGCGGTTACATCACCGCGGAGAAGATCCGGACCAGCGTGGCCGGCTATTCCGAAAGCCCAAGCCTCGAAGCGTTTTCCAGGATGTTCGAGCGTGACAAGAACGAGCTGCGCGATCTCGGCATCCCGCTCGAGGTCGGCCGGGTCTCGTCGCTGGACCCCAGCGAGGGATACCGCATCAACCGCGACGCCTATTCGCTGCCGCCGGTCGAGCTGACCGCCGACGAGGCGGCCGCGGTCGCCGTCGCCACCCAGCTCTGGGAATCACCCGAACTGATCACGGCAACCCAGGGCGCGCTGCTCAAGCTGCGCGCTGCCGGGGTCGATGTCGACCCCGAGGCCCCGGTAGCCATCGCCTCCCCGGAGGGCGTGCCGGGCCTGCGCGGGTCCGAGGATGTGCTCGGAATTCTGTTGTCCGCCATCGATTCTCGACGGGCCGTGCGGTTTCCGCACCGGCCGTCACGCACCGAGCCGTACACGATGCGCACCGTCGAGCCGTGGGGCGTGGTCACCGAGAAGGGTCGCTGGTATCTGGTCGGCCACGACCGCGACCGCAACGCCACCCGCACTTTCCGGCTGTCCCGCATCGGCGACGACGTCGAGCCGATCGGCCCGGCCGGGGCGGTCACCGTCCCCAACGACGTCGACCTGCGCAAGATCGTCGCGCAGATCGTCGCCGAGACACCGACCGGCGCGCAGGCCCTGGTGTGGGTCGCCGACGGGCGGGCCACCGCATTGCGTCGCGCCGGCCGATCCACCGGTGCCCGGCAGCTGGGCGGCCGCGACGGCGAGGTGATCGAGCTCGAGATCAGCTCCACCGACCGGCTGGCCCGCGAAATCGCCGGATACGGGGTCGACGCCGTCGTACTCGAGCCGCAATCGCTGCGCGACGACGTGCTCGCCCGGCTGCGCGCCCAAGCCGAGGCCCCAGCGTGACAGCGGTATCCACCCGCCTGGTCCGGCTGCTCAACATGGTGCCGTATTTCCAGGCCAACCCGCGGATCACCCGGGCCGAGGCCGCCGCCGAGCTGGGGGTTTCGGTCAAGCAGCTGGAAGAAGACCTCAACCAGCTGTGGATGTGCGGACTTCCCGGCTACTTCCCGGGGGATCTGATCGACTTCGAGTTCTCCGGCGACACCATCGAGGTGACGTTCTCGGCGGGCATCGATCGCCCGCTGAAGTTGACCTCGCCGGAGGCCACCGGCCTGCTGGTAGCGCTGCGGGCGCTGGCCGACATCCCGGGTGTGGTCGACCCGGAGGCCGCACGCAGCGCGATCGCCAAGATCGCCGCGGCGGCCGGTGCCGTCGGGCAGGACGCGACGAGTTCGGTCACCGCGATCGACGACCCGGCCCCCATCGAGAACCGGGCCGCGGCCACCGTTCGCACGGCCGTGCAGTACAAACACGCGCTGGCCATCGACTACTACTCGGCCTCGCACGACACCCTGACCAGCCGGATCGTCGACCCCATCCGGGTGTTGCTGATCGGCGGACACAGCTATCTGGAGGCGTGGTCGCGCGAAGCCGAGGGCGTGCGGCTGTTCCGGTTCGACCGGATCGTCGAGGCCACCGAACTCGGCGAGCCGGCCGCGCCGCCGCAGCCGGCACTGCAGGCCCCCCCGGACACGTCGCTGTTCGATGGCGATCCGTCGCTGCCGTCGGCCAGGCTGCGGGTGTCGCCGTCGGCGTCGTGGGTGTTCGAGTACTACCCGATGCGCGACGTGCGCGAGTTGCCGGACGGATCGTGCGAGGCGGTCATGACCTACGCCTCCGAGGATTGGATGACCCGCCTGGTGCTGGGCTTCGGCGCGGACGTGCGGGTCGTCGAACCGCACTCCCTTGCGCGGCGGGTACGCGATGCCGCGGTGGCGGCCCTGGAGTCTTACCAGGCAGTGACGTCCTGATCCCCGCGGCGCGGGCACACCGGCTGTCGGCCGCGCTGCGGTAGCATCGGGTGGACGTCTGGAGGTAAACAAAGTGGGCAGTCTAAGTCCGTGGCACTGGGCGATCCTCGCGGTCGTCGTGATTCTGCTGTTCGGTGCCAAGAAGCTCCCGGATGCAGCGCGCTCGTTGGGCAAATCGATGCGCATCTTCAAGTCCGAGCTGCGCGAAATGCAGACGGAGAACAAAACCGACGCGCCTTCCATCGAAACCCCTGCGGTGGCCCCTGCGCCCGTGCAGTCGCAGCGGGTCGACCCGTCGCCGGCTTCCGAGCAGGGCCACACCGAAGCGCGCCCCGCTTAGCCGGGCTTCGGCCGCGGTGCCCGAGCGCCACTGACCGAGCGTCGTGAAAGCATTCAAGACTTCAGCGCGCACTGCTGCGCTCCTGAAGCATCTCAACCCGCGCAATAGACGCAGTCGCACCAATCCCGACGCGACGATGTCGCTCGTCGACCATCTGACCGAACTGCGCACCCGGCTGCTGATCTCGCTGGCCGCGATCCTGGTCACCACGATTCTCGGCTTCGTGTGGTACGGACATCCGCTCTTCGGGCTGGAGAGCCTGGGCGAGTGGCTGCGCCATCCCTACTGCTCGCTGCCGCAGTCGGCGCGCGCGGACATCAGCGCCGACGGGCAGTGCCGGTTGCTGGCGACCGCGCCGTTCGACCAATTCATGCTGCGGCTCAAGGTCGGGATGACGGCCGGGATCGTGCTGGCCTGCCCGGTGTGGTTCTACGAGCTGTGGGCGTTCATCACGCCCGGGCTGTACCAGAAGGAACGCCGCTTCGCGATCGGGTTCGTGATCCCCGCCGCGCTGCTGTTCATCGGCGGTGCGGTGCTGGCCTACTTCGTCCTGTCGCAGGCACTGGGCTTCCTGCTGACCGTCGGTAGCGACGTGCAGGTGACGGCGCTGTCCGGCGACCGCTATTTCGGCTTCCTGATCAACCTGTTGCTGGTGTTCGGATTCAGCTTCGAATTCCCGCTGCTGATCGTCATGCTCAACATGGTTGGTGTGCTGCCCTACCAGAAACTGAAGGCGTGGCGGCGCGGGCTGATCTTCGCGATGTTCGTGTTCGCGGCGATCTTCACGCCCGGCTCGGACCCGTTTTCGATGACCGCCCTGGGCGTCGCGTTGTCGGTGCTGCAGGAGTTGGCCATTCAGATCGCCCGTGTTCATGACAAGCGAAAAGCCAAGCGCGAAGCCCTAACCGCGATCCCTGACGACGAAGCGTCGGTCATCGAGCCGCCCTCTCCGGCACCCGAGCCGTCACTGCTCGCCGGGCAACACGACGACGTCACGTAAATGCCCGCGGCACCTGACGGCGGCGTCCCCGAACTGACCGAGCTGCCTCGGTTCACCGCGGAGTTGCCGTTCGCCCTCGACGATTTCCAGACGCGGGCCTGCGCGGCGCTCGAACGCGGTCATGGCGTATTGGTCTGTGCGCCAACGGGTGCGGGCAAGACCGTGGTCGGCGAATTCGCCGTGCACCTGGCACTGGCCGCCGGCGGCAAGTGCTTCTACACCACCCCGCTCAAGGCGTTGAGCAACCAGAAGCACACCGACCTGACCGCGCGCTATGGCCGCGAGAAGATCGGGCTGCTGACCGGCGACATGTCCGTCAACGCCGATGCGCCCGTGGTGGTCATGACCACCGAGGTACTGCGCAACATGCTCTACGCGGATTCGGCTGCGCTGCAAGGACTTTCCCATGTGGTGATGGACGAGGTGCATTTCCTTGCCGACCGGATGCGCGGTCCGGTGTGGGAAGAGGTGATCCTGCATCTGCCCGACGAGGTGCGGTTGGTCAGCCTGTCGGCGACGGTGAGCAACGCCGAGGAGTTCGGCGGCTGGATCCAGACCGTGCGCGGTGACACCACGGTCGTGGTCGACGAGCACCGGCCGGTGCCGCTGTGGCAGCACGTTCTGGTCGGCAAGCGCCTGCTGGACCTGTTCGACTACGAGCACGACAAGCCGGCCGCCGATCGTCAGCCGCGGGTGAATCCCGAACTGCTGCGCCACATTGCGCACCGCCGCGAGGCGGACCGGATGGGCGACTGGCGTGGTCCTCGGCGCCAACCGGGCCGGGGCAGGCCGGAGCGGCCCCGGTTTTACCGCCCGCCCTCGCGGCCCGACGTGATCGCGACGTTGGACTCCGAAGGATTGTTGCCGGCCATCACGTTCGTGTTCTCCCGCGCCGGCTGCGACGCCGCGGTCCAGCAGTGCCTGCGCTCGCCGCTGCGGCTCACCAGCGAGGAGGAACGCGCCCAGATCGCCGAGGTGATCGAGCACCGCTGCGGAGACCTCGCCGACGCCGACCTCGCGGTGCTCGGCTACTACGAGTGGCGCGAGGGGTTGCTGCGCGGTCTGGCGGCCCACCACGCCGGGATGTTGCCGGCCTTCCGGCACACGGTCGAGGAGCTGTTCACCGCCGGGCTGGTCAGGGCGGTGTTCGCCACCGAAACCCTGGCGCTGGGCATCAACATGCCCGCTCGCACGGTGGTGCTCGAGCGGCTGGTGAAGTTCAACGGCGAGGCGCACGTGCCGCTGACGCCGGGGGAGTACACGCAGTTGACCGGGCGGGCCGGGCGGCGCGGCATCGACGTCGAGGGGCATGCGGTGGTGCTCTGGCATCCGGCCGAGGAGACCTCCGAACCGTCGGCGGTGGCCGGGCTGGCGTCCACCCGGACGTTCCCGTTGCGCAGTTCGTTTGCGCCGTCGTACAACATGACGATCAACCTGGTGCAGCACATGGGCCCGGAGCAGGCGCATCAGCTGCTGGAGCAGTCGTTCGCCCAGTATCAGGCCGACCGCTCCGTCGTCGGGCTGGTGAAGGGCATCGACCGCGGCAAGCGGATGCAGGACGAGATCGCCACCGAACTCGGTGGGGCCGACGCGCCGATCCTGGAATACGCCCGGATGCGCGCGCGGATCACGGAGATGGAACGCGCGCAGTCCCGTGCGTCGCGGCTGCACCGGCGCCAAGCCGCGAACGAGGCGCTGGCCGGACTGCGCCGCGGCGACATCATCACCATCGCCAACGGCCGGCACAGCGGACTGGCGGTGGTGCTGGAATCGGCGCGCGACGGCGACGATCCGCGGCCCCTGGTGCTCACCGAACACCGTTGGGCGGGCCGGATTTCGTCGGCCGACTACTCGGGCGCGGCGGCGCCGCTGGGCTCGATGTCGTTGCCCAAGCGGGTCGAGCATCGGCAGCCCAGGGTCCGGCGCGATCTGGCTTCGGCGCTGCGCTCGGCCGCCGCTCCGCTGGATGTGCCGTCGCGCCGTCGCGCCGCGGATCCCGACGGCGGCTTCCACGACCCGGAGCTGGCGTCGTTGCGGGAGGAGCTGCGGCGCCACCCGGCGCACAACAGCCCCGGCGTCGAGGCGAAGGTACGCGAGGCCGAGCGATACCTGCGCATCGAGCGCGACAACGCCCAGCTGGAGAAGAAGATCGCCGCCGCCACCAACTCGCTGGCTCGCACGTTCGACCGGATCGTCGGGCTGCTCACCGAGCGCGAGTTCATCCAGGGCTCCGCGGGTGATCCGCGCGTCACCGACGACGGCCGGTTGTTGGCCCGCATCTACAGCGAGAGCGACCTGCTGGTCGCCGAATGCCTGCGCACCGGGGCGTGGGCGGAGCTGAAGCCCCCCGAGTTGGCCGCCGTCGTCTCGTCGGTGCTCTACGAGACCCGCGGCGGCGACGGGCCCAGCGCGCCGTTTGCGGCCGAGGCTCCCACGCCGCGATTGCGGCAGGCTTTGCTGCAGACGGCGAAGCTTTCGTTCGCGCTGCGCGCCGACGAGCAAACACACCGCATCGCGCCGAGCCGCGAACCCGACGATGGTTTTGTCACCGTCATCTACCGCTGGGCCCGCACCGGCGACCTGACCGCCTCGCTGGCCGCGGCCGACGCAACCAGTACCGGTTCGCCATTGCTGGCAGGGGATTTCGTACGGTGGTGCCGCCAGGTGCTCGACCTGCTGGACCAGGTTCGCAATGCCGCCCCGGATGCGCAGGTGCGGGCGACCGCGAAGCGGGCTATCAACGATGTTCGGCGCGGCGTCGTCGCAGTTGATGCCGGGTAGGCTGGCTCCGAGCTACCGTTACAGGGCCAAGACACAAGGCGATTGAGGAGAAACGATGAGCGGACCGCAGGGATCGGACCCTGGCCAGCAGTGGCAACCGCCCGGCGAGGGTGGCGATCGCTCCCAGGAACCGACTCAGATCGGCCAGGTGGGCTCACCCTGGCAGCAGCAACCGTCGGCGCAGGAGGGGACCTGGCAGGCGCCGGCATACACCCCGCCCGCCGAGTATCCGCAGTACCAGCAGCCGACTGAGCACGCCTACCAGCCCTATCCCCAGCAACAGCAGCCGGGATACGGCCAGTATGGCCAGCCGGGGCAATACGGCCAGCCCGGGCAGTACGCGCAGCCGGGCCAGTACGGTCAGCAGCCCGGGCAGTATGGCCAGCCGGGCCAGTACGGTCAGCCGGGGCAATACGGCCAGCCCGGCCAGTACCCGCAGCAGTACCCGGGTCAGCCGCAGAAGAAGCGCTCGATGGCGCTGATCGGTGGCGTGGCCGGTGCGGTCGCCTTTCTGCTGATCGCGATCGTGCTGGTGCTCGGTTTCTGGGAGCCCGGCTTTTTCGTCACCACCAAGCTGGACATCAACAAGGCGCAAAGCGGCGTGCAGCAGGTCCTGACCGATGAGACGAACGGATACGGCGCCAAGAACGTCAAAGACGTCAAGTGCAACAACGGCGCCGACCCCACCGTGACAAAGGGTGCCACCTTCGACTGCAGCGTCAGCATCGACGGTGCTCAGAAGAAGGTGACCGTGACCTTCCAGGACGACAAGGGCACCTACGAGGTCGGCCGGCCGCAGTAACTCACTGCGGCAACGAGTCGAGCGCTTTCTGCAGACGCGCAATCGAGGACCCCACACCATATTCCGTCGCCAGCGCGGCGGTGCGCTGCGGGTCCGCGGCGACCAGGGGTAGCTCGTCGGTGCGTGTCGACAGCGTGATCGGCGCGTCGGTGGCCACCCGCACCACCCGACCGGCGGCTTCGATGTAGTCGGTCGCGCCCAGCAGTTTGGCGCGCAAGCCCTTGGCGATCTTGGATTTCGGGTCGTGGGCGGCGGCCAGGATCTGATCCAGCGAGCCGTGTTGAGCCAGCAGGGTGGCGGCCGTCTTCTCACCGACGCCCGGCACACCGGGCAGGCCGTCGGACGGATCGCCGCGCAGCAGCGCGAGTTCCGCGTAGGCCGGCCCGGCCCGCTCGACGGGCACTGAATAGTTTTCAGCGACCTCTTTTGGCCCGAACAGGGTGGCTTTGGCCAGGCCGCGACCCAGGTAGAGCACCCGCACCGGGACCGGATCGTCGGCCACCACCTGCAACAGGTCGCGATCCCCGCTGACCACGACGACCGGGTCGTGGCGTTCCCGGGCGGCCAACGTGCCCAGCACATCGTCGGCCTCGAAACCCTCCGAACCGGCCGTCGGAATCCCGAATGCGTCCAGCAGCGCCATGATGATGTCGACCTGCGGCGACAGGTCGTCGGGCACTTCCTCGATGTCGGGTGTGCCTTCGGGTTCGGGCTCGGCCACCCGATGCGCCTTGTACGACGGGATCAGGTCGACCCGGAACTGCGGTCGCCAATCCAGGTCCAGGCAGACGGCCAGCCTTTTCGGCCGCTGCTGGGCGATGACCACGGCCATCGAGTCGATGAAGCCGCGGACGGCGTTGACCGGCCGGCCGTCGGGGGCGGTGATCGACGACGGCACCCCGAAATACGAGCGGAACCACATGCTGGCGCCGTCGAGGAGGCACAGAGGTGCGGGCATGCGGCTTATCTTTTCATGGTGTCGAACGTCGACTTGTTGTCGCCCATCCGGCAAAAACACCACATCAACTCGACGTTCGGCACGTGCGGTTAGCCTGGCTGCCATGGACTCTCACCGATTCGGCGCCGAGGTCTATGCCCGTCGCCTGGCAGCCGCCGCCGCCGCGACCGCCGAGGCCGGGCTCGATGGCCTGGTGATCACCCCGGGATACGACCTGCGCTACCTCAGCGGCTCGCGCGCGCAGACGTTCGAGCGGCTGACCGCGCTGGTGGTGCCGGCCTTCGGCGATCCAACGGTCGTGGTGCCGCGGCTGGAGCTGGCCTCGCTGAAGGGTTCGGCGATCGCGGAACTGGGTTTGGCGGTGCGCGATTGGGTCGACGGCGACGATCCGTATCGGCTGGTTCTCGCGGCGTTGGGTGGTGGTCTCTTGGCGACAGCTGTCACCGATTCGATGCCGGCGCTGCATCTGTTGCCGCTAGCCGGGGCTTTTGGCGTGACGCCGGTGTTGGCCACCGACATCTTGCGCACGCTGCGGATGGTCAAGGAGCAGTGCGAGATCGACGCGCTGCGCAAGGCCGGCTCGGCCATCGACCGCGTGCATGCCCGGGTGCCCGAGTTCTTGATCCCGGGCCGCACCGAGGCCGACGTCGCCGCGGATATCGCCGAAGCCATTGTCGCCGAGGGGCATTCGGAGGTGTCGTTCATCATCGTCGGCTCCGGCCCGCATGGTGCCGACCCGCACCACAGTTTTTCCGATCGCGAACTGCGGGCTGGCGACATCGTCGTCGTCGACATCGGGGGAGCCTACGAACCCGGATACCATTCCGACTCGACGCGCACCTACAGCTTGGGGGAGCCTTCTGCCGATGTGGCACAACAGTATTCGGTGCTGCAGCGAGCCCAAGAGGCGGCTCTTGAGGCGGTTCGTCCGGGGGTGACCGCCGAGCAGGTCGACGCCGCAGCGCGCGAGGTGTTGGCCTCAGCCGGGCTTGCCGAGTTTTTCGTGCATCGCACCGGCCACGGCATCGGGCTCTCGGTGCACGAGGAGCCCTACATCGTCAGCGGCAACAATCTGCCTTTGACTGCGGGGATGGCCTTTTCGATCGAGCCGGGCATCTACTTTCCGGGGAGTTGGGGCGCCCGTATCGAAGACATCGTCGTGGTGACCGAGGATGGCGCATTGCCGGTCAACAACCGGCCGCACGAACTGGTCGTGGTACCGGTGGGCTAGCTGGGTCGCACGGCCCGCAGGTCCGCGGAGTTGTGCGCCTCCATGCCGGTGAATTCTGCGGCGGCCTGGTGTGCCTTGCCGCCGATCGATGTCAGCGTTTCCCCATGGGTTTGAAGGTTTTTCACGTGCTTGCCGTGGGCGAGGGTTATCGCTGTGTGAAACGCGTCGGCGGCGTCAAAGTCACCGAACATTCCCGACATCAATGGTCCGCGGGACAGGCGTTCGGCCGCGTCCTGGGCATGACCACCCGCGCGGTGCGACTGGCTTCCGCCTGAGTGCAGTAATCCCGTGTCGACGAACACCGCCGCCCCTTTCGTCAGTGCTGAATCGTGTTGCTGCAGGCCTGGAACCAGGCGAGGTGATAGTTGGCGGCCGACTTGTCGCCTGCCACAAGCGCTTCGATTGCCGCCAGTAGCTGCCAGCTGCCGACGTCGTGGGGGTCGACGTTGTCGGGGTAGCTGTCCAGAACGCGGGTGCTGACCTCTTTGAGATGGGTTTGCAACAGTTCGACCTCTTTGTCGAGCACCCCGGTACCGCCGGTGGCGGCCTTTGCTAGCGTGTGAGCCAGCCTGGGTAGGCCGTCGCGCCACTGAGTCGCCTGGTTGAGTTCCCAACCGAGCTCGTCGATTTCGGGCACACGCCGCGGACGTGGCGATGTGGGGACCGGCTCGTCTTCCTCGGGAACGTGGTGAATCGGGGTATAGCCGGCAGCGAGAGTTACTTCGCCGAGCAGGGTTTCGATGTTGCCGCGGCGGCGTTCGGGGGACAGCAGGGTGACCGCGGCCGGCAGCTCGATACCGGGCGGAATCCAGCCGCTCGCGAGATCGGTTGTGAGCACGGTAGTTTCATCGGGACGGTCGCCGGCGGCCCAGGCCAATCGGGGTTGCTGACGGGCGACGGCGGACACGAGTCTTTGCAACCGTGCCCGCGCCGTCGCATTGGCCGATGCGGCTCCGGCGGCCGCGCCGGTCGCGGTGGCCATGACGGCCTCGGTACCCAGGCTTGACGGCGACGACGGCGGCGGCGGGGCAGGCGTTTGACGAACCACAGTGGGGCCAGCGGCGCCGGCTTGTCCAGCTGAGGGATGGACCGGCGCGGAGCTTGCGATCGCTGACGGTGGCGCGCTCGACGGCACGACGGGAGGGGAGGCCGCTGGGATGGTCGGCCGTATGTCGGACGCGTAAGCCGGCAGCGGGCCCGCGGGCGTGGGCGCGGCCGGGACAGCCGGTGCCTGTGGTCCCGCGACGACCTGTGGTGCCGGGGTCGGATCGGGGGCTGCCGCATGCGCGACCGGCGGCGCCTCATATGCCGGTGTGTTGACCGGGACGCTGCCCATTCCGGAGACTGGCGTCGTCGGCGGGGATTGTGGCTCCGGGGGTTGAGGTGGCGGCATCGCACCGGCCGTCGCCGAAATCGGTGTCCCTGCTTGCATTCCCTTGTCGAAGCTGTGCATCAAGTCGGCCGGGGTGACCGGTTGGACGGGGCTCGTAGGGGCGGCTGACGCGCCGGCGAGGGGTGTTGCGCCAGCTCCATGGAGGCTCGGGCTGGGTGGGCTCATCATTGGCGCGCTGGGCATCGAGCCGCCGGTCCGGATCGGAGCGGATGGAGTCGGCATAGGGCCCGCGGCCGGTGTGGGCCCTCCTGGTGGGGCTTGCGGACCTGAAAGTTTCGCGTTGCTAGCGAGCTTCATCGGTGATGGAGTTGCAGCGGGCGAAGATTCCATCGGGGGGCTGCCAGTCTGGAAACTCGCGTTATGCGCCAGAGGCATCGGCGGCTCAGGAGCAGTAGGGGTCTGTTCTGGTGGAAGTTTGGCGCCGTTGACCAAACCCATGGGCGAATCGTGTTGGTTCATCGCCTTGAGCACATGGTCTTGGAGAATCTCATCGTCGACGGGAGGCTTAAATATCTGGCCGACGTCCAAGCCCTGAGCTTGCGCGAATTGGCGCGCCGAAAGACCAGTTCCTTCTGAATCGAGAACTGTCTGCATGGCGTCCAGTACATTTCCGGCGTATTTCGCTGCGGTGATGCTGGCTAGCGCTCGATACTGGTGTATTGCGGCAATGATCTGCGGGACCTTCGCTTGCACGGGTTCCTTGGAGTCCTGGATCTCTTTGATCCGTTGATTGCCCTCCGCGGCCAAATTGGTCAGGTCATGTCGCAGGCTAACGATGCTGTCGTAGGCGGTGCCGTATGCCCCCTGCTTAGTACCATTTTTTTCGGCCACCAGCCGTGCTTGTTGTTCACCCCGCCGGAAGGCGTCGCGGAGATCGTCAGCGGTAAATCCGCGTTGGTCTGCGAGTGGCCCGGTTTGGGCGACGCGCAGGACATTTCCATACTTTGAAAATTCAGTCTTAATGTTTTCACGATTCAGCTTGCCTTGAGAAAGCGCCATTAAGTCTTGGTCATCTACCCACTGATCACCAACAATATAGATCGACCATTCTCCGGGCGGAAGCATTATTGAACCGCCAGCAGCGTTTGTCGGCTCTCAGCTGCGATCACTAGTTGGGTCGTCAGGCCAGTTCGTTCGCCTCGCGCAACAGTCGCTGTGATCGCTTTGTCGACTTCTTCGCAGACCAAACATGCCGTCATTTTAGTCTCAACGGCTATTTTGCCACAGCATGTCGGTTGCGTAGGCAATGGTCGGAACGAGCTGTTCATAGCCGCATCACCCGTCGCCCGGAGGGCATCGATCAGCAACGCGCGCAAGCGCCGTCGACGTCGCCGAGCGGGTGCACCACCCGCTCGTAACCAGGTGGCTGGTCCGGTTGGCGCGTGGGGTGGAGGTGCCAAGTCCAACACGGTTTGATCGTATCGCTTATCCGTGGCGGCGCTAGTCACTCGTGCGTTGAAGCTGGCAAGAGCGATTCGGATTAGTGCACGAGCTGGATTGGGTCTCAAGTAAAAATGCCCTCAAATCAACTTTAGCGATTTTGTTTAGCATCATTGACTTTTAGCTCGGATATTAAGAAATTGCAGAATTACGCAACGATCAGCAGCGTGGTCAGTCGGGTGGCATTATCATTTGCACAGACCTTCGATTGTTGTGTGCGCATCAGTTCCGGCGCGTATTAGTGGGTTCGTCTCTGAATCAGGCGCCTCAGCAAGGTAGTCAATTGCGAGCTGTTGATAGATGTTGGCTAGCTTCTGAATCGCGGCAGCGAGATCGGGTGGTGTCGCTGGCTGCTCGGCGAGCTTGGTGGATAGGTAGCGGCTACCTGCGTCGAAGACCTGCCGTGAGCTCGTTGCTACCGCGAGCAGTCCCATCGGGTCACTACCTCCGCTTCGCGCGCCAGCCAAGTCTCCGGCTTTACGCACTTGCTGGTACGCCGCGCAGATAGCAGTCTTCGCGTCCGCAATCTGCTGGCTCGAATATGTCGGCGGGGGAGTCTGTTTCGCGGGCAGCGGTCGAAACCAGCCGGCGATCGCAACGGCCAGCGTCACCAAGAGGGCGACTAGCAAGAATGCGAACATTGGCCACTGTCGCGTCCGTGGGACCGTCGACGACGCTGGCCAAGGTTGCGGTGAGGGCGGTATAGGCGGAGGCGGAGTGAGGTGCGACACGGGCTGATCCTATCGCTCGTCCACGATTACGGAGGTAATGTGCGTTTTGGTGGAAAAGCGGCGGTTTGCAATCGTTATCCGACTGTATTGCAAGGGATCTGGCGGTGGCTTTAACCCGGACAACAATCGTCTAGCGGCTTGAGTTGGGGTCATCTTCGTCACGCTTCTGGTCGGGCAGGATGATGCGTCGACTCGCAACCGGTTTGCCCTCAACACGTTTGACGACCTCGGGAGCCGGCGGCGGTGTGGTGATACGGCCCTGGACCGGCGCGCCGTTCTTAACTGTCGGCGCCACAATACGTTTCGTATCGGGCTTCTCGTCTTTACCCCCAGTGCCAGCGTGCATCGCACCCGGCGGCATCATCGGCATCGCGCCCATCCCGCCCCGCGGGGGGCCAGTCGGCGCCGCCGCACTTGGTGGCGGGACCGAGGTGGCACGCGACGACGCGGGCTCGGTACCGGCCGAAGGAGCGGGGAGCGGGTTGAGACCCCCAGTCGGCGTCGTGGTGCCGAGCCCGCCGCCACCCAAACCGCCACCGCCTCCGCCGGCGCCGCTCGCCGAGCCCGTTAGCTCACCGGGAATAGCCTCGCCAACTGCAGCCGCTTCTCCGCCGTGTTGCATCGCACCCATACCGGCTTGCATCATTTGCTGACCGATCTGAGCGGCCTGCTGCGGAAGTTGGCTCAACGGTTGGAGTAAACCTTGCATGGCGCCCGATATGCCGCCTGCAACGCCGGAGATCATCTGCGGAATCTGCTGAGCCATCTCGGCGGGGCTGCCGGCTCCACCCAACTTGCCGGCGGACTCTGCTTCGTTCGCAGGGAATTTGGCCATGGCGTCACCGACTTTTGCGTCGCGTTCGGCATATCCGGTTTGAGCGTCGCCGATGTCGCCGGGATCACCGCCATTGGCCGCAAGGCCCAGAGCTCTCAACAGCTGACTCAAAGGCACCGTTCCCGTAGCCAGCTGATCGGGTGTGATCCCCGGGGGCGGCGGACCCCCACTCAACTTGGCCAAGTGCTCGAGGATAATTCGAATCTCATCGTCACCGCTCATGACGCCCTCCCGCGCGACGGCGAGTGGAACGATCCCGAGATACGCTCCGCTCGCGAAACAGCGTCGGCCAACATCACTAGGTTCCCCCTTTTGCCCTGGTGGCGAGGCTAACCCTGCCGCCGACGCTGGTCAATTCACCGTCGGAATCACCACTTCACGATTAGCGAAAATTCGCAGATGGCGGAGGACTCGATCCAATTATTAGCGATAGAGTTACTGTCAAAATTACGAACGATCCGACAAAAGTGACTACCCCGGCAAATGCCGCCAACGCCCCAACAGAGAAGGCTTTTGTGCGACGGAACCTGATCGTGATCCCCCACAGAATCAAGGGCAGGATCGGTGCGAAAATCCACAACCAACCGAACGTGAGAAGCGTCGACATCACACCGGTAAACAGTCCGGCCAGGAGCTGAATCGGATGCTTCTGAGCACACGCAAACGAATCGATGCGCTCCGAGTCCCCCACGTCAGTGCGTCCTCTGTGAGGGCAGAACTACAGTCAGCGTGACGAACAATAGGATTGAACCTCCGATCAGCGGGGCCAAAATAATCCCCATCGCTGTGCTGCGCCAGCGCGATGTCCTGACCCGCAAGTACATGGTGATTCCCACGCCGAGGACACCAGTCGACACGGCGAGAAGAAATGTGTAGAGATCGCGTGTCGTGGTATCTCCGTGAGTCACAAGAAACAGCACACTTAACATGACCGCCCAGAGGAAGCCGCCGGAGATCGCTCCGAGAAATACGGCTCGAATCCAGTCGATGGGCTCTTTCATCTGACTCAGTCAATTCTCTCTATTTGACCGGCAACGGCGGCAGCATTACAACCGGGTCGTGCACCCCAATGTCTGGTGGACGGTCGACAGGTCCGAGGGAGTACATGCCGGGCGGGCTCGTGACAAGGGGCGGGCCAAGTGGCGCTACGGGAGTCGGGTGGCCGGGATGCGGTAGCGCGGGAAGTCGGGGGGCGGGGTATTGATCATTGAACCTCAGCTCAAGGGCTGGGTCGCCGAACGGTTTGTGCCACCAAAGCCCAGCCAGGGGTCCGCCGGCCCGATGCTCGAAAAGCGGCCACGACTGGACGAGGGGCAAGACGTTTCCGTCCGGCCGATGACTGTAGATTTCGGTCGCGGGAAAGTTTGTGACGTTGCCCCCAACGCGGGGACCTGCGGGTGTTGGTTCGATCGCGATGGTGCCGTTCACATCGAATGAGGTCGCCTTCGCGAGATCTGGCCCACCCGGGGAGAAGGGGTCGGCGGCGCTGTACTTGATCAGCACGGCGCCGTTGCTTTGTTGGACAGCAGAGATGCTGGGTGATCCGGTCCGAACCTGACCGGTCTTTTCGTCGATTGACGGGTTTTGCCGCGCAACGATGATGCCGTTCTCGTAGTCAACAAATATCGACACCCGAGACTCCTCGGGACCGGCCGTTGGGGAGAAACCTCGGTTATCCCCGAGATTGTCATGGTACGGGGGCCAGTCGACCTGCGGGTCCCATACAGCGCGGCCCGGAATGAACATGTTCGTCTGCACCACGCCCTGTCCTGGGACCGAGTTGATGCGTCCCACGACGATGTTGGCCAGCGCACCACCGTTCTTGGGTTCGTAACAGTTCGGATCTAGCGCTGCTGCGGTTTCCCAGTCGGCCGACGAGGTCGGCGGTCGACCGAAAACTTTTGTGAACGCATCAATTTGGTTCTGTCGCCGTTTGGCCTGGGCGCCGGCATTCGATGGAGTTCCTGGCGCATCCATCGCCTCAATCGAGGTCGCGTCGTAGCCCTCGGTGCGGAGCGTGTTCAGCGCACTTTGCAGGCCGCCGGAATACGCGCCGCGGGTTGATTTCAGTTGGCTAAGCGCGGACCTAGTGTCGGCGACCGCGAGATCTGCAAGGTCTGTGATGTGTTGGGCAACGATGGCTATTTCTGCGCCGGCGAGTTGTCCGCTCTTCTCCTGAGCGAGCGCTGCCCCGAGTTGGCTGTCAATAACTTCTAATTGGATCTCCAAATTGGAGATGAACACCGCGCCGGTACGTTGGGCTTCGGCCAAAGAGGCGGCAATGCGCTCCAACTCAGCTCCGATTTTTGGGAGCTGTAAAGACTGTGAGCCAAGCGCTTTGACCACCTTTTGCACCTCGGCGGAGTCATTGATCGGGTGATCACCGTTCTGACGATCCCACGACGCCTCAAAGCGACGACGTGCTTCCTCGAATGCATTGCTGGACTCTGAGGTGCATCTACCGGCAGCGTGAAAGGCCCCTGCCAAGGCCGAAATCTGCGCCGGGCGACCGACTTGCAAGCTTTGGTCGATTGCCCAGGGGTCACCGCCGGCTTCGGCGATCAGCTCTGGGACGCTTATCCAAGTGAGTTGCACCGCAGTCCCAACAGCTCCGTGCGTGCTGCCCAGCGCACGTGTCCGGTATCCGCGAACATCGCCACCCCCTGACTACTCGGTTGGTGAGGCTAACCACGGCAATCGATATCGGTCAATTCACCGTCATCAAGCTCGGCAAGCGGTAAGCCAGACAACTGAATTGCCACCGCTCCTCGGCAGCGCTTACCGTAGACGGCAAGATCCGACCTGGCCGACGAGAACAACCCTCGACACACACTGGCGGCTGGATGCGGACCGTTGGGGGCCAACGAAAAGTTAGGGGGCGCTGGTGGTGAACTTTCAGGACACGTTTTTCTCAAAGGACGGCCTGTATTCCATTGGCGTTGAATCGACTTCGGGTTGGTACTACGCCTCGATACCCGTGGGCGACGGCGTCCTCGACTACGAGGAATATTACGAGCTTACGCAGCATCAATATGGTGAGTTCCTGCGCGACAGCTCAGCCGCAATCGCGTTGGTAAGGGCTTGTCGTAGGAGGGAACACGATGGCCTTCTGTTGCAAAGGCCTGGCGGCAATCGCGGGACGTCGGTATGAAAAAGATTGGTGGAAAGATCTTTTCCACACCCGAAGAACTTGGCCGCACTCCACCGAGCGAAGCCGTGTTGGCGCGAGCCCCACAAGCCTTTGACGAATTCCGAAAGCAAAGAGATGCTGTCCCGCCTGAGGATCAGGTGACGGAGTTGTCCCCCAAGTTCTGGGACGACACTTCGGGTACCGAGTTCGAGCGCCGCGATCCCAACTAAAGCACGAGAACTCGACGTCGACAATCGAACAGATCTGCCGTCGATACAGGCGGAAATCCCCTCCTCAACTAGCAAGTAGAAATAGCGCGGTCCCTGTCAGTCGATGAGTCGTGGCGTGATCCGCGGGTGAATAGCGCCGACGGCGGGCCCGCGCAAGAATCTCGCGCGTGGCCCCGATCGCTGTCGACCCAGACGCGCTGTCCGCTGCGGGCAGCGCCGTGGTTGCAGCGGGCGACGGCCTCGAAGCGGCTATGAGGGTATTGACGGCTGGTTTCGGCGCCAACACGGGCCTGGATGTCGCCGGTGAGGTGTTCGGGCTGTCGTATCAAGCGATATCGGAGTCGCTGTTGAAAGCCGCGGCGGCAGCGATCAATGCGTGTCGCCGCAACGGCGCCCTGATACAAGTCGACGCGTCGAACTGGTCGAAGGCCGAGGCTGCCTCGCGACTGGGTGGCGGTGCCGACGTGTTGCAGCCACCAACACAGCCGGTTCAGATCGGCGCCCCCGGACCGCCGGGAACATTAGGCCCTGGAGAGCCCCCTCCGCTGCTATGGGCGGTGGTGCAATCCTTCGTCGACGACGTGTGGCCCAACGGCGATGTGGCGGCGCTTCATGCTGCGGCCGGGTGCTGGCGCACGTTCAGCTCGGCCGTCAGCGGAATGCAAGGTGCCCTGAATGGGTCGAGGACGCTGGTCGGTACGCAGCAGATCCCCGAGGGGGAAAAAATCGATCACGTCTTGTCGCACATCGGCGACGCGATGGCCAAGTTGGGGGAGGGGTGCAGGGCGATTGCCCACACCCTCGACGATTTCGCCGACCACGTTGCTAAAGCCCAAAACGATATCCGAAATCTGTTGCACCGCTTGGAGTCGCTGACTGACATCTGGCACGACGTGGTCTCGGTACTCGATGGCGATGCGTTCGAAGAAATCATGAGGATCGCACGTGACGTCAACGCCGTGTTGCACGACTTGGGCCGGGAAGCACGGGCTTTCGAGCAGGGCATCAGGGTGCTGATGCAGGTCGCCGACGGCTTGGTCGTCGACATGGAGAAGTTCATGCGCGGTCAGTTCACGCACTTTCTAGGCGACGCAGTCGGAAACCAGGCTGCCACCGTTTTCGACACTTTTGTCAACGCGAATGAGGGAGTGGCCAAAGGAGCCGCGCAAGCGGCCCTCGGCCTGGCAGATTTGGGCCCGCCGTGGTTGCTCCTCGATCCCAAAGGAGCCGAGGCTACTTGGAAGGGCATGGCAGAAAGCCAGTTCAAAGCGAGCTTGCTGAACGAGATTCTGCATCCACGAGAGGGCGGGTTAGCGAATCTGCAGATGTTGAAATCGCTTCTGCACCTTCAAGATTGGAGCACCGCTCGACCGGGATTGGGATTCGGAGAGAACCTTTTCGACGCCGCGACGTTCGTGTTCCCCGGACTCGGAGAAGCTGGCGCGGGGGCGAAAGCAGGTTCTGCGGCCGCACGTGGCGCCGAAGAGGGCGCAGAAGGCGCTGGCGCAGCGGGGCGTGCCGGAGAGCTGGGGGAGTTTGGGTTGACGACCGGTGCGCTGGGCGACCTCGGCAAAGTCGGCACCGACCTGACGAAAGATCTCGACAACCTCAAACTCGATCTGCCCACGACGGAATTTCCGCCCGGCGGTCGTCCGGTTGGCCCCCCACGAGTGGAGGTTCCGAGCGGGCCGCCGCCACGGCCTGTGGAATCCGCGCCGCCCGGTACGGCCGTACCCCACTCACCGACCACCCCAGGCGATCCACCAGCACCGGGAAGCCCCAGCGCACCCGTTGCTCCGCACGATCCTTCGCCGCCTCCGATGTCAGCAGAAGGCCCGCGTGAGCCGGCGCCGGTGCCAACGGGCGGCCTACGTGAGCCCGTGCCCCCGCCGACCGCGGTTGGCGAGCATTTGCCGTCGCGCAATCCACAGCTAGCTGAACCTAATTCGCTTCCCGTACCGCCGGTGGCCGAACGTGCTCCGCTTGAAACAGCACCACCTGCCGCGCATTCAGCACAACAGGTCCCTGCACATGCGTCTGCGGCGCCCCATGGATCGACTCCACATCCCACGCCCTCGAGTGCGCCCTCCGGTGAACTGCCCACGCCAAGCGGAGGGGGATCGCATGGACCAAGCGACGCCGGGGGTCCTCCTGGTGGCAGTGACCCACCAGCTACCCCACACGACGGAAAGCCTGGCGGACCGCCATCTGACGGTGATGGGCCGCGCGCACCTGGTCGTGTGAGCCCGCACGACGCAGAACCTGTTGATCCCGTGCATTCGAATGAGCCCTCGGGTGATGGATGGGAGCGGTTGCCTGACCAAGCGACTGATCCGCTGTATGGCGAGCCCTTGCAAGCCCATTGGGACTTCGTCGGTGATCCGACCGAGCCGGCTGACATCAAGCCGTCGGTCGCGGACCTGATCAAGGATCCGGATGCGATTTTCGGACGCGATGCGCATGGGGAGGCATATACTGCCCAGCAATATGCTGAACGTTTTAATAAGCTCGGCCCAACGGGCGAAGAATGGATAAATTTCCCTGATAACGGTGGCGCGGTGCCGGGCACCAAAGTTGCATTTACTGATATAGAACAATTCGCCAAGTACTACGGTAGAGAATTGGATCGTATTGGTAACGACGCGGGCAAGTATTTGGCAGTGATGGACGACGGGCGACCAGCTTCGTGGGAGGAACGCGCACTCCATGTCAACAGTCTTACCGATCCGTACAGCTCGTACCTGCTCGAGAGCCTTCCCGACGGCTGGAAGATCGAAGTTTCTGAAGTCGCTCCCGGGCTTGGTCAACCTGGCGGGTCCATCCAGGTTCGCATATTCGACAGTGCAGGGAGAGCGATGACCATCGAAGAACTACTCGAGATCGGCGACGTGTTGAAATGATAAAGCGCGTAGAAATATCAAAGGAGCTAGAAGACTGGGGGAAGCTCGCGGGCTACACGCTGACCCCGGGGGCTAAGACGGATGATGGTCGGGCAATATTTGCGGCATCTTTAGGCGAGATTCGGCTCTTGATCGGCCAAAGTAAAAACGGGTTGTTTATCATTACAGATTCTGACCGCATGGGCCCTGAGCAGTTTATTCTAGCTGCTCCGCTGATGGCCACTATCGAACGATACTTCTTCGGACGGTTCGGTTTGAGTATTAGGAGTCAACGAGACTTGCCGCGCGTGAAAGTACCAATCGCTGCAGAGGAGCTCCTGCCTGGTTTCAGAATTGAGACGCGAGAATTTGACCACGGTGACCATCGGGCGTTGATCGCCGCGGATGGCGCGCTCGTCGCCGTTGGCAGCACGGATCAAATAACTGGTACAGCGGACCTCGTAAAGCTGTCGCTATACCTGACGGCAACAATTGAAGAGATCCAGGCATCGGCCCTTGATATAGACGGCAAGCCTCTCTTTGAACTCCGATAGTTCTAGGAGCTGCTATTGCCTAGCTACTCGCCGCCGCGGTCGAGCAGATCTGACGAGCCGAGCACCCGTTCCACCTGAACTTCGATGACCACGCGCCGCGGATTGGGCCGGGGAGTGCGATAGCGCTGCGCGTAGCGCAACTCGGCATCGCGCACGGCGTCGGCGTCGCTGTTCACTTTGGAACTGCCCTCGAGCGAAATCCAGCGCGCGCCATCGACCTGGCTGAGCACGGCGACGCCGGCACGGTCGGCGTTGATGGCCTTCTGCGTGCCCCCGCTGGTGATCACCCGCGCAATGTGGGTGGTGGGATCGAAGGTGAATCCGACGGCCACCACATGCGGCGAGTTGTCCGCCCGGAGCGTGGTCAGCATCGCCAGATGGCGTTCGGACAGAAACGCCAAAGCGTCGTTGGTGAGCCGTGTCGTGGTGTTCGCCATCACCGCTCACGCTAGCGCAGGTGATAATCGCAGCCGTGGACGACACGGGCGCAGGTCCAGTTCTCATTCTGGGTGGCCGCAGCGAGATCGGCATCGAACTCGCGCGACTGCTGGCCCCAGGCGCCACGGTGGTGCTGGCCGCGCGCAGGGCCGACCAGCTCGATGCGCAGGTCGCCGCGCTCCAGCAAGCCGGCGCCAAGGCCGTACACACCCGAGAGTTCGATGCCGACGACCTGGCGTCACACGGCCCGCTGGTCGCTGAAGTCATCGCCGAACATGGACCCATCGGCACCGCGGTGCTGGCCTTCGGGATCCTCGGCGACCAGGCCCGCGCGGAGGCCGACGCCGCGCACGCGGTGGCCGTCGTGCACACCGACTACGTCGCCCAGGTCAGCATGCTCACCCATCTGGCTAACGCCATGCGCAAAAGCAACAGTGGCCAACTGGTGGTGTTCTCCTCGATCGCCGGCGCGCGGGTGCGTCGTGCCAACTACGTCTACGGGTCGGCGAAGGCCGGCCTGGATGGCTTCGCCAGCGGCCTGGCCGACGCGCTGCACGGCAGCGGGGTGCACTTGCTCATCTCGCGCCCCGGCTTCGTGATCGGGCGTATGACGGAGGGCATGACGCCGGCGCCGCTGTCCAGCACTCCGCAGCAGGTGGCCGCCGCCACCGCGCGTGCGCTGGCCAAGGGACGGCGCACGGTGTGGATCCCGTGGGCGCTGGGTCCCGCGGCGGCCGTCATGCGGATGCTGCCGCAAATCATCTGGCGCAGGATGCCGCGATGATCGTCGTGGTCGGCATCGGCGCCGACGGCATGGCCGGGCTCGGCGAAAAATCCCGCGACGAATTACGAACGGCCACAGTTGTTTACGGCGCCGAAAGACAACTGAAACTGCTCGACGACACGGTGACCGCCGAACGCAGACAGTGGCCGTCGCCGATGCTGCCCGCCGTGCAAGCACTGCCGCTCGACGGCCCAGACATCCACATCGTCGCCAGCGGCGACCCGCTCATGCACGGCATCGGCAACACCCTGATCCGCCGCTACGGCGCGGAAAAAGTGAAAGTCCTGCCGCATATCTCGGCGGTGACATTGGCCTGCGCCCGAATGGGCTGGAACGTCCACGAGACCGAGGTGATCAGCCTGGTCACCGCGCCGCCACACACCGCGGTGCGGCGCGGCGGCCAAGCGATCGTGTTGTCGCAAAACGGGACCACGCCGAATGCCTTGAGCGAACTGCTCACCGCGCACGGTCGCGGCGATTCCGAGTTCAGCGTGCTCGAACAACTCGGCGGCCCGGGCGAACGCCGCCGCGACGGCACCGCCCGCCAGTGGGGCAACAAGGACGTCGACGACCTCAACGTGATCGCCGTCCGCTACCTGCCCGACGAGCGCATCACGCCTCTGCCCGACGACGCGTTCGTCCACGACGGGCAGATCACCAAACACGGCATCCGCGCGGTCACCTTGGCGGCCTTGAGGCCGCGGCCCGGCGAGCGGCTGTGGGACGTCGGCGCGGGCTCGGGCAGCATCGCCGTCGAATGGTGTCGCAGTTGGCCGGGCTGCACCGCGGTGGCGTTCGAGCAAGACGAAAAGCGGCGCACCAACATCGAATTCAATGCCGCGGCGTTCGGCGTCACCGTCGACGTGCGCGGCGCAGCGCCCGATGCGTTCGACGGCGCCCAACCGCCGGACGCCATCTTCATCGGCGGCGGCCTGACCCATCCAGGCCTGCTCGATGCCTGCCTCGAGCGACTCCCGAAAGGAGGCCGTCTGGTCGCCAACACCGTCACCACCGAATCCGAAGCCGTTGTGCTGCAAGCACATTCGAAACTAAAAGGCGAGCTGCGACGATTTCAGCTCTACCAGGGCGAGGCGCTCGGCGCCTTCACCGGCTGGCGTCCGCAATACCCGGTCACCCAGTGGACGGTGACGAAGTGACGGTGTACTTCATCGGTGCCGGCCCCGGCGCCGCCGACCTGATCACCGTACGCGGCCAACGGCTGCTGCAGCGATGCGAAACATGTCTGTACGCGGGTTCGATCATGCCCGACGACCTGCTCGCCCTGTGCCCGCCCGGCGCGAAAGTCGTTGACACCGGGCCGTTGACGCTCGAGCAGATCGTCGCCGAGCTCGTCGCCGCGAACGACAAAGGCCACGACGTCGCCCGGCTGCACTCCGGTGATCCGTCGTTGTACAGCGCGCTGGCCGAACAATGCCGGCGGCTCGACGCGCTGGGCGTCGGCTACGAAATCGTGCCCGGCGTACCGGCTTTCGCTGCGGCAGCCGCCGCGTTGCGCAGAGAGCTCACCGTTCCGGGCGTGGCGCAGACGGTCACCTTGACCCGCGTAGCTACCCTCTCGACAGCCATGCCGCCCGGCGAAGACCTGGCAACCCTCGCCAAATCGGGCGGTACATTAGTGCTGCACCTGGCCGCCGCCCAGATCGACGCGATCGTCCCGCAGCTACTCGCCAGCGGCCACGGTCCGGAAACACCGTCAGCGGTAGTGGCTTTCGCGAGCTGGCCGCAGCAAACCGTGTTGCGCGGCACACTGCAAACCATCGCCGACCAGATGCGCGAGGCCAACATCACCAAGACCGCCGTCATCATCGTCGGCGATGTGCTTGCCGCCGAGGGCTTCACCGACAGCTACCTGTACTCGACCGCGCGCCGCGCAAGAGGCCGACACTGATGCGGGTGCTCTTGCTCGGCGGCACCGCCGAGGGGCGGGCGCTCGCCAAGGCATTAAGCCCCCACGTCGACGTGATCAGCTCACTGGCGGGCCGGGTGCCGGATCCGGCGCTGCCCGCCGGCTCGGTGCGCATCGGCGGGTTCGGCGGCGTCGACGGCTTAAAAAGCTGGCTACACGACGAACACATCGGCGCCGTCGTCGATGCGACCCATCCGTTCGCGGCAACCATGACCGCGCACGCCGCGCAGGCATGTGGCGAACTAGAGATCCCGCATCTGGTATTGGCCCGCCCGGCCTGGGATCCCGACGGGGCGCACGTCGTAAAGTCAGACATCGAAGCCGCGCAAGTCGTCGAAAACCACCGCTATCGACGGGTTTTCCTCACCACCGGCCGCTCGGGAACCAAAGCCTTCGCGGGCAGCGACGCGTGGTTTCTGATTCGCGCGGTCACCGAACCCGACGCCCGAACATTGCCCCGCCATCACGAGTTGCTGTTGTCCCGTGGGCCGTATCGCTACGACGACGAAATTGCGATCATGCGCGATCACCGCATCGACGCCCTGGTGACCAAGAACAGCGGGGGTGACATGACCCGAGCGAAGCTGGATGCCGCTGCGGCACTGGATATTCCGGTGGTAATGGTGCAGCGGCCGCCGTTGCCTGCAGGTGTGACCAAGGTCGACACCGTCGAGCAAGCCGCGGATTGGGTTGCGCGCCAAACCTAACCGGTGAGGTCGTCGCGTTCCGCGTCGGCCAGCAGGGCGTCGCGGGCACGGGCCACGCGGGACCGGATGGTGCCCACCGGGCAGCCGCACACGGCGGCGGCGTCGGCGTAGGGCAGACCGAGCAGTTGGGTCAGTAGCAGGGCTTCGCGTTGTTCGGGGGTGAGGTTGGCGATCATCGTCGTCACCTCGACCAACTCTTCGAATCCGCGGGCGTGGCGGTCGCTGTTGCGGACCTGCTCGGGGTTGGCGCCCGGCGCGGTGCGCGGCCGCGACTGGACGTGGCGAATGTGATCGGCGACCACGCGGCGCGCGATGGACAGCAGCCACGTGCGGGCGCTGGAGCGGCCGGAGAAGCGCTCGATCGCTCCGATCGCCCGCAGGAAAGTCTCCTGAGTCAGATCGTCGGCGGTGCCCGCGTCGGACAGGTACGTGACGAACCGCCAGACGTCTTGCTGAGTGGCCTTGATGAATGCCTCGAGGGCCCGCTCATTCCCGCGCGCGGCTGCCAAGGCAAGTTCGGTTACGGCCTCGTCGTCGCTTGACGCGGTCATGGCCAACCACCTTCGTTGCGCGGGTTCGGACAGTCTACGACGGGCCGTCGTAGAGCCTGCGGCGAGGTCCGATCCAGAGCGGTTGATCGGTCGCAGATGGCCGCGTCGCCGTCCGGCGAAGCTGGCCGGCACCTCGCCGTCGAAAGCGTCGAAGTCGGACTCCGCGAAGCCGCGCCCGCCGGTACGCTCACGCGCCACCAACACCGCGAATACCAGGCCGAGCAACAGCGGTACGTGGCTGGCGACGCGAGTCGCGGTCACCTGCCCGTCCAGAATGTCGGCGGCCACATAACCCATCAGCCCAAGCGAATACGCACCGGCGATCGCCGCGACGCCGGTCGCCATCATCGGCCAGATACCGGCCGCGACCATTGCCGCACCCAATGCGAGCAACCACGCGGTTGACTCGTGCAGCAGATGTTCGCCGGACATTGCCCCGTGCATGTGATGCGACACCATGCCGAAATTGACTCCGCCGATTTGAGCGGCCGCGATCGCCACCTGGAAGGCACCGACGGCGATCAGTCCCCACCGGGCGTAGCGCGCTCGAACCGCGCGCATCCAGCCGTGACGCGCGGTGGGGTCCTCGTCGATGCTCGCCATGATCCGGGCGACCAGGTCGGGTGCGTCGCCGGGCTCGATCGAGGCCAGCCGCCGAGTCTGGGTGGCCGCGCCGATCAGCCAGGTGCGGCACCCGCGGCACGTCTCCAGGTGGGCATCGACCTGCTGCGCGAGCACTTCCGTTCGCTCGCCGTCCAATCGGGCGGAAAGCGCCTCACGCGCAACGTCACACCGCATCCCTGCATCGTTGCGCATGCGCGCGCCCGGCGCAAAGACGAAACCCGGTGGAACTAAAACCCGCGGCGCGACGACCACTAAGAACAGCCCACATCTCCCGGAAGGCCCGCGTCGATGACCGCCCCGATCTGGCTCGCATTTCCACCAGAGGTGCACTCCACCCTGCTGAGCAGCGGGCCCGGACCCGGCGCGCTGCTGGCGGCCGCGGGGGCGTGGTCGGCGTTGAGCACCGAATACACCGAGGCCGCCGACGAACTCACCGGGCTGCTGGGCGCCGTGCAGGCCGGCGAGTGGCAGGGCCCGAGCGCGGAGCAGTACGTCGCCGCCCACGCGCCGTATCTGACCTGGCTGCTGGCCAGCGCCGCGGACAGCACGACCGCGGCCGCATTGCACGAGACGGCCGCGGCCGCCTACACGGCCGCGCTGGCGGCGATGCCCACGATGGGCGAGCTCGCGGCGAATCACGCCATCCACGGCGCCCTGGTCGCGACGAACTTCTTCGGCATCAACACGATCCCGATCGCCGTGAACGAGGCCGACTACGCCCGCATGTGGGTGCAGGCCGCCACGACGATGAGCACCTATGAGGCGGTCAGCGAATCCGCGCTCGCCGCGGTTCCGCCGTCCACGCCGGCCCCGCAGATCATGACGGCGGCCGCGGACACGTCGTCGACCACCCAGCAACAAACCACCACCGCGGCGCCACAGTATCCGTCCTGGATGGATCAGCTCACCCAATGGCTGCAGCAGTACACCCGTAACTTCGCGTGGCCGGTGTCCAAGGACCTGAACCCCGGTGGGTGGCCCTTCCCGCCGGTGCCCTGGGTCAACAGCCTCGCCTCGTTCTTCGGGCAACTCGGTCTTTCGCCGGCCCTGTCGAGCGCGCTCGGCTGGGCCATCTTCCACACCCTGATGATCTTCTGGCCGTTCATCCAGGTCGCGGTGCAACTGGCCGTCGTCGCCGTCCCGGCCATGATGGCGGTTGCGGCCGCGGCTGGTGCCGGTGCGGCCGCGGGGGCGACGGCGATCGCGGTCAGCACCGCGGTTCCCCTGGCGATCCAGCCAGTGCCGGCGATGGCGCCCACACCGATGCCCACCGCGCCGGCCCCCGCAAGTTTCGGCAATGTGCCGACGTCTTCGAGCGCCAGCGCGCCCGCACCCGCTCCGGCAACGGCGACCGCTATGCCCGCGCACGGAGCCCCCCCGGCCGGTGGTCCTCCGGGCGTGGGCTTCGGCCCGACGAGCACGACCGGGCTGGGCGCCGGCATGTCCGACGCGCTGTGGGCGGTCGGACTGTCGGGATTGTCCGGCAGCGCCAGCGCACGCAATCGTTCCCGCCGCAAGTCCGAGGAGCCCGCACCCGACGACGCCGACGCGCCGGCCGGCGCCGCGGCGGCCTCCGCCAAGGAGCGGTTGAAGGCCCGTCGGCGTCGGGCCCAAGACGTCAAGGACAAGGCCTACCGCTACGAATTCATGAACCTCGAGGACACGCCCACCGGGCCGGACGACGAGCCCGTCACCTCGGCCGGGGAGTCCGGCGCCGGGCCGCTCGGATTTGCCGGGGCCGCAGCCAAATCCGGGGCGGGCCAGGCCGCGGGGCTGACCACGCTGGCCGGTGACGGGCTCAATGACGGGCCGTCGTTGCCGATGCTGCCGAACACCTGGGGCAAGGACTGACTAAATCGGATAACGCCGCGGTGTGAACACTCTGTCGCCGGAATCGCCTGGGTACCACTGGGTTTGAGACGATCCGACGATCAGCAGGCACCGCATGTCGACGTCGGCGGGATCCAGGTCGGCCAACCGCACCACCCGGACGTCTTCGTCGGGCCCGGATACGTTGCGGCCGATGACAACTGGCGTTCCCGGTTCGCGATGGGTCAGCAAGACGTCGCGCATGGCTCCGACCTGCCAGGTCCGGCTCTTGGACGCGGGGTTGTAGATGGCCAGCACCAAATCGGCTGCGGCCGCGGCGGCCAGGCGCGTCTCGATCACGTCCCACGGCTTGAGCCGGTCCGACAACGAGATCACCGCGTAGTCGTGACCCAGCGGCGCGCCGACCCGGCTGGCGACCGCCTGAGCCGCGGTCATCGCCGGGATCACCCGAATCTCTACTCCCGGCCACTGTTTGGCCTCTTCGAGGACGGCGGTGGCCATCGCGAACACTCCGGGATCACCCGACGACACCACCGCCACGGCGCGTCCCTGTTCGGCCAGTGCGCACGCCAATCGTGCCCGTGCGGGTTCGTCGGTGTTGTCGCTGGGATGGCGCCGCTGACCGTCGCGCACCGGGACACGATCGAGGTAGTTGCCGTAGCCGATCAGGTCGGTCGCGGCGGCCAGCTCACGTCGGCTCTGCGGTGTCATCCAGTCGTGGTCGCCGGGGCCGAGCCCCACCACCGCGACGGCCCCGACCGGCGCGCGTTCCTCGAACCGCCGACCGCCCGGCAGTATGGCCAGTGAGAAGTACGGGACGCTGGCCTCGTCGACATCCGCGGCCGGCGCGATGCGTTGCGTATCCGTGCTGGCCCGCTCCACGTAGAACGCTTCGTCCAGCCGCCCGGAAGCCGAAAGTGCTTCCCGCACAGCATGATATGAGCGGCCGAGCTTGAGCACCACGGCGGCGTCCGCGTCGGCGAGCCGGCGCGTCAGCTCGCCGACCGGCAGGGTGCCCGGCAGCACCGACAGCACCTCGTCACCGGCCACCAGCGGCGTGCTCACCGCGGCGGACGCCGCGCTCACCGACGTCACGCCCGGCACGATGACGGCGTCGAACCGCTGCGTCAGCCGGGTGTGCAGATGCATGTAGGAGCTGTAGAACAGTGGATCGCCCTCGGCCAGCAGCGCCACATTGCGTCCCGCGTCGAGGTGCCCGGCGATGCGTTCGGTGGCCTCCGCATAGAAGTCCTCGAGCGCGCCGGCGTAACCGCCGGGATGGTCGCTCACCTCGGTGGTCACCGGATAGACCAGATGCTCCTCGAGCTGGCCGGGCCGCAGATACGGTTCGGCGATGCCGCGGGCGATGCTGCGGCCGTGCCGGGCGCTGTGATAGGCCACCACGTCGGCCTCGCCGATCACCCGAGCGGCCTTGACGGTCACCAGCTCCGGGTCACCGGGCCCCAGCCCGACCCCCCACAACGTGCCCCGCGCGGTCATTCTGCGTCGCTCGCGATCGCGTTGACGGCAGCGGCGGCCATCGCGCTGCCGCCGCGGCGTCCCCGCACCACCAGGTACGACATCCCGCGCGGGCGTTCGATCAGCTCGACCTTGGACTGTGCCGAGCCGACGAAGCCGACCGGACCGCCCAGCACCGCGACCGGTGCCGCGGCCCCCTCGTCGACGAGTTCGAGCAGCCGAAACAGCGCGGTCGGCGCATTGCCGATGGCCAGCACCGCACCGTCGAGCCGATCGGCCCACAGCTCGACGCCGGCCGCCGAGCGGGTGGTGTGCCGCTGCGCGGCCAGCTCGGGTGCGCGTGGATCGGTCACCAACGACACCACCTCATTGCCGGCGGGCAGCCGTGCCTTGGTGATTCCGGCGGCCACCATCGACGAATCGCACAGCACGGGCGCGCCGTTTTGCAGCGCGGCGCTGGTCCGCGCGACGACGTCCCGGGTGAAGGCGACGTGCTCGGCGACGTCGACCTGCCCGCAGGTGTGGATCAACCGGACGACGACCTGCGCGACGTCGTCGGGGAATCGTGCCAAGTCGGCTTCGGCGCGGATGGTCGCGAACGACTGGCGATAGATCTCCGCCGCATCGCGGATGTAGTCGAGCACCTGCTCACCCTACGGCCGGAGCAGCCGGTATCCGTCGCCGGTGGCGACCAGCACCTGTCCCGTCGGCGGGCTGCCGCACGCGCGTTCGCAGCCGACGAGGTGACGATGCACCGCGGAATCCGTCCCGACCAGGTGTACCGCGTCGGCCCGCACGTCGGCGGCCGAGCGTGCGCAGCCGGGGCTTCCCGTGCACGCGCTGACGTCCAGCCATCCGGAGTTCTGGTCGAACACCAGGCCCAGCGGGGCCAGCACCCGCAGCGCGGCGTCGGCGACACCCTCGTCGAGGTCGCACACCAGCACCGAGCGCCATGGCGTGATCACCATGGGTGCCTCGATCACGGCGAGGTACTCCGCGGTTTGCGCGGGCAGGACACCGAGCGGCACCGCGGCGCCCAACGCGACCCGGCCGTCATCCTGGGCTATCCAGCCCACCGGTGGCCTGGCGACCGGCGCAACGGGGGCGGCGCTGACGTCGGCGCCGGGAAGCAGGTCCTCGATGTCATCCAACTCGTTGATACGCCAAGCATTTTCGCGTATCTCGGTGAACCGCACCGCGACTGCGAGCAGTGTCGCGACCACATCGTCGGCGTTCATCCGCAGGCCGGTGTCGCGCCCCATCAGCAACAGTGCGTAACCGTCCTCGCGGACGTGCACCCCGACGTCGGCGCCCAGCCCGGCCACGTCGGCACGGCCGTCGTCAATGCTGAACCAGAATCTGCCGCCCAGGTCGACCAGTTTGGGCTCGGCGCAAATCGCCGAATCCAGCGCGCCCACCCAGGCCCGCACGTCCGCGCGTCCGCCGGCGCGTCCGGACAGCGGGGAGGCGACGATGTTGCGCACGCGTTCGTGCGTCGCGGACGGCAGCAGCCCGGCATCGGCGATGCCCTCGGCGACCGCCGTCACGTCGGTGATGGCGCGCAACTGCACATTGCCGCGCACCGTCAGCTCCAAGGTTCCCGAGCCGAAGCCGCTGGACATCGCGGCCAGCGCCGCCAGTTGCGCGGCGGTGATCATCCCGCCGGGCAGTCGCACGCGCACGAGTGCGCCGTCGGCGGCCTGATGCACCTGCAACGCACCAGGGCAAGCGTCGGCGTCGCGGGATCGGGGCACGTATTCCACGTTAAGGCAGACCGCTGCGGTGAAAACACCAATTGTCTGGCCGTTGGTCCGCCCCACCGCCGCGGGCCGCGGCGCTACCGTCGGCCTCATACCGGGGGAAGTTGGTGGTTTGTCATGACGCAGCAGCGTCAAATCAAAGTCGCAATAATCGGCGCCGGGGTATCGGGCCTCTGCATGGCGGCCAAATTGCAGGACGCCGGCATTGAGTCCTACGCCGTTTTCGAAAAGGCCGACGAGGTCGGAGGCACCTGGCGCGACAACACGTATCCGGGTCTTACCTGCGATGTGCCGTCGCGGTACTACTCCTACACGTTTGCACCCAACGCGAAGTGGACAAGTCTGCTGTCCCCGGGCCCGGAACTGCAGGCCTACTTTCGGCGGGTGGCCGACGAACGGGGTATACGGCGACACATCCGTTTCGGCTGCGACGTCACCAAAGCCGAATACCATGCTGGGACATGGCATCTCACCACGACATTCGGTGAGGAGACGTTCGACGTTGTGGTCGTCGCGACCGGCGTGCTGCGGATACCGAACTATCCGGACATCCCCGGGCGGGAGACCTTCGCCGGGGCGGCATTCCACTCGTCGCGGTGGGATCACTCGGTCTCGCTGCCGGACAAGCGAATCGGTCTGATCGGAAACGGCTCGAGTGGGGTGCAGATCATTGCGGAGCTCGGCGGCAAGGTGCGCTGGCTGACGCTGTTTCAGCGGACCGCGCAATGGGTGTACCCGATGCCCAACCCGCGGTACTCGGCGGTGACCAGGCACGTGATCTCGCAGTTGCCGGGATTCAACTCGCTGAGCCACTGGTTTTGGGGCGCCTTCTTCCAAAAGGTCTTCGGCGGCGCGCTGATCCATTCGGGATTGCGCCGCGCTCTGGTTCAGGCCACCTGTCGTTGGAACCTGCGGCTGTCGGTGCGCGACCCGGAATTGCGGGCCAAACTCACCCCGGATTACCAGCCGGGCTGCAAACGGCTGGCGATGTCGTCGCGGTTCTACCGGTCGGTGCAGCACCCGACCGTCGACGTCGTCACCGATCGGATCGAGCGCATCGAGCCCCGCGGCATCGTGACCGTCGACGGCACCCTGCACGAACTCGATGTGCTGGTCTACGCCACCGGGTTTGACGCCCGGGCCTACCTGCGGCCGATGAAGGTGGTCGGGGAGGGCGGCATCACCCTCGACGAGGCGTGGGCCGACGGTCCGATCGCATATCGGTCGGTCGCGGTACCGCGGTTTCCCAATCTCTTCATGCTGATGGGCCCGCATTCGCCGATCGGCCAGCAGTCCTTCATGTCCATCGCCGAGGACCAGGCCGATTACACGATCTGGTGGATCCGTCGGATTCGCAGTGGTGTGGTACGCGCCGCGGCGCCGACGGAAGCGGCAACCAAGGAATATAACGAGCGCGTGAAAGCGGCTCTGCCGCAAACGATCTGGGCGTCAGGCTGCAACAATTGGTACCTGGGTAAGGATGGTCTGCCGGAGACGTTCCCCTGGGCGCCGGAGACCCACCGCGCACTCTTGCGCCGACCCGAGCCAGCGGACTTCGACGTCCGCACGGCCTAGTTTTAGAACGGCGGCGGCTGATTTCGTTCGGCGACATGAGCGGCGTTGAGTGAATGCTCGGCGTTGATCTTGTTCTCGGGTTCGCCGCCGCTTGGGCATCGTCACACCGCGGTGGTCGAACCGGTCGTCAGCCCTTGGCGCAACGGGCAATTCACGGGCACACTGACCCGGTGCGGACGATGGAATATGCCCCGGGACGCTTGGCCGATGTGTTCGGCGATCCCACCCGACCGGCCATCCTGTTTTGGCACGGCATGCAGGCCAATGCCCGCGCCGTCGTCCGGCCGCTGGCCCACTTGTTGGCCGGCCACGGTGCCACCGTCGTGGTGACGGATTGGGATTCCCATGCCCGCGACGGGGGCCGCGCGGACTTGTTGCGATCGGTCGAATTCATGCGGCAGCGCAGCACCGGATTCGTACTCGTCGGGTGGTCGATGGGCGGCCTGGCCGCCGCGGGTCTGACCCTGACGCGTCGGGATGTCCCGTTGACCCATACCGTTTGTCTGGCAGGCGCTTTCATGGCCCCGGACCCGATCACGGGCCACGTCCCGGGCGACGGGCCGATTCTCGACCGCGGCGGTCCGCCGTTCACCTTGTTGCATGGCCGGGACGACGATGTGGTTCCGGTGACGGCCAGCCGCGACTTCGCCGCCCGCTTCGAAGAGGTCGGGTGGCCGGTGGATCTCGTCGAGCTGGTGGCCGATCACGGGTCGATTGCCGGCGCGGCGTACGACCCGGCCGCCGATCGCTACCACGCGGCCGAGCTGCCCGAGCTCGCCGGTGAGGTCGCCGCACGCATCGCGGCGGTACTCGGCTGAAAAGGCCGCACCGAACCCGCGCGTTCCGGCGCGCTTTGTGGCAATGTTTGCCGAGGGGGCATTCGTGCACACGGAGAGCTGTGATGTTCGGGATAGCGAATCGCCTAGCACTCATCGTCCCAACAGCCGGCGCGCTGGCCGTCGTCGCGACCTCGGTGTCTGCGGCGATAGGCAGAGCCGCCGAATGCGGCGAAGGGACGCTGTACGACGCGTCCTCCAACTCGTGCGTGGTCGCCGCGCAGGCGCCGCCGCAAGCCGTGCCACCACCGCCGCCGCCTCCACCGCCGGCCTGGTCGGGCCCCCAGCCGCGCGTCTGGGTCAGCATCTGTGCGCCCATCCGATTTATCAGCATCTGCACCGGGGTCTAAAGCTCGCGGCGCCCCTACGGTACGAATGAGGGGTGGCCGAGCCGACGATCCTGCTGCTGTCGACGTCCGACACCGACCTGATCAGCGCTCGCGCCAGCGGGAAAAACTATCGGTGGGCCAACCCGGCGCGGCTGTCCGATCCCTCAACCGACACAGAGCTGCCCGACCTGCTGGCCGGCGCACAGATCGTGGTGGTCCGGATCCTCGGCGGCTATCGGGCCTGGCAAGACGGCATCGACACGGTGATCGCGAGCGGTATTCCGACGATCCTGGTCAGCGGCGAGCAGGCCGCCGACGCCGAGTTGACCGGGCTGTCCACGTTGGCCGCGGGCATCGCGGTGCAGGCGCACATCTATCTGGCCCACGGCGGGGTGGAGAACCTGCGCCAGCTGCACGCGTTCCTGTCCGACACCGTGCTGATGACCGGCGTCGGCTTCACCGAACCGGTGGTGACCCCGACCTGGGGTGAACTGGAACGCCCGCAAGCCCGGCACACCGACGGCCCCACCATCGCGGTGCTGTACTACCGCGCGCAACATCTGGCCGGCAACACCGCCTACATCGAATCGCTGTGCGCGGCCATCGAAGACGCCGGCGGCCGGCCGCTGCCCGTCTACTGCGCGTCGCTGCGCACCGCCGAACCCGAACTGCTGCAGAGGCTCAGCGACGCCGACGCCATGGTGGTCACGGTGCTCGCCGCCGGCGGGATGAAGCCCGCGACCGTGTCCGCCGGCGGGGACGACGACAGCTGGAACGTCGAACACCTTGCCGCCCTGGATATTCCGATCTTGCAGGGTCTGTGCCTGACGAGCTCGCGGGATCAGTGGAACCACAACGACGACGGCCTGTCCCCGCTGGATGTCGCGACCCAGGTGGCGGTGCCCGAGTTCGACGGGCGCATCATCACCGTCCCGTTCTCGTTCAAGGAGATCGACGACGACGGCCTGATCTCGTATGAGGCCGACCCGGAACGCTGCGCGCGGGTCGCCGGCCTGGCCATCCGGCACGCGCGGCTGCGGCACGTCGCCCCCGCCGACAAGCGGGTGGCCCTGGTGTTCTCGGCGTATCCCACCAAGCACGCCCGCATCGGCAACGCGGTCGGGCTGGACACCCCGGCCAGCGCGGTGGCCCTGCTGCGCGCGATGCGCGACGCCGGCTACCGGGTCGGCGACCTGCCCGGGATCGACGCCAACGACGGTGACGCCCTGATCCACGCGCTGATCGAACGCGGCGGGCAAGACCCCGACTGGCTCACCCAGGAGCAACTCGCCGGCAACCCGGTCAGGGTGTCCGCCAAGGACTACCGCGCCTGGTTCGCCACGTTGCCCGAAGAATTCCGCGAGGCCGTGCAGACCCATTGGGGCCCGGCGCCCGGCGAGCTGTTCGTCGACCGCACCAACGACCCTGACGGCGAGATCGTGATCGCCGCAATGCAATCCGACAACCTGGTGCTACTGGTGCAGCCGCCCCGCGGGTTCGGCGAGAACCCCGTCGCCATCTACCACGATCCGGACCTGCCACCCAGCCACCACTATCTGGCCGCCTACCACTGGCTGGGCCGGGACCGTCCAAAAGGATTCGGTTCGCACGCCGTGGTGCACCTGGGCAAGCACGGCAACCTGGAGTGGCTTCCGGGCAAGACGCTGGGCATGTCGGCGGCCTGCGGATCCGACGCCGCGCTGGGCAACCTGCCGCTGATCTACCCGTTTTTGGTCAACGATCCCGGCGAGGGCACCCAGGCCAAGCGGCGGGCACACGCGGTGCTCGTCGACCATCTGATCCCACCGATGGCCCGCGCCGAAAGTTACGGCGACATCGCGCGTTTGGAGCAACTGCTCGACGAGCACGCCAACGTCGCCGCCCTGGATCCCGGCAAGCTGCCCGCCATCCGCCAACAGATCTGGACGCTGATCCGCGCCGCCAAGATGGACCATGATCTGGGCCTGACCGAACGGCCCGAAGAAGACTCCTTCGACGACATGCTGCTGCACGTCGACGGCTGGCTGTGTGAGATCAAGGATGTGCAGATCCGCGACGGCCTGCACATCCTCGGCCAAAAGCCCACGGGCGAAGCCGAACTCGACCTCGTACTCGCGATCCTGCGGGCCCGCCAGCTGTTCGGCGGCGAGCAGGCGATCCCCGGCCTGCGACAAGCCCTCGGCCTCGCCGAGGACGGCACCGACGAGCGGACCATTGTCGATCAAACCGAGGCCGCCGCCCGCGAATTGGTCGCCTCGCTGCAAGCGACCGGCTGGGATCCCAAAACCGTTGACACGATCACCGACAACGCCGACGTGGCCAATGTTTTAAGGTTCGCGGCCACCGAGGTGGTACCCCGGCTGGCCGGCACCTCCTCGGAGATCGACCAGGTGCTGCGGGCGCTGGACGGCCGGTTCATTCCGGCCGGCCCGTCGGGGTCCCCGCTGCGCGGCCTGGTCAACGTGCTGCCCACCGGCCGCAACTTCTACTCCGTCGACCCCAAGGCGATACCATCCCGCCTGGCCTGGGAAGCCGGCGTCGCACTTGCCGATTCGCTGCTGGCCCGGTACCGCGACGACCATGGGGAGTGGCCGCAGTCGGTGGGGCTGTCGGTCTGGGGCACCTCGGCGATGCGCACCGCCGGCGACGACATCGCCGAAGTTCTTGCGCTGCTGGGTGTTCGGCCGGTATGGGACGACGCCTCACGGCGCGTGGTGGGCCTGACGCCGATCTCGCCGGCCGAGCTGGGCCGGCCGCGTATCGACGTCACGGTGCGGATCTCCGGGTTCTTTCGCGACGCGTTCCCGCACGTTGTGACGATGCTGGACGACGCGGTCCGGCTGGTCGCCGACCTCGACGAGCCCGCCGACGACAACTACGTCCGCGCCCACGCGCAAGCCGACCTGGCTCAGCATGGCGACCAACGGCGAGCCACCACAAGGATTTTCGGATCCAAGCCGGGCACCTATGGCGCCGGGCTGCTGCAGCTGATCGACAGCCGGAACTGGCGCGACGACGCCGACCTCGCGCAGGTGTACACCGCCTGGGGCGGCTTCGCCTACGGCCGCGATCTCGACGGCCGCGAGGCGGTCGAGGACATGAACCGCCAGTACCGGCGAATTGCGGTGGCCGCCAAAAACACCGACACCCGCGAGCATGACATCGCCGATTCCGACGACTACTTCCAGTACCACGGCGGCATGGTCGCCACGGTGCGAGCGCTGACCGGCAAGGCGCCGGCCGCCTACATCGGCGACAACACCCGGCCCGACGCGATCCGCACCCGCACGCTGTCCGAGGAGACCACCCGGGTGTTTCGGGCCCGGGTGGTCAACCCCCGCTGGATGGCCGCGATGCGCCGGCACGGCTACAAGGGGGCATTCGAAATGGCCGCCACCGTCGACTATCTGTTCGGCTACGACGCGACCGCCGGGGTGATGGCGGACTGGATGTATGAACAGCTGACCGAGCGCTATGTGCTGGATCCGGAGAACCGCAAATTCATGACGGAATCCAATCCGTGGGCGTTGCACGGCATGGCCGAACGGCTGCTGGAAGCGGCCGGGCGGGGCATGTGGGCCGAGCCGCAAAAGGAAACCCTGGACGGGTTGCGCCAAGCCTTGCTGGAAACCGAGGGCGATCTCGAGGGCTAGATGAAGTCGGATCCGCCGTCCACGTTCACGGTGGCTCCGGTGACATAGCCGTTTCGCCGCGACGCCAAGTAGGCGGTGATGGATGCGACCTCTTCGGGAAGCCCGGCGCGACCCAGGTCGCAGGGTTGGTGAAAGTTGTCGTCGATCCACGTCATGACGTCGTGCGGATCGCTGGCATCGAGGCCGTCGGCGGCCAGGATGTCCTTGAGGTTTTCGGTGAAGCTGGCCGTCACGATGGTCCCGGGGCACACGCAGTTGACCAAAATGCCGTCGCTGGCAAGGCTTTTGGAAAGGTTCTTGGTAACGCTGGCCAGCGCTGCCTTCGACGCGGTATAGGCCACGATGCGTGGGTTCTGTCGTTGAATCGAGTGCGCGGACAGCGTCACGATGCGCGCCCAGTCCGCCGCACGCAGCAGCGGCAACGAGGCGCGGATCGACCGCACCGCCGACATCGTCCCCAGGGAGAACGCGGCGTCCCACGCGGCGTCGTCCATCTGCTCGAAGTAGCCGTCACCCGGGCCGATCGTATGGACCAGGCTATTGAGTCGGCCCCAGCGCTCGGAGACCGCCGCGAAGCCATCGGCGATGGATTCCGGATCAGTCATATCCACGCTGATGCCCACCGCGTCGGGAGCGCCGGCCTCCGCAAGCGACGCCACCGCCGCATCGAGCGCGTCCTGGCCGCGTGCCATCACCGCCACGCTGGCCCCTTCGGCCGCAAGGGTTTCGGCGATGGCCAGTCCCATCCCTTTGCTGCCGCCGGTGACCACGGCCGTCGATCCGGCAAAGCCCAGGTCCATGGATACTCCTTCGGTCAGATCTGCTTGATTGCCTCGGGCGCCACGCCCAATGCGCGCAGGCAGAACCGGAGCGCGTCGTCGCGGACCGCGGCGCGATCGCAATCGCCGCTTCGCCACTGCCGGTTGATGCTTGCCCACACCACACCCTGGATGAACTCCGCGTCGTTGACCGGGTCGATGTGGTGGAACACCCCGCCCTGCAGCCCTCGCTGCAGCGTACGGCTGAGCGGCTTGAGCATCTCGGCGTATGCGGGCTGAACCAAGCCGGGGGAGGCGGCCGTCTGCGATTGGGCTTCCAGCGACAACCGCCGCAGATCGGATTTGATGTTCTCGTCGAACGCCAAATCGAGCCGCCCGTCGATCCACGCGGCCACCGCCTCTATTTCGTTGGCGGCAAACGACATTCGACGTTGCAGCCGTCGCCTCTCCGCGCGCGCGGTCTCCAGGAACACCGCGGCGACCAGTTCGTCCTTGGAGTCGAAATGCCGATAGAAGGCGCGGGTGCTCAACTTGGCGCGGTCCAGCACGGCGGCGATGCTCAAGCCGGGAACTCCGTGCTCGCGCAGGGTCGTCGACGCGGCCGCGAGAATCTCGCGGCGCACCGCCGGATCGGGCTCCAGCTTGTCGCGGCGCCTAGTCCGGGGCGCGGGTGTGTCGTCAGGCCGTTGCGTCATAGGCGGCGAGATAGTCCGCGAAGCGTTCGCGGACCCCTTCCGATGTCAGGCCGTACTCGGCGAGGTCGTAGTCGTGGGCACCGCGAGAGCCGGGTTTGTGCCCTTCGGCCCACTGCCGGACCGCGTCCGAGGCGGCATCGGTAAAGCTCAACCCCAGGCGTTCGTAGCTGTCTTGCAGCGTGCGCACCGGATCGGTCTGCAAATCGGCGAACGAAACGTCGGCGAAGCGTTCGTCACCCATCCGGGTGCGGAAATCCATTGCCCGCCGGACGGCTTCGACCCAGCTGTCGAGTTGCTCGGCGCCCAGCTCCCGGGGATCGTCGCGGTCGCTACTCCAGCTGCGGACGTACTGGATCAAGCTGCACACCGAACCCATCACCTTGGCCGGATCGCGGTGACTCCACAGGAATTTGGCGTTCGGGTAGGCCTCGACCAGGGCGTCGAGGGCGAACATGTGCACCGGCGTCTTGAGGTGCCACAGTGTCGGCGGGCAGTGCCATTGCAACAACCGCAGCACCCGACGGTGAAAGGTGTACGTCTCGCGCATGTCGCAGTCCATCAGCCACGCCAGGTAACCGGGGGCGCGCACCGCGCCGTCAAAGTGGAAGGTACGAAAGCTCATACCCATCAGATCCTGGCATTCGGTCGCCGCCGTCGCTTCGGAGTTGTGCATTGTTTTCATCAACGGGAACATGTCGTCGAGCATCTTCAGACCCGCCTCGGCCGCCGCGATCCGTGGATCGGTGTGCTGGGTGGCGGCCTCCGGCGGCGGTGTGGGCGCCTGAGATTCCCACGTCCGCAACGACCGGAATTGCGGATCGGCGGCGACCAGCTGGCTCAACGCCGTGGTGCCGGTGCGCGGTAGGCCGATCACGAAGACGGGCCCGCCGATCACCTCGTCGTCGATCTCGGGGTGCTGCCGGTAGGTCTCCTCGACCTTGAGGCGCTGAATCAACGCGTTGCTGATGGTCGCGTGTTGGATGACCCGGCCGATGTCGTTGAGGTCCGCCTCGGTGTTCAGCGCGTCGACGATGCGCTCGAGTCCCTCGCGGTAGTACGGGGACCCGAAATCGTCGAGACCGGTTGCCGCACGTGCGCCGTTTTCCAACTCGTCGGCGTCGAACGGCATCAGGCGAACCTTTCGCGCACGGCCTCGCGGCGTGCCGCGACGATGCGGGCGCGCTGCTCGGCGGTCACCGTCGCGGTGTCCGGCGGCAACTGGGCGCGAATATCGTCGAACGGCACGACTCGCGTCGTGGGCGTCGGCGCCGTTCTGGTTCGCACACAGCGCAGGATGATCGGCCCGTTGCTGTGCCCCGCGGTGTCAAGCCAATTCGCGACGCCCGGGTCCTGCGAGCACAACACCACGCGCACCAGGCCGTCGGAGTCCACCGCCGCCTGAAAGGCATTCAGGCTGGACTGATGGCGTCCATAGTGGATCGTCTCCCACCACGGATTGCCGACGGAAAAGCTCCAGTAAATCCCTTCGGGCGGTTCGACTTCCACGACCAGGGCTTCGTCCGGGCCCAGCTCCCAGCGCCCGATCACCGGCCGGTTCTCGGCCGCCGCGCCGATATCCGTGCGGTCGATCGGCGGTAGGAACCCGTTTGCCGGCGCCGCGGCACCGAATTGCAGGAAGAACGCGAGGTTCTCCTGGACGAAATCGCCGAGGGCCACCAGCTGACGCGAAATCGCCACCGCCGGATCGATCGAGCGGTCGTCGGTACCGGCCGCGGGACCGAGTCGCTCGATGCGCAGCGACGACGCCACTTCGGTGCTCCAGTCGTAGAAGAAGTGCCGCACCGTCAACGTCGGGTGATCGCCTTCGAGCCGCATCCAATTGCCGGCCGGTTGCTCGGCGGCCGACAGCACCACCTCGAAATTCCCGTCGGCATCCACCTCGAGTTCGTCGACAAGTGCGTTGGCCGTGGCGGTGATGCCGTTCATCGTCTGCAGGCCGACATACCGTGCGGTGCCGCGATTGCCGAACAGCCGGTAGCTTTCCCCGCCGCGCAGCACGGCGCTGGTGTAAATGCAGTCCGGACACTCCATTCCCCAGGTCACCAGGTCGTCGGTGCTGGTGGCTTGCACACACAGGACCGGGTCGGTGTCGAATCGCAAGACCTCGTGGATGCCCGCGGCGAGCAGCACCAGCAGGTGACGCATCCCCGCGGCGAGATCGACTCGATTTCGGCCGGCCGGTTCCGATTGCACGACCCGCGCCGCGTTGCCAAGCCGTTCCTGCAAGTACGACCATGCCTGGGCCAGGTCCGGCTCGTCGGCGCCGGAACCGGTAAGCGCCGCCTCGGTGATCGAGAACGGCAGCCACGCCATCGGCTTGTTCGGATCGCTCACGCGTGTCCCCGCTCCGCTCGTAGCTGCAGATGCTTAAACGAAAACAATGTTTTCACTTAATACGATTGTAGCTGAGTGCTGAGAATGTCAACGGTCACAGGTAGGTTGAGACCGTGACGCCCACCTTTGCCGACCTCGCCAAGGCGCAATACATCCTGCTGACCACCTACACCAAGGACGGCCGCGCCAAGCCGACTCCGGTCTGGACCGCTCTGGACGAGGAGCGCGGCGACCGCCTGCTGGTGATCACGCAGGGAAACTCGTGGAAGGTCAAGCGGATTCGCAATACGCCGCGGGTGACGATGGCCACCTGCACGATGCGCGGTCGCCCGACGAGCGAGGCGGTCGAGGGCACCGCGGCCGTGCTCGACAAGTCGCACACCGGCGCCGTCTACGACGCGATCGGCAAGCGTTACGGCATCGTCGGCACGGTCTTCAACTTCTTCAGCAAGCTGCGCGGCGGCATGGAAAACAACATCGGCCTCGAACTCCGAGTGGCCCAGGGCTAGTTTCGCCCGGATGGCACTGATGAGCACCGTGCTGATCCCGATCCCGGACCGGGACTTCGACCCGACCGAGGTCGCGGTCAGCTGGCGAGTCTTGACCGACAACGGTCACCGGGTGATCTTCGCGACCGAAAGCGGTACGGCCGGTGTGGCCGACGACGTCATGGTGACCGGCCGGGGCCTCGATATCTGGTCCGCGCTACCGGTATTGAGTTCCTTCCCGCTCGTCGGGCTGGTGCTGCGCGCCAACACCAAGGGTCGCGACGCCTACGCCGCGATGGTGCGCTCGCCGGAGTACCGGCATCCCACCCGCTGGAAAGCCGCCACGCTGGACGGCGTCGACGCGTTGCTGCTGCCCGGCGGGCATCGCGCCCGCGGGATGCGCAGCTACATCGACAGCGACCTGCTGCAGCGCCTGGTGGTCGAGGCCTTTGCCCGCGACCTGATCGTGGCCGCGATCTGTCACGGTGTGCTGCTGGCCGCGCGCAGCGTCGATCCCGGCACGGGGCGTTCGGTGCTCTACGGACGCAAGACCACCGCGCTCACCTGGGCGATGGAGCGGCTGGCCTGGCGGCTGACCCGGATCACCCGATTCTGGGATCCCGACTACTACCGGACCTACCCCGAGCAACCCGGCCAGCCTGCCGGCCACATGTCCGTGCAATCGGAAGTCACTCGCGCGCTTGAAGATCCGGCGGATTTCCGCGACGTCGAACGTGGCACGCCGCACTGGCGGCTGAAGTCCTCCGGAATGGCGCGGGACACGGAGACCGACTCGCGGCCCGCATTCGTCGTCGACGACGGCAACTACATCTCGGCGCGCTGGCCCGGCGATACCCACACCTTCGCCGGCGTCGTATCGGACAAGCTACGCCGTTAGGTGCGCCCCGAAGAACGCGAAGACCCGGCTCCAGGCGTCTTCGGTCGCGGCGTCGTCGTAGCCGAAACCCGCAATTCGCAGCAATGGTTGGCCGGGAAGGGTGTTCGCGAAGCTGTGCCCGACACCGGGGTAGACCTTGACGTCATTGGCGATCTGCTTGGCCGCGAGCACCTCCCGCAACTTCTCGGGTGCGCCCTTGCCCAGCGGGTCGCGCGCGCCGAAGCTCGCCACGATCGGGCACGCCCCCTCCAGCGCATCGTTGAGGTGACGCGGCAGGGGAGCGCCGTAGAACGGCGCGGAAGCGCCAAAACCCTTGGGCGACATGATGAGTGCGAATTGGCCGCCCATGCAGAAGCCGGCGATTCCCACCTGCCCGGTACAGTCCGGCCGGCCCTGCAGGTGATCGCGGGCGGCAAGAATGTCGTCGAGAGCGCGGCCACGCTGTGTCATCAGCTCACGCATCACCCGGGTGATGCACCGGATGCGCCCGCCGCGCGCGTACATGTTCGGCGTCAGCGCCAGATAGCCGGCCCGGGCGATGCGGTCGTTGATCGACTGCTTGTCCCGGCCGTAGCCCAAGGCGTCGTGAATCACCACCACACCCGGCCAGGGGCCATTCCCGGGCGGCGTGCTCAGCAGCGCATCGATCGGTCCGTCCGGGGTATCGATCTCAATCGTGGTCATATCGTCATCTAACTGCAGCCGCGACACCGATCACCAGGGGAACTCGAGTGCGACCCGCAGACGTTGGCATCACATGGTGAGCCGGTTGTTACTCCTCTACGCCGTCGTCGAGCTGGCGGCGATCTTCGCGCTGGTCTGGACCGTCGGCTGGGGCTGGACCCTGCTGGGTCTGCTGGTCACGTTCGTTCTCGGCTGGGGGCTGCTGGCTCCGATCGCGGGATCGCAGCTGATTCGCGACCTCGGCCAGATGCGCTCGGGTCGCAAGGAACCGCGCACCACCCTGGGCGACGGCGCGCTGGTGACCATGGCGACGGCGCTGGTCCTCGTCCCGGGGTTCGTCACGACGGTCCTGGGCATGCTGCTGCTGCTTCCGCCGGTGCGCTCGGTCGCCGGGCCCGGCTTGACCCGGATCGCGCTGCGCAGTGTCGGGCGCAGCGCACCGCTGGTCAGCTACACGTCCACCTTCACCGAGAGCTTCACCAGGAGTGACTACATCGACGGCGAGGTCATCGACGTCCACGACGTCGAGCCGGCGGCGTTGCCGAAGAACCGGCCCGTTACCGGCGAGGCCGAGCACTGGGGTGGCCCCCGATTCGCGGCCGGCCCGAACTGACGGCCCCGGGCGCCGCTGCCCGTAGTTTTGGGGTGTGACCCCGATTCCGACCACGCTGCTGCTGAATGGGCGGGTGCACAGCCCCACACATCCCGACGCGACGGCGATGGCGGTGCGCGGCGAGGTGATTGCGTGGCTGGGCAGCGATGACGTCGGTCGCCGGCAATTTCCCGACGCCGACGTGGTGGATCTCGAGGGCGGCTTCGTCGCGCCGGGATTTGTGGACAGCCACATTCATCTGACGGCGACCGGGCTCACGCTCAGCGGCCTGGACCTGCGGGGGGCGACCTCGCTCGGGCAGTGCCTGCGGATGGTTGCCGACTATGCCGCCGCCCACCCCGGCGAGGCGATCTGGGGACATGGCTGGGACGAGTCGTCGTGGCCCGAGAACAGCCCGCCGTCCACCGCCGATCTCGACGCGGTGCTCGGTGACCGGCCGGCCTACCTGGCGCGCGTCGACGTCCACTCGGCGCTGGCTTCGACGGGCCTGCGCCGGCTGGTCCCGGAGCTCGCGGCGGCCCGCGGGTTCGCTGCCGACCGGCCGCTGGCCGGCGACGCCCACCACCTGGTCCGGGCCGTCGCCCGCAGCTTGCTGACCGCTACGCAGCTGGAGCAGGCCAGGACCGCCGCGCTGGGAGCCGCGGCCGCCGCCGGCATCGTCGCCGTACACGAATGCGCGGGACCCGAGATCGGTGGCCTCGACGACTGGCTGCAGCTGCGCGCCCTCGACCACGGCGTCGAAGTGATCGGCTATTGGGGTGAAGCGGTCAGCACCGCCGCGCAGGCCCACGCGCTGATGGAGCAGACCGGTGCCCGCGGGCTGGCCGGTGACCTGTTCGTCGACGGGGCCCTGGGGTCGCACACCGCCTGGCTGCACGAGCCCTACGCCGACGCCGCGGACCGCGTCGGCACCTGCTACCTCGATGCCGACGTCATCGAAGCCCATCTACGGGCATGCACCGAGGCGCAGGTGACGGCCGGTTTCCACGTCATCGGCGATGCCGCGGTCTCGGCCGCGGTCGACGCGTTGGAACGAGTCGTCGCCGACCTCGGGGCCGTCGCCGTCGCCCGGTGCGGGCACCGGCTGGAGCACCTCGAGATGGTGACCGCCGACCAAGCCGCCAAGCTGGGCGCCTGGGGTGTCATCGCCAGCGTGCAGCCCAATTTCGATGCGCTTTGGGGTGGTCGCGACGGCATGTACGCCGACCGTCTCGGTGCCGAACGAGCCGGCCGGCTCAATCCGCTTGCGCTGTTAGCATCGCAAGGCGTGCCCCTAGCGCTAGGTTCTGATGCCCCGGTGACGGGGCTCGACCCGTGGGCAAGCGTGCGCGCGGCGGTCCAGCACCGCACCGCGGGCAGTGGCGTGTCGGCCCGGGCCGCGTTCGCGGGCGCCACCCGCGGCGGCTGGCGCGCCTGCGGTGTCCGGGACGACAACATGGGGACCTTGGTGCCTGGAGCTCCGGCGTCGTACGCGGTGTGGGACACCGGCGACCTCGACGTCCACGCCCCGGACGACAGCGTCCAGCGATGGTCCACCGATCCGCGGTCGCGGGTTCCCGCGTTGCCCCGGTTGGACCCGACCGACGACTTGCCGCGGTGCCGGCGAACCGTGCACCGGGGTGCTGTCATCCATGGCTGACGAGCGCCGCGACGACGCCGCCGACCTGGACGACGCCGACCTCGACGACGACCTCGACGACGACGCCGAGCCGCAACCCAGCCGTCCGGGCCTGGCCGCACGGCTGGCCGCCGCACCGGGCCGCGGGATCGCACGGTTGGGCAAGGGGGCGGCGGCGCGACTGCCCGGCATGGGCGCCGCGCTGCGGCCCCGGCTGCCGCGGCTCGCGGCCACCCTGGGGGGCGGCGCGCTGCTTTGCGCCAGCTTCCCGTCGGTGAACTGGTGGTGGGCCGCGGTCGTCGCCGCCGCGCTGCTGGCCTGGGTGCTCAAACATCCCGCCACCACACTGGCGGGCGGACTCGGCTACGGATTCCTGTTCGGGCTCGCGTTTTATGCGCCGCTGCTGCCGTGGATCAGCCTGCTGGTGGGCGCCGTCCCGTGGCTGGCGTTGGCAACGATGTGCGCGCTGTTCCCCGGCATCTTCGGCTTGTTCGCAATCGTGGTGCGGCGACTGCCCGGCTGGCCGCTCTGGTTCGCAGTGCTGTGGGCAGCCCAGGAGTGGCTGAAGTCGATCGTGCCGTTCGGCGGCTTTCCCTGGGGCGCGGTGGCCTACGGGCAGGCCGATGGGCCGCTGCTGCCGTTGGTCCAGCTCGGCGGGGTGTCGCTGCTCTCCTTCGGGGTCGTGCTGCTCGGCTTCTGCATCACCGCGATCGCGCTGGAAATCGTCAACTGGTGGCGAACCGGCGGCCGAACCCGCAGTGACGCCGGCGAGGAAGACGCGGAGGGCGCGCCGCCGCCCGCGGTGGTGCTACCCGGTGTCTGCTTCTGCCTGGTGTTGTTCGCCGCGGTCATGGTGTGGCCGCAGGTGCGCCATTCCGGCGCCGGATCGGGCGGCGAACCGACGGTCACCGTCGCGGCCGTGCAGGGAAACGTGCCGCGGCTCGGCCTCGGCTTCAACGAGCAACGGCGAGCGGTGCTGGACAACCATGTCGACGAAACCCTGCGACTGGCCGAGGACGTCCGGGCGGGGGCCGCCCCGCAACCGCAGTTCGTTATCTGGCCCGAGGACTCCTCGGACATCGATCCCTTCGTCAACGCCGATGCCGCCCAACGGATCGCGGAGGCAGCCCATGCGATCAACGCCCCGATCCTGATCGGTTCGGTGCTCGCGGTGCCGGGTACCGAACAAGGACCCGTGCAGTACACCAACACCGCCATCGTCTGGAATCCGGTCACCGGACCGGCCGACCGCCACGACAAGGAGATCGTCCAGCCGTTCGGGGAGTACCTGCCGATGCGGTGGCTGTTCGAGCACCTGTCGGGCTATGCCGGTCTGGCCGGCAATTTCGTACCCGGCAAAAGCACCGATGTGGTGCAGATCGCCGGCGTGCCCGTCGGCGTGGCCACCTGCTGGGAGGTGATCTTCGACCGGGTGCCGCGCAAGGCCGTGCTCAACGGCGCCCAGCTGCTGGCGGTGCCCGCCAACAACGCGACCTTCAACAAGCGCATGAGTGAGCAACAGCTGGCGTTCGCCAAGGTTCGGGCCGTCGAGCACGACCGGTACGTCGTGGTCGCCGGCACCACCGGGATCAGTGCGGTGATCGCCCCCGACGGCGCCGAGCTGGTCCGCACCGATTTCTTCCGGCCCGCCTACCTGGACATCCAGGCGCGCCTCAAGACCAGGCTGACGCCGGCAACCCGATGGGCACCGATTGTGCAATGGGTCTTGGTTGCGGCGGCCGGAGCGGTCATTCTGGCCGGAATACGGCACAATGGGGGCTTCCCGCGTTCGATTCGGCGGCGGCCCAGGCCTTCGGCCGAATCGGCGGACGGCGGAGCGGCCCCGGACGAACCCCGGCCCGACGAGGAAGCCCCGACGACCGCGCACGACGCTCCGCCGGACACAGCCGGCGACTACACTCCGCTCCACCAAAAGGGCGGCCCACAACCGCGTTATCTCGGGCGACACAGAGGAGATAAATGACCACCGGCGAGCAGGCGACCCGGGCCCCGGGCAATCGTCCCAGCCAGCGTGTCCTGGTTATCATCCCGACCTTCAACGAGCGGGAGAACCTGCCGCTGATCCACCGGCGGCTGACGGACGCCTGCCCCGACGTGCACGTGCTGATCGTCGACGACGGCAGCCCCGACGGCACCGGCGAACTCGCCGACGAACTGGCCTCGGCCGACGGCGGTCGCACCCACGTCATGCACCGCACGGCCAAGGACGGCCTGGGCGCCGCCTACCTCGCCGGTTTCGGCTGGGGCTTGAGCCGGGATTACGCGGTCCTCGTCGAGATGGACGCCGACGGCAGTCACGCGCCCGAGCAGCTGCGCCGGCTGCTGGACGCGGTCGACTCCGGCGCCGACCTGGCCATCGGTTCGCGCTATGTCGAGGGCGGCGCGGTACGAAACTGGCCGAAGCGGCGCTGGGCGCTGTCCTGGACCGCCAACACCTACGCGCGGCTGGCGCTCGACATCGACATCCATGACATCACCGCCGGCTACCGCGCCTATCGCCGCGAGGTGCTCGAAGCGATCGATCTCGACGGCGTGGACTCCAAGGGCTACTGCTTCCAGATCGACCTGACCCGGCGCAGCCTCGACAACGGGTTCATCGTGGTCGAGGTGCCGATCACCTTCACCGAGCGCGAACTCGGCGTCTCCAAGATGAGCGGGTCCAACATTCGCGAGGCGCTGGTGAAGGTCGCGAAATGGGGCATCGAGAGCCGCCGGAGGGGCGCCCGGGCAGCTCGGGCTGCCAACCGCGCCTAATCGGAGGGGCGGTCAGCCGCGCCGCTTGGACCGGATCAGCTCGAGGCGCTCCTTGAGCAGCTCTTCGAGTTCTTCGACGGTACGGCGCTCCAACAGCATGTCCCAGTGCGTGCGCGGCGGCTTGACCTTCTTCGGCTCGGGCAGGTCACCCTCGATCAAGGTGCCTTCCATACCGTTGCGGCACAGCCAGGTGCCGGGGATGTCGGCGTCGTCGGCGAACGGAACCTCGAATTCCTCGCCGTTCTCGGTGCGGTACTTCGCGAGCTGACGCGGAGCGAGGTCATGGTTGCGGTCGGTCTCATAGCTCACGGCTCCGAGGCGGCTGCCCCTCAGTACACGATCAGCCATGGCTGTTACTCCTTTTAATTGCTCTGAGCTCTAAGCTCCGGTGACGCGATTGTATTCGCATAGCAAACGTTAGGACGTTCTGCGTAGTTCCCGAGCCGACACGCGGCGTTCGCGACTCGACCGTCAATGATACCGGGATCGCGGCGCGGGGCCGACTAAAGTCGGCAGGCGTGAGCCGCCGTTCCCACCCACAACCATGCCGCTGGTGCGGTCGCGATGTGACCGCAGTCGGAATGGGTCGGCGCCGCCAATACTGTCGGCAGTCGTGCCGGCAACGGGCCTACGAGCAGCGGGCGTCGATCAACCGGGGCGAGGTAACGGCCCTGCCGGCCGATGCGGTGGTGCTGACGGCCGACGACGCGTCCGACCTTTCGGACCGCGTCTACCAGGTCCGATGCGCGGCGGAGGATGTGGCCACGGCGCTGGACGAAGGCGCCGAGGCCGCCGAACTGCGCCAACTCTGCGAGGTCCTGCTGCGCGCGGCCCGGGCCGCCGATGGCTGGCGCAGGGCCGTCGTCTGAACACGCTGACCAGGACCGCTGGTTAGGCGGGTACAGTCGCGCCAGCATAGGACGTTTTGAAATCTTGTCGGAGTTGGACATACTCACCAGCAACATCTTGGGTCGGAGCCGCACGACGACGTCTGCTCGTGCAGCAACTGCCGTGACTCGGCATCCGGTGGTTGAAGAAGACCAGTGTTAGGCAAGGGGTACTGAGGTGGATCAACTCCAGCATGCGACCGAGGCGCTGCGCAAAGCGCTGGTCCAGGTTGAACGCCTGAAGCGCACCAACCGTGCGCTGCTGGAGCGCTCGAGCGAGCCGATCGCGATCGTCGGTATGTCGTGTCGTTTCCCCGGCGGGGTCGATACCCCCGAGGGCCTGTGGCAGATGGTGGCCGACGGCCGCGACGTGATCTCGGAGTTTCCGACCGACCGCGGCTGGGATCTGGCTGGGCTGTATGACCCGGATCCGGACGCGCGCCACAAGACCTACGCCCGCACCGGCGGCTTCGTCGACGACGTCGCGGACTTCGACCCCGCGTTCTTCGGCATCGCGCCCACCGAGGCGCTCGCGATGGACCCCCAGCATCGGATGCTGCTGGAGCTGTCGTGGGAGGCATTGGAGCGGGCCGGGATCGACCCCAGCGGGTTGCGCGGCAGCGCCACCGGCGTGTTCGCCGGCCTCATTGTCCAGGGCTACGGCATGCTCGCCGAGGAGATCGAGGGCTACCGGCTGACGGGCATGACCTCCAGCGTCGCCTCCGGACGGGTGTCGTACGTGCTGGGGCTGGAGGGCCCGGCGGTGTCGGTGGACACCGCGTGTTCGTCGTCGTTGGTGGCGTTGCACATGGCGGTCCACTCGCTGCGGTCGGGCGAGTGCGACCTGGCCCTGGCCGGTGGCGCCACCGTCAACGCCACGCCCACCGTTTTCATCGAGTTCAGCCGGCACCGGGGCCTCGCGCCCGATGGCCGGTGCAAGGCCTACGCCGGGGCGGCCGACGGGGTCGGCTGGTCCGAGGGCGGCGCCATGTTGGTCGTGGAGCGGCTGTCCGACGCGCGACGGCTGGGTCATCCGGTGCTGGCGCTGGTGCGGGGCTCGGCGGTCAATCAGGATGGTGCCTCCAACGGGTTGACTGCGCCCAATGGTCCGTCGCAGCAGCGGGTGGTGCGCGCGGCGTTGGCCAATGCCGGCTTGTCGGCCGCTGACGTCGATGTCGTCGAAGGCCACGGCACCGGCACCACTTTGGGCGATCCCATTGAGGCGCAAGCGTTGTTGGCGACGTACGGCCAGGATCGCGGCGAGCCGCTGTGGTTGGGGTCGATCAAGTCGAACATGGGCCACACCCAGGCCGCTGCCGGGGTGGCCGGGGTGATCAAGATGGTGCAGGCGATGCACCACGAAACGATGCCGGCGACGTTGCACGTGGATCAGCCCAGCCCGCACGTGGATTGGTCGGCGGGCGCGGTGTCGTTGCTGAGTGAGGCGCGGCCCTGGCCGGCGACGGATCACGCGCGCCGCGCGGGTATTTCGTCGTTCGGGATCAGCGGTACCAACGCGCACGTGATCGTCGAATCACCCCCGTCGCAAGAACCGCGCGAGCCCGCCCCGACACCCGCCGTGGTGCCGTGGGTGCTGTCGGCAAAGTCATTGCCGGCGTTGACTTCTCAGGCCACCCGCCTGGCCGCACACGTAGCCGCCGACGACGAGCTCGACATTGCCGACGTGGCGTGGTCGCTGGCGGGCCGGGCGACCTTCGAGCACCGGGCCGTCGTCATCGGTGGTGACCGCGACCGGCTGCTGGCCGGGCTCGGCGAGCTGGCGGCCGACGATCCGGGCGGCTCGGTCATTCGGGGCACCGCGCAGCCCGCGGGCAAGCACGTCTTCGTATTCCCCGGCCAAGGGTCCCAATGGGTCGGCATGGGCATCGAATTGCTGGATACCGCACCGGTATTCGCCCGGCACATCGAGGCATGCGCGGAAGCGTTCGCCGAATTCGTCGACTGGTCGCTGATCGACGTCCTGCGTGGTGCGCCCGGCGCTCCGGGCATGGAGCGCGTCGACGTGGTGCAGCCGGTGCTCTTCGCGGTAATGGTGTCACTGGCCGAACTGTGGAAATCGGTCGGCGTCAACCCCGACGCCGTGATCGGTCACTCGCAAGGCGAAATCGCCGCGGCGTATGTCGCGGGTGCGCTGTCGTTGCGGGATGCCGCGCGCGTGGTGACGTTACGCAGCAAGCTGCTTCGCTCGCTGGACCACCCCGGCGGCATGGTCTCCATCGCCTGCGGCACCGAGCGGGCACGGGAATTGCTGGCGCCCTACGGCGCTCGGATCAGCATCGCCGCCGTCAATGGCCCGGCCGCGGTCGTGGTGTCGGGTGAGGTCGCCGCGCTGGAGGAACTCATCGGGTTCTGCGCCGACCTGGATCTGCGTACCCGGCGCATCGATGTGGACTACGCATCGCATTCGGTTGAGGTCGAGGCGATTCGCGACGAGCTGACCGCGGCGCTGGCGGGCATCGAGCCGCGCACCTCGCGGGTCGCCTTCTTTTCCACGGTATCCGGAAGCCGTTTTGGACACAGCAGGTTTGGACGCCGCCTACTGGTACCGCAACATCCGGCAGACCGTGCAATTTCGACCAGGCGGTGCGCACTGCGTGCGAGCACGGATATCGGACGTTCATCGAATCCAGCCCGCATCCCGCGTTGATCGCCGGCATCGAAGACACCTGCAACGACTCGGGCGCCGCCGGTGACACCGAGCCGATCGTCATTCCCACCCTGGGCCGTGACGACGGCGGGCTCGAGCGGTTCCTGACGTCGGCCGCGGCCGCATTCACGGCGGGCGTGAACGTGAACTGGCGCGGGGTGTTGGACGGAGCCGGCTTCGTCGAGCTGCCCACGTATGCCTTTGACCGACGCAGGTTTTGGCTGTCCGGCGAAGGCATCGGCGTCGACGTTGCGGGGCTGGGGCTGGGAACCAGCGAGCATGCGTTGCTCAGCGCGGTCGTCGAGCTGCCGGCTTCGGGCGGGGTGGTGCTGACGGGCCGCTTGTCGCCCGGCTTGCAGGGATGGCTGGCCGATCACGCCGTGTCCGGCAAGGTGGTGTTCCCGGGCGCGGGGTTCGTGGAGCTGGCCATCCGCGCCGGAGACGAAGTCGGATACTCGACGGTCGACGAGCTGACGCTGCAAGCGCCGCTGCTGCTGCCCGTCGGCGATGCCGGATTCGGTTCGGTGGCAGTGCAAGTCGTGGTCGGAGCCGTCGAAGAGTCGGGGCAGCGCAGTGTCGAGATCTTCTCGCGCCTCGACGCCGACTCCGCATGGGTGTGCCACGCCGAGGGGGCGTTGAGTTCCGCGCCGGTCGAGCCGGGCGCCGACCTGTCGACGTGGCCGCCGCCGGGTGCGGTCGCGGTGAACGCGGCCGACGGCTACGAGAAGCTGGCGGCCCGCGGGTACGGCTACGGCCCGGCGTTCCAGGGATTGACCGCCGCCTGGGTCCGCGGCGAGGAGGTGTTCGCCGAGGTGCGGCTGCCGGACGCGGCCGGGGGCGTCAGCGGGTTCGGGGTGCACCCGGCATTGCTCGACGCGGCAATGCATGCCATGGTGATCGCCCATCAGTCCGACGACCAGGCCGGCGATGTGGTGTTGCCCTTCGCATGGCAGCGCATTTCATTGCATGCCGCGGGCGCGTCGGCGGTCCGCGCGCGGATCGCGCCGTCGGGCACGTCGTCGGACTCGAGGGGAGTCTCGATCGAGCTTGCCGACGGGCTGGGGCTGCCGGTGCTGTCGGTGGGAATCATGGTGGCCCGCCCGGTCAACGAGCAGCAACTGCGCGCGGCGATCTCTAGCTCGGGCCCGGACCGGCTGTTCGAGGTGGTGTGGTCGCCGGCTCCGGCGGTCACCGCCGCTGAGGCTTCGTCTTACGAGCTGTTTGAATCCGTTGCCACACAAGATGATCAGGTCGAGGCCACCTACCGGCGCACGCACCAGGCGCTGGCCGCCGTGCAGTCGTGGTTGACCGAGCACGACTCGGGAGTTCTGGTCGTGAACACTCGCGGCGCCATGGGGTTGCCGGGGGAGGACGTCACCGATCTGGCGGGCGCCGCGGTGTGGGGGCTGGTGCGCTCGGCGCAAACCGAGCACCCGGGCCGGATCGTACTGGTGGATTCCGACGCCCGCCTTGACGTTGCGACGACGGCCGCCGTCGTGGCGGCCGGTGAACCTCAGGTACTGCTGCGAGGCGGGACGACCTACATCGCGCGGGTCAACGGCAGCCGCGCGGTCGACGGGATCTTGGTGCCGCCCGCCGAGGGCCCCTGGCGGCTGGGCATCAGCAATGCGGGCACCTTCGAAAACCTGTGCCTGGAGCCGGTTCCCAACGCCGGAGCCCCGCTGGAGCCGGGCCAGGTTCGCGTGGCCCTGCGCGCCATCGCCACCAATTTCCGCGACGTGATGATCACCCTGGGCATGTTCACCCACGACGCCCTGCTCGGCGGCGAGGGCGCCGGCGTGGTGGTCGAGGTCGGGCCGGGTGTCACCGAATTCGCGGTCGGCGATTCGGTTTACGGATTCTTTCCCGACGGCAGCGGCACACTGGTCCCCGGCGACATCCGTCTGCTGCTGCCGAAGCCTGCCGAGTGGTCGTACGCCGAAGCCGCCGCCATCTCGGCGGTTTTCACCACCGCATACATGGCGTTCATCCATCTGGCCGACGTCAAGCCCGGCCAGCGGGTGTTGGTGCACGCTGCCGCGGGCGGGGTGGGCATGGCCGCCGTGCAGCTGGGCCGGCACCTGGGTCTGGAGATATTCGCAACGGCCAGCCGCGGCAAGTGGAACACGTTGCGGGCCATGGGCTTTGACGACGACCACATCGGCGACTCGCGCACGTGCGAATTCGAGGAGAAGTTCCGGGCCGTCACCGGCGGGCGGGGCATGGACGTGGTGCTGGACTCGCTGGCCGGTGAATTCGTCGATGCGTCGCTGCGTCTGGTCGCCCCGGGCGGTGTGTTCTTGGAGATGGGCAAGACCGACATCCGCGACCCCGGTGTGGTGGCACGGGAGTACCCGGGTGTCCGCTACCGAGCCTTCGACCTGTTCGAGCCGGGCCGTCCCCGGATGCACCAGTGGATGCTGGAGCTCGCCGAGCTGTTCGACTCCGGTGTGCTGCGCCCGTTGCCGGTGACGACTTTCGATGTGCGACGGGCCCGTTCCGCGTTGCGTTACCTGAGTCAGGCCCGCCACATCGGCAAAGTGGTCCTCACGCTGCCCGAGGCGTGGGCGGCCGGGACCGTGTTGATCACCGGCGGCACCGGCATGGCGGGTTCGACGCTGGCCCGCCACCTGGTGGCGCACCACGGCGTGCAGAACCTGGTCCTGTTGAGTCGGCGCGGGTCGGACACGCCCGGATCGGCCGAGCTGGTAGCCGAATTGGAGGCGGCCGGAGCACGGGTGAAGGTGGCGGCCTGCGATGCGGCCGACCGGGCCGCCCTGGCCGCGGTGATCGCCGATATCCCGCAGCTCTCCGGGGTCATTCACGCCGCCGGTGTGCTCGACGACGCCGTGGTCACCTCACTGACACCCGAGCGGGTGGATGCGGTGTTGCGGGCCAAGGTGGACGCGGCCTGGAACCTGCACGAGCTCACCCGCGACTTGGATGTGTCTGCGTTCGTGATGTTTTCGTCGATGGCCGGCCTGGTGGGTTCGTCGGGTCAAGCCAACTACGCGGCGGGCAACACGTTCCTCGACGGGTTGGCCGCGCATCGGCGGGCACACGGATTGCCGGCGATCTCGCTGGGGTGGGGGCTGTGGGACCAAGCCAGTGCCATGACCGGCGGACTCGACGCCGCCGACCTCGCCCGGTTGAGCCGCGACGGAATCCTGGCGTTGTCGTGCGACGAAGCGATGGAATTGTTCGACACCGCTTTGATCGTCGACGAGCCGTTCGTCGCGCCCGCCCGCATCGACCTGGCAGCGCTGCGCGCGCACACCGCCGCGGTGCCGCCGATGTTCACCGACCTGCTCAACGCGCCGGCCCGGCGTCGGGTGGACGACTCGCTGGCCGCCGCGAAGTCGAAATCCGCTCTGGCGCATCGTCTGCACGGACTTTCCGAACCCGAGCAGCACGCCGTGCTGCTGGATCTGGTCCGTTCGCACATCGCGACCGTGTTGGGTAACACCACCGTCGAGGCGATCGACCCGGACAAGGCGTTCCAGGATCTGGGCTTCGACTCGCTGACCGCGGTCGAAATGCGCAACCGGCTGAAAACCGCGACCGGACTTGCGCTTTCGCCCACCCTGATTTTCGACTACCCGACGCCCAACGGGCTGGCCGGCTACATCCGTAAGGAGCTCGGCGGGGTCCCGCAAGAAATCGCGCCCACCGGAGTCGCGCAGGTCACCGGTGACGACCCGATCGTGATCATAGGCATGTCGTGCCGCTACCCGGGCGGGGTGAGCACTCCCGAGGATCTGTGGCAGATGCTGATCGAGGGCCGCGACGTGGTCACCGAATTCCCGAGCGACCGCGGCTGGGATCTGTCCGGCGTGTACAACCCGGACCCCGATGTTCCGGGCACCTGCTACACCCGCACCGGCGGCTTTGTGGACGGGGTCGGGGACTTCGATGCCGCCTTCTTCGGCATCACGCCCAGCGAGGCCCTCGCGATGGATCCGCAGCAGCGGATGTTCCTCGAACTCTCCTGGGAAGCCTTGGAGCGAGCCGGGATTGAGCCCGGCGCGTTGCGCGGCAGTGCGACCGGCATGTTCGCCGGCGTGTACACGCAGGGGTACGGCATCGGCGCGGCACCGACCGCGGAGGGCTTCCGGTTGACCGGTCAGTCGTCGAGCGTGGCGTCCGGCCGGGTGTCGTATGTGTTGGGGCTGGAGGGCCCGGCGGTGTCGGTCGACACGGCGTGTTCGTCGTCGCTGGTGGCGTTGCACATGGCGGCGCAATCGCTGCGGTCGGGCGAGTGCGACCTGGCCCTGGCCGGCGGCGTCACGGTCAACGCCACACCCGACATCTTCGTGGAGTTCAGCCGGATGCGCGGCTTGTCGGTGGACGGCCGGTGCAAGGCGTACGCGGGCGCGGCCGACGGCACCGGATTCTCGGAGGGCGGCGGCATGCTCGTCGTCGAGCGATTGTCGGATGCCCGCCGGCTGGGCCACCCGGTGCTGGCGGTGGTTCGCGGCTCGGCGATCAATCAGGACGGTGCCTCCAACGGCTTGACGGCCCCCAACGGTCCGTCCCAGCAACGCGTGGTGCGGGCCGCATTGGCCAGCGCCGGTTTGTCCACGGCCGATGTCGACGTGGTGGAAGGCCACGGCACCGGAACCACTTTGGGCGACCCCATCGAGGCCCAGGCATTGCTGGCGACCTACGGGCAACACCGCACCGAGCCGCTGCTGCTGGGCTCGATCAAGTCGAACATGGGTCACACCCAGGCCGCCGCCGGCGTGGCCGGGGTGATCAAGATGGTGCTCGCGATGCGCCACGGGCTGCTGCCGGCGACCTTGCACGTGGATCAGCCCAGCCCGCATGTGGATTGGTCGGCGGGCGCGGTGTCGCTGCTGACCGAGGCGCGGCCGTGGCCCGACGCGGGACGCGTGCACCGGGCGGGCGTGTCGTCGTTCGGCATCAGCGGCACCAACGCCCACGTCATCATCGAGGCTGCCCCCGGCGGCGTCGACGACGTCGTCGAGCACCCGAACGTGCCGGTGTTGCCGTGGGTGGTATCGGCAAAGTCCCTGTCGGCGTTGAGGTCCCACGCATCCCGGTTGGCCGCGCATCTGGGCGCTCACGGTGAACTCGACGTCGCCGACGTGGCGTGGTCCCTGGCGGGACGGTCGCACTTCGAACACCGGGCCGTCGTCGCCGGCGCAGATCGCGACCGGTTGCTGGCCGGCCTCGACGAATTGGCCGGCGCCGAGATCGGATCGGTTACCCGGGGGACCGCCCAGGGCGGCAAGACCGTCTTCGTCTTCCCCGGCCAGGGCTCGCAACTGCTTGGCATGGGGATGGGCTTGCACGCCGGATACCCGCTATTCGCCGAGGCGTTCGACGGCGTGGTGGCAGAACTCGACCGGCACCTGTTGCGCCCGCTGCGCGACGTGATGTGGGGACACGACGAAGAGCTGTTAAACACCACCGAATTCGCCCAACCGGCGTTGTTCGCGGTGGAAGTGGCGTTGTTCCGGCTGCTCGAATCCTGGGGCGTGCGACCCGATTTCGTGATGGGTCACTCGATCGGCGAGCTGGCCGCCGCGCACGTCGCCGGTGTCTTGCCGCTCGAGAACGCCGCCGTGCTGGTGGCCGCCCGGGGCCGCTTCATGCAGGCGCTGCCGGCGGGCGGGGCGATGATCGCCGTGCAGGCCACCGAGGAGGAGGTAAGCCCGCTGCTGGTCCCCTCCGAACAAGCCGGGGTCGGCGTCGCGGCGGTGAATGCGCCGGGCTCGGTGGTGATTTCGGGCAATGAAGACCAGGTGATCGCGATCGCCGAGCGGCTTCGCGCCGACGGCCGCCGCGTGCACCGACTCGCCGTCTCGCACGCGTTCCACTCCCCGTTGATGGAGCCGATGATCGACGAATTCGGCACGGTCGCGGCCGGACTCGCCGTCGGCAAGCCAACCATCCCGATCGTGTCGAACGTGACCGGCGAGCTGGCCGCAGCCGACTTCGCCACGGCGGCCTATTGGAAGCGGCACGTGCGCGAGGCGGTGCGGTTCGCCGACAGCGTGCGCTTCGTCCATGCGGCCGGCGCAACCCGATTCCTCGAAGTCGGGCCCGGCAGCGGCCTGATCGCATCGATCGAAGAATCGCTGCCCGATGCGCCGATCATCACGGTGTCCGCGCTGCGCAAGGACCGACCGGAGCCGGAAACCCTGATCGCTGCCGTCGCGCAGGGGTATGTAACCGGGATGGACGTGGATTGGCGCGCGGCGATCGGCCGGGCCAATTTCGTCGAGCTACCCACCTATACCTTTGAGCGACGGCGGTTTTGGCTCGCGGGCGACGGCGCCCCGGCCGACGCGGCCGGCCTGGGCCTGGCGGCCGGCGAACACCCGCTGCTTGGTGCGGTGGTCGAGCTGCCGGCCTCGGGTGGGGTGGTGCTGACGGGCCGGTTATCGCCGAGCGTGCAGACCTGGTTGAACGACCACGCCGTCGGCGGGGTCGTGCTGTTCCCCGGCGCCGGATTCGTCGAGCTGGCGATCCGGGCCGGCGACGAAGTGGGCTGCGGCGTCGTCGACGAACTGAATCTTGCGGCGCCCCTGGTGTTGCCGCCCGGCGGGTCGGTCGCGGTCCAGGTGGTGGTCGGCGGCCCGACCGAGGAGGGCACCCGCGGGGTGTCGGTGTTTTCCCGCGCCGAGGCCGGTTCCGGTTGGTCGTTGCACGCCGAGGGCGTGCTGCGTGCGGGCACGGCCGAACCAAGCGCGGACCTGTCGGCGTGGCCGCCGGTCGGTGCGGTTCCGGTCGACATCGGCGACGGATACGAGCGGCTGGCCGAACGCGGATACGGATACGGGCCCGCGTTCCGCGGGTTGACCTCGATGTGGCGCCGCGGCGACGAAGTGTTCGCCGAAGTCACCCTGCCCGCGGATGCCGGCGTGTCGGTGGCCGGGTTCGGGGTGCACCCGGTGCTGCTCGACGCCGCGTTGCACGCGGTGATCCTGGCCTCCGACGGCGACGAGCTTGCCGAAGGTTCGATGTTGGTACCGTTCTCCTGGCAGCAGGTATCCCTGCACGCCTCCGGTGCGGCGGCGGTGCGGGCGCGCATCGTGCCGGTGGGCGATTCGGCTGTGTCCATCGAACTTGCGGACGGCCTTGGGCTGCCGGTGCTTTCGGTGGCGTCGATGGTGGCTCGCCCGGTGACCGATCAGCAATTGCTGGCCGCGGTGTCCAACTCGGGCCCGGACCGGCTCTTCGAAGTCGACTGGATCGTGCAGCCGTCATCCTCGGTGCAACCGGTGTCGGTATCCGCCTGGGGCGCACCGGAATCCGAGGCCGCCGAGGGACAGCGCTCGGCCGTGTTGTTCGAGTCGGCACCGGTCGCCGACGACGTCCTGGCTGGGGTGTACGCGGCCACTCGCGCGGTGCTGCCGGTGCTGCAGTCGTGGTTGGCCCGCGAGGGGACCGCGACGCTGGTGGTGGCCACCCGGGGCGCGATGCCGTTGCCGGGGGAGGACATCACCGATCTGGCGGGCGCCGCGGTGTGGGGCTTGGTGCGTTCGGCGCAGACCGAACATCCCGGTCGGATCGTGCTGGTCGATACCGACGCACCACTCGACGACGAAGCGGTGGCCGCGGTCCTGGCCGCCGGCGAGCCGCAGGTGTTGCTGCGCGGCGCAAAGGTTTACCTCGCCCGCGTCCACGGCAGTCGGGCCGTCGGCAGTCTGTTGGTGCCGCCCGGTGATGGCCCGTGGCGGCTGGGCATGAGCAGTCGCGGCACCTTCGAAAACCTACGACTGGAGCGGATCCCCGACGCCGGCGCGCCCCTGGGGCCCGGCCAGGTGCGGGTCGCGCTGTCGGCCATCGCGGCCAACTTCCGCGACGTGATGATCGCGCTCAACCTCTACCCCGACCCGGCCGCGGTGATGGGCATCGAGGCATCCGGTGTGGTCGTCGAAAACCTATTCGCCCGATGGCCGTTTCGCGATCGGCGACCGAGTGATGGGCCTGTTCCCCGACGGAACCGGCACGACCGCCGTCACCGACCAGCGACTGCTGGCGAAGGTGCCCGCGGGTTGGTCGCACACCGCGGCCGCGACCAGCACGGTGGTTTTCGCCACCGCCTACTACGCGCTGACGGATCTGGCCGGGGTGCGGCCCGGTCAGCGAGTGCTGGTGCACGCGGCCGCCGGCGGTGTCGGAATGGCGGCCGTCCAGCTGGCCCGGCACCTGGGCCTGGAGGTCTTCGCGACGGCCAGCCGAGGCAAGTGGGACACGTTGCGGGCCATGGGCTTTGACGACGACCATATCGGCGACTCGCGCAGCCTGGAATTCGAGGACAAGTTCCGCGCCGTCACCGCCAGGACCGGGATGGCCGGGATGGATATCGTGCTCGATTCGCTGTCCGGCGACTTCGTCGACTCGTCCCTGCGACTTGTGGCCCCCGGCGGCATCTTCCTGGAGATGGGCAAGACCGACATCCGCGAGCCCGACGAGGTGGCCGCCGACCACCCGGGTGTGCGATACCGCGCCTTTGATCTGTTCGAGGCGGGGCCCGAGCGCATTCAGCAGATGCTCGACGAGCTGACCGCGCTGTTCGGCGAGGACGTGCTACGGCCGCTGCCGGTGACCAGGTTCGACGTGCGACGCGCTCCGGCCGCATTGCGGTACTTGAGCCAGGCCCGCCATGTCGGCAAGGTCGTGATGACGATGCCCGGTGGCTGGTCCGCCGGGACCGTGCTGATCACCGGTGGAACCGGGATGGCCGGCTCGGCATTGGCCCGCCACGTGGTGTCGCGACACGGTGCGCGCAACGTGGTGTTGGTGAGCCGGCGTGGCCTGGATGCTCCCGGCGCCGCCGAGCTGATGACCGAGCTCAGCGCGACCGGGGCGCAGGTGCAGGTGGTGGCCTGCGACGTGGCCGACCGGGAGGCGCTGGCCAAGGTGATCGCCGATATTCCGGTGCAGCGACCGCTGTCGGGAGTGATTCACGCGGCCGGGATGCTCGACGACGCCGTCATTTCCTCGCTGACGCCGGAGCGGGTGGACGCGGTGTTGCGGGCGAAGGTCGATGGGGCCTGGAACCTGCACGAGTTGACCCGCGACCTGGATGTCGCTGCCTTCGTTCTGTTTTCGTCGATGGCTGGGTTGGCCGGAGCATCGGGTCAGGCCAACTACGCGGCGGCCAACTCCTTCCTGGACGGGTTGGCCGTGCACCGGCGTGCCGGTGGCTTGCCGGCGATGTCACTCGGCTGGGGTTTGTGGGATCAGGCCAGTGCCATGACCGGGGCGCTGGGCGCGGCGGATCGGGCCCGGTTCGGCCGGGACGGCATCGTCGCGATGCCGTCGGATCAGGCACTGGAATTGATGGACACCGCGCTGATCGTCGACGAGCCGTTCCTGCTGCCGGCTCACATCGACCTGGCGGCGCTACGGGTGAAGTTCGACGGCGGAACGTTGCCGCCGATGTTCGTCGATCTGATCAACGCGCCGACCCGGCGCCAGGTCGACGATTCGCTGGCCGCGGCGAAGTCTAAATCGGCTCTGCTGCAACGTCTCGAGGGCCTGCCGGAAGACGAGCAGTTCGCCGTGCTACTGGACTTGGTGCGCTCGAACATCGCCACGGTGCTGGGCAACTCCAGCCCCGAATCCATCGATCCGGACCGGGCGTTCCAGGAACTCGGCTTCGACTCGCTGACCGCCGTCGAGATGCGCAACCGGTTGAAGTCCGCTACCGGTCTGGCACTTTCACCCACGCTGATCTTCGATTACCCCAACTGTGCCGCGCTGGCCGGCTACATGCACGCCGAGCTGGTCGGAACGGGGGAGCAAAGCGCTCCGGCCGCCGCGCCCGGGGAAGCCGACATTCAGCGCGTGGTGGGCTCGATTCCGGTGAAGCGATTGCGCCAGGCCGGCGTGCTGGAGTTGTTGCTCGCTCTGGCAACCGAAGACGACACCACGCAGGCGTCGGCAACGGGCGTGAGCACCGAGAAGGACATCGCCGACATGGACCTCGAGGATCTGCTCAATGCCGCGTTGAGCGATGACGACGAATAACCAATGAAGGTCGGCAGTCAGTGAGAGTCGCGGTCACCGGGGCCGGCGGTGTGCTCGGCCGCGGTCTCACCGCCCGATTGCTCAGTCAGGGCCACCAGGTCGTGGGAATCGCCCGGCACCGGCCGCAAAGCTGGTCGAGTGCCGCGGATTTCATCGAGGCCGACATCCGGGACGCGGGCGCGGTCAAACGCGGCATAACCGGATCGGACGTCGTCGCACATCTGGCGTGGGCACGATGCCCCGGACCCGACCAACGTATCGGCCACGAGGTCAACGTCGGCGGCACCCGCAACGTCCTGGAAGCGATGGCCGAAACCGGTTGCAGGCGCATCGTTTTCGCTTCGTCCGCGCACGTCTACGGCCGCGCCGACACGCCGAAAACCGAACAGGAGCCGATGGTTCCGGTGCTGGCCGACGGTGTCCACCAGGCCCACGTCGAGGATCTGCTCGGCGCGTCGGATGCCGAATGGGTCGCGATACGCTCGGCGCTGATCGTCGGCCGCAACGTCGACAACTGGGTGCGCGCGCTGCTGGCGTCGCCGGCGTTCCCCGACCGGTCCAGCGATCGGCGTATGCAAGTCGTCCACCTCGACGACGCGCTTCGACTGTTCACCCGCGCCGTCGTGGACACCGGCATCACCGACGGCCCAATCAATCTCGCCGCCGACGGTGAGCAGACGTTCCGCCGGATCGCTGCCGCGCTCGGGCGCCCGATCGTCTCGCTGCGCGGCCCGTTGCGGGCTTGGGGACGAGACGGCGAGGGGGACTGGGTGCGAAGTGCGCCGCTGATGGATACCGCACGGCTGCGCCAGGAGTGGGGATTCCGGCCGGCATGGAACTGCGACGAATGTATCGAGGACTTCGCCCTGGCGGTACGCGGTCGCATCGCGCTGGGTACTAGGGTGGTCTCGCTGCCGTGGCGGCTGGCCAATGTCGCGGACCTGCCCGCCGTCGATGCGGCAGCCGATGACGGGGAGACGCCGAGACTAGCCGGCCCACAAGGAGATAACGGCGAGTTCGACACCCCGATCGACCCGCGTTTTCCGACCTTCTTGGCCACCAACCTGTCCGAGGCGCTGCCGGGCCCGTTTTCGCCGGCGTCGGCATCGGCGACCGTCCGCGGGTTGCGTGCCGGGGGCGCGGTCATTGCCGAGCGGCTGCGGCCGGGCGGCATGGTCCAGCGCGAAATCGCCATGCGCACCGTCGCGGTGTTCGGCCACCGGTTGTATGGGGCGATCACGTCGGCGCACTTCATGGCCGAAACCGTGCCGTTCGCCAAGCCGTCGATGATCGTCAGCAACAGCGGGTTCTTCGGCCCCAGCATGGCCTCGCTACCGGTATTCGGTGAGCAACGGCCATCCGAAATCGGTTGGGCCCGAAAACAATTGCGCAACGCTCGTAATATCGGGGTGTTCGGTGTCAACCTGGTGGGCCTGAGCTCCGGTGCCTCCCGCGATACCGAGGACTTCATCGCCGACGTCGATCGCCTGGAGCGGCTGGCCGACGATGTGACCCAACTCGACGATCGCCGGCTGCTCAGCCTGATCGTGCTGGCCCGCGACCTCGTCGTGCACGGGTGGGTGCTGGCCTCGGCGTCATTCATGCTGTGCGCCGCGTTCAACGTGTTGCTGCGCGGCTTGTGTGGTCGAGACACTTCCCCGGCCGCGGGGCCGGAATTGGTCAGTGCGCGATCGGTCGAGGCCATGCAGCGGTTGGTGGTTGCGGCGCAACGCGATCCGAACGTGGTCCGGCTGTTGAGCGAACCGGGGGAGCGGCTGGACAAGCTGGCCGTCGACGCCCCGGAATTTCACGCCGCGCTGCTGGCCGAGCTGGCGTTGATCGGCCACCGGGGGCCCGCAGAGCTCGAGATGTTGTCCAGCAGCTACGCCGACGACCCGGAGCTGTTGGTCCGGATGGTGGCCAGGGCGATGAGCGCACCTGCCGCGCCGCAGCCACCGCAGCCGCGGATTCCGTTGCGGGCCAAGCCGGTAGCGTTGCTGGCCGCCCGGCAATTGCGCGACCGGGAAGCTCGTCGCGACAAGGTGGTGCGGGCCAATTGGGTGCTGCGCGGTCTGCTGCGCGAGTACGGGCGCAGGCTGGTCGGCGCCGGTCTCTGCGACTCCGCCGACGATGTGTTCTACCTACTGATCGACGAACTCGACGCCCCGCCCGTCGACATCAAGGGGCTGGTGGCACGGCGCCGGGCCGAGCAGCGCCGGCTGGCCACCGTCACTGTCCCGACCGTCTTCAGCGGAAGCTGGGAGCCGGCGACCACGTCGGCGCCGGTGCTTTCCAGTGGAGACACCCTGCGCGGCGTCGGCGTGTGCGGGGGCCGGGTGCGCGGCCGGGTGCGCATCGTGCGGCCCGAGACGATCGACGACCTGCAGCCCGGCGAGATCCTTGTCGCCGAGGTCACCGACGTCGGGTACACCGCGGCGTTCTGCTACGCCGCGGCCGTGGTGACCGAACTCGGCGGCCCGATGTCACACGCCGCCGTGGTGGCCCGCGAATTCGGGTTTCCCTGTGTCGTGGATGTTCACGGGGCGACCAGATCATTGCCGGCGGGCGCCCTGATCGAGGTGGACGGCAGCACCGGAGAAATTCAGGTGCTCTGACCAGCCGAACGCCGGCGGTTGCGCAGACCTCTACTCAGAAAGCTCATGTATTCGCTGGTGGTCGCCGCAAGCGGCTTCACGTCGACTGAGCTGACCAATGTATCCATCAGACCAAAAGGCATCGCGGTGATGTTCGGACCACGGCCATACTCCAGATGCCATGAGCCTGAGTCGATCTCCAGCCCCCTGGCCTCACCCTTTTTCATGTAAGTGAGATCCCCGGGCGTATAAACGGTTGCGCCGATCTGGTCGGATTCCAGATTGTAGGTCGTGTATCGGCCCGCGAGAATGACCTTGTAAAGCTCCATGTAGTTGTATCTTCCGGAAAACCCCTGTGTCCCGGCGGGACAACCGAAGATCAACAGATACTCCGAGAAGCTGATGTGCAGGAATGTCAGCTTGCCCAAGATGCCGCCGGCCCTGCTTCCCAACCAGCGTCGCTGTCGGTTTTCGATGATCTCGGGGTAGGCGTGTGAAAGCCGCTCGATAAGCGCCGAGAACCGTTCGCCGCTGTCGAGTGGAAGGTCGAGTACCTGCCGGCATTCCCGAGCCAGCACATCGGGATCGATTTTGTATGTCATCTACTTGGCACTCATCACGCCGCGGGGCAGCGTCAGCGGCAAGTCGTTGTAGGTGGCGATGCCCGGCGCCGCTGCGACTACGGCTGCAATCGCGTTGACCGCGGGCATGGCCGTGATAATCATGCCCAGCACCATGAAATCCGCCAACGTTTCGAACGCGAAGTCCGGCGGTGGGAGCAGCTGGATCGACGTCTTGACCGTGGGTTGTCCCTGGACCTCGAGTTCATAGCCCATGGTGTCCAGCTTCCAGTCGGGCTCCAACGTCTGACCCTTGCGCCACCGGACGCGGATCTCGACGACGTCGCGCTCGCCGACAAACCCTCTCCAGCGTGCGTCGATGCCCGCAACACAGCCCTTTTCAATTCTCCACGGACCGGGAAGATCGAGATCCTCTGTGGTTTGCGCGTATTCGGCTTCGCATCGAACCTCATCAAGCTCGACACCCAACGCATCGGCCATCATCAGCAATGCCTCGCGGAACACGCCTGTGCCTTCCGCGGTCATCGCCTGCAGGTCCGGATTGTCGATGGGTTGACCGAAGCCCGCCGGCATTTCGGTTGCTGGCGAGTCGTACAAGGTGCTATCTCCGGACTCGGTGATGGTGATCTTGTCGATCCGATCGCAGATCGTGGACGACATGATGGCCATCATCTCGGCGAATCCAGGGTTTATGCCACTGCCGAAAATGGTTGTGCCACCGCGTTCGCATGCCTCGATGATGCGGTCGCGACCGTCGCCGAAGGTGTGGCCGGTGATGAAGGCGGCGGTGGTCACCACGTTGATCCCGGCCGACAGGATGTGGACGAGATGGTCGACGTCCGGCCACATTGGGTTGTATATGACGCAGTCAGGTTGCAATTCGATCAGGGCGTCGATGTCGTCGGTCGCTGCGACGCCCAGCGGATCGATGCCGGCCAACTCGCCGACGTCGCGGCCGACCTTGTCTGGTGACCAGGCGTAGCACCCCACTAGTTCGAGGGTGGGATTGGAGGCGACTGCCCGCACCGACCGCTTGCCGACGCTTCCGGTGGTCCACTGAACAATTCGGAGGGGGAATTGCTCGTCAGGCTTCGAGGTCACGGTTGTGGCTCCTTGTCGAGAATGCGCACCGGTAGTCGGGGCAGCGTGCTGGTCGGGGAGGGCCAGATGATCTCGGGCCGGTACCCCGGGGCGAGCTCGAAATGAGGTACACGCTTCAGCCATTCGGTCACGACGACGTTCATTTCCATTCGCGCCAGATGGGACCCCACGCAGCGGTGCGGGCCGCCGCCGAAGCCCCAGTGCTTGTGCACCTTGCCGTCCATCACGAGGTCATCACCGGATATCGCATCGCTACCGTCTCGGTTGATTGCGCCCAAGCACAGCCGCACCCGCGAGCCAGCTGGCAACGTCACACCGGCCACGGTGACATCCTCGGTCGTCACCCGGGGGACGACCGGAGCCGACGACTCCAGTCGAACGATCTCCTCGACGAAAACGCGGATTTGGCTTGGGTTTTCGCAGAGATTGCGGCGGATGTCGGGACGGCGGGCCAGCTCGAGCATTGCCGCCCCGATTGCTGAGGTAACTGTGTCCAGTCCAGCCAGCACGAAGAAGAAGGCCATGCCCAGGGCCTCGTCGTCAGTGAGCGAATCCTCGCCCAATAGCACTTGTGAAAGGACATCGTCGCCTGGATTCTGCCGATGCTCGGCGACCGCCTCGGTCAGGTAGCTGAACAATTCCAAAGCCGGTGTCAGATCAGGCTCCTGGCCTGCGGCATTCGGCATGCTCAGCTCGATGATGGCATCCTTCCACCGGATGAGCCGCTCCCGATCTTCTAGCGGGAGGCCGAACAGCGTCAAGAAGACCTGGGACGGATAGGGAGTGGCGAGTTCGGCCATCACCTCACACTCGTCGCGGCGCCCGATCGCGTCGATGATGTCGATCGCCTGCGCCTGAATCGAGGGCAGTATCACCGACAGCGCCTGCGGACCGAAGAACGGATGCAGGATCCGTCGGATCCGGGTGTGCTCTGGGGGATCCAGCGCCGCCGGCACCAGCGGTAACGGGCTACCGACCACCTCGAACGCTTTCTTGGAGGAAAAGACGCTCGGATTGCGCAGTGCGGCAAGCACATCAGCTCGACGAGTTAGGGCGTACCAACCGTCACTCAACACCACCGGGCCAGCATCGCGCAATGCCGCCCAGCCGACGCCCCGGTCGAACGACATCGGCAGATCGGCCGAGTCGAACTCTGGAATGCTTCGAGAGTCGGCCATTCCTTGTTCCTTTCGGTTGGCGGAAAGCGGAAAATGATCGTCTATTCCGCGGCGGCGGACGTATCGAACTCGAGTTGGAGTCGCGTGGGTCCGCTCATGCCGAGAAGTGGTCGCCACGGTGGGTTTTCGGTGCACCGCGGGTGCGGCAAACGGTGGGCGAGAATCTTCAGTGCTTCGGAGAGTTCCCGTCTGGCGAGGTTTGCACCGAGGCAATAGTGAGCGCCTCCACCGAAGGTGAGGATCGGCGGTGGGTCGTTGCGAGTGATATCGAACCGCGTGGGATCGTCGTAGATGGACGGATCCCTATTGGCGGCATAGGTATTCACGATAATGAACGTGCCGGCCGGGAAGGTGTACTCGCCGATCGTGACGTCATCTATGGCGCTCCGGAGGGTGCTACACATCGACGGAGAGTGCCGCATGGTTTCCTCGACGGCTTTCATCCCGAGCTCGGGGTTGTCGCGAAGCAGCGCCCACTGTTCGGGATGCTCACTCAGAACTTGCATCGACGCCGCCAATTGCGTACGGGTGGTATCGGTTCCGGCTACCAGGATGCTGAACGCCAGCATCCGGACTTCAGAGGCATTAAGGCGGTCGCCGCGGTCTTCGGCTCGGATGAGCTCGGAGAGGAGGTCGTCGGTAAGAGACTTGCGCCGCTCGGCGATCATTCCATCGATGTATTCGTCAAAAGCGTCCCAGGCCTTCAGGACCTTGGGCTCTTCCTCGGCAAGATTGCAGTCGAAGCTGACGATCTTGAATATGTCCTCTGCCCATGTCGAGAACAACTGCCAGTCTTCCCGCGGCGCACCCAGCAGGGCGCAGATGACGGGAATGGGATAGGGCCGCGCGATCTCCTCGACGAACTCGCAATTCCCTGCCGCGACAACGGCATCGGTGAGTTCGTTGATGACGGCGTGGATCGTGCTGTCCATGCGTGCGGTTGCCCGCGGGGTGAAGGCCTTTGACACCAAGCTGCGCAACCGGCGGTGTTCGGTACCTTCCATGCAGAGGATGCTGGCGACGACGCGGTCCCACAATTCACCTGACGTCACCCCGTGCGCCGTGAGGTGAATGCCCGGAGGGATCCCGAACCGTGGGTCGCCCAGCACGGTTCGCGCGAGCTCATACGAGAGCGTCTCTGGGCCCACTGGACCCAGCGCGATCGGTGCGACTTGCTGAGCAGCCCGAAACTGCGGATAGATCTGCTGCGGTGTGTCCGTGACGGCGTAGTCCAATACCGGCAGATCGGCATCAAAGATGCTTGGCTTTGCCGTACCGACGGTCATGATCTCTCCTGGCTGTAACGAATACCGCTGGCGGGCAACGGTTCACTGGGCTGGTAGGGCTTGAAAACGGCGCCGAGCTGCACCGCGCCGGTCGGGCCGGGCGGCACCTCGCCCGGGTCGGGGAACATCGTCGCCGTACTCTTGTCGACGATCACTGCGAGGTTGTCGCGCACGTTCTCGACGGTGAGGTCGGTGTCGGTGTATCCCGCGGTCTGGCCGAACACGCGTAGCCCGACGTTGCCGGCGGCGGCTTCGAGGTTGGCGCCGGAAAGCTCACAACATTGGTGCGCAAGGTAGGCGACAGCCGGCGAGATCAGCGTGGTGGGGAAGTGATTTTCCATCAACTCGGTGAACGCCGAAGTCTCGTTGAAGTGGCGGATGGCCGTGGTATTTGCGGCCGGTCCCAATGCATTGACCGTGATACCGAATTCGGCTCCCTCGACCGCTAATCCGCGGGTCAATCCGAAAATGCCACTCTTGGCCGCGCCGTAGATAGACAGGTTCTCGATCCCGAACATCGCTCCGGACGTGGTGTTCACGATCCGTCCGTACCCCGCCTCGCGCATATGCGGCCACGCCGCCCGGCACATCCAGATGGTTCCCATCAAATGGACGTCGATGACGTTGCGAATATCGTCACTGGAGATTTCGTCGAAGCGTGCCATGAAGCAGACACCGGCGTTGTTCACGAGGATGTCGAGCCGTCCCCACGTGTTCAGCGCCGTCGCCACGACCTGGCGGGCGCTGTCCTCCTCGGCGACACTGTGCTGATCGGCGACCGCCTCGCCGCCGGCGTCACGAATCTCGTTGGCGACCTGCTCCGCGTTCGCCCGGAGGATGCCGCGTCCGTCAGGTCCCACGCCAAGGTCATTGACGACGACTTTGGCTCCCCGTTCGGCGAGTAGGGTGGCGTGACACCGCCCCAGACTTGGGTTTTGGCCGCCAGCGCCCGTCACGATGGCAACCTGGCCGTCGAACCGCAGCTCGCTCATGGCAGGTTGGTCGACAGAAAGGTCAGGGGCAGGCCCAACACCGACAAGTCGATTTCTTCGAGATAGTTACCTTCGCCCTCGAAGCCTTGCCGGAAGCGAGTTATCGAGCCGTAACGCTTGGCAATATCCTCAGCCGCCGACGCTCCGGGAACCTGGACGACCACGGTGAAAACGCCATCACCGCGACTCGCGAGGAACTCGGTGACCGAAACAGCAACCTCTGCAGTCGATTCCGGGTTCGGGCTGATCAGCTCGATGCCTCGATTCCAATCCAACAGCACTCGAATCCCGAGTTCGTCCAAGGCGATGGTTTCGAAGGTGAAGCCCAGCTCGGTAAATAGCTGTCCCACAGTCTCGTGTCGCTCACGGGCTACCGCGAAGACGACGTGATGCAACCGCGACGGTGAATCATTCATCTGTGACCTCCGTGCAGGATCGAGAGAGGGATCTGGGAGATGGACCTCGCGGCCAGGACGCGTCATCGCGATCAGAACTCGATGGGCAGAGTGGTTGGCCCACTCATGCCGAGCATCGGTTTCCACGGGGCCGGCCCCGTTCGACGGGCGTCGGGCATGCGGTGTGCCAACATCTTCAGTCCTTCCGCCAGCTCCAGTCTGGCGAGGTTTGCGCCGAGGCAGTAGTGCGTGCCACCGCCAAAGGTCAACACGGCCGGCGCTCCCTTACGGGTGATGTCGAAGCAATCGGGATCCTGGTAGGTGGCGGGATCGCGGTTGGCGGCAAAGGAATTCACGAAGATGTAGGTGCCACTGGGGAAGGTGTATCCGCCTAACTCAGCATCCTCGTTTACGGTGCGCACGGTATTGCAGACGGCGGGGGAGTGGCGCATGCTTTCCTCGACCGCGGACATGGCCAGGTCCGGGTGATCGCGCAGCAACGCCCACTGCTCGGGGTGATCGAGCAGCACCTGCACGGAAGCGGCCACCTGATTGCGGGTGGTATCGGTTCCCGCAAGGAGCAAACCGGCTACCGTCAAACGCAATTCGTCGGCGCTGAGTCGGTCGCCCGCGTCCTCGGCGCGAATGAGATTGGAGAGTAGGTCGTCGGTCAGCTGGTGTCGCCGGTCAGCGATCATCTCGTCGACATACGCGTCCATTTCAGCCCAACCTCGAAGGACGGATGGCATTTCGTCGACCAGATTGACCGAGAAGTTGACCATTTTGAAGATTTCTTCGGCCCATCGGTCAAACTGCGACCAATCCGCGCGTGGGGCACCAAGCAGGGCGCAGATGATCGGGATGGGATAGTGCCGGGCGATATCGGTGACGACGTCACAGCGGCCCATGGTGGCAACGCCGTCGATCAGCTCGTTGAGAACTTCGGCGATCGTTTCGTCCAGACGCGTGATGGCCCGAGGCGTGAATGCCCGCGACACCAGACTTCGCAACCGATGGTGTTCGGCCCCTCCCGCGCAGATGATGCTCCCGACGACCCTGTCCCAGAGCGGTCCCGACGTGACGCCTTGCGCGCTCAAGTGAAGACCCGGGGGAATCACGAATCGGTTGTCGCGCAGAATATTTCGACAGAGATCGTAGGAAAGCACCTCGGGGCCGAGCGGACCGATGGCGATCGGAGCCCGCTCTTGTGCGGTCCGAATCCGGTCCCAGACCGCATGCGGCGATTCGGTGACGTCATACTCGAGCGCCGGAAGTCCAGCCTCGAAGATGCTGGGCGCATTGGTGGCGGTGGTCACTTGCGGGTCCTTTCAGTCGCGCGCCAACACTCCCCGCGGAAGCAACAGGGGCAGGTCGTTGTAGGTGGCGATGCCGGGTGGAGCCGCGACCACGGCCGGTATCGCCGTGATAGCCGGCATGGCGGTGATGGTCAAACCGAGCATGATGTAGTCTTCGATCGTTTCGGCTCGAAAATCCGTCGGAGGCTCAAAACTTAGTGTGCTCTTGATCGTTGGTCGGCCCTGCACCGTAACGGTGTAGCCGAAATCTGTCGACCAAGCCGGTTCCAGGGATTGACCTTTGGTCCACACCCCGCGAACCTCGACCACACCGCGTGCACCGACAAATCCCTTCCACCGGACGTCGATGCCCGCGACGCAACCCTTTTTGATGGTCCAGTCTCCGGGCAGCACCAAATCTTCGGTGGTGTGCGCGTATTCGGCCTCACAGCGCACCTCGTCAAGTTCGACTCCGAGCGCGTCGGCGACGAGCAGCACCGCCTCGCGGAAGATGCCGGAGCCCTTCTCGGTAATGGCGCGCAGATCGGGCTGGTCGATCGGATAGCCGAAACCCATCGGTATCTCTGTTGCCTGGAGAGTTGTAGATGGTCGTGTCGAACGACTCGACAATCGAGATCCGGTCCACCCGGTCGGAGATACCGGCCGTGACGATCGCGAAGAGCTGGATGAATCCCGGGTTGATGCCGCTGCCGAAGATGGTCGAACCGCCGCGAGCGCATGCTTGGACGATCCGTTCACGATCACTTCCCAGCTGGTGCCCGGTGATGAACTCCGACGTGGTCACAACGTTGATTCCCGCTTCGAGGATGCGCGTCACTTCGTCGACACTGGCGAACATCGGGTTGTAGACAACACAATCGGGCTTGATCCCCAGGAGCGCATCGACGTTGTCGGTCGCGTGCACGCCCATCGGATTGATGCCGCACAGCTCGCCGACGTCGTGGCCGACCTTGTCGGGCGACCACGCGTAGCAGCCCACTAGTTCCAACTGTGAATTCTCGGCGATCGCGTGGACTGACTTCTTGCCCACGTTCCCCGTCGTCCACTGAACGACGCGGTACGTCAAGGGTGCGACCCCGCATGCTGTTGAGCCGCCTGGCGAGCCAGCCGGTCGTTGTGGATGCGGACCAGTTCGCGGAATCCGAGCCGGTGGTATTTAGGAATCGGCTGGATTCCCCAGATGTCTTGCGCGGTGGCCTTGCCCTCGGCTCCCTCGGGCGGTCCGAGGGGCGGGTAGGGGTACTTGCACTCCAGGGTGTCGTTGGAGTACCGAATCTTCAGCAACTCGCTGCAGATTTCGGTCAGACTCAGCGTGGGGTACCCGTAGTAGACCGCCATGAAAGGCAAGGTGAACGCCCCTTCGATCACCAGTGCCACCAGGCAGATCAGCACGGCCCGCTTGATCCACTTGTGCATTCGCGCGTAGTACGGTGTGGTCCCCGGCTCGAGCCCGGCAGCGGGGTCCTTTTCCTCGGTGGGTGACGGTGCGCTCATCGTTATGCTCCTTAAACCTGTTCAGTCGGAGAAGATTTCGCGGTTGACCGTATGTAGGTACGGAATCGCGAGGAATGGGGTGATGTAGAAGATGTCGTACAGCCACCAGCCGATGACCGGAAACACCACACCGGCGTAGCGCACATCGGCGAACATCGTCATGTTGAAGACGTAGGCGGACCAGATCACCACGCCCATCCAGCAGGTGATGATCATCCACTGTTGGCCCCAGCGCTTCATCTGCAGGAAGCCGATCGCGGCGGCCACCCGCATGGAGAACACCGTGAGGATCAGCCCTGCCACATAAGCTTTTTCGCCCGGCCCCGCCGCGCCGCCGACCCACAGCTCGTTGTAGTGCCAGAAGTAGCCGGCGTCGAACATGTTGCCCCAGCCGACCATCAGCACCCGGTTGATCAAGGTGTGGTTGGCAACCAGGTCCAGGGCCCAGCCCAGACTGTTGAGCATGCCATCGATCAGGGTCAGATAACCGATCAGGGTCACGATCATCGGCCGCACCGACAGACCGGCCCGCAGGGCTTGACGCTGCAGATACACCCCGCGCATGAAAATGGGAAACCCGATCAGACCCGGAGCCCACATGCCCATCAAGGCGGCACCGACGATCATCCATTTGTCGGCCCGCCGCTGGGCCAGGCGGGATGCGTCGTGGTGATCTTCTAGGCTTACTGAGTCTTCGGCCGCAGGAGACGTGGTGGACCCGTTGCCGGAAAGCCGGTTCTTCAGAGGAAGATTCACAGGTCCCACCACCCTCGAGCGAAGGACATGTAGAGCTGGACTCCGAACATCACTAGCAGGTAGCCATATATGACTACTTGGAAGACGATGAGCGCCCTCTTGCGCTTCTGTTCCTGTTGGTCCATGCGGGTTTGCTCCTTTCCTAAGCCTTGCTGGGCTTTGCTTAAGGCGAGGTGTTCGAGGTGGCTAGCCTGGCCGCCGCAACTTCACGCAGCCCATCGGTGATGGCGCCGTCGGTGCTGAGCGGGGCAAGGATGCAGGCTTGAGCAGCCTCCATTTCTGTTGCACCTGCGGCGATTAACTGAGCCGCGGTGACCAAGACTCGGGTCGACGGTGGCTCGAAATGAAACGCTTCGTCCGCGGTGCGGATGGCGATCGCGCACTCGACAAGCCGGGTGGCCGTTGCCAGTTCCACGCCGGCCTCGGCGACGATGACCTCCGCCTCACGATCTGCGGGCAGATAGTCCATCGGCATCGTGACGAATCGCTGACGAAAGGATGGTTTGAGTTCCTTCAGCGAGCTGCGATAGGCAGGGTTGTAGGAGCACACCAGCATGAAAGAGTCTGGTGCTTCGACGATTTCGTCGGCACGGTCGAGGTAGAGGGCGCGGCGGTGATCGGTGAGCGAATGCAGGATGGCCAAGGAGTCGTGGCGGGCCTCCACGACTTCGTCCAGGTAACAGATCGCACCGGCCTTCACCGCCCGGGTCAGCGGGCCATCGGTCCATACGACGTCACCACCGGTCACCATGAATCGGCCGACGAGGTCCGAGCTGGTGAGGTCGTCGTGGCAGCTGATCGTGACGACCGGCCGCTGTAATAGCACTCCCATGTGCTCGACCAGCCGGGTCTTGCCACACCCCGTCGGTCCGGTGAGCATGACCGGTATGCGCCGTTGAAAGGCCAATTCGAACAGCTGAACTTCGTTGCCGTTCGCGAAATATGTTTCGTTGGTCATCGGTGACCCTTTTTCGGAGGAGGCTGGCGGTGGATCATGCGGCGACAAGCTCACGGTGGACGTGGGCCAGCACGCGCGGAAGCTCCTCGACCCGTCGGATGCGCTGAGACCGGCGCGGCCCGAACACCTCTGGCAGGGGATCGACTCGCGTGGGCCCGACGCCGACGTAGTACATCGACACTCCCGCGTCACTGGCCTCCTCGACCGCGTGTGCGGCATCCGCCCAGGCGTATCGCCCCTCGTACCCTTCATCGGAAATCAGGCCGTCACCGATGACGATCAACAGGCGCCGCTCCGACGGCTGGGCCAGTAGCCGACTCGTCAAATGACGAAGCGGCGCACCGAGTCGCGTGTATCCGCCGGTCTGTAGCCCGAGACTGCTGGGTGGCACAAATCGCGGATCCTCGAAGTTCTTCAGGCAACGAACATCGACTCGGTGCCGGGTGTTTCCGGTGAACACGAAGATGCCGTGCCGTTCGCGGGCACGGTTCATTGCGCGTGAAAGCGCGTCGGCACAAGCTAGTTCGAGCCGGAAGATTCGCCCGCCGTGCACGCCCAAGGACGAACTCCCATCGAGCAGGAGTGCCGTGGTGACGTCGCGATTGCTGGGCAACAGTTCGCGAAAAATGCGGGGTTCGGTCGCCTCGCCGGTCGCGGTGTCGATGTAGTGTCGTACATATTGGTCGACGTCCAGATCGGAGCCGTCTTCGAGTCGATTCTTCATCGTGCGGTGGGTGTGTTCTTCGAACCATTTGCGGAGGTCTGCCGAGATGGCGACGGGTTGACGGCTGTGACTGGCGTGTGCGCGCTCCAGAACCGCGACGTGGTCATGCATAAAGCTCTTCGTCCACGCATTCCACTCGGGATACGGAATGCCGGGACGGTGGTCCGGGGTGATGTCGAGGTCGTTGTCTTGCGGCCGGCTGGGTGGCGGCAGGTTCGGGTTGCGGACGCCCCCATCGCCGCCCACCGGCACGGAGTACGGCCGGGGAAGACGCTTCTGCGTTGTGGTCCAAGGCATTCGGCCGAAGCTGCGCCGCAACTTGTCGGTCAATCCCTGCGGCATCGTGTATGCCAGGGGTAGATGACCCAGCAGCGGGTGCACCGTCAATGCCTGCTCCGTGGCGGCCAACGCGATTGCCCGTTTGAGCATTTCCGCGGCATCCATGTCGCCCGCTTCAACCTGAACTTCTGGCAGCACACGCTGCACCTCGGGGAGTAGACCCGGCCAGCGCGACGCGATCCAGCCAAGGGCAACGCCGGCCTCGACGAGGGCGAGCGCCCGCAGTTCGCGACCGGACAGCTCATTCAGCCGATATTCGGTAATGCGCTCCTTTGATGGCGAACATTGCAGGGCCACACCACATGTCACGGTCCTGCGATTCCAATCGCGCAGTGCCGGATAGGGGACATGAACGAATTTAAGGCTTCCGTTCAATCCGAACACACGTCGCTCACCCGTCACGAGCCGAACACCCTCGCGGCGTTGATCACTCAACGCGACCGCCGTCACAGCGCAACTTCGCTCGAGCACCATCGCTTGGGGGTCAGCCGGCTCAGCCATTGTGCAGATCACCCCCGTCCCAGCGGCCCGATCGGCGGGGGACGGCTAGAACGTCCCGATGTTGGAAAACATCCAGTACCAGAACCAGATGATCAGGCCGGTGCCGCCCCACGCGGCGACGTAGCGCAAGAGCTCCCAGACGTAATCCATGGTCTGACCTCCTTAGTGAGGAATTCCCAGCCGACTGACGCGTGAACTGGACCCGTGGTGAAACCACCCGACTGGCGGCCGGTGACGTCATTGTCCGCCTTCCCTGGTGGAAATTGCTGATTGAAGTCAACACAAGGCCTAATCCGAAAAGATTTCGCGATTGACCGAGTGCAGATAGGGGATGGCGAGGAATGGGGTGATGTAGAAGATGTCGTACAGCCACCAGCCGACGACCGGCAGTACCACGCCGGCAAAGCGCACGTCGGCGAACATGGTCATGTTGAAGACGTAGCCGGTCCAGATCACCACGCCCATCCAGCAGGTGATGACCATCCACTGGTGGCCCCACCTCTTCATCTGCAGGAATCCGATCCCAGCGGCAATGCGCATCGTGAAGACCGTGAGGATCAGCCCGACTTCCCACGCCTTTTCGCCCGGGCCCGCGGCGCCACCGACCCAGAGCTCGTTGTAGTGCCAGAAGTAGCCGGCATCGAACATGTTGCCCCAGCCGTTCAGCAGCACGCGGGCCAGCAGGGTGTGGTTTCCCATCAAGTCGAGAGCCCATCCCACCGTGTTGATGGCGGCGTCGATGATGACCAGATAACCCAGCAAGGTGACCAGCATCGGGCGAACCGAGAGTCCATTCCGATGTGCCCGGCGCAGCAGGAGTACACCCCGGAGGAAGAGTGGTAGCCCGAAGATGCCCAAGGCGGCGGTGCCAATCAGGAGGCTGCCGGAAATGAGCCATTTGTCCGCCTGGCGCTGGGCCCGCGCCGAACGTTCCATGTGCTCGTCGAACGTCTGGCCCGACAGGGCAGAGTCGACCTCGCCCGCCCTGCGCGGTTGCAGCTTCGGCAGATTCACGAACCCGTCCCGTCGTTGGGGCTGACTGCGTACTTGCGTGGACTATAGCACTGACTTAAGTCAGTGTCAGGCTGCCGTTGGGCCGTCACCATAGGTATGTCGCGACGATTGTTCCGGCCAGCACTACGATCCAGACGTCGCAGAAAACACGTAGCCAGCGCGGGCCAGATCGCACTTCCATGAACTGCCGAATGATCAAGCGCACCTTGATGAATGCGATAGCCAGGACCACCATCGCGACCGCGGTGGTGGCGCCGCGCCCGTATCCTTCTTCGGCGTGACCTAGTACCCACGTCACGATCGTGACGGCCGATAGCACGATCCACACATAGGTAATGCGTCTTGCATCAGTCATTTCAGTCACCTCAGCACGTAGAGAAGCGCGAAGATGATCACCCACAGCAGATCCACCATGTGCCAGTAGGTCGTGCCCTGCTCGACCACCTGCGCCCGTCGATCGGCGTTTGCGCGGATGTGGATGGTGATCACCGTCAAGATGACCAATCCCATGATGACGTGCAACATGTGCACACCGGTCAAGACGAAATAGAAAGACATGAAAGAGCTACTCGGGAAGGTGTGGCCGGCGCTGAACTCTAACCACCATTCGAGCAACTTCAGCACGATAAAGACGGCGCCGCAGGCGCCCGTCCCGGCGAGCAGGCGTGTTGTGCGTTCACAGTCGTCGTCGCGCGCCGCGAGTACGGCCCGAGCGGCGAGCCATGAACTGAACAGCAACAGCAGCGTATTGGCCACACCGACGTCGAGGTATAAGTCGTGCTGGGCGGCGTTGAAGGCGCTCGTTTCACGCGCACGGAAGATCATGAATGCGATGAAGTAGGAGCCGAAGATGATCATGTCACCCAGCACGAAGAACCACATCGCCCCGTCGCCAGGCAGATAGGGAACCCGAGATTGGTTGGCCGACTCCGCGGGCCGCGCGTCGGCATCGTCGGATGTCAGTTCGGCCTGTTGCGAATCACTCACGGAACGGTCCTACTCCCAACTCGCGAAACCTGCACCCGGGCATGGGCTTATGCCTGCAATTGGTCGACCGGCTGCTGCTGAATCGCCCGGTAGAGGACGTAGAACTGGCAGACTTGCCAGAAGACGTAGACGACCGTGTCGATGTAGAACGCCACCAAGCCATTCCACGCGAAGGCGCCGGAGTGGAAGTTGAAGACCACGGCAGCCAGGAATTCGGTGACTATTTGCCAGATTGTGGCGTAGCCGAACCACTTTGGATAGATCTTGTTTTTGTCGAGAAGAATCGCCGCACCCAGCACCGCCCATGCCGCCGCGAAGCAGCCCAGGGAGCCGATGTACGACAGGAACGCCATGTCGTACAGCAGCATCAGCGTTTCGGGCGAGCGACCCGGCCGCAGCACCGCGGTGAGGAATGCGAAGCCGCCCCAGAGAAATCCCGGCGTGGCACCGACGGACAGAGTTGCGATGAACGCATAGGCAAAAATCGGATGCACTGTCATGCGCCGAATCTGGTAGGCGATCAGGCCGTTGGCCGGCCCGACGAAGCCTGCGATCACCATGAGCGATCCGAACCCGATCTTGATGCCAAGGGACTGATGCTCGAAGAAGTCCGCGACCTGTTGGGCGGAGATGTCGGGGCGGCGAGGCGGCATCAGTCCGGTCAGCGGGACATAGATGATGCCTTGGAGCGCATAGAAAATCGGGATCGTCCACCAGACCACCCACAGATCGATCTTCGGACCGGCGAGCCACCCACGGCGACTGGCCGCCGGCCCGCCGGTCGCGACCGGCGGAGGTGCGGTGCGCGTCATGGTAGGTGCGCCCGATCGACGTCCGCCGTTTCGGCGGCATCTTGTGCCTGCCGCAGCACCGCCTTGCGCAACACGAAGAACATCACCGCCACGTAGAGGCCCAACGCGACCAGTCGAAGCCAGAACGACACCGTGCCATTCCAGGCGAACGGACCTGTTGTCACCACCGATGCGCCGGCTGCGGGGGTAATGGCGGCGGCAATGACCAAGCTGAAAGGCGCGACCCATCGCGGCAAGATCGGCGAATCACCGGAGTCCAGGAAGACGGCGAATGCCAGGCACAGGTTTTGCACGACGATCATGCCCACCGGAGCGATGAAGATCATCCATGCCATGTCGTTGAGCAGTTGGACCAGCTCGGGATTGCGCTCCGGCCTGAATGCGGCCAGCAGCCACATGATGTCGGCCATGGCGAATACCGTCACGCCGCTGGTGGCCGCCGTCAGATAGCAGTAACCCAGCACCTTGCTGGGTGTCGCCATCCTTTGCATCTGCACGACGATCACGGCGTAAAACGGCAGCAGCATGACACCGAAGAGATTGAACGTCACCATGCTGAACCGGACTTCCGCTGCATGGTCTCGGTAGAAATCCGCTACTTGCTGCGCCGACAGCGTCGGCGACAGGGGTGGAAAGAAGCCGGGGAACATGACGAATGCGATCAGCAGCACCAGCCCCATCGTGGGGACCGTCCAAAGGCAAAGGAGCTGGGTTTTCACAATGGAGGTGCCTGGCACCCTGGGTGGCCGGCTGACGGTTACCATGTAATTTCCTTTTGCCGCGAGCTATTTGCCGTTAAGTTGTTGCACTTGATCTGATCTCGCTATCGTCGCGGCCTGGCCTGGCCCGAAACCAGTCACGACGCGGCCTTCTGTCTCGGCCCGCCCCACCCGGCAAATCTAACGACGACTGTTGACTAAAGTCAATGAAACAGCACATCGTGCGCGTCGAATGTCGATATTTTCGTTCGTGCGGCTGTGAGCTGCGGTTTCGTCCAACGCCGCGACGAGACGTGCGGATGGTGCCTGATCGGCGCTCGACCCGCCCGGGCGCGGACCTAATTGACCTTAGTCAGCATATTTGATAGGCACAAACCTGCCATAGCGTTCCGAGTGCGCCCCATGAATTGTCGAAGACACGCGAGGGTTGGCAAGTTGATGTGTTGACACCTGTCGGAGATGGCCCACGAGAAGCGCAATCGGCGCTGGTCTTCGATCCGTACTCGCCCGAGTTCTTCGCCGACCCACACCCGGTGTACCGGCGACTGCGCGATGAGGCTCCTGTCTATTACAGCAGCGAACATCATTTCTATGCGCTGAGCCGTCACGACGATGTGGTCGCGGCAATCAGGGACTTCGAAACCTACGCCTCTTCCCGGGGAATCACCTTGGACCTCGTCAAGAGGGGGGTGGTGGTAGAGGGGCACATCCTGCAGATGATGGATCCTCCGGAGCATCGGCGGATGCGCGGTCTGGTCAACAAGGTATTCACGCCGCGCGCCATCGCTTCCCAGGAACCGATGGTGCGAGCGACGATCAACCGATACGCCGCACGGCTCGATACCGAGGCATTCGACGTGGTGAGAGATTTTTCCGCGTATTTCCCGGTAGAAATCATCACAACAATGCTCGGTGTGCCGCAACAAGACCGGCAGCAGGTTCGGCTTTGGCAAGACGTGATCCTGCACCGCGCGGTCGGGCAGACCGGCATGAGTGACAGCGGCATGCAGGCGTTGGCGGACAACGAATCGTTCTACCGCGACCTGATCAAACAACGGCGCGCACATCCCCGGAACGACATGATCTCTGCGTTGACCACCGTGGAAGTTGACAGGGGTGACGGCACCAATACGCGCCTCGAGGATCGCGAGATCGCCGGCTTCTGCATGCAACTCGGTGCCGCGGGTGCGGAGACGGTTACGAAACTTGTTGGGAGCGCGGTAGTGCTGTTCGCTGAGCATCCCGACCAGTGGAGGGAGCTTGACGCCGACCGGAGCAAGATCCCCGCCGCCGTCGAGGAAGTGTTGCGCTATGACGGGCCCGTGCAGTACAACTGCCGCTTCAGCCTAAAAGATGTGCGCATCCATGGAACGACGATCCCGGAGAACAGTGCCGTCATGCTCCTGATGGCCTCGGCGAACCGCGACGAGCGAGCCTTCCAAAAGGCCGATAGCTTCGATATCAACCGTGACCGAAATGAGGGGCTGGGTCTGGGATTTGGCTACGGCATCCACAGCTGCCTGGGGGCGGCATTGGCGCGTATGGAAAGCGCTGTGGCGCTTGACTGCCTACTCGACGTGATGCCCGAGTTCGAAGTCGTCACCGGCGACTTGCAGCGCGTCTTCATGACGAATGTGAACGGATACTCTCACGTGCCGGTAAGACTCCGGAGCCGCCCAACCACCGAGAACAGTTCCTCGTAGATATTGCCGGGAACAGTGAAGGGGTCTGTGGCCGAGACGACGGGAAAATTAGCGGCGATGTCGTCTGCAGTAGCCGTGGTCTCGGGATCGGGCAGCCATCCCTCACCCAGGCCGACGAAGACGCGGGCGTAGCGGCCGGCGCAGGCCGAATAGTTCTCGTGGCTGGATTCGCATGCGCGGCTGGCCAGATAGGTCACGATAGGAACCACCTTCTCCGGACCGATCAGCTCGAGAAGTCCCAAATTCTCAAGCGTGACCGGGTCCACGGTCTCCGTGACCATGCGTGAGAACCCAAAGGGCAAAACAGTATTGGACAGAATGCCGTGGTCTGCGCCCTCGAGGGCAAGAACGTTGCTCAACCCGACCAATCCTGCCTTGGCGGCGCCGTAGTGCGCCTCAAGGTGTTGCCCGAACATTCCGCCCGACGATGAGACGAAGACGAATCTGCCGTAGCCCTGTTCCTTCATCACCTTGAACGCCGGTTGACTGAGGTAGAAGCCCCCGTCCAGGTGGACGGCGAGCATCTGTCGCCACTGCGCTGGTGTCATCTCCTCGAACGCGATGCTGTTGAAGATGCCGGCGTTGCTGATCACGGCGTCGAGGCGACCGAAGTGCTCCATGGCGGTCTGCACAATCGCTGCACCCCCCTCGGGGCTGTCCACTGAGTCATACGAAGCGACCGCTACTCCTCCTGCGGCGACGATCTCATTGACCACCTCGTCGGCGACCGTCGGATCGGCTCCATCGCCGTGCATCGAGCCGCCCAGATCGTTCACGACCACTGAGGCTCCGCGAGTGGCCAAATCCATTGCGTAGAGACGGCCGAGGCCACGGCCCGCTCCGGTAACAATTGCCACTTGACCCTTGAAGTCGATCACGGAACAGCCCCTTCCGGCTTTGCGCAACTGCACATCAGCTCGCCTCCCTGAAGATGACGTGCAATCGTGTCGGTCCCCGCAGTGAGCTGTTGGTGGACCACGTCGTGGGGCCGATAGCCGAAATCCGCGAGACGCGGTCGACCAGTTGGCGCAGGACGGCATGTGCTTCCATGCGCGCTAGCGGTGCACCGAGACACAGATGAGAGCCAAAGCCGAAACCCACATGCATGCGTGGGTTTCGGTCGGCGCGGAAGGTGTTGGGTTCGTCGAAGGCAAGCGGATCGCGGTTCGCCGCCCCGAAGGACATCAGCACGCGAGAACCCGACGGAATGGTCACGTCTCCAACCCGATACGGGGCACGGGTGTAGCGGTAGAGGTTCTGGATGGGACTCGTGTGTCGAACGTGTTCCTCGATGGCCATCGGAATGAGATCCGGATTGTTACGGATCATCTCGTATTGGTCGGGATGACGGGCATAAGTGTCAAACATGCCGCCGAGCAGGTTGGTGGTGGTCTCGTTGCCGGCGATCAACAGCAGGATGGCGATGTAGAACAATTGGTTGTCGGTCAATCCGCCGTCGGCGCTGTGCGCCAGCAGTCGGCCTAGAACGGTATCTGACCCCTTGAGTTGCCCGGCTGCCAGATGCTGTAAGAAGTAGCGGCGCAAGGCTACTGCGGCGCGCATGGATCTCGCGGCGTTGACAACGCCCTTCGGTGTTGGCGTGAAGTTGACGAGGCGTGTGCTCTCGTCTGACCAGTGGCGGAAGTCGGTGACATCGCCGTCAGGGACGCCGAGGATCGCGGCGATGACACGTATCGGCATGGGGATTGTCAGCCGCCGTACGACGTCGCAGCCGCCGCGGGCGGAGATCATGCCATCGACGAGTTCAGCGGCGATGTCGTCGGTGATGCCGCGCCAACTGTCCAGCGCCCCTTTGGTGAACGCCGGCTGGACCTGTTTGCGTAGTCGGGTGTGCTGCTCGTCGTCGGTGAGCACGACGAGGTCGGCGACCATCCGAATCGGGGTCACCCCATGGCTACTGGTTACCTGGTCTGTGTCGCGCAATGCCGCGCGGACGTCGTCGAGCCGATGCAGGACCCAGGTGGATCGACGTGGACTGTAGTGCACCCGTCCACCGCGGTGCAGGGCTTCATAGGCGCGGTGCGGATGCGCTGCGGTTGCCGGGTCGAAAGGGTCGTAGTCCGTATTGATCGCACCGGTCCAGGCGCTGCATCCGAGACGGCGCGACCGGATCGCGGCAGCGAGATTCAACTGGCCCGCTGCAAGCATCGGTCCCACCATCGAGGTGGCAGCGCGCGCGGCCTGCCCGATGGTCATGTCGACACCCTTCTCGAGAACGTATGTCTCAGACTCTGGGCAGGCCTCCGCTCGCGTCAACGGTTTCCCGCGAAGTTGAAAGGTCCACAAGAGGCCCGAGGATGGCTCAGGCTAGATCTAACCGCCCGGACCTGGGCATACTCGTGAGACACAGCCGAGAATCTGTCTCACGGTGATAGAACGGATTTTGTCTCCATCTCCTTGGGGTGAAAGGGGTGCGTGATGGCACACAAGGACTGGGTTCTTGGGGCGGACCGCCACGCTGAGGCACTCGATCGAATTCTCGCGGCGGCCTCAGAGCTCGTCTCGCGCAACGGTTTCGAGGCATTCACGATCGACGCTTTGGCTGCTAGGTTGAATTGCTCGCCAGCGACCATCTACCGCCGTGCCGGCGGCAAAGCTGCGATTCTGGAACGTTTGATCTCTCTTTTCGCCGAACGAATCATCAGCTCGATCTACGCGGCGATCGCGGGGATGGAAGGTACTGAGCGCGTCGTCACCGCCCTCCTCCTAGGGTTGGATTTCATCCGCGCCGAACCACTCGGAAAGCTGATCATGGGAGACCTTCGCCCGGATCGCGACAGTGGCGCTGTAACTTCCTCGCCACTGATAGCTGAGATGGCCGAACAGATTGTGGGACAGAGCGACCCGTTGGCCGCGCAGTGGCTGGTGCGTGTCACTTTCTCGCTCTGGTACTGGCCCCTGAAAGACAAACAAGCTGAACGCGAGTTGGTTACGCGGTTCGCTGCGCCGTCGGTGACGCAGGGGTTGCGGCGCGACTCCGACACGGCAAGCCTTGCCAGATAAGGCGCCTGCCCATATCCTCGAAATCGAAACCGGAATCCGATTTCGGTTTTGATATCGAGGGAGGGCAAGCAAAGTGCGTTCGCGTCAACAGGCGGTGGTCGTGACGTCCGACCCGGCATCGGCAGGCAGGCACCCGCCTCGCCAGGCCCGCACCCGGGCGGCGCTGCAACGGTTGCTGACCGCCGCTGAGCAAGTGCTGGTCAATGATGGCCTGGACAATTTCACGATCGCTAGTGTCGCCGAAGAGGCCGGGGTATCAGCTGCTGGGATTTACCGGCGTTTCTCCGGCAAGGAAGAGCTCATCGACGCCGTGCGCGACAAGCTCATGACCAACCTCGAAGAGGCTGCCGATGCTGCGCTCGGTGAGGCGGAGCCTTCGCTGGCCGGCGCAGTCACGACTTTCGTCCATGCTTTGGCCGATACCCTCGCTCAGAGCGGAAAAGTGGCCCCGACCCTGTTCAGTGCAGAAAAGACGCCCGACATCGCCCATCGTGGACTGTCGACCCTGACCGCGCTGCAACAACGCTTCAACAGTGCCGCCGCACCGCATCGTGATCAGATAAGCCGTCCCGAACCGGACGCAGCACTGGACACCGCGCTGCGCACCATCCTCGCGGCGGGCATACACCGTGCCGCGGTGGCGCCGCTGTGGCCCGACGGCAGGAACTGGCGGCAATGGGCAGATGAAATCGCCGGAATGATGCTGACTTATCTCACTGCGCCCGAGTGATCCCGCCGGGTCAGACGCTAAACCTCTACAGCGCAACACGACTCCTGCACCGCCGACTCGCCGCTGACCGCGAACCAAACGCGTTGGCGTATTTCATCATGCAGCAAGCGACGTACTCGAAATACTCATACTTCTTCGCAGAAAGTAGGTTTCAAAATGTCAACGACGGCTCCCATTCGGTCATTTGCCCGCTCCGCAGTAGGCATACTGCTAGGACTCATCACTGCCGTTCTCGTCGTTGTCCTGCCCGGTGTGATCGTGACACACATTGCCAAGCGGGACGGCGAACTCGGTCCCAAACTGCTCAGCGCTGGAATGCGATCACTCGTGCCATCGCGGGAAAACGCTTCTCCCCGTTGGCGCTCTTCGAACACACCGGGCGGCGTTCCGGGCGTGTCTTCACGACGCCGCTCGCGTCGTTCCGGTACCAGGACGGGTTCCTGCTGCCGCTGCCCTACGGCCCGCAAGTTGACTGGTGCCGCAATACATTGGCTGCCGGGCACGCGACCCTCACTCGAAATGGGACGCGCTACGTCCTGGAGCGTCCTGAACTTGTCACTCTGGACGCTACTGTGCTGAATCGACTCCCGGTGCCGCTGCGATTCATGATGCGGCGCGAGGCGGAACAGGGTATCCGGCTGCACCACATCAGCAGCGAGACGCCACCCACGCCGTCACCAAATGCTCAGTGAATCCAGGCCAAGTCGTTAGCGCGCGGTCGCGTCAAGGGGCTCAACCCTGCTGCTTGAGACCCGCCTCGAACGCCGGTAAGACGAAGCGCCGCAGCATGTCTTGTTCCGCTGCTGTGTTACTTGGGGGCCAGTGAGACATCGAAATCACCACGCGCACAATCCATTGCGCGGCCTGTTCATCGTCAGTGGCGATGCCCGCGAGTTCGGCTGCGATCTGGCTGAGCATCGATGATGCGTGCAGTCCGGTCAGGTCAGCGACTGTCGATACCAGCATCAGGTGACGTGTAGGCACCGTCCTGATCTGTTCGAGTGCCACACCGATGGCCACCAATACCCGCTCGGGACCGCTTAGGCCCTCGACGGCGCGACGGACGGTACCGATGATGCGTTCAGCGATGCGCAGCGTGACCGCATCGCGAATCTGTGCCTTGCCGCCGGCATACCTATAGATTGTGGCGCGCGAGCAATGCACCGTGGCTGCCAGTGTGTCGATGTCGAGCGCGTCCAGGCCTTCGCGAGAAACAAGATCCGTCGCTGCGGCGAAGATGCGTTCCGCGGCTGTGGCATGTCGATCACCGCCGACCACCCAGTCGTCTCGAGACATTTGTACTAAGCCCCCTAGATCACACCACACCTGTTTCTCACGTTTGAGACAAAGTACGCCACATTTATCACGATTTGCCGTGATCACGCGGCGACACCTGAGAATCCGGATGGCCGTTCCGCGGCAGCGCGACTTTCGAGTTCCCACAGACCCGTTGACGCCGTGTCGCGCTAGCAGTGATGTTGGAACCATGACCTCGCCGGTTGGCCTCGGCATCGCGCTGTTCGACGATAGCAACGTGCAGGACCCCTATCCCTTGTATAGGCGCATGCACGCGGTTGCTCCCGTGCACGCGATCGGCGACTCCGGCTTTCACGCCGTGTCCGGGTGGGACGCGATCAACGATGTGATCGCGCGACCGGAGGACTTCTCGTCGAACCTGACGGCGACGATGATGCTCCAACCCGACGGCACGGTGGGCAAGTTCGTCATGGGCGAGCTGGGCGGACCGACTCAGGCGCTGGCCACCGCCGATGACCCGGTCCACGAGGTGCACAGGAAGAAGTTGCTGCCACAGCTGGCCGCCAGGCGCATCCGGGCATCCGAGCCGTTCATCGAACAAACCGCGGACGAACTATGGGGCGCGGGCGTGCAGGATGGGCGCATCGAATGGATGAGCGGGGTTGCGAATCGGCTGCCGATGATGATCGTCGGACGCATCATCGGGGTCCCGGACGAGGACACCGACAAGCTCGTCCGATGGGGATATTCCGCCACGCAGACGGTCGAAGGGTTGGTCGGTCAAGACGAACTGAACGCGGCGGGCGTCTCGATTATGGAACTCAGCGGCTACGTGACCGAGCAGTTCCAGCGGGCCGCGCAGAACCCGGGGGACAACCTGCTCGGCGATCTCGCCACGGCATGCGCCTCGGGCGAGTTGGACGATCTCGCCGCGTTGACGATCATGATCACCCTGTTTAGTGCCGGCGGTGAATCGACCGCGTCGTTAATCGGTTCTGCCGCATGGATATTGGCAACCCGCTTCGAGGTCCAACAGCAATTGCGCGAGAAGCCCGAACTCCTGGCCACATTCCTCGAGGAGGTCCTGCGCTACGAGCCGCCATTCCGCGGCCATTATCGGCACGTCGTCGACGACACCACGCTGGCCGGGGTGGATCTACCGGCGGGCTCACGGCTGGTGCTGCTCTGGGGGGCGGCCAACCGGGATCCGTCGCACTTCGAGGATCCGGATGAATTCCGGTTGGATCGGTCCGGAGCTAAGTCCCACTTGACATTTGGCAAGGGCGCGCACTTCTGCGTCGGGGCCGCACTGGCCCGGCTGGAAGCCCAGATCGTGCTCGGTCACCTGCTCGCGCACACGACACGCATCGAGGCCGCCGACGTTGGACGTTGGTTGCCAAGCCTGCTCGTGCGGCGCCTGGAACATCTGAACCTGGCAGTCCAGTGACTGCACAAGCCGAAGCCGCCGCGTTCTACGAGATCGCCCAGGCAAAGGCGCGGTACTGTCGCACGCTCGACAACCAGGACTGGGCGGCTGTCGCAGACCTGCTGACGGAAAACGTCGAGTTCAGCATCACCGACAAAGATACCGAGGCCGAGGTCGTGACTGGGCGAAACGAGACGCTGGCGACACTTCGAATGCTGGTTGGCGACGCTAAGACCGTCCACCAGGTCCATATGCCCGAACTCGAACTGCGCGGCGAGGAAGCCCAGGTGATCTGGGCTGTGCAGGATCGGGCAGTCTTCGAAAGTGGGCTTTCTGTAACGGGTTACGGCCACTACTACGAGCGATGGGTGCGACGAAAAGGCGGCTGGAAGATCTCGGCCATGCACCTGATCCATCTGTTGGTCGATGTCCACCAAGTAGGCGAGTAGCCGTACTGACCGACTGAGGTCTGTGGCCCGCCCAACCCCGTAGATTTCTTGACCCCTCGGCGATTACAAGATAAAACAGACAGATCTGTTGGTTTTGAGTTCGGGGAGACAAAGCAATGACGCGAAAAGGTCATGCCGTCGTCATTGGCGCCAGCGTGGGCGGACTCTGCGCAGCCCGCGCGCTGCAGGAGAGATTCGCACATGTCACAGTTTTGGAGGCGGATATCCTGCCGGACGTCCCGAATGGGCGCAGGGGTACGCCTCAGGCGTGGCACAACCACTTTCTCCTCGCTGCCGGCCGAGAGGCGATAGAAAGCCTGTTCCCTGGTTTCACCGAGCGCTTGATCGCGAACGGCGGATGCGAGATCGATCCTGGTTTGCAGGCCGCCAACTGTCTCATCAACGGATGGGCCGGGCGATCGCGAACGTCGATGCGCGTCTACTTCGCCTCGCGGCCGATGATCGAACTGACAATCCGCGAGTTTGTGCAGAAGGATTCCGATATCGAGGTCGTCGAGGGAGCGAGGGTTGCGGACCTGATGTCGGACCAAGACGACGAGGGCCCGGCCATCACCGGAGTGGTCTACCGGGATCTCGACGACCAGATGCACGAGCTGAGAGCCGATTTCGTCGTCGATGCCGGAGGGAGGGGGAGTCGCGCGGCAACCTGGATGAAAGCGTTCGGCCAGGAGACTGAGGAACTCACGTTGGATGCCAAGGTCAGCTACTCGTCGCGGTGGTACAAATGGCCGACCACCAACCTGCCGTGGTACCGCTTCCTGACGACGTTCCCCGACCCCAATCCCGATGCACCCGAACCGCATCAGTATCTCTGCTCGGTGTTTCCGATCGAGAACGACTCGTTCATCGCCGTCATGGGATCGTGGGGGCTGTCGATGCCCACTGACGTTGCCGCCTACGAAGCGGCGGCGCGCAAGACCCGCACGCGCGAATTCTCCCGCCTCCTCGAATCCTCCGAGCCGATCAGCGCGGTTCACCACACCCGGTCCACCCGGAACGTCTGGCGGCGCTTCGACCGCCTCGAGACGCCGCCGCGAGGATTCATTGCCACGGGCGACGCGGTGTGCGCTTTCAATCCCATTTACGCCCAGGGCATGTCATGCGCGGCGACGGCTGCCGTGATCGCCCGCAGATTATTTCAGGACATCGACCCGAGCAGTGCAGCCTTTCCGAAGCAGTTCTACGCGGAGCAGGCTGTTTTTCTGAAGGGTGTTTGGACGCTCGCGTTCTCGCGCGATGCCGGCTATGAGCACGCCTCGGGTACCGAGGCTTTGCCTGACGGGATCCGCAAACGCCTGATCCGAAAGGCCACGTGGCCGGTCTTCCACTTCGTCTCGCAGGCCTGCTGGGGAGACCAGGTGGTGAACACGCATTTCGACCGTGTCTACAACCTGCAGGAGACGGTCTACGAACTGCTTCGCAATCCCCGGGTCCTCTTCGGTCTGGCACGCTACGGCGTGGTATCGGCCCTGGGGCGCAGCAAGATTCCACCGGCGGTGGCACCGGAGTTGCCGCCGCCGGACACCGACTACACCCATTTGCGCGACAGCGTTCTCGGCAAGGTCTCCGTGCCGCAGTGAGATTCAACAACCCACTCGAAATTGGCTGGCAACTACACGTGTTGGACGTGGTCATGGCAACGATCAACGTACTTGCGGTGGTGTACGCGATCCGCCAATATCGCAGGGGGCATCCGACGTATCTCGTGCTCTGGGCGTCGTCGTTCGCCTACGGTGTGATTCTCGAATTCACCACCGGCATGTTGATCTCTCGCAGTTACATCCAGGGCGAATTCACCGTCATGCTCATGACAGGCAGCATTCCCGGCTATAAGACCGACATGCCTGTCTACATCCTGTTGTTGTATCCGGCGATTAACTTTCTCGGCTTCAAACTGGTCGAGGCGTTCGGCATCCGGTCCATTCTGGCCCGCGCTATGTCTGCGGGTGTCATCACGGTCCTCATCGATGCGCCGTACGGCGTGACCGGACCCCTCCCGAATGTGCGATGGTGGCGGTGGCTGGACTGGACCATCGGTGGGCGGCACATGTTCGAGTACTGGTATGGCTGGCCGATCACCGAAGCCGTCTGGCAGATGACGTGGCCGCCACTACTTATGTGGTTGGTCTGGCAGTGGGAGCGTCGCAGGGCGGCAACGGTATTCGGCGTTGCGGCGCCTGTCAGGACGCCACTCAAGACGGTCGTCGCAGTTCCACTGCTCATTGGATTGATGGTCAACACCGGCGGCTTGCTGCTGAGTTTCCCGATCAGCCTCGCGATCGGCTTCGACCTGCCCCACTATCCGTTCGCCCTCGCAATTGCAGCGCTTCTGGTCGTCGTCTTTCTGTTCTCCGACAAGCGACCGGTCGGGATGGATGGGATGGCGTGGGTCCTCTTGGGGATTTACGTCCTCGGGTATGCCGTACTCGCCGCTGCAAGCTTCGCCGCGCAACCCGTACCGGGCGGCCAAATCACCCTAGTGGCAGTGGCATTGACTACGCTCGTGCTGCTCGCGTGCTATTCGGGACACGCGGCGCGACGGATGCCGCCGGAGAGCGAATCCCATGCTGGTGGCTCAGCCCCATCGGTACCCGCGTCGCCGGATACCGGTCGGGCGATGAGTTAGCATCGCTCGAGATGATGACCTCGTATGACTGGCTAGTCCGCGGGTTGGTGCGATGGCGCAGGTGAAGCGACAGGTCCGTCGGGGCCGGCCGGCGAAGATTGGCAGACCTCCCGGCAGTTCGGGCGAAGAGACCACCGCTCGCCTGCTCGAGGCCGCAATCGTGCACTTCGGCGACCGGGGCTACGCGGGCGCGCGGATGACCGAGATTGCCCAGGCGGCCGGAATCCGTCACTCGTCGATCTATCAGTACTTCGCCTCGAAGCAGGAGCTTTATCGCGCCGCCTTCGATGCCGCGCAAGCCGACCTCCTGCCCGAATATCTCGACGCGATCGCGGGTGCCGAGTCGCTCAGGGAGCAGCTCGCCGCTGTCTTCCGCGCGTCGGTGCGTGCACACGAGCGGCGCCCGACCATCACCCCGTTCCTCGCATCCATTCCCATGGAGCTGCGTCGCCATCCGGACCTGCTGTCCTCGCTGCAGGCCGAAGGCGGTGCGCTGAGCGATGCGTTGCAGGAGATGTTCGATCGCGCCCGCCGACGAGGAGAGATTCCTTCCACAAGCCAGGACACCGACATGATGGTCGCCTTCATCGGATCGGCGATGGGGATCGGCCTGCTCAGTCACGGGATGCCCAGTGGTCACATGCGTTCCGCCGTCGACGTCCTACTCGCTGTCTTCGACGGAAAGTTCTTCACCACCTGACTATCCGGATTGCGACTGCCCGGTTGCGCCCATTGCAGCTGTATCCAGGATTCGGACCGGTACGTCAGTCTGCCACGGCTGTCGAGACACACAGTCGGCGACTTGGAAAGTCCCGCTTTCGAATTCGCCCTCGGCTGCATCCACCAACCGGTAGTTCTGACGTTGCCGATGCATGGGTTGTCCGTCGATCATCACGATCCGCAACTCACCAGGCTCGAATCCGCAACGCGCCTGCATGGCCGCGACGAGCTGCTCCTGATGGAGGTGGCCGTCGCCGAATGCCCAGCCGACGGCATAGGCGGCGACCGTTTCGCCCTCGACAGCGGTGTATTCCCGCTCCCGGCCTACCGGGACGGCACGGTCTAAGAGCGTCATGACCGCACGCCCGTGAGCGAACATGGATCGAAACGCGTAACCCATGTAGAGAGGGAACTCGGCCTTCTCCTTGCTGCCGAAGAGCTTTTCGAAGTACTTGTGCTGCAACAACCCCAGCCCGACTCGGGCGTCGGCGACCTTCTGGCTGGCCGAGTCGGTGAAGAGCCACACCGAAGTGTCCCAGTTTCCGGCGTAGTAGCGGCATCCCCGGTAGGAACGACACCTTCCGGGGCCAGACGTGGCCCACTGCGACGGTGCCCACCAGCACGACGACGAGTGCGGCGATGAACCACGGATGCGAGATGTCCTGTATTCCAACATTGATGTGCGCTAAGAAGATCGCGCCGATGCCGTAGATCATGAAGACGTTCCACTCCAGCGGCACGCCGAGGGGGACTGCGGTGAGAATGATGAGGTGCAGCGTGATGAGCAGTGCCGCCGCGACTCGGGTGACGATGCCGCCGTGAGAGAAGAACAACAGCGGCGGCATGCCGAGCTCGATGACCGTACCGACGTGAGCGAGAAGCGCAGGTATCCAACTCGGTCTCAGGTCCTCTGGATGCCGGCGGAATAGATTGCGTTTCAACCACTTCGAGCGAATCAGGGGATTGTTGGCCATCATGGTGGACACGACGAAGGGGAAATGCCGGTTGAGTTTGGACGTCGCTGCTCCCATCCAGATCGCGACCATGACGATCTTGGCGGCCACGATCATGTCGAGGCCTGGCAGCAAGAAGGCGACCGTCAAGGCGCCGTAGACCTCACCGCGAGCGGCCAGGAAGATGACCTTGTCGCGCAGGCCGGCGATCGCGAGCAGGGTGACGACCGTCGCGAGCTTCCAGGTCGGGATCAGGCCGACCGGCGTGGCCGGTGCATCGATGGGGCCGGTGCCGTCCGAGAGCAGCGCGGTCAATGTCGCGATGAGCAGGGCCGCGTACGCCGCGACATCGACCGGGCTGCGTCGATCGCCGGTGGTGAAGGGAATTCGCTGGGGCCACGGCGGCAGGCGAATGGTTCCAGTCCTCAGCCAATACAGCGGAGACCCCAGAGGGGGAGCGACTCTGCCGTTGAGCGGCCCGAAGCCGCAACCCAGACCGAGGACTTCGAAGAGCAGCGTCCACAGCACGACCTTCTCGAGGACGATGGGCTCGCACCACCAGGTGGTGGCGTCGGCCCATCCGTCAATGCCATTGGTGGTGAGTGCGAACGCTATTGCGCCCAGCATGTAGAGCACGACCTTGAGGGCGTAGACGACGTGGAGCACGTCCGGGTTGCCGGTGCCGCGCTCCGCGATGTGACGCGCCATCAGCTTCAGTCGTTCGCTGCGGTCGGCGGCGCGCCAGACGTCCTTGTCGATGGTTGGCAGATCGGACTTCAGAAATCCCACGCGTGAACCTCGCTATGACAAAATGGCTAGACGTAACGTAATATACGTCTAGCCATTTCGCCAGTGGGGTCACGTGTCGACATCTGTTGTGCGCCTGCTACGTCGGTGCGGTCCTGACTGAATTGTGTGCCGACGACGGTGGTGTACCTATTACGGCGGCGGGTTGCCGCTGATCGCGCAAGATCGCCACGAAGCGATAGCTCACGAGGACTGCGAAGAAGCCTACGGTCCACAGTGCCACGTTGCCGACCGTCTGGTTCGGCGCGTTGGCGTGGACCGTCACGCCCATTGTTCCGAAGAGCACGATCGGCGCGCCATCGGAGACCTGCAAGGCCCGCTCGTCGGCTCTTGCGAGCGCGGCCGTGCCTAGAAGTGGAACCATCACGAACGTGAACACAACCATGGTCACGAAGACGTAGATAGCCCAGCCGCGCGGTGCGGTGGGGTCACCCAGGAACATGTCGGCCGCTGGACGGTTCAAGCTTTTACCGACCCATCGGTACAGGCCGAACCGCTCGCATTCTCCATTGAACACAAGCATCAGCCAGGAGTGCACGAATCCGTAAAGCGCACAGTGCCAGAGGGTTTGCCACCAGGTCATCGAACGTGGCGAAACCACTACGCGCCCGTCGAGGAGCAGGTTTATCATCACGTAGGTCGGCCACAGCAACACGGCCATTAGCACCGGAACCGCGATCGCCACGTCGCCCAAATGTGCCTGGAACAGACCGATGTCGCCGTAGCGGATGTCGCCCCAGATGAAACCGCCGAAGCTGATGTTCGCTTGTTCAAATGCCCACTCGATGATCGCGGCGGTTCCGAAGAACGCCGCAAAGAGGGGGGCTCCAAGGTGCTTCCACGTATGTCCGAGGAGCAACACCACAAGCGCGGCGCCCACTCCCACCTGCGCAGCGAGTGGAAGGCCCAAGCCGCCGGGCCCTACCGCCGCCCATCCCGAAAGGGCCACGAACACCACGCATGATGCGACGACAGTTTTGTCGAGGGCGTTGGTCATATCTCTCCAGGGTCGACATGCGAGTGAGTGGTCGCGGCAGGGCTCCGACCTCTGACTTCAACGAACATACATAAGCATAAATACGTATGGTGAAGAAGTGAAGTAAATGCTCACGTGGGTGTCGGCCAAGCACGCAACGCTTGCTCCTGAGAGGACGCCCGTACTGTATAAGATGTCCGACGATGCCTGGGAGCGTGGGGATTTCGACAACGATCAGTGACGGTGACTTTTTCATCCGATCGATTTAGATGTCAGGACGCCGAGCGTCGACGTTTGCGTTGCGGCGCAGAAACCTTCGTGAGGGAGTCCATCGCGCCCGCGAAGCGCGGGTAGATCACAGCCGGTCCGACCCAGCGCGCCAGGAACACTCGCAGTTCTGCCCGGCCGCGACGGGTGCGACCGTTGTCGACCAGAAACGAGTACAGCAGACGTAGGCAAAACTCCGCGAGTTCGGTGATCCCATCCTCGTCGAAACCATTTGCTTCCCAATCGACTTCATATCGGTGCAGCATGGATCGACTGAAGGTCAGCGCCGTATCGGACGTGAGCGACGCGCTGATGTCATTTTGGGATCGCTTATTGAGGATGAAGCCGATTCGACCGTCATCGACGAGATTCTCGATAGCGAACGCAAGCCCCTCGATTACCGCGGTAACTGGGTCGGTCTCTCCGCGTACGTGGCTGGCGAGGTGCTCAAGGAATCCGTCCCCGGACCGCATGGCAGTGGCCAGGAGCAGTGCTTCGGTGCTGGGAAAATAGCGATAGACGGTCTGGCGCGTCACCCCAAGGGTGCGCGCCACGTCAGAAATCCGCATGGCCGAGCCGCGGTCGGCGATGATCTCGTCGGCTGCGTCGAGGATCCGGGTGAGTGCTTCTTCGTCCGAAGTGGGGGTGTTCCCACCCCAGCCATGACTCCGAACCACTACGCGTCCATTCGTGTGGCCAGCATGCTGGGATCATATCTGCGGCAACCCGCTTGTGGTGTAGCTATCCGCGCGCCGCGCCGACGGAGTACCAGCGTGCGGCGCTCTTTGGCTCTTCGTTGTAGCGGTTGAACCAGCGGTTGGCGAACGCCGGCACATGTTCGAAATTCGGGTCGTGACTTGGACCTTGCGAGCGGACCAGCCCGATAACCATGTCGAGCAACTCGCGCTTGGGTACCCCCGAGTAGGTGGCCTGCCCTGGTGTCGTCAGCCTTCGGGTGGCGCGCTGGCATGACACCAATTCCCGCAGCGACAGACCTGTTGGAATCAGAGCCGCATAATCGCCGCCGTCGGCTTCGGGTACATGCGTGCGGAAGCCATTCGAGATGATCCCCAGCAGCTGGTCGATGTGCTTGACGACTCCCGTGATGGTCTTGAGGCGATATGGGTAGCTGTCGTGGACGGCGTCGTAAACCATCAGTGCCGAACTGCGGTGTTCGATTTCTTCGACGAAGTGCCAGAGAAACAGCGAGGCGACGCGTTCATCGCCGGGTTCGAACAGCTTGTCTTCGTGGTCGAGGAATACCTTGAAATACGGAGTGAAGGTGGCCTCGATGACGGCGGTGTAGCCGAGTCGCCATGCCAATGGTTTTGTCGCCGTGAGCTGATCGAACGAGTCGGATACCTGGTCCATCGTTTCCTGAAGGCCGGGCCAGCGTCGGACCAACGCACGAAAGTGGCTCGCATGCGCGGCGGAGTGCTGAGCCTCCTGGCGCAGGAACAGGTTTGCTTCCTCTACCTGCTTGGGGTCGCGGATGAGGGGCAACGCCTCGCGCGTGGCGTCGACGATGAACTTTTCGAAGCCCGGCGCGAAGAGCGTAATGAGGTTGCATTGCATGGCGAAAGCCGGCCGTTGCGGGTTCCAGTTGAACGGAATGTCCTCGCCAGCGAAGTCGAATCGAACTCGCCGCACCTGGAGGTCTGCCATCTCCGGCCCTGCCCTTCGGTATGTCGAGACTTGCCGTACATGTCGACGGTAGTCTGCCCCGGTGCCACATGACAATACGTCTAACAGATGTCGTATGGTCAAGACTAGACCATACGACAGCTTGGCTATGTATGGTGTTTCTATGAGTCATTCCACGACGGAAGTCGCCGAGGGCGCGGTTTCGCCTGACCTGTCACGACTGCTCGGCTTGCCGTTCGACGACGGCGATGACATCATTCGCGCTGCCGTCGAAGACGCAAGCGTGCCGGCCCTGCTGATGTCGATGGTGCACATGACCGGCGACATGGGTCTGCTCGCGGAGCTCCCGAAACCGGTCGCTCTCATCGCAATGGACTTACAGGGCGCGATGAGCGAGCCGGACAAGGAGACAGTGCGCGAGCGCGCCTTCGACGTGATCCGTGACTACCGTGACCGTGGCTGCCCACCGCCGTTCGTCCCCGATGCGGACGAGATGCGGGTGATGCTCAACGCGATGTCAGCGGGCACGGTGACCGAGGAATTCGTCGACTATATCGCTGCAGATCTGCGGTTCAGTGATGCCGATCAGTGCGGGCCGGTGTTGGCGTCGACACCCAAGCAACGCAGCGAGTTTCCCGTCATCGTGATCGGCTGCGGTGAGGCCGGGCTACTAGCCGGCATCAAGCTAAAGGCGGCCGGAGTGCCGTTCACGATCATTGAGAAGCGGTCCGGGGTGGGCGGAACGTGGCTTGCCAACCGTTATCCGGGATGCCGAGTCGACATCGCCAGCCAGTACTACGCGTACTCGTTCGAGCCGACCGACCACTGGACGCACTACTACTCCGAGCAACCCGAGATCCTGCAATACCTCCAGGATGTCGCCGATCGACACGGCATTGCACCGCACGCGCGATTCAACACGGAAGTCACCAGCGCAACGTGGGACGACGCGTCCGCGACCTGGACGGTTCTGACGCGCTCGGCGGATGGTGGCGAGGCGGCCCTGACCGCCCGCGCCCTCATTTGTGCGGTAGGACAGTTCAGCAATGCGGTGATCCCAGATATCAAGGGGGCCAACGAGTTCCGTGGACCGTCCTTTCACACCGCCGACTGGCGCGACGGCGTCGACCTGAGGGGCAAGCAGGTCGCGGTGCTCGGTGCGGGTGCCAGTGGTTTTCAACTCGTACCCGCGATCGCGGACGCGGCGGCCCACGTCGACGTTTACCAGCGAACCCCGCAGTGGATGGCGCCGAACCCGATGTATCACGAGTCCATCCCGGACGGGGCCCGATGGGCCATCCGTCATCTCCCTTATTACGGACGCTGGTTGCGGTTCGTATCGTGGTGGCCGATCGCCGATGCGCTCGACGATCAGGTGAAGATCGATCCTGAGTGGGACAATGGCGGCCTGTCCTGCAACGCGTCGAACCATGCGATTCGGGAGATGTTCATCGCTTGGATGCGGGCCTTTTGCGATGATGAGGAGCTGCTGGCGAAGGTCACTCCGAACTACCCGCCGATGGGTAAACGGACGTTGCAGGACAACGGAACTTGGCTCCGCACCCTTCAGCGCGACGACGTCGAACTCGTCGTCGACGGCATCGCCGAGATCACCGCGGACGGTGTGACGACGGCCGACGGAGTGCATCGGCCAGCTGACGTGCTGATCTGGGCCACTGGCTTCGACGTCAACCACCAACTCGGGCCGATCAACGTACAGGGACTTGACGGGGTCACATTGAACGAGACCTGGGGGGATGCCGCCTACGCCTACCTGGGTGTCACCGTGCCCGGGTTCCCGAATTTCTTCTGCATGTACGGCCCCGGTACCAATGCCGTCAACGGCGCCAGCATCATCTACAACTCCGAGTGCCAGATGCGCTACATCATGGGCTGCATCGACATGGTGCTCGCAGGTGATGGGGCGTCCATCGTACCGACGGTCGAGGTGTGCGACGAATACAACCGCCGCAGCCAGGAGCGCCTGAAGACGATGGTCTACAGCCACCCGGCCGTGTCGAGCAGCTATTACAAGAACGCGTTGGGTGAGCTACCCACTCTCTATGGATTTCGCATATTCGACTATTGGCGATGGACGAACCGCCCGAACCCGGATGACTACGAACTGCGGCCCAAGGCGGCTTCGCGCCGCCCGAAGGAGTGATATCAACGATGTCCCTCCTGGCTTTTGACGTTCCCAAACAACCGCGAGAAAGGATCTGCGCCAGATGAGAGCGTCGTCATCGACACACCGGGTGAGGTGCGGGTGGAGATGCTGCCCGACCCGGGTTTGCCCGGACCTGACGGCGCAGTAATCCAGGTGCGCACGGCCGCGATCTGCGGATCCGATCTGCACTTCTACGACGGCGACTATCCACTATTCACGCCTCTGCCACTCGGACACGAGGCGATCGGCACGATCGTGGAGGTCGGTCCCGAGGTGCGGACGCTCACGGTGGGCGACGACGTACTTGTCTCGTCGGTGGCGGGCTGCGGAACGTGTGCCGGCTGCCAGACGCGTGACCCGGTGACGTGTGTCTAGGGACCGCGAATTTTCGGGGCCGGCGTGCTCGGTGGCGCGCAGTCGGAGCTACTCGCGGTGCCTGCCGCGGACTTTCAGCTGATGCGTTTGCCGGAGGGCATCTCGACCGAACAAGCGTTGCTGCTGACGGACAACCTCGCGACCGGATGGGCAGCAGCGCAACGCGCCGACTTCACCCCCGGGGCCACTGTCGTGGTCCTCGGTCTTGGCGCAGTTGGGCTCTGCGCGGTGCAGAGCGCGCTAACTCTAGGCGCGGGCAAGGTCTTCGCCGTCGATCCCGTTGAGGGGCGACGCATTCGGGCCGGTGGTTTCGGAGCGACACCCCTGGCACCGCCTGCGCTACAGACGGTGCTGGATGCAACCGGTGGACGAGGCGCGGTATCCGTCATCGACGCCGTGGGAAGCGACGGCTCGATGTCCGACGCGCTGAACCTCGTCCGGGCCGGTGGAACCGTCTCGGTGGTCGGCGTGCACGACCTCAATCCCTTCCCATTTCCCGCCACCTTGAGTCTGGTTCGCAGCATAACGATGCGGATGACAACCGCGCCCGTGCAACGGACATGGCCCGAACTGGTGCCACTTCTTCGATCGGGCCGTCTCGACGTCAGCGGAATCTTTACCGACACCATGACGCTCGATGAGGCGCCCGCCGCCTATGCCGCAGTGGCCGCCAGAACGGACGACTGCGTGAAGGTCGCCCTGACGATGTGACGTCAGGACAACTTTAAGTAGTCGAAGATGGCGTTACACACCGCTTCTGGCTGGTCGAGCTGGAGGAAGTGTCCGGCACCGGGAATGGTTTGCACTCGGCTGCCTGGCGGAAGCGCGTCGATCACGCCGTCCAGGTAGCTGACTTGTACCGCGCCGTCCAGTTCGCCGTGTAACACCAGGAGGGGAGTACGCGGAAGCTTGAATCGGAAGCGGTGTAGACCCGCATACGATGCTGCGGGATGGGTAAAGCGGACCATCGCGCGGTAGTACCCGACGGCGGCCTTGCGATGAGCGAGCGTCGGCAGCGCGGCCAACGTGCGCGCAACGTCCGCGCGGACGTCAGTGTCCGGAGGCGACCAGTCCTTCCACAGGCGCGGAATGACGCGGTGCAGCAACCGCTCTGGAATAAGTGGTAATTGAAAGAAGAGCACATACCAACTTCTGCGCAGTTGGATCGCGCTCATGCGCAGGTTTTCCGTGATGGTGCGCCTCGAATTGTCGAACGCGCGCAGGGGCGGCGCTGCCATGGACACGTATGCGCAAAACGGTGAACCCGCGAACGCGGCAAGCCCGTTGGCCGTAAAGCACCCCCAGTCGTGGCCGATCAACACGGCGTCCGATCCGCCGTCGACACACTTATGCAGGTCGATGAGGTCGGTCATCAGAGCGCCCAAATGATAGTCATCGTCCGGTGCAGGTCCGGTCGGAGCATAGCCCCGAGTGAACGGCGCAACGACACGGAAGCCTTTGGCGGCCAGCGCAGGTGCGACGAATCGCCAGCTGTGCGCGCTATCCGGAAAGCCGTGCACGCACAGCGCGAGCCTGCCGTCCCTGGGACCCCATGCCAAGGCGGACATCTGCACATGCGGGAGTTTGAACTCCAGCAGCTCTGGCTCGATCATCCCTTGACCATACAATACTGAATATGTGTATTGTGGTAAGGATGCCCCGACGACAGGAGTTGTCTCCGATGAACTTCGACGTGGTGATCAAGAACGGCCGGCACTTCGACGGCACGGGCGGCCCGTCCGCAATTCGCAACGTCGGCATCCGCGATGGTCACGTCGCTGCAATTGGCGAAGAAGCCATGCAGGGCCGCGAGGAAATCGATGCCTCGGGGCAGTGGGTAATCCCCGGTCTGATCGACATCCACACTCACTACGACGTAGAGGTGCTCAACGGCGCGGGACTGTCGGAGTCGCTGCGTCACGGTGTCACCACCGTGATGGTCGGTTCCTGCTCGATATCGACCGTGCACGTGAACGGCGTCGACGCGGGCGACCTGTTCGGCAGGGTAGAGGCGATTCCCCGCGACTACGTCATCGCCGCGATCGACGAGCACAAGAACTGGTCCAACGCCGAGGAGTACGTGCAGGCGATCGAAGCGCGACCGCTGGGGCCCAACGTCGCCGCATTCATCGGCCACTCCGACATGCGCACCGCCATAATGGGATTGGAGCGCGCGACCACCAAAGACGATCAACCGACGAAGGCCGAGCAGGCCCAAATGGAGCGGTGGCTCACCGAAGCCCTCGACGCCGGGTTCGTCGGATTATCCTCGCAGCAACTGCTCTTCGACCGGCTCGATGGCGACGTGTGCCGGTCGCGGACGCTGCCGTCGACCTACGTCCGACGACGCGAGATGCGGCGTCTCACCCGCTTGGTACGCAAGCGGGCGCGGGTGCTGCAAAGCGGGCCGGACATTCAGCATCCGCCCCGCGTCGCCGCGCAACTCGCGCGGTCGATCGGCGGATTGCGCCGCCCGCTGAAGATCAGCTTCCTGGCCGCCGCGGACGCCAAGTCCAATCCCATTGGCTACAAGATCCTGACCGGCTCGGCGCGACTGATCAACGCACTCGGCGGCAATTTCCGTTGGCAGCACCTGCCGGTCCCGTTCGAGGTATACGGCGACGGGATCGACCTGGTGATTTTCGAGGAACTGGGCGCCGGCTCAGCGGCCCTGCACCTGCGCGACGAAATCGAGCGCAACCAGCTGATGCGCGACGAGGCCTACCGTGGCCGGTTCCGCAAGGAATACGACGACAAGTTCAGCATCGGGGCCTGGCACCGCGACTTCTTCGACGCCGATATCGTCTCCTGCCCCGACTCCTCGCTCGTCGGCAAGACCTTCGGTCAACTGGGTCTGGAACGCCGCGTGCATCCGGTGGACGCGTTCCTCGACCTCGTTCTCGAGTATGGGCGTGAGTTGCGTTGGCGCACGGTCATTTCGAACCATCGACCCAAGGTGCTCAAAAAGTTGGCGGTCGATCCCGGTGTTCAGGTCGGTTTCTCCGATGCGGGAGCACACCTACGCAACATGGCGTTTTACAACAGTGGGCTGTGTCTACTGCGCCATGTTCATCAGAGCGCCGAGGCGGGCGCGCCGTTTATGACGGTCGAACACGCCGTGCACCGTCTAACCGGGGAACTCGCCGACTGGTACTCGCTGGACGCCGGTCATCTCCGGATGGGGGACCGGGCCGATGTCGCGGTGATCGACCCCGCGCACTTGGATACATCACTCGATACCTACGCCGAGGAACGGGTCGAGCAGTACGGGGGGCTGTCCCGCATGGTCAACCGCAACGACGATACCGTCGCCGCGGTTCTTGTCGGTGGACGGACGGTGTTCCGCAAGGGTGTCCCCACAGGGGTGGTCGGACGGGAGCGCACCGGCAGCTTCCTGCGCGCCGGCAACCGGGTGCCCGCACCGCGTTCCTCCACCGCGGTGGCCGTCGGTGGCTGATCTCGACTACCAGCGGGTCGATCCTGAGCTTCGGTCGCTGGCCCGGATCCTGCCCAAAGGCTATGCGCTGCAACGTGGGTTGAGGTTTCCGCGCGCGGTGATGACGCTGGCCGGCCGTGTCGGGCGCGTGCGTGGTGTGGAGGTCGCACGCATCGATTCTCACGTCACCGTTCGGGTGCACCGGCCCAGCAGGCTGATCGAGACGGGTCCCGCGCTGCTGTGGATCCACGGCGGCGGCACGTTGATGGGCAGCGCCGCCCAGGAGGATCGCTTCTGCCGAAAACTCGTCAACTTCACCGACGTCACCGTGGTGTCGGTAGAGCACCGGCTGGCCCCCGAGCACCCGTACCCGGCCCCGCTCGAGGACTGCTATGCGGCGTTGTCGTGGCTTGCGCGCCAGCCCTGGGTGGACCCGGCGCGCGTCGCCGTCGGGGGCGCCAGCGCGGGCGGCGGATTCGCCGCGGGCGTAGCGCAACTCGCACGCGACCGCGGTGACGTCGCACTGGCACTGCAGATGATGGTGTACCCCATGCTCGACGACCGCACGGGTGCCACCGGGGACGGTCAGCGGCGGGTGATGTGGTCGGCGAGCGACAATCAGCTCGCATGGCAGTGGTATCTGGCCGGCGCTGAACCGACTATGGCCGTGCCGGCTCGACGGATCGACCTGTCGGGTCTTGCTCCCGCGTGGATCGGCGTCGGCACGCTCGACCTCTTCCACGACGAGTGCCTCGCCTACGCTGATCGTCTGCGACGGGCCGGGGTCGCCGTGCAGGAGGAGATCGTCCCGGGCGCATTTCACGCATTCGATTTCCTCGCGGCGAATACGTCGGTGGGGCAGAGGTTCTTCGCGAGTCAGTGCCGCGCACTGCGGACGGCACTGGTCGACAACCATTTGTCGAAGGCAGTCTAGCGATGCCACGCGCCGAAGCGGTGGAACTCACGCGACGGGTACTCAAGCACTTCGAGAACGACAGTCTCGACACTGTCGGTGAGGTCTGGAACGAGCCGCGAGAGGCATTCGTCGGTCGCGACCGCTTCGATGCCGATCTGCGCATGCTGCACGGGGTTCCGCACGTCGTCGGATGGGCCGGCGAGGTGGCAACACCCGGCAGCTACACGACCAAGGACGTGATGGGCGTGCCCGTACTCCTGGTCCGTGGCAGGGACGACAGGCTGCGCGCCTTCGTCAACGGATGTGCCCATCGCGGCGCACAGGTCGCCACTGACTGTGGCACCACCAGGATGTTCACCTGCCCCTATCATGGCTGGGCCTACGCGCTGGATGGCCGCCTCACGGGCGCGCCTGCCCGAAAGATGTTTACGGGCGAGATCGAGGGCAGAGGACTGACTCCGTTGCCCGTCAGTGAACGTGGCGGGCTCATCGTCGTCGGCCTCGCGCCAGGCGTCGAGGTCGACGGTGTGCTTGGCGAGGTCGAGGAACCGTTGTCGGAGTATGACTTTGCCACCAGGCACCACGCTGAGACACGGCGATTCGAGATAGCGACGAACTGGAAGCTCGCCGTCGACGTCAACTTCGAGGGCTACCACTTTCCGTACGTGCACGCCGACACGCTCGATCCGATCGCGACCAACAACTCCGTGTGCGATGTCTACGGCCGGCACAATCGCTGGGCATTCCCGTTCCGCGAGATCGTCGGCTTCCGCGACCAGCCCGAGACCGACTGGCCTGAACACTTTTTCGGGACGGTCGTGTACGGCCTGTTCCCCAGTTGTGTCCTCGTCGAGGCTCCAGCGTCCTACCAGATGTTGCGGGTTTACCCCGGTCGCAACCCGGGAGAGAGCATCGTCTACCTCACCTACGGCTCACCGACGCCCGTCATCACCGATCAGGAGCGCGAGTGGTACCGCATGTCGATGGACGCGGTGTGCAACGTGTTGTGCAATCAGGACTTTCCGATGGCTGAAGCGTGCCAGCGAGGGCTGGAGGCCGGCGTCCCCGAGGTGTTGTTCGGTCGCAACGAACCGATGCTCCACCACCTGGCCACGGTGTGGCAGCAGGCGGTGGAGTCGGCTTAGTTCGGAGGGCACGTTGACGGCAGTTAGCCACCCTAGCTCTTTGGGATTGGGATCCACCGGACCATCTGGCCGTTTTCGAATGTGCTCCTGCCCTTGAGCTTTTCGACCTTCCCGAGTCGGGTGATCTCGATGTCGACATCTCCGAAGCTGCGGAGGATGGCACCCATGTTCTCTCCTTGCTGCTCAGGGCGGGAGATCAGCGGGAAACGTTCGAAGAGGGTGGAGTCGGTGATCCGCAAAAACACCTCGAAGTCGCCGTGTGTGCCGAGGATGGTGAAGTGCGAGGGGTAGGCGACGTTGAGGACGTCGTCCCACTCGAATTTGATCGGGGACATCATCGGCGTCCTGGTGACGAAGACGGGGTCGCTCCCTTTCCAGACCACCAGAGATGCGAAGGGGCGGTAGTTGAAATTCTCGTGGCCGTACTGAACGCTCCAGTTGAGGGTGTATTCGTCGGTCCACGCGTGACCCCAGTACCAGGTCGACGTCCAATCCGACATCTCGAGGGCATCGAGGTTGGCGATGTCTTTCTCGAGATACCCTATTCCGCTGGACGTTTCGGTTCGACCCGCAAGCTTCGTCGTCGCCGTCACCGTTGACCGGGGTGCGAGCGGCCACCAGGTCCACCCGATATCCTTGGCGGCGTCGTAATAGCCGAGGCCGTGCTCGTCGTCGGAGAACAGGGTGCCGGTGTTGACGACGTCGGCACTGAGTTCGAGGCCGAAGTCCTCGAATTCGATCTTCACGTCATAGCCGGCGGGCAAGCCCTCGGGGGTTACCCGGCCTACGAAGGTGTTGTTGCCGATGGTGATGCCAAAGTGTTCGGTCTTCATTTCTTCGGGCGGGAACAGTTCGACGATCTGACGGTGGTCACCTTCGGGACTTACGAGGGTAAGCGTCACGCCGGGCCATTCCGCCTTCTCTTCGCCGAGCAGCGCCATGCCTTCCCAGCGGGCGGAAAATGCGAAGTTGTACAGCCAGCCGTTGTCCAGCTTGCCGTCGCACAGCAGGACTTCTGTGGTCTTGCCCCCCATGTCGAGATGCCATGCCAACTGATTCTCGCCGATGCTTCTCGTCGTATACGTCACGCGAGGCTCCCAACTCTTGGTGACTGGCTTCGTGATTACGGCATAACAATACATTGTGACTGTACTCGTATTGATACGTATTCGAGTTATCTGTATTGATACGATCCTGGGTGGGATACAGCGGAGGAGGCCGATATATTGGCACGACGCCACGGCTGGGGCGGAACGCCGCCCGCCGATGAGGAGGAAGCACGACAGCGCATCATCGAGGCTGCGGTGCGATGTATAGATCGGCTTGGAGCCGAAAAATTCAGTCTGGCCGAAGTAGCAACCGACCTCGGCGTCATGCGGCCTACGATCTATCGCTATTACCCGAGCGCCGACCACCTGTTCATCGCCGTTGGCCAGTACGCCGTCGTCACCTATATCGAGGACGTCGCGGTGCGCCTGCGGCGATTCAAGAACCCGTCGGCATGGGTGGTCGAGGCGGTCGTGTTTGGGATTGAGCAGATCCCCGCGCGTCCACACCTGAGCATGCTGCTGGCGTCGGGACAGTCGGAGAAATTCAGCCGCACCTTTACCTCACCCGAGGCGATGGAGGTCGGCAGGGCAATTTTCCATCGCGCACCGTTCGACTGGGCGGTTGTGGGCTACAGCGCTCGCGACCTCGACGACCTGATCGAGCATGCACTACGAATCATTCAGTCCATGATCGTCAACCCGCCGAACCCTGCGAGGTCGAGCCGGGAACTTCGCCGCTGCCTGCGCTCCTGGTTCAACTCGAGTGTCTGAGCACGAAGGATCTTGCCCCAAGGGCGTTCACTACCACGCCACGCGGAGCAACAACTCCGCCGGCGGGATGTCCTCTACGGCGATCAGGCCGGCGGGAGCTTCGCAGACCCAGTCAATTGCGTTCAGTACGCGCGCCGCGGTCGACATGCACGCGGCATCAGTCGAGTCCAGGAGCGGATGCGAGACGTGGGTGTTGATTTCTATCCGGGGTTCCCCTTCGACGACCACGCGGTGTACCCCGGTGAGACCGTCCGGGGGATAGACCCAATCCGGTCCCGCGGCATTTGTGAGCCGGGTGACATGTTCGATGGTGATCACCGGCTCACCGTCGACGACGCCTTCGACGGCAAATCGAACAGCGGCCCGCCGTCCCGGATCGATGGTCATCATCGTGCATTTGATCGTTTCCGGCGTGTACCAGCTTTCGGTTCGCTGCCTCATTTCGTCGAGCTCGAGTCCCATCAATTCGGCCAGCCGACGGACCTGTCCGCCCCACATGAACTCGACGATCCCAGGTTGGAATAGGAGCGGGGGGTCGTCGTCGGGTCCCTTGTTGAATCCCATTCCCTCACCTGTGAACTCGGCATCGTCATAGTTTCCGTAGTCGAATATCTCTTGCACCGTCACCGAGCGTGCGCGGGTGACCAGGCTCAGAGCGGTGTGGGTGAGAGTGTCTGCCGAAAAGCCGGGGTCGACGCCATTGATGTACAGCGAGGAGTTGCCGTCCTTGCATGCTTGTTCTAGGGGATCGCGTATCCAATCCTGGGCATGGGCGGGAGCCACCAGCCAAACCAACGAGCTGCCAACGACATTGGTACCAGCGGAAAGGAATTTCGACATCTGCTCGATGACCTCTATCGGGCGGGTTTCGCCCAGCGCCGTGAACACAACGCAGTCAGCGCCCAGCTTCACCAGCGCGTCGATGTCGTCGGTGGCGACGATGCCCGTTGCTTCGCTCAGTCCGCACAGTTCGGCGGCGTCGCGACCGACCTTTTCCGCGCTGGAAGCATGGACGCCGACCAACTCGAGATCCGGCCTTTCAATGATCGTTTTCAGTGAGTGTCGGCCGACATTGCCTGTCGAGAACTGAATCACCCCGCTCACTGCTTACCTCCAATCGCCACCAATGGTGGCTGGTCTCTTGTGGATTGCGATTGCTTCGCGTCTTACCCGGATGCTTTCTTCGGCGCGACTAGTCGGCGCCGATGATGCCAAGCCTGGTAAACGTGTCCCGGACGCCTTCCTTCCAATGCTGCGAGCACTTGCCGATGAGCTGCTCCCGTCGGGTGTTGTCTGAGGCGAAGCTGTCAAAACTGACTGCCGACTCGACGAACGCCGCGGTCACACCGGTGAGTTCGGCGACGTATTCACCCATTTGCTGATCCGTCACGGGGTCATCTCCACCCCAGTTGACGATGGTCGCGGGGACAGTTGCAATTTCGAGCAGCTTGTGTGCCTGGTCGGCGATGTCAACGCCGCCGATGGGCGAGCCGAGATTGTTGTAACCCGTTGGTATCAACCACGGTTGGCCATTCTTGAAGGTCTGGTACTGCATGACGGGCAATCCGCCATGACCCGTCCAGCTATATCCGACGTTCATCCGGGCGATAGTGGTGGGGAGGTCGAGCATGCGAGCGGCGGCGCGAACACTGCCCTCGGACGTGAGCTTCGCGACCGGATATACCTCCGCATAGCTGGCGAGACCGCCGAGCGGGTCGGTCTCTGCATAAGCGTGGTTGGGATGATCTGCGTGCGGCTTGTAGACACACGTGCTCGAGACATGCAGGAATGCTTTGGCCTTGCGGCAGTGCTGCATCAGCAGCGCGGACCCTTCAGCGTTGTTGGCGATGGCCCGGTCATGCTCTGGACTGAGGTTGATCGCCGAATGGACCACATGGGTGAAATCGTCGGGCAGCATCGAGTTGTCGCCGGTGTCCATGTCCCACACAGCGGTCTTGATTCCGAGCGCCTCGAGCTCTGACTTCCGGTTGGGGTCGCTGAACCGTGCCGCAATCCACACCTCATTGTTCCTGGCGAAGTCCTCGGCAATCGGGCCCGCGATCTGGCCGGTACCTCCGGTCACCAGGACCTTCTGGTCTTGAAGCATGGACAGGAACCCTTCTTCTCGCTAGCGGGATGTGCGCGACGCACATACTGAACCGACAAATAACTCACTGACTGTACTCAGTGTAACTAGCGAGTCGTCAATAGGAAGCTGCAACGTTGTTACCGGGATTGTCGAGTCGCGGGGCGACGCGGGGCGGTGGTCCAAACCGGCCAGTTGAACGGTCCAGTCCCGATCAATCCACCAATATTCAGCAGCGTGTGCGGGGCTGATCGGCAAGTGGTCGTACACCCGCAACTAACCCGAGCGGCACGATAGCTGCTGGTAGAACGAGTTCAAATACTGACATTAGTCAGCCGATAGCCGTTGACACGATGTCGTGGAAAAGCCTAGGCTCAGCACGCGCTCAGTCGCTTGGGCCTGGCGAGTTGTCGGCGAGCTAGCCACCGCAGTTCGTCGCAACCCCGTCGGTGCATGCAAAGGAGAAGCAGTGACGACATTCAAAGAAGAACACGCCACGACGACAAAGGCCCCGACCGAAAAGAAGTATCGCGTTATCCAATGGGGCGTAGGCAATGTCGGAACGATAGCGCTGCGTCATTTCGTACATAACCCTGCCTACGAAGTCGTGGGCGTGCTGTGCAATCGTCCGGAGAAGGTGGGCAAGGATGCCGGCGAACTCTGCGGCAAGACGCCGACCGGTGTGCTCGCGACCAACGACAAGGCCGTGATCGAGGCGCTTGATGCCGACTGCGTATTCTATGCGCCGCTGTGGTCCGACCCCGACGAGGTCTGTCGTCTGCTGCGGTCAGGAAAGAATGTCGTCGCCTCGGGTGGGGCCTGGTGGTATCGAACCGAGCACAGCCAAGCGGACATCGACAAGATCCATGCGGCGTGTTTGGAAGGCGGGACCTCGTTTCATGCGGGTGGTGTCAATCCGGGCTTCGCGGGCGATCTGCTCGTGCTGACGCTGGCCCGAATTGTCAGTCAGATCGACATGATTCACATCTACGAGGTGGTGAATTTCGGCAGGGACACCCTGAAGTACCTGTTTGAAATGGGGATGGGCAGCGATCCCGAGGGATTTGAAGACGGCCCGAATCTGCTGGGGCAAGCTTGGCCATTGTTCGCGCAGTCGCTGGCGATGATCGTCGAGGGCATGGGCAAGAAGGTCGAGAAGTACACGACGGAAGTGGAGCTCGGTGTTGCCACCCGCGACATTCCCTTCGAAGGAGGGGAGACGAGCGATATGCCCGGTTTCAAGGGTGTGATCAAGAAGGGCACCGTAGCTCGTCAGCATCATAAGTGGACGGCGTGGGTGGACGGCAGGCCCCTGATTGTCTTCCATGAGATATACACGATGGATACGTTTGATGCCATTGAGCCGCAAGAGGATTGGCCGCAGCACTACCACTACCGCATTGTGATCGAGGGCGATTCGTCCACCGAGCTGATTATGCAAGGGGCGCAGGACCCGAACGGCGGCTACGCGCTGCCCGGCTACACGTGGACGGCGATGGGTCCGGCGAACGCGATCCCCGCCGTCGTGGACGCCGCGCCGGGATTCATGAGCCATAAGGAGCTCGGCCTGATGCCGCTGCGCGGTGTCATCCGTCCCTAGTTCCCCGGCGAACGTCGTTGGCGTCGGCTCACGGCTGCATGCTCCGCAGCGTCCTCGCGACAAAGTCGTCGAGTAGCTCGTGGCCGGTCGGCCAGTGATTTGTAGTGATCAACAACGCGTAGAGACCCAGCAAGAAGAACACCGCACTGTTCATTGCGTTGACTTGCGGATCCGTCTCGCCGTTTTCTTGAGCAAGAGCGATCTCCTGGGCGACTAACACGATCAACGGGTGGTCCTGGCCGTCCTCGGTTGGGGGGCGAGTTTGGGAAAAGTGCAGTGCAAGAAAGTCATTGAAGAGAAGATCGCCCAGTCGGCGCTCCAATCCGACCACCAAGCGGACGGCTTCGCTCAGCGCCGCAGCCAGATCGTGCTTGGATTTGAGGAACTGCGCGAATTGCTTGGCGATGCGGTCCTCTTCGCGTCGTTCCAGCTCGAGGAGAACATGCTCCTTGGTGGGGAAGTGAAAGAAGAAGGTTCCGTGGGCGACCCCCGCTGCGGCCACGATGGCGCCGACGTCGGCCTCGGCCATTCCGGCCCTGGCGAACTCGGCGATCGCGGCGCCCATCAGTCTCTCCCTCGTCTGCAAGCGCTTGGCTTCTCGCGCAGACACCCTCTCCGTCACAGCCATTTCGTTCCTTCAGTTGACCCGACTCACCTAGGTATTTTGAGGGTAGCTCACCCAGTACGGCCTGTATGTGTCAGAAAGACCTGTACTGGTTTGGGCGTGATCGCCGTGCTACCACCGATGGCAGCCTGTATCCTCCGAATTCATTGACTTTAGTCAGGCAAAGTTCGTAGATTGAACGGCGCGCACGTCACACCGATCGAAGGGGCCCGGGATGGCATTGGAACAGTTCAGGCTGGACGGACAGGTCGCGATCGTTACGGGCGCCGGCAAGGGTGTCGGCGCCGGCATTGCCAGGGTTCTGGCGGAGGCAGGTGCCACGGTCGTCGGCACCGCACGCACCGAGGCGGACATTGTTGCCACGATCGCAGGTATCGAGGACTCCGGCGGCAAGGGGCTGGCACTGGTTGCTGACGCGATAAGCCGACCCGATGGCGAGCGAGTCGTCAATACGACGATGGAGCGATACGGCCGCATCGACATCCTTGTCAACAATGTCGGAGGCTCCACCTATGCGCGGTTTCTGGACATCACCGACGAAGACTTCAAGCACACATTCGACTGGTGTGTGACCTCTGCCTTCATCATGAGCCAGCTCGCGGCGCCACACATGATAGATGCCGGGCACGGCTCCATCATCAACATCTCATCCGGTTCGGCCCGCTTCGGCATTCGGGCTTTGACTGCATACTGCGTAGCCAAGGGCGGGCTCGAGGCGCTCACCCGCGCCATGGCCCAGGAGCTCGCACCGAAAATTCGGGTCAACGCCATCGCGCTCGGTTCGTTCGCCACCGACGGGCTGAAGGGCAGCTTGGACATGATGCCCGGGTCGCTGGAGAAGATGCAGGAATCCACGCCCCTGCATCGGCTCGGCGATGTCGAGGACTTGGGCCGGCTCGCCGTGTATCTCTCCACGCGCGATTGTTACGCGACCAATGCGATCTTCCATGTTGACGGCGGCATAGACTCCAACAATTCGCCGCTGCCGATACCGGACTACTGATCCTTTTGTGCTAGAGGCGAATCCGAACCAGCAGAGAGTCGAGTCGTAAATGCGCAAAGTAATTCAATTCTCCACCGGCAACGTGGGGCGGCATTCGCTGCGAGCGATCATCGGACGGCCCGATCTCGAGCTGGTCGGCGTGCACGCCGCTAGCCCAGACAAGATCGGCAAGGACGCGGCGGAGCTCTGTGGGCTGGACCGACCGACGGGCATCATCTCCACCGATGACATCGATGCGTTGATCGCTCTCGGCGCGGACTGTGTGGTGTACACGTCTCAGGGCGAGACGCGGCCGATGGAGGCCATCGAGCAGATGGCGAAGTTCCTCGCGGCCGGCATCAACGTCGTTGGCACGTCGATGGTCTGGTTGGTCACCCCCCGCCACGCAGAAGACTGGCTGCGTGCGCCCTTGGAAGCCGCTTGCGAAGCCGGCAATGCCTCGCTCTATGTCAACGGCATCGACCCGGGCTTCTCCGGCGATACGTTGGTGCATTCAGCGGTCAGCCTCACCACTCGGGTGGATTCGATTACAGTGCAGGAGATCTTCGACTACGCGAACTACGATGATGCCGAGTTCACCGGCGCTGCAATGGGTTTCGGATCGACCAGAGACGATGATTCGCCGATGATGTTTCTGCCCGGGGTCATCGTGTCGATGTGGGGTGGCCAGGTCCGCAGTCTGGCGGACAATCTCGACGTCAAACTCGACGAAGTGCGCCAGCGCGTCGAACCCTGGTACACAACGGAGCGCATCGAGTGCACGATGATGACGGTCGAGCCGGGGCAGATGGCCGCGGTCCGATTTGCCACCGAGGGCGTGATCGACGGCGAACCGGTAATCACCCTCGAGCACATCACGAGGCTCACGTCCGTCTCGGCGCCGGACTGGGAGTATCCGCCCGACGGTCACACCGGCGTGCATCGGGTGGTCGTCGAGGGCGAACCACGAGTGGAGATCAACACCCATGTTTCACACCCGGTTTACGATTCGACCGACGCGGGCTGCATCTCGACGGCGGGCCGGGCAATCAATGCGATCGATTGGGTGTGCCGCGCGCCAAAAGGGTTGATCGCGGTCGAGGACATTCCGCAGTCGGTAACCATGCGCGGTGTCATGTGGAGCGAGCAGTAGGTGCGCGTTGCCGGTAAGCGCATTCTGATCACCGGCGCCGCCCGGGGCATGGGACGCGGCCACGCGCTGCGGCTTGCCGAAGAAGGCGCCGATCTGATCCTGGTCGACATTTGCCAGTCCTTGCCGGAGATCGAATATCCGTTGGCGACCCAGGACGATCTCGACGAGACGGTGCGGCTGGTCACCGAGTCCGGCCGCCGTTGCGTGAGTCGAGTCGTTGACGTCCGTGACGAGGCCGAGCTGCGCAAGGCAGTCGACGACGGAGTCGGCGAGCTAGGGGGCCTCGACGGCGCGGTCGCCAATGCCGGCGTACTGACGGTCGGGCCCTGGAACAGAACAACTTCCGACGACTGGCGTACGGTCGTGGACATCAACCTGATCGGCGTGTGGAACACCTGCGCGGCCGCAATTCCACACCTGCTTGACCAGGGTGGCGGCAGCCTGGTGAACATCAGCTCCGCGGGCGCCCTCAAAGGCTTTCCCCTGCAGCTTCCCTATACGGCGGCCAAGCACGGTGTCGTTGGTCTGACGTTGGCGCTGGCCAACGAATTGGCGGCCCAGAACGTGCGGGTCAATTCGGTACATCCCACCGGTTGCCCAACCGGCATGATTCCGCCGTCGATCGGAAGTGTCTTCTCCGAAGAACGGCCGGATCTGGTTCCCATCTTCATCAATGCGATGCCCACGCCGATCGTGGAGCCCGCCGACGTCAGCAACGCGGTGCTGTTCCTTTTGTCCGATGAGTCCAGATATGTGACGGGGCTGCAGTTCAAGGTGGACGCCGGGGTGACGATCAACTAGTCCGCTTAGAGGGGCCAGCTGTCCGGCTCGGACATGTAGTAGGGAGCCGCCGGGGGCAGTGGTTGCCGCTCGCCGGTCGATATCGCATCCAGGATCAGGGCCACATAGCGTCGCCAGCCGTCGCTGTCCGGGTCCATCGTGGAGAGCACGCTGTAGAGCATCGCGATCAACCGCAAGATGTCCTCGGCCACCAGATCGGCGCGGACGGCACCGGCACCCTGGCCCCCGCGGACCAGTTCGTTGAGCGCGTCGTTCAGTGAGTCCGAGATATCGGCGGTCAGCGACCCGGCCCGCTGCGCGGCGATCAAGAGGTTCTGGTTATGGGCCCCAAGCGATATTGCGGCTTCGATCAGCTGTGTGAGGCCCCGCAGCGCATCCTTGCTGCCACGGGCATTGTCAATCGCCGGGGTGAGATCCTCGGCAATGCACTGATCCAGGGCGGCGCGGACCAGGTCGCCTTTGGTCGGGAACCTGCGATACAGCGTCCGTTCCCCGACGCCGGCGCGGTGCGCGACCGTTTCCATGGCTGCATCCGGTCCCAATTCGCTGTAGACGGCGCGCGCGGCGCGAAGAATGCGCTCGACGTTACGGGCCGCGTCTGCCCGCAACTGCCGGTCTTCCAGCGCTGTCATCGACACAGCCTAACTGACTGTTGACTGCCGACAAGGGCGGTTCTAGGCTTTCATAACTGGCAGATAACTGACAATTAATGGGAAACGCAGGATATGTCAACAACTTCCGAAGTCCGCTCTGACGCCGACCTACCTGTACTGCCTGTACCGCGGGCCGCGCAGTGTCCGCTTGCGCCGCCGGCGGAGTTCGCGGACTGGCGGGATCAACCGGGGCTGCGGCGTGCGATGTTTCAAGGCAATCCGATCTGGGTGGTGAGTCGCTACCAGGACATCAGGGCGGCGCTGGTTGACCCGAGCCTGAGTGCAAAGACCATTCCGGACGCCATGATGCCCAAGGACGCCGACAATAAAGTCCCGGTGATGTTCGCGCGGACCGACGATCCCGAGCACAATCGATTGCGGCGCATGATGACCAGCAACTTCACCTTCAGGCGTTGCGAATCGATGCGGCCGCAAATCCAGGAAACGGTCGACGACTATCTCGGCCAGATGATCGACAGCGGCGCGCCGGCCGATCTGGTGCGTGAATTTGCCTTGCCAGTACCGTCATTGGTGATTGCGCTGCTACTCGGCGTGCCGCCCGAAGATCTCGGTCTGTTCCAGCACCACACTGCCGTGGGAATGGACCACCGGCGTTCCGACGAGGAGCGGGGTCAAGCCTTCGGAGCGATGTACGTCTATATCGAAGAACTGGTGGAGCGCAAAGCGCGCGAGCCCGGTGACGACTTGATCAGCCGTCTCATCACGGAATATGTGGCGACCGGCCAGCTCGATCACGCCACCACGGCCATGAACAGTGTGATCATGATGCAGGCCGGCCATGAAACCACCGCCAATATGATCTCCCTGGGGACGGTTGTGCTGCTTGAACATCCAGACATATTCACCCAGCTTGGCCAAACCGATGATCCCGTCTTCATCGCCAATGTGGTCGAGGAGTTGATGCGCTATCTGTCCATCGTGCACAGTCAGGTCGATCGCATAGCGACCGAGGACGTGATGATCGGAGGGCAATTGGTCCGCGCCGGGGAATACGTGATGATGAGCCTGCTCGCCGGAAACTGGGACGTCGACTACGCCGAGAATCCCGAAATCTTCGATGTCAGTCGAAATACTAGAGGACACTTAGGATTTGGCTACGGCGCCCATCAGTGTATCGGAGCAAACCTGGCTCGCGTCGAGATGCAGGTCGCATTCGCGACATTGGCCCGTCGGCTGCCCGGGCTTAAGCTCGCGGTCTCGCCTGAGGAGCTCAAGTTCAAGGACACCAACATCTATGGCATGAAGGAACTTCCGGTCAGTTGGTGACCCGGGCGCTCGTGGTGGAATACACAGTCAATGATCGGGAGACACCGCTGATGTCAACAATTTCCGACTTCTGCTCCGACACCGACCTCCCCGTGATACCGGCCCCACGCCGTGCGCAGTGCCCGCTTCACCCTCCGGCCGAGTTCGCCGACTGGCGACAGGATGCCGGGCTGAGACGGGTGATCTACCAGGGCGGACCGGGTTGGGCGGTGAGTCGTTACCACGACATCAGGGCCGCGTTAACTGATGCGCGATTGTCCGCTCAAACGTTCCCCGATTACCTGAAGACATCGGACGCGGCGAACGCTCCGGTCATGTTCGCGCGGACGGACGACCCTGAACACAATCGACTGCGCCGAATGATGACCGGTGACTTTACCTTTCGACGCTGCGAAGCGATGCGACCTCGGATTCAGGAACTGGTCGACCACTTTCTCGATGAGATGATCGCGACGGGACCACCGGCTGATCTGGTGCGAGACTTCGGCCTGCCGGTCCCGTCGCTCGTCATTGCGCTGCTGTTGGGAGTGCCCCCGGAAGAGCTTGGGCCGTTTCAGCAACACACCACCACTGCGTTGGATGTGCGAGCGTCCCTGGAGGAAAAGACCCAGGCCTTCGCTGGGATGTTCTCTTATCTCGAAGAATTGGTGGATCGTAAAGCGCGCGAACCCGGTGATGATCTGCTTAGTCGTTTGGTCATCGAGCAAGTCGCGACCGGCCAGATCAACCGCGAGACTGCCACCATGTCCGGGCTAACCATGCTGGTTGCCGGCCACGAGACCAGCGCCAACATGATTTCGCTGGGAACGGTTGCACTGCTGGAACATCCGGAGGTGTTCGCGCGACTCGGGCAGACCGACGATGCTGCGTTCGTCGCGAACATGGTTGAGGAGTTGATGCGCTACCTGTCCATCGTGCACAGCCAGGTCGATCGGGTGGCGACGGAAGACTTCGTCCTCGGAGGTCAGTTGATCAACGCCGGTGACAGAGTCGTGATGAACCTGCCAGCCGGAAATTGGGATGCCGAATTCGTGGAGAATCCCGAGGCTTTCGATGTCGACCGAAGCGCCCGCGGCCATTTGGGATTTGGCTATGGCGCCCACCAGTGCATCGGGGCAAATCTTGCCCGCGTTGAAATGCAAGTAGCATTCGCCACGTTGGCCAGACGCCTGCCCAGTCTGAAGCTAGCTGTTGGTAAACAGGAATTGAGATTCAAAGAGGCTGAAATTTATGGCATGAAGGAGCTGCCAGTCAGATGGTGAGGATCCGATGACGAACGAGCTGAGGTTCGACGATCAGGTTGCGGTCATCACCGGCGGGGGTGGCGGCCTGGGCCAGCAGTACGCGTTGTTGCTGGCGTCCCGTGGTGCGCGCGTCGTCGTCAACGACATCGGCGGCTCGGTGACCGGGGACGGCTCGAGCACCGAAGCGGCGGAGGCCGCCGCACTCGAGATTCGCGACGAGGGCGGTGAGGCCGTCGCGGACAGTCACAGTGTGACCAGTCCCGAAGGCGGACAGGCGATTATCGACACCGCGCTGGATGCCTGGGGGCGCGTGGACATCCTGATCAACAACGCGGGAATCGTCGGTGACGCACCGTTCGAGGACATGACCGCCGAGCGGTTCGAGCCGCTGCTGGACGTGCATCTGCGGGGCGCGTTCCACGTCACCAGGCCGGCCTGGAAAGTCATGCGCGAGCAGGGATATGGGCGAATACTGAACACGACCTCGGCGGCCGGGCTGCTGGGCAACGTCGGCATGAGCAACTACGGCTCGGCCAAGACCGGGCTGCTGGGCTTCACCCGTGTGCTAGCCGCCGAAGGCGCCGACCACAACATCAAGGCCAACGCCGTCGCCCCGATCGCCTTCACGCGGATGCTGACCCACTCGATCGATGGTGCCGCACCCCCCGCGGACGCGGCGGCGCAGGCCGTGCTGGATGAGCTGACGAACCAATACCTCAAGAAGCTGGATCCCGCGTTGGTGGCGCCGGTGGTGGCGTTCTTGACGCACCGGGATTGCCCGGTCACGGGGGAGGTCTATACCACTGGCGCAGGGCATGTTTCGCGATTCTTTATCGGGCGGACCAAAGGCTTCTACAGTCCCGGGCTGTCGATCGAGGAGGTGCGGGATCACCTGGCGCAGATCCGCGACGAAGCCGGGTACACGGTGCCCGGCGGACCGGCCGACGAGATGGCCGAGCTCTTCGCCATGCTGATGGCCGAGCAGTAGCGGCGCTACTCGCGCCCGGCCGACACCCAGCTGAGGTCTTCGAAGCGGTCACCCGAAACCGAGGAACCGGCAGCGTCCAGCGCCGCCAACTGTTCTGGGGTCAGGGTGAGTTTCAGTGAGGCGGCGTTTTCGTCCACTCTCGTTGCCCGCCGGGTGCCGGGGATCGGCACACTGGTGACGCCCAACTGTTCGCTCCGATGACGCAGCCAGGCCAGCGCGACCTGCGCGCCGTTTGCCCGTTGTTCGGCCGCGATCGATGTCACGATGTCGACGACCGCGAGATTGGCGTCCAGGGCGCTTTCGGAGAACCGTGGCATCTTGCGCCGGAAGTCCGCGGGCGAGGCCAGATCCGCTGCGGTGCGGACCGTTCCGGTGAGGAATCCGCGTCCCAGCGGCGAATACGGCACGAATCCGACGCCCAGTTCGGCGGCTGCCGCTACGACGTTGCGCTCGACGTCGCGGCTCCACACCGACCATTCGCTTTGCACGGCGGCGATCGGGTGTACGGCGACCGCCGCGCGCAGCTCGTCGGCCGTCACCTCGCACAATCCGAGGTGACGCACCTTGCCGGCCGCGACCAGTTCCGCCATCGCGCCGACCGTCTCCTCGATCGGCACCTTGAGGTCGCGCCGGTGCATGTAATAGAGGTCGACGACGTCGGTGTCGAGCCGCTGCAGGCTCTCGTCGATGCACTGAGCGACATACGCCGCGTCGCCCCTTGACGCGCGTGACCCGGCCAGCGGATTACCGTCGATGCCGAATTTCGTTGCGAGAGTGACCTCGTCTGACGTTGAGTCCGTCACCCAGCTCGACGGTCGGAATTGCTGTGGGCATAGCTGTGCTCCTCGTCTTGGTCCGACGTACTGAACACCACCCGCGCGCGAAAAAGCTCTCAGCAGCCGAACGCGATTCCGATGCCGTCGGGCGGCGGCACCGACCGCAGGCAGCCGAACTGCTGGATGCCGGCGCCGCTGAACCGTGCGGCCGACTGGCGGGCGTAGTTCACGCAGAACAGGCCGGCTTGGTCGGCGCGACAGCGGTAGTCGTCGTAGGACAGCGTGTCGCCGGCCGCCAACTCGGCCCCATTGCCGTTGACGAACGGACCCGGGTCGGCGCGGGCCGCCCCGACCTGCAGGTTCGTCCCGTCGAAGGTGACCCATCCGCCTTTCCATTGGCCGTAGGCCGTGTCGGGCCGAGGCGGGGGATCGGCCAGATCGACCAGACAGGTCAGGGTGCCGCCGGTGTGGGCGGAATCCGTCATGCATGCGACTTTGGCAGCCGGGACGGCAAACGCGACGTCGTTACCGAGCTGCGTGGTGACGCCGTCGCGGCTAACCGTGTGGTAGCGGGCCGGATCGGCCGGATGACCAGCCTCGATCCACGCGACGACATCGGAGATCGGCGCGCCGGCGGCCGGAGGTTTACCGCCCGGCGAGACCGTGGTGGTCGGGGAGTAACCCGACACCGCCGTCGTGTTCGCGGACTGGCCGCCGTCGTGGTGCGAGCATCCGGCAACCAGCACCGAGAGTGTGACCAACACGGCCATTCGCATCCCGCCAGGCTATCCGTCACACCGCGGATTTAGTCGCTCCGCGCGCCCTACATACGTAGTGTCGGTTACCGTCGCAGGTCAGTGTCAGGGTGAGGTTGCCGCGTAGAGCGGTGGTTGGATCCTGATCACCTGGTGTCTGGCTCGTAGCGTCGCTGCCGCCCTCGGGTTGGCGTTCATGGGTTTTGTCGGCATCAGGTGTGAAGGACCGGCCGGCGTGACTTGATAGGAGCGTGGCACCGCCCCCGACTGAGATGTGTCCGCCGACCGGCCCAACCGTCACCTCACAGTGAAGGAGGCAACCACCATGGTTGTTGTTGGAGCCGATGTCCACAAGCGCACCCACACGTTTGTCGCCGTCGACGAGGTTGGCCGAAAGCTCGGCGAGAAGGTCGTGGACGCCACAACTGCCGGCCATCGCCGGGCATTGCGGTGGGCCCGCGATCAGTTCGGTGTGGAGCTGGTCTGGGCGATCGAGGATTGTCGGCACCTGTCTGCTCGTTTGGAGCGCGACCTGTTGACTACCGGTCAGAAGGTGGTGCGGGTAGCACCGAAGTTGATGGCGCTGACCCGTAAGTCGGCGCGGACCCGGGGTAAGTCCGATCCGATCGACGCGTTGGCGGTGGCGCGGGCGTTCTTACGTGAACCGGATTTGCCGGTGGCCTCTCATGACGAGACATCGCGGGAATTGAAATTGTTGGTGGATCGGCGTGAAGATCTTGTGGCACAGAGAACCTCGACGATCAACCGGCTGTTGTGGCGAGTTCACGAACTCGATCCTTCCCATGCGCCCAAGGCCGCTTCGTTGGATCTGGCTAAGCACCGCGACGTGCTGCGGGCGTGGTTGGACACCGTGCCCGGCTTGGTGGCCGAATTGGCTCGTGATGAGCTGGCCGACGTCACCCGGCTCACCGAGATGATCAACGGTTTGGCTAAGCGCATCGGCGAACGCGTCCGTGCGATCGCTCCGGCACTGTTGGCGATGCCCGGCTGCGGCGAGCTGACCGCAGCCAAACTGGTCGGCGAAACCGCCGGCGTAACCCGATTCAAGAGCGAGGCAGCCTTCGCCCGCCATAGCGGCGTGGCACCGATCCCAGTGTGGTCGGGAAACACCGCCGGTCGGGTGCGCATGACCCGCTCGGGCAACCGGCAACTCAATGCCGCGCTACATCGCATCGCGGTCACCCAGATTCGCATCGACGGACTCGGCCAGGCCTACTACCGCAAGCGACTGACCGACGGAGATTCCAGCACCGAGGCCCTGCGCTGCCTCAAACGCCGCCTGGCCCGCGTGGTGTTCCACCACCTCCACACCGACGACCAAACCCGCAATCAGCCTTGCCAACCGGCAGCGGCTTGACATAGGAGAAACGTATGCACGAGCGCACCACCCGCGCACGCACCGCCGACGGCATCGTCGAAGGCTTCACCCGCGATGGCGTCAACCGCTGGCGATCCATTCCCTACGCCCGGCCGCCGGTCGGGCGGCTGCGCTTCAAGGCGCCGCAGCCGGCGCGGCCCTGGTCGGGTGTGCGTCATTGCCACGGATTCACCAACTGTGCGCCCCAGCAGCGCCGCTACACGATGCTCGGTATCGGCCGATACCAGCCGATGAGCGAGGACTGCCTCACCCTCAACGTGGTCACACCGGAAGCCGGCCACGACGAACCGCTGCCGGTGATGGTCTTCATCCACGGCGGCGGATACATCATGGGCAGTTCGGCGATCCCGTTGTACGACGGCGCCGCACTGGCCCGCCGCGGGTGCGTGTACGTGTCGGTCAACTACCGGCTGGGTGCGTTGGGATGCCTCGACCTGTCGTCATTGTCCACCGCCGACATCACCATCGACAGCAACCTGTACCTGCGCGACCTGGTGCTGGCATTGCAGTGGATTCGGCAGAACATCGCGGAATTCGGCGGGGATCCCGGCAACGTCACCATCTTCGGCGAAAGCGCGGGAGCGTGCATCACCGCCACGCTATTGGCCGTCCCGGCCGCGGAAGGCCTGTTCGCGCGGGCGATCTCGGAAAGCCCGGCGTCGGGGCTGGTGCGGTCGAAGGAGATTTCGGCCCAGTTCGCGACGCGATTCGCCCACCTGCTCGGCGCGCGTCCCGAGGATGCCGCCGACGCGCTGATGCGGGCGTCCGCGGCCCAACTCGTCGAGAGCCAGCACCGGCTGATCGACGACGGTATGAAGAACCGGCTGGGCGCCTTTCCCATCGGCCCGGTGATCGGCGACGACTGCCTGCCCGAAGACCCCGTCGAGGCAATGGCGCACGGTCGAGCGCAGCGGGTGCCGCTGATCGTCGGAACCAACGCCGAAGAAGGCCGGTTGTTCACTCGCTTCCTGAAGATGCTGCCCACCAATCAATCGATGATCGAAGAGCTGCTGGCCGACGTGGAACCGGCCGCCCGCGAACGCATTACCGCCGCCTACCCGGGCTATCCGTCGTCCTCGGCGTGCATCCAACTGGGCGGCGATTTCGCCTTCAGCTCGGCGGCCTGGCAGCTCGCCGAGGCGCACAGCGGCCATGCGCCGACCTACCTGTATCGCTACGACTACGCGCCGCGGATGCTGCGCTGGTGGGGCCTGGGCGCGACCCACGCCACCGAATTGCTGGCCGTCTTCGATGTCTACCGCACCCGGCTCGGCGGGTTGTTGACGGCGGCGGCCGATCAGCGCGCCGCGCTTCGGGTCAGCAACCAGGTGCAACGCCGTTGGCGAGCGTTCAGCCGCAGCGGGGTCCCGGGTGACGACTGGCCCGCCTACACCGTCGAGGATCGCGCGGTGATGGTCTTCGACCGCAAGAGCCGCATCGAATTCGATCCGCATCCGCATCGCCGGATGGCCTGGGCGGGCTTCTCATTGGCGCAGTGACCTGGCACGCTAAACCGTCAGCGAAAACTCGGCAGAGGATGTCAATGGAGACAAAGCCAGTCGAACGACCCAGTGATCTCACGGCTTCGTGGCTGACCACCGCGCTCGGCGCGGGCGAGGTCGCCGATTTCGAAACCGAGCGCATCGGCACCGGCCAGATGAGCGAGTGCTACCGTGTGCGCCTCACCTACGCCGAAGCCGGCGCGGGACCCGAGTCGGTGGTCCTGAAGGTCGCGGCCAGCGATCCGGTGAGCCGGCAAACCGGGTTGGCGCTGGGCCTCTACGAGCGTGAAGTTCGCTTCTACGGCGACATCGCGCCGCGGCTGGGCGGTCCAATTGCGCCGTGCTACCACGCCGCGATCGACACCTCGACGGGCGTGTTCGATCTGCTGCTCGGCGACGCCATCCCGGCGGTCGTCGGCAACGAAATCGCCGGGGCCACAATCGAACAGGCCACCATCGGGGTTGTCGAGCTGGGGCGGCTGCACGGCCCGCTGCTCGGCGACACGACGCTGGCCGAAGCGCCGTGGCTCAACCGCGATTCGCCGCTCAACCAGGCCATGGTCGCCCCGCTCTACGCCGGCTTCCTCGACCGCTACGGCGACCAGATCGCGCCGGCGCACCGCATGGTGTGTGAACGCCTGGTGGGCGCGTTCGATGCCTATCTGGCCGCCGAAACGGAGCGCAACCAGATCCAGGGCCTCGTCCACGGCGACTACCGGCTGGACAACATGCTGTTCGGCACCGACGGAGCCGACCGCCGGTTGACCGTCGTCGACTGGCAGACCGTCTCCTGGGGTGCGCCGTTCACCGACCTGGCTTACTTTCTCGGCTGCGCACTGTCGACGGAGGATCGCCGGGCGCACTACGACGTGTTGCTGCGGGCCTATCACGAGGCGCTCGGGCCGCAAGCGCCGATCACGCTCGCCGATGTCACCGAAGGTGTTCGCCGCCAAGGCTTTTTCGGTGTGATGATGGCGATCGTTTCCTCGATGCTGGTGGAACGGACCGAGCGCGGCGACCAGATGTTCATGACGATGCTGCAACGGCACTGCGATCATGTGCTCGATACCGACGCGCTGGCCACGCTGCCCAACGCGGTGGCGCCGGAACCCCTGCGGCCAACCGACGACGACGAACTCGCGCATGCCCCGACCGACGAACCGCTGTGGAGTGAGAGCTGGTACGCCGACTTCGTCGATGCGGCACAGGGAGTCGGCGGCTGGTTCCGGATCGGTCTGGTCGCCAACCAGCAGGTCGCCTGGGTTCAGGTGCTGCTGTGCGGGCCCGACCTCCCGACGGTGGCCGTGCTGGACTACCACGTTCCGCTGCCCGAGGACCCGTGGGTATTGCGCACCGATGCCTTCGAAATCGGCCACGCCGCCAGCGCCGCATTGCAGACCTATCGGGTTGACGTGCGGGCGAAAGGTCAGTCCTATCCGGACCCGTCGGCGCTGTTGCGCGGCGAGCCGGGAACACCGGTCGACATGACGATGAATCTGGTGTGGACCACCGACGGCACGCCGTACAAGTACCGGGTCACGACGCGCTACGAAATCCCATGCACGGTGACGGGAACCGTCACCGTCGGCGGCACCACCTACCGAATGGATTCCGTTGCGGGACAACGAGATCACTCATGGGGTGTGCGCGACTGGTGGTCCATGGACTGGATGTGGAGCGCGCTGCACCTGAGCGACGGCACGCACCTGCACGGGTTGGACATCAACATCCCGAATGTTCCGCCCGTCGGCATCGGCTACATCCAGGACCGCGACCACCACGTCACCGAACTGCACACCGTGACCAACCCACGATCCTTCGGCACCAACGGTTTACCGCTCAGGATGACCTTGAGCCTGGAACCGGGTGGGCTCAGCGGCGAGGTGGACATCCACGGCCACGCACCGGTGCTGCTGACCGCGCCCGACGGGCAGGTCAGCGAGTTCGCCCGCGCCTGGGTCAGCATCGACACCGCGGACGGCCGCACCGGCGTCGGCTGGATGGAATGGAACCGCAACCTCACCCGTCAGACCTAGGCGCGGTGCCGACCGCAGGCGCGTCACCCGTTGTGGTGATGGGTGTCTCCGGATCGGGCAAGTCGACAGTGGGTTCCGCACTCGCACAACGTTTGCGGGTACCGTTCGTCGACGCCGACAGTCTGCATCCGCCGGCCAACGTTGCCAAGATGGCTGCCGGGCAACCGCTGGACGACGACGATCGCCATCCGTGGCTCGACAGGGTCGGGGAGTGGCTGGCCGATCACCGCGAAGGCGGGGTGGCGAGTTGCTCGGCGCTCAAACGCGCCTACCGCGACCAGTTGCGTGCTCACTGTCCGCGCGTCGAGTTCTTGTATCTGCGCGGCTCACCGGAGCTGATCGGCGCGCGGTTGGCGGCCAGGTCCGACCATTTCATGCCGGCCGCATTGCTGCGGTCGCAATTCGACGCACTGGAACCGCTGGGCGCCGACGAATCCGGTGTCACCGTCGACATCGACCAAGGTGTCGACGCCATCGTCGACACCTTCCTGTCGGGCTAGGCGATTACCACGGGCGCTTGCGGCGCTTCTTGGGCGGCGCGCCAACGCGTTCGCGCGCGGTGTCGGCCCATTGGCTGCCGTGCGTGCGTGCGGTTTCGGCGAGCTCCTCGCCGCGTTCCCGGGCCGTGCTGGCCAACTCCTCGCCACGCTTGCGCGCCTTCTTGGCCAGCGGCCCGGCTTTCTCGGCCGCCTCGTCCGCCAGCTTTTCGCTGCGCTTGCGCGCCTTTTCGGCCCTCTCGGCCAGCTCGTCGGCCAGTTTCTCACCGCGCTTGCGGGCCTTTTGTGCCAATGGCGCGCCCCGTTCGGCGGCGGTGCTGGCCAGTTCGCGACCCCGGTCGAGGGCGGCCTCGGCATACGGCGCACCTCGCTCGGCGGCGGTGCTGGCCAGTTCACGGCCGCGTTCGGCGCCCACGTGCAGTCCGTGGGCGATTCGTTCGCCGAGCTCGCCGAAGTCGGCGTCGAACAACGTGTCGTCGGATCCGGGCAATGCCGAGGACACCCGGTCGGAGAGACGCTCGGCTGCCTTGCGGCCGCGCCATCCCAGCGACGGTTTGCCCGCGGTATCGGCGGACGCGATCATCAAGCCGCCGACCAGGCTCAGGTCTTTCAGGAACTCGCGACGACGCTCGGCTTTGCGTTCCGGGTCGGTCTCGTTCCAGAAGGAGTAGCTGCCGAAGTTGGCCGGCAGCACCGTCAGCGCCAGCACGGCCGAGGCGACACGCGGCATTTTTCCGGTGGCGAGCAGCAGCCCACCCCCGATCTGAACACCGGCGGTTATCTGGGCGAACGTTTGAGGGTCGGTCGGCACCTTGCGGGCCACCTGATCCGGCAACGCCTGCAGACCGTCCACCGCGGGCGCTGCGGCTTCGGCAGCTGCCTTGGGATTGAGCAGGGATTCAACTCCTTGGCCGATAAAGGCAACCGACAACAGCGGACGTGCGATTCTGCGGATCACCATGGCAGGGGGGTTACCCGGCGCATCGGCAAACAAACCGACCCGCTCATCACCGCAGCTGACGGATATGGTGGAGCGCGTGCGAGCGTTGATCATCGTCGACGTGCAAAACGACTTTTGCGCGGGCGGCTCGCTGCCCGTCCCCGGCGGCGCCGAGGTCGCCGGGGCGATCAACGACTATCTGGCCCGCCAGCCCGGCTACCACCACGTCGTGGCGACCAAAGACTTCCACATCGACCCGGGCGACCATTTCTCCGACCATCCGGACTATTCGTCGTCGTGGCCGCCGCACTGCGTCGCCGGAACCGCCGGAGTGGAATTTCGTCCCGACCTCGACACCCGGCCGATCGAGGCGGTGTTCCGTAAGGGTGAGCACGCCGCGGCCTACAGCGGCTTCGAGGGCGCGGACGAGAACGGGACCGCATTGCTCGAGTGGTTGCGGCGCCGGGGCGTCGACGAGGTCGACGTCGTCGGCATCGCCACCGACCACTGCGTCAAGCGGACGGCCGAGGACGCGGCACGCAACGGCCTGAGTACCCGGGTGCTGGTGGACCTCACCGCGGCGGTGGACCGGAGTTCCGCCGCGCAAGCTCTGGCCGAGATGCGATGTGCCGGAGTCGAATTGGTCGAGGATTCCTGATGGTGGTGCCACTGGATCGAGAGTCCCTGTTGGCGGCGGTGGAGCGGTCGCCACAGGCGGCCGCCGCGCACGACCGCGCCGGATGGGTGGGGCTGTTCACCGACGACGGCCGCATCGAAGACCCGGTCGGCGCGCGGGCGCACCAGGGCCGGGTGCGGATCGGGAACTTCTACGACACCTTCATCGGCCCGCGCGACATCAAATTCCATCGCGATCTCGACATCGTCTTCGGCACCGTCGTGCTGCGCGACCTCGAACTCGAAGTGTCGATGGGTGCGGCCGTAACGATGTATATCCCCGCGTTCCTGCGCTACGACCTTCGAGAAGCGAACGGAGGGTGGCGGATTGCCCAGCTGCGGGCGTACTGGGAGCTGCCCGCGATGATGCTGCAGTTTCTGCGGACTGGATCCTCGGCCGTATCACCCGCCATGGCATTGTCGCGAGATTTGCTGAGCAACCAAGGGCTGCGGGGAACCGCGGGCTTCCTGAGCGGCTTTCGCCGGGCGGGCGCGCGGCATCGAAGGCTCGTGCAGACATTCCTCGCCGCCGTTTCGCGCGGTGACACGTCGGCTGCTGCTCACGCGCTATCACCTTCTGCCGCAATCACTTTAGGTGACAACGATCCGCTCGACGTCGCCGAACTCGCGGCGGAACTCAACGGGGCGACCTGGAACAAGACGATTGGTGCGGGGTCCGCCGTCACCGTCTCGTCCAACTCACCGCACGGGCGCGGCATCATGTTCGCCGACGTGGCGTGGCGGGGCCAGGCGATCAAGCAGATCCGTTACTTTCCCGCCTGACCGGCCGAAGGCATGCATTGCCGAGGAGGTGACGGGTGCCGTAGAAATAGCCGTAACGCAACGGAGGCGAGGGATGACTGTGATACGAACCGTTGGTGTTGGGCTGGCGATCACCGCGTTGCTGACCGTCACGACCGCCTGTGGCAAAGACGAAAAGTCCTCGTCTCCGTCATCGAGTGCGCCGCCCGCGCGTTCCGCGCCACTGGCCGACTACACCAACTTGCTGATCTCGGCCAGTGACATCGGCGCCGACACCACATTGGGTCCGCCGCAACAGAACCCCGGCGGCGTCGCCGGCGCAAAGGTCACCTTCAGCAACACCTCCAAGACCCACACGATCGATGACCTGCTGATCGTCTATACCGACCCGGCTGCGGCCGCCCAAGGCGCCAAGGACAGGCAGGCCGGGCTGGGTAAGTACGTCACGGGCACTGCCCAGCCGCTCGACGTGGGGTCCAACGGGGCGATCGTGGTCGGTCCGTCGCCGGATAACACCAAATCGGTGACTTACGTCGTGTTTTCCGAGGGCAAGGTCGTCGTCGACCTGCAGTTCGCCAGCGGACCCAACGACGCCGCTCCGCAGGACTTCGTGCTCGAGGTGGCCAAGAAGCAGGACGACGCGGTCAAGAGCCGCGTGACCGGCTAATGGCGCTCACTCACCAGCAGCGCCAGCGACGCTGCTGACAGGCACAGATACGCGCCGGGAAAGGCGATGTTGTACAAGACGTGCGCCCTGAGGTGAGTCAGCACCGCACCGACGAAGAAGAGGACCAGGCCGGCCGCGGCCGCGATACCCAACGCCGGCAGACCCACCAGCCCGGCAACCAGTCCGACGGCCCCGGCCAGCTTCGTCAGCCCCAGCGCCGGTAGCCACGAACGAGGCACCCCCACCTCGGCCGAATTCGCCAGGACGAATTTGGCGGGGATCAGGTCGGCGACGGCGATCCCACCGGTAACGATCGCGGTGATCAGGGTGACCACCAGGGATGCGGTGTGCATTCGAATCACTTCCTTTTCCTGTTGCGGTGCAGCTCTTTCCGCAGCGGCGAGCCGCGTGGCTGCTGCGCGCACGGCGGCGCACAATCGGTAGGGTCATGGTGCTGGTCCCTTTGGTGCAGAGAGTTCGATCGATGCGGTCATCTTCTTGACGACTCCCGCGCGGAAAAGGTGACCCATGAACGCACCCGGAAATCTGGTGGACCTCGCCGACCTGGCACAGCGGTTCGATGCCGACCGTCAGCACTTGCGGGCCGTGGCGTTCCGGCTGCTCGGCTCGATCCCGGATGCCGACGACGCCGTGCAGTCCGCGTGGCTGAAGGCCAGCCGTGCGGACGGCATCGGCGAGATCGCCAACCTGACGGGTTGGTTCACGACGATCACCGCACACGAGGCGTTCGACCAGCTTCGGGCGCGCAAGCGCCGCGCCGAGCAACCGTTGGCCGACGCGGCAGAACTCGACCGGCTGGCAACCACCGCCGCGGCGGACGAGGACGCACTGCTGGCCGACTCGGTGGACAGCGCGATGCTGGTCGTGCTTGATCGCCTCTCACCCGCGCAACGTGTCGCGTTCGTCCTGCACGATGTTTTCGCCATGCCCTTCGAGACGATCGGCGAGGTGCTGGACCGGTCACCGGCGGCGGCGAAGAAGCTGGCCAGTCGGGCCCGGGCGCGACTGCACGGGGGGTCGGCCGCCCGACCTCGCCGGCCGGCCCGGCACCTCGAGATCGTGGAGGCGTTCCTGGCGGCCTCGCGCGGCGGTGATATCGCCGCGTTGCTCGAGCTGCTGGCCCCCGAGGTGGTGCGCAGGGTCGATCGCGCGTTGGTTCCCGAGGATGTGGCGGCCGAGTTGCGTGGGGCCCGCGAGGTCGCCGAGGAGACACGTCGATTCGCCCGGCGCGCCCGGGCCGGCGTCGTGCTGCTGATCGACGGCGTTCCCGGCATCGTGATCGCGCCGCGCGGGCGCGCGCAGATCCTGCTGCGGCTCGGTATCGGCGCCGACAACCGCATTCACGCCATTGACATCAGCGCCGACGCGGCTGAGCTGCGCCGGGCGGTTTTGGCGTTACCGGGGTGGCTGCCTCAGGCAGATTCCAGACCCATCAGGTACCAAGGACATGGGACACGGCCGGTGGGGTCGTCGGAGACGGGGCGAGAACGGGAGCAGGATGCTCGATAAGCCGTTCGGGCGGCGGAGCTTGATGCGGGGCGCCGGCGCGCTCACCGCCGCGGCTCTGGCGCCGTGGGCCGGCGGTTGTGCTTCCGATGACGACGCGGTGACGTTCTTCTTCGCCGCCAACCCGGACGAGGCCGCGGCCCGGCTGCGCGTCGTCGACGAATTCCAGCGCCGCCACCCCGACATCAAGGTTCGGGCGGTGCGGTCCGGGCCGGGCGTGATGCAGCAGTTGTCCACGTTCTGCGCGGGTGGCAAATGCCCCGACGTGCTGCAGACGTGGGAGCTGAGCTATGCCGAGTTGGCCGCGCGGGGAGTGCTGCTGGACCTGAACGACTACTTGGCCCGCGACCAAGACTTCGCCGCCCAATTGAAGGCGGACAGCGTCGCGCCGCTGTATGACACCTTCGCGTTCAACGGTGAGCAATCCGCCTTTCCGGAGCAGTGGTCCGGGAATTACTTGTTCTACAACACGCGGCTCTTCGCGGAAGCGGGTGTGGCGCCCCCGCCGGCGGGCTGGGACAAACCGTGGACTTTCGCCGAATTCCTGGACACCGCCAAGGCGTTGACCAAACGAGACGGATCGGGGCGAGTCACGCAGTGGGGTTTCGTCAACACTTTTGTCTCGTACTACTCGGCGGGATTGTTCGCGATGAACAATGGCGTACCGTGGGCGACGCCGCGGCGCAATCCGACCCACTTCAATTTCGACAACCCGGCGTTCATGGAGGCGGTGCAGTTTTACGCCGACCTGTCGAACAAGCACAGGGTCGCACCCAATGCGTCCGAGGTGCAGTCGATGTCGACACCCGACCTGTTCGCCGCGGGCAAGGCGGCGATCGCGCTGGGGGGTCACTGGCGATATCAGACCTTTATCGGTGCCGAGGAATTGGATTTCGATGTCGCTCCGCTGCCGGTGGGGCCGTCGCTGCCCGGCGGGCAGCCCGCTCGCTCCAACATCGGCACCACCGGACTGTCCATCTCGGCGAGCAGCCGACACAAGGACCAGGCCTGGCAATTCGTCAAGTTCGCCTGCGGTCCCATCGGCCAGGCGATCATCGCCGAATCCTGCCTCTTCGTACCGGTGTTGCGGTCCGTGCTGGCCTCGGAGGGATTCGCCAGGGCCCATCGGCGGATTCGCAACCTCACGGTGCTCACCGACGGGCCGTCGCATTCCGAAGGCTTGCCGGTGACCCCGGCGTGGGAAAAGGTGGTTGCGCTGATGGATCGCAACTTGGGACCCGTCTTGCGTGGCGCGCGCCCCGCGACATCGCTGACCGAGTTGTCGGTCGCAGTTGACGAGGTGCTGCGAAGCCCATGACAAAGCTCATGACCACGGTGGACAAATCAGCCGTGCTCACCTCGGCCCCCGCGAAACGCCGTCCCCAGGGACCCTATCCGTCCCGGCGGCGCGCATGGGCCGGACGCCTGTTCGTCGCGCCGAACCTGGCCGCGGTCGCAGTGTTCATGCTGTTTCCGCTCGGATTCTCGCTGTACATGAGCTTTCAGCAGTGGGACGTGTTCACGCCACCAAAGTTCGTGGGGTGGGCGAACTTCGCGGACCTTTTCACAACCGACCCGTTGTTCTTGATCGCGATCCGCAACACCATCGTGTTCACCCTCGGAACGGTGATACCCACCGTCGCCATAAGTCTCGTCGTCGCGGCCGTGCTGAACCGGAAAGCCAAGGGCATAGCCGTTGTTCGCACCATCGTCTTCATGCCCCTGGCGATATCGTCGGTGGTGCTGGCGGTCGTCTGGCAGTTCGTCTTCAACACCGACAACGGGTTGCTCAACATCATGCTCGGCTGGGTGGGCCTGGGTCCGGTGCCGTGGCTGGTCGACCCGAACTGGGCGATGGCCTCGCTGTGCATGCTCTCGGTGTGGCGCAGTGTGCCGTTCGCGACCATCATCCTGCTGGCGGCGATGCAAGGAGTGCCGCAAACCGTCTACGAGGCAGCCAAAATCGACGGCGCGGGGGAGATACGGCAGTTCTGGTCGATCACGGTGCCGCTGATCCGCGGTGCGGTGTCGTTTGTCGTCGTGATCTCGATCATCCACGCGTTCCAGGCGTTCGACATGGTGTATGTGCTCAACGGTTCCAACGGCGGCCCGGAGACGTCGACCTATGTGCTCGGGATCATGCTGTTCCAGCACGCTTTCTGGTTCCTGGAATTCGGGTACGCGTCGGCCCTGGCGTGGGTGATGTTCGCGATTCTGCTGGTATTGACGATTGTGCAGTTGCGGTTGACGCACCGGCGGTCGTGGGAGGCTTCGCGTGGCCTTAGCTGAGAAAGTGTTCAAGCGCAGTGTTTTTCGCGCCGTGGTCCTCTACACCGCGCTGATCGCCATCGCCTGGTGCTGGCTTTTCCCGATCGCCTGGGCGGTGTCCGGCTCGCTGAAGCGGGAGGGCGAGATCAGCGAGCCGAACCTGCTGCCGTCGCACCCGCGGTGGTCGAACTACGCCGAGGTGTTCGACGTGATGCCGTTCTGGCGGATGTTCTTCAACACCGTGCTGTACGCCGGATGCGTGACCGCCGGACAGGTCTTCTTCTGCTCACTGGCCGGATATGCCTTCGCGCGGCTGCAATTCCGCGGCCGCGACACGCTGTTCGTGTTGTACCTGGGGACGCTCATGGTGCCGCTGACCGTGACGGTGATTCCGCAGTTCATCCTGATGCGGACGGTCGGATGGGTCGATACTCCCTGGGCGATGATCGTGCCCGGCTTGTTCGGCAGCGCGTTCGGCACCTACCTGATGCGGCAGTTCTTCCAAACGCTGCCGAGCGATCTCGAGGAGGCCGCGATTCTCGACGGTTGCTCGCCGTGGCAGATCTACTGGCGGATTCTGTTGCCCCATGCCAGACCCGCCGTGATGGTGCTTGCGGTGCTCACCTGGGTCAACGTCTGGAATGACTTTCTGTGGCCACTGTTGATGATTCAGCGCAACAGCCTGGCCACGCTGACTCTCGGCCTGGTGCGGTTGCGGGGGGAGTACGTCGCCCGCTGGCCGATCATCATGGCCGCCTCGATCATGATCATGGTGCCGTTGGTGATCATCTACGCGGTCGCGCAGCGTTCCTTTGTGCGCGGCATCGCCGTGACCGGGCTTGGTGGGTGAGCCGTGGCGTCGGTGAGTTGGGAGCAAGCGACGCGATACTTCCCGGGCGCGGAACGCCCCGCGCTGGATGGACTCGACTTGTCGGTCGGTGACGGCGAGTTCGTCGTTCTGGTCGGACCATCGGGATGTGGCAAGACGACCTCGCTGCGGATGGTGGCGGGGTTGGAGACGCTGGACGCCGGCTGTGTCCGCATTGGCGCGCGCGACGTGACCCATGTCGATCCCAAGGATCGCGATGTGGCGATGGTGTTCCAGAACTACGCGCTGTACCCGCATATGACGGTCGCACAGAACATGGGTTTCGCGTTGAAGATCGCGAAGACCCCGAAGGCTGAGATCACCGACCGGGTTCTCGCCGCGGCGAAATTGCTTGATCTGGAACCATATCTGGATCGCAAACCCAAGGACCTCTCCGGTGGGCAACGTCAGCGAGTGGCGATGGGACGCGCGATCGTGCGGCGCCCGCAGGTATTCCTGATGGACGAGCCGCTGTCGAATCTCGACGCCAAACTGCGGGTGCAAACCCGCAACCAGATCGCCGCGTTGCAGCGGCGGCTTGAGACCACGACGGTGTACGTCACGCACGACCAGGTCGAGGCCATGACCATGGGTGATCGCGTGGCGGTGCTACGCGACGGCGTGCTGCAGCAGTTCGCGGCGCCGCGCGAGCTCTATCGCAATCCCGCCAACGTGTTCGTGGCCGGATTCATCGGGTCGCCCGCGATGAACCTGTTCAGGTTGCCGATCGTGGATTCCGCCGTGTCGCTGGGGGATTGGCCGATCCAGCTACCTCGCGGCATTGCCGACAGGGCGAGTGAGATCGTGGTAGGCGTCCGTCCGGAGCACTTTGAGCTGGGCGGCCTCGGTGTCGAGATGGAGGTCGACGTCGTCGAGGAGCTCGGAGCCGACGCCTATCTGTATGGCCGCATCACCGACTCCGCGAAGGCAATCGATCAAGACGTCGTCGCCCGCGCCGACGGGCGCAATCCGCCCCAGAAGGGCAGTCGGGTGCGGTTGCATCCAGAGGTCGGGCACGTGCATTTCTTCGGCGTCGACGGCGAGCGCCTCTCATGAGCACCGAACCCGTCGATCTGGTCTGCCAGGGCGGTGGCGTCCGGGGCATCGGACTGGTCGGGGCGGTGGACGCGCTGGCCGCGGCCGGTTATCGGTTTCCGCGCGTCGCCGGGACGAGCGCGGGTGCGATCGTCGCGTCGCTGGTGGCCGCCCTGCAGGCGGCGGGCGAACCACTGACCCGGCTCGCCGAGATCATGCGCTCGCTGGACTACCGAAAGTTCTTGGACCGCAACGTGCTCGGCCACGTACCGCTGATCGGTGGGGGTCTGTCGCTGCTGGTATCGGATGGCGTCTATCGGGGCGCCTATCTCGAGCACCTGCTGGCCGGCCTGCTCGGCGACCTCGGAGTGCGGACCTTCGGTGATTTGCACACCGGCGAGGAACCCGAGCAGTTTGCCTGGTCGCTGGTCGTCACCGCCAGCGATCTGTCCCGTCGGCGGCTGGTGCGCATCCCGTGGGATCTGGACTCCTACGGGATCGACCCGAACGAATTCTCGGTGGCACGTGCGGTGCACGCCTCGGCGGCTATTCCGTACGTGTTCGAGCCGGTGCGGGTCGCCGGCGCCACGTGGGTCGACGGCGGGCTGTTGTCGAGCTTTCCGGTGGCGCTGTTCGACCGGCCCCAGCCGCGGTGGCCGACGTTCGGGGTCCGGCTCTCGGCGCGGCCGGGCATTCCGCCCACCCATCCGGTGCATGGTCCGGTTTCGTTGGGCATCGCCGCGATCGAGACGTTGGTGAGCAATCAGGACAACGCCTACATCGACGATCCCTGCACGGTGCGGCGCACCATCTTCGTACCCGCCGAGGAGGTGAGCCCGATCGACTTCGACATCACCGCCGACCAGCGCGACGCCCTCTACCAGCGCGGATTGGTCGCCGGCCAGGAGTTCTTGAAAAGCTGGAACTATGCCGACTATCTGGCGGCCTGCGGCGGCCCGGGTGCACCGGACTAACGCCGCGTGCGCCCCATCGCATCGAGCCGTAACTCGACGCGCTCGATGTCGTCGAGTGACGGCATCGCGTTGGTGACCCGAAAGATCGCGACTCCGATGTCGACGGCGCTGACCGGAGCCGGCTGCGGGGCCATGAATTCGCTTGTGATAGTGACGATTTCGTCGTCGGTTACCCGGCGGGGCAACAGCGCCGCGAGCGGCAGATAGCCGGTCGCGGGCATTCCGGTCGGGTAGCCGGCGCGCAGAAACGCGACAGCCCTCGACACCAGATCGGCCATCCCCATGACTCCACCTCATCAACTGCGGTGCGTTAAACGCTCTAAGTAAGTTAGCAGCCACCATGTCGTTTGTAAGCTAAGGCAACGCGGTCCTGACGCCGATCGCCCTGATCTTTTCCATTTATTAGCGCCCGCTCGGTGTGGGCGGACGGCGCTGGCGTCCTCGAGACTTAATCCATTGCGACCCGCCGCGGCGTGTCGTCGCAACCGTTTAAGTGTCGCGGCATCGACGGCCGCGCGCACGGGCGTGCCGATCACGGATTTTGGCCGTGAGCGTTCCTAGGATTGCCGCGTGATGGATCGCTACGGAACCGACGTTCTGGCCGCCGGCCGGCGCCAGCCCCGCTCGACCGAACACCCCGCTGATCTCGGCCTCGTCGTCGAAGACGTGGAGACCGGCTACGTCGGTGCGGTGGTCCGGGTCGAGTACGGACGCGTCGACCTCGAGGACCGGCGCGGTCACGTCCGCGGCTTTCCGCTGGGGCCGGGTTACCTGCTGGAGGGGCGTCCGGTGATCCTCACCGCGCCGCGCCGCGCGACACCGGCCGCTGCGAACCGCACGGCCTCGGGCTCCGTCGCGGTCCCGGGCGCACGTGCCCGGGTCGCGCGTGCCAGCCGGATCTATGTCGAGGGCCGTCACGATGCGGAACTGATTGCGCAGGTCTGGGGCGAGGACCTGCGCATCGAGGGTGTCGTCGTCGAGCATCTCGGTGGCGTCGACGACCTGGTGGGCATCGTGGCGGAGTTCGCTCCCGGCCCTGGCCGCCGGCTCGGCGTTCTTGTCGATCACCTCGTCGCGGGGTCGAAAGAGGCGCGCATCGCCGAGGCCGTGCGACGGGGACCGGGCGGCCCCGACACGCTCGTCGTCGGCCACCCGTATGTCGACATCTGGCAGGCGGTGAAGCCGCAGCGGCTCGGCCTGGCGGCCTGGCCCGAGGTGCCGCGGTCCATCGACTGGAAGCACGGTGCGTGCCAGGCGCTGCGGTTGCCGCACGCCAGCCAGGCCGACATCGCCAGGGCGTGGCAGCGTATCCGGTCGCGGGTGCGCGACTGGAACGATCTGGAACCCGCGCTGATCGGCAAGGTCGAAGAACTCATCGACTTCGTGACCGAGCCAGGCCACTGACGTCGTTCGACCGGGCGGGTAGTGCCAGCGCCGCGGAGCAGAGCAGAACCGTGCCCAGCGCGACCACGTTGAGGATGGCGTCGCGGGGGCCGTACATGTGCAGCATCCTCAGGTGATAGATCAGGTGCAGCAGGTTGAAGGTCGTCCAGCTCACCGCGGTGACCAGCCGCAGCGTCCGATTCGAGAGATAGACCAGCGTCAGCGCGCCCAGTGCGGTCAGCGCCAGGTACATGCCGCCGACGTCCGCGACCAGATGCTCGTTGTACGGGCCGAGGACGGGAAGCCACCGCATACCCATGCCGGGAAAGGTGTTGTACCAATTCAGCGGGGCGAAATACGCCCAGCCTCCGACGAACGCGCCGCTGAGCGTCAGCACGAACAGGAAAACGCGGAAAAGGATGGGGTTCATGCCCTTTATGACGGCGCACCGACGCTCGATGTGACGCGAGAAGTGACACGGGCTCAAGCCGAAGTTAGGGTAGGCTAAGTCAGGGTTCCGAGCCACGGGACGGGAATCGGACGTATGCAGGGCGTATTCGGCGTTTTCCTCGGCACGTTCCTCATCGGCCTACGCGAAGGCCTGGAGGCGACGCTCATCGTGAGCATCGTTGCCGCGTTCCTCAAGCGAAATGCGCAATCGACTCGTCCGATGTTCGCCGGGGTGGCCTTGGCGGTGCTGATCAGCGTCGCGGTCGGTGTCGGACTGGATCTGTTTTCGGCGACGTTGCCGCAGGCCCAGCAGGAGATGATGGAGACGGTCATCGACGCCATTGCCGTGGTGTTCGTGACGTCGATGATCATTTGGATGAACCGCAATGCCGCGCGGCTCAAGGGTGAACTCGAGCGCGAAGCCCAACAGGCGCTCAACCGTGGCGGTGCGCTCGCGCTCGCAGCGATGGCTTTTCTGGCCGTGCTCAAGGAGGGGTTCGAGACCTCGGTGTTCCTGTTGGCGGCGGCGCAGACCTCGCACGGCAACCGGTGGTTCGCCGTGCTGGGCGGCGCGGTCGGGCTCGGGGCGTCGATCGTGTTGGGAGTCGGTCTGTACCTGGGCGGGCTGAAGCTCAATCTCGGCCGCTTCTTCCGAATCACCGGCGTGTTTTTGGTGCTGATCGCGGCCGGACTGGTGCTCGGGGCACTGCGCACCGCACACGAGGCGGGCTGGGTGAACATCGGCCAGCGGCAGGTGCTGGACTTCTCGGGCTGGATTCCGAGTCAGTCCGTGCTGGGCGCCCTGCTCGCCGGCGTGTTCGGCATCCCCACCGACCCGCGCCTCATCGAGGTGCTGGGCTGGCTCCTGTACGCGGTGCCGGTGCTGGTCGTCTTCCTGTGGCCCGCGCGCCTGGCCGCGACGCCACGGGCCCGTTGCCGGCTGCAGCTGGCCGCTTGCGCGGTGCTGTCTATCGTCGCGGCGGTGCTGGCGATCGCGCCGCCCGCCGGTGGCGCCGCACCGATCGCGCGGGTGCGCACCGTCACCGACCGCTCCGGGCACACCGCGCAGGTGTCGATGAGGCTCGGGCCACACGGACGCGAGCTGGTCATCTCCGACGGCGCCGCGAACCAGCCCGGCATCCTGCTTGTCCCGGTAGGCGATCGAACCCTGGACGGGTTGCCGGTCCAGGAGTGGCAGGCCTCCGAGCCCGCCGGGGCCGATGGCGCGCCGGCAGTCACGCTGGATCAGTTGGTGAGCATGACGGGAGGGCGGCTGCCGGTCGGTCTCTCGGTCGGCCGCACTCCGGGGCCGTTTGTCGGGCAATGGGCAACGACGACCGTGTATACCGTGTTCGCGCACGGTGATTCCGTGCTGAGTGCGCACGCGTCGAGCAGCCGCACCGCGATCCTGACCGGCGGCGGGCTGACCGGGGCCAAGACCGTCAGCCTTGGCGGGCTACCGACGGACTGGTCGACGGCCGGTGTCGAAGACCAGGCGACGGCGGCCCAGATCGCCGCGAGCACCCGGAAACACGCGGAGCGCCAGCTGTGGCGAATCTGGCTTCCGGTGGTACTAGCCTGCTTTGCGCTGGCCAGTGCAACTGCCGCCATTGTCTCGATGCGCGGCGACGCGCGAGCCGAACAAGAGAGGGAAACGAGTGATAGCGAATCGCACCGGCCGGGCAAGGTGGCGGTCTCGTGAATTCTGGTTGACCGCATCGCTTTTGGTTGTGGTCTCGGTGTTCGTGGCGCCCGGTTGCGGCCACTCGAACAGCTCCTCGAGCCCATCGAAGAGCGGCGGCGCCAAGGCGGTCAAGGTGACGATGGCCAACAGTGGCGGAAAAGACGGCTGCTCCCTGGACACCTCCAGCGTGCCCGCCGGGCCGGTGACCTTCACCGTCGTCAACACCAGCGCGCCGGGCATCACCGAGGTGGAATTGCTGCGGGACCAGCGCATCGTCGGGGAGAAGGAGAACCTAGCGCCCGGCCTGGATCCGGTGTCGTTCACCATCACGCTGGATGGCGGTTCGTACCAGCTGTATTGCCCCGGTGCGAGCACCGAATACCAAACCCTGACGGTGACGGGTCAGGCACCGGCCGGGCCGACGGGCACGGTGGCGAGCATCCTGCGCCAGGGCACCAAGGACTACGCGACCTACATCGTCAACCAGATCGGCCAACTCGGCGACGGGGTCAAGGCACTCGACGCGGCGATCCAGGCGGGCAACCTCGACGCCGCCAAGGCAGCCTACGCCAAAGCCCGGCTGTTCTACGAGCGTGCGGAATCCACCGTCGAAGGCTTCGTGCTGCCGGGCTTCGCGGTCGGCGACAATGCCGGCAGCCTGGACTATCTGATCGACATGCGCGCGTCGACCCCCGTCGACGCCAAGGTCGGATGGAAGGGCTTCCACGCCATCGAGCGAGACCTGTGGCAGGGTAACGCGATCACTCCCGGTACCAAGGCCTTGAGCACCGAGTTGGTGACCAACGTCGGCAAATTGAAGGATGTTGTCGCGGGCCTGCAGTACAAGCCGGAGGATTTGGCCAACGGCGCAAGCGATTTGATCGAGGAGGTGCAGAACACGAAGATCACCGGCGAAGAAGAGGCGTTCAGTCACATTGACCTGGTCGACTTCTCCGGCAATGTCGAAGGCGCGCAACAGGCTTACGCTTCGCTGCGTCCGGGCCTGGAGAAGATCGACGCCAATCTGGTCAGTCAGATCGATCAGCAGTTCCGGGCGGTACTGAATGTTCTGGACGGCTATCGCGACCCGTCGGCGCTGGGCGGCTACCGGACCTACACTCCGGCGCTACAGGCCAGCGACGCAACGAAATTGACCGCGGTGATTCAGCCGCTGCACCAGAGCCTGTCCACCGTCGCTCAAAAAGTGGTCTCAACGAACTGACAATGGCTGACGACGAGCTACCCCAATCTGCCACCGACATCACCGGAACGCCGGCCGATGCCGCGCCGGTATCGCGTCGGCGGATGCTCGGCGGCGCGATGCTGGCCGGTCTCACCGGGACCGCCGTCGGTGCCGTCGGGGGCGGCTTCGCCGGCTATGCGTCGGCGACCGGGCACCACGGCGACGATGACGACGTGGTGGACATGCGTCGGAGCTATCCCTTCTACGGCCAGGTCCATCAGGGTGGAATCGCTACGCTCCCACAGCGTTACGCCGTCTTCATGTCGTTCTCGCTGGCGCCGGGCGCCACTCGCGACGACCTACAGGCGCTGTTGGCTCGCTGGTCGGCCGCGGTCGCTGTCCTGCAGCAGGGTAAGCCCGTCGGCACCGTCGCGCCACAGGTCGAGGTGCAGCCCCCCACCGACACCGGCGAGACCTACGGGCTGAGCCCCGCCAGTCTCACCGTCACGATCGGGTTGGGGCCGTCGCTGTTCGGTGATCGGTTTGGGCTCGCCGCGCGGCGTCCGGCGGCGTTCACCGATTTGCCCCCCCTCAACGGGGACAACCTCGATCCGCGGCTGCGCGGCGGCGACCTGTCGGTGCAAGCCTGCGCCGACGACCCGCAGGTCTGCTACCACGCCGTGCGTAACCTGGCCCGCCTCGGCCGCAATATCGTCTCGCCGTCCTGGGCGGTGCTGGGCTTCGGACGTGCCTCGGCCGGACCCGGTCAGCAGACCCCGCGAAACCTGTTGGGATTCAAGGACGGTACCCGCAACGTGACCAGCGAGGCGGAGTACGAACGATTCGTCTGGGTCGACAACAGCGACCAGCCGTGGATGAACGGCGGAACCTATCAGGTCGTCCGCAAGATCCGGATGCTGCTGGAGACGTGGGACGTCGACCGGATCGGCAACCAGCAGAAGATCTTCGGCCGCACCAAACAGGAAGGGGCGCCGCTGAGCGGCAAAGCCGAATTCGACGCGCCGAACTTCACCGCCAAGGGCCCCGACGGTGAACCGCTGATCGATCCCCTGTCACACGTCGCCTTGGCCGCCCGGGAAAACAATGACGGCATCATGATCCGTCGCCGCTCCTACAACTACACCGACGGCCTGGACCCGAATGGCCAACTCAACGCCGGACTGCTGTTCATCTCGTACCAAAAAGATCCGCAAGATTTTATTCGTTTGCAGAACCGGCTCGGCGCCAACGACCTGCTCAACGAGTACATCCGGCACATCGGTTCAGCAATCTTCGCGGTGCCACCCGCGCCCGCAGAAGGCCACTACATCGCCCAAAGCCTGTTGAGTTGAGCAAATCCGGTTGAGCGCAGCGGCCGGCGGCGACCGCGCGGTTCGGCGGCATCCTGGCTCGCGTCGGCGCGGTAGACCAATCCGACCCGCCGTCACGTGCCAGCGCCCGCCGAGCACTAACCCGGTGGAGACCAAAATCAGCGAGAAACGGAGGAACTCCATGACCGACGCGCTCGTCATCGACGCGGAAGGGCTCGACCGGCTGTCCTGTAACGCCAAGGCCGATCCCACCACCGGCAAGAAGACGCTGAAAGCCAAAACGGTGTGTGAAGCCGGGTTTCGCAACATGACCTACGTGCGCGACCTCGCACCGCTGCTCGTCGGTGAACCGCCCGCGCTGCTCGGTGACGACTCCGCGCCCAATCCCTCCGAGACCGCCCTGGCCGCCCTGGGTTCCTGCATCTCGGTCGGGCTGTTGGCCAATGCGACCCACCGCGGCGTGACGCTCACCAAGATCGAGGTCGAGATGGAAGGTGACATCGACATCTCCGCGGTGTGGGGAGTCGGCGACACCCCGGACGGCAAGGTGCTCGGCTTCACCGCGGTGCGCTGCAAGGTGGCGCTGGCCGGCGACACCGACGACGAGACGCTCAAGCAGATCCACGACAACGCCATCGAATGGTCGCCCGTGGTGAACACCTTCCGCCGCCCGGCAAGCGTCGACTCGACTCTCGTCGTCGAATAGTCCTGGAATCAGAGCGAACAGGAGGCCTTGCCGTGACCGCAACCGCGGATGCCGCCGTCGAGCGGCTTGATCCAGAGCTGCTGGCAGACATTGGTGCCCACGCAAGCGCGCTGGACCGCGGCGAGGAAACCTCCCGCCGCAGCTTCACCCGGCTGGGTGCCGCGGGACTGCTCGGCCTCGGCGCCCCGGGAAACACCGACGGGCGGCTCCCGCAGATGGCCGAAGTCATCGGCCGCATCTCCGGGGCGTGCATGAGCACGGGATTCTCGGTGTGGGCCAATCGCGTGGTGTTGGAGTATTTGCTAATGGCCGCAACGCCATTCAGTCTCGCGGCGGCCAGGTCGCTGCTTGCCGGAACCACGCTGGGAGTGACCGGGATGGCTTCGGCGTTCAAGGAGGCGGCCGGCTGTGGCAGCCTGGATCTGACCGCCGCAACGGTCGACGGCGGTTACCTGCTGAGCGGTTCGATCAGGTGGGCCAGCAACCTGTATCCCGACTCGACGATGGTGACCGCGGCGCGCACCGATGCGGGGGAGAGGCTGATCGTGGCGCTTCGGCTGGATACCCCGGGCGTGGTCCTCGGTGATCACTTCGACCTGCTCGCCTTGGGAAGCACCGCGTCGTCGTATCTGACCCTGGAAAACGCCTACGTCGGTTCGGAACAGGTGCTGTCCAACGACTTTGGCGCGTTTCTGCAGACGGTACGACCGACGTTTCTGGTGCTGCAGTCGGCGATGTGCCTGGGGCTGACCAGGACCACCGTCGAGCAGAGCAGGCTCGGGCTCACCGGCGTCAACGCGGTGTTCACTGCCGAGGTCGACGCGATCGCCGACAAGCTCGACGCCGCGCAGGCGACGCTGGCCGAATTGGCCGGCGCGGTCGGTGCGGCGAAGTCGCCGGCGAAGCAGGAGCTGCTGTCGCTGCGCCTTGTCGCTGCCGAATTAGCCAGTGCCAGTGCTGATTTAGAAATCCGCACCGCAGGCGGCAAGGGGTACGCTAGCCGGACTTCGGCCAGTCGCCGGTACCGGGAGGCGGCGTTCATCCCGGTGCAGTCGCCGTCGGAGGCGCAACTGCGCTGGGAATTGGAAAGATGCTGAGTTCGGGTCGATGGTGAGCCCGGTGGCGGTGCCGCCGGAGGACACTGCGCATCTGGTCGGCGGGATCCCACTGGCCAGGCTGGTTCGCGACTTTCATCGGCCGATGCTGAATTTCGCTCGCACGATGGTGGATTCGGCGACAATAGCCGAAGAAGCGGTGCAGGAGGCGTGGGTGCAGGTGCTGCAGTCGTCGGCTTCCTTCGAAGGTCGCTCCTCGGTGGGCACCTGGTTGTTCGCGATCGTGAAGAACACCGCGTCGCGACATCGGCGCCGCGAGTCCAGGATCCGCGACCACGAGGTGCTGGCCGCTGCCGAGACCGACCCGTTGTCGGGCCGGATGTATCCCGCCGGCCACCCCGACGCCGGGCATTGGAGTGACCCACCGTCGCGGCGCTTTCTTCCGGAGGACCGCACGGTGGCCCAAGAGTTAATCGGCTACCTGCGCGCGGCCCTGGACGCGTTGCCCGAACGGCAGCGGCAGCTTGTCGTTCTGCGTGATGTCGTCGGTACCTCGGCCGAAGAGGCCGCGGAGATTCTCGACCTCTCCGCCGCGGGGCAGCGCGCGCTGCTGTACCGCGCCCGGGGCAATCTCCGCAACCAACTAGAGAAGTGGTACCGCCAATGACAGTCCACGACAACACAATTCCCGCGATCGACTGCGTCGATTTCGTCCGTCTGGTCGACGACCTGGTCGACACCGATCCCGACCAGTGGGGTCCGATCGTGGCCAAACATCTCGCGGACTGCCCGCCATGTCTGGTCTATCTGCAACAAATGATCGACCTCAAGGTGCTGCTCAATCACGTCTTTGACACCGAGAAGCTCAGCGGGGACCAGGTCGCCGGGGTCGTCACGGCAATCAACAAGTTCAGAGGTCCTGAAGTCCCGGCGGTTAGGGACTAAAGGCTCACGACCGGCGACGCTGCGATCAATAGCGTTACTCCTGACGAAAGGAGTACGAAATGTCGACGCCTGTCAAACAACTCGGAATTGTGGTCGCGGTCGACGGCTCGCCGGCGTCGAACGCCGCCGTCGTCTGGGCGGCCCGTGACGCGGCGATGCGCAACATCGGGTTGACCCTGTTCCACGCGGTGGTGACTCCCACCACGACGTGGCCACCGGTTCCTTACCCCGACTCGCTGTTGGTCAAGCTGGAAGACGACTGCCGCCGGCAACTCGCTCATGCACTGAAGCTTGCCGAGGAGGCAATGCCGGCAGACCGCAAGGTCGCCATCACCAAGGAGTTCGTCTATTCGAGCCCGGCGCTGGCCCTGATCAAGATGTCCGACGACGCCCAGATGATCGTCGTGGGCAGCTCGGGTCGTGGCTTACTGGCGCGCGGTGTGCTCGGTTCGGTGAGTTCGACCGTGGTGCGGCACGCCAACTGCCCGGTCGCGGTCATCCGCGACGAAGACGTGCCGGACCCGCAGCACGGCCCCGTCCTGCTGGGGATCGACGGCTCACCGGCTTCCGAACTCGCAACGGCGATCGCGTTCGAGCAGGCGTCCCGTCGCGGCGTGGACCTGGTGGCCCTGCACGCCTGGAGTGACGTCGCCGTGCTCGGGCTTCCCGCATTCGACTGGGAGGCCGTGCAGGCCGAGGCCGAGCGCAGTCTCGCCGAAACCCTGGCGGGCTGGCAGGAACGCTATCCCGATGTCACCGTGCGCCGGGTGCTGGTCCGCGATCTACCGGCCCAACAACTCATCGAGCAGTCGAAATCCCTTGCGGCGCAGCTGGTGGTCGTCGGCAGTCACGGCCGCGGTGGCCTCACCGGTCTGATCCTGGGCTCGGTCAGCAACACCGTGCTGCATTCGGTGAAGGTGCCGATCATCGTCGCGCGACCGACGTAGCGGGTTGGCCGAACCGGCCGTCGACGACGCCGGCTGCCCATGCGCACAGCGCGGGAAGGTCGCGCCCGGCCCGCATGACCGTCCGATCGGGGCGGATCAGCGCGGCCGTGGCGCGGCCTCCGCGTAGCCAGCGCGCGAGGCCGTCGCCCGGCTCGGCAACCAGCACGACGAACCCGCGCCGACGCAGGTCGCCTTCATCGGAGACGCTCGGGCGGCGCGTGGTGATCAGGGCGAAGCCGGTTCCCAGGACGTCGTCGAGCCGTCGGCCATCGCGCAGCCGCGGGTTGGGGCACAGCGTGCCGCCGAGCTGGCCGGGCCGGCGTGATCTGCACACCAGGGCCGAAGCCGCCAACGCCGGTGTGGTGGAGTCGACGACCTTGTCGCGCAGGCCGGGGAGCAGCCGCAGCCGGGGCAGCACCACGCGGCGTAGCGCGTCACCCACCCGGGCGCCACCGGTCATTGCGCGACCGACATTGAGCGCCAACCGAATCAGGCTCTTGGTGTGCGGTTTGCGTTCCTGCTCATAGGAGTCCAGGACGCTCGGGGCAAGGGCTCCGTGGTGAACACCGGCGATCTTCCACGCGAGGTTCATCGCGTCGCGGATGCCGGCGCCCATGCCCTGGCCGATGAATGGGGGGGTGAGGTGTGCCGCGTCGCCCAGGATGAAGATGTTGCCCCGTCGCCACCGCTGCGCGATCTGAGCGCGAAACGTGTACTCCGCGACGCGCAGCAGCGACAGCTCGCGGTCGTCGACACCGGCGGTCCAGGGCCTGATCAGCGGCCGCAACGCGGTCAAAGTGGCGAAGTCGTCGGCGCGTTCGCCGTCGAGCAATCGGAATTCCCAGCGGTAGCGCGACGACCCGATGCGCATGTACGTTCCCGCGCGGACCGGGTCGCACACCTGGTGTACGCCTTCCCACTGGCGCAGGTCCGCGTCGGTGGCGACGTCCACCACCAACCAGCGTTGCTCGAAATTCAAATCGTTTATGGCCGAGCCGATTTGGGTGCGCACCAGGCTGTTCGCGCCGTCGCATCCCAGCAGGTAGTCGGTGTCCACCCGATGCACCGTGCCGTCGGTGCGGTCGGTGAACGTGACCCGCACACTATCTCCGGTGTCGCTCACACCGGTCACCTCGACGTCGCCACGCAGCTGAGCGTGCTTGTAGCGCTTCAGGTTTGCCCGCAGCACGGCCTCCAGCTCGGGCTGGTCGAACATGTTGGCCTGCGGGAAGCCGTTGCGGCTGCGGGCGGTGTCGCGGGTGAACTCGGCGAGGATCCGGAATCGATCGTCGAGCAATCGCAAACCCAAAGTCGGGCGCGAGATCGCCGCGAATTCGTCGGCGATGCCGAGCCGGGCGAAGACGCGATAGATCTCGTCGTCCAGGTGTACCGCGCGCGGTCGTTGATACACACCGGACCAGCGATCGAGGACCAGGCTTTCCACGCCGTATTGGGCCAACAGCGTGGCGGCGGTGATGCCGGTCGGTCCGGCGCCGACGATGACGACCGGGACGTGCCGAACAGCCGTGGCGTTCACGCGAATCGGACGACGTTACGCTGTGTTCCGAGGTCGATGGCTCCGTCGTCGGTGGCTACCGAAGCCTCCACGATGTCACCATGCTGCAGATAATTCGGGTTGCCGGCCTGACGGCTGAAGAACAGCTTCCACTTGAGCGAGGTCGGCAACAGGTTACCGATCATCGCCAGCGCCTTGGGCGGTGCGCTCAGCGCGGTGCCGGCCGGGGTGCCGGTCAGCACCAAATCGCCCGGGGCGAGTTCCTGGAACTGGGTCAGTGACTGCAGCGCCTGCAGCGGCCGATACAGCATGTCCGGTTCGACGAGCGCGTTCTGTCTTTCGACGCCGCTGACGCTCAGTCGCAGTCGCAGCTCACCGAAGCGGGCGAGCTCATCGGCGCTCAGCAACACCAGCTGCGGCCCCACCGGGGTGAACGTCGGATACGACTTGGCTTCGTAGAACTGGGTCTGCGGAAGCTGGACGTCGCGGGCCGATATGTCATTGCTGACGACCAGCCCGGCGATGAACTCGGCCAAGTTCGCATCGGAAATGGTTGTGCCGACCGGAATTGCGCGTCCGATCACCAACCCGATCTCTACCTCGTAGTCCAGCAGCCGAACGTGAGAGGGCTTGACGATCTCGTCGAACGGGCCGTTGATCGAGGCCGAGGCCTTGCGGAAGAACGTCAGCGGAACCGACGCCGGGTCCATGCCGGCATCTCTGACGTGCGACTCGAAGTTGGTCATTTGCGCCACCACTCGGCACGGCCGGGTCACCGGGGAAAGCAGCTCGAGGTCGTCCACCGCAACGGTATCCGCGCTTGCGGCGGCATCGATTGCGGCCCGGTCCGACAGCAGCGCGGCCGTCGTCGTCGCGGAGGTCTCGATCCTTGCCGCACCGGCCCGGGTCTTGAGCCACCAGGCGTCGGCGGTGCGCAGTACGGAAACGGTCATGATGTGGGTACTTTCAGTAGGCCGACCAGGCGGCTGATATCGAACTCATTGCTGGCGCGGAGAGCGGTGATCATCGAGAACAGTTCGTGGCGAGCCGATTTCAAATCGGTTCCCAGGAAGTCCTTGGTCGCTGCCGGTCCCCACTGGGCCAGGCCGGAGGCGGCAAATGGTGCCCAGCCGGGTTCGACCGTGTTGTCGAAAAGGTCGCCATCGGCGAAGTGCTCGACCAGGAAACCGTCCGGATCGCGCCAATAGTCGAAGATCTGACTGCCCTGGATGTGCCTGCCGATGCCCCACGACCGAAAATACCCACGCTCGCGCAGGTATTCGCCGCCCACCGCCAGGGCATCGAGATCGCTGACCTGATAAGCCGAATGGACGTAGCGGTTGGCCGGACCCAATGCCACCGCCAGGGTGTGATGATCCGTGGGCGTCGATCCTCGATCACAACGGATGAAACTCATGGTCGGTCCTCGTTCTCGCTGCCCGGGAAAAAACAGGAAGTCGCTGACGACCATCCCCAGGTTGTCCAGGTACCAGTCCAGCGTCTCGAGGTACTTCGTCGTCTGCACCACGAGGTGGCCCAGCCGCTGCACCCGCGCGGGCACCCGCGCCGGGCGCTGGCCCGCGTTGATGCGCGGCGCGTGGTCTCCGAAGTTGAACGTGTGGGGCTGCTGACTCGGCAGTGCCGGCAACTCGTGCATGCCGGCGACGACGCGCACCGGCATGCCGCTGGGGTCGATCAGGTCGACGGACACGCCGCCGAGACTGTCCGGCAGCGGGCGCGCACGGGTGCCGCATCGGTCGGCCAGCCGCAGCACGTCGGCCTCGTCGCCGGCCCGAAAAGCCACGCGGGCGAACCGCGTTCGCGGGCCATGTCGCACGATCACGCAGGGTGTACCCGCCAGGGCGCCGCGCAGCTGAATCTCCTCCGGACCGCGTTGCGCCGCCGAAAACCCGAACGCCCGCGCGAACGCCTCGGCGCGGGGCAGGTCCGGCTTCTCGAACTCCAGCCACGCGATGTCGACGACCTTGATCACCGGATTTCGGGATCGGCCGGGGTGTTCGCCGGGGCGCGCTCCCCGCTCGCTGTGCAGGTCCCGGTGCGTGTGGCTGCGTTGAGGAAACATAACTGACGAAATCGTCACATACGAGCTAACAGTCAGTCAAGGTCTCTGACGAAATCCTCAAAAGTGATGCATACTCATTGGGATGAGCGTGATGCCCGAGCCCAATCGCCTAGAGCGGCGCAAGCAGCGCACTCGGGCGGCGCTGATCAAGGCCGCGCAGCGGTTGATCGCCGAGGGAAAACTCAACGTGCCGGTGCTGGAGATAACCCAGGCCGCCGACGTCGGGATGGGTTCCTTCTACAACCACTTCGACACCAAAGAGCAGCTGTTCGAGGCCGCGGTCGCCGACGTGCTCGACGCCCACGGGGCGATGCTGGACCGGATCACCGAATCGATCGCGGATCCGGCCGAAACGTTCGCGGCCAGTTTCCGGCTGACCGGGCGGCTGTTTCGCCGGCGACCGCAGGAGAGTGAGATTCTGCTGGCGCACGGACCGGCATTGCTGTCGTCCGAACGCGGCCTGGCTCCCCGCGCGCTGCGCGATATCAAGGCCGGCGTCGATGCGGGCAGGTTCGACGTCGAAGATCCAGAACTCGCTCTGGCGATGGCCGGGGGTGCGTTGCTGGGGCTGGGAAAGCTGCTGCGCGACGACCCGGGACGCGACGACGCGCGCGCCGCCGACATCGTCACCGAAAACGTGCTGCGCCTGTTCGGGCTCAGTGCCGACGAGGCTCGCGCGGTCTGCGAGCGTCCGCTGCCCGACGCGCTCTCGGAGGGTTAGCTCACACGTAAATTGGTGTCACGTCGACAAATACGCGATAGTCGTCGATCTTGCCGGCGCCATTCGTGTGATAGATGGTGGCCGCGGCCAGGGTTAACTCGGTGCCGTCGTTGCGTCGATAGGTGGCGTCGACGTGGGCGATCGTGTCGTCGCCGACTTCCCATAGCCGGACGATCGTGTGCTGAATTCCGGCGATGGTGCCGAAAAATCCTGTGACGCCGTCCCTGATCGCGCTCAGGCCCTGATACGAAGGTTCATTGCCGAACGTCAACCGCGCGTTCTCGGTGAACAGACTTGTGAATTTGTCGACGTCCATGGTGTCGACGATCTCGAAAACCTGTTGCGGCTGCAGGTGATTCGGCTCAGTCATGTTTCGACGCTAGTCGGTGTGGCGCGACCGGCGGCTCGATCGAACCCGCTGACAACGGGCGAGTTCATCCTGTCGTGCGCGCGGGGTCGGCGGCTCGCGGGCTGACCAGTTTGGGCCGAAGCGCGACCAGCAGCACCCCGACGGCAAAGACCACGGTGGTCGGCCAGGACAGCCGCCCGTCCGGAGCGAAGCCGACGGCAGCGACGTAGTGCAGGCCGTAGGCTGCCATCAAGGCGCCCAGCAGCATCACCGGTTCGGCCCAGCGCTGGGGCAGCGGGATGCCAAGCAGCGGAAGAGGCGCCGCGAACACCCGTCGTCCCCACCACAGCAACACCAGCTCGATCGCGGTGACCAGGCCGAGGATGGCAATCCAAACCAGTCGGCCCAGCCACCATGCGGCCGTGCCCTCGCTCGGTTGGGGCAAGAGGCCGGCCGGGTAGCCGACGAGCGCCACGATCACGACGGGAATCATGTGCCACAGGTACAGGGCCATCACGTTGTCGTTGCCGACGGCGAGCACGCGTCGAATCGCGCCCGCGCGCAGGATGCGATTGAGCGCGGGCGCGGCCGCCATCGCGAGTCCGGCCTGCGCGCAGCCGAAGGCCAGCATCGCCACCGTCGGCGGTGACGTGTTCTGCACGGCTTCGCCGGGAATGCCGATCATGCTGACCGGATAGTCCGCCAGCCAGATCAGCAGTGCGAGAGCCGTCCCCGAGACGGCGGCCAGCAGCACCGGCCTGCGGCCGGCGAGTAGCCCGCCGCGCCAAGCGATTCCGAGCTGATAAAGCGTTCCCCAGCACAGCAGGTAGTTCAGCCAGCCGAGATCGTGCCAGGGGCCCTTCGTCAAGACGGTGTCCACCAGCGTGACCGCGACGGCCAGCGCCGCCGGCACCCATAGCCCCCAACGCCGGTGTGCGGCAACCGCAATCGGAGTCAGCGACACCACCAACACGTAGACGGCGAGGAACCACAGGTGCATCGCGACCGCCCAGCCCGCGTATTCGAGCAGTGAACCGCCGACACCGTATGCCGCCGCGGCGACCACGACCGCCGACACCAGCGCGATGTAGACCGCCGTCGGGCCCAGAACCCGGGCGAGGCGCCGCCGCAGCCAGGCCTGGCGCGACGTCCCGCCGCTCTCGCGGTGATGTGTCCAGGACACCGCGCCCGCATAGCCTGCCACCAGGAAGAACACCGGGACTGCCTGGAACGGCCACGTCAGCCACTGCGTCCAGGGCATGTCGACGAGCGGATTCTGCCGTCCGAATTGCCCGTCATGGTAGGTCACGGATCCGGCCAGCCAATGGCCCAGCACGATCAGGATCACGCCCGAGACGCGGTAGTAATCCACCGCCAGATTGCGGACCGGACGCGCGGTGTTTGCGTGGTCCATCAGATCGCGGGAAGCTCGACGCGGTACACAGCGCCACGGTACCGGCCTACGACAGGAGAACGTGCGATGAAACAGGCTCAGCTCGGCGACTTGCGGGTCGGCCGTATCGGCTTGGGCGCGATGGGCATGTCCGCCGCCTACTCGATCGGGGGTTTTGACGACGCCGAATCCATCCGCACGGTGCACCGCGCGATCGATCTCGGCGTCACCCTGATCGACACCGCCGAGGTGTACGGCCCGTACGTCAACGAGGAGCTGCTGGCCCGGGCCCTGCAGGGGCGGCGTGACCGCGTGGTGCTGGCCACCAAGTTCGGCTTGATCTCGCACACCGGCCACGACGGCCTAGACAGCAGCCCCGCCAACATCCGTCTCGCGGTGGACGGATCGCTGAAGAGGCTGGCGACCGACCACATTGACCTCTACTACCAACACCGTCTCGATCGCGGCACCCCGATCGAAGACACCGTCGGGGCGTTGGCCGAGTTGGTTGTGGCCGGCAAGATTCGGCAGATCGGTCTGTCCGAAGTCGGCGTGAACACCATCCGCCGCGCGCACGCGGTGCATCCGATCGCGGCCGTGCAATCGGAATACTCGCTGTGGACCCGCGATCCCGAAGACGGGATCTTGGCGGTGCTACGCGAACTGGGCATCGGTTTCGTCCCGTACTCGCCGCTGGGCCGTGGCTTCCTCACCGGCGCAATACGATCCAACGCGGAACTGCCCGACGACGACTACCGCAAGACCAATCCGCGCTTTTTCGACGAGAACTTCGGCCACAACCTGCGCAGCGTCGACGAGCTCCGCGAGATCAGCGCCGACGTCGGCGCCACAGCGGCTCAGGTCGCGCTGGCCTGGCTGCTGTCCAAGGGGTCTGATATCGCGCCGATTCCGGGAACCAAAAAGGTTGCCCGCCTTGAGGAGAACGTCGGCGCTGACGGCGTCGAACTCTCGGCTGAGCAGCTGGCCCGGCTCGACCGACTCACCCCGGCCGTCGGCGGCCACCACGCCGAAGCACAACTGGGATGGATCGACCGTTGAGCGCTGGCTACAGCGAACGCTTCAAGGCTGCAACGGTTTCCAGGTCGTCGAGGGCCGCGACACCGCGTCGCACGCCTTCCATCGCGATGTCTTCGACCTGCATGCCGCCCATTCCCGCGGTGATCAACGGGGCGACGTACGCGTAGAGCGCGCCTTGCCGATAGCGCAGCCAGAGGTCTTCGCGGTCCAGGTCGGGTCCACCGGCAGCCACCAGGGCTTGCCGGTAGATGTCGAGCAGCTCGCGCTGAGCGCTCTGGCGGTCTTCGGGTGTCAGGCTGGTGATCAGGGTGTAGGCCAATTCGCGGGACGGGTGTCCGCGTCGGACCGCCTGCCAATCGAGCAGCCCGGCCTCGCCGTCGCGGAAGTACATGTTGCCCGGGTGGGCGTCGCCGTGCATGACCGTGTGCGGGGGAGTGTCGATCAGCGCAGCGACCGCGCGGTAGTTCTCGGCGATGAATCGGCCGTTCTCCACCGGTATCGAGGTGCGCTCGCCGAGTCGCTTCATCGAGGTCGTCATCAGTGAGCCGGTCAACAGCGAGGTCACATCGCCCGACGGGGTGTACAGCCACCCCAGCGGTCCGCGCCCGTTGTGGCGCATGCGGTCCCAGAAGGTTCCGTGCAGGGTCGCCAGCAGCTCGACGATGAGGCCGGCCTGGTCGGTGCTCAACGGGTGCAACGTGTCCGGGAAGACGCACGACTCGGGGAGGTCTTCGAGCACCAGCAGGTATCGACCCGTCCACGTGTCGAAAGCCGCGCCGTAGGCGACCGGGACGCCGGCCAACTCGGGGGCGAGCTGGCTGTAGAAGCGCACTTCGGTGTTGCCCAGCCGACCCAGCTCACCCATCAACCGGGTCGCCGCGGTCTGTGCGGTGATCTTGACGAACACCGACTCCGGTACGTCATTGCCGGTCAGCACCAGCCGTGCCCGCGACGAGGTGCCCGCATCGCTGGCCAGGACGCGGATCGACCTGACGTTGCGGCCCATGACGCGCGACAGCGCCGCGGTGTTGAGGTCGCCCACCGTGCGGGGCAGCCCCGCCCGACTGCCGACGACGGCGTCGGTGGTCACCCGCCCGATTCCCCGGCCGAGATGTGCGGCCAGTCCCACGACGGAAAGGGCCTGCTCAACGGCGTTTGTCATCACTGTCCATCCCTGTGTGCGCCGCTGCGGGATCCGCGAAGAGCAGGCGCGTACGTGTTGCCAAGACAAAAATAACTCAATGTCTGGACATCAGACAAAGCAAGGCTAATGTCTGATCTGTGGCACCAGGGCTCGTACCAGGAACTGCTCGACGAATTCGCGCTTGTCGGCCACGGGACGGTGGCGCCACGCGGGTGCCAGCAGGAACAACGTCGTCGTACTCAGCCACTCGACGATCGAGCGGGGATCGAGGTCGGCGTAGAGCCTGCCCGCCTCCTTCCACCGCTGCAGCAGCGGGCCGTAGTGCGCCAACATCAGCTCCACCATCGGTTCCGACCCGTGCTGGAGAGCCGCGGGTACCGCGGTGCTCTCCGCGGCGAACAGCGCCTCGTTCAACGGGTTGCCCGCCACCGACTCCACCCGCGCCAGCACCATCTCGGGCAACGAGCGCACCGGGTCGTCGGGATGGGGTAGCGAGCCGACCAATTCGCCCAGCGCCGTGTCGACCCGCGCCAGCATCAAAGCCAGCAGGACCTCGTCGCGGTTGGGGAAGTACCGGTACACCGTCGAGCGGGATACTCCGGCTTCGTCGGCCACCTCGGCCATCCGGATCTGGGCGTTGCCCCGACGCACGATGCACCGGCGCGCAGCCTCCAGCAGGCGCCTGCGCGCCTCCTCGTCGTCGAGGATTGCGCGGTCGTCGCCCCACCACCGGCTCGGCTCCATGGCAGCGATAGTAGGGGATGTGTTGTGCCATTGAGTATCTGATGCGCGTGGTTTCTTGGAAAACTTTTCATCGATGTAGCTCGATTTTTAAAACCGTTCGATGGCAATAGATTTCGCTGCCAGGTAGAAAGGCAACTCATGGGTTACAGTGCCGCCGACGAGTCATTCACCCATCAACTGCCCACGACGTTCGATCACGTGCACGATCCCGATCCGACATGGTCGGACCGCTGCTACTTCTTCGCCGCGTCGCCGGACGGCACGCTGCTGCTGGCCAGCGGCTACGGCAACAACCCGAACACCGGCACCGGTTTGGGATACGTCAAGGTCAGCCTGGCCGACGGCCGGCACTGGGATCTGCTGGCCGGCCATCCCATTCGCGGTGGTGGTCGGGGCGATCTGAGTGCCGGCCCGATGCGCTGGACCTGCGTCGAGCCCCTGAAGAAGTGGCGTCTGGACGTGGAGCCCAACGATTCCGGCATCGCGTGGGAACTCCATTACGAGCCCACCGCGCCGATGTGGGAGCTGTTGCCGATGAAGGTGCGCGACTCCGACGGCCGGATGCTGGCCGACATGTACCACATGAAAGAGCCGGGGCGCTGGACAGGTTGGGTGCAGATCGACGGTGAGCGGATCAGCGTCGACGGCTTCCACGGCGGCCGGGATCGCACCTTCGGGGTGCGGGTCTCGGACAAGATCGACTTCTGGTTGTGGCTCGATGCCGGCTTCGAAGACCGCGCGATCGAGGCATGGATCATCGAATCATCTGATGGCACAGTCAATTACGTAGACGGCGGTATCGTCCACCATGACGGCACGCTGTCGAAGCGGTTCGTGAAGATCGAGCACGACGTCGAATTCGACGGCGACCGTAAACGGCCCGCCCGTGCCGTGCTCGTCTTCACCGACGAGGACGGCAAGACCTACCGGGTGACTGCCGACACCCCGCATCAACACGTCAACGCCTACTACGGCCTGCCGATGGCGCACTGCCAGTATCGGGACCTGGGCGACGGCGGGTACTTCATCCACTTCCAGTGGGACAGCAATGATTCGGACCAGCTCAGCGAGGCCGAGGGCAAATCGATGGCGCTGGACCAGCTGATGCGCTTCGATCTCGGCGGCGGCGACACCGGATGGGGAATCTTCGAGTTGCTGATGGGCGGCCAGGGCTACACCCGCTACCCGAACTGGGCGGCGATGGACATGTCGGCCTTCACCCAGGACAAAACGCCGGTCGAGCGGTTGTCGGACGAGGGAGTACGCCAATGACGCAGGACGCCAACGTTACTGAGCGCTTGACGGCGTGGCTGCGCACGCAGGTGTCCGATGCCGACGATGTCCGCGTCGAGGGTCTCGACCGGGTGAACTTCGGGCATTCGGCCGAGATGATGGTGCTCACGGTCGTGATCGGGGACACCCGCCGCGATGTGGTGCTGCGGCTGCGGCCCAAGCCGCCGGCGCTGCTGGAGCCCTACGATCTCGCTCGTCAGTTCGAGATCCTGCGGGCCTTGCAGGACAGCGCGGTTCGTGTGCCGAGGGCACTGTGGCTCGAGGACAGCGGCGAAGTCCTGGGGCGGCCGTTCTTCGTGATGGAGCGGGTCGGCGGGGACGTCTATGAAATGGAAGCACCCGTCGACGCGCCGGGCGCGATGGTGGTGCGAATGTGCCAAAGCCTGGCCGAACACCTGGCGGCAATCCATTCCGTCGACCTCAAGCAGACCGGGCTCGACGCACTCGACGACGGCCGTAACCACCTGCGGCGCGAACTGGACCACTGGGCAACCGAAATGGACCGGGTCAAGCGGGATTCGCTGCCCGCACTGGAACGGTTGCTGCAGGCATTGCGGGACAGCCAACCCGAGCCGTGCCCGAAAGTCACCCTGGTGCACGGGGACGCCAAACCGGGGAACTTCGCGTTCACCGGCGGCGAAGTCAGTGCGGTTTTCGACTGGGAAATGACCACCGTCGGTGACCCGCTGACCGACATCGGCTGGCTCGAACTGCTCTGGATGCAGCCGGTCGGCATCACCAGTCATCCCGATGCACTGGACATCGAGGCACTCCTGGATCACTACCAAACGGTCAGTGGGATCACGCTGCGGAACCGTTCTTGGTACCGCGCGTTCAATGCGTACAAGATGGCCGTCATCTGCCTGATCGGCGCGATGCTGGTCGACGGCGGGCACAGTGACGATCAAAAGCTGATGCTCGCGGCGTACGGCACCTCCATGCTGACCCGAGTCGGGCTGTCCGAGCTGGGTATCACCGAGCCGCTCGACGACGGTCCGGTTCTCCCGCGCGACGAGCGCATGCAGGCTATCGTCCAAGCCGGGCAATGACGGGAGAACAGCCATCACTCGCGACAAGAAACTGGTGATCGGAGCCAGCGGCTTTTTGGGATCACATGTCACACGTCAGCTTGCCGCCTCGGGTGCCGACGTGCGAGTGATGTTGCGCCGCACCAGTTCCACCAGGGGCATCGACGATCTCGCGGTCGAGCGCTGCTACGGGGATGTCTTCGATGACGACGCCCTGCGGGCCGCGATGACCGGCTGTGATGTCGTCTACTACTGCGTCGTCGATGCCCGGATGTGGCTGCGTGACCCGGCGCCGTTGTTCGCCACGAATGTGGTGGGCCTGCGCCACGTGCTGGACGCGGCGCTGCAAGCCGACCTGAAGAAGTTTGTATTCACCAGCACCGCAGGCACTCTGGCGATCAGCGACAGCCGGCCGGTCACCGAGGAAGACCCGCACAACTGGCACGAGGGCGGAGCCTACATCGAAGCTCGGGTCGCGGCGGAGAACATGCTGCTGTCATACGCGCGGGACAAGGGCTTGCCCGCCGTCGCGATGTGCATATCCACCACCTACGGCCCGCTCGATTGGGCGCCCACTCCACACGGCTCGATGCTGTCTCTCGTTGCCAACGGCCGGTTTCCGTTCTATCTCGGGTATTCCTCCGAGGTGGTGGGCATCGAAGACGCCGCCAAGGCGATGCTGCTGGCCGCCGAACGCGGGCGAAGCGGCGAGCGTTACATCGTCTCTGATCGGTACATGAGCGTGCGCGAGTTGCACGCGATTGCCGCTACCGCCGTGGGCAGAAAGCCGCCGCGCATCGGCATCCCGATGTCGATGCTGCGTGCCGGCTCGCGGGTCAACGACGCGTTGGCGCGGCTGCTCGGGCGTGACCTGCCTTTCGCCTACGCCGGAATGCGGATGGCCGAATTGATGTCGCCCCTGGACCACGGCAAGGCCGAGCGCGAACTGGGATGGACACCCGAACCCGTCGAAGACTCGATCCGCAAAGCCGCGGTTTTCTTCGCTTCGCGCAACTAGTCTGCTTGCCGATCGGCGTGCGCCAGCGCCGCTGGGCCGTACTTGTTTTCGATCATCGACCAAGGGTCGGCGTACGGACCACGGCCCTCGGCGCGGTTCTGTACCTTGATCGCGATGCGCAGCACCGGCCGCAGCATCGGACCCAGGACACGTAGGACGATGCGCATTTTGCCCTGCGATTCACCAATCCAGGCCATCGTCTGTTTCCAATCGTGCTCTTGAAAGTCAAGCAGGGCTTGGGCTTCGGTGGTGTCGTACCAGCCGGTGAAACTCCAGCCCCGGTCGTCGTCGGGATCGCCGGGCAGGCCCACCGACGGACCGAGGCGACCCAGGCCGACGGCGCTCATCAGGTCGCCCTCGAGCTCGTGCTCGAGCATGACGCACGTTTCGTTTCCACCGATCAGCAGCGCCTTGCCGGAGATCGTGGCTTCGCGATCGACACCGTTGGCGAATGCCAGCGCCGCGTCTCGTGCGTCCACGGTGTGCAGGCGATTGTCGACCGGCATGGAACGCATGATCACCAGATTGTCGCCGTCGATACCCCCCGATTGGGTGTCCGGCGAGATGACGCCGGCGAGCCGGTACAGCGCATGCGGCAGACCGCTGGCCCGGATCGCGGCTTCGGCCAGCACTTTGTCCTGCCCATATTGATCGATGGGGTTGACCGGGGTATCGGGGGTGATCCGCTCCGGGTACCGGTACGGATTGCGCGAGCCGTAAACCGCGGCACTGGACGCCATCAGGAACAGTGGGGGGCGCGGCAGCGCGGTGGCAGCCGCCAAAAGGTTCTCGGTGCCGCCGACGTTGACTTTTCTTGCCAGCGCCGGATTTCGGTACGACGCCGGTGAGACCACCGCCGCGAGGTGCACGATGGCTCCCGGCTGATGCGTCATGACCAGCTCGCGCACCGCGTCGGCGTCGGTCAAGTCGACGTAGGCGGGAATCAGTGCCTCAGGCTTGGCGCTGGCCGACAATTCTTGTTGCACCGCAAGGGTTTTGTCGTTGCGCAGGTCGGTCGCGATGACCGTTCGGCCTCGATCGAGCAGGATTTGCACGCATCGCTTGCCGACCTGTCCGAACGCGCCGGTAACCAAGATGGTGTCCACAGTCATGAAGTTTCCTCCTATTTCTCCAGCAGCCGGTTGGCGAACCTGGCGGCCGTATCGCGGATCCGGTTGGAGATGTAGAACGAGAAAACCGGCGTGACGATGTCCTCTCGCAGGCGAGTTAGCTTGGAGCTCTTGATAAGCCACTGCCCGGCTATGTTTTCGTAGGTCTCGTGGTAGTGGCCGTAGCCCACCAGGTGCAGCCCGGGACCGAATCGCACGACGTCTTGCAGTGCCCACACCCCGCGCGCCGTCGTCGCCGACGTGAGTTCGATCTCGGGAGCGTGCACCTGATGCGCCGTGGCCTGCGAGGGGCGGCCGATGCTCTTGCGGGTGAACGCGACGAAGTCGTCGGCGCCGGCGATCAGCTTGCCCCCCGCCTCGGAGGTGTCGCTGACGAAGTCGTCGGCGAAGATCGCACGCCACGCCGCCCAGTCCTTGGTGTCCAGGTACCGGCAGTAACGCGCTTTGAGCTGTTTGATGGATTCGATTGCCAGCAGCGCTGCGGCCGTGTCGTCAGCTGTCACCGGCCCAGCCTGACATTTGTGCCCAATCCGAATACCGGCGGGGCCGTCAGGCCTTGAAATAGACGATCTGATGCGTGCCGGCCAGCAGCACGCCGTCGCGACTCCACACCTGCGCGCTCTGGTCGGAGTGTCCGTGCGTGAAGCGGTTGGCGTGGGCGCACGCCAGGACGTAGTCGCCGTCCAGGGCGTCAAGCTCGGCCATCCAGTGCTGGGTGCTGCGGTTGGTGCGCGGCGACCCGCAGGCCGAACACGGGGGTTTTTCACATTCGCGGGCGCCCATGAAACCGGTGTTATTTTAGATCTCCGCTGCGGGTGCCTTGGAGGGCCGGTATGACAGAGTCGTCGACGCGCGAGTTGCTGACGGCACTGGTGGCCGCGTTTGGCGATGCCGAGCGCGTCACCGAATTGCTGGCACCCAAGGCGCAGTGGTGGATCACCCCGACCGTCGGCGTGCTGGGCAGCCCGACGGTGGGGCGCGACGCGATCCGCGCCGGCATGCGCATCATTTTCGGCCAGCTCTACGCCGACGTGCACACGACCGTGCACCACGTGCTGTGCGACGGCGACCTGGGTGCCGCGCGTTTCACGATGCGGGCCACCGCGCTGTTCGCCGGCCGGCAACCATACGAGAACGAGTACACCGTCTGGGTTCAGGTCCAGGATGGATTGATTGTCCGGGTGTGGGAATACCTCGACGTCGCCCATGCGACAGGGCAATTCAGTTCCTGATCGATCGGTGTTGCGCTGACGCATGACACCATGATTACACTGTGATCACCGATGCATGACAATGCGACCGATGACGAGGAACGCGATGGCCTGGGATTTCGAGACCGAACCGGATTTCGCTGAAAAGCTCTCGTGGATGCGCGATTTCATCGATTCCGAGGTCATCCCGCTGGAACCAATCCTGGACGAGATCTCGCCCGAGGAGTGGCAGCCGGTCAAGCGCTACCTGCAGGGCAAGGTCAAGGCGCAGGGGTTATGGGGCTTGTTCCTCGATCCCAGCCTGGGCGGCGCGGGGCTGGGCCAGCTCAAGCTCGCGCTGATGTCGGAGATCATCGGCCGGTGCATGGTGTCGATGGAGCTGTTCGGGGTCCAGGCGCCCGACAGCGGGAACATGGAATTGCTGGCTCACGGCGCGACCGACGCACAAAAGCAGCGCTGGTTGTATCCCAACCTCAACGGCGAGATATCCAGCGCGTTCGCCCTGACCGAACCGTTCCTGGCCGGCGCCGACCCCACCGTCATCGCCACCACCGCCGTGCTCGACGGCGAGGACTGGATCATCAACGGCCACAAATGGTTTACTACCAACGCGTCCTGCGCGGACATCATCTTGGTGGTCGCGGAGACCGACCCCGCCGGTCGGCCGCACCGGCACGCTTCGATATTCGTGGTGCCGACGGGAACGCCCGGATGCGACATCGTCCGCGACATCCCGACCATGGCGCACCCGGACCCCGAGTTCGGCCGACGGGGCAACCACGCCGAGGTGGTGTTCACCGACTGCCGCGTGCCTGCGGACCATCTCGTCGGCCCGCGCGGCGGCGGATTTGTGCTGGCGCAACAGCGTCTCGGCGGCGGCCGTATCCATCACTCGATGCGATGGCTTGGCCAGGCCCAGCGCGCCCTGGACATCATGGGGGAGCGGGCGGTCTCGCGCCGTTCACACGGCCGGCTGTTGGGCGAACATCAGATGGTGCAAGACTATATCGCGCTGTCGCACACCGAGATTCAGGCAGCGAGGCTGCTGACCTTCCAGACCGCCTGGAAAATGGATCGTCTCGGGGCCGGCGAGGTACGTGCCGAACTGGGCATGATCAAGGCCCACGTATCGAAGGTGGTGCTCGCCGTCCTCGATCGAACCATCCAGGTATGCGGGGCGTTGGGCTACTCCGGAGACCTGCCCGTCGAATCCTGGTACCGGATGACCCGATTCGGGTCGATCGGCGACGGACCGGATGAACTGCACAAGTCCGTGTTGGCCCGGCAGGTGCTCAAGAAGTACCGGCCGGTGGAAGGTTGGCCGACCGATCATCTCCCGTCGAGGCGGCCGGCGGCCGAACAGAAGTGGCAGGCACTACGCCAGGAGGCAGGCGTCGCATGAGCATTCCCGACCGTCAGCGCGCCATCGTGATGACCGGGCCCGGCGCGCCCGTGCAGACCGTCGAGATGCCGGTGGCCGAGCCCGGACCCGGGCAGGTGCTGGTCAAGGTCAACGCCTCGAGCCTGAACTTCCATGACAACGTGAATCTGACGGGCCTGCTGCCCGGGCCCTGGCCGCGGGTCCCGATGACCGATGGCGCCGGGGAAGTGGTGGCGATCGGGCCGGGAGTCGACGACCTGCGGGTCGGTGATCGCGTGATGGGGGCGTTTCATCCGGGCTGGCACGACGGTCCGCCCAACCCCGAAGCCAAGCAGCAGGTGCCCGGCGACACCTGCGACGGCTGGCTACAGCAGTACCGGGTCGAACAAGGCAACGGCCTGGTCCGCACGCCCGCGCACCTGTCCGACGTCGAAGCCGCGACGATCCCCTGCGCGGGCGTCACGGCGTGGAGTGCGTTGGTGGAAGCCAACATCGGTGCGGGCGACGTCGTGGTGACGCAGGGCACCGGTGGGGTATCGCTGTTTGCCGTGCAACTCGCTCGGGCGCGGGGCGCCACCGTGATCCTGACCTCGTCGTCCGACGACAAACTCAAAATCGGATCGGATTTGGGGGCAACGCATCTCGTCAACTACCGGACCACCCCGGATTGGGAGACCGAGGTGAAGCGACTGACCGGCGGTCGCGGCGCCAAACTCGTCGTCGACCTGGGTGGCCCCGCAACGCTGCCGCATTCGCTGCATGCCGCGGCCATGGGCGGCACGATCGCGGTGATCGGCGTGCTCAGCGGGTTCGACACGGCGTCCGTCGCGGTCGCCGAGGTGATGCTGAACAATCTGCGCATCATCGGAATCACGGTGGGCAGCGTGCGGGCTCACCGGGAGATGTGCGAGGCGGTGGCAAGGGACGGCATCAAACCGCACATCAGCCACATCTTCGGCTGGGAGCAACTCGACGAGGCGCTTGCGGTGATGCGGGCCAATGAACACGTCGGCAAAATCGCCCTGACCATCCCATAGCCTCGCGAGGAGTGCAGACGTGCCCAGCGAACTGGAGCTCGACGCGGACCAGATCGTCGCTGCCGCAGTGGAAATCATGCGGGAAAGCGGCCTGGATGCGATCAGCATGCGCGGCGTGGCCACCCGCTTGGGCGTCACGCCGCCGCCGGTCTACTCACGAATCGGCAACAAGGACGCGCTGATTGACGCGGTCGCCGAGCACCTGCTCGACGATCTGGCGCCCGAGCCGCAACGCGACGAAACCTGGCCGGATTACGCGCGCCGTTGGACGCGGCAACTTCGGGCACGGCTGACCGACGCGGCCGACTGCCGGCTCTTCCTGCAGGCGAAGCGTCCGGCCTACCTGAAGGCATCGCGTCCGCTGCTGAAAAGCATGCGCCGCGACGGCATGTCGACCGATATGTCGGTGCGTGCCTGCCGGCTGTTGACGTGGGCGACCGTGGGTTTCGTCGCGATAGATCATCCGCCTAGCGGGCACTCGACGCGCAGGCGCGGCCGACTGGCCGGCAGCGACCCGGCGGGGGTGACGTGCGAGGAAGTCGACGAGTTGTTCGAGACGCACATCGACTACCTGATCGAAGGTATTCGCCGCGACAGCGCTTAGCCTGCGGTGTCGACACCGCCGGGGCTTGTACGATGCAGCGATGGCCAAGCCGTTGATCCCGGCCGACGACATCCTCACGCATGCGCTGGACCTGCTGGATTCCGAAGGCATCGAGGCTCTCAGCGTCCGCCGACTGTCGGCCGCGCTCAAGATCTCACCGCGCACGCTCTATCAGCAGGTCGGCAATCGCGAGGCATTGATCAGGGCGCTGGTGGCCCGCCACTTCGCGCAGCTCAAACTCGACTTCAAGGAATACGACACCTGGGAGTCGACGGCGCTGCACTGGTGCCTGGCGCTGAACGACGCCCTTCGTGCCCATCCGTTTCTGACCGAGCTGATGACCATCGACGACCGCACCGCCGTCGCAGACTATGTCAACGCCCTGCTCAAAGCCACGCTGCGGGAAGGGATTCCACGCCCGCTGGCCACCGAGTGCTGCCGCGGCCTGGCGCATCTGACGATCAACCACAGCATCGTCGAGGTGCGCGGGTTGCGCGAACCGGGGCGCTCGGAATCCGAGACGGCCAAGATCGAGCAGAATTTCCCCCGGCTGGTCGAATGGGTGATTTCCGGGGTTCGGGCCGAGGCGGACGGCGCCGACGCCAAAGCGAAGCGGTCCCGCTGATCAGCCGGAGACGCCGCCGTCGATGGTCATGAGTGACCCCGTCATGTAGCTCGACGCGTCGGAGAGCAAATAGACGACGGCGCCCACGATCTCGTCGGGTCGCCCGACGCGTCCGAGCGCGATGCGGCGCACCAGCTCCGGCAGCAGATCGGGGTTGCGGACGAAGCCAGATGCCGCATCGGTATCGAAGGTGCCGCAGATGATTCCGTTGACCCGCACGCCGGCGCCGGCGTATTCAAGGGCCGTTGCGGTGGTCAGGGCGTTCAGGCCCGCTTTGGCTGCCGCGTAGACGGTGGTAACCGGGGTGGGTTTCACCGACGCCAGTGAGCTGATGTTGATGATCGACCCGCCGCCGGTCGAGGCCATCGCCGTGGCGGCCAGCGCGGTCAACCGGGTCGGCCCTTTCAGGTTGACGCCGATCACCTTGTCGAACAACACCTCTGAGGTGTCAAGGAGTGAAGGGGCAAGTGGGCTCATGCCGGCGTTGTTGACCAGCCCGTCCAGTCGGCCCCAGCGGGCCACGGCGGCCTCGACCACGCCGGGCAGCGATTCCCAATCGCCGACGTGGCACGCCAGCGGAAAGGCTTGGCCGCCCGACTCGGTGATGGTCGCGGCCAGCGCCTCGCACGAATCGATTTTTCGGCTGGCGATCACCACTTTCGCGCCTCGTGCGGCCAGCCCGACACTCGTTGCGGCGCCCAGTCCGCGGCTGCCGCCCGTGACCAGAACGACCCGCTCCGCCACGTCGAACAGGTGGTCGGTCATTGCGCGAACCTCCTTGCACGGCTGAGCAATTCATCGATGACCGGGCCGAAGAACTCGTGGATCGGGTTTCGGGACTCGCCGCGCAGAAATTTGGCGTAGGAGGCCTCCAGGACGATCGCGAGCTTCCATGCGCTGAACACCTGATACCAGTCGAACCGGGACAGGTCGCGGCCGGTGGCCTCGGCGTAGCGCTGGATCAGTTGATCCGGTGTCTGGCAGTGAGCGCGGTCCATACCGTGCGGGACGTCCGGCGATCCCAGCGCGATCGGGTTTCCTTCCTCGGGCCAGAAGATCATCGCCCAGGCCAGATCGATCAGGGGATCACCCACCGTCGTCATCTCGAAGTCGACCACGCAGGCGATCCGGGGTGGCGGCGCCGGAGCCCAGATGACGTTGTCCAGCTTGTAATCCCCGTGCATCACGGTCAGGTCGCCGTCGGCGGGCAGGTTCGCACGCAGCCAGCCGGCGAGTTCGTCCACGCCGTCCAACTCGCGGGCCCGGTAGCCCGCCAGTTGCGCTAGCCATCGATCGACCTGGCGCGGCAGAAACCCTTGCGGGTGCGACAGTTCGGCCAGCGCGGTGCCCGTCCAGTCGACCGAGTGCAGCGCGATCAGGGTGTCGATCAGTTGTTCGCCGATCAAGCCGTGTGACGACGGATCAGCAAGCAGCGCTTCGGGGAGTCCGTCGCGACGGATCACCCCACCGTCGACGTAGGACATCACGAAGAACGGCGCGCCCAGGATCGTGGGGTCGTCGCTGCGGGCCAGCACGGTGGGCACGGCTATTCCGGCGGTGCCCAGTGTCTCCATGATGCGTGCCTCGCGGATCACTTGGTGGGCGGTGTCGGAAACCGTGGCCAGTGGCGCCCGGCGCACCACCCAGGCCCGCCCCAGCCGGTCGACGCGGAACATCTCGCAGCTGCCGCCCCCGCGAATGGGAGTCACCGACACGTCCGCGGCCTCACCCGTGGCCTCGGCCAGCCAATCGCGAAATCGGGGGACGTCGAAACCCGTTGCGGCAGCGGCCATGCCCCGGTCCTCCGAAGGTCAGTTAAAATAACGCCGATTCTGTAAACTTACCAGCCGGGATACATGATCGGCCAGGACAGGCGAACGCGTCGAGCCTGTACAGTAATTAGCCGGTGTTGTACAGTCGCCCAGCACAAGCTCAACGTTCGGATACGACAATGGCGTCGGGAGGTCATCGGTGATGACGCACAAACGGATTCGGCACCGCTGGTGACTGCCGGGACCGCGGAAACCGTCGCGGAGTTTCGCGCCCGGGCCCGGGCCTGGTTGGCCGAGAACATGCCGCGGCAGGGGCCCGCCGAGGCGGCGCTGCTCGAACGCGACGCGGAGGTGTCCTGGCACCGGGCGCGCGAACTGCAAAAGAAGTTGTACGACGGGGGATTCGCCGGCATCTGCTTTCCCCGGGAGTACGGCGGGCTCGGGCTGGGCTATGAGTACAAGAAAGCTTTCGACGCCGAGGCGCAAGGCTACGAAACGCCGTTGCTGCTCAACGTGCCGTCCTTCGCCATCTGCTGCGCGACCATCCTGGACATGGGTAGCGAGGAGCAGAAACGCACCCACATCCATGCGGCGCTGCGCGGCGAGGAAGTGCTGGTACAGCTGCTGTCCGAACCCAGCGGTGGTTCGGACCTCGCGGGCGTCATCACCCGCGCCGACCGCCGGGACGGACGGTGGATCATCAACGGCGCCAAGACCTGGAGCACGTGGGCGTTCGCCGCGGACTACGGGCTATGCCTGGCCCGGACCGATTGGGACGCACCCAAACACGAGGGGCTGACGATGTTCCTGGTGCCGCTTGCGCATCCAGGGATCACGATCAACCGCATCCAGCAGATCAACGGCTCCGTCGAATTCTGCGAAGAGTTCTTCGACGACGTCGAAGTCGGCGATGACGCCGTCGTCGGGGAACCGGGCAAGGGGTGGGAAGTCGCCTCGCGGCAGCTCTACCACGAGCGCCGCAGCATGGGCGACGGCTCGGAGTACACGAGCGGCCCGGGAATCTCTGAGGCCGAGGACGTTTCGATCGACCTGATGGCGCTGGTCGAAAAGACCAACCAGCAAGACAGCGAACGCGTCCGGGAGATGGTCGGTCGCGCCTTGGTCCACCGCGCGGTGGCCCGTCAGCTCAGTGAGCATGTCTTCCACGCGGTGGCCGGCGGGACCCTGCCGCCGAGCGCGGGATCGATCATCCGGTTGTCGATGGCCGCGACCCACGACGTCGAAACCGATGCCGCGATTGCCGTGGCGGGAACATCGGCGGCCATCGACGACGATGCGCGGTTGCTCGACATCGGCATCCGGTACCTGGGCCGCCAGATCGCCAGCATCGGCGGCGGCACCACCGAAATGGCGCGCAACGTGATCGGCGAGCGGGTGCTGAACTTCCCCCGCGAATACGCCGCCGACCGCGGCGTGCCGTTCAACCAGGTGCGGCGAAACAAGTTGTCGGAGAAAGGCGGCCGAAATTGAGCGACCAACTGCGAGACATCCGAGAGTTGGCCGGCGACGCGGACGCTTATCGTGACGAGCTGTACCGCCGCTGGACGGGTCTGCTCAGTTACCGCTACATCGGTCGCAAGCACTCGTCGATGGACATCGGCGACGTCGACGACACCGTCGTGATCCGCCGCGACATGCGCAACGAGGCGGGCGGAATCATGGTTGCGCCGCTGGCCATCTCGTCACCCGAGGGGTGTCAGACCGACATGGTCGCGGTGCCCAACCCGGTGATCGCCTCGGTGCAGATCATCGACCCCGGCTACGACGTATCCAGGGTCGAGATCGTCGGATCCGGCGTCGTGCACCAGGGCCGGACCATGGGCTATGGGCGGTGCAAGATCGTCGACGCCGACAACCCGGACCGGGTTATCGCCTTCAACGAGGGGCAGGGCGCGATCATCGGTATCCCACCGGAAGGCCTTGACAGAATGGATGTTTCTGGCACCGAGCTGGTTGTCGAGGATTCGCCCGACCTGCCGCCGCTGTGGGCCGCCTTCGGCGCCGCCAAGCGCGACGACGGGCACTGGGTGCTGCCGGCGCTGTCCGTCGAACTCGCGTCACCGGATGCGGCGTTGCACATCGGGCCTCAGCACGTCGTGCTGGAGACCGCCGCGATCGACCTGGCGGCCGACGTCGCCGGGACCCGCAAGCTCCAGGTGATCAGCTGGCACGTCATGTTCATGTCGCGCGGGAAGGTGGGGCCCTTCCGGGTGACGGGCACCGCATATGCCGGTGGTCCCGGGCGCATCGGCGTGCGCATGTTGTTGCACGACGAAGGCAATGCGGACAAGGCCGTGACCTCTGCCGCGGCGATCTTCGAGGTGGTCGGCTGACCGCACCCAAGGGCTGCTGAGATGTCGGGGTTCGGCTTCGACACGCTGGCGCTGCTGGCCGCGGTAGGCTTTGCCGGCCCGCTGGTGGCCTCGTTGCCCCGTCTGCGGATTCCGCTGATCATCGGTGAACTCCTCGCGGGACTTGTGCTCGGCAAGACCGGTTTCGGCGTGCTCGATGAGGCGAACCCGACCTTTCAGTTGTTCGCCAACATCGGCTTCGCGCTGGTGATGTTCGTCGCGGGCACACACGTGCCGGTGCGAAGTAAGCAGGTGCGCACGGCGCTGCCGCGGGCGCTTGCGCGCGCGATGCTGTGCGGTGTCGTCGCGACCGGCCTCGGTGCGGCGTTGGCGTGGCAGTTCGGCACCGGCCACGCCGCACTGTATGCGGTGCTGATGACGTCGTCGTCGGCGGCGCTGGCACTGCCGGTGATCGGCTCGCTGGGCCTGCAGGGACCGCCCGTGCTGTCACTGACCGCACAGATCGCCATCGCCGATACCGCATGTATTGTCTTGCTGCCGTTGGTAATCGATCTGCGCAGAGCGCCGACGGCGGCCCTCGGCGCGCTGGAGATCGCGGCCTGCGCCGGCTTGCTCTTCGTGATTCTGCTCGCGGTCGATCGCCGCGGCTGGCGCCAACGCGCGCATGACTATTCCGAGAAGCAAGAGTTCGCGCTGGAACTGCGGACGAATCTGCTGGTGCTGTTCGCACTAGCGGCGCTCGCGCTGCGCACGCACGTGTCGATCATGTTGGCCGGCTTCGCATTGGGCCTGGTGATCGGGTCGGTCGGGGAACCGCGACGGCTGGCGCGCCAGCTGTTCGGGATCACCGAGGGCTTCTTCGGCCCGTTGTTCTTCGTCTGGCTGGGCGCCTCGCTACACGTGCGCGAGCTGGGTGCGCACCCGAAATTGATCCTGTTGGGCGTCGCATTGGGGCTGGGCGCCGTGCTGGCACACTGCGTGGCCGGATTGCTGGGCCAGCCGATCAGCCTTGCGGTGCTCTCGGCCGCGCAGCTCGGTGTGCCGGTGGCCGCGGCCACGATCGGCAACCAGGGAAACCTGCTCGCCCCGGGCGAAGGTTCGGCACTGATGCTCGGTGCCTTGCTCACGGTCGCGTCCACCTCGATCGCCGGCGCCGTGGCGGCGCGTGGCCAAGCCAAGTAGTGGCACAAAGTCCTTCACGACTAGGGCCGTCGGGCCCTCCTCCGGCCGCGGCGGTCGCGCAATCGTTGACGTGACGCTTCACCGAAGGGAGCAATGGCTATGAATGCGAGCCTTCCCGACGCCGCCACGATCGAGACCGCCCTGGGTCTGGCTTCTCGTGCTCCCTCGGTCCACAACACCCAGCCGTGGCGCTGGCGAGTGGAGGGGGCGAGCCTGCATCTGTACTCCGACGCCGGCCGGCAGCTGCCCAACACCGACCCCGATGGCCGGGATCTGATCCTGAGTTGCGGTGCGGCACTGAATCACTGCGTCGTTGCCCTGGCGGCAATCGGGTGGCGGGCGAAGGTAACCCGGCTTCCGGATCCTGCCGACCCCAGCCATCTTGCCGCGATCGAAATGTCGCCCTACCGGGCCGATTCCCTCGATATCGCGCTCGCCGCGGCGATACCGCGGCGGCGAACCGATCGGCGCCACTACAGTTACTGGCCGGTGCCGGTCGGCGATATCGCGCTGATGGCTGCGCGGGCGGCCCGCAACGGAGTCACGCTGTGCCAAGTCGAAAACATCGACCGGCTGCACAAGATTGTGTCCCAATCCATCTGGAATCATCTCAACCACGAGTACCTCGCCGAGCTCACCGAATGGAGCGGGCGGTACGCGTCGGTGGCCGGGGTTCCCGCCCGCAATGTGCCGGTGCCCGACCCGCGGGCCAAGATTCCGGGCCGCTTGTTCGCCGGCCCCGCCCTGGCCATGCCACCGGGCAGCTCCGCCGACGACGACAACGCCGTCGTGCTTGCACTCGGAACCAGGACCGATGACCGGCTCGCGCAGCTACGGGCCGGCGAAGCCACCAGCGTCGTGCTGCTGACCGCCACGTCGATGGGTTTGGCGAGCTGTCCGGTCACCGAGCCACTGGAGGTGGCCGAAACCCGCAAGGAGGTGCATGCGGACATCTTCGGCGGCGGCCGCTACCCGCAGATGCTGCTTCGCGTGGGATGGGCGGCGATCAACGCCGACCCGCTGCCGGCCACCCCGCGACGTGAACTCTCCGACTTCGTCGAGTGGAGCGCGGACGCCCAGCACGGCGTCTAGCTGACGATCTGCAAGACCTCGTCCAACGGATGCCGCGGTGTGGGTGGGGGCACCGTTTCCATCGGCGGTGCGACCCCGACGCGGACGAGCACCTGCGGCTGGCCCGGCCCGTCGAGCAGGCCACGAACGATGTCGCGGCTCTCGGCCACTTCGATCAGGTGCGTCAGTGGGCAGGTCCCCAGACCTGCCATCGTGCATTCCAGCAAGACCGCCGATAACGCTTCACCGCAACACAATGCGTCGGATCGGGTGTCTTCCGGCGTGGACAGCAGCAGGATCTTCGACCAGTCGACCTCGACCTCGGGACGCCGACTCTGATGGCTCCTGCCGGGAAAGTCGCGCGCCAGGTCGACGCGTGGACGTTCCTCGTCGGAAACCAGCGCGCTCGGCGGAATGCCTTCGCTGACCACGAAACGTGAAGTCCACCAAGCAAGTTCCTCGTGATACGAGTAGTCGTCGCGGCGAAGCGCGGCACTGAGTTGCGAGGCGGCGGCCAACTTCGGGTGCGCATCCTCGTCGAGCACCTGCAGCGTGACGTTGCGGTCGTCGAGCGCGCGCCGCAATACCGGTTCGAACAGACTCCAGAACGTCGGCTCGGCCAACGGCAGCCGATCCGTCCGGCGCGCCAGTATGGCCTGGACGCGGTCGTCCGCCGACCTGGTGACGTGCTCGGCGCGACGGAATTCGATCGACGCCAGGTGGTCGGGGTTGTTCGGGTTCGGGAACCGTCCGATCACCGCCTCCCACCCGGCGGCCAGCATCGCGACCTGAAGATGGTCCAGGGCGCAACCGCAACTGATGATCGCTTGCCGACCCGAATGATCCGTGCCCGGCACCAGGTGGCGCCGATCGAGGAACAACCGCAGAGCCCCACCCTCGGCCACCCACCGCCAGGGCTGGCTGTTGTGCACTGACGGAGCACGGCAGGCCAATCGAACCGCTTCCGTCAAGACCTCGCTGCCCGGTGTGGTGGGCATGCCGTCAACTCCTCGTCAGGCTCGTCGTGCTATCCCTCAACCTAGGGGACGAACGGCGGCGCATGAAGGGCCTTTTGGCCCCTCCGCGGCCGGCCATACGTCCATAGCCTGAATATTGGGCGAATCGAATGATCTCACCCGGGCACGCTAGTCAGGAGCCAACATGAGCCAGCTGCATTGCAAGTCGGTGGTCGTCGGTGTCGACGGTTCGAAAGCCGCGATCAGCGCTGCCAAGTGGGCGATCGACGAAGCGATCAGCCGAGAACTGCCGTTGCGTCTGGTCCACGTCATCCCGCGTGACGAGGCGCGTAACACCCAACCCTCCGATTGGGAGATCGAGTGCGGCGAGATGGCGCTCAGCCAGGCCGACGGCGCCGTGCAAGGCGTCGGGAAGCCGGTCGAGATCGAAACAGCGCTTCTCTCAGGCGATCCCGAGCAGGTCTTGATCAACGAATCACAGGATGCGGCAATGGTTTGCCTGGGCGTCGGCAAGCGTGAATGGGGAAGCGACGAATTGCTGGGACCCACCGCCGCCGCGTTGGCGACGCAGGCACATTGCCCGGTCGCCATCATCCGCAGCGATTCCGACGAACCGCCGACGGTCGGTGGCGTGATCGGCGTTGTGCTCAACGACGAACCCGACAACGACGACGTCGTGCACCACGCCATGGAGGAGGGGCGGCTGCGCAAAGCCACTGTGCGCCAGATCGATCGGCGGCTGGACAGCTGGGTCCGGCGGTACCCGGACGTCCGTGTCGAGATCGTCGCCGCCGGGGCCGGCGCGCGGTTGACCGAAATCCACGGCAACGCAATAGACCTCGCAGTGGTGGGTCAGGCTGACGCCGACGAGATCACCGGCCTGGGTGCGCTCAACTGTCATCCGATTCCGGGCTATCCCGACTGCTCGGTGTTGCTGGTCCGTCACTGAACCGCCGGAGGAGCCTGCGATGGAGTTCGTCACGCCACGATCGATCGTCGTCGGAGTCGACGGCTCGAAAGCAGCGCTGCGTGCTGCGCACTGGGCGGTCGACGAGGCGATAAAGGGTGACGTGCCGCTGCGCTTGCTCTACGCGATCGAAAACGAAACCGGAGCCGCCGGCACGGCGGACCGGCGCGCCATCGCCGAAGCCGCGCTGCGCCGGGTCGCCGCGACAATCGAGGCGCTGAATCGGCCGGTCAAGCTCGAGACCGAGATCGCACACGACTCGCCGGTCAAAGCGTTGATCCGCGCTTCGGCAGCCGCAGCCATGGTCTGCGTGGGCGCCGTTGGCTTGCAACACTTTCGGGCGGGCCGGACCGGCTCGACCACCACGGCCGTGGCGATATCGGCACACTGCCCGGTAGCGATCGTTCGGGACCGCGATGTCCACGACCGGCAGCCGGAGCACGACATCGTCGTCGAAATCGACCGAGCTCCCGACAACGGTCTGGTGCTCGGTGCCGCGATGGAAGAAGCATTGTTGCGTGACGCCGGGCTCCAGGCCGTGATCTGCCGAAACGGCGACGATGACCGTCGGGCGCTGGCCGACCTGGATCGCCGCCTCGTGCGGTGGAAACGCCAGTATCCACAGCTGCGGGTGGAGTCGGTCGCGGTGCACGGCACCCTGATGGAATATTTGGCCAGTCGCCGCCGGTCGGTGCAGCTGCTCATCGTCGGGTCCCACGACCGCCGCCATGTGGCGGAGCTGGTCGGACCGGTGGGCAATACCGTCCTGCGCGGCGCCGACTGCTCGCTGCTCATCGTCAATCGTCAACACTTGTGAAGGGGGCGATGATGAACATGGCGCAAATCGCCCCGCCCAGCCGGCAGGAAGGACTCGCAATGGTCACGGTATTTCTCGTCGACGACCATGAAGTCGTTCGTCGCGGCCTCGCCGACTTGCTCGCCTCGGACTCGGAGCTCGAAATCATCGGTGACGCCGGTTCGGTATCCGAAGCGATGGTGCGGATACCCGCGCTGAAACCCGACGTCGCGGTGCTCGACGTGCGCCTTCCCGACGGCAACGGCATCGAATTGTGCCGAGAGCTGCTCTCCGAGCTTCCCGACCTGCGCTGTCTGATGCTGACGTCCTTCACCTCCGACGAGGCCATGCTCGAGGCGATACTGGCCGGCGCCAGCGGCTACGTCGTCAAGGACATCCGCGGCATGGAGCTGGCGCAGGCGATCAAGGACGTCGGGGCCGGCAAATCGCTACTGGATAACCGCGCCGCGGCCGCGCTGATGGCAAAACTGCGCGACAACACCGAGCCCCCCGATCCGCTCTCCGGATTGACCGACCGGGAGCGAACCCTGCTCGGACTGCTCAGCGAGGGATTGACCAACAAGCAGATCGCCGCGCGCATGTTCCTCGCCGAGAAGACCGTCAAAAACTACGTCTCGCGATTGCTGGCCAAGCTCGGTATGGAGCGGAGGACGCAGGCGGCGGTGTTCGCCTCGAAGCTGGATCAGCGGCCCACCAGACCACCGTTGCCGTAGCTCGCGTCGCAACGATCCGCTTAAGCTGGGCCAGGACGTCTTACATTGCTCAGGCTTCGTGGAGGTATCGGGTCGAGTGGCCACCGATGAGAGCGACTCGGCATTTGCCGGACTCGGCCGGCGCGGGCTGGTTGACCGAATGCATGAGCAACTCGACGAGTTGCTGGCAGGGCGCGACCAAATGGAGCAATTGCTGCGGGTGATCGTCGAGATCGGTTCAGATCTCGACCTGGATGCGACGCTGCGCCGGATCATCATGTCGGCCAGGGATTTGACGTCAGCCCCCTACGGCGCCTTGGCAATACGCGATCCCGAGGGTGCGTTGATCTCGTTTGTCCACGACGGAATCGACGACGAGACGGTCAAGCAAATCGGGCCGTTGCCCGTCGGCAAGGGAATTCTGAGCGTGTCGCTGCTCGACACCCCGGCGTTGCGGTTGCACGACCTGACCACGCACCCGGCCGCGGTGGGGTTTCCCGAGCATCACCCACCGATGCGTGCCTTCCTCGCCGTGCCGATCACCATTCGGGGAACGGTGTTCGGCAACTTGTATCTGACCCACGACGAGCCGGCCCGCGTATTCTCCGAATCCGATGAGGTCGCCGCCCGGGCTTTGGCGTTTGCGGCGGCGGTCGCAATCGACAATGCGCAAGTATTCGAACGCGAGCGCACGGCGGTGAAATGGATGGATGCCAGTCGCGAGATCACCACAGCGCTGCTGTCCAGTGCCGACTCGGAAACAAGGCCGCTGCACTTGATCGCCGAACGTGCCTGCGCCATCACCGAAGCCGAACAGGCGATCGTGCTCGTCCCGGTTGACGGCGATCTACCCGCCGACGAAAACGACACGTTAATTGTCTCCGCAGCGGTCGGGCTGAACGCCGATGAGGTTGTCGGGCAACGGGTTCCGGTGGAAGGATCCACCAGCGGCGGGGTCTTCCGCTCGGGTACGCCGCTGATCACCGAGTCGATGAGCTATCCGATCCAGGCCTTCACCGACGTCGGCGAACGCTCGGCGATCGTGATGCCGCTGCGGGCCCACGAACAGGTCGCCGGTGTGATCGCGGTCGCCCGCAACGCGGACCACCCGCCCTTCGACGACAGCTACCTCGACCTGGTCAGCGATTTCGCCAAGCACGCCGCGATAGCGCTGATGCTCGCCGAAGGCCGCGAGAACTCGCGCCAGCTGACCATCGTGGCCGAGCGCGAGCGCATCGCACACGACCTGCACGACCATGTCATCCAACGGTTGTTCGCCGCCGGCATGGACCTTCAGGGCACCGTCGCGCGGGTGCGTTCACCCGAGGTGGCCGAGCGGCTCAATCGCACACTCGACGACCTGCAAACCATCATCGAGGAGATCCGCACCACGATCTTCCAGCTGAAGTCCCCGCTGGGCAGCGATGGCGGCTTCCGGAACCGGATCCAGCGGGTGGTCGCCGACCTGACCGGTAATCGCGACATCGTCACCACGGTGCGCATGCACGGGCCGATGACCGCCGTGGGCGGCGAACTCGCCGAGCACGCCGAGGCGGTCACCGCGGAAGCCGTCAGCAACGCCATCCGGCATTCCGGTGCGACACGGCTGACCGTGGATGTCAGCGTCGCCGACATGCTGACCGTCGACGTCGCCGACAACGGTTGCGGCATTCCCGCCGACAACCCGCGCCGCAGCGGATTGGCCAACCTGTCCTACCGCGCCGAACAGGTCGGCGGAACCTGCGAAGTCAGCACCCCGGACGGGGGCGGCACCAGGGTCCGTTGGACCGCCCCGCTGGACGACCACTGACGGCGTTGCGGGGCAGGGACTTTGGTCCTGCGCTCTGAGGCCTTTGGACAGGCGCGACGTCGTACCCGGCTGCGTAGCGTCGTCGTCATGACCTACGTGATCGGCAAAGCCTGCGTCGACGTCATGGAGAAATCCTGCGTCCAGGAATGCCCGGTGGACTGCATCTACGAGGGCGACCGAACGATGTACATCAACCCCGACGAGTGCGTGGACTGTGGGGCCTGCAAACCGGCTTGCCACGCCGGTGCGATCTACTGGGAGGGCGACCTGCCCGACGACGAGCAAGTGCATCTGGGCGACAACGCCGCATTCTTCGCTCTGCCCCTACCGGGTCGCGCCGGTCCGTTGGGTTCCCCGGGCGGAGCCACCGGTTTGGGGCGAGTCGGCGTCGACACCGCGTTGATCGCGGCGATGCCACCGGCCGCGGGCTAACCCGCCAGACCCTGGTCATACATCCCTGCGCAAATGTATGGTGATCGCCAGCGTCTACGCCTGGCGCACCGACACGACAGGAGATTTGCGGTGGCAGAACGGTTGGCCGGAAAGGTCGCGCTGATCAGCGGGGGTGCGCGGGGGATGGGTGCCTCGCATGTGCGGATGCTGGTGGCCGAGGGGGCCAAGGTCGTCTTCGGCGACATCCTCGACGACGAAGGCAAGGCCGTGGCAGCCGAGGTCGGCGACTCGGCTCGTTACCTGCATCTCGACGTGACCAAGCCCGACGACTGGGATGCGGCCGTCGCGACCGCGATTGGCGAGTTCGGCGGCATCGACGTGCTGGTGAACAACGCCGGCATCATCAACATCGGCACCCTTGAGGACTACGCGCTCTCGGAGTGGCAGCGGATCCTCGACATCAATCTGACCGGTGTGTTTCTCGGCATCCGCGCCGTGGTGAAGCCGATGAAGGAAGCCGGACGAGGCTCGATCATCAACATCTCCTCGATCGAGGGCATTGCCGGCACGATCGCCTGCCATGGTTACACCGCAACGAAATTCGCTGTCCGGGGTTTGACGAAGTCGGCGGCGCTGGAGCTCGGGCCCAGCGGGATCCGGGTGAACTCGATTCATCCCGGCCTGATCAAGACCCCGATGACCGAGTGGGTTCCCGACGACCTCTTCCAGACCGCCCTGGGTCGGGCCGCCGACCCCAAGGAGGTCTCCAGCCTGGTGGTCTACCTGGCCAGCGACGAATCCAGCTACTCCACCGGCTCGGAGTTCGTGGTCGACGGCGGCACCACCGCCGGCCTAGGGCACAAAGATTTTTCCGCCGTGCAGACCGACGCCCAGCCGGAGTGGGTTACCTAAAATCTTCCGCGAGACTGTAACTGGCGACGTGCACCCGAGTAGCGTCGGCAGCTACAGTCTCGCGGCTATCAAGCGTTTGTGGTTACGGCTTCGGGCTCCTCGGCCGGCTTGGGCCACGGCGATGGGACCGGGCGTTGCCGCACGCGTTGCGGCCACCAGAACCACTTGCCCAACAGCGCGGCGATGGACGGCGTCATCAGCGACCGCACGATCAAGGTGTCGAAGAGCAGGCCCAGACCGATGGTGGTACCCACCTGGCCGATGACGGTCAGCTCGCTGACTGCCATCGTCATCATCGTGAACGCGAAGACCAATCCCGCCGAGGTGACCACCGAGCCGGTGCCGCCCATCGACCGGATGATGCCGGTGTTCAAACCGGCGTGGATCTCCTCCTTGAACCGCGCCACCAGCAGCAGGTTGTAGTCGGCGCCGACGGCCAGCAGGATGATGACCGACATCGCCAGCACCATCCAGTGCAGCTGAATGCCGATGATGTGTTGCCAGATCAGCACCGAGAGCCCGAACGATGCGCCCAGCGAGAGCAGCACGGTTCCGACGATGACCGCTGAGGCCACCACGCCTCGGGTGATGATCAGCATGATGATGAAAATCAGGCACAGCGAAGCGATTCCGGCGATCAACAGGTCGTAGGTGTTGCCGTCACTGAGATCTTTGAAAATTGCCGCGGTGCCCCCGAGGTAGATCTTCGAGCCCTCCAGCGGGGTGCCCTTGAGTGCCTCGTAAGCGGCCTTCTTGATGGCTGCGATGTGCGAAATACCTTCTTGGGACATCGGATCGCCGTCGTGGCTGATGATGAAGCGCACGGCATGACCGTCGGGGGAGATGAAGTTCTTCATGCCCTTCTTGAACTCGGCGTTGTTGAAGATCTCCGGCGGCAGGTAGAACGAGTCGTCGTTCTTGGACGCATCGAACGCCTTACCCATGGCGTTGGAGTTCTTCTGTGCCTCCTTCTGCTGATCCTGCAGACCCTTCTGGGTCGAATACATGGTCAGCATCGTCGTTTTCATGGCCTTCATGTTCTCGATCATCGACGGCATCAGCGCCACCATCTGGGGCATCAGGGTGTCGAGATGATCCATGATGGGCAGCAGGCTTTCGATGTCGTCGGTCATCGTGTCGATGCCGTCGAGGCCGTCGAAGACCGAGCGAAGCGACCAGCAAATCGGGATGTCGAAGCAGTGCTTCTCCCAGTAGAGATAACTGCGGATGGGCCGGAAGAAGTCCTCGAAATCGGCCATGTGGTTGCGTAATTCGTTGATGTCGATGGTCATGTCGTGCATCTTCTTGACCATCTGATGCATGTCGTTGGACATCTGCACGGTGATGCTGGACATCTTCTCCATGCTGTCGATGGTGGTCTGCATCATGTCGGCCTGCTTGAGCATGTCGGCCATCTGGTCTTCTTGGTACTTCTGATTCATCTGCTGGGTGACGCCCTGCATGCTGATCTGAAACGGAATCGAGGTGTGCTCGATCGGCGTGCCGTCGGGCCGGGTGATCGCTTGCACGCGACCGATTCCCGGTACCCGGAAGATCGTCTTGGCGATTTTGTCGATGACCAAGAAGTCCGCGGAGTTGCGCAGATCGTGATCGCTTTCGATCATCAGCACCTCGGGGTTCATCCGCGCATGCGAGAAGTGCCGATCGGCGGCGGCGTATCCCTCGTTGGCGGGCAGATCCGCGGGCAGATAGTTGCGGTCGTTGTAGTTGGTGCGGTACCCGGGCAGTGTCAGCAAGCCGATGAGTGCGATCCCGATCGTCATGACGAGGATCGGCCCCGGCCACCGCACGATGACCGCACCGATCTTGCGCCACATGCGAATACGCTGCGTCCTTTTGGGTTCGAGCGTCTTGCCGAAACGGGTGGCCACCGTGATGGCCGCCGGACCAAGCGTCAATGCCGCGAACACCACGACCACCATGCCGATGGCCAACGGGATACCCAGCGTCTGGAAATACGGCAGGTTGGTGAAGTGCAGGCAGAACGTCGCACCGGCGATGGTCAAGCCCGAGCCGAGCACCACGTGTGCGGTGCCGTGAAACATGTCGTAGTAGGCGTCTTCTCGGGAATAGCCTTTACCCCGGGCTTCCTGATACCGGCCGATCAGGAAGATCGCGTAGTCGGTGGCGGCCGCGATCGCCAACGTGACGATCAGGTTCGTCGCGAAGGTCGAGAGCCCGATGATCTTGTAATAGCCCAGAAATGCGACCATCCCGCGTGCGGCCGACAGCTCGAGCACCACCATCACCAGGGTGAGCAACACCGTGACGATCGACCGGTAGACCAACAGCATCATCGCGATGATCACGGTGAACGTGCACATGGTGATGATTTGCACGCTGCGGTCGCCGGCCACGTGCTGATCCGCGGACAGCGCCGCGGGTCCGGTGACATAGGCCTTCACCCCCTTGGGCGCGGGCACACTCTTGACGATGTCTTGGACGGACTCGACGGATTCGTTGGCCAACGACTCGCCCTGATTACCGGCGAGGTACACCTGGACGTACGCGGCCTTGCCGTCGTTGCTCTGAGCACCGGCCCCGGTCAGGGGGTCGCTCCACATGTCCTGAACGTGCTCAACGTGTTTGGTGTCGGCGTCGAGTTTTTTGACGATCTGGTCGTAATAGGCGTGCGCATCCGCGCCGAGCGGCTGTTGCCCCTCGAGAACGATCATGATCGAGCTGTTCGACTTGTATTCCTTGAACACCGCGCCCATGCGCTTGGTCGCGACCACCGATTGCGCATCGTCGGGGGCCATCGACACCGACCGCATCTTCCCGACCGTGTCCAGGTCGGGGACGATCGTGCTGAGCACCGCGATCACCGCGATCCAACCCAGGATGATCAGTACTGCGAATTTCCGGATGAACCGCGGGATCTTCTCGCGCACCGGCTCTGCGGCCGTGGGGATGGCGTCGGTGCGGGCGTCGTTAAACGTTGTGCTCATGCGGATTTCACCAGGCAGAAGGTCAGGGCGTGCACGCCGGTGGTTATCTTCTCGTCCTTGACTTCGTCATCGATGGTGATGCGGCAACCGAGGTAGTCGCCGTCGCTTTGCGCCGAGAGGTTCGGGAAGACCGACGGGGCGGTCGTTTTGAGGACCATCGTCCAGGGCAACGGCGCACCGTCGATGCGCTGCGGGTCAGCGGACAGATCCAAGTAGTTCACGTTGGCGTGGCTGGCCGAGCCGAAGACCTCGTACTTGACGACCTTGGGCTTGAACGGCTTAGAGTCGTCCAGCCGCGGGCTCGTCAGGATGCCGGTGTCGTTGGCGCCGAAGAAGGACTTGACCCGCACGACGGCGAAGCCGCCGACGACCATGACCGCCACGATCAAGAGCGGCAACCAAGCGTTCCGCACGATCTTCGATAGCAGCAACTACGTGAGTCCTTTTCTCGTCACCATCGTGGGGCCCGCGTACATATACCTCGCGGGCGTACGTGCGCACGAGCCGCATGACTCAGCATCGGATTTCGGCCTCGTCGTGACTTGCGCGCCCGATCGTTCCTTGCAGATGAAGCAGATGGCGCGCGACGGCGATCGTTCCGGCGCCGACGCATGCCTCGCTTTGCGGATGCGTCCCCGAACACCGCCACCAGCGCATACTACATGATGTGCATATCTTGCACATCATGCAACGTTTGCTAGCGGTGTTTCAGATCACTTTGTGAAGATGCTGTTCACCAGGGCGGCGGCCCGCTCGACATAAGGCATCGGCGTGTCGTCGGGGTCCACTGGCTCACTGCTTGCCCACTTCTCCAGGCCCGACCGCACCGCCGTCAACGCCAGTGCGGAAATCAGGGCGGCCATCTCGTCGTCCGGCTTCATGTTCTGGCGGCGCACGATGATGTCGGTCAGCTGAAGTTGAAAGCGCTCCAGGTCGGCGAGGAACGCGGCCAACACCGCGGGGGAGGTTTTGGCGAGTTCGAGCATGTGGGCGGCCTGTTCGCGCAGTGGGGGAACGTCGCGCAGATGATGCGCGGCCAGGGTGATCAGCTCCGCCAGCACCACCGAGTAGGGGGCGGGGCCGGCCGCGACGAATTCCGCGACCAGCTCGGGCGGGATGTCCGAAGGCCCGTAGGCGATGGCCGACTCTTTGTTCGGGAAGTAGTTGAAGAAGGTGCGGGTCGAGATTCCGGCTTCGGCGCAGATTTCCTCGATGGTCACCTTGTCGAAACCACGAGCGAGGGCCAGCCGCACCGCGGCGTCGCGGATGTCTGCGCTCGTCTCGCGGCGACGCCGCTCGCGCAGTCCCATTGGGTTGGCCATACCCCCATAGTTGCACGTTCTGCACATTTTGCAGTCAACTAGACCGAATGGGTTGCCGGGCTGAGTCGGCTCGCACGCCCGTTGTCAGTGCCGCGGGATCGCGAACCTTCAACGCGTACAACGTAACTGGTCGATAAGTGACCCGCTTAGCAGGGCTGGTCTTCCACGGGTGCAGCCAGGGCGGCCCACAGGTGGTCGCGCTGGCTGGCGAAGAATTTCACCGAAATCGGCGCCTTGTCCACGATGTGGTCGAACGCGTGGAATGCGCCGGGGGCGATCTCCTCATGGACCGGCACACCCGCTTCGCGCAACCGCCGTGCGTAGCCCAGACACTCCTGGTGGTAAAGATCCAAGGTCCCCACACCAATCCAGGCCGGCGCCAGACCGGACAAATCCGGACGGCGCCCCGGGGCCGCGTCGACGGGGTCTGCTCCGTCGAGGTACCACTGCCAGGCAAGTTGGTTGTCGGTTTCGGTCCACATGATGCGCTTGGGGCCGTCACGGTTTGCGCCGGTGCGATCGTCGAGCATCGGGTAGACCAGCATCTGATAAGCAAGCTTGACGTCGCCGCGGTCGTGTGCCCGCTGCGCCAACGCGGCCGCGAAATGTCCGCCCGCGCTCGCTCCGCCGACCGCGATTCGGTCCGGGTTCACCCATGGTTGGCGTGCCAGCCAGAGCAGCGCCGCATAGCAGTCCTCGAGCGGAGTCGGGTACGGGTGCTCGGGTGCGAGTCGGTGCTCGACTGCTGCTATCGCAACACCGGTCAGGCGAGATAGCTTGCGGCAGAACTTATCGTCCTGGATGGCGGTCCCCATGATGGTGCCACCGCCATGAATCCACAGCAGCGCGGGTGCCGGCCCGGGGAGACCGGCGGGGCGGTGCATGCGAACCTTGACGTGTTCGTTGACCGTCATCACCGGTACGTCGCGGAGTCGGCCGGCGTTGCCGAGGACCTGCATGATGGCGCGCTGGACCTTGTAGCCGCGGTGCAGGGCGTATCCCCGCGGCAGAAAGCGGGCGACGTTACGCAGATCGGGATCCACCGCCTGTGGCGAGGTGAAGGCATTATCGGGCAACGCGTTTGCCATGTGTGTCCTCTGCTCCCTCAAGCCGACGGGGTAGCCGGCGTGCAAGATCCGTTGCGCTCCAGGTCGAGCAGCACGCGCTTGGCGACGGGTCCGCCGCGGTAGGCACCGACGCCTCCGTCGGACCGGATCACCCGATGGCAGGGTACGACGATGGGGATCGGGTTTGTCGCGCAGGCGGTGCCCACGGCGCGTACTGCCTTGGGTGAGCCGGCCAGCCGCGCCAGCGCGGCGTAACTCGCCGTGGCACCGTAACCGATGCCGGTGTTGAGGTGTTCGAGCACCGTGCGCCGAAAGCCATGTGACAGTGACCAATCCAGCGCTATGTCGAAGCTGCGCCGGCGGCCGGCGAAGTATTCGTCGAGCTGTCGCACGATCGGATCCAGCCGCGTCGGCGCCTCGAGCATCCGTGGGCTGATCCGCTCGGACAGCGACAGCAGCACGCCGTCTGGGTCCTCGTTCGCGAAAGCCAGCCGAACCAGCCCGAGCGGTGTGGCGGCCAGCAGTAGCGGTCCTACAGCGGAATCCACTGTGCGATAGGCGATATCGAGCAGATCGTCGGCCTGGGCGTCGGATTCCAGGCGGGCGCGCAGGCGCTGCAGATGAGTTGGGTCGACGGGGTAGTGGTTGGCGAGGTCAGTCGAGGTCATGGTCATTCCTTACGGTGTCGATGAGGGGATAGGTGCGTCGCAGGGTGGCGATGCCATCGGCTGCGGCCCGGCGGGCGGCGGCAACGCTGCTGTCGAGGATGGTCGCGATCTCGGCGTAGGGCAGCCCCGCCAGATAGTGGTAGGCCACGGCCTGGCGCTGCTTGGGTGGCAGTGCGCCCACGGCCGCGTCCAGGTCGAGGTCGTGGCGATCGGCGCGGTCCCCCGCGGGGGAGTCGGGGGTGTCGGCGACCGGGATGGCCCGCCGCGCTGCCGCGCGGGTGATGTCGATGGCTTTGCGATGAGCGATCGTGACCAGCCACGCCTCGACATTGGCGTTGGCCGGCAATTGGGGGTAGGCCTTCAACGCCGCCAGGAATGTGTCCGACCAGGCGTCATCGGCGTCGCTGTAGCCGACCACGGCCCGCACCACCCGCAGCACCGTCGCGCCGTGCCGTGCCACGACAGCGTCGAACGGCAACTTGACGTGCTGATCGGCCTTCACCGTGACGATGTCCCCCTTCCTGGTGTGAAGACGTCGGGGCATGGCGGAATGTGAGAAACAATCCCATCTCACGCTTCTGGGTCAGTCATCGTCTACCAGTAAAGGAGGTTGCACAATGACCGCACGACACACGGTGATCGATAGCCCGTTGGGTGAGCTGACACTGGTTGCCGACGGAAACGCCCTGACGGGTGTGTACTTCCGGTATCACTGGCACCCGCCGACGGCGGACGCGCTCGGCCGGTACATCGAACCGGATGCCGATGAACTGTTTTGCCACACCGGCGAGCAGCTGCGCGAGTACCTGACCGGGCAACGCACCCGATTCGATCTTCCAATCTCATTGGTGGGAGACCCGTTTCGGCGCCGAATCTGGGATCTGCTCGCCGACATCGGCTATGGGCAAACGAAGACATACGGCGAGCTGGCCGCCCAGCTGGGCGACGGCACCACCGCCTACGAAGTAGGCCAGTCCGTTGGGCGCAATCCGCTGAGCATCGTCGTCCCGTGTCATCGAGTCGTCGGAAAGGACGGGGCGCTCACCGGTTACGCGGGCGGCCTGAAGTGCAAACGATTCCTGTTGAATTTGGAGGAGCCGGCGCCCGCGGCGGCCGGCAGGCTGTTCTGATGTCATCGACCTGGCGTAACCGCGTCGATGCCGCGGACTGGGAAGCGGTCGCCGCCGACATGAACGACGTCGGCGGTGCATTGCTCCCGGCGCTGCTCACCGCGACCGAGTGTGCTTCCGTCATCGCGCTTTACGATGACGACGGCCTGTTTCGCACCACCGTCGACATGGCTCGCCACCGTTACGGGGAAGGCGAGTATCGCTACTTCAAACAGCCTTACCCGGGTCCGATCGAGGCCCTGAAGCAGGCGCTCTACCCGCGGCTGTTGCCGATCGCCCGCGACTGGTGGACGAAGCTGGGCCGCGAAGCGCCATGGCCCGACTCCCTCGACGACTGGCTGGACATGTGCCATCGGGCCGACCAGATCAAGCCCACGGCTTTGATGCTCAAGTACGGCCCGGGCGACTGGAATGCATTGCATCGAGACCTGTACGGGGAACTTATCTTTCCGCTGCAGGTGGTCATCAACCTCAACGAGCCGGGCGTGGCGCACACTGGAGGCGAATTCCTGCTCGTCGAGCAGCGAGCCCGGGCCCAGTCGCGGGGGACCGCAATCACGTTGCCGCAAGGACACGGCTACGTCTTCACGACCCGGGAACGGCCGGTCCGATCGACGCGGGGGTGGTCGGCCGCCCCGGTACGCCACGGCGTGTCGGCGGTCCGTTCCGGACAGCGCTACACGCTGGGACTGATTTTCCACGACGCGGCCTGAACCGTGCCATCGTCGGCTGCGGCACCATGGTGGCATGGAACTGTACGACGTGATGCGATCGAACCCGGCAGTCCGCGAATTCACCGGCGACGCACTTCCCGATGACGTACTCGGGCGCATCCTCGACAACGCACGTTTCGCGCCGACCGGTGGCAACCGGCAGGGTGTGCGGGTCATCGTGCTGCGCGATCAGGACACTCGCGATGCGCTGGCCGATCTCGGGCTTCCCGCTGCGCGTCGCTACACCGCACAGCTCGCCAATGGTGAATCGCCATGGAATCCGTTGCAGCCGACCAACTTAGACGCGGCGGCCATCGATGCGGCCCAGCCGCCCGCCCAGATGTCGGCGCCGTTTCGTGAGGCGCCGGTGGTGTTGGTGTTCGTGGTGGATCTCGCCGTCGTCGCCGCGACCGATCAGGATCTGGATCGCATCGCGGTGGTGCCCGGCGCATCGGTGTACCCGTTCGTGTGGAATGTGTTGCTGGCGGCCCGCAACGAAGGCTACGGCGGGGTGTTGACCACGATGGCCGTCGCGGAGGAGGGGCGCATCAAGGATCTGCTCGCCATACCCGACTCGTATGCGGTCGCCGCCGTCGTGCCGCTGGGAAAGCCGGTACGTCAGGTGACGAAACTGAGGCGACGGCCGGTCAACGAGTTCGCTACGCGTGAGCGGTTCGACGGCGCGCCGTTCCCCGGCTAGCGGCGCCGCTACGCGCCAACCGCCACAGCGGCAGGCTGAAAGTGAGTTCTGGACAGATTTCAGAGCTCACTTTATGCCTGTTGTTCCACTCGTGGTAACCCAAACCCGCCGTGTCGACCGCGCTGAACGTCGACGCGCTGTTGGATGTGCTCTCCGCAAGCGCTGAAAATCTAGAACCGGGGCACGTTCGCTTTGCCGGTGCCGGTCACGGGAACGGGCAACCGGGATTTGGCGCATCCTCGGAAAGTGGTTTTCCCACCGGCAGCACATAGATGACTTCGAGGATCAACGGAGTGCTGCCGAGGTTGCGGCCGAGATGGACGTGGCCGGGACCGGCGGGTTCGACGACCGGATCACCCGGGTTGTACACGCCGTCGACCGCGCAATCGGCGGAGTAGTGGGTGAGGGTGCCTTGTTTGATTGCTCCGACGAGCGTGCCGTCGTGCCAGTGCCAGCCGGTGCTGCCACCCGGCTCAACGGTGACGTCGCGCACGATGAAGTCGCGTCCTTCTTGCGACGATTGGGTCATCAGCGCCGAATTCACGCCGCTGCCGGGCGTGGCGGAGCTACGCACGGGCGGTATCGCGAGCGTAAGCAACAGCAGTAGCGAGACAAGCCCCATGCGGCGTGAACGCATCGACGTGACCCTCACTCTTAGGGCGTAGCTAGCTGCTATTAGGCCGCGGCTACCACCGCGTCGCCTTCGCGGATGTATCGCTGCTCGATAGCGAAGTCCAGCAGCAACTTTCGCATGTTCTTGCGACCCCGATGAATACGAGACATGACCGAACCCAGTGGTATGTCCAGGATTTCGCCGATTTCCTTGTACCGGAAGCCTTCGACGTCGGCGTAGTAAACGGCCAGCTGCTGCGATTCGGGCAGCTGCTGCAGGGCCTGGCGAACCTCGGGGTCTCCGATCGCATCCAGCACTTCGGCCTCCGCGGACAATCGTCCTGCCGTCGCCTGCGGGGGTCCGGCGGGAATCAGATAGTCGCTGACATCGCCGGCCAGCCACTCCGTCGGGCGACGTTTTGCGGTGCGGTAGTGATTGATTCGCGTGTGGTTCATGATCGTGAAGAGCCACGCGCGCAGGTTTGTACCTTCCCGGAAGCTCGCAAATCCGACGTAGGCCTTGATCATGGTTTCCTGCACGAGGTCTTCGGCGTCCGCATGGCTTTGGGTATACCGGCGTGCCGCGCGGAAGAGCTGATCCCGCAGCGGTATGACGTCACGTTCGAATCGCGTTGCGAGATCGTCGAGATAGGGCTTCGGCGGGGACAGCGACATGATCGTCAACCTCGTAATCTCTGAGCTCGGTTGTGTCTCTTCATCAGAGCAACCCAGCATCATCGTGTCCAATGAATGGTTCTGATCCGAGCCATCAACTTCGGAGATGGGGCCGCGAGGAGGCTTCTGGCTAGGTCGATTGGCTTGTCGGCTGCTGCCCGGGACGAGGTGCCGAGGCCAGGATCAGCTCGGCGAGCTTGGCGGCGGCCGGCGACATCTGCGCCGGCCCGCCCATCGCAAGGTAGATCGGCCACACGATTTCTGGCTGCAACGGCACCGCACGCAGGTCCGGAAAACGGCTGGCGTCGCTGGCGGGCATGAACATGGTGCCCAATCCGTGCTGCACCAAACTGGATGCGACCCCGTAGTTGACCGCCGCTTCGTACCGAGTACGCGCCGTGATGCCGGCCGCGGTGAAGGCGTTCTCCACGACGCGGCGCAGACCGAATTCGGCGGGGAAGCCGATCAGGTTCTCGTGGGCAAGCTCGAGGATGCCGATGCGGTCGCGCTGCGCCAGGCGATGATCAGGCCTGCAGACAAAGAACATCGGCTCCTCGGCCAAGAGCCGCATATCGATACCTGTCGGGAAGCGGTCCGGCGCGGAGATGAAGGCAAGGTCGAGCGAGCCGGCGGCAATCGCCGACAGATGCGGCATCGAACCCGCCGGGCTCAGTCGCAGCATGATCTGGACGAAGGGATAAGTACGGTGGAATTCGCCCAACACGCGGGGGACGTCCAGCGCCCCAAAGGATATGAGTGAACCGACTTCGACGGTCCCGGACAACTCGCCGAGGTAGTCGTTGATCGAATCCTTTGCCAGCCGAGCGCTATGGATGATGCGACGCGCATGCTCGCGGAACAACTCGCCCGCCGGGGTCAGTTTGATCTGCTGCCTGGATCGGTTGAACAATTCCACGCCGAGTTCGCGCTCCAGCTTGCCCACCGACGTGGACAGGGCGGATTGAACGACGTGAACTCGTTGCGCCGCGCGCGAAAAGTTCATTTCGTCTGCCACGGCGATGAAGTATTCGAGCTGGCGTAGTTCCATCCGCACACCCTGTCAATGGAGTTGAGGAACATGTCAGAGGTCATCGCTGGACCCGATGCTGTGCACATGCTCCATCGAGATGTAACACCCGTCATGCCGCATTGCGTGCGCTGCAGGCGCACACGGATTCATGCCGGCGCGATGATTGCCACTGACCGTTCGAATGGCGATACTGCAGGGGCCCCGACAGGTGCACAGAGGAGACGATGCAGTGACACGAATCGCGCCATCCGCAGCCTTTGCCGACGTGCCGACCGAAGATCTCGGTCAAGGCGATCGGATCAATCTCGGCGTCGCTTCCATCGTTAGCCGCCTGCCCGCCGCGGCCGAGGCGCTGGGCGCGTTGACCGCCGCGCTTCGCAGCTGCGGGAGTTTGTCGCCCCGGCTTCTCGAACTGGTTCGACTGCGCATCGCGTTTTTCAACCAGTGCCGTAGCTGCATCGCGGTCCGCTACCAAAGTGCCATCGACGACGGCCTCGACGAGGATGCGGTTTGCTCGCTGGAGCGGCCCGCCGACGCGGACAATCTTTCGGACGCCGAGCGGTCGGCTCTTCATTTCGCCGAGCTGTTCGCGACCAACCACCTCGCCATCGACGACACGGTCTACGACGAGTTGCGTCAGCACTTCAGCGAGGACCAACTGGTGGAGCTCGGCCTGCACTGCGCTATAGCCTTGGGTGTCGGGCGGCTCTCGGCGACGTGGGACGTCAGTGACGATCTGCCCGAATCGAACGGCTCCTCTGAGCGCCTGGCCCCCTGGAACTCCGCGTCGGTCGTTGCGACCGGGTGAAGCACCCGTCTGCCCCAAAACGTCACAGTGACGTAATGCCTTGGGGCGCTGGCCTTTTGAGGATTTAAAGACTGCGTCGTCGATACTGCCTGAGGCGGTGGGCATTCGCGAGGGTGGGCGGGCCGGCGAAGGGCCGCAGCGCGGCATCGAGTCGGGCTCGGACGGCATCGGTGTCCAGGTGCATGCCGATCGCAACGAGGCAGTTGGCGAACGCTCCGGGCGTCGCGGTCGCGATGTGAATTGCGCTGCCGACCAGATTTACCGCAAAGGTGGGCGAACCTTTTCCGTATCTCATCACCACGGCGCCCTTGAGCCGGTACACACCTGCGGGAGGGTCTTCGAGCAAATCGATCAGTGCGCCCGGGTCGATTTCGCCATCGCTCGTCGCGGTGACCGAGTCGGCATGCAAGCTCTCGTGGTCGTGGGCGATCGGAGCCGTGGTGGCATCGACGAGCAGATCGCGCAACGAAAGCTGACCAGGCTCCTCGCCTGCTCCCGCTACGTCGTAGAGCAATGCCGGGTCGATCTGGCCGCCGATCGCTCCGACGACGGTGGCACGTGAATTGCGTTCTCGTACGCGTCGTTCTACCCGCTCAACCGTTGCAAGGCGATCGTCGTGGGGGAGTTGGTCGAGCTTGTTGACGACGACGAGAGAGGCCGCGCCGTAGCGAGCCGGCGAGGTACGGCCGACGTCGACCGTGTCGAAGTGTGTGGTGGCATCGATGACGTCCACCAGCCCGCCGAACCGCACGCCGGGAACGTCGCTGAAGCCGATGATCCGGGCCACCGAAACAGGCTCGGCCACACCGCTGGCCTCGACGATGACGGCATCCAGATTCAGCCGAGGATCGGCTAACTTGGTCAACGCTTCGTCGATCCCACCGTCGTCGGGCAGGCAGCAGATGCAGCCACCGGCGATGGAGGCGGGCTCGTCGACTTGCCCGGTCACCAACATGGCATCGACGTTGAGCTCGCCGAAGTCGTTGATAATGACACCGATTCGCGCTCCCGGACTGCGCAGCACATGGTTGAGCAGACTGGTCTTGCCGGCACCAAGATAGCCCGTCAAGCAGATGACAGGGATCGCTCGCACACTGGTCCTTCCCGTCTCAGACGGTAATGCTAATGATTTTCAATAAGGCGCAGTCATCCGGGGCCCAAGATTCGGCCAAATGTCGTGCCGCCCAGTGGAATTCGTCACAGTGACGTATTGTAGGCGCCGGGTCCGGGCGAGGGGGCCGCGCTTTGTGGCATGCGGCCACGGCCGATCAGGGCAGTAGTACGGCCGCGAAGGTGATGAATCGCGCCATCGACAGATCTCCGCCCGGACGCGGGATCGGTCAGCTGCGCGGCGGGTTGTCCGATCGTATCGGCTGTCGTCCCGGCGGCCGCGGCGCTTCAAGGGCAGTGCCGCACTGGACAATTCGTCACAGTGACGTTTCGGAGCCGACCTCGCGGACGGCGCAATCGTGAGCCCGGCGGACCGTGTGGGGGCTGAAGTGCGATCGCCGCGGTCGTCGCGACGATCGCGACGCAACGACCGGCCGTGGTCGATCGCGGGCGTACGCGCGGCGAGCGCCGTGAACCGCCCGGCGAGGAGTCGTTGATGCGAGCCCGTGCACCGGGATGTCAATGAGGTTCCCCCACGAACTCGGTGTATTGGTTATGCCGATAAGCGACATTATGTCAACTTAACATCACGGCCGTTCTGAGCGACCCCATCCCCGTCAACACCGCCAAATGCCCGCGCGCAATCGTCGTCGAAAGCAACGACGTCAAAGTCAGCCTCGGCTTGTTGTAGGTGCTGCTGACGCGCGCTGCGCTCAGCTTATGTCAACTTAACATCACGGCCGTTCTGAGCGACCCCATCCCCGTCAACACCGCCAAATGCCCGCGCGCAATCGTCGTCGAAAGCAACGACGTCAAAGTCAGCCTCGGCTTGTTGTAGGTGCTGCTGACGCGCGCTGCGCTCAGCATCATCGTGCGCGACATGCGGACCTACGGACAGCTCTGCCGGCCACGGCGAGACCACCGCCCAGCAACTTATCAGCTGGAAGCAAGCACCTCATTCGCCTCACCTGCTGGTGCATCTTCTTGTGCGGCGCGGCGGGCGCGGTTTTCCCGCAGTGCTTGCTGTGCGGACTCCAGGGTGATGTTGCGTGGATCGATCCCTTCCCGCTCAAAGCCTTCCACCGCAATCGGCAAGTAGAGATACTTCTGCGGGACTAGGCGCTCGAGAACTGCGTAGAGGCGCCGATACATACGCATAAAACGGAGCGTCATCTCCTCGTCCTGGGAGGTCCACTCTAAGTTGAACAACTCCCGCACATGGGGCGGAAAACTATTGGCAACGACATTCCGCCGCGCCGCCCACCAGGGCCACACAAATTTTTTCATGACTGCAGGCCACCACCGCGGCGCCGGGCGGCTCTCCAAAAATTGTTCCAGCATGACCTGAGTTACCTGTGAGTTCACCAAATAATTATGCTCGATGTTTTCCAGATACCGCTCGAAATTGTCGTAGGTATCCGGCTGAGGGCTATCGTCCACCCCCCACATGCTGTACCACTCCTTGGATTCCTCAAATAGCTGCTCCTTCATCGCACGTGGCATGGAACCGTCGAAATACAGCTGCTCAGTTATTATGATCAATAGGTGATAAAAGAAGGTGACATGGGCAAAGTAGAAGGTCTCCGCATTTAGGGCATGGTAGGTACCCTCGTGCAGTGCGCCTTTGACGGACTTGTGCATATTCCGAGTCTTCAGTCCGTATTTCTTCGCGTCCTCCGGAGCGCCGTACACCGCGCCATAAATGTACTCACGAGATCTCTGGCGCCGTTCTTTATATATCTTGGCGCGCGCACCGAAAGAACTGTCGCCGGTGAAAAGAACAGAATTCGTGGTCGCTTTCGCCATCTGCGGCCACGCCCCCGCAATGGTGCCCACCACCCCGCTGCCGAAAAATATCACATCAAGACGCCCCCAATACTTCCATATCAGGGAGTCAGCGGGAATCGGATGCTGAAAAAGATCTTTCCGCGACAAACTGTTATCGCCGGTAAATTCCGTCACCGTAGTGTCTTGCGGAATCACGAGCTCTGGATCGAACGTTGTCTGCATGATTTTCTTAAGTGCCCTGATACCCCGGACCGCCACGTCAACTCCCTGCGTTGCCCCATACCCATTAATTGGTTCACCTCAGTACCCGGACGTGTACACCCCCAGCCTCGGGTAGCTGATGTCTTCATCACCTAACCATCGCTATGTCGACTGTGTCTTGGGTTTGCGTCGTTCCTTGGCGCCGGTTTTGACTTCCTTCTCGGCGGCGATGTCGCGTTCAGGGTGTCTTCGTACGGGTTCGCCGGTAGCTATGCGCCCGCCCAGGAAGTCAAAGCCCTTGTTGCACACGGCATCTAGAGCCTGCTCGGAGAACACCTCGCCACGAAACCAGAATCGCCCGCTGCCTGACCGAGTGGACGAGAGTGCTATCCCGCCGGAGTCGTACCCAGGGTGACGTCGCCGCGAGGCCGCCGCCGGGCCGGGCCGTACCCGCTGCTAACCCATCGTCAAGATCGCGCCCGCGGAGACGCCAATCACCGTCACAAGGGCCACCAAAATCACGGTGATCGACGCGCGCACGATCTCTGCTTCCGTGAGTCGCCAGTGCGGCCTCGACTCGACGAGAACGGTGTTCCTGCGACGAGCACCTGCGTTGATGCTTGCAACCGCCAAAAGGAGATCGTCACGCGCGTCTTGGTCGACCAGATTGTGCTCGGCGATTGCGGTGGTCATATCAGCCCCCAGGCTTGCGGACGCCGATAGGCGTCATTGGGAGGCCGATAGCTTCGGCCTTCTGGTTTGTCCAAAGATACGAGTGCGAGATCACGATTGCGGTAACGATGCTTAACGGTCACGGCACACATTCGTGCTCTCGGACTGCGCGGCGAGGCGTATAGGCTCTGGTAGAGAATTGCTTCTTCAGTTGTGCGCCAACCTATTTCGTTGTCCAATATCGAAATGAGCCCGGTAGCCGAATTCGACTTCATCATCGTGGGAGCAGGCAGTGCGGGCTGCCTGCTCGCCAATCGGCTCAGCGCCGACCCTGACCGCCGTGTGCTCCTGATTGAGGCGGGCGGCAGAGACAACTGGTTCTGGATCAAGGTGCCGGTGGGCTATCTGTACACCATCGCCAACCCCCGCACCGACTGGTGCTTCACGACCGAGGCCGACCCAGGCCTGGCCGGCCGCAGCATTCACTACGCGCGCGGCCGGGTGATCGGCGGCTGCTCGTCGATCAACGCCATGATCCACATGCGCGGACAGGCGAGCGACTACGACCGGTGGGCGCAGGCCACCGGCGACGAGAGATGGCTTTGGGGTGGCCCGGACACCCCAGGCGAGACACTGGCGATCTACAAAAAGTTGGAGGACTACTTCGGCGGCGCCGACGACTGCCACGGCGCCGGTGGCGAGATCCGTGTCGAGCGGCCACGTGTGCGCTGGAAGATCTTGGACGCCTGGCAGGCCGCCGCTGCCGAGGTCGGCATCGACCCGATCGACGAATTCAACCGGGGCGTCAACGCCGGCTCTGCGTACTTTCACGTCAACCAGCGGCGTGGTCGTCGCTGGTCGATGGCCGATGCCTTCCTGCATCCCATCGCTCACCGGTCGAACCTCACCGTCTATACACACACCCAGGCCTTGCAGATTCTGATGGACGACCAGGTCCCGGAAAATCAGCGTCGCGGTGCCTGGACGACGGCCCAGCGCCGCGTCACCGGCCTTCGGCTTCTCAGGGGCGGCCAGATCATCGACCTCCGAGCCCGCCACGAGGTGATCCTCAGCGCTGGGGCTATTGGCTCACCGCATCTGATGCAGGTCTCGGGTCTGGGCCCAGCCGGCCTGCTTACCCAGCATCACGTGCCGGTGGCCGTCGATCTACCGGGAGTGGGCGAAAACCTGCAGGACCACCTGCAGCTTCGAACGATCTACCGGATCCGGGGCGCCCCGACCGTCAACACGCTGTACCGGAACTGGATCACCCGTGCGGGCATGGGACTTCAGTACCTGCTGCTGCGATCGGGGCCCATGACGATGCCGCCGTCTACGTTAGGGGCTTTCGCCAGGAGCGACCCCGCCCTGGAAAGCGCCGATCTGGAGTGGCATGTGCAGCCCTTGTCGTTGCCGAAGTTCGGCGAACCCCTGCACCCCTTCGGAGCGATCACTCCCTCGGTCTGCAATCTGCGACCCAGCTCGCGAGGCCATGTGCGCATGGCCAGTGCAGATCCCCTGACCTACCCGAAGATCTTCTGCAATTACCTGTCGACCGACGCCGATCGTCAAATCGCCGTCCGGGGCCTCCGGATGACCCGGCAGATCATGGCGGCGCCGGCGCTGGCGCGGTACGACCCGCAAGAGTTGCTTCCCGGCTCGCAACTGGTGAGCGACGAAGACCTGCAGCGGGCGGCCGGTGAACTCGGTACGACTATTTTCCATCCGGTGGGTACCTGCGCGATGGGAAGTTTCGACGCCCACGGGCGACCGCATTCGGCCGCCACGGTGCTCGACACCGACTGCCGCGTGTATCGCGTCGCCGGCCTTCGAGTGGTCGATGCGTCGGCTATGCCCACGATCATCTCCGGCAACACGAACGCGCCGGTCATGCTCATCGCAGAGCGCGCAGCGCGGGCGATTGTCGGATAAGTCGGTTACTGGCGACGCCTAAGCCGCTCCCCCGCATGCAGGGCGAGTACGTCGGCAAGGTTTCGTCGGGTTGTACTCGACCTCGCCGTGCTCGAATGTCGACACCTGCAGGCCGCCGACCAGGTGAGTCACTATCACTACTCCCCGTGCGTCCGCAGTTCCCAGGGCCGCATGCGGTGTTGAACTCAGCTGAGCCGTACGCCGAGGGAAGAGTCGAAATCCCCCAGGCCATTGCGGGCCAGGCCCATCACCAGCAGGCCCGGCGCCGCGGCTTTGGCTGGGTCGCGGCTGATCACCTCGACGGTGTTGCCGCCCTTGACCGCCATAGCGCCTATGCCGCTGGCCATGTTGCCCGAGCCGATGATGCTGATGCTGCTCATAAAGTGTCCCCGCCTTGGTTGCGGATCTAAAAGGTTGACTACTTAGCTTTATGAAGGATTGGTGATGTGTCAACCAATTGAGATAGTATGAGTTCGATGGAAGCGAACTGGCTGAACGCTCGTGAAGACCGTGCCTGGCGGGCCTTCATGCACGCGCATCACCAACTCGTCGCACACCTGAACCGGGGCCTGCAGGAATCGGGCCTGTCCGGGGCCGACTACGAGGTCCTCGCGGTGCTTTCGGCTCTCGACGGGGACCGCATGTCCGCCCGCGACCTGTGCAACGCACTGGGTTGGGAGAAGAGCCGTGTCTCGCATCAGGTGCGGCGCATGCAGGACGACGGCCTGATCTGCCGCGAGCCCAACCCCGACGACGCCCGCAGCACCATGGTCTGCCTGCTGCCGGCCGGCCGCGCCGCGATCGAGAAGGCGGCGCCAGGGCATGTAGCGGATGTCCGCCGGAACTTCATCGATCTGCTTACCCCTGCTGAGCTCGACATGGTGGCCGCCCTCAACGAACGAGTCCTGCACCACCTGGCTGCAAACGACGACTCCCCTGCCGAAGACGTGCCGTCGTAACCTGCAGCTGACGAACGGCTGATCCGGAATGCCCACGCCGAGTTCTTTTGTCGCGGCGTGAGGTATAGCCGAACGGTCACCGTTCGGTATCCATTAGGGACTGCAACCGCGTTTCGGCTGGCGCAGGTCTATCGGTAACAACAGTCACATCGTTAACATCGCGCGATGCACAGTGTGCCCCCGCAGGTTAGCGATGTGCGAACTGTTTCCCGCCGCGACGCGCTCCGGTACGCTGCCGCGTTGGCCGGTCTGGGTGCCGCATCGGTAGCCTGCGGCATGCCCACGGCGGCGGCCGCCGCCCCTCCCCGACTGATCGACTTCGCCGCGCGCCAGATTCCGGCGCAGCAGATCCGAGCTGCCGGCTATAGCGGGGTGGTCAACTACGTTTCGGAGTCGCGTCCCGGCTCATCGTTTGGCGCCAAGCCGATCACGCGGTCCTACGCCGATTCCTTGAAAGCCGCGGGACTGGTGATCGTCAGCAACTACCAATACGGCAAGCCGGGAGGGTCGGCACCGTCGGACTTCACGCGGGGCTACGCGGGCGGCGTCGCGGACGCGCGCACCGCCTGGCAGCTGCACACCGCGGCGGGCGGCGGCCAAAGCGCGCCGATTTTCTTCACCATCGACGAGGACATCAATCGGGACACCTGGAATCGCACTGCGCTGCAGTGGTTTCGCGGAATCAACTCGGTTCTCGGGGTTCAGCGCACCGGTGTCTACGGAGGCATCCGGGTGTGCCAGTGGGCCGCGGCCGATGGCGTTGTCGGGTCTTCGAGCACACCTGGCCGCCGGTGGCTGTGGCAAACTCGGGCCTGGTCCGGCAATCAGGTTCACCCCGCCGCCGTTCTCTACCAGAGGGTCGTGAGCACCGCGTCCAATCCCGGGCCGAAGGTCGGCGGACTCGAAGTCGACGTCAACGACGTGCTGGCTTCCGATTGCGGCCAGTGGAACCTCCATGGGGGCCATCCAAGTGGTGATGTGCGGTAGCGACGAGATCGCTGCCCGCAATTCGAGCTAGAGCCCGGATGGCACGACCTTGCCGTCTACTGTCACCGCGACCTGGCCGGTCGTCGGGTTGTACTCGATCTTGCCGTGCTCGAAGGTCGACACCTGCAGGTCGCCGACGGTGTTCACATCGCTGGTGGGCAAACCCAGCGGACCTGCCGAACCGTTGGTGCCGGTGACAGCGGGCGTGCCGTCCGGACCGCGTGGGACATTCCAGGCCTCGCGGATCTTGCCCACGATGATGTATGCGGGCGTACCGGCCTGGTTGTTCTTCGCGATGATCGCGCCGCCCTGGAACTGCTGGAATACCACGCCGCTCTCCCGCGTCCCCGCGTTGCGGTCACCCGTCAGCGGCTTGCCGAGAGCCTGCCTCTGGCTCTCGGTGGCCGACGAGTATTTGGCGGCGATCGGCCCCGTCAGAGTCACCTCGACGTCGTCCACGCCGACGAGCTTCACCTCCGTGGGCAGAGCCGGCGCGTGAGAAGTAGAGGTGGCGCTCGCCTTGGCCTGAGGCGGTGCCGACGCGTCGACGCTCTTGCCGTTGCCGCAGCCCGCGGTCATCAGTGCGACGGCGGCCAGGCCGACACCTGCCGCGTGGCGGTAGGCGATGGTTCTCATGGGCTTCCCCTCGCGTGCGCGGGCGATCGCGGTCTTGGTAGCTCCGAACGAACTTACAACGGGGCCATATCGCCGGGACCGCCGACTGTAGCTGACTCTTTGAGGAGATTGCGTGCGCCTGTTCGGAAAGAAGAAGCAGCCCGAAAGACTTTCCGCAGATGCCAAGGTCTACTACTCCACCCCTTTCGGTGACACGAAAGACGGCAAACACAAGCCGTTCTTGCTTGAACGCGAGGGTGTTTGGTACTTCCCGGTCTTTCGCAGCCCGGATTCGATGAAACAGTTCTACGAGCGGATGAACCGCGCCGTGTACGTGATACTCGAGGGTGACGTAAAGACGGTGATGGACAGCAACCGTTCAATCGAGTTGATGAAACGAGTAGGGGTCGTGATTGAACCCTTGAGTGATCATCCGGTTGAGATCATGCCTGACTCTTGAAGTGCTCTTGTAGCTTGGGGTACAGCTCGACGACGTCCTCCACGCCCAGAAGCTCTTTCGGCAGTTCGATTTCGCGGACGGACTGCCCGGGCCCAGCGACCGGCCCACCCGTTCCCGCCTCGGGTCTAGTTGAGGCCCGTTTACCGGCGGTGCCGACGATGTTCGAGCGATCGTCAACGATCACAGTGATTTTCATGGCTATCCTCACTCAGGTGTTGAGCGGTAGGTCGCTGAATTTGATGAATTGGAGCACGAACGGCACGGCGACGCTGCTGTCGTTTCGGATCTTGAATTCGTAGAACACCTCGGGTGCGTGATCGTCGCCCGGGCCGCCGCGACACATCGCGAAATCGTATGTGACCAAGACGTTTCGGGCGGTATTGTTGCCTCCTTGGGATCTCCCCTTAGGGATCGCCCGAAACACGATCGGGCCCTGGTTTGGTCCACCGCTTGGCCCCGGGTCCGTGAAGAAGTTCCAGTTCCAGTACTGGACGGAATTCGCAGCGATGGTCCAATTGCCGTCGACTTGCCAACGTACGGGCATATCGGCCCCCTAGTTTATCGGTCGTGCGCCGTCGTCGGCGCCTGATGGAAAGGTAGTACCGACTCATCGCGAGAGCGTGAGTAGTTCACTACTTGAATCGGTGGTCCGAGCCCGGCGTCAGCGTTCGATCACTGTCACCGAGCCATGGTTGAGGTCGCTGCTGACATAGGCGAAGTGGGTGGTGGGGTCGACGGCGATGGCGAGCGGATTGTTACCGACGGCAAGGATTCCGGTGACGATGCGCCTCGTGGTGTCTATCACCGAGACGGACGCGCCGCTGTAGTTGGCCACGTACGCGGTGTTTGTCGGCGGGTCCACCGCCACGCCCGCGGGGCGTTGCCCGACGGGAACGCTAGCGGTGACGCCGAGGCCGATGGTGTCGACGAAGGACACCGATGCATCGTCGCCGCTGGCGATATAGGCCGTGTGCGATGCGGTGTCGATGGCGATACCGGCCGGGTGGACGCGAAGCGCGACAGAACCGATGACGGTTCGGTTCGTGGTATCGATAACCGTCACCGTCGGATCGGCAGTGGTGACAAACAAGCGGTGAGCGGTTTGATCGATGGCTACGCGGCTTGGACCTTTCCCGGTGGGCACCGTCGCCGTCACGGTATGCGTCGTCGTGTCGATGACTGAGACCGATGCGTTGTCACCGTTTGTGGCATAGGCGATCCGGGCATCGGGGTCGACCGCTACTCCGCCCGGATGGCTGCCGACCCCTATTTTGGCGACGACCTTGCTGCTGGCGATGTCGATGACCGACACCGAGGCGTCGTCGTAGTTGGTGACGTATACGGTCCGGGTCGACGGATCCACGGCAACACCGACGGGATGGCGTCCCACCGCGGTCGTGGCTGTGACCGTGCGGCTGGTGGTATCGACCACCGAGACGGAGTTGGAACCGGTGTTCGCGACATAGGCGCTGTGTCCGGCCGGGTCGACCGCGATGCCGAAGGCGCCGTTGCCCACCCGTATCGAGGCGGCGATCGTAGGTGGACCACTCGGCACCGCCGTCGCTACCGCACTGGGTGTGCCTCCCGCGCCAGGCGCCGCCGGTGGCGGGGCGACCGCAGTCGTCTGGGTAGGTTCAGTCGTGGATGTGTGTGGGCGCAGAAGGTAGACGCTCGCGCCTCCCGCCACCACCACCGCAATCACTGCGGCGACCACCCAGGATCGTTTGACGCGTGTGCGGTTGCCCGCCATGGGCTGCGACGGATCGCGGGGCAATGGTTTTGGCGCGGGCATCGTTGGCTCACCCGAGGCCTCGTGTGTGGGCGCAGGGGCAGTGACGGTGTGCGACTGCACATTTGGGTCCTGCGCACGGAGCGGCACCGTGATCGCGTCGCGCGCGGCGCGTGCCATATCCACCGGGGTGGCGTAGCGCTGCCCGGGGTCTTTGGCCATGCCGGTGGCGATGACCGCATCGAACGCCGGCGGCGCGCCGGAGTCGGACGGTCGCGGCGGCGGGGTCGACAGATGCCCTGCCACTTGTTGCTCGATGCTGTCGCCCGGAAATGGGGAGCCGCCCGTCAAGCACTCATAGAGCACGCAGGCAAGCGCGTAGATGTCCGAGCGTGCGTCGGCCTGACCGACTCTGAACCGCTCCGGTGCCATGTAGCGCAGCGTGCCGACCACCGCGTCCGTTCCGGTCAGACCGGTCTCGCCCACAACGCGCGCGATCCCGAAATCGATCAGATACGCGAAGTCGTGTTCATCGAGCAAGATGTTGGAGGGCTTGATATCTCGATGAACCAATCCAATCTTGTGCGCGGCGTAGACGGCCTGGGCCACCTGCTCGACAATGTGGACCGCGCGTGAGGGCGACATCGCTGCGGAGGCCAGCACGGTTGCCAGGTCGCGGCCCTCGATCAGCCGCATGTCAACGAATAGTCGCCCGTCGATCTCGCCGTAGGTGTGAATTGGCACCACGTGAGGGTTGTTCAATCGTGCCGCTGCGTGGGCCTCGCGACGGAATCGCTGTTGAAACGTCCTGTCGGCAGCAAAATGCGCCGGGAGGACTTTCAGCGCGACCAACCGATCGGTGACGGTGTCGTAGGCTCGCCAGACCTCCCCCATGCCGCCTCTGCCGAGCAAACTGATTAGGCGGTACCGGCCGAACGGGGTCCCTTCCACCGAAACCTCCCGACAGCTGCAATTCAGCAACACGATAGTCCACCGCCGGTGCGGCAGACCAGCAACGGTTGCGCCGTGGCGCTCTGCCCGAATCCGCAGCATATTGCCCACCGCAAATAGCCGGCGCCGACCCGGACGACCTAGCCGGAAATGCGGCCGGAAAGCCGCCTTCGTTAGAATCCGTCATGTCTTCAATTATGTTGAAGCGCAACACAATACATTGCCGCGGTCGATGCGTCTCCGGATATTTCCGCTAAAGATGCTGTTCGGCAGCAGGACTCACGACGAGCGGGAGCCGGGTTGACCGGCCGCAAGGCGAAAGACGCCGGTTTGTAGGCGCCGCTGCTCGTACATGGCCTGATCGGCGCGCTCCAGGACGGCATCTATGGATCGGCCATCTTCGGGCCGGTGTGCTGCGGAGCCGATCGTCAAAGCGATACAGATCTCGGTGCCGTCGGCGAGGTTGATCGGTGTCCTTTGCACCTGGTTTGCTATTCGCTTGGTGAGGTGCGTGAGCCCGCGATCGTCAACGGCGTCGGTGATGACCAGGAATTCGTCGCCACCCCAGCGGGCGACGAGACCATCGTCTCCGACGGCCGCGGTTAGGCGGTCAGCGACCTCGATCAACAGTTCGTCGCCGGCTCGGTGGCCGTATCGGTCGTTGATGGACTTGAATTGCTCGATGTCGCAGAACAGGATGCCGTAGCGTTTGTCGGCCGCGTCGAGTTGTTCGAGCTGGCTCCACGCAGCGGAGCGGTTGGCAATCTTGGTCAGGGTGTCGGTGGTGGCTTGGCGCGCCAATTCGGCCTCTCGCATGCGGTCGGCGGTGACGTCCAGGATTTGTGAGACGAAGCAACGAGGCTGGTTCCGGTGGCCCTGCACGAGGACCGCGGTGAGGTCGCACCATACGATCCGTCCATCGGCGGCGATGAAACGCTTGTCCATGCGGTAGCTGCGGCGACGCCCGGCGAGGCACTCACCAAGCAGAGCCAAGTCGGCATCCAGATCGTCGGGATGGGTGATCTCCTGGAAGGTGAGGCCTGCCAAGGCCTTTCTGCCGTAGCCGAGTATCGTCCGCAGCGCCCGGTTGGTGCGCTGGAACGAGCCGTCCAGGCCGACGACGGCCATACCGATGGGCGAATGCGTCAGGGCCAGCTCGAACCGTCGTTCTCCGAGCAGGTCGAAAACATCGAACGACTGATCGACTGGTTCCGCGACGGCACCGCAGGGCGCAAAACCGTGGGTGTGGGATTGGGGCCTGCTGAGGTAGTAACCCTGCGCCCAGGGGATGCCGGCAGCGCTTATGGCGTCCAGTTCGCCCTGGCTCTCCACCCCTTCGGCGATGACGGTCGCGCCGATCTGCGCGGCGAATTCGGCAATGGACTGGGCCAGTCGCCGCCGGGCATCGTCGGCGTCGATATTGCGCGTGATGGACTGATCGATCTTGATGAATTCTGGTGCTAACTCCAGCACGTGAGAGAACGAGGAGAAGCCGGCGCCGACGTCATCGACCGCCACCCGCATACCCCGTGCCCGGCATGCTTCGAGCACATCGTCGAGAGCATCGTAGTTCTCCACGGCATCATGCTCGGTGATCTCCACGACGAGCCGCGACGGGTCGACGTCGGCGAGCAACTCGGACCAGGGAGTCAGCAGCACCGCCGATGGCGAGATGTTCACGGCGCCGAACACATCGTCGGGCAGCTGAGGCAGCAGCGACAGAGCGCGCGCGATGACCGCGGTCTCCAACTCGATGTCCAAGCCCAACTGGGCCGCCTGGCCGAAAACAAGATCGGGTCGAAACGGTTCGCACGGGAAGCGCGCGAGCGCTTCGACGCCGACCACCCTGCCAGTCCAGACATCGTGCATCGCTTGGAAGATGACCTCGAAATCGCGTTCGGCCACCACTCGGCGGATGCCTTCGCGCTGCTCGGCGCGGATTGTCGTCGAGTCCGCCGGCAATTCCATCAAGGCGCCGATGAGGTCGGCCATTTTGTTGACGATTCGAAGGTCGGCATCGGCAAGATGCGGCTTTGCCTCCTGGCTCACCGCACCCACCATCCCGACCGTGGAGCCATCCGGGCCGAGCAAGGGAACGCCCACAAAAGCGCCCAGCCGCAATTTCTGTGTTCGGGGCAGGACGGAGGCAGTTCTATCAGCCGACGTGTCCGGAATGACGGCGGGCAGCCGCCCATCGATGACGCGGACGCTATACGACCCGGACAGCGATGATCGGTCGCCGGGTGCGACGCCCAAGGCGTCGGTGTCGCCGTCGATCACCTCGAACACCTGCATGCCTTGGTAAAACGACGCTATCCACGCCGTGTCAAGACCTAGGCGACGCCGCAACAGGCCCAAGAGGGTTCGAACCAACTCCACGGAATTCGCTGGTTGGGCACTCGTTGGGTGCGGCCCCTGCCCCTCGGCCCCCATGGCGATATGGTAAACCGGCCTGCGGGACCTGGGGCTTGGAATCGGGTGGATTTGCGGGCACGCGACCGCAGAGTTCGAATCCGCGTTCTCACAATGCTCAAACGCTAGTTGAAACGAGCGACCCTGCTTCTTGGGAAGGGCGCTGAGATCTGGTTGTTGGCAACCGGTTTAAGCGCTTCTGCAATAAGTCGCACACAGGAGGTGTTCTGGTCAGAAGCAACACACTGCGGCGATCGTAGGAGCAGTCGATGACCAACGTGGCAGGACGGTCAGAGCGCGCGTTCGTTCCACTACATTCCGCCGACCTGATCGAGGATGTCACGGTCGGCGACGTCTTGCGGCGAACAGCGCAAGAAGTCCCCGACGCGATGGCGCTCGTTGAGGGTCTGCCACCAGGTCAGGATCGGCGTGAATGGACCTACAACCAGCTGTTGACGGAGTCCGAGCGCGCTGCGCGCGCAATGCTCGAGCACGTCGATCCGGGTGAGGCCGTTGCCCTTTGGGCCAACAACGTGCCCGAGTGGATTCTTGTGCAGATGGGCGCGGCCCTTGCGGGAGTTACGTTGGTGACGGTCAACCCGGCGCTTCAACGCGACGAGGTCGACTACGTACTTCGCAACTCGGGCGCCGCAGCGGTCTTCTACGTCGATGACTATCGAGATACCAGCCTGGCTGGATGCCTCGAGGAACTCGCACCGCGATTGCCGGCCCTACGTACCAGTATTCGACTGGCCGAGTGGGAACAGTTCTGCGCCAAGGGAATCGACAGCACACCACTTCCCGCGGTAGGGCCCGACGACGTCGCACAGATTCAATACACCTCCGGAACCACGGGTCTGCCGAAGGGCGCCCGGCTGCGGCACCGTGGCATTGTCAACAATTCCCGGCTGGCCTGCGTCGATCGGCTGTTGGTGCACGACGCTGCTCTGGTTTCCGCGATGCCGCTGTTCCACACCGCGGGATCGGTGCTGCTGACATTGGGCGCGATCCAGACGCGCTGCACGCAGGTCTTGATGCCGTACTTCGATCCGGAAGTGCAGCTCGCGTTGATCGAATCGGAGCGCTCCGCCGTCTTCGGCGGCGTCCCCACCATGCTGCGCGCACTTCTAGATCATCCCCGCTTCCCGCGCACCGATCTCTCCTCGGTCGTCGTAGCGCTCTCGGGCGGATCCCAGGTCGAGCCCCAGTTGGTGCGAGAAGTCGAAGACCGCGTCGGCGCGTGCATGGTGATCATGTACGGCCAAACGGAATGCTCGCCCGGTATCACAATGACCCATCCCGACGATCCCCCCGAGGTCCGGATCTCGACGGCTGGCCGCACCCTACCCGGCGTTGAGATGAAAATCGTTGACCCAACAGATAACTCACGCACAGTCCCGGTCGATGACGTGGGCGAAATATGCACCCGCGGCTATCACGTCATGATCGGATACCACGACGATCCGGCGCGGACCGCCGACACCATCGATGCCGACCAGTGGCTACACACCGGGGACCTGGGTCTGCTGGACTCAGACGGCAACCTGCGGATCGTCGGTCGACTGAAGGACATGGTCATCCGTGGCGGTGAAAACATCTACCCCACCGAGATCGAGGCGGCGCTGCTCGATCACGAAGCCGTCGCCACCGTCGCGGTGACCGGCGTACCCGACACCTACTGGGGTGAGGAAGTGGCGGCCTTTGTCCAACTTCGCCCCGGTGCGCACGCCACCTCCGAGTTGCTCCGTGAATATGCTGCGCAACGGCTGGCCAAGCACAAGGTCCCCCGCCACTGGTACTTCCTCGACGAGTTTCCGTTGAACGCCACCGGGAAAATCGTGAAAGCCGAACTGCGCAATATGGCTCTTCGAGACCTCGCCATCCGGACCTGACACTTCCGCGCGCAGAACAGCCATGCGCCACAACCTGATTCAGGCGACCGCTTCATCGCTGCTGCATGCCGGCTCATAGAGCAGGCGCGCGTCGGACGCCAAGGTCGACTCGGAATGCAGCCCCGCTAGCAACGGACGGCAAAAGGAGCACACATCGCGGCCGATTGTGGGATATCCGCACGCGGGGCAGCAGTCGATCGCCACGGTGTCAACCTCCTCAACGCCTCATACCTGGTGCAGGATTCGTTACCCATGGCCGCGGCGATTCAAACTTGGCACGCTCGCGGCTGCTGGTCGGCCGCGCGTCACGTGCAAAGCGAAGGGGCGTCGCACACATTGCCGGGGCAATAGGTCGAGTGTGCGGCATTGACCATGGTCCCGACGTCCGGCAACGTCACGCTCCTCTTGTCCAGGTGGGCGTGGACCTCATCGGCGATCTGTTGTGGCGTCCAACCCCAGGTGAGGTCGTAACAGATCAGGTGCGCCTCCCCGATGAGTGCCTCCTCGGTCTGGGGCGGCCACGTCAGGCCCACGGCGCGCAATTGATTGAGGTATGCCTCGTCTTGGGGAGTAATGGCATTCGCAGTCGCGGCGCTACCGACCAGCGCGGCGCCAGCCATCATGGGGATCGCGAGCCAGCGAAGTGAGGGCATTTGGTTCCCTTCCGTTCTTTTTGGCGTTAGCAAGTGCGCCGGCAACGGCACAGCAGCACAAATAAAGACAATAGCGAACGGCTGGCAGTGCGGTTCGTCGAATGAGAATGCGACCGATCAGGCGGCGCGCCGGTAGCGACATGCGGATGAGCGCGGGCTGTGCTGCCGGGTTCACCCGCTGCGATCGACAACATCGGTGACCAGTCGGCAAATCGCTCGTCCAGCCGTAATTCCTTGCGCTGAGGCCTATCTCACATTCCCGATTCGCAGCGCGGGCGCACCATCGCCGCCGCGGCGACCGTTTTCGAATTGCAGATGGTCCGCATTTCTACAGCGATCGGAAGCGTCAGTTGAATGCCGTGCATGCCTTTCGTGACGATGCCCTGGGCGAGCTCGACGCCCTCGGTATCGTCGCCGCATTGCAAGCCAGTCGAGTGTCGGTACCCGAGGTGGTCGAGGCCGCCATCGCGCGAACCGAGGCGGTGAATCCCGTTCTCAACGGGCTGGCCTTTGCGGCCTTCGACCGTGCGCGGGCCAGAGCCAAGGCAGCCGACGGCGAAGGTTTCTTCGGCGGGGTGCCCAGTTTCCTCAAGGACTGTGAAGCCGTGGCAGGGATGCCGACCACGGCGGGCAGCGACGCGTGGGAACCCCGACCGGCTCGGGCGCACGGTGAATTCGCCGGCGCGTACCTGGCCCTGGGAATGGTGCCGCTCGGCCTGACACGCATGTCGGAATTCGGGTTCAACGCGGCAACCGAGCATCCAAGGTTGGGTGCGGTTCGCAACCCGTGGAACCCGGATCACACCGCCGGCGGATCATCCTCCGGTTCCGCGGCGTTCGTCGCGGCCGGTGTAGTGCCGATCGCACAAGGCAACGATGCCGGTGGATCGATTCGAATTCCCGCTTCGTGCAATGGATTAGTCGGTCTGAAGCCGTCGCGGGGTCGGCTTCCGATGGACAGGCGGATGCGCCGGTTGCCGATCGCCCTCATCGAAAACGGGGTGCTGACCCGCTCGGTGCGCGACACCGCGGCGTTTTACCGCGAGGCCGAGCGGCTGCACCGCAATCCAAATCTGCCGGGCATCGGCGACGTCAGCGCGCCGGGACGCGCCCGCCTGCGGATTGCCGTATGCACGCAACCGGGCGTGGGCACGTGTAGCGGTGCGGTCGCGGAGTTGGCGTTGAAGACCGCGTCGCTGCTCGAGGAGCTCGGGCATCGCGTCGAACAGGTGGATCACCCGTTGGTGTCGGCGTCCTTCGCCGACGACTACCTGACGTTCTGTTCGTTTTGCGCGCATTTCCTGATGGCACAGGTGCGGGTGAGCCGCCACATCGGTGGCCCCGCCGTCGACCGCGGCAAGCTGGACAACTTCACCCTCGGTCTGGCTCGACGGGGTCGCCGCAATCTGCACCGAATGCCGCGGGTGATCGATCGGTTGAAACGTATGCGACGAAGCAGTGCCAGATTCTTCAACGACTACGACGCGGTGCTGACCCCGACACTCAGCCGGGAAACGCCACGAATCGGGTACTTTGACCCCAGCGCCGACTCTCAACAGGTCATCGATCGGCTCACCGACTGGGTCGCCTTCCTGCCGCAGTACAACATCACCGGGGAGCCGTCGATCTCGCTCCCCTTGGCCAAATCGGTGGACGGCATGCCGGTGGGAATGATGCTGGCGGCCGACGTTGGGCAGGACGCCCGGTTGCTGGAGCTGGCCTACGAACTCGAAGAGGCGCAACCGTGGCGACGACTCCAGGCGGCCTAGCACCGCGAGACGCGGGGCAGCCGCGCACGGAATTGTCGGCGGTCGATCACCTGATGTTACGAGGTGAGGCAAATCCGCGCTTCCGCTCGGGGTTCATTTCGGTGGAAATCCTTGACACCAAGCCGGATTGGGATCGTTTTCGGGCTCGCGCCGAGGATGTCTCCCGACGGGTGTTGCGGCTGCGCCAGAAGGTCGTCGTGCCGTTGCTGCCCACGGCCGCACCGCGCTGGGTGACCGATCCCGACTTCAACATCGACTTCCATGTTCGGCGAGTGCGCGCCCCGGAACCTGGCACCTTGCGCGAGGTGTTCGATATGGCCGAGGTGATGCTGCAGTCGCCGCTGGACCTTGCTCGTCCGTTGTGGACCGCGACCCTCGTCGAGGGTCTGACCGACGGCAAGGCCGCGGCACTGCTACACCTCAGCCATGCCGTCTCCGACGGAGTGGGCAGCGTGAACATGTTCATGCCGGTCTACGACCAGGAACGCAACCCGCCCGCGGAAGCGACTCCCCCGCAACCGATCCCACAAGACCTATCCGCCAACGAATTGATGCGAGAGGGCGTCGGTCGGCTGCCCGGCGCCCTCGTCTGCGGGGTCCGGGCAGTGCTGTCCACGGTCGGCCGCGCGGCCCGTGACCCAGCGGCAACGGTGGCGGACGCCCTCGGCTACGCGCGCTCGGGTGCGCGAATCCTCAAGCCGGCCGCCGAGCCGTCGCCGTTGCTGCGCAGCCGCGGGGTTTCGACTCGGACCGAAGCGGTCGACCTGGACCTGGGCGTGCTGGACGACGCGGCCAAAGCGTGCCGCGCATCGATCAATGACGTCTACCTCGCCGGCCTGTGCGCCGTGTTGGGGCGCTACCACTCGGCGCTTGGCGTTCCGATCGGCACGCTGCCGATGGTGGTGCCGGTGAACCTGCGCACCGAAGCCGACCCCGCCGGCGGCAACAACTTCGCCACCGTCAGTCTGGCGGCTCCGGTCGGCACGGCCGACCCGCTGCGGCGTGTCGAAAAGATCCGCACGCAGATGACCCGGCGCCGGGAGGAACGCGCCAAGGGACTGATCGGCGCGGTCGCGCCCGCGCTGAGCGTGCTGCCCACAGCGGTGTTGCTGCAGCTGATGCTCCGGTCGGCCGCCGCCACCGACGTACTGGCCACGAACATTCCTCTGTACCCGCAGGACACCTACCTATGCGGCGCAAAAGTGCTGCGGCAGTATGGGCTTGGCCCGTTGAACGGTACGGCGGTGGAATTCGCGCTGGTGTCCAGGGGCGGGACCTGCACTGTCACCGCACGCTATGCCCGGGGCGCAGTTCAGCGGGAAAGGCTGTTCGCCCAATGCCTGCTGCAGGGGTTCGACGAAGTGCTCGCCCTGGCCGGTGACCCCGCGCCGCATGCCGTGCCCGCATCCTTCCGCGTGCCGGACAGGTTGCTGATGGCTCGCGACCGCGGCCGACGTATCCCGGCCGGCCGGTCGTAGCCAACCGGGCAAATCAGCGGCGAGCGTGGGTCCGCGACGCCGGAAAACCACGTGGTTGTAGCGTGACGCCGGTGAAGTCTCTCCGGGTGTACTCTTCGATCGCGCTCGCGGCCAGTGCCGCGGCAACCGTGCTGATGCTCGCTGGAACGACCACGGCAACCGCGGCCGGCTCCTGCCCGACCGCGGCACCACCGGCCGGTGGAACACCTGACTGGACCCTGGCCGGGAGCACCGGCAGTGTCGCCGTCACCGGATCCACGGATACGACCGCACCGCGTGTGAGCGTGACGGCACCGTTCAGCGTGACCCAGACGCAGGTGCACACGCTGCACGCCGGAGATGGGCCCGTGGTCTCGAGCACTGCCACGGTTTCCGTCTGCTACATGGGTGTCAACGGACGTGACGGGTCCGTGTTCGACAGCAGCTACGAGCGGGGCGCACCGGTCGACTTCCCACTGACCGGCGTCGTGCCCGGCTTCCAGAAGGCCATCGCGGGACAAAAGGTCGGGTCTACGGTTGCCGTCGCGATGGTTCCCGCGGACGGCTACCCTCAAGGCCAGCCCAGCGCCGGAATCCGGCCGGGCGACTCGCTCGTTTTCGCGATCAAAATCCTCAGCGCCGCCGGCTGATCCGAGACGGCGGCCACAGTCGGCCCTTCGCCAGAAGTGGCGGCGGTCATCGATCACGAGACTGAACCGGTTCCGGCCTCGACCGCGACGAGCAACCGGCGCGATCATTTCTGTTGCAATGCAACTCGTTTCGAACCGCTCGTGCTCAAGCCAGAAAACGCGCGTCTTGAGACACCGCCCGATTAACCATGGCGCCACGGCTCACCTCATGCCTAGGCTGACGATTATGTGTGGCGGTGGTGGCAACGATGTCGGCGCGGTGGCACCCCGCGTTCTCCAGGGCGCGGCGGTCGACCCGATCGCGCTCGAACCGGTCGACGAGTTGGTGATCACGACTCTGGTCGACAACAGCTACGACGGCTTGTTGACCGACATGGGCCCGGCGCAGCGAATGCCGATGACGCGCACGCCGGCGGTCCAGGCGGCCCAGTTCGGCGGCGGCACCACCGTCGCCGGAATGATTGCCGAACACGGGTTCTCGGCGCTGGTCACGGTGCGCCGCGGCGGTCGATCCCACACGCTGTTGTTCGATACCGGGGTCTCACCGGACGGGATGGCGACCAACATGGAGCGGCTGGGCGTCGATGTCGACGACATCGAGGCTGTCGTTCTCAGCCACGGCCACTTCGACCACGCCGGCGGATTCGCCGGGCTGTCCCGGCTGCGGGGCCGCACCGGTCTGCCGTTGACAGTGCACCCCCTGGTCTGGAGTCAGCGCCGCATCGCCGTGCCGGGACGGCCGGAGTGGGAACTCCCCACGCTTAGCCGGACTTCGCTGCAAAACGAGGGCTTCGAGGTGATCGAGCGGCGCCAGCCTTCAATTCTGCTTGACGGGAGTGTATTGATCACCGGCGAGATCGACCGCACAACCGATTTCGAGACCGGAATGCAGTTCCACGAGGCGTATCGCGACGGTCGATGGGAGCCCGATCCTCAGATACTCGACGATCAGGCGCTCGTGGTTCACGTGCGTGGGCTCGGGCTTGTGGTATTGACGGGATGCGGCCACGGCGGGGCGATCAACATTGCGCGGCACGCGATGCGGCTCACCGGTGTCGATCGGCTCCACGGCCTGCTCGGCGGCTTCCACCTGACCGGTCCCGGCTTCGAGCCGATCATCGAACCCACCGTCGATGCGCTCGTCGAGCTATCTCCCGGCCTGGTCGTCCCGGCACACTGCACGGGATGGCGGGCCCAGGTCCGGTTCGCCACATCGCTGCCGGACGCTTTCGTACCCAACGCAGTCGGTACCTCGTTCGTGCTCACCGCCGCCTAGCAGTTATCACTAAGTGCTGCAACCTCTTTCGGTTGCCGTCCCGATAGCGCGGGCGTAGCGTGCCCCCATGACGAATAGATTCAAGGCGTGCATTGCTGTCTCGAGCGCGGCATTGATCATCGGCGGGAGCCTGTCCGGCGCGGCCCGCAGTGGCGCTGACGGGTGCGGCGATGTCGGCCCGGGCGGCGTGCCACCGAGCGGCTGCACCGATCCCACGCCAACTCCATCAGCGCCGCGGAATGATCCCCCGTGGTTTGCGGCGGTGCAACAGCGCGACCCGCAATTCGCCGGTTCGTATCAGGGGATGCGCGAGCGGATCCTGAAGGACGGAGCCATACCCGCCAAGTACAAGCTGCTGATGGGCATGATCACCGACACGATCGCAGCGCATCCCGACGGGGTCAGGGGGCTCGCCGACAATGCGCGTGCCGCGGGCGCTTCGGAAGCCGAAATCACCGAGGCCGTCGAGGTCGCATACCTCTACGGCGGTACTGCCGCGCTCGTGATGGGCGTCAACGCCTTCCCCGGCGGCTAGCGGTTCAGGGCAGTGCGGCCGCCGTCACCGCTCTTGCCCCGCCCCGGTTTTGCGGGTCGGTCCTGCCGGTGTTCGATGCGCGCTGAGCCAGCACGACGGGCGTGGCCGCGATGCCGTTGAATCTCGACGCCGAGACCATCGAGTAGGCGCCCATCAGCGGACTGACCACCACATCGCCCACGGCCAACTGGGGCATTGGATAGTCGCGGGCGATCACGTCGATGCCGTCGCACGTGGGTCCGCCCAGCGTCACGGGTTGGTGCGGCAACCATGTTTCGTCGAGTTCGCGTAGGGCAAGTATCGGCGGTTCCACATCGACCACCACGTTTGAGTAGCTTCCGTAGACACCATCGTCGAGGTAGTGCCACAGCTGACCCTCGCGGGTCGACGTGCCGACGACAGTGCTGAGCAGAGTCATGCACTCGGCCACCAGGAACCGGCCCGGTTCGGCGAGCAGGGTGAACTCCGCGCGTCGCGATCCGAACGCCTCATCGATGGCCGAGGAGATGGCGCTGATCGGCGGTATGGGTTCGCGGTAGGTGACCGGAAATCCGCCGCCGATGTCGATGGTGCGGGTGGCAACGCCCAAAGTTCGGCGCACCTGGTCGACGAGGCCGAGCGTTGCCCGCGCCGCCGTCCGGTACGGCTCGGCCGACGTCGCTTGGCTACCGACGTGGAAGCTGAAGCCGCCAAACCTGACCCCGGCGCCGATGACCTGCTTGACCACCGCCTCGGCTTGGGCCGGAATGACACCGAATTTGCTCGAAAGATCGCATTTGGCAGATGTATTGGGGAACGACAGCCGCACCAGAACCTCGATGTCGGCCGGCCTGCCGATGAACTTCTGCGCCTCCAGTGGGTTATCGACGACAAAGGTGCGGATACCTGCTCGATACGCGTAGTCGATGTCGGCAGGCTTCTTGATCGGATGGGTGTGAATGCAGCGGTTCATCGGCAGTCCCAAGCCGCGAAGCACGTCGACCTCGCCGCTGCTTGCGACCTCGAAGCCACCGCCACAGTCGGCCAGGGCGGTCACGACCGCCGGGTGCGGCAGTGCCTTAACTGCGTAGTGCAAACCGAATCCGGGCAAGTGATCGCTCAGCAGTCGATACTGCGTGACCACTCGCTCGAGGTCGAGCACCAGCAGCGGTGTGCCGTGTTCGGCCAGCAGGCGTTCCCATTGGTGTGCCGCCGCCTGCCGGCGCAGCGAATCGCGCAGCCGCGACCGTATGTCTGCATGCATCCGTGAGCTCCTCGTCGTTTGCCTGGCGTGGGGCGGATACGTCTTGCCCGTTCGTAGCTGGTGACCGCACGCAAGAAATGCGACACTAGAGTTCATCATGTCGAAAACCTGTCCAACGGAACGGGATTCGAGCAATCAGAACCGTACTGCCGTCGCGCAAACCTTATTTGCCCATGTGCTCGTCCACAGCACATCGAGCCGGTGTTTGTCAGGTATTCGCTGACGACGTCCCGCTGTTATACAGCCGTTCATTACCGGCAACGGATGGTGTCCTACGTGCGCTTATTCTGAGCACGTGCCATGGCGTGACGAGCCCCGACCGACAACGAGGGTTTGGCATGCGATCGGCCTGGCGGCGTATCTGTCGATGCTCGCTCTTTATGCCGCGGCAGGGTACTTCTACGGAGCCGGATTCAGCTCTGCGTTCCTATCGGTGCTCGGCGCCTCCGCGGTCGTCGCGGCGGTCGTCGCGTTGGTCGGCCGATGGCGAGGTTGGCAAGAGCGGCGCGCCCTGCTGTTCGGGTGGCCGGCGGCGGCGCTGCTCGCGACGGTTCTGGTGGGAGTTGTTGCGCCGGCCGCGACCCAGAACTATCCGGGCATCGTCACGGTCACGTTCGCCTACATCGGCCTCACGTGCCGGCGCTGGCGCTCGCTCGCCTTTGTCCCACTCGGCGTCGCCGCGTTCGTCGTCGGTGGCAGCAAGGTTCTGCCGGGTTCGTTGACGACCGTCGTGTTGGCGGCGGCCATGTGGGTCGTCGTCGCGGAGGTCCCGGCGTGGCTCATCGCGCAACTCGAGGAGCAAAGCGCACTGCTCCGCAAGATCGCGCACACCGACGCGCTCACCCAATTGTTCGACCGGAGCACGCTGGGACCGCAGCTGTCTGCGCACGCCAACGGGTCGGCCGTGGTGCTCATCGATCTCGATAACTTCAAGCGCTACAACGACGGTCACGGACATGAGGCCGGCGACGACGTCCTGGTCGCCTTCGCCGACGCGATCCGTTGGTCGGTGCGCAACAAGGACGTCGCTTTCCGGATCGGCGGTGACGAGTTCCTCCTGCTGCTCGTCGGGGCCGATCGCCCCGACGCCGAGCAGGTTCTCGATCGGCTGCGCAACCGCTGGGCCGAGATCGGCGAGCCCGTCGGCTTCAGCGCCGGGATCGCTTCCGGGGAGCAGGATCTGATGCGCCTCGCGGACGAGCACATGTACGCCAACAAGCGCTCCAGGAATTTGCCGGCCGATTAGGCGAGCACGTCGAACATGTGGGCCGCCTCGATGCCGATCTGCTTTGCAACGTGGCTGGTGTCCCAATACTCGCGCCAATGGGTGATCGCGCCGTCCCGGACTTCGAAGACCGCGATGACGTGGAACGTGACCGGTTGGCCGCCCAACGCATTCACGTCGATCCGCTCGACGACGACGGTGTCACCGGTCGACACAATGGTGCGGATTTCGCTGCCGTCGATCATTCCCGTCGAGAGGCTGTTGTGCTTCTCCAGCTCCGCGCGTGCGGCATCGCGTCCGGCGATCACGGGCGAGAGCGGGACATGGAGCTGCCAGACGAAGTCCTCGGCCACCAAGGCGATCGCCGCGTCGATGTCGATGGTCTGCCCGTAGAAGGCATGGATGAAGTCGAGCACGAGCTGCTCGGTGTCGTTCTTGGCGGCAACACCTGGTGGCATGTTCTCTTCCCTTTGCTGTTCACCGGTCGCGTCGAAGGCAGCCAACCGGCTGCCGGTGTGGAAGCTGGTGGTGACTCTACGCCTAAATAAACTGATTGATTTAATAAACCTCCAAATCTTCCGCGGACATTCGTCGTTGTCATGTGATTGATCCGAGGCATGGCGGCGTATGTGATCCATATGGTGCCTATATGTATCGTCAGATCCTTGATCCTCTCGCTCACTCTCTGGGTTTGAGTTCACTCGTGGCGGCCGTGCCGCTGGCGATTCTCTTCTTGATGCTGGGCGTTTTGCGGTTGCGCGCGTGGAAGGCGTCACTGCTATCGCTGGCGGTGGCGATCGCGATCGCTGTTGCCGTGTACCGCATGCCAATTGGCCAGACGCTGTTGGCCGGCGGCGAGGGTGCCGTGTTCGGTTTCTTCCCGATCCTCTGGATCGTGATCAACGCGATCTGGGTCTACCAGATGACGGTCGAGACAGGGCATTTCGATGTGCTGCGGCGCAGCTTCGCAAGCGTGAGCGACGATCACCGCATCCAGGCGATCATCATCGCGTTCTCCTTCGGCGCGCTGCTCGAAGCGTTGGCCGGATTCGGCGCACCGGTCGCTGTCACCTCGGTCATGTTGCTCGCCCTGGGCTTCAAGCCGCTCAAGGCCGCGGTGCTCGCACTGGTCGCCAACACCGCGCCGGTCGCCTACGGCGCGATGGCCACACCCATCATCGTGCTCGGCAAGGTATCCGGATTGTCCAGCGACGCGCTCGGCGCGATGGTCGGGCGTCAAACCCCCGTCATGGCCCTGTTCGTCCCGCTGGCCCTGGTGGCCATCGTCGACGGTCGACGCGGAATTCGGGAGACCTGGCCCGCGGCACTGACCGCCGGCGCGGTTTTCGGAGTCGGGCAATTCGCCACGTCGAACTACGTGTCGGTGGCGCTGGCCGACGTCGTGGCCGCACTGCTCTCGGCCGGCGCCGTGGTGTTACTGCTACGCGTCCGGCGTCCGCAGACCGCACCCCGTGCTGCTGCCGTCGTGGCGGGCGGCGCCGCCGACACGATGCCCCCCGAATTCGAAGCGAGCCTGGGGCGAGGCGAGTCACGCGCCGAGGTCGTCCGCGCATACGCGCCGTACGCGATCATCATTGCCATCTTCGTGATCTGCCAGATCCCGGCGGTGAAGCGGTATCTGGACAACGCGACCTACACCGTGCACTGGCCGGGACTGCATCTGCTGACGGCCAAGGGCACCCCGTCGACGCTACCGAACTTCACCTTCAATCTGCTGACCACGCCGGGCACCCAGATGCTGGTGGCGGGCGTCGTCGCCATGGTGGTGCTACGCGTGTCGGTGGGCGCTGCGATCAAGGCCTACGGCGCGACGCTATATCAGCTCCGCTGGGCAATCCTCACCGTAATGGCAGTGCTGGCACTGGCTTTCGTGATGAACGCCTCCGGTCAGACCATCACGCTGGGCACCTGGATGGCCGGGGCGGGCGGTGCCTTCGCGCTGCTCTCTCCCATTCTCGGGTGGCTCGGTGTGGCGGTGACCGGGTCCGACACCTCGTCGAACTCCCTATTCGGCGCACTGCAGGTAACCGCCGCGGCCAAGGCAGGGCTCTCGCCGCTGCTGATGGCCGCGGGCAACAGCTCCGGTGGTGTGCTGGGCAAGATGATCTCGCCGCAAAACCTCGCGATCGCAGCCGCAGCGGTCGAACTGCACGGAAAAGAAGGCGACATCTTCCGCCGAGTCGTGTTGTGGAGCTTGGTGTTTCTGGCCTTTATCTGCGTCCTGTCCGGACTGCAAGCGTCGGTGCTGTCCTGGATGGTGTATTGAGGCGTGCCCCGCTGCGGATCAGGTTCTCGCTTCGCGCCAACCGCGCTCGAACGGCAACCGCCACGCATTGGGCGCGATCAACTGATGAATGGCGTTGGGCCCCCAACTTCCCGGCGGGTACACCTTGGCCGCGGGCGGGTCGGTAAGGAGTTCTTGCGAACGCTCCCATAGTGATTCGATGCCCTCGGCGGTGGTGAACAGCGTGTGGTCACCGCGCATCGCATCGAGAATGAGCCGCTCGTAAGCCTCCAACGTCTGGTCCGCGGTGTCGATCTCGCGAGACGAGAACTGCATCGACAACTTGTCGAGCTTCATTCCCGGCCCCGGCCGCTTGCCGTAGAACGACAGCGAAACCTTGGAGTTGTCAGCAAGATCGAAGGTGAGGTGGTCGGGGCCCTGGGTCCCTACCCCCGACCCAGGCGGGAACATGCTGCGCGGCGCCTCTTTGAAAGCGATCGAAATGATGCGGATGCCCTCCGCCATCTTCTTGCCGGTGCGCAGATAGATCGGCACCCCGGCCCAGCGCCAGTTGTCGATGCCGACCTTGAGAGCGATGAACGTCTCGGTGTCGGAATCGCTTGCCACACCGGGCTCCCCGCGGTACCCGTTGTACTGGCCGCGCACCACGTCGGCGCATTTCACCGGCAGCATCGAGCGGAACACCTTGTTCTTCTCTTCGCTGATGGCGTACGGCTCCAGGGCGGTCGGCGGTTCCATCACCACGAATGCCATTACCTGGAACAGGTGGGTGACGACCATGTCTTTGTAGGCGCCGGTGCTTTCGTAGAAGTTCGCCCGCTGATCCAGCCCGAGCGTTTCGGGAATGTCGATCTGGATGTGGTCGATGAAGTTGCGGTTCCAGATCGGCTCGAACAGGCCGTTGGCGAACCGGAATGCCAGGATGTTCTGGGCGGCTTCCTTGCCGAGGAAGTGGTCGATGCGGAAAATCTGGGATTCGTCGAACGTCTCGTGCAAGAAGTCGTTGAGGGCCACCGCGCTTTCCAAGTTGGTGCCGAACGGCTTTTCCATGACGACCCGGGAGCGCTCGACTAGGTCCGCGTCGCGCAGCATGGTGATCACGTCGCGCGCCGCTTTCGGCGGGACGGACAGGTAATGCAGGCGCCGCACCTTCGGGCCCAGGTTTGCCTCGGCCTCGGCGACCGCGGCGGCCAGTGCCGCCGGCCCGGCACCCTGCGGGACGTAGCGCACGATCTTCGAGAAATCGGCCCACTGCTCGGGTGTGAGTTTGTGGGTGCCGTACGAATCGATCGCGTTCTTGGCGATATCCCGAAACTCGTCGTCGCTCAATTCCTCCAGCGACGTCGCGACGATCTGGATATCGGGTGCCAGCTCGGACTGATCCAAATAGGCCAGCCCGGAAATCAGCTTGCGCTTGGCCAGATCCCCGGTCGCGCCGAACAGGACGATGACATGGGGGTCGAGCGGGGCGTAGTCGTGGCGGCGCGGACGCGATTCCGGCGCCGGGTAAGAGATCGTCTGGGGGTTCTTCTCGGCCACCCCGGTGATACTTCCACTGTCGCGCCGCATCCGCAGCCGAGGGGCCGCATCGGTTTTCTGTTGAAAATCAGATGTTCATCCGCGGCCGGTAGCGAACCGCTTATTGCCGGCGCCAGGCGAGCATCGTCTCCAGCTCTGAGAAGTCATACCCGTTGTCGTCAGGGTGGATCTCGGTGGTGAACAGCGTGACGCCCTCGTCGAGGAAGGCGTCGGCCGTCTTGGCGTCCGTCCAGGCCATCGCGCGCTCGATGCCGGCCTCGTCGCGCCCGGCCTCGGTCGCGAGCCGCTTGAGGAGCTCGTTTTTGCGGCGGAACTCGTCGATGGGTTCGAAGCTGTGCCAGATATGGGCGTGCCGCGCCGCCGCGGGAATGGTGCGTCGCTCACCGCCTCCCCCGATCAGGATCGGGATCTGCCGCAACGGGCCGGGAGTCAGATGGTTGAGCCGATATTCGATGCGCTGCAGGCCTTCGTCGAACTGGTCCATCCTCGATCTCACGGTCCCGTATTCGTAGCCGTAGGCGATGAAGTCATGCGGATACCAGCCGGCGCCAAGGCCCAGGATCAACCGCCCTCCGCTGATGTGATCGACAGTGCGTGCCATATCCGCGACCAGGTCGGGGTTGCGGTACGGCATTCCGCTGACCAGCAGCCCGATCTCGGCTCGACTGGTGATCTCGCCCCACGACGCCAGGGCGGTCCACGCTTCGAAATTGTTGACCTCGGGCTGCTCATCCTGCAGCTGCGGCACGCCGTCGACGATGTCGACGAACGGCTTGTGAAAGTGGTCGTAGCCGAAAATGGCGTCAGCGCCGAGTTCTTCGGCATGCAGCACCGCCCGGCGCCACGTCGCGTAGTCCGGCGTCCCGCCCGCCCACAGCTGAACGCCGATGCGCACCTCCGCCGAAGCCGCGGCGGCCCTGGACCCGCTCGTCGAGTCGGTCACGCTCCCCAGCCTTTCTAAACCCCCAGCATCGCCGGGCTACCTACGCTCAACCTGAGCCAACATCCGGTTCCTTCCCACCGGCAAGCACCTCATTTTGATAGGTACCGCCGTGGCCAGTGCACATCCGGGTAAAGCGAGCCGCCGGTGCGGCCGTCTGTGCCGGTATGTCAGCATTTGGGAATGAGTGCACTCAGGCTTGTTCGTGTTGTTGGCGTCGCAGCAGCGATGATGTGGGCGCTGGTTGGCGCGCCGATCTCCCCGACCGCGTCGGCTGACCCCTGTTCCGACGTCGAGGTGGTGTTCGCTCGCGGTACTCACCAGGAGCCCGGTCTCGGCAACATCGGCCAAGCATTCGTCGACTCGCTTACCTCGCAGGTCGGCGGAAAGTCCGTCGGGGTATATGCGGTCAACTACCCGGCCAACGACGACTACCACAACAGCGCAACGGCCGGCTCTGACGACGCGAGCGGTCACATCCAGGGCACCGTCGCCAACTGCCCCAAGACCAAGCTGGTGCTCGGCGGCTACTCCCAGGGCTCGACGGTGATCGACCTGGCCACGCAGGCGATGCCGGCTTCGGTCGCCGACCATGTCGCCGCGGTCGCTCTCTTCGGCGAGCCGAAGAGTCAGTTCTCGAGCGCGTTGTGGGGCGGCCAGCCGTTGCCCACGACCAACCCGATCTACACCACCAAGACCATCAGCTTGTGCGCTCCCGACGACCCGATCTGCTCCGGCGGCGGAAATATCATGGCGCACGTTTCGTATATTCAGGCCGGGATGACCGACCAGGCGGCGACGTTCGCGGCCAACCGGCTCCGCTGACGGAGTCGCGCGGCGCTGCACGGTGGATCGCAACCGACAAGCAGCACCGCGAGTGAGGTTCCGCCGATGAAATGCGTGCTGGCCGGCTATGGGAGTCGCGGCGACGTCGAGCCGCTGGCCGCAGTCGGCCGGGAGCTGATGCGACGCGGCCACGACGTGCGGATGGCCGTCGCGCCCGACATGGTGGCCTTCGTCGAATCCGCGGGGCTGCCCGCGGCCGCATATGGCCGGGACTCGCGCGAGCAGATGGACTTCGCCGCGGACTTCGTCGGCAAGATCTCGAATCCGGTCACCATGTGGGCCGAGATCGCCCAGCATGTCAACGAGGTCAAGGCCGAAAAGAGTGCGACGCTGACATCCCTGGCGGACGGGGCCGACCTGCTGGTCGCGGCCTTCAACGAGCAGGGACTGGCCGCCAATATCGCGGAGTACTACGGCATTCCGCTCGGCGCGCTGCACTACTTCCCGGCGCGGATCCTGGCGGCAGGCGGATTCGGTCCGCAGATCACCAAGGAGACCGACGACGCTCAACGCGGCGCACTTGGCTTGCCGGAGGTCGCCGGGGAGTCGACCCCGCCGACGGTGGAGATCCAGGCGTATGACGAGATCTGCTTACCGGGAGCGGCGGCCGAATGGCTGGACTCGGGTACCTCGCCGTTGTTCGTTGGCGCGCTGACACTGGGGTTGCCCACCGCCGTCGACGACGAGGTGTTGTCCTGGATCGCCGACGGCACGCCCCCGATCTACTTCGGCTTCGGCAGCACGCCGCTCGCTTCTCCCGTCGAGACCATCGCGGTGATCAGTGCGGCCTGCGCGCGCCTGGGCGAGCGGGCGTTGATCTGCGCCGGCCCGAACGACGTTGCCGGGGTTGCGGACGCCGAGCATGTGAAGGTCGTGGCCGAGGTGAACCATGCGGCCGTTTTTCCGGTGTGCCGCGCCGTCGTCCATCATGGCGGCGCCGGCGCGACGGCCGCGGGCCTGCGGGCCGGGGTCCCCACGTTGATCCTGTGGTTCTGGCTCGATCAGCCGGTCTGGGCGGAAGGGATCACGCAGCTGAAAGTTGGCTCTGGACGGGCTTTTATGGAAAGCACTTTGGATTCGGTGGTCGCGGATTTGCAGGGCATCCTCGCCCCGGAACGGGCGGCCCGGGCCCGCGAGGTTGCCGAATTGATGTCCAAGCCCGACGAAAGTCTTTCGCGCGCAGTCGATCTCCTGGAACAGGCCGTCCTCGAGCAGTCGCGATAGTACGGCCTACTTGACGATCACATCGTCTTCGTTGGGATGCGGTGTGCCGACATCTTTCGCAGCCGGATGACCTGCGCCGGGCGCCTGGTCGCGTGCCAGCGCGACGGTGGACGCCACCATCGCGACGATCGCCACCAGCAGGCCCAGTGCTGCCGAGCCTCGCACCGCGAGGTGTTCACCGAGCACGACGACCCCGAGCATCACCGCGACGACCGGTTCACCCACCAGCATCAACGGCACCGAGGCCTGTAATGCGCCGGCGTGGAAGGCGGAGCTCTGCACCATGGTTACCGCCACCGCCAGCACGACCAGCAGGTACGGGGCCGGGACGGTCATCAGCCCGTACCACCCGCCCACGGCGTAGCGGTGTGTGCAGATCTTCGTCAACACGGCGACCATGCCGAGCAGCACGGCCACCGCGACGGCCAGCAGCATGGCGCGGGTGCGGCCGTGGGTGCGCCGGGCCGCGACGAGGCACACGATGACCAGCGGCGCGGTGAGCGCCAGCGCCATCGTCCACGACGGTATCGGCGAACGGTGGTGGCCCTCGCGGGGCTGACCGACCAGCACGAACGCCGCCAGCGCGCCGGTCAACACGATCGCCCAACCCCATTCGGCTCCGGTGATGCGCTGATGGCAAAGGCGCGCGCTCAACGGCAGGGCGAACAGCAGCGACGACACCAGCAGCGGCTGCACCAGCAGCAACGAGCCGTTGGCCAGCGCCAGGGCCTGAAACACGTAGCCGGCGACCGCGGCGAGAATCCCGGCCCACCACAACGGTTGGCGAACCACGCTTGTCACGGTCGGCCGGGACAAGTCGCCGTCGGTTGGAACGCTTTGGGCGACGCGTTGTCGCACGACGATGCCGACCGCTGCCCAAAACGCGGCGAGTAACCCCGAGAAGATCGCGACGGTGTGCGAGATCACCCACCCCATGTTTCGGACTGGCACCCCGGATTGCAACGCGGCTAACTCTGGCCACACGAGATGCAGCCTTCCGTACCCGCGATCGACGGTGGTCTCCGGGTCGCCCTGGACTAGCCCCGACTAGTCTGGCGAACATGGCTATCGAGTCGACAATGCTTGCCCTCGGCACCCCCGCGCCGTCGTTCACATTGCCCAACCCGGCAACCGGCGCCCTGGTCAGCCTCGACGAGCTCACCGGTCCCGCCCTGGTCGTCACCTTCATCTGCAACCACTGCCCCTATGTGCAGCATGTCGCGGCCGGGCTGGCAGCGCTGGGCAGAGATTTCGCCGCGCAGGGGGTCGCAATGGTGGGGATCTCCAGCAACGACGTCGTCACCTACCCGCAGGATGGCCCCGACGAGATGGTCGCCGAGGCCCGCCGGCACGGCTGGGCGTTTCCCTACCTGTACGACGAGACGCAAGATGTCGCCCGCTCCTTCTCCGCCGCGTGCACCCCGGACACGTTCGTGTTCGACGGCGACCGCCGGCTCGTGTACCGCGGCCAGCTCGACGACTCCCGCCCCAAAAACGACCTGCCGGTGACGGGCGCCGACGTCCGCGCAGCGGTCGACGCCGTGCTGGCCGGCCGCCCGGTCGACCCCGACCAACGCCCGTCAATAGGGTGCGGTATCAAATGGCGCTGAGCCGGCTCCGCGCCGACGACACTCGATAGGTTCGGCCCACTGGCTACCGGTGTTGTCACCGTGTGAAATCGGCTGTGGCCGTAGGCCGTCCACAGGGCAAGCTGAACTCGGCGGGTTTTGCTACGAACGCGTGTGCAATATCACTCGTTTGGTGATCGGCACGGATGGGCACTTAATGGGGCATGATCGCCGGTTACGTCATCCGTTTCGTGGGCCCCGCGGCCGCAGTAACTTTGAGCCTTGGCGCCGCTGTCCTCTTCTCTCCCGTTCCGTGGGCGGGGGCGGAGCCGTGCCCCGACGCGCAGGTGGTGTTCGCCCGCGGCACCGGCGAGCCGGAAGGTATCGGTCCGACCGGGCAGGCCTTCGTCGACAATCTGCGCGGGCGCGAGGCCGGAAAATCCATCGACGTCTACGCCGTCAACTACCCCGCCAGCAACGAGTGGGACACCGGCCTCGACGGCATCCGGGACGCGGGAGCCCACGTCGTGTCGATGGCCGGCAGCTGCCCCACGACCAAGATGGTGCTCGGCGGGTTCTCCCAGGGCGCAGCCGTGATGGGCTTCGTGACCTCGGACGCGGTGCCCGCCGGGGTCGATCCCGCGACCGTGCCCAAGCCGCTGGCACCCGAGATCGCCGACCACGTCGCCGCGGTGGTGCTCTTCGGCACACCCAACGTGCGGGCCATGAACTTCCTCGGCGAGCCGCCGCTGGTCATCGGACCGACCTACCAGGCCAAGACGATCAAGGTCTGCGCCAACGAGGACCCGGTGTGCTCGGACGGCATGAACTTCGCCGCCCACAACACCTACGCCGACGACGCCACCATGATCGACAAGGGCGCGTCCTTTGCCGCCAGCCGACTCGACGCGGGCCCGGCCGCACCTGCCACGGTGGTGCACGCGCCGAATAGCTTTGGCAACTAAGCGTTTACGGGTCGAGGGTGACTTCGTCGCCGATCCGGATGACACCTTCGGTCGTCGCCTTGAAGTAGATGCCTGCACACGCCGCCACCCCGCAAGTGCCTGCTTCCAATCGATTTTCGGACGCGGGGATGCGAAGCGCCTGAGGAGCTTTGGGTAGCGCCCCATGCTCGAGTGTGGGTACCACGCAGCGTGGGGTGAGTTCCAGGCCGCGCAGTCGCACCTCGCCGATGCCCAATTCCCGTTCTATCCAATCGTTTTCGATGTATGGGGGGCAGCCGGGTGGTGTCGCGATCACCAGATTCGGACGATAGCGCAGGGCTTCGACGCCGATATGTTCCAAGGTGGCGGTGGTGATCGCGTGCAGCGGGGCATCGTCGGTAAACGAATCGCCCGGTGTCCCCAGCCCGATTTCCAGGATGCGGCCCGCGACATCGGCGTCCAACCCGAGTTCGAGCAGCTTCTCGGGATCCGGACGCTCCACTGTGGCGCCGTCCGGACGCTGGCCGACCAATCGCACCGCACGCCCCAGCAACCGGGAAAGCAACTCGTCGACGCCGGGATCATCGGCCGCGACCGTCGTCCCATCGGGCAGCCCGATGCGTACGTGTCCGGTATCTCCGTTGGCCGTGCACTTCAAGAGGCCACGCCACAGCCGTGCCTGTTTGGCGCTGGCCACATGCCCGGTCGTGGTGTCGACCAGGGCCAGCCGTCGGTCTCCTTCGGCGCCACGTTCGTCGACGAACAGGCTCTCGACGGTCTCGCCGAGCATGGATTTCACCGGATAACGGCGCAAACTCTCGACCCGCATGCCGACTATCTTCCACCTGACGAGTCGGTCAGCGTGATCCGCAGGACGAACCGTGGCTTTCGGCCCCGTGCAACGAGGGTTTCGATGAAGGTCACCAGCCGAAATCCCAAGCCGTACTTGCGCTTGACGAGCGATTCGACGCGCGCGACCTCCCCCGGGTCGGTGATCACCTCGGCAGTTCCCGCGACGACGGGCTGACCGCTCGGCACCTTCCCGGTTCGGCCGCACGCCGCAAGCGTGACCCGGGGATCGCGCCGCAACCGCTTGACCTTCCACGAGTCGGCCGGCGTCCACGCCGACAGCCCCGCGCCGTCGCCGACGATCCACATCGGCGCGGCGACCGCATCGCCGTCGCGCTTGAACGTCGTCAAGGACACGAACTTCTCGGCACCCAACCGGGCGGTCGCGTCGTCGCTCATTGTCTCCCCTGTCGGCGGCGGTTAGCTCGGGCCGCCGTCACGCCCTATTGTGCGGTCGGCGGCCGGGTCGTGTACAAGGGTCTGATGGAGGATCGCGACCGCAGATCTTTCGACCCGTCGGCGCTGCGTGCAGCGATGGCCCGGCGGTTGCATCGACGAACGATGTCCGAAGGTCAGCTGGTCCTCCCGGCCGTTCCGGGCATGCTCGACGAGTACGTCACGATGTGCACGACCATCTTTGCCGGCTTGGGCATACGGTACACAGACGAAGAGACCGTTCAGCTCAAAGCCGTGCTGGAAGGTGAATTGACGAAAGCCTTTAAGGCGTCCTCACGTTCGAACATCGTCGTACAGTTCAACTCTCCGTTCGGCACGACGCTGAATTACCGCGTCAAACCCCAGTGGGCAACGATCGGGGCCGATTACGACAACTGGGTCGACACCCGCGAGGGGTCGCTGTTCGGCACCGAGCCCGACGCACGCGTGTGGGCGCTGGCCAACGAAGCCGCCGATCCCAGCACTTGCCGGGTGCTCGACGTCGGCGCCGGCACCGGCCGAAATGCCCTCGCCCTGGCCCGGCGCGGCCACCCGGTCGACGCGGTCGAGCTGGCCGGCAAGTTCGCGGACATCATTCGCGGGGAAGCCAAACGGAATTCGGTCGACATCCACGTCATCCAAAGCGATGTTTTCGTAGCGATGGAAGGCGTCGGCGGCGAGTATCAGCTGGTCGTGTTCTCCGAGGTGGTGCCGGACTTCCGGACTGCGAACGAGCTGGGCGGCATGTTCGAACTCGCCGCGCAGTGTTTGGCCCCCGGCGGACGTCTGGTGTTCAACACGTTCCTGCCGCGCGAGGGCTACGTCCCCGACGACGCCGCCCGACAGCTCGGGCAGCAATGCCACACCATGATCTTCACCCGCGACGAGGTCGACAAGGCGGCCGCCGGGTTGTCGCTTGAACTCATCTCCGACGAGTCGGCCTACGACTACGAGAAAGACAATTTGCCCGAAGGCGCCTGGCCGCCCACGGCCTGGTTCGACGGATGGGCCAGTGGCCAAGACATTTTCGACGTCGACCGGGAGGATTCCCCCATCGAGTTGCGCTGGCTTGTCTACCGGAAGGTGGGTTGACGACCGAGGAGCCAGGTGACCACGAATCTTCCTGACGCCAAATTTTAACGGGGTATTGCCCCGAGAAAGTCTTGACTGATTCCAGATAAGTGGGCCATATTGGCCTTGTGTCGTCAACGTCGGACTACGCGGAGCGGTTGCGCATGGCCGACTTGCGCGTGACCCGGCCCAGGATCGCGGTCCTGGAGGCGGTGCATGCCCATCCCCATGCCGACACCGAGACGATTTTTTCCTCGGTGCGGACCGGCCTTCCCGACGTCTCACGCCAGGCGGTGTACGACGTGCTCAATGCCCTGACGGCGGTGGGTCTGGTCCGTCGCATCCAGCCATCTGGTCTGGTCGCGCGCTATGAGTCCCGGGTCGGCGACAACCACCACCACGTGGTATGCCGGTCCTGCGGCGTGATTGCCGACATCGACTGCGCGGTCGGCGATGCCCCGTGCCTCACTCCATCAGACGACGACAACGTTCTCGATGGCTTCGTGCTCGACGAGGCAGAAGTCATCTACTGGGGCCTGTGCCCCGATTGCTCGACCGCAGATTCCTGATCACAGCCCTTGTGATCACAGCCCAATCACCCACCACCGGAAAGGAATGCTGTGTCAACAGATACCTCCCAGAGTCGCCCACCCGAACCGGGCGCCAAGACGGGGAGCACCAGCGAGAGTGAAAACCCGGCGATCCCGTCGCCCCAGCCGAAGAGCGGCGCTCCCCTGACCAACCAGGATTGGTGGCCCAACCAGATCGACGTCTCGAAGCTGCACCCGCACTCGCCCCAGGCCAACCCGCTCGGCGACGACTTCGATTACGCCGAGGAGTTCGCCAAGCTCGATGTCGAACAGGTCAAGGCCGACCTGGTCTCGGTGATGACCACGTCCCAGGACTGGTGGCCCGCCGACTACGGCCACTACGGCGGCTTCTTCATTCGCATGAGCTGGCACGCCGCCGGCACCTACCGCATCTTCGACGGCCGCGGTGGTGGCGGTCAGGGCCTGCAGCGCTTCGCCCCGTTGAACAGTTGGCCGGACAACGCCAGCCTGGACAAGGCGCGACGCTTGCTGTGGCCGGTCAAGAAGAAGCACGGCAACAAGATCTCCTGGGCCGACCTACTGCTGCTGGCCGGCAACGTCGCCCTGGAATCCATGGGGTTCAAGACTTTTGGGTTCGCCTTCGGCCGCGAAGACGTATGGGAGCCCGAAGAGATCCTGTTCGGTGAAGAGGACGAATGGTTGGGCACCAACAAGCGCTATTCCGGCCAGCGCGATCTTGCGCAACCGTACGGCGCCACCACCATGGGCCTGATTTACGTGAATCCCGAAGGCCCCGAAGGTAAACCGGATCCCGTCGCCGCGGCGATCGACATCCGCGAGACCTTCGCCCGGATGGCGATGAACGACGAAGAGACCGCCGCGCTCATCGTCGGTGGCCACAGCTTCGGCAAGACGCACGGTGCCGGCGACGCCGACCTGGTCGGCCCCGAGCCGGAGGCCGCGCCCATCGAGCAACAGGGGCTGGGCTGGAAGAGCTCCTACGGCAGCGGCTCGGGCAAGGACGCCATCACCAGCGGCCTCGAGGTCGTCTGGACGCCTACCCCGACCAAGTGGGACAACACCTTCCTCGAGACGCTGTACGGCTACGAGTGGGAGCTGACCAAGAGCCCGGCCGGAGCCTGGCAGTTCACCGCCAAGGACGGCGCGGGCGCGGGCACCATTCCCGACCCGTTCGGCGGTCCGGGTCGCGCCCCGACGATGCTGGTCACCGACGTCTCGTTGCGGGAGGACCCGATCTACCGCAGGATCACCGAGCGCTGGCTGAAGAACCCCGACGAGCTGGCCGATGCCTTCGCCAAGGCGTGGTACAAGCTGCTGCACCGCGACATGGGACCGATCTCGCGTTACCTCGGCCCGTGGGTTCCCGAGCCGCAGCTGTGGCAGGACCCGGTCCCGGCCGTCGACCACAAGCTGGTCAACGACAAGGATGTCGCGGCCCTGAAGGGCAAGGTTCTCGAGTCGGGCCTGACGGTGCAGCAGTTGGTCAAGACCGCCTGGGCGGCGGCGAGCAGCTACCGCAACACCGACAAGCGCGGCGGCGCGAACGGGGCGCGGATTCGCCTTGAGCCGCAGAAGAATTGGGAGGTCAACGAGCCGTCCGAGCTGGACAAGGTGTTGCCGGTGCTGGAGAAGATCCAGCAGGACTTCAACGCCTCGGCTTCGGGTGGCAAGAAGATCTCGCTGGCCGACGTGATCGTGCTGGCCGGTTCCGCGGCGGTCGAGAAGGCGGCCAAGGACGCGGGGTACGACATCTCGGTGCACTTCGCACCCGGCCGCACGGACGCCTCACAGGAGAACACCGATGTGGAGTCGTTCGCGGTGCTCGAACCGCGCGCCGACGGGTTCCGCAACTACTTCCGGCCCGGCGAGAAGGCCCCGTTGGAGCAGCTGCTGCTGGAGCGTGCGTATCTGCTCGGTGTGACGGGTCCGGAACTGACGGTGCTGATCGGGGGTCTGCGGGCCCTGGGCGCCAACCACGGCGGCAGCAAGCACGGCGTGTTCACCGACAAGCCGGGCGCGTTGACCAACGACTTCTTCATCAACCTGCTCGACATGGGCACGGAGTGGAAGCCGTCGGAAACCGCCGAGAACGTCTACGAGGGCCGCGACCGGGCCTCGGGGGCGCTCAAGTGGACCGCGACCGCCAACGACCTCGTGTTCGGGTCGAACTCGGTGCTGCGCGCCCTCGTCGAGGTCTACGCGCAGGACGACAACGCGGGCAAGTTCGTGGAGGACTTCGTCGCGGCGTGGGTCAAGGTCATGAACAACGACCGGTACGACCTGAAGTGACGCCGGCCTGATCGGCAGCACCAGACGACACCCCGCGGGCACGCAGCCCGCGGGGTGTCGTTCATTTGACGTGGGCATGTCCGACGCGTGAGGCCCACCACACTATTACCCGCCAGTAACCTACGGCGGCGTAAGTTACGTATTCTTGGTAGGCGCCGGCGCATCCAACGACCAAGGCATGGGTAAACGGGTTGACCATGAGCGAATTGACGTACCTCGAACTGCACGGCGACCGGATCGCCTACCGGGACGCCGGCCGCGGCCACGCCCTGTTGCTGATCCACGGGATGGCCGGCAGCTCGGCCACCTGGCGCGAGATCATTCCGCAGCTCGCCAAGAAATACCGCGTCATCGCTCCCGACCTGCTCGGCCACGGGGAGTCGGCGAAGCCGCGCGGCGACTACTCGCTGGGCGCATTCGCGGTCTCGTTGCGTGATCTGCTCGACGAACTCGGCGTCTCCCGCGCCACCGTGGTCGGGCAGTCGCTGGGCGGCGGCATCGCGATGCAGTTCACGCATCAGCATCGCGACTACTGCGAGCGACTGGCCCTGATCGGCAGCGGCGGCCTGGGCCCCGAACTCAGCCCGGTGCTGCGGATGTTGGCGGCGCCCGGCGCCGAATTGCTGTTGCCCGTCGTTGCGCCCCAACCGGTGCTGAACCTGGGCAACAAGGTCGGTTCGTGGCTGACCTCGGCCGGGATTCGGGCGCCGCGAGCCGGTGAGATGTGGCAGGCCTACTGCTCGCTGTCGGACGCGCGGACCCGCCAGGCGTTTTTGCGGACGTTGCGCTCAGTCGTGGACTATCGCGGCCAGGCCGTCAGCGCGCTGAACAAGCTGCACGTCGCGGCCGGCCTACCGTCCCTGCTGATCTGGGGCGACCAGGATCGGATCATCCCGGTCGCGCACGCCTACGCCGCCCACGACGCGCTCGAGGGCAGCCGCCTCGAGGTACTCGAGGGCGTCGGGCACTTCCCGCACGTCGAGGCGCCGATGGCCGTGGCGGACATCCTGGAGAACTTCATCGCCTCGACCACGCCCCAGGCGACCGGCAGTTCGGTACCGCTGGGCATGTAGCGCTCAGCGGCCCAGATCCCACTGTCCGTAATCGGGCGCGAGGACGTCGTCGACATCCACATTGATGCCGCCCAGCAGCGGGCCCGGGTTGGACGGGCTGTTGACGATCGTTTGGTACAGCACCGCCATCGGCTCGCGCTGGCCGTGCGACCACGACCGGGTTTGCCACGCCCAGCGGTGCCCCGCGCTGGACGAGTTGCCGATCACGCCGTCCCTGATCGCCCACCCGCACGCGTTGTAGTGGCCGTAGATACCGGTACGGCCAACGCCGAGTACCGAGTTGATTCCCCGAAACCAGTCGACGGCAAGGGTATTCCAGGTGTTCTGGTCGATGTCGTCGTCGACGCTGAAGAAGATCGGCGCCGAGTTCGGTCCGCCGGCAGCCGCATGCAGCTGCTGAGCCGTTTGCGCGTCCGCCACACCACCGTCGTGCCCGCGGGTCAGGTCCGACGGCGTAGCGGGCCATCCGGGCTTGCCGTACTGGAAGTTACTGACGATGTGTAGACCCGCCGCGCGCAACGAGTCCGCGTACTCGCGGGTGATGGGCTTGGCCTCGAAATGTGCACCCGGCCGCTCGGCGGAGACGTAGTTGATCACGCCGGCGTATCCCGCCGCCTTGATCTCGTCCGGCGAAATCCTTTTCTCGGCAAAGTCGATCAGCTGGAGGCCGGCGGCTGACGAGCTGGGTGCGTCGAACGTCGCGGCCAGGCCCAGCAGCGCCGGTGCGAACGCATACTTGAGGACTTCGCGTCGCCGAACAGTCCGCCGCCCACCGCGTGGTGCAGCAATATCGTGCACGGCGCGATGGTAGCAAGCGCGTTACCGCACGACGATGCCTAGAGTCGGCGCTCGATCAGCCACGACAAGATGCGCTCGGCGACCGTTTCCCACCCGGGTTCCACGGTCATCGAGTGCCCAATCTGCGGAATGATCGTCGCCTCAGTGCCGTAGGCCCGAGCCGTCGCGCGGACCTCGGTGGGGTGATAGGTCGCGTCTTCTTCTCCGCCGAGCACCAACAACGGTGTGGTGATCCGGTCGGTCCTGACCAGTTCGAGGGCGACCATGTCCAGCAAGATAGCGCGTGTGCTGTCCGGTTGGAGCCGTGCGGTGGTCGCGCTGATCAGGTCGTCGGACGCCTTCTGGCCGAAGAACAATTCCCGAGCTCCCGCCGTCGTGGTGCCCAGGAGATGGTCGGGTCGCCCACTCAGGCTGAACCTGGAACAGCGCCACGGGTGTCGACGGATGTTGCGCAGCAGCGACCGTAGGTGTCCACGCGGCGGCGCGGACGCGATCAGAACCCCCGCCGGCGCCTTATTGGCTTCGAGATACTTCTGCACCACGAATCCACCCATGGAGTGCCCGATCGGGATTGGCTGTGGCGCAACCGTATTGGCGATCTTTGTGACGTCTTCGACGAAGTCCGAGATTGAGCACAGCCGCAGGGGTTTGTCCGCCGGGCTCGAGCCGTGGCCGCGAAGGCTGGGCGCCAGGACGCGAAACCCGCGGTCGGCGAAGAAATCCAGAAAGTGCGCATCCCAGCTCCATGCGCCCAGGAAGGCGCCGTGCACAAAGAGCAACGGGTGTGGGTGCTCCGCGGTGGGTTGTCCCTTGTCGATGAGTTCCAGCATGAGATCGAATTCCTGTCCAGGCGTTGATAATTGGAGGTTCTGAATGGGACGGACCGTCACATCCGGTGCTCGGTCTTGATGAAGTGCGCGGCACGTTCACCGATCACGACGCACGGCGCCATGGTGTTGCCGCTGGTGATCCGGGGCATGATCGACGCATCGGCGACGCGCAGACCCTCGATGCCGTAGACCCTGAGGTGTCCGTCGACCACCGACATCGGGTCGCGGCCCATCTTCGCCGTCCCCGATTCGTGCCAATAGGTGGTGACCGCGTTGCGCAGATAGGTCTCCAGCGCGCCGCCGGTCAGGTTGCCCGGCATTACCTCGCGCGTGACGAACGGCCGAAGCTCCGCGGAATTGCCGATTTCGCGCAGGGTTTCGATGCAGGCGATCCCCGTCTTGACATCGTGGGGGTCCGACAACGCGTTGGCTTCGATCCGAATGGGATCGTCGGGACCCGAACCCGTCAACCGCAATCGGCCACGGCTCCTGGGATGCGTCGGGGAGCCGAACAAGATCCAGCCATTTTGTGGCAGGCCGTATTTCGCGATGTTTTCGGGCGTGGACTTGGGAAAGGGCCCTAAACAGGCGAACAGGTCTGGTCCGTCCGTGTCGCCAAGTCCGGAGTCCCAGAACAGCATCGCACCGGCCTGGGTGCTGCCCGCAATGTCTTCGGGAAATTCCCACACGCAGTCGAACCCGTAGTGGTCGTGAAAGTTGCGTCCCACGCCCGGCAGGTGCTGGCGGAGCCGGACCCCGGCGTCGCGCAGTTCGTCGGCGTCGCCGACGCCGGACTGCATCAGCACTTTGGGGCTGTGAATCGCCCCGAGGGACAACACCACCTCGGTGTCCGCGGTCACGCGCTGGACCGCGCCCTCGTGCAGCACCTCGACGCCGGTGGCCCGAGAGTCCTGGAGAATCACCCTGGTTACCAGCGCTCCCGGCACCACGGTGAGGTTCGGCCTGTCCAGCTGCGGCGCCGTGTAGGTGCGGAATACCGACAGGCGTTTCCCGCCACGCCACCGCAGGTCGGAGATCGAGGCGCCGCGCATATCTTCCATCAGCCGCCCGTTGGGACTCTGATAGGTCGGAATTCCCAGTGTCCTGGCAGCTTTCACGGTCGCCGCGGCGATCGGATGTGGGTCGGGTGCGGGCTGGACGAAGACGGGTCCTCCCCTGCCACGATGATTCGGCTCACCCACTCCGTGCCAATCCTCGATCTGGCGGTACAAATCCAGGACCGATTCGTATCCCCAGGCCGGCTCACCGGATTCGGTCGCGAAATGGTCCCAGTCGCTGCGATGCCCTCGCGCCCAGAGCATCACGTTGATGCTCGACCCGCCGCCCAGCACCTTGCCCATCGAGAACGGGATCGAGCGTCCGTGCAGCCCCGGGTCGGGTTCGGACACGAAGCCCCAATCGCGTTCACTGCCCAGGTTCAGCGGCCACTGGCTCGCCTCGGTGACGGTGGGGACGTCATCGCTGCCGCCGGCCTCCAGCAACAGCACCTTTACGTCGGGGTTTTCCGCCAACCGTGCCGCGATCACAGAGCCTGAGGACCCCGCTCCACACACGATCACGTCGTAGCGTGTTTCTAATACAGCCTTCACGATGACTCCTCCGCACCGCTGGGTATAGCGTTGCATATCTAGCCACGCGTGAATGAGCCGAGCGGTTCACCGGCTTCACGAATTCCCGTGTGACTGACCTGGATTCGGAGACAACGGCGCGAAGGGTGACCGCTGTGACGTGGATTACCCCTTTTCAGCCGCTGTCACGAGCCGGTTAGCAAGGAAGCCGACCACACCGCGCAGGAAAATGCGCATGATTGTGCCCGTGCCACGCAGGTCCCACCCGCTTGAGCGCGCAACAACATCTGAGCCTTTCTCCCAACTCGATTGGACGACAAGCGGGTTCGCTCATTCAGGCCATCTCAGTGACCTGCATGCGTCGTGGCGGCGGTGGGCCGTAGCATCCGGCCGCTGATCAGGGCGGACAGCCAACCGGGTGACATGCGGCCGCCGGTAGTCATGATCCGGTTGCGCCACCCCGGCACCGCGACGGCACGGCCTCGGTCGAGCGCGCGCAGCCCGGCGGCCACCACGGGTTCGGGTGCGGCGAGGCGCCGGTAGATCGCGGTGTGCGAGACATCCGATCCCAGCGCATCGACGAATCCGGTCCGGGTGGGTCCGGGGCACAGCGCGGTCACCGTGACGCCCGAGCCGCGCGTTTCGGCCCACAGGGCCTGACTGAGGGAGAGCACGAACGCCTTCGAGGCGCCGTAGGTGGCCTGGTACGTGCCGGGCTGAAACGCGATGGTGGAGGCGACGTTGAGGATGCCGCCGCGACCGCGGGCCAGCATTCCGGGCAGTACCGCATGGGTCAGGCGAACCAGCGCGTCGACGTTGACTGCCACCAGCTCGTGCTCGCGATCGGCGTCCAGCTCCGCAAATCGGCCGTAGGTGCCGAACCCGGCATTGTTGACCAGCACCTCGACCGTCCGCCCAGCGAGGCTGGCGACCAGGGCCTCGACGCCGGCTTCGGCGCCGAGGTCGCCGATGACCAGTTCGACGTCGACGCGAGCCGATTGACGCACCCGCTGCGCGACCGCGCGCAGGCGTGCCTCGTCCCGTCCGGCAAGCAGCAGTGACAAGCCACGCTTGGCCAAGAGGTCGGCGAAGATCGCGCCGAAACCGGAGCTGGCGCCCGTGATCACCGCCCAGCCCGTCTCACCGCTTTGTTGAGATGACATTTTCGCCCCTTTCCGGGAATGTGAATATCATTAACATAGACCGAGATGTTAATGTCGTCAACATGACCGCAGAGAAGTCCCCCGCCGCAACCAAGATCCGCCGGGACCGTTATCACCACGGCGATCTCAAACGGGCGCTGACCAGCGCCGCACTGTCGCTGGTGGCCGAGCGGGGGCCGAAGGGATTCACCCTGACCGAGGCGGCCCGCCGGGCGGGTGTCAGCGCCGCGGCGCCGTACCGCCACTTCACCGACAAGGCTGACCTGCTCGCGACCGTCGCCGAACAGGGGTTTTTAGAACTCCACGCCGCATTGTCCGCCGGCGCCGAAGTCGCCGCCCGTCCCCCCGACAAGCTGATCGCAATCGGTCGCGCCTATGTCCGTTGGGCCGTTGGCCATCCGGACCAGTACCGCGTCATGTTCGGCGCGGATACCGGCAAGGCCCAGCACCCGAGTCTGGCCGTCGCCGCAGGTCAAGCCTTCGGAAATCTGCTTGACGCGATTGCCGGGTGTCAGGCCGCCGGGCTACTGCGCGGCCGACAACCGCGCGAGGCGGCCGGACCGCTCTGGTCGCTCGTACACGGCATCGCCTCCCTTGCCATCGAGGGCGAGCTACGCAATGTCGGGATCGAACAAGACCCCGAGGACATGGTCTCCGACGCCCTGTCCGTCCTGCTCGATCGCTGAGGAGGGCCGGCCGCCAGCAAACAAATGCGTCTCCTCCTTGGTCACCGCTCTGCCCATTGCCTCACAACATGTTCCGACTCTCGATTGCCTCCGCCCGACCCGGAACAGTTATCCACCCGACCTCGCCGCCGAACAAATATTGCCGAAACCTAGTATTGAAGGCCACCGATGGCGCGTTGCGTCGATTAGCTGATCGAACTATAGTCTGGACACATGTCCAGTTTGCTGTCACGGAGTTCGGGAGCCCGTTGATCGCAATGGATTCGGCGCCCTTCCGCGTTCGTTAACCAGCAAAGAAGAGTTGAGTATGCGAATTGCCTTGCTGTCCTACCGTAGTAAGACCCATTGCGGCGGACAGGGCGTCTACATACGACATCTCAGCCACGGTCTCGTGGAACTAGGTCATGATGTCGAAGTATTTTCCGGGCAGCCGTATCCGGAATTGCTCGATCCTCGGGTGCGATTGACCGAGGTTCCCAGTCTCGACATGTACCGCGAGCCCGACCCGTTCCGCATTCCCCGCCCCAGCGAGATCCACGACGCGATCGACCTGCGGGAACTCCTGACCGTGTGGACGGCCGGTTTCCCCGAGCCGCGGACGTTCACCATGCGTGTCGCCCGTCTGCTGGCCGACCGCGTATCCGACTTCGACGTCGTCCACGACAACCAAAGTCTGGGAACGGGATTGTTGAGCATTGCCGCTACGGGAATGCCGGTGGTGGCCACCGTGCACCACCCGATCACCCGTGACCGGGTGCTGGACGTCGCGGCGGCAAAGTGGTGGCGGAAGCCGTTGGTACGCCGGTGGTATGGCTTCCTGGACATGCAGCAGCACGTGGCGCGTCAGATTCCGGAGCTGTTGACGGTCTCGTCGTCGTCGGCGGCCGACATCATTTCCGATTTCGGCGTCTCGCCCGAGCAACTCCACGTTGTGCCGTTGGGTGTGAACACCGAGCTGTTCAAACCGGGTTCGGGTCCACGGCAGCCCGGCCGGGTGATCGCGATCGCCAGCGCCGACACCCCGCTGAAGGGCGTCAGCACCCTGTTGCACGCCGTCGCCAAAGCTCGGGTGAACCGGGATGTCGAGTTGCGGCTCGTCGCCAAGGTGGAACCCAACGGCCCCACCCACAAACTGATCGCCGAACTCGGGATCTCGGACATCGTCCACATCACCAGCGGGCTCACCGATGCCGAGCTGGCCGCGTTGTTCGCCTCGGCCGAGGTCGCCTGCATACCGTCGCTCTACGAAGGGTTTTCGCTGCCCGCCGTGGAGGCGATGTCCAGTGGTACACCGATCGTCGCGAGCCGGGTGGGTGCCCTGCCCGAAGTTCTCGGGTCCGACGGCGCCTGCGCCGAGCTGGTGCCGCCCGCCGACGTCGACGCGCTGACCCGCGCGCTGGGCGAGTTGCTGGACTCGCCGGAAAAGCGCCGCAGCCTTGGAAAGGCGGGCCGGGCCCGGGCGGTCAGCGTGTTCAGCTGGGAAGCCGTAGCGGCACAGACCGTGCGGATCTATGAGCAGGCGATCGCACGAAAGACCGTCACCGAGGGCGAACTGCAATGCTGACAGTCGATTTCGACCGGCTCGGCATCGGGCCGTCCAGCAAGGTGATCGACGTGGGCTGCGGGGCCGGCAGGCACGCGTTCGAGGCGTACCGTCGCGGTGCCGACATCGTCGCGTTCGATCGTGACGAAGCCGAATTGAAGTCCGTAGAAACCATTTTGCGGGCGATGGCCGAAAACGGAGAGGCACCTGCGGCAGCATCGGCGGAGGCGGTCGTCGGCGACGCGTTGAACTTGCCGTACCCCGATGAGACATTCGACTGCGTCATCGCATCCGAAATTCTGGAACACGTCACCCAAGACGACGCCGCGATCGCGGAATTGGTCCGGGTTCTCAAAGTTGGAGGCACCCTCGCGGTCTCGGTACCCCGATGGCTCCCGGAACAAGTGTGCTGGCTGCTGTCCGACGAGTATCACGCCAACCTCGGTGGGCACATCCGCATCTACCGGGCCAGCGAATTGCGGAACAAGATCGTAGGCAGCGGCCTGGAATTGACGCATTCCCATCATGCGCACGCATTGCATGCTCCATTTTGGTGGCTGAAATGTGCTGTCGGAGTTCAAAATACAGACCATCCCGCGGTGACCGCATATCACAAACTTCTGGTGTGGGACCTTATGCGCAGGCCCAGGCTCACCCGTATCGCGGAGTCGGTGCTCAACCCCTTCGTGGGCAAGAGCGTGGCGATGTACTTCACCAAACCGCACCAGGTCAAAGCGGAAGCGACACCGGGGTATTCAGTTGCGTCGATCTAGCCCGCCGGCAGTCCCGGGCGTCTTCAGCCCCGAGCAGTGTCGCCAGACAGCGCTGTCCATCGCCGCCGAGCAGGAATCGTCCGGTGCCATCCCCTGGTTTCGGGGCGGTCACACCGACCCGTGGGATCACGTCGAATCGGCGATGGCGCTCACCGCTGCCGGATTGCTGGAACCAGCCCGGGCCGCATATGAGTGGAGTCGTCGTAATCAGCGATCCGATGGATCTTGGCCCCTCCAATTCCGTTCGGGGACAATCGAAGACCCCAACAGTGACAGCAATTTCTGCGCCTACATCGCCACCGGTGTTTGGCATTACGTATTGGTCACCGGCGACGAGTCCTTCGCGGCGTCGATGTGGCCGACGGTGCACAAGGCGATCGACTTCGTCATCGACCTGCAGATCGGGTACGGCGAGATCTGTTGGGCGCGAAGCGAAACCGGTCCGGTTCGCGAAGCTTTGCTAACCGGTTGCGCCAGCGTGTATCACAGCATCCGGTGCGCATTGGCGCTGGCCGCCCTGGTCGGCGACCCGCAGCCGGAGTGGGAGCTGGCGTTGGGCCGGCTGGGCCATGCGCTCGTCGCGCATCCGGAGGCGTTCACCGAAAAAGACCGCTACTCGATGGACTGGTACTACCCCATCCTCGGTAGCGCGCTGCGAGGCCCGGTCGCCGCGGCGCGCGTGAAGGAGCGCTGGGACGACTTCGTCGTCGACGGTCTCGGCATCCGCTGCGTGAACGACCGGCCCTGGGTGACGGGCGCCGAAACTTGCGAACTGGTGATGGCGCTCGAAGCCATCGGGCAGCGATCCGTCGCGCACCGGCAATTCGCCGCGATGCAGCACCTGCGTGAAGAAGACGGCTCGTACTGGACCGGCTTGGTGTTCGCCGACGGCAAGCGGTGGCCCGAGGAGCGCACGACGTGGACGGGCGCGGCGGTGATCCTGGCGGCGGACGCGCTGTCGGACACCACGGCAGGCGCCGGGATCTTCCGGGGCCAAGGTCTGCCGCTGGGTCTGCAGACCGACTTCGACTGCGAGTGTGTGGTTACCGGGCCTGGCCGGTGATTTCGATCGGCTCGCCCACCCGACCGCTGATGCGCTCGAGCACCCGCAGTGACCCGAGTGCGGAGACCTCCCGGAACTGGCCGGAATCGAGTGCGCGGCAATAGATGTAATACGGTGGCCGGCCGCCGTCTCGCGGATCGGGAAATACGTCGTGGATGACGAGTGCCCCGCCGACACTCACCCACTTGGCCCATCCGTTGAAGTCCTCGGTGGCCGCGGCCTCGGAGTGGCCGCCGTCGATGAACAAGAACTGCAGCGGTGACCGCCATCCCCGGGCCACCACCGGTGACTTGCCCACCACCGCCACCACGTGGTCATCCAGCCCGGCGGCGTCGAGCGTGCGACGAAACGTCGGCAAGGTGTCGAACAGTCCGGTGACCTCATCGACCAACGAGGCGTCGTGGTATTCCCAGCCGGCCTGATGTTCCTCGGAGCCGTGGTGATGATCGATCGTGTAGAGCACGCCCGCCGTCTGTTGCGCCGCGGCACCGAGCAGCAAGGTGGATTTGCCGCAATAGGTTCCGATCTCGACTCCGACACCGCCGCCCAGATACCGCAGCGCCGCGTCGTAGAGCGCGCGCCCCTCGTCGTCCGGCATGAAACCCGTGACCTGGCCGGCCAGCGCGAACAAACGCTCGGGTGCACTCGCGTTGGTGTTGCTCATCAGCCGAACCTATCGTTCGGCGTGCTACGGCCGACAACGTGGTCAGAGTCCGTACGGATCCGAATTCACCCTGCCCGGCGCCGGCGCCGAGTTCGACTTAACATCGTGCTGTGCGCGCTTTACTTCTCCGTAAACCATGTGGTGTGTGCCTCGCGGCGGTCGTGATCGCGGGCGCACTGATACTGGCCCCCGCAGTGCTGCAGGCTCCGGGTGCCGTACCGTCGGCCGCCGCCAGCTGTCCCCAGGTTCAGGTGGTGTTCGCCCGCGGCCGATACGAATCACCGGGACCGGGTGTGCTCGGCAACGCGTTCATCAACGCGCTGTCGTCCAAGGTGGGCAATCGGAGCTTCGGCTCGTACGCCGTCAAGTACCCCGCTGATACGCAGGTCGACATCGGCGCCAACGACATGAGCCACCACATCCAGGACATGGCCGGCAGTTGCCCGAACACCCGGCTCGTGCTGGGCGGCTACTCACTCGGAGCCGCGGTCACCGACGTGGTGCTCGCCGCGCCCATCAGTGCGTTCGGGTTCGACAGTCCCCTGCCGCCCGGCATGGACCAGCACATCGCCGCCGTCGCGCTGTTCGGCAACGGAAGTCAGTGGGTGGGTCCGATCACGAACTTCAACCCGCTGTACAACGACCGGACGATCGAGTTGTGCCACGGCGCTGACCCGGTCTGCAACCCCGCCGACCCGAACACCTGGAAAGAGAACTGGCCACAACATCTGGCTAGCGCGTACATCGACGCCGGCATGGCCAACCAGGCCGCCGACTTCGCCGCCAGCAAGCTGTAGCTAGAGCGGGGACCACTCGTCGCGCGCGACCAGCACATCGCGCAGTAGGTCGGCGCGATCGGTGATGATGCCGTCCACCCCGATGTCGAGCAGGGCCCGCATCACCACCGGATCGTCGACGGTCCACGCGTGCACCTGACGCCCCGAGGCGTGCGCGGCCCGGACCAGGGCCGGCGTGATCACCGGCAGGCGGCCAACCCGTGGCGGCAGTTGTAGGCAGTCGCTGTCGTGCAGCATTCGCCAGGCATACGCGCGGCTGGCCGGTGTTTTCGCCGCGACCAGCGCCGGGAACGCGACCGTGCCCGCCGAACTCGCGACCCGTTTGGACAGCAGGCGCAGCGCGCGACGGCGACGCCGGTCGGAGAACGACGTGACCAGCACCCGATCGTGGGCGTTCAAACGCTCGATGACCTCGACCGTCGGTTCGATGGCCGACTCGGCTTTGATATCGATGTTGACCCGCATGGCGGGTAGCGCCACCAGCAGCTCTTCCAGCGTCGGGATGGTCTGCCCCGCACCGAGATCCGCCGTGCGGAGATCCGACCAACCAAGCCGGTCGATCGGGCCCGGCAGCCCCGCCTGCGCCGGGAGCCGGCGGTCGTGCAGGATCACGGCCACGCCGTCACGGGTCGCGCGAACATCGGTCTCGATGTAGCGAAATCCGAGCTTGGCGGCCTCGTGGAACGCGCCCATCGTGTTCATCGGGAACCTGAACGACGTGAATCCCCTGTGCGCCATGGCAATTCGTCCGGTACCGCGGAGAAACTCCACGTCGCCATCGCTCATGGGGCTAAGGCTACGGCGGCCGGTCAGGTTCGGCCCGGAAAACCGACCGAATTGCTACCTCAGGTTGGTCGGGTTGAGGTCTTCGGGCATTTGTTGGCCGGCATCTTCGTAGGCCTTCTTGATCGCCGCCATGACCGGTGCGCCATAGTCGGCTTTCTTGGACACCACGGTGTCGTAGCTGGCACGCAGGGGTTCCAGGTGCCCGCGGAACTCGGGAATGACGTAGCGACCGATCAATTCGTAGCTGCGCAGCGTCGCCTCGCGGTCAGCCCAATCACCGGCCAGCACCAGGAACCCGCCGAACCCGCCGGTGATGGTCTGTAACCGGTGCAGCGCCTCGATCATGTCGTCGGGTGTGCCGACGATCGCGGCGTCCTCGGCGATCTCCTGCTCGAGGGTGTAGTCGTTCTTCAACCCGGCGATCCGCTTGAAGTAGCCGATCCGTTCGACCTCGCGACCCTCGCGGACCTCGGCCATTGCCTGCTCTCGGGTGTGCGCGAGGTGCGCGCGGATCACCAGGCGCCACTCCTCGCGCCGGAAGTTCTTGCCGCTCTCCGCGGCGGCCTTCTCCCCCAGCGCCCAGTGCGCCGCGAGGTCCTTCTTGCCGCCGATCAGGCCGGCGCCGAGCGAAAGGACCCCGACCCCGTGGGTACCGGCGGCGGTCATGCCCGACGGCGAGGTGCTCGAGGCGACCGCGATCGGCATCGAGCCGTTGACCGGAAGCATTTGCAGGCGTGCCTCATTCAAGGTGAACCAGTCGCTGTGATGGGTGACCGTCTCGCCGGCCAGCAGCCGGATGATCACCCCGAGGGCTTCGTTCATCCGCGGACGCTGGGTGATCGGGTCGATGCCCATCATCGTCGCGTCGGAGACCAATGCCCCGGGGCCCACACCGAGCATCGCCCGCCCGTACGTCAGGTAGTCCAGCTGCACGAACCGGTCGGCCACCATCAGCGGGTGGTGATACGGCAGGCTCACCACGCCGGACCCCAGCCGGATGCGTTGGGTGCGTTGACCGGCAACGGCCAAGAACATCGCGGGGTCGGCGATGTTCTCCCAGGCGGCCGAATGATGCTCGCCCACCCAGGCCTCGTCGAAGCCCCACCGATCACACCACGCGATCAGCTCGAGATCACGCTCATAGCTGGTCAGCGGGCTTTCCTTGACCGGGTGATACGGCGCGATGAACGTCCCGAACGACATCCTCACGAAGGCCTCCTAGAATCTACATCGACGTTCACGTTCATCGAAGGGAGCGGACCGATGCTCGACCCCGAGGCATACCGCACCATCGACGTCGCCCTGGACGAATCCACTGGCGTCGCGGTGTTGACGCTGAATCGGCCCGACAAGGCCAACGCCGTTGACGACGTCATGCATTCGGAGTTGTCCACCGTGTTCGCCGCGGCCCAAGACGACGGCCGGGTGCGTGCCGTGGTGCTGACCGGTGCGGGCCGGACGTTCTCCGCGGGCGGTGACGAATCCAGCGATCGCGGGTATGCGACTTCGACCGGCCGAACGCCGATCGAGGAGGCGCGCCACATCGTGGACGACATCATCGCCCTGACCAAACCCCTTGTCGCAGCGGTGAATGGGCACGCGATCGGGCTGGGCGCGGTGCTGGCGACGCTGGCGGATATCTCGTATGTCGCCGAATCGGCCAAGCTCGGCGACTTACATGTGCATGCCGCGCTGCCGGCCGGCAACGGTGCTGCAGTGATCTGGCCGCTGCTCGTCGGGATCAACCGCGCCAAGCAATTGTTGATGGCGGGTGACCTCCTCACGGGCGCCGAGGCCGAGCGACTGGGACTGATCACCGGAGTCCTGCCGGCTCCCGAGGTGCTACCGGCGGCGATGTCGATGGCCGTGCGGCTTGCCCAACTGGCTCCCCAGGCTGTGCAAGGCACCAAGGTGGCGATCAACCGCCTGCTCGCCCTGGCGTCGGGTGCGGTGCTGCCGTTGTCGCTCGCGCTGGAGGCGGCGGCTATGGAGCACGACGACTTCCGCGTGGCGATGGAGAAATTGGGGCGCAAATGACGGAGCATCAGTTCGGCACGCTACGACGACAGGGTCGGTTTGTCAACGTCAACGTTCACGTTGACGTTGGTCGGCTTTCTGCAGCTCTCGGCCCTGATGGCGTACGTTGATACCGCACGGTAGATGAGGAGGACGACGATTCCAGCCACCCGCCAGCAGAGCGACAATGCCCGTCGACGCCACGAGCGCCGCAACGCCGACCGCCGCGCCTCCGGGGAGCGATGGCAGACGATCCTCAAGGGCGCCGCGGAGGTCTTCCGCCGGGAAGGATTCGCGCGAGCCCGCCTCGAGGATGTGGCCGCCGAGGTCGGCATCAACCGTGCCTCGCTGTACTACTACGTCGGCACCAAAGAGGAGCTGCTGGTCGCGTTGATCGAGCAGCCCGCCTACACGATGACGCGGCGCTGCCGCGAAGCGCTCGAGTCCGACGCGCCGGCCGACGAGAAGCTGCGTCGCGCGCTGCGCGCGTACATCGAAGACCTGGCCAACTATCCCGAAGTCTTTCTGTTGTTCAGCGAAAGTCAGTATCTCGCAACCCTTCCCGAGGCGCGGGACATCGTCGCCAATGCCGATGCCTACGGCAAGACGTTGCTTGCGATCGTCGAAGAGGGCGTCGCGTCCGGCGTATTTCGCCGCGACCTCGACCCGCGGCTGGTGATGCTGGGGATCCTCGGCATGCACAACTGGATCCACCGTTGGTACGTCCCCGGCGGACGCAACACACTGGCCGAGATCGGCGATGCGTTCGCGGCCATGACACTCGCCGGCTTGCGCCCCTGATGTCAGCGGACTGTACGCAATCTGCAGCCCGGCTGAACTGCGAGCTGCATTGACGTAGCGGCTGACGCTGGGATTGAATGCAATCTGCACCCAGTCGAGAGGACCCGCAATGCCGCGCCTGAATCCCATTCCCCGGGGTGAGGTCACCGACGAGTTCACGCTCAAGATGTACGACTTCATGTTCGGCGACCGCGATCCGGTGGCCGAGCCGGGCACCGTCGGCGGCACTCCGGGAAACTGGTGGACGGTCATGGCCCAGTCGCCCGCTGCCCTGCGCCATGCCGTGCGGGGCTTTCGCCTGTACCGCCAAGAAGTAAGCATTCGCCCCGATCACCGCGAGCTCGGCCAGATCCGGGCGGGCTGGGTGGTCGGCAGCCAGTTCGTCTACTCCCAGCATTGCAAGGCGTGCCGGTCGGCGGGGCTGTCCGTGGAGAAGATCGCGGCGATCCCGTCGTGGCAGACCGCCGATTGTTTCGATCACACCGAGCGGCTGCTGCTGGCCTACGCGGATTGCCTTGCGGGCCAACAAGGTCGGGTGCCCGAGCAGTTGTTCACCCAACTGCGAGAAGTTTTCACCGACACCGAGATCCTCGAATTCACCTACACCACCACGATGTATGTCATGCACGCGATCATGTCGCGGGCGCTGCGCCTGGAGTTCGACGACGTCGACGACCCGATCGTGGAGGTCGACGACCCCGAGGGTGGTGGCGTGCTCGACATCGGCGCCGCCACTTCCGGAGGTGACTGAGATGACCGAGATCGACGGCCGATCGGACTTGGCCTACCGGTTGATCCGGCGCGCGATCGCCGAGGGCGATTTCGAGCCGGGCTCGCGGCTGGTAGAACAGCGCATCGGCGAGATGTTCGACCTGTCCCGCACCCCGGTGCGAGAAGCGTTGCGGGCCTTGGCTGCCGACGGCCTGGTCGTGATCGAGCGCAACCGGGGGGCGGTCGTCGCCACGATGTCCGAGACCGACATCCGCGACCAGTACGAGCTGCGCGCCCGGCTGGAATCGCTGGCCGCCGAGCGTGCGGCAACGCGGATGGATGCCGAGGGCATCGCGGAACTCGACGCGGCGATCGCGGATTTCGATGCGGGCATCGAGCTCGTGTCGAGTGGCTCGCTGGATGCGGGGCTGCGCCGAATCACGGCTGCCAACAGCGCCTTTCACCAGGGTGTGGTGGAGGGGTCACGGCACCGAAGACTGTCGGCGCTGCTGGTGCACGCGGTCGACATTCCGTTGGTGTATCAGGTTTTTCGGCATCAGACGCGGGCCGAAAGCGAGCGCTCCAACCTGTTCCACCGGATGGTGCGCGACGCGATCGCCGCCGGTGAACCCGAGCGGGCCGGCGCCCTGATGGCCGAGCACATCTTGCAGGGCCGCGACTGTGTCCTGGCATCGCGCGCGCACCCGCGTCCGGAAACCCAAACCCACGCCTCGTGATCGAGCGATTCCGGCTGGACGGTCGCGTCGCCGTGGTGACCGGGGCGACGTCGGAGTTGGGTGTGGCGATCGCCCGGGCGCTCGGCTGTGCTGGAGCGCGAATCGCCTTGGCGGGTCGTCGTCCCGACGACGTCGAGGCGCGCTGCACCAGATTGCGCGACGACGGCATCGACGTCACGGCATTTCGGGTCGACGTCGCAGACCCCGAATCCTGCACCGACGCGGTCGGCCGGATCGCGGAGCATTTCGGCAGGGTGGACGTGTTGGTCAACAACGCGGGCGTCGGCACCGCCGCGCCCGCGACGCGCGAGGATCCGGCGCAGTTCCGGCACAGCATCGAAGTCAACCTGATGGGCGCCTATTGGATGAGCCAGGCGTGTGGCCGCGTGATGCAGCCGGGATCGGCCGTCGTGATGATCAGCAGCATCCTGGGGTTGACGACGACCTCGCTGCCGCAGGCGGGCTATGTGTCCAGCAAGGCGGGGCTGCTGGGTCTCACCCGCGACCTGGCCCGACAGTGGACCGGCCGCAAGGGAATTCGGGTCAACGCCGTGGCGCCGGGATTTCTGTCCACCGGAATGACCGCGCACACGCCGGGCGGCTTCAACGACGAGTTCGTGAACTCGCGGGTGCCCGCCGCGCGGATGGGTGATCCCGACGAGGTGGCCGCGGCGGTCCTGTTTCTGGCCAGCCCGGCCGCGTCGTTCGTCAGCGGCGCGGTGTTACCAGTCGACGGCGGAGCGTTGATCACCTGAGCTTCGTGCGAACAGCAGGGCCCGCAAGTGCTCGAGGACCGCGGGATCGATCAGCTCCGGCTCGTAGAGCAGCTCCGGCGGGAAGTACAACACGATCTCGTCGATGCCGATCTGCTGCCAGCCGGCCACCCAGTCGTCGAACGCCTGAACGGACGACCAGATCGGGTCCGGAGTGGTCGCGGGACTGCCGGCCAGGATCTGCCGGCGAATGCTCGAGGGGTCTCGGCCGACTTCGGCGCAGAGTCCGTCCAGGATGGCCGAGCGCTGCTCGGTGATCGCCAGCAGCTCGGGTGACGACAGCCCCCAGCCGCCAAACGAACTCCAGATGTCGCCGTACCGCGCCACCAACCGCAGGCTTGAACGGTCATGCGCGGCAATGCACATCGGCGGCCGGGGCCGTTGCACGGGAGCAGGTCGCAGCCGAACGCCGTGAACTTCGTAGTACTTGCCGGCAAAGTCGACCGGTTCGGCGCGCAGCAGCGCGTCGACCAGCTCGACGGCTTCGGCGAACCGCTCGGCACGCTCGTCGCGAGCCCACGGTGCAGTGCCCAGCAGCTCGTGGTCGGTGCGCGCGTAACCGGCCCCGATCCCCAGCCGCAGCCGGCCGCCCGACATGTTCTCGAGCGTGATGGCTTGACGCGCGAGCAGCACGGGGTGTCGCAGGATGACGTTGGAGACCAACGGCCCCAGCAACATTCGTCGCGTGCAGTTGGCCAGGCCGGCCAGCGTGGTGAACGCCTCGAACCAATTGGCTTTCGGGGCTTGCGGGTTGGCGCCGTGGTCGTCGATCCAGAGGCTGCGAAACCCCAACTCCTCGGCCTGCTCGCAACGGTCGAGCAGGGTCGCCCACGCGACGTTGGGAAACAGCAGCACCCCGAAGTCGATCACTGACCGGTGTGCACTTTTTCTGCTTCGGCACGGCGGCGGGCGTCGCGCTCGGCAAGGAATTGTTGTGTCGCGCCGACGATCGCGTCGGTGATATTGCCCATCAGCGTCTCGCGGTGGAAGATCGTCCAGTCGCGGCTGCGCTCGATCGGTTCCAGCGAATCCTGAAACACCGGCATCACGTAGCGGCTGATCAGCTCGTAGGACCGCAGCGTGGCTTCACGATTGGCCCATTCGTGCGCCATCAACAAATAGGTGCCGAATCCGCCGGACTGTTTTTGCAGCCGGCGCAACTGCTCGACGGCCATCTCGGGAGTGCCGATCACGCCCACACCGGTGTCGTTGACGGCGGCCACGATGTCCTCGCCCGGATCGAAGTCGCCCAAAATCGGTATCGCGCCGACATTTTGGAAGTAGTCGACCCATTGAGCCAGGCCGACCTCGACCTCTCGGCGGGCCTGCTCCTCGGTTTCGGCGATGTGCATCGGCCCGACCATGCGCCAGCCCTCGCGGCGCACCGTCTTGCCATGTGCGGCCGCGGTCTCGGTTGCTGTCCGCCAGTTGCGCGCCAGCGCGTCGAAGGCCTTCCTCTGGGTCGCCGCGATCGAGAGCAATCCGATGCCGAACTTGCCGGCCGCGACCGGGCCGGACGGCGACGCCGTCACTGCGACGCTCACCTCGATGCCGGGCTTGCTGTAGGGCCGCAGTTGCAACCTGGCATCGCGCAACGTGAACCAGTCCGTCTTGCGCGTCACCGGTCCCTCGTCGGCCCACAATTCGAGCACCGCCTCGAGCGACTCGAGCATCATGTCGCGCTGCCGCGTCGTCTCGATGCCCATCATGTATGCGTCGCCCGGCAGCGCGCCCGGCCCGACCCCGACGATCAGCCGGCCCCGGGTCAAGTGATCGAGTTGCACCATCCGGTCGGCGAACATGAACGGGTGGTGGTACGGCAGCGAGGCCACGCCGGTGCCCAACCGGATGCGCTTGGTGCGGGCGGCGGCCGTGGCGATCATCAGATCCGGCGCCCCGCTGATTTCGGTTCCGCCGGAATGATGTTCGCCGAACCAGGCTTCCTCGTAGCCGAGTTCTTCGACGGCTTCGACCAGCTGCAGGTCGCGCTCGAATGCGAGGGTCGGATTGTCCCCCACCATGTGGTAGGGGGCGATGAACACACCAAAACGCATGCAGCTGAATCTACGTCTACGTTCACGTTCATGCAAGCACGGTGACCGCGCGGCGCCGTCAATCGAGGTTGGCCGCGTGCCGGGCCAGGCGCTTGGCCCGCTCCATGTCGTAATGCTTGCGGGTCACCAGCCGCTGGGCGAACAGGCCGCCACCGGATTGCACATTGGTGACCAGGTGCCAGCCGCCGTACGAGTCGGCGGTGGCGTCCCGGATGGCGTGAAACAACTTCGCGCGAGTATCACCCGGGACCTCGGGCGCGCCGGTGAGGTACTTGCGCAACTGCGGCCCGACGTCCGGGTTGTCCAGGTCCGCCATCGACGGCGTGGTGATCACGCCACCGCCGGCGATGTCGTGCAGATGCCGGACCATCAGGTTGAAGTTCGCCGCGCCAACGTATTTGGTGGCGTTGGTGTAGAGATCGTCGGGATAGTAGTAGCCCTCCGGCGTGGTGTGCGCGTTGCTGATCGCGGCCTCCATGCCGGCGCGCAGGATGGTGGCGTGGATCATCATCTCGTCGATCTTTTCCCGGATGTGCGAAACCCGGGCGGTGCCGTTGGCTTCGGCGATCAGTGCGGCCAGGCCCACCATCTCGTCGGCCTGTTCCACCATCACGGCGGTTCCGCCAAGGCGTTCCCACAGCCCGAGCGAATGCGCGAAGATTCCGGCCTGGGCCGCAACCCCGTCCAGGAACACGTGTGCGTTCGGTACGAACACGTCGTCGAAGATCACGAACCCGTCGGGCATGCCGCGCCCGGAGCTCACCGGGTAGTCGCGTTCGTCACCGCCGCGTGCCTGCACGGTGCGGCTGACGACGTGCACGCCCGGAGCGTTCACCGGTACGGCGCACGCGATCGCGTAGTCCTCCTCCCCCGGCTTCATCGACTTGGTCGGCATCACCAGCAGGTGATGCGCGAAGGGTGCGGCGCTGATGTGTAGCTTGGCGCCGCGGATCACCACGCCGTCGTCGCGACGCTGGACCACGCGCACGTACTGGTCGGGGTCGTCTTGCGCGGCCGGGGCCCTCGACCGGTCGCCCTTGGAATCGGTGATGCACTCCGCGACGCGGATGTCGTCGCGACGTGCTTGCGCCACATAGGCATTGATGCGCGCGACGAACTCGGGGTGCGCGTCACCAAGCCGCGCGGCCGCCACCACGAGCGTCATCAGCGACTGGTAGGTGACGTTGAGCAACAGATCCATCCTGGTCAGGATCGGCACCCGCTCCCGCAGTTCGTCCACGCTGCGGGGCGCCTCGACGAGGGGGTTCACCGCGTCGGGCTCGGGACGGTACGACTCGTCGTATCCGGCGGTCACCGCATACAGCGCCGGCGCCAGCAGCGGGTCGGTGTCCATGTCGGCGACCAGCTTGCCGTCCTGATAGATCCGTCGTCCGTCGCGCAACGAGTTCTTGTACTGTTCGCCCGTCATCATTTTGCGGTGCGCTCCTTCTTATCTGCTGGTCCGCTGATTGAACGGCTGGTCGCGGTCGGGATCGGCCTCGCGGGGCAGCCCCAGCACGCGTTCGGCGATGATGTTGCGCTGGATCTCCGAGGTGCCGCCGGCGATGCAATACTTCTTCATCTCCAGGAATGACCTTGTGCCAGCGGGCATCTCGGCGTCGATCGGCCAGCCCAGCGAAAGATCTGGCTGCAGGTCGACCCGGATACGCCCCGCGCGCTCGTGCAGGTCCGCGCTGACGAGTTTGCGAATCGAGTCGATCGCGCCGGGGTTGCGATCCGGGGTGACGCTGGCACGCAAACTCGCGGTCTGCAGCGCGCGTTCGTCGACAAGCATGCGCTGCAACCGATCCCGTACATCGGCGTCGTGCCAGGCACCGCTGTCGAGCGCCTCGGCGATCAGCTGATCGGCCACGCCCGGACCGACGACCGGCGGCCCGGTGAGACTGTTGCGTTCCTGCATCAGTGTGCTGATGCCGACCTTCCAGCCGGCGCCGCACGGGCCTAGACGCGCCGAGTCGGGCAGCACGACGTCGGTCAGGAACACCTCGTTGAATTCGGCGTCGCCCGTCATCTGCCGCAGCGGTCGCACCTCGACACCGGGTGTTCGCATGTCGAGCAGGAAGTAGGTGATACCCGCGTGTTTGGGCAGGGTCGGATCGGTGCGGGCCATCAGCAGCCCGAAGTCGGCGGTGTTGGCGAACGAACTCCAGATCTTCTGGCCATTGACCAGCCAGCGATCGCCGTCGATCGGCACGGCCGAGGTCGACAGGGACGCCAGATCGGATCCGGCGCCGGGTTCGCTGAACAGCTGACACCACCGATGCTCGCCCAGCGCCAGCGGCCGCAGGTACGTTTCACGCTGCTGATCGCTGCCCCACTGAAGAATTGTTGGGCCGGCCAGCCATACCCCGACGAAATCTTCCTCGGGCCGGTCGAGGCCACGGCGGCGCAGCTCTTCGACGACGGCGCCGCCCTCGTCGCGGCTCATGCCCCGACCGCCGTACCGGACCGGCCAGGTCGGTGTCGACCAGCCCGCGGCGCCGAGCCGGCGATACCAGTCGCGCCGCGCCGGTGAATATTTCTCCCCCGCTGCCGGGGGTGGGCCATCACCGGTGAGGCCGTCGATCAGGTTGGCGGCCAACCACCCGCGCAGTTCGTCGACCGCCGGCGAGTCTTCCACGGGTGCGGATTGTGCTGTGGGCGCGGGGGTTTCGGTTACCGAGCGGCCGAGCCGATTGCGATGCGCCGACGGTGTGTCGAGCAGGTATTGGTCGGACTTGGCCCGGCGCAGGTAAAGGTGTGCGGCGTGCTCCCAGGTGTAGCCGATGCCGCCGTGCAGCTGGATCATCTCCGCGGCGTTCTGCACCGCAGCGTCCCCGCAGGCGGCGGCCGCGACCCTCACGGCGAATTCGGCATCGGCCGCCCCGGCCGCCAGCTGCCGGATTGCATACCAGGCGCTACTGGCCGACAGCTCGGCACGTACCGCCGCGTCGGCGAGACGATGCTTGAGCGCCTGGAACGCACCGATCTGGCGGCCGAACTGCCGACGGTCCAACAGGTATTGCCTGGTGAGCGCTACGCACTGCTCGGCCAGCACGGCCTGCTCGGCGGCCAGCAGTGCCGTCGCCCGAAGGCGGACTCGAGCCAACACGGGCGTTGCGGCTCCGGGCGCCCCGACCCGGCGCGCCGCGGCGTGCGAAAGCCGGAGATTGGCCAACGGTCGGGTCGGGTCGAGGGTGGCCAGCCGCTGTCGGTGCACCCCGTCGGAACCGGTGATCGCGAAAAGCGTTGTGCCGTCCGCGGTCTCCGCGGAAACCAATATCAAGTCGGCGTCCGCGCCATCGGGGACGTGGCCGAATTCTCCACTGACAGACCAGCTTTGGCCATCGCGTTCCGCACGGCCCACATCGTCGCCGAGTGTCGCGGTCAGCTCACCCGCGACGATACGGGGCAGTAGCTCTTCGCACGCATCGGCGTCGTCGGAGGCCAGCAGCGCGGTGGCGGCCAGGCAAACGGTGGCGAAGTACGGTGCGGGTGCCAATTCCCGCGCGAGTTCTTCGCAGACGATGGCCTGTTCGGTCAACCCGGCTCCGCTGCCGCCGTACTGGTCGGGCAGCGCGATGCCGAGCAGGCCCAGCGCGCCCAGCGTCGGCCACCCCGCTTTACGCGCCTCGGCCGGGTCCGCGTGCCTGGTTTCGTCGAGCGGCAGTTGCTTGGCCACCATTTTGCGGACCATGCCGCGAAGGTCGTCGAGTTCGGACGCGCTCGAGTGTGCCTGCACCGCGACAGCCATTTTGTATACATTAGAGAGGAATTGACGGGTGTCAATAACCTTCTTGGTGGACTATCCAGCCGGTTGTATGCAATCCATGTCAGGCGTGCAGCGAGGCGGTGCTCCGGGTGCCGAGGAGTGCGGGCATGCTGGTGAACCCGCGGAGGTTGACCAGCCCGCGCCGTTGCCGCGGCGCGGCCAGCGCCGGGCTTACGCGGGCGTATCGCCGGTGGAGTAGAGCTTGAAGTGGCGGCTGCCGGCGGCGACCGCGTGGCCTACCTGAACGGCCCCTCGACGAGCCCGAAACGACGGATGGCGACGCATGGATTCGACACGTTCACGTTCGCGGCGCTGCGCGGCGATCCACGCCGGATGGGACTGGAGAAAAATAACTGTCGACTCTGGCGCATTCGCCATGATTGTCAACTCCTCTCAGAGCCCCGACTCGGCTGTAAAGCTGCAACAGTGTTATCTGTTCGTGTCCAGGATGCCCAGCCAATGCTGAGACCAAACCGTGCCTGAACATGAGAATTCGCCGTGAATTCCATCCCAAATCCCGAGCTTGTAGCGTTCCGCCGTCCGTTTCGGGTCGGCGGCGGTCCAAATGCTAACGACGGCCACCGACACATTTTTGGTTTCGACCCCGGACGACCCGGGCTGCTATCGTCGCTTGCTTATGCCTGAGATGGACCGTCGCCGCATGATGCTGACGACAGGGATCGGCGTGCTGGCGGCCGCGCTGCCCATCCCTGAGGCCAGGGCTTATCCCGGGCGGATGCCACCGCCCAGCGCGCCCAGCGGGCAGGCCGCAAGCTACATATTCTCCGATGAGTTCGACGGCCCGGCCGGTTCGGCGCCGGACCCGTCGAAGTGGGCGATCGCCAAGGCCCGCGAGACGATCAAGGACCCGACGTATTGGGAGCTGCCCGAGCACATCGGGCAGTACCGTGACGACCGGAAAAACGTGTTCGTAGACGGCAATTCGAACCTCGTCCTGCGCGCGGCCAAAGATGGCCCCACCTACTTCAGCGGTAAGGTGCAAAGCCTGTGGCGCGGCGGCGTCGGCCACACCTGGGAGGCCCGCGTCAAGCTGAACTGCCTGACCGCCGGTGCCTGGCCCGCGTACTGGCTCGGCAACGACGATCAGGGCGAGATCGACGTGATGGAGTGGTACGGCAACGGCAGCTGGCCGTCGGCGACCACGGTCCACGCCAAAGCCAACGGCGGCGAGTGGAAGACCCACAACATCGCGGTCGACAGCGCCTGGCACACCTGGCGCTGTCGGTGGGACGAGGCCGGCATCAGGTTTTGGAAGGACTATTCCGACGGCGCCCAGCCGTATTTCGACGTGCCGGCCAGCTCGCTGCCGGATTGGCCGTTCAACGGCCCCGGCTACACGGTCTATCCGGTGTTCAACCTTGCCGTTGCCGGCTCCGGCGGTGGCGATCCCGGCCCGGGCGGCTACCCCGCCGACATGCTCGTCGACTGGATACGCGTCTGGTAGGTCGGGCGCGTCAGCCTGGTATTCGGTCCCCGGCGAACCACGCTTCTGCGACCGCGTGGACTTGGGGCGGCGGAAAGCGGGTCCCCGGCGCGCCCAGTTGACCGACTTTGACCGTCCACGTCGGTCCGGTGCGGTCGTCGATGCAGGTCTGTGAGTCGGGGAGGCATAGGACCACGAGGTTGGCGCCGGTGTGCCCGCACCAGTAGGCCCCGACGTAACCGTCGTCCCGGCTGCCCCAGGCCCCGCCGTTGCGCAGCAAACAGCGGGTGCCGTCGTCGAGAGCGAGCGCATACGGCTCCGGCGAAGCGGGGGGTCGCACCGGCGGAAGCTCGCCGTGGTAGGTGACCCGATGCAAACGCTGGTCCCACGGATCGTCCACGCACAGCAGCGATCCCGGCGTCGACGGCCAACAGGTTCCGGCTCCGGCTGCGCTCGGCGAGCACGCGTACACGTCGTCGGCCACCGCCGACGGCGACGGGGTGCTGCAGTTGTCGACGACGGCGACGTTGCCGTCGGGCGGGGTCTCGTGAAAGCCGTTGACGGCTTGCCCCTGGGACCCGACGGCCACCGTGGTGATCTGCTGAGTGGGCGGCGGATCGGCGTTTGCCGGTCCGGCGAACCCGAACATCGCCGTGACAACGATTGGCACCGCAGCAAGCCGCAACACGTCCACCGAGCTAACAATCCTCCACATCTGCGGCGATGTGAATGGCAAACCTGCCGGGGCTAGACGGCCGCGACCGGCCGCGGTGCGGAATCCAGGGCAAGGCAACGTTGGAGCAATGCGTCCGTCGGTGGCTGACGGAACGCCAGCACCATCTGCTCGCAACCTAGCCGTTCGAACTCCGGCAACAGCGCCAGCTGTTCATCCACCTGCTCGGGCTCGACCGGATGCAGGGGAACCTGCGCGGTGCGCATGACCTCGCCCGGTTTGCGTCCCACATCGGCACATGCCTCGTCGAGGCGGGCGTTTACGGTGCCCCATCGTTCGGGCCCCTCATATCCGGGCATGTTCCAGATGTCCGCCTGGCGGGCGATCACGCGGAGCATCTTCGGCTCCGTGCCGCCCATCACGATCGGGGGGTGTGGGCGTTGAAGCGGTTTGGGTTCGCACAGCGCATCCTCAAGGGCGAAGAATTGCCCCTTGAAGGTGACCGATTCCTCCGTCCATAGCCGGCGAATCAGGGTCAGCGCCTCGTCGACCATCGCGACGCGGGCACCGGGAGCGGGAAAGTCGATCCCGTACCCGCAATGTTCGGCCTCGTGCCAGCCGGCGCCGATCCCGAAGTTCAGGCGCCCACCCGATATGTGGTCGACGGTGACCGCCATCTTGGCAAGAACCGCGGGGTTGCGGTAGGTCACGCTGGATACCAGGCAGCCGACCCGTGCCCGCTCGGTCACCGCGGCCATCGCGGCCAGGGTGGTCCAGCCCTCATGGGTGGGGGCGTCGTGTTCCTGCGGCCCGTAGAAATGGTCGTAATCCCACACCGCTTCGAATCCAAGGCGATCGGCGGTGCGCCACAACTGCTCGAGTTCGGCGTATTGGAAGCTCTGGTCGAATTTGACCGAAATGCGCATGCGGCGATTCTAAGTTCGGCGGCGCACTTTGGCGCGGCGAATGGTCCGCATTCCGATTTCGTCTCCCGCTCGTCAGATGCCAGACAAGCCGTATTAAAGAAACTTTCCGCACTCACGGTCCGAGCACTGATACCGAAAAATGTTGCACAGGTTGCTAGTTAGGCAAGCGTGGGCTCAGTGGGTCAGCAGAGCCGCCGCACTCCATGGTCGGGTGCCGGGTCCGCGTGGATCCGGTTGAGGCAGCCATGCGGCGAGGCGCATGGGTACCGGCAAGCGGCGGAATCGGCGGGCGGCGATAAGCAGCGATTCCACTTCGGCGACGCGCCAGCCGAGTTCTTCGAAATAAGCCACGCCGTTTTCGGGGGCGAATCTGAACGGTGCATTCTCCAGCATGCCTGCCATCTTCTTGTTCATCATCTTTTTCAGACCGGGACCCGCGAAGTCGAGCATCCACCAGGTCACCTCGGGGCGGGTGATCGCCTGCGACAGCGCTGCGACGTCGTCGTCGTCGAGATACATCAACAGGCCCTCCGTGAGCACCAGGGCCTTCTCGGCGCCGTCGAGGGCGTCGTTGAGGAATGCGTCCCTGGCCTGCGGGTCCGCGAGGTCGACGGCCGTGCGCGTCAACCGGCAGCGCGGTGTCTGATCGGCGAGCAGTTGCGTCTTCTCCGCCAGCAACGCCGGCAGATCCGCCTCCACCCATCCCAACCCGGCGGGCAGCTCCATACGATAGGGCCGGGTGTCCAGGCCGGCGGCCAGATTCAACACCCGGTCGCAACCGTTGGCGACGGCCGCGGCGATCGCGTCGTCGATCAGTTTGGTGCGCGCGACGAGCCACCAACCGTTGCGCGTCGACCGGGGCACATTGGCGACGATCGCACGGCCCTGCTCACCGGCCAGGAGCCCGGCGAGCGGGTCGTGGAACAACGCATCGGGGCGTTCCGACTCGGTTGCCCGATGCAGTGCCGTCCAGCGGGCGGTATCCGAAACATGGGTGATGGTGTGATCCGCCATAGGTGGGGTTATAGCATTCGCCGCCGACCTTGGCTCGCCGCGAGTCCAGCGGCGTACTAAAGACCTTGTGCACCAACATCTTTCACGGCTATTGATCCGGAGAATGGTGTCCGGTAGCGTGCGCTCATGCCTGATCGAAATCGCCGATTCCTCCTGCGTGAGCGCCCGACCGGACGTATCGGTCCCAACACGTTCGAGCTCAGCGAGGAGGCCGTGCCCGAGATCGGGGACGGTGAGGCGCTGGTGCGGGTCGAATGGATCTCGCTCGATCCGACCAACCGGACCTGGATCAACGACACCCCGACCTATCTGCCTCCGGTCGGTATCGGCGAGGTCATGCGCGCCGGCGGGCTCGGCCGGGTCGTCGAATCGAACAACCCCAACTATGCGGTCGGCCAGATCGTGCAGGGCCTCGTCGGCTGGCAGGAGTACGTAGTCGTCTCCGACACGATGCCGTTGTTCGCGGTCGACGTCGCCGACGGCGTCTCCCCCAGCGCCTATATGGGCGCACTCGGGACGACCGGGCTCACGGCGTGGGTCGGGATCCGCGACATCGGCAAGCCGCAGCCGGGTGAGACCGTCGTCGTGTCGGCCGCGGCGGGTGCGGTGGGCTCGGTCGCCGGCCAGCTTGCCAAAGGCCGACGGCGCCCGCGTCGTCGGGATCGCCGGCGGCCCGGACAAATGCCGGCTGCTCACCGAGGAACTCGGCTTCGATGCGGCCGTCGACCACCGTGCCGACGACTGGCTCGCCCAGCTCCGGGCGGCGACACCCGACGGCATCGACGTCGACTTCGAGAACGTCGGCGGCGTCATCATGGACGCGGTCTTCGCCCGGCTCAACATTCGCGCGCGCGTTGCGCTGTGCGGCTTGATCTCCGGTTACAACGAGGCCGACCCACCACCCGGACCACGAGCCTTCGGCAACCTGCTGATCCAGCGCGCGAGGGTGGAGGGCTTCATCGTTCTCGACCACCTCGGCCGCGCCCCCGAGGCGGTACGCGAGATCTCGGGCCTGATCGCCGCGGGCAAGCTCACGCCGCTGGAGACCGTCGTCGAGGGCTTCGAACAGCTACCCACGGCGATCAACATGCTCTTCGACGGCAAAAACGTCGGCAAGCTCATGGTCAAGACGTCGAGCTAGGCCTATCGCGTCCCATTTTTCTTTGCTCGTTTGAACCAGCACATCTCGTAGAGCGTTGACAATTGGCATGGTCAGCAGCGGGATGTGAGGATAAGAATTATCCTGTTCGGCCACAGGGTTGGTTAGCTGGTAGGTACCGGAACCACGAGGACGTGACACATGAGCGAGGACGTCGCCGAGCTCAATCCTGCTGTCCCGCAGCTGCACCGAGGGCTGTCCAACCGTCACATCCAGCTGATCGCGATCGGTGGCACGATCGGGACGGGCCTGTTCATGGGCGCGGGGCGAACGATCTCCCGCGCCGGCCCGTCGGTCGTGGTGGTTTACGGAATTATCGGGTTCTTCTTGTTTTTCGTGCTGCGCGCGATGGGCGAGCTGCTGTTGTCGAACCTGAACTACAAGTCCTTCGTCGACTTCGCCGCCGATCTGTTGGGGCCGGCGGCGGGCTTTTTCGTCGGGTGGTCGTACTGGTTCGCCTGGATCGTCACCGGCATTGCCGAACTGGTCGCGATCGCGGGCTACTTGCAGTTCTGGTGGCCCGGTCTGCCGGCATGGCTGCCGGCGCTGATCGCGTGTGTGCTGATCCTTCTGATCAACCTGTTCAGCGTGCGCAACTTCGGGGAGATCGAATTCTGGTTCGCGCTAATCAAAGTCGTCGCGATCATCAGTTTGATCGTTGTCGGCGCAATCATGCTGGCCACCAATTTCGTTTCTCCGCAAGGACATCCAGCGACGATCGAAAACCTTTGGAACAGCGGCGGATTCTTCGCCACCGGCGTTTCCGGGATGGTGGGCGGATTCCAGATCGCATTCTTTGCGTTCGTCGGCGTGGAACTCGTCGGCGCCGCGGCGGCCGAGACGGCCAACCCGCGTCGCACCCTTCCGCGCGCGATCAATGCGGTGCCGCTGCGGGTGGCGATCTTCTATATCGGCGCGCTGCTGGTGATCCTCACCGTCGTCGAATGGCGGCGGTTCGACGGCAACGAGTCCCCGTTCGTCGCGATGTTCTCCCTGGCCGGACTCGGCGGTGCGGCTTCCGTGGTCAACTTCGTCGTGATCACCGCGGCCTCCTCCTCGGCCAACTCCGGGATGTACTCGACCGGCCGCATGCTTTACGGCCTGGCCGACGAAGGTAGCGCTCCGGCGGTATTCCGGCGGCTGAACCGCGGCGGCGTCCCGGCGCACGCCCTGTTCGTGACGGCCGTGCTGCTGCTGACCGCCATCCCCCTGCTACACGTCGGCCGTTCGGTGATGGGTGCTTTCACGCTGGTGACAACCATTTCGGCGCTGCTGTTCATGTTCGTCTGGGCGATGATCCTGGTCAGCTACCTCGTCTATCGCCGGCGGTACACGCAGCGCCACGCGGACTCGGCCTTCAAGATGCCCGGCGGCCGGGTGATGTGCTGGGCCGTCCTCGTCTTCTTCGCATTCGTCGCGTGGACGCTCACCACGGAAAACGACACCGCCGTGGCTTTGGCGTGGTTCCCCGCGTGGTTCGTGCTGTTGGCCGCCGGATGGCTGGTTGTCCGGCGCAGTCGCGCTCATGCCGAGCGCTACCACCAGTTCCTGGCCGAGATGCACCCCCCTGTGCAGAACCCGGCGCCGGCGTCCTGACCGGCGCGTGAGTCGCGCGGCCCGCTCGTTGTTGGGATCGGTAGCCCGTGCGGGCGTCTGTACTCATCGCAACGACGCCGCCAAAGAGGTAGCGCCCCAGGAAAGGAAGACAGTAAATGAACATCGTGCCGACCGGCATCCAGGAGCAGATCAACCGCGTCGATCGCCAACGGAGCCTGTACATCGGGATCAGCACCGGCCTGCTGGCGATCTGGAGCATCTACCGGCTGATCTGGATGCTCTACATCGGAATGACGTTTGGCTGGTTCTTTTCAGCGGTGGCTTTCCAGTTGGTGCTCTGGGGTGTGATCGGCACCGCCGCGGCGGTGGCGTCCATCGGTTTCCTGACGCGGTACAACAAAGGTTCTTGAGTCGTCTGACGGCCGTCGGAGAAGTCCCGGACCCGCGGGGGGTCCGGGACTTTCCGTGTGGCGCCAAGACTTACAGCTGGGCCCACACCGACTTCGTCTTCAGGTAGATCTCGAGGCCCTCTTTGCCGAACTCGTGGCCCCAGCCGGACTGCTTGTAGCCGCCGAACGGCACATCGTGGTCGAACACCAGCTGGCAGTTCACCTGGACACTGCCGGCCTGCAATCGCTTCATGATCCGGTGGGCCCGGCCCAGGTTCTCCGTCCAGGCGGTGGCGGCCAAGCCGTAGGTGGTGTCGTTGGCCATGGCCACGGCCTCGTCCTCGTCGTCGAACGGCAGGATGCTGACCACCGGCCCGAAGATCTCCTCCCGGTACAGCCGCATGCCCGGGTCGACGTTGGTCAGCACGGTCGGGTGGACGAAGTAGCCCTTGCGGTCCAGCCGGTGGCCGCCGGTGACCACTTCGACGCCGTCGCGCTTGCCCTCGTCGATGTAGCCCATCACGCGGGTCAGCTGCTTCTGGCTGATCAGCGGGCCGCTGACACAGCCCTCTTCGCTGGGGGCGCCCAGCTTGAACGAATTGGCCATCATCGAGATGCCCTCCACGACGCGGTCGAACACGCCGCGCTGCACGAAGATTCGCGATCCGCACACGCAACCCTGGCCGGAGTGCACGAAGATGCCGAGCGAGGCCATCATGATGGCCTTGTCCAGATCGGCGTCGTCGAAGATCAGCACCGGTGACTTGCCGCCGAGTTCCAGCGTGACCTTCTTCAGGTTGTCGGCCGACGCACGCACGATCGCCTTGCCGACCTCGGTCGAGCCGGTGAAGGCGACCTTCTGGACATCGGGATGCGCGGTGATCGCCGCGCCCGCGGTGTGCCCGTAACCGGTCAGCAGGTTGACGACACCCTCGGGCACGCCGGCCTCGTGGATGAGCCGGTCCAGCAGCACCGCCGACAGCGGCGTCTCCTCGGCGGGCTTGACCAGCAGGCTGCCGCCGGCGGCCAGGGCCGGCGCCAGCTTCGCGCTGGCATTGAAGATCGGGCCGTTCCACGGGAAGATCAGGCCCACCACGCTGTACGGCTCCTTGAGCGTGTACGCGTGCATGTTGACGTAGGTGTCGGTCGCGATGCCGTCGGTCTTGACGTCGTAGGCGACGCCGTTGATCTTCGAACACCAGCCGGCGTAGTACCGGAAGAACTCCGAGCAGGTCGACATCTGCAACTGCGCCTGCATCAGCGGCATGCCGGTGTTGAGCGAGTCGAGTTGGGCGAACTCCTCGGCGTGCTCGTCGATCAGCTCCCCGATTCGCCACAAGATCTTGGCCCGCTCGCGGCCCGGGAGGTCGGACCAGACACCCGACTCGAAGGAGGCCTTCGCCCGTGCCGCGGCTTCGTTGACCGCGTCTTCCCCGCAGTCGGTGAATTCGGTGATCTGTTCTTCCGTGGCGGGGTTGATGATCGGAATGACCTCACCCGAGCCGGGGCGCTTACTTAGGTCGTCCAGTACTGCCTGCAGAGTCATCTGTTCCCTTCCCGATCAACCCTGATCGAGCCCGGCGCACCCGTGCCCGTAATGCTGAGCACCTGCTTAGCATTGTGATCGTAGCCAGGTCAAGATTCCGTCGTGCCGGCCGGTTCGGCGTGGTTTAGCGCTTGGCCGCGCTGATCGCCGCGCGCACTGCCGAAATGCAGTCGGTCGCTTCGGGTTCCGGCCCCAGCCCGACGCAGTAGCTGCCGGTGTGCTCGCCGCCGAAGCCGGTGATCGTGAACCCGGCGGCATCGCCAAAGCCCGCGTCCGCCGTCATCGACGCCTGCGCCAACGGCAGGGACAGCACCGAGGTCCCGCGCTTGGCACCGTCGGTGGCCACGAGCAGTTGGGTGGGATGCAGCACCACCGCGGTCCAGTGCTCCTCGTCCGGGTCGACCGGGTTGGCGCGCCGCCGCAGTAGCCTCGCGAATCCCGAACTGGCCGGCGGGTTTTCGCTATGCGTGAGCCATACCTGGACATCGTTGAGGTCGATTTGGCGGGACGCGGCATGTTCGGCCAATTTGCCGCAGATCCGGCGCGGCAACTCGACGATTCGCGCCGACCGGGTGTGACGCACATACAGCGGCATGGGTGCATCATGCCCGCGGACCAACCCGGTCGCCATTCGCGCGGGCGGTATTGAATAGACCGATGGCGTGCTGCGAATTCCCGGCTGTGGTGCCGGGCTGCGATTCGGCCTTCACCGTCGACTCGTCACGGATCACCTTCGGGCGGGGCTGTCTCGCCGAGTTGGGCGACAGAGCCGGGGCGCTGGGCCTGCGGCGGGTGGCCCTGTTCTCCGACGCCCGTGTGGCGGGCCTGCCGATCTTCGCCACGGCGCGCGAATCGCTGGTCGCGGCCGGTGTGGACGTGGTCACCTACACCGACGTGCACGTCGAACCGACGGACGCGTCCTTCGCCGAAGCGACCCGCTTCGCCAGGGAAGTGCAGCCCGACGGCTACGTGTCGCTCGGCGGCGGGTCGGTCATCGACACCTGTAAGGCCGCCAATCTCTACGCCACCCACCCGGCGGACTTTTTGACCTACGTCAACGCGCCCATCGGCGAAGGCAACCCGGTACCCGGACCGCTCAAGCCCCACATCGCCTGCCCCACCACCGCGGGTACCGGCAGCGAGGTCACCGGGATCGCGATCTTCGATCTGCTGTCGTTGACGGTGAAGACCGGAATCGCCTCGCCCGCGCTGCGGCCCACCGAGGCGCTCGTCGACCCGGATTGCACCGCCAGCCTGCCCGCCGGAGTCGTCGCGGCGGCGGGCCTGGACGTGCTGTCGCACGCCCTGGAGTCCTACACCGCGCGCCCCTATGTGCACCGGCCCACTCCCCCGCGGCCCAGCCTTCGGCCGATGAGTCAGGGCGCCAATCCGTGGAGCGACCTGGGCTGCAGCGAGGCGCTTCGCGTGCTGGGCCGCAATTTGGAGCCGGCGGTGCACGACGCTTCCGACAGCGACGCGCGCGAGCAGATGATGTGGGCCGCGACGCTGGCCGGCATCGCCTTCGGCAACGCGGGCGTGCACGCGCCGCACGGCATGGCCTACGCGGTGGCCGGGCTGGTGCGCGACTTCCACCCCTCGGGCTACCCGCCCGACGAACCGCTGGTGCCGCACGGGATGTCCGTGATCGTCAACGCGCCGGCGGTATTTCGGTTTACCGCGCAGGCCAGCCCGCCGCGGCACACCGAGGCGGCCCGATTGCTGGGCGCCGATACCCGAGACGCCGGCCCCGATGATGCGGGCGAGGTGCTCGCGACCGAACTGATCCGCATCATGCGTGCGGTGGGCATGCCCAACGGCCTTGGCGGGGTGGGCTATACCGACGCCGACATAGGCGCCCTCACCGAGGGCGCCTTTCCGCAGCAGCGCCTGCTGCAGAACGCCCCGCGCGAGATGAGCAAGCCGGTGCTGGCCGATTTGTTCGGCGCCGCGATGCGCTACTGGTAGGTGTCTGGTCTGCTGGGGCCTGGCTGTCGCCGAGATCGACGCCAGCGTGCGGTTCACTCGAACTTTTCCGCGCCGGCGTCGATCTCGACGATTCGCGCCGCGCTACCGGTAGGCGCTACGCGCTGACGAGCTCCGGGTGGAACTTGGCCGCCATGCGCCGCATGCCGTCGCGCCAGTCGACGGTCGCGGCGCCGACGAGCTCGCGCATCCGGCTGGCGTCGGTGGGATTGCCGCGCAGCGCTTGCTCGCTCTCCTCGAAGACCGGCTCCTTGCCGACCAGTGATCCCAGGTAGCTGCACCACTCCTGCAGGCTGACGTTCTGTTCGCCACACCAGTTCAGCGTGGTGGCCGGCACCGACGCCACCTCGAACAGCTTCGGGATGGTGGCGATGATGTCGTCCTCGTGGATCGGGGTGTAGCGGGCCGGGCCGCCGGCCGGGACGGGAATCGGGATGCCGGCCAGCATCATCTCCATGTGATAGAACGGCCAGCCGCCGTTGTCGCCGTAGGGGACGTTGAGGCGGGCGATCGTGGTGGGCATGTTCAGGGCGCGTGCCATCGTCCGGGCGACGACCTCGCCGGCGATCTTGGAGATGGAATAGGTGGGGAACAACGGCTTGTGGTTGTCGCCCAACGCGGCGTCCTCGGTACGCACCTCGTCTCCCGGCGGGTCGTAAACGGCTCCAGATGAGCAGTGCACGAACGCTTTTGCGGTACGGCAATGCGCCATCAGAAGCCCGACGGATTCGGCGTTGGCCGCCAGATCCTTGTCCCAGTGGCCGCTCTTGGCCACCGCGAGATTGAGCACGTAGTCGAAGTCATTTGGCAGACCGGCGAAGTCGCCGGCGGCCAGGTTGACCGTCTGGCACCGCACGCCCGCCTTCTCGAGGTCCTCCCGAACCGCGGGATTGGTGAACCGGGCGATGCCCCACACTTCGTTGTCGGTTGCCAGCGCCTTGGCGACGGGGGTGGCAACTTGTCCGGTCGGGCCGGTGATCAGGATCTTTGAGCCGCGCATGCGCTGATGGTAGCGAGGGCTCGCCGCGCCCCGATGATCGGCGTAACGTCGCGCACGTCATGGCAGATGCGGTGCGATTCGTCGACGCGAACGGGCTCAGATTCGCCTACCTCGAGGAGGGCTCGGGGCCCCTCGTGCTGATGCTGCACGGCTTCCCCGACACCGCGCATTCCTGGGACCAGCTGCGCCCGGCGATCGCGGCCAAGGGCTATCGCGCGGTCAGCCCGTTTATGCGCGGGTATGACCCCAGCGGGATCCCGGACCGCGACCCGGATCAGGAGACGTTGGCGCGCGATCCGCTGGCGTTGATCGAAGCACTCGGGGCGTCCGACGCGATCCTGATCGGCCACGATTGGGGGGCGTCGGCCGCCTACGGCGCGGCCGCGCTCGGCCCGGATCGCGTGAAAAAGCTTTTCGTCATCGGCATTCCGCACCCGGCCGCGCTCAAACCGACACTGCGAAAGGTATGGGGCGTGCGCCATTTCGTGGCCTACAAGCTGCCGGGGGCGTCAAACCGCTTCGCGCGCAATGACTTCGCGGCGCTGCCTGCCATCTACCGGCGATGGTCTCCGACGTGGAGCCCCGATCCGAGCGAGTTCGACGCGGTGCGCGCGAGCTTCGCGAATCCGGCGAGCCGCAACGCCGCGTTCGGCTATTACCGAAAGCTCTCCCCCGTACCGAGCGCGTCGCTGAAGGCGCGGATCAAGGTGCCGACGGTTGTCTTTGCCGGACTGGATGATCCGATCGCGGAGCCATCGGACTACCGGGGCGCCGCGCGGATGTTCTCCGACGAGTACGTGGTCGAAGAAGTCCCCGGCGGACATTTCATGCACCGAGAACATCCCGAAGAATTCACCGCTCGGTTGTTGACCCACCTCTGATCCGCCGGGCGCCCATATTTCTGCCTGTGGCAGCCGGGAGCCTCGGTAGAATCAATGCATTCCGCCACGGTTGCTGCGTACATACCTAGGAGCAGGACGCACATGACATCCATGTCGCACGATCCGGCTGTTGCCGCCATCGGCGGGCAATTGACGGCAATGGGCGCCGCCGCCATCGCTTCCGGTGCCGCGGCCGCCCCGGCGCTGACCGCGCTGGTGCCCGCGGGCGCCGAGGAGGTTTCGGCGCAGGCGGCAGCGGCGTTTGCCGCGGAGGCCAGCAAGGCGCTGGCCGCTCACCTCGCGGCCCATCAGGAGATTTCGCGGACGGGCGTGGCGCTGGTGAACATCACTCGGATGTATACCCAGACCGATGCGACCGCCGCAGGCGCCTTGCAAGCCAATGCGGCGCGCACCACCGCCGTCGAGTTCGGCAGCGTCGGCGCCCCGATGTCGAGGTCGTTGGCCAGTCCGGCGCCGGCGACGCGGCTGCTGCGCGCCGAAGCAGTGCCCGGCGCGGCCGGGACAGCGGCCCGCACGCCGGCGCTGGCCAACTTGGTCGAAGGAGCGGCCGTCGCGCCGGCCCCCGCGGCCGGGGCGGCCGGCATGCCCGCGGCCATGAACGCGGCATCGACGCTGCTCAGCGCCGGCAGCGCACCGCTGAGCACGCTCAGTTCGCTCGGCTCGTCGCTCGGGTCCGTCGGCCAGGGCGGCTTGGGCGGCGCAACGGCAGGTGGTGCGTCAGCGGGCGGAGCCGCGACGAGTGCCGCGGGCGCGAGTGGAGCTGCCGCGGGCGGCGCCGGTCCGGCGCTGGCGTCCTCGCTGACCGACGATGACGGCACCCCCGACGCCAAAGACGCCAAGGACGCCGACGGCAAGGAGACTGGCGGGCAGCTGCTCTGAGCGGGTTTGCCCGGGTCAGAGCCCCGGCTGGTCCTCGATGATGCCCAGCCAGATCTGGGCCGCGTCGATGGCCACTTTCTCGCTGATGAACGCGTGCTGGGTTCCGGTGTAGATGTCGCGGAACGCGCGCTCGAGGCGGGTGCCCTCGCGGATCGAGCTCGTCCCGGCGACCAGGTGGGCCCATTCGGCGCAGCCTCGGGCCGTATCGGTGGCGTATACGGCGGCCACCCGCATATCCGCGCGCAGCCCCGGCGTCAGGTCTTCGCCCGCGGCCACCGCGGCCTCGGCGGTGGTGAAGGCGTCGAGCACCAGCAGGCGCGCGGCGCGCCAGGCCGCGCGGTGGTGGGCAAGGCCCTTTTGGAAGGTGGGGCGGCTGGCCAGTGACGCCATGTCGCTCATCCGGAATTTGGTGGCGGCCAGCTCCTGAACGTCGTCGAGCATGCTCTTGGCCACGCCCAGCGCCCACGATGCGTGCCCGGCGGCGGTGACGGGCATCAGGCCCATCCGGGTGGCCGGTGACGTTCCGCGATGCGGCTGGCGGGCGAACAGTTCGAAGGTGCGGCTCTTGGGAACGAACACGTCGGTGATGCTGTAGTCGTAGGAGCCGGTTCCCTTGAGCCCTTGGACATGCCATCCGTCGTTGAAGCTGATCTGGTGTCGCGGCAGTACGGCCACGTGCATCTCGGGCAGGCCCTCGCTGATCCAGCGCATCTCACCGTTGTCCAGCGGCAGAAATCCGGCCGCGACGTATTCGGAGTGGCCGATGCCGGAACCGAAGCTCCAAGCTCCGTTCAGCAGGTAACCGTCGTCGACAACCGTGCCCTGGCCGTTGGGAAAGAACTGGCCGCCCATCGTCACCCGGTTGTCGTGCGCGGTGAACACCTCGGCGAAACCCTCGTCGGGCAGATAGGCCGCCGCGGCGAACGACGACGGCAGGTTGGCGATGCCGACCCACCCGAATGAGCCGTCCTGCCAAGCCATTTCGATCCAGGTCTCGATCATCTCGGTGAACGACGGATCGAGTCCGCCGGCCACCGCGGGGTTGAACGACGACATCAGCCCGCTGGCCCACATCGCATCCACGATCGGTGCGGAAAGTGTCCGGATCCGCTCGGACTCGGCGGCCTGTTCCTGGACGACGTCGCGCATGCCGCGCGCCAGCGAGACCACCCGGTCGCTCGTATCGGCTAACGACGTCATCGGCGCTCTCCTTGTCGAACCCGGGACATTGATACCGGTGACCGTACCAATTAACCAAAGTGTCTAGCCATTCAAATCCCCGGTCCTACTGTGGGTTGGGTGCGGTGGATCGTCGACGGTATGAACGTCATCGGCAGTCGCCCGGACGGCTGGTGGCAGGACCGGGAGCGTGCCATGGTCGATTTGGTAGAAAAGTTGGACGAATGGGCCTTAGCACAAGGAGAGACCGTGACCGTGGTGTTCGAGCGGCCGCCCAAGACCGCGCTCACGTCGACGGTGATCGAGATCGCGCATGCGCCCAAGGCCGCCGCCAACTCGGCTGACGACGAGATCGTCCGGCTGGTGCGCGCCGGCGCCAGGCCGAACGACATCCGGGTGGTGACATCGGACCGGGCGCTGACCCACCGGCTGCGAACGCTGGGTGCATCCGTCTTTCCGTCGGAGACCTTTCGCAATCGCATCGATCCGCGGGACCGATGAACGGCGGCCCGGCCGAGCCCGCAACCAACCGGGTCTGCGAACTCGCGCGCATCGACATCCCGATCATCCAGGCGCCGATGACCTACATCGCCGGCGCCCAGCTCGCCGCCGCGGTGTCCAACGCCGGCGCATTGGGGATCATCGAGACCACCTCCGATCAGGGGCGGGCCGACATCCGACGGGTGCGCACCCTGACCAGCGGTTCGGTCGGCGCGAACATCGCACTGCTGTTCAACCGTGACCTGACGGTGGTAGACCTGCTGGTCGCCAACGGCATTCGCTTCGTGACCACCTCGGCCGGGAGCCCCAAGCTTTTCACCGAGCGGCTCCACGACGCGGGCATCACCGTGTTCCACGTGGTGGGCACCCTGGAAGCGGCCAAAAAAGCCGTCGATGCCGGAGTGGATGGCCTCGTCGTCGAGGGGGTCGAGGGCGGCGGGTTCAAGAATCGATTCGGGGCGTCGACGATGGTGCTGCTGCCTTTGGTGGCCGCGCATGTCGACATCCCGATCGTGGCCGCCGGCGGGATCTGCGACGCACGATCGATGGCCGCGGCGTTTGTCCTCGGCGCCGAGGCCGTCCAGATGGGCACCCGATTGCTGGCTTCGGCGGATTCGCCGGTGCACGGCAACCTCAAACAAGCGGTCGTGGCGGCGGACGAGACCGGGACCGTGCTGCTGCCTCTGGACGGCAAGCGGATGATGCGGGTGATCCGGACACCGGCGGCCGAAAAGCTAGATAAGTCAGCGTCTTTCGAGGAAGGGGGCGCGGCGTTGCAACGCGTCCAGCGACTCTATTTCGAGGGCGATATGGACGCCAGCGTCGCCAATACCGGTCAGGTCGCCGGCCGGATCGACGACCTCCCACCGGCTGCCGAGATCATCAGGCAAATGTGGACCGGCTGCCGCGAGGTGCTGGCCGCCACTGCGGACCGGTTCCGGTCCTAACTCGGGTGGCTGTTGACGGCGAAATCGACCCGCTCGCCGTCGACCTTGATGATCTTCATGTTCGCCGTGTACTCCTTGCCCTCCGGGCCGGTGAAGTGACAGTCGAACTGGACACCGATTTTGGCCTCGACCCCGTCGGGGCAGTGCACATCGGCCGGATGAAAACCGGTCTGCTTGGAAACGACGTCGACCACCGATTGCGCTGCGCCGTCGGGCTTGACGGTCGACTTGCTGGTGCAGCCGGCCAGCGGCACGGCCACCGCGCCGGCGAGCACCGCCGCGGCCGCGGCTTGGGCGATACGCATCATCGCGCGGTTCTCCTTTGTCTGCCGAGCCCGAGGCTAACGCGACGGGAATCGACAGGCTAACACGCGTCCGTGCCGATGCCACAGCTCAGAAGTGCCAAATGTTCGGCACTGCAACGAATACTCGCATTGCCGGGCAACCCGGCGTCGGGGCGGGCTAGAGTGACGCGATGGCACTTACGTACCCGGCGCCAGCCGCGTGGCTGGCTCTGGTCACCGCCGTGGTCGCCGCACCGGCAGCCGGTGCGGACCGGCCGCAACCCGTGCCGCTGTACGGGACGTACAACACCTTCCTGGATCACTCGAAGCAGACGTTCAACGGCCAACCGCGGCCTTCGGATCCGTCGACGCAGGCCGCCAGCTTCACCACCACATGCGACGCGTCCGGTTGCGTGGCGCACTGGCTGCTGCTGGACCGGCTGACCGACAACCCCAATGCGCCCAAGATGTACGACTACCGGTGGTCCAACGACAGGTGGGTATCGAGCTCGGACTATCCGTTCCACTGCGACGACGCCAGCTTGGTCGACACCCGGCGGTCCGATTTCCTGATGCCCAACGGGGACGGAAGCTTCCATGGGGAGCGAACTTTCACCGTCGGCGCACCCGGATGCCCCGGTGACGGCCCGGGTGTCTACTGGCTGCCGTTCACGCTGACGCCCAGCTGAGCGTCCTACTGAGGCGGAATCGCCGGCGGCGGATAAACGCCGCGCAGGATCCACGGCAGCCAGTTGATGCCGTATTCGATCTCGTCGCTCGCGTCGTAGTCGGGGCTGGGATCAAGTGGGACGTTTTCCTGCAGGGCCACCGCGGGCGGCGGCGCAGCCCTGGGTGGTGCGGCGGCGGGCCGATCGGGTTGTCCGTAGACGGCGACCACGACGGTGCGATCCCGCGCGTTCTCCGACCACACCCCGATCTGGCTGTTGGCACAGTCGGACATGATCGCGAAAGACTGCGGGTTGTAATACCACTGGTTGATCAGCTCGATGCCACTGATCGCGATCGCGGGATTGATCGCGACCGTCTCGGCCACCCGCCCGTGAAAACCGGCGGCGTTCGCGCGATCTTGGGGAGTGGATCCGTCAGAGCCGATGTCGCCGTTGAGGTTTCGGTTGTTCAGCACATCGAGGGTGTGTCGTTGGGCGGCGTATTGCAGCTGCGCATTGATCCTGACGTCGTTGGTGCAGCCGGCCTGGTGCTGGACGGTGAAGACGTTGGCGACCACGCTGTCGTTGAGCCGCTTGTTGTCGGCGTGTGCGGGTGGCGGCACTGCCGTCGACAGTAGCAGGGCGGTCGTCAAAGCCAGGCCTGCGAGCGGTTTTTCGGCTATGTGGCGAGTCGTTTGCATGGTTGCGCGCTCAGACCGGGTCGAATTGCGAGATCAGCCAACGCCCGCCGATCCTGTCGAGGGTGACGCGCACGCTTGATGCGGTGCTGGTCGGTGCGTCCTGGCCGACGACGATGGTCTGGTTGACGAAGAGCAGCACGACGGCGTGGTTGGTGGCGGCCGAAACCGACGCCGCGCACGCGTACCGCGGTCCGGATCTCCTCGGCCGGGTCCGCGCCGCGCCGGCCGCCTCGGATTCGGAGACGTCGGCCTCCACCGCCGGTTCGGAATCAGTGAGTATCGACATACCGTCCTCCATCGACGTCGCGCTTGGTCATCGTCAGCTCCCCGGCGGCAGCAACATCGTTTGCCATGTCTTGTCTTTCGGTGCACTTTGCGCCAGGTCCGTTCGCGTGTATTGACGGCCGTCGGGCCCGGTGTACATGCCGGTGGCCGGGTCGTACTGGGCCGCGGCGATGGGCGGCGGCGCCCCGGCGGGACCCGTCGCGCCTGGCGGTGATCCCGGCGGCAGCTGCGGGATGTCCTGGCCGGACAGGGTGGCGTTGGGGTCGCCCTTCCAGTTGTAGCCGTCGTTGAGCGGCACGTACCGTTCGTCGCTCTCGCACATCTTCACGGTTGGTGCGCGCTTGCCGGGCACGGTTTCACACGGAATATTGCGGGCGCCGCGAACATTGAGTTGCGAGTCCTGCGGCACCCGGCAGTACAGGTCGCCGGCCGGGCGGCCGGGGTAGTCCTCGGCCGAGGCGACGCGTTGCTGTTGGGCCGGAAGGAATCCCGTCGTGCACGGTGGCGGCAGGTTGAGGTTGAGGTTGAAACTCAGATACTGACCGCGGTATGCCTGTTTGGTGTTCAGGTTGGCAAGAATGCCGGCCTGTTCGGCGCCGATGGCCATCGGGAACACCACCAGCAACTGCTCGATGTCGTTCTGGTAGGTAAGCGCGACCTGGCCGACGCTGACCAGGTTGGCCAGCAGGATCGGCAAGGTCGGTTGCACGCGATCGATCAGTTGACGCATCTCCCCCAGCGCGGGACCACCCCGATCGATCACGTCGCCGACAGTTGGGTCGTGCGTTTGCAATTCGGTGGTGACCGTTGCCAGGTGGGATGCCCACCCGGCAATCGCGTCCGAGGTATGGCTCTGCGAATCGAGTACCGGTCTGGCTTGGTCGATCAGCGCCACCAGCGGGTCCAGATTCTTCCGGGCATCGCTGGCCAGATCCGACGTGCCGACGATCAGCCGGGACAGCTCCGGGCCCAGCCCGCCCACGGCGGTATACGACTCGTCGACGACGGTCTTCAGGTTCTCGTGTGGGATAGCCCCCAACGCGGTATTCGCGGCGCTGAGAAGGGCGTTGATGTCGGGCGGCACCGAGGTATCGGCCAGCGGAATGACGTCACCGTCCTTCAGCGGTCGCGACGTGGCGTTGCGGGGCAACAACTCGACATACGATTCGCCGATCGCCGTGTGGCTGTGCACCTCGGCCTTGAGGTCCGACGGAATGTCGATGCCGGACTTCAGGGACAGCACCGCTTGCACGCCGGTGTCGGTCAGGCCCACCGATTCCACCCGGCCCACTTCGAAGCCGCGATAGGTGACGTTGCCGGTGCCATACAGCCCGCCGGATTCGGGTAGCTGCACCTTGACCGTGTAGCGACCGACGCCGAACAACATGGCCGGCAGCTTGACGAAGTGCAGGAAGGTGATCGCCAGCACGGCCAGTGCGATCACCGTGAAGACGGCCAGCTGCACGATGATTCGTCGCGGCAGATGCAGCATTAGGGCCCCTGATCCCACCGGTACGGCGTCGTCAGCGGATTGCCGGGGGTGCCCCGATAGCCCGCCGTGCAGGGACTGGGGAACTGGCCGATGGTGCGACCCCACTGCAACTCGAGCTGGGTCAGGTGGCACTCCCATCGCGTCCCGGTCAACAGGCCCTGGTCGATTCGGCTGAGCGTGAGATCGACGATCGCGGTCAGGTTGGCGTAGTCGCCGCGCTGGAAGTTCTGGAATGTCTCGTTCGGAAACGGGAAGGTCGCCAGCAGGGACAGCGACCGGGTCAGGGCGGGTCCCGCGTTGGCCAGCGATTCCAATACCGGTCCGACTTGCCGCAGTTCCCTGATCAGGTTCGCTTTGGTCTTGTTGACCGAATCGACGGTCAGGGCACTGAATTTGCTCAACTGATCCGCCGCTTCGACGAGCTTGTACCGTTCCTCGTTGAGCACCGCGAGGGCGTCGGGGACGGTGGCCAAAGCGCGGTCCAAGACCGGCTGCTGGGCGGCGAACTTCCCGACGACGTGGTTGAGGCTTTCCGTGGCCGCGATGATGTCACCCGACTGGTCGTTGAGGTAGGCGGAGAACTTGTCCAGCTGGGAGATCAGGCTGCGCACATCGCGCTCGCGGCCGCGGAACGCCGTGCTCAACGCCTCGGTGATGTCCTGTACCTGACCCAGTCCGCCGCCGTTGAGCACCAACGACAGTGCCGCCAACGTCTGCTCGGTGCTGGGGTAGGCGCCGCCGCGCGCCAGCGTAATCACGGCGCCCGCACTCAATTTCCCTTGCGGTGCTTCGCCTTTGGGCGGGGTCAGCTCGATGTGGTAGGAGCCCAGCAGGCTGGTGGTGCCGATCTTGGCCGTCGCGTTGGCGGGCAGGGTGACGCCACCGTCGAGTTGCATGGTCACCAGCGCATGCCAGCCCTGACGTTCGATTTTCGTGACATGGCCGATCGTCACGTCGGCAACGCGGACCCGCGAGTTCGGTTGAATGTTGTTGACGTCGGGCATCTGCGCCTGGATGACAAACGACCCCGGCCCCTCGCCCCGGGTTCCCGGTAGCGGCAACGAATTCAGCCCGCGCCAGCCGCAGCCGGAGATCCCGGCCACCACCGCGAGCGTCACCAAACTCAGCGCCGAGCGGCGCAAAAGTCGCATCAGCCGCCTCCCGGTGGCATCATCATGCCGCGCAGCCCCGCAGCGGGGTCGGTCGGCATCGTCTCGGTCACCGGCGGCGGCGCGCTGGTGGCGGGCGGAACGTGGTCGGGCCGCATCGAATCCTCGCTGTAGGTGATCTCATTGGGCCGCGCCTGCGCACCGACGAAGAGGTTCTCCCCGATCGGCGGGTAGTTGTATTGGCGGTTCTTGACGATCGGCGCCAGGTACTGCGCGCAGAGTTTCGCCGCCTGCTCGCCGCCCAGCCGGGAAGCGGCCTGAATTGCGCCGCACAGGAACGCGATCGGGTTCGCCATGTTGTTGCCGGCCAGGGCTCCGGTCAGCGCACCGTTGGCCGGCTCGAAGATGTTGTTGAAGTTCTGCAACACCGTCGGGCTGATGTGCAGTGTCTGCTTGATGTCGTCGAGGCTGTCCACCAGCACCTTGCTGATCGACGTGAGCTTGTCCGAGGCGGTGCCGATCGCCTCGCGGTTGTCGGCAACGAAGCCCTGCACGTCACCCACCACCGCGTTGAGGTCCTCGGCGGCCTGTGCGACTTTGGTGGGATCGTCGGCCAGCAGCGAGGACACCGCGGCCAGGTTCTGGTTGAGCTGCTCGAGCAGATCGGCGCTGTCGTGCAGCGCCGTCACCAGCGTCGACAGATTCTTCAACGTGGAGAAGATGTCCTTGCTGTGGTCCCCCAGCGCCGAAATCGCCTGGGAGAGTTTGATAATGGTGTCACGGATGGTCGGGCCCTGCCCGCGCAGGTTGTCGGCGGCGGTATTGATCAGCGCGCCCAGCGTGCTCACACCACCGGGCCGGCTGGGCTTCAACAATTCGGTCAATCGCTGGACTTGCGCGCGTAGGTCATCCCACTCGACCGGTACCACGGTGTGGTCCTGGCCGATCACCGCGCCGTCGGTCATGACCGGACCGCCGGTGTAGGGCGGAGTCAGCTGGATGGCCCGGCCCGATACCAGTTGCGGCGACAGGATCGCGGCCTTGGCGTCGGCCGGAACTTTGTACTTGCGGTCGAACGAAAACGTGATCTTGGACCGCAATGGCTGCGGTTCGATCTTGAGGATGGTGCCCACCGGCACACCCCGGATGCGCACATCGTCACCGGCGAAAACGCCGTTGCTGTTGTCGAAGTAGGCGACCACCACGGTGCGGGCGGCCTCGCCCGCGGTTCGCATCGCCACGATCACACCCGCGACGAACACCAGGATGAGCGTGGTCGCCAGCACCAAACGTGAGCGTCTGAGTTTCGTTGTCACGGTTGGCCTCCCGGTGCCAACGCGGGCGGCCCGGGCGGCGGGCCACCGGGCGGCGGGGCCGGGAGCGGCGGCCGGTAGGGGTAGCAGCCGGGGCCGGGCAGCGGCACCCCGGGCGGACCGCACGGATGGTCGCCGGGATTGCCGGTGATCGCGTCGGGCAGATTCAATCGCGGCTCGCCGCCCTGGCCGGTGCGCGGATACGGGACCGGCAACGCCGGAGTTCCGGGTTGGCCGGTCGGCGGGTCCGTCAGCTGCGACGGGAGCAAGGTGGCCGGGTCCAGTCCCAGATCGGAGAACGCGGCGCTGACGAACGGCTGCACGAACTGCCCCGGCAACAGATTCACCACGTACGCCTTGAAGAAGGGGCCCGACGACAGCGACTCGCCGAGCGACATGACGTAGGAGTTGATCATCGGAATAGCCTTCTGCACCCGTTCTTTTCGGCTTTCCACGATGGCCAGCACGTCATTGAGCTTGTCCAGGGCCGGTCGCAGCTGCTGGCGGTTCTCGGCGATGAACCCTTGCAGTTGTCGCGAGACCGCCGAGATGTTCGTCCAGATCTGGTCCAGGGCCGAGCTTTGGGTGCGCAGCTGCGCCAGCACGGCATTGGTGTCACGCACCAGGGTCACGATCTGGTCGGTGCGCTTGGCCAGCACCCCGGTCGCCTTGGCCGCGTTGTCCAGCAGGCTACGCAGCTGGGCGTCGCGTTCGTCGAGGGTTTGGGCCAGGCGGGCCACACCTTTGAGTGCGCTACGGAAATCCGCCGGCGTGTCGGCGAAGGTCTGCGCCATGGTGTCCAGAGATTCGGACAGCCGGTTGGTGTTCAGCCCGCTGATCGTGGTAGCCAAATCGCCCAGTGCGTCCGGCAATTGGTAGGGCGACGTCGTCCGCTCGATGGGGATGGGTCCCTCGAGCCGGCCCTCGCCCCGCGGTGTCACGTCAAGAAACTTGCTGCCCAGCAGGCCCTTGGTTTTGATCGCCACCTCGGTGCGGTTGCCGAGCCGAATGCTGTCGTCGACCTTGAACCTCACCAGCACACCCGGCCCGTCGAGCTCGATGCTGGACACCTTGCCCACCGGGTAGCCCGACACTTCCACGGTGTTGTCGGTGCGCAGCCCGCCCGCGTCGGCGAAATACGCGGAAATGCTCCTGCCCTGGTCGAGAAGGGGCAGGTTCTGGAATTGCAGCGCGGCCACCACGATTCCGGCGATTGCGACGATGCCGATGGCGCCGATAGTGAGCCGGTTGCGTTCGCCGAACGATCTCATTTCGGTGCACACCGCCCGGTGGCCTGACCGGCGACCTTGACATACACGGGCTGGCCCCCCTTGCCGTTGACCTTGAGCACGACATCGCACAAATAGAAGGCGAAGAAGTCGCCGTACATGCCCTGGCGGGCCAGAGCCTGGTATTTGTCGGGCAACGTGTTGAGCAGATTGTCGAGGTAGTCATGGTCGGCGAGCGCGACGTCGGCGACCCGATCGGTCTCGTGAACCACCTTCGAAAACGGCGCGCGCGCTTGCGCGAGCAGGTCGGTGATCGAGCCGGTCGCCGCGTTCGTGTAGGCCACCGCGTTGGCGATATCCGTCTTGTGTTCGGCGAGCCCGTGCACCAACTGCGACAGCGAAGTCACCGCCTTGTCCAACCGATCGCTTTGGCCGCCAAGCGAACCGAGGATCACATTGAGGTTGTTGACCACCTGTCCGATGAGTTGATCCCGGTCTGCCAGGGTATTGGTCACCGCGGCGGCCTGATCGAGAAATGACGTGATGGTGGGGCCCTGCCCCTGGAACATCTGCAGCAACTGCTCGCTCAGCGCGTTGACCTGCTCGGGGTTCAGCGCGCGAAACAACGGCTTGAAGCCGCCGATCAGGGCATCGAGATCGAGTGCGGGTTTGGTGCGGGCCAGCGGAATCGTTTGGCGCGGAGCGAGTATGGCCAGCCCGCCGGCGCCTTCTTCCAGCGCCAGGTAGCGGTCGCCGAACAGGTTGTCGTATCGGATCACCGCCTCGGTCCCCTGCGTGAGGGTGACCGAATCGTCGGCGGTGAACTCAACGCGCACGGTCGCGTCCGGGTTGATGGAGATCTTTTCGACCTTGCCGACTTCGACGCCGGCGATGCGCACCAGCTTGCCCTCCCTGAGGTTGGACACGTTGGTGAATTCGGCGTAATAGGTCTTGCCGTCACCGAAGCGCACCTCCCCGAATACGGCGAAGAGCAACGCCCCGGTTAACAGGCACACCGACAGGAAGATGCCCAGACGCAGCGCGGCGCCTTTCAGGTTCTCCTGCATCGTTGTTCTCCTGCTTGGCCTTTGGTGGTTTCGTCGGGGCTCACGGTGGTGGTGTCGGGCCAGGCTCGGCGGGCGGCGGGGCGGGGGGCACCCCCGGCCACAGGGGTACTCCGTTCGGTCCGTACAGGGCCGCGCCGTACGGCGGACCCCCGGGGTTGGGCCCGATGGCCGGCCCCGGAATGCACTGGCGGACCGACGGCGGCTTGGGCTCGGCGCGGGTCACCGGGAAGTAGTCGGCCCAGCAGGGATGCCCGAGGCCCGGGTTGGGCCGGATATCGAGCCCGGTCCCCCACCCGGTGTTGGTGACGAGTTCGCGCACCGGGAAGTTCTTGCTGGCATCCGGCAGTGACCCGCACCCCGGCTTTCCGCCGGGGCCGCCCTTGGCCGCGACGAGTGGCACGTTGTCGGGAAAGACATACGGGTCGTTGCCCAACAACAGTGCGACGTCGAGTTGCAGCGTGCGGCCATCCGCACCGCCCCACGCGGAATAGCCGCCGTTGTCCAGATACCACTTGGTGCCCTGCAGGAAGCAGGTGTATTCGGGGTTGTATTTGAGCAGCAGGTTCGTCGTCGGCTCCAGGTCGTTCACGGATGCGACGAGATTGTCCCTGCTGTAGCCGAGCAGGCTGACTCCGGACTTCGATACGCCAATGACGTTGAGCAGCAGGTTATCCAGTTGATGTGAATGATTCACGACGGTCGTGCTGGTGGTGCTGGCGGCGTCGAGGATCGTCACGATGTCCTGGGCCGCAGCGCTATAGGTGTCACCGAAAGTCTTCAGGGAGCGCCAGTCCTGGCGGATGGTCTCGCTGCGCGCGTTGAGCGCCGCGAGTACCTGGTTGAGGTCCGTGGTGGCCTGCCCGATACGCTCCCCCTGGCCGCGTACGGCATCGGCCACCGCCGTCAGCACAGCGTTCAGCTTGAGTGGGTCGATCATGTTGAGCAGGTCGACGACGTTCTCGAAGACGGTGTTGATCTCGGTGCTGACATTCTTCGAACGCAGGACGGCCCCGGCGGCCAGCCGCGCACGACTTGGGTGCTGCGGCATCACCAGGTCGACGAACTTGGCGCCGAACGCGGTGGTGGCGCTGATCTGGGCGTCGACATTGGCTGGAATGTAACGGATTTGGTTGGGTTCGATCTCCAGCTGGAGGCTGGTCCCGTGCTTGTCCTGATTGCTCTGGCCGATCTGGCTGACCCGGCCTACTTGCACGCCGCGCATCATCACCTTGGCGCCGGCGTCCATCACCAGCCCCGAGCGGTCCGCGGTGAGCGTGACGGGCACATAGGACCGCAGGGTGCCGTTGAAGGACATCGCCGTCACGAGGACAACCACACCGATCGCCCCCACCAGGAACAGTGTCCACCATGCGTCATGCAGACGGCGGTTGGCTTTCCCGCGACTCATCGCACTAGCTCGCCAAGTGGAAGTTCGGGGAGTGGCCGTAGATGGCCAGCGTCATGATGACGATCGCGATAGAGGCGAGCACCATCGAGGCGCGCACCGCGCGGCCAACCGCTTCGCCGACTCCGGCGGGCCCGCCGTGCGCGGTGTACCCGTAATAGGTACACACCAGCATGATCATCAGCGCGACCACGACGACCTCGAACGACGACCAGAGCACGTCGGTCGGGCGCAGGAACGTGTTGAAGTAGTGGTCGTACACACCGGAGCCCTGCCCATAGACCGCCGTGGTTCCGATCCGGGCGGCCAGGTACGCCGTCATCAGCCCGACGCAAAATAGCGGGATCGCCACGACCACCCCGGCCAGCACCCGGGTGCTGGCCAGATAGCTGACGCTGCGGATCCCGATCACCTCGAGCGCATCGATTTCCTCGTTGATCCGCATCGCGCCCAGCTGGGCGGTGGCGCCGGCACCGACGGTGGCGGCCAGCGCGACCATGACGGTTCCCGGCTGTATCTCGCGGGTGTTGAAGAACGCGGACGCGAAGCCGGTCAAGGCCTCCACGCCCACCGAGGCGAACTGGTTGTAGCCCTGCACCGCCACGATGGCACCGGTGGTCATCGCCAAGAACCCGACGATGACGACCGTCCCGCCGATCACCGCGAGAGTTCCGACGCCCAAACCCATTTGGGCGATCACCCGCAGCAGCTCGCCGCGGTAGTGCGTGACGGCATCGGGGATCCCCGCCACGGTGCTGACGTAGAACCGGACCTGCGATCCCATCCGAGTCCATTCGCCCGCAACGGATTTCGCAACGCGCCGCACCGGTGTTCTGCTCGGAACGCTGACCGTCATCGGTTCACCTCACGACACCATGAACGGCATGCCGACCGCCGTGACGATGATGTTGATGACGAACAAGACGATGAAGGCGAACACCACGGTCTCGTTGACCGCCCTGCCGACGCCGGCCGGGCCACCGCCGACCGACATGCCCTTGTAGCAGGCGATCAGCCCCGCCATCAGCCCGAACAGCGTCGCCTTGATCATCGAAATGATCACGTCGATCGTGTGGGTAAGGGTGGTCAGACCTGCTACCCACGCACCCGCCGAGACGTGCATCAGGAAGACCGAACAGAAGAACGCGCCGATCAGACCCGTCGCCGTCACCACCGAACTCAGGGCCAAGGAGATCGTCGTGGCCGCCAGCACACGCGGAACCGCCAGCGCCTGAATCGGGTTGATGCCCATCACCCGTAGCGCGTCGAGTTCTTCCCGGATGGTGCGCGCGCCCAGGTCGGCGCACATCGCGGTGGCGCCCGCGCCCGCAACCACCAATACCGTAACTATCGGGGCGCTTTGGTCGACGGTGAAGATCGCGCAGCCGGTGCCGGAAAAATCCGCCGCGCCGATATCGGTGAGCAGGACGTTGAACAGGAAGCCCGAAATCACCGCCCACGGGATCGTCATCAACACCCCCGGCAGTGTCGATACCCGCGCCACGAACCAGCACTGAAAGAGGTACTCGCGCCAGGCGAACGGCGGCCTGAAGATGGACACGAACGTCTCCAGCGACATCACGAAGAAATCGCCCATCGCGCGGACCGGCTTCGCCGCCTGGCCGACCACCATCACCATCGCGCCATGCACCGCCTGGATCCGACGCCGTGTCGTCGGGTGGAGTTGCTCACGTTGCCCCCCGGACAGGTCGAAGTGGACGAGTGACACCCGCGAGGGTACGCGGCGCGTCGCCATCATGTCCATAGCCAATACGCATAATCATCACTAACGCATTCGTAAATAACCAAGCAAAACAGCACTTATGTGTGATGATGTATCTAGATAGTACCGTCGTCATGTCGGGCGGATAGCCGCGTGTGCGGCCGTGCCGGGCGCTGTTCGTCGGCCCGCCTCCGGGCCGTGTCACGTTGGCCGGACAGCTCACTCCAAAACCAACTGCAGCGCCCCGGACGGGCACAGTTTGACCGCGTTATGCACCCGCCGCTGGGCGCCATCCGGAACCTCGTCGGAGGCAAGTAGCACGACACCGTCGTCGTCCTGGTCGAAGAACTCGTCGGCGGTCATCACGCACATTCCGGCGGACATGCAGATCTCGCGGTCGGCGGTGACCTTCACGAGAACGCCTGCAGGGTCAGCGCCGAGTTCATGAAGTCGCGGAAGTGCAACCAGCGGCCGTCGCGCAGCGTGATGATGTGCGCGAACTCGGATTCCCATTCGTGTCCGGTGGCGGGCCGACGGAAGCGCTGTCGGCCCCAGGTGGCGAGTTCGTCGCCCTGGGCGATGAACTTCCAGGCTTCCATCTCGACGATCTCGATGTTCTGTCCGACCTTGGTGAAGAACATCGTCGCTTCGTCGATGCCGCGGTAATCGCCTGCGTAAGGGATGGATTCGGTGCCGTAGTAGGTGATCCGCACCTCGGGATCGAGATAACTCAGCGCGGTGTGCAGGTCACCGGCGGGGACGGCGGCGTAGATGGTCTTGGTGGCCGCGATATTGCGGGACTCGTTGGCGGTCATGAAAGGTGAAGGGGCAGGCGGACATAGGCGTGGGTCAGCAGGCTGGCGGTCTGCTTGGTGCCGGGATCGTCGGTCAAAGCGATCGTTTGATAGCGATCGAGCACCGCGTTGAGCACCGCCGTCACCTCCAGCCGGGCCAGCGAAGCGCCCAGGCAGAAGTGCAGCCCGTGGCCCAGCGAGAGCTGCTGGCGAATGTTTCCCCGATCGATGTCGAGCCGATCCGGATTCTTGAACACCGCGGGATCCCGGTTGGCCGAGCCGAAGAACAACGCCACCCACTCCCCTTTGCGGATCAGCTTGCCGTCGATCTCGACGTCGCGGGTGGCGATGCGGAACAGGCGTTGCGGCGGCCCGTCGAGCCGAAGTGTCTCCTCGACAAAGAGGTTCAGCAGGCTTCGGTCGGCACGCAGGCGCGCCTGCACCTCGGGCTCGCGCGCCAGCGCGTGCAGCAGATTGCCGATCAGAAAGGTGGTCGTCTCACTGCCGGCCACCACCAGGGTGACGCAGAACCGCACGATCTCCTCGGGTGTGAGACGCTGCCCGTCCACTTCGGCGCGCAGCAGCGCCGAGATCAGGTCCTCGGCGTCCTCCACTCCCTCGTTGTCCTCACCGGTCTCCCGCTCCGCCAGCCGGGCGGTGTGCTCGGCGAGTCGACTGGCGAACGTCATCACCATCTCCTCGTTGCTGGCGATGCGCTCCTCGGGCGTAAGCGACGACGAGAGCATGAAAGCGTTGGCCCACCGCCTGAACCGGACGTGGTCGCCGTCGGGCAATCCCAGCAGTCGCACCATGGCCCGGGTCGGCACCTCGGCGGCGAATCCCATCACCTCGACGGTCCCGTCGCCGCCGTCGTCGAGGGATGCGAGCAGCCGCGGGATCAGCTCGCTCAGCCAGCCCTCCAGCTTCTTGACGCGGCGCGGGGAGAACGCCTGGCCGACCAGCTTTCGTTCGACTTCGTGCTTGGGCGGGTCCGTGTTGACCAGCATCAGACTCGGTGCGGACGAGGCCTCCTGCAGGGGATCGCGCGACGAGAAGGTCGTGCTGTCCTTGGCGGCCTCGAAGACCTGGTCGTACCGGAACAGGGCCCACGCGGTGACGGGCTCGTCGGCGCCGGGAATGGTCCCCGGCGGCCAATCCCGATACCCCGCAACGGGTGAGAGCTTTCTCAGCTGCTCATACAGCGGATACGGATTGGCGACGCCAATGGGGGTGGGCAGTAATTCGATCGCGGAAACCGATTCCGAAACGGGCGCTGAGGACATGCGATCAGCCTGTGTCACTCGCGGTGGCAAATCGATCCCCCGTTGGGGAGTACTCCTGCTCCCGTACGAGGTGAATTTCCGATTTCGGCCATGCCACGGCCCGGCTCAGAGGAAAGTGAGCAACGTGATCGGTGTCAACGTTGACGATGCCGGTTCGGGCATGCCCGAACCCCCCGCGCTCGATGCGCTGGCCGACGGTAACCACCCCGGTTGGGCGTCCCGTCCGGCACGCGAATCCGACGCCGCGCGCCGCTACCGCGAGGCGTTTCAAGACGGCGAGATCGATCCGACCGACGACCCATTGGCGGTGGTGGCCGAGGCCATCGACACCAAGGCGGCGATCGTGCGTAATGCGTTGGAGGCACGCGGGGATGAGCGCGCGGCCAATGCGCTCGACGGATTGCTGGACCTGTGCTCGCTGGAACGGGAGTTGATCGAGGACGACGCCAAGCGGCGCACCTTCGCGTTGCTGGCCGTACAGGAGGCCTTGAGCAAGTTGCGCGCCGTCGACGACGTCGCGACGATCGTCGACCGGGCGCCGCGCGAGATGGTGGAATCGTGTGGATTCGACCGGGCCGTGCTCTTTCGGGTGCACGAGGGCCGAATGGTCATGGAGTCAGCGTATTTCGGCGAGGACACCGTGGGCGCCGAGAAGATGGTCGCGTTCGCCCAATCGGTCGCACCCCTGCTGGATCACATGCTGATCGAAACGCAGATGATCCGCCGGCACGCGCCCGCGATCGTGCGCGACGCCCGCAACGACCCCCGGGTCAATCGGCCGATCGTCGATTTCTCGTTGACGCACTCCTACTGCGCGGCCCCGATCATGCCGACGGGCAAGGTGATCGGGTTCCTGCACGCCGACCGGCTCTACTCCGGCCGCATTGTCGACGAGATCGACCGCGACACGGTGTGGGCGTTCGCCGAGGGTTTCGGCTATGCCTACGAGCGCACCGTCTTGCTGGAGCGAATGCGTCGTCAGCACACCGAGGTCCAGCGTGCGCTGGCGTCCGCGGACGAAGCGGTCCGCGCCCTGCAGGACGCGGATTTGGACCTGCGCAAGATCGAGCCGGTCGAACGCAGCCCCGCCGCACGGTCATTGGCCGAGGTGCAGACCCGGGTGATGACGATGCTGACCCGCCGCGAGGTCGAGGTGCTTCGGCTGATGGCGGCCGGCCGCACCAATCAGCAGATCGCCGAGGAGCTGGTGATCTCGGCGGGCACGGTGAAGTCTCACGTCAAAAGGGTGCTGCGCAAGCTGAACGCGACCAACCGCGCGGAGGCGGCGTCGGCGTATGTGCGGCTTGCCAGCGTGCCCGAAATAGGCTGATGCTCAGGCATTGCCGAGTAAAACGTCGTACGGCTTCGCCTCGCGTCCGCCGGACAGATCCAGGTGTACCGTCTTGACCTCCGTGTAGGCATCGAGAGCGTCGGGACCCAGTTCGCGTCCGATGCCGCTCTGCTTGTAGCCGCCGAACGGAAGCTTGCAATTGATCTGGTGCGCATCGTTGATCCACACGCTGCCGGCTCGAATCCGTTCGGCCATTGCCAATCCCCGGGCGTTGTCGGATGTCCAGATGCTGGCGGCCAGACCGTAGTCGCTGTCGTTGGCGATCTCGATGGCGTGTTCGTCGTCGTCGTAGCCGATGACCACGAGCACCGGGCCGAATACTTCTTCGCGCGCGATCGTCATGTCGTTGGAGACGCCGGTGAGAATCGTTGGCGCAAGCCAGAATCCTTTGTCGAACGATCCGCCGGTGATCGCTTCGCCGCCGAGCGCGACGGCGGCTCCGGCCGCCCGCGCGTCATCGATGTAGTTCAGGATGCGCTGGCGCTGCGCCGCGTCGATCACCGGACCGAGATCGGTGTCCCAGTCGCGGGTCGGGCCGACCACGATCGTCTTCGCCCGGGTGACGAGACGGTCGACGAACTCATCGTGCAATGCGGCGGGAATCAGTGCACGAGTTCCGGACTCGCAGATCTGGCCCGAGTAGGCGAAGCAGCCATAGAGCACTCCGTCGACGGCCAGATCGAGGTCGGCGTCGTCGAGAACAACCGACGGCCCCTTGCCCCCGAGCTCGAGCGTCACCTGTTTGACCGTGCCCGAGGCCAGCCGCATGATTTCGCGCCCGACCGCGGTGGAGCCGGTGAACGCGATCTTGCCCACGTCGGGATGCGACGCGAGCCGGGCCCCGGCAACGCGGCCTTCCCCCGGCACCACGTTGAGTACGCCCGGCGGCAGGCCGTTGTGTTCGGCGATGCCGGCGAACTCCAGTATCGACAGCGGGGTGTGTTCGTCGGGCTTCACCACGACACTGTTGCCGGCCGCGAGCGCCGGTCCGATCTTCCAAATAGTCAGCAGCAGAGGGAAATTCCACGGTGTGATGGCGCCGACCACACCGATGGGCTCGCGGTGCACGACGCTTTGACTGAGCACCGGGAAGGTCTCGACCGGAGCCGGCCGCTGCCACGCGTAGCTCTCGGCGAGGTCGGCGAAATAGCTGAAGTGGCTCAGCGCGTACCCGATGTGAAATCCGGTGGCCAGTCGGATGGTGGCGCCGTTGCACGCCATCTCCAATTCGATCAGCTCGTCGCTGGCCTGATGGGCCGCGGCCGCGATCCGGTGCATCACCTCGGCGCGATCGTGCGGTGTCGCGCGCGACCAGGTGCCCCGCTCGAAGGCGGTCTTGGCGGCGGCGACCGCCGCGTCGATATGTGACACATCGCCTTGCGCGACGGTCGCGACCAGCTCCTCGTCGCCGGGGTCGATGATGTGCATCCGCTGTCCGGAGTCGACCGGCCGGCCGCCGATCAACATCGGGTGATGCGGGACGCTCACCGGTCACCACTTTCCGGGGCCACCGCGCGATCTTTTTCGGCGATCTTGGCTCGGTACATCGGAAACAGCGGTTTGGTCAGCGGGATGAGCCGCAGTATCTTGCCGATCTGCCCCTTGGCCTTGACCTGGCCCTTGGCCAGGCCGACGGTGAGGTTGTAGTCACCGCGCCAGAATCGGTCCGCCACGTCGGCGGGCATCGTCATCGTGATGTCGGGGTTGAGATAGCTTGGGCCGCAGACGACTTGGAAATCGTCGCGCAGCGCCACAGTGAGTTCGTAGGCCGGATCGGTATAGATGACCCGCAGCACGATATTGGCGGCGCGGAACTTGGGCCCGGACTGCGGGTGGTCTCCCGCCTCGCGAAACACGCCCCCGATGTATCTGTCGATCTCACTGGAATCCGTGAAGAAACTCATGATTGGCATGCAATCACCGTGGCGCTGCCATGGTCAGACCCCAAACGGGAAGTCTTGGTGACCCGAAGGAGAGAGGCGCGGTGGCGCAGTGGCCGCGCGGCCGCACATATGTCTATAGCGGATACGTCAAATCATTCAATGTCAGCACATCAAATCGCATGTGGTAGCGCACTTGATGCGACAAGATGTATTTTGATAGTCCGACGAAAAGGAGCCGTCCGCATGACCGACACGAAGGAAGCCAGCGAGAAGCTTGTCCGAGACTTTCTGGGGTCGTGGCAGGCGCGCAGCCTGGACCGCATCTGCGCCGGCTTTGCCGACGACGCGGTCTACCACAATGTGCCGGTCGAGCCGATCGAGGGAATCACCGGTATCCGCGCGGTTTTTCAGGCGTTTCTGGACGCATTCTCCGACGCCAAGCTCGACATCCGCACCCTGGCCGCCGAGCCCGGTCTGGTGCTGGTCGAACGTATCGACTATTTCACGATGAACGACGGCCGGAAAGTCGAGCTCCCGGTCACCGGCGTGTTCGAGGTCAAGAATGGCAAGATCGCCCGCTTCAGCGACTACTTTGATCTCGCGGACTTTGAGGAGCAGAGCGGAATGAAGCTGTAAGGGGGTGCAGTCGATGGAGACCGTCACCCAGCCCGTGCGGCGCCGCCCGAAGGACCGAAAGCAGCAGATTCTCGACCAGGCCGTCGGGCTTTTCATCGACCGGGGTTTCCATTCGGTCAAGTTGGAGGACATCGCCGAGGCTGCGGGAGTGACCGCGCGGGCGTTGTACCGCCACTACGACAACAAGCAGGCGTTGCTGGCCGAAGCGATCCGTACCGGCCAGGATCAATACCAGAGCGCGCGTCGTCTCACCGACGGCGAGGCCGAGCCGACGCCGCGACCCCTGAACGTCGAGCTTCCGGATTTGATCGCGGCGGCCATCGCCTCGCGCTCCCTGACGGTGTTGTGGCAGCGCGAGTCCCGCTATCTCAACGAGGACGACCGGGCCGAGGTGCGGCGGCGTATCAACGCGATCGTCGCGGGAATGCGCGACAACGTCCTGCTCGAGGTGCCCGGTCTGAGCCCGCCGCATTCGGAACTGCGGGCGTGGGCGGTATCCAGCACGCTGACCAGCCTCGGCCGGCACAGCCTGACACTGCCCGCCGACGAGCTCAAAGAGCGCCTGTACCAAGCGTGTATGGCCGCGTCGAAGACCCCTGAAGTCTGCGAGTTGCGCCCGCTCGAGGCTGCGCGCGACGACGAAGCCGTACTGTTCTCCCGCTACGAGACCCTGCTCGCCGCGGGCGCCCGACTCTTCCGCGCACACGGTTATCCGGCCGTCAGCACCAGCGAAATCGGCAAGGGGGCCGGGATCGCGGGTCCCGGTCTGTATCGGTCCTTCTCGTCCAAGCAGGCCATCCTGGACGCGCTGATCCGCCGCCTCGACGAGTGGCGAAGCCTCGAGTGCATCCGTGCCATCCGCGCGAATTCCGAAGCAGTGCAACGTCTGCGCGCACTCGTCGAGGGACACGTCCGCATCAGCCTGGACGCCCCGGACCTGGTTGCCGTGTCGGTCACCGAACTGTCGCACGCTTCGGACGAAGTGCGAGACGGTTACCTGAGAAACCAGGCCGACCGCGAGGCCGTCTGGATCGAGCTCATCCGCAAGGTGGTGCCCGAGACCAGCGTCGCCGAAGCCCGGCTGCTCGTTGCGGCGGCAATCAGCTTCATCGAAGATGTCGCCCGCACCTGGCATCTCACCCGTTACGCCGGAGTCGCCGACGAAATCACCGCGATCGCGCTGTCGATTCTGACCAGCCGGTCCGAACCTGCCTGACCCCGCTCGCGACACTTAACTCACATACACGACACGCCGCGGATCGTCGCCGTGGTTTATGTCTGGCGGCATGAGATCACCACAGCGCGGCGATGGTTCCGCCGTCAGCGATCTGAGTGGTTCCGGTGATCATCGACGCATCGTCGGACAGCAGGAACGCCACGATGCCGGCCATCTCTGCCGGTGTGGCCATCCGCCCCTGCAGGCGGGCGATCATCTCGAGCGCGCCGCCTTGCCCGAGTGCTTCGTCGAACATCGTCATCGCGGTCTGTTGCATCGGGGTGTCGACGAAGGCCGGCAGCAGCGCGTTGGCGCGGATGTTGGACGAACGCAATTCCGCGGCGGTGATCCGGCTGAGATGGCTGATGCCGGCCTTGGACATGCCATACGCCCCGGTGCCGCCGACCGCGATATGACCGGCGAGCGAGGACATGTTCACGATCGCTCCCCCGCCCCGCTCGATCATTCTGGGCGCGGCATGTTTGGTGCACAGCCATGCCCCGCGCAGGTTGGTCGCGAGGACGCGATCGAAGTCCTCGACGGTGGTGTCGATCAGCGACGCCATGTGCACGATGCCGGCGTTGGAGACCAGTTTGTCCACACCGCCGAACGACGTCGCGCAGGCCTCGACCATGCCGATGACCTGTTCCTCGTCGCTGACGTCGACCCGGTGACCGATTGCGCCAGAGCCGATCTCGGCCGCGGCGGCCGCGGCGCCGTCGATGTCGGCGCACAGCACGCGACAACCCTCGGCGGCGAGCCGTTGCGCCACCGCGAGGCCGATCCCCGCGCCGGCGCCGGTGACGATCGCGGCCTTGCCGGCCAGATCCGGATGGCTCAACCCGCAGCCGCCAACGTTGTAGTTCCGATGCCGCGCTCGCGAATTGCCCCGAACATCACCAGGCCCAGTCCGGGCATGTCATCGGAGAGTTTGAGGGCATACAGCCCGAGATCGCGCAGCATCCACGCCACGGTCTCCGGCATCGGGTCGGCACGCCGGGGGAACAGCCCGCACGCCCGCGGCGGTCCGGGCGGACGCAGGTAGATCACCACGCCGCTGCCCCGGGCCGACATCTGGGCCAGCGCGCCATTGAGTTCGCCGCCGCATCGGCACGCCTTCGAGCCGAACACATCCCCGGTCAGGCATTCGACGTGGACGTGCAGCGGCACCGGCACTCCGGCCCCGGCCGAGCCGACGATCATCGCCAGATGCTCGCCACCATGGTGGGCGTCGCGGAAGCCGATAACGCGCGAATCGCCCGCCCAGGTGGGCAGGACGGTCTGCGTCAGACGTGTCACCTGAGGTTCGGTGCGCCGCCGATACGCCACCAGCTCCTCGAGCGAGACGACGGGCAGCCCGTGTTGGACAGCGAACTCCGTCAACTCGGCACCGCGCGCCATCAGCGCGGGGTTGCGCCGCGAGACGATCTCGCACAGCGCGGCCGCGCGCCGCCGTCCGGCGAGACCGGCGAGGTCGACGGCCGCCTCCGCGGCCCCACGCCGGCCCAGCACTCCATCCGTGCCGGCCCGCAGTGGGACCACGTGTCCCGGGCGATGGAAATCCGAGGGCCGCGAGGCGCCGGCCGCCAGCGCGGCGACGGTGCGGGCGCGATCCGTTGCCGAGATTCCCGTGCCCGTCCCGCGCACGTCGACCGACACGCACAGCGCGGTGTCCCGGTGACACATCGGCGGCAGATTCAGCCGCTCGCATTCGGATTCCGGCAGCGCCACCCGCACATAGCCGGAGGTGTGGCGAACCATGAACGCCAGCAGTTGTGGCGTTGCGGCGTCGGCGGCGAAGACAAGGTAGCCGTCGCCGTCCGAATCGCCTTTGACGACAACGGATTGTCCCGTCGCGATCGCCGTGATCGCGCGCAGCACGCGCACGTCGGTGGTTTTCATCCGTGCTCCCCCGCCATTCTCATCACCCCAGCCCGGCCAGGAAATCCAGCAGCAACCGGTTGGTCTGCTCGGGCGCCTCCTGTTGAATCCAGTGCCCCACATCGGCAATCATGTGGGTCCCTCGGTAATTCGGCATCACTTCGGCTGCCCGCTCGACGGCCTCGGCGCCCCAGGTGGTGCCGACGTCGTACTGCCCGCCGATGAACAATGCAGGCGGCGTCAGCGGTTTGCCTTCCTGGTCGGCCAGGTCGTGCCAGTCGTTGTCGATGTTGTGATAGAAGCTCAACGGCCCACCGAAGCCGGAGCGCTCGAACTCGGCGGCGTAGAAGTCGAGATCGGCGTCGGTGAGCCAGGCCGGCATGGTTTCCGGATAGATGAAGGCGTCCTTGAGTTTTGCGCCTTCGGCCATGCAGAGCGGGCCGGCGCGGATCACGTCGATCGGATCCATCGACGCCAAGTCGACGCCCGCATCGACTGCTGCCTTGGTGGCGGCGATCATGCCCTCGCCGGAGACCGTGTAGGTCAGCCCGAGCAGCCACCCGCGGACGTCCTCCTCGATTTCGGCGATGATGCCGTCCTGTGCGGAGAAGTAATCCTGGTACCACACCCGGCCTTCCCCGGCGAGCGCGACGTGATAGTCGTTGGGGCGGTGCTCGCCAAAGGGGCAGCCCGGCAACCCGATCACGCCACGTCCCGCGAACGGAACGCTGATCCCGACCACCCCGGCGCAGCTGTGCGGGTGCAGCCATGCGAAGGTCCACGCGACCGGCGCACCCCAGTCATGACCTATCACGACGGCACTGTCGGCACCGCAGGCGTCGATGACGCCGAGGACGTCGCCGACCAATTCCTTGATGCGGTAAGCCGATTGGACCCGGTACTTCGACGAACGCCCATAGCCGCGCTGGTCGATTGCCACCACCCGATAGCCGGCGGCGGCCAACACGGGAATCTGATTACGCCACGAGTACCAGGATTCGGGAAAGCCGTGCAGCAGCACCACCAGCGGGCCCTCGCCGTCTTCCACGGCATGAATCCGAGTGCCCCGGCAGTCCAAGAATCGGTGAACCTGCGACATCTTCGCCTTTCTTGTGGGGGATCTAACGGGTGTGGCCGGGAGTCGAACTACCAACGGCGACAAGCGGGTTCGCGTGGTCCACGGGGGGTGCCGCGCGATTTTCGTAGTTGCGGGCGATCAGCGTTTTTTGGCCCGCCAAGCGCGTCCGCGCCCACTTGCCGATGACGCGGCCGGCGATTCCGGGGGTCATCAGCGCCAGCGGTGGTTTGACGAGGTGCAGGACGGCCAAGAATTCGCGATAGGTGTCGAGGTCGTCGTGCACCAATTCCGTCAGGCGATCCATGTACCAGGTGAGTATGCGGAAATAGAAGGGACGCTTCTTGTCCACGTCTTTCATCCAGTCGAAGCGCAGATTCTGTTCGCGGATCACGAACCACGCCGTGTGGGCCATCTTGGCGATCGTCTTGTAGTAGCGGCGCGGAAGATCGTGGTGACCCGGGCCGTATTTGGCCAGCAGCACCTGCATCTCCCGAACTTCCTTGAGCGCCAGGCTCATACCCAGGCCGGACACCGGGTCGGCGCTGGTGTACGCGTCGCCGACGGCCAGCAACGCGCGCGGCAGCTGGCGCTTGCGCTCGTAGTGCAACCAGAGCATGTTCGGATAGCGGAAGTTGTAGATCGGCGACGCCGGTTCCAGCCCGTCGATGTTCTCTCCCACGATCGGGGAGGGCATCAGGTCGGCGAATTCGCGGAACTCCCGGGCGGTGCGCGGCGGCGAGTAACAGTTGTACGCCACCAGGGAGGTGGACAAGATGGTGCGCGAGCTGTCGGTGTAGTACTGCGCGGCGTAGGTGTCCTCGTAGGGGCGGTACGCGTAGCAGATCACCATGACCTTGTCCTGCCACTGCCGCTCCGGCGGAACCCGGTGCTGCATCGTCGAGTAGAAGCAGTTGATGATGTCCTGCTCGACCTCGGGGGCCCCGATGCCGATGCGGTCCAGGAATTCCGGGACGCGGGTGTTCTTGCCGGATGCGTCGACGACGAATTCGGCCGGCACCACCTCGAAATCGCCGTCCTTGCTGACGGCCACCCCGACGATGGCGTTGTTCGCCCGGTCGTAGACCAGGTCGTCGACTTGCGACTCGTAGCGGAAGTCTATCCGCGGCTCGTCGTCAAGGCGCCGTCGTACACACCACTCCAGCAACGGCCGTCCCGCACAGACGATTTCGATGTCGCTGGTGCCGGGCTTCTTCCAGCTGCCGCCCAACCGGATTCGGTACTGAGCTGCCATGTCGACCTTGAAGGCGCCCTCGCGCACCATGTCGTCGACGATGCCGGGGAAGAATCGCTCCAGCTCGATCTGGCCAGCGGTCAACAGGTGGTGCAGGTGCCAGCCCTGGGCCGCGCCCGGCCTGCCCTCGCGGCGGCGATGCGGATCGTCGGCTTCCAGAACGATGACCCGGTCGAAGGTCTCGGTGAGCACCTTCGCCGCGGCGATGCCCGCAATGCTGCCGCCGATGACGACCGCGGTCCCGCGACCACGCCTGCGCACCTCGGCGATGTCGATGCCGGCGTGATCGAGGCGAACCGGACTGCGGCGCCGCGCCGCCCCGCTGGGAACGAACTTCTCGTAGTAGAGCCCGACGCGGTGGAATCCGTTGTTGTCCAGCCAAGTTCGGGTGGCTTCGACCATCGGGGCCGGACCGCACAGATAGACGTCGGCATCGCCGCCGGACAGCATTGCTTCGTTCAGCAGATCGGTGACAAGGCCGGTCGGTCCGTTCCAGTCCGGATCCGGGTGCGCGACGATGACGCGCACCTCCACCGCGGGCACCCGGTCGGCCAGCGCCTTGAGTTCGTCGAGCTTGCACAGGTCTTCGCTGGAGGTCACGCCGTAGAGCAAGGCGACGGGATGGGCGGTATCGGCGGACAGGCTCTGCGCCATCGCCAGGATCGCCGACAGCCCGGTGCCGCCGGCGACCAAAATCACCGGCCGAACGACGGGGCGCAGACCGAAAGTGCCTTTACTGCACCGCAGGGCGATATGGTCCCCGGGCCTGGCGCGATCGCGCAGATAGTTCGACATCACGCCGTCCGGAAGCAGTCGGATGATGAATTCCAGTTCCCCGCTTCCGTCCGCGGGATGCGCGTAGGAGTAGTTGCGCCAGGTGTTGGTGCCCGGCACCTGCAGTTGGGCGAACTGGCCCGCCTGGTAGCGCAGCGCCCCGGTCTTCGACGCCACCTTTACCCGCAGCACCGCGGTGCTCGGCGACAGCAAGTCAACCCCGGTCACCGCACCGTCGCAGGCCACCAGGCGCGCCGCGTTGTCGTCGGCCGGATACTGCAGTTCGATCCGGCAATCCGAGGTGGCAAACGTCTGGCAGGTGAGGATCTTTCGTGCATCCCGTTCCACGTCGGACAGACCTTCGGTGCGGCCCATCTCGTACTGGCCGGCAGTGCAGGTGGCGACACAGGTGCCACAGATTCCGCTTTGGCATTCGCTGACGATGGCCACGCCGTGTTCCTCGGCGGCATCCAAGACGGTCTGGTCGGCCCGCACCGTCATCGCTTTGTGCGTGCCGTCCGAATACCCGACGGTGACTTCGCGATCCGCCATTGGTTCGCCCTTCCGGCCAGGTATCGCTAGACGATCGCCGCTACGGGCTTCTTGGCAATGCGCGCGTTGAGCCGGGGCATGACTTCTTCGGCCAGCAGCCGCAGTGACTCGTTCCACGGGCCCGGGTTGTCGCTGTAGTCGAATCCGAGCACCAGCAGGTGGCCGAATCCGCCGACCTGGTCGTAGGTGGCTTCGAGTTTGTCGACCACTGTGTCCACCGAGCCGACCACGAAGGTGTTCTCGGCCAGGTATTCCGCCGTCACGTCGTCGTCGGCCACCGAGGGATGGTGTTTGTAGAACTTGGTCATGCCGAACATGCGGAACGTCGGCAGCACATATTCGCGCATGGCACGTCCCATCGTTCCGTCGACGGCGTAACGGAACGCCTGCTCGTCGGTCTCGGCGACGAAAACCTCACGGACCAAGCGCCAATCACGACGGTCGGGGGTGCGGCCGCCGCGTTCGGCGCCTTCCAGCACCGCATCCCAGTGCGTCGCCACGTATTCGGTGTTGAGGTCGAGGCTCATCGGCAGGTAGCCGCGCTCGCCGGCCAGCTTCAGCGTCTCGGAGCCCGCGCTGAAGCCCGTGACCCCGATGGGGGGATGCGGCTTCTGGAACGGCTTGATGTGACGCTTCATCAGGCCCTCGAACATCGGCGCGATTCCGTTGGCGTTCCAGTACTTCCCGCGGTGTTCCCAGGGTTCGTCCTCGGTCCAGATGCGCAACATGATTTCCAGGGCTTCCCGAGTCATCTCGCGGTGCTCGCCGTTCTTTCCGTCCACGTCGTACAGTGCCCAGTCACCGGGGATTCCACTGGCTCCCACGCCCAGCATGAATCGGCCCTGCGCAAGGTGGTCGAAATAGGCCACCCGATGGGCTAATTCGACCGGGTGATGGTACGGCAGCAGATGCGCGCCGGGCGCAAGCTTGATGGACTTCGTCCGCAGCAGCGCCTGCGCCAACAGCAGGTCGGGGGCGCAGATCGGCTCCCAGGGCACGGTGAAATGCTCCCCGACCCACGCTTCGACGTACCCGAGTTGATCGGCCAGTTCGATCATGTCGAGGTCCCATTGGGTGGCGTCGTAGAGGCTCCGCTCCGGTGGATGGGCCGGCATCAGGAATATTCCGATCTCCATGGGGCAACCCTTCTGCGTTTCTCGTTAGCCGCGCGCCTGCTGCTGTAGGTATACCACAGTACTAGCAAGATACTTCGCTACACACAAGAGCCAATTTGCATGCGAATTTACCGATATTGTGCTTGTGTCAGCGCGTATTGGCTATGGACATCTTGTGGGAGTGCCGCGTAACCTCGCTCAGGTCACCCGTTCGAGCGCGCGGTTAGCGGTAAAAGGAGGCGCCATGAACGTCAACGGACTCCATCCGGTCGGTCGCCGGGAGAGTTCCGCGCCGCACTTCGACTTCATCGGATACGAGACATTCGACGACGGTCGGATCGCCGCGATCACCCTGGATCGCCCCAAACAGCGCAACGCGCAGACGCGCGGCATGCTGGTCGAGCTGGACGCCGCCTTCGCGATCGCCGAGGCTGACGACGCGGTCAGGGTCGTGATCCTGCGGGCGGCGGGGCCCGCGTTCTCGGCGGGACACGACCTCGGGTCCGCCGACGATGTGCGGGAACGCTCGCCGGGCCCGGGTCAACACCCCACCTATCAGTGCAACGGTGCGACGTTTGGTGGGGTGGAGTCCCGCAATCGTCAGGAGTGGCATTACTACTTCGAAAACACGAAGCGGTGGCGCAACCTGCGCAAGATCACCATCGCGTCGGTCCACGGCACGGTCCTGTCGGCGGGCCTGATGTTGGCCTGGTGCTGCGACCTGATCGTGGCAAGCGAGGACACCGTGTTCGCCGACGTGGTCGGCACCCGGCTGGGCATGTGCGGGGTCGAGTATTTCGGCCATCCGTGGGAGTTCGGCCCGCGCAAATCGAAGGAGCTGCTGCTGACCGGCGACTGCATCGGAGCCGACGAAGCCCACGCCCTGGGGATGGTCAGCAAGGTGTTTGCGGTGGATGAATTAGCTTCCAGCACAATCGACTTCGCGCGGCGAATTGCCAAGGTGCCCACGATGGCGGCGCTACTGATCAAGGAGTCGGTGAACCAAACCGTCGATGCGATGGGTTTCACCACAGCGTTGGACGGATGTTTCAAGATCCACCAGCTCAACCATGCCCACTGGGGTGAGGTCACCGGCGGAAAGCTGTCCTACGGAACGGTCGAGTATGGACTCGACGACTGGCGCGGGGCGCCGGAGATCTTGCCCGCATCCAAGCACCACCCCTGAGACGGCATCCGTGGACATCACCTACCCGCCCGAAGCGCAGGCTTTCCGGTACCGGATTCGCGCCTTCCTGGCCGAACACCTCCCACCCGGCTGGCCGGGGCCCGGGGCGTTGCCGGCGGCCGAGCGGGAAGCGTTCGGATTCCGCTGGCGCCGGGCCCTTTCGGCCAATGGCCTGGTCGCCGTCTCGTGGCCGACCCAGTACGGCGGGGGTGGCCTGTCCCCCATCGAGCAGGTCGTGCTGGCCGAGGAGTTCGCCCGGGCCGGTGCCCCGGAGCGGGCCGAAAACGATCTGCTGGGCATCGATCTGCTGGGCAATACGCTGATCGCGCTGGGGTCCGAAGCCCAGAAGAAGCATTTCCTGCCGCGGATCCTCACCGGCGAAGATCGGTGGTGCCAGGGCTTCTCGGAGCCCGAGGCGGGCTCCGATCTGGCGTCGGTGCGCACCCGGGCGGTGCTCGACGGCGACGAGTGGGTGATCAACGGGCAGAAGGTCTGGACGTCCGCCGGTCTGACCGCCAACTGGATCTTCGTGCTGGTGTGCACGAATCCCGGCGCGCCCAAGCACCAGGGTCTGTCCTTCCTGCTGGTGCCGATCGAACAACCCGGCGTCGAGGTCCGCCCGATCGTCAACGCGGCCGGACACTCGTCGTTCACTGAGGTCTTTTTCACCGATGCCCGCACCGGGTCCGCCAACGTCGTGGGCGGGGTGGGGAACGGATGGTCGACGGCGATGACGCTGCTCGGATTCGAACGCGGCTCGCACGTCGCCACCGCGTCCATCGAATTCGGCCGCGACCTCGAACGGCTCCGCGAGCTTGCCCGCAAGCGCGGAATGAACACCGACCCGCATATCCGGGATGGGTTGGCGTGGTGCTTTTCCCGGATACAGATCATGCGGTACCGGGGCTACCGCGGGCTTACCTTGGCGCTGAACGGGCAACTGCCCGGTGCCGACGCCGCGATCACCAAGGTCATCTGGAGCGAATACTTCCGGCGCTATACCGATCTCGCCGCCGAAATCCTGGAACTGGATGCGCTCGGTCCGGCGGGCCCCGGCAACGGCGGCGCACGCCTGGTCCCGGAAGCGGGCACGCCGAACTCTGCCGCCTGCTGGATGGACGAGCTGCTCTACGCCCGCGCCGCCACGATCTACGCCGGAAGCTCGCAAATCCAGCGAAATCTGATCGGCGAGCAACTCCTCGGGCTTCCCAAAGAGCCGCGCCGGGAAGCCAGACAAGGCTGACACCGAATGGACTTCCGTTACAGCACCGAACAAGACGACTTCCGCGCGTCGCTGCGCTGCTTCCTTAGCGAGCACACCCGCATGCGGGAAGCCCCCCACGACGAGCGGCTCTGGAAAAGGCTGTGCACCGAACTGGAACTGCCGGCGCTGCACGCGCCACCGGAATACGGGGGTATCGGCGGCACCCTTGTCGAGACCGCGATCGCGTTCGAGGAGCTGGGCCGCGCGCTGGCCCCCGTCCCCTTCGCCGCGACGACGTTCGCGGGCGAGGCGATTCTGCGGCTGGGTGATGACGAGCAACGCAAAAGCCGGTTGCCCGACCTGTTTTCCGGCGAGCAGATCGGCGCGTTGGCGGCCAGCGGCCATCGGGTGACCGATGCGTCCGCGGCGACGGTGCGCGCCCAGCGCCAGGGCGGTCGCGTCGTGCTCACCGGCGAGTGCACCCCGGTGTTGCATGGCGGCGTGGCCGATCTTTTCGTGGTGCCGGCAGTGGTCGAGGGCACCGTGCGCCTGCACGTCGTCGCCGCCGACGCTCCCGGGGTCACCGTCATTTCGCTGCCCTCCTTCGACATCACCCGGCCCGTCGCCACGCTGCACCTGGACCAGGCCCCGGCCGATGCCCTGGCCGCGGGCACGCCCGACGACGTGCAGCGGGTGCTGGACGTGGCGCGGGTGCTGCTGGCCGCGGAGATGCTCGGCGGCGCCGAGGCGTGTCTGCAGCTCTCCGTCGAATATGCCTGCAGCCGCGAGCAATTCGGCCGCCGCATCGGATCGTTTCAGGCGATCAAGCACGCGTGCGCCGAGATGCTGATCGAGATCGACGCGACGCGCGCGGCGGTGATGTTCGCCGCTATGAGCGCGGCCGGCGGCGACGAGCTACACATCGCGGCTCCGCTGGTGAAGGCCCAGGCCGCCGACACCTACGTGTCGTGCGCCGGCGCAGCGATCCAGATCCACGGCGGCATCGCCTTCACCTGGGAGCACGATCTGCACCTGTACCTGCGTCGGGCCAAAAGCACCGAGGCGCTCTTCGGCAGCAGCACGCGGAACCGGGCGCTGCTCGCCGACCGTGCGGGCATCTAGGAATCCGTGGCTCACACCGGTATCACGTTCAGCGACGTGCTGGCGCGCCACGCCCGGGTGCGGCCCGATGATCTTGCGTTCGTCGATTCGCGCCGGCGGTGTACCTTTGCCCAGCTCGACGAACGCGTGACGCGGCTGGCGAACGTGCTGTCGGTGAACGGGGTGCGGCCGGGCGACCGGGTCGCGGTGGTCGGCCTGAATTGCCTTGAGCTGATCGAAGTCTGGCTGGCCACGTTGCGCCTGGGGGGCGTTGCGGTGCCGGTGAACTTCCGTCTGGTCTCCGACGAGATCGCCTATGTGCTCGCGGACAGTGGCGCGGTCGTCGTGGTCGCGGACCGGGCCTGCGCACCGGCGGTCGCACGGGCGCGCGGCGGCGTGCCGTCGGCCCGAACCGTGCTGACGATCGGTGACGGCCTGGACGAACTCATCGCCGCGGCAGCCGGTGTCGCGCCGGACGTCACGGTCGCCGACGAGGCGCCCGCGTTCATCATGTACACCTCGGGCACCACCGGCTTTCCGAAGGGCGCGGTGATCACCCATCGCAATCTGTACCTACATGCCGTGAGTGTGATCGCCACACTCGGTCTGGGCCGGGACGACAACTGCTGGATGGCGCACGCGCCGCTGTTCCACGTCGCCGGCGTGTCGGGGATGTTCCCGACGTTCCTGACCGGCGGCACGGTCGTCGTTCCACCATCGGGCGGCTTCGACCCCGAGGCCACCATGCGTCTGATCGTCGACGAGCGGGTCACGTCGTGCTGGATGACGCCCGCGCAGTGGCAACTGGTCTGTGCGCTGCCAGACCTTCGGTCCCGCGACCCGCACCGGCTGCGCCGGGTGTGGTGGGGCGCGGCGCCGGCGTCAACGACATTGCTGCGCACGATGTTCGACACTTTCCCGCACGCCGAGGTAATCGCCGCGTTCGGGCAGACCGAGTGCAGCCCGATCACATGCCTGCTGCGCGGCGAGGACGCGCTGCGCAAAATCGGATCGGTGGGCACCCCGATGCTCGGTGTCGAGGTCCGCATCGTCGACGACGAGATGCACGACGTTGCCCCGGGCGATGTCGGCGAAATCGTCTACCTGGGACCGCTGGTGATGAAGGAATACTGGAACCGGCCCGTCGAAACCGCCGAGGCGTTTCGGGGCGGCTGGTTTCACTCCGGTGACCTGGTCCGCCAAGACGGCGACGGCTACATTTATGTCGTCGACCGCAGGAAAGACATGATCATCTCGGGCGGAGAGAACATCTACAGCGCCGAGGTCGAGAACGTCGTGGCAGCGCACGACAAGGTCGCCGAGGTCGCGGTCATCGGTGTGCCCGACCCGAAATGGGGCGAGATCCCGATGGCGGTGATCGTTCCGTGCGATCCCGCCGATCCGCCGACCGACGCCGAGATCGAGACGCACTGCCGCGCGCACCTCGCTGCATACAAGCGTCCCCGCCGCGTCGTGATCGCCGAAGCCCTGCCGCGCAACGCCAACGGCAAGGTGCTCAAGAACGAGTTGCGTCGCCGGTACGCCGCCCTGGACTCCTACGACGCCGGTCCGGTCGACACTCCCCTGCTCGAGGAAACGATCGGGACGAATCTCGAGCGCACCGTGCTGAAGTACCCCAATACCGAGGCGCTCGTCGATGTGGCCGGCCGCCGGCGGTGGACCTACGCCGAACTCAACGCCGAGATCGACTGTGTGGCACGCGCTTTGATGGCCGTCGGCATCAAACCCGGGGACAGGGTCGGCATCTGGTCGCCCAACTGCCCGGAATGGACCATCCTCCAGTACGCCACGGCCAAGATCGGGGCGATTCTCGTTTCGGTCAACCCCGCGTACCGCACCCACGAGTTGTCGCACGTGCTGCGCGATTCGCAGACTCGGCTGCTGGTGTCCGCGACGACCTTCAAGACCTCCGACTATCGCCGCATGATCGGCGAGATACGGGCCGAGCTACCCGGATTGGCGGACGTCGTGTTCCTGGGCACCGACGACTGGGAGCGACTACGGCAGCGCGCCGACGCGGTAACCGGCGACGAATTGCGCTGCCGGATGGACGGACTCGACCCCGCTGACCCGATCAACATCCAATACACCTCGGGCACAACGGGTTCCCCCAAGGGCGCGGTCCTGTCACACCGCAACATCCTCAACAACGGGTACTTCGTCACCGAATGCATCGGGCTGCGGCCCGCAGACCGGCTGTGCATCCCGGTGCCCTTCTACCACTGCTTCGGCATGGTGATGGGCAACCTCGGCTGCACGACGCACGGCGCCACGATGGTGATTCCGGCGCCCGGTTTCGATCCCGCCGCGACACTGGAAGCCATCGAGAAAGAGGGCTGCTCGGGCCTGTACGGCGTGCCCACCATGTTCATCGCCATACTCGGCCACCCCGACCTGGCTCACCGCGACGTGTCGTCACTGCGTACCGGGATCATGGCCGGCGCATCCTGCCCGGTCGAGGTGATGAAGCGGTGCGTGGCGGACCTGCACCTGTCGGAGCTCTCGATCGCCTACGGCATGACGGAGACGTCCCCGGTGTCCTGCCAGACCCGGATCGACGACGACCTCGAACACCGCACCGCCACCGTGGGCCGGGCTCATCCGCACGTCGAGATCAAGGTCATCGACGCCGGCACCGGCGAGCTCGTCCGGCGGGGGCGGCCCGGCGAGCTGTGCACCCGCGGCTACTCGGTGATGCTGGGCTACTGGCACGATGACGACCAAACCCGCGACGTGATCGACCACGACGGCTGGATGCACACCGGCGATCTCGCGGTGATGCGCGACGACGGCTATTGCGCGATCGTCGGGCGCATCAAGGACGTCGTCATCCGCGGCGGCGAGAACGTCTATCCGCGCGAGATCGAGGACTTCCTGCACACCCATCCCGACATCGATGACGTGCAGGTCGTCGGCGTTCCCGACGCCACGTACGGCGAGGAGATCTGTGCCTGGATCAAGATGCGGCCGGACCGCCGGCCGTTGGACGCCGACGCCGTCCGGGCCTTCTGCACCGGGAAGCTCGCGCACTACAAGATTCCCCGCTATGTCCACATCGCCGACGAGTTCCCGATGACCGTCACCGGGAAGGTGCGCAAAGTCGAGATGCGGGCCGAAACGGTCCGACTGCTCGGACTGTGACCCGAAGCTAGCCGCCCAGCGCCGCGAGCGCCGCGTCGTAGTCGGGCTCCTCGGCGATTTCGGGCACCAGCTGCGCGTAGGCGACGTTGCCGTCGGCGCCGATCACCACGACCGCCCGGCCCAGCAGCCCCGCCATCGGGCCGTCGGCGATCGTGATGCCGTAGTCCTCGCCGAAGCTGTCCCGGAACGCCGACGCCGTGGTCACGTTCTCGATGCCCTCCGCGCCGCAGAACCGCTTCTGCGCGAACGGCAGGTCCTTCGACACGCACACCACGGTCGCACCGCCCGCGGCGGCACGCTCGTTGAATGTCCGCACGCTGGTCGCGCATACCGGGGTGTCGACGGACGGAAAGATGTTCAGCAGCACGGGCTTACCGCCGAACTGGTCGCTGGTGACCGGGCTCAGGTCGGTGCCGGTCAAGTTGAAGGCCGGGGCTTTCGATCCGACGGCGGGAAGCTCGCCGACGGTGTTGATCGCATTTCCACGCAGGGTTATCTGTGCCATGAGCACAGTCTGCCAAGGCCGGATACGCGGCCCGGGGTCAGGTCCGATGTCCTGATTCGTGGGGTACTAGGCCTAGACGACATGCCTCGGCGCGGCCAACACTGAATCCATGGTTCGTAAGGTCGTTATCGTCGGCTTTCCGGGTGTCCAGGCACTCGACGTCGTCGGGCCGCACGACGTGTTCACCGGCGCGGCACTGCTGACCGGCGGTGGCTACGACGTCGTCGTGGCCTCGACGGACGGCCAGCCGATCACCACCGCGACCGGCCTCGCGTTCGTCGGCACGCCGCTGCCGGACCCGGACGACGGGATCGACACGATCGTGCTGCCCGGCGGTGGTGGCGTCGACGCGGCCCGGCAAGACGCGGACCTGGTCGCCTGGATCAAAGCCGCCGCGGGCAGCGCGCGCCGCGTCGTCACCGTCTGCACCGGCGCCTTCCTTGCCGCCGAGACGGGGCTGCTGGACGGCTGCCGCGTGACCACCCACTGGGCCTTCGCCGAGCGCCTGGCCAATCAGTTCCCGGCCGTCGAGGTCGATCCCGACCCGATCTTCGTGCGGAGTTCCGATCGGGTCTGGACGGCCGCGGGCGTCGCCGCGGGCATCGACCTCGCGCTGTCCCTGGTCGAGGACGACCACGGCACCGAGACCGCGCAGACCGTTGCCCGCTGGATGGTTCTCTATTTACGCCGCCCCGGCGGGCAGACCCAGTTCGCGGCGCCGGTGTGGATTCCGCGTGCCAAGCGCAGCTGCATTCGCGAGGTGCAGGAGGCCATCGAGGCGCACCCCGGCGCCGCGCACAGCATCGGCGAATTGGCCCGCCGCGCGACGATGAGTCCGCGTCATTTCACCCGGGTGTTCACCGACGAGGTCGGCGAGGCGCCCGGTCAGTATGTCGAACGCGTCCGCACCGAAGCGGCGCGCCGCCAGTTGGAAGAGACCGACGACACCGTTGTCGCGATCGCGGCCCGGTGCGGCTTCGGCACCGCGGAAACCATGCGGCGCAACTTCATTCGTCGTATCGGCGTCTCGCCGGACCAGTACCGCAAGACGTTCGCCTAGTCAGAAAGGACCGCACCGATGCCCCAGATCGCCTTCGTGGCCTACCCCGGATTCACCGCGCTGGACATGATCGGACCGTACGAGGTGCTGCGCAACCTGCCCGGCGCGGAGGTGCGATTCGTCTGGCACGAACCGGGGCCGATCACCGCCGACTCCGGTGTGCTGGTCATCGGAGCCACGCATTCGCTGGCCGAAACCCCAACGCCTGACCTCATTCTGGTGCCCGGCGGCCCGTCGACTCCGGTGCACGCACGCGACGAGGTGTTGCTGGACTGGCTGCGCGCGGCGCACCGGACCGCGAGCTGGACGGCGTCGGTGTGCTCGGGCTCGGTGATCCTGGCCGCGGCCGGCCTGCTCGCGGGTCGGCGGGCGACGTCGCACTGGCTGGCGATCCCCATGCTGAAGGGATTCGGCGCCATTCCGGTCAGCGACGAGCGGGTGGTGCGCCACGACAACGTCATCACGAGTGCCGGAGTGTCCGCGGGACTCGACCTGGCGTTTTGGCTGGCCGGTGAGATCGGCGGCGAGGGTCGCGCCAAGGCGATCCAGTTGGCGATCGAATACGACCCGCACCCGCCGTTCGACTCCGGTCACATGTCGAAGGCCTCGGCAACCACGAAAGCCGCTGCCACCGCGCTGCTTTCCAAAGACAGCGCCAAGCCGGCCAACCTCAAGGCGACGACGCTGATCGCCTGGGATCAGGCGCTGGCCGCGGTCCGGTCACGCCGCCGCAAGCGAGCGCCGGACCTCGCCGCGGTTTCTCCGAAGGCCTAGTGCGCGTTGGGTTGCAGGAACTCGGTTGACGCGAACTGACCGCCGGCCTGCATCCAGGCGGCGACCGCGCCCGGCGCATCGCGGTTCGGGTTGTAGATGTCCTCCTCGCTGGAGAACAAGCCGTTGCCGGCGTAGACCAGCCGGGTCCAGTTCGGGAACCAGAACGGCTCCCCGTTCGGGTCGGTCGGGTGGTCGAGCAGATTCTTGATCATCATGACGACGGCGTCGTTGTCGTCGTCGTAGGCGATCCAGTCGCTGGGAAAGCGCATGTGCGGGAACGGGGCCATCACGGCAACGATCCATTCCCGCACCGCTTCGCGGCCGTGAAATATCCCGTAATGGTGTTCGATGTAGACAACGTCCTCAGTGAATAAATCCGCAAAAGGCGCCCAGTCGCCGGAGGCGCTGCACCCTTCCGCCACGGCTGTGTAGTGCTCGACGGCTTGCTCGATTTCGGCCCTGCTGAACTTGCCCATAGCGGACACACTAGAACGTGTTCTGGTTTTTGGTGGCCCGTCTGGATGGGGATATCGAATGAGCGTGCTGGACTTGTTTGATCTGCGCGGCCGGACGGCCCTGGTGACCGGGGCGTCCACCGGTATCGGCAAAAAGGTGACGGAGGCGTACCTGCAAGCGGGTGCGCAAGTGGCCATCGCGGCCCGGCATTCCGAGGCCCTGGACAAGGTCGCCGCCGAGCTCGCCCCGGCCCGCGGCCGGATCTTGCCGATCCCGTGTGACGTAACCCAACCCGATCAGGTGAACCGAATGGTCGACCGGGTGATCGCGGAGCTGGGCGGCATCGACATCGCCGTCTGCAATGCCGGGATCATCAATCTCAAAGCGATGCTGGACATGTCGCCGGAGGAATTCCAGGCCATCCAGGACACGAATGTGAACGGCGTATTCCTCACCGCGCAGGCCGCGGCCCGGGCGATGGTCGACCGGGGCCGCGGCGGCGCCATCATCACCACGGCGTCGATGTCGGGCCATATCATCAACATCCCGCAGCCGGCCGGCCACTACTGCACCTCCAAGGCGGCGGTCATCCACCTGACCAAGGCGTTGGCCGTCGAACTCGCGCCGCACAACATCCGGGTGAACAGCGTCAGCCCGGGCTACATCCTCACCGAGCTCGTCGAACCGATGGCGGAGTATCACCGGCTGTGGGAGCCCAAGATCCCGCTCGGCCGCATCGGCCGGCCCGAGGAACTCGTCGGCCTCTACCTCTACCTGGCCAGCGACGCGTCCAGCTACATGACCGGTTCGGACGTCGTCATCGACGGCGGCTACACCATCCCGTAATTCATCGGACAACGCAGGGGCGGCCGAACCGGGTTCGCACACCCGGTGAATACAGGCCCCGCAATCGATCACCGGCGCGCGGTACCCCGCTGGCATCGACCAACTCGTCACGCAGCTCGAGAACGTGCGCCGCGCGCAACGGCCACGGCCCGTGCTCGTTGGGCACCCACCACGTCCGGCCCGCCCGGCGGGTGTGCGCACCCCAGCGCGCGGTGAGCCAGACCTCCAGCGGAGTCGACGCCACCGGGTCGCCGACGGCGATGGTCAGCCGACTGCACAGGCCGCGGCGCGGCCACCGGCGCACGCTGTCATAGGTGAGGTAGTCGCCATCGCGAATCAACCGCATCCTCGCCCAGCTGTAGGGCACGCCCAGACCGATCCGGGTGACGGGAACGACGGCCAGCCGCGCGGTTTCCAGCGACCGGAACAGGACGCCGTGGCGCCCGGCGTCGTCGATCGAATACAGCCGCACGTTGGTCTCGGCGAAGCGGCCGAAGTACGGAAGCGGCAGCGCGGTACCGACTTTGGTGCCGGTCATCATGAACGGGACCAACGCCACGTAGGTCAGCCCGTCGGCGAAAACGTCGGGACGCGTCCCCGGTGGGTACAGGTGCGCGACGGTGCCGGGCTCGACCGGCCAATGCAGGAACGTCAGCTCACTCCACTGCTGGTCGAACGTGACCGGGCCGGGCAGCGGTGGTGGCGTGACGGGGTAGCCGGCGAGCGCCTCATCGGGTGGGCCGGGCATCGTCATCCGGTCATCGTGACATGCCGGCGCGGCCTAACCCTCGATCTCACCGGAGATCCCGCGCTCGATGCCGGCCTGCGTGGTGGCGGGCAACACGATCAGGCCGTCGAGCTCTTTGCGGGCCGACTCGTAGGCGTTCTGACGTTCCTGCGGCGCGGCGGCCGAGTCCGACGCCATCCGCAGCAGGCTTTGGGCGCGGGCGATCCGCTGCTGTTCATCGCGGGAGAAGTCGTTGCGGCCTCGCCGTATTGCCTCCGCCTCGGCGACGTTGAACGCCGTCACGTAGTCCTCCACCGCGACCTGATAGCGCGCGGCGGCCTCGCGGTCGTCGAGCAGATCCTCGGCTTTGACGGGCCGCAACAGGTCCGCGCGCAGCTTGGCCTTGTGAAAGGCGACGGTCAGCGGATCGCGCAGGTCCGTCATCAGCGGGAAGTCGAGCAGCTTGGCGAAGTCCAGCTCGTAGGACAGCCAGCGGGTATCGGTGTGGCGGTGCTCGTCGAGGATCCGCCGCAATGATCGCCACCGCGCGGCTTGACTGGTCGCGGCGGGTTCGGGCGGCGGCGCCGCGGGCTCTGTGGCTTCCGCGGCCCGGCGCTTGTTGGCGCCGAAGGCGCGCACGGCGCCGATGGCCAGGCCCACCAACGGCAGCAGCAGGATGAGGAACTCCACCAGCCGGATGACCAGACCCATATGGCCAGAATGCCACCGCAGAATCGTTCGACCGAGTTGCTAATGCTCGTTGAGGTACTGAGCGCGGCAGGCCAGCCGCGCCAGCTTTCCACTGGTGGTGCGGGGAATGGCGCCGGCCGGCAGCAAGCGCACGTCGGAAACGGTCAGGCCGTGGCGGTGCGACACCGCGGTCTTGATCGCCTCGATCGCCGGCCGCGGATCATCGCGGCCGGTGCCCGCCGCGCGCTCGGCCATGATCACCACGCCGCCGCCGTCCGGCACCGCGAAGGCCGTCACGTAGCCGCGCCGGACCATCGGCGACGCCTCGGCGGCGGTGGCCTCGATGTCCTGCGGAAAGTGGTTGCGGCCGTCGACGATCACCAGATCCGCGACGCGGCCGGCGACGTACAGCTCGCCGTCCAGATACATCGCCAAGTCGCCGGTCCGCAGCCAGCAGCTGTCGGCGGCCGAGCCTTCGGCGTGGCTGCCCCGGGCCAGCCGCGCTTGCAGGTGCGCGTGGAATGCCCGCTCGGTTTCCTCGGGGCGCCGCCAATAGCCCCGGCCGACGTTGTCGCCCTGCAACCACACTTCGCCGACCATGCCGTCGGGCAGCTCGGCGGCGGTGTCGGGGTCGACGATCACCGCCCGCAGGCTGCGGGCGGGCCGCCCGCACGATACGTGTGCCACCGCATTGGGAGCATCCGCACCCACCCGTACCGCGCGACCCGCGCCCAGCTGGTCGCGGTCGAGGTAGGCAACCTTGGCCTCGGCGGTTGGTTCGATCGTGGAGATCAGCAGCGTCGCTTCCGCGATGCCGTACGAGGGCTTGAATGCCGTGCGCGGCAACCCATAGGGCGCGAACGCCTTGTTGAACGTCGCGATCGCCTCGATGCTGACCGGCTCGGAGCCGATGATCAACACGACGTTGCTCAGGTCGATGTCGTCTCCGGCCGCCGGCAGGCCGCGCTGGGCCGCCCACTCGTAGGCGAAGTTGGGTGCGGCGGTGACGACGTTGCCTGCCCTCGACCCCGCCGCCAGGGCCTGAATCCATCGCTGCGGCCGGCGCACGAACGCGGTGGGCGACATCAGCGTGGAATGGCCGCCGTACACCGCGGGGAAGCCGATCATCGACAGCCCCATGTCGTGATACAGCGGCAGCCAACTCACGCCGTGGGTGTTGCGGTTCAGCAGATCGATCGACAGGATCATCTGCGTCAGGTTGGTGCCCACCGCGCGGTGGGTGATCTCCACGCCGACCGGCGGCCGGGTCGACCCCGAGGTGTACTGCAAGTGCGACACCCGGTCGATGTCCAGCGTCACCGGGACGAACGACTCCCCCGCCGAATCGGGGATCTGATCGATGACGACGACGTCCGGCTTGCGCAGCTGCCCGCACCGGATCAGGAACTCGTCGACCGCGTCTTTCGCCGCGGCCGTCGTCAACACCACGGTCGGCTCGGAATCGCGAAGCGCCGTCTCCAGCCGTTCGGCATGGCCCGGCAACTCGGGGGCGAACAACGGCACCGCGATGGTTCCCGCCTTGATCGCGGCGTAGAAGCCGGCGACGTAGTCGATGCTCTGCGGCGCGAGTACCGCCACCCGGTCGCCGTCGCCCGCGAACTGCTGGACGCGCGCGGCGATGGCCTGGAGGCGGACACCCAATTGGGCCCAGGTGATTTCGAGGGCGTGTCCTTCCGAGCGGGCGTAGTCCAGATAGCGGTAGGCGATGGAATCGCCGACGCTGTTGATGTTGCGCTCGATCAGCGAAATCAGTGTGGTGCCCGGCGGCAACGAGATCTCGCCGTCGGCGTCCAGGCAATCCTCTATTCGTAGCAGGCCTCTTGGAGCCACCGAATGCTGTCGGGGACCGTCGTCCATATCCGCAGTCTAGGTGCGCGGCGATACCGCCCTCGGGATTCAGCCGTCGGCTAGAGTCCGAGTCGATACCGCCGCGGGGGTCATGAGGAGCGACCGTGGACTCTGCCGATCAGCAGCCCGGGACCCGCGCCGACGCACTGGCCCGAGTGCTCGCCTACCGCACTCGCGGGCGGGCCAGGTCGATGCCGGTTCGGGTCGGCCTGGCCGTCCTGGGCGGGGTGTTGCTCGTCGCCTCCATACCGCTGATCGTGCTGCTTCCCGAAGTCGGGATCCCCGCGCTGCTGGTGGCCTTCCGCTTGCTGGCGGTCGAAGCGCTGTGGGCCGCGCGCGCCTACGCGTGGACCGACTGGCGCTTTTCTCAACTGCGGCAGTGGTTCGGCCGCCAGTCCCGCGCGGTGCGCGGCGCCATCGTCGTGAGCCTGATTCTGCTGGCGGTGGCAATCGTCGTTGTCTTTGTCTACGAGTTCATTTAAGGCCACCCGGCGGCAACCAATCTAGAGTTACCTGAGCGTTTCTTCAACGAGAGCACAACGCGGGCACGGCAGCACGGTGAAGGGGGCCAATGACGACCACCAAAGAGGAACATGTCGGACGTCGCGGCCTCATGCAGCGACTCACCATGCTCTGCGTTCGGTACGTCGAACGGTTGATGCCGGACCCGTATTTGTTCGCGATCATTTTGACTCTGATCGTGGTCGCGCTCGTTGCGTTACTCGTCCGGGGTGCTACGCCCACCGGGGTTCTCAAAGCGTGGTACGGCGGGGTATGGGGAGCGCAGAACATCTTCACCTTCGCGTTCCAGATGGTGCTGATATTGGTCACCGGCTACACGCTGGCCGAGGCGCCAATCGTGAAAAGGGCCATCGTTCGTCTCGCGAGTAAGCCGACCACCCAGGTGCAGGGAGCGTTGTTGTGTTTCGGCGTCAGCAGCGTCTTCTCGTTGCTGAATTGGGGACTGGGCCTGGTGGCCGGTGCGCTGGTGGCGCGTCAGGTCGCAAAGCGGCTTCCCCATGTGCATTTCGGCTATTTGATCGCGACCGGGTTTATGGGCTATCTGGTGTGGACGCAGGGCTTGTCGTCGTCGATCGCGCTGGCCAACACCGATACGACCAGCCCCATCAACGTGATTCACAAGATGACCGGGATGATCGTGCCGTTGAAGTTGACGATCTTCCAGCCCTACAGCTGGCTCGCCGTCATCGCGATGGTCGCACTGGTCGCCGTCACGATCTGGCGGATGGAGCCGAGTGAAAGCCTCGAACCCGATCCCGCGGTCTTCGACGAAGAGCCCGCACCGGATCCGCCGCAGGGCCCGCGGACGTTCGCCGAGCGGCTGGAGAACCTCTGGATTCTCAACGTACTGGTATTCGCCGCGGGCATAACGTATTTCGTGCTGAGCGGCTTCGCGCTGAACATCGCGTCGATGATCATGTTGTTCACCGTCACCAGTGCGCTGCTGCACGGCACGCCGATTCGCTTTATTCGCGCGTTTTCCGGCGCGGCGAAGGTGTCCGGCCCATTGCTGCTGCAATATCCGCTGTACGGCGGGATCGCCGGCCTGCTGGGGTATCTGCCGCCGGGATCGGGCCGCGCGCTGCAGACGGTGCTCGCCGAGGCCCTGGTGCGCGGCGCGGATCAATACACGCTGCCATTCCTGACATTCGTTGGCTCCGTGATCATTTCACTATTCGTCCCGTCCGGCGGCGGGCACTGGGCGGTCCAGGGGCCGATCGCGGTCGGCTCGGCGCTGGCCATCGGCCAGCACTCGGCGGCATACCTTGGACTGATCTCGATGTCGGTGGCGGTCGGAGAGGGTGTCGCGAACATGATTCAGCCGTTCTGGCTGTTGCCCGTGCTCGCGATCGCGAAGCTCAATGTGCGCCAGGTGATGGGCTTTACGGTCATTGCGTTCCTGATCGGTTTCGCGGTGTCCGGGGCCGCGGTCCTCATCGCGCCGCACGTGTTGTGACGTCGTCAGCGCCCAGCGCGCGGGTGACGGCCGCGTACCGCACCATCACAGAGGCGGACCGGCCCGAGGTCTGGATCACGCTGAGAGAACAGGCCGATGTGCTCGCCGACGCCGCGGCCGTCGAAGAACGCCTCGCCGCGGGAGAGCGCTTGCCCCTGGCGGGGCGGGTGGTCGCGGTCAAGGACAACATCGACGTGGCACGGCTGCCGACCACCGCGGGATGCCGCGAGTTCGCCTACCGGCCGGCAGCCACCGCGGTCGCCGTCGACCGACTCCGCGACGCCGGGGCCGTCGTGCTCGGCAAGACAAACCTCGACCAGTTCGGGTGCGGATTGGCCGGTACCCGTAGTCCCTATGGCGCCGTGCGTAATTCGCGTTGCCCGGACTTGGTCTCGGGAGGGTCGAGTTCCGGTTCCGCGGTCGCCGTGGCGCTGGGCATCGTCGACATCGGCATCGGCACCGACACCGCCGGATCGGTTCGGGTGCCCGCCGCACTCAACGGTCTGGTCGGAATCAAGCCCACCCTCGGCCTCATCCCCACCCACGGCGTCGTCCCGGCCTGCGCCAGCTATGACGCCGTCGGTGTGCTGGCAGCCGACCTCACCCTGGCCGCCACCGCGGTCGCCGTGATGGCCGGACCGGATCCACGCGACCCCCGCAGCCGCCCCTGGCCCGCCGACGTTCGCCTCGCCGCCCCCGGTGTGGCACGGCTGGCGATCCCGGAAGCCGCGAATCTCGCCGCACTCACCCCTGCCTATCGCGACGCATTCGAGCAGTCCGTGCGCGCCGCGGTGGCCGCCGGCCTGCACGTCGAGGCGATCGACATCTCCGCCCTGTTGGACGCTGCGCTGCTGCTCTACGACGGCGCGATCGTTGCCGAGCGATACGCGGCCGTCGGCGAATTTCTCGACACCGCACCGGCGAGCGCGGATCCCGTTGTCGCGTGGATCATTACCGCGGCGCGCGAGGTCACCGGTCCCGCCTTCGCCGCCGACCTGGACGCGTTGGCACGCGCGCGGGCGCAGGCCGCTGGGCTGCTCGACGGTTTCGACGCATTGCTGCTGCCCACCACCACCGAACATCCCACGCTGAGCGAGGTGGGCGCCGACCCCGTCGGGATCAGCCGTCGCATGGGCACTTACACCAATTTCTGCAATCTGCTCGACATGGCCGCGGTCACCGTGCCGGTCGCGCCGACGGCGGCGGGCACTCCGTTTTCAGTGACGATCGTGGTTCCCGCCTTCCACGACCAAATCGCCGCCGACATCGGTGCGCGGTTGATCGGCACCGCGTCGGGACTGTTGGCCCGAACCGGTGTCGAGCTGGCGGTATTCGGCGCCCACCTCCGGGGTCAGCCGCTGCACTGGCAGGTCGAGCAACTCGGCGCCCGGTTTGCCGAGCAGATCTGGACGACCGACGGCCGCCGGGGCGAATTGTTCCGGATCTCCGAAGCGGGCCTTGGCCGCTTCGCCGCGGCCCTGACCGCGCCGATGGCCGTGACCACCATCGAGCTGGAGGACGGTCGCACCGTTACCGGCGCCACGGCCATCGCCTGATTCTCACCAAAAGCGGTGGCGGAGCACTACATCCAGAGCTTTGCGATCGAACCGGCCAAGGCTTCCGGGTCTTGCTCGTCGGTGTTGCAGCTGATCGCGACGGACGTCGTCCGGTCCTTGCTCACCCGAAACGCCGAGACGAATCCGCCCCATTCGCCGTCGTGGTCGAGGGTTCCGTTGGCCAGCAAAAAGATTCCCGCGCCGTACTTGTCGCCGCCGCCCGGATCGGTGGGCACCGCCCCGCGCAACTGGGCGTCGAGCAAGCTGGCGCCGCCCACCCGGCCGGTTCGATAATTGTCGGCCCAACGGACCAGTTGCGTGGGCGTGGTCTGGATGCCGCCGTCACCGACCTGCTCCCAGCCGGTCGTGGTGGCGTGGTAGTCGTCGCTGTCCGCTTCATAGTTGATGGCCTTGCCGGGAATCGGTCCGGTCGGATCCACCACCATGGCCAGGCCGAGCGGATGGAAGATCTGCTCGGCAAGAAACTGCGGCAACGGTTGTGCCGAAACCCGGCGGACGATCTCGCCGAGCAGCAGGTAATTGGAGTTCGAGTATTCGAACTGGGAGCCGGGCGGAAACGTCAGCTTCGGCATGGCGGCCACGGCTCGCACCGCTTGCTCCTGGGTGGTGCGGTCGCCGAAGGCAAACCCCTGCGCCTCGAGCAGTTCCACGTAGTCGGGGATGCCGCTGGTCTGGTGCATGAGTTGTCCAACGTTGACGCTGCCGGCCCACGCCGGCAGTTCGGCCAGATGCTGGGACAGGGGGTCGTTGAGCGTCAGCTTGCCGGCATCGACCAGCAACAGCAGCGCGGTGGCGGTGAACTGCTTGGACACCGACGCGATGTCGAAGACCGTGTCCGAGGTGAGCGGGGCGTCGGTGGTCAGATCGGCCAGGCCGCGCACCCCTGTCCAGGTGACCGTGCCCTTGACGCCCACCGCGGCCGAGCAGCCCGGAGCCCCTTCGTCGATGGCGTCATCCAGCACTTTCTGGCTGCCCGCCTTGGCGGCGTCAATGTTGACCGGACCGGCGGAGGTGGTCTTCGGCGCAGCCTGCTGATCGCAGGCGCCGAGCAACAACACGATCGCGAGAAGGAGAACCGGCAGTTTCGCCATACCGTGAATGATGGCGGCTCCAGGCGCTATCAGCTACATCCAGAGCTTCGCTATCGAGTCGGCCAGGGCTTCTGGAATCTGGTCGTCGGTGTTGCAGCTGACCGCGATCGACGTCAGCCGGTCCTTGCTGACGCGGAATGCCGTCACGAAGCCGGGCGAGGCGCCGTCGTGGTCGAGCGTGCCGTCAGCCTTGATGTAGATGCCGGCGCCGTAGCGCACCGGGACGCCGGGGCCGATTTCCACCGCCCCCGCCAGTTGCTCCTCGAGCAGTTTGGGCCCGCCCACGCGGCCGGTTCGGTAATTGTCGCCCCACCGAACCAGCTGGCTGGGCGAGGCCTGGACCGCGCCGTCGCCGACCTGCTCCCACGCCGAGGTGGTCATCCGGTACCCTTCGCTGCCGCCCGCGTACGAGACGGCCTTGTGCGGAACCTCGCCGACCGGGTCCAGCACCATCCCCAGACCCAGCGGGCCAAAGATTTCTGCGCTGAGGAACTGCGGCAGCGGCTGCCCCGACACCCGGTGCACGATCTCGCCGAGCAGCAGATAGTTGGAGTCGGAGTAGCGAAATTGGCTGCCCGGCTTGAAGTTCAGCTGCCCCACCGCGGCCACCGCCTGCAACGCCTGTTCCTGCGTGGTGCGGTCACTGACCGCGAACCCCTGCTTCACCAGCAGCCCTTCGTATTCGGGGATGCCGCTGGTTTGGTGGATCAACTGGGCGATCGTGACGGTGCCGGCCCAGTTGGGGAATTCCGGCAGGTGTTTTGCGAGCGAGTCGTCCAGCGTCAGCTTTCCTGCGTCGGCGAGCAACAGGATCGCGGTGGCGGTGAACTGCTTGGACACCGAGCCGACATCGAACACCGTGTCGGGGGTGATCTTGTCGCCGGTCGCCGTGTCAGCGATGCCACGCACTCCAGTCCAGACGACGGTTCCCTTGGAACCCACCGCGGCCGAGCAGCCGGGCGTCGAAGCGTTGACCGCGTCTTCGAGCACCCGCTGGCTGTTGGCCTTGATCAGTGAGTTGTCGTTGGTCGTGACGACGGCGCTACCGGTCGGGGTGGAGTTGGCCGCGGGAGTACCGGGTGGCCTGCCACACCCGCAGAGCGATACGACGACCGCGCACACCGCCAGCGATACTCGCGCGCGCCGACGCAGTATCGCGGCATGCCCGTCGACGTCAGAAGGCAGGCTTGAAATCATCTGTCCACCAATATTTTTCGTCACGCTTCGGAATTTCCGCCCGGAATCGGGCCTCGGTCCGCGATAACCACCCGGACCCCCACAGGGTGAGTATGCACGCGGGGTGCCCATCGTGGGCCGGATTTACCCGCCTCGTCCATCGGCCCGAGTCCATTGCTCGAGGCGGTAGGGTACGCGGCTATGTCGGGTCGCAAGTTTTCGTTCGAGATCAACCGGACCAGTAGCGCGCCTGCCGCCACGGTGTTCCGGCTGCTGGCCGATGGTGCGAGTTGGTCGAGCTGGGCCAAGCCCATGGTTGTGCACTCGAGCTGGGCGCGGCACGGCGACCCGGCGCCGGGCGGTGTCGGCGCGATCCGCAAGATCGGGATGCCCCCGATGCTGGCCCAGGAGGAGATCGTCGAGTACGAGCAGGATCGCCGACAGGTCTACAAGCTGGTCGGGCCGTCCCCCGCCAAGGATTACCTCGGCGAGGTGGTCTTGACGCCGAACGCGGCCGGCGGCACCGACATCCGGTGGTCGGGTTCGTTCGTCGAGCGAGTTCGCGGAACCGGCCCGGCGACGCGCGCAGCGCTGGGCGGTGCGGTCAAGCTTCTCGCGGATCGGTTGGTGAAGGCGGCCGACCGCGAATCGGGCGGCACCCGCTAGGAGCCATCGACCTGCCGCGCCTGATAAGCGGCTAGCGCCGCAACATGAAAACGGCCGCTGTCAGTTGAGTCGGCGTTTGTCGGCCCACTCCCCAACTACTAAGCTGGCCTAAGTGATTGACGTCGTCATCGCCGGTGGCGGTCCCAACGGGCTGATGCTGGCCAGCGAGCTCGGATTGAACGGGATCCGGCCGGTGGTGCTAGACCCGATGCCCGGGCCCAATCCCATGCGGCGAGCCAACGGCGTTATCGGCCAAGGGGTTCGGATCCTGGACCATCGCGGTTTGTACGGCACGCTGTCGGGAACCACGGAGCCGCCCCGGCTCAACCCGCGCCCGATGTTTGCGGCCTTCCCGTTGGACCTGACGTCGATGATCGACTCGCAGGTGTACTTGCTGCCCGTCCAGCAGCCCCGGCTGGTTCAGACGCTCGCCGATCGGGCCGTCGAGCTCGGCGCCGACATTCGCTGGGGCCACGCGCTCACCGGGTTCGATCAGGACGCCGACGGGCTCACGATCGATGTCGCCGGGCCGGCCGGCAACTATCGACTGCGGGCCGAGTACCTGATCGGGGCCGACGGCGGCACCAGCATGACCCGCAAGCTGGCCGGTATCGAGTTCCCCGGCATGTCGTCGTATGACCTGGTCGCCCGGATGGGCTTCGACGTGCTCCCGCCCGCGGACTGGATCGACCCGGTCAGCGGCGGACTGGACATCCCCGGGTTCGGCCGGGTGCCGCCCCTGCAGTTCCATCGGACCGATCAGGGCGTGTTCGCCTACGGCGCGCTCGGTGGCCGGGCGGCGATGATCGTCTTCGAGCTCGATGGAGCGGCCCGCGAGGAACCCCTGGACGATGCCGACGACCAACCGCCGATGAGCCTGGCCGAACTGGAGGCCAGCGCCAAGCGGGTGCTAGGTGCCGACGTGCCGCTGCGACCGGTGTCGCCCGACGCACCGCTGGATCTGCGCAGATTCTGCGGGATCAATTCGCGGATCGCATCGCGGTATCAGACGGGACGGGTGATCCTGGTCGGCGATGCCGCGCACGTCCACTCCCCGATGGGTGGGCCGGGACTCAACCTGGGGCTACAGGATGCGGTGAACCTCGGCTGGAAGCTCGCCGCGGTGTTGCGCGGACGCGTCGAGCCCGAATTGCTCGCCACCTATGAGGCGGAGCGCCGGCCGGCCGCTGAGCGGGTCATCATGCACAGCCGGGCGCAGCTGGCCCTGGTGCGCCCCGGGCCCGAGGTCACCGCGCTGCGGCAGCTCTTCTCCGAGCTGCTCACCGATTCCGGGATCGCCCGGCGTCTCAGCGACCTGATATCCGGGGCCGAAAACCGTTACGGCACAGACCTCGACGCGCATCCGCTGACCGGGTACTGGGTGCCCGACTTCGGTGTGACGAACGACGGCGCGACGAGACGGGTGGCGGAGCTGGCCCGCACCGGACGACCGCTACTTGTCGATCTCACCGATTCCGGCTGCCTGGCTGCCGCGGTTACCGATGCCGCCGAGCGGCTCACCGTCGCCGGCGGACAGCCGGACCGCCAGGTGCCGGCCACCGCGCTGCTGGTGCGCCCCGACGGTTATGTGGCGTGGGCATCCTCGGCGGCATCGCCGGATGTCGACGAACTTCGCCGCGTGCTCACACGGTGGTTCGGACTGGGCGGGACTACTTGGCGTTGAGCTCGTCCTGGTACTTCTTGGTCATGTGCTCGACGGCCTGGTTCTGTGACTCCGCCAGCCCTTCGCGCGCTTCGCTGGCGCGCGCGGCGGCATCCAGCGTGGGCTGCGCCTGACCCTGGAAGTGCGGCATCACCTCGGCGGCGAACAACTCGGCGGACCGCTTGGTGGCCGCCGGGTTGGCCCACTCGTGGCCCATCTGCAGCACGCAGCCGAACCCGCCGGATTGGTCCCACATCCGCTGCACCTGCGCGCGCGCCTGCTCGGGTGTGCCGATCACCCCGGCACCGTTGCCGTTGATGACGTCGATCATCTCGTCGATCTGCTCACCCGGCATCGTCATCTGCGGGAACGCGGCCACCTTCTGGAAGTAGCGAAACCACGGCTCCAGCCCGAATTTCACGTCTTCGCGGGCCTGCTTCTCCGTCTCGGCGATGTGGAACAGCGAGACCAGGCTCCAGTTCCTGCGGTCGACCGTGGTGCCGAACGTCGCGGCCCGCTCTTCGACGATGTCCCAGTGGTACCGCAGCGCGTTGAACCCCTCGATCGTCAGGGTCGCGCCGATCGAGAGCAGGCCGATGCCGTGCCTGCCGGCCAGCCGCGCACCGGTCGGGGACGCGACCGCGGCCACCGCCAACGGAACCCCGCCGTCGGAGTACGGGGCGAGTTGCAGCTTGGCATTGTGGAGTTCGTGCGTCGGGGTCTTGGCGCTCACCGTTTCTCCGCGCAGCAGCCGCACGACGATGTCGAGGTTGGTGTCCAGCAGCTCCCGGGTGTCGGTCGGGGTCAGGCCGATCATCGACGAGTCGCTGGGCAGTGAGCCGGGACCCACCCCGCCTATCACCCGGCCGTGGGTGAGGTGGTCCAGCATCATCAGCCGGTCGGCGACCCACAGCGGATTGTGATACGAGAGCGAGATGACCCCGGTGCAGAGCTTGATCCGCTTGGTCCGCTCCGCCGCGGCGGCGATGAAGATCTCCGGCGAGGCGATGAGTTCGCTGCCGGCCGAGTGATGCTCGCCGACCCACGCTTCGTCGAAGCCCAGGGCATCGAGGTGTTGGACGAACTCGAGATCCCGCTGCAGGGCCAGCGTCGGGTTGGTGCCGGCGCGGTGGAACGGCGCGATGAAATATCCGAACCTGAGCTTCGCCATTGAAGGTCTCCTTGCAGTCGCGTTGCGGAGAACCATAACTCAGGCTGGCGGGCCTCAGCACAGATCAACCGGCCCGACGACGCGGATTGTCTCAATCGCCGCGGTTGTGAACATGCTCAGCCGAGGGGGCCAGGTCGACATGGCCCCCTCGGCTACCGCGAGCAAGTTTTAGGGTGCGCGAGCGCGGTCAGTTGCCGCCGCAGATGTTGCCGACGCAGCCACCGCCGCCGCCGGGTCCGCCGCCGCCACCACCGACGCCGGGGATACTGCCGCTACCGCCGCCGGGCCCGCCGCCACCGGTGGGACCGCCGGGAATGCTGCCGCCTCCGCCGCCCGGTCCACCACCGCCGGTCGGGCCGCCGGGGACGGTGCCGCCTCCGCCGCCCGGGCCGCCGCTGCCCGTCGGGCTGCCCGTGCCGGGAGCCGTCGACGGCGCGACGCTGGACGTCGAGGTGTTTGTGGTCGTCGTGGTTGTGGTGCTGCTAGGCGCTTTGTTGCCGCCGCCGCCGCAGCCGACCGTCAAAGCGAGCATGGCCGCCCCGCCGAAAACCGCAACTGCCGTCCGAGCTTGCGCTCTCATCAGACTCCCCTCCCGACACTCAGCGAACTCTTTCGTTCTTACCCGCTGGTGTCTCTCGCAAACCCCACCAATGTGGGGCGGACATGACGGTGGCCCATCTCGTAGACGAGATGGGCCACCGTGGTTCGGGTGCGGGTTGGGCGCTTACCCGCAGTTGAGGCCCGAGATACAGGCGACGAGGACGGCCTTGTGCACGCTGCCGGGGGCGACTGCCACGTTTTGACTCGCCGGCGTGACGCTCGACGACGAGTGGGTCGCCGGGGCGGGCGCGGGAGTGACCGGGCTGGGCCCGACGCCGCCGACTCCGACGACGAGGGCGAGTGCGCCCGCTGCACCGAAGGTGGTGATGGTCATCTTGGTTGAAGACTTCATCGAAGTGTCCTTTCGCCGTTCTGCTAGCTCTGCTGCACGTCTGTTAAATAAACAATATACACCTATGCAACTATTGCTGGAAGCGAAAGTAGTGATGTGATCGCTTTCACGCTTTGGGCAGGCAGGGGCGCCAATCGGCGTGACAGGACGCGCGTACCCAGCAGCGGACGGCGCACGGGGGACCCCGCGGCTAGGCGGTGATGGCTAGTCTTCCTTGGTGATCAGCTTCCGCAGCGCCACCCGGTCGGCCTTGAGCAGATCGGCGATGCGCGGCTTGTTCACCTCGGCGACGATGATCTCCCCGACCTCGGGGTAGACCTCGCTGAAGATCCCGTGGGACTTCATCTTCTCGGTCTGATACAGGTTGTCCTCGGTGGGCGTGACGTAGTAGACCGCGTCGGCCTTGAAGCGGTGCACCAGCCAGAGGTGGATCAGCGTCATCAGCCGCTTCTGGCGCAGCTTCTCGCTGAAGGTGTTCTGGTCACGCACCTGCAGGATGCTGCGGCCGTGCCGGTCCTTGATCGGGTCGACGACGACGTTGGCCAGCTGCTCGTCGCCCTCGCCTCTGATCGCGAGCTCCAGCACGTCCGAACCGGCGCGGCGAGGCCGCAGCGTGACCCGAAGTTTCTCGCCCAGCTGGTAGTGCTCGCTCCACAGCGCCAGCCACTCCTCCAGCAGCTTCTTCGGCACCTCGGTCTGCACCAGATGCTGGTGCTGCGTCGAGCCCTTGCCCATCGCCTTGGTCGTCGCGGTGCGGCCCGACGACGCGGCCAGCGCGGCATCGCTACGCGGCCCGCCGACCAGGGTCTGCGGTGTCCGGTACGGCGACTCGACCAGGCGCATCTTGCGCTGCAGCCGGGCCAGCGCCAGCATCCCATCCTGGCGCAGGTTGGCGGCGAACTCCTCGGCGGCGACACCGTCGATCTGGTGCCCGCCGTAGGTGATGAAGTTGAAGACGAAGCCCATCTTGCCGAGCTCCTCGGGGAAACGCTTCATCTCCTCGTCCGTCATGCCGGTGGTGTCCCAGTTGAAGGACGGCGACAGGTTGTAGGCCAGCATCTGGTCGGGGAACTCGGCGTGGATCGCGTCGGCGAACTGCTTGGCGTCGGCCAGGTCCGCGGTCTTGGTCTCCATCCAGAGGATGTCGGCGAACGGTGCCGCCGCCAGCGATTTGGCGATCGCGTACGGAATCCCGCCGCGCACTTGGTAGTAGCCCTCGGGCGTCCTGGCCAGCTCGGGGCTCCAGTCCGGCGTGGCACCCAGCTCCCGGGCCTTCTCGCGCGCCGCGTAATGCGACGTCCGCGCGGCGAACTTGCGCCACTCGTCGGGGCTCATCGTTGCCGGTTCGTCGTGTTCGCTTTCGCCGAACGCCAGCACCTCCGCCACCGCGTCGGCGTAGGTCATCAGACCGGCATCGTCTTCCCAGGCGGCCACGAACCGCGACTCGACCTGGTCGAACAGGTCGTCGATCGAGTCTTGTCCGTTCTGCCGCCATTGGTTGACCGCGTCGGAGACCAGGCCCAGGATCCCCTGCCGCTCGAGCCAGGCGTTGGCGATGCCGTACTCGCCGTCGGCGAGTGCGTAGAGAAGGTGACCGTTCAGCTCCTTGACGCCCAGCTCGTAGAAGCGCCGCATCAGCGCCAGGAAACAGGCCTTGTAGGACGGAATGTCCAAGTTGGTCGCCCCGAGCAGGAACGCTTGGTCGCGCTCATCGGAGTTGCTGTCGATCAGGTTCGCCGCCTCGGCGTCGGTACGCGCGACGATGATGCCCGGCACCCGCATGATGTCGAGCTGGAAGCGGGCGGCGTTGAGGCGCTTGATCTGTTCGTCGGACGGGACCAGAACCTTGCCGCCCTGATGGCCGCACTTCTTGGTCCCGGGACGCTGGTCTTCGATGTGGTAGCCGGGCACGCCGGCTTCCACGAAGCGGCGCACCAGGTTGCGGACGTGCGGGTCACCGCCGTGGCCGGTGTCGGCGTCGGCGATGATGAACGGCCGGTAGTCGTACTCCTTGGCCGTCGCGCGTTGCTGCTCGCTCATGTGTAGCCGCTGGTACTGCTGGTTGCGGTCCGCGGTCAGCAGCGCGCGCACCAGCACGGCGGCGTCCTCGGGCACCTGGCTCAGCGGATAGCTGGCCAGGTCGGGCCCGGGGTCTTCGGTGGTGGACCCCTTCGCCGAGGTTGCCCAGCCGCCGAGGTAGATGCCCTCGATGCCCATTCGTTTCATGCTCACGGCCTGCCCCGGTGAGTACGGGCCGAAGGTGGTGATGCTCTTCTTCGCCGCGAACAGTTCGCGCAGGCGAGGGTAGAAGGCCGTCGCGGCTTCGCGAGCCACGGTGTAGTCGGTCGGTATCGTGCCGCGCTGCTCTACTACCTGGCGGGCCGTGTACAGGCGAATCTTTCCGGCAAAGCGTGGATCGTCGAAGTAGCGCTGCGCGGCGGCGACGTCTTCGTCGAACGGTGCGGGGACCTCGGTGTCCGCGTCGATGATGGCCATGGCCTTATGCTCCCCTTCCGGCACGATTCCGCTGATCGTGAGTCTATCCCCGGACCCGGGATTTCAATCATCGTTACTTGGCCGAGTGCCGAGCCGGGCCAAACCCGTTGCCACACGGCGTACTTTGGGCGCCTCAACCGGGCGTCGCCGCGGCGTGTGCTGAAATCATTGTGGTGCAATGAATTTCGGTAGCGCTCGCGCGGTGGCGGCGCCGCGCACAGCCGGCTGGGGACCAAGGCAGCAAATTGCGTAGACGGGTAGATGAAAAGAATTCCACCCCCGCCAGCAAACTGCGAGTAAGGTCGGTCCGGTGCACACGGAATTGCGGTACGAGCGTTGGTATGCGCTGTTGTCCACGCCGTTGGGACTCGGGCCCAAAACCAGCGAGGTGCGCGTCGTTGACGGAACGCTCCACGTGAAGATGGGATGGGCGTTCGATGCCCATATCCCGATCGCGTCGATCGCTGGCGCGGAGGCATCCTACGAGCGCACGTTCACCGCGGGCGTGCACTATTCGAATGGTCGCTGGCTGGTCAACGGTTCGGGCAAAGGGCTGGTGGCCTTGACGATGGAGCCGCCGGTAACGGCGAAGGTTCCGCTGAGGTCGGTGGTGCTGCGCTCGTTGGTGCTCAGCGTGACCGATCCGGGCGCGCTGATCGCCGCCTGCACCGTCGCGACCGCCTAGCTCGAACGCTGTTGTAACCAGGCCCGCTGGCGGCGAATGAAATCCGCGTCGACGATCTTCCCGTGGCCCGGCACGTAAATCGCGTCGTGCCCTCCGATCGCTCGCACCCGATCGAGAGTCGCGGGCCAGGCCGCCACATCGGAGTCGGCATCGATGGCCGGGTCCGCGGACTCTTCGACGAGGTCGCCGGCGAACACCACGTGACGGTCGTGATCGTCCAACCCGGGCACCACGACGATCAAGTCCGACGTGGTGTGGCCGCGACCCGGGTGGGTGACCCGCACGTCGCGGTCACCGAGGTCGATGACGGCGTCGTAAAGCCCGCGCCGCGGCGGGCGGAGCGCGGCGATTGCCCGGTCGATTTCGGCGGCGTCCGCGCCATAACCGAGCGCGTCGGCGCGAATCTGGTCGTGAGCCGTTGTCAGGTAATCGGCAACCTCGGGTGCGCAGTGGATCTCGGCGTCGGTGAAAAACGAGGAACCCAGCACATGGTCGAAGTGCTTGTGCGTCAACACAATATGGGTGACGGAGCAAGTGGTGAGCTGTCGAACGTCCTCCTCGATCGCGCCCGCCTCGGTCAGCGTGGTGGCGGTGTCGACGAGTAAAGCCCCGTCGCGTCCGCGGATCAAGCCGACGGTGACGTCGCAGAACGGAACCCGGCAGCGATACACGCTCGGGGTCAATCGTTCCCAGGCGAATCGCATAGTGAGCAACTTAGCGTTATCTGCGATAACGCGGGTCGTTGGCGTGTCGGGAATTTCCGACATATAGTGCCGGAGCGTGGCGACTTCGGATCGCTTTTTCTCGTCCTGGCGAATCCGGTGCGACGAGAGCGGTGGCAGATTTTGACGCGCCAGCAACTTTCCGCCGGGCAACTCAGCGACCGGTTCGAGCTCAGTCGCCCCGCCGTCGCCGAGCATCTCAACTCGAGTGTTGGTGGGGCACAGCCGCTTTGACCTGAGCGATACGAGAATGGCGGCGTTCGACGGGCGGGTCCCGGGTGGCGCGACGTCGTCGGCCGGGCGTAGCGGAAGGAGCGGGATGCGCGCAGTCGTAATCACCAAGCACGGGGATCCCTCGGTCCTGCAGGTGCAGCAGCGCCCGGACCCGCCCGCGCCGGGCCCGGGCCAGCTACAGGTCGCCGTTCGCGCCGCGGGGGTGAACTTCGCCGATCACCTGGCCCGCGTCGGGCTGTATCCCGATGCGCCGAAACTTCCGGCGATCGTCGGTTACGAGGTCGCCGGCACCGTCGCGGCCGTCGGCGACGGCGTCGACCCCACCCGCGTCGGCGAACGCATCTTGGCCGGAACACGATTCGGCGGCTATGCCGAGACCGTCAACGTTGCTGCCGCAGATTCGGTCGTACTTCCGGACGCACTGAGCTTCGAACAGGGTGCGGCCGTCCCGGTGAACTACGCGACCGCCTGGGCGGCGCTGCACGGCTACGGTTCACTGCGCCGTGGTGAGCGGGTGCTGATTCACGCCGCGGCCGGAGGCGTTGGGACCGCGGCCATCCAGTTCGCCAAGGCCGCCGGTGCCGAGGTGCACGGCACCGCATCGCCGGCCAAACATGACAGGCTCGCCGAGTTCGGTGTCGACCGCGCGATCGACTACCGCCGCGACGGCTGGTGGAAGGACGTCGGCCCCTATGACGTGATCCTCGACGCCCTGGGCGGAACGTCACTGCGGCGGTCGTATCGATTGCTGCGCCCCGGCGGAAGGCTTGTCGGCTATGGTGTTTCGGCCATGCAGCAGGGCGAGAAGCGCTCGCTGCGCACCGCTGCTCCGCACGCGCTGTCGATGCTGCGCGGTTTCAATCTGATGGATCAGCTCTCCGAGTCGAAGACGGTCATCGGGCTGAACATGCTGCGGTTATGGGATGACCGCGGCTCCCTCGAGCCGTGGATCACGCCGCTGAAACAGGCGCTGGACGACGGGATCGCCGTCCCGATCGTTCACGCCGCGGTGCCGTTTGCGCAGGCCCCCGAAGCGCACCGGATCCTGGCGGCGCGAGAGAACATCGGCAAGGTCGTGCTGGTTCCCTGAGTCCGTCCGTTTGGGCGGCCGCGGCGCCGCGCTATCTTCTTTGGCCGCGGTTGGCGACACTGGTGGGTATGGGATTCACGGTGGCTCGGCGCATTGGCACGGTTCTGGCGGGACTGGTGGTGGCCGGCACCGGCGTCGCGCACGCCGCGCCGCTGACGATCAGCAGCCCGGCGTTTGCCAACGGTGCGCCGATACCGGTGCAGTACACCTGCAAAGGAGCCGACGTCGCGCCGCCGTTGACCTGGTCGGCGCCGCTGGGGGCGGCCCTCGTCGTCGACGATCCCGATGCCGTCAACGGGACCTACGTCCATTGGATCGTGACCGGCATCCCGTTCGGCTCCGGCAGCAGCGCCGACGGCCAGACGCCCGGCGGTGGGACCACCCTGCCGAATACGTCGGGCCAGTCCGCATACCACGGGCCCTGCCCGCCGGCGGGCACCGGCACTCACCACTATCGGTTTACGCTCTATCAGCTCCCCAACGACTATCAACTGCCCGGCGGCCTGGCGGGCGTGCGCGCCGCGCAGGCCATCGCCGGTGCGGCTACCGCGCAGGCGCAGCTGATCGGGACGTTCGGCGGCTGACCGGCTACCGGTCCTGCAGAATCTGATACGCCGCGTTGTAGCCGGGCGTGAACGTAATGCCCGGCCCGCCATGGCATCCCGCGCTGCCTAGGTAAAGGCCATCGATCGGAATCGGCATGTCGAGGAAGCCCTTCGGGCCCGGGCGGTTGGGCCCCATCAAATCCGGGTGCAACAGGCCGTGGCAGAAGTCGCCGGCGGGTGCGCCGAACATCGTGTTCATGTGGTAGGGCGCGAACGTGATGTGCCGGATCATGATGTCCTTGAAGTTCGGCGCGAACTTGGTGATCTTGTCGATAACACGCTGTGCCATATCGTTTTTCAGGTGGCCGTGCTGGTCGCGGTCGACTTCGACCGGGAAGGCGTAGGCGAATGCGCTTGCCGCGTGCTTGCCGGGCGGCGCCATCGCGGGATCGTGCACCGACGGGATCTGCATGCCCATCGACGGGTTGTCCGGAACGAGGCCCTGCCGGCAGATCTCCCATTGTCGCTGCTGTTCTTCGGGCGAGCCGAAGATCCCGACCGACTGTTGCATGCCCTCGTCGTTGAGGAATTCATACGGTGGTGCGAACTCCGGCAGCCCGTCCAGCGCGAAATGAATCTGGACGAAGGAGGCCCGGTGGTCGCGGCCGGAGACACGAGATACCAGTTCCGCGGGAACGTGTTCGGGTGCGATGAGTTCGGTGAGGGTGACGTCGGGCGAGAGATTGGAGACCACGATCGGCGCCGAGATCGTCGATCCGTCCCGCAGACGCACTCCGGACGTCTTCCCGTTCTCGACCAGGATCTCCTCGACCTTGGTGCGGAACCGGATCTCGCCGCCATGGGCGATGAACAGCTCCCGCAGGTGTTCGGTGAGTGCGCCGATGCCGCCCTTGAGTTTGGTCATCATTGCCGTGCTGGCCCCGTCGTTCTGGGGCACGGCTACTGCGAACGCCAGACATGCGGCACTGCCGGGTGTGTAGGGGCCACGGTAGGTGGAGTTGACGGCCAGGAACGCCAGCATCCCCCGCATCACCGCGTGCTTGTCCTTGTCGGGCAGGTAGCGGTTGATCACGTCCATTGCCGAACCGAACAACATTTCGTGAATCGCGCGGCGTTCGGCGTCATTGGTTGCGCAGGCGTACATTTCGTCGATCGTCTTGGGTGGCTGGCACACGTCGAAGCGGCCGAGTGCCCGCGCGGGCGCCTGGCTCCAGCCGATCAGCTCCGCCATACCCATGACGGCCTCGATGCCGTGCTTCTCGCTCAAGTGGGTCATCAGCTGCATCGGATCGCGATAGAACACCATCGGCTCTTCCCCGTGTTCGCCGATGTTGATCGACATCACGTCGGGCTCGATCGCGGGCAGCGTGTCGAGGCCGAGGTCCTTGGTGAGTTGGCTGGCCATCGGGAACTGCACCGAGCCCGCGATCTCGTAGCGGAAGCCGTCGATCAATTCGACCGTGGCCGCCATGCCGCCGGCGTAGGTATTGGCTTCCAGGCACACGGTTTGCAGGCCGGCGCGTTGCAGGATCGCCGCGGCGGTCAGCCCGTTGTGCCCGGCGCCCACCACGATCGCGTCGTATTTCGTCTTGTTCATAATCCTGGCCCTGTCCTGGGAGTCGGTGGTCTTCGCGTGACAAGATTATGTCAGTACTGACATGATGGGAAGATGTCAGTTCTGACGCAAGTGGTGAGATACGATCGGCCTGTCATGGCCGTCCCGATGAATCGCCACGAGCTGCGCCGACGATCGACGCACGAGGCACTGCGCCAAGCCGCGCTAAAGAGCTTCGCCCGCAAGGGGTTTGCGAACGTGACGGTCACCGAGATGGCGGCAGAAGCCGGCGTCACCGAACGCACGTTCTTCCGGCACTTCCCGACCAAGGAGTCGGTGCTGTTCGGCGACTACGAGACGCAGTTGGAATGGCTGTCCGAGGCGCTCGCGCAACGACCGGCCTCCGAATCGCTCTTCGACGCGGTGCTGGCCAGTGTCGCGACCTTTCCGCACGATCTCGAGGTGGTCCGGCAGGCCGCGACTGCCCGCGCCGAGTTGATCAGCGCCGAACGCATTGCCGGCCATTTGCGGGTGGTGCAATCCTCGTTCGCCGCGGTGCTGACCGATTTCATCAAGAGCCGCAAACCGGACGCGCCCGACATCGAGCTGGGCGCGGAGGTCGCGGGGTCTGCTTTGGCCGCGGCTCTTGTTGTGGCGGTGGAGCATTGGGGCCGCAACGGCTGTACCGACGACCTCGGCGAGCTGGTGGCCGCCAGTCTGGATGTGGTTCGCTCCGGGCTGGCGTCGCTGACCTAGTCCGGCGTACGAGACGCGAGTCGCAGCAGGCCGCGACGCAACTCGTCATCACGCTGCCGGGCGTCGAGTTCGACGAGAGCGATTTCGGCGACCGCCGCAACGAGCAGGGCCGCGATCGGCGCCGGCGACGCCCATCCGAGCGCCTCCAGGTCGGGCATCATCAGCATGGCCGCGCCGTGATTGCGCGCGGCGACCAAATCGGTCAACCCGGCCTCGGTACGGGACTGGACGAGCAATGCCTTGGTGGCAGGCTCGGCCAAACACCCGTCGAGATAGGCGTTCATCCCGGCCTCGAGCCGCTCGGGGCCGGGCGGCAGATCGGCCATCGCGGTTTCGATCGACCTCACCAGCTCGTCGTGAAAGCGGATGTGCAAAGCCCGCACGTATTCGGCGCGGCTGGGCCAGTGCTGGTAGAAGCTGCCCTTGGCCATGCCGGCCTCGGCGACGATCGCGTTCACCGAGATCCGGGCCAAGTCGGCGGTGCCCAACAGGCGCTGCCCCGCGTCCAGCAGCGCATTACGTCCGGGCTCAGGCGATCTCATCGCAGTCCCGCCTTGCGCTGGCTGCGCCGTGCCAGCATCTCGCCGTATTGCTCGCAGACGTCGATGACGCCGGTGAGTTGATACGTGATCCATCCCTTGTGCGTCGACGGGAGGTTCTTCTCGAACACGCGATGGCCCAGGATTTGGACGACCCAACCGCCGATGAACATCGACGCACCGACCTTTGGCCTGGCGAACATCAGCGGCAGGCCGGCCGCGATGATCGGTACGCCGAAGCGATGGGTCGCCTTGACCCCCTTCGACGTGTGTTGCGTGCGGTAGTAGGCCATCTTGTCGGCAAACGGCGCCTCGGGAGGCGGGGCTTGTCCCATCGCGATGCCCTCCTTGTCATGACGTTCCTATCCAGGTACCGTACGCCCTGACCGACCAGTCGGTCAACCGATCGAGAGGAACCAGCATGCCGACAATCCAAACCCGGGCAGGCCGGGTGGCCTATGACGAAATGGGCAGCGGGCCAACGGTTGTACTGCTGCACGCCACACTGCACGACCGCCACGACTTCGATCCGATCCGCGAGACGCTGGCCCGGCGTTACCGCACCGTCGCGGTGGACTGGCCGGGCCACGGAGACTCCGACCCCGTCGGCTCCGCCCTCGAGTCCAGTGCCCCGCTGTTCGCCGACGTGCTCGAGGATGTCGTCGACGGCTTGGGCCTGACCGGGGCCGTGCTGATTGGGAATTCGGTCGGCGGGTTTGCGGCCGCACGGTTGGCGATCACGCGACCCGAATGCGTCGCGGGACTGATCCTGGTCAACACCGGCGGCTTCGTTCCGTTGGGCCCGATGACGCGTGGCTTCTGCCGGTTCATCGGCTCGCCGGCGTTCGTCCGTCTCGGCGCGGCGGCGTTCATCCGGGGCTACATGAAGGCCCAGTCCGACAGCGACCGTGCGATCACCACCCGCGCGATAGCGGCGGCCAGAACGGCCGAAGGCGGCCGGACGCTGACCGGCCTGTGGCGAAGCTTTGCGGCGCCCGAGCATGATTTGCGAAGCCGCGCAGCCGAATTGACCGCGCCCACGCTGATCGTGTGGGGCCGCAAGGACATCGCGATACCGCTGCGCGCCGGGCGCGCCACGCACGACGCCATCGCGGGTTCTCGCCTCGAGATCCTGGACACCGGGCACGTGGTCTTCTCGTCGGATCCGGTTGGCTTCCTGGCGGTCGCCGAGCCGTTCCTGGAATCGGTCACCAGTGGTGCGATGGATACACGACGAAAGACCGTATAACACAAGAGATTCAGTACAACGGCGACCAGTCCGACGTCCGCAGCAACCGGCTCTCCCACTGATCGCGATACTTGAGGGCCTCGTACATGTAGCTGCCCGGCGCCCGGTACTCCGGCGGCACCTCCTCGGTCAGCAGATGGACGAGCGCCGCGTAGTTGTTGGAGTCGTCAATCTTCTGCCACAGCATGGCTTCTCGCCGCCGATAGCTTCCGTGCGCGACTTGGAAACAGGCCTGGATGTCGAGTATCCGCATGCGGGCCGGTGCCGCAGACAGCGGCCGATAGTAGATGTCGTTCCACGAGCGAATGTAGTCATCGAGTGGCGCCGAGGGCCAGCCGGTGTCTTCCATGAACAGGCTCAGCCGGTGTGTTGCGGCATCGGTCGGCACGGTCGCCAGGTCGACCGATTGCAGGGGCGACCACGTCACGGGCAGCAGGAGCTTGCCCGTCACCTCGTGGCGCAGGTTGTCCAGTTCGCGCATCCACGGTCGCAAGTCGCCCTGCTGGGCGCGCCGCGCCAGACTTTCCCAGGCCGCACCGTCGGTGATGCCCGTGATCGTGACGACGGTGTATGAGGGCCCGCTGCCGTGCGCGTGGTTGGTGTACCAGAGCAGCCGGGCATCGTCGTCGTTGGCCAGCGTGGGCATCCAGCCGTCGCGGTAGGCGGCCTCGAATTCGTCTTGGCGGGTACCCACCACCTTGTGCGTCTCGTGCAGAAACAGCACTTGGACTCCTAGCTGCCATCGGCGATCAGCGTGGCGAGCTGATCGCGGTTGACCTTGCCGATTGCGCTGTACGGAATGTTGTCGACGATCGCCAATCGCTCGGGCAGCTTGAAGTGGGCGATCGACTCGCGACAGTGTGCCCGCAACTCGTCCAGTGTGACCGGCGCGCAGGCCACCACCGCGGCACCGACTCGTTGGCCCAACTCGTCGTCGGCGATCCCGGCGACCGCGACATCACTGACTGCCGGATGTGAACGCAATGCCTCTTCGACCTCGACCGGTCCGAATTTCTCACCCCCGCGATTGATTGTGTCCTTCAGTCGGCCGCTCGGGAAGAGGTAACCGTCGGCATCTTGGCGACCGAGGTCACCGGTGCGCAGCCAGCCGTCGGTGACGTTCTGGGTGGTGTTCACCCACAGCTCGCCGATTGCTCCGGGTTCGACGTCGTCGCCCGTGTCGGGGTCGACCACCCGCACCTCGACTCCGGGTAACGGCCGGCCCACCGAACCGGCGCGAGCCGGGTCGTGGTGATCGTCCGGCAGCAAAGTCGTGTAGGCGCCCAGGGTTTCGGTCTGGCCGAACACGTTGGTCAACGCCACGTGCGGCAGCGCCGCCATGGCCCTGCGCACCAGACTCGGCGGTGCGGCCGCCGCCCCGTAGGCAATGGCGATCAGCGACGACAGATCGGTGTCGGCGAAGCCGGGATGGTCGATGATCCGCTGCAGCATCGTCGGCACCACGAACGTCGTGCTGACGCGGTGCTTCGACACCAGGCGCAGCCATTCGCCGGCGTCGAAACGCGACTGCACCACCGCTGTGTTGCCCGAATACAAGCTGCCGAGCAGGCCCAGCGCGCCGCCGACATGGAACAGCGGCACGGTCAGCATGCTCACCGAGGGCTTGCCGCCGGCCCGGAATGGCCGCGACATTCCGGTGATGCGCAGGCTGAGCCGGCGGCCGGTGATGGCGACGGCCTTCGGGAGTCCCGTTGTGCCGCTGGTGAATAGGATCAACGCGTCCCGGTCGTCGTCCGCATCGACGGTGTCGCCGGCGGATGACGCCGGCTCCCGGTCGCCGACGAGATCGGCGAGCGTCAACACCGTGGGGGCACCCGCTTCCCGGACCCGGGCGACGTACCGCTCCCCCGCGACAGCCACATCGGCGCAGCCCGCGTTGTTGCGCAGCGCCCGCAACTCCGGCGGTGTCAGCGCGGGATTCATCAGCGCGGGAGCGGCGCCGATGCGCGCCGCCCCGAGCAACGCGGCGATGGACAACAGGCTGGCGTCATCGACGACGGCGATGCGCGCTCCGGGTGCGACGCCGTGCGCGGCCAGGCTCGTCGCGCACTGCCGTACCGCCGTCGCCAGCTCGCCGTAACTGACGGTGCGCCCGTGCACGATCAGCGCGGTCCGGGCGGGATCTGCGCCGGCGGCGGCCTCGAGGATCGTCCCGGTGTTCATGCCGGTGCAGTACCCCTAAAACAGCGGTGACCACTCGGAGGTGCGCAGCAACCGGCTGGTCCACTGGTCGCGCAGGTCCAGCGCGTCGTACATCCAGGTGCCCGGAGCGCGGTACTCGGCCGGTATATGGCTGCGGAGCAGGTCGAGCAGCGCGTCTGGCCGGCTGATGCGCTGCATCAGGATCACCTCGCGCCGCACGTGACTGCCCAGGGCCGGCTGGAATGCGGCGTGCATCGACAGCATGGAGGAAGGCTCCTCGAGACTGCGGGCGTACACCTCGCCGCAGCGCACGATGTACTCCTCGAACTTGTCCTCGTAGGGCCACATGGTGTCTTCCATGTAGAGCGTCATCTCGTGCTCTCGCCCGTCCACCGGCACCTGGTCGAACTGGACGTGCAGCGGCGACCAGGGCAGCGGCATCAGCAGCTTCGCTTCGACCTCGTGGCGGAGCTCGTCGAGACCGCGCATCCACTCCTGAAGGTCGCCCTTCTGCACCCGCAAGGTCAGCCGCTCCCACGCCGCGCCGTCGCGAACCGCGGTCACGGTGACGACGGTGTACGCGGGGCCGCTGCCGTGTGCCTGATTGGCGTACCACAGCAATCGAGCGTCGTCGCCGCGCGCCAGGATTCTCATCCAGCCGTCCCGGAACGCCGCCTCGAACTCGTCTTCCTTGCGGCCGCGCACCGTGTGTAGTTCGTGCATGAACAGCACGCACAGACCTCCCATTCGCGGCGCTGGGCGCAAGGCCGCTCCACGGACGGTAACCCCGGCAGTTTTTCGCGTCCAGGGCGGGTTAGTCATATGCCTAATTGCGCCTAGTCGGCGGCCTAGACAGCCGAGTTGAGAATCTGGTTTGCTCAATTCGGTACCGTCCTTACCGGGCAGGAGTTTTCGCATGGCAAGGCTCGACGTGCCGGAGGGTCCGGGTGGCGAAGCAGCGATGATCTGGACGCTGCGGCCACAGCTCGGCGGCATGGTCGAAACCATGATCCGCGGCGCCTATCAGCAGAGCATCCTGCCGGCCGACGAGCGCGAGCTGGCCAGGATGCGGATCGCGCAGATCAACGATTGCGTGGCCTGTTCGGGTTTTCGCGCGCAGTCGGTGCTCGACGCGGGTGTAGCGCCCGAGCTCTACGACAACGTCGCCGCGTACGCCGACTACCCCGGCTACACCCCACGCCAGCGCCTCGCCATCGAATACGCCGAGCGGTTCGCCAACGACCACGCGTCGATGGATGACGCGTTCTTCCAACGACTTCGAGCATCGTTCTCCGACGAGGAGATTCTGGATCTGACGTTGTGCGTCGCGGTGTTTCTGGGACTGGGACGCGCCCTGACCGTGCTGGGTGTCGACCAATCCTGCGCCATCGACCTCTGACAACCCGGAAGGAACCAATGGACATCGCCACCGTCGACGAACTGCTGAGCACTACCCGCTCGGTTCGTAAACGCCTCGATTTGACCCGGCCGGTCGGTCGCGAGGTGATTCTGGAATGCATCCAGCTGGCGATGCAGGCGCCGACGGCCAGCAACACGCAGGACTGGCGCTGGCTGGTGATCACCGACGCGGACAAGCGCGCGGCCATCGCCGAGATCTACCGCAGCATCGGCTCGCAGTACCTGGCGTACGCCGTCGACAATGCGACGGACCCGCAAACGCAGCGGGTGTACCGCAGCGCCATGAACCTGACCGAGACGCTGGGACAGGTTCCGGTGCATGTCATCCCCTGTCTGAACCAGCGCATCGACACCGCCGAGCCGGGGATCGCCGCGGCCGCATGGGCGTCGATCATTCCGGCGGGCTGGAGCTTTCTGCTGGCGCTGCGCTCGCGCGGGCTGGGCTCGGTGTGGACGACGATGCATCTGTTCAAGGAGCAGGAGGTGGCCGAGCTGCTCGGCATTCCGCCGACGGTCACGCAGGCCGCGCTGTTCCCGGTCGCCTACACGATCGGCACCGACTTCCGCCCGGCCACGCGGCCGCCCGCGGAGACCATCACGTTTTGGAACAGTTGGATACCGGCTGATGGAGATGGCTGATGCAGTCCTACACCGTGCGATTCCACGTCGACGCGCCGCCGAAAAAGGTCTGGCGCGTGCTGCATCCCCCGGCGCCACCAGACGCGCCGCGGCCGCGGGTGCTCAAGTGGCCGACCGGCAGCATGGAAATCCTGAACGAGGGCAACGAAGCCGGTGAGGGCCTGGTCCGCACCTGCATCTTCGAAGTGCCCAAATACCTGCTGACCGGTGGCCGGGCGCGGTCCTGGGAGACCGTGACCGAAGCCGAGCTCAACAAGCTGTCGCGGTATGTGGCCGTCGGCGCCCCGTTGTGGTCGCGCGCCGAGGGATATCACGAGCTCGAGGAGCAGCCCGACGGCACCACCGTGCTGACGTTCCACGAGACGTATCACGCCTACAACCCGGTGCTGCGCTTCTTCCTCGAGCGCCCGGTGCACGCGAAGATTTCGCGGGACAACCTCGAGACCTACGAGCACGCGCTCGGTTACGCCGGCAAGGTGCGTCGGCTCCCCTAGGCGCTCCGATGCTGCTCGGCGGATTTCACAGCGATGTGAATTAGGTTCTCGACCCCGGTACCCTCGATGTCTATGGGTGCAGTACCGATCGCGGCAAGGTTGGTTGCGGCGAGTCTGATGGTCGCCGGCTGGGCCGCGTCCACCGCCGTTGCCAGCGCCGATCCCGATGACACGCGCGGTCCGGCACCCGGGCCTTCGCCAAGCCAGTCGGCACCGCCCGCACCGGCTCCCGCGGCGTCGCCGTCGGCATCACCCTCACCCGCACCGCCCGGGGGCGCGCCGAAGACGGTCATGGACAAAGACGGCCTGTACGCGGTGGGCACCGACATCGTGCCGGGCATCTACAGCAGCGGCGGCCCGGTCGGCGACGGCACCTGCTACTGGAAGCGGACGGCCAACCCGGACGGCGCGCTGATCGACAACTCGCTCACCAAAAAGCCGCAGGTGGTCAAGATCGAACCGACGGACAAGGCGTTCAAGACCGACGGCTGCCAGCCCTGGCAGCTGACCCCGGACGCCCCGGTACCCGCCGCCGTCCCCGGCCCGATCGCGGGGGCCCAATTGCAGGGCACCCTGGGCACTCTCAACGGGCTGCTCGGCCCGAACGGGATGCGCGTCCCCGGCACCTGACGACGACTAGCGTGGCGTCGTGGCCAGCGCGCAGCAGATCGTCGTCGTCGGTGCCGGAGTCAGCGGACTGACCTCGGCCCTGTGTCTGGCCGAGGCCGGGTGGCCGGTGCGGGTGTGGACCGCCGCGATGCCCGCGCAGACGACGTCGGTAGTGGCCGGTGCGGTCTGGGCTCCGCCGCGACCGGCCGAACGGGCCACCAAAACCCTGGCGTGGACCGAACATTCGCTGGGGGTGTTTCGCGAACTCGCCGCCGATCCCGGCACCGGGGTGCAGCTGGCGCCGGCGCTCAGCGTCGGCGAATTGACCGCGACCGAGGCGATGTCGTCGGCGGCGCGGCTGATCCCCGAGTTGCGGCCGGCCGAGCCGGCCGAACTGCCGGGGGGCTATCGGACCGGGTTTCGCGCGACGCTGCCGATGATCGACATGCCGCACTACCTCGGCTACCTCACGCGGCGACTCGCCGCGGCGGGCTGCGAGATCGAGGAGCACCCCGTGCAGTCGCTGGCCGAGGCCGCCGAGGCGGCGCCGATCGTGATCAACTGTTCCGGACTCGGCGCCCGGGCGCTGGTGGGCGACGACACGGTGCGGCCCCTGTTCGGCCAACATGTCGTGCTCGCCAATCCTGGTCTGCGGCAACTGTTTCTAGAGATCAACAATGGCCCGGAATGGGTTTGCTACTTCCCGCACCCGCAACGGGTGGTGTGCGGCGGGATCAGCATCCCGGATCGTTGGGACACCACTGCGAAACCCGACATCACCGAGCGCATCCTGGCGCGCTGCCGCCGGATCGAGCCGAGGCTTGCCGAGGCCGAGGTGATCGAGACGATTACCGGGCTGCGGCCCGATCGTCCGTCGGTGCGGCTGGAAGCCGAGCCGCTCGGGACGGCGCGCTGCATCCACAACTACGGGCACGGCGGCAATGGCGTGACGTTGTCCTGGGGTTGCGCGCGCGACGTGGTGCGGCTGGTCAGCCCTGATCGCTGACCGGCGAGAGCGCCATCTGGACGGTCTCGTACGTCGGCAGCAGCGGATGCAGTCCGCACGCGGCGATGGTTCGGGCCACGATCGGCTGGCTGGTCACCAGTCGCAGTGTGACGCCGCGACTGCGACATTCCGCCGCCTCGTGCGCCAGCGCGGCATAGCCGCACGACCCCATGAAATCGAGGTCGCACACGTCGATCACGAACGGACCGGGTGCGACGGTTTCGGCGGCGCCGCGGCTCAGCACGTCCTGCCACGCGGTCTCGTTGCTGGCGTCGATGTCACCGCCGACGTGGACGACTACCGAGGAACCGGTGCGCCTGGTGACCGTCCGCAGGCCGCTTGGCGCATGGCCAAGATACGACCCGTTGTTGGGCCGTGCGATTCCAATCGAGGCAGTGTCCATCTCTGCGACATCCCGTCGTCGTGGGCTGTATCGGGCGACGCCGTCCTTGTCCCAATTAAGGCCGGCAGGGTTGTCGTCAAACCGACCCCCGTCGGTTTTCACGTCGTTGCTAAGCATATGTGCAATTGAGATTTACCGAGTGAAATTGCGTAAATCGGCCAGTTTGCCTGCACCCGGCTGGCAAGCGAAGGTCACTGAAACCCTTACTATTTCAGTGACGGTAGCAACGACGAACCGAAACGGTGGAACACCCGTGAGCATCGATTACGCGCTTAACGCTCACATTGCCACCATTACGATCAACCGTCCCGAGACGCGCAACTCGCTGGATATGGAACATTTCCGCGATTTGGCTCACGCGTGGGCCGACTTCCGTGACGACGACGGCGCCTGGGTTGCTGTGGTCACCGGCGTCGGGCGGGATTTCTGCACCGGCGCCGATCTGAAGAAATTCATTCCCGAACTGACCGGCGACCTTCCCAAACCCGAGGGATGGGATGCACTGGACGCCATCCATGCCGTACTGCATCGCTTCCCGATCTACAAGCCGATCGTCGCCGCGGTGAACGGCACGTGTATCGCTGGTGGCTTTGAAATGTTGGGCTGCACCGACATTCGCGTCGCGGTGCCCGAAGCGCGATTCGCGGTGATGGAGCCCAAACGCGGGCTCTTCGCCGGCGGCGGCAGCACGGTGCGGCTGCCGCGCCAGATCCCGTACACCCTGGCGATGGAACTGTTGTTGACCGCCGACATGGTGGACGCCCAGCGAGCCCTGGAAATGGGGCTGCTGAACCAGGTCGTCCCGGCGCAGCGGTTGATGGACACCGCCTACGACTATGCGGAGCGGATCGCGGCCAACGCGCCGCTGGCGGTCTTTGCGACCAAGCAGTCTGCCGTCGAAGGGTTAGCGCTCGACCTCGAGTCGGCCTATGACAACGAAACCCGGCACAGCGATCGGGTTTTCGCGACCGAGGACGCCAAGGAGGGGCCGCGCGCATTCGCCGAGAAACGCCCGCCGCGGTGGCAGGCGCGCTGATCGATCAGCGGCGCGCGTGCCGGTCGACGTCGCGGACCACCAGGGACAGCAGCCAGCTCACGATCGACAACAGGATCGCGGCCCAGATCGCCGTCCACCAGAAGTGGTCGATCGCCAGCCCCCAGTGCGTGGTGTGCTCGGTGATTCGCGCGGTCAGCCACAGCATCAACGCGTTGACGACGATGTGGAAGAGACCAAGGGTCAGGATGTACAGCGGGATCGACAAGAACTGAACGATTGGCTTGATGAACGCGTTGACCAGACCGAAGATCACGGCCACGACGAAGATGATGCCGATTCGCTCCAGCGGAGTCTTGCCGCCGACGAAGCTCAGCCCGTGCACGAAGTGGGTGACGATCCAGAGGGCAAAACCGGTCAATGCAGCGCGTAGCAGAAAAGGGCCCATGCCCGAAGATCCTGCCACCCGCGGTCGCCGTCGGCACCGAATTGAGTGCCGGGCAGGCCCGTTGGATAGGCGGGTAACTCAGTTCAGCGCGTAGAAGCGTTGTGCGTTGCGCCCGGCGATCTTCTCCCGCGCCTCTTCGCTGATGTCGGCGCGGGTGCGCAGGTGCTTGGTGCTCTCCGGCCACTCGCCGTCCCAGTGCGGGTAGTCGCTGGCGAACATGATGAAGTCGGCGCCCAGCACGTCGATCACGCCGGGCAGGATCGGTTCTTCGGGCTCACACGTCACGAAGATGTTGCCCGCGGACAGGTATTCGTGCGGATCGCGCCGCCACCCGCGCTCGACCCAATCCCCCCGCTTCTCGTAGTGCTCGTGCAGGCGGTCCATGAAGAACGGGACCCAGCCCGCGCCCGCTTCGAGGAAGGCGACCCGCAACCGAGGATGGCGCTCGAAGACGCCGCCGGAGACCATCGCGGTCATCGCCGTCATCTGGTCGAACGGAAAGCTGATGCAGTGCACCTGGATGTAGTTGGTGAAGCGGTCCACCCCGATCTTCGGCAGATGAATCCCCGGGGCGCCGTGAATGCCCAGTGGCATCTGCAGTTCCACCGCGGCGGCGTAAAACGAGTCGAGATCGGGGTGATCCAGGTTTCGGGTCTTCAACGCCGGCGGGACCAGCGTTGCCACCAGCCCGAGCTCCTTGGCTTCGGTCATCACGTCGATGGCCGGCTGTCCGTGCTCGATCGGGGTCACGGCCACGCCGCGCAACCGGCCGCCCGACGAGGCGCAGTAGTCGGCGATCCACTGGTTGTACAGCCGCGCGAAACCCGCCGCGAATTCCGGGTCTTCGAGGCTTGGCGCACACAGTCCCAGGCTCGGATACAGCACCATCGTGTCGATGTGATCGCGATCGGCATCCCCCAGCACGCCGTCGGGCGACGAGCAGTTGATGTTGGGCGACTTGCTGATCCCGTGTTCGGGCGGACAACCGGCGCCCGGGCCGCGATCCTCCGGATAGTTGCGGCCTTCGATCATCAGCCGTAGGCGCCGGTCGGTGCTGGGCTTCACGTGGTCGGGCCACCGTTTGATCGCTTCGATCGCCAGCGAGGAATTTTCCGCGACATGTCCATCGGCATCGATGATGCGCATGTGATCGCAATCTACTCGCACGTGTTGGATGGTCAAACGGCTCGCGGTGCGCCACGATGCTTGACGTGACAACTCAACGGATCACCGCCGACCAGCGAAATTCGTTCATTGCCGCGATGTTGGGCTGGACGATGGATGCCTTCGATTACTTCATCGTCGTGTTCGTCTATGCCGATATCGCAAAGACTTTCCACCACAGCAAGGCCGAGGTCGCGTTCATCACGACAGCGACTCTGGTCATGCGCCCGGTGGGCGCCTTGTTGTTCGGGCTCTGGGCCGACCGGGTCGGTCGCCGAACGCCGCTGATGGTGGACGTGATCTTCTACTCCGTCGTCGGCTTCCTGTGCGCGTTCGCGCCCAACTTCACCATCCTGGTGATCCTGCGACTGCTGTACGGCCTTGGCATGGGCGGTGAATGGGGGCTGGGGGCCGCGCTCGCGATGGAGAAGGTCCCCGTCGAGCGGCGGGGCTTTTTCTCCGGTCTGCTTCAGGAGGGCTACGCCTTCGGTTATCTGCTGGCCAGCATCGGATCGCTGGTGGTGATGGACTGGATGGGATTGTCGTGGCGCTGGTTGTTCGGCCTGTCGATCATCCCGGCACTGATCAGCCTGATCATCCGCTACCGGGTGCAGGAGTCCGAGGTGTGGGAAGCCGCCCAGGACCAGATGAAGCTCACCAACACCAAAGTCACCGACGTGCTGCGCGACGGCAAGATCGTTCGCCGGTTCTTCTACCTGGTGCTGCTGATGACGGCCTTCAACTGGATGAGCCATGGCACGCAGGACGTCTACCCGACGTTCCTGGGTTCGACGGCCAATCACGGCGCGGGCCTCGACAGCGTGACGGTCAAATGGATCGTGGTGGTCTACAACATCGGTGCCATCATCGGTGGGCTGTTCTTCGGTTCCATGTCGCAACGGTTCAGCCGCCGCTACACCGTGGTGTTCTGTGCGATCTTGGGGCTGCCGATCGTCCCGATGTTCGCCTACTCGCGGACCGCGGCGATGCTGTGTCTCGGATCGTTTTTGATGCAGGTCTGCGTGCAGGGCGCCTGGGGCGTGATCCCGGCGCACCTGACCGAGATGTCGCCCGACGCCATCCGCGGCCTCTACCCCGGCGTGACCTATCAGCTCGGAAATCTGCTCGCCGCGTTCAACCTTCCGATCCAGGAGGCGCTGGCCGAGTCCCACGGCTATCCGTTCGCGCTGACCGCCACGATCGTGCCGGTGCTGCTGACCGTGGCGATACTGACGCTGATCGGGAAGGATGCCACCGGCATTCGCTTCGGTACCGCCGAAACCGCTTTTCTCCCAACGGAAGTCAAGTGAGCTAGAGCGGCGCTTGCTCGCTCAGCGCGCGACGCAGCATGTGCATCGCGACCGTCGCCGACCGCTCACGGACGTCGGAGCGGTTGCCCGGCAGCCGTAGGGTCCGGGTGACTATCTGGTCCGCGGCGCCGGGGCCGGCCAGCCGCACGGTGAAGCAGACCGTCCCCACCGGCTTGTCCGGCGTTCCCCCGCCGGGTCCTGCGATCCCGGTGATCGCGACGGCGGTATCGGCGCCGAAGCGCTGCAGGGCGCCGGCCGCCATCGCCTCGGCCACCGGCTCGGACACCGCGCCGTGCGTATCGATCAGCGCCGCATCCACGCCGAGCAGCTGGATCTTCGCGTCGTTGGAGTAGCTGACCACGCCGCCCATCACGTACGCCGACGATCCGGGCCGGTCGGTCAGCCGCGCGGCCAGCAGCCCCGCTGTGCAGGATTCCGCGGTCGCTATCCGGCGCCCGGACAGTAACCGCGCGACGAGATCGTCCACCTGCGATCCGTCTTCGGAGTACAGCTGCGCAGAGTGCCGGTCGCGCAGCAGCCGGGTCAGGTGGGCGTAGGCCGGCGCCGCGTCCGGCTCGTAGCGGGTCACCATTTCGATCTCGCCTCGCCGAAGGCAGGTGGTGATCTCCAGCGAGGAGAATCCGGCGACGGAATGCTGGGCGTCACGCAGCGTTTCGGCCAGCCCGGACTCGGGCAGCCCGAACATCCGGATGGTCTCCTGGCGGTAGATCGTCCGGCCGGCGATCGCCCGCTGCGCCGCGGGCGTCTCGATGGCCTTGTGCCACATCGGCTGAAGCTCACGCGGCGGTCCGGGCAGCACGATCACCGCGGGCTTTCCGGGCACCACCACACCCGGGGCGGTGCCCACCGGATCGAGCACCTGCGCGCCGGCGGGCACCATGGCCTGTTTGCGGTTGGCCGCGCGCACCGCGTCGAAACTCTCCGAATCGAAGTGCGCCATAAGCTTTTTGAGGATGTTGGCGATCTTGGCTTCGACTTCTTCGTCGAGCACCAGTTCGCGCTCGCAGAACCGCGCCACCACCTCGACGGTCATGTCGTCGGCCGTCGGGCCCAGCCCACCGCTGGTCACGATCAGGTCCACACCCTGGCCGGCCATGAAGCGCAGTTGGGCCTCGATGTCGGAGGGGCGATCCCCGCAGATGGTGATGTGGGCCAGCTCCACGCCCAGCTCGAGCAGCCGGTCGGCGATCCACGGGCCGTTTCTGTCTTGGACGCGTCCGGTGAGGACTTCGGTGCCGGTGACGACGATGCCTGCGCGTGCGCTCACCGGCATGAGCCTACTGGCGCCGCCGGGTCACCATGGCGTGAGTGTGCATCCGTGGCGTGCAGTGTGCGCGGACGGCGGGGACACGCCGCTTGGGGCCACCGGGGATGCACACGAGACGCCGTGGGCGCACACCCGTCGGCTGCGGCGCTACCCGTCGGCGAGGTAGCGCTCGACCGTCGCGACCTTCCGGGTGATCGCGTCCTGGACGCCGGCTCGCATGTCTGCCTTGATCACCGTGCTGACCCTGGGGGCACGAGCGGCCACGGCCTCGACGGCACGCTGTACGACCGCCATCACTTCCTCCCAGGTGTCGCCCTCGATCACGGTGAACATCGAATCGGTCTTGTTGGGCAGTCCGGACTCGCGCACCACCCGCACCGCTTCGGCGACGATCTCGCCGACGCCCTCGCCCACGCCGAGCGGGGTAACGGAAAACGCGACTAGGACGGACACTCAGACGAGCGTACCCACCCCGCCTGGCAGCATCGACCACATGCGGGTTCTGGTGCAACGGGTCTCCTCGGCAGCGGTGGCCGTCGACGGCCGGGTGGTGGGCGCGATCCACCCCGAAAGCCAGGGGCTGCTGGCATTTGTCGGCGTCACGCACAGCGACGACCCCGACAAAGTGCGCCGGCTTGCCGAAAAGCTCTGGAACCTCCGTATTCTCGCCGACGAACGCTCCGCGGCCGATATCGATGCGCCGATCCTGGTGGTCAGTCAGTTCACGCTGTACGCCGACACGGCGAAGGGCCGCCGGCCGTCCTGGAACGCCGCGGCCCCCGGTGCGGTGGCCGAGCCACTGGTTGCGGCGTTCGCGGAAGCGTTGCGCGGGTTGGGCGCCCACGTCGAAACCGGCGTGTTCGGGGCGAACATGCAGGTCGAACTGGTCAACGATGGACCGGTAACGGTGATTCTCGAGCTGTGAGCGCACCCGCGCAGGTACCGTGGTGACATGAGTCCGGCGCCCGAATTCGGCTCGCTCCGTTCCGATGACGACCAATGGGACATCGTCAGCAGCGTCGGCTATACCGCGCTGCTGGTGGCGGGATGGCGCGCGGTGCACGCCCTGAGCCCGCAGCCACTGGTCCGCGACGAGTACGCCAAGCTGTTCATCGCGGCATCGCAGGACCCGTATCTGGCCGGTGCGCTTGCCAATCCGGGCAACACCGACGACGAGACCGCGTTTCCGCGTCTCTACGGTGTGCAGACACGCTTCTTCGACGACTTTTTCACCGCCGCGGGCGACGCGGGTATCCGGCAGGCGGTGATCGTCGCGGCGGGCTTGGACTCCCGGTCGTATCGTCTTGAATGGCCGCCCGGAACAAGCGTTTTCGAAATCGATCTGCCTAAAGTCCTGGAATTCAAGGCGCAGGTGCTGGGTGAGCATGGCGCGGTACCCAAGGCGGCGCGGATCGCGGTCGCGGCCGACCTGCGCACCGACTGGTCCGGGCCGCTGGAAGGGGCCGGTTTCGACACCGAAAGGCCCAGTGCCTGGTCGGTGGAGGGCATCCTCCCCTACCTGACCGATGAAGCCCAGAACACGCTCTTCACCCGGATCAGTGGGCTCAGCGCCCCGGGCAGCCGCATCGCCATCGGCGCACTGGGATCGCGTTTGGACCACGATCAGCTCGCAGCGCTGGAAACCAACCACCCCGGAGTCAACATGTCCGGCGATGTGGATTTCTCCTCCCTCACCTACGAGCCGAAGGGTGATCCGGCCGAATGGCTGGCCGGGCACGGCTGGAGCGTCGAGCCCGTCCGCAACATCCTCGATTTGCAGGCGGGTTACGGGATGACGCCACCCGATGTCGACGTGAAAATCGACGGTTTCATGCATTCGCAGTACATAACGGCAACCCGGTAACGGATCGCGTCGACGTGGTGATCCTGGCTAACCATGTTCGCCGCGAAACGCAGCACGGCGCGGACTAAGGCGTCAGCAGAATCTTCACGTCATCGCCCGACCGCGACTCGGCGGTCGCGTACCCCTTGGCCGCTTCATCCAAAGGCATTGTGGTGGTGAAGATGCCGTCGACGTCGAGGCGACCCGATTGCAGCAGCGGGATCAGCTCCGGCCAGGTGCGCTGCACCGGCGCCGTGGTGAAGCGCATAGTCGTGCTGCGAATCAAGCAGCCCAGGGCATTGAGCGGGAACGGATTCATGTCGTGCACACCGACAACCGAGACCGTCCCGCCGGGCCGGACGGTGTTGACCGCGTCGGTGAGGGACGAATCGGTGGCGACGGCGTCGATCACCGCATCGGCGCCACGTCCGCGGGTGGCCGCCATGATCGCCTCGAGGGCCGGCGCCTTGACCGGTGTGGCACCCCACCGAGCAGCGCGGGCCAGGCGGCCGTCGACCATATCGATCGCGAAAACCGTTGCGGCGCCCTGAAAAAACGCGCTGCGCAGCGCGCACAGTCCGACGGCGCCCAGCCCGATGACCGCCACGGTGCCGCCGAACGGAATGTCGGCACGCTGTGCTGCCGCCCATCCGGTGGCCAGGTTGTCGGTGAGCAGCAGAGCCTGTTCGGTGCTGATGCCCTCGGGAGTCTTCAGCAGCTGGAAGTCAGCGGCGGGCACCGCGAGCAGATCGGCTTGTGCACCGCCGAGGAGGCCGCCGCCGAAGATCTGAAAACCCGAGTAGCACATGACCGGATCGCGGGTGGCACACCCCGGACAATTGCCGCAGCCGGTCACCGACGACACCATGACCTGATCTCCAGCCTTGACGGTGCGCACCTCGGGTCCGACTTCCACGACGGTGCCGACCGCTTCGTGGCCCAGCGCGATCGGGTCGGGCATCGGGAAATCGGCCTCGTAGAAATGCAGGTCGGATCCGCAGATGCCGGCGGCACTGACTTCGACGATCGCGCCGTCGGCGCCGGGCAGCGTGGGATCGGGCCGGGTGTCGACCCGGATGTTGCGGGGTCCATCGACGACTACCGTGCGCATAGTGCTGTGCTCACTTTCTGGTCGAATTACGAACTGCGTTGTCGCACAATGAATTGGGACCAATCGGGTTCGCGCACCGCGGCCCAGTATTCGTTGAGGCGCCATGGGCTGACGGTGTGGATCTCCCCGTCGGCGTTCTTGAAGTAGGAGTGTTTGACGGCTGGATGCGACCACACCATTTTCTTGATCTGGGTCTGCGTCCGTTGATGCCAGTCGATCGCGGCCTCGGGCTTGGGTTCCATCGAATGCACGTCGGCGTCGGCCAGCCGCGCCAGGCACTGGTCGATGTAGCGCATCTGCAGTTCGGATTGGAAGATCAGGCTGCCGCCGTGCGCGAGGTGGGTTCCGGGCCCGTAGATGATGAAGAAGTTGGGGAAATCCGGAACCGTGATGCCCAGGTAGGCATAGGGACGGCTCCCCCACATCTGGTGCAGGTCAATTCCGTTGCGGCCAATCACTTTTAGCGGCCACAGCACCTCGGTGTGCCGGAATCCGGTGGCGTACACGATGACGTCGGCCTCGTGCTCCACACCGTCTTCGGTGACGACCCCGCGGGGGGTGATCTTCTGGATCGGCGTGCGGACCAGTTCGACGTTGTCGCGCTGCAGGGTCTTAAGCCAGCTGCCGTTGTCCTGCAGTGTCCGTTTGCCGCAGGCGGGATAGTCGGGCATCACCTTGGCCAACAGTTCGTCGTCGTCGACCTGGCTGGTGATCCACTGCGAGAACATCATGGCGGCGGCGGCGTTGATGTCGCTGACCGCGTCGTCACCCGTGTAGTTCGGGTCGCCTTCGGCGGCGTCCAGGCCCTTGTCCGATCCGGGCCACAGCACCAGGAACCGGTACCACCGTCCGTAGAACGGCAGGTTGGTCATCGCCCAGCGCACGCCGTCGCCGACTTCGTCGTGGTACATCGCGTTCGGGAACATCCACTGGGCGGTGCGCTGGAACACCGTGAGGTGCTCGACGTCCCCGGCAATGGCGGGCGCGATCTGGAATCCGCTGGCACCCGCGCCGATCAGGGCGACCCGCTTGCCGCTGATGTCGACCGAGTGATCCCAGGCCGCGGAGTGAAAGGCCGGCCCCGCGAAGCTTTCGGCGCCGTCGAATTCGGGGATCTGCGGCCGATTGAGCTGGCCGACCGCGGTGATCAGCGCGCGGACCCTAAGCTTGCTGGTCTGTCCGTCGGCATCGCGCAGCGAGACGCTCCAGATGCCCTCGTCGTCATTCCATTCGGCGGCGAGAACCTCGGTGTTCCAGCGGATGTGCTCGGCCAGGTTGTGCTTCTTCATCACTTTGGTGAAGTAGTGCTGCAGCTCGTCCTGTTCGGCGAAGAAGTGTGTCCACTCGTTGTTGGGTTCGAAGCTGTAGCAATAGAAGTGGTTGGCAACATCCACTCGGGCACCGGGATAGCTGTTCTCCCACCATGTTCCGCCCGGGCCGGCGTTCTTCTCCACGATCGTGAATCCGATGTTGGCTTGTTGCAGCCGGACACCGGCCAACAGGCCCGATTCCCCGCATCCGACTACGAGCACCGGTACCTCCCCCGCCCGCTCGGGCGGTATCGCCGCGGGCCGGCGCGGGTCGGTCCCGTCGAGGTCCAGTTCTTCGGCGACCAAGGATAGGTAGTCGTCGGGCACGTGCTCGCAGGCCGCCCAGTCGATCATTTCCCGGATCAGCGAGAGGCTCAGCGGCTCCGGCTCGGGGCAGCCGCGGTCGCGATAGTCGGTGATGACGGTCAGCGCCTCGGCACGGGCGCGGGCCTTGTCCTCCTCGGACATGAATCCCTGCACCTCGTTGAGGAAGATGCCCATCTGCTTGTAGTCGCGGATGAAGCGCGGGTCGCCGGTGATGTGGACGAGCGACAGCAGCAGCGTGGGGATGCTGACATCCTGCAAGGCCGCCGCGATTTCCGCCGTTGACGTGGTGAAAGGGCGCCCGGAGTAGGGGCTGCGCATCGAGCCGATCCTTTCGGTGGACGGGAACCCTATTACGCTACTCAACGTTTCGTAATTGGCAGCACTACGCTACCCGCTGCCGGCGGAGCGGATCAAGAGTCGTCACCGCATCGTCCGCGGATGGCAAATCTTCGCGGGTACATACCTTGTTAATATTTGCCTCGTGACTGCCTGAGCTGGCTGGTTAGTGCACCGCGGACCGCGCGGCGCCTATCCCGTTTCGTCGCGACAGATAGGAACGGAATTGAAGCGCAACCGATTTGACGCCGCGTTGAGTGTCGCGGTCAGCGGTGCACTGCTGTTATCGGGATGCGGCGGTGACGATAACGCCGGCGGGAATTCGACAACGGCGACGTCTCCGGTGACGGTGAATTGCGGCGGGAAGGCGACGCTGAAGGCGAGCGGGTCGACGGCGCAGGCCAACGCGATGACTCGGTTCATCAAGGCGTTCGAACAAGCCTGCCCCGGCCAGACCTTGGACTACACCCCGAATGGCTCGGGTGCAGGGATTAGCGAATTCATCGGCAACCTAACCGATTTCGGCGGCTCGGACTCACCGCTGGCGGGCAATGAGTACGCCGCGGCGCAGCAGCGTTGTGGCTCGCCGGCGTGGGACCTTCCGGTGGTGTTCGGGCCGATCGCGATCACCTACAACGTCAAGGGCTTGAATTCGCTGATTCTCGATGCCCAGACGGCGGCGAAGATCTTCAAAGGCGCCATTACGACGTGGAACGATGCCGCGATTCAAGCGCTCAATAAGGGCGTGATGCTGCCCGCCGAGCCAATTCGTGTCGTGTTCCGCAGTGATATGTCCGGCACCACGGACAACTTCCAGAAGTACCTCGATGCGGCCTCCGGGGGCGTGTGGGGTAAAGGCTCCGGGAAGGCTTTCAACGGTGGGGTCGGCGAGGGCGCCAAGGGCAACGACGGCACCTCGTCGGCGGTGAAGGCCACCGAGGGGGCGGTCACCTACAACGAGTGGTCGTTCGCGGAGGCGAAGAATTTGAACATGGCGAAGATCGTCACCCCGGCCGGTCCGGACCCGGTAGTGATCAGCACCGACTCGGTGAGCAAGACGATTGCGGGCGCCGCCGTGATCGGCCGGGACAACGACATGGTGCTCGACACCGTGTCGTTCTATAACCCCACGCAGTCCGGCGCCTATCCGATTGTGATGGCGACGTACGAGATCGTCTGCTCGAAGTATGCGGATCCGCAGGTCGGCACCGCTGTGCGCGCATTCCTAGAGAGCGCGCTCGGTGCCGGCCAGCACGGCTTGGCGGACAACGGATACATACCGATTCCCACCGAATGGAAGTCGTGGTTGTTGGCTTCGGTCAACGCCGTCGCGTGACACTTCCCGGCCGCAGGTCTGTGACTATTCGGCCTGCTGGGAAACAATAAAACGACTCGTCGTCCGCGAGTAGTCACGAGGGGTGAAGCGGAGGTGGTTGCGCATGGCTCCCCTACTCACGGCCTGCAGCGGGTTCCTCTTCGCCGTTGTCTGGATGGACTTGATGTTCGACGTCCAGGTGCTCGCGCATCGGTCCGCCGGCGACGAACTGCCCGAGCCCGTGCTTGCCTCCATCGCGGCGTATTACCACCGCGCCACCACCACATCACGACCGATGAGCCGGCTGATTGCTCTGGTCATGTTGATTCTGTTGGGAGCGTTCGGGTTTCAGGCGACCCTCGGGCGCGATCCCGCATGGCTACTGGTGCTGTCGGCCGGGCTTGCCGGGATCCCGATGATGCTGGCGCTGACGCAGACGGTGCCCGACGCGATTCGGCTGGGGCATCGCTCCGATAGCGCGGCCGAGCAAAGCCACCTGGCGCGATCGGTCTGTCGCGATCACCTCGTCTGCGCGGGGTGCATCCTTGCCTTCCTGGTGCTGTGGCTTTCCCGCACGCTGGTGGCCTGACCGCACAGAGCAACGCGTCGTAGTCGCGGGGCGCTGGTCAGGGGCCCCTGGCCACGTCATGGGCACGCGTACTAAACTAGAACACGTTCCAATTCGGCCAGCATCCCAGGAGTTGTAATGCACACCCCTATTTGCGACGAACTCGGTATCGAGTTCCCGATCTTCGCCTTCACGCACTGTCGCGATGTCGTGGTGGCGGTCAGCAAGGCCGGGGGGTTTGGCGTGCTCGGCGCGGTGGGCTTCACCCCGGAGCAGCTGGAGATCGAACTCAACTGGATTGACGAGAACATCGGTGACCACCCGTACGGCGTCGACATCGTGATCCCCAACAAGTACGAGGGCATGGACTCGAACCTGTCGGCCGAAGAGCTTGCCGAGACGCTGCGCAAGATGGTGCCCCAGGAACATCTTGACTTCGGGAAGAAGATCCTGGCCGATCACGGCGTGCCGGTCGAGGACAGCGACGGCGACACCCTGCAGCTGCTCGGCTGGACCGAGGCGACGGCCACGCCGCAGGTCGAGGTGGCGCTCAAGCACCCGAAGGTGAAGATGATCGCCAACGCGCTGGGCACCCCGCCGGCCGATATGATCAAGCACATCCATGAGGCCGGCCTCAAGGTCGCCGCGTTGTGCGGCTCCCCCTCGCAGGCGCGCAAGCACGCCGATGCCGGTGTCGACATCGTCATCGCCCAGGGCGGCGAGGCCGGCGGACACTGCGGCGAGGTCGGCTCGATCGTGCTGTGGCCGCAGGTCGTCAAGGAGGTGGCCCCGGTTCCCGTCCTCGGCGCCGGCGGCATCGGCAGCGGCCAGCAGATCGCCGCGGCCTTGGCGCTGGGCTGCCAGGGCGCATGGACCGGGTCGCAATGGCTGATGGTCGAGGAATCTTCGAACACGCCGGTGCAGCAGGAGGCCTACGTCAAGGCCGGCAGCCGCGACACCGTGCGGAGCCGCTCGTTCACCGGCAAGCCCGCGCGCATGCTGCGCAACGACTGGACCGAGGCATGGGAGAAACCTGAGAACCCGAAGCCGCTCGGTATGCCATTGCAGTACATGGTTTCCGGTATGGCCGTGCGCGCCACGAACCGCTACCCCAACGAATCCGTCGACGTGGCGTTCAACCCCGTCGGTCAGGTCGTCGGGCAGTTCACCAAGGTCGAGAAGACGTCGACCGTGATCGAGCGGTGGGTGCAGGAGTACTTGGAGGCGACGAACACGCTCGACGAGCTGAACGAGGCCGCCAGCGTCTGACGGCGACTTCTCGTCGGCTAGTCCTCTTCCACGTCGTACTTGCCGCCGCCGGTAAAGACTTCCCTGGTTCTTTCCACGGCGTGCGTCGCGATGTCGATCGAATTCTCGACGATGCCGCTTACCCCGCCCCTGAGGTCGCCGCGGATGATGTCGCCGGCGTTTTCGACGATGTCCGAAGCCTTTTCGACGGCGTTGGTCGCGATGTCCTTGACCGCGTCCACGGCGTCTCTGGGGTTGATCGCCACCGGAGTCTCCTATCGTTGCCGGACTTTGATGTCGACTCTAGAGGGTCAGTAATTCACCAGGGAGCGCCAATAGTCCTCGGGGATCTCGGCGCCGGAGCGCAGGATTCGCGCCAGCCCGACGGCCATCGCGATGCCGAGCAGTCCCAGCCACAGCCCCGCCAATCCGATCACCGCCCAGACGGCGGCGGTGACGGCGGGCCACGGCGACAAGACCGCGAGCACCGGGGCGAAGAAGAAGCCGGTCCCGATGTACCACGCCGAGCCGGCCCGGTCGGACGCCAGCACGAAGCGCAGCCACCGGGGAATCGGGCTTTGCGCCGGCCGACGTTCGCGCATGGTCGTTATCCGGACGGCGGGAAGAACCCTGCGCCGGTGAACCAGCCCTCTTGCCACCCTTGCGCCCCCAGGCAGAGCATGGGCAGTCCGCGATCGGACTGTGCCGCGGACTGCGGGCCCGGACACTTGGCGCCGGCCTGCTGGACGCCGTAGAGCGGATACGAGATCACCCAGTAGCCGGTGGTGGCCGCCGGGAACTGGTTAGGCGGCGGGAAATGACAAGCTTCGGCCTGGCCGCTGGGGCCGCGCCCGAAGATGAAGCGTTCGTAGTTGTCGCACGGTGCGCCCAGCGAGGCCTGATAGTTCATGTTCGGGACATCGCCCTCGTAACCGGCTGCCGCGCTGGGCGCCACGCCGATGGCGCCACCCGCAATCACAGCGACGGCGAGTACCTCGCGAATCATGCGCCTCCCACCCTTCCGTTGCCGCCACCCGCCTGTAGTGCGCGGTGACCTGGACAAAAGCATATCGATTGTGGTCCAGGCCACAAGGCCGGGGCAACCGACCGCCGTCGTTGAATCCGCCGCCGGGGGTCCGCCCCGTGCCGTCCGGCGCCCGGACGGCGCCGCCAACACTCATCGATGCTGAACATGTTGCAATTCGGTCGGTCGATGTTGTGTCAGTCCTTCCCAACGGTGGTGTTGCAGTGGTTTATTTGGCACAAGACATACGACTAGAAGACTTCGTATCGAGGAGTGGGCCTTGTCAACTAACGAGACGACCACCAAGCCGATCCCGAATCTGCCTCCGGGCTTCGATTTCACCGATCCGGACATCCACGCCGAGCGATTGCCGGTGGAGGAACTGGCCGAGTTGCGGCGCACCGCGCCGATCTGGTGGAACGAGCAGGCCGACGGCTGCGGCGGATTCGATGACGGCGGCTTCTGGGTGGTGTCCAAGCACAAGGACGTCAAAGAGGTTTCGTTGCGCAGCGACGTGTTCTCCAGCCTGGAGAACACCGCGCTGCCGCGCTACAAGGACGGCACCGTCCAACAGCAGCGGGAAACGGGCAAGTTCGTGTTGCTCAACATGGACGCACCGCAGCACACCCGGCTGCGCAAGATCATCTCCCGGGGTTTCACTCCCCGTGCCGTCGAGCGATTGCGCGACGATCTCAACGTGCGTGCCCGCCAGATCGTCGCGACGGCTGCTGCCGAGGGTTCCGGCGACTTTGTCGAGCAGGTCTCGTGCGAGCTTCCGCTGCAGGCCATCGCCGGGCTGCTCGGGGTACCGCAGGAGGACCGGATGAAGCTGTTTCACTGGTCCAACGAGATGGTCGGTGACCAGGATCCCGAATTCGCCCGCAACGACGCGATGGGCGCCTCGGTCGAACTGATCACCTACGCGATGCAGTTGGCCGCCGACCGCGCGCAAAACCCCGGCGAAGACATCGTCACCAAACTGATCGAGGCCGACATCGACGGGCACAAGCTCTCCGACGACGAGTTCGGCTTCTTCGTCATCCTGCTGGCGGTGGCCGGCAACGAGACCACCAGAAACTCCATCACCCAGGGCATGATGGCCTTCACCGACTTCCCCGATCAGTGGGAGCTGTACAAGGCCGAACGCCCGGCCACCACCGCCGACGAGATCGTCCGCTGGGCCACCCCGGTCACCTCGTTCCAGCGCACCGCCCTACAGGACTACGAGCTGTCCGGAGTGCAGATCAAAAAGGGGCAGCGGGTGGTAATGGTTTACCGCTCAGCGAATTTCGACGAGGACGTGTTCGACGACCCGTTCGCGTTCAACATCCTGCGCAACCCCAATCCGCACGTGGGATTCGGCGGCACCGGGGCGCACTACTGCATCGGGGCCAACCTGGCTCGCATGACGATCGACCTGATGTTCAACGCGATCGCCGACGCCATGCCCGATATGAAGTCCGCCGGTAAGCCGCAGCGGTTGCGGTCCGGCTGGCTCAACGGAATCAAGCACTGGCAGGTGGACTACCAAACCAACGGAAAGTGTCCTGTCGCCCACTGAGACCAGGTTTCAAGGAATCGTGAATACAGTCGGTCTGTGACCGACGTGTGGACCCTGGACGCCGCCGACGGCGAACTGCTTCTTCGTACCGGCGTCAAGGGCCGGGCCGCGCGGATGGGCCATCGCCTCACGATCGCGATGACACGCTGGCAGGCCACCGTGCGATGGGCCGGCACGCATCCGGCCGCAGTCGAACTCGCGGTCGAGGTGGACTCGTTCGAGGTGGTCGGCAGCCAGGGTGGCGTCAAAGGGCTGTCGGGTCCCGAGAAAGCGCTGGTGCGCTCCAACGCGTTGAGCTCGTTGGGTGCCGATCGCTTCCCGAAAATCCGCTTCGCCGCCGACGGCATCGAAGAAAGCGAAAACGGCTACCGTCTGAGCGGCGCACTTCAGATTCGGGGGAAACAGCGCGAGCACGTAATCGACTTGCACACAGAAGATCTCGGTGATTCCTGGCAACTGTCCGCCGAGTCCACGGTTCGTCAATCCGAGTACGGCATCAAGCCGTACTCGCTGCTGATGGGCTCGGTGCAGGTCGCAGATGAGGTGGCGCTGTCTTTCACCGCGGTTCACGCCAAGGACGATTGATCTCCACTGGCAGTACTCGTCGGCGCGGGTATCCTCGATCAGGATTCATTAACGCCGCTAAGTATCTATTGGCCCATCGGAAGGGAACAAAATGCCTCGTACAGAAGATGATTCGTGGGACCTGGCGACCAGCGTCGGTGCGACCGCCACCATGGTGGCCGCCGGCCGGGCCGTCGCCACGAAGGCCGAGAAGCCGCTGATCCACGATCCCTTCGCCGAGCCGCTGGTGCGGGCGGTGGGAATCGAATTCCTCGCGCGTTGGGTCAACGGGGATATCAACGCCGCTGATATCGACTCCCCCGACGAGGCGTGGGGGTTGCAGCGAATGGCCGACCTGATGAGTGTCCGGACGCCGTACTTCGATGCGTTTTTCCGGGATGCGATGGACGCGGGCATCCGCCAGGCGGTGATCCTGGCGTCGGGACTGGATGCGCGGGCGTTTCGGCTGTCTTGGCCGGCCGGGGTCACGGTGTTCGAGATCGACCAGCCCGATGTGATCCAGTTCAAGAACTCCACGCTGGCAGATCTGGGTGCGCAGCCGACGGCGGACCTGCGCGCGGTGCCGATCGACCTGCGGCAAGATTGGCCAACGGCGTTGCGCGAAAAGGGCTTTGATGCTTCGGCGCCCAGCGCATGGATCGCCGAGGGGCTGCTTGCGTTCCTGCCGCCGGATGCGCAGGATCGCTTGCTGGACAACATCACCGGACTCAGCTCCGCCGGAAGTCGGCTTGCTGCCGAGATCTTCGGCAACAAGCCGGACGAAAACGGTGAGCCGGCGCCGGATTTGATTGCGATCGCCGGCGAACGCTGGCGCGCACACGGATTCGACGTGGAACTCGCCGACCTGCGCTACGACGTCGAGCGCAACGACGTTGCCGCATATCTGGGTCGGCACGGCTGGCAGACGGAAGCCAAGACGCTCAACGAATTGTTCGCGGCCAACGGCCTACCTGAAATACCTGCGAGCGCAGGCAGTTTGGCCGACGGCACGTACTACTGCACCGCGATCAAGCAGTCCTAGACAGCGGGGCGTTCCAGTCGCTCAAGGCTGCGTCGGCGTCGTCGGGTCGCCGGGGATGTGTTCGAGCACTCTCGTCAAGTACGGTTGCGGACCGTTCGGGTCGGGCTGCTGCTCGGTCGGAGCGCTCTGTTCCGGTGCGCCGGCATTCGAAACCGGTTCGCCGGTGGCGGCCGACCGTGGCTCGGCCGCCGGTGGTGCTACCTCCGGTGTCCGGGCTTCGGCGATCTGCGGTGTCTGGGCGTGCTCGACATGCTTACTCCGGGCGTGTCCCGCGTCGGGAGCGAGCTGGATCCCCACGGCAACCGCCAGCGACGAGACGAACGTGATCGCACCGGCGGCCAACGCGGTCACGGCCCCCGCGTAGGACAAATGTCCGGGCCGCCGTGGCGACGGGGCGGCTGCGGGCTCGCTGACCCGAGGGATCAGTTCCTCGTCGGTGAAGTCGGTGCTGCGGGCCGCCGTCAGCGCCGCGCCACGCGCGACCGTCACCTGGGCCATGGTCTGTGCGAAGACCGGTACCGGCAAAGCCTTTTCGAGCTGCCAGGAGAATCCGTCGATGTCGCTGTCGGCGCCGACGACGACCACGCCGCCCGGACGCCAGCCGCTGCGGTCGAACATTCCGGTCAGCCAGGAACGCAGCCCGTCGAAGCCGCCGCTGATGCGCTTGACGACCGTCTGGGTGTCACCATCGTGCGTGTCGACCATGACGACCGTCGCGTAGTCATGTTCGAGCACGCAGACCGCGGTCTGCTCGTATCCGATGACGGGTGCGATCGTCTGCGCCAAAGTCTCGACAGCCTCAAGCAAGCGAACCGGCACCACGTTGTCGAACCCGGCGTCGGTCAATGCCTCCAACAGCAGCGCGGCCTGGGCGGCCGCCTCGTCGTTCCAGGTCACCCCGACGACGCGCAGATGATGATCGCTGGCGTTGGTCTGCGCGTCTACCCGCAAGACCTCTTGTGCCACCTGCTCCGCGGTACTCACGGCGGCTACGCCGTCCTCGGCGTAGAGAGCCGTTTCCTGGTGGTCCAGGATGGTGCCGTCTGCGCCGTGTCCCTCGGCAAGGACCCATCCGAAGGTGGTCGGCGTCAGTGATAGCCCTAGTACCGTGTCCAAAATTCGCACCTCAATCGTCCCCGGACTCCGCGGCCCCGCCGAGGCACCACGCACATAAAGTCCGCGGTGCGGTGATTCGAGAGGGCCGGAACGGACCGGGTTAGCGTTCGGTCTCCATCGGCTTGCTCCGAGAGAGCCTACGCGGTCGCGAAGGGTTCGGCTGCACCGATCTCAGATCCCGGGGAAACGCGCACGTCCCCCACATCGGCCCCGAAATCGAACTAATTGTCAACCGCGTCAAGTAGGGCGACCCCGGGTCATCGGAGGCGGTCCGCCGTCGTACCACGCGTCAATGCCGCTAAGCGCCGCGCCGATTGGCCGGCGCCGAAGGGCGTGTCGAAATCGGCAGACCGTCGTCAATTGACAACGTTTGTAGCCCACGTTGTCGCACGCCACTCCCCTGGCGCGTTGCTACTGCCGCAAGGCCATTCACCTGCTGTTTTGCGCGGTGACAGCGCTCGATGAGGGTGCCGAAGCGGGTACCGGCGGTCCCGATCAGTTATCGCACTCGCGCAATTTTCGGGCGGTGGCCGAAACAAAACTGGGATGACAACGCGTCCCAATCGACATTTGAGCTATTCACACGGTAAATTCTGCCGAGGGCACCACGCGACGACATACGACCGACAAGGGGCGCAGGTATGACAGACGTGAGCGAGAAGATCCGCGCCTGGGGGCGCCGGCTTGTGGTCGGTGCGGCAGCGGCTGTGACCCTGCCGGGTCTGATCAGTCTTGCCGGCGGCGCGGCGACCGCGAGTGCGTTCTCGCGACCTGGCTTGCCCGTCGAATACCTCCAAGTGCCGTCGGCCGGGATGGGCCGCAGCATCAAGGTCCAATTCCAGAGCGGCGGCGACGGATCGCCCGCGGTGTACTTGCTCGACGGTCTGCGGGCTCAGGACGACTACAACGGCTGGGACATCAACACCCCGGCGTTCGAGTGGTACTACAAATCGGGCCTATCGGTAGTGATGCCGGTCGGTGGGCAGTCCAGCTTCTACACCGACTGGTACCGCCCGGCGTGTGGAAAAGTCCGGTTGCTCGACCTACAAGTGGGAGACGTTCCTGACCAGCGAGCTGCCCGGGTACCTGTCGTCGCAGAAGGGCGTCAAGGCCAACGGCAGCGCCGCCGTCGGAATCTCGATGGCGGGTGCGTCGGCGATGAACCTGGCGATCTACCATCCCGCTCAGTTCGTCTACGCCGGTTCGCTGTCGGGCTACCTCAGCCCGTCCACCGGACAGGGCTGGATCGGGCTGGCGATGGGCGATGCCGGAGGCTACAAGAAGGAAGACATGTGGGGGCCGGACAACGACCCCGCGTGGCAGCGCAACGACCCGTTGGTCAACGTCGGCCAGCTCGTCGCCAATAACACCCGGCTCTGGGTGTACTGCGGCAACGGAACTCCGAACGAACTGGGCGGTGCCAACTTGCCGGCTACCTTCCTCGAGAGCAACTTCATGATCGGCGTCAACAAGAAGTTCCAGGACGCCTACAACGCCGCGGGCGGCCACAACGCCGTCTTCAACTTCCCTCCCTATGGCACCCACAGCTGGGAGTACTGGGGCGCACAGCTCAACGCGATGAAGCCTGACCTGCAGAGCAGCTTGGGCGCTTCCCCCGGAGGCGGCGGATAATCGCCGGGGCCGGCGGGACTTCGCTACTGCGCTTGACGACAATCGTCAGGCGCAGTAGCGCGTTAAGGGCATTTCTCACCGCGCTGCCGGCCGCCACGCTGCTGGTAGCGCCGGCACGAGCCGACACCGGCGCGCTGACCGAGCTGGTCGATGCCGCCGCGCAGCGATTGCAGGTCGCCGAGGCGGTGGCCGCCTACAAATGGAATGCGCACGCTGCCATCGAGGATCCCGATCGCGTGCAGCAACAACTGGCCAAGTTGAGCGCCGACGCCGTCGGCGAACACATCGACCCGGACTACGTCACCCGGGTATTCGGCGACCAGATCAATGCCACCGAAGCGATCGAGCACACCCGGTTCGCGCAATGGAAGCTCGACCCGTCGAGCGCGCCCGCAAATGCGCCCGAGCTGTCGGTGTCACGGTCGACGATCGACGGCCTCAACCAGACGATGCTGAACCAGATGGTGGTCCACTGGGACCTCCTGCACTCGCCGGGATGCGCCCCGCTGCTAGTCGCGACGAGAGCCGCCGTTACCCGTGCTCGCGTGTTAGACCGGCTCTATCAGCAGGCCCTGGCGCTGGCGACGCGGTCTTATTGCGCTTAACTTCCCGCCGTCGGCAGGCCGTAATCATGCGTGACATCCCGATTTCATTGCCATAGAAATGCCATAAATTTCTTATCTCGTGAATCAATCAAAACGGTAACGCTTTCTACACACATGCCGAATTGCTTGACATGAGAAACTTGGGGAAGCCTCTCGTGAAGTACGCCGTCGTCGGCGGGTTCATCGCGGCGACGCTTGGCCCGGCGACCGCCGAGGCCGGCGCGGCGCCCACACCCAACTGGGACGCGATCGCGCAGTGCGAGTCGGGCGGCAACTGGCACGCCAACACCGGAAACGGCGCCTACGGCGGGCTGCAATTCAAGCCGGCCACCTGGGCAGAATACGGCGGCGTCGGCAATCCCGCCGCGAACTCGCGTGAGCAGCAAATCGCGGTTGCCAACCGGCTTTTCGCTGACCAGGGTGTGGAGCCCTGGCCAAAGTGCGGCGCCGCGTCCGGCCTTCCCATCGGGTGGTACTCGCACCCGGCGCAGGGCATCAAAGAGATCATCAACGGCCTCATCCAGGCGGCCGTCCCGCACTGATGATCAAAACGAACGCGGCCTAGGTTCACGCCCGGGTATGTGTTTGGATCGGGCCATGGAAGGTTCGGCGACAGTACATATGGCGGCACCCGCGGACAAGATCTGGAACCTGATTTCAGACGTCCGCAATACCGGAAAGTTCTCGCCGGAGGTTTTTGAAGCCGAGTGGCTGGGTGATGCGACGGGCCCAGCCCTCGGTGCCAAATTCCGCGGGCATGTCAAGAGAAACGAGATCGGGCCGGTTTATTGGACGACCTGCAAAGTAACCGCATGTGAGCCCGGCCGGGAATTCGGCTTTGCGGTCTTTCTCGGCGACAAGCCGGTCAACAACTGGCATTATCGTCTGGCGCCGTCGGGCGCCGGTACGGACGTGACCGAGTCATTCCGGCTCAGCCCCGCGCCGTGGCTCGGCATCTACTGGCTGTTAGGCGGCTTTCTGCGCAAGCGCCGCAACGTGCGTGATATGACCAAGACGTTGAACCGCATCAAAGATGTGGTCGAGGCGGAATAGGTGAAATCCGTCTTCATCACCGGCGCCGGCAGTGGGATGGGCCGTGAAGGAGTCAGGCTCTTCCACGCCAACGGATGGCGGGTCGGTGCGGTGGATCGCAATGCCGACGGCCTGACGGCGCTCGACCAGGAGCTTGGCGGCGAGCGGCTGTGGACGCGCCCCGTCGACGTGACGGTCAAGGCGGATCTGGACGCGGCCCTGGCCGACTTTTGCGCGGGCAATCCCGGCGGCGGCCTGGACATGATGTGGAACAACGCCGGGATCGGCGAGTCCGGCTGGTTCGAGGACGTACCTTACGAGGCGACGATGCGCGTCGTCGAGGTGAACTACAAAGCCGTGCTGACCGGCGCCTACGGCGCGCTTCCCTATCTCAAGAAGACTCCTGGCAGCCTGATGTTCTCCACGTCGTCGTCGTCGGCAACCTACGGGATGCCGCGCATAGCGGTCTATTCATCGACCAAGCACGCGGTCAAGGGATTGACCGAAGCACTGAGCGTGGAATGGCAGCGCCACGGGGTCCGGGTCGCGGACGTGCTGCCCGGCCTGATCGACACCGCGATCCTGACCACGACGCCCAACCGCTCCGACGATGGCGGCGCGCCGATGACCGCCGACGAGCTGCGGGCCAACGCGCCCAAGAAGGGTTTGATGCGGCTGATGCCGGCGGCGAGCGTGGCCGAGGCCGCCTGGCAGGCCTACCACCATCCCAAGCGGCTGCATTGGTACGTGCCGCAGAGCATTCGCATCATCGACCTGCTCAAGGGCCTGAGCCCCGAGTTCGTCCGAGGCCGCATCGCCAAATCGCTGCCCCGGCTGACGGCGAAGCGGCAGTAAAGGAGCCGAATTGGTGCAGTACAGGTTGATCGCGGTCGCGGGTGTGCTGGCCGCCGGCATCGCGGGCTGCGCGGAGCCCCAGACGACACCGCGAGCCGCCGCGCACCTAACCATCGGCGGCGCCAGCCATGCGGCTCGCCCTCCTGCGTGCAGCCAGGTGCAGTCCTACCGGACCATCGACATTCCCGACCGCGACGGCCATGTCGAGGCCGTGGTGCTGCTCAGCGCCTCGCGCGCTCTCCCGCAATACGTGAAGATCCGCAATGTCGACGGATTCACCGGAAGCTTCTGGCACGGCGGGGTGGGCGAAGCGCACGTCGACGTGACCAACAACGCATACACGATCACCGGCAGCGCCTACGGCATCAACAGCAGCAACCCCAACAAGATCATCACCACGGACTTCAAGATCACCGCGGAGTGCTGAGATCCGGCATACGCTTTTCGAAGTCAGCCTGTCGGCCCCGGGAGACGCTGTGAAGGAATGGTTGCACTGGCTTGCGATGCACGGGTTCATCCGGGGCGTCGCGTCCATCGGGCTTCGTCGCGGTGATATGCAGGCCAGGCTGATCGCCGACCCGGCGGTGGCCGCGGACCCGGTGCCGTTCTGCGACGAACTGCACGCGCTGGGGCCCATGGTGCGCAGCCGCGTCGGTTATCTCGCCGTCGACCACGGCGTGATCCACAGCCTGCTGCGCTCCGACGACTTCCGGGTGCTGGTGCTGGGATCGAATCTGCCGGGTCCGGTGCGATGGCTGGAACGCCGCGCCCGCGACGATCTGCTGCATCCCCTGCGCGAACCCTCGTTGCTGGCGACCGAGCCGCCGGATCACACCCGCTACCGCAAGACGGTGTCGGCCGTGTTCACCTCGCGGGCGGTCGCCGCGCTGCGTGACCGAGTCGAGGAAACGGCGGCCAAGCTCTTGGACGAGCTGGCCGACGAGTCCGGCGTCGTGGACGTCGTGGGTCGGTACTGCTCGCAACTTCCGGTCGCCATCATCAGCGACATCCTGGGGGTGCCCGAGCGAGACCGGCCGCGCGTCCTGCAGTTCGGCGAATTGGCCGCACCGAGTCTGGACATCGGATTGCCGTGGCGCCAATACCGCACGGTGCAGCGAGGGATCGCCGGATTCAACGCCTGGCTCGTCGATCACCTGCAGCAACTCCGGCGCTCACCCGGTGAGGATTTGATGAGTCAGTTGATTCGGACGGCCGAAAGCGGCGTGAGCGAAACACGGCTGGATGAAACCGAACTCACCGCGATTGCCGCGCTGGTGTTGGCTGCCGGCTTCGAAACGACGGTGAACCTGTTGGGCAACGGGATTCGCATGCTGCTCGATGCGCCCGAGCATCTCGAGACGTTGCGCGAGCGTCCCGAGCTGTGGCCCAACGCAGTCGAAGAGATACTGCGGCTCGACTCGCCGGTGCAGCTCACCGTGCGCAAGGCCGTCAACGACGTCGAGCTCGCGGGCAGGCCGGTCAATCGCGGAGACGTGGTGCTCCTTTATCTGGCCGCGGCCAACCGGGATCCGTCCGTGTTTCCCGATCCGCACCGCTTCGACATCGAACGCGCCAATGCGGGAAGGCATCTCGCGTTCTCCGGGGGCCGGCACTTCTGCCTGGGCGCGGCACTCGCCCGCGCCGAGGGCGAGGTCGGCCTGCGGGCCTTCTTCGACCGGTTCCCCGACGTGCGGGCGGCCGGTAGCGGGACGCGCCGGGACACCCGGGTACTGCGCGGATGGTCGAGCCTGCCGGTGGCGCTCGGCCGGGCGCGGTCGATGGCTCCCGTCGACGTTTAAAGGACTCGGGTAGCGGCCGAACGGTCCTATCCGCCTGGACAGCGTGGTTGACACCCGTGCGGCGAGCGAGTTTATTTGCCGCTATGACAGAAGTTTCTATGATCGCGGTCGAAGATGTCGTACTCGGGATGTGGCAGGCGCTATCGCGGCGGGATTGGGATGCGGTGAAAACGTTCTTGGCGCAGGACGTCCTCTACGTCGACATGCCGGTGCCGGCCGTGTCGGCGCGCGGTCCCGAAGACACGGTGAAACGACTGAAAATGGGACTCGAACACCTGGCGGCTTACGAGAACCACGACGGTGTCCTGTTGTCCAACGGCACCGACGTGATGTACGAACACTCCGAAACTTGGACGTTCAGCTCGGGTGAACAGGGTGTGCTGAGATTCGTCACGGTACATAAAGTCATCGACGGCAAGATCGCGGTCTGGAAAGACTACTGGGACATGAACAGCCTGGTCAGCTTCGCGCCACCGAACCACTTCGAGGCGCTGGCAGCTGCCGATACGTCCTGGGTTTTCGATGCTACGGGTCTGATCTGACCCGTCTTTCACGGCTCGCGGATGAATAACGGGGATAGCGGTTACCCGTGAGTATCATCTAGCGGGATGCAGCAGATCTCGGTTATGATCTGCACCGGCCGAATCGGTCTGAATGCGGTGGTGGGCGCCTTCATGCCAACTATGTGTTGTTCGGAGTCTGGAGCGGCCATTTTTTGGGCCTCCTGACGCCGCGTCCCGGCTTGGCATGAGCCGGGTGATACCTGGATGAATGGAGTGCAATGTCGCGCATAACCAGCAAAGTCGGTGTCGCCTTGATCCTGGGCTTCACCGCAGTAACGGCTTCAGGATGTTCGCCGGTCCTGTCGCTTTTCTCTTTCTAATGCCCTGATTCGCGAGTAGATCCGCGACGTCTCGGGCCTGATCTGAAACGTTGCTCTCACTCGTCGAGGCACCGACGGAGAGGCCGTCAACGGCGACGACGCGCCATCGCCGCCGTGCCTACCCCGAACGACTGCGGGGGCACGGCGGGAGTTTGCTATGACCGTTATCGCACGGCGCGTTTCCGGGCGCATTTGTTGCGTTCAGCGACCGCCGTAGTTACTCGCGAATACCTGGCCAGGCAACCTGCCTCGGCTACCGTATGCACCGATTCTGGCCTGAAGACGGTGGCGGTCGCCTTCATGCCAGCTACCGCTTGTGCGAAGTTGGGAATGACCGTTTGCGTTCGCAGATGCCGCTGCCACTCCGGCTTTAGTGGGCCCGGGTAAGACCGGAGCGTTTAATGTCACGCGCAGCCAGCAAAGTCGGTGTCGCAGGGATCCTCGGGTTTGCCGCCGTCATGGCCTCGAGATGGTCGCCGACGCATTCGCTGATCTTGTTCTGGACCTCGTTCGCATCCCGGGATGCATATCGTATTTTCGGCAACGCAAATTTGAGCCGATACTCATTGTTCCGCCGTCGGCGTCCGGATAAGAGTGCATGTCAAGGCAATTTCTGGTCGACCGGGCGGGCACGGATATCGGTCGGCTCAGCGACACGGGCAGATTACTTCTTGGTAAAGCTGGCATGACTAGTAGATCTCGGGTTACTATCGGCACCGGCCGAATCGGGTCTGGATGCGGTGGTGGGCGCCTTCATGCCAGCTAATTGTTGTTCGGAGTCGGGAGCGGCCTTTTTTGGGCCTCCTGACGCCATAAGCCCGGCTCCAAGTTTGAGTCGGGCGCCAACTGAGACGAATGGAGTGCATTATGTCGGGCTTAACCAGCAAAATCAGTGTCGCGGTAATCCTTGGCTTCACCGCGGTGGCGGCGACCGGGTGCACGCCGGTGCTATCGCTCATCACCATATCGATGTAAGCCCGCGTGGCTGGTCGCATTGTGCACCGGTCCCGCGTGGGCGAACGCGAGTTGAGCTGTTTGCTACGGGTCGAGACCTTGTACACGACATGACGCCCTCGGGTCGGCATCATGTGTGTCCGCACGATGCGGATGTTCGTCAACTCATGCGCAGAAGCCAGCCGCTCCGCGTCTCGGGCCGGCGTGTGGAGCGGGCCGATCGCCTGCGGGTTGGCGAACGCATTTAGCGCGTTGAGATGTCGCATGCCGGGGTAAGTACCCGGCATGCGGCATCGGCGCGCGTGGTCCGTCCGGGCCGTAGGCGATTCGTCGTTTTCACGGGGCTTTTACCGGCTTCCGAGCGCATCGATGTGACCAATCGCTACGTCGGGCGCGGGGATCTGCGACGCTTCTATTACATCGCGACGGGGAGGACGACCTGATGCCGCGCTTCGAAACCGAAATGGAAGCCTGCCCCCATTGCCGGCGGCCGGCTGAAGCCACGGTCGAATACGTCCGTGACGACGATGGCAAGGTCATTCGCCGGCGGGTTCGCGACATTGACTGCCGATATGGCGACTGCCCGGGCAGTGAAGTTCCCCCGCACTGGGGCTAGCCATCCTTACTCGCGGCGAAAGCGGCGCGGAGACCATTCGCGGCGGGGCCTCGTTGCATCCCGGAGCGGCTCACCGTAGCCGCGAAGTGGGCCCCTTGCTGCCGCGGACACGTGGGGTATGAGGCCGGCTTTCGGCCGGGCCGGTCCTGCATCCCTTTGTGCCAGTCCATTTCCCGGTGATCTTGATTTGAAAAGTGTTGTTCCACAACATATTTAGGGTCGACATACCAGTTCCCCGAGGGGTTGCCCGGAATCGTACCGATTGAATGCAAGCCGCGAAAAAACTTTGCGGAGATTTCGGGAAAATGCTCGTGATCAAGCTCTTTCGCGTCGTATTGTACGTGTGTCTCGGGCAGCAGATCGACTCTCTGGTAACGGATTGTCCTTAGACGAACGGGGGTAACACCATGTCACGTCTCAGCAGTAAACTTGTCGTCACCTTGATCCTGGGCTTCACCGCGCTTACGGCATCTGGTTGCACGATCCCGCTCACCATCGACCCAGGTGGCTCCGGCTTGGTCTTCATGTAGTAGGCCGTTCGTCAGTCGTGGGGTGAGTCCGCGATAATCCCTGTGCGAGCGGGGATTATCGCGGATCCCTCGCTTTAAGCCGACTGGGCCGCAGCCACTCACTGCCGGCCTTATCGCGAATACGGCTCGTCCGCAACGCCTTTGGCCGCCGAGCTGGCCCCTGGGCTAAGGCAGTCCGTCTTGGGCCGCCGGGAGCTGTTGTGTCACACGGTAGTTGTACCGTCTCGCACCAGCCGAGCGCCGCTGCGCCTCGGCAACCCGAGACGCAGGGAGCTCAATAGTGCTGTAATGCAGTCGCTTTCGGCTGTGCGCCGGTCGCTAGCCCGGAATGCAGGTGAACTGACCGCAATCAATGGTGAGCGGGATAGTGCATCCCGATGTGGTAAGTGCGGTAAAGCCAAGTACCAAAGCGACGATGATTTTGCTAGTGCTACGCGACATGGCAGTTCCCCCGTCGTATTGAGCGATCTGTGCCAGATCTTAATTGACTTGTCTGATTCCAAATCCCGAGATTGCTAGTGTACGTCGTCAAGCGCTCTGAGCCAAAGGATTTCGAATTCCGGACCGCTGTATTGCCCGGCCGCACCGAGCCCAAACGAAGGTATGGTTCTCACGGCGACAACGGGTTTCGGGCCCGCCCGAACTCGATGGCTAGAACAAAAAGTATGGCAAAAGCGTGAAATACGTTGCTATAACGCCAATTCGTGCAGCACACAAAGCCGGACCGGGTCGCGCTTGCCCTTGACCTTCACCCAGCCGTGCCGGCTGACCCGGGCCGTCGTTCCGAGCGCCGCGGAGGTGCCCGGGCCAACCACTACCTGACCCGGCTCGGCCAAGTTCTGCAGACGTGCGGCGAGATTCATGGTGTCCCCGATCGCGGTGAAGCTGCGCATCTGCTCGGCCCCGATGTTGCCCACCAGGGCCGGCCCGGTGTTGATTCCAACCCGAAACCGCGGCCAGTCCGCGTGCCCGCTCGCCGCCGCTTCCACGACCGAGTGCAGCGTGAGTGCGGCACCTGCTGCCCGCACGGCGTGGTCGGCCTGCCGGGCCGGAGCGCCCCAGATCGCCATCACCGCGTCGCCGACGAACTGCAGGACGGTACCCCCCGACTCGAGAATGACGGGAACCACCGCGCCGTAATAGGTATTCAGCATGGTCACCACCTGATCCGGCGAGGTGGCTTCGGCGAACGGGGTGAAGCCATGCAGATCGGCCATCAACACGGTGACCTCGGTGATCGCGCCACCCAGCCCGGCTTGATCCGGGTCGGCGAGCAGTGCGGTCGCGACCGCGGGCGACATGTAGCTACGGAACAGGCCGTCCAGGTGGTGGTAGAGCCTTGCGTTCTCCAATGCCATCGACGATTGGGTCGCGAACGAGCGCAGCAGCGCGACGTCGGCGTCGTCGAACGCGCCGTCGGGTCGAAACGCCTCGATCACGCCGGCGACCTGCCCCTTGACCATCAGGGGCAGCTCCAGCGCGCCGGCACCGGCCGGGGCGTCGCAGAAACTGAGCTCCCCGTCGCGCATCATCCCCAGGCGAAATCGGTCACCGGGGAAGGCATCGGCGATGGAGGCCATCACCCGGCCAAGCAACGCGTCCTCGTCCTGGATGACGCTGGATTCCCGGCCCAGGGCGATCAGCGTGCCTAGCTTGCGGACGCGCTCGCGCTCGGTGCCGAGCGCCTCCGCGCCGCGCTTGAGGACGGCGACCTGTTGTTCGGACAGCTCGAAGCGATCGGCAAGCCGGGCCGCGGCGGCGCCGGGCGCCACGTGATCTCCACGCTCGCGGCGCTGCAGCACCTCGACCATCTCCTCCAGCGCGACGGCGTAGTCGCGCCGCAGATCGGCGATGGTCTGCTGGGTGGCCAACGAATCGAACAGCCCTCGGACCGAGCCCTCCCGGCGGAATTGAACCCGCGCGCTGTAGGCGATAAAGCAGAAGGCCAGAGTCATGAGCACGTGCCACAGCCACCACGACGCGTGCCAGCTCATGCCGAGGGCCAACGCCACGGACGCCTCCGCCAGCAACACGAAGGCGCTGAGCACCGACATGACCACAACGGTCGGGCGTCGCCGATAGATCGGGAAGTAGGCCAGCGCCGCCACCGAGAACAGCACGCCGCCGGCCAGCGCCCCGAGCTGCTCCATGCCCTCCAAGACCGCTTGATTCGGCAGCCGATCCAGCATGCCGCACGCGATCAACACCGCGGACGCCGTCATCAGGACCCAGACCAGCGCCGACAGGCGTCGTCGCCATGTCCAGAGGCGGGCGTTTCGTGCGGGGGTGAAGTTGATCGAGGAAACCAGGGCGATCAGGCCGGCCAAGATCAGGCCCATCCTCGTCGGCAACATGAACTCCGCGTCGGAGGTGTCCATCAGTACCCCGGGAGTGAACACCGCGTGTACGCCGAAGAAGCCGGCGGTCGTGGTAAACACCAGTGACACCAGCCAAAGGCGGGCGTCGTCGCGGGCGCGGGCCTCGCGGCCTATCAGGACGCCCAACACCACACTGACCAGGGCCGCCGACAGCACCAACACGAAGTGCGCCAGCCGGTTGTCCCATTCCAGGTCGACTTTGGGGATGTCGAGCAGAAGCCACAACGCCAGCATCGGAAGGGCCATGTGCATCAGCCAATTCGCGGTGCGCACCCGCGATCCCGGGCGTGCCGTGCCGCTGCGCATTCCCGGCCAGCCACGCCGGCCGATCCGCCGGCTCATGGCCTGCATCGAATAAGCCACCCCCTCGTTGGATTGCTCGAAGCACCCGCCGCACTCGGGTTGGTTCGATTCCAGCAAACGGCCCGTCGCAATGGGAAATTCCCACTCACCAGCATTTGGGCTGACAATCCGCGATGTCGGCGGAGCAGGTGGATCAGGACTCGGCGAGCTGCTTAAGGCACCTGAGCGTGCCGGACAGCGTGCGGCCCACCTGACGCACCGCGATCCGATCGGCAATGTAGCCCAGTATTCCGCCGGGTGCCTGATACGACAACCGGAAGGTCGCTTTCGTCTGGCCCCGGGCGCCGTCGCGCAGCCGGATCCGGCCGCGCAGCGCGACGCCGGTGATGCCCACCCACGCCAGGTCGCGGCGCTCGTCGAATTCGACCACCTCGATCAGGCCGCCAACGGGCACCGACCCGATCTTCCAATGCACGGTATAGCGGGCACCCACGCCGGCGACCTGATCGTTCGCGGATTCCCAACGCTCGAGGTTGGTCATGAACCTCGGGTAGCAGTCCGGGTCGCTGACGATTTTCCAGACCGCGTCGCGGTCGGCCTGGATGACGCAGCGGCGTTCGACGCGCATCAGCCGAGCACCGGTAAGCGACGTTTGGCGGCGAGGCGGTCGACGGCGCCCTGCAGGCTGGCGACGACCTTGTCGTGCACCGCTTCGTCGTGGTCGTCGACGTCGACGGGTTCCTGCACCTCGATCGCGATCTTGGTGGGCAGCGGAATATGGCCCGCCAGATCGCCGATGTTCAGGCCCCAGGGCAGTGCCAGCGATATCGGAATACTCTTGAGCCGCAGCAACTTATCGGCCATCAGTGCCTTGGCCAGCCACTGCCCGCGGTTGAGGAACAGCGCGCTCTCCTGGCCTCCGACGCTGGCGATTGGGACGATCGGGACCCCCGCCTCGCGGGCCAGCTTCACGTAACCCATCCGCCCGCCGAAGTCGACCTTGTGCCGCTCCCACGACGGCCGGAACACCTCGAAGTCGCCGCCGGGATAGACCAGCAGAGCTGCGCCGGAATCCAATGCCAGCCGCGCATTTTCGGGATTGGCGGCGACGGTGCCGAACTTGCGCAGCCAGCCCAGCGGCGGTGCCGAGACGACGAGGTTGTGGGCCAGCTGGTAGAACGGCCGCTCGACGCCGAAGTACGAACAGAACGCAAGGGTGAACACGAAGGTGTCCGGAGGCACATTGCCACCACTGTGGTTACCGACCATCAGCACCGGACCTTCGGTGGGGATTCGATCCAGCCCCGTTACGTCGGCGCGGAAATACAGCGACGCGAGCAACCAGGTGCCCGGCAGTTGGTCGCGGATGTAGTCGGGATCCCGCTGGTCGAGGTCGGCTTTGGGGACTCTGGACACGACCTGCCTGCGGGTCCAGTCGATCGCCTCCCCGACGAGCCCCATGTCCGTGTCCTGTCCCTCGCGTGTCTCGGGGTCGACTACCCGGATTGCGGGGCTTTCACACGAACTGTTGCGCTGTTACCGCTGCCGCTCGTCGAGGCGATAGACGCGGGCGGCGTTTTGATACGCAATCAGATCGACCACCCGGATCGCATCGGCTTCGGACCATTCGCCGTCGTCGACGAATCCGCCCAATACTCGCCGAATACCGTTGCGCCACAACGTTGCACCCAAATAGTGCAATTCGGCCGGCCCGAAGCCGTCCGACGAATACAGGATCCTGCGAAATGGTGCCATCTCCAGCAGTCGGGCGATGAACGCCGGCGCCCGAGCGCCCAGGTAGTTGATGCTCAATCCGCCGTCGAGGTAGACGTTGTTGAAGGCCTGCGCCAGGTAGCCGGCCTCCCGCTCGTAGGGGTAGCAGTGCAGCAGCATGATCGGGGTGTCGCCGGATTGACGCAGGAAGTCCAGCAGATACAGCGGATTGGTCTTATTCAGATCGCAGTCGCGGTCGCCGAAGCCGACGTGGAACTGCAGCGGCTTGCCGACCCGCAACGCCTGATGCAGCCCGAACCGCAGCAGAACTCGATCCTGTAGTCGGGTCCCACCGACCTCTCGCCACCGGTCGGCGGCCTCGGCGACTTCGACCGCGCCCGGTTCGGTCAGGTCGCCATCGAATCCGCCGCGGTAGGCCAGGATGGACTTGGTGCCGACGGCACCGGCCGCACGCTGGTGCAGGATCTCTTCGAACGCCGACGCGTAGTCGCCGGGCGCCTGTGCGGCCTGTTCGGCCACCTGCTCGAGGCGGACGATCTCGTGGGCTCGGTTGCCGGACAGCGCGGTCAGCTCCGAGATATCGGTTGTGCCGGCACCGATTCCGGTGTCCACCAGCCAGTCGCTCACCCCGGCGGCCGGCAGAAACTTCCGGGCCAGCTCGCTCTCGGTGAATTCACTGCGACGCTCCCAATAGGCCCGCGGGTCAACGTGTTCGGGCAATCCCAGAATCGGGCCGCAATGGGCACGCACCGCGAAGCCGAGCTGGGAGTCGAAGCCGGAGTCCGTCAGGGGCTCGGTGTTGGCCTCGTTGAGGGCGTTCTCGAACCGTCGCCGGTCCCCCGGTTCTGACCAGCAGCCGTGCACGTGGTGGTCGATCAAAGCCACCTCGTCGATGTGGCGCGCGAGAGCCGACGAGGCAGCCACCGCTACAGGCTCCATGCCATCCGGAATTTGTCGGCCAGCTGCTCGGGGTTGAGGTCGCCGTAGTGCTCGTGCTCCAGGCGCCGGACCGCGACGACCATGTCGACTGCGGCATCACCCAGAATGGAGCGTAGCGACGCTGAATTATCCAGTGCGCCAATCATATCCGCTTGGGATCGGGCAAGGCTTTCGATACCCGCGCTGCGGCGCTCGGAATCGGACAGTTTCGCTGGGTCGACCGTCGTCTCCGGGGGTAGTGGCGCGTTGCGCCGGACTCCGTCCAGGGCCAGCCCGAGGATCGCCGCCGACGCGAGGTAGGGATTCGCCGACGGATCGACGATCTTCACCTCGACATTGCCTCCGTGCGCGCTGCCCGGGCCTCCTTTGACGAAACGCACTGCGGCTTCCCGATTCTCGATGCCCCAGCAGGCGTAGGCCCCCGCCCAATTGCCCGGCTGCATGCGCAACCCGGACACGATCGACCCGCACAGCACGGCTTGAGCCTGGGACAGCCCCCCGATCACTCCAGCGATCGCGCTCTGCCCCGCCGGCGTCATGCCTGCGGCGCCGGGGCCCCCGGAGAACAGCGGGCCGTCCGGCTTCGTCAGCGAGAAGTGTTGGTGTGCACCGGATCCGACACTGCCCGCAAACGGTGCCGGCGACAGGCTGATACGCAGTCCATGGCGGCGTGCGGCGCGGGCGAGGATGATGCGGGTCAACACCAACTGGTCGGCCGCGGCCACCGGCGGCAGTGGCGACAACGAGATCTCGAACTGGTTGGCCCCGTATTCGGGATGAAACTGCTCGATCCCCACACCGGAGGTCGCGGCCGCGGCGATGACGTCGCGGACGAAGCCCTCGTGTTCGAGCACACCGGCCAGTCCGTACTGCGCCCACAGTCTCGCCGGTAGTCGGCCGCCGTCGGGCTCCACCAGAACGAACTCGATCTCATGGCCGACGTTGGCCTCGATGCCGTCGTCGCCGAGCGCGGCTTCGATGCGGCCCAGGGTTCCGCGGCTGCAAGCGGAAACCGGTGTGCCGTCCTGCTCGAAGAACGCGGCTGGCCCCCACGCCAGCCCGTCGCCGAGAAGCCGCAACGCCGACAGGTCGATGCGCACGCGTTGATCGCCGATCACGCCGACGTCGTCGGTGAAGGCGATGCCGGTCTGGTCGATGGCGAAGGCGTGCCAGGACGGGCTGGCACCGAGGCCGGGGTCGGCGAAGGTGCTGGTGCGCCGGATCGGCACGGCCTTGGCCTGCGTGAGCCCGGCGGGGTTCACGACGGTGCCGATCACGGTGTCGACGCCCGCTGCCTCCAGCTGGGCTACCGCCGCGGCCGCAAGAGGCGTGGCGGTCATCGTCGGCGCAGTACTAAGCCCGGCTGGGCAGGGTCAGCATGCAGGCCTGACCGATGTCGAGGGTCCGCAACATCCGCCCCATGCCGACCCACAGCGCGCATGACATGGCGAGGTCGGCGAGCAGCTCTTCGGAGAAGTGCTCCTTGGCCCGGCTCCAGAAGTCTTCGTCATCGCGCAGCTTGGTGTGCTCGGTGCCGAACCGGTGCGCGAACTCGGCCGCCAGCCGTTCCTGTTCGCTGAATCCCGGCCAGGTGCGCCATTCCAGCGCGTGCTCGTAGAGCTCTTCGTCGACACCTGCGGCGGGCCCGTCGGCGTCGCGGGTGTTCATGCACACGGTGCATTCGTTGTCGTGGGCGATCACGGCGCGGGCGATTTCACGGGTGCGCATCGGCAGCCGGTTCTTGGTGTAGACGGCCTGGCTGAAGTTAGCGATCGCGCCGCCGAGGTCCGGAGACTTCGTGGCCCAGCTGTAGATGTCGTCGTCGGCGAACGTTCCGATTCGGCTCATGGCGTGATGGTACGCCCGCGCCCGCAATTTTTGGAACACGTTCTAATATCTGCCGCCGGCACCCGCCTCCAGCCGGCCGGTGCTCGGCGCGTCGTCGTGCCAATCGCGTTGGGCCAGAACACGGTGGGCGATGTGCTGCAGCGCCGTTTCGACTTCGCGGCGGTCCGGACGGCCCTGATAGCTGGGCGATCGGGACAGCTTGTCGACGATCCAGCCCAGCAGCAACGAATACACGTAGTCGACCTGCTGCGTCCCGGCCGGGGTCAGCCACATCTGATCGCCGTTGCGCTGCACGTAGCCGCCGGAGACCAGGCGCCCGAAGGTGGGTTCGAGCACCTCGAACGGGATCCGCATCGAGTCGCCGATGTCGGACAGCCGGGCCGTTCCGTACATCTGCCCGAACCGGTAGATGCGCATCACGCCCCACAGTCCGGCCACGTCGAGGCGGCAGTCGGGCCGCATCGCGATGCTGCGCAACCGAACTCCGGGGTCGCCGCGCAGCATGCGCGCAATCGCGTTCTCCAGCAGCCGTTCCGGAGTGTCGGTGGTCGGCATGCCGAACCCGTCACCGAGATCGACTGCGCTGTTGTGGATGTCGCGCAGCGGGACCTCGCGCAGGAACAACGCGAGGACAAACCCGAGCAGGGCGACCGGCGCCGCCCAGAAAAACACCTCGCTCAGCGACTCGGAATAGGCCGCCACGATGGGGGCGGCCACGTCGTGCGGCTGGCGATGCAGCGCGCCCGGTGAACTGACCGCGTCGGGCGCTGCGCCGCTGGCCGCCAGGGCCGCGGGCATCCGGCCGTCGAGGAAGTTCGAAAACAGTGAGCCGAAGATCGCGGCGCCGAACGAACTGCCGATGGTGCGAAAGAACGTCACACCCGAGGTGGCGACGCCGAGATCGTCGAAGTTCGAGGTGTTTTGCACGATGAGCACCAGCACCTGCATCGACAATCCGATCCCGGCGCCCAGGATGACGAGGTAGACGGACTGGACCAGGGCCGAGGTGGACGGGGTCATCCGCGACATCAGCAGAAACGCCACCGCCATCAACGCGGTGCCCATCACGGGAAAGACCTTGTAGCGGCCGGTCCGGCCGACCAGGGTGCCGCTGCCCGTCGAGGTGATCAGCATCCCGACCACCATCGGCAGCGTGCGCAGGCCCGACGTCGTCGCCGAGACGCCGTTGACGTACTGCATGTAGGTGGGCAGAAACGTCATCGCGCCCAGCATCGCGAAGCCGACCACGAAGGACAGCACACAGCAGACCGTGAACACCGGACTGGCGAACAACCGGGTCGGCAGGATTGGCTGCGGGACACGGCTTTCGACCCAGACGAACGCGGCCAGGGCCACCGCGGCGCCGACGAACAGGGCGATGATCGTCGGCGAACCCCACGGATACAGGGTGCCGCCCCAGCTGGTCGCCAGGGTCAGGCCGGCGGCGCCCACGCCGACCAACACGATTCCGCCGTAGTCGATGACGGGCTTGGTCGATGACGCTAGCGCCGGAATGGCCGCGGCCGCAACGAATATGACCAGCACCGAGACCGGAACGTTCACCCAGAACGCCCACCGCCAGGTCAGGTAGTCGGTGAAGTAGCCACCCAGCAGCGGCCCGACGACCGTCGTGACGCCGAAGACCGCGCCCAGGATGCCTTGGTAGCGGCCGCGTTCGCGCAACGGCACCACCTCACCGATCAGCGCGCTGGCCGTGACGGTGATGCCGCCGCCGCCGATTCCCTGCAGCGCCCGCGACCCCACCAACATGGCCATCGACTGCGACAGCCCGCACGACACCGACCCGATGACGAAAAACACGATGGCGGCCTGAAATACACGCTTGCGCCCGAACAGGTCACCGAGCTTGCCGACCAGCGCGGTGACGATCGTCGACGCCAAGAGGTAACTGGTGACGACCCAGGATTGGTGGCCGGCGTCGCCCAGGTCGGCGACGATGGTCGGCAGCGCGGTCGCGACGATGGTCTGGTCCAGCGCCGCCAGCAGCATGCCGAGCACGATCGCGACGAAGATCAGATTTCGCCGCTGCGGGGTGATCAGCGCGCCGCCGGCCGCCGGATCCATGACGACGGGGTTGGCTTGCGTCACCGCGCTCGATGCTGCTCTCGGGCTCGTCATACCCGCCTTCCCGTCGGCGTCCGATGCTAACGGGTACCCAGGAACGACTACGCGATCGAGCCCGGCGGCCGGGAGACGCATTGCGCCAAGTACAGCGGCTCGCCCAGCTTGTCCATCAGCTCGAGCTGCGTCTCCAGGTAGTCGACGTGGTTTTCCTCGTCGGCGATGATCTTCTCCAGCAAGAAGGCGCTGGTGCTGTCTTCTTTCGTGCGGCACATGATCACGCCGGGCTTGAGTCGGGCCAACACCTCGTACTCGATTGCCAGATCGGCCTCGAATTGCTCGCGCAGCGTCTGGCCGATGCGCAGCGAGAACAGGCGCTGGTAGTTGGGCAGGCCGTCCAGCAGCAAGATGCGGTCGGTGATCGCCTCGGCGTGGCGCATCTCGTCGAAGGACTCGGCGCGGGTGTGCTCGGCTATCTCGGTAAAGCCCCAGTTCTCTTGCATTTTCGAGTGCAGGAAGTACTGGTTGATCGCGGTCAGCTCGCTGGTCAGTTGCTCGTTGAGCAGACGCAGAACGTCCGGATCCCCTTGCATGATCACTCCTCCGGTGGTCGGGGCTGTCGTGGCTGGGCTCGGCAGGTGGGCTGGGCTGGAGCTCACCGTGCCGGCCAAGCAGCACTTTGCCACGCAGATTGGAATTGTTCCAGCAAGGTATGGCTGCGCTCACTAGCCGAAATGGCGTTACGGCGCGTAGTTAGGATCGTCTAACCTACTTAGGTTAGACTGGCATAACATGAGGCCTGTTCGGGTCGCTGCGGGTGGATGGGAGGTGTGCTGATGTACGTCTGTCTGTGCGTCGGCGTCACCAACCACACCGTGGCCGAGTGCGTGGCCCGTGGTGCGGCCACCTCCAAGGAGGTGGCGGCGGCATGCGGTGCGGGCGGCGACTGCGGACGGTGCCGGCGGACGTTGCGGGCCATCATCGAGGCATCAAGGCAAGTTGAGCAGCAAGCCGATGCCGAACTGGCGCCCGCGGTATCGCTCTAGCCGGCTGGCGCTTGGTCAATTCCGTTGGCGCTCAGCGCTTTAACTATTTTTTCGTTCCGCGAATGAGGCCAGGGCCGCGGCGTTGGCCTGCGCGCCCATCAGCTCGGCGAAGTGGGCGTTCTCCCGCGCGGTCGCGGCCGCGATCCCGGGCCGGATCGGTTCTGTCATGGTGTGTTTGACGGCCATCAGGCTCGAAACCGGCCGGGACGCCAGGATTTCGGCATACCGACGGGTTTCGGGCAGCAGCTCTTCCGGGTCGCAGACCCGCCAGACCAGGCCCATCCGCAGGGCCTCCTGCGCATCAACCCACTCCGATGACATCAACAACCATGCGGCGTTCTGCCGGCCGACCAACTGCGGCAGCAGATAGGACGAGGCCGCCTCGGGGGCCACGCCGAGGCTGGTGAACGGACACTTCAGCCGCGCCGTCGACGACATGAAGGCCAGGTCGGCGTAGCCGAGGATGGTGGCGCCGATCCCCACCCCGACACCGTTGACGGCGCAGATCAACGGCTTGGGAAACGCGCTCAGCGCGTCGATCATGCCGGGGAATCCGTGTTTGCCGACGGTGAAGTCCGGGTCGGTGATGCGCGCCTGCATCTCGGCGAGATCGGTGCCGGCGGAAAAGCCGCGCCCGGTCCCGGTCAGTATGACGACCGCGATCTCCGGATCGTCGGCGGCGGCCAACAGCGCCTCGGCGGTGGCGTCGTACAACGCTTCGTTGAAAGCGTTGAGCGCCTCTGGCCGGTTCAGCGTCAGGGTGCGTACCCGGTTGGTGTCATCGATCAGCAGCGTCACCGCTGCAGCCTAACCTCGCGACGTCGCCCGCCCGAGCTCACCCGTTGCTATAGACGCGGGCGGGGGCGATCAGCACCACGGCGCGGCGTTCCAGGGCCATCACCCGGTCGTACTCGTCCCAGTCGTCATGAGTTCCGCCGGCGGCGGTGAAGACCTCGCGAAGCAGCAGCCGCAACTGGTCGGAGTCGGCAAGCCAGGGCTGCGAGTCGTCGGGGCCGACCAGCTCTGCGTATCCTTCGGCGGTCGCCCACTGCCAGCCGTTGCGGAACGTGACGGCCAGTTGCGGCCGTGCGCGAAGATTCGCGAGTTTGACTTTGCCGTAGGTGGTGAAGCCAAGGACCGGCTCACCGGTCCGCGGATGCGGTAACAGTCCGACATTGACCAGCGACGCCTGCACGGTTCCGTCGGCACGAACCGTCGAGATCACCGCCAGTCCGCTTTCGGTCGCCGCCAGCGCCACCGCGTCCTCGAGTGTTGTCATGTGCCGTCCTCACGTTCTAAATGCTGCCTTGAACACGTAGCGGCTGGTCGGCACCGTGTCGATGTTCTCGTTGGCGCCGAATGCGGTTGTGCTGGCGACCATCTGGCCCAGCCGGTCCTGCAGGTCGTCATCGTCGGCGGCTCCGAAAAACGCCCTGAGATCGGTGACCGCTTCAATCGGGAACAACTCCTCGACGATCGCGGCGATTCCCGGCGCGTCGGGAGTCAGGGCTCGCACCACCCAGTTCTGGGTGTAGCCGAAGGTCGACTGTGTCTCGATGGCCACCGAGGTGTGGTGGAGCTGCCAGCGGTCCAGCCAGGTCGCCTGGTCCAGCTCCGGGGGCCGGCGAAGCAGCGCGATGTTAGCGAAACCCGTTGTGCGGGAGCCAGGATCGCCGCCCGGAAAGGGCAGCGGGACGGACTCGGTCACCAGGTAGGCGGCCAGCTGCTCGCATTCTGCCGCCAGCAGCTTCAGCGCCGCCGTCATCTGCTCGCCGTAGCACTGCTGAGTCCACATGCTCACGACCGCACCGGCCGGTGGGTCCATGGTCGTCAACGTCATCAGCGAGTGCCGCACCGCGGCGTCTCGCACATTGACGGCCAGCCCGGGCAGGCCCAGGTCCAGTAGCTCCTCGGCGACCGGGCCTCGTTGGCGGGCACACCAATCGTCGTCGGAGTCGGCCGGCCGCAGCACCGCGATCACCTTTTCCATAGCTGGCAACCTACCGTTGGTGCCGGCCTATTTGACCAGGCGCACCTGCTGTTCGCTGCTCACCGACTCGCCGATGACGGCGGCGAGCCGCCGAAAGGGTTCGTCGCGCCCACTGGACGCGCGGAACACCAGGCCGATTCGCCGGCCCGGGCGCGGAGCAGCGAACTGCGCGAGCCCGAGCTGGCTTCGCGCCGCCTCGACCGGTGCGGCGCTCTGCGGGATCAGGGTCACCCCCAGCCCGCCGGTCACGCATTGCACCGCGGTTGCCAGCGAGGCCGCGCGGGTGTCGGCGAGTTCGGCCCGGACACCCGCCTTCTGGCAGACGTCGAGCGCCTGGTCGCGTAGGCAGTGCCCCTCGTCCAGCAACAGCAGCGGCAAGTCCGCCAACGCCGACGCGGGTACCCGGCGCTTGCCGGACAGCCGATGTCCGGGCGGTACGGCGAGCAGGAAGTCCTCCTCGTAGATCGGAACTTCCGTGATCCCGCTGGTGCCGTCGGGCAGTGCGATCAGCGCCGCGTCCAGCGACCCGCCGCGCAGCGCCGTCAGCAGGCGCTCGGTCTGGTCCTCGATCACCCGCAGGGTCAGTGCGGGAAGGCGACTGGCCAGCCCGGCCAGCACGGTGGGCAGGACGTAGGGCGCCACCGTCGGGATCATGCCGAGGCGCAGGGTGCCCTGCAGCGGATCCGAGGTGCCCGCCGCGGCAGCGGTGAACGCCTCGGCCGCCTCGACCACGGCCTGGGCCAGCGGTAGCAGTTGCGTACCTTCCCGCGTCAAGCGGACACGCCGGGTCGAGCGTTCGACGAGATGGGTGTCGAGGCCCGCCTCCAGTGCGGCCAGCGACTGCGACAGCGTGGACTGGCTGACGCCGAGAGCCGTTGCAGCACCGCCGAAATGGTGTTTCTCGGCGATCGCGGCGAACGCGCGTAGCCCGGCCAGGGTGGGCTGAAAACTCTTATCGGTCATGGCTATAAGTATAGTGTGATATATCACCTTTACTTCAGACACCGCTCCCGGCAACATAGTGGAAGGCAACTAATCTTGACTAATTCCAGATAAGGAGCGGACATGGCACTGCTTACGATCGGCGATCAGTTCCCCGCCTATGAGCTGACCGGGCTGATCGGTGGCGACCTGTCGAAGGTCGACGCCCAGCAACCCGAGGACTACTTCAAGACCTTCTCCAGCGACGGCCACGAGGGCAAGTGGCGGATCGTGTTCTTCTGGCCCAAGGACTTCACCTTCGTCTGCCCGACCGAGATCGCCGCGTTCGGCAAGCTGAACGACGAGTTCGAAGATCGCGACGCGCAGGTGCTCGGCGTCTCGGTGGACAGCGAGTTCGTGCACTTCCAGTGGCGTGCCCAGCACGAGGACCTCAAGAAGCTGCCGTTCCCGATGCTCTCTGACATCAAGCGCGAACTCGCGTTGGCCACCGGTGTGCTCAACGCCGACGGCGTCGCCGACCGGGTGACCTTCATCGTCGACCCGAACAACGAGATCCAATTCGTCTCGGCGACCGCAGGTTCCGTGGGGCGTAACGTGGACGAGGTGCTGCGGGTCCTGGACGCTCTGCAATCCGACGAGCTGTGTGCCTGCAACTGGCGCAAGGGCGACCCGACGCTGAACGCCGGCGAGCTGCTCAAGGCTTCGGCGTAGATTCCGAGGCTGTGATGAGCGTCGAGAATCTGAAGGAAGCGCTGCCCGAGTACGCCAAGGACCTCAAGCTCAACCTGGGCTCGATCGCCCGCACCACCGTGCTGAACGACGAGCAGTTGTGGGGCACGTTGCTGGCGAGTGCGGCAGCCACGCGAAACACCCAGGTACTGGCCGAGATTGGGGCCGAGGCAGCCGACAACCTGTCTGCCGAGGCGTATCAGGCGGCGCTGGGTGCCGCGTCGATCATGGGCATGAACAACGTGTTCTACCGGGGCCGCGGGTTCCTGGAGGGCAAGTACGACGACCTGCGGGCGGGATTGCGGATGAACATCATCGGCAATCCGGGCGTGGACAAGGCGAATTTCGAGCTCTGGTCGTTCGCGGTGTCGTCGATCAACGGGTGTTCGCACTGCGTTGTCGCGCACGAGCACACCCTGCGGGAGGCCGGCGTGGACCGCGAGGTGATCCTGGAAGCCCTGAAAGCCGCCGCGATCGTTTCGGGTGTGGCACAGGCGATCACCACCGCCGAGACACTGGCGGGCGTCGGTTGATCGTCAGTTCGTGACTCGCCGATGACGCCGACGTGGGTCCGACACGCGATCTGGTGGCAGGTCTATCCCTTGGGCTTCGTGGGCGCCTTTCCCACATCCGAGGGATCGACCGCGCCGGGTCCGGACGAACACCGGTTGCGGCGGCTCGTCGAATGGTTCGATCACGCCATCGAGCTGGGGGCGTCCGGAATCGCGTTGGGGCCGGTGTTCGCTTCGCGCACACACGGTTACGACACGACCGACCATTACCGGATCGACCCCCGGCTCGGTGACGACGGCGATTTCGACTATCTGATCACCGAAGCGCGGGCCCGTGGTTTGCGGGTGCTGCTCGACGGCGTCTTCAATCATGTCGGGGTGGACTTCGGCCGCTACCGCGAGGCGACGCACGACGACACGGCCGCCGCGGACTGGTTCCGTGGCAGGCACGGGCGATTTCACACCTTCGAGGGCCATTCCGAGCTCATCACCCTCGATCACGGCAACCCGGACGTCGTCGACTACGTCGTCGACGTGATGGCGCACTGGCTACAGCGCGGCGCGGACGGGTGGCGGCTGGACGCGGCTTACGCTGTGCCACCCCAATTCTGGGCTTCGGTGTTGCCCAGAGTGGGCGAGCGGCATCCCGACGCCTGGTTCGTCGGCGAACTCATCCACGGCGATTATGCGGCGATCGTCGAGCAGGCCACGTTCGACTCGGCCACCCAGTACGAGCTGTGGAAGGCGATCTGGAGCAGCCTCAACGACGGCAACTTCTTCGAGCTGGACTGGGCGCTGCAGCGGCACACCGAGTTCCTGGCCCACTTCGCGCCGCTGACGTTCGTCGGCAATCACGACGTCACGCGCATCGCCAGCCGGCTGGTCAAACCCGATCACCTGCCGCACGCGCTGGTGCTGCTGTTGACGATCGGCGGCGTGCCCAGCGTGTACGCCGGGGACGAGTTCGGCTTCCGCGCCGTCAAAGAGGAGCGCTACGGCGGTGACGACGCGGTGCGCCCGGAATTCACCTCTCCCCCACTGCAATTGGACGGCTTCGGCACCGAGATGTGGCGGCTGCACCAGTTCCTGGTGGGGCTGCGCCGTCGCCACCCCTGGCTGCATGCGGCCACCACCAGGTCGCTGCGGCTGGCCAATCGGCACTACGTCTACGAGACGCGCAGCGGCGACGATGCGCTGTTGGTTTTACTCAACATCGACGACGAGCCGCTGCGTCTGGTGCTGCCGGAGCTGGGCCAGGCGCGCGCCGAGGTGGTCGCCGGATCCGCGGCCCCACCCGGCGACACCGTCGGCGAAGTGACCCTCGAGCCGCACGGCTGGCGAATCCTGCGGCCGGTTTAGCCGCGCAGCTGGGCCAGCGTCAGGGCGTCCTGCTCGCCGCCGTAGTAATTGTCCAGCAGCGTGATGAAGTCCTGATGGTCGTCGGTCGCCAGGGCGAACAGCGTCATCGACGAGCGCAGCTTCAGATCGTCGGGTGAGCCGAAGATCTCCGTAATCGAGCGGCCTCGCACCTGATTGACCAGTTGGGTGCACTCATGCAGCCGCGGCCCCAGCACGCCATGCCCCAGATACGCGCGGGCCTCCTGAAGCGACGAAATGCCGTAGTGCACGGCCGTCGGGCTGCTGCCGAGGCCGCGCAGCTGCGGGAAGATGTACCACATCCAGTGACCCCGTTTTCTGCCGCCGCGCAACTCCTCGACGACCGAGGGGTAGACCGGGGTTTGCGCGACAACGAAGCGTGTCAGATCGAAGGGATCGTCTGGCCAGTCCATATGACTACGGTGACATACATGGTGGTCAAACGACGCATGCCCAAAGCCCGCGACCTGGCCCCGCTCCTGCAGTTCAAGCGGCCTGTCTTCGATGCGACCAGGCGCCGGCTCGACGCGGCATTCACGATCGAGGATCTGCGGCGCATCGCCAAACGCCGTACCCCCAAGGCGGCATTCGACTACACCGACGGGGCGGCCGAGGACGAGCTGTCGCTCGCGCGTGCGCGACAAGCCTTCCGCGACATCGAGTTTCACCCGACGATCCTGCGCGACGTCTCCCAAGTGACCGCCGGCTGGAACGTGCTGGGTCAGCCGGTCGTCTTGCCGTTCGGCATCGCACCGACCGGTTTCACCCGGTTGATGCAGACCGAGGGCGAGATCGCCGGCGCCGCCGCGGCGGCCAGGGCCGGCATCCCGTTCTCGCTGTCCACCCTGGGCACCTGCGCGATCGAAGACCTGGTGGCAGCGGTCCCGCAGGGCCGCAAATGGTTTCAGTTGTACATGTGGAAGGACCGCGAGCGATCGATGGCGCTGGTCAAACGTGCCGCCGATGCGGGATTCGACACCCTGCTGGCCACCGTCGACGTGCCCGTCTCCGGGGCACGGTTCCGCGACAACCGCAACGGCATGACGATCCCCCCGTCGCTGACGCTGCGCACCGTGCTGGACGCGGTGCCGCATCCGAAGTGGTGGTTCGACCTGTTGACCACCGAGCCGCTGGCATTCGCGTCGCTGGATCGCTGGCCGGGGACCGTCGCCGAGTACCTCAGCACGATGTTCGACCCGAGCCTCACCTTCGACGACCTGGCCTGGATCAAGGAGCAATGGCCGGGCAAGCTGGTGGTCAAAGGAATTCAGACGCTCGACGACGCGCGTGCCGCGGTCGACCGCGGCGTCGACGGTATCGTGCTGTCCAATCACGGTGGCCGCCAGCTGGATCGGGCGCCGGTGCCCTTCCACCTGTTGCCGGTGGTGGCGCGCGAGCTGGGTAAGGACACCGAGATCCTGGTGGATACCGGCATCATGTCCGGCGCCGACATCGTGGCGGCGATCGCGCTGGGAGCGCGGTGCACGCTGGTCGGCCGGGCCTATCTCTACGGGCTGATGGCCGGCGGCGAGGCCGGAGTCAACCGCGCGATAGACATACTCGAAAGCGGCGTGCTGCGCACCATGCGGCTACTCGGTGTGACGTGCCTCGAGGAGCTGTCCCCCGCCCACGTGACGCAGCTGCGCCGGCTCGCCCCGGTCGAGTAAGGGGTCTCCCTCGCCGACCGTGAAGCCGGCCGAACGCTCGGTCTTCGATCTCCCCCGTCGTTCCGCTAGCGCCGGGCCGTGAAACCTTTTAAGGTGGTTACGTGAAATTCGCGTATGTGTGCGGGCGGTCGTGCCTCAACTTCGCGGGCACGTTGAAGCACCGCAACACCTCACGCGAGGAGCGCTTGGTCGAACCCGCCGTGCTCTCGGAATGGGCGGTGCAGGCGGGGCTGGTGGATGCCGGCATCGACGTCAGCGCCGACGATCTCGGCACCGCGATCGAAGTGCGCGAAGCGATCTACCGGACCGCGACCGCGCTGCTGGACCGTCGCGTGCCGGAGCCGACCGATGTCGAGCTGCTCAACGAGCAGGCATCGCGACCCCGGCTGACCCCGCGGCTGCTCTCCAACGGCGACACCTGCCGCGAGGGCACCGCGGCCCAGCTGATCGCCACCTTGGCCGCGGACCTGCTTGATCTGCTCGCCGGGCGCGACTTCGGCAACGTCAAACGGTGCGCGCACCCGAACTGCTCGCTGCTCTACGTCGACTCCTCCCGGGCGAAGAACCGCCACTGGTGCGGCATGGCCACCTGCGGCAACAAGGTCAAGGTCCAGGCCTTCCGGGCCCGCCAGCGCGCATCGGCCAACTGATCTCGGGAACAAAAGCCATACGCCAAAGGTTGAGCGCAACAGACTAAACCTTTGGAGTATTGATGTCTGAACCCAAATCAGTGCCGGTGCTGTTCGTCGCCGACACGATCGTGTTGCCCGGAATGGTTGTGCCGATCGAGCTGGACGATGCCGCGCGTGCGGCCATCGACGCGGCGCGGGCCACTGAATCAGGTGACCTGCTGATCGCCCCGCGCCTCGAGGACCGGTATCCCTCGCACGGTGTCATCGCGAAGATTCTCACACTGGGCCGCATCGCCGGGGGCGGTGGCACCGCCGCCGTGGTGCGTGGCGAGCGCAGGGCGCAGATCGGTGCGGGAGCCACCGGTCCCGGCGCGGCCCTGTGGGTCGAGGTGACCGAGGTCGACGACACCGACGCCACCGACGAGGTCAAGGCCCTCGCGGCGGAGTACAAGAAGCTGCTGCTGGCCATGCTGCAACGCCGCGAGGCCTGGCAGATCATCGACTACGTCAACAGCCTGACCGATCCGTCGGCGCTGGCCGACACGTCGGGCTACGCCTCCTATCTGACCGACGTGCAGAAGCGACGGCTGCTGGAGACCACGGATGTCGCCGAGCGGCTGAAGGTCCTGATCGACTGGACCGCCGATCATTTGGCCGAAGTCGAGGTCAACGACAAGATCGCCGAAGACGTCCGCGAGGGCATGGAGAAGACGCAGAAGGAGTTCCTGCTGCGCCAACAGCTCACCGCCATCCGCAAGGAGCTGGGCGAGGGTGAACCCGACGGTTCCGACGACTACCGGGCGCGTGTGGAGGCCGCCGAGCTGCCCGAGAAGGTGCGCGAGGCCGCGCTGCGCGAGGTCGGCAAGCTCGAACGCTCCAGCGACCAGAGCCCGGAAAGCGGCTGGATCCGGACCTGGCTGGACACCGTGCTCGACCTGCCGTGGAACGTCCGCACCGAGGACTCCACGGATCTGGCGGCGGCGCGGGCCGTCCTGGACGCCGACCACCACGGCCTGAACGACGTCAAGGACCGCATCGTGGAATACCTGGCCGTGCGTGCGCGCCGAGCGGAGCGTGGGCTGCAGGTGGTCGGCGGCCGGGGATCCGGCGCGGTGATGGCGCTGGCCGGTCCACCCGGGGTCGGCAAGACGTCGCTGGGTGAGAGCGTGGCCCGGGCGCTGGGCCGCAAGTTCGTGCGCGTCGCACTGGGCGGCGTGCGCGACGAGGCCGAGATCCGTGGGCACCGGCGCACCTACGTGGGTGCGTTGCCCGGCCGGATCGTGCGCGCGATCGGCGAGGCGGGATCGATGAATCCGGTTGTGCTGCTTGACGAAATCGACAAGGTCGGTTCCGACTATCGCGGCGATCCTTCGGCTGCCTTGCTGGAGGTCCTGGACCCGGCGCAGAACCACACGTTCCGCGACCACTACCTGGATCTGGACCTCGACCTGTCCGACGTCGTGTTCCTGGCCACCGCCAACGTGATCGAGAACATCCCGTCGGCGCTGCTGGACCGCATGGAGTTGGTGCAGATCGACGGCTACACCGAAGACGACAAGGTCGCCATCGCCCGCGAATACCTGCTGCCCCGGCAGCGGGAGCGGGCGGCGCTGACCGCCGACGAGGTGACGGTGACCGACGACGCGCTGCGCAAGATCGCCGCCGACTACACCCGGGAGCCGGGGGTTCGGCAGTTCGAGCGGCTGCTGGCCAAGGCGCTGCGCAAGGTGACCACGAAGATCGCCGAGGAACCGGTGACGATCGACGAACCGGACCTGGTGGATTACCTTGGGCGCCCGCGGTTTACGCCGGAATCGGCCGAACGCACCGCGGTGCCCGGCGTGGCCACCGGCCTGGCCGTGACGGGCCTGGGCGGCGACGTGCTCTACATCGAGGCCGGGGCCACCGACGGTGAGCCGGGTCTGCAGCTGACCGGTCAGCTGGGCGACGTGATGAAGGAGTCCGCGCAGATCGCGCTGTCCTACGTCCGCTCCCACGCTGACGCGTTGGGCGTCGACCCGAAGGCGCTGGACCGGCGCATCCACGTGCACGTGCCCGCGGGCGCGGTGCCCAAGGATGGCCCGTCGGCCGGTGTCACGATGGTCACCGCGCTGGTATCGATGGCCACCGGGCGTCAGGTGCGCTCCGACGTCGGCATGACCGGGGAGGTCACGCTGAACGGACGGGTGCTACCCATCGGCGGTGTCAAGCAGAAGCTGCTGGCCGCCCAACGGGCCGGCCTGTCAACGGTTTTCATCCCGCAGCGAAACGAACCGGACCTGGACGACGTGCCGGCCGAGGTGCTCGACGCGCTGACGGTCAAACCGATGACGGACGTCGCGGAAATCGTCGCGCAGGCTCTCGAACCGGCGGCGCAGACGGCCACGGTCGCGGCCTGACCGCCTCACCAGGCAGCAGGTGTCGGTGCGAACGACTACCGTCGCCTCAGTGTCAGGGTGAGGTTGCCGCGTAGAGCGGTGGTTGGATCCTGGTCACCTGGTGTCTGGCTCGTAGCGTCGCTGCCGCCCTCGGGTTGGCGTTCATGGGTTTTGTCGGCATCAGGTGTGAAGGACCGGCCGGCGTGACTTGATAGGAGCGTGGCACCGCCCCCGACTGAGATGTGTCCGCCGACCGGCCCAACCGTCACCTCACAGTGAAGGAGGCAACCACCATGGTTGTTGTTGGAGCCGATGTCCACAAGCGCACCCACACGTTTGTCGCCGTCGACGAGGTTGGCCGAAAGCTCGGCGAGAAGGTCGTGGACGCCACAACTGCCGGCCATCGCTGGGCATTGCGGTGGGCCCGCGATCAGTTCGGTGTGGAGCTGGTCTGGGCGATCGAGGATTGTCGGCACCTGTCTGCTCGTTTGGAGCGCGACCTGTTGACTACCGGTCAGAAGGTGGTGCGGGTACCACCGAAGTTGATGGCGCTGACCCGTAAGTCGGCGCGGACCCGGGGTAAGTCCGATCCGATCGACGCGTTGGCGGTGGCGCGGGCGTTCTTACGTGAACCGGATTTGCCGGTGGCCTCTCATGACGAGACATCGCGGGAATTGAAATTGTTGGTGGATCGGCGTGAAGATCTTGTGGCACAGAGAACCTCGACGATCAACCGGCTGTTGTGGCGAGTTCACGAACTCGATCCTTCCCATGCACCCAAGGCCGCTTCGTTGGATCTGGCTAAGCACCGCGACGTGCTGCGGGCGTGGTTGGACACCGTGCCCGGCTTGGTGGCCGAATTGGCTCGTGATGAGCTGGCCGACGTCACCCGGCTCACCGAGATGATCAACGG
>NZ_HG964446.1:3307118-3392688 GCF_000689255.1 Mycobacterium triplex | reverse complement strand
TTGTGCATGCTCGCCAGCAAGCCTATCGATGCCGCGATCGCCATGCGCGGGGCGCGCGAGTTGTTCAAGGCGGGTCTGCGCACCCCGAAGGCGGTGCTGGCAGCCGATAGGCAAGCGATGATCAGCGCCTTCGGGCGCGCCCACTACGTGCGCTACGACGAAAGCTCGGCGACCCGCCTGACCGAGATGGCGCGGCGGGTGAGCGACGAGTATTTCGGCGATCTGCGCGAAATCGCCGAGCGCAGTCATCACGACACCGTGCACGCGAGGCGAATGCTGAAGGAATTCAAGGGCATTGGCGATACCGGCGTCGACATCTATCTGCGCGAGGTCCAAGACGTGTGGACGTGGGTGCGTCCGTACTTCGACGCCCGGGCCATGGGAATGGCCAAGAAGCTGGGGCTGCCCGCCGAACCGGCCAAGCTGGGCGCACTGGCACCGCGAGCCAACGCGCGGTTGGCCGCCGCGCTCGTCCGCGCGTCGCTGGACGAGGATCTGCGTCAGCGGATGGCCGGTTGACCGTCCGAATCGGAACCTCCGGGTGGTCCTACGACCACTGGGTCGACGTGCTCTATCCGCCCGGCACGCCGTCCGCGCGCCGGCTGGCCCGCTACACGGAGGTTTTTCGACACCGTCGAGCTCAACGCCAGCTTCTACCGGTGGCCGAAGGATTCGACCTTCACCGGATGGCGCGGCCGGCTTCCGCCGGGGTTCACGATGTCGGTCAAGGCGCATCGCGGTTTGACCCACTATCGGCGGCTGGGGTCCCCCGAACCCTGGGTCGAGCGTTTCGAACGGTGTTGGCAGCTGCTGGGCGATCGACATGGCGTGCTGCTCGTCCAGGTGCATCCAGAGTTGCAGCGCGACAAGTCCTCTCAGGCCCGCCTGGATTCGTTCTTGGATCGGGTGCCGGCATCGATCCGGGTGGCCGTCGAGTTGCGCCACCCATCGTGGAACGACCCTGATGTCTACCGGTTGCTGGAACGCCGCCGCGCCGCGTACGTGGTGATGAGCGGCGCGGGGCTGGCGTGCATACCGCGCGCCACCACCGATCTGGTTTACATCCGCATGCACGGACCGGATCCGCATCCGGTCTATGCCGGCTGTTATCCGGACCACGAGTTGCGGTGCTGGGCCGACCGAATCGCCGAATGGGACCGCGACGGCAGGGACGTGTGGATGTACTTCAACAACGACCTGGGTGGCCATGCCGTCCGCAATGCGCTCGCGCTGCGGGATCTGGTGAGCTAGCGCGGCGCGAGTAGGCTGGTAAACGCGACACGAACGGAGCGGCGATCATGGCCAGTTCGACTACATTCGTCATCGTCGGCGGCGGACTTGCCGGAGCAAAAGCAGTAGAAGCTTTGCGCGACAATGGCTTTGAAGGGCAAATCATTCTGTTCGCAGAAGAGGCGCGGCTGCCCTACGAGCGGCCTCCGCTTTCCAAGGAGTATCTCGCCGGCAAGAAGTCGCTGACCGACTTCACCGTGCAGAACTCCGACTGGTACCTGGACCACCAGGTCGACTTGAGACTCGGATCGCCGGTGTCCAGTCTGGACAGCGGCGCCCACACCGTCGGGCTTCCCGACGGCACCACAACGCGCTACGACAAGCTGCTGCTGGCGACCGGATCGGCCTCGCGGCGGCCCCCGATCCCCGGATCGGATGCCGACGGAGTCCACTACCTGCGCAGCTACGACGACGCCGAGCTGTTGAATTCCGTTCTGACCGAGGGGTCTTCGCTCGCGGTGCTGGGCGCCGGATGGATCGGGCTCGAAGTGACCGCGGCCGCTCGGCAACGCGGCGCGGAGGTGACCGTCGTCGAGGCCGCCAAGCAACCGTTGCTGGCCGCGCTCGGCGAGACGGTCGGCGAGATCTTCGCCAACCTGCATCGCGACCACGGCGTGCGGCTGCGGCTGCAAACACAGGTCGAGGAGATTTCCGCGACCGGCCTACGGATGCGCGACGGATCGACGGTGGCCGCCGATGCCGTATTGGTGGCCGTCGGCGCCAAGCCGAACGTCGAACTCGCCGAGCAGGGCGGGCTGTCGATGGGTGACGGCGGCGTGCTCGTCGATGCCTCGCTGCGCACCAGCGACCCGGACATCTTCGCCGTCGGCGATATCGCGGCCGCCGAACACCCGCTGTACCGCACCCGCATCCGCACCGAACACTGGGCCAACGCGCTCAAGCAGCCCGCGGTGGCAGCGGCCGGAATGCTGGGCAAGCCAGCAGAATACGCGGAGCTGCCCTATTTCTTCACCGACCAATACGACCTCGGCATGGAGTACGTCGGGCATGCACCCAACTTCGAGCGGGTGGTCTTCCGCGGCGACGTCGCGGGGCGCGAGTTCGTCGCGTTCTGGCTCGATGGCGACAACCGGGTGCTGGCCGGGATGAACGTCAACATCTGGGATGTGCTCGACGACGTCAAAGCGCTGATCCGGTCCAAGTCCTCCGTCGACCCCGACAAACTCGCCGACCCGTCCTCACCCCTCGCCGATCTCCTGAGCTGAAGCCGGCTCGAGTGGCACCCAGCCGTGGTCGATGACCTCCGGCGGGTGCTGTGCCTGCAGGCGTTCCCGTTCGGCGCGGCGGCGTTTGATCCGCAGCCGCGCATCGGCGGGCATGGTGACCAATTCATCGCAGGTCAGGTAGTACACGTCGTCGACAACATCGATCAGGTCAGCCGCGACCCGGCGAGATCCGAGCTCGCGCAACGTCATTCGAAGTTCATGTGTGAACCGCAGCGTGGTGTCGTGGGCAAGCTCGCGCGAAACCCGGGCGTTGGTGGCGATGCGCCGGCCCAGCGTCGCGGGCGGATCCGGCTCGCAGCGCTCGGCGGCCGCCTCGGCGGCGGCGGTCAGCAGCATCGCCGGGTCGTCGCTGAAGACGCGGCTGGCGAGCTCGCCGTCCCCGGGCCCGCGATGCCCGACCTTGGCGATCGCCGCATCCAGCAGGGCTGCGGTGGGGGGCGACAGCGCGCGGATGCTGGCGAGGTTGCCTTCCCGAGCCATCGCCTGCAGTGGTGGGTCGGCGCGTAGTGCGGCGCTGAGTTCGGCGATCTCGTCGGCGACGCGCTCGCTTTCCATGATCGCGCCCACTCCGGGTACCCGAGATCCCGGCGCGGTGTGCTCCAATGCCGCCGCGGTGATCCCGGAGTCGATCAACCACAGCGCCGTGAGAATCCAGCCTTGGTGAATACGGTCGCGCAGCAACCGGACTCGGACCCCAAGGCCCGCATCGGGCAACAGACTCAGCTGCGCGGCATCCCAATGCTCGGCATTCGCGGCGGCGCTGTAGGCCCGCGTATCTGCCTTGAGATGACGCATCAGACGCAGCGATCGGATCGTCGCGACCGCCTTGGCAACCGATCCGAGCGCTCCGTCCGCCAGCCGGGGCTGGCCGAACGGCAGCACGTCGCCGACCTGCGGCTGATCGACCAGCGCGCGCTGAACCAGCGCCTGGTCATCCCAGCCGAGCAACTGATGGGCGGCGACGACGTTCGCCGACACCCCGACGTAGGGCCGGTGGCCGAACACCGCGATGGCCCTGCTGCCCCATTCGTCGTCGATCACACCGCCCAGCGTCAACGCCTGGCCCATCACCCGGCTGGCGGTGCGCAGTCCGCTCAACTGAACATCCAGGGTTATCGGGGTCAGCGGCCCGGGCAGCGCTTCGCTGAGGCCGTCGGTGGCGAACACCGGGAACCGGGGGTCGATGCGGTCGTCGAACTCGCCCTCGACGCCATCCGGTGCGGCGCTGCGCAACTCGTCGGACGGCGCGGGGCGCGGCAGAACTTCCACCGGAAGCGCCATCTGTGCGCCGTGGTTCGTCGCGCCGGCGGCACCGAGTCTGCGGCCGACCAGCCCCCGCGCGGTGTCGGTGAGGGCATCGAATGCCGGCCAGCCGAACTCGAACTGCCAATCCTCTTGTGCGGCAACAGTGTCCATTGTCGGAATCGGTGTCGGCCAGCCGCGGATTCGATGGTTCCGGGACCGGGGGTCGACGGCGCGCAACAGCCGCCACGCGGTCACCACGTTGGTGGTGTCCGGCGTGGCCAGATCCACCACGCCGGTGCGGTCGGTGTCGAGCGCCAAGACCAGGAAGCGCACCAGATCGTCGAGGTGCAGCACCCGCATCGGCTGCGCAGAGACCTTGGTACGCAGCACGGTGGCCACCGTGCGACACACCATCCAGTCGAGCTGGCGGCCCACCGGCGGTGCGACCCGGATGATCAGGCTTGGCCCCAGGCTGGTGGACACCAGGTCCTCCGCCGGCTCGTAGACCTTCGGGGCGCCCGCGGCTTGCGACACGAACAGCAGCCGGGCACCCGCGCGTCCGGCCGCATGCGTCACATAAGCCAGGCCGTTGATGCCGGCGCTGTGGGGTGCGTCGGGCTCGACCGGGGCCAGATGAATCACCGCGTCGGCTTCATCGGCGAACTCTTGCAGGATCGGGTCGCTCAGTGATGCGCGGACGAACCCGACCGCCGGGTCCAGACGGGCGTCGGGGTACTCACTAATGCCGGTGACCGAATGTCCGGCAGCAATGAGCTGCCGTGCAACCAGCCGCCCGATTGTGCTGGTGGCGTCGGTAACCAGGATGTGCACCTGGGCTCACCTCCCCCAACGTCCCCTTCGACAATATGCGCGCCGGTATCGCTACGCGACTGTAACGGCGATAACAGTGCTGTTGGCCTGGTCTTTTATTCCCGCCCGGCTCACCGCAGCGTGGCGTTGCCGTCCGCGGTGACGGCAACCTTGGCGCCGCCGATGTCTTCACCAACGGTTGCCGAGGCCGAGTCGGGATCGGCGATGACCGCCAGTGCCCGCGACCCGTCGGGTGTGCGCACAGCAACGAAAGCCTTCTCCGGCTGACCGTTGCGGTCGAACGGTGTCGTCCACGCTTCGACGGTGCCGACGCCTTCCCACTGCACCAACCCCTCCCGGGTCGGTTCCCGCTCCACCACGGATTGCGAATTCTCCCAACGGAATTCGGCCGGTGGTTCGGTGCTGTAGACGCCGAAGCTGTGCTTGGTCAGGTAGCCGCCGTTGGCGGTGATCAGGGCCCGCCGCCCGGGATTAGCCACCAGCAGTTCGGCCACGGTGGCAATCGAGTGCATCACGTAATTGCTCCACGGGCCGCCGGCGAACGTCAGGCCACCGGTGACGGTCAGCGGACGGGCGGGGTCGTCGGTGGGTAACCCCAATTCGGCGGCCGCCACCTGCACCGCGGACGGAAAGCAGGAGTACAGATCGACATAGTCGACGTCGTCGATGCCCAGGCCGGCCAGCTCCAGCGCACGGGCGCCGGCGATCCGGATGGCCGCCGACCGGTGCAGTTCGTGGCGCTCGGCGATCGAGGGCGTGTCGTACGCGTCGGTGCCGGCGTGCGGGTAAACCCACTGATCTTCCGGGACGCCGAGGCGCTCGGCCTGCTCGACCGACGTCAGGATCAGCGCGGCGCCCTGATCGACCATGTTGTTGGAGTTCATCAGCTTCGGATAGGGCCAGCTGATCATCCGGTTGCGCGGGCCGGGCTGCGAGATCTCCGCGGCGGTCGCCGGCTCGCGGATCCACGCGTGCGGATTACCGACCGCGACGGCGTTGAAGCGCGCCCACAGCTCCCCGATCCGGTTGCGGTGGGCGGAGACCGACTCGCCGTTGGCGATGCGCAGGGACTGCTCGAACAGCGGATAGACGTACGCCGGGCGGTCCAGCCGGATTTTGATCTCGGCGTCGCCGGCCATCGGCACGTCCTCGCCGCTGACTTGCGCCATCGGCACGGATTCGTCCTGGGCCGTCCACTCCAGCCGGGCGCCCTTGGCCCTCAGGCCGCGCCGGGTGCGCCAGGTTTCCGCGCCGGTGAGCAGCACCACGCCGGCGCGCCCCCGCTGGATGTCCAGGCAGGCCTGATTGAGCAGCGTCTGCGGCACGTTGCCGCCGACCGGGCTGTAGAGCGTCGTGAACTCCCTCGCGCCGATGCTGTTGCCGACCAGGAGTCCGGCGTCGCGGTAGGTCGCGGACAGCACGTTGACCACCCGGACGGAGTCGACGGCCTCGAGCACCCGGGCGTTCGCGGCTTGTCGGGCCGCGGCGACCATCAGGTCGACGGGCTCGACCGAACGTGTTTCCGGGTCGATCTCGTCCCGGTGGTTGACCTGGCCATAGCCGATCAGCACCGGTGTTGTGGGGTCGACGGGCATGGGAACGAACTTATCGTGGCGGTGCCGCGGCCTCGAACAGCACGTGCTCACAGAGCAGCCGGTCGATCTCCTCGGTGCCCATCCCGAGCAGCTTCACGCAGAGTTCGCGGGTGTCCTGACCGGGCAGCGGCGCCGGACGTTGTGGGGCCGGGGGGATGTGGTGGAACGGCGCCGGTCCGGTCTCGGCCGGCAGCGGCCGCTCGACCAGCGGATGCACCATGTCGCTGAGCAGCTTGCGCTCGACCAGCTGCGGGTCCTGCAGGACGTCCGGTGGTCGGTTCATCGGGCCGGCCGGAATGCCGGCCGCCTGCAGCGCCGCGACGGCTTGTGCCGGGTGCTGCGCGCTGGTCCAGGCCGAGACCGCCTCCACCAACTCCGCGCGATGGGCCGTCCGCGACTCCCCGGTCGCGAACCGCGGATCCTCGGCCAGCTCAGGCTGCCCCAAAAGATCTGTGAGACACCGCCATTCGCTATCCGCTCGGATGGAGATGACACACCATTCGTCGTCGCCGGCGCTCGGGTAGACCGCGTGCACGCTGGTGTCGTCGCAGACCTCGGCGACGCCGGCCCCCACCGCCGCCTGCGCGACGTACAGGGTGTCCAGCTGATTCATGACGACCTCGGCCTGCGAGATGTGCACGTGAGCCGGCGCGCCGGTCCGATCGCGCCGGATCAGGGCGGCCAGCGCGGCGATCGCGGTGACCCGCCCCACGATGTGGTCGGGGAAGATCGTCGTCGCGTCGTAAAACGCGTGCCGGGCGCCGGCGGCGCGCGCCTCTTCGGACGCTTCTTCGGAGGTCCAGAGACTGGTCACGCCGGTGGTCGCGCGGACCAGCGGGCCGTAGCCCATTCGCCTGCTCCACGGCCCCCGGTTCCCGAATGCGCTGCTACCCGCGAGCACGATCCGGGGGTTGATCTCCCGCAGGGTGTCGAACGAAAACCCAAGCGAGGTAAGGGTTCCCGGCTTGAAGTTGGCGAACACCGCGTCGGCTTCGGCGACCAGTCGGCGGAAGATCTGTTTGCCCTGCTCGCTGCGCAGGTCCAGACCCAACGCCAGGTGGTTGCGGTGCGTCCAGGCGAACGACTCGCTCATCACGGCGCCGGCCCGCGATTGCCGCAGCCCGTCGGGATAGTCGGCGCTTTCGACCTTGATGACCTGGGCACCCAGGTCGCCGTACAGCCGGCTCAGCTCGCCGCCGGCGACGATCACGCCCAGGTCGAGAATCCGCAATTTCTGGAACGGATACTCGCCGGCCCGGCCCGACGGTGCGGCCGTCACCGGGTCGGCCAGCCAGCGCGGCTGGTCGGCGCCGGCGGCCGGGGCGGGCGTGCGGAAGCCGCAGCGTTCGTCGTCGACCACGAAGTATCCGGTGGGCACGTCGGTGCGCACCCCGGGAACCAGCTCGGCATGGGTGATCGCGCCGACGGCCTGGAAGTGCTCGGAAGCCAGGATGCGCGACGGCGTCAGCACCGCCGAGATCGGCACTCCGTGCGCCTGTCCCTCGGCGACCAGCTCCTTCATGGTCTTGTCGGCGAACAGCGCGTCGACCAGCACGCTGAGCTGCGGCCACGCGGCGAACCGGGCGCCGAGCGTGTCGAACTTCGGGTCCTGGAAATCCTGCGGCTCCCCCAGCCAGCGGCGCAGGCCGCGCCACTGCCGCGGCGCCATCACGCAGAGCCGGACATAGCCGTCCCGGCACGGACAGATCGGGTAAGGGTCCTGATTTTTCGGGCGTCCCCGCCACGCGCTGGTGCGCTGCCCGGCGGTGGCCTGCCCGTGCGCGCCGAACGCCGGGTCCAGCGCCATGACCACCGCGTCGAACCGGGAGAAGTCGATGTAATCGCCTGTGCCGCAACGTAATTTGTTGTAGTACGCGACGAGTGCGGCCCAGGCGGCCTGCACGGCGGCGGTGGCCGAGGCGATGCCGTCGGGCGGCAACACCGGGGTGCCGACGGTGGGTCCGGACCGCGACAGCGCACCCGACATCGCGAACAGCACCGGGTCGGTGGCGCGCCACGACGAGCGCGGACCGCTCGCCCCGAAGTCGGTGATCGACAGCACGACCAGGTGCGGGTAGCGCTCGGCCAACTCGGCGGGCGCGGTCCCGAACGCGACTGCCCCGCCGGCGGCGTCGACGACGATGTCGGCGCCCTCGGCGAGGTCGAAGAAGGTGCGCCGGTCGTCGTCGTCGCGCGAATCCAGCACCACGCTGCGCTTGTTCGCGTTGTGCACGGCGAACGGGATGCTGGCACCGGCCAGCGTCGGCCGGTGGTGGCGAGCCGCGCTGCCGCCCGGCGGCTCCACCTTGACGACGTCGGCGCCCAGGTCCGCGAACAGGCGGGTCACCGTGTCGCTCACGCCGGCGGACAAGTCGAGAACGCGCACCCCGGCGAGCAGCCTGTCAGCCATGCGCCCACCGTACCGCCGCCAAAAGCATGGCTGCTCAACCTGGTTCGGATACCGGACGCCGACCGGCTACGCTGCGGAGTTTGTTGTCGGACATACGGGAAGCGAGATATCGGGTTCGTGAGTGCGCACTTGAGTTACGTCGAAGCCCTCTTGGTCGGCGCGGCGCAGGGTGTGACCGAACTGTTTCCGGTCTCCAGCCTCGGCCACTCGATCTTGGTGCCGGCGCTGATCGGCGGCCAATGGGCCCGCGACTTGGACGTCTCGGCACCCAAGTCGCCGTACCTGGCATTCCTGGTGGGCCTGCACGTCGCCACCGCCGCGGCACTGCTGGTGTTCTTCCGGCGCGACTGGCTGCGGGTGCTGGCCGGATTCGTTTCCTCGGCGCGGCACCGCCGCATCCGGACGCCCAACGAGCGGTTGGCCTGGCTGCTTGTGGCCGCCACCATCCCGGTGGCCCTGGCGGGCCTGTTCGGAGAAAAGCTGTTCCGCACCACGCTGGGCAAACCGATTCCCGCAGCGGCCTTCTTGCTGCTCAATGGAATCGCTCTGTACGCCGCCGAAGTGCTGCGCCGCCGCGCCGACTCGCCGGCGATCGCCGATGACGAGCACGGCGGAAAAGCCGTGGACAACCGGCTCGCGCAGCTGCCGTTGGGCCGTGGTGTGCTGATCGGCTCCGCACAGATCCTGGCGCTGCTACCCGGCATCAGCCGATCCGGCATCACCATCGTGGCGGGCCTGTGGCGCGGCCTGTCCCACGAAGACGCTGCCCGCTTCTCCTTTCTGCTGGCCACGCCGATCATCCTGGCCGCCGGCGTCTACAAGATCCCCGAGCTGTTCGGCCCGCTGGGCGCCGGGATCGCCGGCCAGGTGCTGGCCGGCAGCCTCGCCTCGTTCGTCTGCGCCTACCTCGCGGTCCGCTACCTCACCCGGTACTTCGAGACCCGCACCCTGATCCCGTTCGCGATCTACTGCGCGCTGTTCGGTGCCGGCAGCCTGGCCTGGCTGACCCTGGGCTAGCCTGCCCGCTCGGCTTCGGCTGAACGGCATCCGTCATTGTCGTTGCGTCGCCGGAAGCCGAGTGCTGTGCTGAGGAGATGGCAGACACCGCATCCATCGGCCGCAAAGTCCGGGGCAAGGTCATCGTGATCACCGGCGGCGCACGGGGAATCGGCCTGGCCACCGCGACCGCTTTGCACAACCTGGGCGCCAAGGTCGCGATCGGCGACATCGACGAGGTGAAGGTGAAGGAGTCCGGCGCGGCGATCGGCCTCGACGTGTACGGAAAACTCGATGTGACAGAACGGAATTCGTTTTCGGAATTCCTCGATGCGGTGGAGCGTCAACTGGGCCCGATCGACGTGCTGGTCAACAACGCGGGCATCATGCCGCTCGGCCGGGTCGGCGATGAGCCGGATTCGGTTACCCGCCGCGTGCTCGACATCAACGTCTACGGCGTGATCCTGGGCACCAAGCTGGCCATCGAGCGCATGGCCCCCCGCAAGCGCGGACACGTCATCAACGTCGCTTCCCTGGCTGGCGAGTCCTACGTCCCCGGGGCGGCGACCTACTGCGCCAGCAAGCACGCCGTGGTCGGCTTCACCGACGCCGCGCGCATCGAATACCGCTCGACGGGCATGAAGTTCTCACTGGTGATGCCGACGTTCGTGAACACCGAACTCATCGCCGGGACCTCCGGGGTCAAGGGCGTCGAAAACGCCGAGCCCTCCGACGTGGCCGATGCGATCGTCAGGCTGGTCGGTCGCCCGAAACCGCGGGTGCGCGTCACCAAGCTGGCCGGCGCGATCATCGCCTCACAGAAATTCATGCCGCGCTCGGTCTCGGAGGGCATCAGCCGCCTCCTCGGCGGCGAGCACGTCTTCACCGACGACGTCGATTTCGCGAAACGCAAGGCCTACGAGTCCCGCGCTCGCGGCCAGGAGTGACTTTCGCTCCTAGCGACGCTGCGCGGCGGCGCGGAGAATCGGGCAGGTGAGCCGGCAAACCCCGACAATAGCGCCCGAAGCACTCTCCGACGACGAACTCACCCTGATCGACAAGTATTGGCGCGCCGCCAATTATCTGTCGGTCGGGCAGATCTATCTGCTGGACAATCCCCTGCTCAAAGAGCCGCTGGTGGCCGAGCACGTCAAACCGCGGCTGCTGGGGCACTGGGGCACCACGCCCGGGCTCAACCTGATCTACGCGCACCTGAACCGGATCATCCGCAACCGCGACGCCAACGTCATCTACATCACCGGGCCCGGACACGGCGGCCCGGGCCTGGTCGCCAACGCTTACCTGGAAGGTACCTACACCGAGATCTACAGCGGCATCGGTGAGGACACCGAGGGGCTGCGAAAGTTGTTCCGTCAGTTCTCCTTTCCCGGCGGCATCCCCAGCCACGTCGCCGCGCAGACCCCGGGATCGATCCACGAAGGCGGCGAACTCGGCTACGCGCTGGTGCACGCGTTCGGCGCGGCGTTCGACAACCCCGATCTGGTGGTCGCGTGCGTGATCGGCGACGGCGAGGCCGAGACCGGTCCACTGGCGGCCGGCTGGCACTCGAACAAATTCCTCAACCCGGCCGTCGACGGCGCGGTGCTGCCGATCCTGCACCTCAACGGCTACAAAATCGCCAACCCGACCGTGCTGGCCCGCATCCCGCACACCGAACTCGAATCGCTGTTGCGCGGCTACGGATACCGGCCGATCACGGTCGCCGGTGACGATCCGGCCGCCGTGCACCGGGAGCTGGCCGCCGCGTTCGACGACGCGTTCGACGACATCGCCGCCATTCAGCGCGCGGCACGCGACGGCGATCAGACCGACCGCCCGGTATGGCCGATGATCGTGTTGCGCACTCCGAAGGGCTGGACCGGGCCCAAGGAGGTCGACGGCAAGCGCGTCGAGGGCACCTGGCGCGCACACCAGGTGCCGCTTGCCGAGACCCACGACAACCCCGCGCACCGCGCGCAGCTGGAAGAGTGGCTGCGCAGCTATCGGCCCGACGAGCTGTTCGACGGCGACGGCGCGCTGCGCCCGGAGCTGCGCGAGCTGGCGCCGAGGGGCCCGCGGCGGATGAGCGCCAATCCGCACGCGAACGGCGGCGTGCTGCTGCGCGAGCTGGACCTGCCGGATTTCCGCGACTACGCGGTGCCGGTCGAGAACCCGGGCGCGTCGATGCACGAAGCCACCCGTGTGCTGGGCACCTTCCTGCGCGACGTGATCACCCGCAACCCGGACCGCTTCCGGCTGATGGGGCCCGACGAAACCGCCTCCAACCGGCTGTCGGCCGTGTTCGAGTCCACCGACAAGGTGTGGCTGTCGGAAACCGAGCCCGACGACGAGGGGCTCGCGGCGGACGGCCGCGTGATGGAGGTGCTCTCCGAGCACCTGTGCCAGGGCTGGCTGGAGGGCTACCTGCTGACCGGGCGGCACGGGTTGTTCAACTGCTACGAGGCGTTCGTGCACATCGTCGACTCCATGCTCAACCAGCACGCGAAGTGGCTGTCCACCAGCCGCGAGCTGCCCTGGCGGCAGCCGATCGCGTCGCTGAACTACCTGCTGAGCTCGCACGTGTGGCGCCAGGACCACAACGGCGCCTCGCATCAGGACCCCGGCTTCATCGACCTGGTCGCCAACAAGCGCGCCGAGATCGTGCGGGTCTACCTGCCGCCGGACGGCAACACCCTGCTGTCGGTGGCCGACCACTGCCTGCGCAGCCGCGACTACATCAACGTCATCGTCGCCGGCAAGCAACCCGCCCTGGCCTACCTCGACATGGACGACGCGGTCGCGCACTGCACCCGCGGCCTGGGGATCTGGGAGTGGGCCAGCACCGCCAAAGGCGAACCCGACGTAGTGCTGGCGTGTGCCGGCGACATCCCGACCCAAGAGGCGTTGGCCGCCGCCGACATCCTGCGTCGCGAGCTGCCCGACCTGGCCGTGCGGCTGGTCAACGTCGTCGACCTGATGCGCCTGCAGCCGGACTCCGAGCATCCACATGGGTTGCCGGACCGGGAATTCGACGCGTTGTTCACCCGCGACAAGCCGGTCATCTTCGCCTATCACGGCTATCCGTGGCTGATCCACCGGCTGAGCTATCGCCGCGCCAACCACGCGAACATCCACGTGCGCGGGTTCAAGGAGCGCGGCACCACGACGACGCCGTTCGACATGGTGATGCTCAACGATCTCGACCGCTTCCATTTGGTGATGGACGTCATCGACCGGGTGGACGGCCTGGCCGGCCGGGCGGCGCTGCTGCGCCAGCGGATGGTCGACGCGCGGCTGGACGCCCGCCGCTACACCCGCGTGCACGGCGAGGACGACCCGCGGATCGCGCACTGGAAGTGGGAGTCGATCTGACCTGGGCGGCAACCACGCGCAGGTAAACTCGGCGGCGATGTCTGAGCCCGTTGCAACCGCTTTCGATGCCGTTGACCTCCACCCGGTGGTGTCGCAGTTGTCGGCGCTGCACCGGCTGCGACTGTATTTCGACATCGGCGTGGTCGTCGCCGTGCTGGTGGGAACGAACCTGATCGCGCACTTCACCACGCCGTGGGCGAGCGTCGCGACGGTGCCGGTGGCCGCCGTCGGGTTGGTGGTCTTGATGCGCGCGACCGGTCTCGATTGGGTCGACCTCGGGCTGGGCCGCGAGCACTGGCGCTCCGGGCTGGGTTACGCGCTGGCCGCCGTGGCCGTCGTGGCGTCGGTGATCGGCGTCGGAGTGCTGCTGCCGATCACGCGGCCGATGTTCCTGAACCACCACTACGCGACGGTCTCGGGCGCGCTGATCGCCTCGATGGTCATCATTCCGCTGCAGACCGTGATCCCCGAGGAGCTGGCCTTCCGGGGCGTGCTGCACGGCGCGCTGCATCGGGCGTGGGGATTTCGCGGCGTGGCGCTGGTCGGTTCGTTGCTGTTCGGCTTGTGGCACGTCGCGACCTCGCTGGGGCTGACCAGCAACAACGTCGGGTTCACCCGGCTGTTCGGCGGCGGGTTCGTCGGGATGGTCGCCGGGGTGACGCTGGCGGTGCTGGCGACGGGCAGCGCGGGGTTCGTGTTCAGCTGGTTGCGCCGGCGCAGTGGCAGCCTGATCGCGCCGATCGCGCTGCACTGGTCATTGAACGGGTTGGGCGCGTTGGCCGCGGCCCTGGTCTGGCATCTGTCGACCTAACCGCTAGGCCAGCAGCACCGCGGCGCCCGCGATGCGCCCGGCGGCCAGATCGCTGAGCGCCTGATCGGCTTGATCGAGTGCGTATTCCGGCGTCGTCACCTCGACGCGATGGCGTCCCACGAAGTCGAGAAATTCCCGCGCGTCGGCCCGGGTGTTCGAGGTGACCGAGCGAATCTGGCGCTCCTGGAACAGGTGACGCTGATAGTTCAGCGCCGGGATATCCGACAGATGAATCCCGGCGATCGCCAGCGTGCCGCCGCGATCCAGCGCTTCGCAGGCGGGCGGCACCAGCTCGCCGACGGGGGCGAACAGGATCGCGGCGTCCAGCGGGACCGGTGGCGGATCCGCGGCCCCCTGCGCCGAGGCCGCACCAAGTTCGAGCGCCAGTTCCCGGGCCCGCTCACCGCGGGTCATCACGTGCAGCTCGGCCCCTTGGGCCAACGCGACCTGCGCGGTGATGTGCGCGCTGCCGCCGAAGCCGTAGATGCCCAGCCGGCCACCCGGCGGTAGCTCGGCGCGCAGCAGCGAGCGGTATCCGATAATGCCGGCGCACAACAACGGCGCGAGCTCGCTGTCGCTGTAACCGCCCGGCAGACGGTGAGCGAAAGCCGCTGGCACCGTTGCGAATTCGGCGTATCCACCGTCGGCATCCCAGCCGGTGTAGCGGGACTGGGGGCACAGGTTCTCGTCGCCACGCCGGCAGTACTTGCACACCCCGCAGGTGTGGCGCAGCCAGGCGATGCCGACCCGGTCGCCTACTTTGAATTCGTCACCGGCGTCCGTGCCGACCTCTGAGCCGACCTCGACGACTTCCCCGACGACTTCGTGGCCGGGGGTGACGTGCTCGCGATGCACCGGCAGGTCGCCCTCGGTGACGTGCAGGTCGGTGCGACACACCCCGCAGGCAAGCACAGCCACCAGCAATTCCGAGGGCGCCGGTCGCGGCACCTCGGTGGTCACCCGCTGCAGCGGGTCGGTGTTCATCGGGCCGGGCCGGCGCACCCGCCACGCGTTCATCGTCGCCGCCGAAGCCATCACCCCATCATGCCGCTGCGCCTCGTCGATGCGCAGGGGCCCAAAGACCTTGTCTCTACAACGTCTTGGTGCGGGAGGTGGCGAACTTGTAGATCAGCAACAGGATCACCGCGCCGACCAGCGCACCCAAGAATGCGTGGTTGATCGGAGGGGTGATCTTGAAATGGTGAGGCGGGAAAACCACGCTTCCGAGCGTGCCGCCGACGTACGAGCCGACGATGCCGAGCAGCGCGGTTGCGACCCAGCCCATCGGCCTGCTTGCCCGGCACCAACAGCCGCGCAACCAGGCCGACGATCAGACCCAGGACGATCAGCCAGATGATGTGCATGACCATGACCGGCTTCTTCTAACTGGCAGAGGGACGTGGCCGTATACCCCGTCGGAGCCGACTCGACCGTCTCGGCGAAATAGCGTTTCTGCTGCCGGAATTCGGCTCAAGCCGGAGACCAGCAGCCTGCCCGCGGACCACCGCTCGTCATTTGCCACAGGCGGCTTCAGCTCTTGCGCACCATCCCGACGATCCAGAGCAGGATCACCGAGCCCAGCAGCGCGGTGAAGAAGGTGAAGATCCAGCCGCCGGCCGCGGTGTCGAAGAAGAAGCTCAGCAAGAAGCCCCCGATCAGTGCGCCGACGACACCGATCACGATGTTCATCAAGATTCCGGACCCGGACCCTTTCATCAGCTTGCCCGCGGCCCACCCTGCCAGGCCGCCGATGATGATGTAACCAATCACGCCGACGCTCGTCGTTGTGGTCGATCGGGCCAGATACTCGGCTGTTGCCATGACATCCATGCGAGTCTCCTTGCGATTCGGCTGCCAGAGCTCAGCCTAGAATTCCGGGCTGTCGTAGCGGTATACCCCGTTTGTGGCTAGGCAGTAAACGATGTCTGCTGCGGTGCCGGGCTCGGAGTCGGAGTGACCTCGCTCGCGGGCGCCTGGGCCGGCGCGGGGGCTCCCGGAGCCGGTGGCGGAGCGCCTGGAGCCGGCGCGGGAGCACCCGGAGCCGGCGCCGCCGGCGGCGCGGTGAAGGGCAGGATCGACTCGGCCAGCGCCTTGGCCCCGACCTTGTCCACCGGGTTGTTACCGGTCCCCAGCCACACCACGAACCAGCGCTGGGGCGGTCCGGCGGTCGCCGCATTCGGAGCGCTGACGACGCCCGTCCAGATCTGGCCGTTGGGCTTGCTGGCATCGCTGAACTTGACCTCGTAGAACGACGAGCTGCCGGTGATCCCGTTGGCACCGGTGAGCGGGCCGGATTCCTGATTGATCCGCGTGCCCGGATACGGCATGAAGAACTCACCCATGTCCGAGCCCAGCCGGACGGCGGCCTTGGCGTCATTGGCTTCTGCACTGGCATAAAGCTTTTGGTCCAGGCGACCCATCACAATGCGCGTGTCGTTGGCGACCGGCGCAGGCTGACCGGGCTGCGGCGGCGGACCGATCATCTTGCTGAGCAGCGCCGAGCCGTAGTCGAGGTGCGACGCGTCCGACTCGGCCCAGCCGCCGGGTAGCAGGTAGCTGAACCCGCCGACGGCGTTGGTGATCCGGGCGGCGTTGGGGTCGACGGGCGGTGGCGCAGGCGGCGCGTTCGGATCGACCGGCGGGGGCGGCGGCGGAACCGGCGCGTTCGGGTCACCCGGTGCCGGTTGCCCCGCGGGTGCCGGTGCGCCGGGCGCGGGCGCGGCGGTGGTCGGCGCGGGTGCCCCGGCCGGGGGCGGCGCGGTGGTCGTTGCCGGAACCGGAGTCGGGACCTCGGGATCGGCGTTCGCGGGGGCCGGCAACGCGAAGGTGACGGCACTGGCACTGGTCACCGTGGCGATCGCCAGCGTCGCCCACAAACCTTTGCGACGTGTCGAGTTGGAGTCCACCTGATCCATGGCGACGAACCTACCGTGTTACCGCTGTGACGCAAGGGTGCCGTGCGGGCGATGCGAGGCGGTTTTCCCGATGTTGCCGGAGCGCAACCTGCGCGGAGTCCACGCAGTTCACCGCCGGTCGGGGTGTCGGGGTGCGGCCGGATACAGCGCCACTTCGAGCGCTTTGACCGAGAACCACACCCGCTCCCCGGGTGTCAGCCGCAGCTCGGCGGCGGCGTCGACGGTGATCTCGGCGGCCAGACCCGGGGCTCCGTCCGGCTGCTGTGCACCGCGTACCACGACGGCGGGTCCGCGAATGTCGAGTTCCGCGACGGTGAGGTCGACGCAGTTGCGGGGGCTGCCATGCGGCAGGTCTCGGTACACGGACACCACCGTCGGCGGGAACACCGCGATCGCTTCTTGGCCGCTGGTCAGCTCCGCGCCGAGATGCTCGGCCGGGGTTCCGTACCAGCGAGCACCGGAGCGGGTCCGCAGTGCGCCGTCCGGCCCGATGGTTCCGTTGACGAGGTTGACGCCGGCGATGCGGGCCCCGAAATGGCTGCGCGGCGCGGTGAGCACCTCGGGCACCGGCCCGACTTCGGAGATCTTCCCCGCCTCGAGCACCAGCGCCCGATCCGCCAGGGTGAACACATCCAGCAGGTCGTGGGTGATCAGGACGACCGCGCAGCCGCTGCGGGCGACCACCGTTCGCAACACCGCCCGGATGGCCGCTGCGGCACCGACGTCCAGGCCGGTCAGTGGCTCGTCGAGCAGCAGCACATCGGGTTCGGCGGCCAGCGCCCGCGCGATCGCCACCCGCTGCGCCTGACCGCCGGACAGCTGCCGTGGTTTGCGGTCGGCGAACTGCTCGGCGTCCACTTCGCCCAGCCAGCGCAGGGCCGTCTGCTTCTGCGTGGAGGAGCGGAGAAAGCCGCGACGACTATTCGGCCCGAACGCCACGTTGGCCGCGACGCTCATGTGCGGGAACAGCAACGGATCCTGCAGCAGCAGCCCGACCCGGCGGTCGTGCGTCGCCACGTCCACCCCGGCAGCGGTGTCGGTCAACACCCGATCCCCCAGCCGCACCACGCCCTCATCGGGGCGAACCAGCCCGGCGATCACGTGCAGGGCGGTCGACTTGCCCGCCCCGTTGGGCCCCAGCACCGCCAGCACCTCGCCGGCAGACACCGAGAACTCCACATCCAGCTGGCGGTCAGCCACGACCGCGCGAAGCTGCAACTCGCTCACCGGCTACCTCGCGTCTGTCCCGGTCAGCCGGCGCGCACCCAGGCCGAGTACCACCAGCGCGGCCACCGCGACCAGCAGAATCGACAGTGCCACAGCGGCATTCGCGTCGCTCACCCGTTGCAGGTAGATCTCCAGCGGCAAGGTGCGGGTGACGCCCTGCCGGGAACCCGCGAAGGTCAGCGTCGCGCCGAACTCCCCCAGCGAACGGGCGAACGCCAGCACCGCGCCGGACATCAGGCCCGGTAGCAGCAGCGGCAGGGTGACCCGCCACCACACCGTGCTGGGTCGTGCCCCGAGCGTGGCCGCAACTACCTCGTAGTTGGATCCCGCGGTGCGGGCAGCGCCCTCGAGGGAGATCACCAGGAACGGCAACGAGACGAAGGTCTGCGCCAGCACCACGGCGGTGGTGCTGAAGGCGATGCTGACTCCGGCCGCCTCCAGGTACTGCCCGATCAGTCCGAGGCGGCCGAACGCGTAGAGCAACGCGATGCCGCCCACCACCGGCGGCAGCACCAGCGGCAGCAGGATCAGCGGCCGCAGCAGCCGCACCAGCGGCGTCGTGCTGCGGGCCAATACCAGCGCCATCGGCACGCCCAGCAGCACGCACAGCACCGTGCTCGCGGCCGCGGTCTTGAGACTGAGCAGCAGCGCCGTCCTCGACGACGAACTGGTGATCAGCGACCAGAAGTTCGGCCAATCAACTTTGATCGCGATCGCCAGCAGCGGCAACACCACGAAGGCGGCGCCGGTGGCGGCGGGAACAAACACCCACCGGGGCAGATTCGTGGGTCGGCGCACGGTCAGGGTTTGGCGAAGCCGAACTGCGCCAGGATCTGCCGACCCGCGTCGGACGTCACCAGGGTCACGAACTTCTGCGCCGTCGCCGCTTGCGGCGCCTTCTTCAACACCCCGAGCGGATAGACGTTGACGGCGCCCGCGGCCTCGGGAAAGTTGACCGTCGCCACCTTGTCTTTTGCGCTCTTGGCGTCGGTGACGTAGACCAGCGCGGCGTCGGCCTGACCGGTGGTGACCTTGTTGAGGACGTCGGTCACGCTGAGTTCCTCGCTGACCGGGTTGAGGTGCACGCCGGTGCTGTCTTCGATGCGTTGGGTCGCCGCCCCGCAGGGCACCGGCCGCTGGCAGATCACCACGCTGATGCCCGGCTTGGCCAGATCGGCGAAGGAGCCGATGTGCTTCGGATTGCCCGGCGCCGTGACGATGACCAGGGTGTTGGCTGCGAAATTCGTCGGGTTCCCGGCCAGCAACCCGGCCTTGACGACGGTGTCCATCTGAGCGGTGTCCGCCGACGCAAAGACATCGGCGGTCGCCCCCTGAGTCAGCTGCGTGGCGAGTTCGGAGGAGCCGGCGAACTCGAATTCCACGCCGCTTCCCGGATTGTCGGCCTTGAACTGCTGACTGAGCTGGGTGAACGCGGGCTTGAGCGAGGCCGCGGCGAACACCATGATCGAACCCGGCGCGGACGACGACTGAGCGGGAGAAGACGACGGCGCCTTCGAACTACACGCCCCCACACCCGCGACGAGCAACGTGGATACCAACCCGGCCAGGACCCCGATCCGACGCATGGTCAGACCCTAGCCTGCGGTGGGTTAAGCAGTGACGACCAAACAGTTATCGAAAATTGTCCGCGCGTCGCGGCGTCCTTAGTTTCCCCTTAGAGCTACTGTCCAGTAACATTCGACGTAGATTGACGCCATACGCGCTGAGATCCCAGGCATCGGCCCTGCGGCGTGACACCATCGGAACCACGTTCACATCGCCGAGCAGAGCGTTACCGCTGGTGATTGCCAGGGTCTGGGTTCGATGTCGAACACGAGGAGGTCATGGCAGTGGAGGTGCTGGTCACCGGCGGCGACACGGATCTGGGGCGCACAGTAGCCGAGGGATTTCGCGATGGCGGTCACAGGGTGACCCTCGTGGGTGCGCGACGCAGCGACCTCGAGGTCGCCGCCAAAGAACTGGACGTCGACGCGATCGTCTGCGACACCACCGACCCGGCCAGCCTCGAAGAGGCTCGTGGGTTGTTCCCCCACCACCTCGACACCATCGTCAACGTGCCCGACAGCGGCTGGAGCGACGGCGACCCGCGCACCTACTCGCTGTCCGACACCGCAGCGGTGTGGCGCAGCTCCCTCGAGGCGACCGTGCTGTCGGCGGTGCTGACGGTGCAAGCCGTCGGTGACCACCTGCGCTCCGGTGGTTCCATCATCAGCGTCGTGCCGGAAAACCCGCCCGCGGCCAGCGTCGACGCCGCGATCAAAGCCACGCTGTCGAGCTGGATCTCCGGACAGGCCGGCGTTTTCGGGACCCGCGGGATCACGGTCAACGCGCTGGCCAGCGGCCGCAGCGCCCAGGCCGGATACGACGGCCTTTCGCGCACACCGCCGTCCGTCGCCGACGAGGTCGCCCGGTTGGCGCTGTTCCTGACGACCCCGGCGGCCCGGCACATCACCGGCCAGACGCTGCATGTCAGCCACGGCGCGCTCGCGCGTTTCGCCTAGAGCGTACGTTCTCGACGTCGGGGTCGGCGGTGTGATCATTAGTCTCGCCGCACATGGGTACACACCAGGTGTCATCACCACCGCCGCCGAAGCGCTGCGGCCGCTGTTCGGTATGTAACCGAGGTCGCAGTCAGCGTCGGACATGACGCGAATCACGTTGGTGCGACCAGCGGTAACGGCTTGGTGTGGTTGATTGCACAGGCTTACTACCTGGGTTTCGCGGCGGCGGGATGACTAGCGTTATAGCTAACTGAAACCGCGCACCACGACGCCCCACCAGGAGCATCCAAAGTAATGAGCCCTCAGCAGGAAGCTACAGCTGAACCGAAGCGACGACACCGAGTTGTCATCATCGGATCGGGATTCGGCGGACTCAACGCGGCAAAGAAACTCAAACGGGCCGACGTCGACATCAAGTTGATCGCCCGCACCACGCATCACCTGTTCCAGCCGTTGCTGTACCAAGTCGCCACCGGGATCATCTCCGAGGGTGAAATCGCCCCTCCGACCCGGGTGGTGCTGCGCAATCAGCGCAACGTCCAGGTGCTGCTGGGCAATGTCACCCACATCGATCTGGCCAACCAAACCGTGGTCTCGGAGTTGCTCGGCCACAGCTACGAAACTCCCTACGACAGCCTGATCGTCGCCGCCGGTGCCGGCCAGTCGTACTTCGGCAACGACCACTTCGCCGAATTCGCGCCCGGGATGAAGTCGATCGATGACGCACTCGAGTTGCGCGGCCGCATCCTGAGCGCCTTCGAGCAGGCGGAGCGGTCCAGCGATCCCGAGCGCCGCAAGAAGCTGCTGACTTTCACCGTTGTCGGCGCCGGTCCGACCGGCGTCGAAATGGCAGGGCAGATAGCCGAATTGGCCGAGTACACCTTGAAAGGCGCCTTCCGGCATATCGATTCGACGAAGGCACGGGTGATCCTGCTCGACGCCGCCCCGGCGGTGCTTCCGCCGATGGGCGAGAAGCTTGGCGAGCGGGCCAAGGCGCGGCTGGAGAAGATGGGCGTCGAGATCCAGCTGGGCGCCATGGTCACCGACGTGGACCGCAATGGCATCACGGTCAAGGATGCCGATGGCACCATCCGGCGTATCGAATCCGCGTGCAAAGTCTGGTCGGCCGGCGTGCAGGCCAGCCGGCTCGGTCGCGACATCGCAGAGCAGTCCCCCGCCGAACTCGACCGGGCCGGGCGCGTCAAGGTGCTGCCCGACCTGTCCGTCCCCGGGTACCCGAACGTGTTCGTCGTCGGTGACATGGCCGCCGTCGAGGGCGTGCCGGGTGTCGCGCAGGGCGCGATCCAGGGCGCCAAGTACGTCGCCAACGCGATCAAGGCAGAACTCGCCGGGGCCGACCCCACCCAGCGTGAGCCGTTCCAGTACTTCGACAAGGGTTCGATGGCCACGGTGTCGCGATTTTCCGCGGTGGCCAAGATCGGCCCGCTGGAGTTCAGCGGCTTCATCGCCTGGCTGATGTGGTTGGTGCTGCACCTGGTGTACCTGATCGGGTTCAAGACCAAGATCACCACGATGCTTTCGTGGACGGTGACGTTCCTGAGCACCCGGCGTGGTCAGCTGACCATCACCGACCAGCAGGCCTTTGCCCGAACTCGGCTCGAACAGCTGGCCGAGTTGGCGGCCGAGGCCCGCGAGGCCGAGACGACCCGGGCCGCCAGCTAGCCGACCAGCCGCTCCGCTTGCCACGTGCTCAGCGTCCCGCCACCGGCCAACGCCAGAACGGTTGATTCGCTCGGTGCCACCGTGGATTCTGTTGCTGGGTAGCATAATTCGCTGATCGTTGCCCGCGGTGCGGCAATGCCGTCGTCGGCGATCGACCCGGCGCCCAATTCCAGCCGGTGCCGCAAGAGCGGGCGATCCTGCCGGTCGGCCCATAGCGATCCCGACCAGAACCCGTCGCGCTCACCGCATCTGCCGATCTGTACCCGCTCGCGGAAGCGCACCCGGCCGTCGTCGCGCAGGACCAACACCACCGTCGACACATGCCGCGCATCGGCGGCCACGACCGTGGGCTCAAGATCGACGTCGAGACTTCCACTCACCTCGATGTCCCAATCGGCATGTGACGTCGACGTTTTCAACCCGGGCAGGGCTATGGTGGCGGCGGCGCTACGCAGCTTCAACACCGCGCCGGCCTCGACGACGATCCGGACGCTGATGGTGTCGCCGCCCAACGGGATGGCGGCCGCCGATACCAGGTGTACCGTATCGGGCGCGGTGCAACGGGCCTGGATGCCGCCGCTGCACTCGATGCGCGGAAACCGCTGACGCGACGCGACCAGCAAGACCTCAGAATGCATCGGCGCTCAGCTGGGTGCGCACCCAGGCCAGTACGCCAGTGGCGGCTGGGTCCTCGGTCAGCGACTGCAATACCGTCGGGCGCCCGTCGCGCACCGCGTCGGCGTCGCGTGCCATCACGTCGAGGTCGGCGCCCACCAGCGGAGCAAGATCAATCTTGTTGATTACCAACAGGTCCGAGTATGTCACCCCCGGGCCACCCTTGCGCGGCACCTTATCGCCCCCGGCGACGTCGATGACGAAGATCTGGACGTCCACCAGGCCGGAGGAGAAGGTCGCGGTCAGGTTGTCGCCGCCGGACTCGACCAGGATCAGGTCCAGCGCATCGTGGGCGGCGATCAGGTCGTCGATCGCATCGAGGTTCGCGGTGATGTCGTCGCGAATCGCGGTGTGCGGGCAACCGCCCGTCTGCACGGCCGCGATCCGGTCGTTCGGCAGCACCGCGTGCTTGCGCAAGAAGTCCGCGTCCTCGGTGGTATAGATGTCGTTGGTCAGCACCGCCAGCGACAGCTCGTCACGCAACTGCCGGCACAACGCGGCGACCAGCGCGGTCTTTCCGGAGCCGACCGGGCCGCCGACTCCGATGCGCAGCGGCTCCCCCGGCTGCCTGGTGCGCTTCGGCCGCTCGGCGTGCGGATGCGGATGGCTGTGGGAATGTGCTGGCATGTCATGTCTTTCAGGAGGCGAATAGGGGTCGCTCGCGTTCGGTGTGGCGCTGGGCCAAGGTGTCGAGCAACGGGTCCGACAAATCAGCCAGGCCGAGGCACGCCTGGGCGGCGGTGTGTTCGCACAGCGCCGCCAGCCGGAACGTCAGCGCCGCCACATCGGCCGGATCAAGGGCGAGCAGCCGCTGGGCCGCCCTAGCCGAGCCCGTCATCGTGGTGTAGACGATCGCCAGCGCGCTCTGCTCGGGGGTCAGGCCGCTCACGGCACCGATCCGCCCGGCCGCGACGGCAAGGTGCGGCTGTGGGCCGAGGTCGTCCCAGCTGGCATCGGGCCAGACGCGTCGGGCCAGCCTGGCCAACCCGCGGCCCTGGCTGCGCGACGCCTGTCGGGCCGCGGGTGCCGGGGTGCGCGCATCGGTCTCCTGATCGGCCTGCTCGGCGTCGAGCTGACCGCGGTGGACCGCCGCTGCGACCGATGCCGTCACCAACCCGTGGCTGCGAATCCTGCGGTGCAAGAACGCTTCTAACGTGTCCAGATTGCGCACCAGGCCGCTGGTGACGGCCTCCTCCACGCCACCGGAATGCACGTGGGAGCCGGCCGGCAGTCGCGAATCGGACAGGGTGAGCAGCGTCGCCAGTGCGGACATTTTCAGAACAGGAAATAGCGTTGTGCCATCGGCAGCGCGGCGGGCGGCTGCTCGTGCCAGACCTCGCCGTCGACGCGCACGGTGAAGGTATCCGGATCGACTTGAATGTCGGGCAGCGCATCGTTGAGCGGCAACGCCGTCTTGCCGATCCCGCTGGTGTTGCGTACTGCGACCAACCGCCGGTTGACCGCGATCCTGTCGGCCAGCCCAGCCTCGATCGCTTGTGGCGCAACGAAATGCACCGACGTGGCCGCTGCTGCCGCCGGCGCGGCGGCGAACATCGGACGCGGCAGCACCGGCTGCGGGGTGGGGATGGACGCGTTGGCGTCGCCCATCGCCGCCCAGGCGATCATGCCGCCCTTGAGCACCGCGTGCGGGCGGACACCGAAGAATTGCGGCTCCCACAGCACCAGATCGGCGAGCTTGCCCGGTTCCACCGAGCCGATCTCGCCGTCGAGCCCGTGCGCGATGGCCGGGCAGATGGTGTATTTGGCGATGTAGCGCCGCACTCGCAGATTGTCGGCGGCTCGAGGACCAGAGGGGTCGCCGGGCAGCGCCCCGCGACGGCGCTTCATCACATGCGCGGTCTGCCAGGTGCGCAGCACCACCTCTCCGATGCGGCCCATCGCCTGCGAGTCGCTTCCGATCATCGAGATCGCGCCGAGGTCGTGCAGCAGGTCCTCGGCGGCCATCGTCGACGGCCGAATCCGGCTCTCGGCGAAGGCCAAATCCTCGGGCACCTGTGGGTTGAGGTGATGGCAGACCATCAACATGTCCAGATGCTCGTCGAGGGTGTTGACCGTGTGCGGGCGGGTCGGGTTGGTGGAACTGGGTAGCACGTTGGGCTGGCCGGCGACCCGGATGATGTCGGGAGCGTGGCCGCCACCGGCGCCCTCGGTGTGATAGGTGTGGATCGAGCGGCCGGCGATCGCGGCCAGCGTGTCTTCCACGAAGCCCATCTCGTTGAGGGTGTCGGTGTGCAACGCCACCTGTACCCCGGCGGCGGCGGCGACCGTCAGGCAGGCGTCGATCGCGGTCGGAGTGGCGCCCCAGTCCTCGTGCAGCTTGAAACCCGAAGCGCCGCCGCGCAATTGCTCCCACAGCGCCTCTTGGTTGACGGTGTTACCCTTGCCCAGCAACGCGAAGTTCACCGGCCAACCGTCGAGCGCCTCGAGCATCCGGGCCAGGTGCCAGGAGCCCGGCGTCACGGTGGTGGCCTTGCTGCCCTCGGCGGGACCCGTGCCGCCGCCCAGGATCGTCGTGATCCCGGCCCCGAGGGCCTCGGACATCAGTTGCGGGCAGATCAAATGCACATGGCAGTCGACGGCGCCCGCGGTGACGATGCGGCCGTTTCCCCCGATGACTTCGGTGCTGGGCCCGACCACCAGATCCGGATGCACACCCGCCATCGTGTCGGGGTTGCCGGCCTTGCCGAGTGCGACGATCCGGCCGTCGCGAATACCAATGTCGGCCTTGATGATTCCCCAGTGATCGATGATCACCGCGCCGGTGATCACGGTGTCGGGTGCGCCTTCCGCGCGCGACACCCTCCCCTGGCCCATCGACTCGCGCAATACTTTGCCGCCGCCGAACACCGCCTCGTTCCCGGCCAATCCCGGTCCGCCGCTGCGGTCTTCGGTGATTTCGACCAGTAAGTCGGTGTCCGCCAGCCGGATTCGATCGCCGGTGGTGGGGCCGTACAGCTGGGCGTACTGTTGCCGAGACAGCTGCGTCATCAGCGGTCCAGCCGTCCGGGCGGGTTCAGGCTGAGCCCGTACACCTCGCGGCTCCCCTGCAGTGGCACTAGCTGAACATGTTGGGCCACACCGGGTTCGAAGCGAACCGCGGTGGCGGCGGGCACATCCAGCCGGTAGCCGTGGGCCGCGCCGCGATCGAACGACAGCGCCGAGTTGGCTTGTGGAAGATGGACGTGGCTACCCACCTGCACTGGGCGGTCGCCGGTGTTGAGGATTTGCATGTCCAGGCGCGGGGCATCCGCGTTGATCTCGATATCGCCGCTGCCGTACAGGATTTCGCCGGGAATCATGCGATCGGGTGGTGTACGGTGACAAGCTTCGTGCCGTCCGGGAACGTTGCTTCGACCTGCACGTCGGCCAGCATTTCCGGCACCCCCTCCATCACGTCGTCACGGGCGAGCACGTCGCGTCCGCTGGCCATCAGCTCGGCAACCGAGCGGCCGTCGCGTGCGCCTTCGAGAATGTGGTCGGTGATGACGGCGACGGCTTCGGGGTGGTTGAGCCGCAGGCCGCGGGCGCGGCGACGGCGAGCCAATTCGGCGGCATAGGACAGTAGGAGCCGCTCCTGCTCGTGTGGCGTCAGGCGCATGGTCTGAAATCCTGCCATGCCGTTGGGGGAACCGCCTGGCTCCGCTCAGCGTTGGCGAGGCTCGAGATTCTGCAGCCGCACCTGCCCGCGGGCGACGACCTTCTCGTCGTCGTCGGTGATGGTGACCAACCACAACTGCTGGCGCCGGCCGCGGTGAATCGGTTCGGTGACGCCGTGGACCGTTCCCGAGCCGATCGACCGCAGGAAGTCTGTGTTGTTGTTCACACCCACCACCTCGCCGCCGCCCTGGCTGGCCAGCCAGGTGTAGGCGGACACGCTGGCCATGCTCTCGACCATCGCGCAGTAGACACCGCCGTGGACCAGGCCCATCGGCTGCAGCAATTTGGGGGTGACCTCGAGCTGGGCGCGGGCGCCGTCGGGGCTGAGTTCGGTGAATCGCAGGCCCAGCTCGGTATCGAATGGTGCGGTGAAACCCGGTGGGATCACCGCGTCTGGCGACGTTGGCACGCTCTGTTGTCTACACCATCGCCAACGGTCGGTCGCGTAGAGCCGACAAAGAACAGGCGAGCCCCGTGCCCGGAGGCACGGGGCTCGCCGATCGAGTAGACCGGGGGTCACTGCAGCCCTCAGGACACTCCGGCGGTCTGTTTGGCTCGACCTCCTTGAGTATAGGCAAGGCTGTCCTAACTTTGCAAGGGGTAGTGTGTGAACCACGCAGACCGGGTGCACGTGTATCCACGGTCGGATGCCGATTTGGCCGGCTGTCTTTACGACTGCCGGTAGTAAGCCGGAGTACGCTGGTTTCAACGCTGATGGAGATGAACGAACTATGGCCAAGCTGACACGGCTGGGGGACCTGGAACGCGCAGTGATGGACCACCTGTGGTCCACACCCGAACCGCAGACGGTCCGCCAGGTGCATGAGGCCTTGTCGGCGCGCCGCGACCTCGCCTACACGACGGTGATGACCGTGCTGCAGCGGTTGGCCAAGAAGAACCTCGTATCGCAGATCCGCGACGACCGGGCGCACCGCTACGCACCCGTGCAGGCCCGCGACGAGCTGGTCGCCGGCCTGATGGTGGACGCGCTGTCCCAGGCCGAGGACTCCGGCGGCAGGCAGGCCGCGCTGGTGCATTTCGTCGAGCGTGTCGGCGCTGACGAGGCCGAGGCCCTGCGGCGCGCGCTCGCCGAACTGGAAGCAAATCAACGCAATACGCCATGAGCTGGCGCTAGACCGGCGCCCTGAGGGACACTAGTGAGGTGTCCGCGTTGGCCTTTACCTTCCTCGCGGTGCTGCTGATTGGTCCCACGCCAGCCCTGTTAGCCCGGGCGTCCTGGCCATTGCGCGCCCCGCGAGCAGCGATGGTGCTGTGGCAAGCCATCGCCGTGGCCGCCGTGCTCTCGGCGTTCAGCGCCGGTATCGCGATCGCCACCCGAATCCTCATGCCCGGCCCCGACGGCCGGCCCACGGCCAGCATCGTCGGGGCGGCCGGGCGGCTCGGTTGGCCGTTGTGGACGGCCTACATCGCCGCCTTCGCGCTGACCGTGCTGGTGGGTGTGCGCCTGGTGGTCGCGGTCTTGCGGGTCGCCATCGCCAATCGGCGCCGGCGGGCACACCACCGGATGGTGGTCGACCTGGTCGGGGTCGGGCACGACGCGGCCCTCGCGCAACCCTGTGCTCGCGCCCGTGACCTGCGCGTCTTGGATGTGGCCGAACCGCTGGCCTACTGCCTGCCCGGAGTGCGCAGCCGGGTCGTGGTCAGCGAAGGCACGCTGACCACGCTCAACAACGACGAGGTCTCGGCCATCCTGACTCACGAGCGGGCGCACCTGCGCGCCCGGCACGACCTGGTTCTGGAAGCGTTCACCGCCGTGCACGCCGCGTTCCCGCGGCTGGTCCGCAGCTCCAATGCGCTGGGCGCGGTGCAGCTGCTGGTGGAGCTGCTCGCCGACGACGCCGCGGTGCGTGCGGCCGGGCGCACTCCCCTGGCCCGCGCGCTGGTCGCCTGTGCGGGCGGGCGGGCGCCGTCGGGTGCGCTGGCCGCGGGTGGTCCCAGCACCGTGGTGCGGGTGCGCCGACTGTCGGGGCGCGGCAACAGCGTGATGCTGTCCGCGGCCGCTTACCTGGCCGCGGCCGCGGTTCTGGTGGTGCCCACCATCGCGCTGGCGGTGCCGTGGCTCACCGAGCTCAAGCGACTGTTCAACCTCTAGCGCGGCGCACGGCGAATCCCTTTGGCGGACCGGAACTCCGCTGTGCCACAGTGTGACGGAAAACGTTGCCCAACCTGAGAGGCGAAGACATGAGTTCGTCGAATTCCAAGACCGGCACCGCGCAGATCGGCGTTACGGGCCTGGCCGTGATGGGCTCGAATCTCGCCCGCAACTTCGCCCGCCACGGCTACACCGTGGCGCTGCACAACCGCTCGATCGCCAAGACCGATGCCCTGCTCAAAGAGCACGGCGACGAGGGCAACTTCGTCCGCTCGGAGACCATCGCGGAATTCCTGGATGCGCTGGAGAAGCCGCGCCGGGTGATCATCATGGTCAAGGCGGGTGACCCCACCGACGCGGTGATCAACGAGCTCGCCGATGCCATGGAAGAAGGCGACATCATCATCGACGGCGGCAACGCCCTCTACACCGACACCATCCGCCGCGAAAAGGCGATTCGGGAACGCGGGCTGCACTTCGTCGGCGCCGGGATCTCCGGCGGCGAGGAGGGCGCGCTGAACGGACCGTCGATCATGCCCGGCGGGCCGGCCGAGTCGTACAAGTCGCTGGGCCCGCTGCTCGAGGAGATCTCCGCGCACGTCGACGGCGTGCCGTGCTGCACCCACATCGGCCCGGACGGCGCCGGTCACTTCGTCAAGATGGTCCACAACGGCATCGAGTACTCCGACATGCAGCTGATCGGCGAGGCCTATCAGCTGCTGCGCGACGGGCTGGGCAGGTCGGCACCCGAGATCGCCGACGTGTTCGCCGAGTGGAACTCCGGCGACCTGGACAGCTACCTGATCGAGATCACCGCCGAGGTGCTCAAACAGACCGACGCGAAGACGGGCAAGCCGCTGGTGGATCTGATCCTGGACGAGGCCGAGCAGAAGGGTACCGGCCGCTGGACGGTGAAATCCGCCCTCGACCTCGGAGTGCCGGTGACCGGTATCGCCGAGGCGGTCTTCGCCCGCGCCCTGTCCGGGTCGGTGGCCCAGCGCAAGGCCACTACCGGGCTGGCCTCCGGCGATCTCGGCGAAAAGCCATCCGATGCAACACAGTTCACCGAGGATGTGCGCCGCGCGTTGTACGCATCGAAGATCATCGCCTACGCCCAGGGCTTCAATCAGATCCAGGCCGGCAGCATCGAGTACGACTGGAACATCACCCCCGGCGATATGGCCACCATCTGGCGCGGCGGCTGCATCATCCGCGCCAAGTTCCTCAACCGCATCAAAGACGCCTTCGACGAGAACCCCGACCTGCCGTCGCTGATCGTCGCGCCGTACTTCCGCGAGGCGATCGAGGCCTCGATCGACAGCTGGCGCCGCGTCGTGGTGACCGCCACGCGGCTGGGCATTCCGATCCCCGGATTCGCCTCGGCGCTGTCGTACTACGACGCCCTGCGCACCGAACGGCTGCCCGCCGCGCTGACCCAGGGCCTGCGCGACTTCTTCGGCGCCCACACCTACGGGCGCATCGACGAGGACCCGGGCAAACGGTTCCATACACTCTGGAGTGGCGACCGCAGCGAAGTGCCGGTCTAGCCAAAGGGGGCTCAGCAAGTGCGATGAAGTTTCTGAACGGCGACCGGCGGCCCGGTTACGACCTGACCTATAACGATGTCTTCATCGTGCCGAACCGGTCCGACATCACGTCGCGGTTCGACGTCGACCTGTCCACCAGCGACGGCTCCGGCACGACGATTCCGGTGGTCGTCGCCAACATGACGGCGGTGGCGGGACGCCGGATGGCCGAGACGGTCGCGCGGCGTGGGGGCCTCGTGATCCTGCCGCAGGACCTCCCGATCACGGCCGTCCGCCAGACGGTGGAGTTCGTCAAAAGCCGAGACCTGGTGCTCGACACCCCGGTCGTGCTGTCCCCCGACGACTCCGTGTCCGACGCGATGGCGCTGATCCACAAGCGGGCGCACGGTGCCGCGGTGGTGGTCTTCGAGGGCCGCCCCATCGGATTGGTCACCGAGGCGTCCTGCGTGGGAGTGGACCGCTTCACCCGGGTTCGCGACGTGGCCGTGTCGGACTTCGTCAGCGCCCCGCTGGGCACCGAGCCGCGCAAGATTTTCGACCTACTCGATCACGCCCCGATCGAGGTCGCCGTCGTCACCGCCGCCGACGGCAAGCTCGCCGGCGTGCTGACCCGCACGGGTGCGGTGCGCGCCGGCCTGTACACCCCGGCCACCGACGCGGTGGGCCGGCTGCGCGTCGGCGCGGCCGTGGGCATCAGCGGCGACGTCGGGGCCAAGGCCCGGTCGCTGGCCGAGGCCGGCGTCGACATGCTCGTCATCGACACCGCGCACGGGCATCAACAACGGATGCTGGACGCGATCAGCTGCGTGGCGTCGCTGGAGCTGGGTCTGCCGCTGGCGGCGGGCAACGTGGTGTCGGCCGACGGCACCCGGGACCTGTTGGGCGCCGGGGCCAGCATCGTCAAGGTCGGCGTCGGGCCCGGCGCTATGTGTACCACCCGGATGATGACCGGCGTCGGGCGCCCGCAGTTCTCTGCGGTACTCGAATGTTCCGCTGCCGCAAGGGAACTCGGTGGACACGTCTGGGCCGACGGCGGGATCCGCCATCCCCGCGACGTCGCGCTGGCGCTGGTCGCCGGGGCCTCGAACGTGATGATCGGGTCGTGGTTCGCCGGCACCTACGAGTCGCCCGGCGACCTGATGCGCGACCGCGACGACCGGCCGTTCAAGGAGAGCTACGGCATGGCGTCCAAGCGGGCCGTGGTGGCCCGCACCGCCGCCGACAGCGCGTTCGACCGCGCCCGCAAGGCGCTGTTCGAGGAGGGCATTTCCAAGTCGAAGATGGAGCTGGACCCCGACCGGGGCGGCGTCGAGGACCTGATCGACCACATCACCTCGGGCCTGCGCAGCACCTGCACCTACCTCGGTGCCTCGACCCTGGCGGAATTGCACGAGCAAGCCGTCGTCGGGGTGCAGTCGGCCGCGGGCTTCGCCGAGGGCCACCCGTTGCCGCTGGGCTGGTGATACCGGTCCTGCGGAAGGCACGCCGTAGCCCTTGAGCCAGATGTGTTCGCTACCATGTGAATCTCTGGTTCTGCCCGCCCGCAGCAATGCGCTGCGCGGCATCAAGCGAAAGGGATGACGTGCCGCAGGCACCCGTCCAGCCCGTCGGCTTCCGGGCGAAGCGGACACCCGCTCGACCGCCGTCTCCCGGGCCATCGCGATAGCCACGCCCTCATGAACCTCACCGTCGCCCTCGTCAGCGTGCTCGCCATCGCGGTGCTCATCTTCGGCAATGCGGTATTCGTGGCGGCCGAGTTCTCGCTGACCGCACTGGACCGCAGCACCGTCGAGGCCAACGCCCGCAAGGGCGGTCGACGCGACCGCTACATCCAGCGCGCCCAGGACCGGCTGTCATTTCAGCTGTCGGGCGCACAACTGGGCATCTCGATCACCACGCTGATCACCGGCTACCTGACCGAACCGATGGTCGCCGACCTGCCGCACCCGTGGCTGGATGCCCTTGGCGTGTCAGATTCGATGGCCGACGGGATCACGGCGTTCATGGTGATGGTGATCGTGACGTCGGTGTCGATGGTCTTCGGCGAGTTGGTGCCGAAGTACCTGGCCGTGGCGCGGCCGCTGTCGACCGGGCGTGCCGTCGCCGGGTTTCAGCTGATGTTCTCGCTGCTGTTCACTCCGGTGATCCGGCTGACGAACGGCGCGGCGAACTGGATCGTGCGGAAGATGGGCATCGAGCCGGCCGAGGAACTGCGGTCGGCGCGCTCACCGCAGGAGTTGCTCTCGCTGGTGCGCAGCTCGGCGCGCGCCGGTGCGCTGGATCCCGCCACGGCCGCGCTGGTCCGGCGGTCGCTGCAGTTCGGCGCCCGGACCGCCGAGGAGTTGATGACGCCGCGGTCGAAAATCGTGGCGTTGCAGACCGACGACACCGTTGCCGACCTGATCGCCACGGCCGCCGAATCGGGGTTCTCCCGCTTCCCCATCGTCGACGGCGATCTCGATGAAACCATCGGCATCGTGCACGTCAAGCAGGTGTTCAACGTTCCTCGGGCCGAGCGCGCCTCGACGCTGCTGACCACGCTCGTGCAGACGGTGCCGGTGGTGCCGTCGACCCTGGACGGTGACGCGGTGATGGCCGAGATCCGGGCCAACCCACTGCAGACCGCGATGGTCGTCGACGAATACGGCGGCACCGCGGGGATCGTGACGGTCGAGGACCTGATCGAAGAGATCGTCGGCGACGTCCGCGACGAACACGACGACGCCACACCGGATGTCGTGGCGGCGGGCAACGGCTGGCAGGTGTCGGGGTTGCTGCGCACCGACGAGGTGGCCGCCGCCACCGGCTACCGGGCGCCGGAAGGACCGTACGAAACGATCGGCGGCCTGGTGCTGCGCGAGCTCGGCCACATCCCGGTGGTCGGCGAAACCGTCGAGCTGACGGCGCTCGACGGAGACGGCCTGTTGGACAATGCAATTCGCTGGCAGGCGACGGTGGTTCGGATGGACGGCCGGCGGATCGATCTGCTCGAGCTGACCGAACTGAGCACCCGTCCGGAAACATCCGCGGAGCGCGGTCAACGATGAACGACGCGCTCGGAGTGCTGCTGGCGATCCTGCTGATCGCAACGAACGCCTTCTTCGTCGGCGCGGAGTTCTCGCTGATCTCGGCGCGGCGCGACCGGCTCGAAGCGCTGGCCGAACAAGGCAAGAAGCGAGCGGTCACCGTGATCCGTGCCGGTGAGCAGCTGGCTTCGATGCTGGCCGGCTCGCAGCTGGGCGTCACGGTCGCCTCGCTGCTGCTCGGGCGCATCGGCGAGTCGGCCGTCGCCAACCTGCTGCATTCGGCGTTCGGGCTGACCGGGATACCGCTGGCGGTGCGGCACACGTTGTCGTTCGTGATCGCGCTGGCCTTGGTGGTGACATTGCACGTGCTGCTGGGCGAGATGGTGCCGAAGAACATCGCGCTGGCCGGCCCGGAGCGCACCGCGATGCTGCTGGTGCCGCCGTACCTGGCCTACGTGCGGGTGGCCCGGCCGTTCATCGTCTTCTACAACAAGTGCGCGAACGCGATCCTGCACCTGGTGCGGGTGGAACCCAAAGACGAACTCGACATCACGGTCTCACCGGACGAGCTGAGCGCGATGATCGCCGAATCGGTCTCCGAAGGCCTGCTGGACCCCGAGGAACACACCCGGCTGACCCGGGCGTTGCAGATCGGCAGCCGGGTGGTCGGCGATGTGGCCGTCGCGCTCGACGACGTGCGGGCGGTGCCGGTGGCGGCCCCGGGGTCCGGGCCGACGATCGGCGACGTCGAAGCCGCCCTCGCGCAGACCGGCTACTCGCGCTTCCCGGTCGCGGCCGCCGACGGCCGGTTCATCGGATACCTGCACATCAAGGACATGTTGCCGCTCGGCGACGATCCGCAGACGGTCATCGATCTGTCGCTGGTGCGCCCGCTGCCGCGGGTGAGCATCACGTTGCCGCTGGCCGATGCCCTGTCACGGATGCGTCGCACCAACAGCCATCTGGCGCTCGTCACCGACGGCCACGGCGTGGTGGCGATGGTGGCGATGGAGGACCTGATGGAGGATCTGGTCGGCAGCATGCGCGACGCGCAGTGACGGCATCGGCCGGGCCCGCGCGGAAAAGAGGGCCCCGTCCAGCCCGTATGATTGAACGGCGCCGGTCCACTATGGGGCGAAGGGCAGGGTGCGGCGGCGGAACATGCGTTGCCAGAAGGCGCTCCCCAGGGCCCGTCGGGAAGCCCACGGCGAAGCCCGTCAACCGCACCGTGACCTGCTATTGCCGGTCCGGCGTAGGCGTTCGTTCGGGCCGTCGGCCGGTAGGCTGACGGCGTAGCTAGTTGGGGCCAGTCGGGAGACGAGTGGGACCAATGAGGCAACTATGGAGGAGAAAGATGACTGACCGCGTGTCAGCGGGGAATTTGCGCGTTGGCCGAGTGCTCTACGACTTCGTGAACAACGAGGCCCTGCCCGGCACCGATATCGACCCGGACAGCTTCTGGGCCGGCGTCGACAAGGTGGTCACCGACCTCACCCCGCAGAACCAAAGTTTGTTGAAGACACGCGACGAGCTGCAGGCCCAGATCGACAAGTGGCACCGGCAGCGCGTCATCGAACCGCTGGACCCCGAGGCCTACCGGCAGTTCCTCATCGACATCGGGTATCTGCTGCCCGAACCCGACGACTTCACCATCACCACGTCCGGGGTGGACGACGAGATCACCACGACCGCCGGCCCGCAGCTGGTGGTGCCGGTGCTCAACGCGCGCTTCGCGCTGAACGCGGCCAACGCCCGCTGGGGCTCCCTGTACGACGCCCTGTACGGCACCGACGTCATCCCGGAAACCGACGGCGCCGAAAAGGGCAGTAGCTACAACAGGATTCGCGGCGACAAGGTGATCGCCTACGCACGCAAATTCCTGGACCAGGCGGCGCCGCTGGCGTCGGGCTCGTGGGCGGACGCGACGGGCGTCAGCATCGAAGACGGCCAGCTGAAGATCGCACTCGGCGCGGAGACCACCGGGTTGGCCAGCCCGGAGAAGTTCGTCGGCTACAGCGGCGAGCTCGGCTCCCCCGACTGGTCGGTGCTGCTGGTCAATCACGGGCTGCACATCGAGATCCAGATCGACCCGTCCTCGCCGGTCGGCAAGACCGACGCGGCCGGCATCAAGGACGTGGTCCTGGAATCCGCGGTCACCACGATCATGGACTTCGAGGATTCCGTCGCCGCCGTCGACGCCGACGACAAGGTGCTGGGCTATCGCAACTGGCTGGGCCTGAACAAGGGTGACCTGGCCGAAGAGGTCAGCAAGGACGGCAAGAGCTTCACCCGCGTGCTCAACGCCGACCGCACCTACACCACGCCCGACGGCAAGGGCGAGCTGACCCTGCCCGGACGCAGCCTGCTCTTCGTCCGCAATGTCGGGCACCTGATGACCAACGACGCGATCGTCGACGCGGACGGCAACGAGGTGTTCGAGGGCATCATGGACGCGCTGTTCACCGGTCTGACCGCGATCCACGGCCTGCGGTCCGGCGACGCCAACGGGCCGCTGACCAACAGCCGCACCGGCTCCATCTACATCGTCAAGCCGAAGATGCACGGGCCCGCGGAGGTCGCGTTCACCTGCGAGCTGTTCAGCCGCGTCGAGGATGTGCTGGGCCTGCCGCAAGGCACGATGAAGGTCGGCATCATGGACGAGGAGCGGCGCACCACGGTCAACCTCAAGGCGTGCATCAAGGCCGCCGCCGACCGGGTGGTGTTCATCAACACCGGGTTCCTGGACCGCACCGGCGACGAGATTCACACCTCGATGGAGGCCGGTCCGATGATCCGCAAGGGTGCGATGAAGAACACCACCTGGATCAAGGCCTACGAGGACGCCAACGTCGACATCGGGCTGGCCGCCGGTTTCTCCGGCAAGGCCCAGATCGGCAAGGGCATGTGGGCGATGACCGAGCTGATGGCCGACATGGTCGAGCAGAAGATCGGCCAGCCCAAGGCCGGCGCCACCACCGCGTGGGTGCCTTCCCCGACGGCGGCCACCCTGCACGCGATGCACTACCACCAGGTGGATGTGTTTGCCGTGCAGAAGGAGCTGCAGGGCAAGAAGCGCACCACGGTCGACGAGTTGCTGACCATCCCGCTGGCCAAGGAACTGGCTTGGGCTCCCGAAGAGATTCGCGAAGAGGTCGACAACAACTGCCAGTCCATCCTGGGCTACGTGGTGCGCTGGATCGATGCGGGCGTCGGCTGCTCGAAGGTGCCCGACATCCACAACGTCGCCCTGATGGAGGACCGTGCCACGCTGCGGATCTCCAGCCAGCTGCTGGCGAACTGGCTGCGCCACGGCATCATCACCAGCGAGGATGTCCGCGCCAGCCTGGAACGGATGGCCCCGCTGGTCGACGAGCAGAACGCCGGCGACTCGGCGTATCACCCGATGGCGCCCGACTTCGACGACAGCATCGCGTTCTTGGCGGCCCAGGAGCTGATCCTGTCCGGTGCGCAGCAGCCCAGCGGCTACACCGAGCCGATCCTGCATCGGCGACGGCGTGAGCTCAAGGCCCGCGCCGGTGCCTGATACCGGTTGCCGGTATGGGTAGGCACAGCATGCCCGGGAAGTCGGCCGACGAGCCTTCCGACGACCCGACGACCAAGTTCACCGCCCGCGACCTGGTTTCCCGCTATCAAGAGGAACGCGACAAGCCCGATCCGCGCGACCTCGACGAGGACGACGACTACGGCGACTACCCGGACCCGGACGAGGATGACGACGCCGACGAGGACCTCGGGGACGACGACTACGCCGACGAGAACGGCTACGCCGCGCAGGGCCTCGACGACGAATACCCCGAATTTCCGTCTCGGCCGAAGAGTTCCGCGCCGCCGGAGGCCACGCCGGGTGACTTCGAGTCCGGTCACCGCGTGCTCGGCGATTGGCGGGGCGGTCACCGCAGCGCCGGCGGGCGACGGGGGGTGAGCATCGGTGTGATCGTGGCCCTGGTCGCGGTCATCGTCGTGGTCGGCACCGTCATCCTGTGGAGTTTCTTCGGCGACGTGTTGTCCCATCGCTCGCACACGGCCGCCGCGCGCTGTGTGGGGGGCAAGGAATCCGTCGCCGTCGTGGTCGATCCGTCGATCGTCGACCAGGTGCGGCCGTTCGCCGAAAGCTACAACTCCTCGGCCGGCCCGGTCGGTGACCACTGCATGGTGGTGGACGTCAGACCGGCCGGCTCCGACGCCGTCATCGCCGGTTTCGTTGGCAAGTGGCCGGCGGAGTTGGGTTCGCAGCCGGCGCTGTGGATTCCGGGCAGCTCGGTCTCGGCGGCGCGGCTGTCCGCGGCCGCGGGCCAGAAAACGATCAGCGACAGCCGTTCACTGGTGACATCGCCGGTGCTACTCGCCGTTCGGCCCGAACTGGCGCCGGCGCTGTCGAACCAAAACTGGGGCGCGCTGCCCGGCCTGCAGACCAATCCAAACTCGTTGGCGGCGTTGAAGTTACCGGCGTGGGGATCGCTGCGACTGGCGTTGCCGACGAACGGCAACAGCGACGCGTCCTACCTGGCCGGCGAAGCGGTCGCGGCGGCGTCCGTCCCGCCTGGCGCGCCGCTCACTCAGGGCGCCGCCTTACTGCGGTCGCTGACCAGCGGCCAGCCCAAACTGGCCGACAACTCGCTGACCGAGGCGATGAACGCGCTGCTGAAACCCGGTGACCCGGCAACCGCCCCGGTGCACGCGGTGATCACCACCGAACAGCAGGTTTTCCAGCGCGGTCAGTCGCTGCCGGACGCCAAGAACACGTTGGCTTCCTGGCTGCCGCCGGGGCCGGCGCCGGTCGCGGACTATCCCACCGTGCTGCTCAACGGGTCGTGGCTGTCGAAGGAGCAGACGTCGGCGGCCAGCGAGTTTGCCCACTTCATCCGCAAGCCCGAACAACTCGCGAAGCTGGCCAAGGCCGGTTTTCGCGTCAACGGCGTCACACCGCCGAGCAGCCCGGTGACGAGTTTCGCGGCCCTGCCGTCGACCCTCTCGGTGGGCGATGACGCCATGCGCGCCACCCTGGCCGATGCGATGGCTGCGCCGTCCAGCGGGCTGGCCGCGACGATCATGTTGGACCAGTCGATGCCCGGCGACGAAGGCGGAAAAACCCGGCTCGCCAATGTGATCGCGGCGCTACAGGACAGGATCAAAGCGCTGCCGCCGACCGCGATTCTGGGATTGTGGACGTTCGACGGCCATGAGGGCCGCTCGGAGGTCGCGACCGGCCCGCTGTCCGACCCGGTCAACGGCCAGCCCCGCCCGGCGGCCCTGGCGGCCGCGCTGGACAAGCAGTATTCGTCGGCCGGCGGTGCGGTCTCGTTCACCACGCTGCGCATGATCTACCAGGACATGCAGACGAATTACCGTGCCGGACAATCGAATTCGATTCTGCTGATCACCGCCGGACCGCATACGGACCAATCCCTGGACGGGCCGGGGCTGCAGAACTTCATCCGCACCAGCGCGGACCCGGCCAAGCCGATCGCCGTCAACGTCATCGACTTCGGCGCTGATCCCGACCGGGCCACCTGGGAGGCGGTCGCCCAGCTCAGCGGCGGCAGCTACCAGAACCTCGCGACGTCGGCCTCCCCCGATCTGGCCACGGCAATCAGCACATTTTTGAGCTGACGCTGCGGGTCTGCCGGCAATGAACGACGAGGGCGGCGACGACCTGGGCGTGCTGGCCGGTCGTCTGCTGTTCGCGGTGGAGGCCGAGCTGTTCCGCCGGCTGCGCGACGAAGGCTTCGACGACATCGTCCACCGCCATGGCGCGGTGCTGGCCTACCTGCGTCCCGAGGGTGTGCGTGCGACCGACCTGGCGCGGCTATCCGGCCAGGTGAAACAGGTGATCGGGGTGATCATCGACGACCTCGAAGCCCTGGGTTACGTCGTACGCAAGCCGGATCCGGGCGATCGTCGAGCCAAGCTCGTGGTACCCACCGCTCGCGGCCGCCGCCAGATGGCTGCTGCCGACGCGATCATGACCGACATCATGAACCGGCACGCCCGAAATCTCGGCGCCGCCAACTTCCACAGATTCCTTGACGACTTTCGGGCCGTCATCGACCACCAGCGCGCGACCGCCGGATAGTCAGGAATACTTACTAATCGTGACGGCGTTGTCTTAGTCACGATGCTCGGGGCGTGGGCATCGGAACGCGAGGGAGACGACACCGATGAACGAGTCCACCGGGATCCAACGCCGGCTCCAGCTCATGGATGGCAGCGAAGGCTCGCAGCGCGATCAGCCCAACGGCGAGCGGGCGCGGAAAGTCTCGGCGCTCGCCCAATTCCTGCGCAATCGTCGCGAACACCTTCAGCCGGCCGACGTGGGTCTGCCCAGTGGGGGCCGCCGGCGAGTCGCCGGACTGCGGCGCGAGGAAGTTGCCGCGTTGGCCGGTGTCAGCGTCGACTACTACCTGCGAATCGAGCAGGGACGCGAAAAAAGACCTTCTGATCAGGTGTTGGACGGTATTGCGCGGGCATTGAAGCTCGACGACGGTGATGCGGCTTATCTGCGGGACTTGGTGCGGCGCCCGCTCTCTGGAAACGGGTGTCCGAAAGATCTTGAACCGGAGATCTATTCGCTGATCAACGGTTGGCCCCTTACGCCGGTGCATATTCACGATTGCTCATTGAATTTGGTTGCGGCTAATCCCATTGCACGCGCTGTCTTTCCACATCGGGAACTGGGAGACAACACGCTGCGATCGCTGTTTCTGGACCCGTATACGCCGAACTTCTATCGGAATTGGGACAAATTGACGATGCGGGCCGTGTGCTGGCTTCGCGTTTACGCGGTGCGCAATCCGGACCCGGGTTTGACCGCGGTCATCGAGGAACTCCTGAAGAAAAGCGCGCGATTCCGGATGCTGTGGTCGCGCCCGGATGTCACGCACGCGAACAGCGGGAAAAAGAAACTCATGCATCCCCGGGTCGGACCGTTCACGCTGCACTTTCAGCACTTGACCCTGGAGCCGACCGGGCATGTGTTCGTTCCCTTCTGGGCGCAGCCGGGCTCGTCTTCCGAACGCGCTCTGCGGGAACTATCCGACGCAGCGGCGCCGAGGACATCGGGGGTGCGAGTCACCCAGGATGATTTCGGCCTGTTTCGTCAGGCGCGGGCGGCCGACGATTGACGTGTATTCGCGCCAATGACAACGACGAACGTCATCGTCGATCCGTTTGCCGCGGGCTTCTTCGGTCGTCTCGACGGCACGTATCGTCGGGTCCGTGGGGGACGATTCGTCGATTGCAATGACGCACCAATCCGATCGCAGTTATTCCAGGGGGTATTGGCATGCAATCAATCAAGTCGATCGACGTCAAAGGTCGGCGTACCCGCATTCTGATCGAAGGCGGTGCAGACCAGCCCCCGGTCTTGTTGCTGCACGGTGTCAGTCGCAGCCTGGAGGATTGGGAGACGCAGTTTTCGCCGCTGCGGCGGGCCGGCTATCGCGTGCTTGCTCCCGACTTGCCCGGCTCCGGATTCTCCGATCGCCTGCCCACCTCGACCACGCTGGCCGGACTCGCGCGGGGCGTCGCCGAAACTCTCGATGCGATCGGTGAGACCAGGCCGGCGCACGTGCTGGGCCATTCGTTGGGCGGTGCGGTCGCGCTGCAAGTGCTGGCCTCGTATCCCGACCGGGTGGCCACGCTGAATCTGGTCAGCAGCGCCGGATTCGGTTCCGGGTTGCATCCGATCCTGCGGCTGCTATCCATACCGGTCATCGGCGCCTTCGCCGCCCGTCACACCAACCGTGCGACTGCTCGGATGAATGAGCGACAAATCTATCGCGACCGGTCCTATGCGACCGACGAGCGCATCGATCGTGCCTTGCTCCTCGCGCGACGACCCGAGACCGGCACGGTTGTGCACGAGACCGCTCGATCGCTGGCCACCATCCGCGGCGTCAGACCGGAATGGCGGGATGAACTGATGACCGCGGTGTCCCAACATCGCCGTCCGACGTTGGTCGTGTGGGGTGATCACGATCGCATCCTGCCCGGCAGGCAGCTGGACGCGGCACGGCGATTGCTTCCGCACGCCCGGTTCAGTCTCTTCCGGGGGGTCGGCCACGCGCCGCATGTCGAAGCCGCGGAGAAGTTCACAGAGTTGACCCTCGATTTCGTTCGCCCCCACTCGGTTGCCTGCGCTTGATGTCGACGTGCGAGCCGCCAGCGCGACGCCATTGCGCCGGGCGGTCGACGCGGGATTCAGCGTGAAATAACCGGGGGTGCATCCCAATTGGCCGAGGAGACGACGTGACGAGGCGGACGGCGCTGGTGACCGGAGCCAACGGGGGCATCGGGTCGGCGGTGTGTGATCGGTTGCGTGCCGCCGGTGTCGCGGTGCGCACGATGGACGTGGCCGGACCCGCCGACGTGATCGTGGACCTGTCCGCCGACGAGATTCCGGCGGAGGCCACCGGGGATGTCGACATCTGCGTGTCGGTCGCGGGCGTCGTCGGCACCTTCGCTCCGGCGCATTCGATGTCGGCGAAGAAGTGGTCACGCGATATCGACGTCAATCTCACCGGATCGTTTCGCGTCATCCAGGCCTGCCTGCCGGGAATGCGGGAACGGCGCTTCGGACGCATCGTCGCGATCTCGAGCATGGCGGGTCAACTCGGATCCCCCGGCAAGGTCGCCTACGCGGCGTCGAAGGCCGGACTGCACGGGATGATACGAACCATCGCGATCGAGAATTGTTCGCTGGGTATCACCGCCAATTGCGTCCTGCCCGGCATGATCGCCACGCCACCGGTGCTGGCACTGCCCGAGGCCGACCAAGAGCGGATCAGGGCCGCGGTGCCCAGCGGACGATTCGGCCGTCCGGACGAGGTGGCCGATCTGGTCGCGTTCCTCGCGCGCGACGCCTCGGGCTACATCACCGCACAGGAGATCGGCATCGACGGTGGGCTGCAACTGAACTCACTGTATGTGGGTCCCACCCGGACGGGTCGCGCCGATGGTTGACGGTGGCATGGGGTCCGCGGCGCCGATCCAGCAAGCCCGTGGCGCGCCGCTGGACGTGGTGGTCATCGGTGCCGGTGTCAGCGGGCTGTGTGTCGCCCACCAGCTGCAGCGGGCCGGATTTTCCTACCGGGTGCTCGAGCAGGCGCGCGACCTCGGCGGAACCTGGCGCGACAACACATATCCCGGGTGTGGATGCGATATCCCCGCGCCGCTGTACTCCTTTTCGTTTGCCCAGCGGGCCAATTGGTCGCGGTTGTTCGCATCCCAGCCGGAAATATTGGAGTACCTGCACGAGGTCGCGGCGCAGCGCGGGGTGAGACAGCACATCGATTTCGCCACCAGGGCGATGTCGGCGCGCTGGCAGGAGTCTCGGCAATCCTGGACGGTGGAGACCTCGTCGGGGGCCGTGCTGGAATGTCGCTACCTGGTCTCGGCGACGGGGTTGCTGCGCCGCCCCCGCTATCCCGACATCGCCGGGCGTACCACCTTCGCCGGCAACGCGTTTCACTCTGCCCGATGGGACGACTCCGTCCCGCTGCGAGGCAAGCGCATCGCGGTGATCGGCAGTGGTGCCAGCGCAATCCAATTCGTACCCCGCATCGCACCAGATGCCAAGCAGCTCACTCTCTTTCAGCGCACCCCTGGCTGGGTCGTGCCGAAAGCCGATCGGACGTTCTCGCGCCGTCAACAGCAACTGCGCAGGTTCGCACCCTACCGCTGGTACACCAGGTCGCGGCTGTTCTGGATCCACGAGCGACGAGTCGACGGTTTCGTCGAGTCCGCCGCCGGGATGGCCGACGCCGAACGTCTGGCGCGACTGATGTTGCAGCGCAAGGTCACTGACCCGCAGCTGCGGGACGCTCTCACACCGGACTACGCAATCGGCTGCAAGCGCCTGCTGTTATCGAATGACTACTATCCGGCGCTGACCCGCGACAACGTTACCGTGGTGAGCTCGGCGATCGCCGAGATGACCGCCGGCCAGGTGAAGACCGCGGACGGGCAGTCGCACGATGCCGACGTCGTCATCTATGCGACCGGCTTCGACACTCAGTTCGCATTCTCCGACATCGAGATCGTCGGACGCGACGGCGAACGGCTGTCAGATCGCTGGCAGCAGGGCTCGTCGGCTTACTTGGGGACGACCGTGTCGGGGTTTCCCAACTACTTTGTCATGCTCGGCCCCAACTCGGGGCTCGGCCACAACTCGCAGATCTTCATGATCGAAGCCCAGGCGCGCTACGTCCTGAGCTGCCTCAAGAGCGCGCGGCGCCGAAAGCTTGGCGTCCTGACGGTCCGGCCGTCGGTCGAGGGAGCGTTCAACGACTGGCTACAGGGGCGTCTCGCCCATTCGGTCTGGCAGGCGGGCGGATGCCACAGTTGGTATCAGCATCCTGCCACCGGTAAGAACACCGCACTGTGGCCTTCCTCGGCAATTACGTTCTGGCGCAAGACACATCGCGTGCGGTTGTCGGACTATCACACCCGCCCCCGCATCGATTTGCGCCGTGCCGGCGCATTCGCCGGCGGAACGTGAACCTGCACCCTCCCCTCGCCCGTCGCGGCGCACCCATCGCGGGCCTACCATCGTGAGCATCGATGGAGGAGGGTCGGTCATGGGCCAGGAGTACAAGCCGGATTTCACTCCGGATCCTCGGTTGTACCCGTTCGAGTCGCGCTGGTTCGACAGCTCGCGGGGACGCGTCCACTACGTCGACGAAGGTGCCGGGCCGCCGCTGTTGCTGTGCCACGGCAACCCGACGTGGAGCTTCCTGTACCGCGACATTATCACCGCGCTGCGTGGCCAATTTCGTTGCATTGCGCCGGATTACCTGGGTTTCGGCTTGTCGGATCGCCCCGCCGGTTTCGGGTACAAGATCGACGAGCATGCCCGGGTGATCGGCGAGTTCGTCGATCATTTGGGGCTGGACGGCTATCTGACGATGGGCCAGGACTGGGGCGGGCCGATCAGCATGGCGGTCGCGGTGGAGCGCGCCGAGCGGGTGCGCGGTGTCGTGCTGGGCAACACCTGGTTCTGGCCGGTCGACGTGCTCACGACCAAAATCTTCTCCCGCGTGATGTCCAGTGCCCCAATGCAGAAAGCGATCCTGCAGCGCAACTTCTTCGTGGAGCGACTGATCCCCGCGGGCACCGCGCAACGGCCTGGGAACGCCGTGATGGAGCACTACCGCGCCGTTCAGCCCAACCCGGCCGCACGCTTGGGGGTGGCCGAGATGCCCAAGGAGCTGTTGGCCGCCCGCCCGCTGCTGGAACGGCTGAGCCGCGAGGTACCGGCCAAACTTGGCGCGAAGCCGACCCTGCTGGTGTGGGGCATGAAGGACTTCGCGTTCCGCCCCGGTCCGAGCCTCCCACGCATGCGCGCGACGTTCCCCGATCACGTCCTGGTCGAGCTGCCCACCGCCAAGCACTTCATCCAGGAGGATGCGCCCGACGAAATCGCCACGGCGATCATCAAGTGCTTCGGCTGAAACCTAGGCGGCATGCCTGGCCAGTGCGATACCGACTCGCACTTCGATTTCGCTGACAGTGATCGTGGGTGCCCGCGGTGGGGCGGCTGACCGGTAAGTCGCCCCCGTTGGCGTGGTGAATTCTGCTGTGTGAGTATGGTTTTCATCTGTGCTGGTGGTGACCCGCCAGCCGTCGGCCTCCTTGGTGTAGTTGCACCGTTGGCACGAGCCGAGACCGTTGGCCGCCGTGGTAGGTCCGGCCTTGGCCCAGGGCTGGGCATGGTCGCGATGCCGGATCGGCGCGTCGCAATAGGGTGTGCGACAACGTTGATCGCGCAACTCGATGAAGCGGGCCAGACCGCGCGGGAAGAGCCGCGCCCGTGACTCCATCGCCACCAGCGCCCCGGAGCGGGGATGGGCATAAAGCCTGCGCAGCGTCGCTCGGGAGCGCTGGTCGGCGACGGCGTTGGAGACCATTGCGCGGGCCACCGCGGCCGGAATGGGACCGTAGCCGCAGATGTCGGCCGGGGTGGTGGCCTCGCCCAGCAGTGTTTCGTCCGAGAGGACGAGGTTGACCGCTATCGGTGTGGGGACCGCCGCGTCGCGCCCGGTGACCCGCTCGACGAGGGTGTCTGCCATCACTTGTCCGCGCGAACGTCCGTCGGCGCGCATGTCGGCTGCGCGGCGCAGCGCCGCGTACACCGAAACTCCTTGGGCTACTGGCAATAACGCGGTCAGATAGGTCATCGTGTCGGGGGCCGGCCGGATCGTCACGGTGCGTTCATGCTCGGCCCTGGCGGCCCGTTCGACGACGGCATGAGGGTCCAGCCGGTAGGCGATTGCCTTGGCAGCGGCGGCCACTCGCGCATCGCCCATACCGTTCAGGCCGGCCGGCTCGGCGCACAACTCGGCATCCAATGTGCGACGGTCCTCGACGTCCAAACAGGCGCTCTCGCGCACGATCAGCGTGGCCCGCCACTCCGAGAGTGCGCCGGATTCGAGCGCCGCCAGGGTATGAGGCATCTCGTGCACCAGGGCTTTGGCGAAACCGAGATGTCGGCTGCCCCGGGCGGGCGAGTCCCGTCGGGCCAGCGCGATCTCGCTGGCCACCCCACGTCCGCGCTGCGCGGCGGGCATTCCCAGGGCCGCTTCGGTGCCGCGGCGCGCCGCGTCCAGGGCGGCCGCTGCCCGAGCCTGCCCCGCCGCGGCCGCGGACTTGACTCGCTCCAACTCGGCGATGCGTTCGATCAGCGCCGATTCGTCGGCCATCGGATCGACCGTCCCAAGGGTTTCGAACATACATTCGATCATAGCGGGGTCCACTGACGCGAGCTAATCGGCTGGATCGGAAGTTGTGGATAACTGCGGCCGTGCCTTAACAGTGGGTCGCGACCGACATCAACCGCGACGTGCGCCGACCTGCCGGGGTTGTCCGAACGGGCTGGCCAATTCGTACTCGAGCAGCTCGGGAAACGTCGCGCCGCGGCCCTAGTTGTACGCCTCCACCGGGGGACACGAGCACATCAGGTTGCGGTCGCCGTAGGCGCCGTCGATGCGACGCACCGGCGGCCACACCTTGGGCCGATAGCCCTTACCCAACGGATAGGCGGCTTCCTCCCGCGTGTACGGATGATTCCAGTCGGCGACCAGCAGGCACTCGGCGGTGTGCGGCGCGCCCCGCAGCGGGTTGTCATCGGCGGGCCACTCCCCCGCGGCGACACGATCGATCTCACCGCGGATCGCGATCATGGCCTCGCAGAATGCGTCGATCTCGTTGACGTCCTCGCTCTCGGTGGGCTCGACCATCAGCGTGCCGGCGACCGGGAAGCTCATGGTCGGAGCGTGAAAACCGTAGTCCGCCAATCGCTTTGCCACATCGTCGACGGTCACGCCGGTCGACTTGGTGATGCCGCGCAGATCCAGGATGCATTCGTGGGCAACCATGCCGTTCTCGCCGGTGTAGAGCACCGGGAAGTACTCGTCGAGCCGGCGGGCGATGTAGTTGGCCGAGGCTATCGCCGTCAGCGATGCCGCCCGCAGTCCGTCGGCACCCATCATCCGGATGTAGGCCCAGCTGATCGGCAGGATCGAGGCCGACCCGTACGGCGCCGACGACACCGGGTGCCCCCCGGGCAGCTCGGGTGCGTACGGGTGACCGGGCAGGAACGGCGCCAGATGCGAACGCGCGGCCACCGGGCCCACTCCGGGGCCGCCACCACCGTGCGGGATGCAGAACGTCTTGTGCAGGTTCAGGTGGCTCACGTCGCCGCCGAACTTGCCCGGCCGGGCCAGGCCCACCAGTGCGTTGAGGTTGGCGCCGTCGACGTACACCTGACCGCCGGCGTCGTGCACGGCCGCGCAGATCTCGGCGATGTCGTGTTCGTACACCCCGTGTGTGGACGGGTAGGTGATCATCAGCGCCGACAACCGGTCGGCGTGCTCGCCGATCTTGGCGCGCAGATCGTCGAGGTTGACGTCGCCGTTGTCTTGGCAGGCCACCACGACCACCCGCATCCCGGCCAGGGCGGCCGACGCCGCGTTGGTGCCGTGCGCGCTGGACGGAATCAGGCAGATGTCGCGGTGCGGTTCGCCGCGGCTGGCGTGATAGTCGTGGATCGCCAACAGGCCGGCGTACTCGCCTTGGGACCCTGCGTTCGGTTGCAGCGACACCGCGTCATAGCCGGTGATGTGCACCAGCCAACTCTCCAGATCGCTGATCAGGCGGCGTATCCCCGAGGTGTCCACCGCCGGAGCGAACGGGTGCAGCCGGGAGAACTCGGGCCAGGTGATCGACTCCATCTCGGCGGCGGCGTTGAGTTTCATCGTGCAGGAGCCGAGCGGAATCATGCTGCGGTCCAAGGCGATGTCCTTGTCCGCCAGGGTGCGCAGGTAGCGCATCATCGCCGTTTCGGTGTGGTACTGCGTGAAGGCGGGGTGGGTGAGGAATTCCGATGTGCGCGTGGCGATATCGATGCCGGAAGGATCGGCGGGCAACACCCCGAACGCCTCCAGGACCATGGCCACGTGGACGTCGGTGGTGACCTCGTCGCAGGACACCGACACATGGTCGGCATCGACACGCCAGAGATTGACGCCCCTGGCCTTGGCCTTGGCGAGCACTTCATCCGCGCGTCCCGGCACTCGTGCCAGCACGGTGTCGAAGTATGCCTCGTGCACCAGCGCCCCGCCCAGCGCCGCGGCGATGGATTGGGCGCGGCTGTGTACCCGGCGTGCGATGGCGGTCAGCCCGTCGGCGCCGTGGTAGCTGGCATACATCGCGGCCATCACGGCCAGCAGCACCTGCGCGGTGCAGATGTTGCTGGTCGCCTTGTCGCGGCGGATGTGCTGTTCGCGGGTCTGCAACGCCAGGCGATAGGCCGGTGAGCCGTCGCTGTCGACCGAGACACCGACCAGCCGGCCCGGCAGCTGACGGGCCTGCTCGGCGCGCGCCGCCAGATACCCGGCATGCGGACCGCCGAATCCCATTGGCACACCGAATCTTTGAGTGCTGCCGAACGCGACGTCGGCACCGATCTCGCCCGGCGGGGTGATCAACGTACACGCCAGCAGGTCGGCGCCGACCGCGACCAGCGCGCCGCGCTCGTGAGCCTCGGCGACCAGGGCGGACCAATCCGTGATCCGGCCGCTGGCACCCGGCAGTTGGGCGATGACGCCGAAGAACTCGCCGTCCGGCAGGCCGTCGCGCAGATCGGCGGTGACGATCTCGATGCCCAGCGGCCGAGCACGGGTGGCCAGGATGGCCGCGGTCTGGGCGAACACGTCGGTGTCGACCGCCAGCCGGCTGGCCGAACCGCGCGCGGCGCGGTGCATCAGCGTCATAGCCTCGGCGGCCGCGGTGCCCTCGTCGAGCATCGACGCGTTGGCGATTTCCAGCCCGGTCAGATCGGTGACCATGGTCTGGAAGTTCAGCAGCGCTTCCAGCCGGCCCTGGCTGATCTCCGGCTGGTACGGCGTGTAGGCGGTGTACCAGGCAGGGTTCTCCATGATGTTGCGCAGCAACACCGGTGGGGTGAACGTGTCGTAGTAGCCCTGCCCGATCATCGACACCGACACCGTGTTGGTGTCAGCCAGTGCCCGCAGTTCCGCGATCGCCTCGGCCTCGCTGGCGGCCGGCGGCAGCGCGCTCAGGCCCGGCGCGGCGCCGTCGTCGGAGAGTTTATCGAGGATGCCGGCCGGGACGGCCTTGGCGGCCAGCTCGTCGAGCGAGCCGACACCGATCACGTCGAGCATGGCATCGATCGCCTGGCTGTCCGGCCCGATATGGCGGGCTGCGAAAGTCGATTGATCGGACACGGGCACTCCTGACATCGGTAGAGGGACTATCGACCCTCTCCCTCTGTCCTTACCCAGTCACGGGCGCCTGAGAGATTCGGCGCGTAGTCCCCCCAAGCGCCTTTCCCCATCGGCGGGTGTGGCGCTTAGCGCCCCACCGCTTTCCAGAGGCATCGTTACCTTGGCGCGGTCCGGGTGCCTGAGAGGTTGACGGAGAGGTGCTGCTCCTTCGGCGTCCATGGCTGGCTGCCACAGAACTCTCCCGCGCGGGCGTGATGCAACGCTTAGTTTACCCGTGAGTGAAGCCCGGTACACGAAATAGCCCAACAATGCGTGTCGGGCTGTCGAACAGTGGATTACTAACCGATTTTGCGGTCCCGATGCTTGCGCCGCGAGGCCAGCTCGTCTTCGGGCGCCGCGATCGATTCGCCGCCGTCAGCCCGCTCACCTGGGAAGTCGGCGATCACGCCGGTCAACTCCCGCATGGCCCCCGACACCGCGATGCCGAACACGCCCTGACCGCCCTGCAACAGGTCGACGACCTCTTCGGCCGAGGTGCACTCGTACACGGTGGTGCCGTCCGAGAACAGGGTGATGTTGGCCAGATCCTCGACGCCGCGCTGACGCAGATGGTCGACGGCGACGCGGATGTTGTGCAGCGAAATGCCGGTGTCCAGCAACCGCTTGACGATCTTGAGAACCAGGATGTCCTTGAACGAGTACAGCCGCTGGCTGCCGGATCCGGCCGCACTGCGAATCGACGGCACCACCAGCGACGTGCGTGCCCAGTAGTCCAGCTGCCGGTAGGTGATTCCGGCGATCTGGCAGGCGCTCGGCCCGCGGTAGCCGACGAGTTCGTCGGGCACCGAATCGTCAGGAAACAGACCGGGCTGCACGGGTCCGCTGGCAACGGTGACACTCGGTTCACCGTGGGATGCGGCATCCGCCTGGTCAGCAAGATCCAGCTGTTCTTGACGTGGCTGGTCGCTCACAGTGGTTCCTCTCGCCGATCGCGCTCTAATCACTAGCTGCGTCCACTGGCTGCCGTTACAGCCGCGTTGGCCAAGGCCCGAGTGCTAGAAAGCTTACGCTGTCCAGTCGCTGCCGTGCCTTAACTTGTCCTCAAAGTATGGCCGTCGTAAGGGCAAGGGGCGTGCTATCCGTCAGGCGTGTCGAAATCACAGTGTCAGATGAGACGGATCCGTGATGTCGCAGTCCAGCTTAACGTCCCGATTGGCGGACTCAGGTCGCCTTGAAGTCGTCGGGCGACACGCTGTCGAGAAATTCCTTGAATTTCTCCACCTCGTCCTCCCGAACAGCGGTGTTGGACTCCTCGTCGCTCTCGTCGGGGATCAGCAGACCCGCCTGGGCCAAAACGGCCTCTTCGACGTAGATCGGCACACCGACCCGGAGCGCGATCGCCACCGAGTCCGACGGGCGCGCCGACACGGTGATGTTGCGGTCGAAGACGAGGTCGGCATAGAAGGTGCCTTCCTGCAGATCGACGATGCGCACCTCCTTGAGTGAATGCCCAAGTGCTGCAATGAGATCGCGAATCAGGTCATGGGTCAGCGGGCGGGGCGGCTCGACGCCTTGCTGTTCGAGGGCAATGGCGGCGGCTTCGGACTGTCCGATCCATATCGGCAGGTAACGGTCTCCGTTGGCCTCGCGCAACAACAGCACCGGCTGGTTCTGCGGCTGCTCGACGCGAATGCCGACAACACGAACTTCACCCATTTGTGTCTGCCCTCCGCACCTGCCGCCGACGTCCAAGCAATGACTGGAAGTCTAGTCCTCAGCGTCGCAGAACGTCGCGAACGGCGGACTTGATCAGCGATGTGTGCAAAGTAATTGCGAGCGCGGCAACCTCACGTGCCAGGTCGTCGGCGCGATCCCGGGCGCCGGCCTTGTCGGCTTTGATGAGCGGCCCCGCGATCTGGGCGATCAGATCGGACTGCCGGTCGGCGGCCGAGCGGAAGGCACGCAGATGACGCGGCTCGACGCCGTAGTCGGACAGCGCTCGCGCGCATTGCAAGATCACGACGGTGTGCTCGTCGAAGAATCCGCCCGGGCCGGTGGTGATCACCCCGGCCTTGAGCAGTGCGGTCAGCAGGTCCTCGTCGACGCCCGCGCGTTCCAGGAGGTCTTCGCGACTCAACCGGACGCGGGTAGGTGCCACCGCGGCCGCGGCGGATCCGGTCTCGGGTGCGGCATCGCCCTCGGCCACCGAAACCAATCGCGGTACACCATAAGGCGATCCGAACGGCGGCAGCTCGCCGTCGGGCTGAGCATCCAGCTGCGCCCGGATCACCTTCAGCGGTAGGTAATGATCTCGCTGCGCGGTGAGAATGAAGCGCAGTCGCGCGCAGTCGTAAGCGGTGAATCTGCGGTATCCCGACGCTGCGCGCTGCGGCGTCACCAGTCCTTCAGCCTCCAAGAAGCGAATCTTGGAAATTGTGACATCGGGGAAATCCGGCCTCAACAGGTCCAAGACCGCCCCAATCGACATCCCGGCCAGGGCCGGGCTATCGGGTGCGCTCACTAGCCTCCGGATCCTCCGTCGTCGTCACCTTTGGGTCCCGTCAGGAACACCAAGCGGAACTTGCCGATCTGTACTTCGTCACCGTTCGCCAGCACTGCCGAGTCCACCGGCTCGCGATTGACGTAGGTTCCGTTGAGGCTACCCACATCGACCACGTGGAACTCGTTGTTTTCCAACCTGAATTCGGCGTGGCGGCGGCTGACCGTGACGTCGTCGAGGAATATGTCGCTGTCGGGGTGCCGGCCGGCCGAGGTGATGGCCTGGTCGAGGAGGAAGCGCGATCCCGCGTTGGGGCCCCGTTTGACGACCAGCAAGGCCGAGCCCGCCGGAAGTCCTTCGACGCCGGACACCGTGCTCTCGGCGCCCGACTGCGCGGGTGCGTCCAGTTCGTTGAGGAAGTCGGCGCGGAAGACCGAAGTCGTCTCCACGGTGACTTCGTCAGAAGTCTGGTCGTCCTGTCTTCCTGAGTCCATATCCGTCACGCGCTGCTCCTCACTGGCCGCTGTGGCGTTGTCTGACCGGGCCGCTCGGCCGGCTTCCCACTAGGTGTCTGAACCCTGTATTGCCGATTACTTGCCTACTAACGCTGTTGTGTTGACCGTACCGCGCGGTGGTTCCGATTGCGCTAGCCACCGGCAGGATTGAACGCCGATCGTCCGGCCGACCCCCTGGCAGGGACATTAGCAACCGTCACTCGGTGAGCGTGCCGCGGTAGGCCTCGGCGTCGAGCAGCTCAGAAACGGCGGACTCCAACTCCGCGCCGTCCGACACCTGGATATCGACCAGCCAGCCGGCGCCGTAAGGATCGGAGTTGACCAGCTGCGGGCTGCCCTCCAGATCGCCGTTGACGGCGGTCACCTTGCCGGACAGCGGTGCGTACAAGTCGGATACGGATTTCGTCGATTCCACTTCGCCGAACGACTCGCCCGCGGTCACCTCGGTGCCGACGTCGGGCAGCTGGACGAAGACGACGTCGCCCAGTGCCGATTGCGCGAAGTCGGTGATTCCGACCCGCGCGGTGTCGTCACCGCTCCGGCGAACCCACTCATGTTCGGCGGTGTAGTGCAGATCGGGTGGGATATCGCTCACGGCAATCCTGTTCTGTTCGGTGTCTCACTTGACGGGCTGAGCGTATTGGTGCGGTTTTGGTTGTCGCAAGGTGGTCACGTCGACGCGTTCGCTCTGCTGCACGGACATCTTGCCGCCGACCCGTTTGATGCTGTCCTCGGCGCCGCCGGGAATGTTCATCGCCGCGGCCAGTGTGGGCGGATCGCCAATCGCCAGAATCGAATACGGCGGCGAGAGCGCCTTGGTGTCGATGGTCAGCGCACCTGGCGAGCCGACGACCCAGGTGTCGACACCGACCCGCACCGACTGGTGTCCGCCGTTGACCTCGATCGCCTCGGCTCCGGCGGCGCGCAACTCGTTGATCACGTCGAGCATGACCTCCGGTGATACGCCGGGTCCGGGGTCGTCGACGGTGACGGTGACGCCGGGCCCGGTCGCGCCCACCGCGCCGACCAGGATGGACAGCGCGGCCAGCCGGGCCTGCGCGCTTTGGATCGCGGCCTGGTCGGTGTTGCCGGACGCCTGCAACGAATTCAGCGTGTTCTGCAATTCGTTGACCTCGCCGTTGAGCGTGCCCTCGCGCTGTCGCAGCGAATCCAGCAGCACCAGCAGATCCGCGGGGCGCGCCGTGTCAAGCGAGTCGCCCGACCGGGTCTGGCGGACCTGGGTGACGATGGCGATGCCCAGAACCAGACAGAGCAGGACGGCCAGGGTTCCGAACATCAATCGGGATCGACCGCTGCGCAGCATCGCGGACAACCCGGTACGGCCAACCGCTCCGATCTCGGGACGTGGGCTGTGGGCGGGCAATTCGTGGCGACCGCGCTGCGCGACATCGTCGGCAGCGGGACTTTCGTCGGCCGCGCCGTCTGGCAGGTCCTGGCTCATGCCGTCACGCCCCGAACAGCCGCCGTCGCAGCGCGGCGGCATTGCCGAAGATCCGGATACCCAACACGACGATGATCGCCGTCGACAACTGGGTGCCGACACCCAACTGGTCGCCGACATAGACGATCAGGGCCGCCACAAAGACGTTGAACACGAACGAAATCACGAACACCTTGGGGTCGAAGATCCGCTCGAGGTAGGCGCGCAGCCCGCCGAAGACCGCGTCGAGCGCGGCGACGACCGCGATGGGCAGATACGGCTGCACGACCTCGGGCACGGCGGGATGGAAAACCAAACCCAGCACGATGCCGACCACAAGCGCCGCGATACCTATCATGCGCGATCTTTTCTCACTAGGGCCCAATCTGCTTGGCGAACTTGACTTCCCGGACCGATCCGGCCGGCAGCGAGAGACCGTCGGAGACGTTCACCGCGATGCCGACACCGTAGGAGACTTCCAGCAGCCTCAGACGCTGCAGTCCGGGGCTGTTCTCGAAGACGTCGCGCATCCCGTTCGGCGGCCCGACCGCCAGGATCGTGTAGGGGCTGCCGGTGGGGTTGTTGTCGACCAGGATCGCTCCCCCGGCCTGGCGGATCGTCACGTTCGGCCCGATCCGCACGCCGCCGACCGAAATCGCCTCGGCGCCGCTGGCCCACAACGAATTGACCACGAGCTGCAGATCGCGATCGAGGATGATTTGCCGGCTTCCGTTCACCCGTTGCTTGGACACATCGGAAAGATTCGGGCTGGCACCGGGATCGGTCACTTTCACGGTCAGGCCGGGGCCGATGATCGGTGTGCTGGCCGCGGCCAGGCCGAGGCTGTCCAGGCGGCTCAGCAGCCGCTGGCCCTCGGCGTCATCGGCCAGGGCGATGCGCTGAACGTCGTCGACCTTGCTCGCCAGCATGCTGCGCTGCTGAGCCAGTTTGGCGTCGGCATCTTCCGTCGACCGCACGCTTCGCGCCAGCAGTTGCTGAGCGGTACGCACACCCGGTTCGACCGACCGGGCCTGCGCGACCGCGGCGGCGAAGACGGTGGCGACCAGCATGGCCGCCAGGGCCTGCCAGAGCCAGGCGAAGATGCGCGTCTTCGTGCCCTGCGGAGTGACCTCGGCGGCGCGCCGCTGCGCGGCGGCGGCGTAGCCCGGATCCAGATGCTCGGACAGCAACGCCCGCAGCAGCGACGGCACCGGGATGAGCGTTGGTTGCGCGGCGGCGTGCGCGCTGCGCCCCGCGTTGGGGTCGTATCCGCCGAGCAGGCGATCCGGTTCAGCCATGCTCACCGACCTTGGGCATCCGGCGCATCACCAGAACCATCTGCACCGCGTACAGGACGAACGACCACAGGTAGGCGTACATACCCCAGATCAGAAAGCCCCAACCGCAAGCGCCGATCACCCGGCTCCACAACGCGTCCCACGTCCCCAGCAAAACGAGTGGGAAGCCGGACATCAAGGCGAACGTCGCGGCCTTGCCGACGTAGCTCACCGGCAACGCCGACAGTCCGCGACTGCGCAGCAGCGGCAGCGTGGCGGCCAGCAGCAGGTCGCGCGCCAGCAGGGTGACGACGAACCACCACGGCACGATCCCGCTCAGCGCCAGCACCACCGGCACGGTCACCATGTACAGCCGGTCGACGGCAGGGTCCAGCAGGACGCCCAGCCTCGACGATTGGTTCAGCGTGCGGGCGATCTTGCCGTCGGCCCAATCGGAGGCCCCGCTGAATATCAGGATCGCCACCGCGAGCGCGTTGGCGTGCGCGAACATCAGCACGTAGATGAAGACGGGGATGAGCGCCAGGCGCAGGACGCTCAACAGATTGGGCACTGTCAGCACCCGGTCTGGCGGAACCGGCTCCATGAGCCGTGACCTTAGCGGAATACGCCGGGCAGGCTCAGGGTCGACAAGGTGTCGTCGGACAACGGGTTGTCGTTGACCATGTAGGTCCACGTCGACGTCGGTCGTGCCAGCTTGGACAGATCCAGGCCGGGCTCCTCGTCGAGGACGTTGGCCGTCTCGAACGTCTGCTGAGCCGCCTCTATCGCGTCGGCGGCCAGTGACGCGAACGCATCGACCGCCATCCGGTGAAATTCGTCCAACGGGTTCTGCCGGCCCAGCGCGCGCAGATGGATGCTCTCGCGGATGTCGGCCAAATACGCCAGGTGATCGGCCCAGCCACGGTCCAGGTGATAGAGCATGATCTGCCGGCAGATCGTCTCGAGGCGCTCCTCCGAAATCTCCTCGGCCAGCTCCTCGTAGCGCTTCGGCGCCAGCTCGGCGAGCTCTTCGCGCGCAGTCGCGGTGCGTAGCAACGTGTTTCGGCGGTCCACGATGATGGCGCGCTGCTGGGCGATCAGCTGGTTGTAGCGCCAGGTGTTGGCGTGTACGTCCAGCAGCCGGCCCTCGGCGACGCGCTGCGCGTGATCGAGCAGCGCGTTGGTCTTCGGGCTGACGATCATGCCGTCCTCGTCGGTCTGCTCCGGCAACTTGTTGCGGTCGAGGTTGGCCGCGACGACGTCGTCCTCCCAGCTGGAGAAGAACACCGACGAGCCCGGGTCGCCCTGACGACCGGCGCGGCCGCGCAACTGGTTGTCCAGCCGCTCGGTGTGATGCCGGCCGGTGCCCACCACGTGCAGCCCGCCGAGTTCGGCGACCCGGTCATGGTCGGCTTCGTCGGACCCGCCCAGCCGGATATCGGTTCCGCGCCCGGCCATTTGGGTGGACACCGTGACCACGCCGTACTTGCCGGCCTCGGCGATCACCTGGGCTTCCTCGGCGTCGTTTTTGGCGTTCAGCACGACCGCGTTCACGCCGCGACGCACCAGCCGCTCGTGCAGCTCCTCGGATTCGGCCACATCGCGGGTGCCGACCAGCACCGGCTGTCCGGTCTCGTGCACCTCGACGATGTGCTCGACGATCGCGTCGTTCTTGGCCGCGGCCGTGATGTAGACACGGTCGGTCTCGTCTTCGCGAATGTTGGGAGTATTCGGCGGAATTGGTGACACCCCGAGCTTGTAGAACTGGCGCAGCTGCTCGCCGGCGGCCAGCGCGGTGCCGGTCATTCCGCATACCGTGGTGTAACGGTTGATCAGCGCCTGCACCGTGATGGTGTCGAGCACCTCACCGGTCTCGGTGGTCTCGATGCCTTCCTTGGCCTCGACGGCGGCCTGCAAACCGTCCGGCCAGCGCTGCAGTTGGGCGATGCGGCCGCGGGAGGCGTTGATCAGGTGCACGGCGTCGTCGCGGACGATGTAGTGCACGTCGCGCTGCAACAGCACGTGGGCGTGCAGTGCGACGTTCACCTCGGTCAGGGTGGTGGCGACGTGCTCCTCGGAGTACAGGTCGATGCCGCCGAGTGCCTTCTCGACCTTGCGCGCGCCGACGTCGGTGAGGTGCACGTTGCGGCTGTCGGAGTCGGTGTCGAAGTCCGTCTCGGGGGCGAGCTCGCCGACCAGTTTGATGATCTCCAGCCGCGGCGTTTCGCGGTGCGTGGTGCCGGCCAGCACCAGCGGCACCAGCGCCTCGTCGACCAGCACGGAATCGGCCTCATCGATAAGGGCCACATCGGGATTCGGCGATACCAGGTCGTCGACGTCGGTGACCAACTGATCCCGCAACACGTCGAACCCGATCTCGTTGACCGAGGCGTAGGTGACGTCGCAGCCGTAGGCCGCTCGGCGCTGCGCGCTCGTCGACTCCGCGGTGATCCAGCCGACCGTCAGGCCCATGGCCTCGATCAGCGGGCCCATCCATTCGGCGTCGCGGCGGGCCAGGTAGTCGTTGATGGTCACCACGTGGACGTGCCGGCCGGCGATCGCGTAGCCGGCGGCCGCGATCGCGCCGGCCAGGGTCTTGCCCTCTCCGGTCGCCATTTCGATCACGTCGCCGGCGAGCATGCGCAGCGCACCCAACAGCTGAACGTCGAACGGCCGCAACCCCGTTGACCGCTCCGCGGCTTCCCGGGCGATCGCCAGGAACTGCGAGATGTCCTCGGAGTCCGCGAGATCGTCGAGGTTGAGCAGCCCGGTCGCCTTGCGCAGCTGCTCGTCGGAGAGGCCGGCGGCCTTCTCGTCGTATTCAGACGAGTCGCTGACCTGCGAGAGGGAGCGCGAACGGTTCTTTTCGGTGCTTGCGCCCAGCAGTTTCCAGAATTTGCTGCTCAGGCGGCCAGGTTGGGTGCGGATGGTCTTTGGCACAGGTCAACGGTACGCGGCGACCTGCGCCAGACCCATCAGGCCAGGTTCGATCGGCGCGGATAGGCGATGCTCGGGTCGGTGAGCACGTTGACCACCGCGGGCAGGCCGCTGGCGAACGAGCGCTCCAGCGCGGGCCGGAGCTCGACGGGCGCCGACACCAGCTCGCCGTGGCCGCCCAGGGCGCGCACCACCTCGTCGTAACGGGTGCCCGGACGCAGCTCAGCCACCACGGAGTAGCCGTAGATCGCCTCCATCGGGTGCTTTTCCAGGCCCCAGATTCCGTTGTTGCCGATCACCGACACGACCGGCACCTGATGGCGCACCAGGGTGTCCCATTCCATACCGCTGAAGCCGAATGCGCCGTCGCCCTGCAACAGCACGACCTGCCGTTCCGGGTGGGCGAGCTTGGCCGCCAGGGCGTAGCCGGGGCCCGAGCCCAGACACCCGAACGGGCCGCTGTCCAGCCAGCAGCCCGCCTGATAGCTGTCGATCACCCGGCCGGCGTAGGAACCGAAGTCGCCGGCGTCGATGACCACGATGGCGTCGCGGTCCAGCAGCGGCGCCAGCTCGGCATACACCCGCATCGGGTGCAGCGGGATCCGCTCGTCGCCCAGGTCCGCGGTTTCCTGATCGCGGGCGCTGGTCTCAGCGGTCCGCAGCGCATCGATCCAGTCGTCACGGTCGGCGCCGCTCGGCCCGGACAGCGCCGACAGAATGCCCGTCAGGTCGCCGTACAGGCCCGCGGCGACAGGACGGGGGTGCTCCCGCTCGGGTTCGGACCGATCCGCCACGACGAGCTGGGTTTGGAGCCCGAACACCTTGCCGAAGCCGAGCCGAAAATCCATCGGCACCCCCACGACGAGGGCCACATCCGCCTCGCCCAGCGCCGTGGCCCGCGCCCGCGAGAACGCCAGTGGGTGGTCGGCGGGCACCACGCCGCGGGCCATCCCATTCATCAGCACCGGGATCCGCCGCTCCTCGGCCAGCCGCAGCAGCGCCGCCTCGGCGTGTCCCCACCACACGTTGGTGCCCGCCATGATCACCGGCCGCCGGGCGCTTGCCAGCAGGCCGGCCGCGCGGTCCAGGGCGTTGCCGTCCGGCGCCGCAGTCGGTGCGGCGGCGGTGAGCGCGCCGGGACGGCCGTCGTCCTCGGACACGGCGAACACGTGATCCATCGGGAAGTCGACGAACCCCACCCCCGACGGCGCGCCGACCGCGGCCCGCAGTGCCTCGTCGACCAGCCGGCCCGCGTCCTCGGCGGACTGCGCGGTGGCCGCGAAGCGGGCGAGCGGAGCCACGAACGGCACGTGGTCGATCTCCTGCAGCGATCCCATCCCCCAGCGCTGTGCGGGCGCCCGTCCGCCGAGCACCACCAGTGGCGACTGGTTTTGCTGCGCGGCGGCCATCGCGCTCATTCCGTTGGTGACGCCGGGACCCGCGGTCAGGGCCGCCACGCCCGGCACCCTGGTCACCTTCGACCAACCCTCGGCGGCGAACGCCGCGGTTTGCTCGTGGCGGGTGTCGATGAGTCGAATGCCCTCATCGCGACAGCCGTCGTACAGGGAGAACAGGTGGCCGCCGGACAGCGTGAAAAGGGTGTGGACACCGCTGGCTCGCAGGCGCCGGGCGATGAGTCGGCCGGCGTGGACAATCTGGCTGGACGGAGCGTCGATGCTCATCCTCGCAGCCTATCCGCCGGTCTCGGGTACCTTCGCGGGGAAGCATTCGCCACGAGGCTTGAGCAGGTTGCCTCGATAGCAAGGAGACGTCGAAGTTGGGTCCCACGCTATTCACGCCATCCATCGACTGGTCGTCGGCACTGGTGGACTCGCTGCAGTGGCTCGCCATAGCCTGGGCGATCGGCGCGGTGTGCCTGATCGTCGTGCTGGCCGCATTCCGGTTCTTCACGCCCTGGGGCCGGCAGTTCTGGCGGATCACCCGCGGGTATTTCGTCGGCCCGGACAGCGTCAAGGTCTGGCTGCTACTCGGGGTGCTGCTGCTGTCGGTGCTGCTCGCCGTGCGGCTCACCGTGCTGCTCAGCTACCAGGGCAACGACCTGTACACGTCGGTTCAGATCGCCGTCCAGGGCATGGCCGCCGGCGATGACACCGTCAGACAGTCTGGTATTCACGGCTTTTACATGTCGCTGCTGATTTTCAGCATTCTGGCCACGCTCTATGTCGTCCGATTCATGCTCGACATCTACATCACTCAGCGGTTCATCATCTCCTGGCGCATCTGGCTGACCGCGCACCTCACCGACGACTGGCTGGACGGCAAGGCCTATTACCGAGATCTGTTCATCGACAACACGATTGACAACCCCGACCAGCGTATCCAGCAGGACATCGACATCTTCACCGCCAATGCCGGTGGCACCCCGAACAACCCGGCCAACGGCACGGGCAGCACGTTGCTGTTCGGGGCCGTCAACGCGGTCGCGTCGGTGATCTCGTTCGCCGCCATCCTGTGGAACCTGTCCGGGGACCTGACCCTGTTCGGCGTCACGTTGCCGCGGGCCATGTTCTGGACCGTGCTGGTCTATGTGCTGATCGCGACGGTCGTCGCGATTTGGCTTGGGCGCCCGCTGATTTGGCTCAGCTTCAACAACGAGAAGCTCAACGCCGCGTTCCGTTATGCGCTCGTGCGGCTGCGCGACGCCGCGGAAGCGGTCGGCTTCTATCGAGGTGAGCGGGTCGAGCGGGCGCAACTGTGGCGGCGCTTCACGCCGATCATCGACAACTACCGCAAGTTCGTCCGCCGAACCATCATCTTCAACGGCTGGAACTGGTCGGTGTCGCAGGCGATCGTCCCGCTGCCGTGGATCATCCAGGCGCCGCGGTTGTTCGCCGGCAAGATCAACTTCGGCGATGTCGGCCAGACCGCAACGGCTTTCGGCAATATTCACGACTCGCTGTCGTTCTTCCGGAACAACTACGACGCGTTCGCCTCGTTCCGGGCGGCGATCATCCGATTGCACGGATTGGTCGACGCCAACGCCCAGGGCCGCGCGCTGCCCGCGGTGCTGGTCAAGCCCAGCCAGGACAAGGCGGTCGAGCTGGCCGGCATCGAAGTCCGCACGCCGGCCGGAGACCAGCTGATCGACTCGCTCGACATCGAGCTCGACACCGGCGACACCCTGGTGATCACCGGGCGTTCGGGCGCCGGCAAGACCACGCTGCTGCGCAGCCTCGCCGAACTGTGGCCGTACGCCTCGGGGACGCTGTGCCGTCCCGACGGCGACAACGCGACGATGTTCCTGTCGCAGTTGCCGTATGTGCCGCTGGGCAGTCTGCGCGGCGTGGTGTGCTACCCGAATTCGCCGGACGACATCACCGATGCTGAACTGCACGACGTGCTGACCAAGGTGGCGCTGGCCCCGCTGATCGGTCGACTGGACGAAGAGCACGACTGGGCCAAGGTGCTCTCGCCGGGTGAGCAGCAGCGCGTGGCCTTCGCCCGGATTTTGCTCACCAAGCCGCGGGCCGTGTTCCTCGACGAGTCCACCTCCGCACTCGACGAGGGGCTGGAGTTCGCGCTGTATCAGCTGCTGCGCAACGAACTTCCCGAGTGCGTTGTGGTCAGCGTCAGCCACCGCCACACCGTCGAGCAGCACCACGAACAAGAGCTGCAGTTGCTCGGCGGCGGCCGCTGGCAGCTCGGGCCGGTCGGCCAGGAGCCCGCGACCGTTTAGCGTCGGCCGGCCGCGTGCGTTCCGGCGCGGTGTCCTAACGCGCCTACGCACCCGCGGCTGACGCCGCGTGCGTTCCGGCGCGGCGGCCGAAGAACGAGCCCTCCCCCAGCTGCGTGCCGCTGGCGTAGCCCTTGCCGTCCTGGGCGATGTTGGACGCGCACGCCGCGACGGCGTACAGGCCGGGCACCACCGTGCCGTCTTCGCGCAGCACCTCCCCGTCCACCGAGGTGGCCAGCCCGCCCATGGTGAACCCCGAGTACATGGCGCGGCCGAGCGACAGATCAAACACCGCCCAGGGCCCATTGTCTTGTGGCGCAAGGTATTCCGGCTGCTTGTGGAAATCCGGGTCCTCGCCCTTGGCCGCGAATTCGTTGTAACGGTCCAGCGTTGCCGCGAGGTTGCCGCTGGGAATTCCCAGCGCGTCCTCCATCTCGGCGATGCTCTCGTAGCCATCGAGGAATTTGATCAGCGGCATCTCGGGCATTTCGGTGTGCGCCTCGTCGACGATCAGGTAGGCGGTCTGGTCGGGTTGCTCGAGCACGAATGCCGAGGTGCGCGAATGGTAGGAGTCCTCGGTGACGAAGCGCTTGCCGTCCTTGTTGACGATTACACCGGTCAGCAGCACCGCCGGCGGATACGCCGCCGCGGTGATGAACAAGTCGTCCATGTTCTTGGCGACTCCGCCCGCCGAGACGCCCATCCGGATGCCCAGGCCGTCGTCGTTGGGGTTGCCCAGGATGTAGGGCGCCACCATGCCGTGGTGCTTGGTTTTGCGCTCCTGGGCCAGTGCGGGAGTGTGCTCGGCAACCATCTCCGGGTTCATCGCGAAACCGCCGGCGGCAATGATGACCGACTTTGCCTTGACCGCACCGGTTTCGGTGAAATGCTTCCAGGCGACGCCGACCACGGCGCCGTCGTCGTCGAGGACGAGGTTGGTCGCCCCGGTCTCGTAGCGGACCTGCACTCCCAAGTCGGCGGCCCGCTTGACCAGCAGATCGATCACCATCGCCGCACCGCCCAACTCGCCGGGCACCGGCACGGAATGCCCGCGCGGTGCGGGCTTGGCCTGCTCGCAGAAGGGCCAGACCTTTTCGTTGCCGGTGTAGCTCAGGCCCTCGGTACCCGGCGGGACGACCACCTTGCCCGGGTAGTAGCTGCGCTCGAACTGGAAACCCAGATCCTCCAGCCAGTTGAAATGCTCGACGCTGCTGTCGGAGTACGCCCGAATCTTCTCGTGGTCGGGTTCGCGCGACACCGCGACCAGGTACTTGTACATCTCCTCGGCGGAGTCATCTTGCCCGGTGGCCTGCTGCACCGCGGTGCCGCCGCCCAGGTAGAAGTGGCCGCCGGCCATCGACGAGGTTCCGCCCGCCGCGGCGGCGCGTTCGAGGACCAGCACCCGTGCGCCGGCGGCCGCCGCACTCACCGCCGCACAGCCCCCGCCGATGCCGAAACCGATCACGAGCACGTCGACGTCGTCCGACCAGGACGTCACCGTGTTCGCGTTGACCGTTGCTGGTATCTCGGTGCCGCTCACCTTTGCTCCTGTTTGATGTAGTCGTAAAACGCCCTCATCTCGGGCGAGATGTACGCGATCTCCAAAAACGGCACACCCGCGTGTGGTGCTGCGAGGTAAGCGAATTGGATTCCGCCGGGCATCACGCCCTGCTGCACCACCTCGGCGCCGTGATCTGCGGCGTCGGCCAGCGCGGCCTCGAACTGTTCGGGGCTTTCGGCCTCCGTGCAGATGTGGTGCAAGCCCGGCCCACAGGCGCGAAGAAATTCACTATAGACGTTCTCCCCACGGACCGGTTCGATGAGCTCCAGCTGCATGTCGCCGAGATAGCTCAACGAGATGTGGGCGACAAAGTCGGCCGGCTTGCCACGGTAGCTACAGCTGTCGGGAGCAAAGTGCACGTCGGGTATCCGAACCCACTTCCGAGCGCCTAATAGGCCGGTGAGAGCCGTTTCGGTGGCATCGAGATTCTGGGTGACCCAGGCGATCTGTATCGGGGATCGAACTTCAAGCGTCATCGATTGGCAGGATAGCCCAGTCTGTCGGCGCCCAGAAAGGCCCAGAAATTCTTTGCCAAAATCCGGCGCTCGGCGCTCGGAATCGACGGGTGAACACGTTCTAATTCGCGGTCAATGCTGAGCGAGCATGTCCACCAGCAGCCCGAGCTGGGTGTTGAAGACGGCCTCGGGATCGGTCAGGGTGTCGGCGCCGTACTGCCCGAACACCTCGAGGCTGATGGCGCCGAGCACCCCGGCCCAGAACAAAAAGCATTTGGCGATGACGGCGTCGTCGCCGGGAAAGCCGAACTCGTGCCGGATCCGGGCGAAGTCTGACGACATCGGTTGCGGGACAACGGTATCGGTCAGGCGAATATCCCCGGTGGTGATCCCGGCGGCGATCGCGTCGAAGAGGGCGCCCACGACGCGGGTGCCGACTCCGACGGTGCGTTCCGCGGGGGCGTGATAACCGGGGACGGGGCTCCCGTACAACAGGGCCCACTGGGCGGGATGCTCGACGGCCCAGCGCCGCGTCGCCCGGGCGATGGCGACGACGTCGTCGCTCCAGAATTCGCCCATGGTGTCGCGGGCCCGGTCCACCGTGTTGGCCAGATCTGAATAGGCGTCGATCAGCAGCAGGGTGAGCAGTTCGTCTCGGCTGGACACGTACCGGTACACCGCCGAGGAGACCATGCCCAGGTCGCGGGCGATCGCCCGCAACGACAGCCCGGCGGCGCCGCGATCGGCCAGGTGGCGGCGGCCCAGCTCGACGATGCGCGCCTCGATCTGTTCCCGCGACTCCTGGCGTTTGCCCACGTCGCCAGTCTGACACAAAACGAGAACACCGCTCTTGCTTTCCGGCGAGTGTTGTGCCATTGTGACCAAGCAGGAGAGCACTGCTCTCAACTTTTCCCGGCCGGACGAGAGGATCCGCGATGTCCACGCGCTACCAAGAACCCAACCGGGCCGCTCGCGCCGGCAACGTCGTCATCCGCTGGCTCGCCGACCTCGGGATCAGCATCGCCGGGACCCGCTCGCTGCGCGTCCGTGGGCGCAAGACGGGAAAGCAGCGCGCCGTCGTCATCAACCTGTTGACCATCGACGGCGTGGACTACCTGGTCTCCCCCAGAGGCAACACCCAGTGGGCGCGCAACGTCAGGGCCGCGAGGGTCGTCGAAGTGGGACCGCGCTGGCGGCGGCGACGCCTGCAGGCCGTCGAGGTCGACGACGCGGCCAAGCCCGCGTTGTTGAAGCGCTACCTGGACAGGTGGTACTGGCAGGTCAAGGGCTACGTGGCCGGCCTGACACCGGAGTCCAGCGATGACGAACTCCGGGCCGGCGCCCCGTCGATCCCGGTGTTCGTGCTCAGGCCGGCTGACGAGCCTTAGCCGCCGTTGACCTGCCCGGCCATGTCCTGGTGGACCTGTTCGGAGGTGGACCGCCACGACACCGCCGCGGGAAAGTCGCCCCACATGCTGTTGAAGATCCCGACGATCTGTCCGGGGCCCGTGGCAGGAGCCAGATACACCGGGCCGCCCGAGTCGCCCGGATGGCTCTGGACACCGTGGGACATGGTGAACCAGCCGTTGTTCACGGCCTCGACGGTTCCGCAGGTTTCGCCGGTGGAGACGCCGAAGTGGCAGACCGCCTGCCCGGGCTGGACCGCGACGTTCGGGCTCGATACCAGCGGCCGTCCGCCCGGCAGGATGTTGTTCAGCGGGACATTGGGATCCAGCGCGATCACCTCGTAGTCGCTGATCGCCTGGTCGACGGCGACCGTCGAGCCACTGGGCGTGTCGTCGCGGAAGGTCGCGAGATGGCCGATGGGATTGCGGTTCTTGTCCGTGACGACGTTGCCGGTGCTGCGGCAATGTCCGGCGGTGTATGCGACCCGCGCGGCCTGATCGACGTAGCCCAGCGTGCACAGCCGGTTGTCCTGCAGGATCTCCATGCCCGGGGACACCACCACGGGGTCGGCGTGGGCCTTCGCGGGCGGCAATCCGGGCGTGCAGGCCAGTGCAGCAATTGCGGCGGCCAGTACGCGAAGTGCCATGCGATACACCATGGACGGACTCCGTTCCGTCAAGGTCGGCGCGTGCTCCGACCACAAGTTGAGATTACGTCGTTACTGTTTCGTCATCGGCCTTTTCGCGCCAGCCGGAGCCGGCGTTACAGCGACGAGGCCAGCCGGACGGAGTCGTCGGCCTGCGCGGCCGGGCGCGGAGTCCAGCCCGGCGGCCCGAAGACGTAGCCCAGCCGGTCGCGCAGCCGGCTCGCCGAGCGCCAGTCGCGCACGATCGCGACGTATTCGCGGGTCTGCAGGTTCCAGATGTTGAAGGTGTCCACCTGCTTGGTGAGGCCGTAATGCGGGCGGAACAGCTCGGCCTGGAAACTGCCGAACAGGCGGTCCCAGATGATGAAGATGCCGCCGTAGTTCTTGTCGAGGTACACCTTGTCCATGCCGTGGTGCACCCGGTGGTGTGACGGCGTATTGAACACGAATTCGATCGGTCGCGGGAGCTTGCCGATCCGCTCGGTGTGCACCCAGTACTGGTAGATCAGGTTCACCGAGAAGGCGAAGAACACCATCCAGGGCGGAATCCCCAACAGCGGCAACGGAATCCACATCAGGATCTCGCCGCTGTTGTTCCACTTCTGCCGTAGCGCGGTCGCGAAGTTGAAGTACTGGCTGGAGTGGTGAGCCTGGTGAGTGGCCCAGATCAGCCGCACCCGGTGGGCGATGCGATGGTAGGCGTAGTACAGCAGGTCGACACCGACGAGCGCGACGACCCAGGTGTACCATTGGTCTACCCGCAGGTGCCATGGCGCGACGTAGGCATAGATCGCGGCATACCCGAGCAGGGCCAGGGTCTTCCAGCCGGCGGTGGTGGCGATCGACACCAGCCCCATCGAGATGCTCGCCCACGAATCGCGGGTCAGATACGCACCCGACGCCGGCCTGGGATCCTCGGCGGCCTCGAGGTGTTCGAGTTTGCGCGCGGCGGTCCACTCGACAATCAGCAGCAGCAGGAAAAATGGGATCGCGAACAGCACCGGGTCCCGCATTTGCGGAGGTAGTGCAGCTAAGAACCCCGTGATGGCACCCACCCAGATAGATTACGACGGCCGGCTTCGGATGCCGGTCGGCCCCGACCGATTAGGTGGTGAGCGGGTGACTGCTGTGCTGGTAGTCGGCTCCGGATTCGCGGGTCTATGGGCAGCGCTGGGCGCTGCCCGGCGGCTCGACGAGCTCGCCGTGCGAACCGTCGACCTGACCGTGCTGTGCGCTACGCCGTTCCACGACATCCGGGTCCGCAACTACGAGGCCGATTTGAGCGCCTGCCGTATCCCGCTTGCCGAACTCCTCGACCCCGTCGGTGTGGCCCACGCCGTCGCCGAGGTCACTGGGATCGACGCCGGTGCGCGCACGGTGACCACCTCCGCCGGTGTGACGTACGGCTACGACCGGCTGGTGCTGGCGTCGGGCAGCCGGGTGCTCAAGCCCGCCGTGCCGGGGCTGCGGGACTTCGGGTTCGACGTCGACACCTACGACGGCGCCGTCGCGCTGCAGCGGCATCTGCAGCGGCTTGCCGACGACGCCCCCACACCCGCGGCGGCGACCGTCGTCGTGGTCGGTGCCGGGCTGACCGGAATCGAGACGGCCTGCGAGCTGCCGAATCGGTTGCGCGCGTTGTTCTCTGGCGGTCCCCGGGTGATTCTCGTCGACCGCAATCCGTTGGTCGGCTCCGATATGGGAGCTTCGGCCCGGCCGGTGATCGAGAAAGCGCTGTCGGACAACGGGATTGAGACCAGGACGGGCGTCGACGTCGCCGCCGTCAGTCGCAGCGGTGTGTCGCTGTCGTCGGGTGAAGAACTGGACGCGGCCACCGTGGTGTGGTGTGCCGGGATGCGGGCCAGCTCGCTCACCGAACAGCTGGGTGTCGGCCGCGACCGCTCGGGCCGGGTGCTCGTCGATGACTACCTGCGGGTGATCGGCGTCGAGTCGGTCTTCGCCGCCGGTGACGTGGCGGCGGCGCGCATGGATGACGAACACTTGTCGGTGATGTCGTGCCAGCATGGACGGCCGATGGGCCGCTATGCGGGCTACAACGTCATCAGCGACCTGTGTGGCGAACCGATGCTGCCCCTTCGAATACCTTGGTATGTAACCGTTCTCGATCTCGGTCCGGCCGGTGCCGTCTACACCGAAGGGTGGGATCGCGTGGTGGTCTCCACCGGCGCGGAAGCCAAAGCCACCAAGCAGACCATCAATTCCCGCCGCATCTACCCTCCGCTGACCGGTGTCCGCGCCGACCTGCTGGCCGCGGCCGCACCGCAGCTGCAGGCCCGCCCGTAGCCGTCAGTCGGACTGCGCTCCGTCACCGGCGTACCACTGCACCGCGCGAACGCCGGGTTGCAGCGACAGCTCTGCCACCAATCGCTCCAGCTTGGCCGGTGTATGACCATCCACGAGAAGGTGTGCGGTCAGCGTGATCTCGTCGTCGGCGGCCTGCCCGGTGTGGATGCCGCGCAACGTCAGGTCATTGCTGCTGGCGTGCTGGACCAGTTGGGCGCGGGCATACTTCTCGGATTTCGGGCGACAGACCGCTTGCACCAGGAAGGGTTGCCGGCCTTCGTCTTCCTCGGCGTCGTTGTCGTGGTCGATCACCCGGCCCAGCGGGCGCCCCACCACGTGGATGGTGATGACGACGAGGGTGGCGATCAGGGTGAAAATCAGGTTCCCGGAGGCGGCCAGAACGCCGATCGCGGCGGAGCACCACAGCGTGGCGGCGGTGTTGAGGCCCCGGACATTGACTCCCTCGCGCAGGATCACCCCACCGCCGAGGAACCCGATACCGGACACCACATAGGACGCGACCCTGGTCGGGCTGCTGTCCGGGGTGGCGACCGCGTACAGCACGAACAAGGTCGCCCCGGCAGCGACCAGCGCGTTCGTCCGCAGCCCTGCCCGGCGTGCTCGCCACTGCCGTTCCATGCCGATCAGGGCGCCGCAACCGACCCCGACGCCCAGCCGGAGCGCGAAATCGGCGACGCTCAGCGTCTGCGTCATAGCGGACTCCTTCCCCGGCGGCACCACCGCGCAGCCCCCGCGCCGCATGGGCCCAGCCAACCACGCTCAGGTGAACAGTAGATGGATCTCGGCCACATCCGTTCCCCGATGGCCATCTCCGCGCAACCTTCGCTACCCGGACTTGTTGGAGAGTTGCTGCGGGCAGTAGTACTTCGCCGCGATCCCAACGAACAGGGTGGCGTGATCCGTGGTCAATCCGGGGTTCTCGCGCTGCAGGGTGTGAACCAATTCCGGGCCGGATTTGCCCGCTCCGATCAACCCGCACACCGCCTTTGCGAATGCGACAGCCTGACCCGAGTCGGTGTAGGTGATACCCGCGCCGCGCACGGTCGCAAGGAAGCCGGCGTCGCCGGAGCCGCCGTCCGGATCGCCGTGGGCGGTCGCGGCCAGGCCGATCATCGCGGCAGCGCCGAGGAGCGCGAGGAGCGGTCGCACAGAGCAGCGCCCGTCCATCAGGCCTTCGAAAGTTGGTGCGGGCAATAGAATTTCGCCGAGATCATCGCGAAGTTCGATGCCTGTTCCATGTCCATTCCCGGGTTACGGCTTTTCACGTCGTGGAGCAGCTCCAAGTTGTCCTCGCCGTTGTTCAGGCATGAGCACACCGCCCGGCCCGCCGCGACGGCAGCACTCTCGCTCGAGAAGCTGAACCCGGCTTGGCGCAGTGCGGCAATGAAACCCGCGTCGTCACCGTTCGGTTCCGGAACGGGATCGGCATGGGCCGGTGCCGCGAAGGCGATCGCTGCGGCAACGCCAACTACCGTCAGTAGCCGTTTCATAACTCTTGTCCCCTAACCTGATTGCGCTTCATCGGACGGGATCACCTTGGACTTACCCTTTTTCAGATGCACCGCGTGGATGCCGGGTTTCTTGGCCAGCTGCTCGAGCAGCGCGTCGAGACCTTCCTGATCGACGTTGTGGTGCTGCACCGTTTCGGGCTTCTCCGATATCTGAGCGACCAGACGTTTCAGGTGCTCCGGTGAGTTCTTGTCCTTGAGATCCTTGAGCGGCGTCATGCGGTTGCGAATCCCGGCACGAACCACGGTGGGCCCTCCGGCTCCCATGGCGCTGCCCAGCATCCCGGCCATCCCCATCGAACTGAACAGGCTGCCCTCGCCGAGCGCGGCCGCGGGAATGGCCTCGGGCCCGGCGGCCGTCAAGGCGGCGGCCACCGTTCTGATCGCCGGGGTAGCCGAGGCCCAGCTGGGCGGAACCGTCAACGATCCGACCAAGGTGCCCCGCGCAAATCCGGCGGTGGGAGTGACCGCGTCGAACAGCGTGCCCCGGGTAAAGCCCAACGCGCCCAGACCGGCGCCGAGCGCGTCTTTGGGGAGTGCGCCGTAGGCAACCGGTGGCGCGAACTTGAGCCATTGCGACACAGGGAAGTTGATCAACAGTCCGATGTCGTTGAACTGCGTGGTCAGCCCAATCGGCACCTTCACGGCGTTGTACATGGCGGTGTAGAAATTGGCCCCGCCCGGGATGGTGTTCAGCAGATTTGTCCAGAAGTTCTGGTAGGCGGTGGCGATGTCGGCAAGACCCGCCAGCGGCCCGGTGGCGCCGCTCGCCGTGGTGGCCAAGTTGGTTGTTCCCGCCAGGTTGGATACCACCCTTCCGGTGGTGTTGCCGGCGGACTGGGTGAGCGCGGCGGCCTGCATCTGAGGGCCCTCGTCATTGGTGGTCTTCGGCGCCGGACTGAATTCCTGCAGTTTGTTGGTGGCCGTCGCCGAGGAGGCGAAGTAGGTGTCCATTGCCTCGCCGTCTTGGGCCCACATCTCGCCATACTGGGCCTCGGTGGCCGCGATCGCCGCGGCGTTCTGACCGAACATGTTGGTCGCAATCAGCTGTGCCAGCAGTTCCCGGTTGGCCGCGATGAGCGGCGGCGGCACGTGCGCGGCGAATGCCGTTTCGTATGCGGCGGCAGCTTGCGTCGCTTGGGCCGCGGTTTGAGCGGCCTGGGCGGCGGTTTGTTGCATCCAGGCCACGTAGGGAGCGGCCGCGGCCGCCATGGCGAGCGATGACGGACCCGCCCACGGACCGGTGGTCAGATTGGCGATGACCGACGAGTAGGCGGTCGCGATGGACTGCAATTCGGCGGCCAGGTTCTCCCAGGCCGTCGCGGCCGTCACCAGCGACTCCGCACCCGGACCGGCGTACATCCGACCGGAGTTGAACTCCGGCGGAAAGGCTCCGTAAAACATGTCGTTTCCCCTTACCTGGTGGCGAGCGCTTGGCTAGACGGTGTCGGGCTGCTGTGCGTCGTGTTCATCGCGGTCAGTCCTCCAGAGCCGGTATGACGATGATGGTGGCGGCGGCGGGGTCGGCCTCGGCGACGAGGCCGCCGAGCGTCGCCGCCGTCGCGGCATTGCCGCTCACCGAGTGGGTCGCGGTGGCGGCGACGGCGCGTCCGGCCAGGCTGGACAAGGCCATCTGGCTGAACACGCCTTCCTCCCCGACCATCGCGGCTGGGGCGGCGGCCGCCAGGTTGGTGGGCAGCGCCTGGGCCAGCGTTCTGATCGCCGGCGCGGCCTCGGTCCAGCCCTGGGGCACCGACAGGCTCCCGACGAGGGCCGCCCTACCCATCGACCCGGAGACCGGGCCGCCCGCGACCGAGGAGCTCAACATCGGGTGGATGCCGGCAGCACCCCTCATCAACGGCTCCAGTGCACCCTTGATCAGCTTCGGCCCGGACAGATACGCCGCGGCGCTCTGCCCGTTCTGACCCCAGGCGTACGCCTGGCCGAACGACAGGAACGGGCCACCCGGGATGGTCGTCCACGACTGCGGCGAGTACACCCCGGTGATGGCCGACCAGATTGTGTTCCAGTTGGTTACGGCGGGCGGCACCGTCAGTCCCGTCGACGGGTCGGCCGCGGCGGTGGTGGTCGTCGATGCGAGTTGGGAGAGCTGTAGGGCGGATTTGGTGCCCGACGTAGTGCTCGATTGGGCCACCGCGGCCGCTTGCATCCCCGAGCCGGCGTCGTTGGTGGTCTGCGGTGGCTCGGTGAACGGCTGCAGCTGCGACGCCGTCGCCGACGAGCCCGCATACCCGTACATCGCCGCGGCGTCCTGCGCCCACATCTCCATGTATTCGGCTTCGGTCGCGGCGATCGCCGGGGTGTTCTGGCCCAAGATGTTGGTGGCGATCAACGACGCGAGCAGAGAGCGGTTGGCCGCGATGACGGGTGGCGGCACCGTCGCCGCAAAGGCCGCCTCGTAGGCACCCGCGGCGAGCTTGGCCTGCATTCCCGCCTGCTCGGCCTGGGCCCCCGTCGCGCTCATCCACTGCACATACGGCGCGGCGGCCGCGGCCATCGCGATCGAGGAGGGGCCCGTCCACGGCCCGCCGGAGAGGCTTTGAATCGTCGAGCCATACAGCGCCGCTGTCGAGTACAGCTCGGCGGCTAACTCGTCCCAGGCCGCGGCGGCGGCGAGCATCGGCCCCGCTCCCGCACCGACGTACATTCGACCGGAGTTGATCTCCGGTGGTAACGCCCCGAAGTCCAACATTTTTTACCTCCGCTCCCTCATTTGGCCGCCATGGTAGGCGCGGTTTCACAGCCCTCGCCGCAAACGCGCCGCAGCTCTAATGAAATACATCGAATCCGCGCTGATTTACACGTGTTTAACGACAACTGCTCGCACGCTCCCGGTTACAAATATCGTCAGGATCCCCGCCCGGTCCTGATTCAGCCTTACGCTTCGATATTGCGATCATTATGGCTCGAATTTATTCGCGACGGGTTCCCGCCGGGTAATCGCAGTGTAAAAAAGAAATGTCATTGGCGTAATCGCTCATGTGAGAACTTGGACATCGCACAGCTAACACATTGTAGGACTAGAATAGCAGCATACAGGCAATAGTATCAATGCACAGCTACGGGATCGGAGGGATCCGTGATATTCGAAATACGGCGAATGCGGCCGCTGATCGATGCGATTCAGAGGATGTCAAGTGTTATTGCAAGCTATTGTTACGGACTCGATCTGGAGTGCTCTTGCATTCTGTCTCATTTCGGCTAATCAATTACTTTGAAGCGCAAAAGTACCGCAATGGCGCTCGTGTGCATTGAAATTGCGGATAGTCTCGAACCTGTCCCCGTTTTTATGTGCGACGGCAAGCGAAAAGGCGATCGATGTTTGCCAAATTAATGTCGGTTATCCGGAATTTTTGCTCGCAGACATTCGCGTGGCGGTAGATCTCCTGGAATTCCCGGCCCGGCTGAGCATTGAACGCCTGGTGCGCTACCGGCCCGGCAGCGGCCCAAAAGTCCCGCGCCGCAACCGCATCGCCCGTGCCGGGCACCAGCATGCCACGGCCGTCGCCGGTGCCGAATTGAAAGATAATGGTCATACCGAGCTCCCCTATATTTCACCTAACGTAAACATATGGAGCTGCCACGAGGCTTATTGACTTCTGCGGGTTTGCTGTGAGGCACAGAGCAACCACAGTCGGGTGGCTCGCGTAGCCAGTCGGCCCCCGGCCGGTGCTCGCTCGGTTAGCTGCCGCTACCGGAGCCGGGATTGGTGCCGCCGCTGTCGGTGGACAGCCGCTCGGGGCAATAGGCCATGGCGGCCGCCTTGGCGAACTTGGCGGCGCTGGCCATCGTGAATGCCGGGTTGAGATCTCGGATGTCTCGGATGATGTCCAGCTGAGACGTTCCGGAGTTGGCGAGGTCGCAGACCTTTTGGCCCGCCTTGATCGCGTGCTCCGGGTCGTGATAGGTGATGCCCGCGTTGTTAAGCGCGGCGAGGAAGGCGTCGTCAGCCGGGTCCGCGTGTGCGGGTGCGGCCAGGCCGATCAAGGCGGCGCCGCTCGCCAGCAGCGTTAATGCTTTCATCTGTGGCTAACCGGCGGCGGGCGGGCGTCCGATGACGCGCGGGCGGAACCCATAGATCGGGTCGGCGAACTCGTCCTCGTGCGATCCGGGAACGCCGGCCAGCGGCACCCCGGGCATGCCCATTGCTCCGGCCTCTTCCATCACCATCGGCGTGGCGGCGCCAAAGCTGTGGTACGCCCCGGCGCCCACCTGAGTCGTCGCCGAAACGGTGCTGACCGTTGCGCCGGTGGCGGCCCAGCTCGGCGGGACCGAAAGGGCTCCGACCAGACTCGCCTGCCCCACGCTGGCGGTGGCCGCCGCGCCCGGCAGGCTCGTCACCGACGATGCCAGCCCCGCGCTGTTGAGCCCGGCCGCCAGGTCCTCCAGCCCGGACGTGGTCGCGCCCTGTACGGCCGCGTTGGCAAAGGCCGTGGCGGCGGGATCGATCATCGTCGTCGGGTTCAGAATGCCGTTGGTGGTGAAGGCGTTGGACAGGCCGGAGACACTGTTGTTGTTGAGGAAGGCCCCCAGCAGATTCTCGCTATTGGGTTGATTGCTCAGCAGATTGAGCAGCCCGGAAAGTCCCGTGGTGTCGTCACCCGAGCCGGGCGTGAAGATGCTGTCCCCCGCTGCGGCGGCCAGGGCATTGTTGGCCGCGTCGGCCTGCAAGGCCGTTCCGTCCGTAGTGGTGTCGGATTGCGGTTCGCTGAACGTCGTCATTCGGCTCGCCGCGCGCGACGCGGTGCTGTAGCCGGTCATCGCGGAAGCGTCCTGCGCCCACATCTCGCCGTATTGGGCGTCGGCGGCCGCGATGGCGCCGGTATTTTGCCCGAAGATGTTGCTGGCCACCAGGTTTGCCTGCAAGGTGCGGTTGGCCGCGACGACCGGCGGGGGCACCGTCGCGGCAAACGCGGCCTCGTATGCGGCCGCGGCCGCATTTGCCTGTGCGCCGGCCTGCTCGGCCTGTACGGCGGTGGTGTTCAGCCACTCGAGATACGGCTGCACCGCCGCCACCATCTTCGCCGATGCCGGGCCGAGCCAGCCCTCGCTGACCAACGACTTGATGATGGCTTCGTAATCGGTAGCCGCAGAACGCATTTCAGCTGCCAGCGCATTCCAGGCGGCCGCGGCGGCCAGCATCGAACCCGACCCTGGACCGGCGTACATTTTTGCCGAGTTGACCTCAGGCGGCAAAGCCCCGAAATTCAGCATGACATCTCCTCCTGAAGTCTGTTATCCGGCGGCCGGTGGACGTGGCATGACAACGGGCCTAAACCCGTACCGTGGGATGGCCCGGCGCAATCGCTTGCCGGTCCCACCGAGCGGTCCGGCAACGGCGCCCGGCCCGCCCGCGGCCGGCGTCCCCGAGGACCCGATGTCACTGAGCCCGGTGACCGGCGCCGGGCCCTGACCCGCCGCGACCGTGGCTGCATTACTCCAGCTGGGCGGCACCGACATCGAACCCACCAGATGTGCGTTGCCTATCCCGGCCGTTGCGCCGGTCAGGCCCGCAGCCGGGACCGTGCTGGATGACAAGGCGGCGGTGGCGCTTTCGGCGCCGGCGCTGAAGTCGTCCAGCCCACCCAGCGTCGTGGCCGCCGTCTGCAGGAAACTGAAGCCTTCGACGGTCGAAACGATGGATTGCGGGTTGAACGGGCCGCCGGCAAGCGAACCGTTGAGGATCGAGTTGGCAAAGAAGTTGCTTTGCAAGAACTGGCCCAGGGCCGTGTTGTTGTTCCCGTCCAAAAATTGCGTCAGGTACCAATACAGGTCTCCCGGAGCCGGGGCGCCCACAGCATCGGTAGTGATGTCACCAGTCGAGCCATCGGCCGAGAAAGTCGACATCATCGACCGCGCGGTCCCAGCCGACGTGTTAGCCGCCTGGTTAACAGCCTCATTTTGTTCGGCCACCGCGTCGGGAGTGGTGTTGGTCTGCGGCGAGGTGAACGGCGTCATCTGCGCCGCGGACCGCGAGGCCACGGCATAGCCGTTCATCGCCCCGGCGTCCTGCGCCCACATCTCCATGTACTGGGCTTCGGTGGCCGCGATCGCCGGGGTGTTCTGCCCGAAGATGTTGGTAGCCACCAGGTTCGCCAGCAGGGTGCGGTTGGCGGCGACGACCGGCGGGGGCACCGTCATGCCGAACGCGGCCTCGAAAGCCGTCGCGGCCGCATTGGCCTGTATGCCGGTCTGCTCGGCCTGGGCGGCGGTGGTGTTGAGCCACGCCAGGTACTGCGCTGCCGCGGCCAACATGGAGGCCGAGGACGGACCGATCCAGCCCGCGCTGCTCAGCTCCCGAATAACCGACTCGTAATCGGTTGCCGCGGAGCGCATTTCGGCCGCCAGTGCGTTCCATGCCGCGGCAGCAGCCAGCAACGGCCCCGATCCGGGACCGGAATACATTCTGGTCGAATTGACCTCCGGCGGTAACGCCGCAAAATCCAGCATGGTTCCCCCTCGGCGCTCAGCAGGCGGCGGCTGTGTTGGCTGCCTCGGTAGCCGTACACGAACCGGCAGTGGTCTGTACGTTGACGAAGGTCATCGGAGTTCTCCTCAGGAATAAGGGTGAGCCGGAGACGCGACCCTTGCCGGGACATACACCGATTGCGCAGCGCGGGTAGGCGACTCGGTGCAAGCCGATACGCGAGAGCGAAGCCTTACTCGGCTCGAACGAAACGTCATCGATCGAGAATGGGGACTAATTTCGTTCTCACCTCCTTCAGGCCTGGGCACACCGAGATGCCATTATTCTGCACGAAGGAGTGAGGACGCCCGGCGCATTCGCCGAATCCGCACCCCTCTCATCAGAGCTTCGGCACCACACTGCGTATCCGGCCGACCAAAGCCAGAAGCCACTTGGGCTCAACCCTTAAGCCGGGAAGAGCTGTCCTGACCCTGGGCGTCTTTCGACGTTTCAGGTCAGTGGCCTGTATCCGTATGGAAGCCTCACCTAACGAGGTGCTTGCACACGCCATCGTGGCATCCGAGACAGAGCGAGTCAAGCTTGCTGCGAGGCGTTCGCAACAATTCACTGCGCCGCCACACCGATTCCATTCGGCGGCCCTGCGGCCGTGTTAAAACACGACCGCTAGCTCGACTTCTTCTCGGCGACCGCCGCGCTGAGACCCTCGAGTAAATCGTCGCCGGTGAGCTCCTTGAACCGGAGCAGCTGAAGCTCGGTGAATTCGGTGGTGTCGCTTGCCAGCACCGCGTCGAGATCCTCGTCGTCGAGACGGAAGCTCCGGTGGTCGCGGGCCTTCTCCACCACATTTCGCACGAAGCCGGCATTCCCGAGCGTGTCGATACCGCGAATCAGGTCCCCGTCTTCGGAGTAGCTCTCGTCTCGGTAGAACTTGGTGTACGACGGCAGAAGTGCCTCGGCCGCCTCCTCGGTGATAACGTCCTGGTTCTCCTGCCCCATCAGGCGGGTCAATGCGACCAGCTCGTCCGGGGTGTAGCTGAAGAACTCGATCACGGTCGAAAAGCGCCGTCGCAGGCCCTGGTTCACGTCGAGCATCTTGTCCATCGCCTTGGCGTAGCCCGCGCCGAAGACCACCAGATCGTCGCGATGGTTCTCCATGTACAGCAGCAAGGTGTTGATGATCGCGTTGCCGTACGGGTCGCCCTGCTGATAGCCCTTTTCGTGCAACGTGTGCATCTCGTCGAAGAAGACCGCTCCGCCCAGCGCGCCCTCGAGCATCTCCTCGGTGTTCTTCTCCGCGTCGGCCATGTAGCGACCCAACAGCTTGGTGCGGCTGGTCTCCACCACCACGGGCTTGCGCAGCACCGTCAACCCGCACAGCTGCTTGCTGAAAGCGCGTGCCACAGTGGTCTTTCCGGTACCGGGCGGCCCCAGCAACAAGGTGTGGCGCGAGGTGACGGGCACCGGGAGGCCCATCTTCGCGCGGGCCAGATTCACCTTGGTCGTGGACTTGATGAGTTTGATTTCGCGCTTCGCTCGCTCCATGCCCAGCATGGCGTTGAGCTCCTCGTCGCCCTCTTCCAAGTACTTGGCGGCCGTCTCGGCGTGCCGGGCCGCCTCGGCCTGGGCGCGGGTCGGTGCGCTGTCCGGGTCCCAGGGATCGGTTCGCGCCTCGATGGTTTCCGGATCGGTCAGCACCAATTGGTAGTTGGGGTTGTCCAGGGCCTCGCGAGCCGGGGCGAACTTCGGGTCCCGCGAGTACACCCGGCGCAGCACGTCGATGGCCTCTTCCTCGCGACCGAGATGCCGCAGGCACATGCCTTGGGTGTACAGGGCGACGTTGGCCGCGCCCGGTACCCGGTCCGCCTCGATGGCGTCGTGGCTGCGCCGGATCGCCTCCTCGAAGACTCCGAGCGACGCCAGCGCCGTGGTCGCCATCGCCGCGCCGGCGGCCTTCAGCTCGGGGTTACGCCAGATCTTTCCCTCCGGAAATTGCACGAGCACGTCCGGCCATCGCCCCGCGCGGAAGTAAAGAATCCCACGCACGTAGGCGATCAGCTCTTCGTCGATGGGCTGGCGGGGTTCGACGCGATCGAGCAGCTTGACGGCTTCCTCGAAGCGCTTCGCCTCCGCGAGCACCGCCGCGTAGGCGCACGCGAGCGACTCCACGGACAGCACCGCCAGCCGCAGAAACAGCCCGTCGGAGACGTCGGGATGGAACTGCATTTCGGTGACACCGAGCCGACGGGTTTCCCAGCCGAACGTGCCGACCGCCGCCCAGGCGCCGGCGATCACCTCGATGCCCTGATCACCTGCCAGCAGCCGGGCCAGCCAGGCGTCGCACATCGCCGGGTCCAGCGTGGTCGCGGTGGTGAACATCCGCAGCGCCACTTGCGGGTTATGGCTCGGCTGCAGCCCGTTGACGGAGATTCCCGACGCCAACAGGCCGGCAACCATTGCGTTACGGGCGTCCTCCGCCGTCAATTGCGGGCGGCTCATTGACCTGCGAGCAAGCGCTCAGCGCCCTCCCGTACCTGGCCGACCTGGAGCACTAAGTCGTCGTCCTCAAGGAGCCCCCGGGTGGGCACGACCAGCAGTGGGCGAGTCGTCGGAGCAGGCAGGCTGGCGCGTACCGCGGCCAACTGGCGGCCGGTGAGCCGGTTGAGGCCGGACGACACTCCCCTGGGCAGCCGGCTATCGCTGTGATAGCGCACCCAGCCCGACACCTCGGGATGGCCGTCGTCTGCGGTGAGCTGGATAGTCACCACGGTCGCCTCGGCGTCGGGCAGCCACAGCTCCTCCAGCGTCTCGGTGGTGATGTCCGACGGCGTCAGCCAGAAGCTGGTCGCGAAGCCGTTGAAGTGCTTGAGGTAGCGCCATCCCGGGCGGCTCCAGGTCGGTTCCAGATCGGCCAGCACGGCGCTGTCGACCTCGGCGATCTCCTCGGAGGTCAGCGGCCGGGGCGCACAGCCCGGTGCGTCCAGGTCCTGGACCAGCCGCTCCGTCGCCGCGACCAGCGTCGAAGCCAGTGAATCGCGGGCCGCCACCGCGGCGACATTGGCCTGCGGGTTCATCCGCAGCACCAGCCAGGTGCGCCGCACGTACGAGGCGGGCTGATCGCTGACCAGCCCCCATTCTTCGGGACCCAGCTTGTCGAGCTTGGACAACTCGGCGGCGTTTCCACCGCGACGCATTTGCACCGAGACGATGTCGATGCCGTCCAGGTTGACGTCGAACTGGCGCAGTCCGGAGGCAACCGATCGGACCAGCAGGCTGGCCGGCGGCGCGCTCTTCTGGCGGTGGTGGCGCGATGCATCGTCATCGCCGTCCAGGGCGATGACGGTGACCAGGCGGCCGTCGTACTCGCGCACCCCGACCTTGTCGCGCCCGTACCGGCGCTGGTAGTCAATTGCGGGCGTGCACCCCGCGGCCAGCGTGGTGCCCGGGTCGGCCGACCAGTCCCAGAGCCATCCGGCCAGGCCGGAGGTCACGGTCAGGCCGTGATGGGTGACCAGCGACAACAGCGTGATGATCGCCGAGATGCCGACGCCGACCCACCAGGCGATGTGGTATTTGCCCTGCCAGGAGTCGGGGCAGTGACTGGCGATCAACAGGATCCCGACGACGACCAAGAACACGACCGTGACTCGCGCCCATGACAAAGACAACCCAAACCTGCGCTGAGCCTTCATTGCTTTTACTGCTCCGCCCTTATTGTTGCTGCCTGCGGCGCTTCATCAACGTCGCGATACCAAATACTGCCCCGCCGATCAGTAGTGCTCCGGTCAGCCCCCCGGCCGCCACCCAGACGGGCAGCATGTCGCGGTGCGGCGGCGCCTTCGGCACGTTCAACGGTATCGACAGTTGCTGCGGGGGCTTGAGCGGCCCGTCGGGAATGTCCCAGGTCAGCGCCGCCACCGGGTCGATGACGCCGTAGCCGAGCTGGTTGTCGACCCCCCGGGCCGGCGCACGCGCGGAGCGCTCCAACCGGTTGATCACCTGATATGCGGACAGCTGGGGATACTTGGCGCGGACGAGTGCGGCCACCCCGGACACGATCGCGGCCGAGAAGCTGGTGCCGCTGGGAACCAGCAGCGAGTTGTCCGGCCCGTCGATCGCGTTGATCAGGCCGTCGTCTCGCGGCGAGAGCCCGATGACGTCGGTTCCGGGCGCGGCGATCCCCACCCACGGTCCGGCGACGCTCGACGGGCCCTGCCCGTTGGCGCCCTGGGTCTGCGGGTGACCTTCGGAATCCACCGCGCCGACGGTCAAGACGTAGTCGCTGAACCAGGAGGGCGTCACCACGGTGGTGACGGCGTTCCAGTCGCGCGGGTCTTTGGGCTTCAGCGGATCGAAGATCGGGTTCTGCTTGCAGTCCTTCTTGCTGGTGTCGCCGGCGGCGGCCACGATCACGGCGTTGCGCTCCACCGCCGCATACCGTACCGCCGCCCCCAGTGCGCGCTGGTCGACGATATTGCGTGCACTCATGCAGGTCACATCGGAAATGTTGATCACCGATGCCCCCAGGTTGGCGGCGTGCACGATGGCGCGTGCCATCGTCTCGACGCCGGAGATCTTCGCCGAGGTCTGCGGGTCCTCATCGCCGGTGTAGGCGTCCTTGAGGCCGAAGGCCTGGCTGGACTGGCGGATCGCGATGATTTCGACATCGGGGGCGATACCGCTGTAGGCGTCGGGTCCCGCCAACGGTGCCGGTGGCGGAGGCGGTGGTGGCGTCGGCGTCGGCGCCAGCGGATGCGGATTGCCGGCCTTGATCGTCTGCGCGCCACCGGAATACGCCGGGATCGTCACCGTGCCGCCGCCGTGGTTAGCGGCTCCGGGAGCCGCCGGCGCGGGTGGCGCGGGTGACGCGGGTGGCGGTGGCGGACCCGGCGGTGCTCCCTGCGGAGCTTGCGACGGTGAGGCCGGCGCAGGCGCAGGCTCCGACGGCGGTGGCTGCGGTGCCCATGGCGGCGGCGGCGGGCCCTCGGACGGCGGCGAGGCCGGAACCATGGTCACGGTCTGGGGCAACGGGGACAGGGTCACCGTCTGCGGCGGCGGCGCTTTCGGTGGCGCCTCGGTGGTGGGAATGGTGACCGGCTTGCGTGGTCCCGCCGCCGGCGGCGGGGCTGCGCCGTTTGCCGGTGCCGCACCGATCATCGACGCCACGATGGTGCCGTGGGCGTCGCAGTCGGACAGCCCGTCGCCGCCCATGATGTAGTCCCCGCCCGGAATCAGGTGCGGAAACCTGGAGTGCGGGGTGACACCGGTGTCGATGACGGCGACCTTGATCCCGGCGCCGCGGCCGAACTGCCATGCCTCCTGCAGGTTCAGCATGTCCATGTACTTCGGCTGCAGCTTGAAATTGGTGCCGGGTAGCACCCCGACCTCGGTGCAGTAGGAGTTCTGCTTCATCGGCGCCGGCGGACCCGGCGGACCGTCCGGCGGCACCGCCGCCGGGTCGATGATTGGCGGCGATATCGCGTACGCCGGCGGTAAGCCGGCCAGTGAACCCGACGTCAGCAGGAGTGCGGCTATCGCCGCACGGGATACGCGCCTACGCCACACCTTGCCGTTACCGGTACCGGATTGCTGCATAAACATTCATCAACCACAACGCCAGCGGGAAGATCGGCATCAGGCAGACGTATTCAATCCACTCCACAAACTTGCGGAATAGCGGGCTGTAGATGCTGTTCGGCACGACGGCGGCCGACACCAGACCCGCGGCGGGCAGCAGCACCAGGATCCCCACGCAGACCGACACCGACAGCGGCGACTGCAGTTCCAGTGCGTAGCGCACCACGACCGTCGCAACGATCATCACCGACGTCCCGGCCAGCGTGATCGCCTGCAGACGATCCACATAGGAGCGGCCGCGCAGCATCAGGAAACCAGCGCAGAAACCGGCCAGCAGCAGCGGCAGCCACCGCTGCCCGGTGTGCGGGTCGGACAGGCCCGCCAGCGAGACCACCATCAGCACGCCGAAGCCGACCAGCAGGCCCGACAGGAACGACCGGGCACGCTCGGCTTGCAGCAGCACGTCGCGCACCGACGCGGGCCCCTCGAGCACCGGCGGGCCGCCGCCGGTGCGGGTCACGGTGGTGGGCAGATCGGGCCGGGCCTCGAAGACCCAGCGGCTGGTGGCCGACGGGAAGACGGGCAACCGGATACCGGACAGCCGCCGGGCCATGGCCGGGGCGCATTGGTAACCGATCACGGAGACCAGCACGATCGTCGTCAGCATCGTCACGGCGCTGGTCATCGCGACCATCCGCGCCAGGGCCGCGATTGTCGCCAGCGAACTGACGGTGATGATCGCGGTATACAACCCGAGCCGACGCCCGGTGAATCGCAGCGCCAGTATCGCGGCAATCGTCAGAACGCCGAAGCCCAGCACTGCGTGCGGCGAGCCGACACCGCCGGGTGGTGCCGCGGCCGCGGCGACCGTCAGCGGTCCGAGGCTGCTCACCAGCATGATGTCGGCGACACGGCGATCGGCGTTCGATTGAGCGCGCATCAGCAGCATCATCGAAACGCCCAGCGCGACCGCGGCGATGACCGCGGCGTAGATCGTGGTCAGCCATGAGTTGTGGTGCCAGCGCCACCAGGCGAGCAAGGCCGAGGCGAGCAGGACGCCGCCGGCCACCATCGAGGCACCGACCTGTACGGCAACGACCGGGTCGATCGCGGCGAAGCGCTTGCTCAGGTTCTGCGAGACGGCGGTGGAAATGTGCTCGATGACCTGCGAGCGCTTCTCGGTGTCGGGGATGAACCGGATCCACAGACGGTCGCCGTCGAGGACGTCTTGCTCGGTCAGCGATTGGGTGGCCCGCAGCGGCGAGCCGTCGACCAGGCACAACGCCCACTTGCCGCGACCGGTCGCCTCCAGCGGAGTCTCGCCGAGCTCACGCAGGCGGGTGTTGACCACCTTCAGCAACGGGTCGGTCATCACCGAGACCGGGGCGTTGGCGTCCAGCAGAACGCCGATTTGGACACCCTCGCCGGCCATGATGCCAACTACGACTGCCCGAGGTTGTGAGACTCCCTCGATATCAGTCTGTGGCGCATCAGCTACCGCAGTCATCGGGCTGCACCCCCTGTCGTGGTGAACGTGTGGCTCCGGGTCGTCAGTCGCGCGGAGGGCTCTGTCGATTTACTTACCGAAGCTTCGGAAAGTAGTAGTTCGACGTTTTCCAATTCCATTTACCCCGCCTTGCGATTGATGAATCCGGTGACACTGACTTGCACATTTGCCGCTAATTATTAGAGCAGTATGACGCTTTTGTGGCCTGGTCGCACCCTGAGTTCAAAAGCGTTACACGCCTTAACATTTGATACTTCTCGTTACACCCGACTGTGGGTCTTCCACTCGCCGTACGGAAGTGTGTCGAGCACGGTCTTCACGCCCACTTGCACGAGCTGTGGGGTCGCGGGACAGATCGCCAGCCACGCCTCCCCCGAACCTGCGGTCCGCGCCTGCTGATAAAGCGCGATGCGGCCGCCCGAACCGTCCTTTAGCGACAGCACGGACGCGCTGGGGCCTTTGGCGTCGTCCCGGTATTGGCGCGCATACACAGCAACTTCGGCCGCCGGGTCCGAAAGTGCCTGTCCCAGCGCGGCGACGGTGGCGGCGCTGATGCCCATCCGACGCAGGTCGCCGCCGGAGAAAACGTTGAAGCCGGACTCTTGCCACGACTTGGTGGCCTCCAGCATGTCGTCCAGTGGCACGTTGACCGCGTTGATCGCGGCGGGTTCTGCGTGGTGAATCGACTCCAGGCCGTCCAGCACGAGGGCTGCGATCGACGCGCTGTCGGCGACGGCGACGTCGTCGACCGTGATGTCGGCGCCAACCCGAACCGCCGATACCCAGTGCTGGCCGCGTCGGGCCAGGACCACCCGGAACTCGTTGTCCGGGATGTCGCGCGAGCCCGGGGGCTGGTTCTCGTCGTCCACGACGCCGTACAGGAGCTTGCCCCGCGACAGCAGTGCGATGACTTCTAGATCCGGCGCGGCGAGCACTCGCATCCGTTCCGCTACTTCTTCGTTGACATCGTCGCCTACGACGATGCCCTGCTCGCGCATCACCTTCATGCCGGGGTGATCGTTGAGCCAGTCACTGCTATCGGTGGATACGTAGGGTCGGCACCGCAGCTCCGGAGCGACGTGGCGAATGTCCAGTAACGCCTGAAGCATCCAAAAGCCGTCAACGTTGACGGTGATGTCGGTGCGAGTGCTCTGTTGGTCCATCAGTACCCCAGACGGTCGTTGTACACGGTAACCGCAGGACGCGGCAGCACACCGAACGGATGGTGTGCTGCCGCGCCTGAAGTTTCGGGTGTCAGGCCCAGCTGGACCCGACGGCGCTGTCGGTGCTGGCCATGTTGTTGCCCGCGGTCTGCACCTTCTGCCCGTGCTGGTTGGCCTGCTCGTAGATCACCTGGAAGTTGCGCCCCAACTGGGTGATGAACTCCTGGCAGGCAACCGAACCGGCGCCACCCCAGAAGTCACCGGCGGCCAGCACATCGCGCACGATGGCCTGGTGCTCGGCCTCCAACGAAGCGGCCTGCGCGCGAATCAACGCGCCGTGCGCGTCCACGTCTCCGAACTGGTAGTTAATGCTCATAGCGTTTTCTCCTAATGTCTGAAGGTTACGCAGCCGTAGCTATAACGGCTAGTGGCTGAGGGCCTGCTGCGAGGCCTGCTCTTGCGTCTCGTAGTTGTTGGCGTCACGGATGAGTCCGTCACGCACGCCGTGGAGCATGTTGACAATGTTGTTGAACGCCTGGTTCATCTGACCCATGGTGTCGTACGAGGTCGCCTGGGCCTGACCACTCCAGCCCGCACCGGCGATGTTCATCGACGACGCCCACATCTTGCGAGCCTCATCCGACACCGTCTGCGCGTGCATCTCAAAACGGCCCGCCATCGCACGCATCGCGTGCGGGTCGGTCATAAAACGTGTTGCCATGTTGCCTTTCTCCTTAATTACTTGCGACTCGAGATTTTGTTGTGATGGACAGCGGATGGGCCGGAACAGTTACAGCGGTGACGTAACTGCCGAACCGAACACCTAAGGATGATCCCCCTCCTGACCAGCACCCACCGGCCCGTCTACTCGTGAGACGGTTTGCCCGACCGCTGGGCGACTGGCGTGACCCACGTCGATGTGGGTGTCCTTAGCCTCAAAAGAAGAAACCAGTTAGCCGGCGGCGGCCGCGTTGGCTGCTTCGGTAGCGGCGTAAGAGCCCGAGCTCATGGACAGCGTGTTCACGAACTGTTCGTGAATCGCAGTCGCCTGGGCGCTGACGGCCTGGTACATCTGCGCGTGAGCGGCGAACTGAGCCGCGGTGAGCGCCGAAACTTCGTCGGCAGCTGCCGGGACGACCCCGGTCGTCGGGGCCGCCGCAGCCGCGTTTTGGGCGCTAAGAGCAGATCCGATCCCACTGAGGGTGGCGGCTGCCGCGGCCAAAGCCTCCGGCTGTGTGGTCACGAACGACATGTTGTTTCCTCCTCCATAATCCCCAAACTCTCTGATGAGAGTAGATGACCGTGTTCGGTAAAGCCTGATCCGTGGACCGCCCGTTCGCAATTGTTCACGGAACGGTACGGCGAATTCACTTTTGGTAACGACACAGTAACAGCGTAAGGCCTCGTTTTGGGGGCCCTGAGCAGCGAAATCACCTGACTGGCACAGTCTGACCTCCATCGTTGTCGAAAGCCTGCTGGCAGGGGGGTTGTCGGGGCCCACGTCGACAGGCGCTGGAATAAAATCTCGTCGCCGGTAAATCGTCCGAACCGCAGCGACATAGCTAACGGCTACTCGCATTCCGGTGTGGTGCACGGACTTGTTTCGTCGCATGTCAGCTGGCAACTGTGCGCCTGTGCGAGTCAATGCAATCACCGTTCAGCAAC
>NZ_HG964446.1:2636853-3306870 GCF_000689255.1 Mycobacterium triplex | reverse complement strand
TCTTCGGCCTGGACCGCGGTGGTCTTCACCCAGGAGACATAGGGCGTCAGCGCCTGGACCGCGGCGGCCGAGGCCGGCCCCAGCCACTCCTCACTGGACAACTGTGAGATCACGCTCTCGTAGCCCAATGCGGCCGAATTCAGCTCCGCGGCGAGCGAACGCCAGGCCGAAGCCGCCGTCGTCATCGACGTCGAACCGGCGCCCGCGTATAGACGCGCGGAGTTGACCTCCGGCGGCAACGCCCCAAAATCAATCGACATGGCTGAGCTCCTGGATGTTGGGCGGACCGCCAAGGTGCCGCGAATCGGTGGTGGATAGCGAAACGAGTGTGGTCGCGGAAGCAGACACGGGTCATCCTGCCGAGGGGGGTCGGATGAGGACGTTGCGTTTGAAGCCGTATTTGTGGGTGAAGCCGGTGGCGGCGCGTCGTCCGGTGCCGGTCATGGGCATGCCCTGCAGGACTCCGTTGTTGGTGGGTCCGGTGGCGCTGGTGGCGTAGTTGACGGTGGTGGCGTGGATGGCTGGTTCCTCCACGGCGGCGGGTGCGGCGTTGGCCCAGGTGTTGGGGACCGACAGACCGCCGACTTTGATCGAGGAGGACAGGTGTGCGGTGGCCGCGATGCCGCCGGGGTGGCCACCGCCCAGGGCGGACAGGCCGGCGAACTGCGGCGTCGGATACCACGCACCACTGGCGCCGGCCGTCGTTCCCAAACCGAATGTCGTCTGTTGCTGAATGGAGTAACCGAAGGAACCGAGACCCGTTCCGAAGTAGGGAAAGCCGGTCAGCTGCTTGAAGAGAACCTGGGGAACATTGGAGCTCCACCCCATGGGGTTGTCCGGAGTGGGGATGGTGAACCACCCCGACCACCACGGCGAGTCCTGGGCGGCAGCCGGATCGCCAGCCGCGGCCGCGTTTGACGAAACCTGTTGCAGCGCTTGCGTGCCGGCGTTGGCCGCCGTCTGCCCGGACTGGCCTGCGGGCTCGGAAGCGGCTTTAGCCACCGCCTGGGCCTGGTTCGTCGTCCCGGCTGGGTCGGTGGTTTGCGGCGACGACGTGAACGGGGTCAATTCCGTGGCGAGCGCCGATGCGGCGGCATAGCCGAACATCGCGGCGGCGTCTTGGGCCCACATCTGCGCGTACTCGGCTTCGGTGGCCGCGATCGCCGGGGTGTTCTGGCCGAAGAAGTTGGTCGCGATCAGGGTCGCCAGCAACACGCGGTTGGCCGCGACCACCGGCGGCGGCACGGTCGCCATGAACGCCGCCTCGAACGCGCCGGCAGCGGCCCGCGCCTGCGCGGCGGTCTCCTCGGCCTGGGCGCCCACCGCACTCAGCCACGCCACATAGGGCGACACCGCTGACACCATCGACGCCGACGCCGGCCCGATCCACGGCGCGCCGCTCAGTTCGGAAACCACCGAGCTGTAGCCGCTGGCCGCGGTGGACAGTTCTGCCGCCAGCCCGTCCCAACCCGCGGCCGCGGCCATCAACGGACCCGACCCCGGACCCGCATACATCAGGGCCGAGGTGATCTCTGGCGGTACGGCACCGTAATCCATGGTCTAGGCGGCGCCCGGTTCGAACGGCATGTGTTCCTCGCAGCTGGAATTGGTCGACGACCTTCACCGAAATTGCTCGGTTGCGAGGCTAAGGTGCGCGGCTGTTCGCCTGTGGCCGCGTGATCCGACCGGGCGCGTGACGGCCGCGCCGACGCGTGCGGTTATCCGACAGAAGTACAAGATGGTGCGGGCGGTCTGCCGCTGCGCGAATTCACACCTTCAACTGCTGGAATGCGTGACCGCTGCGGCGCGGCGACGGCGTCGGCAGCGAGCACTCTCGACTTTTTGACGGGAGCGACGACTTCGCCGCCGGATAAAAATCCGCTCGCGGCTAAAACCGGCGGAGCCGACGTCGGGTCAGCCGGCGAAGGGTGGGCGGGCCATGACGGTGGGCTTGAAGCCGTAGCGGGGGCCGGCGGCGCCGACCCCGTGGGCGCCGCCCATGCCGGCCAACGGCATGCCGCCGAGCAGGTTGCCCGAACCCGCGGCTTCGGGGGCCGCGGTGACGGCGCTGACCGGTACGGCGGCGGCGTGGCTGACTGCGGGGGCCGCCCCGGACCAGACGGCCGGCACCGAGAGCCGGCCGACCGAGGCAGCGTTGCCCAGACCCGCGGCGACCGCCGGCGCCGCGTGGGTAGCACCGCCGCCGAGCATGCCGCCCAGACCGGCCAACCCCTTGGGGGCCGCCGACGCCGCGCTGGCGGTGGCCGAAACGATGCCGCCCGTACTCTTGGCGATCTGCACACCGCTGTTGCCCATACCGACGGAGAAGTACGGCAGACCCTCGGTGTTATAGGCGAAACCGGCGAACGGGCTAAAGCCGTTGACGAACGAGGCGAAGCTGTTGGGCAACGTGGTCTGCCCGGTCAGCAGGAACCACAGTTCGGTGAAGGGGTCGGTGGGCGTTGCGGCGGCGGCAGCGGCCTGCGCCGCGGGCGTCGCCGCGGACTGCAGCGTGCTGGGTGTCTGCTGGATCGCACTCGCTGTCGTGCTCGCGGCGTTGCCCGCCGCCGTGCCCGATGCCGCCGACGTCGCCGCACCCTGCTTGGCCTGGCCGGAGGGGTCGGTGACCTCGGGTGCCGACTTGAACGGGGTCACCTTGGTCGCCGAGGCCGACTGAGCCGCGTAGTTGTACATCGTGGTCGCGTCCTGGGCCCACATATGACCGTATTGCGACTCGAGCTGAGCGATGAGCCCGCTGTTTTGGCCCAGCGCGTTGCTTGCCATCGCCTGGGCAAGCAGGGCACGATTTTGCGCGACCATCGGCGGCGGAACGATCGAGGAAAACGCGGCTTCGAACGCCGCCGAGGCCGACGACAGCTGCTGGGCTGCGTGTTCAGCCTGAGCCGCAGTGGTTTTCACCCACGTCACATACGGAGTCAGGGCTTGGACTGCCTTCGCCGAGGCCGGCCCCAGCCACTCCTCACTAGACAACTGAGTGATCACGTTCTGGTAGCCCATCGCAGCCGAGTTCAGTTCGGCGGCAAGAGAATTCCACGCAGAGGCTGCCGTGATCATCGACGTCGCACCCGCGCCCGCGTACAGGCGCGCGGAGTTGACCTCCGGCGGCAACGCCCCAAAATCAATCGACATGCTTGAGCCTCCTGGATCCCGGTCGGATTGCGCGTGGTGACTAGATTCCATCGCGAATAGCCCTGCGGATCTACGAGTTTCGACTTTTGACGACGCCCGTTGTCGGGTGCCGGCATCCGTTGGCGACGTGCGGGTCGTCCTGGCAGTCTGGCAGCTGTGACTCCGAAGGCGAGCGAGCTCCGACGCCGGACACGACCCGCGGGGTCGAGTTTCCGGTATGTCACGGACAGCGTGAAATGCGCTCGACTACAGCGTTTTTCGACCCCTCAGGCCGGGTTGGGACAAACAAAATGCACGCATGACGGCGTGGCCGTCATGCGTGCATTCGAAGTGAATCCGATGGCTACCCGGCGAAGGGTGGGCGGGCCATCACCGTGGGGCGGAAGCCGTAGCGGGGGCCCGACGCGCCGAAGCCTCCCTGGCCGCCCATGCCGGCCAGCGGCATGCCACCGAGCAGGTTGCCCGAACCGGCCGCCTCGGGAGCCGCGGCGATGGCACTGACCGGTACGGCGGCGGCATGGCTGACCGCGGGGGCCGCCCCCGACCAGACGGCCGGCACCGACAGCCGCCCGACCGAGGCCGCATTGCCCAGACCCGCGGCCACCGCGGGCGCGGCATGCGCACCGCCGCCCAGCATGCCACCCAGACCGGCCAACCCCTTGGGCGCCGCCGCGGCCGCGCTGGCGGCCGCACCGCCGATCGCCCCGGTACTTTTGGCGATCTGCACACCACTGTTGCCCATACCGACCGAGAAGTACGGCAGACCCTCGGTGTTATAGGCAAAACCCGCGAACGGGCTCAGACCATTGATGAAGGTCGCAAAGCTGCTCGGCAACGTGGTCTGCCCGGTCAACAAGAACCACGCCTCGGTAAACGGATCCGTCGCCGTGGCCGCCGGGGCGGCCGCAGCCTTGATCGTGTTGGGCGTCTGCTCGATCGCATCCGCGGTGGTCTTGGCGGCATTGCCCGCCCCGGTGGCCGACGCTTGCGAGGTCGCCGCGCCCTGCTTGGCCCCGGCATCCTGGGTCGACACCTCCGGCGCGTCCTTGAACGGGGTCACCTTGGCCGCCGTCGCCGACTGCCCGGCGTAGGAGTACATCGTGGTCGCGTCCTGGGCCCACATCTGGCCATACTGCGACTCGAGCTGGGCGATGACCCCGGTGTTCTGACCCAGCACGTTGGTCTGCAACGCCTGGGTCAACAGCGCACGGTTCTGCGCGATCAGCGGCGGCGGCACCACCGAGGCGAACGCCGTCTCAAACGCCACCGCGGCCGAGTCGAGCTGTTGGGCAGCCTCTTCGGCCTGGACCGCGGTGGTCTTCATCCAGGAGACATAGGGCGTCAGCGCCTGGACCGCGGCGGCCGAGGCCGGCCCCAGCCACTCCTCACTGGACAACTGCGTGATCACGTTGTCGTAACCCAGCGCGGCCGAATTCAGCTCCGCGGCGAGCGAACGCCAGGCCGAAGCCGCCGTCGTCATCGACGTCGAACCGGCGCCGGCATACATCCGGGCGGAGTTCACTTCAGGAGGTAGCGCTCCAAAATCAATCATCGTGATCCCCTTAGCCGGCCGCGGCCGCGTTGGCCGCTTCTGTCAGCGCATATGACCCCGAGCTCATGCTCAAGGTGTTGACGAACTGCTCGTGAATCGCCGTTGCCTGGGCACTGACCGCCTGATACATCTGGGCGTGTGCAGCAAACTGCGCCGCCGTCAGCGCCGACACCTCGTCGGCAGCGGCCGGTACCACACCCGTTGTCGGGGCCGCGGCCGCAGCATTCTGGGCGGTCAGCGCCGAACCGATCCCCTGCAACGTGCTCGCCGCCGCCGCCAACGCCTCTGGCTGCGTTGTCACAAACGACATGTGATTCCCTCCTCAGTAACCGTCCGGTGCGAACACCGGCGGGTTTTCTTGATGATGACGTTAGTTCGCTCGTAGATGGACTTGCCCTGCCCCTACGAACTATTCAGATCCGGACAACCTCTGTTCATCTGGCAGACACTTCTGTTCCTCGGGATTCCAATTCCACTTCGCCCCTACCCTGCCGAGGGGGGTCGGATGAGGACGTTGCGTTTGAAGCCGTATTTGTGGGTGAAGCCGGTGGCGGCGCGTCGTCCGGTGCCGGTCATGGGCATGCCCTGCAGGACTCCGTTGTTGGTGGGTCCGGTGGCGCTGGTGGCGCTGGTGGCGTAGTTGACGGTGGTGGCGTGGATGGCTGGTTCCTCCACGGCGGCGGGTGCGGCGTTGGCCCAGGTGTTGGGGACCGACAGACCGCCGACTTTGATCGAGGAGGACAGGTGTGCGGTGGCCGCGATGCCGCCGGGGTGGCCACCGCCCAGGGCGGACAGACCGGCGAACTGAGGCGTCGGATACCACGCACCACTACCACCGGCGGTGGTACCGGTACCGAACGTCAACTGCTGCTGCATCTGATAACCGAAGGCGCCGAGACCCACGCCGAAGTAGGCCTGCAGGCCCTGCCGCAACGTGTTGAAGAAGCTCGGGTTCAGTCCCATCGGGTTGTCCGGAGTGGGAATGGTGAGCCACCCCGACCACCACGGCGGATCCTGCGCGGCGGCGTTCGGACCGGCCGCCGCGTTGACCGACACTTGCTGCAGCATCTGCGGCACCGTGCTGTTGGAGGCCAGCTGCGTGCCCGAGTTCGTCGCGGTCTGCCCGGTTTGACTGGCCGGCTCGGAGGCGGCCTTTGCCACCGCCTGGGCCTGGTTCGCCGTTCCGTCGGGGTTGGTGGTTTGCGGCGACGACGTGATCGGGGGCACTTCGGTCTCGATCGCCGATGCGGCCGCGTAGGCGTACATGGTCGCGGCGTCTTGGGCCCACATCTCCGCGTACTCGGCTTCGGTGGCCGCGATCGCCGGCAAGTTCTGCCCGAAGAAGTTGGTCGCGATCAGCGTCGCCAACTGCAAGCGGTTGGCCGCGATCACCGGCGGGGGCACGGTCGCCATGAACGCCGCCTCGAACGCGGCAGCGGCTCCCCGGGCCTGCATCGCGGTCTGCTCGGTGTCGGCAGCCATTGTGCTGAGCCAGGTCATGTACGGCACGACCGCGGCGAGCATCCGCTGCGATACGGGCCCCAACCACGGTCCGCTGGTCAACTCGGACACCACCGAGTTGTACCCACTGGCGGCCAGGGCCAACTCTGCCGAAAGCGCGTCCCAGCCTGCGGCCGCGGCCATCATCGGCCCCGATCCCGGGCCCGCGTACATGCGACCGGAATTGATTTCGGGCGGTAACGCTCCGAAGTCCAACACCGTGTCCTCCTCAATTGGCCGCGATTGCGGTGGCAATCTCGGCTATCGCGTAAGAACCTGTACAAACCATCAGTGGCCGCCTAAGCACCTGCTACCTCCGGACCGCCGACTCCTCGCAAGCCAGTCGCGTCCATATGTCAGCAAACTCAGAGAGCAAGCAATCCGGCAGGATCCGGTGCACCCGTTCGCCAACTTCGGCATGGTGGCGTACCACCATGGTTCCCGGACGATTGGTCAGGAACGTCATGCCCATCCCGCCTTGATTACCCCCGCTATCAGCAACCGAGCGACAGCTCACTTGGGCTGAACTGCCGCTCGAGAAAGACATTAATGGCTTATACCCGCGCCACCGACCGGCGAAGCCAACTATTCACACCAGGCCAACCATTGTTCACTCCCGGCCAACTCACGTTCATTTACGGCGCCCGGTTGTTCACCCTTGGTTCGCTTACCTGTTTCGGGTCGGTCGACACCCGCGGCGTCAGTCCTCGTCGAGGACGAGCGCCATTTCCGGACACGATGCCACCCCGTCGCGGGTCAGTTCCGCGTCCTCGGCGGACACCTCGTGTTCTTCAAGGATCGAATAACCCGACTCGTCGATGGGGAACAGCTTTGGATCGACGGCGTAGCACTGGGCGTGTCCCACGCACTTCGACTTCTCGAGACGAACCCTCACAAGGTTCCCTCCCCCGACGGCTGACGAATGGTAGTTCTGAATTCTAGAAGACCGTTCGACGCGCGGTCGGCCAGTTCCACGGTCCACCAGCCGGATTGGAGCATATGGGACACACGTGCGATATTGATGTGCCACCGGAAAACCAGTGACGGGACATTTCCCAACCTGGCCCGGCTGAGGGCTCCAGGGACGAAATAGCGGACGACAAGCGGAGATAGAGCGCATGAGCACCTCTGGCGAATACCAGCCAGGCGACTTCTATCTACCGCGGCTTGAATACGCCAACCTGCCCATGGCCGCGGACCGCGGTGTGGGATGGAAGGTGCTCCGCGACGCGGGCCCGGTGGTATTCATGAACGGCTTCTACTACATAACGCGGCGCGAGGACGTACTCGCCGCACTGCGCAATCCCAAGGTTTTCTCGTCGCGATTGGCGCTGCAGCCGCCCGGCTACCCGTTGCCGGTGGTGCCGTTGGCGTTCGACCCCCCCGAGCACACTCGCTACCGAAAGATCCTGCAGCCCTACTTCAGCCCGCATGCGCTGAGCAAGTCGCGGCCGGTGCTCGAGCGTCACGCCACCGAGATGATCGCCGCGTTCGCCGGCCAGGGCCAGTGCGAGGCAATGGCGGATTTCGCCAGCCTCTATCCCTTTCAGGTGTTCCTTGACCTCTACGGCCTGCCGCTTAAAGATCGCGACCTGCTGATCAGCTGGAAGGACGCCCTCATCGCGGACAATCCCTATCTGAGCCAGGAGGACCTCAACAAGGGCCACCTGCTGTTCAACTACCTCAGCGAGGTGATCGCCCAGCGCCGGCAGAACCCCGGCACCGACATGCTGTCCCAGGTGATGACGGGCGACGGCGAATTCAGCGATCTCGAACTGCTGGGGATGAGTCACCTGTTGATCCTTGCCGGGTTGGACACGGTGACGGCGGCGATCGGATACGCCCTATACGAGTTGGCGCGCCGGCCGCAACTGCGCGACATGCTTCGCGACAACCCAAGGCAGATCAGGGTTTTCATCGAAGAGATCGTCAGACTGGAGCCGTCGGCGCCGGTGGCTCCCCGGGTGACCACCGAGTTCGTCGAAATAGGCGGCATGACGTTGCCTCCGGGCACTCCGGTGCGGCTGTGCATGGCGGCGATCAATCGCGACGGCACCGACGCGGTGTCCACCGACGACATAGTGATGGACGGAAAGGTGCACCGGCACTGGGGATTCGGTGGTGGCCCGCACCGTTGCCTGGGTTCGCATCTGGCGCGCATCGAGCTGACCGTGATCGTCGCGGAGTGGCTGAAACAGATCCCCGACTTCGACGTGCCGCCGGACTACCAGCCCGAAATCAAGTTTCCGTCAAAGACATTCGCGCTCAAAGCATTGCCGCTGAGTTGGGATTGAACGCGCCAATCCCAACTCAGCGGTGCCGTCCTACTTGTTGACTTCGGTCGCGGCCACCTGGACGAATACACCGGTGTCCTCGGCCATCAGCAGGCCGCGACCACGGGGCAACGGGCCACCCTTCATCTTGCCGCGGATGAAGCCCTCGTCCGGGTCGGCGTCCATCACCAGCAGTGGCGTATTCGCCTGATGCAGGGCCCGCAGAATCGGGTCGCTGCCCGCCGAAGACCAACCGCCGAAGGTGCGGGTGACGAGGACATGCAGACCGACATCGGCGGCCCGGGTCACCCACGGAGCGATCTGGTGCAGCGGCGAATCGAAGCCCGGCGGCAGCTGCTGGACGTCGTCGACGATCAGGAAGATCTCCGGACCGCTCCACCACGACCGCGACAGCAACTCCTGGGCGGATAGACCGGGCGGAGGCTGGCGACCGGCCAGAACCGCCGCCAGCTCCCCCACCAGCGCCTGCACGCCGTCGAGGTTGTAGGCGAACTTCTCCACATACTCGGTGCCCAGTACGGTCAGCAGCTGACGACGCGGGTCGATCAGCCAGACCTGTGCCGAGGGCTGCCCCTCCGGCGGCGTCGGTGCGGTGCTCGATCCCGGGGCATACAGCCGACCGATCTCGGACATGATCGTGGCCAGCGTCGTGGTGCGCCCACATTCGCGTCGGCCGGTCACCATCAGGTGCGCGTTCTCGTTGAAGTTGAGGTACACCGGCGCCAAGTCCAATTCCGAGATGGCCCAGGCGATTCCGCCGACACCAACGCCCTGGCGGTGGTCTCGGGCAGCCAGCTCCCGCACCTGCTCCACGCCGAAGCGTGCCGGCAGCCGGCGCACCGGAGGTGCCTGGCCGCTCGCCAGCCGGCTGACGGCGGCGATCACACTGTCGGATTCGAAGATGTTGTCGGGGGTGCTGGCCAGCGCGGGACGGGCCACCAACGTGTGCAGACCCGCCTGCGGATCGCTGTCGAGTCGGACGTAGTTCACCGCGACCATGCCGCGTCCCGGCTTGACCGGAACATCCTTGGCGAACCGGGACCGCACCAGCTTGGCGTCTTCGACCGCGGCCAGCCGCAGCTCGATGCGGGAGCCGAATCCGCTACGCACCGGTGGCCGCAGCTCGGATTCGCGATCGGCGGTGACCACCACGTGCACCCCGAAGGAGGGGCCCTGGTTGATGATCTGGTTCACCTGCTCGATCAGCACCTCGTTTTCCTCGGCCAGCGCCCGGTAGTTGTCGACCACCAGGTAGACGTCGCCGAAGCCGTCGTTGGGCACCGGGCCGGCCTCGTCGCCGAACTTGCGGCGCCGGAACATGTCCATCGAGGCGATGCCGTACTCGAGGAAGCTGCGCTTGCGCTCGCGCACCAGCGCCAGCAGTTCGGCTACCGTGCGGCGGACGCCGTACGGGTCGGTCGGACCGGCGACCTCACCCACGTGCGGCAGCCGCGCGATCGTCGTCAGCGCGGTCCCGCTGTAGGCCAGGCAGTAGAACTGGATCTGCTCGGGCGTGTGGGTCAGCGCGGCCGCGCAGATCAGCGTCTGCAGGGCCGTGGTCTTGCCCGCACCACCGGCGCCGAGGATCAACACGTTGGCGCCCGGCCCGGAGGTGTCCACGGTCCACGGCGGCTGGTCGTGTTTGAACGGCCGGTCGATGATCCCGATCGGGAATGTCAGATCCCTGGCCGAGCCGTAGTCCTGGTCCCAGGGGCGGCCGAGGAACCGGTTGACCAATTCGTCGATCGCGATGGGCTGCGTCAGCGGCGGCTGCCACAAGCGGTACGGCTCGAAGTCGATCTTGCGCAGCTGGTTGATGATCTCGGTGCCGACCTTGGGCGTCCTGATGCCTTCGTCGTCTTCTTCGCTCTCGGCGCTCTCGGCCTCGAGCACCTCGCCGTTGCCGATGATGGGCGGCGGCTCGATGTCCGGCCCACCGACACTGACCTCGAGCGGGGTGAACGAATTGGTAAACAGCTGCGGTCGAATGTAATCGATGCTGTGTACCAGCACCGGCGCTTCTTCGCCGTCGACGGTGACACCGCGCGAGTAGTAGTCACGCCACAGGAACTCGGCCTGGAACCGGACGATGTCCTCAAGGCTGCGACGGAAGTAACCCAGACCGGCTTGCGCGGGCAGGTTCACGGCGTTGGGCACACCCGCGGCCTGCGCGGCGCCGGCGGTACGCGCTTTCAGCACCAACCGGTAACCCATGTTCTCCATGAGCTTTTCGGCGCGGCTCTCGATCGTCTGCGAGGCCATCATCAGGTGGATCCAGTAAGCGCGGCCCTGCCGGCCGATCGAGTCGAGGACGTCGACCGCGGTCGGCATGATGCGGAACCACTCGTAGAACTCGTCGATAACCACCACGAGCATCGGCAGCGGCGGCATGTCCTGGCCGCGGGCGCGCATCCTGGCCCGCACCGAGTTGTATTCCTTGGCGTCGTCGACTCCGGCGTTGTCACACACCGCCTTGCGCCGGGCGATCTCGCCCCACAGCGCGTCCAGGAAGCGCTCCATCAGCGCCTGGTCTTCTTCGAGGTCGGTGATGATCCGCGAGACGTGCGGCACCCCGGCGAACGGCTTGACCGCCGACCCACCCTTGAGGTCGGCCAGGACGAACTGCAGCTCCTCGGGCGGGTGCGCGAGCATCAGTGACTCGATCACGGTGCGCACCAGCGTCGACTTACCGGAACCCGTTGTTCCGGACATGACGCCGTGCGGGCCGTCGCCGCCTTCGTCCAGCGACTTCATGTCCAGGAAGAGCAGCTCCCCGTTGTCGGAACGATTGCCGAACGGCACCCGCAACCGGGAGCGGCCCATCGTGTCGGTGCGGGCACCCCAAAGCGCGTCGAAGTCGATGTCGCCGGGATCGTCGACGCCGTAGTAGGCCAAGATGTCCCGGGCGCCGATGTGCGCGACCCGCTGGCCGATCTCCTCATAGGCCTCCGCGAGACGCCAGTGCGCCAGCTTCTGGCTGAACTCTTCGGCTTCGGCTGCGCTGACCTGGTCGGTCAGCGCGAAGAACCACGGCTTGTCGTCGATCACCATCCAGGTGTCACGGTCGCGAGGCAGCGCCTCGATCACGCCCTTGTCGTCGAACCGCAGCGTCCGCTCCGGAACCGACGTCCACATCGAAGAACCGGTCAGATCGAAGAACGTGACGCCGTCCACGCCTTCGGCGCTGATCACGTACTCCCATTGGGGGTCGACAGCGTCGGCGATGATCACCGTGTGCGGCGTCGGGGTCTGCGCCGACGAGCTGGCGTGGCGAGGCGTGAACGACCCACGGCCGGCGAACAATTCGGCTTGCTCTGCGGCGAACTCGCGCACCGAGCTGTACACCATGCGGGCATTGCCCGCCGCATCCTGGCGCCGGGCGTCACCGAAGTGCGGCAGCCACTTGACCCAATCCCATTCGTCCAAGTCGGAGGTGACCACGACCATCTGTACGTGGTCGGGGCCGTGGGAGAACGCCAGCTGGCAGACGATCGCGCGCATCAACCCCAGCACCTGCGGGCGCTCACCGATCAGCGCATACCAGGGCTCCACCAGCAGGGAAACCATCTTGGGCAGGTTGTAGACCACGCTTTGGTAGCGACCGAATTCCTGAAGCGCCTTACCGGTTACCGGTTCCAGCTCGATGTCGGTCGGCATGTTCTGGGGTTCACCCCAGGTCACCTCGGGACGCGTCATACCCACGCCGACGCGGACGACACCGAAGTTGAGGTCCTTGCCGTCGGGCTTGCGCTCCCACATCCGCGCCGAGCCCACCGCGGCGGACAGCGTGTCGGGAGCCGGGTGGAACCACCGGTAGTTGGCGTCCATGCTGTCGGCCGACTCGTGGGCGGTCTCGCGCAGCATGTCCAGCATCAGCATGAACTGGGCGCGCATCGAGTCGAGCTTGGGGCGGCTCATCTGCTGCTGCTGACCGCCGAACCGGCCGCCGAACATCATCATCGCGACGCCGCCGATCATGAAGATCGGGAAGATCGCGCCGGCGCCGCCGAACACGTGGGAGCCGCTGCCGAAGACCATCGCGATCATGCCGATCAGCAAGCCGATCACCAGGACGCCGACGATGATCAGCCATACGGGTTTGCCCTCCGGCGGAGGAATGCTCAGCGGCGTCGGCAGGACGATGTTTTCCGGCTTGATTACCGGAGGCTTCTCCGGTGTAGGCCGGGCGAATCCACGCTTCACTTCGGTACCACCAACTCTGCAGGGGACATATCCATCGGGAGGGTGTCGTGCTCCACCAGCGCATCGGCCCGCGACAGCGTCGGGCCTTGCGGAAGGAGCCGCAGCGCCACCCACGGCGCCAGGCTCGCCTGAGTTTGCAGACCCAGCGCCTCGCGCACGTCGCGGGTGTCGTCCACCCCGAATCGCGCACCGGCATCCGTCACCCACCATAGCGATTCGGTGGTCTTGGCACCGGGATCGTTGCCGGTGACGGCGACGAAGTTCGCGAAGTTAGGACCGAAGTAGACCTGGTCGGCAGTGCGGCCGGTGGTGTCCGACTTCACCAGCGACACAACCTTTTTCGTCTCGGGTTGGGACACCGGGATGGTCGGTCCGGACACCACCTGGATACGGGCCCGGTTCTCGCCGCTGGTCTTCTGCCACCACCAGCAGGTCGCCGGGTTCTCCCGAAGGTCCGTGACGTTCAACGGGTTGTCCGGATACGACGACAGGTCCAGCTTGTTGACCACCGGCATCTTGGCCAGCGCCGCGGGTTCCACCGTCACCGGCTTGCTGTTGTTCGCACCGCCGGCGTTCTGCATGATCTGGGCGACCAGCGGCGGCAGTGTCTGCACGCCGTCGGGCAGCACCAGCGAATACTGTTGCGGCCCACTGATCTGCGGCGTGACGAGGATGGTCCCCACCGGGCCGGGAGCACCGGGGAAGGTTGCCGGGGTGCCGGCGTTCTGCACTTCGGGCACCGTCAGTTCGGGACCCACCGGCAACGCGTCGAACAGGGCGCGACTCATCGGCTTAGCCATGCTCACTTGTTCGGGCGTCAACCCGAGCGGCAACAGGACCGAACGGTTGGCCGCGTCGATGCGCGACCGGCGTCCTTCCCGGATCACCCAGGTGTCGCCGCTGTAGCTCAACACGACGGCGTCGGAACCGCTGAGTACATGCCGGCGGTTGCTGAGGTCGGGCGTGCCGTCGATCACCGTCACGGTCACACCCGACGGCGCGCCGACGCCGGTCGAGCCGGCCACGGCATCGCAGATCAGCCACGACGACGAGGGCGGGGTCTTCGCCCCGAAGTTGGACGGCGCACCCGGGATGCCCACCATCGGGCCGCGCGGGATGTTGGCGATCTGGCTGGCCCGGACCAGGTGCGGGTTGTCGGGTCGGCCCGTGATCAACCGGGCCGAGGCCAGGTTCAGTGCCGGGTAGAGCTTGTCGCCGACCCGGACGTACAACGCGCCGGAGTCGCGGTCGGCGATGATCGGGGAATCCCCGACCGTCCCGGCCGGGCTGATGAACGAGTACAGCAGGGCACCCAGGCAGATCACCACCGCCGCCGAGACCGACGCCACGATCGCCAAAGTCTGGCGCCGTCCCGGCTCGACCTCCATCCGGACCCGCCAGCGGGTCAGCGCCATCGAGGTCCGGCGAGCAAGGAACTGATAGCCGGTCACCTGCGTGCGCGTCGATAGCCCGAGGCCGTACCCCGAGCCGCGCTGCCCGCGACTCTCTTCCGCCACTAATTCACCATCCGGTCTGTTGGAACGCCTGGACACCGTCCAGCACGCGAATCACATCGATAACCGTAAGCCACCCGCAATGACCTCGCCATGTAACGCAATGCGGCGTTCACTTCCACGCCTCGTCGCGTCTATCAATCCGGCCGGCGCCAAACGGCAGCACCCGCCCGCACAGCGCCGGCAAGCGCCGCTGAGCTGGCAGTTTCCAAGTTCCCCACTGGATCCCCCGGCCGGACTGTTTCTCTCTCCTATGGGATCGTAGCCGCGCCCGGCCAACCCGTCCTGTCGAGCATTCGCCTGACCTGCTAAGTAATCGGCCCGCGTCGTGCCCGGCGGCGTTTGGCAGCAAGATGGGCGCCATGACTGAGCTCGCACCTTCGTTGGTCGAACTTGCCGGCCGATTCGGCATTGCCACTTGGTACGAGGACTGGACGGGCCGCCAGGTTCAGATATCGGAGAGCACGCTGGTGTCCGTGCTCGCGGCTCTCGATGTCCAGGCCGACACCGAGCAGGCCCGCAACGAGGCCTTGGCCGGTCAGTTGCGCACGTACTGGTCGCGTCAGCTGCCCGCGACCATCGTGGCGCGCACCGGCGCCCCGACCCGGTTCTGGGTGCACGTCACCCACGGTGATCCCGCCGAAGTGTTGTTGCGGCTCGAGGACGGCACCGTGCACGGCGGCGTGCAACAGGTCGACAACTTCACGCCCCCGTTCAACCTGGACGGACGCTGGGTAGGCGAGGCCAGTTTTGTCTTGCCCACCGATCTGCCGCTGGGGTACCACCGCTTGCATCTGCGGTCCAGGGGCATCGAAACCAGTGCGGCGCTGATCGTGACGCCCGACTGGCTCGGGTTACCGGAGCAACTCGGCGCGCGCCGGGCGTGGGGTCTGGCCACCCAGCTGTACAGCGTGCGGTCCGAGCAATCGTGGGGCGTCGGTGACCTCACCGACCTGACGGATCTGGCGGTCTGGTCGGCGTCCCGGCACGGCGCCGACTACCTGCTGGTCAATCCGCTGCATGCGGCCACCCCGACGATCCCGATGGAGCCGTCTCCGTATCTTCCGACGTCGCGGCGCTTCTTCAATCCGCTTTATCTTCGCGTCGAGTCCATCCCGGAGTTCGCCGGCCTGGCCAAGCGCGGCCGGCTGCGGCGGCTGCGCGACGATGTCCAACAGCGCGCCGGGAAGCTCGATGCGATCGACCGTGACAGTGCCTGGACGGCCAAGCGGGAGGCGCTCAAGCTGGTCTATCGAGCACCGCGGTCGGCGGGCCGGGAGCTGGCCTATGCCGCCTTCCGTGAGCGGGAAGGCAAAGCGCTCGACGACTTCGCCGTCTGGTGCGCGCTGGCCGAAAAGTATGGCGGCGACTGGCACTGCTGGCCCAATTTCCTGCAGCATCCCACCGCGATCGGTGTCGCACGGTTCGCCGAAAAGCACGCGGATGCGGTTGATTTCCATCGCTGGCTGCAATGGCAACTCGACGAGCAACTCGCCGCGGCCCAGTCACAGGCGGTCCGGGCGGGCATGTCGTTGGGGATCATGCACGATCTGGCGGTCGGTGTGCACCCGAACGGGGCCGACGCCTGGGCGCTGCAGGATGTGCTGGCGCTGGGAGTGACCGCGGGCGCGCCGCCCGACGAGTTCAATCAGCTCGGCCAGGACTGGTCGCAGCCGCCCTGGCGGCCCGATCGCCTGGAGGAGCAGGAGTACCGGCCGTTCCGGGCGCTGATCCGGGCCGTGCTGCGGCATGCCGGCGGCGTTCGTATCGACCACATCATCGGGTTGTTCCGGCTCTGGTGGATCCCCGAGGGCGCCCCGCCGACCGAGGGCACCTATGTGCGCTACGACCACGAAGCGATGATCGGCATCGTCGCGCTGGAAGCGCACCGCGCCGGTGCGCTGGTGGTCGGCGAGGATCTCGGCACGGTCGAACCGTGGGTCCGCGACTACCTGTTGTTACGAGGCTTGTTGGGCACCTCGCTGCTGTGGTTCGAGCTCGACCGCGACGGAACCGGAGGCCCCCTGCCCGCCGAGCGCTGGCGCGAGTACTGCCTGTCGTCGGTGACGACCCACGACCTGCCGCCGACCGCCGGGTATCTGGCCGGCGATCACGTCCGGCTGCGTGAGGAGCTGGGATTGCTGACCCGCCCGGTCGCCGAGGAACTCGAGTCCGACCGCGCGGAACTTGCGGCCTGGATGGCCGAGCTGCGCCGGGTGGGGCTGCTCGGCGAGCACGACGACGACGCGGAACACATCATCTCCGCGCTCTACCGCTACCTGGGCCGAACGCCGTCCCGATTGTTGGGCGTGGCGCTGACCGATGCGGTCGGCGATCGTCGAACCCAGAATCAGCCGGGCACCACCGACGAATATCCGAACTGGCGGGTTCCGCTGACCGGCCCCGACGGCAAACCGGTGATGCTCGAGGACGTCTTCACCAATCGCCGGGCCGCCGCGCTGGCCGAGGCGGTGCGGGCCACCCTCGCGCCGCCGACCATCTGACCGCGCGCCATGGCCCTCTCACCTAACGACCGAGCCGCCCTCAGCGATGTGGTGCACCGCTATGCGGCCGGCGTCGATGACCGCCAATTTGATTCTGTGGCAAAGCTTTTCACGGCAGAGGCCGAGCTGGTGGTGCCTGAGCCGCCGGCCGTGCTCACCCCGGTTCATTCGCATCGCGGGCGACCGGCCATCGCGACGGCGGTCGCGGCGGTGGCCGCGGTCGCGCGTACCGAGCACGCGATCATCGGTGAGGTGTACGACCAGGGGCCGCGGCCGGGGACGGCACGCGGTCGGATCGCGTGCGTCGCACATCACTGGACGCAGCGCGCCGATGGGGTGATCGATGCGGCTTGGCATGTGCGCTATGACGACGAGTACGAGTCAACGGAGGCGGGGTGGCGGATCGCGCGCCGGTCGTTGACGGTCAATGCGATCGAGACACGGCCGGTCCGTCGGCTGTTGTCGTGGGACCCGGAGTAAGCGCGGCCACTCCTGCGCGCGAGCGGGTTATCTCGCGGCTATTGCATCGCGGCGAGGTTTTCCACCGACCTGCGCACGTCGGACCGGAGCACTCTGGCCACGACCTTGCCGACCGGCCCGCTGAGCACGCCCCCGCGCAGGTCGGCGGTGAGGTCGAATGTCGATCCGGGGTGCATGTCGGTGACCGCCATCGTCACGGTGATCCGGATTCCACCGCGGCCGCGACCTTGCAGCTCAATCGAATTGGGCTCGTCGTAGCGGGTCACCGTCCAGTGGACGACGTTGCGGAACCCCTTCACCTTGATGCACGACGATACTTTGGTGCCCTGCTCGATCGTCGAGGGGAGCTCGCCGCGCCAACCGCCGAAGATCGTCATCCACTCGGCGAATCGAGCAAGATCGGACGCCAGTTTCCAGGCTGCGCTCGGCTCCAGGTCAGACCTGGTCGAAACATCCACTTGTGCCAAGGTTTGTCGCTCCTCTTGAAACCGTGCCGTGAGTCGGGTTCCCCACCGCGTACCCGCGGACGGTGACCCGATAAACCCGCGCGTTGCGTCCGGCTCGTTATTACCCTGTCGGTCAACGTGTTTCGGCTCGGCTCGGCTCGGCTACGGCCAGGCTTCGTTCAGCTTCTCCTCCACGTCGATGATCTGAGCGGCTTGCGATTGCGGTGCGTCGATTTCGTCGGCGACGTATTGGGCGATGAATCGGCGAATCTCGCCGTCTACGCCGGCCAGGATGCGCAGTATCTCGCCGCGGAACGACTGCGACGACACATTGACGGTGATATCGGAGGGCCGCGGCTTCGCGACGTCGACGATCAGCACCAGTGGTTCGGCGGCGCGGGCCGTCGCGCGCAACGCGATGTCCCCGGAGACCTGAAAACGCTGCTTGTCGAGTCGCAAATCCAGCAGCAGGTCGATTGACAGCGGAATGTGAATGACGAAAGTGATGCTGTCGCCCAACCGCCGTGTGACGCGCGGGTCTTGGATCTTGACGTTGGCGCTGACCTTCGCGATTCCGGCGGGTCCCTGCGCAATCGGTTCCATCGCGAATTCGTTGCCGGCGATATCGGCGAATGCGGCGGCGACACGCTCGGGAGTGACGGCGACTTCGAAGAATCGGCGTCCGAACTCCTCGTAGGTGACGTAGTCGTGGTTTTGCATAGGCTTATACCGTCTCACGCCACCTGCCGGAAACTTAGCTGATCTGTCCGCGTCGTAGGAATTTCACCTCGGTGCGGGACGGTCGCGTCGGCGAGGCGGCGACGTGTTGTGAACAACGCCACAGTCGGCGCTTCGATTCGGTGTGTCGACCGATCGCCTGGGAGGCTGGACGGCGGAGGTGTTGGAGTCTGATGGGCGCCCACGAATTGATTGAGCCGCGCTCAGCCGTCTCCCGGGTCGAGGGGGTACTCGCCTGGCTTGGCGGCGGACACTGGCGCGAATTGGGGGAACGTCACGAGCGGTCCACCCACGCCGTCGCGGGCGCGGTGGTGCTGCTCGGAGCCGTGTTGGCGTGGCTGGTCGCGGCCTTGGCCGTCGATGCATCGGCACGCTGGCCGCTGATCGCCGTAGTCGCGCTGACGCTGATCTTCGGTCTGCTGGTCGGGGCGGTGACGCGGGGCATCGCAAGCGGCCCTCACCGCGGTCGGCCCGGCATCGCGGGACGGATCGTCGTGGCGGTGGCGGTCGGCGTCGTCGTCGGCGAACTCGCCGCACTGGTCGTGTTCTCCCGCTCGATCGATCACCGCCTCGAGGATCGCGCGCTCAGTACCGCGGACTCGGCGCCGGCGGTCGCGCAGGCGTCGGCGGCGCTGCAACAGACTCGGTCCGCGCGCAGCGCGCTGGACGCCGCGGTCACCCAGGCCCGCAATGGTCAGGACGACGCGTTGGTCGTGGCGCGTTGCGAATACCACCCCAGCCCGGCGTGCCCGCAGACCCGCATCACCGGCGATCCCGGCGCCGGACCCGAAACCCGAACGGCGAATGAGCTTCTGGCTGATGCGCAGCGCGAGCTCGACACCGCGCTGGCGGCCCGCGACCGCCAGGCGCCCGAATTGGACGCCACGATTTCGCGTGAGCAGCGGGCCGTGGACGATGCCCGCCAACGCGTGCTGGCCGAGGCCGGCCCGGGTGGCGTCGGGGCGCGCTGGATCGCGATGAACGACCTGACGTTCGCCGGCGTCGGGGCGCTGATGCTGCGGTTGCTGACCATCGCGTTTTTCGTGCTGGTGTACTTGCTTCCGCTGATCCTGCGGACCTGGCGCGGTGAGACCACCCAGGATCGCCACGCGACGGCGCGCGCGGAGCGTGAGCGTGCCGAGCTCGATGCGGACACCGCGATCGCGATCAAGCGGGCCGAGGTTCGCCGTGAGGCCGAAATTCTTTGGGCCGAACACCAACTCACTCAGGCCCGCCTGGCCATCGAGGCGCAGACCGAGATCGACCGCGAGCAGCAACGCCGTCGAGTCACCGAAGCCATCGAGGGACCGCAGCCCGCGGCGTCGGTGCGGACTTTCGAACCCGTGCAGGAAGACATCTACCTGCCGATCGCCGCCGAGGCCGAGGCCGCCAGCCGGGCCGTGCCCGAATTGCCCGCCGCTGCAGCGGTTTCCCGCGAGGAGACAGCGCCGGAGGTGGACAACCTGCCCGCGCAGATCGAGCCGGCCGACGAGCGCGCCATGCCGTCGATCCCCTCGATTCCCGACGCGACCCGGGCCGCGGCACGCTGGATTCGTCCGCTGGTGCCGCCCTTCGTCGCGCGGGCCATCGACAACACCACCGCGCCGCTGCGCACCGCGCGCCAGGTGTTCGAAGAGGTCGAGGAGATCACCTTCGCGCTCAGGCGTACTCGCAAGGTGACTTTCGACTCCGAGAGCTCTGAGCCGAGCGAGCATCGGTCGTCGACGACCGATGCGGCACCCACCGGTCGGGTCGCGTCGTCGCGCACCCACCACGAGACGCACGATCACCCACAGGTGGGTCGGCACTCCTCGGTGCGGCTCTGCGTCAAAGACGCCGACGGCCTACCGCTGGGACCGGCGGACAGCGAGCACCCGCGGGAGCTGACGGAGCGCGACGGCCCGCGCGAACTTCGCCCGCCCCAAGGGCCGCGCCAACTTCCGCCCGGGAAGTAGCCGCGGTCAGCTGACGGCCAGCTCGAGTCGTTCGAGACGGCGCACCAGCAGGCTGGGCAGCCACCGCCCCACGTCGGCCTGCTCGATCGTCGTGGTCCGTTCCAGCAGCAGGCGCAATACGATGGTGGCTTCCAGGCGGGCCAGCGCCGCCCCGACACAGAAGTGTGCCCCCTTGCCAAAACTGATGTGTCCCTTGGCTTCGGCGCGATCGAGCAGGAACTCGCCGGGTCTCTCGAAATGGGCCGGGTCGCGGTTGGCCGCGCCCCACAACAGCAACAGGTGCGAGCCGGCGGGCAGCTCGACGCCGGCCAGCACGGTGTCGTTGCGCACGTGCCGGTAGTGGCCCCGGAAGGGTGGCTCGTAACGCAGCGTCTCCTCGATGAATGCCGGTAGCAGCGAAGGGTTTTCGCGCACCTGCTGCTGGATGTCAAGACGGTTCGCGAGTATCCAGGCCGCGCTGCCCAGCAGCGATGCCGTCGACTCTCCCCCGGCGGCGAACAGAATCACCATCATCACCTGGGCGCCGACGCTGTCCAGCTTGCCCGACGCGCAGGCCACCGCGAGCTCGCCCAGCAGATTGTCCTGGGGATCGGCGGCGGCGAGCCCGAACTGTTCGTTGATGTAACCGCCGAGTTCCATCACCGCGACACCCGCGGCGGCCAGCTGTTCCTCGCCGACCAGCCCTTCGACCGTTTGGGTGGCGGCGTAGCCCCATTTCATCAACTGTGCGGCGTCGGCGGTTGGCACCCCGATCAGCTCGGCCACCACCATCATCGGCAGCCGGTTGGCCATGGCGTCCATCCATTCGATGCGTCCGTCGCGCAGCCCCTGGTGCCACAACCGCCCCGCGGTGTCGGTGGCGAATTGTTCGATCGCGCGGATCCGCCTCGACGCCAACTGGCGCACCACCAGCTTGCGGTGCACGGCGTGGGCGGGGTCGTCGGCGGTCGCGAGCACGTGCGTTGGTCCGTCGAGCGCATCCATCTCGAATGGCCTGACGGCGCCCCCGCCGGTGTAGGTCATGGTGGCGGTCAGGTTCGACGAGAAGTCCTCGGGCCGGGCGATGACGTCGTTGACGGCGTCCCAGCCGCAGACGGCATAGAACTCCGAGCCGGCGATGCGGTGCACCGCCCCCTCCGCGCGCATCCGCTCGTACAGCGGGTAGGGATCCTGCAGAGATTCGGCGCCGAAGAACGTGTCGGCCTGGGCTATGACGGTCACGGGTTCAGCGTGAGCAACGGATATCCACACGTCAACGGCGATGCGGAAAATTGAACACGGCTTCCGGGTGATGCCGGCCGAACCGTCTCATCGGGGATTTCGGACCTGCGACGACCGTGAGATAACTGGCGAGTATTGTCTCACCCTGAGATAGCGCCGTTCCAGTTTCTCGCTTCCAAGGGTGGTGGCCGATGACGCGCGACGACTGGTTGGTCGGAGGCGATCGCCGCAAAATCGCCACCGAGCGCATTTATGCGGCCGCCACCGAGATGATCACCCGTGAGGGGACGGATGGCTTCGACATCGACGCATTGGCCAAGCGCGTCCATTGTTCGCGAGCCACCATCTACCGCTATGCCGGCGGCAAGGCCGAGATCCGCGACGCGGTCATCACCCGCACGGCCTCGCGCATCATCGAGACGGTGCGGCAGACCGTCGAGAACATGAGCGGTCCGGAGCGGGTTGTCACCGCGATCACCGTGGCGCTCAAGCTGATCCGGGCCGATCCCCTGTACCACCTGATGAGCAGTCCGGTCCGGGCCGGCGACATCGCCTGGCTGACGGCGTCACCGCTGCTGGCCGGGTTCGCCACGGAATTGACCGGGCTCACCAACGGCGATGCGCACGGCGCGCAATGGGTGGTCCGCGTTGTGCTGTCGCTGATGTACTGGCCCGTCGGCGACGACGAGGCCGAGCGTGACCTGGTGCAGCGTTTTGTCGCGCCCGCTTACGCCGGCTGATTACTCGTCGCCGAAGGCGCCGTAGAGCTCGGGTAAGAAGCCGGCCAGATGGTTCATCTCCTGCGCGCAGTGCACGAGCAGATTCCGGGCGTTGGCCTCCGGGTCGCCGAGTATGCGAGACGCGATGGGGCGCACCGCCATTGAGGCCACACTTGGAGCGTTGCGCACCGCGATATGCGGGCCGCCCATCCAAAACCGGGACCGCATTTCGGACCCGGTCGGTGTCGAGCGGACATGGTGGATGAACCAGCCGACATCGACCGGGGCGTCACTGGCGCCCAGCCGCGCGCAGATCGCCACCGCATCGTCGCTGTCGGGGGGGCAGTCCAGCTGCGCGGGTTCGACGAATTGGATTGCGCCGTTGAGCATGGTCGAACCGATGTACTCGCTGATCAACGACCAGCGGCCGATGTAGCGCCGCGCGCCTTGCAGTCCGGCGTCTTTATCGTCTTGCAAGCCGTCCTTCCAGGCCGCCGACAGATGCGCCCTGGGGTGCCACAGCTTGTAACGGCGGGTGTCGCTGCCATGCCAGCCGAACCACCAGGACCACATCGCCGGCGTGACGCCGGGCATGTCGGTGCGTACCGACACCTGATAGCTCCCGTCGTCGAGAACTCCGTAGCCGTTCTCGGTCTGCTGGTAGCCCGCCTCCGCAACGGTCGCGGCCTCGTCGAATGTCGGCAAGGCCATCCCGCCTTGCGGGCCGTGCTGCAGCGCCTCAACGACATGTGTTGGCAGCGCCGCCATTTCGGGATTGAAGAACTTACCGAACGGCGTTTTCACGTCGTCGTTGCGGTAGCCGAGGTACAGATCGCCGGCCATCAGAGTCGTCCCATCCACGCGTTGAACAGACCATCCGGGTCATAGGCCGCTCGTATCTTGTCCAGCCGGGCCATGGCTTCGTCGCTGGCGAATCGCGCCGGACGCTGACCGAGGTTCTCGTCGGCGAGCTGAATGCCGGTGGCCAGATGCGACATCGCGGCCATGTTGGAGCGCGCCCAGTCGCCGTACTTCGCGTCGTCGGATTCGTTCTTCCAGGCGCCGTAGAGCGCCAGGTAGACCTCGTCTTCGATGCTGTAGGCCATGTCCGGGCGGGCCGGTGACGGCCCCCAGTTCAGCCACAGGAAGTGCGACGGGTGGTCGGGGATCGTGTCGATGATGTCGTGAATGCCCGGCAGCAGGTCTTCGGCGGAGGCCGACGTCCACATGTTGTCGGCCGCGTAGCGGTGGTCGGAGAGATAGTTGCTCATCACGGCGGTATACCAGGTGGGCATATCGGTTGGCATGTAAGGGATTTTGACCAGTGCCTTGTCGACAACGGGCACGGTTCCGAAGATCGCCAGGGCCTGTTCGGCTTCCTTCTCGGTGTCGGCGAATGCCGGCGAGGCGAACGTGATGGCCGGGGTCTCGAGGTTCATGCTCGGGACGCTTCTGCTCGCCACGATTTGCATTTCGACGCGGCGGTCCACCTCAGCGCTGACGTTGCGCGCCCACGTGTAGATCTCGTCGGCGAGTTCGATCGGATAGACGTAGACGCTGGTGCCGCAGGCGCCGGGGCGAGGATACAGCTTGAGGTAGAACGAGGTGACCACGGCGAAGAAGCCGGGCCCGGCGCCACGCGCGGCCCAGTACAGGTCGGCGTGATTGTCTGCGTCGCAGTGGATCTGCTCACCGTCGGCGGTGATCACATCCAGCCCGATGACGTTCTCACAGGCCAGGCCCCAGACCCGGCTGTTCCAGCCGTAGCCGCCCTGCAGCAGGTATCCGCCGAGGCACACGCCCTTGCAGTGCCCGGCGGGAAAGAAGAAATTCTGCGCTTCCAGCTCACCCATCAGGATGCTGCCGCCCTTGCCGGGGCCGACGACGGCAATGCCCTTTTCGGCGTCGATCGTCGCGTGGTCGATCCGGCTCACGTCGAGCAGCACGGCCCCGTCGCGGAGGTGGTTGGCCGCCCAACTATGGCCTCCCGAGCGGATATTGACCTTGAGGCCGTTGGCTTTGGCGTAGCGCAGCCCGGCGACGATGTCGTCGGAATCGACGGCCTGAATGATCAGCTCCGGGTAGCGCCCGGGCACCCGCAGGTTCCATACGGTGCCGCTGCGGGCGGCTTCATACCCATCATCGGTGCGAAAAAAGTGCCGCCCTGCAGGTAGCGCACTCATTTGGAGCTCCTTTGATCCATATTACGGTTCTTGATGATCCGTAATGCGGAACACTATAGTGGAGGTGTGCCGCTCGGGGAACCCACACCGCCCACGAATCGCGACGAAGGCATCCAGGTGCTGCGCCGTGCCGCCGCCGCATTGGACGAGATCGCCGCCGAGCCGGGACGGCTGCGGTTGGTCGACCTCGGTGAGCGCCTCGGGCTGGCCAAATCGACGGCGCGGCGCCTGCTGGTCGGCCTGGTGGAAGTCGGGCTGGCCGGTGTGGATTCGCAGGGCCATTTCTCGCTGGGTGAGCGCTTGCTGGGTTTTGGCAGTGCCGCCGGGCCGCACGTCTCGGCGATGTTCCGGCCGACCATCGAGCGGGTTGCGCGCGCAACCGACGGTGAAACGGTCGACCTGTCCGTGTTGCGTGGCCAGCGGATGTGGTTTGTCGACCAGATCGAATCGTCGCACCGGCTGCGTGCGGTCTCGGCGGTCGGTGTCCGGTTCCCGCTGGAGGTGACCGCCAACGGCAAGGCGGCACTGGCAGCGCTGGGCGATGCCGAGGCCGAGGCGGTGATCTCCCGGTTCAGTTCGCCGGTGGCCGATCGGTTGCGCCGCGAGACCGCCGAGATCCGGCGGACGGGCATCGCGTTCGACCGGGGCGAACACACCCCCGGGATTTCGGCGGCCGCGATCGCGCGACGGACCTTGGGAGACAACGTCGTCGCCATCTCGGTGCCGGCACCCACCGAGCGCTTCCTGGAAAAGGAACAGCGCATCCTCGCAGCATTGCGCACGGCGGCCGACTCACCGGCGTGGACTCGTTGACGAGGCGTGAAGGGGCCGTGAAAACTCGCCGACGGACGGGCGCCGGGGCCGGGCGATTACGGCGTTAGCTCGGCCGATTCCCGGCATGGGTTGGCACGGCCGTGGTACCCCCCAGGGACCCCGGCCGCGCCAAGTTCGTGCTCACTTCTCAACAGCTCAGCGCTGCCGCTCCACTGAACAACTGGCCCCACTCGTGGCGTGCAGCCGACTGCGCCTCGATGAAGCTCGATGTCTTTTCGCCCTCGCCGGCAAGGTGGACGAGCGCCCATGCCATCGCGAACACCGGAACCTTGTGACGCAATGCGGCAGTGTGCAGTTCGTCGAACGCCGTGTCCGAACGGCACCGGCGAAGTCCGATGATGATCCCCCGCGCAGTGTCGAGAATGCGGCTGGAGTTCGGTCCGCACGAAGTCTGTGCGGGAACCCAGTTCGCCATACTCTTCAACCTCCTGTTGCGCCCCCGACGACATCCGCTACTCGCCGTAGCGAACGAGAATCCGGGCGAGAACGCATGACTCGCCATCGTGATTCTCAAAGGCGCACTGTGCCATGATTTGTGGAATGGCGCCGTTACGCCATACCGCCGTACACATCGATATGTGCTTGTGACCGTGTCGATACCGAATTCGACACCAATCGGATTGGGGCGTAACACGGCTCGCAGTTCCGCCCAAATGCTGTGTAAGTGCTAATCGCAGAACGCTTTTGGCGGGCCGAGTGACCCGACCGGATCGCGTTGCGGTCCTTCGAGCAAAAGCGCGCGCCGGGACGGCGGACGCGAGCGGGTCGCTTCGCGGATGAAGCCGCCAGGGCGGCTCCCGCCGACGGGACCTACGACCTTGATGAACAGCGACGCCAACTCGACTACTCGCACCCCTTCGAGGACGCGTCGGGTACGTCGACAACGCCAACCCCTCGGTCGCGACCTGTCCTTGCTATTTTAGATATTCTAGTTACTCTAAGGGATATTGATAGCCCGGCTACAGCCACGCGCAGGTTTTCGTGGAAGAGATGCGATGGAGCCGATCGTTGGTCAGATCCCGATCCCCGGTGTGACGAGCCCCCGACGAGGGTCTGTCGAATGCGCACGGCAATAGGCACCGGAACGAAGGGCGGGCGATGGGCAGGGTAACGGGCAAGGTGGCCGTGATCAGCGGCGCCGCGCGGGGCCAGGGACGGTCACACGCGCGGATGCTGGCCGCGGAGGGCGCCGACATCATCGCGGTGGATCTGTGCGCGGACATCGACACGAACGAATACCCGCTGGCGCGCCCGGAGGATCTGGACGAGACCGCGCGGCTCGTCGAAAAAGAGGGGCAGCGCGCCCACACCGCCATCGCCGACGTTCGCGACCGGGTGGCCCTGTCCGCCGCGATCGACGAGGGCGTCGCCGAACTCGGGCACCTCGACATCGTGGTCGCCAACGCGGGCATCTGCCCGCTGACCGCGGGTCTGCCGCCGAAGGCGTTCGCCGACGCCGTGGACGTGGACCTGGTCGGCGTGCTCAACCTCGTCCACGCGAGCCTCAAACACCTGCAGGCCGGCGCGTCGATCATCGTGATCGGTTCCAACGCGGCATTCATGTCGTCGATGAACACCACCGGCATCGACGGCGGCCCCGGCGGAGCGGGGTATGCCTTCGCGAAACTCGCTGCGGCACATTATGTTAACGACTTCGCTCGGGCACTGGCCCCGTTCTCCATCCGGATGAACGCGGTACATCCGACCAACGTCAACACCGACATGCTGCACAGCCCCCCGATGTATCGAGCGTTCCGGCCGGACTTGAAGGAGCCGACCCGCGAGGACGCCGAACCGATCTTCCCGTTGGTCCAGGCGATGCCAATCCCCTACGTCGAACCCGAAGACATCAGCGAGGCCGTGCTGTTCCTCGCCTCCGACGCCGCCCGCTACATCACCGGACAGCAATTGCGCGTCGACGGCGGCGGCTTCCTCAAGGTCAAGCCGTGGTCGGGCGCGTGAGCGACTCCCCCGATCGCAAGCGCCTCTACGCGCTGATGGTACTGATGAAGGCCGCCGACGACCGGCTGTCCAAGGGCATCGCCACCGGCGAGTTCATGTGCGTGTACTGGCCGTCGCGTGGCCAGGAAGCCATCGCCGCGGCGATGGGGGTGACGCTACGACCCGACGACCAGCTGGTGACCACCTACCGCGGGCTACACGATCTGATCGGCAAGGGGGTTCCGCTCGAGGAGATCTACGGCGAGATGATGGGCCGCACCGTCGGGGCCGGCCGCGGTAAAGGCGGCACCATGCACATCGCCAAACCCGAAGTGGGCGTGATGCTTTCGACCGGCATCGTCGGCGCCGGGCCGCCGGTGGCCGTCGGGCTGGCGATGGCCGCCAAACGCAAGGGCCTCGATCGGGTCACGGTGGTCAGCTTCGGTGACGGCGCCACCAACACCGGCTCCTTTCACGAGGCCGCGAACATGGCGGCGCTGTGGGATCTGCCGCTGGTCTTCGTCTGCCAGAACAACCTCTACGCCGAAATGACGCCGACCCACGACACCATGAAGCTCGAGCGGGTCGCCGACCGGGCGGCCGGCTACGGCATGCCCGGCGTCCGGGTCGACGGCAACGACCCGCTGGCGGTGACAGCCGCTCTCGCCGAGGCGCTGCGGCGGGCGCGCCGCGGCGCGGGCCCGACCTTCATCGAGTGCGTGACGTTCCGTTTCCGCGGCCACTATTTCGGCGATCGGATGCCTTACATCCCCAAGGAACAGCTGGACGCGGCGATGGCCGCCGACCCGGTGCCGCGTTTCCGCCGACATCTCGCCGAGGCCGGCATCTGCGACGAGCAGGAACTCGCCCGCATCGACGACGACGCGCTGGCCGCGGTCGAATCCGCCCTGCAGACCGTGCTGAACGCGGAGTCCCCGGCGGTCGACGAACTGGACCGTGATGTGTATGCCACCCCGATCAAGTTCCCGGTGTAGAGGCATGGACGAAAAAGAGATGACCATGCGCGAGGCACTGAACCTCGCGCTGGATCAGGCGCTGGCCGCCGACGACCGAGTGTTCTTGCTGGGCGAGGACATCGCGGATCCGGGTGCGTCGGGACCGACCGCGGGATTGTCGACGAAGCACGGCCAAGACCGGGTACTGGACACCCCGATCTCGGAGGCCGCGATCGTCGGCGCGGCGATCGGCGCGGCGATCGACGGGCTGTTGCCGGTGGCCGAGATCATGATCATGGACTTCATCGGTATCGCCGCCGACCAGCTGATCAACAACGCCGCCAAGCTGCGGTTCATGACCGCCGGCCGGACGACGGCGCCGATCACCATTCGCACCCAGGTGTATGCCGGGCTGGCCACCGGTGCCACGCACTCCCAGAGCCTGGAGGCGTGGTTCATGCACATCCCGGGAATGAAGCTGATCGTGCCGTCCACCCCGCGCGACGGCAAAGGCCTACTGACAGCGGCGATCTTCGACGAAGACCCCTGCCTGTTCGTCGAGACCATCCGCTTGCAGAGCAAGAAGGGGCCGGTCCCCGTCGACCCCGGGTTCTCGATTCCCTTGGGCCGGGCCGACATCAAGCGGCCGGGCACCGACGTGACGCTGATCAGCTACGGACGCAGCGTGCACGACGCGCTCGCGGCGGCCGCCACCCTGGCCACCCACGGCGTCAGCGCCGAAGTCGTCGACCTGCGCACGCTGGTGCCGCTGGACGTCGAGACCATCGTGGCATCCGCCCGCCGTACCCGTCGAGCCGTAATCGTCCATGACGCGGTCCAATTCGCCGGCCCCGGGGCGGAGATCGCCGCGATCCTGCAATCGGAGTTGTTCGGCGAACTCGCCGCTCCCGTCGAGCGGGTGGGCGCCCGGTTCGTCCCCAACCCGGCCGCCGCCGCGCTCGAGGCGCAGGTGTACCCGTCGCCGGCCCGGATTGTAGCGGCCGCGCAGCAAACCCTGGATAGGGCGGAAGCGCATGGCTGACTTCGTGATTCGGATTCCCCGGGTGTCGGTCGCGGTGGCCGAGGCCGAACTCACCGGCCTGCTCGTCGATGCCGGCGAGCACGTCGAGGCGGGTACGCCGATCTACGTGATCGCCACCGAGAAAGCCGAGCAGGAAATCGAGGCCGGAGCATCCGGCACCGTCCAGTGGACGGGCCAGGTCGGGACGATCTACGACATCGGCGCCGAAATCGGTGTGATCACGTCATAACGAAAGGGCAAAGCATATGGACCTCAACGAGACTCGCGAACGCATCATCTACCAGAAGGATGGTCCGATCGCGAAGATCACGCTCAACTGGCCGGAGAAGGCCAACGCGCAGGACCAGAAGCTGGCCGAGGAAGTCGATGCCGCGCTGGCCGACGCCGACCGCGACTACGACATCAAGGTGCTGGTGCTCAAGGCCAACGGCAAGGGCTTCTGCTCCGGGCATGCGATCGGAAACAACGCGGTCGACTATCCGTCGTTCGTGGAAAACGCGATGGTGACGGGCCACCCGTGGAAGGCGCAGGGGGATCTCTTCGTCAAGCCGACCCTGAACCTGTGGGAGTTCTCCAAGCCCACCATCGCGCAGGTGCACGGCTACTGCGTGGGCGGCGGGACGCACATGGGCCTGACCACCGACATCGTCATCGCCGCCGACGACGCCTACTTCTCTTACCCACCGCTGCAGGGGTTCGGTATGCCGTCCGGTGAATGTTCCATCGAGCCATGGGTGTTCATGAACTGGCGTCGTGCGGCCTACTACCTGTTCACCGCGGAGGTGATCGACGCCAAGAGGGCGCTGGAGGTGGGCCTGGTCAACGAGGTGGTCAAGCGCGAGGACCTGGACGCCCGCGTCGACGCAATCGCCCGCCACATCGCCCAGGCGCCGTTGACGACGCTGATGCTCACCAAGGCGAATCTGAAGCGAGCCTGGGAGCTGATGGGCATGCGGGTGCACTGGCAGAGCTCCAACGACCTCGTCGCGCTCGCCTCGATCAGCAAGGACGTGCAGCAGTTGATCCAGACCGTGTTCAAGGACAAGGTGCTGCCGTCCGAGCACGCCCGGCGCCAGGCCGCGGCCGCCGCCCAGACCGACGGCGCCGCGTCGACCTAGGTCTGCTGGTGAACATCGCCGACCACGCCGCACAGTCGCCGGCCCTGATCGCCGACGGCAGCGTGATCTCGTTCGGCGAGCTGTTCGAGCGGAGCCAACGGGTCGCCGCGGCGCTGCACGATGCGGGCCTGGGCCGCGGCGACGGAGTGGCACTGGTGCTGCCGAACCGTCCGGAATTCTTCGAAATCACCTGGGGCTGCCAGCTTTCCGGGCTCTACTACACCGCCGTCAACACTCACTTCACCGCCGAAGAGGTCGCCTACGTGATCGGTGACTCCGACGCCAAAGCGGTGTTCGTGGACGCGTCGATGCCCGAGATCGCCGCGCACGTACGCGAGGTGAACACCGCGGTCGACGTCCACATCAGCGTGGGCGGTGAGTTACCGGGCTGGGATCGGTACGAGCAGGCGCTGGCCGCCGCGGGCGATGCGCCGCCGATGTCGGACGGATCCGAGATGCTGTACTCGTCGGGCACCACGGGACGGCCCAAGGCGGTGCGCCGGCCGCTGCCCACCGACGGCAACGGCTCCTGGGCGCAGTCGGTGCTCGAGACGGCGCTGATCCACCGCTACGGTATGAACCAATCGAGTGTGTACCTGTCCCCCGCGCCGCTGTACCACGCGGCCGGCGTGAACTACACCATGGCGGCCAACCGGGTGGGCGCCACGTCGATCATCATGAAAAAGTTCGACGCCGAGGCGGTGTTGCGTCTGATCGAGACGCACCGGGTGACCCACGCCCAGTTCGTACCGACGATGTTCGTCCGGATGCTCAAACTGCCCGAGGCGGTGCGCCGCGGCTACAACGTCTCCAGCCTGCGCTGTGTGATCCACGCGGCCGCCCCCTGCCCGGTGGACGTCAAGCATCAGATGATGGACTGGTTCGGACCGATCATCCACGAATACTACGGCGGCACAGAAGGTTTCGCCGGAACCGTGATCGGCCCGCAGGAGTGGCTCGCCCACCCCGGCTCGGTGGGCATCCCGATGGCCCCGGTGCACGTGGTCGGCGACGACGGTCAAGAGCTTCCCATCGGCCAGGCTGGAGAGCTTTACTTCGAGGGTGGACCCGAGTTCGAGTACTTCAAGGATCCCGCCAAAACCGCGTCGGTGTACAACGACCGCGGCTGGCGTTCCTTGGGGGACATGGGATACGTCGATGAGGACGGCTACATGTACCTGACCGATCGCGCGACCTTCACGATCGTCTCCGGCGGGGTCAACATCTACCCGCAGGAGGCGGAGAACCTCCTGATCATGCATCCCAAACTGGTCGATGCCGCGGTCTTCGGCGTGCCCAACGCCGAGTTCGGCGAAGAGGTCAAGGCCGTCGTGCAGCCCGTGGCGGGCTTCGACCCCGGGCCCGACTTCGAGGCCGAGCTGATTGCGTACTGCCGAGCCCACCTGGCCGGCTACAAGTGCCCGCGCACAGTCGAATTCGACCCCGAATTGCCTCGCGATCCCAACGGGAAGCTCTACAAGAGGCGGATCCGCGAGCGGTACTGGCAGGGACGGGCATCACGGATCGTGTGAGCCGACACAAGGGATGACGAGATGGCTGTAGAGACAGGTTCGAGACGAGGCCAGGCGAACTGGTCGGCGTTGCCGGTGCCGTGGGCCGTGGCGGCCGCCGATCGAATTCCCAAGCAGCGCTATTACGACCCGGATTTCTACGCGCTCGAGGCGCAGATGTTGTGGCCGCGGGTGTGGCAGATGGCCTGCCGGCTCGAGGAGATTCCCAGGCCCGGGGACTACGTCACCTACGAGATTCTCCAAGACTCGATCATCGTGGTGCGCGTCGACGCCGAGAATGTGCGGGCCTATCACAACGCGTGCCGCCACCGCGGGGTAAAGCTGGTGGAAGGCAACGGTAATCGCCGCACCTTCGTCTGCCCGTTCCACGGCTGGTGCTGGGGCATCGACGGGCGCAATACGTTCGTGCTGCAGCCCGAGGCTTTCGCCGAAGGCAACATGCACCCGGACGACCTGCAGCTGGTTTCGGTCCGCTGCGAGCTGTGGGGCGGCTGCGCGTGGATCAACCTCGACGACGGGGCGCCGGCGCTGCGGGACTGCATGGAACCGTTCGCGTCAATCTATGACGCCTGGCACGTCGAAACGCTGCGCACCGAGTGGTGGCAATCGTGCCGGCTTCCGGTGAACTGGAAGCTGGCGACGGCGGCCTTCATGGAGGGCTACCACGTTCCGCAGACGCACCCGCAGCTGCTGCCGACGAGCATGCCGAGCTCCTCGAAGCCACCCGGGCTTGCCCGGACCAACCTGTACTTCATGCGCACGCTCGGCGAAGGCATGGCCGGGATGACGCACGCGAACGACATCCGGATCGCCGAGGGCCTACAGAACATCGAGCTGCCGGACGATCCGGCCGCGGCGATGGCCATCTGGCGCAGCACGCTCAACGATGCGATCGTCAGCTGGCATCGTGCCCGGGGCTGCGACATGCCCGACTTGAATGACCTTGCGCGGCGCGGGATCACCGAGGCGATCAATTTCGCCTTTCCGCATTACTTCCTGCTGCCGCAGTACAGCAGCGCCTCGTCCTACCGGATCCGGCCCCTGGGTCCGGAGGAGACGCTGTTCGAGATCTGGTCGCTCACCCGCATCCCACCGGATCAGGTCACGGGCAAGCCGACCCCGCCGGAACCGATGGCACCCGACGACCCGCGCTGGCCGCCGATTCCCGCCCAGGACTTCTCCAACCTGCCACGCCAGCAAAAAGGATTGCACTCCAAGGGGTTTGAGTTCATGCGATTATCCGACCAGATCGAAGGGCTGATCTCGAATTTCGAGCGGGTCATCGACGGGTTCCTCGCCGGCCTGCCCTACGACACGCTGGTTCCCGCTATCCGGAAGACCAACACCACCATCGACGTGCCCATCGCGGACCTCGGCTTCGGCTCATGAGCACTGCCTGGGACCGCTCGGTAGACCTGCTGATCGCGGGCAGCGGCGGGGGCGGCATGGTGGCGGGGCTGGCGGCGCTGGACAGCGGCCTGGAGCCGCTGATCGTCGAGAAGCAGGCCCTGGTCGGCGGATCCACCGGGCTGTCCGGCGGCATCGTCTGGCTGCCGAACAACCCGTTGATGCGCGCCGACGGCATCGCCGACTCACACGAAGACGGTTTGGCCTATCTGGCCGACGTGGTCGGCGACATCGGCGCGGCCTCCTCGCCGGCGCGCCGCGAGATGTTCCTCACGGCGGGCTACGAGATGATCAACTTCCTCGTCCGCAAGGGTGTCCGGCTGGTCCGCTGCGCGGGATGGAGCGACTACTACCCGAACCACAAGGGCGGCAACGAATCCGGCCGCGCCGTCGAGGGCATTCCCTTCGACGCCGCCGAGCTCGGCAGCTGGCACGACAAGGTGCAGCCGCCGCTGGCCAAGAACTACGGGTACGTGGTGCTGACCAACGAACTGCGATCGGTCCAGTACTTCAACCGTGCGCCGCGCGCGTTCGCCGTTGCCACCAAGGTGTTCCTGCGCACCGCCGCGGCGCGGGCACGCCGGGCCCAGATCCTCACCAACGGCTCCTCACTGATCGCGCAGATGCTCAAGGCGCTGATCGAAATCGGCGGCGATCAACCGCCGCTGTGGACGAACACCGCGATGGAGGACCTGATCGTCGAGGACGGCCGGGTCGCCGGCGCTCGCGTCAACCGGGACGGCGTCGCGCTGAACATCGAGGCGCGCAAGGGAGTTCTGTTGGCCGCCGGCGGCTTCGGCCACAACAAGCAGATGCGCCGCCGCTACAGCGGCGACCAGCCCAACGAAGGCCAGTGGTCGATCGCCAACGCCGGCGACACCGGCGAAGTGCTCGAGACGGCGATGCGGCTGGGCGCCAAGACCGATCTGCTCGACGAGGCGTGGTGGCTGCCTTCGGTTTTCATCGCCAACGGGGGCGCCGTCGCCTCGTCGCTGGGCTCGGGGCGACAGCGGCCCGGTGCCATCTACGTCGACTCCACCGGTCGGCGGTTCTGTAACGAGTCGAACTCCTACGTCGAGGTCGGCAAGGCGATGTACGCCAACAAGGCGGTGCCCTGCTGGATGATTTTCGACGACGGATACGTGCGCCGATACGTCACCAGTTCCAATCCGCTGAAACGCAATAAGCAGCTGCCCCCCGAGTTGATCGAAAAGGGTGCGGTGATGCGGGGTGTCACGATCGCCGACCTGGCCCGCCAGATCGATCTGCCCGCCGACGAGCTGTCGCGCACCATCGAACGGTTCAACCGGTATTCCGCCAAGGGCTTGGATCCCGACTTTTCGCGCGGCCAGTCGGCCTACAACGACTGTCTTGGCGATCCGGGATATCGGCCGAACGCCGCGATCGGCCCGCTGGATCGGGCGCCGTACTACGCGACCCGGGTGCTGCCGGCCGATGTCGGAACATGCGGGGGCGTGATCACCAACGAGCACGCCCAGGTACTCGATCAGCAGGACCAGGTGATCGACGGCCTGTACGCGACGGGCAACACCACCGCGACGGTGATGGGCCGCACGTATCCGGGTGCCGGCGCGAGCATCGCCAACTCGATGGTTTTCGGGTATGTCGCCGCACGGCATGCGGCCGGGCGCAAGATCGCCGGCCAGAAGAGCCGCTAGCGGGGAACAGCCGCAGCGGGCCGCCCACCTCACCGAGCGTGAAGCTGGTTTCACGCTCGTCGCCCAGCGTGAAACTAATTTCACGCCGGCGGGGAATCGCCGCGGTCGACGAAATCGCGTGGCTTCATGCCGGATTGCATCAGCTCGGCTCGGCGCGCCTGGACATCGCTTGCCGCGCCCACCATGTTGGTCAGGATGTGGCTGACCTGCAGGTGCACGCGCATCCCCATCAGTTCCCAGGCGCGCTTGACGTTGTTCTTCACCGCCATCAGTGTGGTCAGCGGGATTTGGGCGATCTTGCGCGCCATCTCCTCGACCGTATCCTCGAGGTCTTCTCGCGGCACCACCCTGTTCAGCAGACCCCAGTCGAGGGCTTGCCGTGCGGACAGGGTCGGCGCCAGCAGCAGCCAGTCCATGGTGCGATGCCAGTTCATCAGTAGCCACGGCTCAATCATGGTGTGCCCGCCGGGTTCTCCGAGGCTTTGGGCAAGCGGCATCTGGAAATAAGCATCGTCGGACGCCACACAGAAGTCGGTCAACAAGCCGAGATAGATCCCGCCACCCATGCAGTACCCGTGGATCTGCGAGATCGTCGGCTTGGGGAACTCCCACAAATACAGCGTCGGCCACAGAAATAAATCGGCGGTGCCCTTGTACAGGTCCTCGAACGTGTTTCCGAAATCTGGATAGGGGTTTTCGTCGGGCCCCCAGCGCGCCACATGTCCGCCGCAGAAGCCCTTGCCGTTGGCCTTGAGAATGACGACCTTGATCTCGCTGTCGCGGTCGGCCTCGTGCAGGCAATCGTCGACCTCGGTGACCAGGATCGCATCCTTGGTATTGGCTTTGTCGACCCGATTCAAGATGATCCGCGCAATCGGCGGCTCGCGTTCATAGATGACGGCTTTGAGGACGCGACGCTCCATCTTCGTGACACTACCGGGATACGGTAATACCTGAAACCCCAAAGACACGACCAACTTCTACAAGCAAGCCTGGCAAGCGCTCGACCAAAGTGCTTGTGGCGCAGGGGTACCCGATTCTGACGAACCGCCCGGCCGCAAACCTGAGTGACGGTGTTTAGGCATTTGCAGCCGGTTACGCTAGGCTGGTTGCAACGTTGGCCTCATCCCTTGAATGCCAACACCGTCGTGGAACGCTTCCTCATCCCCGGTGCCGGCCCGAAGCCGTGCTTGACACCGAATCCAGATGATCCGTGCATCCCGCACCAGCTTGTCTCGCGGCGATCGATATTGCCGACCGGCAATCTCGCCACCTAGTGCCTGGACCCCGCGACTCATCCGTCGCCAGCCCGGCACCACCGATGCCTGAAAGGCACCGAAAAGTGAACACCGACAAAACCTTTGCCGATCTCGGCGTGCGCAAAACACTCGTCAGCGCGCTCGCGCAGCGCGGCATCCAACACCCCTTTCCGATCCAGGTCGAAACCCTTCCCGATACCCTCGCCGGCCGGGACGTGCTGGGCCGTGGCAAGACCGGCAGCGGTAAGACGCTTGCCTTCTCGATCCCGCTGGTCAGCCGGCTCTGCGAGGGGAAACGGCGCCCCTTGCGGCCATCGGGTTTGGTGCTTGCACCGACCCGTGAGCTGGCGAGCCAGATCACCGCGACGCTGGAGCCGCTGGCAGCGGCCTGTGAGCTGCGCGTCACCACGATCTTCGGCGGCGTCTCGCAAAACCGTCAGGCAGCCGCCCTCAAGGCCGGTGTCGACATCGTGGTGGCCTGCCCGGGCCGGCTCGAGGACCTGATGAAGCAGCGGCTGATCAGCCTCGAAGCGGTCGAGATCACCGTGATCGACGAAGCCGATCACATGGCCGATCTCGGCTTTCTGCCCGGCGTCACCCGGATCCTGGCCGCGACGCCGAATGGTGGTCAGCGGCTGCTGTTTTCGGCGACCCTGGACAACGGCGTCGACACGCTCGTCAAGCGGTTCCTGCGCGACGAGGTGTCGCACTCCGTCGATGGGGCCGACTCGCCGGTATCGGAGATGACGCACCACGTGTTCCACGTCGCCGATGCGGAGGCCAAAAAGGAAGTCGTGCACCGGCTCGCTTCGGGCACCGGTCGCCGGATTCTGTTCCTGCGCACCAAACATCAAGCCCGCAGGCTCGCCAAGCAGCTCACCGAATCGGGAGTACCGTCAGTCGACTTGCACGGGAACCTGTCTCAGCCCGCGCGTGAGCGCAACCTGGCGATGTTCGCCTCGGGCGGGGCCCGGGTACTGGTGGCCACCGACATCGCCGCGCGCGGCGTGCACGTCGACGACGTCGAACTCGTCGTGCACATCGATCCGCCGATGGAGCACAAGTCCTACCTGCACCGGTCGGGGCGCACGGCGCGGGCGGGAAGCGCCGGTGACGTCGTCACCGTGGTCCTGCCCGAACAGCGCCAGCACACCCAGGGGCTGATGCGCCGGGCCGGCATCAAGGTCGCGCCTCAGCAGGTGACCGCGACATCGCAAGCCGTGCAGACGCTCGTCGGCGAAGTCGCGCCCTACCAGGCCCCGCCACCGGCCAACCTCCGCACCCGGTCGCATCAGCAGCAGCGGCCGACGGCCGGCGGGATACGTCGCCGCAGCGGCACCCGGTCACCGAAGGTCAATGCCGCCCACAGCGAGTCGGCGCGAACCGTTACTGCCGCGCGGCGCAACGATCAACGCCGTCGCTCGAGCCGGGCCCAAGGGTAGCTATACGGGGCCTGCGGCCCGGGCCAGCAGCCACGCTCGGCCCTGGCCTTCGCCGGCGGCAATGACGTCCAGTTCGCCGAACGCCGCCGCGAGCTCCCCGGGCGCGGCGCGAAACGGTCCCGGTTCGGCCCCGACTTCGCTCAGCGCCACCGTGGCCAGCAGTCCGCCCGATGCCAGGCGGTCGATGAAGGCCTGGTCGAGGCGTCGATCGCGGAACTTGTGGCAGACGATGACGTCCACCGGCGGTCCGGGCGGTAGGCCGTCGTCGAGATCCACGACCTCGAAACGGCACCGCTCGTCGACTCCGCTGTGCCGGGCCAGTTCGCGCGCTTGCCCGATCGCCACCGCGGAGATGTCCAATCCGACGACTTCCAGGCCTCGCCGGGCCAACCAGACCGCCGCGAAGCCCCGGCCACAGGCGACGTCGAGAGCCCGGCCGGTGGTCGGGAAAATGTCCGCATAGGCGGCGAAGGCGCCGGGGGGACCGACGGCGCCGCCGGACGCCGGCCCCTGGCCGGTGTACCGCTCGTCCCAACGGCGCTGGTCCTCCCGGGTCACAGCCGTCACCTTACGACTCGCGCGGGCCGAGGCACGCACCCCCGAAAGTTCTGGACAGTTGTCTGTATTTGGCACGAACCGCCCCGCGGTCGGGCGCGGCAGTCGAGACACCGTCGCTGCTGCACCGGACCGTTTGACCGCTAAGGGACGGTGTTGTTGGCCGCAAGCATCCGGTTTCCTACACTGGACGGGTGTCTAGAGAAGTGGCAGCTGCGGCCGGGTCGATAGACGGTGTTACCGGAGCCCGCCGCTCGGATCGCCGGCCCGGCCAAACGATCCGCAAGGTCCTCGACGCCGGCCTGGCGGAACTTCGCGAATCGTCGTTCGCCAACCTGACGATGCGTGCCGTCGCCGCCCGCGCCGGGGTCTCGCCGGCCAGCGCCTACACCTACTTTCCGTCGAAGAGCGCGCTGGTGGCCGCGGTCTATCTGCGTTTCCTGCGCGCGCTGCCGCTGCACACCGATGTCAACGACACCACCAAGACCCGGGTCAGCGCGACGCTGCGGGACATGGCGGTGGCCGTGGCCGACGAACCCGAGCTCAGCGCCGCCTGCGGAACCGCGTTGATGGCCGACGATCCGGCGGTGCAGCCGCTGCGCGAGCAGATCGGCGAAGAAGTGGCCAAGCGGATCGCCGCCGCGTTGGGCCCGGGGTGGCCGCGCGCGGTGAAATCGACCCTGCAGATGACCTTCGCCGGCGCGCTGATGACGGCGCGGTTCGTCAGCTACGAGGAGATCGCCGGGCAACTCGACGAAGCGGTCAACCTGATCCTGGGAGCCTCGGTTGCCTGATCGGCCGACCGCACAACGGAATTCGAGGAGAGCGATGGGTGATAGCGGATTCAGCCTGTCGACGGTGTTTTCGACTCTGGCACAAGCACTTCCCGAGCAACGCGTGCTGTATTGGCGCGGCCGCCAATGGACCTACGCCGAGATGGACGCGCGGGTAGACGGCGTCGCCCACTACTTGGCATCGCTGGGAATGGGCTGTCACACCGAACGGGATCGATTGCAGGGCCATGAATCCGGCCAGGATCACGTCGGGTTGTACCTGCGCAACGGTAACCACTATCTGGAGGCGATGGTCGGCGCCTACCGATCGCGCATCGCACCGTTCAACGTGAACTACCGCTACGTCGACGCCGAGCTGGTCTATCTGCTCGCCAATGCGCAAGCACGGGCCCTGGTCTACAACGCAGAGTTCGCGCCCCGCGTCGCGGCGATCCGCGATCAACTCCCGCACCTGCAGTTCCTGATTCAGGTGGCAGACGACTCCGGTCAGCCGCTGCTACCCGGGGCGGTGGACTACGAATCGATCCTCGCGACCCCGCCGCCGCCCGGTGGAATGCCCACTCCCAGCGGGGACGACCTGTACATGCTCTACACCGGCGGCACCACCGGAATGCCCAAGGGTGTGCTGTGGCGGCAGCACGACGTGTTCGTATCCTCAATGGGCGGGCGCCCTTTCGGCTCCGATGAGGCGATGAAGTCCTACGAAGAGCTGGCCGAGCGCGCGTCGGCGGCGCCCGGGTTCGCGTCGGTGCTGCTGATCCCACCGCTGATGCACGGCGCCGCGCAATGGGGCGCGTTCCAGATCATGACGATGGGCGGCTGGGTCACCTTCCCCGACGACGTGCACAGCATTCGCGCCGACGAAATTCTGCGACTGGTCGAACGCGAACGGGTGATGAGCATCCCGGTCGTCGGCGACGCGATCGCCCGCCCGCTGATCGACGAGATCGAACGCGGTGACTACGACCTGTCGGGGCTGATCAACATCAGCAATGGTGGCGCGGCGCTGACCCCCAGTGTGCGCAAGCGCTTTCTCACCGCGTTGCCGAACCTGCTGGTGATCGATTCCGCCGGGGCCTCGGAAACCGGTCTGCAGATGAGCGCCACGCCGACGCAGTCGGAGCCCACCGCGGTGGCCACCTTCACCCCGGGCTCCGAAACCAGCGTCGTGGCAGCAGATTTCAGCCGAGAGCTGGGCCCCGGAGGTGGCGAGGGCTGGCTGGCGCGGCGCAACACGATCCCGCTCGGCTACCTCGGCGACGCGGACAAGACGGCGCGCACCTTCCCCATCGTCGACGGCGTACGCTGGTCCATTCCCGGCGACCGGGCCCGCTTCCTCACCGACGGACGCATCGAGCTGCTCGGGCGCGACGCCGTCACGATCAACTCCGGCGGCGAGAAGATCTTCGCCGAAGAGGTGGAGGCCGCGATGGCCGAGCACCCCGGCATCTACGACGTCGTCGTCACCGGCCGGCCATCGGAGCGCTGGGGCAACGAGGTCGTCGCGATTGTTCAACTCGTCGAGGGCAAGGACCCCTCCGACGAGGAACTGCTGCAGACGTGCCGGCAACACATCGCCCGATACAAACTGCCCAAGGCCATCATCCGCACGGCCAAAGTCCAGCGCTCGCCGGCCGGCAAGGCCGACTACCGGTGGGCCAAGCAGGTTGCCGCCGAAAGCCTGTCCACCGCAACGGGATCCGGCTAGACCGCCGGTGTAGGCTTCGGCTCGCCGGCGCGCAGGAATTGGCCGAACCGCTGCTTGCCGAGCACCGGTGACGGCTGGCCCGCACCGAACACGAGCTGTCCGGACACCAGCACACTGGTCACGGTGTCGTCGTTGCGGTTCACCATGCGCGACAGCCCGCCGTAAGACTCGACCGGGTGCTCGGCGTAGGCGTCGAGCGACTCGTCGAGCTTGTCGGGGTCGATCACGACGATGTCGGCGCGATCGCCCACCCGCAGGGTGCCCGCGTCGATCTCGTACCAGGCTCCCAGCTCCCCGGTGAGCCGGTGCACCGCCCGCTCGATCGACAGGAACGGGGCGCCCCGCTTCTCGGCGTCGTGGACGTGGCGCAGCAGCCGCAGACCGGAGTTGTAGAACGCCATGTTGCGCAGGTGCGCGCCCGCATCGGAGAAACCCATCTGGACGCATCCGCTTTGCGCCAGCTTCTTGAGCACCTCGGGCCGGTGGTTGGAGATCGTGGTGCGCCAGCGCAGTGCCTCGCCGTGCTCGAGCACCAGATCCAGGAACGCGTCGACCGGGTGCAGGCCGCCGCGATCCAGGCCGACCTGCCCGAAGGACTTGCCGACGACCGATTCGTCCGGGCAGGCCACGATGTCGGCGTCGAAGAAGTCACGGTGCCATACCCGCGGCCCGTATTTCTGGTCGTAGTCCTTGCGGAACTGGCGCCGATATTCCTCGTCGCGCATCAGCTCGTTGCGGGCAAGCTCGTTCTGCAGATGCAGCGCCGCGGCGCCGGAGCCGAACTCTTCGAAGATCACCAGCGAAATCCCGTCGGCATACACCTCGAACGGCACCGGCAGATGCTGCCACCGGAAGTCCCCGCCTAACCGGTTGACGACGCGCGCGAGCGCCTCCATCAGATAGATGACCGGCGGGAGGGCCTTCACATCGGCGGCCGACAGCAGACTCGTCTTGAGGCGTCGGCGCCCCACCCCGAGCGAGGCGGCCAGCTGAGACAGGATCGACAGCGGGTTCTTGATGTCGGGACCCGACTGCAGAATCTTATTGCGCCGCCGCAGAATAGCGTTCAGCCGGCGCAATTCGCGCGACGTGGCATACGTCGACGGCAGCGTGCGCGACCGGCAGACCTCGCCGTCGAGTTTGTCGAAGAGCAACTGCTGCGAGGACATCCCGACGAATCCCTCGTCGAGCGCCTCGGTCAGCATCGACTCCATCCGCGCCAGTTCCGCGGGCGACGGGCGGATGTCCTTGCGGGTCGACCGGTCGAGCCCCATCGTCGCGGCCCGCATGTCGGAGTGTCCGATGAACGCCGCGATGTTGGGGCCCAGGTTCAGCTCCTCGAGGGCGGCCACATATTCCTTGGGGTTGTTCCAACACCGGGCCTCGTCGAGCTGCTCGATGACATAGCGGCGCGGAATAGCCTCGACGCGGCCGAAGATGTCGCCGGCGTCGACGTTGTCCAGGTACACCGTCGACAGCGAGCAAGAGCCCAGCATCACCGTGGTCACGCCATGCCGCAGTGACTCGGAAAGCGCGGGCTCACACAGTGTTTCGATGTCATAGTGGGTGTGGATGTCGATGATGCCGGGGATCACCCATTGCCCCGTCGCGTCGATGACATCGGCGCCCGTGGTGTCCAGCGGGCCGTCGGTGATGGTGGCGACGCGGCCGTCGCGCAGCCCGAGGTTGCGCACAGCCGATGGCGCGCCGGTCCCGTCGAACCAGCGCCCGTTCATGATCACGGTGTCGTACTGCATGGTGGGAGGCCTCCTGAGTTGCAGTGATCATACACACGCCGGATTGTGTCTCGTCAGCGGTTGATCGCGCGGCAGACGCCGATCCGGCCTGCGACGCGCATCGGCCACGATTCATCTAGCTGCGACGATATGATCTAGCCGTGATGATGACCGACGACGCGACCGCCGTCCGCTGACCATGCGCAGCCACGGTTGGGCAGGGAACACGCCGGCCTCCGACGAGGAGGCGATCGAGCGGATCCTGGATGCGGCGGACAGGATCATCGACGAGCGCGGCTCGGCCATGCGGATCGCCGACGTCGCCCGCGCCCTGGGCGTGACCCGGCAGACCGTGTACCGGTATTTCCCGGGAACCCAGGCCCTGCTGGTGGCAAGCGCGATGCGCTCGGCCGACGGCTTCCTCGATCATCTGGCGGCCCACCTCAAAGGCATCACCGATCCCGTGCTGGCGGTGACCGAGAGTTTCGCGTTCGCCGTGGAACAGCTGGCCGCCGACAACCAGCTCGAATTGGTGCTGAATCGACGGAACCGCGGCGGTCAAACGATCTCCATCGTGTCGGACACGGCGCTGGCATTCGGGCGATCGATGCTGCACCGCTTCGATATCGATTGGGAGAAACACGGTTTCGACGATGCGGGCCTGGACGAGTTGAACGAATTCACCCTTCGCCTGCTGCACTCGTTCCTGGCCGACCCGGGACGGCCCCCGCGCAGCGGCTCGGACCTACGGCGCTACCTGATCCGCTGGATCGGACCGGCGATCGCCTACCCGCAAATTGCGCAGGCGCTCGACCCGCTGCGAGCTCCCGAGCCCCGGACCCGCCGTCGGTCGTCGGCGGCTTCCTGATCCTTGGTCAGCTGCCGAAGGAGGATTGGACATGGTCGGACTCGGACAGCTCGCGCTGGACAGCGCGCCCGCCTTCGGTGGTGTCTTGCTGGCGATTGCGGCCGTGCAATTCCGGGGGCCCGACTATCGGCAATTGATCCAGCAGGACATGGACCTGCTGGAGCGGCTCCCCGCAGAGGCCACCGAGAGACGCGACGCGCTGCGCCGCTCGATCGATGCCCGCATCGACGACCTCGTCGACGCCGCGAACCGGAGCCGCGCACTGCGTCGAGCCGCGATGTCGTACCAGGGCAACTGGCGCGATGTGGTGGTGGCGCTCTGCGCGGTGCTCTTCACGATCGTCTGGTGGGGCGTCGACCACAGCCGGGGCAACTGGTTGCCGATGTTCATCCTGCTGATCCTGCTGTGCGTGGTCGCGGCCGCCTACGCGTTCCGCGGCGCCCTGCGTGCGGGCAGTGCGTTTCTGCATCGGCACCGCGCCGGCGAGCAAGATCCGCCAAAGTAGTTGCGCCACAGGGCCGTAGCCACCATCTTCCGGCGGTTGCGACACGACACGAAATTGCATAACAGGCGCTCGTGGTGAAAATGTGACAAAATCCCACGCGTGAAGGCGTACGCCCTCCCGGTTGTACTTTGTGCCGCTACAACGTCCACGTGGGCGGTGCTGATCGCCCCTACCCCCACCGTGTCCGCCGAGCCCTGCCCCGACGTGGAGGTCGTATTCGCTCGAGGCACCGACGAGGCGCCCGGCTTGGGCGAAGTCGGTGAGAATTTCGTCGACTCGGTGCGCGCACACGTCGGCGCAAAGTCTGTCGGGGTGTACCCGGTGAGCTATCCGGCATCCATGGACTTTCCCCGAGCCGTCGACGGTATTGCCGACGCGGGTGCACACGTTGAACAGATGGCGACGAGCTGCCCCAAAACCCTGATGGTGCTTGGCGGTTACTCCCAGGGAGCGGCCGTGATGGGCTTCGTCACCGCCAATCGAGTGCCCGACGGGACGAGCCTCGGACAGAGCCTACAGCCCATGCCCGCCGAGGTTGCCAACCACGTCGCCGCGGTCGCACTGTTCGGGAAACCGTCGACCCAGTTCATGAACTTCATCAATCAGCCGCCGGTCACCGTCGGCCCGCTGTATGCGGCCAAGACGATCGAGTTGTGCGCTCCCAACGACCCGATCTGTTCGGGCTCGGGCGACTTCGCCGCGCATCGGCAATACCAGCAGATCGGGATGATCGATCAGGCAGCGGATTTCAGCGCGAACCGCATTGCCGAGGCGACTCCCCCGACTCCCGCTCCGACGCCGGGTCCGTCGCACAGCCCGACACCGGCGCCGGTGCGTTCGACCGCACCCTCGGCCTCGCCGTCACCGACGCCCGCGCCGGTGGCATCGCATCGTCCCGGACCGCCCCCGGGACCGGCGGCGTGACCTGCCGCAACGGCGACTGAATTCGCGCGAAAAGCATTGGCTCGCCGCGTAGTTCATTCAGTACCCGGGTGTCGCCTCGAGAATCTCGACCGCCGCGTCGATATTGGGAATGATCGTCGGCCCGTAGTGGCCCACCAACTGCCCGAGCGCGCGGGCGATATGGGGACCTACGGCGCCAGCGGCCAGTACCTCCTCGGCCAAGACGATGTCATTGACGATATGGCCGGCGCTCAGGCGACCGTCGGCGGTGAGTTCGTAACGCCAGTCCCCGATCTGGACCCGCTCCGGCGCGGACCGGAAAAGGCCACGCCGCGCCGGGGTCAGGATGACGCCGGGAACGCCGCAAAACACCCGGATGACTTGTCCGACGCCCCCGGGGCCGGTCAGGGCCGCCCCGATCGCGCGGCTGGCCCGCTGATGGTCGTAAGTCGTCATCAATCGCTCATCGGAAGCACGAACGACGGTGTGATGGTTTGCGGCTCGCTGGTGCGGCGTACCGCGGTGCCGGCCACGTAGAACTCGACGGTGTGATGGCCCCAGGCGTAGTTCGAGATGGCGAAGTGCACACCCACGACGCCATTTGCCCCGTCTCGCTCGGCCTCGCTCTGCATGCGCGACATGGCCAGCTCCCGGGCCTGGTAGCTGCCCTGGGTCCACTGCGGCATCTCGGCGTTGCGGCCCACCTGGCCGAGGGTTCGCAGGAAACCCTGGACGGCGATGTGAAACACGCAGTTGCCCATCACGAACGCGACCGGCGCGAACCCGGAGCGCAGCAGCGTGGTCAGATCCTGGCCGGACAGGTGGCTGCTGAACGCCTGCCCGTTGGGCCGTCGAAACGCCCCCGGCTTGGCGACATAGCGCACGGCGGTGCCGACCGCGATGAATTCCAGATGCTCGCCCTCGCCTTGATGACGCCAATCGAGCCGGACACCGACCACCCCGTCGGCGCCCAGCGCATCGGCCTCGGCCTGCATCCGCGACATGGCGTTCCAGCGCGCCCGGTAGGTCGCGTCGGTCAGCACCGGCAGCTCCGATTGCTGCCGGATCCCGGTGAACTGGTAGCCGACGTGATAGACCGAAACCCCCATCACGAGTTCCATCGGCTCGAATCCGGCGCCATGCAGCAGGGCGAATTCGTTGATCGAAAGATCAGACGTCCACAACTTGCCGGCGTGCGAGAGGCGTTCGCTGGCCACGGGATCGAGCGACTGCGGTTCCATTGTCAAAGACCCTCCTGCGGTTCGCAGCCAGCGTAGGCCGCAGTGCCGTGGAATACACGCATAACGTGCGACATTGCCGGGTCGACGGACACAACGGTGCCCCGTCTATCGGCGACCGGGCGCCGACGGTGCGCTCGCGTCCTCACATATCCAGCGGGTAGCTGTCGTCGGGCGCGGTGTCGTCGCACTCCAGCAGCTCTTTGAGCGCATCGGGGAATGCGTCGGCCATACCCCACAGGTCGGGCAGCAGGTCCGGGCAACCGATCAGCCCGATGCCGAGTTCGCCGTGAAGCGACATCACGGTGATGTTGAGTCCGGCGTCGCCGATGATCGGTCCGAGCGGATACATCGCGTCGACCCGGCAACCCAGGAAATACAGCTGGTCCGGCGGCCCTGGCACATTCGACAGAATCAGGTTGAACGCGCTGCGGTTGATCGGAATGCGGGGCAACAGCCGCATCGCCGCTCCGAACATCGTCGGGCCGCCGAACTGGGTCCAGTCGTGCAGCAGGGTGGGACCCAGGGCCGCGGTGTGCTCCTTGGCGGCGCGGTTTCCGGCGGCGACAGCGCGGATGCGCTCGGCCGGATCGCTGATCTGGCTTTCCACCCGGCAGAACATCCAGGTGGTCTGGTTGCGCCCGGGACGGTCGGACTTGCCGTGTACCGAGACCGGCACCGTGGCCACCAGCGGATTATTCGGCAGCTGGCCGCGCTCGAGCAGGAATCGTCGCAACACCCCGGCGCACAGCGCCACCACCACGTCGTTGACGGTCACGCCGAAGCGGTCCTTGACGCGCTTGACGTCGCGCATATCCAGCTGGGTGTAGGCGATGTTGCGGTAGCGCGTGACGGAGCCGTTGAACGGGGACGGGGGAGCCGAGAAAGGCGCGGCCATGGTGCGGCCCTCGCGCGCCCGCAGCGCCGTCTGCGCCAATGTCAGCATCGTTGCGGGCACTACGGTCGCCAGCCGCAACGGACGGCGGGCAAACCCCATCAGGCCGCTGACCGCGATCTGCAACGGGTTACCGCTGCCCGCGCCGCGGACGGCCTTCGGTGCCGGCGCATCGGGCTGCAGGCTGCACAGGTGATTGAGCAGATTGGCGCCCGCGACGCCGTCGACCAGGGCGTGGTGCACCTTGAGCATCACCACGACCGCGTCACTGTTGGCGCCGCCCTGCAGCACCCACATCTCCCACAGCGGCCGATCCCGATCGAGCGGCAGCCCGGCGATGTAGCCGCAGATCTCGGCCAGCTCGCGGCGCCCCCCGGGCGACGGCACACCGACGTGCTGCAGGTGGCGCTCCAGCTGGAACTTCTCGTCGTCCACCCACACCGGGTGATCCAGATTCAGTTGGTTGTCGGCCAGTTTCATCCGGAATTCCGGCACGGCCGCAACGCTCTTCGCTAACGCCGCGCGAAATGCCCCGTAGCTGTAGCCGCCCGGCATTGTCGACGTGTTCAACTCCAACACGCAGCACACGTTCAGTGGTTGTGTCGGCGTCTCCAAGTAGAGAAAGAACGCATCCAGCCCGCTCAGTCGTTCCATGCCGCCTGCCCGACTAGTGACTTGGCAAAACCCCCCGAACCCCTAGGAGTTTAGGTAGCGGAAAATTGCGCGGCTACACCGCGAGCAAACGCTCTTGGTTAAATCTCGATGACATACCGCCACGGTATTCATCGAAATTCGCCCGCCGAAACCCTGGATGAACCGATCACGGTGCGGTCTCGTTAACCGGGTACCAGCGCCTTGGGCGCCGTGCGGGTAACGGCAGACGCGCGCTGATTACGCGCGGAGTCGCAGGAGGGTCATGTTCAGACGAATCGACACCTGCGCCGGTCCCAAGCACAAATTGCTGACCATCGAACTGCGTGATGTGGTGCGCGAATACCAAATCGGTGGACAAACCGTGCGCGCGCTCGACGAGATCAGCCTGCGGCTCGAGGGCGGGCAGTTCGTCTCGATGGTCGGGCCGTCCGGCGCCGGCAAGAGCACGCTGCTGCATTTGCTCGGCGCACTTGACTCCCCCGATTCCGGGTCGATCGAATTCGACGGCGACGAGATCGGCCGCCTCAATGACCACCAGCAATCGCAGTTTCGGCATCATCGCGTCGGCTTCATCTTCCAGTTCTTCAACCTCTTACCGACGCTGTCGGCCTGGGAGAACGTCGCGGTCCCCAAGCTGCTCGACGGCGTGCGGCTGGGTCGAGCCAAACCGGATGCGATTCGGCTGCTGGAACGAGTGGGCCTGGGACACCGGACCGAGCACCGGCCGGCGGAGCTGTCCGGTGGTCAGATGCAGCGCGTCGCGGTGGCGCGGGCATTGATGATGGACCCGCCCTTGATCCTGGCCGACGAACCCACCGGAAACCTCGACACCGCCACCGGCGCTTCGATATTGACGCTGCTCGGCGACGTCGCGCACGAAGCCGGACGCGGCCGGCTGGTGGTGATGGTGACGCATAACCCCGAAGCCGCGCAGGCAACCGACCGGGTGATCATGCTGGCCGACGGGCGGGTCGTCTCCAACGAACGATCGGCGGTCCTGGTGTGAGAGCGGGTTCGGCGATCAGCGCCACCGCCAGCCGGCTACGCGTCTTCAGCCTGCGCGAGCTTGCCGTGCACCGGCGGCGGACTGTCGCCTCGATTGCGGTAATGGCAGTCTCCGCAATGTATTTGGTGGCCGTGTTCGGAATCTTCGGGTCGATCACCGGATCGGTCAATCGGCTCAGCGACGGCATCGCCGGCATCGCCTCGCTGGAGGTTTCCGGGATCACCGACGCGGGATTTCCCGACGCGATCGCCGCCGACGTGGCCGCGGTTCCCGGGGTGGCTACCGCCGCGCCCATGATCCGGACAACGGTGTCCACCTCGTCGGGGCCGGTGCTGCTGTTCGGCGCCGACGATCGCCTCGCGGCGTTGGGCGGCGCGCTCAAAGACGCGTTGAAAAGTGGTGCGCCGGAACAGTCGGCGGCGAATCCACCCGGACCCGCGAACGGAGTTCGCGTCGGCCCGGCGGTCGGTCGTGCCAAAGGCCAGACGTTCCAACTCGGCTCGGGCTCGGTCACGGTGACCGAGGTGCTCGCCGGCAAAGAGGTTGCGGCCCTCAACGGCGGACATTACGTCCTGGCACCACTTACGTTGGCACAGAACATCACCGGCCGTCAGGGTCAGCTCGACTCGATTCTGGTCACGATCAAACCCGGTGCGGAGCTGGGCCAGGTGCGCTCCGCGGTCAGCGCAGCGGTGAACGGACGGGCCATCGTCGCCGACCCGAGTATGCGGGCTACCCGGGCCGGCGACGGTGTCAAGCTGATGAACTACATGGCCCTGATGGGCGCGATGGTGGCGCTGATGGTCGGCGCCTTCTTGATCTACACCACGATGACCATGGCCATCACCCAGCGCCGGCCCGTCATCTCGCTGCTGCGTGCGATCGGCGGCCGGCGTGCCGTCATCGTCCGCGACATGCTGGCCGAAGCGGCGCTCCTTGGGATGATCGGCGGCGCGATCGGGTCGGCGATCGGAATCCTGATGGGCCGCATCGCGATTGGCCGGTTACCGCCGGCCATGACGCAAGGCCTCGAAGCCCGCATCGAATACTGGCTACCCAGCTACGCGATCCCGGTCGCCATCGTGACGACCGTGCTCACCAGCGTGGTGGCCTCGGCGATGGCCGCCCGCCAGGTGTACAAGGTCGCACCCATCGAGGCATTGGCACCCGTCGGAGTGTCGGCCGCCGACCGGGTACCGCACTGGCTGCGGATGGTATGCGGCATCGGAGCGGCCGTGGTTTTCGCTGCGTCGATCGCGGTCGTCATCACCCAGCGCGGCGTGCTGGCGTTCATCGCGATGTCGGCCGTGTTCTCCGCGGAGATCGCACTCGGTTTCGCGCTCACGATGCCCATCGTCAACGCCGCGGCCGCAACGGCGCGAATATTCGGCACCGTCGGCGCCCTTGCCGCCGCGACCATCGAGCGCGCTCCGCGGCGGGTGTGGGCGACGGTGATGACGGTGGTCATCGCGGTCATCACCACCGTCACGATCACCGGCACGAACAACGACATGATCCGCTCGGCGCGTGGCATTTTCGCACCGGTGACCGACACCCCGGTGTGGGTGAGCGCGAATTCTCCGGACACCTACCCCACTGATGCGCTGCCGCAAGGACTTTCCGGCAAGCTGGCTGCCGTGCCGGGCGTAGCCCATGTCACCGAGGGCGCATACGGGTTCGCCGAGGTCGGGGGTACGCGGGTGATGCTCGACGGATTCTCGGCCGGAACCACCGACCCGCTGTTCCGCGCGCTCGACCCACAGGTGCGCGACGACGTGCTGGCCGGTCGCGGGGTCGTGCTCACGCAGAATCTGGGTAAGAACCTGCACGTTCGGGTTGGCGACCCGCTCCGCATGCAAACACCGCACGGTGTGCGGCAGGCGACGGTGCTGGCGCTGGTGCCCTATTTCTCCACCGTCATCGGCACCCTGGGTCTGAGCCTGGATCAAATGCGGGAGTGGTTTGACCGCCCGGTCGCGACGACGCTGCAGATCGCTGCGGTCCCGGGCGTGGATTCCCATCGCCTGCTGACCGATATCCGTGCGGCGGTGCCCGCACCGAACTATGTCTATGACGGCGGAGCCGAGCTGGCGGGGCTCGAAGCGCCGATGCATCAGAGCATGTTCATCGCCAACGCCGTCTGGATCATCGTCGTACTGGTGGCCGCGGTCGCGTTGCTCAACACCCTGACGTTGTCCGTGCTGGAGCGGCGCCGCGAAATCGGGGTGCTGCGGGCGATGGGCTCCAGCCGCCGGTTCACGCTGCGGATGGTGTTGGCCGAGGCGGCCGGAATCGGTTTTGTGGGCGGCGTTTTGGGGCTGGCCTTCGGGTGTGCGGACCAGTGGCTGTTCAGTCTGGTCAGCGGCGACATGATGAATTTCCACGTCACCTTCCATCCCAGTTGGATGGCGCTGGCCTTCACCCTCGGCGCGCTGGCCATCAGTCTGCTCGGCTCGGTGCCGCCGGCCCGTCGCGCCGCGCGATTGAACATCATCGAAGCGATCGGCGTCGAGTGAGAGCTATTCGGTGAGCGTGGCAAATCCCTGCAGATGAGGTTTGCACGGAAACGGCACCGGGGTGCGCGGGATGCTGCGCAGGTTCGCGGTGTCGAATCCGGCGGCCGCAATCGAGTCGACGGTTCGCCGGTTCGGTTTGCAGCCCGCGGCCAACCAGGACCATGGCTTGGCGATCAGGTCCTGGAACCGGCCCGTCGCACCCACGCCGCGCACGTGCTCGAGGACGACCAGCCGGCCACCCGGCACCAGGACCCGGCGGATCTCGGCCAGAGTCGCGGTGACGTCGTCAACCGAGCACAACACCAACCCGATATGAACCGAGTCGAAACTGTTGTCGCCGAACGGTATCGACTCACCGGTCCCATCGACGATGTCGGCCGTGATCCCGTTGCGTAACGCGAGACGAGACGCCATCTGCCGGAACGCGGCCACCGGCTCGACCGCCGAGATCGAGGTGACCGCGGGCGGGACGAACAGCATGTCGGTACCCGGTCCGAGGCCCACCATCAGCAGCCGGCCCGTCGCATGCGCGATCGCGTCTCGGCGATACCGGTTGTAGAAGAGGCGATCGAAGACCGGCTGGCCGAACCGGTATATGTAGGGAAACAACGGATTACCGGGCGTTAGCGGCTACCTAGGTCCATTCGGAAAGGCGGATACTCGTCACGCATCAACGATACATACACCGCCACCCGATAGCGCCATCGCACGATGCCCATCAGCAGATCGAAGATGCCCTGCGGGATCGTCCCGGTGCACAACAACGCCACCGCTGAGATCACGCAGAGCACCTGCAGCAGCGGCTCCATCGCCCAGCACAGCAATACCTGCGGGACCCCCAATAACCACGTCTTCACCAGGACGGCCCAATTCGTCAGGTGATCGGGGTATTCGACCTCGAGCTCGCCCGGATAGTCGGGCCGGGCCGCCAGCGTGAAGGGTGGATATTTGTCGGTGCTGTTCATCGGAAACCGGTAGTTCATGACTCGCCACGACCATCGCAGCACCCCGACATTGAAGTCGAAGATCGGGCGTGGATAGCGTCCGGTGAACAGGATCGCGACACCGGCCACGACCGTCAGGATCGGATACATCAGATACAGAAGAATCAGGATCGGGTAGTGCGGCACCGCCAGCACACACCATTTGACGAGCCATAACCAGCGGGACGGGTAATCGAAATCGCCACGCACGCGGACGGTTTCGACCCGCGCACACGCTGGATGGATCTCGACGACCCGAGGTTCGGTCACGGTGCGCATCGCCTGATCGGACTTGCGGCCGCGAGACCGCGGTCGATCTGCGCCGCCATCCGCGGGTGGCTGGTCATCCGCACAAAGTGGGTCAATATCCAGGTGTGCACGCGATCCGGCAGCAACGCCGCGGGTCTCAATACGGATTCGCGATGGGAGACTTGCAGCGACGCGACCCGGGATACCACGCTCACCTGACGTCGCCGGGTTTTCTCGTACGAGCGCAGCGCACGCGACAGCTCGGTCCGGCTGCTGCCGCCGTCCAGACCCGAAATCGCCTTGCACAACACCATGGTGTCGAGCAGAGCCTGATTCGTTCCCTGCGCGAACGTGGGCGGCATCGTGTGCGCGGCATCGCCCAGCAGGGTCACCGGTCCGGCGCTGAGCGGCGCCGGTACCGGATGCCGGAAATGTGGGTAGGGCGACTGGGCCAAATCGTCGTCGGTCAGTTTCGCGAGCACCAAATCGACCGCATCAGACCAGCCGGCGAAGGTCGACCGGATCGCTTCGATCGGGCGCTGTGGCCGAATGAAATCGTGGGACCACGGCAAGTCGAACCACCACTGGGCATTCGCGCCACCCGCCGGCCAGAGGCCCGTGTTCCCAGCGGAGCCGATGACGAGGAAAGCGGTCTTCCTTTCTGCGATCTCGGGCAGGCTGACCAGGCCCTGCCAGCTGCACCAGCCTGTCGGCTCGGCGGCGGGCGCGCCGACCACATCCCGGATCACCGAATGCAGACCGTCGGCACCGATCAGCAGGTCGCCGTCGACTACGCTGCCGTCCTCGAACCCAACCGCCACGCCATCGGGCATCGTGATGACCTGGGCGGCGCGCGCGTTGCAGCGGATGCGGTCGGCCGGAAAATCCGTCAGCAGCCGTTCCAGCAGCACCCGGCGTGGAATCATCCGGACGGCCGCGCCCAGTCGGCGCACCATCGCGTCCACGTCCAGCGTGGCGACCCGGTGACCTTTCGACGTCAGCAGCCGGACGCTGGACAGCGGTTGACCTGCCCCGTCCATGTCGACGCCGAGCTGGCGCAAGACCGTCTCGCCGTTGGACCAGATGGTGATGGCGCCGCCACCCGCCCGCGTATCGGCACGCTGGTCGAAGACCGTGACGTCGTGTCCGTCGCGCAGCAATCCGCGGGCAACCGAAACGCCGCTCACTCCCGCGCCGATCACCAGGACCCGAAGTGGTCGGCCCGATCGCCCCCGCTGTGATGGTAATCGGCTGATATGACCGCCGGCGCCGCTGCGATCACGCTGTTCCATCCGCCCGCTGATCCGGCGCGGTTCCGCCAGTGGGTGGTCAGCTATCTTGCTTCGGCTCGTCACTCTCCTGGACACGTAAGGGCGCGCGAATCGGTTCAGGGCTGGTTGCCGTGTGTATGCGGTTTCGCCGCGCCAATCATCGTGTGCAGGTCCTCGATCGACCACGGCTCCGAGTCGTGGTGGTCGCGATAACCCAACAGCGACGGCACCGGCCGATCGAAACGCCCGACGAATCCGCCTGCGGCAACCAGGATCTGGCCGGTCACGTCACGCGCCCGGTCGCTCGCGAGATACGCGTAGAGCGGGGCCACAAAACGTGGCGGGGCACTATCCAGCGAGGCCTGCATGGTCACGTCGTCCAGCAATCCGCGGCGGTGCAAATCCGCGATATGCCTTTCGTACTCGGCTCCGGTCGACAGTCGCGTCCGCGCGCCGGGACACACGACGTTGGCCCGCACGCCCGTGGCTTTGAGCTCCGCGGCGATGGCCACCGTCAAGCCGTTGACGGCGCCCTTGCCCGCGGGGTAGCCGGTGCCGCCGTAGTCGCCCAGAAAGGCCACCGAGCCGGTGTTGACGATCGTCCCATGGCCCTGCGCGACCATCGCCCGCGCGGCGACCCGGCAGGTGTGGAACACCGTGCCGACGTGGGCGCTGATCAGCCGATCGAACTCGGCGGGCGTGATTTCCAGGATCGATGAGCCGGGCGGTTCGGCTATCCCGGCGCAGTTGATCAGGATGTCGAATCGCCCGAACGTGTCGCGGCAGCTGTCCACGAGCGCGGCCGCGACGGCCTCGTCGTCCGCGGAACCGACCACCGCGACGGCTCGGCCTCCGGATGCGGTGACGGCCGCGACGGTGTCCGCCACGGCATCGCCGTCACGGCCGTTGACCACCACACCGGCACCGAGCTCGCCCAGCAGCTCGACGACCGCGCGGCCGATGCCGCGGCTTCCTCCCGACACCACCGCCCCGCGCCCGGCCAGTAAGCCCTGGCCGCTCATCACCACCAGCTCCCACCGGCGTGTTCCCGATACTGCTCACAGATGCGCCCCGCGACGCAGGTCACCGACATTTGCCGAACAGTACGCGTTGGGAGTTGATCGGGTCGGGCGGAGGTTGCTCACCGGGCGGTAAAGGGAAACAGCGAGCCATTCATGGCCGGGGGGCGTAGTATCAGGCATTGAGTCCGTTCTGGACACGTCGCCGTTTAGCTAAAAGCGGTCAGCAAGCCACCCGGCTGCTGGGTTAAGGCTCCGGCTATCAACATTTTCCGGTTCCTCTTTGGCGCCCCGGCGCACTGCGAACAACCGATACGTGTCCGACGGACGGTCGCAGCGAGGCGGCGGGCAATCGCCTGCGAAACCTCATTGCAAGCAACTTCGAAGGAAGTGCCGCAATGCAAATTCATTCGGGCACAGACGTTTTCATACCGCCTGCTGCGAGGGGGCGGTTGAGTAGATGACCGAAGTCCTCGCTCCGCCGCGGCCCGCCCGATCGACCAGTACGCACAACGACGATTCCTACGACGACGTCGTCGATATGTTCCGGATACTGAGCATGCTGCCGGTCGAATCGCACGAATACCGCCGCCAGCGCGAGTGCATCGTGCGACGGTGCCTACCGCTGGCCGACCACGTGGCTCGCCACTTCGCACGACGCGGCGAGGGCCTCGACGACCTCACCCAAGTCGCGCGGCTGGGACTGATGAACGCCATCAACCGGTTCGACCCCGCCAAGGGACCCAGTTTCATCGGCTTCGCGATTCCCACCATGATGGGCGAGGTTCGGCGCCACTTCCGCGACTACAGCTGGGGCATGCGGGTGCCACGGCGGTTGCGCGAGCTCCACGTCCAAATCAGTCGGGCGACAGCGGATTTGGTCCAGAAGCTGGGTCGCGCCCCGACCGCGCGTGAGCTGTCGGAGGAGCTGGGGGTCGCGCACGACGAGATCGTCGAATGCCTGGTCGCGGGCGACGCATACCAGCTGGAGTCGCTCGACGCACCGGTGGGCCCCGACGGATCCGGCAAAGCTCGCCTCGTCGCGGATGCGGTGGGTGCCGTCGATCCCCAGATCGACCACATCACCAACCGCGAGGCGGTGCGCTGCCTGATCGCCGAGCTCCCCGAGCGCGAGCGCGAGGTCCTGCACATGCGGTTCTTCGAATCCATGACCCAGAGCCAGATCGCCGACCGAATCGGGGTGTCACAGATGCAGGTCTCGCGCATCCTGGCGAATACCTTGACATCCCTGCGTGACCAGCTGGGATAGCCCGCAAATCGGTGCCGGGCGCTTCCGGCGACACGCGCACTTGTACTGTGCGTTTGGGGTGGAATCGACCCCGTCGCCGGATCCAGCCTGGAAGGAGCACGACGCGATGAGGCTTTCACAACGGGTGGTCGCTGGGGTCGCTGCGGCAACGGCGCTGACGCTGACCGTGGCCGGCTGCGGCGGCAATCAGAAGCCATCGCCGTCGACATCGGGCTCGCCTGCCTCGTCAACCCGTACGAGCACCGCCGCGCCGACCTCCTCGACTTCCGCCGCGCCGGCGGTCGACTACACCGGCTGGCTGATCCCGGTGACCGATATCGACGCGCCGGTGCCCTTCACGGGTACGCCTCCGACGAACAACCCGAATGGACAGCCCGGCGCCACGATCACGTTCAACACCCAAGACAACAGCCACACCATCAAAGACACCATCCAGGTGCTGGCAGACCCCGGTGCCGCGACAAACGCGCTCAACGCCGCGAAGTCGGCGCAGGCTGGCGCGATCAAACATCCGAACACCGAGGCCGTCAAGATCGGCACCGACGGAACAGTGGTATCCGGGAACTCGCCCGACAGCTCCAAGGGCATCGCGGTATTGCTGTTCACCGAGGGCAAGGCCTTTGTCACGCTGGAATTCGACGGCCCGCCCGACACGCTGCCGCCGCCGGAATTCATCAACGACATCGGCCAAAAGCAAGATGCTGCGGTGAAGAAGGGGCTCGGCGGCTGAGTCGCCGTCGCCATCCATAACCTCGATAGAGGCCCACATCCGTTGCCGCCGGCCATGGTTCGACGGCGTGGACGGCGTCGGGGCGCCGGCCGCCCAGCGGATTAAATAAATGGCTTGATTTAATCCGCTGGGCGGTGTTCACTGAGGCGGTGAAAGCCGAGCGGACAGCGCGTACCGACAGGTCGATGGGTACGCGTGAAGCGATCCTCTCGGCCGCCGAGTGGTTATTCGCCGAACGCGGAATGTATGCCGTGTCCAACCGGCAGATCAGCGAAGCGGCCGGCCAGGGCAACAACGCCGCGGCTTGCTATCACTTCGGCACCCGGACCGAATTGCTGCGCGCGATCGAAAGCAAGCATCGCGAACCGATCGAAGAACTCCGTGCCCAGATGCTGGACGACATCGGCGATTCGACCGAACTGCGGGATTGGGTGAGCACCCTGGTGCGGCCACTCACCGATCATCTGGCCGCGCTGGGCACACCCAGCTGGTACGCACGCTTCGCCGCGCAGGCGATGGCGGACCCGACGTATCACCACGTCGTCACCAAGGACGCCCTGATGTCGCCGAGGCTCGTGCAGACCATCGACGGCATCAACCGATGCCTGCCCGACCTACCCAAGCGAGTGCGATCCGAGCGGATCGTCATGGTCCGAAATCTGTTGATGCACACCTGCGCCGAGCACGAAGGCGCACTGGCCGAACACGGGCCGCGGTCGCGTTCGAGTTGGCCGGTCGCCGGCGAGGGATTGATCGACGCGATCGTCGGGTTGTGGCGCGCGCCGGTTCATGTGAATGCGGCGGGCGAGGAGACCACCGGAGACAAGCGAGGAGCACGATGACCGACGTCGCCACCGATGCAGCCACCGACATTCCGGACTTCCCGATGACGCGGGCCGCCGGCTGCCCGTTCGCCCCTCCCCCGGAGTCGTTGGCGCTCAACGCAACCAAGCAGCTCAGCCGGGTGCGGATCTGGGACGGCAGCACGCCGTGGTTGGTCCACGGCTACGACGCGATTCGCTCGCTGTTCACCGATTCACGAACCAGCGTCGACGACCGGTTGCCGGGCTATCCGCACTGGAACGAGGGAATGCTGGCGACGGTGCACAAGCGGCCGCGTTCGGTGTTCACCTCGGATGCCGAGGAGCACACGCGTTACCGGCGAATGCTGTCAAAACCGTTTACCTTCAAGCGCGTCGAAGGGCTGCGCCCCGCGGTACAGAAAATCGTCGACGAGCGCATCGACGCGCTGCTGGCCGGGCCGAAGCCCGGCGACATCGTGAGCACGCTGGCGCTGCCGGTCCCGACGCTGGTCATCAGCGAAATGCTGGGCGTGCCCTACGAGGACGCGGATTTCTTCCAGGAACAAGCGCAACGCGGTACCGGGCGCTACGCGACCGAAGAGGACACGGCCCAGGGTGCCGCGTCGTTGGCGAAATACCTTGCCAAGCTGATTCGGGCCAAGATGGAAAGCCCGTCGGAGGATCTGGTGTCCGATCTGGCGGAGCGGGTCAACGCCGAAGAGATCAGCGTGCGCGAAGCCACCCAGCTGGCCGTCGGCGTGTTGATCGCGGGCCACGAAACCACCGCGAACATGATCAGTCTGAGCATCGCGGCTCTGCTGGAGCATCCCGATCAGCGGCAGTTCCTGGTCGAAACCGAGGATCCGAAGGCGATCGCCACCGCGGTCGAGGAGCTGATGCGGTATTTGAGCATCATCCAAACCGGTCAACGCCGCATCGCCGTCGAGGACATCGAAGTCGGTGGTGAGACGATCCGCGCGGGCGAAGGCATCATTCTCGATGTCGCGCCGGCGAACTGGGATGACCGGCAATTTCCCAATCCCGACCGGCTGGACCTGACCCGCGACGAGGGCCCGCACGTCGGATTCGGCTACGGCCGCCATCAGTGCGTGGGACAGCAGCTGGCCCGCATGGAGCTACAGATCACGCTGCCCACCCTGCTGCGCCGGGTCCCGACCCTGCAGCTGGCCGTTCCGGTCGAGGAGCTCCCGTTCAAGCACGACACGTTGGCCTACGGCGTCTACGAGCTTCCCGTGACATGGTGAAGCCGGAACTGACGCTGGCCGTGCCGGGTCTGGCCGGCAAGCTCGCAGTCGTCACCGGGGCCAACAGCGGTCTGGGATTCGGTTTGGCCAAGCGCCTGGCGGCCGCCGACGCCGACGTCGTGATGGCGATCCGGAACAACGCCAAGGGTGAGGCCGCGATCGCCGAGATCCGCCGCGAGGTGCCCGCCGCGAAGCTCAGCATCAAGCGGCTGGACCTGTCGTCACTGGAAAGCGTTGCGGCACTGGGTGAGGAATTGAGAGCCGAAGGCCGGCCGATCGACCTCCTGATCAACAACGCCGGCGTCATGACACCGCCGCAGCGCCAGGAAACCAGTGACGGCTTCGAGTTGCAGTTCGGTGCCAACCACCTGGGCCACTTCGCCCTCGCCGCGCACCTGCTGCCGTTGCTGCGCGCGGCGAATGCGTCCCGCGTCGTAACCGTCAGCAGTATCGCCGCCACCCAACCGAAACTCACCTTCGACGACCCCAACGCCCGGCACGGCTACAAACCGATGGTCTGCTACGGCGTCGCCAAGCTGGCGCAGCTGATGTTCGCGATCGAGCTGAACCGGCGCAGCGCCCGAAATGGCTGGGGCATCATGTCCAATGCCGCGCACCCGGGGCTGAGCAAGACCAACCTGCTCAGCGGCGCCTCGTACGGCCGGGACAAGCCGACCCTGCAAGCGCGGCTCACCCGGTTGACCTGGCGGCTGCTGCCGTTCATGTGGCTGGACGTCGACGAGGGCATCAAACCGACGCTCTACGCCTCGGTTTCGCCGGACGCCGAAGGCGGCCGCTACTACGGACCGCGCGGCTTCTACGAAACCGCCGGCGGCGGAGTCACATTCGCCGGTGTGCCCCGGCTTGCGCGCAGCGAGATCGAGATGAAGCGACTGTGGCAGCTCTCCGAAGAACTCACCGGCGTCACCTATCCGGATTGACTTGAGGAAAGGCACCGCAATATGGCGTTCGTCGGCCGCTCTGACGTAAAGGATCCCGGCGCCCAGCAGGACCAGTGGGAACGCTTGGCACGCCGGCGCGAACGCCTCTACGCCGAGGACGCGCAATTCGCCGCGACGCGCCCCGACGAGCAGATCGCCGCCGCGGCGCGCGCACCCGGGCTGCGGATCGGCGAGGTCATGGCAACCGTGTTGCGGGGCTACGCGGACCGCCCGGCGCTGGGACAGCGGGTGCGCGAAGTGGTCACGGATCCCGCGACCGGGCGCTCGACACTGACCTTTTTGCCGCGCTTCGAGACCGTCAGCTATTCCGAGCTGTGGGCGCGGATCCAAGCCGTCGCCGGTGACTGGCACCATCACCAGCAGTATCCGGTGCGGACCGGCGATTTCGTGTGCGTGTTGGGTTTCGCGAGCATCGACTACACCGCGATCGAGTGCGCCTGCATTCACCTCGGCGCCGTGGTGGTGCCGCTGCAGACCAGCGCACCGGCCACCCAGCACGCGCCGATCCTCACCGAGACCCGGCCACGAATCTTCGCCGTCGGTATCGACAACCTCGAGATCGCGGTCGAGGCTGCACTGACCGGCACCGCGCCCCAGCGTCTGATCGTGTTCGATTACGATTCCCGCGACGACGACCAGCGGGCCAGCTACCGGGCCGCGCGCGACCGGCTGGCCGCTTCGGGTAGCGGGCTGGCTATCGAAACACTCGATGATGTTGTCGCACATGGAAAGTCGCTGCCGGCCCCGCCGCTGCACGTCGCGCCGGCCGACGAGGATCCGCTGGCATGGGTGTTCTACACCTCCGGCAGCACCGGAACACCCAAGGGCGCGATGTTCACCGAGAGTCTGTGCATCGGCACCTGGCTCGCGCAGTCCGATCAGCCGGTGATCACGTTGAGCTACATGCCGATGAGTCACCTGATCGGCTATGGCTACGTGATTTTGACCCTGGCCAACGGCGGCACCAGCTATTTCGCCGCCAAGAGCGACCTGTCGACGCTGTTCGAGGATCTGGCGCTGGTGCGACCGACGTCGATGAGCCTGGTGCCCCGGGTCTGCGAAATGTTCTACCACCACTATCAGCGCGAGCTGGACCGGCGCGGTCTGGCCGGCGACGAGGCGGACGCCGAGGAATTGACCACCGCGATCCGCGAGCAGATTCTGGGCGGCCGCGTGCTGGCCGTGGGTTGCGGATCGGCGGCACTGTCTCCGGAAATCAAGGAGTTCATGGAGGTGGTGCTCGACCAGCACCTGCTGATCGGTTACTCGTCCACCGAAATCGCCGGCGGCATGATCTTGGCCGACGAGCATGTGTTGCGTCCGCCGGTCATCGACTACAAACTGCTCGACGTTCCCGAGCTCGGCTACTTCAACACCGACAAGCCTTATCCCCGTGGGGAATTGGCGGTCAAGTCGGCCCGCTTCATGGCCGGCTACTACAACCGTCCCGACCTGACGGCCACGATGTTCGACGCCGATGGTTACTACAAGACCGGCGACATCATGGCCGAAGTCGGACCGGATCGGTTGCGCTACGTCGACCGCCGCAACAACGTCATCAAGCTGGCGCAGGGCGAATTCGTGGCCGTGTCACGGCTGGAGGCGTTGTACTCGACCAGCCCGTTGATTCACCAGATCTACATCTACGGCAACAGCGAACGGTCCTTCTTGCTCGCGGTGATCGTGCCCATCGATGCCGGGGTCGGCACGTCGGCGATCGCCGACTCGCTGCGGCAGATCGCGCGCGACAACGCGCTCAACGGCTACGAAATCCCCCGCGACTTCCTGATCGAGACCGAACCGTTCAGCTTGGCCAACGGCCTGCTGTCCGGCGTCGGAAAATTCCTGCGGCCCAAGCTCAAAGCCCGATACGGTGAGCGGCTGGAGCAGCTCTACGTGGCCATGGCCGACGAGCAGCTCCAGCAGCTGCGCGCATTGCGCACCGGTGGCGCCGACCAGCCGGTGCTGGCGACCATCAGCAAGGCCGTTGCGGCAACCCTGGGCGTGCCGGCGGCCGACGTCTCCCCCGAGGCCAGATTCATCGATCTCGGCGGCGATTCGCTGTCGGCGCTGACCTTCTCGACGCTGCTGGCCGACATCTACGGTGTCGAAGTACCGGTGGGCGTGGTGATCGACCCGACCGGGGATCTGCTCCGCATCGCCGATCACATTGAAAGCCACCGTAATTCCGACGTCGTGCGGCCCAGCTACGCATCCGTGCACGGCAAGGCCGCCCATGAGGTGTCGGCCGCCGACCTGCGCCTGGACAAGTTCATCGACGACGACATCGTCAAGGCCTCGATGCGGTTGCCGGCTCCCACCAGCGAGATCCGCACCGTCTTGCTGACCGGCGCGACCGGCTTCCTGGGGCGGTTCCTCGGTCTGGAATGGCTGCAGCGACTGGCCGATTCGGGCGGCACCCTGGTGTGCCTGACGCGCGGCGCCGATGCCGCGCACGCCCGCCAGCGCATCGAGGCGGCGTTGGACTCCGACCCCAAGCTGCTGGATCGGTTCCGGGCCCTGGCCGACGGTCACCTGGAGGTGGTGGCCGGCGACATCGGCGAACCCGGCTTCGGGCTCGACGACGCGACGTGGCAGCGGCTGACCGAGACCGTCGATCTGATCGTGCACCCGGCCGCCCACGTCAACCACGTGCTGCCCTACCAGCAGTTGTTCGGCCCCAACGTCGTCGGTACCGCCGAGGTGATCCGGCTGGCCATCACCGCGAGGCTCAAACCGATCCACTACATCTCCACGCTGGGCGTCAGTGCCGTGGCCCATCAGATCGTGGACGAAGACACCGACATCCGGCGCTCGGTTCCGGCCTGTGTCGTCGGCGACGGCTACGCCAACGGGTACGGGATCAGCAAGTGGGCCGGCGAGGTGTTGATGCGCGAGGCGCACGATCTGTGCGGCCTGCCCGTGGCGGTGTTCCGGCCGGGCATGATCCTGGCCGACAGCCGCTACGCGGGGCAGCTCAACGTGCCGGACATCTTCACCCGGCTGCTGTTCAGCCTGGTGGCCACCGGTGTCGCCCCGCGGTCGTTCTACCACGACGGTGACGCCGAGCCGCACTACGAGGGCCTGCCGGTCGACTTCCTGGCCGAGGCGATCGCCGCGATCGGACCACGGCACGGCACCAGCTTTGCCACGTACAACACCACCAACCCGCACGACGACGGCATCTCGATGGACACGTTCGTCGATTGGATCATCGCCGCGGGATATCCGGTCGAAAAGATCGACGATTACTCGAGCTGGCTGAGCCGCTTCGAGACGGCGATGGCGGCACTGCCCGAGCGGCAGCGTGCCCAGTCGGTCCTGGCGGTGCTGGGCGTCTACCGTGAACCCATGCTCGCAATCGCCGGCTCCCCGGTACCCGGCGCGCAATTCCAGTCCGCGGTCGAACACTCGGGTCGCGCGATCCCGCATGTCTCGCAGCAACTGATCGAGAAGTACCTCGCCGACCTGGAACACCTCGGCGTGCTCAGCAGGTGATCGCAACGAAGGGACGATGATGTCCAGCCCAGCCCACACCCTGTACCCCGACGGCGTGATCGGCGCGCCCAAGCACCGTCACGGTCGCGCCGCGGAATTCAACACCGGCCTGCCGCCCGGCACCGAGGTGTTCTCCGCCGACAACCACATCTCGGTGGCCGACGACATTTTCTACGAGTGCTTTCCGGACGACCTCAAGGATCAGGCGCCGCGGATCTGGTACGAGGACGGCGCGTACCTGCTGGGCCGGCCCGGACAGTCCATGGTGGTCGGCGATTTCAGCGCGGTGCTGATGCAATACGACGATCTGGCCGGCGCGGCCACCAACAACGTCGAAGCGAGAATTCGTGAGCTTGCCGAGGACGGCGTCGACAAGGAACTGGCCTTCCCCAACGCGGTGCTGGCGCTGTTCCACCACCCCGACCACGCCATTCGTGAGCGCATCTTCCGCGTCTACAACGAACACATTGCCGGCGTTCAGGAGCGCTCAGATGGCCATTGTTACGGCGTCGGTCTGATCAACTGGTGGGATCCGCGCGGCGCCCGGCGCACGCTGGCCGAACTGAAATCGCTGGGGCTCAGGACGTTTCTGATGCCGATCAGCCCGGGCAACGACGTCAACGGTCAGCCCATCGACTATTCCAGCACCGCGATGAGCGCGGTCTGGGACGAGATCGAAGAGGCCGGCCTGCCCATCACCCACCACATCGGGGAAAGCCAGCCGAAGTTCCCGAGCGAGGTCAACAGCGTCGCGGTGGCGATGATGGTCAACATCGACTCGTTTCGAGAGATGTTCTCCAAGTACATCTTCGGCGGCATCCTGGACCGGCACCGGCGGCTTCGGGTCGGCTGGTTCGAGGGCGGAATAGCCTGGGTGCCAACAGCTCTACAAGACGCCGAACACGTCCTGGCCTCCTATCAGCACATGCTGGCCCACCTTCCCGAGCACGACATCCGCTACTACTGGGACACCCACATGTGCGCCTCGTTCATGGTTGACGGCCTGGGCCTGAGACAGATCGACGAAATCGGCATCGACAAGGTGATGTGGTCGTCCGACTACCCGCACAACGAAAGCACATTCGGTTATTCGGAACGGTCACTGGCCGCGGTGGTCGACGCCGTCGGCCCCGAGGACGCAGTGCGGGTGGTCGGCGGCAACATCAAGAAATTCCTGGGGATCTCGGCATGACTGCTATTGCTGGCCGCGGCACGGTCCTCGACATCCCCGACGAGCCGGACTGGGCCCGGATGCGCACCGAGGTCGGGGCGCGGTTGCGCTCGGCGATGGCCGAGCACGGCGTCGACGCGCTGATCCTACTGATGAACGGCTATGTCGGCTACGCGACGGGGGCCAGTTGGCCGCTGCTGGACGCGGGCCTCTCGCATGCGGAACGCCCGGTTGCGGTGGTGCTCGCCGATGATGTGCATCCGCACCTGTTCATGCCGTTGCGCAGCGGAGCCGCCGCGGATGCACCGGTGCCCGACGATCATCTGCACGGCCCTGCCTACCTCGAATTCGACCACGGCGTAGAGGATTTCGCGCGGCAGCTGGCCGGCCTGGTCCCGCCTGGAGCGAGTATCGCCGTCGACGAGCTCACCGGGGCGATGCGCCGGGCGGCACCCAAGCTCTTCCCCGCGGGCCCGCCGACAGACGCCGCGATCGTGCTCGGCGCCGCGCAACTGGTCAAGACCCGCGACGAGCTGTCCTGTCTGCGCCGGGCGGCCCGCATCACCGAGCAGGCCATCGTCGACGTGCAGCAGGCCCTGATGCCCGGGGTCCGGCAGATCGACCTTTCGGCCACCTTCGTGCGCCGCGCGTTCGAACTCGGGGCCACCACCAACATGCTCGAAGCGATCTGGCAGGTGATGCCGAGCTCACGGGAAGCCGGCGTGTGGACGACGCACGGGGATCTGGCGCTGCCGCTGCTGCCGACCGATCGCCAACTGGCCGCCGGCGACGTGCTGTGGACCGACATCAGCATCACCTACCACGGCTACTGCTCCGACTTCGGCCGAACCTGGGTCGTCGGCCGGCAGCCCACTGACAAACAGCGGGATCAGTTCCGGCAATGGCGAACCGTCCTGGACGCCGTCCTCGCGGTGACCAAAGCCGGTGCCACATCAGGAGATTTGGCGCGGGCGGCGATCGCCGCCAATGGTGGGCGCAAACCGTGGCTGCCGCATTTCTATCTGGGGCACGGTATCGGCACCTACCCCGCCGAAGCGCCGATGATCGGAACCGATCTCGGTGAGGAGTTCGACGACAACTTCGTCTTTCCGCCCGGCATGGTTCTGGTGCTGGAACCCGTGATGTGGGAGGACGGAACCGGAGGTTATCGCAGTGAGGAGATCGTGGTGATCACCGAGGACGGCTACGCGCCGATTACCGACTACCCCTATGCGCCTTATGGCGACTGAGGTTCTGCCCGACACCCGGGCACTGCGATCCGGGCGCCGGGAACGCGCGCTCGCCCAAATGGACGAACACCGCCTGGACATCCTGGTGCTGGGCCGTCAAGCCAACATTCGTTATGTGACTGGCGCGCCGCAGCTCTGGATCGCCGGGACGCGGCCGTTCGGTCCGATGTGCGTGCTGGTGCGCGCCACCGGCGACATCTACCTCAACAGCACCGACGACGAGGGCGTCCCGGAGGAGATCGACCACGATCACCTCTACGGGCTGGCCTGGAACCCGATGACGCTGATCGACGTGCTCAAGAAGGTCGACGGCGCCGAGGCCGCGCGCCGCGTCGGAACCGACGCGATCACACCGACTTTCGCCGCATTGCTGCCCGAGGCGTTTCCGAATGCCGAACTCGTCGACGCCGAACCGGCGATGCGCGCGGCGCGGCGGATCAAGACGCCCGACGAGATCGCGGCGATGGACAGCGCAGTGCGCATCGCCGAGCACGGACTCGCCACTGCCCTAACCGAATTGGCGCCGGGCGTGTCGGAGCAGACGCTGGCCGGGGTCATGATGGAGGCGATGGCCGCGGGCGGGGTGAGCACGCCGGCCACCCAGGACGCCGCGTGGGTGACCTCGCGGGAACGGCCGTGGCACCGCGGTGCGGCCGAGGCCCGGCCGGGTGACCTCGTCGCGTTCGCCGCCGGGGCGCTGGCCAATGGCTATGTCGCGGAGGTGGGCCGAACCTGGCCGGTTGGCGATGGTGCCGAGGCGCGGGGACTGTTCGGGCGCTCGAATACGTTGTACGACAAGATGGTTGCCGCCTGTCGTCCGGGCGCATCGATCCGCGATCTGCTTGCCGCGTACCAGGCCGCCGGTGAGCCGATACCGCCGATGCCGATCGCGCACGGTCTGGGGCTGGGCTTCGACCCGCCGGTGGTGTCCGAAACGCTGGTGGCCGCGGGCGAGGACGACCGGCTCGACGCCGGCATGGTGCTGGCGATCACCGGCTACGTCTGGCAGCAGGGAATCGGCGCGGTGTTCCGCAGGGACACCGTCCACATCACCGAGGACGGCGTCGACGTGTTGACCACCAGCCCGTCGTGGAGCGGTAGCTGATGCGGCCTTCCTCGGCGGTGGCGGCTCATAGCTGATTCGTAATCCCTTGTGTCACTTTAGATTCAGCTGTCACAAGCAGGCCGTTTTTGTCGGTGGTCGCCGATAAGTTCGGGGTGTGAGTACGGATCGCGAGGCATTGTCAGCGGCTTTCGACACCATTGACGCTGCCTTCGACGAACTTGTCGCACACGACTACGACGCGTTGACCACCCACGAGCAGCTGGCGATGCTCGAGCGTTGCGAGAAGGTGCGCCGCCGGCTGCCGGCCGTCGAGCACCAGTTCGTCAACAACCTCGTCCGGCAGGCCACGCCTCAAGAGATCGGCGGCAAACTGTCGCATGCGATTGCCGAGGCAACCTTGATCAGTCGTTCCGAAGCGTCTCGGCGCATTCGCGAAGCCGCCGACTTGGGGCCGCGGCGCGGGTTGACCGGCGAACCGCTGCCGCCGATGTTGCCGGCCACCGCGGCGGCACAGCGCGCCGGCGAGCTCGGTCCGGGTCAGGTGGCGGCGATCCGCAAGTTCTACCACCAATTGCCCGGCTGGATCGACGGCGCTACGCGTGAACAGGTGGAAGCGAAATTGGCCGCCGAAGGCACCAAATACCGGCCCGAGCAAGTCGCCGATTTGGCCGCCATCCTGGCCGACTGCCTCAATCCCGACGGGATTTACACCGATCAGGATCGCGCGCGGCGCCGCGGCATCAACCTGGGAAAGCAACACGCAGACGGTATGTCGGAACTACGCGGCATGTTGACGCCTGAGGCTCGCGCAACCGTCGAGGCGGTGCTGGCCAAATTGGCCGCCCCGGGTATGTGCAACCCGGACGACGAAAACCCTTGTGTGGATGGCACACCGAGTCAGCAGGCGATCGGCGGTGATCACCGTTCGGCGGCCCAACGTAACCATGATGGCCTGCTGGCCGGGATGCGCTCCTTGCTGGCATCCGGGAAGTTGGGCCAGCACAACGGCCTACCGGCCTCGATCATCGTGACCACTAGCCTCGCCGAGCTAGAGGCCGCCGCCGGTCGCGGCTTGACGGGCGGGGGCACCATTTTGCCGATGAGCGACGTGATCCGGTTGACCCGCCACGCCCGGCACTATTTGGCGATCTTCGACAAGGGCAAAGCCCTGGCTCTGTACAGCACGAAACGGCTGGCGTCACCGGCGCAGCGACTAGTCCTGTACGCCAAGGAGCGCGGCTGCACCGCCCCGGGCTGCACCGTGCCCGGTTACTACTCCGAAGTCCACCACGTCACCGAGTGGGCCACGTGCCACACCACCGATGTCGACGACTTGACCTTCGCATGTGGCGCCCAGCACCGCATGCTGCGACCCGGCGGTTGGACGACCCGCAAGAACAGCAGGGGCGAAACCGAATGGCTCCCGCCCCCGCACTTGGATCGCGGCCAACCACGCGTCAATACCTTTCACCATCCGGAGAAGTTGCTCCAGGACCGAGACGACGACGTGCCCTAGGCGACCCGGCCATCCTCGGCCAGGGCAGCATCGAGTAGATCCCCCACCCGATATCGCTGCCACGCGCTCAGCAGGTTGCACAGCATCTGCAGCGGCGCCCGCACGCCTTCGTCTGCCCGGATGCGCGGGTCCTTGCGGGTCCTGGGCCCATCTACGCCAAACTTCCTGCGTATCAACGCCGGCACGTCCAGCAGCCAGGCCACGCCCATCGCTGCGGCATACAGCAGGGTATGCCGGCGCAACCGGGTCGCATCGAGCCGCGGGCCACCGCTGCGATGGACTTCGCCGACGAACAGCTCCACCAGTTCGTCGAGATGGACGTCCCACAGCTCGGTTTCGGCGGCGGACATCGCGCCCCAGATGGCCATGCCCAGGTTCATCTGGCTGACGCATCCCCAGTCCATCAGGCCGCAGCGCAGCACGCCGTCGGCGTCTCGCCAAAACCAGGCATTGTCGATGTTGGCGTTCCAATGGCACAGCGCGACATAGTCGGCGTCGTCGGCCAATTGGCCCAGAAGAACGTGCTCGTGGTGCGCGAGGCGGGGCACGTCGACACGCAGCCGCGCCAGGAAGTCCGGCGATCGCACACTCACCGGCAGCAGTCCGGGATGGGTGTCGGCGAATTCGGCCAGCTGGTTCAGCCGTCGTTCCAGTTTGTCGACGGACAGCGGCGCCCGCTCTCCCACCGTCGCGGCCCGCACGTCCAGCGGAAAGCCCTCGGCCGCAAGGCGCCCCGAACGATGGGTTCCGGCCAGCCGGGCCAGCGCGGTGAGCAGCGCCCGGTAGTGCTCGAGCGGCTCGGGCATTTCGTAGTCCAGGCACTTGTGATACTGGGGTTCGATTCCGTTGTCGCCGAATCGGATTCGCTCGGTGATCAGTATTCCGGTTCCACTTGAACGGTGATAGTCGCCGAACAGCGCACCGGGTACCGCGATCGGAAAGCCGGGGGCCCGCGACAGCGAGGCGAATCGCACCTCCGCCTCCATCTGCGTCTTGCCCCGATCGCGAATCGGATTGTCGAAATCGCGGGAGAACTTGACGAACAGGTCGGTGTGCAGACCCGTTGCTGCCGTGGCATATTCGACCGACAACCTGACTTTGCGTCCGGTGCTGCCGCCCGGTGTCTCGGTAAACTCCGTTATCCGGCTGACCGCATCGCCGTCGTTGAGCACCCCGCAGGCCCGGAACGCATCGGTGAGAAACCGGGTCCCGCCGGCGCGCAACGCCGCGGGGTCGGCGGGAATCGTCAGCCCGGACTGGTCACCGACGACCCACTGCGAATTCACGCGGTTACCAGGTCTGCTCGGCCGCGCGCACCAGCATGTGGTTGACCGCCACCCGGCGGTCGCGGGTCACCATGAACAGCACCGCGTCCGCGATGTCCTCGGGCCGCATCTTGACCATGCCGGCAGTTTGGCGTTCGAACGCCTCCCGCGAATTGGCGGCCAGATGGCTGAAGATTTCGGTGTCGACGGTGCCGGGGCCCACGACGCCGACCCGGACCCGCTTGCCGAGCACCTCTTGGCGCAGTCCCTCGCTGAATGCGTTGACGCCGAACTTGGTCAACGAATAGACCGCGGTGTTCGGCCGGGCCACCCAGCCGGCGGTGGAACTGACCGTGACCAGGTCCGCGACCCCGCGGGGCGCGTCGGCCGCCGCCTCGATCAAATGAGGCAGTGCCGCCTTGGTGGCGTAGAGGACGCCCTGCACGTTGACGGACACCATCTGGTCCCAGTCGCGCAGCGGCGCCTCGGTCGCGGGCGCCGACTGCATCAGGCCGGCATTGTTCACCAGGATGTCCAGCCGCCCCAACTCCGCGATCGCCCGCTGCACGGCGGCGGCCACCTGCTCGGCATCGGTGACATCGGCGGGCACGACCAGCGCTGTGCCTCCGGCGGATTCGATGTCGGTCTTCAGCTCGGCCAGACGTTCGGCCCGACGCGCCAGCAGGGCGACGGCGGCGCCCTCGGCGGCCAGCGCTTTGGCCGTTGCCGCGCCGATTCCACTGCTGGCACCGGTCACCAGTGCCACGGTCTTCCTCAGAGTCCCCGTCATGACCCGCCCAACGTCGGTGATGCGGCCAGTATTTCGTGCAGAACATAGTCGGTGTCCTCGCCCAGGTCGGGCGCGCCCCGCTCGATGCGCGCCGGCCCGCGCGTCATCCGCCACGCCGGTCCCAGCACCGGGCGCTGGCCTTCGCGGTGATCGGAGACGAAGCGATACAGCTCGCGATCCCAGAGTCGCTGATCGCCGATCACGTCGATTGCGGTCGCGCTCTTGGTGGCGGGCACTCCCGCCGCGCGCAGCCGATGCGCCAGGTCCTCGGCATCGAGGTGGCGGGTCAGCTCCGCGAGGTCGGCGTCGAGTGCCTCGACGTGGGTGCGACGTTCGTCGAAGGCGGCGTAGCGAGGATCGTCGGCCAGCGCGGGGGCACCCAGCGTGTCGCACAGCCGGCGCCATTGGTCGTCGTCGGCGACGGCCACGCTGACCCAAGAGCCGTCCGCGCAGGGAAAGCACCCGTGCGGACACATGTCGGGGTGGTTGTTGCCGTCGGGGCCGAGGCGGCGTCCGGTCAGGCTTTGTTCGAGCAGGCAGTCGCCGATCATCGAGGACAGGGTTTCCACGGCCGAGATGTCGACGAATTGCCCCGTGCCAGTGAGCTCGCGGTGCAGCAGCGCGACCACGGCGGCATATGCGGCCGCGGCACCGACCGTCGAATCGCCGTACCGCATGCTGGTTCCCAGCGGGGGCCCACCCGGATACCCGACCAACGGCGCGAGTCCGGCCAACGCGGCGAAGCAGGGCGCGTACCCGGTCTGGTGACCCAGTGGCCCGTCGTTGCCCCACATTTTGATCGACACCGAGATGATGTCCGGTTTGATCTCGGTGAGCTGCTGATAGCCCAAGCCCTGCCGTTCCATCGCGCCCGGGCGCAGGTTGTTGATGACGATGTCGCTGCGCGCGATCAGCTCGCGCAGCTGCGCCATGCCTGGTGCGGACTTGATATCGAGGTCCACGCTGAGGATCTCGGGATTGATGCTCAGAAAGAACGGCGCATGGTTGATGTCGGTGCCGCCGTAGGCGCGCATCTCCTCGGGCAGCGCCGCCGTCTCGACCTTGATCACCTCGGCGCCCAGCATGGCCAGCAGCTTGCCGGCGTACGGGCCTGCCCACACCTTGGTGAGCTCGACGACTCGCACCCCTTCCAGCGGCCCACCGCGCGGGGTCTTCGGCAGCTTGAGCTGTGCTGCTCGCACCGCGGGCGGTGTGCGTGTCGAATCGAGCCCGTCGAGGATCGCTGCGGTGTGCTGGCCGAGAGTCGGTGCGGTGGAGGTGATTTCGGCCGGGGATGCCCCGAGCAGGTACGGCACCGTGGGGTATGCCGCGTCGCCCAGCACCGGATGGCGGACGTTCTGAAAGAAACCGCGGTGCCGGTACTGCGGCGAATCGTGCAGGTCCGCGGCGTCGTTGACCGGAACCAGCGGCACGCCCAGGCGCTGCGCTTGGTCGGCCGCCGCCTCCTTGCCCAAGCCGCGGACCCATGCCGCGAAGCCCTGCTGGAACGCGGTGACCTTCTCCGCCGTGACCGAGAACTCGAGCCAGTCGTCGTCGAAGTCGTCGAGCCAAACCGGGCGGCCCATCAGCTCTTTGACACCGAGCCAGTGCGCCCGGCTGGTCATGTACAGGTAGACGAAGCCATCGGCGCAGGCGAAGAACGACGCCGGGCCCTGCTGGTCGTAGTCGTCGCGAGTGCCCAGCGCGGGCACTTCGCCGGTGATCAGCCGCCCCAGAATGCAATCGGCGCGCGAGACCAGCACGGCTTGCTGGGAAATGTCGATGGCCTCACCCCGGCCGGTGTGCAGCCGCCCGAACAGGCTGGCCGCCACGCACAGCGCGGCTTCCAGTCCGGCTTCGTAGTCCGCCAGGAACCGGCCCGGCCCCTGCAACGGCGGCTTGGTCGCGTCGGGATGACTGGGGGTGTGGTATCCCCATCCGCTGGCATGGAAGACGTTGATGCTCTTCGCGTTTGCGTATTCGGCGGCGGCATTCTGGCCGAACGGGGTGATCGAGCAGAACACCACGTTCGGGTGCTGATCCGCCCAGCTGGTGGCGCCGTCGTCGATCACCGCGTCGGCGGTGCCGATCACCCGGTGCAGCCGCGGGTCACGGGAATCGAGCTCGACGGAGTGCTTGTTGGTGTTGAGGTAGGCGAACACGACGCTGCCGTCGGTCCCCGCGGCATCGCCCACGATGGGAGAAAACGCCCGGGTGGAACTGCCACACCCGGGCGCCTCGACCTTGATTACCTCGGCGCCGAAGTCGGCCAACAGTTTTCCGCAGTACTCCCCTGCGACCGACTCCGCCAGCTCGACGACTCTGAAACCCGGCAGCGCCGACATGCGCGCTCAGCCGGTCAGGGCTTCGCGCGCCCGGAGCGGCTCAGGCGCCACTCCGGCGGGAAGTTCATGTCGTTGTCCTTCACCACGTTGTTCAAGCCCTTGTTGAAGGTGCCCTCGGTGAGGTCGACCTCTTCCGCGTCGTTTTTGATCATCGGCAGCATGCCCTCGACCATGCCGGTGAGCAGGCTTCCGAAGTACTCACCCTTGTGCTGCTTGTAGAGCTCGAGGAAGGTCTTCTGCACGGCGACCGTGTCGGTCGGACGGGACCGCGAGCAGGCCAGCGCGTACTTGAGGGTCTCTTCCTCCAGCTTCTCCCGAGGCACCACGCTGTTAACGAAGCCGCAGTCGTACATCTCCTTGGCGCTGAACGGCCGTCCGGTGAACAGCATTTCGGAGAACTTGCGCAGACCCATCGTCTCGGCCCACCACCACAGCCGTGGCCCCCAGCCCACGTAGCGGAACGCCGGATGTCCGAACAGGGCGTCGTCGGATGAGATCACCAGGTCAGCGTCGCCGGCCTGGTAGAAGTGCCAGCCGTAGCAGTAGCCCTTGGCCTCGATGATGCTGATCTTGCGGAGCTCCTGCAGCGGACGGTTACCGGCACGTGCCTTGGCGTAGAAGTCGGTGACGGTGGACAGGTACCGGTACGACCCGCCCGGGGGGTATTTGACGTCGTCATCGTTGATCGCGAGCTCGTGGTGCAGCGGCAAGCCGGGGTTCTCCAGCATCGGGCGCTGCTCGGGCAGGTCCCCACCGCTACCGAAATCCTGTCCCTCACCGCGGATCACGACGACCTTGACTTCGTCGTCGACATTGCACTTGTGGATCAGGTCGGCGTAGTTCTGCCGCATGCCCAGGCTGGTGGCGTTCTGCGCGTCGGGACGGTCGAAGGTGATGTAGGCGATCCGGTTCTTCTTGTCCTTCTCGAACTTGATGTACTGCTCGGCTTCTTTCTTGAGCTTTTCGTAGTCGAATTCAGGCATGAGCTTTCTCCACTTCGTTGTGACCAATTGAGGTTATTTGAGCAAGGCGCCCGCGTCGACGGGCAGCGAAACGCCTGTGACATAACGGGATTCGTCGGAAGCGAGGAACAGGACGGCGTTGCTGATGTCGCGGGCTTCCACCCACGGCACCGGCAACGTGTGCGTCATCTGGGAGAACGGCGCGAAGTCGTCCGGCCCGGGGTTTTCCAGGTCCGGCCGAAACAGCTTGAACGTCACCTCGTTCATCGTCATCGGCGTGTTGACCTGGCTGGGGTGCACCGAGTTGACGCGGATGTTGTACTGGCCCAGCTCGACGGCGAAGGCGCGCATCAGCCCGATCACGCCGTGTTTGGCGGCGATGTAGTGGCCGGTGTAGGCCATCGCCTTGTGTGACCCGACCGAACCGGTCAGCACGATGGAACCACCGCGTTCACCGGCGAGGATATGCGGCACACCGACTTTCACGGTGTGCCAGACGCCGGACAGGTTGACATCGATCATGTCCTGCCAGACGTCTTCGCGAATCTTGTGCAGCTTGTTGCCGAAGGTGCCGATTCCGGCGTTGGCGACGATGATGTCGAGGCGGCCGAGTTGCTCCACCCCGCTGTCAACGGCGGCTTTGAGTCCCTCGTAGTCGCGGACGTCGACCTGCGCGGTGACGATGCGGCGGTCGAAGTTCTTGACCAGGTCGGCGGTCTCCGCGAGATCCTCAGGCGTCGAATGCGGATAGGCCAAGTTGTCGATCGGCCCGCAGACGTCGATCGCGATAATGTCCGCACCCTCTTCGGCCAGGCGCACGGCGTGGCTGCGGCCCTGCCCGCGAGCGGCGCCACTGATGAAGGCGACCTTGCCCTCGACCCGGCCGGTCATCAGGGCACCACGGTGGGCAGGGTTTCCCAACCACGCACCGACGACGTCGGGCTCAGGGTGGCGTTGGCCAGATCGAGCTCCCACTCCGGGAAGCGCTTGAGGATTTCTTCAAGGGCGACACGGCCTTCCAGCCGGGCCAGCGCCGACCCCAGGCAGAAGTGGGCGCCAACGCTGAACGTGAGGTGCGGCCGGGGCGGACGATGAATGTTGAATTCGCCAGCGTCGGGACCGAACTGCCGCTCGTCGCGGCAGGCGGACCCGATCAGCATGAGCATCACGCTGCCTTCCGGCACCGTCCGGTCGTAGAAGCTGACATCGCGCGTCACATAGCGGGCCATGTGCGGCGCCGGCGGCTCGAAGCGCAGCAACTCCTCGATGGCCTGCGGGATGAGACCGGGGTTCTCGACGAGTTCGCGGCGCTGGTCGGGATGCTCCGCGAGGACTTTGCCCGCCCACCCGATCAGCCGCGTCGTGGTTTCGTTGCCCGCTCCGGCCACCACGTTGAGGTACACCAGGATCTCTTCGCGTCTCAGCCGGCGCGTCGTCCCGGTCTCGTCGACGAACTCCACGTTGAGCAACTCGGTCATAATGTCGTCCGACGGGTTCTCGGCGCGCCAGTCGATGTAGGCCTCGAACTGCTCGCCCACCGACAAGCCGTGCTCGGCGGCGCTCATTGGCTTGCCGGGCTCGGTGCGTAGTTGGGCGTTGCCGCGGTCGCGGATGTACTCCTGATCTTCTTCGGGAATCCCGAGCAGTGCGCTGATGACCTTCATCGGCATGATCGCGCCCAGGTCCGTGACGAAGTCGAACCGCCCCGATCCCACCAGCGGATCGAGCGATTGCGCACAGAAGTCACGGATCATCGGCTCCAGCGCGGCGATCTTGCGGGGAGTGAACATGCGGGACAACAGCTTGCGGTGCACGTCGTGGATCGGCGGGTCCTCGAAGATCAACATGCCCGATGGGATCTCGAGGTTGGCCTTGATCAGTTCCATGATCACGCCCCGCGCGGAACTGAAGGTGCCGTGGTCGAGAATTCCCTTGTTCACGTCCGCGAATCGGCTCAACGCGTAAAAGTCGTATTCCGAGTTGTAGTACAGCGGCGCCTCTTCACGCAGCCGCGCAAACATCGGATAAGGGTCGGCGATGAGCTCGACGTCGTACGGGTCGAAACGGGCCTGGCTCTCGGTGCTCGTCGTCACGAAATCTCTCCTACCGCTGCACTTTCCGGATGCCGACCCGACAGTGATCGGGGACCGGATCCGGTTCGGGCAATTTATACACTCCGCTTAAATGCGTTTGCTTCGACAAACGCACGGGCTCGGCTGATAGCGGGCTCACCGACGGCCCGTGAACGTCGGCTTACTCTATTCTCGTAGAGAACCATATAGCGGGTGCTGTGGCAAGACCCAAAAGCGCGAAGCCCGGCGCGTCGTCCGTCGGATCCGGCGGTGCCCGCGGTCAGCCCGAAGCGGCGGCACGGCGGCCGCGCGCCGCTTGCCCGTCGCCGGCCTCGGTGAGCCCGCCCTTGTGCGGACTCTTCAGGATGCCGGTGGCGATAGCCGACAGGATCGCGTCGAGTTGTTCGGGGGTGTCGACAATCCGGTCGCCGTGGGCCGCGCGCATCAGCAGCCCGTTGATGAACGTGAGCGTGACGTTGCTCAAATCCTCGACCACCGCCGATTCCAATTCGGCCCCGTGCGGCATCAGCTGCACGAGGATCTCGCGGTGCAGCTTCGTGAAGGCGTCCGTGGCCTGCTGCAGAATCGCGGCCATCGCGGGGTCCCGGGCCGCTTGCATCGTCAGCTCGTAGCGGGCCTTGGTCCACGACAGTTGCGGCTCGGTGCCGGCCTGAATCACCACCTGCGACAACAACGACGGGGTGGGGTTGTCGCCCGTGCTGCCGGCGCTGTCGGCGATGGATTGCAGCCGCTGCAGATCCAGCTCGGCCAGCCGCTCGGCGACGGCGCGCAGCAGTGCGGAGCGGGTCCGGAAATAGAACGAGGTGGTGCCGTCGGGAACGTCGGCCTTGCGGTCCACCTTGAGATGACTCAATCCCTTGGCCCCGTCGGCGGCCAACAGCTCGATCGCCGCATCACACAGGTCGCGGCGGCGCTCCGCCGGATTGGGCTTTCGCCTCTGCACCGACGAGGACGGGTGTCGAGCCATGAACACAGGCTTTCGTGGCAAGGATCTAAAGTGAACTTCCGCTGACGTGCAGCACGACCTTACTCTATGTTCGTAGTGTCCGTAAAGCACGCGTCGCTGCGGCAACGGTGTCATCACGATTCGCGCGAATTCCGCCCTATTGGGCGACAACGGGCATCGGACCTACTTTGCTTGGGTTTGATGTCCGCTACCGCGATCGCCCGGCTGACCAGTGCCATTCTGCTCGGCGCGCTGTCCTGCGGCTGCCATACGACCCAGCACCCGGCCGCACCCACCCCCTCGAGCGCCACGACGTCGACGACCCCATCCGTGGCGCCGGCGCCGAGGATCGCACCGTTGCCGGTTCGGCCGGTCGAGAAATCGCAGCCGACCTCACCCGACAAATGCCCCGCGGTGGATCCGGTCGCGCCCGCACCGCCGGCCAACGTCCTGGTCACCTGCGACCTGGCCCGAACCACGCGCTACACATTGGGACCGGAGACGACGCGACTCGAACTCACCCGCGTGGACGCACCCAAGCCGCTGACTTCCGACTTCTATCAAGTGATTCTGACGATGGACCCGGCCTCGGCGACCGCGTGGGCGGCATTCACCGCGGCACACCCGCACGCCCATATCGCGTTCGTCCGAGACGATCTGGTGCTGGAGGCGCCGATGATCGAAAACCAGGTCACGTCGGGGCAGATCGCGCTGACGACCCAAACGGCGCAGGCCGCCGCCCAGCTGGCCCAATTGGCGGGACGCCCGGCATGACGGAGCTCGCGATCGGCTTTCTCAACGGATTCGGCCTTCCGCCAATAGAGTTCGTCGACCTGGCCGCCGATCTTGGCTGCGGCTACATCTCGGCCGTGGTGCACAGCGCGCCGTTGGTGCCGCTGGGCTATGCACCCTTTTCACTCAAGGACGACCCGGCGCTGCGATCCGACGTGCTCGCCGCGATGCGGCACCGTGGCGTGGCCGTCTCGCTGGGCGACGGGTTTCTGGTGCTGCCGGACACCGAAACCGGGTCATTCGGTGCGGATCTCGACGTGTTGGCCGAGCTCGGCGTACCCCGAATCAACGTCGTCAGCCTCGACCCCGATCTCGGCCGCACCTTCGACCAGTTCGCCGCGTTGACCGAACTCGCCGCCCAGCGCGGCATCCAGACCGTCGTCGAGCCGGTGCCCGGGCTGACGGTGGGTGATCTGCCGACCGCGTTGGCCGCACGAGAATACGTGGGCCGGCCGGACTTTCGATTGCTGATCGACACCATGCATCTGGTCCGTTCCGGGTCCGGCGCCGCCGATCTCGCGGCCGTCGACCCCGCACACATCGGCTACGCCCAACTCAACGACACGACACTGCGGCCACGGCTGGAAAACTACATGGAGGAGGCCATGTTCGAGCGCATGGTTCCCGGCGAGGGCGAACTGCCGCTCGTCGACATCCTGTCCGCGCTTCCCGACGACATCGTGCTCGAAATCGAAGTACCCAGGCGGTCGTTGGCGCTGGCCGGGGTCAGCCCGATCGATCGGGTGCGTCCGTGCGTCGAGGCGGCGCGCAGCCTATTGACGGAAATCGGCCGCTAGCTTCAACTTTCAGCTGGGTTCCCGAAGCGGCAGGCCCGCGGCACGATAGATGTCGTCGATCACGGTCATGTTCTCGATCGCGTCCCGCGCAGTGGTCTTCACCGGCTCACCACGCAGCACCGCCGCGGCGAACGCGTCGAGCTGGTAGGCGTAGGAGGCCCGGCGCGGAAAGCTCTCCACTCGATTGTCGTCCGCGGTCCGGACCGAGAGCCGATGGAACATCTGCGGCATCGCCGGGTTGAGCACATGCAGCCGGCCGCGCTCGCCGACCACCCTGGCACTGATATCGAAAAGCCGCCGCGACCACATCGAGCACCGCACGCGGCCCGTGTGTCCGCCGGCAAACCGCAACTCGGCCGTCATCGCCCGGTCGATCTGCGGATCGTGCAGCTTCGCCTGCGCCGAAACGACTTCCGGAGTCGAGCCGCCGAACGTGCGGACCATGTGAACCGTGTAGCAGCCCGCATCCATCGTCGCGCCACCGGCCAGCGCGTAGTTGTACCGGATGTCGGAGAACTTCGGCAGTGGGAAGCACAGCGTGGCTTCCACGTGCGTGAGCTTGCCCAGCTCCCCGGAAGCGATGATCTCCTCGACCCGCAAGGTCTGGGGATGGTACCGATAGTGGAAGGCTTCCATCACCACTCGATCCGACTTCGCGGCCAGGTCGGCGATCTCGCGGGCTTCGGCGGCGTTCGCGGTGAACGGCTTCTCGCACAGCACGTGTTTACCGGCGGCTAGGGCCGCCCGGGTCCACTTGCCGTGCAACCCATTTGGCAGCGGGTTGTAGATCGCGTCGAGGTCCGGATCGGCGATCAGCGCGGCGTAGTCGTCGTGTGCCCGGGCAATGCCGTGTTTGGCGGCGAAGGCACGAGCGCGCGCCCCCTCGCGCGCGGCCACCGCGGCGACCACGACGTCGGGATTGTCCTTGGCGGGTTTGACGAGCGCCGTGGGTGCGATCGCGGCGGCACCCAGGATGCCGATCCGCAGCGGGGTTACGTTTCCAGACACGGGTTTCTCCTATGTCAAGCCGCTGCCGGTTGGCAAGGCTGATTGCGGGTTTGGTCGTCGGTGTGGAGGTGGTGGAACACCACGCGGGCCAGGCGGCGTTTGAGGCAGCGCAGGGCCTCGGTGCTGGAGTCACCAGCGGCGAGCCGGCCTCGGTAGTAGGCCCGACCAAGGCCGTCGAGGCGGATTTGAGTGACCGCGATACGGTGCAGAGCGGCGTTGAGTTGACGGTTGCCCGAGCGGGTCATGCGCACGCGGCCGGCGGTGTTTCCCGACCAGACCGGGATCGGGGCTACCCCGGTGTGGCGGGCGAAGGCGGCCTCGCTTTTGAATCGGGTGACGCCGGCGGTTTCGCCGACCAGTTTGGCTGCGGTCAGCTCGCCGCAGCCGGGCATCGCCAAAAGCGCCGGAGCGATCGCACGGACGCGCTCGCCGATACGTTTGGTCAAGGCATTGATGGCTTCGGTGAGTCGGGTGATGTCGGCCAACTCCTCGCGGGCCAGCTCGGCGACCAGACCACGCTGGGTAGCCAACCAGTCACCGAGCAACCTGCGGTGCTTGCTCAGATCCAGCGACGCCGGTTTCGGTGCTCGGCCCGGATCAAGTTCGTGCACGCGCCACAACAACCGGTTGATCGTCGAAGTACGTTGCCCCACAAGGTCTTCACGGCGGTCCACCAGCAGCTTCAGCTCCCGCGACACCTCGTCGTGGGAGGCCACCGGAAGATCGGGGCTCACGCAGGTAAGCTCGCGCGACGGCCAACGCATCGATCGGATCAGACTTGCCTCGGGTACGCGCCGAGGCCCGGCTCTGAGCCATCAACTTCGATGGAACTCGCACCACCTTCTGATCGGCGGATAACAGGTCGCGCTCGAGGCGGGCTGACAAGTGTCGGCAATCCTCGATCGCCCACACCAGCTCGACCCCGAACTGACTGCGAGCCCATCGCACCACCTGGCGATGACCTGAAGTCGTGGCTGCAACGACCTTCTCGCCGACTTTGCGGCCCACCTCGTCCACGGCGACGAACGTATGCGTGCGCTTGTGGACATCGGCTCCAACAACAACCATGGAGGTTGCCTCCTTCACTGTGAGGTGACGGTTGGGCCGGTCGGCGGACACATCTCAGTCGGGGGCGACGCCACGCTCCTATCAAGTCACGCCGGCCGGTCCTTCACACCTGATGCCGACAAAACCCATGAACGCCAACCCGAGGGCGGCAGCGACGCTACGAGCCAGACACCAGGTGATCAGGATCCAACCACCGCTCTACGCGGCAACCTCACCCTGACACTGAAATCGACGCTAGCGACGGGCGAATGCCGGGGCGCGCTCGGGTCGTACCCCGACACCGATGAAATAGGCGGGCACAAAGGACAGCCACGGCAGTCGCTGCAGCACTCCCAGGAACGCCGCCGGCGGGGTGAGGTCGGCGCCGCGCAGCAGCGGCCCGAGTCCACGCTGCAGGAACCGTTGCACGCCTTGGGTGACCGCGGTGGGAAACAGCCGGCGACGCCGCACGGCCGCCAGGTCCCGATCGGTGACGCGGTGCTGTCGCAGCGGCTCGGCCAGGATCGTCGCGGCCGCCACGGCGTCCTGGACCGCCAGGTTGATGCCGACACCGCCCAGCGGGGACATCGCGTGCGCGGCGTCGCCGATGCACAGCAGTCCGTCGGTGTGCCAGCGCAGCAGCCGGTCGACCCGGACATCGAGGTGTTTGATCTCGTCCATGGACTGCAGCGTCGCGACCGCGCCGGCCGATTCCGGCAGCAGCGCACCGATGTCGCGGCGAAACTCTTCGATGCCCTTGGCCCGCAGCTGCGCGTCGGTGCCCTTGGCACCGAGGTAGGCGATCTGGTTGTAGCCCTCCCGCGGAATTACCCCGAGTGCCTTGCCGGGGCCGACGCGCGGCAGAAACGAGAACTCCTGGTCGCCGTCGCGCGGCAGCCTGAACCACCACACGTCGAAGTTCACCGGGTATTCGCGGCTCCGCAGACCGGCCGCACGGCGCGCCATCGACCACCGGCCATCGCACGCGACGGTCAGCTCCGCCCTCAGCTCGCCCGGCCCGTCGGGGCCCCGATAGCGCACCCCGGTGACCTTGCCGCCCTCGCGCATCAGGTCGGTCGCCTCCGTTTTCATCCGCAACGTGAAAGTCGGTTCCTCCTGCGCGGCATCGGCGAGCAGATTGAGCAGGTCCCACTGCGGCACCATCGCGACGAAGGGATGGGGTTGGCGCAACCGACTGAAGTCGACATACGTCACCGACCGGCCGTCGGATTCAAACCGCGCGCTGTGCACCTCGCTGTGCGGTATGGCCGCAAAGCGTTCCCAAAGACCCAGCTCGTCGAGCAAGCGCATCGTGGTCGGATGCACGGTGTCGCCGCGAAAGTCGCGGAGAAAGTCGCCGTGCTTTTCCAGCAGCGTGACCTCGATCCCCGCCCGGGCCAGCAGCAGCCCCAGTACCATTCCGGCCGGTCCGCCGCCGATCACCGCGCAGGTTGTCGTCTCCGTCATCACTCCCCCGATTGCCGCATGACGTCCTCAGCCCAGCAGTTGTGGGTCCACGTCGTACACCGAAACCGGTTCGGTGAGTACCCCGTTTTCTTCGACGTAGCGATCCCACAGCCCGAGCAGCTCGGCGAGCTTGTCGGGATGGGTGGCGGCGAGGTCGTGGATCTCGCCCCGGTCGCGGGAAAGGTCGTAGAGCTGCCAGGCGCCGGGGCCATAGGGCGGGGGCAGGTAGAGAGCCTTCCAGTCGCCTTGCCGGATCGCGCGGCGGCCGAACAGTTCCCACCCGGTGCCGGTCTCGCCCGGGTGCACCGCCTCGGCGGCGCAGGACAGGTACGGCACCAGCGATCGGCCGAGCATCGGTTCGACGTCCCGGTCGCGGTAGCGGGTGCCGGGATGTTCGACGCCGGCCAGTTCCAGCACGGTGGGCATGATGTCCATGACGGTCGCGAACGCCGTACCGATCGCGTTCTGGCGTGCGAAGCCCGGCCAGGTGACGAAGCCGACCACCCGGATCCCGCCTTCGGTGGTGAACGCCTTGTGCAACCGCGAGGGCGCCGTGGCCGCTTGTGCCCAGCGGGGGCCGTACCAGATGAACGAGGTGGGCCGCCCGAGGTTTTCCAGGCTGTTGTCGCAGTTCTTTTCGATTTGCGCGACGATCTGGGGACCGCGCAGTGGCATCGCCTCGACGATCGCCCCCTCCGCGCCGTTGTCCGACATGAAGATCACCACGGTGTTGTCCAGCTCGCCGGTCTCGGCCAAGTAGTCGATCACCCGGCCGATGTTCTGATCCATGCGGTCCACCATGCCGGCGTAGACCTCCATCGAGCGCGCCGAGATCGCGCGCTCCTCGTCTGTCATGTCGTCCCACTCGACAGCGCCATCGGCCACGACCGGATGCGGCTCGACATCGGGCGCGCACAGACCGAGCCGCTTGAGCGCCGCCAACCGCTCCTCGCGCAGCGCATCCGGGCCGGCGTCGTAGCGGCCGCGATATTTGGCGATCGATTCGTCGGGCGCCTGTAGCGGCCAGTGCGGCGCCTGAAACGGCAGGTACGCGAAGAACGGCCGGTCGTCGTCGGGGGCGCGGTCGCGGAAGTAGCCGAGCAAGGTGTCGGTATAGGAATCCGACGAGTAGAAGTCCTCGCCCACCGTGACGAACTGGTCGTCCTCGGTGTAAAGCGTTGGCACCGGCGAGAATCCGCGTCCCGCGGCACCACCATAATGGCTGGCCCCGGCCGGCAGCAGCGCAAACGAGCGCTCGAATCCCCTTGCCCACGGCGATCTTTCAATTGTGTGGCCCAGATGCCATTTGCCCGACATCAGCGTGAGATAACCCGCGTCGCGCAACAGCTCGGGCAGCGCCACCACCCGGTCGTTGAGGTAACCCTCGTAACCGGGCGCACCCGCAAATCCGGGGGCCGCGACCTCCAGCATCGTGCCGATGCCGGCGACGTGGTGGTCGGTTCCGGTCAGCAGCATCGCCCGGGTGGGCGAGCAGGCCGGTGCGGAATGGAAATCGGTGAGTCGGATACCGGCGTGCGCGAGCCGGTCGAGGTTGGGCGTCTCGATCTCGCCACCGAACGCGCCGATGTCGGAAAACCCGAGGTCGTCCGCCAGGATCACCAAGAAGTTAGGCCGCTTCACGGTCAAGCATCCTGTCAGGTCCGGCACCCGAATGGAACGTTCGGGAACTGGCTAGGCTCGATTCACCGAATACACCGATCCCCGGGGGCGCCCGATGTTGGCACAGTTCGAGATGTCGATTCCGCTGGTCGCCGCGCCGATGTCGGGCGGCCCGACGACGCCGGCGATGGTGTCGGCCGCAACCGCGGCCGGCGGCCTGGGCATGCTCGCCGCGGGCTACAAGACGGTCGAGGCCGTCGAGGCCGAGCTCAAGATCGTTCGTGCCGAAGGAATCCCGTTCGGCATCAACCTGTTTGCGCCCAACCCGGTGCCGGTCGACCCGGACAGCTACCGGGCGTACGCCGCGATCATCCAGCAAGAGGCCGACCGGTTCGGCCTCGTCCTGCCGGCCGATCCCATCGAGGACACCGACTGGTTCGACGAGAAGATCGCGTTGTTGCTCGACGACCCGGTGCCGATGGTGTCGTTCACGTTCGGCATCCCGCCGAGCAGCGTGATCGCCGCCCTGCAGCGGGCCGATACCGTCGTGGTCCAAACTGTGACGACGCCTGACGAGGCGGCACAAGCCGATCAGGCGGGTGTCGACATGCTGGCCCTGCAGGCCGTCGTCGCCGGCGGGCATTCCGGCACCCTCTCGCCGCGGCGACCATTGCAGCCGGTTCCGCTCGTCGATCTGGTCAGGCAGGTCACGGCGGCGGTGCCGCTGCCGGTGCTGGCCGCCGGTGGGCTGGCCACACCCGACGCGGTGTCCGACATCATCCGGGCGGGCGCCGCCGCGGCCGTCGTCGGCACCGTGCTGCTGCGCGCCACCGAAAGCGGCGCGTCGGCGACCCATCAGGCCGCGCTGACCGATCCCGCTCGCACCGAGACGGTGCTCACGCACGCCTTCACCGGACGCCCCGCCCGCGGGTTGCGCAACACATTCATCGACAACCACGAGGCCCAGGCACCGTTCGGCTATCCGGCAATTCACCACCTGACCAGCCCGCTGCGCAAAGCCGCTGCGGCCGCGGGGAAGCCCGACTACGTCCACCTGTGGGCGGGGACCGGGTACCGGCACGCCACCGCCGAACCCACCGCGGACATTCTGCGGCGGCTCGCATCCGGTCTGTGATTATTTGCCAATGCCGACCGGAAATCAGCAATACGCGAGATGAAACAACGGTGTATAAGCGGTAGTTCAGACATGCGCTGACGCCCACCACCGTTAAATTGTGCAGATGGATACCGCGCCGGCCGACGTGACCAGAGTCCGGCAGGTGGCCGAGCTATCTCCTGCCGAACAGCAGAATGCCGTGAATTCCGAATCGGCCACCGCACAAATTCGGCTCGCCCAACCCACGGGGCGTTTCTGGACCAAAGAACTCGTTTTGGCTCTCGCGGGAATGCTCGCCACGCTTATCACCGCCGTCGTCGCCTCGTATTTCAACTACCAAACCAGCGTTGCTGCAGCGGAAAGCATTCATCGACACAGCGCGTCCGAATCAGCGCGAAATGAGCGCAAGAGTACCTACACCGAACTTCTGGCCAAGATGCAGATCATGGTGGCCCTCGAGCAAGAGGTCGACATTTCTCGATACAACCGGGCGGCGGATCCGCTTACCCAGCCGGCCTTCCTCGAGGAGATAGGCAAATGGGAAGCCGCGAGCCTCCAATTGTCCAACGCCGCGGCAGCGGTCGACTTGGTCGGATCGGCGCCGATGCGGCTTCGGACGCTCGCGCTGCGCGAGGCCAACAACGCCCTCTCCAGCGCCTACGCGGCGCTGAATACCGAATATCTGCGCGACCCGACGAATCGCGAGAAAATCGCGGCAGCGATCCGGGACTTCGATTCACGACGCACCGCGATGATCCGGGCACGAGTGGACCTGATCGATGCAGCCCGCGCGGATTTGGGGACGATGGGTAACCAGCCCTAGCTGGAGAACGTAAAGCGGTTGAGTACGTCGTAAGGGCCGAACGGCGAGGCCCGCAAGATTCGGTATATCCACCGGACGACGGTGCTGTCGATCTTTTCGTAACCGGCCAGCGCCGGCGTCCGTTCGACGAATCTCAGCCTCGGATTCCAGGCTTCGATCTCGCGCGCGTTGCCGATGCCCCACTTGATGATGCCCCGGGTGAGCACCTTCGACAGCAACGGCGCCAACGCCGCGAGGGTGTCGAATTGCAGCTCCCCACAATCGAATCGGTCCAGCAGGCGTGCGAACAGCTCGCGCACTCCACTCTCGTCGACATACATCAGCAGGCCCTCGGCGACGACGAGGGTCGGGTGGCCGGTGGGTATCTGATCGATCCAATCCAGATCGGTCACCGACGAGCCGATCATCCGGTAGTGCTCGGTCTCGTCGTACAGTCGGCGGCGAAGCTCGATGACACTTGGCTGGTCGAGGTCGAACCAGCGCACCGCGGGCGGCACGTCGAGGCGGAAGGCACGGCCGTCGAGGCCACAACCCAGGTGCAAGACGACCGCGTCGGGGTGGCGGGCAAGGAAGTCAGCGCACCACCCGTCGAGCTGTTTTGCGCGCAACGCGACCAGATACTGGTTCGACGCCGGAAATGAGCTCCGGTGGATGCGTTTGAAGTCGTAGTCGATCCGGTCGACCGCATCGGCGGCGGCATGGTCACCCAGAATCGGATGCGCCGAGCGGCTTTCGTGGGCACGCAGGTACAGCGTCACGAGGTTCGTCCACTCCACCGAGCCCCAGCGGACCGAACTGAAATCAACCTTGCCCGTCGTCACTATCCCCTCCTGGTTGGGCGACAACTACTACCGACAGCGAAGCGCATCCGGGGCCACGATGGCCACCCCGAAATTGTCCGCGGCCCAAACGGGCAGGTCACGTCGGCGCTGGCGGCTCAAATCGGTGGGCGCCCATCCGACGGACGCTGTGCTCCGAAGAACTATCGAGCAACGGTTGTGGCGGGTGACACCGCTAGGTCTAGAAAGGGGCCTCTCGATGCGACAGGTGACGTTCAAGATGGTTGCTGCCGGCGACGGGGCACCACCGACCTCAACCGGATACTGCTACTACCTGGTAGCCCACGCGGTCGCGACGGTCTTGCTGCTGATCACCCTGGTCGCCGCGGTTTGGCAGTTCATGGACTGGGTGGTGACGCCGTCTTGTTTGGCAGCCAGTTCGGCGTCGCCGTCAGCGGTCGCGGTGGCTGCGGGGACCACCGCGCCGCTGACGGCGCAGCCGGCACACACCGGCGAGTGGGTGTCGTACCGCGACACGGCAAGGACCGAGGCTGCGGCCGGCTTCAAGGCCGACTCCGGTGACTGCCCCTGCCCGAAGAGCGGCAAGTGAGTCTCAGAACGCCTCGGGATCCTGCTGTACCGCGGCGGGCACCGGATGCTGGTACAACCGCGACGCGTTCTCCCAGGTGAACTTGCGGATCGCGTCCGGCGGAAGACCGCCGATTTCCTCGTGGATCGTCTGTTGGGTGTGCGGCCAGGTCGAGTCGCAGTGCGGATAATCGGCCTCGAGCATGATGTTGTCGATCCCGATTCGATCGCGCTGCACGAACGAAGACTTGTCCTCCACCGCGCAGAACCAGAAGTTGCGGGTGAAAACCTCTGCGGGGGTGAGCTTCTCCCCCAGTGCCTGCCACGTGCCATACATCGCGTGATAGCTGAGCATGTGGTCGAGACGATCGAGCAAGCCTGCCACCCAGCCGATTCCGCCTTCGGACAGGCAGATCTTGAGATCCGGGAATCTGCTCGGCAATCCCGAGTACAACCAGTCGACGGCCGCCGAAATCGCGTAGGCGAAGAACAGCACACCTTGCACATCGGGTGGCGCGTCCTCGGTGGTCGACGGCGACGATCCCGACGACCCGATATGCAGGTTCACCACCGTTGCGGTCTCGGCACACGCGGCCATGATCGGATCCCAGTGTCCCGAATGGATACTCGGCAACCCGAGCATCGCGGGGTTCTCGCTGAACGTGACGGCGTGGAAACCGCGTTCGGCGTTCTCGCGGATCATCTCCGCACCCAGTTCGGGGTCCAGCAGCCAGGGCAGCTGGCAGGGAATGATCCGGTCGGGATACGACCCGGCCCACACCTCGAGATGCCAGTCGTTCCAGGCTCGGACCGAGGCCAGCGCCAGATCGCGATCCTTGGTGACCTGTTGCAGCCGCTGGCCGGCAAATCCCGGCAGGAACGAGGGAAAGTTGAGCGACGCGTAGATGCCGTTGAGATCCATGTCCTTGATGCGTTCATGGATATCCCATGCGCCCCTGCGCATTTCGTCGAATCGGACGGGTTCGAAGCCGTACTCCGCCACCGGTCGGCCGACCACGGCGTTGAACCCGACATTCGGCAGCTCCTGATTGTCATAGACCCAGGTCTGTCCGCCGCTGTCGGTGTCGACGACCCGCGGCGCGCGGTCGGCGAACTTACGTGGCAGCCGGCCGGTGAAGGTGTCCGGGGGTTCGACGATGTGATCGTCGACCGAGATCACCGTGTAGCGGCGCGGGGCCCGCGGCGGGTCGGGCAGAAACGTCACCGACCGTTCGTCGCCGGTTTTGGCCGTGGTGAAACTCAAATCGGAAGCCAGCTCGTCGATCGATTTCATGTGCGGCGATGCCCTTCTGCGTCGACGGTGTGGTGACGGATTCCAGTGCGCTCAGGCGAGTACATCGGGATCCGCCTTGATGGTCATCCGCGCCGCTCCCGCCCAATACACGTCGGCGGCCCGCTCGATCAGCGATCGCTGCATGCCGGCCATGTCGGACCAGTTCATCGCGACCGGCTCCATGCCGGTGAGCATCACGTCGTAGGCCAGCTTGCAGACCCGTTCGATCGACGCCGCCCGGTACACCGCCTCGGCCAGATTGCGACCCGTCGCGATCACGCCGTGGTTGGCCAGAATCGTGAGGTTGGCACCGCCGATGCGCGCCGCGAGATCGGCTGCGCGATCGGGGCTGTCGATCTCACCGTCGTATTCACCGACGAGGCACAGGTCGTCGAGGAACAGCGAGCCGGTCTGATGCACCAGTTGCGGTAATCTGCCGAGCGCGGCGAGCACGCAGACGTAATACGGGTGATTGTGGATCACCACCCGGGCGTCCTCGCGGACCCGGTGCAGCTCGGTGTGAATGTGGATCGCCGGGGTGACATCCCACCGACCGCGGATGACCCGAGCTTCGCTGTCCACCAAGCAGATATCCGATGCGGTGAGCTCCTGCCACCACAGGCCCCACGGATTGACCAACATGTCGGTTTGTCCGTCCAGCTGCCAGGTGATGTGTCCGGCCATGTTTTCGGAGAAGCCGATGCCGGCCAGGTGGCGGAAGGCCACCGCCAGCGCCTGCTCGTTGGACAGCTCGACCCCGATCGGGGGCATCACCGACGGCGCCCATACCTGTAGACCACCTCGTCGTGGCTTAGGCGGGTTCATACTCGGCCTCCAACCTTGCTCGAATATCTTGGCGGAGATTGCCTTTGGCGATCTTTCCGCCGGACGACCGGGGTATTTCGTCGACAATGATCAGGCGCTCGGGCAGCAGCTCCTTGGAAACCCCCAGCGCCAGCAGATGGTCGACGAGAGCGGGCAGGTCGAGGCTCGCGGAGTCGGTGAGTTCGGCGTAGAGGCAGACCCTTTCGCCCAATACCGGATCGGGCATCGCCACTGCCGCCGCCAGGGCGATCGCCGGATGCGTCATCACGGCATCTTCGACCTGTGCGGCGCTGATGTTCTTGCCGGCGCGCAGGATGAAGTCGGATGTTCGGCCGGTGATGGTCAGGTAACCGTCCGCGTCGAGCTCGCAGATATCGCCCATCAGCATCCAGCCGTCGCGGGTGAACAGCTTGTCGTGGTCGGTACCGCCGAGATAGCCGAGGCTGGTCGCCGGGCCCCGGCACGCCGGCTGGCCCCGCCCCGTCGCGGTGACGTCTCGATCCCCGTCGAAGAGCCGGACCGCCATTTCCGGAACGATCCGCCCGCCGGTGCGCAGCCGACGATCCAGCGGGTCGTGCACCGTCGTCGCGCTGAGCAGTCCGGTTTCATTCGAGCCATAGAATTGCAGGATCTTCGCGCCGGTCAGCTGTTCGAATTCGGCCGCGGGGCGGTACGGTATCGCCTCGCCGCCGGTGAAAACGACACGCAGCGAGCTCAAGTCGTAATCGCGGGATGCCCGGTCGGCCATGATCATCGTCAATTGCGAACTGACACAACATAGTACGGTGACTTTGTGCCGGGCTATCGCTTCGCACGTCGCGGGCGCGGTGAAGCGCTCCAGGATCACCGAGGCGGCGCCGAGGTAGATCGGGGTGGTGTGGCTGGTCCATATTCCGAAGCCGAAAGGCGTGGGGATGACCGGCAAGAACACGTCGTCGGTGCTCAGCTGCCCATTGGCAACCGCCTTCTGGTGAAAGTAATGCCACCGGTTCTGGGTGTGCACGACACACTTGGGCAGGCCCGTGGTCCCAGACGTGGAGTTGATCAGGAAAACGTCGTCCGGGCCAAGTTGTGATTCGGCCGCGACGGCCTTGGGCTGCGCGTCGCTGTCCAGGCGCGGCTGGCCCGCCTGCTGACCCAGGATAGCCAGGGACACCGGCGATTCGGCCGTGACCCGTCCGGCGTCATCGGCGTGCTTGGGGTCAATGATCAGGATCTTCGGCTGGGTGTTGCGCAGCAGCGCGCTCACCTCGCGGGTACCGGCGCGGGCGCCGATGCCGACGACGACTGCGCCACAACGTTCGATCGCGACGAATGCCACGTGGATCGCGGCGGAATCGCCGTGCCACACCGCAACTCGGTCACCGCGCTCAATGCCGAGGCCGGCCAGCTGGCCCGCCAAAGCAGTTGCCACGGAATCGAATTCGCGCCAGGTCAGGGCAATACCGGGCTGGTCGGTGTAAGCGGGCCGGTCCGGTGACTGTTCGGCGTTGTGCCGCACCGCGTCTGACAAGGTCGAATCGGACCACCATCCGGCCGCGCGGAACCGGGCCGGGTCCTCGTCGGTGAAAGCCGGCGAGCCCACGGTGTCGAGTTCACCGGCGCTCATTATCAAATGATAGGAAAACCGCGCGGGATTCGGTCGGCGGGTCGGCGCTATGGGTGCTGAGGCATCGGCGCGCCCTGATGCGGGCCGTGCGGAAGACTCGGTGCCCGCCGCGCCGGCGGGGGCCGCGGTGGGTTGATGGGCCCGCAGTTCAGGCCGAGGATGCAACCGCCGCCACCGCCGGCGGGTTTGACCCGTAGGGCGCCGCCGCTATCGCCCGGCGGCGCCGGAACCACGCTCGACGCCGGAACGCTTGAGCCGCCCGGCGGCTCGTCGACCGGGCCGATACCGCCGAGCGCCACGGCAAGCACGGTCGCACCGCCGCCCAATGCGGCGACCGTCGTGCGAATTCCCATGACATCCCATTGTGCCCGAAGACCCCGCCTGATTGAGCGGGCAAACTACAGCCCGCTCACCCCGCTGGAAGTCGCGGCGGGTTGGTCACCGGTGGCGGCCGAGACGGGTTGACACGCCCACAGTTCAGACCGATGATGCAGCTACCGCCGCCCCCTTCGGGGTGGATCGTCAGGCCCATCGGCTGCGATGAGTCGCTGGCCCAACAGCACGGCCCGGGTGATGGGGGCGGGTCCGCGGTCGCGTGCGGCGCGGCAGCAACGCCGACACCGCCCATCGCCAAGGCGAGCACCGCAACACCGCCGTAAGCCGCGGCAATCGTTTTTCCGGCGCGATTAAGCACGCGTCGAATTCTAGTTTCCCGGTTGCGGAATGGGTAGAGCCGCAACGCCGCACAATACCGGGATGGCGCGCCTATCATTGCCGGGGTGTGGTCGGGACTGCAGGGAAGACGCCTCTGGCCTGGGGTGTTGTGCGGCGCCGCCGCGGGTGCCGCCGGCACCACCACCCTGAATGCCATCACCTACCTCGACATCGCGGCGCGCGGCCGTGCGACGAGCAGCACACCCGAACGCACCGTCGAAGCGATGGCTAGGTTGTTCGGCCTCACGATTCCCGGCAACGGCGACGTGCTCGCCAACCGAATCTCGGGCCTCGGTGCGCTCACCGGGTATGCGGCCGGCATCGGGATGGGCATCATTCTCGGGCTGGCGTACGCGCTGGGCTGGCGGCCGGGGCTACCGGTCGCCACCCTGGTCGCGTCGGCCATCGCGCTGATCGGCACCAACGGACCGATGACCGTTCTCGGGGTGACCAATCCGCTCACGTGGAGTCTCGTCGACTGGATCAGCGACCTGATTCCGCACCTGGGCTACGGCGTGGTCACCGCCCTGGTGCTGCACTACCTCGCGCCGCTGTGCCGGCCTCCGGGCGAGACACTCCCAACGGGATAGCGGTGGAAGCTTTTCCCGTGGCGTGGCGTTCAAGTCGGCATGCGGACCGCAAAGCCGAATCGGTTGCTGGACCGGTATCGGTCATCGGGCCGTTTTTTCAGCGCCGCCGGGATCAAGTCCTTTGTCCTTGACGACGGTCCCGGCGACGCGCCCCCGGTGGTGTGCGTGCACGGTGTTCCGTCGTCGGCTTACCTGTATCGCAAAGTCGTTCCCGCGCTGGCCGGAACGGGTTTACGGGGCATCGCGATCGACCTGCCCGGGCTGGGGCTCGCCGAACGGCCCGCCGATGCCGACTACACCTGGACCGGTCTGGGCCGCTGGTTGCTGGCAGCGATCGACGAATTGCGGCTCGACCGCTTCCACCTCGTGCTGCACGACATCGGCGGGCCGATCGGCTTCGAGGTGGCCGGCGCCGTACCCGAGCGGGTGCTGTCGATGACGCTGCTGAACACCATCATCGAAGTGGAGTCATTTCACCGGCCGTGGCCGATGGAGCCTTTTGCACACCGGGGCATCGGAGAAGCGTGGCTGGCAGCTTTGCGTATGCCGGGCGCATTCCTGTCGATCATGCGATTTGTCGGGGTAAGCCGCCGGGTGCCCACCGCGGAAATCGCGTGTTGGCTACCGCTGCTGTTCGGGGACGACGGCGGCCGGGCGTTTTTGAAGATCATGCGCGGCTTCGAACTGACCGCCGGGAAAGAGCGTCACTACCTCGACGTGGTCCGTGACGGCCCGTTCCCCGTGCAGGTCGTGTGGGGAGCACGGGACAGGATGCTGCCGTGGCGGCGGTGGGGCGTCGCGGCGCAAAGCGCCGCCGGTCTGCAAGACCCAATCAAATTGCCTGCCAAGCACTTTCTGCAAGAGGACTGCCCGCAAGAGGTCGCCGAGGCGGTATACCGCTTCGCCACCAAGCACGACTAGCCCCGCGAGGGTGGGACGGATGGTGACGGCTCCGGTCTCCACGTCGTCGGGCTGCGCGACCGCGTCCGGCGGACTATCGAAGCCAGTCATCGTGCTCCGGATCTGTTCGCGCAACGCGACATCCCCGATGGAGCTGTCCGCGCTTTGCCCTAGACGGTCGTCTAGAACTGCGGGCGCCGCGCGTATACCCTGGTGCGATGCCGTCCTCCAGACAGCCGGCCGCGCGGCTTGGTTCCGCCGCGCGGACTGCCTCGCAGCTGCGCACCCTGCGCGCGGCGATGGAGCTGTTCGCCGAGCACGGCGTGGGGGCAACGTCCTACCAGAGGATCGCCGACGCGGTCGGAGTGACGAAGGGCGCCATCTACCACCAGTTCAACACCAAGGATGAGATCGTCATCGCCGTCGCGGAGATGGAACTCGCCCGGCTCGAAGACGCGCTGGAAGCCGCCGGGGCGCTGGATTGCCGCATCGAAGCTCGCGAATTGCTGCTGAATCGGGTGATCGACCATGCGGTGGAACATCGCCGCGCGGCCAACACCTTGCAGTTCGATCCGGTGATCGTACGGCTGCTTTCCGAACACCAACCGTTTCAGCGTTTCATCGAGCGGCTGTACGGAATGCTCGTCGGCGAGGAGCCGGGACCCGATACCCAGGTGCGGCTTGCGGCACTGACGTGCGTCATCGGCGGCACGGTGTCGCATCCGCTCGTCGCCGACCTCGACGACGACACGCTGCGTAATCAGCTGCTCGACATGGCTCGGCGAATCGTCGACCTCCCCGATGTGGCCCCACGCCGCATCTCCCGCAAGGCGAAACGCGCCTCGGCCTGACCTGCCCCACCGAATTCATCTTCTAGACAAGCGCTTCCGCGCTCGATCCGTTGGCTATTGACACCACTATACGATCGTCTAGGGTTACTAGACGATCGTATAGATGACGCGAAACGGAGGACCGCGATGTCGTGGAGCGAACAATTCATCGACGCGTTCAACACCCACGAGGTCGAGCCGATGGTGGCCATCTGCTCTCTGGACATCAAGTGGGAGGACGTCTCCGGCCATATCGAGTTCGAGGGTCACGAGGGCGTCAAGAACATGGTCGAAGTCACCCTGATGGCCGTGCCGAACTGCAAGTTCACCCACCATGGCGGCATGAAGGACGGCAACCGCTACGTGGTCGAGTGGACCATGTCGGGTACCGCATTCGACATCGAGTTCGCTTGTCGCGGTGCGTCTGTCGGCGAGACGGACGACGACGGCCGCATTGTGCACAATCGTGATTACTGGGATTCGCGATCCTTCCCGATGATGCCGGGCGGCCCGGTGAACCCCGACCTCTCCGAACTGCAGGAGCAGCACCATGGTGCCTGAAAAGCTCATCACCGCCGACTGTCACATCACGCCGCCGCTGTCGATCGTCGACGAGCTACCGGAGCAGTACCGGGAGTACTTCCCCCGAATCGAGAAGGACGAGAACGGCAAGGACGTCTACAAGCTCGGCCACATCGTGTCGTTGGCGATGATGTCGGGCGAGGGTACGTCGGACATCAAGGCCGATGCGACCGGCGCCGAGGGCAACGTCGTCGCCGAGGCTCGCCTCAGCCTGGATGCGGCCGAGCAACTCGCGGATCTGGAGCGTGACGGCGTCCACGGTGCGGTGCTGATCGGTCGGATCTCCGACATGCCGAACGGGATCCCCGCCGACGCCGACACCGCCTACTGCAAGGTCGCCAACGATTGGCTGGCCGACCACTGGGGCCCCTACCTCGACCGTGTCGCACCCGGTATCCACCTGCCGTTCAAGGACATTGCCGCGTCGGTAGCAGAGCTGGAACGCGCCGCGGGGATGGGACTTCGTCCCGCGCTGCTGCCGGACGGCATCTTCGAACGCCCCTACTACATGGACGAATGGGAGCCGCTGTGGGAAGCCGCGGACAGTCTCGGCATCCCCATCACCATGCACGTCGGAGGTCTGCGCAGCCCCCTGGTCGGTCCCGGGCTGATGGCCTACCCCGGCCGGCAGGACATCGGTTGGTACATGCAGAGCTGCGGCATGGGCGAGACGCTCGGCTGGATGACCTACAGCGGCGTCTTTGAGCGTTATCCCAATCTGCACGTGGTCTGCACCGAGGGCTACGCCGGATGGCTGGCCTTCGCGATGCAGTTCTACGACCACCACTTCAGCCAGAGTCGGCTACATCAATTGGGCATCGATGACCTGATGGGTCCGGCCAAGATCGATGTCCACCCGAGCTACTACCTCAAGCGTCAGGCACACGCCACCTTCATGTGGGACCCACTGGCGATTCGGTCGCGCGACCTGACCGGCCTGGACTGCCTGATGTGGGGCAACGACTATCCCCACCACGAAGGTTCATTTCCCTTCTCCGCGGACTGGATCGAGAAGCAATTCGACGGCGTGCCGGCCAACGAGGTCGAGCAAATCTGTCGCGGCAACGCGGCCGAGATCTTCGGCATCAAGGTCTGACATTGGTCGGCGTCACCGGGCAATTCCGTCTCGACGGCAAGGCCGCTCTCGTCACGGGTGCCGGCAAGGGTATCGGACGAGGCATCGCGCTCGCATTCGCCGAAGCGGGCGCGGACGTGGCGCTGGTCGCCCGGACCAAGGACGACCTGGACGCGGTAGCAGAAGAAATCAGGGCGATGGGCCGCAACGCCGTCGCGATACCCGCCGACGTCACCGAGATCGAAAATCTGGGAGACGTTGTCGCGCAGTCCGTGCGCTCGCTCGGAGGGCTGGACATCCTGGTCAACAATGCCGGCGGCGTCGAACAGCTCGGCACCTATACGGATATGACGGTCTCCTTGTTGGAGAGTGCATTTCGCTTCAATGTGTCGGCCCCGTTCGAGCTTGGACGGCATGCCTTGCCGCACATGCTGTCTCGCGGGGGTGGCGCGATCGTCAACATCGGGTCCATGTCGGGAGTACAGAATGAGCGCGGATTCCTTCCCTACAGTCTGGCCAAGTCGGCGCTCGGTAAGTTCACTCAACTTGCGGCCATCGAACTCGCGCCCCGGGTGCGGGTGAACGCGATCCTGCCCGGCTGCGTCGAGACCGAGGCGTTGCGGGGATTCATGGATGCGATGCCCGACGTGCGCGAGGGCTTGCGCACAAAGACTCCGATGCGCCGCAACGGCACACCGAGTGACATTGCGTCTGCCGCAATATTTTTCGCCTCGCCCGCATCGTCGTGGATCACCGGCAAGCTGCTGGAGGTCGACGGCGCCGCACCGGCCGGACTGTTTCCGAACAACTCGCCCGATCTCTAGAGAGGACACCCGTGATCCGATTCGACGGCGAGGTCGTCGTCGTCACCGGCGCCGCCGGCGGGATCGGCCGATCCCAGGCGATAGAACTGGGCCGGCGCGGCGCTCGCGTCGTCGTCAATGATCTGGGTGGCAGCCCCCGTGGCGGTGGCTGCGACCCGACGATGGCGCAATCGGTTGCCGACGACATCGTCGCGGCCGGTGGCGAGGCGGTCGCGTCCGGCGCCAGCGTTTCGTCCGACGAAGGGCCGCAACAGATCATCGATCTCGCGATGGACACCTGGGGCCGCATCGACGGCCTGATTCACAACGCCGCGATCGTGCTGGACGACCACTTCGAAGACGTCAGCGACGAGGACTTCGACAGCATCACCGCGGTGAATCTGCGCGGTACGTTTCGCACCGTGCGGGCCGCGTATCGCGCGATGAAGGACGGCGGCGGTGGTCGCATCGTGACACTCACCTCGGCGTCCGGTCTGTCCGGCGCGTTCGGGCAGGCGGCGTACGCCACCACGAAAATGGGTGTCATCGGCATGACGCGCTCGGTGGCCTGGGAGGGGACACGCTACGGGATCAGAGCGAACGCGCTCGCTCCGGCGGCTTTCGACACGCGCCTGTTCTCGGTGTTCACCCCCGACGGCGACGCGGCGCTGCGCGGTCGGCCACCCGAACTCGAGATCTCCCTGGATTCGGCGGACTACGTCGCGCTCCTGACGGCGAGCCGGGTCACCCCGATGGCGCTCGCCCTGGTGCACCGCAGTTGTCCTGCGACGGCAGAGATTTTCGGCGCCACCGGCGGCTACTACTGCCGCTATGCCATCGCACACACCGGCGGCGCGACGTTCGGCCCGCACCCGACGATCGAGGACGTCGCGGGAAACTGGGACCGAATTCGGGATCGTTCGCTGCCCAACGAACTTGACGGCGAAGCGATGGCGTGGGGCGTTCGAGCCTATTCGGCACGCCTGCAAGCCCTTGCCCTGGAATTGCAGATGGTGCCACCAACGAACGGCTAGCTCGGCTACTGTCACCCTGTGCTGATCGGATTCCTGCTCGCGCTGGGCTGTTCGCTGTGCTACGGCACCGCCTCGGTACTGCAGGCCGTCGCGGCGCGGTCGGTGGAATCGGGCGGCAAGTCCGGTGTCGACGCGATGCTGCTGCTGCGGGCGCTGCGCCAGTGGCGCTACCTGGCGGGCATTGGCCTCGACGGCTTCGGTTTCCTGCTGCAGGTCGCGGCGCTGCGACTGGTGCCGATCTACGTCGTAGCCGCGGCGCTGGCCGCCTCGATCGCGGTCACCGGCATCGTGTCCGTGTGGGTGCTCTCGGCTCGGCTGTCCAAGGCCGAGTGGACCGCCGTCGGTGTGGTCTGCGTGAGCCTGGCCGCACTCGCTTGTGCCGCCGGACCCGGACACTTTCGCCACGGCCCACCGGGACTGGGCTGGGCGCTGATCGTCGCCGTCGCCGTCATCTTCCTCATCGGCGCGGTCGCCGGCCGGCTTGCGGACCGGGAGCGCGCGCTCGCCCTGGGTCTCGGCGCCGGAAGCGGATTCGGTGTCGTCGAGATCGGTGTGCGCCTGCTCGACGAGATCGATCCCACCAAGGCCGCGTTCTACACCGACCCCGCGCTGTACGCCGCGGCCGGCGGAGGCGCCGCGGGATTTCTGTTGTTCACTTCCGCACTGCAACGCGGCTCGGTCACCACCACCGTGGCCGCCATGGTCGTCGGTGAAACCATCGCGCCGGCACTCGTCGGCGTGCTGTGGCTCGGCGATACCGCGCGGCCCGGGTGGGGCTGGCTGGTGATCCTGGGATTCGCCGTGGCGGTGGCCGGCACGTTGGTGCTGGCCCGCTTCGGTGAGGCGCCCAGTACAGCGGAGTCCGACTGAGGCTATTCCGGAACCAGTTGTGCGGCAATCGTATACGTCGTGCCGCGAGCTTCTCGGGTCAGCAGCACGCCGCCTTGGCCGCTGATGCCGGCCGCGATCAACTCGCGTTTGAGGATCTTGTTGGTGGCCGTCACCGGCAGGTCGTCGTTGATGCGTACATAGCGCGGCCACGCCTTCGGTGACAGGTCGCGTTGTGCGGCCAGGAACTCCTCGAGATCGGTTGGCCGCAATACCATTCCCGGACGAAGCACCAGTGCCGCCATCACTTGGTCGCCGACCCGCTCGTCCGGGACGGCGTACACCGCGACCTGGCTGACCTGCGGCAGCCGTTCCAGGATCCGCTCGATCGGCGCCGCGGCGAGATTCTCACCGTCCACCCGCATCCAGTCGGCGGTGCGGCCGGCGAGGTAGATCCAGCCATCGGCGTCGCGGTAGGCCAAATCGCCGGCCCAGTACATGCCGTGGCGCATCCGTTCGGCCGTGGCCTCCGGGTCGTTGTAGTAGCCGACGAACGGCCCCGCTCCCTCGGTGTTGACGAGTTCGCCGACGGCGTCCTCGAAGTTGGTCAGCGCGCCGTGTTCGTCGAACTGGGCGACGGCACACTCCTTCAGCGTCACCGGGTTGTAGATGCTGACTCCGGGATAGGGCCTGCCGATCGATCCGGGCGGTGTGCCGTCTTCGCGCACCACGATCACCGCGAACTCGCTGGACCCGAAGCTGTCGACCACCCGACACCCGAAACGCCGTGCGAATTCCGCGATATCGCGATCGGTGGCCTCGTTGCCGAACGCCATGCGCAGCGTCGTGTCGGCATCGTCGGGACGTTCGGGGGTGGACAGGATCAGGGCCAGTGGCTTACCGACATAGTTCAGGTAGGTCACGCCGTAGCGGCGGACGTCGTCGATGAAGCGCGACGGTGAGAACTTGGCGGGAACCATCAAGGCGCCGCTGCCGATGGCGACGGCCCAGCCGGCGGCGACACCGTTGGAATGAAACAGCGGCATCGCCAGATAGCAGACATCGTCCGCGGTGACGTCGTATTGGAAGATCAGACTGGCACCGCACATGATCGCCATCCCGTGCGCGAACCGCACGGCCTTGGGATTGCCGCTGGTTCCGGAGGTGAAGATCATCATGAACGTGTCGGCGCCGACGACCTCGCGGTGCGGTGTCAACGGCGGCGCCGCGGCGAGCGCGTCGGCGTAGCGCGTCGTGCCCACCTCGAGGACCTGAATTCCGTTGAGGTCCAAGCCTTGCAACAAGGGCAGGTGCTCGTCGTCGACGAGCAGGATCTGGCAGTCCGAGCGCCGGATGTCGGCAAGCAGCGCCGGCCCGCGGCGGGTCGTGTTCAGGCCGCACAGCACGTAGCCGCCGAGCGCCGCGGCGGCCATGGCGCGCAGCATTTCCGGCGAATTGCCCAGCGCGGCACCGACATGCAACGGGCGGGCCGGGTCGGCGAGCGCGATCAGCGCTGCGGCCTCGGTCTCGGCTTCGGCGAGGTGCTCGCGCCAGGTCCAGGTCGCCTCACCGTGCGCGATCGCAGGAGTGTCGTCGTGCCTGCGCTGGCGCAGTAGCTGCTGAACCGTCTCCGGCACCGTCTCACTTCCTCGTTGACGTCATCGGGTCGTCAACACCAACCCGGCGTAATTGCGCTGGGCGACCTCGTCGCAGTGACGCCGGTAGGTACCGAACCCTCCGATGTAGGGCATGAAGATGCGCTTCTTGCCTTCGATGTTGGCGCCCAGATACCACGACGATGCCGCCCTGGGGAACAGCGTCCGCTCGGCGGCCCGCGCCACCTCATCGGTCCACGCGCGCGCCGCGTCCAGGCGTGGCTCGACCTCGTTGACGCCCAGTTGCCGCGCGGCTCGCACCAGATCGACGACCCAGTCGACCTGAACCTCGGCGTGCAGCACCATATTCGCCAGCACCGAGGGACTGCCCGGCCCGCTGATCGTGAACAGGTTCGGCAGGCCCGGCACCATCAGACCGAGGAAGGTCACCGGGCCGTCACTCCAGATGTCGCGCAATTGCGCTCCCCCGGGTCCGCTCGGGTTGATGCGGGTCAACGCTCCGGTCATCGCGTCGAAGCCGGTGGCGAAGATCAGCACATCGAAGGGATAGGTTGCCTCGGTGGTTCGTATCCCGTGCGCGGTGATCTCCGTGATGGGCTCGCGGCGCAGGTTCACCAGCTGCACGTTGTCGCGGTTGAAGCTGGCGTAGTACCCGTTGTCGGTGCAGATCCGTTTGGTTCCGATCGGATGATCGACCGGGATGAGATCGGTCGCGACGATCGGGTCGGTGACGATTTCCCGGATCCGCTCCTCGGCGAATAGCCGGGCCACGTCGTTGGCAGCCAGGTCACTAGTCTGGTCGGGGAAGGTCTTGGCGAACAGGACGCCGCCTTCGCGCCAGCGCTTCCACAGTGCGTCGGCGCGGTCCCGGGGCTCGGTGTCCACGGCGTTCTTGTGGTAGGTGCCGTGCGGCGTACCGGCGGGCGCGTAGGCCGATGCCCGGCGACGCTCGGGATACTGCTCTTGGATCTCTTGTTGTTCCTCGAATGACCACGGCCGGTTGGGCATTGGGATGGTGTAGTTCGCGGAGCGCTGGAATACCACGAGGTGCTGGGCCTGGGTGGCGACGATCGGCGCGACCTGGATCCCGGATGACCCCGTACCGATCAAACCGACCAGCTTGTCGCGCAGATCGGGATCTTCGCGGGGCCACGCGGCCGTGAAATACACTTCACCCGAAAAGTTGTCCACCCCTGCGATATTGGGCCGATTCACCGCCGACAAGCAGCCCGTCGCGCACAGCAGAAACTGTGCCGCATATGTCTGTCCGGTCGCGGTGTCGACGTGCCAGCGACCTTGATCGAAGGCGGCACCGACCACGTCGACACCGAAGCGGTAGTGGCGGCGCAGATCGAAGCGGTCGGCGACGTGATTCAGGTAGGCCAGGATCTCGGGCTGGGCGGCAAAGCGTTCGCTCCACTGCCAGCTCTTCTGCAGGTCCTCGTCGAACGAGTAGGAGTAGTCCACGCTTTCGACGTCGCAGCGCGCTCCCGGATAGCGGTTCCAGTACCAGGTGCCGCCCACATCGGGGGCGGCCTCGATGGCGATCACCGACAGGCCCGACGTCGCGATCCGGTGCACGGCGTACAGCCCGGCGAATCCGGCGCCGATCACGATGACGTCGCTTACCTCGGACATGTCGAGGCCCTTACGGGGTACATCAGCTGGCGCAGGTCGGCGAAGACCAGACGCTGCGCCGAGGCCGCCGGCCCGAAGGATTGAATGGTCATGAAGCCGTGGAACAGTCCCGGAAAATCGCGGTGCACCACCGGCACCCCCGCGCCGCGCAGTCGGCGTGCGTAGTCGCACCCCTCGCTGTGCAGGGGATCGGACCCGGCGGTGACGATCACGGCGGGTGCCAGGCCCGTGTGTGAGTCCGCGCGGGCGGGGGCCACCAGATAGGGCGGGTCGAAAACCCGTTCCGCTCCGAGGTATTGATGCCAGTACCACTGCATCGCGGCACGGGTGTTGAAGTACCCGGTGCCGTAGCGGTGGTAACTGTCGGTGTCGAACGTCGGATCGATCGCCGGGTAGATGAGCAACTGTGCCACGGGCGGGGTGACGTTCCGGTCGCGGCACAGGATCGCGGTGACCGCGGCGAGGTTGCCGCCGGCGCTGTCGCCGGCGACGGCGGTGCGGGTGGGATCGATGCCAAGCTCGGCGGCGTGCTCAACCACCCAGCAGAACACCGCATACGCGTCAAGGGCCGCCGCGGGCGCCGGATGCTCGGGAGCCAGCCGGTAGTCCACCGACACCACCACGGCCTGGCAGCCACGAGCCAGTGTTCGACAGAATCCGTCGTGGGATTCGATGTCGCAGAACACGAATCCGCCACCGTGACAGAACACGATCGCGGGGCGGTCCGTCGCCGGTGCACCGTGCGGGGAGTACAGGCGGACCCCGATGGCGCCGTCGGGGCCCGGCACCGAACGGTCGACGGCGCTCGCGACGTCGTCGGTGTTGGTGACCGGCATACGCCGCGCGGCCACCGCCGCGCGCGCCTGTGCACCGGTCATCGTCTCGACGCGCGGAAATTCGGCGTTCAACTGGTCGAGCATCGCCTGCACGACATCGTCCATCTGCACCTCCGACCTCACCGTTGAGGTCACGCGGGCCGGTATCTCAGTAAGGTGATGCCGCCCTCGGGCAGATCGTAGAACACCGGCTCCAATCGCATGCCGATCCGGATGTCGCTCGGGTCGATGTCGACCAATTCGGTGCTGATCCGCGGCCCGGCATCCCACTGCGCCACGGCGAGCAGCTGCGGTACCGCATCGGCCCAGGGCGGGGCGGTTGGTCTGCGGGCAATGGTGAAGGTGTACAGGGTTCCCGCGCCATCGATTTCGCGCCATTCCAGGTCATCGGCGAGCGTGCCGGGTGCGAGGGTGCGCGGATAGAACACGTATCGCCGCAGCGACGGCGAATACTGCACCACGATCCGGCGCTGCGCCAGGCCATCCCAGAAAGGCTTCGACACGGGGGTGGGTTCGGGAATCGGGCGGGGTTCGGTACTCAAGGCGTCAGTCCCCCCGCATGATCAGCGCGACCTGCTCGCTCATGATCCCGCCGTTGCCGGTGACGAACGCCGTGTGGCACTCCGGTACCTGGGCGTCGCCGGCGCGACCCATCACCTGCCGCGCACCGTCGACGACGTGATGCATGCCGCCGGCCATTCCGGCTTGACCGAACGACAGCTGACCGCCGGCAGTATTGAGCGGGAAGTCGCCGCGGTAGGTGAGATCGTGTTCGGTAACCCAGGACATGCCTTCGCCTTTGGCGCAAAAGCCGGCATCCTCCAGACTCATCAGCACCGTGATCGTGTAGCAGTCGTAGATCGAGGCGATATCGACATCGGACCGGTCCAGGCCCGCCATCGCGAACGCCTTGTCCGCGGCGCGCGCGATCGGAGTGTGCAGCAGGTCCTCGGCATAGGTCGGGGTCTTGAACGCGATGTGCTCGCCGAAACCCTTGATCCACACCGGGCGGTGGCGGCCGCGACGCGCGATATCGGCGTTGGCGAGCAGGACGCCCACTCCCCCGTGCACCCGCATCACGGTTTCGAGCAGGTGGATCGGGTCGGCGATCATCGGACTGGCGAGAACGTCGTCGAGGGTGATCGGGGTGCCGTGGAAAACGGCGCCGGGATGCGCGCACGCGTTGGTGCGTTGGTCGACCGCGATCTTGGCGACCGCGGCGGGGTCGTAACCGAATTCCGCGGCGTAGCGCTGCGCGATCTGCGCGTACGGCGCGTTCTGGCCAAGGTTGCCGTACGGGATCTCGAACTCGGCCTGCGGTGACCCATAGTTATTCGATGACGCCCCATACCAATTCGGCTCCTGCGCGGGGCCCGAAGATTTCCGTCCGGATTGCGGCACGTTCAGCGAACCGGGCACCACGGCCAGCACCGCGTCGCAGATGCCGAGCTCGATCGCGGCGGCGGCCCGCCAGATCATTCCGGCCGACGTGGCCCCGCCAAGATCGACGCGCTCACCGAAATCCAGTGCCAGGCCCAGGTACTCGCACAAGGTCGCCGGGGCGAACATCGCCGATTCGGCCACGCCGTGGGTGATCAGGCCGTTGATGTGCGCCGGATCGACCCCGGCGTCCCGCACGGCCATCTTTGCCAGCAGTGCGTACTGGTCGAGGGTGAACAGGGGCGGCCCGGTCGGACGGCGCTCGGCGGGTAACTCCGCGAAGCCCACGATGGCCGCTTCGCCACGTAATCCCGTCACGACGGCGTTCCGCTGATGGTTTCTCGAAGTGGCAGCTCGACGGTCGCGGTTCCGGGCATCAGCACGGTGTCGCCGCGGCGCCCGGCGATTTCGAGATCCACCAGTGCGGCGCCGTCCGCCAGGCGCTTCGCGGTGACCACTCCGCCGAAGGTCAGCGGCTCGCCGGGCAAGGCGGTCGCCCGGTTCTGCACCGAAAAGGACACCAGACGACCGCGGCCGCCGATCCAGTCGCCCAGGGCGCGGGCCAGCAGCGCCGCTTGCAACGGGCCGTGCACCAACACGTTGTCGTAGCCTTCGACGTCGCGCGCCCACTCCTTGTCGTAGTGAATGCGGTGGCCGTTGTAAGTGGCGGCGCTGAAAAAGAACAGCTGGGTCTCGTCGGCGGTGACGGTCAGCGCGGGAATCTGCTCGCCCACCTCGACGTCGTCGTAGCACACCTGATCGGTCATGGGATTCCTAGGGTCGGGCGATCATCGACGTCGCGGCTTCGGCGACCAGCTCGCCGTGCTGGTTGCGGTACACCGTGTGCCAGGTGACCAGGACGAATTTTCCGGAGCGGCCTTGCTTTTCGACGATCGACTCGATGGTGCGGACCATCTCGATCTCGTCGCGGTGATACGCGGGCAGGTGAAAGGTGAAGCTCTCCCCGCCGGCCATCCGTTTCGGTGCGCGCGGAAACGCGAGGCTTCCCGAAACCGCACCCGAGGAACCGTCGGGCCGCAGCGAGTCAAGGTGCACGACGCCGAGCACCGCGTACTGCAGATACAGCGGTGGGCAGAATATGTCGCGAAATCCGTTGGCACGGGCGTAATCCGGATCGAAGTACAGCGGATTGTGGTCACCGACCGCGGCCGCCCAGCGCTGCCAATCGCGTCGGTTCACCTCGCCGGTCGCGGTCGCGGCAACGGTACCCACTCGCGACGCCGACTCGGCGTCGATCAGGGTGTCCTCACTCACGGATCTCCTCCAAGGTTTCCTCCAGCCAGGCCGCGGCGACGCCGGCGCCGCCGCCGAGAGTTGAACCGAGCCTTGCCCGTTCGGTCCACAGGTGCAGATCTGTTTCGGTCACGTAGCCGATCCCGCCATGCAATTGATGGGCATCCAGCGTAACCAGCCGGGCCGCCGTGCCCGCATGCATCCGCGCGATGGCCGTTTGTCGGGTCGCCGTCTGTCCCCGGGCGATCCAGAACACGGCGGAATGCGCGGTCAATCGCGCTGCGGCCAAGGCGATGTGCATGTTGGCGACCAGATGCTGCGCCGCCTGGAAAGAGGCGATCGGGCGGCCGAACTGGTGGCGCAGCTTGGTGTACTCGACGGTGCGGTCCAGCACCGCCTGACCGACCCCGACCAGGTCCAGTGACCCCAAGGCGACGGCCGCATTCGCCAAGCGGCGCAACGCGGTCCGATCCGGTGGGCCGCTGTCGATCAGCGCTTCGGCACCGACGGTCACATCGTCGAACCGCACCGCGAACGCCCGGTACCCGCCGGCCATGGCGAGCGGCACCAGGCTCAGGCCGGACGTGCCGGTGTCGACGGCGAAGACCAGCGTGTGCTCGCCGGCAGCGGCCGACACCACGATGAGGTCGGCGATGTCGGCGTCGGCGACATAGTCCGCGACACCGTCGAGGCGCCACCCGGTCGAGTCGGGACGGGCGTGCAGCACAGCCGAAACATCCGCGGCGTCGCGGGCATTCCACAGCGCGGTGGTGCCGCGGACAGTCCCGGCCGCCAGCTGCGGCAGCCGCGCGGACTTGACCTCCGGAGAGCCAAGCTGGTCTATCGCCAGCGCTGTGGTGATGGTGCTGTGCACGGCCGTCGGACACAGCGCGCGGCCGGCTTCGGTGTAGAAGACGGCCAGATCGCCCAGCGAGCCGCCCGAGCCGCCGTACTCCTCGGCAACGGCGAGGCCGAACACGCCGGCGCCGGCCAATGCCTTCCACAGCGCCGGGGTGCTGCGATCGGCGCCGGGTTCACCCAGCCCGCGGACCAGATTCAGCGGGCACTCCGCGGCCAGCAGCGCGCGCATCGACGCGCCGAACTCGCGCTGCTGCGTGGTGGGGATCGCCTTCACGCATCACCGTCCATAGGAAGGCATTCCGTGGCCGCGCTGGGCGATGACATCGCGCAGCACCTCGTTGGTGCCGCCACCGAAGCGCATCAGCGGGGCGGCCCGGTACAGCCGTTCGAATTTGCCTGCCAGGGGCGCGGTTTCGCTGCGGTGCGCCAGCAGGCCGTCGGGGCCCAACAGGTCGAGGGCCAGGTCGGCGATGCGCTGCCGCAGCTCACTGGTGAACACCTTCTCGACGCTGACCTGCACGGTCGGGATCACGTCGCTGTCGAGCATCGAGGCTGCCTCGTAACCCATCAACGTCGCCACCTCGACGTCGGCCTCGGCCTGCGCCAGCCGACGCATAAGGGCCGGATCGCCGGACGGCACCGAGCCGTCGCGTCGCGGGCGGCGGGCAAGTTCGCGCAACTCGTCCACGGCGCGACGCAGATCGCCGGCGTTGGTCAGTGCACCGCGCTCCAGATCGAGCGCGCCGGTGATGTAGGTCCAGCCGCGGTTGACCTCACCCACCAGATTCGTGACCGGGACGCGTACGTCGTCGAAATGTACCTCGTTGGTGCGGTAGCCCGACCACGCATACAGCGGGCGGATTCCGATCCCCGGGGTGTCGATCGGCACGATGATGACCGAAATCCCGCGATGGCGTACACCATTCGGGTCGGTGCGCACGCACAACCATTCGTGGGTGGCTCGCTGCGCCCCGCTGTTCCAGATCTTGCTGCCGTTGATCACCCAATGGTCGCCATCGCGCGTCGCGCGGGTGCGCAGGCTGGCCAGGTCCGTTCCGGCATCGGCTTCGGAATAGCCGACGGCACAGATCATTTCGCCCCTGGCGATCAGCGGGAGCCACTCGGTTTTGTTCTGCTCGGTGCCATGGCGCATGATCATCGGCGCCACCGAGGTGACCGTGAGGTCGGGTCCGGGCACGCCCCAGTATTCGAACTCGCTCATCAGCAGGTGTTGATGCACCGCGCCGAGCCCGAGTCCCCCGTATTCACGCGGCCAGTTCAGGCCGAACCAGCCCTTCTCGCCGATCTTGCGGCGGAACCGGGCAACCTCGCCGTCGGGGAATTCCAGATCGTGCTCGGCCAGCTCGGCTCGCAATTCCGGGGTGACGTTTTCGGAGAGGAATTCGCGAACCTCGGTCAGCCACGCGCGTTGCCCGGCGTCGAGTTCGAAATCCATTCCGGCCCACCTCACCCTTCTATCCGCCGCGTCAGCGTAACGCCGCAGCGAGGTTTCGCCCGCGATTTCGCACTGACGTTACGCCCGGCCGCAATGGCGTCCGGCGCACCCTGCGAACGGCGGCGCCCATGTTTGGCTGACACCCGTCATTGACAGATGCCAGCGAGAGCGGATACGTTTCCTGGCATGCCGTCGACGTCGGCCTCCGAGACTTCCCCGCTGGTGAACGCTCGGGAGTCGCAGCGACTCCAAACGCGCGCACGTCTTTTCGACGCCGCGGTGGCCGAGATCGGGCGTGCCGGACTGGCCGGGGCGGACGTCGCGGCCATTGCCGCGGCCACGGGTGTCGCGCGTGGCACCTTCTATTTCCACTTCCCCACCAAAGAGCACGTCCTCGTCGAATTGGAACGGGCCGAGGAAGTCAAGATCGTGGCCAAACTCGCGCCCAAGACGAGCGGCGCCGGCGACCTGTTGGCGATGCTCAGACTTCTGGTGCGTCAAGTGCTCGCCGCCGAAGAGCGACTCGGCCCCGTGGTCTTCCGGGACATGCTCGGGTTGCACTTCTCCGCGACGCGCCCCCTCGAGGACGAGACGGCCGAGCATCCGCTGGCCGAATTCGTCATCGCCGCAATCCGAGACGCACAGGCCGCGGGACGGGTGGCGCGGGACGCCGATCCGGGTGAGCTCGGCGTGATCTTCATGACCGGCCTGTTCGCCCTGCTGGCCACCAGCGAAACGCGGAAAACGCGTGCCGCGCTGCTGGACCGCTATGTCAAGACGATCGTCGCAGGAATGGAGGCAACATGACCGCCACAGGTATCGACGGCTACCGGGCCTACCTGGCGCATCGGGACGGCGACGCCGATCTGCTGCATCGCCGGCTGGCCAACCGTGAAGAGTTCTTCACGTCGTTGGAGGCCGACCCGGTGCGCTCCGCTCGGCAGATCGATCGAGATGTGTTCCTGCGGAACCTGCGTCGCCGGCGACCGGAGGCTGGGTTGTCCCGCGAGATGCTGTTCCTCCTGGCCACCGCGAAGCTCAACCAGGCGGAGCGGTTCGGCGTGGATTTGGGCGACACCTACGGGCGCATCGGCGGCCCCGACGAACCGCCCGAGCGTATCTACCTCGCGCTCGAGGAGCACTACCACACCCGGCTGTTGGCCTACGTGCTCGACATCTTCGGTCTGCCGTTCCAGGTGGTGGTGCCGCCGTTCGTGATGCGGCAATTCGTGAAGATGGAAGTGTTTCTGCCCGAACGATTCGGATTCCCGTTCGTGGGCGCGGCAGAAATGGCGGGCTGCATCATGTTCGACGAGTTGCGCCGCGTCGGCGTCGAATTATTCGCGGACGAACCAGATGTCGCGGCACGGATCGACCGCCTCTACGCCGAAATCCTGACCGACGAGCTGGGCCACGTCGGCTACTGTGCGGCGCGCTGCAGCAACGCGGAGCGGGCCGTAATGCGTTGGCTTTACCCAACTTTCGGGCGTCTATTCGCTCGCCAAACCGCCGAGATCAGCCGTCTCACCGATCGGGAAAGGCTGCACGCCCGGCTGGCCGCACCCTTCGACGCCGACGGACTCGCCGTCGGCGTCGGCAACGAAACATTTGTTGCCGCACACCCTTGATCGCCCGTCCTCGAGATGCTCGCTGTTGTAAATACGCTGTCAAACTCCCGTTAATTCGCGTCTGACCCATCGCGGAATCGGCGCCGGGCTGCGATGATCTTGAAATTGGCGGATCGAAGATCGGGAGAAGTCATGCCGACTGTTGAGACGCGCCTCCGGCAGGAGCTGCGCAACTATGCCGTTGAATTGCGTCAGCTGGCGTATACCCTGCCCCATGGGATCGGCGAGCACGATCTCCTTCGACTGTCGGATCGGATGCACGCCGCGTCCGAGCAGACAGTCCGCAAGGGGGCCTAGACCCCTATCGTCGAGTGATCAGCGCCCACCCTTGAGGCGAATCTTCCAGCGCACGAAGCACAGGTAGAAAACGCTGATCGCGATCAGCATGCCCAAGTCGAACCACCACGTGCCGGCATTGTGATGCCAGAGCGCGTCCTTGGGGACCTGCGGGCCGGGCTCCAGCTTGGTCAGGTCGATGGTGGACGCCGACGCCGCGAAACCCCACCGCGCCGGGGTGGCCCAGGACATCTGGTCGAGGCCGATGCGGCCCGTCACGGGGATCATGCCGCCGGAGAACACCAACTGCGACATCACCGCAACGACCAGCAGGGGCATGATCTGGTCGTTGGACTTCGCGACCGACGACAGCAACAGCCCGAGCATCGCCGAGGCGACGGTGGTGGCCGCGACATCGACGAACAGCTCCACTGGCGCCTTGCCGAGCGCCGCGGCGCCCTGCGTTGGTCCGCCCTTGCCCAGCAGCGTGATGACGGTGACGATGCCCGACTGCACGACCGCGAACACCGTATAGACACAGACCTTTGCCAACAAGTACGCCGAAGTGGAGAGGCCGACCGCCTGTTCTCGCAAGAAGATGGCGCGCTCGCCGATGAGATCTCGGATCGTCAACGCGGTCCCCATGAACACCGCTCCGACATTGAGCAGCACCAGGATCTGCCCCGGCTCGGTGGGCGCGTCGCCCACCGGATTCGGGATGCCGAAGCCGACGTTGCCCGGCACCGACATCGACAGCGAGCCCATGATGAACGGCAGCAACGCAAGGAAGATGAAATAGCCCCGGTCGGAGACGATCAAGCGGATCTGGCGCCGGGCGATCGTGGAGAACTGCCGCAGCAGACTCGTGTGCGACGGATCGCCGATCTCGGCCGGTTTCTCCGCCGGCGGCGGTGGTGGCGGTGGGCCGGTCCGCGCCAGGTATTTCGCCTTGGCCGCGTCGGGATTGCCGGCGACCGAACTGAAGATGTCGGCCCAGTTGGTCGTCCCCATGGCCGGGCCGATCTGGGCGGGCGGACCGCAGAACGCGGTCTTGCCGCCGGGAGCCAGCAGCAGCACCTGGTCGCAGACGTCCAGGTAGGTCAGCGAGTGGGTGACCACCAGTACCACGCGACCGGCGTCGGCCAACTGCCGCAGCATCGTCATGACCTGCCGGTCCAGCGCCGGGTCCAGACCGGAGGTCGGCTCGTCGAGAATCAGCAGCGACGGTCCGGTCAGCAACTCCAGTGCCACCGAGGCCCGCTTGCGCTGACCGCCGGACAGCTTGTCGACCCGGGTGTGCAGGTGCTGGGTCATCTCCAGCTCCTCGAGCACTCGGGCGACGACCTGTTCGCGGTCGGCCTTGGTGGTGTCGGGCGGCAGCCGCAGTTCCGCGGCGTACCCCAGCGCCTGTTCCACGGTGAGCTGTCCGTGCACCACGTCGTCCTGCGGCACCATCCCGATCCTGCTGCGCAGCGAGGCGTATTCGGCGTGGACGTTGTGGCCCTCGAATGCGACCGTGCCGTTGCTGGGGTGGGTGTAGCCGGCCACCAGCCGGGCGAAGGTCGACTTGCCGGCGCCGGACGGGCCGATCACCGCTGTGAGGGTCCCGGGACTGGCGCCCAACGAGATGTCGTCGAGCAGCGTCTTGTTGTTTTCGATCGTCCAGGTCACCCCGCGCACGTCCAGACCGCCGAGGCGGGTCTGTGCCGCGGTGTCGGCGTCCCGGCGGGCCAGCGCGCCGCCGGCGAACACCAGGTCGATGTTGCCGATCGTGACGACGTCGCCGTCCTTCAGTAACGCGGAGTCGACCCGCTGACCGTTGACGAACGTGCCGTTGATGCTGCGGTTGTCATGGATCTCGGTGCCGCTCGGCGTCGGGATCAGGGTCGCGTGGTGCCGCGATGCCAGCACCTCGGGAATCACGATGTCGTTGTCGTTGGCCCGCCCGATCCTGATCGCGCCCGGGGCGTCCGTGCCCGCCTTGCCCGGGCGCAGGATCTTCATCATCGACGTCGCGAGGTTCGAGCCGTCGCCGCCGACGCGGCCCGTCAGCGCGGTCGGTGGGTCTACCGGCGCGGCCGGGGGAACCTGAGCGGGGTGTGGCCGGTAAATGTGCGGCGACGACATCGGTCCGCTGGACGGGCCGGCCGGATGGGTGCCGGTCGGGTGATGCTGCTGCACCGGGCCGGACGAGCCGGTCGGAGATGTCGGCAGTGGCCCGGATGGCGCACCCGCATGCGGCGCGGGGGGAGGATAGGTCGGCATCGGCCGCGACGGGCTCGCCGGCGGGTGCCCAGCCAGGCCTTGCGACATCGAGCCGGTCGGGGGGCGTCCCTGTGCCAGCCGCGGATCGTGCGTCCCGGTAGAGATCGGGATCGACGTCGTCAGCGGCGGCGTTCCCGCCACACCCTGGTGACGCCCGACTTCGAAGGTCACCATCGGCCCGTCCGGGTTGCCGATGTTGACCCGCTGCCCGTCCTGAATGTCGACGGCGGGTACCCGACGATTGTTGACGTACAAACCATTGAGGCTGCCGTTGTCGATGGCGATCCACCGGCCCTGATCGAAGCGCACCACCAGGTGTATCCGGGAAATCAGCGGATGCGCGACGCGGACGTCGGCCCGCAAGTCACGCCCGATGACCACATCGTTGCCGGGTGCAAAGGTCCGTTCGGATCCCTCGTACCGCACGGTCAGCACAGGTGGGGCTGCTCGGGTCACGAGCCCCACTGTATCGGCGTCGGGGCAAAAGCGGGCACCTGTCGTCGATACCGGTCAGCGCCCGTGTCGTTCTTCAGCCCCCATTTCTCGGAGAATCCCATCGGTTTTCGATCGCGCCCGTGCGGGTAGCCGGCCGCGCATGCACGACAGCGCCGGTGAAATCCCCGACGACGTGCCGATCGCGGACGCCGTCGAACAACAACGCCCGGCCGGTCAGGCCGCGCCGGACGACGACCACGCGTCAGCCTGGCCGGATGACGCCGACGTGCCCCTGGAGACAACGGATTCCGATTGGCAGGAGCAGCGACAGTCGGTCGTCACCGACCCGGATTTCGACGAATACGAATAGCCTTGCCGCGCAATCGGTTTGGCGCACTCTACCCGGCGGCGGTGACCCGTCCGCTGCCGCGGCACGCCGACTCGGCGGTGACTTCCTTGACGAAATCCCCGAGGCACCGGATGGCCCCGCCTACCCTCCGGCAAAACGTCGGTCGCCACCGGGAAGTCGTGAATCTGGCCGGCCCACAGTGGCAAATCGCAGCGGATTCCGTTGGTTTCCAACCGTTCTGCCAAAAGCACGGCATCGGGAAGCAGCAACTCGTCCGCGCCGGCGTGGATGGGCACGGGCGGCAGTACCGACAAATCGGCGTCGACCGGTGAGACAACCTGACCCGACGAACGTCCCGGGCCGTTCGGGAGCTGCACTTCGCCGAGATAGCCCGAAAATATCGACAGCGCCCCGGCGGTGACCATCGAGGATTTGCGTGCGTTGCGGTGCTTGAGTTTTCGGAGCGGGTTCGCATCCGTGAACGGCGAGACGGTCGCGACCCCGGCCGGCGCGGCGACCTGCGTGCGGATCGCCGCCAGCGTCGTCATGAACGCCAGGTATCCACCGGCCGAGTCGCCGGCAACCACTATCCGATCCGGATCGTATCCGCGGTCCTGCAGCCAGCTCAGGCCACACAGGCCGTCGTCGATCGCGTCCGCGATCTGATGCGAGGGCAGTTTCCGGTAACCGGCCGGCATCGGCTGCCTCCGACAAGCGGCTCACCAGCGCCCGGTGCGTATTGACGCCGCACGTAAGAAATGCGCCGCCGTGCAGGTACAGGATGGCCCGGGTCGGGGATACGCCGGGAGCGCGAACCCATTCGGCGTTGCAGTGCTCAAGGCGCACCGGTTCGACCTTGACGGCCGACCGGAAATGGGGTGGCAAACCCACCATCCCGTCGACATACCCCAACGGCCGATGCAGATTGGGCTGCAACGCCCATGCTCGGACCACGTTTTTACGATTAATCGGCTTGCCAACGAGACGGCAATCGATTGCGCACTGCGACGATGATGAATACGCCGCGTAATCCGCCTGGTAACCATTTATTCGACGCTCCTAGGACCCGGTGAATACCCGTCCGGAAAAGGCAATAACCTGGCCTGGATGCCGATCGATCTCGACGAGTGCTCGAAGATATGAGGATGGAGCAGCCAACTCAGGCAGACGGGATGCTGGCCGACCGGATCGCGGTGGTAACCGGCGGCGGTGGCGGTATCGGCGCGGCAACCGCGCAGCTGTTCGCAGCACACGGCGCCCGGGTCGTGATCGCCGATATCGAAGCCGACCTCGCGGACCGGACCGCCGAGCGGATCTCGGCGTCGGGCGGGGAGGCGGTGCCGATCGTCGCCGACGTTCGAGACGCCGATCAGGTTGGGGCGCTGGCACGAAGCGTGCTGGACCGGTTCGGCCGGATCGACGTGCTGGTCAACAATGTCGGCCATTGGCTGCGACACCCGGGCAATTTCGTCGACACCGACCCGCAATTGTGGGACGAGCTCTACCGGATCAACTTGCACCACGTCTTCTTGGTCACCCACGCGTTCCTGCCGGCGATGGTCGGTCGACGTCGCGGGTCGATCGTCAACGTCTCCTCCGTCGAAGGGCTGCGGGGCTACCCCGAGGATCCGGTCTACGCCGCGTTCAAGGCGGCCGTCATTCATTTCACCCGCAGCCTCGCGGTTCAGGTGGGCCGGGACGGGGTGCGGGTCAACGGCATTGGGCCCGACGTTACCGAATCGCTGCAGGTGCCTTATTCGCAGTGGCTGTCCCCCGAGGAGCAAGCACAGTGGCCGCAATGGGTTCCGGCCGGGCGGATGGGGCTGCCCGAGGATCAGGCCCGCGTGATCCTGTTTTTGGCCTCGGACCTGTCGGCGTTCGTCACGGGTCACACCATCCCGACCGACGGCGGCACCGGTGCGGCGGGCGGATGGTTTCGTTCGTCACGACGGGCCGACCGGGAGTGGACCAACCGGCCGTTCGCGCCCTGATCGCTCAGACGTAGGTCAATGCCGCGTTTTCCAGGCGAATTCGCACGTTGAGCAGGAACGCGTTGGCAATGCTGAACGCGATCGCCGTCAGCCACGCCGAATGGATCAGCGGCAGCGCCGCCACCTCGGCGACCACCGCGATGTAGTCGGGGTGACGTACCCATCGATACGGACCACGCCGCACCAGCGGCGCGCCCGGGATCACGATCAGCCGCGGGTTCCAGTGCCGGCCCAACGCCGCCGCGCAGCGCCAGCGGACGATGCAGCTGAGCACCACGACGACGAGCATCGGCCATCCCAACCACGGCACAAACGGTCGTCCCAGGGCCCACACTTCCACCAGACACGAAACCAGCAGTAACGCATGCACGCTGACCATCGCCGGGTAGTGGTCGAGGCCGAATTCCTTGCCCCCGTGGGTGATCGACCATTGGGCGTTTCGGTGCGCGACGACGAGCCCGATCAGACGCTCGACGCCGATCATCGCGATGAACAGCAGGTAGTACAACATGGCTTCTCCCCCTTCCCGCGAGGTCGCGTTCCTGCTTTTGCCACGAGGATCGGCCCTCTCGGGTTCAGCAACCATGGCAGGCGTGAACCAACCCACAGCCGGCACGCCGCTACGACCGCATCTCAGTCCCGGCAGAACTGTTGGCGCAATTACACTTTGGAGTTCGTCAGCGGCTCCGAGCGGGTTCGAACCGGGCTTGATCCTCGAGGACCGTCACCGGTATCCCGTTAAGTGCACCGTTACCGGATGGCTCGTCGATGAATGTCGGCACGGAGAGCGCGTTGGTGTTGGCGCCCGGTGACCCGTTGGCGACCGACATTCGCGTGCCCGGCTTGCCATGTCCCCAGCCATGCGGCATCGACACCACACCGGGCTTGATCGCGTCGGTGACTTCCACCGGCACCTTGATCTCGCCGGCCTCGGATTTGACGGTGACGATGTCGTTGTCGGACACTCCGCAGCGCGCCGCGTCGTCGGGGTGGATCAGCAGCGTGCACCGATCCTTACCCTTCATCAATGCGGGCACGTTGTGCAGCCAGGTGTTGTTCGAGCGCAGGTGCCGGCGGCTGACCAGGACCAACGGCTCGCCGGGCCGCTCCAGCCGCGCGGCCAGCCGGGGCAGGTCGTCGAGCAGATACTGCGGAGCGAGCCGGATCTTGCGGTCCGGGGTGCCCAGAATCTCCGGGAGCTGCGGCACCATCGGCCCGAAGTCGATGCCGTTCGGGTTCTGCTTGAGCAGGTCCAACGTGAGTCCACCGGGATTCTTGCCGTATTGATCCCCGAACGGCCCGGTACGCAGCGTGAGGTCCAGCATCCGCTCGGGGCCGCCGTGCTCGTAGAGCTTGCGGATCTCGGCGCCGTCGACGCCGCGGGTGAAGGCCAGGTAATCGAAGAAGCCGTCGTCGATCGCGGCGACGTCGACGTCTTCGGCCGGTGTGCCCGTGCACAGGCCGGTCAGCCGGATCAGGATCTCCCACTCGTGCGGGCGATCACCCGGGTCGAACACCGGCGCGGAGTAGTTCGCGATGCTGTGGATCGCGAACAGCAGGATGAGGTCGTCGTGGTGCGGCTGTTCCAGCGGCGACAGCCCGGGCAGGATCACGTCGGCATGCCGCGTCGTCTCGTTGATCCAGAGGTCGATCGAGATCATCGCCTCCAGCATCGGCAGCACCTCGTCGAGCTTGTCGCCGCCGGGCGTCGACAACACCGGGTTGCCGGCGACCGTGATCAGGGCCTTGAGTTGCCCGTCGCCCGGTGTCGCGATTTCTTCGGTCATGCACGACACCGGGGCCTGCCCGAGCACCTCTTTGGCGCCGCGCACCCGCGTGTGCCAGCGGCCGAATTCCGGAAGACCGCCCTCGAGGCCGGGCAGCGGCTGCGTGGTGATCGACCAAGCCGCCGGCTTGGGGAACATCGCGCCGCCTGGCGTGTCGAAATGGCCGGTCAAAATATTGATGACGTCGACCATCCAGCTGGCCAGGCTGCCAAACTCCTGATTGCACAACCCAATTCGGCCGTACACCACCGACTTGTCGACGGCCGCCAATTCGCGCGCCAACCGCCGGATGGTGTCGACATCGATGCCGGTGACGTCACTGACCCGCTCTGGCGGCCAGTCCGCGGCGACCTCGCGCATGGTGTCGACACCGTCGACGTGCGGGCCGGGGTTCACCAGGCCCTCGTCGAAGAGCGTGTGGGCCACCGCCAGCAACAACGCCGCGTCGGTGCCCGGGACGATCGGCAGCCACTCGTCGGCCCGTGCCGCGGTCGGCGTGCGCACCGGGTCGATCACGATCACCTTGCCGCGTTTGCGAATTCCGTCGATCAGGCCCATCACGTCGGGCGCGGCCAAGAGTGATCCCTGCGACGCGGCGGGATTGGCACCCATGATGACGAGCAGGTCGGTGCGCTCGATGTCGGGCACCGGAAAGTTCCACCAGAGGCCGTACATCAGGTGCGACGACAGGTTCTTCGGCCATTGATCGACCGTGCCGGGCGAATAGGTGACCGGCATCCCCGACATGCCCATCAGGACGCCGGCATAGCGGGCCAGCGAAAACGAGTGCGCCAGTGGGTTGCCGGTGTAGGCGGTGACCGCGCCGATCCCGTACTTCTCGATCACCGGTGTCAACAACTCGGTGCAGCGCCGAAACGCGGCGTCCCAGCTGACCTCCTGCCATTCGCCGTCGACCTTGATCATCGGGTTGCGGACGCGGTCCGGGTCGTGGTGGACCGCGCCCAGCGACACGCCCTTCGGGCAGAGATGGCCACGGCTCCACACGTCGTCACGGTTGCCGCGAATGCCGGTGACTTTGCCCGCTTCGACGTGAATTTCCAAGCCGCACATGGCTTCACACAGCGGACAGGTCCGGATATGTTTGCCGTCAGCTCCGGGTTTCATCCACCCACTGTATTGCGATACTCCGAGTAGCGGAAGTGGCAAAAAGGCGGCTCAGCCGACCCAAGGCCCGATGCCGCCGACCTTGTCGATGCGGATGCGGGTCAGATATCCCGGCGGTGCGTCATCCGGCGGGAACTTCATGTTCGGATCGCCCAGGACCGGGTTCAGTTCCTTCAGCAGCTCCGGGGCGCCGCCTTCCACGATCCGCGCGGTCCCGGTGATCGCGAGGTAGGGCCGCATCCCCTGACCCGCTCCGTCGAGCGACACGATCGTCACCGCTACCCGCGGATCCCGACGCACGTTGCGAACCTTCTTGTGTTCGGCGAGGTGAGCGGTGACCAACTCGTCACCGTCCGGCGTTGACCGCAAGGCCACCCAGACCAGGCTGACCTGCGGGCTTCCGTCGGGATTGAGGGTGACCAGGGTGGCATCCGCCCCCGTGCCGATCAGGTTTCGTGCGGCGTCGTTGAGTTCCATGCGTTGTGCTACCGCCTGGCGACGATTTTCATTCCCGCCGAACGGGTAGCCGCCGGCGCTTTCCCTTGAGAGACATTTGAATCTGACAAGTTGCCTGTACATCGACGACGTATCGGCCCTAGCGTCAATTACGACCGAAAGACCAGCCCCCAGGAGCGAGGAGCCGGAGGCGCGGCCATGACCGACCAACAGCCCCCGATGAATATCGAGTATCTGCGCCGTGAAGTGCTCGCGCGCATAGACGCACACCCACTCGACGACTGGTCCCCCGCCCTGTTGCGAGCCATGATAGCCGTCTTCGACCTGAACGGAGTCATGCCCAAGCCGCTGCAGCGCTTCGAGCCTCGCATCGTCCGGTAAGCGCGGAGGCCGCCTGACTAAGGTGCTACGGGAGTACCTGCGGTCGGCTGAGGAGTCACGGCGATGGAGATGTGGGAGCTGATGGCCCGTGAGCAGATCCGCGACACGCTGGCCCGCTACAACTGGTCCGGTGACGCCGGCCGGGTCGACGACCTTGCCGAGACATTCTGTGTGGACGGCGTTCTCGAGATTCGCGGTGCCGAGCCACTGCGCGGCCGATCCGAGATCGTCGCGTTCCTGGCCGGCGTCACCGGCAGAATCGCGGTCGAGGCGGACGTCAAGCCGGTCGTCCGACACAACGTCGCCAACATCCTGTTCACGTCGGTGGCTCCTGACGAGGCGCAGGTCTGCTGCTACTTCACCGTCGTCACGCATATCGGCCTCGACCATTTCGGCCGCTATCGCGACATCTTGGTGCCCGACGGTGACACCTGGCTGATCAAGCACCGCAAGGTGTCGACGGATTGGGCGGCCGCCGACTCGGCGATGGCGCGGCCGTGACGGCGCGCGTGAGTCCTTGACGCACAGCAGCTTTCCCGCGCAGATGCGTGTGCATCCTGGGCGCACTGGGTGCACATTCAAGGCCCTCAGCGCACAGTCATGACCACCGCGCATGCCGATCAGCGGAACACCGCTGCCGCGCCGCGAAGCGACATGGCAGGGTGGCATGCGTGGCAAATACCTCTCCAGCGACCGTCGAGCATGACCTGCGCGAAATCACCACCCCGAAGGGCGCTTTGCGCTACTACGACTGCGGCCCGGATTCCGCTCCGGCGCTGCTGTTCCTGCACGGCTCCGGCCCCGGGGTCACCGGCTGGCGCAATTTCCGCGGGATCCTGCCGAGGTTCGCCGAGCACTTCCGCTGCCTGATCCTCGAATTCCCCGGCTTCGGGGTCACCGACGACTTCGGCGGCCACCCGATGGTCACGGCGTTCGGCGTCGTTTCGCCGTTCCTGGATGCGCTCGGTGTCGACAAGACACACATCGTCGGCAACTCGATGGGTGGCGGCGTCGGCGTCAACTTCGCCATCGGTAACCCGGACCGCATCGACCGGCTGGTGACCATCGGAGGCATCGGCACCAACATCTTCAGCCCCAGCCCCAGCGAGGGCATCCGGCTGTTGCAGGAGTTCGTCGAGGACCCGACCCGCCAGCGCCTCGTCGACTGGCTCAAGTCGATGGTGTACGACCAGGGGTTGGTGACCGAGGAACTCATCGAAGAACGTTGGCAGCTGGCCACCGATCCCGTCACGCTGGACGCCGCGCGCCGGATGTATGGCAAGGCGGCTTTTGCCGCGATGAACTCCGCGATGGCGGCCTCGGATCGGCCGCTCCCCTGGGCGACGATGCACAAGGTGGCTGCCCCCACGCTGCTGACCTGGGGCCGCGACGATCGGGTGAGCCCGCCGGACATGGCGCTCATCCCGATGCGCACCATCCCCAACGCGGAGCTGCATATCTTCCCGAACTCCGGACACTGGGCCATGATCGAAGCCAAGGCGGCATTCGAAAGCACGGTCCTGGGCTTCCTGTCGCGCTAGCGGCGATCGCGAGGGCGGAGCGGGTCGGCACCGCACGCATATTCACGGCCGGCGAGTCCGGCGCTGCACACCGCGTCCTAACGCGTTTCCGTCCGCTCATCGGGATTTCCTTTGGGACGGGCGAGCACTGCGGTAGACCATTACTTAGCCCGCACACGTAAGGACAACGATATGAGCGACCGGGTACTCGACCGGGTGGTGGCCATGGCCGACCAATTGCGCGACCAGGCCGCCGAAGCCGAGCAAATCGGCCGGCTTACCGACGACACCGTCAAGTTGATGAAGGACGCCGGCCTGATCCGGCTGCTGCAGACCAAGCAGTATCAAGGCTTCGAGGTCCATCCCCGCGAGTTCGCCGAGACGACGATGGCCACCGCGGCGCTGGATCCGGCCGCCGGCTGGATCGTCGGCGTGGTGGGCGTGCACCCCTACCAATTGGCGTACGCGGACCCGAAGGTCGCCGCGGAAATCTGGGCCGACGACGTCGACACCTGGATGGCATCGCCGTACGCGCCACAGGGCGTGGCGAAACCCGTCGACGGCGGTTACATCTTCAACGGTCGCTGGCAGTTCAGTTCGGGCACCGACCATTGCGACTGGATCATCCTGGGCGCCATGCGTGCTGACGAAAAGGGCGTTCCGCTGATGCCACCGCAGATGCTGCACATGATCCTGCCGCGCAAGGACTACGAGATCGTCGAGGACTCGTGGAATGTGGTGGGGCTGCGCGGAACCGGCTCCAAGGACGTCATCGTCAAAGATGCGTTCGTGCCGAGCTACCGGACGATGGATGCGACCAAGGTGATGGACGGCACCGCCCAGCGCGAGGCCGGCATGACCGAACCTCTGTATCTGATGCCGTGGTCGACGATGTTTCCGCTGGGCATCTCCGCGGCCACCATCGGCATCGCCGAGGGCGCGCTCGCCGCGCACCTGGACTACCAACGCGAACGCGTCGGCGCCACCGGAACCGCGATCAAGGACGACCCGTACGTCATGCATGCGATCGGCGAGGCGGCCGCCGACATCAACGCCGCCCGCCAGGAACTGCTGGCCAACGCCGACCGCATCTACGACATGGTCGCGGCCGGCAAGGAGGTGTCGTTCGCCGATCGCGCGGCCGGACGCCGCACGCAAGTGCGCGCGGTGTGGCGCGCGGTGTCGGCCGTCGACGAGATCTTCGCCCGGTCGGGCGGCAATGCGGCACGGATGGACAAACCGCTGCAGCGGTATTGGCGTGACGTTCACGTCGGCCAGATGCATGCCATCCACGTCCCCGGCACCACGTACCACGCATCGGCGCTCAGTTCGATCGGCATCGATCCCCCCGAGGGTCCGCTGCGGGCGTTGATCTAAGGAGTTGCGGTGACAGACCTGAAAAGCCTTGGCTACATTACGATTTCGACTAATGGCATCGACCGCTGGCGCCGCTTCGCGTTCGGCGTCCTGGGTTTCGCCGAGGGTAGCGGGCCCGACGAGTCCGCGCTATACCTGAGGATGGACGAGCGCGCTGCGCGGTTGATCGTGGTGCCGGGTGAAACCGATCGGGTGCTCACGATCGGCTGGGAGGTTCGCGATCACCCGGCGCTGCAGCGGGTCAAGGCGACGCTGGACGGGGCCGGGGTGCCGTTCAAGCAGCTGTCGATCGAGGAGGCCGAGGCCCGCCGGGTGGAAGAGGTGATCACCTTCGAGGACCCCTCCGGCACCACACTCGAGGTGTTCCACGGGGCGGTGCTCGATCACAGCCCGGTCGTCACCCCGTTCGGCGCCCGGTTCGTCACCGGCGATCAGGGCATGGGCCACGTCGTGGTCCCCGCGATGGATCCGGGCGGCGCGTTCGACTTCTACACCGAGGTTTTGGGTTTCCGGTCGCGCGGTGCGTTCCGGGTGCCGTTGCCGAAAGAGTTTGGCCCGGTGCGGGTTCGCTTCCTGGGCATCAACGAACGTCATCACAGCATGGCGATCGTGCCGGCCGCGCACATGCGCGACCCGCGGCTGGTGCACATCATGGTCGAGGTCGACACCCTCGACGCGGTGGGCCAGGCGCTGGACCGGGTCAACGCCGAGGGCTTCCAGTTGTCGTCGACGCTGGGCCGGCACACCAACGACAAGATGATCTCCTTTTACGTCCGCGCGCCGGGCGATTGGGACATCGAATTCGGCACCGACGGCATGCGGGTCGACGAAACCTATTACACGGCAGAGGAAATCACCGCTGACAGCTACTGGGGCCACCAGTGGGTCGGCGAAATGCCCGCGGCGATGCGGCTGTGATGTCCCAGACACCCGACACCGACGTGACGCCGATTGCGGCGTCGTCGATCACCGCGTGGGATCACGAGGCCGACGTCGTCATCGCCGGTTACGGCGTCGCGGGTGCGGCGGCCGCGGTCGAGGCGGCCCGGTCCGGGGTTGACGTGCTGGTGGCCGAACGCACCGGCTCGTGGGGCGGTGCGGCGGCGATGGCCGGCGGATTCATCTACCTCGGCGGCGGCACGCCGCTGCAAAAGGCCTGCGGTTTCAGCGATTCCGTCGAGAACATGGCGGCGTTCCTCAACGTGGCGATGGGACCGGGTGCCGATACCGTGCGCATTGCCGACTACTGCGCCGGCAGCGTCGCCCATTTCGAGTGGCTGGTCGGGTGCGGCGTGCCGTTCAAGGCGGAGTTCTTCTCCGAGCCCGGCTGGGAGCCGATGGGCGATCAGGGCCTGATGTACAGCGGCGGCGAAAACTCCTACCCGTTCAACACGATCGCCACCCCCGCCCCACGTGGCCACGTCCCGCAGATGCAGAACAAGAAGCAGGGCGAAGCCAGCGCCGGCTACATGCTGATGAAGCCGCTCGTCGAAACCGCCACGGCGGCAGGCGCTCGCGCGCTCTACGACGTGCGGGTGCGGTGTCTGGTCGTCGAGTCCGACGGCCGAGTGGTCGGCATCCGCGCCCGCCAGTACGGCACCGAGATGACGATCCGGGCGCGCACCGGCGTGGTGCTGGCGACGGGAAGCTTCGCCTACAACGACGCGATGGTGGCCCGCTACGCGCCGCGCATCGCCGGACGCCCGGCCGCGTCGATCGAGCAGCACGACGGGCAGGCGATCCGGATGGCGCAGGCCCTCGGCGCCGACCTGGCCCACATGGACGCCACCGAGGTCGCGATCTTCATCGACCCCCAGCAGCTGGTACGCGGGATCCTGGTCAACGGTCGCGGCCAGCGTTACGTCGCCGAGGACACCTACCCGGGCCGCGTCGGGCAGCTCACGCTCTACCACCAGGACAACATCGCCTACCTGATCATCGACAACGACGCCCAGCAGGAGGCGATGGCGTCGTGGTCACCGAAGTTCATGCTGCGGCAGCCGACCTGGGTGGCCGACAACGTGGCCGACCTGGAACGCGATATCGGCCTGGCGCCCGGTTCGCTGCAGGCGACCGTCGCTGCCTACAACGAGGGCGCCGCGCGCGGCGAGGACCCGCTGCTGCACAAGAAGTCGGAATGGATCAGGCCGATCGGCACCCCGGTCGGCGCGATCGACCTGCGGGAGAACACCGGCGGCTTCACGCTGGGCGGCCTAGCCACCACGCTGGACGCCGAGGTGCTGCACGTCAGCGGTGAGCCGATCCCGGGCCTGTTCGCCGCCGGCCGTTCCACCGCCGGGCTGGCCGCCTGGGGTTATGCCAGCGGCATCTCACTCGGCGACGGCAGCTTCTACGGCCGCCGTGCCGGACGGTCCGCCGCCAAGGGCTGAGCCTTTTTAGCTCTCTGCTCGCGGCTTTCAGCGTGTTGTGTGACAGCGGCCACATCGGTGTGGTATATCTATTCCTATTAGGAATATGGCAGCCAGGTACACCCAGCCCGTTGGAGGACCGATGTCAGGGACCGCTGCAGCAACCACCCCCACGGCCGTCATCGACCGCATCTCGCTGGTGCTCGACGCCTTCGACGGGACGGGCCGGCTGACCCTGGCCCAGATTGTGCGGCGCACTGGCCTGCCGCGTTCCTCGGCGCACCGAATGCTCGAGCGTTTGGTGCAGCTGCGCTGGTTGCGCCGCAGCGGTCGCGACTACGAGCTCGGCATGCGCCTGGTCGAACTGGGATCGCTGGCCGTGCATCAGGACCGTCTCGTGCGTGCGGCCGGCCCGCTGCTGGGCGAATTGCACCGAGCCACCGGGCTGATCGCACACCTCGCGGTGCTCGACGGGCCCGACGTGGTGTACCTCGACAAGGTCGGTGACCGCATGGCCGACGCGATCCCCACCCGAGTCGGCGGCCGGCAACCCGCGCATTGCACCGCGGTGGGCAAGGCGATCCTGGCGTACCGCGGCGACGACGCCCAGGTCGACCTGCGGGCCCGCAAGACCAAGTACTCGGTTTCCACCAGCTCCCAGCTGGCCGCGGAGTTGGCGAAGGTGCGCGCTCACGGCGTGGCGTTCGAGCGCGAGGAATCGTTGCTCGGATTCGGTTGTGTCGCAGCGCCTATCGGCGCTCCGGGCGAGGCCGTCGCGGCGGTGTCGGTGTGCGGGCCGATGAGCCGGATGATGTTCGACCAGCGGCTGACCGCACCGGTACGCATGACGGCGATGGGCATCTGGCGCAACGCCGAGGACGGCCCGCGACGGGTGGCACCGACCCTGCAGCCGCTGCGGCCACTGCTCCCCCACAAGCAGCACGCGTTGCAGTACGCGTGAATTCGCGGCCGTCGAAATAACCCTCGGTTGCCGCGGACCGATGGTCAGCCTGTAGAGGTTGTCGAGCCTACGGCGGTGTCGCACCGGGTATTTCATCGACGATGACCAGCTCCCCCTGGCGCACGGCCTCGAGGATCGACTCGCGCAGCGCCGAACACACCAGGAACACCCCACGACCGGCGTGCGCGGACACCTGCTCGGCCTCGGCGCGCTCAGCGCAGCGCTGCGTCGCGTCGGCGTTCCACTGCACGCTGGTCTGGTTCCAGGTGCTCTTGCGGACCAGCACCCGCGCGCCGCAGCTGCCACATGCCACGGGCAGCATGGGCATCTCGTCGAGCCGATTGTCGATCCTCACCGGGCCGCCAGGTTCGCCTCGACCTCTTTCATCCACGCCTGGTACGGCCGGGTGGTGTCCAGTTCGAATTCGAAGCGGTCCACCATATCCGGCTGCACGTCGGCGACGTCGACGTAGAACTGCTCATACCAGCGCCGCAACTGGTAAACCGGGCCGTCCTCCTCGACCAGGAGCGGGTTGTCGATGCGCGCCTTGTGCCGCCAGATTTCGACGTCCTGCTCGAAACCCAGCTTCACGTAGTCGCCGAGCCGGATCGCGGTTTGCATGGGGTCACCGGGCAGCGCCTCGGACTTCTTGACGATGATGCCGTATTGCAGCACAAAGGAATTCGAGTCGATCGGATAGTGGCAGTTGATCAGGATGGATTGCGCGTCGCCGTATTCGTAGTGGTAGGTCAGGTCGTCGATCATGAAGGACGGCCCGTAGTACGACGCCACCGAGGTGTTGCCCAGCATCCGTGAGCCTTCGGTCCCGCCCATGTCGGGGCGGCCCTCGCCGTTCATGTACTGGGTCGCGACATGTCCCTCGAAGATGTTCTTGAAGTAGGTCGGCAACGCGCCGTGGATGTAGTAGAAGTGCGCCATATCCACGACGTTGTCGATGATTTCGCGGCAGTTACTGGTTCCCACGACCGTGGTGTACCAATGCCAGTCGGTCCATTCGTCGCTGGTCGCTCCCTCGATGCGCGGGATCGTCACCTCCGGCGGCGGCGGCTTGTGCTCCGGGTCGTTCCAGACGAACAACATGCCGTCCTGCTCCAGCGTCGTCCAGGTCGCCGTGCGAGCCAGCTTCGGTGGGCGCCGGGCATAGGGCACCTGCTTGCATCGCCCGTCGCCGCCCCACCGCCAGTCGTGGAACGGGCAGGCGATCTCGTCGCCCTTCACCTGGCCCTGCGAGAGGTCGCCGCCCATGTGCCGGCAATAGCTGTCCAGGACGTTGATCTTGCCGTCCCCGCTTCGGAAGACGACCAGCTTCTGGCCGAACGCGTTGATCGCGTGTGGCTTGCCGTCACCGAAGTCTCTGATCAGCCCCAGGCAATGCCAGCCGCGGGCAAACCGCGTCGGCGCGGCCTGGGCCTCGATGAGCCGAATCTCGTCGGTGTCATGCATGGGCACGATTTAACGCCGCAAAACACCCGATCGGGGGTTGCCTGTTCCACTCATCAGGACGACTATTCCGTTGCCCCGACGCCGCGACATACCGTTCTCGCCGTGACAGCACACAGCGCGACGATCCCCGCCGGGCTTGCCGTGGCCGACGGATGCGTCGACTTGCTGGTCGTGGGCTCGGGCACCGGGATGGCCGCGGCGCTGGCCGCCCACGAATTCGGGCTGTCGGTGCTGGTCGTGGAGAAGGCGTCGCACGTGGGCGGCTCGACCGCTCGCTCCGGTGGCGCGCTGTGGCTGCCCGCGGGTCCGGTGCTGGCCGAGGCCGGCGCCGGCGACACCCAGGAGCACGCGGCGACGTATCTGGACTCGGTGGTGGCGGGTTCGGCACCCCGGCAGCGCTCGGCGGGATTCTTGACGAACGTGTCCGGCACGGTCGAGATGCTGCGCCGAACCACTCCCCTGCGATTCTTCTGGGCGCGTGACTATTCCGACTACCACCCCGAGCAGCCCGGTGGCAGGGCGGCCGGACGCACCTGCGAGTGCCACCCGTTCGACACCTCCCTGCTCCGCGCGTACCGCACCCGGCTGGAGCCGGGCTTGATGGAGGCCCGTATCCCGGTGCCGACCACGGGTGCCGACTACCGCTGGATGAATCTGGTGGCGCGGGTTCCGCGCGAGGGAATTCCGGTATTCGCCAAGCGAATCGGGCAAGGCGTGGGTGGCCGGATGCTGGGCCGGCGTTACGCCGCGGGCGGTCAGGGCCTGGCGGCCGGCCTGTTCGCGGGTGTGCTGCGCGCCGGTATCCCGGTCTGGACCGAAACCACCCTGCTGCGCCTTGACGGCGACGGCGAACGGGTCCGCGGCGCCGTCGTCGCCCACGGCGGTCGCGAAGTGACGATCACCGCCCGGCGCGGCGTGGTGTTGGCCACCGGTGGTTTCGACCACAGCATGGACATGCGGTGGAAATTCCAGTCGGAGTCGTTGGGCGCCAACCTGAGTCTGGGAGCGGCGGCCAATACCGGCGACGGGATTCGCGCCGGACAGGAACTCGGCGGCGGCATCGATCTGATGGATCAGGCGTGGTGGTTTCCCGCGGTCGCGCCGCTGCCCGGCGAGGCGCCTGCCGTGATGCTGGCCGAACGTTCGCTGCCGGGCAGCCTCATCGTCGACCAGCACGGCCGTCGCTTCGCCAACGAGTCGTCGGATTACATGTCCTTCGGTCAGCGGCTGCTCGAGCTGGAGCGATCCGGCAGCCCGGTCGAATCGATGTGGATCATCTTCGATCAGCAATACCGCAACAGCTATGTCTTTGGCGCCCAGTTGTTTCCGCGAATGCGCATCCCGCGGGCGTGGTACGACGCGGGTATCGCGGTGCGCGCCGACGACTTCGCCGAACTCGGCGCGCGGATCGGTGTGCCGGTTGCGGACTTCACCGCGACCATCACCGGTTTCAACCAAAACGCCTCTGCCGGTATCGATCCCGACTTCGGCCGGGGTCGCAGCGCGTACGACCGGTACTACGGCGACCCGACGATCTCGCCCAATCCCAACCTGCGCGCGTTGACCAAGGGGCCGTTCTACGCCGTCAAGATGGTGCTCAGCGACCTGGGCACCTGCGGCGGACTGACGGCCGACCACCGGGCCCGGGTACTGCGCGAGGACGGTGCGGTGATCGACGGTCTTTACGCGATCGGCAATACCGCCGCCAACGCGTTCGGCACGACGTATCCGGGTGCGGGCGCGACGATCGCGCAGGGGCTGGTGTACGGATACATCGCCGCGCGGGACGCGGCCGGCGCCGACTAGTCGGCTTGGCGCTTGGCCGAGACCTGTTTTTCGACCTCGCGCCAGTAGCCGGGCGTCGTTCGCGGTTTGCCCGAACTACCCTTGGGCGCCGTCTGCATTATGCGGTCGGCCTCGTCGATGTCCTTCATCATCTCGAGGGCGAACTCGCGCTCGGCGGCGTAGTACTTGGCCGCCCACCGCAACGCGATCACCGAGTACGCCCATGCGGGTTCGGCTTCGGCTCCCTCGGCGTCCTCGACCGCCCTGCGGTGGCAGGTCTCGGTGTAGGCCACATAGTCCTGAAGCAGCTCCTTGAGCCGGGCCGGGTTGCTCAGATGCCCCAACGTCATCCGCATCAGCACGCTGTGTTTGAGCACCGGCGGGTCGACGGGTGCGTCGGTGGCCCATTCGGTCACCGCGGTCATCCCGGCCCGGGTGATCTTGTAGAGCCGACGGCTGCGGGTGCCCTCGTCGTGCTCGACGCGAGACGTCGCCAAGCCCAGGGCCTCCAGCTTCTTCAGCTCGGTGTAGATCTGGCTGTACGACGGGCTCCAGTAGTACAGGTCGACGCTCCAGTCGATCCACTTCTTCAGGTCGTAGCCGGAGACTTCCTCTTCGTAGGACAACATGCCCAGCAGCGCCCAGCTGGTCGCCGCAAGCGACCCCTTCACCGGCTCTTCGCTGGTCTGCGCCACGTCGCCAGGTTAACAACCCGCAGTACCGGCGCGGGTGACACTGACCGCTGGCCGGGACGCGGCGATGTCGCGGGTTTGGGGTGACGACGGCACGGGGGTGCTTTGATTTCTTTGTCGGCCGTATTGCAGAAGGAGTTCGCGCGTGAAATTAGTCTTCCCGCTTCCGCACATGCTGCGGCTCAAGGCCACGATGCAGCCGTGGGAACCGGAGGTCACCGGCCCCGACCAGACCCGGATGGCCAAGTGTGCCGACCGTTGGGGCTACGACATGATCGCCTTCCCCGAGCACTTTGTCATCCCCGGCGACCACGTCGCATTGTCCGGACCGCACTATCTGCACTCGACGGTCGCGCAGGCCCATGTCGCCGGTGCCACCGAACGCATCGCCATCAATTCCTGTGTCACCGTCTTGCCGCTGCAGCACCCGATTGTCCTGGCCAAGGCATTGGCCACGGCCGACTGGATGAGTGGGGGCCGGACGATGGTGACCTTCGGAGTCGGTTGGCTGGCACGGGAGTTCGAACTTTTGCGGGTGCCGTTTCACGAGCGGGGCCGTATCGCCGACGAATACCTCGCCGCGATCGTCGAATTGTGGACCAGCGACGCCCCGCAATTCGAGGGTCGCTACGTCTCCTTCGACAACATCGCATTCGAGCCGAAACCCGTTCAGAAGCCGCACCTTCCAATCTGGATCGGCGGTGACGCCAACGCGGCACTTCGCCGGGCGGCCAAACATGCCTGCGGGTGGTGGGCGTTTCTGACGCCTCCCGAGCAGATCGCCGAAAAGGTGGACTACATCAAATCCCAGCCGTCCTATGACGGTCGGCCGTTCGACGTGATGCACGGCATGGGAACCAATCGGGTCGGCGAGGGACATGTCGTCCGCAAGGGCACCAGCGACCGGCCGGGCATGAGCGCCGAGCAGATCGTCGACAGGCTGAACTGGTTCGCCGAGCAGGGCGTGACCGTTAGCGCCGTTCCCATTCCCGCGGTGCGCGGCGTCGACGAATATCTCGACTACGCGCAGTGGGTGATCGAGGAGATCAAGCCGAACGTCCGTTAGCTGGATCCCGGTCCCGTGCGAGGCGAAGCCTCCGACACAGGAGGACACGTGTCCTAGCGGTGGCGGTAGCGCACCGACACCATGGAGGTGTCCGCTCGTTCACCGGTCAGTTCGCAGGTTCGGGTCGTGACGGTCAATTTCCCGGACGAAAGGTGCGGACAACCGTGGCTCGAAGATTCGCTGTTGCTGGTCGAACGCAACGTCTCTACCCGTCGCACCCGGCCGGAAGCGCGCTGCCGCCGCGGTTGTTGTGTCCCGGTCATCCTTTGCTGGCCCCAATCCAGCTGGGCGCGTTGTACGCACCGAACCGGATCCTGATGGCTCCCATGACACGCACCCGCGCAGCCGCCGACGGGGTGCCTACCCAGTTGATGGCCGAGTACTACGCGCAGCGGGCGAGTTCAGGGTTGATCATCACCGAACCCACGTTCCCGTCGGCGCGCGGCCGGGCCTACCCCAACCAGCCCGGTTTGCACACCGACGAACAGCAAGCCGGATGGGCCCGGGTCGCCGAAGCAGTGCACGCGGCCGGCGGCCGAATTGTGGTGCAAATCATGCACTCTGGCCGTATCTCGCATCCCGACATCCTGGACGGTCGACGGCCCGTGGCGCCGTCGGAGGTCAGGCCGTCCGGCACGGTGCACACCGCCGCCGGCAAGAAGGCCTTCGTTGTTCCACACGAACTCATAGCAGCCGAAATACGGTGTGTGACTGACGAATTCGTGAATGCAGCGTGCCGAGCACGGGCTGCCGGCGCAGACGGCGTCGAGATCGACGCCGCCAACGGATACTTGTTGAGTCAATTCCTGACGTACGACGCGAACTATCGGCGCGACTCCTACGGCGGGTCCGCCCACGACCGTGCACGGTTCCCAACCGAGGTGGTCCACGCGGTCGCTGACGCGATCGGTCCCGACCGGCTGGGGTTGCGCATCTCTCCGGGCAATCCGGAGAACGACATTCACGAACCCGACCTCGAGGCGCACCTGATTCTCGCGAAGAACGCCCGCGATCTGGGGTTGGCGTATCTGCACGCGCGGGTCCCGCCCGAGCGGCCGATCTATTCCTGGTTGCGCCGCCGCTGGCCGGACCGCTTGCTGCTGAATCGCAGGTTCCAGACGACGACCACCCGGGAGCGAGCAGTCGACGTCGTCACGACCGGAACGGCCGACGCCGTCACCATCGACAGCGCATATCTGGCCAATCCGGATCTGGTGCGGCGGTGGACCTACGGCGCACAACTCAACCAGCCCCGCATGGAGTTCCTCTACACCGGTGGCGCGCTGGGCTATACCGACTACCCACCCTTGTGACGGGTAACGAAGGTCACACTCACTGGGCGCAACCCCCTCATCGTCCGGGTGGTGTTCGGCTTCGAAGAAGAGATAAAGGCGGAAGGACACACCATGACGAGCGGATCGCTGCGCGACATCCACCTGGCCGAGCCGGGCGACAACCGGGACGAGCGGACGGCCCAGCGGGTGGCCGAATTGTTCGACAATGATCCGCAATTCCGCGCGGCGGCGCCGCTTCCCGATGTCATCGAGGCGGCCTGCGCGCCCGGCCTGCGGCTGATCGAGGTTCTCGAGCAGCTCGTCGACGGCTACGCCGATCGTCCCGCGCTGGGCGAGCGCGTTCGCGAATTGGTCACCGACGCCAACGGCCGCACTGCGCTACGACTTCGGCCGCGGTTCGAGACCATCAGCTACCGCGACGTGTGGGACCGGGTGCGCGCGATCGCCACCGCCTGGAGCAAGGACCCCGAAAACCCGGTCACCGCCGGCGATGTCGTGGCAACCGTCGGATTCTCCAGCGCCGATTATCTGGTCGTCGACCTGGTCTGCGCCTATCTCGGCCTGGTGACCGTACCGCTGCAGCACCACGCTGCGGCGGCCAGGCTGCGCCCGATCATCGAGGAATGCGAACCCAAGATCGTCGCGGTCAGCGCCGAATACCTCGATCTGGCGGCGGAGTCCGTGCTCACCAGCACCTCGCTGCGTCAGCTGATGGTGTTCGACTACCGTGCCGGGGTCGACGAGCAGCGGGAGAACTTCGAGCAGACCCGGGTGCGCTTGCAGGGTTCGGGCACTCAAGTGGCCGTCACTACGGTGGATGAAGTCGTCGAGCGCGGCCGCCGATTGCCCGCCGTTGCGGCCTTCACGGACGGCGACGACCAGCGCCTGGCGATGATCATGTACACCTCCGGCAGTACCGGAACACCCAAGGGCGCCATGTACACCGAGCGCACGGTTACCACGGTGTGGACGTCGATGCTCTTCCTGGCGCCCGGCCTGCCGGTGATCAATGCGAATTTCATGCCGCTGAATCATCTCGGCGGCCGGCTGCCGCTGGCGTCGGCATTTCTCACCGGCGGCACCAGCTACTTCGTCCCCGAATCCGATCTGTCCACCCTTTTCGAAGACTGGGCGCTGGTGCGGCCCACCGAAGTCGCCATGGTTCCGCGGGTAGTGGAGATGCTGTACCAGCACTACCGCGGCGCCGTCGACCGCGGGATCGCCGAGGGGGCAGATCCCGCGACCGCCGAGCACGATGCGGCCACCGAGATGCGCGAGCATGTGCTGGGCGGCCGGGTGCTGGGCGGTTTCGTGGGCAGCGCGCCACTGGCGACAGAGATGAAGGCGTTCTTGGACTCGATGCTGGACGCGCACATTACCGATGGCTACGGCTTGACCGAGACCGGAATGCTCACCCGGGACAGCCTGGTCAATCGGAAGCGGGTTATCGACTACAAGCTGATCGACGTTCCCGAGCTCGGTTACTTCCTCACCGACCGGCCTTATCCGCGTGGGGAATTGCTCGTCAAGACCGACACGATGACACCGGGCTACTACAAGCGCCCCGAAATCACGGCCCAGGTTTTCGACGAGGACGGCTTCTACAAGACCGGCGATGTGATGGCCGAGATCCAACCCGACCACCTCGTCTATGTCGACCGCCGCAACAACGTTCTCAAGCTTGCCCAGGGCGAATTCGTCGCCGTGACCAACCTGGAGTCCATCTACGCCGGGGCACCCCTGGTGCGACAGATCTTCGTGTACGGGAACAGCGAACGGGCCAGCCTGCTGGCCGTCATCGTGCCCACCCCCGAAGCACTCGCCGAATACGGAAACAGCCCGGCGCTGAAAACGGCCATCCACCAATCGCTTCGGCAGATCGCGGCGACAGCCCATTTGCAGTCTTATGAGCTGCCCGTCGACTTCATCCTGGAAACCAAACCGTTCACCGACGAGAACGGGTTGCTCTCCGGTTTGGGCAAGCAGCTACGTCCCCGGCTCAGGGCCCGCTACGGCGAACAGCTCGAGCAGCTGTACACCGAGATCGCGGCCGCACAGGTCGACGAGATTCGGGTGCTGCGCGAGGCCGCGGCCGACCGGCCGGTGGTCGAGACGCTGGCCGGGGCGTGCCGCGCGCTGTTGGGCAGTTCGGGCGCCAACCCCGAATCCCACTTCACCGACCTCGGCGGTGATTCGTTGTCCGCGTTGACCTTCTCCCGGCTGCTGGAGGAGATTTTCGGTGTCGAGGTCCCGGTCGCCGTGATCACCAGCCCGGCCAACAACATCGCCAAGATTTCCGATTACATCGATGCCCAGCGCGGTGCCGGTATCCGGCGTCCGAGTTTCAGCACCGTTCACGGGCAGGGCGCAACCGCCATCGCCGTCGGCGACCTGACGCTGGACAAGTTCATCGACGCCCAAACATTATCCGCCGCACCGTCTTTGCCGCATGCTGGCGGCGCGGCGCATACCGTGCTGCTGACCGGTGCGAACGGCTGGCTGGGACGATTCCTCACACTGGAATGGCTGGAACGACTCGCCGAGCGGGGCGGCAAACTGGTCACGATCGTGCGTGGCCGCGACGCCGACGAGGCCAGGGCACGCCTGGAAAAGGTGTTTGACAGTGGCGATCCCGAGCTGCTGAGCCGGTTCCGCGCGCTTGGCGCCACGCATCTCGAGGTGCTGGCGGGCGACATCGGCGAGGAGAATCTGGGCCTGAGTCCCGCAACCTGGCAGCGGCTGGCCGACACCGTCGACCTGATCGTGCATCCGGCCGCACTGGTCAACCACGTGCTGCCCTACGATCAGCTGTTCGGTCCCAATGTCGTTGGGACCGCTGAGATCATCCGGCTGGCGATCACCTCTCAGATCAAGCCGGTGACCTACTTGTCCACGATCGCGGTGGCGAGCACGGTGCCGCCCGGCCAGTTCCAGGAAGACGGCGACATCCGGCGGGTGAGCCCCGACCGGCCGCTCAACGGGGACTACGCGAACGGATACGCGAACAGCAAGTGGGCCGGCGAGGTGCTGCTCCGCGAGGCCAACGATCTGTGCGGCCTGCCGGTTGCGGTGTTCCGGTCCGACATGATCCTCGCCCACACCCGCTACCGCGGCCAGCTCAACGTGCCTGACATGTTCACCCGGTTGATCTTCAGCCTGCTGGTGACGGGCATCGCGCCGCACTCGTTTTACGAACGCGACGGGGTCGGAAGCCGCGCGCGTGCACACTACGACGGTCTGCCGGTCGACTTCATCGCCGACGCGATCACGACGATCGGCTCCCGAATCCGCGAGGGCTATACCTCGTTCGACGTGATGAACCCGTACGACGACGGGGTCTCGCTGGATGTGTTCGTGGACTGGCTGATTCGGGCCGGCAACAAGATCCAGCGCATCGCGGACTACGACGAGTGGCTAGCCCGGTTCCAGACCGCGCTGACAGGTTTACCCGAGCGGCAACGCCAGCAGTCGGTGCTGCCGCTGCTGCAGGCTTTCCGCCGACCCGAGAAGGCGATCCGGGGCGCGGCCGCACCCACCGAGGCGTTCCACGCCGCGGTGCGCGCGGACAAGATCGGCCCGGACAAGGACATCCCGCACATCTCGGCGGAGTTGATCGACAAGTACGCCGACGACTTGCGGCAGCTGTCCTTGCTCGGCTGAAGCCGCACTCACCGGACCCGCAAGCCGCGTTTGCGCACCCAGAGCACCGCTGCCAATGTCCCCGCGGCCCACACCGCCAACGCAATGCCCAGGTGCACAGAGCTTTTCGTGTCCCGGCCGAACACGGGCCAAATCAGCGCGGGTACCCGGGTCCACAGCAGCTGATGCTCTACCCCGTTCATCGGGTCGGCTAAGTAATACAGCGCGTAGGGCAGCGTCAGCGCAACGATCCAGCCGCGGGTGCGGCGGCGGTCGCCACGTTGCCGCCACCGCCGCGTCAGCGGCGCGACTCCGACCGGGTGTAACACCGAGAAGAAGTTGCCCACCCCAAGCCAGGACACAATCGGCACCGCGACCGTCGGGATCGTGATGGCCAGGCGCGCCGGGGTTTCCAGCCACAGCGTCAACACCACCGCCGTCACCAACGTCGGCAGTCCGACGATGACGAGCAGTGCCAAGTTCTTGATCACCAGCACTCGCCAGAACGGCACGCCGGCGGACACGGCCGCAAGGACGCGATAGTGATCCGCGCCGAGCAGGTTCGTGGTGGTGACATCGGCGAGGATCCACGACGAGAAGTAGGTGCCGACCAGGACCACCCAGTCCTGATGGCGGCCGAGCGTCAACGGCTGCACCGCCAACCACCCCACGGCGAAGATCAGGTTGGCCACCACACCCATCAACCAGGTTCGCGGCGGAGTGAAAGCCCAGCGGATTTCCGCGGCGACGGCCGGCCACAGGCTTCGCCGCAAATCCTTGGCTGCGCGTTTGGCCGCCGCGGGACGAGGTGCCGACGCTCGCACCATCGTTCGCAAGACGGCCCGCAGCCGGGGGCGCATCGTCTCCTGCAGCTGTACCATCTCAATCCCCAGCCGCTCTTCCAATCCTTTTCGCTTCGTTGACCGGTCGGGTCACTCAGGCGTTGGCCCGATCAACCGCCGGTGCAGTTCCTCGGTGAGCACGTGGATCTGGCGGGTGAGTTCGGTGTTGGTCTTCAGCTCCAGCTCTTGAGTCTCGAAATCGTGGTCGGCCCTGGCCTGTTGGAAGGCCGCCTGACGGTTCTGCCCGATCATGACGAACGTCGACAGGAAGATCGCCTCGAGCGATACGGCCAGGGTCAGCGTCGGCCACGGACTGGGTTCGACGAACACCATCCACACGCCGAACAGGGCCGCGTGCAGCCAGACGAAGTTCATCGATCCGGCAAATGCGGTGATCCGGTCCGCCAAGCGCAACTGGAAATTGTCGCTGCGCCGCTTGGCTTCCTCGAGCACGGCGGGGTGATGGATCTGTCCGCCGCGCAGCAGCCGGCGCGGGATCAGTTGTGGGCTGTGCCGATGGCCGTTGGCTTGGGTCGTCATCGTGAGCCGTTCCTTTCTGGCACGGTGATACGCGCGTTCGGTGACCATTGCGCGCTCCGGCGGGTGGGCGGGGCCGCTGGCTAATGCTAGTGGCCATACCGGCAGGCAACGGCGACGATGTCGAGGCTCAGCCGGCCTTCGCCGTGACGACGATCGATTCCTCGCCGGTGCGCCAGGCGTTCGTGAGGGTCGCGACGCTGACCTGGCGGTCGGGATCCGGGAGTCGAACGTGGCGCCGACCGGCTCAGTGAACCACCAATTCGCATGCCGCGCCGGGGTTCCCCGCAACCAACCACACCGCCCGGAATGCCCAATAGAACGTGTTACAGTTTGCCGATTCCGGCCGGCGACCCCCAGCCGCCGGGCGTTTCAGGCGAGGAGGACCGCATGGATCCCAGCGCCGCTGGCCGCGCACGTCTCATGTCACGGAAAACCCTTGCAGCAGAAATGAACTCCGCGTAATGGCGCCGCGCAAACGCGTTGTGGTTGCGGGGCTGGGAGACGTCGGGCTGCTGACCGCAATCCGGCTGGCCAAGCACGCCGACATCGTCGGCATCTCGGCCAAGTCCGCGCTGGTCAGTGGTCAGGAACTCGGGGTGCGGATCTCGCGCCCCGGCGATTGGGCGCGCGACTACTGGATTCCGTTCGACCGGTTCCGCGGTTTGGATCGCGTGCGCACGGTTCAGGCCACGTTGACCGGCGTGGACCTGGCGTCCCGCACCGTGTTCGGCCGCGGCGGCGACGGCGCAACGATCGCCGAGGAATTCGACGCGCTGGTGATCTCCACCGGGGTGACGAACGGCTTCTGGCGTCAACCGACGATGCAATCGGCCGCCGAGATCGGCGCCGACCTGCACGCCGCGCACAATCGACTGGCCGGCGCCAACTCGGTGATCGTCGTCGGCGGCGGTGCGGCGGCGGTCAGCAGCGCGGTGAACATGGCAACCACGTGGCCGGACAAACGGATTGACCTCTACTTCCCCGGCGAAGTCGCGTTGAGCGGCTACCACCCCCGGACCTGGAAGCGGATCCAGGGCCGGCTCACCGAGCTGGGTGTGGGCGTGCACCCCGGGCACCGCGCGGTGATCTCCAACGGCTCCGCCGGCCGGGAGATCACCAGTGAGCCCGTCAGCTGGAGCACCGGGCAACCACCGGCCACCGCGGACGCCGTGCTCTGGGCGATCGGTCAGGTGCAACCCAACACCGGTTGGCTGCCGCCCGAACTGCTCGACGAACACGGCTTCGTCCGCGTGTCGCCCGAGCTGGAAGTGCCCGGCCATCGCGGGGTTTTCGCCGTCGGGGACGTCGCGGCCAGCGATCCGCTGCGCAGTTCGGCGCGCAATCGCGGGGATTCCTTGGTGGCACACAACATCCGTGCCGAGTTCAGCGGTCGGCGGCTGCGCACCTATCGAACGCCGGGACGACGCTGGGGCTCACTGGTGGGGATCCAGGCCGATGGGCTGGAGGTCTTTCTGCCCACCGGCCAGGCATTCCGGCTGCCCGCCTGGTCAGTCCAACGCATCGTGATGCCGGGGCTGGTCCGCTGGGGCATGTATCGCGGTGTGCGGGCAAACGACCCGCTTCGCTAATCGCCTGTGCGCGTGAAAGTCTGGTGATTCGTCAGGACAACGCCGCTCGACCCGTGCGTTTTGGCCCTGCTGAGCAGCCGGAACCGCGCTGTCGGCCGCCATTGGGCTCGATGTGATTCCAAATCGCGTCGAATGGGAATAGAAAGCGGGTGGGCGAGCCCGGGGTTAGTGCGTTCGAAAAGTTGGTGGCACTGCTCAACTACCCGATGTTCGTCGTCACCACGCAATCCAACGGCATTACGGCCGGCTGCCTGGTGGGCTTCGCCTGCCAGGCGAGCATCCGTCCCCCGCGTTTCCTGGTTGGCCTGTCCCCGCAAAACCACACCTTCCGCATCGCCGCCGACGCAACTCATCTGGCAGTACATGTGTTCGATATCGAACACATCGACCTCGTCGAACTGTTCGGCAGCCAAACCGGCGACGAGACCAACAAATTCGACCGATGCCGGTGGCATCGCGGCCCGGCACAGTTACCCATCCTCGACGACGCGGCCGCCTGGTTCGTCGGCAGGATCCTCGATCGCTTTTCGCTGGGCGACCATGTCGGGCACCTGCTCGAACCGCTGGGTGGCGACCCGCCGAGCGAAGAGGAGCAATGGGTGTCCTTTGACGATGTTCGTTCGCTGGACCCGGGCCACGAGGCATGACGGCGTCCGAGCAACACCGCAAGCAGGCGGACACGGTGCACGATCCACCCCGCGTGCGCACGGTCAGCGATATCGCCGAACTCGCGTCGTTCTACGCCGAGCCCCCGGACGGGGTGCGCGCCAACATGATCTACAGCGCCGACGGTGCCGCGGTATTCGGCGGTCGCGCCGGGCCGCTATCGAGTCGGACCGACCAGCAGCTGCTGAAGATCCTGCGGACATTCGCCGACGTCGTGCTGGTCGGCGCCGCCACCGCACGCGCGGAGAACTACGGCCCGGTGCAGCTCAGCGAGACGCAGCAAGCCGAGCGGCAGCGTGCGGGAAAGAGCAAGCCGCCCCCGATCGCCGTGATCAGCCAAACCGGCCGGCTGCCAACCCGGCTCGTCAGCGACCCGAACCAGCCGCCGCTGTTGGTGACGGGCGCGCAGTCCGCGGCGCTGCACGATCGCAGCAGCGATCAACTATGCGGGGTGCTGGTGGCCGGTGAGGACACCGTCGACGTGGCCCAAGCGATTGCGCTGCTGCGCGCGCACGGGCTGTCCCGGGTGCTCTGCGAGGGTGGACCGACACTGCTCGACGAACTCGTGGACGCCGACGTCGTCGTGGAGATCTGCGTAACGCTGGCCCCCAAGCTCGCCGCGTGCCAGCCGGTGGGTAATCGCCGACAGCCATCGCGATTGGCGCTGCCGGCCGCGTTGCGACTCGAACACGCGCTGGTCTGCAACGACTATCTGTTCTTGAAGTATCGCCGCTGATCACGCGTTATTTTTGGTGGGTGCCGTCAGCCCCGCGGGTATCCCCGGCGAACGGTACGGTCGAGGATGCCCAGTGTCGCCCGTAGTGCACCCTCGGAGATCACCGGGAAGATCCCGGCTTCCCGCCACTTCGGGTCGATCTTCGACCAGTCGTAGAACGAGGTGACCACGGTGCCGGCGGCGTCTTCGGTCGGCTCGAGCCGGAAGCCGTAGATGTGGCCGATCTGGGGGCGGAGCTGACCGAGAACCGTCCACGAGATCAGCCGATCACGGTCGAATTCGGTGATCTCGACGGTCACGTCATACTTACCGAGCTGCGGGTAGTCGTTGAGGGCCGCACGGTCCATGTGCACGACGAAGCTCTCGCCGGCCGCGGCCACCGGGTCGCCGTCGGCGTCTTGCAGCATTCCGGTGGAGTCGATCGCGACATGACCCTGCGGATCGCACAGCAGCCGGAAGATATCGGGCGCCGGCGCCGCGATGGTGCGCTGAATCTCGATGCGTTCGGTCATGCGTCCTCCCAGCCAACGTTGATGGGTCGCCGGTTACTCTACGACGCCCGCGCCGGTCGAGGTCCGAAAGCGGATGCCCCGCAACGGTTGCCTCGCGTTCCGGAGCACCCGCGCTGTTCTGCTGCGATGGCGCCGTCCACGGTGGTGTGTCACGGTGGATTGATGTGGCGGTGCAATTCCCGAGGGGGCGTCCGGGCCCATCCGCCGGCCCGGCGTGTCACCGGGAAGTCCGAGGCAAGCGCCCGGTTTCGGTGCGGTGACACATGTTCAAACGGTCGTCGAATTGCCTGTGCGACATCACGTTGCGCCCACCGCCGGCTATTTTCTCGCACTTCCAGAAGAGGACCATCGGCCAAGTGAGCAATTCAGACGACGACGGCTACCGCAACATCGCGGTGAACGGACTGCGGCCCAACGAACTTCGCTGGGCACTCAATCACAATTCGGTGCACGGCATTGCGTACGCGTTCAAAAATCCTGTCGCGGTGGCCAACTCCAACGACGATCCCGACGACGAGCGAAAGACCTACTTGGTGCGGATCAAACGCGACCACTTGGCCACCGCGCTGGGAAACATCAACGAATGGATCGTCAAAAATCCCGGTACGGCGGGAATGCACGCCTATGGATTCCTCCGGGCGCTGTCGAGAGAAGGACTCGGCGAACGCCACGCCGGTGAGGAGGAACGTCACTGATCGACGGCCGGCCGCGCGCGTTTTCGGCCCCACTCGGCGCGCATTGACGAATTAGCTGGCATTCTGTCTATTCACCGGGCCCCCGGTTGCCCCAAACTATTAGCCTTATGCCTGGCACAGAGGAGTCGGCGATGGGTGACACCGCGGGTTCGCGGGAGGGCTCGCAATTCGGGCCCTATCTGCTGCGACGGCTGGTGGGTCGCGGCGGGATGGGCGACGTCTACGAGGCCGAGGACACGGTCCGGGAGCGGGTCGTCGCCCTGAAGCTGATGTCGCAGACGCTGTCCAGCGATCCGGTCTTCCGCACCCGTATGCAGCGCGAGGCCCGCACGGCGGGACGGCTGCAGGAACCCCACGTCGTCCCGATCCACGACTACGGCGAAATCGACGGCCAGCTCTTTGTGGACATGCGCCTGATCGACGGCCTGGACGCGGCCACCATCCTGAGCCGGTACGGACCGCTGACGCCGCCGCGCGCGGTGGCGATCGTGCGCCAGATCGGCTCTGCGCTCGACGCCGCGCACGCGGCCGGTATCACGCATCGCGACGTCAAACCGGAGAACATCCTGGTCAGCAGCGACGACTTCGCGTACCTGGTCGACTTCGGGATCGCCAGCGCCACCTCCGACGAGAAGCTGACGCAGTTCGGCACCACGGTCGGCACCTTCAAATACATGGCCCCGGAACGGTTCAGCGACACCGAGGTCACCTACCGCGCCGACATCTATGCGCTGGCCTGCGTCCTGTACGAATGCCTGACCGGATCTCCGCCGTACAAGGGTGATCAGGTCAGCGTGATGAGCGCGCACCTGCACCAGCCGATCCCACGGCCCAGCGTCACCCGGCCGGGTATCCCGGTGGCCTTCGACCAGGTGATCGCGCGCGGCATGGCCAAGGACCCACTGGACCGCTATGCCACCTGCGGCGATTTGTCGGCGGCCGCCTACGCCGCCCTGGCCACGCCCGATCAGGACCGGGCGACCGACATATTGCAGCGCAGCCAGGCTGCCGAACTGCCGGCCGCGTTCGCGGGCCAGGCGCCGATCGGTTTTGCACAAACTCCCCCTGCGATGGCCAACCAACCCACGGGTTGGCCTCCGTCGGCAACCGGGATGCCCGCTCCGCCGAGCACGGGCTGGCCCGGCGTCACCGGCTGGGGCGACGGCTCCGGCGTCGGGACGGGCTGGGCACAGCCGGCACCCCGGCGCGGGCGCAACGCGTGGTTGTGGGTCGGCCTCGCGGCTTTCGTCGTGGTAGCGCTGGTGAGCGCGGTGCTGGTGGTCGCCCAACCCTGGCGCTCGCCGGGCCCGTCCTCGCCGAAACCATCCGCGGCACCCGACGCGGTCGAGCTGCGCGTCCTCGACGACGGTGTCTTGGTGGGCAGCTCCGCGGCACCGATCACCATCGACATCTTCAACGAGCCCATGTGTCCACCCTGCGGCAGCTTCATCCGGTCGAATGCCGGCGACATCGAAACCGCGGTCAACAACAAGAAACTCGCCGTGCGCTACCACCTGCTGAACTTCCTCGACGACAAATCGCACAGCAAGAACTACTCGACCCGCGCGGTGGCGGCGACGTACTGCGTCGCGGCCCAGAACGACCCGAAGCTCTACATGAGCTTCTATTCGGGGATATTCGCCAGCAACTTCCAGCCGGCCGAAGGCGCCCCCGAGGATCGAACCGACGGCGAGCTGGCGCAATTGGCCAAGACGGTCGGCGTCGACGCCGACGCGATCAACTGCATCAAGGCGGGTGACGACATCGCGACGGCCAAGGCGAAGGCCGACGCCGGCGACACGACGCTGGCGGGGTTGAATGCCTCTGGCACACCGTTCGTCTGGGATGGCAGCAAATCCATCAACTACCAAGACGCGACCTGGTTGACCAAACTGCTCGGATAGCCCGCGCGTCAGACCGTCAGATCATGTTCGCGACTTGAGGATCGGCAGTTGGCCCGGCGAGGTGTGGATGCGCTTCCAGCACGGCCCGCGTCGCGATCCGTCCGGCTTCCACCGCGGCATCGATCTTCTTGAAATCCAGCGGACCGATCGTCGAGATATCCGGCTCGATGATGGCCGCGATCCGGGGCAGCTCGCGCAGGTTGCCGGTGGAGGCCGCAAGGTCGACGGTGCGCAGCAGGGTCTCTTGCAGCGGCGGCAGCGCGACATCGGTTCCGGTGAGGAGCCGACGGACGAACCCCGGCGGCTGAACGATTGCCGGTAGCAGTCCGAAATTCTTGGACGGCAGGAACTTTCGTCGCAAATCGACACAGATGACTTCACCGTCGCCGTCGGCGCACATCACATCGGCCGGTAGGTTGTTCAACAATCCGCCGTCGATGAGCAGGCGCTGGTCATGCTGCACCGGCGGAATGAGGCCCGGGATCGAGATCGACGCGCGGACCGCGAGCGTCAGCGATCCCCGACGATGCACGATCTGCTCGCCGGTGATCATGTCCGCCGAGACCGAGAAGAAACCCTTCGGCAGATGCTCGATCACAGTGCCGCCGAAGAACTCGTCGAGCAAACGCTCGATGCGCGTGCCCCGGGTGAGCGCGATCGCGGGGACCGTGTAATCGCCTAGTGGACTGGTGTTTCCGACGAATTGGTACGCCGCGTCCGTCGCCTCGTCGGCGGTCATCCCCTGCGCGAAGGCCGCCGCGGCGATGGCGCCGGCACTCGTGCCGCCAAAGCGGTCGATGACGATGCCGGCCCGGGTGAGCTCTTCGTAGACGCCGAAGTGCGCCAGCCCCCGCGCGCCGCCGCCCGCGAGCACGAGCCCGAAGGACCGGCCGGCGATTCTGCGGGCCACCGCGGCGATTCCGTCGGCGTCGCCGGGATGATGCGACACCGGCTCCAGCAGATCCCACCAACCGGTATCGGGTTCGGTCAGCGTGATCAGGTGCACCTGGCCTTTGGTGTCCAGCCGCTCGAGCTCGTCCGGCGGCTGGGCTTGGTCCACCAAAACCACGAGTCGATCGCTTTGCGCGACAACGTATCGCCGCCATAGCTCGCCCGATCCGCGGTCGGCCACCACCAACACCCAATCGTGGCTGCGTTCGGCCCGGTCGAGGGTTTCGGCGAACGCCTCGACGAGTTCGGCGTGCGCCGTGACCGCGGCGGTTTTCTCGGCGGGCGGCGCGACGACGGCGATCGAACCGAACGCGCCCAGCCGCGTCGCGATCGCGTCGACGACCGGCGCCGCGACCGCGTAGCCGGTCGAGACGACGCCGATGACCCGTGGCGCCGAAGAGATGTTCGCCGACCGCGAGTCGCGCAGCATCCTCGCCATCGCCTTGACCATCGCCAACTGCAGCTGCGGGGTGTTGGCGAGTACCTCGCTGAAGGTTTCACCGGCAATCCGCCAGACCACGCCGTCTCGCAGCGCTTGAACCCCTGCCGAGCGTTCGGTGCCGGAAATCACACCCAGGTCACCGACGGAGTCGCCGGCCGCCATCTCGCGGATCACCTGTCCATCGGCGCCGACGGCGGCGAATCGCCCCGAGTCGATTACGTAAATGGCGTCCGACGGCTCGCCCAGTCGAAACAGCCATTCATGGGCCGGGATCTGCAGGCGATCCACCGCGCTGGCCAAGTCGTTGAGTTGTTTGGCGTCGATGTCGGCCAGGATCGGAACATTCCGCAGCGCCTTTCGCGCATCGGCGACTCGCCACTCCCGCCGCGTACTCATGGACCGACGAGATCGGACGTACGGACGGCGCGCGTGGCCGCAAACGGGTTTGGTGAACGCATGCTCTTCCTCCCCGGCACTCCAAAAGGGTTGCGGTGCCGGTTAGGAGCTTATCTGCCGACCAACGTGCCTTTCGAAATTCCGCCAGCTCTCGGGCGCGAAACCAATCCCCCGTTTGCCGCCGTCAACGCCGCAGACTCAACGAAGCATTCGGTAGCCAATGCTACCGCACCCGCTATGTAGCCGAATCCTTTTGGGACAGAATCTAACCCAGCTGCTGCGCCACGCCCGAGCAAATCCCGAATGGCGCGCGGACAAAAGTCATCTTCGATTAACCAGCCATTCACCCACGATTTCGCACGTGTAGGCCATTTCAAGATTTCCGAACCCGCCGGGGTGGTTTCCGGTAATGTCCGCAGCGTCACCAATCGCCGGCACGAAGGACAGCCGTGAGCTCGAAGGACCAGCGCGTCAGCGGGGTCGCGGCGGGCCTATTCACCGGGAAAGGCAGCGTATGGGTGACGATTGGCGGACTGGCGCCATACTCCGGCTAATGACGGCGTGCCATGAGACCGCGGCGACGGCGTGACTGCGGAGGAGCATTGGCATTAACCGACTTTCAGTTGGGCGGTCTGACACGGCGAGCAGCGAGGCAAGCATGACTTCCTTCATGGAGCTGCCAGGGCGGCAGCCTGGCAGGCCGCTGGCGTATCTCGTCTTGCAGGACAGCGGCGTCGAGTACAGGGTGCCGATCGTCGATCAGTTGTTCATCGGCCGTGAGTGCGCGGGGATCAGCGAGTCACGCAGACTGGTGATCCGCGATCCCGAAATCTCCCGGACCCATCTCGAAATCCGGTTGGATGCCGTCGCGGATCAGGCTTTCGTGATCGACACCAGCACCAACGGCACCCTGCTCAACGGCATGCGGTTGGAACGAGCGGTTCCGCGTCCGATCCAACCCGGTGACGAGATCCGGATCGCCGATGCGGCATTCACCTTCCGCTCGGAGCGCTTCACCGCCGTCGACGCCGCGATGGCGCCGGGTCTGACCCGGACCCGAATCAGCCAGGCCGCCATGGTGATGGTGGTCGGTGACATCATCAACTACTCGACGATCTCCGAGGTGACCGAAGAAGAGGTCATCGCGCAAAGCCTGCACACGCTGTGGCATGAAGTGGGCGGTGTGTTGCACGCCCATCACGGCACGCTGAACCATTACGCCGGCGACGCGATATTCGCGATATGGGAGGCGAACAGGTTCCCGGACGCCGCCGAGCGGGCGATCGATTTCTCGCTCGCCGCGAACCGGCTCGTCGGGGAGCTCGGACCGAGACTGCCGTTGCGCAGCCCGGACGGCACGCCCATCCGCATGGGCTGGGGCGTGGTCGTCGGCCGGGTCGCGCTGGCGGCGATGACCAGATCGGTCGAGGCGGTGATCGGCGACTCCACCAACGTGGCGTTCCGATTGGCCGGCCTGGCCGGGCGCCAAGGGCGCGCGTCGGTGATGGTGACCAGCGGGGTACGCCGCACCGTCGAGACACAATTCACGTGGGGTGAGGGCGAGGAAGTCGAGCTCAAGGGCCGCAGCGGGAAAGAGACCGTATTTCCCGTCATCGGCCGCGACCCGGCCGGCGACTCGACGACTTTACCGGGGAGAACCGCTGGATCCGATTCGGGCGGTAGTCCCGAGTCCACCGCGGAAATGCCCATCCGACAAGTCGACTGAGCCGCCCGCCGGCTTTACCCCAAGGGTCAATCATGGATCTCGGAACATCCCATGCTCAGGGCCTATCCAGCGCCGCAGACAGGACCGCAACGGATAAGGCTGCGACGAACGGTGATACGAAAACCACGCGTCAGTCGCTGGGCCCGCTCACCGTGCGCCGCCAGCCCTCGTCGACGGCGGTGCTCCTGGTGGCAGCGTTCGGGGCCTTCCTCGCCTTTCTCGACTCGACGATCGTCAACGTCGCATTCCCGAATATTCAGCAGTCCTTCCCCACCTACCCCATCGGCAGCCTGTCCTGGGTCCTCAACGCGTACAACATCGTGTTCGCGGCGTTTCTGGTCGCGGCGGGCAAGCTCGCCGACCTGCTCGGTCGCAAGCGGATGTTCATCTGGGGCGTGGTGCTTTTCACGGCGGCCTCGTGGTTATGCGCGCTGGCCAACACCGTCGAGCAACTGGTCGCGTTCCGGATCCTGCAGGGCATCGGCGCGGCGCTGCTGGTACCGGCCTCCCTGGCTCTGGTCGTCGAAGGCTTCGAGGTCGCGCGCCGAGCACACGGGGTGGGATTGTGGGGCGCCGCGGCGGCCATCGCATCGGGTCTGGGCCCGCCGATCGGCGGGGCGATCGTGCAGGTGTCCGATTGGCGCTGGGCGTTTTTGGTGAACGTGCCGCTCGGCGTCGTCGCGGTGGTGGTGGCTCGCCGCGAGTTGGTCGAGAGCCGTTCGCCCGGACAACGGCGCGTGCCCGACCTGCGTGGGGCGCTGCTGCTTGCCGCCGCACTCGGCCTGCTGACCCTCGGTTTGATCAAGGGACCGGACTGGGGCTGGTCCAGCCCCGGCACGATCGGGTCGTTCGTCGCCGCGGCCGTCGCCCTGGTCGGGTTCGTGGTGAGTTCCCGGTTCCATCCGTCGCCGCTGATCGAGCCCGCCTATCTGCGGGTGCAGTCCTTCGTCGCGGGAAACATCCTGACGATCATCGCGGGCGCCGGTTTCTACGGCTACCTCCTCACGCATGTGCTGTTCCTGAACTATGTGTGGGGCTACAACCTGCTCAAGACCGGCCTCGCGGTCGCCCCCGCGGCTCTGGTCGCGGCCGTCGTGGCGGCGGTGCTCGGCAAGATCGCCGACCGGCGCGGCCATCGCACGATCGTGTTCGTCGGCGCCCTGATCTGGGCCGGCAGCCTGCTGTGGTACATGCAGCGCGTCGGGACGCATCCGAACTTCGCCCGCGAGTGGCTGCCCGGCCAGCTGCTGCAGGGACTCGGGGTCGGCGCCACCCTGCCGCTGCTGGGCAGCGCCGCCCTGGCCCGGGTGCCCAAGGGCGGCAGCTACGCGACCGCGTCGGCGGTGGTCAGCAGCTGCCGCCAGCTCGGCGCCGTCATCGGAATTGCGCTGCTGGTCGTCCTGATCGGCACACCGGCGCGCGGTGAGGCCGCCGAGGCGCTGCGCCGCGGCTGGGCGATGGCTGCGGTCTGCTTTGTGGCCGTGGCGGTCGGAGCGCTGTTCCTCGGCCGCACCGGTCAGGTCGCCACTGCCCCCGTTGTTGCCAAGCCGCCACCGAAACTCGAACCACGTTCGCGCGCAACGGCTGTCGCGCGGCACGAGCAGGTGCTGGCGGTCGACCGCGATGAGGATCTGCTGGAAAGCCTGCCGCTGTTCGCCGGCCTGGACGCCGACGCTCTGGCCGACCTGCGAGCCAGCACCGAGGAGATAGACCTCACGGCCGGCTCGTTTCTGTTTCGCGAGGGCGACGCCGCCGACTCCCTGTACGTGGTGTGCCACGGCCGGCTGCAGGCGGTGCAACAGGGCGTCGCGATCCGCGAGCTGGGCCGCGGCGAGGTGATCGGCGAGCTCGGGCTGCTCACCGGGGCACCCCGGTCCGCGGCCATCCGCGCGGTGCGCGACTCCACCCTGGTCCGGCTCACCAAGTCCCAGTTCGACAAGATCGCCGATGTGCGGGTACTCGGCGCGCTGGTGCGCGAGCTGGCTACCCGCCTGCATCAGCTGCCGCCGCCGGCGACGTCGAACGTGACCTCCTGCGATGTGGTCATCGCGGTGGTCGGCGTCGACGCCGACGCGCCGGTGACGATGGTGTCCCACGAGTTGGTGCACCTGCTGTCGGGCTACGTCCGCGCGGTGCGGCCGGGCCGCGTCGACCGCGGCGGGCTGGAGCGCGCCGAGCGGGCCGCGGACAAGGTGGTGTTGCAGGCGGAGATCGACGACGCCGAATGGCGGGACTTCTGTCTGCGCGTGGCGGACCGGATCGTGCTCGTGTCGGGTACACCGGCACCGCCGGTCGATCCGCTGCCCGAGCGCGCCACCGGCGCAGACCTGCTGCTGGCCGGGCCGCCCGCCGACCGGGAGCACCGGCGCGCCTGGGAAGAGCTGATCACGCCGCGGTCGGTTTTGACGCTGCACTCCGATGGTTCGGCCGACGACCTGCGGCCGCTCGCCGCGCGCATTGTCGGACGTTCGATCGGATTGGTGCTGGGCGGTGGGGGCGCGCGCGCGTTCGCTCATCTCGGGGTGCTCGAAGAGCTGGAAGCCGCCGGGGTCGTCGTCGACCGGTTCGCCGGCACCAGCATGGGTGCGATCGTCGCGGCGCTGGCGGCCAGCGGGCTGGACGCGGCGGGCGTCGACGCCTACGTATACGAGTACTTCATTCGCACCAACCCGATCCGGGACTACACCGTACCGGTGAAAGGGCTGACGCGCGGGCGGCGCATTCCCGCGCTGTTGCGTCGCGCCTACGGCGAGCGGTTGATCGAAGAACTACCCAAAGAGTTCCGCTGTGTCAGCGTCGATCTGCTGGGGCGGCGCACGGTCGTGCACCGCCGGGGCCCGGTTGCCGACGCCGTGGGGTGTTCGCTGCGCCTGCCCGGGATCTTCCCGCCCTACGTCTACGGCGGCACGCTGCACGTCGACGGCGGGGTGCTCGACAACCTTCCCGTCTCGACGCTGTCGAGTACCGAGGGACCGCTGATCGCGGTCGCGGTCGGGTTCGGCGGCGACGCGACGGTGTCTACGACCGAATTCAGCGGTCCCCCACGAGTTCCCGGGATCGGCGAAACCCTGATACGCACGATGATGATGGGCAGCGGGCTGGCCGCCGCCGCGACACTGGCGCAAGCCGACGTCGTGATCCGGCCCAGCACCCGCGGCGTCGGGCTGCTGGAGTTCCATCAGATCGACCAGGCTCGCGAGGCCGGCCGCGCCGCGGCCCGGGAGGCGTTGCCCCAGATCCTCGCGCTCGCACACCGCTGAGCGTGGCACATATCCAAAACATATTGCGCCAGAACACGTCTCGCCGATCCATGCGGTGTGCGCCGCCGCCATACGGCGAACCGGGCACGCCGGCGTTGGCCGGAATTCACCAACCGTTCGCATCGACCGGCGCCGGCAACCGCGAATAGTGATGGCCGGCACGCCAAAGACAGGCGCCCATGCAGGTAACACGAGCGCACATGCGTCCCCACAATGTTGTAGTTTTCGAGCGGTGATAGTGGTCGGGCTTTACCGTCGTGGTTGCCAGACCGTGAATAGGAGTCAGCGATGACCGGCGCGCAGGGCTCGCGGTTGGGGACGATGTTCGGTCCCTACCACCTCAAACGGCTGCTGGGCCGCGGCGGCATGGGCGAGGTCTACGAAGCCGAACACACCGTCAAACAGTGGACGGTGGCGCTCAAGCTGATGTCGCTCGCGTACAGCCAGGACCCGGTGTTTCGCAAGCGGATGGAGCGCGAGGCCCGCATCACCGGCCGGCTGCTAGAGCCCCACGTGGTCCCCATCCACGACTACGGCGAGATCGACGGGCAACTGTATTTGGAGATGCGCCTGATCGAGGGCATCGACCTGGGCAGCCTGCTCGAGCGGGACGGGGCGTTGACCCCGCCGCGCGCGGTGGCCATCATCCTTCAGGTCGCGGCCGCACTGGATGCCGCGCACGCCGCCGGGGTGACGCACCGCGACGTCAAACCGCAGAACATTCTGATCGCCCGCAACGACTTCGCCTATCTCGTCGACTTCGGCATCGCCAGCGCAAAAACCGACGAGAAACTCACCCAGCTGGGCACCGCGGTGGGGACCTGGAAATACATGGCGCCCGAACGGTTTTCGAGCGACGAGGTGACTCCCCGCGCCGACGTGTACGCGCTGGCGTGTGTGCTGTACGAATGCCTGACCGGGGCGCCGCCGTATCCCGCCGACAGCACGGGCGTGCTGGTCACCTCGCACATGATGGAACCGATCCCGCTGCCCAGCGCGCAAGGCTTCGGCGTGGACAAGGCATTCGACGCCGTGATCGCCGGCGGCATGGCCAAGAACCCGATCGAGCGCTACGCCACCGCCGGCGATCTGGCGGAGGCCGCGCACGATGCGCTGTCCCGGCCGGAGCGCGACCGTGCCGCAACCATCCTGCGCCGCAGCGAAACCTCGGCGAAGCCGCAAGACACCGAAGCCAACGCGGCGGCCGAGCCGTCCGCCGCACCGCACACGCGATACAACCCGCTGGACTCGGCGGGGCCCGCCACCCAACCGGACAGCCCACCGCCGCCGCCGACCGCCGAGCAGCCCGGCCCCGCCGGATCGGATCAGCCGGCGACACCAGGCAAACGGGGCCGCTGGCCTATCCTGGCCGCGGCCGGAGCGGCTGTCGTCGTCGCCATTGCCGCGGTGGGCATCTGGCTGACGCTCAAACCCTCCGCCTCCCCGCAGCAACCGCCCAAGGCGGGTGGCGCGAAGACGACTGCGCCATCCAGCCCGGGTCCCAACACCGACCAGGCGCGGCTGATCAGCTTGCTGCCGCCGGGCTACCTGGCCGGCACCTGCACGCCGGCCACACCCGAATCGGGCAGCATCTGGACCAACGCGGTGGCGATGGTGTCGTGCGGGCAGAACACTCAGCCCGGCGGCCCCAGCAAGGCCACCTACGGCCTGTTTCCCACCCCGGACCTGCTCAAGAAGTCCTTCACCGACGACATCGCCAACGTCAGCCTGGTGAACTGCCCCGGGGAGGGCGCCTCGCCGGTGAGCTGGCACTACGACCAAACCCCCAACGAGATGGCGGGTTTGATCGCGTGCGGCACCTACAACGGCCACCCGAACGTGATCTGGACCAACGAGGAAAAGCTGATGCTCAGCGACGTCGCGGGCGACCCCGCCACCGTCGAGGACTTGCACACCTGGTGGGACGCCTACGGCTGATCACCCGGCCGACGGCACCGGGACATACGCTGCCGGATTCGGCGACACCAGCGCCGAGAGCCGGTTGAGGCAGACGGACGGATCGGCGCCGCCGAGGTCGATCCCGGCGAAGGTTTTCGCATCGACGCGCACCCTGATCAAACACGGCCGGGTCGGTTGACCGGTGCTCGGATGCGGTGTTTCGACGACGCCCTGGAAGGCCACCACCTCGACATGGTGCTCGCCGTCGAGTGCGAAGACGGCCGCCAGCGATAACAAGGTCAGCTGGGCAATGGTGCTGGCGTACAACGCTTTTACCTGCCCCGCCGGTCGCGCCGTCTCGACCACCGTCTCGCGGCTTTTGACATAGCGGTACGCCTTGGCAGCTGGGACGACGGCCGCCGTGGGCAGTTGGTATTCGACCGCCAATTGGCGGGCCGCGGGCGCGTACTCAACGGCGGCGCCGGGGGTGATGCCACACGGCAACGGCATTGCCGCCAGTACGGATTCGACGTGAGCCGCCAACTGGTCGGGCGCCGCCGTCGACGCGTCGGGCAGCTGTCGTAATCCTGCTCGCAGCAGATCGGTCAGCGCGGCGACCTCGGACTCGATTTTCGCGTTCTGCGCCTCAACCTGGGCGGCCACTCCGTCGATGTTGTAGATATCGCTTTCCAGCACAACACCTTTGGGCCAGCAGCTGAGCTGCCTTTCGCGCTGGCGGGCCAGCTCGGCGGCCCTGGCTCGGGCTTCGGCCGCCTGGACGGCTGCATAGAGCGCCTTGGTGGTTTCGAGTTCTCTCAGGCGTTGTTGCTCGCGCACCGGGTGCCGGCGGCGGGCCAGCTGATACTGGTATCGGGCATGCCCCAGCTGCCGCTCCGCATCGGGCAGCCGGTCGTAGGCCGGAGGCTGGACAAAGTCCGCCAGCCGGGGCACGGGTTCGGCGATCTCGAGGTAGCGGATCCGCATCTCGCAGGTTTCGACGTTCTCGCGGGCTTTGCTGACCGTGTAGTGGTTCTCCAGCATCTCGCACGCCGACTCCCCAGTTTTCGATGCTCGTCCGCCGCGAGGACCGCCATAGGTTCCAGAGCGCCTGGTACGCCTCCAGTTCGGCGGCACGACGCCGGCCGTCGTCAAATGGCCCCATGCTCTCCCCTGACCGGGTGACTTTCTCCTTTCAGAACTTAACGCGTCAGGTGCGGCATGTGCAGCGGGCAGCTGAAGTCGCCGGGCGTGGGAGCCGCGGATTATCGAGCTCGCGCGGTCGGCCCCCACGCCCGACGACGGATTCACAGGATGTAGAGCATCTCTTGGTAGGTAGGCAGCGGCCACAAGTCGTCGGCGACAACGCCTTCCAGCGTGTCGGCGGCGGTGCGCACCGCTTCCATCGCCGGCAGCAGCGCTTCTTGGGCGTGCGTGGCCTCGTCGAGGGCCGACTGCGCCGAGTGGTCCGACAGGGCTGCCTTCAACGTCGTCAGCGCCGCGGACAGATCGGCCAGCGGGGCCGAGACCGCTTCCAACGCCGCCGTGCTGGGCTGCACACCGGCTTTCTTCATCGTCGCGACGTTCTGCGCGAGTTCGGTCTGGTACCGAATTGCGGCGGGCAGGATGACGGTCGTCCCGATCTCCAGCGCCAACTTCGCCTCGACCCCGATCGTCAACGCGTACTGCTCCAGGCGGACCTCGTAGCGGCTGTGCAGCTCGCGTTCGTTGAACACCCCGTACTTCGCGAACAGTTCGACCGCATCGGGTTTGATCAGCTCCGGGATGGCGTCCAGGGTGGTCTTCAGGTTCGGCAGGCCCCGCTCGGCCGCCTCGATCTGCCAGTTCTCCGAGTAACCGTCCCCGTTGAACACCACCGCCCCGTGCTCGGTGATGATCTCCGTGAGCAGCTTCTGCACCGACTGATCGAAGTCTTCGCCGTCCGCGACAGCCTGCTCCAGGATCGTGGCGATGTAGTCGAAGGAGTCGGCCATGATCGTGTTGAGCACGATCATCGGAACCGCCACCGTCTGACCGGAACCGGGTGCGCGGAACTCGAACCGGTTGCCGGTGAAGGCGAACGGGCTGGTCCGGTTGCGGTCACCGGCGTCAGTCGGCAAGTGGGGCAACGTGTCCACACCAATGATCATGGTGCCCTTGCCCTTTGACGACGTTGCCGCGCCCTTGGCGATCTGCTCGAACACGTCGGCGAGCTGTTCGCCCAGGAAGATCGAGATGATCGCGGGCGGCGCCTCGTTGGCGCCCAGCCGGTGGTCGTTGGTGGCCGACGCGACCGAGACCCGCAGCAGCCCGGCGAACTTGTGCACGGCGCGGATCACCGCCGCGCAGAACACCAGGAATTGGGCGTTCTCGTGCGGGGTGTCGCCCGGGACCAGCAACGACCCGAGCTCGGCGTTACCCACCGAGAAGTTCACGTGCTTGCCGGACCCGTTGACGCCGGCGAACGGCTTCTCGTGGAACAAGCATTCCATGCCGTGCTTCTTGGCGATCGTCTTGAAAATCGTCATCAGCAGCTGCTGGTGATCGGAGGCGATGTTGGCCCGCTCGAACATCGGCGCCACCTCGAATTGCCCGGGCGCGACCTCGTTGTGGCGGGTCTTGGCCGGGATACCGAGCTTGAACAGCTCCCGCTCGGTGTCCATCATGAAGCCCAGCACACGCTCGGGCACCGCGCCGAAGTAGTGGTCGTCGAACTCCTGGCCCTTCGGCGGCTTGGCGCCGAACACCGTGCGACCGGCGTTGATCAGGTCCGGGCGGGCCAAGAAGAAGTGCCGGTCGACCAGGAAGTACTCCTGCTCCGGGCCGCAGAAGGACACCACCTTGTTCAGGTCCTTGTGTCCGAACAAGGTCAGGATCCGCTCGGCGTGGATGCCCATGGCCTGCTGGCTGCGCAGCAGCGGCGTCTTGTAGTCCAGCGCCTCGCCGGTCATCGAAACGAAAACCGTTGGGATGCACAGCGTATTGCCGTTGGGGTTCTCCAGGACGTAGGCCGGGCTGGTCACGTCCCAGCCGGTGTAGCCGCGCGCCTCGAAGGTGCTGCGCAACCCGCCGGAGGGAAAGCTCGAGGCATCGGGCTCGCCCTGGATCAGGGTCTTACCCGCGAACTCGGCGAGTGTCTGCCCGTCGGAGACGGGTTCGAGGAAGCTGTCGTGCTTCTCGGCGGTCAGACCGGTCATCGGGTAGAAGACGTGCGCGTAGTGGGTGGCGCCCTTTTCCAGCGCCCAATCCTTCATGGCCACCGCGACCGTGTCGGCGACCGCCGGGTCGAGTTTGGCGCCCTTCTCGATGGTCGCCACCACGGACTTGTACACCGACTTGGGCAGCCGCGCCTGCATCTCGGCCTTGGTGAAGACGTTGGAGCCGAAGACCTCGCCGGGGGTCTCACCGGCTACGAAACTGACGGCCGGGGGGACGTATGCCTCGACGCTGTTGATCGCCTGCAGGCGCACCGCGTTTCCGCTCAATGGAGTTCCTATCGCTGAGGGGGTCCACGTTCTTCGTCTGCGGAAGGTGGACCGCCCCACCTTAGAAACCTTCGATGCCGAACTTGTTACGCACGCGTCAACGGTGCGCTTCCTCGGTTTCAAACAGGAGTCGGCCGCCTTGGATGATCGTCGCGATCGGCAGCACGAATAGCCGTAGGTGAGATCGCCACGGCTATGGTTGGCGGGCACGCGCCCATCGAGGCACCAGCCATAATGCCGACCATTGCACGATTTCCGGTGCGCCCAAAGACAATCAGAGTTTTAAGTCCGCCGCGCAGGCCGGCGAAACACCGACGGGTTGGATGACACCAGGGCAGCAATGCGGTCTCAGGGCAGCAACTTTTCGGCGCGTTCGTCCACGAATCTCGCCGGCTTACCGTTTAATGCTCCCGAGAGGGCGACCAGTAACCCTTTTCTCAATACCGTTGCGCGCCGCCACCGCGGCTCGAGAAAAGGACGACGATGGCCCGCACCCTGACGACGAACGTCGCCGCGGCCGCCCTGTTATGGGCGACCGGCGCAACATCGGCGTTCACCGGGGCAGCCGCGGCCCACGCCGCCCCGGGCCCTCCGGCGCCGGACGCCGACCACGAGGTGGGCATGTACGGCGACCCGGCTGCCGCCGCGCCCTATTGGCGCCGCCAGCACTCGTCGGACTGCGGAGAGATCGCGGTCGCCGACGTCGTCGGCGAGCTCACCGGCCGCCAGCCCACCGAACGACAGATCACCGCCGTCGCCGAAAACATGCCGGGAGCAACGGGTTCCAAACCGATCTGGACTCCACCCGGCAACACCGACATCAGAGATCTGCCGCTGCTGCTGTGGCACTACTGGGTCAGGGCCGACAACATCCAGACCGATCTCGGTGCCCTACAACAGAATCTGGCCGACAAGCGCAAGGTGATCGCCCTCGTCAACGCCGAGACCATCTGGAACCGCCCCGGCAACCGGGACGCCGGTAACCACTTTGTGGTCGTCACCGGCATCGATACCAAGACCGGTGTGGTGCATCTCAACGACAGCGGCATCGACACCGGCCGTGATGAGCAGATACCCATCGCGGATTTCGAACGGGCGTGGGCGCCCAACCGCAACTCCGCGGTCGTGACGCGGTCGTGACGAGGGGAAGCCAAACCCGTTTCAGGACAGGCTTTTGATCGCGTCGGACGCGACGACCGCAGATCCGCGCCGACGGTTGGCAAGGCTGCACGACTCGGCCAATTCGGGCCCATAGGTGGCCGCGCCGCACTCGCATTCCCAGCAGATATGACGGCCGCAGGAACACGGAATGGTGGCCACGATCATGTGTCCCGGCAAAAGCCAGTGACCACGTGCACACCGTTGTGGTGGTCTGTCCATCCATTGCGTGCGCGCGCCGTGCGCCAGCTCATTGACACGAACACTCACGGGCACCACCCTCCCATCGGCTTTTGCGCCAAGCCAGGGCGGTGTGTGAATCGTTATCGTCTCGTTGACCGTGTCGTTGCTCCCGAATCCGCGCGGACGATCACTTCTCGAGGGTGACCTGGTTGACATCGATTTGACCGGTGCGGAAGGCGTTGGCCCGGCCCGTCAGGTAATGCAGGTATCGCTCGTAGACCTCTTCGGACTGCATCTGGATGGCTTCGTCCCGGCGCGACTCGAGCGCCGCGGCCCACAGATCGAGGGTCCTGACGTAATGCGGCTGCAGCGGCTCGCGCAGCGTCAGGGTGAAACCGGCACCCGCCGCGTGCTGCTCCACCGGATCGATCGACGGCGGACCGGTGATCGTGTGCAAGAACATGACGCCGTCGTCGGGCAGGACGGCATAGGCCATTTGGAAAAGGTCGTCGTAGCGATCGAATCGGCCGTGCTCGAACGCCCCGATGGACACGATCCGGTCGACCGGCTCGGTGAACTCGTCCCAGCCGCCCAGCAACACCCACTTGCTGCGCTCGGTGTCCATCTCGTCGAACATTTTCTGCACGTGGGCGGCTTGACCGCTGGACGTGGTCAGGCCGACGACGTTGACGTCGTACTTCTCGATCGCGCGGCGCATCGTGGTGCCCCAGCCGCAGGCGATGTCGAGCAGTGTCATGCCGGGCCGCAGATCCAGCGCGGCCAGCGCCAAATCGATCTTGGCGATTTGGGCCTCTTCCAGTGTCATGTCGTCGCGCTCGAAGTACGCGCAGCTGTAGGTCTGGGTCCGATCAAGGAACAGGCGGAAAAAATCGTCGGACAAGTCGTAACGCACGTGCGCGTCGTCGACGGTCGGGATCAATCCCTGAGTCATGTTTGCGTCGCCTTTCCGGACCCAGGGTCCCCCCGCGTGACATCTAAAGTTTGCACATAGGTACCCCGGCGCGCGCGTCGCAAACCACATTCATAGCTAGTTCTCAGCTGTGAGCAGCGCTTTTACCAATCCTGGCGCTCGCCGATGAATTCCGGGCGGACCGCCAGTCAGACCTTTGAGTCGGAAAATTCCAGAACAAAGGTATGGATCTAATGTCACCGAACAACACGGCCCTGCCGCCCGTCGTCGATGCCCGAACCTGGCGCGCCGAGCTCGACGAACTACGCAAGCGCGAGAAGGCGGCCACCCGGGAACTGGATGCGATCGCCGCGCAACGGCGCCGCCTGCCGATGGTCGAATTACCCGACTACACACTGATCGGCGCCGAGGGGGCGGTCCGGCTGGTCGACGTGTTCGGTGGCCGGTCGCAGCTCATCACCTACCACCACATGTGGTCGGACGGCGCCGAGTGGCAGTGCGGCGGCTGCACGGGTTTCACCTCGCAGTTCACCCGACTCGAATTCCTCGACAACTACGACGCCCGTTTCGTCATCGTCACCAACGGCCCGATCGAGGAGGCACTCGCTTACCGGGAAAAGGTCGGCAATCGGATGCAGTGGTACTCGTCGTCGCAGAGCCCGTTCGGTGCGGACGTGGACGCGCCCCCGGGCGGCGGCTTCGCGGTCAACGTGTTTCTTCGCGACGGCGACACCGTGTATCGCACCTGGCACACCAACGGGCGCGGCACCGAACAACTCAGCCACTCGTTCGCGCTGATCGACCTGTTGCCGTGGGGCCGTCAGGAGGAATGGCTCGATTCGCCGGAAGGCTGGCCGTCGCGGCCCACCTACTCCGGTTGGCTGGACTCCCCCGACATCGCCCGCGCTTACGGAAGCGCGGGCTGACCGCGAGACTGTAACTGCCGACGCCACCTCGGAAAACGGGTCGCTAGTTGCAGTTTCGCGAGACGCGCGGCTAACGTCCGCCGTCGACGACCTTCACCTGCTTGTGCGGATAGCGGCGTTCCGCGTACTCCTTGGCCTTGGAATTCGGCAACACGTAAAGGGTTTCCTTCTTGTCCTGCAACGGCTTTAGCACCAGATCCATAAAGCTCTTGCGGTTGTCCAGGTAGGGCTCGATCACGTCCTCGCCGGCCGGGCACACCGCCAGGCAATAGGCGGCCTTGTAGTTGGGCTTGAACGACAGGCTCTGCCACATCGACGCGTTCTCCGAATCGGTTACCCGCGAACGGAAATCGGTCGCGTCCGTACTGTCGGCAACGGTCTGCACCCAATCCGTGAAGCCGCCCATGAACTCTCGGTAGTTGTGCGTAGAACACGCCAGCCAATCGAAGCTGCCATCCTTGCCGATCGCGCCGACCGGGCAAGCCGCCACGCACAGCTTGCATTCCAGGCACGGGCTGTAGTCCAGCGGCTCGCCGTAGCTGCTGATCGGGGTGTCCACCAAGATCGTGCCCAGCAGGATGAAGTTGCCGAACTTGGGGTGAATCACGTTGCGGTGGATGCCCATGACGCCGAGGCCCGCCGCGACGGCGACGGGTTTGTGCGCCACAACCCAGATCCGGCCGGGGTAGTTGTCCATCTCCATCGGAAAGGTCGCCGAGGGGTTGAGCACCCGGTGACCGGCGTCCTGCAGCCGGCGCACGATGCGGTAGGCCGCTTCGTTGAGTAGCTCGCCGCTGCGGTGAAACTCCTGGTTGGCGACGCTGCGCGCGGTCGAGCGGATGTTGTCGCGGTTCATCTTGACCACCAGCGAGATGTAGCTCCTGGTGCCGGGCAGCGCGGCCTCGACATGCTCGACCTCCGAAGCCAGATCGGGATTGTCGACGCTGGCGAACGCCACGTCATCGACGCCGGCGTCCAGGCACAGCTCGCGCAGCCAATCCGCGTCGAGCACTTCGGCTTTACGCGCCCGGCGCGACCGCACCTTTCGCACGGTGGGGTGTTCCGCCAGCCGAGCCGGAAGTTTCTCGCTCATGCTAGGTATAGTACACAATACCTAGCTGGTGGTGGTGTCGAGCCTGCAGGCACAGGACGCGGTGATCGGAACGTCGGCGTGGGCGCGCGCCAGCGTCAGCTGCTGGGAGATAATCGTCGCCTCCGCGGTGCGGCCCAGCCGCCGCAAACACTCGTGGTAGCCGTGCAGGCTCCACACATTGCCCGGATGCTGGCAGCACCGGCGGACCGACGGGTCCAAACCGAGATCGGCCGCGTACACGTTCGCCGCTTCTTCGACATGGCCCTGCTCGAGCAGCAGCGCGCCATAGGCGTGGCGGGTAGGCTGCATCCAGCCCCATGGTTCGTCGTAGGGCAGGGCGTCGTCGAGTTCTACCGCGCGGCGAAGGTGCGCGAACGCCGTGTCGAATTGCCCTTGGCGGTAAGCGATCTCACCGTCGAGCATGGCGGCGGCAACCGCGAGGATGTCACGACTGGTGTTGTTGAACAGATACCGTGACGCGGGAATGCGGGCATAGGCCGCGGTGAACGCTTCCCGCGCGGCTTCTGCTTGCGACAGCTGTCCGGTTGCCGCGTGGGCGACGCCGCGACCGTAGTGCACCGTCGCCGCCGTGGTGCAGTACAAATCCTGGTCGGCGGGCAGCGGCTCGGCGATGAGTTCGTCCCAGCGGCCGAAGCGGATCAGCACGTGCACCCGAAGCGGCACGAAAGCCTCCAGCCAGTCGGCCATCGGCGGTGACTGGATCGAGAGCACCTCCGTGGTGAGCTGCTGGGCGACCTCGTCGGCGGCCTGCAGCGCGACCGCCGACTGCCCGGAGAACATCGCCGCGTACACGACGAAGTGGAGGTCGTGCGCGCGGTAGGCCGAGTAAAAGTTCAGTGCGCCTTCGCGTTCGAGGAATTTGCGATCCGCACGCACGGCCGCCAAGTTCGACACCACCGCGTTGCGGTAGTCGCCGCACAGCACATCGATGTGGGTGGGCATGTGTTCGAGATGACCGGCGTCGGGTGCCAGCCCACGCAGCAGATCGGCTGCGGGCAGCGCCTCCTCGGGATGGGCGGACAGCTCCATCGTGTGCAGATACAGGTGCAGGATGCCCGGATGGGCACGACCGGCGGAGGTCGTCAGCGCGGTCTGAAGGATCTGTTTGGCCTCCAGCACCCGCGACCCCGGCGCCGGCTCGCCGGTGCGGGTGTCCCACAGTGCCCAGGCCGTCACATTGACCAGCGCATCCGCCGCCAAGGCCGCGACGTCCATGTCGTGCGGGTAGGCCGACGCCAACCTCGACATCGCCTCCGCGTACGCCGCGTTTCCGTCGGCCAGCGCCGCGGTGTCGGCGATGTCGAGGGTGGGAAAGCGGGCGGCCAGGGCGTCGATCAGGCCGCGTTCGGTGGCCGTGGCACGGCCGCCGGCAGCCAGCTGGAGCTCCTCGCGAGCCCGGGCCAGCGACGCCGCCAGATCGACGGGATCGAATGCGTCCCAGGCCTTGTTGTAGTTCGGCCCGACCGAGTACGCGATGCCCCATCGCGCGATTGCAAGGTCGGGGTCTCGGACGAGCGCGCGCTCGAAGCACCGCACCGCCTCTTCATGGTTGAACGCATAAGCCCACACCATGCCGCGGTTGAACCACATTTGGGCCTGAGCCGACGCCGTATCGACGGACCGATGGTAGGAGCCGAGGTCGTAGTAGGGCTCGACTTCTACTTCCGGGTCGCGCGGGACCTGCACGTCGCCGACGATAGCCCGGGGGCGGCCGGTCCGCTGCTATTCGTTCGTCGCGTCGGCCACGGTCAGCGGCAGCGCCAGGTCCTCGAGGGCGCGTTGCTCCGCCGCGATGCCCAGCCACAGCTCGACCAGGCCCGCGACGGCCATCACGATCGCCCCGATCAGGAACGACCACAGCACCTGACCGCGATCGCCCGAATTGATCAGCTCGCCGAACAACACGGGGCCGGTGATGCCGCCGATCGCGGTGCCCACCGCATAGAAGAACGCGATCGCCAACGCCCGGGTCTCCATCGGGAAGATCTCGCTGACCGTCAAGTAGGCCGCGCTCGCACCGGCCGAGGCGAGGAAAAACGCCGCCGCGAGCACGACGATGAAGGTCCAGACACCGCCGGTCTGATCCAGGAACAGCACGCCGAGCACGACCGCGATCACAGCCGAAAACCGAAGGTAAGGTTGCAGGTGAATCATCGGTTTTTGCGGCCGAAACGGTGTTCGAAAACAAAGCCGCCCCGAAGAAAATCAAAACGGGCCCAAGGAAAAAATTTGCTCAATTCGCCAACAAAGAATTGAAAAGAAAAGAATTCGGCAACCTTTTTTCCGGAACGGGAAAATGCCGTAAAAAAAAAAAGCCGCTCAAGCAAGCGTGCCCAGGTTTGAAACGTTCAACGCCGTTGTACAGGAAATGCCTGACCGATGAAAACAAAACGCGAAGCCCGAGGACCGCGCGTTTGGGGTACAGCATGAAACGCCACCCGGGCGATCTCGACAAACGAAATCGCTTGGCGCTGACGAATTCTCAGCGGCTCGCCCTGCGGCTCGGGCAGCGGTTGTCCGGTTTCTCGCTGCACGTCTTGCTCGATCTCGCCGACGATCTGCTCGGCTTCCTCGTCGCGCCCGTGAATGAACAGCCAGCGTGGGCTTTCCGGAACGTTGCGCCGGACCACCAGGACGAAGATCCCGAAAACGGCCCCGATGCCGAAGGCGAGTCGCCAACCGATGTTCGCCGGGAAGTTCGAGGTGTCCAGCAGGACCAGTGCCCCGGCGGCGCCGACGGCCGAACCCAGCCAGTAGGTGCCGTTGATGATCAAATCCACCCGGCCGCGCACTCGCGCCGGAATCAACTCGTCGATCGCCGAATTGATGGCCGCGTATTCGCCGCCTATGCCGGCGCCGGTGAAAAAGCGAGTGATGAAGAAATACCAAGGCGCGAAGGCGAATGCGGTCGCAACGGTGGCGACGAGGTAGACCGCCAGGGTCAGGATGAACAGGTTGCGGCGTCCGAACCGGTCGGTCAGGTGACCGAAGAACAACGCGCCCAGGCATGCCCCGGTGATGTAGATCGCCGCCGCGTAGCCGATCTGCGCGGGGTTGAGCTCGATCCCGCTGCCCTTCTCGGTGAGCCGGGCCGAGACGTTGCCGACCATCGTGACCTCGAGTCCGTCGAGGATCCACACCCCGCCGAGCCCCACCACGACGCGCCAGTGAAACCGCGACCACGGCAGCCGGTCCAACCGCGCCGGAACCTGCGTCGTGATCGTTTTCGTCTGCGCGCCTGAGCTCATGCGGTCTCCGTTCTGAGTGGATACAGAACTACCCCCCGCCAGCACGTCGCATGCCGCGGAAAAGCAAGTTTTGCGGGCCGGTCGCGTGCGAAATGCCGATCGTCGGACCCTCGAGGTTTGCCTGGCATCCTGGCGGACCCTACCAGCCGGTTCAGTTCACACCGATCGCTCCGGCTCGGCGTATGCGCCCCTGGCGCGGGGCGGTCCGGCTCTCAGGCCGACGGGTGAGCGTGGGCGACCACCGGAGGAAATTCGGGCCGCAGCGAGGTGTTCGGATCGTCATGCTCGATGCGTGCCCACTGGTGGGACGAGAAGTACCACGTCCACTTGCCCGTGGAAGGACCGATCTTGAGCACCGCGCCGTCGGTGTCGAAATGAAGTTCGTCCCCGTACGTGATTTCGGTGCCATCTGCCCAGGTCACTGTGAAAGCCATGCGGGCACGCTACCCGGCAGACCTATCCAGTATCTGTACAAAGGCCGACAATTTATTTCTTCCCGCAGCGGCCGCGCGCGTGGTTGCGGATTTGGCTGCAGCATCGCGATTGACGGCGTCTAAATCGGGCCCCGGCAGCCGCCCCCAAAGCGATAGGGTTCGCGCGGCGGCGTGACATTGGGCGACGGGCGGTGAACTTTCCTTGGCCGCCAGCCGGATTGGGTTTGTTAGCCCGCGCCTTTACCGTTGTCGACCCGATATACGGCGCCATGGATGGCCGCCGCGGCGTCGCTGGCCAGGAACGCGACCATATTCGCGACGTCCAGCGGCTGCATCATGCCTCGCGGTGAGGCTGACCGCAGGATCAGGTCGTAGTTGGGATCCTCTGGCGCGGTGAACTGTTCGATCTGCGGGGTGAGCATGCCGCCGGGACACACCGCGTTGACGCGCAGCCGATCCGCGGTGTACTCCACCGCCAACGCCCGGGTCAGCCCGATGAGCCCATGCTTGGCAGCGCAGTACCCGGCCGAGTAGGCCTGCCCCTCGACACCGGCGATCGAGGCGACGTTGACGATATTTCCGCCGCGCTGCAGCAGCTGCGGCAGGGCGGCGCGGCACAGGTAGAACGGACCGTTCAGGTTCACGGCCAGATCTTGTGTCCAGTCATCGTCGGTCATCGACTCGGTTCGGCGCATCTGGTGCTTCCCGGCGATGTTGACCAGCACGTCGATGCCGCCGAACTGCCGGACGCACTGCTCGACCGCGTCTTTGCAGGCCTGCGGCGAGCCGACGTCCACCGATGCGTAGGAACCATGCTCTACGTCGCCGAACACCTCGGCCAGGCGCGCGGTGTCCCGGGCAATGCCGAAAACCGTTGCGCCCTGGCGGGAAAACAGCTTGGCGGTTTCAGCGCCCAGGCCCGACGAGGCACCGGTCACCAACGCGACCTTGTCTTGCAGTGCTGTCATACCAGTCCTCTCAAACCGCGATCGCACACGCGCCGCGCTGCGCGGGGCGTGCGACTAGCAAATCAACTCTCACGCCAGCACATCCACCAGGGGCCGCGGCCGACGTCACACCAGGCTGGTGCGTCTCAAGACGGCGGCAATGCCGCTACGCAGGAAATCAAGCGGCTCAACGGATCTCAGGCCGGACGCGCAAATCGTAGCGCGGGTCAGGCGGCGCGCCAGGACGGTTCGCCGGATCCGTCGCACCGCCAATACCGTGACGAAGCTCATCGCGAGCCGGCCTATCGCGACGCGACTGGTGCGCATTCTCCAGGGCGACGGCGTCGAGCCCGCGCGCCGGCCGACGTAATAACCGACACAAGTCGCCGTCGCGAGCGCGCAGACCAGCACCAGAACTGTCATGTGACGAGCGTCCATTGCCGCCGTCGCGCAGAGGTCACGCGCGAGCTACACCTCGGTCAACAACCGGGAGCCATGGGTTGCGGCGTGCGTCAATCTTGCGCTGCGGGCGGCGCGGCTTCGACGGTGGCCAGTTCGGCCAGACCGCTGACGGTGAGGCTGCGCATCAGCAGCGGGTGGGCAATGACGTGTATTTGGTCGGCACGCGCGAAGAGGGCGTTGATGGCGGCGCTGTCGAGATATTCCACCTGGCTGAGGTCGACGATGAGCGCCGCGCCGCTGCCCGCAACCTCGGCCGTGGCCGTGGCGAGGGCCTGGTCGAATACGTCGATGTTGCTCAGGTCGATTTCACCCGTTGCGATCAGCGCGAGTTTGCCATCACCGGAGCGCACGGTCTCGACGGTGAGCGACGTGGCCATCAGGTGATCCTTACCGATAGCTGGACTGTTGTTCCGCCGATGTCAGGATTGATCGTGACGTCGTGCATGAGGCCTCGCATCAGGGCGATGCCGCGACCACGATGTGGATTGGCCTCCGGTTGCGGAGGTTTCCAGGAGCCGGTGTCGGTGATGGTCAACTGCACCTCGTCGACGAGTGCGGTCGCGTCCAGAACGATCGTGCCCCCACGCCGGTGGGGGTGACCGTGCTCGATGGCGTTGGCGACCGCCTCGCCGGCGGCAATGAGCAGGCTCATGCTCTGCTCCGGATCCACTCGCGCTCTGGTCAACCAGTTACGCAGAGCCGTGCGGGCCGGGCCGAGGTGGCTGGCGTCGGCGGGAAACTCCAGCTCCAGCGGAGCGGGATGGCGGTACAGCAAAAGCGCGACGTCGTCCTGATAGCCGCCGGTTGGCGCGAGGCGGGACATCACCTGGTCCGCCAAGTCCTCCAGCGACGAACCAACCCCGTCCGCAACGAGGGCCGCGGCCCGGGCTATGCCCTCATCCAATGGCCTGCGTCGGCGTTCGACCAAACCATCGGTGTAGAGCAGCAGAGTCGAGCGCGCCGGGATGGTGACGCGGGCTTCGGGGCGATCGCGATGGGGGCGCACTCCTAAGACAATGGTGTGGCCATCCTCGAGCAGCTCGATCGTGCCGTCGGCGTGGACGACGATGGGCGGCGGGTGTCCGGCACTGGAATAAACCAGCTCGCCGGTGTCGGGGTTGAGCACGGCGCAGACCGCGGTGGTGCACAGGGCCCCGGGCAACCGTGCGGCGAAGCGGTCCAGCCCCTTGAGGGCGGCCGCCGGGCTGGGATTGTCGAACAATAATGCCCGGCAGGCGCTGCGCACCTGCCCCATCACGGTGGCGGCGGCAAGGCCGTGACCGACACAGTCGCCGACCAGCAACGCGATGCGCCCGTCATCCAGGTCGGCGACGTCGTACCAGTCACCGCCAACTTGCAGCGGACGGGCGGCCGCCTGATAGCGCACCGCGAAACCATGCGGCAGGTCAGACGGGCCGAGGATGGCGTGTTGCAGGGCTAATGCCGTCTCCCGCTGCTGGTCGACCTGATGCACCCGTTGCAGGCCCTGGCCGAGCCGGCCCGCCAACACGGTGAGCAGGGTTTGGTCCTCGAGGGTGAAGGGCCGTTGTTCGGACAGATCGATCCAAACGACGAGCACGCCCTCGGGATGCTGCAGGGCGATGGCCGCCGTTCCCGGCCTGATCGTGTTGGGGGTGAGCAGGTCGCCGTCGCGTAGCGACTCGAGCAGTTCTCGGGTCTCGGGTGAAAGGTCGGCCCACCGCGCGGACTCGCCGACCGAGACCAGTTCCGGTGTGCCGGAGGTGGTTTCGACGGCGGAACGCTCAGTGGGGAACGTGACGGCCACGACGCGGCGGGCCCGCCAGAGTCGACGCAGTTCCTCGGCGGCGGCCAGCACGGCCTCATCCACGCTGTCGGCCTGGGCGAGTTGCTGGTTGAGCGCGTGTTCGCGGCCTGCCGTCAGCGCCAAGGCGATTGCGGCTTGCCCCGCGAAATCACTGACCAAGTCCAGGTAATTGACGTCGAAGGCCGGCAGCTGCGGATCGCGTGCAACGGCGATCACGCCGAGCACCGCCTCGTCGGCGATCAGCGGGATGACAATGGCGGTGCGTTCACCCACGTCGGTGAAGCCCTCGATCGGATATTGGAAGGAGTCGGTGATCAGCGGCAGGCCGCGTCGCGCCACACCGCCCGTGGTGGAGCCGTCCATCGGAACTTGTCGACCGATCACCTGCGAGGCGTACCGGCCCGCGGTCGCCGCCACGACCAGCGTGTCGGCCTTGCCGTGCGGCCGATCGGGCTCGCGGGGCACCAGCAAAATGGCCTGCTCCGCTCCGGCCAACTCCAGTGCCCGATTCACGATGAGCTGCAGCGGTCCCGTCTGTGGGTCACCGGACAACAGCGCGGTGGTGATCTCGCGACTGGCCTTCGTCCACCGCGCCGACTCACGTTCCCGCTCGAAGAGCCGCGCATTGTCGATGGCGGCAGCCGCCGCCGTGGCCAACGCGCGCACCGCACCCTCGTGGCCGTCGGTGAACACTCGCCCGGGCCGATCGTCGGCGAGGTAAAGGCTGCCGAAGTCGGCCGCCCGAACCGTGATCGGTATCGCGAGCAACGCCCGGATGGGCGGGCCGTCCGCGGAGATCGCGACGGCTTCCGGGTGGGCGGTCAAATCGTCGACTCGGATTCCGTCCCCCACCGGCAGATCGCCGAGCTGCCGCGCGGTGGCGTTGTCGACTCCCCCGTTCACGAACGATGCCAAGGCGCCGTCTGAGCCACGAATACCCAGCGCCCCATACCGGGCGCCGGTCAATTCCATCGCCGCACTGACAATTCGATGCAGCGTCACATCCAGGTCCAGGTCGGAACCGATCTCGACGATGACCCGTACCAGCTGTGCCATCTGATCGCGAGCGGCCAGCAGCTCGTCAAGTTGCTCGCGCACCCGGCTCATCGGCTCGTGCCCCGCGGAATCGGGTTCACCCATAGACACCAAGCTAATGGGTCACGGTCGGGCCTCTTGCCGTTTGGGTACCGGAAGCGTCATTGTCTCCCAGCGCGGCGGCTGACCGATTCGGCGGCCGGGATCTGCTTCAGAGGCTGTGGTGGTCGCGCAGAATCTGGCCGGCACGCTCGCCGATGATGACGCACGGGGCCATCGTGTTGCCGGTGGTGACACGCGGCATGATCGATCCGTCGGCGACCCGAAGATTTTGTACCCCGTAGACTTTCAACGCACTGTCGACCACCGACATACTGTCGGTCCCCATCTTGGCGGTGCCCGTTTGGTGGTGGTACGTGGTGACCTCGTTGCGGATAAACGACTCGAGCGCAACGGCATTGATATTGCCCGGCATCACTTCTCGCCTACTGAAACGGCGCAGCGGAGCAGAATTTCCGATCTCGCGACACAGCCGCATGCAGGCTATTGCGGATTTCATGTCGTCGGGGTGGGACATCAGGTTGGCCTGGATCTGCAGCGGGTCGAGCGGATCGGGTCCCGTCAGGCAAATACGTCCACGGCTCTTGGGGCGCACCACGGCGCCGAACATCGCCCAACCTGACTCCGGCAGACCATATTTCGCGGCATGCTCCCGGCTCGAGTAGGGAAACTCAAGTTGGTAGGCCTGAAGGTCGGGGGTGTCCAAGCCCGGATCGCTTTTGGCGAACACGGTCACCTCACCGCCGCTGTTGCGCCACGGCAGCCGTTCTCGAGATTCCCACACGCACGCAAACCCGGGGTGGTCCTGCAGGTTTCGCCCGACTCCCTGCAGATGCTGCACGACGTTAATCCGATGTCGCCGCAGTTCGGTCCCGTCGCCGATGCCCGATTGCATCAGCACCTTGGGCGTGTGGATCGCCCCCAACGACAGCACCACTTCGGATCCCGCCCCGACGCGGTGCAGGGTGCCGTTGTGGACGAATTCCACGCCGGTGGCGGTCGGCGTGCCGGCGTGGGTATCGAAGGTCACTCGCGTCACCAGCGCGCCGCTGCGGACGGTCACATTGGGCCGATCCATCAGCGGGAAAAGGTAAGAGCGAAAGACTGATTGACGGGTCCCGCCGCGGATGCGCAGATCTACGATCGATGCGCCGCCGTCGCCTTCCATCAAACTGCCGTTTTGGTTGTCGAAGGTCGGGATACCGAGCAGATCGGCGGCCGCAAGGCCGGCCTTCGCGAGTGGGCTTGGGTCCATTGCGGATTCGACATGCACGGCTCCCCCGGTGCCGCGATGTTCGGGATCTGGGGCGCCATGCCAGTCCTCGATGGCCCGGTAGATCGCGAGCACCGACTCGTAGTTCCACCGCTGGTCTTTGGCTTCGGAGGCGAAATAGTCCCAGTCGTTCTTGTGTCCGCGCGCCCACACCATGACGTTGATGCTCGATCCCCCGCCCAGGACCTTGCCCATCGAGTACGGGATCGCTCGCCCGTTGAGGTGGCAGCTGGGTTCTGCGGTGAAGTTCCAGTCGCGCTCGCTGCCCAGGTTGGCCAGCCACATGTCCGGCCTTGTCGTTTCGGGCGCCTCGTCGGAGCCACCGGCTTCGAGCACCAGCACGCTCACCTCCGGATTTTCGGCCAGACGACGTGCCACCACTGATCCCGAAGAGCCGGACCCGCATACGATGAAGTCGTATTGCGCCTTGATCTCCGCGCCAAGGGCTTGCTGGTTACGCCGGACTCGCTCGGCGAATTCCGCTGCGGAAAAGCCTGTCTCGAAGGACGGTGAACTCATATGTCATGGCTACCGCCCCGGTGCCGTGCCACGCGACAATCGGACCGGCATAACGCGTTAGCTGGACAGAAAGTTTCGCTAACCGGATAGCTGCCCGTCGCCATGATCAATTCACTCCGTGCTAGGAGGATCAGCCTCCCACCCGGGTAGCCGCCTCGGTAGCATCCGAGGCGATGACTTCCCAAGACGCCGAGAAGCCGGCTCAGACCAGCCGGCCGCTCTCCGTCGCCATGAAGGAAGGCTCGGCCGAAGAACACGCCCGCGCAGAGCAGTCACCGTTCGTGACGGAGTTGCTCGCGGGACGGGTCAACAATCGCGGGTATGCCGACTACCTACTTCGGCTGCGTGTCATCTATGCCGCTCTGGAGAACGCCGTTCGGTCTCGTCGCGACGATCCCATGGTGGCCGCGGTGTACGACCCGCTGCTGGAGCGGCTACCTGCCATCGAAGCCGACCTCAAGCATTGGAACCCTCACGGCGGCAACGAGATACAGTCACCCGCCGCGGACGCTTACCGTGAACGCATCGCGGCGGCCTCGTGGGGCGGCGCGCTGGTCGCCCACCACTACACCCGCTATCTCGGCGACCTCTCCGGTGGGCAAGCCATCGGCAAGGTCCTCAACCGCACGTTTTCGCTCGGCGGCGCCGGGCTGGCGATGTACCGATTCCCGCTACGCGCCAAGCCTTTCAAAGACCGCTATCGGGCTCGTCTCGATGCGTTGGGTCTGGGCCCCGACGCGGTTCGCCGCGCAGTTGACGAGGTCAAAGTCGCGTTCGGCCTCAATCAGGCCGTGTTCGACGAGCTCTCGGGCAACCTCCCGGCATATCGGCAGTAGCCCGCGCGACAGGGTCAGGGCCGCCAGAGCGCGATGATCGTGAAGTCGTCGTCGACATTGCCCGAGTCCATCGCTCGCTCGGGGTGTACGTCACGCCACGGATGCCGATCGGCGGCGAAAGCTCCACCGGCGCGGAAAGGGCCGTCGGATTCGTCAGGTACGGGATCAGATGGCCGGCACACGCCGCCTCCACCAGCCCCGAGCCGAGGTCGACCCGCACGGCGATGACCGTGGCGAACGCGCCGGGCAGCATGTGCACACAGAAATTGCTTCGCGTACCCGCTGTTCAACGCCTACGCCGCTGCCGGTCTTCCCCGTGCCAGCGCCCGCGGCTACTCCGCGTCACCGATGGCAGCAAGGCGCGCGGTCACCCGGGCCAGCGCCTCGTCGAAGATCTCCACCTTTTCACCGCGCTTTTCGTTGGCCGGCTGGACGGAGCCGCGGGCACCTGCGCCCTCCACCCGCGCCGCACCCTGACGACGCAACAGGCTGAAATTCTTTTCCCGCGCTTGCCGAAGGCGGCTCTGCAATTCCTTCAGCGACTTCTCGTCCATGCGCTTGAGAGCCTCGGGATGACTCTCACCGATCAACGAGCTTTCCTGCTGGGTCAGGTTCACCTGGTGGTTGCTCACCGTAGATTCATAGCCTGCACCGGACGCGCGGGCGCGCCGAATCGCGGGGCGTAACGCCGAACCGTCACACCCGGGACACTCCACGTTCATGTCGCCGAGCGCCCACCAGATCGTCGAGGACATGGAGTAGTGAACTACTCGTGCTCGCCCGCGGGAGCTGGCGTGACAATCCTTTCGCAGTCAAGAAGCTCTGCAACTGGAGGTGGGGCGATGCTAGGTATTGGAAATCACAACCGCACCGGCGTGAGCGACGCGGTGTTGGTGGCCAAGATAACGGGAGTCTTCGGGGTCGGTGCGGCGATCATCACCGCGGTCCCCAATCTGCTCAGCCACCACGCGCCGCCACCAGTGACGACCGCGGCGTCGGCGCCAACGACCACCAGTTTGGCGAAAGTGCCGGATAGCGGGCTCACCTTCAGCCCGCTCAAGAACGGGAAACTCACCGTGTCGGGCTCCGCCCAAAAAGACGTCCGCGGCATGTATGTGGCGATAGGACCAAAGCCGTTGGGCGAGTACGACACCGGTTGCGGGAATGTCGCCCACGGACGGTGGCAAGCTGTGGTCCCCACCGATGAGTCGTGGCCAAACTATCCGCTAACCACCGTCCCCACTTACGGTTCATGTCCCAGTGCCGGCGGGGCGGCCAGCCTCGATTTCACTTTCAAGAAGACCGGAACGACGACGACGTCACCGCCACCGCCGGGTCAGGTATTGGATTGCACGCGGCAAAACGGCCCCAGCTGCCTTACCGGTCCGGGTTACGGACCGCCGACGGTCTACCAGCCGAATCAATGATTGGAAGTGCTATTCGGTTGCGCTAATTGTGGATTCCGCCCAGTTCGTGTGCCACCGCGTCGAACGCGTGCAGCGTGTCCCACAGCATTTGCGGATCCCCCGCGTCCGGCTGGGTGGATAACTTGGCCGCGACCAGCTCGGCCGTCCGGTTGACGTAGATCATCTGGCCGCACATGCCTTGGCACAACACGACGTTGTTGCCCGGGTAGGGAAACCACACCTGGTTGCGGTACATGCCGCCGGGCATCTGGGTGTCGTCGGGGCTGGCGGCAAATGCCTCGCGGGAGTCCGGACCGCCGTCGAGCGTGTCGGCGATCCAGGCGGCCGGGACCACGTGTTGTCCGGTCAGCGAAACACCGTCATGTAGGTACAGCGATCCGAACCGGATCATGTCGCCCAGGCAGGCGTTGATCCCGCCGTCGAAAAATCCGGTGCCGGCCGTGTCGACGGCGATGGTGGCGTCACATTGGGCACCGATGCGGCTCCACAACAGTTCCGACATCAGCTCGGGCATCCGTCGACCACCGGCCACCTCGCAGATCCAGCCGAGCACGTCGGTTTCACACGAGCGGTATTCGAAGGGGCCGCCGTGCGCCGACTTCTGCTGCAGGGTCAGCAGAAAGTCACGCAGGGTGGCGGGGACGTCCGGGCTGCTCGTGGGTGCCCATCCCATCGCCTGGTCGAGGACGTGGATCTCCGCGGTCGGGTGAAGGTAGTTGTCCGAGAACGCAATACCCGAGCGCATGTCCAGCAGGTGGCGCACCGTCGCACCGGCATAGCCACAATTCCCCAGGGCCGGAACATATTTCGTCACCGGCGCATCAAGCTCGATCGCACCTCCCTCGTGCAGCGCGCCCACCACGGCGCCCACCAGCGACTTGCTCACCGAGAACAGCAGGTGCCGGGTCTGAGGACCCATGCCGTCGAGGTACTCCTCGGCCACCAGCGAGCCGCGGTGGGCGACGGCCCACCCGTCGGTAGCGGTGCCGGCCATCACCGCGCCGACGGTGGTGGCGATCCCCTCTGTGCTGGTCAGCCCGATGCCGGCGATCGGGGCGCGGGCTGTGGGCAGCGCCGCGACCGGTCCGTTCCCGCGCGAGATCACCGCGGTCGGCACGAAGTCTTCGATGTGCTGGAACGACCAATGTGCATACGGCGGCGACAGCCAGTTGTCCAGCGAGATACCGGCCGGGCTGCTCACGCTCGTGCGACGAGCCGCGAGACGATCGGCGCGGCGGGCGTCAGGGGCGTCGAGGTGAACTTCGCCTTCATCCCCTTGACCCAACGTTGGCAGCGCTCGCTGAGCTTATAGTCGTCCGTCTGCAGGTGTGAACGGGTGACGAGCACGCCGAGTTGGGCGCCTTCGGAACGCAGGTCGCCGGGCGCCGCGACACGCATGTAGAAGGCCTCGGAGCCGTCGAGCAGCGTCGCCCAGTCGTTGGCGGTCCGGGAGAAGGAGACCCGGCCGTCGTCGTCGATGCGCCATACCCCGGTGCGCGGCGTCGCGGTGAAAATCTCGATGTCCGGCGAGGTTTCGGTGAGTATCACCTGGCCCCAGACCTCGTCTTCGCCGTAGCCCTGCTCCCAGCGCGAGTTGATCTCATCGATGTCGAGCTCGTAGTCCACGTCCATGTACTCGAGCAGGTGAAAGAGAAACAGCGGCATGTCGGCGTAGGCCTCGGTGGTCAAGTTCGTCATCGGGCTGGCGCCGGACAGGCGCGGATTGACCTCACCGAGGTAAAGCTCGTCGGAGTCGAGGTCGTGCAGCAGGTCCACCTCGAAGTAGCCGAGGTACCCCTCGCGGCGCATGACGTCGCCCAGCTTTGTCACCATTTCCCGCGCGGCGTGCGTCTGGGCGGGCGGCAGCACCTCGTGCCAGATGTCGTTGCCGCACCAGCTGCCCCGGCTCGGCGTCAGCTCGGAATAACCGACGAGGCTCGTCATCGCCGGGCCGACCACGGTGCCGTGGCGGGTGACGGCACCCTCGAGGCACACCTCGACATTGCGGATCCGCTTCATCACTTTGAGGTCTTGGCCGACCAGATCACCGGCGTGCTGGTCCCAGTCGCGCTGACCGCGCACGAAGAACGTCCCGCTGCCGGCGTTGCCATACGCGATCGAGATGACGAGGTCATCTCCCAAGCCGGCGCCTTGTGCGAGCGCCAGCAATTCGTCGTAGCAGCCGGCCCGCCCGATCGTATTGGGCACACTGGGCACCCCCGCCTCGTCGGCCAGGCGCGTCATGACGATCTTCGAGCCCAGACGATTGCGCAACTCGATCGGCGGATGCATCACCTCCAGACCCGCCGAACGGGCGAGGGCCTGGATTTCCTCGTTCATCATCACAAAGCAGCACTTGCCGCCGGGGCCTTTGCCCGCGATGAACTCGAGCGTCTCGGGATCGGACAACAGGTGGCTGCACACCTCGTCCATCGAGTCGAAATCACGGCGGTCGCGCCGCCGCGGCACGAACACGCGCGAGTGGGTGCCCTCGAAAGAGTCAAAGTAGGTCAGATAGAAGAAGTTTCGTATCCAGCGGTCGACGCCCAGCAGGTTGAACGGGGTCGGCGAGATGAAGTACAGCGGCACCTTGTTCGTGTGGAAGAACGCGCGCACGTCCGAGATTCCGTTCAGCATGCGACGTGGCTCTGGCGGCATGCCCACAAGTGTGCCCCTGCCCAGGGCTGTGCGCAGGATTTCCTGCTTCGTCGTCAATCTCAGGGCGAAAGCTGAACATGGCCGCCCGGTGGCCGCGGCGGCGGGGGCGAAGGCGCCGGTGGGGGCGGCGGTTGTGGCGCGGGTTCCTGCGGTTGCGGTCCGGGCCCCTGCGGTTGCGGTGCGGGCCCCTGCTGTTGCGGCGGCGGGGTCACCGGCCGTTGCGCGCGGGGTGGGGGTGACGCAACAGGGGGCTCGAGCGGCTTGACCGTCGGCGCCGGGATGTCCGGCGGCGGATCGGGTGTGATGTCGCCCAACGGGGTCGGGCCGATCAACGCGGCGAGCATCGGGCCGCCCTCGCTGGCTACCGCTGCGGCAGCGACGACGCTCGAGCTGCCAAGCAAAGCGATGATCGCCGCACACCACGCAGGTACCCGTCGCGTGCGCCCCCTAGTCTGCGGGTTCGCGCGAAAGTCGAGTGGTGAGTCACGATTCCGGCCAGTTACGATTTCCATCATTGCAGGCGCTGGTTGCCTCCATTGTTACCGCTTGGTGTCGATCAAATTAGGCGCCGAGCCGGTGACACCGACGAAGCGAGAATCTTGCCGTGCGCACCCACCTCACCGGGCTTGCAGGCGCTCTGGTTGGCGCCTCGGCGCTGCTCGCCACCGCCGTGATGTGCGCCGGTGCCGCCAGGGCCGACGCGCAGGAGGACCAGTTTGTGGCGTTGCTGGCCCAATTACAGATCCCCGTCATCGACAATGTGCCGGGGCTGGTCTACCGCGCCCACGAAATCTGCGGCGAACTCGACCGCGGCGCCTCGTTCCAGTCCGTCGTCGACGAAGAGACGAACACGACATATTCGGGCAGTCCGCAGTTGCGCCTGGTTCCCGATCGCGTTACTCGCACGGCGGTCAAGTTCATCACCGCATCGGTGACCGTGTACTGCCCAAGCCATCAAGGCCTGATTCCGTAGCGTTTGCGTTGCGCACCAACATGATTCACCACCTCAGCGGTACGCAGGTCGGAACCCACCCGTCGAACACCGAGCCCGACAACGGGCCGAAGGGCTTGGGTTGCCACGCCTTGGGGACATCGCCGCCTTTCCAGTCGAACCAGAAGAACGGGACCTCGGCAATCCACACCTCGAAGAAGGCGAACAGCAGCTCCCGGGCCAGGTGCGACGCCGGACACCGATGTGGTCCTCCCCCGAAGCTCCAATGCCGATGCGGACCATCCAGTTTCATGTGGTGGCCCGACATGGCGTCGGCCTCGTCGCGGTGAACCATGCCGACGCACAACTCGACCGGGGACCCGGCCGGGAGCGTAGTCCCGCCGACCGTCACATCGCGAGTGGTGCGCCGTGAAGCGGTCTTTGCCCCGCCATCCAACCGCAGCAGCTCTTCGATGAAATCACCTAGCAGGCCTGGATTTTCGCGTAGCTCCTGCTGAAGCATCGGCCTGCGCGCCAACAGCGCCAGTCCGGCCTTGATGGGGTACGACGCAAACACGAAGCCGCGGACCACCGACCCCATCAGTCCCATGACCTCTTCGTTGGTCAGCGGTTCGTCGGCGAGACGGCTGATCACGTCCGGTCCGCCAAGCGGGGCCCGGCGGATCATCCCGACCAGCTCAGCGTTGACCGCATCGATCGGAACGTAGGGCGGCAGGCCGCACACCGGCCCGGATGCGGTGAAACAGAGAATGTCGGCAACACGTGCACCATCGCAGCGATCCAGTTTCGCTACGGCGCCGACGCCTTCTTGGATGAGCCCCCGGATGGACTTCAACATTTCCCGCGAGCTGCCCGGGTTGAACAGCTCGACCAAGAGAGCGTGGTACGGGCCGAAATGCGGGTTGCCGGGCATCATTTCGCCCTGACGGCTGGCGAAAAGTTCGCCGTCACGGAGCCCGGCGAGCACATCGTCGCGGTGCCACAGCGTGTACACGCCGTTGGGCCCGGGCAGCGCTCGTTGACCGGCTCGCTCGGCGGCCGCGTGCCACTCCCGAAAAGCCGCGGCTGCATCCTCGTCGGACCGCATGACTTCCCGCGCGGTCGCGCCCCCGGACCCGGTCACCGCGCACCACCGACTTTCCCGATCGGCGGCCGCCGCGAAACCCGCACCAACCGCACCACCTGCAACTTTCCGCCACTCTATCCGCAGGATCGGCCGCACGGCACGCCGCGCGCGCCCGTCTCGTCGATCTCTCGGGTGGGTGCCGCCAAGGATTTCTAGAGGATCTCGCAAGTGACTCAGCCCATGGTGAGTTCGTCCACGCAAACAACTCACGAGGTTTGGCCATGACCAGCTACCGCATACCTGCCCTGATCGCCTCGGGCGTCGCCCTCTTTGCCGCCGCGGCCGCGATGCCCGCCACTGCGCAGGCAGCAGCACCGGACCGCTACACCGTCATCGCCTATTCCCCGGTGACCGGCTGGACAGGCTGGGAGAACAACGGCACCACGATGGAGGAGGCAACCCACATAGCGCTGGGCAACTGCCAGGTACACGGCGCCGGCTGTACGGTCGCGGCATGGGCCCGAAACGCTTGCATCGCTTTAGCACTCGGCGGCGGCCGATGGGGCGCCCACTGGGGGTTGACGCCGGCGGCAGCCCAGAACGCCGCCCTGGCCATGGTCCCCAACGGCCGCATCGTCGAGCTCCACTGCACCGGGTAATTCTCGGCTAGGGTTCGAAGGCCGGGAGAATGGATCCCGAATCGCGAATCTCCCAGATGCTTTTCTTGCTCACACCATCGAAGTTGATCTTGTTCAATGTTTCTCGCGAATACGTGAGGTCGATCGCGACTTGCGTCGAGGTGTTGCCGTACGGGTCGGTCATCGGGAACGTGCCCTGAACGTTCACCGCGGCGGCGTCAGGATAGGTCGCTCTTGCGTACCTGAGAATGTCGATGGTGTCGTGCCGTGCACCGTCTTTGATCATCGTCTCGGTGTAGTTGTCTCGGATCGCAAATCGGGCGTTGATTACTTCACCATTCGGACCCGGAACAGACGCGAAGCTCACTCCGTCGGGCTTTTTGGGGCCGCTCGCTGAAGGTGGCGCATTCGGTGCCGACGGTCCGGTCGCGGTCACAGTGCTCGGTGCGGATTGGTTGTCTGCTGTCTTGTCGAAAACCCAGCTTCTGCCCACGACGATGACGAGGACAAGCGCGGTGAGTGCCGCCAAGGCCAGGGCGGTCGCATTTCCGCGGAGATCGTTCTTCGGCCGCTCTAGCTGCGGCGGCCCCGACTTCGGCCGGTCGGTGGAGTCCGCCCGCTCCGCAGCGAAAGCCCACTCGCTGGTCCAATTGCTGCCGTCGAAGTACCGCTGCAACCCGTGACCGACCCCCGCGGGGTCTGGGTACCATCCCGGCGCCGATTGCGGCGGCGGTGGGGGCGGATGTTCAGATAGCATCCCTGCACCTTCGTCGAGCCGCTGCCTTTCGGGCTACCCGCCACGGTGGCCTCTCAAGCGAACCCGCCTTCACCTGGTCGGTGTAGGCGCGTTCCGGAAGTACTGGCGGGGTGAACGGCACCTGAAGTTCAACGTCTGAGCCGAGACAAGATTCCGTCGACAGCGAAATTGGTTCCGAAGATAACCTCAGCCCGCCCGGATTCGCCGGATGCGGGAACTGCCGGTGAGCTCACCGACGGTGCGGACAATCAACAACCCGCGCCGCGACCGACTGTCATCTCCGTCAAATGCCCACACCGCATCCCCGTATCCAACCAAACCGAGAATCCCTGCCGCGTCGCCTCATGACAGAAATAGATGTCCTGACCAGGCACCTGCGCCGACGGACACCACATCGGCACGTCCGGATCCCACCGCTGGATCACCCTGCGCCGGATCGCGGTGAACCCCATCGCCACCGCATCCACCTCGAACAACCTGCGGTCATCCGTTTCCAACCATCCCCGCAATACATCCGGTTTCACATTCCGGTACATCGGCTCCGCGCGCGTATTGCCCAGGGTGTAGGCATTCACATAGTGCGGCGGCTCATGCATGAAATTCATTGAGCCGACGATATCGACATCCTCGTCGTAGCCGGTGACCCGCAGAAACGCGTCCAAGGGCGGGATGATGTCGTCCTCGAACACCACCAGCCAATCCCACTCACCGAACGCCGACACCGCCGTGTTCGTGATGCCGTCCATCGCGCTCGGCAGCGGCACACCCTCGGTAGACACCACCCCCACGCACGGGCTTTTATCCATCAACATCCAGTTGTAAAACCACGCCACCGAGACGTGTCGGTACATCGGCATCCCGACCACGATCTTCGGGCCAGAACTAGCGCACTGCAGCGGCAACAAGATGCGCTTCACGAAACGCCCTGACTCATAATTCCGGCACCCTACACGGACCGGACGGTCGGGTGAATGAATGAAAAATGACGAAAGTTACAACCCTCCAAACGATCTCCATGGCTTTGTATCCGGCACCGGCTACGAGTGTGCGACTGGCGCCGAGCAAATCGTCACGCCCGTCCGTCAAGGAGAAGGGCTGGGTCGCTGCGCTCACGACAACGTCGGAGCAACCGGCCGCATCGCCGAAGTTGCGGTGCGACCCGCCCGTCGACGGTGACCGCGGGCGCGGTTGCTGCCTGGCGTCAAGTCGAAGCTTCTACGTCGAATCGAAGTTGCTCAAATCTATTCTCCCGCTTTGGATTCATGATTTCGTTCGGCTCCAGCCGTTTCCCTATCCTTTACCGCAGGCCCGCACACGTATTCACGCATAGCCGAACTCGCCGCAGAGCCCGTCGAAAAACTCAGCAGCAGAACCATTTTCATACAAATGCACCGTGGACCTTAAGCGTGCGGTCGCTCGGCGTTTACGCGTGCGGCGTTAGATCCTCCTGTCCTGCTGAGGAATCGGCGCGTTTGACTGGGAAATGAGTAATACCATGGATTTTGGTTTGCTTCCGCCGGAAGTCAATTCCATTCGGATGTATACGGGACCGGGCGCGGCGCCGATGCTGGCGGCGGCGGCGAGCTGGGACGCGGTGGCCGCCGAGCTGGAGTCGACCGCCGGTAGCTACTCGTCGGTCATCTCGTGGCTGACCGACGCGATGTGGTGGGGCCCGTCTTCGACGAGCATGTCGGCGGCGGTGATGCCCTACGTCGGGTGGCTGCACCTCGGCGCCAAAGCCGCCGAGCAAACCGCGACACAGGCCTACGCGGCGGTGGCAGCCTATGAAGCCGCATTTTCAATGACGGTGCCGCCGCCGGTGATCGCGCAGAACCGGGCGTTGCTGATGGTGTTGATTGCCACCAACTTCTTCGGGCAGAACGGCCCGGCGATCGCGGCGGCCGAGGCGCACTACGCCGAGATGTGGGCCCAAGACGCGGCCGCCATGTACGGCTACGCGGGGTCCGCTGAGTCGGCGAGCACGCTCGCCCCGTTCAGCGAGCCACAGCAGTCCACGAACCCGGATGGGCCGAATGAGCAGGCCCGCGCGGTGGCCCAAGCTGCCGGCAACGCCACCAGCGCCCGCACCCAATCGCTAACGCAGCTCGGCTCGCAGGCCGGTTCCCAGCAACTCGGCTCGACCGCCGCGGATCAGCTGGTCCCGACCGCAGGTAGCGACCCCATCCTCGGCCAGGGCACCAGCATCATCAGCACCGGGGCTGAAGGCTCCGCGACGATCCACCCTGTCTCCGGCTCCACCGTCATCGTCACTGTGCAAAGCGGCACCGCCTCCGTAACCCTCCCCAACACCAGCTCCGCCATGCTCCTCACCGCGACCAGTGGTCCCTTCACCATCCCGCAAGGCAGCACTGTCTTTGTCAGCGAGGGCAGCACCGTGTCCGTTGACGTCGTGACCGGCACCGCGAACGTCATCGGAGACGGCGACGTCATCATCACCACTCTCACCACTCCCCTCACCTCCACCCCGGCCACGGGTGCGCCCGCGGTAGCCGCGAGCAGCACACCGGGCCTGGCCGGCACCGCGGGAATCCAACCTCAATTGAACGTCGACGCGATGTTGGGGACCGCGGTGTGCACGCCGGCCCGCGGGGAATTGTTGGAGGCGAGCGCCGTGGCCGCCCCGGCGGCCGCGTTGGCTGGATGACCGTGTAGCGCGTAGTGGATCCGGTGGTCGACCGCGGTGCGGCCGATGCCGCTTGCCAATCACTTCGGCGGGTAGGCCGGCGGCGGGTACTGGCCTCGCAGGATCCACGCAAACCAGTCGAGGCCGTATTCAAGCTCGTCCGACGCGTCGTAGTCGGGGTTGGGATCGAGTGGCACATTGTCGGAGCGATCGCCCAGCGCGGGCGGTCGGGAGTCGGGCCGGGAGGGCCGCGGCGGATTTTGTGGCTGCCCATAGACAGCGACCACGACCGTACGGTCCGGGCTGTTTTCTGACCACACCCCGATTTGGCTGTTGGCGCAATTGGCCATGACGGCGCGGTCGGCGGGGTCGTTGTACCACCGGTTGATCAATTCGATGCCGCTGATTGCCATCGCGGGGTTGATTGCCACGGTTTCTTGCACGTGTCCGTTGTATCCGGACGCGTTGGCACGATCTTGTGGCGACGACCCATCCGAACCGATATCGCCGTCGAGGGCACGGTTGTTGAGCACATCGCGGGCGTGCCACTCCGCGGCCAGCTGCAGCTGTGGGCTGATCCTGACATCGTTGGTGCAGCCGGCTTGTTGCTGCACGGTGTACACGTTGGCGACTACACCGTCGTTGAGCCGTTTGTTGTCGGCGTGTGCTGCCGAAGCCAGCGCGATGGTTGCGGTAGTCAGCAGTACCGGCGCGCCCAGCAAACCTACCGGCAGCACCGCCGTTTCCGCTCTTGGCCTGGTCATGTTATCTCCCAACCTGATTGGATCAGCGCGACGACTCGGACATACTGCTTGCACACCAACGCTTTCAGTGCCCGTCCGATGCGAATCATTTGGGATCGAATCCCGAGATGAGCCATTTGCCATCAGTTTTGGTGAGTGATACCTCGACCACCGAAGTTGTGTTCGTTGGCGCGTCGGTGCCGACCGTGATCGTTTGATCGACGAAAACCAGTACGGCAGCTGAATTCTCAGTCGCCCACTCCGACGCGGCGGCCGGTACCGTCGCGGTGGTAGCGATCTGCTTCTGCTTGGCCCCCGGAATGACGACCTTCTTGACCAGGTCTTCATACGAGTTGCGGAAGGATCCGGTTAGCAGATTGGCGGCAGCCGTCAGTTTGGCGTCGGCGGTTTCGGGCGTATACGAAAGCATCGCGACGGTGGCATTGTTCGCGGCCTGAACCGATGCGAGGCGAGCGTCAGCGACCGCGCGGATGGTTGCATCCTCATATTTCATCCAGGCTGCCCCCACGCCGGCGAGCATCGCGAGCACCGGTAGCACAAAGGACACGAGGACGCGAATTATGCGGCGTCGACGCCCGGGCTGCTCGGCGGTGTTGTCCAGATCGGGGTGATCGTCGCCGGCGGGGCTGAGCAGACCGAGCGCCTCGGCTTCGTCGTCGTTCGCCATTGCTAGCTTGGGCGTGGTCATTCGACGAACTCCACCCGCGAGACCTTTACATCCCCGGCAACTCGCTGCAAAGAAATTCGCATGCGCCAGGCGTGTGGCTCGACGCTGGGCTGCCCATCGGTGGTGGTCTTGACCCCGACCGCGACCAGCACCTGCGCTTCGTTGCCGGCCGCCGATTCCACGCCTGCCGCGGTGATCGTTCCGACGGATTTCGACTTTGCCTGCTTGACCGCTTCGACAAAGGGTCCGGATCGATCCGCGAAATCGTCGTGAAACCGGCCGGTCGCCGCATCCACGATTCGTTGCACGTCGGAATCAGCGTGCTGCCAGTCGATCGTCGTAAGATTCAATGCTTCCTGCCGAGCGATTTGCAGAAACTGATCGCGTTGGTGGGCGGCTTGTTGTGCGTGCTGAACGCGCAGCGCCATCCAGCCGGCGATCGAACCCATCGCGAGAAAGACCACCACCATGATCGCGATGCCTGACCGGGCAGGAGTCAGCAGCCGCATGGGTCGCGAATCATCCTGGACTTCACCACCTTCGACCGGCGGCGCCGTAACCACGACGGAATTCGTCTGAACGTCATCGTCGTCGGCGATCTCCGCGGAGGGTGGCTCCGTGCCGTGCGGGCGCTGCAGGTTTTTCACCCGTCTCGATAAGCCCACGTTCTAAACCTCCTTACCCGCTCTGCTCGAAGTGCCGGCCTCGGTGCGCCTGTAGCGGCATCACTCCTGCTCGGGGCGGCCCCCCGCCACCACGTGCGCGGTGGCGGGGCGCCCGCCTGTCATGACGCGGCAAACGCGTTACGCGGAAACGGAATCCGTCGCGGTTACCCTGGGCATGACCTCGGTGCCGAACAGCTCGATCGAACGCATGACCTTGTCGTGAGGTATCCCGCCGATCGCGTGACTGGTAATGATCTGATCGAGGTCGAGGGCTGCGAAAGAGTTGACGGTCTTCAGGCACTCGTCAGGAGTGCCGACACTGATCACACCCAGGTCGATCAGGGCGTCGATCATGTTGCCGTACTTGGCTACGAGCCGCTCGATGTCGGCGGCGTCTTCCGGCAACATCTTCGCGTAGATCTCGTAGCCGGGCTTGCCCGATACGGTCGAGAAGAGCTGGAATACGTTGGCGCTGTACCACTCGACCGCGGGTCCGCCCACCGCGCGTGCCTCCTCGCGTGATTCGGCGCAGTGAGTCAGCACATAAGCCGCAACTTGATCGTTGATCTCTTCCGGCGGCTTCGGGCATTGCTTGATCGCATCGCGATAAACCTCGATCAGCGGCGCGAGTTTCTCGGCGTGACCGATGATGAACGCGAGGACGCCCAGACCGTTGCGACCCGCGATCTCAAAGCTTTCCGGGCTGCTCGCCGCCATCCACATGGGCGGACCGGGACGTTGCACCGGCTTCGGCCAGATCTCGCGCGACGGCAATTTCATGAAGGTGCCGTCGACACCCGGGTATGGCTCGTCTCGCCACATCTTCGGGATTTCCCGCAGGGCCTCCAACCACATTCCGCGGGCGTCGGCAGGGTCGATTCCGTACGCCTCCAGTTCGCTTGCGGTAGCGGCGCGTCCAGTTCCGAACTCGACACGGCCTTTGGACAGGATGTCCAGCGCGGCGATCCGTTCGGCGACGTGGTAAGGCGGGTTGAACTTGGGCGGCAACAGAACGACTCCATGACCGATACGGATCCGCTCGGTGTGCTGAGCGAGCGCCGCAAGCCAGACCTCCGGAGACGAGCCGTGCGAGTACTCGGTCAGGAAATGGTGTTCGACATGCCAGGCATAGTCGAAGCCAACACTTTCTGCGAGCTTGGCTTGTTCGATCGCATCCCAGTAGTGGTTGTACTCAGCCCTGTCCGGCCATGGCCGCGGCCCGAGTTGCATCTCCCACAAAATCCCGTACTTCATCTGTTGCCGACTCTCCTTCGTTGCTTGGTAATAAGAAGAACACCACGAGTCGGGCTGGGGGTCATGCGTAATGGCTACGCTACGTAGCCGTGGTCGGATCCACGCTTGATCCGTCCCGGCCCTGAGCCGAGTTGCAGAGCGTAGTCGATACGCTTCGCCTGGCGAGCTCCCTGGCGTTAACTGTTGCGGGTGAGCACCAAGCGCAGAATATGCACGTGGCCCGGCGGGCAAGGGAATCACGAATGCATGTGACCGATCACCTGAGAACGGCAGCCCGTTGCTGGCCCACGCGATGCGCGTTCGGCGGGGACGGTGGAGACATCTCTTTTTCGGCCGCGTTCGCCAATGTCAACAAGATAGCCCGAGCGCTGGCTGACGACGGGTTCACCGCGGGGACTCCGTTCTCTCTGATCAGCCCGAACGACTCGCGAACCATAGTCGCGATGCTCGCCGGCCTGCGGGCCGGCGGCGCGTGGTGCAACGTCAATCTGGGCGCTCCGATCGAGGTCACCGCCGAGGTGCTGCGCCGCGGCGGCTGCCAGACGTTGTTCTTTCACTCTTCAGTCGCCGACAAAGTCGCGTTCCTGGCCGATCACGTGCCGAGTTTGACCCGCATATTGTGCGTCGATTCAGCCGACACCGAGCACCCGTCGGTCGAGCAATGGGCACAAGGCTATTCGGCGGACCCGTTGGAATTACCCATCCCGGGAGGGACACTGGGTTGCCAGGGAGTCACCGGGGGAACCACCGGTGAACCGAAAATCACCCAGGCTTCTCATGACTTCTTGCTCATGTCGACCCTTGCCTGGGCGACCTGTTGGCACTTCGACGATCCACCAGTCAATTTGGCTGTAGCACCGATCACCCACGCAGGCGGCATGATCGCCTTGGCGCAGATGCAGTTCGGCGGCACGACGATCTGTATTTCCGCACCCGATGTGGCAGAACTCATCCGTCGGGTGGAAGAAGATCGGGTCACCACTATCTTCCTGCCGCCGACGTTGCTTTACCGCGTGCTGGCCCACCCGACGCTGCCGCAGTCGGATCTGTCCTCCCTGCGCTACGTGATCGTTGGAGGTGCTCCGATCGCTCCCGACCGAATACGCGACGCGGTGCACACCTTGGGGCCGGTGATCGGACAGGCCTACGGGCAGACAGAAGCCGGATTCCCGCTGACATGGATGTCACCGCCAGAAGTCGCACGTGCGGTCGCCTCGGGTGACATGAAGCATCTATTATCCTGTGGCAGGCCGACATTCATCAGCACTCAGCTGGAGGCAATGGCGGCAGACGGCACCATCCTGCCCCCGGGCGAAACGGGTGAGATTGTGCTGCGCGGGCCGACCACGATGATGCGCTACCTGGACGATCCCGCAGCGACTGCCGAGGTGCAACGTCACGGCTGGCATCACACGGGTGACATCGGCTACCGCGACGAAGACGGCTATGTCTACATCACCGATCGGGTCCGCGACGTCATTATCTCGGGCGGGTTCAACGTTTTTCCGTTCGAGGTCGAACAGGCGATCCTCGAACTCAGCGAAGTAGCCGACTGCGCCGTCATCGGCATCCCGAGCGAGCAATGGGGAGAATCCGTGCACGCCTGCATAGAGCTCAACGCCGGCGCCCAGATCGACGAGGCGGCGTTGATCGATCACTGCAAGCGTCGGGTGGGTTCGGTCAAAGCACCGAAGACGGTCGAATTCGTCGCCACCCTACCCCGAAGCCCGGTGGGCAAGGTCCTCAAACGCGAACTCCGTAGCCCCTTCTGGGCCAACCGGGCGCGATCCATCGTCTGATCTCCAGATGGGAGAACACATGTCGGAATCCGATACCGCCGCAGCGGCAATCAATGCCGTTCGCCGCGGCAAGATCGTGATCGTGACCGACGACGAAAGCCGGGAAAACGAAGGCGACCTGGTGATGGCCGCCGATGCGGCCACCGAGGCCAACATCGCGTTCTTCCTGCAACATACGTCGGGACTGCTGTGCATCGGGCTGGATCCCCGACGCTGCGACCGGCTAGGCCTTGACCAAATGGTGCCCGACAATGCCGATCCTAAACGCACGGCATTCACCGTGTCAGTCGACTCCAAAGCCGGTGTCACAAACGGGATCTCGGCCGGTGATCGCGCCCACACGTTACGCTGCCTGGTCGACCCGACCGCCGAGGCAACAGACTTTCACACGCCCCGGCCATATCTTTCCCCTGCGAGCCCGGCAAGGCGGTGTGTTGGCGCGGCCCGGCCATACCGAAGCCGCCGTGGACTTGACGCGCCTTGCCGGACGGGCCACCGGTGGGGTCCTTTGCGAGGTGGTCAGCCCCGACAAGAGAACCATGGCGCGGCGGCGTGATCTGCAGCGGCTCGCCCAAGAGTTCGGGCTTCCCATCGTGTCTATCGCCCAACTCATCGAATATCGCCGAAGTGCCGAGAAGCACATCACGCCAACACATTCGGCGCTGCTCCCGACCCGGCACGGCACGTTCGAGTGTCGTGCGTGGACATCCCAGCCCGACGGGGTCGAGCATGTCGCCATGATCATGGGCAAGTTGGATGGCGACGAACCCGTGCTGGTGCGGCTGCACAGCGAATGCCTGACTGGCGATGTCATGGGCTCGCAACGCTGTGACTGCGGCCAGCAGCTCGACGACGCGCTGGCGCAGGTCGCCCACCGAAAGCGCGGTGTTGTGGTGTATTTGCGTGGTCACGAGGGGCGCGGCATCGGGATCGGCCACAAACTCGCCGCATACGCTTTGCAAGACCTTGGCCGCGACACCGTCGACGCCAATATCGAGTTGGGTCTGCCGGTTGATTGCCGGGACTACCGCGTCGGCGTTGACATCCTGCGCGAACTCGGGATCCGTCGCGTGCAGCTGATGACGAACAGCCCGGCCAAGTGCAGTGCGCTGGCCGGCTTCGGGCTCGAGATCACCGAGTGTGTTCCCTTGAAACCTAATGTGACAGTCCACAACCTGAAGTATCTGATCACCAAGCGGGACCGCTTCGGCCACCGCATCGACGTCGACCTAGGCGTGGCATCAGAGGCCCCTGTCGAAGATAGGGACGCCCGCGCTACAGGCCCAGCGATTTGCTGATGATCGTCTTCATGACTTCGCTTGTGCCTCCGTAGATCCGGGTGACTCGCGCATCCGCGTAGAGTCGGGCGATCGGGTATTCCATCATGTAGCCGTACCCGCCGAACAGTTGCAGACAACGGTCGACCGTGCGTCCCTGGACTTCGGTGCAAAACAGCTTGACCTTGGCGGCGTCGACCGGGTCGAGTGTCTTCTGGTCATGCGCCACCGCGGCGGCGTCGAACATCGCCTGTCCGGCTGCGACGTCGGTGGCCAGCGCGGCCAATTCGAATTTGGTGTTTTGGAAGTCGCTCAACGGCTTTCCGAAGACACGACGATTCCTGACATAGTCGACCGTGACATCGAGGGCGGCTTGCGCCGACGAGATCGCGTTGACCGCGACGCCAAGCCGTTCTCCGGCAAGGTTGTGTGTCAGGTACCGGAAGGCCTGTCCTTCCTCTCCCAGCAGATTCGCGGCCGGCACCTGCACCTGGTCGAACGCCAACTCCGCGGTGTCCTGGACCGGCAGTCCGAGCTTGTTGAGGTTGGCGCCCTTGGTGAACCCTGGCATCCCATCCTCGACGACAAGCAACGACAGCCCGGCGCGACGGTCATCGGTCTTCGACGTCCTGGCCACCACGATGACGGCATCGGCGTGCAGTCCGCCGGTGATGAATGTCTTTGCGCCGGTGAGGATGTAATGATCGCCCTCGCGTACCGCGGCAGTCTTGATCCCCGCCAGGTCCGACCCCGTGTTGGGTTCGGTCATCGCGATCGCGGTCAGCATGTCCCCGGTCGCGCATTTCGGCAGCCACCGCCGGCGTTGTTCGTCGTTGCAGTACGCGAGGAAATACGGCATCACCACGTCGAGGTGACAGCGCAGCGGGCCAAGCTGAACGAGCGCCCGGGAGGTCTCTTCGTGCAGAACGACGCTGTAAAGGTAACCGGCAGCGCCTGATCCGCCGTATTCGACGGGGATGTTCATCCCGAGCACCCCGAGCTTTGCCAGGCTTCGAAAGAACTCGCGCGGGACCAGCTTGGCCTCGAGCCACTCGGGGAATACCGGAACGACCTCGCGTTGCAGGAAGGCCCGGATGACGCCCCGAAATTCCTCGTGCTCTGCCGTGAACAGCGTGCGCTTCACGGTTATGCCGCGCCCTTCTCCAGGATGTGAATTCCGCAGGCCGACCCCAACCCGATGACGTGGGCAAGGCCGACGTTGGCGCCACCCACCTGCCGATCACCTGCTTCGCCGCGCAGCTGCGTTGCGATCTCGTACAGGCCGGCGACGCCGGTGGCCCCGATCGGGTGTCCCTTCGACAATAGCCCGCCGGACACATTGACCGGGGTGCGGCCGTCGGCGTCGGCGGCACCGGAGGAAATGAAATCACCCGCTCCGCCCGGCGGGCAGAGCCCGAGGTTGTCGTAGTGCAACAACTCGGCGGTCGCAAAGCAATCGTGCAGTTCGACGAGACTCAGGTCGCCGGGGCCGAGTCCGGCCGCCTCGTAGGCGAGTGCGGCCGCGTTGCGGGTGAGGGTGTTGATATCGGGCTGCACCTGGGCCGAGTCGGTCCAGGGGTCGGTGGTGATCACCGAAGCGGAGATCTTGACCGCCCGGCGCCGCACATCGGGATCGAGCTGGGCCAATCGTCGATCCGACACCACCAGGACCGCAGCGGCGCCGTCGCCCGTCGGACAGCACATCGGCAGTGTGTTGGGATACGCGATGACTTCGGCGCCGAGGACCTCGTCGAGGGAGAACTCTTTGCGATACTGCGCGTAGGGGTTTCGGACCGAATTGCGGTGATTCTTCACCGCAATCATCGCGAACTGTTCGCGGGTCACCCCGTGCTGCAGGGCGTACTCCATGCCGGCCTGGGCGAACACTCCCGGCATCAGTTGAGTGCCCAGGATCCCCTCGGTCGGCAGTACGCCACCGTAGCGGCCCTTGGGTACGAACGACTTGCGGTCGCCGCGTTTGCCCTTGTTGCCGAGCAGCCCCATCTTGCCCATCTGCTCCGCGCCGACCGCGAGCGCGACATCGCACTCCTCGGCCTTGATCGCCAGGATCGCCAGACGCACCGCGGAGGCGCCGGTGGCGCAGGCATTGAAGACGTTGTAGGCCGGTATGCCCATTTGACCGACCTGCTTCTGCAGGCGTTGGGCGACTCCGGAGTTCGACTCATAGGCGTTGCCGCACGCGAGGAATTGGACCTGCGACATCTCGATCGATGCGTCGCGCAAAGCGCCGAGAACGGCGTCGCTCGCAAGGTCGATGACATCCTTGTCGGGATAGCGGCCGATCTTGGTCATCGCCGCCCCGACGACCCAGACATCTCCCGAACTCATCAGTTGTCCCCAATCTGCTTGAAGCCGAATGCAACTGCTTGCTGATCGTCGTCGTCGGTGTCGATGACCCACGTTGTGAGCTCGACATCGCGAACCGCCTCGATATCGGCCGGATCGGCGGCCACGTCGACCAGGTTGGCCTTGACCGTTCCCCCGTCGTTCAGGTCGACGATGGCCGAGACGTACGGCGTCTTGACCGACGGCGACGCGCGATGAACGATCGTGTACGCCCGCACGCGTCCCGTGGTCGACAGGCTGCGCCAGGTGAACGACGTCGCCCCGCACGAGGCGCAGGCGTTACGACGGTCGAAATACAGCGCCTTGCAGGTCGTGCAGCAGTGGGCGCGCAGATGAGGTTGGTCGCCCAGCACCAGATAGTCGACCAAAGGTATTTCCGTGGCCATCAGGGTCCTTTCTCTTGCCGATGAATCTTCGGTCAGCCGAGTTCGCACGACCCACCGGTGATGACGTCGGTATCCTCGACACGGGTTCGAAAAGCCAAGTGCCCCTCGTCCAGCTGCCATATGTCCACGGTCAGCGGATCGCCGGGGAAGACCGGCGAGGCAAATGAACCGCCTATCGATCGCACACGCGCGCCGTCACCGTCGGCGACGGCTTCGACAATGACACGAGTCGACACGCCAAAGGTGCACAGCCCGTGCAGGATCGGTCGATCAAAGCCCGCCGCCCGCGCGAACGCCGGATCGGAGTGCAGCGGATTCCGATCGCCGGAGAGCCGATAGAGCAACGCCTGGTCTCGTCCGGTGGGCTCGGTGACCGATAAATCCGGTTGACGCTGCGGCAGTTCGGCTCGAAGCGACGGCCCTTTGTCGCCGCCCCACCCGCCCGCCCCACGAATGTAGAGCTGCATTGTCGAGGTCCACAGCTTCTCGTCGGTTTGAGCGTCGCGGCCGACCGTCTCCGTCACGACAATGGCCGCCTTGCCTTTGTCGTAGATGCCGGTCACGGTGGCCACGTTGTTGGCCGATCCCTTGGGCGGCAGCGGCCGGTGCAGTGATACGCGCTGTGCTGCGTGCACGAGCTTGGTCCAGTCGATATCGCCGATCATGGTCAAGATGGGTGTGCGCGCCAGCACGACGGGCATCGACGGCAGTGTCTGCAGCTCGATGCCTTTCGAATTTTCCGTGGTGAACTGTAGGTCATCGACGCCGCAACCGACGCCGAGCGCGTAGAGGATGGAATCCTTGCTCGTCCACGCTACTTCGACTGCGTCAGTGGTGATTCCGACGGCTTCGTGGTTCAGTGGCACCGATCTCTCCCGTGATGTGTTATGCGGATGTCCGTGAGCCGGTTCATTGCTTGGGCAGCCGCGCATACCCGCGCGGGCCTTCGTAGACGTCGGGGCCCAGGTTCTTGAACAGTTCATCGCGCCGCCCGGCCAATTCGTCGACCGTCCATTTCCCTTCCTTGAACAGGACGTCGCTGACCTGTGGAAGCTTCACGTGCGCAACGGCGCCGCCGCAGACGATGAAGGTCTGCGCGGTGATGTCGGAAGCAGCATCCGTCGCCAAGAACGTGACGAACGGTGCGATGTTGTCGGGATCCATCGCGTCGAATCGGTTTTCTGCGGTGGCGAATTCGGCTGCGCGGTTTGAGTTCTCGAATGTCGTCGTGGTCAGACGCGTGCGAGCGCGCGGGGCGATGGCGTTGACCGTGACACCGTATTTGGCTGTTTCGCGGGCCGCGGCGATGGTGAATGAGACGATCCCCATCTTGGCGGCATCGTAGTTCGATTGCCCGGCGTTGCCGAACAACCCGGATTCGCTGGTGGTGTTGATGATCGCGCGGTGGCTGGTATTGCCGGCCTTGCTCTCGGCCCGCCAGTGCCGTGACACGGCACGCGTGGGCAGGAAGTGACCCATCAGGTGCATGTTGATCACCTCGGCCCAGTCTTTCGGCTCGATGCTGAAAAGCATGCCGTCACGCAGGATTCCCGCATTGTTGACCAGGACGTCGACCCGCCCGAAGGTCTCGAGTGCCTGGCTCACCAAGCGCTCGGCGCCATCCGGATCGGTGACGTCGTCGAAGTTGGCCGTGGCCGCCCCGCCGAGCCTGGCGATCTCTTCGGCGACGGCCGAAGCCGGCCGTCGGTCGGCGCCCTCGCCGTCCCACGCCCCGCCCAGGTCGTTGACGACGACCCGGGCTCCCTCCCCGGCCAGCGCGAGTGCTTCACCGCGGCCGATGCCGCGGCCCGCGCCGGTGACGATGGCTACTTTTCCGTCCAGGTGCCCCATGGCGACCTACCTTCCGACTAGCGTGTGTGTGTCGATCCATCGATCTACGATTTCGCGCTTTGCGACTTTCCCAGTGCTGTTCAGCGGCAGGGGTTCGGTGCTGATCCACCACCGCGACGGAACTTCAAAGTGCGCGAGGGTCGCTGCGGCGAAGTCGCGTATGTCACGGACATCGATTGCGACGTCCGGCCTGAACACCACGGCGGCGCCCACCTCTTCACCCAGCGACGGGTGCGGCAGGCCAACGACCGCGACGTCGCGCACGCCCGGATATTGCAACAGCCTGTCCTCGACATGCCCGGGCGCGATGTTCTCGCCACCGCGAATGATGATGTCGCGCAGGCGGCCCACGATGTAGACATAGCCGTCGGCGTCCACGCGTCCTAAATCACCCGTGTGCAGCCAGCCTTCGGCGTCAATCGGGTTGGCCGCCTGATCTTCGTCCAAAAATCCAGACATCAAAGTCGGAGCCTTGGCCAGCACCTCCCCCACCCCGTCGCCGTCGGGATTCGCGATCCGTATCTCGGTGGTGGGTAGCGGCCTTCCCACACATCCTGGCCTTTCCAGCAGCTCGGTACCGCCGGCGGCGGTGAGCGAACCACCAGACTCGGTTTGGCCGTAGATACTGCTGATGCTCCGACGGGCGGACGGCAAACCACGCGTGATCTTTTCGGCGAGCTCAGGAACGACCAGTGATCCTCCCATGGCGACCGACACGACACTCGACGTGTCGTACTGGTCGAGTCGTGGGCAGTCCAGGACCCGAGCGATCATGGTCGGAACCGCGCCGAAGAAGGTGGCCCTTTCGCGCTGGATTAGGCTCAGCACTTTTTCGGCATCAAAATGGCCGTCCAGGAACAACACCCGTCCGCCGGACAGTTGCGCGGAAATCAGCGTTTGAAATCCACCCACGTGGAACAGCGGTAGACACATGAGGCTGACGGTGGCCCGGTGATCGTCTGGGAGCTGGTCTGGCAACCGGCGCGTCCGCACCAAGACGTTCTGGATGTTGGCCACCACGGCTCCCTGGCTCAGCACCACACCTTTGGGCATGCCTTCGGTACCGGAGGTGAAAAAGATCGCGGCCGGGTCCGATTCGGCCGGCAGGTAAGGGGGCTCTGGTGGTCCGCTCGGTTGCGCATCGACGAGGACCCGCACCGTCGATATCGTCAGCAGCGGCCAGCGTTGCAGTGCAGGTCGGTCCGCGTAGTCGTCATCGACGACAACCAGCGCGGGCTGAACTCTGTCCAACGTGTCGGCGAGATCGGTGTCGCTCCACCACATGTTGGCGAAGACGGCGGTGGCACCGATTTTCGCGATAGCCCACAAGGCCGTCACCCATTCCGGGGAGTTGCTCGCCAAGATCACGATTCGCTTCCCGGGGCCAAGTCCGCGTCGTCTGAGTTCGCCTGCGACTTCATCGATATCGGCCAGGTGATCGGCGAAGGTGATCCGCCGCTCGCCGGCGACGAGCACTACCCGGTCACCCCAGCGAGCAAGATCGATCGTCAAGTCGGCGACGCAGCGAGGACGATGGACGTAGCGCCGGCCGTCGCTGGTCTGGGTGACCTCGCTACCCCACCGACGTGCGCCCCGGACCGCCGGCATCATTGCGAGCGACGAACGGGCAAGCGAACCAACGCGGTTCCCTTGGCAGAAAGCTCACCGTCTTGCTGCCGGGCGGCTTGCTCGACCGTGACCAGACCAGCATCGGGATCCACGGCGGTCACGGTCCCGCTGATCTGGATGACGTCGCCGGTGGGATTGTGCCTGCGGACCTGCGAGCTGTGTTCCACCAGGAAACCGTCATCGCCCATCCAGTCGGTGATGTGGTGGGTCAGCCACGACACGCGTTCCGGCCCATAGTCATAGGCGCGTGGAGTCCCGACACGCCGGGCAAGCTCATCATCCCAGTGCACCCGTTCGGGCACATCGGGGATGCCGAACCGGTCGGGAATTCCCAGGTTCGGATGCCGCTGTAATTGATTGTGCGCCAGCCGGTTCGCTCTGATGTACAGTCCGCCCCACCCCTGGGCGAAGGCGATGAACCCCGTCACCGTCATCGGCCCCTTTGTCATCACCGGCAGGGTGTCGCCCACACTCACCTCGTCGACGTATAGCGGGGTGGCACCACGTCGTTTCTCATTTCGATATCTCTCCGCGACCGCCGCGAGATCGTCGTAGCTGTATCTCGGCTCGACCTCGCGGGCGGCCTGGTACTTGCCACGCTCGCGTGCGGTGTCACGTTCGGTGCGAAAGCACCAGGAGTCCGCTTCCGCGACCAGCTCTCCGGCTACATGGAAGTCGACGTGGTAGGTCTGCTGAATGGCGCGCCCAGCGAATTCCGTCTGGTGCTCCACCAGATCTTTGAGGTAGGCCTCCGTCTGGACCTCATCGCCACGGCGTAGCGGGCGGTGCCATTTCGTCGCAGCGCCCGACCACATCGCGTGCACTCCCGGCAAGCCACCAACGTAGCCCGAGTAGACACGACTGAGCGCAAACAAAAATGACGGCGGCGCCAAAAGCGTTTGGTGCGGGGACTTTTCGGCGTAGTCCGGCTCGCACCACAACGGGTTGTCATCACCGATGCCGTGTGCGTAGTGACGAATGTTGTCGCGCGTCACCTCGTAGCACCAAGGTTCCACGCTATCGGTGATCTTCACGCCGATCATCGCCCTGAGGGCATCCAAGGCGTGTTCGGTGATCAACGAGAACCGCTGGCCCTCGACTGCAACGTCTGTGTCGTGACTCACCGGGACGGGTCCTCCTCGTATAGGGCAAAACAACCGCTTCGATATTTGTTTAGTACTAGCTATAATAGTTGGTACCATATGACGGAATCCAAGCGCAAGAAATGTGGGCTGCTCCACACCCGACGAGTCGACCAGGGCCGCCAAAGACGAATCTGTGCACCGCCGCACGGCCGGCCCGGCGCGACATCGCCGCCATACTCGGTACGCAACAACGAATGTGACGGTTTGACACCAGAACACGCGGCGCAAATCTGGTCGCCGCAACGGAGATCAGCGTGCCCGCATGTTGCCGGCGCGGAGTCGGCATATCATCGTCAGACACATCGACGGCTAGGTCGGACCGACCTCCTCGAGAAGACACCGAGGGGATAGGAGATTGCAGTGGCGGCTAGTACCCCCCGAAAGCGCCGCCGCATGGCCCCGGAACACCGTCGTGCGCAGATCATCGCGGCAGCAAGATCGGTGTTCCTCGAATATGGTTTTGCCGGCACCCGGGTGCGGGATATCGCCGAACGGGCAGGGATCACCGAGAATCTCGTGTACGTCCGATTTGCCAACAAGAACGAGATCTATCAGGCTGCCGTGACCGATCCGCTCGATGATCTGGTCGACCGATTGACCACCGCAGTCACCGAGACGACACAGGCCGGCCAGCCGCGCTCGGCCCTGTTCGAACGTTTCCACGCGGTGCTCTACGCAAGCATGACGGAGATAGCACCGTTGCTGGCGGCCGCCTTGTTCTCCGTGCCGGAAGCCGGCCGCGGTTACTTCTCCGATGTCGTGTTGCCCAAATTCACGCAGGCCATCAGCTCTGTGATCACCGACGTCACCGGCTTCGACGTCGATTCGCTGGAACTCGATGTGCTCGTCGAGGGCGTATTCGGGTTGCATTTCGGGTTGGCGCTCGACTCGATCTTCGCCAAGCAGCCCGTGCCGGCCGAAGTGGTCGCTCGCACGCTCGCGGTCATGTTCGGTGAGGGCATCCCGACCAAGCACAAACAGCGTCTGCAACCGCGGAAACGTCCGTCGCGAGTGCGCTCCGTGGCCTCGGCGACCGAAGCGGCCGGGCCCGACCCGGGCACCAGACTGTCAGCGGCCGAGCGTAAGGCCCAAATCTCCACCGCCGCGCAAGAAGTCTTCGTCGAGAGTGGCCTCGCGATGGCACGCACCAAGGAGATCGCCGACCGGGCCGGCATCACCGAGGCGTTCATGTTCCGGCTGTTCGACAGCAAGGAGGAGCTCTACCAGACCGCCATCGAGGACCCCGCCGCAGAGCTGGTGAGGTCGTGGGCCGATGAGATCCGTCGGTGCGTTGATCACGGCGACGCGGCGGTGGACACCCTGCTGGCAATCAATGAAAAAGGGATAGCCATCCTGAGCGACCTCGCTCCCCTGTTCGTGATCGCGGTGTTTTCACAAATGGAACGCGGAAAGCGGTTCTACCGCCAGATCGTCGAACCCGCGTTGAGCCAACCGCTGCTCTCGACGCCGGTGGCGTCCTGGGACTCAGAAAAGGTGAACACCGAGGTGATGTGGCGCGCGCTGTTCGGTGTCCAACTGGGCATCGTCATCCGCCACCAAATGACCAATATTCCGATCGACACGCCAGAAGTCGCCCGCCAATTGACGCACATGATCGTCACGGGCATCCGGCGGCCCGCAGGCGGCGGGGCTCCTCGGAAGGCTCGCGCCGTTAATTCATAGCCGTAGCGCTCGCCTAACCCCGGCGTAGCACGGTAGCCGTGGCCAGCCCGCCACCGCAGCACATCGTGACGAGACCGTATATGCCATCAGAGCGCACGAGTTCGTGTACCGCCTTGGCGATGAGGCCGCAGCCGGTGGCACCCAGTGGATGCCCCAATGCGATTGCGCCCCCATGCGGATTGACTCGATTTTCGTCGGGGCTGAATTCACGAAGCCAGGCCAGAACGACCGACGCAAAGGCCTCGTTGATCTCGACGACGCTGAAATCGTTGACGCGAAGATGATCGCGACGAAGGAGTTGTGCGGTCGCATCGATCGGACCCGTCAATTTGAGCACCGGATCGCTGCCGATCAAGCATGCGTCGACGATTGTGGCCAGCGGCTGGAAGCCGAAATCCGCCGCGGTCCGCCTATCCATCAGCAGCACGGCCGACGCACCGTCAGAGACCTGCGAGGACGAACCCGCGGTATGAATTCCCCCCGGATTGACCGGCTTCAAGCCCGCCAACCCGTCCAGGGTCGTAGGCCTGGGACATTCGTCGCGAACCTCCGTTCGCGTCGCCGCGCCCCCGGCCACGGCCGGATTGGCGTCGCGGATTTCGATGCCGACGATCTGAGAATCGAAAACGTCGTTCCTCAGTGCCTGGGCCGCACGCGCTTGCGACCGCGCGGCGAATGCGTCGCACTCGCCTCGGGACAGGCCCCACTTTGCGGCAATGCGATCCGCACTGTCGAATTGGGTCGTGTATTCATACCTGTCCGTGTATGCGTCGGTGACGGGGCGGCCCAGCGAGCCGTCAGCGGGCACTGGTGAGCCCATCGGCACTCCGGTCATCGACTCGACTCCGCAGCACACGACGATGCGTGCCTGACCCGAAGCGATCAACGCCTGCCCCAACATGACCGAGTGCTGAGAAGACCCACACTGGGCGTCCAGAGTGAACGCGCCCACCTGCTGGGGCAGACCGGCGGTCAGCCATGCCCAGCGCGTGACATTAGAAGTCTGCATCCCTGCCTGGCTTACGCAGCCGCCGACAACCTGGTCGACCTCATCGCCGCGGAGCCCATTGCGATGGAGCAGACCCGTGATCACCTGGCCGAGTAGATCGACCGAATGAACGGTTGCCAGCGCTCCGCCCCGCTTGCCGAATGGCGAGCGGACCGCATCGACAATGACGATATCGTTCATGTCAATCCTCGTGGCATGTCCCGACGTGGTGGCATCTCCCGCTAGCCCCGCGGTCCGCCCGCGACGTAAATCACTTGTCCCGAGACAAATCCGGCTCCTTCACTGGCAAGGAAAGACACCGTATGCGCCACGTCGTCTGGGATGCCGACGCGCCGCACCGGGATCGTCTCGGCCGCTTTGGCTTTGAATTCGTCAAAAGACAACCCCAACTTGTGCGCGGTCGCCTCGGTCATGCGGGTGGCGATGAATCCGGGCGCCACCGAGTTGGCGGTAACTCCGAACCTTCCCAGTTCGACCGCGAGCGTCTTGGTGAAACCTTGCAGACCCGCCTTCGCAGACGAATAGTTCGACTGGCCGTTGTTGCCCAGCGCCGACGCGCTCGAGATGTTGACGATTCGACCCCACCGGGCGTTGACCATATGCTCTCGCACGGCCTTCGTCAGGAGGAAGGCCCCCCGCAAGTGCACTCGGATCACCTCGTCCCACTCGCTGGCAAGCATCTTGTGCAAAAGGGCATCTCGGGTGATGCCGGCATTGTTGACCAGCACCGTCGGCGGGCCGATCGACTCGATCACCCGGGTGACCGCGGCATCCACGGCCGCCTCGTCGGCCACGTCCGCCTCCAGTGCCACGGCGGTGCCACCGGCGGCAGTGATGTCGGCCACGACATCGGTTGCGTGGTGTAACTCCAGGTCCAGCACGCCTACGGAAATCCCGTCGGCAGCAAGTCTTTTGGCGATGGCCGCACCGATACCGCGACCACCCCCTGAGACAACGGCCACTCTGTTGGCGGTCTGGACCATCTGGGTGTCGCCTCCACTTCGGACGGGATCGGCCTGAGTAAACTGGGTGTTATTATAGTTAGCAGTGACCCAAATATACCAAATCGGCCGCGCCCCGGAAGGAGTTGTCCTTATGCGACGGCTGCCAGCCGCCATCGCTTCGCGGCTCAGAATTCCCGCGATCGTAGCGCCGATGCTCACCGTTTCTGGCCCCGAGCTGGTGGCCGCGGCGTGCAACGCGGGGTTGATCGGCGCGTTCCCGACGGCCAATGCCAAATCCGTTGCGCATCTTGATGAGTGGCTGTCTGCCGTGGAAAGGCGCACCGAGTCTGGCCCTAGCGCACCGTGGGCGGCCAACTTGATCATGCGCTCGCCGAGATTGCAGGGCGACATCGAAGTGTTGGTCCGCCACCGCGCCCCGATCGTTATCACCAGCGTCGGGTCTCCCGCGCCCGTCATTGCCGAACTTCATGCCGCCGGGACCGTGGTGCTTGCCGACGTCGCGACCGTCGAACATGCGCACCGCGCGGTGGCCGCGGGTGCGGATGGACTGGTGCTGTTGTCGGCAGGAGCGGGCGGGCAGACCGGGCACGCCAATGCGTTGGCCTTTCCTCGCGCCATCCGCGAGTTCTTCGATGGCCCTATGGTTTTGGCCGGCGGAGTGTGCGACGGCTACGCATTGCGTGCGGCGGTTGTCCTCGGATGCGACCTGGGTTACATCGGCACGCCGTTCATCGCCACCAACGAATCGATGGCCTCGCCCGCCTACAAGCAGATGCTCGTGGACTGTTCGCTCGACGACGTCGTACTGACCCGCGCGTTCACCGGCCTGCCGACCAATATGCTGACTCCCTCGATCGTGGCCGCCGGCCTGGACCCCACCCAACTCGACAACCTGGTATCACCCGCGGAAGCCAAGGAACTGTACGGGGGGCCGGGTGCTCAGCCCCGCAGGTGGGCGGATCTGCACAGCGCGGGCCATTCGGTCAGCGCGGTGCATGCTGTGCGATCCGTCGCGGAGTTGGTCTCAGAGCTGGAACGCGAATACCGTGCCGCACTCAACCTACGGTGATGATTGGACTCACTCACGCGTGTTTTCTGCAGAATTGGCCGATTTTCTCTATCGCGGAACGGCTTTGGGCCAGCACCGGCGTCATGATGTGCCAGCAGTGGTACATCTCGTCGAACACCTCCAACGTGACCTCGACGCCGGCCTGCGCGGCCTTTGCGGCGAACCGGGTGGAGTCATCGGTAAGCGAGTCCCACGTCCCGGTCATCACGAGCAACGGCGGCAGGCCCGCCAGATCGGCGTGCAATGGCGAGGCCAGCGGCGAATCGGGCTGTGCCCCTTGCAGGTATGCCGCTGCCATGCCCTGCAACATCTCCGAGGACATGATGGGATCCACGGAAGCCTTTTCGGCGATGGACTGCGCCGAAAGCGTCAGATCGAACCATGCGGAGATACACACCCCCGCCGCGGGGAGGGTTTCGCCGCGGTCCCGCAGATTGATCAGCAACGAGGCCACCAGGCCGCCGCCTGCCGAATCACCGGCGACCACAATCGTGGACGGATCCTGGCGTGACGTCAGCCATTGATACGCCGCCAGCGCGTCGTCGACCGCGGCAGGGAACGGATTCTCCGGTGCGAGGCGGTAATCGACCAGCAAAACGTCGGCGTCTGCCGCCAGAGCCAAATCCGCTCCGGTGCTCGCGTAACCCGTTGCGGACCCGATCATGTACCCGCCTCCGTGGAAGTAGAGAACGGTGCGTGTGCACTGCTTGCCGTCGATCTTCGCCCACAACCCGGAGACTCCGGCCGCATCATCCGGCGCCTCGAGCACCAGGTCGGCCGGTGGCGGGAAGTGCTTATGCGCCCACTCGTTGTAGGCGCACCGCAACTGATCGGGGGTTGCTGGTAGCGCCGGATCGGTTGGTGCCATTGCCGCAGCCATCTCTTGCCACAACGCGAGTGCCTGCAATTTTTCGTCTGTCACCGTGCGCCCGCTCCCTTGTCCCCGATTCTTTGACCTCATCAGGTTGGCAACACCGTCCCGGTAAGGCATGCGTAATTTCTACGGTCCGTCGATTGCGAGTTTTTTGTGATGGTGCTCACTATAATTATGTCCGATGCGCACCAGTCGGTAACTGAAGTGAGGTGCAGTTGAGCGGTTACGTCCGGTGGGATCCTGATCAGCAGTGGCCATTCGTGGGACGCGGCCCAGTCCTTGAGCAGTTGAGAACGCTGCTGTTCGACGAGCGCAGGCCCGTTCTACTGGCCGGCCCGGCCGGGGTCGGCAAGACGCGCCTTGCCGTTGAACTACTGGCCTGCGCTCGTCAGCAGGGACTCCCCACGGTCCACATCACTGCCACCCGCGCCGCCGGGGAGATTCCATTCGGCGCCCTGGCCGGCCCGCTCTTCGACGACGACGAACCGTTGCCGATGCCGCCGTCGGCACGAGCAGAATGGATGCGCCGCGCGGTTCGGCGTTTGAAGGCCACCGACTCCGAACTACCCAAAGTGGTTTTGATCGACGACATCCAACTGCTCGACGCCGTCTCGGCGACGCTGATCCACCACGCCGTCACGGCCAGCGCGTGTTTGCTACTGGCGACCATGCGCTCCGGCGATCCGGTCCCGGACCCGATCCTCTCCCTGTACAAAGATGGCTACGCCAGCCGGGTCGACGTCAGCGTGCTCGATGCGGACGAAGTCGAGGCCGTGCTGCGCGCTGTGCTCGGTGGTGTGATCGAGAGTTCGGCCGTTCAGCAATTCGCGACCCGCAGCGGTGGCAATATTCTCTACCTGCGTGAGCTCGTTCGGGGCGCGCTGCGGTCGAGGACCCTGGTGTTCGACGAGAACGTTTGGTGTCTCAAGGGCCGCGCGCCGTTGTCGGCTGGGTTGATCGAGTTGGTCAATGCGCGCTTCGAGGAATTGACTCCAGATGAGCGCAGCGTCCTCGACGTCCTCGCCTACGGCGAGCCCCTCGAGTTGAAGCACCTGGAAGCCTTTACGTCCCGGGGCGCCGAGCTGGCGGAAAGCCTTGAGACACGCGGACTTGTGGTAAGCCGCCAGGAGGGTCGCGGCCCGATGATCGGCGTGGCCCATCCCGTCTACACCGATGCGCTGCTGCACCAACTCAGTGCCGTGCGTCGCAGTCGCCTGGCCAGGACGCTGGCTGACATCACCGACAGCATCGGCGACGTGCGACCCGACAGTCTCATCCGTACCGCCAGATGGTGTCTGGAAGGCGGTCTACAGCGGCCAGAGCTGATGCTACGCGCCGCGTTTCACGCACGATGGACCTACGACTTCGGGATAGCGGCGCGGCTGGCCCGCGCTGCCGCCGAGGACGGTGCGGGATTTGAGGCACAACTGCTCTGCCACCAACTCGCCTACCTTCAGGGTCGAGCGGGTGACGCCGACAAGGCCCTGGCAGAGCTGGCACGAACTGCAACAACCGACGACCACCGCACGCGAATTGCATTGGCACGGCTTGAGTGTGCGATGTTCAGCGGACGAATCGACTACGGCATCCAGATCGCCGAGTCCGCCGAGGCCGTCACGGGTGAGCGACAGTTCCGCGATCAGATCACGGCCCGCCGGACCGGGTTGATTCTGGCAGCGACCGGACCAGAAGCTGCGGTACGAGTCGCGGCGCCGTTGACGAAGACATCGCAGGGCCCTGCGCTGGTGTGGGCGTGCTTGGTCATGTCGGCGGGGTGCGGGCGCCTCGGGCGGCTTGACGATGCCATGGATGCCACCGACGTGGGTTATGCGGCACAGGAGACGCTGGCGGCACCAGTGGACAACTACCCATGGCTGCACACCTTCTTTCGTGGCGAAGCGCGACTGTACGCCGGTCAGTTCGAGGGCGCCCTCGCCACGGCGCACCAACACTACAGCGAAGCGGTCGCCCGAGGCTCTATCGAGGCGCAAGCCTATTTCGCCTGGCAACTGGCCAAACCCATTGGCGAACAAGGAGATGTGGAAGCAGCGCTTCGCTACGCCCGGGAGGCGGCCCTGTTATTCCGCGATCTCGGCCGACCGGCGCTGCGCGAACAGAGCCTGGTGGAACTCGTACTGGCGCTCGCGATCGGCGGCGACGGGCCGGCGGCCGTCGAGGCCCTCGCCGAGCTGGACGGGCTGCGCCTGCCCCGAAGCTATTACGCCGTCGAGATCTTGCGCGCGCGAGCCTGGACGTGTATCGCGAACGGCGAATTGTCGGCTGCGCGACAACATCTCGCACAGGGAGCCGACCTCGGTGAGCGCATCGGTGACCGAGTCGGTGCCCTCGACTGTCTACACACCTTGGCCCGGCTGGGACACGGCGAGCGACTCTACCCCCGCGCCGCCGCCGTTACCGAACAGATGCAAGGCCAACTGGCCCAAGCCAGACTGGCCAACATCGGGGCATTGGAAACCAAAGACTGGCGAGCACTACAGGCTGTCGCCCAGTCGTTCACCGAGATGGGTGCGCATCTGCTGGCCGCCGAAGCCGCCACCGAAGCGCTCGTATTGGCCCGCAAGAAGAACGCCTCAACCCAACAGGTGGCGGTACTGCGGCGGTTGGCAGCCCGGTTTCGCGAACACTGCCCGAAGGCAACGACACCGGCGCTGCGTACCGCGCAGTTGCGTGTGGCGTTGACCGGGGCCGAGGCGGAGGCGGCGACCCTGGCCGCAAGTGGCATGTCGAACAAGCGCATCGCCGAGAAGCTTTTCTTGTCCAGGCGCACGGTCGAGGGACAACTGCAGCGAGCCTACGAAAAACTCTGCATCGGAGGGCGCGCCGAACTCGCCGAGGCGCTGGACCGGTATGCCTTGTGACTTATGGGGTCAGGCGGCCGGGGCCACACGCTTAGTCGAATAGCTCCGGCACGTCTCGCGATGCCGACATCGTGAACGACGCGGGCCGCCGGTCGAGGAAAGCTTGCACACCCTCGCGGGCATCCGTCGAGGAGCCGATTCTGGCCAACGCCTTTGATTCGAGTTGATGCGCATCCGCGGGATCGGCCGCCCCGTACATCCGCCACAGCAGTTGACGAGTCAAGGCGATCGACACCGGGGCCGACTGCCCGACCAGCTCGTCGGCAATCGCGTAGGCGGCCGTCAACAACTCGGGACCGGGATGCACATCCCGAACCAACCCGGCGTGTCGCAGCTCGTCCGCCGAGTAAAGGCGTCCGGAGAACATCCATTCTGCTGCCCTGCTGATCCCGACGATGCGTGGCAAGAACCAAGTTGACGTTCCGTCTGGGGTGATGCCTCTTCGCACGAACGCGAACCCCACCCGAGCGTCGGCCGATGCCAGACGGATATCCATGGGAAGGGTCAGGCTTGCCCCGAACCCGACGGCAGGCCCATTGATAGCGGCGATCAGTGGCTTGCGACACCGCAGCATCCGCAGTGCGATCGTCCCGGCGCGATCCGGCGGCGGCCAGTCGTCCGCGGATTCGTCGACCGCACGCGCGAACGTTTCCGCGCCCAGACTCAAGTCGGCCCCGGCGCAGAAACCTCGACCATGACCGGTGACGACCACGGCGCGGACATCGTCTTCAGCGTCGACGCGGTCGAGTGCTTCCAGGAATTGATCGACCATCTCGGAAGTGAAGGCATTCAACGCTTTCGGATTGTTGAGCCACACCGTGGCAACGCCGTTGTCTTCGCGGAGATCGATGCGGCCCGCTTCGGATGCCGGAGGTGGTTCGCCGCACCCCGCGCTGTTGCCCTCCGAGGCGGGCAACCCCGCGCCATCGCCGCTGTGGTGTGCCATCGCCGGCCTCTCTGGTAGGTATAGTGCGATATATAATACAACGGTCGCGGTCACGGTCCGCGCCAAGGCCGGAAAGGTATGCAGTGATCGCCGAACTGACTGCCGATCAACAATCCCTGCGTGAGCTTGTTGCGAGCTTTCTGAGCCAAAAGGCCGGCACGCCGGCGGTCCGGGCCGCGATGGACACCGCGGCGGGCTTTGACGAATCCCTCTGGCGGGAGTTCGCGGACCTTGGGGTGTGCGGGCTCGGTGTGCCGTCGCGTTACGGTGGCGCCGACTGCGGACCGATCGAAATCGCAATCGTGATGCGCGAACTCGGACGCCGGCTGGCGCCGTTGCCGTACTTGTCGGCCGTTGCTCTGGCGCAGACTGTTGTCCTAGAAAGCGGCGATCGTGGTGCATACGAACGGTTACTGCCCGATCTGGCCACCGGCAAGCGTCGCGCGGCGATGGCGCTGGTCGAGCCTTCCTGGAAATGGGATCCGACAGCGGTTCAGGCCACCGCGGCGCAGCACGGGGGCCAGTGGCGCGTATCGGGCACAAAGATGTTCGTCGTCGACGGCGCTTCGGCCGACCTGATCCTGCTCGCCGCACGCGATTCCAACGACATCACCCTGTTCGAAGTCGATACCGACGCGCCGGGGCTGACCCGAACGGCGTTGACTGGTATCGACCAGACCCGCCGCCTCGCCGGCATCGAGTTCCGGGATACCCCGGCGCGTCAGGTGGGCGACACGGGCGCAGCGATCGACATCATCAGTCGCGCCTTGACGCTGGCGAACGTCTACCTGGCCGCCGAATCCGTAGGCGCGACAGAGCATGTGCTCGCCAGTGCCGTCGAGTATGCGCGGACCCGCCGCCAGTTTGGCCGGCCTATCGGGTCGTTCCAAGCGATCAAGCACAAGTGCGCCGACATGCATGTCGACTGTGAGACGTCGCGTTCGACCATGGAGCATGCGGTGTTGTCGGTCGCCGGCGGTGCTGCCGAAGAGGCTAGGACGGCGTCCACGATCGCGGCTGCCGTGTGCCACGAGGTGTTCTGGCGATGCGCAGCGGAGAATATCCAGGTGCACGGTGGCATCGGGTTCACTTGGGAACACAATGCACACTTGTATTACAAACGCGCCCAGGCGAATCGGCTCTTGCTGGGTGATGACGTGTATCACCGTCAGTCGCTGGCCGCCTCGCTGGGCTTCGACGTGACCCGGCCCAGCTTAACGGCCAGCACTTTGTAGCAGCATGTCCTGCCAGGTGCGGGGCGCGCCGTCAGCGCCCAGATCGGACTGGGTGTAGCGCCTGCCGTCCGGCCCGATGTACGAGCCGGTCGCTGGATCGTATTGGGCCGCACCAATCGGGGGCGGCGGCGCCTGGCCGGGCGGTACGGATCCCGGCGGTGCAGGTGTTCCCGGCGGCAGCTGAGGGACCGACTGGCCCGATAACGTGGCGTTGGGATCACCCTTCCAGTTCAAACCGTCATTGAGCGGAACGTAATTCTCGTCGCTCTCACACATTTTCACGGTGGGCGCTCGCTTCCCGGGGCGGGTGATGCACGGCAGGTTACGCGCGCCGCGGACAGCGAACATCGAGTCTTGCGGAATGCGGCAGTACAGGTCGCCCGGCGGCCGGTCCGGGGCATCGGTGAAGTTGGGCGTTCGTGCTTGGGTGGCCGGCAGAAACCCGGTCGTGCACGCCGGTGGCAGGTTGATATTGAGGTTGAAGTCAAGATTGATGCCGTTGTAGGCCTGCTTGGTGTTTCGATTGGCCACCCCAGCGCCCTGCAGATCGCCGATACCGATTGGCAGCAGTACCAGCAATTGCTCGATACTGGCCTGATAGGTCACCGCGACCTGGCCGACGCTCACCAGATTCGCCAGAAGAATGGGCAGGGTGGGACGGAGCTTGTCCAGCAGCTGCTGCGCCTCGTCGATGGCGGCAGGCCCGGTCTGGAGCAATCCATGCAACGCTTGATCTTGCCGGCGAAGTTGCGCAGTGATGGTGGATAAGTTTGCCGCCCAGGCCCGTACTGCCTCGGCGCTGTCGGTTTGCGAGTCCAAGACGGGCTTCGACTGGTCGATCAATCCGGTCACGGAGTCCAGGTTGGCGCGCGCATCTATTGCGAGGGTGGTGGAGCCGTTGACGATGCGCGAGAGCTCGGGCCCCAAGCCGCCGACCGCAACCGCGGCCTCGTCGACAACTGTCTTCAGATTGTCGCCGGGTATCGCGTTGAGGCCTTTGTTCAAGTCATCCAAGAGCCTATCGACAGCCGGAGGAACCGAGGTTCGGTCGGCGGGTATGACATCTCCCGATTTGAGGTAGGGCGGCCCGCCGGCTTGCGGCAGCAATGCAACATACTGTTCGCCGATAGCCGATTGGCTGTGAACCTCGGCACGCAGGTCGGCGGGAATCTTGATGTCGGATCGCAGCGACAGCTCGGCTGATACGCCGCTGCGGGTCAGGTTGACCGCGGTGACTCGCCCGACCTCCGTCCCGCGGTAGGTGACGTTGCCGCTCGCGTAAAGGCCGCCCGAGGTGGGCAACTGCAGAGTCACCAGGTAATGCCCGACTCCAAAGAGCATGTTCGGCAGCCGGATATAGCCGATCGCCATCACCACCGCGGCAATGGCTGAAATGACGCCGAAGGCTACCAGCTGTATGAGTGTTCGCCGGGCAAGTCTCATCAGGGTCCCTGATTCCAATGGTAAGGAATGACAAGGGGATTGCCGGCCGTATAGGGGCTCGGCAATTGGCCGATGGTTCGGCCCCACCTCATCTCGACGCCGGTAAGTGACCCCTCGAACCGGGTTCCGGTGAGCAACGCGGCATCGACGCGACTGAGCGTCAGATCGATGATGAAGGTGTCGTTGGCATAATCGCCGCGCTGCCAGGTTTCGATTGTTTCGCGTGGCCAAGGGTAGGTCGCCAGGACGCTCAGCGACCGGGTCAGCGCGGGCCCGGTACTCGCCAGCTGCCCGAGGATGGGGCCAATATCGTTGAACTCCTTGATCAGTGATTCCCGGGTTCGGTCGACGGCCGTCGCCGCCAGAGCGGAGTACTGGCCGAGCTTTTGAAACGCCTCGGCGAGATGGTCGCGTTGATCCCGCAGGACCGCCAGTGCGTCGGGGATTGCCTTCGCAGCGGCATCGATGACGGGCTTTTGATCGGCGAACTTGCCGGCGAGCTTGTTGAGGCTTTCGGTTGCGGCGATGATGTCATTTGTTTGTTCGTTGATGTAACCGACGTAACGGTCCAACTGCTCGACCAGACTGCGAATATCCTTCTCGCGGCCACTGAAGGCGGTGCTGAAGGCCTTTGTGATTTCCTGTATTTGGCCGATTCCCCCACCATTGAGGAGCAATGAGACCGCGGACAGCGTTTGCTCGGTGCTCGGGTACGAGGCTCCGGCGGACAGCGGAATAAGTGACCCGTTGTGCAGCTGGCCTTGCGATTCGATGCCGACCGGTGGTGCAAGCTCGACGTGAAGAGACCCGAGCAGGCTGGTCTGACCGATCGTCGCGGTCGCGTTCGCGGGCAACTTCACATTGCCGTTGATGCGCAATGTCAGTAACGCGTGCCAGCCCTGGCGTTGAATCTTGGTTACCGTGCCGACATTGACGTCGCCGACCCGCACGCGCGAGTTCTGTTGAATCGTGCCCACATCCGGCAACTGCGCCTGGATCGTATAGGCCCCCGGTCCCCCGCCTTGGGTTCCCGGAAGAGACATCGAATTGAGTCCGTGCCACCCACAGGCGGGTGTGGTGGCAATCGCCAAAACCAGCGCAGCGCGCACGGCCAGGGTTGATCGCACTACCGTCATCCGCCCGCTCCCGGGGGCATCATCATCCCCCGCAGACCGGCGGCCGCGTCCGTCGGCGTCGGCTGATCTGCCGGCGGCGGCGCGGCGGGCTGGTCCTGCTGCGGCACCGACGAAGTAGCGATCGCGCCCGGGACACCGGAAGCTTCGCCCGGCGCCATATGCTCGTCCGGCGCGGGTGCCGCGGGTGCCGGGATGTGGTCGGGTCTCATCCAATCTTCGCTATACGTCAGCTCGTTGGGCCGCGCCGACGCCCCGACGAACGGATTGAGCCCCACCGGCAAGAAGTTGTATTGCCTGTTTTTGATGATGGGAGCCAAATACTGGACGCACAGTTTCGCGGATTGCTCGGCTCCGAGCCTGGAGGCCGCTTCGATCGCGCCGCACAGAAAGCTGATGGGGTTGGCGAAGTTGTTGATCGCGATGGCGCCCGACAACGACCCCTGGGCCGGCTGGTAGATGTTCAAGAAGTTCGCGAAGGCCGTCGGTGTGACGTGCAGCGTCTGTTTGATGTCATCCAGACTGTCCTTCACCGCGCTCGTCACCGACGCAAGCTTCTCCGACGTCGCCGAGATCGAGGCGTTGTTTTCGGTCAGAAAGCCCTGAACGTCTTGGACCGCGCCGTTGAGATCCGACACCGCATTCGCGACCTCGTTAGGATCATCGGCGAGCAACTGAGTCACGGCCGCAAGGTTGTTGTTGAGCATCCGCATCCCGTCGGTGCTGTCTTGCAGTGCCGAAACCAACGTGGCGAGGTTGCGTATTGTCGCGAAGATGTCGCCGCTGTGATCACCCAGGGCCGAAAATGTCTGCGAAAGTTTGATAACCGTGTCACGCAGGTTGCTGCCCTGCCCGCGTAAATTGTCCGCGGCGGTGTCGATATATTCTCCCAGGGTGCTGACGCCGCCGGGTTGTGCGGGCTGCAACGTGGCAACCAGTTTGGCAAGTTGGTCGCGTAGGTCGTCCCACTCGACGGGAACCGCCGTGCGCTCCTGGGGAATGATCGCCCCGTCCCGCATCGCCGGGCCCGATTTGTAGGCGGGAGTCAACTGGATCGCGCGCGCAGTGACGAGCGACGGGGCAAGAATTGCGGCGTCGGCGGTGGCCGGCACCCGATATTTTCCGTCGTACCAGAACGTAATCTTCGCTCGGTGCGGCTGGGGCTCGATGGCGTCGATTTTGCCGACGGGGACGCCGAGTATGCGCACCTGGTCACCGACGAAGATCCCGTTGCTGTTGGCAAAGTACGCGACCACATGGATGTGGTGCGCACCGGCACCGGGGCTCAGGACGAAACCCGTGCCGGCAACCAGGATGCACCCGAGCAGGCCGCCCAACACAACGCGGGAACGTCGCCCTTTGCCAACCGGGACACGTTGCGGAAGCCTGTTTTTCACCATCGAAACGATTTTCGACACACGGGATTTCACGATTGACCACCCTCTCGCGGCGGCACGCTGCTGGGCTGCGGAGTTGGCGCGAGGGCAGGCGGTCCCGGTGGTGGCCCGCCTGGTGGCGGCGCGGGAGGCGGCTCGCGGTAGGGGTACCGCGGGTCACCGGGGTTGCCGGTGATCGCGTCGGGAAGAGTCAATCTGGGGTCGCCGCCCTGTCCGGTGCGCGGGTATGGAAGCGGCAGGGGCGGTGTCCCCGGCTGACCGGTCTGCGGATCGGTCCGCTGCGACGGCAGCAGGGTGTGGGGATCAAGGCCAAGGTCCGAGAAGGCGGCGTCGACGTAGGGCTGAATGAACTGCCCGGGTAGGAGATTCGCGACGTACGCCTTGAAGAACGGCCCGGAAGCCACCGATTCGCCGAGCGACATCGCGTAGGCGTTGAGATACCTGATCGCCTGCTGAACGCGTTCCTTGCGTTTGTCCAGGATGGCGAGGACCCCGTTGAGTTTGTCGAGGGCCGGCTTGAAATCGTGTCGATTGTCGGCGATGAACCCTCGGAGCTGTTGACTCAACGCGGATATATTCGCCGAAATATGGTCCAGCGCCGCGCTCTGAGCGCGCACTTGCACCAGCAGCAGGTTCGCATCCGCGACGAGTCGAACCACCGCGTCGCTGCGCTGCGCGAGCACGGACGTCACTTTGCTCGCGTTGCGCAAAAGATTGCGTAGTTGTTCGTCGCGCGAATTCAGCGTCTGCGCAAGCCGAGCCACACCATCCACCGCATGCCGCAAATCCGGCGGCGTCGCCCTGAAGGTTTCCGCCAGTGTGCTCAGCGATTTCGATAGTTCCTGGGTGTCCAGACCACTGATGGTCGCGGACAGGTCGCCTAATGCGTCGGGCAGTTGGTACGGAGATGTGGTGCGATCAACCGGGATCGCCGACGTGAGGGTGCCGGTTCCCCGGGATGTCAGCTCCAGGATTTTGTCGCCCAGCAGAGCGCGCGCCTTGATCGCTGCTTCCGTGCGATCGCCGAGCCGGACGTCGTCACGAACGGAGAACTTGACCAGCACACGTTCGCCGTCGAGTGCAATGCTGTTGACCTGGCCGACGCGCAACCCGGAGTATTGCACGGCGTCGCCGGCGGCAAGACCGCCCGAATCGGCAAAGTAGGCACCATAGACGCGGTCGGTGTTGATGAAGGGAAGTTTGTCGTATTGCAACGCTCCGACGACGACCGTTGCTACCAGGGCGACCCCGATCAGCCCGACGATCGTGGGATTGCGCTCTTCGAAGAATTTCATTTCGGTGCGCATCTCCCGGTGCTTTGGCCTGCCACTTTGATGTAAACGGGTTGGCCGCCTTTGCCGTTGACCTTCAAGACGATGTCGCACAGATAGAAACTGAAGTAGTCGCCGTACATGCCCTGGCGAGACAACACCCGGTAGGCGTCGGGCAATCCGTTGAGCAGGTCGTCGAAATAGTCGTGATCGGCCATCACCAGACCCCCGACTTTGTCTGTGCCGACGACGGTCTCGCGCAGGCCCGGCCGCGCCGACTGCAACAGGTCGGCGATCGACCGCGATGCCCTATCCGTGTAGGCAATGCCGTTCGCCACATCGTCTTTGTGTTCGGCCAAACCGTGCACAAGTTGCGTGAGCGCGTCGACGGCCTTGGCGAATTGGTCGCTTTGATCTCCGAGTGCTCCGAGTAGCGTGTCGAGGTTGGTGATGACTTCACCGATCAACCGGTCACGATCCGCCAGCGTGTTCGTCAGTGCCGCCGTTTGGGACAGGAACGAACCGATGGTTGCACCTTGACCCTGAAACACGCTGACCAGTTGGCTTGACAAGGCATTGACCTGGTTCGGGTCCAGCGCTCGAAAGAGCGGGCGGAAGCCGCCGATCAGCGCGTCCAGATCCAGTGCGGGTACCGTGTTGGCCAGCGCGATGGTATCGCCGGGATGCAGGGGGCGTGCCCCGCCCGCACCTTCCTCGAGGGACATGAAGCGGCCCCGAATCAGGTTGTCGTACCGGATGACTGCCCGGCTTCCCTGGGTGAGGACAACCTCGGGGTCGACGCCGAAGGTGACCAACAGTCTCGAGTCACCGACGATCGTGATGTCGCGAATCTTGCCCACTTCGACGCCGGCGATTCTGACAAAGTTTCCCTTTTCCAGCCCGGATACGTTGCTGAACAGAGCCTTGTAGTCGGTCAACTTGTCGAACCGGAGCTGGCCGAAGACGGCGAACAGCCCGAAGATTCCGAAAACACAGATCGCGACGAACGCTCCCAGCCGCAGCATCGTTGCCGATAGGGATCGCTTCACGGGGTCCCCTGTGGGGTGTCCGCACCGACCGGGGGCGCCGGGGTGGCGCCGGCTGCCGGCGGCGGCGGCGGTACACCGGGGGCAAGCGGTGTCCCGTCGGGCCCGTACCAGGGCGCCCCGTAGGCAGGGCTACCGGGTGGGACCACCGGACCCGGTGCGGGTGGACCGAAGCCGCGCACGGGGGGTGGTTCGGGCACTGCTCTCGTGACGGGGAAATAGTTGATCCACCACGGATGTCCGATGCCCGGATTCGGTCGCAAGTCAAGGCCGGTACCCCAACCCGTGTTGGTGACCAGATAGCGCTGCGGCCAGTTGTTGTCGACGATCGGCAGTGAGCCGCAACCGGGTTTGCCGTCCGGGCCGCCCTTGGCGGCCACGATGGGCAGGTTCTCCGGGTAGCGATACATGTCGTCGCCGAACAGCAATGCGCTGTCCAGCTGGACGGCCCGTCCGTTTCCGCCGAGGGCTCCCGAGCCGTGGTCGTGGAAGAACTGGGCGCCCAGGATTGTGCAGGCGTATTCGGGGTTGTACTTCAGTAGCAGATCGGCGGTCGGGGCGAGGACGTTGAAACCGTTGACGAAGTTGCCCAGATTCGGTGCGAGTAGGTCGATTCCGCTGTTGGAGAACCCAATGACGCTGAGCAGCAGTGCGTCCATTGAGGACGCTTCGGCGGTGATCGTCTGGCTGGTTGTCGTCGCGGCGTCGAGGGTGGCGACGATATCTGATGCGGCAGCGGCGTAGGTATCGCCGAATCCCTTGAGCGCGCGCCAATCGGCGTCGATCGTCGTCTTACGGTCGTTGAGCGCGATCAGTACTTGGTTGGCCGCGGTGGTAGCCTCGCCCATCTTCTGGCCTTTGCCCCGGACTCCTTCGGCGAGAGCGCTCAGCACCGCGTTCAACTTCGAAGTGTCGACCTTGTGCAACAAGTTGACGAGGTTTTGGAAGATCGTGTTGACCTCGGTGCTGACGTTCTGGCTTTTGAGGACCTCGCCGGCGGAAATGTGTTGCGGGCTCGGATGTTCCGGGTACTCGAAGTCGACGTACTTGGCGCCGAACGCCGTTGTCGCGCGGATCTTCGCCCTGACATTGGACGGGATCAACGGAACCTGTTCGGGGAAGATCTCGAGCTGCAGCCGAACCCGCTTTGTGTCGTCGGTGATCTGGCTGACGCGCCCGACTTCGACGCCGCGCATCTTCACCTTGCCGCCGGGCTCCATTACCAGGCCGGCCCGGTCGGAAATCAGCGTGACGACGATGTAGGAGTTGAAGCTTCCGCGGTAGAGCGACGAGGTCAGGAATACCAGCCCAGCGACGGTGGCGATCAAAAACAGTGTCCACCACGCCGGGTGGAGTCGCCGGTCGTGGCCGGGCATTAGGCTGTCCATCGCTATCCCGACAGGTTGAAGTTGCCTGACTGCCCGTAGATCGCAAGCGAGACGAACAGCGTGACCAATACTGCTGATACCAAAGAACTTCGGACGGCGCGGCCGACCGCCTCACCGACGCCTGCCGGGCCTCCCGAGGCAGTGAATCCGTAGTAGGTGTGCACAAGCATGATGACGATCGCCATCGTGATGGCCTGAAAAAACGACCAGATGAGGTCGGTCGGGTTGAGGAACGTGTTGAAGTAATGGTCGTACACACCAGTCGATTGACCGTAGATGAAGGTCGTGCCGAATCGGGCGGCCAGGAACGACATCAGGACCGCGATACAGTACAGCGGGATCACCACGAGGACACCGGAAATCAGCCGCGTGGAAGCGAGGTAGGAAATCGATTGGATGCCCATGGCTTCCAGCGCGTCGATCTCCTCGTTGATCCGCATCGCGCCGATCTGCGCTGTCGCGCCCGCGCCGATCGTCGCGGCCAAACCGATGCCCGCGACCAGCGGTGCGATCAGGCGCACGTTGAAATAGGCGGAAATGAAGCCCGTCAGCGCTTCCACGCCCATCCCGGACAACGAGTTGTAGCCTTGCACCGCGATGAGCGCACCGGCTGAAAGGGTAAGAAAGCCAACGATTACGACGGTTCCGCCGATGATCGCGAGGGCCCCGGTTCCCCCGAGGCTCATCTGTGCGATCAGGCGCAGCAATTCGAACTTGTATCGTGTAGCCGCGTCGACAATGCCCCGCAACGTCTGCACGTGGAATTGAACCTGAACCCCAACGCGATTCCAACCGCCCGCATAGCGCTTGACGCTGTAGCTGGTGCGGGGAAACACCGACTGTGCTGTGAGAATCACGTTGTTGCCTTCACCCCGACTGCCGTCGCGATCACGTTGATGACGAACAGGGCGACGAAGGTGAACACGACGGTTTCGTTGACGGCATTGCCCACCCCGGCGGGACCGCGGACCACCGAGATGCCCTTGTAGCAGGCGATCAGACTCGCGGCCAAGCCAAACAGCGCGGCCTTGATCAGGCAGATGATCACCTCTGGCGCACCGACGAGCAGTGTCAGGCCGGCGACGAACGATCCGGGCGTCACGTGCTGGATGAACACCGAGAACGCGAACCCGCCCGTGATGCCGACGATCGTGACAAGCCCGGACAGCAGCAACGCGACCACCGTCGCGCCCAGCACTCGTGGAACGACCAGGGCCTGAACCGGATTCACGCCGAGCACCCTGAGTGCGTCGAGTTCTTCCCGGATGGTGCGTGCGCCGAGGTCGGCGCACATCGACGTCGCGCCCGCACCCGCGACGACAAGAACCGTTACGAGCGGGCCGATTTGGGTTACCGCACCCAAAGCTGTGCCGGTGCCGGAATAGTCGGCGGCACCGAACTCCACCAACAAGATGTTCAGCGTGAAGACGGTAAGTACGGTAAACGGAATCGAGAGCATCAGCGTCGGAACGAGCGATACGCGTGCCACGAACCACGCCTGCTCCAGCAGCTCTCGCCACGCGAACGGACGCCGGAACATCAGCACGATCGTGTCCAGGGCCATCGCAAAGAACCGGCCGATGTCGACCAGGGGCTTGATCGCGGCTAGCTGCATGGTCCGCACCCACCTCGACGAGGGGCCCTAGACGACATTGCGCTGTTGGCGCGGGGGCGAAGGCACACCGCCCGAACGTGGTCCGAGCGCAGCGGGTTAGCGAAAAGGCCTGCGGCATTACATGATAAGTAGGCACCCGCGCGCAGGTTGCGACTACGCCGACGTGATCTGACGAGCACGGCGGGCCGACCGCAGGTACCGAAGCGGGTCATCCTCAATTCGCTCCCTCCCGGTGGGCGTCGCGTTGCGCGGCTGGCTCTATATTGTACAGTAGTAACCAAAATAGCAAGGGGTTCCGATGGACTTCGAACTTTCCAAAAATCAGCAAGAGTTGCGAGCACGGGCGACCGAGGCGGCCAAGCCGTGGCGTGCGCACGTCGACGAGTGGGACCGCGCCGATGAGGCTCCCTATGGGGAGGTCGCCGCCGCGATGGCCGCGGCGGGCCTGTGCGGCTTGACGATGCCGGCCAAATACGGCGGGGCCGAACTGACCGTCGTCGACTATGTGGTGGTCGTGGAAGCTCTGATCAAGACGTCGCAGTCCTGGATCGTCGCCGAACCAACGTTCGGCTCGACCGGCCCCGGACCGGCAATCGTGCTGCGAGCAGAACATGAGGCGACCCGCGAGAAGTTCCTACCTGACATTGTCAGCGGGCACAAGGCGTGCGCGATCGCGCTCACCGAGCCGGAGCACGGCTCGGATCTCACCGCCCTGACGACGAGCGCGACGCCCGATGGCGACAACTACCTGATCAACGGGTCCAAACGCTTCATCACCGGCTCCCCCGTCAACGAGCTGTACGCGACATTTGTGCGGTTCGACGACGAACCGGGACACCGCGGCATCGGCGCGGTGGTGGTCGAAAAGGGAACCCCTGGACTCAGATTGGAAAGAGGCGCCCACTTTTCCGGCACGCGCGGACTCCCCCACGGCGAGGTGCACTTCGATAACTGCCTGATACCGAGCGAGAACGTCGTTCGCGGACCGGGCCACTTCGCGGACCTGATGATGGCGTTCAACATGGAACGCATACACAACGCGACGCTGAGCCTCGCGCTCGCCGAAGCCGCGTTCGAGGATGCGGTGAGCTACACGTCAGGTCGGCAGGCGTACGGCAAACCCATCATCGAGTTCCAGTCGGCCTACCACAGCCTGGTGGAGATGCGGATGGCAATCGACGCTCATCGGCTGCTGACCTACCGGGCGGCGTCGAGTTCCGTGGACGGTCGATTTCCCAATGCGAAGGATTCGACGTTCGCCAAGCTGTCTGGCTGCACGATGCTGCCCACAGTGACACACGAGGCGATGGTCCTGTGTGGTGGTGACGGAACAACGCTGGACTACGCCGCGCAGCGGCTGCACCGCGATGCCATGGCGGCGTTGGTGGCGGGAGGATCGCCGCCGGTGCTGAAAAATGTTCTCGCCACCCAGATTTTCCCAGAGCACCGGTTTCGCCAGTGACACCGACAATCGATCACGACGCCTTCGGGCGAAGATGCCGCGAGTTCCTCGATGCTCACGCCGACGGCCTCGGCGACGCGGCCGAGGACCCCGTCGAACTGCCCGACACCATACCGATCTTCGACAGCCCGGAACGCTCGGTCGAAGAGCAGCAACTCAAACGAGCGCGCGCGTGGCAACGAGCCTTGTTCGACGAGGGGTTGGCTTGGATCACGGGTCCTCGCGATTACGGTGGCGCCGAACTTGACCAACGCAGTCAAGAGATTTTCGACGAGACCTGCAAGCTCTACCGCTTACCCAAACTCAACACGCTGTTCGTGACGTTGCACATCATTCTTCCCGGACTGCTGGCCGCGGCGTCGGAAGAGCTCAAGCTGAAGTTGGTGCCCGCGATCTTGCGCGGTGACATCATCGCCTGTCAATTGTTCTCCGAACCTGGCGCGGGCTCCGACCTATCGGCGGTGTCCACCCGCGCGGTACGTGACGGCGGCGAATGGGTCGTCACCGGCCAGAAAGTGTGGACGACGGGGGGCCACTACAGCGACATCGGCTTGCTCCTGGCTCGTACCGGAGACGATGCGGTCCCCCATCGCCGACTCACGATGTTCGTCGCCGATATGCATGACCCCGCGATCGAGGTACGCCCGCTGCGCGAGATGAGCGGTGGAGCACACTTCAATGAAGTGTTCATCGACGCACTGCGCATACCCGACAGCCATCGGGTCGGAGATGTCAACAAGGGCTGGGGTGTGGCCATGGCGACACTCGGTGGCGAACGCAAAGCAGTCGGAAACAGTTCGGAAGACCCGAATTGGGTTGTCGTACAGCGTCTTGTCGACCTCGCCGCCGTGGCGGCCAGAAAAGGGCAATTGCCGGCGGCGATCCTTGACGCGGTCCTCGACTGCTACGTTCTCGGTGCAACCGTCGAACACACCGCCGCGAACCTGTTGGCCGCCGAACGCCGAGGTAATTTGGCGGGCCCCGAGATGTCCATCCTGAAACTGCTGCGCAATCGTCTGCTGCGAAACTGCATCAACACCGCCAGCCACATCCTCGGGATGAACATGTTGGCCGACACCGGCGAATGGGGCACCTTCGCGTGGGGACGTGCCTCGACCCTCGCGCCCGGTCTGAGGATCGGCGGTGGCACCGACGAAATCCAACGCAACGTGATCGGCGAGCGCCTGCTGGGCTTGCCGCGAGACCGCTGATGAGGGAACGAGAACCGTGGCGCTGGCGAAAAGTCGTTGCGAATTCGGCCGATCGGACCGCGGCCTGCCGGTCACCCGCATACTCTAATTGGTTTTGTAGCAAGGGAATTCCGTGATGTCGTCTACACCTACGCATCGGCGCAGCTGGGCGCGCAATCAGTCGGCGAAGCTATTGGTCGCTACTTTCGTGGCGGTGTGCGGTCTCTTTGATGCCGCACCGCAGCTCGCGCCTCGGGCGGGCGCTGCACCGGCGCCCGAGGTGGAGTATGTCTACGACGTGGCAGTGCGGCGGCACTACAACTTCCCGAACAACGATGCGATCGGGTACGGCCATGGAATCTGCGACAAAGTCACCCAAGGCGACAGCTACGCCCAAGTAATGGGCGACGTGAAGCGCGACGTGACCCCCAACGACGAATTCGCTGCCAACTACCTGGTTTCCTACGCCGTCAATCTGCTGTGCCCTGCCCAAATCTGGCAGCTGCGCAACTCCGCGGCGAACTATCAGTCAACGGCTGGGTAGTCGCTGCTGCATCCCTGGCGGTTACGGCGACTGCGGGTTCTCGGCTCTTCCGATGTCCGGATATATGACATTGGTCGGGCTGACAGGATTTGAACCTGCGACCACTTGACCCCCAGGCTAATCGAGTGTGTTCGCTGATATTCGTAGAATGCACGTTGTCACAGCTAGATGCCGATTCGTGTAGCTAGCGAACTTTGCCGGATAGGGGCGGATTCGAGGCTGGTTTGGGTACCACTTTGGGTAAGGACAGTGGTTGCTGCGCGTCTTCAAGCGCAGCGGCGATCGCTTGCCTTAACTCCGCGGGAAACCACGCCAGCGACGCGGTTCGCCTGCCCGAATCTCGGTGTCATACCACGTCACAACGATTTGCGGGCTCGCGTCATCGCCAGCTAAGACGTGGAACATTTCCGATTCGTCAGCCTCGATTAGCTCCCAGGCAAACCCTCCGGGTGCCCTCACTTGCTCACCGTCTGCGGTGACGTGGAAGCGCGGTTCGGGCGAATTGTTCATCAACAGCACGTTGAACTCACCTTGACGCATCAGGTCCCATGGCGGCTCGTCCGCGGCCGCCTCGCGCTCCGCAGCTCGAATGCGGGCCTCATTTTGGTAAGCGGCCGCGAACTCCTGTGCGGCGTCGGCTGCTTGGCGTTGGGCTTCTACCGACTGAACGGCTGCGTCGGCGGACCGAACGGCCGCCTCGGCAGCATCCTTGGCACGCCGGTCAGCCTCCGCGCGGGACTTACGTGATCGAATCGCAGCCAGCGCTGACACTGCCGCGGAAGCGAGAGCCACGCCGGCACTAACTGCTGCCGGTACGTTTCCCCAGTCCAACGACACAGGGTCACCGTTGCACCTGAGCACACGACTGGCAAGCAGAACACGCGGCCAGGCGGACACCTAATGCCGCTCGGCGAGCTTCTCCACGGCCTTGACCAAGTTGCGCCAATCGATGTCACTCAGCGGCGGAGTGAAAGGGGCCATTGGCGGGATTTCTGTCCACGTCATCGGTTCAGCTCCGGGGAGGTCCGGGGTCCACGTGATGCGTATTTCGCCGCCTTTGTCACCGAAAGCCTGTGCGACCATGAACAACCGAGACTCGCCAGCCGCAATGTCAGAGCCGGACCCGTCCGCGCTCATCACGATACGTAGGTAGTCCCCGGCCAACGTAACGTTGCGGGCATTCACTGTGCCGACGTTGCGCAACGTGTAGTTCCGAACAGCTGGATTGTTCGTCCGAGCTTCGATCCGCCAGCCGAAGTGCCTACCTCGCTCGACTATCTCGGCGATGTCGGCTGATCGAGTGGCCGCTTCTGCCGACGTGTGTGCGTGCTCAACGGCATCTTTCGCGACCCTCGCCTGGGCTCGTGCATACCAGACTGATCCGCCAGCAGCGAGCGCCGCAACGATCGAAACAATGAAGGCGGCAATAATCATGCGGGGACTTTAACGCCGCTGGCCGAGCTGTCGAAGTGTCCACCGCGGCGCGGCGTGGCTCCGCGAGCGCGAATTGCGCCGCCGTTAGGGTATGTCGTCCGCGGGGGTAGATATCGGAGGTAGTCATGGCGGTTGCAATCGGTGACGTAATCGAGGCCGTGGAACGGCTTGAGGGCACCCCAGCGCTCTCGGTCGACCAGGAGATACAGCTCAATATCCTGAAGGCGCTCGTGGTGATCGCTCGTCGACTGAACATGAAGTAGCGGCCCGGCCCGCCAGCGGATACCGCTTGCCTCAAGCGAATGACTGGCGGAACCGAGCCGCGTGCCGGCACGGTCGCCGCGGTGCTGAAGGCCGCCGAGGGTCTGCGCTATTACCGGGTGCTGGTGCTGATCGCCGCCACGGGATTGCGCCGCGGTGAAGCTCTCGGCCTGCACTGGCAGCACGTCAACCTCAAAGACGGGTCGCTGAAGGTGGCGGCCACCCTCGGCCGCGTCGGCAAGGAGCTCGTCGTCACCGAGCCCAAGACGGAACGATCGCGCCGCACAGTGCCGTTGTCAGCCCCCGTCGTCGCGCTGCTGAAGGCTCAGCGGGCCACCCAGGCGGCCGAACGGCTGCATGCAGGCGACCAGTGGACGGACAGCGGATTGGTTTTCACGACCGAATTCGGCGGCCCTGTCGACCCGCGCAATCTGTTGCGGGCTATCGAGATCGCCGCCGCGAAGGCAGGCGTCGAGGGCGCCGGGGTGCACACGCTGCGGCACTCGGCGGCCGTGGCATGGCTGGAATCGGGCGTGCATATCAAGGCGGTCGCGGACCTGCTCGGGCACAGCTCGATCAGCATCACCGGCGACATCTACGGGCACACCAGCGACGACACCGCCAGAACGGCAATTGACGGGCTGAGCGGGGCGCTGGGGCTCTGATCAGGGGCTCGGCAGCGCCAGACCGTTGGCCGGCAGCCACGCATCCCAGGCGGCTACGGCATCCCTAGCGACGTGGAGCGCGTAGTACTCGTCGCCGCTTGTGCGAACACGTATCGTCCAGTGGTTCCCTGAAAGATGGTGCGGAACGGGCGCCGGAATCGAGGCGCCTTTAGAGTGCTTCACGATTTCGGCTGGTCCGCCAGGCGTGTAGCACCCGTGCCTGTCGCGATCCACTCCGCCGTGTTTGAAACCGTTGGCAATGTCCGCACACATCGCCAGCTCAAGAGATGGCGGGTCCGGATGATTCTTCGGCAGGAACGCCCTCACCGCTTCCTGAATTTCGGGCTTTTGGTCGTCCGCGTGCAGGATCCAGTCTTTCAAATGGAATGCGTCGCAACAGAAGTGATAAAGGATATCGCGCGCACGATCCGAATTGTGAATCTCTTCGTACTTGTCAGAAGCGGCGGTTCTGGCCAGTAGGCCGTACTGCCGGTGCATTCGCAGGTACTGGTCTTCCCACGTTTCACCGAGCATCGCCGTCAGCCTGCCGCGTATTTGCTGGCCGATGGCCGGCGAAAGCTGGTTTGGGTACTACGTTTGGGTATTGCCCATACTGTTGGCATCTCAGTAACTCCAAAAACGCCGTCTGACCTTTTGTCGGGCTGACAGGATTTGAACCTGCGACCACTTGACCCCCAGTCAAGTGCGCTACCAAACTGCGCCACAGCCCGTGTGCTGATGAGTCCACCAGCAGCAGGTCGACAGCCTACCGTAGCCGCGGGCCCGGGCCGCCATTGCCTCGCTGACCTGCGTGTCTCCTAGTCGTCCGGCGTCGCGAACCAGGCGTCGACCTTTTCTACCCAGGCCAGCAGTGCCTGAGCGAGCTCGGCTTCGCGGCGGTAGAAGCGCTGCGCAGGGACGGGCACGCTGACCGCGACCATCTCGTCGCTCACACCCTTTAATACGGCGCCGACCGCGCAGACACCCTCGCTCTGCTCTTCGCGGTCATATGCGACGCCCCCGGTCCGGACGCCGTCCAGCTCCTTGCGCAGCGCCGCCGGCGCCGTGATCGTGTTCGCGGTGAGCCTGGCAAGCCGACTCGGCAGGGCTCGGGCCTGCTCGTCGGCCGACAGATTGGCCAGCAGGGCCTTGCCGTTGGCGCAACAGTGCAGCGGAAACGACTCGCCGACCGCGCTGATGGCCCGCAGGCGGTGCGGGGAGACGACCTGGTCGACGAAGGTCGCGCGATCACCGTCCAGGATCGACAGGTCAACGGTCTCCTCCAGTTCGCGGGACAGCTCCTCGATGAAGGGGTGCACGTCGAACACGACGCTGCGGCGCACGGTGGTAGCCATGCGGGCGATCTCGGGACCCAGTCGATAGCGGCCCCGCGCCGCGCGCGCGGCCACCAGGCCTTCGTCGTCGAGCGCATTGAGGATCCGGCTCACCGTTGAGCGCGCCATGCCCAGCCGCTCCCCGATCTCGGCCTGGCTCAGCCCGCCGGGATGCGCCTGCAGCAGGCGCAACATTTCCGCTGCGCGGGCGATGACCTGAATTCCGCTGCCGCGGGCCTCATCTGAGTCGACAGTCACCTCAGCCCCCGGTCTCGATGCGGTAGCTGCCCGTGGGATCGACGATCGCCACCAATCGCACGATACAGCCGTCGCCGCCGACCCACCGCCACGGGAACGCCGCGAAGGTGACCCGCTTGCCGGTGACCTTGTCCAAGTCGCCGCCCACATTCTCGAAGCCGTAGATGCCTTGAGACAAAATCGCCCGGTGGCACGGCTCCCACTCCGGGAAGTCGTCGAGCACATTCCGGCCGGTGTGATCCTCGTATTCCTTTACCGCCCAAGGCAATAACCCACCCGTATGCTCGGCCGGACCGTGCGGGGCGATCGCGGTGGCCATCGGATGGTCCAACGCTTGGGTGTCCGTGCCGACGGCTTTGACGCCCTTGGCGGCGAACCACTCCCCGGCTTCTTTGTAGAAACCCGGCGAATAGGCGTAATACTCGGCACCGTCGGCGTAGGTGTGGTGCCAGCCGGTATTGACGATCACGATGTCACCGGGCCGAATCTCGGGCGTGGCCTGCTCCAAGTCCTCGGCGGTGACGACCTCCCACTTCTTTTTCGGGATCGACACCACCACCCCGGTGCCGAAGAACGCGCTCAGCGGGATCTCGTGCAGCAGCGGCGTGCCTTCGATGACGTGGCCCGGAGCGTCGATGTGCGTGCCGGAATGCATGACAGTGGTGACCTTTTGGGTCAGCACCCGGCTTTTGGCCATGGTGTGCAGGCGTTCGATCTTGACGTCCTCGAAGTACGGCCAGGCCGGCACGCCATGACCCCACGGGTGCGACAGGTCGTAGAATTCCAGCTTCGATTCGGCTTCGCCCAGCGGCCAGGCCATGGTCACGACGGTTCCTTTCGGGTCAGCATGCGGTGTAGCCGCCGTCCAGGTACATGACCTGGCCGGTGTAGAAACTCGACGCGTCGCTGAGCAGATAGATCAGTGCGCCGACGAAGTCTTCCGGTTCGGCGAAGCGGCGCAACGGGATTCGGGCGAACATCGCCTCGCGGGTTTGACGCCCCTTTTCGTCGTCGGCGTACATCCACTCGGTCAGCTCCGACCGGAAAACGGTGGGCGCCAAAGCATTTACCCGAATGCCTTGTGGGCCCCACTCGGCGGCCAAGGATTTGGCCAACAAGTCGGTCGCCGCCTTCGACGGGCAGTAGGCGCTGTAGCCGGCGGCATGCCCGAGGCTGCCGCGCACCGAGGAGACGAGCACGACGCTGCCGCCCCCGCCCTGCCGCAGCAGCACCCGACCGGCGGCCTGACATACCAGCCAGGCGCCGCGCGCGTTCGCCTTCATCACGTCGTCGAAATCCTCGACGCCCATCTCGGTGATGGGTGCGACGTGATTCATGCCCGAAGCGACCAAGACGCCGTCGAGCCGACCGTGCTTGGCCACGGCCCCGTCGACCATGGCCTGCGCGTCGGCCGGGGTATCGGGCCGGCGGACCACGACCGCCAGGTCATGACGACCGGTCTCGTCGACGAGCTCGGCCAGCCGCTCGGTGTTGCCCCCGGTCAGCGTCAGCCGAGCCCCGGCTTCGGCCAGGGCCTTGGTCGCCGCGCTGCCCAGCGATCCGGTCGCCCCGGTGATCAGGATCGACTTGTCCCGCACGCTAAACCGCGCCGCGCTCACTAATCCTCCGATAAATTCCTGCGATACGGGTAGATTCTCCCGTTATATGAGAGAACGGTAGCACGAATGTGAGAGTTAGTACTCGGCCCAGCGCTGGGTGTGTACCCAGGGTGGCGAGTGTGAATGGAGGGCGGCCTAGGCTCACACTCGCCGCAAAAGCGGTGCGTTGAGGGCGGCCGACGCGCACACTCGACGCAAAAGCGAAAGTCAGCGGCGCTTGGCTGTCCCGCGCTTTTCGCGCACCCGCACATTGATGCGGATCGGGCTGCCGTCGAACCCGAACGTCTCGCGCAACCGCCGCTCCAGGAAGCGGCGGTAACCGGCCTCGAGAAAGCCGCTGGTGAACAGGACGAACGTCGGCGGCCGGGCGGCGGCCTGGGTAGCGAACAGAATTCGGGGCTGCTTGCCGCCGCGCACCGGGGGCGGCGTGGCCGCGACGACTTCCTTGAGCCAGGTATTCAGCGGGCCGGTCGCAATCCGGGCGTCCCACGACGCCAGCGCGGTCTCCATCGCCGGCACCAGCTTCTGCACGGCCCGCCCCGTCTTGGCCGAGATGTTCACCCGCGCCGCCCACTGCAGCTGCGACAGCTCACGGTCGATCTCGCGGTCCAGCAGCTCGCGCCGGTCCTCGTCGACCAGATCCCATTTGTTGAAGGCCAGCACCAGCGCCCGGCCGGCCTCGATCACCATGGACAGCACCCGCTGGTCCTGCTCGGTCAGCGTCTGCGAGGCGTCGATCAGCACCAGCACCACCTCGGCGGCATCGATGGCCGAGTGAGTGCGCACCGACGCGTAGAACTCGTGTCCACTGGCCTGTCCGACCTTGCGCCGCAGACCCGCGGTGTCGACGAAACGCCATATCTTGCCGCCCAATTCGATCAGCGAGTCCACGGGGTCCACGGTGGTTCCGGCGACGTCGTGCACCACCGAGCGCTCGTCGCCGGCCAGCTTGTTGAGCAGCGAGCTCTTCCCGACGTTGGGCTTGCCGACCAGCGCTACCCGGCGCGGCCCGCCGACCGCGGGTGCCGCCTCGGACACCTCGGGCAATACCGCCAGCACCTCGTCGAGCAGATCGGCAACGCCGCGACCGTGGATCGCGCTTATCGCATGTGGCTCGCCCAGACCCAGCGACCACAGCGCGGCCGCGTCGGATTCGACCTTCTCGCTGTCAACCTTGTTGGCGGCCAGGAAAACCGGCTTGCCCGAGCGCAGCAGGATGCGGGCGGCGGCCTCGTCGGCACTGGTCGCCCCGACCGTCGCGTCGACCACCAGGATGATCGCGTCGGCGGTGCGCATCGCCACCGACGCCTGTTCGGCGACCAGCTGCTGCAAGCCCTTGGCGTCGGGCTCCCATCCCCCGGTGTCCTGGACGACGAACCGGCGTCCGGTCCACAGCGCGTCGTAGGAGACCCGGTCGCGGGTCACGCCGGGAATGTCCTGCACGACCGCTTCACGCCGGCCCAGGATCCGGTTCACCAACGTCGACTTGCCGACGTTGGGACGGCCGACGATCGCGACCACCGGCGCGGGACCGGGCTCGTCGAAATCTCCCGAGTCGGAATCGACTACTTCCCAATCGCTTTCGTCGGCCCAGGTGCCGTCCTGAGTCACCGCATGGCCTCGCTTCGCTGCCGGACCACTTCCAGCAGGTGATCGATCACCTGGGCCTCGGTCATGTCGCTGGTGTCGACGGTCACCGCATCGGATGCTGGGCGCAGCGGCGACAGCGTGCGGGTGGAATCGAGATGATCGCGGCGGCGCACGTCGGCCAGCACGCCGTCGTAATCGTCGGGCAGGCCCGCGGCGACGTTCTGGTCGTTGCGGCGCCGGGCCCGGGTTTCGGCCGACGCGGTCAAGAAGATCTTCACCGGCGCGTCGGGCAAGACCACGGTCCCGATGTCGCGGCCCTCGACGACGACATTGCCCGGCCCCTTGGCCATTTCGCGCTGCAGAGCGACCAGCCGGGTCCGTACGGCGCCAACCGACGACACCGCCGACACCGCTCCGGTGACCTGGTCGCCGCGGATCTCTGCCGAGACATCCTCTCCGGCAAGGAAGTAACGGTCGCCGTCGGGGTGGTAGTCGACCGACATCTGCACCGTCTCGGCAACCCGTGCGACCGCGTCCGCGTCGCCCGGGTCGATACCGTCGCGCAAGACGGCCAGCGTCACCGTCCGGTACATGCCCCCGGTGTCCAGGTAGCGCGCACCCAACGCCGAGGCCAATCCCTTTGACACCGAGGACTTTCCGGTTCCCGCCGGGCCGTCGATCGCCACCACGATGCCGCCCGTCACAGGCCGATGGTTCGCTCTACTCCCGTCACTCACTGCGTTCGTTCCGCTCGTTCCGCTCACAGGCCCACCGCTTTGTACAGCTGGCCGATCTCACCCTGGCTCAACGCCCGGATGTGGCCCGGGCGCTGCTTGCCCAGCGAGACCCCGCCGATGTCGGTTCGCACCAGCGCCTCCACCGGGAAGCCCACGGCCGCCAGCATCCGGCGCACGATCCGATTGCGGCCTTCATGCAATGTCAATCGCACCAACGTCTTTCCGGGAATCGCGTCCACCACCGCAAAATCGTCGACCCGCGCCGGGCCGTCCTCCAACTCGACACCGGCCCGCAATTGCTTGCCCAGCCCGCGCGGGACGGTGCCGGAGACCGTCGCCAGATATGTCTTGGGCACTTCGTGAGAGGGGTGCATCAACCGGTGTGCCAGCTCGCCGTCGTTGGTCAGCAGGATCAGCCCCTCGGTGTCGGCGTCCAACCGTCCCACGTGAAAGAGCTTCTTGTTGCCCCGCACTCGCCGCTCGACCAGATCGCCGATGCACGGCCGGCCGCGGTCGTCGGACATCGTCGAATGCATTCCACGCGGCTTGTTCAGCGCCAGATACACCTGCGCCTCGTCGACGACGATTCGGGCTCCGTCCACGCGAATCACCGACGCATCGGGATCGACCCGGGTGCCCAGCTCGGTCACCACCTGACCGTCCACCTCGACGCGCCCGTCGACGATCAACTTCTCGGCCGCCCGACGCGACGCAATTCCGGCTTGGGACAACACTTTTTGCAGCCGAACCCCTTGATCTTCGGCCATCAATCCTGGTCCACGTCAAACGACAACGACTGTTCGGTCGTCTGTCCACCCGACAGCTTGATGAAACGTGGTTCGCTGTCCAGGGATTCGCTCAGATCCTCGATCGTGTCGACGTCGGGAAGCAGCGGTGCGATATCGGGCAGGTCGGCCAGCGACTCCAGGCCCAGGCGTTCCAGGAACAACTCGGTCGTCGCGAAAGTGGCCGCACCGCTGTCCTCGTCGACGCCGGCCTCGGTGATCAAGCCGCGCGCCAACAGGGTTCGGATGACGGCGTCCACGTTGACACCGCGGACCGCGCTGACCCGCGCGCGGGTCACCGGCTGGCGGTAGGCCACCACGGCCAGGGTCTCCAGCGCTGCCCGGGTGAGCTTGGAGCGCGCTCCATCCAACAGCAGCTTCTCCACGTAGGGGGCGTACCGGGCCCGGGTGTACATCCGCCACCCCTCGCCGGACTTACGCAGGTCGATGCCGCTGTCGCGTGCGGAGAGTTCCTCGGACATCGCCTGCAGCTTGGCGGCGATGCGGTAGACGGGTTGCTCGGTGGCCGCGGCCAGCGCTTCGTCGGTGACCGGGGCGTCGACCACCAACAGCAGCGCCTCCAGCACGGACCCGAGTTCCTCGGGATCCATCGGCACTACCTCGGCGATATCGGGGATGCCACCGTCGGGATCACCAAGATCGAGGTCGGGCAGGTCTTCAGTCATTACTCGTCCCGTATTTCGGTGCTCGGACGCTCGCCGGTCCACGAAATCTGGAGCACGCCGAGCGGCTCCGACTGGTCGAATGCTACCGCCCGGGACCGATACAGCTCGAGCAGCGCCAGGAAGCGTCCGACCACCTCCATCGGTACCTCGCAGTCGGCGACCAGCTCGGAAAATGTGGCCCATTGACCGGCGCCCCGCGCTTCGAGCATCGACAGCAGTTGCTGGGCCTGCTCGGGCACCGAGACCATGAGGTCGTGCAGGTGGCCGACCGCCACCGTCGGCACCGGCCGCGGGGTGAATGCGACCGCGGCGATCTCGGCGAAGCGCTGCGCGTCGACGCCGATCATCACCTCGGGGAGCAGTTCGGTGAACCGGTCCTCGAGCGACACCGCGCGCGGGTAGCTGCGCAGCGCGGTGGCTTCCAGCTCGGCGAACATCTCCGCGACGTGCTTGAACGCGCGGTACTGCAGCAGCCGGGCGAACAGCAGGTCGCGCACCTCGAGCAGCGCGAGGTCTTCCTCGTCGTCGATCTGCCCGGCTGGCAGCAGCCGCGCGGCCTTGAGATCCAGTAGGGTCGCGGCGACCACGAGGAACGCGGTGGTCTCCTCCAGATCCAGCTGGGCGCCGATCTCGCGGGTGTAGGCGATGAAGTCGTCGGTGACCTGGTGCAGCGCCACCTCCGTCACGTCGAGCCGATGCGCGAAGATCAGCTGCAGCAGCAGGTCGAACGGCCCCTCGAAGTTGGTGAGGCGGACCTGGAAACCGGTTGAGGAGCCGGTCTGCGGTGGCGCCTCACCATTAGCTGTGTCGTTCACGCGCCGAATCGGTCGATGAACTCGCGGGCCAGCGCGCGATAGGCGATGGCGCCCGTCGACTTCGGCGCCCAGGTGGTGATCGGTTCGCCCGCCACACTGGTCTCCGGGAAACGCACGGTCCGGGTGATCACGGTGTCGAACACCAGGTCACCGAAGCGCTCGACGACGCGGGCCATCACCTCGCGGGCGTTGACGGTGCGCGGGTCGTAGCGGGTCAGCAGGATGCCGCTGATCTCGAGCTTCGGGTTGAGCCGGTCACGCACCTTGTCGACGGTATCGGTGAGCAGCGCCAGGCCGCGCAGCGAGAAGAACTCGCACTCGGTGGGGATGACCACGCCGTCGGAGCAGGCCAGCCCGTTGACGGTGAGCAGGCCCAGCGACGGCTGGCAGTCGATCAACACGTAGTCGTAGCGGTCCAGCACCGGGTGCAGCGCCCGGCCCAGCGTCTGCTCCCGCCCCACCTCGTTGACCAGTTGAATCTCGGCGGCCGACAGGTCGATGTTGCTGGGCACCAGGTCCAGGTGCTTGACCCGGGTGGACAGCAGCACGTCCTCGATCGAGACCCGCGGCTCCACCAGCACGTTGTGAATGGTCTTCTCCAGGTCGTAGTGCGGGACGCCCAGGCCCGCCGACAGCGCGCCCTGCGGGTCCATGTCCACCAGCAGCACCCGCCTGCCGTACTCGGCGAGCGCGGCGCCCAGGTTGATCGTCGACGTGGTTTTCCCGACGCCACCCTTCTGGTTGCACATCGCAATCACCTTGGCCGGGCCGTGCGACGTGCGCGGCTGCGGTTCCGGGATCGCCCGCGGCGGACGCCCCGTCAAGCCGATCTCGACGGCGTCGTCCGGGTGCTCGGTCGTCATGCCCGGGGTGTTGCAGAGGTGAACATCGTCGGAAAGTCTAACGGGTAGGCGCGCGTAAACCGGGCGACCCGCAGGCGAGATAACCAGGGAATATGCGCAAACAGCGCGGTGAGCGCCCGGCGGGGCATCCAGAGTTAACTTCAGTCACACCAGCAACATTCGGCCCGCGGCTTGCCGGGTCTATCGTTAGGCCCATGGACCTCAAACGACGGGTACCGCTGCTGCGGTGGTCGGTGTGGCGGATGGCCGCCGGAATTCGCAACATCAGTACGACGGGCCAGATCGGCGACGGGCGCGAGGCGGCCGCGGTCGACTACGTCGTCAACAACGCCCGCGCCGGTGACATCGACGACGTGCTGGCCACCATCGACAAGTTCGCCTACGAGAAGTCGATCCTGATCAATGTCGGCGACGAGAAGGGCCTGCTGCTCGATGCCGCCGTGCGCCGGGCCGACCCCACGCTCGCGCTGGAGCTGGGTACCTACTGCGGCTATGGCGCGCTGCGGATCGCCCGGGCCGCGCCGAACGCCAAGGTGTTCTCCGTCGAACTCGCCGAGGCCAACGCGGTCAACGCTCGGCGGATCTGGGAGCATGCCGGTGTCGCCGACCGGGTGACCTGTGTGGTCGGCACCATCGGCGACGGCGGGCGCACGCTCGACGCGCTCGCGGGACACGGATTCGCTTCTGGCGCACTCGATTTCCTCTTCATTGACCACGACAAGGCCGCCTACCTCGACGACCTGCTGAGCATCATGGACCGGGGCTGGCTACACCAGGGCTCGATCGCGGTCGCCGACAACGTCCGGGTGCCGGGCGCACCGAAGTACCGCGAGTACATGCGCCAGCAGCAGGGCAAGCTGTGGAACACCGTCGAGCACAAGGCTCACCTGGAATACCAGTCGATGGTGTACGACCTGGTGCTCGAGTCCGACCTTTTGGGTTGACCACTGTCCGTCGAACGTCGACTTGTTGTGGGGATTTCCGCGTTTTCGGCCCGACAATTCGACGCTCGGCGCGAAGGATCAGGTGGCGCGCGGGTGGGCGCCGGCCCACACTTCGCGCAGGGCGTGCACGGTGACCAGGGTGTAGATCTGGGTGGTCGTCACCGAGGCGTGGCCGAGCAGCTCCTGCACGACGCGCACGTCGGCCCCGCCTTCCAGCAGGTGGGTGGCGAACGAGTGCCGCAGCATGTGCGGCGACACCCCGGAGGTGATCCCGGCGCGCTCGGCGGCGTCCTGCAACACCTGCCACGCGCTTTGCCGCGACAGCCGTCCGCCGCGGGCGTTGAGGAAGATCGCCGCCGTGCCGCGGCCGCGGCGAGCCAGCTCCGAGCGTCCCCGCACCAGGTAGGCGTCCAGCGCCGCCACGGCGGGCCGACCGATCGGGACCAGCCGCTGCTTGCCGCCCTTGCCGCGCAGCAGCACCGACCTGGCCTGGGTATCGATGTCGTCGACGTCGAGGCCGACGGCTTCGGAGATCCGTGCTCCGGTCGAGTACAACAACTCCAGCAGCGCGCGGTTGCGTAGCGTCAGCGGACCGTCGGACGGGCTGTCCCCGCCCGCGCCTTCCAGCAGCGCCAGTACCTCGTCGATGGTCAGGCTCTTGGGCAGTCGCCGGCCCGGCGTGGGCGGGCGCACCGCGCGTGCCACGTCCAGCTCGGCCAGCCCCTCGGCGGCGGCGAAGCGGTGCAGGCCGCGCACCGCGATCAGCGCCCGCGCCGCCGACACCGCCGACAAGCCCGCCGCCCCGGAATCGGGATCGCCGCGGCGCAGCGCCACCAGGAACTCGCTGACGTCGTCCTCGCCGACCTTGGCCAGGTCGTGAATTCCGCGTTCTTCCAAGTGCTTTGAATACCGGCGCAGATCGCGCCGATAGGAGCTGAGGGTGTTGGCCGCGACCCCGCGCTCGATCGTCAGGTGGTCGAGATAGCCCTGCAGTTGGGTCTCGAGCGTCAGCGCGGTCGTCATCGGTCGACCGCTTTCCGGGCGGCGAAAGCGCTGGGCTTGTCTTCCCACGGGATGTCCACCGGGCGCGGCTGCGCCACCCTGGTCGTCACGGCGTGCACGGCCAGAATCCCGGATACCGCAATGGAATTGACCACTTCCCCGCTGAAAACAAGGCGCACCGCGTCGTTCACCGGGACCCAGCGCATCGTCAGATCGGCTTCCTCGTCGTGCGCCTCGGGGCGGCCGATCTCGGTGAGCCCGGTGGCCAGAAAGACGCGTACCGATTCGTCGCTGTATCCGGGCGCGGTGTCGAGGTCGACGAGAACCTGCCAGGTGTCGGCGCGCAGACCGACTTCCTCCTCGAGCTCGCGGGCCGCGCTGAGGTGAGCCGGCTCGCCCGCGAGGTCGAGCAGACCCGCCGGCAACTCCCACAAGCGCCGGCCGAAGGTGTGCCGGTACTGGTAGACCATCGCGATGCTGTGATCGTCGCGCATCGCCACGATGGCTACCGCGCCGTAGTGCTCCAGCACCTCGCGTGCCGCGGTGTTGCCGCCGGGCATCCGCACCTCATCGCGGCGCAGAGTGAAAATCTTTCCGGTGTAGAGCGTTTCGCTCGACGCCGTCTCGAATACATGCTCAGCCACGAGTGGCGGGTTCGGGTATCGACCGCTCGGCAGTGTCTCGATGCTGGTTGCCGTTGGAGGTGTGCTCGGGGATCTCCACCGGCAGCAGCTCGCCCTTCTGATAGTCGATCGCCGCACCGACGAATGCCACGAACAGTGGGTGTGGCCGGGTGGGCCGGCTCTTCAGTTCGGGGTGCGCCTGGGTGCCGACGACGAATGGGTGGATGTCCGAGGGGTATTCGACGAACTCCACCAGGTGGCCGTCCGGCGAGGTCCCGGAGAACCGCAAGCCGCTTTCGGCGATCTTCTCCCGGTAGGCGTTGTTGACCTCGTAGCGGTGCCGATGCCGCTCGGACACCTGGGTGGCACCATATGCTTGCGCCACAATCGAATCCGGATCGAGTACTGCGGGGTAGGCGCCCAGTCGCATGGTGCCGCCCAGGTCGGCTTCGCCGGCCACGATGTGCTCCTGATCGGCCATCGTCGAGATGACGGGATCCGGTGTGGACGGTTCGAATTCGGCCGAGTTGGCCTCGGTCAGACCGACCGAGCGGGCGGCCTCGATCACGATGCATTGCAGCCCGAGGCACAGCCCGAACACCGGTAAACCGCGCGACCGTGCATATCGGATGGCGCCGATCTTGCCCTCGATGCCACGGATGCCGAACCCGCCGGGGATCAGCACCCCGTGCACGTCGGCCAGCGCCGACGCGGCACCAGCGGTGCTCTCGCAGTCGTCGGAGGGCACCCAGACCATCTCGACCTTGGCGTGATGCCTGAACCCGCCCGCGCGCAAGGCTTCGGTCACCGACAGGTAGGCGTCGGACAGATCAACGTACTTGCCCACCAACGCAATTCGCACGGTCTCGTGCGGCTCGTGCACGCGGCGCAGCAGGTCGTTCCACTGCGTCCAGTCCACGTCGCGGAACGGCAGGTTGAGCCGGCGCACCACGAACGCGTCGAGCTCCTCGCGGTGCAGCACCTTGGGGATGTCGTAGATCGACGGCGCGTCCGGAGTGGAGATGACACCGTCGATGTCGACGTCACACATCAGCGCGATCTTGTTCTTCAGCGGCTCGGGAACGGGACGGTCGCAGCGCAGGATCAAAGCGTCGGGGGTGATACCGATGCTGCGCAGCGCGGCCACCGAGTGCTGAGTCGGCTTGGTCTTGAGCTCACCGGACGGCGCCAGGTACGGCACCAGCGACACGTGCAGGAAGAAAACGTTCTCCCGGCCGACGTCGTGGCGGACCTGCCGCGCGGCCTCCAGGAATGGCTGCGACTCGATATCGCCGACGGTGCCGCCGATCTCGGTGATCACGACGTCCGGGCGGCGTCCGTCGGCGTCGGGTTCGGCCATGGCCAGGATGCGGCTCTTGATCTCGTCGGTGATGTGCGGGATCACCTGCACGGTGTCGCCGAGGTATTCGCCGCGGCGCTCCTTGGCGATGACCGTTGAATACACTTGCCCGGTAGTGACATTCGCCGAGCCGGACAGGTTGCGATCCAGAAACCGCTCGTAGTGGCCGACGTCGAGGTCGGTCTCGGCGCCGTCTTCGGTGACGAAGACTTCGCCGTGCTGGAACGGGTTCATCGTGCCGGGGTCCACGTTGAGATACGGGTCGAGCTTTTGCATCGTGACGTGGAGTCCGCGGGCGGTCAGTAGCTGGCCGAGGCTACTGGCGGTCAAACCCTTGCCGAGGGAAGAAGCGACCCCGCCGCTGACGAAGAGGTGCTTGGTGGTGGTTTGCGGATGCCTACGCACTTAAGCGACCTCCGTGAAGACGGGCAGGGCGTCGTTATGTCTCGCTTTTAACCAGCTGGGCCTGCCGACCCACGGAAATCCACCCTAACACCAGCGACCCCAGGGCGCGGCTAACACGCCCAGCGACAGACGGGTGGCGCGCGATTCGCTACTGCGCAACGGTGATCGACGTGGCGCCGTGACCGGTGCCGTATTGCCCGACATGGCCGCCGTTGAGCAGGTCATGCAGGCCGAGGATCGCGGTGATCCGCCCGGGTGCGGCGTCGACATCGTCGACGGTGCTGATCGCGGAGTTGATGCCGGAGTCGGCGCGCGCGACCGCGACCGCGGCGCCGCCCGTCGACGATCCGTCCCGCCCGGCCAGCAGCGTCCCCGAGCCGTGCGGCGCCAGCGCCGCCGCGAAGCGGGCCACGCTCACCCCCTGATTGCCGGCATCCTGGGGCAGCGCGCCGCCGGTGACGATCAGGGCGGCGTTGGCCGCCCCCATGTGATCGCTGGGCTGGTATGTGACGAATCCGCTCTCGCGCAGCGCCGCCAGCACGGTGTCGCGCGCAGTGTCATCGACGGGTGGGGCCGCCGGGTTGGCGTTGATCAGCAGGGTGATGCCCAACAGGTCACCGGCCTGGGATCCCTGGTCGACTAGCTTGGTGCTGAGCTGCTGGCCGGCGGGCAGCACCGACGAGTTCACCACGGTCCGCAGCTTCTCCGCGGAGTTGGCGTCGACGAACTCCTGGGTCAGTGCCACTGTCCCGGTGACGGTCCCACCGGCCTGCCCGACGATCTTGGAGACCGCGGCGACGTCGTCGTCCTTGGCGTCCGGGGTGCGGAAGACCACGACGGATTTGCCTGCCAGCCCGTCGCGCACGATCCGGCCCATCAGCTGGTTGTCGAAATTGTTTGCCGCGCTGAGCTTTTCATTCAGAACGTTCTTCTGGTCGTTGAGCCCGTTGATCTGCGTGTAGAGATCCCGCTTCTCGTCCCGCAGGCTGGACAGCAGGGTGTCGGACAAGAAGCCCGACCCCAGCACGACGCCGACGGCCAACGCGAGAAAGACCGCGGCCAGCGAGAAGGCATGTTGGCGTAACGAGATCATGAGCGCACGTCCTTACGGCTGACTACGTGACCAAGTGCTGAATCCACAGGGAGAAGTGATTCCAGTAGTCGGTGACCCAGTGCAGCACCACGCCGTCGGTGCGCGACACCCACAGCGCGACGATGACCGCGATCAGCATCGTCAGCGCCAGCAGCGCGATGGCACCGCCCGAGATGTGGTTGCGGTACAGCGTGGCGACCGCCTTGGCGTCGACCACCTTCTCCCCGACCCGAAGCCTGGTCAAAAACGTCGACGGGTTGCTCTGGGTCCGCGTCCGGTCGAAGAACGTCTCGATGTTGGCGGTGTGACCGGCCGTCACCAGCAGCGCCGCGCCGTGGTGGTCGGCCAGCAGCAGCGCCAGGTCGACGGCCGAGCCCGCGGCCGGGAAGGTCATCGCCCCGACTCCGAGGTCCTGAATCCGCTCCAGCCCGGGCGCGTGGCCGTCGGCGTCGGCCGGCAACACGACGTGGGCGCCGCACTTGAGGGCTTCGGTGCTGATCTGCTCCGGGTCGCCGACGATGAGCTGCGGCCGGTAACCCGCCTTGCGCAGCACGTCGGCGCCGCTGCCCACGCCGACGAGCACCGGCTGATACTCCTTGATGAACGGCTTGAGCGAGCGCAGGTCGTCGGCGGCGCTGTCCTCGTCGGCGACGATCACCACGTGGCGGCGACGCAGGTCGAGGTCGATGTCGGGAATGCCGATGCCGTCGATCAGCAGCGGGCTCTCGCTCTTGATGAACTCAATTGTGTTGCCGGCGAACGCCTCCAGATGGGCGGCCAGGCCGCTCTTGGCCTCGCGCATCAGGTCGGCGATGTCGTGGTCGGTGCGCTCGGTGCCGCGGATCAGCCGACGCTCGCCCGCGTACACCCCGCCTTCATGCAGGCGAATCTTGGCGCCGTCCTTGACCTTCTTGAAGATGTCCGGCCCGGTCTCGTCGATCAGCGTGACGCCGTTGTTGACCAGTACCTCCGGGCCCATGTTCGGGTAACGGCCGGAGACCGACGGCGAGGCGTTGACGACGGCGGCGATGTCGGCCTCCACCAGCGCCTCGGCGGTGATGCGGTCCAGGTCCAGGACGTCGAGCACCACGATGTCTCCCGGGCAGACCCTTCGCAGCAGGCGGTCGATATTGCGGTCCACCCGTGCGGTGCCGGTCAAACCCGGCCGGGAAGCATTTCGTGTGAGCAGCCCTGACATCTTCATGGGGGCGATTCTGGCCGCGATCACCGGCTCAGGCGTGGAGGCGCGCCGTAACATCAGCCCCAGAAGTTATCTAGAGTCACATCAGTAACAGGTGGGTGTCGATGCGGTCTCGAGTGTCGACTTGTTGGGCTCAAAGGGGCCGTTTTCCCGCAACAAGTCGACGCTGGGCGGGACGGGCGACGCTTAGATCTCGTCGTTCTGGGCGCCGTCGAGCAGTTCGCGGGCGTGGGCCCGGCCGCTGTCGGATTCGCCCAGCCCGGCCAGCATCCGCGCCAGCTCGGCGACCCGCTCGTCGCCGGTGACCCGGCGCACCACACTGGTGCCCCGCGGCCCGGCCGGATGCACCACCAGGTGCACGTCGGCGTAGGCCGCGACCTGAGGCAGATGGGTCACCACGATGACCTGGTGGGTGCGCGCCAACCGTGCCAACCGCCGCCCGATCTGGACGGCAGCCCTACCGCCGACGCCGGCGTCGACCTCGTCGAACACCATCGTGGTGCCCCTGGAAATCTTGCGCGACGCGGCCAGCACGACTTCCAGCGCCAGCATCACCCGGGACAGCTCGCCCCCGGAGGCGCTCTTGGCCAGCGGCAGCACCGTCATGCCCCGGTGGGCGGCGAAGCCGAACTCGACCTGGTCGACGCCATCGGCGCCGGCGTGGACCAGCTCGCCGGAGGGCAGCGTGAAGGTGGCCGGGTCGTCCTTGTCGACGGTGACGTCGGTGCTCACCTGGATGGTGAAGTCGGCGTCGGCCATCGCCAGCCCGGCCAGCTCCGCGGTCACCTCTTTGGCCAGCCGCTTGGCCGCCTTGCGCCGGCACTTGCTGAGATCGACTGCGGCTTGGGCTAGTTCACCGGCGAGCTCGTCGGCGCGGCGCTGCAGTGCGGCAAGCCCCTCCTCGGAGACGTCCAGCTGCGCGAGCCGCTCGCGGGATTCGGCCGCCCACTGCAACACCCCGTCGACATCGGCGGCGTACTTACGGGTCAGCGTGCGCAGTTCGGCTTGGCGGGCCAGCTTGGACTCCAGCGCGCTGGCATCGACCGGCAACTCGTCGAGGTAGCCGCCGAGCTCCTGGGCCGCGTCGTCGACCACCGTCTGCGCCTCACGGACCTGCTCGGCCAGCGCCCGCAGCTTGGCGTCGTCGGTGGATTCCAGTGCGGCCCTGGCCCGCCCGAGACTGTCGGCGGCGCTGGTCCCGGACAGGTCCTCGCTCGACAACGCCGCGCGGGCGGTGGCCGCGGCCTCGCGCAGGGTGTCCAGTTCGGACAGCCGCACGATGTCGGCGATAAGGGCGTCGTCCTCCCCGGGTTGCGGGTCGACGGCGTCGATCTCGCCCAGCGCGAAGCTCAGCCGGTCGGCCTCCAGCGCAAGCTCGCGCATCCGGTTGCGGCGGTCGAACAGGTCGCGCCGCGCCGTCAGCCAGGCGTCGCGCAGTTTGCGATAGCGCTCGAGGGCGGGGCCGGCCTTCGCGAAGCGGTCCAGCGCGCCGCGTTGCGCCTCGGGCTGCATCAACCGCAGCTGGTCGTTTTGCCCATGCAGGGTGAGCAACTCGGTCGTGAAGTCACCCAACGACTTCGCGGGCACGCTGCGCCCACCCAGATACGCCCGCGACGGCCCGTCCCGGCTGACCGAGCGCAACGCGATCACGCTGCCGTCCTCGTCGCGCTCCCCGCCCGACGCGTCCAGCAGTTCGTCCAGCTGCGCGATCGCGGCGTCGTCGAGATCGGTTGTGGTGAAACGGCCTTCGACAACCGCGCGGTCGGCGCCCGAGCGCACCCGGTTCGCGTCGGCGCGGGCACCGCCGAGCAGATGCAGGCCCGTCACCACCATGGTCTTGCCGGTGCCGGTCTCACCGGTCAGCACGGTCAGGCCGCGGTCGAACTCCCCGACCGCAGAGCTGATCGCACCCAATGACTCGATGCGGATTTCGGTCAGCATTGCATCAGCACCGCTGCGGGGCCGTTACTTTCCGCGCCAACCGGTCACGGGCAACCGGAACTTTCGCACCAGCCGGTCGGTGAACGGCGCACTGTCCAGCCGTGCCCATTTCACCGCGGTGCCACAGCGTTTCACCTCGAGGCGTCCTCCCGCGGGTAACAGCATTTCGCGGCGACCGTCGCAGAACACCAGGGCGTCGTTGCCGCTGGCCTCGATCTCGATCGCGATCGTGGCCTCCGGGCTGGTGACCATCGGCCGGCCGAACAGCGCGTGAGCGTTGTTGGGCACCACCAGGATCGCCTCGAGGTCCGGCCACAGCACCGGGCCGCCGGCGGAGAACGCGTAGGCGGTGGATCCGGTGGGTGTGGACACCAGTACGCCGTCGCAGCCGAACGTCGACACCGGCCGTCCCTCGATTTCGACGACCACACCCAGCACGCCCAGCCGGGGGCCCTTCTCCAGGCTGGCCTCGTTGAGCGCCCAGCCCTGATCGATCAGCTTCCCGCGGTGGCGCACCGCGATGTCGAGCGTCAGGCGCTCCTCGACCCGGTAGTCCTGGGAGACCACATGTTCCAGCACCCGATCGATGGCCTCGGCTTCGGCCTCGGCCAGAAAGCCGATGCGGCCCAGGTTGACGCCCAGCACCGGAATGCCCGCATTGCGGGCAAGTTCGGCCGCGCGCAGGAAGGTGCCGTCGCCGCCGAGAACCAGCACCAGTTCGCAGCCTGCCGCGGCGTCCGGCTCGGCGTCGACCACCTCGATTCCGACGCCCATCGCCCGCACGTCGTCGGCAGACAGTTGCAGCGGCCCCCGGTCGGCCGCCTCGGTGGACAAGACGCGAAGCGCAATGCCGTTGTCGCTCAACACTTTCTGGACACGGCGCGCGGTCTCGGTGGCTTCCTCGCGTCCGGTGTGCACGACCAGCAGAATGGTGCGTTCGGCGGTCATTGCGGGCCCTCGCCTATCGCGCGGTGCACCGCGTCGACGAGCCCGTCGCCGATCAGCGTGCGATCGGTGTCGGCGCGCAGCCACAGGAAGTACTCGACATTGCCCGACGGTCCCGGCAGCGGGCTGGCCGTGACGTCGACGGTGTGCCAGCCCAGCTCGCCGGCGCGTCGGGCAACCGCCAGCACCGCGTCGGCGCGCAGCACCGGGTCCTGTACCACGCCGCCGGCGCCGACCTGGCCCTTGCCCACCTCAAACTGCGGCTTCACCATGGGAACGATATCCGCGCCGGGGTCGGCGCAACCAGCCAGCGCGGGTAACACGGTGGACAGCGAGATGAACGACAGGTCGGCCACCACCAGGTCGACGCGTCCGCCGATCGCCTCGGGCGACAGGTCGCGAACGTTGGTCCGCTCGACGACGATCACCCGCGAATCCGCGCGCAGCGACCAGGCCAACTGCCCGTAGCCGACATCGGCGGCCACCACCTGCGCGGCGCCCCGGTCCAGCAGGACCTCGGTGAAGCCGCCGGTCGACGCGCCGGCGTCCAGGCAGCGACGGCCCTCGACCTCGATCCCGAAGGCGTCGAGCGCGCCGATCAGTTTGTGGGCTCCGCGCGAAACCCAGCGACGCTGGCCGTCGTCGGCGACGGTCAGGGCCGCGGTGGCCGCGACGGCGGTGCCGGGTTTGACCGCGGGCATGCCGTCGATGCTGACCTTCCCGGCGCCGATCAACTCGGCGGCCTGCTGACGGGATCGCGCCAGGCCGCGCCGCACCAGCTCGGCGTCAACGCGGGCGCGTCGTGCCATGCCCGCACCTCAGCCCTTCTCCGCCGACTCCAGCGCGGCCAGCAGCACGTCATGCGCCTCGGAAAGCCGGCGTGCGATGTCTTCGAGCTCGGCCAGCGACGGGCCGTTTTCCCGGTTCTCCGGGTCGGCCAGGTCGGGCAGCTGCGCCAACAACTCGTCGATGTCGGCGCGAATCTGTTCAGGATCGATATTCATTGCGGTTCTACGGTAGTCATCCGCTAGTCCCCGTGCACGAGAGACCAGCGTTCGAGCGCGTCGCGGGCCCGGTCGTCGCCGGCCCGGATGCGCGCCGGCCGGGCCTGGGAATCGGAGTACCCGGCGCCCCACACCGCGCTGGCGACCGCGCGCACGATCGACAGCCCGTCACCGTCCTCGTCGTCGGCGCCGTTGCCGCTGACCGTCACCACGCCATCGCCGACGTCGATCGCCCAGCCGGGCTGCGGTGCGACCGCGAGCAGGTTGCCGTCCCGGTGCAGCGCGCGCAGGTCGTGGCCGATGTAGGTGGGCCGCTGCGCGGGCACGGCGTACACCGCATCGCGCGCGCTGTTCACCCCGGTCAGCACCATCAGGCTGGGTAACTGGGCGGCGTTGGCGCCCTCGATGTCGGTGTCCAGCCGGTCGCCGATCACCAGTGGCGCGGAAAAGTCCCCGCGCGCGACCGCATCGTTGAGCAGTGTCGGAGCGGGCTTTCCGGCCACCTTGGGTTCGGCACCGGTGGCCGCTCGCAGCGCGGCCACCAGGGAACCGTTGCCGGGCAGCAGACCCCGCTCGGTCGGCAGCGTGGGGTCGACGTTGGCCGCCACCCACAACGCGCCGGCCCGGATGGCCAGTGCGGCCTCGGCGAGATCGGGCCAGCCGATCGTCATCGACAGGCCTTGGACGACGGCGACCGGGTTGTCGGCGAAGCGGCGCACCGGACGAAGTCCGACCGCGGCGATCTCGTTGGCCAGCGAGTCGGTTCCGACGATCAGCACGGGCGAATCCGGCGGCAGCTCAACCGAAAGCAGATGCGCGGCACTTTGGGCGCTGGTGACCACGTCGCCGCCGGTGGCGGTGAAGCCGAGGTCGCGCAGATGCGTGGCCACTTCGTCGGCGCTGCGGGAGGCGTTGTTGGTGACGAACAGCTTGCGGCTAGTTACCTCGTCGAGCGTCTGCACCGCCCCGTCGGTGGCACTGTGGCCACGAAACACGGTGCCGTCCAGATCGATGAGCAGGCAATCGTATTCCTGCGCAATGCTTTTCATTTTTCGTATCTCGAGCCCAGCTCGCTGACCCGGTCTTCGGCATCGGTGACACCGTCGACATCGGCGGCCGCGGAGTGCAGAAACCATTGCAGCGCTTCGTCGTTGCGGCCGAGCGCCAGCAACGTGTCGGCGTAGGCGTAGAACAACCGGGCGGGCGTCGTGCCGGAGCGGGTCGGGTCCAGTTGCGGCGTGGACAACACGGTCAGCGCCGCCTCGCGCTGCCCGAGATCGGAGCGGGCGCCGGCGACCACGATGCGCAGCTCGTCGGCGTCGTCGCCGCTGAGCTGAGCCGCCTCCTCGCCGCGCGCCAGTTCGATCGCCCGTTCCGGACGGCCAAGGCCGCGTTCGCAATCCGCGATCAACGCCAGCAACGAGGACTTGCTGCCCATCCGGCGGGCCGCACGCAATTCGGACAGTGCCTGGGCCCAATCACCGCAGCGGTAGGCGGCGATCCCGACGGCTTCGCGAATCGCGGCGATCCTGCTGGACCTGGCCCGCGCGGCACGGGCGTGATTCAGCGCGGCTTCGGGGTCTTCGTCCATCAACTCACCCGCCGCAACCAAATGCCGCGCCACCGCATCGGCGCTGGCGCGGTCCAAGGTGCTCAGCTCACCGCGGATCTCGGGCGCGAGCTGTTTGGCGTCGATGTCGGGCGGTATCGCGGGCCCGTCGTCGCCCGGGCGGTCACGGTCGGCGGTGTTCTGCGGCTGGGCCGCGCGCGCCCGGCCCGGTCCCGACCACCGGTCGCCGCGCTCGGTGCGCGGCCCGCGCCTCGGCGCGCCCCCGGACCCCGAGCGCGGACGTCGTTCGCCGTTGTGACGCTGCCTGTCGTCGCCCACTGGTGTCGTTCACCTCGATTGCTCCCGGTCTCCCCGAAAGGATACGGGCAGCCGGGTGAGGGACTCGCTACGCCTTGAACCGGTCCGGAATCAACGGCGCGATCATCGCAGGACAGAACGTGCCGATCGCGATGATCGTGAAAATGCCCGCATTCTTCTCGGTCATCCCGTTGCCGGTGGCCACTTCCGACACGACCGAATCGAACGACCCGCCCGGCTGGATCAACATCGGGCAGACCGATTGCCCCTGCGCCAAAGTGGTGGCCGGCTGGGTGACGGCAATGCCGGCATTGGTCAGCCTGGACAGGAAGGCATTGCCTGCGATGTCGGCGCGGATGGGCGCCGCCATCGTCGCGGCGGCGGCGATCAAGGCCGCGGTCAACGCCATGAACCCGAAGGCCTTCGCCTGTGCCCCGACCCCTAAGGTCCACTGGTACGTCATTGATTGCGCCGTCATCTCTCGCTTCTCGTCGATTGTCCGGTGGCTGCGCAAAACACTGTGACTACAGTGGCCAACGCGGGTCACGTTCAGGGCACGGCAAGGTAAAGGTTTGCACACCACCGCGTTTTGCTCCGAACGTCTTGACAAGTTCGGGTGCAATATGTTCCGCCGCCGGTCGCCCACCCTGGCCGTCGGTCGCGGTGGATTCGCATAATGCTTTGCAGCACAACCATTTTGATGGAAGCTGCGGCGCAGCTTCGAGCGGGCCTGTCCCCCGAATGGGGGACAGGCGATATCCACCGGTATTTCAGCCGGTTGTGGGATACCCGCGCAGCACGGAGTTGGGAAAACTGGTTCTCGCAGCGGGGATCTCGTCGCTCCTTCCAAACGAGGCCTCCCCTCCTCTCGTATCGGCTTCCCCTCCGATGGCGAGGTCCCCGCTGAATAACTTCTCTAGACCCTCTCGATGCCGGCGATGTTGCGCTTGCCGCGACGTAGCACCAGCCACCGGCCGTGAAGGAAATCCGAGTCCTGCGGCGACCATTCGTCGCTGTCGACCCGAATGTTGTTGACCGACACGCCGCCCTCGCCGATCGTGCGTCGCGCGGCGCCCTTGCTGGCCGACAGGCCGCTGGCCACCAACAGGTCGACAATCCCGTCGGGACCACCGGGTTTGAGCTCGGCGACCGATGTTTCGCGCAGCGCGGCGGCCAGCGTCGCCTCGTCGAGCCGGTCCAGCTCGCCCTGGCCGAACAGCGCCTTGCTGGCGTGCTCGACGGCCGCGGTGGCCGCCTCACCGTGCACCAAGACGGTGAGTTCGGTGGCGAGCCGACGTTGGGCGGCGCGTTGTTGCGGACGCTCGGCGGTGGCCTGTTCCAGCTCGGCCAGCTCCTCGGCGGACAGGAAGGTGAACCACCGCAGGTACCGGATCACGTCGGCGTCGGCGGTGTTGACGAAGTACTGGTACCAGGCGTACGGACTGGTCAGCTGCGGGTCCAGCCACAGGTTGCCGCCGCCGGTGGATTTGCCGAACTTGGTGCCGTCGGCCGCCGTGACCAGCGGGACGGTGAGGGCATGCACCGTCGCGCCGAGCTTCTGGCGCACCAGCCGGACCCCGGCGATGATGTTGCCCCATTGATCCGAGCCGCCGATCTGCAGCGAACAGCCGTGGCGCTGGTGCAATTCGACGTAGTCGTTGGCCTGCAGCAGCATGTAGCTGAACTCGGTGTAGGAGATGCCGTCGCCCTCCAGCCGCCGCCGGATGGTGTCGCGGTCCAGCATCACGTTGACCGAGAAGTGCTTGCCGAGATCCCGCAGGAACTCGATCGCCGACAGCCGGCCCGTCCACTCGAGGTTGTTGGCCACGATCGCGCCGGTGGGCGAGGCCCCGGAATCCGAGAAGTCGACGAAGCGTTCCAGCTGTCCGCGAATACGTTCGGTCCAGTCGGCGACGGTGCCGGCCTCGTGCAGACTACGCTCGCCGACCTCGCGCGGGTCCCCGATCATGCCGGTGGCCCCGCCCGCGAGCACGATCGGACGGTGCCCGGCGCGCTGAAAGCGCCGCAGTGCCAGCAGCGGCACCAGGTGGCCCGCGTGCAGGCTGGGCGCGGTGGGGTCGAAGCCGGCGTACACCGTCAGCGGTCCGCGCCGCGCTTCGGCGGCCAGGGCATCGAGGTCGGTGGACTGCGCGATCAGCCCACGCCAGCCCAGCTCGTCGAGGATCTCAGCACACATCCCGCAAGACTCTAGTCGCTGGCACCGGGCACGGATGCCCGGCGAGCGTCGACGTTGGGCGCGTATTCGATTAGTCGCTGGCGCCGGGGGCAGGCGCCCGCGGACTTCGCCGGTACGCCGAGACCTCGGGTCGACCGGCAAGCCACAGCCGCCACGGCCGGTCGGCGGCCTGGCTGACGCCGACGCGTGGGCCGGCCACCGCGCCGTCGACCGCATTCAACGTCAGCGTCACCGGGCTGTCCGGGTCGAACAGGTCAATCCCGTTGTCGGACATCGAAATTCCCAGCGCCGCGCACAGGTTACCCGGACCACGCGCCAGTGCGGCGGTGCGGACGCCCTCACCGCGGCGGCCCCGGGCGATCTCGATGCCGTCCTCGATCACGGCGGCGCGCAGCAGCACCGCGGCGGCCGTGCCGTCGGGTCCGCACGAGACGTTGGCGCAGGTGTGAATGCCGTGGCTGAGATAGGTATACAGGCGTCCCGGCGGTCCGAACATCACGCCGTTGCGGCCGCTGCGCCCCCGGTAGGAGTGCGCCGCCGCGTCCGGCCAGGGACCGTCCGGAACCCCGCCGTAGGCCTCGACCTCGACGACGAGCGCGCGCACGCCGCGCCCGGTGAGGGTGGCGCCGAGTAACCGGTGCGCGGCCGCGACCGGGTCGACCACCAGCTCGCCAGCACCCACCCACCGAACCTATCGAGAGCCCAAACATGGCAAACTCCCGGATGCCGCGAGGCGAAGGAGCCAAAGAATGCATGCAATCGACCCCGCCGCGACCGCGTGGCTGCTGGCCAGTACCGCCCTGGTCCTACTGATGACCCCCGGCCTGGCGATCTTCTACGGCGGCATGGTCCGCACCACCGGGGTGCTCAACATGATCATGATGAGCTTCGTCTCGATCCCGCTGGTCACGGTGGCGTGGCTGCTGATCGGCTACACGCTGGCGTTCTCCGAGGACGGGGCCGGCGGGTTCATCGGCAACCTCAGCCATCTCGGCATGCTCGGCATCACGCCCGACACCGCGCACGGCACGGTTCCCGAACTGCTCTATGCCACCTTCCAATTGACGTTTGCGATCATCACCGCGGCGCTGGTCAGTGGCGCGATCGCCGACCGCGCCCGCTTCGCCGCCTGGATGGTCTTCGTCCCGGTCTGGGCGATCGTGGTGTATTCGGTTGTCGCGCACTGGGTGTGGGGCCCCGGCGGCTGGCTGGCCAAGCTCGGCGTGCTCGACTATGCCGGCGGTCTGGTCGTCGAGATCGTCTCCGGTTCCTCGGCGCTGGCGCTGGCGCTGGTGCTCGGGCCGCGGATCGGCTTCAAGAAGGACGCGATGCGCCCGCACAATCTGCCGCTGCTGTTTGTCGGGGTCGGGCTGCTGTGGTTCGGCTGGTTCGGCTTCAACGCCGGATCCGCCTTGGCCGCCAACGGAACTGCCGCGGCCATCTTCCTCAACACACTCGTCGCCGGCTGTCTGGGCATGCTGGGCTGGCTCACGGTCGAGCAGATCCGCGACGGCAGACCCACGACGTTCGGCGCGGCATCCGGGGTGGTCGCCGGCCTGGTGGCGATCACCCCGTCCTGTGGCACCGTCAACACCCTCGGCGCCGCGGCCGTCGGCCTGGCCGCGGGCGTCGTCTGCGCGTTCGCGGTGACCGCGAAATTGCGCTTCAACTATGACGATTCGCTCGACGTCGTCGGTGTGCACTTCGTCGGCGGGGTGGTCGGGGTCTTTTTGATCGGGCTGCTGGCCACGGCCGTCATGACGTCGGGTCCGCAAGGACTGTTCTACGGGGGCGGCTTCGGGCAGCTCGGCAAGCAGACGCTGGCGATCGTCGTCGTCGCGATCTACGCATTCGTGGTGACGTTCGTCCTGGCGAAGGTGATCGAACGGGTGATGGGTTTTCGGCTCAGCCCCGAAGACGAAACCACCGGCGTCGACTTCACGCAGCACGCCGAGACCGCCTACGCCGAAGGCGTGCACGGCCATCTGCCGTTGCGCCGCCCCGGCTCCCCCGGCTGATCCCCGCCAGACTGCAACTACCGACGCATTTCGCGACTGCACCCGTCCGTAGTTGCAGTCTCGCGGTAGGTAGACCCACCCCTTGACACGTCCGCGCCGAAGGCGGATATTCATCAGATGATGATTTCATCTCATGATGAATTAGTCTCGAACGGCAACGAACCTGCCGTCGAGATCGACCAGCTGCGCGTCATCCGTGGCAAACGCCCAGCTCTGCACGATTTTTCGGTGCAGATCGGGAGGGGCAGCATCACCGGCCTGCTCGGCCCGTCCGGCTGCGGCAAGACCACGCTGATCCGCTGCATCGTCGGCACGCAGATCGTGACGTCGGGAACCGTGACCGTGCTCGGCAGACCCGCCGGCTCCCCGGAGCTGCGTCGCCGCGTCGGCTACCTGCCGCAAGACCCGACCATTTACAACGACCTGCGGGTCGTCGACAACGTTCGCTACTTCGCGGCGCTGTACGGCTTCGACGGCCGGGCCGCCGACGACGCGATCGAGCGGGTCGGGCTGACCGATCACCGGACCGCGTTCAGCGCGAACCTCTCCGGAGGCCAGCGCACCAGGGTGTCACTGGCGTGCGCACTGGTCTGCCAGCCCGAGCTGCTGGTGCTCGACGAGCCCACCGTCGGGCTGGACCCGGTGCTGCGCGCCGACCTCTGGGAGCAGTTCAACGACCTCGCCCGCGCCGGAACCACCCTGCTGGTCTCGAGCCACGTGATGGACGAGGCCGACCACTGCGGGGACCTGTTGCTGATGCGCGACGGGAACCTGGTCGCCCACACCACGCCGACCCAACTACGAGAGGACACCGGATGCACGTCACTGGAGGACGCGTTTCTGTCCATCATCAAGCGCACCATCATGCAGTCCGCCGGTCCCAAAGCAGGATGAGCCTCACGGGGTACGCCGCCACCACGACGCGGATTCTGCGCCAGCTGGCCTCCGATCACCGCAGTGTCGCGATGATCCTCGTGGTGCCGGTTGTGGTTATCACGTTGATGTACTTCATGTTTCACAATGCCCGGCACTTACCCGGCACGCCGTCGCCGTTCAACAACGCCTGCCTGATCCTGCTGGGCCTTTTCCCGCTGTTCGTGATGTTCATCATCACCGCGATCACCATGCAGCGCGAACGGGCTTCGGGAACGCTGGAGCGGATCCTGACCACCCCGCTACGCCGGCTCGATCTGCTGATCGCCTACGGCACCGCCTTCTCGATCGCCGCGGCCGCGCAGGCGTCGGTGGCCTGCACCGTGTCGTTCTGGTTCCTGGGCTTCGACACCGCGGGCGCCTGGTATTGGGTGTTCGTGATCGCGATCGTCAACGCGGTGCTCGGTGTCGGCCTGGGCCTGCTGTGTAGCGCGTTCGCCCGCACCGAGTTTCAGGCCGTGCAGTTCATCCCGCTGGTCATGGTGCCGCAGCTGTTGCTGGCCGGCATCATCGTCCCGCGCGCGCTGATGCCAGACTGGCTGCAATGGATCAGCAATGTCTTGCCGGCCAGCTACGCGCTGGAAGCTCTGCAACAGGTCAATTCGCATCCCGAACTGACCGGTACCGCGGTGCGCGACATCGCCGTGGTGGCGGGTTCTGCGTTCGCAGCGCTGTGCCTCGCCGCGGCGACGTTGCGGCGCCGGACGCCGTAACGTGACGGCCGCCAAGACCGGGCGGCGCCGACCCGGGCGGCCGCCCGGGAATTCCGACACCCGGGAGCGCATCCTGGCCAGCGCGCGAGAGTTGTTCGCGCGCAACGGCATTGATCGCACTTCGGTACGTGCTGTGGCCGCGGCGGCCGGTGTGGATGCCGCGCTGGTACACCACTACTTCGGCACCAAACAGCAGCTGTTCGCCGCCGCGATCCACCTGCCGATCGATCCGACGACGGTGCTGAAACCGATCCGCGAGACCCCGGTGGAAGAGCTCGGGTTGCGGCTGCCGTCGCTGCTGCTGCCGATCTGGGATTCCGAGCTGGGCGCCGGACTGATCGCGACATTGCGCTCACTGATTTCGGGCGCCGAGGTGAGTTTGGCGCGCTCCTTCCTGCAGGAGGTCATCGTCGCGGAAGTCGGTCCGCGCATCGACAATCCCCCGGGAACGGGCGCGATCCGCGTCCAGTTCGTCGCGTCGCAGTTGATGGGCGTGGTGATGGCGCGCTACATCGTCAAGCTCGAGCCGTTCGCGTCGCTGCCGGCCGAACAGATCGCGGCGACGATCGCGCCGAATCTGCAGCGCTATCTCACCGGGGAGTTGCCGGACGGCCTCGCGCCGTGAGGCGGCCGTGCTCGTCGTCGTCGACGTCGCGCGCCTCGTCGATCAGCAGCACCGGGATGCCGTCCTCGATGCGGTAGGCGCGACGCAGTCGCGGGTTGTAGAGCAGCTCGGATCCCCCGTCCAGGGACACGAGCAGCAACGGACCCCGGTCCTGCGGGCAGACGAGAATGCTCAGCAGCGTGTCGTCAAGCATCGCTGCCCTTGTAGGTTGCGCTCAGCTCGGCCCGCACCGCCGGTGTCAGCTTGCGGTATTGCTGGCCGGCGGTGTCGAAGTACCAGGCGTGGCGCCCGGATTTGGGAATCCCGGCGGCCCGCAGCGCGCTGACCGTCGGGCGGTAGGTGGCGCTCAACGTCATCTCGGGCACGACGTGCACGATGTCGGGTCCGAGCCCGACGGGCAGCTCGGCGAACGCTTCGGTCAAATCGGCCGCGGTGATGCTCGCTCCCGGCAACAGCGTCACCGCGGACAGTGCCACCTCCTGGTTACCGAACGGCACGTTGTAGGTCACCGCGAGGTCCACGCCGTTGATCAGGCCGAGCGCGTCGGTGACGGCGTCGGAATAGACCAACCCGCGCGCGGTGTGCACCACCGAGCCGCGCCTGCCCAGCAACCAGTAGTCGCCGTCTTCGTCGCGGCGGAACAGGTGCTCGGTGGAGATCCAGGTGTCGGCGGGCGCGAAGACCCCGCGCTTGACCGAGGCCGTGGGATCGATCGGTCCTCTGGATGCGGCGAGCAGGACACCGACCTGGTTCGTGTCGGCAACCTGCACGAAGCCCCGCTCGTCTTCCAGGATCAGGTCGTGTTCGGTGTCGTAGGCCCCGAGCTCGATACGCCCGACCCCGGGCAGCGGGCGGCCCTTGCTGCCGATCTTGGCTCCCGACACGTTGGCCAGCACCGCCTGCCCGTCGGTGGTCGCGAAGAACTCGACGACGTTGGCCGGCGCGAACGCGTCGACCACCCGCTGCCACAATCCGGTCGGCATACCCGAGCCGATGAACAGCCGAACCGGGTGATTGCCGTGCAGCACGAAGGCGGGATCGTCGACGACGTCGCGCAGCATCGCCCAGGTGTAGGACACCACGGTGACCCCGTACTGCCGTATCTCGTGGACGAAACGGTCGGCGTGCAGGCCGCGCGACAACGCGATGCGGGTTCCGCCGACGACCGCGCCGCCGAGGGCAACCAGCAGCGCGGACTCGTGATGCAGCGGCGTCAGGCAGTACACGGTGTCGCGGCCTCCCAGGCCGGCCGCCGAGGCGGTTCCGAACGCCGACACCGCCCACCGGTAGTTGGTGATCTGCTTGGCGACCAGTTCGCCGCCGGCCGCGCTGAGCGCGATGAACGCCAGGTCGCGGGCCAGCCCCGGGTTGGGCCGGTACCAGGCGGGCAGCTCGACCGCGTCCGGGTCGATCTGCTCCATGTCGATGATGCTGCCGTCGTCGGGCAGGTGCAGATCCCGCGTCTCACCGCCGCCGAGCACCAGCACCTGTCCCGGCCATTGCCGCGCGGCGTCCAGGTTGGTGGGGTCGGTCAGAATCTCGGTGACGCGCCCGAGCCGGACCGACGCGGCCAGGTCCGCCTCCGGGTGCATCACCACCGCGACCGCACCCAACCGGGACAGCGCGGCGATCGCGACCAGGGCGCTGGGCCGGGTTTCCATCAGCACGCCCACCCGGTCGCCCTGCCGGACGCCGACCTGGATCAGGCCGCGGACCACGTTGTTGATGCGCCGGTCGACCGCTTCATAGGTGTGGACCCGCCCGTCGAACAGCAGGAACTCACCGCGGGGTGCGCTGCCGGCCTGCTCGCTGATGATGCGGCCCAACGAGATTCGCGTGTGGTCGTTGATCTGTCCGAGCCGGGCCAGCCGGGGCAGCGTGCGTGCGGTCTCCACGGCCAGGGTCCGGATGGACTTGTTGGCCGCGACCGCCGCCCCGGTGGCGCCGCGGACCAACTCCAGCGCCGCCTCCGACGCCTCGCCGATGCCGTGCGTGATCCGCGAGCTCAGCGCGACGCCGCTGTCGGTGTGCTCTTCGGGCTGATCGGCCATCAGGTCGATGCCGGCCGGCTTGTCGCCGCCGGAGGAAAGCCACTCGATCCACGCGGCGACGGTCGGCCAACCCTGCTCTGCCGCTTTGGATCCGACGACCAGGCCGAAATGCCCGGTGCGGATGCGGGCCTCGTAGACCTCGGCGTCGGGCGCCGCCCGCCGGATGCCGCGCACCGACGCCGGCTGGCCGATGTCGTCGACCTCGCCGACGAAGGCCAGCACCGGGCAGGTGATGTCGGTGAGCGTTACCATCTGCCCGTTGACCGCGAAACCGCCGGTCATCATCCGGTTGTGGGCGATGAACTGCTTGAGCAGCTCCGAGATCGCCGGGCCGGACCAGGCGATCCACCCCTCGCGCTCGAGGAATCGGCGCTGTTGTTCGCGGGGCAGCAACGCCTCGCGGTCGTGCAGCTGCCGCACGAAGTCGACCCGGGCCTTGGCGGTCTTGAGCGGATCCAGCATCTGGAAGCCGGCGCGCGCCATCCAGCCGGGGATGGCCAGCCGGCTGAAGACGTGATCGGCCATGAAGTTCGCGACGGGCGGGGCAAAGTTTGCCGGAATGCCCATCGGCAACGCGGCCAGGGTGTCCACCGGCGAGCCGAAGGTGACGATGCTGGCCAGCGCTTTCGAACGCCGGTAGGCGGCGACCTGGTAGCACCACATCCCGCCCTGCGAATACCCGACCAGGTGCACGTCAGTGCCGGTCGCGTCCCGGACCGTGTCGATGGCCTGGCTGAGCGCGACGATGTGGTCGGCCAGGTTGCGGCGCATGCCGCCCTCGACCTTGTCGGGTGAGCCGAAGTCGATCACCCAGCAATCCAGCCCGTGCGCGTGCAGGATGCCGACCGCGCCGTCTTCGCGGGTCACGTCCCACATGTCGGCCGACATCATCATCGGGTGCACCATCAGCACCGGCGGACCGACCGGCCGCTGGCCGGGACGATTGTCGGGCGGGAAGTAGCGCCGAAGCTTGTACATCGGCACGCTCTCGACGATCTGCGACGGCGACGGAACGGTGCCGGTTTCGAGGCCGCCGAGGCGCAAGACCTCCAGACCGTTCTGGGCCGTCGCGACCAGTCGTTCCACCGGTCGCGTGATCATCGACAAATTCAGATCCACCGCTGCTCCCCACTCTCGACAGCTGAGACATCATGGCACATCTGCGTCCTTAGCGGTTCTGGTCAGCGCGTTTGCTCGCGGCGTCGTGCAGGCCTCGGCCCGCCGGGCCGCCGGCGCCTTGCTAGCGTCGGGCCGGTGGCGCACCTACTGGGGGCCGAGGCCGTTCACCTGGAATACCCGACTCAAGTGGTTTTCGAGTCGATCTCGCTCGGGGTCAACGACGGCGCGCGCATCGGCATCGTCGGGCGCAACGGCGACGGCAAGTCCAGCCTGCTGCGGCTGCTGTGCGGTCAGCTGCAGCCCAGTTCCGGCCGGGTCACCCGGCGCAGCGGATTGCGGGTGAGCGCGCTGAGCCAGGCCGACATCCTGGACCCGGCGCACACCGTCGGCTGGACCCTGGTCGGCGACCAGCCCGAGCATCAGTGGGCCGGCGACCCGCGCATCCGCGATGTGGTCGGCGGGCTGGTGTCCGATATCGATTGGGATGCAACGGTTTCCACGCTCAGCGGGGGACAGCGCCGCCGGGTGCAGCTGGCCCAACTGCTGATCGGCGAGTGGGACGTCATCGCCCTCGACGAGCCCACCAACCATCTCGACATCGAGGGCATCACCTGGCTGGCCGGCCATCTGCAGCAGCGCTGGGCACGCAACACCGGCGGGCTGCTGGTGGTGACGCACGACCGCTGGTTTCTCGACGAGGTCGCCACCACGACGTGGGAGGTGCACGACGGGATCGTCGAACCGTTCGAGGGCGGCTACGCGGCCTATGTGCTGCAGCGCGTCGAACGGGACCGGCAGGCCGCCGCGGTGGAGGCCAAGCGGCAGAACCTGATGCGCAAGGAGCTGGCGTGGCTGCGCCGGGGGCCGCCGGCGCGGACCTCCAAGCCGAAGTTCCGCATCGACGCCGCCAACCAGCTGATCGCCGATGTGCCGCCGCTGCGCAACACCGTCGAGCTGGCCAAGCTGGCGACGGCCCGGCTCGGCAAGGACGTGATCGATCTGCTGGACGTGTCGGTCTCGTTTGACGGGCGTCCGGTGCTGCGCGACGTCGAATGGCGGATCGGGCCGGGTGAACGGACCGGCATCGTCGGGGCCAACGGCGCGGGCAAGTCGACGCTGCTGGGGCTGATCGCGGGCACCGTCGCGCCGGACAGCGGGCGGGTCAAGCGCGGCAAGACGGTGCGGCTGGCGGTGCTCGACCAGCAGGGCGACCTGCTGTCCCAGTTCGCCGCCGACCGGATCGCCGACGTGCTGGGCGGGCTGCGCGGCGGCTACCAGGTCGAGGGCCGCGAGGTCACCCCGACCCAGCTGCTGGAGCGGCTCGGGTTCGGGCGCGGTCAGCTCTCCGCGCGCGTCGGCGAGCTGTCCGGCGGGCAGCGGCGGCGGCTGCAACTGATGCTCACGCTGCTGTCCGAGCCGAACGTGCTGCTGCTCGACGAGCCCACCAACGACGTCGACACCGACATGCTCACGGCCACCGAGGATCTGCTCGACTCCTGGCCGGGCACCCTGATCGTCGTCTCGCACGACCGCTATCTGCTGGAACGCGTCACCGACCAGCAGTACGCGATTCTCGACGGCCGGCTGCGCCATCTGCCCGGCGGCATCGACGAGTATCTGCGGCTGGCGGCCCGGTCGGCGGGCGCCCCGGAGCCGAGACCCGCTACCGCCGAGCCGGAGACGATGTCGGGCGCCCAACGCCGCGCCGCCGAAAAGGAGCTGGCCTCCGTCGACCGCCAGCTGGCCCGGCTCTCCGATCGCATCAAGGCCAAACACGTCGAGCTCGCCGACCACGACCAGTCCGACCACGTCGGCATCACCCGGCTGACCGGCGAGCTACGAGCCCTCGAAGATGAGGTCGGCACGCTGGAAAGCCGCTGGCTGGAGCTCTCGGAAATGGTCGAATAGTCGCCATGAGGAACCAACCGGTTCGCTATCTGCCCGGTGAGGGGTTGCTCGCCCTGTACCGGCTGCGGGGCCCGGTGATCAATTCCGGCGCCGGGCGGCGCGGCTACACCTATCTGCTCGGACCTGAGGCGAACAGGTTCGTGTTCGCCAACGCCGACGCATTCAGCTGGGCGCAGACGTTCGAAAGCCTCGCCTGGGTCGACGGGCCCACGGCGCTGATCGTCAGCGACGGGGACGACCACCGCCGTCGCCGCAGCGTCGTGGCTCCGGGGCTGCGCCACCGGCAGATCCAGGACTACGTGCAGACCATGGTGTCGAACATCGACGCGGTCATCGACGGCTGGCGGCCCGGGCAACGGTTGGACATCTACCGGCAGTGCCGCTCGGCGGTCCGGCGCGCCACCGCCGAGAGTCTGTTCGGCTCGCGGCTGGCGGCGCACTCCGACTTTCTCGGTGAGCAACTCCAACCCTTGCTGGACCTGACCCACCAGCTGCCCCAGGTGGTGGCGCTGCAGCGGCGCCTCAACTCCCCCGGATGGCGCCGGGCCATGGCCGCCCGCCAGCGTCTCAACGACTTCGTCGACGCCCTGGTCGCCGACGCCCGCACCGCGCCCAGACCCGACGACCACATGATGACCATGTTGATCGACGGTCGCGGCGACGAGGGATATGCGTTGAGCGACAATGAGATTCGCGACTCGATCATCTCGCTGATCACTGCCGGGTACGAGACCACGAGCGGTGCGCTGGCCTGGGCGATCTACACCCTGCTGACCCTGCCGGGCGCGTGGGACCACGCCGCCGACGAAGTTCGCCGGGTGTTGGGCGACGCGCCGCCGGGCGCGGCCGACCTCGACGCGCTGACCTACCTCAACGGCGTCGTCCACGAGACGCTGCGGCTGTACTCCCCCGGCGTGATCTCCGCCCGCCGGGTGATGCGCGACCTCACCTTCGACGGGCACCGCATCCGCGCCGGCCGACTGCTGATCTTCAGCGCGTATGTCACCCACCGGCTGCCGGAGGTGTGGCCGGACCCACGCGAGTTCCGGCCGGGCCGCTGGGACCCGGACGCACCGGATTACCGCAAGCCCGCACCACATGAGTTCATTCCGTTCAGCGGCGGGCTGCACCGCTGCATCGGGGCGGTGATGGCCACCACCGAGATGACGGTCATGCTGGCCCGGCTGGTGGCCCGAACGACGCTGCGGTTGCCTCCTCAGCGAATCCGCGCGGCCCACCTCGCCGCGCTGCGCCCCATACCGGGGCTGGTCGTCGATGTCGCCGACTCAGTGCCAGCGCAGTAGGACGAGCTCGGAGGAGAATCCGGGGCCGATCGCGACGATCAGGCCCGGGCTGCCGCTGGCCGGCGGCTTGGCGATGGTGTCGCGCAGCACGTGCAGCACGGAGGCCGACGACAGGTTGGCGATCTCGCCCAGCGAGCGCCAGGTCAGCTCCAGCGCCTCGGGCGGCAGCTCGAGACTCTTGCCGATCGCGCTGATCACCTTGGGGCCACCCGGATGGGCCACCCACGCCGCGATGTCGGCCCTGGTCAAGCCGTGTCCGCCAAGGAATCGATCGACGTCGCCGGCCAGGTGACGCTCGATGACCGCGGCCAGCTCCGGGGAGAACACCGGCTGCAGCCCGGCGGGGCCGACATTCCAGGCCATGATGTGCAGCGATTCCGGGTAGAGCCGGGTGCGCGAATCGACGATGTCGGGACCGCCGGGCCGGTCCTGTTCGGCCCGACGATCGCCGACGGCGACGACCGCGGCCGCCCCATCGCCGAACATCGCGGTCGAGACCAGCCCCGATACGGTCGGCTTGACCGTCGGGAAGGTCAGCGAGCACAGCTCGACGGACACCAGCGCCGCGACGCCGTCGGGCGCGCCCCGCAGGTAGTTCCGCAGCGACGCCACCCCGGCCGCACCGGCCGCACAGCCGAGGCCGAACAGCGGCAGCCGGCGCACGTCCGGGCGCAGACCGATCCGTCCGGCGATGCGGGCATCCAGCGAGGGCACCGCAACGCCGGTGACGGTCGTGGTGGCGATCATGTCGACGTCTCGCGGCTGCAGCCCCGCCTCGTCCAGAGCGCCGAGCAACGCCTCGCAGCCGAGGTCGACGGCGTTTTCGATGAAGATTTCGTTCGTTTCGGTGAAGTCGGTCAGCGACAGGTATCGCTCCAGGGGCAGCACCAGGTGGCGGCTGTTCACCTTCGCTCCGGCGTGCAGACGCCGGACGATCTCTTCGTGTTCCTTGAGGACCGGGAAGTTGACGAACTGGTCGGTAATCTCGCCCTGGGTGTAGCTGTGCGGTGGCAATGCACCGAACACGCCTGCGATGACGCTCATACCTAACCTCTACTGAAAGCGATTCCCCCCATTGCACGAAAGTTTATGTGGTCTGGTTCAGGGCCGCAAAGAGACGGCTATTCAACATGCGTCGGATACAAGTCGCGTAATCAGGTCCGCCAGCATGGATTTCGTTATTCGCCATCATCGGCCTTGTCGGACTCCAAGGCCATAGCGATCAACGCTTCGGGGCTCAACGAATCGATGTCGCTCTCCGGATCGGCAAGTGGCAGTTCGGACTCGCCGGCCAGCAGCAGGAGCTTGTCGAGCAGACCGGTTCGCCGAAGTTCGCGCAGCGGAATCTTCCTCAGCGCCGTCCAGGTCTTCTCGTCGTCGGAATCTTCGCGATCGCCGTGCAGCAGCTGCCGACGCAGTTGTTCGGCCAGCGCCGACGGAGTGGGAAAGTCGAAGATCAGCGTGCGCGACAAGGCCAACCCGGTGGTGGCCTTGAGCCGGTTGCGAAGTTCGACGCCGGTCAGCGACTCGAAGCCGATGTCGGAAAAGGCGCGTTCGACATCGATGTCACGACCGCTCGAATGCCCCAACACGGTTGCCGCGTGGGCACACACCAGTTCCAGCAGTTGCCGGTGCTGGTCTTCGGGGGCCAGCACTTGCAGCTGCTCGGCCAGATCCGCGGCCCGGTCCCGCAACGGCACCGGTGCGTCCGCGCGCGCGCCCAGCCAAAACCGTTGCCGGGCAAAGCCGTACGTCGGCAACTCGACACGACGGCCGCCGTTGAGCACCGACGACCAGTCAATCGTCACGCCGTTGACGAAGAGTTGCGCGGCCGCGGTGAGCAGAGCGTCGCTTTCGGGCCGCTCCTTGACCAACGTTGCCACCGCGGCGGCGTGCTCGGTGCTCAGCGACTGCTCCACCGCCGCGCTCAGCCCGGCGGCCGGGCCCAACTCGACAAACACGTTGACCCCCAACGATTCCGACAGCTGCACACCGTCGAGGAAACGCACCGGCCGGCGCACATGGTCCACCCAATACTGAGCCGACCCATAGTCGGCACCAGCCAACTGACCAGTCACATTGGACACCAAGGCAATTCGCGGCGCGTCGGGCTTGATGTCGGATATCAGGCGCGCGAACTCGTCGATCATGGGCTCTACCAACAGCGAATGAAACGCGTGCGACACCGCCAGCCGATGCGCCCGAGCCCCCTGCCGCGCCAACCGATCGGCCACCGCACTCACCGGCGCCTCGGCACCCGAAAGCACCACGGAGGTGGGCGCATTGACCGCCGCGATCGCCACACCGTCGGTGAGCAACGGCGTCACGTCGGCTTCGCCGGCTGCCACCGCGATCATCACGCCGCCGGCAGGCAGGTTCGCCATCAAGCGGCCCCGCGCCGCCACCAGCCGCGCGGCGTCGTCAAGCGTGAGCACGCCCGCGACGTGGGCCGCGGTGATCTCCCCCACCGAATGACCCATCACCAAGTCGGGTTCGGCTCCCCAGCTGTGCAGCAGGGCCGCCAATGCCACCTCGATGGCAAACAGTGCCGGCTGCGCGAACTCGGTATTTTCCAGCAGCTCCGGGTCGAGACCCCAAATCACCTCGCGCAAACCCGAACGCAGCTGGAGATCCAACGCGCCGACGGCCTCGTCGAAAGCCCCGGCGAACACCGGAAAGCGCTCGTAGAGTTGGCGCCCCATCCCGAGCCATTGTGAGCCTTGGCCGGGAAACACGAAGACGGTCTTGCCGGTTGCTCTCGTCTGGCCGGCGACCACGTCCGGATCTCCGGCGGCCAATCGCGTCAAACCCGCTGTGAGAGCTTGACGATCGTTGCCCAGCAGCACCGCGCGATGTTCGAAGGCCGAGCGGGTGGTGGCCAGCGACCAGGCCATGTCCGTCGCGGTCAGATCGTCGCGGGAGCTGACGTGGGCGGCCAGCCGGGTGGCCTGGTTGATCAGCGCCTGCTTCGAACGCGCCGTGAGCACCCACGGCAGCGGGGTGCGCTGTTGTGGTTCGGCCACAACGGTTTCCGGCTGGGTGGGGGCCTGCTCGACGATCGCGTGCGCGTTGGTTCCACCCATTCCGAACGACGACACCCCGGCCCGCCGCGGCCGATCTTGGTCCGGCCAGGCTGTCAATGCCGTGTTAACTTGCAGCCCATAGCTTTTCAGGTCATTGCCGCCAGCGGTGCTGTCGTAGTTGAGGCTTGGCGGCAGCATGCCGCTTTCGATCGCCAGTACTGCCTTGAGTAGTCCCGCGACTCCGGCGGCGCTGCCGGTGTGGCCGATATTGGTTTTGACCGATCCCACCAGGACCGGGCGCTGCCGCCGCCCGGCGAATATTTCGCCGAGTGCCCGCGCCTCGACCGGGTCGCCCACTTCGGTTCCGGTGCCGTGCGCCTCGACATAGTCGATGTCGTCGGCGGACAGCGCCGCGCGGGCGAGCGCCCGGCGGATGACGTCGGCTTGGCCGGGGACGGAGGGCACGGTCTGGCCGGCGGAGCTGTGTCCGGCATTGCCGACCGCACTGCCGCGGATCACGGCACGAATTCTGTTGCCGTCCCTGAGTGCGGCGGCCAACGGCTTCAGCAGGACCAGGCCGGCGCCCTCGGACCGCACGTAGCCGTCGGCGCGCCCGTCGAACGCGTAGGTGTGACCCGACGTCGACATCGCCCCGAATTCCGTTTCCAACATCGCGGTCTCGTCGGCCAGGTTGAGGTGAATCCCGCCGGCTATCGCCAGCGGCGCCTCGCCCGCGCGCAGGCTTTCGCAGGCGAGGTGCACCGCGACCAAAGAGGACGATTGACCGGAATCGACGATCATGCTGGAACCCTGCAAGCCGAGGGCATAGGAGATTCTGTTGGCGATCATGGCCCGGCTGACCCCGCCGAACGAGTGGTGATCCAGGTTGTCCGCACCGTCGCGCAGGGTCAGAACGGCGTAGTCGTCGGTCATCGCTCCCAGGAAGATGGAAACCTGTTCGCCCCGCAGGGTTTCGGGTACCAGAAACGCGTCTTCGAAGAGTTCCCATGCCAATTCGAGCGCAACGCGTTGCCGCGGGTCCATCGCGCTGGCCTCGCGCGGCGACAGGTTGAAGAAGTCCGCATCGAACTCGGCGACATCGCCGGGGAGCTGGGATTCCTCCAGCCCGTCGCGAACGACGCGCCAGAAGTCGCGCGGGCCGGCAGCGCCGGGAAATCGGCAGGAGAGGCCGATGATTGCGACGTCAGTGGGTGCCATCAGGGGCCGAGGTCGTCATCGAGGATCGCGAAGAGTTCGCGTTCGGTGGCGGTGGCGATGTCGTCGGCGTCAGCGTGCGATTCTTGCGGCAGCGGGGTTTCGAGCTCGCTCACGATGGCCTGGATGCGAGCGGCCAAGCGGGTTCTGTCCTCAGCCGTCCAATGGGGTTGGTTGACCAGCGTTTGCAGCTCGCGGGCGATGTCGTTGAAGCGCGCCAACTGGTCCGGCCCGCTCGCGGGCGCACTGGTGGTGGTCACCGAGCCGAGCTGTTCGTCGATGTGTTCGGCCAGCGCCGCCGGCGTCGGGAAGTCGAAGATCAGGCTCGGTGAAAGGGTAAGCCCGGTAGCCATTTTGATGCGGTTGCGCAGTTCCACCGCGGTCAACGAGTCGAAGCCAAGGTCCTGGAACGGCAGCTGGGCTTCGATGTCGGCGTTGGACCTGCCCAAAACGGTCGCGGCGTTGGTGCAGACCAATTCCACCAACTGGTGGTGACGCTGCTCGGGGCTGAGTCCCTGCAGGCGGCTCGCCAACCCCGACGTCGACGCCGCCGCGTCGGTATCGCTGATCAGTCGCCGCCCCGGCCGACGGACCAGGTCGCGCAGCACCGGCGGGACGGCACCGGCCCCACCCAGGCCCGCCGAGTCGATGCGAGCCGCCACCAGCAGCGGGCGGTCGGCGAGCATGGCCTCGTCGAACAGCTGTAGCGCGTGCGGGGTGGACAGCGGCGCCAACCCGCTGCGGGTCATCCGGGATTTGTCGCGATCGCTGAGGTGGCCGGTCATGCCGCTGGCCTGTTCCCACAGTCCCCAGGCCACCGACAAGGCGGCCAGGCCGTGGGCGCGGCGGTAGGCGGCCAGGCCGTCGAGGAAGCTGTTGGCCGCCGCGTAGTTGCCCTGTCCCGGTGAGCCCACGATGCCGGCCATCGAGGAGAACAGCACGAACGCCGACAGATCCATCTCCCGGGTGAGCTCGTGCAGGTGCCACGCGCCGTCGACCTTGCTGCGCAGCACCGCGTCCATCCGTTGCGGCGTCAGCGAGGCGATCAGCCCGTCGTCGAGCACCCCGGCGGCATGGAACACACCCTTGAGCGGATATTTCGTGGGCAATCCGGCGATCAACGCCGCCAAGGCCTCTCGATCGGCCACATCGCAGGCCGCCACCGACACCCCGGCCCCGGCATCTTCGAGCCGCTCCACCAGCTCGGCCACGCCCGCACCACCGGCGCCGCTGCGGCTGACCAACACCACATGGGCCACCCCATAGCGCGCCACCAGATGCGCGGCCACCGCCGAGCCCGCCATCCCGGTACCCCCGGTGATCAGCACGCTGCCACCGGCTAAGCCCGAACCCGCAAGTACCGGATCATCCGGTCCGTCCGGCAGCGTCAGCACCACCTTGCCGGTGTGGCGGGCCTGGCTGACAAACCGATACGCCGCCGACGCACACCGCACGTCAAACGCCTTGACCGGCAACGGCTTCAACGCTGCGGCGTCGAAAAGATCGATCAGATCGGACAACATCGATGCGATGTGGTCCGGGCCCGCCTCCATCAAATCGAACGCCCGGTAGTACACGCCCGCCGGCATCGAAGCGGGGTCGCGCAGATCGGTCTTGCCCATCTCGATGAAACGCCCACCCCCGACCAGGAGTCGCAGCGAGGCGTCGAGGAACTCTCCGGCCAGCGAGTTGAGCACCACGTCCACCCCGGCGCCGCCGGTGGTGGCCAGGAACTTCTGCTCGAAATCCACCGTCCGGGTGTCACCGATGTGATCGTCGTCAAAACCCATCGCCCGCAACGTATCCCACTTACCACGACTGGCCGTCGCGAACACCTCGGCACCCCAATGCCGGGCCAGCTGCACCGCCGCCATCCCCACCCCACCGGTGGCCGCGTGCACCAACACCTTCTCCCCGGCCTTGAGCCCCGCCAGCTCGGACAATCCGTACAGGGCGGTCAAAAACACCACCGGCACGCCGGCGGCCTGCGCCAGCGACCATCCGACCGGCACCGTCGTCACCAGCCGCGCGTCCACCACAGCCTCGGAACCCACCACCCCCAGCAAACCCAGCACGGCATCGCCGACGGCCAGCCCCTGAACGCCGGGCCCGACCTCGAGCACGACGCCGGCGCCCTCGGCGCCGAGTTCGCCGCCGCCGGGATACATCCCCAACGCCACCAACACATCCCGGAAGTTCACCCCGACCGCGGCCACCGCCACCCGCACCTGCCCGGCCGCCAGCTCCACCGGGCCGGCCGGCGCGACCACGACATCTTCCAGGGTGCCGCCACCGCCTGCGGCCAATCGCCAGCCGCCGGACGGCAACTCCAGCACCGCGCCGGCCCCGACCGCGCCCAGCCGCGCCGCGTGCGCGACGCCGGCGCGCACCACCAATTGCGGCTCACCGCAGGCGATTACCTCGCCCAGGTCCAATGATCCGTCCGAATCGACCAGCACCACCCGGCCCGGCTGCTCGGCCTGCGCCGAACGCACCAACCCCCACACCGCCGCGCCCGCCAGATCCGTCACCTCCGCACCGGCCACGTTCACCGCGCCACGCGTCAGCACCACGCACGGCCCGGGGTCGCTACCGGCCAGCCACGACTGCAACACCCCCAGCGCCTCATGAGCCGCCGCGTACACGGATTCGACCGTGTCACCGCGGCTCGGCTCCCACACCGTCATACCCTCGTGGCCAATGGCGTTGGGCTGCACGGAAACCGGCGACCATGCGACCTCATACAGACCGCCGCCTCCGCCGGCAGCGGCGGCCAATGCGGCCGACAACGCGCCGATCGAGATGGGCCGAACCACCAACTCGCGCACCGACAAAACCGGCAGGCCCGTCGCGTCGGCCAGGTCCACCGACACGGCCCCGGCGCCGGCCGGTGCGATGCGGACGCGAACCCGGGCGGCCCCGGCCGCGTGCAGGCAGACGCCTTGCCAGGAGAACGGCAGCATCGTCGAATCGCCGCCCTCGGCAATCCCCCAGGCGTGCAACGCGGCGTCCAGTACGACGGGGTGAATCCCGAAGCCGCCCATCGCCACGCCCTCGCCGGCGCTCACTTCGGCAAAGACCTCTTCGCCGCGCCGCCACAACGTTCGAAGACCGCGGAACGCGGGCCCGTAGTCGTAGCCCCGCGCTGCCAGCACCTCGTACACGTCGCCCGCCTCGACCACGGAAGCCCCGACCGGCGGCCACACCGACAAGTCCGCGACGGGTTCGGCCGCCACCGCACTGAGTGCGCCCTGCGCGTGCAGCACCCAAACCGAATCCGAGGCCGCACCACGGGAATACACCCATACGGCCCGAGAACCCGACTCGCCCGCGGCGTCCACGACGACTTGGACGCGCGCCGCGCCGCCCGGCGGCAACACCAACGGCGCCAACAGCGTCAGCTCGTCGACCACCGAACAGCCGACCTCGTCGCCGGCCCGCAACGCCAGCTCGACAAACCCGGCCCCGGGGAACAACACCACACCGTCGACGACATGATCGGCCAGCCAGGGCGATCCGCTCACCGACAACGAGCCCGTCAGCACCACGCCACCCGAGTCGGGCCGCTCCACCACCGCGCCCAGCAACGGGTGCGCGGCCCGGGCCAAGCCCACACTGCTCACATTGCCGGAGCCCACCGCACCCAGGGGAAGCCAGAACCGTTGCCGGACGAAGCCATACGTGGGCAGATCGACGCGACGCCCGTCTCCCAGCGCCGCGGGCCAATCGACCGCCAGGCCGGTGGTGAACAACTGCCCGAGCGCGGCGAGCGTCGACTCCGCTTCGGGGCGGTCCTTGGCCAGCGTGACCACCGATGCCGCCTGCTCGGTGGTCAACGACTGCTCCACGGCAGCGGTGAGACCGCGGCCCGGGCCGACCTCCAGGAAAACCCGGGCGCCCAACAACTCCGCGGCGCGCACCCCGTCGGCGAAACGTACCGGCCGGCGCACGTGCTCGACCCAGTATTGCGGCGATCCGTAGCCGGGCCCGGCCAGTTGCCCAGTCAGGTTGGACACCAGGTCTATTCGCGGTGGTTCGGGCGACACTTCGGCCACCAGCCGGGCGAACTCTTCGAGCATCGGCTCCATCAGCGCGGAGTGGAACGCGTGCGACACGGCCAGTCGGTGCACCCGCCGGCCCTGTCGCGCGAGTTCGTCGGCGACCGCGGTGACCGCGGCGTCGGGACCCGAAATCACCACGGCGTTCGGACCGTTGACCGCGGCGAGGTCCACTTCCGCGGTCAGCAACGGCGCGACGTCGTCCTCGCCGGCGGCCACCGCCACCATCGCGCCCCCGGGCGGCAACGCCGCCATCAACCGGCCGCGCCCCGCGACCACTTTGGCCGCGTCCGCCAGCGATAGCACGCCCGCCACATAGGCCGCGGTGATCTCACCCACGGAATGGCCGGTCACCACGTCGGGGAGCACGCCCCAATGCCGCAGCAGCGCCGCGACCGCCACCTCGACGGCAAACAGCGCCGACTGCGCGAACTCCGTGCTCTGCAGCAGTTCGGCGTCCTCGCCCCAGATCACTTGTCGCAGCGGCAATCGCAGGTGCGGGTCCAGCGCGGCGACCGCCTCGTCGAACGCTCGGGCGAATTCTTCGAAGCGCTCATAGAGCTGCTCGCCCATCCCCAGCCATTGCGCCCCTTGGCCGGGAAACACGAACACGGTCTTGCCCGCCGAGCGAACCCGGCCCGCCGTGACATCCGCGCTCGGCTCACCGGCGGCCCACTTGCTCAATCCGGTGATCAGGCGGTCCCGGTCCGCACCGACCACCACGGCCCGGTGGTCGAACACCGCGCGCGTCGTCACCAACGACCACGCCACGTCCACCGGGTTCAGCTTCGCATCGCCGGTCACGTGCGCGAGCAGCCGCTTGGCCTGATTAACCAGCGCCTGCTCGGAGCGGGCCGACAACACCCACGCCGTTTGGATCGAATCCGGTTCGGCGACAACATCTTCAGCCTCCGGCGCCGGCGGCTGCTCGATGATCACGTGGGCGTTGGTCCCGCTGATCCCGAACGAAGACACCCCCGCCCGGCGCGGCCCGTCCCCGCTCGGCCATGCCCGCGACTCCGTCAACAACGACACCGCGCCCGACGACCAATCCACATGCGGGGAAGGCACATCCACGTGCAGGCTCTGGGGCAGCACGCCGTGCTGGATCGCCTCGATCATCTTGATGACTCCGGCCACGCCGGCGGCCGCCGAGGTGTGCCCGATGTTCGATTTGATCGACCCCAACCACAGCGGGCGATCCGCCGGCCGATCCTGGCCGTAGGTCGCCAACAACGCTTGCGCCTCGATCGGATCCCCCAGCACGGTGCCCGTGCCGTGCCCCTCGACCACGTCGACGTCGGCCGCGGTCAGCCCCGCGCTGGCCAGCGCCGCCCGGATGACACGTTGCTGGGAGGGCCCGTTCGGGGCGGTCAGCCCGTTGGAGGCGCCGTCCTGGTTGACCGCGGTGCCGCGCACGATCGCCAGCACCGGGTGCCCGGCTCGGCGCGCGTCGGCCAGGCGCTCCACCACCAACACGCCGGCACCTTCCGACCAGGCGGTGCCGTCGGCGGCCCCGGCGTACACCTTGCAGCGACCATCGGGGGCCAGCGCTCGCTGGCGGCTGAATTCGACGAAAGCGGCGGGCGTGGCCATGACCGTGACGCCACCGACCAGTGCCAGGTCGCATTCGCCGGATCGCAGCGACTGGGCCGCCAAATGCAACGCCACCAGCGACGAGGAGCACGCCGTATCGACCGATACGGCCGGGCCTTCCAGGCCCAGCACATACGAGACCCGCCCCGAGGTCACGCTCAGCGTCGAGCCGGTGAGGCCATAACCTTCCAGCTCGCCTTCCACCTGCCCGCCGTAGCCGGCATGGATCACACCGGCGAACACACCCGTGGCCGAGCCCCGCAATCCCAGCGGGTCAACTCCCGCGCGCTCCAACGCTTCCCACGACAGCTCCAGCATCAGCCGCTGCTGCGGATCCATCGCCAGCGCCTCGCTGGGGCCGACCCCGAAGAACCCGGCGTCGAAATCGCCGGCGTCGGCGAGAAACGATCCCTGCCGGACGTACATCTTGCCCGGGACATCGGGATCCGGATCGAACAGCCCCGCGACGTCCCAGCCCCGATCCGAAGGAAACTCCGACACGGCGTCGCGACCCTCGACTACCATGTCCCACAACGCCTCTGGCGAATCCACTCCACCCGGGTACCGGCAGGCCATCCCGACCACTGCCACCGGCTCGGACAGCTTGCCCTCCAGCTCGGCCACCCGCCGCCGCGTGCGCCGCAGATCTGCGGTGAGCCGCTTCAGATAATCAAGGTGTTTGTCGGTGTCCGACACTGGCGCTCCTTGGCGTCTTACGAGCCGAGTTCTTCGTCGAGGATGGCGAACAGTTCGCTTTCGCTGGCACTGTGGATGTCCTCGTCGTCGGCTTCCTGCTGGTCGGGTGGATCCAGGTGTGCGCTGAGCGTGGTCAGCAGCGTCTGGATGCGGGTGGTCAAGTGCGACTTGTCTTCGGGGTGCCAATCGGGTTGGCTCAGCAGCGTTTGCAGCTCCCGGGTGATGTCGTTGAAACGGGCCATCAGGTTGGGCTGCTCGGCGGGGGTGGCGGGAACCACCAGCCGGGTGTCGAGATGTTCGGCCAGCACGATCGGCGTCGGGTAGTCGAAGATCAGCGTCGGCGAAAGGGTCAGTCCGGTCGCGGTTTTGAGCCGGTTGCGCAGTTCGACGGCGGTCAGCGAATCGAACCCGAGGTCTTGGAAGACGCTGCCCGCGTTGATGTCTCCGGCGTTGGGGCGGCCCAGCACGGTGGCGGCGTTGCGGCAGACCAGGTCCACCAGCTCGGAGTGTCGCTGTTCGCCGGACAGCCCCCGCAGGCGGGCCACGAGGCTGGTCATCGATGCCGACGTGGTGTCCGACTCGTCGATGACACGCCGGATGGGGCGAGCGACCAGCTGACTCAGCAGTGGGGGCAGCGTGGCACCACTGTCGGCACTGTCGGCCAGCGCGCCGGGGTCGATGCGCGCGGCGACCACCGCGGGACGCTCGGCCAGCATCGCGGTATCGAAGAGTCGCAGGGCCTGCTCGGTTGCCATGGGGGCGAGCCCGATTCGGCTCATCCGCGCCTTGTCGCGTTCGTCGAGGTGGCCGGTCATGCCGCTGGCCTGTTCCCACAGTCCCCAGGCCACCGACAAGGCGGCCAGGCCGTGGGCGCGGCGGTAGGCGGCCAGGCCGTCGAGGAAGCTGTTGGCCGCCGCGTAGTTGCCCTGTCCCGGTGAGCCCACGATGCCGGCCATCGAGGAGAACAGCACGAACGCCGACAGATCCATCTCCCGGGTGAGCTCGTGCAGGTGCCACGCGCCGTCGACCTTTGCCCGCAGCACCGTGTCCATCCGTTGCGGCGTCAGCGAGGCGATCAGCCCGTCGTCGAGCACCCCGGCGGCATGGAACACACCCTTGAGCGGATATTTCGTGGGCAATCCGGCGATCAACGCCGCCAAGGCCTCTCGATCGGCCACATCGCAGGCCGCCACCGACACCTCGGCCCCGGCATCTTCGAGCCGCTCGACCAGCTCGGCCACGCCCGCACCGCCGGCGCCGCTGCGGCTGACCAACACCACATGGGCCACCCCATAGCGCGCCACCAGATGCGCGGCCACCGCCGAGCCCGCCATCCCGGTACCCCCGGTGATCAGCACGCTGCCACCGGCTAAGCCCGAACCCGCGAGTACCGCGTCGGCGGGGCCGCCGGGGATGGTCAGCGCCACCTTGCCGGTGTGGCGGGCCTGGCTGACAAACCGATACGCCGCCGACGCACACCGCACGTCAAACGCCTTGACCGGCAACGGCTTCAGCACGCCGTTTGCGAACATCGCCATCAGGTCACCGAGCATGGTCGCGGTGAGATCCGGCCCGGCCTCCATCAAATCGAACGCCCGGTAGTACACGCCCGCCGGCATCGAAGCGGGGTCGCGCAGATCGGTCTTGCCCATCTCGATGAAACGCCCACCCCCGACCAGGAGTCGCAGCGAGGCGTCGAGGAACTCTCCGGCCAGCGAGTTGAGCACCACGTCCACCCCGGCGCCGCCGGTGGTGGCCAGGAACTTCTGCTCGAAATCCACCGTCCGGGTGTCACCGATGTGATCGTCGTCAAAACCCATCGCCCGCAACGTATCCCACTTACCACGGCTGGCCGTCGCGAACACCTCGGCACCCCAATGCCGGGCCAGCTGCACCGCCGCCATCCCGACACCCCCGGTGGCCGCGTGCACCAACACCTTCTCCCCGGCCTTGAGCCCCGCCAGCTCGGACAATCCGTACAGGGCGGTCAAAAACACCACCGGCACGCCGGCGGCCTGCGCCAGCGACCATCCGACCGGCACCGTCGTCACCAGCCGCGCGTCCACCACAGCCTCGGACCCCACCACGCCCAGCAAGCCCAGCACGGCATCGCCCACGGCCAGCCCCTGAACGCCGGGCCCGACCTCGAGCACGACGCCGGCGCCCTCGGCGCCGAGTTCGCCGCCGCCGGGATACATCCCCAACGCCACCAACACATCCCGGAAGTTCACCCCGACCGCGGCCACCGCCACCCGCACCTGCCCGGCCGCCAGCTCCGCGCGCGGAAGCGGCCGTACCACCAGATCCTCCAGGGTGCCGCCGCCACCGACGCTCATCCGCCACTGCCCGGCCGGCAACGTCGCAACCGACCGCGACGGAGTCAGTCGGGCCGCGTGCGCGACGCCGGCGCGCACCACCAATTGCGGCTCACCGCAGGCGATTACCTCGCCCAGGTCCAATGATCCGTCCGAATCGACCAGCACCACCCGGCCCGGCTGCTCGGCCTGCGCCGAACGCACCAACCCCCACACCGCCGCGCCCGCCAGATCCGTCACCTCCGCACCGGCCACGTTCACCGCGCCACGCGTCAGCACCACGCACGGCCCCGCATCGCTACCGGCCAGCCACGACTGCAACACCCCCAGCGCCTCATGAGCCGCCGCGTACACGGATTCGACCGTGTCACCGCGGCTCGGCTCCCACACCGTCATACCCTCGTGGCCAATGGCGTTGGGCTCCACGGAAACCGGCGACCATGCGACCTCATACAGACCGCCGCCTCCGCCGGCAGCGGCGGCCACCGCCGTGAGTTGGGCGGCCGAGACCGGCCGAACCACCAACTCCCGCACCGACAGAATCGGCAGGCCAGTCGCGTCGGCCAGGTCCACCGACACCGCGCTCACCCCCACCGGCGCGATCCGCACTCGCGCCCGGGACGCTCCGGCGGCGTGCAGGCAGACGCCTTGCCAGGAGAACGGCAGCATGGTCTCGGACTGGTCGCCGACCACACCCATCGCGTGCAGCGCGGCATCGACCAGCACCGGATGGATCCCGAAATCGTCGACCTTGATCCCGGCGACCTCGGGCACCGCGACCTCGGCGAAGACCTCATTTCCGCGACGCCACATGGCCTGCAGACCCTGAAACGCCGGACCGTACTCGTAGCCTCGCCCGGTCAGCTGCTGGTACGCGTCGGCGACGTCCATCGCGATCGCTCCGACCGGCGGCCACACCGACAAGTCCGCGACCGAATCGCCCGCGTCCGTGCTCAACGCGCCCTCGGCATGCAACAACCAGTCCGAATCGGATTGCGTGCCACACGAATACACCGACACCGAGCGCCGGCCCGCACCACCCCCCGAACTAGCTACTGCCCCGACCACGACCTGTACCTGGACCGCGTCGGCCGCCGGCAACAGCAGCGGAGCCGACAGCGTCAACTCGTCGACCACCGAACAGCCGACCTCGTCGCCGGCCCGCAACGCCAGCTCGACAAACCCGGCCCCGGGGAACAACACCACCCCGGCCACCGCGTGATCGCCCAGCCACGGCTGCGCCGCCAACGACAGCCGGCCGGTCAGCACCACCGCACCGGAATCGGGCCGCTGCACCACCGCGCCCAGCAAACCGTGCTCGGCCCCGGCCAGGCCGAGGCCACCGAGATCCGCACCACCAATGCCCATCGGCGGCAACCAGAATCGACGGCCCTGGAAGGCGTACGTCGGCAAGTCGACGCGGCGGGCACCGGAGAACACCGGGCGCCAATCCACCGTCACCCCCGCGGTGTGGGCCTGACCCACCGACAGCCAGAACCGGTCCAGCCCGCCCTCGTCGCGACCCAGCGACGGAATCACGATGGCATCGCCCGGGTTGCCGGCGGCCACCGTGTCTTCGATGCCGGCGACCAGCACCGGGTGCGGGCTGGACTCGATGAACACCCGATAGCCGGCGTCGCCCGCCGCGCGCACGGCCTGCTCGAATTGCACGGTCTGGCGGATGCTGCGGTACCAGTAGTCCGCGTCCAGGCCGGCGGTGTCGAGGGGTTCACCGGTGACGGTGGAGAAGAAGGTGAGCGAAGACGATTGGGGCTCAATGCCGTTCAGCGCCTGGGCAAGCGGCTCGCGAATCGCCTCGACCTGCGCCGAGTGCGAGGCATAGTCGACGTCGATTCTGCGGGCGCGCACCCCGGCGTCCTCGCAGCGACGCATCAACTCCGCCAGCGCGTCCACCTCGCCGGAGACGACGACCGCCGCAACGCCGTTGACCGCGGCGACGTTCAGGCGATCACCCGCGGGGGCCAGCAGCTCGCGCGCCTGCACAAGCCCGCACGCCAGCGAGACCATGCCCCCGGCACCCGACAGCCGCACCAACAGCCGACTGCGCAGCGCCACCACCCGGGCGGCATCCTCCAGCGACAGCGCACCCGCGACGTAAGCCGCCGCGATCTCGCCCTGCGAGTGACCGATGACCGCGTCGGGCTGCACACCGACCGAGCGCCACAGTTCGGCCAGCGACACCATCATCGCCCACAGCACCGGCTGCACCACGTCCACCCGATCGAGCCCGGGGGCGCCCGGCGCACCCCGGATCACGTCGATCAAAGACCAGTCCACGAACTCACCGAGCGCCTTCTCGCACCGGTTCAGCTGCTCGGCGAATACCGTTGAGGTGTCCAGCAACTGGGCCCCCATGCCGATCCACTGCGAGCCCTGCCCGGGAAACACGAAAACCGTCTTGCCGGCGGCCTGGGCGCGCCCCACCACGACGTTGCCGCCCGGTTCCCCCGCCGCCAACCCGGCCAGCCCGGCCGTCAGCTCCGCACGAGCCCCGACGATCACCGCCCGATGCTCGAACACCGAGCGGGTCGACACCAGCGACCACCCGACGTCGGCCACACCCAGCTGTGGATCGGCCGCCACGCGTGCCAGCAGCCGCCGCGCCTGGCCCGCCAGCGCCTCGACGGACCGGGCGGACAGCACCCACGGCGCCACCGGCATGTCGCTATCGGACGCGGTGCCGACGCTTTCCACGGGCGGGGCCTGCTCCAAAATCACGTGTGCGTTCGTCCCGCTGATCCCGAATGACGACACCCCGGCCCGGCGCGGCCGGTCCACCGGCGGCCACGGCCGCTGGTCGGTCAGCAACGACACCGCGCCCGCCGACCAATCCACGTGCGGCGTAGGCACATCCACGTGCAGCGTCTTGGGCATCACGCCGTGCTGAATCGCCTGCACCATCTTGATCACACCGGCGACCCCCGCCGCCGCCGAGGTGTGGCCCATGTTGGACTTGATCGAGCCGAGCCACAACGGCCGATCGGCCGGGCGGTCCTGCCCGTAGGTCGCCAAGATCGCTTGGGCCTCAATGGGATCGCCCAGTGTGGTGCCGGTCCCGTGACCCTCCACCAGATCCACATCCGCCGTGGCCAGCCGGGCATTGTCCAGCGCGGCGCGGATCACCCGCTGCTGCGCCGGGCCGTTCGGGGTCGCCAGCCCGTTGGAGGCGCCGTCCTGGTTGACCGCGGAACCCCGCACCACCGCCAACACCCGATGACCGAGTCGCCGCGCATCGGCCAGCCGCTCCACCACCAGCGCGCCAACGCCTTCGGAGAACCCGGTTCCGTCGGCGGCTCCGGCATACGCCTTGCATCGGCCGTCCGCGGACAGCGCCCGCTGCCGGCTGAACTCCACGAACATCGCCGGCGTGGCCATCACCGTCACGCCGCCGACGAGCGCGGCATCACACTCACCCGAGCGCAGCGACCGCACGGCCAGATGCAGCGCCACCAGCGACGACGAACACGCCGTGTCCACCGACACTGCCGGGCCCTGAAGCCCCAGTGAATACGCGACCCGCCCCGAGGCGACGCTCAGCGTCGAACCGCGCAGCCCGTATCTCTCCAACTCGCCGGGGACGCGGCCCTGCCCGCCATACGAGCCGTGAAAAACCCCGACGAACACGCCGGTGGCCGAGCCTCGCAGCGTGACCGGGTCGATTCCGGCCCGTTCCAGCGCTTCCCACGAGACTTCCAGCAGCAGGCGCTGCTGGGGATCCATCGCGAGCGCCTCGCTGGGTGCGATCCCGAAGAACGCGGCGTCGAAATCGGCGACGTCCGAGAGGAATCCGCCGCAGCGGTTGTACGACTTGCCCGTGGCGTCGGGATCCGGGTCGAACAGGTCGGCCAGATCCCAGCCGCGGTCGGCCGGAAAGTCGGTCACCACGTCGCGGCCCTCAACGACCATCTGCCACAAGGCTTCCGGGGAGTCCACGCCGCCCGGATAGCGGCAGGCCATTCCCACCACGGCCACCGGCTCGGTCGCCCCTTCCGAAATCAGGGCGAGGTACTCGCGGTTCTCGCGTTTGAGCCGCTCGTTTTCCTTCAGCGACGCGCGCAGCGCCTTGACCAGTTCGTCAGGAGTGCTACTCATGGGCAACCAGCGCACCTTTCGCACGGTGTCGATGCGCCATCGCCGTCACTTCGGCGCCGGGACGAGGCAGGGTCCATACGCCCGCATCAGTGCCAGCGCAGCAGTACGAGCTCCGAGCAGAAGCCGGGCCCCATCGCGAGCATCAGACCCGGGCTGCCGCTGGGCGGCTTCTTGGCGATGGTGTCGCGCAGCACGTGCAGCACCGACGCCGACGACAGGTTGCCGATCTCGCCGAGCGAGCGCCAGGTCAGTTCCAGGGCGTCCGGCGGCAGGCTCAGCGCCGCGGTGATCGCCTCGATGACCTTGGGGCCGCCGGGGTGGCTGACGAACGCGCCGATGTCGGACGCGGTCAGGCCGTGCGCCCCGAGGAAGCCGGCGACGTCGTCTTCGATGTATTGCTCGACGACCGCCGCGACGTCCTTAGACAGCACCAGCTCGAAGCCCTCGGTGCCCACGTCGTAGCCCATCGTGCGCAGCGAGTCCGGGTAGAGATGGCCGCGCGAATCGAGAACGTCGGGGCCGCCGGCTCCGATCTGTGTGGCGCGACGCTCCCCGACGGCGACCACGGATGCGGCGCCGTCAGCAAACAGCGCGCTGCCGACGAGACCGGCCAGCGAGGGCTTGTATCCCGGGTAGGTCAGCGAGCAGAGCTCGACGGAGATCAGCGCGGCCGCGCCGTCCGGATCGCCGCGCAGATAGTCGTTGAGCCGGGCCACCCCGGCCGCACCGGCCACGCAGCCCAGGCCGAACAGCGGCACCCGCCGCACGTCGTCGCGCAGCCCCAGCCGCCCGGCGATCCGGGCGTCGATGGACGGGATCGCCAACCCGGTGACCGTCGTCGTGTACAGCACGTCGAGGTCGCGTGGCTGTAAACCCGCGTCCTCCAGCGCGCCGGACAGAGCCTCGCAGCCCAATTCGACGGCGTTGTCGATGTAGATCTGATTCGCGACGCCGAAGTCGGTCAGCCGGGGGTAGCGCTCCAGCGGAATGACCAGGTGGCGGCTGTTGACCTTGGCGCTGGTGTGCAGCTGCCGGACGATATCCTCGTAATCCTCGAAGCCCGGAATGCTGAGGAAAAAATCAGTGAGTTCCCGCTGGGAATAGCGATACGGCGGCAACGCACCGAATACGCCTGCGATGACGCTCATTGGTCCCACCCCTTGGTGACGAACATGCAGGTCGACGGGTTCAAGCCGGAGGCTTCGAGCTGCAAGTTTATTCCTTTGAGGCGAGCGCCGCCGCAATAATCCCCTGACCTGAGACAATGCACACAGCAAATCCCGGGTTCGGGGGCGCGAGTCAGCTTCCGAATTGCAGCCGCAGCCGCGCCCGCAGCTGTTCGCGGCTGTCCAGGACGCCGCGCAATTGGTCGGCGACCTGGCCGGGCGAGGTGCCACCGCGCGCGTCGCGGGAGGCCACCGAGCCCTCGATGGTCAACACCTCCCGGACCTGCGGCGTCAGCTCTGGGCTGATGGCCGCGAGCTCGTCGTCGGTCAGCTCCTCGAGCCCGACACCGCGGCCCTCCGCGGCGCGTACGGCCGCGCCGGCGGCCTCGTGCGCGGACCGAAACGGCACACCCCGGCGGACCAGCCATTCGGCGATGTCGGTGGCCAGGGTGTAGCCGGCCGGGGCCAGCGCCGCCATCCGCTCGACGTGGAACGTCAGGCTGCCCACCAGCCCGGCCATCGCCGGCAGCAGCAGTTCCAGCTGCGCCACCGAGTCGAACACCGGCTCCTTGTCTTCCTGCAGGTCACGGTTGTAGGCCAACGGCTGCGCCTTCAGCGTCGCCAACAGCCCGGCCAGGTTCCCGATCAGCCGCCCCGATTTGCCGCGGGCCAGCTCGGCGATGTCGGGGTTCTTCTTCTGCGGCATGATCGAGCTGCCGGTCGACCAGGAATCGTGCAGCGTGACGTAGCCGAACTCGGTCGAGCTCCAGATGATGATGTCCTCGGCCAGCCGGGACAGGTCGACGCCGATCATGGCCAACACGAACGCCGCTTCGGCAGCAAAGTCGCGGGCGGCGGTGGCGTCGACGGAATTGGCGGCGGCGGTGGCGAAACCGAGGTCCGCGGCGATCGCGTCGGGATCCAGGCCGAGCGACGAGCCGGCCAGCGCCCCCGAGCCGTACGGCGACACCGCCGCGCGCTGGTCGAAGTCGGCGATGCGGTCCACGTCGCGCAGCAGCGGATGGGCGTGCGCGAGCAGGTGATGGGCCAGCAGGATCGGCTGGGCGGACTGCATATGGGTCTTGCCGGGCATGATCGCCGTCGGGTGGGCTTGCGCCTGCGCGGCCAGCGCGGCGACCACGTCCAGCGCCCCGTCGGCGACCCGGCGCATCGCGTCGCGCAGCCACATCCGGAACAGCGTGGCCACCTGGTCGTTGCGGGACCGGCCGGCCCGCAGCCGGCCGCCCAACTCGGCGCCGACCCGGTCGATCAGTCCACGCTCCAGCGCGCCGTGCACGTCCTCATCGGTGACCAGCGGGCCGAAACTACCGTCTTCGATGTCGGTGGCCAGGCTGTCCAGTCCGGCCAGCAGGCCGTCGCGCTGCTCTTCGGTGAGTAGCCCGGCCCGGAACAACACGATGGTGTGCGCGCGCGACGCGGTGATGTCGTAGGGCGCCAGCACCCAGTCGAAGTGTGTGGACTTGCTGAGCGCGGCCAGCGCGTCCGACGGCCCGTCGGCGAACCGACCGCCCCACAGTGATCCCTCGCGAGTGCTCACGCGTCGTCTGTTGCCAGGTCGCGGCGGGCCGACAGCTTGGACGACAGCCCGTGCACGTAGACGAACCCCTTGGCCGCCGACTGGTCGAAGCTGTCGCCCTCGTCGTAGGTGGCCAGGTTGAAGTCGTAGAGCGATTCCGAGCTGCGGCGGCCGTTGACCGCAATGTGCCCGCCGTGCAACACCATTCGGATTTCGCCGGACACGTGCTCTTGAGTCTTGGCGACGAAACTCTCCAGCGCGATCTTCAGCGGCGAGAACCACAGCCCGTCGTACACCAGCTCGGCCCAGCGCTGGTCGGTGGTGCGTTTGAACCGGCCCAGCTCGCGCTCGAGGGTGACGTGTTCGAGCTCGGCGTGCGCGGTGATCAGCACCATTGCGCCGGGCGCCTCGTAGATCTCGCGGCTCTTGATGCCGACCAGCCGGTCCTCGACGACGTCGAGGCGCCCGACCCCTTGTGCGCCGGCTCGCCGGTTGAGTTCCTCGATGGCCTCCAGCACGGTCACCGGCTTGCCGTCGATCGACACCGGGACACCCTTTTCGAAACCGACGATCACCTCGTCGGGCGTGCTCCAGTTGAGCGTCGGGTCCTCGGTGTAGTCGTAGACGTCCTTGGTGGGCGCGTTCCAAAGGTGTTCCAGGAAGCCGGTTTCCACCGCGCGGCCCCACACGTTCTGGTCGATCGAGAACGGCGAGCGCTTGGTCACGTTGATCGGGATGGCGTTCTCCTCGGCGAACGCGATCGCCTTCTCCCGCGTCCACGCGTAGTCGCGAACCGGCGCGAGCACCTCCAAATCCGGTGCCAGCGAACCGAATCCGACCTCGAACCGGACCTGGTCGTTGCCCTTGCCGGTGCAGCCGTGCGCGACGATGCCGCCACCGTACTTGCGCGCCGCGGCGACCAGGTGCTTGACGATCAGCGGCCGGCTGATCGCCGACACCAGCGGGTAGCGATCCATATACAGCGCGTTGTTCAGGATGGTCGGCAGGCAGTAGCCCTCGGCGAACTCGTCGCGGGCATCGACCACGACCGCCTCGACCGCGCCGCAGTCCAGCGCCCGCTGACGCACGACGTCCATGTCCTCGCCGCCCTGGCCGAGGTCGATGGCGACCGCTACGACCTCACGGCCGGTCTCCTTGCCGATCCAGCTGATCGCCACCGAGGTGTCCAGACCGCCCGAATACGCCAGGATGACGCGTTCTGACATGAATCAATCTCCTATTTCAGGTTTTCCAGCGTGCGGGCCAGCTCGGCGCCGGTCATCGGCTCCCGGGCGGCCACGAAGAGGGTGTCGTCGCCGGCGATGGTGCCGACGACGTACGGTAACGCCGCGCGATCGATTGCGCTGGCCAAATAGTCAGCTGCCCCCGGCGGGGTGCGCAGCACCGCGAGATTCGCGCTGGCGTCGGTGGATACCAGCAGTTCGCTGAGCAACCGCGACAGCCGTGCGGTGCCGCCGGATACGCCGCGCACCGGGCTGCCGTCCTCGGGGACGACGTAGACCCCGACGCCGCCGTCGGCGCCGCGCAGCTTCACCGCGCCGAGCTCTTCGAGGTCGCGCGACAGCGTGGCCTGGGTGACGTCGATGCCCTCGTCGGCCAGCAGTCCCGCGAGTTCGCTTTGGCTGCGCACCGGCGCCGACGACAGGATCGCCACGATGCGGGCCTGACGCCCGGCGCGGGTGATGTCGGCGGTGGCCTTGGTTCGAGTCATCGCGATCGCTCCAGCAGCCACACCAGCAGCGCCTTCTGGGCGTGCAGCCGGTTCTCGGCCTCGTCGAACACCACGCTGGCCGGTCCGTCCATCACCTCGTCGGTGATCTCGTCGCCGCGATGGGCCGGAAGACAGTGCAGCACAATGGCTTCCGCATTCGCCAGGCTCAGCAGCCTGGTGTTGATCTGAAACGGCCGGAATGGTCTCACCCGGTCGAGTCCGTCGGCTTCTTGTCCCATCGACGTCCAGGTGTCGGTCACCAAGACGTCGGCCCCCGCGGCGGCCGCGTCCGGGTCGGCGGTCACGGTGACCGAGGCGCCGGTCTGCGCGGCGCGCCGCTCGGCGGCGGCCAGCACGGTCGGGTCCGGCGTGAAGCCCTCGGGCGCCGCGATCGTGATGTGCATGCCGGCGGTCACCGAGCCGAGCATCAGCGAATGCGCCATGTTGTTGGCGCCGTCGCCGAAGTAGGACAGCGACAATCCGCGCAGCGACCCCTTGTGCTCGGCGACGGTCTGCAGATCGGCCAGCACCTGGCAGGGGTGGAACTGGTCGGAGAGCGCGTTGACCACCGGTACCGTCGCGGTCGAGGCCATGGCCTCCAGCCGCTCCTGGCCGAAGGTCCGCCACACGATCGCGTCGACGTAGCGGGACAGCACCTGCGCGGTGTCCTGCAGCGTCTCGTCGCGGCCCAGCTGGGTGCTGCCGCTGTCGACGACGACGGGATGCCCGCCCAGCTGCGCGATGCCCACCTCGAAGGAGAACCGGGTGCGGGTGGAGTTCTTGTCGAACAGCACCGCGACGCCACGCGGGCCGTCGAGCGGCCGACGGCTGAACGGGTTCTTCTTCAGCTCCGCGGCCAGCTCGAGCACCTCGGCCTGTTCGGCCGGGGACAGGTCGTCGTCGCGCAGGAAGTGCCGAGTCATGCCGCGGCCTTGTCCAGGATGGCCGGCAGTGCGGCGAGGAAGCTGTCGACCTGGGCTTCGGTGATCACCAGCGGCGGCGCCAGCCGGATCACGTCGGGCCCGGTGGCGTTGATCAGGAATCCGGCCTCGCGCGCGGCGGCTTCGACGTCCTTGGCGTGCGGCCCGGTCAGCACCACGCCGCACAGCAGGCCGCGGCCGCGGGTGTGGTCGATCAGCGGGTGGCCCAGCGATTCGATGCCGTGGCGCAAAAACTTTCCCAACTCCTCGGCGTGCCGCAGCAGGTCGTCGTCTACGAGCACCCGCAGCACCGCCCGCGCGGCGGCCGTGCACACCGGGTTGCCGCCGAAGGTGCTGCCGTGCAGGCCCGGCGTCAGCAGGTCGGCCGCGGGCCCGATGACCAGCACCGCCCCGATCGGGAGCCCACCGCCGAGCCCCTTGGCCAGCGTCACCACATCGGGGGTGATGCCGTCGTGCTGGTGTGCGAAAAACGCTCCGGTGCGCCCGATTCCGGTCTGCACCTCGTCGAGCACCAACAGGGCGCCATGCCGGGTGGTGATCTCGCGGGCCGCCGCCAGGTAGCCGGCGGGCGGAACCACGACACCGCTCTCCCCCATGATCGGCTCCAGGAATACCGCGGCGGTGGCGTCGTCAACGGCGGCGGCCAGCGCGTCGACGTCGCCGTAGGGCACATGCGTGACGTCGCCCGGCAACGGCTCGAACGGCGCCTGCTTGGCCGGCTGGCCGGTCAGCGCCAGCGAGCCCATCGTTCGGCCGTGGAAACCTTCTTGCGCGGCAACCAATTTGGTGCGGCCGGTGAGCCGGGACAGCTTGAACGCCATCTCGTTGGCTTCGGTGCCCGAGTTGCAGAAGAACACCCTGGTCGTGGTGTCGGTGCCGAGCAGGGCGACCAATTCCTCGGCCAGCGCGATACCGGGTTCGGTGGCGTACAGGTTCGACGTGTGACCCAGCTTCGACATCTGTTGTGTGACAGCCTCGATCACGGCCGGGTGGCCATGGCCGAGCACGTTGACTGCGATGCCGGCCAGCAGATCGAGGTAGCTGCGGCCGTCCACATCGGTGACCACGGCGCCCGCACCGCTGGCCAATGCCACCGCCGGGGTGCCGTAGTTGTTCATCATCACGGCTTCCCACCGCTGCCGCATGGTCTCGGTGTTGCTCTTAGTCAACGGTGCCGCTCCTCCGCCTCGCTGCGCTCCGCATCGTCGTCGTCACGCCGGCACCACCTTGGTGCCGGTGCCCGCGTCGGTGAACAACTCCACCAGCACGCAGTGCTCGACCCTGCCGTCGATGACATGAGCGCTGGGCACGCCCCCCGAGACTGCCCTGAGACAGGCCTCAATCTTGGGGATCATGCCCGCCTCCAAAGTGGGTAGCAGTTGCGCCAAGGTGGCGGTGTCGATTTCGCTGACCAGCGAATCGCGGTCCGGCCAGCTGGTGTACAGGCCCTCGACATCGGTGAGCATCAACAGCTTTTCGGCGCCCAGCGCCTCGGCCAGCGCGGCCGCGGCGGTGTCGGCGTTGATGTTGTGCACCACGCCCTCGGCGTCGGGCGCCAGTGTGGACACCACCGGAATACGCCGCGCCGCAATAAGATCCAGCACCGCGGCGGTGTTCACCGTGTCGACGTCGCCGACCAGACCGATGTCGGTGGCCACGCCGTCGACGGTGACGCTGCGCCGCACCGCGGTGAACAACTGGGCGTCCTCGCCGGTGATGCCGACCGCGTACGGACCGTACGCGTTGATCAGGTTGACCAGTTCGCGACCCACCTGCCCGAACAGCACCATCCGCGCGACGTCGAGCACTTCCGGTGTGGTGACCCGGAATCCACCCTTGAAGTCGCCCTTGTCGATGCCGAGCCGGCGCAGCATCGCGGTGATCTGCGGACCGCCGCCGTGCACGACGACGGGATGGATGCCGCAGTTACGCAGAAACGCCATGTCGGCGGCGAACGCCTGACGCAGCGCCTCGTCGGTCATCGCGTTGCCGCCGTACTTGACCACGACGATCTTGCCGTGCAGCTGGATGAGCCAGGGCAGCGCTTCGGCCAGCACCTGCGCCTTGACTCCGGTGGGCAATTCGTCGGTGCTGATCGTCATGTGCTGTAGGCCGAGTTCTCTTCGACGTAGGCGTGCGATAGATCGGTGGTCCGGATGGCGGCCGTGGCGTCGCCGAGGCCGAGGTCGACGGTGACGTCGATGTCGGTCCCGGACAGATCCACGTCGCGCGAACCCGGAGCGCCGGTCCCGTTGACGCACACGGTAAACCCGTTGAACGACACCGTGATTCGATCGGGGTCGACGAATACCCCCGGCGCCAGACCGACGGCGGCCACCACGCGGCCCCAGTTGGGGTCCGACCCGAACATCGCGGTCTTGACCAGGCTGTCGCGGGCGATAGCGCGGGCGGCCGTCACGGCGTCGGACTCCGACGAGGCCCCGGTCACCGTCACGGTGACGCGCTTGGTCACGCCCTCGGCGTCGGATTGCAGCTGCAGGCACAAGTCGTCGCAGACGCGCCGCACCGCGTCGTCGAGCTCTGCTTGCGACGGGGCGATCCCGCTGGCTCCGGAGGCCAGCAGCAGCACCGTGTCGTTGGTGGAACAGCAGCCGTCGATGTCGAGCCGATCGAAGGTACGCGCGGTCGCTGCGCGCAGCGCCGCGTCGAGGGCGGCGGCGTCGGCGACCGCGTCGGTGGTCAGCACGCACAGCATGGTGGCCAGCGACGGCGCCAACATGCCCGCGCCCTTGGCCATCCCGCCGACGGTCCAGTTGTTCTGATGATGCAGCGCAACCTTTTTGGGCACCGTGTCGGTGGTCATGATGGCCTGCGCGGCCTCGTCGCCCCCGCTCAGGCCGCCGTGCATCTCGTGCACGATGTGCGTGACACCGTCGAGCACCTTGTCCATCGGCAGCCGGTCGCCGATCAGCCCGGTGGAACACACGGCGACCTCGACGGCCCCGGTCTCGGTCCCCCAGTCCGACAGCGCCGCGGCGACCGCCTCCGCGGTGGCGTGGGTGTCCTGGAAGCCGCCCGGCCCGGTGCAGGCGTTGGCGCCACCGGAGTTGAGGATCACCGCGCGCAGCGCCCCGGTGGTGAGCACCTGCTGGGTCCACAGCACCGGCGCGGCCTTGACCTGGTTGCGGGTGAACACCCCGGCGGCGCCGTAGTCGGGTCCTTCGTTGAAGACCAGCGCCAGGTCACGTGCCCCGGAAGCCTTGAGCCCGGCCGCGATTCCGGCGGCGCGAAAGCCGGCGGCCGCGGTGACACCCTGGGTGCGGACCAGTCGGGCAGCGGAAGCCTGTTCTTCGGGCGCGATGTCGGTCACGGCGCCACTCCGACCACCGAAAGTCCCTCCGCCTCCGGCCAACCCAGCGCCAGGTTCATCGACTGCACCGCGGCGCCGCCGGTGCCCTTGACCAGGTTGTCGATCGCGGCGATCGCGACGAACGTCTCGGCGTCCTCGTCGAGGGCGACGGCGACGTGCGCGGCGTTGCTGCCGATCACCGAGCCGGTGCGGGGCAGCTGACCTTCGGGCATCAGGTAGATGAAAGGCTCTGCGTCGTAAGCCTTTTCGTATGCCGCCCGCAGCTGCGACAGCGGCGCCCGGGTGCGTGCGGTGCAGGTGGCCAGGATGCCGCGGGAGGTCGGGATCAGCACCGGGGTGAACGACACCGTGACATCGCGATCGGTGACCGCCCGCAGCCCCTGGGCGATCTCGGGGGTGTGCCGGTGGGCGCCGGCGATGTTGTAGGCCCGGGCCGACCCCATGACCTCGGAGCCGAGCAGGTCGGGCTTGGCCGCGCGACCCGCTCCGGAGGTGCCACTGACGGCGACCACGGTGACGGCGGGCTCGACCAGGTCCTCGGCCACCGCGGGCAGCAACGCCAGCAGCGCCGCGGTCGGATAGCAGCCCGGCACCGCGATGCGGCGGGCGCTGCGCAGCCGCTCCCGGTTGCCCGGCAACTCCGGGAGGCCGTAGGGCCAGCTGCCGGCGTGCGGGGATCCGTAGAACCGCTCCCAGGCGGCGGCGTCGGTGAGCCGGAAGTCCGCGCCGCAGTCGATGACCAGGGTCTCCGGGCCGAGCTGCTCGGCCAGCGCCGCCGAGTGCCCGTGCGGCAAGCCCAGGAACACCACGTCATGGCCGCGCAGCACATCCAGTTCGGTGGGCTCGACCACGCGCTGGGCCAGCGGCGTCAGATGTGGATGGTGCTCGCCGAGCGTGCTGCCGGCACTGGCCGCGGCGGTCACCGAACCGATCGTGAGCCGGCCGTCGGCATGGGCCGGGTGCCCGAGCAGCAGGCGCAGGATTTCCCCGCCCGCATAGCCGCTGGCACCGGCAACCGCCACCCTTGTCACGTCGGCCATTCAGCCGATTCTGCATGGTTATGCGCTTGATTGCAAATTCATGCCACGTGGCCGGCCACAACTCGTCTCTCGTTTTCCTGTCGTGTACGTCCGCGTTACCCGGTCACGGTATGTGGGATTGATGCGTCTGCGAGCCCCCGCGCCCCCGGCGCGGAACACCAAGCTGCGCGGGCTTGTAGTGGGACGCGGGCTGGCGACCACCGCGGAATGGATGTGGTACACCGTCACGACGGTGTACGCGTTCACCCTCTCGGGCGTGGGCGCGGTCGGCGCCATCAGCGTCGCCGCGGTGTTACCCGCCGCGGTGCTGTCGCCCACGCTGGGCTACGTCATCGACAGATTCCCGCACGAACGCATCCTCGCCGGGGTGTTTGCCGTGCGCTTCGTTTCTGTTGTGGTCACGGCGGTCTCGGCGGAATTCTTTCCGGCGGTGTCCATCCTGGTCGCGGTGATCGCCGTCGAGGGCACCACGACGATGTTCGTGCGGCCGACCACCGCGGCGCTGCTGCCCTCCATCACGCAGCGGCCCGACGACCTGGTTCGTGCCCACGCGGCGCTGGGCACCACGGACAAACTGGGCATCCTGATCGGGCCGGTCGCGGGCGGGTTGATGCTGGCGTCCACGTCACCGGCCGCCGCGCTCGGCGTGGCCGCCGTGCTCGCTTTGGGTGCCGTGGCCGCGGTGACGACCGTGCGGGTGGGCGGCGTGGAACGGGTGCACGGCGCCACCGGCGACGGTCCCCGGCATGCGCTGGGTGAAACCGTCAAGGGGGTCCGCACCGTCGCCGGGCCCCAGGTGCGTTCGATCGTGGTCGTGACCGCGCTGGCGTTCCTGATGCTCGCGGCGAGCGAAGTTTTCGTCGTGCCGTTGGCCATCGACCTCCTGCACTGGGGACAGGCCGGACCGGGCGTGCTCACCGCCCTGATCGCCGGCGGCGGATTGCTCGGCGGGTTGGTGCTCGGCGCGATCGGCAAGCGCCGGCTCGGCCCGTGGTTCGTCGTCGCCGGGGCCGTGATGGCGATCGCGCTGACGCTGATGGCGGCCGCGCCGCACTACGCCGTCGTGCTCGCCTCCACCATCGCGTTCGGCGCCGGCAGCGCCCTGGTGGTGATGGCCGGCCAGGTGCAGATTCAGAGCCTCATCCCGCTGTCGGCGGGGGGTCGGGTGCTCGGGGCGGTCGAGGGCCTGAGCCAGTTCGCGATGGCCGCGGGAGCGTGGGCCACCACGCGCGTCACCCAGGGGTGGTCACTGCGCACCAGCCTGCTGGCCCTGGCGGTGCTGACGGTGTTGGCCACGGTCGCCGTGGCGCGCTCGCTGCTGCAAACCGACGCCCGGGTCGCGGCGACGCGTCAGCGGGTGGACGCGCTCGACGAGATCGCACTGTTTGCGCCGCTGACCAACGTGCTGCGGGAACGGATCGCCACCCAGATTCACCGCGAAGTGGTCGGCGCCGGCGAAGTCGTCACCTACCAAGGTGAATACGGCGATTCCTTCTACATCGTCGAGTCCGGCACCCTCGACGTGTGCGTGGACGGACGCCACGTCCGCTCGCTGGGCGCGGGCGACTTCTTCGGCGAACTCGCGCTGCTGCGCGACACCCCCCGCACCGCGACCGTGCGGGCGACGTCCGACTGCCGGCTCTGGGTGCTGCCGCGCCGGGCCTTCCTGACGGTGCTGACCGGGTTCGACCCGACGGGTCAAACCATCAATACGGTATCGGTTGAGCGACAAGAGAACATGCCCGCCACCGCCGATCGCGACACGGCTCTGGCGGGTGCGCCCTTGTTGGCCGCCCTGCCGGCCGCCACCATCCGCGACCTGGCGGCCGCGGCGACCACCGAGGGATACGACACCGCCACCGTGGTGTTCGGCGAGAACGATCCCGCCCGTGACGCGTACTTCATCGTGGACGGGCGGGTCGACTTCGATCGGGCCGGCGAACGCATTCGCGCGCTCGGCCCGGGCCGTATCTTCGGCGAGGTCGCCGTGTTGCGCCCCGGCGCGACCCGCGCCGCGACCGCCACCGCCGCCGCCGGCACCGTGCTGTGGCGACTGCCCGGCGAGCAACTGCGCGCCGCCGTCGCCCAAAACTGATGCCTAGGCGCGTATTTCGGCGCCCAGCAGCTCGGCGGCGTGGCGCACCGCGGCATCGCGGGCGGCACTGGCGTCGTCTTCGGTCAGCGTGCGATCCGGCGCGCGGAACCGCAGCGCGAAGGTCAGCGACTTGCGATCCTCGCCGATCTGCGGCCCGGTGAACACGTCGAACAGCTGCATGTCTTCCAGCAGATCGCCGGCGCCCTCGCGCACCGCGTCGGTCACCGCCTGGGCGGGCACGTCCGCGGCCACCACCAGGCTGACGTCCTGAAACACGGCCGGGAACGGCGACACTCTCGGCGCCGGCAGCAGCTCGGTGATCGGCAGCGCATCGAGGTTGAGCTCCAGGGCGCAGGTCCCCTTCGGCAGGCCGGCCCGCTCGATGACGGCCGGATGCAGCTGACCCGCGTGGCCGATGACGGTCTCTCCGGCGAGGACCTCGGCGCACCGCCCGGGATGCCACGGCAGGTACTGCGACGACCGCAGGGTGACGTCGATTCCGCTGGCGCGGGCGATGATTCGCACCGCCTCCAGAGCGTCGGCGGCCTCGACGCGACGGCCCGGCCCCCACGGGCCGCGCGGTTCGCGCAGCCCGGCCAACACCGCGGCGACGTGCTGCGGCTGGCGGGGCAGCGACGCGTCGAGCATCGCGATCTCGGCATCGGTCGGGCGGCGGTCGACGGGGATCAGCTCGACGCCGCGGGTCTGTGCGGTCGGCTGCACCACCTGCGCGACGGCGTACAGAGCGGCGTCGACCAGGCCGCGGGATACGTTGCGCCCCAACGCTTCCAGCAATCCGGGCAGCAACGTGGTGGCCAGCTCCGGGCGATCGGCGTCCAGCGGGTTGAGCACCCGCGTCGCCGTGCGGCGCGGGTCATCGGCCGCCAGGCCCCACAGATCGAACACCCCGGCCGGCAGGAACGGGGTCGGCAGGATCTCGACGTACCCGGATTGCGCGAGTGCCTTGCCGATCGCGCGCCGGCGTTTCTGCGTCGGCGTCAGGCCGCGGCCGGCCGGGGCCGACGGCAGCACCGACGGGATGACCTCCAGCCCCTCCAGCCGCAGCACCTCCTCGACGAGGTCGGCGGGCTGCAGCAGATCGGGCCGCCAGCTGGGCGGTGTCACGGTCAGCGTGTGGTCGTGTTCGGTTACCACAGCGCCGATTTGGGCAAGCCGCCGGGCGGTGGTGCCCGCGGCGTAGGTCACGCCCGCGAAACGGTCCGGCAGGTCGGCGGCAATCGAGATCGCCGGCTGCGACCAGTCGTCGCGCGGTGGTTCCCCGCGCCAATCGGTCAGGGTGGGCGATACCGTCGCGCCGGTGATGTCGGCCAGCAGCGCCGCACAGCGGTCCAGGGCGGCCACCGAAATGGCCGGGTCCACGGTGCGCTCGTAGCGGCGGGCGGCCTCGCTGGGCAGGTGCAGCCGCCGCTGGGTGCGCGATACGGCCGCCGGGTCCCACACCGCGGCCTCCAGCAGCACGTCGGTGGAATCCGCGCGCACCTCGGTGCTGGCCGCACCCATCACGCCGCCGATCGCGGTGGTCGCGACGTCGTCGACGATCAGCACGTCGGCCGGATCGAGTTTGCGCTCAACGTCATCCAGAGTGACGACCGTCTCGCCGGGCTCCGCGAAACGCACCTTGAAGCCCCCGGTGATGCGGTTGCGGTCGTGGGCGTGCATCGGGTGACCCAGCTCCACCATCACGTAGTTGGTCACGTCCACGGCCGGGGAGGTGGCACGGATGCCGGACAGCAGCAGCCGGCGCTGCAGCCACCACGGCGACACCGCGGCGGGATCGATACCGGTGACCGGCCGCAACGCGAACCGTCGCACACCGGTTTCGGCCTGCACGGTCAGCGGCCACGCCGCTCCGTCGGCCGGCAGCGGCTTGACCACGGCGTCGGAAGCCGGGTCGACGAAGTTCAAGTCGTAGGCGGTGGCGATCTCGCGGGCCAGGCCACGCACCGACATGCAGTAGCCGCGGTCGGGGGTGATGGCCAGATGGAAGACCACGTCGTCCAGTCCGAGCACGTCGGCGCCGCTGGCGCCCGGGTCGGCGGTTCCCGGGGGCAGCACCAGAATTCCGGAATGGTCTGCGCCCAAACCGAGTTCGGCTGCCGAGCAGATCATGCCGTCGGAGTTACGGCCGTAGGTCTTGCGGGCGGTGATCGCGAAGCCGCCGGGCAGCGTGGTGCCGGGCAGCGCCACCACCACCAGGTCGCCGACCGCGAAGTTCGTTGCACCGCATATGATTCCGCGATCTTGGCTGTCGCCGACGTCGACCCGGCAGGCACGGATCGGCTTCTTGAATTCGGTGAGCTCCTCGATGGCCGACACCCGGCCGACCGTCAGCGGGCCGTCGACCGGGCCCAGCGTGACGACTTCCTCGACTTCGTGGCCGATGCGCACCAGCGTCTGCTCGAGTTCGGCGGCACCGACGTCCCAGCCCGGCGCTCCGGCGGCCACAACCTCGCGCAGCCAGCTGTACGGAATTCGCATTACAGACCCACCCCGAACGGCACCGAGAACCGGATGTCGCCCTCGACCATGTCGCGCATGTCGGGGATGCCGTTGCGGAACTGCAGGGTGCGTTCCAGGCCCATCCCGAATGCGAAGCCCGAGTAGACCTCGGGATCAATTCCCGCGGCGCGCAACACGTTTGGGTGAACCATGCCGCAGCCGCCCCATTCCACCCAGCCCGCGCCGCCCTTTTTGCCGACGAACCACACGTCGACTTCGGCGGACGGCTCGGTGAACGGGAAGAAGTGCGGGCGGATCCGGGTGCGCGCCTCGGGGCCGAACTCCGCGCGCGCGAATGCGTCCAGCGTTCCGCGCAGGTGCGCCATCGACAGACCGCGGTCCACGGCCAGGCCCTCGACTTGGTGGAACACCGGCGTGTGGGTGGCGTCGAGTTCGTCGGTGCGGAACGTGCGGCCGATGGAGACGATGTAGACCGGCAGCTCGCGCTCCAGCAGGGTCCGTACCTGAACCGGAGAGGTGTGGGTGCGCAGCAGCTGCCGGGAATCCTCCGGTGCGACATAGAAGGTGTCTTGCTCGCTGCGCGCGGGATGGTCGGGTGGGAAGTTGAGGGCGTCGAAGTTGAACTGTTCGGTTTCGACCTCGGGGCCTTCGGCGAGCTCCCACCCCATCGCGACGAAGGTGTCGGCGACGTGTTCGGCCAGGATCGTGATCGGGTGCCGGGCGCCGGGCGGTTGCCGCGTCGACGGCAGTGTGACGTCGATGCTTTCGGCGACCAGCACGGCCGCGTCGCGCTCGGCGCGCAGCACCGCCAACCGTTCGTCGTAGGCGCGTTGCACTTCGCCGCGCGCGGTGTTGACGCGCTTGCCGGCCTCGGAGCGCTCCTCCTTGGGCAGGGTGCCCAGCGCCTGTCGCGCCAGCGCCACCGATGAGCGGTCGCCGAGGTGCTCGGTCTTGGTTTGTGCCAGCGCGTCGAGGGTGTCGGCGAGCTCGATGGCGTGCCGGGCCGCAGCGACTGCGTTGTCCAACGCTGTCGGCGACAGGTCGACGGGTTGATCACCCACGCGGCGACACTCTCCTTGCTGACGAGGCTGTACGGGCTGCCCGTATTGCCAGCCAGCGGTGCTGAAAACAGGCACGGGTCGAGTGCCGATCATATGTGACCGCGTCCGGTGAACCGAACGCGCCGAAGGTTTAGCCGACCAGCGCCGGCCGCAGGCCGGGCAGCACTTCCGCGTCGCCGTCCGCGGCCGCGCGCGCGGCCCTGAGCTGCGCGATCTTGTACGCCACCGACGCGCCGAGAGCCCCGACGACCGGGGCCGTGGCCATCGTGCCCCAGTGGTGAGCCAGCACCAGGAAGCCGAAGCCCGACGACGCCACCAACATCGCACCCAGCACCGGTGTCCAACGGATCGGTTGCCGGAACCGGGCGGACACCAACACACCCAGGATCACGGCGACGGTGTGCCCGGCGTCGGTGAAGTCCGCGCCGATGATCGCCGAGGCCAGACCCGCCGAGATCCACCAGCCGACCCACGCCGGACGCCACCGCTGCGGGATCGCCGCCGTCATCGCGCCGAGCACCGCGAGGGCGCCGTAGCTCATGCCGACGTCACTGGCCCGGGCGATGGAGATCGGCAGCCAGCCGAACTCGACCGCGGAGGCCAGCGCGGCGGCCACCACCAGGGTCGCGCCGATGTGGCCGACCAAAAACGCGATCGCCAGCCGGATGGTCTGCAAATGCAGCTCGGCAAGGGCCAGCAGGCAGGTCAAGAACGGCAGCCAGAAATAGAGCGGGCCGGCGTCGACGACCAGCGCGCTGCTCAGCAACGTTCCGATGTGCCCGTGCGCCAAGTTGTGCAGGTTGGTGCTGGCGCGCTGGACGATGACGTCGTGCGCGTGCTGGCCGAGCAGCAAGATGGCGCAGCTGACCGCGAGCAGAACCGCGACATACCCCACGGTGAAACGGACCCGGCCGAGCCGGGAAAGAAATCCCCCAAGCATTGAATCCATTATGAGGGCTAAATTGTTTCGTCCCCGTGATGGGACGCTGTCAACTTGCTAAGAGTATTCGAGACGGTAGATCGCCAAGTCCGGCGGGACGCCCGGCGTCTTGGGCGTGAACACGGATTTACGTGCACGTTTGGCGACGACGCCCACGGCATCCAACTCGGTTTGTCCGATCAGGTCCAGCGCCGTACCCGAAATCATGATCCCGCCCTTGGTGGCCCGGTCCATCACCCGAGCGGCGATGTTGACGTCGACGCCGAGCCAGTCGGCGGCCAACCGCTGCGGCCGGCCGGTATGGATCCCGACCCGCATCCGCGGCCGATAGCCCCCGACCTCGACCTGTCGCACCGCCTGGTCGGCGGCCAGCACGGCCCGCACCGCGACGTCGGGATGACGGAACACCGCCATGATGCCGTCGCCCATCCGCTTGACGATGTGCCCGCCCGCATCGAGCAGCGGCGGCTCGACGGCGCGCGCCACCTGGCGCAGCAGGGTCAGCGCTGCGTCGTCACCGGCTTGCAGTGACCACGTCGAGAAGCCGACCAGGTCGGTGAACACCAGCGTCACCTCCGGATTCGCCGGCCGTCGCGACACCGCCTCGGTCAGCGCCTGCCAAACCTGCAGCACGCTCAAACCGACCTCGCGCGACGCCGCGTCACGATCCCCCAGCAGCCGGTCGGCGGCTCGGGCCGCGGCGCGCGGGCCGCCGTCCCCCGCCGTCGAGAGCGGGTCACCGAATTCGGGATCTCCGGGCAGCATCCGTCGCGCCCGCCGGATGAATGCCACCACGCCCGGGCTGCGATTGGCGCTCTGCCACCACTGGACCGCAGCGTGTTTGGACACCGGAGCGGTAGAGGTGGCGCGGGGAGACGTCATCGTCGTCGCCGATTCCGGGCCGGTGTCGAAGGACTCCTCCGGTTCCGGATCGCGCGGCGCGAGTTCCACCCGGCAAGGGTAAGTAGTTTCACCGGAGCCGGGCAATGACACCCGTCCGGTTTGTGTCAGACATCGCATCAAACCGACTGATCACGACGCTGATCACGACGCTGCCACGCGGGCGTGGAATCTCGGTAACGGCTTCGCGTGGCACCCGCCGAAATCGTAGACAACGTGCGTTGTCAAAGTTATCGTGGGCTCAGTCAGGAAGTAGGAGGTCGTGATGACTACCGCATCGACTACGTCCGCTGATCCACTTGGGCCAGATTCGCTGACCTGGAAGTACTTTGGCGACCTGCGCACCGGAATGATGGGCGTCTGGATCGGGGCGATCCAGAACATGTACCCACAGCTCGGTGCGGGCGTCGAGGAGCACTCGATCGTGCTGCGCGAGCCGCTGCAGCGGGTGGCGCGATCGGTGTACCCGATCATGGGCGTGGTCTACGACGGCGATCGCGCGGCCCTGACCGGTGAGCAGATCAAGCACTACCACGACACCATCAAGGGGATTGATGCCGAAGGGCGTCGCTACCACGCGCTGAACCCCGAGACCTTCTACTGGGCGCACGCCACGTTCTTCATGCTGATCGTCAAGGTCGCCGAGTACTTCTGCGGCGGCCTGACCGAGGCCGAGAAGCGCCAGCTGTTCGACGAGCACGTGCAGTGGTACCGGATGTACGGCATGAGCATGCGGCCGGTGCCCAAGTCGTGGGAGGAATTCCAGGAGTACTGGGACCGGGTCTGCCGCGACGAGCTGGAGATCAACCAGGCGACACTGGACATCTTGCGGATGCGCATCCCGAAGCCGAAGTTCGTGCTGATGCCCACGCCGATCTGGGACCAGATCTTCAAGCCGCTGGTGGCCGGACAGCGCTGGATCGCGGCCGGACTGTTCGACCCCGCGGTGCGCGAAAAGGCGGGCCTGCGCTGGACGCCGGGCGACGAGATCCTGCTGCGGGTGTTCGGCAAGCTGATCGAGCTCGCATTCTTGGCGGTGCCCGACGAAATCCGGTTGCACCCGCGGGCGCTGGCCGCCTACCGCCGCGCCGAGGGCCGGGCTCCGATCGACGCGCCGCTGGTCGAGGCGCCCGAGTTCATGGCGCCGCCGCGGGATCGCCGCGGGTTGCCGATGCACTATTGGCCCCCGGGTTCCCTTCGCACTAAGTCGTTGATCGAGCGGGCCGGTTCGCTGGTGCACACCACGCTGTCGCTGGCCGGGCTGCGCCCCGCCGGGGGCCGCAAAAGGGCCGCATAGGGCGGTTCAAAAACCCTGCAGCACACCCAGCGCCTGCGCGCTCTGGTACAGGCAGATCGCCGCGGCGGCAGCCACATTCAGGCTTTCCGCACCACCCGACATCGGGATACGCACCCGGTGGTCGGCCTGCTCGGTGATCTCCTCGGGCAAGCCGTGCGATTCCGGGCCGAACAGCCACGCCGTCGGCCTGCCCAGCAGCTGGTCGGCCTCGTCCAGGCGGATGCCGCCGTCGACGGTGGTGGCCAGCGCCTGCAGCCCGGCGGCCCGGACCGCGGCCAGCACCGCTTCGACGTCGGGGTCGGCGACGACCGGGAGCGAGAAGATGCTGCCGGCCGACGCACGCAAGCATTTGCCGTTGTAGGGGTCGACGCAGTGCCCGGCGAGAATGACCGCCGCCGCACCCATGGCGTCGGCCAGGCGGATCAGCGTGCCCGCGTTACCGGGCTCGCCGATCTCGACGGCGACCGCGACCAGCCGTGGCGAGCCGGCCAGCGCGTGGCGCAGACCGGTCGCCGGCAGATCGCACACGGCCACCAGCCCTGCCGGAGTAACGGTGTCGGACAAGGCTTTTGCCGCACGGTCGGTGACGACATGGACCGGACACCGCTGGGTGGCCAGCAATGTCGCGTGCCGCTGCGCGGCGAGTTCGGTGACGAACACCTCGCGGACCAATCCGCGCGCCGACGCCGCCTCGACCAGGTTTTGGCCTTCGGCCAGGAACTGGTTCGCCCGCCGCCGCACGACATGGCGATGCAACTTGACCGCCGCGGCCACCCGGGCCGAGCGCTCGGTGAGCACGGGGGTTAGGCAGCTTCTCCGGAGGGCGCGTTGACGTCCTTGGGCAGTGCCGCCCGGGCGACGTCGACCAGCGCGGTGAACGCTGCCGGGTCGGTGATCGCAATGTCGGCAAGGTTTTTGCGGTCGACTTCCACCCCGGCGGCCTTCAGGCCCTGGATCAGCCGGTTGTAGGTGATGTCGTTGGCGCGTGCCGCCGCGTTGATCCGCGAGATCCACAACTTGCGGAACTCGCCCTTGCGCGCACGGCGGTCGCGGTACGCGTACTGCAACGAATGCAGCTGCTGCTCTTTGGCTTTGCGGTAAAGCCGAGACCGCTGGCCGCGATAGCCTTTCGAGGCCGTCAGGACGCTGCGCCTCTTCTTGTGGGCGTTGACTGCCCGCTTCACGCGTGCCATGGATATTCCTACTCTCGTTCAGACGTAAATGGTCGGGTGCCGGCGGTCGGCTGGTCAGCCGTTCAGCATCGCGTTGATGCGCTTGGTGTCGTTGGCCGCGACCTCGGTACGGCCGTCGAGCCGGCGGGTGCGCTTGCTCGGCTTGTGCTCGAGCAGGTGGCGACGGTTGGCTTTCTGGCGGACGATCTTTCCGGTCCCGGTACGCCGGAACCGCTTGGTCGCCCCGCTGTGGGACTTGGCCTTGGGCATGTTTCCTCTAGTTCTTGATGTTTTCGCTGTTTCGCTGTCAGGTCAGTTCGGTGAAGCTGCGGTGTCGCCGGTTTCGTCGGCTTCGTGTGCCGGCTCGGCCCCCGGCGCTTCGGGATGCCGCGCCCTGGCGCGGGTCTTCGCGCCGCGGTGCGGTGCCAGCACCATCGTCATGTTGCGGCCGTCCTGCTTGGCCGACGTTTCGACGAATCCGTATTCGGCGACGTCCGCGCCCAGACGCTGGAGCAATCGGTAGCCCAGCTCGGGCCGCGACTGCTCGCGTCCACGGAACATGATGGTGACCTTCACCTTCGACCCCGCCTCCAGGAAGCGGATCACGTGACCCTTCTTGGTCTCGTAATCGTGATCGTCGATCTTGGGTCGCAGCTTTTGCTCTTTGACCACGGTCTGCTGCTGGTTCCGGCGGGATTCGCGCGCCTTCTGCGCCGCCTCGTACTTGAACTTGCCGTAGTCCATGATCTTGCAGACCGGTGGCCTGGCGTTCGGGGCAACTTCGACGAGGTCGAGATCGGCGTCCGCGGCGACGCGCAATGCGTCTTCGATGCGCACGATGCCTACCTGCTCCCCCCCTGGGCCGATCAGTCGGACTTCAGGTACGCGGATGCGCTCGTTGACGCGGGTCTCAGTGCTGATGGGGCCTCCCTTGTTGGGCTTTCGTGGTCTCGCTACAACCGATGTCCTGGCCCGTTGGGATTCAGCGGTGGAAACACCACACCATCAGCAAAAAAGCCCTGCAGCAGCAGGGCCCAATGCCGACCGATCACGGCCCGAAACACCTTCAAGCCGTCCGCGCCATGCGCGAAACAGGCACCTCGCGATGCCGGTGACCGGACCGCTGCGCCTTGAAATAATTCGCGGCTCGCGGTGGGAGCGGGACTCCACTTAACTGTCCCAGGCCGAAGCCGGGATGGTCGCCGCGCAAGTCTAGCAGCCATCGGGCGTCTTCCAGCATTTCAGCTGCTTGGCCGGGGTGATCGCGCGTCCCCGGACCGACAACTAGTCTCGATGTCGATTGGCGCTTCGCCAGGCATTTCACGGATGAAAGGCTTATCCTCGCGGTCTGTGACTCTCGCTTCTGCTGCCTCGAGGCCTCGTTCGGGCAGCCGGTCGAGTTCCCGGTATTGGTGGGTACCGGCGGCGGCCGGCTGGACCGTTGGCGTCATCGCTACCCTGTCTTTGATCGGCAGCGTGTCGCCCCTGATCCGGTGGCTGATCAAGGGCCCGCGGGAGTTCATCAACGACTACCTGTTCAACTTCCCCGACACCAGCATCGCGTGGTCCTTCGTGCTGGCGCTGCTGGCGGCGGCGCTGACCGCACGCAAACGCATTGCCTGGTGGGTGCTGCTCGGCCAAATGGTCCTGGCCGCGTTCTGGAACGCCGCCGATATCGCCGCCGGCGACAACACCGCGGCCGAGACGTTCGGCGAGAACCTCGGTTTCGCGATGCACATCGTCGTGATCGTCCTGCTGGTGCTGAGCTACCGGGAGTTCTGGGCCAAGGTCCGCCGGGCCGCCCTGTTCAAAGCGGCCGCCGTCCTCGTCGTCGGAGACGTGATCGGAATCCTGTTGTCCTGGGGCCTGGTCGAGCTCTTCCCCGGATCGCTGGCCCGACAGGACCGGCTGGGATACGTCGCCAACCGGGTGGTCGGGTTCGCCCTGGCCGACCCCGACCTGTTCACCGGCAAGCCGCACGTCCTGCTCAACGCGATCTTCGGATTGTTCGGCGCGCTCGCCCTGATCGCGGCCGCGATCGTGCTGTTCCAATCCCAGCGCGCCGACAACGCGCTCACCGGTGAGGACGAGTCGGCGATCCGCGGGCTGCTCGAGCTGTACGGCAAGAACGACTCTCTGGGCTACTTCGCGACCCGCCGCGACAAGTCGGTGGTCTTCGCCCACACCGGCCGCGCCGCGATCACCTACCGGGTCGAGGTGGGCGTCTGCCTGGCCAGCGGAGACCCGGTCGGCGATCCCAGGGCCTGGTCGCAGGCCGTCGATGCCTGGCTGGCGCTGTGCAAGACCTACGGCTGGGCACCCGGTGTCATGGGCGCCAGTTCCCAAGGCGCGCAGGCTTATCGCGAGCGCGGCCTCAACGCTCTCGAACTCGGCGACGAGGCCATCCTGCGGACCTCCGATTTCCGGCTGTCCGGCCCGGACATGCGTGGGGTGCGCCAAGCCGTGACGCGGGCCCGGCGGGCGGGGTTGACGGTACGCATCCGGCGGCACCGGGACATCACGGCCGAGGAGATGGCCGAGACGATCGCGCGCGCCAACGCCTGGCGCGACACCCAGTCCGAGCGCGGCTTTTCGATGGCGCTGGGGCGGCTGGGTGATCCGGCCGACGGGGAATGCCTGCTGGTGGAGGCGCTGGATCGCGACGAGCAAGTGGTCGCGATGCTGTCGCTGGTCCCGTGGGGAAGCACCGGGGTTTCGCTGGATCTGATGCGCCGCTCGCCCCAATCCCCCAACGGCACCAACGAATTCATGGTCAGCGAACTTGCCCTGAACGCCGAAAAGCTTGGTATCAACCGTGTTTCGCTGAACTTCGCGATGTTCCGGTCGGCATTCGAGCAGGGCGCCCAACTCGGCGCCGGACCGATCGCGCGGCTGTGGCGCGGTCTGCTGCTGTTCTTCTCCCGGTGGTGGCAGCTGGAGACGCTGTACCGCTCCAACATGAAATATCAACCCGAATGGGTGCCGCGCTACGCCTGCTACGAGGACGCCCGGTTGATCCCGCGGGTGGGCGTGGCGTCGGCCATGGCCGAAGGTTTCCTGGTGCTGCCGTTCAGCCGCCGCGACAAGGTGCACACCGGGCACCACCCCGCCGTGCCGGCCAGGCTGGCGGAATCCGGGTTGCTGCACGAAGACGGCTCCGCGCCAGACGTCAGCGGCCTCAAGCGCGGCGACGAAGTCGACTCCGAGGAGTACCGGCGCCGGCTGCCCGAACAGGTGCGAGTACGGCTGGCCAAACTGAGGTCGTTGCAGCGCAACGGAATTGATGCTTACCCGGTGGGATCTGCGCCCACCCACACCGTCGCACAGGCCCTCGACAGCGACGACCAGGACACCGTGTCGGTGGCGGGCCGGATCTTGCGGATCCGCGACTTCGGCGGTGTGCTGTTCGCCGAACTGCGCGATTGGTCCGGCGAAATGCAAGTGCTGTTGGATAATTCGCGCCTGGAGTCCGGCCGGACCGCCGACTTCACCGCGGCCATCGATCTCGGTGACCTGGTCGAGATGACCGGGCGGATGGGATTCAGCAAGCGCGGGACCCGCTCGTTGATCGTGGGTGACTGGCGCATGGTCGGAAAGTGCTTGCGGCCGTTGCCCAACAAGTGGAAGGGACTGACCGACCCGGAAACCCGGGTGCGGACCCGCTACGTCGACCTCGCGGTCAATGCCGAGTCACGCAATCTGGTGACGGCGCGCAGCAGGGTACTGCGCTCGGTGCGAGAAACGTTGTTCGCCAAGGATTTCATCGAGGTGGAAACCCCGATCCTGCAGCCGATCCACGGCGGGGCGGCCGCGCGCCCGTTCGTGACCCACATCAACACCTATGACATGGACCTGTTCCTGCGCATCGCGCCCGAGCTCTACCTGAAGCGGTTGTGCGTCGGCGGCGTGGAGCGGGTGTTCGAATTGGGCCGGGCCTTCCGCAACGAGGGTGTCGACTTCAGCCACAACCCGGAGTTCACGCTGTTGGAGGCCTACCAGGCGCACGCCGACTACCGGGTGTGGATCGACGGTTGCCGCGAGCTCATCCAAAACGCGGCCGAAGCCGCCAACGGCACGCCGACCGTGCTGCGGCCCCACCCCGACCACGGCGAAGGCCACCTCGAACCCGTCGACATCTCCGGGGAGTGGCCGGTGCAGACGGTGCACGACGCCGTCTCCGAAGCACTCGGCGAACACATCAACCCGAACACGTCGCTGAGCGAGCTGCGCAAGCTGTCCGACCGCGCCCGCATTCCCTACCGGGACCATTGGGACGCCGGCGCGGTGGTGCTCGAGCTCTACGAGCACCTGGTCGAGGACCGGACCGAGGCGCCCACGTTCTACATCGACTTTCCGACGTCGGTCTCGCCGCTGACCCGACCGCACCGCAGCCAGCCGGGCGTCGCCGAGCGGTGGGATCTGGTGGCCTGGGGCGTCGAGCTGGGCACCGCCTACAGCGAGCTCACCGATCCGGTGGAGCAGCGCCGCCGGCTGCTCGCGCAGTCGCTGCTGGCCGCCGGCGGCGACCCGGAGGCGATGGAGCTGGACGAAGACTTCCTGCAGGCCATGGAATACGCGATGCCGCCGACCGGCGGGCTGGGGATGGGAATCGATCGGCTCGTGATGCTCATAACCGGTCGCAGCATCCGCGAGACCCTGCCCTTTCCGCTGGCCAAGCCGCATTAGCCGGGCGCCGCGGGCCGCAGCGCGGACACCGCGAACATCGGGTGAATATGTTCCGTCATGGTTAAGAATCGATCACAATGGATCGCGTGACAGCGCCCGCGCCCGATGCCGCCGGGCAGTTTTTGGCAAGCGGACATACCTCGCTGATGCACGGCTGGGTGCCGATCACGGTCCAGGCCGTCACCGCGATCGTGCTGGCGCTGGCCGTCGGCTGGCGCTCACGGCGCTGGCGGACGGTATGCCTGCCGCCGGCGGCCGCGATCGGGGCGGCCGCGGCATACGGAACCCATTGGTACATCGTCGATCAGGGCCTGTCCGAGGAACCCGCACCGGCCGCGCTGTGGCTGTGGACCGCGGTGACCGGTATGGCCGGGGCGGTGCTGGTGCTGGGCTGGCGCGGGGCGCGCGGCTGGCAACGCAGTGCCGCGGTGGTGTCGGTACCGCTGTGCCTGCTGAGTGCGGTGCTGATGCTCAATCTGTGGGTCGGCTACTTCCCCACCGTCCAGTCCGCGTGGGGGCAGCTGACCTCCGGCCCGCTGCCCGATCAGACCGATCAGGCCACCGTTACCGCCATGGCGGCCAAGGGAAATCGGCCGGCACACGGCAGCGTGGTGCCGGTCGTCATCCCCTCGTCCGCCTCGCACTTCAAGCACCGCGGCGAGCTGGTGTACCTGCCGCCGCAGTGGTTCGCCTGGGGGCACCGCCCGCTTGCGGGGGACAGCCCGCCGCCGGCCCTGCCGACGGTGATGATGATCGGTGGGCAGTTCAACACCCCGGCGGACTGGACGCGTGCGGGCAACGCGATCAAGACGATCGACGACTTCGCCTCCACCCACCGCGGGCAGGCTCCGGTGCTGGTGTTCGTGGACTCCGGCGGGGCTTTCAACAACGACACCGAATGCGTCAACGGCATCCGCGGCAACGCCGCCGACCATCTCACCAAAGATGTTGTTCCCTACATGATTTCGACCTTCGGTGTCAGCCCGGACCGCGCCAATTGGGGTGTGACGGGTTGGTCGATGGGCGGCACCTGCGCGGTGGATCTGACCGTCATGCACCCGGACATGTTCAGCGCGTTCGTCGACGTCGCCGGTGACTTCTTCCCGAACGCCGGGAACAAGGCGCAAACCATCAGCCGGCTGTTCGGCGGAAACGCCGAGGCGTGGGCGTCGTTCGACCCGAGCACCGTGATCAACCGGCACGGCCAGTACCACGACGTGTCGGGCTGGTTCGCGATCTCGTCGGACGGCCCGCCCGCCGCGCACCGCGACGTGTCGATCGCGGACACCGCCGCGATGCGGCTGGCCGGGCGCGACGCCGCCGCCAACCCGAGCAACCAGGCCGCGGCGGCCTACTCGCTGTGCGCCCTCGGCCGCGCCAATGGCATCGACTGCGCGGTGCTCCCCCAGCCCGGTAAGCACGACTGGCCCTTCGCCGACCGGGTCTTCGCCGCGGCGCTGCCGTGGCTGGCCGGCCAGCTGGGCACCCCCGGCGTACCGCGGGCCCCGCTGCCCGGTGCATCGCCCGCGTCTTCGGTTGCGCCGGTGATGATCCCGGCACAGCATGCCAACACCGCACCGAGGTAACCGCCAGTGGGATCGATCGCGCGGCTGCGGCGGGCGCTGTTCGCCCGGCACTGCAACCCGTGGAGCGCCTGGACGCGCTGGGCCAGCACCCCGCTGATCCTGGTGCCGGCGTGGACGCGGCGGCGCAGCCACGCGGTCTGGCTGGCGGTGTGGCTGGCGGCCAATCCGTTCGTCTTCGGCAAGCCCCGGCAGCTGCGCGCCTGGTCGACGCGGGCAATGCTGGGCGAGGAACTGTGGATCAGCCGCCGCCCCCGCGACGGGGCCACCGTGGTCAGCGGGCTGGCGTCGGCGACGGCGTTGGTCGCTGTGGTGGCCGCACGCCGGCATCTGCTGCTGCCCGCGGCGGTCGCCACCGCGCTGCAAATGTCGCTCACCCTCCTCTATTGGGAGCAGATGGTGCGCTATCTCGAGCGTGAGCGCCAGAACCCCGCCGCACCGCAGTAGCGTGGCAACCATGCCCGACGAACCAGCAGACCCTGGCACCGCCCCACCCGATCCCGGGTACGACAGCTCGGGCGTACCGACCTTCGATGCGGTGCGTGAGAAAATCGAAACCCGATACGCGGCGTCACTGGGCGACGCGGAACTCGACGCCGACTCCCGACAGGGCCGCTCCGTCGACGAGCAGTACGACGAACGCCGGCGCGCCGCGGCCGAACGGTTGGCGCAGATCCGCGAGTCGATGCGCACGGATGAGGGCTAGCGGGAACGGCGCGACGCCGGGGGGAGATCGATGAGCCAAACGCGCGTGGGTACCCGGTTCGGGCACTACCACCTGCGCCGGCTGCTGGGCCGCGGCGGGATGGGCGAGGTCTACGAGGCCTACGACTCCGTCAAGGACCGCGTGGTCGCGCTCAAGCTGGTATCCGAGCAGGTCAGCTCCGATGACGTCTTTCGCCGGCGCATGCAGCGGGAAGCGCAGACCGCGGGCCGGCTGCAAGAACCGCACATCGTGCCCATCCACGACTACGGCGAAATCGACGGCCAGCTGTTCATCGACATGCGCTTCGTCGAAGGCCAGGACGTCGGCTCGGTGCTCAACCGCACCGGGCCGCTGCCGCCGCCGCGCGCCGTCGCCATCGTCGAGCAAGTGGCGTCCGCGCTCGACGCCGCCCACCGCGCCGGGGTGATCCATCGTGACATCAAACCCGAGAACATCCTGCTCACCGAGGGTGACTTCGCGTACCTGGTCGACTTCGGCATCGCCGCAGCGGCTACCGACCAACGGGTGACGAAAACCGGTGCCGCCGTGGGTAGTTGGAACTACATGGCGCCGGAGCGTTTCGGCAAGGACGACCCCACCTACCGCGTCGACATCTACGCCCTGGCCTGTCTGCTCTACGAATGTCTCACGGGCGCAACACCTTTCCAAACCGAGAGTCTCAGCAGCCTGATGGCCGCGCACATGATGGAGCCGGTGCCACGGCCCAGCCAGCGAAATCCCGCCGTGCCGGCCGCATTCGACGAGGTCATCGCACGGGGTATGGCCAAAGACCCCTTCGCCCGCTATGCCACCGCCGGCGATCTCGCGCAGGCCGCCCTGCACGCGCTGAGCGTTCCCGACCAAGACCGGGCCACCGACCTGATCCAGCACAGCCAGCACTTCGCCCCGCCGCCGCAGCCCCGGGCCCAACCGGCACCCGTCCCGCCGGCCTGGGTCGCCAGCCCGCCGCCGTGGACGCCGCCCCCGCCGCCCAAGCCCAGACTGGGGCTGATCATCGGCGCGATCGTGATCGTCGTCGCGGCCGTCGCGGGCACCGGGATCTGGGCGGCCGTACGTAGACCCGCCGCGTCGCGACCCGGCACTGCGGTCACCAGCACCACCGAGTCCCCTACCCCGAGCCCCGCACCGCCCGGTAGCACCGCCGTCGCGAACGTGGCTCCCGCACAACTGCATTCGATACTAGTTCCGGTGGAGCAGATCAACACCATCGTCGGCACCACCGGGATCGTCGTCGACCACAACAGCACCGTGATGACCGACCCCACTCCGTCCAACACGTTGTCGGACGACGACTGCCTCGGCGCGCTGATCGGTTTCCAAACCCCGACCTACCAGAGCAGCGGCTACACCGGGATGCTGGCCCAGCTGTTGAAGAAGCCGAACAGCCACCCCGGCTACGCCGTGGTCCAGGGCGCGGTGGTTTTCGACTCCGCCGACCAGGCCCAGGCATTCGTGACCTCCCAGCTGCCCCGGTATCGGGCGTGCGCCGGGCGAACCGTAACCCAGGTGTCCGACGGAACCACATCCCAATGGACATTCGGGGACGTCAGCGGGAATCCGCCCAACATCGCCCTGCAGCACACGCTGGGCAACAGCCCGGTGGTGTGCCAGCACGTGATCAGCGCGGTATCCAATGTGGTCTTCGACGTCAACGTCTGTGCACCCGGGACGATCAACCAGGCCAGGCAGATCGCCAATATGATGGCGGACCGGCTGCCCCGCTAGACGCGGATCACGATGAGCACTATGTGGGGATCCACGATTCTGATTCGGCCAGAACATATTTCGGTATAGCGTATCCCGAAGTTCCGTCACGCGATTGGCGAATCCGCGAACGCCGGCGCACTATTGCGTTATGAGACGAGAAGTGAGCGTCGAGCTCGAAGTCGAAATCACCGCGGCCACTACGTTGGAGTTTCAAATCGCCGTAGCACCACACCCAGTCGCTGAGGTCTTCGAGTCGCTGCGGTTCGTCTTGAACGGAGAGCAGGTCCGGCCCTTGGAAATCAGCGGGGTGCACGGGAACCGCATCCACAAGTTCGACGCCGCGGTCGGCACACTGAAAGTCGACTACGCGGCGACTGTAGTGGGCCAGGCCGATCCCGCTCCGGTGACCGAATACGACCAGTCGATGTATCTGCGGCCCAGCCGCTACGCGGAGGCTGACAAGTTCTACGGTTTCGCCGCAACCGAATTCGGTAACGACAACGATTCGGCAACGCTGCTGGAGCACGTGAGCTCATGGGTGGGTACCAGGCTGAACTATGTACCCGGATCCAGCGACCCGATTGACGGGGCGGTGGAGACGCTGCTCGCCGGCGAAGGCGTGTGCCGCGACTTCGCTCATCTGGTGGTGGCGTTACTACGAGCGGTGAAGGTCCCCGCCCGCCTGGTGTCGGTGTATGCACCCGGCTTGTCCCCGATGGACTTTCACGCGGTGGCCGAGGCTTTTGTCCAGGGGCAGTGGCGGGTAGTCGACGCGACGCTGTTGGCGCCGCGACAAACCCTGGTCCGCATCGCCACGGGCCGAGACGCCTCCGACACAGCATTCCTCGATAACCACAAGGGCGCGATCACGCTCAATCAACTGATGGTGACCGCGGTCGTCGACGGCGACTTGCCGGCGGATTCGGTCGACCAACTGGTTTCCATCCGCTGAGGCCTAATCCTGTTGAATGCGGGACGACGCCGCGACGCCAGTTCGCCGTGTGCGACGTAGTTCAAACACTCTCTCGCCCCGGGCCGCGCGGAGAACAGAGTCGGCGGTCAGGAACGCCCGGGAATTACGGTGCGCGGCAAGGACGGACAGGCCCGCGGCCCGGCGCAAGAGCATCACCGCAAGGGCCGTGCCGGTTCGGTACGGAACGATCAGGATCTTTGCCCGCGCATCGTGACCGCAAACGGTCATTATGTGCGGGTGTATCCCATGCCACCAGGCCCAATTCAGATCCGGCTGGCGTTGCAGCGATGACCAGTTGACGTTGATGTCGACGACCTGGCCCAACCGCACCTGAAGCACGGAGACCAATTCCGGCAGCTCCCGTGAGATCACACCGGTGCGCGGCCACCACGCTCCGTCAATCTTGTTGTCCCCAAGCCCTGATGCCAGGGTAAGCCGCACCGGGTTGAACGGGCGTCGCGCCTCGACCGTATCGGCCGCCCCACCAGACACCGGGTTCACGCTCACATCGGCTGTTGAATTCTGTTGAGAAACAATGACATCGACCAATGCATCTGCGCGATTCATAAGGCGGCCCCTCGAGGTTCGAAGCGATCGGACCCGCAAGTCGGTCCGACGGAGGAATCGCATTGCCCGTAATCTCGCTCGCGAAATACCGATCGAGGCCAGTGTCGACAACGAAACAGCTCACTGACGACGTTACGCCATTATCGGGTCGTGCGTAAGCCGGCCGTCCTCACGTGATGCGAGACGTAGCGTCATCGCCAGCCCGGCGAGGTTCTACCGGCGGAGCGAACGACCAAAGCGCGCTCGCCGCGCCCGTTGAATTCCGCTGCCCCGGAAGACTTCTAGCATGAGAGGGCCCTATCGGTATTCCAAAGGCGATTCGGCCCACGGTGACCGGCACCGCGCCTTGAGCGTCGCCTTTCGGCGATTCACGCGTCGGCTACGCCAGTGACGGGGTTATGCTCCTTACGTCGTGGGCTTGTCGAGTACCGCCTCCTTCGGTAGCCGTCTGCGATGCCAAAATGGTAGACGGGAGCGTCGTAGTGGCGCACGTTTCATCCTCCGCCGCATGCCCGACCCGATTGGCACTGTGCGAACGCGACCTCACTCAAGCCGCAGTGGACGGGGTTTGGTGGCCGAAAAGCTTGGACCTGAGCATTGAGCTACCCGACCTCGTCACGGTGTTCAACTTGTGGCTGGGCCGGGTGCGCCGAGTCGTTTACGACCCGACCGCATGGTTGCCCGCCCCGTCGCGAGTTATCCGCCGCAATGAGATGGTCTCTCTTGACCCCTACCGGCTGGTTTTCAACGACACGATTTACCTGAAGGGGGCGAGATCTCGCGACGCCGTGCTGTTCGTGCTATCGCCGTCCAGTTCCGGTCACCAGGCCGAGCGCCTTCTCGGCGAGGTCGCTGCGTCAGCACAACCGATGAATGCCAGCGTATTACGGCACATGGTCCATCGGCTTGCGCCGGGTTGCGCTGGTGCGGCAGAAGCGACGCCCGCCATCGCATCCGGGGTGGATTGGACTCCGGGCTGCTAGGGCGCTCGATGCGGCACCCAAGCCGCGACTTCAATACCGCAACGAGGGCGTACACTCGAAAAACCGGGACCATCCAGGCCCCCATCGAAGGGCGGCGATGTCCGACAACTCTCCGATTCAGCCTAATCGCGGAGGCCCTCGATAAGTCATCCGACCTCACGCCGTTGACCTGCGGCGTTGTCCATTGTGCACATCGGGGTTGGGTCAAAATCTTAGCCGCAACCGAATTGCAGCTAGTTGAGAAGAGAGTGAAACAACAATGACACAGGGAACCGTGAAATGGTTCAACAACGACAAGGGCTTTGGCTTTATCGCTCCCGACGGCGACGCAAAGGATGTGTTCGTCCACCACTCCGAGATCCAAGGTAGCGGTTTTCGTTCCCTTGAAGAGAATCAACGAGTCCAGTTCGAGATCAACCAGGGGCCCAAAGGTCCGCAGGCCGTGCAAGTAACTCTCATCTAGCGTTTCAGCACGAAAACCTCTGGGGCGGACTGGATATCGTCCCATTTTGGTGATGGGCGCGATAGGGCAGCCGTCTGCCCCATAGGTTTGGGCAGCACAGCACCCCGGCGCCATCGTCGGACCGCCGCGATCGCTGTCTTGAGGCCACGATGCCGGCCTGTTGCCGGATCGGTCCCGCCGTAACCGGGCGCCAGTTCGGCGAACATTCGCTCGCTGCGGGTCTCCGCTGCGTCGTCAGCGGTATCGCGCAAGTAGCGGTCTGGCAGTGACAGTTTGGCGATGGTGCGCCACGTCTTGCCGTACTGCACCAGGAAAGACCCTGTGGTGTAAGGCAAGTCGTACTTGTCGCAGACCTCACGCACCCGCACCGAAATCTCGTGCAGCCGGTTGCTCGGCAGGTCCGGGTACAGGTGGTGCTCGATCTGGTGGCACAGGTTGCCACTCATGAACCGCAGCGCCGGTCCGGCTTCGAAGTTGGCACTGCCCAGCATCTGGCGCAGGTACCACTGACCCTTCGACTCGGCGATCATGTCGGTCTTGGTGAATTTCTCTGCACCATCGGGGAAGTGGCCGCAGAAGATCACCGCGTCGGCCCACACATTGCGGATCACGTTGGCCACGGCATTGGCCTTCAACGTGGACTTGTAGGTCGCCCCGGGCGACAGCGAGGTCAGCGCCGGGAACGCGACGTAGTCCTTGAGCACCTGTCGGCCCGCCTTGACCGCCAGCTCGAGCATCTGCCGCACGGTGGTTTCACGGTCCGGGCCGGCCTTGAGGGCCTTGCCGAGTTCGATGGGCTGGAAGCCGATTCCCCACTCGAATCCGAACGCCAGGATGGTGTTGAACAGCAGGTTGCCGACGTTGTATGGCTTCCAGGGCTGGTCACGGGTAACTCGGAGGATCGCGTAGCCGATGTCGTTGTCCATTCCGACGATGTTGGTGTATTTGTGGTGCTGATGGTTGTGGGTCGACCGCCAGTGCTTTGACGCTCCAGTCATGTCCCACTCCCACGTCGAGGAGTGGATCTCGGGGTCGTTCATCCAGTTCCACTGGCCGTGCATGACATTGTGGGCAATCTCCATGTTCTCGATGATCTTGGCCAGCGCGAGGGTCACCGTTCCCGCCCACCACACCGGGCGTTTCGAACTACCGGCCAGCATCAGCCGCCCGACGGCCTCCAATACACGTTGTGCGACGATGGTGCGACGGATGTAACGCGCGTCGCGCTCGCCAAGGGATTCCTCGACATCCACCCGGACAGAGTCCAGCTCAACGCCCAGGGCCTCGATGTCGGCATCGGTGAGGTGAGCGAAGGCGGCAATGTCACTGATCGCCATGGTTTGTCCTTACGTTCGTAGGGGGCCGCGCGGGCGGGCGCGTGTCGCCAACCCGGACCGGCGCCTCGACGGTTTCACTGCGTTACTTGGCTGGGTATCTGTCTGCACCCAATTAATTTGCACACCAACGCTATTCGTAGCCCTGGTGAAGAAGTTTGTCGCAACCGGAGCTGCGGCTGGCGGAGGCGGGCAGCCGCGCCGAGTAACTCTGGGCTCCTTAGCAATAGTGACGGCTGTCGCCGACCGCGGGCCCAACAAGCGCCGGTTGCGGGCCGGCGACGAAGAGACGGGTCCCGAGAACCAAAACCACCGTGGGCTTTGGTCGAAAGTCTGAACAACCAACACGCTACACGAGTCGGGCTTGATGGGTTGGATTCGGTGGCGCACCATGACCGGATGGCTGCTCTGGAAAACGCTGCACCCGGTAGTGCAGGGGTGAACGCAAGATGACCGACTCCGCCGCCACCCGTGTCGCGGTCTACCTCGACTTCGACAACATCGTGATCTCCCGTTACGACCAGGTACACGGACGCAACTCCTTCCAGAAGGACAAGGCCAAGGGGCTCGAGGTGGATCGACTGCAGTCGGCGATCGTCGACGTCGGCGCGATCATCGACTTCGCGTCGTCGTTCGGCACGCTCGTGCTCACCCGCGCCTACGCGGACTGGTCTGCCGATGTCAATGCCGCCTACCACGGCCAGCTGGTGGGACGAGCGGTCGATCTCGTTCAACTATTCCCGGCCGCTGCCTATGGCAAGAACGGCGCCGACATCCGGTTAGCGGTCGACGCGGTCGAGGATATGTTCCGGTTGCCCGATCTGACCCACGTGGTGATCGTCGGCGGCGATTCCGATTACATCGCGTTGGCTCAGCGGTGCAAGCGACTCGGTCGCTACGTCGTAGGCATCGGTGTGGCCGGTGCCAGCAGCCGATCGCTGGCCGCTGCCTGCGACGAGTTCGTTACCTACGATGCGTTGCCCGGGATACCCACTGCCGCGGTGCAATCCGCCGAACCGAAGAAACGCGCCCGCCGGCAGAGCACCACCTCTGAGGCCGAGGACGCACCGGACGATGCTCAGGCTGTTGCTACCGGGTTGCTCGAGCGCGCGCTGCGCATCGGTCAGGAGAAAGACGACGCCGAGTGGCTGCACAACTCGGCCGTCAAGGCCCAGATGAAGCGGATGGACCCGTCGTTCAGCGAGAAGTCCTTGGGCTTCAAATCATTCAGTGATTTCCTGCGGTCTCGGTCCGACGTCGTAGAACTCGATGAGAGCAGCACCACGCGTTTGGTGCGGCTGCGTAGCGAGGCTGCCACGTAGCCGCGCGGGTATCTCTAGGCGCTGACTTTGCGCCGCCGGCTGGGCCGCGGTTTGGCCGCCGAGACGGTAGTGCGCCCGACGACCTCGGCGAGGAACTTCCCGGTGTAGCTTTCCGGCACCGCGGCGACATCCTCCGGAGTGCCTTGGGCGACAACGGTTCCGCCTTCGGCGCCGCCCTCCGGGCCCATGTCCACGATCCAGTCCGCCGTCTTGATCACGTCCAGGTTGTGCTCGATCACGATGACCGTATTGCCCTTGTCCACAAGGCCGTTGATCACATTGAGCAGCTTGCGGATGTCGTCGAAATGCAGTCCGGTGGTGGGCTCGTCGAGGATGTAGATGGTGCGCCCGGTCGACCGCTTCTGAAGTTCGGAGGCCAGCTTGACCCGCTGCGCCTCACCGCCGGACAGGGTGGGCGCGGGCTGGCCCAGCCGCACGTAGCCGAGGCCGACGTCGACCAGGGTGCGCAGGTAGCGGTGGATGCCGCTGATCGGCTCGAAGAACTCGCACGCTTCCTCGATCGACATGTCCAGCACTTCGGAGATGGTCTTGCCCTTGTAGTGGACCTCGAGGGTTTCCCGGTTGTATCGGGCGCCCTGGCACACCTCGCACGGCACATACACGTCGGGCAAAAAGTTCATCTCGATCTTGATCGTGCCGTCGCCGGTGCATGCCTCGCAGCGACCGCCCTTGACGTTGAACGAGAAGCGACCCGGTTGGTAGCCACGGACTTTCGCCTCGGTGGTCGCGGCGAACAAGGTGCGGATCTTGTCGAACACCCCGGTATAGGTGGCCGGGTTGGAGCGCGGTGTGCGCCCGATCGGCGACTGGTCCACCCGCACCAGCTTGTCCAGGTGGTCCAGCCCGGTGACCCGGGTGTGCCGTCCCGGGACCTGCCGAGCGCCGTTGAGCCGGTTGGCCAGTACGGCCGCCAGGATGTCGTTGACCAACGTCGACTTGCCGGATCCGGACACGCCGGTCACCGACGTCAGCACGCCGAGCGGAAACGACACGTCGATGTCGCGCAGGTTGTGCTCGCGGGCCCCGACGACGGTGAGTTGACGCTTGCGGTCGACGGGACGTCGAATCGCCGGCGTGACAATGCTTTCCCGGCCCGACAGGTAGGCACCGGTGATCGAGTCCTGGTTGGCCAGCAGCTCCTGATAGGTGCCGCTGTGCACGATCTGGCCGCCGTGCTCGCCGGCGCCGGGCCCGATGTCGACGACCCAGTCGGCGTGCGCGATGGTGTCCTCGTCGTGCTCGACGACGATCAACGTGTTCCCCAAAGCCCTTAGCCGCGTGAGGGTTTCGATGAGGCGACGGTTGTCGCGCTGGTGCAGCCCGATGGACGGTTCGTCGAGCACGTAGAGCACGCCGACCAGGCCGGAGCCGATCTGGGTGGCCAGCCGAATGCGTTGGGCCTCACCGCCGGACAGCGTGGCGGCGGCCCGGGACAGCGACAGGTATTCCAGGCCGACATCGAGCAAAAAGCCCAGCCGCGACTGGATTTCCTTGAGCACCTGGCCCGCGATCGCCTGCTCGCGCACGCCGAGGGTGAGCGCGTTGAGGAAGTCGGCACAGTCCGAGATGGACAGGTCGCAGACCTCGGCGATGGACTTGGAGCCACGGTCCCCCGCGGCCAGCGACACCGCCAGAATCTCGGGCTTGAGCCGGGTGCCCGCACACACCGGGCAGGGCACGTCGCGCATGAAGCCCTCGTAGCGCTCCTTCATCTGCTCGGACTCGGTCTGCTCCATCTTGCGCTGCAGGAACGCCAGCACGCCTTCGAAATCGGCGTAGTACGAACGGGTTCGGCCGTACCGGTTGCGGTACCGCACATGCACCTGATGGTCGGAGCCCTCGAGGATCGCCTTGCGGGCCTTGGCCGGAAGCTTGCGCCAGGGCGTGTCGACGTCGAATCCCAGCTCCTCGCCGAGGCCGGCCATCATCCGGGTGAAGTACTCCGCGGTGTGCCCCGCCGACCACGGCGCCACCGCGCCCTCGGCCAGGGTGCGCTCCGGGTCGGGCACCACCAGATCAGGGTCCACCTCTTTGCGGATGCCCAACCCGACGCATTCGGGGCAGGCACCGTAGGGCGAGTTGAACGAGAACGAGCGCGGTTCCAGGTCGTCGACGGCCAGCGGGTGCCCGTTGGGGCAGGCCAGCTTCTCGGAGAAGCGCTGCTCGCGCGGATGACCGTGCTCGTCGTGATCGTCGGGAAACTCCAGCACCACGATGCCGTCGGCCAGGTTCAGCGCGGTCTCCACCGAGTCGGTGAGCCGCTGCTTGGCGGCGGTCTTGACGGTGAGGCGGTCCACCACCACCTCGATGTCGTGCTTCTCCTGCTTTTTCAGCTTCGGCGGGTCGGCCAGCGGGTGCACCACGCCGTCGACGCGCACCCGGCTGTAGCCCTGCGCGTTGAGCTTGTCGAACAGGTCGGCAAACTCGCCCTTGCGGGTACGGACCACGGGGGCCAGGACCAGGAATCGGGTGCCCTCCTGCATCGCCAGCACCTGATCGACGATTTGCTGCGGGGTCTGGCGGGCGATCCTCTGCCCGCAGACCGGGCAGTGCGGCGTGCCGGCGCGCGCGTACAGCAACCGCAGGTAGTCGTACACCTCGGTGATCGTGCCGACCGTCGATCGGGGGTTGCGGTTCGTCGACTTCTGGTCGATGGACACCGCCGGCGACAGGCCCTCGATGAAATCGACGTCCGGCTTGTCCATCTGCCCCAGGAATTGACGCGCGTAGGCCGACAGCGACTCCACGTAGCGGCGCTGGCCCTCGGCGAAGATGGTGTCGAAAGCCAGGGACGACTTGCCCGAGCCGGACAACCCGGTGAAGACGATCAACGAGTCGCGCGGCAGGTCGAGGTCGACGCCGCGCAGGTTGTGTTCACGGGCACCTTTGACGATTAGGCGGTCAGCCACGCTGCCTCTCTCATAAAACTCTCGCTTGCCCAACGGCGGTTACTGCGCACGGCGCATTCCATGCTAGGTGCCCCCACCGACAAGACACCCACGCCAGCCCGGGGAGCAGTAACGTGGACTCGCGCCGGCGACGATGCTTCCGGCGCCCGCCGGGACTGAGGAGTCGCGCATGACTGTCGTGGACGACAACTACACCGGACACGTCGACCCCGGTAACGCCGCCCGTCGCACCCTGCCCGGGGCCACGATCGTGAAGGCGTCGGTCGGTCCGATGGATAACAACGCCTACTTGGTGACCTGTTCACAGACCGGGGAGACACTTCTGATAGACGCCGCCAACGACGCTGACGTCCTTCTCGACCTGGTCCAACGGTACGCCCCGAACGTGGCGCTGATCGTGACCAGCCATCAGCACTTCGACCACTGGCAGGCGCTGGAGGCGGTGGCCGCCGCCACCGGTGCACCCACCGCCTGCCACGAGATCGACGCCGAACCGCTGCCCGTCAAACCGGATCGATTGCTGGCCAACGGCGACAAGGTGCAGATCGGCAAGTTGACGTTCGACGTCATCCACTTGCGCGGGCACACCCCGGGCTCGGTCGCGCTGGCCCTCGACGGTCCGGCCACCGGCGGCGTCACGCAGTTGTTCACCGGCGACTGCCTGTTCCCCGGCGGCGTTGGCAAGACGTGGCAGGAGGGTGACTTCACCCAGTTGCTCAACGACGTCACCAGCCGGGTGTTCGAGGTGTACGGCGACGACACCGTCATCTATCCCGGCCACGGCGACGACACGGTGCTGGGCACCGAACGCCCGCATCTGACCGAATGGCGCGAACGAGGCTGGTAGCCGCCGGTCAATTGACTTGCCGCAGAACACGATCCGGACCTCGCGACACCGACGTTGAGCGCGCGGGACCACCGCGGCCACACGGGGTCGCAGAATCCCGGTTGAGCAACGCCGAAACGCCCTCCCCCGCTGGCGTTGCTCGGTAGCATGCGAGCCGATCACCACTCGTTTTCCCGATGTCCACCCCACGCCAGCCGCGAAGGCAGTCGTGCCCAATTAACTGATTGGCGAACGGAAATGGATTATGCAGCGTTACCGCCGGAGGTCAACTCCGGCCGGATGTACGCGGGAGCGGGGTCGGTGCCGATGTGGACGGCGGCGGCGGCCTGGGACGGGTTGGGCGCGGAACTGACCTCGGCGGCCGCTGCGTACCGGTCGGTGGTGTCCGGTCTGACGCGGGAAGCGTGGCTGGGTCCGGCGTCGATGTCGATGCGGGCCGCGGCCATCGTCTTCGCGTCGTGGCTGAACAACACCGCCGAGCAGGTCAAGATGGCCGCCAGGCAGGCGCGGGCGGCGGCGATGGCGTACGAGACGGCTTTTGCCGCGACCGTGCCCCCGGCCGTGATCGCCGAGAACCGCACGCTGCTGCTGGCGTTGGTCGCGACCAACCTCTTCGGCCAGAACACCCCGGCGATCTCGGCCGCCGAGGCGCAGTACAGCGAGATGTGGGCCCAGGACGCGACGACCATGTACACCTACGCGAGCGGGTCGGCTGCCGCGACGCGGCTGACGCCGTTCAGCGACCCACCGCAGACCACCGACCCGTCCGGTGCCGGCGCGCAGGACGCCGCGGTGAGCAAGGCCGGCACGTCGGCCACGGCCAGCCCCAAAGCCCTGACGCAGGTGCTCCAGACGGTGCCCAACGTGCTGGACACGCTGGCCGGCGCGCCGGGCGATCCCACCCTGTCGGACATGTTCAACGTCACCGCGAGCGCAACCTACGTCGCCAGCGGGGTGGTGTTCATCCTCGGCCCGTTGCTGACCGGCCCGGTCAATGCGGTGCTGCCGCCCACGATCCTCGGTGCGGCCGCCCCCGCGTTGGGCGCGGCAGGTGCTGCGGCGGGCCTGCTCAGCGACACCACGCCGGCCGCGTCCGGCCTGGGTATGTCGGGCACCGTGCTGGCGAGCGCGGGCCGCGCCCTCCCGGTGGGCGGGCTGTCCGTCCCGCCGGCCTGGGCCGGAGCGGCACCGGTGCTCGCCAGCACGGTGCGGGCATTGCCGGAAGCCGCCCTGGCCGGGCTGCCGGAAGCCGCGATCGACGGGTTCGGGCCCGGCGCCGGCGCGTTGCTGCCGGGCAGCCTGATGGCCGCGGCGGCCGGTGGCGGCGGCGCGGCGGGCGGCGGATTTGCGGCCACCCGGGCCGGCGCCGCGTCCCAGCGCGGCGCGACTTCGCCACCCGAGGGCGGGGTGCCCGCCCGATACGGCGCCTCGCCCGCGGTGATTCCGCAGGTGGCACGTGCCGGGGGGTCGCACGACGGTTTGGCCGGCCCGGCGATGCCGACCGGTCAGCGCACGCCCGCCGGCGACGGCACGATGGCCGAAACCCTCCGCGACGAGATCAACGACCTGCGCAAACAGATCTCCGACCTGGCGCTGGAGCGCGATGTGCTGATGCGGTCCCTGGCCCTGTGGGCCCGAGGGTCCGCGGAGTAACGAAAACCCGGCTACGACGTGGTGTGCACGATCAATACGTCGACCTTGGCTCGACGTGACACGTTGGCCGGGACCGAGCCCAACAAGCGGCCCGCGATCGTGCTCAGGCCGACGTTGCCGACGACCAGCAGGTCGGCCTTGACGTCTTCGGCCAGGCTGACCAGGGCATCAACGGGGGCGCCGACGATCGGGCGCTCCTCGACGTTCTTCGCACCGGCCTTGTGTGCCCGCTCCTTGGCGTCCTGCAAGATCGCGTATATCGGGGCGGTGCCCGCCACCTTGTAGCTTTCTTCCTTCAGCACGTCGGCGGCCCGGCCGTCCTGGTGCTGCGGCAGATACGCAGACGCGACGATCAGCTTGGCGTCCGGCCCGGCGATGGTTGCCGCCCGTTCGACGGCACGCAACGATGAGTCCGAGCCGTCAGTGCCAACCACCACGGTCCGATAAGCGGACATTTACCCTCCCAGTATCGTTTGCCAGGCCAACCACAAGACAGTAGCGCGTTGTCCGATCTGGATGGGTCAGATTACCCACACCGAAGCGGTGTGGCGCAAGCCTGCATTTGCCTCGCCACGCTGCGGCAACGGCCTCGATTCGGTGATAATGAGGCCATGGCATGCGCCCGCCCCGGCCGGAAGGCGTTGCGTGGCGGCGTTTTCCAGGAACCACGGACGCAGCACGCGACCCCGCCGAGCCCGGCCCGGCGTCCTTCGGCGGGTCGGCCGGACCGCTGGTGACCAGGCCGATCGGGTGCGCCTTACAGTGACAGGCATCATGGCTACGTCCGCCCTCGAGCAGCACTCCACGGGTGTCACCGTCGAGTCCGGGCGCGAGCACGCGCGGGGCAGGTTGCTCGACCCGTGGGCGATCGCCGCTCTGGCTGCCGTCATCAGCGGCGCCTGGGCCTGTCGGCCTTCGCTGTGGTTCGACGAGGGAGCCACCATCTCGGCCGCGGCGAGCCGGACGTTGCCCGAACTGTGGCGGCTGCTGGGCCACATCGATGCCGTGCACGGCCTGTACTACCTGGTGATGCACGGGTGGTTCGCCGTCTTCCCACCGACCGAGTTCTGGTCACGGGTGCCCAGCGCGCTGGCGATCGGGGTGGCCGCCGCCGGCGTCGTCGTGTTCACCAGGCAGTTCACCCCGGGACGCGGCACCGCGCTGTGCGCGGGCACGATGTTCGCGATCCTGCCGCGCACCACCTGGGCGGGTATCGAGGCTCGCCCCTATGCCATGTCGGTGGCGGCGGCGATCTGGCTGACCGTTCTGCTGGTCACCGCGGTGCGGCGCAATCGGCTCCGGCTGTGGGTGGGTTACGCCGTGGCGCTGATGGTGTCGATTCTGCTCAGCCTCAACCTGGTCCTGCTGGTCGGTGTCTACGCGGTGATGCTGCCGCTGTTGGCGCCCAAGGGATCCCGGAAGTCCCCCGTCGTCCGGTGGGCGGTCGGCACGGCCGTCGCACTGGGCGTCATGACGCCGTTCATCTTGTTCGCGCACGGTCAGGCATTTCAGGTCAACTGGCTGTTCCCGATCAGCTGGCACTACGCCTTCGACATCGCCCAGCGGCAGTACTTCGACCACAGCGTTCCGTTCGCGGTGCTCAGCGCGGTGATCACGGTGGCCGCGATCCTCGCCCGACGCTTCGGCGCGCCCGGCCCGGCCGGCGATACGCGCCGCCTGCTGATCATCTGCATCGTGTGGGTGGTGCTGCCGACCGCCGCCGTCGTGCTCTATTCGGCGTTCGGCGAGCCGATGTACTTTCCGCGCTATCTGATCCTGACCACGCCCGCGATGGCCGTCCTGTTGGCCGTCTGCATCATCACCGTGGCGCGCTGGCGGTGGGCCGTTGTCGGTGTCGTGCTGCTGTTCGCGGTCGCCGCGGTGCCCGACTATCTGTTCGTCCAGCGCTGGCCGTACGCCAAGGAAGGCTGGGACTACAGCCAGGTGGCCGACCTGATCAGCTCACGCGCCGCGCCCGGCGACTGCCTGCTGGCGGACAACACCGTGCCGTGGCGTCCCGGCCCGGTCCGTGCGCTGCTGGCCACCCGGCCGGCGGCGTTTCGATCGCTGATCGACGTGGAGCGCGGTGTGTACGGGCCCAAGGTCGGCTCGTTGTGGGACGGCCACGTCGCGGTGTGGCTGACGACGGCCAAGATCAACAAGTGCAGCACGCTGTGGACCATCACCAACTACGACAAGTCGGTCCCCGATCATCAGTCGGGACAGTCGTTGCCGCCGGGCGCGTTCGGCCGGACTCCGGCGTATCGATTCCCCGGTTACCTCGGCTTCCACATCGTCGAACGGTGGCAATTCCACTACTCGCAGGTCGTCAAATCGACGCGCTGACAAAGGAGTAGAAGCGCCGGCTTGCTACTGCTCGCCATCGCCGTCGTGGTTCTTCGTGCCGAGGACGACGCGGACTAGCTGTCGCGCCGGATGATGCGATAGGCGGCCAGCACGCCGCTGGCCGCCACCACCGCGAAAACGAGATACAACGCGCGGGCCGCCGCCGCGTCGTCGGCCTCGGCCAGGTTGACCACCACACCCGCCAGCCCACCCCCGAACGCGGCGGAGATCAGCTGGACGGTGTTGATCGACGCCGCCGCCGCACTGCTCTGCTCCGGGTCGTCGGAATCCATCGCCCGCACCACCAGGTGCGGCCAGGCCATCCCGATGCCGGCACCGGTGATCAGCAACGCCAGCGCCCACAGCGCGACGAATCCGAGCGGGGCGTACGCGCGCTGAGTTACCGCCGCCAGCGCCAGGCCCGCTGCCATGACCAACGGGCAGGCGACGACGACGCGCCGGATCACGCGGCGATCGGTCAGTGACGCGCTGACGATCTCGCTGCCGGTCCACCCGGTGGCCAGCCCCGCACCGAGAAACCCGGACTCCACCGGGCTCAGGTCGGCCAGTTTCTGGCCGAACAACGGCACATAGATATTGGCCATCGCGGCGACCATCTCCACCGACATGGTGAGGAAGATCCACTTGGCCGGTCCCGGGCCAAATACGCTGCGCGGCAACACCGCTACGTCCATTCGCCGGTCGACGACGACGAAAGCGACGACCAGCAACACGCCCGCGAGCAGCAACCCCAGGTTCTGCACCAGGTGGTGCGGAAGCGCCGCGATGCTTACGGTCAGCGCGGCCGAACTCATCAACAACAGCGACCAAACAGGCACCTTGCGGACCGGTGTCACCGGGTGCTCCCGCACCGCGCCCACCCGGCCGGGCTGCAAAACGGCCAGCACCAACACCGCCATCAGCCCGGCCCCGATGCCTGTCGCGGTTTGCCCCAACCGCCACAGCCCGAGCTGGGCGAAGATCCCGCCCGCCACCGGGCCGATCAGCGTCGAGACCCCCCACATCGCGGACACCAGCGCCGAGCCACGGGTCCACAGCGAACGCGGCAGGGCGGTGTTGATCAGCGCATAGCCCAAGCCGGCCAACAGCCCGCCGGACACGCCTCGCAACGCCCGTCCGGCGACCAGAACCGCCATGCTAGGCGCCAGCATATTCACCACGCTGGCGAGGGCAAACACACCGAGCCCGATCAGATACGCCCGTCGGGCCCCGATCCGCTGCACCACCGGGTGGACCGCCGAGGCGGAGACGACCGACCCGATGAGATACAGCGTCGTCGCCCACGAAAACAGCCGAGCTCCGCCAATATCGGCGATGATGGTCGGCAGCATGCTGACCGTCATGAATTCGTTGGTGGAGTACAGCAGAACGCCGCCGGCCAGCACCGTCGACATCCCCAGATGCTGTCCGAGCAGCTCGCGCCAACTGCCGGTCTCGTCCGTCGTGACGGTCACTCATACACCGTATGGGGCAGATCGCGCGTTTCGTCAGCAAAGCCTCATCGGGGTGCGCGACGATCGCGCCGGCGGGCCCTCGTGGACGCGACGACGGCCGTCGCCGCCAGCACCGCAATGACGGCGTACAGCCAGCGAGCCGCCGCCAAGTCCCCACCCGCGGCGTTGTTGACCACCACGCCCGCCAGCCCGGCGCCGAACGCCGCGGAGATCAGCTGGACCGTATTGATCGCCGCGGCCGCGGCACCGCCCTCGGACGGGTCGTCGACGGTGTCCATGGCACGCATCGACAGATGCGGCCAGGTCATGCCCATCCCGATACCGGCGATCAAAAACCCGACCGCCCACACCAAAACGACCGCGATCGTCGCGTCGGTGCGCTGGGTCGCCGCGGCCAGGACCAGACCCGACGCCATCACCAACGGTGCCACCGCGATCACCCGGTCGATGACGCGCGGGTTGCTCAGCGAGGCGCTGGTGAGCTCGGCGATCGTCCACCCCATGGCCACCACCGCACCCAAGAATCCTGCCGCGACGGGCGTCAGATGCGCCAACCGTTGACCGAACAGCGGCACGTAGGTGTCGACCATCACGGCCGCCATCTGAATCCCCATCGTCAGGTAGATCCATTTCAACGGACCGCTGCCAAAGGTGCTGGGCGGTAAAGCTTTTGCGTGCATTCGCCAGTCGACGTAGACGAATAGTCCGACCAGCGCCGCACCGGCGGCCAGCAGTCCCGCCATCGCGAAAGCATTGTGCGGCAACTCCGCAACGCTGACGGCCAACGCGGCGGCGCCCATCAGCAGTAGCGACAACACCGGCACCTTGGTGATCGCCGTCGCGTCACCGGGGCCGATGTCGGCGTTGCTGATGGCTCGCGGGACCAGTATCGCCATCAGTGCGGCCAGGACGACCATCGCCCCAAATGCCCACCGCCACAGCCCAAACTGTGCAAACAGGCCGCCGATCGCGGGCCCGACCAGGGTCGCGACGCCCCACATCGCCGATACCAGCGCCGAGCCGCGGGTCCACAGCGACCGCGGCAGAGCGATGTTGATCAGCGAATAGCCCAGGCCGGCCAGCAGCCCGCCGGCCACGCCTTGCAGGGCACGGCCGGCGATCAACACCGGCATGCTCGGCGCCACCGCGCACACGACGCTCGCGATGCCGAAGACGGCCAGGCCGCACAGGAACGCCGAGCGCGCGCCGATACGCAATCGCAGGGTGTTCACCGTGGCCGCCGCCACGACCGACCCGACCAGATACAGGGTGATCACCCACGCATACAGCCGGCCGCCACCGATTTCGGCGACGGTGCTCGGGAGCAGGCTGGTGGTCAGAAACTCGGTGGTCGCGTACAGCAGAACCCCACCGGCCAGGACGGTAGACGTTCCGAGGTAGCCGCCCAGCAGTTCGCGCCAACTGCCGGTGGACTTCGCCGTGTCAGTCACCCATACACCGTATGAGGTGGCGCGCGTTACTTCAGACCGGCGGCATCCATCCCGCGCAGTTCCTTTTTGAGGTCGGCGATCTCGTCGCGGAACCGGGCGGCCAGTTCGAATTGCAAGTCACGCGCGGCGGCCATCATCTGCGCGGTGAGATCCTTGATCAGGTCGGCCAATTCGGCGCGCGGCATGCTGCCGGTGTCGCGGCCCTCGATGATGCCGGCGCTGACGGCGCGGCCGGGCTCGCCCTGCGCGCGGCGGCCGCGGGAAATGCTGCGCCCCGAGCCCAGCTCGACGGTTTCGCTGTCGTCGGCCTCGCGATAGACCTGATCGAGGATGTCGGCGATCTTCTTGCGCAGCGGCTGCGGGTCGATGCCGTTGGCCTCGTTGTAGGCGATCTGCTTGGCGCGGCGCCGTTCGGTCTCGTCGATGGCCTCCGTCATCGAGTCGGTCATCTTGTCGGCGTACATGTGCACTTCGCCGGAGACGTTGCGGGCGGCGCGGCCGATCGTCTGGATCAGGCTGCGCGCCGAACGCAGGAACCCTTCCTTGTCGGCGTCGAGGATCGACACCAGCGACACCTCGGGCAGGTCCAGGCCCTCGCGCAGCAGGTTGATGCCGACCAGCACGTCGTAGTCGCCGAGGCGCAGCTGGCGCAGCAGCTCCACCCGGCGCAGCGTGTCCACCTCGGAGTGCAGGTAGCGCACCCGGATGCCCATCTCGAGCAGGTAGTCGGTGAGGTCTTCGGCCATCTTCTTGGTCAGCGTCGTCACCAGCACCCGCTCGTCGGCCTCGGCCCGCTTGCGGATCTCGCCGATCAGGTCGTCGATCTGCCCCTTGGTCGGCTTGACCACGACCTTCGGGTCCACCAGCCCGGTCGGGCGAATCACCTGCTCGACGAACTCGCCGGCGGCCTGGCTGAGCTCGTACGGCCCGGGGGTGGCCGACAGGTACACCGTCTGCCCGATCCGGTCGGCGAACTCCTCCCAGGTCAGCGGCCGGTTGTCGCACGCCGACGGTAACCGGAAGCCGTAGTCGACCAGGTTGCGTTTGCGCGACATGTCGCCCTCGTACATGCCGCCGATCTGCGGCACGGTCACGTGCGACTCGTCGATGACCAGCAGGAAGTCCTCCGGGAAGTAGTCCAGCAGCGTCGCGGGCGGCGAACCGGGCCCGCGGCCGTCGATGTGGCGCGAGTAGTTCTCGATACCGGAGCAGAAGCCGACCTGCCGCATCATCTCGATGTCGTAGTTGGTGCGCATCCGCAGCCGCTGGGCCTCCAGCAGCTTGCCCTGGCTCTCGAATTCGGCCAGCCGCTCCTCGAGTTCCTGTTCGATGGTGGAGATCGCCTGCGCCATCCGCTCGGGGCCGGCCACATAGTGGGTGGCCGGGAAGATCCGCAGCGAGTCGACCTGACGGACCACGTCGCCGGTCAGCGGGTGCAGGTAGTACAACGCCTCGATCTCGTCGCCGAAGAACTCGATACGGACCGCGAGCTCCTCGTACGACGGGATGATCTCCACGGTGTCGCCGCGGACCCGGAACGAGCCGCGGGTGAAGGACAGATCGTTGCGGCTGTACTGCACGTCGACCAGCAACCGCAGCAACCCGTCCCGCGGCACCTCGGTGCCGACCCGCAGCTCGACCGAACGGTCCAGGTAGGACTGCGGCGTGCCCAGGCCGTAGATGCACGACACCGACGCCACCACCACGACGTCGCGCCGGGACAACAGCGACGACGTCGCGGAGTGCCGCAAGCGCTCGACGTCGTCGTTGATCGAGCTGTCCTTCTCGATGTAAGTGTCGGTCTGCGCGATGTACGCTTCCGGCTGGTAGTAGTCGTAGTACGAGACGAAGTACTCGACGGCGTTGTGCGGCAACATCTCTCGCAGCTCGTTGGCCAGCTGGGCGGCCAGCGTCTTGTTCGGGGCCATCACCAGCGTGGGCCGTTGCAGCCGCTCGATCAGCCAGGCGGTGGTCGCCGACTTTCCGGTGCCGGTCGCCCCGAGCAGCACCACGTCGCGCTCCCCCGCCTCGATGCGGCGCTGCAGCTCGTCGATGGCGGCCGGCTGGTCTCCGGCGGGATCGTGCGGGCTGACCACCTCGAACCGGCCGCCGGCGCGCACGACCTGCTCGACCGCGCGGTACTCCGAATGCGCGACGACGGGATGTTCCGTGGCGAAAGCCATGACCCCAGGGTAGAGGCGCGCACCGACAAGTGTGGCGATGCTGCATACCCGCCGGCTCCGCCGAACGTGCTCTGGTGGCGGGAAATCAGCGGAAAAGTCTCCATAGGAGCACGTTCGGCGAGACCGCGGGCCCGTCAGTGCCGGGTCCACATCCGGGTGACCGGGTCGCATTGCAGCAGATAGCCGTCGTTCGAGGTGGACATCGCGAACACCGGGACGTCGGGCAGGTCGCAGGAGCTGCCCGCGGCGTGCACCCCCGTCGTGATCGGCGCCTTGTCCCAGGTGTTGCCCTCGCACACGACCTGCTGGTTACTGGTCGGGTCGTAGGCGAGCTTGTCGACGTCGGTGCACAACCCGCCGAGCACCGCCGGCGCCGGGTGCGCCGGTGCGGTCGAGGTGCTGATCACCTGGTTGGGATCGGCCAGTGTCACCCCCGCCGGCGCGTCACCGACCCGGGTGGCCACGACCGGCACCCGCACCACGGCGCCCTGCGCGCCGCACTCGTTGCTCAGCACCGTTTCGGTTTCGGTGCCCCGCAGCGTGCCGTCCGGCTGGGGCGCCAACGACCAGGCGAGGGTCTCCTGCTGGGTCGCCCTGACTTGCCCGTTGGCTAGACGGCAGCCGACCCGCTCCTGCTGCGGCGCCCCCTGCCAATAGCCGCCGACATAACGCAAGGTGTCGGTCTCCCCGCCGGCGGCGGTGCTGGCCACCTGGTGGTTGGTGTCGTCCAGCTTGGTGCCGGTGGCCGCGCATCCGTTCGTGGTGCATGCCGACCGGAATGCCCACCAGTTCGTGTCGGAGCCGTCGTGGCGGATCGGGATGCCGTTGGTCGTCCGCTTGGTCTGGTCGTAGGTCAATTGGTAGGTGCCGCCCAGCACCGGCCCTCCGGGCCGCGGGGCGGCGCCGGCGGCGGGCGCCGACGGTCGCGACGCCAGCGTCGGGTTGGGCTGCGGACTCGCCGGCTGGAAGGAGTACAGCGTCGACCAGGTCGCCGCGACGGCGATCAGCACCGCGCAGACCAGCGCGGCCGACCAGCGGACCCTCGACGAGGACCTGCGGTACGCCGCCGCGATCAGACGCCGCCGGTGCGGCGTGGACGCGACGCCGTCGGCGACGGCGTCGACCCGCTCGCTGACGGCGGCGGCGAATGCGCGACAGCGCTCGAAACGCTCGGCGGGTTGCTTGCCAAGGGCTTTGACGAACACGTCGTCCAGGTACGCCAATTCCGGGCGGTAATCGCTGAGCCGCGGCGGCTCGTCGTGCAGGTGCTGGCTGATCACCGCGATCGGGTTGGAATGCTGGAATGGCGGGGCACCCGTGAGCAGATGAAACGCCGTAGCCGCCAACGCATATTGGTCCGCGCGGCCGTCGATGTTGGACCCGGTCAATTGCTCGGGCGCCGCGTACGCGACCGTTCCGACCGCGACATTGGTCTCGGTGATCCCGCTGATGTTGGCCAGGTGGCGCGCTACACCGAAGTCCGCCAACAGGATTCGCTGATCGTCATCGCCTGGGTGGGCGAGCAGAATGTTGGCGGGTTTGACGTCGCGGTGCAGCAGGCCGCGATCGTGCGCGTAATCGAGTGCGCCCGCGACGGCTTGGAGAATCGCGCACACCTCGCCGACCGGCATCCCCTCGGAGTAGCGCTCTTTCACCAGCCGGGACGCGTCGGTGCCCTCGACGTAGTCCATCGAGATCCACAGCCGACCGTCGAATTCGCCGCGATCGTGCACACCGACGATGTGCGGGTGCCACAGCGTGGCGGCGAGATCGGCTTCCCTGTTGAACCTTTCGCGGAACTCGCTGTCGGCGGTGACGGCTTCGGCGAGGACTTTGATCACGTCGCGACGCGGCAGCCTCGGATGCAACGCCAGGTAGACCTCGGCCATCCCGCCGGCGCCCAGCGGCCGCAGCACGGTGTAGCCCGCGAAGGAAGCACCGTTGGCCATCGCGGGGCGCGATCCGCCGACCTGGTCCGCGGCGGGTGCTGGGTTCGGAGTCGAGTTGACCGGGGGGACACGGCGAAACAGGTGTGCGACGGTCGCAGAATCAAACCCGGCGCGCAGCGCCTCGCGCGCCAGTCGCGGGTTTGTCAGCAGCCGCCGGCCGCTGCCGAGGCGCCGGGTTGGGCGCTTCAGCTCGTCCATGTGTGGTTGCCCCCTCGTGTGTCGGCATTCGTGCGCACGTCGGCACAGCTCCCCGTCTCGCATCATGCCGGACGCGGATAGGCGAAAGGCCGCCGGACGCTATGAACCAGCTATGAGCCTCCGAACGGAAACAAAGCTAAGTCACAGGCGAGTCCAATGGGGAGCACTGACTCCGCACACCGATACTTGAGTAGTGAGTCGACCCGCCCCTCCTGTCCTGACGATTCGGCACGACGGGTCTCAACGAACCTTCGCCGCAGGCCAGGAGGTGATCGTCGGACGCGATCAGCATGCCGATCTGCGCATCGCCGATCCGCGGATATCCCGCGCGCACTTGATCCTGCGCTTCGATCGGGGCCGCTGGCTGGCCATCGACAACGGCTCGCTGAACGGGACCTACGTCAACGGCTACCGGATGCCGGTCGTCGATATCCACGATGGGCAGAGCATTCACGTCGGCAATCCCCAGGGACCGCGGCTGACCTTCGCCATCGGCCCGCAGCAGGCCCGGGCCAGCCGCCCACCGCGGGCGCGGCCGACGCCGCAATCCGGCCCAGCCACGATCGCCTGGTCCGCGCTGCCCGACCCACCGACCACCACCTCGCAGCCGCTCCCACCGCCGCCACGCAGGCAGTCACAACCCCAAACGCCCCGCCCGCCAAGGCATCCCGGCACGCGACCACCGCGGATGCCGCCGCCCCCGCGCGGCACACCACCCGAGGAGTTGACCGTCGTCAACGCCGAGTCGCCGCCCGAACCGGCCAAGGCGGACACGACACCGCCCGCCGAATCCACCTTGATCGACGCCAAGACCGCCGACGTGTCGAACATCGCGACGCGTTTTGTGAAGTTGCTCTCACCACGTTCGTCGTCGGCCGCGGGCACGGCCGGCGCGATGACGATCGGACGCGCCCCGGACAGCGACATCGTGGTGTCCGACGTCCTGGCCTCGCGTCAACACGCCACGCTGGTGCCCACGCCGCTGGGCCTGGAGATCCGGGACAACAGCATCAACGGAACGTTCGTCAACGGCACCCGGGTGGGGTCGGCGATTTTGAGCGACGACGACGTGGTCACCATCGGCAACGTCGACCTGGTCGCGCGCGACGGCACCCTGGTCAAGCTCGACGAGGCCGCCACGCGTTCCGGCGGCCTGCAGGTGCGCGACGTCAAGTACGTCGTCGACAACGGCAAACAACTGCTGGACAACATCTCGTTGACCGCGCGGCCCGGCACGTTGACCGCCGTGATCGGTGGGTCGGGCGCCGGGAAGAGCACGCTGGCCCGGCTGATCGCCGGATACACCACCCCCAGCTCCGGCTCGGCCACGTTCGAGGGCCACAACATTCACGGCGAGTACGCGTCGCTGCGCAGCCGGATCGGGATGGTCCCGCAGGACGACGTCGTGCACCGTCAGCTGACCGTGAACCAGGCGCTCGGGTATGCCGCCGAACTGCGGCTGCCACCCGATACCAGCAAAGCCGACCGTGCCAAGGTCGTCACGCAGGTGCTCGAGGAACTCGACCTGACCAAGCACGCGGAGACCCGCGTCGACAAGCTCTCCGGCGGGCAGCGCAAGCGCGCCTCGGTGGCCCTAGAACTGCTGACCGGGCCGTCGCTGCTGATCCTCGACGAGCCGACCTCGGGCCTGGATCCCGCGCTGGACCTACAGGTCATGACGATGCTGCGCCAGCTGGCCGACGCGGGCCGCGTCGTGTTGGTCGTGACGCACTCGCTGTCCTACCTCGAGCTGTGCGACCAGGTGCTGCTGATGGCGCCCGGCGGAAAGACGGCCTACTGCGGCCCGCCGGACCAAATCGGTCCGGCGATGGGCACCACCAACTGGGCCAAGATCTTCACCAAGGTGGGCGCCGATCCCGAGGAAGCCAACCGGCGCTTCCTGGAGCGCAGCCAGGCGCAGCGCCGGAAACCGTTGGCGGCCAAGGACGATGAGCCGGGCGAGCTGGGCGAACCGGTGCACACCAGCGTGCGGCGCCAGATCTCGACGATCGCCCGCCGGCAGATCCGCCTGGTCGTCGCCGACCGCGCCTACTTCATCTTCCTGGCGCTGCTGCCGTTCATCCTGGGGTCGCTGTCGCTGACCGTTCCGGGCTCGAACGGATTCCATCTGCCCGCCCCGAACGCGGGCACGCCCGACGAATCCGCCCAGATACTGGCCTTGTTGATGCCCGCCGCGGCGTTCATGGGCACCGCGCTGACGATCCGCGACCTGGTCGGTGAACGCGCCATCTTCCAGCGCGAGCAAGCGGTCGGGCTGTCCACGACCGCCTACCTGCTGGCCAAGACGGCGGTGTTTTGCGGGTTCGCGATCGTGCAGTCGGCGATCATCACCGCGATCGTGGTGATCGGCAAGAGCGCACCGACGCGGGGCGGCCTGCTGCTGGGCCACGGCACGGTCGCGGCCACCGTCGAGCTGTTCGCGACCGTCGCGGCGACGTGCGTCGCGTCGGCCATTCTCGGCCTTGCCATTTCGTCGCTGGTCCGCTCCAGCGAGCAGATCATGCCGCTGTTCGTGGTGGCGGTCATGGCGCAGCTGGTGTTGTGCGGCGGCATGGTCCCGGTGACCGGCCGGCTTGGGCTGGACCAGCTGTCCTTCGCGATGCCGGCGCGCTGGGGTTATGCCGCGGCCGCCGCGACGGTCGACCTGCGGCACCTGGTACCGGATTCGCTGCTCTCCCAGGACCGTTTCTGGCAGCACACGTTGCAGACCTGGCTGTTCGACATCGGCATGCTGGGCGGCCTGTCCGTGCTCTATCTCGGCTTTGTCCGGTGGAAGATCCGGCTGCGCCGCTGAGCGCCCGGTAAGGTGACGCCATCCATCCACCGAAGCACGAGACGTTCGACCTGCGCGCCCGCACCAACACCGATCCGAAGGGCATTGTGCGGGCGGTCGACGAGTACGCGGTGCACCCGTGGGGCCTCTACATGGCCCGGCCCACTCCGGGCCGCCCCCAGTTCCACTACCTGGAGTCGTGGCTGCTGCCGTCGCTGGGATTGCGCGCCACGGTGTTCCACTTCAACCCGGGTCACGAGCGTGACCACGACTACTACCTCGACGTGGGCGAGTACACGCCCGGGCCGGACGTGTGGCGCTCCGAGGACCACTACCTCGACATCGAGGTGCGCACCGGCACCGGCGCTGCGCTCGCCGATGTCGACGAGCTACTGGAGGCCGTCCGGCACGGCCTGCTGCCCGCCGAGGTTGCCGGCCGGGCGGTGCGTCGCGCCGTGCACGCCGTCGAAGGGCTCGCCCGAAACGGCTATGACCTGCACCGCTGGTTGGCGGGCGACGGCATCGGCCTCACCTGGCGCGGCCGGTAGCGGTTTTCGAAGCGGGCGCCCGGGTAATTCTGCGGTATGCCCTTGAGTGAATATCGGCGCAGACGACGGTCCGGCCGCAGCCCGGAGCCGCGCGGGCGGCGGGCACGTCAACACCGCACCACCCCGGCCGAGCCGTGTTTCGTCATTCAGCATCACGCCGCGACCAGCGACCACTACGACTTGCGCTTGGAGATCGGGGGCGTGCTGGCATCGTGGGCGATACCCAGGGGCCCGTCGACGAACCCGAAGGACCGGCGGATGGCGCGCCGCACCGAGGATCATCCGCTGGATTACGCCGATTTCGAAGGTGTGATCCCCGACGGGGAGTACGGCGCCGGACCGGTGATCGTCTGGGACCGCGGCACCTACGCCAATGCCACCGAGCGCGAGATGGCCGAATGCCTGGACCGCGGGCACCTTTCGTTCCGTCTGCGGGGCGCGAAGCTTTGCGGCGGCTTTGCGCTCACCAGGATTCGTGAGGGCAGGGACGAGACCTGGCTACTGATCAAACGCAGAGACGAACATGCCGACGCTCGGCGCAAACCCGCTAAGAGCCAACCCGAATCCGTGTTGTCCGGCCGCACGCTCGATGATCTGGCCGAGTCGTCATGACCGATCTCGCCGGTCTGCCCGCCGCGGTGCGAGCCGCACTGCGCGACGAGCCGGTGCCGGATTGGCGGGCCCCCACGCTGGCCACCCTGACCGACAAAAGGTTCAGCGACCCGACGTGGATATTCGAGCGCAAGTTCGACGGCATGCGTTGCCTGGCGTTTCGCGACGGCGACCGAACCCGGCTGCTATCGCGAAATCGGCAGCCGCTCAACGGGACCTACCCGGAGCTGGTCGACGCGCTGGCCGCGCAACGCGCCACCCGATTCGTCGTGGACGGTGAGGTCGTCGCATTCCAAGGACGCCGCACCAGCTTCGCCAGGCTGCAGGGACGCCTGGGCATCACCGACCCCGAGGTGGCCCGCGCATCCCGAATCCGGGTCTACTACTACCTTTTCGACCTGCCGCACCTCGACGGCAAGTGCCTCACGGAAGTGCCGCTGCGGTGGCGTAAAAGACTGCTGCGCGACACGATCAGTTTCGACGATCCGTTGCGCAACACCGCTCATCGTGTCGGCGACGGTCTGGTCGCCTACCAGGCTGCGTGCGAGCGCGGTGACGAAGGCGTGATCGCCAAGCTGGCCGGCTCCACCTACGAAAGTGGCCGATCCAGGAATTGGCTGAAATTCAAGTGTGTCCGCGACCAGGAATTCGTCGTCGGCGGCTACACCAGTCCGAAAGGCAGCCGAATCGAGTTGGGCGCGTTGCTGCTCGGCTACCACGACGGCCACGATTTCGTCTACGCCGGCAAAGTCGGCACCGGATTCGACGAGGCCACGCTGCGCAGCCTGCACGAACGACTCTCCCCCATCGAGCAGGACACCCCACCGTTCACCCGAGGGTTGGTGCGCGAGAACGGCGCTCGGTGGGTACGTCCGGAGCTGGTGGCCCAGATCGGATTCACCGAATGGACGCGCGACGGGAAACTCCGCCATCCGCGTTACCAGGGCCTGCGGACCGACAAGGACCCCGGCGATGTGGTACGGGAGACACCCTGATGCCGCGCATTGACGTCGAAATCACCCATCCGGTTCCGCGGCTGTCCCGATGGCTGACCGGCGTCCGCGACGAGCCGGATCCGAGCTGCCCGCGCTGCGGGACACGCCTCCGGCGTCGCCGGGTACGCGGCCGGATGTCGTTGTGGTGCCGACACTGCCAGCGTTAGCGGCTGGGCGTAATCTCTGCTGCTATGACCCCTCGTACGCGCAGGTGGCTGGTCGCAGTGACCGTGATCGGCTCGCAGTTGGTGCCCGCAACGGCGCATGCGGACCTGCACAACATCACCTACCGGGCCAGGATCGACGCCCTGACGACCGGCAGCCAGGCCACCTTCGTCACCAACGGTGGCCAGACGAACACCACTAACCTTCCGTCGATGCCGGGCAACGCCTTCGAGGCCAACACCGTGTTGCCCGACCCGGCTCAAGCCGGCCTGCGGATCGTGCTGCATTTCCCGTACGCGGCGAACGTGCACTGCGAGATCGACGTCGACGACGACGTTTTCACCCAGACCGATCAGATGGTGCGGCCGCTACCCGGTAATTCCGATCCCAATAACGGTGCGCTGCAATGCGGGGCGCCGCTACCCAGCTAGGTCAGGGCTTCCAGCCGGTGAAGTCCGCCCACTCCCAGGCCCGGCGGTAGGCGTCGGCGAACCACGGCTCCTTGGCCTCGACGTAGAGCGCCATGTCGCCGTTTGCGGGCTTCTCGGCCTCGTGCTTGACGGCCAGGTAGTTGACCCGCTCCGCGGGGTTGGCGGCCAGCCAGTCGACGAACAGCAGGGCGAACTGCTGGTTGGGCCAGCCGGCCACCCTGATATGCACGTTGGTCGGCCGTCCGGGATCGGCCGAGGCATGAATTCGCTTGCGCCACAACGTTGGATCGTCTTTGTGGTCGTACTCGCTGACGGTGCTGCGCGCATCGGCCTTCGCCTCGTCCCGATCGACGTGCTCGATGCGCGGGTAGCCCGCCGAAAGCAACGCCTCGCCGAGTTCATCTGCCAGCGCCAGTGATTCGACCGTGATCTGGATGTCGATGACGTCCTTGGCGTCGAACTCCGGCACCGCGGTCGAACCGATGTGGTCGACGCGCAACGCCTTGTGACCGCACGACGTCGCCAGCCGGTTCACGATGCGCCGCGCCTGGTCCGGCCAGGTCGGATCGGCCGGCACCACTCGCGCCGGGTGGCGGACGAACCGCCGCTCGGCCAGGTTGTGCGCGAACGGCACGATCCTGTCGTTCCACACCTCGCGGGCCCGCTTGACCAGATCCTCTTGGCTGCCAGAGTTGTCCAGCCAGATGTCGGCGACGGCTTCGCGCTGCTCGTCGTTTGCCTGCGCCGCGATCCGGGCGCGGGCGTCGTCCTCGGGCATGCCGCGCAACTCGACCAGCCGACGCACCCGCAGCTCGACGTCGGCGTGCACGATGATCACCAACGGAAACAGCGGCGCCATACCGGATTCCACCAGCAGCGGAATGTCCTCGACGACGACCGAATCCTCGGGGACCGACGCGATGATCTCCTCGCGCCGCTTCCCCACCAGCGGATGAACGATGGAATTCAGCTTCTGGCGCGTCTCGTCGTCGGCAAAAGCCTTGGCCGCCAAGGCCGGACGATCCAATGACCCGTCGGACTGCAGGATGTCCTCGCCGAACGCCGCGACGAGCGACGCCAACCCTTCGGTGCCCGGCTGGACAACCTCCCGGGCGATGACGTCGCCGTCGACGATGATCCCGCCGCAGTCCGCGAACGTGGCCGACAGCACCGATTTCCCGGCGCCGATGCCACCGGTCAACCCGACGCGCAGCATCGAGGGTTAGGCGTTGCCGGCGAGCTTTTCCCGCAGCGCAGCCAGCTGGGCGTCGCTGGCCAGCGAGCCGCCCGCAGCTTTCTCCGCGGGCGCGCCATTGCCCTGCGACGGGTGGTCGCCACCGGCGTGAGCCTCGGCCTCGGCAGCGGCGAACTTCTCCATCTGCGCGGTGTGCATCTTGTGCCGGCGCTCGGCCTCGGCGTAGCGGGCCTCCCACTCGTTGCGCTGAGTGTCGAAACCTTCCATCCACTCGTTGGTTTCGGAGTCGAAACCCTCGGGGAAGATGTAGTTGCCCTGCTCGTCGTAGCTGTCGGCCATGCCGTACTTCGCCGGGTCGAACTCGTCGGTGTAGTCCTCGTTGGCCTGCTTGAGCGACAACGAAATCCGGCGGCGCTCCAGGTCGATGTCGATGACCTTGACCATCGCGTCGTCGCCGACGGCCACCACCTGGTCGGGCACCTCGACGTGGCGCTCGGCCAGCTCGGAGATGTGCACCAGACCCTCGATGCCCTCCTCGACGCGCACGAACGCGCCGAACGGCACCAGCTTGGTGACCTTGCCGGGCACGATCTGGCCGATCGCGTGAGTGCGGGCGAAGTGACGCCACGGGTCTTCCTGAGTCGCCTTGAGCGACAACGAAACCCGCTCGCGGTCCATGTCGACGTCAAGCACCTCGACGGTGACCTCGTCGCCCACCTGCACCACCTCGGACGGGTGATCGATGTGCTTCCAAGACAATTCGGAAACGTGCACCAGACCGTCGACACCGCCGAGATCGACGAACGCGCCGAAGTTGACGATCGACGAGACGACACCCTTGCGGATGGTGCCCTTCTGCAGCTGGTTGAGGAACTCGCTGCGCACCTCGGACTGGGTCTGCTCCAGCCAGGCGCGCCGCGACAGCACCACGTTGTTGCGGTTCTTGTCCAGCTCGATGATCTTGGCTTCGATCTCCTTGCCGATGTAGGGCTGCAGATCGCGAACCCGGCGCATCTCGACCAGCGAGGCGGGCAGGAAGCCGCGCAACCCGATGTCGAGGATCAGGCCGCCCTTGACGACCTCGATGACGGTGCCCTTGACGGCCTCGTCCTTCTCCTTGAGAGCCTCGATGGTGCCCCAGGCGCGTTCGTACTGTGCGCGCTTCTTGGACAGGATCAGCCGGCCTTCTTTGTCCTCCTTGGTGAGAACAAGGGCCTCGACCTCATCACCGACGGTAACGACCTCGTTGGGGTCGACATCGTGCTTGATGGAGAGTTCGCGGGCGGGGATGACCCCTTCGGTCTTGTAGCCGATATCGAGGAGCACCTCGTCCCGGTCCACTTTGACGATCGTGCCTTCGACGATGTCGCCATCGTTGAAGTACTTGATCGTTTTGTCTATTGCGGCGAGAAAGTCCTCGCTCGAGCCAATGTCGTTGACGGCTACTTGCGGCGAGGTGACGGCGGGACTCGGCATATTGTTGGGGTGCTCCGGACAGGTTGGGTCGTAGGGATAAAACTGGGATTTAAGTGATAAGGCTACTCGACAGGGCGCACGCTGGACAAACTCGCCCGGCGCGCCTCGTACGCCACGCCCAATATTCGACCCGCCGCGGCCTTGGCGCAACCCGGAATTTGAGGTCGAGTGTTGTCATCGTACCGGCCGCGAAAAGGGCCGGGCCTGCGGTTGGGGGCAAATGCCCGCACCCGGCCAATGCGCGGCACCGCCCCGATTGTTTAGCTAATGCGCGGCGCGGTCCCAGGAGCGGCCGTAACCGACGGACACCTCGAGCGGGACATCCAACGGGTAGGCGGAGCCCATCTTGTCGCGGGCCAGCGCCTCGACCTGCTCGCGCTCGCCGGGGGCGATTTCGAACAGCAATTCGTCGTGGACCTGCAGCAACATCCGCGACTTCAGTCCGGCCTCCTTGATGGCCTTGTCGACCTCGATCATCGCCACCTTGATGATGTCGGCCGCGGAACCCTGGATGGGCGCGTTGAGCGCCGCCCGCTCGGCGGCCTCACGGACGTTGCGGTTGCTGCTGTCCAGCTCGGGCAGATAGCGCCGGCGGCCGAACACCGTGGAGGTGTAACCGTCCTTGCGGGCCTGTTCGACGACGTCGCGCAGGTAGTCGCGGATGCCGCCGAACCGGGCGAAGTACTGGTCCATCTGCTCTTTGGCCTCTTCGGTGGAGATTTTCAGCTGGGCGGCCAATCCGTAGGCGCTCAATCCGTAGGCCAGGCCGTAGGACATCGCCTTCACCCGGCGGCGCAGTTCGGCGGTGACCTCCTCGATCGGCACCCCGAATGCCCGGGACGCGACGAACGAGTGCAGGTCTTCGCCGGTGTTGAACGCCTCGATCAGCCCGTCGTCGCCGGACAGATGCGCCATGATCCGCATCTCGATCTGGCTGTAGTCGGCTGTCATCAGCTCGGCATACCCGTCGCCGACCACGAACGCGTCGCGGATGCGCCGGCCGGCCTCGGTGCGGATCGGAATGTTCTGCAGATTCGGCTCGGTCGACGACAAGCGACCCGTCGCGGCGATGGTCTGGTTGAACGTGGTGTGGATACGCCCGTCGGAGGCCACCGAATTCAGCAGCCCGTCGACGGTGACCTTGAGCCGGGTGGCATCGCGGTGGGCCAGCAGATGCTGCAGGAACGGATGGCCGGTCTTGTCGAACAGCGACTGCAGGGCGTCCGCGTCGGTGGTGTAGCCGGTCTTGGTGCGTTTGGTCTTCGGCATGCCCAGCTCGTCGAAGAGCACCGTCTGCAACTGTTTTGGCGAGCCCAGGTTGATCTGTTTGCCGATCACCTCGTAGGCCGCCTCGGCGGCGTCGCGGATCTGGGCCGCGAAATCGCTTTGCAGCTCGGACAGTTGGCCCATGTCGACCGCGATGCCGGCGTGCTCCATGCCGGCCAGCACCCGCTGCACCGGCAGCTCCATGCCGTCCAACAGCGACGTGGAGTTGATGCGGGCCAGCTCCTCGTCCAGCGCGTCGGCCAGGTCCAACACCGCCACGGCGCGCAGGATCAGCGTCTGCACCGCCTGGTCGTCGACTCCGTCGGAATCGTCGAGGAGCGAAAGCTGTTGCTGCTCAGCAGTTTCGGCGCGCAGCTCGCGGCGCAGATAGCGCAGCGAGAGGTCGTCGAGGGCGAAGCTGCGCTGCCCGGGCCGCACCAGGTAGGCGGCCAGGGCGGTGTCGGAGGTGACGCCGTTCAGTGTCCAGCCCCGCCCGGCCAGGTCGTGCATCGCCAGCTTGGCTTCGTGCAGCGCCTTGGGCGGACCGGGGTCGGCCAGCCAGGACGCGAGCGCCGCCTCGTCGTCGGGATCCAGCGCCGAGGTGTCGATGTAGCGGCCCTCGCCGTCGGAGGAAACGATGGCCAGCGCGGTGGCGTCGGCGTCGTACGCGAGGTGGGTGCCGACGACGGCCAGGCCGAACCGTTTGCCCGAGCTGTGTTCGGCCAGCCACACCGCCAGCTGCCCGGCCTCCAGCGCGCCGCCCCGGACGTCGAATCCCTCGTCCACCTCGGGCTCGACGGCGGCCAGGGTGTCGAACAGCCGGTCGCGCAGCACGCGAAACTCGAGGTCGTCGAAGAGCCGGTGGATCTGGTCGCGATCCCACGGCAGCATCCGCAGCGTGTCGGGGGTTTGGGCCAGCGGCACGTCTTTGACGAGGTCGGTGAGCTCGCGGTTGCGGATGACGTTGGGCAAATGGGCCCGCAGCGCATCGCCGACCTTGCCGCGCACCGAGTCGACGTTGTCGACCAGGCCCTGCAGCGACCCGTACTCGACGATCCACTTGGACGCGGTCTTCTCCCCCACGCCCGGAATTCCGGGCAGGTTGTCGCTGGGGTCGCCGCGCAGCGCGGCGAAGTCGGGGTATTGCGCGGGCGTCAGCCCGTACTTCTCGACGACGGCGTCCGGGGTGAATCGGGTCAGTTCGCTGACGCCCTTGCGCGGGTACAGCACCGTCACGTCGTCGCTGACCAATTGCAGGGAGTCGCGGTCGCCGGTGACCACCAGCACCCGGTAGCCCTCGTTCTCGGCCTGGGTAGCCAGCGTCGCGATCAGGTCGTCGGCTTCGAATCCGGGCTCGGCGAGCACCGTGATGCCCAGCGCGCCCAGCACCTCCTTGGTGATGTCGATCTGCCCGCGGAACTCGTCGGGGGTTTCCGACCGGCCGGCCTTGTACTCCGGGTAGCGCTCCAGCCGAAACGTCTGGCGCGAGACGTCGAACGCCGCGGCGACGTGCGTCGGCGCCTCGTCGCGCAGCAGGTTGATCAGCATGGCGGTGAAGCCGTAGACCGCGTTGGTGGTCAGGCCGCCGCGGGTCTTGAAGTTCTCCGCGGGCAGCGCATAGAAAGCCCGAAAGGCCAGCGAATTGCCGTCCAACAACATCAGCGTCGGCTTGGTTTGTTCCTCTGTGGCGGCGGGCACGGCTCTCACTCTAGGCACCGGGTGTGACGACCCTGCGGCCCCGGCAGAACTGCAACACGTTTCAGTTTTGTGTTTGAGCTGGGTAGTCTGGCCGAGTGCCAGAGGTGACCAGTACACAAGCCGCGATCGACGGGTGGTTCGCCACCGATGACGCCGGAAATCCCCATCTGATCGGCAGCAAGTGCCCCGAGTGCGGAACGTATGTTTTCCCGCCCGTTGATTCGGGGGGGCAGAACAACTGCCCCAACCCGGCGTGCGCCAGCGACACCCTGAAGTCCGTCGCGTTGTCGACCCGGGGAAAGCTGTGGAGCTACACCGAAAACCGGTATCCCCCGCCCGCGCCCTACCCCGCGGCCGACCCGTTCGAGCCGTTCGCGATCGCCGCGGTGGAGCTGGCCGACGAGGGAATCATCGTGCTGGGCAAGGTGGTCGAGGGCACGCTGGCCGCCGACCTGAAGGTCGGCATGGAGATGGAGCTGACCACGATGCCGCTGTTCACCGACGACGACGGCATCGAGCGCATCGTGCACGCCTGGAGGATCGTCAAATGAGTACACCCGCACCGCTGTACATCCTGGGCGCCGGGATGCATCCCTGGGGCAAATGGGGCCGCGACTTCACCGAATACGGCGTCGTCGCCGCGCGCGCCGCGCTGGCCGAGGCGGGGCTGGACTGGCGACAGATCCAGCTGGTCGCCGGCGCCGACACGATCCGCAACGGCTACCCCGGCTTCATCGCCGGGTCGACGTTCGCGCAGAAGCTCGGCTGGAACGGCGTACCGGTCAGCTCCAGTTACGCCGCCTGCGCCAGCGGTTCGCAGGCACTGCAGAGCGCCCGGGCCCACATTCTGGCCGGGTTCTGCGACGTCGCGCTGGTCATCGGCGCCGACACCACACCGAAGGGCGCGTTCGCCCCGGTCGGCGGAGAACGCAAGAACGACCCGGACTGGCAGCGGTTCCACCTGATCGGCGCGATGAACCCGGTGTACTTCGCGTTGCTGGCGCGCCGACGGATGGACCTGTACGGGGCGACGTCGGAGGACTTCGCCCAGGTGAAGGTCAAGAACTCCCAGCACGGGCTGCAGAACCCGAATGCCCGCTACCGCAAGGAGTCTTCGGTCGAGGACGTGCTGGCCAGCCCGGTCGTCTCAGATCCGTTGCGGCAGCTCGACATCTGCGCCACCTCCGACGGTGCCGCGGCGCTGATCGTGGCCAGTGCGGAGTTCACCCGTAAGCACCTCGGCTCGCTCGACGGTGTGCCCTCGGTGCGTGCGGTCAGCACGGTCACGCCGCAGTATCCGCAGCATCTGCCCGAATTGCCGGATATCGCAACGGATTCCACCGCGGTGGTACCGGGGCCAGACCGGGTCTTCAAGGATCAGATTCTCGATGCGGCCTATGCCGAAGCCGGCATCGGGCCCGAGGACGTGAGCCTGGCCGAGGTCTACGACCTGTCGACGGCGCTGGAACTGGACTGGTATGAGCACCTGGGGTTGTGTCCCAAGGGCGAAGCCGAGCAGTTGCTGCGCAGCGGCGCCACCGCGATCGGCGGCAAGGTGCCGGTGAATCCCTCCGGCGGCCTGGCGTGCTTCGGCGAGGCCATCCCCGCGCAGGCGATCGCTCAGGTCTGTGAGCTGACCTGGCAGCTGCGGGGCCGGGCGACCGGCCGGCAGGTGGAGAACGCCACGGTCGGCGTCACCGCGAATCAGGGCCTGTTCGGCCACGGTTCGTCGGTGATCGTGGCCCGCTAAGGCGCAAGCCTCGTTGCGTGTGCGTTCACGGCTTTCGGTGTGCGCTCACGGATTGGTGCCACGGCGTGTCGCCAGCCTGACCGCACACTCCAGGCCGTCACCGCACACTCAATGCGGCGGGCGGGGCGCGACAACTAGCCGGACGCCTCGTCGGACTCGCCGCCGAGGGTTTCCAGCACGACCTCGGCCACGCGTTTCATCGTGGTCCGGCGATCCATGGCGGCGCGCTGGATCCACTTGAACGCCTCGGGCTCGGTCATGCCCTGCTTGGACTGCAGCAGCCCCTTGGCGCGTTCGACGACCTTGCGGGTCTCCAGCCGGTCGGACAACGTCGCGACTTCACGTTCCAGCGCGGTGATCTCGCCGAATCGGCTGACGGCCAACTCAATGGCCGGAATCAGGTCGCTGATCGTGAACGGCTTCACCAGGTACGCCATCGCCCCGGCATCTCGCGCCCGCTCGACCAGGTCGCGCTGGCTGAACGCGGTCAGCACGACAATCGGCGCGATGCGTTTGCTGGCTATCTCCGAGGCCGCGTCGATGCCGTCACGGCGCGGCATCTTCACGTCCATGATCACGAGGTCGGGCTTATGCCGCTCGGCGAGTTCGACGGCTTCCTGGCCATCGCCTGCCTCGCCGACAATGTCGTACCCCTCCTCTCGCAGCATCTCGGCCAAGTCCATACGGATCAGCGCTTCGTCTTCCGCGATCAGGACCCGGCGCGGCACAGCGGCGTCGGTGTCGGTCGTGGGGCCTGTCATGACGAACATTCTCTCGTGGATCGCGACGACCAGCGACATCGGGGGCAGTGAGAGCGGATGCCCACACCGATCCTCTATGGTGGGAGGCCGCTTAAGGTAAATAACAAGTAGAGCCCTCGTATCCCAACTGGCAGAGGAAACGGATTCAAAACCCGTCCAGTGTGAGTTCGAATCTCACCGAGGGCACCGCGCCCGGCCCGGCGCAAACCGGGTGCCGGATCGCGTTTCGGCAACGCGGCAATAACGCGGCAATCCCGAATACAACACGGTTGGTTCGCGACACGTTTTCGGCTTGTTTGACAGACGTACAGTAAGCACGCTTTGCCAGTCTCACAGAGTGGAGTTCGTCGTGTCGCGTGTCAGCAAAATTTTCGTTGCCTTCGTTATCGTGCTCACCCCGCTCACCACTTCGGGATGCGGAAGCTTCTGCCTTCCCGGCGGGTCCTGCATCGCGATCTAAGTGGCTCGGCTCTATCCACCCCTCCGCGGAGGGGTGGATAGTCATTTCCGCGGCCGGTGGCCGCCAACTGAGACCGCCTGTACACCAACGCATTCGACGAATCCGCCAGTTACACATGCCGACCTCAGTAGTATTCGGGGATGCCGCGCGAAGCGGCGTCTTGTCGGGCGGGAGGTTGTGGTGTGAAACTACGACGCGATCGACAAGAACCGTTGGCGGACATCGTCATTGAATTGGATGACCCCAGCGACCTGTTCGCCGTAGACCAGCGTGCCCTGCTCTCCGGTGCGCGCCGAATCGACAGTGGCATCGACGAACTCGTCGAACGACTACTCGCCCAGCGCAAACAATCCCGCATCCAGCGCATCGTGCTGGACATCGCCGGCGAATGCACGGAGGAAACGGCCGCGAACCTGGTGGCATCGGTCCGCCGCTACGGCGAGTTATCCGAACGCCGCGCCAACCGGCAGCACGACCTGATCTGGCGGCAGGGCATGCGGTCGCTGATCAGCGGCTCGGCGCTGTTCGTGATCGGAATCGCGCTGTCGTACCTTTTCACTCGCCCGATGGTCGGCGAACTCGCGGGCGAACTACTCGGCAACGGTGTCTTCCTGGTGGTGGCATGGGTCGGTCTGTGGTATCCGCTCGATGTGCTGTTCATCGCCCGGGAGCAGGCAAAGCGCGAGGCCCAAGTATCGGCCACCATGGCGTCCATGCCGGTCGTGGTCCAAACCAGCGGCGGCTGGGTGCACATCGCCCACCTGCCCGGATTGCCGACGAAGCTACCCAGTGGCCACCGATCCGGTCGCCTCCGTGACAAGCACATCCGGTTGCGGGGTTCACCGCCGGCCGGGGGCCCCGGGGCGTCCTAGCGATCCCACGACTTCACCGCCACGCTGGGTATATGCGGATTCAGCGGTTACGCTCTGAACGTGGCGGCTAGAAAATGTGGTGCCCCACCAAGTCGGCCGGATGGCGCGACACGCCCGGACTGTAAAGAGGCGGTGCGGGCCAAAAATCGCGCCCGCAACGACCACTACGCCGACAGTCACGCCCGCCGGGTCAGGGTCCTCAACATCAACGCCTTGATGGGCGTGGTGGTGTGCCTGGTATTCGCCGTGCTCGGCTTCTGGTCGGGGCCCGGGGCCTACCCCATCCAGATAGTCAACCTGTTTACCGGTGTGACCTTCGCGTTGGTGCCGTGGCTGCATCGATTCGGCGAATTGGTTGCGCCGCTTACCTTTATCGTCACTGCGTACACGGCAGTCTTCGTGACCTGTTGGGAAGTGGGCACCGGCGGCGGCGTGCAGTACTTCCTCGTGACAATCGCCAGCCTGGTGGTGTTGCAGCTCGGCATCGAGCGTATCGGCCTTGCGGCGCTGCTGGCCGCACTCGGCGTCGCACTGGTCGTCACCCTGCAATTCCTGGTCCCCAACTCCACCGGCCTGGAACCGCCGTGGGCGATCACGATGAGCTTCATCATCACCACCGTCTCGGCGTTTGCGATGGTGGTGGTGACGGTGTGGTTCGCGCTGCGTGACACCGAGCGCGCCGAGGCCGTCATGGAGGCCGAACACGAGCGCTCCGAAGCACTGCTGGGCAATATGTTGCCGGCCAGCGTCGCCGACCGGCTCAAAGAACCCGAGCGCGACGTCATCGCCGACCGATACGAAGAAGCCTCGGTGCTGTTCGCCGACATGGTCGGCTTCACCGAGCGCGCAAGCTCGACCGCGCCCTGTGACCTCGTGAAATTCCTGGACCGCGTCTACAGCACCTTCGACGAACTGGTCGACAAGCACGGACTGGAGAAGATCAAAGTCAGCGGGGACTCCTACATGGTCGTCAGTGGAGTCCCCCGGCCCCGGCCCGATCACGTACACGCACTGGCCGACTTTGCCCTCGACATGGTCGCTGCCGCCGCGAAACTCAAAGACGCACAAGGCCTCTCGGTACCCCTACGGGTCGGCTTTGCGACGGGCACCGTGGTCGCGGGCGTCGTGGGCTCGCGGCGTTTCTTCTACGACGTGTGGGGTGACGCGGTCAATGTCGCGGCCCGGATGGAATCGACCGACTCCGTGGGACAGATTCAAGTGCCCGAGGACGTTTACGCGCGCCTGAAGGACGAGTTCGTGCTGCGGGAGCGCGGCCGCATCGAGGTCAAGGGCAAAGGTGTGATGCACACCTGGTACCTGATCGGGCGCAAGCCGGCACCCGCCGAAGCCGCTGACATGGCCACCGAGACACCCCGAACGGCCCACGACGCCACGGTCTAAAGCCCCTATTCTCGGCCGCATCGTTGTGCCACAGTGAGGTTATGCAGCCCCGCGAAGTTCCAACCATGTTGCCGCATCTCTGGAAATCCACACTGGCATCGGGAATCCTGACGCTGATCGTCGGCGTATTGGTGCTCGCGTGGCCGGGTATCTCCGTGCTGGCCGCCGCGATCGCCTTCGGTGTCTATCTGTTGATCACCGGTGTCGCCCAAGTCGTATTCGCATTCAGCCTGCATGTTTCGGCGGGCAGTCGCATTTTGCTGTTCATCAGCGGCGCCGCGTCGCTGATCCTGGCCGTGCTGGCATTTCGCCACTTCGGTCAGGGCTACGCGGTGCTGTTGCTGGCCATCTGGGTTGGCATCGGATTCATCTTCCGTGGCGTTGCCACAACGGTTTCCGCGATCAGCGATCCGGCGCTGCCGGGGCGCGGCTGGGCGATTTTCCTCGGCGCGATCACATTGATAGCCGGCGTTGTCGTGCTGGCGTCACCGTTCGCGTCGATCATCACCCTGGCGATCGTCGTCGGCATTTGGCTTGCCGTCATCGGCGTCCTGGAGGTCATCGCGTCGTTCGGGATCCGTAAGGCCTGCAAAGAACCCGGGAATGGCGTCACCAGCGCCTAACTACTACACTGTGTCGTAGAACGCTGCAGTCACGGGAGCTGACCGATGAATGTCGTCGACATTTCGCGGTGGCAGTTCGGTATCACCACCGTCTACCACTTCATCTTTGTGCCGCTCACGATCGGCCTGGCCCCGTTGGTCGCGGTCATGCAGACCGCGTGGGTGGCCACCGGCAACACCGCCTGGTATCGCCTGACCAAATTCTTCGGAAAGCTCTTCCTGATCAATTTCGCGATCGGGGTGGCCACCGGAATCGTGCAGGAATTCCAGTTCGGCATGAACTGGAGTGAGTACTCGCGGTTCGTCGGCGACATCTTCGGCGCCCCACTCGCGATGGAAGGCCTGGCCGCGTTCTTCTTCGAATCCACCTTCCTCGGGCTGTGGATCTTCGGCTGGAGCAGGCTGCCGCGGTTGGTGCACCTGGCCTGCATTTGGGTCGTCGCCATCTCGGTCAACGTGTCGGCGTTCTTCATCATCTCGGCGAATTCGTTCATGCAGCATCCGGTCGGCGCACACTACAACCCCGCGACCCGTCGCGCCGAGTTGGACAGCATCGCGGCGTTACTGTCCAATAACACTGCGCGAGCGGCGTTTTCACATGCGGTCAACGGTTCGCTGCTGACCGCGGCCACCTTCGTCGCCGCCGTGAGCGCCTGGTGGCTGGTCCGCGCGAAAAAGACCTCGAACGTCGACCTCGACACGGTGTTTCGCCCGGCGGCCGTGCTGGGGTGTTGGGTGGCGCTGTTCGCCACCGTCGGGCTGTTCTTCACCGGCGACCAACAGGGCAAGCTGATGTTCCAGCAGCAGCCGATGAAAATGGCGTCGGCGGAATCGTTGTGCGACACCGAGACCGATCCGGACTTCTCCATCCTGACGGTCGGTACACACAACAACTGCGACAGCATCACCCGCGTCATCGAGGTGCCCTACGTCCTGCCGTTCCTCGCCGAAAGCAAATTCACCGGTGTGACGTTGCACGGCGTGCGCGATATCCAGCAAGACTCGGAACACAAGTTCGGGCCAAATGACTACCGGCCCAACCTGTTCGTCACCTATTGGTCGTTCCGGATGATGATCGGGTTGATGGCCGTCCCGGTGCTGTTCGCGCTGGCCACCTTGTGGCTGACTCGCGGCGGTCGCACCCCGACCCAATCGTGGTTTTCCTGGTTCGCGCTCCTGACCATCCCCACGCCGTTCCTGGCCAACAGTGCCGGCTGGGTGTTCACCGAAATGGGCCGGCAGCCATGGCTTGTGGTGCCGAACCCGACCGGCGACCAGCAAGTGCGGCTGACGGTCAGCCAGGGTGTGTCGGATCACACGTCGGGCATGGTGGTGACCTCGCTGGTGACGTTCACTTTGGTCTACGCGGTGCTCGCGGTCATCTGGTTCTTTCTGCTGAAGCGCTACATCGCCGAGGGACCGTTGGAACACGACGCGGAACCCGCACCGCCGAAGGTACCCGGCGAAGACGAAGTCGCCCCGCTGTCGTTCGCCTACTGACCCGGGAAGGAGTTAACCAATGGCGCTGCAAGAGTTGTGGTTCGGCATCATTGCCGTGCTGTTCCTGGGCTTTTTCATCCTGGAGGGCTTCGACTTCGGCGTGGGCATGCTGATGGAACCGTTCGCTCGTGTCGGCACCGGCGATCCGGAAGTCCACCGGCGCACCGCGCTGAACACCATCGGCCCGGTATGGGACGGCAACGAGGTCTGGTTGATCACCGCCGGTGCCGGGATGTTCGCCGCGTTTCCCGGCTGGTATGCGAGCGTGTTCTCGACGCTGTATCTGCCGCTGCTCGCGATTCTGTTCGGCATGATCGTGCGCGCCGTGGCCATCGAATGGCGCGGCAAGATCGACGACACAAAATGGCGCGCCCTGGCCGATTTCGGGATTGCGGCCGGGTCCTGGCTGCCCGCGGTGTTGTGGGGTGTGGCGTTCGCGATCCTGGTACGGGGTCTGCCGGTGGACGCCCGCGGCCACATTCATCTCTCGATCGGCGACGTACTCAACGCCTACACGCTGCTGGGCGGTTTGGCGACAGCCGGGCTGTTCTTGTTCTACGGCGCGGTGTTCGTCGCGTTGAAGACCTCCGGCGCGATTCGCGACGACGCGCACCGGTTTGCCAGGCAGCTGTCGCTGCCGGTCACGGGACTGGTTGGGGTCTTTGGACTTTGGACGCAACTGGCGCATGGGAAGGACTGGACCTGGCTGGTGCTGGCGGTGGCGGTCGTCGCGCAGCTTGGCGCGGTGGCGTCGGTGTGGAGTCGCGCCTCCGACGGCTGGGCGTTCGCGAGCACGGCGCTGGTCGTCGCGTCGGTGGTGATCTTGTTGTTCGGTGTGCTGTATCCGAATTTGGTGCCCTCGACCCTGAACACGCAGTGGAGCCTGACGATCTATAACGCATCGTCGACGCCCTACACGCTCAAGGTCATGACGTGGGTGACCGCTTTCTTCGCCCCGCTGACGGTCGTGTACCAGGCGTGGACGTATTGGGTGTTCCGGCAACGGATCTCGGCTGACCGGATACCGCCGTCGATCGGGCTGGCAAGGCGTCCGTCCTGAACACACGCAATTCCCGGGCGCCCCTGGACCCGCGACTGTGGCGGGCGTCGACCGCGTTGCGCCGCTACTTGGCCGCAACGGTGAGCTGCGGAGTGGTGATCTCCGCCTGTGCGATCGGCTCGGCGATCGTGCTGGCGAGGATCGTCGCGACGGTCATCACCGATCCCTCGGCCCGCGGCCTGCAGGGCTGGCTGGGTCCGCTGTCAATCCTGTTGATGCTGTGGGCCGTTCGCACGGTGACGCACTGGCTGCAGGCGCGGCTTGGTCAACGGGGCGCCAGCGCGGTGATCGCCGATCTCAACGGCCAGGTGCTGGCGGCGGTCACCGCCCGGCAACCCGACGAACTGGCCGCGCAGCGGGATGCGGCCGCGCTCGTGGTGACCCGCGGCCTGGACGGCTTGCGCCCGTATTTCACCGGCTACCTGCCCACGCTGCTGGTCGCCGCGATCCTGACTCCGGCGACGGTGGCCGTGATCGCGCTGTATGACCTGAAGTCGACGCTGATCGTGGTGATCACGCTGCCGCTGATTCCGATTTTCATGGTGCTGATCGGGCTGGCGACGGCCGAGCGATCGGCCGCCGCGCTGGCCGCGATGACGACCCTGCAGGGGCGGCTGCTGGACCTGATCGCCGGCATCCCCACGCTGCGGGCGCTGGGCCGCGCCGCGGGCCCCGAACACCGCATCGCCGAACTCGCCGCCGCCCATCGGCGCTCGGCGATGGCGACGCTGCGCATCGCATTCCTGTCGGCCCTGGTGCTCGAGCTGCTGGCCACCTTGGGTGTCGCGCTGATCGCGGTCGGTATCGGCCTGCCCCTGGTGTTCGGCGAGATGAGCCTGGCCACCGGGTTGACGGTACTGCTGCTGGCACCCGACGTGTACTGGCCACTGCGTCGTATCGGCGCGGAATTCCATGCGGCGCAAGACGGTCGGACCGCCGCCGACGAGGCGTTCGCGCTCATCGGTGAAGCCACCGCGGCGGCGCCGCGCGGCCGAACCGTCGCTGCCCGGGGCGCGGAAATCCGCGTGGAGAACCTGAGTGTGGCCGGGCGAGACGGCAATTCGCCGTGCGAGTTGACCGCGGTGATCCCGCCGGGCCGCGTGACGGTGCTGACCGGACGCAACGGCGCCGGCAAGAGCACCACCCTGCAGGTCATCGCCGGACTCACGGTGCCGTCGTCGGGTCGGGTCACCGTCGACGGCGTCGACGTCACCGAGTTCGAACAAAGCGCGTGGTGGCGCCAGCTGTCCTGGCTGCCGCAACGCCCGGTGCTCGTGCCCGGCACGGTCCGCGACAACCTGGCCCTGCTCGGGGAGTTGGACGACATGGAAAGTGCCTGCGCTGCATCGGGATTCGACGCGGTGCTGGCCGAGTTGCCGGACGGGCTGGACACCACGCTGGGACGCGACGGCCTGGGGCTGTCGCTGGGACAGCGACAGCGGCTGGGCCTGGCGCGTGCGCTCGGATCGCCCGGCCCGGTGCTGCTGCTCGACGAACCTACCGCCCACCTGGACGCAGCCACCGAACAGCGGGTGCTCCGGGCCATTGTCGAGCGGTCGCGGGCGGGGGCGACGGTCGTGGTCGTCGGGCACCGGCAGCCGGTCGTGGCGATCGGAGACCACGTTGTCGAGGTGGTATCGGAGGGCGAGGTGCGTTGTGCGCGCGTCTGACCCCCTGCTGGCCGCGTCGAGCCTGTTGCGGCCACGGCTGCCCCGCATCCTGGCGGCCATCGCGTTGGGAGTGCTCTCGCTGGGCAGCGCGCTGGCCCTGGCCGGGGTGTCGGCGTGGCTGATCACGCGGGCCTGGCAGATGCCGCCCATCCTCGACCTGTCCGTCGCGGTCGTCGCGGTGCGCTTGTTCGCGATCGCGCGCGGCGTGCTGCACTATTGCGAGCGGCTGGCCACCCACAACACCGCACTGCGCGCGGCCGGCGTTGCGCGAGCGGAGATCTACCACCGCCTGGCCGACGGACCGGCAGCGGTGGCCGTCCGGCTGCACAGCGGCGAATTGGTGGCGCGGGTGGGCGCCGACGTCGACGCCCTGGCCGACGTGCTGGTGCGGGCGCTGATCCCGATCGGCGTCGCCGCGGTATTGGCGGTGGCGGCAACCGTTGCGGTCGGGGTCATTTCGCCGGCGGCCGGCACGGTACTGGCGCTCTGCCTGCTCATCACCGGTGTGGTGGCGCCACTGCTTTGCCGGCAAAGCCGCGGTCACCCAGGAAGAAGTTGCCCGCCAACATCATTCCGAGCGCGACACGGCCGCGATGATCGCCCTCGAACACGCGCCCGAACTTCGGGTCGCCGGCGCCCTGCCCGACGTCATCGCCGAATCGCGTCGGCGCCAACTCCGTTGGAGCGATGCGCTGGACGCGGCCGCCCGACCGGCCGCGCTGGCCGAAGCCATGCCGACCGCCGCGATCGGCGCCAGTGTGCTCGGCGCGGTCGTGGCCGGGATCGGGCTGGCACACGCGGTCGCCCCCACCACCCTGGCGGTCTTGATGCTGTTGCCGCTGTCCGCCTTCGAGGCGATGACTCCCCTGCCGGCGGCCGCCATCCAGTTGACCCGTTCACGCATCGCGGCACGCCGTCTGCTCGATCTCGCTCCGGAATTTCCCACGGCCGAATCCCGCACGCCGACACCACTTCCGGTCGGCACCGCCCGGTTGTCGGCCGACCTCCGTTCCGGTCACACGCGGGCCTTCTCACACCGGGTGACGGTCGACCTCGAGCCCGGTGCGCGGCTGGCCATCACCGGTGCCAGTGGCTCCGGCAAGACCACGCTGCTGATGACCCTTGCCGGGCTGATACCGCCCTTGGACGGCCACGCGATGCTGAACGGAATCGATCTGGACAGCTTCGACGAGCACGAATTGCCCAGCGCCGTCGCCTTTTTCGCCGAGGACGCACACATTTTTGCCACCACGGTCCGAGACAACCTGCTGGTCACCCGGGGCGACTGCGCGGACGCCGAACTGGTGGCGGCATTGGATACGGTCGGACTCGGTGAGTGGCTCGCCAATCTGCCCGAGGGCCTGTCGACGGTGCTGACCGGCGGTGCGCGCGCCGTCTCGGCCGGTCAGCGCCGCCGGCTGCTGCTGGCCCGGGCGATGCTGTCGCCGGCGCGGATCGTGCTGCTCGACGAGCCCACCGAGCATCTCGACGCGGGCGACGCCGAACGAATGCTGGCGGATCTGCTGGCCCCGACGTCCGGGCTGGTGAGCGCCGAGCGGACGGTCGTGGTGGCCACTCACCACCTACCCGAAGGCATTCCCTGCCCCGAACTGCGCATCGGCTAGCCGCCTACCTCAGAGGTGGCGCCGGCGCGGCATGAATTCCAGTGTCAGCAGCACGAATACCAGCGGCACCAACTGGGTCAGCGAAATCAGCGCGTAGCGCCGGGCATCCAGCGCATGAAACTTGTGCACATACCGGTACAGCGATTCGAGCGCGATCAACGGGTCGAGCAAATGAATCAACCGGTAGAACACTCGCTCCGCACGGCCGCGGTCCTTGTCGTCGAAGATCTCTGGGAACGCCGCAAAGGACAGCGAAACCCGCTGTGCTCCAGCCTCTTTGCCGGCTGTGATCATGTCGACGCTGAGCCGTTCGTCGATCCCGTTGGGTGCACCGCGACGGCGCCACGGCACATCCATGGTGATATCGCTGCCACCACCGGCCGTCGCGTATCGATGAAAACCCTGCACCCGCCCGTGGGCGTCCCTGGCGATGATCAGCTGGATGCCGGGGAATCGGCCCTCCAGCACGCCGTCGAGGTTCATATAGAACCCGCGGTCGGTGTGCGCCCCGCTGGGGGAGGCGCGCACCACGTCGGCCAATTCGGCATGCAGCGTGTCGTCGAGTTCTTGCTCCGCAACGATTTCCGTGGTGATGCCGGCATTGTGGGTGCGCTGCACCGCCTGGCGCAGGTTGCGGAACTTGCGCCCGACCATGTCGAAACCGGCCACGTCGACGACGACGTCGCGACCGATCGGTACGGCTCGCAACGATTGCCGGACCACCGCTCGGTCGTTCCACAGCGCGAGCCGGCGCTCGCTGCACCCGACCACCGCGATACGCCAGCCGTGCGTGTGACACATCGAGGCGAAATCGGCGATCAGCTCAGGGAATTGCGTCTCGTCACCGATCGGGTCGCCGCCGACCACCGCGAAGCCCATCCGGGTGCGATAGGCCAGCGCCGCGGTGCCCGCGGCGGTGAAGTGATAGCTCTTACCCGTTTGCATCGCGAACGGTGCCAGCGGGTCGTCGCTGGTGGCGTTGATCAAAGCCCATGCCCGGGGCAGGTTTTCGGGCTGCGGATGCGAGGCCGTCGGCCACATCAACACCAAACCCGAACCGGCGATCAGCATGTCACCGAACAGGTCGAATCCCAACACATGTGAGCCCAGCCCCGCCAATACACACAGGGCAGCCGCTCCCGCGTGCATGGTCGTCACGGGGCGCCCCAGGAATATGCCGCGGGCGATCAACGCCACCGCGGCCAGCACCGTCAACGACCAGCCCAGCCGATCGGCGTAATGCCATTGCGGCTGATAGCGGTGGTGGGCGACGACGGCGACCAGCCAGCACGCCGCGCACAGCAATGCCAAGGCGCCGACGCAGCGCGCCGCAAGCGAATCGACGGGAACCACAACGCGTTCGCGCGCGCGCAGTTTAGGAAGGAGATCTGCCGACGGGCCCTTCATGCGTCACCTCCCGATGGGCGTAGTGCTTGTCCCATCGAATACCCGGCTCATTCGAAGTTACGCCCGATTGCGGCCCGGCAGAACCGAAATCGGACCGGTGTCCGGTAACTATTCGATAACCGTTATCGGCCGGACGGCGGAAAGTATTTCAACACACCTTCTTGCACCACGGTGGCGACGATTTGGCCGGTGCCATCGAAGAAATGGCCGGTGCCCAGCCCGCGGGAATCGGCGGCCACCGGCGACGATGTCGAATACAGCACCCAGTCGTTGAAGTCGACCTGCCGGTGAAACCACACCGAATGATTGGCCGACGCGGCGAAAATGCGGTCGAAACCCCACGACAACCCGTGGGTGGTGATGACCGAATCCAGCACCGTGGTGTCCGAGGAGTACACCATCGTCGCGGTGTGCAGCACCGGATCGTCGGGCACCGGCCCCAGCGCCTTGAGCCACACCCGGTTGTGCGGTAGCCGCTCACCCTTGTCCCGCATCACCCACGCCGGATCGTTGGTATAGCGCCATTCGATCGGCTGCAGCGCGTTGACGAAGTGCGGAACGGTTTCCTCGTAGCCGCGCAACAGATCGCGCAGCGGCGGCTGGTCGTGGGCCTCGCCCACCTGTGGCGGCTCGACGGCGTGCTCGAGGCCGCGCCCGCCGGACATGTAGGCGATCATCGCCGAGGACAACAACACCCCGTCCTGCACGGCGTCGACGCGGCGGTTGGCGAAGCGCCGCTCGTCGCGCAACCGGCAGACGTGGAATTCGATGTCCTTGGTCGTGTCGCCGCCGTTGATGAAGTGCACCGAGAGCGCGCTGGGCGGCAGATCGCCGCGGACCAGGCTGCGGCTACCCGCGACGAACGATTGCGCCATCAGCTGCCCGCCGAAGGTCCGCATCGGGTTCTTGCTGGGATGGGACCCGAGGAACAGGTCGTCACCCACGCGATTGAGGTCCAGGACCGCCAGCAACTCGTCGAAATCACTGCCGGCCGGCACGGGCTCTCCTTGCGGGTTAGAGGTCGTCCTCCCCGATTCGGTGGACGTGGATCAAATTGGTTGACCCTACTGTGCCAGGCGGGGCGCCGGCGACGATCACCACCAGGTCCCCCCGCTTGTATCGGCCCAGCTCGAGCAGCGATTTATCGGCCTGACGGATCATCTCGTCGGTGGAATCCATGATGGGCACGATGAACGTCTCGGTGCCCCACGTCATCGCCAGCTGGCTGCGCACCTCGGGCCAGGCCGTAAAGGCGAGCAGCGGCAACGGGGTGTGCAGGCGCGCCAACCGCTTCACGGTGTCGCCGGACTGGGTGAACGCGACCAATGCCTTGGCGTCGAGCCGCTCGCCGATGTCGCGGGCGGCATAGGAGATGACTCCCCGCTTGGTGCGCGGCACGTGGGTCAGCGGCGGAGCGGCCGTCGAGTTGTCCTCGACGGCGGTCACGATCCGCGCCATCGTGCGGACCGCGGCCAGCGGGTACTTGCCGACCGAGGTCTCCCCGGACAGCATCACCGCGTCGGCGCCGTCGAGCACGGCGTTGGCTACGTCGGAGGCCTCGGCGCGGGTGGGCCGCGAGCTTTCGATCATCGACTCGAGCATCTGGGTGGCGACGATGACGGGCTTGGCGTTCTCCCGGGCCATCTGAATGGCCCGCTTCTGCACCAGCGGAACCTCTTCCAGCGGCAGCTCGACGCCGAGGTCGCCGCGCGCCACCATGATGCCGTCGAAGGCCAGCACGATCGCTTCGAGGTTGTCGACGGCTTCCGGCTTCTCCAGCTTGGCGATCACCGGCACCCGCCGGCCGATCCGATCCATCACCTCGTGCACCAGTTCGACGTCCGACGGCGAACGCACGAACGACAGCGCCACCAGGTCGACGCCCAGGTCCAGTGCGAAGGTCAGATCGTCGATGTCCTTGTCCGACAACGCCGGTGCGGACACGTTCATCCCGGGCAGCGACATGCCCTTGTTGTTGCTCACCGGGCCGCCCTCGACCACGGTGCAGACGACGTCGTCTCCGTCGATGGCCTCGACGACGAGCCCGACCTTGCCGTCGTCGACCAGGACCCGGTCACCGACCGCGGCGTCCTTCGACAACGTCTTGTAGGTGGTCGATACCCGGTCGTGGGTTCCTTCGCAGTCTTCGACGGTGATCCGGATCGTTTCGCCGTCGGCCCAGTAGGTCGAGCCCGTGGCGAAGCGCCCGAGCCTGATCTTCGGGCCTTGCAGGTCGGCGAGCACACCGACGGCGCGCCCGGTGGCATCCGAGGCGGCACGTACCCGCTCGTATGCGGCCTTGTGATCGGCGTAGTCGCCGTGGCTGAAGTTCATTCGGGCGACGTCCATTCCGGCCTCGACCAGCGCCAGAGTGAGCTCGTCCGTTTGGGTTGCAGGGCCGAGGGTGCAGACGATCTTCCCGCGTCTACTCACGCCGAACAGCTTAGTCGTGCGGCCGCTTGCCGGGGTGACCCGAAGGTGACCGCGCGTTGAGCCACCGGGAAATCACGACGCCGGGCGGCCGGGCGTTTTGGTGCCCGGCTACCCGCCGAGCATCGTCGGAACCAGCGGAAACCCCGGCACATTGCGCAACACCGTCCACGCGATCGCGCCGACAGTGATCGTTATCACCGCCGGTATGGGCAGCAGTGGTCGCCGGCCCTGCCGCCACCGCACCAGCAGAAACGCGGCCAACACCGGGAGACCGACCAGCAGGAAGACGTTGTCGTAGATGCTGGCCGCCAGGTGGCCGTGCAGCAGGTCATGGGTCATCCGAAGCCCGCCGCACAAGGGGCAATCCCAGCCGGTGAGCCATTTGAACGGGCAGTGCGGGTACGCCGAATTCGCGTCGCGCGGGTCCACCGACCCGACATAGCCGAGCGCTCCGGCCAGCAGCAGGCCGGTGCCAACGGCGATGTAGCGGCCGTGGTGATCACGCTGGGCCGCCGCGCGGGAAGCCGGGTCAGGTTCCATCGCGCAGTGGTCGACCGTGCGGGTCGTTTACCTTGTCGGTCAAGATCAGGATGGCGTCGATGATGCTCCAGAGCAGACCGATTCCGCAGGTCAGCAGGCCCACGAGCAGTTGCGCGACGCCCAGCCCGACGTCGCCGATGTAGAAGCGACCGATTCCGCCGATGCCGACCAGGCTGAGCAGCTGCAGCAGACCGGCGATGGTCTTCGACTTGTCCGAATACGGCAGTCCCGTCACCGGGTGACGGCCGTACGGCGCCGCCGGGTCGTACCCGCCAGTGCCCGGGTACGGCTGGTATTGCGGGTACGGCGGTGGGTATCCCGACGGCTGCGGTGGTGGTGCGCCTGGGTTTGGGCCATCGCTCCACGACGGTTCGGTCACCGTTTCAGCATGCCAGATGAACTGCGTGTACCCCAGGGTTTGCTAGCCGCCCGAACGCCGGCTCCGCCGTCGCAGTGGCCAGCGGCGCCGAGTTTCCGTGTCGTCGCCGCCGGCCGTTTCCGCCGCTGGTTCTTCGGATGTCACGTCGACGGCAGCGGCCGGCTCCGGCTCGCTCTCCTCGGTTTCGGCGGCCTCGTCCGGTTCGCCGGCCGCAGCTTCGGGCTCGGCAGTTTCGGTATCTGCGTCCAATTTGTCGGCGTCGGATGCCTCGGTTCCCTCGGCCTCGGTTTCTCGGGCCTCGGCTTCTTCGGGCGCTGGTTCCTCGGCGCCTGCCTCCTCAGGCTCGGCCGCTTCGGCCTCTTCCGCTTCCGGCTCCTCGGCGGCTGGCTCTTCGGCGTCTTCGCGCTCTGCCTCCGGCTCCTCAGACGCCGGCTCTTCGGTCTTTGCCTCCTCAGGGGCAGCTTCGGGCTCTTCGGCTCTATGCTCCTGTGCTTCAGGCTCCTCGGGCTCCTCGGCTTCGGCCTCTTCGGCGGCCGGCTCCTCGGCGCCTTCAGGCTCCTCAGCCTCTTCGGCTTCCGCCTCCTCGGCCTTCGCCGTTTCCTCCGACGCCGCTGAACCGTCCGCGCCGGCCGCCTCCGCCCCGGCAGCTGCCGCGGCCACCGAAGCCGCAGCCACACTGGCCGGTTCCTCCGTCGGCTCGATTTCGGGCTCGGATTCCTCGTCAGCCGCGTGGTCCTTGCCACGCAAACTCTCGGGATCTTCGCGGCCCTTCGGCGCCAGAACGATGTACACGACGGCGCCGATGAACACGAAAGTCGAAGTAAACGAGTTGATCCGGATACCGGCGATATGTGTGGCGGTGTCGTCACGCAGCAGCTCGACCCAGAAGCGCCCGACGCAGTAGAGCGCGACGTAGCTGGCAAAGAGCCGGCCGTGACCGATCGCGTAGCGGCGATCGATGTAGATCAGAATCACGAAAACCAGGACGTTCCACAGCAATTCGTACAGAAACGTCGGTTGCACGACGACCGCGAGCTGCCCGGTCGACACCCCGTCAAGCGAATGCGGGTCGATGTATCCCGAAGGATCGCGGCGATAGAAGATTTCCAGACCCCACGGCAGCGTGGTTTCCCGGCCGTACAGCTCCTGGTTGAAGTAGTTCCCGAGCCGCCCGATGGCTTGGGCCAAGATGACTCCCGGGGCAAGGGAGTCGAGGAAGGCCGGCAACGGAATTCCGTGCCGCCGGCAACCGATCCACGCCCCGAGTACACCGAGCGCGACCGCGCCCCAAATGCCCAAGCCGCCGTCCCAGATCCGAGCCGCCGCGCCGAACCCGGCACCACCCGGGCCCCAATACGTGCGCCAGTCGGTGGCCAGGTGATAGAGCCGGCCGCCGATCAACCCGAACGGCACCACCCACAGCGCGATGTCGTAAATCACCCCGCGCTGCCCGCCGCGCGCTGCCCAGCGCCGGTCGCCGATCATCAGCGCGACCACGATTCCGGCGATGATGAACAGTGCGTACGCGCGAATCGGCAACGGCCCAAGGTGCCAGACACCTTGCGGTGGGCTAGGGAAATACGTGGGCAGCATCGTCATGATGTCGACACTCGCACACCTTCGGCCAATTCCTGGGTCAAGGCACGCAAGCTAGGCAGACCGTCCGCGAGCGCCGATACCAAGGCCGAACCGACGATCACCCCGTCGGCGTAGCCGCCGATCTGCGCAGCCTGCTCGCGCGATCGCACGCCGAGGCCCACGCCAACCGGGATTTCGGACACCGCTTTGACCCTGCTCACCAATTCGGGCGCGGCGTTCGACACCGCATCACGGGCCCCGGTCACACCCATCGTCGAGGCGGCGTAGACGAATCCGCGCGACGCCTCGATCGTGGTCACCAGACGCTGCGGTGTCGACGACGGCGCGACCAGAAAGATCCGATCCAGGTGATGCGCCTCGGACGCGGCCATCCACTCTTGGGCTTCATCGGGGATCAGGTCCGGCGTGATGAGCCCGTGCCCGCCCGCCGATGCCAGGTCCCGCGCGAACGCGTCAACCCCGTAGCGCAGCACCGGGTTCCAGTACGTCATGACCACCGCGCGACCACCGGCCAAGCTGATCGCCTCGACCGCGGCCAGCGTGTCACGCACGCGCACTCCCCCGCGCAGCGCGGCCTCGGTGGCCCTGGCGATGGTCGGGCCGTCCATACCGGGATCGGAATACGGAACCCCGACTTCGACAAGGTCGCAACCCGATTCGACCAGCGCGGTCATCGCGTCCACCGATGTCCGTACATCGGGATAGCCCGTCGGCAGATAGCCGATCAGCGCGGCGCGGTTTTCGGTCCGGCACGCGTCGAAAAGCGGTGCCAGCCTGCTGGCCTGGCTCTGCTCCACCGTCATCGCTTGTCCTGGGAGTCCATCAGACCGAACCATTTCGCCGCCGTCTCGACGTCCTTGTCGCCGCGGCCGGACAGGTTCACCACAATGACTGCGCCGCTGCCCAATTCGTTGCCGAGCTGAACGGCACCGGCGACGGCGTGCGCGGATTCGATGGCCGGGATGATGCCTTCGGTCCGGCACAACAGGCGAAACGCGTCCATCGCCTCGGCGTCGGTGATCGGCCGGTATTCGGCGCGCCCGGTCTGCCGGAGCCAGGCGTGCTCCGGGCCCACTCCGGGATAGTCCAAACCCGCTGAAATCGAATGGGATTCGATCGTCTGACCGTCTTCGTCCTGCAGCAGATACGAGAACGACCCCTGGAAGGCACCGGGTGAACCACCGGTGAATGTCGCGGCGTGCCTGCCGGTCTCGACGCCGTCACCCGCGGCCTCGTAGCCGACCAGCCGCACCCCGGGGTCGTCGATGAAGGCGTGAAAGATTCCGATCGCGTTGGATCCCCCACCGACGCACGCCGTCACGGCGTCGGGCAGCCGGCCCGCCTGCGCTTGGATCTGCGCACGCGCCTCCAGCCCGATGATGCGCTGGAAATCGCGGACCATGGTCGGGAAGGGGTGCGGCCCCGCCGCGGTGCCAAAGCAGTAGTACGTGCTGTCGGCGTTGGTGACCCAATCCCGGAACGCCTCGTTGATGGCGTCCTTCAGTGTTTGCGATCCCGTGTCGACCGAGACGACCTCGGAGCCCAGCAGTCGCATCCGCGCCACGTTGAGCGCTTGGCGCGCCGTGTCGACGGCACCCATGTAGATCACACACTCCAGGCCGAGCAATGCGCAGGCGGTGGCCGTGGCCACGCCGTGCTGCCCGGCGCCGGTCTCGGCGATCACCCGGGTCTTGCCCATTCTCTTGGCCAGCAACGCCTGTCCCAGCACGTTGTTGATTTTGTGAGAACCGGTGTGGTTCAGGTCTTCTCGCTTGAGAAACAGGCGCGCGGAGCCGGCGTGTTCGCTCAGGCGAGTGGCCTCGTAGAGCGGCGACGGCCGGCCCGCGTAGTTGGCCTGCAAGTCGTCCAGCAGATCCAGGAATTCGGGATTGACGCGTTCCTTCTCGTAGGCGGCGGTGACTTCTTCGATCACCGCCATCAACGCCTCGGCGACGTAGCGCCCGCCAAACACACCGAAATGCCCACCCGCGTCGGGGTCGTGCCGGGTGGGTTCGGAAATGGCCGCGCTGGAAAGCGGAAGGGCGGGGCGAGATAGATCCACCATCACCAATGCTCAACGCGGAGATGGCTCATGGGGTTCAACGTTACAACGCAGGGCTCTTGAGAACTAACGAGCCGGTTTCGGACAGGACGGATGGGTGCCCGCGGTCACCAGATCGGCAACCGCGGCACGCGGGTCGCCACTTTTGACCAGACCCTCACCGACGAGGACGGCGTCAGCGCCGGCGCCGGCATAGGCCAACAGGTCCGCGGTCCCCCGCACACCGGACTCGGCGATCCGGATCACGTTGCTGGGCAGTCCGGGAGCGATCCGCGAGAAGCTGTCCCGGTCCACCTCCAGCGTCTTGAGATCGCGGGCATTGACCCCGATCACGTTGGCGCCGGCCTTGAGTGCGCGGTCCGCTTCTTTCTCGGTATGGACCTCGACAAGCGCTGTCATACCGAGCGATTCGGTGCGGTCGAGCATCGCCGCCAGCGCCGACTGCTCCAGGGCGGCGACGATCAGCAGCAACATGTCGGCGCCGTGCGCGCGCGCCTCATGAATCTGATAGGGCTGCACCACAAAGTCTTTGCGCAAGACCGGAATCGAGACGGCGGCCCGAACCGCGTCCAGGTCGTCGAGCGAGCCGTTGAAGCGCCGCTGCTCGGTCAGCACGCTGATGACCCGCGCGCCGCCGTCTTCGTAGGCCTGGGCCAGCTTGGCCGGATCGGCAATGGGCGCTAGCGAACCCGCCGACGGACTGGCGCGCTTGACTTCGGCGATGACGCCGATGCCGGGCTCGCGCAGCGCGGCCATCACGTCAAGAGGCGGAGGCGCCGCGGCGGCGGCCGCTTTGATCTCGGGAAGCGGGATACGGGCTTCGCGCGCGGCAACATCCGCCCGAACTCCCTCAAGGATGGAGTCAAGGACAGTCGCCGGACTCATACCTGTCATTTCCCTTCCACACGTCGCTCACGGTCACCTAACCGGTTTCGAGCCGATTTCGACGACGTCAATGAAGGGTAGCGACCGTCGGCTCGCGACCCGTCACCGACCCTCGGTGTCAGACCCGCGGGGCCGATCGGTCGGGTCGTGCCCCTCATCGAGTGCGTCCCAGATCATCCGCTCCGACATCTCTGGGGCCCCCGGCTCCTCCAGCATCGCCCCGTCGGCGCCCTCGCGTCTCGCGATTGAGCGCCGGGTCGCCGGCGCGGCGTACTTTTTTGCCCCGTCGCGCGCCGACATCGCCGACCGCATCAACAGCACAGCCGCGACCAACGTGCACACCGCGGCGCCCACCGCGAACCCCGCTCCGGCGTAGCGGCGCTCGCTGCCCACCAGCGTCACCAGCGAAATGTGGGCGAGTTCGGTTCCTCGCACCGCTACGTCCCGCAACACCCACAGGCTGACGCCCAGATAGCCGATCGCCAGGCTGATCACCGCCAGCAGCCCCGCCACCGCACGCAGCGCCCAGCCCCGCACCGCCAGCGCCGCAACGGCCGTGGCCAGCATCAGCAGCGCCAACGGCAACAGGGCCGTCGACCACGCCGCACCGGCCAGGATCACCTCCTTGGGCGGCCCCAGCCCGTCGAACGACCGGATCACGACCCACGGCAGCCGCGAGGCCGTCCACAGCAGGCCCGCGGCGATGACGAGCAGCAACTGGGCGATGCCGATCGTCAGCCGGGCCCGCCGGTCCGGCCGAACATCAGCCATTGCGGGCGGCGTCCGGGGCGCTGAGCGTCTGCGCCGCGGCGATGGCATTGAGCACCGCGCGCGCCTTGTTGCTGGCCTCGGTGTACTCGTAGGGGCCGTTGGAGTCGGCGACGACGCCACCGCCGGCCTGGACGTACGCGGTGCCGTCGCGCATCAGCGCGGTACGGATCGCGATCGCGAAATCGGCGTTACCGGCGAAGTCGAGGTATCCGAGCACACCGCCGTAGACGCCGCGGCGCGTCTTCTCCACCTCTTCGATCAGCTCCATGGCCCGCACCTTGGGCGCTCCGGACAGCGTGCCGGCCGGAAAGCAGGCCGTGACCGCGTCCAGCGCGGTACGGCCCGCGCCGAGCGTGCCCGTCACCGTGGAGACCAGGTGCATCACGTGGCTGTAGCGCTCGATGTGGCTGTAATCCTCGACCCGGACCGTGCCGGGCGTGCAGACCCGGCCGAGGTCGTTGCGGCCGAGGTCGACCAGCATCAGGTGCTCGGCGCGTTCCTTGTCGTCTTCCAGCAGCTCCTTTTCCAGCAGCTGGTCTTCTTCCTCGTTGGCTCCCCGCCACCGGGTGCCGGCGATCGGATGCGTCGTCGCGCGGCCGTCGACGACGGTGACGAGCGCTTCCGGGCTGGACCCGACGATCGAAAAGTCCGTCACCCCAGCACTATTCGGCACGTGAAGCAGATACATGTACGGGCTCGGGTTGGTCACCCGCAGGATCCGGTACACGTCGATCGGGTCGACGTCGGTGTCCATCTCGAAGCGCTGCGACGGCACCACCTGGAAGGCTTCGCCGGCCGCGATCTGGTCGACGAGGTAGTCGACGATCTTCCCGTATTCCTCGACGGTGCGCTGCGCCCGGTACTCCGGCTCGGGCCTGCTGAAGGTGGCCACCGTCGACGGCAGCGCCTGACCCAGCGCCTCGGTCATCACGTCCAGGCGCGCGACGGCGTCGTCGTAGGCCTCGTCGACCCGCTCGTCGGTGCCGTTCCAGTTCACGGCGTTGGCGATCAGCGTGATCGTGCCCTCGTGGTGGTCGACCGCCGCCACATCCGTGGCCAGCAGCATCAGCATGTCCGGCAGCGCCAGATCGTCGACGGCCATTTCCGGCAGGCGTTCCAGGCGCCGCACCATGTCGTAGGCGAAGAACCCGACCAGGCCGCCCGACAGGGGCGGCAGCCCCGGCACCGCGGCGGTGGCCAGCAGCTCGAGGGTGGCCTGCAGCGCCTCCAGCGGGTCGCCGCCGGTGGGGGCGTCCTGCGGAACCGCACCCAGCCACACCGCTTCGCCGTCGCGCACGGTCAACGCCGAGGGCGATCCCGCGCCGATGAACGACCATCGCGACCACGAGCGGCCGTTCTCAGCGGACTCCAGCAGGAAAGTGCCGGGTCGATTGGCGGCCAGCTTGCGGTATGCCGACAGCGGCGTCTCGCTGTCGGCCAACACCTTGCGGGTCACCGGAACAAAGCGGTGTCCGGCCGCGAGCAGGCGAAACTCCTCCCGTGAGGTCGTGTCGGCGAGGTGAGGATGCACCAAACCATCCTCGCAGATCCCCCCGGTCAGTCCGCGAGCGTAACGCCACGACGGCTTTCGGCCCCGAATTTCACCGTGGCGTTACGTCCGTCGGGCTCGGGCGCAGGGCGTAGCCTGACGCCCATGAAAACTGGTGACACAGTGGCCGACTTCGAACTTCCCGATCAGACCGGAACGCCGCGCAAGCTCAGCGCCCTGCTTGCCGACGGCCCCGTGGTGCTGTTCTTCTACCCCGCGGCGATGACTCCTGGGTGCACCAAGGAAGCCTGCCATTTCCGGGACCTGGCCTCCGAATTCGCGGCGGTCGGCGCCAACCGCATCGGCATCAGCACCGATGCCGTGCAGAAGCAGGCGAAATTCGCCGACAAGGAGAACTTCGACTACCCGCTGCTGTCGGACAGCGAGGGCACCGTCGCCACCCAGTTCGGCGTCAAGCGCGGCCTGCTCGGCAAGTTGATGCCGGTCAAGCGCACGACGTTCGTGATCGACACCGATCGCAAGGTGCTCAACGTGATTTCCAGCGAGTTCAGCATGGACGCCCACGCCGACCAGGCACTGCAGACGCTGCGAGCCCGTTCGTCGGCGTAATCGATTGCGCTGCTTGTGATTACGGGATGATCGCGAGAAACACGAACGCGGCCAGCAACACCAGATGGACCTCGCCCTGCAGCCGGGTCGCCCGGCCGGGTATCACGGTGAGCATGCTGATCACCACGGTCAGCGCGAACAGCACCAACTGAGTCGGGCCCAGCCCGAGAATCAGCGGTCCCTCGATCCAGATCGACGCCAGCGCGATACCGGGAATGGTGAGCCCGATGCTGGCCATCGCCGAGCCGTAGGCGAGGTTGAGGCTGGTCTGGATGCGGCCCTGACGCGCCGCTCGCACCGCCGCCAGCGTCTCCGGCAGCAACACCAGTGCCGCGATCACGACGCCGACGAACGAGTGCGGGAAGCCCGCCGCCGACACCAGTTTCTCGACGGCCGGCGACTCCTGTTCGGCCAGGCCCACCACCGCGAGCAGCGCCACCACCAGCAGCCCCAGGCTGCGCAGCGCCGCGGCGTTGCTTGGCGGTTCGGCGTGGCTTTCCTCGTCGAATGGGCTCTGCTGGCCCCGCTGCGCGACCGGCAGAAAGAAGTCGCGGTGCCGCACCGTCTGGGTGAAGACGAACAGCAGGTACAGCAGCAACGAGGCAACGGCGGCGAATTCGAGCTGCCCGGGCGAGAATTCCTGACGACCCCCGGTGATGGTGAAGCTGGGCAGCGCCAGGCTCAGGGTCGCCAGCGTGGTGAGTGTCGCCAACGCCGCACCGCTGCCGTGCGGGTTGAACAACGTCACGCCGTACCGGTGCGAACCCAGCAGCAGCGACAACCCGGCAATACCGTTGGTGGTGATCATCAGGGCCGCGAACGCGGTGTCGCGGGCCAGCGTGGCGGCCTCGTTGCCGCCGGAGGCCATCAACTCGATGATCAGCGCGAGCTCGATGACGGTCACCGCCGCGGCGAGCACCAGCGACCCGAACGGCTCGCCTACCCGGTGCGCGACCACCTCGGCATGGTGTACTGCGGCCAGCACGCCGCCGATCAGAAGTACCGCCTCCAGCACCGCGAGCGAGGGTCCCGGCGGCGTGCCCCAGGTCAGTGCCAGCGTGACGACGGCGACCAGCGGCACCACGACGTTCCACGAGATCCGTTCGCGCATCGTCCGCCCATTCTCACCGAAATCGTCGGCCGGCGCCCGCTGGGCCGGGCGCCGCACGTTAATCCTCGGGTGCCAGCAGCGTATCGGCGTCGAAGCAGCTGTGGTCTCCGGTGTGGCACGCGGCGCCGACCTGGTCGACACTCAACAGCACGGCGTCGCCGTCGCAGTCCAGGCGCACCGAGTGCACGTGCTGGGTGTGACCCGACGTCGCACCCTTGATCCACTGCTCGCCGCGAGATCGCGAAAAGTAGGTCGCCTCACGGGTTTCCAGGGTGCGGGCCAACGCCTCGTCGTCCATCCAGGCCACCATCAGCACGTCGCCGCTGCCCCGCTCCTGTACGACCGCGGTGAACAATCCGTCGGCATTGCGCTTGAGGCGCGCGGCGATATCCGGGTCCAGCGTCATCGCACCGTGATCCCGTCCGCGGCCATCGCCGCCTTGACCTGTCCGATCGTCAGCTCGCGAAAGTGAAAGACGCTGGCCGCCAACACCGCATCGGCCCCCGCCTCGACCGCCGGTGCGAAATGGTCAACCGCGCCGGCCCCGCCGCTGGCGATGACCGGAACCGTGACCGCGGCGCGCACCGCGCGCAGCATCGCCAGATCGAAACCCGCCTTGGTGCCGTCGGCGTCCATCGAGTTGAGCAGAATCTCCCCCACCCCGAGATCGGCGCCGCGGGCCGCCCACTCGACGGCGTCGATGCCGGTGCCGCGCCGGCCGCCGTGCGTGGTGACCTCCCAGCCCGACGGCGTCGGCGCCGAACCGGGCGGCACCGTGCGGGCGTCGACGGACAGCACGATGCATTGCGAGCCGAATTGCCTTGACATCTCCGCCAATAGGTCGGGGCGGGCGATCGCGGCGGTGTTCACCGAAACCTTGTCCGCCCCGGCCCGCAGCAAGACGTCCACGTCGGCCACGGTGCGCACGCCGCCGCCGACCGTCAGCGGAATGAACACCTGCTCGGCGGTGTGGCGCACCACGTCCAGCATCGTCGCGCGGCCCGACGACGACGCGGTCACGTCGAGAAAGGTCAGCTCGTCGGCACCTTCGGCGTCGTAGGCGGCGGCGAGTTCGACGGGGTCACCAGCGTCGCGCAGGTTCTCGAAGTTGACCCCCTTGACGACCCGCCCGTCGTCGACGTCCAGGCACGGAATCACCCGCACGGCAAGGTCGGTACCCGTATGCATCTCAGTAATCCTCCGGTCGGCCGGCGCTGCGCAGAATCTCGAGGATCTCTTCGTACGCGCCGGGGGCCGCGGCCAGCACCGACCGTGACGCGGGGGTCCATGGTCGACCGGCGAGATCAGAGACGGTGCCCCCGGCGGCCCGGACCTGTGCGATCCCCGCCGCGTGATCCCACACCTGGCCGCCGAAATAGACTGCGCCGGCCAGGATTCCGTCGGCGACATAGACCAGGTCGATACCGGTAGAGCCGTGCATGCGCAGCCGCGAGGACACCCGGCTCAGTCTCTCCAGCACCGCAAGCCGGTACCGTCCGGGGAATCGGCCCCGGGAATCGGCGTTGAATGTGCCGACGCCGATCAGCCCCTCGGCCAGCGGCGTATGAGTCAACGAGGGCTGTGCCACACCGTTTTTCACCAGCGGCCCCTCGGCGACGGCCGTGTACCGGTCGTCGGTGAACGGAATCCAGGTCAGGCCGGCCACCGGCTCGCCATCGTGCAGCAGGCCCAGCAGTATCGCGGCCATCGGTGATCCGGCGGCGTAGTTGAAGGTGCCGTCGATCGGGTCCAGCACCCACACCCACGGCGAATCGACCGGTGTGCCACCGAACTCCTCGCCGTGCACCCCAATTCCGGTGGCGGCCTGCAGCGCGGCGACGACCTGCCGCTCGATCGCGAGATCGACCTGGGTGGCGAAATCGTTGCCCTTCTTGCGAACCGCCGAGTCGGCGCGATGGCCGGCCACGAACGGCTCCACCGCGGCGTCGAGAATTGTCGACGCCTCGGCGAGCAGCGCGTGCAGGTCCATCGGTCTACTGCCGTACCGCTTCTAGTGCCTGCGGCAAGGTGAACCGCCCGGCGTAGAGCGCCTTGCCCACGATGGCGCCCTCGACGCCGCGATCGGTGAGGGTGGCGATGGCGCGTAAGTCGTCCAGGCTGGACACGCCGCCCGACGCGATGACGGGGGCGTCGGTGCGCTCGGCGACGCGGGCCAGCAGGTCCAGATTTGGACCACCCAGCGTGCCGTCCTTGGTGACGTCGGTGACGACGAAGCGCGAACATCCTTCGCCGTCAAGGCGTTCCAGCACCTCCCACAGCTCGCCGCCGTCGGTTTCCCAGCCGCGCCCGCGCAGCCGGTGCTCGCCGTCAACGATCTGCACGTCCAGCCCGACGGCGACCTTGTCGCCGTGCTCGCCGATGGCCCGCGCGCACCACTGCGGATTCTCCAGCGCCGCGGTGCCCAGGTTGACCCGGGCGCAACCGGTGGCCAGCGCCGCGGCCAGCGAATCGTCGTCACGGATGCCGCCGGACAGTTCCACCTTGACGTCGAGCTTGCCCACCACCTCGGCGAGCAGTTCGCGGTTGGAACCGCGGCCGAACGCGGCGTCGAGGTCCACCAGATGGATCCACTCGGCGCCGTCGCGCTGCCAGTTCAGCGCCGCGTCCAGCGCCGAGCCGTACTCGGTTTCGCTGCCGGCCTTGCCCTGGACCAGGCGCACGGCGCGACCCTCGACGACGTCGACGGCGGGTAACAGAATCAGCACGCTTTCTCCTTTGCGCCGAGAGTGCAACCAGCTACGCCGCTGCTCGGCGTTTGCGTCGCTAGTTGCACTCTCGCGAAGTCCTTCACAGTCCCGCAACCCAATTGCTCAATACGGCCGCACCGGCATCCCCACTCTTCTCCGGGTGGAATTGAGTGGCGGCCAGCGGCCCGTCCTCGACCGCCGCCAGAAACGGCACCTGATGGGTGGCCCACGTCAGCACGGCCTCCGGTGCACCCTCCCACCGCTGCGCGGCGTAGGAATGCACGAAGTAGAACCGGGCCGAGGCGTCCAGCCCCTGGAAAAGTCCACTGCCCGAACCGGATCGCACGACATTCCAGCCCATGTGCGGGATCACCGGGGCGTCCAGCCGGGTCACGGCCCCCGGCCACTGCTCGCAGCCCGTAGTCTCGACGCCGAACTCCACGCCGCGCGCGAACAGGATCTGCATGCCGACGCAGACCCCCAGCACCGGGCGTCCGGCGGCGACCCGGTCGGCGATGATGCGCTCCCCCGCGATCTTGCGCAGCCCGGTCATGCACGCTTCGAAGGCGCCGACGCCGGGCACCACCAGCCCGTCGGCGGCCGCGGCCGCGGCCGCGTCGGCCGTGACTTCCACCGTCGCACCGACCCGCTGCAGCGCACGCTGAGCGGACCGAAGATTGCCCGAGCCATAATCCAGGACGACGACGGATTTGCCTGTCACAAAACACCTTTGGTGGACGGCACACCCGACACGCGAGGATCGGGCTCGACGGCCTGGCGCAACGCGCGTGCCACGGCCTTGTACTGCGCCTCGGTGATGTGGTGCGGGTCGCGTCCATACAGCACCCGCACGTGCAGGGCGATGCGGGCGTTGGCGGCCAGCGATTCGAACACGTGCCGATTGATCACCGTGTGGTAGGGCACCGAGTTCCCGGCGATCGTGGTGTGTTGCAGGTGATCCGGCTCGCCGCTATGCACGCAGTACGGCCGGCCGGACACGTCGACGGCGGCATGGGCCAGCGTTTCGTCCATCGGAATGAATGCGTCGCCGAACCGGCGGATGCCCTTCTTGTCGCCGAGCGCCTGCCCCAGTGCCTGCCCGAGCGCGATCGCGGTGTCCTCGATGGTGTGATGCCCCTCGATTTCGACGTCACCCTTGGTCCGCACGGTCAGGTCGAAGCTGGCGTGGCTGCCCAGCGCGGTCAGCATGTGGTCGTAGAACGGCACGCCGGTGTCGACATGGACCTGACCGGTGCCGTCGAGGTCGAGCTCGATGACGATGTCGGATTCCTTGGTGCGGCGCTCAATTCGCGCGCGACGGCTGGTGGTCACGGGGCTCCTAACACATGGTCGCGACCCGCTTCGCGCGGCCTCGCCGCGCTTGCGATCGCTGCTACGGGGCTGGAATCGGCCGGGGCCAACTGGGTGGCGGCGATCTGGGCGCTCGCTTTCAGGAACGCGTCGTTCTCGTCGGCCAGCCCGATGGTGGTGCGCAGGTAGCCGGGAATGCCCACGTCGCGGATCAAGACGCCGTCGTCCAAATAGCGCTGCCACGCCGCGGGTGCGTCGGCGAATTCGCCGAACAGCACGAAGTTGGCGTCGCTGGGGATCACCCGAAAGCCCAAGCGGCTCAAGGCCGTCACGACCCGTTCGCGTTCGGCGATCAGAGTGGCCACGCTGCCCAGCGTGTCGTCGGCGTGGCGCAACGCGGCCCGGGCGGCGGCCTGGGTGAGCGACGACAGGTGATAGGGCAACCGCACCAGCAGCATCGCGTCGATCAGCGCCGGCGTGGCGACCAGATACCCGAGCCGCCCGCCGGCGAACGCGAACGCCTTGCTCATGGTGCGACTGACCACCAGCCGGGTCGGGTACTCCTCGATCAGCTCTACCGCGCTGGGCTGCGACGAGAACTCGCCGTACGCCTCGTCCACGACGAGGATGCCCGGGGTCACGTCGAGCAGCCGGCGCAGATCCGGCAGCGGAATGCTTTGTCCGGACGGGTTATTCGGACTGGTTACGAACACCACGTCGGGCTTGCGCTCGCTGACCGCGGCGACGGCCACGTCGACGTCGAGGCTGAAGTCGTCGGCACGCGGGGCCGTCAGCCATTCGGTGCGAGTGCCGTCGCAGATCAGCGGGTGCATCGAGTAGGACGGGACAAACCCGATCGCGCTGCGCCCCGGCCCGCCGAACGCCTGCAGCAGCTGCTGCAGTATCTCGTTGGAACCGTTTGCGGCCCACAGGTTTTCGACACCGAGCAGGGTGCCGGTCTGCGCGGTGAGGTAGCTGGCCAGGTCGGTGCGCAGCGCCACCGCGTCGCGGTCGGGATAGCGGTGCAGGTCCGCGGCGGCCTCTTGCACGGACCGCACGACGTCGTCGACCAGCGCCCGACTGGGCGGGTGCGGGTTCTCGTTGGTGTTCAGCCGCACCGGGACCGCCAATTGCGGTGCGCCGTAAGGAGATTTCCCGCGCAGGTCGTCACGCAGCGGCAAGTCGTCGAGGGTGACCTGCCGTTCGGATGCGGTCATCGTTCGAACCTCCGCCGTACCGCCTCGCCATGCGCGGGCAGGTCCTCGGCTTTCGCCAGCGTGACCACGTGTCCGAAGACGTCTTTGAGGGCCGCCTCGGTGTAGTCCACGACGTGGATGCCGCGCAGGAAGGTCTGTACCGACAGGCCGCTGGAGTGCCGGGCGCTGCCCGCGGTCGGCAAGACGTGGTTGGACCCGGCGCAGTAGTCGCCGAGGCTGACCGGCGAATACGGGCCGACGAAAACGGCTCCGGCCGAACGTATTCGGCTGGCGACCTGCGGCGCGTCGGCGGTCTGGATCTCGAGGTGTTCGGCGGCGTAGGCGTTGACGACCTTGACACCGGCGTCCAGGTCGTCGACCAGGATGATCGCCGATTGCGGGCCGCTCAGCGCGGTCGTCACGCGTTCGCGGTGGACCGTGGTCTGCAGCTGGGCCGCGACTTCGGTGGCGGTGGCCGCGGCCAGGTCCTCGCTCGCGGTCACCAGCACGCTGGCGGCCATCTCGTCATGTTCGGCCTGGCTGATCAGGTCCGCGGCCACATGGGTCGGGTCGGCGGTGTGGTCGGCGAGGATGGCGATCTCGGTCGGCCCGGCTTCGGCGTCGATGCCCACCAGTGAGCGGCACAGCCGCTTGGCGGCCGTGACGTAGACGTTGCCGGGCCCGGTGATCAGGTCGACCGGCGCCAGTTGCGCGCCGTCGGTGTCGACGCCGCCGTAGGCCAGCAATGCCACTGCCTGCGCACCGCCGACGGCCCATACCTCGTCGACTCCGAGCAACTGGGCCGCGGCCAGGATCGTCGGGTGCGGCAGGCCTTCAAGTGGGCCCTGGGAGCGGGCCTGCGGCGGGCTGGTCACCACCAGCGACTCGACCCCAGCGGCCTGGGCCGGCACCACGTTCATCACCACGCTGGACGGATACACCGCGTTGCCGCCGGGCACGTAGAGGCCGACGCGCTCGACGGGAACCCACCGCTCGGTGACCGTCGCGCCGGGCCCGAGCACGGTGGTGGTGTCGGTGCGGCACTGATCGGCGTGGACGGCGCGAGTGCGCTCGATCATCACCTGCAGCGCGTAGCGGACGTCGGCATCCAATCCGTCCAGCGCGGCCCGCAACGCGGCCTCCGGTACCCGGACGGCCGCGGGGCGTACACCGTCGAGCGAGGCGCCGTAGTCGAGCGCCGCCTCGGCCCCGCGGTCGGCAACGGCCTCCACGATCGGGCGCACCTTTGACAACACCGTCTCCACATCGGCGCGGCCGCGCGGCAGGGCCGCCCGCAGCCGGGCAGTCGTCAGCTCCGCCCCCCGCAGGTCGATGCGGGCCAGCACAGATGGGGGTGTGACAGTCACAGGGTCCATTGTCCCAGAGGAACTCAAATCAATATCCGACCGGTACAGTGCCGCTATGTCCACCAAGGATCACCCGAACAACGCGCCCGGCATCCCGATGGTGTATCCGACGTGGTTTGAGAACTTCCAGGTCAAGTACGTCAACCCGGTGCTGAAGCCGATCGCGCGTTTCCTGCCCGGGACCGGCACGATCGAGCACCGCGGCCGTACGTCGGGCAAGCCGTACAAAACCATCGTGACGGCCTACCGCAACGGCAATGTGCTGGCGATCGCGCTGGGCCACGGCAAGACCGACTGGGTGAAGAACGTGCTGGCCGCGGGCCAGGCTGACCTGCACTTTGCCCGCAAGGTCGTGCACATCACCAATCCCCGGATCCTGCCCGCCGGTTCCGACGGCACCGGCCTGCCGTGGCTGGTGCGTCTGCAGTTGCGCCGCATGGCGGTGTTGGTCACTGACATCGCCTGAGGTCGAGGCTCGCGAGCGGCGTGCGGCGTTGAGTGTGCGCTCTCGGTTTTCCGTGTGCGCCGACGGCGGCTTGCCCCCGCGTGTCGCGGCCCCACACGCACACCCAAAGCCCTGGCCGCACACGCAACGTGAAAAGAGCGCTAGGCGCGGGTGAAGACCGTCTTTCCGGTCATCGTCGGCCACACCGAGGGCGCCTCGGCCCAGGGCACCACCCGGTCGACGGCCGGTCCCAGGTCACATCCGCCGGCCAGCAGTTCCAGCACCGCGGGAATCGCCGACCGCGCATTGACCCGCCCGGTGACGAACCTCACCCCGCGGGTGTACATCGGCAGCAGCGGCATCTCGACGACCGGCTGGTAGTAGATCCCGGTGTCGGTGCACACACCGTCCGGCCAGGTCGCCCGCAGCGTGGCGGCCAGCAGCGACGGATCGGCGGAGGTATGCACGGTGACCGGATACGGCTCCCACGACTTGTCCGGCTTGACCCGATCGTGGACCACCGCGCCGAGCTTTTCGGCGGCCGCCAACCGACGCACATCGTGGTCGACGTAGTCGACGCGGGCTCCCAGCGCGGCCGCGAACGCCGCCGCATAGAGACCGATCGACAGCTTCCCGATCACCAGCACGCGACGGTCGGACGCATCGAGTGCGGCCAGCTCGGCCGCATACGGCCCGACCGCGCGCCAGCCGTCGGGAATGTTGTCCGACAGCGAGGCAATCGCGTTGGGCTGCACGCCATCCGGGACGGGTATCAGCATCGCGTCGGCATACGGCACCAGCACCTCGTCCGACATGAATCCGCCACCGTTCAGGCCGGCGAGCGGGCCGAGGCCGTACATCGCCATCAACGGCACCGAGGCACACGAGCCGGTCGCGCCGCGGCGGCAAGCCGAGCAGTTGCCGCAGCTGATCTGGAACGGCACCACCACCCAGTCGCCCGGGCGAACACCACTTACCGCGTCGCCCACGGCCACCACCTCGGCCAGCCCCTCATGCCCGACGGCATAGCCGGGCGGCAGCGGCGCCTGGCCGTTGGCGACCGCGACGTCGAGGTCGCAGCACGCCACCACCAGCGGCCTGACCACGGCTTGTTCCGGTGCGCTGATTTCCGGTTCCGGCACATCGCGCCAGGCGTATCGCCCGGCGTCTTCGAAGGTCAGCTGCCGCATCTCGGCAGACCTACATGTCCAGCCCGATATCGAGCACCTGCACCGAGTGCGTCAGCGCACCGACCGCCAGGTAGTCCACTCCGGTGCCGGCATACGCCGCCGCGGTGTCCAGGCTGAGCCCGCCCGACGACTCCAGCAGCACGGCCGGCGCGCGCGCGTCCCGACGCTGCACGGCGATCTGGGTCTGCCACACCGGGAAATTGTCCAACAGGACCAACTCCGGCTTCTCAGGCAGTACCTCGTCGAGCTGCTCGAGCGAGTCGACTTCGACCTCGCACGGCAGATCGGGGGCGGCCTCGCGGACCGCCCGTAGCGCCTCGACGACCGATCCCGCGGCCGCCACGTGGTTGTCCTTGATCAGCGCGGCATCGCCCAGCCCGAGGCGGTGGTTGACCCCGCCGCCGATCCGCACCGCGTACTTCTGCAGGGCGCGCAGGCCGGGCAGCGTCTTGCGGGTGTCGCGGACCTGAGCCTTGGTGCCGCTCACAGCGTCCACCCAGGCGGCCGTCGCGGTGGCGATCCCCGACAGGTGACAGATCAGGTTCAGCATCGTGCGCTCGGCGGTCAACAGCCCGCGGTTCTCCGCCCGCACGGTCAGGACCGGCCGGCCGGGCTGGACGCGGGCACCGTCGGAGACGCGGTCGAGCACCTGATAGCCGTCGGCGCCGAGCACCTCGTCGAGCACCAGCAGCCCGACGTCCAGGCCCGCGATCACGCCCGCCTCCCGGGGCACCATCGCCGCCGTCGCCGCGCCGGTGGGCACCGTGGCGAGCGTGGTGACGTCGGGCCCGTACCGCAGATCCTCTTCCAGACCACGCCGAACGGTCTCGACGGCGGCGGCGAGTTCGGCGTCGGACAGTGTCATCAGGACACCGCCGCCAGGTCTTCGGCGAACACCGTGTCGGCCGACCGGACCAAGATGCTGCGGGCCTTGTCCGGCGCGGACTCCGGGTGCTCCGCCCGGTGGTGGCAGCCCCGGCTTTCGCTGCGAGCCAGGGCCGCGGCGGCCACCGCGCGGGCGGTCAGCGTCAGCGCGACATCCTCGAAATCGCGGCGGCCCTCGACCGCGCGGACCCGCGCCCGCGACAGCGTCTCGGACAACCGCTGCAATCCCGCCGCGTCGCGGACCACCGACGCGTCCCGGGTCATCGCGGTCTGCAGTTCGCGGCGCTTGGACGCGGTGTGCGCGATCGGCTCGGGCGGGGTCGCGAGCACCCGGCCCGCCGAAAGCGCATGCCTGGCCGCGGCCTTCCCGGCGCGACCACCCACCACCAATCCTTCGAGCAAGCTGTTGGACGCCAACCGATTTGCGCCGTGCATCCCGGTGCGGGCCACCTCGCCCGCGGCGAACAACCCGGGCAGCTCCGTTTGACCGTGTACGTCGGTGACCACGCCGCCGCAGCTGTAGTGCGCGCCCGGAACGACGGGGATCGGTTGGGTGACGGGGTCGACGCCGGCGGCCCGGCATGCGGCAGTGACATTGGGGAAGCGGGCCTCGAAGCCGTCGATGCCGCGCGCGTCGAGGAATACGCATTCGTCGCCAGTCGCCCGCAGCCGCGCGTCGATGGCCCCGGCCACGACATCGCGCGGCGCCAGGTCGCCCATCGGGTGAACGCCGGCGGTAACCGAATTGCCTTGCCGGTCAACCAATACCGCGCCCTCGCCGCGGATGGCCTCGGTGATCAACGGTCGGCGACCGCCGGCCCGGCCGCCGAACAACATGGTGGGGTGAAACTGAATGAACTCGAGATCGCTGACGGGGACACCGGCCCACAACGCCAAAGCGATTCCGTCGCCGGTGGATCCTTCCGGGTTGGTGGTAGCGCTGTAGAGATGCCCAAGGCCACCGGAAGCAAGGATCACCGAAGGCGCGCTGACGATCCCGACGCCGTCCGAGTTGCCCACGGCCACCCCGGTCACCGCCGTGCCGTCGTGCAGCACGCGCAACGCGACGTGGCTGCTGCGGATGTCCAGCGTCCGGGCGGCGTGGTCGAGTGCGCGCTGGACCTCGGCGCCGGTGGCGTCACCGCCGGCGTGCACGATGCGCCGCCGCGAGTGCCCGCCCTCGCGGGTCAGTGCCCACCGGCCCGGCAGCGATTCGTCGAATCGGGCGCCGTCGGAGACCAATTCGCTGACCGCACGGTAGCCGTCGGCGACGATCGAGTACACCGCTCGGGGATCGCACATGCCCGCGCCGGCGGCCAGGGTGTCGGCGACGTGGGCCTCGACGGAGTCGTCGTTGTCCGGTAGCACGACCGCGATCCCACCCTGGGCGTAGTGCGTCGCGGTAACCCCGTGGGCTTCTTCGGCCTTGCTGAGAACCACGACGTCACGACCGGCGCGGTGGGCCGCCAGCGCGGCGGCCAATCCCCCGACACCCGTGCCGATAACGACGACATCGGCGCTACCGGTCCAAGCCGGACGGGCCATCATTCGCCGCCGCCCGGCTGGCCGATCTCGATCATGCGCTGCACGCTGCGCCGGCCCGCGGCGGCGGTTTCCGGGTCGACATACACCTCGTCGGCGCCCTCGACCAGGCAGCGCAGTAGCGCCGCGGGGGTGATCATCTTCATGTACTTGCAGGACGCGCGCTCATTGACCGCGCGGAAGTCGACTTCCGGTGCGGCTCTGCGCAATTGGTGCAGCATGCCGACCTCGGTGGCGACCAGGACCTGGCGGGCGCGCGTCTGGTGCGCCGCGTCGAGCATGCCGCCGGTGGACAGGATCTTCACCCGCTCGGCCGGGAAGGCCCCCTCACCGGCGAGGTACAACGCCGAAGTGGCGCAACCGCATTCGGGGTGCACATACAGCTCGGCGTCGGGATTGGCGCGGGCCTGCTCGGTGAGCTCTTCGCCGTTGATCCCGGCGTGGACGTGACATTCGCCGGCCCACACGTGGACGTTCTTGCGGCCCGTCACCCGCTGCACGTGGGCGCCGAGGAACTGGTCGGGGCAGAACAGCACCTCGCGATCGGGGTCGATGGACTCGACGACGTCGACCGCGTTGGACGAGGTACAGCAGATGTCGGTGAGCGCCTTCACGGCCGCCGTGGTGTTGACGTAAGAGACGACGACGGCGCCCGGGTGCTCGTCTTTCCAGGCGCGCAACTCGTCGGGCGTGATCGAATCGGCCAGCGAGCAGCCGGCCCGCTGATCCGGAATCAGGACGGTCTTCTCCGGGCTGAGGATCTTGGCCGTCTCGGCCATGAAGTGCACGCCGCAGAACACGATGGTGTCCTCGGGCGCTTCGGCGGCGACTCGCGACAACGCGAGCGAGTCGCCGACATGGTCGGCGACGTCCTGAATCGCGGGCAGCTGGTAGTTGTGTGCGAGCACGGTGGCGCCGCGCAGCTTCGCCAGGCGGCGAATCTCGTTGGCCCACTGCTCATCACCGTCGATACCGCCGTAACCGGTGGCCGAATTGGTGATGCTGGCAACCATGTCTTCGGCGAGCGTGTCCATGCGATTCACGACCGTCACGGCGGCTCCTTTCGACCTAGCAGGTTTTCGACTTATAATCGAAAACATGCCCAATGGTAGCACCGCCCACGAAGTGCTCGCGGTCGTGTTCCAGGTTCGCCACGCTACCGAGCAGGTTAAGGGCGCCTCCCGAAAGGGAAAACCGCAGCTTAACGTGCTGTTATGGGAGCGTGCCCGCGATCCGGAAAGGGGCGCGTGGTCACTGCCGGGTGGGCGGCTGCGCAACGACGAGGACATGACCACCTCGGTGCGCCGTCAGCTGGCCGAGAAGGTGGATTTGCGCGAGCTGGCCCACCTGGAGCAGCTCGCCGTGTTCTCCGATCCGGGCCGCGTGCCGGGCGCACGGGTGATCGCGTCGACGTTCTTGGGGCTGGTGCCCTCCCCCGCCACTCCGGAGCTGCCGCCGGACACCCGCTGGCACCCGGTGAGCACGCTGCCGCCGATGGCGTTCGACCACGGCCCGATGGTGACGCACGCGCACGCCCGGCTGGTCGCCAAGATGTCCTACACCAACATCGGATTTGCCTTGGCGCCAAAGGAATTCGCACTGTCCACGCTGCGCGACATCTACGGTGCGACGCTCGGCTACCAAGTCGACGCGACGAATCTGCAGCGGGTGCTGGCCCGTCGCGGCGTGATCACGCAGACCGGCACCATCGCTCAGTCGGGCCGCAGCGGCGGGCGACCGGCGGCGCTGTACCACTTCACCGATTCGCAACTGCGGGTCACCGACGAGTTCGCCGCACTTCGGCCGCCCGGCCAGCCTTGATCTGGGTCACCCCCGCCCGGTGGGCGAGAAATCGCTCACCGCCTGGCCATTACATTTTGGTTACCGCCCGTTCATGCGCGAAAATGCCCGATGGCCTAGAAGGGATCGGCGAATTGGTTGAACTCGGCAATTTGGCAGGCAGCGACGGTGCGGAATGGATCGGTCGGCCGCCACACGAGGAATTACGGCCCAAGGCGCGCCCGCTGCTGCCCGCAGACGATCCGTTCTACCAGCCACCTTCGGGCTTCCAACACGCGGCGCCCGGCACCGTGCTGCGCTCCCGTGACGTCGAACTGGCGTTCCTCGGCCTGATTCCGCAATCGGTTTCGGCCGTCCAGCTGCTGTACCGGACGACCGACATGAACGGCGCCCCCGAGGCTTGCGTCACGACGGTCCTCATTCCGTCCGAACGCGTCGTCGGACAGAACACCCCGCTGCTGTCCTATCAGTGCGCGATCGACGCCATGTCCGCGCGCTGCTTTCCGTCCTACGCGCTGCGCAGACGTTCGAAGGCCCTGGGTTCCATCGCCCAATTGGAGCTCTTCTTAGTCGCCGCGGCCCTCGCCGAGGGCTGGGTGGTGTCGGTGCCCGACCACGAAGGCCTGTTGGGCATGTGGGGTGCACCGTACGAGCCCGGCTACCGCACTCTCGACGGCGTCCGTGCCGCCATGAACTCCGACCGGATCCCGACGTCGACGTCGGCGCCGATCGGGCTGTGGGGCTACTCCGGCGGCGGGCTGGCCAGCGCCTGGGCCGCCGAAATGTGCGCCGATTACGCGCCCGAGCTCGACATCGTTGGGGCGGTGCTGGGATCGCCGGTCGGCGACCTGGGCCACACCTTCCGCCGGCTCAACGGCGGCGTCTTCGCCGGTTTGCCCGCGCTGGTGGTGGCCGCGCTCGCGCATGTGTACCCCGACCTGGACCGGGTGATCAAGGAGCACACCAACGACGAGGGCCGCGCCCTGCTGGACAGGTTGGAAAAGATGACGACGGTCGGCGCGATCGTGCGGATGGCCGGCAAGAACATGGGCGACTATCTCGACGAGCCGCTCGAGGACATCCTGTCCACACCGGAGGTGTCGCATGTCTTCGACAGCATCAAGCTGGGCGTCGCGACACCGGCGCCGCCGGTGCTGATCGTGCAGGCCGTCTACGACTACCTGATCGACGTCCACGACATCGACGCGTTGGCGGACGCCTATTCGGCCGGCGGCGCCAGCGTCACCTACCACCGTGACGCGTTCAACGAACACGCGCTGTTGCACCCGCTGTCGGCGCCGATGACGCTGCGCTGGCTCACCGACCGCTTCGCCGGCCGACCGATCAATGACCACCTGGTCAGGACCGTTTGGCCGACGGCGTTCAACCCGATGACCTACGCCGGCATGGTGCGGTTGGGTGTGATCGCGGCCAAGGTCCTCACCGGGCGAAAGATCCGCCGCCGTCCACTCTGAGGCACCCGCTAGGAGACGGAGGCCTCCGGCTCCATCGGCAACGCGTGCGACGGCTGATCGGCAAGCGCTGAGCTGCCCAGGTCGTCGTGGGCGCTGCCGGCCGCCAGCAGGGCGTAAACCAGCGCGGCTATGGCGGCGGGCCACAACAGCGTCGTGGCCATCTGCAGCGGCCCGGGCCCGAAGAACACCGGCGGCGCCTGGATGACGTAGGACACCGCGGGGCTGCCCACCACCGGCACCTTGTCGACGTCCAGCGCGCCGTAGCGCAGCAGGACCAGCACCGCTCCCACCGCCGAAGCCACCCCGGCGGCGCCGACCGTGCCGACCGTCAGCCCGATGACCATGCCCGGGCCCCGCAGCCGGCGCCACTGCCACGCCAGCACCGGCGCCACCACCGCCAGCACCGTCAACAGCCCCAGCATCAGGCACGGCACGTCGAAGAAGTGCTCGGACTCCGTACCCAGGTAGTCATGCACCCGCTCCCCGGCGCGAGTCACCGCCACCACCAAATGAATCGGCGGGGCCATCCACGCCCACAGGCCACCGACCAACACCCCGGTCGCCGAGAGTGCAAGCGCCGCAAGGACAATCGCGCGAAGCCGCGACGGGGCCGCGCGACCGGCGGGCTCGGGGGCCACGGGCACCGCGGGAGCGGTCACCGCTGCGTCTCCAGGTCCGCCGAGTCCACCTCGCCGTGCCGCGAACAGCGTGCCCGCCAGCCGTCGGGGCGAACCTGGACGATCATCCGGCGCCCGCATTCGGCACAGAAGCGCGGCGGCTCGAGGCCCAGCTGGGCCGCGGTGGGCACGGTCGTGCCCCCCAATTCCCCGGTGTAGACGTTGTAGACGCCGGCGCTGACCGGAGCGCCCAGATCTGCCACCACAAGACCCAACCTAACCGCTACAAGGTGGCATTCAGCGCCTTGATGGGCATCTGTAGGTCCTCGAGCAGTTCCAGATCGGATTCGGCGGGACGGCCGAGCGTGGTCAGGTAGTTCCCGACGATCACGGCGTTGATCCCGCCCAGGATGCCCTGCTTGGCGCCGAGGTCGCCCAGGGTGATCTCGCGGCCACCGGCGAAGCGCAGCATCGTGCGCGGCAACGCCAGCCGGAACGCGGCCACCGACTTCAGCGCTTCGCTGACCGGCATCACCTCGAGGTCGCCGAACGGCGTCCCGGGCCGCGGGTTGAGGAAGTTCAGCGGCACCTCGTCGGGGCCCAGCTCGGCCAGATCGGCGGCGAATTCCGCCCGCTGCTCCAGCGTCTCGCCCATGCCGAGGATGCCGCCGCAGCACACCTCCATGCCCGCGTCGCGCACCATGGTCAGCGTCTGCCAGCGCTCTTCCCAGGTGTGGGTGGTGACGACGTTGGTGAAGAACGACTTCGCGGTCTCCAGGTTGTGGTTGTAGCGGTGCACGCCCATCGCGGCGAGCTCGTCGACCTGCTCGGCGGTCAGCATGCCCAGCGAGCAGGCCACGTTGATCTCGACCTCGTTGCGGATCGCCTCGATCCCGGCCGCGACCTGGGACATCAGCCGCTTGTCCGGACCACGCACGGCGGCCACGATGCAGAACTCGGTGGCACCCGACTTCGCGGTTTGCTTGGCCGCCTCGACCAGGCTGGGAATGTCGAGCCAGGCGCTGCGCACCGGCGAGGCGAACAGCCCGGATTGTGAGCAGAAGTGGCAGTCCTCGGGGCAGCCGCCCGTCTTGAGGCTGATGATGCCCTCGACCTCGACCTCGGGGCCACACCAGCGCATCCGCACCTCGTGGGCCAGCGCCAGCAGCTCTTCGAGCCGCTCGTCGGGCAGCTGCAGCACCGCAAGGACCTGGTCCCGGCTCAAGCCCTCGCCGCCCTCGAGCACCTGCCGGCGGGCTACCGCCAGGATGTCTGCGTCATGGCCGGCTTCGGTGGTGGGTCGAGTTGCCGCTTGAGTCACCAAGTACTCCCCTGCATCTTTGTTGCGTCCGCAGCTGCGGTCACATCCGCCACAACGCCGTGGCAGCCTGAATGAAACGGTGTTCAAAGTAGGGTAACGGCCGTAGTACACCGAACCCGTCGGGGTATACGGGGAGCATGGCTACTCAACATGTCGAGTACCTGGCACACCACATGCTCCTGCTGGCGGCGCCGGCCTTCTTGCCGGCCGTCATCGTCGTCGCCGTCGTCCTCTATGTCGCGTTGAAGGACCGCCGCGCCGGCCGGGCCGACGATTCCCGGGAACCGGCCAAAGCTCCGGACGACAAGGGTGATTGACACGCCCTCAATCTGGGCATTACAGCTTGGATCAGGGTGAACTTACCTGCCAGTAATAACGGTCTCCCGGGACGTCCCGGCGCAGTAGGGAGGACATGACGATGGTGTCAACGGCGCTACCACTTCTGGCCGAACCGTCGGCTCGCGGTGCCGGCCTGAACCAGGTGATCGGGCTGTCGATCGCCGCGATGGTCATCACGCTGGTCATGTTGTGGGTGGGCTACGCGCACCGCACTCGGCGCATCACCTGGCTGACCCGCCTCGCCGACAAGCTGGGCGAAAAATTCCACCGCCCGAATTGGGTGGCGCTGCCGGTCCTGGTCTTCACGACGTCGATCATCTGCGCGCTGTTCGGCTTCATCTGGGACGTCAGCTGGCATATCGGCAACGGCCGCGATCCCGGGCCGCTGGCCAACCCGGCGCACTACTTCATCATCATCGGCCTGTTCGGGGTTTTTTTGGCCGGCATGATCGCGATCGTCACCCCGTACGACAAGCCCGGCCCGGCGGCGGTGCGGATCACCCGCAACTGGCACGCACCGGTCGGCGGGGTGCTGATGGCCGGCTGCGGGCTCTACGCGATGATCGGCTTCCCGCTCGACGACGTCTGGCACCGGATCTTCGGCCAAGACGTCACCCTGTGGGGCCCAACGCATTTGATGATGATCGGCGGCGCCTGCTTTTCGCTGTTCGCGGTGCTGATGCTGGAGCGCGAGGGCGAGGCCCAGCAAGCCGTCGAGGCCGCGCACGGCGCTTTCATCACGTTCTTGCGCTACCTGTCCTTCGGTGGGATGTTCATCGGCCTGTCGGTGTATCAGATCGAATACGACTTCGGTGTCGAGCAATTCCGCCTGGTGCTGCAGCCGATGATGATCGCCTTCGCGTCGGCACTGGCGGCCGTCGCCGCCCACATCACGATGGGCCGCGGCGCGGCGATCATCGCGGCGTTGTTCGCGATCGCGCTGCGCGGCGGGGTCGCGGTGCTGGTGGGCCCCATCCTGGGCGCGCCGATCAACTGGTTCCCGCTGTACCTGGGCGCCGCGCTGGTCGTCGAACTGATAGCGCTGACTCCAGTGTTCAAGCGCCCCGTCGCTTTTGGCGCCGTCTCCGGCCTGGGCGTGGCGACGGTCGGGCTGTGGCTGGAGTCGCTGTGGATCGGGGCGGTCTATCACTACCCATGGCCGGTCAGCATGTGGGGCGAGGCCCTGGCCATGGCGGTACCGGTCGGCGTGCTGTCCGGGATGTGCGGCGCGATGTTCGGCATGGTGCTGACCGGCCAACGGCTGCCACACCGCTGGATCGGCGTCACGACGGTGGTGGCGACCGTGCTGGTGATCGGCGGCGCAGTCGCCAACGGCCTGCACATCGTGGTACCCGAGCACGGCAAGGCCGCGATAACGCTGACCGAACTGCCGAGCCCGCCCGGCCAGCGCATGGTGTCCGCCGATGTGCAGTTGACACCGGCCAATGCGGCTGGCCCGCAACCGGATTGGCTGACGGTGCTGTCCTGGCAGGGTCGGATGGAAAACCAGCGGGGCCTGGTGATCGACCGGCTCGAGAAAGTCGGCCCCGGGCATTACCGCACCACCCAGCCGGTACCGGTCTGGGGATCGTGGAAGACGCTGCTGCGAATCCAGGACGGCTACACGATGACGGGCGTGCCGATCTACGAGCCGGCCGACGACGCCATTCCGGCCGCCGAAATTCCCGCCCTGTCCTCGATCGACCGGCCGTTCGTGCACGAGATCACCATCCTGCAGCGCGAGCGCGACCAGAACGCCCCCGGATGGCTCTACAACGCCGGTTCACTCGTCGTCCTGCTCCTGACGCTGATGGTCATCGCGGGTCTGACGTGGGGCGCGGGCCGCATCAACAATGCGCTGTCCGAGCCCGAACCGGTCTCCGAAAAGCAACCACTACCGCGGGCGGCCTGAGCCGATGACGTTGCGCGGCACGCTAATCGCGGCCTGGGTGACGGTGCTGACGTGCGGCCTGATCGGCTGCGCCAGCGAACCGGGCCAGGCTCCCACGGGAGCGTTGAACATCGACGTGACCATTTCGCACGGGCAGGTCAACCCGACCAACGCCATGCTGCAGGCCAAGGTCAAGCAGCAGATCAACCTGCACGTCGCCAGCGACGTCACCGACGAGTTGCATGTGCACTCGGTGCCCGATCACAAGTTCCAGGTCGCCGCCGCGCCCAACCAGCTCTTTCATTTCAGCGTCGAGGTCCCGGGCAGGGTCGACGTGGAACTCCACCATCTGGACCGCACGATAGCGACGATTCAAATCGAGCCGTGACGGTGCTGCTGGCCCATGGCCTGGGCGGGTCGGGCGATCTTCCGGTGCCCTACCTGTACGCGATGGTCGGTGCGGCGTGGGCGTTGACGTTCACCTTCGCGTTGGTCGCCTTCGCGTGGCGGCGACCGCGGTTCGACCCGGATGCGCCCGGCCGCCCGCTGCCGGCGTGGGTGACGACGCTGGTCGACGCCCGCCCCGCGCGCCGGACGGTCGCGGGCCTGGCCTTGGTCTTCACCGTCTGGGTGGTGCTGGCCGGGGTCTTCGGTCCGCAAACCCAAACCAACGGACTGCTCGGGGCGTTCTACGTGCTGCTGTGGGTCGGGCTGGTCGCGCTGTCGTTGGCGTTCGGGCCGGTGTGGCGACTGATTTCCCCGATGCGCACGGTGTATCTGCTGCTGCGGCGTGCCTTGCCCGAGCGGCTGAGCCGGCCGCGGCTCGGCTACCCGGAAAGCTGGGGCTACCGTCCGGCCGCGGCCGGGCTGTTCGCCTTCGTCTGGCTGGAACTGGCCAGCCCGAACTCGGCGTCGCTGCCCTGGGTGCGAGGTTGGCTGCTGGTCTACGCGGTGGTGTTGCTGGTCGGGGCGTGGCTGTGCGGGCAGCGCTGGCTGGCCAGGGTCGACCCGTTCGGCGTGTACAGCATGGCGGTGTCGCGGCTGTCCCCGTTTCGGCGCTCAAAAGCCAACGGGCAGATCGTGATCGGCAACCCGTTCGACCATCTGCCGTCGCTGCCGGTGCGCCCCGGTGTGGTCACGATGCTGGCGGTGCTGCTCGGGTCGACGGCGTTCGACAGCTACTCGTCGTCGCCGACCTGGCGCAACTTCGCCGACGGGTTGTCCCGATCCGCCCAGGGCGTACCGCCCACGCTGATGTCGTCGGCGCTGCGCACCGCCGGGCTACTGGTCTTCATTTCGGTTGTCGCACTCACGTTCTCGTCAGCGGCCCGGGCAACCGGCGGGGTGGACCGCGAGCAGCGCCGGGCACTGCCCGGCCAGCTGGCGCACTCGCTGATCCCGATCGTGGTGGGCTACATCTTCGCGCACTATCTCTCCTACCTGGTCGAGCGCGGACAGCAGGCCGTGATCGCGCTGGCCGACCCGTTCGGTCAGGGCTGGAACATGTTGGGGCTCGGGCATTTACAGGTTGCTTACGTGCTGTCCCAACATCCGCCGGTGCTGGCCGGCATCAAGGTGGCCTGCGTGGTGACCGGGCATATCGTCGCGGTGATCGCGGCGCATGACCGGGCGCTGCGGCTGCTGCCGGCCGGCCATCAGCTGACGGGGCAGCTCACCATGATGCTGGTCATGGTCGGTTACACGTTCACCGGTTTGTATCTGCTGTTCGGCGGCTAGAGTCATGAGTCATTAATTGTGTGGCTCGCCGAACGTGGGTGATACGCACGAAAAGTGCTGGAATTGCGTGCATATCCCCCACGCTCGACGTTGACACTAGAGCAGGTGCTCGACCCGCTTGTCGCCATCCCAACGGCGCAGGCCCGCGAAGCTGCCCTCGAGCTGCGCCGGCCGGCCCGCGATGCGCAGCGCCCGGCCCAGCTGCGCGCCACCGACCCGGCGCGCCACCGTGACGTGCGCGGTCCACTGCCCGGGCAGGCTGTTGGGCATCGGCGCGGGCGCCAGGAAGGGACCGCACACCCGGTGCACCTCGGCGTGCAGCGCCAGCAGCTCGCTGCTCGGCACCAGCAGCCGGGCGAACACGGCGCCGGTGCGACCGAACAGCACCGGCGCGCCGATCAACGCACCCAGCGGAAGCCGCGCGGTCACCGGACGCAGTAGCTCGTCGACGTCGGCCGAAATGCGTTCCGCGACAGCCAGTGTGACGTGCGGACGGCTGGCGGGGGCCTGGCTGGGGATGCCGGCACCGGCCAGCTCGTCCCAGATCCGCCGGACCGCGGCCTCGGTGTCGCGGTCGAAGACCAGCTCGATCGAATGGACCATCAGCGCACCAGCGCGCTCACCCAGTCACGGTCGAATGCCGCCGCGCTCATCGCCGCGAAGTCGTCGACGGTCAGCGCGCCGGCCCCGGCGGGCAGCGCGGCGCGCACCGGCGCCAGCCGGCCCAGGGCCGACCGGTTCGACGTCTGCACGACGCCGGGCCGCGACGGCCAGCTGCCGATCACCACGCCCGCGCACGAAAGACCCTGTCCAGCAATCGATTCCAGAGTAAGCGCGGTGTGGTTCAGGGTGCCCAGTTCCGCGGTGACGGCGACCAGCACCGCAGCACCCAGGTCGACGGCCAGATCGCGCAGCGTGACGGCGGCGGCGCCGAGTTCGACCAGCAGCCCGCCGGCGCCCTCGACCAGGGTCAGCCGCCCCGGCCGGTCCAGGTCGCGGACGAGCCGCAGCATCTGATCGCGGGTGGGCAGCGGCATTCCGGCCTGCTCGGCCGCGGCGACGGGGGCCAGTGGCTGCGGATAGCGCGCCAGCCCGGCGACCTCGGTCACCCCGGACAGCCGGGTGACCTCGGCGAGGTCGTCGTCGCCGGAGTCGGTGCCGGTCTGCACGGGTTTGCACACCGCGACGTCGACACCGGCCTGACGCGCGTGACAGGCCAGGGCCGCGACGGCGACCGTCTTACCAACTCCCGTGCCGGTGCCCGTGACGGCCAGGACGGTCAACGGCGCGCCGCGGCAAGAACATCGGTGAGCACCCGGCGTGCGACCTGCAGGTCGGCGTCGTCGAGCGACGCGCGCGCGGTCAGCCGCAGCCGTGACGTCCCGGCGGGCACGGTCGGCGGCCGGAAGCAGCCGACCCGCACGCCGGCGTCCAGGCAGGCGGTCGCGGCGGCCACCGCCACCTCCGGGTCGCCCAGGATCACCGACACCACCGCCGACGGCGGATCCTCGGGCACGCCGCAGATGTCGGCCAATGCGCGGGCGTTCCGCAGCACCGCCTCGGGTCGCCACGCCTCGGTGCGCAGCACCTGCAGCGCGGCCATCGCGGCGCCGACGGCCGCCGGAGCCAGGCCGGTGTCGAAGATGAACGGGCGGGCCGCGTCGATCAGGTGAGCACGCACCTCGGCGGGCCCCAGCACCATGCCGCCCTGGCTGCCCAGCGCCTTGGACAGCGTCGTGGTCATCACCACGTCGGGGGCACCGGCCAGCCGGAGCTCGTGCAGCAGTCCGCGCCCGCCTCCGCGCACCCCGAGCCCGTGCGCCTCGTCGACGATCAGCAGCGCCCGGTGGCGGCGGCAGACCTCGTGCAGCTCGCGCAGCGGGGCCAGCACGCCGTCGGCGCTGAAGACCGATTCGGTGATGACGACGGCGCGCTCCTCGTCGCGGGCGGCCAGGGCCGCGTCGACGGCGTCGACGTCGCGGTGCGGCGTCACCACCACCCGCGCGCGCGACAGCCGGCAGGCGTCGACCAGCGATGCGTGCGAACGGGCCTCCGACACCAGCAGCGAACCCGGGCCGGACAGTCCGACGACGGTGCCGAGGTTGGCCGTGTATCCCGAGGAGAACAGCAACCCGGCGGCGGCGCCGACGTAGTCGGCGAGCTCGGTCTCGAACTGCTGGTGCAGTTCGGTGTCCCCGGTGACCAGGCGCGATCCGGTGGCGCCGGCACCCCAGAGCCGCAGCGCCGCGACGCCGCCCTCGATCACGTCGGGATGCTGCGACAGGCCGAGGTAGTCGTTGGACGCCAGATCCAGCTCGGTGGCCACGGCCGGGCGCGGCCGCAGCGAGCGACGCAGCCCGGCATCGCGGCGCTGCTGTTCGGTCGCCTCCAGCCAGGCCAGCGGGGAAACCTCGATCGGTGCCTTCATCGGCGTTCAGCCTACGAGCCCTGCGACCCCGACCATCGCCGAGGTGATCTGCGCGATCTCGTCCGGGCCGCAGATGTAGGGCGGCATCGCGTAGACCAGGTTGCGGAACGGGCGCAGCCAGACGCCGTGGTCCAGTGCCGCCGGGGTGGCCACGGCCAGGTCGACCGCCCGGTCGCATTCGATGACGCCGATGGCGCCGCACACCCGTACGTCGGCCACACCGCGCAGCGCCCGGGCCGGCTCGAGCCCCGCCGCGAGCCCGGCCCCGATCTCGGCGACCCGCGACCGCCAATCCTGGGCCAGCAGCACCTCGACGCTGGCCACCGACACCGCACAGGCCAGCGGGTTGGCCATGAACGTGGGGCCGTGCATCAGCGCGCCGGCCGCACCGGAGCTGATCGTGTGCGCGATGTCGGTGGTGCACAGCGTGGCCGCCAGGCTGAGGTAGCCGCCGGTCAGCGCCTTGCCGACGCACATGATGTCCGGGCTGACGCCGGCGTGGTCGGCGGCGAACAACTCGCCGGTGCGGCCGAACCCGGTGGCGATCTCGTCGAAGATCAGCAGCACGTCGTGCCGGCGGCAGATCTCGCGCAGGTCGCGCAGGTAGTGCGGATCGTGGAAACGCATGCCGCCGGCGCCCTGGACGACGGGTTCGACGACGACGGCCGCCAGCTCGGTCGCGTGCCGGGCGAGCTGCTCCTCGAACGCGGCGCTGTAGGCCGGGTCGTAGTCGCGGGGCACCTGCGGGGCGAACACCTGCTTCGCCAGGATGTCGGTCCACAGCGAATGCATGCCGCCGTCGGGGTCGCAGACGCTCATCGGCGTGAAGGTGTCGCCGTGGTAGCCGCCGCGCCAGGTCATCAGCCGGTGTTTGGTGGGCCGGGCGCGGCTGCGCCAGTACTGCAGCGCCATCTTGACCGCGACCTCGACCGACACCGACCCGGAATCGCTGAAGAACACCGTCTGAAGACCGGCCGGAGTGATCTCCACCAGCAGCTGAGCCAGCCGGGCCGCCGGTTCGTGCGTCAGCCCGCCGAACATCACGTGGTTCATCGAGTTCAGCTGCGCCGCCAGGGCCTCGTCGAGCACCGGGTGGCCGTGGCCGTGGATCGCGGTCCACCAGGAACTCATCGCGTCCAGCACCTCGATCGGCTTGCCGTCTCTGACCAGCGTCAACCAGGCGCCGCGGGCCCCGACGGCGACCACGGGCGGAACGGATTCGCTGCCGATCGTGCTGTAGGGATGCCACAGATGCGCGGCGTCGATCGCGCTGATCTGCTCGGGCGTCAACCCGGATCTCGCCGCAGGCATAGAGACCGAGCGTAAAGCAGCCGGTTCGCGCAAAAGCCGACCATCGGGGAGCATCTATCGGCATGGCGTTGCCGTACCCGTTCGAGGATCCGCACCGCGGCGACCGCGCCGGCTCCCCGCCGCCGTCGCGGGAGCCCGCCGAGCCGGCTGATTTCCGGCCAATGACCTACGGCGACAACGACTCTGACGTTAAGCCGCACGTGATCCGGCTTCGGGTGGTGCCGTGGGACCTGGTCGCCACCCTCACCCTGGTGGCGCTGCTCGTCATCCTGGCCACCGCGACGACGTGGCCGACCAAGCTCTACGGCTTCCTCGGCGAGGTGTGCTCGGACGAGTCGTGTGGCCTGGTGCCCTTCGGTATCGACATGTACATCTACCCGGTGGTGTGGGGCGGGATCGGTGCCGCGATCGCCGCCGCGGGGATCGGCCCGTTCGTGTCCCTGCTGAAGGGCTGGTACATGTCCTTCTGGCCGGTGTTGTCCCTGGCGATCATCATGGCGAGCTCCGTGATCGGCGATGCGCTCACCGTCTACAGCGCGCGTTATTGGCACTGATTGCGACGGCCCGGCAAAAGTTGCGGCCGGGCAGCGGTGTGAGACCGAAATCACAACTGCCGATAAAGATTTGGGATCGGCAGTCACCGTCCGGTCACGGTCCTACACCAAATCCTTCGTGGGCCTCACCAGCTATTTTCCGAGCGCAATTCCTGTTGTAAAAGTGTGTGTAGTGACTGGTGTGACTCAACGGGCGAACCGACTGATTCACGTCCCCGCAAGGAGGCGGCGTTCGATCCCCAACTCGGGGGTCATCGCGAGTCATCGAACGGCGGCCGAGGCGCCCACAGCGCCGAGGTCTTGACCCGACAGAGTTCAGGAAGGCTGCAACTCCAATGAAGCGCATCTATTCGTTTGCTATCGGTCTCGCCATCTTGGCGGCCCCGATGGCCGCCGCCCCGGAGATCGCGGCCGCCGACCCCGGCGTGCGGTCGATGGACTACCAGCAGGCCACCGACGTCGTCATCATGCGCGGTCTTTCGCAGCGCGGCGTGCCGTTCTCGTGGGCCGGCGGGGGCATCAACGGTCCCTCGCGGGGCACCGGCACCGGCATCAACACCGTCGGCTTCGACGCCTCGGGTCTGATGCAGTACGCCTACGCGGGCGCCGGCATCAGGTTGCCGCGGTCGTCCGGCGCGATCTACCGGGCCGGACAGAAGGTCCTGCCGCAGCAAGCCCAAAAGGGCGACATGATCTTCTACGGCCCCGAAGGCACCCAAAGCGTCGCGATGTACCTCGGCAACAACCAGATGCTCGAGGTCGGCGACGTCGTGCAGGTCTCGCCGGTGCGTTCGATGGGCATGACGCCGTACCTGGTCCGCGTGATCGGCGTGCCGCTGCAGCAGGTCCCGGGGCAGACGCCCGCGCAGCAGGCCCCGCTGCAGCAGCCGCCGACCCAGCAGGCCCCGCTGCAGCAAGCCCCGCTGCAGCAGCTGCCGGCCCAAACGCCCGCGCAACAGGCACCGCTGCAACAGGCACCGTTGCAGCAGCTGCAAGGGCAGCCTCCGCTGCAGCAGCTCCCGACGCAGCAAGCGCCGGTGCAACCGGTGACGCCCGCGCAGCCGGCGCTGCCGCAGCTGCCGAACCTGCAGACGCTGCTGCAGCCGGCTCAACCGGGCACCACCCGCTAAGTTTCGCGGCTGTTACAAAACGCCACCTGCTCCGCTGAGCAGCCTCGCCGCCCGGCGAGCGCTCAAGAGCGGGTGGCGTTTTTGGGTAAGTTAACCGTGATCATGCAGACCACGTTGCCGCCCCCAGCTCCGGCCGCCACGGCGAATCCGGGCAGTTCAGGGGCGCGCGCGAAGGGGTCTGCGGGGTTCTATCGCTACGACCTGGACGGCTTGCGCGGCATCGCGATCGCGCTGGTCGCCGTGTTCCACATCTGGTTCGGCCGGGTCTCCGGCGGTGTGGACGTGTTCCTGGCGCTGTCCGGGTTCTTCTTCGGCGGCAAGATCCTGCGTGCCGCACTCAACCCGGCCGTCACGCTGTCGCCCGTCGCGGAAGTGATCCGGCTGATCCGCCGCCTAGTGCCCGCGCTGGTGGTGGTTTTGGCGGCGTGTGCGGTGCTCACCATCCTGGTGCAGCCGCAAACCCGCTGGGAGACCTTCGCCGACCAGAGCCTGGCCAGCCTCGGCTACTACCAGAACTGGGAGCTGGCGAACACCGCCTCGGACTATCTGCGGGCCGGCGAGGCGGTCAGCCCGCTGCAGCACATCTGGTCCATGTCGGTGCAGGGGCAGTTCTACGTGGCCTTCCTGCTCCTGATCGCCGGCTGCGCCGTCCTGTTACAGGGCCTTTTTCGGGGCCCGCGGGGCCCCTACCTGCGCACGCTGTTCGTGGTGCTGCTGGGCGTGCTGACGGTGGCCTCGTTCGTCTATGCGATCTTCGCGCACTCCGATGACCAGTCGATCGCCTATTACGACAGCTTCGCGCGGGGGTGGGAGTTGCTGCTGGGCGCGCTGGTCGGCGCGGTGGTGGCCGCCATCCGCTGGCCGACGTGGCTGCGGACCGTCGCCGCCTCGGTCGCGCTGGCGGCGGTGGTGTCCTGCGGGGCCCTGATCGACGGCGTCAACGAGTTTCCGGGCCCCTGGGCCCTGGTCCCGGTCGGGGCCACGATGTTGATGATCCTGGCCGGGGCCAACCTGCAGGGCGATCCCGACACCGGCGGCCGGCTGCCGCTCCCCAATCGGCTGCTGGCCACCCGGCCCCTGGTGGAGCTGGGCGCCATCGCCTACTCGCTGTACCTGTGGCACTGGCCGCTGCTGATCTTCTGGCTGTCCTACAGCGGGCACAAGCACGCCGACTTCGTCGAAGGCGCGGCGGTGCTGCTGATCTCCGGTGTGCTCGCCTACCTGACCACCCAGCTCGTCGAGGATCCGCTGCGCTACCGCGCGCCGCAGGGATCCGCGAAGGCCGCGGCGCAGTCGTGGTGGTCGCGGCTGCGCCGGCCGACGATGGCGCTCGGGGCGGCGGTCGTGCTGCTGGGCGTCACGCTGACCGCGACGTCGTTCACCTGGCGTCAGCACGTGACGGTGCTCCGGGCCGCCGGCAAGGAACTGTCCGTGCTCAACCCGCAGGACTACCCCGGCGCCCGGGCCCTGACCGAACACGTGCGGGTGCCGACGCTGCCGATGCGGCCCAGCGTCCTCGAGGTCAAGGACGACCTGCCGGCGTCTACGCGGGACGGCTGCATCAGCGACTTCGTCAACCCGGCAGTGGTCAACTGCGTCTACGGCGACCTCGCCGCGACCCGGACCATCGCGCTGGCCGGCGGTTCGCACGCCGAGCACTGGCTGCCGGCACTGGATGTCCTCGGACACGCCCATCACTTCAAAGTTGTGACATATCTCAAAATGGGCTGCCCGTTGTCGACCGAGCAGGTACCGCTGATCATGGGCAACAACGCCCCCTACCCGCAGTGCCGCGAGTGGGTGGAGCGGACGATGGACAAGCTGGTCTCCGATCGACCCGATTACGTGTTCACCACCACCACCCGGCCCTGGAACATCCGGAGCGGTGACGTGATGCCGGCGACCTACATCGGAATCTGGCAGACGTTGTCCGACAACAACATTCCGATTCTCGGCATGCGTGACACCCCGTGGCTGGTCAAGAACGGCCAACCGTTCGACCCGGCGGACTGCCTGGCCAAGAAGGGCGGCAACGCCTCGTCGTGCGCGATCAAGCGTTCCGATGTGCTGTCCGACCGCAACCAAACCCTGGATTTCGTCGAGCAATTCCCGCTACTCAAGGTGCTCGACATGTCAGATGCCATCTGCCGCACCGATGTTTGCCGTCCGGTCGAAGGAAACGTGCTGATCTACCACGGCGCTCATCACCTGACCCCCACTTACATGCGGACCATGGCCCACGAGCTGGGCTTGCAGATCGCGGCCGCCACCGGCTGGTGGTAGCCCCGGACAGGACAGTCCCCCGCGGATAAGGTCGTGTAGTGCCGTCAACCAACCCGGCTTCCGGACCGGCCGCAGCTTCGGGTGCTGCAACGCCGGTCGAGGCCACGCCCACGCTGCCCACCGTTTGGCCCGGGGACTCTTATCCCCTCGGGGCCACCTATGACGGGGCGGGCACTAACTTTTCGCTGTTCTCCGAGATCGCCGAGCAGGTCGACTTGTGCCTGATCGACGAGCGGGGCGACGAATCGCGGATCCCGCTCGACGAGGTCGACGGCTACGTGTGGCACGCCTATCTGCCGAACATCACTCCCGGTCAGCGTTACGGATTCCGGGTGCACGGGCCGTTCGATCCGGCCGCCGGCCACCGGTGCGACCCGAGCAAGTTGCTGCTCGACCCGTACGGGAAGTCGTTCGACGGCGATTTCACCTGGGGTCAGGCGTTGTTCTCCTACGACCTGAACGCTATCGAGGAGAACGGGGACACCACGATCACCGGCACTCCCCCGATGATCGATTCACTGGGCCACACGATGACCAGCGTGGTGATCAACCCGTTCTTCGACTGGGCCTTCGATCGCGCGCCGATGACCCCCTACCACGAAACGGTGATCTACGAAGCTCACGTCAAGGGCCTGACCCAAACCCATCCCGGCATCCCCGAGGGACTGCGCGGCAGCTACGCCGCGCTGGCCCACCCGGTGATCATCGAGCACCTCAAGTCGCTCAACGTCACCGCGCTGGAACTCATGCCGGTACACCAGTTCATGCACGACGAACGCCTGCTCGACCTCGGGCTGCGAAACTACTGGGGCTACAACACATTCGGGTTCTTCGCCCCGCACTACCAGTACGCGTCGAATCGGCAGGCCGGCGGGGCGGTCGCCGAATTCAAGATGATGGTGCGCAGCCTGCACGAAGCCGGCATCGAGGTCATCCTCGACGTCGTCTACAACCACACCGCCGAAGGCAACCACCTGGGGCCGACGATCAACTTCCGCGGCATCGACAACAGCGCCTACTACCGGCTCCTCGACGAGGACCCGCGGTTGTACAAGGACTACACCGGCACCGGCAACAGCCTCAACGCCCGCCACCCTCACGTCCTGCAGCTGATCATGGACTCGCTGCGCTACTGGGTGACCGAAATGCACGTCGACGGGTTCCGCTTCGACCTGGCCGCGACCCTGGCCCGCGAGCTGCACGACGTGGACCGGCTGAGCGCGTTCTTCGATCTGGTGCAACAGGATCCGATCGTCAGCCAGGTCAAGTTGATCGCCGAGCCGTGGGATGTCGGCGAGGGCGGCTATCAGGTCGGCAATTTCCCGGGTTTGTGGACCGAGTGGAACGGGAAGTATCGCGATACGGTGCGTGACTACTGGCGGGGTGAGCCCGCAACCCTGGGCGAGTTCGCTTCCCGGCTGACCGGGTCGTCGGACCTGTATGAGGCGAGCAGCCGGCGGCCCAGTGCGAGCATCAACTTCGTCACCGCGCACGACGGGTTCACCCTCAACGACTTGGTCTCCTACAACGAGAAACACAACGAGGCCAACGGCGAGGACAACCGCGACGGGGAAAGTCACAACCGGTCCTGGAACTGTGGTGTCGAGGGTCCCACCGACGACCCCGAGATCGTCGAGCTGCGCCGCCGGCAGATGCGCAACTTCTGGGCCACCCTGATGGTCAGCCAGGGCACCCCGATGATCGCGCACGGCGACGAGCTGGGCCGCACTCAGCTGGGCAACAACAACGCCTACTGTCAGGACTCCGAATTGGCTTGGATCGACTGGTCTTTGGTGGACAAGAACGCCGATCTGCTGGCCTTCGCGCGCAAGGTGACCAAGCTACGCAAACGGCACCCGGTGTTTCGGCGGCGCCGGTTCTTCGACGGCGAGCCGATCCGCAGCGGCGACGAAGTCCGCGATATCGCCTGGCTGACGCCGAGCGGCCGGGAGATGACGCACGACGACTGGAACCAGGCCTTCGACAAGTGTGTCGGGGTGTTCCTCAACGGCGAAGCCATCACCGCACCCAATGCCCGCGGCGAGCGGGTGGTCGACGACTCATTCCTGTTGTGCTTCAACGCCCATAAGCGGGACGTGGAATTCGTGATGCCACATGACGACTACGCGCGGGAATGGACCATGGAGCTGGACACCAATCATCCGGCAGGCGATGCGGACCTGGCCGTTGCGGCCGAAGGAAAGATCACCGTCCCGGGCAACTCGGTGTTGATCCTGCGAAAGACCGCTTGACACATGGCCTTACCCGTGCGGTCCACCTACCGGTTACAGTTGCGCGGACCCGCCAGTGGCAGCGCCTTCACCTTCGCCGATGCCGAGAACCTGCTCGACTACCTCGACGAGCTCGGGGTGTCGCATCTGTACCTGTCCCCGATCCTGACCGCGGTCACCGGATCCAGTCACGGATACGACGTCACCGACCCGACCACCGTGTCGCCGGAACTGGGCGGCGCCGAGGGTCTGGCACGGCTATCGGCGGCAGCCCGCGCCCGCGGCATGGGGCTGATCGTCGACATCGTGCCCAACCACGTCGGGATCGACCAGCCCCGGCAGAACCCGTGGTGGTGGGACGTGCTGCGGCACGGCCGATCATCGGACTACGCAACGTATTTCGACATCGACTGGGATCTCGATCAGCGGGGTCGCATCGTGCTGCCGGTGCTGGGCTCCGACGACGACGTCGCCGACCTGACGGTGGACGGCGACCTGCTGCGGTTGGGCGACCTGGCGCTGCCCATCGCGCCCGGCACCGGTGACGGCAGCGGCCCCGAAGTACACGACCGTCAGCACTACCGGCTGGTGGGCTGGCGCAGCGGCGTCGTCGGCTATCGCCGTTTCTTCTCGATCACCTCGCTGGCCGGGCTGCGCCAGGAGGATCGGGCGGTGTTCGACGCCAACCACGCGGAGATCGCCCGCTGGTTTCGCGAGGGACTCGTCGACGGGGTACGCATCGACCACCCCGACGGATTAACCAACCCCAGTGGGTATTTGGAGTGGCTGCGCGAACTGGTCGGCCCAGACGCATGGATCGTCATCGAAAAGATCCTGGCCGTCGACGAGGCGCTGGAGCCGACGCTGCCGATCGGGGGCACCACCGGTTATGACGTATTGCGGGAAGTGGGCGGGGTGTTCGTCGACCCGGCCGGAGCTCCCGCGCTGACCGAACTGGTCGAGTCCGCCGGGATGAACTACCACGACACCCCCCGGCTGCTGGCCGACCTCAAGGTTCAAGTCGCCACCGAGACCCTCGGCAGCGAGCTGGGCAGGCTGCGGCGGGCCATCGCCGCGGCCGCCGGCACCGACCATCCGCGGCTACCCGAAGCGGTCGCCGCACTGCTCAGCCACATCGACGTCTACCGCAGCGACTACCTCGGATTGTCCGCCATTCTGCCCAGCGCGCTCGCCGAAACCCAAGCGGCACAACCGGAACTGGGGCCGGCGCTGCAGGTGCTCGTCGCGGCGCTGGCACGTGGCGGCGAAACCGCCGCACGGCTGCAGCAATTGTGCGGCGCGGTGACCGCCAAGGCCGTGGAGGACTGTTTGTTCTACCGCGACGCCCGGCTGGTCTCGCTCAACGAGGTGGGCGGCGACCCAGGCCGGTTCGGCGTCGGCGCCGCGGAGTTTCACCACCGCACCGCCACCCGCGCCCGGCTGTGGCCGCAGGCGATGACCACCTTGTCCACCCACGACACCAAACGCGGCGAGGATGTGCGCGCCCGCATCGGCGTGCTGTCCCAGGTGCCCTCGCTCTGGGCGGAGTTCGTGGCCCGCTGGGAAGCCGAGGCACCCTCCCCCGACGCCGCGACCGGACAGTTCTTGTGGCAGAACATCTTCGGCGTGTGGCCGCTGAACGGCGAAGTCACCGAACAATTGCGCGAGCGGCTGCACGCCTATGCCGACAAGGCAACGCGCGAGGCCACGCTGCACACCTCATGGAGCGACCCGAACACCGAGTTCGAGGATGCGATCCATCGCTGGCTGGATGCGGTGCTGGACGGCCCGGTGGCCGGCCAGCTGACCAAGCTTGTCGCCCAACTCAACCCGCACGCCGCCAGTGATGCGCTGGGCCAGAAACTGCTCGCGCTGACCGTGCCCGGCATTCCCGACGTCTACCAGGGCACCGAGCTCTGGGACGACAGCCTGGTCGACCCGGACAACCGCCGCGCGATAGATTATGCCGCGCGCAGAGCCGCTCTCGCCGAACTGCAGCACCCGAAGCTACGCGTGGTCACCACGGCGCTGCGGCTGCGGCGCGCCCGTCCGGACAGTTTCCTGCACGGCGACTATGTCCCCCTGCTCGCCGATGGCGACGCCGGCGACCACCTACTGGCCTTCAGCCGCGGCGCTGACGTCGTGGTCGCGGTGACCCGCTGGACGGTCCGCCTCGCCGAAACCGGTTGGGGCAACACCGTACTGCCGCTGCCCGAAGGAACCTGGAAAGACACGCTCACCGGGGCCATCGCGGACGGACCGACGTCGGCAGCCCAGTTGTTCGCCGACCTGCCCGTCGCACTATTGGAGCGCCATCATGGCTGAATTCCGGGTCTGGGCCCCCAAACCCGCCCTGGTCCGCCTCGACGTCGACGGCGCGGTGCACGCGATGACGCGCACGCAAGACGGCTGGTGGCACGCGAGCGTCGACGCAACCGCGAACGCCCGCTACGGATTCCTGCTCGACGACGACCCCGCGGTGCTGCCCGATCCACGATCACCCCGCCAGCCGGACGGCGTGCACGCCCGCTCGCAGCTGTGGGACCCCGCCGACGCCACCTGGACCGACAGCGGATGGGCGGGCCGATCGGTCGAAGGCGCGGTGATCTACGAGCTGCACATCGGCACCTTCACCGAGGCGGGCAGCTTCGATGCCGCGATCGAAAAGCTGGACTACCTGGTCGATCTCGGAATCGACTTCGTCGAGCTGATGCCGGTCAACTCCTTCGCCGGAACCCACGGCTGGGGATACGACGGCGTGCTGTGGTACAGCGTGCACGAGCCCTACGGCGGCCCGGACGGCCTGATCCGGTTCGTCGACGCCTGCCACACCAGGGGTTTGGGCGTGTTGATCGACGCGGTGTTCAACCACTTCGGGCCGTCGGGAAACTACCTGCCCCGGTTCGGCCCCTATCTGTCGTCCGGGAGCAACCCGTGGGGCGAGGGCGTCAACATCGCCGACGCCGACTCCGACGAGGTGCGTCGCTACATCATCGGCTGCGCGCTGCGCTGGATGCGCGACTTTCACGCCGACGGGCTGCGGCTGGACGCCGTACACGCGCTGGTGGACACCACGGCCGTTCACATTCTCGAGGAGATGGCGACCGAAACCGATTGGCTGTCACAACAAGTGGGCCGTCCGCTGTCACTGGTCGCCGAGAGCGACCGCAACGACCCTCGGCTGATCACCCCGCGCGATCACTACGGCTACGGGATCACCGCGCAGTGGGACGACGATATCCACCACGCCATCCACACCGCGGTATCCGGCGAACGCCAGGGCTATTACGCCGACTTCGGTGCACTGGCCACGCTGGCGGACACCCTGCGCCGCGGCTTCTTTCACGCCGGCACCTACTCGTCGTTTCGACGGCGCCGCCACGGCCGACCGCTGGACACCAAAGCCATCCCGGCCAGCCGGTTGCTCGCCTATACCTGCACACACGACCAGGTCGGCAACAGGGCGCTCGGGGACCGGCCCTCGCAGCACCTGACCGGCGGCCAGCTGGCGATCAAGGCCGCCCTGGTGCTCGGGTCACCCTACACCGCAATGCTTTTCATGGGCGAGGAATGGGGAGCCTCGACGCCGTTCCAGTTCTTCAGCTCGCATCCCGAACCGGAGCTGGCCCGGGCCACCGCCGAGGGGCGCAAGGCCGAGTTCGCCGAGCACGGCTGGGATGCCGCAAAGAAAGGGGACATCCCCGACCCGCAGGATCCGCAGACATTCCAGCGCTGCAAGCTGAACTGGGGCGAGGTCGATGCCGCAGAGCATGCGCGCCTGCTGGGTTTCTATCGGGCTTTGATCGCCTTGCGGCACAACGACCCCGACTTGGCCGACCCCTGGCTGGAGCGTCTCGTCGTCGACTACGACGAGGAACTGCGCTGGATCACGTTGTCGCGTGGACAGTTACGCATCGCGTGCAACCTCGGCGGCGAACCGGTGACCGTGCCGGTCGCCGGTGATGTCGTGCTGGCATGGGGTGAGCCGACCGCCGATGGTGGCGGCACGGTGCTGGAAGGGCATTCGGTCGCGATCCTGCGCCACGGGTAGCCGTAAACTCGGCGAATGGCCGAGCAACCCGCCAAGGACTTCGTGCCGGCGGCTCCGCAGTTGTGGACCTACGACGCGCTGAGCTATCTGCTGACGAGCACCCGGCGCTGGCGCCCGGTACTGCTGGCGCAGCTGGCCCCCGCGCCCGGCGACGTGATCGCCGACGTCGGCTGCGGTACCGGTACGCAGCTGCGGCTGATCGCCCGCGCCTGCCCGTCGGCGACGCTGATCGGTATCGACCCGGACGCGGCGATTCGCGAGCGGGCCCGCGCCAAGCTTGCCGGGCTGAAGGTCGAGCTGCTGGCCGGATATGCGCGCGACGCCGCGCGGCTGGTGGCCGGCCGCGGTGTCACGAAGGTGTTGTCGTCACTGGTTTTTCATCAGGTGCCGCTGGAGGAGAAGCGCGCCGGCCTGGCCGCGATCCGCGAGTCGCTGCCGCCCGGCGGCAGCCTGCACGTCGCCGACTACGGTCTGCAGCGCACGCGCAAGATGCGCAAGCGGTATCGGCTCGTGCAAAAGGGTGACGGGTTCGAGAACACCGAACCCAACGCGCAGGGCGTGCTGCCCGAGCTGATGACCGAGGTCGGTTTCGACCACGTCGAGGAAACCCACGTTTTCGAGACGGTCAGCGGGTCGATGTCGATCTACCGCGCCCGGCTCCGCTAGCGCTACCATCACCGCACCGACAACGGCGACGGAGCACAGATGGCGCAAAAGGTGCGGATTCCACCCGATCTGATCGGCGGCGACGTCGACGCGGGGTACGGCAAGGTCGCCGACGCCTTCCGTCGCAACCTGAGCAGCGGCCATGAGGTCGGCGCCGCGATCGCGGTCTATCGGGACGGTCGCAAGGTCGTCGATCTATGGGGTGGCTATCGCAACCCGAACACCCGTGCGCCGTGGCAACCGGACACCCTGGTCAACGTCTTCTCGACCACCAAAGGCATTGCGTCTCTTGCCGTTGCGGTCGCCGTATCCCGGGGCTACCTCTGCTACGACGCCAAGGTCACCGATTACTGGCCGGAGTTCGCCCAGGGCGGCAAAGAGGCGGTCACGGTGCGCCAGCTGCTCGCGCATCAGGCCGGCCTGCCCGTCATCAAACCGCCGCTGACGTTGCAGGAGCTGGCCGATCCGCCGACGATGTCGGCCAAGCTCGCGGCCCAGGTGCCGGCGTGGCCGCCCGGAACGCGACACGGCTACCACGGCATCACGCTGGGCTGGTACGAAGGCGAACTGATCCGCCGGACCGACCCCGCCGGACGTTCGCTGGGGCGGTTCTTCGCCGATGAGATCGCCGGTCCGCTGCAGCTGGATCTCTACATCGGGTTGCCCGCGTCGGTGGGCCGCGATCGCGTCGCGTACCTCGACGCGTGGTCGTTGCCGCAGCTGCTCTTTCATCTGAACACCATGCCGCGCCGCCTGGCGCTGGCCTTGTTCAACCCGCTCGACCTCGCGGCGCCCGCGCTGACCATCGCCAAAGGCATCAACGACCTGGGCGCCTTCAACCGCGACGAGCTGCGCGTGCTCGAGATGCCCGCCGTCAACGGCACCGCCACCGCGCGCTCGATCGCCAAGCTGTACGGCGGCGCCGCCACCGGCGGCGCCGAGCTCGGCTTGACCACCGCCACCTTCGATGCCCTGAAAAGCCCCGCCCAACCGCCGACAAAGGGGTTGCGCGACAAGGTGTTACACGTCGATTCCAATTTCACGCTGGGCTTCAACAAGCCCAGTCCGCTCTGCATGTTCGGTTCGTCCGGCAACGCGTTCGGAACGTCGGGAGCGGGCGGTTCGTTCGGATTCGCCGACCCGGACACCGGTATCGGATTCGGCTACGTGATGAACAAGCTGGGCTTCCACCTGGTCAGCGACCCCCGAGAGCTCGCGCTGCGTCGCGCGCTATTCCAGGACACGTTGGGGGCCAGGCCCCAGACGTGATCTCACACGCTGGAACGGCCGGCGACCGAGGTCGCCTCGGCGATCGACACCGCCAGCGGCTCGATCTCCCCGTCGGTCACATCGGCGATGGTGACCCGGATTCCGGCCGCGGTGCCGATCCGGAACCGTGAACCGGGGGCGGCGGCCCAGCCGGCGGTGATCAGCCGGGTGATCGCGACCGTCTCGTCGGGCACCGGGATCCAGACGTTGAGCCCGGAGCGGCCGTAGGCGGTGATCCCGCGGTCGGCCAACGCGGCACGTAACCGCGTGCGGTTCTCGGTGTACCGCGCCTCGGCGTGCCGGACGAGACGCGACGCCGCCTCGTCGGACCACAGGCGCACCGCGAGATCCTGCAGCAGATGGCTCACCCACCCCGGCCCCAGCCGCAGGCGTCCGTGCACGCGCTCGACGGTGCGCTGATCTCCGGCGAGTACGGCCACCCGCAGGTCGGGACCGTAGGCCTTCGATGCCGACCGCACGAATGCCCAGCGGCCGCTCGCTGCGGCCAGCGGATGCAGCGGCACACCGGAAATGCCGGCGCAGTGATCGTCCTCGACGAGCAACACGTCGTCGCGCCCGGCCAACACCTCGCGCAGCTCACCGGCGCGTTGCGCGGACAGCGCCGCCCCGGTCGGGTTCTGCGCGCGGGTGGTCACGACCAGCGCGCGCGCCCCGCGGCCCAGCGCCCTGGCGACGTCGGCAACCAGCGGCCCGTCATCGTCGACGCGCATCGGCTCAACCGAAAGCCCAAGCGCGGCAATCAGATCCAGTAGGTTCGCCCAGCCCGGATCCTCGACGGCCACCCGGTCGCCGGGGCGCAGGTGCGCGTTCAGCACCCGCTCGATGCCGTCGAGCGCCCCGCTGGTGAGCGCGAGATGGTCGGCCGGAACACCGTCGGCGCCCAGTGTCGCGCGGGCCAAGTCGACCAGCGCCGCCGACATGGCCGGCTCCCCGTAGAGCACCGTTCGCTCGGACGAAACATGTTGCGGGACAGCAGCAATAGGCAGCAGCGCCGGATCCGGGTTGCCGGTGGACAGATCGCGCACACCGGCGGGTACGTCCAGGCCGAGCAGCGAGCGCGGCGTGGTGGCCGGGCGGTGCCGCACCCGGGTGCCGCGCCGGCCCGAGGTTTCGACGGCCCCGCGATCGCGCAACAGGCGGTAGGCCGCGGCGGCGGTGTTGGCGTTCACGCCGAGTCGCGCGGCCAGTTCCCGCACCGGCGGCAATGCGTCACCGGGCGCCAGGGATCCGCTCGAGATGCCTTCTTCGATGTTGGCGGCTATGGACTCCGCGCCCGTCCCCGCTATGCTGTATTGCACTGGCACAGTAGTTAGTATGTACTATTACAATATTCCGAGGCAATCCGATGGACTACCGTCCCACATCTCGCACGACGCCCACCCGCTACCGGGAACGCGCCCGCTACGACCGCGACACCGTCCATCGGATCCTGGACGAGGCCCTGATCTGTCACCTGGGTTACCTGGGCGCCGGTCGGCCGGTGGTGTTGCCGACGACGCACGCCCGGCTCGGCGAGACTCTCTACCTGCACGGATCCACCGGCAGCCGACCGATGCGCGGCGCCGGCGCAGGCCTGCCCGTGTGCGTCACCGCCACCCTCGTCGACGGGCTGGTGCTGGCCCGCTCGGCGCTGCACCATTCGCTGGTCTATCGCTCGGTGGTGGTGGTCGGCGACGCCCGTCTGGTGGACGACCCGGCGGAGAAGTCGCGGGCGCTTGCCGGGCTGCTCGATCACATCGCGCCCGGACGTGCCGCCGACTGTCGAGCCCCGAACGCAAAGGAGCTCGCCGCGACCGCGGTGCTCGCTGTCGACCTGCTCGAGGTCTCGGCCAAGGTGCGCGACGGTGGGCCCGTCGACGAGCCGGAGGATTACGCGCTACCACACTGGGCCGGCGTGGTTCCGCTGACCTTGACCGCCGGTGTACCGATACCGGCCGACGACCTCGATCCCGCTATCCCGGCGCCGGGCTATCTGACGCACTACTCGCGGTGAGACGCCGAACGTCGACTCGTTGGGGCGTTTTCGCGCATTTGTGCCCGACAACTCGGCGTTCGGCGCGCAAAGCTAGAGCAATAAGTAGCGGTAGGCCGGCGAACCCGGTTGCAACGTCTCGAAGTGAATCTCGGTCTCGCGCATCCGCTCCACCAGATCGTCGAGGTCGGCCGACGACCCCAGCTGAATGCCGACCAGCGCCTCACCGGTCTCGCGGTTGTTGCGCTTGACGTACTCGAACAGCGTGATGTCGTCGTTGGGCCCGAGCACGTCGTCCAGGAATCGGCGCAACGCGCCGGGCTCCTGCGGGAAGTCCACCAGGAAGTAGTGCTTGAGCCCGAGGTGGACCAGCGAGCGCTCGAGTACCTCGCCGTAGCGCGACACGTCGTTGTTGCCGCCCGAGATCAGGCACACCACGGTGGATCCGGGCTCGACGTCGGCTTCCAGCAGCCCGGCGACGGACAGCGCGCCCGCCGGCTCGGCGATGATGCCCTCGTTCTGGTAGAGATCCAGCATCGCGGTGCACACCGCGCCCTCGTCGACCGTCGTGATCGACACCATGTCGCCCGCGGCCGCCAGCGCGGCATGCGTCAGCGTTCCCGCTCGCTTCACCGCGGCGCCGTCGACGAACTGGTCGACGTGGTCCAGCGTCACCGGCTCGCCGGCGGCCAGCGCGGCCATCATCGCCGCCGCGCCGGCCGGTTCGACACCCAGCACCGCGGTGTTCGTGGTGCGTTCGCACAGATAGGTCGAGATGCCCGCGATGCAGCCGCCGCCGCCCACCGGGACCACCACCAGGTCGGGCTCCCCAATACCAAGCTGGCCCAGTTGGTCCAGCAACTCGACGGCGATCGTGCCCTGCCCGGCCATCGTGCGCGGGTCGTCGTACGGCGGAACCAGGGTCGCGCCGGTGCGTTTCACATCCTCGAGCGCCGCCTCGGCGGCCAGGTCGTAGGTAGATCCGCCGACGATCAGCTCGATGAAGCTCTCCCCGTGGTAGCGGATCCGGTCGCGCTTCTGCTTGGGCGTTTTGGCCGGCACGTAGACGCGGCCGTGCACGCCCAGGGCCCGGCAGGCATAGGCGAACCCTTGCGCGTGGTTGCCGGCCGAGGAGCACACCACGCCGGCGCCGATCTCCTCGTCGGAGAGCTGCACCAGCAGGTTGTAGGCCCCGCGCAGCTTGTAGGAACGCACGATCTGCAGGTCTTCGCGCTTCAGGTAGACCTGCGCACCGGTGATCGCCGACAGCCGGTCGCTGTACTGCAGCGGCGTCGGGGTGACTACCGCGGCAATCCGCTGAGCAGCGCCGTCAATGTCGGCCGCGGTCAGCGGCGACGTGCTAGGGCTCTGGCTCAGTTCGGCGGACACCGATCAATGGTGCCATGCACCCCCCGCCACCTGCCTAATCGGCTCAGCTCACCGGGGTCAGCACGAACACCGGAATCTGGCGGTCGGTCTTCGCCTGGTACTCGGCGTAGGGCGGGAAGGTCGCGACCGCGCGCTCCCACCAGGTGGCCTTCTCGTCGCCGGACACCTCCCGGGCGTCGTAGTCGCGTGTGACGGTACCGTCTTGCAACTCGACCCTCGGGTTCTTGGCGACGTTGTAGTACCAGACCGGGTGCTTCGGCGCGCCGCCAAGCGAGGCGACGATCGCGTACTGGCCGTCGTGCTCGACCCGCATCAACGGGGTCTTGCGGAGCTTGCCGGTCTTGGCCCCGACCGTGGTCAGCAGAACCACCGGCATTCCTTGTAGGTCCGTACCGTCAGTCCCGCCTGAATCGATGTACTTCTCGGCCTGCTCACGGGCCCAATCTGAGGAGCTGGGTGCGTATTCACCTTCTAGCGGCATGGCCACCACTTTAGGACGCGGTCGGCGTCACTGCGCCCGGGCGAGCTCGGCGATGGCGTTGACGCGTCGCGTCGCCGTCGCGATCTCGTCCGCGAACTCCTGGCGGCGCTTGGCGAGTTGCTCGGAGTCCGAACCGTCGACCAGCTCGCGATGGCGCGCCAGCCGCAGCGCGGTCTTGAAGAGCTCCATCGACCTCGACTCGGCGCTGGCGATCCGGCGCTGCAGCTCCCACTGCTTGCCCAACTCCAGGCATTCGTTCAAGAAGGCGTTTTCGTCGAGGGACTCGTCCTCGAGGGCGGCCAGCCGGTCGGCCACGATGTGGTAGGCGTCCAGGAACGGCCGCAACACCAGGTGCGCCAGCAACAGGTCGGCGGATTCGAGCAGCCCGCGCACATCGGCGGCGGCAGCGGCCTTGCTGGTGTCCTCCACCGGCCCGATCAGGCGCACCTCGTCGGCCAGCTCCTTCTCGAACTGGGCACGGCCGGAGAACAGGAACTCGAACTTCAGCAACTCCCGCAAGCTCAGCGCCTCGTCGCGCACGGTCACCGGCGACACCATGCCGTCCGCGGAATTCTCGGCATTTTCGACCGCGGCCAGCAGCGCCGTTTCGGCGATCGCGCGATCGACCAGAATGTGGATCGCGGTGTTGCGGTAGAACGCCGCGACCAGGTGCTGGTCCTCGCCGATCCCCCACACCGCTTCGGTGCCGGCTTCGTACACGCTGACCACCCCGGAGGCGACCAGCTGGTGCAACGTCCAGCGGATCGTGGAGCGGTTCGTCAGGTCGGCGGCACCGGCGACCGCCCAGTTTCGCGCCGTGATGTAGCTGGCCAGCGGTCGCACGGTGGCCAGCACCTCGCTGATCGACAACGACCGGTCCGCGCCCAGCAACGCCAGGCTCACCACCGCGGTCGGCGTGACGGCCGTCGCGCGGTTGATCCGGTGCTCGACGTCCAACGCGATGCGTTCGATCTCGGTTCCGGTGCCCGCTTCCTCGCCCCGCATTTCCTCGAGACGTTTGCGCAGCGGCAGCGGCTCGCCGAAGTCCAGGTACGCCCGGCCGAGCCGCTTGCCCTGCTGGCGCGCCAGCCCGACCAGGAAGCGCAGGTCTTCGGGCCGTTTGACCGCGCCGTAGGCTTCGGTGGTCATCGCCTCGACCTCGTGCAGCTGGTCGTACACGATCGACGTGGGAACCAAATACACTTCGGGACCGTCGATTTCGTCGACGGCGTCGGTGATGTAGCGCAGGATCCCGAACACCGGCGGACGCAGCTTGCCGGTCCTGGTTCGGCCCCCCTCGATCGACCAGGACAGGTTCGCGTGGTTTTGCACCAGTTGCGCGGCATAGGCGCGTAATGCGAAGCGGTAGACGGGAATGTCCTTGGTCTGACGCCGGATGAAGATCGTGCCGGTGCGCTTGGCCCAGCCGCCCAGCGGGAAGAAGTTCAGGTTCGATCCGCCGAAGGTCAGCGCCGGCGAGAGCCGGTTGGCCAGGATCATTTCCGGCAGCAGCATGCCGTCCAGGTACGACCGGTGCGAAAAGGCAAAGGCCAGCGTCGCTTTGCGATCGAGTTTGCGCAGCTGCTCGATCTGATCCTCGTCGACCAGCACGTCGTAGGCCCGCATCAGCCAGCGGCTGAATCCGCGCCATCCCTGCACCGCCCGCTCGTCGAGTGAGGCCGCCATCTCGCGCAGGTAGCCCGCCGCTTCGGCGCGCACGTCGCCGGGGTCGCGGCCGAGTTCGTCGGCCAGCTTGGTCAGCTTCTCGTCGTACCACGGCGCACCCAGCAACTGGACCACGGCGGCGGGATCGGTCGACAGCGGCGTCACCGACTCCTCAAGAATTCCGGTGCGCTGCAATATCTTTCGCGCCCCAACGCGTCCGAGTTCGCGCGCCGTCGCGAGCCGCCCGCCGGTCATGCCGCTCGCACCGTTCTGGTCATTGCCGTTTCTCCTTAGATGGCGCCGGGGTGGCCGGACCGGCTTGGCACCAGTCCACATCCCCCCGGTGAGCGTACGTCCGCCCGCGGGGGCCATGGGACACAATTTGCGATTTAGCGGGCGGACCGGTCTGCCCGATCGACGGGCGCCGAGTACGTTCGGATGATGCGGCCCCAACCCGATATCCACGCGAGCGATCTCACGCCGCTCGAGGAGACCGCGTTGCTGACCCAATACGCGCGAGCGCTGGACAGCCGGTGGGCGCGGCCCATTCTCGGCGACTCGCTCGCCGCCGACATCGTCGACCAGATCGACTACGACTTCGCGGGGCTCGGCGTCCCGGCGAGCGTGGTCTGCCAGACGGCGCTGCGCGCCAAGATGCTCGACGAGCGGGTGCGGGCCTTCACCGCCGAGCATCCGGACGCTGTCGTCGTCGATCTGGGCGCCGGGCTGGACTCGGGCCCGTTTCGGGTGCGCCCGCCGGCAGGCGTCGACTGGTACAGCGTCGACCTGCCCGGTGTCAGCGCACTGCGCCGCCAGCTGTTGCCGACCAGCAAGCAAGCCCACGTGGTGACCGCCTCGGTGGCCGATCAGAGCTGGCCCAACACCATGCCGTCCGATCGACCCGTGATCGTGGTCGCCGATGGACTGTTCGCGTTCTTGTCCGAGCCGGTGCTGATCGCCCTGTTCCGGCGCATCACCACGTACTTCACGGCCGGGGAGCTGGCCTTCAACGACTACGGCCGCATCGGCTGGGTCACCCGGCTTGCGGTGACACTGGCCCCGCAGCGCATGTTCAGCAGCGTCGGCGCCCAATGGGGCTATCCGGGGTTCGAAGACCCGCGAGTGCCGGAGAAATGGAATCCGTCGTTGAAGCTCGTCGAAGAGGTCAGCCTGGCACACGCTCCCGAGGTCGAGCTGTTTCCGGGCTGGATTCGGTTCGCTACCAAGGTTTCCGGGATGTTCGAAGCGTCCGCCCGCAAAGCCCGGATCTTGCGCTACCGGTTCTAGGCCGGATGGATGCCGCAGGTACAGGCGTCGATCGACGGGCAGGCGCAGTTCATCCCCCACTCGATGACGGCCCGCGCCCTGGCCAGCGACGCCATCTGGTCGTCGATCTCGGCGAGTTTGGCCTCGGCCAAGGCCCGGCTGGCGGGGCGCCCCGGCGCATCGTCGGCGAACAGCAGCTGGATTTCCTCCAGCGCGAAGCCGGCGGATTTGCACAGCCGGATCACCTCGAGGCGGGCCAGAACCGAGTCGTCGTAGCGGCGCCGGCCGGCCAGCCGCACCGGTGACGGCAGCAGCCCGATCTGCTCGTAGTAGCGCAGCGTGGTCGCGGCCACCCCGGCTTGGCGCGCGACCTCGCCGATCGTGAGCGTCGGGCTGGTTGTCACCGTCGAACCTCCGTCGCTTGACTTCGAGTTAACTCTAAGTCGTTGACTGGGAGCATGCACAACAACGCACTCGGTGATGCTCGCTACGCCCTGCTCCGATCGTTTCGGCGGGACGGCACCCCGGCCGACACCCCGATCTGGTTCGCGATGGACGGCGACGCCGCGGTGTTCCGGACCAAGGTGGGCCCCAAGACCAAGCGCCTGATGGCCCGCCCCGACGTCGAACTGCGGGCGTGCGACTACCGCGGCCGGGTTCGCGACGGTGCCGCGACGGTGACCGGACGCGCCACGCTGCTGTCGGGCGACGAAGCCGAACGGGCCAATCGGATCCTGAGCCGGCGCTACGGCTGGCAGTGGAACATAGTCCCGCTGATCAAGGTGCCGGGCGTGACCAACGTGCACCAGAACCTGGGTGTCGCCGAGAAGCTGCGGCGGGCCCGCGATCGGGGCGTCTGGCCCGACAGCGTGATCGTCCGGGTCGAGCTTTAGCGCCTCTGGCCCGTCGAGTGTGCGCGTACGGCTTCGCGTGTACGCCTACGGTGGCGACACGCCGAGCGACGCCGCCCTGGACGCACAGTCAAAGCCGTGGCCGCACAGTCACGGGCGTTAGCTGCCCAGACACCCCGGGCCAAGCAGCTCCTTCAGGTCGCCCATCAGCGCCGGCGACGGCGTCACCCGCAGCGACTGGTCGAGCTCCAGCGTGGTGATGCGGTCTCCGCTGATCAACCGCAGATGTACCTGGGACGTTCCCGGATGGCGCGCCAGGACCTGCTTGAGCGCGCTCACTTTGTCGATGGTGCATTGCCGGGTGGGCATGCTGACCGCAATCGGCCGGTTCGGCTGAGCATTCGAAAAGTCCGGCACCACAAGTTCATTGGCGATCAGTGAGATGCGGTCGTCACGGATCGCGACCTTGGCGTTGATCAGCACCACGGCGTCGTCGACGATGTCGGCACCGTACGCGGAGTACGCGTGCGGGAAGAACATCACCTCGATGCCGCCGGTAAGGTCTTCCAATTGAGCTGAGGCCCAAGGCATTCCATTCTTGTTGACCCGGCGGTTCACCGAGGCCAGGATGCCGCCCACCCGCACCTGGGTGTCGTTGCTGACGTCGCCGTCGAGGATCGCGGGTATCTGGGTGTCCACCTGTGCCGACAGCAGGTGCGCCACCCCGTTGAGCGGATGCCCGGATACGTACAGCCCCAGCATTTCCCGCTCCAGGGCGAGCTTGTGCTTGTCCTCCCATTCGTCGTCGGGCACCCGGATGGTGAACACCGCGTCGCCGCCGGCATCGCCGCCGCCGAACAGGTCGTACTGGCCCATCGCCTCGGCCTTCTTGGTGCCCAGCACCGAGTCGACGGCGTCGGTGTGCACCAGGAACAGCCCCTTGCGGGCATGCCCCAGCGAATCGAACGCGCCCGCCTTGATCAGCGATTCGGTGACCTTCTTGTTGCACGCGGAGATGTCGATCTTGTTCAGGTAGTCCGAGAAATCGGTGAATTTGCTTTTCTCGCTTCGGGTTTTGATCAGCGATCCCACCACGTTGGCACCGACGTTGCGCACCGCGCCCAGGCCAAAACGGATGTCCTTGCCGACCGAGGCGAAGTTGACCAGAGACTCGTTGACGTCCGGCGGCAGCACCGTGATCCCGAGCTTGCGGCAGTCGGCCAGATACACCGCGGCCTTGTCCTTGTCGTCGCCCACCGACGTCAACAGGCCGGCCATGTACTCGGCCGGATAGTTGGCCTTCAGGTAGGCGGTCCAGTACGAGACCAGGCCGTAACCCGCCGCGTGCGACTTGTTGAACGCGTATCCGGCGAACGGAAGAATGGTGTCCCACAACGCTTTCACCGCTTTTTCGGAGAAGCCGTTGGCGGTCATGCCTTCGTAGAAGCCCTTGTATTCGGCCTCGAGCACCTCGAGCTTCTTCTTACCCATCGCCTTACGCAGCGCGTCGGCCTTACCCATCGTGTAGGAGGCGACCTTCTGGGCGATGAACATGATCTGCTCTTGGTAGACGATCAGGCCGTAGGTCTCGGCCAGGATGTCGCGCAGCGGTTCCTCGAGCTCCGGGTGGATCGGCTTGATCGGCTGCCGAGCGTTCTTGCGGTCGGCGTAGTCGTTGTGGGCGTTCATGCCCATCGGCCCCGGCCGGTACAGCGCCAGCACGGCGACGATGTCGTTGAACTCGGTCGGCTGCATCCGGCGCAGTAGATCGCGCATCGGTCCGCCGTCGAGCTGGAACACACCCAGGGTGTCGCCGCGGCCCAGCAGCTCGTAGGTGGGCTTATCGTCGAGCGGCACAGATTCCAGGTCGAGGTCAATTCCCCTGTTGGCCTTGATGTTATCCAGCGCGTCGCCAATGATCGTCAGGTTGCGCAGGCCCAGGAAGTCCATTTTCAGCAGGCCGATGGCCTCACACGACGGGTAGTCCCAACCGGTGATGATGGCGCCGTCCTGCGGCCGCTTCCACAGCGGGATGGCCTCGGTCAGCGGCTCGCTGCTCATGATCACCGCGCACGCGTGCACACCGGCGTTGCGGATCAGGCCCTCCAGGCCGCGCGCGGTCTGGTAGATGGTGCGCACGTCCGGATCGGTTTCGATCAGGCTGCGCACCTCGGTGGCTTCCTTGTACCGCTCATGGGCCGGGTCGGTGATGCCCGACAGCGGGATGTCCTTGGCCATGATCGCCGGCGGCAACGCCTTGGTGATCCGGTCGGCGATCGCGAACCCGGGCTGCCCGTAATGGATCCGCGCCGAATCCTTCAGGGCCGCTTTGGTTTTAATCGTGCCGAAGGTGATGACCTGCGCGACGCGATCCGAGCCCCACTTGTCGGCGGCGTAGCGCACCATCTCACCGCGTCGGCGGTCGTCGAAGTCGATATCGATGTCGGGTGCCGACGGACGTTCCGGGTTGAGGAAGCGCTCGAACAGCAGACCGTGCGGAATGGGGTCGATGTTGGTGATGCCCAGCGCGTAGGCCACCAGCGAGCCCGCCGCCGAGCCACGCCCCGGCCCGACCCGGATGTCAATCGACCTGGCATGGTTGATCAGGTCCGCGACGATCAGGAAGTAGGCCGGAAAACCCTTGTCGCAGATGACCTTGATCTCGTACTCGGCCCGGTCGATGTACTCCTGGCCGACGCCGGGCCCGAATCGGCGCTGCAGCCCGGCCATCACCTCGTGGTGCAGCCAACTCGCCTGGTCGTGCCCGTCGGGCACCGGGAAGACCGGCATCCGGTCGCGCGGCGCCCACACGTCGGCGTAGGACTGCACCCGCTCGGCGATCAGCAGCGTGGAGTCGCAGGCGCCGGGCACCTCGTCGTCCCAGATCTTGCGCATCTCGGCGGCCGACTTCAGGTAGTAGCCGTCGCCGTCGAACTTGAACCGGTTCGGGTCCGACAGCGTCTTACCGGTCTGCACGCACAGCAGCGCCTCGTGGTTGTGCGCGGCGTCGCGGGTGACGTAGTGGCAGTCGTTGGTGGCCAGCGGCGGGATACCGAGCTTGCGGCCGATCTCCAGCAGACCGTCGCGGACCCGCTGCTCGATGGACAGCCCGTGGTCCATCAACTCGAGGAAGAAGTTGTCGGCCCCGAAGATCTCGCGCCACTTGGCGGCCGACTCGAGCGCCTCGCGGTCATGTCCCAGCCGAAGACGCGTCTGCACCTCGCCCGACGGGCACCCGGTGGTGGCGATGATGCCCTCGGCGTGCTCGGCGATCAGCTCGGCGTCCATCCGCGCCCACTTGCCGAGCTGACCCTCGAACGAGGCCAGCGACGACAGCTTGAACAGGTTGCGCAGCCCGGTGGCGTTTTCGGCCACCATCGTCATGTGGGTGTAGGAGCCGCCACCCGAGACGTCATCGGATTTCTGGCTGGGATCGCCCCACAGGATGCGCTTGGTGTCGAAGCGCGAGGCCGGCGCGATGTAGGCCTCGACGCCGATGATCGGCTTGATCCCGGCCTTGGTCGCCGCGTTGTAGAACTCGCTGGCGCCGAACATGTTTCCGTGGTCGGTCATGCCGACCGCCGGCATTTCCAGCCGCTCCACCTCGGCGAGCATCGGCGTGATCTTCGCGGCACCGTCCAACATCGAGTACTCGGTGTGGTTATGCAGGTGCACGAAGGAGGACTGGTTCATAGGCACGCCAGTCTATGACCGCGGACCGACACTTCCTCGGCGTGTCGCGCAAGTGTGTCTGGGTTTTATCCGTACAGCTGGACGAAGTTCTTCAGCGACTTCTCGACGTCGCCCTTGACGGCGCGCGCCGCCGCCGATCCGACCGGTCCGAACAACGCCCGACCGCCCAGCTCGAGTCGCAAACCGAGCGTCGATCCGTCGCCGGTCGGTCGCACGGTCAGGGTGACGGCGTACTTGGTTCCGCCCTTACCCGCACCCGACATCGCGACCTCGTGCGGCGGGTCCCACTTGGTCACCGTCCAGGTGACACGGTTACGCATGCCCTTGGCCCGCGCCACGCCGACGATCTGAGTGCCTTCGGCGATTTCGTCGGGCAGCTCGCTGCGCCAGCCTTCGTGCATCGTCAGCCAGTCGCCCAGGTCCGACAGATCCGAGACGTGGTCCCACATGTCCCGCGGACTCATCGGGACGTCGGCGGTCAGCTCCACAGCGGCCATCACGCAAACCTAACCCGGCCGCGAATGTGCGCCCAGGGCTTTGCGTGTGCACTCAAGGCTTTCGGTGTGCGCCTTGGGCGTAGACACGCCGAGCGGGGCCCGCCCTGAACGCACACGCAAAACCATAAACGCACACCCGCCGAGGACGCCGAGGGCGCCTGGTACGCACATTCAGCGGAAAGGCTGGACGAGGCGGACCCGCTCACCCGGCGGCCGACGATGCCGCCACTTGCCGGCAATCGGCTCGTTACGCCGGGCAATCCGAGCGTGATCGCGGACTAACTGAGGGGCAATGCCGAAATGTTCCGCTGGTGAGATGAAACTCTTCGCAACGTTCCGCAAGTCGGAGCCGACAACCATCTACCACCGCATCGGCGGGCACGCGGCGCTCGAGGTCGTCGTCGACGACTTCTACGTTCGGGTGCTCGCCGACGACCAACTGTCCGGCTTCTTCACCGGGACGAACATGAATCGCCTCAAAGGCAAGCAGGTGGAGTTCTTCGCGGCCGCCCTCGGCGGTCCGGAGCCATACACCGGTGCCCCGATGAAACAAGTGCATCAGGGGCGCGGCATCACGATGCACCACTTCAGCCTGGTGGCCGGGCATTTGGCCGACGCGCTGGCCGCGGCGGGAGTTCCGCCGAAAACGGTGACCGACATCCTCGGCGCCGTCGCGCCGCTGGCACCCGAGATCGTGTCCGGGCAGGCCAGCACCGCCACGCTGTAACCGGCGCCGATGAAATTGCCGGCGCGCGGGCGTGTCGTGCACCCTGATCGTCGCGCAGCCGGTAGTCAGCACGCATGAGGCTGATCACTGTCATCGTCGTGGCCATGATTCTGAGCGCCTGCGGCTCCTCCCCGACCAACCCAGCGACCAGCCCCCCGACAACCACCCGATCCAGCGCGTTACCGCGACCGGCTGCGCGAACTGCACGAGCGGATCCAATCCGACGGGCCCTTCGTCGCGCACGCCACCCGGGTCCTGGTCCGGGCCCGCAAGCCCGGCTGATCAGCCCTCGTCACGCAGCACGTTCAACGCGTGCTGCAGGTCGGCCGGGTACGGGCTGACAAATTCCACCCACCGACCGTCGGCCGGATGAGCGAACGCCAGCGACCGGGCGTGCAGCCATTGACGTTCCAGGCCAAGTGATTTCGCGAGCTTGGGATCGGCGCCGTAGACAAGGTCTCCACAGCACGGATGGTGCAGCGCGGCGAAATGCACCCGAATCTGGTGGGTACGACCGGTTTCCAGGTGCACGTCGAGCAGGCTGGCCGCGACGAACGCTTCCACGGTGTCGTAGTGCGTGACGCTGTGCCGGCCGCTCTGGGTGACCGCGAACTTCCACTCCCCGCCGCGATGGCGCCCGATCGGCGCGTCGATGGTTCCGCTGGACGGATCCGGATGTCCTTGCACCAGAGCGTGATAGCGCTTGTCGACGGTGCGCTGTTTGAACGCCCGCTTGAGCAGGGTGTACGCCCGCTCGGAGATCGCGACCACCATCACCCCGGAGGTGCCCACGTCGAGGCGATGCACGATGCCCTGCCGCTCGTGCACACCCGATGTGGTGATCCGGTAGCCGGCGGCGGCCAGGCCGCCGAGCACCGTGGGCCCGCTCCAGCCGACCGAGGCGTGCGCCGCCACCGCCGCCGGCTTGTCGACCACGACGATGTCGTCGTCGGAGTACAGAATCGCCATGCCCTCGATCTCGACCGGGGTGTTCTCCAGCGGCGGCGGCGCCTCGGGCAACCGCACCTCCAGCCAGGCGCCGGGTATCAGGCGGTCGGACTTGCCCGCCGGCACGCCGTCGAGTTCGACGCCGCCGTCCTCGGCGATGGCCGCCACGGCGCTGCGGGACAGCCCCAGCAAGCGCGACAACCCGGCATCGACACGCATGCCCGCCAATCCCTCCGGAACGGGCATCGAGCGGTTGCTCATTTGGCTGGGTCGGCCTGATCCCGGGCCTCGGATTTCGCGGCGCCCTTACGCCGTCCCACGGTGTCGAAATCGAAGCCGAACACCGAGAGCGCGACGAGCAGGATCGCGCCGCCGACCACCGAGGGATCGGCGACGTTGAACACCGGCCACCAGCCGATCGACAAAAAGTCGACGACATGGCCGCGCAGCGGTCCCGGCGCACGGAAGAAACGATCGACCAGGTTGCCCGTGGCGCCGCCGAGGATCATCCCGAGGCCGACCGCCCACCAGGGCGAGACCAGCCGCCGGCCCATCCAGAAGATGCCGATCACCACTCCGGTGGCGATCAACGTCAACACCCACGTGTATCCGGTCGCCATCGAGAAGGCGGCCCCCGAATTACGCACCAAGGTCCAGGTCACCGTGTCACCGATGATCGACACCGGCTGCCCCGGGGGCAGCAGTCGGACGGCGAGCACTTTGGTCACGATGTCGAGCACCAGCACGACGGCGGCCACCGACACCAGCAGCCGCCGCCGCCGCGGAGGGGCTTCGGGTTCTACCGGCTCCCCGGACGTTGCGGCCTCCGCCGCCGACGTCACCGGCTCGGCCGATCCTGTTGGTTCTTCGGGCACCTAGCCATCATCCCCTAGCACCCGGCGCGGTCGGGTGCGGCCTCGCCGCCCCGGCCCGTGCGCAATGATTCGACTATGGGTCGTCTCACCGTCATCGCCACCGGCGGCACGATTTCGACCAGTACCGGCGCCGACGGCGTGCGCCGTCCCAGCCGCAGCGGATCCGACCTCACCGCCGGCCTCGATGTCGACGTCGTCGACCTGATGGCGGTGGACAGCTCGGAGCTGACGACGACGGACTGGGATCGGATCGGCGCCGCGGTGCGGGCCGCGGTCGACGGCGGCGCCGCGGGCGTGGTCGTCGCGCACGGCACCGACACCATGGAGGAGAGCGCGCTGTGGTTCGACCTCACCTACGCCGGCGATCCCCCGGTCGTGCTGACCGGCGCGATGCGCAGCGCCGACGCCCCCGACTCCGACGGCCCCGCCAACCTGCGCGACGCGGTGGCCGTGGCGGCCAGCCCGGCCGCACGCGGCCTCGGCGTGCTGGTGTCCTTCGCCGGCCGGGTGCTGCAGCCGCTGGGCATGCACAAGGTGGCCACCCAGGACCTGAGCGGATTCGCCGGCGAGCTGGTCGGCACCGTGGCAGCGGGCAATGTGGCTCTGACCGGGGCCAAGACCCGCCCGTCCGTCGGTGAGCTTCGGGCCGCCGACGCGCCGCGGGTGGATATCGTCGCGGCCTACCTGGGCAGCGACTCGGTGGCGCTGGACGCCTGCGTGGCCGCCGGGGCACGCGCCGTCGTGCTTGAGGCGCTGGGTTCGGGCAATGCCGGGGCCGCGGTGGTCGACGGCGTCCGCCGGCACTGCGCCGACGGGATCGTCGTCGCGGTGTCCACCCGAGTCCCCGGCGGCGGGGTCAGCGCGGGCTACGGCCCCGGCCACGACCTGGTCGAAGCCGGCGCCGTGATGGTGCCGCGGCTGCGGCCGCCGCAGGCCCGGGTGCTGCTGATGGCCGCGCTGGCCGCGCGGCTACCGGTCGGCGACGCCATCGCCCGCTGGGGCTGACGCGGTGTCCTCGGTGCGCAGCGCGCCCAGGTAGTCGCTCCAGTCCAGCGAATCGATCGGGTTGGCGGCGACGAGATCGCCGGTGTCGGCGGGGAACGTACGGGCCTGGCCCGGTCCGCTGCTTCGGGTTTCGAACCGCACGGTGACGACGCCGTGGCCGGCGCCCTGCACCCAGCCGTGGCCGAGTTCGCGGTGCTCGACGTCCAGTCCGACCCGCCACGGCGACGCCTCCGGCGCCGGCGCGAACATCGCGTCGGTCGCGGTCTCGACCGAGTGCTGTGCGTCCGATTCCGGCGCGGCGAGCTCGAGGTCGGGAAACAGCGACTCCTGGCGCACATCGCTCAATCCCGAAAACCCAACGCCGAGTAGGCGAATCGGCCCGATCTCGCGCGGATCAAGCAACAGCCGGCGGGCCAGCGCGATCAGCGCGGCGGCCTCGGTCGTCGCGTACGGCAAGGTCGCCGAGCGGGTCAGCGTGCTCATGTCGGACTTCTTCAACTTCACCGTGACGGTACGTGCGCCCCGGCCGTCGCGCAGCAGCCGTTGATGCGCATGCTCGGCGATCGGCTCGATCGCGTCGTGCAGCTGTTCGAGGCTGGCCAGGTCGACGGCAAAGGTGGACTCGGCGCTGATCTGCTTGGCTTCGGCGCGCTCCGCGACGGGACGATCGTCGATACCGCGGGCCAGCCGGTGCAACGCCGGCCCCACCGTCGCGCCCAGAATGTTGGCGACCTCGGCGTCGGTCAGCGCGGCCAGCTGCCCGATCGTCTCGATGCCAAGCCGATTCAGCTTCTCCTCGGCGACCGGGCCGATCCCCCACAGCCGCCGCACCGGCAGCCCGTCGAGCAGCAACCGTTCCTCGGCGCGGCCGACCACCCGAACGCCGTCGGGTTTGGCCAGCCCGGAAGCGATCTTGGCGATCTGCTTGCCCGAGCCCGCGCCCACCGAGGCGATCAACCCGGTCTCGTCGCGCACCCGTCGTCGCAGGCCCTCGCAGAACTGCTCGACGTCCTCCGCGGACGCCCCGGCGAGCTGCGGGGGCTCCCCGAACGCCTCGTCGAAGGACAGCTGCTCGACGACGGGCACCACGCCGCGCACGACGTCGAACACCCGCCGGCTGGCGACGCCGTAGACCACGCCGCGCGGCGGCAGCACCACCGCCGTCACGCCGACCATCCGGCGGGCCTGGTGCATCGGCATGGCCGACCGGGCCCCGAACACCCGCGCCTCGTAGCTCGCGCCGGCCACCACTCCCCGGCCGCCCAGCCCGCCGACCAGCACCGGCCGGCCGCGCAGCGTGGGCCGGGTCAGCTGCTCGACGGAGGCGAAGAACGCGTCCATGTCCAGGTGCAGGACCCAACGCGACTCCATCCGATAAATGCTATTGCGCTACTGGGCTACCGTTTTCTCAGTGTCAGGGTGAGGTTGCCGCTTGTTGCGGTGGTTGGATCCTGATCACCTGGTGTCTGGCTCGTAGCGTCGCTGCCGCCCTCGGGTTGGCGTTCATGGGTTTTGTCGGCATCAGGTGTGAAGGACCGGCCGGCGTGACTTGATAGGAGCGTGGCGTCGCCCCCACTGAGATGTGTCCGCCGACCGGCCCAACCGTCACCTCACAGTGAAGGAGGCAACCTCCATGGTTGTTGTTGGAGCCGATGTACACAAGCGCACGCATACGTTCGTCGCCGTGGACGAGGTGGGCCGCAAAGTCGGCGAGAAGGTCGTTGCAGCCACGACTTCAGGTCATCGCCAGGTGGTGCGATGGGCTCGCAGTCAGTTCGGGGTCGAGCTGGTGTGGGCGATCGAGGATTGCCGACACTTGTCAGCCCGCCTCGAGCGCGACCTGTTATCCGCCGATCAGAAGGTGGTGCGAGTTCCATCGAAGTTGATGGCTCAGAGCCGGGCCTCGGCGCGTACCCGAGGCAAGTCTGATCCGATCGATGCGTTGGCCGTCGCGCGAGCTTACCTGCGTGAGCCCGATCTTCCGGTGGCCTCCCACGACGAGGTGTCGCGGGAGCTGAAGCTGCTGGTGGACCGCCGTGAAGACCTTGTGGGGCAACGTACTTCGACGATCAACCGGTTGTTGTGGCGCGTGCACGAACTTGATCCGGGCCGAGCACCGAAACCGGCGTCGCTGGATCTGAGCAAGCACCGCAGGTTGCTCGGTGACTGGTTGGCTACCCAGCGTGGTCTGGTCGCCGAGCTGGCCCGCGAGGAGTTGGCCGACATCACCCGACTCACCGAAGCCATCAATGCCTTGACCAAACGTATCGGCGAGCGCGTCCGTGCGATCGCTCCGGCGCTTTTGGCGATGCCCGGCTGTGGCGAGCTGACCGCGGCCAAGATCATCGGTGAAACCGCCGGGGTCACCCGCTTCAAAAGCGAGGCCGCCTTCGCCCGCCACACCGGGGTAGCCCCGATCCCGGTCTGGTCGGGAAATACCGCCGGCCGCGTGCGCATGACTCGCTCGGGCAACCGTCAACTCAACGCCGCTCTGCACCGTATCGCGGTCACTCAAATCCGCCTCGACGGCCTTGGTCGGGCCTACTACCGAGGCCGGCTCGCCGCTGGTGACTCCAGGCCCGAGGCCCTGCGCTGCCTCAAACGCCGCCTGGCCCGTGTCGTGTTCCACCACCTCCACACCGACCACCACAACCGAATCCAGCCTTGCCAACCGGCAGCGGCTTGACATAGGAGAAACCCATGGCCATGAATCTCGCGCACCGACGGATTTGCAGCTCGGACCGCTGGGCTAAAGCAGTCGAGGACGATCTGTTGCCCTGGGCGCTGGCCGACGTGGACCTGGGCGACAACACGTTGGAGATCGGGCCCGGCTACGGCGCCATCCTGCGGGTGCTGGTCGACAAGACGCCGAGGCTCACCTCGGTCGAACTCGACACCCCGATGGCGCAGCGTCTGCAGCGGCTCTACGGCGACCGGGCGCGAATCATCAACGGCGACGCCACCAATACCGGGTTGCCGGCCGACGAGTTCAGCTCGGTGGTGTCGTTCACGATGCTGCACCACGTCCCGACGGTCGAGCTGCAAGACCGGTTGTTCGCCGAGGCTTTCCGCGTGCTGCGCCCCGGTGGGGTGTTCGCCGGCAGCGACAGCGTGAATTCGCTGCGGTTCCGGATCCTGCATTTCCGCGACATCTGCAACACCGTGCCGCCGGACACCTTGCCGGATCGCTTGCGCGCGGCGGGATTTGGTTATGTCGAGGTCGAGGTGCGCGGCGGCCGGCTGCGCTGGCGCGCAATCAAACTGGCGGCCTAGCCGGCGAGTTCCTGAGGCTGCTCCTTCGCCCATTCGATGTAGCGGTCGATCCCCGCCCAGATGCCGACCTTCGGTGCGAAGCCGATGCTTTGCGCCAAGGCGATGCTGGCGGGGAATCGGCTCACTTCGCCGGGGCGGGCGGGTCCGTTGACCACTCGGGTGCCGAATTTCGCGCCGATGTATTCGGCGATGTCGCGCACCCGGGTATTGGTGCCGCTGGCGAAATTGATGGCTCGGCCCTTGAGGTCCGGGGTGTCGAGCACCAGCAGGTAGGCGTTCACCGCATCGCTGACGTGGAGGTAGTCCCGGGTGGCCGAGCCGTCGCCGAAGACCGTGAGGTCCTGGCCCGCAATCGCGCGGCGCACCAGGATCGGGATCAGCGCGCCGAAGGCCCCGCTTTTCTGTCGCTCGCCAAAGATGTTGAAGGGCCTCACCATTGCGATGTCCATGCCGTAGGAGCGGAAGTACGAGTAGCAGAGCCGGTCGGCGGCGGCCTTTGACGCGGCGTACGGGCTGTTCGGTCTCAGCTCGGCCGTTTCGTCGAGCAGCGTATCGGCGCCGAGGCTGTGTCCGTCGCCGTACACCTCGCAGGTCGACGCGAAGATGACTCGTGACCCGTGTTCGCGCGCGGCCTCGAGAATATGGTGGGTGCCCATCACATTGGTCACGAGGAAACTTCTCGGATCGTCAAGTGACTTGTCCACGTTGACGTTTGCCGCCAGATGGAAAATGACGTCGTGGTCGCGCGCGGTCTTGCTGACCAATTCCCAATCGGTCACCGAGCCGAACACGATGTCCACCGATTCGTTCCTCTCGAAAACACGCAGATTTCGTTTGGCAGCAACGGACAATGTGTTGAGGACGGTCACCCGGTGTCCGGCGGCGAGCAGGGCCTCGGACAGATGGCTGCCCTGAAAGCCCGCCCCGCCAGTTACGAGAATTCGCACTGCATTCCGCTCCCCGTCGTGTGAGTCTTTGCCGCATCCTAGCCACTGCACGGGCCGCATATTGTCGCTACCGCAAAAATTGGTGAAGTGGGCGATTACCGCCCCCTGTTGGCGGTACGTTGTGAATCGCCCAATGAGCGTCCAGCTTTCGAAGGAACAGGGAACGCCAGGTGTGTTCGTCCCATGTCGGGTCCGCTGCGATCGACATATCCGAGCTGCAGCAGCAGGTCGCGGCATGGTCTGCCCACCCCGCGCTGGCGGAGCTGGTCGGACTGTTCGGCGGCGCCGTTCCCGACGGACTCAGCCTGCGCGACCGGTTGGCGTTTCTCGACGAGTTCAGCGACGCGTGGGACTACCGCGGCCTGGCCCGCGCGGCCACCGCGGAACGGCTCAGCAGCCAGGACGCCGCGGGGGCCGCGAGATGGCTGATCCCCCGATTGACGCTGCCCGCCGAACAGCTGGACAGGATCGCGGCGGCGACGGCCGCGCTCGGCGTGACGAACGAAACCATGCCCGCGGGAACGGATTTCGATTACATCCTGGTGATCGGCGGCGCCCGATACACCAACCTGCTGCGTGCCCGCTATGCGCGTGAGATGGCCGACGGCCGGCGAATCGGCCATGTCGTGCTGGCCGCGGCGTCGCGGCCGGTGCTCGACTCCGAGCAGGACGCCATCGACGCGTGCGCACCGGGGGCCCGCACCGAGTTCGAGCTGATGACCGCCGGGGCGGCCGACGCATTCGGGCTCGACACCCGCGAACTGGTGGAGCACACCCGCCGGCGGGTCGGCCGGCCGCAGAGCGACGAGACGGTGTGGCGCTTCGCGCCCGACAGCAACGAGCTGGGCGTGCCGATCACGCTGCTCGAGACCCCGTCGCCGGACCCGCATCGTCGCAGGGCGAACTCCGCGGACACCTACACCTTCGCCGCGCGGACGGTCGGCATGGCCGGTTCGTCATGCCTGATGGTGACCGGCCAGCCGGTCGGCCATTACCTGCACTTCGAGGCGCTGCGCTCGCTGGCCGTGCCGTTCGGGATACGGGTGGAATCAGCAAGTTTCGGCGTCGAGCGGTACAACAGGCTTGGCGACAAGGACGAACAGCATCCCGCCAAGGTGCTGCAGGAGGTCCGCTCGGCGATCCGATCCGCCCGTGGGCTGGTCGAACAGCTCACACCGTGATGGTGCACGGCGACGAAGCCGGGAACGTCCCCGACACCGGTCGCGGGCGCCCCGCCGGAGGCCACGGCTGCAGCCCCAGGTTGGCTAGATAGCGCACCGGACTGGTGTGTTCGCCGTCGATACGGACCTCGAAATGCAAGAAGCCGTCCCGGGATTGGGGCTCGGGGCCCAGCGCGCCGAGCCGTGCTCCCGCGGCCACCCGATCGTCGACCGCGATTCGGAGCTCGTCGCCCGGGCGGAACACGTAGACGGTGTCGAGGTCGCCGCGTGAGACGGTCACCGATCGAAGCCCGTTGTCGTCGAGATCGTGTGCTGCCGAGACGGTTCCCGATGTCACCGCGTGAATCGGGGTGCCGGGGTCCGCGGCGAAGTCGACGCCGGGGTGAAACGCCGCGGCCCGGCGCCCATAGCCCGAGCCGATCGCCAGGCTGTCCCGGTCGATGGGTAGCCGGGTGCCCGGCTCGGTCGGGTCGAAATCGCCACGCACCCGGCGCCGGTAGTCGGCCTTGAGCAGGTCGATCTCCTCGTAGGCGTAGCCGAACAGCAGGGCGCGGTCGTAAGGCACGCCGTAGTTCATCTCGGCGTCCGGATCGATCTTGCGGTAGTGCTCGACCTTGCCGATCCGTTCGGCCAGCGTGGCCCACCCGGTGTGGTGCAACCGAATCTCGTTCACCAGGCCGATGCCGCCGTGCTCGGTGATGTTGGCGGGCCAGTGCGGGTTGTGGATCACCCGGGTTCCGGCGCGCAGCCCGGGGCGCCAGCGCCAGAACGGCCCGCGCACCGATTCCGCCGTCCCCATCACCGGGATCATGTCCGGGTAGTCCGGATCGTTCCAGGCCGGGATCATCGGGCACATCAGCGCCGCGACATCATCGGGCGTGCTCGCCAGCAGCTGCCGGATGTCGGCGTCGGCCTCGACGATCTGGTCGGAGTCGATCATCACGATCCAGTCCGGCCGGCAGAAATCGGCCATCCGGTACAGCAATTCCAGTCCGGGTGGTTCGGGGATCAGCCACGGCGTGCGCGGCAGGTCGGACCGGGCCCGTACCAGGTTGGTCACCGACGGGTGCCGACGCAGGATCTCCGCGCTGTCGTCGGTGCTGCGGTCGTCGATCGCGTAGATGTCGTCGCACCAGCCGGACAGCGCGTCCAGGACCCGCGGCAACACGTCCGCACCGTTGTGCACCCGGAATACGCCCAGAATCCGCAACTGCGCCTCTCCTCTGCTGGTGTCTGCTAACGGACGCTACCTCTAACTCTCCGCGAGACTGCAGGTAGCGACGGCGCCTCTCGGAAATTGCGTCGGCACTTACAGTCTCGCGGTCACAACGGGCAGCCCGCAGCCAGCAATGCACTTCGGGCTCGGTCGACGAGCACGTCTGGCCGGTGACGTAGCAGATCAGCACTGACCCGCACCAGGCGCCATCCCCTTCGCTCCAGTTCGACCGTGCGGTCGATGTCGTTGGCGCGGATGCGCGAATCGGTCCAGTGCTGAGCCCCGTCGTATTCGACACCGACGAGCCATTCCTCCCAGCCCATGTCGATGCGCGCCAACACCGAGCCCCAGTCGTTGCGCACCACAATCTGGGTCTGCGGCCTCGGTAAGCCGCCGTTGATCAGCACGAGCCTGGTCCTGCTCTCCTGCGGCGACTCTGCGCCCGCGTCGATGAGAGGCAAAACCCGCCGCAGCTGCCTCAAGCCGCGTGCCCCGCGGTGATCCTCGATGACGGGATAGACATCGGCCGCAGCGGTGCCGGTGGCCCGCGCCAGCGAGTCGATCCGGATGACCGCGGCTTGCAGTCCGGGGCGCCGACCGAGATCGAACGCAGTGCGGGCGGGCGACGTCACGGGCACCCCGTCCACTTCCACCGTCTCGCCCGCCAGCAAGGTGTCGTTCCGGGTGATGATCAACGCCGGCGGGCGAGTGCGCCCGCACACCAATTCGGCCGGTGAGAGAGCATCGATCCACTCAGCGCCCAGTAGCGCGGCAGCCGAAACACCGGCCACCACCGCTTCTTTCCCCGACCATAGCCACGCGGCCACCGCCCGATCCCGCGCCGTCAGTGCGCTGCCACGCTGTTGGTAGACATTGCGGTAGATCCGCTGGCACGAGCGCCGCAGCTCGCGTTGTGTCCACGCTCCTGCGCGAACCGCGTCAGTTCCAACAAAGGGCTCTGAGATCACCCGGGCAGCGTGCCACGCCAGACCGACATGCCGCGAGACTGCAACTGGCGACGCGTCTGCTCGCGAAATGCGTCGCGGAATACAGTTTCGCGGCTCAGGCTTTGGCGATGCTCACCCGCACGCCGTCGCCGATCTCGGCGCCGTCGGCGGGATCGCCGAATTCGAAGCTGGTGGCCAGGATCTCGCCGGCGATCAGCGCGCGGTGTGCGCGCGCCCAGTCGGCCCGTTCGGCGGGCACCGACATCACCACCCGGATGCGATCGGAGACGTCGAGGCCGGTCGACTTGCGCAACTCCTGCAGCTCGCGGATCCGGTCCTTGGCCCAGCCCTCGGCTTCGAGTTCCGGGGTGACCGTGCCGTCCAGCACGACCAGCCCGGCTCCCCCGGGCAACGCGGCGGTGAACTCGGGGTCGGCCGCCACCAGCCGCGAGCTGTACTCCTCGGGCTGCAGCACCGCGGGACCGGCGGTCAGCGTGCCGTCGGGATTGACGACGCCCTCGCCGGCCTTGACGGCCTTGATCGCGGCCTGCACGTCCTTGCCCAGCCGTGGTCCGGCGACCCGGGCGTTGACGGTGAGCTCGAAGCGGCCGTAGGTGTCTATCGCGTCGGTCAGCTCCACGCGCTTGACGTTGAGCTCGTCGGAGATCAGGGCGGTGAACGGCGCCAGCTGCTGCGGATCCTGCACGGCCACAGTCAGTTTCGGCAGCGGCAGTCGGACTCGCAATTTCTTGGCCTTGCGCAGCGACGAGCCGGCCGAGCACACCTCGCGTACCTGGTCCATCGCGGCGACCAGGTCGGGGTCCGCGGGCAGTCCCTCGGCTTGCGGCCAATCCGTCAGGTGCACGGACCGCTCGGCGGTCAGGCCGCGCCAAATGATCTCGGTGATCAGCGGAAGCAGCGGCGCGGCCAGCCGCGAAGCCACCTCCAGCACGGTGTGCAGGGTGTCGATCGCGTCGCGGTCTTCCTCCCAGAACCGCGAACGCGACCGTCGCACATACCAATTCGTCAGTGCCTCGGTGAACTGGCGCAGCTGCTCGCAGGCCCCGGAGATGTCGCAGATCTCCAGCGAGCCGGTGAGCTCGTCGCGCAGCACGGCCAGCTTCGCAAGAATGTAGCGGTCCAGCACATGTGACGAATCGGTGCGCCAGGTACCGACTTTCGGCGCGTAGAGCGCGAGGAAGCTGTAGGCGTTCCACAGCGGCAGCAGCACCTGGCGCACCCCTTCGCGGATGCCCTGCTCGGTGACGACCAGGTTGCCGCCGCGCAGGATCGGCGAGGCCATCAGGAACCAGCGCATCGCGTCGGAGCCGTCGCGGTCGAACACCTCGGAGACATCCGGGTAGTTGCGCAGCGATTTGCTCATCTTCTGGCCGTCGGAGCCGAGCACAATGCCGTGTGCCACACAGGTTTTGAAGGCGGGGCGGTCGAACAGCGCGGTGGCCAGCACGTGCAGCGTGTAGAACCAGCCGCGGGTCTGCCCGATGTATTCGACGATGAAGTCGCCGGGGTAGTGACTGTCGAACCAGTCCGCGTTCTCGAACGGGAAGTGCACCTGCGCATACGGCATCGAGCCCGAGTCGAACCACACGTCGAGGACGTCGGGGATGCGCCGCATCGTGCTGGCACCGCTCGGGTCGTCCGGGTTGGGCCGGGTCAGCTCGTCGATGAAGGGCCGGTGCAAATTGGTGGGCCGCACCCCGAAGTCGCGCTCCAGCTCGTCGAGGCTGCCGTAGACGTCGATGCGCGGGTAGGCCGGGTCGTCGGATTTCCACACCGGAATCGGGGTGCCCCAGTAGCGGTTTCGCGAGATCGACCAGTCGCGGGCGCCCTGCAGCCACTTGCCGAACTGGCCGTCCTTGACGTGTTCGGGATACCAGGTGATCTGCTGGTTCAGCTCCACCATGCGATCCCGGAATTCGGTGACCGTGACGAACCACGACGAAACCGCTCGGTAGATCAATGGATTCCGGCATCGCCAGCAGTGCGGGTAGGGGTGCTCGTAGGTTTCGTGGCGGATCAGGACCGGCTGGTTCACCGCCGCCGGCCCGCTCTGGTTCTTAAGGTCGCGGATGATCTGCGGGTTGGCGTCAAAGACGTGCTGCCCCTGGTAATCCGGGACGGTGACGTCGAAGCGGCCCTTGGAGTCGACCGGGGTGACCGGCACGATGCGCACCTTGTCGGTGGTCGCCATGTCGTCCTCACCGTAGGCCGGTGCCATGTGCACGATCCCGGTACCGTCGTCGGTGGTGACGAAGTCGCCCGGCAGCACGACAAATGCGTTGGCGGTGTCCATGAAATACGGGAACGGCGGCAGGTAGCGAATGCCCAGCAGGTCGGCGCCCGAGCAGGTGCCGAGGATTTCGGGTTCTTCCCCGATCTCGCGCGCATATGCGGCCAGCCGCGCCTCGGCCAGCACGAAGCGCCGATCGCCTGCGCGCACCTGGGTGTAGGTCACCTCCGGGTTGACGGCGACGGCCAGGTTGGACGGCAGCGTCCACGGCGTGGTCGTCCACACCAGCAGGTAGGCGCCGTCGAGTTCGCCGCCTACTACCTTGAAGCCGACCGTGACGGCCGGGTCCTGGCGGCTTTGGTAGACGTCGTCGTCCATCCGCAATTCGTGGTTGGACAACGGGGTTTCGTCGCGCCAGCAGTACGGCAGCACCCGGTAGCCCTCGTAGGCCAGGCCCTTGTCCCACAGCTGTTTGAACGCCCAGATCACCGACTCCATGTAGGGCAGGTCGAGCGTCTTGTAGTCGTTGTCGAAGTCGACCCAGCGCGCCTGGCGGGTGACGTAGGCCTGCCATTCGTCGGTGTAGCGCAACACCGATTCCCGGCAGGCCTCGTTGAACGCGGCGATGCCCATGTCGTCGATCTGGGACTTGTCGGTGATGCCCAGCTGGCGTTCGACTTCGAGTTCGGCCGGCAGCCCGTGGGTGTCCCAGCCGAAGCGGCGGTCCACCTTGTAGCCACGCATCGTGCGATACCGCGGGACAATGTCTTTCACGTAGCCGGTGAGCAGATGCCCGTAGTGCGGCAGCCCGTTGGCGAAAGGTGGCCCGTCGTAGAACACGTACTCGTCGGCGCCGTCGCGGTGCGCGATGCTGGCCCGGAAGGTGTCGTCGCGAGTCCAGTAGTCGAGGACCTCGAGTTCCAGCGCCGGGAAGTCGGGGGCTCCCCCGGCGAGCTTGGGATAAGCCCTGGCGTCAGCGTTTTCGGTCACGGTGCGCGTCGTCTCCTGCGTGCCTACGGTCAGGCCGGGGACGAGGTCGCGCAACCTGCGCGAGCACCGCGGTACCACCCCGCTTGCCACGCTCACGCGCGGCCGCTCGATTCAGGCTGTGACGGGCCTACCCGTTCGGTTCTACTGGGCTGTCAGGCTGTTCTTCCGAAGGCTCCCCGGTGATGGCCGGATCAACGCCGCTTTACTCTACCGCGAGACTGCAACTGCCCACGCAAACGCCGAGTAACACCGTCGGCAGATGTAGTCTCGCGGTAGGCAAGCTCACGCCCGGACCTCGAGCACACCGGCCCGCAGCAGGGCCGCGTACACGTGGCGCACCGGGTAGGTCAGCAGGATCGCGACCCCGTCGACGATCGGGTCGTGGCCGAGGCCGAACGGCAGCGCGCTGGCGGGCCGAGCGTTCTTCTTGGGCGCGGGAGCCTTGGTGGTGTCGGGCACGACACGCAGGTTGCGGGCGGGCGCTGCGGCAACTACTTCGTCGAAGAGTACTGCGGTCATGATCGTCTCCTAACGGAATTGCAAACGGGTACCTGACTGGACTGAGGTGTCCCGACCCGTCCGGGTTCCGATCCGAAACGCTTGAGCGGTAAGCTGATTCGCTAGCTCGAGGCTCGGGCCGGAGGTCGGATTGGGACGGAGCGTGTCCGGAGATATCCATCCGGACTGCCACTGGAACTCATACGTCCCTCACCTCCTCTACGGCCACGACGAGCGCGGTTACCGCGCCTATTTGCGCGCACCATAAGGAGTTCAGAATCCGGCGACCGCCGGAAATCCGCACCCCTCTCGTCAGAGCTTTGGCACCACACGACGTGTCCGGAACTCCGGAAGCCACTTTGGCTCAACCCTTAAGCCGGGAGGAGCTGTCCTGACCCGGGGCGTCTTTCGACGTTCGGGGTCAGTGGCCTGTGTTCGTGTAGCCGCCTCACCTAACGAGGTGCTGCCGTAAATACTCCACGAGGGCCCCAACCCGGTCAATGTGATCTGGCGCGTATTGCGCAACTTTTAGGCGTCTTCACAGCTTTCGATCAGCCTTAACGCCCCTGACCTAGCCAGACGCCGCACTGTGGCATCGTTCACATCCAGGCAAAACGGGCCGCGACAGTTAGTTGTCAGCCAAGTTTTCCAGCCGTCCGATGGTGTCGACGAACTCCTCGATCATCTCGAGCACGACCGAACGGGTCGGCCGGACCCGGTCGAGCGAACCGACCACCTGGCCGACGAAATACGTGGCCAGTTCGCGTGCCTTGGCGCCCGGATGGGCGGCCGCCTGGTTGATGCGCAGCTGCGGTTCGGTGACCAGGGTGGTCTGCAACGGCATCCCGAGCGGCGCCGGGTTTCCCGGCCGCTCCCATTCGTCGGTCCAGGCCGTGCGCAACATCCGGGCCGGCTTGCCCGTCATCGACCGCGAGCGCACCGTGTCGGAGGAACTGGCGGCCAGGAACTTCTCCTTGACCACCGGGTCGGTCTCGGCTTCCTCGGTGGTCAGCCACACCGAGCCACACCACACGCCCTCGGCGCCCAGGGCCAGGGCCGCCGCGATCTGGCGGCCGCGGGCGATGCCGCCCGCCGCCAGCACCGGAACCGGCGCGACCGCGTCGACGACTTCGGGAACCAGAACCATGGTCGCCACCTCGCCGGTGTGGCCGCCCGCCTCGGTGCCCTGCGCGACGATCAGGTCGACACCCGCCGCGGCGTGCCGTCGCGCGTGCGCGGTGGTGCCGGCCAGCGCGGCCACCAACACATCGTGTCCGTGGGCGCGTTCGACGAGATCGGCCGGCGGCGGCCCGAGCGCACTGGCGATCAACCGAATGTTGTGTGCAAAGGCCACTTCCAGCAGCGGCTCGTAGCCCTTGGGCGAGATGTTCAGGCCCCCGACGGATGGGCGCGGGGGTTCGGCGGGCGCCGCGACGCCGTAGCGGGCAAGCAGGTCTTCGACGAACGCGCGGTGCTCCTCGGGCAGTAGATCCCTGACTTGCTTCGCCTCGATGCCGCCTTGCTCGGCGCCGACGTATTTCGGCGGCAGCAGCAGGTCGACCCCGTAGGGTTTGCCGCCGGTCTGCTCCTCGATCCAGGTCAGCTCGCTGCGCAGCCGCTGCGGGCTGTGCGCGACGGCGCCGAGCACCCCGAATCCGCCCGCGTTGGTGACCGCGGCGACGACGTCACGACAGTGGCTGAAGGCGCATATCGGGAACTCCACACCGAGCAGCTCGGCGACTCTGGTCCGCATTCTTCGACGCTATGAGGTATCGCCCGACATGGCAATCAACCCGCGGGCGCACGCCCGTCGGGCGGCCAGCCCGTCACACCGTCCTCCAACGGGACCTCGAGACTCTTCAGTATCGACGAAACCATTCGCCACGCGCTGATCGCGGTCACGAGCTCGACGAGAATCGTTTTGTCACTTTGTAATTCGCGCTCACAGGCGGCCCAGTTCGGCGCGCTGACCGCGCCGTCGCGCACCACGTCGTCGGTGGCGGCCAGCACCGCGCGCTCGGCGGGCCCGAACCCGTCGTGCCGTTGCCAGTCGCGCACACCGAGCAGGTCCTCGGTGGTGACACCCAACCGGGTGGCGACCCGCCAGTGCTGTGTCCATTCGTATTCGCATGCGGTGAGCCAACCGATCCGCATGATCACCAGCTCCCGTAGCCGCGCGTCCAGCGAACCGTGCCACAGCATGGTCGCGAGCAGGTCGTTGACCGCGCGCGCCAGCTGCGGATGGTTCAGCAGCACCTGGAAGATGCTGAGCTCGGCCATGTAGTCGGGTACGGCCGCTTCGTCGGCGGCGGCCTTGGCCTCGCCGAGCGGCAGTCCGGGTACGCGGGCGGTTGTCATCGCGTGGGCACTCCGATCAACTGGCGGAACGACTTGTAATCGTAGTCAGCGCCACCCCGCGACAGTTGGCTAGAGCAGACCCACCAGTTGCAGGTCGGTGACGTACTTGATGATCACCGGTGCCGAGATGTGCGGGATGTCGTTGTCCGCGCCGATTTTCGCTTCCTGCACCGCGGCACGGAACCGGTCGGTCGGAGCGAACGACCCGCGGGTCGGCTCGAGCGGCTGGATCTGCTCGGGGTTGTGCAGCATCAACTGCAGCATCTGCAGCACCGAGTGCTGGCGTTGCCGGTCCGGCAGGGCCCGCAGCCGGGTCTCGAACTGGCGCACCCACTCGGCGAAGTCGTCGATGCGCTGGATCGGATAGCCGGCCTCGATCAGCCAGTCGACGTAGGTGTCGATTCCGATGCCGTCGTCGTGCGGGTTCATCACGTGATACGTCTCGAACCCGTCGACCACCTGGGCCCCGAGGGTGGCAATCGACTCGGCGACGAATTCGACGGGCAGCCCGTCGAAGTGCGCCCGCTGCCGGTTGCCGTTCTCGTCGCGCTGGTAGAACGAACCGGGCGCGACGCCGGTGGCGACCACGCTCAGGATCATCCGGGTGACCACGTCCGTCATGTTGAACTGGCCCGCGTAGCTGACGTCGGACAGGATCATGTCGCTGCGGAACACCGAAACCGGAAGCCCGAACGCGTCATTGGCTTCCCGCAGCAGCACCTCGCCGGCCCACTTGCTGTTGCCGTAGCCGTTGGCGTAGCTGCCGTCCAGGACGCGGGTCGGACTGATGACCCGGATGTCGGCATCCTCGGTGAACAACGCCGGCTCGATCTGACGCCCCAGGTCCGAGGTCGACACGTATGCGTAGGGCTTCATCCGCGACGTCAGCGCGAACTTGATCAGCTCGGCGGTGCCAACTACGTTGGGCCCGAACAACTCTCGGTACGGCAGCACTCCGTTGACCACGGCGGCCGAGTCGACGATCAGATCGACGGTGTCGGCCAGTCGTTGATAGGTCTGCTCGTCGAGGCCCAGGTTGGCTTCGCCCTTGTCGCCGGCGACGACCTCGAGGTGATCGGCGGCCAGCTGGTGGAAGTGGTCCACCAGCCGCGGGTCGCCGGTGTCGAAGGTCTTCTCCAGGCGGCGCCACGCCTCCTGATCCGAGCCGGCGCGCACCAGGCAGACCAGCTTGCCGTCCACTCGCTTCAGTTGCTTGAGCCACTCCAGGGCCAGGTAACGCCCGAGGAAGCCGGTCGCGCCGGTCAGCAGCACGGTGCGCGCTTCGGCGCTCGGCCCCGGCAGTGTCGGAGCGGTGAGCAGCGTCGTCTCGTCGATGAACTTGTCCAGCGTCAGGTCGCCGGCACGCAGCCCCTCGGTGTCGCGGCCGTGCACGGCAACGTAACTCGGGCCGTGGGCATCGGTCTCGTCGGCGTCGGGGTCGCGGTCCAACCGCTCGCTGATGGTGCGCACCGACGGCGCCTCGAACAGCGTGCGCACCGACAGGGTGGCATCGAACGCCGTGTTGATGGCGGCGACCACGCGCATCGCCGACAGCGAATCACCGCCCAGGTCGAAGAAGGAGTTCTCCACACCGACCCGCTCTATGCCCAGCACCTGGCCGTAGATCCCGGCCACGATCTCCTCGGTCGGCGTCGCGGGCGGGGTGTAGCGCACGGCGCTCTGGTATTCGGGTGCGGGCAGCGCGCGTTTGTCGAGCTTGCCGTTGACGGTCCGCGGCAAGGTGTCGAGCACCACGATCGCCGTCGGAACCATGTAGGCCGGCAGTCGCTCGCCCAGCCGGCCGCGCATCTGGGCCGTGTCGACGTCGCCGGTGACGGTGACGTACCCGACCAGTCGCTTGTCACCGGGACGGTCCTCGCGAGCGATCACCGCGGCGGCCTGCACCCCATCGAGGGCGGCCAGCGCCGCCTGCACCTCGCCGAGCTCGATGCGGTAGCCCCGGATCTTGACCTGCTCGTCGGCGCGCCCCAGGTACTGCAGCTCCCCATCGGCGCCCCAGCGCACCAGGTCGCCGGTGCGATACATCCGGTCGCCCGGCCCACCGAACGGGCAGGCCACGAACCGCGACGAGGTCAGTCCGGCCCGGCGCAGATAGCCGACCGCCACACCGCGACCGGCGATGTACAACTCGCCGACCACACCCTCGGGCGCCGGCCGTAACCACTTGTCCAGCACAAACAATGCCGCACCCGGCACCGGCGAACCGATCGGTGCTCCCCCGCCTGGCGTCAGCGGCTTGCTGATCGCCGCGTAGATGGTGGCTTCGGTCGGGCCGTAGGCGTTGATCATCACCCGGCCCGGTGCCCACCGGTCCACCACTTCGTTGGGGCATGCCTCCCCCGCCATCACCAGGGTCGCGGACTCCAACCCTTCGGGGGGCATCATCGCCAGCGCCGACGGCGTTTGACCCACCACGGTCACCTGCTCGGCGACCAGCAAATCGCGCAGCTCGTGGGCCGACGCCGCCGCCGATTCGGGGACCACCACCAGCCGCGCGCCGTGCAGCAGGGCGCTGAAGATCTCCCACACCGAGACGTCGAAGCTGTAGGAGTGCCACTGCGACCACACCTGGTCCGGGCCGGTCGGCGCGCCGGGGTCGGGCGCTTCCAGCAGTGACGTCGCGTTCCCGTGGGTGATCGCCACGCCCTTGGGCACACCGGTCGTCCCCGAGGTGTAGATCGTGTAGGCCAGATCCTCGGGCGCCGCCACCGGGAAGGTGATGTCCGACGGGATCGACAGGTCCGGATCGTGGACGTCGATCACCGGCAGGTCGGCCCCGTCGAATCGGGACCGCATGGTCGCGTCGGTCATGGCCGCGACCGGCGTGGCGTCGCCGAGCATGAACTCCAGTCGCGCGTCGGGCATTGCGGGGTCGATCGGCAGGTAGGCCGCGCCGGACTTGAGCACCGCCACCATCGCGATGATCGCCTCGGCCGACCGGTTGAACAGCAGCGCCACACATTCGCCCGGGCGTGCGCCGTCGTTGACCAGCACCCGCGCCAGCCGCTCGGCCGCCTCGTCGAGCTCGCGGTAGGTCCAGGACCGCTCGCCGTCCACCAGCGCTACCCCGTCCGGGGTGCGTGCCACCTGCGCGGCGAACATCGCCGGGATCGTCGTGCCCGCCGCGGGCTGCGTCAGCACGGCGCGGTTGCCCCACCCGTCCAGGCGGGCATGCTCACCGGCATCCAGCACGTCCATGGACGACAACCGCTGGGCCGGGTCGGCGGTCATGGCGACCAGCACCCGCTGGAACCGCTCCACCAACGTTTCGATGCTGGCTGGGTCGAACACGTCGGTGTCGTACTCGACGCGGATGCCCAATTCGTGGCCCGGCAACGCCATCACCGAAAGCGGGTAATGGTTGTATTCACGGTTGGTGACGTCGGTGATGGCCAGCTCGTGCACGCCCACCGGCACGTTGGTGTCGATCGGGTAGTTCTCGTACAGGAACAGCGTGTCGAACAACTGGTCGTGGCCGGTGGCGCGGTGAATGTCGGACAGGCCCAGGTGCTCGTGCTCGAGCCTGTTGTTGTGCGCGGTCTGCAGCTGGTCGAGCAGCTCGGCGACCGTGGTGGACACGGTGGTGTTCGCCCGCACCGCAACGGTGTTGATCAGCAGGCCGACAATCGATTCCGAGCCCAGCACTTCGGGGGGCCGTCCCGACACCGCGGTGCCGAACGCGACGTCGCGCTGGCCGGTCAGCCACATCAGCAGCTGCGCCCACCCGGCCTGCAGCACCGTGTTGACGGTGGTGTGGCAGGAGCGGGCCAGCGTGCTCAGCGCCCGGGTGGTCTCGGCGGACACCCGGTAGGAGTCGACGCGTCGACGTCCCAGCCCCATCCGCGTCGCGGGCCCGACCAGGGTCGGGTTGTCGAAACCTTCGAACATCTCGCGCCACGCCGCCTGGGCGGCGGGGCGGTCCTGTTCGGCGAGCCAGGTGAGAATACTGCGGTATGACGCGGGCGCGGGCAGCCGCTCGCCGTAGTAGCCGGCGAAGATTTCGCGCAGCAGGATCGGCAGCGACCACCCGTCCATCACGATGTGGTGGTTGGTGAGCACGAACCGGTGCTTGTTCTCGGCGGTCCGGATCAACGCGGCGCGGAACGCCGGGCGGCCGAGCAGGTCGCTGACCGCGTCGCGCTCGTCCGCGCACAGCTGCTCGATCTGCTCGTCGTGGCCGGCTTCGTCGCTGTCGAGCTGGATGTACCGCCAGGCCATGACGGGCTCGGCGGGAATGACCTGCACCGGCTCGTCGAACTGTGCGCTGAAGCGGGCCGCCAGGTTGGGATGCCGGTTGACCACCGTCTGCACCGCCTCGCGGAGACGCTGCGGGTCGATCGAGCCGGCGATGGTGATGCCCAGCTGCACCGCGTAGACGTCGTCGCCGTTGTCGCCGCCCTGGGCGACGCTGGCGTGAAACAGCAGACCCTGCTGCACGGGGGTCAGCGGCAGCACGTCGGCGAGATGGTACTGCTGCTCGAGTTGGTCGAGCTGCTGCTGGGTCAACCGGGCGGGCAGCAGATCGGACGGCGTCAGGCCACCGCCGCCGTTGCGCACGTGCGCGCAGATGCCGGTCAGGGCCTCGAACCACAGCCGGCTCAGCCGGCTGATCTGCTCGCCGTCCAGCGCCGAGGGCGCCCAGGTCCAGCTGGCGTGCAGGTGCGGGCCTGCCTCGGTGTCCATGGTGCCGGCGTTGAGGTCGACGGTGTGCATCAGTGGCAGCGGCACCGCGGTGGCCGCGCCGGCGACCGACAAGCCTTCTTCGGATATCCGCCACAGATCGCCGGAGAGCTCCGCCGCCGTGCCGGCGCCGAGCCGGCCCAGGTAGTTGAACCCGATCGCCGGGTCACCGCCGTGCAGGTCGACCTCGTTGTTCGCGTAGCGCAGCAGTCCGTAGGTCAGCGGGTCGGGCAGGCCGCGCAGCTGCTCCTTGGCGTCCTTGATCAGCGGCCCCAGCGCGGTGTCGCCCGCGACCACCTTGGCCCAGTCCAGACCGCCGACGGCCAGCGAGACCGGGTACTTGGTGGTGAACCAGCCGACGGTGCGCGACAGGTCGACGCCCGGCGCCAATTCCTCGTGACGGCCGTGGCCCTCGACGCCGATGCCGATCGGCGCGCCGGTGCCCAGGAACTCCGCCCAGGCCAACCCGAACGCGATCAACAGAATGTCTTGCACCCCAGCGTGAAACGCCGCCGGCACCTCACCCAACAGCAGCCGGGTCGTCTCGACGTCGAGCTCGGCCGACATCTGCTCGGCGCTGACGTAGGTGTCCACCTCGGGGCGCACCGCCGGCAGGGCGGCCGGGACCGAAGTCACTCGCCGCCACGCCTCGGCCTGCTCGGTCACCGCGGGACGCTGCGCGTACTCCTGCAGCAGCGACGACCAGCGGGCAAACGACGTCCCGCCGGGCGGCAGCGCAAGAGGCTGCCCGCTGTGGTGCTGGGCCCACGCAATGTTCAAGTCTTCCAACAGGATTCGCCACGACACACCATCGACGGCCAGGTGATGGATGATCAACACCAGCTGCGAGGTGGACCCGACCCACAACGCGCTCAGCATCACACCGGCGGCCGGGTTGAGCCGGGAGCGCGCCTCGACGAGCGCCTCGTCGGTCAACACGTCGACCGACTGCAGCAGTTCCGCGGCGGCCAGGGTCCCGACTTCGGGTATCTGAAGCGACCATTCGCCCGCGTCGTCGTCCTCGACCCGCAACCGCAGGGTGGGATGCCGATCGATCAACGCCTGCAGCACCGGCGCCACGTCGGCCTCGGTCACTGCCGACGGAGCCTGCACCACCATCGTCTGGTTGAACTGCTCGACGGGGCCGACGACGCCCTGCAGCCAGCGGATGATCGGGGTGGCGACCACATCGCCGATGCCCTCGTCGACGACGCCGTCGGCGCCGTCGGTCATCGTGACCACCCGGGCCAGCCGAGCCACCGTCTGCTCGACGAAAATGTCACGGGGACGGCACATTACGCCGGCGGCCCGGGCGCGCGCCGACACCTGCATCGACAGGATGCTGTCGCCGCCCAGGTCGAAGAAGGAGTCGTCGACGCCGACCCGCTCGACGCCGAGCACCTGCGCGTAGATTCCGGCCAGGATCTCCTCGACCGCGTCGGTCGGCGCGCGATATTCGTTACCGCCGGCGTATTCGGGTGCCGGCAGGGCGCGTTTGTCGAGCTTGCCGCTGACGTTCAGCGGCAGGGCGTCGAGCACGACGATCGCCGACGGCACCATGTAGGCCGGCAGCCGCTCCGCGAGCGTGGTGCGCATCAGCGCGGTGTCCACCTCAGCGGTGACGGTGACGTACCCGACCAGTCGCTTGTCGCCCGGGCGATCCTCGCGAGCGATCACCGCCGCGGCCTGCACCCCGTCGAGGCCGGCCAAAGCCGCCTGCACCTCACCCAATTCGATGCGATAACCACGGATCTTGACCTGCTCGTCGGCCCGGCCCAGGTACTGCAGCTGTCCGTCGGGGCCCCAGCGCACCAGGTCCCCGGTGCGATACATCCGGTCGCCCGGCTCGCCGAACGGGCACGCCACGAACCGCGACGCGGTCAGCGGGGACCGCCGCAGATACCCACTGGCCACACCGCGACCCGCGATGTACAGCTCGCCGGTCACACCCTCGAGCGCGGGCCGCAGAAACTTGTCCAACACGAACAACGCCGCGCCCGGCACGGGCACACCGATCGGCGCCGGCGCACCCGGCGTCAACGGCGTACTCATCGCCGCATAGATCGTGCCCTCGGTCGGACCGTAGGCGTTGATCAGCACCCGTCCCGGCGCCCACCGATCCACCACCTCGGACGGCAGCGCCTCGCCCGCCACGAACACCGCGGTCGACTCCAGCCCTTCCGACGACAGCATCGCTGCCGCAGAAGGGGTTTGGCACAGCACATTGACCTTTTCGGCGAGCAGCAGGGCGTGCAGATCCTCGGGTGAACTGGCCACCGTTTCGGGGACGATCACCAGCCGACCGCCATGCAGCAGGGCGCCGAAGATCTCCCACACCGAGACGTCGAAGCTATACGAATGCCATTGCGACCAAGTCTGTCCCGGGCCGGCCGGCACGGCCGAGTGCAGCTTCTCCAGTAGCGACGTCGCGTTCTGGTGCGTGATCGCGACACCCTTGGGCACCCCGGTGGTTCCCGAGGTGTAAATCATGTAGGCCAGGTCTTCCGGTGCCGGCGCGGACAATTCGACGCCGGGGTCGTCGCCCGGGTCGTCGAAGTCGACGACGAATAGGTCGGCCCCGTCGAACCGCGACCGCAGCGCCGCGGTGCTGATCGCCGCGACCGGGGTAGCGTCGCCGAGCATGAATTCCACCCGCGCGTCCGGCAGCGCGGGGTCGATCGGCAGGTAGGCCGCTCCGGCCTTGAGCACCGCCATCATCGACACGATCGCCTCGGTTGACCGCGAAAACAGCAGCGCCACAGTATGTCCCGGGCCCGCACCGTGAGCGGTCAGCACCCGTGCCAATCGTTCCGCGGTCTCGTCGACCTCGCGATAGGTCCACGACCGGTCCCCGCACACCAGCGCCACGGCCTCCGGGGCGTTCGCGACCTGCGCCGCAAACAGCTCGGCAATCGTCACTGCCTTCACCGGCCGGGTCAACACCGCACGGTTGCCCCAGTCGTCCAACCGCGCGGTCTCACCCTCGTCCAGAAGGTCAATCGATAACAGCCGCCGTTTTCCGTCGGCCATTACTCGTCCCCCGCATCGTCAGTCATGGCTACCAGTACCCGCCGCAACCGCTCGACCAGCGTTTCGATACTGGCCTTGTCGAAGACATCGGTGTCGTACTCCACGCGAAGGCCCAGTTCGTGACCCGGCACGGCTTGCACCGAAAGCGGGTAGTGGTTGTATTCGCGGTTCGTGAACTTGGTGACCGTCAGGTCCTGAACGCCCGAGAGCGCAGCCGTGTCGATCGGGTAGTTCTCGTAGACGAACATCGTGTCGAAAAGCTGGTCGTGCCCGGTGATTCGGTGAATTTCGTTCAACCCCAAATACTGGTGTTCGAGTGTGTCGGTGTAGGAGCTTTGCAGTTGGTCGAGCAAGTCGCCGATGGTTTCGGCCGAGTTGAGGTTGGCCCGGATCGGCACCGTGTTGATCATCAGGCCCACAATGGATTCCGCGCCGTGCAGGTCCGTCGGCCGTCCGGAAACCGCGGTGCCGAAGGCGACGTCGGCCTGACCGGTCATCCGCATCAGCAGCTGCGCCCAGGCGGCCTGCAGCACGGTGCTGACCGTGGTGCGGCAGGACCGGGCCAGCTCGCTCAGCGCGCTCGTGGTCTCGGCGGACACCTGGAACTCTTCGACACCGCGCGCCCCAAGCCCCATCCGTTGCGGCGGGCCGACCAGGGTCGGGGTGTCAAAGCCGTCGAAGACCTCGCGCCACGCCGCCCGGGCAGCGCTGCGATCCTGACCGGCCAGCCAGGTGACAAACCTGCGGTATGACACCGGCGCAGGAAGCCTGGCACCGTAGTAGCCGGCGAAAATCTCTTGCAGCAGAAGCGGTTTCGACCAACCGTCCAGCACGATGTGGTGATTGGTCAGCACGAAGCGGTACTGGTTGTCCGCGGTGCGCAGCAAGGCCGCCCGGAAGGCCGGCAAGGCGGCGAGATCGCAGACGGCGGCACGTTCGGCCGCCGACACCTGCTCGACCTGGTCGTCGACATCGCCGCCAGCCAATTCGAGGTACTGCCAAGTCAACTCGGGTTCGGCCGGCAGAATCTGCAGCGGCTCGTCGTAGTCACCGCTGAAGCGTGCCACCAGGTGCGGGTGCCGGGTGACGACGGTGTGCACCGCATCGCGCAGCCGGTCCGGGTCGACGGCACCGGTGATGCTGATGTCGAGCTGCACCGCGTACAGGTCGTCGCCGCTGACGCCGAGGTCCTCGGCGGTGCTGGCGTGGAAGAACAGGCCCTGCTGCAGCGGGGTCAGCGGCAACACGTCGGCGATCTGACCGGTCTGCTGCAGTTCGTCGATCTGCTGCTGGCTCATCCGCGCCGGCGCAATATCGGACGGTGTCAAACCGCCGCCACCGTTGCGCACGTGCGCGCAGATACCCGACAGCGCGTCAAACCACAACTGGCTCAACCGATCAATCTGCGCCTGATCCAGCGCGGAGGACGCCCAGGTCCAGTTGGCCTGCAGTTGCGGGCCACCCTCGGTGTCCATGGTGCCGGCGTTGAGCTCGACGGTGTGGGCCAGCGGCATCGCGACGGCCGTGGCCGCCGCGGCGGCCGGCAGGTCGTCCTGCGAGAGCTGCCACAGGTCACCGGAGAGGTCCGTCGCGCCCGCGCCCAGCCGGCCCAGGTAGTTGAAACCGATTGCGGGGTCGGACCCGTCGAGGTCGACGTCGGGGTTCAGGTACCGCAGCAGTCCGTAGGTCAGCGGGTCGGGCAGGCCGCGCAGTTGCTCCTTGGCGTCCTTGATCACCGGCCCCAGCGCGGTGTCGCCGGCGACCACCTGCGTCCAGCCCAGCTCACCGACGGCAAGCGACACCGGGTACTTGGTGGTAAACCAGCCGACCGTGCGCGACAGGTCCACGTCGGCGGCCAATTCCTCGTGACGCCCGTGGCCCTCGACGTCGATGCCGATCGGCGCGCCCTTGCTGCCCAGGAACTCCGCCCAGGCCAACCCGAACGCGATCAACAGAATGTCTTGCACCCCGGCGCGAAACGCCGCCGGCACCTCACCCAACAGCTGCCGCGTCGTCTCGATGTCCAGCCCGACCGACAGCTGTCCGGCCGTGGCGAAGGTGTCGGTTCCGGGCTGCGCGGCCGGCAGCGCGGCGGGCACGGCGGCCACCTGCCGCCACGCCTCGGCCTGGGCGACGACCTCGGGAACCCGCGCGTGCTGGTCCAGCAGCGACGACCACCGGGCGAACGACGTGCCCGGCGCCGGCAGCTCCACCTCTTGCCCGCTGTGGCGCTGGGCCCATGCAATGTTCAAGTCTTCCAACAAGATTCGCCACGACACACCATCGACGGCCAGGTGGTGAACGATCAGCACCAGCTGCGAGGTGGACCCGACCCACAGCGCGCTCAACATCACGCCGGCGGCCGGGCTCAGCCGGGAGCGCGCCTCGACGAGCGCCTCGTCGGACAGCGCGTCGACCGACCGCAGCAGCGCAGCGGCGTCCACCGAGCCGACCTCGGGCACCCACAACGACCAGCCGCCGGCGCCGTCGTCGTCCACCCGCAGCCGCAACATCGCGTGCCGATCCACCAGCGCCTGCAGCACCGCGATCGCGTCGGCCTCGGTCACCTCGTCGGGAGCCTGCACCACCATCGTCTGGTTGAACTGCTCGACCGGGCCGTCGGTTTCCTGCAGCCAGCGGATGATCGGGGTGGCGATGACCTCACCCAGACCCTCGTCGGCCGCGCCATCGCCCTCGCCGCCCATCCTGGCCACCCGGGCCAGCCGCGCGACGGTCTGCTCGACGAAAACGTCACGGGGACGGCACATTACGCCGGCCGCCCGGGCCCGCGCCACCACCTGCATCGACAGAATGCTGTCGCCGCCCAGGTCGAAGAAGGAGTCGTCGACACCGACCCGCTCCACACCCAGCACCTGGGCGTAGACCCCGGCCAGGATTTCCTCGATCGCGTCGGTCGGGGCGCGGTAGCTGTCGGCGTCGGAGTACTCCGGGGCGGGCAGCGCGCGAGTGTCGAGCTTGCCGTTGACCGTCAACGGCAGCGCGTCCAACACCACCACCGCGACGGGCACCATGTACGACGGCAGCCGCTCGGCCAGCTGGCTGCGGATCTCGGTCGGGTCCGCGGTTCCGGTGACGTAGCCGACCAGGCGCTTGTCGCCGGGGCGGTCCTCGCGGGCGATCACCGCGGCCTGCGAGACGCCGTCCACACCGGCCAGCGCGGCCTGGATCTCACCGAGTTCGATGCGGTAGCCGCGGATCTTGACCTGCTTGTCGGCGCGTCCCATGTACCGCAGCTGCCCGTCGGCGCCCCAGGACACCAGGTCACCGGTGCGATACATCCGCGATCCGGGTCCGCCGAACGGGCAGGCGACGAACCGCGTCGTCGTCAGGTCCGGGCGGCCGACGTATCCGCTCGCCACCCCGGCGCCGGCCACGTACAGCTCGCCGACCACCCCGGGTGCGACGGGCCGCAGCCAGCCGTCCAGCACGAAGAACGCGAGGTGCGCCAACGGCACCCCGATGGGGCTGTTGTTGCTGTCGATGTCGGCGTCGACGATCTCGCGGAACGAGGCGTGCACGGTCGTCTCGGTGATGCCGTACATGTTGATCATCCGAGGCAGTCCCGGGTGGTTGTGCAACCACGTCTGAAGACGTTGCGGCTCAAGCGCTTCGCCACCGAATACCACGGTTTGCAGTTTGAGCTGCTGTCCCAGCTCGGGCTGCAGCGCGTCGGCGGCTTGCAGCGCGTAGAACGCCGAAGGCGTCTGGCTCAGCACGCTGACCTGTTCGCTGACCAGCAAGGCATGCAGGTCTTCCGGCGAGCGGACCACGGCGTCGGGCACCACGACCACCCGGCCGCCGTGCAGCAGCGCTCCCCAGATCTCCCACACCGAGTAGTCGAATGCCAGCGAATGGCATTGTGTCCAAACCTGACCCATCTCCATCTCGGCGTCCAGCGACTCCAGCAGCTGGGTCACATTGCGGTGCGTGACCGCCACGCCCTTGGGCTTACCCGTGGTGCCCGAGGTGTAGATGATGTAGGCAACGTGATCGGCCGCCGGTGTCGGCAATGCGGTGTTCGGTGCGGCGCCGATCGCCGGGTCCTCGACATCGATGATCGGCAGGTCGGCGCTGTCCAGCCGTGGCCGCAGGTCCGCGGTGGTCAGGGCGGCGATGGGCGCGGAGTCCGACAGCATGAACTCCATCCGCGCCGTCGGGTGTGCGGGATCCATCGGCAGATACGCCGCACCCGTCTTCAGCACCGCCAGCAGCGAGACGATCGCTTCGGCAGATCGGTTGAGCAGCACCGCCACTCGCTCGCCGGGTCCGGCGCCACGGTCGGATAGCAAGTGCGCCAACCGGTTTGCGGCCTCGTCGAGTTCGCGGTAGGTCCACGACCCGTCTCCGCTGTTGACCGCCACGGCCTCCGGGGCGCGCGCGACCTGAGCGGCGAACAGTTCCGGAATCGACACCGGGGCGCTGGCGGGCAGCGTCAGCACCTCGCGGTTGCCCCATTCCTCGAGCCGGGCATGCTCATCGGCGTCGAGCAGGTCGATCGACGACAGCCGCCGGGTGGGATCGGTGGTCATCGTGACCAACACCCGCCGCAACCGCTCGATCAGCGAGTCGATGGTGGCGACATCGAAGACGTGGCTGTCGAATTCGACGCGCAGGCTCAGTTCATGGCCCGGCGTCACGACCACCGACAGCGGGTAGTGGTTGAATTCGCGACTGCTGAAATCGGTGATGGCCAACTCGTGCACGCCCAACAGCGCGCCGGCGTCGACCGGGTAGTTCTCGTAGAGGAACAGCGTGTCGAACAGCTGGTCGTGACCGGTCACCCGGTGGATGTCCCGCAGCGCCAGGTGGTCGTACTCGAGGGTGTCGTTGTGGTACCGCTGCAACTGGGCCATCAGGTCGGCGATCGTGGTGGTGGCCGTGGCGCTGGCCCGCACCGGCACGGTGTTGATCAGCAGACCCACCAGCGCGTCCGCGCCGGGCAGTTCGCTCGGCCGCCCGGAAACCGCGGTGCCGAAGACGACATCGTGGTGGCCGGTCAGCCACATCAGCACCTGCGCCCAGGCCGCCTGCAGCACGTTGCTGACGGTGGTGTGGTTCGCGCGCGCCAGCTCGGTGAGGGCCTGGGTGACATCGGCTTGCACCCGATACGATTCCACGCCGCGCTCGGCGGCCTGCCCGGGCGGGCTCACCAGCGTCGGTGTGTCGAAGCCGGCCAGCACTTCGCCCCAGGCGGCTTGTGCGGCGTCGCGGTCCTGCTCGGCCAGCCAGGTGACAAAGCTGCGATACGACGGGGGCGCGGCCAACCGCTGCCCGTAGTAGAGCGTGAAGATCTCCTGCAGCAGGATCGGCAGCGACCAGCCATCGATCACGATGTGGTGGATGGTCATCACAAACCGGTGCTGGTTGTCCCCGGTGCGGATCAGGGCCACCCGGAAAGCCGGCTCCTCGGCGATGTCGCACACCGCGGCGCGTTCGTCGGCGCACAGCTGTTGGACCCGCTGATCGACTTCGGTTTCGGCGCCGACCATTTCAACGTACTGCCACGCCATGACGGGCTCGGCCGGGATGATCTGGATCGGCTCGTCGAACTGTTGGCAGAATTGCGCCGCCAGGTTGGGGTGGCGGTTGACCACGGTCTGCACCGCCTCGCGCAGCCGCTTCTGGTTGAGCGGGCCGGTCACCGTGACGCCCAACTGCACCGCGTACAGATCGTCGCCGGAGCCCTCCGCGAGCGCGCTGTGGAACAACAGCCCCTGCTGCACCGGGGTCAGCGGAAGCACGTCGGCAACCCGCAGCTGCCGGGACAGCTCGTCGATTTGCTGCTGGCTCAGCCGCGCCGGGGCCACATCGGACGGCGTCAGGCCGCCGCCACCGCCGCGCACGTGCGCGCAAATGCCGGCCAGCGCCTCGAACCACAGCTGGCTGAGCCGGTTGATCTGGGTCTCGTCGAGTGCTGAAGGCGCCCAGGTCCAGTTGGCGTGCAGATGCGGGCCGGCTTCGCTGTCGACGGTACCGGCGTTGAGTTCGACGGTGTGCGCCAACGGCATTGGGATCGAGGCGGCCGCACCGGCCAGCGCGAGGCTGTCCTGGCTGACTCGCCACAGGTCCTCGGAGAGCTCGGCCGCCGAGGCACCCATGCGGCCCAAGTAGTTGAAGCCGATCGCCGGGTCGGCTCCGCCCAGGTCGACCTCGTCGTTCAGATAACGCAGCAGACCGTAGGTCAGTCCGTCGGGCAGGGCGCGCAGCTGTTCCTTGACTTCCTTGATCACCGCGCCGAGTGCCGGGTCGCCGGCGGTCACCCGCGACCAGTCCAGGCCAGCCACGGTCAGCGACACCGGGTACTTGGAGGTGAACCAGCCGACCGTGCGCGACAGGTCCACGTAGGGAGTGAGCTCTTCGTTGCGCCCGTGCCCCTCGACGTCGACGGCGAGCGCCTGGCCCGGGGAGCCGAGGAATTCGGCCCAGGCCAATCCGAACGCGATCAGCAGAATGTCTTGCACCCCAGCGTGAAACGCGGCGGGGACTTCGCCCAGGAGCTGACGGGTGGTGTCGACGTCCAGGTCCACCGACAGCCGTCCGGCGTTGGCGTGCGTATCGACCGCCGGCTGCACCGCCGGCAACGCGGCCGGGGTCGAGGCCACCTGCCGCCAGGCGTCCGCGTGCGCCACGACGGCCGCGTCGCGGGCGTGCTCTGCCAGCAGTGCGGACCAGCGGGCAAACGACGTCCCCGGCGCCGGCAACTGGACCTCTTGCCCGCTGTGATGTTGAGCCCACGCGATGTTCAAGTCTTCCAACAGGATTCGCCACGACACGCCGTCGACGGCCAGGTGGTGGATGATCAGCGCCAGTTGGTTGGTGGAGGTCACCCACAGCGCGCTGAGCATCGCCCCGGTGGCCGGGTTCAGCCGCGAGCGCGCCTCGGCGAGCGCCTCGTCGGTCAGCACGTCGACCGTGTGCACCAGACCGGCGCCTTCCAGCGACTCGACCTCGGGCACCCACAACGACCAGCCGCCGGCGCCGTCGTCGTCGGCCCGCATCCGCAGGGTGGCATGCCTGTCCACCAGCGCCTGGAGCACCACCGCCACGTCGGGTTCGGTCACTCCGGCCGGGGCTTGCACCACCATCGCCTGGTTGAACTGCTCGACCGGGCCGTCGACGTCTTGCAGCCAGCGGATGATCGGGGTGGACACCACCTCGCCGAGACCCTCGTCGGCCACCCCGATCTCGCCGGTGGCCACGCTGGCGACCTGGGCCAGCCGCGCCACGGACTGTTCGACGAAGATGTCGCGCGGACGCAGCAGCACTCCGGCCGCCCGGGCCCGCGCCACGACCTGCATCGACAGGATGCTGTCGCCGCCCAGGTCGAAGAACGAGTCGTCGATTCCGACCCGCTCGAGGCCGAGGATTTCGGAGTAGATGCCGGCCAGCACCTCTTCGACGGCCGTCGTCGGGGCACGGTAGGCGCCGCCGACGTTGTGGTATTCGGGCGCCGGCAGGGCGCGGGTGTCCAGCTTGCCGTTGGGCGTCAGCGGCAGCGCCGGCAAGACGACGACCGCGGCGGGCACCATGTAGGCGGGCAGCCGCTCGGCCAGCCTGGCCCGGGCCGCGGCGGGGTCGACACTGCCGGTGACATAGCCGACCAGGCGCTTGTCGCCGGGCCGGTCCTCGCGGGCGATGACCGCGGCCTGCTTGACGTCGTCCAGCGCGGCCAGGGCGGCCTGGACCTCGCCCAGCTCGATGCGGTAGCCGCGGATCTTGACCTGCTCGTCTGCGCGGCCGAGGTAGAGCAGCTGCCCGTCGTCTCCCCAGGAGACCAGGTCCCCGGTGCGGTACATCCGCTCCCCCGGCTGCCCGAACGGGCATGCCACGAACCGCGACGCGGTCAAACCGGCGCGGCGCACGTAGCCGCACGCCACACCGGCGCCGGCCACATACAACTCGCCGACCACGCCGGGCGGCACCGGCTTCAACCACCGGTCCAGCACGAACAGCGCGGCGCCCGGGACGGGCGAACCGATCGGCACCACCCCGGATCCCGGCACCAGCGGCGCGCTGATCGCCACACACACCGTGGTCTCGGTGGGGCCGTAGCCGTTGACCATCACTCGGCCGGGCGCCCACTGATCCATGACCTCCGGCGGGCAGGCCTCGCCGGCAACCACCAACGCCGCGGTCTCCAAACCCTCGGGCGAGAGCATCCCCACCGCCGAAGGCGTCTGGGTGAGCACGCTGACGTGTTCGCCGACGAGCAAGGCGTGGAAGTCTTCCGGCGAACGGGTCACCGACTCCGGAACCACCACCAGCCGACGGCCCCCCAGCAGGGCGGCCCAGATCTCCCACACCGAGAAGTCGAAGGCCAACGAGTGGCACTGCGACCACACGCCGGTGCGGGGCAGGCCGGCATCGAAGCAGGCGAACAGCTGCGTGACGTTGTGATGGGTAACCGCAACACCTTTGGGGGTGCCGGTGGTGCCGGACGTGTAGATGACGTGGGCGATGTTGTCCGGGTCCGGCATCGGCAGGGCCGCGCTGGGCTGGGCCGCGATGCGGGGATCGGCGACGTCGATGACGACCAGATCCTGTCCGTCCAGCCGCGACCGCAGGTCTGTGGTGGTCACCGCCGCCGTCGGCGCGGCGTCGGCGAGCATGAACTCGGTGCGCGCGGGCGGGAGTGCCGGATCGATCGGCAGGTATGCCGCACCGGTCTTCAAAACGGCCAAGATCGCGATGATCGCGTCGGCGGACCGGGAAAACTGAAGTGCCACCACGTTTCCCGGGCCGACACCCTCGCTGACCAGCAGGTGCGCCAACCGGTTGGCGGCCTCGTCGAGTTCCCGGTAGGTCGTGGATCGTCCCTCGAAGGTGACCGCGACCGCCTCGGGGGTGCGCTCGACGTGTTTGGCGAACGTCGCCGGAATCGACACCTTCGCCGGAGCGAGCTCGGTCAGGACGGCCCGGTTGCCGATCTCGTCGAGGCGGGTCATGTCGTCGGCGTCGAGCGCCGCGATCGACGACAGCGTCGCCGTCGGGTCCTCGACCATCGCCAACAGCACCTGCTGCAACTTCGCCGCCAGGTCGGCGACGTCGAAATTCGCGAACGGTTGCCCGGGACCGGCCGTGCTCAGGAACAGTTGATCGCCGGCCCCCAGGAAGAATAACCCGAAGTGACCCACCGGGCCGTGGTTGGTGTACCCCGCGTGTGCCGGTGCACCAGCGAGGTTCAGGGTCAGGCGGGACGGGATGAAATTGACGCCAACCCGGTTTGCGCCCTGCCGGGCGCCGCCCTCGCCTTCCAGGGCATGCACCGGAAAACGCTGATGTTGCAACAGTTCCCGAATACGCGTGTCGACATGGGCGACGAAATCGCCAACCGTCGAATCCGGAGCCGTCGTCAACACCAGCGGGACAACCCCGGCCAGCATCGCGGGCAATGTCTTCGACTCCGGGGTCACTCGGCGGCTGACCGGGAAGTCCAGCGTCACCTCGGACGCATTTCCGGACCAGCCACGCACCAACAGCGCACACGCGGCCGTAATGGCCGAATACCGCCGGACCCGCAACTGTTTCGTCAGCTGTTGCATGCGGCCCACCACCGCCGGATCCAGCTGCACCGAGGCCGACGTCAGATAGGGGTCGCGCTCCGTGGTGAGTTGCGGCAGCCGGTAATGAAATCCCGATTCGGTGGGCAGGTGTTCCTGCCAATAGGCCTGGTCATCGGAGTAGTCGGCGGACGCCTCGTAACCGGACTCGCAGTCGATCAGGTCCTGCAACGAACCGAAGTACGCGTCCGGCACGGGCTCGCCGGCGACCAGTGCGGTGTAGACGGTGGCGACCCGGCGGCTCACCAACGCCATGCCCATGCCGTCTACCGCGATGTGGTGGCAGCAAGCGAATAAATAGAATTCATCATCTTGCGTCTGGAATAGCGTAAAAATGAAAAGCGGACCCGAGAACGGCATTGGCGTGCGCTGAATTGAGGACGCCATTTCGCGGACTTTTCGCACGGGGTCGTCCGCGCCCCGGAAATCATAGAATCCCAGCTCTGTATCCGGATAATCGACGGCCTTCTGTAAAACGTGACCGTCGGCTTCGAAGAACGCAACCCGGCCCGACTCGGACTCCGCAACGACTTGCCTGATCGCCTGCTGCAGCAAATCATGATGGACGGCGCCCTCGATCAACACCAAAAGGCCAAGCTGCCACTCGGTACCCGCGAAACCGGTTTCCTGCGAGAGCCAAATATCGAGCTGTCCACGCGTCAGCGGGTGCGCCCGCTCACCACGTTCCATGTGAGTCCCCCAAAGCTCCACCCGAGTCCCCATACCCAGGCGGTTTACTTATCAAAACTCCGACCCGCTGCCAGCCGCTCGCGCAGACTCTTCGGCCGGATATCGGGCCAGTTCTGCTCGATGTACTCGAGACACGCCGCACGGTCCGCCTCGCCATATACCACCCGCCATCCAGCGGGGACATCGGCGAACGTCGGCCACAGGCTGTGTTGCTCCTCGTCATTGACCAACACGAAAAAACTGCCATTATCGTCGTCGAACGGATTCGTGCTCACAGTTCTCCAGGCGTTCTCTCGATATAGGTGGGGTCGTTCCAAACCATACTGGAGGCCTACAGGCTCGGTCGGAGGTTTCGACAAAGTTCCTGATGTGATCTGCTAAGCACTCGTGACACCTCTTGGCAATTCGGCGCGGGGCGCAACGCTCGGACGTTGGCACCCCGGAGTGCAGTGACCTGCAGCGACGGTACGGGCTGTCTGCCGCCCGCCAAGAGTACGGTACCGGCGGCCAGAATACGACCGAGTTACGCTCTCGTTGCCCGTTAGTTGCCGCGCCGAAATACCGTCCCACGCCCCCGGGCGTGGACCCGCAGATCAGACCGGAAACGACCGTCGGACGTCCCCAGCAAATGCCGGGACGGCACGGTAGCTGGCGGAGCTGCGGGCCGGTGTGACCGCGCGAGGGAACCGTTCCCCTTTGGCTGCTCCGCCGATCACCGGACTGGTTGATCCGGCGCAGACAAATCGCACGCTCAGCGGCCTCGGCTGACCCAGTTCGGTAGATGACGCTTCCGCGCAAGACCGCGCGATAATGTAATATGTATCACCATTGCTCGGGACAATGACGCATACAACACCTGCTTCGGGGGCGGATTTCACTCATTGCTACCGTGCTCTTACGCACACGGTACGAGTTACGATCCCATATCGGGTTTCCAAAGATCTGATGTCGGGGCCAATGGCATGGTTTACTCATCAAGATCTGGTTGCACTCGCCGAACGCCGCTCGTCTGAGCCGACCGCCGCAGGTCTGGCGTGATGCGATCGAGATTTGGGTACTGTCCGAGCGGTTGAGATAGCGAGTCTGTGAACGGGTTGAAGGGGGTGCGGTGGTCGAACACGATGTTCGAGCCCGGTCCGACGTCGCCACCGAAGGCAGCCAGGGCGTGAGCGAGCCCGCTGGCCGCCTGCGGCGGTTCGGTCGCCAGTCAGCACCCGGATCCCAAGAGCCCGACGGAGCTCGAAAGCGCCGGCGCAACCCCGGAGCCGGGGTGATCAAGCTGCTGGGACGGCTGTGGATTCCACTGCTCATCGTGGCGGTGCTCACCGCCGGGGGATTCACCGTCTCGCGGCTGCATGGGATATTCGGCTCCGAGAAGCGCCAGTCCTATGCCGACACCAGGGTCAAAGACAGCAAACCGTTCAACCCCAAGCATTTGAAGTACGAGGTCTTCGGTGCGCCGGGGACCGTGGCCGACATCAGCTATTTCGACGTCAACGCCGACCCGCAGCACATCAACGGCGTCACCCTGCCGTGGTCGATGGATCTGTCGACCACCCTGCCGTCAATCGTGGGAAACGTGGTGGCACAAGGTGATACCGATACCATCGGCTGCCGCATCATCGTCGACGGCACCGTCAAGTCCGAGAAGGTATCCCACGAGGTGAACGCCTTCACGTACTGCGTGCTGACGGCTGCATGAGCGACGAAAACATGGGCACGGAGCGGCCCGCGCATTCCTTCATAGCGCGGACGATCCACCGGTTTTCGATACTCATCATCCTGGCGTGGCTGGGTCTGGCGGTCTTTTTCACCGTCGGCGTCCCGCCACTGGAGGTTGTCGAGCAACAGCATTCGGTATCGCTGAATCCCGTCGACGCACCGTCCTTCAAGGCGATGGCGCGCCTCGGCCAGGATTTCAAGGAATCCAACTCCGGCGCCCTGGCGATGATTGTCCTAGAGGCGAACCGGGCCCTCGGCCAAGAGGATCACAAGTACTACGACGAATTGGTCCGCCGGCTCGAGGCCGATTCCAAACACGTTCAGCATGTCCAGAACTTCTGGGGAGACCCGGTCACGGCGGCCGCGGCGCAGAGCATCGACGGCAAGGCCGCCTATGTGCAACTGAACCTCGGCGGTAGCCAGGGCGCGACCGCGGGCGACGCATCGGTGGCGGCCGTGCGAGGCATCGTGGCGGGATTGCCCGCGCCGCCCGGGCTCAAGGTCTACGTCACCGGCCCGGCCGCAACCGTGGCGGACATGAACCAAGCAGGCCAAGAGACGGTCACTACCGTCACGCTGGCGAGCCTTTCCGTGATCTTCATCATGTTGCTGCTCGTCTATCGTTCGATCTTCACCGTCATTCTTTTGTTGCTGATGGTCGGGCTGCAATTGACGGTCTCCCGCGGAATGGTGGCATTTCTCGCCTATAACGGAGTTATTGGTCTCACCACCTTCGCAGTCAACCTGCTCGTGGCCGCGGTCATCGCCACCGGGACTGACTACGGAATTTTCTTCGTCGGGCGCTACCAGGAGGCCCGGCAGGCGGGCGAAGACAAAGAAACCGCTTTCTATACCACCTTCAGCAGTGTCGCCAAGGTTGTGTTGGCCTCCGGACTGACAATCGCCGGCGCCGTTCTTTGCCTGAGCTTCACTCGCCTCCCCTATTTCCAGCCACTCGGCCTGCCCAACGCCGTGGGTATCGCCGTTGCGGTCTTGGTCGCTCTCACACTCACGCCGGCGTTGATTGCCGTCGGAAGCCGGTTCGGCCTGTTCGAGCCGAAGCGGAAGCTCCAGGTGCGCGGTTGGCGGCGAATAGGCACGGCGATCGTTCGCTGGCCCGCGCCCATTTTCATAGCCACATTGGCCGTTGCCCTGGTCGGGCTACTGACGCTCCCGGGATACAACCCGAGTTACGACGACCAGAAGTTCATTCCCGAAGATATTCCCGCCAGCGTCGGAAATGCGGCCGCGGCCCGACATTTTCCCGAGTCGCGAATGATGATGCCGGAAATCCTTTTGGTCGAAGCCGATCACGACTTGCGGAACCCGACCGACATGTTGGTATTGAACCAATTGGCCAAGGGCATCCTCGCGGTGCCGGGCGTGTCGACGGTTCAGAGCGTGACTCGGCCGGAGGGAACTCCGCTCGCGCACACCAGCATTCCCTACATCATGAGCATGTCGCAGTCGTCTCAGCTGACAAATATGGCGTTCCAAAAAGACCGCATGAACGACATGATGAAGCAGGCCGAAGAACTGACCAAGATGATCGCGCTGATGCAGCACATGCTAGGCCTGATGAAAGAGCTCACGGCCACCACCCATGACATGGTCGGCCAGACGCATGAAATTCAAAAAGCCGTTGCGGAGTTGCGAAACAGGGTTTCGGATTTCGAGGATTTCTTTAGACCGTTCCGCAGCTATTTCTACTGGGAAAAGCATTGTTATGATATTCCCGTTTGCTACGCAATCAGGTCGGTATTCGACGCAGTCGATGGCGTCGACGAGGTCAATGACAAATTCACCGAGTTGGTGGCGGACCTCGATAAGCTAGATCTGCTCTTACCGCAGATCCTCGTACAAATCCCACAAATGATCGAGACCATGCAGAGCATGCGAACCATGATGCTGACAATGCACAGCACCATGGAAGGAACCATCGGCCAGATGGAGGTCAACGGCGGCCAAAACCCGAATGCCATGGGCCAAGCATTCGACACCTCCAAGAACGACGATAGTTTCTACATCCCGCCGAGCATTATTGACGGCTCGGACACTTTCAAGCGGGTCATGAAGATCTTCCTGTCGCCGGATGGAAAGAACGCCCGCATGCTGATTTCGCAAAAGGGCGACCCGGCCACGCCCGAGGGCCTTTCGCGAGTCGAACCGATCAGGACGGCGGCAGAGGAGGCGCTCAAGGGCACGCCCCTAGAAGACGCGAAGATTTATCTGACCGGAACCGCCGCGGTAGTCAAGGACTTGGTCGACGGTGCCAAATACGACCTCTTGATCGCCGGAGTCGCCGCCCTCTGCCTCATTTTCATCATCATGCTGATCATGACGCGGAGTTTCCTTGCCGCGCTGGTCATCGTGGGTACGGTTTTGCTCTCACTGGGCGCTTCCTTCGGAATGTCCATCCTCGTTTGGCAGTATTTGCTGGGGCTGCAAATCCACTGGACCGTGCTATCCATGTCGGTGATCGTGCTGTTGGCGGTGGGTTCTGACTACAACCTGCTGCTGGTTTCCCGGATGAAAGAGGAATTGGCCGCCGGCATCCACACCGGCATCATCCGGGCCATGGCAGGGACCGGCAAGGTCGTCACCAACGCGGGCCTGGTGTTCGCATTCACGATGGCTTCCATGGCGGTCAGCGACCTGCGCAGCATCGCCCAGCTGGGCACCACGATCGGGATGGGCCTGCTCTTCGACACCTTGGTGGTGCGCGCCTTCATGACACCGTCCGTCGCGGCGCTGCTCGGGCGATGGTTCTGGTGGCCGCAACAAGTGCGCACTCGCCCCGCAAGCCAAATGCTGCGCCCATTGGGATCGCGTCCGTTGGTGCGCTCCCTGTTGCTGAAGGAAACGCGGTGAGGCGCGGATGACCACGGAACCGATAGCCACCCAACGCGCCGAAACTCCGGTCCAGAAGCCATTCGTCGCCAGAACGCTGCGCAATTTGTCGGTGGTCTTCATCCTCGGCTGGATAGCGCTGACGCTGTTGGTGACCTTCGCGGTTCCGTCCCTTGAGCGGGTGGGCCGGGAGCACTCGGTGCCGTTGGCGCCGCAAGATGCGCCGGCGGTGCAGGCCATGATGCGGATGGGCAAGGTCTTCAAGGAGTCCGACTCGGACAGCTTCGTGATGTTGGTGCTCGAAGGGCAGAACGAGCTCGGAGACGGCGCGCACAAGTACTACGACAAATTGATGCGCCTGTTGAAGGCCGACACGAAACATGTTGAGCACGTTCAGGATTTGTGGGGCGATCGGCTCACCGCGGCGGGCGCACAAAGCGCCGACAGTAAGGCCGTGTACGTCCAGATGAACCTGGCCGGTAACCAGGGCACGACGCAGGGCCAAAACTCCATTGCTTCCGTCCGGGACATCATCGCGAAAAACCCGCCACCCCAGGGCATCAAGGCTTATGTCACCGGTCCGTCGGCACTGTTCTCGGACATGCAGGAGGCCGGTGACAGATCGATTCTGAAGATGACCGCGGTCGGCGCGGTGATCATTTTCGTGGTGTTGCTGTTCGTCTATCGGTCGATCATCACGGTGATCCTGTTGTTGATCACCGTCGGGGTCGAGGTGCTCGCGGCCAGGGGAATAGTCGCCTTCCTCGGCGACCACAGCCTCGTGCAACTGTCGACATTTGCCGTCAACCTGTTGGTGGCGCTCGCGATGGCGGCCGGAACCGACTACGGGATCTTCTTCTTCGGTCGGTACCAAGAGTCGCGTCAGGCCGGTGAGGACCGAGAAACCGCGTACTACAACACCTTCCGCGGGGTCGTCCCCGTTGTCTTGGGTTCCGGTTTGACGATCGCCGGAGCGATGTTGTGTCTGAGCTTCACCAGGATGCCCATCTTCCAGACCATGGGCGTGCCGTGCGCCATCGGCTTGGTCATTTCCGTCGTGATCGCGCTGACGCTGGTTCCGGCCGTCCTTACCGTCGGGGGCCGCTTCGGGCTGCTCGATCCCACGCGAGCCATCCGGTTCGGTCGGTGGCGGCGCATCGGCACGGCAATCGTCCGCTGGCCGGTGCCCATCCTCGTCGCGACCATCGCCGTCGCGCTGGTCGGATTGGTCACCCTGCCGGGTTATCAGACCAGCTACAACAACCGGCTCTACATGCCCGACGACATCCCGGCGAACATCGGCTATGCCGCCGCCGACCGGCACTTCTCCCAGGCGCGGATGCTGCCGGAAATTCTGATGATCGAATCCGATCACGACATGCGCAATCCGGCCGATTTCATCGTGCTGCACCGGCTGGCCAGGGCCATTTTCAAAATTCCCGGAATTGCCCGGGTTCAGGGCATAACCCGGCCCGAGGGGACGCCGATCGAGCACACCTCGATCCCCTTCATGCTGGCCATGCAGAACTCGGCCCAGTCACAAAACATCAAATACATGAAGGCTCGCATGGACGACATGCTCGAGCAGGTCCGCATCATGGACATCCAGATCGCGTCGATGAAGCGCCTTTACGAACTTCAGAAGCAACTCACCGCTCTAACCCACGAGTCGATCACCAAGACCTACGACATGACCCAACTCTTGTATGAGTTGAGAAATCACTTCGCGGACTTTGAAGATTTCCTCAGACCGATCAAGAGCTATTTCTACTGGGAAAAGCACTGCTTCGATATCCCCATCTGCTGGGCCTTGAGGTCGATCTTTGACACTCTCGACGGGGTCGACGAGCTGAGCGACAAACTCGGGGACCTGCTGATCGATCTCCACAAGATGGATGTGCTGCTGCCGCAACTACTCGAGCAGTACCCGCAGCTGCTCGCGTCTATGCAGTTTTTCAAGACGACGACGCTGACGATGCACAGCACGATGTCCGGGATCATCGGCCAGGTCAACGTCGACAACAAAGACGCGACCACGATGGGTCAGGCGTTCGACAACTCGAAGAACGACGATTCCTTCTATCTGCCGCCGGAGATCTTCAAAAACGCGGACTTCCAGAAGGCAATGAATCAGTTCTTGTCACCCGACGGGAAAGCGGCGCGGTTCATCATTTCCCACAAGGGCGACCCGGCGACCCCCGAAAGTGTGGACCGGGTCGACAAGATCAAGACGGCGGCCGAAGAGGCACTCAAGACGACGCCGCTGGAAGACGCCAAGATCTATCTGGCCGGCACCGCGTCGACCTTCAAGGACTTCAAAGACGGGTCGAAATTCGATCTGTTGATCGCGGGAATAGGCGCGCTCTGCCTGATTTTCACGATCATGCTCATCATCACGCGAAGTTTCGTGGCCGCGCTGGTGATCGTCGGCACGGTGGCACTTTCGCTGGGCTCATCGTTCGGGCTTTCGGTGCTGATCTGGCAGTACATTCTGGGCATCAAGCTGTATTGGATGGTCCTGCCGATGTCGGTGATCGTGCTACTAGCCGTGGGATCTGACTACAACCTGCTGCTGGTATCCCGGATGAAAGAAGAAATAGGCGCGGGTATCAACACCGGCATCATTCGGGCAATGGGCGGCACCGGCAAGGTCGTGACCAACGCCGGTCTGGTGTTCGCTTTCACGATGGCCTCGATGGCGACCAGCGACTTGCGCATCATCGGTCAGGTCGGTACGACGATCGGCCTGGGTCTGTTGTTCGACACGTTGATCGTGCGCTCGTTCATGACGCCTACCATCGCCGCTATCCTCGGACGTTGGTTCTGGTGGCCGCAGGTGGTTCGTCCGCGCCCGGCCAGTTCAATGCTGCGGCCGGAAGGTCCGCGTCCGCTGGTGCGCGCTTTGCTGGGCCAGGAGCACCCGGACGACGCGCCCACGGCCGAGATCCCCAGGCAGTCGGTCTAGCCTGAATCATCTTGGCCTACAGGGTCATTCGAGTCGACCAGGCAGAGCTCGCGACCCGGCGTGGTTCAGACGCGGTCACTAGAACCACTGCTGCCCGGCCGATTCGGGGCCTAGGGGAAAGCGCAGCACGTTGGGCACTTCGGCCGTGAGCGGCTCACGCGTGAACAGCAGATCGGCGCCCGTGTAGACCTCGTTGACCACCGCGACGTATCTGAAGCCGTAGTGCTCGGCCGCAGGCAGAATACGTTGCACCCCCTCGAGATCGAGCCAAGTCACCTCGAGGAAGAGATACTGCACGCTCTGCAGTGAGGCTCGGGCGCCGCGCAGCACGGCGCCTTCGAGTCCTTGTACGTCGACCTTGAGTACATCGAGCGGAGGGATCGCGTGTTCGGCCATGAACGAATCAACCGACACGCACCGAATCGTCTCCTCCTCGATCTTGGTGGAATCGAGGAACGCTGTGACGGCGGAGATTTGGAGGCTGTTGGTCTGCTGCGACTGGGGATTCACGTAGAGTGTGGCGACCTCATCCCGCTCGCCCACCCCCAATTCGTGCACCGTGATGTTGGGTGCCGCGCAGTTGAGCGCGAGGATCGGTTGCAGCCCCTTGGCCGGCTCGAAGGCGTGGATGGTTGCCTCTGGAAACTTCCGGGCGCACAGCGCCGCGAAGATCCCGCAATTTGCACCCACGTCGAATATCGACCTGGCGTCGCTGAGCAACCCGACCATCCGCACCAGCTTCGACATCGAGTTGCGCGCGTGATACAGCGCGGTCGGCTCGGAGTTCAGATAGTAAGTTTCCCCATCGACCTTGATACGCAGCGGTTTTCCGCGTCGATTCAGCGAACGAAGCCTCAGCACATCGACCAACGCATTCGCATGATCGAGAAATTGCATCGTCCCTCCAACCGATTCCGCGTCACTTGAGGATAGAGCCCGAAGGCATCACGGTCCGGCGATCCGCTTTCCCAGGCGACGCAGTTCAGCCTTGCAGACCGCCAGCGCACCTGCCGCATCACCAAAGTTGCTCTGAGGGTGCACTTTCCCGTCACCCCATCCCCGCTGTCGCCGCAGCGCAGCAGGCCCGCAGCGCTCCCCGATGGTGTCATGTCCGGCTATTACGGCCAACTACCGGCACCCACCATGAAATACTCCCTTGTGTGAGCCCGCATGCAATAGAGGTTGATGGCCTGACGAAGACTTTCGGAAACGCCACGCCCGCGCTGCGTGGCGTGAGTTTCTCCGTTCCGACCGGGACGGTGTGCGGCGTGCTCGGGCACAACGGCGCCGGCAAGACGACCACCATCAACATCTTGTCGACGCTGATCCGCCCGGACGCGGGCCGCGCGCGCGTCAACGGCTACGACATCCTCAGCGAGCCCGCCCAGGTGCGTGCCAGCATCGGCATGGCCGGGCAGTTCAGCGCGATGGACCCGCTGCTCAACGGCTGGGAGAACCTGGTGCTGTTCGGCCGGCTGCGCGGGCTGGGCCGCAAGCAGGCGAAGGCCCGCGCCGACGAGCTGATCGAGCAATTCGAACTCACCGACGCCGCTCACCGCAGGGCGTCCACGTACTCCGGGGGCATGCGGCGGCGCGTCGACCTCGCCATCGCGCTGGTGGTGCTGCCCGAAGTGCTGTTCCTCGACGAGCCAACCATCGGACTGGACCCGCGCAGTCGCCGCGCCTTGTGGTCTCTGGTCAGCTCGATGGCCCTGCAGGGCGTTACCGTCCTGCTGACCACGCAATATCTGGAAGAAGCCGACCTGCTCAGCGACTCGGTCGTCGTGATCGACCAAGGCCAGGTAATCGCCAGCGGCACCGCCGAGGAGCTCAAGCGCCGGGCGGGTGCGGGCTACTGCCAGGTCACCCCGGCCAATCCGGCCGACCTCACCCAAGTCGCGGCGGCGTTGACCGGCCTGCACGGAATCGACGTCGACGCCGACACGAACTCGGTGTCGGTGCTGGCACCCGACGGAGTCGCCACCCTCAGCGAGGTGTTCCGCCGCGTCGACGCGCTCGGCATCGAGCTGATGGACATCTCGCTGCGCAAACCGTCCTTGGACGAAGCGTTCCTGCACATCACCGAACGCACCGTCACCCAATCATGAGCGCCCTGGGGGCCCTGACCGAACGTTCGCTGATGGGCGCGGCCCGCGACGGCGGGCTGATATTCGAGGTGCTCTCCCCCGTCGCATACCTGGCCGGCTTCAGCGTGGCACTGCACGGCCTGGTCGACACCGGTCACATCAGTTATTCGCAGTATTTGGTACCCGCGGTGGTCGTCCAGTCGGTCGTATTCGTCGGATTGCTGACCGCGGACCGCGCGGCGCGTGACCGCCTGACCGCGGTCGGCGAACGCTTCGCGACGCTGCCGATCTCTACGGCTGCCCCCGTGATCGCCCGCATTGTGGCCACCCTGATGCGGGCCGCGATGGCACTCGCCGTGGCGATCGTCGCGGGCTACGGGTTCGGGTTCCGGATGACCGGCGGGCTGGGCTATGGGCTGGCCTTCGTGTCGATGGCGCTGCTGCTGTGCCTGGCCGTTGCTCTGGGCGCTGACGCGCTGGGGTCGGGTGCGAGCAGTTTGCAGGCCGTCACCCCGCTGCTGTTCGTCCCGCAGGTGCTGCTGTTCATGTTGTCCACCGGAATAGCGCCCGAGAAGACCTTTCCCGGCTGGCTGCGGCCGTATGTGCGCGACCAGCCCGTGTCTCAGGCCGCCGAAACACTGCGCGGCCTCGCCACCGGGCATGTGCCGACCGGCAACCTGACGGCCTGCCTGGCCTGGTGCATCGGCATGGTGCTGGTCTTCGGCACGATCACGCTGAAGCTGCAAAGGCGGACCAAGTGACACCACTCCACCAAGCGACCCGCCCCTCCGCGATGCAAGGCTCACTGCTGACCCAGAGCTGGGTGCAGGCCGCGCAGCTGCTCACCCGCTGGCGACGCGATCAGGGAGTGCTGATGGGGTCGCTGATGCTCCCTATCTTCCTGCTGGTCGTCTACGAGGTGGTGTTGGGCGCACAAGTGCGCCGGGTCACCGGTGTCGACAGTGTGTACGGCCTTGTCCCGTTGTGCACCATATTGTCCGCGGTGTTCGGCGCGCTGGGTGGTGCGGTCGGCATTCAGATGGAGCGCGATTGGCACCTGCTCAGCCGGATGTGGGTGATGCCGATACACCGGGCCAGCGCCCTGATCGGTCGGCTGACCGCGGAGGCGGTGCGGGCGTCGGTCGGGACGGTGCTGATCACGGCCATCGGTGTGGGACTGGGTCTGCGCTTCGCTCATGGCTGGGCTACGGCACTGCTGTTCATCCTGATCCCGTCGGTAGCGGCGCTGGGATACACGGCCGTCGTGCTGGCGGTGGCAATCCGCAGCAACGGCCGCACCATCATGACCTGGCTGGTGGCCGCAACCGTCTCGCTGGCATTCCTCAACCCGGGCACCACCCCGATCAACCAGTTCCCCGAGTGGCTTCGACCGCTGGTCCACCTACAACCGATGTCCGCGCCCATCGAGGCGATGGGCGCGCTGGCTCGCGGCGGACCGCTTTTGTGGCCCATGACGTTGACACTGCTCTGGACGGGGACGCTGCTGGTGGTGTTCGTTCCGATGGCCGTGCGTGGCTACCGGCACGCCGCCGAATCCGGCACGTAACGCGTTACTGCGATTCAGCAGATGCCAAAGGTGTTGCGCTAGCGCAGCGTTGGTTTACCCGGTTTTGATGCCGATGAAGGTGCCGCGAAGATCCGTTTGGTAGCGACGGCCAAGCAGATTCTCCGCGATGGTGGGTTTCAAGTTGTCGAATTGCTCCATGACGAGATCGAATCCCGCGTCGTGCATGGCCTGCAGGAGGTGCTCACGCTGGACCCAGAATGACTTTCGGTTGTCCCACGAGGCCCATCTGTTGGAGTCCCGCTTGGCGAATGACCCCTTGGTCGGGAACTCCGTGAACCACCGTCCGCCAAGGCCTTCGTTCTCGGCGGGCGCCGAGAGGATGAATCTGGTCTTGACCTGGCGCCTCAGCAGCCGGTCGGCGAGCCATGGCAGCCCGGTCGACACCCGGAAAATTCGGTCTCGTCTGCTGACCAGCGCGAAATTCGTCTGAAGAATCAGAAGCTTTTTCGTCACCGCCGACAACGTGTGCAGGTATTCCTTCGGCCGCTCTAGGTGGTAGAACAGCCCACAGCAGAAGACCACATCAAAAAGCCCGTGGTCAGCGATGTTCAGCGCGTTGTCCTGGACGAATTCCAGCCGGGGCAGGTCGACCTTCGATTTCACGTAGTTGCAGGCGGCGATGTTCAAGTCGCGCACCTCGATCCCGAGTACCTGGAACCCCATGCGGGCGAACTCGACGGCGTATCCGCCTTCCAGACAACCGACATCCGCCAAGCGGAATTGACTCTTGTCCCCGGGAAACACGGTCTCCAGAAGTCCGCGCGACGATTTGAACCACGAGAGGTCCACCATCGAATGCGGCGAGTCGGGCATCGTGTACGTTCCGTCATCGAGGCGGATGTTGTGCGCGGTGAATACCGCTGCGGTCTCGGTCTTTTCCACTACCGTGTCACCCTCACGTGCATTGTGCGCTTCCGTCCTTGTGGTGTCCGACGTCCGCGAACAGCGTCGTCGCTAAACCAAATCACTTCTTCGGAGCCGCCGCAATCCGCGATCATTGCCGCGCCGCGTCGGCGTTGGCGCGATACCAGGCAACCGTGGCCTCGATGCCGTCTCGCAGCGCGATCTTGGACTGCCAGCCCGCCTGCCGGAGGATGGAAACATCCAGCAGTTTGCGCGGCGTGCCGTCCGGTTTGCTTGGGTCCCAGCGCGTTTCGCCGCCGTAGCCGACGGCCGCGGCGACCATGTCGGCGATCTCGCTGATGGTGTGGTCGACGCCGGTACCAACGTTGACGTGAGTCGGACCGTCGAAGTGTTCCAGCAGATGCAGGCACGCGGCGGCCAGGTCGTCGACGTGCAGCAGCTCTCGCTGCGGCGTGCCGGTCCCCCAGTTGGTCACTTCCGGCGCGCCACTGGCCTTGGCCTCCTCGTAGCGGCGGATCAGCGCCGGCAGCAGATGCGAACCCGATGGGGAGAAGTTGTCACCGGGGCCGTAGAGGTTGGTCGGCATCGCCGAAATCCAGGACAGGCCATATTGGCGCCGAACCGCCTGCACCTGAAGGATGCCGGCGATCTTGGCGATCGCGTAGGCGTCGTTTGTCGGCTCCAGCAAGCCGGTGAGCAGCGCGCTCTCCGGGATGGGCTGCGGAGCGAATTTCGGGTAGATGCACGACGAGCCGAGGAACAGCAGCCGCGGTACCCGCGCGGCCACCGCTGCGTCGAGCAGGTTGACCTGGATCTGCAGGTTCTCGGACAGGAAGTCGGCGGGATAAGTGTTGTTGGCCATGATGCCGCCGACGCGCGCGGCGGCGTCGATGACCACCTGCGGTCGGGACTCCAGGATGAAGTCGAACGTCGCCGCCCGGTCCGTCAGGTCGAGTTGATCGTGGGACCGCACAACAAGATTGGTGAATCCTTCGGCCTCGAATTTGCGCAACAGCGCGGACCCGACGAGCCCGCGGTGCCCGGCGATGTACACCGGCAAGGCGCGGTCGAGGACGCCGATCGGCGAATTCATGCTCGCGCTCAGCTCCAACCGGGCAGCGTCGGCTTGTCGATCCAGGGTCGGCCGTCGCACTCCAATGCGGCGACGTCCGCGTCCACCATGATTCGCGCCAACTCGCCGGTGTGTACGGACGCCTTCCAGCCCAGCGTTTGGGCGGCCTTGGTGGCGTCGCCGATCAGTGAATCCACCTCGGTGGGCCGCAGATAACGGTCGTCGAATTTCACGTGCTTCTGCCAGTCCAGCCCCGCGTGCTCGAAGGCGGTCTGGGCGAAGTCGCGCACGGAGTAACCGCGACCGGTCGACAACACGAAGTCCTCGGGCTCGGCGGCCTGCAGCATGCGCCACATCCCTTCGACATATTCGGGCGCGTACCCCCAGTCGCGAACGGCGTCGAGGTTACCCAGGTAGACGTCCGCCTGGACGCCGGCTTTGATGCGCGCCACCGCTCGAGTGATCTTTCTGGTCACGAATGTCTCACCACGCCTTGGAGATTCGTGGTTGAACAAGATGCCGTTGACCGCGAACAACCCATAGGCCTCCCGATAGTTGCGGGTGGCCCAGTAGGAGTACACCTTCGCCGCGCCGTACGGTGACCGCGGATAGAACGGTGTCGCCTCGTTCTGGGGAGGTGGCGATGCACCGAACATCTCCGACGAGGACGCTTGGTAGAAGCGGCAGTCCACGCGCGACAGCCGGACGGCCTCGAGCAGCCGGATCGATCCCATGCCGGTGGTGTCGCCGGTGTGCACCGGTTCGTCGAAGCTGACCCGCACATGTGACTGCGCCGCAAGGTTGTACACCTCGTCGGGGTCGATGGTGCTCAGCAAGGTCACCAAGCGGGTTCCGTCGGTGAGGTCGCCGTAGTGCAAGAACAGCCGCGCGTCAGGTTGGTGAGGGTCGACATAGAGGTGATCGATGCGCGACGTGTTGAACGTCGAGGCCCGGCGGATGAGACCGTGCACCTCATAACCCTTGGCCAGCAACAGTTCGGCAAGGTACGAGCCGTCCTGTCCGGTGATCCCGGTTATCAGTGCCCGTTTCACAGAAGATTCCCGCCTCTATCGGTTCATTTGCTGGGACGTCGTTTGCTTCATCGTAGATGCCGAGCACAAGCACTTTGCAGACTGGGCCGCGCTGAGAGCACCTCGGACTTCCGCCCTAAACGGTAGAGTGCAGGCCGTGCGAATTTCCGGGAGGCGACGGCTCAAGTGAAATCGATTCGACAGGTTGCAGCGGGCGTAAAAACGCGCGTCAACGAGTATTTCTACAAGCGCCAACTGCCTATGGTGGTGACGCTGACTGATTTCGAAACCGCAGGTGTGCGATTCGAGATCAGCAATCTGGTGGAGACCTTCCGGGTCCTCGAGCACGGCGGAGAGACCGAATACACCGGCGCGATGCTCCAAGATCTTCGGAACGACGACGTTTTATTCGACATCGGTGCAAATATCGGCATGGTGGCGCTGCACGCCGCGAAGATTTGTCGCACAGTGGCTTTTGAACCCGATCCCGCTATCCAGCGTCGACTCAAAGTCAATAGTGCGCTCAACCCCGATCGCGCGTTCACCCTCGAACCAATCGCCATCAGCGACACCGACGGCAGCGTTGTTCTCTACACCGACGGCGACGACGGAAACAGCCCGAGCCTCGTGCACCAGCGCGGAGAAAGCGGCAGCGTAACCGTCACGGCACGAACGCTGGACAGCCTGTGCGCCGAGGGACGGTTGCCGCACCCGACGGTGCTCAAGCTGGATGTCGAGGGCGCCGAGATTTTGGCCTTGCGTGGCGCGCAACAGCTGTTGACCGGACCGCGACGACCGCGGGCCCTGTTCATCGAAGTCCACGACACATTCCTGCCGGGCTTCGGATCGTCCGCGGACGAGGTCAACAAGATGCTCGAAGACCTCGGTTACACCAACGCCGTCTACCGGGCCGAGCGATGGGACCAGACGCACCTGATCCTGCACGCCTCATGACTCGGCCCACCGCCGGATGCGCATCCGTCTGACCGCGGATTCGCCTGCGCGCTCAACGGATTCAAGCAGGGACGGCTCGACCGCGATGAGGTTGCCCCAGCTGTCGGGGCCAAGCTCCGTCGGGTAGCGCGCAAAACGGCGCCAGGTGTGCCGGACACCGTACTCGGTAATCGGCTCCCACTCGGAAACCAGCACCGCGTACCCACGCTCCTGGACGAAACGAGCGATGTCGTGCACATCGTGGCCAAGCCGGGTGGTCTTGTTGTCCTCGAACTCGCACACCACCGCCGTGGGATGCAAAGTGTCCCAAGGGAATGTACGCAGAGCGAACAGGTCGTAGCCTTCGGTGTCGATCTTCAAGAAATCGACCTGCTTGATGCCCTGCTCCCGAATGTAGGTGTCAAGCCGCACGGTGCGGACCGTCGTGGTCGCCTCGTGCGTTGCGTGGAACGGCGACAGCGTGCTGATGCCCGACGATACGTCGCTGGTGAACAGCGACACCTCGTCGCCGTCTTTCTCTGCGACCGCGCGCGGGTCGATGGTGATGTTGGGAAACCGGTTCGACAGGATCGCACGGTTGGCCGGATCGGGCTCGAACGCGTGAACCGTCCACTTACGCACCAAAAACGGTGCTGCGGAATAGCCTTGGTGTGCCCCGACATCGAGCATCGTCCCGGGCGCCGCGCCGATGACGTGATACACAATCCCGACCTCGTCGAGGTCCCACGGCGGCAATATCCGGCGCGCCAGTGATTTCAGAACCATCTCTCCACCTGCCTGCCGATAGGGTGTGCATTGGGTCTTTCGGGAGTCCCGATTGTCACTTGGCCAGCGCTTCCTCGAGAGACCGCTTGGGAAATATCGTCAACGCGCCATCGACGGTCGCGTCCACGATCCGCCGCCCGTCGGCCTCGAATGCCTGTCGGGCCAACCGATATGCCACCTCGGAATTCTCCAGGTCTGGCAGTTGCCACTTGAAGCCCTTCGGGAAATAGCGCGGGTCGAAATGGCTCGCGTCCGGTCCGGTGGACTCGACGAGTTGGTTGGGCGTTCCACTGACGGCGAAGCGGTGGTCGACGCCGATCAGCACGACCTCCGAAAATCCCATGTAATACGCGAGTTGCATCGCCACGTAAGTGACCGTGTAGCCCTCCCAGACTCCGCGGCTTGCGTCGGGCGAGAAGTACGGCCACAGCCCGACGATGGTGTTCAGGAAGGCGGTGTTGGTTGCGCCGTCCAAGAAGTCGCGGTTGGGGGCCGTCGTGAACAGCGGCGCGTTGATCTTCCGGAAATCGTCCGCGCACTGCTCGACCACGTGCCGGTTGATGACGACGTGGTAGGTGGTCTCGAAGCCGAGTTCGTCGAACATCAAATAGATGCGATTGAGGCCGAAGGTGCACTCGTCGCGCAGCAGGCTCATGTCGGTATTGCGAAGACTGGGGCCGTTACCGATGATCACGCAGCGTTCGCGGGCATGGGTGTTGCGGAACCGGCGTATGAAAGCGGAGTTGGCGCGACCGGCAGAGGTCAGGGTGTCGTTCAGCCACGTTTGGGTGCTGGCGATGGAACGGGTGAGTATGCGGGCCGAGCGGTCACCGAACGAACTCACTGCTTTGCGTCTCCCATCATGTCTCGGGTGCTGCGCGCCTCGGGTGCCTGCTTGCCCGACCTCCGCCACGGTGGGCGATTCTTGTAGCTCATTGCCGGCTTTTCGATCAGGAACCAACTGAGGCTCGCCACCACGTATGTTGCCAGGTAAGTCAGCAGCAGGTAGGTGAGCCAGTTCCAAAACCCGGTGCCATCACCGAACACGCGATGCAGGCCCAAGCACACGGACACGTTGAGCATCAGTGTGCCGTAGATGTAGATACCGTACGAACGGTCGTTGACCGCATTCACCTTGGTGATACGCAATCGCATGCCGAGATACAGTGTCGCGTAAGCCAATGGGATGGGCGCAACCGCATAGAAGACGCCGCCCGAGTACGCCGGCGTGAACGTTCCGACTATCGTGGCGGCCACGATGACGGCGAGCGACAGGGCAAAGAGTTGGCCCTTGACCGGGATCGACGTGCGATAGATGTAGAACAGCGTTCCCGCAAAGAAGAACGTGAATAGCCGCATGCCCGAGGTCACCGCGACGGACGTCTGTAATCCGGGGTGCGAGAAAATCTCCACGGCAAATTCCGCCCAACAAGCCACGAATACCGCCACGACCAACCATCCCCGCTTGAATGCGCCGAGGACGCCGAGGACGCCGAGAAGCAGATACGCCCGAAGTTCCCAGGGTAGGGTCCACAGCGCCCCGTTCACCGATGGGTACGGGTTGTTGGTGAACATCCCCGGAATCGTGTCGATGATGCCCGTGATGAGCGGGGCGTTGAATCCGACGTACGTCGGGTCGACCCCGGACCCGAAGATCGGCGCCAGTACAAAACCCGTCACGGCAATGCACACCCAGTATGCCGGGTAGATCCGCAGGAATCGGTGCCAAGCGTAGACGCGCCAGTCCGCGGTGCGTTCGAAACTCGCCGCGATGAGAAAGCCGCTCAGGACGAAGAAGATATCGACGGGAAAACGTCCTGTCGCGACTTGGTTGTGCGTCAGCTTCATCAACGGATCGGAGCTGCCGAATCCGCCGAAGGGGATGGAGTGGCCGACAATCACAAGTGACGCGGCAACTAATCGAAGAAATCCGATGCTATTCGTCCTGCCCACAGCAGCAAAGGTGGTCATAGCGGGTGCCTCTTCCGTGTAACCCCCGGCGTAGGACCCTAGCAGGACGCTTCCAGCAACCGCGGCCTTTTTGTGGCGTTCGACATCACCCGTTCTTGATGTGTTTCGTACAGCAAAATCCGTGCTGAGCAGTGCTGCACCCGGCCGTTTATACGACGCCGCGACGACGGCGGCGTCGTCCTCACTCATTCCGATCCCAGTCGCGCCGTTGCCCCACCGTCGACGACCAACACCGATCCGGTGATGAAGCGGGCATCATCGCCGATCAAGAACGACACCGCCCCGGCGACATCGTCCGGCTCCCCGATGCGCTGCAGCGCGGTGCGCTGGCGCAGCAACTCCTTGCGCTCCTCGGCGGTTTCTCCCCAGCGCGCGAACCCCTCGCGAAGCTTCGCGGTGTCGATCGCCCCCGGGGCGATCGCGTTGACCCGGATGCCCGGGGCGAGGTCCATGGCCGCCGAACGCACCCAGCCCTCCAGCGCCGCCTTCGTCGTGGCGTACGCCGTGATGCCGCCCGTCGTCGCGCGACCGTGGACGCTGCTGATCACGACGACCGAGCCATCGTTGGCGGCCAGGCTTTCACGTGTCCCCGCGACCAACGCATCCACGGCAAGGACGTTGACACGCAGCGCGTTCGCCCATTCGTCGAACGGTGTATCACCCGCTCCGGCAATGGGTTGCACGGCGCCGTTGTGCACGATGGCCTTCAGCTCGTGGTCCCTGGCCAGGTCCCTGCCCAGTTCCACCAGCAGCTCGGACTCGCTGAGGTCGACCTGAAGGTAGATATCGGCGGCCGGGGCGGCGTTGCGGTCGATCCCGATCGCAAGGTATCCGTCTTTGCGCACGCGCTCGCACAGCGCCGTGCCGATCCCGCCGGCAGCGCCGGTCACAATGATCGCGCCGGTCACCGCGTCAGCTCCTCGATCAGGAAGTCAACGGCCGCGTTGCTGGCCCGCACCACACCCTCGCGGGTGTTCGAACCGTTGTGCGCGCCCAGCACAACGTTAGGCAACGTGCGCAGCTCGCTGTCCAGCGGCAGCGGCTCGACCTCGAACACGTCGAGCGCCGCTCCGGCCAGCCGGCCGCCCTTGAGGGCCGCGATGAGGTCCTGCTCCGCCACGACGGGGCCCCGGGCCACGTTCACCAGGTAGGCATCCGGTCTCGCCAGGGCGAGGCGTTCAGCGTTGATCAGATGGAAGGTCTCCGGCGTCAGCGGACACGCCAGGATGATGAAACGGCTTATCGCCAAGAGCTTCTCGAGGTCGACGATCGGCACGTCGGTTTGCCCGGTGATGAAGGGATCGTAAGCGACGACATCCATGTCGAAACCCTTTGCGCGCTTGGCGATCTCGCGGCCGATCACACCGAAGCCCACGATACCGAGCTGCGCGCCGGCAAGTGTGATGCCCTCCGACTTGGGCCACTCACCGCGACGGACGGCCGCGTCGACCTCGATGTAGCCGCGGACCAGATTCAAGATGTAGCCGAACGCCGAGTCCGCGACTTCCCGACCGAAGACTCCCGGGGTGTTCCGCACCGTCACCCCGTGGTTTCGGGCAGCGTCGTGATCGACGGAGTCCATGCCGATCCCCCAGCGGATCACCGTCTTGAGCTTGGGGGCGCCGTCGAAAAAAGTGCGGTCAAGCTCGTCGTCGCCGGCGATGATTCCCACCAGCCGATCGCCGCCGTACGCGAGTAGCTCCGCAGCGGTGAACTGTTGGCGCCCAGCGAGATCCGGCGCGACAACCTCGTAGCCGAGTTTCTCGATGCGGTCCCGGTGTTGCGGGAGTTCGACCTGCATCTGCCGGCATGTCACCAGGATCAGCGGAACACTCATGTGCTGATCTCGGTGCGCTCGGCGATGGCGGCGGCCAGTGCGAAGTCCTCTTCGATGTCGATGTCAACGGCCTCCAGCGACGTCATTTCCACCATCAGCGGGCGGGCACCGATACGAGTGCCCTTCTCCCGCAACAGCTCCGGAGTAAAGATGAAGAAACAGGAGTTCTCGATGTACAGCGGTGCCAGATCCTGGGTCCGTAGCAGTACCGCCGGATCATGATTCACCGGCCGCGTCTCGGCGTCCCACAACCGCGCCTGCAGGCGCGTGACACTGAACACCGAGTCGAACTCGTTGTCGGGCGCGCTGAACAACTTCAGTGCGGCAGACACGGTGTCGGCCTTGAGAAATGGGTTCGTCGAGTGGGTCTGCAGCACCACATCGGCGGTTACCTGGTCGAGCGTATTGAGCAGCACATCGTTCATCGCGATGCTGCCGTCGCGTAAGTGCTCGGGCCGCAGCAGCACCTGCACCTGCGGGAAGTGCTCGGCGCAGTCGTTGATGATGAAGTCGCTGTCGGTATCGATCACGACGAGATCGATCTGGGGCACCGCGACCAACATCCGGACGACGTGGTGGTACAGCGGAATGCCGGCAAGCAAGCGGTAGTTCTTTCCGGGCACGCGCTCACTGTTGTGGCGCATCGGTACGACGGCGACGGTGCGGCTCATTGCTGCCTAACGGTGGGTGATTCAGGAGTCTTCGGTGTAGACGATCTTGCGGCCCGGGGCGGGCGGGACCTCATTGCTCTGCGTTTCGGCCGGATAGTAGAAGCGTTCCAACAACCGCGCAGATACGTGATCCGGCTCGCGGAAGCCCTGCCACGCCCCGATGAACTGCGCGAACCGAAACTGCGGGATGCTCAGCGCGTTGCTGCGCAACAGATTCGCCTTGATCGCGTCCCGGTAGTCGCTCGCGATGTTCGATAGAGCGAGCCCCAGGGCCCGCTGCAGGGACATGTCCGACCCCTTGACGATGCGGGCGTAGGCCATTGCCTCGCGCCGATAACGGTTTCGGATGGTGCTCCAGGTTTCCTCGTGCACATGGACCACCGGCGCATCCGCGACATAGGCGATCTTGTATCCCCGGTCGAGGGCCTTCTTGGCGAAGTCGAGGTCTTCGAGGCCGGTGAGCGTCTCGTCGTAAGGGTTGTCCTGCCACACCGATTTCAGTACCGCGGCGTTAGCGTTGTTGCTGAACGGGTGGCCCTGGTCCCAGATGTTCTGGTTCGGAAACCATTTCAGCATGACTCGCGATTCGGAGAACTTGGTTCGCTCGTCGCCGACCTGCCGGCCGTAAGCGATGGCCACCCCGTCGCGTTCGAACGCACCGACGATGTGCTCCACGTAGGTGTTGTAGACGGGATAGACATGCGCCGAGGCGAACAACAGGATGTCGCCGGTCGCTGCCGCGCAGCCTCTATTTAGCGCACGCCCAAAAGAGAACTCGCTCTTGGCGATGCGCACGATGGTGCAGCCGGCGGCCTCGGCGATCGCGACGGTGTCGTCGGTGGAACCCGAATCGACCAGGATGATCTCGTCGAGCTTGACGGTCTGCTGCTCGAGTCCCTTCAGCAACCGGCCGATGTGCTTGCCTTCGTTCAAGGCGCGGATGACCGCCGATACCCGGCGTGGCGATTGGTTCTCACTCATCGCTCGCGAGCCTGCCCCATCTCGGTCGACTGTGTGTCTTCTCGGGTGACGAAATCGCCGTTCCCTGAGGTGCTGTCGAGGCCGGACCACACCGAAGGCCGAGCGGGGGCACGTCCCCTGTTGCGGCGCCCGCAACTCTTGCGAAATCCTCCTCGAGCAGCATCGTGGCGTAACGATACCCGCAGGTGGCGGAATTGGAGGGCGTTGCGGACGCAGTGCCTACCATCGTTCATCGCCGCCTCAGCCGGCAAACTGCGGCGCGACGGCCCCCCGCGACCCGGTCTGCACTGCGAATATCGCACCGGCAGAAGGCTCCTGGTCGTCGGGCAGTCCCTGGCGCGATGTGGTGATGAACAGCACGTCACGCTCGTCGCCGCCGAACGCGCACGAACTGACCTGGGTCACGCCCGGCACACCGATGGTCTCGACAAGACATCCCGCCGCGTCGTAGTGGACGACGGCTTCACCGCCCCACAACGCGACCCAAACGCCGTCGTCCTCGTCGATGGCCATGCCGTCGGGATATCCCCGTGCGGAGTCGATATGGATATGGGCCCGGCGCCCAGACCAGGCACCGGTTTCGGCATCGACGTCGAATACATCGACCCGCCGCGTCGGGGTGTCAATGTAATAGGCCTGGGAACCGTCCGCCGACCACTGCACACCATTCGAGATCGACACCGGCGACAGCAGTTCGGTGACCTGATGCTCGGGCGTCACGCGGTAGACAGCTCCCCCGCCCGGCCGTTCGTCATAGGCCATGGTGCCGATGACGAAGCCGCCGAACGGGTCACAGCCTCCGTCGTTGGTCCGCACGTTCGGATCCTCGGTGAGGCCGACGATGTGCTCGAATTCCGACAATTGCTCGTCCGCGCCCAGGAGCCCGTGCTCGGTGGCGATCACGAATCCGCCCGACGCCCGGCGCCTGACCACCGCGGCGACCCGGCTCGGCACCTTGTGCCGGGAAATCCTGCCGGAGGTATCGAGCGCCACGATCTCGCCGGCGAGCACGTCCATCGACAACAGCCGGCCGGTGGGCGCATCCCAGTAGGGCCCTTCGCCATGGTGGGCCACCGGCACGGTCACCCGGTCGGCGGTACGCATCTCGGGCGGCGCCGTCTACAGCTCGTAGGCGAGGCGGATCGCATCCGCGACCGGGCCGCCGGCCCCGCGCCGCAGAAACACGCAGTCGTTCTGCGAGTCGAACGTCCCGTGTGGCGGAAACTCCTTAACCAGGCTGAACCCCAGGTCGTCGACCATCGCCTGGACCTCGGGCCGCAGCGTGATGCCCCGGTACAGCGGCAGCCGGAACAGCTCGAGGTGCAACGCAAGGCAATCGCCACCGGCCAGGTAGTTGGCCGCGCCTTCCAGGATCTGCCGCTCGGCACCCTGGGCGTCGATCTTGAGGACGTGGTAGGGCTCCACCCGGTCGGCCAGCACGGCATCCAGCGTGGTGCACTGGATCTCCTCGATGTGGTCCAGTTGCACTCGGTCGAACCATGTTTCGGCGAGCTGGGGCGGGCCGAGGGTGCGCAGCGTCTCGAAGTTCTGGCGGACGTAGTCCTGGTCCTCACGAAACAGCGACGATCCGTGGCCGGCCTGGCCGGAGTAGATGTAGAACGGCAGCGTCGCCGGTTCGCTCCACAGCGCCGCGTCGACGGTGACAACCCGAGGTTTCTCACCGCGCGGGTCGCGGGGCTCGAACTTCAGGACGTGGCTGACCAGGTCGGAGCGCTGATGCCAAGGATCTGGCAGGGGGCCAACCGAGCCGACGTCGATCAGGCCGACGACGCCGCGGCCGCCGCGGTTGATGACCCCATAACCGTGCACCCTGTCGATCGCGCGTCGCGCGAGTCGATACGCGGCCTCCACCGTCCCCATCCGTTCTCCCTCCGTCAACCCGGCTGGCACGTCACGGCCAAAGTTTGGCACGAACAGAAACTTTCTCGCAGGCAATGCGCGACACGCGCCCTGCCGGGAAACCCCGGTGCGCGGAATCCGGGATCCAGGCTACCGAAGCCACCGCGCCGCGATAGCGCTGATAAATTCTCGGCGTTGATGTTACGATCGCCGCGTGCGCCTGGCATACGTTGAAAATCACTGCCGCCCTGGGCAAATTGCTTTTTGTCGATCTGGCCAAAACGCTAGTTGACGATGCAAAAGTTTCAGAATTTCTGCTTCTCGCTGATTGATTTTGCGTTAGTTCCGGTCACGGCCGCTGCTACCTTTGCCCTCCGCGTGATCCGCCAGACGGGGTTCGGGCGCATGCCGCTGACGTTGCGGGTATTCAGAAAAGTGGGGATCTACCCGCTGCTCGATCATTATTACGAGCCGCTGTTCAACCCTGCTCACTTGCGAAAGCCGCTATCCGAAGACCGCGAACTGCTCGGCATCGACTGGAATGTCGACGAACAGTTGCATCTGCTGAAGAAATTCCATTTCAACGACGAATTGACGAGGTTTCCGCTCGACCAGCAAACCGATCATGAGTTCTTCTACCGAAACGGGTTCTTCGAATCGGGCGATGCCGAGTACCTCTACAACATCATCAGGCTATTCAAACCAAGGCGGATCTTCGAGATCGGCAGCGGTCGGTCGACCCTGATGGCGGCGAGCGCACTCCAAGCCAACCGCGACGAAGACCCCGGTTACCAATGCGAGCACCTGTGTATCGAACCCTACGAGGTCGGGTGGCTCGAGCAGCTCGGCGTACACGTCGTCCGCAAGCCGGTGGAGCTGATCGACACCTCGTTGTTCGGCCAACTAGAGGCCGACGACATCCTTTTCATCGACTCCTCCCACATGATCCGCCCACAGGGCGATGTTCTGTTCGAGTACTTTGAAATCCTGCCGATCCTCAAATCCGGTGTCTTGATCCATATTCACGACATCTTCAGCCCCAAGGACTACCTCGACGAGTGGATACAGTCCGGCTGCTTCTGGAATGAGCAGTACCTGCTAGAAGCCTTTCTCAGCTACAACTCTGAGTTCAAAATCATTGGCGCACTTAACTTCCTCAAGCATCACCATCCGGCTGAACTGACCGCGGCCTGCCCCGTGCTCCGCGAACAATTGGATTCCCGCGAACCGGGTTCGTTCTGGCTGCGACGCGCCTAGCCTGCCCCATTGCGGTCGGAAAATCGTCTGTGTACCAACGCCAAGAAGGCGAAGTAGTTTTCCCAGCCGCATAGGTAGGCGCGAGACAATCGCCGCCCACCCAGCGGATAACGCCCGTGCATGTCCCACATGCGGCGCAGGTCATTGAAGACCTCGCTCGGGGGCCGATTCGTTCCGACGCCGTTCGTGTCGAAATCGCACAGCACGCGCCGCAGCGTGACTGGCTCGCGTAGCAACGCGGCCCGCAGAATGAATTCCTGGTCAGCTGCGATGCCGAAGTCCAGGTCATAGCCGACCAGCTTTTCGACAAGCGATGCCCCGTAGAACGAGGCCTGGTGCGGGACCGTTTGCCAACCGGCGAGAAACTTCCGGATGTTGAAGGGCATCGCACTGCGCACGCGCCCGAGCCCGACGAGGTTGTCCATGCCGTAGCCCCACACCTCACGGGCCGGCCCTTTGCCCGAAATCGCCGCGACGGCGTCGGCCACCGCATCGGGGTCGGGAAAACAATCGCTGGAGTGCATGAACCACAACAGATCACCCGATGCATGGGCAATGCCCTGATTCATCGCGTCGTAACGTCCGCCGTCCGGCTCGGACTGCCAATACGCGAAGCCCGGCACGCACCCGGACAGATACGCCACGACATCGTCGCCGGAGCCACCGTCGATCACAATGTGTTCGATGCGGCCTTCATAGCGCTGGGCTCGCACGCTGTCGACAGTGCGCTTCAACCCGTCAAGGTCCTTGAAGGAAATCGTGATAACGGAGATGGTGGGAGGCCAACCGAGACGCCCCTCTGTGCCGGCGTTCGTCAAGTCGCGCACCATGATTCAATCCCTCCTAAACCCGCAATCCCCCCTTGAGCTGCGTCGCTCGAAGGCGCTCGCCTTTGTCAGCCCCCCGGCGAGCGTGCCGTGTCCCGGTGTCGATCACCTTAAACCCTGGTCGGCACTGGCAAGTCGGTTAGTTGATAGGTGGCGATTGACCATGAGTTCCAAACCCCGCTGTCCGCGCTTCCCGGCCTGTAGGGTGATCGCGTGGGCCGGATTACGAGGCTGCCAATCCAACAACGAGACGAGTTGTGCTCATCAGCCGGCTAATCAAACGATCAGGAGGTGTTGGAGTTCACAATGTTTGGTCTCTTTCGGAAAATCCTGCAAGATAAAGTCGATATTATAGATCAGGCATTCTCCTCCCTGGGTATCAAATCGTTTGCTGATCTCGGCGGTGTCTGGCGGGTGGAAGGCGGTTACACCTTCCACGCGCTCGACAAGCACAAAATCACAGATGCCGCGTTGGTAGATACGCACCCCACCGAGAAGGTGATCAACAAGGCGAAGTCGTATCCCCAACTCCGTCTGATCAAAGGCAACTTCGGTGACCCTGCCGTTGCCGGTGAAGTCGGCGCCGTTGACGCCGTGCTGCTGTTCGATGTACTCCTGCACCAAGTCAAGCCGGACTGGGATGCCATCCTCGAAATGTACGCAAAGAATGTGCGCGCGTTGGTGATCTACAACCAGCAATGGACCGGACCGGGACATAACATCAGGCTGCTGGATTTGGGCGAAGAAGAATACTTCCGCAATGTCCCGCACAATCCGCGTCAGGAAAACTACAAGAATCTCTACGGTCGACTCGACGAGATCCATCCCGACCACAACAGGCCCTGGCGCGACGTGCACCACATCTGGCAGTGGGGTATCACCGATGCCGACCTCGAGGCAAAGGTGGCCGAACTCGGGTTCAAACTGCTCCACAAGAAGAACTGCGGCAGGTTCGGCCGGCTACCGAATTTCGAAAACCACGCGTTTATTTTTGCGCGTCCATAACCTGATCGCCGAGGGGTCGCACGGGATCTCCGGTCGTGTCGGTCTGCCGGTGTTTAAGGCTGAACGGCCAGACATCCACCAGCCCTTTAGGCTTGGGCGCCACCACGGTTAACCTGCGCCACGACGCCTTGCGCCGGCGCGACCGGGAAGCCCAGCGGTGTTTCAGGGCCAGCTCCGCCATCCGGGGGTACTTCGCGATGGTGCCGTCCAGGGCGGCGCGGCCCTCCGGCCCCGGGACGCTGCCGATCTGACGCAAGATCCAGTCGGCCATGGCGGCGATGAGTTCCTCGCGCGCAGGGTCGTCAGGGAACAGGTCGAGCATCGCGTCGAACGTCGCCGCATGGCCGGGCCCTAGCGTCAGCCAGAACTTGGGCGGGTCCGCGACCTGGTTGTGCCACATCCCCTGCGAATGGCGGCGGTACACCGACATGGTGTCGGGCAGCATCGCGATGTCGCCGCGGGCCGCGTGCCGGACGTGCAGATACCAGTCCAGCGGCATGACGTCGGCGGGAATGTCGTCGTACCGCTCCAGACGGCGGTAGACGACCGAATTGGTCTGGATGAAGTTCATCAAGAGCAGCGCGTCGACCGTCAGGTTTCCCCGTAAATGGGGCGGCGGGAACTTCGAATCCTTGGCGTAGCCGTCTTCCCAAACCACGCGCACGGGATGAAAGCACACCGACGCATTCGGATGCCGGTCGAGGTAGGCGACCTGCTTGGTCAGCTTGAACGGATCGATCCAGTAGTCGTCCGCCTCGCAGAGCGCGACGTACTCTCCGCGCGCGGCCGACAGCGCGCCGGTCATGTTCTTGTTCAGACCGAGGTTCTCGGGCCGGAAGATCGGCCGAAACATGTGCGGGTAGCGGTCGGTGTACTCCTGGATGATCGACGGAGTCGAATCGGTCGACGCGTCGTCGGCAACGACGATTTCCACCGGAAAGTTGGTCTGCTGGGCCAGAAAGCTGTCGAAGGCCTGGCGAACGTAGCCCTCCTGGTTGTGGGTGGTCGCCACGATGCTCACCTTGGGCGAGTTCGCTGCCGTGCCTTCGGTCACTGCGAGCCTTCCTTTGCCGCGGCAATCGGGTGTGCGTCGGAGCCATCCGACCCGCAGTATGGCAGCAGGTTCGCCTCTCGGGCAGCAATACCGCCCGCGGACCGGCGAACCCCCAGCCGGCGATCGGCCGAGTAGAGATAATGGCCTCTGGCGTCGCCCACCGTACGGCACCCGAAAGGATCCGTTGTGAAGTTTGCCCTGGCAAGCTATGGGACCCGCGGCGATATCGAGCCCAGCACCGCCGTCGGTCGCGAACTGCGGCGCCGTGGGCACGAAGTCCGATTGGCCGTCCCGCCCAACCTGGTGGGACTGGTCGAGTCCGCCGGGCTGGAGGCGGTGGCCTACGGGCCCGACCAGCAGGAGGGGTTCTGGGACGTCGACTTCCTACGCAAGTTCTGGAAAGTCCGGGAGGTGATCGACTCCTGGCGCGAAGTTCAGGGCCTGTTGACGCAGTCCTGGGCGGAGATGAGTGCCACGCTGGTCGCGCTGGCGGACGGCGTCGACCTGGTCTTTTCCGGGCCGGGTTTTCCCGGGGTTCCCGCGAATGTCGCTGAGTACTACGGCATTCCGCTTGCGACAATGCATTATTTCCCGATGCTGCCCAACGGCCAGGTCGCTCCGGGCGTGCCGGCCCCGCTGGCGCGCGCCGCGGTTCGGGCGCTGGACTGGCCGCAGCGATTCGTGACGAAAAAAGCCGAGGACGCCCAACGGCGTGACCTGGGTCTGCCGAAGGCCACCGGACCTGCGCCTCGGCGGATCACCGCACGCGGATCGCTGGAAATCCAGGCCTATGACCAGGTGTGTTTTCCGGGCCTGGCGGCCGAATGGGCCAAGTGGGACGGCCAGCGGCCGTTCGTCGGCACGCTGACAATCGAGATGTCCACCGACGCCGACGCGGAGGTCGCGTCATGGATCGGCGCCGGCACTCCCCCGATTTTCTTCGGCTTCGGCAGCACGCCGGTGAAATCTCCGGCCGAGACGGTGCAGATGATCGCCGCCGCATGCGGGCAGCTGGGCGAGCGAGCCCTGGTGTGCTCCGGCTGGAGCGACTTCAGTGACGTGCCGCAGTTCGACCACGTCAAGGTGGCGGGCCCGGTGAACTACGCGACGGTATTCCCCGCCTGTCGCGCCGTCGTGCACCACAGTGGCGCCGGCACCACGGCGGCCGGCCTGCGCGCGGGCGTCCCGACGCTCAGCCTGTGGAGCCTGGGCGACCAGAGAATCTGGGCCGGCCAAATCAAACGATTGAAGGTCGGTACCGCCCGGCCCTTTTCGGCCACCACCCAGGAAACACTGGTCGGCGATCTACGCGAGATCCTCGCCCCGGACTGCGTCGACCGCGCTCGCGAGATCGCCACCCGGATGACCACACCAGCCGAGAGCGCCACCAAGACTGCCGATCTGCTGGAAAATTTCGCCCGCGCGCCGGCGACGAAGAACTAGACCACAGGAAGGCTAGGCTCCGGGATGAAATTTGCCCTGGCAAGCTACGGAACACGCGGCGACATCGAACCTTCGGCCGCCGTCGGGCGCGAGCTGCAACACCGAGGGCACGAGGTCTGCCTGGCCGTCCCTCCCGGGCTGCTGGACTTCGCCGCGGCGGCGGGGTTGGCGGCGGTGTCCTACGGACCGACGATCGAGGAGTTCCTCGACGAGGATTTCCTGCGCAACATGTGGACGAATTTCTTTCGCAGCGCCTGGACGATCAGCGGACCGATCAACCTGGTGCGCAAAATTTGGGAGCCCATCATCGTGCACTGGGCCGAGGTGAACACGACGCTGGTGTCGCTGGCGGACGGCGCCGACCTGTTGTCCACCGGCATCAATTTCGAGCAAGCCGCCGCCAATGTCGCCGAGTATTACGGCATTCCGCTGGCCACGCTGCATCACTTCCCGATGCGGGCCAACGGCCGGCTCGTCGGAACCATGCCGGCGCCCCTGGTGCGTTCCTCGATGACGGCGATCGAATGGTTGTTTTGGCGCTCGACGAAAAAGGTCGAGGATGAGCAGCGCCGCGAACTCGGCCTGCCGAACGCGACAAGTCGCTCGCAGCGGCGGATCGCCGACCGGGGATCGCTCGAGGTCCAGTGCTACGACGAGGTGTGCTATCCCGGGCTCGCGGCCGAATGGGCGAAGTGGGACGGCCGGCGACCCTTTGTCGGCGCGCTGACGATGGAGCTGGCCACCGACGCCGACGACGAGGTCACGTCGTGGATCGCCGCGGGAACGCCACCGATCTGCTTCAGCTCGGGCAGCATCCCCGTCGAGTCCCCGACCGAGTTGGTCGAAATGATCGGCGCGACGTGCGCGCAGTTGGGCGAGCGAGCCTTGGTGTGCTTCGGCGGCACGGACTTCACCGACGTGCCGCATCCCGAGCACGTCAAACTGGTGGGCCCGGTGAACTACGCGACGGTTTTTCCGGCGTGCCGTGCCGCGGTTCACCACGGCGGCTCGGGCACCACGGCGGCGAGCCTGCGCGCGGGGATCCCGACGGTGATCCTGTGGAGCTCGGCCGATCAGCCGTACTGGGGAGCTCAGGTCAAACGGTTGAAGGTCGGCGCCGCCCGGCGCTTCTCGACCGCTACCCGGGAAACGCTGATCGACGACCTTCGCGAGATCCTCGACCCGCAATACGCCAACCGAGCCCGCGAACTGGCCACCCGGATGACCACACCCGCGGAAAGCATTGCCCGTGCCGCTGATCTGCTGGAAGACGCGGCACGCAAGAAGGGCTAGGCGGACGAGTTCGCCGGCTTGATCAGCAGACCCTGGCCGGTGGGCAGCGCGACGATCGGCACGCCCAATTCGACGGCCAGAGCATCCATCGCGATGCGCTGTTCGTCGCGCCCCCGATTCGCATAATCGTCAAGGAGCACGAAGGCGCCCGGCGACAGCCGCGGCCAGAAATGGCGCAGTGCCGCGACTTCAGGTGGCGCACAGTTCATGTCGATGTGCAGATAAGCGACCGTGCGGGACTCGACCTGGTCGAGCGTTTCCGGCACGGCGCCGACAATGATGCGCTTGTTTTGCCACTGTTCGAAATTGGCCCGGACGCCGTCGACACCGCTGACGTACATCCCATTGCGCAGCTTCAACTTGCTCCGTTCAACCTCGCCCGATCGCAGTTCGGTGTCGGTGACGAAGCGGGGATCGATTCCCGCGAAGGTGTCGAGCAGATAGAAGGTTTTGCCCAGCCGGTCCCAGTCGAGGTGCTCCATGATGGCGCTGCTCAAGAACCCGTAGCTGACGCCGCACTCGACGAAATCGCCGTTCAGCTTGCTCGCGTTCTCGGCCGCCCAAAGCCCGACGTGCACCCGCCACTGCCACTGGTACCAGTCCGGGTCCGGCAGGGATTGCGCGCCGCGCTTGTACGCGCGCTGAAATGCGGGGTCGTCCAGGAACGCGTCGTTGTGGAAGCTGATCAACCCGTCGCTTGCGTAGACATCGGGCAGTATCGTGCGCGCGAGCCAATATTCGGCGCGCACCCACCACATCAGAAGGCGAGTCTTAGCGTCTAGACCGGTTGCCACGGCGGCAACCATAGCATTGGCGTGCCCCGCCGCTGCGCTAAATCGGATGGGTTAACCGCCAACTTATTTGACCTGTCGGGTGGTGCTATGGAAAAGCAAACCCCTTCGTAGGCATGGATTTACGCGAACGGCGTGCGCCGAACGCTGTGGTGGCGACCTACCGATCGAGCTGTTGCTTTCGGCCGCTTACGAATCCGTTTGTGTAATGGTTATGGCTTACGCCACAGCACACCGGTGCCGTCGATTTCCTCGATCTCAGCGGATATGTCGTGCTTCCCCCGGTAGTCGGCGACGGCTTGCGCACACGCATCCAGCGCGTGGTAGTCGTCGATGATGCAGAAGCCGCCGGAAGACAACCGCGGATACAGGGCATCCAGAGCCTGAATCGTCGATTCGTACAGATCGCCGTCCAGCCTCAATACCGAGATCTGGTCAATCGGCGCATCGGCCAACGTGTCCTTGAACCACCCCGGCAGGAAACAAACCTGGTCGTCCAAAAGCCCGTAGCGCTCGAAATTCGATCGAACCACAGCCTCGGGTACGCCAAGCACATTCGCGTGCCGGTCCAGCCGAATCCCTTTGTCCGCTTTGTACTTCGCGGTGTCGGGTGGCGGCACACCCGCGAACGAATCACACAGCCACACCCGGCGGGTGTCGTCGCCATAGGCAGCCAAGACGGCGCGCATCAAAATCGACGCCCCGCCGCGCCACACGCCGCACTCGACAAGATCGCCGGGGACACCGTCACCCAGCACCGTCTCGACACACTTCTGCAAACTCGTCAGCCGCTGCATCCCGATCATCGTCAACGCGTCGGCGGGCCAGTCCAGGCCCCGATCCCGCGCATATTCGTTGAACGGCCGCTTGCGCACCAGCATGAAATTGCGGGTGTTGAACACCGGTCGGCCCAGGCGGTACATCCCCACCGGCACCAGCTCGTCCTGGCCGTATCGGGTCAGGTCACGGCGGAGTAGGTCGAGGTACGCGGACCGCGAGTCGGTATCGGCCACGGTCAAAACTGCTCCTCTCCTTGCATGCCACCACTCCCAGTCATGGAGCCTAGACGCCGAACGACGTCACCAACGCGTTTCATAGTCTTTCGTCAATCCCCCGCTCGACCGGTCGTCCGATCCCGCACCACCAGGCATCGAGCAACCGTCCATTTCGATCCCAAGCATGCTAGCCCAGTACTCGGCGCCCGACTCCCGAATCGCGGCGTTGAAGTGCGGGATTGCCCGAAACCGCGGCTCCGGAATCGCCGATCAAGCGAACCGCCCAGTGTGCCCGAAATTTTCCAGCAGATCGGCGGCGCGATTGACGCTCTGTTCGGGTGTTGTCATCCGGGTCGAGAGTTCCCGGGCTCGGACGGCGTACTCCGGAGCGAGAATCTTGCGCAGATCCTCGACCAACGTCTCCTTGGTGGTCAATGAAAAACGGCGGCCGGCACCCACCTTCAGCTGCTTGAGATGGCCGCCCCAGAACGGCTGGTCACCCGCGGTCCACAGGATCAGTGCCGGGACTCCCGCACGCAGGGCGGCCGCCGTGGTGCCCGAGCCGCCATGGTGGACCACCGCGCGGCACAGCGGGAAGGTCGCCGCGTAGTTCACCGCGGGCACCACCTTGACGTGTTCGAAATGCGGCACGTCGCTGAAGTCGCTCCAGCCGGCACAAATCAGCGCCCGTTCCCCGAGTTCTTCGGACGCCGCGCTGATCATTTCGATCGTGTCGGCCGGCGATTCACTCACCGGCATGCTGCCGAAGCCGAAACAGATCGGCGGCTTTCCGGCGGCGATCCACGACGCGACCTCCTCGTCGGCGTCGGTCGTCAACCCCATCGTCAACGTGCCCACGAAGGGCCGCCGGTCGCCCCATTTGGCCCATTCGCGAGCCAGCCCGGGGAAACACTCCGCGTCGTAGGCCTGAAGCTCCAGCGACCCGCGCTCGGCGATGCGCTTCGGCGAGGAGGCCGTGGTCTTGGGCAGGCCCAGTTTGCGGCGCTGCTCGTCCTCGGCCCTCTTGTTCATTCGCCAGACCAGCCAGTCGTACGCCGTCATGCCGGCGCGGACCAACGGCGAAGGCAGGTTCGGAATGAGTTGGCCGTTGGGCCGCATCGGGATGTAATGCAGCACTGCCATCGGAATGTCGTAATACTCCGCGACGTTGATCGCGAGGTCCTGGTACAGCTGGCCGGTGAACAACACGTCCGCGCCGGCGGTGAGTGCCGTCAGCGTGGTACTCATGTCCGTCCAGGCGCGCAGCACCGGCTCCCACGCCTCGCGCACCATCTTGATCGGTCCCCGGATCGTCCAGAGTTCACGGCGCAGATCCGACCAGAAGTTGCGGAGGAACTCGTCGTCCCAGAAGGCCTGCATATCCGGCCCGTACGAGACCGCTGACAGCCCAGCGTCCTCCGCGAGGCCAATCAGGTTGGGCGGGATGGCCATGCGCACTTCGTGTCCTCTGCGCAGCAGTTCCCGACCCGCAGCGAGCGACGGCTCAACATCGCCGCGAGTTCCATAACATGCCAGAGCAAATTTCATCGCGAGGCTAGCTCTATCACTTCCCGCCGACCTAGGCAAGCCAAGGCTAGCGTGTTAACCCCTGGTTTACAGCGTTCCGACACGATTCGGCTCGGCACGAAATTCACCGTTGCCACCGATCCCCTCGTATTCACAGTCAGCGGGATAAGACGTCATCAGACGGTGTGATGGCAAGATCAAAACCGTTCTGCCGTTTGATATTCAATCGTCAGCGTATATGGCAACGGACGGCCCGCGCTCGATTAGGCGCAATGCTTCGCGCGCGCGAAGTTCTCGACCAGGTCGGCGGCGGCGCTGACGCTGTCGGCGGGTTTGGTCATCCGGGCGGCCAGCGCACGCGCTCTCGTCGCGTAGTCGGGGTCGAGGATCCGCCGCAGATCCGCGACCAACGATTCGCGGTTGGTGCTCGAAAAGCGCCGGGTGGTACCAACTTTCAGCTTCTTGAGCTGAGACCCCCAGATCGTCTGATTGGGGTCCATCGAGAGAATCAACGTAGGGACGCCTGCTCGCATGCTCGCAGCTGTGGTTCCTGAGCCGCCGTGGTGGACGACCGCGCGGCACGCGGGAAAGACCTTCGCGTAATTGACCGCGCCCACCACTTTGACGTGATCGGGGACTGCGACGCCGCTGAAGTCACTCCAGCCCGCGCACACCAATGCCCGCTCCCCTAACTCCGCGCAGGCGGCACTGATCATGTCGATCGTGTCTGCCGGCGATTCGACCGGCATGCTGCCGAAGCCAAAGCAGATCGGCGGCGTGCCCGCGGCGATCCACGATGCGACCTCGTCATCGACCTCGGTCGTCAACTCCATCGTCAACGTGCCGACAAAAGGCCGGTGCCCGTCCCATTTCGCCCACTCGGTTGCCAGCCCGGGAAAGCACGCCTCGTCGTAGCCCTGGATTTCCAGGGACTGCCGTTCGGCGATCCGGCCCGGGGAGGGCCCGGTCGCCTTCGGCAGACCGAGATCTCGACGCTGTGTGTCCTCGACCTTCTTGTTCAGCCGCCAGCAGAACCAATCGAATATCGTCATCGCGCAGCGGGCCAGCGGTGCCGGCAGAAACGACACCACCTGCCCGTTGGGCCGCATCGGGACGTGGTGCAGCGTGGCCAGCGGAATGTCGTAGTACTCCGCGACATTGGCCGCGGGCTCCTGGTAGCTCAGCCCCGCGAACAGCAGGTCGGCGCCTTCGGCCAGCGACACCAGCGTCGTGTTCATCTGGCGCCAGCATTGATCGCTGAGCTCCCACATCTCGTGCCACAGCCGCCGCAGCTGCCGGACCCGCCAGAACCTGCTGAAGAAAGATGTCCAGAAGTTGCGGTAGACGTCCAGCCACGTCCGTGTGTCCAGCCCGTACGGCACCGCCGGAAGCCCTGCCGCCTCGACGAACTCCATCAGGTCAGGCGCGACGGCCATCTGCACATCGTGGCCTCTGCGCTGCAACTCACGGGCGACAACGAGGGACGGCTCGACATCGCCTCTGGTGCCGTAGTTAGCCAGCACGAATTTCATTGCAAATCCAGGCCTTACGGTTATGCGGTGACTATGGCTTGCGCCAGAGCACACCGGTGCCGTCGATTTCCTCGATGTCCGCAGTTATTCCGTGCTTCGCGCGGTAATCTTTCACGGCCAGCGCGCACGCGCCGAACACGTGGTAGTCGTCGACGATGCAGTAACCACCGGAGGACAAGCGCGGATACAGCGCATCCAAGGCCTGAATCGTCGACTCGTACAGGTCACCGTCCAGCCTCAGCACCGAGATCTGGTCGATCGGCGCATCGGCCAACGTGTCCTTGAACCACCCCGGCAGGAAACAAACCTGGTCGTCCAAAAGCCCGTAGCGCTCGAAATTCGACCGGACCACGGCCTCGGAAACCCCGAGCACATTCACGTGGCGGTGCAGCCGAATCCCTTTATCCGCTTTGTAATTCGCCGTATCCGGCGGGGGCACACCCGCGAATGAGTCACACAGCCACACCCGCCGCTTCTCGTCACCGTAGGCCGCCAACACCGCGCGCATCAAGATGGACGCCCCGCCGCGCCACACGCCGCACTCGACCAGATCACCCGGAACGTCGTCCGCCAGAACAGTCTCCACGCAGTGCTGCAAACTCGTAAGCCGCTGCATCCCAATCATGGTCAACGCATCCGCGGGCCAGTCCAGGCCCCGATCCCGCGCGTACTCGTTAAACGGCCGCTTACGCACCAGCATGAAATTGCGGGTATTGAACAACGCCCGCCCCAGGCGATAGGACCCCACCGGTACTAGCTCGTCCTGACCGTAACGGGTCAGGTCACGACGAAGCAGATCAAGATACGCAGACCGCGAGTCGGTATCGGTCACGGTCAAAACTTTCCCTCTCTTCGGATGTCAGTACTCCCAGTCAAGGAGCCTAGACGCCGAGCGACGTCACCAAGGCGTTTCACAGTTTTCCATCAACCCCCCTTGACCGGCCAGCGCCTGGCCGGTCACCGACTTCGGCCAACCGTCAGAGACTATCGGCACCCAGACTCACCAGGGGCGTTGACCGCCCGCAATCGCGAGCAAGGCTGCGAACACCCGCGGGTTTGCCACCGCGAGACTAGCGAACCCGGGCGAGCTTGCCCAGACCGGTGATCTCCAGGCTGACCGACTTGCGTGAGCCGACGGCGCCGAGCAGGAAAAGTATGTCGCCTACCGGCGCGCCCAACCAGAAACGCCAGAATGGTTTGCGGAAACACATCGACGCAAAGCGCCCCTCACCCAACAGCCAGAAGATCGGGATCGTGACCGAGTAATACAGCATTCGCATCCAGCGGGACTGTACCTGTTCGATGTTCATTTCCATCATTTCGAGACCCCAGGCGCGGTAATTCCATTCGAGTTCGTAGCGGCTCTGAAATTCGTAAAACGCGCGCATTTCGCCGTTCGTGACCAGGTACTCGTCGAAGACGAGAATCGACCCCGGGACGAAGCGGTCCTTGCAGGTCTCGAGCGCGTGCAGGCAGCTCTCGTACGTGTCGAGGTCCATGTGGAAGAGCCTGATCGGTGCACCCGGGTGCTCGGCCAGGAAAGGCGCCAACGTGTCGTAGGTGCTGCCCTTGATGAACTGCACTTTCCGCCCGAGGGCGGCCGGCAGACCGTCCTCCTGGAACACCACGCCGGTGTCTTTGATGAACCGTTGCGCGAAGGGGTCCGACAGCGAAAAGGTTCCACGCTTGACGACCTGGTCCTCGAGTTTCCAGTCCTCGACCAGGCCCTCGAAACTGTCGAAGCCGTACACCATCCGGCCGCTCGCATCCGATATGAGCCGTGTCGACCAACCGATCCAGACGCCGAGATCCAGCAATAATTCGTCGGAATCTCCTAGGGACGGCCCGGCCAGACTCGACGCTTCCGTCAGCAATGTATGGTTGCGAATGCGGAGTCGCCGCAAATCCGACATTGTGCGGCGGATGAATGCGCGATATCCCTCGTCATAGATCCTGGTGTCGCGCGCATACAAGTTGGGAATGTAGCGGTCACGCTGTCCCAGATAAGCCAAGCGCGCAATTACGAGCGACAAAAGGATGACGCCGATGAGGGCGAGCAGGACCGGCACGTAGTAACACGCCGCAGCCACGATAAGCGCGCCGGCAACGACAATCGCTTTCCAGAGGCGATGGACGGTCGTCCGATCCACCGACTGTCCGCCGACTGCCACACCACCCACCGGATCACCTCCCTGTCCTCGGGCTACATTAGAGCGAATCACCCCGATTTACTGAATGAATCACTCGATTGCTTCGAATCGGGCGGCATTCCCATCGCGTCGTGGGCAAACGTTGCGACGCCGCCTCAGCGGCGGAAGTTGATCAGCGCCGCTCACTGTGGTGAGCGGGTAACTTGAGCGTCGACTCATGTTCACGGTCCTAAGACTCGAAGCGGAGATCCCCCGTCAGGGCCGTCCCGCACGCTGGGCTACCGGGTGGTCGGGCTTGAGCGTGGAATCATCTGCCGCCGAAGAGGATTCGAGCTGCTCGCCGATCCACTCGAGCAGTACCCGCAATCCGTCGTCCAGCGACCACTGGGGGCGCCAACGCAGAGCGCGCTGCGCCGGCTCGATGTCGCAGCTGGCGGCACGTACGTCGCCGTCGCGGAATTTCGCGGTGATAACCGGTTCGGGAGCACCGAAGTTGGCGGCGATCTTCGTGGCCAGCTGGTGGATCGTCGTTGCGACGCCCGACCCGATGTCGAGGCACCGTGCGCCCGTCGCGGGATCCTGCACGGTGGCGAAAAGCGCGTCGACGACGTCCTCGATATAGACGAAATCGCGCACGATGCGGCCGTCTTCGTATACCTCCGAGGCGCGTTTCTCGCGTGATACCTGCGCAAAGAACGGCACCACCCCGGTGTACGGATTGGTCAGCGACTGGCCCGGCCCGTAGACGTTCTGCAGCCGCAACACGCTGAGGTTTGTGTCACGCGCCGCAGCCCAGGCAGCCAAGATGTGTTCCTGGGCGAGCTTGGTGGCCGCGTAGATGTTGCTGGGCCGCGGCTCTGTCCGACCCGCGCAGCTGGCAAGTGGCACACCGGTTTCGCCGGTGGGTCCCTGGGCGTCCCACTGACCGGCCACCAGCTGCGCGTGGCTGCGCGGCCCCGGGTAGAAGATCTGCGTGCCGCATTGCCAGGCGCCCTCGCCGTAAACGGCCCGCGACGACGCCAGGACGAGCTGGTCAGGCACGTGTCCCGAGCGGCTCAGGGCATCGAGCAGCGCGGTCGTCCCCACCACGTTCACCGAGCCGTGCCGGGTGGCCTCGGACAGCGATTGCGCCGTTCCCGTCTCCGCAGCCAAATGGACGATCTGGGTGGGGCGGAACAACCGGAGCACGGCATCGCAGTCGGGCGCGTGCGTGACGTCACCGGTGAACACCCGCACGGACGGCGGCAGGTCGAGCGGTTTGCCCGCGGCGTGCACCTGCGGGTGCAAGACATCCATTACAGCGACGTCGTAACCGGCTTTGACCAGGGTATGCGACAGCGCGGACCCGATGAATCCTGCTCCGCCAGTGATGAGCACGGATGTTGACAAGAGCCGACGTCTCCCGTTCGTCTGCAGTGGCACTAGGTCACCGGCATTTTGCCGGGATGTGGTCCGCGTCGATCATATCGGTGACGGCTAGCGCAATAGCCCGGTTTGCGACATCGCCCGGCAATTGCCTTGTGGGTCCGGACGGACGCCGTTGCGGTTGACAAGCGGCCACCACGGGCTGTCAAACGCCGTTCGGCGTGCCCTATTCTCGACATCCTCGAACTAATTGTTGCGAAAAGCCAACGCCCTCAACAAAATTCCGGACGAAGACGCGACGAGCTGGAACTGCGACTCGTTATCGCTTGCGGGACAGAAACTTTCGCTCAAGAGCGAACGGGCCTCAACCGGCGACCGCACCCTGCTCGCTGAATGGCGCCCCGAATTCGGTGACCGGCCGGAAACCGCGCTTGCGGGCCTTGCCGACACCCACCCGGAGCAGATTGCCCAGCGTGGCCACTCCGGAATGATCGAGCACCAAAAACGGAGATAACAGCCGGTTGTGCACGAACGCGAAGGCGAGCCCCGACGCGGGGTCGGCCCACCCGAACGACCCGCCCATCCCGACGTGCCCGAAGCCCGGCATCACATTGCCGAACGGCACGCTGTGATATCCGAGGTGGAATGACAACGGCACCATGATGTTTCGGTCCCGCTTCAGGCTGCGTCGCCCGGTCAGCCCGGCGACGATCTCCGGCGACAGGAACCGGGTGCCGTCGATTTCACCACCGTTGGCGATGGCGCCGTACATCCGCGCCAACCCGCGAGCCGTCGCCACCCCGTTCGCCGCCGGCATCTCGGCGTCCAGCAGCGGAATGTCGCCCTGTACCGCCGCCATGACGCCTTGGAAGTACAGCGACCGGAAGCCACCGGACAGCTCCATGGCGATCTTGCGCGCCGCGTAGCCGATGACCGGATTGCCGATGACGTTCTGCGGCATGATGATTTCCGCGACCCGGGTCGGGGCGTCGGCGGGCGGGCGGCCCAGGTGTAAGCCATCGGTGCCCAACGGCTCGGCCAGTTCTTCGCGAATCAGCGTCCGCATACCCTTGCCGGTGACGGCCCGGGCCAGCCCGGACATCAGCCAGCCGAAGGTCAGCGCGTGGTAGGCCGGTTTACCCAGCAAGCGTCCGGGCGGCGCGGCGGCCAGCCGCTCTTCCATGACCAGGTGATCCAGCAAATCCTCCTGCGTTGCGCCGCGCAAGCCCGACAAACCGCCGCGGTGCCTCATCACCTCGCGAACGGTGAGCGTGGATTTGCCGTTGGCGCCGAACGCCCGCCAGTACTCGGCAACCGGGGCTTCGTAGTCGATCAGGCCCCGATCGGCGAGCCGGTGGATGACAGTCGCAGCCATGCCCTTGGTCGCGGAGAAGACCATCGGCGCGCGGTCGGCCGTCCAGGGCACCTGGCCCGCTCGGTCCGACCAGCCCGTCCACACGTCGACAACAGGTTGGCCATCGAGGTAGACCGCCAGCGCGCCACCGCCGAAGCGGCGGCCGGGGAACATGCTCGAAAAACCGCGTACAACGCAAGAGAAGTTTGGGTCCACCGCACCGAACACACGATGACCTGCGTCAGGGACATCGTGGGAGGGGTTCGTGCGGCGATCGACCCCGTTGTCTACCGTCACAATTTTGAATTTACTTCGGATCGGCCTATCGGATGCACAAATCCGGTTAATTTACCTTTCCGTTAGCGAGACGCGGCGTCCAGTATTTGCTGGGCCGCCATCGCGGGCGTCAGCTCGCCGGCTTTGACTTGACGCTCGAGCTCGGCGCGCATCTTGCGCACCGCCGGGTTGGACAACACCCGATCCAAGACCGTGTCCCGGACCATCTGCCAGGTCCAGTCGACCTGCTGCGCGCGGCGCCGCGCTTCGAACTCCCCGGCCTCGGTGAGTACCTGACGATGGCGTTCGACCGTCTCCCACATCTCGGTCAGACCGCTACCCTCCATCGCGCTCATCGTGAGAACCGGTGGACGCCAAAGGGTTTCGCGCGGGTAGATCAGTCTGATCGCCGACGAGAGTTCCCGGGCGGCCTTGCGCGCCTCGGGCAGGTGCTCACCGTCGGCCTTGTTGACCACCACGATGTCGGCCAGCTCCAGCACGCCTTTTTTGATGCCCTGCAGCTGGTCGCCGGCGCGGGCCAGGGTCAGCAGCAGGAAGGTGTCGACCATGTTGGCCACGGCCACCTCGGACTGGCCGACGCCGACGGTTTCGATCAAAATCACGTCGAAACCGGCCGCCTCCAGCAGCACGACCGTCTCCCGGGTAGCCTTTGCTACACCGCCCAGAGTCCCCGATGTCGGCGATGGCCGGATGTAGGCGTTCGGGTGCGCCGCCAACCGCGACATCCGGGTTTTGTCGCCCAGGATCGAGCCGCCGGTGCGCGTCGAGGAGGGGTCGACCGCCAGCACCGCCACCTTGTGGCCGCGGTCGATCAGATGCATGCCCAGCGCTTCGATGGTGGTGGACTTGCCGACCCCGGGCACCCCGGTGATGCCCACCCGGTGGGCGTTGCCGGAGTCGGGCAGCAAATCCAGCAGCAACTGCTGCGCCCGCTCGCGATGGTCGGCGCGGGTGGATTCCAGCATCGTGATGGCCCGCGGCAGCGCCGCACGGTCGCCGCCGCGAATGGCGTCGGCGAGGTCTCGGGAGCTCATCGCCCTCCCCACCCCGCGAGCCTGCAACTACCGACGCGTTTCGCGAGTGGCGGCGTTGGTAGTTGCAGTCTCGCGGCAGTTCTGCAGCCGGCCATCTAGCTGAGGTCGTAGCCCAACCGCTCGGCGAGCTTGTGCAGCAAGCCGATCGCGGCGTCGGCGATCACCGTCCCGGGCGGGAAGATGGCGGCGGCCCCCGCGGCGTAAAGCTCGTCGAAATCGCCGGGCGGAATGACGCCGCCGACCACGATCATGATGTCGGGCCGGCCCACCTCGGCCATCGCCTCGCGCAGCGCCGGCACCAGGGTCAGGTGTCCGGCGGCCAGCGAAGACACCCCGACCACATGCACGTCGTTGTCGGCGGCCTGGCGGGCCACCTCTTCGGGGGTGGAGAACAGCGATCCGACGTCCACGTCGAACCCGATGTCGGCGAAGGCCGTCGCGATCACCTTCTGCCCGCGGTCGTGGCCGTCCTGGCCCATCTTGGCCACCAGGATCCTGGGCCGGCGGCCGTCGGCCTCGGCGAACTTCTCGACTAGTTCGGTGGCGTCAGAGAAGGACGTCATGTTTCCGCCTCCCGATGCTTCGTCGCGGTAGACGCCGGCGATCGTACGGATCTCCGCCTGATGACGGCCGTACACCTTCTCCAGCGCGTCCGAGATCTCCCCGACGGTGGCCTTGGCCCGCGCCGCGTTGATGGCCAGGGCCAGCAGATTGTTGCCCAGGCCGTCCTCCCCGGCGCGGCCGTGCGCGGCGGCCGCCCGCGTCAACTCGGCCAGCGCGGCCTCGACGGCCTGCGAATCCCGGTTCGCCCGTAGGTCTTTCAACTTGGCCAGCTGCTCGGCGCGCACCCGGCTGTTTTCGACCTTGAGGACCTCGACCTCCTGGTCCTCCTCCACCTGATACTTGTTGACCCCGACCACCGGCTGGATCCCGGAGTCGATGCGGGCCTGGGTGCGCGCGGCGGCCTCCTCGATGCGCAGCTTGGGGATGCCGTCGTCGATGGCCTGGGCCATCCCGCCGTGCTCGGCGACCTCGGCGATGTGGGCGCGTGCCCGTTGCACGAGCTGATGGGTCAGCCACTCCACGTAGTAGGAGCCGCCCCACGGGTCGATCGGCCGCGTGGTGCCCGACTCCTGCTGCAGCACCAGCTGGGTGTTGCGCGCGATCCGGGCCGAGAAGTCGGTGGGCAGCGCCAGCGCCTCGTCGAGTGCGTTGGTGTGCAGCGACTGGGTGTGCCCCTGGGTCGCGGCCATCGCCTCGATGCAGGTGCGGGCGACGTTGTTGAACGCGTCCTGCGCGGTCAGCGACCAGCCCGAGGTCTGCGAATGTGTGCGCAACGACAGCGATTTCGCGCTCTTCGGGTTGAACTGGCTGACCAGTTCACTCCACAACAACCGGCCGGCCCGCAGCTTGGCGACTTCCATGAAGAAGTTCATCCCGATGCCCCAGAAGAAGGACAGCCGCGGCGCGAACTTGTCGATGTCCAGGTCGGCGTCCAGCCCGGCCTTGATGTAGTCGACGCCGTCGGCCAGGGTGTAGGCCAGCTCCAAATCCGCTGTGGCGCCGGCCTCTTGGATGTGATAGCCGGAGATAGAAATCGAGTTGAACTTCGGCATCTTGGCGCTGGTGTAGCCGAAGATGTCGGAGATGATCCGCATCGACGGCTTGGGCGGATAGATGTAGGTGTTGCGCACCATGAACTCTTTGAGGATGTCGTTCTGGATGGTGCCGGCCAGCTTCTCCGGGGGCACCCCCTGCTCCTCGGCGGCCACCACGTACAGCGCCAGAATCGGTAGCACGGCACCGTTCATCGTCATCGACACCGAGACGCTGGAGAGATCGATGCCGTCGAACAGCTGCCGCATGTCCAGAATGGAATCGATTGCCACACCTGCCATTCCGACGTCACCCTGCACGCGGGGATGATCGGAGTCGTAGCCGCGGTGGGTGGCCAGGTCGAAGGCCACCGACAGGCCCTTCTGCCCGGCGGCCAGGTTGCGGCGGTAGAACGCGTTGGACTCCGCGGCGGTGGAGAAACCGGCGTATTGCCGGATTGTCCACGGCTGGTTGACGTACATCGTCGGGTACGGGCCGCGCACGAACGGCGGTTCACCGGGGAAGCTGTGCAACGGGTAGCCGTCGGCCTCGACGGCGGCACGATCGGCGGCAATGTAAACCGGTTTGACGGCAATGTCTTCCGGCGTGTGCCACACCAGGTCCTCGGGCGTGTACCAGTGCGCCGCGGCCGCCGCGGCGACGTGCTCGTCCACGGCGGCCTCGGTGGGGCGGCGCCCCTCCCGATCGCCGTGCAGTGGGATGCCGGCGAAACTGCCGATCACAGGAGTAGACGTCGTCATCGTGTCAGGCCCCCAACCGAGTGAGCAGATCCGAAAGGGCTTCGATCGCATTGATTCTGGCCGTCAGGTATTCGTCGGGCCGGCGCTGCGGATCGGTATCGGCGACCGCCTTCTCCGGTCCGGCCAGATAGACCCGCGACACTCCGGCGTTGCGCGCGGCGTCTACGACCGCCGCCGCCTCGGTCGCGTAGCGCTTGTCGGTGCCGCAGATCACCACCGCCGCATGCGATCCCGCGTCGGACACCGCCGCGGCGACCCCGTCGGCGTCGAGCGTTCCCGGGTTGACCGCCTCGATGCCGCCCGACGCCAGCAGGTTCGCCGCGAATGTGGTGCGGATGTTGTGCTCGGCCAGCGGGCCCAGCGGCAGCAACAGCACCTTGGGGCGGGAATCGGTGCGGGCGAGGAAGGCATCCGAGCGATCGCGCAGCGCCTCGAATCCCGCGGCGTAGCGCCGCAGGTTTCCGACATCGGGCCGGCCGATCGAATCGCTGTGCGGCAGTGCGGGTTCGGAGAGGTTCGGAAATTCGTTGACGCCGGTGATCGCGGTGCGCCGATGCGCGATGTCGTCGGCACGCCGCGCGGCGACGTCGGCGATCGCCTCGGCGATGTGCTCACGCGCCTCGACGAATCCGCCGCGGCCCTCGACGGCCTGGAAATGTTCCCAGGCGCCCTCGGCGATCCGCTTGGTGAGGTCCTCGACGAACCACGATCCGCCGGCGGGGTCCAGCACCCGGCCGACGTGCGACTCCTCCAGCAACAGCAGCTGGGTGTTGCGCGCGATGCGCCGGGCGAAGCTTCGTGCCGTGCCGGGAAAACCGCCCGGGATCGCGATGTCGAACGGGTAGACCAGCACGGTGTCGACGCCGCCGACACCCGCGCCGAACGCGGCCAGCGTGCAGCGCAGCATGTTCACCCAGGGGTCGCGCTGGGTCATCATCGGCAGCGACGTCTCCGCGTGCACGATCGCCCTACCGGCGTCGGGCTCCCCGACGACGTCGGCGACCCGCGCCCAAAGTTGCCGCACGGCACGCATTTTGGCGATCGTCATGAACTGGTCGTCGTCGGCGGCCAGCCGGAAACTGATCTGACCCAGCGCCCGGCGGACCGGCATCCCCGACTCGGTGAGCACGCGCAGGTAGGCGACCGCGGCCGCGATACCGGCGGCCAGCTCCCAGGTCGCGTTGGCGCCCAGGTTGTGGAATGCGGGTCCGTTGACGGTGATCGCCCGGACGCCGTGCTCGCCGGTCACCCGGGAGGCGACCGCGACGACGTCGTCGATCGACGGCGCGGGGCGTCCGCTCAGCGCCGCCGTCAGCGGATCGGCGCCCAGGTCGATCGACAGGGTGGCGCGCTGATCGGATTCGACCTCGGCCACCAGGGACAGCATCGCGTCGGCCGCGGCCGCATAGTCGGCTCCGGCCTCGAGGATGATCGGCGCCATGCTCAGGTAGACGCCTTCGAGCAACACCCCGAGCTCCCGCGGCGCGACGCCGTCCTGCCCGACTCGCAGCAGCAGTGCGCTGACGCCGTCGCCGAGCGCACCCAGCACGGCCGCGTTGGTTTCGGCGGCGGCGGCTCCGGCGCTCGGGAACGCCTCGACCACCTTCCAGCCGGACTTGACGTCGCGCAACGGGTCCGCGCCCCGCAGGTACGGCCACACCCCGGGCAGTGATGGCTCGGGCAGCTCGTCGAACGCGGTGTAGAGCGGGCGGACGGCGAACCCGTCGTAGGTCGGGGTGTCCAGTAGTTGCTCGGGTTGGTCGCCCAACTCGGCGGGTTCCTTGCGGGTGCTCTTGGCAAGCACACCGGCAACCGCGGTGCGCCAGCGCTCACGAACCTGTTCGAGGTCGGCGAGCTCGGGTACATCAATGGACACCGACTGCTCCTGTTTTCGCAGCTATTGGCAACGTTGCGTGAAGTTGCGGAGGACACGCAACTCGCTAATCAGGCTAATTGATTGCCCCCGCCGCCAAAAAACCGCGCGGTGCGTCGATCGGGCCGGGGCAACCGCGAAACACCAGGCCTGGGATACAAGTAATTCATTTCTGGCCCGTAACGTTGGGTGGCGTGACGAGTCCCGCCACCGCCAAAACCACCAGCACGCTGCGCAGTCTCTCGCGCGCGCTGGTGATCAGCGTGCGCCAGCTGTCCCGGCCGCGCGCTCTGGCGGCAGTGGTCGTTATCACAGTCTTGGTTGCCGTGGCGCTGTGGATCCCGCTGCCCGGCGCGCTGCAGCTACGCGATTGGGCCCAATCGCTGGGCCCGTGGTTCCCGTTGGCATTTCTGGTCGCGCACGTCGTCGTCACCGTGGTACCGGTCCCCCGCACGGCGTTCACCCTGGCCGCGGGCCTGCTGTTCGGCCCGGCGCTGGGTGTGCTGATCGCGGTGGTCGCCAGCACGGCCAGCGCGGTGCTGGCGCTGCTGTTGGTCCGCGCCGCGGGATGGCGGCTGAACCGGCTGGTTCGTTACCGCGCGATCCACCGGGCCGACGAACGCCTGCGCGAGCGGGGCTGGGTGTCGGTCTTGTCGCTGCGGTTGATTCCCGTGCTGCCGTTCTCCGTCGTGAACTATGCGGCCGCGGCGTCGGCTGTCGGCATCCTGCCGTACACGCTGGCCACGCTGGCCGGCCTGCTGCCCGGTACCGCCGCGGTGGTCTTTCTCGGCGACGCGCTGGCCGGTCACCCCAGCCCGCTGCTGTTCCTGGTGTCGTTGGTCACCGGTGCCCTGGGGCTCACGGGGCTGTTCCTGGAAATACGGCATTACCGCCGCCATCACCACCGCCCGCAGCCCGACGAGCCCGCCCCCGAACCGGTCATTTTCGGCTAACCGCGCCGTTTTGTTGAGCGCGCCGCCCGTTGCCTGAAAGATCTATGCAATGGAGCGGGTCTACGCGCAGCAGCTGGCGAGCTTCAGCTTGCAGCCGTCGCGCGCCGGGCTCCTCATGCTCTTGCTGGGCGCCCTGGCATCGGTGGCCGTTGCGGTCCTGTCGTTCCTGCTCGACCGGATCAAGCTGTACCGCGTTCCGAACGGCGGCGTGTTCGCCTCGCCGGCGATCCGATACCCGCCGGCACCACGGGATCGCACGCGGGCCTCGTGGCTGACGATCGGCGCCGCGTTCGCAGCGGTGGTGTGTATGACGGCCATCTGGCTGGCGCCCAAGGACGTCGAGCACACTGCGGAGACCGCGCAGCCCGACCTGACGCCGATCGCGTTGCCGGCGTCCGCTGCCGTCGGGCCGGGAGCGGGCATCTACGTCGAATACGCCGACGGTTCCGGCGGAATGGGTTGTACGGCTGGTTTTTTGGTGCGCACCAGCGGCGGCGAGGCCGGCGTACTCACCGCCGGTCACTGCAATCGGCCCCGCAAGCCGACCAAGGTGGTGATGAACCTCGGCGGAATTCTGCCGTACGCAAAGCTGGGCACGTTCGTCCGGACCGTCAACGAGGGCGTCCACGACGAGCAGCACGACATCGGCCTGATCATGCTCGACGGCGACCACATCCCGCAGAGCCCGGCCGTCGCGGCCCGATTGCCGATCACCGGGGTCACCACGGCGCTGTCGGTCGGACAGCAGCTGTGCAAGTTCGGCATGAGCAGCGGTGAGGCCGAATGCGGGGCGATCCTCGACGTCACCGAGAGCAAGGTCTCGTTCGCGGCGGGCGGACAATGCGGGGATTCCGGCGGCCCGGTGTACCTCATGCAAGACGACGGCGCCGCCACCGCCGTCGGCATCGACATCCGCGGCAGCAATCCCGCCAACCCCAACGCGGGATGCCTGGCCCCGGCGAAATTCTCGGTTGCCGAGCTGGTACAGCCGTGGCTGGACCAATGGCATCTGACCGCCATGACCGCACAACCATCCGGACCGCCCTGACGGGAGCGACATGACCTCCGAGAAAACCGACACCGGCGCACCCGGTCGGCGATTTTCCACCGCCGCACTGGTCGCTGCCGGGCTGGCAGGCCTGATCGTCGGCGCGATCGCCGCCTTCGCGGTCACCGGTCTGGTGTTCACGATCCGCGTCCAGCTGCCCCCGCCGCCTTACCCGCCACCGTTCTCGTCCCAAACGCCGGGGTATCCCGCGCCGCCCGCCCCTTCGACGACCAGTTTCGCGCCGACGACCGCACCCGCGCCCAGCGTCGTGCCCGCGCCCCCGCTGCCGCCGGGCCCGCACGCGCAGCCGTCGTCGGCTCCTCTCGAGCCGCAGCCGTGACAACGTAAGTGGCACAAGTACATTCACTCCTCGCCCGAGCGGCCGGGTGGGTGCTGCGGTCCCGCCCGCTGGTCCGCGCGCCGATCTGGATCTATCGAGCCCGGGCGGGCGCGCTGTTCGGCTCACGCATGCTGATGCTCGAGCATCGGGGTCGACCACCGGAGGCCGGACACTTACGTCGTCGCCTCCGGATTCGGCCGAAAAGCGCAGTGGTTCCGCAACATTGAGGTCCTGCCGCTGGTCGAGCTGCGCCTCGACTAGGTGCGGTCCGGACCCTTCACCGTCATCGCGGCGACCAGGGCCAAGAACAGCGCGGCCGGCAGACCGTTGACGACCTTGTCGCGCACCCGAACGTGCGCACCCACCGCCAGCACGAAATACAGCGTCAGCATCGCCGTCGTCAGCCTCGCCAGGGCGGGAAAGCGGGTGACCGACAGCAAGCCGACCGCGGCGGCGGCCTTCACCACCGGCAGCACGGGCCTGACGTTCTCCGGGAGTCCGACGTCATCCAGGATTTTCCGGATCGGGGCGATCTGGACACCGCACAACACGGCGTCGACGGCGTGAAACGCGCCCAGCGCCGTATACGTCTTCGGTGAAGTCAAAACAGTCATCCGGCAATCCTATTGGGTCAATTCCGGCGGCTGGCCGTCGATCGGCTGGCGGGCGATCGCCTCGGCCTTGGCGACCGCCTGGGCGATCTTGGGATCGGTCTCGGTGGAGAACCAATCGGCCACCTCGGCGTCGTCGGCGTCGGCCGCGTGCTTGGCCACGTCCTCGACCGGCGACGGCTGGAAGCGGAACACCCCGTCCTCGCCCGGCGTGCCCAGCAGTCTGGTGAAACCCTGTAGCGCCGCGCTGAAGTCGCTGGGCACCACCCACACCTTGTTGGCGTCGCCGCGCGCCATCTCCGGCAGCGTCTGCAGGTACTGGTAGGCCAGCATCTCCGGGGTGGGCCGGCCGGCCTTGATCGCCGCGAACGTCTTCTCGATCGCCTTGGCCTGGCCCTGGGCCTGCAGGTAGGCCGCGGCGCGCTCACCCTGGGCGCGCAGCATCCGGGATTGCCGGTCGGCCTCGGCGGCCAGGATCGCGGCCTGCTTGGCGCCCTCGGCGGCCAGGATCTGCGCCTGCTTGGCGCCCTCGGCCTGCTTGATCGCCGCCTCCCGGGTGCCCTCGGCGGTCAGGATCATCGCCCGCTTCTCCCGGTCGGCCTTCATCTGCTTTTCCATCGAGGCCTGGATCGACGGCGGCGGGTCGATGCTGCGCAGCTCAACGCGGGCGACCCGCAGGCCCCAGCGGCCGGTCGCCTCGTCGAGCACACCACGCAACTGGCCGTTGATCTGGTCGCGGGAGGTCAGGGTTTGCTCCAGGGTCATGCCGCCGACCACGTTGCGCAGCGTGGTCGTGGTGAGCTGCTCGACGCCGACGATGTAGTTGCTGATCTCGTAGACGGCCGCCTGCGGCACGGTGACCTGGAAGTAGACGACGGTGTCGATGTTGAGCGTCAGGTTGTCCTCGGTGATCACCGGCTGCGGCGGGAACGACACCACCCGCTCGCGCAGGTCGACCCGCGCCCGGACGCGATCGATGAACGGCACCAGCAAGGTCAGCTGTCCGCTGACCGTGCGGCTGTACCGGCCCAGCCGCTCGATCACCGCGGCCTCGGCCTGCGGGATCAACGCGACGGACTTGGCCACCACGATGATCGCAAAGATCACCAGGACGGCCAGCAACACCAAACCTGCAACCGCACCTTCCACCGCAGTTCCTTTCTCTCGCAGCGTCTTCTAGTGCTTGAAGACCACCGCCGTCGCGCCGTCGATGTGCACGACGGTGACCGATTCGCCGGGCTCGTAGACGTCGCCGTCGTTGAACGGACGCGCCGTCCACACCTGCCCGTCGAGTTTCACCTGGCCCTCGTCGCGGGCCACCCGGCCGAGCACCAGGGCGCTTTTGCCCTCCAGCGCCTTGATGCCGGTCGGCAGCGACTTCGGCGTCATCCGCTGCCGCAACGCGGGCCGGACCAGCAGCACGAGCAGGACCGAGACCACCAGGAACACCGCGCCATCGGCCAGGATCGGCCAATCGGTGAACCACGCGGTGGCCGAGGCGGCGAGCGCGCCGCCGCCCAACATCAACAGGAACATATCGCCCGTCAGAGCCTCGGCACCGGCAAGGGCCAGCGCGAAGATCAGCCAGCTCAGCGCGATCGCCATGCCGTCAGAATACGCGTGATCCGCCTTTGCCGGACCGAACAACTACACTGCGAGATCATGTGGTGTCCGAGTGTTTCGCTGTCCGTGTGGGCCAACGCCTGGCTCGCGGGCAAGGCCGCGCCCGACGACGTGTTGGACGCGTTATCTCTTTGGGCGCCAAAACAATCCGTCACCGCGTATGATGCGGTCGCCGCCGGTCACACCGGGCTGCCATGGCCCGACGTCCACGACGCCGGGAGCGTCTCGTTGTTGCAGACGCTGCGCGCCGCGGTTGGCCGGGTGACGCTGCCGGGGGCGGCCGCTCCGTTGCGCGGGACGATCAACGTGGTGTTGCCGGTTCCCGGCGACGTGCGCGGCCTGGCCCCCGGGACCCAGTTCGAGCGCGACGCCCTGGCCGCCGGCGAGGCGGTGATCATCACCCACCCCGACGATCCCACCGCCGCGGTCGGCCTGGTGCCCGAGTTCTCCTATGACGATCTTGACGAGGCCGACGACGCTCCGCCGGAGCTGTGCGCGCTGTCCTGGACGGTGTACTCGCTGCCCGGCGCGCCGTTGTTCGACCATCACGAGCTGGGCGATGCCGAATACTCGCTGCGCTCGGCCGTGCGTTCGGCCGCCGATGCGCTTGGCGCCATCGGGCTGGGATCGGCAAGCGACATCGACGATCCGCGAGGCCTCGTCGAGCAGCTGCTGGAATCCACACGGCAACACCGGATTCCGGACCACGCGCCGTCGCGTGCGTTGCGGGTGCTGGAGAACGCCGCACACGTCGATGCCATCATCGCGGTGAGCGCCGGGCTCAGCCGGGCCGACTCCACCGCGCCGATCGCCGCGGGCCTGGAACCGCTCGGCACGCAATCCTCGTCGGAGGCACGGATCGCCGGCGACGCGCTGCGGCCACTCAACGCGGTGGTGCGTTCGGCGCGGATGGCCGCGGTGAACGCGATCCTGCACTCGGCCTGGACCGACTAACCGTCCGCGCGCGCAACACAATGCGGCGGGCAGCAGGCCGCGCCGTTGACGCTGGCCAGGCAGCCCGGCACCGGATCGGGGCCCGTCACCCGCTCGGGCGCGCGGCCTTCGCGCAGCTCGTCGATCAGGTCCGCGGCCAGCTGAGCGAATCGCGGATGCGCGTTGGGCGTCGAAGCCCGCACCAGCGCCACGCCGGCCGCTTCGGCCTGGGCCGCCAACTCGGTATCGAGATCCCACACCACCTCGATGTGGTCGGCCACAAAACCGACCGGACAGATGATGACCGACTTGGTGCCGGCGGCGGTCAGCGTCGTGAGATGGTCGGCGACATCGGGTTCCAGCCATGGCACCTGCGGCGGCCCCGAACGGGACTGCCAGGCCAGGTCGTACTCGGTGTACCCGGCGGCCGCCGCGACAAGGCTTGCGGCGTAAGCGACTTGGCGGCTGTACAGCCGCGGGCCGACGCGCTCGTCGGCGGCCACCGGAATCGAATGCGCGGTGAAGACCAGACGCGCGCCGGCCTGTTGCTCGGCGGTCAACGCGCCGGAGGCCGCACCGAGGGTGTCGGCGAAGATCCGCACGAAGCGCGGGTGGTCGAAATACGGCCGCAGCTTGACCAACTCAGGCGCATCCGGCCCCGCGGCCGCACGGGCACGGGCGATGTCTTCGCTGTATTGCGTGCAGCTGGAATACCCGCTCCACGCTGACGTAGTGAACACCGCGGCGCGACGAACACCGTTGTCGCGCATTGCCTTTACGGCGTCTTCGACGTAAGGCTCCCAGTTGCGGTTGCCGAAATACACCGGGAGATCAGAGCCGCGATTACGCAGCTCCGCTTCCAGCTGCGCGATCAGCGCCCGGTTGATGCCGTTGATCGGTGAGACGCCGCCGAAATGCAGGTAGTGCTCCGCGACGTCGTCGAGGCGTTCCGGTGGCACATTGCGGCCCCGGGTGACGTTCTCCAGGAAGGGGCGAACCTGCTCAGGCCCTTCTGGGCCGCCGAAGGACAGCAGCAGGACGGCATCGAAATCCATTGCCGGGCTACAGCAATTGGGTGCTGGCGCCGCCGTCGGCGTAGATGATGGTGCCGGTGGTGGCCGGCAGCCAGTCCGACAGCAGCGCGCACACCGTCTTGGCGACAGGCGTCGGGTCCTTCATGTTCCAGCCGATCGGGGCACGCTGATCCCAGCCCTCCTCGAGCAGCTGCATCTGGGCACCGGCCTCCTCGCCGAGCGCGCCACCGACGATCGCGCTCATCGCGAGCGTCCGGATCGGGCCGGCGGCAACGAGATTCGAGCGCACACCGACCTTACCGGCCTCGCGGGCCACGAACCGGTTGACCGATTCCAGCGCGCTCTTGGCGACCGTCATCCAGTTATACGCCGGCATCGCCCGGGTCGGATCGAAGTCCATCCCGACGATCGAGCCGCCCGAATTCATAATCGGCAGCACCGCTTTGGCCAGCGAAGCATACGAGTACGCCGAGATGTGGATGCCCTTCGACACATCCGCGTAGGGCGCGTCGAAGAACGGGTTGATGCCCATGCCGGTCTGCGGCATGAATCCGATGGAGTGCACGGCGCCGTCGAGCTTGTTGCCCTCGCCGATCTCGGCGGTGACCCGGTCGGCAAGGGAGTCCAGGTGCTTCTCGTTCTGCACGTCGAGTTCGATCAGCGGAGCCTTCTCCGGCAGCCGGTCGGCGATGCGCTGGATCAGCCGCAACCGGTCGAACCCGGTCAGCACCAGTTGCGCGCCTGCCTCCTGCGCCGCCTTGGCGATGTGAAACGCGATCGACGAGTCGGTGATGATCCCCGTGACGAGGATCCGCTTGCCTTCGAGCAGTCCTGACATTTCCGTCCTTCTCTCAGTGGCCCATGCCCATGCCGCCGTCAACCGGAATCACGGCACCGGCGATGTAGCTCGCATCTTCGGACGCCAGAAAGCTGACCGCCCCGGCGACCTCTTCCGCGGTGCCGACCCGCTTGGCCGGGATGAATTCCAGGGCACCCTCTTGGATCCGCTCGTCGAGCGAGCGGGTCATCTCGGTGTCGATGTAGCCCGGGGCCACCACGTTCGCGGTGACGCCGGCCTTGGACAGCTCCCGGGAGATCGAGCGGGCCATGCCGATCAGACCGGCCTTGGCCGCCGCGTAGTTTGACTGGTTGCCGATACCCCAGCTGCCGGAGACCGAACCGATGAAGATGATCCGGCCAAATCGGTTGCGCTGCATGCTGCGTGACGCGCGCTGGGCCACCCGGAACGCCCCGGTGAGGTTGGCGTTGATGACCTCCTCGAACCGTTCCTCGGTCATCCGGATGAGGAACGCATCCTTGGATATGCCGGCATTGGACACCAGCACCTCGACCGGACCCTGGTGCTCCTCGACCTCTTTGAAGGCGCGGTCGACGGCGTCGTTGTCGGTGACGTCGCACACGACACCGAACAGCCCCTCGGGCGCACCCGAACCGCGGTGCGTGATGGCGACCTTGTGCCCGTCGGCGGCCAGCCGCTGCGCGATCGCCAGACCGATCCCCCGGTTTCCGCCTGTCACCAGGACCGAACGGGATACGAATGGGGGTCTTCCGCCGGCGGTAGCGGCCTTGGTGGCTTTCTCAGTGGCCATGTCAGTCACCTGGCCAACTTATCGCCTCGGTGTTGGGGATGCTGGGGCCCCCCTCGTGCGACCCCCTTGGGTCGCGAGCGTAACGGCACGCTGCGATATCGCGGCGTACAGCAACGTGGCGCTACGCTCGCGCATTGGTGTCGGGGGTTGTCGGCACACTTCCGGCATGACTGACCCGTTTTTGGGTAGCGAAGCCCTCGCCGCAGGCAGGCTGTCACGCCATGAGCTCGAAAAGCGCTACATCGCCCTGCACAAGAACGTCTACGCGCCTCGGGATGCCCAGCTGACGTCGGTGTTGCGAGCGAAGGCATGTTGGCTGCGCTCGAGGCGCCGGGGCATCCTCGCCGGCTTCTCGGCGTCTGCATTGCATGGCGCAAAGTGGATCGATGCGGCTCTGCCCGCCGCGATCATCGACACCAACCGTCGTCGCACTGCCGGGGTGGACGTCTGGGAAGAGCGGATCGAGACCGACGAAATCGTCATCGTCGACGGCATGCGCGCGACAACGCCAGCGCGCACGGCTCTTGATTTGGCGCGACGCTATCGGTTAGGCATCGCCGTTGCAGCGGTCGACGCACTCACACAGGCAACCGATCTCAAGCAAGCCGATATCGATTTGCTGTTCGACCGCTATCGCGGCCGTCGGGGCATGAAAGCCGCGCGAACCGTCCTCGACCTCGTCGATGGCGGAGCGCAGTCCCCGAAAGAAACCTGGCTGCGTCTGCTGTTGGTGAGTTCCGGATTCCCACCGCCGCAGACTCAGATCGCGGTTCGCAACGAATGGGGTTGGGCAGAGGCGTATTTGGATATGGGGTGGGAGGAGATCAAGGTCGCGGTGGAGTACGACGGTGACCAACACCGGTCCAGTCGGGCCCAGTACGTCAAGGACATTCGCCGGCTGGAGATGCTCGAGCAGATGGGCTGGATCGTCGTTCGCGTCGTTGCCGAGGACCACCCCGACGAGATCAACCGCCGCGTTCGTGCGGCTCGAGCCCGTCGAGCGTAACGGCACGCTGCGAAATCAAGCGATCCAGCAGCGTGGCGTTACGCTCGCGGGCAAGAGGGCGCGCCGCTCGCGGGGCAAAGCCTCGCGAGGCCAGAGGGCTAGGTGGGCAGACGGCGGTTGATCAGCAGCGCCGCCAGCGCAGCGAGTGCCAACACCAGCGCACCCAGTCGCAGCCAGCCCACACTCGCGTCGCCCTTGATCGTCTCGTAGCCGATCTGCTGTTGCAGCGACGAGTAGACGGCCTTGAGCTCCTGCAGGGTCGCGGCGTTGTAGGACGTCCCGCCGGACAGCTGAGCGACCTTCTTCAGGGTTTCGTCATCCACCGGCACCGGCTGGCGCTGGTCGTTGATCTCGACGAAGCCGTACGGCGTGCCGAACGAGATCGTCGAGATCGGCACGCCCTGGTCCTTGGCGGTGCGCGCGGCGGTGAAGGCGCCCTTGGGGTTGTCCGGGTTGGTCGGCATCGTCTCCTTGCCGTCGGAGAACAAGACGATGCGCGCCGGGGGCGGCTTGTCGCCACCACCGATGACCGCGCCGACGGTCGCGATGGCCTGCAGCGCGGTGAAAATGCCCTCCCCGGTGGCGGTGCGGTCGGCGAACTGCAGCTTGTCCAGCGCGACCTTGGTCGCTTCGCGATTGGTCGTCGGCGACACCAGCACCGTCGCGGTCCCGGCGTAGGCGATCAGCCCGAGGTTGATGCCGGGGGTGAGCTCGTCGGCGAACTGCTTACCGGCCTCCTGCGCGGCGGCCATCCGGTTGGGCTCGACGTCGGTGGCCCGCATCGATTGCGACACGTCGATCACCAGCATCACCACCGCGCGGTTGCGGGGAATCCGGACGTCGTTGGTCGGCCCGGCCATCGCGACGGTCAACAACACCAGCGAGGCCACCAGCAGGATCGCGGGCACATGCCGCCATTTCGCGGGCCGCTTCGGGGCCACGCTTTCCAGCAGCTCCATGTTGGCGAACCGCAGCATCCGCCGCTGGCGGGCCAGCTGCATCAGCACGTACAGCACAGCCAACCCGACGACGACGAGCAGGAAGAGGAACCACCACGCGTGAGCGAACCCGGACAGCGACATCGCGCCGAGCAAAGGCATCGTCATAGCAGACCCGTCACCGCCTTGGAAGAAGCGCGAGTCACTGGCGCCCCGCCATAGCCCCACGCCGGCGGGACTCCACGAAGCGGACGATGTCGGCGATCCAGTCGCGGTCGGTGCGCAGCGTCAAAACCGGTGCGTCACAACCGCGAATCGTTCGGGCCACGTCGGCACGATGCGCCGCCGCCGCCTTGGCGAAGTCGTCCCGCAGTTGCGCATCGACGGTGAATTCGCGGGTCACACCCGTTTCGGTGTCCTGCAGCACGACATCGCCCACATCGGGCAGTTCGATATCGCGCGGGTCGAGCACCTCGATGGCCAGCACCTCGTGGCGGGCCGCGATCGCGCGCAGCGGGCGCATCCAGTTGATCGGGCCCAGGAAGTCGCTGATGATCACGGCCATGCCCCGGCGGCGTTCCGGCCGGCGCAGCGCGTCGATGGCCACCGCCAGGTCGCCGCGCACGCCCGTCGGGGCTTTGGGCATGGTCGCGATCGTGCGCAACAGCGTCTGCTCGTGTTGACGCCCAGACCGGGCCGGTACCCGAACCGTCGTCGCCCCATTGCTGATCAGCGCACCGAGCCGGTTGCCGCCACCGCTGTTGAGAAACGTGATCGCCGCGGCGGCGGCCACCGCCAGGTCACGCTTCTCGCAGACCGTGGTCCCGAAGTCCAGGCTGGCCGACATGTCGACCACCATCCAGGTTTCCAGCTCGCGGTCGGCGATCATCTGCCGGACGTGCGGGTGGGTGGTGCGCGCGGTGACCGCCCAGTCCATCCGCCGGACGTCGTCACCGGGCTGATATTCGCGCGACTCCCCCGGCTCCGAACCCGGCCCGGGGATCAGGCCGAGGTGGTCGCCGTGCAGGACGCCGTCGAGCTTGCGCCGGACCGTCAGCTCCAGGGTGCGCAGCGCCGCCGATAATTTCGGGTCGTCGATCTGCCCGCGCTGAAATGACGGCGGATGTAGCGCCGCGGGCTTGGCGGCGGGGTTTGGATCGGTCACCGATTGCTAGCCGCGCCCGCAGCCTGCATCACCGGCGGAACCGAATGCCCTTGTTGCGGAACGGCATTCACTTGCGGAAGGGAAACGGTCTGCAGGACCCTGTTGATCACGATCTCGGGCGAGATCTCGTCGGCCAGCGCGTCGTAGGTCAGCACCAACCGGTGGCGCAGCACGTCGGGGATGACCTCGACGACGTCTTGCGGGATCACGTAGTCGCGACCGCGCACCAACGCCAGCGAACGGGCCGCGGCGATGATGCCCAGCGAGGCGCGCGGCGATGCGCCGAACGAGATCCAGGTCTTGACGTCGTTCATGCCGAGCTGCTCGGGATGACGGGTCGCGGTGACGACGCGCACCACGTAGTCGACCAGCGCGTGGTGGACGAAGTTGTTGGCGGCGATCTCCTGCAGCCGCAGCAGGTCGCCGGTGTCCAGGATCTGCTTGGGCTGCGGCGGCTTGACGCCCATCCGGTAGATGATCTCGCGCTCTTCCTCGGGTGAGGGGTAGCCGACGTTGATCTTGAACAGGAAGCGGTCGCGCTGCGCCTCGGGCAGCTGGTAGACGCCCTCGTGCTCGATCGGGTTCTGCGTCGCCATCACCAGGAATGGGTTGGGCAGCGGGAACCGCTTACCACCGATCGACACCTGACGCTCGGCCATGACCTCCAGCAGCGCCGACTGCACCTTGGCGGGCGCCCGGTTGATCTCGTCGGCGAGCAGGAAGTTGACCACGACCGGACCGAGCTCGGTGTCGAACTCTTCCTTGCCCTGCCGGTAGATGCGGGTACCGATGATGTCGGTGGGCACCAGGTCGGGCGTGAACTGGATACGCGCGAACGTCCCGCCGACCACCTTCGCGAACGTTTCGACGGCCAGCGTCTTGGCGACGCCGGGCACACCTTCGAGCAGCACGTGCCCCTTGGACAGCAGACCGACCAGCATTCGCTCGACGAGCTGGTCCTGGCCCACGATGATCCGCTTGACCTCGAAAATGGCCCGTTCCAGGGTGTGCACTTCGGCAGCCAATCCGTCGGCGCCACCCGAGGGCGCCGCATGGGCTCCGGGGCCAGACTGTCCGCCCGGACCCGAGTAACCGCTGGCGCCCGGGGGCGGCCCACCTGCTGCTGTCATCTACTACAACCTCTTCTGTTCATCACGACGAATGTCGTGGGGCAGCGGCGCGCCCTCGTCCAACTATTCCAGGCCCCTGGGATTCCGTCGACGTCACGGTTCGCTGACGAGCAAATCAGGGTCAGTACTCGATGATCCTAGTCAGGTACGGCGTCATACCGGGCTTGCGCACGGGGCTCACCGTCACTTTGCCCGCGCTTCCGGATGCCTCCAACATCTGGCCGTTGCCCAGATACATCGTGACGTGCTGGCCGCCGCCGGGACCGTAAAAGATCAGGTCGCCGCGACGGGCCTCGCTGGGCGGGATGTGGCGCCCCGCGTTGTACTGGTCACCGGAGAACCGCGGGATCAGCACCCCGACCCCGGCGAACCCGTACCGCATCAGGCCCGAGCAGTCGAACCCGGTGATGTTGGCGCCTTCGTCGATGCCCTTGCTCGGGCCCTGCAGCGAGCCGCCGCCCCACGAATACGGCACACCCATCTGGGAGCCCATCCGCTTGATCACGTACTCGATGGCCTGGCGGCCGTAGACGCGCGGGATCTTGCCGCCCGGGTTGGTGGGCGTGGCGGCGGCGGGCGCGGGGTCACCGAGGATGTTGATCCCGAGACCGCCGAGGAATTGCCGGCCCAGGTCCATCGTGGTCTGGGTGGCCTGCGCGGTGGCTTGCAGCGAAGCGTTGGCGACCGCGAGCGGATCACCCGGGGCGCCGGCGCTGATCTGGGCGGGCAGCGTCGGATCCCAGGCGCCGGGGTCGGCGTCGGCCGGGGCGGCGACAGACAACATCAGCCCGGTCACCAGTGTGGTGATACAGGCCAAGTTGGTCAGGCGAAAACGCTTGTGCCGCATGGCTCCTCGTCAGTATTCGATGTAGCGGACCACGTAGGGGGTCATGCCGCTGGTGCGCACTGGCGCCACCCGCACCTTCAAGCCGACGTCAGGGGCCTCGAGCATCTGGCCCTGACCGAGGTAGATCGTCACGTGCTGGCTGCCGCCCGGGCCGTAGAAGATGACGTCGCCGCGACGCATCTGGGAGGACGGGATCTTGCGGCCCAAGTTGTACTGCGAGCCCGAATAGTGCGGCAGCTTGATGCCCACCCCGGCGAACGAGTACAGGACCAGGCCCGAGCAGTCGAAACCGGTGATGCCGGCACCGGAGTCGATGCCTTTACTCGGGCCGGCCGCGTTGCCACCGCCCCAGGAGTAGGGCACGCCGATCTGCGACATGCCGCGCCGGATCACGTATTCGGACGCCTGCCGCCCGTAGACACGCGGGATGCGTCCGCCGACCCCGTTCGGCGTGGCGTTGGTGATGCCGGTGTCGTCGGGCTTGAGAATGCCGATCGACTGCAGGAAGCCCTTGCCCATTTGCGCGGTGACCTGTGTCGAGGTCGCCGAGATGCCCAGCACCTGGTTGATCACCGCGATGGGGTCACCCGGCACGTTGGCACTCGGCACCATCGGCAGCGTGGGATCCCAACCGTCCCAGCGCCTTCCCCCGGACGGGGCCGTCCCGGCCGGCGCTCCCGGGTCCCAGCGGTCACCCGAGGCCGGCGCGCTTGCCCCGCCGCCGGTCGACCAATGCGCGGACGCGAGTTGGGCCTGCTGAAGTTTGGCCTGTGCCTCGTCGCGCTCGGCGGCCAGGCGGGCGATCTGCGCACGCTGTTCTTCGAATTTGTGCTTCGAGTTGGTCAGCGCGGCGACCGCGGCATCCTGGCTGGATTTCGCGTCGGCAGCGGCCTTTTCGGCCTTCTGCTTGGCCAGCCGCGCGGCCGACTCCTTGTTCACCTGCTCGGTGCGGGCCCGCTGCAGGTTGTCCATCACCGTCTGGGCGCTGGCCGCCAGGGTCCTCGAGGCGCTTTCGGTGGCGATGATGTCCTCGGGACTGCGCGCGGTCAGGTAGCTGCCCGACGGGCCGTTCATATAGGTGGCCGCCGCGAAGGTGTTGAAACGACGTTGTGCCGCAGCGATTGCCGCGTTGGCATCCTTGACCGATTGCCGACTGACCTCGAGGTCGTGCTCGGCCGCGGTCACGTTGTCCCGGGCGGTCTCCACATCGACGAGGGCCTTGTTGACGGCTTCTTGCTCGCCCTGGATTTCGGCGCTCAGGTCTTCCAGGCGCTGGTTGGCCTTGGCGACGTTGGCGATCAGCGCGCCGAGGCTGTCGGCGCTCGGATCGGCCTGCGCCAGACCCGGTGTGGTGAGGAGGACGACCACACTCAGGACCGACGGAAGGACCGGGCGGACCAGCCTGGCGAATGGTCGCGCAGCAGAGCCCCGGCGTGTGAGTCTCATTCGACTTAGCTCCCCTTGGGCTCAACGCGGACGGCGGCGCCAGCCCCTTTTTTCACTACAAGCGCCAAAGACAACACGAGCATCATTTGCACCGTACGTCACAGGGATCGACGAAGATATGCTCGTCACGAATCGCAACCGTCTACGTGCGTTTAATGTGACCGAACGGTGACCTACGGGATTTGCCGTGCCGAGTCGTGAATTCGCCCGGCCGAATCGGATGCGCTTGGTTAGCCGCCCTCAGCGGGCTTTTCCGAGGGCGAGTCGGCCGCCTCCGCCGAGGTTGCTGACCGCCTACTGCGCGACTGCAGGAACCGGGCGCCGACGGCGGCGGCGAGCACAGCGATCAGCAAGAAAATGGTCAGCCCGGTCCAGGGAAATTCGGGCGTCTGTAGCTCGTGCAGAAAGTGCTGCGCCGAGACCACCGGATTGCCCGTCTTGGCGATGTCCTCGCCGGCCTCCAGGGTGACGCGCGGGAACTGGGTGCTGTAGGTGCCGACGAAGTTCGGGCTGAGCGTCAAGACCGTCGCGTTGGGATAGTCGGCGCCGACCACGGTGGAGATGTCGCGTAGCGGTGTGTCGTTGGGCGGGTTGTGGTCGAGCAGCACGATTTTCAGGTCGATGCCGGCGGCATGCGCTTGGTCGACCACGACGAGCAGGGCCGGCTTGATGTTCGGGGGCGCGCTGACGCCGGAGGCGGCGACCTGCGCTTTGACCTCCGCCATGTCGACGTCTTGCGGGATGTAGGCCGGCAGGACCGGGTGCATGAAGAAGGTGTTCTGCGGCAACTGGTCGAACGAACCCTGCCCGGTCACTGTGTGCCTCCTCCCGCTAAACAGCCCAAGCGCTACAGGCACCGTACGCGAACAGTAGGGAAATGGGGTTTCGACCCGGCCCAGACCCGACAAGACTGAAAATTGATGTGCCGCTGTATTGCAGGACAAGCGTACTGTTAAGGTTGGCGATGCGCCGCCGACACGGCCCGTCGGCGGAAGAACTTAATCCGAGGGAGTTGATGTGACCAGCAAAGATTCTGTGAATTCGTTCGGAGCCCGCGACACCCTGAAGGTCGGCGACAAGAGCTATGAGATTTATCGCCTCGACGCCGTCCCCAATACGCAGAAGCTCCCCTACAGCCTGAAGGTTCTGGCCGAGAACCTGCTGCGCAACGAGGACGGCGCCAACATCACCAAGGACCACATCGAGGCGATCGCGAATTGGGATCCCAAGGCGGAGCCCAGCATTGAGATCCAATACACCCCCGCCCGCGTGGTCATGCAGGACTTCACCGGCGTGCCGTGCATCGTCGACCTGGCCACCATGCGTGAGGCGATCGGCGAGCTGGGCGGCAAGGCGGAGAAGGTCAACCCGCTGGCGCCGGCCGACCTGGTGATCGACCACTCGGTGATCGCGGACCTGTTCGGCACCCCCGACGCGTTCGAGCGCAACGTCGAGATCGAATATCAGCGCAACGGTGAGCGCTACCAGTTCCTGCGCTGGGGGCAGGGCGCTTTCGACGACTTCAAGGTCGTCCCGCCGGGCACCGGCATCGTGCACCAGGTCAACATCGAGTACCTGGCCAGCGTCGTGATGTCCCGCGCAGACGGCGCGGGAAAAGTCACCGCATACCCCGACACCTGCGTGGGCACCGACTCGCACACGACGATGGTCAACGGCCTCGGCGTGCTCGGCTGGGGCGTGGGTGGCATCGAGGCCGAGGCCGCGATGCTCGGCCAGCCGGTGTCGATGCTGATCCCGCGCGTCGTCGGTTTCAAGCTGACCGGCGAGATTCAGCCGGGCGTCACCGCCACCGATGTGGTGCTGACCGTCACCGAGATGTTGCGTAAGCACGGGGTGGTCGGCAAGTTCGTCGAGTTCTACGGCAAGGGCGTTTCGGAGGTGCCGTTGGCCAACCGCGCCACGCTGGGCAACATGAGCCCCGAATTCGGTTCCACCGCAGCGATTTTCCCGATCGACGAGGAGACCATCTCCTACCTGAAGTTCACCGGCCGCACCGACGAGCAACTGGCACTGGTCGAGGCCTACGCCAAGGAGCAGGGCATGTGGCACGACCCGGCCCACGAGCCGGCGTTCTCCGAGTACCTCGAGCTCGACCTGTCCACGGTGGTGCCGTCGATCGCCGGGCCGAAGCGCCCGCAGGACCGAATCGCCTTGTCGGCGGCCAAGTCCACGTTCCGCGAACAGATTCTGAGCTACGTCGACGGCGACGAGGACGGCAAGCAGGGTTACTCGAAACTGGACGAGTCGGTCGAGGAGACGTTCCCGGCCAGCGATCCGGGCGCGGTGTCCAACGGGCACGCCGACGACGTCCCCCAGGTGCATTCGGCGGCCGCCCATTCCAAGGGTCGACCCAGCAGCCCGGTGACGGTCAAGTCCGACGAGCGTGGCGAATTCGTGCTCGACCACGGCGCGGTGGTGATCGCGGCGGTCACGTCGTGCACGAACACCTCCAACCCCGAGGTGATGCTGGGCGCAGCGCTGTTGGCCCGCAACGCCGTCGAGAAGGGCCTGGCGTCCAAGCCGTGGGTCAAGACCACGATGGCGCCGGGTTCCCAGGTGGTCAACGACTACTACCACAAGGCCGGCCTCTGGCCCTACCTGGAGAAGCTCGGCTTCTATCTGGTCGGCTACGGCTGCACCACGTGCATCGGCAACTCGGGCCCGCTGCCGGAAGAAATTTCGAAAGCCATTAACGACAACGATCTTTCGGTGACGGCGGTGTTGTCGGGCAACCGGAACTTCGAAGGCCGCATCAACCCGGACGTGAAAATGAACTACCTGGCTTCACCGCCGCTGGTGGTGGCCTACGCACTGGCCGGGACCATGGACTTCGACTTCGAGAGTCAGCCGCTGGGCAAGGACAACGACGGCAACGACGTCTTCCTCAAAGACATCTGGCCGTCGCAGCAAGACGTCTCCGACACCATCGCCTCGGCGATCAATCAGGAGATGTTCACCAAGAACTACGGTGACGTGTTCAAGGGTGACGAACGGTGGCGCAATCTGCCCACCCCGAGCGGCAATACCTTTGAGTGGAACGCGGATTCGACGTATGTGCGCAAGCCCCCGTACTTCGAGGGCATGCCCGCCGAGCCCGAGCCGGTCGGCGACATCACCGGCGCCCGGGTACTGGCGCTGCTGGGCGACTCGGTGACCACCGACCACATCTCCCCCGCCAGCAGCATCAAGCCGGGCACCCCGGCCGCGCAGTACCTCGACGAGCACGGCGTGGACCGCAAGGACTACAACTCCTTCGGGTCGCGGCGCGGCAATCACGAGGTGATGATCCGCGGCACGTTCGCCAACATCCGGCTGCGCAACTTGCTGCTCGACGACGTGTCGGGCGGATACACCCGCGACTTCACCCAGGACGGCGGTCCGCAAGCGTTCATCTACGACGCGGCGCAAAACTATGCGGCAGAAAACATTCCGCTGGTGGTGCTGGGCGGCAAGGAGTACGGGTCGGGGTCGTCCCGCGACTGGGCAGCCAAGGGAACCCGGCTGCTGGGCGTGCGGGCGGTGATCGCCGAGTCCTTCGAGCGCATCCACCGCTCCAACCTGATCGGGATGGGCGTGATTCCGCTGCAGTTCCCCGAGGGCAAGACGGCCCAAGAGCTGGGGCTGGACGGCACCGAGGTGTTCGACATCACCGGCATCGACGCGCTCAACGACGGCAAGACGCCGAAAACGGTGCATGTCAAGGCCGGAGACATCGAGTTCGACGCGGTGGTGCGCATCGACACCCCCGGTGAGGCCGACTACTACCGCAACGGTGGCATCCTGCAGTACGTGCTGCGCAACATGCTCAAGTCCGGCTAGCCGAAGCCGCCGGTGCCCAAAGTCAGCGAGGACCATCTGGCGGCGCGCCGCCGCCAGATCCTCGATGGTGCTCGTCGTTGCTTCGCCGAACACGGCTATGACAGAGCCACGGTGCGGCGGCTGGAACAGGCGATCGGGATGTCGCGCGGTGCCATCTTTCACCACTTCCGGGACAAGGACGCGCTGTTTTTCGCGCTCGCGCACGAGGACGCCGAGCGGATGGCCGACGTCGCGTCGCGCGAGGGCCTGATCCAGGTGATGCGCGACATGCTCGCCGCGCCGGAGCAGTTCGACTGGCTGGCCACGCGGTTGGAGATCGCGCGCAAGCTGCGCAACGACCCCGCGTTCAGCCGCGGATGGTCGGAGCGTTCCGCGGAACTGGCGGCGGCGACACACGATCGACTGCAACGGCAGAAGGAAGCCCACCGGGTGCGCGACGACGTACCCGGTGACGTGTTGCAGTGCTATCTGGAACTGGTCCTGGACGGATTGGTGGCCCGGCTAGCCTCCGGCGAGGATCCGCAGCGGCTGGCTGCCGTCCTCGACCTGGTCGAAAACTCGGTGCGCCGCAACGATTCTGGGCCCGAGGCTAGGTCCGCAGAAGTCTAGCGGTGCCGAGCCGTGTGGTTGGGCCCGCCCCGGCTGCGCATCGTGGTACCCGACTCGCGCAGCATGCTGTGAATCGACCCGTACGACCTGCCGGTGTTGGCAACGAGCGTCCGGATGCTCGCTCCGCCCTCGTAGGCGTTGCGCAGCTCGTGCAACAACTCGGTGCGCATCTCTTTGGACTTTGACACTGACCCCTCCACGCTTGAAACACAAACTCAAGCACCAAGAGTAAGAAGCAGTTGTCATACGCGTGTCGATTTCGCCGAATTCGCGTGCGATGAGTTGTAGCGCTCAAGCGAGTTCGATCAGATCCCGATACTCCTCGGACCAATAGTCCTCGGTGCCGTCGGGCAACAGGACCACGCGTTGCGGGTCCAGGGCTTCGGCCGCCCCCGGATCGTGGGTCACCAACACCACCGCGCCCTGATAGCTCCGCAGCGCGTCGAGCACCTGTTCCCGCGACGCGGGGTCGAGGTTGTTCGTCGGTTCGTCGAGCAGCAATACATTCGCCGTGGAAGCCACCAGGCCGGCCAACGCCAGCCGCGTCTTCTCGCCACCGGACAGGGTGCCCGCCGGCTGGTCGAGCTGCGGGCCGCTGAACATGAACGCTCCGAGCAGCCCGCGCAGGTCTTGCTCCCCCGACTCGGGTGCGGCGTGCCGGGTGTTCTCCCACACAGTCGCGTCGTTGTCGATCGTGTCGTGCTCCTGCGCGAAATAGCCCAGCCGCAAACCGTGTCCGGGCTCCAGCCCGCCGGTGTCGGGCGTCTCGACGCCGGCCAGCAGGCGCAGCAGCGTCGTCTTGCCCGCGCCGTTGAGCCCCAGCACCACCACCCGCGAACCCCGGTCGATCGCCAGGTCGACCCCGGTGAACACCTCGAGCGATCCGTAGGACTTGCTCAGCCCCTTGGCCACCAGCGGGGTGCGCCCGCACGCGGCCGGGGTGGGGAACTTGATCCGGGCCACCCTGTCGGCGACGCGTTCCTCGTCGAGGGAGGCCATCATCCGATCGGCACGCCGCAACATGTTTTGGGCCGCAACGGCTTTGGTGGCCTTAGCGCCCAGCTTGGCCGCCTGCGTACGCAGCGCGGCGGCCTTGCGCTCGGCATTCGCGCGTTCGCGGCGACGGCGCTGTTCGTCCGTGGCCCGGGCGTCCAGATACTTCTGCCAGGTCATGTTGTAGACGTCGACCTCGCCGCGCACGGCGTCGAGAAACCAGACCCGGTTGACGACGTCGGCGAGCAATTCGACGTTGTGGCTGATCACCACCAGGCCACCGGTGTGCGACCGCAAGAAATCCCGCAGCCAGCCAAGCGAATCCGCGTCGAGGTGGTTGGTCGGTTCGTCGAGCAGCAGCGTGGTCGACGAACCCGCGCCGGTGTCGGAGGCGGCGAACAGGATGCGCGCCAGCTCCACCCGGCGGCGTTGACCACCCGACAGGGTGCGCAGTTGCTGCGTCATGACACGTTCCGGCAGACCGAGACTCGCGCAGATGCGGCCGGCTTCGCTCTCGGCGCCGTAGCCGCCCAGCGCGACGAACCGCTCCTCCAGCTGGCCGTAGCGCCGGATCGCGCGGTCGCGCGCTTCGTCGTCGGCGACCTCGGCCATCAACGCCTGCTGCTTCTCCAGATCGGTGAGCAGGACGTCCAACCCGCGGGCCGACAGTACCCGGTCGCGGGCCAGCACATCGAGGTCGCCCTCCTTGGGATCCTGTGGCAGGTAACCGATTTCGCCGCTGCGGGTGACCGATCCGGCGTACGGTTCGCTTTCCCCGGCCAGGATGCGCAGGGTCGTGGTCTTGCCCGCTCCGTTGCGCCCGACCAGCCCGATGCGGTCGCCGGGCTGGATCCGGAGGTCGGGGCCGTCGGGTGAGAGCAAGATGCGCGCGCCAGCGCGGACCTCGAGGTCCGTAGCCGTGATCACGATCGCTCTCCTTGTCGCACGCTATTTGTCGTCGGTGAACACCGGGGGCCGCCGCTCGGCGCGCGCGGCAACCGCTTCTTCGAAGTTGGCGGTGAGCAGACGGACGAAAAGCTGTCCCAAGCCTTCGGCTTGCATGTGTCCTTCCAGGCTACCGGCGTCCAGCCCACTCCACAGTGTGCGCTTGGTCAACTCGACTCCGGGCCGGGAGAACGCGGCGATCCGCGCGGCGATCGCGTAGCAGGTGTCCAGCAGCTGGTCGTCGGGCACCCGGCAGGACACCAGCCCGATGCGCTCGGCCTCCTCGGCGCTGACGTCGCGACCGGTGAGCATGATCTCGAAGGCCCGCGACGCTCCGATCGCCCGGGGCAGCAGGTAGGACAGGCCCAGCTCGCTGGCCGTCAACCCGTTGTTGATGCCGGCGGCCCGGAAATAGGCGCTGGTGGAGGCCACCCGGATATCGGCGGCCAGGGCCAGGCACAACCCACCGCCGATGGCCGCGCCGTTCACCGCGGCGATGACCGGCTGGTGCATACGCCGCAGCGCCAGGATCACGTCGTCGAGAACCTCCATGGAGCGCAGCGCGTACGTCGGGCGGGTCAGCCCGTCCACATTCGGCACCGTGCCCGCGGATTTGTGATCGGCGCCCGAGGAGAACCCCCGACCCGCCCCGGTCAGCACGACCACCCGCACGGAGTTGTCGTAGGTGACCTCTTCCAGGGCCGCTTTCAGCGGCACCATGACGTCGAACGCCATGGAATTCATCCGCTCGGGCCTGTTGAGGGTGATCAGGGCCACGCCGGGCCGCGCGTGTTCGACGAGTACCAAACTCACCCGTGCACGGTATCGCGACCGAAGCCGGCGACCTATTCGGCGGCGCGCGTCAGGATTGGTCTGGTTGAGCAGCCTCGACGTCGAAGTCCCTGATTTGCTGCACCAGATCCTCCAGGGCCGCCGGCGGCAGTGCGCCCGGCTGGTTGAACAGCAGCTTGCCCTTCTTGAACGCCATCAGCGTCGGGATGGAGCGGATCTGGGCGGCGGCGGCCAGCTGTTGTTCGGCCTCGGTGTCGACCTTGGCGTGCACGATGTCCGGGTGTTTCTCCGACGACGCGTGAAAAGTCGGCCCGAACTGGCGGCATGGCCCGCACCAGGAAGCCCAGAAGTCGACCAGCACGATGTCGTTGTTCTCGATGGTCGCGTTGAACTGCTCCGCAGTGAGATCCTGTGTTGTCACATTTGGCCTAACGCCCGGTCCTGCTCGGATGTTCCCGCGCGAATGTCGACCATTAGCGCACCCCCATACTGCTCCCGTCAGCGGCAATTGGCCAGTGCAACGGCTTCCCAATGAACAGTTGGGTTTTCGTTTGCGGGCCACGACCGCCGGTGCGCCGAGGTTACGGTTGCGGAGGTTTTCGGTGCTCGGACAGACTTAGGGCTGATGCACCAATCGAGGGAGATGTTTTGGGCCACTACATCGCTAACGTCCGTGATCTCGAGTTCAACATCTTCGAAGTTCTCGAGGTAGGCGAGGTTCTCGGTGCCGGGCAGTACAGCGAGCTGGACGCCGACACGGTGCGGACCATTCTGTCCGAAGCCGCTCGCCTGGCCGAAGGCCCGGTCGCCGAAACGTTCGCGTTCGCCGACCGCAACCCGCCGGTGTTCGATCCCGACACGCACACGATCAGCGTGGCACCGGAATTGGCCAAGACCGTGCAGGCGATCAAGGACGCCGAGTGGTGGCGGCTGGGCCTGGCCGAGGAGATCGGTGGCATGCCCGCGCCGCCCCCGCTGGCGTGGGCGGTCAACGAAATGATCTTCTGCGCCAATCCGTCCGCGAGCTTCTTCTGCCTGGGTCCCTTTATGGCGCAAGCGCTTTACGCGGAGGGCGACGAGGAGCAGAAGCGTTGGGCGGCAGAGGGCGTCGAACGCGGCTGGGCCGCCACGATGGTGCTCACCGAGCCCGATGCGGGTTCCGACGTCGGCGCGGGCCGCAGCAAGGCCATCGCGCAACCGGACGGCACCTGGCACATCGAGGGGGTCAAGCGGTTCATCTCCGGAGGTGACGTGGGTGACACCGCCGACAACGTGTTTCATCTGGTGCTGGCTCGCCCGGAGGGTGCCGGACCCGGCACCAAGGGGCTGAGCCTGTTCTACGTGCCCAACTACCTTTTCGACCCCGACACGTTCGAACTCGGCGCCCGCAACGGCGTTTTCGTCACGGGGCTGGAACACAAGATGGGCATCAAGTCCTCCCCCACCTGCGAGCTGACCTTCGGCGCCACGGATGTGCCCGCGGTGGGGTATCTGGTCGGCGGCGTGCACAACGGGATCGCGCAGATGTTCACCGTGATCGAGCACGCGCGCATGACGATCGGCGTCAAGGCCGCCGGCACCCTTTCCACCGGATACCTCAATGCGCTGGCCTACGCCAAGGAGCGGGTGCAGGGCGCCGATCTGACCCAGATGACCGACAAGGCCGCGCCGCGGGTCACGATCATGCACCACCCCGACGTGCGCCGCAGTTTGATGACCCAGAAGGCCTACGCCGAAGGGTTGCGGGCGCTCTACATGTACGCCGCCGCACATCAGGATGATGCTCTCGCACAACAAGTTTCGGGCGCCGATCACGAGATGGCGCACCGGGTCGACGATCTGCTGCTGCCGATCGTCAAGGGGGTCAGTTCCGAGCGGGCATACGAGATCCTGACCGAGTCGTTGCAGACGCTGGGCGGCTCCGGTTTCCTGCAGGACTACCCGCTGGAGCAGTACATCCGCGATTCCAAGATCGACTCGCTCTACGAGGGCACCACCGCGATCCAGGCCCTGGACTTCTTCTTCCGCAAGATCGTCCGCGACCACGGCGCGGCCCTGCAGTTCGTCACGGCGCAGATCAGCCAGACCATCGACGACTGCGACGAGGCGCTGAAATCCCAAGCGCAGGCGGTGCAATCCGCGCTCGACGAGGTCACGGCGATGACGGGCGCGTTGACCGGCTACCTGATGTCCGCGACGCAGCATCCGACGGAGATCTACAAGGTGGGGCTCGGTTCGGTGCGCTACCTGCTCGCGGTCGGCGACCTGCTGATCGGCTGGCGGTTGCTGGTGGGCGCCGGGGTCGCGCACGCCGCACTGGCCGACAATCCCGGCGACCAGGACAGGGCGTTCTACCAGGGCAAGATCGCGACGTCGGCGTTCTTCGCCAAGAACATGCTGCCGAAACTTTCCGCGCTGCGCCGGGTCATCGAATCCATCGACGACGACGTGATGCGGATTTCCGAAGAGGCGTTCTGAGCGCTACGGCGTCACGGGCCTGTTGACGTCGTTGAACCTGACGATCACCCGCTCGAGCCGTTTGACGCGTTCGACTTTCGCCCCCTTCGCGTAGGTCCGCCGATCGGCCGGGGTGAGTTCGGCGTCGTCGCTGAACGCGCCGAGCAAGGCCCGCGGGTACAGCCGCTCGACCAGGACGACGTTCAGCTCGGCGCACAGCACCAGCGCCGTCGACACCAGATACAGGAAGGCAAGCAGACCCAGCACCAACGCGAAAATGCTGTTGGTGGCGCTGGCCGTCTTGACGGTGTGCTGGATATAGCCGGCGCCGAACCACTGCAGTATCTGCCAAATGAACGCTGCCGCAACGGCTCCCGGTAGCACCTGCCGGTAGGTGAGTTCTCTTGCGGTGGTCACCCGGAAGGCCACCAGACAGATCAGCGCGTTGATCGCCACGGCGGTCAGCGTGACACCGATCTTTCCGAAGACACCCAATTCCGCGGTCGTCTGCGCGATCCCGGACAGCACGGTGGCCGCGATCACCGCCGAGCCGAGAACGAACAGCAAACCGAAACTGCGCACGCGGGCCCGAATCGGGTTGGGGCGCTTGTTCTTCGGCACGGCCCACACCGAGTCCATCGCGTTCTGCACGGACTGGCCGACGCCCAGACCACCGTAGAGCGCACCGAGGATTCCGACGACGACGGCGACCGTCCCCCCGCTCAGCCCCTCGGGCTGATGCAGCTGACTGCCGATCACCGGGAACTGGCTCAGCGCGCTGTGCAGCACCTGCTCTTGCAGATCGGGGCGGCCGGCGAGCACCACCCCCAGCCCCGTGGTCAACAGCAGCAGCATCGGAAATAGCGACACGAAGCCGTAGTAGGTGATCAGTGCGGCCAGGTAGCCGCCTTGGTCATCGAGGTATTTGTAGATGACGGCGACGGTCACACTCGCGCCGCGGTTGCGTTGCTGCAAATCGTCCAGCCAGCCGACCATCGCCGATCACTCATCCCCCCGGAAACCGACACCCAATCGAACGATGGGCGGGGCATACCCCGATTCGACGGCGGCCAACCGCCCGGGCGGCCGAATCCGTGCGGTCAGACGGTGAAGCCGAGGGCGCGCAGCTGTTCGCGGCCCTCCTCGGTGATCTTGTCCGGTCCCCACGGCGGGTTCCAGACCCAGTTGATCCGCAGGTCGCTGACCAGACCGCTGCCGACCAGCGCGCTGCGCGACTGGTCTTCGATCACATCGGTCAGCGGACAGGCCGCCGACGTCAGCGTCATGTCGATGGTCGCGACCTTTCCCCCGTCGCCGTCTTCGACGTCGAGGCCGTAGACCAGCCCCAGATCGACCACGTTGATCCCCAGTTCGGGGTCGACGACGTCGCGCATCGCCTCCTCGAGGTCGGCGATGAATTCCTGGTCGGGTGCGGTGGTTTCGCTCATCGTTGGTCCTCCTCGAAAGCATGGCTGGCCTGGGCCAGTGCGTCTTTGCACGCCATCCACCCCAGCAGAGCACATTTCACCCGGGCCGGGTACTTGGCAACTCCGGCGAAGGCGATGCCGTCGCCCAGGACGTCCTCGTCGCCTTCGACCGTTCCGCGCGAGGACACCATTTCGGTGAACGCGGTGATGGTCTTCAGCGCCTCCCCCACGCTCTGGCCGATCACCTGCTGGGTGAGCACCGAGGTGGCCGCCTGGCTGATCGAACAGCCTTGGCCGTCATAGGAAACGTCGGCGACGGTCTGGCCGTCGTCGGACAACGTCACCCGCAGCGTGACCTCGTCGCCACAGATCGGGTTGACGTGGTACACCTGCGCGCCGAACGGCTCGCGCAGACCGCGGTGCTGCGGGTGCTTGTAGTGATCGAGGATCACGTCCTGATACATCTGCTCCAGGCGCACGGCTCACACTCCGCCGAAGAATTCTGTCGCCCGACGCACACCGGCCACCAGCCGGTCGACCTCTTCGGCGGTGTTGTAGACGGCGAACGACGCCCGCGCCGTGGCGGCCACCCCGAACCGGCGATGCAGCGGCAACGCGCAGTGATGGCCGACCCGCACCGCGACGCCCTCGTCGTCGAGCACCTGCCCGACGTCGTGGGCGTGCACGCCGTCGACGACGAAGGCGACCGGGGAGCCACGGTTTTCCATCGACGTCGGCCCGATGATGCGCACGGCGTCGATACCGGACAGCCCCTCGAGTGCCGCGGCAACCAGCTCGTGCTCGTGGGCTTGCACGGCGTCCATCCCGATGGCGCCGAGGTAGCGCGCGGCCGCGGCCAAGCCGACGACCTGAGAGGTCATCGGGGTACCGGCCTCGAATCGCTGCGGGGGCGCGGCGTACGTGGTGGCCTCCATCGTGACCGTCTCGATCATCGAACCGCCGGTGATGAACGGCGGCAACTCCTCGAGCAATTCACGCCGCCCGTAAAGCACCCCGATTCCGTTGGGGCCCAGCATCTTATGGCCGGAAAACGCGCCAAAGTCGACGTCGAGGGCATGGAAGCCCACCCGCTCGTGCGGCACCGACTGGCAGGCGTCCAGCACGGTCAGCGCACCCACCGCCTTGGCCCGGGCGACCAACTCGGCCACCGGCGCCACCGCGCCGGTGACGTTCGAATGATGGCTGAACGCAACGACTTTGACCCGCTCGTCGAGTTCCAGCGAGTCCAGGTCGATGCGCCCGTCGTCGGTCACGCCGTACCAGCGGAGCGTGGCCCCGGTGCGCCGGGCCAGTTCCTGCCACGGAACCAGGTTGGCGTGGTGTTCGAGCTCGGTGATGACGATGACGTCACCCTCACCGACGGCGCGGTCGAATCGCTGGTCGCCCAGCACGTAGGACACCAGGTTGAGCGATTCGGTGGCGTTCTTGGTGAAGATCAGCTCTTGCGCGTCGGCACCGACGAATGCCGCGATGTCGGCCCGGCCCTGCTCGTAGGCGTCGGTGGCCTCTTCCATCAACTGGTGCGCGCCGCGGTGCACCGCGCCGTTGGACGTCAGCAGGAATTCCCGTTCGGCGTCGAGCACCTGCAACGGGCGCTGGGACGTCGCGCCGGAATCCAGGTACGCCAACTGGTTTCCGCTGCGCATGATGCGCTTCAGGATCGGGAAATCGGCACGGATCGCCGCGAGATCCAGTGGAGTCACGGAGGCCGACATCGTTACGCCCCCGTGGCAGCCGATTGTGTGAAGCGCTCGTAGCCATGCTCTTCGAGCTCGTCGGCCAGTTCGGGGCCGCCAGCCTCGACGATGCGCCCGCCGACGAAAACGTGCACGAACTGCGGCTGGATGTAGCGCAGGATTCGGGTGTAATGGGTGATCAGCAGGACACCGCCGTGCTCGGCTTCGGCGTAGCGGTTCACGCCCTCGCTGACCACCCGCAGCGCGTCGACGTCCAGCCCGGAGTCGGTCTCGTCGAGGATCGCGATCTTGGGCTTGAGCAGCGACAGCTGCAGGATCTCGTGGCGCTTCTTCTCACCGCCGGAAAAGCCTTCGTTCACACTGCGTTCGGAGAACGCCGGATCGATCCCGAGATCGTCCATCGCGCCCTTGACTTCCTTGACCCAGTGCCGCAGCTTCGGTGCCTCACCGCGCACGGCCGCGGCGGCGGTGCGCAGGAAGTTCGACATCGACACCCCGGGCACCTCGATCGGGTATTGCATGGCGAGGAACAAGCCGGCCCGCGCCCGTTCGTCGACGCTCATCGCCAGCACGTCGGTGCCGTCCAGCGTGATCGAGCCGGACGTCACCTCGTATTTCGGGTGCCCGGCGATCGCGTAGGACAGGGTGGACTTGCCGGACCCGTTCGGGCCCATCAGCGCGTGCGTCTCCCCCGACTTCACGGTGAGATCAACACCTTTGAGGATTCCGATGGCCTCGGCCTCATTGGCGGGCGAGACGCTGACGTGCAGATCCTTGACTTCGAGCGTGGTCATCAGTTCTTGATTCCTTCGGTTAACTCAAGTTCGTGTTCGATGGCCTCGGTCAGCCGATCCCGCACGGAAGCCACGGCGATCTTCTGGATGATCTCGGCGAAAAAGCCGCGCACGATCAGCCTGCGGGCCTGGTCTTCCGGGATGCCGCGAGCACGTAGATAGAACACCTGCTCGTCGTCGAATCTTCCCGTGGCACTTGCGTGTCCGGCGCCGACGATCTCGCCCGTCTCAATTTCGAGATTGGGCACCGAGTCGGCGCGGGCACCGTCGGTCAGCACCAGATTGCGGTTCGCCTCATACGTGTCGGTGCCGGTGGCCTCCGCGCGGATCAGTACATCGCCGATCCATACCGTGTGGGCGTCGGGCCGCTTGGAGTCCGGATCGCCTTGCAGCGCACCCTTGTACAACACGTCCGAGCGGCAGTTGGGGTACGCGTGGTCGACGAGCAACCGGGATTCGAAGTGCTGGCCGTCGTCGGCGAAGTAGGTGCCGAGCAGCTGCGCGTCGCCGCCCGGGGCGGTGAAACGCACCGTCGTCGAGGTGCGAACCAGGTCGCCGCCGAGCGTCACGTTGACGTGGCCGAGCACCGAATCCTTGCCCAGCCGTGCGTGATGCGCGCTGACGTGGACCATGTCGTCGGCCCAGTCGGCGATCCAGATCACCCCGAGGGCGGCCGCATCGCCGACGATGATCTCGACGTTGTCGGCATAGGTGCCGCTGCCGCGCAGGTCGATGACGACGATGGCGCGGGCGAGTTCCTCGACGCGGATCTGCAGGTGCCCGTAGGCGACCGCGCCCTCGCCGGGCCCGGTGACGGCGATCTCGATCGGCTTGGCGACCTCGGTGTCGCGCGCCACCGTCACCACCGTCGCGGAGTTGAACGACGAGAACGCTTGGGCCGCAACGCGGTCGGCGGGGACGCCGCCCTGCCCCAGTCGCTCGTCGCCGCGGCGCACGGTTTCGGTCCGCACGCCGGGCTGCTCGTCGACCGTGATCGTGGCCTTACCGTTGGCGACGGCAGAGCCGTCGTGCAGGCCGCGCAACCGCTTCAGCGGGGTGAATCGCCACAGCTCGTCGCGGCCGCCGGGCACCTCGAAGGCGTCGACATCAAACGAACTGAACTGCTCGCCCTTGTTCTTGATGATCCCTTCGGCAGCTTCAGTGAGATTCTGAACCACTATCCGACAGCACCTTCCATCTGCAGCTCGATCAGCCGATTGAGCTCCAGTGCGTATTCCATCGGCAGTTCCTTGGCGATCGGCTCGACGAAGCCGCGAACCACCATCGCCATCGCCTCGTCCTCGGTCATGCCGCGGCTCATCAGGTAGAACAGCTGGTCCTCGCTGACCTTGGACACGGTGGCCTCGTGACCCATCGTCACGTCGTCCTCGCGGATGTCGACGTACGGGTAGGTGTCGCTGCGGCTGACCGTATCGACAAGCAGCGCATCGCATTTCACGCTGGAGCGCGACCCGTGGGCGCCCTTGTTCACCTGCACCAGGCCGCGGTAGGACGCGCGGCCACCGCCGCGTGCCACCGACTTGGAGACGATGTTGCTCGACGTGTTGGGCGCCAGGTGCAGCATCTTGGCACCGGTGTCCTGGTGCTGGCCCTCGCCGGCGAACGCCACCGAGAGCACCTCGCCCTTGGCGTACTCGCCGGTCATCCAGACCGCCGGGTACTTCATCGTGACCTTGGAGCCGATGTTGCCGTCGACCCACTCCATGGTGGCGCCGGCTTCGGCGCGGGCCCGCTTGGTGACCAGGTTGTAGACGTTGTTCGACCAGTTCTGGATGGTCGTGTAACGGCAACGGCCACCGGGCTTCACGATGATCTCGACCACCGCGGAGTGCAGCGAGTCGCTCTTGTAGATCGGCGCCGTACAGCCCTCGACGTAGTGCACGTAGGCGCCCTCGTCGACGATGATCAGTGTCCGCTCGAACTGGCCCATGTTCTCGGTGTTGATCCGGAAGTAAGCCTGCAGCGGGATGTCGACGTGCACGCCCGGCGGCACGTAGATGAACGAACCACCCGACCACACAGCGGTATTCAGCGCGGAGAACTTGTTGTCGCCGGCCGGGATCACGCTGCCGAAGTACTGCTTGAAGATCTCCGGGTGCTCCCGCAGCCCGCTGTCGGTGTCGAGGAAGATGACGCCCTGGCTCTCCAGGTCCTCACGGATCTGGTGGTAAACAACCTCGGAGTTGTGCACCACCAGGCCTTCGGCGATGAAGTTGTGCGGGCCGTCGACCTCTATGTCGTAAACCGGCTCGACCAAATACGGTTCGACGGACTTGACCCGCTCAAAGCCGAGCCAATCGTTACAGTGCGCCCGGATGGTGGTTCCGTGCGCTCCGTTGGAAGAGTGCATGTAGCGGCGACGGCCGAAGCGCGCGGTCCGCTTGGGGTTACGGCATCCCAGGCGCTCGAAATCGCCGGAGATGCCTAGCCTCCAAGCGATTTGCATGCGCTCCGGAGCGTGCCGATAGGGCTGGGTGAACGACCACGGCCCACCCGCGCGCAAACCCGACAGTTCGGCCAATTCACGCGCCTGACCCAACAATGATTCGTTGGCGCACGTCAAAAGCACCGAACCGCTATTGGCAGGTCCCACATAGCCGTCGGCGTCGACCCATCCACCGAGAAAAGCCAGCCGCTGATCGATCGGCAATCCGTAGACCCAGTCCGGCACATGCTTAGTCAGCGACACGCCACCAAAGCCCACTTGCACTATCCACTCGGTCAGCGCTTTGGAGTTCACTACCACGCGGTACTCATCGGCGTCGATGCAGCGCAAGCCGAACAGGTCCTTGACCACCCGGGTCAACTCGGCCCGGACCTCGACATCCGTTGCGGGGATGGCGAACTGCACACGATACGTCTTTGTCGACAGATGCAGGTTCCCGTCGCCGATGTAAAGGCCGAGCAGCCACATCAGGTCGGTTGAACTGACCGTGGGGGAAGTCAATCCGGCAACACCCGGAAGTTGAGCGGCCACACCTGCGTCCGGAATTGCCCTGGGGACCGCGATGAAGTCGCCCGGGTTGAGCTCGCCCACCGTGACCCACCGCCGGACGTACCGGGCGCGCTGTCGACCCGGCTTGCGCTCGTCGCGCAGCACTAGCATCGGGTGGTTGTCGGTAGCGCGGATGCTGCGACGGGTCGTTTTGACAGCGTAGGTCAGCCGCGTGTCCGTCTGCGCCGACGCCTTGACCGGTGCCACGATGAATCGCTCGGCGTCCTCGTCGTACGCGAAGACCCGGTCACCCGACTCGATCTGCTTGATCGGGACCTGCCCACGATTGGCCGTCCACACCAGGGTTTCCCCCGCCAAGCACTCGTACTGCGCGGCCACACCGGCGACCAGGCGCTGCTTCTCCGCCTCGGGGATGCCCAGCCGGTCGTAGGTGTTGCGGATGTCCTCGGGCAGGTCCTCCCAGGAGGCCGCCTGCTTCTCGGTGGAGCGCACGAAGTACTTGATGTTGTCGAAGTCGATGCCCTCGAGGTTGGAGCCCCAGTGCGGCATCGGCTTGCGGTCGAAGATACGCAGCGCCTTCAGCCGGCTCTGCAGCATCCACTCCGGCTCGTTCTTCTTCGCCGAGATGTCGCGGACGACCGCCTCGGACAGGCCTCGCTGGGCGCTGGCACCCGCGACGTCGGAGTCCGACCAGCCGTAGCCGTACTTGCCCAGCGATTCGATCGCCTGCTCCTGGGTCAACGGCGCAGCGGGCGTGGCCTCTGGCGTGAGTGTCATTCGGACGCTCCTTCGGTGTCGGTGCTGGCGCGGGCTGGGCGCCGCTTGATGCTAGGTCTTGCTTGCTGCCTTGCTCGCAACCGGTGCGAGCGGCACATGGGTGGTACAGGCGCAGTCGCCGTTGACGATCGTCGCCAGCCGTTGCACGTGGGTACCGAGGACTTCGGCCATCGCCTCCCGCTCGGCTTCGCACAACTCCGGGAATTCCTCGGCGACATGCGATACCGGGCAGTGGTGCTGGCAGATCTGCACGCCGTGCAGCGGCGGACCCACCCGGGTCGTGGTGGCGACGTAGCCGGCCTTGGTCAGCGCGCCGGCCACCCGCTCGGCGGCGGCCTCGACGTCGGCGTCGGCGGCACTGTCGGCGGGCTCCACGTCGGCCAGGATCGTGTCGATGCGCCGTCGGGCGAACGTCTGCAGCGCGCCCTGTCCGCCGATCTCACGCAGTTGGCGCATCGCCGCGACCGCCAGGTCGTCGTAGGCGTGGTCGAGCTTGGCCCGCCCGGCCGCCGTCAACCGGAAACGCTTGGCGGGGCGCCCGCGTCCGGCCTGCTGCCATGCCGCGGCGGCGGCCGATTCCGCGTCGCCCGCTTCGATCAGCGCGTCCAGGTGACGGCGCACACCGGCGGCGGCCAGACCCAGCCGGTCACAGATCTCGCTGACGGTGATCGACCCGGATTCCAGCAGCAGCCGCACGATGGCGCGGCGGGTGTGACCATCCGGCAGCACGGTAGGAGCCACCGCGCCGGTTGCGGGCGCGGCGACGGCTTCCTCGGTGGTTCGGATTTTCACAACACCAGTGTGACGCAATTCCGGAATTCGGTCTAGCAAGGCTGCCCTCAGTGCCGCGTCGTGCCGAGCGCACCGCGAGCACCGGGCCGCGACTTCCCGACATGCCGCTACGCTGCACTGATGGCAGAGCGCCACCACTCGCTGAGCTCGTCGATCGCCGCGTTGCACGGCGACGAGAGGCCCGTGGGCTCACCGCTCAATGAGACCGAACTCACCGCACTACGGCGCACCCGGCTGTTCGGCGCCACCGGCACGGTCCTGATGGGGATCGGCGCGCTGGGCGCCGGGGCCCGTCCCGTCGTGCAGGACCCCACGTTCGGCGTGCGGCTGCTGAACCTGCCGTCCCGGATCCAGACGGTGTCGTTGACCATGACCACGGTCGGGGCGGTCATGATGGCGCTGGCCTGGTTGATGCTGGGCCGGTTCGCGCTGGGCAACCGGCAGATGTCGCGCGGCGAGCTGGATCGCACCCTGGTGCTGTGGATGCTGCCGCTGCTGATCGCGCCGCCGATGTACAGCAAGGACGTCTACTCCTACCTGGCGCAGAGCCAGATCTCGCTCGAGGGGCTCGACCCCTACCAGGTCGGTCCCGCGTCCGGGCTCGGTCTCGGCCACGTCTTCACCCTGTCGGTGCCCAGCGTGTGGCGGGAGACGCCGGCGCCCTACGGTCCGTTGTTCTTGTGGATCGGGCGCGGCATCTCGGCCCTGACCGGTGAGAACATCGTCGCCGCCGTGCTCTGCCACCGCCTGGTGGTGCTGGCCGGGGTGGCGATGATCGTGTGGGCCGTGCCGCGGCTGGCCCGGCGCTGCGGCGTCGCCGAGGTCAGCGCGCTGTGGCTGGGCGTGGCCAACCCGCTGCTGCTGATGCATCTGGTCGCGGGCATCCACAACGAGGCGCTGATGCTCGGGTTGATGCTGATCGGGGCCGAATATGCGCTGCGCGGCATCGATTCGCCCCGGCTGTGGCCCACCTCGTGGCGCCGGCTCGGCCCCGACTGGGAGCCGCTGGGCATGCTGCTGGCCGGCTCCATCCTGATCACGCTGTCCTCGCAGGTGAAACTGCCGTCGTTGCTGGCGCTGGGCTTCGTGACGATGGCGCTGGCCTACCGCTGCGGCGGCAACCTGCGGGCGCTGCTGCTGGCCGGCGGCGGGATCGGGTCGTTGTCGCTGGCGGTCATGGCCTTGGTGGGCTGGGCCAGCGGACTCGGATTCGGCTGGATGTTCACCCTCGGCACCGCCAACGTCGTGCGCAGCTGGATGTCTCCGCCGACGCTGCTGGCCCTGGCCACCGGGCAGGTGGGGATCCTGCTGGGTCTGGGCGATCACACCACCGCCGTGCTGGCCCTGACCCGTTTCATCGGCGTGCTGATCATCATGGTGCTGGTCAGCTGGTTGCTGTACGCGGTGTTCCGCGGCCGGCTGCACCCGATCGGCGGCCTGGGCGTCGCGCTGGGCATTTGCGTGATGCTGTTTCCCGTCGTACAGCCCTGGTATCTGCTGTGGGCGATCATTCCGCTGGCCTGCTGGGCGACCCGCACCGGCTTCCGCGAGACGGTCATCGTGATCACGCTCGTCGTCGGCATCTTCGGTCCGACGGCCAACGGCGACCGGTTTGCGCTGTTCCAGATCCTGGATGCCACCCTGGCCAGCGCCGCCGTGATGGCCGTGCTGATCGCGCTGACCTACACCCGGCTGCCCTGGCGACCGCTGCAGTCGAACGACAACGGCGACGGGGCGCCCGGCGCCGAGACCCCCGCGCCGGTCCAGGCCCCGCGGGCCACCCCTCGATCCGAGGCGGCACCCGACGCCTACGCTGACTCGACGTGAGTTCGGGCCAGCATGTCCCCCAAGCCCCCGAAACAGTGGTGCGGCTGCGCGGGGTGAGTAAGCAGTACGGCTCGACGACAGCTGTGTCCAACCTCGATCTGGAAGTGCACGCCGCCGAGGTGCTGGCGCTGCTGGGCCCCAACGGCGCCGGCAAGACGACGACGGTCGAGATGTGCGAGGGCTTCGTGCGCCCGGATGCCGGCACGATCGAGGTGCTGGGGCTCGACCCGGTCGCCGACAACGCCCGGCTGCGCGCGCGCATCGGGGTGATGCTGCAGGGCGGCGGCGGTTATCCGGCGGCCCGCGCCGGCGAAATGCTCAATCTGGTGGCCTCGTACGCGGCCGACCCGCTGGACCCGCAGTGGCTGCTGGCCACCCTGGGCCTCACGGATGCCGCCCGCACCACCTACCGGCGGCTCTCCGGCGGGCAGCAACAACGGCTCGCGCTGGCCTGCGCGCTGGTCGGGCGTCCCGAACTGGTTTTCCTCGACGAGCCCACCGCCGGCATGGACGCGCATGCCCGGCTGCTGGTCTGGGAACTGATCGACGCACTGCGCCGCGACGGCGTGACGGTGGTGCTCACCACGCATCAGCTCAAGGAGGCCCAGGAGCTCGCCGATCGGATCGTCATCATCGACCGCGGGGCGACGGTGGCGGAGGGCACCCCGACCGAGCTGATGCGCTCCGGCGCGAAGGACCAGCTGCGGTTCACCGCGCCGCCGCGACTTGACTTGTCGCTCTTGGCTTCTGCACTACCCGAGGACTACAAGGCCACCGAGGTGACACCGGGCGAATACCTGGTCGAGGGCCCGGTCGACCCGCAGGTGCTGGCGACCGTGACGGCATGGTGCGCCCAAATCAACGTGCTGGCAACCGATATGCGCGTCGAGCAACGCAGCCTCGAAGATGTGTTCCTGGAACTCACCGGCCGGAAGTTACGATCGTGACCGACACCAATACCCCGGCGTTCCCCCCGGGAACCTTCACCCCCGACCCGCGCCCGAGCGCGGTGCCCAAGATGCTTGCCGCCCAATTCGGGCTCGAGCTGAAACTGTTGCTGCGCAACGGCGAACAGCTGCTGCTGACCATGTTCATCCCGATCACGCTGCTGGTCGGATTGACGCTGCTGCCGTTTGGCTCGTTCGGCCACAACCGCGCCGCGACGTTCGTGCCGGCCATCATGGCGCTGGCGCTGATCTCGACGGCATTCACCGGGCAGGCGATCGCCATCGCGTTCGACCGCAGGTACGGGGCGTTGAAACGGCTTGGGGCCACGCCACTTCCGGTATGGGGCATCATTGCCGGCAAATCGCTGGCGGTGATCACCGTCGTGTTCTTACAGGCAATCATTTTGGGCGCCATCGGTTTTGCGCTGGGGTGGCGGCCGGCCCCGCTGGCTCTCGCCATGGGCGCGGCGGTCATCGCGCTGGGCACCGCGGGGTTTGCGGCCCTCGGGCTGCTGCTGGGCGGGACGCTGCGGGCCGAGATCGTGCTGGCCGTGGCCAACCTGATGTGGTTCGTCTTCGCCGGACTGGGCGCGCTGACCCTCGAGACGAACATGATCCCGACGGCCGTCAAGTGGGCGGCCCGGCTCACCCCGTCCGGCGCGCTGACCGAGGCGCTGTCGCAGGCGATGACGCTGTCGGTCGACTGGTTCGGCGTCGTCGTCCTGGCGGCGTGGGGCGCGGTGGCCGCGCTGGGCGCACTGCGCTGGTTCCGCTTCACCTGACGCCCTTTCGACCCCGCCGACCGCGACACATAAACCATGCACACGACCCGCCGCGGCGGATGTACGTGGGTTAAGTTTCGGCGCACATAGACCTGTACTACAGGTCGTAGTTGTCGTTGGCCTACGATCGGGCGGTGGCGAGACGAGTGCTGATGCGGCTGGTGGACCTGCTCCCCGACCCCAGCCTGCGCGTCCAGCGGATCATCGCCGCCACCGTGATTTTGTCCCAGGGCGGTATCGCCGTCACCGGCTCGATCGTGCGGGTCACCGCGTCGGGGTTGGGCTGTCCCACCTGGCCACAGTGTTTCCCGGGCAGTTTCGTCCCCGTCGCGGTCGCCGAGGTGCCGCGGGTGCATCAGGCCGTCGAGTTCGGCAACCGGATGTTCAGCCTCGCGGTGGTGGTCACCGCCGCGCTGGCCGTGCTGGCGGTCTACCGGGCGCGCCGGCGGGCCGAGGTGCTGGCCTACGCGTGGCTGATGCCGGTGTCGACGGTGGTCCAGGCCGTGATCGGCGGCATCACGGTGCGCACCGGGCTGCTGTGGTGGACGGTGGCCATTCACCTGCTGGTGTCGATGACGATGGTGTGGCTGTCGGTGCTGCTCTACGTCAAGGTCGGCGAGCCCGATGACGGCGTGGTGCACGAGCGCGTGGCCAAGCCGCTGCGCCTGCTCACCGCGCTGACCGGAATGAACCTGGCAGTGGTGCTGGTCACCGGCACGCTGGTGACCGCCGCCGGCCCGCACGCCGGAGACCGCAGCCCCAGCCGGACGGTGCCGCGGCTGAAGGTCGAGATCACCACGCTGGTGCACATGCACTCGACGCTGCTGGTCTCCTATCTCACGCTGTTGGTCGGGCTGGGCTTCGGGCTGCTGGCAGTCGGCGCGACGCGGGCCATCATGCTGCGGCTGGGCGTGCTGCTGGTGCTGGTGTGCGCGCAAGCCGCCGTCGGCACCACGCAGTACTTCACCGGTGTTCCCGCCGTTTTGGTCGCCGTCCACGTCGCGGGTGCCGCCGCGTGCACGGCCGCGACCGCGGCGCTATGGGCGTCGATGCGAGAACGGGCCGAGCCCGAACCGCTCGCAGGCTGACTCCACGCTTAGCGCGAACTCGCGCTGGGCCAGCTCGCGCTCGCCGGCGTCCAGCTGCCGCCAGCCCAGCGACGGCGCCACCACGTCCAGCCCGGCCACCCGGCCCCCGCTGAGCTCGACGCGCGCGTACAACAGCTCGCCGGTGACGATTCCGGCGTGTTGGGCCGCCACGGCAATGGCGGCGTAACCGAGGTCCCACGAATCGAACTCCGGCTCGACCGGCCAAGCGTGGGACTGCTGCCCTCCGAGAAAGATCAACACCGACTGTGCCGTCGCGCCGGGCAGCGTTGGCACACCCGCCTTCTCGATGTCGTCGAGGTACCGCGCATCGAGATTCCAGGCGATCACCGCGGGCGGATTCAGCAGGTTCTTGACGCGGCGGGTCCAGGCGAGGAACTCGTCGCGCCGCTCGGCGTCCGCGGTATCGCGCAGGATCACCAGGTCGGCGCCGACAGTCTCCGGGTCGTCCCACTGCAGCCAGCGCGCGTGCAGCCCGCGTGTTCGTAGCGCGGATACCAGGCCCGCGTCGTCGGGATGCCGGGGACATCCGGCCAGCACGATGCGGGGGTGGAAGACGTCCGGGCGGGCAAGCTTCATGCCCGGGCATGATATCCACATGCACGCAATCGAAATCAGTGAAACCGGCGGCCCCGAGGTCCTGCGCTACGTCGAGACGTCCCAACCCTCGCCGGGGCACGGCGAGCTGCTGATCCAGTCCGAGGCCATCGGCGTCAACTTCATTGATACCTATTTCCGATCCGGGCAATACCCGAGCGAGTTGCCGTTCGTGCTCGGTTCCGAGGTGTGCGGCACCGTCGCGGCCGTCGGCGAGGGCGTCACAGAGTTCCGGGTCGGTGATCGGGTGGTGTCCGCCGCGGCGTCCGGCGCCTACGCTGAATTTGTCACTGCGCCAGCATATTTGACCGCCAGCGTGCCCGACGGTGTCAGCTCCGAGGTGGCGGCCTCGGCGTTGCTGAAAGGCCTGACCGCGCACTATTTGCTGAAGTCGGTGTATCCGGTGCAGGCCGGCGACGTGGTGCTGGTGCACGCCGGCGCCGGCGGCGTCGGGCTGATCCTGACGCAATGGGCGCACCTGCTCGGTGTCCGGGTCATCACCACCGTCTCCACACCCGAGAAGGCCGCGCTGTCCAAGAAGGCAGGCGCCGACGAGGTGCTCTCCTACCCCGACGACCCTGCCCGGTTCGGGCAGCAGATTCGTGAACTCACCGGGGGTCTCGGGGTGGCGGCGGTGTACGACGGCGTCGGCGCCACCACGTTCGACGCCAGCCTGGCCAGCCTTGCCATCCGCGGCACCCTGGCGTTGTTCGGCGCCGCAAGCGGACCCGTGCCGCCGGTGGATCCGCAGCGACTCAACGCCGCCGGCTCGGTGTTCCTGACCCGCCCCACGCTGGCCCACTTCATGCGCACCGGCCAGGAATTCAGCTGGCGCGCCGACGAATTGTTCGAGGCGGTCGCCGGCGGGGCGATCAACATCGAAGTCGGAGGCCGCTATCCGCTGGCCGAAGCGACACGCGCCCATCAAGACCTACAGGGGCGCAAGACCGCCGGCCCGATTGTGTTGCTGCCCTAGAACCCCAACGGTCAGGGACACATGAACGAGATCGGTGGGCAGACGAACGTGCCCGGCGGCAGCGGCCCCTCAGCGTAATTCCAGCCCGATATCTGGTGGAATTCGTGGCAGGTGTTCATGTCCCAACGCGATGCCAGATCACGGATCTGGCCCCACACCGGATCTCCCGGGCACCAGGTGCCGTGGCAGACCGGGTCGCATCGGAAGTCGGCATGCGCGGTTGCCGTGCCCGGCCCCAAGGCAGCGAGCCACATAGCGGCCACCGCGCCGAAGCCTGAAATCGATGCTGCGGCCAAAGTCCGCTTCACCGTTGTGACCATCTGTGTTTCCTTTCCTCGGGTGCCCGTCGTCGGGCATCGGAATCGTTGCGGTCAAGTACACGTCCGGCGCACCGCTACCGATCCCAAGAAGCCGCGATCAGGCCTTGGGGCAGAAGATGCCCAGAATCTGCTGGCAGTTGTCCTTGTTGATCAGGCCCGGCGGCGGCGGTGGAGGCGGCGGCGGCGGATTCTCGCCGTCCCAAATGTTTTGGGCCACATTGCCTTGCCCGAAGTAGACGTAGTAATAGGTATGGCAAATGTTGTTGTCCCACACCACCGGGTTGGTGACGTGGTTGCCGGTCGGCGGCAATGGTTGCCCTGGGCACCAGTGGCACGGCCCCGCCGGGTGGTCGTTGGGGCAGCCGGGCCAGGCGTCCAGGGGCATCGGGACGGGCTGGGCCCCGGCGATGGCCGCGGTCAGGCCGAAATCGGACAATGCCAGACCGCCCGACAGCAGCGCCGCGGCGATCACCTTCCTGACGATGTGGGGGTGTGCCATGGCGCCACGTCCTTTTCTGCATGCTTTGCTGCTGAGGCTCAGTATTGAGCTGCGTCCTTTGCGCTGCATAGGTTTTGGCTATGTGAATCAGCCAAGCCATCACATCCGCGGCGGCCGGCTACCGATCCCAAGAAACGGTGCCCACTTCGGCGGTGCCGAAGTGGCGGATGTGATTTACGCCGACGGGATCAGAGCAGCGTCGGCAAGGCGATCACCGAGTCGATCGCCAGCGCGCAGAACACCACCGCGAGGTAGTTGTTCGATTGCAGGAACAGCCGCAGCGGCTTGACCGGCTCGCCGGCGCGGACCCCGGCGTACAGCTGGTGGGCCATCGCCAGGAACCAGACCCCGGCCACCACGGCGACCGCCGCGTACAGCCAGCCGGTGGCCAGCGCCAGCACCATGGTCGCCAGCACGGTCAGCCAGGTGTAGATCAGGATCTGCTTGGTGACCTGACGCTCGGTCGCAACGGCGGGCAACATCGGCACGCCGGCCGTCTTGTAGTCGTCCTTGTACCGCATCGCCAGCGCCCAGGTGTGCGGCGGCGTCCAGAAGAAGATGATCGCGAACATCGCCAGCGCCGGCCAGCCGATGGTGCCGGTGACGGCCGACCAGCCGATCATCACCGGCATGCAGCCCGCCGCGCCGCCCCAGACGACATTCTGCGAGGTGCGGCGCTTGAGCAGCAACGTGTAGACGAACACGTAGAACGCGATCGTGGCGATCGCGAGCAGGCCCGACAGCAGGTTGGTCGTCCACCAGAGCCAAAAGAACGAGCCGACGGTGAGCAGCAACCCGAGGACCAGGGCATTCCGCGTGGGCACCGCGGCCCGGGCCAACGGCCGACGCGCGGTCCGCTTCATCAACTTGTCGATGTCGGCGTCGGCCACGCAGTTGAGCGTGTTCGCCCCGCCGGCGGCCAGCATCCCGCCGATCAGCGTGTTGAGGATCAGCAACGGGTCGACGTGACCCCGGTGAGCCAGCAACATCGCGGGAATCGCCGTGACCAGCAGCAGCTCGATGACGCGCGGTTTCGTCAGCGCCAGGTAAGCCAGCACCGTGCCTCGTATTCGGCTCGGCGCTCGGGTTGGCTCTAGGCGCCCGCGAACGCTCACGCAATAACTCCTCGGGTCGCAGCGGGGCGCAGGATCTACTACGCACGATGGTAGACCGCGTTGGCACCGCGTTCCGCCTCCAGGGTCTATTCACACAGAATTTCCCGACGGCGGCACTGCTCGCAAGCTCGGCGACGCTCGGGTGTCATGTCCGCGGAAGCGCGCAGGAATACCCCCGATCCCGCACTGCAAACGCTGCCACTGGCGCACTAGGGTGAGGATTGATCAGCGCAACACGCCCGGCCATCCCCAAGGACTGACGTCTGTGACCACACTCGAAGAGATCTCCACGCTTACCGATCCCCACCACCCCGACGATTGGACCGAGCTCGATTCGGCCGCCGTCGACACCGTGCGGGTGCTGGCCGCCGACGCCGTCCAGAAAGTCGGTAACGGCCATCCCGGCACCGCGATGAGCCTGGCGCCGTTGGCCTACACACTGTTTCAACGCGCGATGGTCCACGACCCCAGCGACGAGCATTGGTTGGGCCGCGACCGGTTCGTGCTGTCGGCCGGCCACAGCAGCCTGACCCTGTACCTGCAGCTGTATCTCGGTGGGTTCGGCCTGGAGCTGTCCGACATCGAGGCGCTGCGCACCTGGGGATCCAAGACGCCCGGACATCCGGAGTTCCGGCACACCAAGGGTGTGGAGATCACCACCGGCCCGCTGGGTCAGGGCTTGGCGTCGGCGGTCGGCTTCGCGATGGCGGCGCGCTACGAGCGGGGCCTGTTCGACCCGGACGCCGCCCCCGGCGAAAGCCCGTTCGATCACTACATCTACGTGATCGCCTCCGACGGCGACATCGAAGAGGGCGTGACCTCCGAGGCGTCTTCGCTGGCGGCCGTCCAGCAGCTGGGCAACCTGATCGTCTTCTATGACCACAACGAAATCTCGATCGAGGACGACACCAACATCGCGTTGTGTGAGGACACGGCCGCGCGTTACCGCGCCTACGGCTGGCATGTGCAAGAGGTCGAGGGCGGCGAGAACGTCGTCGGCATCGAGGAGGCCATCGCCAACGCCAAGGCCGTCGTCGACAAGCCGTCGTTCATCTCGCTGCGCACCATCATCGGCTACCCGGCGCCGAAGCTGATGAACACCGGCAAGGCGCACGGCGCCGCCCTGGGCGACGAAGAGATCGCGGCCGTCAAGAAGATCCTCGGGTTCGACCCCGACAAGACCTTCGAGGTCCGCGACGAGGTCATCGCCCACACCCGCAAGCTGGTGGATCGGGGCAAGGAAGCCCACCAGAAGTGGCAGTCGTCGTTCGACGCATGGGCGCAGCGCGAACCCGAGCGCAAGGCACTGCTGGACCGGCTGCTGGCCCAAAAGCTGCCCGACGGCTGGGACGCGGACGTCCCGTACTGGGAGCCGGGATCCAAAGCGCTGGCCACCCGGGCGGCGTCGGGCAAGGTGCTGTCCGCACTGGGACCGAAACTCCCCGAACTGTGGGGCGGCTCGGCCGACCTGGCTGGCAGCAACAACACCACCATGGATGGCGTCAAATCGTTTGGGCCACCGTCGATTACGACGAAGGACTACACCGCCGACTGGTACGGCCGCACCCTGCACTTCGGGATCCGCGAGCACGCCATGGGCGCGATCCTGTCCGGCATCGTGCTGCACGGGCCGACCCGCGCCTACGGCGGCACCTTCCTGCAGTTCTCGGACTACATGCGCCCGGCGGTGCGGTTGGCTTCGCTGATGGACATCGACACCATCTACGTCTGGACGCACGACTCGATCGGTCTAGGCGAGGACGGTCCGACCCACCAGCCCATCGAGCACCTGGCGGCGCTGCGGGCCATCCCCCAGCTGTCGGTGGTGCGTCCGGCCGATGCCAACGAGACGGCTTACGCGTGGCGCACGATCCTGGCGCGCGGCAACGGCAGCGGCCCGGTCGGACTGATCCTGACCCGCCAGGGCGTGCCGGTGCTCGAGGGCACCAGCTTCGAAGGTGTCGGGCGCGGCGGCTACGTGCTGGGCGAGATCGACGACGAAGAGCCCGACGTCGTCCTGATCGGCACCGGCTCCGAGGTCCAGCTTGCGGTAGAGGCCGCAAAGCTGTTGGCGGACAAGGACATTATCGCGCGGGTCGTGTCTATGCCCTGTGTCGAATGGTTCGAGTCGCAGCCGGCCGAGTACCGCGACAGCGTGCTGCCGCCGTCGGTCTCGGCGCGGGTGGCCGTCGAGGCGGGCATCGCGCAATCGTGGCACAAGCTGGTCGGCGACACCGGCAAGATCGTTTCGATCGAGCACTACGGGGCATCCGCCGACGCCAAGACATTGTTCCGTGAGTTCGGCTTCACCGCGGAGGCCGTCGCTGCCGCCGCGGAAGAAGTAGTCGACAACTGAGAAAGGCTGATTCAGATGACCCAGAACGCCAACCTCGCCGCGCTGAGCGCCGCCGGGGTATCCGTGTGGCTCGATGACCTGTCGCGTCAGCGGCTACAGTCGGGCAACCTGCAGGAGCTGATCGACACCAAGAGTGTCGTCGGCGTGACCACCAACCCGTCGATCTTCCAGAAGGCGTTCGCCGAGGGCGACTCCTACGACAGCCAGATCGCCGAGCTGGCCGAGCGGGGCGCCGACGTGGACGCCACCATCCGCACCGTCACCACCGACGACGTGCGCACCGCGTGCGATGTGCTCGCACCGCAGTGGGAGTCCTCCGACGGGATCGACGGCCGGGTGTCCATCGAGGTCGACCCGCGGCTGGCCGGCGAGACCGACAAGACCGTCGCGCAGGCCGTCGAGCTGTGGAAGATCGTCGACCGGCCCAACCTGTTCATCAAGATCCCGGCCACCGAGGCCGGTCTGCCTGCCATCACCGCCGTTCTGGCGGAAGGAATTTCGGTCAACGTCACGCTGATCTTCTCCGTCGAGCGGCACCGCGCGGTGATGGACGCCTACCTGGCCGGGCTGGAGAAGGCCCGCGAGGCGGGGCACGACCTGTCCAAGATCCATTCGGTGGCTTCGTTCTTCGTTTCCAGGGTGGACACCGAGATCGACAAGCGACTGGAGAAGATCGGTTCGCCCGAAGCGCTCGACCTGCGCGGCCAGGCCGGTGTCGCCAACGCCCGGCTGGCGTACGCGGCATACCAGGAGGTCTTCGAGGGCGGTGCCCGTTTCGAGGCTTTGAAGGCCGACGGAGCCCGGGTGCAGCGTCCGCTGTGGGCGTCGACCGGTGTCAAGAACCCGGACTACTCCGACACCCTCTACGTCACCGAGCTGGTCGCGGCCAACACGGTGAACACCATGCCGGAGAAGACAATTGACGCGGTCGCCGACCACGGCGTGATCACCGGGGACACGATCCGCGGCACGGCCCAGGAGGCCCAGGGCGTGTTCGACAAGCTGTCGGCGATCGGCATCGACGTGACCGATGTGTTCGTCGTGCTGGAGAACGAGGGCGTGGAGAAGTTCGTCGAATCGTGGACCGAGTTGCTCGACGAGACACAGAAGCAGCTGAATTCCACCACCAAATGACGCCCGGCGCTGATGGCGCGCAATGGCGCAACCCATTGCGGGACAAGGACGACAAGCGGCTACCCAGGATCGCCGGCCCGTGCGCCATGGTGTTGTTCGGCGTCACCGGCGACCTGGCGCACAAAAAGGTGGTGCCCGCGGTCTACGACCTGGCCAACCGCGGGTTGCTGCCACCGACCTTCTCGCTGGTCGGCTTCGGCCGACGCGACTGGGATCACGACGCCTTCGCCCGGGTGATCCACGATGACGTCAAGCAGTACTGCCGCACCCCTTTCCGGCAGGCCATTTGGGAGCGGCTGGCCGAGGGACTGCGGTTCGTGTCGGGCGCCTTCGACGACGACGCCGCGTTCGCCCGGCTGGCCGAGACGCTGGACAAGCTCGACGCCGAGCGCGGTATCGGCGGCAATCACGCGTTCTATCTGGCGATCCCGCCGAAGTCGTTCCCGGTGGTGTGCGAACAACTGCACTCCTCCGGTCTGGCCCGCCCGCAAGAGGATCGGTGGAGCCGGGTTGTCATCGAGAAGCCGTTCGGCCACGACCTGAAGAGCGCGTGCGATCTCAACCACGTAGTGAACTCGGTCTTTCCGGAGGAGGCGGTGTTCCGCATCGACCACTACCTGGGCAAGGAGACGGTCCAGAACATCTTGGCCCTGCGTTTCGCCAATCAATTCTGGGACCCGATCTGGAACGCGCACTACGTCGACCACGTGCAGATCACGATGGCCGAGGACATCGGGCTGGGTGGACGGGCCGGGTATTACGACGGCATCGGCGCGGCCCGCGACGTCATCCAGAACCACCTGATGCAGCTGTTGGCGCTGACGGCGATGGAAGAGCCGGTCAGCTTCAACGCGAAAGCGCTGCAGGCCGAGAAGATCAAGGTGCTCTCGGCCACCCAACTCGCCCAGCCGATCGACGAGACCACCAGCCGCGGCCAATACGTGGCCGGCTGGCAGGGCGGCGAGCAGGTGGTGGGATTGCTTGACGAGGAAGGGTTTTCGAAGGAATCCAGCACCGAGACCTTCGCGGCGATCACGCTCGAGGTGGACACCCGCCGCTGGGCCGGGGTGCCGTTCTACCTGCGTACCGGAAAACGCTTGGGCCGCAGGGTGACTGAGATCGCATTGGTCTTCAAACGCGCCCCCCATCTGCCGTTCGACGCCACCATGACCGACGAGCTCGGCGCCAACGCGCTGGTCATCCGGGTGCAGCCCGACGAGGGCATCACGCTGCGGTTCGGTTCCAAGGTCCCGGGCGCGATGGAAGTCCGTGACGTCAACATGGACTTCTCCTACGGCTCGGCGTTCGCCGAAGACTCCCCCGAGGCGTATGAACGGCTGATCCTGGATGTGCTGCTGGGCGAGCCGTCGCTGTTCCCGGTGAACGAGGAGGTCGAATTGGCTTGGCAGATACTCGATCCCGTCCTCGATCACTGGGCAGCGGACGGAAAACCCGACCCGTATGAGGCGGGCACCTGGGGCCCAGCCTCGGCCGACGAGATGTTGCGCCGAACCGACCGGGAATGGCGGCGGCCGTGATCGTCGATCTGCTCGACACCACCACCACCGCGGTCAACAAGAAGCTCGACGCGCTGCGCGAAGAGGCCGGCGTGGTGATGATGGGCCGGGTCGGGACGCTGATCATCAAGTCGGACAACGACACTTTGCTGGAAGAGGCGATCGAGGCGGCCAACGCCGCCAGCCACGAACACCCGAGCCGGGTGCTGGTCGTGGCGGCCGGTGATACCGACGGCCGTGACGCACGCCTGGATGCTCAGGTTCGAGTCGGTGGTGACGCCGGCGCCGGGGAGGTCGTGGTGCTGCGCCTGTCCGGCCCGCTGTCCGGTCACTCCGCGAGCGTCGTCATCCCGTTCCTGCTTCCCGACATCCCGGTCGTGGTGTGGTGGCCCGATGTCGCTCCCGCGGTGCCCGCTCAAGATCCGTTGGGCAAGTTGGCGATTCGCCGCATCACCGATGCGACCAACACCGACGACCCACTTTCGGTGATCAAGAGCAGGCTCCCCGGATACACCGCCGGGGACACCGATCTGGCCTGGGCGCGGATCACGTACTGGCGGGCGTTGCTCACCTCGGCGGTCGACCAGAAGCCGCACGAGAAAATCGAATCCGCGCTGGTTTCGGGTCTGCGCACCGAACCCTCACTCGACGTGCTGGCCGGGTGGCTGGCCAGCCGGATCGACGGGCCGGTACGCCGGGAGGTCGGCGAACTCAAGGTCGAACTGGTGCGCAAGACCGAGACCATCACCTTGAGCCGCCCGCAAGAGGGAACGACGGCCACCCTGAGCCGGACCGGCCGACCGGATGCTCTGGTTCCGTTGGCGCGCAGGGAAACCCGCGAATGCCTGGCCGAAGACATGCGCCGCCTGGACCCCGACGAGGTCTACTTCAGCGCGCTCGAAGGAATCGATAAGGTGCAATACGCGTGAGCACAACCGTTGAAGTCTTCCCGGACAGCGACAAGCTGGTCGAAGCCGCAGGACGCCGGCTGGTCGAGACCATCCGCACCGCCGTGGCGGCGCGCGGACGCGCCCTGATCGTGCTGACCGGCGGCGGCAACGGCATCGGGCTGCTGAAGTACCTGCGCGCCCAGGCCGGCCAGGTCGACTGGTCGAAGGTTCACCTCTTCTGGGGCGACGAACGCTACGTCCCGTTAGCCGACGGCGAGCGCAACGAGAAGCAGGCCCGCGACGCCCTGCTCGACCACATCGACATCCCGTCGAGCAACGTGCACCCGATGGCCGCCAGCGACGGCGAATTCGGCAGCGATCTCGTCGCCGCGGCGCTGGCCTACGAACAACTGCTGGCGGCCAACGCCGAACCGGGCGAGCAGGTACCGAATTTCGACGTCCACCTGCTTGGCATGGGCCCCGAGGGCCACATCAACTCGCTGTTCCCCGACACCGCTGCGGTGCGTGAGACCACCCGCATGGTGGTGTCCGTCGACGACTCCCCCAAACCACCGCCGCAACGAATCACCTTGACATTGCCCGCTATTCAGCGGTCTCGCGAGGTGTGGCTGATGGTGTCCGGGGCCGCCAAGGGCGATGCCGCCGCCGCCGCCATCGGCGGCGCCCAGCCCGTCGACATCCCGGCCGCGGGGGCCGTCGGCATCGAGACCACGCTGTGGCTGCTCGACGAGGACGCCGCCGCCAAGCTTCCCGGGCAGTCGGCCTAGGACCCCGCCCGCTCCGCCTTCCGGTCGGCGTAGCCGGCCGCATACTCGCCCAACCGCCGCGTGACCTCGCACCCGCAGCCCCGGGTCAGGTGGCCACGCCAGCCACCGTCACAGTGATGTCTTTGCACATCCAATTCGATGCTTAGAGGTTTTCCCGAGTTCCGTCGCGGTCATAATTACCGTCATGGCGGACAGAACGGCGCGCGGCGGGCCCGAGCGAAACCGGATCAAGACGCTCACCCAGGCGGCGTTGAACGCCGACAAGACGGTCGAGCAGGTCGAGGACGTCCTCGACGGCCTCGGCAGAACCATGAACGAGCTGAGCAGTTCCCTGACCCGGTTGAACGGCACCGTCGAGCGCCTGGACGGCGGCTTGGACCACCTCGAGGGAACCATGGAAAGCCTCGATGAACTCGCCAAACGCCTGATCTCGCTGGTCGAGCCGGTGGAGGCGATCGTCAAGCGCATCGATTACATCGTCGGCATCGGCGAGACGGTGATGTCGCCGCTATCGGTGACCGAGCACGCGGTGCGCGGGGTGGTGGACCGGCTGCGCAACCGGCCGACGCGATAGGCCGCGACCGGCGCCGACCCAAACCCCAGTCGACTACGTCTCGTGGTCCACGGCGTCGAAAACCTCGAGCGCGTGCTGAAACGGCTCGGCCGTGATTCCCCGATCGGTTTCAAATGGATGGTCGAGGGTGAAGACGATGCACAACAGCAGGCCGAGGAGCACCGCGATGGTGCTGGTCACCACCGCATGACCGACGGTGCTCTGCATGCTCAGAAACGCCGTGAGCCCGACCAACACAATCCCGCCGAATATCAGGCCCGCCCAGAGCAGCGGGGGTATCCGCGGCTCGGTGTCGATGATGCGCTGGGTACGGTCGGCCGCCAACGTGCTCAACTCGCTGAGATACTCCGCGTTGATCGGGCTGGACGCGGTGCCGGTCGGTTGGGTGCCGACGATGCGGTACATGGTGGTGATCGCGGATCGCGCGGTGTCGCTGGGAGCGTCACCGCTTCGGGTAGTCGATTCGCTCGACGCCACCGCGCTCGCGTAACTGCGCAACAGCTGCCGAAGCTGGGACCGCTCCGGTTCTGGCATCGCGACGGTCTGGCGGTACATCGTCGTCAGGGCGGACGCCTCGTTGGCGGCCACCACCTCGGCGGAGGAGAACTGTTGCCACGCGACGACCACGGTGAATCCGAGCAGCGCGCCGTAAACGAGCCCGACGATCGCGATGAACGGCGACATCGTCGAATTATGGTCTTGACCAACCTGTTTCATCGTCCGATTGGCAAATACTATGCAGCCCACCGCGATCAAAATCGCGCCGCCGACGACACAGAGGAGAAGCAGCCAAAGTGGTAGTCCGAGTCCGTCCAACGATCTCCCTGCCAGCTATCGCTCCGATGCGAAGGGACCGCGAGTTGGTCGGCGCACTTCGGCGCAATTCGGCCCGGCGCCAGCGTATTCGCGACCGGTGCGGCACAGCGCTCGGTTCAGCTGCTGTTAACCGCTATTTCTCAGCGCGCTTGCCAGCCCGTTCATCGTCAGCAGGATGCCGCGCTGCACCAATTCGTCGTCGTCTCCCGAGCGGTACCGCCGCAGCAGCTCCACCTGCAGGTGATTCAGCGGCTCCAGGTAGGGGAAGCGGTTGAACACCGAACGGGCCAGCGCCGCGTTGTCGGCCAGCAAGTCTTCGTGACCCGTGATCAACCGGTGCATGGCAATCGTTCGCTGATGCTCCTCGGCGATCTTGTCGAACACCCTGCGCCGCAACGACTCGTCGGCCACCAATTCCGCATACCGTGCCGCCAGTCCCAGGTCGCTCTTGGCCAGCACCTGCGCCATGTTGGACAGCACGCTGCGGAAGAACGGCCACCGCTGATAGAGGTCGTGCAGGACTTCGACTCGCTCGCTTTCGCTTTCGGGCCCGGCCGCGATCCACTGCGCGAACGCCGATCCGGTGCCGTACCAACCGGGCAGCATGACCCGCGACTGGCTCCAGGCCAGCACCCACGGGATGGCGCGCAGGTCAGCGATCGACTCGGTGGGCTTGCGCGATGCCGGACGGCTGCCGATGTTCAGCGACCCGATCTCGCTGACCGGCGTGGACGCCTTGAAATACTCGACGAAACCCGGTGTCTCGTGCACCAATTCGGAGTAGGCGTCCCGGGCCAGCGTCGCGATCTCGTCGAGCACCGCGTAGGCCGGCTCGGCCGCGTGGCCGAGGCCCTCCACGTCCAGCAGCGTCGACTCCAGCGTCGCCGCCACCAGGCTTTCCAGGTTTCGTCGCGCCAACAGCGGTTCGGCGTACTTGGCGGCGATCACCTCACCCTGCTCGGTCAGCCGCAGCGAACCGTTCACCGCCCCGGGCGGCTGCGCGAGGATCGCCTGATAGCTGGGGCCGCCGCCGCGGCCGACGGTACCGCCGCGACCATGAAAGAGCCGCAACCGGATTCCCGTCTTGCGGGCCACCTCGGCCAGCGCCAGCTCGGCCCGGTAGACCGCCCAGTTCGCGGTCAGATAGCCACCGTCCTTGTTCGAGTCGGAGTAGCCGAGCATGACCTCTTGGCTGTCGCCCCGGGCGGTCACCACCGCGCGATAGATCGGGAGCTCGAGCATCGCGTGCAGGATCTGAGCCCCGTTGTGCAGGTCGTCGATCGTCTCGAACAGCGGGGAAATGCCTACCGGGCAATAGGGTTCGGACCCGGAGACATCCAGCAGTCCCGTTTCTTTGAGCAGCAGCGCGGCCTCCAGGACGTCGGAGACGGACTGGCACATCGACACGACGTAGTTGGGCACCGCCGCCGGGCCGTACCGCTGGACGGCGAACGCGGCGGCCTCGACCACACTCAATTCCTTATGAGCCAGTTCCGACAGCCGCGCGCGGTCGGACAGCAGTGGTCGCCGCGTGCTCAATTCGCCGGCCAACAGCTCGACCCGCTCGTCTTCGGGCAGCGAGCGATAGTCCGCATGCACGCCGGCCCAGGCCAGCAGCTCGCCGACCACTTCCTCATGCACGTCGGAGTTTTGCCGCATGTCCAGACCGCTCAGGTGAAACCCGAAGACGTGCACGCCTTCTCGTAACAGCCCCAGCCGGTCCTCGGCCAGCAGTGCGCTGCCGTGGGTGCGCAGCGAAGCGTCGACGATGTCCAGATCGGCCCGCAGGTCGTCCGGCGTGGCGTACGGCGCCAACCCCAGGTCGAGCAGGTGCTGCGGTTCGTCGTCCAGGATCTCGCCGGCCGTGGCGCTGAGCCGGGCACGTATCACCCGCACGGCCCGCCGATACGGTTCGTCGGCCCGGGCCCGTTCCGGGCAGCTCTGCTCCAGCTTCGTCAATTCCGTTGTGACACTGACCAATCGGGCGGACATCGAGAGCTCCTGCTCGAGATCGGTCAGCTCGGACAGGTAATGCGCCAGCGCGGTGAACGCGGCGCTGCCGGTGGCCCGCCGCACCACCTCGGCGGTCACGTTCGGGTTCCCGTCGCGGTCGCCCCCGATCCACGAGCCCGGCTGCAGGATGGGCGCCGACAGCAGCTCGGCGTCGGGCCAACGGGCGCGCAGCGCGTCGCGCACCTCGGAGTTGACCTGCGGGATCACCTCGAACAGCGCAGCCTGGTAATACCGCAGGCCGACGTCGATTTCGTCGGTGATCTGCAGCCGGTGCAGCCGGATCAGCGCCGTCTGCCACAGCGTGAGCACCTGGCGGCGCAGCTCGCGGTCGATGCTGCGGCCCTCGCTGGTCTCCCGGTGGCCCTCGGCGTGCAGCCGCATCAGCTCGGTGATCCGGTGCTGCGCGACGAAGACGGTGCGCCGACGGGTCTCGGTGGGGTGGGCGGTGATGACCGGAGAAACCAGCGCACCCCGCAGCGCCTCGGCCACGGTGGCCGAATCCAGTTCCGCGGAGTCGAGTTTCGCGTAGGTGGCGGCCAGGCTGCTGTCCTGCGGTGGTTCGCCCGCGTCGACGTGAACATGACGCCGGCGTTCGCGGTGGATGTCCTCGGCGACGTTGGCCAGCAGCGCGAAGTGGCTGAATGCCCGGATGATCGGGATCGCCAAGTTAATGTCGATGCCGTCGAACATGTGGGAGATCTCGGCCCGGTCGATCTCGGAGCGACGCACCCGGAAGGACTCCACCCGCGCGCGTTCGACCAAGTCGAATACCTCGTCGCCGTTCTGCTCGCGCACGGTGTCGCCGAGGATGCTGCCCAGCATCCTGATGTCGGCGCGCATCGGCTCGGTCGCCTCGCGCCCGACCCGGGTCCGCTGCACGGCACCGATCGGCGCCAGCGCGGCCTCAGAAACAGGCTCAGAAACAGGCTCAGAAACCTCAACCATGCGATCCAGTATCAGGGCGGATCGGCTGGCCCGCCTGCCGACGGGAATGCGTCAGCGGTACTTGATCTGCAGCGCCATGCCGATGATGCACACCAGCCAGATGCCGACCACGAACACCGTCAGCCGGTCCAGGTTCTTCTCCACCACGGTGGACCCGGACAGGCTGGACTGCACACCACCACCGAACAGCGTGGACAGCCCGCCACCCTTGGCGCGGTGCAGCAGCACCAGCAGCACCACCAGGATGCTGGTGACCACCAGGGTGATCTGTAGGGCCAAAACCATGACGGACAGCTTACCGGTTGCCGCTCGGCCGGCCGTAACCGACGCTCGGAGTGCTCAGGGCAGCGGACCACCGGCGGCGATGGCGGCGAGCGTCGCGAATTGCTCGCCCTCCAGCGACGCTCCCCCGACCAGCCCGCCGTCGACGTCGTCCTGCGCGACGATCTCGCCGACGTTCTTGGCGTTCACCGAGCCGCCGTAGAGCACCCGCACGGTCTCGGCGATCTGGGGTGACGCCAGCTCGCCCAGCTGCGCGCGGATCGCCGCACAGACCTCCTGGGCGTCCTCGGCACTGGCCACCCGGCCGGTGCCGATCGCCCACACGGGCTCGTAGGCGATGACGACCTGGCCGATCTGCTCGGCCGACAGCCCGGCCAGCGACTCGCGCACCTGCGCCGCACAGTGGCTGACGTGCTTGCCGGCCTCACGGATGTCGAGGTGCTCGCCGACGCACACGATCGGGGTCAGGCCGTTCTTGAGTGCGGCCGCGGCCTTGGCGGCCACCAGCGCGTCGTCCTCGTTGTGGTAGGTGCGCCGTTCGGAGTGCCCGACGACGACGAACGTGCAGCCCAGCTTGGCCAGGAAGGTGCCGCTGATGTCGCCGGTGTAGGCGCCGGACTCGTGCGGGGACAGGTCCTGGGCACCGTAGGTCAACCGCAGCTTGTCGCCGTCGACCAGCGTCTGCACACTGCGCAGGTTGGTGAACGGCGGCAGCACCGTGACGTCGACCTTGTCAAAGTACTTGTCCGGCAACGCGAATGCGATCTTCTGCACCAGCGCGATGGCCTCGAAGTGGTTGAGGTTCATCTTCCAGTTGCCGGCGATCAGCGGCTTACGGCTCACTTCTGCTCCCCTTCGCTCGGCTGCGGGCGACTCAACACCTCGATGCCCGGTAGCTGCTTGCCCTCCAGGTATTCCAGCGATGCGCCGCCGCCGGTGGATATGTGCGAGAAGTCGTCCTCGGGAATGCCGAGCGCGCGCACGGCCGCCGCGGAATCACCACCGCCCACCACGCTGAAGGCGCCCTTGCCGGTCGCCGCGACGATCGCCTCGGCGACACCGCGGGTGCCGGCGGCGAACCCCGGGAATTCGAAGACGCCCATCGGGCCGTTCCAGAACACCGTCTGGGCGTTGGACAGCAGCGCCGCAAAGCGTTTCACCGACCCGGGCCCGATGTCCAGACCCATCTGGTCATCCGGGATGGCGTCAGCCGCGACCGTTTGCGGTGACGCATCGGCGGCGAATTTGTCGCCGACCACGATGTCCATCGGCAGACGCAATACGTCGACGTAGGTGTCCAGCAGCCGGCGGCAGGTCTCGACCATGTCCTCTTCGAGCAGCGATTTGCCCACCGAAAAGCCTTCTGCGGCAAGGAAGGTGAAGCACATCCCGCCGCCGATCACGATGCTGTCGGCCTTGGTCGCCAGCGACTCGATGACGCCGAGCTTGTCGGACACCTTCGACCCGCCGAGCACCACCGCGTAGGGCCGGGTGGTCGAGCTGGTCAACTGCTCCAGCACCCGGATCTCGTCGGCCACAAGTGTGCCGGCGTAGTGCGGCAGCAGCGTGGCGACGTCGTAGACCGAGGCCTGCTTGCGATGGACCACGCCGAAGCCGTCGGAGACGAAAGCACCTCCCGGCCACACCAATTCGGCCAGTTTCTTGGCCAACACCAGCCGCTCGGCGTCGTCTTTACTGGTCTCGCGGGCGTCGAAGCGGATGTTCTCCAGCAACATGATGTCGCCGTCGGTCAGCCCCTCGGCACGCGCCAACGCGTCGGTACCGACGACTCCGGTTTGATCGAAGCCCGCCAGCTGCACGTGCCGGCCCAGTTGCTCGCCGAGTGCGGCCGCGACCGGCGCCAGCGACAGCTTCGGGTCGGGCCCGTCCTTGGGGCGACCCAGGTGCGCGGCCACCACCACCTTGGCGCCGCCGTCCAGCAGCGCCTTCAGCGTCGGGACCGACGCGGTGATCCGACCCGGGTCGGTGATCTCGCCGGTATCGTTGAGCGGGACGTTGAGGTCGGAACGCACCAGCACGGCACGGCCCGAAACACCCTCGGACAGAAGGTCTTCGAGGTTTGGGACGGCCACGATCTACAGCGACTTGCCGACCAGTGCGACCAGGTCAACGAGCCGGTTGGAGTAGCCCCACTCGTTGTCGTACCACGAGACCACCTTGGCCTGGTTGTCGATCACCTTGGTCAAGCCCGAGTCGAAGATCGAGCTGTGCGGGTCGGTGACGATGTCGCTGGACACGATCGGCGCGTCGTAGTACTTCAGGATGCCCTTCATCGGACCCTCGGCCGCCGCCTTCATCGCGGCGTTGATCTCGTCGGCGCCGGCGGACTTGCGCAGCTCGGCGGTCAGGTCGGTCACCGACCCGGTGGGAATCGGCACCCGCAGCGCGTAGCCGTCCAGCTTGCCCTTCAGCTCGGGCAGCACCAGGCCGATGGCCTTGGCGGCGCCGGTGGAGGTCGGCACGATGTTCAGGCCGGCGGCGCGGGCGCGGCGCAGGTCCTTGTGCGGGCCGTCCTGCAGGTTCTGGTCCTGGGTGTAGGCGTGGATGGTGGTCATCAGGCCCTTGACGATGCCGTACTCGTCGTTGAGGACCTTGGCGATCGGGCCGAGGCAGTTCGTGGTGCACGACGCGTTGGAGATGATGTTCTGGCTGCCGTCGTACTTGTCGTCGTTGACGCCCAGCACGATGGTGATGTCCTCGTCGCTGGCGGGTGCGGAGATGATCACCTTCTTGGCGCCGGCGTCCAGGTGGCCCTGCGCCTTGGCGCGGGCGGTGAAGATGCCGGTGGACTCGACGACGACGTCGACACCCAGGTCACCCCACGGCAGCGCGGCCGGGCCCTCGCGCACCGCCAGCGCCTTGATCTTCGCCGGACCCACCACGATGGTGTCCTCACCTTCGAGGCTGACGTCGTGCGGCAACCTGCCCAGGATGGAGTCGAATTTCAGCAAGTGCGCCAGGGTGCTGTTGTCGGTGATGTCGTTGACCGCCACCACTTCGATGTCAGCACCGCCCTGCTCCTGCTGCGCCAACAACGCACGGTAGAAATTGCGTCCGATTCGACCGAAGCCGTTGATGCCTACTCGGACCGTCACTTGTATCTCCCTCGGTAAGTCTGGTGTTGAACCCCTGGGCGTCAGCCTAGATCAGTAGGAGCAACGGTTGCTGGGCCGGTAACAGTCCCGAACCCCAGCGGGCCAAACGTCGAGCTAGATGGCCCCGGACCCGACCCGTGGCGCGATCGTTGGACGTAGTTGCGGTCCTAGCGGACCACAAGGCGCGGTCCCCGCGGAACCTCGGCTGTGGGCTGAACCACAAATCGGCGCTGCAGCTTCTCGATCAGGTCGTCGAGCGCCTTGCGTTCCTGCTCCTCGACGCGCGCCGTGCGCCGGAAGACGATTGCGCTTTCGCCGTCGCCTCTGGCTTCAGCGACGGCAATCGCCTTGCGGTAGCCGTCGATCCGTTGGTCGAGCAGCCGGCGGTTCGCGGTGAGCAGACGCAGAAAGTAGTCGGCCTGACGCTGATCGGCCGTGTCGGCCGCAACCGCGGAACGATCCAACCCAACGAGCGGACGGCCAGTCGTGATCGAGGATCCCGATTGTCGGACATACCCCGGACCGGGACGGACTGCGGCGCCGCGAGGGTGACGCCCGCGCCGGTCACGGGCACCACTTGATGTGTGCGCAGCGACCGAGCGTGCATCACGCTCGTCAGACAAACCAGCGAAGTCCATCATTTCTTCTCTCAACTGGCAGTTCACTGTTTAGCGCGGTAACCATAACCCCCCGAATCCGGCCAGCGCCATATGCTTCGGCGACTAACCGTATGTCGCTTTTGCTAGTACGGCATAATCGCCAGGTCAGCCGCTCGGAGGCCGTGACTACTTCAACGGGTCAGAGACGGTGGCTGCTAAGGACATTCGTGGGCCATGTGCAACACCGCCGGGGCCATCCACCGGCAGGCCTCCAGCGCGATCTGCAGTCGCAACGTCGCGTCGGGGTCGCCGAAACGCTGCCCGCACAGCTGCCCGGCCCGCGCCACGGCTTCCTGAATGATGTTGGGCGGCAACTGCATTGCGTCGGCTGTCGCTACGTGATCGCGATTGCGGGACAAGTACTCGCGCAACGTCTCGCGCAGCCACCCGGTGCGCTCGTCGTCGTGTCCGAGCTCGCCGAGCGCATCTGCGACGAAGGAGCGCAACTCGTCCAAGTCGCCTGCCATCAACGCAATTGGCGCGACCTCGCGGTAGAAAACCGCACGGGCATCGCCGCTGCCACCGCCGGCAAAAGCGACCGTCTTCACCCGCTCCGCCTGTTTCAGCGACGCCCGGAAGCCGACTTGCCCGTCTTCGACCCGACCGACCGCCAGACCGGCCCGTACGCCCGCGGACTCGAAAGCCGCGCGCACCCGCGCCTGGTCGATCTCCCGTTTGCCAGATTCGTCGAGCGCAAACCACAACCGCGCCTCGCGGTCACCCGTCGGCACCATCAGCGTGCCGTTGACCGCGCCCACCGCGGCCCCCACGGCGCGTCGCACCCGCTCGAACGACGTCACCACGTCCTGGATCGGTACCGTCTCGTGCACCCACAGCGCCGCGGCGACGTGCACACCGTCCAGCGGATAGGTCAGTACGCTGTCGGCCACCGCGGCGGCGACCGGAATGGTGTCCCGCACCTCGCCGCCCGCCAGCGGCCGCCGGCCGCTGTGATCGCTCGCGCATTCGTCGCGCTCCAGCTCGTAAGAGACCGTCAGCTGATCGGCCACGGCGTCGACGAAACTCGCCGAGCGAGACACCAGGTCGACGATCGTCGGCACCTGCCGGGCCGGGTCCACCAGCGCCACGAACCGTATCGCCGCTTCCAGGAACCGCGAGTGCACGATGCGGTGTGCCCGCACCAACACCGACAGCGGAACGTCGCGCCGCGCGGCCGCGCGCACGTAGGCCACCGACGCCGCCGGGGCCTCCAGCCACTCGGCCGTCGCGCCTTGGGCCAGGAATTCGATGCCGGCGAGCACGCTGTCGGTGAGGCTGGCCCGCCACAGATCCACCATTGCGGCGTCGTAATTGAGGTCGCGATTTTCGGCCTTGATCTCCTCGAAGACCTCGGCGATGAAGTCCTCCCGAATGCGATCCATCTCCCGCGCGATCACCGACATCGGGTCCACAATGACGTCGACCATGCCGCCACCTTCCATCCGGTTCTCCCCCACCCATCACTGTGCGCGACCGGAAGCCGCAAGGTAAGCGTGTTTGCCTGTTGGCCATCCAAATGAGAGCCCTGGCTACCATCGAGGGACTCAACACGGGACGGTCGAGCGACGCCAAAGGGGGCATCGGTGAGCGAAGTGGGCGATAGCGACGGCCGAGATGTGGGGGACCCCGAGATCGGCCAATTCGACCCGGGCCTGACCCAACGCCTGATGGGTGTGCTGCGCCCGGTCCTGAAGAGGTACTTCCGCTCGGAGGTGCACGGCCTGGACACCTTCCCGCCCGGCGGGGCGCTGGTGGTCGGCAACCACTCCGGCGGCATGTTCCCGATGGACGTCCCAATCTTCAGCGTCGACTTCTACGAGAAATTCGGCTACCAGCGGCCGGTCTACACGCTGAGCCACGACATCCTGTTCCTGGGCTTCACCGGCGGGCTGTTCCGGCGCGCCGGCTACATCCGGGCCAACCGGCGCAACGCCGCCAAGGCGTTGCGGTCCGGCGGCGTGGTCGTCGTCTTTCCCGGCGGTGACTACGACGCCTACCGGCCGACCGTCGCGGAGAACGTCATCGACTTCAACGGCCGCAAGGGATACGTCAGCACCGCGATCGAAGCGGGCGTGCCGATCGTTCCCGCGGTGTCCATCGGCGGCCAGGAGACACAGCTGTACCTGACCCGCGGCACCTGGCTGGCCGAGCGGCTGGGCATCAAGCGCCTGCTGCGCAGCGCCATCCTGCCGGTCTCGTTCGGCTTCCCGTTCGGGTTCAGCGCCGTCGTCCCGCCAAACGTCCCGCTGCCCACCAAGATCGTCACGCAGGTGCTCGAACCCATCGACATCGCCGCGCGGTTCGGCGAAGATCCCGACGTCGACGAGGTCGACGCGCACGTGCGAGCGGTCATGCAGGAGGCCCTCAACGACCTCGCCGCCAAGCGCCGCTTCCCGATTCTGGGCTGAGCCATGCCGTCTCCCCTGGATCAGGCTCGCGGCGCCTTGGGCGTCCTGGCGACGCTGCGACGCGCCCGGATGATCGCGCCGATGCGGCCCGACCGCTACCTCAAGATGGCCGCGGCGATGCGTCGCGAGGGCATGGGCATGACGGTCGGTTTCGCCGGCGCCGCGCAGCGCTGCCCGGACCGCCCCGCCCTGATCGACGAACTCGGCACGCTGACCTGGCGCCAGCTCGACGATCGGATCAACGCGCTGGCGGCCGCGCTGCAGCGGCTGCCGTCGGGCCGGCCGAAGGTGCTCGGAATCATGTGCCGCAATCACCGCGGCTTCGTCGAGGCGGTGGTGGCGGCCAGCCGGATCGGCTCCGACGTGGTACTGCTGAACACGTCGTTCGCCGGGCCGGCGATGGCCGAGGTGGTCAACCGCGAGGGCGTCGACGCCGCGATCTACGACGAGGAGTTCACCGCGACGGTGGACCGCGCGCTGGCCGACAAGCCGGACGCCACCCGGATCGTGGCGTGGACCGAAGGCCCGCATGACCTGACGGTGGAGCAGCTGATCACCTCGCATGCCGGACTGGGGCCGGAGCGCACCGGCGGCAAGGGCAGGATGATCCTGCTGACCTCCGGGACCACCGGAAGTCCCAAGGGCGCCAAGCAGTCTGGCGGTGGCGCCGGCATCGGCACGCTCAAGGCGATTCTGGACCGCACGCCGTGGCGGGCGGAGGAGACGATCGTGATCGTCGCGCCGATGTTCCACGCCTGGGGGTTCTCACAGCTGATCTTCGCCGCGTCGATGGCCTGCACGATCGTCACCCGTCGCAAGTTCGACCCGGAGGCGACGCTGGAGCTCGTCGACCGGCACCGGGCGACCGGCCTGGCGGTGGTGCCGGTGATGTTCGACCGCATCATGGACCTGCCCGACGACGTCCGGAACCGCTACAGCGGCAAGTCATTACGGTTCGCCGCGGCGTCGGGTTCGCGGATGCGGCCCGACGTCGTCACCGCGTTCATGGATCAGTTCGGCGACGTGATCTACAACAACTACAACGCGACCGAGGCGGGCATGATCGCCACGGCCACACCGGCGGACCTGCGTGCCGCACCCGACACCGCGGGCAAGCCGGCCGGCGGAACCGAGATCCGGATCCTGGACCCGGAATTCAACGAAATGCCCACCGGCGAGGTCGGCACCATCTACGTCCGCAACGACACCCAGTTCGACGGGTACACCTCCGGCACGACCAAAGACTTCCACGCCGGGTTCATGTCCTCGGGCGACGTCGGCTATCTCGACGAGGCCGGGCGACTGTTCGTCGTCGGCCGCGACGACGAGATGATCGTCTCCGGCGGCGAGAACGTCTACCCGATCGAGGTGGAGAAGACCCTTGCCGCGCACCCGGACGTGGCCGAGGCCGCGGTGATCGGCGTGGACGACGAACAGTACGGCCAGCGGCTGGCGGCGTTCGTGGTGCTCGCACCCGGCGCCACCGCCACGCCCGATACGCTCAAGCAACACGTCCGCGACAACCTCGCCAATTACAAAGTGCCGCGCGAGATCTCGGTTCTGCACGAGCTGCCCCGCAGCAGCACCGGCAAGATCGTGCGCGCCGAGCTGCAATCACGGGTGAACGACTGATGCGCCGCCGCAGGCCGCTGTTGCGCGCGGCCATCGAATTGGCCAACGCCGCCAACGGATTACGGCCGCTGGCCCGCAAGGGTTACCGGACCGTGCTGGTGTTCTGGTTCGGCTGGCCGACCTCGGAAGTGCCCGGCCTGTACTTCGCCGGTTCGTTGGCCGACGTCCTGCGGCGCGGCCGCCGCGGCGACTTCGCCGGACGCCGGGGCAAAGCGGCGCTGGCCCTGACGGCGGCGTCGTGGGCGATCCTCGCGGTGATCCGCCATCGCAACGTCACCACCCCGGGCCCGGTGCTGGAGGCGGGGCTGGCCGAACAGCTGGGTCCCGATTATCGCGAGGCGGTGGCCGCATTGCCGCAAACCGCGCCGGAGCGCCGGGGACGGCTCAGCCTGCCGCTGGGCATCACCGTGGCTCGGCGGCACTATGTCGAGAAGACCAACGTCGTGGCCTACGGGCCGCACCGCGCCAACCGGGCCGACATCTGGCGGCGCCGCGACCTGCCGCGCGACGGCAAGGCGCCCGTGCTGGTGCAAGTCCCCGGTGGCGCCTGGGTGATCGGGATGCGCCGCCCGCAGGCCTATCCCCTGATGAGTCATCTGGCCGCGCGCGGCTGGGTTTGTGTGTCGGTCGGCTATCGGGTTTCTCCGAAGCACACCTGGCCCGACCATATCGTCGACGTCAAACGGGCACTGGCGTGGGTGAAGGAGAACATCGCCGCCTACGGCGGGGACCCGAATTTCGTTGCCATCACCGGCGGTTCGGCGGGCGGGCACCTTTCCGCGCTGGCCGCGCTGACGCCCAATGACCCACAATTCCAGCCGGGTTTCGAAGACGCCGACACCTCGGTGGTCGCCGCAGTTCCGGTGTACGGACGCTACGACTGGTTCTCCACCAGCGGCGAAGGGCGCCGCGAGTTCGTCGAGTTGCTCGAAAAGTTCGTCGTGAAACGCAAATTCGCCTCCCACCGCGACGTCTACCTCGACGCGTCGCCGATCCGGCAGCTACGCGCCGATGCGCCACCGTTCTTCATCCTGCACGGCCACGACGATTCGCTGATCCCCGTCGGCGAGGCGCAGGAGTTCGTCGAGGAACTGCGCGCGGTGTCGAAATCCCCGGTCGCGTATGCCGAATTGCCATATGCGCAGCACGCTTTCGACATCTTCGGCTCCCCGCGGGCGCACAAATCGGCCGAGGCGGTCGCGCGGTTCTTGTCCTGGGTGTACGCGACGACCTACCTGCGCCGCGACTAACCCGCCTCCATCGCCTTCTCGAGTTCGGTCAGCGCCGGCTCGATGGCATCGGCCATGTCGTCGATGTCGCTGGCCACCTCCGGTGTCGTCACGAAACCGAAGTCCAGGTAGTCCGTGTAGGAGAAGCAGGTGATGTTCAGCGCGATGTCCATCACCGGCGGGCCCAGTGGCACCAGCGATTCCAGCTTCGCCCCGGCCATGTACAGCGGCATCGGCGGACCGGGAACATTCGACACAACCAGGTTGAGCGGAGCCAGGTTTCGCGACAGCCCGGTGGCGGTGTACGCGCGTGCGGCCAACTGCAACAGTCCGGGCGGGGTCGTCTCGGTGAGCCCCATGATCTGATGCGCCGACAGCGCCTCGGCCATGACCTTGGCGCTTTGCGTGCTTTCGTGGATGGCGCGCAGCCGCTCGGCCGGGTCCTCGATGTCGGTGGCAAGCGAGGCCGTCATCGAGCTGATCTTGTTGCCGACGTCGTCCTTGTCGGCGTCGGTGCGGGTGGAGACCGGGATCTGCGCGATCAGCGGTTTGGCCGGCAGCTCACCGCGCTTCTGCAGATATTCGCGGGCGGCACCGGCCACCAGCGCCAGTACGACGTCGTTGAGCTTGACGCCGTAGGCGTCCTTGACGACCTTGGCGCGCGCCAGCTCGACACGGGCCCCGGTGACGCGGCGGTGCGGCGAAACGGGTGCGTTGAACCGGGTTTTGGGTGCCTCGAAGAAGCGCGGCGGCCGACTGGCGAGACCCAGCGCGGCGACCTGCTGGCGCACCGTCTGCTCCACCAACCGGGCGATCCGGAACGGCGTCTTGACGCCGATGTTGACCAGCGCGCCCACCGCGCGGCGTTCGATCCCCGGAATCTGGATGCCGACCAGCGATCCGACCGTCTCCCGTTGCGGCGGACGAGGTTCCGGCGTGACGTCCAACAGGATTTCACCCAGCCCGGCCCCGGAGACACCGTCGACGATCGCGTGGTGCATCTTGGTCAGCGTCGCGATGCGGCCACCTTCGACCCCCTCGATCACCCACAGCTCCCATAGCGGGCGCGCGCGGTCCAGCTTGTACGACATCAGCCGGCCGACCAGCTCCTCCAGCTCGCGCCGACCCCCGGGACCGGGAACGCCGATGCGGCGGACATGGAAGTCGATGTCGAGCTCGGAGTCCTCGACGAACCACGGCCGGTCCAGCCCCAGCGGCGCCCCGGTGACCCGCCAGCGCAATTGCGGCAGCTCGGGCAGCCGCTCGATCAGCACTTCCCGAAGGCGCTGAAAGCTGAACTGCGGCGTATCGCTGGGATCGCACAGCGCCAGTGCACCGACATGCATATGCCAGCCCGCGGTTTCCGCAGACCAAAACGCCGCATCAACGCTCGAAAGCCGCTTCATGCGATGACCGTAGTCCTCGCCAGCAAATCAAGTCGAGCATTGGTCAACAAACCCGCCACGCGCCCCCCGTTTCCCCCGCCGCGTCGTGGCTAGTTAAGCATCCTCCAGCAGATCCGGCGTCACGGCCGACTCGGTGTCGGGGATGCCTTCGACCTTCGCCTTACGATCGGCCATCGACAGCAAGCGCCGAATACGGCCTGCCACAGCGTCTTTCGTCATCGGGGGGTCCGCAAGCCGGCCCAGCTCCTCCAGCGAGGCCTGCCGGTGCTCGACGCGCAGCTTGCCGGCCGAGGCCAGATGGTCGGGGACGGTGTCGCCGAGGATCTCCAGCGCCCGCTCCACCCGGGCCGCCGCGGCGACCGCGGCCCGTGCCGAGCGGCGCAGGTTGGCGTCGTCGAAGTTGGCCAGCCGGTTGGCCGTCGCGCGCACCTCGCGACGCATCCGGCGTTCCTCCCAGACCAGCCGGGTGTCCTGGGCACCCATCCGGGTCAGCAGCGCGCCGATCGCCTCGCCGTCGCGCACCACCACGCGATCGGCGCCGCGCACCTCGCGGGCCTTGGCGCTGACCCCGAGCCGGCGGGCCGCGCCGACCAGCGCCAGCGCCGCTTCCGGGCCGGGGCAGCTGACCTCCAGCGCCGACGAACGGCCGGGCTCGGTCAGCGACCCGTGCGCCAAGAAGGCGCCCCGCCACGCGGCCTCGGCGTCCCCGATGCTGCCGCCGACGACCTGGGCGGGCAGACCGCGCACCGGACGTCCGCGCATGTCGAGCAGCCCGGTCTGGCGGGCCAGCGCCTCGCCGTCGTTGGCCACCCGCAGCACATACCGGGTGCTCTTGCGAATCCCGCTGGCCGACAACACATGCACGACCGCGTTGTAGCCGTAGAGGTCGAAGATGTCCTTGCGCAGCCGGCGGGCGATGTTGCCCAGGTCCACCTCGGCCTCGACGACCACGCGGCCGCCCACGATGTGCAGCCCGCCGGCGAACCGCAGCAGGGAGGTGACCTCGGCTCGACGCGCGCTGACCGATTTCACTACCAAGCGGCTCAGTTCGTCCTTGACTTCGGTCGTCATCGCCACGCGTCGTCACCCCTTGGTCCGCTGCCAGCTGGTCCGTTCACGCCCGTCGTTGAACTTTCACCGTCGACCCGAATCTCTGCGGTGGCCTTGGCCGAAGGCGCTGCCGGACCCGTGCGGCCCGTTCGGACCCCGTCCAGGGCCGCCGCAAGCTTGCCCGGATCATGTAAAGGTGTACCAGGTCGGGACACGTCAGCGAACTGGACCTCGGCCTTCAGCAGGGTCGCGGTGCGGCGCAGTTGCTCGCGTTCGCGTTCGCTGGGCACCCGATCCGCGTCGATGATGATGTCGTTGACGGTGAATCCGGGCGCGTGCTGGGCCAATACGTGCAGATGACGCTCCACCGAGAACCCGGCGGTCTCCCCCGGCTCGGCCACCAGGTTCAGCACCAGGGCGCGGCGGGCCGAGGTGGCGCGCAGGGCAGCGACCAGTTCCGGGACCAGCACGTGCGGGATCACGCTGGTGAACCAGGATCCGGGCCCCAGCACCACCAGGTCGGCCGCCATGATCGCGTCGACGGCCTGCCGGGTCGCCGGCGGATCCGGGGGCAGCAGCCGCACCCGGCGCACCTTGCCCGGTGTGGTCGCGATGGCGACCTGACCGCGAATCAGCCGGAACATCCGCGGGTCGGCCTCCAGGCCGGACACATCGGCCTCGATCTGCAGCGCGATCGGGCACATCGGCAGCACCCGGCCCTTGACGCCGAGGATGCGCCCCAACTCGTCGAGCGCGGCGACCGGATCGGCCAGCACCTCGGACAGCCCGGCCAGCAGCAGGTTGCCGATCGGGTGTCCGGCCAGGGCGCCGGTGCCGCCGAACCGATGCTGCAGGATGGTCGCCCACAGCCTCCCGTATGGACTGTCAGATGCCAACGCCGCCAACGCCATTCGCAGATCACCGGGTGGCACCACGTCCAATTCGCTGCGCAGCCGGCCCGACGAGCCGCCGTCGTCGGCCACGGTCACCACGGCGGTGACGTAGGGCGTCAGCCGACGCGCCGCGGACAGCGTCGCATACAAGCCGTGCCCACCGCCCAGCGCGACGATGCCCTCGCTCCGTGGCGGATTCATTCGCGGCCCAGATCCCGGTGCAGCACCCGCACCGACAGTTGTGCTCCGGTCTCCGAGGCCCGCAACAACCGCATCAACGCCTCCGCGATCGCGACGCTGCGGTGTTTGCCGCCGGTGCAGCCGATCGCGACCGTCATGTAGCGCTTGCCCTCCCGGCGGTAGCCGTCGACAACCAGAGTTAGCAGTCGATGGTAAGCGTCGAGGAACTCCCCCGCCCCCGGTTGTCCCAACACATAGTCCCGCACGGCGGGGTGCTGGCCGGTGTGCGGCCGCAGTTCGTCGACCCAGTGCGGATTCGGCAGAAAGCGCACATCCATCACCATGTCGGCGTCCATCGGCAGCCCGTACTTGAAGCCGAACGACTCGACGGTGACGCTCGTCGAGGTGCTCGCGTCGCCGCCGAAGGCACGCTCGATGCTCTCCCGCAAACCCCGCACCGACAGCGTGGAGGTGTCGATGATCAGATCCGCCGTCGCGCGCACCGGTGCCAGCATCCGGCGCTCGGCGGCGATGCCCTCGGCCAGCGTCTGCTGGCCCTGCAGCGGGTGACTGCGGCGATTCTGTTCGTAGCGCCGCACCAGCATGTCGTCGGAGGCTTCCATGAACACCACGCGCGGGTTGATGTTGCGGGTGGCCAGTTCGCTGCGGACCTCGTCGAGGTCGCCGGTGAAGCCGCGCGACCGCACGTCCATCACGACCGCGAGCTGGGTGATCCGCGAGCCGGCCGCCAGCCCGAAATCCACCATCCGGGTGATCAGCTGGGGTGGCAGGTTGTCGGCGACGTACCAGCCGAGGTCCTCGAGCACCTTGGCGGCGGTACCCCGCCCGGCGCCCGACAATCCGGTGACCAGAACGACGTCGATCCCGGCGGCGTCGCCCGCGTGCGCGGACCGCTGCTCGCTGTCGTGACTGGTCATGCCGAGGCTCCGGGTTGTTCGGGCGGCTCGGGTCGCAGCGCCTCGAGGACGGCCGTGGCCGTCGCCACGCCGATGCCCGGCACGGCGGTGATCTGGTCGACGGTGGCCTCCTTGAGGCGGGCTATCGATCCGAAGTGAGTGACCAGCGCCTTGCGGCGATGTTCTCCCAATCCTGGCACCGAATCCAGCGCTGAGGCGGTCATTCGCTTGGATCGCTTGCTGCGATGGTAAGTGATCGCGAACCGGTGCGCCTCGTCACGGACCCGCTGCAGCAAATAAAGTCCCTCGCTGTTGCGCGGCATGATGATGGGATCCGGCTCCGACGGCACCCACACCTCTTCGAGCCGCTTGGCCAGCCCGATCACCGCGACATCGGTGATGCCGAGCTCCTCGAGGACGGCACTGGCCGCATTGACTTGCGGCGCGCCGCCGTCGACGACGAACAGATTGGGCGGATACGCGAACCGGCGTGATTTGCCTTCCGGGGAAAGCATATTCGGGTCGCTTTGGTCGGACAGATGGCGCAGGAAGCGGCGCCGGGTCACCTCGGCGATGGACGCGACGTCGTCGGAGCGGCCCTGCCCGGCGGCTTCCCGGATTCCGAAGTGCCGGTAGTCCGACTTGCGGGGCAAGCCGTCCTCGAATACCACCAGCGAACCCACCACGTCGGTGCCCTGCACGTGGCTGACGTCGACGCACTCGATGCGCAGCGGCGCATCCGCCAGACCCAGCGCGTCCTGAATGTTCTGCAGCGCCGCGGATCTGGCGTTGAAGTCGCCGGCTCGCTTCAGCTTGTGTTGCTGCAGCGCTTCTTTGGCGTTGCGCGCTACGGTCTCGGCCAGCGCCCGCTTGTCGCCGCGGCGCGGCACCCGCAGCGCGACCCGGGATCCACGCAGCCCGGTCAGCCAGTTGGCCAACTCGTCGGCGTTGGACGGCAGGCACGGCACCAGCACCTCGCGCGGAACCGGATTGGCGGCTTCGTCTGTGACCTCTTTCAAGGCGCCACCCAGCGCCGCCTGATCGCCGTAGAACTGCGTCAGGAACTGCTCGACCAACTGCTCTTCGCCGGAATCGCCTGGGTCGGCAGACTTTTCGACGATCCACCCGCGCTGGCCGCGGACCCTGCCGCCGCGGACGTGAAACACCTGCACGGCGGCCTCGAGCTCGTCGTCGGCGAACGCCACCACGTCGGCGTCGGTGCCGTCGCCGAGCACCACGGCCTGCTTCTCCATCGCCCGCTTGAGCGCACCGAGGTCGTCGCGTAGCCGGGCTGCCCGCTCGAAATCGAGTTGATCGGACGCGGCGTGCATCTGCTGTTCCAGCTCGCGGGCAAACCGGTCGGTCTTGCCGGACAGGAAGTCGCAGAAGTCGGTGACGATTTGGCGATGTTGGTCGGCACTGACCCGGCCGATGCACGGGGCCGAGCATTTGTCGATGTAGCCGAGCAGGCACGGACGATCGATCTGCTTGTGCCGCTTGAACACTCCGCCCGAGCAGGTGCGCGCAGGAAACACCCGGGTGAGCAGATCCAGCGTCTCGCGGATTGCCCACGCGTGTGAGTACGGGCCGAAATAGCGCACCCCCTTGCGCCGCGGGCCGCGATAGACCATCAGCCGGGGAAACTCCTCGTTGAGGGTCACGGCCAGCACCGGGTAGGACTTGTCGTCGCGGTAACGAACGTTGAAACGTGGATCGAATTCCTTGATCCAGTTGTATTCCAGCTGCAGCGCCTCGACTTCGGTGTTGACCACCGTCCACTCGACCTTGGCCGCGGTGGTCACCATCTGCCGGGTGCGCGGGTGCAGATTCGCGACGTCGGCGAAGTATGACGTCAGCCGGCTGCGCAGGCTCTTGGCCTTGCCGACGTAGATCACCCGCCCGTGCGTGTCCCGGAATCGGTACACGCCCGGCTCGACCGGAATGGATCCGGGAGCCGGACGATACGTGGCGGGATCTGGCACGTATCCAGGCTAGTAGCCGCCAAAGACGTCGACGCCGATCGGGATCGCGTGGTGCGAAATCGACCGCTTTTCGCCCGGCGCAAACACGGTGGACGGTTTGGCGGGCGCTCGTTCGGGCTAAGCACCCGGTTAGCTGTGACGCTACAGTGGGTGGCAACAGCTGAAGGGAGCTTACAAAATGAGCAGACGACCGTTGGCCGGACTGGCCGTGGGGGTTGGCTGTCTGGCATTGTCGGTGAGCGCCGGGGCGGGGATTGCATCAGCTACACCCGATATCGGTCCGATGGTGAACACGACCTGCACGTATGACCAAGCGATGCGGGCGGTGCACGCGGAAAACCCGATGGCCGCGCAGTACCTCGATCAGTCGCCGCCGAACCAGCAATTCCTGCAGCAGTTCATGGCTTCGACGCCGGACCAGCGGGTGAACCTGCTCAAGGCGATTCAGAACAACCCGGGAGCCGACCAGGCGTTCCCGATCTTCCGGCAGATGATGATCAGCTGCAAGAACTACTGAGCAAACCTCAGGTAGGCCGACTGTCCAACTGCGCGCGTCGTTTCGCCGCCCAGTCGGCCATCGGGAATCCGGGTTTGGCGTCGCAGGCCGAGAGCATCAGCGCGATGCGCGGGACCACGACCAGCCCGTAGTCGCAGGTCCAATCCGGTCGGGTCATCGTCCATACCAGGACACCGGTGGACGGTATGCCGAAGGAACCGAGCCGCATCGGCCGAAAGTCCCCTTGGGACGTATGGCCGATGGCATCGCCGTGGCACTTCGACACGGAGCCAAAGCCCTTCGACACCACCTCGTGGGGGTTCAGCTTCTTGTCGTAGACATCGGCCGATTCCGCGTACAGCGCCGGGCCGCTGAACGTGTAGCCGGATTCGGCATGGTCCGACGAGCGCGCCGGCGGCAGCGGTGAACCCTTGAACAGCAGCGCCGCCGAGCATTCGGGCGGCTGCACGCTGGTGAAGTAGGTGGTGCCCACCGGCACCGCCGTGGCCGCACCGAACGGCGTGGTGTCGCCGTCCTGCAGCAGCAAGTCGCGCGCCGGGATCCGCCCGGGCGACGCCGACGTCGGAGCGCCGGAGGCGGACTGCTCGGGAGCCCGCAGCGCGCGGCCGCCGACCGATGTGGTGCACGCGCATACCGTCGACGCGATCAGCAACGACGCGACGGCCCCCGGCAATTGACGTGCCATCGGGCGATCCTACGACAATGTCGTCGGTCCCGTTGTTCAGCGCGTGCGCAGGTCGGGCCGATAGCGGGCCAGCAGCGACCGCACGGAGTCCATCGCGTCGACGGCCCGCTCCTTGTCGACGGACTGGATCGCCATCACCGGGATGTACTCGTCATCGGGCAGGTCGATGTGGGCCCACCGGCTGCCGGCCGGAAACGACACGCCGACCAGCTCCGACCATGGAACTAGCCGGTCTCCCAACAGGTTTCGCACCGACAGCCCGGTGGGCCCGACGCGCAGCCGGGGCCGGGCGAACAGGAGTATGACGCCGGCGATGACCAGACCCAGAATTGCCATCGCCACCTGGTCGGCGGTTTGGAAGACCACGCCGCTGGCGCTCATCTTGAGTAGCAAGCCGACGGCAATGTGCGCCGCAGCGACCAGAAATGCTGCACCGTAAGCGAATAGCGGTGTCCAATGCGGACGCAGTTCGACATCCCATTGCTCGCGGGACGACGGTCGGGTCACGACCGAGCGCGCAAGTCACGCAAGGTCAGCGCGGCGGTCAACGCGGCGCCGGCCGCCTGAGCCCCCTTGTCCTCGGCGGACGTCGGCAGTCCGGCCCGGTCCAGCGCCTGCTCCTCGGTGTTGGTGGTCAGCACCCCGTTGGCCACCGGCGTCGAAGCGTCCAGGGAAACCCGAGTCAGGCCCTGGGTTACCGCGTCGCAAACATACTCGAAATGCGGTGTGGCACCCCGGATCACGACGCCGAGGGCGACGACGGCGTCGTGGTTGCGGGCCAGCTCCTGGGCCACCACCGGAATCTCGATCGCGCCGTGCACCCTGACCACCGTCGGGTTGTCGATGCCCGACTCCGCGGCGACTTTCTGGGCGCCGGCCAGCAGCGCGTCACAGATGGTGCGATGCCAACTGCTCGCCACGATGCCGAGCCGCAGGCCGGACGCGTCGAGCCCCGTCACCTCCGGGACGCCGACTCCGCTCATGCGCGCCGCTTCTCCGCGTCGTGGCCGGCGCGGCTCACAAAGCACCGCCGAATTCACCTGGCAGATGGACGGATTCGTGAAAGTCGTCCAGCCCGGCCAAATCGTGTCCCATCTTGTCCCGTTTGGTCATCAGGTAGCGGATGTTCTCGGCATTGGCCCGCACCGGCAGCGAGACGCGCTCGATGATGTGCAGCCCGTACCCGTCCAGCCCAACCCGTTTGGCCGGGTTGTTGGTCAGCAGCCGCATCGAGCGCACCCCCAGGTCAACCAGGATCTGCGCGCCGATTCCGTAATCCCTTGCATCGGCCGGCAATCCGAGCTTGAGGTTGGCGTCCACGGTGTCTTCGCCGGCGTCTTGCAGCTGATAGGCCTGCAGCTTGTGCATCAGGCCGATGCCGCGGCCCTCATGGCCGCGCATGTAGAGCACCACGCCGCGGCCCTCCCGCGCGACCATCGCCATCGCCGCGTCGAGCTGGGGTCCGCAATCGCATCGGCGTGAGCCGAATACGTCGCCGGTCAGGCACTCGGAGTGCACCCGCACCAACACGTCGTCGCCCTCGCCGTTCGGCCCGGCGATGTCACCGCGCACCAGTGCGACGTGCTCGACTTCCTCGTAGATGCTCGCGTAGCCGATGGCGCGGAACTCGCCGTGCCGGGTCGGGATGCGCGCCTCGGCGATGCGCTCGATGTGCTTTTCGTGCTTGCGCCGCCATTCGATGATGTCGGCGATGGTGATCAGCGCCAGGTCGTGTTCGTCGGCGAAGACGCGCAGCTCGTCGGTCTGGGCCATCGAGCCCTCGTCCTTTTGGCTGACGATCTCGCAGATCGCGCCCGCGGGTTGCAGGCCCGCCATCCGGGCCAGGTCGACGGCGGCCTCGGTGTGGCCGGGCCGGCGCAGGACGCCGCCGTCCTTGGCGCGCAACGGAACCACATGGCCGGGTCGGGTGAAATCCTCGGCGACGCTGGTGGGGTTGGCCAGCAGCCGCATGGTGGTGGCGCGGTCGGAGGCCGAAATCCCGGTGCCGACACCGTTTTTTGCATCGACGGTGACGGTGTAGGCGGTCCCGTGCTTGTCCTGGTTGACCGCGTACATCGGCAGCAGGCCCAGCTTGTCGCAGATCGCGCCGTCCAGCGGAACGCACAGGTAGCCCGAGGTGTAGCGCACCATGAACGCCACCATCTCCGGCGTCGCCTTCTCGGCGGCGAAGATCAGGTCGCCCTCGTTTTCGCGTTCCTCGTCATCGATGACGACCACGGCCTTGCCGGCGGCAATGTCGGCAACCGCCCTTTCGACGGAGTCCAACCTCGTCATCTGTGCTGCCTTGCTGTCGTGCCGAGCAACACGCGAAGCCCGCGCATTGCTTCAAGTATGAACCACGCCGGGCGCAGGGTTGTTGCCCGTTCTTTGGGCACCACCTGGATAGTGACATCAACGTTGCTGCCGGCTGCGCGAAACGGGTGCCGTCGTGCCTGCGTGCAGCGGGGTTCCGCGTCGTCAGCACCCGCACTGACCAGCGGTGACCGCCTGCCGGCCGGCCTGAAAGACAAGGCGCGTTGTGACGATTCTTACGGGAATCTGTTCGGCGCATGACGATCGATATCGTCGGCAGGCCTGGAAGCGGCAACGCGTGTGCATTCACGGCGTTCGGTGTGCCCCGGCGGCGGGATGTCTCGGCGTGTTGCCACCCTGAGTGCACACGCGACGCCGTCACTGCACACGCGGCCGGACTGAGGCCGGTGCCGGAACTGCTACACGCCGCGCCGCATCGGCATCTGGATCACCACACCGCCGCCGCAATCGACCGCGTAGTGGGCCAGCCACCGGCCGACCGAACCACCGGCCTCGATGAAGTGCGTCCACTTGCTGACCGCGGCGGTGGCCGCGGGGTAGCTGGAAAACCGCCCGAGCGACACGTCGCGCCCGTCGTCGCCGACCAACTCGTAACTGGTGTAGTCGCGCACCCGGTGCTCGACGATCGTCAGCATGGTGTCGTTGACTTCCCGGCTCCACACCGCTCGCGATTGCGCCTCGGCCTTGCGGCCGGCAAGCGTCGCCACCGCTTCAAATGCGAGGTCTTCGTAGACGGCCTCGGCCAACCTCTCGACGGACATTTCTGCAGCTCCTTCGCGTAGTACAGGCGGCCGGCCTATGCGATTGAGTATGGACCTGCAAACGGCTGCGCGGGGATTTAGAACAGGCGTGTCGCCATGGTGTAGTGGGATCGTGACTATTGTTACCAAAATGAAATCTTTCGCCCGGGGCAATATTGCGACCGGGGATCGCCCGAAAAGGGCATGAGGCCAACGGATCACCGCACCCGCGCCTGCTCTTCGGCAACCACCCACACCCCCACCGAAGCTCTGGATTCGCTTGCGGTAGAGCGGGTTTCGCTTCTTATCGCCAGCCGGCGGGCAGGTCGATGACGTGATTAGGGCAGAAATCCTGGGTCGCCAGCGAGATCACGTTTCGGGCCTCGCCGGCCGTCATCTTGGCGCGCAACACCATGAAGGCGTATTCGGCGGGCTGATAGCCCAAATCGTGGCCGGCGGGATCATCCATCAGCTGACACGCCTCTTGTTCCTGGTTCGCGTCGGCATGAGCGGCACCGGCGCCACATAGCGACGCCGCGCAGACCAAGGTGGCGACCGCGGCTATGGCCCTCATTGGTTTCTTGCGGTCATCAGTCGCTCGACGTATTTGGCGATCACGTCGACTTCGAGGTTCACCTGGGTGCCGACCGGGGCGGCACCCAGGGTGGTCAGCTCCCGGGTGGTCGGGATCAGCGAGACCTCGAACCAGTCCCGCGGCTGCGCGCCGAGGCCGGAGACCGTCAACGAAATCCCGTCGACGGTGATCGACCCCTTCTCGACGACATAGCGGGCGACGGCGGCGGGAATCTCGATGCGCACCACTTCCCAGTGCTCCGACGGAGTGCGGGCCACCACCTGGCCGGTGCCGTCGACGTGCCCCTGCACGATGTGCCCGCCGAGCCGGCTGTTGACCGCGGCGGCGCGCTCCAGGTTGACCCGCTTGCCGACCTGCAACCCGCCCAGGTTGGACCGGTCCAGGGTCTCGGCCATCACGTCGGCGGTGAATTGACCGTCGGCGAGCAGCTCGACGACCGTCAAGCACACGCCGTTGACGGCGATCGAATCCCCGTGGCCGGCGTCGGCGGTGACGACGGGGCCGCGGATGGTCAGGCGGGCGGCGTCGGCGAGCATGTCGCGGCCGGTGACCTCGCCGAGTTCCTCGACTATTCCGGTGAACATTCCATCAGGCTAATTCGCCGGCGCTTTGCCTGGTGGGCGGCCACGACCGACGCGCGAAACGCCCTCGTCGCGGGGCCGGACAGACCCCGCGTTCCGGAGTCCGCTCATCCCGCTCCTCTACGATGCACGGTATGCAGACACGCCGCCGACTCACGGCCGTCCTCGCTTCCCTGACCCTCGCCACCGCCCTGATCGCGGGCTGCTCGTCGGGTTCGAAGAACAGCGGCGGCCCGTTGCCCGACGCCACCACGCTGGTCAAGCAGTCCGCCGACGTCACCAAGACCGTCAAGAGCGTGCACCTGGTGCTGTCGACGCAGGGCAAGATTCCCGGACTGCCGATCAAGAAGCTGACCGGCGACCTGACCACCGTCCCCAGCACCGCCGCGTCGGGCAACGCGCAGCTGTCGATGGCGGGCTCGGACATCGACGCGAACTTCGTGGTCTACGACTCGGTGCTCTACGCCACGCTGACCCCGAACAAGTGGAGCGACTTCGGTAAGGCCTCCGACGTCTACGACGTCTCGGTGCTGCTGAGCCCGGACGCCGGCCTGGGCAACATGCTGGCGAACTTCACCGACGCCAAGGCCGAGAGCCGCGAAACGATCAACGGCCAGAGCACCATCAAGATCAGCGGGAAAGTCGCCCCGGACGCGGTGAACAAGATCATCCCGAGCCTGGCCGCCTCGCAGCCCGTGCCGGCCACCGTGTGGATTCAGGAGAGCGGCGACCACCAGCTGGTGCAGGCCAACCTGGAGAAGAGCCAGGGCAACTCCGTCGAGGTGACGCTGTCGGACTGGGGTAAGCCGGTCACGGTCACCAAGCCCCCGGTGAGCTGATGAGCATGCGAGCAGGACGCGGAATCGCGATCGGCGCGGGCAGCCTCGCCGTACTGCTGGGCGCGTTGGACGCCTATGTCGTCGTGACGATCATGCGCGACATCATGAGCGACGTTCACATCCCGATCAACCAGCTGCAGCGCATCACCTGGATCATCACGCTGTACCTGCTGGGCTACATCGCCGCGATGCCGCTGCTGGGTCGGGCGTCCGATCGCTTCGGCCGCAAGCTGGTGCTGCAGATCAGCCTGGCGCTGTTCATCGTCGGCTCGGTCATCACCGCGCTGGCCGGCCATTGGGGCGACTTCCACCTGCTGGTCGCCGGCCGTACCGTCCAGGGCATCGCCAGCGGCGCGCTGTTGCCGGTCACGCTGGCCCTGGGCGCCGATTTGTGGGCGCAGCGCAACCGCGCCAGCGTGCTGGGCGGCATCGGTGCCGCGCAGGAGCTCGGCAGCGTGCTCGGTCCGCTCTACGGGATCTTCATCGTCTGGTTGTTCCACGACTGGCGCTACGTGTTCTGGATCAACGTGCCGCTGACCCTGATCGCGATGGTGATGATCCAGTTCAGCCTGCCGGCGCACCAGCGCGCCGAGGAGCCGGAAAGGGTCGACGTGGTCGGCGGCGTGCTGCTGGCCGTCGCGCTGGGCCTGGCGGTCATCGGCCTGTACAACCCGGCGCCCGACGGCAAGACGATCCTGCCCAGCTACGGGTTGCCGCTGGTGATCGGCGCCGTGGTGGTCGGGGTGGTGTTCATCCTCTGGGAACGTTTCTCCCGCACCCGGCTCATCGAACCCACCGGGGTGCACTTCCGGCCGTTTTTGGCCGCGCTGGGCGCATCCGTGGCCGCCGGTGCCGCGCTGATGGTGACCCTGGTCAACGTCGAGCTGTTCGGCCAGGGCGTGCTGCAAATGTCCCAGACGCAGGCCGCCGGTCTGCTGCTGTGGTTTTTGATCGCGCTGCCGATCGGGGCGGTGGTGGGCGGATTCATCGCGACCCGGATCGGCGACCGCGCGATGACGTTCATCGGGCTGCTGATCGCGGCCTACGGGTACTGGCTGATTCACTACTGGCGGATGGACGTGATGACCCAGCATCACGACCTGTTCGGCGTCAGCCTGCCGCTGGTCCACACCGACCTGCTGGTGGCCGGCCTGGGCCTCGGGCTGGTGATCGGCCCGCTGACTTCGGCCGCGCTGCGGGTGGTGCCGTCGGCCCAGCACGGCATCGCGTCCGCGGCGGTCGTGGTGGCCCGGATGACGGGCATGCTGATCGGCGTCGCGGCGCTGAGCGCCTGGGGGCTGTACCGGTTCAACCAGATCATCGCGGGGCTGTCGGCGCAGATCCCGCCCGACGCGACGCTGCTGGAACGCATCGCGGCCCAGGCCACCCTGTACCTGAAGGCGTTCGCCCTGATGTACGGCGACATCTTCGCGGCCACCGTCGTCATCTGTGTGGTGGGCGCACTGCTGGGTCTGCTGCTCGGCAGCCGCAAGGAACACGCCGAGGAGCCGGAAATCGCCGAGCAGGAGACGGTGTCACTCGGGGAGCGCTAGCTGCGCTGCGGCACCAGGCTGAGCAGCAGATCCGGCCCGACTCGATCGGCGCCGTCGAAGCGCCACCGCAACGCCCGGGTGATCGTCGACACGCCGACGTCGCCGACCGCGGTGATGGGTCCACCCAGCAGGATCGGCGCGACGTAGGTCAGGATCCGGTCGATCGCCTCTTCCCGCAGGAACGCACTCGCCAGGGTGGGACCGCCCTCCAGCAGCACGTCGGTGCGGTCCGAGAGCGCCTTGAGTACCTCCAGTGGGTCGCGGGTGCGAATCACCATGGTGCGCGAATCGTCGTTGAGAACCTTTGCCTCGGAATGAATTTCGCGCATCCCGACCACAACGCGCAGCGGTTGCTTCTCCGCCAGCGAGCCGTCGGGCAGCCGGGCGGTCAGCGCCGGATCGTCGGCCAGCACGGTGCCGGTCCCAACGACGATCGCGTCGGCGGCGGCGCGGCGGCGGTGTAAGTCCAAACGCGCGGCCTCGCTGGAGATCCACCGGCTGGTGCCGTCGGCGGCGGCGCTGCGGCCGTCGAGGCTGCTGGCGTATTTCCATGTCACATGGGGCAATCCGGTCCGCTGCTTGTGCAGCCACTCGCGCAGCGGTCCGCCGGTGACCTCCTCGGCCAGCACGCCGGCCGTCACCTGCACGCCCGCTTCCGAGAGCCGGGCCGCGCCGCCCGCCGCGACCTCGTTCGGATCGGTCACGGCGTAAACGACCGTCCGCACGCCGGCGTCGATCAGCGCGTTCACGCACGGCGGCGTCTTGCCGTAGTGATTGCACGGCTCCAGCGTGACCACCGCGGTTCCCCCGGCCGCCAGGGCGCCGGCCCGGCGCAGCGCCAGCACCTCGGCGTGGTCGCCGCCGGCCGGCTCGGTGCCCCCGACGCCGACGACCCGGCCGTCCGGATCCAGGATCACCGCCCCGACCGGTGGATTCGGGTAGGTGCTGCCCTTGACCAGATTCGACTGTTCGATAGCCAAACGCATTGCGGCGTCGAGGTTCTCGACAGCTGCGACACTCACTGCCGTAGATGCGGCGACGCGGCGCCGGCCTGGCGTCGCAGCGCCGCGATCGCGGCCTCCGGGTCGGCCGCGCCGTAGACCGCCGAACCGGCGACGAAGCAGTCGACCCCGGCCTCGGCGGCCTCCTCGATCGTGTCGGCATTGATGCCGCCGTCGATCTCGACCAGGATCGTCAGCTCCCCCGCGTCGACCATCTTGCGCACGATGCGGACCTTGCTCAGCACCTCCGGGATGAAGCTCTGGCCGCCGAAGCCGGGCTCGACCGACATGATCAGCAGGGTGTCGAACTGCGGCAGGATCTCCAGATACGGCTCCAGCGGCGTTCCCGGCTTGACGCTGATCCCGGCCTTGGCGCCCGCGGCCCGGATGTCGCGGGCCACCCCGGTCGGATTCTCGGTCGCCTCGGCGTGGAACGTGACGTTGTAGGCGCCCGCCTCGGCGTACGGCGGCGCCCACCGGTCCGGGTTGTCGATCATCAGGTGGCAGTCCATCGGAATGCGCGTGGCGGCCAGCAGGCTCTCCACCACCGGCAGCCCGATCGTCAGGTTGGGCACGAAGTGGCCGTCCATCACGTCGACGTGCAGCCAGTCGGCGCCGGTCACGGCCGCCGCCTCGTCGGCGAGCCGGGCGAAATCGGCGGCCAGGATCGACGGGGCTATCAGGGGTCCACCGGTGCTGCCAGCCATGTGCGCCACATTACTGAGGGTCACCAAGGCGGCGCAGCCGCGGCGGCGCTCAGGTCTGTCGTGTCGCCGGGGCGCTACCCCGCTACGCGGCGCAGCGCCGCGGCGCTCAGGCCTGTCGTGTCGCCGGGGCGCTACCCCGCTACGCGGCGCAGCGCCGCGGCGAACATGGCGTCGGTGCCGTGCCGGTGCGGCCACAGCTGCACATGGAGTCCCGCACCGAGCTCGGCGGGCGCGAACAGCGGCCGGGTATCCAAGGCCTGCACCGGATAACGGCGCAGCGCGTCGGCCACCACCCCCACCGTTTCGGCCAGATGCGGCGAGCAGGTCGAATAGAGCACCACGCCGCCGGGGCGGGTCAGCGCGATCGCGGCGGCCAGCAGTTCGCGCTGCAGCTTGGCCAGCGCGGGCACATCGGACGGCTGCCGGCGCCACCGCGCCTCGGGGCGGCGCCGCAAGGCACCCAGCCCGGTGCAGGGCACGTCGACGAGCACCCGGTCGAATCCCGGCTCGAGGCCGGTCTGACGCCCGTCGACCCGCACCACGTCCACGTCGAGCCCACGGGTGTTCTCGACGACCAGATCCGCGCGGCCCGACGCCGGCTCGACCGCGGTGACCCGGGCGCCGCGCTCGCCGGCCAGGGCGGCCAGCAGCGCGGTCTTGCCGCCCGGACCGGCGCACAGGTCGAGCCAGCGACCGGTGTCGTCGTCGACGGACGCCGACGTCAGCGCGCGGGCCACCAACTGGCTGCCCTCGTCCTGCACCAGCGCCCGGGCCTCGCGCACCGGCGCCAGCTGTCCCGGGTCGCCGCCGGGCAGGTACACCGCATACGGCGAGTAGCGGCCGGGCGTGCCACCGACGGCCTCGGCCAGCGCCGCCGCGTTCAGGACGCCCGGGCGCGCGGCCAGGTGCACCTGGGGTCGCTCGTCGTCGCTGGCCAGCACCGCGTCGAGTTCGCCGGCGTCGGCGCCCAGCGCGTCGGCGAAGGCCTGCGCGATCCAGCGCGGGTGGGCGTGCACGAACGCGGCGTGCCCGATCGGATCGCGCGCCGGATCGGGGGCCAGCTCGGCGACCCAGGACCGCTCGTCGCGCCCGGAGATGGTTCGAAGCACGCCGTTGACGAAACCTGCTCGGGCCGAGTCGAATTCGATCCCGGCCTGTTCGACGGTGGTCGACACCGCGGCGTGCGCGTCGACCCGGGTGCGCAGCAGTTGATAGGTGCCCATCCGCAGCAGATCCAGCAGCACCGGGTTGATCGCCTCCGGCGGGCGTCCGGCGGCCGCGCCGATGACCGCGTCGAGCAGGCCGCGGGTGCGGCAGGTGCCATAGGTGAGCTCGGTGGCGAACGCCGCGTCGCGTCCGGTGATGCCCCGATCGCGCAGCAGCGCGGGCAGGGCCAGGTTCGCGTACGCGTCGCGCTCGCTGACCGCGCGGAGCACCTGAAAGGCGGCGGCGCGGGCCGGATCCAGTGGCTTGCGCCGTTTGGGCGGCCGGCGCTGTTTCGGGGCCGGGCTCATGAGGCCCGTGCGGCGGCGTCGAGCCGGGCGCCGCGCGCCCAGTCGACGGCGTTCATGAGTTTCTTACCGGGGGGCTGAATCTGGCCCAGCCGCACCGGTGCCGAGCCGGTACCGATCCGCACGTTCTTGCGGTCCACCTGAATTACGCCGGGCGGCAACGACACGCCAGCATCCGCGTCGATCTGCACCGGTCCCAGTTTGATCCGCAGGTCGTCGATCATCGTCCAGGCCCCCGGGTTGGGGGTGACCGCGCGGATCCGGCGCTCGACCACCGCGGCCGGCAGATCCCAGCGCACCCGGGCCTCCTCGACGGTGATCTTCGGTGCGATGCTGACGCCGTCGGCCGGTTGCGGTTGCGGCGTCAGGGTCCCGTCGGCAATGCCGTCCAGCGTGGCCGACAACAGCGCCGCACCCGAAATGGCAAGTCGCTCAAGCAGATCGCCCGCGGTATCGGTCGGTCGGATCGTCTCGGTCACCACGCCGTAGACGGGTCCGGAGTCCAGGCTGGGCTCGATCCGAAACGTCGTCGCCCCGGTGATGGCGTCGCCCGCGGCGATGGCGGCCTGCACGGGCGCCGCGCCGCGCCAGGCCGGCAGCAGCGAGAAGTGCAGGTTGATCCAGCCGCGCGGGGGCACCGCGAGCAGGGCGTCGCGCAGCAGCGCACCGTAGGCCACCACCGGGCAGCAGTCCGGGGCGAACGCGGCCAGTTCGGCGACGAACTCCGGCGAGTTCGGCCGCGAGGGCCGCAGCACCGGGATGCCGCGGTCGAGCGCCTCGCGGGCCACCGGTGACGGTTCCGGCTTGCCGCGGCGCCCGGACGCGGCATCGGGCCGGGTCAGCACCGCGACGACCTCGTGGCCGGGCGCCTCGATCAGACGGCGCAGCGCGGGCAGCGCGGGTTCGGGGGTGCCGGCGAAGACGAGACGCACCGGCACAGTCTATGAAGCGCCGGATCCGGCCCGGCCGCGCGAGCCGCCGGCCGGCAGATAGTTGCCTATGTATACTATTGCTATTACATATAGTTGTGCCGGCGACAACGAAGTCGGGTGCGCAGCTCTTTCCCACTCCCCAGGAGGACTGATGACTCTCGACGTGACCGTCCCCGAATACCTTGCGGCGACCCACCGCGCCATGTGGGCCCTCGGCGATTACCCGCTGATGGCCGAGGAAGTGATGGCGCCATTGGGCCCGATCCTGGTGTCCGCCACCGGTATTGGGCCCGGTGTCCGAGTCCTCGATGTCGCCGCCGGCTCGGGCAATATCTCGCTTCCCGCCGCCGGGACGGGTGCCGCCGTGGTGTCCACCGACCTCACGCCGGAACTGCTGCAACGGTCCCGGGCGCGGGCGGCGGCGCAGGGGCTCACGCTGGAGTACCGGGAGGCCAATGCGCATGCGCTGCCGTTCGGCGACGGCGAGTTCGACGTGGTGATGTCGGCGATCGGCGTGCAGTTCGCGCCGAACCATCGGCTCGCGGCCGGTGAGCTGGTGCGCGTCTGCCGGCCCGGCGGCACGATCGGCCTGATCAGCTGGACCCCGGAAGGTTTCTTCGGCCGCATGCTGGCCGCCATCCGGCCCTACCGCCCGAGCCTCTCACCGGCCGTGCCACCGGCGGCGCTGTGGGGACGCGAACGCTACCTCGCCGGGCTGCTGGGCGAGCGGATCGGTCGGGTGACCGCGGTGCGGGGCATGTTGGACGTCAACCGATTCGACTGTGCCACAGCGGTTCACGACTACTTCAAGAATCACTACGGCCCGACCATCGAGGCCTACGCGAACATCGGCCACGACCGGGTGCTGGCCGCCGAACTCGACGCGCAACTCGTCGAACTCGCCGCGGAGTATCTGACCGACGGCACCATGCGCTGGGAATACCTACTGTTCACCGGGGAAAAGCGCTGAGGCCCCGGCCGGTCAGAGCTCGATGTCCAGGTTGGCGTCGGGCTCTCCGCCGGCCACGGTGAAGGCGGTCAGCGCCCGCACCAGGCCGTGGCGCTCCGCCACCGGCATCTTTTCCACGATGGCGGCGATCTCCGCTCGCCGGTAGGAGGTGACGCGTCGCACCACCTCACTGCCACGCTTGGTCAGGGCGGCGATCAGCTCACGCCGGGACGTCGGGTGCGGCAGCCGATCGATCAGCCCGGCGGCGACGAGCCGGTCGACCATGCGTCCGGTGGCCGACGGTTGCACGCCCAGCAGGCTGGCCAGCGTGGCCAGGTTGACCGGTCCCCGGTTGGACAGGATCACCAGGGTGCGAAACTGCGCCATGGTGATGTTCTCGTCGACCTGCCCGATCGACCGGGCCGACAGGCTGACCAGCAACCGCGACGCGGTGAGCAACGCGTCGGTGATGGCATCGAGCGACTCGCCGGCCTCCATCATGTTGTCCGTGGACATCCCGGCCCCCTTTCCAGGGCCCGTTCCGGGCCGCCGCGGGCTAAAGCACTGGCAGTGCACGGCCTACGAATGTCGTAGAAAGGCACTATTGCTCATGCATACTATCGCTGCGGTAGGCGATCTGCGCAGCCGATTGGAAAATTGCTGCCCGGTCGGTGCAACGCGGCGGCTGGCCGATGTGCGGCGGGTCCAGCCGCATCGACTGGGAGCATCGCAACAGTTCAGAGGCATGATAGCAGCACGGGTCACCGGTCGCGCGCGAGGAGATTGCGCCCGCTGGTCCCGATCTAGCCAATTTGCGGGGGGTCGATCTGCACCCGGGCGGGTTCGTGGGTTTGCCGGGCGCTGAGCACTCCGACGCCGCGTCGCAGGCTCGCCGCCAACTCCAGGCCCTGCTCGCGACGGACCCGCACCAGCATCCGGATCACCGGCACGCCCGCCGGGGTGCCCGGCGGCCGACGCACGCCCGGCGGCAGGCCGACCGGGCCGAGCTGCTCGGCACCGTCGGGCAGGGCCGCCTCGTCGAGCAATGCCGTCACCGCTTCGGTGCTGCCGTCGATGGCCGCCATGTGCACACTCGGCGGCAACCCGACCTCGGCGCGTGCCGTCAGGTCGGCGTCCGCATGGCCCACCGGATCCCATCGGATCAGCGATTGCACGGTGGGAATGGATGATTCGGCGATCACCGTCACCACGCCGCCGTCGCCGCGGGGCCGCACCAGCGCCGCGGCGCTCATCCAGCGCCACAGCGCGTCCTCGGCGGCGCGCAAATCCTGACGGCCCAATAGTGCCCAGGTGTCCAGCAGCAGCGCCGCGCCGTAGCCGCCCGCCGCGCGGGGTTCGGCGCCCGGCGTGGCCACCACCAGGGCCGGGTGTGCGGCGACCTCGGCCACGATCGCATCGCCCGCCGAGGTGATGACCTGGGTGCCGGCGAAGGCGCGGCCCAGCTCCTCGGCGGTGCGCCGGGCCCCGACCACCACCGCGCGTACCGCATCCGACCCACACCGCGCACACCGCAACGCGGGCTCGGCACGTCCGCACCACCCGCACACCGCCCCGGGGCCCCGCTCCCGCGGCGACTCGGTTAGTGAGAGGGGCCCCGTGCAATGCCGGCACCGGGCGATGGCGCGGCAACGCCCGCAGGCCAGCGACGGCACATAACCGCGGCGCGGCACCTGCACCAGCACCGGCGCCCCCGCCTCGAGCGAGGAGCGGGCGGCGCGCAGCGCGATGGACGGAATCCGCGCCGAGCGCGCCGCCGGGTCGCGTTCGTCGGCGTAGCCGGTGTCGTCGAGGGCGACCACCCGGGGCGTGCGGGCCCGCACCACGGGCCGCGTCGCGACGATGTCGTGCGCCCAGCCGCTGCGCACCAGGGCGTGGGCCTCGGCGGTGCGGGCGTAGCCGCCGATCAGCGCGGCGCACCGGGCCTGATGCGCGCGCAGCATCGCCACCTCCCGGGCATGCGGGTAGGGCGCCCGCGGCTCGGCCAGGCTGTCGTCGGCGTCGGACCAGACCAGGACCAGCCCCAGGTCGGCCAGCGGCGCGAAAACCGCACTGCGCGTACCGATCACCAGCCGCGCCTGGCCCCGCAGCGCCGCCAGCCAGCGCCGGTAGCGCGCGGCCGGTCCCAGGCCCGCCGACAAGGCGACCACGCTGCCCTCGTCGATCCGGACGGTCGCGGCCGCCCACAGCGCGTCCAGGTCCCGCTGGTCGGGCACGATCGCCAGGGCCGAACGCCCGGCGCGCACGGTCTGCGCCGCGGCCTCGGCGAACCGGTCCGCCCACTGCTCCCCCGGCAGCGCCTGCCAGACGGCACGCGCGGCCCGCGACTCGGCCAATGCGGTCAGGAATTGGTCGCCGCGGCCGTACCCCTCCCAGCCGGACGGGTCGATGGGCGCCACCTCCGGCGGCGGCCCGGTCGCGGTGGATTCCCGCTCCACCCTGGCGTGCCGGGCCGGGATGGCCAGCCGCAACACGTCCGCGCGGGTTCCGGCGTAACGCGCCGCGACGGCGTCGACGAGCCGGCGGATTTCCGGGGTGAGCACCGGTTCGGCGGACACCACGCGGTCCAGCCAGCCCAGCTTGCCGAGGTGGTCGGTGTCGTTGCGCCGCTCCAGCACGAACCCGTCGACCAGCCGGCCGTGGAACCGGACCCGCACCCGCACGCCGGGCTGCGCGTCGTCGGATTGCTCGGCCGACACCAGATAGTCGAACTCGCGGTCCAGGTGCGGCACCGACAACATCGGCAGCACCCGGGCGATCGGTTCGACCTCGACGGGTGTGCCCGCGCCGCTCACCGCACCCTCGAGTCACCAAAGATGTTGCCAGTCAACATGATTACCATCCGTGGCCACAGCGTAGCGGTCACCACCGACAGTCAGCCTTCGGCAGGCTCGCGGTCATTGTCAGCGGCGGCCTCGTCTCGACCGAAGAAGAACCCCGCCGTGATCAGGATCAGCGCCGCGGAGTAGAGCCACCAGATCGGCACCGCCAGCGCCTCGTGGCCCAGGATGAAACGGCTGATCGCGATCATCGCGTCCGAGGCCATGAAGCACACCGCCCCCACCGGCACCCAGATCGTCGGCAGCCGCGCCGCAATCGCCGTGCACGCCATCGCGGTCAGCACGATGACATACACCGTCACCGGGAGCGTCAGGTTCTCAGCACCCAGGTGCGGCCAGAACCACACCAGCAAGGCGATTGCCGCCACGCACAGCCCCGCCATGACCGCGATGCGAACTCGCGACAGCGACTCCTTGACCACCAACGGCGCCAGCGCGCCGATGATGCACAGGTGCGCGCACAGAAATGCCGCCAGCCCCAAGACGAACGACATGGTCCACCACGGGATCGCCAGCAGCCAGTCGCCGGTGGCCGACAGCAGCATCGCGGGCATCAGCCAGCGCCGCTCGCTGACGATTGGATGCGCGCACGCGGCAACGGTCAACAGCAAGGCCATCAACGCCTTGAACGGCGGCTGCAACAGCCAGTGCCCGGTGAGCTCGGTGCCCGGCGGGGATTGCACCGCGACGACGGTCAAGAACACGCCGTAGCCGATACCCGCCCAGCAGGCTGCCACCCAGCAGCCGGCCAGCACGCGGGGTGCGTACGGTACCTCCATGCCCAGCTTCGACAAAGCCGACGAGAAACCTCCTATCGACCCCATCTTGCTGAAGGTACTCGACGCGGTTCCGTTCCGGCTATCCACCGACGACGGCATCGATGCTGCGCGCCAGCGGTTCCGCGATCTGCCACGCCGGGCGGTGCACCCCGAGCTGCGCGTCGAGGATCGCACCATCGAAGGCCCCGCCGGTGCCATCGCCATCAGGATCTATTGGCCGCCAACCGATTCCGGCGACGCCACGCTGCCCGTCGTCGTCTACTTCCACGGCGGCGGCTTCGTGATCGGCGACCTGGACACTCACGACGGCACCGCCCGTCAGCACGCGGTGGGCGCCGACGCGATCGTGGTGTCCGTCGACTACCGGTTGGCGCCCGAGCATCCGTATCCCGCTGCCGTCGAAGACGCTTGGGCCGCAACGCTGTGGGTGGCCGAGCACGGCGCGGAGCTCGGCGCGGACACCGCCCGGCTGGCCGTCGCCGGGGATTCGGCGGGCGGCAACATCGCGGCGGTGGTCGCTCAGCAGAGCCGCGACGAGGGCGGACCGCCGATCGTGTTCCAGCTGTTGTGGTATCCGTCGGTGCTGTGGGACCAATCGCTGCCGTCGTTCGCCGAGAACACCAGCGCGCCGATTCTCGACACCCGGGCCATCGCGCAGTTCTCCCGTTGGTACGCAGGCGATGTCGACTTGTCCAACCCGCCGGTCCGCATGGCGCCGGGGCGGGCGACGAACCTGGCCGGCCTGCCGCCGGCCTACATCGGCGTCGCCGGCTACGACCCGCTGCGCGACGACGGCATCAGCTACGGCAAGCTGCTGGCCGCCGCGGGCGTGCCCGCCGAGGTGCACAATGCCGAGACGATGGTGCACGGCTACCTCGGCTATGCGGGCGTGGTTCCCGCCGCCACGGCCGGGTCGGAGCGGGGGCTCGCCGCGTTACGGGATGCGCTGTACAGGTGAACAACAGGCGTACGGTGGACGAATGATTGAGCCCGCCGGCGCCCGTCCCGAGATCGACCCGACGCTCAAGGCGTTGCTCGATCTGTTCCCGCAGGGGTTCAACGCCGACGACGGGGTCGCGCCTGCCCGCGAGCGGCTCAAAATGCTCAAGGTCCCCCCGGAATTGTTGCCGGACCTGCGGATCGAAGACCGGACGATCGGTCATGGCGACCTCGTCGACATTCCGGTTCGGATCTACTGGCCGCCCACCCCGGCCGAGATCTCACCCGTCGTCGTGTTCTTCCACGGCGGCGGCTTTTGTCTGGGCGACCTGGACACCCACGACCACGTCGCCCGCGCGCACGCGGTCGGCGCCGAGGCCATCGTGGTGTCGGTGGGTTACCGGCTGGCGCCGGAGCACCCGTACCCCGCCGGGGTCGACGACGCGTGGGCCGCGCTGCGGTGGGTCGGCGCCCACGCCGCCGACCTCGGCGGCGACCCGAGCCGCATCGCGGTGGCCGGGGATTCCGCGGGCGCCAACCTGGCCGCCGTGATGGCGGTGCTGGCCCGCGACAACGCCGGGCCGCAGCTGGTGTTCCAGCTGCTCTGGTACCCGGTGGTGACCGCCGATCTTTCGCTGCCGTCGCACACCGAGAACGCCTTCGCCCCGATCCTGGACCGCGAAACGATCGAGGCCTTCCTGGCCTGGTACATCCCCGACGTCGACGTCGCCGACCCCACGGTGCTGCCCGTCACGCTCGCACCGGCCAACGCCGATTTGTCGGGTTTGCCGCCGGCCTTCATCGGGACCGCCGAGCACGACCCGCTGCGCGACGACGGGGCGCGCTACGCCGAGCTGCTCAACGCCGCGGGCGTTCCCGCCGAGCTGAGCAACGAGCCGACGCTGGTGCACGGCTTTGTCAACTTCGCCCCGGTGATCCCCGCGGCCGCGGCGGCCGCCGACCGCGGCTTGACGGCGCTGCGGAAGGCGCTGTACCCCTAGCAGATGCAGCCCGACCATCAGACCGTGATCGTCGGAGCCGGATTCTCCGGGATCGGCGCCGCGATCAAGCTGGACAAGGCCGGCCTGTCCGACTACCTGGTGGTCGAGGCCGGCAACGGCGTCGGCGGCACCTGGCACTGGAACACCTATCCCGGTATCGCCGTGGATATCCCGTCGTTCTCCTATCAGTTCTCCTTCGAGCAGAGCCGGAAATGGTCGCGCACCTACGCGCCGGGCCGCGAGCTGAAGGCCTACGCCGAACACTGCGTCGACAAATACGGCATCCGGTCGCGGATCCGGTTGAACACCAAGGTCCTGTCCGCCGAGTTCGACGACGAGCGTGCGCTGTGGCGCGTCCAGACCGATCCGGGCGGGGAGCTCACGGCCAGGTTCCTGATCAGTGCCACTGGCGTGCTGACGGTGCCGAACCTGCCCGACATCGACGGCGTGGATTCCTTCGACGGGCTGACCATGCACACCGCGCGCTGGGATCACGACCAGGACCTGACCGGCAAGCGCGTCGCGATCATCGGCACCGGCGCCTCGGCCGTGCAGGTCATCCCGGAGATCGCGCCAATTGTCAGCCGGCTCACCGTGTTTCAGCGCACCCCGATCTGGTGCTTCCCCAAGTTCGACGTCCCGCTGCCCGCGCCGCTGCGCGCGGCGATGCGGATTCCCGGAGGCAAATTCGCCCAGCGGCTGCTCAGCCAGGCGTTCGTCGAGCTGACCTTCACGATCGCCGCGCAGTACTTCACGCTGGTTCCACTGGCCGGGCGGATGGGCGACGCCGGCCGCCGCTATCTGCGTCAGCAGGTCGACGACCCGGCGGTGCGCGAGCAGCTCACCCCGCAATACGCGGTGGGATGCAAGCGCCCCGGCTTTCACAACGGGTACCTGGCCACGTTCAATCGCGACAACGTGCGGCTGGTCACCGAGCCGATCGACAAGATCACGCCGCAGGCGGTGGCCACCACCGACGGCGAGCATCACGAGGTCGACGTGCTGGTGCTGGCCACCGGGTTCAAGGTGATGGACGCCGATCACATGCCGACCTTTTCGATCACCGGCAGCGGCGGCACCACGCTGACCGAGTTCTGGGACTCCCACCGGCTGCAGGCCTACGAGGGGGTGTCCGTTCCGGGATTCCCGAACATGTTCAGCGTGATGGGCCCCTACGGTTACGTCGGCTCTTCGTATTTCGCGCTGATCGAGACGCAGACCCACCACATCGTGCGGTGCCTGAAACGGGCCCGGCGCACCGGCGCCACGCGGGTCGAGGTGACCGAAGCAGCCAACAGCCGCTACTTCGACGAGATGATGCGCAAGCGGCACCGGCAGATCTTCTGGCAGGACAGCTGCCAGCTGGCCAACAGCTACTACTTCGACAAGAACGGTGACGTGCCGCTGCGCCCGGCCACCACGATGGAGGCGTACTGGCGCAGCCGTCGCTTCGATCTCGACGACTACCGATTCACCGGCCGCTAGGCTGCAGGCATGGCCAAGGAATATGCGCGACTCGACGAGTCGCTGCGGGAATTCATCGACGGCCAGGCCATGTTCTTCGTCGCCACCGCCCCTTCCGAAGGCGGCCGAATCAATCTCTCCCCCAAGGGGTATCGCGACACCTTCGCGGTGCTCGACGATCACCGGGTGGCCTACCTCGATCTGTTCGGCAGCGGTGTGGAAACGATCGCGCACCTGCGCGACAACGGCAGGATCACCATCATGTTCTGCTCGTTCACCCGAAACTCGCGGATCCTGCGGCTGTTCGGCACCGGGCGGACGGTACGCCCGGACGACGCCGAATTCCCGGGTCTGCTAGCACATTTCGGCGACCGGCAGGCCGGCGTCCGGGCCGCGATCGTCATCGACGTCGAGCGGATCGCCGACGCCTGCGGATTCTCGGTGCCGTACTACGAGCTCGTCGACGAACGGCCGGTGCTCGACACCTACCACGCGAAGGCGACCGCCGAGACATACGTGCGCGCCGTCAAGCGCAATCTGCACAGCATCGACGGACTGGCGGCACTGGACCCCGACCATCCGTTGCCGTCCAGCCTCGATTAGCGCGCACCGCGGCCGCGCACCCATTACCATCTGTTTGCCAGAGGAACCTGGACTGTCGCGGGATGCGGCCCGAGTTAAGGGATGTCAGGCGGATGACGAAGACTGCATTGGTCACTGGCGCCGCCAAACGCATCGGCCGCGCCATTGCGCTCGAGCTGGCTCGGGGCGGCTACGACGTCGCCATCCACTTTCATCGTTCCTGGGTAGACGCCGAAACGCTGGCCATGGAGATCGGTTCGCTGGGTCGGCGCACGGCACTGATCCAGGCCGACCTGGCCGACGAGTCGGCGGTCGAAGCCATTCTGCCGGAGGCGATCACGCGACTCGGCTCGGTCGACACGCTGGTCAACAACGCCAGCATCTACCAGAGCGATGACGTGCTGGATGTGACGCGCCCGAGTTGGGATCGCCACATGGCGATCAACCTGCGTGCGCCCTTCGTGCTGACCCAACAATTCGCTCGGTTACTGCCCGACGACATGCATGGCGCGGTGGTCAACCTGCTCGACCAGGCGGTGTGGAACCTGACCCCGCACGCCGTCAGCTACACCGCCAGCAAGGGCGCGCTGTGGACGCTGACCCAAAGCCTGGCGCTGGGCCTGGCACCGCGCATTCGGGTCAACGGCATCGGCCCGGGCCCGGTTCTGCCGAATACCAGCCAGAGCCCGGAGCAATTCGAGGAGCACTGGTCCAGCTTGCCGCTGGGACGCCGAATCTTGCCGGCCGACGTCGCCCGCACCGCGCGCTTTCTGATCGAGTCGCCGTCGCTGACCGGGCAGATGATCGCCGTCGACGGCGGCGAGCACCTAGCGTGGGCTCAGGCCAAACATGAGGCGTCCTGGGAAATCAGATCGCGCGTTTGAGCTCGTCGACCTTGTTCTCCTGCTCCCACGGCAGCTCGACATCGGTGCGGCCGAAGTGCCCGTAGGCGGCGGTCTGCGCGTAGATCGGGCGCAGTAGGTCCAGGTCGCGGATGATGGCGCCGGGCCGCAGGTCGAACACCTCGGGCACGATCTTCTCGATCTTGACCGGGTCGACCGTCGCGGTGCCGAACGTCTCGATGAACAGCCCGACCGGGGCGGCCTTGCCGATGGCGTAGGCCACCTGCACCTCGACCCGCTCCGCCAGCCCGGCGGCAACGATGTTCTTCGCCACCCAGCGCATCGCGTACGCCGCCGACCGGTCCACCTTGGACGGATCCTTACCGGAGAAGGCGCCGCCGCCGTGGCGCGCCCAGCCGCCGTAGGTGTCGACGATGATCTTGCGGCCGGTCAGGCCCGCGTCGCCCATCGGGCCGCCGAGCACGAACTTGCCGGTCGGGTTGACCAGCACCCGCGTCGCCGACGAGTCCAGGGTGTCGTGGGCAAGTTCCTCGAGCACCGTCGCCAGCACGTGCCGGCGGATGTCGGGATCCAGCGTCTTCTCCAGGTCGATGCCGTCGGCGTGCTGGGTGGAGACCACCACGGTGTCCAGCCGGACCGGGACGTCGTCCTCGTAGGCGATGGTGACCTGCGTCTTGCCGTCCGGGCGCAGGTAGTCCAGCGTGCCGTTCTTGCGGACCTCGGTCAGCTTGCGCGACAGCCGGTGGGCCAGCGCGATGGGCAGCGGCATCCGCTCGGGGGTGTCGTTGATCGCGTAGCCGAACATCAGGCCCTGGTCGCCGGCGCCCTGCGCGTCCAGCGGGTCCGCGGCGCCCTCGACGCGGGTCTCGTGGGCGGTGTCGACGCCCTGGGCGATGTCGGGCGACTGCGCGCCGATGCCGATGTTCACCCCGCAGGTCAGCCCGTCGAAGCCCTTGTCGGAGTGGTCGTAGCCGATGTCGAGGATGCGCGCGCGCACCGTGTTGGTGATGTCGGCGAACGCCTCCTTCGCGGTCGTCGTGACCTCACCGACCACGTGCACCTGCCCGGTGGTCACCAGCGTTTCCACCGCGACACGTGAGCGGGGATCCTCCGCCAACAGCGCGTCGAGGACCGAGTCGCTGATCGCGTCGCAGATCTTGTCGGGATGCCCCTCGGTCACCGACTCACTGGTAAACAGCCGACCCTTTTCGCTCACTGCGTCATCCTTCCGCCTTGCCTAAATGTTAGTTAGACAAATTATTTTAAGTGTTCGTGGCACGGCCGGCGAAGCCGGTCGTGATTGCAACCTTTCTAGCAACCTTCCGCCGGGCCCATCGAGCGGGCTATCCGGTGTCGCCGTGCAGAAAAGCGACAATCGCGTCGACGATGCGACTGGCCATCAGCGTCTTCGACCCGTGCTGCAGCGCGGCCTCGGTCCCGTCGGAGGCGAGCAGCCAGCCGTCGTTGCTGTCCACCTCGAACGCCCTGCCCTCGCCGACCGCGTTGACCACCAACAGGTCACATCCCTTGCGGCGCAACTTCGCTCGCGCGTGGAACAGCACGTCGCCGTTGGCGTCACCGGTCTCGGCGGCGAAACCGACGATGGCCCGCATGTTGGGCAACTCGCCGTGGGCTCGCGCGCGCACGGCGCCGGCCAGCACGTCGTCGTTGCGCACCAACTCGATCGTCGGCGCGTCGTCGGCGTCGTTCGGGCCCTTTTTGATCTTCGCGGCGGCAACGCGCGCGGGCCGGAAGTCGGCGACCGCGGCCGCCATCACCAGCACATCGGCGGCCGGAGCGTGCTTGGACACCGCGTCGGCGAGCTGCGCGGCCGAGCTGATATGGACGACTTCGACGCCGGCCGGATCGATGAGCCCGGCGGTATGGCCGGCGATCAGCGTGACCTCGGCACCGCGCTGGGCGGCGACGCGCGCGACGGCGTAGCCCTGCTTGCCGGAGCTGCGGTTGCCGATGAAGCGGACCGGATCGATCGGCTCGCGGGTACCGCCGGCCGTCACCAGCAGCTTGCGGCCGGCCAGGTCGTAGGGCAGCGCGTCGCCCCGCTCGAGCAGCAGATGCGCCAGGGTGGTGATCTCTTCGGCCTCGGGCAGCCGTCCTTTGCCGCTGTCCGTGCCGGTGAGCCGTCCGAACGCCGGTTCCAGCACGACAGCGCCCCGACGGCGCAAAGTCGCCACATTGTCGACGGTGGCCGGGTGTAACCACATCTCGGTGTGCATCGCCGGGGCGAACAGCACCGGACATCGCGCCGTGAGCAGCGTCGCGGTCAGCAGATCGTCGGCGCGGCCGTGCACCGCGCGGGCCAACAGGTCGGCGGTGGCCGGTGCCACCACGACCAGGTCGGCCTGCTGGCCGAGCCGGACGTGCGGCACCTCGGCAACGTCGGTGAAGACGCCGGTGTGCACCGGCTGGCCGGACAGCGCCTCGAAGGTGGCGGCGCCGACGAAGCGCAACGCGGATTCGGTCGGGATGACGCGGACCTCATGGCCCGCCTCGGCAAGCTGCCGGACGACGGTGCATGCCTTGTACGCGGCGATACCCCCGGAGACACCGACGACGATCCGCTTGCGATTCACCTACGCCGGCCCTTCCTCGTTGAAGCGGCTCACCACGTCCGGCCCCGTCCTGTTACTCGCCCTCGGTGTGCTCGAGCAGGTCGGCGTGGATCTCGCGCATCGCGATCGAGAGCGGCTTTTCCTGCAAACCGGGCTCGACCAGCGGACCGACGTACTCGAGGATGCCCTCACCGAGCTGGTTGTAGTAATCGTTGATCTGCCGCGCGCGCTTGGCCGCGTAGATCACCAGCGCGTACTTGCTCGAGACGCGGTCGAGCAGTTCGTCGATGGGCGGGTTGGTGATGCCCAACGGGGTGTCGTAGGCGCGCTGCCCACCGGACGACGGATCGAATTGATCCACGGCGGTCAGCGACGCGTCGGACTGCGGAATACTCACTTAAGACATTCTCCTGGCGCTTGGTCTGTTCAACAGCGGTTACAACAGCTAGAAAACTTTGATTCTCAATCGCGCCTGACGAGTCGGCTCAGGCCGTACCAGGCGCGTTTCCCACCAGCAAGGATACCAATTCGGCGCACGCAGACTCCAATTGACTGTTGACCACGACCTGGTCGAAGTCGTCTTGAGCTGCGAGTTCCTCGCGGGCGGTTTGCAGGCGGCGCGCCATGTCCGCCGGCGTTTCGGTGCCACGCCCGATCAGCCTGGCCTCCAAATCCGCCCAGCTGGGCGGGGCCAGGAACACGGTGATGGCCTCCGGCATGGCTCGCTTGATCGCCCTGGCGCCGGCCAGGTCCACCTCGATGAGCACCGGAAACCCCGCGCCGGTCGCGGCCCGGACCGGCGCCGCCGGGGTGCCCGATCGCTGCAGCCCACCGTGGATTTCGGCCCACTCCAGCAGGGCGCCCTCGTCGATGAGTTGCTGAAAGCGGGCGGGACTGACGAAGTGGTAGTCGACGCCGTCGACCTCGCCCGGCCGCGGCGCCCGCGTCGTGGCCGAGACACTGAAATGCAGGTCCGGTACCCGCTCGCGCAGACACCGGACCACTGTTGACTTACCGACCGCTGAGGGACCGGACAGCACCACCACACGCCCCTTGCCGGATGGCGCAGGACGTGCGCGGTGCTCGGCGTCCGGTCCCTCGTCGACGTTCACCGGCGCCCCTGGGTTGGAGCGCCCACAGGCCGATCGGCCTGCATCGCCGGCGGGTTAGGCGGAGCCGAACTTTTCCAGCAGGGCCTTGCGCTGACGGTCGCCGAGCCCGCGCAGGCGGCGGGTCGGAGCGATCTCCAGCTCGGTCATGATTTCCTGCGCCTTGACCTTGCCCACCTTCGGCAACGCCTCAAGCAGCGCAGACACCTTCATCTTGCCCAGGACTTCGTCACTCTCGGCGTCCTTGAGCACCTGGGTCAGGTTGGTGCCACCGCGCTTGAGACGGTCTTTTAGCTCTGCTCGTGCTCGACGTGCGGCAGCCGCCTTCTCCAACGCGGCCGCGCGCTGCTCGTCGGTCAACTGGGGAAGGGCCACGATTCCTCCGTATCTAGATCAATCTCGTGTCTCTGCCGGGTACTTGGGCCCAGCGGAGACGACCGTACTCACGCTTCCTGACGAAATCTAACCCGACCCCCTGGTTAACAGGTTAAATGCCCAGCTTGCGCGGCGCCCACCGATGCCGTCAGCGGCCTGCTTCGGCATCGCTGGCAGCGCCCCGATCCGGCACTTCGGTGGCGGTCGCGTCCTCGCGAAACGGTCGCCGGGTAAGCCTTCTACCTGCGGCTTTATGCCTGCGCGGCGCCCCGCCGGCGACCGCCCGACGGACCGTCGCGAACGACGCCGACTGATAGCCGCAGGACCCCGTGCGGGGTTCACGATTTGCCATGGCGTGTCGCGCGTGTCGCGGCGCGGACAAACACCTGGTCGCCGGGCGCAAGTTGGTGGGGAAAGATTCCGACGCTGTTAACCGGGGCCCCGGAACGCCCGCTATCGAACGCCGAGATAGGCGACGGCGTCCAGCATTTTTTCGGCCGCGGCCCGCAGGTCCGAGACGCCCGGTCCGGCCCGCAGCACCTCGCGGGCCACCGCGGGCAGCAATTGGCCCGGAGCGGCCCCACCGAGGCCCGCCAGGGCCTCAGGACGCCCGCCCTGGACTCCGACGCCCGGGACCAGCACCGGTCCGCCCAGCGCGCTGACGTCGGGCGCCTCGAAGACCGTCGCGCCCACGACCACGCCGACGTAGCCCGGCTCATCCGGGTTCGACGACCGGTTGACCACCGCCGCCTGGTCGATGACCAGCTGGGACACCGTGCGGCCGTCGAAGGTGGCCCGCTGCACGGTCGCACCCTCCGGGTTGGAGCTTGCCGCCACCACGAACACCCCGCGGTCGTGTGCGGCGGCCGCCTCCAGCAGCGGGCGCAACGAGCCGAACCCCAGATAGGGCGACGCGGTCACGGCGTCGGCGGCCAGCGGCGAATCGCCGGCCCAGGCCGTGGCGTAGGCCGCCATCGTCGTTCCGATGTCCCCGCGTTTGGCGTCGGCCAGCACCAGCACCCCGGCCGCGCGCAGCGCGGCGATCGTGCGCTCCAGCACCGCATAGCCCGCCGAGCCGTAGGACTCGAAGAACGCCACCTGGGGCTTGACCACCGCGAAGCCGGAAAACGCCGCCACGCAGATGTCGCAGAACTTGGCCACCCCGTCGGCGGTGGTCGGCAGGTCCCACGCCCGCAACAGCTCGGGGTGCGGGTCGATGCCCAGGCACAGCGGCCCGCGACTCGCCTTGGCCTCGGCCAGCCGGACGCCAAACCCGGTCATTGGTTGTTGCTCCCGGGTCCGATCACGCTGTGCAGCTCCTGCAGCGACCGCACCCCGATATCACCGCGGATCCCGGCCTCGATGCCCTGCACGGCGGCCGACGCGCCCTGCACGGTCGTCACGCACGGGATGTTGGCCGACACCGCGACGGAACGGATTTCGTAGCCGTCGATGCGGGGGCCGGAATTCCCGTAGGGCGTGTTGATCACCATGTCGACCTCGCCCGCCTTGATCGCCTCGACCGCGGAGATCGCCGGACGCCCCGGCTGCGGCGGCTCGAAGTGCTTGCGCACCTCGTCGCAGGGAATTCCGTTGCGGCGCAACATCTCCGCGGTGCCTTCGGTCGCCAGCACCCGGAAGCCCAGGTCGGCCAGCCGCTTGACGGGGAACACCAGCGAGCGTTTGTCGCGGTTGGCGACCGACACGAACACCGTGCCCTCGGCCGGCAGCGATCCGTAGGCCGCGGTCTGGCTCTTGGCGAAGGCGCTGCCGAAGTCGCGGTCGATGCCCATCACCTCGCCGGTGGATTTCATCTCCGGCCCCAGCAGGGAATCGATGGCCGCTCCGTCGGCGCGGCGGAAGCGATGGAAGGGCAGCACCGCCTCCTTGACGGCGATCGGGGCGTACGCCGGCGCGTTGGCGCCGTCCCCGGAGGCCGCCAGCATGCCCTCCTCGCGGAGCTGGGAGATGGTGGTGCCCAACATGATTCGAGCGCAGGCCTTGGCCAGCGGGATGGCGGTCGCCTTGGACACGAACGGTACGGTGCGGCTGGCCCGCGGGTTGGCCTCCAGCACGTAGAGCACGTCGTCTTTGAGTGCGTACTGCACGTTGAGCAGGCCCACCACACCGATGCCGTGCGCGATGGCCTCGGTCGCCTTGCGCACCTTTTCGATGTCGCTGCGGCCCAGCGTGACCGGCGGCAGCGCGCAGGCGGAGTCGCCGGAGTGGATCCCGGCCTCCTCGATGTGCTCCATGATGCCGCCGATGTACACCTCGGCCCCGTCGCACAGTGCGTCGACGTCGATTTCGACGGCGTCCTCGAGGAAACGGTCGACCAGCACCGGGTGCTCGGGCGACAGCTGGGTGGCGCGGGTGATGTAGCTCTTCAGCGTCGCCTCGTCGTAGACGATCTCCATGCCGCGCCCGCCCAGCACGTACGACGGGCGCACCAGCACCGGGTAGCCGATCTCGTCGGCGATCCGGCGCGCCTGCGCGAAAGTCGTTGCGGTGCCGTACTTCGGCGCCGGCAGACCCGCGGCACTGAGCACGTCGCCGAACGCGCCGCGGTCCTCGGCCAGGTCGATGGCCTCCGGCGGAGTGCCCACGATCGGAACCCCGGCGTCGGCGAGGCGCTGGGCCAGCCCGAGCGGGGTCTGACCGCCGAGTTGCACGATGACGCCCACCACACCGGGGCCGTCGCCGGCCGACTCCGCTTCGGCCCGGAACACCTCCAACACGTCCTCGAAGGTCAGCGGCTCGAAGTAGAGCCGGTCGGCGGTGTCGTAGTCGGTGGACACCGTCTCGGGGTTGCAGTTGACCATCACGGTTTCAAAACCCGCCTGGCTCAACGTGGTTGCCGCGTGCACGCAGCTGTAGTCGAACTCGATGCCCTGCCCGATCCGGTTCGGCCCCGAGCCCAGGATCAGCACCTTGGGCCGTTCGATCTGGGCGGCGACCTCGGACTCGGCGGCGGGGTCGAGTTCGTAGCTGCTGTAGTGATACGGCGTCTTGGCCTCGAACTCGGCCGCGCAGGTGTCCACCGTCTTGTACACCGGGTGGATGCCGAGGCGCTCGCGCAGCGAGCGCACCCCGCCCTCGCCGGCCAATTCCGGTCGCAGCGCCGCGATCTGGCGGTCGGACAGCCCGCTGTGCTTGGCGCGGCGCAGCAGCTCGGAGTCGAGCACCGGGGCGGCGACCAGTTCGGCGCGCAGCGCCACCAGCTCGCCGATCTGCGCGACGAACCACGGGTCCACCCCGCTGGCGTCGCCGACCCGCTCCACCGACGCGCCCAGCCGCAACGCCAGCTCGATGTCGTACAGCCGGCCTTCGGTCGGCGTCTGCAGCCGGGTCAGCACCTCATCGAGGTCGCCGTCGGGATCGGGTCCGGTCCAGAAGCCGGCCCGATCGGTCTCCAGCGAGCGCATCACCTTGCCCAGCGCCTCGACGAAGTTGCGGCCCAGCGACATTGCCTCGCCGACGGACTTCATCGTGGTGGTCAGGGTGGGGTCGGCGCCGGGGAATTTCTCGAACGCGAACCGCGGCGCCTTGACCACGACGTAGTCCAGGGTGGGCTCGAAGCAGGCCGGCGTTTCCCTGGTGATGTCGTTGACGATCTCGTCCAGGGTGTAGCCGATGGCCAGCTTGGCGGCGATCTTGGCGATCGGAAACCCGGTCGCCTTGGAAGCCAAAGCGCTGGAACGGGATACCCGCGGGTTCATCTCGATGACGATCAGCCGGCCGTCGGTCGGGTTGATCGCGAACTGGATGTTGCAGCCACCGGTGTCGACGCCGACCTCACGCAGGATCGCGATGCCCAGATCGCGCATCCGCTGGTACTCCCGGTCGGTCAGCGTCATCGCCGGCGCGACGGTGACCGAGTCGCCGGTGTGCACCCCCATCGGGTCGACGTTCTCGATCGAGCACACCACCACGACGTTGTCGTGGCCGTCGCGCATCAGCTCGAGCTCGAATTCCTTCCAGCCGTAGATCGATTCCTCGATCAGCACGTTGGCGCTGGGGCTGGCGGCCAGCCCGGCACCGGCCATCCGGTCGAGCTCCTCGATGGAGCGCGCGATGCCCGAACCCAGCCCGCCCATCGTGAAGCTGGGCCGCACGACGACCGGAAGCCCGACCTCCTCGACCGTCTCGCGAACCTCGTCGAAAGTGAAACACACACGGCTGCGCGCGGATTCACCGCCGACCTTGGCGACGATATCCTTGAACATCTGACGGTCCTCGCCGCGCTGAATGGCGTCGAAGTCGGCACCGATCAGCTCGACGCCGTGGCGCTCCAGCGCCCCGTTCTCGTACAGGGCGACCGCGGTGTTGAGCGCGGTCTGCCCACCGAGGGTGGCCAGCAGCGCGTCGATCTTGTTGCCGCGCGCGGCCTGCTGGGCGATCACCTTCTCCACGAAGGCGGCGGTAATGGGCTCGACGTAGGTGTGGTCGGCGTACTCCGGGTCGGTCATGATCGTGGCCGGGTTGGAGTTGACCAGGCTGACCTGCAGGCCCTCGGCGCGCAGCACCCGACACGCCTGGGTGCCCGAGTAGTCGAACTCGCAGGCCTGACCGATGACGATCGGCCCGGAGCCGATCACCAGCACGTGGTTGAGATCAGTCCGCCGGGGCATCAGCGTCCCCCCGCCATCAGGTCGACGAAGTCGTCGAACAGATACTCCGCATCGTGCGGGCCGGCGGCGGCCTCCGGATGGTATTGCACCGAAAATGCCTGTCCGTCAAGCAGTTTGACGCCCTCCACCACTCCGTCGTTGGCGCAGGTGTGGCTGACGATCGCCCGGCCGAACGGCGTGTCGAACCGCTGGCCGGCCTCACCTTCCAGCGCGAAACCGTGATTCTGTGCCGTCACCGCGACCCGGCCGGTGGCGTGGTCCATGACCGGGATGTTGATACCACGGTGACCGAACACCATCTTGTAGGTGGACAAGCCGAGCGCACGGCCCAGGATCTGATTGCCGAAACAGATGCCGAACAACGGAATTCCGGCGCCCAGCACCTCGCGGGTGAGCGCGACGACGTGGTCCGCCGTCGCCGGGTCGCCGGGCCCGTTGGACAGGAACACCCCGTCCGGTTTGATGTCGGCGATCTGTTCGAAGGTGGCCGACGCCGGCAGCACGTGGCTGCGGATGCCGCGCCGGGCGAAGTTGCGCGGCGTGTTGGTCTTGATTCCCAGGTCCAGGGCGGCGACGGTGAATCGCTGCGACCCTTCGGGTGCCACGACATAGCCGCCCGGCGTGCTGACCTCGCCGGCGAGATCGGCGCCCAGCATCGGCTGCTGGTCGCGCACCCGGTTCAGCAATTCGTCCGGCTCGGCCAGCGCATCGCCGGAGAACACCCCGGCCTTCATCGAGCCCCGGCTGCGCAGATGACGCACCACGGCGCGGGTGTCGATGCCGGCGATCCCGACGATGTGCTGGCGGATCAGCTCGTCCTGCAGCGTCGACGTGGCACGCCAATTGGACGCGCGCGGCGAGGGGTCGCGGACCGCGTAGCCGGCGACCCAGATCTTGTCGCCCCGGCTTTCGGCGTCCTCGCCGTTCCAGCCGGTGTTGCCGATCTGCGGCGCGGTGGCCACCACGATCTGGCGGTGATAGCTGGGATCGGTCAGCGTTTCCTGATATCCCGACATGCCGGTGGAGAAGACTGCCTCGCCGAGGGTCTGGCCGATCTTTCCGAACGGCCTCCCGGTGAAGACGCGGCCGTCCTCAAGTACCAGTTGGGCTTTCGTGCTCACGCCGCCTCCCCGAGCCAGCCGTCGTATTCGTCGCGATTGCCGGCCCGGAACCCGGTGTCGATTTCGACGCCCGACGGAAGCCGCCACCGGATGGCCAAAATCCCGTTGCGGGCGGCGATCTTGCCGGCCGCGAAGCGCTCGGTGCGGACCTCCGAAATCGCGCTCTGCGGAATCCAAATCGGGTTGGCGCGAATGCGTTCCAGCAGGATGCCCTCGGGATAGCGGCTCAGCACCGCCTTGCTGCGATATCCGAGATCGCCGGCCGTGACCCGTTCATTGGATTCCGGGGCCAGCGTCGAGCCGACATAGACGCCGCGCAGCGTGGTGGTCGCGGTGCCCACCTCGTCGGGAATGTCAGGCAGGTGACCGATCAGCTCCTCCTGGCGCAGTGCGCGCCGGCGCCAGCCGATCATCATCAGCTGGATGACCACCGCGATGAGCACCACCAGCACGGCCGCGAAGACCAGCGACCCCACCAGTGTCGGAGAATTCATGCGGGGCACTTCCCGTCCCGGGCGGTGATCTTGCCGCGCAACAACGTGGCCGTCACGGTGGCGGGCAAGGTCATCGACTGGTACGGAGTGTTGGCCGAGCGGCTGGCCAGGTCCGCCCCGGTGACCGTCCAGGTCGCATCCGGGTCCACCACGGTCAGGTTGGCCGGCTCCCCCACCTCCAGCGGCCGGCCGTGATCGGGCAATCCGACGATGCTCGCCGGGTTTTCGCTCATCACCCGGGCGACGTCGCGCCAGGTGAGCAGGCCGGGCGCCACCATCGTCTGCACCACCACCGACAGCGCGGTCTGCAGCCCCAGCATCCCGGGGCGGGCAGCGGAGAACTCGCAGCATTTCTCGTGCTCGGCGTGCGGGGCATGGTCGGTGGCCACACAGTCGATTACCCCGTCGGCCAGGGCTTGACGCAACGCGATCGTGTCGGCCGCCTCGCGCAGCGGCGGGTTGACCCGATTCACCCCGTCGTAGCTGACCAAGCGGCCGTCGTCGAGCAGCAGATGATGCGGCGTGACCTCCGCGGTGATCGAAATACCTTGACCCTTGGCCCATTTGAGAAGCTCGACGGTTCCCGCGGTGGAGGCGTGGCAGATGTGCACGCGGGCGCGGGCGTCGCGGGCCAGCAGCGCGTCGCGGGCGACGATCGATTCCTCGGCGGCCCGGGGCCATCCGGCGAGCCCGAGCCGGGCCGCGGTGGGTCCTTCGTGCGCCACCGCGCCGACCGTCAGCCGCGGCTCCTCGGCATGCTGGGCGATCAGCACGCCCAACCCGGTGGCGTATTCCAGGGCGCGGCGCATGATCAGCGGGTCGTGCACGCAGTTGCCGTCGTCGGAGAACATCCGCACCTGCGCGGCGCCGGCGGCCATCATGCCCATCTCGGTGAGCTCGGTCCCGGCCAGCCCGACGGTGACGGCGCCGACGGGATGCACGTCGACCAGGCCGACCTGCTGGCCGCGATGCCAGACGTGGTCGGTGACCACCGGGCTGTCGGCCACCGGTTTGGTGTTCGCCATCGCGAACACCGCCGTGTATCCGCCCAACGCCGCTGCCGCCGAACCGGTTTCGATGTCCTCGGCGTATTCGCGGCCGGGTTCGCGCAGATGGGTGTGCAGGTCGACGAGCCCGGGCAGCAGCACGTGCCCGGCGGCGTCGATGACGTCGGCCGTATCCGGGATGGCCAGACCCGGTCCGATTTCGGCGATCTGGCCGTCCTCGACGAGGACGTCCACCCGGTCGCCTTCGCCGTAGCGGCGCGCCCCGCGGATCAACACGCTCATGCCGCGATGTCCTCCGCCCCGACCAGCACATGGAACAGCACGGCCATCCGCACGTGCACACCGTTGGAAACCTGTTGCAGCACCGCGGATTGCGACGAGTCGGCGACCGAGGACGCGATCTCCATGCCGCGCACCATCGGGCCGGGGTGCAGCACCACCGCGTGGCCCGGCAGCATGGCCTGGCGCCGGTCCGAAAGGCCGTAGCGCACCGAGTATTCGCGCACCGACGGGAAGAATCCGCCATTCATCCGCTCGGCCTGTACCCGCAGCATCAGCACGGCGTCGGCGGCGGGCAGCTCGGCGTCGAAATCGTAGGAGACGGTGGCGGGCCAGCTGTCGACGCCGACCGGCAGCAGGGTCGGCGGTGCCACCAGCACCACCTCGGCCCCCAGCGTGGCCAGCAGCATCACGTTGGAGCGGGCGACCCGGCTGTGCAGGATGTCGCCGACGATCACCACGCGCCGGCCCTCGATGGCGCCGAGCCGCTGGCGCATGGTCAGCGCGTCCAGCAGCGCCTGCGTCGGGTGCTCGTGGGTGCCGTCCCCGGCGTTGATCACCGACGGGCCGCCGTCCTCGTCGCCGGGAGCCGTCCAGTCGGCCAGCAGGTGCGCGGCACCCGAGGCCGGGTGCCGGATGATCAACGCGTCGGCGCCGGCCGCGTGCAGCGTCAAATGCGGTGTCGCGCAGCGACTCTCCTTTGCTCACCGAGGATCCGGCCGCGCTGACGTTGATCACGTCGGCGCTCATCCACTTTCCGGCCACCTCGAACGAGACCCGGGTGCGGGTGGAGTTCTCGTAGAACATCGTGACCACGGTGCGCCCGCGCAGGGTGGGGAGTTTCTTGACCTCGCGCCCGACCAGAGCCTGTGCGAACCGGTCGGCATCGTCGAGGATCGCGGTGGCGTCGTCGCGGGACAGGTCGCCGGCGGCCAGCAGATGTCTGGTCATGAGGCTGTTCTCATTCGGCGTCCCTCCCGATGACGACGGCGTCGCGATCGTCGTGCTCGCGCAGCTGGACGTGCACGCTCTCGTTGCGTGCGGTCGGCACGTTCTTGCCCACGTAGTCGGCGCGTATCGGCAGTTCGCGATGGCCGCGGTCGACCAGCACGGCCAGCTGCACGGCCCGCGGCCTGCCCACGTCGCGCAGCGCGTCCAGCGCGGAGCGCACCGAGCGACCGGAATACAACACGTCGTCGACGAGGATCACCAGCGCGTCATCGATGCCGCCGGCCGGGATCGAGGTGACCTCCAGCGGCCGGGGCGGCTTGGTCATCAAATCGTCACGGTACAAAGTGATGTCGAGCGCGCCGTGGCCGACTTCGACACCACAGAATTCACCGATGTTGGCGGCCAGGCGCGCGGCCAGAATCACCCCCCGGGTCGGGATTCCCAACAGCACCACGCGTGGCGCGTCGGAACCGTCGAGCGCGGTCTTTTCGATGATCTGATGCGCGATACGGGAAATGGTTCGGCCGACGTCGGCCGCCGACATCAATTCGCGGCCGGATGCGGAATCACCCGCGGCACTCATGCGAAACCTTGACCTCCTTCTCCGCCTCTCCGGACGGATCGTTAAAGGATGTCGACTGTCGGGCAGCGTAGCATTGCGCGGCTCGCACGCCGATGCCGGACGCGCCCGGCTCCCGAGGGCGGCCGTGCGGACCGCGCTACGCCGCCGAAACAGAAATGGCTATCCGCGGTGCACCGAATATTCGCAATATCGCGCACTGTCCGCCAATAGCGCGTCTGTTAAATCTACGTACAATAGCGAAAATTCGCAGCATTAGGGCAATATCAGCGGAATACCAGGTTGCCGGCGACTGACAAGTGTCTTAAGCGAGCCAACCGGCCGTCCCGGCGGCATCGCGCCACCGGCCACGGGCTGGCCTTTGGGCGGATTAACCTGCTAATACCGGGGTTTGGGGCGTTCCCGGATTCAGCGGCCGATTTCATTGACGCGACGGCGTGAATTCACCAAGAATTAAAAGTTGCAAACCCTCCTTCCTAATGCAAAGATTCCATCCGCAGGCGGCAATTCCCCTTCACGTGTCCGCCATTTCTTTGAATCCGATGAGGAGTTTCCATGCGCAGCGCGAGTTCGCGTGCTGTCAAGTCGTGTGCCGCGGCACCGCTGGGCCAGATCCCGTCGCCCGGCCCGCGTTCGGCGACCGAGCGCATCGTGCGCCGTGAATACCTGCGATCGGAATGCCTGGGGGCCAGCCGGCGCGGCGAGCTGGCCGGCGAGCTCTACGACATCTACAGCGAGACGCTGCACGGCTACACACCGGCGGCATTCGACGAATTGGTCTTCGGCACTCCCCGGGTTCGACTCGCACTTTTCTACGGCGCGCGAGACGAGCTCGCGGGTTTTGCGTTCGCCGCGATCGACCGCATTGAGCACGGCGGCCGCATTCACGCCGTGATGGGCGGTGGCGGATTCTTCCGGTCGCACTATCGCGGCGGCCCATTGGCCTCGCTGTTCATCCTCGGTCAGGGGATCCGCGCCCGGCTGCGCGAACCGCACACTCCGCTGGCCTATCTGACCCGGGCCACCACCCCGGCCGCCTACCGCCGGCTCGCGGTGACGATGCCGACGATTTACCCCAGCCGCCGGCACCAGACCCCGGTCGACGTCGAGGCGCTGGTGCGTGCGCTGAGCCCGCGCCGGCACTACATCCAGGTCAACGAGAACCCGTGGGTGGTGCGTTCGGCCGCACCGCATGACCCGTCGCGGCTGCAGCGACTCGATCACGATCCCGATGTGCGGTTCTATCTCGACCTCAATCCCGGCTTCGCCAAGGGCGAATCGCTGCTGGTGTGGGTGCGCGCCGACATGGCGGACCTGGCGAGTGGATTCGCCCGGGCGATGCGCGCGGTGAACCCCGTGAACCTCAGATGACCGGCATTCTCCGACGCATCTGGGTACCGATCGTCATGGTCGTCGTCGTGACGGTCGGCACCGTCATCGTCTCCCGGCTGCACGGAATTTTCGGGTCACACCAGCATGTTTCGGTCAAGAGCAATGCCGACGCGATCGTCGCGTTCAATCCCAAGCACGTCGTCTACGAGATTTTCGGCGCGGCCGGCACGACGGCAACCATCCATTATCTGGACGCCGACGCGCAGCCGCAGGAGGTCGACGACGCGACGGTGCCCTGGACGCTGCGCATCGACACCACGCTCAGCGCGGTGGTGGCCAACGTCGTGGCGCAGGGCGACAGGGGCAGCCTCGGCTGCCGTATCACCGTCAATGGTGTTGTGCGCGACGAACTTACCGTCACCTCGCACCACGCCGCGACCAGCTGCCTGGTGAAGTCCGCATGAGTGACGGCGGGCGGGTGGTTGCCGCCGGCCGGACGATCCGACGGCTGGCGCTGCCGATCATGCTGTTCTGGGTGGCGCTGTGCGCGGTGCTGAACACGGCGACCCCGTTGCTGTCCGAAGTCGCCGGGACACATGCCGTTTCGTACAGCGCTCACGATGCACCGTCCCTGATCGCCATGAAGCGTATCGGCAAGGATTTTCAGCAATTCAATTCCGACACCACGGCGATGGTGGTGCTGGAAGGCCAAAACAAGCTGGGCGATGACGCGCATCGGTTTTACGACACGCTGATCGCCAAACTGTCCGGCGACAAAGCCCACGTGGAGCATGTCGAGAACTTCTGGGGCGACAGCCTGACCGCGGCAGGGTCGCAGAGCACCGACGGCAAGGCCGCCTACGTTCAGCTGTACCTGGCCGGCGATCAAAGCAGCGCGGTGGCCAACGAGTCCGTCGCCGCCGTGCAGCGCATCGCGGACGGCGTGCCGCCGCCGCCCGGGATCAAGGCCTACCTGACCGGCCCGGGTCCGCTCAATGGCGATATCCATACCTACGGCGACCGCAGCCTGGAAAAGATCACCCTGATCACCGTCGTCGTGATCGCGCTGATGCTGTTCATCGCGTACCGCTCGCTGACCACCGTGGTGTTCGTGCTGCTGACGGTGGGCGTGGAGCTGCTCACCGCCGAGGGCGTCATCGCCACACTGGCCGACAACGATGTCATCGCCCTGTCGACGTTCGCCGTGAATGTGCTTGTGGCACTGGCAATAGCAGCGTCAACCGACTACGTCATCTTCCTGATCGGCCGCTATCAGGAGGCCCGCTCGGCCGGTCTTGACCGAGAAGCGGCCTACTACGCCATGTTTCACGGAACGGCCCACGTGATCCTCGGGTCCGGGCTGACCGTCGCGGGGGCGATGTACTGCCTGAGTTTTACCCGGCTTCCGGTCTTCAACACGCTCGGGTGGCCGTGTTCGATCTCGGTCCTGGTGGTGATCGTGGCCTCGCTGACCCTGGCGCCGGCCGTCGTCGTCGCCGCCGGCCGATTCGGCGCGTTCGACCCCAAACGCAATGTGAGCACCCGACGTTGGCGCCGGGTCGGCACCGTCGTCGTCCGCTGGCCCGGCCCGGTGCTGGTCGCGTCGATCCTGGTATCGCTGATCGGGCTGGTCGTCCTGCCCAGCTATCAGACCGGCTACAACGGGCGCTACTACCTGCCGGCCGACACCCCGTCGAATGTCGGCTTCCAGGCGTCGGACCGGCACTTCGCGGCGGCCCGGATGGAGCCCGAGCTGCTGATGATCGAGGCCGACCACGACCTGCGCAACCCGACGGACATGCTGGTGCTGGACCGGGTCGCCCGCACCATTTTCCACACGCCCGGTATCGCACGCGTGCAAGGCATTACCCGGCCGCTGGGTTCCCCGATCGATCATGCCTCGATTCCGTTCCAGATCAGCGCGCAAAGCGCCGTCACGATCGAGAACCTCAAGAATCTGCGGGATCGGGTGGCCGACATGTCCAGGATGACCGACGAGCTGCAACGAATGATCGATATCTCGTTGCATATGCAGGACTTGACGCGCCAGCTCGCGAACGTCACGCATGGCATGGCCGGCGACACCCGGCAGATGCGGGACACCTCCGGTGAACTGCGGGACCACCTCTCCGACTTCGAAGACCTCTGGCGCCCGGTCCGAAGCTATTTCTATTGGGAACGGCACTGTTTCGACATTCCGCTGTGCTGGTCGCTGCGGTCGCTGTTCGACGGAGTCGATGGCATCGACCGGCTCAGCGAGGACGTCGGCAACCTGTCACACAGCACCGATCAACTCGACCGGATCATGCCGCAGATGCTGGCGCAGCTGCCCCCGCTGATCGCGGCGATGCGGACGGTCAAGGATCTCGCGCAAACGGCGACAAGCACTTTCGCCGGGTTGATCACGCAGATGGACGCTTTGACACGCAACACCACCGTGATGGGACAGGCCTTCGACCGTGCCAAGAACGACGACTTCTTCTACCTTCCGCCGGAGGCCTTCGACAATCCGGACTTCAAGCGGGGACTGAGCATGTTCTTGTCCCCCGACGGCAGCGCGGCGCGGTTCTTCATCACCCACAAGGGCGATCCCGCGACGGCCGAAGGGATTTCACATATCGACGGCATCCGGCAGGCCGCGGACGAGGCCGTGAAGGGCACCCCGCTGGCGGCCGCCAACATCTATCTGACCGGCACCGCGTCCACCGACAAGGACGAGCGCGACGGATCCAGGTATGACCTGATGATCGCCGCGATCGCGTCGCTGTGCCTGATCTTCATGATCATGCTGGCCATCACCGGCAGTGTGGTCGCCTCCGCGGTCATCGTGGGAACGGTCACCATCTCGCTGGGCTCGTCGTTCGGGCTGTCGGTGCTGATCTGGCAGCATCTGCTGCACATGCCGCTGCACTGGCTGGTGCTCGCGATGGCCATCATCGTGATGCTGGCCGTCGGATCGGACTACAACCTGCTGCTGGCCGCGCGGTTCCGGGAAGAAATCGGCGCCGGACTCAAAACCGGGATGATCCGCTCGATGGGCAGCACCGGCGGGGTGGTCACCACCGCCGGCCTGGTATTCGCGTTCACGATGGGCGCGATGGGGACCAGCGATCTGCGCGTCGTCGGCCAGATCGGCACCACGATCATGATCGGGCTGTTGTTCGACACCCTGATCGTGCGCTCGTTCATGATGCCGGCCGCCGCGACACTGCTGGGCCGCTGGTTCTGGTGGCCCCGCCAGGTCCGCACCCACGCCGCGCCGCGGCCCGCCCGCGCGGCCGCCGTCGAGCAGCGGCCGGCCGCGGAATACGCGGCGAGTGCAGGCGCCGGCGAATGACGTCCGCGGCTACGCCACGGTGCACGGATATTGCCCGTTGACCACACAATTCGACGGCGGCGTGAAGGTACCGCTCAGCACGCCCCGGAAACCGCCCGTGGCCGTACCGCCGGGGGCGATCTCGCGATCCCAGTTCGCGGGCGTCAGCACATAGTGCGTGCCGGATTGGGTCACGGTGCTGTTCCACGCGTGCAACACGGATTGTCCGGCCGGCATGTCGAAGTCGATCCGCCAGTCGGCCATCGGCGACAGGTTCGGATTGGTGACGGTGAAGTGGGCGATGAACCCGGTCTGCCAGGTGTGTTCCACTTGCAACGTCGCCATCGCGGCGGCCGCATGAGCCGCGGGAGCGACGCCGAGCCCGAGGACCCCGGCCGTCACTGCCGACACGGCTACGTGAAGCGCTGCGCGACAGCGCTTCACGTGATTGCTCAGTCCGGCCATAGCACCCAACATTAGAGCCAACCGCGCGATATCGGCCCTCGCATCGCCGGTACGCTGCCGTACCTTTGCTCAACCGAGACCGTCATGAAATTTTGGTGAGCCGGTCAGGCGCCGTGGGCGTCGCGACGGGTTCGCAGCTAATCTGGCTCGCGTGAGCGACAACGCCGACGGGCCGGCCCGCCCGCTGATCGGGTTCATCACCGGCGACAACGCGCCGCCGATCTCCCCCGCGCCGGTGAGCCGGGCGTGGATGACGGCCCAGGCCGAGGCGGACAAGGGTTGGCCCAGTCGGTGTTTGCCGATGCTGATCGCCAACCAAAGCGGCTGGGAGCTGCGCAACCCGTGCGCGTTCACCGCCACCTGGATAGCGCAGGAGAGCATGGACGTGATGGTCGAACCCGATCAGTACCGGGCCGATCAGTTCCTGCCCGCCAGCCATTTCGGCAACGGCATCCTGACCTGGCGCCTGCCGCTGCTGTTTCGCACCCCGCCCGGTTACAACCTGCTGGTCCGCGGACCGGCGAACTACCCCAAAGACGCCGTCTGCGCGCTGGAAGGCATCGTCGAAACCGACTGGGCAAGCGCCAGTTTCAGCATGAGCTGGAAGTTCACCCGCAAACTGGTGCCGGTGCGCTTCGAGGTCGACGAGCCGATCTGCATGATCGTCCCGCAACGCCGCGGCGAACTCGAAGAGTTCGCCCCCGAAATCCGGCCCATCACCGCCGACGAAGAGCTACACCGCAAGCATGAGTTGTTCCTTCGCGAACGCGACGCGGCAAAGCACGCCGAGCAATTGGCGAGGGTTGCCGCGGGCGACCGAGTGGACTGGCAAGGCGACTACACGCGAGGAAAACACCGAGATGGCGAGGCCGGGGCACCGGATCACCAGACCCGCCGCCACCTTCGCCCGTTTGCCCAGCCGGAATAGCCGGCCATCGCCGGTTATCACTCATGCCGCGGTCCTGACTCAAACCCCAAGCGAATTACCAGGTTTCGTCCATAATCTCGCGTGAGTGAGTGACACGTCCGACGGGCCGCCCCGACCGTTGATCGGGTTCACCACCCGTGACAACGCGCCACCGATCGCCCCGGCACCGATCAACCGCGCCTGGATGCCGGAGATGGCAAAGGCACGCACCGGTTGGCCGACCCGGTGTCTGCCGATGCTGATCGCCAATCAAAGCGGCTGGGAGCTGCTCAACCCGTGCGGATTCACCGCGACGTGGATGGGTCAGGACGGTGTGGACGTGATGGTCACCCCGCATCGCCGGGACACCGGCCAGCTCCTGCCCGCCAGTCATTTCGGCAACGGCATCCTGACCTGGCATCTGCCGCTGCTGCTTCGCACCCCGCCCGGTTACAACCTGCTGGTCCGCGGACCGGCGAACTACCCCAAAGACGCCGTCTGCGCGCTGGAAGGCATCGTCGAAACCGACTGGGCAAGCGCCAGTTTCAGCATGAGCTGGAAGTTCACCCGCAAACTGATACCGGTGCGCTTCGAAGTCGACGAGCCGATCTGCATGATCGTCCCGCAACGCCGCGGCGAACTCGAAGAGTTCGCCCCCGAAATCCGGCCCATCACCGCCGACGAAGAGCTACAGCGCAAGCACGACTACTTCCTCCGCTCCCGCAGCAGCCGGGCACGGCAACTCGAACAGCTGGCGCGCATCGAGGCCGGTGAGCAAGTGCAATGGCAGGGCCACTACACGCGGGGCAGCCACACCGACGGCGCGGCCGGGGCGCCGGATCACCAGACCCGCCGCCACCTTCGCCCGTTTGTGCAGCCGCAGCGTGCCCGGCGCCACGAGGCGTCCCGAGACCTACGCGCGCAACGTCGCTGACCGCCCGCGGGCTACCCTGACCGGGTGAATCTCGATGGCAATCAGGCGTCCATTCGCGAGGTCTGCGACGCCGGCCTGCTCGCCGGTGCGGTGACGGTGGTATGGCAGCACGGAGAAATCCTGCAGGTCAACGAGATCGGCTACCGGGACGTCGGCGCGGGCCTGCCGATGCAGCGAGACACGCTATTTCGCATCGCGTCGATGACCAAGCCGGTCACCGTGGCCGCGATCATGAGCATGGTCGACGAGGGCAAGCTAACGCTCAAGGACCCGATCGCGCGGTGGGCGCCGGAGCTGGCCAACCCGGCGGTGCTCGACGATCCACGCGGTCCCCTGGACCGCATCCACCCCGTCAACCGCGCGATCCTGATCGAAGATCTGCTGACCCACACCAGCGGCCTGGCCTACGGATTCTCGGTATCCGGGCCGATCTCCCGGGCCTATATGCGGCTGCCCTTCAACCAGGGCCCGGATGTGTGGCTGGCCGAACTCGCCAAACTTCCGCTGGTGCATCAGCCGGGTGAGCGGGTCACCTACAGCCACTCCATAGATCTGTTGGGCGTCATCGCTTCTCGGGTCGACGGCAAGCCGTTCCACGAGGTGCTCGACGAGCGGGTGCTGGGCCCGGCGGGGATGCCCGACACCGGATTCTTCGTCTCGCCCGAAGCCCGGCGGCGTGCCGCGACCATGTATTCGCTCGACGACGATCACCGGCTGCGGCACGACGTGATGGGCCCGCCGCACATCAAGCCGCCCTCGTTCTGCAACGCCGGCGGCGGGTTGTGGTCGACCGCGCAGGACTACCTGCGGTTCATCCGGATGCTGCTCGGCGACGGGACCGTCGACGGCGTGCGGGTGTTGTCGCCCGAATCGGTCCGCCTGATGCGCACCGACCGGCTCACCGACGAACAGAAGCGGCACGACTTTTTGGGCGCGCCGTACTGGATGGGCCGCGGGTTCGGGCTGAACCTGTCGGTGGTGACCGATCCGGCGAAGGCCAAGCCGCTGTTCGGGCCGGGCGGAATGGGAACGTTCAGCTGGCCGGGCGCCTACGGGACCTGGTGGCAGGCCGATCCGTCGGCGGATCTGATCCTGCTGTATCTGATCCAGAACATGCCCGACCTGACCGTGGACGCGGCCACCGCCGTCGCGGGTAACACGTCGTTGGCGAAACTGCGCACCGCGCAACCGAAGTTCGTCCGTCGCACCTATCAAGCGCTCGGCCTTTAGCGCCGTGCCCGACTACCCACCCGATCGCATCGTCGGCTCGCGGCTCGTGCTGCGCCTGCCCACGCTCGCCGATGCCGGTGCGCTGTACCAACGGGTCGCCCGCGATCGCGCGGTCACGAAATATCTGCTGTGGTCGCCGCATCCCGACGTGGCGACGACGCGGCGGGTGATCGCCGAGAAACTCAACGCCAGCGACGAAGAGCGGACGTGGGCCGTCGAACTGCGGCACAGCGGCGACGTCATCGGGCTGACCAGCTGCCGGCGCTCGGCGCCCGAATCGGTGGAGATCGGCTACTGCCTGGGCCGCAAGTGGTGGGGCAAGGGTTTGATGTCCGAGGTGTTGGACATGTTGCTGACCGCGCTGCGGGCCGACCGGGAGCTGGTGCGCGTCTGGGCGACCTGCAGCGTCGACAACATACGGTCGGCGCGTCTGCTGGAGCGGGCCGGGTTCGTGCGGGAGGCCCGACTGCAACGCCACGCCGTCTACCCCACGATGGGATCCGAACCCCGGGACGCCTTGCTCTACGGCATGGCCCTGCGCTGACTCCGGGCACACGCGGCGTTCAGTGTGCGGCCGGGGCTTTCGGTGTGCGCTCACGGTTTTCGGTGTGCGTCCACGCCGGGCCGCCACGGCGTGTCGCCGGCCTGACCGCACACTCAAATACGCGGATGCACACTCACCACCCTGGGCGCCCGCCCGAGTCGCCTAAGCTAGAAAACCGAAACTTTGGGTCCGGATCGGCGGAGGGACGCATGACGGCCGGAATTGCCTGCCGCACGTGTGGGATCGAACCACTCGAGAATGCCCGGTTCTGCCACGGATGTGGCTCACCCGTTGCCAAGGCCGACACACCGGCCGAGTACAAGCAGGTGACCGTGCTGTTCGCCGACGTGGTGCGATCGATGGACATGGCGGGCTCGGTGGGTCCCGAGCGGTGGCGCGAGATCATGGCCGAGCTGGTCACCTCGTCGGCGGCGGTGGTGCAGCGCTACGGCGGCACGCTCGACCAGTTCACCGGCGACGGCATCATGGCCGTGTTCGGCGCACCGGCCGCCCTGGAGGACCACGCGCTGCGGGCGTGTTTGACCGCGCTCGGTATTCAGGACGAGGCCAAGCGCCTTGCCGTCGAAATCGGCCGCCGCGACGGCATCGGTCTGCGGCTGCGGGTGGGTCTCAATTCCGGCCAGGTCGTTGCCGGCGATATCGGTTCTGCGGGTTTGCGTTACACCGCGATCGGTACGCAGGTCGGGATGGCTCAGCGGATGGAGTCGGTCGCGGCGCCCGACACGGTGATGCTGAGTGAGTCCACCGCGCGGCTGGTGGAGGGTGCCGCGGTGCTGGGAGAGCCGCAAATGGTGCGCATCAAGGGCGCCGACGATGCGGTGCCGGCGCGCCAGCTGCTCGGTGTGGCCGGGCAGCTCGAACGGACCGGTCCCTCGTATTCGAGGCTGGTGGGTCGCGAGTGGGAAATGTCGGCGTTGGCCGCCATGGTCGATCGCGCGGTTGGTGGTCGCGGGTCCGTGGTTTCGGTGGTCGGCCCCGCCGGCGTCGGGAAGACCCGGCTTGTCCGAGAGGCCATGCAGCTGGCCGAAACTCGCGACGTCGAGGTGTTCACCACGTTTTGTGAATCGCACGCCGCCGACGTCTCGTTCCGCGTGGCGGCGCGTCTGTTGCGCGCCTTCTGGCAGTTACGGGGCCTCGATGATGACGCGGCACGGGTACGGGTGCGGGCGCAGGTTCCCGATGCGGATCCGCAGGACCTGTTACTGCTGGACGAGTTGCTCGGCATAGCCGATCCCGATACGGCGCCGCCCAAGATCGATCCGGATGCGCGGCGGCGGCGGTTGACCGCGCTGATCAACGCGGCCCAGCTGGCCCGCGGCGAACCCGCGGTCTTCATCGTCGAGGACGCGCACTGGATCGACGAGGTAAGCGAATCCCTGCTGGTCGACTTGTTTTCGGTGATCCCGCAGACGCCGTCGATGGTGCTGGTGACCTATCGGCCGGAATATCACGGGGCGCTGGGGCGTCTCGCCGAGGCCCAGACCATTGCCCTTGGGGCGCTGAGTGATTCGGAGACCTCGACGATGGTCGCCGAGCTGTTGGGCACCGATCAGTCCGTGGGCCGGATCGGTGAGATCGTCGCCGAACGCGCGGCCGGTAACCCGTTTTTCGCCGAGGAAATCGTCCGTGAGCTCGCCGAACGCGGCGTACTGGTGGGCCAGCGCGGCAGCTACACCTGCGGCACCGACGTCGGAGAGGTCCGCGTGCCGGCCACGGTGCAGGCGACCATCGCCGCCCGCATCGACCGGCTGGGCCCGGCCGCCAAGCGCACGCTCAGTGCGGCGGCGGTGATCGGACCGCGTTTCAACTCCGATCTGCTGACCAGCCTGGGCGTCACCGCATCCGTCGAGGAGCTGATCGCCGCGGAGCTCATCGACCAGGTGCGGTTCAGCCCCCGCGCCGAATATGCGTTCCGGCACAACCTGATTCACGCGGTGGCCTACGAATCACAACTGAAGTCCGATCGGGTCCAGATGCATCGGCGGCTGGCCGCCGCGATCGAAGCCGGCGAACCGCAATCGGCCGACCAAAACGCGGCGCTGATCGCCGAGCATCTGGAGGTCGCCGGTGATCTGCACGCCGCCTACGGCTGGCACATGCGCGCCGGATCGTGGGCGAACAGGCGCGACATCAACGCGGCGCGGCTCAGTTGGGAGCGCGCCATCCGGATCGCCGATGCCTTAGGAGTCGAAGACCCGAATCGGGCGGCCATGCGCATCGCCCCGCGCACCATGTTGTGCGGGCTCGCATTTGTCGCCCGGGTGGACGTCGCGGATGCCCGCCTCGCCGAATTGCGGGAGTTGTGCGCGGCCGCCGGGGACAAGGTGTCGCTGGCCATCGGGATGTCCGGGCTGGTGATGCATCACGCGTATCAGGCCCGGACCCGCGAGGCGTCGGCGCTGGCGTCCGAAGCAATGGCACTCATCGAGTCGATCGACGATCCGAACTTGACGGTGGGGCTGTCGTTTGCGCCCATCTACGCCAAGGCGCTGAACACCGAGTGGAGTGACACGCTGGAGTGGTCGCAGCGCGTCATCGACCTGGCCGACGGCGACCCCCGCAAGGGCAAGGTCATCTTCGGGTCGCCGTTGGCACTCGCCTTCGCGTCGCGCGGCATCGCCCGGTATTGGCTGGGTCGCCCCGGCTGGCACGACGACTTGCGCCACGGCCTGACCATGGCCCGCAACGCCGACCACATGTCCTACGCCACGGTCGTCAGCTGGGTCTACTTCGGTGGCATACCGCTCGGGGTCCTGACGGCCGACGACGACGCGGTGCGCGAGATCGAGGACGCCCTGCGAATCGCCGAACGATCCAGCGACAACCTCGCGTTGGCCTACACGCAAATGACATTGGGCGTGGCACTGGTGGAGCGGCCGACGGTCGCCGAACGCGAACGCGGACAAGCGGTATTGGCAGAGGTGGCCGAAGCCTTTTTGCGTCGGGGCCACAACCTAGGTGAATTACCGCTGGTAAATGCCTACTTGGCGCGTGAGATGGCTCGCCGCGGAGATCATGACGGCGCGATCCCGCTGATGCGCGACGCGGTCGAGACGCTGTGCTCCGGCGGACGACTGCTCGCGTGGGGCGTACCGGCGGCCGGCCTGCTGGTGCACACGCTGCTCGAGCGCCGGGCCGATACCGACGGGGCCGAAGCCGAGGCCACGATCGAGCGGTTGGCGACGGCACCGACCGACGAGGGCCAGAGCATGCGCGACGTCGTGCTGTTGCGGCTGCGCGCGCTGCTGGCGCGGGCGCACGACGATACCGCGGCGTATGAGGGTCTGCGGGATCGCTACCGCGAAACGGTGACGTCGCTGGGTTTGCAGGGGCAGATCGCGTGGGCAGAGGCGATGGCGTGAAACGGATCAGACGCCGTCCAGCGCCCGGCGCGCATAGGCCCGCACGTCGGCGTCGCCGTCCTTGAGCGCGAGGCCGAGTGCGTCGCGGGCCGCGGCCTCGTCGGCCCAGCGGGTCAGGCTGAGCACCGCCGCCTTGCGCACGTCCAGGTGCGCGTCGGACAGCGCATCGGCCAGCCGCGAAATCGCAAGCACCGCGAGCTCGGTCGCCGCCCCGGCCAGCGCACGCGCGGCGCCCTCGCGGATCTGCCAGGCCGGCGCCTGCAACGCCTTTTCGACCGCGTTGAAATCGTCTGCACTGCAGCCCAATTCACCGAGCGCGGCGAGCGCGGCCGCGCGCACCAACGGGTCGGCGTCGGCGATCAGCGCACTGACGGCCCCGCCGCCGGCCCGCAGCGTGGCCAGGCCGGCGGCCGCGGCGATGCGCACCTCCCGGCTCTCGTCGCGGGTGGCCGCCTGGACCCCGGCCACGTCGTCGACCGAGACCAGCGCCCGTACCGCCTCGATGCGCACCCGGTGATCGGGATCGTCGAGCGCCCGGCGGTATTGGCCGGCCGCACCGGTCTTCCGGGCGGCCAGCAGATACACCGCGGCCGCCCGCACCACCGTGTCGCCCGACTGCAGATGCGGCTCGGCGCCGGCCGGGTCGGGCAGCACCTCGACCAGCTCGCGGATCCCCTCGGCGCCGGTGCGGCGCACCCCGGCGTCGGCGTCGTCGAGCGCGGCGAACAGCGCGGGCCCGTACCCGTCGGGTAGGTGCTCGGTGAGCGTCGCCACCGCGGTGCGGCGCACCCCCGGATCGGTGTCGGCCAGATACGGTTGCAGGTCGGCGATCGTCGGCTCCTCGAGGGCGAGCACCTGCGCGATCCGCGGTGACGGCAGCTCGAACGTGGTTGCCGCCGAAGCGATCCGCGAGCCGGCGGTGGCCGGGGCCTTACCGCCGACCAGCGGGGGCTGCGCCACCTCGTGCACGGTCTGGTCGGCCGGCGGCAGGCCGTCCAGCTCCGGGACCGACACCAGGTACGGGGCCACCGGGCGCTTGAGGAACACCATCTCGCCGTCGGGTCCCTTACGCAGGTTCAGGTGATAGCCCCACTGGCTGTCGTCGCGGACCGGCAGGTCGGCGCGTTCGTGGTAGAGGCCCCAACGGGATTCGGTGCGGGTGAGCGAGGATCGCGCCGCCATCTCGGCGCAGTCGCGGATGAACGACACCTCCACGGCCCGCATCAGCTCGTGCGGATTGCGGGCCCCCATCGCGGCGATCTCGTCCTGCATCCGGTCGAAGGTGTGCACCGCGATCGACAACTTGGCCGCCGTCTTGGGCGGGGCCACATAGTCGTTGACGAACCGGCGCAGCTTGTATTCGACCTGCGGCTGCGGCGGTCCGTCCGGGTGCCGCAGCGGCCGGTAGATCAGCTCGTGCGCCGCACGCAACTGCTCCTCCGGGAGTTGTTGCGGCGCCTGGACATCGAGCAGGGTCGAGGCGGCGTCGGTGCCGGCCAGGTCGCCGAAGACGAATGCCCCGATCATGTAGTTGTGGGGGACACACGCCAGATCACCGGCGGCATACAGCCCGGGAACCGTGGTTCGCGCGTGCTCGTCGACCCACACCCCGGAAGCGGAATGTCCGCTGCACAGGCCGATTTCGGAGATGTGCATCTCGATGTCGTGCGTGCGGTAGTCGTGGCCGCGGTTGGCGTGGAAGGTGCCGCGGGTGGGCCGTTCGGTGGTGTGCAGGATGTTTTCCAGCGCCGTCAGCGTCTCGTCGGGCAGGTGGGACACCTTGAGGTAGATCGGCCCGCGCGCGGAGTCGATTTCGCGTTTTACTTCCGACATCATCTGCCCCGACCAGTAATCGGAGTCGACGAACCGCTCGCCGTCGGCGTTGACCTGGTAACCACCGAACGGGTTGGCCACATAGGCACACGCCGGGCCGTTGTAATCCTTGATCAGCGGATTGACCTGAAAGCACTCGATGCCGGACAGCTCGGCGCCCGCGTGGTAGGCCATCGCGTACCCGTCACCGGCGTTGGTCGGGTTTTCGTAGGTGCCGTACAGGTAACCCGACGCGGGCAGCCCGAGCCGGCCGCACGCCCCCGTCGACAGGATCACCGCCTTGGCGGCGATCGCGACGAATTCGCCGGTGCGCGTGTTCAATGCGGCCGCCCCGACGGCCCGGCCCCCGTCGACCAGCACCCGCACCGGCATCAGCCGGTTCTCGATCCGGATCTTCTCCCGCATCGACCGCTGCCGCAGCACCCGGTACAGCGCCTTCTTGACGTCCTTGCCCTCGGGCATCGGCAACACGTAGGACCCCGAGCGGTGCACCCGGCGCACCGCGTACTCGCCGTGTTCGTCCTTCTCGAACTTCACCCCGTACCGCTCCAGCCGCTGCACCATGGCGAATCCCCGGCTGGCCGTCTGATAAATGGTGCGCTGGTTGACGATTCCGTCGTTGGCGCGGGTGATCTCCGCGACGTAGTCCTCCGGTTCGGCCTTGCCCGGGATGACGGCGTTGTTGACCCCGTCCATGCCCATCGCCAGCGCCCCGGAGTGCCGCACGTGCGCCTTCTCCAGCAGCAGCACCTGCGCGCCGTTCTCGGCGGCCGACAGCGCCGCCATGGTTCCCGCGGTTCCGCCGCCGACGACCAGCACGTCACAGTCCAGCCGCACCGGCGTCACATCCGGTATCTCCATCATGCCGCTGCCGCCGAATGATCCAGTGCGGCGATGACTTCGGTGCGCAGCGCGGTGCGCCGCCGATCGGCGCGGGGCTCCGGCACGTCGATCAGGGCGCGCAGCGGCTGGCCGGCCTTGCCCAGTACGGCGATCCGGTCGCCCAGCAGCAGCGCCTCGTCGACGTCGTGGGTGACGAAGACGATCGTGGTCGGGTGAGCGCTCCAGGTCTCGATCAGCAACCGCTGCATGGCCGTTCGGGTTTGGGTGTCCAGCGCGCCGAACGGCTCGTCCATCATCACGGCACGCGGCGTTCCGGCCAGCCCGCGGGCCAGCTGCACGCGTTGGCGCATGCCGCCGGACAGGCTCTTGGGCAGGTAGTCGCCGAAGCCGGTGAGACCGAGTTCGGCGATCCAGCGGTCGGCTTCCCCGCGCCGCCTGGAGCGCGGGACGCCACGCAGCCGCAGCGCCAACTCGATGTTGGACCGCACGCTGCGCCACGGCAGCAACGCGTTGTCCTGGAACACCATGCCCCGGTCACCCGACGTGGTGGTCACATCGGCCCCGTCGGCCAGGATGCGGCCGGCGTCGGGGCGCAGCAGTCCCGCGATCGCGCGCAGCACCGTCGACTTACCGCAGCCCGAGGGACCCGTCAGCACCAGGATCTCCCCCGGGCGCACGGCCAGGCTCAACCCGTCGATCACCGGAGCACCGGTGTAGGACAACCGAACTCGATCCAGTTCCAGACTCATGCCGGCGCTCATCGCTGTGCCTCCTGTGCGCGCGGAAGCCAGCGGGTCACCCGGCGGCCGACCAGTTCGACGGCCGCGGCGGTCGCGAATCCGAGCACGCCGATCGTGATGATGCCGACGAACACCTGGGGATAGGCCAGCACGGTGTAGTCCTGCCAGGTGCGATAGCCGATGCCGAGGCGCCCGGAGATCATCTCCGCGGAGATCACGCAGATCCACGCCACCCCCATGCCGACCGACAGGCCACCGAACACTCCCGGCAGGATGCCCGGCAGCACCACCTCTTTCAGCACGTCCCACCGGTTGCCGCCCAGGGTGCGCACCGAGTCCTCCCACAGGGTGGGCAGCGCCCGGACCGCATGCCGGGTGCTGACCAGGATCGGGAAGTAGGCGGCCAGGAAGGTGATGAACACGATGCCGGCCTCGTCGGTCGGGAACAGCAGGATCGCGACCGGAACCATCGCGATCGCCGGCACCGGCCGCAGCAGCTCGGTCAGCGGGCCGAAGGTGTTGGCGAACAACCGGGAACGGCCCAGCAGCACGCCCGTCGCGACACCGATCACGGCGGCCAGCCCGAAGCCGGTGAGGATCCGGATCAGCGACTGCGCCAGGTCGAGCCAGTACTCGTAGGTGCCGAGCCGGCGCTGCAGCGCGTGGACGATCTGGGTGACGGTGGGCAGCGTGTCGAACCGCAGCAGCAGCCGCACCTTGTCGGCGGTCAGCACCTGCCACAGCCCGATCGCCGCGACGACCGAGGCCAGCCGCAGCAGCCGCCACTGCCACGGCGAGGCGGCCCGCCGCGGTGTGCCGAGCACAGGCACCGATATGGGTTGGTCTATCACTTGCGCGGTCATACCGAACCTCCAAGGGCCTGTTGGTAATTCACGACGGTGCCGCCGGGGTGAGCGGCGAGATAGCGACGCGCGCCGGCCGGGGCGCCGAACGGGAGGTAGTTCGGGCCGTCTTGCACCCAGACGGCCTTGTCGGCAAACCACCGGGTGCCCAGCTCGGCGTCGGGGACGTAGGCCGCCCGTACCTTGGCGCCGTGGGCGGTCGCGTCCCGCACCGCCCGCAGCAGGCTGGTCGGATCGGCCAGCGTCTGGGTGGCATCGGATCCGTCCAGCCACAGTTCGCTGGCCAGCGCGGGGTCACCGGCGAGCACCGACGGGTTGGCGGTGGCGGCCCGGGTCGCGTCGTAATTGAGGCCGCGGGCGCCGAACACGGCGCGCAACGGCGCGTCCTGGACGAAACCGGCGACGTCGAGGTCGGCGAAGTCGCCGATCGACTTCAGGTACGGCACATCGTTTTTCAGCGCTTCGACCAATGACGGTTTGAGCGTGGTATCGAATGACGTGCCGCCGGGACCGTTGTAGAGGTACACCACTTCCTGCGGCAGCCCGCTGGCCTGGGCGACGATGCGAGCGGCCTGAAGCGGCTTGGAGTTGAGGAAATCGGTCGCGTCCAGTTGGGCCTGCAGGAACGCGCCCAGCACCTCCGGATGCGCGGACGCATAGGAACGGCGCACCACCACCCCGTGGAGGGTGGGCAGGTTCAGCTCGGCGCCGTCGTAGAGCAGTTTGGCCTTGCCCTGGAAGACCAGCAGTCCGGGCCAGGCGACGAACTGCGAAAGCCCTTGCACCTGACCGGATTCCAGGGCGGACGCGCCGACCTGGGGCTGCTGGTTGAGCACCTCGACGCCGTTGATTCCGCCCCTGTCCAGGGCCCGCATCAAGGTGCCGTGACCGGCCGAGCCGACACTGGCCGAGACCTTCGAGCCGGCCAGGTCACTCAACATGGTGGCCGTCGAACCGGGCGCCACCACGACCATGTTCAGCGCGCCCTTGGGGTTGTAGCCGGTGATCGAGACGATTTCGGTTTTCGCCAGCGGGTTGGCCTGTGTCTTGGAGCCGTTGATCAGCATGGGGTAATCCCCCATCGAGCCGATGTCGATCTTTTCGGCCAGCATCTGCGCGGTGATCGGGGCGCCGGTGTCGTAATCCTGCCACCGGACCGCGTATTTGGTGCCGGTGCGGGTGGTGATGTCGGCGAGCCGGCGTTCCAGGTAGCCCTGGGCACGCAGCAGTGTCCCGGCGGTCACGGTGTTGATCGTCTTGGACTGGTAGCCGACGACGACGTTGACCACACCGGAGGACGCCGATAGGGATTCCAGCGAGCAGCCGGACAGCACCGCGACGAGCACGGCCGCGACCAGCCGAAGGGCGTGTCGTTTCATGAAAGATCCTGGGCTGTTGGGTATTTCAGCGAAGCAGATACGGCATGTTGACCGTGACGGCACCGGTCGGGCAGCGCGCGGCGCACGGGCCGCAGTACCAGCATTCGTCGACGTGCATGAACGCCTTGCCGGTGTCGGGGTCGATGGCCAGCGCATCCAGCGGACACACCTCGACGCAGAGGGTACAGCCGTCGATGCACAGCGACTCGTCGATCGTGACCGGCACGTCGACCCGGTTGTTGTTGACCAGCGTCATGGCTTACTCCTAATCAGGTGGCCGCGCATGGTGATTCGATCGCCGCGCATCCGGATGTATTCGAGGTCGACGGGCCGGCCATCGTCGAGACTGGTGAGCCGCTCGAGCATGAGCAGCGACGCACCGTCGGGCACCTGCAGCGTGGCAGCCGAATGCACGTCGGCGGGAATGGCTTCCAGCGCCAGCGATGCTTCGCCCAGCCGGTGTCCGCTCACCTGCTCGATCAGCGCGAACAGATCGTTGGTCTCCAGCGGGTGATCCAGGATCCGGGTTCCGATATCCGGGGCGAGGTAGGTCAGGTCGAGGCTCAGCGGCAAGTCGCCGAGGTAGCGCAACCGCTCGATGAACACCGCCTGTTCGCCCGGTTGCAGCCGGAGCCGGGCGGCCACCGCCGGCGGAGCGACCACCGGCATGGCGGCGCGCACCTCGTTGCGGACCTCGCCGATGTGTTTGAAGGTCTCTTTCAACCCCAGCAGGGAGTCGATCCGGTGGTCGTACTTGCGCTGGGCGACGTGGGTGCCGACCTTGGGTCCACGGTCGATCAAACCCTCGTGCTTGAGGATGCCAAGCGCCTCGCGAATGGTGTTGCGGGACACCGTGAACTCGGCCGACAAGTCGCTGTCGGGCGGCAGGCCGTCCGGATAGGCGCCGGCGTGGATCTGCTGGCGCAGCACATCGGCGACCCGGCGGGCACGGTCGGCCCGGGGTCCGCGAATGGGTATCGCCTCAGCCACGCCGCCACGCTAACCCAGCTCAGGGGCATATTTCGGCTGGGCGGCCCGGGCAGCCGGCGGCGCGAAAACCCATTGCGCCGGGTGCGCTTCGGTGTCCACCAGCGCAAACCCGGGCCCCGGCGGTTATTGCGCCACCTGGTTGACGGCGCCGCCTTTGCGATCCCGGTGAGCAGAAAGGTCTTGATCCCGGCCCGCGCACGGATGGTGGAAAGCTTTAGCGCCCGCCATGATTGAGGTAGATGTGCTTGCACTCGAGGTATTCCTGCAGCCCGTGCGCACCCAGCTCGCGGCCGATGCCGGACTGTTTGAACCCACCCCAGGGCGCCTGCAGCGGCGCCGTCTGTGTCTCGTTCACCCACACCACGCCCGCACGAATGGCGCGGGCGGCCGTCAGGGCGCGGCTCAGATCGGAGGTCCACAGCGTCGCGGCCAGACCGTACGGACTGTCGTTGGCCATCCGGAGCACCTCGTCGGTTTCGGTGAATCGCACCACCGCCATCACCGGGCCGAAGATCTCTTCGCGCGCGACGACCGCCGTGTGCGGCACCTCCAACACCGTGGGTGCCACGAAAAAACCGTTCTCGAGCGCCGGGTCGGTCGGCAGCCGACCGCTGACGGCGACGTTGCCTTCCTTCGCGCCGATGCGGATGTACTCGGTGACCCGTTCCTGCTGAGCCCGGCTCACCAACGGCCCCATCGTCGTATCGGGATCCAGTCCGGCGCCGAGTTTGAGGTCGGCCGCGATCGCGCAGATGCCTTCCAGCACTTCGTCATACACGTCCGCGTGGATGTAGACGCGCGAACCCGAGGAGCATATCTGGCCCTGGTTCGCGAACACCCCCGCCGCGGTGCCGGCGACGGCCGCCGGCAGGTCGGCGTCCGGGAAGACGATGTTCGGCGATTTGCCACCCAGCTCCACCGCGACCCGCTTGATCGAATCCGCCGCCGAACGCAGCACCAGCCGGCCCACGGCGGACGATCCGGTGAACGACACCTTGTCCACGTCGGGGTGTGCGACGAGTGCGGCGCCCGCTCGGGCGCCGCCCGTCACCACCTGAAACACCCCGTCCGGCAACCCCGCTCGAGCGAAGATCTCCGGCAACCGCAGCGAGGTGAGCGGGGTCTGCTCGGCCGGTTTCAGGATCACACTGCAGCCGGCGGCCAATGCCGGCGCAACCTTTTGGGCGGCCAGCATCAGGGGGTAGTTCCACGGGGTGATCGCGGCGACAACCCCGACGGGTTCATGCACGACGATGCTCAACGCGTCGGCCGAGACGGGAAAGCTCTCCCCCGCCGATTTCGTCGGCCAGCCGGCGTAATACTCCAGCATCCGGGCGGCTTCCGCGACGTCCCACTGCGCTTCGGCCAGCGGCTTGCCGACATCCAGCGATTCGAGCCGGGCCAGCTCGTCGGCCTTGGCGCGCACCAGCTCCGCGGCACGGGCCAGCACTCGCCCGCGCTCGTCGTCGGGCGTGCCGGGCCACCACCGGCCGCCGTCGAAAGCCGCCCGCGCCGTGGCGACCGCGCCGTCGACGGCCGCGGCGTCCATGTCTTCGATGGACGAGATCCGTTGCGCGGTCGCCGGGTCGAGAACCTCGATCGTTTTCATCCGTGCACCAACGCTTCCTCGGCCGCGGCGCGACCGGTGCGAACCGCGCCTTCCATATAGCCCGCCACCCACTGATCGGAGCCGCAGACGTAGAACGGCGGCTCATGCGTGCCGTGCAGCGGGCCCACCCGGTGGACATCGCCCGGACGCCACTGTGTCACGTATCCCTGGGTCCACGGATCGGTCCCCCACAACCGCTCGAAAGTCGCGACAGGACTCATCGCCTCGGACCCGAACCAGCTTGCGAGTTCGGCCAGCGCCTCCTCCCGGCGGTACCGCATCGACGCGGACAGGTAGGCGGCGATCCGCTCGGGCGGAACCAGGCAGGACAGCACACCCTCGGTCTGCGGCCACGAGGAGCCCAGGATGCCCTCGGACTCCGTCAAACCGTTCTGCCCGCGATCGCGCCAGAACGGCCGGGTATATGCGGCAACGAATTTCGCGGCCAGCGCGTGGCGCTGCCGGTGCAGCGACTCCAGCCGGGCCTCCGACACGCCCTCCACCGCGATGTCGCGGAAGGGGCCGGCCGGCAGCGAGCTCACCACCGCGTTCGCCCGCACCAGCTCGCCCGAGACCAGTTGCACGCTGCTGCCGCCCGGCGCCACCTTGATCGAGCGCACGGGCGAGTCCAATCGGATCCGGTCCCCCAGATCGGCGGCCATCCGCAGCGCGACCGTCGCCGAGCCCTCGGCCACCCGAAGGTTCTCCCATTCGTCATAGGAGTACAGCTGTGCGTTCGGCATGCTGGCCGCCTTGCGCAGCGACGCGAGCAGCGAAGTGCGTTCGAACGAGCCCGAACTCAGGCCCAGCTGGCCGGCCTCCAGCGCACGCCGGACGTTCGGGGTAGCACCGATGCCGGCCAGCCAGCTCATCACCGGCATGGTGTCCAGCGCCACCGCGTCCGGGTGCGACCACGGGTCGTCGGGATCGACGGTTGCGGCAAGCGCCGCGAACTGCTGCTCGACGTGGCGCATGCTGCGGTGGTCGGCGTCGGAAAACCAGGACGGCTCGTCGCCGACGTAGGCCCCGTCATGCAGGACGTAGGTGAGCGCGCCCGGCTCGGCGACATAGCTCGGAATCAGGGTGAGTCCGAGTTCGGCGACCAGCTTCTGATACGCGGTGTGCCCGTTGCCCACCACCTCACCGCCGAGCTGGACGATGCGGCCGTCGTCGAGCGTGATCTGCTCGACACGTCCGCCCACCCTGTTGCGGGCCTCGAGAACAACAACGTCGGCGCCGGCCCTCATCAGGTCGCGGGCCGCGGACAGGCCCGACAGACCGGCTCCCAGAACGGCGACATCGTAAGGCATTGTCTTGGCTCCCGATTCAGCTCATTGCCAGCCGTGGTCCGGGAATTCGCCGGTGATCCCGAGCGCGGCACCGGCCTGCTCCCAGATCGCCGCACGAACGGAATCGACAGTCAGCGAAGGGTTCTCGAGCATCAGCTGGCCACCGAAACCGTCGCACAACGCACTGATCAGCCGGGCCTGCGCCCCGATGTCACACGGGTTGAACTCGCCCGACGCCACGCCGTCGGCGATGGTTTCCGCGATCCAGTCCTGCTGCGCCCGGTCCATCTCGATGGCCAGGGCGCGCGACTCCGGATTGCGCAGCGCGCGGCACCACAACTCCTGATACATCGCCCATTCCCTGCGCAGGGCCTCCGTGCTCGGCAGCGACGCGGAGATGATGCGCGCCAATCGTGCTGTCGGGCTGTCGGTTTCGGGGCTCGCCTGGTAGACGTCTCGGCCGGTGTTCTCGAAGGAATACCGCAGCGCTTCGGCGAACAGCTTCTCCCGGTTGTCGAAATGGTAATGCAGCGCCGCCGTGGATACCCCGGCCCGCTCGGCGACCATCCGCATCCGAATGCTTTCGAAACCCTCCTCGCTGATGATCGCGCACGCGGCGGACAGGATCGCTTCCCTGGTCTCGGCGGCGATTTCGGCTCTGGTGCGCCTGGTGGTATCGGACGCCATCATCATCATCATTTGCGGCCGGCCTCCTCGTCCAGGTCGCCCAGGTCGGCACGGACGCGAGCCGCGAACCAGGCCACACCCTGCTCACGCATGGACAGCGGTCCGGGTGCAAAGTCGATGTTGCCCATGCCGATTTGCATTCGCTGCACCAGATCTTCGTCCTCACGCGTGGTGATCGCGCTGATGTAGAAGTTGAGCTGTTGTGCGATTCGGGTGCGCAGGTCGCAGTTGGCGCGTCGCAGATAGGCGCCGGGAACGTCGACCCGGTCGACACCGCGGGGGTTCATCTTCCAGATCAGCACATGATCGGGATACAGGTCGATCATGGTGTTGGGGTAGATCGCGATGTAGCGAAAGACGCGGCAGTCTTCCTCGAGCAGCCCCGGCATCGGGCGTACCACCCGCTGATAAAGCCGCTCGGCCCAGTTGTCAGACGCCTTGTCGCGCAACGGTGCATCGTAGACGGCGTAGAGATCCGCGGTCTGCACCGAATAGCGCTTGTAGTCGAGCAGCCGCATCAGGCCCGGATGCGCGACCGGGACGTGGTAGCCCTCGAGGTAGTTGTCGACGGCCACCTTCCAGTTCGACTCCTGTGCGTCTTCCGGTTTGTTGACGTGGACGCGCGCCTTGCCGAACGTCTCCATCGTGCCGCCCAGGTAGCGCTCCAGCAGGGGGCGCAGGCCCGCTAACTGCGGTCCGAGCGGTTCGGCGGCCAAGTCGAGATTGACGAAGATCAGCCCGCAGAACACCTCGGCGCGGGCACCGAACAGTGACAGCTTCGACTTGTCGAGACAGGGGATCGTCCGGTTCTCCGGCGCCCCGACGAGCTTGCCGTCCAGGTGATACGTCCAACCGTGGTACGGGCAGCGCAACGCCTTGCCCTCACCCGGCTCCGTGACCAGGCGGGTGCCGCGGTGCCGGCAGGTGTTGAGGTGGGCGCGGATGCCACCGTCCTCGGTGCGCACCACCACGACCTCTTTGCGCCCCACCGAGCCGACGATGCGCGACCCCGGGTTCGGCAGGTCGGTCACGTGTCCGACCAACTGCCAGGTCCGGTCGAAGATCCGTCGCTGCTCGAGATCAGCGACCCGCGGATCGGTGTAGTAACGCGAATCCAGTCCGGGCTCCAGCGGGTTGACGTCGCCTTTTACCGGGCGCGGTCTGGCCTTGACGGATGTCTCGTTCATCTGCTGCGCCGCGTCCTTCTGCTCGACTTCCGAACTTTCCAACTAACTGACTAACTGATTAGTTTGTTACTATGCCAGTGTGTTTCATGGCGTGTCAAGGGTCAGGAGGTTCGACATCACCGGGCAAAAGTGGGCACCAGCTCGGCAAAAGCCATTCCGGGCGCCGACCGCCTGGCTCGGCCTCACCCCCGAGCCGGAGCGGTCGCTTCCCGCGCTGCTGGCCGGGCTGCAGGGCGAGGCGACGGTTTCGCGGGAGCGAAACAACGTCACCAGGCTCATCCTGCGGGGCACCAACCGACGGTGGCTGCGTTATCTCGACCGGGCCGCGCAGCTCGCGCTCGACGTCGCAGGCGGCACCCGCGAGGGCGACCCGCACCTGGCTCTCGCCGTCGCGCACGTGGTGCTCGACCACGACCGGATGCTGATCGGGCTACCGGGCGACGCCTACGACCGAACCGCCGAGCGCCGGAAGCGCCTCGCCGCGGCCATCCCCGAACTCGAAGCACGTATCAACACCAACCCATTGGAGATCTCGTGAAGCTCATCCTCGACCAAGACACCTGCCAGGGCTACGGCCTGTGCCAGGTGGCAGCTCCAGTGCTCGTCGACCTCGACGACTTCGGCTACGCCCGACTGATCGGCAGCGACAGCGTGCCCGCGTCCGAGCGCAACCACGCCCACGACGCGGTGGCCGCGTGCCCGGCGCGAGCCTTGCGGGTACGCACATGAGCCGGGACCTGCGCAGCCTGTTCGACCCCGCTTCGATCGCGGTCGTCGGCGCCAGCACCGACCCGGCCAAGTGGGGCAATGCCGTTGCGCTGCAGGCGCTTCGCGGCGCATATCGGCACCGGGTGCAGCTGGTCAACCGAAGTGGCGGCGAGATCCTCGGGCAACCGACGGTCACGTCGGTCGCGGAACTGGACGGGCCCGTCGACCTGGCCGTCATCGCGGTGCCCGAAGCGGGATTCGAGGAGGCCGTCGACGGCGCACTCGACAACGGTGCCCGTGCCATCGTCGCGATCACGGCGGGCCTGGGCGAGGCCGGCGAAACCGGGCGGGCGCGCGAGGACGCGCTGATCGCCCGTGTCCGAGACGCCGGCGCGGTGCTGGTAGGCCCCAATTGCCTTGGCCTGGTGGACAACACGACCGCGACATATCTGTCCTCGAACCAATTCGCACCGGGTGACATCGCGCTGCTGAGCCAAAGCGGCAATCTCGCCATCGAACTGGACCGGCTGTTCACCGGCCGGGGCCTGGGGATCTCGCGGTTCGTCTCGCTGGGCAACCAGGCCGATGTCAACCTGGTCGAGTTGATCGACGCGTGCGCCGCCCACCCGTGGACTTCGGCGATCGCCGTGTACATCGAGGACTTCCGGGATGGCCGCGGATTCGTCGAGGCGAGCGCGGCCGCGGTCGCCTCGGGAACGCCGGTGGTGGTACTGGCCGCCGGTGCCAGCACCGCCGCCGCCCGCGGCGCGCAGTCGCACACCGGTTCTCTCACCAGCGATTCGGCGGTGATCGCCGCGGCGTGCGAGGTGGCGGGCGCCATCGCGGTCCGCACCCCCCGCGAACTCGCCGATGTGTTGTTCGCGCTGCGGCAACGGGCGGTTCCGCGGGGGCGCCGGGTCGCCGTCCTGACCGACGGTGGCGGGCACGGCGTGATCGCGTGCGACGTGGCCGAGGCCGCGGGCCTCGACGTGCCCGCGCTCGGCGAGCACACCCAGGCCCGGCTCCGGGATGCGCTGTGGTCGCAATCCCACGTCGGCAACCCGGTCGACCTGGCCGGTGCCGGCGAAATGGACCCCGACAGCTATGCGCGGGCGTACGCGGTGCTGCAAGCCTGCGACGAGGTCGACGCCATCCTGATGACCGGGTACTTCGGCGGCTATTCCAGCGGTGAGGACGGCCTCACGGGTCTGGGGCCCGCCGAGTGCGCCGCCGCCAAGCAGATCGCCGCCGATGCGGCCGGCGCCAAACCGACAGTCGTGCAATCGATCTTCCCCGACGCACCGGCGACCCGGATCCTGCGCGACGGCGGCGTGCCCGTCTTCGGAGCGATCGCGGATGCGGCGGCCGCGCTGGCCGCCGTCGCCGGTACGGCATCGACGGCCGGCCCGCTCGAGTTGCCGGCGCCGGCGGCACCCGTCGCCGCCACCGACTACATGGCGGCGCGGAACGCCTTCGCGGCCGCCGGAATCGACTTCGTCGCGGCCCACGAGATTCGCACCATCATCGAATTGGGTGGCGCCGCCGACGAACTGCGTCCGCCGTACGTCCTCAAGGCATTGGGCCTGCTGCACAAGTCCGATGCGGGCGGTGTGGTGGTGGGCCTGGCATCGCGCGACGACCTCTTCGAGGCGCACCGAAGCCTTTCGGCGAAGCTACGCCCCTGCTCGTTCTCGGTCGAAGAGATGGCGGATCTGGCAGGTGGAATCGAGCTGATCGTCGGGGCGCGGTGGGATTCCCGCTTCGGCCCGACCGTGCTGGTCGGCATCGGCGGCACCGCCACCGAAGTGCTGCGCGATGTGCAGGTGGCGCTCGCGCCGGTCGACGACGCCGCGGCGCTGCGCATGCTCGAGCGGTTGCGCACCGCGCCGCTGCTGCACGGGCACCGCGGCAAGCCGGCGGTCGACGTCGCCGCCGCCGCACGCACCATCGCCCGCTTCAGCCACTATGCCGCGGCCCACCCCGAAATCGCCGAGCTCGAGATCAACCCGTTGTTGGTCACCGCGTCCGGAGCGACGGCGCTGGACGCCCGAATCGTCAAACAGCACTAGGAGATTGCGATGGATTTCGCCTACACCGCCGCCCAGCAAGAACTGAAGGCACGCGCCGCCGCGTACGCCGAACTGCTGATGGGCTACGAGGACGAGGCCGAACAGGCCGGCGGCCCATTGCCGCCGGAAACGGTCGACAAGCTGGCCAAGGCGGCGATGGATGCCGGGATGTACGGCATCAACATGCCCGTCGAATGGGGCGGAGCGGGCCTCACGCTGCTCGAACAGGTGATCGTCGAGGAGGAATTCGGCAAGGTCACGAACTGCCTGTGGGACATCCCGTGGCGGCCCTCCAACGTGCTGGCACTGGCCTCCCCCGAACAGCGGGAGCGCTACCTGCTGCCCATTCTGCGCGGGGAACGATTCGACGCGTTCGCCACCACCGAACCCGACGCCGGATCCGACGCGGGCGCGATCGCGACCACGGCCACTCCGGTCGACGGCGGCTACCTGATCAACGGCGAGAAGTGGTTCGTCACCTGCGGCGACATCGCGGACTTTCTGCTGGTGCAGGCAAATGTGCTGCCCGACAACGAATCCACCCTGTTCTTCGTCGAGAAGGACACCGAGGGCGTTCGGATGAGCCGGGTACCGCACTTCATGCACTCCGCGGTCAACGGCCACCCCGAGTTCATCTTCGAGAATGCCTTCGTGCCCGCCGATGCCATCCTCGGCGAGATCGGGCAGGGCTTCGAACTCACCAAGGACTGGTTCACCGACGAGCGGCTGATGATCGCCGCACGAACCGTCGGGGTGGCCGAACGCGCACTGGGCCTGGCCCGCGACTGGGCCATCCGGCGCAAGCAATTCGGATCCCCGATCAGCGACTTCCAGATGATCCAGTCGATGCTCGCCGACTGCGCCGTCGACATCGCCGTCAACCGCGCCTACACCCACCAGGTGGCCTGGGAGGCCGACCACGGTGTGGATCGAAAGACATTGCACGCCAAGGCATCCATCGCGAAGCTGTCGGCGAGCGAAGCCGCGGGCCGGGTAGTCGACCGCTGCCTGCAGATCTTCGGTGGCCGCGGATACGACCGGGCCTACCCCATCGAGCGGATGTACCGCGAGGTGCGCGTCGACCGGATCTGGGAGGGCACCTCGGAAATCCAGCGCGTCATCATCGCAAACGAACTCATCAAGCGCGGTACCGCGTTTCTCGATCTGCCGGTCGCGTAGAAAACGCAGTGAAAGGACGGTTGTTCAATGGAATTCGCATACACGGCGCGGCTGGCCGAGCTCAAAGACCGCGCCCGGGCCCTGGCCGAGAAGATCATGCCGTTCGAGGACGAGTGCGAGCGCCACAACGGGCTGTCGCCCGAGTCGCACGCCTCGATCAAGGCCGCCGTGCTGGGCTCGGGCCTGCAGGCGATCAACACGGCAACCGAGTTCGGCGGAGCCGGGCTGAGCGTGCTCGAACAGGTCGTCGTGCAAGACGAACTCGGTAAGCTGACAAACGCGCTGTGGGACACCGTGTGGCGCCCCGCCAACCCGCTGGCGCACGCCTCGGCGGACCAACGGGAGCGGTACCTGATCCCCAGCGCGCGCGGTGAGCGGCGTGACGCCGTCGCCATTTCGGAATCCGGGGCCGGGTCGGACTTCTCGGCGGCCAAGACCACCGCGACGCCGGACGGCGACGGCGGGTATGTGATCAACGGCGAGAAGTGGTTCGTCACCGTCGGAGACGTCGCCGACTATCTCATCGTGCTCGCCTACGTCGAGCCGGAGCACGCCCCGACGATGTTCCTGGTGGATGTCGGCACCCCGGGAGTGGCCATCACCAATGTCCCGCGCTACACCCACACTTTCGTCTACGAGCACCCCGAATTCAGCTTCACCGACGTGCGGGTGGGGGCGGACGCGGTGCTCGGCGGCGTCGGCGCCGGGCTGGAACTGACCCGGGATTGGTTCACCGAGGAGCGGTTGATGATCGGCGCGCGCACCATCGGCGCCGCGGAACGCGCACTGACGCATGCCGTCGACTGGGCGCGGGAACGAGTGCAGGGCGGCCAGCCGCTGATCAACCGGCAGCTCATTCAGGGCATGATCGCCGACTCGGTCGTCGACATCACCACCAACCGTGCCCTCACCCATCAGGTCGCCTGGGAGTTCGACCAGGCCGACCTGAGTGATCCCGATCAGCGAAAGACGTTGCACGCCAAGGCTGCCACCGTGAAACTAGCGGCGTCGGAGGCATCCAACCGGGTCGCGGATCGCGCGGTGCAGATCTTCGGCGGCCGCGGCTATATCCGCGACTATCCGGTCGAGCGGCTGTGGCGGGAGCTGCGGGTCGACCGGATTTGGGAAGGCACCTCCGAGATTCAACGCCTGGTGATCGCGAACGAGACCAGCAAGCGTGGCCTGGAAAAGCTGCTGTCGTTTCGCACGCTGACCGACGCCTGACGGCGAGCGAAATCCTCAGACGTCTTCGGTCACCGCCCGTTGCACGCGGTCACCGTTACGGGCACCGTTCAAAACCGATGTGTCCGAAGGCAACTCGAAGCCCGGAAACACCGACCCGACCGCGGCGCTCGCCGCGCTGCGTTGGGCTTCCAGGCGGGCCAGTGCCTCCGGGGTGAACACCGACAGGCCGAGATCCGGGTTGTATCCGTGGATTTCCTTCACGTCGAGCTGAGCCAGGAAATACAGGATCTCCTTCGAGACCACCTGGCCCGGAACCAGCACCGGGAAACCGGGCGGGTAGGGCACCACGAACGTGGTGGATACCAATTTCCGGCCCTCGGCGATCCGCCGCCCGGCGCTGCCGATCTGAACGTACTCACGGTCGGACTCCTCGTAGCCCGCGTAGAACGCCGCCCGCATGTCGCCGAAGGCGCAGGCGTCCACCGGGCGGAACGCGATGTCGAATTCGCTGAAGTCGGGCAGGTGCGGCAGGTCCTCGGTGATCTCCTCGACCCGGCGCTGGTGCAGCGTCCAGTCGGCCACACTGGCCAGTTCCTTTTCCCGGTCGAGGTCGGTGGCCACCCGGCGCAGCACGTCGAGCAGGTGGTGCACGCTCGACCAGGTGACACCGATCGTGAAGATCAGCAGCACGCTGTTGATCGACGTCTTGTTGATCTGAATCCCGAAGCGCTCCATCAGGATCTTCTCGCGGAAGTCGTACCCGTTCATCCCGGTGTTGCCGAGGAACAGGGTCACCCGGGTCGGATCCAGCACGAACTGGTCGGAGCGCCAGGCTTCGTTCCACTCCGCCAGCGCACCCTGGCGGACCTCGCGGTAGGAACTCACCGCCGAGGCCCGGAACTGCTCGGGCACCAGGTCGGCCTCGTCGAGGATCCGGAACCACTTGCTGATCAGCCGGTCCTTGCGGACGCGGTGCCGAAACACCAGCGCCATGTCGTAGACCTGGCGGACCAACTGGAACCCCTCGATGTCGACCTGCCGGCGGGCCAGGTCCAGCGAGGCCAGCAGCTGCTGGTTGGGCGACGTCGAGGTGTGCGTCAGGAATGCCTCGCCGAACGCGTCGCGGGCGCGGGAGTTGAAGTCGCGGTCGCGCACGTGGATCATCGACGCCTGCCTAAACGCCGACAGCGACTTGTGCGTGGAGTGCGTCGCGTACACCCGCACCCGCGCCTTGGCGGGGTCGGGCAGCAGCCGATGGTTGACCCACTCCGACCGCGGGATCCCTTCCATCTTCTGGGCCCAATCCCGGTATTCCGCAGCGTATTCCGGCGACGCCAGCATCTGCTCGAGGCGGTCGGCCGCCACCATCGCGGTGCGTTGCCGGGCCCACGGAACCGCGGTCGCGAACGCGTACCAGGCCTCGTCCCACAAAAAGCAGATGTCCGGCTTGATCGCCAGCACCTCCTCCATCACCCGCAGCGGGTTGTACACCACACCGTCGAAGATGCAGTTGGTCACCAGCAGCATGCGCACCTTGTCCAGCTGGCCGGCCGCCTCCAGATCCAGCAGCGCCTTCTTGATCGTGTCCAGCGGCACCGCCCCGTAGATCGCGAACTGCGGCAGCGGGTAGGCATCCAGATACAGCGGATAGGCGCCGGCCAGCACCAGCCCGTAGTGGTGCGACTTGTGGCAGTTGCGGTCGATCAGCACGATGTCGCCGGGCCGGGTCAGCGACTGCACGACGATCTTGTTGGCCGTCGACGTCCCATTGGTGACGAAATAGGTCTGGTTGGCATGCCAGGTGCGCGCGGCCTTGTCCATCGCCTTCTTGATGTTGCCGTGCGGGTCCAGCAGCGAGTCCAGCCCGCCCGACGTCGTCGAGGTCTCGGCCATGAAGATGTTGCGGCCGTAGAACTCCCCCATGTCCTGTAGTGAGCGCGAGTTGAAGATGCTGGCCCCCCGCGCGACGGGCAGCGCGTGGAATTGACCGACCGGTGAGTCCGCGTACGCCCGCAGGGCATCGAAAAATGGTGTGGCGAAACGATTTCGCAGACCCGCCAGCACCGTGCTGTACAGATCGGTGACATCGTTGAGCCGGTAGAACGTCCGATCGTAGACGACGTGTTCCTCGTCGTTGCCGGCCGCGATCGACTCGTCGGTGAGCAGATAAAGGTCGATGTGCGGCCGCAATTCGCGAATCCAGTCGCCGCATTCGATGCAGTCGCTGCCGCTGTCACGTCCGACCGCGTCGTCGGTGGCGCCCAGCAGCGTGTTCATCAACGGCACCCGGTCGCGCGACCGCAACGGTACGTCGTGCCGGATGATCGCGGCCTGAATCTCGCCGTTGAGGGCGACGGCGGTGATGGCGTCCTCGACGCTGGGCACCACCAGCAGCTCGAACTGCACGTCGTCGGACGGGCAGCGCAGCGCGCGCAGGGCTTCGGCCAGGCAGTCGGGCCCGGTGTTCGGCGAGTCGTCGGCGAGCAACACGGTGTAGAACTGCTGCTGCTTGGCCTGGGCCACCAACTCCTGGTCGGCCAACGGGGCCGACGTGTCGAAAAGTGCTGTGCGGTCGCCGTATTCGGACAGCAGGCGCACCGCCAGCGACACCTCCTCGGCAAGCCGCACCGTGGACAGGCTCTCCAGGTGAGCGCGGTAGGTCGCCAGGTTTTCCGCCCCGGGGTACAGCCAGTAGCGCTCGTAGGCGCCGAGGCGGTCCATCAGCCGCTTGACCTTCGCCATGTCATGGGTTTTGTCCAGCCCGGCCAGGTCGACCTCGGCGAGGTGACGGCAGGCGTCGTCGAGCAGGTTCCAGGTGTCGACGCGCGTGTACGACGGGTTGGCCACCGCCGCCAGCGCGGACACGCGCAGCCGTCGCGGGTAGGCACTGTAGGGATTCATGTCGTCACCTGTTCTGTGATGGTGTCCGATACTCGGCCACCGCAGTGAATAATTCCCGACACCGACCTGAACGACTCGCCACCATTGTTATCCGGTCCGGCCTGCGTCCGCGATCTTTTCGCTCAGGATCGCCCCAGTTCGGTCAGCGATCGGTGTCGTCGCTGTCGACGACGCGGCGGCGGGTCAGCTCCCACCGGCGCGACGGCAACTCGGAGACGTCGCCGAGCGAGCGCACCACGGCCTGCGTCAGGCCCATGATCGCGGCCATCAGCGGCAATAACGGCTGCAGCGGCTTGGCCGCCGAGCGCACCGCGCTGATGCGGCGGGCCACGATCAGGCGCTCGACCGAGTGGTACAGCCAGGCGCCCACTCCCAGCGCGTAGATCGACAGCGCGGCGGCGGCGATGGTCCACCCGTACGCGGCGCACACGACGGCACCCAGCACCACGGTCGCGGCCAGGACGGCGGCGACGAAGGCGCGGAGTTCCAGTCGGGTCATGACGGCGGTTCGGGGTTCTCCGGTGTCGTGGCCGCGGCCGTCGCGGCGGCTGCCCGGACGGCCTCGGCGGCGGCCCGGATCTGCGGCGTCACCATCATGACCTGGCCCAGCACGCCGTTGACGAATCCCGGCGAGTCGTCCGTGGACAACTCCTTGGCCAGCTGCACGGCCTCGTCGACCGCGACCGGCTCCGGCACGTCGTCGGCATAGAGCAACTCCCACACCGCAACTCGCAGGATCGCCCGGTCGACCGCGGGCAGCCGGTCCAGCGTCCAGCCCTGCAGGTGGGTGCTGATCAGGTCGTCGATATGGGCGAACTGGTCGCCGACGCCGCGGGCCACCGCGACCGTGTACGGGTGCAGTGCCTTGACGTCGGGGTTGGCCTCGGCCAGCGCGGCGCGCACGTCGGCGACCTCGGTCGGGCTCAGGCCGCGAGCCTCGGCTTCGAACAGCAGGTCCACCGCGCGTTTACGGGCATGATGGCGTCCCTTGGTAGGCCTCGGCGATTTACCGTCCGGCATGGTCAGGCGTTGACCCGACCCAGGTAGCTGCCGTCGCGCGAATCCACCTTCAGCTTGTCCCCGGTGTTGATGAACAACGGCACCTGAAGTTCCGCGCCGGTCTCCACGGTCGCGGGCTTGGTTCCGGCGCTGGACCGGTCGCCCTGCAGACCCGGCTCGGTGTGGGTGACCACGAGTTCGACCGACACCGGCAGCTCGAGGTACAGGGGTGCGCCGTTGTGGAAGGCCACCTGCACCGGCAGGCCCTCCAGCAGGAACCGGGCGGCGTCGCCGACCAGCGATTCCGGCAGCGGATGCTGTTCGTAGTCCTGGCTATCCATGAACACGAAGTCCGAGCCGTCGCGGTACAAATAGGTCGCGTCGCGGCGGTCGACGGTGGCGGTATCCACCTTCACGCCGGCGTTGTAGGTCTTGTCGACGACCTTGCCCGAGAGCACGTTTTTCAGCTTGGTCCGCACGAAGGCCGGGCCTTTGCCCGGTTTGACGTGCTGAAACTCGATGATCTGCCACAGCTGGCCGTCGATCACCAGCACCAGTCCGTTCTTGAAGTCGGCAGTCGATGCCACGGTCGCTATATCTCCTACGGGAAGGCCAATTTTCAGGGTCTTTCGGTGGCCGGGCAAGGGCCCGGCAGCGGGTTCCGCCGCAAATGGTGCGCGCAGAACAGCACCGGATGCAGCTTACCCGCGCCGCGGTCCGGCGCTAACCGCGCCGCTAGCGGCGCAGCTGCCCGGCCCCGCACAGGCCGAACAGGCCGTCGTTGAGGTCGCAGAGGTCCGACGGGTGGGACGGCGCGACCAGGTCGGACGCGGACGCCGGCGGCAGGTGGTTCGCGGCGAGGTTGCCCAGCAAACCCAACGCGACGCCCGCCGCGATCAGAAGCGGGCCCCGCCCGGCCACCCGGCGAGCGGCCGACATGATGACCCCGGCCGCGTCGTAGTCGTGCCCGACGAACAACACGGCGGTCAGCCAGAACCCGGCGAGAGCGGTGCCCGCGGCGACCACGTAGACGGCGATGACTGCTAGGTAGGCCATTTGCCGAATCCTACGGAACGCCCTAAGTCAGAATGGCCAGGTCCTTGGGGAACCGGGTCAGCAGCTCGGCGGTGGCCGGCCGATCGCCCACGACCAGGGTGTCCTCGATGCGGACCCCGCCGCGGCCCGGCAGGTAGACGCCGGGCTCCACGGTGACGACCGAACCGGCCAGCAACGTCCCGGACGACGTGGCGCCGATGCCCGGTGCTTCGTGAATCTGTAGACCCACGCCGTGTCCCAGCCCATGGCTGAACTGCTCGCCGTAGCCGGCGTCGACGATCAGCTGGCGCGCGGCGCCGTCCACCTCGCGCAGGTCGGCACCCGGCCGCAGCGCCTCGCGGCCGGCCCGCTGCGACTCGGCGACCAGCTGGTAGATCTCCAGCTGCCAGGCGGCGGCTTTACCGGCCTTACCCAGCACGAACGTGCGGGTCATGTCCGAGTGATAGCCGGCCACCAGCGCACCGAAGTCGATCTTGACGAAGTCGCCGTCGGCGAGGACCGCGTCGGTCGGCCGGTGGTGCGGGATCGCCGAATTCGGCCCGGCGGCCACGATCGTCTCGAACGAAATCGCGTCGGCGCCGTGATCGAGCATCAGGGCCTCGAGCTCGCGGCTCACCTCACGTTCGGTTCGGCCGGGCCGCAAACCGCCCCGCGCCACCAGGTCTTTGAGTGCGGCGTCGGCGGCCTCGCAGGCCAGTCGCAGCAGGGCCACCTCGCCGGCGTCCTTGATCTCGCGCAGCGCTTCGACCATCCCGGCGGCCCGCACCAGCTCCGTCTTCCCGCCGTGCTCACCGATCTCGCTGGTCAGTGCGTCGAAGCCGTCCACCGTGACGACATTGCTTTCAAAGCCCAGCTTGGACACGCCGGCGTCGCCCGCCTTGCCCGCCAGGTAGCGGCCGACGGCCCGCTCGATGGCGACCTCGAGATCGGGCGCCTGCGCGGCGGCCTGGGTACGGTATCGGCCGTCGGTGGCCAAAATCGCCTCGCGATCGTCGGCGAAGACCAGCAACGCGCCGTTGGACCCGGAGAAACCTGACAGATAACGGACGTTGATCAGGTCTGTGACCAGCATCGCGTCCAGCCCCTTGGCACCGATCTGGCTTTTTAGATTGTCTCGACGGTGGGAATGTGTCACGACTCACGACGGTACTCGCTACGCTGGTTGGCCATGAGTAACTGGATGCTCCGTGGATTGGCGTTCGCCGGGCTGATGGTTGTCGTCCGGTTGTTGCAGGGGGCAATCATCAATGCGTGGCAGACGCAGGCCGGCCTGGTAAGTGTCGTGCTGCTGCTGGTGTTCGTCGTCTGCGTAAGCGTCTGGGGGGTGATGGACGGTCGGGCCGACGCGAAAGCCAACGCGGATCCGGATCGTCGCGCCGACCTGGCGATGACCTGGCTGCTGGCCGGCCTGTTCGCCGGCATCCTCAGCGGAGCCGTCTCGTGGCTCATCGCGCTGTTCTACAAGGGCCTCTACACCGGCGGCCTGATCAACGAGGTCACCACGTTCGCGGCGTTCACCGCGCTCTGCGTGTTCCTGCCCGGCATCGTCGGCGTGGCCATCGGCCGCTGGCGGGTGGACCGCAATCCCCCGGCCGACCGCGGCGCCGGACGAGACGAGGAACGCGCCGACACCGACGTGTTCGCCGCCGCCCGCGCCGACGACGCGCCGACCGGCGAGATCCCGACGCAGTCCGGGGCGCAGGCCGAGGCGCCGACGTCGTCGGTGGCCACCGCGGAACGCGACGCGCCGACCGAGACGATCCCGACGCGTGCGAACGACGCCAAAACAGAGGTGATCCCGACGCGTGCCGATGACGCCAAGACCGAGGTCATCCGCACCGACACCGACCCGACGAAGGACTAGCCGCTAGCCCTTGTTCGCCAGGTAGCGCAGCGCCAGCAGGTAGCCCTGGACGCCCAGCCCGACGATCACTCCGGTCGCCACCGGGCTCAGGTACGAGTGACGCCGAAACTCTTCGCGCGCATGCACATTGGAGATGTGCACCTCGATCAGCGGTGCCTTCAGTTCGGCGCACGCATCCCGTAACGCCACCGAGGTGTGGGTCAGGCCGCCCGCATTGAGAATCACCGGCTCCCCCGCGTCGGCGGCCAGATGAATCCAGTCCAGCAATTCTGCTTCGCTATCGCTTTGCCGCACAACGGCTTTGAGCCCGAGTTCGGCGGCCTCGCGTTCGATGATCGCGGCCAGCTGATCATGGGTGGTGTCCCCGTAGACCTCCGGTTCGCGTCGGCCCAGCCGGCCCAGGTTGGGGCCGTTGATGACGTTGACGATCATGGCGCACAGACTCCCGCGTAGGCCGTCACCAGCAGGCCCGGGTCCGGCCCCACCAACCGGCCCGGCTTGGCCAGCCCGTCGAGAACCACGAACCGCAGCACACCGGCGCGCGACTTCTTGTCTCCGGCCATGTATTCCAGCAGCTGGGGCAGCGCGTCGGGGTCGTAGCTGACCGGCAGGCCCAGCGAGGTCAGGATCGCGCGATGACGCGCGGCGGTGTCGTCGTCGAGGCGGCCGGTCAGCCTGGCGAGCTCGGCGGCGAACACCAGGCCCACCGATACCGCGGCACCGTGGCGCCACTGGTAGCGCTCTCGGCGTTCGATGGCGTGCGCCAAAGTATGGCCGTAGTTCAGGATTTCGCGCAGCTCGGATTCTTTTTCGTCGGCGGCGACCACCTCGGCCTTGACGGCGATCGAGCGACGGATCAGCTCCGGCAGCACGTCACCCTTGGGGTCCAGCGCCGCCTGCGGATCGGCTTCGATCAGGTCGAGGATCATCGGATCGGCGATGAAGCCGGCCTTCACGACTTCGGCCATGCCGGCCACGATCTCGTTGTGCGGCAACGTTTCCAGCGTGGCCAGGTCGACCAGCACGGCCAGCGGCTGGTGGAAGGCGCCGACCAGGTTCTTGCCGGCCTCGGTGTTGATGCCGGTCTTTCCGCCGACCGCCGCGTCGACCATGCCCAGCAAGGTGGTCGGCACATGCACGATCGAGACTCCGCGCAACCAGGTGGCCGCCGCGAAACCCGCGACGTCAGTGGCCGCGCCACCGCCAAGGCTCACCAACGCGTCCTTGCGGTCAATTCCTATGCGGCCCAACACTTCCCAGATGAATCCGACGACCGGCAGCTCTTTTCCGGCCTCGGCGTCCGGAATTTCGATGCGGTGCGCGTCGACGCCTTTGTCGGCCAGATAACTGCGCATCGCCTCGGCGGTCTGTGCCAGTACCGGCTGATACAGGATCGCGACCCGGTGTCGGTCGCCGAGCAGCTCGCCCAATTCGGTGAGCAATCCGGTGCCGATCACCACCGGGTACGGCGGGTCGACGGCCACCTGCACGGTGACCGGCGAATGGTGATCTGTCATGTGGTGGCCTCTTGCAGGGGCAGCCGGGACATGATGTAGCGCACCACCGCCCCGGGATTGCGGCGGTTGGTGTCGACCCGCATGGTCGCGACCCGCCGGTACAGCGGAACGCGTTGTCCCATCAGGGCGCGGTACTTCTCGGCGCGGTTTCCTCCGGCCAGCAGCGGGCGGACCGACGTGCCACCGGTGCGCCGGATGCCTTCGCGGGCACCGATCTCCAGGTAGATGACGGTGTGCCCGGCGAGCGCCTCGCACACCCCCGGGGTGGTGACGGCTCCGCCGCCGAGCGACACGATGCCGTCGTGGGAAGCGAGCGCCGCGCGCACCACGTCTTCCTCGATGCGGCGGAATTCCTGTTCCCCGTCGGTGGCGAAGATGTCGGCGATGGTGCGGCCGGTCTGCTGCTCGATCAGCACGTCGGTGTCCACATAGCCGACGCCCATGGCCTTGGCCAGCCGTCGCCCGATGGTCGACTTACCCGAGCCGGGCAACCCGACGAGTACCGCCCTGGGGGTCACGGCGGCTACCCCGATGCCTTGGCGCGCGCGGCCGGGGTTTCGTGCTCGGCGACCGCGCGCTGGTAGGCCTCGATGTTGCGCCGGGTTTCGGCCAGCGAATCGCCGCCGAACTTGTCCAGCGCGGCCCGCGCCAGCACCAGCGCCACCATGGTCTCGACGACCACGCCGGCGGCCGGCACCGCGCAGACGTCGGAGCGCTGGTGGATCGCGACGGCCTCGTCGCCGGTGGCCATGTCGACGGTGGCCAGGGCCCGCGGCACGGTCGAGATCGGCTTCATCGCGGCCCGCACCCGCAGCACCTGGCCGTTGGTCATGCCGCCCTCCAGCCCGCCGGCCCGGTTGGTCGAGCGGATCACGCCGTCGGGGCCGGGGTACATCTCGTCGTGGGCCTGGCTGCCGCGGCGGCGCGCGGTCGCAAAGCCGTCGCCGATCTCCACGCCCTTGATCGCCTGGATCCCCATCACGGCGGCGGCCAGCTGGCTGTCCAGGCGGTTGTCGCCGCTGGTGAACGAGCCCAGGCCGACCGGCAGGCCCAGCGCGACGACTTCCACCACGCCGCCGAGGGTGTCGCCGTCCTTCTTGGCGGCCTCGATCTCGGCGATCATCGCCTGCTCGGCGTCCTTGTCGAAGGCGCGCACCGGGCTGGCGTCGATCGCGGTCAGGTCGCCGGGCCCGGGCGGCGGTCCGTCGTAGGGCCGCGACGGGCCGATCGCGATGACGTGGGAGAGCACCTCGACGCCGAGGGCCTGGCGCAGAAACGACCGGGCCACCGTACCGGCGGCGACGCGGGCGGCGGTCTCGCGCGCGCTGGCGCGCTCCAGCACCGGCCGGGCGTCGTCGAAGCCGTACTTGAGCATCCCGGCGTAGTCGGCGTGCCCGGGGCGGGGCCGGGTGAGCGGGGCGTTGCGCGCCGAGTTTTCCAGGTCGGCTGCTCCTGCCGGGTCGACCGGGTCGGTGGCCATCACGGTCTCCCACTTCGGCCACTCGGTGTTGCCGATCTCGATCGCGATCGGCCCGCCCAGGGTGACACCGTGGCGCACACCGGCCAGCACGGTCACCGCGTCGCGCTCGAACTGCATGCGGGCGCCCCGACCGTAACCGAGCCGGCGACGGGCCAACTGATCGGCGATTTCGGTGGAGGTGACCTCCACGCCGGCGACCATGCCTTCGACCACGGCTACCAGTGCGCGGCCATGGGACTCCCCGGCGGTGATCCAACGCAACACGGGTCCCATTCTCCCATGGGGGCATGCGTGGACTTAAATCCCCGCGACGCCTCGAAATCGACGCTAGCGCGTAGGTCTCTCGCAGTTTTCCGCGCCGCCGTCGATCTCGACGCCTGCACCGACGTCAGAAGAGCGCCACCGCCACCGCGGTGGCCAGGCACATCGACGGGCCGTGCGGCACGGCGCCGCGCAGAACCACCCCTGTCACGGCGGTCAGCAGCGGCGCGGCCAGCGCCGCGGCAAACCACGCCGCGACCCCGAAGCAGCCGGCCAGCCCGCCCAGGCCGATGGCCAGCTTCACGTCGCCGGCCCCCATACCGGCCGGCGCGATCAGGTGCACGAGCAGATACAGCCCGGTCAAGGCCGCGGCCCCAGCCAGCGCGGGCCCGCCGCGCCCCACGCACGATGCGGCCACCAGGATCACGCCCGCCCCGGGCAGCGTCAGCAGGTTGGGCAGTCGACGCTGCCGGATGTCGTAGCAGCTCAACGCCGCCAGCCAGGCCAACACCAGCACCGCAGCCGTCGCCCGCACCCGCGAGACGCTAATCCAGGGCGGCCAAAGCGCAAGTCATCGCTGCGCGCGGGGCGGGTTGCCCGGTGAATTGCTCCACCTGCGCGAAGGCCTGATGTAGCAGCATCTGCACGCCGTTGATCACCCGCCCGCCCGCGCCGGCCACCGCGGCGGCCAGCGGGGTGGGCCAGGGGTCGTAGACGGCGTCCAGCAGCACCGGGATCGTCGCGAAGGTGGCGGCATACCGGGACGCCACCTCGGCCGGGATCGTGCTGACCAGCACCTCCGCGGCGGCTACTTCGTCGGCCAGGCCCCTGTCGTCGGGGCCGTCCAGCCCGCGGAAGCGCGTCGCAACGCCGACCCGGGTGCCCAGGTCCACCAGCCGGGCCGCCTTCTCGGGATTGCGCGCCACCACGGTGATGCCGCTGACGCCGAGCTGGGCCAGGCCGACGACGGCCGCGGGCGCGGTGCCGCCCGATCCACAGACCAGCGCCCATCCCGAGGCTCCCCCTATTTGCGCGATCGCCCCCGCCACCCCGTCGATGTCGGTGTTGTCGGCCCGCCAGCCGCGGGGCGTGCGCACCAGCGTGTTGGCCGATCCCACCTGCTCCGCACGTTCGGTGCGCTCGTCGGCGAACGCCAGCGCGGCGAACTTGCCCGGCGCCGTCACCGACACGCCGACCCACTCCGGCCCGAACCCGGCGACGAGCCCCGGCAACTCCTCGGCGCCGCATTCGATGCGCTCGTAGGTCCAGTCGTCCAGGCCCAGCGCGTGATAGGCCGCGAGGTGCAGTTGCGGGGATTTCGAATGCGCGATCGGCGACCCGAGGACGGCCGCTTTTCGCGGTCCCGCGCTAGCGGGGTGTGCTGTCGAGGACACCGTTGTGCTTAGCCAGCTCGATATTGGCCAGATGCTGCTTGTAATCCCTGGTGAACAGCGTGGTCCCCTGGGCGTCGATGGTGACGAAGTACAACCAGTCCCCCGGCTCGGGACGCTCGGCGGCATGCAGCGCGTCGATGCCGGGCGAGCAGATCGCCGTGGCCGGCAGGCCCGGCGAGACGTAGGTGTTCCAGGGCGTCTTCTGGGCCCGGTCGGCGTCGCTGGTGGCCACCTCGCGGCGGTCCAGGGGATAGTTCACCGTCGAGTCGAACTCGAGCGTGTGGTGCGCGTTGAGGCGGTTGTAGATGACCTGCGCCACCTTCGCGAAGTCCTGCGAGTTGGATTCCTGCTGCACCAGCGAGGACACCACCAGGATGTCGTACGGCGACAGCTTCATCGCCTGCGCGGTGTCCACCAGCCCGGACTGCATGTACATCGCGGCCCCGGCGCTGATCAGGTTCGCCAGGATGTTCTGCGGCGAGGCCGACGGGTCGACGTTGAAGGTCCCGGGCGCGATCAGCCCCTCGAGGCGGCGGTGGTCGGTGCCCAGCTCGGTGACCGGCTGAATCGCCCAGGCCGGCACCGACAACACGTTGGGCGGGGTGTTGCCGGCGGCCGCGCGCAGGTCGTCCGACGAGACGCAGTGTTTGTTGCCGTCGAGATCAACACAGGTGGCGCGCGAGATCAGCGTCAGGATGCCCGGGTTGACCTTGTTGGTCTTCATGTCGGTGGTGTCGTCGAGCTGACGGCCTTCCGGAATGACCAGCTTGCCCACCCGGTTGCCGGGGTCCGTCAGGCGCGCGACGGCCGAATCGGCCGGGATCTCGGTGCGCATCCGGTAGAAACCCGGCTGGATCGAGTTGATCGCGGCGTTGCCGTGCGCGGCGTTGATGAAGGCCCGCACGGTCTTGACCACACCCTGGTTGTGCAGCGTCTCGCCGACCATCGTCGTCGAGTCGCCGGCTTGGATCTGAATCACCAAGTCGCGCTTGCCGTCTCCGCTGTAGTCGTCCCCGGCGCCGAACACCGTGTGCCACATCTTGAAGCCGACGAAGACCGCGGCCACCACGATGACGACGAGCACACCCAAGACGATCCGGCCGGTGAAACGCCGGCGCCGGCGCCCCCGCTCGGCCTTGATCCGGGCCATCCGGCTGGTCCGGTGCCGGGGCGGCCCGACGGCGGCCGGCTCGGCCCGTTCGTCCCGCGCGCTATCCACCATCGATGACACTCCCCAGCGTGGCCCGGCGCTGATCCAGCCAGCTCTGCAGGATCGCCACGGCCGCCGCCTGGTCGATCACCGCGCGCTGCTGTCTGGCTCGCACTCCCGCCGCGCGCAGCGAACGCTGCGCGCTGACGGTGGTCAGTCGTTCGTCGGCGAGCCGCACCGGCACCGGCGCGGCTCCCCGCGCCAAGACTTCGGCCAGCGCCTCAGCCACCTCGATCGCGTCGAGCGCCGACGGCCCGGTGCGGTCCGCCAGCGTCCGGGGCAACCCGACGACCACCTCGACCGCTTCCAGTTCGGTGACGAGCTCGGCGAGCCGTCGTACGTGCTTACCGGAGCGGTCCCGGCGCACCGTTTCCACCGGCGTGGCCAGGATGGCGTCGGGATCGCTGGCGGCCACCCCGATGCGCACGCTGCCCACGTCGACGCCCAGCCGCCGTCCCCGCCCGGGGTCGTGATTAGGGTCGCCGGGCCGGTCGGGCAAGCGATGCTCTGCCAAAGCCACTCAACCGACCTGCGCTATCACGGCGATCTCGGAGCGGACCGCCTCTAGCGCCGCGTCGACACCGGTCGGATTCTTTCCGGAGCCCTGCGCCAGGTCGGGCTTGCCGCCGCCGCGGCCGTCGACGGCCATGGCGAGCTGCTTGACCAGGTCATTGGCCCGGATCCCGAGGTCTTGAGCGGCCGGATTGGCGGCGACGGCATAGGGCACCGTCGCGCCGTCGTCCCCGACGGTGATCAGCGCGACCACCGCGGGATCGCTGCCCAGCTTGCCCTTGATGTCGCCGACGAGGGAACGCAGATCGGCCGCCGTCATCCCGCCCGCCATCCGCTGCGCCACCACACGGACGTTACCGATCCGCTCCGCACCGGCTGCCGCATTCGCCGCCGCGGCCTTCGCACCGGCCTGCCGGGCGCGTTCGACTTCCTTCTCGGCGGCCTTGAGCCGCTCGACCAGGTTGGCCACCCGCGCGGGCACCTCCTCCGACGGCACCTTCAGCGACGACGCCAGCCCCGCCATCAACGCCCGCTCCTTGGCCAGGTGCCGGAACGACTCCAGCCCGACGTAGGCCTCCACCCGGCGCACCCCGGAGCCGATCGACGATTCGCCGAGGATGGTCACCGGACCGATCTGCGCCGAGTTGTGCACGTGGGTTCCCCCGCACAGCTCCAGCGAGAACGGCCCGCCGATCTCCACCACCCGGACCTCGTCGGGATAGGCCTCACCGAAAAGCGCCATCGCGCCCATCGCCTTGGCCTTCTCCAGCGATTCGTGGAAGGTGTGCACCTCGAAGTCGGCCTGCACGGCCTCGTTGGTGACTTCCTCGATGTCGCTGCGCTGCTCGTCGGTCAGCGCACCCTGCCAGTTGAAGTCGAAGCGCAAGTAACCCGGACGGTTCAGCGATCCGGCCTGAACAGCGTTGGGGCCCAACACCTGTCGCAGTGCGGCGTGCACCATGTGAGTACCGGAGTGACCCTGGGTGGCGCCCTTGCGCCAGCCGGGGTCCACCGCCGCGATCACCGTGTCGCCCTCGACGAACTCGCCGGACTCGACGTTGACCCGGTGCACCCAAAGGGTTTTGCCGATCTTCTGCACGTCGGTGACCGCCGCCCGCGCACTCTCACCGGAACCCGTCCCGCTGATCGTGCCCTCGTCGGCGATCTGACCACCGGACTCGGCGTACAGCGGCGTGCGGTCCAAGACGAGTTCGACCCGATCGCCGACATCGGCACCGTGCGCGACCACCGGCACCCGTTTGCCGTCCACGAAGATGCCCAAAATCCTTGCCTCGGACGTCAACTCGTCGAAGCCGGTGAACTCGGTCGGTCCGGCGTCGACCAGCTCGCGGTAAGCGGTCAGGTCGGCGTGCGCATGTTTGCGCGCGGCCGCATCGGCCTTGGCCCGGCGCCGCTGCTCGGCCATCAGTTCCCGGAAGCCGACCTCGTCGACCTGCAAGCCGGCCTCCGACGCCATCTCGAGCGTGAGCTCGATCGGGAAGCCGTAGGTGTCGTGCAGGGTGAAGGCGTCCGAGCCGGAAACCACTTTGGCCCCAGCCGCTTTGGTGGTGCCGGCCACTTCCTCGAACAACTTCGAGCCCGACGCCAGGGTGCGGTTGAACGCGGTTTCCTCGGCGACGGCGATGCGCTTGATCCGATCGAAATCGGCGACGAGCTCCGGATACGACGGACCCATCGCGTCGCGCACGGTGGTCATCAGGTCGCCGACGATCGGGCCTTCGATGCCCAGCAGCTTGGCCGAGCGGATCACCCGGCGCAGCAGCCGGCGCAGCACGTAGCCGCGGCCGTCGTTGCCCGGGCTCACGCCGTCGCCGATCAGAATCGCGGCGGTGCGGCTGTGGTCGGCGATCACGCGGTAGCGCACGTCGTCATCGTGGTTGCCTTCCGAACCGGATAAGCCATAGCCGCGCGGGGCGCGCGCGGCCACCATGTCGATGACCGGTCGCAGCAGGTCCGTCTCGTAGACGTTGTGGACGCCCTGCAGGATGAACGCGACCCGCTCCACACCCATGCCGGTGTCGATGTTCTTGCGGGGCAACGGCCCGAGGATCTCGAAGTCTTCCTTGCCGGTTCCCTCGCCGCGCTCGTTCTGCATGAACACGAGGTTCCAGATCTCGATGTAGCGGTCCTCGTTGGCGATCGGACCGCCCTCGATGCCGAATTCCGGGCCGCGGTCGTAGTAGATCTCCGAGGACGGACCGCACGGTCCGGGGATGCCCATCGACCAATAGTTATCGGCCATGCCGCGGCGCTGGATCCGCTCGGCCGGCAGCCCGGCGATCTCCTGCCACAACCGCACGGCCTCGTCGTCGTCGAAAAAGACCGTCGTCCATATCTTTTCGGGGTCCAGGCCGTAGCCGCCGTCGGCGACCGAATCGGTCAGCAAGGACCAGGCCAGCTCGATGGCCTCACGCTTGAAATAGTCGCCGAACGAGAAGTTGCCGGCCATCTGGAAGAAGGTGTTGTGCCGGGTGGTGATGCCCACCTCGTCGATATCCGGGGTGCGGATGCACTTCTGGATGCTGGTGGCCTTCGAGTAGGGCGGGGTGCGCGCGCCCAGGAAGAAGGGCACGAACTGCACCATGCCGGCGTTGACGAACAGCAGGTTCGGGTCGTCGAGGATCACCGATGCGCTCGGCACTTCGGTGTGACCCGCCTTCACGAAGTGATCAAGAAATCTTTTCCTGATCTCGTGTGTCTGCACTCTTTTCCGCTTCTTCCTATAAAGGCTGTCTAACGACGCGTTTCGACCGCTCACAGTACCGGTCCCGGTGCCGTCGGTTACTTGACAGCTAACCCTCCAAAAAGCTCAGCCGCACCGAGCGCCGCGGGTTGTCCCGGTTGAGGTCGACCAAAACGACGCTTTGCCAGGTGCCCAGCTGCGGCTCACCGGCCGCGACCGGCAGCGTGACCGACGGCGAGACGATCGCCGGCATCACGTGGTCGGCGCCGTGCCCGGCCGAGCCGTGCGCGTGCCGGTAGCGGTCGTCACGCGGCAACAGCCGTTCCAGCGTGTCGACCAGGTCGTCGTCGGAACCGGCGCCGGTCTCGATGATCGCCACCCCGGCCGTCGCGTGCGGGACGAACACGTTGCACAGCCCGTCTCCGTACGAGAAGCAAAACCTACGCACCGCGTCGGTCAGATCCACGATGCGACGGCTGGCGGTGTCGACCTCGAGCAGATCCGTATGCACCCGATCAAGGGTACGGCGCGACCCCGCTGACCAGCCAATCGCTTGTGAGCGCGGCCACACGGGCGGACACGCCGCGACCTCGCCGCCAAGTCATTGCCAGGAGGTGATCGGTAGGAGGAAGGTATTTAGTGGGACCGGTGGCGCCACCGGGGGCGCTGCCCCGAACTAGTAGGGAGCCATCGTGTACGCACGCTCTTTCACCATCGACGGGCAACCCTTGTCGGTCGACATCGGAATCGCCCATGTCCGCGATGTCGTGATGCCGGAAATGCAGGAGATCGACGGCTACATCGGGCTGTCGCTGCTGGTCGACCGGCAGTCCGGCCGCTGCATCGCCACCAGCTCCTGGGAGTCCATCGCGTCGATGCGCGCCAGCGCCGAGCGGGTGGCGATCATCCGTGACCACGTCGCGTTGATGTTCGACGGCAGCGCCAGCGTCGAAGAGTGGCACATCGCATCGCTGCACCGCCGTCACCGGTCGCGCGACGGCGCGTTCGTGCGCGCCACCTGGCTCAAGGTGGTGCCCGATCAGCTCGAACGATCGATGGACTTCTATCGAATGGCCGTGCTGCCGGAGATGGAGCGCCTCGAGGGGTTCTGCAGCGCCAGCCTGATGATCGACCACCCGGCCGGGCGGCGAGCGGTGGCATGCTCGACGTTCGACAGCCAGGAGGCGATGGCCCGAAACAGCGACCAGGCCAGCCAATTGCGCAGCCGGCGGGCACGCGACCTGGGCGCCGAGATCGTCGACGTCGCCGAGTTCGAGCTGGCGATCGCGCGGCTGCGGGTTCCCGAACTGGTCTAGCCGCGGTTGCGGCGGATGATCGCGCGCAGCCGCTCCAGGCGACCGGTGATTTCGCGTTCGACGCCGCGCCCGGTGGGCCGGTAATAGTCGACGCCCGTCAACTCGTCGGGCGGATATTGTTGCGCGACAACACCATCCGGATGGTCGTGAGCGTATTGGTAGCCCTGCGCGTTGCCCAGCGCGGCCGCTCCCGAGTAGTGGCCGTCGCGCAGATGGGCCGGCACCAAACCCGCCTTGCCCGCCTTGATGTCGTTCATCGCCGCGGCCAGTGCGGTGGTCACCGCGTTCGACTTCGGGGCGGTGGCCAGGTGAATGGTGGCGTGCGCCAAGGTCAATTGGGCCTCGGGCATGCCGATCAGCGCCACCGTCTGCGCGGCGGCGACCGCGATCTGCAGCGCCGTCGGGTCGGCCATGCCGATGTCCTCGCTGGCCAAAATCATCAGCCGCCGCGCGACGAACCGCGGGTCCTCCCCCGCGACGAGCATGCGGGCCAGATAGTGCAGCGCCGCGTCGACGTCGGAGCCGCGCACCGATTTGATGAACGCGCTGATGACGTCGTAGTGCTGATCGCCGTCGCGGTCGTAGCGCACGGCGGCCTCGTCCAGCGATTGCTCGACGGCCGCCACCGTCAGCTCGCCGCCCGCCGCAACGGTTTCTCGCACTGTTTCCGAGGCGACCTCCAGCGCGGTCAGCGCGCGGCGGGCGTCGCCGGCGGCCAATTGCACCAGCAGCTCGATCGCGTCGGGCCGGACGCCGATCTGGCCGCCCAGGCCCCGCGGGTCGTCGATCGCGCGCTGCACCACGGTGCGGATGTCGTCGGCCGTCAGCGGGCGCAGCTGCAGGATCAGCGATCGCGACAGCAGCGGCGCCACCACCGAGAACGACGGGTTCTCGGTGGTCGCCGCGACCAGCAGCACCACCCGGTTCTCCACCGCGGAGAGCAGCGCGTCCTGCTGGGTTTTGGAGAACCGGTGCACCTCGTCGATGAACAGCACCGTCTGCTCGCCGGAAAGGAGCCCGTGTCGCGCCTTGTCGATGATCGCCCGGACGTCTTTGACGCCCGCCGACAACGCGGACAGCGCCTCGAACCGGCGCCCGGTCGCCTGCGACACCAGCGCCGCCAACGTCGTCTTGCCGCTGCCCGGCGGGCCGTACAGGATGGCCGAGGCCACCCCCGAGCCCTCGACCAGGCGGCGCAGCGGCGACCCGGGCCCCAGCAAGTGGTCCTGCCCGACGACCTCGTCCAGCGAAGCGGGGCGCATCCGCACCGCCAGCGGCGCGTTGGCCGACGCGAGCAGGGCGTCGTCGGCGGTCCGCGATTCGCCGGGCAGGTCGAACAGACCGTCGGACACGGCTTCAGGCATACCACGCGGACCGGACAGGTACGCGCGGTGGCGGCGACGGCCTGGAAGACAAACCCCGAAGCAAGCAAAGCCCAACCCTCGCTCCCCCGGCGCATATTTGCTAAGTTCCGGGTTGCCAGGTTCCGCGCGCGTGTGCCCGCAAGCTATTCCGACAGCAAATTAGGACGGCAAATGAGCCAGCCTCCAGAACAACCAGCTGACCCGGCCGAGCCGTTCGGCGGCGACCAGAACCCTCCGGGCCACTCGCAACCGCCCGGTCAGACGCCGCCGGGCTATGGCGCACCGCCTCCGCCGTCCCCGGGCTACGGCGCACCGCCTCCGCCGCCCCCGGGCTACGGCGCACCGCCTCCGCCGCCCCCGGGCTACGGCCCGCCGCCGGGCGGCTACAACCCGCCGCCCGTCCCGCCCGGACCGCCACCCGGTAGCGCAACGCCTCCCGGCTACGGAGGGCCGCCTCCCCCGCCCCCCGGCTACGGCGCGCCGCCGGCGAGCTACCCGCCGCCACCCGGCTTCGGCGCCTACGGCGCCCCGGCTTCCCCGCAGTTCGACGTCACCGAGGCGCTGAAGTGGGCGTGGGGCAAGTTCCAGCAAAACATCGCTGCACTGGTCGTCCCGGTCTTGATCTACGTCGCGGTGATCACCGTGTTCGCCCTGATCGCCGCGCTGCTGCCGATGGTTTTCGGGGAAAGCACGACCACGACGTACACCAACAGCTACGGCGAGACCACCAGCGGCGTCGACATCGCGTATGGCCCGGCGTCGATCGCGGTCATGCTCGTGGGCTACGTGCTGCTCTTCATCGCCGCGATCTACATGCACGCGGGGGTGACGACCGGCGCCCTGGACATCGCCGACGGCAAGCCGGTGACGATCGGCACGTTCTTCAGGCCGCGCAATGTCGGCTCCGTGTTCGTCGTCGCGCTGCTGGTCGCGGCCGGCACCGTGGTCGGATCAATCCTGTGCATCATTCCCGGCATCATCTTCGCGTTCCTCACCTTGTTCGCCATCCCGTTCGTGGTCGACCGGTCGCTGTCACCGGTGGAATCCATCAAGGCCAGCATCGCGACGACGCGGGCGAACATCGGCCCGTCGCTGCTGTCGTGGCTGGTGCAGTACGCGGTGATGTTGGTCGGCGAATTGCTGTGCGGGGTGGGCATCATCGCGGCCATCCCGGTTGCCGCGCTGATCCAGGTGTACACCTACCGCAAGCTTTCCGGTGGTCAGATCGTGCCGCTCGGGCAGCCCGGCTACCCGGCGGGGCCGCCCGCCGGGCCCCCACCCGGACAGCAGTTCGCCTAGCCCCGACAGGCCGAGTCGATCCTCGCCAGCCGACCGCGCATTTGTTAGGTTCGGTTGCCAGGCCACGCGCGCGCACGTTAGGACGGCACATGAGCCAGCCCCCTGAGCAGCCGAACTACCCGCCCGGTTATGGCGCACCGCCTCCGCCGCCGCCCGGCTACGGCGCCCCTCCCCCCGGCTACGGCCCGCCGCCCGGCTACGGCGCCCCTCCCCCCGGCTACGGCCCGCCGCCCCCCGGCTACGGCCCGCCGCCCGGTTACGGCCCGCCGCCGGGTTACGGCGGCCCGGCCAAACCGCAATTCAGCGTGGCTGATGCGTTCAGCTGGGCCTGGAACACCTTCAGCAAGAACGCCGTCGCGTTGATCGTTCCCACGCTGGTTTACGCGCTGCTGTTCGCCGCGGCGTCCACGCTGAACTTTGTCGGCCAGAACATGAGCTCGAACGTGACGCCCTACGACTCTTCCGACTACGACTTCAGCTTCGCGGCGAACCTCAGTCCCACCGGAATGGCCATCGTGGGGCTCGGCTACGTCGTGTCCCTGATCGTGACCGCGTTCGCCCAGGCCGGGTTCCTGTCGGGATGCCTCGACCTCGCCGACGGCCGGCCGGTGAGCATCGGATCCTTCTTCAAGCCGCGCAACCTCGGCATGGCGTTTCTGGCCGCGTTCCTGGTCAGCATCCTCACCTCAATCGGTTACGCCGCGTGCTTCGTCCCCGGAATCGTCGTGGGAATCTTCACCCAATTCGTCATCCTGTTCGTGGTCGACCGCTCGGAGAACGCCTTCAAGGGGTTCTCGTCCGGCTTCTCGTTGGCCGGGTCGAATTTCGTCAATGCCCTGCTGGTGTGGCTGGTGACAGCGGCGACAGTTTTCGTCGGCCTGGTGGCGTGCGGCGTCGGCGTGCTGGTGGCGGCCCCCGTCGCGGCGCTGATCCTGACCTACGCCTACCGCAAGCTTTCGGGTGGTCAGGTGGTGCCGCTGCAGCAGCCCGGCTACCAGCCGGGACCGCCGGCCGGTCCGCCACCGGGCCCGGCGCCCGCGTAGCCACCGGCGCCGCTGACCCGCGGCGCGCTGCGGCGCTGCTGCCCTTGTGATGAGATCAGCGGTTATGAGCATCAAAGTTGCGCTGGAGCATCGCACCAGCTACACCTTTGACCGGCTGGTTCCGGTGTTCCCGCATGTCGTGCGGCTGCGCCCGGCTCCGCACTCGCGTACACCCATCGAGGCCTACTCGCTGCGCGTCGAGCCCGCCGACCACTTCATCAACTGGCAACAGGACGCGCTCGGCAATTTCCTTGCCCGGCTTGTGTTTCCGAATCCCATGCAGCAGTTGACGATCACCGTCGGGCTCATCGCCGACCTCAAGGTGATCAACCCGTTTGACTTCTTCATCGAGGACTGGGCCGAAAAATGGCCTCCCGCTTCGGGATTGATCTATCCCAAGACGCTTGCCGACGACCTCAAGCCCTATCTGCGGCCCGTCGACGAGGACACCGAAGGCTCGGGCCCCGGCGAGCTCGCGCAGGCATGGGTGCAGAGCTTCTCGGTACCCGACGGCACCCGCACCATCGACTTCCTGGTCGCGCTCAACCAGGCGGTCAACGCCGACGTGGCCTACAGCCTGCGCATGGAACCCGGCGTTCAGACACCGGATTTCACGCTGCGCACCGGGGTCGGATCGTGCCGGGATTCGGCTTGGCTGCTGGTGTCGATCCTGCGCCAGTTCGGGCTGGCCGCCCGGTTCGTCTCCGGCTACCTGGTGCAGCTGGCCTCCGACGTCGAAGCCCTCGACGGGCCCTCCGGGCCCGCGGCCGATTTCACCGACCTGCATGCGTGGACCGAGGTGTACATTCCCGGCGCGGGCTGGATCGGGCTGGATCCCACCTCGGGGCTGTTCGCCGGTGAGGGTCACATCCCGCTGGCGGCCACGCCGCATCCCTCGAGCGCGGCCCCCATCACCGGCAGCACCGACCCGTGTGAGACCACACTGGAGTTCTCCAACACCGTCACCCGCATCCACGAGGATCCGCGCGTCACCCTGCCCTACACCGACGCGGCCTGGGAGACCATCTGCGCGGTCGGCCGCGCCGTCGACGAACGGCTCGCCGCCGGCGATGTCCGGCTGACGGTGGGCGGCGAACCCACCTTCGTCTCGGTGGACAACCAGGTCGACGAGGAGTGGACGACCGCCGCCGACGGCCCGCACAAGCGACAGCGCGCATCCGAGCTGGCCGCCCGCTTGAAAGCGGTATGGGCCCCGCGCGGACTGATCCATCGCGGGCAGGGCCGGTGGTACCCGGGAGAACCGTTGCCGCGCTGGCAGATTGGGCTCTACTGGCGCACCGACGGGCTGCCGCTGTGGACCGACGACGCGCTGCTGGCCGACCCGTGGACACAAAAGCCGACAAGTTCGGCAGCGGACAACGAGACGGCCTACAAGGTGCTCGCCGAGGTCGCCGAGGGTCTGGGGTTGCCACTGTCCCAGGTGCGGCCGGCCTTCGAGGACCCGTTGGCCCGGCTCGCGGCCAAAGTCCGCCTGCCCCAAGGCGACGCGGTCGAAGCCGGCGACGACCTCGCCGACGACGACGCCGCGGCGCGCGCCGCGCTACTGGCTCACCTCGACGAGACCACCACGGAGCCAGCCGCATTCGTGCTGCCGCTACACCGCCGCGACGACGGAATCGGCTGGGCCAGCGCGAACTGGCGGCTCCGCCGTGGCCGCATCGTGCTGCTCGAGGGAGATTCACCCGCGGGGCTGCGACTGCCGCTGAACTCGGTCAGCTGGAAGCCGCCGCGCCCGTCGTTCGACGCCGATCCCCTGACCGTCGGCGACGCGCTGTCGACGGAGTCGACCGGCGCGCAGACCACCGACTCCGAGACCGCACCGCCCACCGCGATGGTCGCCGAGGTCCGCGACGGACTGCTGTACCTGTTCCTCCCGCCCACCGGGGCGCTGGAGCACTTCGTCGACCTCGTCGGGCGCGTCGAGGCCGCGGCGGCCAAGACGCAGCGCCCGATCGTGATCGAGGGCTACGGCCCGCCCCCGGACCCGCGGCTGCGGTCGACGACGATCACGCCCGACCCCGGCGTGATCGAAGTCAACATCGCGCCGACCGCCAGTTTCGACGAACAGCGCCAGCAGCTCGAAACCCTTTACGAGCAAGCACGATTGGCCCGGCTATCCACGGAGTCGTTCGACGTCGACGGCAGCCACGGTGGCACCGGAGGCGGCAACCACATCACCCTCGGCGGCGTGACACCCGCGGACTCGCCACTGCTGCGCCGCCCGGATCTGCTGGTGTCGCTGCTGACCTACTGGCAGCGGCACCCGTCGCTGTCCTACCTGTTCGCCGGTCGGTTCGTCGGCGCCACCTCACAGGCGCCCCGGGTTGACGAGGGCCACACCGAGGCGCTGTACGAGCTGGAGATCGCGTTCGCCGAAATCGCCCGGCTTGCTGCGTCTTCCAAGGGTCGACCGCCGCAACCGTGGGTGACCGACCGCGCGCTGCGACACCTGCTGACCGACATCACCGGCAACACCCATCGCGCCGAGTTCTGTATCGACAAGCTCTACAGCCCGGACAGCCCCCGCGGCCGGCTCGGCCTGCTGGAGCTGCGCGGGTTCGAGATGCCGCCGCATCTGCGCATGGCGATGGTGCAGTCGCTGCTGGTGCGTTCGCTGGTGTCCTGGTTCTGGGACGAGCCGCTGCGCGCCCCGCTGATCCGGCACGGCACCAATCTGCACGGGCGATACCTGTTGCCGCACTTCCTGATTCACGACATCGCGGACGTGGCTGCGGATTTGCGCGCGCACGGCATCGCGTTCGAGACCAGCTGGCTGGACCCGTTCACCGAGTTCCGCTTCCCGCGCATCGGCACCGCCGTCTTCGACGGCGTGGAGATCGAGCTGCGCGGGGCCATCGAGCCGTGGAACACCCTCGGCGAGGAGGCCACCGCGACCGGCACCGCCCGCTACGTCGACTCCTCGGTCGAACGGCTGCAGATCCGCATCATCGGCGCCGACCGGCACCGCTACGTGGTGACGTGCAACGGCTACCCGGTGCCACTGCTGGCCACCGACAACCCCGACATCCATGTGGGCGGGGTGCGGTACAAGGCGTGGCAGCCGCCCAGCGCGCTGCACCCGACGATCACCACCGACGTGCCGTTGCAGTTCGAGCTCGTCGACCTGACGTCCGGGACCTCGCGCGGCGGCTGCACCTATCACGTCGCCCATCCCGGCGGGCGCGCCTACGACGAACCGCCCGTCAACGCCGTCGAGGCCGAGGCGCGCCGCGCGCGGAGGTTCGAGGCGACCGGCTTCACCCCGGGCAAACTGGACCTGTCCGGCATCCGGGAGAAGCAGGCCCGGATATTCACCGATATCGGCGCGCCGGGCATTCTCGACCTGCGGCGCGTGCGTACCGTGCAGCAGTAATGGCGTCTTTTAGAACTGGCATTTCCATGGCACTCGACCCGTCGGATCATTACGACGCCGACCGGCTGCTGGCCGGATACCGGGCCGCGCGCGCCCAGGAGCCTCTGTTCGAGCTGCGCCCCGCCGGTGCGCAGGCGGCCGGCTACGACGAATTCCTGGGCGAAGACGGACAGGTGCGACCGGCCTGGGCCGAGCTGGCGGACACCGTCGCCGAACGCGGCCGCACCGGGCTGAATCAGCTGCGCTCGGTGGTGCACAACCTGATCGACAACGACGGCATCACCTACACCGAGGTCGATCCGACCAGCGGCCATGCCCTCGAGCCGCGGCCGTGGAGCCTGGACACCCTGCCGATCGTGGTGTCCGCCGCCGATTGGGAGGTGCTGGAAGCCGGGCTGGTGCAGCGCTCGCGGCTGCTCGATGCCGTGCTCGCCGACCTGTACGGCCCGCGCACCCTGCTCACCGACGGCATGCTGCCGCCGGAGCTGGTGTTCGCCCACCCGGGCTACGTGCGCGCGGCCAGCGGCATCGAAGTGCCGGGCCACCACCAGCTTTTCATGCACGCCTGCGATCTGAGCCGGCTGCCGAGCGGCGCCTTCGAGGTGAACGCGGACTGGACGCAGGCACCCTCGGGCGCCGGTTACGCGCTGGCCGACCGGCGCGTCGTCGCGCACGCGATTCCCGATCTCTACGAGCGGATCGCGCCGCGGCCCAACACACCGTTCGCCCAGGCGCTGCGGCTGGCCCTGATCGATTCCGCACCCGACGACGCCCAAGACCCGCTGGTGGTGGTGCTCAGCCCGGGTATCTACTCCGAAACCGCCTTCGACCAGGCGTATCTCGCGACGCTGCTGGGTTTTCCGCTGGTGGAAAGCGCCGACTTGGTGGTGCGCGACGGCAAACTGTGGATGCGTTCGCTGGGCACCCTGAAACGGGTCGACGTCGTTTTGCGCCGGGTCGACGCGCTGTACGCCGACCCGCTGGATCTGCGCGCCGACTCCCGCCTCGGCGTGGTTGGTTTGGTGGAGGCGCAACGGCGGGGCACCGTGACCGTCGTCAACACGCTGGGCAGTGGCATCCTGGAAAGCCCTGGGCTGCTGCGCTTTCTGCCGGAGCTGGCCGAGCGGCTACTCGGCGAAGCCCCGCTGCTGAACACCGCGCCGGTGTACTGGGGCGGGATCGACAAGGAGCGCTCGCACCTGCTCGCCAATCTCCCGTCGCTGCTGATCAAGTCCACGGTCGGCGGGGAAACCCTTGTCGGACCGACACTTTCGTCGTCCCAGCTGGACGGGCTGGCCGCTCGGATCGAGGACATGCCGTGGCAGTGGGCCGGCCAGGAGCTGCCCCAGTTCTCCTCGGCGCCGACCGATCACGCCGGTGTGTTGTCGTCGGCCGGTGTCGGTATGCGGTTGTTCACGGTTGCCCAACGCAGCGGCTACGCCCCGATGATCGGCGGGGTCGGCTACGTCGTCGCACCGGGGCCTGCCGCGTACACGCTGAAAACTGTTGCCGCCAAGGATGTTTGGATCCGGCCGACCGAACGCGCTCGAGCGGAGACCATCACACTGCCCACCGCGGTGCAGCCGGTCAAGACGGCAGCGGGCACCTGGGGAGTCAGCTCGCCGCGGGTGCTGTCCGACTTGTTCTGGATCGGCCGCTACGGCGAGCGCGCGGAGAGCACGGCCAGGCTGCTGATGGCCGCCCGCGACCGTTTCCACGTCTACCGCCACCAGCAGGACACCGAGGAGAGCGAGGTGGTGCCGGTGCTGATGGCCGCCCTGGGCCGCATCACCGGTACCGACACCGGAGCCGACAACGACCACGCCGAGATGATCGCGATCGTCCCGTCGACGTTGTGGGCGCTGACCTTTGACCCGGACCGGGCGGGATCTCTGGTCCAGTCGGTCGAAGGCCTCGCGCTGGCCGCCAGGTCGGTGCGCGACCAGATGTCCAACGACACCTGGGTGGTGCTGGCCACTCTGGAGCGCGGACTTGCGCACCGGCCCGAGCCGCCGCAGTCGCTGGCCGAGGCCGACACCCTGCTGGCGTCGGCGCACGGGCGCACCTTGGCCGGGATGCTGACCCTGTCGGGGGTGGCCAGCGAGTCGATGGTGCGCGACGTGGGCTGGACGATGATGGACATCGGCAAGCGGATCGAGCGCGGGTTGTGGCTGACGGCGCTGCTGGGCGAGACGCTCACCACGGTCCGCGGCGCGGCCGCCGAGCAGACCGTCATCGAGTCGACGCTGGTGGCGTGCGAATCGTCGGTCATCTACCGGCGTCGCACCGTCGGCCAGGTCAGCATCGCCGCGGTGGCCGAGCTGATGCTGTTCGACGCGGACAACCCGCGCTCGCTGCTCTATCAGCTGGAGCGGCTGCGGACGAACCTCAAAGACCTGCCCAGCGCGTCGGGGTCGTCGCGTCCGGAACGGACGGTGGAGGAGATCGGCACGCTGCTGCGCCGCTCGCACCCCGGCGAGCTGGAGGTGGCCGTCGACGGGCGTCGCGAAGAGCTGGCCGAGCTGTTGGCCGCGATCCACACCGAACTGCGCGACCTGGCCGGGGTCATCACCGACACGCAGCTGACCCTGCCCGGCGGCATGCAGCCGCTGTGGGGTCCCGACGCACGACGGGTGATGCCCGCCTAACTGGCCACGGCGGCCGGCGTGTTCGACGTCACTTCTTCGATGACGTTGTGGATGAACTGCATCTTCTCCAGCACCGGGGCCGGCAGCACGAACGGGTACAGATCATCGTGGCCCATCGACCGGTTCACCATGTTCAACGACCACGACAACGGCAACCATAGGTCGATGATGGCGCCAAAAGCGCTGGGGCCCAGCGGTGGCCGGTCGAACGTGGCCGACGCAGGGGCGAAGCCGGACCACGCGCAGGTGTCCAGGGTGTCGCGGATGTGCAGGTAGTGGGCAAACGTTTCGGCCCAATCCTCGGCGGGGTGCATGGTCGCGTAGGACGACACGAAGTTCTCCTGCCAGCCCTCGGGTGCACCCTCGCTGTAATGCCGGTCCAGCGCCTGCTGATAGTCGGCATCGGGATCGCCGAACAGCTCGTTGAACCGCTGCAGGTAATCGCTGGACGGATCGACCAGGCGGTAGAAGTAGTAGTGCCCGATCTCGTGGCGGAAGTGGCCCAGCAGAGTTCGATACGGCTCGTCCATCTCGACTCGCAGCTGCTCGCGGTGGACGTCGTCACCCTCCGCCAAATCGATTGTGATGACGCCGTTCTCGTGCCCGGTCAGCACCTCCTGGTGCGCGCTGGACAGCAACCGGAAGGCCAGCCCGAAATCGGGATCCTGGCCGCGACCGATGATCGGCAGCTTCAGCTCGTGCAGCTCGACGATCAGCCGCCGCTTGGCCGCCTCGGCCGCGGCGAACTCGGCCAGGCCGACCTCGTCGGCATCGTTGGGCCGTTCGGCCGTCAGCACACAGGACTGGCACAACAGCCGGGGATTGTTGACCGGCACCAACCAATTACATTCGGCGACTGATAGATTCGCGCACAGCTGATACTGGGCGGCGTTGACGAAACCGGGCTGCTCGCTCGCCTCGCCCTCGGTGATCACCAGCAGCGCCATCTGGTCGAGTGAGAACCCCAGCGCGCTCTTGCAGTTCAGGCAGGTGGAGTTCTCGAACGTCAGGCGCTGACCACAGTTCGGGCAGTTGAAGTCACGCATAGAGTTCGTCGCCTTCGAACGGCACGACGTCGACGGCGACGTCGATCACGCTGCGCTCGGAGTCGGTGTAGATGATGCCGCGCAGCGGCGGCACGTCCGCGTAGTCGCGGCCCCGCCCGACGATGATGTACCGCTCGTCGACCATCTGGTCGTTGGTGGGATCCAGCCCCAGCCACTCGAACGCGCCGGGCTGCTGCGGAGTCCACACCGCGGCCCAGGCGTGGGTGGCGTCGATGCCGATCATTCGTTCCTTTCCCGGTGGCGGGTCGGTGGCCAGGTAGCCGGACACGTAGCTGGCCGCCAAGCCGTTGGCGCGCAGGCAGGCGATCGCCAGCCGTGCAAAGTCTTGGCATACCCCTTCCCGGGCCGCCAGAACCTCGTCGACCCCGGTGGAAATCGTCGTCGACCCCGACCGGTAGGTGAAGTCGGAGAAGATCCGCGACGCGAGATCGCGCAGCACCTCGATCAGCGGGCGCCCCGGCACGAAGCTGGGCGCCGCGTAGGCGCGGACTTCGTCGGTGATTTCCGGCGGGTTCAGGTCCAGGGTGAACTCGGTCGCCAGCGCTCCCCGGCGCCCGGTCGGCCGGGCCGCCTCCCACGGTTGGACGGCCGGCCCGCCGCGGTAGCGCTCCGGGGGCGCCGGATACACGTCGACGATGGAGTCGCTGGTCACCGTCAGGGTGCTGTGTGGCTCGGTGACATGGAAATAGGAGCTGATGTTGCCGTACCCATCGACGCTGGTAGAGCTGTCGGCGGGGACCGGATCGATGGTCAGTCGGTGCGCGACGCACTGCTGGCGCTGCGAGTCGCGCGGGGTGAGGAAGCCGCGGCCGTAGGAGCTGGTCACGACGTCCGAATACCGGTACTCGGTGCGGTGGGTGATGCGGTGGCGACGGGTGGCCGGGGGTGGCACGGCAGCAGACAACGAGCGACCTCCTCAGGACCCGCGGACGCGTGGTCGGCGACCGATAGCCAATACGGCACCAACCGCACCATAGCGGGAGCACAATCGATAGGTGGCCACCTGGGACGACGTCGCCCGGATCGTAGGTGAGCTGCCACTCACCTCCGAGCAGTCGCCGCATGACTGGCGGGTCGGCAAGAAGTTGCTGGCGTGGGAGCGACCGCTGCGCCCGTCGGACCGCGAAGCGCTGTCGGCGAAAGGAACCGAGCCGCCCGAGGGCGACATCCTCGGCGTCTGGGTGTCCGACGAGGGCGTCAAGTTCGCGTTGGTCACCGACGAGCCGAGGGTCTACTTCACCACCCCGCATTTCGACGGCTATTCCGCGGTGCTGGTCAAGCTGGCCGAGATCGACGTTGGCGGCCTCGAGGAGCTGATCACCGAGGCCTGGCTGGCGCGGGCGCCCAAGAAGCTGGTTCAGGAGTTCCAGACCGGCGCGTTCTGAGCGCGTTACGGGTACCGCAGCTCGATCACCCGCTGCAGATCGTCGACGCATGCCTGCACGACGTCGGCCAACACCACCTCGGACCGTTCCCGCGCGTTCGCGAGCAGTGTCGACGCGTGCCGGCGGGCGGCTTCGACGTGGGCGGTCGCGGTGACGGGATCGGAGTCGGCGAGGGCCGTCGCCTGCGCGAGGTCGGCCAGCACCGCCTGCGCGGGTTGCGGACGACGGTCGCAGCGGCCGTGCGGCCCGGATTTGGGTGCGGGCATCACGGTGCGGGCCAGCTGCAGCACGGAGCCGGCCAGCAGGGCCAGCTGCACGGCCTGACGGTCGGCGGCGTCCACGGCGTCGCGAAGTCCCCACCGCCGGGGCGCGGCTCGCACCACCTGACGCGCGGTGGCCCGGGCCTGGATCAGTCCGCCCAGCTGCTCGTGCACCCGGTCGACGGCCGGCAGCGGCCAGTCGGTTGCGGGAACCTCACGGCCGCAAGCGAGTTCGCCGGTGCGGTTCAACACCGAGTGCAGCGTGCTCAGCACCTCGACGCGCGCGCTGCGCAGCACGGCGAGCGGGTCGGCCGGGAACAGCCCGATGGCGACGACGATCGCCAGTCCCCCACCGATCAGTGCGTCGAAGATGCGTTCCCAGCCGACACCGCTGCGATAGAGGGCCAGCACCAGAATCGACGACACGACGGTCTGGTTGGCGAACATCATGCCCTGGCCGATGTAGCCCTGACCGATGAAGACCGCGGCCAACAAGGCGACCAGCGCCGCGATCGCGATGGGCACCGCCCCGGGTCCGAGCAGCGCCTGCACCAGGATCCCGGTGCCGATGCCCAGGGTCACCCCGACGATCATCTGGATGGCGCGCTGTGCGCGCAGCACGCTGCTGGTCGACAGCGACACCGCCGCGGCGATCGGGGCGAAGAACGGTTGGGGATGTGCCATTACGTCGTGCGCGATGAACCACGCCAGACCCGCCGCGACCGAGGTCTGCACGAGGTAGAACCACACCGCGCGGACCCGCTTGAAACCCGCGCCGAATGCCACTCTGCCCGCGAACGGCCGCGTCAGCAGCGAAGTGCTCATCTCGCTTGCTTACCGCAGCGTCGGCGCGTGCGGCAACGCGAGTGACGTCAGGCGCGCTGCAACTCGAACAGCGGAATGACCCGGCTGGTCTTCGACTGGTATTCGGCGAAGCCCGGGGCCACGGCGACCACCTTGTCGAACAGCTGCTCCCGTTCGGCGGGCGGCAGTTCGTGCGCCGTCACGTCGTAGGCTTGCACTCCCTGCGGGGTGCCGACCTCGATGTACGCCCGCGGGTTGGCCCGCAGGTTGTGCACCCAGGCCGGATCCGTGGGCGCGCCGGCGAACGAGCCGATGATGATCAGCCTGCCGTCGATGGTGAAATACGCCAGCGGCGATAGGCGTTGCTGCCCGGACTTGGCGCCGGTTGTGGTGAGCAGCAGCAGATCGGCGCCCTCGAACTGGCCGCCGACCTTGCCGCCGTTGGCGCGGAATTCGTCGGCGATGGCGGTGTTGAACGCCTTGACTGTTTCGGTGTCGGGAAAGCCTTCGGTCATGCCTGGTCAACCTTTTTGGGCTTGGCATCTATTCCGGATTCCTTGCGCTGCTGCGCGGTGATCGGCGCGGGCGCATCGGTCAGCGGGTCGACGCCGCCGCCGGTCTTCGGGAACGCGATCACCTCACGAATGGAGTCCACCCCGGACAGCAGCGCGTTGATCCGGTCCCAGCCGAACGCGATGCCGCCGTGCGGCGGCGCGCCAAACGTGAACGCCTCCAACAGGAATCCGAACTTCTCGTCGGCCTCGGCCTTGTCCAAGCCCATCACCGCGAACACCCGCTCCTGGATGTCGCGGCGGTGGATACGGATCGAGCCGCCCCCGATCTCGTTGCCGTTGCAGACGATGTCGTAGGCATCGGCCAGCACGGCGCCCGGGTCGGAGTCGACCACGTCGGAGAACTCCGGTTTCGGCGAGGTGAACGCGTGGTGCACCGCGGTCCAGGCACCGGAGCCGACGGCGACATCACCGGCGGCGGTCGCGTCCTCGGCCGGCTCGAACAGCGGCGGGTCGACCACCCAGACGAACGACCAGGCTCCCGCGTCAATCAGGTCCAGCCGGTTGGCGATCTCGCCGCGGGCGGCGCCCAACAGGGCGCGCGACGCCTTCGCCGGTCCGGCCGAGAAGAAGATGCAGTCGCCGGGGTTGGCCCCGACGTGGCCGGCCAGGCCGTCGCGTTCGGCGTCGGTGAGGTTCTTGGCCACCGGCCCGGAGAGCTCACCGTCGTCGCCGACCAGCACGTAGGCCAGTCCGCGGTGGCCGCGCTGTTTGGCCCACTCCTGCCAGCCGTCCAGGGTGCGGCGCGGCTGCGACGCTCCACCGGGCATCACCACCGCACCGACGTACGGCGCCTGGAACACTCGAAATGTGGTGTCGGAGAAGAACTCCGTGCACTCGACGAGCTCCAGTCCGAAACGCAGGTCCGGCTTGTCGGAGCCGTACCGGCGCATCGCGTCGGCGTAGCTGATCCGCGGGATCGGCGTCGGGATCTGGTAGCCGATCAGCGCCCACAACGCGCTCAGGATCTCCTCGGAGATCGCGATGATGTCCTCGACGTCGACGAAGCTCATCTCCATGTCGAGCTGGGTGAATTCCGGCTGGCGGTCGGCGCGGAAATCCTCGTCGCGGTAGCAGCGGGCGATCTGGTAGTAGCGCTCCATGCCGGCCACCATCAGCAACTGCTTGAACAGCTGCGGGCTCTGCGGCAAGGCGTAGAACGATCCGGGGTGCAGCCGGGCCGGCACCAGGAAGTCGCGCGCGCCCTCCGGCGTCGAGCGGGTGATCGTCGGCGTCTCGATCTCGACGAAGTCGTGGCGCGCCAGCACCGATCGGGCGGCGGCATTCACCTTGGAGCGCAACCGGATTGCCGCGGCCGGGCCATCGCGGCGCAGGTCGAGGTAGCGGTACTTCAGGCGCAGTTCCTCGCCCGCCGGCTCGTCCAACTGGAAAGGCAGCGGCGCACTCTCGCCCAGCACGGTCAGCGTCGTGACGTTGAGTTCGACGTCGCCGGTGGGGATCTCGGCGTTGGCGTTGCCTTCCGGGCGGATCTCGACCACGCCGGAGACCGCGACGCAGAATTCGGCGCGCAACCGGTGTGCCTGCTCCAGCACGTCCGCCGCCCGGAAGACCACCTGCGCGATGCCGGACGCGTCCCGCAGGTCGATGAAGATGACGCCACCGTGGTCGCGGCGGCGAGCCACCCACCCGACCAGCGTTACCTGTTGACCGGCGTCGCGGTCCCGGAGCGAACCAGCGGCGTGGCTGCGCAACACAAATAATCCCCTTTACCTGGCTGAACGAGTGACCAGTCTAAGGGGCCGGGTAACTTCGCTTCTATCGCCATGAAAATCGCACTCGTGGGTCCCGGCGCTGTCGGCACGACGGTCGCCGCGCTGCTGTACCGGGCCGGGCATTCGGTGCTGGTCTGCGGTCGCACCGCGCGTGACAGCATCGAACTGCGCCCCGACGACGGGGACCCGATCGTGGTGCCCGGGCCGGTCCACACCGATCCCGCCGCGGTATCGGGCCCGGTCGACGTCGTGATCCTGGCTGTCAAGGCCACCCAGAACGCCGCCGCGGCCCCCTGGCTGTCGCGGCTGTGCGCCGAGCACACCATCGTCACGGTGCTGCAGAACGGCGTCGAGCAGGTCGAGCAGGTTCAGCCGCTGTGCCCGTCGTCGCCCGTGGTCCCGGGGATCGTCTGGTACGGCGCCGAGACCCAGCCGCAGGGCTGGGTGCGGTTGCGCACGGAGGCCGCCCTGGTGCTGCCCAGCGGGCCCTCGGCCCAGGCGGTTGCCGAATTGCTGCGTGGCGCCGGCTGCCGGGTGGACTGCGACCCCGACTTTCTGACCGGCGCCTGGCGCAAATTGCTGGTCAACGCGCTGGCCGGATTCATGGCGCTGTCCGGACGACGATCCGGGATGTTCCGCCGCGACGACGTCGCCGAGCTGTCGCGCCGCTACGTCGCCGAATGCCTGGCCGTCGCGCGGGCCGAAGGCGCCCGGCTGCCCGACGACACCGTCGACGAGTTGGTCGGCATGTTCCGCAGCGCGGCCCAGGATATGGGCACCTCGATACTGGCCGACCGGGAGAACGGCCGGCCGATGGAATGGGATCTGCGCAACGGGGTGATCATCCGCAAGGCACGCGCCCACCGCCTGCCGACGCCGATCAGCGAGGTGCTGGTGCCACTGCTGGCGGCGGCCAGCGACGGACCGGGTTAAGTTATCGCCATGCATCCCTGCGAGCGCGTCGGTCTCGACTTCATCGAAAACGCGCCATTCCGGTTCCGCAACAGTGTCGACCTGGCCATCACGCCCGAGCAGGTTTTCGAAGTCCTGGGCGACGCGCAGGCCTGGCCGCGTTGGGCGTCGGTGATCACCAAGGTGACCTGGACCAGTCCCGAACCGCGCGGCGTCGGCACCACCCGCATCGTCGAGATGCGCGGCGGCATCACCGGTGACGAGGAGTTCCTGGCCTGGGAACCGTTCACCCGCATGGCATTCCGGTTCAACGAGTGCTCGACCAAGGCCGTGGCCGCCTTCGCCGAGGACTACCGCGTCGAGGTGATCCCCGGCGGCTGCCGGCTGACCTGGACGATGGCGCAGAAACCCGCGGGCCCCGCGCGGCTGGCGATGGTCGTCGTCGGGCCGCTGTTGAACCTGGGCCTGCGGCGGTTTCTGAGCAACCTGCGCCGTTACACCGACGGCCGATTTGCCGCTACGCAACAACGTTAGGTGTGTGCAAAGCTAAATCATGACCTTCAACGAGGGTATGCAGATCGACACCAGCACCGCGGAGTCATCCGGCGGCGGCGGAATGGGGATGGCCCTCGGGGGCGGCGGCGTCGGGCTGCTGATCCTGGTCGCGGCCTTGTTCTTCGGCATCGATCCGGGCAAGGTGATGCCCCCGCAGGGCGTGAACACCGGCGGTTACTCGGCCCCCGGTTTCGACCTGAGCCAGTGCAAGACCGGGGCCGACGCCAACAAATACGTGCAGTGCCGCGTGGTCGCCACCGGCAACTCCGTGGACGCGGTCTGGCATCAGCTGATGCCGAACTACACCCGCCCGCATGTGCGGCTGTTCACCGGTTCGGTGAACACCGGTTGCGGACCGGCCACCACCGCGGTGGGCCCGTTCTACTGCCCGGTGGATCAGACCGCATATTTCGACACCGACTTCTTCAAGGAGCTGGTCGACAAATTCGGTTCCAGCGGTGGGCCTTTCGCGCAGGAATACGTGGTCGCCCACGAATACGGCCACCACGTCCAGCAATTGCAGGGCAATCTGGGCCGCGCCCAGCAGGGCGCCCAGGGCGCGGGCGGGAACGGGGTGCGCACGGAGCTGCAGGCCGACTGCTATGCCGGCATCTGGGCACACTACGCATCGACGGTCAAACAGGAAAGCACCGGCGTGCCGTACCTGGAGCCGTTGAGCGACAAGGATATTCAGGATGCGCTCTCGGCCGCCGCGTCGGTCGGCGATGACCGGATCCAGAAGGAGTCGACCGGGCGCGTCAACCCCGAATCGTGGACGCACGGATCCGCGGCGCAACGCCAAAAGTGGTTCACCGTCGGCTATCAGACCGGTGACCCGCACCAGTGCGACACGTTTTCAGCCACCAACTTGGGCTAGCCGACCAACGCCTTGAGTTGGGCGCGGCCCTGCTCGTCGAGCGGCAGCAGCGGCGCCCGCGGGTCACCGACCGGGAAACCGATCAGGTCCAGCCCGGCCTTCACCGTGGTGGCCAGCCCGCCCGCCACGATGAACTCCAGCAACGGCTTGAGGTCGTCGTAAAGGAGCTGCGCCTTCTCCAGGTCGCCCGCGCGCACCGCCTCGTACAGGTCGATGCACGGCTGCGGCCGCAGATTCGGTGCGGCCGTGCACCATCCGGCGGCGCCGGCTTTCAACGCGTCGAGCACCAGCGGATTGCTGCCGTTGTAGAACGGCAGCCGGCCGCCGGACAGTTCGGTGATGCGCCGCATGCGCGTCAGGTCGCCGGTGGATTCCTTGACCATTTTCACGTTGTCGATCGTCTCGAACATCTTGACCAGCAGCTCGGGGCTCATGTCCACGCCGCTGGTGGCCGGGTTGTTGTAGGCCATGATCGGCAGGGAAATGGCGTCGCCGATGCTGCGGTAGTGCGCGACGATTTCGCGTTCGGTGAGCTTCCAGTAGGACACCGGCAGGATCATCACCGCGTCGGCGCCGGCCTGTTGCGCGTACTTCGCCCGCCGAATCGTCTTGGCAGTGGTCACATCTGACACGCCGACGACGACGGGCACCCGGCCGGCGACGGTGGCGATCGTGGTGTCGACGACGGCGTCGAACTCGGGCTCGTCGAGATAGGCCAACTCACCGGTGCTGCCCAGCGGCGCGATCGCGTGCACCCCGGAGGACACCAGGCGGTCGACCAGCGCGGCCAGCCGGGCGGTGTCGATGCCGTCGGCCTCGGTGAAGGGCGTCACCGGGTAGGCGATGATGCCGTGGATCTTGGGTTCGGGCACGGGATCTCCTCAACTCGTCAGGACGTCGGGGTGGCGCGCCAGGGCGCGGCGCGCGTAGTAAGCGAAGTTGGCCTGGCTGCGCTTGGGTGTCAGTGTCCAGTCGTGAGCCTCGCGGGCCAGCGCCTCGGGCAGTGGCTTGATCCGGCCGGCGGCCATCGCCGCCAGTTGCAGTTTGGCCGCGCGCTCGATCAAAACGCCCAGCGAGCAGGCTTCCTCGATGCTGGCGCCGGCGATCACGTGCCCGTGATGCGCGAGCAGCACCGCCTTCTTGTCACCGAGCGCGGCGCTGATGATCTCGCCCTCCTCGTTGCCGACCGGCACGCCCGGCCACTCGGCGAGGAACGCGCAGTCGCCGTAGAGCGGCGTGGTGTCCATGTGGGAGACCACCAGCGGGACCTCCAGCATCGACAACGCCGCCACGTGGAAGGCGTGGGTGTGCACGATGCATTGCACATCGGGTCGCGCGCGATAGATCCAGCTGTGAAAACGGTTGGCGGGGTTGGCCATTCCGTCCCCGTCGAGCACATTGAGGTCCTCGTCGACCAGCAGCAGGTTGCCCTCGGTGATCTCATCGAACCCGAGGCCCAGCCGCTGGGTGTAGTAGGTGCCGTCGTCTTCGGCCCGGGCGGTGATCTGTCCGGCCAGGCCGGAATCGTGACCGGCGTCGAACAGGGCCCGGCAGGTCAGCGCCAGCTTCTGCCGGGTGGTCAACGCCGAATCGGCGATGTTGGCGGCCAACTGCTGCTCGGCGCGACGCATCAGGTCGGATTTCGAATCGCTGAACGTGGCCGCCATGACACTAAGCTAGCATCTAGGAAACTTTGTGTCATAGCCCAAGCGAGCGGAGGCACCGCCGGTGACAGCCCTGCTGCGTGCGGTCCGCAGGCAACGCGGCCTGACCCTCGAGCAACTCGCCGCGCAGACCGGGCTGACCAAGAGCTACCTGTCCAAGATCGAGCGCGGGCACAGCACACCGTCCATTGCGGTGGCCCTGAAGGTCGCGCGAGCGCTGGAGGTCGATGTCGGGCGGCTGTTCTCCGACGAGGCGGCGCAGGAGAAGATCACCGTCGACCGCGCCGCCGGGCCCGACGGCGAGCGCTACCGGGTGCTGGCGTCGGCGCTGCTCGGAAAGTCCATGTCGCCGTTCGTCGTTCGGCCGACCGCACACGCGGCCGACAATCCACACGCCGAGCACACCGGCCAGGAGTTCGTCTTCGTGCACGCGGGGCGCGTCGAACTCGACTACGGCGACCAGACCATCGAGCTGAGCGCCGGCGACAGTGCCTACTTCGACGCGTCGGTCAGCCACAAGCTCCGCGCGGTGGGCGTGCAGGAGGCCGAGGTCGTCGTCATCGCGCACACCGAGCCGCGATGACCGAGCTGCTGTTCTCCTACGGCACGCTGCAGCTGCCCGAGGTTCAGCGCGCGACGTTCGGGCGCGAACTCACCGGCCGACCCGACGCGATCGTCGGATACGACCTGGGCCAGGTGACGATCACCGACCCCCACGTGATCACGACGAGCGGCAGCGACCGCCATCCGATCTTGCGGCCCACCGACCGTGCCGAGGCGCACGTCGACGGCATGGTTTTCGAGATCAGCGAGACCGAGCTGGCCGCCGCCGACTCCTACGAGGTGGACGATTACCGGCGTATCGCGGTGCCGCTGGCCTCGGGTGCGACCGCGTGGGTGTACGTCTTCGCGGGCTAATTAACCGGCTTTGCAGGTGACGGTGGTGGTGGCGTCCGCGTGGGCGACGACCTGGCCGTCCACCGCGATCTCGCAGTGAAACTGCGCCGGGCCGTTGCCGGAATCCGGCCAGTGCAGCATGCCGCTGGCGCTGATGCTCGCGTACTGGTTCGGGTTCGCCAAGGTGGCGGTGTAGGTCACCGGCGCTCCCCCGCTGAGCGGGGCCTGCACGCTGGTCATGAACTTCGACGGGTCCGCGCTGTAGGCGGCCTGGCTGGGCGGATCGGAACTCACATAGTTGACGGTGGCGGTCAGATTGTTGGGGCTCGTCACGGTGTAGGTCACCTGGTGGCCATCCGCATGCGCCGTCGCCGGGCCGAGGATCACTCCCCCGACCAGTGCAAACGTTGCCGACGCGACCGCGCTGGTCCCCTTTCGCAGGTTCGTCATCACGTTCGTCATATCGAAAACGCTACCGGATTCGTTACCAGCGGCTCCGGCGTTCACCGCTTGATATGCCAACGGTCGCCCGGCTCGGGTATTAAACAGGCATGACCGACGACGCCGACCCGGCCGTTCCGGATAGCGCACCGGGCATCAGCCGCCGCAGGTTGTTGACCACCAGCGCCACCTCGGCCGTCGTCGGGATGGGTGTCGGCGCCGGCGTCGGGGTGGGCGCCGCCGCGCTGTTGTGGTCCAACTCGCACGGGCCGGCCCTGTTGCGGCAGCCGGAGCGCAACGGCGCACCGCCGGTGTTCGGTCTACACCTGCAATTCGGCCGCAACGCCGGCACCGAGGTGGTGGTGTCCTGGCACAGCACCGAGGCGGTGCGCAATCCGCGGGTCATGCTCGGCACACCGGGGTCCGGCTTCGGCCAGACCGTCGCGGCCGAAACTCGAACGTATCGAGATGGCAAGTCCAACAACGAAGTTCGCGTCAACCATGCTCGTCTGACCAATCTGACGCCGGACACCGACTACGTGTACGCCGCCGTACATGATGGCGCCGAGCCCGAGCAGGGCACCGTGCGGACCGCGCCGGTGGGGCGAAAGCCCTTGCGCTTCACCAGCTTCGGTGATCAGTCCACCCCGGCGCTGGACAAGCTGCCCGACGGCACGTACGGCACCGACAACATCGGATCGCCCGCTGCCGCCGACACCACGCTGGCGATCGAGCGTCTCGGCCCGCTGTTCAACCTGGTCAACGGCGACCTGTGCTACGCCAACCTCGCCCAAGACCGCGTCCGGACCTGGTCGAACTGGTTCGAGAACAATACGCGTTCGGCGCGCTATCGGCCGTGGATGCCGGCCGCGGGCAATCACGAGAACGAGTTGGGCAACGGGCCGGTCGGCTACGGCGCGTATCAGACGTACTTCGCGGTGCCCGATTCCGGGGCAAGCCCCGAACTGAGGGGGCTGTGGTACTCGTTCACGGCCGGGTCGGTACGGGTGATCAGCCTGAACAACGACGACGTCGCCTTCCAGGACGGCGGAAACTTCTACGTCCACAACTATTCGGGTGGCGAGCAAAAGCGTTGGCTTACGGCAGAACTCGCGGCCGCTCGGCGCGATCCCGATATCGATTGGCTGGTGGTGTGCATGCATCAGACCGCCATCTCCACCGCCGAGCGGGCCAACGGGGCCGACCTGGGTATCCGCGAGCAGTGGCTGCCCCTGTTCGACCAGTACCAGGTCGACCTGGTGCTGTGCGGTCACGAGCACCACTACGAACGCTCGCATCCGTTGCGCGGCACCCTGAACACCGATACTCGAACGCCGATTCCCGTCGACAGTTCCCACGACGTGATCGACGCGACCCGCGGAACGGTGCACGTCGTCGTCGGCGGTGGCGGAACTTCGGCGCCGTCCAACGGGATGCTCTTCCCCCAGCCTCGGTGCCGGGTGATCACCGGCGTCGGTGCCTTCGATCCCGCGATCGGGCGCAAGAGGCCGATCTACGTCCTCGAGGACGCCCCGTGGTCGGCATTTCGCGACCACGAAAACCCTTATGGCTTCGTGGCTTTCGATGTCGATCCGGGTCAGCCGGGCGGCAACACCTCGATCAAGGCCACGCACTACGCGCTGCGCGGGCCGTTCGGCGCCGTCGCGGTCGTGGAGCAGTTCACCCTGACGAAGCCCCGCGGCGACAAGCCCGCTTAAAACAGCGTGGGCTGGGCAGGTTCCGGCGGGGCTTTCGGCGCCTGCGAGAACGGCCGCTGGTCACCGCTCAGCTGGTGTTTGGCGATCAGCGGAGCGGCCCGCAAACGGAGCATCTCGCGATAGTCGGGAGGCAAATAGGCTCCGCGCCGGTACAACTCGCGATAACGGCCGACGAGTTCGGGATGCGAACGGGCGAGCCAGGACATGAACCAGCCGCGGGTCGAGCGACGCAGATGCAAGCCGAAGACGGTCACGCCGGTGGCCCCGGCGGCCGCGATCTGACCCAGCAAGCCGTCGAGGTGCTCGGCGGAGTCGGTGAGGTGTGGCAGCACCGGCGCCACCATCACATGGCAGTCCAGGCCGGCGTCGCGCACCGCGGCGATCAGCCCCAGGCGCGCCTGCGGCGTCGGCGTGCCCGGCTCGACGTCTCGGTGCAGCTCCGGATCCCCGACCGCCAGCGACACCGCCACCGACACCGGAACCTGTTGGGCCGCAACGGTGATCAGCGGCAGGTCGCGCCGCAGCAGGGTGCCCTTGGTCAGGATGGACAGCGGGGTGCCCGACTCGGCGAGTGCGCCGATGATGCCCGGCATCAGCGCATACCGGCCCTCGGCGCGCTGGTAGGGATCGGTGTTGGTGCCCAGCGCGACGGCTTCGCGTCGCCATGACGGTCGACGCAGCTCGCGGCGCAGTATCTCCGCGACGTTGGTCTTGACCACGATCTGGGTGTCGAAGTCGGCGCCGGGGTCGAAGTCCAGGTATTCGTGGGTGGGGCGGGCGAAACAGTAGCGGCAGGCGTGCGAGCAGCCGCGGTAGCCGTTGACGGTGTAGCGAAACGGCAATGCGGCCGCGTCCGGAATCTTGTTGAGCGCCGACTTGCAGAGCACCTCGTGAAAGGTGATGCCCTCGAACTGCGGTGCGCGCACGCTGCGGACCAGGCCGATCCGCTGCAGACCTGGTAGTGCGCCGTCGTCGACCGGTTCCCCGTTGACAGCGACGGCCTGACTCGCCCACCGCATGCCATCATTCGAACAATTGTTCGATGTGATGTCAAGCGGGCCCCCTACACTTGGCCGAGACCAGAAGTGGCGGAGGGGTACTTGTCGAATCCTGAATATGACGGCGAACTGCGGTCCGAACAGAGCTACGTGACCGGGCTCTACGCGCGGCTCGACGCCGAACGCGCACGAGCGAAGGACAACCTCCGCGCGGCATTGCTGGGCGACGGCGAGGACCTGGCAGATCGGGATGCCGAGGTGCGCGCGGTGGCCAGGGAGGTCAAGCGGCTGGACGTGGCCGACCACGGGTTGTGCTTCGGGCGCCTCGACGCCCTCTCCGGCGAACGCTCCTACATCGGCCGGATCGGGTTGTTCGATGCCGACAACGACTACCGACCGCTGCTGCTCGACTGGCGGGCACCGGCGGCTCGTGCCTTCTATGTCGCCACCTCCGCCAGCCCCGAACACATGCACCGGCGCCGCCAGTTCCACACCAGCGGGCGGCGCGTGGTCGACTTCACCGACGAGGTGTTCGGCCGGCCCGGTGCCGACGCGCAAGGTGACGCAGCCCTGCTGGCGGCGGTCAACGCGCCGCGCGGCGAGGGCATGCGCGACATCGTCGCGACCATTCAGGCCCAGCAGGACGAGATCATCCGGCTCGATCACCCGGGCGTGCTGGTGATCGAGGGCGGGCCCGGCACCGGCAAGACCGTCGTGGCGCTGCACCGCGTCGCGTACTTGCTGTACACCCAGCGCGAGCGGATCGAGCGCCACGGAGTCCTTGTGGTGGGCCCTAATCCGGCGTTCCTGCGCCACGTCGATCGTGTGTTGCCGTCGCTGGGCGAGTCGAGTGTGGTGTTCATGACGCCGGGCGATCTGGTGCCCGGGATGCAGATCACCGCCGAGGACACGCCGGAATGCGCGGCGTTCAAGGGGTCGCTGAAAATCCTGGATGTGCTCGCCGCCGCAATCGCGGATCGGCAACGGCTGCCCGAGCGCCCGCTGGAGATCGAGCTGGCCGACGTCACGATGCGCATCGACGCCGAGATCGCCGGCTGGGCACGCGACGAGGCCCGGGGCAGCGGACAGCCGCACAACCAGGCCCGCGCGGTGTTCGTCGACATCCTCACCTGGGCGCTGACCGAGCGCGCGATCGCCCGGATCGGCCGCGGCTGGCTGACCCGCGAGGACCGCACCGCATGGGAGCAGCTGCGCTCCGACCTGCTTGCCGAGCTCGCGGACAACGAACAGTTCACCGCCGCGCTCGACCGGCTCTGGCCGATCCTGACACCGCAGGAGCTGTTGTCTTCGCTGTACCTGTCCCCCGAGCGGCTGCATGCCGTGGGCGCTCCCCAGTCGCTGCTGCGTGTCGAGGGCGACCCCTGGACGGTGTCGGATGTGCCGCTGCTCGACGAACTGGTCGATCTGCTGGGCCGAGACAAGGCGGCCGAGGCCGCGGCGGCCAGCGCCCAGCGCGAGCGCAACTATGAAGCCGAGTACGCCGCGGGCGTGCTGGACCTGATGGTCGCGCGCGAGGATCTGATGGACGACGAGGACCATCTGATCGCCCGCGACGTGATTCACGCCGAGGCCCTGGCCGAGCGGTTCATCGAACGCGACACGCGAGAACTCGCCGAACGTGCTGCGGCCGATCGGGATTGGACCTACCGGCACATCGTCGTCGACGAAGCCCAGGAACTGTCCGAGATGGACTGGCGGGTGCTGATGCGACGCTGCCCAGGCCGGTCCTTCACCGTGGTCGGCGACCTCGCTCAGCGCCGGTCGGCGGCCGGAGCGACGTCATGGCAGGCGATGTTGCAGCCATACGTCCCGGGCCGATGGGAATACCGGGCGCTGACCGTCAATTACCGCACACCGGCGGAGATCATGACGGTCGCCGCCGCGCTGCTCGAGGAGTTCGCGCCCGGCGTTCAGCCCCCGGAGTCGGTGCGCGCCTGCGGCGTGCGCCCCTGGTCCAGAAAGGTCAGCGACGACGAATTAGCCGGTGCGATCGAAGAATTCGTGCATGACGAAGCCGGTCGCGAAGGTACCAGCATCGTGATCGGCCCGCCCGGCGTGCCCGGCACGGTGCCGGCCTCGCAGACCAAGGGCCTGGAATTCGACGCCGTGCTGGTCGTCGATCCGCAGCGGATCCTCGCGGACGGCCCCCGCGGCGCGGCCGAACTCTACGTCGCCCTCACCCGCGCCACCCAGCGCCTCGGGGTGCTGCATCGAGAACCGTTGCCACAGACGCTGTCCGGCTTGGCCGAGTACCAGACGACCGCTGCGGTGTCGACGGGCCGTCAGAACGGCGGTGGTTGTGCAACGGTCTCGGGCGGTGGCTGACCGACGGTCTGGGGTGATGCCCTACGCGCGTCGCGATTTTGTCGTCGTTCCGCGGCGATGCGCGCGGCGCGGTTCTGCGCGCGGGTACGCGTACGCCTGGGCATCATCGCGGTCCGGTCGCCGCAGTAGTCCCGCGGCGGGTCGGCTTCGGGTGCCGGCATCCCACCCGTCGCGAGGCACAGGCTGGGAAACAGCAGCGCGCTGCCCGGTGTGGTGACATGTGTTTGCCCAGCCGGCGACGTCAAGATCACGGTCCCGTCGGGCAACTGCTGGTCGCGCCAACCCCAGAACGTCTTGACCAGATGATGAGTGCGGCAGTAGCACTTGATGTTTGACGCATGCGTCGGGCCGCCGTCGGCGTACGGGATCGTATGATCAAGATCGCACTCGACCGCCGGCCGATCACAACCCGGCCAGCGGCAGGTCAAGTCCCGGCATCGCACAAAATCCTGCAGCGCCCGCGACGGCACATATCCGGGCTCGGGCGGAGCATCCGCGGGATGGACAAGCGGCACCAGCCTGGCCGACTTGGCAAGTTCCGCAACGAGTTCCGGTGTGATCAGGCCATCCGAACCCAGCTGGGACGCCGGCGCGGAGCCGGTACCGTCGATGGTGGCCCGCTCGGCGATCACATGAATGACGACGGGCGTTGCGGCGGGACGCTTACCCGCCGCGCAGTCGGGCCGGCCACACCGGCAGCCGAGCCGGTCGGCCGATGCGGCCAGCGCCCCGAGCGCGTCGGCCCGGCGCTCCTCACGAGCGCGAGGGTCATGCTCACAAACCGTGGCGGACAACGCATTCAGCCGCTCTTCGAGCGCCCGCGCGTCCGGGCTCAACAGGAGGCCGTGAATCTCAGCAATGCCATCCCCGACGTCCGCGATCGATACCTCGCGCGCGGACTGGCGTTTCTTCCGCCGCCGGACGGCGTCGGCATCGGCCCTCATTACGATCCTGTCAACCTGCCCGGCCAGGCGACCGTGAGTCATCGATGGCCAGCGCGGCACATTGACCGCCAGCCGCGCGTCGACGCCGGCCAGTACCTCGTCGTCGGTCAGCAGATCAGTGCGATAGACGATGGTCTGAAACGTCCGATAGTCGATGTCGCCGGCTTTGAATACTGCTGCGAGCCTTGGCAGCCGCTCACGCATGGCGCGGGCGTACCGGAGGCGACTCGCCGCCTGGCCCTGACTGATCCGCAATGCCGCCGCCACCTCGGCGGCCACCGCGTCCATGGTGTCGACCGCCCACTCTTCGGTGTCCGAACAACGCGACAGCCGGTAGGCGAACAACTCCCCGATATCGGCCAGCTGGGCGGCTGCCGCCCGATTCTCGAGGCGTGCGGACGAGCGGACCCGATCCACCAAGGCCGCGGAATCGCGCGTGGTGGACGGATAGCGCCGTTCAAAGATCTCGTCGATCGCTTCAGCCCTACTCGAACGCATGTTCGAATTGTACCACGGCCCGGCGACGAGATAAGCGCGCGTACGCAGCAGTGGATGGGTTGACCTCGGCCGAACGCAGGCCAGTCAGGTTTCGTGTGACACAAGTGATTTGACGCTGCGGCAGGCTTAGGCCTCTTCAGCCAGGGACTCTTCGGCATGCGGAGAAGCGGCCCGGCGACCGGTCATCAGGCCCATCAAGCCGTCCTGGTAGGTGAGCCCGGGCGGTTTGCCCTTGGGCGCGGCCGGCAGCTCATCGGGCTTGGGAGCCGACTTCGGCCAGGCCGGCGGTACCGATAGCGATCCCAGCGCCGGCGACGCGCCCAGTGCCGCGCACTTCACCACAACGCTGGAGAAGTCGCGGAACGACTTCACGGTCGGAGGGGTTGTCTTGCTCTGCGTTTCGGCACCGTCCACCGACGTCTCCTCACCCGGCAACCAACGGACAGGCGACGGTGCCTGCCCGGCGCAATCTTGCACGACCGTACAATAAGTGCGGTCCGCAGTGGGCGGGTTTGCTGAACATTTGTTGACGGACTTGCTAATTTCCGCCCGCCCGGGCAAAACCGGCGGCGACTATCGGCTGAAACGCGAAAGCACGTCGGCGACAACCGAATCGAGCGGCACCGAAACCTGCTCCCCCGTCGCCAGATCCTTGACGCCGATCGTGCCGGACTCGAGATCGCGGTCACCGGCGACCAGCGCGACGCGGGCACCGGAGCGGTCGGCCGCGCGCATCGCGCCCTTGAGCCCGCGATCGCCGTAGGCCATGTCGACCCGGACACCGGCGGCCCGCAGCTGAGCGCCCAGCACCGCCAGCCGCAGCTTGGCCGCCTCGCTCAGCGGCACGCCGAAGGCCTCGCAGCGGGTGGTCTCCCCCGCGCTGCGGCCCTCGGCCCGCAACGCCAGCAGCGTGCGGTCCACGCCGAGCCCAAATCCGATGCCGGACAGGTCTTGTCCGCCGAGCTGGCGCATCAGCCCGTCGTAGCGGCCGCCGCCGCCGATGCCGGACTGGGCACCCAAACCGTCGTGCACGAACTCGAAGGTGGTCTTGGTGTAGTAGTCGAGCCCCCGCACCATGCGCGGGTTGATCACGTAGGGCACGCCCAGCGCGTCGAGGTGGGCCAGCACGGTGTCGAAGTGTTGCTTGGCCGCATCGGAAAGGTGGTCGAGCAGCACCGGGGCGTCGGCCGTCATGGCCTTGACCTCGGGTCGTTTGTCGTCGAGCACGCGCAGCGGGTTGAGTCGCGCACGTCGCTGCGTTTCTTCGTCCAGGTCGAGCCCTGACAGGAACTCCTGCAGCAGTTCCCGGTACTGCGGCCGGCAACTGTCGTCGCCCAGCGAGGTGATTTCCAGCCGGAAGCCGTCCAGGCCGAGCGAGCGGAACCCGGCGTCGGCAATCGCGATCACCTCGGCGTCCAGCGCCGGGTCGTCGACGCCGATCGCCTCCACGCCGACCTGCTGCAGCTGGCGATACCGGCCGGCCTGGGGGCGCTCGTAGCGGAAAAACGGTCCGGAATAACACAATTTGACCGGCAGCGCGCCCCGGTCCAGGCCGTGCTCGATCACCGCGCGCACCACCCCGGCCGTGCCCTCCGGCCGCAGCGTCACCGAGCGGTCACCGCGGTCGGCGAACGTGTACATCTCCTTGGACACCACGTCGGTGGATTCGCCGACGCCGCGAGCGAACAGCCCGGTGTCCTCGAAGATGGGTAGTTCGATGTCGCCGTAGCCGGCCCGGCGGGCGGCCCCGAGCAGACCGTCGCGCACCGCGACGAACTGCGCCGAGTCCGGTGGAAAGTAATCCGGCACGCCCTTGGGTGCGCTGAATTCCGTCATCCGGTCAGTCCTTCGAGGAACGGATTGAAGCGGCGCTCGGCGCCGATCGTGGTGGAGTTGCCGTGGCCGGGCAGCACCACCGTGTTGTCGTCGAGCACCAAGAGCTTGTCGACGATCGAGGTCAGCAAATCGCGGCCGCTGCCGCCGAACAGGTCGGTACGGCCCACCGAGCGCTCGAACAGCGTGTCGCCGGTAAACACCACATCTTTGTCCGCTGGGCTTGCTTGAGAAACCCGGAACACCACCGATCCGCGGGTGTGTCCGGGTGTGTGGTCGACGTTGACGCTGACGTTGCCCAGGTCGATCTTGTCGCCGTCGCGGTCCAGTTCGACGACCTGCTTGGGCTCGCGGAAGAACGCACCCGTCATCAGCTGCGCCAGCCGCGGCCCCATGCCGTGGATCGGGTCTTTGAGCATGAAGCGGTCTTCGGGGTGGATGTAGGTCGGGCAGCCGTAGGTGTCGGAGACCTTCTGCGCGGACCACATGTGGTCGATGTGCCCGTGAGTGAGCAGCACCGCGGCCGGCGTCAGCCGATTCTGGTCGAGGATGCGCCGCAGCGGAGCCATCGCACGCTGCCCCGGATCCACGATGACGGCGTCCGTTCCGGGGCGCTCGGCCAGCACGTAGCAGTTGCAAGCCAACATGCCGGCGGGAAATCCGGTGATCAACACGCCTCCCAGTTTCCCACGGGGGTCCCTTGACACCGCTCGCGCCGCCCGCATTAGCCTGAGCCTGCTACCCCGGCCCCCACTTGACGACCATGGAGGCATACCGGCCGTGCCGACCAACGAACAGCGACGTGCCAACGCCAAGCGCAAACTCGAACGGCAGCTCGAACGCCGTGCGAAGCAAGCCCGCAGGCGCCGGCTCTTAGTCATCGTCGGTGGTGCGGTTGTGGCCATCGCAGTGATCGCCGCAGTGGTGATCACCGTGATCAACACCAACAAGAAGCACCAGCACGACACGGCAGCGCCGACGACCAGCAACTCCCCGGCGGCATCGAGCACGACGACCCCGCAAACCGGGATGGTTCCGCCGGTCCCGCCCCTGCCGGCGTTCAAGCCGTCGGACTCCGTCGGCGCCAACTGCCAGTACCCGCCGTCGACCGACCCGGCCGCCAAGCCGGTCAAGCCACCGCGCACCGGCAAGGTGCCGACCGATCCGGCGCAGGTGAGCGCCAGCATGGCGACCAGCCAGGGCAACATCGGCCTGATGCTGGCAAACAACGAATCGCCTTGCACGGTCAACAGTTTCGCGAGCCTGATCGGGCAGAAGTATTTCGACGACACCAAGTGCCACCGGCTGACCACCTCGGAGTCGCTGGGCGTGCTGCAATGCGGTGATCCCAAGGGCGACGGCACCGGCGGGCCGGGCTACCAGTTCGCCAACGAGTACCCGACCGACCAGTACCCGCCGAACGACCCCAAGCTGCGGGAACCGGTTTTGTACCCGCGCGGCACCCTGGCGATGGCCAACGCCGGGCCGGGCACCAACGGCAGCCAGTTCTTCATGGTCTACAAGGATTCTCAGCTGCCACCGCAGTACACCGTCTTCGGCACGATCCAGGCTGACGGGCTCGCCGTTCTCGACAAGATCGCTAAGGCCGGCGTCAACGGTGGCGGCGAAGACGGGGCACCGGCCAGCGAAGTCACGATCAAGTCCATCCTGCTCGACTAAACCCGGGGCGGCGCAACACGGTCGGCCGGAATTCGGCGACGGTGTGGCCGACACCTTAAGGTCAGTGCGTGGCGACGGAGTCATTCGGACATTACGAGCTGCGCGAGCTGCTGGGCCGCGGTGGCATGGGTCAGGTCTTCCGCGCCTACGACACCAGCACGGACCGCGTCGTCGCGCTCAAGGTGCTGCCCGCACACCTGGCCGACGACGACGAATTTCAGCAGCGGTTCCGGCGCGAGGCACGAATCGCGGCGAGCCTTTCCGATCCGCACATGGTGCCGATTCACAGCTACGGCGAGATCGACGGCCGGCTCTACGTCGACATGCGCCTGATCGAAGGCCGCGACCTGTTGGCCTACATCGCCGAAAACGGTGGCCGCCTGCACCCCGAACGCGCCGTGGCCGTGGTCGAACAGGTTGCCGCAGCCCTGGATACCGCCCACGAAGTCGGGCTGATCCACCGCGACATCAAGCCCTCGAACATCCTGGTGTCGAACCGCGACTTCGTCTACCTGATCGACTTCGGGCTCGCGCGCACCGCCGCCGACACCGTGCTGACCCACACCGGCCACACCATGGGCACCATGGCCTACATGGCCCCGGAACGCTTCCGGGGCATGACCGATCACCGCGCCGACGTCTACGCCCTGGCCTGCGTGCTCTACGAATGCCTGACCGGACACCTGCCCTACCCCGGCGACACCTTCGAAGAACAACTCAACGCGCATCTGAACACCCCGCCGCCACGCCCCTCGTTCACCGCGCCGGGCGTGCCGCCGGCCCTCGACGACGTCGTCGCCCGCGGCATGGCAAAGGATCTCAACCAGCGCTACCAAACCGCCATCGAGTTCGCCGAGGCCGCCAAAGCCGCACTGGCGGGCGCCGGCAACCCCGCGCCGCCCGGCCCGCCCCCACCGCCGCACTACCCGGCGACCGCGGCCGCCCCGGCGCCCCCACCCAGCCCCGCGCCGCCCGCGCAACAACCCGAGCCGCAGCGCTCCAACAAGACGCTGATCATCGGCATCGTCGCCGCATCGATCTTCACCCTGGTCATGGTGACGATCCTGGTCGTCGCCCTGGTGACCAACAGCGATTCCCGGTCGAACACCGCGACATCCAGCACCGTGCCCCATCCCCGGACGCCCAAACAGGGGCCCGCCTTCGGCGCACCGGGAGCACCGACGACCTCGGCCGCCCCGAACCCGAATGCCGCGCCGCCGTTGCCGGCCTTTGCCCCGCCGCCCGACCTGGGTGCCAACTGCCAATACCAGCCGGTGGGCAACGACTCCGTGGATGCGTCGCCCAAGCCCGTCAACCTGCCTCCGTCCGGGCGGGTAGCCACCACGCCGGCCCGGATTCCCGCCACGATTTCCACCAACTTCGGCGATGTCGGCATCGAGCTCGCCAACAACGAGTCCCCGTGCACGGTGAACAGCTTCGTCAGCCTGGTCCGCCAACAATTCTTCGACGGCACCACCTGCCCACGGCTATCCACCGGCTCCGACGGCGGAACGCTGGTGTGCGGTGGCCCCGACAAAGACGGCAACGGCGGCCCCGGTTACGAGTTCGCCGACGAATACCCCACCAACCAATATCCGCCCGGAGATCCCGCGCTCCGGGCGACCGTGGTGTACCCGCGCGGATCCGTGGTCATGGCCAGTAACGAACCCAACACCAACGGAAGCCAATTCGTGATGTTCTACCAGGACACCGAGGCACTGCCCAATTTCACGGTGCTCGGCAACATCGACCAGGCCGGCCTCGCGGTCCTCGACAAGATCGCCGCGGCAGGAGTCGCCGGCCACCGGGTTACCGGCCTGCCCACCTCGCCGGTCACGATCAATTCGGTGCGGCTCGGCTGAGTTTTACGCCGCAGATGTCACGCGGTAGACGTCGTACACGCCTTCGACGTTGCGCACGACGTTGAGCAGGTGCCCGAGGTGCTTGGGGTCACCCATCTCAAAAGTGAAGCGGCTGATCGCAACTCGATCACCCGAAGTGGTGACCGAGGCGGAGAGGATGTTGACCTTCTCGTCGGCGAGCACCCGCGTGACGTCCGACAGCAGCCGGTGCCGGTCGAGTGCCTCGACCTGAATGGCCACCAGGAACACCGACGACGGCGACGGGGCCCACAGCACCTCGATGATGCGCTCGGCCTGCTGCTGCAGGGAGGCGGCGTTGGTGCAGTCGGTGCGGTGCACGCTGACGCCGCCGCCGCGGGTGACGAAGCCCATGATCGCATCGCCGGGCACGGGTGTGCAGCACTTCGCCAGCTTGGTCAGCACGCCGGGAGCGCCGGGAACCGAGACGCCGACGTCGTCGGTGCTGCGCGGGCGGCGCAACATCGTTGTCGGCGTGGACCTTTCGGCGAGGTCTTCTTCGGCCTGGTCGATGCCACCGAGCTCGGCCAGCAGCCGCTGCACGACGTGGCGCGCCGAGACATGACCCTCGCCGATCGCGGTGTACATCGCCGACACGTCGGTGTAGTGCAGCTCGCGGGCCACCGCCGCCATGGCCTCACCATTGACCAAGCGCTGCAACGGAAGTCCACCGCGACGGACCTCGCGGGCCATCGCCTCCTTGCCGGCTTCCAGCGCTTCCTCGCGGCGCTCCTTGGCGAACCACTGCCGGATCTTCGCCTTGGCCCGCGGTGACACCACGAACTGCTGCCAGTCCCGCGACGGCCCGGCGTTGGGCGCCTTGGAGGTGAAAACCTCTACAACTTCCCCGTTTTCGAGTTTGCGTTCCAGCGCGACCAGTCGGCCGTTGACCCGGGCGCCGATGCAGCGGTGACCGACCTCGGTGTGCACCGCGTAGGCGAAGTCGACCGGCGTCGAACCGGTCGGCAGGGTGACGACGTCGCCCTTGGGGGTGAACACGAAGATCTCTTGCACGGCAAGGTCGTAACGCAACGACTCCAGGAACTCGCCGGGGTCGGCGGCCTCACGTTGCCAGTCGAGTAGTTGCCGCATCCAGGCCATGTCGTCGATCTCGGCGGCGGCGTGCGGATGCAGAACACCGTTGCGGCCCTTGGCTTCCTTGTACCGCCAGTGCGCGGCGATGCCGTATTCGGCGGTGCGGTGCATGTCGCGGGTGCGGATCTGCACTTCCAGCGGCTTGCCCTCCGGCCCGACGACCGTGGTGTGCAGTGACTGGTAGACACCGTATCTGGGCTGGGCGATGTAGTCCTTGAACCGCCCGGCCATCGGCTGCCACAGCGAGTGCACCACGCCCACAGCGGCATAGCAGTCCCGGATCTCGTCGCACAGGATGCGGATGCCGACCAGGTCGTGGATGTCGTCGAAGTCACGGCCCTTGACGATCATCTTCTGGTAGATCGACCAGTAGTGCTTGGGGCGGCCCTCCACCGTCGCCTTGATTTTCGACGCGCCCAGCGTGGCGACGATCTCGGCGCGGACCTTGGCCAGGTAGGTGTCCCGCGACGGCGCCCGCCCGGCGACCAGGCGGACGATCTCCTCGTACTTCTTCGGGTGCAGGATCGCGAACGACAGGTCTTCCAGCTCCCACTTCACACTGGCCATGCCCAGCCGATGTGCCAGGGGCGCAATGACTTCCAGCGTCTCGCGGGCTTTGCGCGCCTGCTTTTCCGGCGGCAGGAAGCGCATGGTCCGCATGTTGTGCAGCCGGTCGGCCACCTTGATCACCAGCACCCGCGGGTCCCGGGCCATCGCGGTGATCATCTTGCGAATGGTCTCGCCCTCGGCGGCGTTGCCCAGCTCGACGCGGTCCAGCTTGGTCACCCCGTCGACGAGGTGGCCTACCTCTTCGCCGAATTCCTCGCTCAGCGCCTCCAGCGTGTACCCGGTGTCTTCGACGGTGTCGTGCAGCAACGCGGCCACCAAAGTCGTGGTGTCCATTCCCAATTCGGCGAGAATGTTGGCGACGGCCAGCGGATGGGTGATGTAGGGATCACCGGAACGCCGCAGTTGACTGGCGTGCCGCCCATCGGCCACCTCGAACGCCCGGTTGAGCATCGAGAAGTTCGCTTTCGGGTAGATCTCCCGGTGCACCGCCACCAGCGGCTCGAGCACGGGGTTGAACGCGCTGCGCTGGGCGGTCATCCGGCGGGCCAGCCGGGCCCGCACCCGACGCGACGCGCTGCTCGACGTCTTCAGGGTCTCCGGCGTACCCGCCACGTCGATCGGGAGCGAGTCCGTGGGCGGCACAACGGCTTGCGCCGAGCTTTGCTCATCCGCCACGTTGGCCACCTCCGACCTCGAGGATATCCCGCGCGGCTAGACGCGGCTCAGGCTTTCTACCGGCAAAGGCGCGACGGCTTCCCGGCCGCCGAGCGCGGTGATTTCCACCAGCACGGCCGCACCGGTCACATGGGCCCGGGCGCGCTCGAGCAGGCGGTTGGCCGCACCCAGCGTGCCGCCGGTGGCCAGCACGTCGTCGATGATCATGATGCTGGTGCCGCGCAGGTCCAGACCGTCGGCCGGGATCTCGATCGCCGCGGGACCGTACTCGCGCTCGTACGCCTCGCGGAGCACCGGCGGCGGCAGCTTGCCCTCCTTGCGGATGGACAGCACACCGGTGCCGAGCCGGGCGGCGACGGCAGCGGCCACCAACGACCCTCGCGATTCGATACCGGCCACCAGTCCGACACCGGCAGAGAGGTCCACCAGCGCGTCGATCACCGCGTTCATCGCCGTCCGGTCGGCGAACAGCGGGGTGAGGTCCTTGAACTGGACTCCCCGCTTCGGAAAGTTGGCAACGTCGCGGGTCAACGACGCGATACGGTCGGCCAGCGCTGCATCCTCGCGAATATCCGTCACTGCATCAAAGCCCATCGGTCCATGTTCCAACCCGCGCCCCAACGGGTCGGGTTCGCGCTGACTGCGTACATCTTTTTCGACATCAGCAACGTGCGCTGCTGGCGATACAGAGGCAACGTTGGCATATCACCCCAGAGTACCGGCGCTGCCTCGGCAAGCAGGCGAACCCGCTCGGCCGGGTCACCCGACACCGCAAGCGCACCGATTACGCCGTCTACCTGCGGATTCGCGTAGGCGGAGAGGTTATTGCCGTTGCCGCTGTGCAGATCGTAGGCGTCCATCGACGACGACCCGCTGGAGCCGCTGCCGCTGGCTCCACCCGTGCTGGCCAGCAGAACATCGATCTTTCCGCCCTTGAGCGCCTGGGGTCCGGAGGTGTCCAGTGTGACGCTGGAGACAGTGATGCCGGCCGCGGCGCACGACTTGGTGATGGTGCCGACGGTGACCGCGAGTCGAGCGTTGGGACCCTGGTAGCCGATCCGCACCGGCAACGGCGCGCCGCCCAGCGCCGCGCCGGCCGCGACGGGGTCCGCCCTGTTGAACGGGCCCGCCTCGGCGGCCCCGTCGGCCTGCGCGACGGCGTCCTCGGCGACCGGAGACAGCCGCGAGTTGGCGATCGGGACCCCGGCGTCGCGCGCGATCACGTCGCGCGGCGTGCACAGCGCGACCGCGCGACGGGCGTTGGGCTGCGCCAACGGTCCCTGCGGCGCGAAAATCAGCTGCTCGATGCCCGCCGCGGCCGCGTCGGTGCGCTCGTAATTGTCCGGCGTGGCCAGCGCGCCCGACGACCCGGCCGCGACATCCACGACGTCGACGCTGCGGTTGTTGACCCGGTCCTGGATGTCGGGCGCCTGCGGCGACACGGTGATCCGCTTGGTGATCGCCTTGGGACCCCACCACCGCTCGTTGGCCACCAGCACCACGGCGCCGTCGTCCAGGACGGATTCGATTTTGTACGGGCCCGACGACGGGAAGCGCTTGAGGATCTCGTCGTGTTTGAGGCCGGGCTTGAGGTCCCACGTCGTGTTCCACAGTTGCGCGATCTGTGCGACCGACGCGGCGTTATTGCTGAGCAGCGTCGCGGTCACGTCGATATTCAGCTGATCGGCGATGACGTGCGACGGCATCATCGTGGTCGCGGCGAACAACTGGGTGTAGTCGACGATGCCGCGGTCCGGAACGAACGACACCCGCGCCTTCTTTTGCCCGGGTATGCATTCGATGTTGGCGATGTCGACGTAGCCGGCCTGCGTGGCGGCGTCGAATCCGGGAAACCGGCCCGACTGAGCGGCCCAGGCCAGCACCAGGTCGTCGCAGGTCAGCGGCTTGCCGTCGGAGTAGACCGCGTTGTCGGCGATCTGATAGTCGAGCACCAGCGGCGAACCGCTGACCACGGAGACGGAGCCGAAGTCGTGGTCGGCGACGACCTGCCCGTCGGGGCCGTGATAGCCGAACCCGGTCAGCGTGCGGGCGAACGCCTGCGCCGCGGCCGACGCGAACCCGACGGTGGTGTTGGCGTTGTAGCTGCTCAACGGCCCGTCGACGACGTAGACGATCTCCGAGGCGGCGCTGCCCGAGCATCCCGTCAACGTGACCGCAGCGGCCAACGGCAAAGCCAAAGCAACGGCCGCGGCCCGCTTCAGCATCGCGGCTACCGCCGGCCGGCGTTCCGCTTGCCGCTCGGGCGCCGGGTACCGGTGGGTCGCACGGGCCGCGCACCCGGCGCCGGCTTGTTCGGCGCGGGCTCGGCGGGCTTGTTGGTCTGCGCCGAGGGCTCGGTGCCGGAGGCGTCGTCGGCGGTGGGATCCGCGGGCTCCGGCATGCCCGGTTTGCGTCGTTTGAGCACGCGGCGGGTATGGGTTTTCACCAGTTCGGTGCGCTCGCGCAGCGTGACCAGCAGCGGGGTGGCGAAGAAGATCGACGAATAGGTGCCGACCAGGATGCCGACCAGCTGCACCAGCGCCAGGTCCTTCAGCGTGCCGACCCCCAGCAGCCACACCGCCACCACCATCAGCGCCAGCACCGGCAGCACCGAGATCAGGCTGGTGTTGATCGAGCGCATGAAGGTCTGGTTGATCGCCAGGTTGGCTTCCTCGGCGAAGGTCCGACGGTTGGTGTGCTGGAAGTCCTTGGTGTTCTCTTCGACCTTGTCGAAGACGATGACGGTGTCGTACAGCGAGAACCCGAGGATGGTCAGCAGGCCGATCACCGTCGCCGGGCTGACCTCGAAGCCCACCAGCGAATACACGCCCGCGGTGACGGTCAGGTCGAAAACCATCGTCGTCAGCGCGGAGATCGACATGTAGCGCTCGTAGCGCACCATGATGTAGATGCTGACCAGCACCAGGAACACGCCCAGCGCGATCAGCGCCTTGTTGGTGATCTGGTCGCCCCAGGTCTCCGACACCGCCGAGTCGCTGATCGCCGCCTTGCTCGGCTTGCCGTCGGTGCCCTTGGGTGCGAATGCGTCGAACAGCGCGTTGCGCAGCTTCGCGGTCTGATCGTTGGACAGCGTTTCCGAGCTGATCTGCACCGTCGCCGAGGCGCCGTTGCCGACGATGACGACCGATGCGGCGTCGCGGCCCAGGGTCTTGCGGAACACGTCCTGCACCTGCGAGGTCTGGACTTGACCCGTCCCGCCCGCGGCGGGCATCGAGACCGTGGTGCCGCCCTTGAAGTCGATCCCGAAGGTGAAGCCGCGCAGCAGGATGGACAGGATCGCGATCGCGACGATCGCCCCGCTGATGCCGTACCACAACCGGCGCCGCCCGACGACCTCGAACGCACCCGTTCCGGTGTAGAGCCTGGCGAGAAAGCTGTGCTGCGGCGGCGGCGCGGTGGAGTCGGATATCAGCTCCACCGCGGCGCCGGCCTCGGTGAGTTCGGCCGCGTCGGCGTCTTTGGAGCTCATCGCGTTCCCCGTCCCGTCTTCATGTCGGCGGCCCGGCGTTCCCGTGCGACCTGCTGGACGGCGCCCAGGCCGTTGTACGCGGGCTTGGCCAGCGTCGGCGACTTGGAGGCCAGGTACACCAGCGGCCAGGTCACCAGGAACACCACCACGACGTCGAGCACCGTGGTCAGGCCCAACGTGAAGGCGAAGCCCCGCACCTGGCCGATCGCGAGTCCGTACAGCACCGCGGCGGCCAGGAACGTCACGGCGTTACCCGACACGATCGTCCTGCGGGCCCGGCCCCAGCCTCGCGGCACCGCCGAGCGGAACGTACGGCCTTCGCGGATCTCGTCTTTGATGCGCTCGAAGAACACCACGAACGAGTCTGCGGTGGTACCGATACCGATGATCAGACCGGCGATACCCGCCAGGTCCAGGGTGTAGTTGATCTGTCTGCCCAGCAGCACCAGGATCGCGAAAATCATTGCACCGGAAGCGATTAGAGATAACGCCGTCAGCAATCCGAGCACTCGGTAGTAGAGCAACGAGTACAGCAGCACCAGGACCAAGCCGATCGCGCCCGCGATCAGCCCCGCGCGCAGCGAGGTCAATCCCAGTGTCGCCGAGACGGTTTGGGCCTCCGACGATTCGAAGGACAGCGGCAGCGAGCCGTACTTCAAGACGTTGGCCAGCTGCTTGGCGGTCGCAGCCGTGAACGGCGGGTCGCCTCCGGAGATCTGGGTGCGCCCGCCCGGGATCGCTTCCTGGATCATCGGCGCGCTGACCACCTGGGAGTCCAGCGTGAACGCGGTCTGGGTGCCGATGTGGGCGGCGGTGAAGTCCGCCCAGGTGTTGGCCGCGGCGGGCCTGAACTGAACGTCGACGACGTAGCCGATGCCGCGCTGGTTCATCGTCGAGCTGGCGTCCTGGATCTGGTCACCGCTGATGATCGACGGGCCCAGCAGGTAGACGTACTTGTGGTCGGTCGAGCAGGTCACCAGCGGCAAGGCCGGGTCGTCGTTGCCGGCCAGGATGTCCTCTTTGTCGCAGTGGGCGGCCACCCACTGCTGAGCAACCATCTGGATGTAGGGGTTGTTGCTCTGCCGGAAATCCTTCATCACCTTGATGCGCTCGGCGAGATCCTTGCGCGGATCCGGCGGTCCGGGCGCCTCGGGCGGCGGGCTGGGGCTGGGGCTGGGT
>NZ_HG964446.1:2410056-2636808 GCF_000689255.1 Mycobacterium triplex | reverse complement strand
GCGGGCGGCGGAGCGGGCTGCCCCGCGGGCGGCGGAGCGGGCTGGCCGGCCGGCGGCTTGGGTTCGGCGGCTTGGGCCGGCGCGGAGTTCAGCACCGGACGGATGTAGAGCCGGGCGGTCTGTCCCAGGTTGCGGGCCTCGTTGCCGTCGTTGCCGGGCACGGTGATCACCAGGTTGTCGCCGTCGACCACCACCTCGGAACCGGAGACGCCCAGGCCGTTGACGCGCGCGCTGATGATCTGCTGGGCCTGCGACAGCGCGTCCTTGCTGGGGCGCGAGCCGTCCGGGGTGCGCGCGGTCAACGTGACGCGGGTGCCGCCCTGCAGGTCGATGCCGAGCTTCGGGGCGGCGCGCTTGTCTCCGGTGAGAAATACCAACAGGTAGACGCCGATCAGCAAGACGAAGAAAACCGACAGGTGGCGGGCAGGGTGCACCGGCGCCGAAGACGATGCCACTTTCCTTATATCTCCTTGGTAATCGGTTTCTAACCCCCGACAGAGCCTACGTGCCCGCCGCGCGGCAACCGCTCATCGGACACCGGGTGGTCACTGATCCTTGGTCACGCGGCTCTCGTCGGCCGGGCCTCCGACGTCGTCGGATTCTTCCAGGTCGTCGTCGAAGTCGTCCTCCGGCGCGATCTTGTCGCGGATGGCCAGCTTCATCCAGGTGGTCACCACGCCGTCGGCGATCTCGAGGTCGACGGAGTCGTCGGTGAGCGCGACGACGGTCGCCTCCAGGCCCGACGTCGTGTGCACGCGATCCCCCGGCTGCAGCGACTCGTGCAGGTCGATGGTGGCTTGCATCGCCTTCTTCTGGCGACGCGACGCCAGGTACATGAACCCGCCCATGATGAGCAGGAACGGCAGGAACAAAACCAAACTTTCCATCGGACGTGCCTGTCTTTCGTATCGGTATTGCTGGGCTTTCGAGGGTCCAGTCTGCCCGTCCAGTCTGGCAGGTCGGGCGCACCCGGTTGGGCCGAGTCCTCGGCGGGCGCCAAGACCCCTGGAACGGATAGGCTTTCAGCGCGACGCGACGCGCGCGTTGCCGGGAGGAGGACGTCGTGGCCAGCCTCGAACAGACCCGCCAGCTGGTTACCGAAATTCCTGGTCCCAAGTCGCTGGAGCTCGACAAGCGCCGCACCTCGGCGGTATCGGCCGGCGTCGGTGTCACCCTGCCCGTGTACGTCGCGCGCGCCGGCGGCGGCATCGTCGAGGACGTCGACGGAAACCGGCTGATCGACCTGGGCTCCGGCATCGCGGTCACCACGATCGGCAACTCCGCGCCGCGAGTGGTCGACGCCGTGCGCGAGCAGGTCGCCGAGTTCACCCACACCTGCTTCATGGTCACGCCGTACCAGTCCTACGTCGCGGTCGCCGAAGAGCTGAACCGGATCACTCCCGGCTCCGGCGAGAAGCGTTCGGTGTTGTTCAACTCCGGGGCCGAGGCCGTCGAGAACTCCGTCAAGATCGCGCGGTCGTACACCCGCAAGACCGCCGTCGCGGCCTTCGACCACGCCTACCACGGCCGCACCAACATGGCGATGGCGCTGACGGCCAAGTCGATGCCGTACAAAAGTGGTTTCGGGCCGTTTGCGCCGGAGATCTACCGGGCGCCGATGTCCTACCCGTACCGCGACGGCCTGCTCGACAAGGACCTGGCCACCGACGGCGAACTGGCCGCCGCGCGGGCGATCAGCGTCCTGGACAAGCAGATCGGCGCCGCCAACCTGGCCGCCGTCATCATCGAACCCATCCAGGGTGAGGGCGGATTCATCGTCCCGGCCGAGGGCTTCCTGCCCGCGCTGGTGGACTGGTGCCGCAAGAACAATGTGGTGTTCATCGCCGACGAGGTGCAAAGCGGCTTCGCGCGCACCGGGGCGATGTTCGCCTGCGAGCACGAGGGCATCGAACCCGACCTGATCTGCACCGCCAAGGGCATCGCCGGCGGGCTGCCGCTGTCGGCGGTGACCGGCCGGGCCGAGATCATGGACGCCCCGCACGTCAGCGGCCTGGGCGGCACGTTCGGCGGTAACCCGGTGGCCTGCGCGGCGGCCCTGGCCAGCATCGCGACCATCGAGAACGACGGCCTGATCGAGCGGGCCCAGCAGATCGAACGGCTGATCACCGACGTGCTGCTGCGGATGCAGGCCGGCGACGACCGGATCGGCGACGTGCGCGGCCGCGGCGCCATGATCGCCGTCGAGCTGGTCAAGTCCGGCACCAGCGAGCCCGACGCCGAGCTGACGAACAAACTGGCCACCGCGGCCGGCGCCGCCGGAGTGATCGTGCTGACCTGCGGCATGTACGGCAACATCGTCCGGCTGCTGCCCCCGCTGACCATCAGCGACGAGCTGCTCACCGAGGGTCTCGAGGTGCTGCGCCTGCTGCTGGCCGATCTGTAGACGCGCGGCCCTTCATGGTCCGGACCCCGCCGCCGGAGCCGGTCGTGGGCGAATTCACACCAATGCCACAGGTAAAATCATTGAGGAATACCTTTAGCTTCGCTAACGTTCTAATTGTCAGCGCAGCGTTGCGCGAACAGCCTGAACTTCTCAGCAATGCAAGGAACTGTCATGTCGACCACCACTCGTGAAGAGCGGCTCGAACGCCGCATCGAAAATCTGACCGCGACCGACCCACAGTTCGCCGCCGCCAAGCCGGACCCGGCGGTCGTCGAGGCGCTCGAGCAGCCTGGACTGCAACTTCCGCAGATCATCCAGACCGTGCTCGAGGGTTACGGTGACCGCCCGGCCCTCGGGCAGCGCGCCGTCGAATTCGTCAAGGACGCCAAGACCGGACGCACGGTGCTGGGGCTCCTCCCCCGCTACGACACCATCACCTTCGGTGAACTGCGCGAACGCGTCGACGCCGTGGCTCGTGCCCTGACCCGCGACGGCCTGCGGCCGGGCGACCGGGTGGCGGCACTGGGCTTCAACAGCGTCGACTTCACCACCATCGACATCGCGCTCGGAATGGTCGGCGCGGTGAGTGTCCCACTGCAGACCAGCGCCGCGGTCGCCCAGCTCCAGCCGATCGTGACCGAGACCGAGCCCGCCGTTTTCGCGGCGAGCACCAACCAGCTGTCCGACGCCGTCGAGCTGATCCTGAGCACCGACCACCGGCCCACCAAGCTCGTGGTGTTCGACTACCACCCCGAGGTCGACGACGAGCGCGAAGCGGTGGAAAGCGCTCGGGCCCGGTTGGCGGATACCGCGCTGACCGTCGAACCCCTCGCCGACCTGCTGCAGCGCGGCGCGACATTGCCCGCTACGCCGGCGGCGGCCGTCGACGACGACGAGCTGGCGCTGTTGATCTACACCTCGGGCAGCACCGGCGCCCCCAAGGGCGCGATGTATCCCCGGCGCAACGTCGGCAAGATGTGGCGCCGGTCGGGCCGCAACTGGTTCGGCGAGACCGTCGCGTCGATCACCCTCAACTTCATGCCGATGAGCCACGTGATGGGCCGCGGCATCCTGTACGGCACGCTCGGCAACGGCGGCACGGCCTACTTCGCCGCCCGCAGCGACCTGTCGACACTGCTGGAAGACCTCGAGCTGGTGCGGCCCACCGAGATGAACTTCGTGCCGCGCATCTGGGAGACGCTGTACGGCGAGTACCAGCGCCGCGTCGACCGTGGTGGCAGCGAAGCCGACGTCATGAACGAGATTTCGCAGCACCTGCTGGGCGGTCGGTTCATCTTCGCGATGACGGGCTCGGCGCCCACCTCCGGAGACCTGAAGGCGTGGGTGGAAGAGCTGCTCGACATGCACCTGCTGGACGGCTACGGCTCGACCGAGGCCGGGATGGTGTTGTTCGACGGTGAGGTGCAGCGCCCGCCGGTGATCGACTACAAGCTGGTCGACGTGCCGGATCTGGGCTACTTCGCCACCGACCGGCCGTACCCGCGCGGTGAGCTGTTGCTCAAGACGGAGAACATGTTCCCCGGCTACTACAAGCGCCCGGAGACCACCGCCGGGGTGTTCGACCCGGACGGCTACTACCGCACCGGCGACGTGGTGGCCGAAATCGCGCCCAACAAGGTGGTGTACGTCGACCGCCGCAACAACGTGCTGAAGCTGGCGCAGGGCGAGTTCGTCACCGTCGCCAAGCTGGAAGCGGTGTTCGGCAACAGCCCGCTGGTGCGCCAGATCTACGTCTACGGCAACAGCGCGCACCCCTACCTGCTGGCGGTGATCGTGCCCAGCGAGGAGGCACTGGAGCGCTATGGAGCCGACGAGCTCAAGGGCCGGATCGCCGACTCGCTGCAGACGGTCGCGAAGGAGGCCGGCCTGCAGTCCTATGAGGTGCCGCGTGACTTCCTGATCGAGACCACGCCGTTCACGCTGGAGAACGGTCTGCTGACCGGGATTCGCAAGCTGGCGTGGCCCAAGCTCAAGCAGCAGTACGGCGAGCGTCTGGAACAGCTCTACGCCGACCTGGCCGCCGGCCAGGCCAACGAGCTCGGCGAGCTACGCCGCAGCGGCGCCACCGCGCCGGTGCTGCAGACCGTGAGCCGGGCCGCGGCGGCGCTGCTGGGCGCGGCCAGCACCGAGCTCACACCCGATGCCCACTTCACCGATCTGGGTGGAGATTCGTTGTCGGCGTTGACTTTCGGCAACCTGCTGCACGAGATCTTCGAGGTCGACGTGCCGGTGGGCGTGATCGTCAGCCCGGCCAACGACCTGGCGGCCATCGCCGCCTACATCGAGTCCGAGCGCCAGGGCAGCAAGCGGCCCAGCTTCGCGTCGGTGCACGGTCGGGACGCCGTCGAGGTGCACGCCTCCGACCTCACGCTGGACAAGTTCATCGACGCGGCGACGCTGGCGGCCGCACCGAACCTGCCGGCGCCCGCGTCCGAGGTGCGCACGGTGCTGCTGACCGGCGCGACCGGCTTCCTGGGCCGATACCTCGCGCTGCAATGGCTGGAGCGCATGGACCTGGTCGACGGCAAGGTGATCGCGCTGGTGCGGGCCAAGACCGACGCCGACGCCCGGGCCCGGCTGGACAAGACGTTCGATAGTGGTGACCCCAAGCTGCTGGCGCACTACCGGGAGTTGGCCGCCGACCACCTCGAGGTCATCGCCGGCGACAAGGGCGAGGCCGACCTCGGCCTGGACGCCGCGACCTGGCGGCGGCTGGCCGACACCGTCGACCTGATCGTCGACCCGGCCGCGCTGGTCAACCACGTGCTGCCGTACAGCGAGCTGTTCGGCCCCAACGCCGTCGGCACCGCCGAGCTGATCCGCGTCGCGCTGACCGGGAAGAAGAAGCCCTACACCTACGTGTCCACGATCGGGGTGGGCGACCAGATCAAGCCGGGTGCGTTCGTCGAAGACGCCGACATCCGCGAGATCAGCGCCACCCGGCAGATCAACGACAGCTACGCCAACGGCTACGGCAACAGCAAGTGGGCCGGCGAGGTGTTGCTGCGCGAGGCCAACGACCTGTGTGGCCTGCCCGTGGCGGTGTTCCGCTGCGACATGATCCTGGCCGACACCAGCTACGCCGGCCAGCTCAACGTGCCGGACATGTTCACCCGCATGATGCTGAGCCTGGTGGCCACCGGCATCGCGCCGGGCTCGTTCTACGAGCGCCCAAACGATCAAGCCGAGGGCAACCGGCAGCGGGCGCACTACGACGGCCTGCCGGTGGAGTTCATCGCCGAAGCGGTCTCGACGCTGGGGGCGCAGAACGTGCAGAGCTTCCAGACCTACCACGTGATGAACCCGTACGACGACGGCATCGGGATGGACGAGTTCGTCGATTGGCTGATCGCCGACGGCAACGCGATCCAGCGCATCGACGACTACGGCGACTGGCTGCCGCGGTTCGAGACCGCCCTGCGCGGACTGCCCGAAAAGCAGCGCAACGCCTCGCTGTTGCCGCTGTTGCACAACTACCAGAAGCCGGAGCAGCCGATCCGCGGGTCGATGGCACCGACCGACCGGTTCCGGGCGGCCGTCCAGGACGCCAAAGTTGGCCCCGACAAGGACATTCCGCACATCGGGGCACCAATCATCGCCAAATACGTCAGCGACCTGCGACTGCTCGGGCTGTTGTAGGAGCGGACAGCCTAGCCTTGGGGATGCGGCCAGCGCAGGTATGCCGCGCCCGGCGCAGCGCCGGCGCGTTGCTTGCGCCAACCCCCGGCCTTCGGGTCCTCGGACGACTCCACCCGCGGAGCGGTCAGGGCGTCCGGCTCCACCTCGCGGTGCGGCTCTTGTAGCCCCGACATGTAGACGGGCTCGCTGGCCGCCGGCGCCGCGGACCGTACCCGCGCGAGGGCTTCGATATCGCTGGCCAGTCGCACCGCCAGGCGTGCCAGCGCGATGCCGCCGATGAAGACGATCAAGGCACCCAGACCCGAGAAGTACGAAATCTCGAGTGCGGCGCGCTTGCGGTCGGTCGCGGCGACCGGGTCTCCGGCAGACCCGATCCCCAGCATCGGAGCGACCTCGCCACCGATCACGAACCAGCCGCCGGCCAGCACCGCCAGCCAGCCGCCCACGATCGCGGTGGCCCGATTTCCGGAAAAGATCAGCAGCAGGCCGCCCAGCGCGGTCACGCCGCCCGGCAGCACTTCGAGCCAGCCGCGAGCCGTGGTCCATGCCCACTCCCGGTCGGGTGTGTAGGCGAAGTTGAAGTGTGGACCGACGAACGGTATCAACGCACCCCAAGCACCAAGAACGATCAGGATCAACCCACAAACCGCACCGCGCGAGCGTGGCATCCACAGCCTGCCCGGATGGCCGTCTTGTGCGTAACTCATTGCATCCCCCTATTTGACGCCGGACTACTTCAGCACCGCCTGGATACCCTGGGGTCCGCGGTTGTAACCCGGCTACGTGGCCAGGCCGAGGACCAGCAGCACGATCGAGATCAACGGGAAGGTGCCCTGCATCACCGCCGCCCGGGCCTTGTCCGGTGCCGACACCACCAGGACAAGCGCGGCCGCGACCATGGATCCGACGCCGGCGAAGACAAGCGCGGCACCGATCAGCCGGTGCCCCATCGCCACCTCGGCGATGCCGATGCCGGCGATGATCGCCAGGAACAGGTTGTAAAAGCCCTGGTTGAAGGCGAGCAGCTGGGTGGTCTCGGCCTCCTCGGGTGTCGTACCGAACGCGGCACGGGTCCGGGGCGAGGTCCAGGTGAACGACTCCATCGTGAAGATGTAGACGTGCAGCAACGCCGCCAGCGCGGCGAATACCAGTCCGGCGGTGATCATGGCGCCTCCCCTATCTCGGGTGCCGACCCGCCGCGCCCGGCTGCGCCGCGCTTGCGATCGCCACTAGTCGAATAGCCCCGGCTGCGTGATTCCGGCCGGCGGTGTCATACCCAGATGGGTCCAGGCCTGCGCGGTGGCCACCCGGCCGCGCGGCGTCCGCGCGACCATGCCGGCGCGTACCAGGAACGGCTCGCACACCTCCTCGACGGTGGTCGCCTCCTCCCCGACCGCCACCGCGAGCGTCGAAACCCCGACCGGGCCGCCGCCGAAGCTGCGGGTCAGCGCCGACAGCACCGCCCGATCCAGGCGGTCGAGCCCGAGCTCGTCGACGTCGTAAACCTCCAGCGCGGACTTGGCGACGTCGCGGGTGATCACCCCGTCGGCGCGCACCTCGGCGAAGTCCCGGACCCGGCGCAGCAACCGGTTGGCGATGCGCGGCGTGCCGCGCGACCGCCGGGCGATCTCCGCGCCGGCTTCGGCGCCCAGCTCGATGCCGAGGATCCCGGCCGAACGCGCCAGCACCCGCTCCAGATCGGCCGGCTCGTAGAAATCCATGTGCGCGGTGAAACCGAACCGGTCCCGCAGCGGCCCGGTCAGCGCGCCGGACCGGGTGGTCGCGCCGACCAGCGTGAACGGCGCCACCTCCAGCGGAATCGATGTTGCCCCTGGGCCTTTGCCCACCACGACGTCGACCCGGAAGTCCTCCATCGCCAGGTAGAGCATCTCCTCGGCCGGCCGCGCGATGCGGTGGATCTCGTCGATGAACAACACGTCGTGCTCGACCAGATTGGACAGCATCGCGGCCAGGTCGCCGGCTCGCTCCAGCGCCGGCCCCGACGTCACCCGCAGCGAGGACCCGAGTTCGGCGGCGATGATCATCGCCAGCGACGTCTTGCCCAGTCCCGGCGGGCCGGACAGCAGAATGTGATCCGGTGTGCCGCCACGGTTTTTGGCGCCCTCGAGCACCAGCTGCAGTTGTTCCCGGACCCGGGCCTGGCCGATGAACTCCCGCAGCGAGCGGGGCCGCAGGCTGACGTCGATGTCGCCCTCTCCGACGGTCAGCGTCGGAGACAGGTCGCGATCCGCGTAGTCCTCGGATTCGTCGTCGCTCATTTGGACTTACCCAGCAACGACAGCGCGGCCCGCAACGCGTCGGAAGTCGTTGGCTGCTCACCTTTTTCGCGGCTGGATGCCAGCACGCTGTCGGTGGCGTCCTCGGCCTGCCTGGCCGCGAAGCCCAGGCCGACCAGCGCCTCGACCACCGGGCCGCGCACCGCGTGGCCGTTGACCGCCAGTGCTGCCGCGGGCGCGACGGTCGCATAGATCTTGTCGCGCAGCTCCAGAACCATGCGCTCGGCGCCGCGCTTGCCGATACCGGGCACCCGGGTCAGCGCGGTGACGTCGCCGTCGGCCAGCGCCTGGCGTAACGCCGCGGCGTCGTGCACGGCCAGGGTCGCCATCGCCAGCCGCGGCCCGACGCCCGACACCGACAGCAGCGTCAGGAACAGGTCGCGGGTGTCGCCGTCGACGAACCCGTACAGCGTCTGCGAATCCTCGCGCACGATCATCGCGGTGATCAGCCGGGCCTGGCTGCCGCGGCGCAGCGCCGCCAGCGTCGACGGTGTCGCGTTCACCCGGTAGCCGACGCCGCCGGCCTCGATCACCGCATGATCGAGTGCCACCTCGAGCACCTCACCGCGCACCGAGGCGATCATCGGGCAGCCTTCAGCCTGGCGGCGTACTTGCGGCGCTGCTCGGCCGCGAGCGCCTCCGCCTTGGCCATCCGGGCCAGCATCGGCGCTCTGAAGCAATGGCAGATGGCCAGTGCAAGCGCATCGGCGGCGTCGGCCGGCGTCGGTTTGGCTTGCAGCGCAAGGATTCTGGTGACCATCGCGGTGACCTGAGCCTTGTCGGCGGTGCCGTTGCCGGTGACCGCGGCCTTGACCTCACTGGGGGTATGGAAGTGCACGTCGATATCGCGTTTGGCCGCCGCCACCGCGATCACGCCGCCGGCCTGCGCGGTGCCCATCACGGTGGACACGTTGTGCTGGGCGAACACCCGCTCGATCGCGATGACATCGGGCTGATGCGTGTCCAGCCAGTGCTCGACGGCGTCGCTGATGGTCAGCAGCCGTCTGGGCAGCGCGGTATCCGACGGGGTGCGGACCACGTCGACATCCAGCGCGACGATATTGCGGCCGCGCCCGCTTTCGACCATGGACAGCCCGCACCGGGTCAGTCCGGGGTCGACGCCCATCACGCGCATAGCATGCTCCAACCTAGTACCGAACAGCTGTTCGATAGCCTAGCGGTCGGGCCGGACGGCGTCGGGCACGACACGCGGCCCAGGCAAGAGCTGTTAACTTAAGCCGACGTTCGCTCCACCGCCGCGGCGACGGGAGGTTTGCGTGGGAACGGTGCTGGTCGTGCTGGCCGCGGTGCTGTTCATCGCGTCCGTCATCGTGCTCGTCATAGCCTCGAAGCGCCCGAAGGCCGCGCCGCGCGGGCGCCCCGATCCCCTGTCCGCCGACGCGATGCCGCAGTTCGGGCCCCGCCAACTGGGCCCGGGCGCCATCGTCAGCTACGGCGGCGTGGACTACGTGGTCCGCGGGTCGGTGACGTTTCGTGAGGGACCGTTCGTGTGGTGGGAGCACCTGCTGGAGGGCGGTGACCTGCCGACCTGGTTCGCCGTCGAAGAAGACGACGGTCGCCTCGAGCTCGTCATGTGGGTCACCCGCAAGGACCTCACGTTGCAGCCCGGCGACCAGTACCTGGTCGACGGGATGGCGTTGCACGAGTCGGAACGCGGGCGGGCGTCGTACACCACCGAGGGCACGACCGGCCTGCCGGCCGGCGGCGAGATGGAGTTCGTCGACTGCGCCAACGCCGACGAGACGGTGCTGCTTTCGTTCGAGCGCTGGGCACCCGGCACGCCCTGGGAGATCTCGACGGGCAAGCCGGTGTCGCCGGGCGAGCTCACCGTCTACCCGGCGCCCACGCCGGGCTCGCCGTAGGGACGCGCGGTGCCGCTGTATCAGCTCGCCGTAGCCCCAGCCGACGTGTCCGGGAGCAGGCTGCGGCTCGCCCTCAACGCGCCCGCACCGCCGCTGCTGGCCAGCCATTCGCTGCGGCACCCCGACGGCGGCGCGGTGCGCCTCGCGGTGCTCGGCGCCTCGCATCTGGTCACGATCGAGCACGCCGCGACCACCTTCTCCGAGCAGGTGTCCTGCACCGCCGACGCCGACACCGGCACGCTGCCCGAGCGCGCCGAAGCAGCGGGTTACTCGCTGGAATCCCGCACCGCCACACACGACGAGGCGACGTTTCGCCAACTGGCGCGTAAGCTGCGCAACCGGTGCCGGGCCGAAACCGCTTGGCTCGGTGGCGCTTTCCCCGGCGATGAGGCCGCGCTGACCGTGCTGGCCGCCGAACCGGACGGCACCGGCTGGCGCTGGCAGACCTGGCACCTGTACCCGTTGGGCTCCGGCGGCGAGGTGGTCCGCACCGCGAGCCGGTGGCATCCGTGAGCCGCAAGCACCTGTTCTGGCTTGCCGGCGGGCTGGCGGCGGCGTCGGTGGTGTCGCTGGTCCTCGGAATCATATTGCTGCAGAAGGACATTGCGGCGTATATCGCGAGCAGCTATCGCGAGTATTCCCGCGACGTCAACGGCACGCGATACCTGTGCAGCGGATCGCCCGATCAGGTCGCCGACACGCTCGCCGACTACCAGGAACCCGAGGCCCGTGCCGACAACGACAACAACGAGTACCTGCGCTATAGCGACAGCATCGTGACCGTGGGCCCAGATGGCAACCACCCGTGCAGCATTCGTGTCGAAAGCCTCGGCGCCGGTTACAGCCACGGCTCCTATATGTTCCTCGGCCCGGGGTTCAGTCCCGGATCCCCGTCGGGCGGTTCGGGTGGTCGGCCCGGCGGGCCGGGCGGGAGCAAATAGCACATGACCGCCACCCCGGAAGCTCCCGTGTCGATTCGCTGGCGCGCCCTGTTGCTCGCCGCCGTCGCGGCCTGCGCGGCCTGCGGCATCGTCTACGAACTGGCCCTGCTGACGCTGTCGGCAAGCCTCAACGGCGGCGGCATCGTCGCCACCTCGCTGATCGTGGCGGGCTATATCGCGGCGCTGGGCGTGGGCGCGCTGGTGGTCAAACCGCTGCTGAGGCACGCGGGCATCGTCTTCGTCGCCGTCGAGACCATGCTGGGCATCGTCGGCGGCCTGTCCGCCGCGGCGCTGTACGCGGTGTTCGCGTTCCTCGACGGGTCGACGTGGGTGTTGGCGCTCGGCACCGCGCTGATCGGCGGCCTGGTCGGCGCGGAGGTGCCGCTGCTGATGACGTTGCTGCAGCGCGGTCGCACGGCCGGCCCCACCGATAGCGGCCGCACGCTGGCCAACCTCAACGCGGCCGACTACCTGGGGGCGTTGGTCGGCGGATTGGTCTGGCCGTTCGTGCTGCTGCCGCAGCTCGGGATGATCCGCGGCGCGGCCGCCACCGGCATCATCAACCTGGTGGCGGCCGCCATCGTGGCGATGTTCTTGCTGCGCCGGGTGATCTCTGCCGCGCAGCTGGCGACGGCGCTGGGCGCACTCGCCACTGCCCTCGTCCTGCTCCTAGTGCTGCTGGTGGGTGCGCACGACATCGAAACAACAAGCCGTCAAAGGCTTTACGCAGACCCGATCATCGCCTACCGGCACACCCCGTACCAGGAGATCGTGGTCACCCGTCGCGGCAACGACACCCGGCTGTACCTGGACGGCGGTTTGCAGTTCTCCACCCGCGACGAATACCGGTACACCGAAAGCCTGGTCTATCCAGCGCTCGGCAGGGCCGGCGGGGAAGGTGCCCACTCGGTGCTGATACTGGGCGGCGGCGACGGACTGGCAGCACGAGAACTGTTACGCCAGAACGGAATCGATAAGATCGTACAAGTGGAACTCGATCCCGCGGTGATCGAGGTCGCCCGCACCACCCTGCGCGACGCCAATGCCGGTGCACTGGACAACCCGCGGGTTTGCGTCGTGATCGACGATGCGATGCGCTGGCTTCGGGCCGCTCATCCCGAGCTGCGCCCGCCCGGGGGCTTCGACGCCGTCATCGTCGATCTGCCCGACCCGGACACCCCCGTGCTGGGCCGGCTGTATTCAACCGAATTTTATGCCCTTGTCGCGCATGCACTTTCGCCGACCGGGCTCGTCGTGGTCCAGGCGGGCAGCCCGTTTTCCACGCCGATCGCGTTCTGGCGCACGGTATCGACCCTGCGTTCGGCGGGGTATGCGGTGTCGCCCTACCACGTGCATGTGCCGACGTTCGGCGACTGGGGTTTCGCACTGGCGCGCCCCGGTGTCACCGCACCGATACCCACCCTGCCCGCCGACGCGCCGCCGCTGCGCTACCTCAATCCGCAAGTGCTGCAAGCCGCGACGGTGTTCTCCGACGACATCGCGCCGCGACCGCTCGAACCGTCAACACTGGACAACCCGCGCATCGTGGAGGACATGCGCCACGGCTACGACTAATTGCCCGACTCCTCCTCATCGCGCTACGCGCTCTGCATCGTCGCCGGACTAGTCTTCGTCGAGGGCGGCCAGCACCTCGTCGGACAGGTCGACGTTGGTCCAGACGTTCTGCACGTCGTCGCTGTCCTCCAGCGCGTCGACCAACTTGAACACCTTGCGGGCGCCCTCGACGTCGACCGGCACGCTGACCGACGGCTGGAAGCTGGCCTCGGCGGAGTCGTAGTCGATGCCGGCGTCCTGCAACGCGGTGCGCACCGCGACCAGGTCGCTCGGCTCGGAGATGATCTCGAAGCTCTCGCCGAGGTCGTTGACGTCCTCGGCGCCGGCGTCCAGCACCGCGGTCAGCACGTCATCCTCGGTCAGACCGTTCTTCTCCAGCGTGACGACGCCCTTGCGGGTGAACAGGTACGACACCGAGCCCGGGTCGGCCATGTTGCCGCCGTTGCGGGTCACCGCCACCCGGACCTCGCCGGCCGCGCGGTTGCGGTTGTCGGTCAGACACTCGATCAGCACGGCCACGCCGTTGGGCCCGTAGCCCTCGTACATGATGGTCTGGTAGTCGGCGCCGCCGGCTTCCTCGCCCGCGCCCCGCTTGCGGGCGCGCTCGATGTTGTCGTTGGGCACCGAGGTCTTCTTCGCCTTCTGGATGGCGTCATACAGGGTCGGATTGCCCGCCGGGTCACCACCGCCGGTACGCGCGGCGACCTCGATGTTCTTGATCAGCCGGGCGAACTCCTTGCCGCGGCGCGCGTCTTTGACGGCCTTCTGGTGCTTGGTGGTGGCCCACTTGGAATGGCCGCTCATCGTCTTCCCATCTCTTGTTTCTTGGCCAGACGAGTCTACGTGGAGGGCCGGGACGGTCGTCCGGCCGCTCCCCACCCGGATCAGCATCCCCAGGCGTCACAGGCGGAGGTGGTCTGCGGCCCGTCCGGTCGCCGAGTGTGGGCCCTGCGCACGGCAAACGGGCCGAATTCGTCCATAGGCCCCACCCTCGGTGGCAAAGGTCAACCTCAGGCGTCGCCCCGGACCATGTCGACGAACAGCCGATGGATGCGCCGGTCCCCCGTCATCTCCGGGTGAAACGCCGTCGCCAGCATCGGCCCCTGCCGGACCGCGACCGCGTGGCCCGCGGCCGTGGCCAGCACCTGCACGCCGTCGCCGACCCGCTCGACCCACGGCGCCCGGATGAACACCGCCCGCACCGGGTCATCCAGGCCCGCAAACTCGACATCGCCTTCGAACGAATCGACCTGACGTCCAAAAGCGTTGCGCCGCACTGTCATATCGATCGCGCGTAGCGGCAGCGCCTGACGTCCGTTGGCGCCGGCGTCGACGATCTCGCTGGCCAGCATGATCATCCCGGCGCACGCGCCGTAAGCCGGCAGTCCGTCGGCCAGCCGCGCCCGCAACGGCTCGAGCAGGTCGAGGTCGCCAAGCAGGTGGCTCATCGTGGTGGATTCCCCGCCCGGGATCACCAGCCCGTCGATCGCCTCGATCTCGCCGCGGCGGCGCACCGGCAGCGAGTCGGCGCCGGCGTCGCGCAGCGCCGCCAGATGCTCCCGGGTGTCGCCTTGCAGCGCCAAGACGCCGATCCGCGGTCGGCTCACGGCTGGTATCCCCGCTTGAAGCGGGTCAGCCCCTCCTGCATGACCGCCGCGACCATCTCGCCGGACTGGGTGAAGATCTTGCCCTGGCACAGCGAGCGACCGCCGCTGGCCGACGGCGAGGACTGGTCGTAGAGCAGCCACTCGTCGGCCCGGAATGCGCGCATGAACCACATCGCGTGGTCCAGCGAGGCCACCTGCAGATGCTCGCGCACGTCGAGGTGCGTGACCTGCGCCGAGCCCAGCAGCGTCAGGTCGCTCATGTAGGCCAGCGCGCAGATGTGCAGCACCGGGTCGTCCGGCAGCGGGTCACGGTGCCGGAACCACACCTGCTGCTGAGATGCCTTGCCGGGCAACAACTCCAAGCGATCGCGCGGCACGATGCAGACGTCCCACTCCTCGAACTGCTTGAACCCGGCATCGTCGAAAACCTTGATCGAGTCCAGCCCGGGCAGGCCGTCGGGCGGCGGCGCGGCCGGCATCGGATCCTGGTGGTGGATGCCTTCCTGATCGGTCTGGAAGGACGCCCCCATGTTGAAGATGATTTCGCCGTGCTGGACGGCGTTGACCCGCCGGGTGGCGAACGAACCACCGTCGCGGGTGCGTTCGACCAGGAAAACCGTGGGCTCTCTTGGATCTCCGGGCCGCAGGAAGTAGCCGTGCAGCGAGTGCACCTGGTAGCGCGGGTCGACGGTGCGCACCGCCGAGACCAGCGACTGGCCGGCCACATGGCCCCCGAAGGTGCGCTGCAGAAATCCGGATTCCGGGCTGAAGACGCTGCCCCGGTAGATGTTGACCTCGAGCTGCTCGAGATCAAGGATCTCTTGGATCGACACAGATCGTTCTTACCAGCCGCGTTCGGCCAGGCGATGCGGCTGTGCGATCTGCTCGACGTTGATGCCCACCATGGCCTCGCCCAGGCCGCGAGAAACCTTGGCCAGCACGTCCGGATCGTCGAAGAACGTGGTGGCCTTGACGATCGCGGCCGCACGCTGCGCGGGATCGCCGGACTTGAAGATGCCCGAGCCGACGAAGACGCCCTCGGCACCCAGCTGCATCATCATCGCCGCGTCGGCCGGCGTGGCGATGCCGCCGGCGGTGAACAGCGTGACCGGCAGTTTGCCCGCCCGGGCCACCTCGACGACGAGCTCGTAGGGCGCCTGCAATTCCTTTGCGGCAACGAACAATTCGTCGTGCGACAAGGACGTCAGGCGACGGATCTCGCCGCCGATGGCGCGCATGTGCGTGGTCGCGTTGGACACGTCACCGGTGCCGGCTTCCCCCTTCGACCGGATCATGGCCGCGCCCTCACTGATGCGCCGCAGTGCCTCACCGAGATTGGTGGCCCCGCACACGAACGGCACGGTGAACTTCCACTTGTCGATGTGGTGGGTGTAATCGGCGGGGGTGAGCACCTCGGATTCGTCGACGTAGTCCACGCCGAGGCTCTGCAGAATCTGGGCTTCCACGAAATGCCCGATGCGCGCCTTGGCCATCACCGGGATCGTGACCGCGGAGATGATGCCCTCGATCATGTCGGGGTCGCTCATCCGGGACACGCCGCCCTGGGCGCGGATGTCTGCGGGTACTCGCTCCAGCGCCATGACCGCGACGGCGCCGGCGCCCTCCGCTATTCGGGCCTGCTCCGGAGTGACGACGTCCATGATGACGCCGCCCTTGAGCATCTCGGCCATGCCGCGCTTGACGCGCGCCGTTCCGGTCTGGTTGGCCTGGCCCGACTGTGCGCCGCTGTCCACTAGCCCCTTCTCTCCTCGAACCATCGCGCTTCCACTCTAGTGGTGCGAGACAACCGAGTTTGCCCACCGTTTGGCGACAGAAGTTCGACATCTGTTCAACAGAGTGGTGCGGCGACGTCGACATTGTGCTACATATTGCGGCAGCTATTTGCGCAGGCCGTAGCAGCTGGTGCGAATCAAAGGGTGGCATCCCTGGTCACACCGGCCGTCGCGGTTGGCCGAGAAGAGGTTCGGAGATGGTGCCGGATTTCGTGCTGCTGCCGCCGGAGATCAATTCTGCGCGCATGTATGCGGGACCCCGCTCGGGGACGATCTGGGCCGCGGCCCAGGGGTGGGAAATGTTGGCCGCGCAGCTGGCCTCGGCGGCCAGTTCCTTTCAGTCGACGGTGTCGACGCTGACCGGTGGGCCGTGGCAGGGGCTGGCGTCGACGATGATGGCCTCGGCGGCCGTGCCGTATGTGCAGTGGTTGACCGCGACCTCGGCAAAGGCAGAGCTGCTGGCCAACCAGGCCCGCTTGTCGGCGGGTGCGTTCGAGGCGGCGTTCACCGCGACGGTGCCCCCCGAGGTCGTCGCGGCCAACCGTGCCCTGCTGATGACGCTGATCGCGACGAACATCCTGGGTCAAAACACCGCGGCCATCGCGGCGACCGAGGCCGAGTACGCGGAGATGTGGGCCCAGGACGTCGCGGCCATGACGGGCTACGACGCCGCCACCACGGCCGCCCAGGCCGGGTGGACCCCGTTCGGCGCGCCGCCCCTGACGCTGTTTGGCCTGCCGGCCGCCCCCACCTACCCCTCGCTCCTTGACCAGCTGATCAACTCGTTGTTCCAGTCGTTGACTCAGCAGCTGATGAACCCGATGTCGCAATTGCAGATGCTCTCGACGCCGGCCCAGTTCGCGATGGAACCGATGCAAATGGTGATGGGCCAGCTGATGTCCGGCGCGAACCCGTTGCTGAGCGGGGCGGGCAGCCTCCCGGCGATCAATCCGGTGCTGGCATCGGCGGTCAGTCCCGCGGTGGGCGCCCCGGGCGCGGCGCAGCTCACGGGGAGCGTGGTCACCGCGGGTATGGGCCGGGCCGCCCCGATCGGGGCGCTGTCGGTGCCGGCGACCTGGGCCAGCACCGCGCAGGCGGCGGCCCCCGCCGTCACCGGCGTCCCCGCTGCCGCGGCGGCTCCCGTGTCGACGACCGCGACCTCCGCGCCGTACCTGCCGCCGATGAACGTGCCCGGACGCTTGATCGGTGCCGCGACTCCGGCGGCCGCCCGCAAGATTTTGGCGCCCCGCCCGGTGCTGGATTAGCCAGGCGCCCGATGACCGACCTGATAGTCGACCCCGACGCGATAGGGACAGCTGCCGGCGAGTTGCAAGGGATCGGGTCGGCCCTGGAAGCGACGAACGCGGCCGCGGCGGCCCCGACGACCGGAGTGCTGGCGCCCGCCACGGATTCGGTATCGTTGCGCACCGCCGCATTCCTGGACGCCCAGGCCGCGCAATACCAGGCGCTCAGCGCGCAGGCGGAACTGTTCCACAACCAGTTCGTGCAAACGCTGGTCAACGCGCAGAACGCCTACACCGACACCGAGACGTCCAACGCGGCCGCCCTGCAGTCGGGCGACCAGATCGCGCTGATCATGGGCGGCACCGGCAACCCGACCCCCACTGACACCTACGTGCAGGAGGTCTACCAGACGTTCGTCCTCCCGAATTACCCCGGCTATTCCCCGCAGGGTCTGTACACGCCCGAGCAGTTGTGGCCACTGACCGGCATCAACAGTAAAAGCTTCACGCAGTCGGTCCAAGAGGGCATCGCGATACTGAACAACGCGATCATGAGCCATACCACCGCGGGCGATCAACTCCTGGTCGTCGGCTATTCGCAGAGCGCCACGATCGCCACGATGGAGATGCGCTATCTCAATGCCCTGCCCGCCGTCCTGCGGCCGGACCCCAACCTGCTGAACTTCATGATGCTCGCCGATCCCAACAATCCGGTGACCGGCGGCATCCTGACCCGCTTTATCCCGGGATTCTTCACCGCATTTCACGTGCCGACGCCGGCAGACACCATCTACCTGGCCACCATCTACGGCATCCAGTACGACCCCGTCGCCCAGTTCCCCGCGGGCATTTTCAATATCTCGGCCGACCTCAACGCCATTTTCGGCGTTCCGCTGCACACCCAAACTCCGTTGCTGACCGCCGCGCAACTTGCCACCGCGGTCCAACAGCAGATCGGCAACACCACCTACTTCATCGTCCCCACCACGAATTTGCCGCTGCTGGATCCGTTGCGGATGTTCGTGCCGATTTTGGGAAATCCGTTGGCCGACTTGCTCCAACCGTTCCTCAAGCCGTTAGTCGACTTCGGCTACGCCACCGGGCTGCCGGGCCCGCTGCAGTCCCTCAGCTCGGTCGCCGTCGCCGGGGCAAGCCCGGGTATCTCGGTCCCGCTGGCTACGGGACTGCCGCCCGCGGGTTTCCTGCCCATTCCGTCGAACGCGCGGTAGTTCACGTCAGCGGATCGACTGCAGCTGGGGCAGCCGGCCACCTACGTCGTTGTCGGCCAACGCGATTGCCTCGCCGAGCAGTTCGGCCAACTGGCGCGGGTACACCGTCTGTCCCGCGGCCACCAGTTCGGCGATGTCGTCGGCATCGCACCAACGGTGGCAGTGGATGTAGCGGCGTTCCAGCTCGGTCCGTCCCGTGCAGACCGGCTCGAAGCGCGCGGTGCGGCGCACGAAGAAGAACTCCTCGCTGTCGATCAGCGCGCCGTTGAACTCGAAGACCTCGTCGCGTCGCCAGATCGGTCCGACCAGCTCGGCCGCTTCGACCCGTAACCCGGTCTCTTCGGTCAACTCTCGCGCGGCGGCCTCGGCCAGCCGTTCGCCCGGGCGCACCTCGCCGCCCACGGTGAACCACCACCGCGGCGCCGAGTCCTCGACCGCCGGATCCGAGCCGCACAGCAACAGCACCGCGCCGGTTTCGTCGAGCAACACCACCCGCGCCGAGGTCCGGTGCTTGGGCACCCCGTGCGGGGTGTGGGCCAGCGCCTGTGGTCGCTCGACGATCTCGAAATAACTTGGCAGCGTGGCTGTTCCACCGAGACGAAGGGCACGCACCGGGCCCCGCTCGCCCAGCGCCAGGGTGTCGCGGACCGCGTCGTTGTGGAATCGGCGGGCCAGCAGCAGCCGGGCTTCGGCGTCGGCCAACTCGGCGATGAGACCGGCCGGCAGCGCCGCGGGGTCGACCATCGCCAGTGCGGCCGACAGCTCGTTTTCGGCGTTCTCCCGCGCCTGACGAGGCGCCCGCTCGGCGGCGTCGGCCAGCGCGGCCAGCCGCCGGCCTTCGGGGGAGCCGCCGTAGGCGTCGATCGCCACCGCACGGGCGACCACCGCACGCCGCGCCAGCGCGCTGTCGAGGGCCTGCCAGGACAGGTCGTAGCGGATGTTCAACCGGTTCAATCGCTGCGCGGTCTGAATGGCCCAGACGCCGATCACCGCCAAGACGGCGATCAGCACGACCAGCAGGGCGATGACGACGAGCGGCCAGGCCATCAACCGGCCACCTGAACCTTGGCGCCCGAGCCGGCGACCGTCTCGTACACCCGCACGATCTGGCCGGCCACCACCGACCAGTCGTAGCGGGAAACCGCTTCGCCCGCCGCGGCCACGTAACGCGCACGCAGCGCGTCGTTTCCGAGCATCTCGACCAGCCCGTCGGCCAGGGCGGCGGCGTCGCCGACCGGCACCAGCCGTCCGGCCTCGCCGTCGCGCAGCACGCGCCGGAAAGCATCCAGATCGCTGGCCACCACCGGCGTGCCCGCGGCCATCGCCTCCACCAGCACGATGCCGAAACTCTCGCCGCCGATGTTAGGCGCGCAGTAGACGTCGGCACTGCGCATCGCCGAGGCCTTTCCGGCGTCGTCGACCTGGCCGAGAAAACGGAGGTAGCACGCCATTTCGCCTGCCTCCGTTCGCAATTCGTCCTCGTCGCCGTGGCCGACGACCAGCACCTGCAGGTCTGGGTAGCGTTCGGTCACCCGAGGCAGCGCCTCGAGCAGTACCTGCATGCCCTTGCGGGACTCGCCGAAGCGGCCCAAGAACAGCACCGTCTTGCCCGGCCGCGGATACCCATCCAGGGGCGGCGCCGAGGCGAGGGAGGCGACGTCGACCCCGTTGGGGATCTCCACCGCGTCGGACCCGAGCGCCTCCATCTGCCAGCGCCGGGCCAAGTCGGACACCGCGATACGGCCGACGATCTTCTCATGCCACGGTCGCAGCACACCCTGAAAGACGGACAGCGTCAGCGATTTGGTGGTCGAGGTGTGAAAGGTGGCCACGATCGGGCCCTCGGCGATCCGCAGGGCCCACATCGACAGGCTGGGGGCATTCGGTTCGTGCAGATGCAGCACGTCGAAGTCACCCTCGGCCAGCCAGCGCCGGACCCGGCCGTGCACCGCGGGACTGAATTGCAGCCGCGCCACCGAACCGTTGTAGGGAATCGGGATGGCCTTGCCGGCGGAGACGACGTACTCGGGCAGACAGACGTGCGGCGACGCCGGAGCCAGCACGCTGACCTGATGGCCCCGGTCGCGCAACACCTCGGCGAGTTGCAGCACATGCGACTGCACCCCGCCCGACACGTCGAACGAGTAGGGGCAGACCATGCCGATCCGCATCAGGCTTCCTTCAGCCGGGCACGTCTGTCGTCGGAGAGATCGGCCAGCCACTGCGGCTGCAGCATGTGCCAATCCTCGGGGTGGGCGGCGATGTTCTCGGCGAATTGATCGGCCAGCGCCTGGGTGATGGCCCTGACGTCCCCGCCGGAGCAGTCCAGCGGCGGCTGGATACGAACCCGCCAGGCGTCGCCCTCGTTCCAGCAGTGCGCCGCGCACAGCGCCGCCCCGGTTTCGATCGCCAGCTTCGCCGGCCCGGCCGGCAGCCGGGTGGGCTCGCCGAAGAAGTCGACCTCGACACCGGTGCGGGTGAGGTCGCGTTCGGCCATCAGGCACACCACCCGGTTGGCCCGCAGCCGCTCGCACAACACCTCGAACGGCGGCCGATCGCCGCCGGACAGCGGAAGCACTTCGAAGCCAAGGCTTTCGCGGTAGGCGATGAAACGGCGGTACAGCGACTCGGGTTTGAGCCGCTCGGCGACCGTGGTGAAGGTGCCGCGCGTCTGCGCCAGCCACACCCCGGCCATGTCCCAGTTGCCGCTGTGCGGCAGTGCGAGCACGGCGCCACGGCCGGCGGCCAGGGCCGCGTCGAGATTGTCGGCGCCGAGGAACAGCTCGTCGATTCGCCGGGCCAGCACCCGGTGGTCCATCGACGGCAGCCGGAACGCCTCCCGCCAGTAGCGGCCATAGGATTCCAGCGAAGCCCGCATCAGGGCGTCGGGTACCTGCGCCGGCGGTACACCGATGACCCGGGCCAGGTTCTTGCGCAGCTGCTCGGGACCGCCATTGCGGGCGGCGTAGCGGGCTCCGGTGTCGAATACGTTGCGCGCGGCGAACTCTGGGACCGCCCGCACCGCCATCCAGCCGGCGGCATAGGCCCAGTCGGTTGCCGTGTGGGTCAAGATCACGGCGCGCTCGTTTCGCCGCTTCCCGGATTGGGCGGCAAGGGTTCGGCCGCGCCGGGGGAGGTCCGCACCGCGCGCAACCGCTGCACGCAGGTGACCACGCTGGCCGCCGCCAGCACCCACATCGCCACGGGCAGCGCCCACGGCAACGGATAACCGGGCAGGTCGGACAGGCCCGCGCCGACCAGCACGATGATCAGCCGTTCCGGTCGTTCGATGATCCCGCCGTCCCCGCGCAGTCCGCTGGCCTCGGCCCGGGCCTTGATGTAGGAGATCACCTGCGAGGTGACCAGGCAGATCAGCGTCGCCACCGCCAGCGATTTGTCATGCAGGCCAAAGACAATCCACCACAGCAGTCCGCTGAACACCGCGCCGTCGCTGACGCGGTCGCACGTCGCGTCGAGTACCGCACCGAATCGGGTGCCGCCACCGCGCTCGCGGGCCATCGCGCCGTCGACCATGTCGAAGAGCACGAAAAACCAGACCACCAGCGTGCCGACGAACAGCTTGCCGATCGGGAACAACGTCAGGGCCCCCGCCACGGCCACGACGGTGCCCAGGATCGTGACGGCGTCCGGCGTCAGGCCCACTCGCAGCAGCACCCTGGCTGTCGGAGCCGTGAGCCGGGCGAACGCGGCCCGGGACAGGAAGGGCGCCTTACTCATGGCGCCGCTCCTGCGCATCGCTGCGCTCTGCATCGTCGTCGGCGCGACTCATTTCTGTCTGGCCCACTCCGTCGCGAGCAACTGGCGCGTCTCGCGCAACAACTGCGGGATCACTTTCGCGCCGCCGACGATCGTGATGAAGTTCGCGTCGCCACCCCAGCGCGGCACCACGTGCACGTGCAGGTGTTCGGCCAGCGACCCGCCCGCCGAGGTGCCCAGATTCAGGCCGACGTTGAACCCGTGCGGCCGCGACACATTCTTGATCACCCGAATCGCCTTCTGGATGAAGGCCATCAGCTCCGCGCTCTCGGCGTCGGTCAGGTCCTCGATCTCGGACAGCCGCCGGTAGGGCACCACCATCAGGTGCCCGGGGTTGTACGGGTAGAGGTTGAGCACGGCGTAGACGAGCTCACCGCGCGCGACCACCAGGCCCTCTTCGTCGGGCAGTTGCGGGATGTCGGTGAACGGCTCATCGGGTTTGCCGTTGTCGCGCTTGGCCGGCGCCTCGGCCAGATACGTCATCCGGTACGGCGTCCACAACCGCTGCAGGTGATCGCGATCTCCGACACCCCGGTCGAGAATCGTGTCCTCGCTGTCCTGCTCACTCACCGCCGGCAACCTTCACCAGTTCTTGTGTGGGAGCGTCATTCTCGCGGTCGGCTATCCACTTGACGATGGTATCGATCGCGGCGTCGAGCGGCACGCCGTTGATCTGGCTGCGGTCGCCGAAGCGAAAACTGACCGCCCCGTTCTCGACGTCCCGGTCGCCGGCCAGCAACATGAACGGCACCTTCTGGTTGGTGTGGGTCACGATCTTCTTGGCCATCCGGTCGTCGCTGGTGTCCACCTCGACCCGCACACCTCGCGACCTCAGTTGCGCGGCAACGTTTTCCAGGTAGCTCGCGTGCTCGTCGGCGACCGGGATCCCGACCACCTGGACCGGCGCCAGCCACGCCGGGAAGGCCCCGGCATAGTGCTCGGTGAGAATGCCGAAGAACCGCTCGATGGACCCGAACAGCGCCCGGTGGATCAGCACCGGCCGCTGCCGCGAGCCGTCGGATGCGGTGTATTCCAGCTCGAATCGGTCCGGCATGTTGAAGTCGAGCTGGATCGTCGACATCTGCCAGCTGCGCCCCAGCGCGTCCTTGACCTGCACCGAGATCTTCGGGCCGTAGAACGCCGCGCCGCCGGGGTCCGCAACGAAATGCAACCCGGACGCCACGGCCACCTCGCGCAGGACTTCGGTGGCCTCGTCCCACATCTCGTCGGAGCCGGAGTACTTCTCCGGGTCCTTGGTGGACAGCTCCAGGTAGAAGTCGTTGAGCCCGTAGTCGGCCAGCAACTCGAGCACGAAGCGCAGCAGCGAGGTCAGCTCGTCGCGCATCTGCTCGCGCGTGCAGTAGATGTGGGCGTCGTCCTGGGTCATGCCCCGCACCCGGGTCAGCCCGTGCACCACGCCCGACTTCTCATAGCGGTACACACTGCCGAACTCGAAGAGCCGCAACGGAAGCTCGCGATACGAGCGGCCGCGGGACCGGTAGATCAGGTGGTGCATCGGGCAGTTCATCGGCTTGAGGTAGTAGTCCTGCCCGGGCTTGCGCACCGTCCCGTCCGCGTTGAACTCCGCGTCCAGGTGCATCGGCGGGTACATGCCGTCGGCGTACCACTCCAGGTGGCCCGAGGTGATGTACAGCTGCTCCTTGGTGATGTGCGGGGTGTTGACGAACTCGTACCCGGCCTCGATGTGCTTGCGCCGCGAGTACTCCTCCAGCTCGCGGCGGATGATGCCGCCCTTGGGGTGGAAAACCGCCAGGCCGGAACCGATTTCGTCGGGGAAGCTGAACAGGTCCAGCTCGACACCCAGCTTGCGATGGTCGCGCCGCTGCGCCTCCTCGAGCAGCTCCAGGTGCGCATCCAGCGCCTCCTGCGACTCCCAGGCGGTGCCGTAGATGCGTTGCAAGCTGGCGTTGCTCTGGTCGCCGCGCCAGTAGGCGGCCGAGCTGCGGGTGAGCTTGAACGCCGGGATGTGCTTGGTGGTCGGGATGTGCGGCCCGCGGCACAGATCACCCCAGACCCGTTCGCGGGTACGGGGATTGAGGTTGTCGTAGGCGGTGAGTTCGTCATTTGAACCAGGGGGGCCGACCTCCATGACGTCGGGGTCGCCCGATTTGTCGTCGACGAGTTCGAGCTTGTAGGGCTCGTCGGCCAGTTCCGCGCGCGCGGCGTCCTTGGACTGGTAGACCCGCCGGTCGAACAGCTGGCCCTCCTTGACGATCTGACGCATCCGCTTTTCCAGCTTTTCCAGGTCTTCGGGCGTGAACGGCTCCGCCACGTCGAAGTCGTAGTAGAAGCCGTCGGTGATCGGCGGCCCGATGCCCAATTTGGCCTGCGGGAACAGGTTCTGAACGGCCTGGGCCAGCACGTGTGCGGCCGAATGCCGGATGACGCTGCGGCCCTCGTCGGTGTTGGCCGCGACCGGGACCACCTCGGTGTCGGCGTCGGGCACCCAGCTCAGGTCGCGCAGCTTGCCGTCGGCGTCGCGCACCACCACGATCGCGTCGGGCGTACCCCGGCGCGGCAACCCCGCCTCCCCGACCGCCGCGGCCGCGGTAGTCCCGGCAGGAACCCGGATCGGGGCTGCCGGGACGGACTCTGCGGGGGCGCTCATCGGGGTGGTCTCCAAGGTTCGGTAAGGGAATTAATCGGTGATTAATCGATGCCATGCTATCGGGGTGCGCCCCGACAGGCCCAAGCCGTCACGCCACCACGGCCAGCCCGTCGAGCCCCCGCGGCCACTCCGCGTTGCCGTGGCTTGTCCCCCGATCGGTTGCGAAATTCCACCCCATCGGCGGATTCCTCGCCGGGCCCGGCCTTCCTAGCCTTATTGCCATGCGCAAAGCCGGCGTCACCAGGTCTGTCGAACATCGACAGGGAGTCTCGATCGCCTACCAGGTCAGCCCCGGGCCGTGCACCGACTGCTCGGACTGGCTGGTGCTGGTCCACGGAACCATGCAATCCAGGGCCATTTGGGAGCGCTTCGGATACACCGAGCAGCTGACCCGCCGTTTCAACGTGGTGACCATCGACGTCCTGGGCCATGGACAAAGCAGCAAGCCGCATTTTTCGGCGCTCTACGACACGCGTTTTCTCGCGCTCGACATTTGCGCGGTGCTGGACGAAATCGGGGTTCGGTCCGCCCACTACATGGGGTACTCGCTGGGCGGCAGAATCGGTTTGGCGATGGCGGTGCTGCACCCGGACCGGATTCGCTCGCTGGTCGTCGTCGGATCTTCGCACCACGCCCAGCACGACCTCGTGGAGAGGTTCTTTTGCCGGGGCGCGATCGACATCCTCGAGACCGACGGAATGCCTGCTTTCCTCGCCCGGTGGCAAGAGGCACACGGCTTCGCCCTGAGCGCGAAGAACCTCGACCGGTTGGCCGGTCACGATCCCCTGGCACTCGCCGCCTACCTGCGCTCCTGCCAATCGGATCCGGGCATCGATGAGCACCAACTTTCGCAGATCGCGATTCCGACGCTCATCTGCGCCGGCACCGATGACGCCTTTCGTTTCGAAGAATCAGCCGAACTGGCGGACCTGATTCCCGGCGCCACCTTTTACGCATTGGCAGGCAAAGACCACGGTCCAACGATCACGAGCGGCGCGCCCGAACTTCTCGAGCAACTGACCACGTTCTACGCCGGGCAATACGCCGGCCTCGACGCCACCGAATGGGCCGCCTGAGCTACGGCTGGCCGGGTTTGAGTTTCACGAACAACGCATCGGCTTCGGCCAGCAGCGTGTCGCCGTCGGTCAACTTGCCCGACACGAAGATTTTGCGGCCGTCCACGCTGTCGATGCCGGCGTCGAACTGCAGCTCTTGTTCGATCGGGACGATATTGCGGTAGTTGATCGTCAGATATGCGGTCCGCTGACGGCGGCTACCGGTGAGCACCGACGCGGTCAGGCCGAGCACGGTGTCGAACAGCATCCCCAACGACCCGCCGTGCACGGCGCCGTTGCGGCCCAGGTGAAACCGGGCGAAACGGGCGGTGCCCTCGATCCGCCCGTCCTCGGTCTTGCGGGACGACAACGGCACCGTCAGGATGTTGCCGCGCATCGGCAGGTCCATCCGGCGGCCCGACGGCGACGCCCACTCGTCCGCGTCGTACGGGCTCAGCAGCACGGACAGCTTCTCCAGCGTGTCGGCGGCCTCGCTGATCACCTGATCGGGAGCATCGACGGCCCGCGCGTGGTCCTGCAGCTTGCGCACCGCGTCGATGAACCGGCCGTAGTCCGGCCCGCCCTTCGTCGTCGGTTCGGGTGGGTTGAATCCCCCGCCGGGGTGTTTCTGACGCTCGCCGGCCACCAGAACACCGTATTGGGTGCGGAATTACTTCGCTCCAGCAGCCGCCAGGGTCTCGAACTCCTCGTCGGACAGCGTGATCTCGGCCGCGGCCACGTTCTCCTCCAGGTGCGACACCTTCGACGTCCCGGGGATCGGCAACATCACCGGCGAGCGCTTCAGCAGCCAGGCCAGCGCCAGCTGCGACGGCGACGCGTGGTGGTCGTCGGCGATGCGTTTCAGCGGGCCGTCCGCAGCGGCCAGCGGCCCGGCCGCCAGCGGGAAGTACGGGATGAACCCGACACCGCGTTCGGTCGCGAAGTCCAGCAGCGGTTCGGCCCGGCGGACGGTCAGGTTGTACATGTTCTGCACCGACACGATCGGCGTGATCTGCTGGGCCTCCTTCAGCTGGTCGACGCTGACCTCGGACAGCCCGATGTGGCGGATCTTGCCCTCGTCCTTCAGCTTGGCCAGCTCGCCGACCTGGTCGGCCAGCGGCCACTTGGGGTCGACGCGGTGCAGCTGCAGCAGGTCGATGGTCTCCACCCCCAGGCGGCGCAGGCTCATCTCGGTTTCCTGGCGCAGGTAGGCCGGAAAGCCCATCTCGATCCAGACGTCCGGACCGGTCCGCAAAAATCCGGCCTTGGTCGCGATCACCAGGTCGTCATAGGGGTACAGCGCCTCGCGGATGATCTCCTCGGAAATGTAGGGGCCGTAGGAGTCCGCGGTGTCGATGAGGTCCACGCCCAGTTCGACGGCGCGGCGCAACACCCGGACGCATTCGTCGCGATCGGCGGGCGGGCCCCAGACCCCCTTACCGACGATGCGCATCGCCCCGAACCCGAGGCGGTTGACGGTCAAATCGCCGCCGAAGGTGAACGTTCCGGATGCTTCTGCAACAGTTTTCGAGTTTTGTGCGGTCACCTTTACGACCGTACGCTCGGGCGGGTGGACCTGGCAGCGCTCGAGGAGCTTCCGCTGACCTACTCCGAGGTGGGCGCGACCGCCGCCGGCGAGCTGCCCGCGGGATATCACCACCAACACGTCGAGCGCCGGATCGGTACGGGCCGGCAGCGATTCGAGCGGGCCGCCGACGCCGTGATGCGCTGGGGTATGCAGCGCGGGTCCGGCCTGCGGGTGCAAGCCTCCTCCGAGGAGGTCGTGCTCGACGCGGTGGTAGTGGTGCGACTGGGTTTTCTGCCCGCGCCGTGCCGCGTCGTCTATGTGATCGACGAGCCCGACATCCGCGGCTTCGGCTACGGCACCCTGCCGGGCCACCCGGAATGCGGCGAGGAACGCTTCGCCGTGCGCCGGGACCCGGCCACCGATGCGGTCCTCGCCGAGGTGTCGGCGTTCTCCCGGCCGGCGACCTGGTGGAGCAGGGCCGGCGGACCGGTGGTGAAGATCGGCCAGCGCCTCATCGCGCAGCGGTACCTGCGTGCGGTCTGACCGCTACGCCCGCCAGCCGGTCAGCAGCCGCTGCGCGCCGGTGCACATCGCGTCGATGACCTCGGCCACCGACGCGTCGTCGCGGATCATGCCGACGCCCTGACCTGCGTCGACCGGGGCGATCCGGCGGTCGTCGGCGTCGATCGCGGCCGCCAGCTCGTCGCAGGCCGGCGCATCGAGTGCGTCTTCGTGGCCCGTCCAGCGCGCGACGAAGTCGTTGGTCAGCACTCGCGCCGGGAATCGCGACGGCCACGGCAGGCCCTTGGCGACATCGAAGGCACGGGTGACCCGGGTGTCGGTGGAGCGGGCCGCGATCAGGGCCTGGCGGCTGGCGTCGCCGGTCAGCGCCTCCGGGCACGCCGCCAGCCGGGTGCCCACCCAGGCGCCGCTGGCCCCGGCCGCCAGCACGGCGGCCAGGCTGCGCGGCGAGGCGATGCCGCCCCCGGCGAGCACCGGCACGGTGACGGCGTCCAGCACGTCGTCGAGCAGCGGCAGCGTGCCGAGCTTCGTATCGCCGTGCCCGCCGCCCTCGGCGCCGCGCGCGACCAAGATGTCGACGCCCGCGTCGGCGGCCCGACGGGCTCCGAGTGCGTCGTAAACCTGTGTGACAGCGGGAATTCCGGCGTCATGCGCTTGTGCGACCCACGACCAGTCGGTGCCGAAGCTGACCGACAGCAGGGCGGGCCGCGCGGCCAGGGCGTCCTCCAGCAAGCCCTCCTCGGTGCGCATCACCCAGTCCACCAGGCCGATTCCGAACCTGCCGGTGACATGTTGCAGCTGGGTTTGCAGCAGCTCCCGGTTCGCGACGCTGCCCATGCCGACCATGCCCAGACCACCGGCGGCGCTGACGGCGGCGGCCAGCCGGCCGCCCGCGACGCCGCCCATCGGGGCGTTGACGATCGGCACCCGCAGGCCGAACTCCCTCGACCAGGGCGTGGACAGCATCGGCTAGTGCGCCGCGCCGGGCTGGCTCTTCAGCACGGTCAGGATGATCACCGAATCCTCAACCGCGTGCAGGGCATGCCGTCGCGGTGGAATCGCCACGTAGTCGCCGCTCTTGCCGTCCCAGGAGTCGTCACCGGCCGTCAGGCGCACATGACCCTGCAGCACCTGCAACGTCGCCTCGCCGGGGCTGTCGTGTTCGGACAGGTCGTGGTCGGCGAGCAGCGCCAGCACGGTCTGGCGGAGTTCGTGGCTGTGGCCGCCGTGGATGGTGTGTGCGGCGCGTCCGCTGTGCGACTGCTTGGCTTCGGCCAGCTTTTCGGCGGCCAGGCTGGTGAGCGAGATCGATTCCATTGGTTCATCCCCTCGGTGTGGGCTGCTGTGGACTTTCAAGGTCTCATGCGCTCAATAGGAGTATCCCCGCCACGATCAATGCCGCGACCTTGACTACCTCCAAACCGACGTAGGCGTAATGAGCGCGGGAGCGGGGTCCCTCCCTCCCGGCGAGCACCTGGTCCGAGCGGCGGGTCAGCCGCGGGCGCACCGCGATCAGCTGGATGGCCAGCATCGCGAACGCGACGGCGAACGGGATCGCGATCCGGGTCGGCATCGGGCCGTCCACCACGACCGCCAGGATGACGATGGCGAACGCCACCTCGACGGTGTTGAGCGCGCGAAAGACCAGCCGCCCGATGCCAAGCCCGATCTGCAGCGTGACGTTCGGCGCCCGGAATTTCAGCGGAGCTTCCAAAAACGAGATGGCCAGCACCATGCCAAGCCAGACGAAGGTGACCGCGACGGCGACCGCGATTTCGGTGTTCACTTTTAGGCCTCCTGCAACTCGAGGTGCGCGACGCACAGATCGGGTTCGACGAACGCATCCAGACGCTCGACGGCAACCGGGGCGCCCGAGGTTTCCAGCGCGCCTTGCATGATCCCAAGGTGCACGGGACAGACGACGGCGGTGCGGTTTTCGGCGATTTCCAAAAACGGGCAGTGCCGCAGGCCGACTTGTTGCTCGCCGTCGGCCCGCCGGCGCTCGGGCGCGAAGCCGAGCCGGTCGAGCACGTCGACCAGGTGGCCGATGGCCTGGTCCGGGCTCGTGGCGTCCGCCGACGAGCCGGCGTCCAGCTGTCGGCCCCAGGCCCGCCCCGCGGCCAGCGCCTTGGCGGCCGAATCCTTGTCGCCCGCGAACGCCATCGTCAGTATCTCGGCGAGCAACCGGTAGTGCCGCGTCCCGCCGCGATCCATCTGCCGGACCGCCCGGAACATCAGCGGCGGACGCCCCGGACCCTTGCGGCCCGGCTCAACCTGTTCCACCTGGTCGTCGCCGACCAGGCTGTCAAGGTGGAAGCGAACGGTGTTGGGATGCACGCCGAGCGCATCGGCGATCGCGACGATGGTCATCGGCTCCCGGGACGTCCGCAATATCCGCAGCACCTCACGGCGGCGACCGGCGGACTCCCCCGTCGACGTGGCCCCGGGCGTCATCGGCCGCTCACGCTCCTTCGGATACGTCGGCTTTCGGATGGGCGGCCACCAAGGGTGCGTCGACGCCGAGGGCACCAAGCTTGGCCGCGCCCCCCGGTGACCCCAGCGGAGCGTCGCGCCCCGGCAGGGTTTCGGAGAAAAACGCCGCATTGTCGGCCAGGTGTGGCTGCAGCTCGTCGGGCAGGTCGTCTTCGTAGTAGATCGCGTCGACCGGACAGACCGGCTCGCACGCGCCGCAGTCGACGCACTCGTCGGGATGGATATAGAGCGCCCGGCCGCCCTCGTAGATGCAATCCACGGGGCATTCGTCCACACATGCCCGATCCATCACATCGATGCAGGGCTTTCCGATAACGTACGTCATGCGATAGAGTTTACACAATCACGATTGTGAAAACCAGGAAGGGCGGGAAAGACTATGTCTCCCATGTCGAGTCGGGCCGACGACAGCGTTGCGGGCCACTGGCTGCTGGCGCGTCTCGGGAAACGTGTCCTTCGCCCCGGCGGTGTCGGGCTCACCCGCACGATGCTGGCCGGCGCCGACGTGACCGACGCCGATGTGCTCGAGCTCGCCCCCGGCCTCGGCCGTACGGCCGCCGAGATTCTCACCCGTGCCCCGCGGTCGTACGTGGGCGCCGAACAGGACCCCGAGGCGGCCGAAACGGTGCGCGACGTCATCGCCGGTGTCACCGGCGCATCCGGAACGGTCCGGGTCGCCGACGCCGCCGACACCGGGTTGCCCGACGCCAGCCGCGACGTCGTGATCGGCGAAGCGATGCTGACGATGCAGGGCGATGCCGCCAAACACGCGATCGTCGCCGAGGCCGCGCGGGTGCTGCGGCCGCGCGGTCGCTATGCGATACACGAACTCGCGCTGACCCCCGACACCGTCTCCGAGGAGATCAGCACCGAGATCCGGCAGGCGCTGGCCCGCTCGATCAAGGTGAACGCGCGCCCGCTGACCATCGCCGAATGGTCACGGTTGTTGTCGGACCACGGACTGGTCATCGACCGCGTCGTGACGGCGCCGATGGCGCTGTTGCAACCGCGCCGGGTGATCGCCGACGAGGGGCTGTTCGGCGCGCTGCGCTTCGCCAGAAACCTGCTGCTGAATCCGGACGCGCGCAAGCGAGTACTGGCCATGCGCAACACCTTCCGCAAGCATCGCGAACGACTGACCGCTGTCGCGATCGTCGCCCGCAAGCCGGACGACGAGTAGCCGCGATTGCCGCGCGGGCCGGGCGTTGAACTTAATCGACATTACGGTCGGTTTTAATCAACAATTTCCCTGGCATATATCGAGGTAACCCTAGGGTATGTGCCGTGTCCGACCCCTCGGCCTACAGCGGGTACGCGCATGCCTCGCGCGGGCGTCGTGCATCGCATCACTCGGGGGACGACCGCAAGAAGGCAATTCTGGCCACCGCCGAGCGGCTCTTGGAAGAGCGGCCGCTGGGCGACTTCTCCGTCGACGATCTGGCGAAAGGCGCGGGCATCTCCCGGCCGACCTTCTACTTCTATTTCCAGTCCAAGAACGCGGTGCTGCTGTCGTTGCTGGAGCAGATGAACAGCAAGGCCCACGCGGCCCTGAAGGCGCTGCGGGCCAAGCTGTCCGGCGACCCGGCCACCCTCTGGCGCGACCGGATCGAGGCTTTCTTCGAGGTGTCGGGATCGCACCGCGCGGTCGCCGTGGCCGGTGCCGCGGCCAAGTCCACCAACCCCGAGGTCCGGGCGCTGTGGGCCACGCTGATGCAGAAGTGGATCTCGTTCACCACGACCGCGATCAAGGCCGAACGTGAGCGCGGCGCCGCGCCGGACACCATCTCGGCCGAGGATCTGTCCATCGCGCTGAACATGTTGAGCGAGCGAGTGATGGCCGCAACCTTCACCACCGAGGAACCGACGATCCGCGAAGACCGGGTGATCGACACGCTGGTGCACATCTGGCTGTCCAGCATCTACGAGGACGGAATCGCCTCGGCCGGGCACGCCGCCCTGACGCTACGGGCCCCCGCTCCGCTTGCCGAGTACCCGCTCGGCGCGTCCTAGGCTCTCGTCGATCAACCGGTCGACGGCGCCGAAGTAGGTCGGCGACGGCGCCTTCCCGGCCAGCTCAGCGATTGTCTGTTGCTCGCCGAGAACGTCTGCCGCACTGAGGTTCTCGGCCATCCGCGCGGTGTGTACCCGCAGCCCCGCCAGCAGTTCGCTACAGTGGGAGCCCGCGACCACCGTCCGCCGGGCCAGGGTCCGCAGCGCCTCCCATTCGACATGCCAGGCGCCGTCGGGGCGCTCGTCGTTGGCCAGGGCCGCCGCGGTGTGCAGGGTCGCGACCAGTTGCGGTGCGGATATCGCGGTGCGGCGAATGAAGATGGACAGCACCGGATTGTGCTTGTGCGGCATCGACGACGAGCCGCCGCGCCGCTCGGCGGCCGGCTCGCTCAGCTCGCCGGTCTCCGGACGTACCAGGACGACCACGTCCGAAGCGATCCGGCCCCAACTGTCGGTGCAGCCGAGGAAGGCATCGGCCGCCGCGGTGACCGGTGTCCGGACGGTATGCCATGGTGCTCGCGCGTCCAGGCCCAAAGCGGTTGCCGCACTGCGCATTATCCGGTCCGCAAGCTCCGCCGGGTCGGCCGGGTCGGTGAGCAGCTTCGCGAGTTCCGTCGTGGCCGACCATGTTCCGACCGCACCGCCGAGCTGGATCGGGGTGAGCAGACCGGCCAGCCGTTCATAGGCGTCGACGACACCGTTGCACCACCCGGCCGCCTTGACGCCGAACGTGGTGGGTGCGGCCTGCTGGGTGAGCGTGCGGGCCACCATCGGGGTGGCACGATGCGCATGGGCAAGCGCTGCCAGTGTCGAGACTTGTTCGCGCAGCTGTGTTCTCAGCTCGTCGGCGACATCGCGCACGCCCAGCATCAGCGCGGTGTCCAGGACGTCCTGGCTGGTGAGTCCGCGGTGGATCCACGGGCCGATGGTGGGCTTGGCCCGCCGGCGCAGCAGTTCGACCAAACCGACGATCGGGTTGCCGCTGTTCTCGGCGGCGACCGCGAGCGCCCGCACGTCGTCGTGGTCCACCAGCTGTGACAGGTCGGCGCCTTGGGCCTCGGCCGGCGCCAGGCCCGCGGCGGCCAGGGCGCTCAGCCACGCGGATTCCACCGCCACCATCGAGCGCAGCAGCGCCTGGTCGGTCATGTGCTCGCCCGCCCGGTGGTCGCCCGGCCACAACAGATTGGTCATCCCCCGGCCCCCCGATACGCCAGGAACACGGTCTCGCGCGGACCCTGCAGGCGGATGTCGAACCGGTAATCCGCCCGGCCTTCCGCGACGCACAGCATGGTTGGCCGCCGGTCGGCGTCGACGGTCCCCAGCACCGGATCGGCGTCCGGGTCGACGCCGGGCAGGTAGGCGCGAGTGAACAATCGGTCCAGCAGTCCGCGCGCGAAGACGGTGATCGCGAAGAACGGCGGGTTCCCCGGTACCACCGTCGTGAAGCGATAGTGTCCGTCGGTATCCGTTGCGGCCCGGCCCCATCGGGCCTCGGCCTGCCATAGTTCGACCAGGGCATCGGGGATCGGCGCGCCGTCGCCGTCATACACCGTGCCATGCAGCCGCACCGCGTCCGGACCGTCGGCCGGCTCGCCAGTGCACGGTAATCCGAGATGCAGGAAGGGGCCGACGGTTTGCCCTGGGGTGCAAGGTAATTCAGCCATGCCCGGCCTCGGTCCACCAGCTGTCGGCCAGCACGATGTCCCATCGATATCCGGTCGCGAACTCCGGCTCGGTCAGGGCATGGTCGTAGCCGGCGATAAGCCGTTGGCGCGCAGCGGGATCCGTGACCGATCCGAAGATGGGATCCAGATCCAACAGCGGGTCACCCGGAAAGTACATCTGGGTGACCAGGCGCTGGGTGAACGCGATACCGAACAGCGAGAAATGGATGTGCGCCGGGCGCCAGGCGTTGTGATGATTGCGCCACGGATAGGGGCCGGGCTTGACGGTCACAAATCGGTACGTCCCGTCGGGACCGGTCAGGCAGCGCCCGGCCCCGGTGAAGTTCGGGTCCAGCGGAGCCGGGTGTTGGTCGCGCTGGTGACGGTAGCGGCCACCGGCGTTCGCCTGCCAGATCTCGATCAGCTGACCGGCCAGCGGTCGGCCGGATTGATCGAGCAGCCGCCCGGACACGATGATGCGCTCCCCGATCGGTTCGCCCGGATGACCGGCCGTCAGGTCGGCCTCGATCGGGTCGACGTCACGCTCCCCGAAGCACGGCGCGCAGCGCTCGAGTTCGTCCGGATCCACAAGCAGCAGAGGTTGTTTCGGGTGGCGCAGAGCGCTGCTGCGATACGGCGGATAGTTCAGCAGCGGCGCAGCGTCCGCGCTGCCGGCGTGCCGAGCCGCGATTTCGGCGATCTCCGCCGTGATGTCAGCCTGCGACGCGACGCGCTCCGGTGCGGCCCTCACGAAGCGTGAGGCTACTCGCCGATGGGACCCTGGCTACAGAGCACGCACCAGCGCGGCGCGCCCCTTGGTGCGCAGCCGGTGCAGCGCGGAACCGCGGTACTGCTCGATTCTGGCGCTCATCTTGTTGCCCAACTCCTCGAGCTCGGCGTCGGTGATCTTCACCTCGGGAGGAGCGGGAATCATGTCGCGCTCCTCTTCGTCGGCGTGCGCCTCGAGCACCGTCTTGAACGAATTCCATTCGTCGGTGTAGCCCGGCGCGGTCTGCGCAGTCTTGAGGAGCACGGAAAGCTGGTCGATCACCTGCCGGTGTTCGGCATGCGCCACCGCGATCAGCTTGCTGGCGGCCGCCAGGGCCGGGTAGTAGAGGTCGTCTTCGATGCGAAAGTGAATGTCGAGTTCGATCAGCATGTCGTCGAAAAGCGCATGGCGCTCTTCACTGTTCACCGGCGCTTCGCTGATCTTGCGGCCGAGGCCCTTGATCACGACGTGGTGGTCTTTCAACACTTCGTAGGCGTTCACGTTGCTCCTTCGCTTCGATCCCTATGCCTGGCCGAGGCTGGGCTGCGCCTCGCCGCGAACTTCGACCACTCCGTCGACCAACCGGGCCTCGTAACACGGCAGCGGTGCTGCCGACGGGCCGCGGACGACCTCTCCCGACTCGGCCGCGAACCACGAGCCGTGCCACGGGCATACGATCCGCCCGCGATCCACCCAGCCGTCGGCCATCGGTGCCGCCAGATGCGGGCAGAACTCGCCGTACGCCGACACCTCCCCGGGCTTGGTCTGGCACACCACCAGCCCGACGCCGTCGACCTCGACCCGCACCGGCTTCCCGTTCAGCGAACTCGCGTCCAGTACCGGCGTCCATTCACTGGTGCGCAGCCGCCGGCCGGACTGATCGATGCCGATGCCGGATTCGAACACCAGGGCTCCGCCCAGGTAGCTGCCGCCGACGGTGATCAGGTAGCCCAGCGCGGTCAGCGCGATGCCGCGGCCGTGCCGACCCCGGCGGCGGTCCCACCAGGACTGCGCGTACAGCCCGGTGGCGACCAGGTTCACCACGCCGTGCACCAGCCCCACCCGGCGGTCCTTTTCGTGGGTGTGCTGCCAATCGGTGGCGCCGGTGATCGCGGAACCGATGCTCGCCAGGATCCCGACCCCGAGGGCGCGCGACGCGAACCGTGACGCGTCGACCATTTCGTGGGCGGGCCGGCCCGGCACCACGCTGAACGCGTCGAGGGCCACCGTGGTGGCCAGCGCCCCGCTGGTCAGCGACGCCAGCGGCGGGTGCACCGGGTGCCCGAGCCAGACTCCGTGCAGCGCATTGGTGACGGTGTTGCGGGCGCGGCCCAGGCTGTTGAAGGCGAAGCTGAGCGCGTGTTCCAGCCGGTAACTCGGCCGGTCCAGCCACTCCTGGCGCCCGATCGCTGCCAATGTGCGCGGTCCGAGATTCTGCAGTCGAGCACTGGCCCGATATGCCATGGAAACAGTCCTTCCCCCTGGAGAGATCACGAACGGAGGCGGGAATCCTGACGTTAACGGCAGGTTAAATCTCCCGCGCACATGCCTCGAATCCGCTTTGACCAACGCTAACCGCGAGTCCTGGCTACTCAGTTGTGTGAAGCCTGTGAATCGCCCCCGAGGATTCTTTCAGGAATCTGAAAGTCCAGGCCGCGACTGTTTGACCAGCCCGGCCACCGTGCGAGATTCTACTGAGCGGAGGATATTTCTGTAGAGCAGAATCGAGGCAGCCGTGGCTGACGAATCCCGGGACGGCCTGTTCGAGAACGTGCGTCGCGGCATGATCCCCGCGCACATCTACAACGACAAACAGCTGTTCGCGCTGGAGAAGGAACGGCTGTTCAGCCGGGCGTGGACGTTCGTCGGCCACGAATCGGAGATCCCCCAGGACGGCGACTACGTGGTGCGCCGGGTGCTCGACGACTCGTTCATCCTCACCCGCGACGCCAATGGCGACATCCACGCCTTGTTCAACATGTGCCTGCACCGCGGCATGCAGGTATGCCGCGCGGAGATGGGCAACGCCTCCAACTTCCGGTGCCCGTATCACGGCTGGACGTATCGCAACGACGGCCGGCTCACCGGTCTGCCGTTCCACCGCGACGCCTACGGAGGCGACGAGGGCTTCCGCAGAAGCGCCCACGCCTTGCTGCCGGCGCCGAACTTCGCCAGCTACAACGGTCTGCTGTTCATCAGCATGGATCCGCACGCCGAGCCGTTGCCGGAATTCCTCGGCGACTTCCGGTTCTATCTGGACTTCTACACCAAGCAGAGCCCCGGCGGTCTGGAAGTGCGGGGGCCGCAGCGCTGGCGGATCAAGGCGAACTGGAAGATCGGCGCCGAGAACTTCTGCGGCGACATGTACCACACGCCACACACGCATGCGTCGATCGTGGAGATCGGCCTGTTCCGAGAACCCAAGGCGCAGAAGCGCAAAGACGGCGCCACCTATTGGGCGCACCGCGGCGGCGGCACCACCTACAAGCTGCCGCCGGGCAATTTCGAGGAACGGATGCGCTATGTCGGCTATCCCGACGAGATGATCGAACGGATCAAAGGCGTATGGACACCGCAGCAGCAGCGGGTGGTCGGCGAGGACGGGTTCATGATCTCGGCGGCCACCTGCTTTCCCAACCTGAGCTTCGTGCACAACTGGCCCCGGGTGCGCGACCGCGATGACGAGGTGCTGCCCTTCATCTCAATCCGCTTGTGGCAGCCCATCAGTGAGAACGAGACCGAGGTCTGCTCGTGGTTCGCGGTGGACTCCGCCGCGCCACCGCAATACAAACTCGATTCCTACAAGGCGTATCTGATGTGCTTCGGCTCGACCGGCATGTTCGAACAAGACGACGTGGAGAACTGGGTGTCGCTGACCACCACCGCGGGCGGCTCGATGGCGCGGCGGCTGCTGCTGAACAGCCGGATGGGCCTGCTGTCCGACGATCGCCCGGTGGTCGACGCGCTGCCCGCCGAGTCTTTCCACGGCCCGGGCCGCGCCCAGGTCGGCTACAACGAGCACAACCAGCGCGAGCTGTTGAAGTTGTGGGCGGAGTACCTGACATGAAAAAACCATTGCCGTTCAACGACTTTCGACATCTGCAGGCACACCAGTTCCTGGTGGACGAGGCCTACCTGCTCGACGCCCAGCAATACGAAGACTGGCTGGACACACTGACCGACGATGTGCGCTACGTGATGCCGGTCCGCGTCACGACCGCGCGCGGCGCCGGGTTCGACACCTCTCCCGGAATGGCCCACTTCGACGAGGACAAGTACTCGCTGAGCCAGCGGGTCGCGCGGATGGGCACCGAGCACGTGTGGGCCGAGGATCCACCGTCGCGGTTGCGTCACTTCATCACCAACGTGCGCACCTTCGAGTCCGACGGCGATCCGGCACACCTGGTGGTCGAGTCCGCCGAACTGCTGTTCCGCAGCCGCGGCGACGTCAACGAGAGCGCGCTGATGTCGTGCGGTCGCGAAGACCTGCTGCGCTGGTGCGATGATCGATGGAAGCTCGCGCGGCGCACGATCAGTGCCGACGAGTCGGTGTTGCGGATGCAGAACCTGGCGGTGTTCCTGTGAACGACGAACTCGAGCGGTTGATGGCGGGCGCGGTCGGCGAATCACTCACGGTCGCAAATGAATTCACCGAGGTCGTGGTACGGCGAGTCGACACCCGCAATGGATCGAGGCTGCTGATCCGCGCACCCCGAACGGGGCGGTGGATCAGCCTGGACGCACTAGAGGTGGAGGCACTGACGTGGCAGAACCCCCGAACGATGGCGGCGATGGTGGGGAACTCGCACGCGCCGCTGCTGCCCGATCCGGAGTGAGGGCCTGGTTGCACGGCAAACGTGCCCTGATCGTGGGCGGTGGATCCGGGATCGGCCGCGCGGTCGTCGACGCCTTCTTGGCCGAAGAGTCCAGAGTTGCTGTACTGGAACGCGATCCGGGCAAATGCGAGATGCTGCGCGCGCAGCGCCCCGAGGTTCGCGTGGTCGAGGGAGACGCGATCACCAGCGAGGCCAACCACCGAGCGGTCGCCGCGGCCGTCGATTCCTTCGGCGGGCTCGACGTCCTGGTCAACTGCGTGGGAGTCTTCGACTTCTACCGGGGCGTGGCCGATCTCGACGCCGACAACCTCGCGGCCGCATTCGACGAAATGTTTCGCACCAACGTGCTGAGCCATTTGCAGTCGGTCAAGGCGGCTCTGTCGGCACTGCGAAGCGGGACCGAGCCGTCGATCATCCTCACCGAGTCCGCGTCGTCGTACTACCCCGGCCGCGGCGGCGTGCTGTACGTGTCGTCGAAGTTCGCCGTGCGCGGGCTGGTGGCGTCGTTGGCGCACGAGCTCGCACCGCATATCCGGGTCAACGGCGTGGCGCCCGGGGGCACCCTCAACACCGACCTCCGCGGCCTGAACAGCCTGGGGCTCAAGGACACCCGCCTCGACGACTACCCCGACCGGGCACGCGACGTCGCCGCGCGCACCCCGTTGAACGTCGCACTGTCCGGAGAAGACCACGCCTGGTCGTTCGTGTTCCTGGCGTCCGGGCGGTCCCGCGGCATCACCGGCGAGACCATCCACCCGGACGGCGGATTCGGCCTCGGCACCCCGAAAGTGCGGCCGCGATGACCGGCGAGCTGGACGGCCAACGCGCCCTGGTGGCCCTGGGCTGCCGGGTCGCCGCGGCCCGCGGCCTGGTCGACGGGATGCTGGGGCACCTGAGTCTGCGCGTCGACGACGATCGTCTCCTCGTGCGCTGCCGCAGCGACTCCGACACCGGCGTGGCCGACACCAGGCCCAGCGACATCCGCCTGATCCGATTCGACGGCAGCGCAGGCGCCGACGGCGAACTCGACGGATACCGCGTCCCCAACGAGCTGCCCATCCACGTCGAGACCATGCTGGCCGATGCACGGCACCTGGCGGTCGCGCATCTGCACCCACCGGCGGTCGTCGCCGCGGATCTGGCCGGCGTCACGATCCGCCCCATCTACGGCGCCTACGACATTCCGGGCGCCTGGCTGGCACGCGACGGCGTGCCGGTCTACCCGCGCGCCGTGCTGATCCGCAGCAGCGCGTTGGGCAAGGAGATGGTGGCCGCGATGCGCGACCGGCCGGTGGTGATCCTGCGCGGGCACGGAATCACCAGCGCCGCAACCACTGTGCCGCAGGCGGTGTTGCAGGCGATCAGTCTCGACGGGTTGGCCCGGATGTCGTTGCGGGTGCTCTCGGCCGGCGGCACCCTGCGCGAGATCGACGACGCCGACTGGGACGACCTGCCCGATTTGGGGCCGGCCTTCACCGCCGACGCGGCGTGGCGCCATGAGGTCGCCCGGCTGCGAGCCGACTGACCGCTTAAGGTCACAACTTCGTATCTGCCGGCGACACTGGAGATCATCCGGGCCCGCAAGCTGCGCACCGTCACTCTCAACGACGTTTTCCCGTGCCCGGAAATCCCCTACCGGACACCGGGTTTCGCTAGCTGAGCAGCCGTCTCAGCCCAACTGGTCGCCAATCTCCTTGGCCGCCTTCACAAGTGCGGCCGCAACCGAAGCGTGCCGCGTGCTGTCGAGGCGATGCTGCGGCGCGGCCGCGTTGAGCGCGAGCCGCAAGCCGGGAGCACGGGTGGGGATGGGCACTGCGACCGAGGCGACGCCTTCCTCGCTCTCCTCGCGGTTGATCGCGTAGCCGCGCTCGCGGATACGGAAGAGCTCGTCCTCCAACTCGGCGCGGCTGCCGATCGAGCGCGCGGTGACGCGCTCCAGCCGCTCGTCGGGCAGCAGCGCATGCAATTGCGGCTGCGACAGCTGGGCCAGCATGACCTTGCCGGTCGAGGTGCAATGCGCCGGCATCGTGCGCCCGAGGCGGGACGCCACCCGGACCGCCGCCGGACCCTCGACCGCCGCGACGAAACGGACGTTGGCGCCGTCGAGCATCCCGATATGAGTCGTTTCCCGCAGCTGGTCGGAGAGCGCGCGCATGACCGGCGTGGCACAGCCCTGAATGTCGATGCGGCCGAAGATCGCAAACGCCACACCGGTCAACGACGGACCGGGCAGGTAAGCCTTGGACACCGGGTCCTGGCGGACGAAGCCGCGATAGGTCAGCATCGCCAGCAGCCGGTGCGCGGTCGACGACGCCACCCCCAGATAGCGGGTCGCCTCGCTCAACCGGATCTGCGGTTGCTCGCCCAGCAGGAGCAGCAGCTTGAGCGCATTGTCGACCGACTCGATCGGGTACTGCGGCACAAGCGAATCGGCGGCCGGCTCGTTCGCTGCCGGTTGCTCCTTGTTCTGCACGTGTTTCACGGTAGCCCCCGCGCCGAGCGTGGGCCCTACGTATCGAAACCGCCGTGAAACCGTCCATAGGGCCCACGCTCGCGGAGCTTGGCTACCGCGAATCAGACATCTTGTGCGGCTTGAGCTTTCGCCCACCGGTAGTCGGCCTTGCCGGACGGTGACCGTTGCAGGCGGTCGCGGAAGACCACCGCCTTCGGCAGCTTGTAACGCGCGATATGGCGAGCGGCCTCGGCGATGATGCTGTCCGCGTCGGCCGTTGCGCCGTCGGCCAGCGCCACGATCGCGACGACCTCGTTGGTCCACCGCGCGCTGGGCCGACTGGTCACCACGACGTCGTACACGGCGGGATGCTCGGCGATCGCGGCCTCGACCTCTTCGGCGAAGATCTTCTCGCCGCCGGAGTTGATCGTCACCGAATCGCGGCCCAGCAGCTCGATCTGGCCGTCGGCGAACCAGCGGGCCCGGTCGCCGGGCACCGAATGCCGGATCCCGTCGATCACCGGGAACGTCCGGGCGGTCTTCTCCGGATCGCCGAGGTAGCCCAGCGGTATCAGGCCCTGCTGGGCCAGCCAGCCGATCTCGTCGTCGCCCGGCGACAACATTCGGGTCATGTCCGCGCTGACCACCACCGCGCCCGGATTCGGGGCGAACCGGCCACTGGCACCCTGCGCCCGGCTGGAGACCTGCCCCATCTGCGAGCCGGATTCCGACGACCCGCCCGCGTCCAGGATCGTCAGCTGCGGCAGCAGGTCGACGAATCGTTGCTTGAGCGGGGCGCTGAGTGCCGCTCCGCCGGTGATCAGCACGAACAGCCCGGACAGGTCGTAGTCCCCCGCTTCGAGGGCATCGGCCAGAGGCCGCCCGAACGCGTCGCCGACGATCGACAGCGACGCCACGCGCTCCCGGCTGGCCAGCGCCCACGCCTCGGCCGGATCGAAGTGCGTGGTCGTCGGCGCCATCACGAACGGCCGGCCGCTGCACAGGTTGATGAACGCCGCCCACTGTGCGGCGCCGTGCATCAGCGGCGCGCACGTCATCGAACCGGGGCCCTCGGCCCGTGATCGTTGCACGATCTCCTGCAGGCTGGTCGTCATCTCCCCGGTGCCGAACACCCGGCCGCCCATCGCGTTCAGGTAGATGTCGTTCTGGCGCCACAGCACCGCCTTGGGCATCCCGGTGGTGCCGCCGGTATAGAGGATGTAGAGATCGTCGGGCGAGGGCACGACATCCAGCGGCTCGTCGGACACCCCACCGGCATTGAGGGCCAGCAACTCCTCGTAACGCACCGCCCCGGGCAACGGATCGTTTCCGGACTCGTCGTCGACGTGGATCAGCCGCATCGCGGGCAACCGATCCAGTGCCTCGGCCAGCATCGGGGCGAAGCGCGCCTGGTACATCACGGCTTCCGCGCCGGCATTGCCCAGCAGGTAGACCAATTCGTCGGCGACGTAGCGATAGTTCACATTGAACGGGGCGACCCGAGCCCGGTACGCGCCGAGCATGCCCTCGAGGTACTCGTTGCCGTTGGCAAGGTACAAACCGAGATGGCTTTGGCCCGATTCGTGCGCGGCCAGCTCGCTGCGTTCCCGACGCACGCCCAGTCCCCACGAGTGCAGCGCCCGGGCGAGCCGCCGGGCGCGTTCGTCAGTTTGCGAGAAAGTGAACCGTCGGTGTCCGAATACGATGCAGTCGCGATCGGGATTGGCGGCCGCGACAGCCGAGAACACTTGGGCGAGATTGAATTCCACGACTCTCCTCACGCCGCGCGGTCCGGCCAGAGCCACGCTACAACAGCGTTTCGGGGCGGATGTCACGCATAGGGAATCGGATCGGGTTTTAGTCTCGGCATCGTGTGCGGAGCTATGCAGGCCGGATACTCCAGGTTCGTCGCCCTCGGCGACAGCCAAACCGAAGGCCTTTGGGACGGTGACGAAACCACCGGCCTCTTGGGGTTTGCCGATCGACTCGCCGTCATGCTCGACACGCTCTACCCCGGGTTGCAGTACGCCAATCTCGCGGTGCGCGGCAAAAAGCTCGGTGACGTGCTCACCGAGCAAATTCCACCCGCACTGGCGATGAAGCCGGATTTGATCACCATTTGCGCCGGGATGAACGACGTCATCCAGCCGGGACGACAATTCCCGCGGGCGCTGGCCGAACTCGATTACGTCTATGCGGCGCTGGCCAGATCGGGCGCGACGGTGGTGACGACGACCTTCCCGAATGTCGCGCAGTTCCTGCCGTTCGGCCGCATCGTGTCCAAACGGCTGGCCCGGATGAACAACGCGATCACCGTCGCCGCCGGTCGTTACGGATTCAAACTCGTCGACCTCTACAACGCGGCCTCGATGCGCGATTGGGACACCTGGAGTTTCGACCGCGTGCACGCGTCCCCCAAAGGCCATATCCTGTTTGCCGCCGCGGCGGCCGAGGCCCTCAATTTGCCTGACAGCAGCCATGATTGGGCCGCAGCGCATCCCAATCCCACGCAGCTGTCGATCGCCGACGGCGCGTACGGAAGACTGCGCTGGACGCAGGAGAACTTCTTTCCCTGGCTGTGGCGGCGGATGCGCGGCCTGTCCGCGGCCGACGGGCGCTTCCCAAAGCGCCCCGAGCTGGGGCCGGTCCGCGAATGGCACGGCGGCGCCCCCGCCGACGGCATTGCCGCACCGGGTGGACATCAGTCAGGCATCCTGGACCCATGAATGTCGAGGCTTTGCTGCAGTCCATCCCGCCGCTCGCGGTCTACCTGGTGGTCGGCGGTGTGGTCGGGGTGGAAAGCCTGGGCATCCCGCTGCCGGGCGAGATCGTTCTGGTCAGCGCGGCGCTGCTGTCGTCGCATCACGACATCGCCGTCAACCCGATCGGCGTCGGCGTCGCCGCGGTGATCGGCGCGGTGATCGGCGATTCGATCGGCTACTCGATCGGGCGGCGCTTCGGTATGGGGCTCTTCGACAGGCTGGGCCGGCGCTTCCCGAAGCATTTCGGCCGGGGCCACGTCATGCTGGCCGAGCGCTTGTTCGACCGCTGGGGCATCCGGGCGGTGTTCTTCGGGCGCTTCATCGCCCTGCTGCGGATCTTCGCCGGGCCGCTGGCCGGCGCGCTGAAAATGCATTACAAGCGGTTCCTGGCCGCCAACGTGTCGGGCGCAATCTGCTGGGCGGGCGGCACGACCGCGCTGGTCTACTTTGCCGGGATGGCCGCCGAACGATGGCTGGAGCGGTTCTCCTGGATCGCCCTCGTCATCGCGATCGTCATCGGCGTCATCGCGGCAGTCCTGCTGCGCGAGCGCACCTCGCGTGCGATCGCCGAGCTCGAGGCCGAGCACGCACGCACGACCGGAACAACCGCCGCGGGCGCCGCGTGATGGCGCGGACGAGCTAGCCCCTCGCCTCCCCCACCGCCAGCTCAGCCGGCGGCCGGTGCTGCTCGATCAACGGTATGGCCATCTTCTGTGCGCGCCGAGCAGCATCCAGGTCGCCGACGGCCGCGAGAATGATGGCCCCCTTCATCAGGATGTGCCACGACGAGGCGAAGTCCTCGACGTCGGTGAGCCCGGCCGCCAGGGCGCGACGGCGCACGATGTCTCGGACGTGGTCGATGTGCGCGATGCTGGCTTTCCCGGCGGGGTGCTCGGCGCCCAACTCGAGCAGCACGTTGATGAAAGAGCACCCTTCGAAGCCGTCGCGGAGCTGGAACCACTCGTGCATGACGTCGAAGATCGCCAGCAACTGCTCCTCGGGCGTCGCGCCACGCTGCTCCGACTGCGCCTCGATCAACCCGTGCGTCCAGATCTGTTCGCGGCGCTGCAGGACGGCCAGCACAAGGTCGTTCTTCGTCGCGAAATGGCGGTACAGAGTCGCCTTGGCCACGCCGGCGCGCTCGATCACCTCATCGGTGCCGACCGCACGGATCCCGCGCCGGCTGAACAGCTCATATGCCGCTTTCAATATCCGTTCCCGGGCAGACGGAGCGGCCGGCGCGATGTCGGAGTTTTCCATTCCGGCTCACGATACTCTTAACTCCCGCCTATAGACAGACCGCCCTGTCTCGTTATACAAAGGAGATCCGCACATCGCGGAAAGTCTGTCTTCAGAACCAGGACGGACATCCATCGCGACGCCCCCGGCGCCGGTTGACTAGGAGTCCCCAATGAAGACAATCGCCGATCACGCTCCCCCCAGGTTGGGCCCGCGCCTGACGCTCAGCACCCGCCTCGTCCACGAGCTGGGCGACCCGCACAGCACGCTGCGGGCGACCACGGATCGCCGCGGCGCGGCCGTGCTGATCTACGCCGGCGGCGAGATCGACGCCTGCAACGAGCAGACCTGGCGTCGCCTGGTCAGCGAGGCGGCCGGCGTCGCCGCATCGCCCGGCTCGTTGATCGTCGACGTCACCGGAGTGGACTTCATCGCCTGCTGCGCGGTCGAAGTGCTGGCCGGGGAAGCAGCGGCCCTGCGCCGACGCGGAGTCGAACTGCGCTTGGTCAGCCCGCAACGGATCGTTGCCCGCATCGTCGACGCGTGCGGCCTCGGCGGCGTGCTGCCTGTTTACCCGACCGTGGACTCGGCGCTGGCACGCTAGCGCCCTGGGGCTGATACGACCACGCCGCGGCCGCCACGCGCGCCCGACCGGCTAGACCGCCAACAGGCGATACAGCCCGATCAGCCCCACCACCACGATCGTGGAACGCAACGCGTTCGGCGACAACCGGCGCCCGTATCGCGCGCCGACCACACCGCCGACCAGCGAGCTCGCCGCGATGATTGCGGCCACCGGCCAACTGATGCGATCCGAAGCCACCGACGTATAACCAATGGCCGCAACAACATTCACGACGAGAGCCAACAGGTTTTTCGCCCCGTTCATGCGCTGTATCGACTCCGGCAACAGCGCGCCCATGACACCGACCAGCAGGATGCCTTGCGCCGCGGTGAAGTAGCCGCCGTAGACACCGATGGCAAACGTGCCGAACACCAGCAGCGCCATCCGCACCGGCGAGACGTGTTCGGCGGGACGTCCCTGGGCCTCGGCCCTGCTGCGCGCCCAGGATTGAATCCGCGGTCCGACCACCACCAACACCAGCGCGAGCACCAGCAGCACCGGCACCACCATGATGAACACCTGCTCGGGCAGGTGCAGCAGCAGGAACGATCCCAGCACGCCACCGGCCAGCGACGCCGGGATCTGCCAGCGGAGTCGGTCCCATTGGCCGCTCAGCTCGGCGCGATAACCCCAGGTGCCCGAGACGCTGCCGGCCACCAGACCGACGGCGTTCGACATGGTCGCGGTGACCGGCGGGTAGCCGAGCGCGACGAGCGTCGGGAAGGTGATCAAGGTGCCCGATCCGACGAGCGCATTGATTGCGCCGGCGGCGAACCCGGCCAGGCCGATCAAAATGACATGAGAAGCCAACACTTCCAACAACATTAGTCGGCCGCGGCATCCGGCCGGCATTCGTGCAGCTCTGCGCCTTTCCGTCAGGCCGGAGGCGCTTCGGAGCCGCGCGCGACACCGGTGCGCAGCTGGACCGAGGCCGAATACGCGAGGCTTCGGAAATGAAGCACGGGGTCGTCGGACGGTTCGATGCCGTCGGTCACCCGCATCGGGTCGAAAACGACGATGTCGCCGTCGTGTTCGCGCTCGGTGTCCAGGCCGGTGATCTCCAGGGTGCCGACGGTGACCGTCTCGACGCTTCGCCACGGCGCCGACGGGTCGGTCGTCGAGTCCTGCGGCCCGGCGATCTGCACGCGGTAGTCGAATCGGACCGGCCCTTGTGCCAGACGAGTATTCAGCTCGTCCGTGAGGAAATCGGGGCCCACATCACGCCCGTCCGATCCCGAGAGGTAGCTCACGCCGGCGGCGGGAATCAGGTGGTAGCGAACAAATCTGGCGTTGCCGTCGGCGCTGACCCACCGGAAAGCATGCAGGCCATGGTATTCGATGGTGGCGTAGCTGGTCGGAACCTTGTTGGCGTCGCGCACCACCGGCAACGTGCCGAGCAGTCGCGGATGCGTGACGAAGTACTTCGCCATGCGCAGCGGCGTCGTCAGCCCCGGCCGCATCGCCTTGAGCAGATCGACGAAGCCCTCCGGCTTGCTGGAGACGAACAGCCGGGCGGTCTGCGTCGACACGTCGGTGGTGGATCCGTCGGGCAGGGTGAACTTCACCGCCAAGCCGCGGACTCCGGGCGAGCCGTCGGGTTGTTTCGGGTTGCCCGATCCGTTGGAGAACCGCACCAGCGCCCGAACTTCGCTGCCGTCGAGATGCTTTGCCCGGGACAGGCCTGCCGCGTCGGGGGTGGCGGTGAAGGTGCCGCGGTACAGCGTGCCTTTCGCGTGCAGCGCCCGGGCGCCGGGTTGGGCTCCACCGGTACCTCGAATAGCGTCGATCGCATCGTCAGGGGTGACCATGCGCGAATCTTAAGGCGCTAGTCGGGAAAGCCGAAGAGTTTGACGACACCGTGATCGCGACCGGCGGTGTAGCCGCCGTCCACGGCGATCGCCTGGCCGGTGACGAACGACCCGTCGAGCGACAACAGGAACGCCGCCATGGCCGCGACCTCGTCCGGCCGGCCGAGCCGCTGCAGCGCATGCTCGGAGGTGATCGAGGCCAGCGGGCCTTCCATCCCCGGCAGCCCGAAAACGCTTTGGGCCATCGGCGTATCGATGAAGCCGGGACAGATGACGTTCGCCCGGATGCCGCTCGGGCCGTAGTCGAGCGCGATGTTCTTGGTGAGCAGCACAACTCCGCCCTTGGCCGCGTTGTAGGAGCTGCCGCCCGCGGTGCCTTCCAATCCCTCGATGCTGGCAACGGTCACGATGGACCCGCGTTCGCCGTCGACCCTGTCCTGCTCGATCATCTTGGCCAGGGCCGCCTTGGCGATCAGGAAGGTGCCGGTGAGGTTGATCCCGATCACCCGATCCCACTCCGCGCGGTCGAGCAGATGGACCGGGCCACCGCCCGCGACACCGGCGGCGTGGAAGACGCCGTCGAGACGGTCGGGCACCGCGGCCAGCACGGCGTGGACGGCCGCTTCGTCGGTGACGTCGGCCGCCACGAAATGGAAGTCGGGACCCAAGTCGGGCGGTGATTCCAGGTCGGCACCGATGACAGTGCCGCCTTCGGCTACCAGGCGTCGCGCGGTAGCCAGGCCGATGCCGGACGCCGCTCCCGTTACGACGAACGTGCGATGACGGGCGCGATCAACATTGACCATGAGTTGATTCCTTCGTACGGGGGTTTGCCCAGCAATGGTTACACATGTTGTCATCGCGATTCTGCTAGGCCGTGACTCCCAGTGCCGCACTAACATTTTCAAGCGTGGAGTTGCGTCATCTTCGTTATTTCGTAGCGGTCGCCGAAGAGCTGAATTTCGGTCGCGCCGCCAAGCGTTTATGCATTGCCGGACCGTCGCTTTCGCAGCAGATCAAGGTTCTCGAGCGGGATCTGCGGGTGCGGTTGTTCGATCGCGACCGGCGCTCGGTCACCCTGACAGCAACGGGTGCGGCGTTGCTTCCGTCGGCCCGCACGCTGCTGGATCAGGCAGATCAGTTGCGCCGGTCGGCAATCGGGCTGTCGCTGGCCGAACCCGTGCGGATCGGCTACGCGCAGTGGCTTCCCCCGGACCTGACCGATCGGACCTCCGCGGTCGCCAAGGTGCACATCGACACGTGGGTGCTGCCGTCGCACGCGCAGGTCGCCCGGGTCGCCGAGGGCGGCGTCGATTTGGCGATCTGCGGGGTGCGGGCCTCCGACCTGGACCGCCATGGTCTGAACGCGCATCTCATTGGCGCCGAACAGCTCTACGCGGTCAGCGTCGGCTCGGACCCCTCGCCGGTCGATGCGTCCGACGCGGTGGTGTTGCTCGACGCCGACTCCGGCAGCTGGTTCTCCTGGAACCGGTACGGCGAGCAGTTCGCCAGGGAGACGGGCGCCCGCACGGTACGGATCAGTGACGGCGGACTGGCTGCGCCAATGTTTTTCGAGCATGTTCGCCGGCTGGGCCGGCCGGTGCTCGCCTCGCCCAAGGCCCAAACCGCAACACTGCCGGCAGATCTCGTGCAGCGCCCGATCACCCCGCCCGCACCCTTTTGGACGTGGTCGCTGGTGTGGCGCCGCATCGAGAACCGCGAAACCGTGCGTGGGGTGATCGACGCGTTGACCGCCGACGCGGAAGTGCCCGATCTGGACGAGGCCTGGTTGCCTTTCACCGACCCCTATCGGTCACGAATCACCTTGGCCACCGCGTGATTACGCTGTTCACACCGTGAAGCTGATGCGCTCCGGCACCCCGAGGATCGACTTTCCGTAGACCTCATAGCCGACGGTCGGCTGCAGGCCCGCGTGGCGCGCCGCGGTGTTGGCGTCTCGCCAATACTGTTGCAGTTGGCTGGATTCCGCGAAGCTGCCCCCTCCGTGCGCGTCGACCAGGATCGTCAGCGCCTCGACGACCTGTTGGGCGGCATAGCCAAGCCTGGCACGGAATTCCGCCCGGGCGCCCATCCAGCTGCTGCCGGTCGCCCCGGGCACGACCAGCCACGACGCGGACGCGTCTGCCTCCGCCAGCACCTCGCCCACCTCCAAGCACGGTACGAACGCCGGCCGCGTAACCGGCGAACCGCTTTGGTGTCTGCAGCCGGCCTTGGTCAGGGCGGCATTGACCGGGCGATGTGCTGGCGCAAAGTCGGCTGCAATGCGCGGGCTGCAGCGACGACCTCCTCCCGTGTCGGGAGATCGCTTGCCAGGACACGGTGACTCATCACTGCCGATCATTCGCGGGCTGGGGCGGCTTTAGCCACGACCGCGTCGCTACCAGGATGGAGGCTCCCACTCTCACCGAACCGTCGTGGACGGGGTGACTAGCCTTGGCTGCAGTGCACCCGGGAAATCCATGAGCATCGATGAGCGGAGAAAAGCAATGCCACCAGCCGACGTCAGCATCGGTACGACGGAGACGCTCGTCGGAATGGTCGAGCAGCACGCGGCGCGGCGGCCCGACGACGTCGCGATCCACTTCGGCGAGCGGCAGTGGTCGTGGGCGCAGTGGGCGTCGCGGATTCGCCGGACGGCCGCAGTGCTGCGGGACACCGGCTTGCGGCGCGGGGAGGTGGTGGCATTCCTGGACAAGAACCACCCCGCCTGTTTGGAAACACTGCTGGCAGCCACCTCGATCGGCGCGGTGACCACGATCGTCAACTGGCGGGTGATCGGCGACGAACTCGTCCACGTGCTCGATGACAGCGGCACGCGGGTTCTCGTCGTCGGCGCCGAGCTGGCGCCCGCGGTCGAAGCGATCCGCGCGAAGGTCCCGGGCGTGCAGCGCATCGTCGTGGTGGGCGGCGCCGACGACGAATACGAAACCCTGGTCGCCGCGGCGTCTCCCACCGAGGTCGATCCCGACGTCGCCGACACCGATGCGGCCATCACGATCTACAGCTCGGGCACCACCGGCCGCCCGAAGGGTGTTCAGCTGACCCAGCGGGCGCTGGTCAATCACATCGTGAATCTGTCTCCGCCGTTTCCGTTTTCGCAGGGAGACGCCAACTTGGTGGCCATGCCGTTGTTCCATGTCGGCGGTATCGCGTATGCGTTCTTCGGTATCCGGGCGGGTGTCCCGACGTTCCTGACGCGCGAGCCCGAGGCCGCGACACTCATCGGTGCCGTGAAAGCCGGTGCGACACATGCCTTTTTCGTCCCGCCGGTGATCGCCCGGTTCCTGGACGCCGGCGAGGCGGCGACCGCCGCGCTGTCGGGCCTGCGCTACCTGGTCTACGGAGCCGCACCCATGCCGGTGCCGCTGCTGCAGCGCGCGCTGACGGCCTGGCCGGAGATGAACTTCGTGCAGGTGTACGGGCAGACGGAGCTGTGCGGCGCGATCTGCGCACTGGGTGCCGACGACCACCGCGATTCCAGCCGGCCCGAACTACTCATGTCGGCCGGAAAAGCAGCTCAGGGCAACGAGATTCGCATTGTCGACCCCGAGACAGGTGAGCAGCTTCCGCACGGCGAGTCCGGTGAGATCTGGGTTCGCAGCAATCAGCGCATGATCGGCTACCTGAATCGGCCGGAAGCCACCGCCGACACCATCACCGCCGACGACTGGCTGCGCACCGGCGACATCGGCCGCCTCGACGCCGACGGCTACCTTTACATCGAGGACCGGCTGAGGGACATGATCATCACCGGCGGTGAGAACGTGTACGGGCCCGAGGTGGAAAGCGTGCTCCTCGAACATCCCGGTATCGCGGATGCGGCGATCATCGGCGTGCCCGACGATCAGTGGGGCGAATCGGTCAAGGCGATCGTCGTTGCCGGCGCCGAGCTGGACCCCGCCGAGATCATCGAGTTCTGCCGCAAGCAGCTGGCCGGTTACAAGTGCCCGCGGACGGTCGACTTCGTCGACGAGCTGCCCCGCAACGCCAGCGGCAAGATCCTGAAAAACCAACTCCGCGAACCGTATTGGAAGGATCGCGCCCGCAAGGTATGACGCTGGCGCAACGATCCACGACGAAAGGGCGATATGAGCACGCCGTTCGAATCCGTCAACACCGGCGTCGCCGCTCATATCGGCAGGTACGCCGACGCGGTACGCATACCCGCCGGCTCGGAGATCATCTACACCTCCGGCACACCCGGGATGCGTCCCGACGGAACGCTGCCGGAGGACTTCGCCGAAGAGGCCGCCCAGGCGTGGCGCAACGTCGAGGAGGCGCTGAGCAGGGCCGGGGCACGATTGTCCGACATCGTCAGCGTGCGGCAGTGGCTGACCGACGCGGCCGACATTCCGGCCTATGCGGCGGTGCGCTCGTCGGTGATCAGACATGAACCCGTGTTCATGCTCGCGGTGGTCCCGGCGCTGGTCTGGCCGGATATCCGGGTCGAAGTCGAAGTCACCGCGATCCGCCGGCCGGCGATGCTATAGCCTGCTCTCAACCCGATATCGATTCTCCGCTAATGCATCAGGGGCGACATGGGCGAGGCAGTAGAGGCGAAGCGACGGGACGGCGCGATCGCCGTGCTGGGTGGGCCGACGACGGTCATCGATATCGCCGGCCGCAGGATCGTCATGGACCCGACGTTCGACCCGCCCGGCCCGCATGACCACCTGACGAAACTCACCGGCCCGGCGGTCGGCGCCGAGGACCTGGGGAAAATCGACGTGGTACTGATCAGCCACGACGAGCATCTCGACAACCTGGACAACGCGGGTCGACAGGTGGCGTTGGCCGCACCGCTGATCGTCACCCACCCCGGCGCCGCGGGCCGCTTCGGGGCGCCGGCGGTGGGGCTTAAGCCGTGGCAGTCCTACTACCTGCCGGGCGGGCCGGGACGCATTGCGGCGCAAGCGGTTCCGGCCGTGCACGGTCCGGCCGACGGGATGCGTGACATGGAGGGCAACGTCACCTGCGAGGTGACGGGTTTCGTGCTGTACGGACCCGGCCTGCCCACCATCTATCTCAGCGGGGACAACGCCTCGATGAGTGCGGTCGCCGAGGTGGCCGACCGTATCGGCGACATCGACGTCGCGGTGCTCTTCGCGGGGGCCGCGAGCCTGCCGACCCAACAGCACGGGCGCCCGCTGACGCTGACCTCGGCCCGCGCGGCCGCGGCCGCTGAAGTCCTGGGGGCCGAAATGGTGATCCCGGCCCACGTCGAGGGTTGGGCCCACTTCAGCGAGGGCCCCGCCGAACTCGCCGAGGCATTCGACCAGGCGGGCATCAAACGCGTGCTGCGCACGGCGCCTAACGGCGAGTGGATCGACCTGAAGAACTAGCGCATCCGCCTCACAGCCGTCCCTGGGTCCGCAACTCCGGGTGCACCCAGTCCGGCGAGCGTCGCTCCTTGAAGGCCCGCACCCCCTCACGCGCCTCGGCGTCCAACAGGCTGCCGGTCATGCCGATACGGTCGTACAGACCCAGATAGCTGTCGATGCTGGATTTGATGACGTTGCGGGCGCGTGGCGCGGTCCGGCAGCTTTGCGCGAGCAGGTCGCGGGCGGTGGCCAGCAGATCGTCGTGCGGCACCACCCTGGTCACCAGGCCCCAGTCCAGCGCTTCGGCCGCGGTGAGCACCCGGCCGGTGAACATCAGGTCGCGGGTGCGTACCGGTCCGACCAGGCGCAGCAGCATCTGGCTGTAATAGGTGTCGGCGTAGCCGCGGAACAGCTCGGGAACGCGGAAGGTCGCGCGCTCGCTGACCACCGACACGTCGCTGCACAGCGCGATCTGCATGCCGCCGCCCTGGCATAGCCCGTTGACCGCGGCGACGATCGGCTTGGCCGAGGTCCGCACGGCGTCGAACGGCGTGACATCCATCCCGAGTGCGGCCCCGAAGGTGATCCAGTCGTCGGCGCCTCCCCCGCCGGTCATATCACCGCCCGGCGCGAAGACGTCCCCGGTGCCGGTGATCAACAGCCCGGCCAGCCCGGGGTCTCCGTTGACAAGGCCTACGGCGTAACGGATTCCGAAGTACATCGCGGGCGTCAGGGCGTTGCGCGCCTCGGGACGGTCGATCGTGCACACCGCGATCGGCCCCTGGCGCTCGAACCGCAGATACGGGGTGCCCAGCCAATCCCCGTCCGGGGGCAGCGGTGTCGTCGGGGTCTGCGCCACGGGGCTCCTCTCGAGTCGGCGCCGTCGAGACACAGGGCGCCGCGGGCTCGCTACTGAAACTCTTACAGTATGCGCGAGAGGCGCTAGACGAACGGCAGGGTGGCGACCTCGCTGGTCTCCGACATGCTCATGACCAGGTTGCGATGCTTGTCCTGCAGGGCCGTCGAGTCGTCCCCCACGGCGCGGTCACATTGGGCGCAGCGGGTGGTGAACCGCGGCTGATCCTGTTCGTCGGGCCAGAAGCGGCGCGGCCCGACCTGGACCCCCGGGTCGTAGACGACCTGCTGGTGGGGGGCTTCCTTGAGAATTCGGCCGACGGGATGGCTTTGCGGGCACTCGAGTTTCAGGATGCCGATCCCTTCCTGGTTACTCATCGTCTGCTCCTCTAGGTGTCTGGGTCTGACGCTCGTGTTCTCTCATTGTTGTCGTCACGCGCCCGGCGTAAACGGGTAGGTGTCGCCGCGGGTGAAATGGCACGGCGGGCTAACCTCAGCCACATGCCCGCCGCTGCGAAGCACCCGAGCCCGACCAAGGTTCGCATCCTGCGCGCCGCCGCCGAGCTCATCGCCAAGCAGGGCTACGCCGCCACCTCCACCCGCGACATCGCGGCCGCCGTCGGCGTCGAGCAGCCGGCCCTTTACAAGCACTTCAAGGCCAAAAGCGACATCTTCGCGGCGCTGGTCCGGCTCGCGCTGGAGTGGCCGAGTGAGTTGGCCGACGAGCTCGCGACGCTGCCGGTGCCGGCCGTCGTCAAGCTGCACCGCATGTTGCGGGAATCCCTCGACCATCTGCATGCCTCGCCCGAGGTAGTCGTGTCGGTCATCGCGACACCGGACCTGTGGCAGGACGGCTTCGGTGCCGAGCAGGAGCTGGCTCTCAAGAACGAGCGGGCGCTCGCCGAGCTTGTCCAAGCGGCACAGGCCGAAGGCGACGTGCGAGCCATCGACCCGACATCGGCCTCCAGGCTCTTACAGGCGCTGTTCGACGCGCTGACACCCCAGCTCGCGGTGAACCCGGAAGAGATCCTGGAGTTCGCGATGCTCGGACTGTTGGCCGACCCCAGCCGGCTGGCCGAAATACGTTCGGCCGCAGACGCTTTGGATATCCAGACCATCCGTCCGAGCATCGGCGTCTAGCTCGCAAAGTTGCGCGCCGGCGCTGTCCGTTCGCACTGACTCGACCGTCGTCCACCGCGCTGCCCGCACGCCTTGACATCTGGTTATCGTCTGATAACCTCTAATCAAGTTATCAAGCGATAACCACACCGACCGCGGCAAGCAGCCAGGAGACGAATCGCGATGACAATGACGCTGAACGTGGAATCCCGGGAGCTGATGGCCCGGGCCGACGAGCTCGAGACCCCGATCCAGGGCGTGCCCGACGACAACGGCCAGGCGCCGTGCGCGCTCGAGCTGGCCACTCAGGCGGCCCAGCAACTCGCCTTCTCCGCCGACAACATGCGCATTTACCTGCAGGCCGGCGAACGCGAGCACGCACGACTCGCGCAGTCGCTGCGCAATGCGGCCAAGGCCTACGCGGAGACCGACGAGACCGCGGCCGACGCGCTGGACACCGGCGCCCCCGTGCCCGCGGCCGCGCCCGCGCACGCCGAACACGACGCGGCGCCGGCGATGCTGACCAGCACGGCTACACCGGTGGGCCTGGACCCCGTCCCCTATTACCCGGTCAAGGAGGCGGCGAAGGCCCTGATGCGGGGCGACCAGGGCAGGTCTCTGCTGCACTTCGCCGACGAGTGGGCGGCATACCTGCGGACCTTGTCGCAGGCCAGCTTTCGGTTCCGGCCGTTCACCGAGTGGGACGGCGAGGCGAGTGCCACCGTAGAGCAGCACTTCGACCTGGACCGGAACTGGTTGGACCAGATGGCGAAACTGTGCGGCCAATTGTCCACCCAGGCAAGAAACCTCGTCGCCGCGCACCGCTGGGCGGTCAGCGAGCACCCCACCGTCGCGCAGATGCAACAGATCGACGAGCGGTGGATCTTGAACCAGTCGATACCGGGCTGGGAACGATGGGGCAAACCGTCGCTGCTACGGCTCTACGCCGAGTACCAGGCGAAGTCGGAGGCGGTGTTGGCCGAATACGAGCGGCGGGCGGCGTTGGCGCCGGTGAATCCGCCGCGGCCGCCGGTCGCCTGCCACATCGATGTGCCGCCCGCGCCCGGTCCCGGGCCCGGCCTGGAGCCTCTGCCGATGCCGGACGGCGGGCTGCCTGCGCTCGGGGGCGCGATGCCCGGCATGCCGATGGGCGCAATGCCTGGGATGCCAACCGATCCGCAGTCGGCCGGGGCCTCGAAGAAGAACCTCAAGGTGGTGCCCGACCTGCCCAAGGGGCCGGGACTCAAGCCGGCATCGGGCGGGGCCGGCGGCGCCGGTCTGCCGTCGATCCCGAAACTGCCGTCGCGGGTCTCGGGAGATTCCGCGACGATGTCCCGGCCCGGCGCGGCGGCCTCGGGCACAGGTGTCCCGATCCCGGCCGCATACGCGGCGCTGAACAAGGGCGGCGGCATGGGCATGCCGATGGGCGCCGCGCCTGCCGGCCACGGTCAAGAGGCCGGCCAGCGCAAGCGCGTGCAGCAGGACGGCGAGGCGCTGTACACCGAGGACCGGGCGTGGACCGAGGGTGTTATCGGTCGGCGCCGGGCGTCATGAACTCAGCGCTCGGTGCACAGGGCAGGCAACACGATTGTGTCGATGACCTGGCGGATGAAATCCGCGTCGACGCTTTGCCCGTTGAGCACTCGCAGCAGGCACATCGCGTTGAGTACGTCGGCGACCAGCGACCAGTCGCGGTCGGCGGCGATTTCCCCGCGCGCCGCGGCGCGCGCCAGGATTATCGAGACGATGTGGGTGCCCTTGAGCAGCATTAGATCGCCGAGAGCCGCGGCGAGCTCGGGGTCACGGGTGCCTTCCAGGGCGACGCGGAGCACTAGGTCGTTGGTGATCAACTCGTTGTCATTGCGTGCGGCGCGTTCGATCAAGGCTTCCATGTCGCCGGCCAAGCTGCCGCTGTCGGGGACGTCGTCGTTGCGCAGATCGGGCCGCCAGTAGAGGAGAACGTCGGTGATCAACGCCGCCTTCGAGGACCAGCGCCGGTAGATCGCGGCCTTGCCGACGCCGGCGCGCGCGGCGATGTCGTCCATGTTGGTGGCGTCGTAGCCGTTCTCGGTCAGCGCGGCAAGAGCGGCGTTGAGGATCGCAGGATCGCGGGATCGGTCCAGCTTGCCAACTGTGCGTTGGCGAAGCTTCAATTCCATCTCATTCATATGCGCGATACCTGCCTAAATATCACCCTTTTGCGCGCCGGATGCGCTACACCGTTGTCAGCTGCCGGATGGGAGCGGTATCGCTCTCAGGCTGTTGGTCCTTCTTCCTCATCTTGAACGTGTCCAGCGGCCACCAGAACCAGCGGCCCAGCGCGGCCGCGATCGCCGGCGTCATGAAGGCCCGCACGATGAACGTGTCGACGAGTAGGCCCATCCCGATCGCGGTGCCGAACTGCCCGATCACCACCAGGTCGCTGACGATCATCGACGCCATGGTCGCAGCGAATATCAGGCCGGCCGCGGTCACCACCCGGCCGGAAGCGCCCATGCCCCGGATGATGCCGGTGTTGAGCCCGGCCGGAATTTCTTCCTTAAGCCGGGAAACGAGCAGCAAGTTGTAGTCGGACCCGACGGCCAGCAAGATGATGACCGTCAGCGGTAGCACGATCCATTGCAAGCCCACCCCGAGGATGTCCTGCCAGAGCAGCACGGACAGACCGCATGCGGTGCCCAGCGACGCCAGCACCGTACCGACGATCACCAGGGATGCCACCAAGCTGCGGGTGATCAGCAGCATGATCGAAAAGATCAGGATCAGCGTCGCGATGCCGGCGATCGTCAGGTCGATCTTCACGCCGTCCTGCATGTCGCTGTACATCGAGGCGGTGCCGGCCAGCGACACCTTCGCGGCCTCCAGGGGAGTGCCCTTGATCGCGTCGGCGACGGCCTGCTTGATGCCCTGGACGTGCCGGATGCCGTCCACCGAGGCGGGGTCGCCCTGGTGGGTGATGATGAACCGGACCGCCTTACCGTCGGGCGACACGAACATTTTCAGTCCGCGCTTGAAGTCGGGGTTTTTGAACACTTCCGGCGGCAGATAGAAGCTGTCGTCATTCTTGGCTTCGTCGAAGTAGTTGCCCATCATCGTCGAGCCTTCGGCGTTCTCTTGCATATGACGCTGAATGCCGGCCATGGAGCTGTGGGTGGACAGCATGTAGTCGCGCATTCGTTGCATCGACTCGATGGTCTTGGGAAAGTCGGCGAGCATTTGCGGCATCAACCGGTCCAGGGTGTCGAAATCGACTGTGAGACCGGCAAATTTGTCGGAAATCTCGTCGATGCCGTCCAGTGCATCGAAGATGGATCGGAACGACCAGCACATGGGAATGTCGAAGCAGTGTTTCTCCCAGTAGAAATAGCTGCGAATCGGCCTGAAGAAGTCGTCGAAATCCGCGATGCGGTCCCGCAGGTCGTTGGTGGTATCCACCAGGTCGTGCGTTCGCTGATCCAAACTGTGGGTGGTGGCGGTGATCTGCTGCATGACGCCGTACATGTGCTGCATGACCGCGATCGTTCGGCCCATCTCGTCGGCCTGCTCGAGCATCGACGCCATGCTGTCGTTCATGAATTTCGCCGTCTGCAGGGTGCTGGAGCTGTTCATGGCGATCACGAACGGGATCGAACTGTGCTCGATCGGCGCGCCCAGCGGTCGGGTGATGGTTTGCACCCGACCTATGCCGCGTTCATGGAAGACGCTCTTGGCAATTCGGTCGATGATCAGCATGTCGGCCGGATCGCGCAGATCATGGTCGGCTTCGACCATCAGCAATTCCGGATTCATGCGCGCCGGGGTGAAATGTCGCTCGGCCGCCGTCTGCGCGACGTTGGCCGCGATGTCCGGCGGGGTGAACTTCTTGTCGTTGTAGGTCGGGACGTAGGTCGTCAGACTGACGAAACCGATCACAGCGATAAAGAACGTGACGACGATGATCGGTACCGGCCACCTGGTCACCATGGTGCCGACTTTGCGCCAACCCCGTTCGGACACTTGACGTTTCGGATCGAAGAATCCGAACTTGGACGCGACCGCGAGCAATGCGGGAGCCAGCGTCAAGCCCGCCAGCATCGTCACCACCAAGGCGATGGCGCACGGGATGCCCATGGTCTGGAAGTAGGGAAGCTTGGTCGCGGTCAGGCACAGGCAGGCGCCTACGATTGTCAGACCCGACCCCAGGATGACGTGCACGACGCCGTTGTAGGCGCTGTAGTACGCCTGTTCTCGATCTTCGCCGCGGGATCGGGCTTCGTGATAGCGGCCCAGCAGGAAGATGAAATAGTCGGTTCCCGTGGCGATGGTCAGCATCGTGACCATGCTGACGGCGTACGGGGTAAGCCCGATGATGTCCAGATTTCCCGCGGTCGCCACGATGCCTTCAGCGGCGTAGAGCTCGAAGCGGACCAGTATCAACGCAAGGATCGCGTTCTTCAGCGAGCGGTAGATGATCAGCAGCATCACGAAGATGACGCCGATCGTGACCAGCGTCATCAGGTCCATACTGTTGTGCGCGGCGATCAGTGTGTCGGTATTGAGCGCGGTGTTGCCGGCCACGTAGGCCTTGACGCCCGGGGGTGGCGGGACGTCGGCGACGATCTTGCGGACCGCGGCGACCGATGCGTGGGCGGGCGTGGTGCCCTGGGCACCGTCGAGGAAGACCTGCACGTAGGCGGCCTTGCCGTCCGGGCTCTGGGAGCCGGCGGCGGTCAGCGGGTCGCTCCAGAAATCCTGGAGGAACTGGACATGCTTGCTGGCCTTGAGCTTCTCGACGATCTTGTTGTAGAAGACGTGCGCACTGTCGCCCAGCTTGTCGTCGCCTTCCAGCACGACCATCGCCGAGGAGTCGGTGTCGAACTCCTGGAACTTGTGGCCGATGTTCATCATGTCTTTGAAGGCGGTCGCGTCCCGCGGCGTCATCGGCACCGAGTGCTTGCCCGCCACCTCGCCGAGCGCCGGGGTGAACAGCGTGGTGCCGAGCGCGACGAGAAGCCAGAACAGGATGATCGGCACCGCCAGGACGCGGATCAAGCGGGCGATGCGGGAGCGAGAGCCGGGCTCGTTACTCATACAGATTTCACCAAGCAGTAGATGAAGGGTTGGTATTCGTCGAGGCTGCGGTCGTCGCGGACTTGGCCGTCGACGATGACCCGGCACCGAATGTGGCGGATACCGGTGTCACCCTGGGCGACGATGTTGGCCGACATCGACGGCAGGGTGGTCACGATGGTGTACGACCATGGCAGCGGGGCGTTTTCGACAAGGTGGGGTTGCCCATTTTCATCCAGGTAGTTGACACTGACACTGCCGCCCGCTGGGGCCGTCACCTCGTAGGTGATGTGTTTCGGGTTGAAGGGTTTCGTATCTTGGGCGTTCGCGTCGGCGCTTGCCGCGTGGGCGTTGGCACCGAAACTGGCACGGACCCGCAGCACCACATATCCCCCAAGCGCGACGACGACGACAAGGAGTAGCGGTATCCACGCCTTCTTGAACAGTTGATACACCCGTATCCCCTCCTCTGACGGCCACCGACAGGCGCCGCGCGACACCGAACATGGGTTGTCGGCACACGCGTCGAGGTCGACATGCCGGACCGCACCCGCTGACGGAACTTGAGTTCCATAGTTGGGTAGTTCAGAACTGTACAGCATTGCGGAGCGCTCTGCCGAGACGGGTTGCCCGGCATCGATGCATGGGCAACGGCGGCCGCGGCGGTGAAGCGCGTGAATCCCCTTAGGCGCCGAGACAATTGGGGAAAGTGCCGGAGTTCGGCCGCGAGCGCATGATCCGGAAGCGCCGGTGCGATGTAGAGGCCGAAGCCTCGGTTGACGAAGGCGTTTATGGGACGAAGGAAGTCCGGGCCGCAGGTTAGGTGGGGAGCACTCGCGGTGGGTCGCGTAAGACCTGGGCGGCCCGCGACCGTGCGTGCCGCAGGTTCTTGCCGCTGATCGTCAGCTCGGCTAGCGCCGTCGCGAAGATGTTGTCGGGACCGGCGACGTCCTGCCCGATCCGGCCAAAGACGTCCAACTCGACTCCCATGCCGGCGTCGGGAGCAACGTCGGCGAACGGCAGCTCTGCCAGGCGGCCGGTGGCGGGGGCATAGACGATCGCGTTGACAACCGCGCACCGGGGCTTACGGCTCGGCTTGACCGCTTGGCACAGGTCAAGACAGCTACGAAGCTGGGCTTCGATCAGGTCGACGCCCCACACCGCCTCGACCATCTGGTGGATCCTCGCGCCCCCCATCCGAGCGTTCACCTCGATCACGCGTGGGCCGCTACTGGTGCATTTGCCCTCCACATGCAACACCCCGCGGCGGAACCCGAACGATCGAACCGTCTGCACGCTCAGGTCAACGAGTTTGCGCACGGCCGCCTTGTTGTGGTCCGGCGGGATGTGCAGGCCGGTCTCCTGGAACGAGGGCTCAGCCGTCGGCCAGTTCTGGGACACGCTGGCGAACACGCAGGTGCCATCCTGCAGGACGAGGTCGACGTCGAACTCCACGCCGTCCAGGTACTGCTCGAGGAGCAGGTCGTTGCCGGCACGGAATATCGCGCGGTGTTCGGGAGCCACGATGGCGCGAACGCGCTTGTACACCCCTGGCAGCGACTCGAAGTCGTCGACTCTGACGCAGCCCATTGCGCTCGCGCCGAACTCCGGTTTCACGACGGCGGGAAACCCCACGTCCGCGGCGGCGGCAAACAGCTCATCCAGGGATCGGACGCGCTGAGCTGCCGGTGTGGGCAGCCCGAGCCGCGCGGACAGCTCCCGGGTGCGGACCTTGCTGCGCGCCGCGTCGACCGCCTCGGGCGGGTTACCCGGCAACCCCAGCGCCGCGGCCACGCGCGCCGCATCGCACACCCGGCCCTCCCAGAACGTCAGAACACCATCGGCGCGAACGCCCGAACGCTCCAAGACGGCAAGCGTCGCCGCGGCGTCGGCATCGGGGTCACCGCTGAACGGCGCTGCGACCCACTGCATTCCGGCGCTCTGGCCGGCGAGCGACTCGGACCAGTGTCCCGGCTCGTCGACGATCACCAGGCGCGCGCCAAGTTCGACGAGCCGCTCATAGCAGCGGCGCTTGCCCTCGTAGCCGGCACCGACCACGACCACGGTGGGCCCGTCGATGGTCACGCATCGCTCCATCGCGGGTCGTCCACCAACGCGGTTTCGCCGGGCGGGACCTGCACTCCGGGCGCGGTGCTGCTGAGATCCAGCGCGGGTCGCAGGCTCGGCGCGGCCTCGAGAGCGTGGAGCAGGACGTTGCCTTCCACCCGCAGCAACGTGGTGTCCATCTCGGTGGTGACGGTGGCGTTTCGCGGGGCCTGGTCGAGCAGGCCACGTTCACCGAAGCTGTCACCCGGACCGAGATGCACGACGGCCCTGCCGTCCCGGTGCACCACGACGCGGCCTGCTACGACGGCGTAGAACGCGTGCGCCGGGGCTCCCTGGACAACGACGTCGACCCCCGGTGGCAGCGGGCAGAACAGTGCGGCCGCGGCGAGCTGCTCCAAGACGATCCGCGGCGCTCCCGCCGTGACGGGGAGACCTTGCAGGACGTTGATCCTGGAGGTGAGCGCGTCGGCGCGGCGCGCGCTGAGCGCATCGAGTCCGCGCAGGCCAAGACCGCACAGCAGGGTGATCAACACAGCGGCGGCGCCGAGGATCAGCAGGCTGGCCCGCAGCGAGGTCAACGTCAGCAGAACCGACGCCAGGATTGCGCCCGCGATCATCCCGGCAATGCCGACAGCGTCGAAGATCCCGATCACGCGTCCGAGCGCGTCGCGGGGGGCAATTCGCGCCAACGTCGTCTCGCCGACGACCTCGCACGAGACCAGGGCGGCATTGGCGATCACCGTCACCGCCAGCGCAATCGTCAGCACCTGCGCGCCGGCGTACGCCAGCTGTGAGGCGCACGCCAGCAAACCGGTGACGACCACAATCACCGATACCTGTCTGCTGACGGACAACCGGCCGTTGACGAGCGCGCTTACCAGCCCTCCGGCGCCCGCCGCCGCCAGCAGGACACCGTAGCCGCCGCGTCCGAGCCCAAGCGACTGCGTGGCGTAGACGACGAGCTGCACGGTCTGGGCTCCGTAGGTGAATTCCACCATCGCCACAATCACGATCAGCAACCACGCGAACGGGGTCGCGTGTACCGTCCGCAGCCCGCCGGCCAGCCGACCCCCCGACGCATGCTCGCCGACTGGAGCCGGATCGGGATGAATGGTCGAGATCAACAACGCAGAGACCGCGAACGTGGCGCCGTTCGCCAGGAACGCGATCCAGGCGGGAGCCACGGCGAGCAAGATCGCGCCGACCGCCGGACCGATCAGGACTCCGACGTCCTGCACCGTATGCAGCAGCGCGTTGGCCGGGCCGAGCCGAGTCTCACCGACCAAGCGTGGCAGGATCGCCATCGCGGCCGGCCTCTCGGCGCAGGCGGCGGCCGACGCCAGGGTGGTCAACGCGATAACCAGTGTCACCGGGCCGGCGCTTGCGACCGTCACAGCCAGGGCCGCCATGAGCAGCACGCGCAGGGAGTCGCCGGCCAGCAGTACGGTGCGCCGCCGGTAGCGGTCGGCGATGATCCCCCCGAACGGGCCGAGCAAAACCAACGGGAGAAGACGGCAGACGGTTGCGGCGCCAACCCAGGCGGCCGAGTGGGTCGCGCTGTACACGTAGCCGAGCAGCGCGGCGTTGTACAACCAGTTACCGATTTCCGAGGCGGCGCTTGCCCCGATCAGTGCCCGGGCCCCAGCGACGCCAATGACGTCTCGATACACCCGGGCCATCGTCTTACCCGATGCGGCGCGGCGCCGCGGACGTCATCACGACGCTTTTTATACCTCCGTGCCGACGCCCCAGCAAATGATTCGCGGTCGGGGGCGCGGGGCGAATCAGCTGGTCGGGACGGCCCCGCAAGAACTCCAGCGCTGACGCGCTTTGGGCATCGTTGGCCGCGAGCCCAGGCCCGCCCAGCCGTCACCGCGTCCATGCAAATAGCGAGTGGTCCCGGCTGGGATCGAACCAGCGACCTTCCGCGTGTGAAGCGGACGCTCTTCCACTGAGCCACGGGACCGGCGCCGAGAGGCGAACGAGGGAGAAGAGTAGCACGAAACCGGCGTCGCAGATCCCGCCTCATACGCGCCCCCGGCGGCCGCGCTATACCCTAGAGCGACAACGCGCCAAGAGATTTGTGTGTGCCCGCGTGGGTGGACTATCGTCGTCCTTCGCACCGGGCGACGATCTCGCTCGTTGCGCGCGGATGTAGCGCAGTTGGTAGCGCATCACCTTGCCAAGGTGAGGGTCGCGGGTTCGAATCCCGTCATCCGCTCGAAGGTGCAAGAGGCATCAATCCCAGCGGTGGAGTGGCCGAGTGGTGAGGCAACGGCCTGCAAAGCCGTGCACACGGGTTCGATTCCCGTCTCCACCTCCAAATTTTTCTCCCAGCGCGATTAGCTCAGCGGGAGAGCGCTTCCCTGACACGGAAGAGGTCACTGGTTCAATCCCAGTATCGCGCACCACATTCGATGCACGTCAGACACTCTTTTAGAGCCGTGGACTGCGCGGCGTGCCCAATAAATACCTAACCCCGGCAGAATCCGCCACCTTCGACGCGATCGTCTTAGCTTTCGACGACCAAACGCGCTGCGAGACCACCACTTTCGCCGGTGACCGGTGCCGCCGGCCCGTCCGCCCGGGACTGCCAGTGCACCCGACATCCGCTCAGATAGTTACCCTGAGCTGCTATGTTTTTTGTCTAGCCTGCCTGACTAGAAAACGTCTAGAGCACTAGACTATCCTCATGGTGAAAGAGGAGCCCACCCGGTCGGTCATCAAAAGGCTCAAGACAGCCGGATTCACCCGCACCAGCACGGACGGTCGCCATTCGCGATGGACCCACCCGTCAGGCGTGTGGGTGCCCGTGCCCGACAGCCACCGCACGATCAGCCCGGGCGTGGTCCGCAAGATCAATCAGGCGATACGGAACAGCGAGGAGGCGTGATGCGCGAGTACAAGGTCGAAGTCACCCGCGACGGCCGCTGGTGGATGATCGACGTTCCCGAAATCGCCCAAATCACCCAAGCCCGCCGCCTCGACGAAATCGAGGACATGGCGCGCAGCTTGATCGCAATCAGCACCGAAACCCCCCTCACCGAAGTAGCGATCAAGGTGACCAGCATCGCCGTGGCCGACCTAGGCGACATCGCAGCGCGGGCGCATTCCATTGTCGAGCACCGCGAACGGGCTGCGCACGAGCTCGAAAAGGCCCAGCGCGACACCGCCACCTACGCGGCGGCGCTCATGCGAGCCGGCGTAACAGTGCGCGACGCGGGCACTCTGCTCGATCTGTCGCCGCAACGCGTGAGTCAACTCGCGCAGGTCAAGGCGTCCTAACCGGAGCGGTAGGAGTTGCGGCGAAGGACATTCGCTGCACGCCAACGGCTTCCGGCGCAATCGCCACCCCCGGGCCGATCATCGCTTGACATTGCCCGCACCGAGCGGTTCGAGTAAATAAGACCGGCCGACCGTCGGCTACCGTTCAACCATGCCCAACCCCGTAGACCTGTCGTGGTTTTACACGCTCAACCTGCACGATCGGGTCAACCTGCTGAACAACCCGCGTCAATCACTGATATCTGCGTTCGTTGAACGCATTCTCGCCCAAGTCAAAGAGCATGGGATGCAGCAGCAAGAGGTCGTCGACGAAACATCGTGGAGCGGTTCCTCGACCTGGAAGCTCGACGGATCGGTGGTGGCAAAGCTCGAGGAGGACCGTCAAAGGCTTGATGCGTGGTTCGATTCACTAACACCGAACGATCGCACCCACGTCATTGCGCATCGCCGCGACGAGGGCACGCAGGCCGCGTCCAAAGCAATCGGCGTCGACCCAGGCATGGCCCATCCCTATCTCGACATGAAGGCAACGAAACTCGGTCTGCCGTAAGACCGCGGCATTGGCACCGCGCTAACCGGTCAGGATCGTCGGGAACGGGCTGCGCTCGGCGGGCAGGTTGGCGGGAAAACACGGCGAAATCCCCTGCAGCGTAGGGGCATAGCCGGGCTGGTACCGGGCGATGATCTGCAGGATGTAACCGTCGGGGGCGTAGCCGAACCGGTTGGGCTTGTAGAAGCCGTCGCGCTCGTAGACCTGCCAGCCCCAGCTCTTCCAGATGTCGCCGGCCTTGGCCACGATGGTGTTCGTGTCGGTACCCGGCGGCAGCGTGAGGTCACCGTTGGTCGCGAATTCCATTGGCGGCGTTCCGGTTTCGACATCCTTACACGGATGCACCGTCCCACCACCGCTGTAGCGGCCGGCGTCCAGCGTCGTCCCGGGCCCCAGCGCCTGCAGCGTCTTCTTCAGGTAGCCGATCACCGTATCCTGGGCCTGCTGTTGGGTTTTCGGGACAACGGGCTCGAGCTTGTATCCGGGCGGGGGTGGCGGTGTTGCTTCCATGGATGGTCCTCCAAGCGGAGTGGCGCCGGTTGGTGTGGGCGGCCCCAGGGGGCGATCGTGGCTACAGGCGACTACGAGCATGACGATCAACACGGCAGCGAAAACCCTCATGACGCTCAGCCTCCCCCGGCGCCGGCCTGTGGCGGCGGAACGCCGGCGATCACGGCACCCAGATTGAGCAGCGCCGGGTTTCCCTCGCTCCAATAGCTGCTGTGCGCCGCAACGCTGGGCGTCAGCCCCAGCGGGTCGCTGCTCGGTCCGGCAGCCGCGAACAGCCGCGTCGCACCGAAGTCGTCGGCCGCGGGATCGTGGCCCAGCGTCATGTCGGTCACCAACTCGATGATGTCATTGCGGGCCCGCATGGCATAGACATTCGCGCCGGGATCCAGGCTCAGGTCGCCGGCGTGCTCGACGAGCATCCCGGGGCTGCCGACCGCGATGACGTTGTCGGCGTCGAGATGATGCCCGCCCGAGGCGGCCGCACCGACCAACGTGGAACCGTAACTGTGCCCGATCACCGTGTCGACCGACGGCGCTCCGACGTGAGACGCCCGCTGCCCGCTCTCGAACGCGTCCATCGCGCCCGCGCCCGCCCGAGCCCGATCGGGCCACGCCGCCTCGAAGAGATCCATCGGGCGGTCGTAGCCCATCCAGGTCGTCACCGCGACATCGCCGGGCCGCAAGCCCGGGTCGGCCGCCATCGCGGAGTTGTACATCGCCAGCGATTTCAGGTCGCTGCCTTCGAAGGCCGCGAGGTCCTGGCCGGTGCCGGGCACCAAAATCGCATTGCGCTTGGCGTAGTCGGGATTACCGATGGCCACCGCGCCGTGGCCCTGGTTGTCGATCAGGCCCAGGTAGCGCCGCACGCCGTCGTTGCGGTTCAGTGCGGTCTGCACCGCCTGGTAGCCGTCGCGGCTGTGCCGGGCCGCCAGCAGTTGCGGCGCGAGCGCGTTGTATTCGCCGGTCGTCGCCTCGCTGTGATCGCCCATGTAGATCTGGGCCGCCAGTTCGTCGACGCGCTGTTGCAAGCGGTCGACGTCGGTTTGCGCCTGCTGCGCCAGCTCGGGCAGATGAAGCCGGTTGTAGTAGTCCCTACCGAGATGGTCCGGGGGGTCCCAGGGCATCCCGGGGTGATTGCCGATGTTGTGGTCCTGGCCGTAGAGCCAGTCCTTCTCCTCCGGCGTGAGCTTGTCCCACAGGTCGGCGAACTGCTGGGGGTCCTGCGGCAACGGCCGTTCCAGTGCTTGTTGCACATCGGGCCGGTTGTCGTGGGGCCCGGACGGAATGGGCGCGTCGCCGTCGGCCATGTTGATCGCGGTCGCCAACTCCTGGTCTACGCCGTTGGCCTCGGCCACGATCGCGTTCAGGCGGATCTGCAGTTCGGCGCGCCGCGTCTGCATCGTCGCCCATTCGAGCGCGGTGTACCGCAATCGGGGAGTCGCCACCACCTGACTGGTCGCGGCGTCGACCTGTAGCCGGGCGGCGGCCGCGTCCGCGCGCAGCGTCGCGAGATCGGCCTTGACCTTGTCGATCCCGCCGGCGGCCTGCCCGGCGGCCCGGGCGACGGCGAGCGCCTCGTTCCCGTGCGCGTCGAGGTCTTGCCGAATCCCGGCGTTCTGGTGCGCGGCGGCGTCGCGGGAGGCTCCCTCCCAGGTGGCGAACACCGAGAGCGTCGCCAGCTCGCGGGAGGTGCGCAGCGCGCTCTGCGAGCGTGCGGAGGCCGCGTGAAACACCTCGCGGACCGCTTCGGCGTTCCACCGGTCAATGTCTGCGACCGATAAGGTCATGCCCCACGGGTCTCAGCCGCGACCGCTGACCGCACCGCCAGCGACCTCGGCAAGGGCCTGCGCGCGTTGCGCCTCGGCCGCCGCATGCGCGACCGCGGCGTCTTGCAGCGCGAACCCGTGATCGCCCACCCTGCCCACCAACGCCTGCGCCACCGGCAGCCAGCGAGCCGCCCGGGCGCTCAGCGCCATCGCCGAAATGCCGGCCCAACCGTACTGAGCCGCCTCGATCCGGTTGTCGGCCGTCAGGAACCCCGCCGCCAGGTCCTCGGCGTGACCGCTCACCTGCCTTCCCGAACTCGTCAGCTGCTCCACATCGATATTGATGTCAGACACCGTCGGATCTCCCTCCCGGCTGGTGACAGGCCCCAGGCCTGCATCATTAGCCGGAGCGTATGCACCCGCCGTGCGGAACGCACTTCACCAACAAGGCGCATGGGGAAACTGCGCCGCATGCTCACAACCGGCCTCCAGCACGTTCTACATGCCGACAGTTGTAACTATCGGCCTGAAAAGAGCCTGCAGGTATGAATTCGCCGCTCAGCGCAGACCTGGGGAATTACATATTGCGGAATTTACCAGAGCGTCAAACGCGGAGGTATGGATTTCTCAATGCGGACAGACTTACGGATTTATCAAGACGTTATTTGGTTGCCATTGATCGACGCCAAAGTCGGTGGAGTTTCTTGATTTTGGCGGATTAGATGTCTTAGGTTTGTGGGTACTCCGGGCGGAAATCATTAGGTTTGCAGCGGGAGGGCGAAATGCAGACGATAGCGCTAATAGTTGTGGCGATGATTGGTGCATTCATGCTCGTTTTCGGCCTCGGCAACATCGGTTGCTTCAGCGAGTGCGCCGGCAACGCGAGCGGAATCAAGTGCTCCTCCTGCGACTCCCCGTCCGACGGCCAGACCAAGCTGGGCTACCACTACTCCGCCCGCTAATTAGCGCCTCTACCAGCACCGGCGAGCCAAAACTCCCCTCCCGAGTTTTCCCGTCCGCCAGGCGTTCGACCCATCCGATCGGCGAACCGCCGGCCGACGTCAACCCGCTGAGCCCGCGATCTGGTCGATGGACCAGCAACTAGCGGCGATCCAGTTTTGTCAATTCGCCGTCCATCAAGATCAATCGCGCGCAATCAAGATCAGATTAATCTGTCATCAAGATCAGATAACTGCGAAATCGGAGTCATTCGCCCGACAGATCAAGATCGGTCACCGAGCACAGGTCGGGAGACATATGAATTTCTCGCGGTCGCCCGATTTTCCCGGTGCGCCGAGGCGGAATGTGTGGTACCGGGCCCAGCCGCAATATCGGGACTACCCACTAAAGACCACTGCAATAGCCTTGGGACACAGGCAGACTCGGCGGCAGCGCCGCGCATAGGTAAGAGATGCCGGCCGAAAAATTAAGTGAAGCGGCCACCGAGGATCCTCCCGGTGGCCGCCTCGTCGGCCATTAAACGATGCTAGCTTTCGGCCTCGATTCCCGTGCCGTTTTCGCGACTTCTTGCCGAGATCCCACGGCACCACCCCAACAGGGCAGGTCACGGCCCTTGCTGTGCACCGTCGGCAACCGTCTGGTGGGAAAGCGTTCACGTTTAGACGGCCGAATCGGTGGCATCCGCGTCCCATGAGTCTCAGGATCAATCTCGCCGACTTGGTGATGAAGATGGTGGAGTTCGTGCGGGCGGGCTACCCGGAAGGGGTTCCCCCAACTGATTGCTTCGCGCTGTTGGCGGTGCTTCGCCGCCGGTTGACCGACGAACAGGTGTCCGCGGTGGCCGCTGCGCTTGTCGAGCGCGGCGACCTGCAAATCGCTACGGCCGAAATCGGTTCGGCCATCACACGAATCACCGACGAACCGCCGTCGGACGACGAGATCGACCGCGTACAGCGTCGCTTGGAGGCCATCGGCTGGCCTCCCGACGCGAACCGCTAGTCCGCATGCGGACCGCATTTCATCACCAGCTCGAGGCGCTCAGCCACAACATCGCCGACATGTGCGACCTCAGCGGCACCGCGATGGCCCAGGCCACCGAAGCCCTGCTGGACGCGGACCTCGTCCGGGCCGAAACCGTGATCAGTGCCCACCCGGACTTCGTCGCCCGCGTCGCCCAGACCGAGACCGACGCCTACAACCTGCTGCTCCTGCAGGCCCCGGTCGCCACCGACTTGCGGGCGATCCTGGGCAGCCTGCAAAACGTCGCCGACATCTACCGCATGGCCGCCCTGGCCCTGCATGTCGCCGACACCGCCCGACTGCGACATCCCGCGGGCGCGCTCCCTGACGACATCAAGCCCTGCTTCGTCGAAATGGGCCGCATCGCCGTGGATCTCAGCCGGAGTGCGACGAAGGTCGTGCTGTCCGGAAATCCAGAGCAAGCCGCCGAGCTCGCCGACGACGACGACGCGATGGACGAGCTACACCGCCTCGTGTTCACGATCCTGATGGACCGGCAATGGTCGCACACCGTCGCCGCCGCGGTCGACGTCACTTTGCTGAGCCGCTACTACGAACGGTTCGCCGATCACGCCGTGATGGTGGGTCAGCGGGTTATCTTCCAAGCCAACGGATCCCACCGCGCTCCGTGACGCCGCGCGGTTGTCAGCGAGCCAGCGGCTTGTAGAAGACCACGCCGTTGCCCTTGTTGTCGTAGACCACGGCCCGACGCTCGTGGGCGTCGTCGTACGGACCTTTCACGATGCCGCCACCGCTGGCCTCGACCGCCTTGGCCGCACCGTCCACATCGGCGGTCTTGATACCGACGACGACCTGCCCGGGGATGGGATGGTCCACATCGGTCGCCAACGCGAGGGTGATCGGCCCGCCGTCGAGGGCGGCGAAGTGGGCGCCGTCGCGGAATTTCAGTGGCATGCCCAGGGTCTCGCTGTAGAACCGGATCGATTCGTCCAGGTCGTCGGTGGACAGGATGATCATCTTCACTTCGTGCTCGCTCAACGGGTGCCTCCTCTGCACTGAGTCGCTTCTACCCTAGGCAGCGATCGCACAGCGGGCACCGCGGGTCAGCGGCGGAAGACCACCCAGCGCATCGCGCTGTACATGTACACCGCTTCGCACATGCCCGCGACGATGCGCGACAGTTGGTATTGCACGCCGAGGGCCGACAACAGGGTGGTCACCCCGAGGATGAAAGCCAGGTAGTTGACCACGACCACGACGACGTAGACGGCGACCTGGGAACCTACCGCGCCGTGGGACTGAAAGTTGAAGGTGCGGTTGAGCACATAGCTCAGCGCGAAGGCGCACGCGTAGGAGACGGTCACGGCAACCGGCACCGGAAGGTCGAGCCCGTCGCGCAACGTGGTGAGCAGCGTGAGATCGACGCCGAAGGTGAAGCCGTTGATCAGGCAGAAGCCGAGGAACGTCGGGGCGATGACCGAGCCCAGCCCGAACGGAAGCCGGCTGACGACCGCTTCACAGAACTTGTGAAATCGGTCGACCGCGCGTATCCGGCTGACCTGGGATTCGGCTGTCACGCGGCTACCGTGCCATGACCGGGTATCCGGCACGTGATCAGTTGGCCAACTCTTCGCTTGCCGGGCACATCACTCGGCGGGCAGCTTCACGACCCGGTCACCGGTGTAGTCGGTGACGAAGATGTTGACGGCCTTGTCTACGGCGATGCCGCTGGGGTGGTTGAGGCCGACGAAAGGGAGCACGCTCTGTCTGCCCGTCCCGGCCTCCATCTTCAGCACCCGATTGTTGGTGTAGTCGGTGACGAAGATGTCACCACCGCTGTCCACCGCGACACCGCTCGGGTCCCCGGGTCTGAACAGGCCGCTGAACGGCACCACACTCTGGCGGCCCGACTCCGCCGCCAGCTTCACCACCCGGCTGTTGCCCGAGTCGGCGATGTAGACGTTGCGGGCGTTGTCCAGCCCGACCCCCTCGGGCCCGTTGAGGCCGGTGAACGGCAGCTCGATCGGGCTGTTCGAGCCGGGGGTCAGCTCTAGCACCCGGTTGGCGTCGGTGTCGGCGAGATACAGCGCGCCCGCATCGTCCGTCGCCACCCCCTGGGGACGGTGCAGTCCGTTGAACGGCAGCACAATCGGGGTGTTCGTGCCGGCCGCCAGCTTGAGCACCCGATTGTTGTTGGTGTCGGCGACATACAGGTTTCCGGCGCTATCCCCCGCCACGCCCTCGGGCGAGTTGAGGCCGGTGAACGGAAGCTGCACCACCGTGCTCGACCCGGCCGCCAGCTTCAGCACTCGATTGTTCATGTCGTCGGCGACGTAGACGTTGCCGGCGGGGTCCACCTCGACATCGGCAGGGTGGCCAAGCCCGTTGAACGGCAACGTGATTTGCGGGCCGAATACGGGGTCGTGGTGGACAGCGGCCTGCTTGGTCCGGCCGCTCTCGAACCTCACGACGATCACGACGACCGCGACCACCACGACCGCCGCCGTCAACAACGCGGCAGGAATCACGATGACCGGCCGCCGCCACCACGGGCGCCGTGGCGAGGTTTCGACCTCGTCGGGCCACGGCTGCTTAAACGGTTCCAGGTCCGACGGCTCTTCGGCCGGTGATGCTTCGACCGCCAGATACGAAGTGACGGGCGGTGGTGGGGGCGCGACGTGCCGGTTCGCGGCGGGAAGCGGCTCCGGTTGCGGTGGCTGTCCGTCGGGCACAGCGTGTTTGGCCATGTTAGGAACCTGCTTGCGTCGTAGTGGGGGCGGGGCGATCGCGTGCTGGGCGGCGTCGGCCATCGCGATGGCGGTCGCATAACGGTTGGCGGGATCTTTGGCCATGCCGGTGGCGATGACGGCGTCGAGGCCCGGGGGCACGCCGGGTCGGTTGGCGGACGGCCGGGGCGGCGGGGTGCTCAGATGCGCGGCGAACAGCCACGTGTCCCCGGCGAAGGGCGGCTGTCCGGTCAGGCATTCGTAGAAGACACAAGCCAGCGAGTAGATGTCGGCGCGGGCGTCGGCCTCGCGGGCCCCGGATCTCTCCGGCGCCATGTAGTGCCAACTGGCGATCTCCTTGTCGGAGTTCGCCAATCGCGTTTCGTACCAGGGCGCCAACCGGGCGAGCCCGAGATCGACCAGGTAGGCGGAGTCGTCGCGATCAAGCAGGATGTCGGAGGGTTTCACATCGCCGTGCACCAGCCCGACCCCGTGCGCGGCGTGCAGCGCCTGCGCGACTTGCCCGATGATCCGCACCGCACGAGCGGGCTCGATCGGCCCGTCCGCCAACACTTCTTGCAGATTGCGCCCATCGATGAACTCCATGTCGAGATACAGCTGCTCGCCGATTTCGCCGTAGCCGTGGATGGGAACGATGTGCGGATTGTTCAGCCGTGCCGCCGCGGCCGCTTCCCGACGGAACTGCTCCGCGATCGCGGGGTCGGCGGCCAGCTGTGGCGGAAGTAGCTTGATCGCGGCGGTGCGATCGGCGGTCTCGGTGTCATACGCGCGCCACACCTCCCCCAGGTCGCCCCGGCCCATCAACTCGACGAGCCGATAGCGGCCAAACTCCTTTCCCTCCACCGGCTCACCATACCCAGGCGGGCACTTCTTTGGAGGTCAACTCCCGGCCCGCCCGTCGGGGGGCCGCTCGGGTATCCGGTTCCGCCACACGGCTATTGGATGCGCGCACTCAGCAAACTTTCACGCAAATAACATCACCGTCACCGAAAGCGGTGTTCGGCGACTGCGATGTCACGAACGGTCTCGGACCCGGCGTGGCCGGTCTAGGACTTGGGCGCCTTCTGGGCGTCGATATCCATGTCCGGGCAGAACGCCTCGACCGCGGCGAAGGCGATCATCTTCGTCTGCTGCTGGGTGTAACCCATGTTCTGGATACGCTGCAGGGCCTGATCCGGTGGGAGGAGGTTGTTACGCAGCTCATTGCACAAGTTTGTTCCCACGTGGACGATCGTCTCGTGGCTGGAGTAATGGATGTTGTTCTGGTCGAGGTAGGAGATGTACTCCGGCGTATGCTCCGGGTCGGCGTTGGCGACTGCTGGCACTGAACACAGCAGTGCGGACAGGGCGATGGAGGACGCCGCTAGTGCTGTTTTCATGGGTGTGAGCATAGATTCACCCTCCAACTTCTAGGTGAACTGGAAGCAAACGGCGGGCCTCGCGACCGGCTGTAGCAAAATCGGCGGCGGGAGTTGCCACGCCGGATCGGCCGGGCTCGCTAGAGTTCGGAAATTAATGGCACGCCTGACCGACCTCGTCTCGCCCGCGACCCGGACGACCATCAAGAACGCCGCGGCCGGGATGCTTTGCGCCGCCGGAGTACCGGCGCTTGCCCGGCGGCGACACCGCGATGTGCTCGGGATCATGATGTACCACGGAGTGGAAGACGAACCGCTGTCGCCGGCGTGCTGGCATGTCGCGGACTCGGCGATGTACCGCCGTCAACTCGAATACATCCGCGAGCACTTCAACGTCCTTCCGCTCGAGGAGGCGCTGGATCGGCTCTGGGCCCAGAGTTTGCCGCCGCGCGCGATGGCGATCACCTTCGACGACGGCACCCGCAATCTCGCCACACACGCCGTCCCGGTGCTGCGCGAGCTGGGTCTGCCCGCGGCGGTGTTCCTGGCGACGGGCCCGATGGGCAGCGGCGAAACCCTTTGGCCCGACCGGCTTTGGCTCGCGATCGCACACACCACCGCGACCGAGGCCGATCTCACCGCACTGGGGCTGGGTATGCGTTCGCTTGCCGGCACGGCCGAGCGCGGCAAGGTCTACGCCACCGTGGTGCAGCGGTTGAAAGACCTGAACGACGCGCGACGGATCGCGGTGCTGGACGACGTCGTCGACGCACTGGGCTGGCGCGAGGGCCGCGACGCGGGTCCGTTCCGGATGCTGTCCTGGGCCGACGCGCGCGAGATGGCCGCCGACGGGCTGGTGACGTTGTATCCGCACTCGGTGACGCATCCGATCCTGTCCCGCTGCAGCGACGACAAGATCGAGCGTGAAATCGCGGAGTCCTGTGCGGCTCTGGAACGTGAGACCGGCCGAACACCAACGATTTTCGCCTACCCCAACGGCCGCGCGCAGGATTTCGACGCCCGCGCGCAGGACGCGCTGCGTGGCCGCGGCGTGCGGTGGGCGCTGTCGACCGCGCCGGGCTTCGCCGACCGCCGCTGCGATCCGATGGCGCTGCCGCGACTGGCGGTGGGCAGCGATACGTCGTTCGACTACTTCCGCCTGATGGTCTCCGGCGGGCTTCCCCGCCGCTAGCGCGACGCGGCCGCCAGCCACACCTCGTGCAGGCCTTCCCGCCAGCGGGCGATATCGAATTCGCGCGCCCGCGCGTAGGCGGCCGCGGCGAGCCGATCGCGCAGCTCGGTATCGACGACGAGGGACTGCAGCGCCCGCGCCAGCTGGGCAACGTCGCCGGGCCGAACCAGCACACCGTCGACCCCGTCGGTGACCACCTCCGGTATCGCGCCCACCGCGGTGGTCACCGGGACCACACCATTGGCCATCGCTTCCAGCACCGCCATCGGAAGGCCCTCGCTGTAGCTGGGCAACACGAAGATCGCCGACTCCGCCAACAGCCGGTCCCGCTCCTCGGGCCCGACCCAGCCGACGACGTCGATCGTCTCGTCGAGTGCGTCGGCCCGGACGATGTCGCGGACCTGCTCCACGTCCCCGTCGCCGGCCAGCGTGAGTCGCAGCTTGGCGCGAATGTCGCTGGGCAACATACCGATCGCACGCACCAGGTCGTAACTTCCCTTGTTTTCGCCCAGCCTGCCAAGCGCTACCGCGCGGATCGGCTGCCCGGTGCGCGATGAAGGTGCGACGGCGGGCACGACCACCGGGTTGTAGAGCACTCGGATGCGGGATTCGTCGAATCCCAGACTGTCGCACGCCTGCTTCACGTGGAATTGGCCAAGCACGACCGAATAGTCGGCACGCAGCGCCCGGCGTACGGCGCGCCCCACCGGCCGCGGCAGTTCATCGAGCCACGAGAAGAAGTGCGTGGTGTGGCTGTGGACGATGGTCGGGACACCGCACAGCCGGGCCACGAACAACGGCACCGCCTTGCGCACGATGCTGCCGCGCCACGAATAGTGCACGTGAAGAACGTCGACGAAGCCGAACAACAACAGCGCGGATGCCTTGAGCATGCCCACAATTCCGGTCCATAGCTGTGTCGGCCGCGGGGCGTCGATGTAGGTGGGCACCAGGCGGATCCGGAACCGTGAATCGTTGTCCTCGAGCAGCAGGCGCATCATAGTCGCCATGCCGCCGCGGCTGTTGGGCCCCGCCGGGGCGTTCCCGATCGTCAGCACCCGGATCGGATGGCGCGCTGTCGTCGTCACGTGCGTGCCACCCGCCATACCCCTATCGCCGGCCTCACCACAGGACACTGCGGAACAGCAGAGCATCGGCCACGAGTCCGACACCGACGACCAGAAATAGTATTCGCACCGAGATCGGCCCGTAGCGACTGAGGCCGCGCACGATACCGCGTTGCACCCGGACGGCTCGTTTGGTCTTGCGGGTGGCCAGAAACAGAATCACCAGCGACGGCGTCAGCGCCAGCGTCCAATATCCGCAAATCAGCAGCGGCCAGCCGGGCGGTCGTGGATGCAGCGCCGCGAGCATGGCCAACCCGGTGAGGTAGGGAATCGAGGTCGGCGCCTGCCCGCTGCCGACCGCGGAGCCGAGAATTCCGAGCAGCCAGGGGCGCTGCCGCATCGCCGCCAGCGCCCAGCCCGGAGCCGACGTCTGCGCGGTCAACGGAAAGTAGGCCAGGCACATCAGCACCACACCCAATGCGAGCTGGCCCCAAAAGTGAAGCGCCGGAGTTATTTTGAAGTCGACCGAGTGCTTCAGAAGCCCAAGTCCGAGCACGGTGCAGACACCGAACGTGATGTTGACCGCGAACAGTCCTGCGATAAAGCTCATGCCGCCCGGGACCGGCGATCGGCGATCGAGTCGGCTGGCGTACACGACGGCTGACACGACGCCCACGTTGAGGACATTCAGCGAGTCGAGGAAGGCCAGACCGGCAAGCGCCAGCAGAAGAGCTTCCATGATCGAACCGAAGTTACTGCATCGGGTCCCGGACCGCCCGCACGCGAGGGCACAACCGGGCGCTGGCCCGGGGAAGATATGAAAATATTAAGAATGCGTGGATGCACCGGCCGTTGTATGCCCGGGTTGCGCCCGAACGGCTCGACCGCCAAGGTCGAACGGTCGACGTGTAGGCATTTCCGGCAGTGAGGTTCTCCCCGTGAAATTTGCGCTCGCCGGTTACGGCAGCCGCGGCGACGTCGAGCCCTTCGCCGCCGTCGGCAGGGAGCTGCTGCGTCGCGGTCACGACGTGGCCATGGCGGTCACGCCCAACATGATCGGCTTTGTGGAATCGGCGGGGCTGGCCGCCGGCGCCTTCGGGCCGAATCCGCCTCAGCACATGGACTTCTCGCACACGACGCGGCAAAACCCGATCATGATGATGTCCGCATTCACCGATCAGATCCGGCAGGCATGGGTCCAGTGGGGCACGTCGCTGCTGGCTCTTGCGGACGGCGCCGACCTGGTGCTCACCGGCAAAAGCGAGCAGGGACTGGCCGCCAATGTCGCGCAGCACTACGGCATCGCCCAGGCGGCGCTGCACTTCTTCCCGGTTGACGCGGTGAGCCCCAATGATCTGCTGGCGCGGCTGGCGGCCGAGGCCGAAGCCGCCCAACGCGCCGAACTGGGCCTGGCGGAGGCCACCGGAGGTGGCGCGTGCGAGATCCAGGCCTACGACAAGCTCTGCTTTCCCGGGCTGGCCGCGCACTGGGCGCAGCAGGGTCTGCAGCGGCCCTTCGTCGGATCGCTGACGCTGGAGTTGCCGGCGGACGGCGACGCCGGGGCCTTGTCCTGGATCGGCGCCGGCACCCCGCCGATTTACTTCGGCTTCGGCAGCGGCGTGCGGGTCACGTCGGCCGAAACCGTCGCGGTGATCGCCGAGGCCTGCGCGCAATTGGGCGAGCGCGCGCTGATTTGCAGCGGCCCCAACGACTTCACCGCCGTTGGCCATTTCGACCACGTCAAGGTGGTCGGCGAGGTGAACCACGCGGCCGTCTTTCCGGCGTGCCGCGCCGTCGTCCACCACGGCGGCGCCGGCACCACGGCCGCGGGCCTGCGGGCCGGAGTGCCGGCGTTGATCCTCTCGCTCGGGGTCGACGATCAGCAGGTCTGGGCGGCGACCGTGCAACGACTGAAAGTCGGCTCGAGCCAGGAGTTTCGGGCGACCACATTGGATTCGCTGGTCGCGCAGCTGCGCTGCGTCCTCGCTCCGGAATACACCGCCCGCGCCCGCGCGATCGCCGCCCTGATGGCCACCCCCGCCGAAAGTGTGGCCTCCGCCGCCGATCTGCTGGAAGAGCAGGCCCGCGCCGGACGCTAGCGTCATGTCAGCCGCGACTGTATTGTTTTGCGAGTGCTGACTTGTGAGGCGCGGGAATCGGCGCTCGCCCGCCTGGGGCGGGCGCTGGCCGATCCGACGAGGTGCCGGATTCTGGTGGCGTTGCTCGACGGCGTGCGGTACCCCGGCGAATTGGCGATCCAGCTCGGCCTGACCCGCTCCAACGTGTCCAATCACCTGTCGTGCCTGCGGGGTTGCGGCCTGGTGGTGGCCACCTACCAGGGACGACAGGTCCGGTACGCGTTGGCCGACGCGCATCTTGCCCGCGCATTGAGCGAGCTGGTTCAGGTGGTGCTGGCCGTCGATACCGATCAGCCGTGCCTGGACGAGCCCGCTTCCGCCAAGACGAGCGCGACGCGATGAACGACGAGGATGCCTGCGCCGGGCCCTGCTGCAGCGCCGAAACCACGAATCTCGTTGCGCCACAACGGCGTGCCGTGTTGTCGCGACGAGTGCGGCTGCTGGTCTCGGCGACGATCACCTACAACATCATCGAGGCCATCGTCGCGCTCTCGGCCGGCGCGATGGCATCGTCGGCCGCGCTGATCGGGTTCGGACTGGACTCGGTGATCGAGGTCTCCTCGGCCGCCGCCGTCTACTGGCAGTTCTCCGGACCCGACCCCGAGGCCCGCGAACGCGTGGCGTTGCGGGTCATTGCGCTGTCGTTCTTCGCATTGGCGGCCTACGTGACGGTCGAATCGATCCGGTCCCTGACCGGCGGCGAGACAGCCGGATCCTCAACTGCCGGAATCATTTTGGCGGCCGTATCGCTGGTGGTCATGCCGCTGTTGTCGTATGCACAGCGCCGCGCCGGCCGCGAACTGGGCTCGGCGAGCGCGGTCGCCGACTCCAACCAGACGCTGCTGTGCACCTACCTGTCCGGCGTGTTGCTGGTAGGGCTGCTGCTGAATTACCTGTTCGGCTGGGCCTGGGCCGACCCGGTCGTGGCGCTGGTGATCGCCGCCGTGGCAGTCCGGGAGGGCCGCACCGCCTGGCGGGGCGAGCACTGCTGCTAGCCAAACCGGCTGCGCCGCAGCATATTCGGTTGCCTAGCCGGGCAAACCAGCCTTGATGGCCGCATCCTGCTTGCGCGCCACATCGAGGGCGATCTCCGGCGGCACCGGGTCGTTCGGCGCGCTCTCGAACTCGATGAGGGCGACGATCTTGCCCTCGCCGAAGATCACCGACGTCTTCGCCTTGCTGCCGTCGGGCGAGGGACCCGAAACGATCGTGCCGCCGACACCGACGTCGGCCGGCGCCGTGGTACCGCCCTTGATCGCACCGTTCTGTGGGTCGGTGTAAGACTTCGTCAGCGAGTCACGGTCCTTGTCCGCCGCGCCGGGGTCGGGATACACCAGCAGCGAGTCGATGATGCTGCGCGAGCCGGCCTGGTTGGTGAACACGCCCTCGATGCCCGGCGCCGGATCGGTCAGCTGCCGCGTCTTGGGCCCGGTGAAGCCGTCGCCGGGCACCACGATGTCGGTCGCCTTGATCAGCAGGTTGCTGTAGTCCGACGGCTGCGCGGACGCGCTGGTCGACGTCGGGGTGGCCGACGACGAGGACGCCGCGGACGAAGTCGACGTCGACGATTTCGACGACGACGGGCTCGACGACTTGTCACCGCCACACCCCGTGACCGCTGCGCCGACCACCAGAGTGGTTGCTGCCAGACCGGCTGCGGCCACCGATACGTTCCTCACGATTGGCTCCCTTGACTGTCGTCCCGATTTGCTAGCGTCTCGCGCAACATAGCCGATCCCGGGCGAGCCCGAAGTGAATTCCCGGTGCCGGTCGCCGGCACGAAGGCGTCGGGAGCGTTGCGGGAACCTGGACGACGGTCGACTCCGCGCGGGGCGCTGCGCCCGTTTGCGCGAGCGCTCAGTCGCCGACTGCACCCTCGGGCTTGGGTCCCCGACCCTCGCCGGTCAGGTACTTGGGGCAATACGAACCGGCCGCGATCGCCGTGAACTTCGCCGCGCCGTTCTCGGCGAATCCCGGGTTGCGCAGCTGAAGGTTGTTCACGATCTCCTGGTCCGAATGTCCCGCGTCGACGAGTTCGCACACCGTCTTGCCGGCCGAGATCGCGGCAGCCGGGTCCGAGAAGGTGAGACCGGCGTCTTTGAGCTCCTTGAGGAAGTTGGCATCGGCGGCCGGGTCCGGAGCGGGGCTGGGGCTCGGGCTGGGGTCGGCGTGGGCCGGAACCGCCAGGGCAATCGTCGAAGCGACACTGAGCAGCATCATGAGGCGTCTCATAGCTTCCCAATTCTCCCAGAGTTGCCGAGACCACGCATCCCGCCTAGTCGCACGGGCGAGGCGAGTGCGAATGGTGTTGGCTAGGACGACGTGACTGCCATCTTGATTGTTCTGGATGTCTTTGTCGGCATCATCGCCGTGGTCGGGTTGTTCTTCGCGGGGAATCAGCTGCGGACCCGCCGCACCAGGTCGGGCGCCAAAGGCGTCGTCCTGGATGTCGATCGCCTCACCCCGCGCCGCAAGAACGTCGCTCGCCTGCAGGTGAGCCTGCGGATGGTCGGACCGACCGTGCGCTACGAGGTGGGACTAGATCTCGAAGCCGGCGGCAACCCCTTCGAGGTGTCGGCCCCCAAGCCGCAGATACGCCCGTCGATGGGTTGCCAGGACAGCGAAATGTCTTGGAGCTTCGAGGTTTCCGAAGACGAATTGGCCAACGTGTGGATCGTCGCCTCGTGGATGGCGACCGAGAACGCCAACCTCCGGATGGCCGCCCTGGCCACGAATCTGGGCACGGCGGAAACCTACGAGTGGAGATGGGCGGCCGACTGGCGCATCTCGGGTGCTGGTCACTGGCGCAAGCGCCGCAGCCCGACGACTCCCCCGCGCACCGTGCCGGGAATGGGGCCGCTGCAACTGGGGCGGGCGCCCGGTCGGGGGCGCGCGACGCCACCGAAAACCGCGCCGCAAGAACGGGACTAGCGCGCCCTTACTGGGGAGCGCTGGTGCTGGTGCGCGGCAGCGCGCCGGGGCAATAGGCGGTGGCCGCGATGGCCGCGAACTTCGCGGCGTTCTCCTCGCGCAGCCCCGGGTTACGGTCTTCGACGGTCTTGACGACATCGACCATCTGCGTGCCCTGGCCGACCGCCTGGCACACCCACTTGCCCGCCGCGATCGCCCGGCCCGGGTCGGGGAAGGTGACGCCGGACGCCGTCAGCGCCGCGAGGAATTGGTCGTCCATCGGGTCGGCGTACGCCGGGGCGGCCGTGCAAACCATGGCAACGGCGCTTACCAGCATCAGGAAGCGTGTCATAGCCCCCTGATCGTCGCAGACCCGCGGCAAACTCGCATCCCTGTGCCGGGCGCGGATTCCGGCCCGCCAGGTCGTCAACCCACGGTTGACACTTGCCAGGCCGTCAACCTAATGTTGACGCCATGTCCGAGCCGACGCCCGTCGCCTATCCCGTCCGCCTCGACGAGCTGATCAACGCGATCAAGCAGGTGCACACCGACGCGCTCGAGCAGTTGGCCGACGCCGTCCTGGCGGCCGAGCATCTGGGCGAGATCGCCGACCATCTGATCGGGCATTTCGTGGATCAGGCACGCCGGTCCGGGGCGTCGTGGACCGACATCGGCAAGAGCATGGGCGTCACCAAACAGGCCGCCCAGAAGCGGTTCGTGCCGCGGGCCGAGCCCACCACCCTGGACCCGTCGCAGGGCTTCGGACGCTTCACCCCCCGCGCGCGCAACGCCGTCGTGGCCGCCCAGAATGCCGCACACCACGCGGGCAGCAGCGAAATCACCCCCGACCATGTGCTGCTGGGCCTGCTCACCGATCCGGCCGCGCTGGCCACCGTGCTGCTGATGCGCCAGCACGTCGACGTCGCGGCGCTGCGCGCGGCGGCCACCCCCGCGGCCGGGGCCGGGCCCGGCCATCAGCAGCCGGAGCTGATCCCGTTCAGCGGCCCGGCCCGCAAGGCGCTCGAACTGACCTTCCGCGAAGCACTTCGGTTGGGCCACAACTACATCGGCACCGAACACGTGCTGCTGGCGCTGCTCGAACTCGAAGACGATGCCGGGCCGCTGCACCGATGCGGCGTCGACAAGGACCGAGTGGAGGCGGATCTGATCGCCACGCTCGAATCGCTCGCCGGCGGCAAACAGCCCAATTAGCGGCCGGTCCAACCTCTCCCGCCGCAATAGTCGGTGTGCAATCATGCGAAGATGCGCCGCTGGCTGATCGTCCTGTCGACTTTGCTCATCGCCGCCGCGAGCAGCGCTGCTCCCCGCGCGTGGGCTCAGGACGCGCCGATCGGTCACATCGGCGACACGCTGCGGGTGGACACCGGCACCTACATCGCCGACGTCACGGTCAGCAGCGTGACCCCGTGCGACCCGCCGCCCGGATTCGGCTACACCCGCAGCGGCGTCCCGATCAAGAGCTTTCCCGGCAGCACCCCCAATCGCGCCGACGTGACGGTCCGCGCGATCCAGGTGCCCAACCCGTTCATCATGGCGACCGCGTTCAGCTTCGACGGAGTAACTCCGTTCGCCGACGCCTACAAGCCGCGCGCCACCGACGCACCCGACGCTCTGGACAACGTGCTCACAAACGCGCCGAACGGCGCGATCGTGCGCGGCGGGGTGTATTGGGACGCCTACCGCGATCCGGTCTCCAACGTCGTGCTGCTGGACCGCAAGACCGGCAGGCACCTCGCGCAGTGGAACCTCTGACACTGGCCATCCAGCGGGTCGCGACGGATTCCGTCGATATTGCAGAGCTGGCTAACGTTGCGGCCCTTACCTTTCCGTTGGCGTGCCCGCCCACCGCGACGCCCGGCAACATCGCGTCCTTCGTCGCGGCCAACCTGTCGCCCGCCCGCTTCGGCGAGTATCTGGACGACCCGAAGCGCGCCATTGTGACCGCAAGCCGCGACGGCCGAATCGTGGGTTACGCCATGGTCGTTCGCGGCGTCTCCGACGACGCCGGCGTGCAGCGGGCGGTCGAGATCCGTCCGGCCGCCGAGCTGTCCAAGCTGTATCTGCTGCCCGACCAGCACGGCAGCGGGGCATCGGCGGCGCTGATGGACGGCGCGCTGGCGGTCGCGGCCGACTGGGACGTGCGCTGCGTGTGGCTCGGCGTCAGCAAGGCAAACCAACGCGCCCAACGCTTTTACGCCAAGAGCGGTTTCACGGTCAGTGGCACCAGGACGTTCCAGGTCGGCGATCACCTGGAAAACGACTACGTCATGACTCGCGAGGTTGGGTAGCCGCTGCGGTCAGCGCCAGCAACCGGGAAATGGCCCGCAGGTACTTCTTTCGGTAGCCGCCGGCCAGCATATCTGCGCTGAAGATGGTGTCCAGTTTCGCGCCGGACGCGATCACCGGAATGCCGGCGTCGTACAGGCGATCGGTCAGCGACACCAGACGCAGCGCGACGTTTTGGTCGTCGATGCCGTGCACACCGGTCAAGAACACCACCGTGACACCCTCGATCAGCGTCAGATAGCGCGACGGGTGCATGGTGGCCAAATGCGCACACAGCGCGTCGAAGTCGTCCAGCGTCGCCCCGGCCACGCCGGCGGCACGCGTGACGACCTCGTCGTCGGTCAGCGGCTGCGGCGCCGGCGGCAGGCCGCGGTGCCGATAGTCCGGGCCTTCGATGCGCACAGTGGTGAAAATGCTTGCCAGCGTGTTGATCTCGCGCAGAAAATCCTGGGCGGCGAAGCGGCCCTCCCCCAGCTGCTCGGGCAGCGTGTTGGAGGTGGCGGCCACCGACACCCCCCGCTCGACCAACGACGACAGCAGCCGCGAGATCAGCGTGGTGTTGCCGGGGTCGTCGAGTTCGAACTCGTCGATGCACACCGCGGTGTAATCGGCCAGCAGGTCGATGCATTCGGTAAAGCCGAACACCCCGGCCAGCTGGGTCAGCTCCCCGAACGTCGCGAACGCCTTGGGGCGAGGGCCGGGCAACTGGTAGTACGCCGAGGCCAGCAGATGCGTCTTGCCGACCCCGAATCCGCCGTCCAGGTAGATGCCGACGCCCGGCAGCACCGCCCGCTTGCCCAACAGCTTTCGCCGGCCCGCGCGCCGCTGTTGCGCCTGACGACAGAAGTCCTGACACGCCGCCAGGGCGGCGGCCTGCGTCGGTTCGGCCGGATCCGGTCGGTAGGTCGCGAAGCCCACGTCGGCGAACGTCGGCGGCGGCCGTAATTGGGCGATCAGCCGTTCCGGCGACACGCTCGGATGCCGATCCACCAGATGCTGTGCGGGCCCAAAACCGTCCGCGGAGGTGGACCCGTGCATGCGAAGACTCTAACGGCGTGCTGCAATCGTCCTCATGCCCGAGTCAGGCAGAGCCGCCGACATCCCGTTGACCCTGCTCGGGTCGGGGCGCGAACTCGACGACGGCGAACTCCCCCAGCTCTACGCCTACCCGGACGGGGACAACACCTGGGTGCGGGCGAATTTCATCACCAGCATCGACGGCGGTGCCACCGCCGAAGGCAAGACCGGCCCGATGGCGGGGCCCGGTGACCGCTTGATCTTCTTCCTGCTGCGCGAGCTCGCCGATGTCATCGTCGTCGGTGCGGGCACCGTGCGGGTCGAGGGCTATTCCGGTGCGCACGCGGGAATCGCCGAGCGCCAGCGCCGGCAGGCCCGCGGGCAAAGCGAAGTGCCGCAGTTGGCCATCGTCACCAAGTCCGGCCGGCTGGAACGGGAGATGGGGGTGTTCACCCGGACCGAGGTGCCGCCCCTGGTGCTCACCTGCACGGCCGCGGCCGACGAAACCCGCCGCTGCGTCGGCGATCTGGCCGAGGTCATCGACTGCTCGGGCCCCGATCCGGAAAAGGTCGACGAGGCCGCGCTGCTGGCGATCCTGCGGGCCCGCGGAATGCGGCGGGTACTGACCGAGGGCGGGCCGATGCTGCTGGGCGCGTTCATGCAGCGCGACCTGCTCGACGAGCTGTGCCTGACGATCGCGCCCTACGTCGTCGGCGGGCTGGCCCGGCGCATCGCGACGGGCCCCGGTCAGGCGCTGACCCGGATGGACTGCACACACGTGCTGACCGACGACGCCGGCTACCTGTACACGCGCTACGTGCGGGCTTAGCACCGCGTCATGGCTACTGTGGTCGGCATGAGTCGGCACATCAGGTCGGTGACCACGCTGGTCGCGGTCACCACGCTGCTGACCGCCTGCGTTCCCGGCCTGGCCGCCGACCCGCGCTTCGCGACCAATTCCGGTGCCCGGCCGCAGGGCGCGGCCACCACGAAGCCGCCGCCGGCCGGTCCGCCGCCGATCGCCGCCCCCAAGAACGACTTGTCGTGGCGCGACTGCACGGCGAAGGTGTTCAACGACGCCGGCGTCCGCAACGCGCCCACCGGCGTCCGGCTGGATTGCGCGAACTATGACGCCGACCTCGACCCGGTCAACGGCGGATCGGGAACCCTCAGCATCGGCGTGGTGCGCGCCCGGTCGAATCAGACCCCGAAGGACGCCGGTCCCGTCGTCCTCACCACCGGCTCCGACCTGCCGTCGTCGGCGCAGCTGCCGGTGTGGTTGTCGCGGGCGGGCAACGATCTGCTGCAGGCCCACCCGATCGTCGCCGTGGACCGCCGCGGCATCGGCATGTCGAGCCCGATCGACTGCCGGGATCATTCCGACCGGCAGTCGATGCGCGATCAGGCGCAATTCCAGAGCGGCGACGACCCGGTCGCCAATCTGTCCGACATCTCCAACACCGCCACCACCAGCTGCACCGACGCCATCGCACCGGGTGACAGCGCCTACGACAACTCGCATGCGGCCTCGGACATCGAGCGACTGCGCAGTCTGTGGGACGTGCCCGCGGTCGCGCTGCTCGGCATCGGCAACGGCGCCCAGGTCGCGCTGGCCTACGCGTCGTCGCGTCCCGACAAGGTCGCGCGCCTGATGCTCGACTCCCCGATTGCGTTGGGCGTCAACGCCGAAGCGGCCGCCGAGCAGCAGGTCAAGGGGCAGCAGGCCGCGCTCGACGCGTTCGCCGCGCAGTGCGTCGCGGTGAACTGCGCGCTGGGCCCCGACCCCAAGGCCGCCGTCAGCGCGCTGCTGGCCGACGCCCGGGCCGGCCGGGGGCCCGGCGGTGCTTCGCTGGCCGAGGTCGTCAACGCCATCACCGTCGCGCTGGGCTTCCCGTCCGGCGGCCGCGTCAGCGCCACGACGAGTCTGGCCAACGCGCTGGCCGCGGCCCGCTCCGGCGACGCCAACCAGCTGACCAGCCTGATCAACCGCGCCGACGCCACCCAGGACACCGACGGTCAGTTCGTCAACTCCTGCAGCGACGCGATCAACCGTCCGACCCCGGACCGGGTGCGCGAACTCGTGGTCGCCTGGGCCAAGCTCTATCCGCAGTTCGGCACGGTCGCCGCGCTCAACTTGGTCAAGTGCGTGCACTGGCCCACGATCTCGCCGCCGGCGCCGCCCAAGGAACTCAAGGTCGACGTCGTGCTGCTGGGCGTGCAGAACGACCCGATCGTCGGCTCCGAAGGCGTGGCCCAGACGGCGGCCACGATCATCAACGCGGGCGCGGCCAGCCGCCGGGTGATGTGGCAGGGCATCGGCCACGGGGCGAGCATCTACACGGCGTGCGCGATCCCGCCGATGGTCGGCTATCTCAACACCGGCAAGCTGCCCGGAACCGACACTTACTGTCCCGCCTGAGGTGTCGGCGCGGCGCCGCGGTGTACGGTGCGCTGGTGACGGCAGCTGACTCGACTCGAACCGGCCTGCGCGATTGGGTGCTGGCCGCCTTCCGTCCCCGCTCCGGGCCGCCCAGCACGGCGACGATCTTGCGGTCGGCGCTGTGGCCGGCGGCGATCTTCTCGGTGCTACACCGCAGCATCGTGATCACCACCAACGGCAACATCACCGACGACTTCAAGCCGGTTTACCGTGCGGTGCTGAACTTCCGGCGCGGCTGGGACATCTACAACGAGCACTTCGACTACGTCGACCCGCACTACCTGTACCCGCCCGGCGGCACGCTGCTGATGGCACCGTTCGGCTACCTGCCGTTCGCCCCGTCGCGCTACCTGTTCATCCTGATCAACACGATCGCGATCCTGATCGCCTGGTACTTGTTGCTGCGGCTGTTCAAATTCACCCTGGCCTCCGTCGCGGCCCCGGCCCTGCTGTTGGGCATGTTCTGCACCGAGACGGTGACGAACACGCTGGTGTTCACCAACATCAACGGCTGCGTGCTGCTCGCCGAGCTGCTGTTCCTGTGGTGGCTGCTGGACGGTAAAAGCAGCCACCAGTGGTGGGCGGGTGTGGTGATCGGGTTGACGCTCACGGTGAAACCGGTGCTGCTGCCCCTGCTGTTGCTGCCGCTGCTGAATCGCCAATGGCGGGCGCTGGTGCCGGCGTTCGTGGTGCCGATCGTCGTCAATGCGGTGGCGTGGCCGTTGGTCGCCGATCCGATGGACTTCGTCACGAAGACGGTGCCGTACTTCCTGGGCACCCGCGACTACTTCAACAGTTCGATCGAGGGCAACGGCGTGTACTTCGGCCTGCCCACCTGGCTGATCGTGTTCCTGCGGCTGCTGTTCACGGCGCTGGCGATCGGCGCGCTCTGGCTGCTGTACCGCTACTACCGCACCCGCGACCCGTTGTTCTGGTTCACCACCTCGTCGGGGGTGCTGCTGCTGTGGTCGTGGCTGGCGCTGTCGCTGTCGCAGGGCTACTACTCGATGATGCTGTTCCCGTTCCTGATGACGGTCGTGCTGCCCAATTCGACGATCCGCAATTGGCCGGCGTGGCTGGGGATCTACGGCTTCATGACGCTGGACCGGTGGCTGCTGTTCAACTGGATGCGATGGGGCCGGGCGCTGGAGTACCTCAAGATCACCTACGGCTGGTCGTTGCTGCTGATCGTGGTGTTCACCGTGCTCTACTTCCGCTACCTCGACGCCAAGGACGAGAACCGTCTCGACGGCGGGATTGACCCGGCGTGGCTGACACGCGCTAGCGTGGACGCATGACTTCGCCCAAGTTGCAGCTCACCGACGACGAGTGGCGTCAGAAGCTGACCCCCGAAGAGTTTCAGGTGCTGCGTCGCGCCGGCACCGAGCGGCCGTTCGTCGGCGAGTACACCGACACCAAAACCGAGGGCGTCTACGAATGCCGGGCCTGCGGGGCGGAGTTGTTCCGCAGCACGGAGAAGTTCGACTCGCACTGCGGCTGGCCGTCGTTTTTCGACCCGGCCAACTCCGACGCGGTGATCCTGCGACCCGACCACTCGATGGGCACCACGCGCACCGAGGTGCTGTGCGCGAACTGCCACAGCCACCTCGGTCACGTGTTCGCCGGCGAGGGCTATCCGACCCCGACCGATCAGCGCTACTGCATCAACTCCATCTCGCTGCGCCTGGTGCCAACGGGGGCTTGATCGTTGGTCAATCCCCGCGACACTTAACCAGTTGCGACGACACGCCGAAAACGGTCGCCATGGTTTAAGTTTCGCGGGATCTCATCGCCGCGTCGCGACGTCTTTCAGTTGTGGACCACGTGTTGGTGGGCAGCGAGGCAGTGCGGCTGGGACAACTGAGCTGGTATCGGTTACGAACCGACTTCCGGGCGATCTATCCCGATGTGTATGTGGCGGATTGCGCGGCGCCAACACTACGAACGCGTTCGATCGCGGCATGGCTGTGGTCGCAACGACGGGGTGTCCTCGCCGGGCTTGCCGCGGCGGCACTGCACGGATCGCGGTGGATTGACGAGGACGTGCCCGTCGAGTTGATTTGGCGCAACCCGCATCCGCCGGCCGGCGTGCTGACCCGAAACGCGCGCATCGCACCCGATGAGGTGACCACGGTTGCCGGATTGCCGGTGACGTCTCTTGCCAGGACCGCGTTCGACCTTGCCCGGCAGCTGCCACGGGGCGAGGCGGTCGCGCGGATCGACGCGTTGATGCGGGCGACACCGTTCTCGAGCGAGGACGTGCTGCGGCTGGCCAAGCGGTACCGCGGTGCGCGCGGGCTGCGCCGGCTGCGTGCGGCGCTGCCGTTGGTCGACCCGGGCGCCGCGTCACCCAAGGAGACATGGCTGCGTCTACTGCTAATCGATGCTGGACTACCTTGTCCCACAACGCAATTGCCGGTGCAGGAGAACTGGCATCTGATTGCGTGCCTCGACATGGGCTGGGAAACCTACCGGGTGGCCGCCGAGTACGACGGCGATCACCATCGCGCGGACCGCCGCCAATACGCTCGCGATCAGGTCCGGCTACGCAAACTCGAAGAACTGGGCTGGATCGTCATCCGGGTGATCGCCGACGACAAGCCCGACGACGTGGTGCGACGCGTGCGGGGCGCGCTGATCCGTCGGGGATTCCGCGACACTTAACCAGTTGCGACGACACGCCGAAAACGGTCGCCATGGTTTAAGTTTCGCGTCGCGAGCGTCGGGAGCGGCGCGGGAGGCGGCGCGGGAGGCGGCGCGGGAGCGGCGCGGGAGCGGCGCGGGCGCTCAGTCCGTCCGGGTGGCGTGGACTTCCCAGAACGGGGCATGCACTCGGCCGCCCTTCAGCCAGGGTTCCATCGCGCGGTACCGCTTCAACATGTCCTCGACCTGATCTGCCATGTCCGGGTTGCGCTTGGCCATCAACTCGATGCTCTCGGCGCTGACGTTGACCTGGTAGGTGGTCGTGCCGAGGTAGCTGATCTCCCAGCCGGCGGCCGGCAGCACGTCGCGAAAGTCCTTCTCGGACAACGAGCGCATCATCGTGAACCCGTTGACGTCGTGGGCGCCGAACTCGAACATGTACAGCCGCGCGCCCGGCTTGGTGGCCCGCCGCAGCGCCTGCGCGTACCGCTGGGCAAGCTCGGGCTCGGTGCTGAAGGTGTGGTAGAACGCGCAGTCGACGACGGTGTCGAACCGGTTCTCCAGCCCTTCCAGCTTGGTGGCGTCGGCCAGCTCGAAATTCACTGACACACCTGCCTTTTGCGCGTTCTTCCGGGCCCGCTCCAGGGCCGTCTGCGACCCGTCGATGCCGGTCGCCGAGTAGCCTTTGGACGCGTAGTAGATCGCGTGGTGTCCCGGGCCGGTGCCCGGGTCGAGCACCTCGCCCTTGATCGCGCCCAGCGCCACCAGCTGCTGGACCACCGGCTGCGGCCCGCCGATGTCCCACGGTGTCGCGGTCGGCAGGCCGTGCGACGTTCGCTCGTCGCGGTACATCTCCTCGAAGCGGGCGGGGTCATTCGGGTCGAATTCGGTTGTCATGGCAGCGAATTCACCAGCTGCTCGACGGGCACCCGCGGCCCGGTGAAGAACGGCGTCTCCTCGCGGGTGTGCCGGCGCGCGTCGGTGGCGCGCAGTTCGCGCATCAGGTCGACGATGCGGTGCAGCTCGGGCGCCTCGAAGGCCAGGATCCATTCGTAGTCGCCGAGCGCGAACGCCGGCACCGTGTTGGCGCGCACATCCTTGTACTCGCGCGCGGCCATGCCATGCTCGGCCAGCATGCGGCGGCGTTCCTCGTCGGGCAGCAGGTACCACTCGTAGGACCGCACGAACGGATACACGCAGATGTAGGCGCCGGGCTCCTCGCCCGCCAAAAACGCCGGGATATGGCTCTTGTTGAACTCCGCCGGCCGGTGCAGCGCCACGCTGCTCCACACCGGCGCGCTGACCTGGCCCAGGGTGGTGGTGCGGCGGAAATCGGAGTAAGTGGCTTGCAACGCCTCGACCCGCTCGGCGTGCGTCCAGATCATGAAATCGGCGTCGGCCCGCAGGCCCGCGACGTCGTAGAGGCCGCGCACCACGACACCGCGCTCTTCCTGCTGCTTGAAAAACCGGGTCGCGTCCTCGATTACGGCTTCACGCTGCTCGCCGAGTTCGCCGGGTTCCACCGAATACACCGAGAACATCAGATAACGAATCGTCGAGTTCAGGGCGTCATAGTCGATCTTGGCCATGAGACCTATCGTGCCACTTCCGCGTCAGAGGCCTCGGTGGCCCTGATCACACGATCGACGGCCTTGCCGGCGGCGCCGATACAGGCCGGCACGCCGATCCCGTCGAGGTAGCTGCCCGCCACGGCGATCGTCGCCGGCAGGCCCTCGCGCAGCTGGGCGACCACGTCGGCGTGGCCCGGCCCGTACTGCGGCATCGCCTCGATCCAGCGCTGCACGCGGGCCTCCACCGGTTCGACGGACAGCCCGAAGACAGCCTCGAGGTCTTGGCGCGCCCAGGCCAGCAGGTCCTCGTCGGACGCGGTGCCGGCCAGGTCGTCGCCGTATCGGCCGAAGGACAGCCGCAGGAACTGCAGGTCGCCGCCGATGCCCCATTTGCGCGACGACAGCGTGATCGCCTTGCCGCGCAACCGCTCACCGCTGGCGGCCAGCACGCCGGAGCACTCCGGGAACGCCGTGTCGCCGGGCACCGCGAGCGCGACCACCACCGACGACGCGCTGGTGATGCGGCGCGCGGCGGCCGACGTCTCCGGCGCCACCCGAACGATCAGGCGCGCCAGCCGCGGGGCCGGGACGGCCAGGATCACCGCGTCGGCGGTCCACTGCGCGCCGGTGTCGTCGCGCAGCACCCAGCCCTGCCCGGCACGCTCGAGCCGGTCCACCGCGGCGCGAACCCACCGCGCCCGGGCGCGCTCGACGAGCTCGTCGATCAGCACCTGATAGCCGCCGTCCAGCGCCCCGAACACCGGGGCGCCCGTGGCCGGCGGCAATCCCTGGCGCACCGCGTCGGTCAAGCTGGTGGCGCCGCAGTCCAGTGCGGCCGCCACGCTGGGCGCCGCGGCGCGCAGCCCGATCGTGGCCGCCGAGCCCGCGTACACGCCGCTCAGCAGCGGGTCGACGGATCGCGCCACGGTCTGCTCGCCGAACCGCTCGCCCACCAATTCCGCGGCGGCCGGGTCGTTTCCGGGTTCCCAGTCCAGCGGCCGGCCCGGCTCGGCCTCGATGCGCGCGACGGTGGCGTCGTCGACCAATCCGGCCACCGACGCCGCCGACGAGGGAATCCCGACGACCGTGGCCGCCGGCAGCGGGTGCAACTTTCGCTGGCTGTAGATCAGCGGCCGGGCACCGGTGGTGCCCAGTTGACGATCCGACAGGCCCAGCTCGGCCAGCAGGGCGGGCATCTCGGGCCGGCGCAACACGAACGCCTCGGCGCCCAGGTCCATCGGGCGTCCGCCGATCTGCTCGGTGCGCAAGATCCCGCCGAGCCGATCGCCCGGTTCGAACAGCGTGATGTTCGCGCTCTCCCCCGCCGCCGCACGCAGCCGGTAGGCCGCGGTCAGGCCGGAAATCCCGCCGCCCACAACACAATACGACCGGCCGGTCATAGCGAGTGGACCAGCGACACCAGGTCGGTCAGCACGCCGGGGTCGGTCTCGGGCAGCACTCCGTGACCCAGGTTGAAGACGTGCCCCGCGGTGCCGGCGTCGACGGCGCGGCGGCCGTCGTCGACGACGGCGCGCGCGGCGCGTTCGGTCACCGGCCAGCCCGCCAGCAACACCACCGGATCGAGGTTGCCCTGCAGCGCCGTGCCGGGCCGCACTCGGGCCGCGGCGTCGGTGAGCGAGGTGCGCCAATCCACCCCGACCACCGTCGGGCCCGCTTCGCTCATCGCGCCCAGCAGTTCGGCCGTCCCGACGCCGAAATGTGTCATCGGCAGCCCGTATTCCGCCAGCGTCGCGAACACCCGGGTGCTATGCGGCAGCACGTATTGGCGGTAGTCGGCCAGCGACAACGTCCCCGCCCACGAGTCGAACAGCTGGATGGCATCCACCCCGGCGCCGATCTGGCCGCGCAAGAATTCCACGGTGAGATCGGTCAGCTTCGCCATCAGCGCGTGCCAGCTGGCCGGCTCGGCCAGCATCATCGCCTTGGTGCGGGCGTGGTTACGGCTGGGGCCGCCTTCGACCAGATAGGACGCCAGCGTGAAGGGCGCACCGGCGAAACCGATCAGCGGAACGTCGCCCAGCGCGTCGACCAGCAGCGAAACCGCCTCGCAGATCGGCTGAATTGCTTGCGGTTCAAGGGGTTTCATCGACTCGATATCGGCGTCGGTGCGGATCGGGTGTGCGATCACCGGCCCGACATCGGCCACGATGTCCAAGTCGATGCCCGCGGCTCGCAGCGGAACCACGATGTCGGAGAACAGGATCGCGGCGTCGACGTCGTGCCGCCGGATCGGCTGCAGGGTGATTTCGCAAACCATCTCGGGCTGCAAGCACGCCCCCAGCATGCTGGTGCGTTCGCGCAGCGCCCGGTATTCGGGCAACGAACGCCCGGCCTGCCGCATGAACCACACCGGCACCCGGTGCGGTTTGCGGCCGGTGACCGCGGCCAGATAGGGCGACTCGGGAAGTTCGCGACGGGTACTCATCGACCTCAATGCTGCCACGAGGCCAGCGCGGCGGCCCTGGCACGCTGCGTAACATCAACCCGGTGGCAGTCGCACCGATCTCCGTCAATTACGACGAATTCCCCAGCCTCCGCTTTGAACACGGCGACAACGGCGTCCTCACGGTGGTTCTCGACGCTCCCGGGCTGAACTCGGTGGGCCCGCAAATGCACCGCGATCTCGCCGACGTCTGGCCGGCCATCAATCGCGACCCCGACGTGCGGGCGGTCCTGATCCGCGGTGAGGGCAAAGCGTTTTCGTCCGGCGGCAGCTTCGAGCTGATCGACGAGACCATCGGCGACTACGAGGGCCGGCTTCGTATCATGCGCGAGGCCCGCGACCTGGTGCTCAACATCGTCAACTTCGACAAGCCGATGGTGTCGGCGATCCGGGGCCCCGCCGTCGGGGCCGGCCTGGTGGTGGCGCTGCTCTCCGATATCTCGGTGGCCGGGCGGACCGCCAAGATCATCGACGGCCACACCAAGCTCGGAGTGGCGGCCGGCGACCACGCCGCGATCTGCTGGCCGCTGCTGGCCGGGATGGCCAAGGCCAAGTACTACCTGCTCACCTGCGAGACCCTGCTCGGCGAGGAAGCCGAACGCATCGGCCTGGTCTCCGTCTGCGTCGACGACGACGAGGTACTCGCCCGGGCAACCCAGCTCGCCGACGATCTGGCCCGGGGAGCTCAGAACGCGATCCGGTGGACCAAACACAGCCTCAACCACTGGTATCGCATGTTCGCGCCGGCCTTCGAGACGTCGCTCGGCCTGGAATTTCTGAGTTTCACCGGCCCCGACGTGCGGGAGGGCCTGGCGGCGCACCGCGAGAAGCGCCCGGCCCGATTTAACGGGTGAACAACGCTCTGAGCAGGCTAAACGGCGATTGTTGACGATGTGACACGACCTGATAACAGCTTGGGCGCGACGAGTTTGGAAAACGGCGCGCCTGTCGCGGCGGGTCCGGCGATAGGTCTAGCGTCGAACGCTGTGACCCGTGCCTACGACGATCCGGAGCGGGAGCGACGAGGAGGAGTGGCGCCAATGACTTCAGTCGAACCGGCTCCATTCCGCGAAGCGGTCGCGGCCATGAACGCCGTCAACGCCCGGCCGGAGATCGAGCTCGGCCCGATCCGGCCCCCGCAGCGCCTGGCGCCGTTCAGCTACGCGCTGGGGGCCGAGGTGAAGCACCCCGACCTCGAGATCGTCCCCGAGCGGTCGGAGGGCGACGCGTTCGGCCGGCTGATCCTGCTCTACGACCCCGACGGCGCCGACGCCTGGGACGGCACCACGCGCCTGGTCGCCTACATCCAGGCCGACCTGGACTCCAGCGAGGCCGTCGATCCGCTGCTGCCGGAAGTGGCGTGGAGCTGGCTGGTCGACGCCCTGGAAGCGCGGACCGACCAGGTCACCGCGCTGGGCGGCACCGTCACCGCCACCACCTCCGTGCGCTACGGCGACATCTCCGGGCCGCCGCGCGCCCACCAGCTCGAGCTGCGGGCCTCGTGGACGGCGACCACGCCGGCCGTCGGCGCCCACGTCGAAGCGTTTTGCGAGGTGCTGGAGCACGCCGCAGGCCTCCCGCCGGCTGGGGTCACCGACCTGAGCTCGCGGTCACGCGCCTGACATGGGGGAGCCCGGGTCCGATGGGCCTGACAGCAGCGCGCCCGGACCCACCCCGCTGCTGCACCCGGCCGACGGCATACCCGATCTCTCGGTGACGGTCGGCCAGATCGCCGACGCCGCCCGATTCCTGGACAGCGGGCACGGGCCGTTCGCGGTGGACGCCGAGCGCGCGTCGGGTTTCCGCTACTCCAACCGGGCCTACCTGATCCAGATCCGGCGGGCCGGCGCCGGCACCGTGCTGATCGACCCGGTCAGTCACGGCACCGATCCGCTGACCGCGCTACGCCCGGTCGCCGAGGTGCTCGGCACCGACGAATGGATCCTGCACGCGGCCGACCAGGATCTGCCGTGCCTGGCCGAGGTCGGCATGCGCCCGCCCGCGCTCTACGACACCGAACTCGCCGGACGCCTGGCCGGGTTCGAGCGGGTGAACCTGGCGGCGATGACCGAACGGCTGCTGGGGCATGGTCTGGTCAAGGGCCATGGCGCGGCCGACTGGTCCAAGCGACCGCTGCCCACGGAGTGGCTCAACTACGCGGCCCTCGACGTGGAGTTGCTCGTCGAGCTGCGGGCGGCGATCGCCGCGGAGCTGGCCGAGCAAGGCAAAACCGATTGGGCCGCAGAGGAATTCGACTACTTGCGCAGCGCGAGCAGCAGGGAAGCCACGCCGCGGCGCGACCGCTGGCGGCGCACGTCGGGCATCCACAAGGTGCGCGACCGTCGCGCCTTGGCCGCGGTGCGCGAGCTGTGGACCACCCGCGACAACATCGCCGCGCGCCGCGACATCGCGCCCCGCCGCATCCTGCCGGATTCGGCCATCATCGAGGCCGCGATCGCCGACCCGAAGACGGTCGAAGACCTGATCGCGCTGCCGGTGTTCGGCGGGCGCAACCAGCGGCGCAGCGCGGCGACCTGGCTGGCGGCGCTGGAGGCGGCCCGCACCAGCCAGGACCCGCCCGAAGACGCCGAGCCGCCGAACGGGCCGCCGCCGCCGGCGCGGTGGAGCCGGCGCAAACCGGAGGCGGCCGCCCGGCTGGAGGCCGCCCGGGCCGGGCTGTCGGAGCTGTCTGAGCGGGTGAAGATTCCGACCGAGAACCTGGTCTCACCCGACCTGGTGCGGCGGCTGTGCTGGGACTGGGCGGACGCGCCGGACCCCGTCGAGGCCGTCGAGGAGTTCCTTCGCGCCGGCCAGGCGCGGGCCTGGCAACGCGAACTCGTCGATCCCGTGCTGGCCGGCGCGCTGCAGCCGCCGCCCAGAACCGAAGGTGCCGACGATTAGTCGAGGCGCTCGCGAATCTCGGGTTCGGATTCGTAACTGCCCAGTGCGGCAACCCATCCGGTGATCCGGCGGGCCACGTCCTGGTCGGTCAGCCCGAGGTCGGCGAGCACCTCACCGCGGGAGGCGTGCTCGTAGAACTCCTGGTTGAGCCCGACGTCGCGGCAGGGCATGTCGATTTCCGCGCGGCGCAGCGCGGCCGAAACCGCCGACCCCACACCGCCATTGACGCCGTTGTCCTCGAGCGTGACGAGCAGCTTGTGCTGCTCGGCCAGTTCGAGAACACCGTCGGACACCGGCAACACCCACCGCGGATCGATCACCGTCACCCCGATGCCCTGGTTGTGCAGCCGCTTGGCCACCTCCAGCGCCATCGAGGCGAACGCGCCGACGGCCACCAGCAGCACATCGTGGTTCAGCCCCTCGGCGGGCACCGCCAGCACGTCGATTCCCGCCCGCTGCTCGAGAGCCGGAATGTCTTCGCCCACATCGCCTTTGGGGAACCTCAGCGCCGTCGGGCCGTCATCCACCTCGAGCGCCTCGCCGAGCTCCTCACGCAGCCGGGCGGCGTCGCGCGGGGCGGCCACCCGCATGCCGGGCACGATGCCCAGCATCGACAGATCCCACATGCCGTTGTGGCTGGCGCCGTCGGAACCGGTGATCCCGGCGCGGTCGAGCACGATCGTGACGGGCAGCTTGTGCAGCGCCACGTCCATCATGATCTGGTCGAACGCCCGGTTGAGGAACGTCGAGTAGATGGCAACGACCGGGTGCATCCCGCCCATCGCCAGCCCTGCCGCCGACGTCATCGCATGCTGTTCGGCGATGCCGACGTCGAACAGCCGATCCGGGAATCGTTGCCCGAACGCCGTCAGCCCGGTCGGACCGGGCATCGCCGCCGTGATCGCGACGATGTCGCGGCGCTTTCTGGCGTATCCGATCAGCGCGTCCGAGAAGGTCGCCGTCCAGCCCGGGCCCGGGATCTTGGTGGCCTGGCCGGTGGCGGGGTCGATCGGCGCGGTCGAGTGCATCTGTTCGGCTTCGTCGGCCTCGGCCGGGGCGTAGCCCATCCCCTTGCGGGTGGCCACGTGCACGATCACCGGGGCGCCGAACCCGCGGGCGCGGCGCAGCGCGGCCTCCACGGCGCGTTCGTCGTGGCCGTCGACCGGGCCGACATACTTCAGCCCGAGATCGGTGAACAGCAGCTGCGGGGCCAGCGAGTCCTTGATGCCCGCCTTGACGCTGTGCATGAAGTGGTAGCAGATCTCACCGATCAACGGCACCGCGCGCACCACGTCGCGGCCCTTTTCCAGCACCTGCTCGTAGGCCGGCTGCAGCCGCAGCATGGCCAGGTGATCGGCGACACCGCCGATCGTGGGGGCGTAGCTGCGGCCGTTGTCGTTGACGACGATGACCACCGGACGCCCGGATGCCGCGATGTTGTTCAGCGCCTCCCAGCACATGCCGCCGGTGAGCGCGCCGTCGCCGACCACCGCGACCACGTGCCGGTTGCGGTGCCCGGTCAGCTCGAACGCCTTGGCCAGGCCGTCGGCGTAGGACAGCGCCGCGCTGGCGTGGCTGGACTCCACCCAGTCGTGCTCGCTCTCGGCGCGCGACGGATACCCCGACAGGCCGCCCTTTTTGCGCAGCGTCTCGAAGTCCTGGCAGCGGCCGGTCAGCATCTTGTGGACGTAGGCCTGGTGGCCGGTGTCGAAGATGATCGGATCGTGCGGCGAGTCGAATACCCGGTGCAGCGCCAGCGTCAGCTCGACCACGCCCAGGTTCGGTCCCAGGTGGCCCCCGGTAGCAGCCACCTTGTGGATCAGGAACTCGCGGATCTCCTGGGCCAGATCGCGGAGCTGCTGTTGGGAAAGGTGTTGCAGATCTGCAGGGCCGCGGATCTGTTCCAGCATCCCGTCAGTGTACGCAGCGACGGCCGGATCTAGCCTCCTACGAGGCGCCGAACAAGTCGGCGAGGGCGTCATGAAGTTCGGGATCGGCCAGGACGACGACCTCGTCGCCGGCCTGAAGCTCGGTGTCTCCCCGCACCGGCACCAGGCCGGTGGCGCGGACGACGATGCTCACCCAGATATCTCCCGCACGGTCACCTAGGCCCTCGATGGTGCACCCCTCGGCGGCCGAACCCGGGGCAACATGCAGCCGGTGGACCCCCTCGGGTTCGTCCTGGAGCCGCACGCCGATCTCCCACGGCTGGGGCTCGACGGTACGCATCGGCAGGTGTAGCAGGTTCGCGATACCGGGCACCGAGCTGCCTTGCACCAGAACCGAGAAGACCACGACGACCACGACGATGCCGTAGAGGCGTTCGGCGTCGGCGATGTGGGCGGCCCGCAGGAACTCGCCCAACAGGATCGGCACCGCCCCCTTGAGCCCGGCGACGAGGATGAAGATGCGTTCGTTTCGCTGCAGCCGGACCGGAACCAGGCAGGAGCCCACCGCCAACGGCCGAATCACCACCGTCAGCGCCACGCCGAGGACCAGGCCGGGAATCCACGCGTCGGGATGGACGAGCACGTTGAGGTCGACGGTCAACCCCAGAACGGCAAACGCGACGATTTCGGCCAGACCCGCCAAGGCGGCGTGGAATCGCTTGATGTCCGGTTTGTAGGGCGCGCGAGCGTCGCCGATCACGATGCCGGCGACGAACACCGCCAGAAATCCCGAGCCGTGCGCCAGCGTGGCGATGCCGTACAGCAGCAGGCTGGACGCCAACGTCCGCAGCGAGTACAGGCCTTCGCTGGGCAATGCCACCCGGCGCATGAACACGAGCAGGGCGCGACCGCCGAGCACGCCGACGGCCAGGCCGATCACCATCTGCAGAACGAATTGTGTTCCGACGCTGGCGAAGCCGGCCGCGCTGAGGCCACCCGCGGCGATCAGGCTGGCCATCAAGGAGATGCCGACCGGGTCGTTGGCGCCGGACTCCCCCTCCAGGATGGTGCTACTGCGGCCGGCGATCTCGCGTTTACCCAACACGGAGAACACCACGGCCGGGTCGGTGGGAGCCACCGCGGTGGCCACCAACACCGCTGGGAACCAACCGATTCCGCATAGGTAGTGCAATATCAGCGCCCCGCCGGCGGCGGTGAGGGCGGTGCCCACGACGCCGACCGACAGAATGGGGGCGACCGCCGCGCGGAAGCGCTTGAGCCCGATATGCATCCCGCCGTCGAACAACACCAACACCAGCGCGATGGTGATCACCCGCTCGACCGCCCGCTCGGACGGTGGCTGCACCGCGGGCATGCTGTGCACCGCCACGGCGGCACCGACCAGCACCAGCAGGGCGACCGGGATCTTGACCCGCTCGGTCAGCCGGTTCGCCAGCACCGCGATCAAACCGACGGCGCTGCAGAACAAGACGATCAGCGCGTAACGGATGGTCTCGGTCACGACGGCGATCCGCCCGGGCGGGTCAGCAGCGCGACGCACTCGGTGTGATGGGTCAGCGGGAAGGCGTCGAATACCTTGATCTTCTCGACCGTATAGCCGTGACCGAGGTACAGCCCGATATCGCGAGCGAAAGACGCTGCCTCGCAACCGATGTGCACGACTCGCGGCACACCGGCGGCGGCCAGCAGGTCGATGACGTCGCGTCCGGCACCCGAGCGCGGCGGATCCAGCACCGCGACGTCGGCGCCGGCCTCTTGCGCCGCCACCGCGCGACGCACCGAATCGGTGACGATGTCCACCTGCGGCAGATCGACCAGTGCGGCCCGCGCCGCACGCGTCGACGCGCGGGAGGTGTCGACGGTCAGAACCCGCCCGGACTCCCCCACCGCGTCGCCCAGTACGGCGGCGAAAACGCCTGCGCCGCCGTAGAGATCCCACACACTCATGCCGGCGCCCGGCTGCGCCCAGTCGGCGACCAGAGCGCTGTAGACCCGCGCCGCATCCCGGTGCGCCTGCCAGAACGCGGTCACCGGCACCTCCCAGCTGTGCCGGCCGACGCGCTGGGTCGCCTCGTAGTTGCCCTGCACCACATTGGTCGAGGTTCGCCCGCCGTGGCGCAGGGTGCGCACCACATGCCGGCACCCGTCGTCGTCGACGGCGACGTGCAGCTGCGCGGTCGGCGCCAGGTCGGCCGGCGCACACACTTCGTCCAGGCCGTCCAGCATCCCCGGCGGCAACTGTGCACAACGCAGGTCGGTCACCAGCTCGTCGCTGTGGTAGCGGTGAAAGCCGGGGCGAGCGTCCGCGCCCACCTCGAGGCGCACCCGGGTACGCCAGCCGGTAACGCCGGACTCCGAAAGCGGTTCTGCCTCACCGCTCCAGCGGTGCCCGCCCAGCCGTTCCAACTGATTGGCCACCACTTGCGCCTTGAGCGTCCGAACCGCCTCCGGGGCAGCGAATGCGAGATCGCAACACCCGGCGCCGTCTACCCCGGCGATCGGGCACAGCGACTCGGTCCGATCCGCCGACGCCTCGAGGACCTCGAGAACCTCTGCATGCCAATAGGATCCGCGGTCGGCGGTGACCCGCACCCGCACCCGTTCGCCGGGTAGGGCGTAGCGCACGAACACCACCCGACCTTCGTGGTGGGCCACGCAGCTGCCGCCGTTGGCGGGAGCACCAACGACCAGCGTCAGCTCCCCCGGTGATCGCGACGCCTCGACACTCATTGCGTTTTCCTGTCGAGGCGCGTCAGTCGAAGATTCCGCGCCGGGCGTCACCGGGAGCCGCATGCGGCTGCAGGGTCTTGAGTCGCTCCGACGAACTCAATTGCCAGGGAACCGAAGTCACCATCACGTTGGGCATGAACAGCAGCCGGCCCTTGAGCCGCAACGCGCTTTGGTTGTGCAGCAACTGCTCCCACCAATGACCGACGACGTACTCGGGGATGAACACCGTCACCACGGTGCGCGGCGAGTCCTTGCTGACCCGCTTGACGTACTCGAGCACCGGGCGGGTGATGTCACGGTAGGGAGAGGCGATCACCTTCAGCGGCACGCTGACCTCGCTGTGCTCCCAATCATGCACCAGCGCACGGGTTTCCACGTCGTCCACGCTGACCGTGACGGCCTCGAGCACATCGGGACGGGTCGCGCGCGCGTAGGCCAAAGCGCGCAGGGTCGGTAGATGCAGTTTCGACACCAGCACGATGGCGTGGTTGCGGCTGGGCAGTACCACGTCGTGTTGGGCGGCGGCCTGCTCCTCCAATTCCCGTGAGACGGTGGAGTAGTGCTTGCGGATCATCTTCATGATGACGAACAGCGCACCCATCGCGACGATGGCGATCCACGCCCCGGCAAAGAATTTGGTGACCAGCACCACCAGCAGCACCGCACCGGTGGACAGCAGACCGATCGTGTTGATCACCCGCGAGCGCTCCATCTTGGCCCGCACCTTCGGGTCGGTCTCGGTGCGCAGCAGCCGAGTCCAGTGCCGGACCATGCCGATCTGGCTCAGCGTGAACGAAATGAACACGCCGACGATGTACAGCTGGATCAGCGCGGTCACCTCGCCGCGGAACGCGATGACGAATGACAGCGCCGCCGCCGACAGGAACAGGATCCCGTTGGAGAACGCCAGGCGGTCGCCGCGGGTATGCAGCTGGCGCGGCAGGTAGCTGTGCTGCGCCAGCACCGAGCCGAGCACCGGGAACCCGTTGAACGCGGTGTTGGCCGCCAGCACCAAGATCAGCGCGGTCACCGTGGCGATGAGCAGAAACCCGATGCGGAAGCCGCCGAACACCGTCTCGGCCAGCTGTGTGACCAGCGTCTTCTGCATGTAGCCGGCCGGGATTCCGCTCAGCTGCGTGGCGGGGTCGTCGACCAGCTGCACGTGGATCTGCTGGGCCAGCACGATGATGCCCATCAGCAGCGTCACCGCAATCACGCCGAGCATCAGCAGAGTCGTTGCGGCATTGCGCGACTTGGGTTTCTGGAAGGCCGGCACGCCGTTGCTGATCGCCTCGACACCGGTCAGCGCCGCGCAGCCCGAGGAGAACGAGCGGGCCAGCAGGAACGCGAACGCGAAGCCGACGATCTGGCCGTGCTCGGCGTGCATCTGGTAGCCCGCGGACTCGGCGCGCAGCGGATTGCCCAGCACGAAAATCCGGATCAAACCCCACCCGATCATCGCCACGACGCCGACGATGAACGCATACGTCGGGATCGCGAAGGCCACCCCGGATTCGCGGATCCCGCGCAGGTTCAGCGCCGTCACCAAGACGATGGCCGCCACACAGAACCACACCTTGTTCTGGGCCACGATGGGGACCGCGGAACCGATGTTCGCCATCGCCGACGCCGTCGAAACAGCAACGGTGAGAACGTAATCCACCATCAGCGCACTGGCCACGACGAGGCCGGCGGTCTCGCCCAGGTTGGTGGTGACCACTTCGTAGTCGCCGCCGCCGGACGGGTAGGCATGCACGTTCTGCCGGTAGCTGGCCACCACGACCAACATGACCGCGGCCACGGCGAGCCCGATCCACGGCGTCAACGCGTAGGCAGCCGCGCCGGCCACCGAGAGCATCAAGAAAACTTCCTCGGGCGCATACGCCACCGAGGACAGCGCGTCGGAGGCGAACACCGGCAAGGCGATGCGCTTGGGCAGCAGGGTGTGGCTCAGCCGGTCACTGCGTTGCGGCCGCCCGATGAGCAACCGGCGCGCTGCGGTTGAAAGTTTGGACACGAGAGCCAAGAGTAAGCGCAACGGGCCATGCCGGTAGCGTTCCGTGGGCGAGAATGTTGCCGACGGAAATCGGCTGGCCACACAAGTTTGCCGATGGATTGACACTTGCTCCGACTCAGCCGAGAGGACCTGACGTGCGGGTGGTTGTAATGGGCTGCGGCCGGGTGGGCTCGTCGCTGGCCGACGGGCTGTCCCGGATTGGCCACGATGTCGCGGTGATCGACCGCGACAGCGCGGCGTTCAACCGGCTGAGCCCGGAGTTCGCCGGCGAGCGGGTGCTGGGCCAGGGGTTCGACCGGGATGTGCTGCTGAGGGCCCGCATCGAGGAGGCCGACGCGTTCGCGGCGGTGTCATCCGGGGACAACTCCAACATCATTTCGGCGCGGTTGGCTCGCGAGACGTTCGGCGTCAACCGGGTGGTGGCCCGCATCTACGACGCCAAGCGCGCCGAGGTCTACGAGCGCCTCGGCATCCCGACGATCGCCACCGTGCCGTGGACCACCGACCGGCTGTTCAACGCGCTGACCCGGGAGAGCGAGACCGCCAAGTGGCGCGACCCCACCGGGACGGTCGCCGTGTCCGAGGTCGTCCTGCACGAGGACTGGGTGGGCCGGCGCGCCACCGATCTCGAGCAGGCCACCGGGGCCCGGGTGGCCTTCCTGATCCGGTTCGGCACCGGCATCCTGCCCGAACCCAAGACGGTCATCCAGGCCGGCGATCAGGTCTACATCGCCGCGATCTCCGGCCGGGCGGCCGAAGCGGTGGCCATTGCCGCCCTGCCGCCCGCCGAGGACATCGATTCGGGGGCGGGGCATTGAGTCCGCGCCGCCCGACCGCGACCAAGGAGCAGCGCAGATGAAGGTAGCTGTCGCCGGAGCCGGCGCGGTCGGCCGCTCGGTCACCCGCGAGCTTCTCGAGAACAACCACGACGTGACCCTGATCGAACGCAACCCCGACCACGTCGATGTCGACGCGATCCCGGCCGCGCACTGGCGTCTCGGCGACGCGTGCGAGCTGAGCCTGCTCGAATCGGTGCACCTCGAGGACTTCGACGTGGTGGTCGCCGCAACCGGTGACGACAAGGCCAACGTGGTGCTGTCCCTACTGGCCAAGACCGAGTTCGCGGTGCCCCGGGTGGTGGCCCGCGTCAACGACCCCCGCAACGAATGGCTGTTCACCGACGCCTGGGGTGTCGACGTGGCGGTGTCCACCCCGCGCATGCTGGCGTCGCTGATCGAAGAGGCGGTCGCGGTGGGCGATTTGGTGCGCCTGATGGAGTTCCGGCGGGGTCAGGCCAACCTGGTCGAGATCACCCTGCCCGACGACACCCCGTGGGGCGGTAAGCCGGTACGCCGACTGGAGCTGCCCCGGGATGCCGCGCTGGTCACCATTCTGCGGGGCCCCCGGGTGATCGTGCCGGAGGCCGACGAGCCGCTGGAAGGCGGCGACGAGTTGCTCTTCGTCGCGGTCACCGAGGTCGAAGAGGATCTGCGCAAGCTGGTGCTGCCGGCGGTCGCGCCACCCGCGAGCTAGTCGCCGACGGTATCGGCGTCGATCACGGCAGCCGGCCCTAACGCTGCACCGGCGCCGTCGATCGCGCGCTGCGCGGCCCGGATCGCCACGTAGGTCACCAGCGCGGCCAGCGCGGTCAGCGGCCAGCCCATCCCGATGCGCGCCGCGGCCAGCCAGCCGGTCTGGTCGGCGTCGTAGAGCAGTCGCTGGACGACGAACCGCGCACCGAAGACCAATACCCAGCACAGCGTGGCGACGTCGAACGCGTAGACGGCCCGAGACACGTTGCGCCAGCGGCGGTCACGCCCGGTGGCCCAGCTCCAGGCGTAGCCGACCAACGGCCGCCGGATCACCACGGACACCGCGAAGACCACGGCCCACACCAGCGAGACCCAAATGCCGAGCAGGAAATAGCCCTTGGACGCTCCGACGATGTAGGCGATCAACGCGCAGACGGCGACTCCGACGAACCCGGAGAACGCCGGCTGCGTCGAGTCGCGGCGAATCAACCGCCACACCAGGACGAGTGCGGCCACGGCGAGTGCGACCCCGATCGCGGGCACCAGGCCCAGCAGGCTGGAAGCCGCGACGAAGGTGACGACGGGCAGCGACGAGTAGATCAGACCGCTGACCCCGCCCAGCTGGCTCAGCAGGCGTTCCGGGTGGATGCGGTTGGACGTGTTGTCGGGCAGTGTCAACGCTGAATTTCGTAGTGCGGGTTGTAGATGGCCTTGGTTCCGTTCTCCAGCTTGCCCATCCGGCCGCTCACCCGCAAAGTGCGTCCCGAGTCGATCCCGGGGATGCGGCGCTGGCCCAACCACACCAGGGTGACGGTGTCGCTGCCGTCGAACAGCTCGGCCTTCACGCCGCCCGCGCAGCCCTTGCCGTTACATTCCACGCTGCGCAGCGTGCCCACCATCGTCACCTCTTGGCCACGTTCGCAATCGATCGCACGCTGTGCACCAGTGCTGGCGACCTCGTCGGACAGTTCCTCGGAATCGCGCTGCTCCGGATCCTCCGTCAACCGACGGGTGAGACGGCGCAAATAACCCTGGGCCCCCATGGCCACTCCTGACAATTGGAGAAAAGCTGCGGTGCTTCATCTATGCCAACGGACACCGTAGACCTGTTGGTTCCCCGGCGCCAACCGAATCAAACTGTGATTTCCGAACGCGTGTCGCGCCGGGCAGTATCGGGGCGTGGGTGTCGATCTGCGGGGTGTCACGGCGGTGCTGTTGCCCGGAACCGGCTCCGACGACGTGTACGTCGATCGGGCGTTTTCCGGGCCCGTGCGGGGCGCCGGCGCACGGCTGATCGCCCCGTCGCCGCGGCCCGATCGTCTGGTCGGCGGCTACCTGTCCGCGTTGGACGACGCCGCGCGCGACGGGCCCATCGCCGTCGGCGGAATCTCCATCGGTGCAGCGGTGGCGGTCGCGTGGGCACTCGCTCATCCAGGCCAAACGGTCGCCGTGCTGGCCGCGCTGCCCGCCTGGGCGGGGCCGCCGGGGTCGGCGCCGGCCGCGCTCGCGGCGCGGTATTCGGCGTCGGTACTGCGCGCGGACGGCTTGGCCGCGGCGACCGCACAGATGCGTGCCTCCAGCCCGGCCTGGCTGGGCGACGAGCTGGCCCGGTCCTGGCTTGCCCAGTGGCCGCTGCTGCCCGACGCGATGGACGAGGCGGCGGCCTATGTCGCGCCCAGCTGTGACGAACTCAACACCCTGGCCGCACCGCTCGGCGTGGCGTCGGCGGTCGACGATCCGATTCATCCGCTGCAGGCCGGTGTCGATTGGGTGGCCGCCGCGCCCCGCGCGGCGTTGCGGACGGTGACGCTCGATCAGATCGGCGCGGATGCCGCCACACTCGGGGCGGCCTGTCTGGCGGCGCTGGCCGACGCGTAGCGGTCGGTGTCGTGGCCGTCGGCGTGTGCGGTCACGACTTTCGGTGTGCACTCACGGCTTTCGGTGTGCACTCATGGCTTTGCCTGTGCGCTGACGGCGGGATGCCCCGGCGTGTCGCCGCCCTGGGCGCACACGCAAAGCCCTGGATTCACACGCGAGCCGACGAGGCGGGGGCTAGCCGCCGGTGGTGGTGCGCAGCTGCTGCATGGCCGAGCCGTCGGCGCTGCGCCGCGCGGCCGGCTCGTTGGGCGGCCGCTGCGCATCGCCTTGTTCGGCGGCCTGCTGCATAGCGGCCTGACGCAGCTGCTCGGCCATCGGCTCGGGAAGGTTCACCGGCAGCGGCGTGCGCACCGGCAGCGGGGTGTCGCCGCGGCGAACCACCGTGTCCGCCAACGCCGCCCGCGCCTCGCCCTCGAGTGCCTCGATGGTTTCGTGCGGGCCGTTGACGACGCAGCGAATCATCCAGCGGTAGCCGTCGACACCGATGAACCGCACCACTCCCGAGGCGGTACCGACCACCTCGCGGCCCCACGGGCCGTCCTTGATGCTGACTTGGGCCGAGTCCTTGCGCAGCGAGTCGGCGAGCTCGCCGGCCACCTCACGCCACAGGCCGCCCGTCTTGGGTGCGGCGTAGGCGGCGATGGTGAACCGCCCGTTGGGCGTGACGACCCACACCGCGCTCGGCACACCGGTCTCGGTCAGCTCCACCTGCAGCTGGCCGGCTTCGGGCATCGGGATCAGCACCGAGCCCAGATCGAGCCGGGCCAGCTCCGCGACCGACGGGTCGTCGAAGTCGTCGATGTCGAACGGGCCCTCCAGCTCCTCGTCGAACTCGTCGTCGATCGGGTCGGCCGCCGACTCGTCGGTGTCGTCTTTGCCTGATCTACCAAGTGCCATCACAAACTCGCATGTCCGCCGGAGGACCCGTGACCACCATCGCCACGGGATGTTTCGGCCAGCCCGGCCTCGTCGAACGACGCGACCTCGACCAGCTCAACCAACTCGACCCGCTGCACCAGCAACTGGGCGATCCGATCGCCGCGGCGCACCACGATCGGCTCGGCCGGGTCGAGGTTGATCAGCGAGATCTTGATCTCGCCGCGATAGCCCGCGTCGATCGTACCCGGGCTGTTGACGATCGAAAGTCCAACCCGCGCAGCCAATCCCGAGCGAGGATGCACCAAGCCGACCATCCCGAACGGGATGGCGACCGCCACGCCGGTGGAGACCAGGGCGCGATGCCCCGGCTCCAGCGTGACGTCTTGGGCGCTGAACAGGTCGACCCCCGCGTCGCCGGCGTGGGCACGGCTGGGCAGCGGAAGCCCGGGGTCGAGACGGACGATGGCCAGACTGGTCGACACGGGGCCACAGACTACCCTTGACCGGGTGTCGAGTACGCGCGTCGCGCCGCACAGCGTGCGATATCGCGAGCGGCTGTGGGTCCCCTGGTGGTGGTGGCCACCCGCGTTCGCGCTGGCCACCCTGATCGCCGTCGAAGTCAATCTGGGTGTCAAGGCACTCCCCGACTGGCTGCCGTTCGTGGTGCTGTTCATCGTGGCCATCGGCGCACTGCTGTGGCTGGGCCGCATCGAAATCCGGGTCACCGCCGGCGACGACGGCGAGGTGCAGCTGTGGGCCGGGGAAGCCCACCTGCCGGTCACCGTGATCGCCCGATCCGCGGAGATAGCGGTGACCGCGAAGTCCGCGGCGCTGGGACGTCAACTCGACCCCGCCGCGTATGTCCTGCATCGCGCATGGGTCGGCCCGATGATTTTGCTGGTTCTCGACGACCCAGACGACCCGACGCCGTACTGGATGGTGAGCTGCCGTCACCCCGACCGGGTGCTGTCGGCATTACGCAGCTGACCGATCAGGCTGCGCAGTCGGTGCAGATCATCACGCCGTTCTTCTCGCTGGCAAGTCGACTGCGGTGTTGCACCAAAAAGCAGCTCGAGCAGGTGAACTCGTCGGCTTGTTTCGGAATGACCCGAACCGACAGCTCCTCGCCGGACAGGTCGGCCCCAGGCAGTTCGAAGTTCTCGGCTGACTCGGATTCGTCTACGTCGACAACAGCCGACGCCGCCTCGTTCCGTCGAGCCTTGAGCTCCTCCAGCGAGTCCTCCGAAACGTCGTCGGTTTCGGTACGCCGTGGAGCGTCATAGTCGGTAGGCATCGTCCAATCCCCTCACATGCCTGCGTTACCTCAAGCAACGCTTTGTACCAGCGTCGAACGCATCCACCAAACGATTCGTGCCCGGAACCCGGGCGATTCGGTTGTGATTTACCTCACACCCCCGGATTGACCCTCGTATTCGCCTTTAAACAGTGGATTTGGCGTGCGGCTAGAGTGCAGCTGTGGTCGCTCAAATCACCGAGGGTACAGCGTTCGACAAGCACGGTCGGCCATTTCGGCGACGCAATCCCCGACCCGCGATTGTTGTGCTGGTTTTCCTGGTCGTGGTGACCGGCGTGGTGTGGACGGTGGCGCTGACCCGGCCCCCGAAAGTTCGCGAGGCGCAGGTGTGCAACCCGCCCCCGCAGCCGGCGAACGGATCGGCGCCGGCCCAGCTCGGCGAGCAAATGTCACGCAGTGCAATGGCCGACGTGCCGCCGGCCAAACTCAGCGACACCAAGGTCCGGGTGCTCAACGCCAGCGGCCGCGGCGGCCAGGCCGCCGACGTCGCCGGCGCGATGAAGGATCTGGGCTTCGCGCAGCCGACCGCGGCCAACGACCCGCTCTACGCCGGCACCCGGCTGAACTGCCAGAGCCAGATCCGCTTCGGGACGGCCGGGGGGACCGCCGCCGCCGCGGTGTGGCTGGTCGCCCCGTGCAGCGAGCTGTTCAACGACAACCGCGCCGACGACTCCGTCGACCTCGCGATCGGCACGGAATTCACCGCGCTGGCCCACAACGACGACATCGACACGGTGCTCGCCAGCCTGCGCCCCGGGGCCACCGGATCGTCAGATCCCTCGCTATTGGCGAAGATTCACGCCAGCAGCTGCTGATTCAGTCCGCGATCGGCGCAAGCGCGTCGAATCGCTCGAGGGCCGCCAACAGTTCGTCGGCGATTCCGGGCGCGGCCGCCACCACCAGTCCGGCCTCCGTGCCGGGCGGGCCGACCGGTGGGGGCGTCAACACCCGCGCCCCGGCCTCGGCCGCGATCAGCCCGCCGGCCGCACAATCCCACACCTGCAGCCCGTGCTCGTAGTAGGCGTCCAACCGCCCGGCCGCGACCATGCACAGGTCCAGCGCGGCGGAGCCGACGCGACGCACGTCTCGCACCAACGGCAGCAGCCGGGCCAGCAGCGCGGCCTGCGTGGTGCGCCGCGCGATCGAATATCCAAAGCCGGTGCCCAGCAAGGCCATTGAGAGATCGCCGACGTCGGTGCACCGCAACGGCTGCGTCCCTTGCGCGTCGACGACGTGCGCGCCCAGGCCTTGCGCCGCGGAGTAGACCCGGCCCCCGACGACGTCGGCGACCGCGCCGGCCACCGACACGCCGTTGACTTGCGCGCCGACCGAGACCGCATAGGCCGGGATGCCGTAGACGAAATTCACCGTGCCGTCGATCGGATCGAGCACCCAGGTGACCGCATCGTGAGACGCCGCGTCCGGTTCGGCCGGACCGCCGCCCTCTTCCCCGAGAATCGGGTCACCGGGCCGTAATTCGGCCAACCGATCGCGCAGCAGCCGTTCGGTCTCGGTGTCGACCACCGTCACCGGATCGGTCGGCGTGCTCTTGGACCGCACCGCGGCACTGTCGGTCCCGGCCCCGTGCGCACCGAACACCTCGGCGCGCCGCGACCTGACGAACTCGGCGGCTTCTGCGGCGAGCATTTCGGCTACGGCGCGCAACTGCGCGGGCTCGGATCTCGTCACGGGTCCATCGCAACACAGTCGGCCGCCGCCGCGCAGACCGGCGACACCCACCGGATCGCCCGACCGCAACCGCGTCGTCGCCAGCTAAGGTGTGACACAGCCCAATCTCGCCAAGGAGATGTCGATGACCAGCACCGACTCGGCCACCAATACACCCGGCACCGAGGCAGACTCCGGCACGCCGCAGCGTCGCGGATTCGGCATCGACGTCGGCGGCAGCGGAATCAAGGGCGGAATCGTCGATCTGGACACCGGCCAGCTGATCGGCGAGCGGGTCAAACTGCTGACACCGCAGCCGGCCACCCCGTCGGCCGTGGCCAAAACCATCGCCAAGGTCGTCAACGACTTCGGCTGGACCGGGCCGCTCGGCGTGACCTACCCCGGTGTCGTCACCAACGGCATCGTGCAGACCGCGGCCAACGTGGATCGCGCCTGGATCGGGACCAACGCGCGCGACGTGATCAGCGCCAAGCTGGACGGCCAAGACGTCACGGTGCTCAACGACGCCGACGCGGCCGGGCTCGCCGAGGAGCGCTACGGGGCGGGCAAGGGGCATGAGGGCCTGGTCGTGCTGCTCACCTTCGGAACCGGCATCGGCTCCGCCCTGATCCACAACGGGAAGCTGATACCCAACACCGAATTCGGCCATCTCGAAGTCGGCGGCAAAGAGGCCGAGAAACGCGCGGCCTCGTCGGTGAAAGACAAGAACAAATGGAGCTATCCGCGCTGGACCAAGGAGGTGACCAGGGTGCTGATCGCGATCGAGAACGCGATCTGGCCCGACCTGATCATCGCCGGCGGTGGGATCAGCCGAAAGGCCGACCAATGGGTGCCGCTGCTCGAAAACCGCACCCCGGTGGTGGCGGCGGCGTTGCTGAACACCGCCGGGATCGTCGGCGCCGCGATGGCCTCGACCGTGGACGTGACGCACTGAATTTTCCCCGCTAGGGCGGTACGAGCGCGCACTGTCGTTACAATGGTCCACGGCGACCGCCCGACAGAAAGCGTGCGAGCCTCCACGCTCATACCAACGCCGACATTCGACATAGCAGGCACTTTCGGTTAACCATGCCCAAACCCACCGAAAGTGAGTCCAACCGAAGGGGTGTAAGTGGCAGCGACCAAGACCAGTCCGGCAACCGATGAGCCGGTGAAGCGCACCGCCACGAAGACTCCCGCCAAGCGGCCCGCGGCCAAGGCCGCCAACGGCACCGCGCCGGCGAAACGCGCGACGAAGGCCGCACCCCGGGCCGCCAAGCCCGCCGGCGAGGACGCGACCGCCGAGAAGAAGCCCCGCACTCCCGCCAAGGCCGCCGCGAAGGCGCCGGCGGGCCGCGGCACCAAGGCCGCACCCAAGGATGTCGGCGACGACGAGAACCTCGAGGGCATCGACGACGCGGCCGAGGAACTCGACGGAGAGCCCGATCTCGAAGGCGAGGACCTCGACATCGAGGGCGACCTCAACCTCGACGACCTCGAGGACGAGGTCGTCGTCGAGGCCGACGCGGACGACGACGCCGACGCCGGCGACGGGGACGAGGCCGAGGACGGCGCGGAGGCCGCCAAGCCGGCCGCCAAAAAGGCGGCGGCCGAGGACGAGGAGGAGATCGCCGAGCCGTCCGAAAAGGACAAGGCGTCCGGCGATTTCGTCTGGGACGAAGACGAATCCGAGGCGCTGCGGCAGGCCCGCAAGGACGCCGAACTCACCGCGTCCGCGGACTCGGTTCGCGCGTACCTCAAGCAGATCGGCAAGGTGGCACTGCTCAACGCCGAGGAAGAGGTCGAGCTGGCGAAGCGGATCGAGGCCGGCCTGTATGCCACCCAGCTGATGGCCGAACTGGTCGAGCGCGGCGACAAACTGCCCGCCGCTCAGCGTCGCGACATGATGTGGATCTGCCGCGACGGCGACCGCGCCAAAAACCATCTGCTGGAAGCCAACCTGCGACTGGTGGTATCGCTGGCCAAGCGCTACACGGGCCGCGGAATGGCCTTCCTCGACCTGATCCAGGAGGGAAACCTGGGTCTGATCCGCGCGGTCGAAAAGTTCGACTACACCAAGGGTTACAAGTTCTCGACCTACGCGACGTGGTGGATCCGCCAGGCGATCACCCGCGCGATGGCCGACCAGGCCCGCACCATCCGCATCCCGGTGCACATGGTCGAGGTGATCAACAAGCTGGGCCGCATTCAGCGCGAGCTGCTGCAGGACCTGGGCCGCGAGCCCACGCCCGAGGAGCTGGCCAAGGAAATGGACATCACGCCGGAAAAGGTGCTGGAGATCCAGCAGTACGCGCGTGAGCCCATCTCGCTGGACCAGACCATCGGCGACGAGGGGGACAGCCAGCTCGGCGACTTCATCGAGGACAGCGAAGCCGTCGTGGCCGTCGACGCGGTGTCGTTCACGTTGCTGCAAGACCAGTTGCAGTCGGTGCTCGAGACGCTCTCGGAGCGTGAAGCCGGCGTAGTACGGCTGCGCTTCGGTCTCACCGACGGCCAGCCCCGTACCCTCGACGAGATCGGCCAGGTCTACGGCGTGACCCGCGAGCGGATCCGCCAGATCGAATCCAAGACCATGTCGAAATTGCGCCACCCCAGCCGTTCTCAGGTTCTGCGCGACTACCTCGACTAGCGCACAAGCCAAACTTGTTGCCGCACAGGCAAAGTCGATGTTGCGTACTGTGCCGTGCCGGAAATCCCCGCCGGCATCGCCGTAGTGTGACACCCATGTCCGGTAACCGCAGACTCGTCTCGTCAGGATCCGACTTCGAATCCACGGTCGGCTATTCGCGCGCGGTGCGGGTAGGCGCGTACGTGGCGGTCGCCGGCACCACCGGCGCCGGGCCCGCGGACGACATCGCCGCGCAGGCCCAAGACGCCTTGCGCCGCATCGAGATTGCGCTGCAGCAGGCCGGCGCAACGCTGTCCGACGTGATCCGCACCCGCGTCTACGTGACGGATATTTCGCGGTGGCGCGAGGTCGCCGCGGTGCACGCCCGGGTCTTCGGGCAGATACGGCCGGCGGCGACCATGGTCGAGGTCTCGGCGCTGATCGCACCGGAGTTGCTGGTGGAGATCGAAGCCGACGCCTACGTCGAGCCCTGAGGACCGGCCAGCGGCGCGAAGGTGCCCCCGGGACCGGGCGAATAAGCCGTGACCCTTTTCACAGCGGTGACCGGCAGCGGCCCGTACAGGTGCGGGAACAGCATGGCTTCCGGGTCCGTCGGCACACCTGGCTCCCACCGCACGGGCGAGTCCAGCAAAGCCGAGTCGATGTGCAGCAGCACCAGGTCCCGGCGACCCCGGTAGAGCCGATTGGCCGGCAGGTGTACCTGCTCGGGCGCCGACAAATGGATGAAGTCCGCGGCGGCGCCGGGCCGGATCTCACCGCGGCGCTGGGCGTCCGACCATTCGTCGGCCGCGCACAGGTGCACGAGCAGCTCAGGAGGGAATGTCACAGTTGACGACTCTAGAAAGCCCGACGAAACCAGACGTTTACAGCTCGTGAGAAACGACACACCCGATAACGATCAGGGAACAACGCAAAAACGCCAAACGTCTGAGACAGTGAATACAAGAGAACGGAGAAGCCAGTGAATGCAACTTTGACGACAAGTGCCGAGCTGACTAGAGCCGACCGCTGCGACCGCTGCGGTGCCGCAGCTCGGGTACGTGCCAAGCTGCCTTCAGGAGCCGAGCTTCTCTTCTGCCAGCACCACGCCAACGAGCACGAGGCAAAGCTGGTCGAGCTCGCCGCCGTGCTGGAGGTCAGCGGAAGCTAGGTCCAGCGAACTCGCCCATCCACAATGTGAGGCGTGGGCGAACTCATCGGCAATGCTGGACCGGTATGAGTGATCAGACCGTAAAGCCGTCGCGCCATCACCTGTGGCGAATCACGTTGCGGACTCTCGGGAAAAGCTGGGACGACTCCATCTTTGCCGAGTCCGCTCAGGCGGGCTTCTGGTCGGCGCTTTCCACACCGCCGCTGCTGTTGGGAATGCTGGGCAGCTTGGCCTATGTGGCCCCGCTGTTCGGGCCGGACGCGTTGCACAGCATCGAGAAGAGCGCGATCTCGGCGGCGCACAGCCTGTTCTCGTCCAGCGTCGTCAACGAGATCATCGAGCCCACCGTGCGTGACATCACCGCGCACGCCCGCGGCGAGGTGGTCTCGCTCGGTTTCCTGCTGTCGTTGTGGGCGGGGTCGTCGGCGATCTCGGCGTTCGTCGATTCCGTGGTCGAGGCGCACGACCAGACACCACTGCGCCACCCGGTGCGCCAGCGGCTGTTCGCACTGTTCCTCTACGTGGTGGGACTGGTGTGCGCGGTCGTGGCCGCGCCGGTCCTGGTGGTGGGCCCCCGCACGGTGTCCGAACACATCCCTTACGCACTGGCCAATGTGCTGCGCTACGGCTATTACCCCGCACTGGTCCTCGGGCTGATGACCGGCGTCGTCATCTTGTACCGGGTGTCGCTGCCGGAGCCGCTGCCGACGCATCGGCTCGTCTTGGGCGCCATCCTGGCGACCGCCGTGTTCGTGATCGCGACGCTGGGCCTGCGCGTCTACTTGCGGTGGATCACCAGCACCGGCTACACCTACGGCGCGCTGTCCACGCCAATCGCGTTTCTGTTGTTCGCCTTCTTCGGCGGCTTCGCGATCATGCTCGGCGCCGAGCTCAATGCCGCGATCCAGGAGGAGTTCCCCGCGCCCCGCACGCACGCCCACCGGCTGCGCAAGTGGTTGATTTCGCGGTCGCCCACCCTGAAGCGGACGGCGGAGGCCCTGTCGAACCCGGTGACGACGAATCCCGCGACGCGGGAACGCGATGTCGAGCCGGCGGGGCCGCCGACCTGATCAGCCCTTCTTGAGCTGGTCGTAGATCCTCTTGCAATCCGGGCAGACCGGTGAGCCCGGCTTGGCCGCGCGCGTGACGGGAAAAACCTCACCGCACAGCGCGACCACGTGGTTCCCCATGACCGCGCTCTCGGCGATCTTGTCCTTCTTGACGTAATGAAAGTACTTGGGGGTGTCGCTGCCGGTCCCGTCGTCGACGCGTTCGTCGGTGTCAGTGCGTTCGATCGTCTGGGTCTGCATACCTCACATTGTGCCTGCCAAGGCGCCCCGACCGGAATCGGCCAGATGTGGGACAGTGGAGGAATGAAGCGCGGCCCGGAGCTAGGGTTCGATGACAACGGCCGGCCGGTGCTCATCACCGCCGCCGAACCGTCCTACGAGGAACAGCATCGCGCGCGGGTCCGTAAGTACCTGACGCTGATGGCCTTCCGGATTCCGGCGCTGATCCTGGCCGCGCTGGCCTACGGCGCCTGGCACAACGGGCTGATCTCGCTGCTGATCGTGGGCGCGTCGGTGCCGCTGCCGTGGATGGCCGTGCTGATCGCCAACGACCGGCCGCCCCGCCGCAAGGACGAACCCCGCCGGTTCGACGACGCGAGGCGGCGCACGCCGTTGTTCCCGACGGCCGAACGACCCGCACTCGAGGCGCCGCGATCCGCGCCGCCGCAACCGGGTTCGCCCGACCACGAGCACCGAGGTTACGACGCCGGTCACGGGTACGACGCCGGTTCCGGTTGACCGGCGGCGGAGCACTCTTCTCAGGACATTCTCAGGTCGTCGGCACATTTGTGCACGTCAAAGCGTGTGAGATGACGCCGACGCGGGAACTCTCAGGGCTGATATGTCGTTTAACACCATGACAGCTACAAGCCAATCGGGAGGCCGCCATGGCGAATGCCATCACAGGCAGGATCGACACCAGCGATCTTGATGCTCAGAGCCCTGCAGCGGACCTCGTGCGCGTATATCTGAACGGCATCGGGAAGACGGCGCTGCTGACCGCCGCGGACGAAGTCGAACTGGCGAAGCGTATCGAGGCCGGACTGTATGCCGAGCATCTGCTCGCGACGCGGAAGCGCCTGGGCGAGAACCGCAAACGCGATCTCGCCACCGTCGTACGTGACGGCCAGGCGGCGCGCCGTCACCTGCTGGAGGCGAACCTGCGTCTGGTGGTCTCATTGGCCAAGCGCTACACCGGCCGGGGAATGCCGCTGCTCGACCTGATTCAGGAGGGCAACCTCGGACTGATCCGCGCGATGGAAAAGTTCGACTACACAAAGGGATTCAAGTTCTCGACGTACGCGACGTGGTGGATCCGTCAGGCCATCACCCGCGGTATGGCCGACCAGAGCCGCACCATCCGGCTGCCCGTTCACCTCGTCGAGCAGGTCAACAAGCTGGCGCGAATCAAGCGCGAGATGCACCAGAACCTGGGGCGGGAAGCCACCGACGAGGAGCTGGCCACCGAGTCCGGAATCCCGGTCGAGAAGATCAACGATCTGCTCGAGCACAGCCGCGACCCGGTAAGCCTGGACATGCCGGTCGGTTCCGAAGAGGAAGCGCCGCTGGGCGACTTCATCGAGGACGCCGAAGCGATGTCCGCGGAGAACGCGGTGATCGCCGAGCTGCTGCACACCGACATCCGCAGTGTGCTGGCGACTCTCGACGAGCGCGAGCACCAGGTGATCCGGCTGCGGTTCGGTCTGGACGACGGCCAGCCGCGGACGCTGGACCAGATCGGCAAGCTGTTCGGCCTGTCCCGGGAGCGGGTCCGGCAGATCGAGCGGGACGTGATGGCCAAGCTGCGCAACGGAGAGCGTGCCGACCGGCTGCGCTCGTACGCGAGCTGAGGCGCCGCTCAGCCAGGTAGCGCCGACAGTATGCCCGCCGCGAATTCGCGGCGGGCATACTTGCTTGCCTAGGAAGCGTTAGACCCATTTCGGCAGCTGGCCAAGTAGACTCGGCGTCAATGGAGGGTGCTGAATGAACGACCTGGTTGATACCACCGAGATGTACCTGCGGACCATTTACGACCTCGAGGAAGAGGGCGTGACGCCGCTGCGCGCCAGGATCGCCGAACGACTCGACCAGAGCGGGCCGACCGTTAGCCAGACCGTCTCCCGGATGGAGCGCGACGGACTGCTCCACGTGGCCGGGGACCGGCATTTGGAACTCACCGACAAGGGCCGCGCCCTGGCCATCGCCGTGATGCGCAAACACCGCCTCGCCGAGCGACTGCTCGTCGACGTCATCGGTTTGCCGTGGGAAGAAGTGCACGCCGAGGCCTGCCGGTGGGAGCACGTGATGAGCGAGGATGTCGAGCGCCGGCTGGTCAAGGTGCTCAACAACCCCACCACCTCCCCGTTCGGCAACCCGATTCCGGGTTTGCTGGACCTGGGCGTGGGCCCGGACTCCGGCGCCGACGACGTCAACCTGGTCCGGCTGACCGAGCTGCCGGCGGGATCGCCGGTCGCGGTCGTCGTCCGCCAGCTCACCGAGCATGTCCAGGGCGACATCGACCTGATCGCCCGGCTCAAAGACGCCGGCGTTGTGCCGAACGCGCGGGTGACCGTCGAGACCGGTCCCGCCGGGGTCACCATCCTGATCCCCGGGCACGAGAACGTCACCCTGCCGCACGAGATGGCGCACGCCGTCAAGGTCGAAAAGGTCTGATCCTCCCCTATCCCGCACGGCGGCCGAACGCGCGCCGCGGCGGTAGCCGCACTCCGAGCCGCTTGGCCAGCCGGTAGCCGGTCCTCGCAAGTTCGCGGATCTGTTCGGGTCGCAGGCCCGACTGCAACGCCGTATCCAGCATGCCCGCCATCCGGTGGTCCGGGTCGCAGCGCAGCGCGGCCTCCAGAGACACCCCCGCCAGCGGGCCGTCGCCGCGCACATACGCGCTGAACGCCAGCAACACCAGCGCTTCGACCCGCCACGGCGTGGGCAGGGCGCGCGCCAGCGCCGCCCACAACGCTTCGGCTTCCCCGGCCTTCACGCCGACCGCGAGGGCGTACAGCGTGTCGCGCACCTGACCGTCGTCCAGCGCGCAGCCCTGCGCGGCCAGCTCGGCGTCGCACAGCGTCTGCCCGGCGCCCACGCGGGCGGCCGCGGCCATCGCGCTTTCCAGGTCGCGACGGATACAGCCCGCGGGATCCGCACGATGCGCCGCCGCGCGCGTGGCCGCCTGCTCGCTGACCAGATCGGCCAGCGCGGCGCTGCGGGCCGGATCCTCGACGGCGATCACCGCCTGCAGATCGGCGCGACGCGCATACAGCCGCCGGCCTTCCAGCACCGCCGCGGCGGCCAGCGGCGACGCGGACGGATCGTCGACCGTGCCACTCGCGCCGCAGCCGTCCACGCAATGCCAGCGCCCGCCGCGGGCCACCCGGTCCACCACATGCGCCGCGTACAGCTCAATGTTGTGCTCCGACAACACCTCTGCGAGCATCGCGCACAGCTGCCGGTACTCCTCGTTGCACAGTGGGCATTCGGCACCCTCGTCGTCGACGATCACGGCGATCGCGGCCTCGGGCGCCGCCGCCGCGGCGACCTCGACCAGATGCCCGAGCCGGCCTGCGAGCTCCTCGCTGAGGTCGACCCGCAGCACGGCTCCCAGTTCGCCATGTTCCAACGACACCAAAACCAATGAATTCTCCGGAACGAAGCCGAGAACGGCCGGTAGCGCGGCGATCAGTGTGCCGGGGCGGTTCAGTTCGAAATCGGGTGCATGCGGTGTCATGAGGCCCAACGCTGATCGCCGCCACCGTCAGAACGCGCTCGCGCAACGCAATTGAGCCATCCGTCTGTGGAGAAAGTCTCGACTGTGGGCTCTATCGTCTATCTCATGGGATCGATGCAGGAATACGACATGGTCGTGATCGGCTCGGGGCCCGGCGGCCAGAAGGCCGCCATCGCCTCGGCCAAGCTCGGCAAATCGGTCGCGATCATCGAACGCGGCCAGATGCTGGGTGGCGTGTGCGTCCAGACCGGCACGATCCCGTCAAAGACGTTGCGCGAAGCGGTGCTCTACCTCACCGGGATGAGCCAGCGCGAACTCTACGGCGCGAGCTACCGGGTCAAGGAGAAGATCACCCCGGCCGACCTGTTGGCCCGCACCCAGCACGTGATCGGCAAGGAAGTCGACGTGGTGCGCAACCAGTTGATGCGCAACCGGATCGACCTGTTGATCGGGCATGGACGATTCATCGACCCGCACACCATCGAGATCGAAGACCCGTCCCGGCGCGAAAAGCTAACCATCAGTGGCAAATACGTCGTGATCGCCACCGGCACCAGGCCGGCCCGGCCGTCCGGGGTCGAGTTCGACGAGGACCGGGTGCTCGACTCCGACGGGATCCTCGATCTCAAGACGCTGCCCACCTCGATGGTGGTCGTCGGCGCCGGTGTGATCGGCATCGAGTACGCGTCGATGTTCGCCGCGCTGGGCACGAAGGTCACCGTCGTCGAAAAGCGCGGCGACATGTTGGACTTCTGCGATCCCGAGGTCATCGAGGCGCTGAAATTCCACCTGCGCGACCTGGCGGTGACGTTCCGGTTCGGTGAGGAGGTGACCGCGGTCGACGTCGGCTCGGCCGGCACCGTCACCACCCTGGCCAGTGGCAAGCAGATCCCGGCCGAGACGGTGATGTATTCCGCTGGGCGCCAAGGGCAGACCGACCACCTCGATCTGCACAACGCCGAGCTGGAGGCCGACAACCGCGGCCGGATCTACGTCGACGACTTCTTCCAGACCAAGGTGCCCCACATCTACGCCGTCGGCGATGTGATCGGCTTCCCCGCGCTGGCCGCCACCTCGATGGAACAAGGACGGCTGGCCGCCTACCACGCGTTCGGGGAGCCCACCGAAGGCATCACCGACCTGCAGCCGATCGGCATCTACTCCATTCCCGAGGTCTCCTACGTCGGCGCCACCGAGGTGGAACTGACCAAGAACTCGATCCCCTACGAGGTGGGCATGGCCCGCTACCGCGAGCTGGCCCGCGGCCAGATCGCCGGCGACTCGTACGGCATGCTCAAGCTGCTGGTATCCACCGACGACCTCAAGCTGCTCGGGGTGCACATCTTCGGCACCAGTGCGACCGAGATGGTGCACATCGGGCAGGCCGTGATGGGCTGCGGCGGAACCGTCGAATACCTGGTCGACGCGGTGTTCAACTACCCGACGTTCTCCGAGGCGTACAAGGTGGCCGCGCTCGACGTGATGAACAAGGTGCGCGCGCTGAACCAGTTCCGCCGCTGACCGGCTAGCAGGTGTCGTCCAGGTCGACCGGTATCGGATCGCCCGGTCCGCCGGCTTCGGCGCGGGCCAGTAGTGCGGCGATGTGGTCGTCGAACGGCGCGGAGTAGGACACGTTCTCGGCGCAACCGCCGCGTTCGAGTCCACCGATCAGCCCGACGACGCTGGTTCCGCTGACCCACGGCGCGCCGCTGGTGCCGCCGACCAGCCCTTGGCACACCAGTGACGGGAATCCACCGTCGGTGACCGCGGTGCTGCCCTGACAGCCGATCGGCGAGCCGCCCACGCCGGACGGATAGCCCACGACGGTGACGTGACTGCTGGGCGGCGGGGCCGTTCCCAGGGTCAGCGCCAAACCGGCGCGCGACTCCACCGATCCGCCCTGGTCGCTGTTGACCCGCGCGATCGCGTAGTCGGCGTGCGGATCTTTGCTCGAAACCCAGCGGGGATCCAGGTAGACGTTGTCGGCCGTCCACAGATCCGGCGGCACGCCGTCGCCGGACAAGCCGGGCACGAATGTGATCCGGGCAGCTCCGGCCAGGCAGTGTGCGGCGGTCAGCACCAGGTTGCCGGCCTCCGAATGCAGCACCGAGCCGGTGCACACGTGCTGGGTGCTGCCGTCTAGGAAGATCGCTCCCACCCGCCGGTCCGGATCCACCGGGCCCGCAACCGCACCCGGCTCGGGCTGGCTGAGGCGCTGGACGGACATGCTCGTCTTCGGCGCCTGGGTGCTGGTGGGCAGCGATACGTGCAGCACCGGGCGCCCGCACGACGCCAGTAACGTCGCCAGGCCGACCAGTGGGCACAGCAGTAACATCCGGACGCGCATCGATTTCCATCATGCCCGACCACGGGGGTGGAAGCGGAATTCGACGCCGCACACCGCGGCGGTAGATTTGCCGGCAGATCCGGTGCCGCCGGAAATGTTCCACCCGGATTACGTTCACGCGTCATCCCGTTTCATGTACGGGTGCCTATTGATTCGGGGGACACTGGTTGGGGCACCCTGGAGGATCCCCGAGAGGAGGCGAACCCGATGTCTGACGAGCAACGCGACGACGATCTCTACTACCAGCCAGGGCAACCCGGCATGTACGAGCTGGAGTTCCCGGCGCCACAGTTGGTCACCTCGGACGGCCGCGGCCCGGTGCTGGTGCACGCCTTGGAAGGCTTCTCGGACGCCGGGCACGCGATACGGCTGGCCGCTGCACACCTCAAGGCCGCCCTGGACACCGAGCTGGTCGCGTCGTTCGCGATCGACGAGCTGCTGGACTACCGCTCGCGCCGACCGTTGATGACCTTCAAGACCGATCACTTCACCAACTACGACGACCCGGAGCTGAGCCTGTACGCGCTGCGCGACAGCGTCGGCACCCCGTTTCTGTTGCTGGCCGGGATGGAACCGGATCTGAAGTGGGAGCGCTTCATCAACGCGGTGCGCCTGCTGGCCGAGCGGCTGGGGGTGCGGCAGATCATCGGCCTGGGCACCGTCCCAATGGCGGTTCCGCACACCCGGCCCATCACGCTGACCGCGCATTCCAACAACCGCGAGTTGATCACCGATTTCCAGCCCTGGATCTCGGAGATCCAGGTTCCCGGTAGCGCGTCCAACCTGCTCGAATACCGGATGGCTCAGCACGGGCACGAGGTGGTCGGTTTCACCGTCCACGTCCCGCACTACCTGACCCAGACCGACTACCCCGCCGCCGCCCAGGCGCTGCTCGAGCAGGTCGCCAAGACCGGCTCGCTGGACCTACCGCTGTCGGCGCTGACCGAGGCCGCGGCCGAGATCCGCGCCAAGATCGACGAGCAGGTCGAGGCCAGCGCCGAGGTCGCTCAAGTGGTGGCCGCACTCGAGCGCCAGTACGATGCCTTCATCGACGCTCAGGAGAACAGGTCGTTACTAACGCGCGACGAGGACCTGCCTAGCGGCGACGAGCTCGGTGCCGAGTTCGAGCGATTCCTAGCCCAGCAGGCGGAGAAGAAGCGCGACGACGACGACCCGGCTTAACCGTCCGAAAGGGGCGCGACGACAGGGGTGCCGAGGTGACTGAGCGCAAGCGCAAGAGCAACCTTCGGCCGGTGCGCGAAGTGACCACCCCCAGGCTCGAGTTCCGCACCATCCACGGGTACAAGCGAGCGTTCCGAATCGCGGGCTCCGGGCCGGCGATTCTGTTGATTCACGGCATCGGCGACAACTCCACGACGTGGAATACCGTGCAGGCCAAGCTCGCTCAGCGGTTCACGGTGATCGCGCCCGATCTACTGGGACACGGGCAGTCCGACAAACCGCGCGCGGACTACTCGGTGGCGGGCTACGCCAACGGAATGCGCGACCTGCTGTCGGTGCTCGATATCGAGCGTGTGACGATCATCGGCCACTCCCTCGGCGGCGGGGTGGCAATGCAATTCGCGTATCAGTTCCCGCATCTGGTCGAGCGGCTCATCCTGGTGGCCGCCGGCGGCGTCACCAAGGACGTCAACATCGCCTTCCGGTTGGCCTCGCTGCCGATCGGGTCGGAGGCGCTGGCGCTGCTGCGGCTGCCCCTGGTGCTGCCGGCGGTCCAGCTGGCGGGACGGCTCGCCGGCCTGGCGATCGGGTCGACCGGATTGGGCCGGGATCTGCCGAACGTGTTGCGCATCCTGGACGACTTGCCGGAGCCGACGGCCTCGTCGGCGTTCAGCCGGACGCTGCGGGCCGTGGTGGACTGGCGCGGGCAGATCGTCACCTTCCTGGATCGATGTTATTTGACCGAGGCCATCCCGGTGCAGATCGTCTGGGGCACCAAGGATGTGGTGGTTCCCGTCCGCCATGCCTGGATGGCGCACGCCGCAATGCCCGGCTCCCGGCTGGAGATCTTCGCCGGCTCCGGCCACTTTCCGTTCCACGAAGACCCCGCCCGCTTCATCGATGTCGTCCAGCGCTTCATCGACACCACCGCCCCCGCCGAATACGACCAGGCCGCGCTTCGCGGGCTGCTGCGCACCGGCAGCGGCGAACGCACCGTCACCGGCCCGGCCGACACCCGCGTCGCGGTGCTCAACGCGATGGGATCCGACGAGCGCAGCGCCACTTAGAAAATTGGTTTGACCCGGCCCGTACAGTCGGGCCATGGGCATCGATGTGACGGTGTTGCGTGTCTTCACCGACCGAGACGGCAACTTCGGCAATCGGTTGGGCGTCGTCGACGCCAGCCGGGTCGCTCCCGCCGATCGCCAGCAGCTGGCCACCCAATTGGGTTACAGCGAAACGGTATTCATCGATCTTCCGGCCACCGGCGCAACCACGGCCCATGCCACCATCTACACCCCACGCGTCGAGATTCCGTTCGCCGGTCACCCGACGGTCGGGGCGGCGTGGTGGTTGCGCGCCAACGGCACGCCGATCAACACCCTGCAAGTACCGGCCGGCGCGGTGCAGGTGCACTACGACGGCGACCTGGTCGGCGTCCGCGCCCGCCCGGAATGGGGTCCCGAGTACGTCATGCACGAATTCGACTCCGTCGAACCGCTTCTCGCGGCCGACCCCGGCGAGTTTCCCGACGACAGCGCGCACTACCTGTGGGCCTGGATCGACCGGTCCGCCGGCTCGTTGCGCTCCCGGACGTTCGTCGCGAATCTCGGTGTGCCCGAGGACGAAGCGACCGGCTCCGCCGCGCTGCGGATCGCCGGCCAGCTGCGTCGCGACCTGAGCATCACCCAGGGCAGGGGATCGAGGCTGGAAACCGTCTGGAGTCCCGACGGCTGGGTCCGCGTCGCCGGCCGGGTCGTCAACGACGGTGTGACGCAACCAGATTGAGATCAGGGCTTGCGCCGCAGCACCGCGGCGAGATGATGCTGCAGGGGCTGCCCGACCGCACCCATCCGCACCGAGTAGGAAAGCTGGCCGCCGTCGACGCGGAACGAACGGCCAAGGGCGGAAACCTCTTTGGCGGTCGGTGTCAATCCGACCGACGTGGTGGCCAGCTCCATTTCGATGAGGCCGCCGGTCACGGAAAAGGTGCCGACCTCGATTTCGGTGATGCCGCTGGGATGTGCCAGCACCAACTCGACGTGACCGGGCTCGGGCACCCGAAGGTAGCCGGTCTCGGCGTGCAGCGGTTTGCCGTCGGCCGCACCCTTGGTCTTTTGCGCGTAGGCCAGAAACGGTTTGCCGACATGGGAAAACACCACTTCTTCGAGATATTCGAAGGGCTGGATCGTCGGGTATTCGCCCGAACCCCGGCCGGCCCAGGTGCCGAGCAGCGGGGCGAGTGCCTCGAGATCGGGATGCAGGTCCGGGGCCATCGAAGTCAGCTCGGTGACGATACTTTGCGGTGCTTGCGCAGCGCCGCGATCTCGCGTTCGAAATCGTCGGCCGACGAGAAGGACCGGTACACCGAGGCGAAGCGCAGGTAAGCCACCTCGTCCAGGTCGCGCAGCGGGCCGAGGATCGCCAGGCCGACTTCGTGACTGGGAACCTCCGGCGAACCGGCGGCACGCACGGTGTCTTCCACCTGCTGGGCCAGCAGATTCAACGCATCCTCGTCGACCTGACGGCCCTGGCAGGCGCGGCGAACGCCCTTGATGACCTTTTCGCGGCTGAACGGTTCGGTGACACCGCTGCGCTTGACGACGGCCAGGACCGCGGTCTCTACCGTGGTGAACCGGCGCCCACACTCCGGGCAGGATCGGCGGCGCCGAATGGCTTGGCCTTCATCGGTTTCCCGCGAGTCGATCACCCGGGAATCGGGATGGCGGCAGAACGGGCAATGCATGACCGCTCCTTCGCTGTGCCGGCATCTCGGAAGAACACTCCGAGCGTACCCGTGCGCTCCCCCGCCGGGCCAATGCAGCCGCAGCACGTGGTCTGCCTCCGACGGGAGAACCGAGGAGCCTTGGCGTAGAGCGGTTTTCGCCCTACTCGGTGGTGCGGTCAGCCGACCGGCGCGATCAGGGTCTGGCCGCCGGCCAGCGCCGGGGAGCGCAGGTTGTTGAGTTCGCGGATACGGTCGGCGACCTGGCGGGCCGGCGCTTCCGGCGCCACCCGGTGCGCCACGTCCTGAAGGGACTCGCCCGGCTCGACGCGCACGACGGACAGCCGGTCCGGCACCGGAGCGGCGGCGGCGGCGCCGTTGGCGATCTGACCGAGGTTCGCGACCAGGCCCAGCCACAGCGTGATCATCCCGGCCATCAGGGCCAGGCCCACCGTCGTGCCGAGCCTGACCGGGCGGCGGCCATGCGGCGCGTCCGACATCGAGACGCCGGTACCGCGGTATCGCATCGGCGCTCCGGCCGGCCGGGCCGGCACGGGCCGGCGCGAGCGCACCACGCGTTCCTGGCCATAGCGCGACCGTGCGATGTCGTAGCGAGGCCGTACGACCAGCCCATCGCTCGGGCGCCGCACATTACTGGTCCGCGGTGAGACTGTGTGCATGAGCGTCATGGTGCGTTCCTCCGGTCTCTAAATGCTCGCTCGTGTGTTCGACACTATCGCTCGTGTGTTCGAAATCCGAACATTTGAGCGAAGCGTGTCGCACGAGCAAAACGCTAGACCACGCCACCGACAACTTCTCCCGGTCGCCGTCCGTGCCATGCGCCTCAAATACCCGATCTTTGCCAGAGTTACACCATTGTTATTCGCGGAGTGCCGCGGATCACTCGCCGCGAAACACCGAGGCCGCGACACGCCAGTCGAACACATGTTTGATTCTCGGGTGCAAGGCGGCTACATTCAGTGCCATGAGCGACAGCAACGACACTTCGGCAACCGGCTCCGACACCCGGCTGCATTCCGTGGATTCATCGCTTACGCAGCGGCAACGCACCATCTTGAATGTCATCCGGGAGTCGGTGACCACCCGTGGCTATCCGCCGAGCATCAGGGAGATCGGCGACGCCGTCGGCCTGACGTCGACATCGTCGGTGGCCCACCAACTGCGCACCCTCGAACGCAAGGGATACCTGCGCCGCGACCCGAACCGTCCCCGGGCCGTCGACGTCCGCGGCGCCGACGACACGGGAGCGGCCGCGCCGGCGACCGAGGTCGCCGGGTCCGACGCCCTGCCGGAACCCACGTTCGTCCCCGTGCTCGGGCGCATCGCGGCCGGTGGACCGATCCTGGCCGAGGAAGCCGTCGAGGACGTCTTCCCGCTCCCCCGCGAGCTGGTCGGCGAGGGCACGCTGTTTCTGCTCAGGGTGGTCGGCGACTCAATGGTCGAGGCTGCGATCTGCGACGGCGACTGGGTGGTGGTGCGACAGCAGAACGTCGCCGACAACGGCGACATCGTCGCCGCCATGCTCGACGGTGAGGCCACCGTCAAGACGTTCAAGCGCGCGGGTGGTCAGGTGTGGCTGATGCCGCACAACCCGGCGTTCGATCCGATCCCCGGCAATGACGCGACCGTGCTCGGCAAGGTCGTGACGGTGATCCGCAAGGTGTAACCGCCGGAAGCCCCGGTTAGTCGGCTTTCACGAAGCCGTTGACCAGTGCGGCTTCCTCGCTGGACAGCCAGATCTCGGCCAGGGTGTCGTGGTAGAGGTCGCTGTCCGGCGTGTAGTACAAGCCGAAGCGGGCGCTGGCCTTGATCGGATAGCCGTCGGGTATCTGGTAGGGGTCTTCCAGCGGCAGGTGGATCGTCGGGCGTCCGGCCGGGCCCAGCGCCCCGATGCCCGGTGCCGGCGCATAGTCCACCTCGTCGTCCGCCGCCGCGTGCCGTCCGGCTCGTGGCCCGGTACCGGACGCGGCGCTCAGCGCGGCCGCCAGGCTGGATGCGGCCCCACCCGCCGCGGCGCCACCTGCGGCAGCGGCACCGGAGGTTGCACCGCCCGCGCCGGCGAGATCCGGCGGCGTGTGCGGCACGGCGACATCGGGATACGCGGCCTCCGGCTCTTCGGCGGGATAGGCGGCACCGGCATAGGCCTCATCCTCGGCGCCCGGGTAGCCCGCCTGCGCATAGGCGCCACTCTCGTCGGCGACTTCCGGATAGCCGGCCTCGGCGGCCGCCGCGTCGGGGTAGGCGCCTTCGCCCGCGTCGGTGTAGTCGTCTACCGCAACGACATCCGGGTACGCGGCCTCCGGCACATCGGGGCTCTCGGGGTAGCCGGCTTCCGGAAGCTCGCCGCCATAGCCGGCCTCGGACAGCTCCGCTGCCGACACCACGGGGATGGAATCGGTGTCGACGGAGTCGGGATCCCGGTCGTCGACCTCCAGCTGATCCCATTCCTCTTCGGTGACCGGCGCCGCTGGCTCGTCGTACCCGCCGTTTTCGTCCAGGTCGGCCGTTTCCGGCGAGTGCGGCCACCTGGCCAGCGGTGCGTCAGGGGTGTCGTGGTGTTCCGGTGCGTGCGCGTCGCCGAACGAGAAGTGCTCGGTGGAGGCCTGAGGGTAATCGGAGGCGTAGTCGGGTCCCCACCGCGGCTCGCCCGAGTCGTCATAGCCACCGACGTCGACGTCGCGCTCCAGGTCATAGGGTGCGCTGTCGCGCCGGGCGCGATGCCGGCGCCAGCGCAGCGCCACGAACACCGCCAGCAGCACCAGAACCAGCAGCGGAACCAGGGCGAACAGGTACCACCAGCTCCAGGTGAACCACTTCTTGGCGTGCGGCGGCGTCGCCGAACCGCTCGGCTGGTTCTGCCCCTGCACCTGCAAGCCGGACAACAGCGGAGCCAGGTTGGCCGGGTCGGTGGAGAAAGTGTTCTTGGCGCGGTTCCACGAAATCTTGCCGCCGGTGAACTTCTGCGAGATCACGTCGCCGTCGACGCTCTGATCGGCGACGGGTGCGCCCAGTTTTCCGGTGGGGCCGCGCAGCTTGTCCCAAGCGGCCTTCATGGCGCCGCGCACGACGAAAGCGCCGTGGTCGGAAGTCCAGAAGATCACCGGCTTGTCGGCCGCCGAGAAGGTGACGATCCGGCTGTTGGGGCTGACGCCGCCGTCGGACTCGTTGGCGGTCGGGAACCCGAGGTCGCTGCTGACCGGGCCACCCACCGCCTCGTACTTCGCCAGGATGTCGCTCTCGACGGCGGCCGCGCCGGTCGCGGGGCTGAAGTACACCTTGCCGCCGGCGAAGTTCTGGACGATGCCGTCGCCACCGATCGGATTCTGGCCGCCCTGCTTGGCACCCAGCGGGCCGTTGACGCCGCCGGCCGCGCGCCAGGCCATGTTGATGGCCGCGGTCGGATCGATCGCTACCTGCAGACCCTTGAGCTGTTCGGCTAAATTCCCTGGCTCGGTGGTGAACTCCTTGGTTTTGCGGTTCCAGGAGATCTGGCCGTTGCTGAATTTCTGCGAGGACACCTCGCCGTCGTAGGTCTCGTCGGAGACCGGGGCTCCGAGCACACCGCCGGAACTGCCGAGCTTGTCCCAGGCGGCATTCAGGGCGCCGCGCACGACGAACGCGCCGCGATCGGGCGTCCAGTAGATCACCGGCTTGTCGCTGGCCGAGAAGGTGGCGACCCGGGTGTCGGGCCCGGCCAGACCGGGCACCTCGTTGATCGTCGGAAAGCCCAGGTCGCTGCCGGCCGCGCCGCCCAGCATGTCGTACTTTTCCAGGATCGGCCCGTAGATGAACTTCGCTCCGGTGGCCGTCGTGAAGTACATCTTGCCGCCGTCGAAGTCGCACGCGAAGCCGTCTGCGACCGGGTAGACATCGCCCTTGCGGGGTCCCAGCGGTGACGTGTCGCCGCCGGCCTTGCTCCACTCGGCCATGATCGCGGCCTCGGCGTCACCGATCGGAGACGCCGACACGGTAGGTGCCAACAGCACGACGGCCAACGCTGTGGTCGCCACGCTGATCAGCGCCCGACCCGCGAGCCTGCGCACTTGACCTCTCTTCCCGTTCACCAAGCCTCCCAGCCGACGGATATGCCCTTATGTATGGCCATGCCCGTACCCTGCGGCCCCTGCGAGCGGTTGGTACGCCGAACGCGGGTGACGAACCCCACCGCTTTCGTATTATCGCCGGGCTCGCATAACTTTGCTCCAGCGAACGAGAAATACGAAGGCAATTCGCGAATATTACGAAAACGGAGACCACTCCGATGTCGAAATGATGCGGGACGACGATCGTGTCGCGACCGGTCCTGCCTCAGCACACGCCGGGGGCGGGCGATGACGCGCTCCGTGTGCCCGATGGACATGCGCCGACCGTACGCGAGGCGCCGGCTATCCACTCGAGCAAAGGAGCTATTCATGGGCATCGACTATTTTGCCGTAAACCCAAGCAATGACAGCGTAACCCGGCGACTTGCGCGTGGTTCGTGTCATCATCCGCGCGGATGCCGCGCGCCTGTCCGCGATTCGTTGTTGCGCGACAGCGAGATTGGTTCACCGCCGCCGACGTTAGCCGATGGGCGGTGCGATCACGGGGCTAGACCCCGAGACTGCGCCCGACGATCTCCTTCATGATCTCGGTTGTGCCGCCGTAGATCGTCTGCACCCGGGCGTCGAGATAGGAACGAGCGACTGGGTATTCGCGCATGTAGCCGTAGCCACCGTGCAACTGCAGGCACCGGTCGATCAGGTGCACCTGCTTTTCGGTGGAGTACCACTTGGCCATCGCCGCCTGCTCGGCCGTCAGCTTCTTGTCCAGATGCAGTCGCACGAACTCGTCGACCATGATGCGCACCACGGTGGCCTCGGTCGCCAGCTCGGCCAGCACGAAGCGGCTGTTCTGGAAGCTGCCGATCGGCTTGCCAAAGGCTTTGCGCTCCTTGGTGTATTGCAGCGTCTGCTCGAGCACCTGCTCCATCGCCGCGGCCGCCATGACCGCGATGTTGATCCGTTCCTGCGGCAGGTTCTGCATCAGGTAGATGAAGCCCTTGCCCTCCTCGCCGAGCAGGTTTTCGACGGGAACCTTGACGTCGGTGAACGACAGCTCCGCGGTGTCCTGCGCGTCGAGTCCGATCTTGTCCAGATGCCGGCCGCGCTCAAAGCCTTCCATGCCGCGCTCGACGACCAGCAGCGAAAAGCCCTGTGAGCCCTTGTCCGGATCAGTCTGCGCAACCACGATCACGAGGTCGGAGTTGATTCCGTTGGTGATGAACGTCTTTGCGCCGTTGAGCAGATAGTGGTCGCCCTGCTTGACCGCTCGGGTCTTGATCCCCTGCAGGTCGCTGCCGGTTCCCGGCTCGGTCATCGCGATCGCGGTGATCATTTCCCCGGTGCAGAACTTCGGCAACCAGCGTTGCTTCTGCTCGTCGTTGGCCAGCTCCAGCAAATACGGCGCGATGATGTCGTTGTGCAGTCCGAAGCCAATTCCGCTGTATCGCCCGGCGGTCGTCTCCTCGGTGATGATCGTGTTGTAGCGGAAGTCGGGGTTGCCGCCGCCGCCGTACTCCTCGGGCACCGCCATGCCGAGGAATCCCTGTTTGCCGGCCTCCAGCCAGACGCCGCGGTCGACGATTTTCGCCTTCTCCCACTCGTCGTGGTACGGCGCGACGTGGCGCTCGAGAAAGGCCCGGTAGGACTCGCGGAACAAATCGTGCTCGGGTTCAAACAGTGTGCGCTGGTACTTGATTGCACTGCCCATGGATAACCTCCGGCCGCCGGGAACTCTGCCGCCCAAGATATACCAACCAGACGGTTGGTCGGCGGCTGGCCCCGGCGTGCCTCGCGCCGTGGCTAGTCGGCGGCGTATTGCCGCAGACTGGCAGCCAGCGCCACCGGGACCCGGGCCTTGATCCGCGTCCCTTCGGGGTTGTGCTCGGCCTGCTGGACCCGGCCGTCGGAGTGCACGCGGGCCACCAGGTCGCCGCGGTCGTAGGGGATCACCACGTCGACGGCGGCGTCGGTGGGAGCGGCCAGTTCGGCCATCCGGCGGCGCAACGCGTCGATGCCGTCACCGGTGTGCGCGGAGACGAACACCGCGCCGGGCAGCCCGTGCCGCAGCTTGGCCAGCATCAGATCGCCGGCCGCGTCGATCTTGTTCACCACCAACAGCTCTGGCGGCGGCTCCCCGTTGTGGTCGGAGATCACTTCGGAGATCACCTGACGCACCGCATTGATCTGGGCGAACGGGTTGACGTCGGAGCCGTCCACGACGTGCAGCAGCAGATCGGCGTCGACGACCTCCTCCAGCGTCGAGCGGAACGCCTCGACCAGCTGGGTGGGCAGATGTCGCACGAAGCCGACGGTGTCGGTCAGCACGAGTGGCCGGCCGTCATCGAATTCGGCGCGCCGGGTGGTGGGCTCCAGGGTGGCGAACAGCGCGTCCTGCACCAGCACCCCGGCCCCGGTGAGCGCGTTGAGCAGGCTGGACTTGCCGGCGTTGGTGTAGCCGACAATCGCGACCGACGGCATATCGCTGTGCAGACGGCGACTGCGCTGGGTGTCGCGGGCCTGCTTCATGTCCCTGATTTCGCGGCGCAGCTTGGACATCCGCTCGCGGATGCGGCGCCGGTCGGTCTCGATCTTGGTCTCACCGGGACCACGCAGGCCCACGCCGCCGCCGCTGCCGCCGGCGCGGCCACCGGCCTGCCGGGACATCGACTCACCCCAGCCGCGCAGCCGCGGCAGCATGTATTCCATCTGCGCCAGCGACACCTGCGCCTTGCCCTCGCGGCTGGTGGCGTGCTGGGCGAAGATGTCCAGGATCAGCGCGGTGCGGTCGATGACCTTGACCTTGACGGCCTTCTCCAGCGCGGTCAGCTGGGCCGGCGACAGCTCACCGTCGCAGATGACGGTGTCGGCGCCGGTCGCCAGGACGACTTCACGCAACTCCTGCGCCTTGCCCGAGCCGATGTAGGTCGACGGGTCGGGCTTGTCGCGGCGCTGGATGAGCCCCTCGAGCACCTGCGAGCCGGCGGTTTCGGCCAGGGCGGCCAGCTCGGCCAGGCTGGCCCGGTTGTCGGCCGCACTGCCCTCGGTCCACACCCCCACCAACACGACGCGCTCCAGTCGCAGCTGTCGGTACTCGACCTCGGAGATGTCGGCGAGTTCGGTCGACAGCCCGGCGACGCGGCGCAGTGCCGATCGGTCTTCGAGCGCGAGTTCGCCGACGCTGGGCTCGGACGCGAGCTGGTCGGGCGGCTGATCGTGGAACGGAGTTTCGGGATGAGTCATGGGCAATTAGCAATAGTGCACGCCAAATCCGTGACGTGCATCCGAATTATTGGGCGTGCCACCAGTCCTCGCTCACTAGGCCGCGGGCCAGCAGCACCGACGGCCCGCGCAGGTAACTGGTGGCGTCGGTGACGGTGACGACGACGTCGCCGCCGGGCACCCGCACGGTCAGCGTGCCGGTGTCGGCCCCGGTGTCGGCGAGCGCGGCCACCGCCGCCGCGACCGTTCCGGTTCCGCACGAACGGGTTTCGCCGACGCCGCGCTCGTGCACCCGCATCTGCACCACGCCCCCGGCGGCCGCGGTGAGCACTTCGACGTTGACCCCGTCCGGGAACTGCGCCCGGTCGAACTGCACGGGCGCGGCGACATCCAGCGCGGCGAGCTCGTCGCCGGTCAGCCGCGGGTCCACGCACGCCAGGTGCGGATTGCCGACGTCGATCGCCAGCCCGTCGAATCTGCGGCCGCCGACGACGGCCTCCCCTGTTCCCAGCCGGTTGGCCTTGCCCATGTCGACGGTGACGTCGGCGTCGGTGGCGTCGGCGTCGTGCAGGGTGACCATCCGCGGCCCCGCCAGCGATCCGACGACGAACTCGTCGCGGGCCTCCAGCCCGCTGGCACGCAGGTAATGCGCGAACACCCGCACGCCGTTGCCGCACATCTGCGCGGTCGACCCGTCGGCGTTGCGGTAGTCCATGTACCAGTCGCCGGCGTCCACACCGTCGGGCAGCCGCTCGACGACACCGGCCTGCAGGGCGGCGCCCGCGGTGGTGATCCGCAACACGCCGTCGGCACCCAGCCCGCGGCGACGGTCGCACAGCGCGGTTACCCGCGCCGCCGTGAGCTGCAGCTCGGCGTCCAGGTCGGGCAGCAACAGGAAGTCGTTCTGGGTGCCGTGGCCCTTGGCAAAGATCATCGGCGGATCACCCGTTCAGGGTACGTGCCGCCACGCCCGCAGGGTGTCCGCGACGATGCGGGCGCGATCGGACCCGGTCGCTTCGCCCACGTCGACCCAGTGCACCCGGTGATCGCGGCGAAACCACGACCGTTGCCGCCGCACGTAGCGCCGGGTGCCGACAAACGTCAGCTCCTGCGCGTCGCGCAAGGCGTCGGGGTCGTCGGCATCCAGAGCGGCGAGAACCTGCGCGTAGCCGAGCGCGCGCGATGCGGTGACGCCGTCGCGCAGGCCTTCGCGCAGCAGCCCGCGCACCTCGTCGATCAATCCGTGGGCGAACATGGTCTCGGTGCGGCGGGCCAATCTCTCGTCGAGAATGGTTGTTTCACAGTCCAATCCGACGATGGCGGTCCCCCAGCGCGGTGCACCGATGCGGGGCGCGGACGCGGCGAACGGCTGACCGGTGAGCTCGACGACCTCGAGCGCGCGCACCGTGCGGCGGCCGTCGGTGGGCAGGATCGCCGCGGCGGCCGCCGGGTCACGGCGGGCCAGCTCGGCGTGCAGCGCGCCCGCACCGACCTCCGCCAGGCGCTGCTCCCAGCGCGCCCGCACCGCGGGATCGGTCGCGGGGAACGTCCAGTCGTCCAGCAGCGACTGGACGTAGAGCATCGAGCCGCCCACGATGACCGGCACCGCGCCGCGGGCAGCGATCGCCTCGATGTCCGCGGCGGCGGCTCGCTGATAGCGGGCGACGGTCGCGGTCTGGGTGACGTTCAGGACGTCGAGTTGGTGATGCGGGATGCCGCGACGCTCGTCGACGGGCAGCTTGGCGGTCCCGATGTCCATGCCGCGGTAGAACTGCATGGCGTCGGCGTTGACGATTTCCGCGTCCACCTCGCCGCTGAGATGCTCGACGACGTCGAGGGCCAGCTGCGACTTGCCGGTCCCGGTGGGGCCGATGATCGCCAGCGGTCGCGGGGCTTGTCTCACAGCTGCCAGGCGCCGACGAAGTACCCCACACCGTAGGGCGCTCCCCGGTACAGCTCCTTGGCCGAACGCGGTCCCGGCTCGGTCAGCCCGGCCAGCACTCCGAACGCGACCCGCCCCAGAATCTGTTCCGGCAGCGCGCTCAGCGCGCCGATATCGCCGTTGGCCAGGGCGTCGTCGAGGGCCCGTTGCGCGGCGGGACTCTCGGGGTCGTAGCCCCCGGGAGCGCCCTCGGTCAGGCTGTTCGCACCGTCGGCGACGATCAGCACACCCACCGGTTCGGGCGCCCCGTCGAGCTCCGCGCGCAGCCGCCGGCCCAGTCCCAGCGCGGTATCGACGTCATGGTCGCCGCGGTAGACGCGAACCTGCGCGCCGGCCTCGGGCCGGGCCCGGCCGCGCACCCAGCCGGCGATCAGCGCGCAGATCGGGAATTCGGCCGGCTGCCGGGCCGGCTCGGCGGTTGGCGAGAGTCCGACGCGCACGTCGGCGCCGTAGCCCGCGAAGCTGCCGATCTCGTTGTGGCCCAGTACCTCGTCGGCGCCGCCCGTCCCGATCGCGACCCACCGCGGCGGCAACAGCGCCGCCGCCGCCAGTACTGCCGTGGTGAGCTCGGCCACCTCGGCGGCCGCTGCCCCGCAGAGCTCGGGCACCAACATCGGTGTGGACGGAACGATCGCGATGGCGCTCAGCACGACATCAAACTAATCGAGGGCCACCAGGGTCAGCTGCTGCACTCGGCCTCGGCGAGCCGGATTTCGCCGGACCGGCGCAGCGCTTTTTTCGCCAGCTTCTCCGCGAGACTGCTCGACATGGTCGCGGCCTCACCGCGGGCCAGTGCCACGGTCGCGACGGCCACCACCACGACCCCGACGGCGAGCACGATCTTCGCCGTCCCGTCGCAGTCCAGGTACTCACCGAGCACGGCCATGCCCAGGATCGAGCCGACGACCGGCTTGGCCACCACAGACGTCGGCAGGGAGGCCGTCAGCGAACCGGCGCGGAACGACGACTGCTGGAAGATCATGCCCGCCAGCGCGGCGGCTATCCACGCGTAGAACTCTGGCGCGGTCAACAGCGCACCGACGCCGTCCCCGACGATCACCACGACGGCCTTGGTCAGCACCGCGAACAGCGCCAGCGACGAACCGGCGACGATGGCCAGCAGGACCGCGGCCACCGAGCCGGGCCACTTCCGGGCGCCCCACACGCAGAACACCAGCGCCGGGCCCATCACCAGTGCCACCACCAGCCAGGTTTCCAGCGAACCGCGCGAGGCGCCGGGATCCGGGTCGCCGACGACGACCACCACGGCCAGCGCGGCGGCCAGCAGCAGCGCCCAGGTCCATTCCCAGCGCGTGACCGAGCGCCGCGTCATGCGCGCGTAGATCGGCAGCGCAAACAGCAGGGCCGTCACCTGCAACGACGTCACCAGCATCACGGAGCCCAGCGTCAGCGCGGCGGCCTGCAGGGCGTAATTGGCGACGGCGCCGCCGGCCCCCAGCCACCATTTCGAATCGCGCACCGACATCCGGAAGAGCTCGAGGTGGCCTACCGGTTTGTCGGTGATCTCCTGCGCTGAACGCTGACGGACGACATTCCCCAGTGCCGACGCAAACGCGGCGAGCAGCGCGAGGAAAACCGCGGCATCTGCCTTCTCCATCTGCGACCTCCTCCCCGGCGTGCGGCCACGTGGGCCATCATCTGCGGCGGGTATTCACTACCCGGTTCGGATCCGTCTTCGTCGGTGTCGGACTGAAATCGCCCGCGCCACTTGGCGAAGAAACGGTCCTGCGCAATAACTAGTTCACGAACCTATGTAGAGCCTGTGGCAAGACTGTGGCTGGCTGGTGACGCCCGATAGGACCGAAGAACCAGCCCCCCATGCTGTCACAGCCGGACGGCCCGCCGCCGCCCCGGCTTGCTCACCGACGACGATCCCGGCGGTCGTGCACGGACCGAATCCGTTGCCGCGGCCACCCCACCCTCGCTATCTTGACGCGTCCCCTCCAGCCCCACAAGTACCAACAACACCAATTGTCACTACACGGTACCGGGCGCCGGGCGGTCGCCCTACGGGTCCGGCAACGGTGGAATCGAACCGTTACCCGGTCCGGGCGCGGCAGCTTCGCCGGTTGCTCGGCGGCGCCATCGAGCGCGGCCTCGACGCGTTTGCTGGTCGCGACGCACAGCGCGGAACTCAACGCGAGCAGTACGGCGATATCCAGCTGTCCAGGTGCGGTTTCTCCCCGGAGTCGAGGGCGGTTCACGAGTAAAGATGCTGGACGCACCCACTGTTTCACACCGAAGGCGCACGCGGCGACAATCAGGTTGCGGCGTACAGCCCGCCAAGCTGCTTGAATACTGGTGGAATCGGTGACGGAGCAGCCGTTAGACACAGCAGGTCTCCCGACCGTAGAGGTGCCGCTACGCGCGGCAGGTGCGCGGGAAAGCGAGCGCGCGAAAGGGTGTAGAAGATGGTGACGAGCGCATGACCGACGACGAGCCCCGCTCCAGCGACGCACCCAAGCCGGCACCACGTCCCGGTCCGCGACCGGGCCCCCGCCCGGGGCCGGCACCGCGACCCAGCGCCCACCCGGTGGTGTTGCCCCCGACCAGCAATCCGCACCAGTACGGACGCGTCGACGACGACGGGACGGTGTGGCTGGTCAGCTCGGCCGGCGAACGCATCATCGGCTCCTGGCAGGCCGGTGACCGCGAGGCGGCTTTCGCCCACTTCGGCCGGCGATTCGAGGACCTCAGCACCGAGGTCACCCTGATGGAGGAACGGCTGGCCTCCGGGAGCGGCGATGCGCGCAAGATCAAGGCCAACGCCGCCGCCCTGGCCGAGACCCTGCCGACGGCTTGCGTACTGGGCGACGTCGACGCGCTCGCGGGCCGGTTGACCACGCTGGTGGAGCTCGCCGACGCCGCCGTCGCCGCCGATCGCTCCCGCCGCGACGAGCATCGCGCCGCGCAGACCGCCCGCAAGGAAGCGCTGGCCGCGGAGGCCGAGGACCTGGCCGCCAACTCGACGCACTGGAAGGTCGCCGGGGACCGGATGCGCGAGATTCTCGACGAGTGGAAGACGATCACCGGCCTGGATCGCAAGGTCGACGACGCGCTGTGGAAGCGCTATTCCGCGGCGCGCGAAGCGTTCAACCGGCGGCGGGGTTCCCACTTCGCGGAGCTGGACCGCGAGCGCGCGGGCGTGCGGCAGGCCAAGGAGCGGCTGTGCGAGCGCGCCGAGGAGATGTCCGATTCGACGGATTGGGCCGCCACGAGTGCCGAATTCCGCAAGCTGCTGACCGAATGGAAATCCGCGGGGCGCGCCAGCCGGGAGGTCGACGACGCGCTGTGGAAGCGCTTCAAGGCCGCCCAGGACGCCTTCTTCACCGCGCGCAACGCCGTCACCGCGGAGAAGGATCAGGAGTTCCGGGCCAACGCCGCCGCCAAGGAGGCGCTGCTGGCCGAGGCCGAGAAGATCGACACCAGCAACCACGAAGCCGCCCGGGCGGCACTGCGGACGATCGCCGACAAGTGGGACGCGATCGGCAAGGTGCCCCGGGAGCGCTCGGCCGACCTGGAGCGGCGGCTGCGCGCCGTCGAGAAGAAGGTGCGCGACGCCGGCGAAGCGAATTGGACCGACCCCGAAGCGCAGGCACGCGCCGAGCAGTTCGCAACCCGCGCCGAGCATTACGAGCAGCAGGCGCGCAAGGCCGCCGCGGCCGGCCGGACCAAGGAAGCCGAAGAGGCACAAGCCAACGCCGAACAATGGCGGCAGTGGGCCCAGGCCGCCGCCGACGCGCTGACCCGCCGGTCCTAGCGGCCGGGGGCCTGGTCCGGCGGCGTCTCGGCGTCGGGGCTGTCGGGGGTGTCCTGGTCGCCCAGGCTCTGTAGCAACGTCCTGGACTGTTGCTCGGCGCTGATCCGGCGCCGCTGCTCTTCGGCCGCCAGCTGCACGATCGTGCGGGACCACACCACCCGGGCCCAGTGGAATGTCAACAGGATCACCAGGATCCATGCCACCCACAGCCCGATGCCGGGGCCCGGATGACCGGCGGCCGCGGTCTGGCGCGACCACACCGCCAAGAGCCCGGTCGCGCTGGCCATCGACGAGCCGGCCAGCGCGATCCACGCCAACGCCCAGCGACGGGTCAGCAACGCCAGCATGGAGAATCCGACGCCGAAAACCAGTGTCAGCCAAGCGAATACCTTGGACGGCAGCGACAGCGCGGCCGCACCGGCGCCGTGACTGCTGAACAGCACGTCCCAGCCGCGGACCTGGCCGGTGTGCGGCAAGACGAACGATCCCAGCAGCAGGAACACCAGGATGGCGACGACGAATCCCCGTGGTCCGGGGTCGATTTCGCGTGCGACGCGGCGTTCTGCGGCCTCGATCTCGGCGCGCAGGGCGTCAATGTCGGTGTGTTCTTTGGTCATCGGGCACATCCCTGGGTCTCGACGGTGTGAACGGCCGGCCCGATGCCGGGCATGCCCAAACCGATACCCCGCGGGCGCGTTCCGGCGGCGTGCGCGTCACCGGCTCGGGTACGGCGGTGGGTCAGGATGCCGGCGTCGGCGATCAGGTGGTGCGGCGCGGCCTCGGTGACCACGGTGGTGATGATGTCTCCGGGCCGCACCGCGGTGTCGGCGGTGAAGTGCACCAGCCGCCCGTCGCGGGCGCGCCCGGTCATGCGGGCGGTGCGAGCGTCCTTACGGCCTTCGCCGGCGGCGACCAGCAATTCGACGGTCTGGCCGATCAGGTTGCGGTTGGACTCCAGCGAGATCTGCTCCTGCAGTTCGATCAGGCGCATATAGCGTTCCTGCACAACGTCTTTCGGCAGCTGACCGTCGAGCTCGGCGGCCGGGGTGCCGGGCCGCTTGGAGTACTGGAAGGTGAAAGCCGCGGCGAACCGGGCCCGGCGTACCACGTCGAGGGTGGCCGCGAAGTCCTCTTCGGTCTCGCCGGGGAATCCGACGATGAGGTCGGTGGTGATGGCCGCATGCGGCATCGCCGCCCGCACCCGATCGATGATGCCGAGGTAGCGCTCGGCGCGGTACGAGCGCCGCATGACCCGCAGCATCCGGTCCGACCCCGACTGCAGCGGCATGTGCAGGGCGGGGCAGACGTTGGGCGTCTGCGCCATGGCCTCGATGACATCGTCGGTGAACTCCGCGGGATGCGGCGAGGTGAACCGCACGCGCTCCAGCCCGTCGATGTCACCGCAGGCCCGCAGCAGCTCGGCGAAGGCGCCGCGGTTGCGGGGCAACACCGGGTCGGCGAACGAGACGCCATAGGCGTTGACGTTCTGCCCCAGCAGCGTGACCTCCAGCACGCCGTCGGCGACCAGCGATCGCACCTCGGCCAGGATGTCGGCCGGACTGCGGTCCACCTCCTTGCCGCGCAACGACGGGACAATGCAGAACGTACAGCTGTTGTTGCAGCCGACGGAGATGGAAACCCAAGCGGCGTAAGCAGATTCGCGAGCACTCGGCAGCGACGAGGGAAATTCCTGCAGCGCCTCGACAATCTCCACCTGGGCGGCCTTGTTGTGCCGGGCCCGCTCCAGCAGCGTGGGCAGCGACCCGATGTTGTGGGTGCCGAACACGACATCGACCCACGGCGCCTTGCGCAGCAACGAGTCTCGGTCTTTCTGGGCCAGGCACCCACCGACCGCGATCTGGAATTCCGGGTTGTCGCGTTTGCGCGGGGCCAGGTGGCTGATGTTGCCGTACAGCTTGTTGTCGGCGTTTTCGCGTACCGCGCAGGTGTTGAAGACGACCACATCCGCGTCGGTGCCCTCGTCGGCCCGCCGGTAGCCCGCCGCCTCGAGCAGACCCGCCAACCGCTCGGAGTCGTGGACGTTCATCTGGCAGCCGTAGGTGCGCACCTGGTAGGTACGCGCCCCCGAAGCTTCTCGGGCCACCGTCGAAGTCACGGGGCCATGGTACGGCGACCAGCGCCCGAGGTATTAACCCCCAGCTAGACGCGGCGACGTTCCCGCTCGGCGTTCAGCTCGGCCAGCACAACCTCGCAGGCCAGGTTTTGGCTGTAGCCGCGCCGGGCCAGCATTCCCACCAGCCGGCGAGTGATGCGCGCGTCGTCCCCGCTGAGCGTCTCCCGCCGCAGCTTGGCCCGCACCAATTCCTCGGCCCGGTCTCGTTCGGCACCGGCGTCGATGGCGGCCAGCGCCGTGTCGATGACGTCTTTGTCGACGCCCTTGGTGTGCAGCTCGGCGGCCAAGGCGCGCCTGCTCTTTCCGGCCCTGGTATGCCGGGATCGGACCCACTGCTCGGCGAAGTCCCTGTCGTCCACCAGCCCGACGGCCGTCAGCCGGTCGAGTACCCGAGTGCTGACGTCGCCGGGGTATCCGCGTTTGGCGAGCTGGCCGGACAATTCGGCCCGGGTGCGCGACCTGGCGGTGAGCAGGCGCAGGCACAACGCCCGCGCCTGCTCTTCGCGGGAGGGATCAGAAATCGACGGGGGCTGGGAGGACGTCATCATCGGTCAACACCGCGCCAATGCCAAGCTTCTCCTTGATCTTCTTCTCGATCTCGTTGGCGATATCGGCGTTCTCCACCAGGAAGTTGCGGACGTTTTCCTTGCCCTGGCCGAGTTGCTCGCCCTCATAGGTGAACCAGGAACCGGACTTACGGATGAAGCCCTGATCCACACCCATGTCGATCAGCGAGCCCTCCCTGCTGATACCGCGGCCGTAGAGGATGTCGAACTCGGCCTGCTTGAACGGCGGCGACACCTTGTTCTTGACGACCTTGACCCTGGTGCGGTTACCGACCGCATCGGTGCCGTCCTTGAGCGTCTCGATCCGGCGCACATCCAAGCGCACCGAGGCGTAGAACTTCAAAGCCTTTCCGCCCGTTGTTGTTTCGGGGCTGCCGAACATCACGCCGATCTTTTCGCGGAGCTGGTTGATGAAGATCGCTGTGGTTCCCGAATTGTTCAGCGCGCCAGTCATTTTCCGCAGCGCCTGGCTCATCAGCCGGGCCTGGAGCCCGACGTGACTGTCGCCCATTTCGCCCTCGAGTTCCGCGCGCGGCACCAGGGCGGCCACCGAGTCGATGACCAGGATGTCCAGGGCGCCGGAGCGGATCAGCATGTCGGCGATCTCCAGCGCCTGCTCACCGGTGTCGGGCTGACTGACCAGCAGCGAATCGGTGTCGACGCCGAGCTTGCGGGCGTAGTCCGGGTCCAGGGCGTGCTCGGCGTCGATGAACGCCGCGACACCGCCGGCGGCCTGGGCGTTGGCCACCGCGTGCAGGGCGACGGTCGTCTTACCCGAGGATTCCGGGCCGTAGATCTCCACGACCCGGCCGCGGGGCAACCCGCCGATGCCCAGGGCCACGTCCAACGCAATGGATCCGGTCGGAATGACCGAGATCGGCTGACGCTGCTCGTCGCCGAGACGCATCACCGAGCCTTTGCCGTAGCTCTTCTCGATCTGGGCCATCGCCAGCTCGAGAGCCTTCTCGCGGTCGGGGGCTTGCACCATGGCGCTCTCCTATAGTCGGTGTTCTTCTGACCGGTATCGGTCGGTTGGCCGTGACACTAGAGCCGGCCACCGACAAGTCGTCTTCTTCGAGTGATCACCACAGTAGACGAACACCTGTTCGATTCAAGTTCGACACGCCGCGAGAGTCGGGTGTGGCAATATCGGCTACCGACAGGGCGCCGACGGGCCCGCATGACGAGGAAACCGGTGCGAATCCGGTGCGGTCCCGCCACTGTGATCGGGCATGTCTTCACAGCCCGAGAGCCAGATACTCACCGCCGGCGCTTCCTCGCTGGACGCTGGGGCGGATCTCCCCGGAGAGGCTGGACGCGCACGCATGGATATCTCCGGCGAACTTGCCGAAATATCGTCCTACAAAGGGTTTTTCGCGCTGACGGTGGGCGGCGATGGCCCCGGATGGCACCCCGTCCGCCGGGACTACGCCGACGGCTTTGCCGGCTTGATCGACACCACCGCACAGCGCTACCACACGACGGACCTGCGGATCGCCGCCTCGCTCGTTCACCTCGGCCACGCCACCCGGCTGTGGTCGCCGGTGCTGGCCTGCGCGCTGGCCCACGGCGTCGTTGTCGACCTGCACGACCTGCAACGCGCCGACGACGGGGCGCGGCTGCGCCTGCCCGAGCCGGTCGGCGAGCCGGTCACCGACGTCGCCGCCCAGGTGTATCGCCTGGTGGTGCAACACCACATGCAGCCGTTCGCGGCCGGCCTGCGGGTCAAACTGGCACCCGCCCTGCTGGCCGGCAACATCGCGTCCGCACTGGTCGGCGCGTCGCGGGCGCTGCTCGCGGCCCGGCCCGACCTGCGCGCGCGGATCGTCGAGATCACCGAATCGCTGCTGAACACCGGCGTGCTGTCCGGATCCGGCACGCTCACCGGCTCACATCTGGGCTTCCGGCGCGACAGCTGCTGCCTGTTCTATCGCCTCCCCGGACGATCCGTGTGCGGCGACTGCGTGTTTCGGCAGGCGGCCCAGCGGTCGGCCCGGCGTTGAGTGTGCAGCTGAGGCTATGGATGTGCGCCTAGAGCGACGACACGCCGACGGAGTCCGCCGCCAGCACACACTCAACGCCGCCAGCGCACACGCGGCGCCATGACCGCACACTCGGTGGGAAGCTCGCGGCGGCTCACCACTGCTCGCGGGGCACGTCGAAGTCGACACACAACGCCCGCCAGACGTCCCGTGGTTCGATGCCGTCCTCGATCGCCTGGGCGGCGGTCCGGCCGTCGAAACCCGGCAGCACATGATCTAGGAGCACCGATGCGCCGTAGGCGGCGCCGAATCGCAACACCACCCGCTCGTTGAACTCCGTCAGCCGCACGCCAGCTAACATACCGAGCCCGGCTATTTCGCGAGCGCCAGCGCCTGGTGGCATACCCGCACCGGGTCGGCGACGCGGTGGATGCCGGCCGCGGCGGTGCACGCCGCCTCACGGTAGCGGGGAGTCGACAACACGACGTTGACCGCGATCGCCAACGCCTCGGCGGTCAACGGCCGAATCAGCCGCGCGCTGCCCTGCCGCGCCACCCGGTTGGCGATCTCCCACTGGTCACCGCCGCCGGGAACCACCACCAGCGGCACCCCGGCCAGCAGCGCCTTGGCCACCATTCCGTGCCCGCCGCCGCAGACCACCAGGTCGGCATGCGCCAGCAACTCGTCCTGACGTCCCAGCCCGACGGCCGCCCACGGCGGCACCGTCAGATCCGGGCCGTCCAACCGGGACACCAGCAACCGGGACCCCGCCGGCAACGTCTCCCCCGGCGTCAGGCAGCCCAGCGCGACTTCGGCCAGACCTTCGGTCCCGATCAGGGCGGTCGACGGCGCGATGACCACCACCGGCCCGGAACCGGCGGGGACCTCGAGGAGGTGATCGGTCGGCTCGAAGTGCAGCGGCCCGACCACGACGGCCTCGGCCGGCCAGTCCGGGCGGGACACTTCCAGTGCGGGCAGCGTCGCGATCAGCCGTCGCAGCGGCCCGGGGTCGCGTGCCGGCAGTCCGATCTCCGTACGCGCCAACGCGCGCTGCGCCAGCCCGGCGCGCACCGACCGCGCCGTCAGCGCCCGCATCGCGGCATCGCGCAGCCGGCCGCCCAGGCCGGTACCCGGCGCCAGCCCGCTGCCGATCGGCGGCAACCCCTTCGACGGCAGGTACAGCGGATGCGGGTTGAGCTCGATCCACGGGATCCCGAGCAGCTCGGCGGCCATGCCGCCGCCGGCGGTGATGACGTCGGACACCACCAGGTCGGGCGCCAGGTCGCGCAGCACCGGGACGTTGAGCACCGCCATCCGCGCCGCACGCCGGTGGATTCGGGCCCCGGCGTCGACGTCTTCGTCGGTGGCGGCCAGCCCGTCGAGTGCGACCGCGGAGATGCCGGCGTCGCGCGCGGCCGGCAGCCATTCCTCGCCGGTGAACAGGGTGGGCTCGTCGCCCGCGTCCCGGAAGCGCTGACACAGGGCGATCGCGGGAAACGAGTGCCCGGGATCAGGCCCGGCGACCACGGCGACTCGCACCGTCTTACCCTGCCACAGCGCCCGATGGGCACGCGCCTACGCTGGCACCATGACCGAGCTGACTGGGACAGCCGTCGCGAACACGCGCACGGTCGAGACTTTTCTGAACGCACTGATGGACGCGGACTACGAGACCGCGGACGCCTCGCTGGACGACAACCTCGTCTACGAAAACGTCGGATTGCCGACGATCCATGGCCGCACCCGAGCGATGAAGCTGTTCCGCCGCATGGACGGCCGCGCGGGATTCGAGGTCAAGATCCACCGCATCGCCGCCGACGGCGCCGCGGTGCTCACCGAGCGCAGCGATGCGCTGATCATGGGCCCGCTGCGCCTGCAGTTCTGGGTGTGCGGCGTGTTCGAGGTACACAACGGACGAATCACGTTGTGGCGGGACTACTTTGACTTCTTCGACATGACCAAGGCGTTGCTGCGCGGGGTGGCGGCGCTGGTATTGCCGTCGCTCAAAGCGTCGTTCTAACGGCGCGGCAGCCCGCCGAGTTCGTCGAACGCCTGAGCCCAACCGGTCAGGCGATCGGTGGCCTCGACCAATTCGGCGCGGTAGCGCCGCTGTGCGTCGGCTAACCCGTCACCGTTTGCCTTACCGTTTGCCTTACCGTTTGCCGAGGAAACCAATTGGGCTGCGGCGGTGACCATTTCGTTGTACTGCCGGACGCCGGCGCTGAGCTGCGCGGTGAACGCGTTGATGGTGGGCACCAGATACGCCCGCGACGACTCCGAGTTGTGCGCCGCGCGCTCCATCGACACCACCTCCGCGGCGGTGGACGCCATCGCCGCCGAGGTCCTGTTCGCCGCCGCGGTCAAGTCGGCGATCTCGTCCACCGGCAACATGGCGCCGCGCTCGATCACGCCCAGCAGCGAGAAGAACCCCCGCTCGGACGCGCCGAGCGCATACATCGCGGGTCGCGCCGCCGAACCCGGTGGCGGCAGCCGGCGCGCGACGGCGGGCCGGCTGGCCGGCAGCGGCTCGGCCTTCAGCCAGTGGTAGCGGAAGAACAACAACGTCGCCGGAATCACCTCGAGAACCGCGATCGCGCCGGTGATCTGCAGCAGCAACACGAACCAGCCCCACCACGCCAGCACGGCCGTGACCAAACCCCAGAACACGCTGCCGATGGTGAAGATCCACGCCCACCGCAGCGCCCGACGACGCCGGCGCAGCAGCCGGGCCCGCGGATCGGCGGCCGCGCTGATCTTCTGGGCGACGAAGCCGGTCAAGTCGGCGGCGGTGTCCAGCCCCTGCTGCAACAGTGCCCGCCAGGGCCCGCGATGCGTTGCCTTCACCGCCACGTCACACCGGCCGGGCTACTGGCCGAAGGGTTTCTCGGCGATTTGTCCCTCGGCCGGGGTGGCCGGCGTGGCTCCAGGGGCCGCGGGTGTTCCGCCCGTCGGCAACGCCTCGCCACGCATCGACGCGCGGATTTGCTCGAGCCGCGAATGACCGGCCATCTCGACGCTGGCCTGCTGGACCTCGAGCATGCGGCCCTGCACCGAGTTCTGGGCGAGCTCGGCCGAGCCGACGGCGTTGGCGTAGCGGCGTTCGATCTTGTCGCGCACCTCGTCGAGGCTCGGGGTGTTGCCCGGCGCGGCGATCTCGCTCATCGACCGCAGCGACGCGCTGACCTGCTCCTGCATCTTCGCCTGCTCCAGCTGGCTGAGCAGCTTGGTGCGCTCGGCGATCTTCTGCTGCAACACCATCGCGTTGCGTTCGACGGCCTTCTTGGCCTGCGCCGCCGCGCCCAGGGCCTGGTCGTGCAGCGTCTTGAGATCTTCGACGCTCTGCTCGGCGGTGACCAGCTGAGCCGCGAACGCCTCGGCGGCGTTGGTGTACTCGGCGGCCTTGGCGGCATCTCCGCCCGCGGTGGCCTGGTCGGCCAGGGTCAGCGCCTGGCGCACGTTGACCTGGAGCTTCTCGATGTCGGCGAGCTGCCGGTTGAGCCGCATCTCCAGCTGACGCTGGTTGCCGATCACCTGCGCCGCCTGCTGGGTCAGCGCCTGATGTGTGCGCTGGGCTTCCTCAATGGCCTGCTGAATCTGGATCTTCGGGTCGGCGTGCTCGTCAATTTTCGCGTTGAACAACGCCATGATGTATTTCCACGCTTTGACGAACGGATTGGCCATGAGTTAGCTCCGTTTCCTTGTGTGCCGGACGGCCCTGTCGCTCAATTTAACGGGTCGGAGCCGATCGCCCCACCCTCAGGCCACCGCGAAAGACGCGACCTGCGGGATGACGACCTTGGTGGTGGCGTCGATGGTGGACGCGCTGGCCTCGGCCGTCCGCGCCGCGCGTTCCTCGTTCGCCATCCGCTCACCGGCGTCGGTGAGCACCGTCGACAGGGGGATGTCCAGCGCGTCGCAGATCGCATGCAGCAGCTCGCTGGAGGCCTCTTTGCGACCGCGCTCCACCTCGGAGAGATACCCGAGGCTCACCCGCGCGGTGTCCGATACCTCGCGCAGCGTCCGGCCCTGTGTGGTTCGGGCCAGGCGCAGCACCTCGCCGATGACCTCGCGCACCAATGGCGACATCCCGCTCTCCTTCGTCTCCAGAGCACCGCTGCTCCATCAGGTCAACGCCGGCAGCGGCCGTCTAGGTTCCCGTCCGCCGCACTTCCCTGACGGTCGAGGCCACATAGTCGATTCCGGTGACCACGGTCAGCACGATCGCGACGGCCATCACCACCGACGCCGCCACCAGGAACGGCCCCGACAGCGGCAGCACGAACAGCCCGATCGCCACCGCTTGGACGAAGGTCTTGAGTTTGCCGCCCCAGCTGGCCGGAATGACGCCGCGGCGAATCACGGCAAGCCGCAACACCGTCACACCGATCTCGCGGGTCAGGATCAGCACGGTCACCCACCACGGCAGGTCGCCGAGCATCGACAGCCCGACCAGCGCGGACCCGATCAACAGCTTGTCGGCGATCGGATCGACGAACGCGCCGAATTCGGTCGCCATGCCGTAGTTGCGGGCCAGCAGGCCGTCCAGCCGGTCGGTGATGCACGCCACCGCGAACACCACGAAAGCCACGATCCGCGCGGCGGTTTCGTGGCCGCCCCCGGCGAACAAGGCGAGCAGGAAGATCGGAACCAGGACCAGCCGCAACAGCGTCAGGACATTGGCCAGGTTGGCGATGCCGGCGCGTCCCGCCGCCGGTCCTGTCTGCGGCTGCCCCGACACCGCAACAGAATAACGGTTGACCAGCACACCCGCCCCCGATGTCAATACTGTTATCCGTGACCGAACGTTCCCGGGATAACCAGAAGGTCGTCGTCCGGCGCGCGCGAACATCCGACGTCCCCACGATCAAGCACCTCGTCGACACCTATGCGGGCAAGATCCTGCTGGAAAAGGCCCTGGTGACGCTGTACGAGGCCGTCCAGGAATTCTGGGTGGCCGAACTCGACGGCCGGGTCGTCGGCTGCGGGGCGTTGCATGTGTTCTGGTCGGACCTCGGCGAGATCCGCACCGTCGCGGTCGACCCCGCCGCGACGGGCCACGGCGTCGGCCACGCGATCGTCACCTGTCTGCTCGACGTGGCCCGCGAGCTGCAGCTGGAGCGGATCTTCGTGCTGACCTTCGAGACCGAGTTCTTCGGCCGGCACGGATTCACCGAGATTGAGGGCACGCCGGTCACCGCCGAGGTGTTCGAGGAGATGTGCCGCTCCTACGACATCGGTGTCGCCGAGTTCCTGGACCTCAGCTACGTCAAGCCGAACATCCTGGGCAACACCCGGATGCTGCTGCTGCTGTAGCCCCCGCCGAACGTGCTCTGGTGGCGAGAATCGGCGAAAAATCCGCCATGAGAGCACGTTGGCGTTATTCGACGCCGTCGTCCGCGCCGTTGGCGTCGGCCCCGCCCCGGATCAGCGCCAGCGTTCCGGCCAGCTCGTCGGGCTTGACCAGCACCTCGCGCGCCTTGGATCCCTCGGACGGCCCGACGATGCCGCGGGTCTCCATCAGGTCCATCAGCCGGCCGGCCTTGGCGAAGCCGACGCGCAGTTTGCGTTGCAGCATCGAGGTGGAACCGAACTGACTGGACACCACCAGCTCGACGGCCTGCAGGAAGACGTCCATGTCGTCGCCGATGTCGGGATCGACGTCGGTGCGCTCGCCGGTGGGCTTGGCGGTGGTGACGCCCTCGGTGTACTCGGGTTCGGCCTGCTCCTTGCAGGCGGTGACGACGGCGTGGATCTCCTCGTCGGTGATGAAGGCACCCTGCAGCCGCAGCGGCTTGTTGGCGCCCATCGGCAGGAACAGGCCGTCGCCCATCCCGATCAGCTTCTCCGCGCCCTGCTGGTCCAGGATCACCCGGCTGTCGGTCAGCGACGACGTGGCGAACGCCAGCCGCGAGGGCACATTCGTCTTGATCAGGCCGGTGACCACGTCGACCGACGGGCGCTGGGTGGCCAGCACCAGATGGATGCCGGCGGCGCGGGCTTTCTGGGTGATCCGCACGATGGCGTCCTCGACGTCGCGCGGCGCGGTCATCATCAGGTCGGCCAGCTCGTCGACGATCGCCACCACGTACGGGTAGGGCCGGTATTCGCGCTGGCTGCCCAGCGGCGCCGTGATGGCACCGGAACGCACCTTGGCGTTGAAGTCGTCGATGTGACGCACCCGCGAGGCCTGCATGTCCTGGTAGCGCTGCTCCATCTCCTCGACCAGCCAGGCCAGCGCCGCGGCCGCCTTCTTCGGCTGGGTGATGATCGGGGTGATCAGGTGCGGAATGCCTTCGTACGGCGTCAGTTCCACCATCTTCGGGTCGATCAGGATCATCCTGACCTCTTCCGGGGTGGCCCGCGTCAACAGCGACACCAGCATGGAGTTGACGAAGCTCGACTTACCGGAACCGGTGGAGCCGGCCACCAGCAGGTGCGGCATCTTGGCCAGGTTCGCGGAGATGAAATCGCCCTCGATGTCCTTGCCCAGCCCGATCACCAGCGGATGGTGGTCGCGCCGGGTCGACGGCGCGGTGAGCACGTCGGCCAGCCGCACCATCTCCCGGTCGGTGTTGGGCACCTCGATGCCGACGGCGGACTTGCCGGGGATCGGGGCGAGCATCCGGACGCTCTCGGTGGCCACGGCGTAGGCGATGTTCTTCTGCAGCGCGGTGATCTTCTCGACCTTGACGCCCGGCCCCAGCTCCACCTCGTAGCGGGTGACGGTCGGACCGCGGGTGCAGCCGGTCACGGCCGCGTCGACCTTGAACTGGGTCAGCACCTCGCCGATGGCCTCGGCCATCTGCGTGTTGGCCGCGCTGCGCTTCTTGGGCGGGTCGCCCGCGACCAGCAGCTCCAGCGACGGCAGCGTGTACGGCCCTTCGACGACCCGGTCCACCACCGGGGTGTCCGGCTTCTTGGCGGCACGACGGCGGCTCTTCGGGATCGCCGGAACGGTCGGAGTTTCGTCCGGCGGCGGGTCGTCGAACGCGACGGGGGCCCGGTCGGCCGTCGGCCAAGCCTCGGGCTCCTGGTCGAGCGCGTCGTCGTCGTAGTAGCTGTCGGAAAAGTCTTCGCGCGCTTCGTCGTCGGCGTAGTCGTCCTCGGCGGCGTAGAGGTCGTCCACGAACGGGGTGCCGAACAGGGCCCGCATCATTTCGGGCAGCTCACGCAGGGTGGTGCCGGTCAGCAACAGCAGCCCGAACAGCGCGCCGATGAACAACAGCGGTGCGGCGATCCAGGGTGTCAGCCCGTCGGCCAGTGGGCCGCCGATGGCAAAGCCGATGAATCCCGCGGCCCGGCGGCGTAATTCGGGGTCACCGGGCGAACCTGACCAGAGGTGGCGCAGGCCGAGCAGCGAGAAGCTGATCATGCTCGCGCCCAGGATCAGCCGCGGTCGTGCCTCGGGATTGGGCTGGGTGCGCATCAGCACGATCGCCACCACGCCGAGCACGGCCGGTAGCGCCAGAACCCCGGCACCGATGAACGTGCGCAACACCTCGTCGACCCAGGCGCCGATCGGCCGGGCGGCGCCGAACCATGAGCTCGCGGCGATCACGACGGCGAAGGCGAGCAGAACCAGCGCGATCCCGTCGCGACGGTGCCCGGGATCGATGTCGCGGGCCCGCCCGATCGACCGTGCCGCACCGCCGGTCCCCCGGGCCGCCATCAGCCAGATGGCCCGCATCGCGCGCCCGCCGGTCACCCCCGCGGCAACCAGCAGGGACCGGTGGTGCCGGTTGGCCGGCCTGCCGACCTTCTTGGCGGCCTTCTTGCGGGCGGGCGCCGGTCGCGCACTTCGGGACCCGCTGGACCGCGAAGTGGCTTTTGACCTGCTCGTTCGGGTTCCGGCGCGAGCAGCGGTCTTACTAGCCATGGGGTCCAGCCTAGTCGCACTGGCCTCATATCCACCATCTGCCACACGGGTCACAAAAACGTGACAATTCGGGCGCCCAACCGCCCTCGTCATCCGGGTGGACGCGGGCTGACTCACGCCGGGGCCGCGTGAGTAGGGTGACAACCATCCCCTAAGTCACCCCTCGAGGAGCCCCGCATGCCCGTCGTCGTCGTCGCCACCTTGACCGTGAAGCCGGAATCGGTCGACACCGTTCGCGACATCCTCAAGACCGCGGCCGAGGAGGTGCACTCCGAGCCCGGCTGCCAGCTGTATGCCGTGCACGAGTCGGGTGAGACCTTCGTCTTCGTCGAGCAGTGGGCCGACGAGGAGGCGCTGAAGGTACACAGCACCGCCCCCGCGGTGGGCAAGATGTTCACCGCGGCCGGTGAGCACCTCGCCGGCGCACCGGACATCAAGATGCTGCAACCGGTCCCGGCCGGGGATCCGGACAAGGGCCAACTACGCAGGTGACCGAGGGCCCGTTGCAGGGAAAGGTCGCGCTGATCACCGGCGCGGCCCGCGGCCAGGGCCGCGCCCACGCCGTGCGACTGGCCGGCGACGGCGCCGACGTGATCGCGGTCGACCTGTGTGCGCAGATCGCGAGTGTGCCCTACGCCCTGGCCACACCCGAGGACCTGGCGGCCACCGTCAAACTCGTCGAAGACGCCGGTGCCCGCATCGTGGCCAAACAGGCCGATGTGCGCGACCGCGCGTCGCTGGCGGCCGCGGTGCGGGCCGGTATCGACGAGCTCGGCCGGCTCGACATCGTGGTTGCCAACGCCGGTATCGCGCCGATGCAGTCGGGCGACGACGGCTGGCGCGATGTGATCGACGTCAACCTCACCGGCGTCTACAACACCATCAAGGTCGCGGTCCCGACCATGGTCGCCCAGGGTGACGGCGGGTCGATCGTGCTGATCAGTTCGAGTGCCGGGCTGGCCGGCGTCGGCAGCGCTGACGCGGGCTCGGTCGGCTACGCCGCCGCCAAGCACGGGGTGGTAGGGTTGATGCGGGTATACGCGAATCTGCTTGCGAGGGAGATGATTCGGGTCAACTCGATTCATCCGTCCGGTGTGGACACGCCGATGATCAACAACGAGTTCACCCGGGAATGGCTGGCCAAGATGGCCGCCGCGACCGACGCACCCGCAACGATGGGCAACGCGATGCCGGTGGAGACGCTGGACGCCGAAGACATCGCCAACGCGGTGGCCTGGCTGGTGTCCGACCAGGCGCGCTACATCACCGGGGTGACGCTGCCGGTCGACGCGGGCTTTCTGAACAAGTAGCTGCCATGGCGCGAAACCCCGCTGCGCAGACCGCTTTTGGACCGATGCTGCTCGCCGCCGTCGAGCAGAACGAACCGGCCGGGCGACGCCTGGTCGACGACGACCTCGCCGACCTCTTCTTGCCGGCCCCGCTGCGTTGGCTGGTCGCCGCGACCCGAGCGGCGCCGATCCGCCGCCTGATGGTGCGCGGATCGGAATGGAGCGGCCCCGGGCTGTGGGCGAATCTGGCCTGCCGCAAGCGATTCATCGCCGACAAGCTCAACGAGTCGCTGGGCGATATCAACGCGGTCGTCGTCCTGGGAGCCGGCCTGGACACCCGCGCCTACCTGCTGAACCGGCGGGTCCGGATGCCGGTGTTCGAAGTGGATCTGCCGGTCAACATCGCTCGCAAGGCCAAGACGGTCCGACGGGTGCTGGGCAGCCTGCCGCTCTCGGTTCGATTGGTGGCCTTGGATTTCGAGCGCGACGACCTGCTCACCGCCCTGGCCGAGCACGGCTACCACACCGATTACCGGGCCTTCTTCGTCTGCGAAGGCGTGACGCAGTACCTCACCGAGGACGGCGTGCGGCGAACGCTGGACGGCCTGCGCGCGGCGGCGTCGGGCAGCCGGCTGGTGTTCACCTACGTCCGTCGCGACTTCATCGACGGGACGAACCGCTACGGCACCCGCACGTTGTACCGCAGTGTGCGCCAGCGCCAACAACTTTGGCATTTCGGCCTGGCGCCCGACGAGGTCGCCGACTTCCTCGCCGAGTACGGGTGGCGGCTGATCGAACAGGCCGGGCCGGACGAACTCGTCGCGCGTTATGTCGAACCCACCGGCCGTAACCTCAAAGCCTCGCAGCTGGAATGGTCGGCCTACGCGGAGAAGTCGTAACGCGTCGATCAAAGATCGAGCAGCTGTTTGTCGATGCTCTTGCCCGCTTCGTCGTCGGCGCTTCCGTAAACGGCCTTCGCGGTGCGCAGCTTGCCGGCGAGCTCGGTCGACGCCTTGCTCATGGCGTCGGCGGTCTTTTTCCGCGCGGCCGCGGCTTTGGTGAAGGCCACGTTGGACACCCCGCTGACGACGCCGTGGGTGACCCAGGTGGCGACTTCCACGTTGGAGCCCGCCGATGCCGCGGTCGTCGCCTGGGTAGCCGCTTGGTCCTGCTTGGTCGCCAAACTGTCGAGGTGTTCCGGTGTGACGGCTAGGTCAGCCATGGTTGTTTCTCCTTGAATCCTGATGAATAACGTCGGTACGCAACAAATCACACGCCGCGCGGAGACGAATTCGGCCACTGCGCTGGTGTGTCGCGGGGTGGCGCGACCTGAATAGGTGCACGCTCGGCCGGACCGGCACCAGCACCCGCGTAAGCGGCTTCCTCGGTGAGGACCTCGGGCAGCACGGGCGCGCGCTCCTCCGCGACCGTGTAGGCGTACTCCTGCAGCTGTCCCTTGGCCTGGTTGACCAGGCTTTCGGGCTTGGACACCCGCCCGGACAGGCTGGTGCCTGACATCGCGGCGGCCTGAGCCAGCGTCGGCATGGTGCCGGTGGGAATGGACGAGGACGCGTACTCCGGTGCCGCGGGGGCCGCGGGTACCGCCGCGGGGGCCGCAGGCGCCGCGGGGGCCGCGGGGACCGCCGCAGGTGCCGCAGGGGCCGCGGGGTCTCGCTGGACGCGTCGCTCCGCGCGATCGGCGGCCGCACCGGCCGGCGGCGCAACGGCGACCGCGGACGGACCGGACAGGCCGGCCGAGATGGCCCCGAAGCCCGACACCGCGGAAGTGGACTGGCCCGCGACGACCGTCTTCGCCGCAGCGACCGAATCGTTCTGAACGATCCCGGATGCCAGCTGAGAGTAGCTGGCGGCCAACGCATCTGCCTTCTTGCCGTTCTCGATCGAAAAGCCGAGCAGGGTGCCCAGGAAGCTCACGGCAGCCGCGATGCCCAAACTCGCAACCGCAATTGCGAAGATCTTTGCCGCGGCGGGCCCGGCCGGGGCCGGCACTGCGAACGTCATGACTATCTCGATTATCAGAGCTGTCGCAAGGAGAGCGTTCAAGATGCCGAAAGCCAATTGCATGTGGGTGACCCAGTCGGCCTGGTTTTTCACCAGGTCCGCCAGCTGGCTGTCCAGATTGGCCATTTGCTGCGAGACGTTCTGCAGCGTCGTGTCCAGCTCGGCATACGCTTCCGAAGCCGTGCCCTCCCAGCCGGAGTCGGGAAGGGCGGACTTCAGCTGGCCGGCGAGCGTGGTGAATTGCTGTGAACCGGTTTTCAGGGAAGCGCCGTCATAGGGTGTCCCGAATCCGGTCGTCAGCTGCAACAGCTGGACGGTGGTCATGGTCCAGGAGATGATGCTGACCGCCTTACCGAACTCTTTAATGCCTTCTTTTCCGCCCATCTTCGCGGCCAGATCGAATTTGGCGCCCGAAGATAGGGACTGGATGTGCGAAGATATCGCTCTTCCGGCAACAAGACCCCCGAGGGACCCAAGGTCGGCCGCGGTATTGGTCGCCGTCGTCGCATAGCCTTCAGCGCCCGGTTGCGAGCCGCTCCAGCCACCGAAATCGAGGCCCAGGCCAGCGCCCTGTTGACCCAGGTTGGCCAGGCTGGTCAGACACCTGGCGGCGGAAGCAAATACAGACATCGGAAATTCCCTTCAAGCTTTCAGATTTCGTGCACGACGGGCCCGGGGTATCGCGCCGTCAACTGAGCGTAACCCCGGTCACGGGGTGGTCATCGCACGAATTTTTCGGCGCACCAATTGCAATTGAAAATCAGATTCGCTCAAGAAAACGGCCGATAAACACGTGCATTCGGAACGGAAAAGTGACCCTAAACTTGAGGAAATACTCGACCGAAAACCCGCATCAATGCTGCTGCCGGAAAGGAAAGGACGCCATGATGACCAACCAAATGCACCCCCAGGTCGCCGAGGCGCTGCGTCAAGCACAGCAGTTTCAGTCGGCCCTCGACGACCACATGCACCGCTCTGACACCGGTACCTTCACGGCCACCGACGAAACCGAGACCGTCACGGTGACCCTGAACGCGCAGCTGGTATTGACCGACGTCGATATCGAACCGGGCCTGCTGCGGCTGGGCTCCGAGGTGGTCGAGGAGCGCATCAACGATGCGTTGCGGAAAGCGGAGGCCGTGGCGACCGCGAACAACGAAGCCGAAGAAGAGCGCCTCGTCGCGTCACTCGCCGAAATTACCTGCTCGCTGAGCAGCATCCTGGACGTGACCTTTGCGGACACCGGAAAGTAGTGCAGCAATTCATGTTTCGTTGAGCCGCGTCACACTTCGATGACGGTCGGCACGATCATCGGCTGGCGGCGATAGGTTTCGCCCACCCACTTTCCGACGGTTCGCCGCACACCCTGAGCGATCCGGATCGGGTCGGTGACATTGTTGGCGATCAGTGATTCCAGCTCTTCGGAGACTTTGCGCACGGCGGGCTCGAGCGCCTTGGGGTCCTCGGAGAATCCGCGGGAATGCAGGTGCGGTGTGGTCACCGGTCGCCCGGTGCCGCGGGTTACCACCACGGTCACCGCGACGAAGCCCTCGGACAGGATCAGCCGCTCGCCCAGCGTGATATCGCCGACATCGCCGGTGATGAGCCCGTCGACGAACATCTTGCCGACCGGCACCGCCCCGGCGATCGACGCCCTGCCGCCAACCAGATCGACGCTGACACCGTTCTCGGCCAACAGGATCGACTCCTCCGGAACCCCGGTGCTGGCGGCGAGCTTGGCGTTGGCGCGCAGCATGCGCCAGGTGCCGTGCACCGGCATCACATTGCGGGGCCGCACCCCGTTGTACAGGAAGAGCAGCTCGCCGGCGTAGGCGTGGCCCGAAACATGCACCCGGGCTTGGGCATTGGTGACCACTCGGGCGCCGATCTTGGACAGCGCGTCGATCACGCCGTAGACGGCCTCCTCGTTGCCGGGGATCAGCGACGACGACAGCACGACCAGGTCCCCCGCGGTCAGCGTGATGCTGCGGTGCTCGCCGCGCGACATCCGCGACAATGCCGCCATCGGCTCGCCCTGCGTGCCGGTGGTGACCAGCACCACCCGCTCCGGCGGCATCATCTCGGCCGCACCGATGTCGATCAGGTCGGAGTCGTCGACCCGCAGGAACCCCAGGTCCCGGGCGATGCTCATGTTGCGCACCATGGAGCGCCCGACGAACGACACGCGTCGACCCAAAGCCACTGCGGCATCGATGATCTGCTGCACCCGGTCGACGTTGGAAGCGAAGCAGGCCACGATCACGCGGCCTTCGGCACCGCGGATCAGCCGATGCAGGGTCGGGCCCACCTCGCTTTCGGAGGGCCCGACGCCGGGGATCTCCGAGTTGGTGGAATCGCACAGGAACAGATCGACACCGGCGCCGCCGAGCCGCGACATACCGGGCAGGTCGGTGGGCCGGCCGTCCAGCGGCAATTGGTCGAGCTTGATGTCGCCGGTGTGCAAAACCGTTCCCGCGCCGGTGTACACCGCGATGGCCAGCGCGTCGGGAATGGAGTGGTTGACGGCGAAGTATTCGCAGTCGAACACGCCGTGGTGGCTGCTCTGCCCCTCTTTGACTTCGACGAACACCGGCTTGAGGCGGTGCTCGCGACACTTGGCGGCCACCATCGCCAGGGTGAACTTGGACCCGACGACCGGGATGTCGGGCCGCAGCTTCAGCAGGAACGGGATCGCCCCGATGTGGTCCTCGTGCGCATGCGTCAACACCAGCGCCTCGATGTCGTCCAGGCGGTCCTCGATGTGGCGCAGGTCGGGCAGGATCAGGTCGACGCCGGGCTCGTCGTGGGTGGGAAACATCACCCCGCAGTCGATGATCAGCAGCCGGCCCAGGTGCTCGAAAACCGTCATGTTGCGGCCGATTTCGCTGATGCCGCCGAGCGCAGTCACCCGCAACCCGCCCGCGGTCAACGGACCTGGCGGGCTGAGGGCTTCGTTCACCTGTCGATCACCGCAGTACCGAGGCCGCGCGCATGTCGGCGGCCAGCGCGTCGATCTGCTCCGGCGTGGCCGGCACCTGCGGCAGCCGCGGATCGCCGACGTCGATGCCCTGCAGGCGCAGACCGGCCTTGGACAGCGTCACTCCACCCAGGCGGCCCATCGCGTTGCACAGCGGCGCGACCGCGACGTTGATCTTGCGGGCGGTGGCGACGTCCCCGGAACCGAAGGCGGACAACAACTCCCGAAGCTGACTCGGCGCGAGATGGGAAATCACGCTGATGAAGCCGGTGGCGCCCATCGCCAGCCAGGGCAGGTTGAGCGCGTCGTCTCCGGAGTAATAGGCCAAGCCGGTTTCGGCGATGATCTGGCCGCCGCTGTGCAGGTCGGCCTTGGCGTCCTTGATCCCGACGATGTTCGGGTGCGCCGCCAGCGCGCGGATGGTGTCCGGCTCGATCGGGATCACGGACCGCGGCGGGATGTCGTAGAGCAGCACCGGCAGCTCGGTGGCGTCGGCGACCGCGGTGAAGTGCGCGATCAGCCCGCGCTGCGGCGGTCGCGAGTAATACGGCGTGACCACGAGCAAACCGTGCGCACCTTCGACCGCGCTGGCCTTGGCCAGCTTGATGCTGTGCGCGGTGTCGTAGGTGCCCGCACCGGCGATGACGCGGGCCCGGTCGCCCACGGCTTCCAGCACCACCCGCAGCAGCTCGAGCTTCTCGTCGTCGGTGGTGGTCGGTGACTCGCCGGTGGTTCCCGAGACGACCAGGCCGTCGCAGCCGGCGTCGACCAGGTGATTTGCCACCCGCGCCGCGGCCGCGGTGTCAAGCGAGCCATCGGCGGCAAACGGCGTCACCATTGCGGTCAGCAAGGTTCCCAGACGCGCGGGGGCATCGAATCCGACAGAACTCACGGGTCCCAGATTACCTGGCGGGGCCAAGCCGATTTCGTCGCCGCGCGGCCGGGACCGCGCCGCACCAGCCCTCGATTGTGCACTCGGGGTTTCGTCTGTGCGCTTAGGGCGGCGACACGCCGGGCGATGGAGACCAGGACGCACACGCGACGCCACGCCTGCACACTCGAATTCGCGCCGCGCGTCTCACGCTTCGGTGGCCAGCGGGCTGGTAGCGACCTCGGTGCCATCGGCGAGGGTGGAGATCTCGAAATCGGCGAATACCGCCGGCGCGACCTCGACGAGCCGGCGCAGGCATTCGATGGCCAGCCGCCGGATTTCCACGTCGGCGTGCTCGCTGGCGCGCATCGCGACGAAGTGCCGCCAGGCGCGGTAGTTCCCGGTCACCACGATGCGGGTCTCGGTGGCGTTCGGCAGCACCGCCCGGGCCGCCTGGCGGGCTTGCTTGCGCCGCAGCACCGCATTCGGCTGGTCGGCGAACTTGGCTTCGAGCTTGGCCAGCAGTTCGGTGTAGGTGGCGCGGCTGGCGTCGGCCGCCGCGGCCAGGATCTGCCGCAGCTCGGCGTCGCCCCCCAGGCCCGGCGGGACGACGATCTGCGACTCGGTCTCCGGCACGTAGCGCTGCGAGAGCTGGGAGTAGGAGAAATGCCGGTGCCGGATCAGTTCGTGGGTCAACGACCGCGAGATGCCGGTGATGTAGAACGACACATTCGCGTGCTCGAGCACCGAAAAGTGGCCGACGTCGATGATGTGTTTGATGTAGCCGGCATTGGTCGCGGTCTTGGGGTTGGGTTTCGACCAACTCTGATAGCACGCGCGTCCGGCGAACTCGACCAGCGCGGGTCCGCCGTCGGCGTCGGTGGTCCACGGCACGTCCGGTGGCGCCAAGAACTCGGTCTTGGCGATCAGTTGCACGCGCAGGGGCGCGATCTCGGCCACGGCGCTCACCCTAGCCCGCGGGGGCTGAGGTCAGGAAACACCGTCCGAATGTTCGCACGGCACGGATCGCTTGGCGTGCCACAGATGTCGTTGCAGCGACATCGTGCCGAGCTCGGCCCCCGGCCGGGGCCCTCGTTGCGGTGCGGTCGGCCAGACGGGAGTGGGCGTTTCGCCGGCGGCGTCACCAGGCGCCAGCTTGCCGGGGACCGGTTCATCGGGCGCGATCGGGTTGGTGATGCCGATGGCGCCGACGACGGCACCCACGAGGTACAACACCGCGGCGACCTGCAGCAGCCGGGCGAAACTGACGTTGTTCAGCGGGCCGGCGGTGATCAACCCCACGCATGCCACGGCGGTCAGCGCGGAAGTCCGTCCCACCGCGTTTTGGATCGCCGCGGCGATACCGCTGTGGGCGGGTTCGACGCAAACCAGGATGACCGAACTCAACGGCGTGATGGTGAGCACCAGACCGGCCGCCAGCACGAAGCGGCCCGGCAGCAGGTGAGTCGCGAAGTCGAAATGGTGCGCCCAGGGGCAGATGATCAGCAGCCCCGCCGCGGCCAGCACCGGGCCCCCGATCAGGAAGATCCGCGGGCCGATGCGCGCGGCCGCGTTGCCCACCCGGCGGGCGAACAACAACGACACGATCGGGGTGGGCAGCGTGATCAACCCCGCGACGAGAGCCGGATAGCCCGCGACCTCTTGCAAATACAGCGCCATCGCGATCGAGCCCAGCGTCAGGCCGCCATAGATGAACGCGGTCGCCAGATTGGCCCCGGCGAAGTTGCGCATACCGAACAGCATCGGCGGGATCATCGGATTCCGCGCGCGGCGCTCCCAGGTTACGAACGCCAGCAGCGCCACCACGCCCACGACCAACAGCGCGGCGACCAACGGGCTGCTCCAGCCGCGCCGATGGGACTCGATGAGCGCGTACACCATGGCGCCGAGCCCGACCGCGGACAATCCCGCGCCGGCGACGTCAACGCGAGCGCGGTCGACGGGGCCGGGTGTCGCACGCAGCCAGAATGTCAGGGCGAAGGCGACGACCGTCGGGACGGTCAGCAAGACATAGATCGATCTCCAGCCCAAAAAGTCGACGGCCAATCCGCCCAGCAGCGGGCCCAGCGCGAAAACTGTGCTGGTCCAGGCGGTCCACAAGCCGATGGCGGCCGGGCGGTCGGCGCGGTCGAAGGTGGAGTTGATCAGTGCCAGCGAACCCGGTACCAGAAACGCACCACCCAAACCCTGGACGAGCCGAGCGATGATCAGCACCGCCGGCCCCACGGCCGCGGCCGCCAGCAGCGCGCCCAAGCCGAAGGTCACCAGCCCCAGGCGCAGCACCGGCAGTCGCCCGAACAGATCGGAGATGGAACCGCCCGGCAGGATCGCCACCGCCAGTGCCAACAGGTAGCCGTCGACGACCCATTGCTGCAGGGTCAAGCCCCCGCCGAGGTCGTGCGCTATGGCAGGCAGGGCCAGGTTGATGACGTTGCCGTCGAGAAAGGTGACCATCGACGCCACAATCGCCACCGCCAGGACCCGAGTCGTCGGTGTGATGTCGTGCACATCAGCGCGAAGTTTCACGCGCTACCCCGTGTCGCCTACCGGTGGCGAGTCCGAGATGGCCGGCCGCGCATTGCTATTCCCGAGACGGGGGGCTACGGTGACCGGACCCTGGCGCCGCCGCCACCTTGGTGTGCAATGCAATTCGACTTCTGCCTCTTCTCGCAGGACCACCACCTGTCCCCTCCCGAGGAGGCAACACCGGGTGACGCCAGCCAGGGTAGGGCCGGTTCATGTCGACTACCTGTGAGTTGCGTGCGCGTTGACTTGTGGTGGACCCGAGATCGTTTGCCCGAGTGTGTCGCTCACCTCTACCTCACCTGAGATCAGCAACGGCAGCAGCGCGTCGCGGAACCCGGACAGCAGCAAAGATTCGCTGCGGCGGGCGTGACACAGCGCACCCAGACCGGTGATCGTCTGCGCCGCATCGGCGCTGAGACGCCGGACGTCGCGCACCGGCACATTCATCAGGTCACCCGGTTGGATGCGTTGGCGGCTGGTCGAGGTTCCGGCGACCTGCTGCCGCAGTCGGTGCGAGACTTCGGGTTGCCGCAGCGCTGCCCACAACGCGGACGTGTCAACACCGTTGGGTGTCATCACGACGAATTCCGTACTCGCGACGGCCATTTCGGAGGGCAGTTGCATGACATTCCAGACCCGCGGGATGCGTGGGTTCAGCTTGGCGAACAGCACGCACGGTTGCGACAGCACCAGCTTGCCGCTCTTCACGGATGCGCGCCCGACCCGCTGGGGTGTGGCGCCGTCGTCGAACGCCGGAAGGCTGAAATGTGCGACGACGTCGTCGAATTGGCGCGGTTCGCGCATCACGGTGCACCGCTGCGCCAGGCTCGACAGCGGCACGTGATCGGAGATCGGCTCGACGAGAGCCAGCATCAAGCGTTCGGCGGATTCGATCACGCGCTGGTTGGCGGCGACCTTGTCGTCGAAGGCGCCGAGCAGCGCGGCAATCCGCTGTCGCTGGTGTCTCGGGACGGTCCGCACCGACACGTCGCGCAGGATTGCCTGGTTGAGCAGGGGCTGCCCCGATCCGCCGCGGTGATCGCCCAGCCGGCAGGTTTGCAGCGCGTAATACCAATAGCGGGTCTCCGCGGGCTCTTTGGCCTTGCACACCAATGCGTTGTCGGTAACCCACACATCGGAATCGCAGTAACGCACGCTGCCGCAATACGATCCGACACGACCGACCACGATCAGCGGGCCGCTCGCATTGGGTCTCGCCGCGTAGCCGATCGTGCCGTTGGCGCCGTAGACGGGAAACCGCCCATCGGGCACCCGCGCCGGCGCGCCGCTTCCGGTGCGAAAATCGAGGTACTCGCCGAGCGTTGCCGTCAGCACAATCGACGCACCTGCCGCCGCACCACGGTGTCCAGTCGCGCGGACTCATCCAGCGCGCTCAGCAGCTCCCGGGTCAGTCGCGCGACCTTCTCCTCGGCCGGCTCCGCGTCCGACGCGGGCGCGGGCGTACCGACATAGCGTCCCGGTGTGAGCAGGTAACCCGCCTTGGCGACGTCGGCCAGCGATACGGATTTGCAGAACCCCGGAATATCTTCGTAACCAACGCTCTTCGCCGACTTCGAGCCACACCAGGCGTGGTAGGTGTCGCCGATCCGGACGATCTCTTCGTCGGTGAGCGCGCGCTCGGTGCGATTGACGAGACAGCCGAGCCCGCGGGCGTCGATGAACAGCACCTGGCCGGACCGATCGCCCTTATCGGTGGCAAAGAACCACAGGCACACCGGGATTCCGGTACTGCGGAACAGCTGCGCGGGCAGCGCGATCATGCAGGAGACCAGATCCGCATCGACGATGCGAGCGCGAATATCGCCCTCCCCGAGCGCATTCGACGACATCGATCCGTTGGCCATCACCACGCCGGCCTTGCCGCCCGGCGCCAGCTTTGCCAGGATGTGCTGGATCCAGGCGAAATTGGCGTTGCCCGCGGCGGGAACACCGAAGCGCCAGCGCGGGTCGTGTTCGTCGCGGGCCCAATCCTTGATGTTGAACGGCGGATTGGCCATCACGTAGTCCATCTGGACACCGGCGTGCAGGTCCTCGACGAAGGTGTCGCCCCGGGCCAGGCCGGCGTTGTCGATCCCGTGAATCGCGAGGTTCAGCTTCGCCATCCGCCAGGTCTGCTCCACGCCCTCCTGACCGTAGATGCGGACGTCCTTCGGGTCGCCGTCGTGGGCGGCGATGAAATTCTCGGTCTGCACGAACATCCCGCCCGAACCGCAGCACGGGTCGTACACCCGTCCGCCCGCCGGTTCCAGAACCTCCACGATCAGTCGCACGACGCTGGGCGGGGTGAAGAACTCCCCGCCTCGTTTCCCTTCCGCGCGAGCGAAATTGGCCAGGAAGTACTCGTAGACCTGCCCCATCAGGTCGCCGGGGCCCGGCCCGCCGATTCGCGCGTTCGCCAGCAGCTCGACCAGTTCGCCGAGCCGGCGCTGGTCGAGGTTTTCGTAGATCCGCGGCAGCGTTCCGGCCAGGGCCGGGTTCGCCGTCATCGCGGCGTCCATCGCGTCGTCGACGAGTCGCCCGATGTCGTCGGACTTTGCCTTGTCCGCCAACATGTTCCACTGCGACTCGCAGATGTGCTTGAGGAACACCAGCCCGAGCACGACGTCCTTGTACTGGCTGCCGGACAAGGAGCCGCGCAACTTGTCGGCCGCTTTCCACAGGGTGACTTTGAGGTCCCTGGGCGGCGCCATCAGCCGGCCCGCTTGGCGGCGGTGCGCAACTCTGCGGCCAGGTCGCCGCGGCCCGAGACGGTGAACCGGCCCAGGCCAAGCCAGGACGCCATCGACTCCAGCTCACCGGCCAGCGCGGCGGCCACCCGGGAGCGGGGCACCCGATCATCAGCGGGCTCGCCGAACGCGCCCACCACCCGCAGCGTGTCGGCGGCGCGGTCGGCCTTGAGATCGACCCGCGCCCTCAGCTCGCCGTCCACCAGCAGCGGCCACACGTAATAGCCGTACCGGCGCTTGGCCGCCGGGGTGTAGATCTCGATCCGGTAGTGAAAGTTGAACAGCCGCTCCACCCGCGGCCGGAAGAAGATCAACGGGTCGAACGGGCACAGCAGCGCGGTACCGCGATCCAGCCGCGGCACCGAGCGGCCGGCATGCAGATATGCGGGCGCCGACCAGCCGTCGACCTGCACCCGCTCGATCTCGCCGGCCGCCACCAGGTCCGCGATGGCCGGTTTGACCTGGCGGGCGGACAGCCGGAAGTAGTCGCGAATGTCGGCCTCGGTGGCCACGCCCAGTGCGGTGGCCGCGCGCAGGCAAAGCTCGCGGATGGCTTCGTCGTCGTCGACCTCACGGGCCAGCACGTCGGCCGGCAGCACCCGCTCCACCAGGTCGTAGTGACGGGAGAAACCGACCCGGGTGGCCGTGGTGAGCACCCCGGAGGCGAACAGCGCCTCGGCCACCCATTTGGTGTCGCTGCGACTGCCCCACCAGCTTCCCCGGGGCCCGGGCGTTTCGGCCTCGAGATAAGCCTCGATCTGACCGGCGGTGCTGGGACCGAGTTCGCTGACGGCATCGACGATCTTGTCGACGAGCTCCGGATTGGCCTTGACGATGTGGGTGCCCCACCGGCCGTGCCGGTACTGGCGCATCCGCCAGCGCAACAGCGGCCAGTCGTCGACGGCCATCAGCGCGGCCTCGTGTGCCCAGTACTCGGCCAGCAGCCGCGACGAGCGCGGACCCCAGGCGGCGCGGTCCAGCACGTCACGGTCATACGGCCCGAGCCGGCTGAACACCGGCGCGTAGTGGGCGCGCACCGCCACCGAGACTGAATCCAGTTGCAGCACTTGGATTCTCGAGATCAGCCGACGCAGGTGGGCACGGGTGATTTCGCTACCGGGCCGCGGCTCGGTAAAGCCTTGGGCCGCAACGGCTATCCGCCGGGCCTGCGCGGCGGTCAGCCTGCTGATCGACACGCGGGAAGAATACCGGTCAACCGGTCACCTTCGGCGAAGGCTCACCCCGTGCTGACCTTGTCGTCCACCGGCGCCGCGGCGGCCTGCGGCGGGTTCTTCTGTTCGTGGTAGGCCGCCTCGAGAGCGGCCGGAACCGTCTCCAGGTCGCGGTAGACCCCCATCAGTTGTTCCAGGACCTTGATCCGCTGCTCGCTGGCGGCGCGCACCGCCCGCCGCGCCTCCTCGCGGTCCCGTTCGACGCGCTCGTTGGCCTCGGCGAGCAGCTGCTCACGCGCCCGCCGGGCGTCCTCGCGCATGCTGGCCAGTTCGGCCTCGAGGGTTTCCTTGGTTTCGCGATACTGCGCTTCCATCGCCTTTTGCTGCGCGGCCAGATCCGCCAGCACCTCGCGGTGCTTTCGCTGCTCGGCCTCGATTTCGGCTTCGGCCGCCGCGATCAGCGCCTCGGCCTCGGCGCGCGCCTCGGCCTGCATCTCGGAAATCTCGTCGACGGCGCGGCTCAACATCTTCGCCATCCGTTGCTGGATCGCGTGCGGCGCGGGTGAGGTGTCGGTGAGCGCGGCCACCTCCTTGCGCAGCGCGGCCGCTTCCTCCCCGGATTCCTTCAGCCGGGCCCGCAGGCTTTCGACGTCGTTGAGCAGCAGATTCTGCTTGGTGGTCAACATCTCGATGTGGGCGTCGACCGCGGCCGCGTCATAGCCCATCCATTTGCGGCTGAATGCCGTTGTGGGTTCGGTGATCACTGCCAATTTCCCCTCCCCGGGAACTCCGGAATCCGCGTTGCTTCGACCCCGCCCACCCCCGGTCGAGTATGTCAGGTCCGGCCCCGGCGCGGACCACGCCGCCGCGGGCGAGCACTCAGGCTCGACGATAGCTGTGAAACCGATACCGCAGCCCAGAGCGGCTGACCTGCCATTCGCCCGTCTCGCCACGCCACGTCTCGTCGAGCACCGGGGCCAGCGCGTCCTCGTCCTCGCGGACCAGGTCGACCTCGATCTCGGTGACCTCGCACCGGCCGGCGTGCGGCAGCGCGAGCCGGTAGATCTGGGCGCCGCCGATCACCCACGCTTCGGGGTCGGTGAGGGCCTTGTCCAGCGAGTCGACCACTTCGGCTCCGTCGGCGGCGAAGTCGGCCCGGCGGGACAGCACGATGTTTCTGCGACCGGGCAGCGGCCGCACCCGGGCCGGCAGCGAGTCCCAGGTCCGCCGGCCCATGACGACGGTGTGGCCCACGGTCACCTGCTTGAAGCGGGCCAGGTCTTCGGGCACATGCCAGGGGATGTCGCCATTGCGGCCGATGACACCGGATGTGGACTGCGCCCACACCAAGCCGAGAAGTGTCATACAGCGACGGGAGCCTTGATAGCCGGGTGTGGATCGTAGTTCTTCACGACGATGTCGTCGTAGGTGTAGTCGAAGATCGAATCCCGGTGGGCCAAAACGAGTTCCGGATACGGCCGCGGATCGCGACTGAGCTGCGTGCGCACCTGGTCGACGTGGTTGTCGTAGATGTGGCAATCACCGCCGGTCCAGACGAACTCGCCGACGCCCAGGCCGGCCTGGGCCGCCATCATGTGCGTCAGCAGCGCGTAGCTGGCGATGTTGAACGGCACACCCAGGAACAGGTCGGCGCTGCGCTGGTAGAGCTGGCAGCTCAGCCGCCCGTCGGCCACGTAGAACTGGAAGAACGCATGACACGGCGGCAGCGCCATCTGCGGGATCTCGCCGACGTTCCACGCCGACACGATGTTGCGCCGCGAGTCCGGGTCGGTGCGCAGCAATTCCAGTGCGGCGCTGATCTGGTCGATGTGCTCACCCGAAGGGGTCGGCCAGGACCGCCACTGGACGCCGTAGATGGGACCCAGATCGCCTGTGTCGCTTGCCCATTCGTCCCAGATCGTGACGCCGTGCTCGTGTAACCAGCCGACGTTGGAGTCGCCGCGCAAAAACCACAGCAACTCGTAGACCACCGATTTGAGGTGGACCTTCTTGGTGGTCAGCAGCGGGAAGCCGGCCGACAGGTCATAGCGCAACTGCCGGCCGAACAGGCTGCGGGTGCCGGTCCCGGTGCGGTCCGATTTGGCCGAGCCCGTCTCGAGGACCAGGCGCAGTAAGTCCTCGTAGGGCGTGGGGATCGGCACGCGGAAAGCTTAACGGCGATCGCGAGCGCGGCGTAGCCGGGCGCGGCGGGTCGACGCCATTAATTTGCCGCTAGCTCCCAGGAGTAGAACGGTGCCATGCCGAACATCACCGACACCATCACCACCGCCGACGGGACCTGCACGGTCCAGCTGTTCACCCCGGGAGGTCCGGACACCCAAGCCCCGCACCCCGGCGTGATCATGTACCCCGACGCCGGCGGAGTGCGCGACACCTTCGGGCAAATGGCGGCCAAGCTGGCCGGATTCGGTTACACGGTGCTGCTGCCGGACGTGTACTACCGCAACGCCGATTGGGCCCCCTTCGACATGGCCACCGTGTTCGGCGACGAACAGGAACGCAAGCGCCTGTTCTCGATGATCGGCGGCCTGACGCCCGACAAGATCGCCAGCGACGGCCGCGCGTTCTTCGACTACCTGGCCGAACGCCCGGAGGTATCCGGGGAACGCTTCGGCGTGTGCGGCTACTGCATGGGCGGGCGAATCTCGGTGCTGGTGGCCGGCCGGATTCCGGACCGGGTCGCGGCCGCGGCGTCGTTTCACGGCGGCGGCCTGGTGTCCGACACCGCGGACAGCCCGCACCTGCTGGCCGAGAAGATGACCGCGACGGTCTACGTCGGCGGCGCCGAGAACGACGCATCGTTCACCGCCGACCATGCCGAACAGCTCGACAAGGCGCTGACGGCGGCCGGCGTGCGGCACACCATCGAGTGGTACCCCGCGGCGCACGGCTTCGCGGTCCCGGACAACCCGCCCTACGACCCGGCCGCCGCCGAGCGGCACTGGGAGGCGATGACGGAGGTGTTCGCTGCGGCGCTGCCGCGTTAACGCCGTCGCCGGCCCACCGCGTCGAGCAACAACTTTGCGGCCACCGCCGCACCGTCGGCGCGGGTCGCGGCGGCCACCGCCGTCGCCCGCGCTCGGGTCTCGTCGCCGAGGACGACCTCGAGTGCGGCCGGCAGCGAGCCCGGGGGCGGAGTCGGGCCGTCGCACGCGCTGCCGATGCCCAGCTCGGCCACCCGGCGGGCCCAGTACACCTGGTCGGCCCCCTGCGGCACGACGAGCTGCGGCACGCCCGCTCGGGCCGCGGTCGTCGTCGTGCCCGCGCCGCCGTGGTGCACGACGGCGGCCACCCGCCCGAACAGCGCTTGCTGGTTGACCTCACCGACGCCCAGGCAATCGTCGCGGTCGTCGATGGGGGCCAGCCCGGCCCAGCCGCTGGACAGCAGCACGCGTCGGCCCCGGGCGCGGATGGCCTCGATCGCCATCGGCACGACCTCCTTGGAGCCCCACAGCGGCATGCTGCCGAAGCCGACGTACACCGGCGGCGCGCCGGCGTTCAGGAACTCCTCCAGCTCGGCCGGCAGTGGGCGCTCGTCGGGCAGCACCCACGCGCCGGTCTGCACGACGTGCAGGTCGGCCAGCGGCTGCCACGGGCCGAGCGTCGGGTCGGCCGCCAACCACGGCTGGTTGGTGTAGGCGTAATTACGGACGTCGGTCACCGGGGTCAGGCCGATCGTTGCACGGTGGCTGTTGAGGGTGGGGCCGAACAACGTATTGGCGTTGTGGGCGTTGTGATTCCACATCACCCGGTTGTCCGTCTCGCTCGTCCCCATGCCGCGGCCGACGAATTCCGGCGGCGGGTGGTACGGCGACGGGAGGTGGGTCGGGTGGTAGCTGGCGTAGGCGTAGTGGATGCCGAGTTTGTCGGCCACCGAACGGGCGCCGGCCGCCGTCCACACCAGCGCGGTCGACACGATCGCGTCGCATCCCTGCGCCGCGGCGGCGACGGTGTCGAACTGCGCGGCAAGCAGCCCGAGCACGTGCGCGCGCAGATCCTGCTCCGACGACTGCGCCGCCGCGGTCGTCATCGCCCGCACCGACGGGCCGAACCCCACCAGCGGGATCCCGAAATCTGCTGCCCGCTCGGCGAATTCGTCGTCGGGCGGCGCGCATACCACCGCCTCGGCGCCGCACGCCTGCAGCTGCACCGCCAGTGCCAGCAGCGGTTCGACACCACCGCGCGAATCGTATGTCGACAACAACACCCGCATGGCTATTACGACACCGGCAGGTCGACCAGCCCGGCCAGCCGGGCCCGATGACGGTAGGCAGTGCCGAACGCCAGCTGATCGCTCTTGGCCCGCTTGAGGTACAGGTGCGCCGGATACTCCCACGTCATGCCGATGCCGCCGTGCAGCTGCACGCACTCCTCGGCGGCGTGCACCGCGACGTCGCTGCAGTAGGCCTGCGCGACGGCCGCGGCGATGCTCGCGTCCGGGTCTTCCCGAGCGCGGGTATCGGCGGCATGGCGCGCCGCCGCCGTCGCCGCACCGACCTCGAACCACAGGTCCGCCAACCGGTGCTTGATCGCCTGATAGGACCCGATCGCGCGGCCGAACTGCTTGCGCTGCTTGGCGTAGGCCAGCGTGGTGTCGAAACACCACTGCGCCACCCCGAGCTGCTCGGAGGCCAGCAGCGCCGCACCGGCCTCCAGCGCGGCGGCCACCGCGTCCTGCCCCGGACCGACAGAGGTCGACGGCGCTGCCGAAAACTGGATATTCGCAAGCGGTCTCGTCATATCCAGGGCCAGCAGCGGTGACACCTGAACCCCCGCCGCGGTGGCGGACACGGTGTGCAGTTCGAGGCCGTCGGCGCCCGCAACCGGCACCACCAACACGTCGGCTTCGGCGGCGCCGGCGACGCTGCTGACCGCTCCGCTCAAGCCGTCGGCACCGCTGCTCACCCCCGCGACCGGATCGCCGGGCGCGGTGGACAGCGGCACCGCCAACGCCGCGGTGAGGTCGCCTTGCGCGAGCGCCGACAGGGTTTCGGTCTCGCCGGCCCGCGCCAGCGCGACCGTGGCGAGCACCGCGCTGGACAAAAACGGCACCGGCGCGACGGCGCGGCCGATCTCCTCCATCACGACGGCGGCCTCGCGGGCACTCGCGCCGGCCCCGCCCAGCGATTCCGGCACCAACAGACCCGCGACCCCCAGCTCACCGGCCAGTCGCCGCCACACATCGGAAAAGTCTTGTGGCTCAGGGTCGTAAGCCCGGTTGAGGACTTCGGGTAGGCACCGGTCGGCGAACAGGTGACGAACGCTGTCCCGCAGGGCGTCCTCGGTGTCGGAGTACAGCAAGTCCCCGATGCTCATCGATCCAGGTCCTTCCACGCGACGTCCTTGTCGACGCGGTGTTCGCCGGGCAGGCCGAGAATCCGCTCGGAGATGGTGTTGCGCAAGATCTCCGAGGTGCCACCCTCGATCGAGTTCCCGCGCGCGCGCAGATACCGGTAGCCGGGTCCGCGGCCGACCAGGTCGACCGTCTCGGGCCGGCGCATGGTCCAGTCGTCGTAACACAGTCCCGCCTCGGCGTGCATTTCGATCTCGAATCCCGAAATCGCTTGCGCCAGCGTCGCAAAGGCGATCTTCATGCCCGCCCCCTCCGGCCCTGGCTGGCCGGTGCTGGCCTGCTGCCCCAACCGTTCGCCGGCGAGCCGCAACACCTCCGCCTCGACCCACAACCGCATCAGCTCGTCGTGCATCGCGGGATTACGCAGTGTGGGATCGTGTCGCCACGCGGTGGCGACCTTGCCGATGTGGCCGCTTTCGCGGGGCACACCGGAGCGGGAGCCGATCGCGACGCGCTCGTTGTTCAGCGTGGTGGTGGCGACCCGCCAGCCGCCGCCCTCGGGGCCGAGCCGATTGGCGTCGGGCACCCGCGCATCGGTGAGGAACACCTCGTTGAACTCGGCCTCGCCGGTGATCTGGCGCAGCGGCCGGATCTCGACACCGGGTTGGGTCACGTCGCACAGAAAGTAGGTCAGGCCGGCGTGTTTGGGCACCGTCGGGTCGGTGCGGGCAACCAGGATGGCCATCTGGGCGTTCTGGGCCTGCGACGTCCACACCTTCTGCCCGTTGACGATCCAGTCGTCGCCGTCGCGAACGGCGCGGGTGGACACCCCGGCCAGGTCCGACCCGGCACCCGGCTCGCTGAACAACTGGCAATAGATCTGTTCACCGGTGAACAACGGGCGCAAGAACTTTCGCTTCTGTTCGTCGGTTCCGAACGCCGCGATGGTCGGCGCCGCCATGCCCATGCCGATGTAGTTCTTCACGGTGCCGCCCACCGGTGCACCGGCCGCGGCGAGCTGCGCGTCGACCCGCTCCTGGGCTTTGCGCGGCAGGCCCAGGCCGCCGAACCCCTGCGGTAGGTGCACCCAGGCCAGGCCCGCATCGTATTGCGCGCCAAGGAATTCCCGCGGCTCGGTGGTCGCCGGGTCGTATTGGTCCAGCAGCGCCCGTATCCGGGCATCGAGATCTGCGGTACTCATGGTTTGCCCTCGGGCCGCATCTGGAAGCCCTGCGCACCGCCGAGCAGCAGACCGCCGTCGATGACCATCGTCTCCCCGGTGATCCAGCTCGCCGCGTCGGAAACCAGGAACGCCACCGCGTTGGCCACGTCGACGGGCTCGCCGATGCGACCGAGCGCGATCTGCGACGCCAGCGGATCTTCGTGGTCCTTCCACAGCGCCTCGGCCAATCTGGTGCGAACGACTCCCGGTGCGATCGCGTTGACCCGGACACGTGGCGACAGTTCCAGGGCCAGTTGTTTGGTGACGTGGATCAGCGCGGCCTTGGTGGCGTTGTACATCCCCATCGCCGGGGATTGATGCAGGCCGCCGATGGAGGCGGTGTTGACGATCGCGCCACCGTGCTCGCCCATCCATGCTTTGACTACCAGGGATGTCCACAGCAACGGCGCCCACAGATTGACCTCGAAGATTTTGGTGAATCGCGCGTGATCCTGATCGATCAGCGGGCCGTACGCCGGGTTGGTGCCGGCGTTGTTGATCAAAATGTCCACGCTGCCGAACTTTTCCAGCGTGAGCGCCACGCAGCTGCGCGCGGCGTCCTCGTCGACCGCGTGAGCGCCGACACCCAGGGCCCGTTCCCCGACTTGCGCCGCGGCCGCATCCGCTGCTTCCTGTTTGCGCGCGGTCAGCACCACATTGGCGCCCGCGGCCGCCAGCTGCTGCGAGATCGCCAAACCTATTCCGCGCGAGGCCCCCGTGACAATCGCAGTACGGCCGGTCAAATCCAGTGTGGTCATCGTTGTACACCTTTTGTTTTGTGGGGACCCGGAGTTCGCTGGCGGAGCAAGTCGATTGCAATCAATCTTTTCCGGAGAGGTTTTGTCCGCACGCGTGCGTGGTATGCGAGTCGCATGTTAGCGAAATTGACCCTCCTGAAACCACTGGTGATCGGCGGCGCCGTTGCTGCTGCGATCGCTGCTGCACCGATGGCCGCTGCGGATAGTTTTGCGACCGCCCCGGCAATGACGAGCCCGGCGCCCACCCACGTCGTCTTCAAGGACGACCCGGGTGGCGGCGGCTGCGACGCCAATGGCAACTGCGGATCCGGCGGCCAGAACAACGGGCCGGGTGGCGGGCCGGGCGGCACCGGCTGCATCCCGGGCGTCGGCTGTGGCTCCGGCGGCCAGAACGCCGGCCCGGGTGGCGTCCCGGGCGGTACTGGATGTCTGCCAGGCGTTGGCTGCGGATCCGGCCACGCCTGATTCCCCTCCGGCACGGCCCTATCAGACTCTCGCCAGCCTGGTGATCCAGGCCCGGGAGTCTGAGGGGTCGATCACGTCATCGAGTTCGAACGTCGTGGCGGCCCGAAGCGCCTTACCGTGTTGGTAGGCCGCCGCCACCAGCTTCTCGAATAGCTGCTCGCGTTCGGCGGGAGAGGCTGCCGCGGCCAGCTCCTTGCTGAAGCCGAGCCGCACCGCGCCTTCCAGCCCCATGCCGCCGATCTCCCCCGTCGGCCAGGCGACGGTGAACTGCGGGGCGTGAAAAGAACCCCCCGCCATGGCCATTGCGCCCAGGCCGTAGCCCTTGCGCAAGATGATCATTCCCAGCGGCACCGTCAGCCGCGCGCCCAGCACGAACATCCGGCCGAACCGGCGGACCGCGGCTTGCTTTTCCGCGTCCGGCCCGACCATGAATCCCGGTGTATCGCACAACGAAATGACCGGCAGCCGGAACGATTCACACAGGGTGAGGAAGTCGCCGGCCTTGTCGGCGGCCTCCGCGTCGATCGCCCCGCCCAGATGGTGGCTGCTGTTGGCCAGCAACCCGTACGCCACGCCCTCTACCCGCACCAGTGCGGTGACGATCCCGACGCCGTAGTCGGGGCTCAGCTCGAGGACGGAGCCGACGTCGACGATCGCCTCGATCGCCCGGCGCACGTCGTAGGCGCGTAACCGGTTCTCCGGCACCACATGTCGGGCCAGCCGCGGCTCGGGCGCCGCCCAGTCGCCGATGCTGCCCTGAAAGTACGACAGATACTGCTTGGCCAGCGACACCGCGTGCGCCTCGTCCCGCGCGACCAGGCTCACCACCCCGTTGTGCCGCTGCACGTCGATCGGGCCGATCGCCTCGGGCGGATACACCCCGAGCCCGCCGCCCTCGATCATCGCCGGCCCGCCCATCCCGATGTTGGCGTCCGGCGTCGCGATGATCACATCGCACACCCCGGCCAACGCGGCATTGCCGGCGAAGCAACGCCCGGAGACGATGGACACCAGCGGCACCCGACCGCGCAGCCCGGCCAGCACCCGAAAGGTCGGCACGTCCAGCCCGGCGGCGCCGCCGACGTCGGTGTCGCCGGGCCGTCCGCCACCGCCTTCGGCAAACAGCACCACCGGCAAGCCTTTTCGGCCGGCCATGTCGAAGACGCGGTCGGTCTTGGCATGGTTGCGCATGCCCTGCGTTCCGGCGAGCACGGTGTAGTCGTAGGACACCACGACCGCCTCGGCCGCCGCCCGCCCGAACCGGTCGGCGCCGATGGTCGCCAAGCCGGCGACCAGTCCGTCGGCCGGTGTGTTGGCGATCAGATCCTCGTCCGAGCGCCGGCTGCGTTGGGCGGCGATGGCCAGCGCGCCGTACTCGACGAAGCTGCCGTCGTCGACCAGGTCGGCGATGTTCTCCCGGGCGGTGCGGCGCCCCTGCTGGTGCCGCTTGGCGACCGCCGCTACCCGGCCCTCGTCGAGCGTGAGCAGATGCCGGCGCCGGACCTCGTCCAGGTCGGCACGCGGCTGGTCGAGATCGATTGCGGGAACACAGGACTCGCCGCCCACGCCGGCGCCGGTGCGGGCGAAGACGACCAGCGGGTCCCCGGTCCCCACGACCTGACCCGGTGTCACGAGATTGCGGAGCGTGCGTAGCGCATCCGGCGCGACGAGCACGTGCTGCATTTTCATTGCTTCCAGCACGACCAGCTGGTCGCCGGGCGATACCTCGGTGCCCTCGGGGGTCACCTCCACCACGGTTCCGGCCAGCTGGGCGCGCAGCGCCTCCTCACCGGGATACAGCTCGACCGGCACCACCCGGGTGTCATGCTCGTGCGTCAGCGCCGCGGCCGCCAGCTCGGGCAGCTTCGCGTCGAGGAAGCCGGTCGTCACCACACCCAACTGGATCTGGCTGTCGGACAACAGCTCCTGCAGAAAACTGAGGTTCGTGCGCACACCCTCGATGCCGAACTCGCCCAGCGCGGTGCGCGACTTGCGCAGCGCCGCCTGCAGCGACGGCCCGCGGACGTGGGTGACGACCTTGGCCAGCAGCGAGTCGTAGCGCGCAGTCAACGCCAACCCCGTCCGGCCGAAGGTGTCGACGCGCACTCCCGGACCGCTCGGCGGCGAGAACACCGTCAGGGTGCCCGCCGCGGGCACCACCGTCCCGTCCGCGGTCATGGTCTCCGTGTTGACGCGGGCCTGTATCGCGATGCCGCGCCGCGCGGCGGGCTCGCCGATGACTTCCTCACCGTCAGAAGCGATTCCGGACGGCAACCCCAGCTGGTAGTAGGACGCGCCGCCGGCGATCGCGAGCTGGGCGGCCACCAAATCCACCCCGGTGGTCTCTTCGGTGATCGTGTGCTCGACCTGGATGCGCGGGTTGATCTCGAGGAAGACGAACGTCTCACCGGCAACCAGGAATTCGACGGTGGCCAGCCCGCGCAGGCCCGCTCTGCCGCACAACCGGGCCGCGGCCAGGTGCAGCTCGCGACGCAGGGAATCCGAAAGCCCTTGCGCCGGTGCTATTTCGACGAGCTTCTGGTAGCGGCGCTGGATGCTGCAGTCGCGGTCGCCCAGGGCAAGCGCATGCGTTCGGGGCCCGGCCGGCGCCGCGACGATCTGCACCTCGATATGGCGGGCGTCGTCAAGCAGCGCCTCGGCGAACACGGCGGGATTGCCGAATCCCAGTTGCGCCTCGGCGGCGCACTGGCGGTAGGCGTTGTCGATCTGGTCGGCGCTGTCCACTCGGCGCATACCGCGCCCGCCCCCGCCGGCCAGCGCCTTGATCATGATGGCCCCGTCGTGGGCGGCGAAGAATGCGCGGACATCCTCGATGCTGCTGGGCCCTGCGGTGGCCGGCAGCACCGGCACCCCCGCGGCGACCGCGGCGGCGCGCGCCGTGGACTTGTTACCGACCGTCTCGAGCACAGCGGCATCCGGCCCCACGAACGTGTGCCCGGCGGTTGCGCACGCACGCGCGAAATCGGCGTTCTCCGCGAGAAAGCCGTAGCCCGGGTGAATCAGCTGCGCCCCGGCGTTTTTCGCCGCCGCCAGGATCGAGGACTGATCCAGGTAGGCGTCGGGACCGCTGCCGGGCAGGCCGATCGCTTCGTCCGCCGCATGAACGTGCGGGCTCTCGGCGTCGTCCTCGGCGTAGACCGCGACCGTCTGCATGCCCAATTCCGTTGCGGTGCGGATGATCCGAAGAGCAATCTCGCCGCGGTTGGCGATCAGCAAGGTCGTGGTCATCGCAGCGCGTCACCCCACTGCACCTCGCCCCGAAGCCTGGCCTTGAGGAGTTTGCCACCGGCGTTGCGCGGCAATGGTTCTGCTGCCACCGTGACGTATTGCGGGATCTTGAAGTCGGCGAGCTGCCCGCGGCAGTGCTCGAGTACGGCCGGCACGTCGATCTGCGCTGCCCCGCCGAACAGTACGGCGCCGACCTTCTCCCCCATGACCTCGTCGGGCACCGCCAGCACGCACGCATCCGCGACGTTGGGCGCGGCCAGCAGCACCGCCTCGACCTCGACGCTGGAGACGTTTTCGCCGCCGCGGTTGATGATGTCCTTGAGCCGGTCGACGATGTGCACCCGGCCCGCGGCGTCGACCCGAACCACGTCGCCGGTGTGCAGCCAGCCGTCCACGATGGTGGCCCGGGTGGCCTGCGGCCGGTTCCAGTATCCGGCAGTCAGATTGGCCCCGCGCGCCACCAACTCCCCGACGCCCGCGTCGCCTCCGCCGGCGATCACGCCGAGGTCCACCGAGGGGACGGCGTACCCCACCGAGTCGGCGTGGTCGATAGCGTCGGAGTCGGGCAGCACGGTCATCAACGAGGCGGACTCGGTCATGCCGTAACCGTTGAACACCGTGGCGTGCGGGAACGCGTCTTTCACCGAACCCACCAGCGACGGCGCGATGGGCGCTCCACCGTAGCCCACCCAGCGCACACCGGACACATCGAGGTTTGCGAATTCCTTGTGCCGCAACAATAGCGAGTAGACCGCGGGCACCGTCACCATGCTCGTGATGCGCTCAGCCCGCAGCGAGTCGATCAGCTGGTCCAGGTTCAGCGCCGGCAGGATCACCGCCGTTCCCCCCACCGCGGCGGCCACCAGAAGCTGTGTGTTGCAACCGGTTACATGGAACAGCGGCACCGAGATCAGGGTACGCAGACCCGCTCCGACATCCCTCGACAACCCTTGGCACCGAAGCACGTTCTCGATGTTGGTGAGGAACGCCTCGTGGCTGGTCGGCACGCCCTTCGGGTGGCCGGTGGTCCCCGAGGTGTAGAACAGCGCGGCCGCGTCCGTGCGCGCCGGCCCCTCGGCCACATACGGTTGCCCGTCGGGCAGCGGCACGTCCGCGGCCAGATCCACCCGGGCCCCGCAATCGGACAACACGAACTCGACCTCCGGCTGCGCCGACCGCGTATTGACCGCCACGGCAACGCCACCGGACATCACGGTTCCCCAAAACGCCAGCACCCAGTCGATGCCCGCGGGGTGGCGCACTGCGACACGGTCACCGGGTTCGACACCGGCCGCGCGCAATCCACCGGCGACCCGCGCGGCGCGCTCCCACAGCTGCCGGTAGGTCAATCGCCCGGCTCCGACTTCGACGACGGCCTCGCCGTCGGGATGGCGGTCGACCTGCTCGGCCAGCATGTCCAGCAGCGTCGCCGGCAGATCGTCGTAGCGCGGGATGCCGTCAGGATCGCGGGTCACGCCCGTCGTCGCGAACGGGTTGTGCTCGCGCGAAATTTCGATCACTTCAGGCATGCCCGGTCCTTACTATCGGCGTGTCCTATCGTGATAGCGGTGACGATCGACGATTCCGCCATCATGCCCGAGGCGTTCTTCACTGTCGACGGCGACTCCTACGTTCCGGGCCCGCTGACGCAAGGGCCATGGGGTGCGGCGATGGGCGGCCAGATCGTCGGCGGCCTGTTGGGTTGGGGCATAGAACAATCGGGCATCGATCCCGACTTCCAGCCCGCCCGCCTGACCGTCGACCTGTTGCGGCCGGTGCTGCTGCGCCCGGTGCAGGTTCAGACCTCGGTACAGCGGGAAGGCCGCCGTATCAAACTGGTCGACGCCGCCCTGATCCAGCGCGGCGAGATCGTCGCCCGGGCCAGCGCGCTGTTCCTGCGCCGCGGCGAGCATCCCGACGGCCGGGTGTGGTCCCTGCCGGTGAAGATGCCCGAGCTGCCGACCTCCTCTGACGGTTTCCCGGCCGACATGCCGTTTCTCATCTGGGGATACGGGGCCACCTTCGAAGGAAGCCCCGGCATCGCCGCGGGCGAGTGGGAGCAGTCGCACGCCCAGAAGTTCGCCTGGGCGCGGCTGTTCCGGCCGATGGTGCACGGCCACCCGCTCACACCGTTTATCCGCCTGGCCTTCGCCGGCGACATCACGAGTTCGCTCACGCATTGGGGCACAGGCGGATTGCGCTATATCAATGCCGACTACACCGTGACCGCGAGCCGATTGCCCGACGGAGAGTTCATCGGGCTGGCCGCCCAAAGCCACTACGGCACAGCCGGGGTGGCCACCGGCGCGGCGACCCTGTTCGACTGCCACGGCCCGATCGGAACCAGCTCGGCACTGGCGGTGGCCCAACCCGCCGACGCATTCAAGCCGACCCACACCTAGTCCACCCGCAAGCGTTGTTGGGCGCGCTATTGCCGTCATGGTTGTCGGTATTTGTCGCATTTTGAGCAGCACGAGGTACCACCGTGCAAGGCCGCGGACTCGCACGGCCATTCGCCTTGCGAATTCACCCATATATTTCGCGCGCGACAGTCGCGTTGAGGTTACGCTTTCGACGTATTGTTCGGGTGGTACTCCGGGATCGGTGGTGCTGCATGCCGGTTACGTTCGCGTGCATGATCTGCAGCGCAGAATTGCGGCCTAACGCCAAATTCTGCGATAAGTGCGGTGGGCCGGTTGCGGTGTCGAGCACCCCTGCCGAGTACAAGCAGGTGACGGTGCTGTTCGCCGACGTGGTGCACTCGATGGATATCGCGGCAGCGGTCGGCGCGGAGCGCTGGCGCGAGATCGTGACCGAGCTACTCAACCGTTCGTCCATGGTGGTACAGGGCTACGGCGGCAGGGTCGACAAGTTCACCGGTGACGGCATGATGGCTGTGTTTGGTGCGCCGGCGGCCTTGGAAGACCACGCGCTGCGGGCGTGCTTGGCTGCACTCGCCATTCAGGATGAGGCCAAGCGGCTGGCGGTGGAGGTCGATGGCCGCGACGGTGTTGATCTGCAGCTGCGGATAGGGCTGAACTCAGGCGAGGTGATTGCCGGTCAGATCGGTTCGGCTGCGTTGGGCTACACCGCAGTTGGTGAGCAGGTGGGGATGGCTCAGCGGATGGAGTCCGTGGCTCCGCCGAGTGGGGTGGTGCTCAGCGAAACCACTGCGCGGCTGGTCGAGGGCGCGGCGGTGCTGGGAGAGCCAGAGATGATGCACATCAAAGGCGACGACGTGGTGCCGACGCGGCGGCTGCTGGGCGTGGCCGCGCAGCGCCAGCAGACCGGTCCGTCGTATTCAACGCTGGTGGGCCGTGAGTGGGAGTTGGGCACGCTTGCGGCCATGCTGGATCGGTCGATCGCTGGACGCGGGTCGATGGTCGGTGTGACAGGTCCTGCCGGTATCGGGAAAACCCGGCTCGCCCGCGAAGCCGTGCAGCTGGCGAAAGACCGTGGCGTCGAGGTGTTTTTCACCTTCTGCGAATCACATGCCAGCGACGTCCCGTTCCGGGTGGTGGCGCGCCTGCTGCGCGCCGTAGGGCAGCTCAGTGGCCTGGACGATCAGACCGCGCGAGCGCGGGTGCGGGCGCAATTTCCCGACGCCGATCCGCAGGATCTGCTGTTGCTTGATGACCTGATGGGCATTGCCGATCCCGATGTGGAGCTGCCCAAGATCGATCCGGACGCGCGTCGGCGCCGCTTGACCGCGCTGATCAACACGGCCCAGCTGGCCCGCACCCAATCGGCAATTTTCATCGTCGAAGATGCTCACTGGATCGACGAGGCCAGCGAATCCATGCTGGCCGACTTCGTGGCGGTGGTCCCCCAGACTCGCTCGTTGCTGCTGGTCACCTATCGCCCCGAGTACCGGGGCGCCCTGCATCATGTTGCCGGCGCACAGACGATTGCTCTGGTGCCCCTCAGCAAGCCGGAGACCTCAATGCTGGTCGCTGAACTGCTGGGCCCCGATCCGTCCGTCGGCGAGGTCGCCGAGATCATCGCCGCGCGCTCCGCCGGTAACCCGTTTTTCGCCGAGGAGATAGCACGTGAGCTCGCCGAACGTGGAGTGCTAGTCGGGCAACGTGGCGGCTACGCTTGCCGCACCGATGTTGCGGCGGTCGGTGTGCCGGCAACCCTGCAGGCGGCGATCGCTGCGCGCATCGACCGGCTCAGTCCGGCGGCCAAACGCACCCTTGCCGCGGCAGCCGTCATCGGTTCGCGGTTCAGCTACAACCTGCTGGCAAGCCTGGGCATCGATCCCTGCGTCGACGAGCTGATCAACGCTGAGCTCATCGATCAAGTGCGGTTCACTCCAGGTGCCGAGTACGCGTTTCGGCATCCGCTGATCCGCACCGTAGCCTACGAATCACAACTCAAATCCGATCGCGCCGAGATGCATCGGCAGCTGGCCGCCATGATCGAAGCCAACGAGCCAGGATCGACCGAGCAGTACGCGGCGCTTATCGCCGAACATCTGGAGGCCGCCGGAGACGGGCACGCCGCATTCGGCTGGCACCTGCGCGCCGCAACGTGGGCGACCAATCGCGACATCGCCGCCGCGCGTCTGAGCTGGGAGCGCGCCCGAAAGATTGCCGATGCTCTTCCCGCCGAGGATCCGCACCGCACGGCGATGCGCATAGCCCCGCGCACTATGTTGTGCGGGATCGCCTGGCGAGTCCATGCACATGCGGCGGGCGACCGCTTCGATGAATTGCGGGAGTTGTGTGACGCGGCCGGGGACAAGGCGTCACTGGCCATCGCAATGGCGGGGTTGGTGATGGATCACGCGCATCAGGCCCGGATGCGCGAGGCTTCGCAGCTGGCATCGGAAGTCTGGTCCCTCGCCGAGTCGATCGGCGATCCGGCCTTGACGGTGGGGCTGTCCACCGCGGCCATTTACGCCAAAGGTTCAACTGGTGAGTTGGGTGACGTGCTGCGGTGGTCACAACGAGTCATCGATCTGGCCGACGGCGACCCGTCTAAAGGCAACTTCATTATCGGGTCTCCGCTGGCGAGCGCCTTTACGACGCGGGCTATTGCCCGTTATTGTCTGGGCCGTCCCGGATGGCGAGACGACTTGCAGCACGGACTCGCCATGGCCCGCGGCGCCGACCCCATGTCACACGCCTTGGCCGTCGCCTACATCTACAACGCCGGGATACCGCTTGGAGTCCTGACGGCCGACGATCGCGCGGTGCGTGAGACCGAAGATGCGCTAAGGGTTGTCGAACGATCCGGTGATGACGTTGCGTTGGCCTACACCCAGATGGCGCTGGGCGTCGCGTTGGTTCACCGAAAAACGGCTGCGGCACGTGATCGTGGGCAGGAACTCCTGGCGAAAGTCGGTGACGCGTTCGTGCGCCGGGCACATAACCTGGGCGAATTGCCAATCGTCAAGGTGTACTTGGCTCGGGAGAGGGCTAGGGGTGGCGATCTCGATGACGCGATATCGCAGATGCGCGAGGGTCAACTGCTGGCGGGCGGGGTCTGGAGGGAACCGGCGACGGGCGTGCTGGTCGAGACACTGTTGGATCGCGGGACGGAGGCTGACGTGGCTGAAGCCGAGGCCGTGGTCGAGCACATGGCTGCCGCGCCGGCCGATGAGGGTCTCGTGATGCGCGACATCTGGCTGCTGCGACTGCGCGCTCTGGTGGCGCGGTCTCACGGCGACGCCGAGGCTCATCTGCACTTCAGGGATCGGCACCGCGAGACGGCGACATCGCTTGAGTTTGCGGGGCACATAGCCTGGGCAGATGAAATGCCCTGACAGCGGCAACCCGGTGACCGGACAGCGCGAGCTCGGCGCCCCCGGGTGGGTGGCGGATCATCATCGCATGACCATCCGCGCCGCAGCGCGCAGGCGAGGCAGCACCCGTAGCAGCCCGAGTGGCCCGCCGTGCCACGCGTGCTCGGTCAGGCCAACACCGCTGCGGCGCTGACCGTCGACGGTCGTTACAAAGCGTGCCGCCGACTCTTGGATCACCAAACCCTTTCGGTACAAGCATGATTGGGCGGTTGCGCTGCCTTGAATCTCGAGCCGCAGGCCGCTGACGTCGGTGACCGTGATCCGCGACGTATTCGGCACATGAAGGCCGGCCATTTTCGTAGTCCACGGCCAACTCCCTGACCGCATGGTTCGCGCCGTCATGGTGGATGTAGCCGCAGGGGTAGGCGCGCCCACCGTTGATCAGCAGGGTGCAGTTCATGGTGAAGTCCGGGCCGAACAGCATCGGAATCCAATTCCAGCCTTCGATGGTGCGCCAATCGCGGTCCCCCCAGGACTTGTCTCGCTGACCGAGGCCATCAATCTCGTAGGTCGCTCCGTTCATCCTTATCGTGCCTGTGACCCGTCCGGACTGCTCCATGTGCACATCGGCGATTCCGGGCGGAATGTATTGGCCCGGAGGCGCTTCGGCGCGAAAATCGTACGGCGCGTGCAGCGCAGTGAAGGTCAGATCCACCTCGTCACGGCCCCGCAGCAGTATCCGCCACTTCGACATCGGTTCGCTCATGTGAAACTCCAGTGCCCCGATGCGCAGGCGGCCAGGATCGGGGGTACCGGTGAAGCGGGCGTTGAGTCTGGCGTAGCCGCCCTCAACCCGGCCGTTGCGCATGGTGTACAGCAGCGCGTCAGCGGTGTGATCGCTGGGGCGATATCCGATCCGCGCCAAGCCCGTTGCGTCCGCCCCGGCGTCGAACCAACTGAAAAAGAAGCTTTCTTGCCAGACGCGATGCGGTCCTGGGTGGTGCATGAATTCGTCATTCGCGTCGACCATTTCGTCAGTCCTCACGAGTCGGAGACAAATGTGGTGGCAAACAAGAATCTCCAACACTAACGTGACACATCGGTATTCGCGACGCTTCGGGCAGAACCCGACGTCAACATTCATTCACCTCGATAATTTCGACGCCCTCTGAGAATCTGTGCGTCGCATCGTTGTCAGATAATTCTGTGCCAGTCACCTGCCGGCCATCCAAACGTCATTCGGTGGTTTGTGTCGTTGTCGTCCGCGGCAGTTCTCACCCGAGATAAAACCTTCGACGAAGGCAAAATCTGCGATGCTGTGCGTATGGCGCGCGCAAAAAGAGACATCGGGTTGACGAACGCAAAGCTCGATGAAATGCGACAGAAAGGCGATCCGGTGGCCGACCGTGCGGTCGAAGCCGTGTTCAACCGGAACGGGGTCAGCGCTGTCAATGCGGTGATGCGAACGCTGGTGCGGGTCGATCAGCCGGTCCCTGCGGAGCTGCCGCCGGAGGTCCAGCAGTACCTGCAGGAGACTGTGGACCTGCCCGAGTGGGCAGACATGGGCAAGATCGAGCGCGGACAGCAGCTATTCGAGGTGTTTGGTTTCCAGATCACGCTGTGCCTGTTCTGCGCGTCGCTCCCGTCGTCATACGCGGCAGCCAAAGCCGTGAAGGTGTTGTACCTGACCGCTCAGCTCGACACCAACGCACGCCGACGGGTGCTGGAGACCGGCCAGTTCCTGATCGATGTGCTCAGCGCGGGCAGCCTCGATGAGGACGGCAAGGGTCGGCGCACCATCCAGAAGATTCGGCTGATGCACGCGGCCGTGCGCTTACTGATCAAGGAGCGCGGCAAACAGCAGCCGAAACTTTGGCATCGCGACTGGGGTACACCGATCAACCAGGAGGACCTACTTGCGACGCTACTGGTTTTCTGGTTTGTCGTCGGCGAACCGATGCGTCGCCTCGGCGTCGAAGTGCCCTGCGAGGATCAGGACGCGTACCTGCATTTATGGAACGTCATCGGGCACCAGCTCGGCGTATGCGATGAGTTGTTGGTGTTCGACGTCGCCCAGGCCAACGCGCTAGTCGACCTCATCCGGAGCAGGCACTTCAAGGCGTCACCCGAAGGGCACGACATGACTCGTGCGCTCCTCGTACTGCTCGACCAGCTAACGCCCTTTCATCGGTTCGACGATACGATCCCACCGTTGATCCGCCATCTGATCGGCGACAAGACTGCGGACCTGTTGCTGGTGCCGCGGTCGGATCTCGGGGGCGAGGTCAGGCGGATCGAGCGCATCAGCAACTGGTTCTATGTTCACGTTTTCGGCCGCCCGGACAAGGGCGATTCCGCGCGCTATGAATTCGTGTTGGACGTTGTCCGCCCATTCGGGCGCGATCTGCTGCGCGGGATGTTCGAACTTGAGCGGGGTGGCGAACGGGCTCCGTTCGCCTTGCCTGATCGTCTTGCCCGCAACTGGGAGCTTTCGACCTGACTCAGCGTTTATAACTAGTGGTGGCGCCGTTCGGCAACGTATCGGCAAGCCGGCGACACACCTTCGCGCCAAACGGTTTTCACTCCATCAGCTGGGCGGCGACGGTCGCCCCGAGATTCCAGCATGCCTCGACGTCGTCCTTGCTTGGTTTGCCCGAAACCACCACGGTCTCCACGGCTTTCACCCAACCCAGGCCCGTCGTGATCCCGTCGACGGCGCGCTGCGCACCCTCGGTGCCCTCGTTACCGTGTAGGTACAAGCCGAACGGTCGTCCCTGTGTCGAATCGAGCAATTGGTAATAGGCGCAGTCGAATGCGTGCTTGAGCGCACCCGAGATGTAGCCGAGGTTGGCCGTCGTGCCGAGCAGATACCCGTCGGCCTCCAGCATCTCGACCGGCGATACCGTCAGCGCCGCTCGCCGAACGACTTCCACATTTTCGATCTCGGGGTCCGTCGCGCCGGCCAGCACCGCCTCGAACATCTCCTGGCAATGCGGCGACGGCGTGTGGTGCACGATCAGCAGCGTCTTGCTCACGGGCGCCCCTCCTGTAGCTGCACGGCCGTCTTCATGGCCTCGCGGGCGCGGCGCCGGTCCCCCGCGTAGTCGTAGGCCCGGGCCAGCCGATACCAATGCCGCCAGTCGCCTGGGTGGGCCTCCACTTCGGTGCGCACCGTGGCGAACAGCGCGTCGGCCGCGTCGCGCTGGATACGACCCGAGGGTCGGCGCGGCAGCTCGCTGGCGTCGAGTTCCATCCCGTCTTCGGCGATCAGGCGAGCCAGCTTCTGGTGCGCGAATCCGGCCCGCAACGTGGTGACCATCGCCCACAGCCCGATCACCGGCATGATCAACACCGCCAGCCCGAGTCCGACCGCGGCGGCCCGGCCCGAGGCGATCATCGCGACGGCCACCCGCCCCAGCAGCACGAAGTACAGCAGCATCGCCGCGCACAGGAACGCGATGAGCAATTGCGTGCGCAGCAACCTGCTCATCGCAGATTGAGCAGGGGCTCCAGCCCCACCGTCAGCCCGGGGCGTTCTGAAACTCGGCGCACCGCCAGCAGCACGCCCGGCACGAACGAGGTGCGGTCCAGGCTGTCGTGGCGGATGGTCAGCGTCTCCCCCTCGGTGCCGAACAGCACCTCCTGATGCGCGACCAGGCCGGCCAGCCGCACCGAGTGCACCGGGATTCCGTCGACGTCGGCGCCGCGGGCACCGGGCAGGCCGGTGCTGGTGGCATCGGGGTTGGGCGGCAAGCCTTTTCGCGACTCGGCGATCAGCTTGGCGGTACGAGTCGCGGTGCCCGACGGCGCGTCGGCCTTGTGCGGGTGATGCAGCTCGACGACCTCGGCGGAGTCGAAGAAGGGCGCGGCCTGCTTCGCGAAATGCATGGACAGCACCGCACCGATCGCGAAGTTCGGCGCGATCAAAACCGACGTTTTCGGGCTGTCGGCCAGCCAGGCCTCGACCTGCTGCAGCCGCTCGGCGGTGAAGCCGGTGGTGCCGACCACGGCGTGAATTCCATTGCCGATCAAGAACTCCAGGTTGCCCATCACCACGTCGGGGTGGGTGAAGTCGATCACGACCTCGGTGTTGTGCTCGGTCAGCAGACTGATCGGGTCGCCGGCGTCGACCTCGGCGGACAGGGTCAGATCCTCGGCGGCCTGCACCCCCGCCACCATCGCCGACCCGACCTTGCCCTTTGCTCCCAGCACTCCTACCCGCATGGTCTTCACCCTAGACGGGCACCCGGACAGGCCTACGTGCGCAGGCAGCACCTTGGCCGTAGCCCGAGTTTCATGGCCTGTTGCCTCACGGTGTACCGAACGGCGGCTTTTGCGGGCTGGCGGCGTCCAGGGCGGAGTCGGAATCTCCGGATTTCAAAGACGCCGTCGGCCAGGAACGTTGGGTCCATAGTCGATCAAGGTTCGGCCGGACCGACTCGGTTCCGGGTGGAAGCGCTACGCGCTCGACAGAGCTGTATATCCGCTCCATGCACGACCGTACCGCCGCACGTGCTCGCCGTTCCCCCATGCCCCAGGAAGCCGCTTCGGCTGCCAGATCATCGACGTTGATGCGGTCGATACTCGTCTTGCCATTAATCACATGCCCCGTACCCTTGAACGCGGGATCCAGGTGCCTGATCGGCGAGGCATCGTAGATCGGCGCCAGGGACACGCTCCCATCGCGGCCGATCATCATTGAGTAGTTTTTCGAGTGCGCGTCAGCATTACCAATGACGACGTTAAATGTGACGGCCTGCAGCAACGCCAGGCGAAACCCGTCAGGGTCCAACGCTCTGGGTGCGGCCGCGCGTGCTATGCGTCGTAGCCGCGAGCCTGAACGAGTTGCTTCGCTGGTGCTCTCGTATTTGGCGGCAGGATCTAGACCTAGCGCCTGACAGAAATCTTCCTGATGCAGCCGATTGCCCTCAGGGGTTCGGTCATAGCGGACCACGACGATGGCCTCGCGTTCACCGAACCACGCTAATCGCGACTCCGCAGCATTGATGCCTGCTCCGTGTGCCACTCGTAGCGCCCAATCTTCCGTCTGAATGAGATGCTTCACGGCGCCACCGAGTGGCTCGGGTTTGATGATGTGCGTTGACGCCGCACCGGCTTCAGGCCAGCCCCATTCACCGTTGGAAAGAGCTACTAATAGCACCTTGTCCTGAATGCCGGCGAGCGATGCCTGTGGTGTGGCGCCCTCGGGCAGGTGGTAGGTCGGCAGGTCCTCGATCAGGCTGTCGACCTCCTGTTTCGTCAAACGGCGGATCTGACCGGCACCGGGCTTTGCTCCGTCGAGAAGGATTTGGACAGCACCGGCACATTCACCGCCTACCCGTTCTAATAGCGGCATCGGGTCGTTGATTGGCACGCGAGCCTCAGTGGCGATGTGACGACGCAGGTTGCCTTCCGGCAGAAGACCTTCGATGAACGCCGACACTTGCAACTTGTCGTCACGGTCTTGGATGGGTTTTCGCGAGATGGGTAACGCCAAGGACAGGACTCGGCTTCCCTCGCCGAAGGTGTCGAGCGCCTCCTCGGTGAACTCCAGACGCAGGAGAAACCGGCGTGGCTCACTCAGCCTTGCGACGTGGACGCCGTACAACCAAACGTCAAGCGCTTTGCGTGCCATCGACTGTCGTCATTCGGGAGAACTTCGGCACCAGCGCGAGCGCGACGCCGCACTCCGAAAGCGCGCGCAGCGCAATGTCTACGCTGACAGATTCCCCCCGCTCGAGACGGGAGATGGTCATACGAGTGACTCCGATACGGTTGGCGAGCTCATCCTGGTTGAAGCCGCGGTCTCGGCGCGCGCGCCGGATGTGTTCGCCGAGTTCGATGGTGTCGTATACCAGCGGGACAGTATGAGGCATATTTCGATCATACGACCGATATGGTCAAATGATCGATATTTCGATCGTCGGACTCGAGTGGCCAAATGATCAAAATTTTGATCAAGGGATCCCGGAGACCGGGCTAGTGATCCAGGGCCCAACCCGAGCGGCCGGTGGATGGCGACGAGGCTACTTCTTGAACCGCCCGGCGAACCCGCGCAGCGGAAGGTCGGCGCTGGTGATCAGCCCGGGCGGCGCGGCCACCACCGACCTGATCGACGCGAGGGCGGGCATCCCGGTGACGGTCATGCCGATGGAGGCGAAATTGTCCGGGTTGGACAGGTCCACACCGGGCTTCGGGAAGATCATGTGCTTGTTGTACACGCACGGGTCGCCCTTGATCTGAGTTATGTAGCAGCCCTTGATATCCCAGTGCGGATCGGTGTGCGGGGTCATCTGCCATTCCAGGTGCGTCTCGACGCGCGGCACCCCGTCCACCATGCCCTGGTACTTGATGTAGTTGCCGCCCAGCGAGCCCTTGGGCAGCGTGTACCAGCCCAGGTCGACGTCCTTGGTGCAGGCACCCAGCTCGTAGCTGAACTTGACCTCGTCGAGTTTCACGTCGAAGCAGTCGGCCATCATCAGCACGCTGTCGGCGAACACGCGGGTGTACTTCTCCAGCTTGGCCGGGATCGACGGATCATCCACGGGCAGGCCATAACCCACCTCGATCCAGGTGTCCTTGGAGTGATGACACGACACGTCGACGGACTCGATCGTGGTGACGTTTTCGATGTCGGCGACGTCGGCCGAGCACACCACGCCGAGGATCTGGTTGAGCCCCGGGTTCATCCCGGTGCCGTAGAAGGTCGCACCGCCCTTAGCGCATGCCTCGGCCAGCAGCTGGGTCACCAGCTTGCCGGACGGGTGCGGGTGGTTGGTGTCGCGATGCCACCCGGTGATCCAGTCGGCGGTGGTGACGATGTCGATGCCCGCCTCCAGCACTTTGACATAGAGGTCCTCGTCGGGAAACACGCCATGAAAGGTGACGACGTCAGCTCCGCTTTCGATGATCTCGTCGATGCTGCCGGTGAACTTCACCCCGTTGGACCCCACACCGGCGAACTCGCCGGTGTCCTTGCCTACCTTCTCCGGCGAATAGGCATGCACACCAATGAGTTCGAGATCGGGCTGGGTCGCGATCCGCCTGATCATCTCCGAGCCCACGTTTCCACTTCCGACTTGGAAGACGCGAATAGGTGCAGCGGGTGCGGTCATTGCATTGAGCCTTTCTGGGATGCTGCGTACACTTCGGCGGCGCTGCCACCGATGCCGTCGGGATAGAACTGCTTGGCCCACTTGCGGATTGCCGTAAACCCCTCGTATTCGTCGGCGGCCAGCGCGGGCGGATCCGAATACCGCTGGTGGCACCAGATTTCGATGTCCTGCTCGAACTGCCGGATGACTTCTCGGCCGAACTCGGCGGCCTTGGTCTGGGCGCGAACCGGATCTTTGTGCGGCGTGCGGCCGATGTAAACCATGAACCGGACATCGGAGGTGCACTCGTCGACCGGGGTGATCGCCGAAATGGTGCGGTTGTCGACCATGCCCCAGCTTTTGGTCACCGCGATGCCCAGCCCGCCGTTGATCGCCTCGACGCCGCTGTTGACGTCTTCGATCCGCTGCCCGTCGTCGCCTTCGAAGGTGATGGTGAAGTCCACGAACGACACCGGCTCGCCGAAGTCGTGCCGGGTGAACACCGGCACGATCGGCGTGTTGTGCACGTACTTGAAGTGCGCGAAGTCCACCCCGTTTTCCAGCACGTACTGCGGGTGCAGCTCCAGGCCGGCGCGGTACAGCCGTTGCTGTGGGTAGTAGTCGTCGCAACTGCTGCCGTCGCCGAACGCGGCAAACACGTCCGGAACGTCGAAGAACGGCTCGCGACGCTGCACGTCGTGCCAGATGTAGACCGACTCGTTGCGCTCCACCACGGGATAGGTACGCACCCGACGGCCGCGGTTTGGCCGGTCCTGATACGGGATGCACACGTTGCGGCCCTCATGACTCCACTGCCAACCGTGGAACGGGCACTGTAAGACCTCGCCGACGACCTTGCCGCCGTAGCCCAGATGCGCCCCCAGATGTTCGCAATACGCGTTCATCACGGTGAGCCGGCCGGAGTCGGCCCGCCAGGCGACCATTTCGGTGTCGAAGTACTTCATCTTGTGGACGTCCCCGACGCCGATCTCCCCGGACCAGGCGACCTGGAACCATCCGGTCGGCTTCATCGACAACGGCGGCTTAGCCATCGAACTCAGCCATCAGAGCTGTCCTCCTCGCAACGAATGATAGCGGCGCCGGCCAACAATCACAGTACCTTCTATGAAAAAGTAGTTGGCCCGGCCGCGGCACGCAAGCCATCGATTAGGATCGGCCGATGGCGCAGCGGGCTACCAGGCACGTTTCGGAGGCCGGGATCGTGGGCCGGCGGCCGAACCGGCGCGGCAGCGCAACCCGGGAGAACATGCTCGAGGCCGCGTTGCGGTCGCTGGGCTCGGGCGAGCCGGGCTCGGTGTCGGCCAATCGCATCGCCAAGGACATCGGCGCCACCTGGGGCGCGGTGCAGTATCAGTTCGGCGACACCGACGGGTTCTGGGCGGCCGTGCTGCACCGCACCGCCGAGCGACGCGCGGCGACGTTCTCCTCCTTGTCGACTCCGGTCCCACCGAACGCACCGCTGCGCGAGCGCGTCAGCGCCATCATCGAAACCCTGTACCGCGGTCTGGCGTCACCGGATTCACGCGCGATCGAGAATCTGCGCGCCGCCCTCCCCCGCGACCCCGACGAGCTGGAGCGCCTCTACCCGCGCACCGCCGCGGAGTTGTTCTCCTGGGGCAAGAGCTGGCTGGAAACCTGTCAGAACGCCTTCGCCGGGCTCGACGTCGACCCGGACCGGGTTCGCGAGGTGGCCGCGCTGATTCCCGGCGCGATGCGTGGCCTGGTGTCCGAGCGTCAACTCGGCTCGTACGCCGACCTCGATATGGCCCGGCGAGGTCTGACCAATGCGCTGGTCGCCTATCTCGAGCATTCCCGGCGGCAATGACCTTAAGGTGGCCCTGTGAAATCGAAGGACGTCAGCATCCGCCGGGCCGGACCAAGCGATTTCGAGAAGGTCGCGGCGATGCACTATCCGGTGTGGCGGCGGTCCTTCGCCGGAATTCTGGACGATTACCTGCTCGACCTGATCGCGACACCGAAATTGTGGGCCACCGTGAAATACCCGGAGGCGCTGATGCAGCCGGGGTGGGGCATGTGGGTTGCCGAGGCCCGCGGCAAGCTGCTGGGAATGACGGTCTTCGGGCCCGAAGCCACCGCCACCGATGACGTGCAGATCGACGCCCTCTACACCGCGGACGAAGCCAAGGGACTCGGCGTCGGCGTGCGGCTGCTCAACAAGGCGGTGCGCACCTCGTCGGGCGACGTGGTGCTGTGGTGTGCGGAGAAAAACGACGTGGCGCGAAAATTCTATGAGGACAACGACTTTCAGATCGACGGCCGCACCCTGGTCTGGGAGCCGCTGCCCGGTGTGAGTGTGTCCCACGTGGGTTATCGGCGTCGCCGACCAGCACCCGAATGCTGAGCGTTCAGGCGTCGACGACGAGCCGGTCCGCCTTGGCCCGCGACACGCAGACGAGCATCTCGTCGTCACCCACGGCCGCGCGCCCGCGGTGATCGACCTGTCCGGCAAGCACTTTGACCTTGCACGTCCCGCAGAAGCCCTGCTGGCAGGAGTACGGGGTCGTCGGGTCGAGGTCGCGCATCACGTCCAGCGCAGACCTATTGGCCGGAACACGCAGCAGCCGCTGCGACCGTGCGAGCTCGAGTTCGAACGCAACCCCATCGACGACCGGTGGGGGGCTGAACCGCTCGTAATGCAGAGGCGCGTCGGCGTGTTCGTTGCGGGCCAACCGAACCGCCTCGAGCATGCCGGCCGGGCCGCACACGTAGACGGCTGTGGCGGGCCCGGCCCCGAGCAGCAGGTCGTCGACCCCGGCGCAGCGGCCGCGTTCATCGTCGGCCCAAACCGTCACCCGGTCCGGTGCCACCGCCACCACTTCGTCCAGAAACGGCATGTATTCCAGGCCGCGTCCGGCATAGATTGCCCGCCAATCGATTCCGCGCTGCTGGGCCACCTGGATCATCGGCAGAATCGGGGTCACGCCGATGCCGCCGATCACGAACAACACCTCACGCTCGGACGTGCCGAGATAGAAGGCGTTACGCGGACCTTCGAACTCACATGTGTCGCCCACGCGGTACGCGTCGTGCATCTCGATCGAACCGCCGCCGCCGTCGGGGATCCGGCGCACGGCGATGCGGTAGTCGGTGCGCCGCCCGGGCGGACCGCACAACGAGTACTGGCGTCGTCGCCCCGAGGGCAGCAATACATCGATATGGCCTCCGGGGGTCCACGACGGCAGCAACCCGCCGTCCGGGTCGGCCAGCGTCAACGCGACCACGTCGGGTGCGACGAGTTCGCGTTTGGTGACGACGGCGGACAGGGTGCGCCGCACCGGCTTGATCCGCGAGGGCTCCCAGCGTGACACCGAGCTGAATCCGTCGAACAGCACCCGGATCCCCCACAGCACTGCGCCGAGCCGGTCCCGGTCGCGCCGGCCGTAGAGGTCGGCCGGCCGGCTGGTCCAAACGCTTTCCCGCACAGGTAAATCCCCCGCCCTGCTTACGTCGGCCGAATGTCCAACCGCGCCAGCAGCCGGATCGCCGACGGGCTGATCCGGCGCATCGCGTAGCCGATCCTGGATTCCGCGGCGACCGGCAACACCGCGGGGCCGGTCTTGATGGCCTTGACGATCGCCTCGGCGACGGCCTCCGGGGTGTAGTTGCGGCGCCGGTAGGCCCTGTCGGCCTTGTCCCGGGCGCGCTCCTGCTCGTCGTCCGACATCCCGGCGTAGACGGTATTTTTGGCGATATCGGTGTTGACGAATCCGGGACACACCGCGGTGACGGTGATGCCCTCGTCGGCGAAGTCGGCCCGCAGCGATTCGCTGAACCCCAGCACCGCCGCCTTCGTGGTGCTGTAGGCGACCATGGACTTCGACGGTAGAAATGCCGACGCGGAGGCCACGTTGATGATCGCGCCGCCCTCGCCACGCTCGACCATCTGCGCGCCGAACGCCCGGCTGCCGGAGATCACACCGCGCAGGTTGACCCCGATGATGTCCTCCCAGTTTGCCGGGCTGGTCTCCAGGAACCGGCCCGCCATCCCGATCCCGGCATTGTTCACCAGGATGTCGACCACGCCATGGTCGTTGAGTACCTGTCCGGCAAGGTCATTCATCGCGTCTTCGTCGCTGACGTCGGCCTGGTACACCACGGCCTCGGCGCACGCGGCGCGAACGGCGTCCGCGGTTTCGTTGGCCGCGTCCAGGTTTCGATCGACGATGATCACCTTGCGGGCGCCGTGACGGGCCAGTTCCACCGCGGTGGCCCGGCCGATTCCGGCACCCGCGCCGGTGATCAACGCGAGCTTGCCCCCTATCTCGTGCGGGCCGCCCCGTACCGAGGGCTCACCGGCGGTGAGGGTGCCGGCGACGCTGCGGTCGATCCACTCACTGGTCAGCCGGGCCACGACGTCGGGACGCGACGTCACCACCCAGTGACCGCCCTCGATCGAAACCACCCTTCCCCCAGCGGGAATGGCGCCGGTGAAGCGCTGCAGAGCGGGCGTCACGAAGAGGTCCATGCGCGGCACGAGCACCTGGACCGCGACGTTGGTCTTGGGCAGTTCGCGTCCCGGCATCAGCATCGGCGAGGGCATGTTGGCCCGGTACAGGTTCAACCCGTTGACATAGTCGGCGATCGACCGCGGCGTCGGGCGGCGCTGACTGCGCGTGCTCGATCGGCCGATGCGTTCCACGGCCTCAACGACTTTCACGCCGATGCCGGAATGGAACGCGGCTTCCGGCACGCCCGGGCACAGAAAGAAGCCGATGTAGGTCGACGCCATCAGCTGTCCGGCGACCTGGGCCAGCATCCGGGGATTGCGAGCCGAGCGCAAGAACCTGCCCGCGTACTGCAGATGCGGGCCCGAGATCGAGGTGAACGAGGCGATCTTGTCCATCACCGATTCGTCGGTGATGGCCGCCCAGGCCTGAATCGAGCCCCAGTCGTGGGCCAGCAGGTGGACCCGCTCGACCCCGAGGCTGTCGATCACCGCGCCGAGATCGGACACCAGATGCTCGAACGCATACCCGGATTGCTTTGCCGGACGCGATGATTCGCCCGCCCCGCGGACATCGTAGGCGACGAAGTTGTACCGGCCCGCGTAGTTCTGCGCGAACTCCTCGGCGACCGGATCCCAGACGTGGTGGTTGTCGGGCCAGCCGTGAATGGCCAGGATGGTCGGTCGCGCCGGGTCGATTTCGGTGTAGCGATGGACGGCCAGGGCCACACCGTTGGATGCGGTGAATCCGAAGTTGATGGTCATAGATCAGTGCGATGCCCTTGCTGCAGGAGAGACGGCCAGATAGTCGACCGCTCGCCCAAGCCCGCCCAGTTGCGAGGGGTGGAAGCCCGGCCGGTAGTAATCGGCGATACCACGCAGGAATCGTAGCGGGCCGGGCAGCAGCCCCCGGCGGGCCGCTTTGACGTAGTCGCGCCAGCGCGGCTTGGTGCCCGGCGGCAACAGCGGGTCCACCGAATACAGGTACCGCACACCGCGAATCCACAGCAGCAACATCGCCGGCGAGACCACCAGCTGTGCGCGCACCCGCCGCCAATACCCGGCCCGCAGATGCTTCATGGTGTCGAAGGCCACCGCCTTGTGCTCGACTTCTTCGGCACCATGCCAGCGCAGCATGTCCAGCATCACCGGGTCGGTGCCGATCTCGTCGTGCGCCGGGGTGTCCAGGATCCACTCGCCCAGGATGGCGGTGTAGTGCTCGATCGCGGAGACGAACGAGACCTGCTCGGCCAGCCAGCGGTCCTGGCGCCGTTTGCTCCACCCGGGCTTCGGCCCCAGCGCTTTCTCGAACATCCACCTGATCTGGCCGGTGTAGGGCGTCACGTCGATACCCCGCGCCTCGAACCGGGCGAGCACGCCCGAGTGCGCCTGCGAATGCACCGCCTCCTGGCCGATGAAGCCCTGCACGTCCAGCCGCAACTGGTCGTCGCGGATCAGTGGGAGCGCGCGTTTGAACACCTCGACGAAGAACTCCTCACCCGCGGGCAGCAGCAGGTGCAGGACGTTGAGCATGTGCGTGGTGAACGGCTCGCCGGGCACGTAGTGCACCGGTAGCGTCGCCCAGTCGAAGGCCACGTCACGCGCCTCGAGCACAAGACGCTCGTGGTCCAGCGATGGGTCATGTGGGCCCGCGGCCTGGTCGTCGACGGTGAACATGTGGCCCCCTAGCTGCGCGTTTACCCCGACAAGAGTCGTCTCGGTGAACATCGGGCAGGGCAAGTATAAGTTCGCGACACGAATATGCGAAACCGCCGGTACCGGGTTTCTGTCGCTTCATCGTCAGTGGGCCGCCACGTCGCGGCGCAAGTCGTACTGGGCGGGGTCGGGTTTTGCCAGCATCCAGCGGTGTTCGGCCGGCGTGAGGGGCCACACCTCGGGCATGCCGTCCTTGTTGAGGTACCAGCTGCTGCAGCCGGTGGTCCACACGGTGTCGGGCATCGCGGCACGCAGCTTCGCGTTGAACCGCTCGGTCGCCGCGGCCGTGGGCTCGATCGTGTCGAATTCGCCGGCGCGCCAGCGCTCGATCCAGCCCACGATGTGGTCGGCCTGCGATTCGGCCACGGTGGTCAGCGCGAGATTGCCCACCGGACTGTGCGGTCCGAGCATCATGAAGAAGTTCGGAAAGCCGGACAGCGCAACGGTTTGGTAGGCGCGGGGACCGTCGCGCCAGACGTCGTTGGCGCAGATCCCGTCGCGGCCGATCAGCTCCATCGGCCGGAAGAACGCATGTGTGTCGAATCCCGTTGCCAGCACCATGATGTCGGCCTCGTGCAGCACGCCATCGGCGGTGACGATGCCGCGCTGCTCCACGTGGTCGATGCCGGCGGTCACCAGCTCGACGTCGTCGCGCTGTATGGCCCGGTAGAAGCCATTCGACATCACCAGTCGCTTGCAGGCCGGCGTGTAGTCGGGGGTCAGGGCCCGGCGCAACTGCGGATCGCGTATCTCCCAGAGGCTGGCGCGGCACAGCGCCGCCATGATCTTCCGGCGCAGGCCCGGCTTGGTCAGTCCGACCGAGAAGAAGTCGTATCCCGCGCTGTAGATGCGGTACGCCAACGCGTCGAGCCACGGCATCTTGCGGCGGGTGATTCCGGTGACCCTGCTGTAGTGCGGGTTGACCAGCCGCAGCACCCATTGCGGGGTGCGCTGGAACGTCAACACCTTGCCCGCGACGCCGGCCAGCCCGCAGACAAGTTGGACTCCGGTGGATCCGTTGCCGATCACCGCGATTCGGCGTCCCCGCAACACCACGCCATGGTCCCAGCGTGCCGAATGGAAGACGGGGCCGCCGAACTCGTCCAGCCCGGCGATCGATGGCAGGCGCGGGTGATGCAGCACGCCGGTGGCCGAGATCAGGAAGTCGAACGATGACTCCTCGCCGGCAGCCGTGCGCAGCACCCATCGGCCGCCGTCGAAACGGGCATGGGCGATTTCGGTGCCGAACCGGATCCGGTCGCGCAGTCCATATTGGTCGGCGATGCCGCGAAAGTAGGCCTGGATTTCACCGCCCGGCGAGAACAAACGCGACCAGCTCGGATTCCGCGCGAAGCTGTACTGGTAAATCCGCGAGGGGATGTCGCAGACCAGACCGGGATAGGTGTTCTCCCGCCAGGTGCCGCCTACCTCGTCGGCCTTCTCATAGACGGTGATATCAGTTATGCCGTTGCGCAGCAAGGCAATTGCGATGCACATACCGGACATGCCGGCTCCCACGACAGCCACCGCGGGATCGCGTCTCGTCATCGGCGCCGGCACGCACCGGTCGTTCATCCGCAGATCATAAGCCTAGATCGGGGCCGCGCCACGGAGATGTTCGAAGATCAACGAGGTCTGCGTTCCGGCCACGTCGGCGTCGGCGTTGAGGTTTTCCACCACGAACGATCGCAGGTCCTCGGTGTCGCGGGCAGCGACGTGCAGGATGAAATCGTCTGCACCGGCCAGGAAATAGACGTCCATCACCTGTCGCCTGGCCCGGATCTGGTGGATGAAGCTGCGGATCTTGCCGCGCGCGTTGGATTGCAGGGTCACCGAGATCATCGCCTGCAGCGGCATTCCCGCCGCGACCGGGTCGATGTCGGTGTAGAAACCCCGGATCACGCCGAGGTCGACCAGCCGCCGCACCCGCCCGTGACACGTCGATGCCGCGATTCCGACCGCTTCGGCAAGCGCGTTGTTGTTGATCCGCGCGTCGGCGTGCAGCACGCTGAGAATTCTGCGGTCCACGGCGTCGAGGTCGGCGGGCCGAAGATCCTTCGGCGCCTCAGCCAGTCCGCCCGCGATATCCGTTGACTTATCAGTCATACGCCGATCTTATAGAATTAACATCAGCCTGTTTGCCGCTTGGCCGAACTTTCTTCACAATTGAGGAATGCGAGTCGGCATTCCCACCGAGACCAAAAACAACGAGTTCAGGGTGGCGATCACCCCGGCGGGCGTCGCCGAACTGACGCATCGCGGCCACGAGGTGCTCGTCCAGGCCGGCGCCGGAGAGGGGTCGGCGATCACCGACATGGAGTTCAAGGCGGCGGGTGCGCAGCTGCTCAGTTCCGCCGAACAGGTGTGGTCCGACGCCGACCTGCTGCTCAAGGTCAAGGAACCGATGCCCGCCGAATACGCGCTGCTGCGCCCCGGGCAGGTGCTGTTCACCTATCTGCACCTGGCGGCATCACGCGCCTGCACGGACGCGCTGTTGACTTCCGGTACCACGTCGATCGCGTACGAGACCGTGCAGACCGCCGACGGCGCACTGCCACTGCTGGCCCCGATGAGCGAGGTCGCCGGCCGGTTGTCCGCCCAGATCGGGGCGTATCACCTGATGCGCACGCAGGGCGGGCGCGGTGTGCTGATGGGCGGGGTGCCGGGCGTCAAGCCCGCCGACGTCGTGGTCATCGGCGCCGGCACCGCCGGCTACAACGCGGCCCGGGTGGCCGGCGGCATGGGCGCCAGCGTCCGGGTGCTGGACCTCAACATCGACAAGCTGCGCCTGCTCGACGCCGAATTCACCGGCCACATCCAGACCCGCCACTCGTCCACCTACGAACTCGAAGGAGCGGTCAGGCACGCCGATCTGGTGATCGGTGCCGTCCTGGTGCCCGGCTCAAAGGCGCCCAAGTTGATCACCAATTCGCTTGTCGCGCAGATGAAACCGGGTGCGGTCCTGGTGGACATCTCGATCGACCAGGGCGGGTGCTTCGAGGATTCGCGGCCCACCACCCACGACGACCCGACGTTCACCGTGCACGACGCGCTGTTCTACTGCGTGGCCAACATGCCCAGCGCGGTGCCGAAGACCTCGACCTACGCGCTGACCAACGCGACCATGCCGTACGTGCTGCGGCTCGCCGACCTGGGCTGGCGGCAGGCCTGCCGGTCGGATTCGGCTCTGGCAAAAGGCCTTTCGACACACCAGGGCGCGCTGCTGTCCGAGCGGGTGGCCGCCGACCTGGGCTTGCCGTTCACCGAACCGGCCGGCGTGCTGGCCTGACGCTCAGCCCGGCCCGGTCAGCCATCCCAGCACCGATTTCGTCACCTCGGCGATCAGCGGCCGCAGTGCTTGGGCGTCGGGGTTCGCCGCCTGCGAGCGCGTCATCAGCGACAGCAGCACGCGCTGCCCGGTCGGCCCGTAGACCATGCCGACGTCGTTGGTGCTGCCGTAGTCCCCGGTGCCGGTCTTGTCGGCGATGGTCCACCCGGGCGGCAGGCCCGCCCGCATAGTCGAAGTGACGTTGCCGCGCATCCAGTCCTCCAGCTGGCGGCGCTGCGGATCGGCGAGAACCGTTCCGGTGAGCAAGCTTTGGATGCCCGAACCCAGCGCCCGCGGGGTGCTGGTATCGCGCGGGTCGCCGGGGATCGCGGTGTTCAGTTCGATCTCCCACCGGTCCAGCCGGGTGCGCTCGTCGCCGATGGAGCGGGCGAAGTCGGTGATGGCCGGCGGCCCGCCGATCTGCGCCAACACCAGGTTGGCGGCGACGTTGTCGCTGCGCTGCACCGCGGCCGCGCACAACTGCGCCAGCGGCAGGGTGGCCCCGGCCCGTGGCGCGGTCACCGGGGAGTTGGGCAGCAGCGCGGCGGGATCGATGAAAACACCCTGCTGCAAATCCAATTCGCCGCGCTGCACCTTCTGCAGCACCCGCGCCGCGGCGTAGGCCTTGAACGTCGAGCACATCGCGAACGGGTCGTCATCGCGATGGGCCAGGGCGCGCCCCGACCCGAGATCAGTCGCGAAAAGCCCGATGTAGGCGTTGTATTGGCGCTCGAGCTCTGCCAGGCGGTCATAGACCTGCGCCGGATCCGCGTGCGCGCTCGCGCAGGCGCTCAGCGCCGGGACCGTCAACGCCGCCAGCAACATCCGCCGGCGGGTCAGCTCTGGCACGGCTGCGTCAGTCGTCGGGGTTGAGACTGGCGACGATATCGGCCACCGGGCCCGCCTGCGCCTGGCGGAAAGACGTTCCCGCCCAGAGGTTCATGCCCTGCGGATCTTCCCGTTCGGTCGCGGCCTCCCGGATCGGTAGCGTCATCTGGTTGACCTCGGGATAGCCCAGCGGCGCCACGTTGTCGAACAGGCGAATGAATTCGTTCTCCAGGCTGCGGGCGTACCGGCCCGAGAACGCCCGCGTGACGATGGTCTTGGCGAACAGCTGATTCTTCATCGCGACGCGTTGCGCCGTGCTGGTGCCCGCTTCGTCGCTGAGCAGCAGCGCGGTCCCCACCTGTGCGGCCACCGCGCCCCGGCGCAGCACACCGGCGACGTCCTCGGCGCTGCCCAACCCACCCGCGGCGATGATGGGGACGTCGCGATGGGCCCGGTGGATGCGGTCGATCAGCTGGTGCAGCGACTCGCTGCCGGGATCCATGTCGGGCGCGAAGGTGGCGCGGTTCCCGCCGGCGTTCGGGCCCTGGACCACCAGGCTGTCCGCACCGGCGGCGACGGCCACCCCGGCCTCGTAAAGCGATGTCACCGTGACCATCACCAACAAGCCCAGCGCGCTGAACCGCCTAATCACATCCGGCGACGGCACCCCGTAGGTGAACGACACCAGTTCCGGACGGAGGTCGGCGACGACTTCGAGCTTGCGGGCCCAGTCGTCGTCGTGCCCGTATTCGGGCCGGCCCACATAGACCTGGTAGTGCTCGGCGATCGATTCCAGCGCTTCGGCGTAGTAGTCCAGTGCCACCCAGTCGGCGACACTGGGTTGCGGCACAAGCAGGTTCACCCCGAGCGGGCCGGTGGTGGCGGCGCGCGCCGCGGCGACGTCTTCGGCGAACCGGTCGGCGCTCACGTACCCGGCGGGGACGAAACCGAGCCCGCCGGCGTTGGACACCGCCGCCGCCAACGCCGGGCTACCGGGTCCGCCCGACATCGGTGCGCCCACGATGGGCACCGCGATATCCCAAAAACCCAGTACCATCCGGCTACTCCGCCGACGGTGAGCGCCGGCACGGCGCGAGCAAGGAGGCGGACATTTGAGCTAATTTACCATCGCCCGAAGTTGTTGCGGCAGTGATCGTTTCGAAGTATACGGGCCCACGACGGCGGCACCGAAGCGCTTGGTCAGCAGCTGACTCGCCACCGCGTTGACCTCGTCGACGGTGACGTCGTCGATCTTCCGCAGGGTGTGCTCGATGCTGCGGTGCTTGCCATAGTTCAGTTCGCTACGACCGATGCGGCTCATACGAGAACTGGAGTCTTCCAGGCCGAGAACGATCCCGCCACGCAGAGAACCTTTGGCGATGCGGCATTCGGCCTCGGTGATGCCGTCGCGGGCCACCGATTCGAGCACCTCGCTGGTCACCCGCATCACGTCGGCGAACCGCTCGGGCAGGCACGCGGCATACACCGACAGCGCACCGCTGTCGGAGAACATGTCGACCGAGGAGTACACCGAGTAAGCCAGCCCGCGCAGTTCGCGCACCTCCTGGAACAGCCGCGAGCTCAGCCCGCCGCCCAGGGCGGTGTGCAGCACCGACAACGCCCAGCGATGTTCCCAGGCGCGTCCGGGGGTGCGCACGCCCAGCAACACGTGGGTCTGCTCGGCATCACGTTTGGCCACCGACAGTCCCGGTTGGCCGTTCACCCGTCCGGTGCCTTTGCGGGGCGAAATGGGCTGGCGCCCACGCACCAGACGCGATCCGAAGTGCCGGCGCACCAGGGTGACCACCTCGTCGTGGTCGACGTTGCCGGCCACCGCGACCACCATCCGCTCCGGGGTGTAGCGCCGCATGTGGAAGGAGTGCAGTTGCGACCGGGTCATCGCCGACACCGATTGCGCGGTACCGATCACCGGGCGCCCGACCGGGTGATCGCCGAACAGCGCCGAGAGGAACATGTCGCCCAGCGCATCCTCCGGGTCGTCGTCGCGCATCGCGATTTCCTCGAGGACGACATCGCGTTCCACCTCGACGTCCTCGACCGCGCAGCGCCCGTTGAGCACCACATCGGCGACCAGGTCGACGGCCAGCTCGAGATCGCTGTCGAGCACGTGCGCGTAGTAGCAGGTGTGCTCCTTGGCGGTGAACGCGTTCAGCTCGCCGCCGACAGCATCCATCGCCTGGGCGATGTCCACCGCGGTGCGGGTCGGCGTGGACTTGAACAGCAGATGTTCGAGGAAGTGCGCCGCACCGGCGACGGTCGCGCCCTCATCGCGCGACCCGACACCGACCCACACCCCAACCGACGCCGACCGCACCGCGGGCAGATACTCGGTGACCACCCGCAACCCACCCGGCAACGTGGTGCGGCGCACGGTGGTCTGCAGCGCGGGTTCGGCTTCGGCGGCGTGCTTGCCGCGCCGCAGGGCACCCACTCGAGGAGAGCGCGCCCCGGGTCCGTCAGCTGCTGGCTGTCGCGGCATCGGCCGGCGCGGTCTCCGGGGAATCTGCAGCGGGTGCCGCGCCGTCTTCCTCGACCAGGACCAGCGAGATCTTGCCCCGCTTGTCGATGTCGGCGATCTCCACGCGCAGCTTGTCGCCGACGTTCACCACGTCCTCGACCTTGGCGATGCGCTTGCCCTTACCGAGCTTGGAGATGTGCACCAGACCGTCGCGACCGGGCAGCAGCGACACGAAAGCACCGAAATCCGTTGTCTTGACCACGGTTCCGAGGAATCGCTCACCCACCGTCGGCAGCTGCGGGTTGGCGATCGCGTTGATCCGGTCGATCGCGGCCTGCGCCGAGGGACCGTCGGTGGCGCCGACGAACACGGTGCCGTCGTCCTCGATGGAGATCTGCGCGCCGGTCTCCTCGGTGATCGCGTTGATGACCTTGCCCTTGGGGCCGATGACCTCGCCGATCTTGTCGACCGGCACCTTGATGGTGGTCACCCGCGGCGCATACGGGCTCATCTCGTCGGGGGTGTCGATGGCCTCGGCCATCACCTCGAGGATGGTCAACCGGGCGTCCTTGGCCTGAGCCAGCGCACCCGCGAGCACCTGCGACGGGATCCCGTCGAGCTTGGTGTCCAGCTGCAGCGCGGTGACGAAGTCCTTGGTGCCGGCGCATTTGAAGTCCATGTCGCCGAACGCGTCCTCGGCGCCCAGGATGTCGGTCAGGGTGACGAAGCGTGTCTCGCCATCGACCTCGTCGGAGACCAGGCCCATCGCGATGCCGGCCACCGGCGCCTTGAGCGGCACCCCGGCGTTCAGCAGCGCCAGCGTGGACGCGCAGACCGATCCCATCGACGTCGAACCGTTGGAGCCCAACGCTTCCGACACCTGACGGATCGCGTACGGGAACTCCTCGACGCTGGGCAGCACCGGGATCAGGGCCCGCTCGGCCAGGGCGCCGTGCCCGATCTCGCGCCGCTTCGGCGAACCGACGCGGCCCGTCTCACCGGTGGAGAACGGCGGGAAGTTGTAGTGGTGCATGTAGCGCTTGGACGTTTCCGGCCCCAGCGAGTCGATCTGCTGGGCCATCTTGACCATGTCCAGCGTGGTGACGCCCAGGATCTGGGTCTCGCCGCGCTCGAACAGCGCGCTGCCGTGCGCCCGCGGCACGACGGCGACCTCGGCCGACAGGGCGCGGATGTCGGTGATGCCGCGGCCGTCGATGCGGAAGTGGTCGGTCAGGATGCGCTGCCGGACCAGCTTCTTGGTCAGCGAGCGGAACGCGGCGCTGATCTCCTTCTCGCGGCCCTCGTAGGTCTCGGCGAGGCGTTCGACCACCTCGGCCTTGAGCTCGTCGGTGCGCGCGTCGCGCTCGGCCTTGCCGCCGATGGTCAGCGCCTTGGCCAGCTCGTCGGTGGCCACCGAGGCGACCGAGTAGTAGACGTCGTCGGCGTAGTCCGGGAACGTCGGGTACTCGACGACGGGCTTGGCGGCCGCGTCGGCCAGCTCCTGCTGCGCGGTGCACAGCGCGGCGATGAACGGCTTGGCGGACTCCAGTCCTTGGGCCACAACGGTTTCCGTCGGCGCCTGGGCGCCGCCCTCGACGAGTTCGATGACCTTTTCGGTGGCCTCGGCCTCGACCATCATGATCGCGACGTCGGGCTTGCCCTCGCCGTCGGTGCCGACGATGCGACCGGCCACGACCATGTCGAACACGGCGCGCTCGAGCTGCTCGACGGTCGGGAAGGCGACCCACTGGCCGTCGATCAGCGCGACCCGCACGCCCCCGATGGGACCGGAGAACGGCAGACCGCTGATCTGGGTGGAGGCCGACGCGGCGTTGATCGCCAGGACGTCGTACAGGTCGTTGGGGTCCAGGCTCAGGATCGTCACCACGACCTGGATCTCGTTGCGCAGGCCGGAGACGAACGACGGCCGCAGCGGGCGGTCGATCAGCCGGCAGGTCAGGATCGCGTCGGTCGACGGCCGACCCTCGCGACGGAAGAACGAGCCGGGGATGCGGCCGGCGGCGTACATCCGCTCCTCGACGTCGACCGTCAGCGGGAAGAAGTCGAAGTGTTCCTTGGGCGACTTGCTGGCGGTCGTCGCCGACAGCAGCATGTTCTCGTCGTCGAGGTAGGCGACGACGGCCCCGGCGGCCTGCAGGGCCAGCCGGCCGGTCTCGAAGCGAATGGTGCGGGTACCGAAGGTCCCGTTGTCGATTGTGGCGGTCGACTCGAACACGCCTTCATCAATTTGAGCTACAGACATGGGTGTCCGTACAGCCTCTCTAGTTATTCAGCTTTTTCGCGTCGTCACACGCGACCCGAAAGGGTCCGGAGCTGCCCTGAACAGAGAGTCTGAATACGGCTACGGCCATCGATCGAAGCGGCCGAGAAGCCCCAGATCCGGAGCGCCCGGCTGCCACTACCGAAGACCGCCCGATACAGACTGGGCTGCTCCCGTCGTGACACGCTGGAACGGAACACGCGGATCTGCGCGGACCGCACCGTTTGTTCGGGCCAGATCGGCCCAGAACGCATCTACTCTACATGGGCGAACTTGGCTCGCCAGAGTGACGTGGGATCGGCCTCGCGTCAGCGACGCAGGCCCAGCCGATCGATCAGCGAACGGTAGCGCTCGACGTCGATCTGCGAGATGTACTTGATCAGCCGGCGCCGGCGACCCACCAGCAGCAGCAGGCCGCGCCGCGAGTGGTGGTCGTGCTTGTGCACCTTGAGGTGCTCGGTGAGGTCGGCGATCCGCTTGGTCAGCAGGGCGATCTGCGCCTCCGGCGACCCGGTGTCGGTGTCGTGCAGGCCGTATTGGCCCAGAATTTCTTTTTTCTGCTCGGCAGTAAGCGCCACGAAATTAACTCCATCAATCGGTCCGCGAAGGTTTCATGTCCGGGCGCGGCCACCGCGAACCGCAGCACGCGCCGATGTCGTCCGGCAGTTTAGCAGCCAGGAGGTGCCCGACCCGAATCGTCGGATGCCCGGTCAGCTGCGCTCAGTCGGAGAGCAGGCTGCGGGTCCGGTCGGTGTCGACGCCGATCTCGGCCACCAGTTCTTTCACCGAATCGAACTTGTGCTGTCCGCGGATGCGCGCGACGAAGTCCAGTGCGACATGCTGTCCGTACAGGTCAGCGGTGGTATCGAGGACGAACGCCTCCACGGTGCGGGTGCGCCCGGAGAAGGTGGGGTTGGTGCCGACGGAGACGGCGGCCTGGTAGCGCTCCCCCGGGACGACGGTGCCGGTCACCGGTCCGTGCCCGAGCACGGTGAACCACGCGGCGTAGACGCCGTCGGCCGGGATCGCCGAGTACATCGGCGGCGCGACGTTCGCGGTGGGAAAGCCCAACTCGGCGCCCCGCCCGTGACCGCGGACGACGACGCCCTCGACGCGGTGCGGACGGCCCAGCGCCTCGGTGGCCGCCACCATGTCGCCGGCGTCGACGCAGGAGCGGATGTAGGTCGACGAGAACGTCACGGTCTCGTTGCTGTGGTGCTCGGACAGCAACGACATCGACTCCACCGCGAATCCGAACCGGTCACCGGCCTTGCGCAGGGTCCCGACCGTGCCGAGCGCCTTCTTGCCGAAGGTGAAGTTCTCCCCCACCACGACCTCGACGACATGGAGATGCTCCACCAGCAACTCGTGGACGTAGCGCTCCGGCGTGAGCTTCATGAAGTCCGTGGTGAACGGCATCACCAGGAAGACATCGACGCCCAGCTCCTCGACGAGCTCGGCGCGTCGGGTCAGCGTCGTCAGCTGCGCCGGATGACTGCCCGGATAGACCACTTCCATCGGATGCGGATCGAAGGTCATCAGCACGGCGGGCACGTTGCGTGCCCGCCCGGCCTTCACCGCATGCGCAATCAATTCGGCATGACCGCGGTGCACACCGTCGAACACCCCGATCGTCAGGACGCATCGGCCCCAGTCAGTGGGAATCTCGTCTTGGCCGCGCCACCGCTGCACGACCGCAAGCCTACGATGCACACCGGCCCGACGCGCCGTAGGATGCCGATTCCGTTGTAACGGGGCCGGTGTTTCGGCACGACGGCACCGCCCGGGACGGTCAACACGCCGGATCAGACGTAGATTGCCTAAACTTTTTGTTTGTGAGGGCTGACGACGAGGCTGGCGGTCTCACCGCGGTTGGCCAGGACTATCTCAAGGTCATCTGGAATGCCCAGGAGTGGTCCCCTGATGGAACGCCGCAAAAGGTCAGCACCAAGATGCTGGCCGACCGGATCGGGGTGTCGGCCAGTACGGCCTCGGAGTCCATCCGCAAACTCGCCGAGCAGGGGCTGGTGCACCACGCGAAGTACGGCGCGGTGACCCTGACCGACGCGGGCCGGCGCGCGGCGCTGGAGGTGGTGCGCCGGCACCGGCTGCTGGAGACCTTCCTGGTCAACGAGCTCGGCTACGGCTGGGACGAGGTGCACGACGAGGCCGAGGTGCTCGAGCACGCGGTGTCGGACCGGCTGGTGAACCGCATCGACGCCAAACTGGGATTCCCGCAGCGCGATCCGCACGGTGACCCGATCCCGGCGTCCGACGGGCAGGTGCCCACCCCGCCGGCACGCCAGCTGTGGGCGTGCGCCGAGGGCGAAACCGCGGCGGTGGCCCGCATCTCCGACAAGGACCCCGAGATGCTGCGGTATTTCGACAGCGTCGGGATCAACCTCGACTCCCGGGTGCGGGTGGTGGCGCGCCGCGAATTCGCCGGCATGATCTCGGTCGCGATCCAAGCACCAGACGGCGCCGAGGCCACCGTCGATCTGGGCAGTCCGGCCGCCCGGGCAATCTGGGTCGTGCCCTAGCGCGGATTCGCTTCCTCGCGCCGAACGTGCTCTGATGGCGACAATTCGCCCCCGATGTTCCGCCCTGAGCGTGACGCCCTAGCCCGCCAGCAGCCCCTTGGCGATGTGGGTGACCTGAACCTCGTTGCTGCCGGCGTAAATCATCAGCGACTTGGCGTCGCGGGCCAGCTGCTCGACGCGGTACTCGGCCATATAGCCGTTGCCGCCGAACAGCTGCACGGCCTCCATCGCCACCTCGGTGGCCGTCTCCGAGGAGTACAGCTTGACCGCCGAGGCCTCGGCCAGCGTCAGCGGTTTACCGGCCTGCTGACGCTCGATCGTCATGAACACCATGTTCTGCACGTTCATCCGGGCGATTTCCATCTTCGCCAGCTTGAGCTGGATCAGCTGGAACTGCCCGATATTGCGGCCCCACAGCGTGCGATTCTTCGCGTAGTCCACGCACAGCCGGTGGCATTCCTCGATGATGCCCAGCGCCATCATCGCGATCCCGATCCGTTCGGCGGCGAAGTTGTCGCGGGCGCTTTCGCGGCCGTCGCCGCTGGCGTGCTGCTCGCTTTCGCCGAGCAGCCGGTCCGGGGTCAGCCGCACGTTGTCGAAGAACAACTCGCCGGTCGGCGAGGACATCATGCCCATCTTCTTGAACGGCTTACCCTGCGTCAGGCCTTCCATTCCCGCGTCGAGCACGAACACCAGCACCGGCCGGTTCCGCTTGCCTTCCTTGTCCAGCGACGCGTCGCCCTCGTCCAGCTTGGCGTAAACGACCAGCACATCGGCGTAGGGTCCGTTGGTGATGAACGTCTTCTGCCCGTTGAGGATGTAGTCCTCGCCGTCGCGGCGGACGTAGGTCTTCATCCCGCCGAACGCATCCGATCCGGAGTCCGGCTCGGTAATCGCCCACGCCGCAATCTTTTCCAGCGTCATCAGCTCGGGCAGCCAGCGCTCCTTCTGGGCCAGCGTGCCGCGGCTCATGATGGTCGCCGCGCCCAGGCCGAGGCTGACCGACGCGGTGCTCAGCAATCCGATGCTGACCCGGGCGATTTCGGAAACCAGTACCGCGACCATCGATTGCTGGCCGCCGAGACCTCCGGAATCGTCTGTGTTGTCCGGCTTTTCACCATTGGCCTTGGCGCGCTCGCGGTCCAGCATCTTCTTGACCGACTCGGCGGCCATCGCGTCGAGGCCGAACTGGCTGAAGAATTTGCGCGCGATCGGATACGGCGACAGCGCACCGGTTTCCAGCTCGTCCAGATGCGGGCGGATTTCGGAGTCCACGAACTGACGGACGGCATCCCGCATCATCAGGTCGGTTTCGGACCATTCGATCATGGCGTCCTAACGCTCGGCCCGCTGATAGGCGGTGACGACCGCCGCCCCGCCCAGCCCGATGTTGTGTTGCAGTGCGGCGCTGACGTTGTCGACCTGACGCTTGTCGGCCTGGCCGCGCAGCTGCCAGTTCAGCTCGGCGCACTGCGCCAGCCCGGTCGCTCCCAGCGGGTGCCCCTTGGAGATCAGGCCGCCCGACGGGTTGACCACCCAGCGCCCGCCGTAGGTGGTGTCGCCGTCGTCGATCAGCTTGGGCGCCTCACCCTCACCGCACAGCCCGAGGGCTTCGTAGAGCAGCAGCTCGTTGGCCGAGAAGCAGTCGTGCAGCTCGATCACCTGGAAGTCCTCCGGACCGAGACCGGACTGGTGGTAAACCCGTTGCGCTGCTTGAACATTCATGTCGTAGCCGATGAGGCCCTTGGCGCTGCCGTCGAAGGTGGATTTGAAGTCGGTCGTCATGGCCTGCCCGACGATCTCCACGGCCTGGCCGGCCAGTCCGTGCCGGTCGACGAATCCCTCCGAGGCCAGGATCGCCGCGCCCGACCCGTCGGACGTCGGCGAGCACTGCAGCTTGGTCAGCGGGTCGTAGATCATCTTCGCCGCCAGGATGTCGTCGAGGGTGTAGGAGTCCTGGAACTGCGCGAACGGGTTGTTCACCGAATGCTTGTGGTTCTTGTGGCCGATCTTGGCGAAGTGCTCCGCGGTCGAGCCGTACTGCTTCATGTGCTCGCGCCCCGCCGCGCCGAACATCCACGGCGCCGCCGGGAAGGCGAACTCGCTGATCTCGGCCATCGCCTTGACGTGCTTGTCCATCGGGTTGGCGCGGTCTTCGTAGGTCGTCGCCAGCGATCCGGGCTTCATCTTCTCGAACCCCAGCGCGATCGTGCAGTCGGCCAACCCGCCGCGAATCGCCTGCGCCGCCAGGAACAGCGCGGTGGATCCGGTCGAACAGTTGTTGTTGACGTTGACGATCGGAATGCCGGTCAGGCCCAGTTCGTAGAGTGCGCGCTGTCCCGCCGTCGACTCGCCGTAGACGTAGCCGACGTAGCCCTGCTCGATCTCGGTGTAGTCGATGCCCGCGTCGTTCAACGCGTTGGTGCCCGACTCCCGTGCCATGTCCGGGTAGTCCCAACCCTCGCGGCGGCCCGGCTTCTCGAACTTCGTCATGCCCACGCCGATGACATAAACCTTGTTGGACATCGTTGCCCCTTTCAAATGGCCCGAACGGCCCGGGTTGTTGACACCCGTCTAGTCGGCAGCTTAGCCGTGCCGGTCTGGCGGCTGAAACCCCGTCACAGCGTCGCGGGACGGATCACCACCACCGATTTGGTCCGCGAACCCTCGTCGCGCAGCAGCGCGACCACCCGGCCGTCGTCGCCGCCGGCGGCATAGACGCCGTCGATTCCGGCCGGTGACAAGGGCCGGCCGTGGCTGGCAGACTCGGCCTCCTCGGCGGTCAGCACCCGGCGCGGGAACACCAGCAGGCATGCCTCGTCCAGCGTCCAGCTCAGCCCCGGCCGCTCGGCCAGTTCGTCGAGGGTGCGCGCCTGGTCCAGCCCGAAACGGCCGACGCGGGTGCGCCGCAACGACGTCAGATGCCCACCCACCCCGAGCGCGGACCCGAGGTCGCGGGCCAGCGCACGGATGTAGGTTCCCGACGAGCAGTCGACCTCGACGTCGAGGTCGATCACCTCACCGCCGCGCCGGGTCGCCGAGACCTCGAACCGGTCGATGCGGACCGGGCGGGCCTCGAGCTCGACGGCCTCCCCCGCGCGGACCCGTTGATATGCGCGCTTGCCGTCGACCTTGATCGCGCTGACCGCCGAGGGCACCTGCTCGATGTCGCCGCGCAGCCCGGCGACCGCTTCGGCGATGGCCCGATCCGTCACGTGCGAGGACGAAACGCTTTGCAGCAGTTCACCTTCGGCGTCCTCGGTGGAAGTCGTCTGGCCCAGGCGAATCGTCGCGGCATACGACTTCTCCGATGCCGTCAACAGGCCGAGGATCTTGGTGGCGCGATCGATCCCGATCACCAGCACGCCGGTGGCCATCGGGTCCAGCGTGCCGGCGTGGCCGACCCGTCGGGTGGAAAAGATCCGGCGGCAGCGGCCCACCACGTCGTGACTGGTCATTCCGGCGGGCTTGTCGACGACGACCAATCCCGGCCCGGTGGGGCTTTCGGTCATAGCACGATCGCGGTGAGCACGAGTCCACGGTCGACCGACCAGCGGCCCCGCAACGCGGTCAGCGGCGGACCCGACAGCGCCTCCGGATCGATCAGGACCTGCGAGACAAAGGTGCCGGCCGTCGGGCCGTCGGCCTCGAAGCGGATGTGGGCGTCTTCGAAACCCAGCCATCTCTTGGTCAGTGGGAACCACGCCTTGTACGTTGCTTCCTTGGCGCAGAACAGGATTCGATCCCAATGCAGGCCGTCCGGCATTGCCCGCGGAATTTCGCTGCGCTCCTCGGGCAGGCTGATCGCATCCAGTACACCGTTGGGCAACACGTCGTGGGGTTCGGCGTCGATGCCCACCGAGCGCACCGCGGCACTGCGCCCCACCACCGCACCGCGATACCCCGTGCAGTGGGTGAGGCTGCCGACCACACCGTCGGGCCAGCAGGGTTCGCCCTTGTCGCCCTTGAGGATTGGCACCGGCGGCAGGCCCAGCTCGCCCAGCGCGACCCGCGCGCAGTACCGCACGGTGATGAACTCGTTGCGCCGCTTGGCCACCGACTTGGCGATCAGCGGCTCTTCTTCCGGCAACGGAGCCAGCCCGGGCGGGTCGGCGTACACCTCCGCGCAGGCCATCGACTGCGGCTTCTCCAAGGTCGCCGGCACCACCGACGACGCCAGCAGCCCGGCCGTCATCGCGACTGCCGCTGACGCAACTTTTCCCGGAACTGCTCGGACTGCGCCTTCATCTCGGGGGTGATCACGAAGTGGCCGCCGAAGTCGTTGAGGTAGCCCGGCGCGTACTGCGGGTCGGGAAGGATCTGGCGCAGCCAGCTGTACGGCTTGCGGCGTCGCCATTCGCGCGGGTAGCCGACCGAGACCTCCTCGAAGCGCACGTCGTCGTACCAGGTGGTCCGTGGGATGTGCAGGTGGCCATAGACCGAGCAGACGGCGTTGTAGCGGGTGTGCCAGTCGGCGGTCTTGGTGGTCCCGCACCACAGCGAGAACTCCGGGTAGAACAGCGCGTCGCAAGGGTCGCGCACCAGCGGGAAATGGTTCACCAGCACCGTCGGCGTCATCCAGTCGAGCTGTTCCAGGCGGGCCCGGGTGATGTCCACCCGCTCGCGACACCAGGCGTCGCGGGTCGGGTACGGCTCCGGCGAGAGCAGGAATTCGTCGGTGGCCACCACGTTGCGCTCGCGCGCGATTTCCAGGCCCTGGGCTTTGCTCAGCGCCCCCGCTGGCAAGAAGGTGTAGTCGTAGAGCAAGAACATCGGCACGATCGTGGCCGGGCCGCCGCGTTCGGTCCACACCGGGAACGGATGTTCCGGGGTGATCACGCCCATCTCGTCGCAGATGTTGACCAGGTAGTCGTAGCGCGCCTTGCCGAAGACCTGGTTGGGATCGCGGTTGGTGGTCCACAGCTCGTGGTTGCCCGGCACCCAGATCACCTTGGCGAACCGGCGTCGAAGCAGGTCAAGGGCCCAACGGATCTCGTCGGTGCGCTCGGCTACGTCGCCGGCGACGATCAGCCAGTCCTCCGGCGACGACGGATGCAGCGACTCGGTGACCGGCTTGTTGCCCATGTGACCCGTGTGCAAGTCGGAGACCGCCCACAGCGTCGGCTGTCCGGCGTTGCTCGAGTCCCTTGTCACCACGAGTAACCAGCCTAACGACCCGGCGCGATGACCCCGGTTCGGCCGCGGCTTTCGGCCTTGCCTGCGGCCTTTGCCACCTGCCGATTAGAACAAGTTCAGGTTTGGCTGTGACCTCGCGCACGTGACTTGTAAACTCCCCGCAATAGGGACGGCCGAGGGTAGGGGGTGTCATGTTCACCACGGTGCGCCTGCTCGGGGCGCTTGGTGCGGTGATCGCAGCGGTCATCGGCGGCACCGTGGGCTGGCACAGCGCGTCGCCGGCACCGACCGGAGACGACCGGGCCGTCGGGCTGCGCTCGACCGCGCAGCCGATGGAAACCACGATGAAGAGCCCGATCATCGCGACCACCGATCCGAGCCCGTTCGATCCCTGCCGCGACGTTCCCTTCGACGCGCTGCAGCGACTCGGGCTGGCGTTCACCCCGCCCGAACCCCAGGACGGGCTGCGCTGCCAATTCGACGCGGGCAACTATCAGCTCGCCGTCGAACCCATCATCTGGCGCACCTACGAGCAGTCGCTGCCCCCCGATGCCCTCGAGACGACGATCCAGGGGCACCGGGCGGCCACGTACTGGGTGTTGAAGCCGACCTACCACAACAGCTACTGGTTCTTCTCCTGCATGGTGGCGTTCAAGACCAGCTATGGCGTGCTGCAGCAAGCGTTGTTCTACTCGACGGTCTACTCCAACCCCGAGGTCGACTGTCCATCCACTAACCTGCAGCGGGCCAACGACCTCACGCCGTACTACAAGTTCTAGCCCGGCCGCGTGGGCGAACATGCTTGTGACTGAACCGTTTTCGAGACGCAGCAAAGATTCGCTGTCGTCGGCCTTAATCTGGTGGACGTGACTACGACGTCGACTCGACCCGGCGAACCCGCGCGGCACAGCCTCGCCGAGGCCGGCGTCAACGCCGCGGGCCGGCTGTTGGGTCTGCGGCCGGCCACCACCGGCTACACCGTGAACCGTGTCGACGTTCCGATGCGCGACGGGGTGCGACTGGTCGCCGATCACTACGCGCCGATCACGTCTCACCCGGCCGGCACCGTGCTGGTGCGCGGACCCTACGGCCGTGGCTTTCCATTCTCGCTGCTGTTCGCCCGGCCCTACGCCGCGCGCGGCTACCACGTCGTACTGCAGAGCGTGCGTGGGACGTTCGGGTCCGGCGGTGCCTTCGAGCCGATGGTCAACGAGGCCACCGACGGCGCCGACACCGTCGCATGGCTGGTCGAGCAGCCCTGGTTCACCGGCCGCTTCGCCACCATCGGGCCGTCGTATCTGGGATTCACCCAGTGGGCGATATTGCAGGATCCGCCGCCGCAGTTGGCCGCGGCCGTGATCACCGCGGGTCCGCACGATTTCGCGGACTCGGTGTACGGCACCGGGTCGTTCGCGGTCAGCGACTTTCTGGGCTGGAGCGACCTCGTCGCGCATCAGGAGGACCCGATCCGGCTCACGTCCGGCATCCGGCAGATACAGACGCCGCGGCGCATCGCGGCCACGGTCGCCCAGGCGCCATTCGGGGCGGCGGCCCGGCGGATGCTGGGCAACGGAGCACCGTGGTTCGAGTCGTGGGTGGAAAACCCCGATCCGCAGCACCCCTTCTGGGAGCGGCTGCGGTTCGGCTCGTCGCTGGACCGCGTGCAGGTGCCGGTGTTGTTGCTCGGCGGCTGGCAGGACCTCTTCGTGCGGCAGACCATGCAGCAGTATCGCCACCTGCGCGGGCGCGGCGTCGATGTCGCGATGACGATCGGCCCGTGGACCCACACCGAGCTGCTCACCAAGGGCCTGAGAACCAGCCTGCGCGAATCGCTGGACTGGCTGGACACCCATCTGGCGGGCGTCACGGCGGGCAGCCGCCCCAGCAGGGTTCGCGTCTGTGTGACCGGCCAGGGCTGGCGCAACCTGGCCGACTGGCCGCCGGCCACCTCACGGCGCGCGCTGTACCTGCGGCCGGGCCGCTATCTGGACGACACGTCGCCCACCGACCTGCCGAAGCTACCGCCGGCGACGTTCCGCTACGACCCCGCCGACCCGACCCCGACGATCGGCGGCGGGCTGCTGTCCCCGATCGGCGGCTACCGCGACGACAGCCGCCTCGCGCTGCGCGACGACGTGCTGACCTTCGACAGCGCCACGCTGCTGCACGATCTGTGCGTGTACGGCAGCCCGGTCGTCGAGCTGGCGCACCGCTCGGACAATCCGAACGTCGACCTGTTCGTCCGGGTCAGCGAGGTCGACGCGAAGGGCCGCTCGCGCAACCTCAGCGACGGCTACCGGCGCCTGGGCGCGCCGGCCAAGACCGTCACGATCGAACTCGACCCGATCGCGCACCGCTTCCGCGCCGGCTCGCGTATCCGGCTGCTGATCACCGGAAGCTGGTCGCCCCGCTACGCGCGCAACCCGGGCACCGGTGAGCCGACGCTGACGGCACGCCACATCAAGCCGGCCACTCACGCCATCGCCTACGGGCGCTCCCGGCTACTGCTCGCGGTCGGCCCGCCCGACCTGTCAGCCAACGGCATCGCGGACCCGGGCGGCGACATCGGCTAGCACGGCCTGGTCGTGAATCGGCGACGCCACCGCAGGCCGGGCGGGTAGCTGCACCCAGCTGGTGCAACCCCCGTACTCCGGCGTGCGGGTCAGCGCTATCGGCTCGACCAGTGGACTCACCGACACCACCAGCGCGGCGAGTTTGTGCTTGGGCCGGAAATCTAGCCGGTCGGCGCGTATCGACTCGGCGGTCCAGATGTGCAGGTCCTCGATCTCGCCGAGCCGCTCGGGACGGTTAACCGCCAGTGCCGCAACCACTTTGGCCGCCCCGCGAATCACCAGCCGATCTTCGGTGCTGTCGGCCTCCGCCGCGGCCAGCAGGTCGCGATGCTCGGGCCGGACCCGCTCGGCGTGGCTGTGCGCGACGGTCGGGAACAGCAAGAACTCACCGGCTGCGACTTCGAATCGCTTCTCCCCGATGCCACCCTTGCGTAACAGCAGGTACTGGCGGCCCTGCAGCAGCGCATGCACGGCCGCGCTCCACTCCTTGAGTGCGGGAGTCGTTGCGGTCAGCGTCATTTGGTGGCGGTGAGGCGGGCGACGACCTCGGGCCGGCGCAGCGGCGGGACGGTTTTGGGCGGTTGGCGACGCGGCGGCAGGGAATCCAGCAATCGCGTCGTCGTCTGCGTGACCTCGGCGACGGCGGCCTCGAACGCCTCGACGTTGGCCGCCGACGGGCGCGTGATGCCACTGACTTTGCGCACATACTGGCGCGCGGCCGCGGCGATCTCCTCAGCCGTGGCCGAGGGCTGCAAACCGCGCAGTTCGGTGATGTTCCGGCACATCCTTCAACGATAGGCGGGTTCCGTCTTGGCGCCCAGCGCTCGCCTAACCCTTGAGCAGCTCGCCGACGTGGGCCGCGACGGAATCCGCCAGCCCCTGAAGGTCATAGCCGCCCTCCAGCACCGCCACCAGCCGCCCGTCACAAAGCCTTTCGGCCGACTTCATCAACTCGCGGGTTACCCAGCCGAAGTCGTCGGCCGTCATCGTCAACGAGCCGAGGGGGTCGCGCTCGTGCGCGTCGAATCCCGCGGACACCAGCATCAACTCCGGAGCGAACCTGTCCAGCGCGGGCAGTATTCGTTGCACGAAGGCCTCGCGTAGCTCGGCCCCGCCGTCGCCCGGCTTCAGCGGCGAGTTGAAGATATTGCCGACCCCGGTTTCGATCGCAGCACCGGTGCCGGGAAACAGCGGCATCTGATGGGTCGACGCGTACAGCACGTCGGAGTCGGAGTAGAAAATCTGCTGAGTCCCGTTGCCATGGTGAACGTCGAAATCGACGATTGCGACCCGCGTCAGCCCGTACTTCTGCTGCGCATGCCGCGCTCCGATGCTGATGTTGTTGAACAAGCAAAAGCCCATCGCCCGTTCGATTTCGGCGTGGTGGCCCGGCGGCCGGCAGGCTACGAAAGCATTCTGGGCCTGCCCGGTCAGCACACTGTCGATCGCCTGCAGCGTCCCGCCGACCCCGCGCAAGGCCACTGCCCACGTCGACGGCTCCATCATGGTGTCGCCGCCGTCGAGGTACACATAACCCTGCTCCGGGCAGGCGGCTTCGAGGTCGTCGACGTAGCGGTTCGAATGCACATAGCGGGCCGCCGCCAGGTCCGCCGGCTCGGCGTGCTCGCGCACCAGCGGGTCGAACTGCGGCTGACTGAGCACGGCTTCCACCACGCGGTAGCGGTCCGGCCGCTCCGGATGGCCGGCCGCGGTCTTGTGGTTGGCGAAACTGGGATGGTGCAGCAGCAGGGTGGACATCGCGGCGGACCTCTTTCCAGGATCGTGGGCTACCCGTTTGCAGTATCGCCGAGGTGCCCAAGCACCGATCGATTTTCGGTATCAGTCGGTACTTTCGCGGATCAGCCGTTCGGTGACCAGGGTCAGTAGTTCGGCGGCGTGCGTCGTGCAGCGCGAAAGGTCGGGTTCGAGTTCGTTGAGGGTGCGCACCGCGCCGAAGCCGGCGGTTTGGGCCGCGGCCCTGGTCAATGTCGACACGCCGGCGATGGCGACGGTCGGTATGCCGCGTGGCCGGGCACATCGCGCAACGCCCACTGGGGCCTTTCCGCGCAGCGACTGGCCGTCGAGCGACCCCTCACCGGTGATGACCATGTTGGCGCCCAACAGCTTTCGATCCAGCTCGACGAGGTCGAGGATCAAGTCGATCCCTGGGCTCAGGCGGGCGCGCAGCACGGCGAGCGCGGCGAATCCCACCCCTCCGGCGGCACCGGCCCCCGGCGCGTCGCGGTAGTCGGCGCCGACAGCTCCCTCGACCAGGTCCGCCCAACCGGACAGACCGCGGTCCACTTCGTCGATCCGGTCGGCGCGGACCCCTTTTTGCGGTCCGTAGACGGCGGCCGCGCCGAGCGGCCCGCACAGCGGGCTGTCGACGTCGGCGGCCAGCGTGACCGTGGCAGTGCCGACGCCCGGGTGCAGCCCACCGAGATCGAGGCGGGCAGCGTCGGCCAGGCCCCGAGCACTCGGTGCAATCGGACGGCCGTGCCGGTCGAGTATCTCGGCACCCAGCGCCATCAGCATCCCCGCGCCGCCGTCGGTGCTTGCGCTGCCGCCCACACCGATGACGATGTCTTGGCAGCCGTCGTCCAGCGACCGGGCGATCACGCTGCCCAGCCCATAACTGCTCGCCGTCAGCGGCGCCGGCGTTGCCGACGGAAGCCGTTGCAGGCCACAGATATCGGCCATCTCGATGACCGCACGGGCACCCTTGCGGGCGTATGCGGTGTGTACCGGCGCACCGGTAGGTCCGCACGCATCGGCGTGGACTGCTTCGAATCCGGCCGCCACGACCGCGTCCAGGGTGCCCTCTCCCCCGTCGGCGACGGGGCAGAGGATCGGGGTGATCATCGGGTCGGCGCGACACACCCCCCGCGCCATCGCCCGCGCAGCCTGCTCGGCTGTCAACGAGCCCTTGAACTTGTCCGGCGCCAACACGATGTTGCCCTTCATGAGCAGGCCATCCCATCACGGTCGAGTCGCCCGCCGGCGGCGAGGGTGATGGGCAGGTATTCCGATACCACCCGCGCATCATATGGCTGTCCGAGGCGGGTGCGCGACGGTCATCGAAACCGCCTGTCAAGGCTGACAATTCGGGTTGTACGAGGCTGCCGATCCTTGACACGTATCGCGGATATCGCCTTGACTCGTTTCGTATCCCGATGCGGCAATTCCGCGATACGGAAGGACAGCGATGGCCGGTGCGACGTATACGGTGAACTGCTCGATCCTTTTCACCGACCTGCCCGTGCCGGACCGGCCGGGCGCGGCTCGAGCGGCAGGCTTTGAGGCGGTGGAGTTCTGGTGGCCGTTCGCCGAAGCGACGCCCCCGGAGCCGGACGTCAAGGCATTCGTCCGCGCCATCGAACAGGCGGGTGTGCAGCTGTCCGGACTGAACTTCTTCGCCGGTCACATGGCCGGCGGCGATCGGGGAATCCTGTCGGATCCCGCGCTGACAACCGAGTTTCGCGACAACGTGCAAGTCGCCATCGGCATCGCCGACAGCCTGGGCACCCGGGCGTTGAACGCCTTGTACGGCAACCGCATCGAGGGCATCGCGCCGGCGGAGCAGGACCAGGTCGCGGCCGAGAACCTGGCCTACGCGGCCCAAGCCGCCGAGCGCATCGGCGCGACGGTGCTCATCGAGCCGGTCAGCGGCGCGCCCCGCTACCCCCTCGAGACGGCGGCCGACGCGGTTCGCGTCATCGACCGCGTTCACGCCGAGTCGGGTGCCACCAATCTGCGTCTGTTGGCGGACGTGTATCACCTGTTCGTCAACAACGACGATGTCGCCGCGGCCCTGCTGTCCAACTATGAACGGATCGGGCACGTTCAGGTTGCCGATGCCCCCGGACGCGGGGAGCCGGGCACCGGTGAGGTCCCGCTCGGCGACTATCTCGCCATCCTGCTCGGACGTGACTACAGCGGCTACATCGGTTTGGAATACCGGCCTTCTCGCCCCGACACCTTCGACTGGCTGCCGCGCGACGAACGAGGTCGCGGCGGCGTCAACGTCGAATCCCTGAGAACACCGACCGGAACGAGAAACCAGTGAGCACTATCGGCTTTATCGGACTGGGCATCATGGGCAACCCGATGGCCTGCCATCTCGCCCGCGCCGGCCACACCGTCGTCGGTTACAACCGCTCGCCGGGTCACGCCGCGGAGCTGATCGAAGCCGGTGGGACAGAAGCGGACTCGATCGCGGAGGCGGTGAAAAACGCCGATGTGGTGGCGGTCATGGTGCCCGACTCCCCCGACGTGCAAAACGTGTTGCTCTCGGAGGACGGTGTTTTCGCCCACGCTCAGCCCTCGACGCTGGTGATCGACTTCTCCTCGATCCGCCCCGACATCACCGTCGAGCTGGCCAGGGAAGCCACCCGGCGCGGCCTGCGCCTCATCGACGCCCCGGTGTCCGGCGGCGAGCCCGGCGCCCAGAACGCGACGCTGTCGATCATGGTCGGCGCCACAGACGACGACTTCGCCGCTGCCAAACCAATTCTCGAGAGCGTCGGCAAGACCATCGTGCATGTCGGCGGCAACGGCGCAGGACAAACCGTCAAGGCCGCCAACCAACTGATCGTCGCCGGCAACATCGAGCTCCTTGCCGAGGCGATCACGTTCCTGCGCGCCTACGGCGTCGACCTGGACGCGGCGGTCAAGGTGCTCGGCGCGGGTCTGGCCGGCTCGGCGGTGCTCGACCAGAAGGCCCCGAAGATGCTGGCCCGCAACTTCGACCCGGGTTTCCGGATCCAGCTGCACCACAAAGATCTGGGCATCGTCACCAGCGCGGCCCGCGAAGCCGGCGTGGTCATCCCGCTCGGCGCCCTCGTCGCGCAGCTGATGGCCTCCGCCCTGGCCAACGGAGACGGCTCCCTGGACCACTCCGGTCTGCTGCGGGGCGTCGAACGCCTCTCCGGAGACAACGAAGGGGGCATCCGGTGACACGGATGCGTACGGTCGACGCGGCCGTCAAGATCCTCGAAATCGAGGGTGCCACACAGGCATTCGGGTTGCCCGGCGCCGCGATCAATCCGTTCTATTCGGCGATGCGGGCCCACGGCGGAATCCGGCATCTGCTGGCCCGCCACGTCGAGGGCGCCAGCCACATGGCCGAGGGCTATACCCGCGCGGCACCGGGCAACATCGGTGTGTGCATCGGCACCTCGGGACCGGCGGGCACCGACATGGTGACCGGATTGTATTCAGCCAGCGCCGATTCCATTCCCATCCTGGCCATCACGGGCCAGGCCCCCGTCGACAAGCTGCACAAAGAGGACTTTCAGGCCGTCGACATCGCCGCCATTGCGGCCCCCGTGACGAAAATGGCGATGACGGTTCGCGAAGCAGGCCAAGTCCCCGGCGCCTTCGCCAAGGCGTTTCACCTGATGCGCTCGGGGCGTCCCGGCCCCGTCCTCATCGACCTGCCCATCGACGTCCAGCTCGCCGAAATCGATTTCGACCCGGCTACTTACGCACCCCTGCCGGTCTACAAGCCCACGGCCACCCCCACGCAGATAGCCAAGGCGCTCGACATGCTGGTCACCGCTGCGCACCCGTTGATCATCGCCGGCGGGGGCATCATCAACGCCGACGCCGCCGAACTGCTCGTCGAGCTCGCCGAGGTGCTCAATGTCCCGGTGGTGCCCACCCTGATGGGCTGGGGCACCATTCCCGACGACCACCGGCTGGCCGCCGGCATGGTCGGGTTACAGACCGCCCACCGGTACGGCAACGCCACGCTGCTCGAGTCGGATTTCGTGCTGGGCATCGGCAACCGGTGGGCCAACCGCCACACCGGCGGGCTCGACACCTACCGGCGAGGCCGCCGCTTTGTCCACATCGACATCGAACCCACCCAGATCGGCCGGGTCTTCGCCCCCGATCTCGGCATCGTCTCCGACGCCAAGGCGGCCCTGCAACTCCTGGTCGCCGCGGCATCCCAGCGACGCGCCGCGGGCAGCCTGCCTGATTGGGCCGGCTGGGTGCGCGACTGCCAGGAGCGCAAACAGACGATGCACCGCAAGACCCACTTCGACGACATCCCGATCAAACCCCAACGCGTCTACGAGGAGATGAATCGGGCGTTCGGCCGTGATGCACGCTATGTCACCGCGATTGGGCTCTCCCAGATCGCGGGTGGCCAATTCCTGCAGGTGTTCAAACCCCGGCACTGGATCAACTGCGGACAGGCCGGACCGCTGGGATGGACGGTTCCCGCCGCACTCGGCGTGGTCGCCGCCGACCCGAGCGCCACGGTGGTGGGATTGTCGGGTGATTACGACTTCCAGTTCCTCATCGAAGAACTCGCGGTGGGCGCGCAATTCAACCTGCCCTACGTGCATGTCGTGGTCAACAACTCCTACCTCGGGCTGATCCGGCAAGCTCAGCTCAACTTCGACATGAACTACTTCGTTTCCTTGGCCTTCGACAACATCAATGCCCAGGAATCCGGTGACGACGATTTGCCGAAGGGCTACGGGGTCGACCATCGTCGGGTGGTAGAAGGGTTGGGCTGCAAGGCGATTCAGGTCACCGACCCCGCACTGATCGCGCCGGCACTCGCCCGTGCCCAGCAGCTGACCCGCGAGCACAAAGTGCCCGTGGTGGTCGAGATCTTCCTGGAACGCATCACCAACATCGCGATGGGAACCGACATCGACAAGATCGCCGAACACAATGAACTGGCAACCAGCATCGACGATTCACCCACCGCCGCAGCGTTATTCGACTAACCCCGTGTCCTGCCCCGCCGACCGCACGGGCGGCGTCCAATCCGTGGAACGCGCACTCGGAGCACTCGAGATACTGGCCGCCATGGGCGGGACGGGCGCGCTCGGGGAGCTGGCCGCCCGCGCGGATCTCCCGCAACCCACGATGCATCGGCTGGCCCGAACCTTGCTTCACCTGGGGTATCTGCGCCAGCTGCCCAACCGGCACTACTCGTTGGGGCCCGGGCTGATCCGGTTGGGCGAGAGCGCGGCCGCACTCGTCGGCGTATGGTCACGGCCGCATCTGAGCGGGCTGGTAGACCGCACCGGGGAGACGGCGAACATGGCGGTGATGGACAACGGCATGGCCGTCTACGTCGCTCAAGTCCCCTCCCCCCATTCCATGCGCATGTTCACCGAGGTCGGCCGGCGGGTTTACCCGCACAGCACCGGAGTGGGCAAGGCGCTGCTGATGCAACTCCCCGACGACGCACTGCGGGCGCTGGTGGCACGAACCGGCATGCCCGCAGCGACCGAGAATTCCCATACGACGGTCGACGGGTTGCTGCAAGACATCACGTTGTGCCGCGCCCGGGGTTATGCGGTCGACGACGGTGAGCAGGAAATCGGCGTCCGATGCTTTGCCGTGCCGGTGCCCGGCGCACCGTCCCTGACGGCCATTTCGATATCGGGCCCGGCGGTCCGCGTCGCACTGACCTCCGCGCCGACGATCACCCCGGTCTTGCAGCGGGTCGCGCGCGACATCGCCGCCGAGTTCGACAACGGCGCCGCCGCTAGGTGACCGGCCGACCGCATCGAGGTCCCTCGCGACCCTCTACGGTGATGGGAATGAGCGACGACATTCTGTTGATCACCACCGACGAGCGGGTACGCACCCTGACCCTGAACCGGCCGGAATCGCGCAACGCGCTGTCCGCCGCGCTGCGAGATCGGTTCTTCGGGGCGCTGACCGAGGCCGAAACCGACGACGGCGTCGACGTCGTGATCCTCACCGGGGCCGATCCGGTGTTCTGCGCCGGACTCGATCTCAAGGAGCTCGGCGATTCGACGGCCCTGCCCGACATCTCGCCGCGATGGCCGTCGATGACCAAGCCGGTCATCGGCGCGATCAACGGAGCCGCGGTCACCGGCGGGCTGGAGCTGGTGCTGTACTGCGACGTGGTGATCGCGTCGGAGCGGGCACGCTTCGCCGACACCCATGCCCGGGTGGGCCTGCTGCCGACCTGGGGCCTGTCCGTGCGGTTGCCCCAGAAGGTGGGCATCGGCCTGGCCCGGCGCATGAGTCTCACCGGCGATTACCTGTCGGCCGCCGACGCGCTGCGCGCCGGGCTGGCCACCGAGGTGGTGCCGCACGACCGGCTGCTGCCGACCGCGCGCCAAGTGGCCGCGTCGATCGTCGGCAACAACCAGAACGCGGTGCGGGCGCTGCTGGCCTCCTACCACCGCATCGACGAGTCCCAGACCAGCGAGGGCCTGTGGCTGGAAGCCATGGCGGCCCGGCAATTCCGGACCAGCGGCGACGACATCGCCGCCAATCGGGACGCAGTGCTGCAACGCGGACGCGCGCAAGTCCGCTAATCACCGCGATGGCGCGGATTCACCCGCTTGGGGCAAGAGCAAATGGCTTACCCGGCGCCGCAATTTCGTTTTATATGCCGTTGACCTGTACCGCGAAACTTTTGATCGCCAGCAGCGGCAATAGCCAATACGATCCCAACAACGACCCGAAACAATGCAGCAGAGCAGGAGGAATCGATGCGCATCATCGTCGACCTCACGATGCGGGTTCTCGGCGTCCTGACCCTGGTCATCGCGTCCGCGATCGCGGCCGGGCAGCACGCGGCCGCGGAGCCGCCACCGCGATTTCCGAATCTCGACGGATTCACCACGGTTCCGGCCGACGGGTATATCTCCACGTCATTGCCGGGAAACGCGCCCCGGATAATCTTCTCGACCCAGAACTCGGTGGTGTGCGACTTCTACGGCGGGCCCGCGCCCGCACCGCAACCGTCGCAAGACATTAAGTGCAATGGCGAAGTCCCCGGAATGGACGACGTTCTCTTTCCCGGCGGCGGTCACCCGAAACCCGGCGACTGCGTGGAAGGCTCGGTGAATTTCAAGGGGCCCGGCTACGAATTGAGCCGGATGACCTACGGCGGATGCGGCGGCAACCCGGCCGCATTGCGCTACGGCGGCAAGACATTGGCCGCCGGGCAGAAGCTGTCCTACCTTAACGTCACCTGCGCGGTGGGTGCCGACAACCTGATCGCCTGCCTGGATACCACCAGCGGGGACCACGGATTCGTGCTGCAATCCGTCGGAAGCTGGGCGTTCTAGCCCGGCCTAGCCCAGCGCCGCCCGCAGCGAGGCCACCACATCGTCGATCGAGCCGGAGGTCGAATAGCCGGCCGCCAGCCGGTGGCCACCGCCACCGAACACCGACGCGACCGCGGCCAGATCCACATCGGCCTTGGCCCGCATCGACACCGACCACTGTTGCGGGTCAACCTCTTTGAACACCGCGGCCACCTCGGCCTGCTGGGTGGTGCGCACGATGTCGACGATGCTCTCGACTTCCTCCGGCCGTGAGTTTGTCCAGTCGTCGTTGTCGACGACCGCATAGACCAGCCCGCGCCCCTCGACCGCGTCCGGCACCAGTTGCGCCGAGCCGAGCACCCGCGACAGCAGCGGGAGCCATACGAACGGGTGGGTGTCCAGCAGCGTGCGGCTGATCTGGGCGTTGTCCACGCCGAGCTCGACCAGGCGGGCGGCCAGCCGGAACGCGCGGGCGCTGGCCCAGCGGAACGAGCCGGTGTCGGTGGTCAGCCCGGCGTAGATGCAGTGCGCCACGTCGCGGTCGATCTGCTTGCCCCAGGCGTCGAGCAGCTCGGCCACCAACAACGTCGTCGAGTCCGCCGACGGGTCGACGTAGTTCGCGGTGCCGAACAGCTCGTTGGAGGCGTGGTGATCGATCACCAGCAGCGGCTGTTCCGGGCCGAGCACGTCGCCGAGTGCCCCGAGCCTCTTTTTGCTCGGAACATCCACCGTCACAACCAAATCCACGTCGCGACGCATCTCCTCGGGGCTCACCAGCAGCTGACACCCGGGCAACGAACGCAACGACTCCGGCAGGGTGGCCGGTGCGGCGAAGCTGACCTCGACCTCCTTGTCGCTCCGGTCGAGCACCGTGGCCAGCGCCAAACCCGCGCCGATCGTGTCGGCGTCGGGATGCACGTGGCAAATCACACCGATTGTCGTTGCGGCCGACAGCAATTCGGCGGCGCCGTCCGCGTCTACCCGCGTCCCCGCGATTGGGACGCGGGCCAGCTCAGTCTTTCCGTCGATGGTCGTCACCGCGGTCCTCCGCGTCCGCTGCCACCGTTGTCGCCCCATTCTCCCGATACGGATCGGCCTCGCCGGCCGGCTTGGCCCGCAGGCGAACCCGCGCCACGTCCTCGTCGGCGGCGCGGGCGCGCGCCAGCAGCTCGTCCATCCGCTGCACGGCGTCGGTGGTCGTGTCGCGGGTGAACGTCAACGTGGGAGTGAAACGCACGCCGGTGCCCGCACCGACCATGGTGCGCAGCGTTCCCTTGGCCCGGTCCAGCGCGGCCGCGGCGGCCTCGTAGTCGGGCTCGTCGTCCAGGGTGCGTCCCATCACGGTGTAGAACACCGTCGCGTCGTGCAAGTCGGCGGTCACCTTCGCGTCGACGATGGTCACGCCGTCCAGCCCGGGATCCTTGATCTCGAATTCGATCGCCGAGGCGACGATGGTGTTGACCCGTTTGGCGAGCCGGCGCGCCCGTCCGGGGTCGGCCATCAGGCGCGCTCCTTCTCGACCAGCTCGAAGGACTCGATGATGTCGCCTTCCTTGATGTCGGAATAGGTCAGCGTCATACCGCATTCGAAGCCGTCGCGAACCTCGGTCACGTCGTCCTTCTCGCGGCGCAGCGAGGAGATCGTCAGGTTGTCGGCGACCACGATGTTGTCGCGCAGCAACCGCGCCTTGGCGTTGCGGCGCACGATGCCGGAGGTGATCAGGCAACCGGCGATGACACCGACCTTCGAGGACCGGAAGATCGCCCGGATCTCGGCACGACCCAGCTGGTTCTCCTCGTAGATCGGCTTGAGCATGCCGCGCAGGGCCTTCTCGATCTCGTCGATGGCCTGGTAGATCACCGAGTAGTACCGGATGTCCACGCCCTCGCGGTTGGCCAGCTCGGTCGCCTTGCCTTCGGCACGCACGTTGAAGCCGATGATCACCGCGTCCGAAGCCGACGCCAGGTTGACGTTGGTCTCGGTGATGCCACCGACGCCGCGGTCGATGACGCGCAGCTCCACCTCGTCGTCGATCTCGATTCCCATCAGGGCCTCTTCCAGCGCCTCGACGGTACCGGCGTTGTCGCCCTTGAGGATCAGGTTCAGCTGGCTGGTTTCCTTCAGCGCCGAATCCAGGTCCTCCAGGCTGATCCGCTTGCGCGAGCGCGCCGCCAGTGCGTTGCGCTTGCGGGCGCTGCGCCGGTCGGCGATCTGGCGGGCGATGCGGTCCTCGTCGACGACCAGCAGGTTGTCCCCGGCGCCGGGCACCGACGTGAAACCGATGACCTGCACCGGCCGCGACGGCAGCGCCTCGTGGACGTCCTCGCCGTGCTCGTCGACCATCCGCCGGACGCGGCCGTAGGCGTCGCCGGCCACGATCGAGTCACCGACCCGCAGCGTGCCGCGCTGGATCAGCACGGTGGCCACCGGCCCGCGACCGCGGTCCAGGTGCGCCTCGATCGCCACCCCCTGGGCTTCCATATCGGGGTTGGCGCGCAGGTCCAACGCGGCGTCGGCGGTCAGCAGCACCGCCTCTTCGAGCGCCTCGATGTTGGTGCCCTGCTTGGCCGAGATGTCGACGAACATCGTGTCGCCGCCGAAATCCTCTGCCACCAAACCGTATTCGGTGAGCTGGCCGCGAATCTTGGCCGGGTCGGCGCCTTCCTTGTCAATCTTGTTGACCGCCACCACGATCGGCACGTCGGCCGCCTGCGCATGGTTGATCGCCTCCACCGTCTGCGGCATCACGCCGTCGTCGGCGGCGACCACCAGGATCGCGATGTCGGTGGCCTTGGCACCGCGGGCACGCATGGCGGTGAACGCCTCGTGACCCGGGGTGTCGATGAAGGTGATCAGCCGCTCGCTGCCCTCGAAGTCGACCCCGACCTGGTAGGCACCGATGTGCTGGGTGATGCCACCGGCCTCGCCCTCGCGGACGCTGGCGTTCCGGATGGTGTCCAGCAGTCGGGTTTTACCGTGGTCGACGTGACCCATCACGGTCACCACCGGCGGGCGGGTCTGCAGATCGTCCTCGTCGCCCTCGTCCTCGCCGTAGGTGAGGTCGAACGACTCCAGCAGCTCACGGTCTTCGTCCTCGGGACTGACGACCTGGACGACGTAGTTCATCTCGCTGCCCAGCAGCTCGAGCGTCTCGTCGCCGACCGACTGGGTCGCGGTCACCATCTCGCCGAGGTTGAACAGCGCCTGCACCAGCGAGGCCGGGTTGGCGTTGATCTTGTCCGCGAAGTCGCTCAGCGATGCGCCGCGGGCCAGCCGGATGGTCTCGCCGTTGCCGTGCGGCAACCGCACGCCACCGACGACCGGCGCCTGCATGTTCTCGTATTCGGCGCGTTTCGCCCGCTTGGACTTGCGACCGCGCCGGGGCGCGCCGCCGGGACGGCCGAACGCACCCGCGGCGCCGCCACGCTGGCCGGGACGGCCGCCGCCGCCACC
>NZ_HG964446.1:2261564-2410011 GCF_000689255.1 Mycobacterium triplex | reverse complement strand
GGGCGACGGCGGCTGCTGGCCGGGTGCCGGCGCTGTCGGCTGTCCGGGGGACGGCGCCGAGGAACGCGCGGGCGTCGGCGCGGGCCGACTGGGCGCGGGCGTCGGTGCCGCGGGCGTTTCGGTCCGCGCCGCCGGGGCGGGCTTGGCCGCGGGGGCGGCCGGTGTCCCGGTCTCGGCGGGCTTCGCGGGCCCGGTGGCGGCCGCACCGTTGCCGGAGGGCTTTTGAATCGCCTTGTCCAGCGCCTTGTCGAGCGAGCGGTCCGGGCTCTTCGGCGCGCTCTTGGCGGCGGCCGCGGGCTTGCTGCCGCCGAACGACTCGCGCAGCCGTCGGGCAACCGGCGCTTCTACGGTCGACGAGGCGGATTTGACGAATTCGCCCTGTTCATTCAGCCGGGCGAGAACTTCCTTGCTGGTGACACCGAGTTCCTTGGCCAACTCGTGTACGCGGGCCTTACCTGCCACTACATCTCCTGTCTATGAGGCGACAGTCGTGGGCCGCGCCTCGGGTTTAGCTATGACGCATGGTCATCGGGACTTCACGGTGTGCTCATGTTCTTCGCTACCTGTTCTGTTGCCGGGCGAGTCGAGCACCTGTAAGTACTCGACCAACGCGGATGTGTCCGGTGGACGGTCGATGCGCAACGCTTTGGTGAAAGCCCGCCGCCGAATCGCCTCGTGTGCGCACCGCGGTACGGGATGCAGCCACGCACCCCGCCCCGGCAGGCGAGCCGCCGTGTCAACGATCACGGCGTATTCGCCGTTCCCGCTCGACACCGCCACCACTCGGAGCAATTGGACGGCCAACTCTCGCTTCCGGCACCCGACACACGTCCGCACGGGTCCGCCCGTGTGGGTGCGCGCCGAGGCCGAAGGCTCGCGCTGGATCACGGCTCAGTCTAGCGTCACGGAACCGATGGTCAGAACCACCCGCAACCGCACCGTAACCTGCGCGCCGGATCGCTAGTGATCGTGGGCCATCGGGTGGCTGGCGCCGTGTTCCGGCTGGTCGTCCGACTGCGCCGCGGAACCGGCGGGCGAATCGCCGCGGATGTCGATGCGCCACCCGGTCAGCCGGGCGGCCAGCCGCGCGTTCTGCCCCTCCTTGCCGATGGCCAGGGACAACTGGAAGTCCGGCACCACCACACGGGCGGCGCGGGCGGTCTGGTCGATGACCGACACCGAGACCACCTTCGCCGGCGACAAGGCGTTGGCGACGAAGCGGGCCGGGTCCTCGTCGAAGTCGATGATGTCGATCTTCTCGCCGGAGAGCTCGCTCATCACGTTGCGCACCCGCTGGCCCATCGGACCGATGCAGGCACCCTTGGCGTTCAGGCCCGGCACCCGGGACGCGACCGCGATCTTGGAGCGGTGACCCGCCTCGCGCGCCACGGCCACGATCTCCACCGACCCGTCGGCGATCTCGGGGACTTCCAGCGAGAACAACTTGCGGACCAGGTTGGGGTGGGTGCGCGACAAGGTGATCAGCGGCTCACGCGAGCCCCGCGTCACACCGACCACGTAGCAGCGCACCCGGTTGCCGTGCTCGTAACTCTCGCCGGGAACCTGTTCGGCCGCCGGGATGACGCCCTCGGACGCCTTGGTCTCCGAGCCCATCCGCACGACGACCAGACCCCGGGCGTTGGCGCGGCTGTCGCGCTGAATCACGCCGGCGACGATTTCGCCCTCGCGGGTGGAGAACTCGCCGTAGGTGCGCTCGTTCTCGGCGTCGCGGAAACGCTGCAGCATGACCTGTCGTGCGGTGGTCGCCGCGATGCGGCCGAAACCCTCGGGGGTGTCGTCCCACTCGCTGATGACGTTGCCGTCCTCATCGACCTCGCGGGCCATCACCTTCACCACGCCGGTCTTGCGGTCGATCTCGATCCGCGCATCGTTCTGGTGGCCCTGGGTGTGCCGGTAGGCGGTCAGCAACGCCGACTTGATCGTCTCGAGCAACTCGTTGACCGAGATGCCCCGGTCCACCTCGATCGCGTGCAACGCGGCCATGTCGATGTTCATGCTCCGGCCTCCGTTCTCTCACCCGCACCCGCCAATTCCAGCTCGGCTGCCGATGGCGACGAAAACTCAACCTGGACAACAGCTTTCGCGATCTCGGCGAGCGGAATCTCGCGCACCGCCCAGCCGCCGCCGTCGCGGACCACCAGCGCTACCTCGTCGGCGCGGGTCTGACCCACCCGACCGGTCAACTGCGATCCGTCCGTCAACGCCAGCTCGACCTTGCGGCCACGGGCGCGGCGGAAGTGTTTCTCGTTGGTGAGCGGACGGTCCACGCCGGGCGAGGAGACCTCGAGAACATAGCTGTCGCCGATGGTGTCCAGGCCGTCCAGCAAAGCCGACGCCGAACGTGACAGCGTCGCCACGGTGTCCAGGTCCAGAGCGGTGTCGCCATCGGCGATCACGGTGATTCGCGGCGGGCGCACCCGGGAATCGATGACCACGTCTTCGATCTCATAGCCGGCGCGCGCGAACTCGCCACCGAGTAGCTCGATCACCTGCGTCTGCGACGGTAGCCCGGTGGTCACGGCGAGCTCCTCATCTTGAGTTGTCCGGTCATCTGGTTCAAGTCGGCGCCCATCGGACTTCGGGCGGCTTCCGGCGTCCCGGTGGAACGGCTTCACGTTCCGCGAGAACCGGCTACCAACGATACGCCAGGAATCGCGTTTGACGAGGTGATCGCGCAGTCCAAGGTCCTCCGCGGCATGACCGGCTCGCGGCCAATGGCAGGATGTTGGGCGTGCCTAGCGCTGTAGGAGTCACCAATCGGCGGGGTGTGCTCGCCGGGGGTGCCGCGCTCGCCGCGCTCGGGGTGGTCGTCTCCGCCTGTGGCGAATCCCCGCCGAAACCCCCTGCCGTCGAACAACTGCTGGGTCCGTTGGACCAGGCCAGACACGACAGCGCGCTCGCCGGTGCGGCCGCCGCCGCCGTCGGCGTCGCACCGCAGATCGCCGCGGCGCTGTCGGTGGTCGCAAACCAGCGCGCCGCCCATGCCCGCGCGCTGTCCACCGAGATCGCCCGGGCGGCCGGCAAGCTGACCGCTTCGTCGAGCGAGACGACGAGCCCCAGCCCGACGGCCGCGCCGGCGGGGCCGCCGCCGCCACCACCCGCGGTGTCCGACGTCATCAATGCACTGAAGACCTCGGCCGACAACGCGGCTCGCCTGGTGGCCGGCGAGTCGGGCTATCGGGCCGGCCTGCTGGCGTCGATCGCCGCGTCCTGCACGGCTTCGTACCAGGTTGCCCTGGTCCCCGGGGGGCCGTCGATATGACCTCGGGCAAAGACGCCGACAACGCGGCGCTGTCCGATGCGCTGGCCGTCGAGCACTCGACGATCTACGGCTACGGCATCGTGTCCGCGCTGTCGCCACCCAGCGTCAACAACCTGGTGTTGGAGGCGCTGCTGCAGCACCGCCAGCGGCGCGACGACGTGATCGCCATGCTGGCCGCCCGCAAGGTCACCCCGCCGCCCGCCGCCGCCGGGTATCAGTTGCCCCTGCTGGTGGCCAGTCCGGCCGATGCGGCGCGCCTGGCGGTACGGATGGAAGGCGACGGTGCGACGGCGTGGCGCGCGGTCACCGAGCACGCCGAAACCGCCGACGACCGGGCGTTCGCCGCCACGGCGCTGACGCAGAGCGCGGTGATGGGCGCCCGGTGGAGCCGCATCCTGGGCGCGTGGCCGATCACCAGCAGTTTCCCGGGCGGCAACGAGTAGCCCCGGGCTACCCCGTCAGCGCCGCCACGATGTCGGTGGCCAGCGAAACCCCGGTCGCCAACTCGCGGGTCTGTCCGCCGAAGCGGTCGCGCAGCTCCACCACGCCGTCGGCCCAGCCCCGCCCGACCACCACGATCCAGGGCATCCCGAGCAGCTCGGCGTCCTTGAACTTGACCCCGGGCGAGGCGGTGCGGTCATCCAGCAGCACCTCGAGGCCCAACCGGTCCAGGTCGGCGGCCAGCGTGGTGGCTCCGTCGCGTGCCCCGGGGTCCTTGTTGGCGATCACCAGGTGCACGTCGAACGGCGCGATCGAGGCGGGCCAGCGCAGGCCCAGCTCGTCATGGTGTTGCTCGGCGACGACGGCGACCAGCCGCGACACCCCGATGCCGTAGGAGCCCATCGTGAGTCGCACCGGCTTGCCGTCCTCGCCGAGCACGTCGACGGCGAACGCGTCGGTGTACTTGCGCCCCAGCTGGAAGATGTGCCCGATCTCGATGCCGCGCGCCATGACCAGCGGGCCGGCCCCGTCCGGGGACGGGTCGCCTTCGCGCACCTCGGCGGCCTCGATCGTGCCGTCGGCGGTGAAATCGCGTCCGGCCACCAGTCCCACCACATGGCGGCCCGGTTCGTCGGCGCCGGTGATCCAGCTGGTGCCGTCCACCACGCGCGGGTCGACGAGGTAACGAACCTTGTTGTCCCGCAAGGCCTTTGGACCGATATAACCCTTGACCAGGAAGGGGTACTTGACGAAGTCCGCGTCGTCGAGCAACGCGTATTCGGCCGGCTCGAGCGCGGCGCCCAGCCGTTTGTCGTCGACCTCGCGATCACCGGGCACCCCGATGGCCAGCAGCTCCCACTCCCCGCCGGGTTGGCGGACCTTGACCATGACGTTCTTCAGCGTGTCCGCCGCGGTGACAGTGCGGCCCAGGCCGGCGCTGTTGGCCCACTGCACCAGCGTCGCGATGGTCGGCGTGTCACCGGTGTCGTGCACGACCGCGTCGGGCAGCCCGTCGATCGGCCGGACCTCGGGCGCCGCGGTGATGACCGCTTCGACGTTGGCCGCGTATCCGGATTCCACGCACCGGACGAAGGTGTCCTCGCCGATCGGGCTCTCGGCCAGGAACTCTTCGGATGCGCTGCCGCCCATCGCGCCCGATACCGCCGACACGATGACATAGCGAACCCGCAGCCGGTCGAAGATGCGCTGGTAGGCCTCGCGGTGCGCGTGGTAGGCGGCCTTGAGCCCGGCCGCGTCGATGTCGAAGGAATAGGAGTCCTTCATCACGAATTCCCGGGCCCGCAGGATGCCGGCCCGCGGCCGCGCCTCGTCGCGGTACTTGATCTGAATCTGGTACAGCGTCAGCGGGAAGTCCTTGTAGGAGCTGTACTCGCCCTTGACGGCCAGGGTGAAGAACTCTTCGTGGGTGGGGGCGAGCATGTAGTCGTTGCCGCGGCGGTCCTTTACGCGGAACACCCCGTCGCCGTATTCGGTCCAGCGGTTCGTCGTCTCGTACGGCCCGCGCGGCAGCAGCCCGGGGAACAGAATCTCCTGCCCGCCAATCGCATTCATCTCTTCGCGGACGACACGCTCGATGTTGCGCAGCACCCGCAGCCCCAGCGGCAGCCAGCTGTACAGCCCGGGGGCGACCTGCCGGATGTATCCGGCTCGCGCCAGCAGTTTGTGGCTGGGCACTTCGGCGTCGGCGGGGTCGTCGCGCAGGGTGCGCAGGAACAGCTCGGACATCCGGGTGATCACAGCGGGCCAGCCTAGTGCCGCCCGCCAGTGTTGCGCAGGCCGGTTCAGCTCTCGGGGTCGGGGCGGTGACGGCTGCGGTAAGCCCGCATGCCCGCCTGAGACCGGCATTGGGCCCGGCAGAAGGTCCCCGACGAGTTGCGACTCTGGTCGACGAAGCCGTGATGACAGTTACGGCATGCCTTCACCCGGTTCCACGCTCCAGACTGGGACAGCTCGACCACCGCGGCCAGCATCGAACCCAGCGCGCCCGCCAGTCCCGCCTGCGTGGACACCAGCCCCGCTGCATCTCGAGTAATGTTGGCCTGCAATGGATATCGATGCGCTGCTCGGCGCAGTGCAGATTCTGCAGCACTGAGTTCGTCTTCGCCGGCGGCGTCGGCATCGACATGCGTGAGCAGGACCGTCACCAGCGCGTCGCGAATCTCACGTGCCTCGATCACGTCGGCCGGAGTGATCGAGACGGTGCCGTCCGCACCGTAAGCGGCCAACCACTTCCGAAGTCCGGCGGCATCGGAAAGCCTGTCCGGCACTCGACCGCGGTGGTCGTGCGTATTGGCGAAGGCCAGCACCAGCTCGGCCGGATCGGCGCCGGCAGGCGCGCCACCCGAACCCACCACGATGCACCTCCTCCGTTCCCTCTGCGCTCACAGCGCGTTACAGCCTATCCGCCGACGCCGTTTACCCGCCGGCAAGCGCGCGGCACCACCAAAAAGCCACCGGATCCTTACCGGTTACCAGGCCGCCCCCGGATGAGGAGCGGATCGATGAGCAAAGCGCAGTTACTACTCACAGCGTTTTGCCAGTAATTTTTCTTCCCCAACTGTTTGACTTGTTATAGTCGTAGTGATTACGGTAATAACATGACAAACACACCGCATCGCAATTGGTTCATCACTGGCGCCAGCTCCGGCATGGGGTTGGCCCTGACGCAGGCGGCAATACGCCGCGGCGACAACGTCGTCGGGCTGGCCCGCAATACCGAGCCTCTCAAGGAGCTCGTCGCAGAGCACCCACGGCAAGTGCTGGTTCACAGTGCCGACATTCGTGATCAGTCACAGATCGAGGACGCCGTGACGCAAGGGCTGGAAAAGTTCGGCCGGATCGACGTCGTGGTCAACAGCGCCGGTTACGGGCTGTGGGGCGGCGTCGAAGAAGCGACGGACGCCCAGGTACGGGCCGCCTTCGAGACCAACGTCTTCGGCACACTCAATGTGCTGCGGGCGACGCTGCCGTCCCTGCGCGCCCAGCGTTCGGGGCACATCGTCTCGGTGACCGCTTACCGCGGCCAAAGCGCCAGCGCCGGAATGGGTTTGATCTCAGCATTCAACTACGCCAAGGAAGGTTTGTCCGACGGCCTCTACGAAGAACTGAAACCGTTGGGCATCCACGTGACCATGGTGGAGCCCGGCCCGTCGGAAACCGGATTCCGCGGCAATCTCGATCGCGCACCCGAAATCGCCGACTACGACCAGACGGTGCGGGAAGCACTCAAGGCCATTCGTGAACTGCCGCCGGAGCACTTCAACTTGCCCGAGCCGATCGCGACCGCGATTCTGGCCGCCGTCGACGCCGACGAGCCACCGTTGCGGCTGGCCACCGGCAGCGTCGCGGTCAACACCATCCGCAAGACGCTGCAGTCCCGACTGGCCAATCTGGAGGCCTGGGAAGCAGTCAGCGTCGCCGTCGACGGCGACGCCGACCGAGTCTGTCCGCTCGATTAACGCCACTGAACTGGCCCCGTCGGTTCGGCGGGGCCGGTTCACCACCCGGAGGGAAACACGCCGTGATCGAGCTTTTCGTCGAGCACTTCTTCACCGCCGAAGGGCGACAACGGTTTCCGGCATGGATACGCGAGATCGAGGCAATCGCCGGCCGCTATCCCGGCTTCATCGGCATCCGGCAGATGACGCGCCCGGACGAACCGGACCGCTGCTTTTTCCGGATGTCTTTCCGGACACCCCAACAAGCCGAGCGATGGATCACCAGTCCAGACCGGAAGCGTGTGCTGGCACGGATGGAGCCTTTCCAGTCCGGTGACCTTCACGCAACCAGGTGGATTACCGCTGAAACAGCTTCGGCCCCAATCTGACCCAGAACCGCGGGCGCTACCACAACCGAGAGCAAGGAAAATGACATGAGCGATCTGCTCGACTCCGTACTCGCCGCGCACGGTGGCATCGACCGCTGGCGTGAGGTTCGTACCGTTACCACCTCGCTGCGTTCCTGGGGGCAGACGTGGTCACGAAAAGGCCACCCGAACATCTTTTCCCGGTGGAGCACCTTCCAGGCCGCAACCATCAGCCAGTCGATGCGAGTCGACGCCTTCACAGGTGAAGGCCGCCGCGGCTTCTACGGCCCTGACAGCGTGCGGATCGAATCGGCAGACGGAACGATCCTGCAGGAGCGCTCCCACCCTCGTGAAGCATTCAACGGCCACACCCTCGACACACCGTGGGATCACTTGCACTGCCTATATTTCGCCGGCTGCGCGATGTGGACGTACCTCAACTTGCCCTTCCTCGGCGCACGACCGGACGTCGACGCCCAAGAGATCGATCCCTGGATCGCGGAATCCGGGGAGAAGTGGCGTCGGCTGCGGCTGACCTTCCCGTCGCACATCGCCACGCACACCTCGGTGCAAGATCTCTACATCGACGGCAACGGGCTGATAGCGCGCCACGACTACTCGGTCGACGTCATCCCCGCCCCGCTCGCCGCACACTATCTGTTCGACTACACCGAGCACGAGGGCTTTCAATTCCCGTCGCTACGAAAAGTCGTGCCGCTCAACGCCGATAGCCGACCAGGTCCGCTGAGCGTCCCCGAGGCCCTGCTGATCGGCATCGAACTCACCGACTATGCCGTCGGCTGAGTTGGACGGCTGGCGGCAGCCGGTCAAGTCCCGACCGGTGGACGCTCATCGGTGGCCTGATGGTTCAGTTGCATCTCGCACATGCTGGCCTCGCCGTGCCGAGGGCCACGACGGACGTCGATATGGTTCTCCATATCGAGACTGGTGCAATCACCTTCCCAGCCGCGAGGGCGGCTCTTGAAAGCCTTGGTTATCAGATCCAATTACCGGCAGGGAAAGGTAATCCAGTACATCGACTCACTCGCGGGGATGATCGTGTCGACGTGATGGCGGCAGATCGGATTCCCCCAGACCATGTGCCAGAAGTGCACGGCCACAAGCTCTTCCAAGTGCCTGCTGGTACATCCGCGTTACGGAAGACGGTGGACTGCACGATCGAGCGCGAAGAAGAAAGCAGCCTCACATTCAGCCTTCCCGACACGCCTGGCGCATTGGTACTGAAAAGCGCTGCTTACAAGGAGGATTCGCGTGCTCGCGAGCGTCATTTGGATGATGCCGCATTGTTGGCGTGCACCGTCGTCGACGCGTCCCTTGAAGCTGAACGCCTCGGCGGCGGCAGTGACAGGGGGCGGATACAACTGCTGGAGCGAGAGCTTCGAGACGCAAGCCACAAGTCGTGGCAATTGGTTCCCGAAGAGATACGCGCATACGGAAGAGAAGCGTTGGCTGTATTGAGCCGAGATCCCGCGCCTCCTCGACAACCGCGGCGTATGGGCACAACTAAACCCTCTTCATGGGATTGGCGCGCCCTGGCCGCGATTCGAACGGCCCCGCCGGCAGCTACAGCTCGCCGGCGTCGATGGCTTCCTTGACCTCTTGCGCGTGTGCGACCTGTTCCGGGGTGTACCCGATGAACAGGGCGGCAAGGCCGACGATGACGGCCGTGCCGGCCACCCACAGCAGCCCATAGGTGTAGCCGTGGTCGAGCGCCCGCAATTGGGCGTCGTTCATGATCTTCACCGGGCCGGTGGTGCCGCCCAGGTACAGCGTGCGCGAGGTGATGACGGCCTGGATGACGGCCAGCACCAGCGGCCCGCCCAGGCTCTGCAGCATCAGGGTCATCGCCGACACCGGGCCGATCTGGTCGAAACCGACACCCGCGATCGCGGCGAGCGTCAGCGGGACGACGACCATGCCGATGCCGATTCCGCCGACGACGATCGGCAGCACCAGGTTCGGGAAGTACGGCGCGCCGCGGTGCATGAACGCCCAGCCATAGATCATGGCCAGCAGCAGCAGCCACCCGCCGCCGATGGTCAGCACCCGCGGCGAGAACCGCGACACCAGCTGCGAGGAGATACCGAGGCCGATGCCCATCGCGATGACGAACGGGATGAATCCGACGCCGGCGCGCAGCGCGCTGTAGCCCAAGATGTCCTGGACGTACAGGCCGATGCAGACGGTCAGGCTGAACATCACGCCGCCGGCCAACAGGATCGCGGTGAACGTGACCAGCCGGTTGCGGTCGCGGAACAAGCCGAACGGCACGACGGGATTTTCGGCGGTGCGCTCCACGATGGCGAACGCGACGGCGGCGGCCACGGCCACCGCGGCGGAGCCGAGGGTGATCATCGACATCCAGCCATTTTCCGGGCCCATCGAGAACGCGAACACGGCGGCCGTACACGCCAAGGTGGCGAGCATGGCCCCGGCGGCATCGAGCTTCATCCGCTCGCGGTTGGTTTCCCGCAACGCGGTGCGGGCCAGGTAGATCATCACCAGCCCGATCGGCACGTTCACCAGGAACGCCAGCCGCCAGGAGACCTCGGTCAGCGCCCCGCCGACGACCAGGCCCATCACCGAGCCGATCGCGGTCATGGCGGCGAACACCGCGGTGGCCGCGTTGCGCGCCGGGCCCTTGGCGAACGTCGTGGCGACCAGGGCCAGACCGGTCGGCGACGCGATCGCCGAGCCGACACCCTGCAGCAGCCGGGCGATGACCAGCGTTACCTCATCCCAGGCCACGGCGCACAGCACCGAGGAGATGGTGAACAGCGTGACGCCGACGATGAAGGTCCGTTTGCGGCCGATGGTGTCGCCGAGGCGCCCGCCCAGCAGCATCAGCCCGCCGAAGGTCAGCACGTAGGCGGTGATCACCCAGCTACGGCCGGCGTCGGACAGGCTCAGCTCGTTTTGAATCTTAGGAAGCGCGACGATCGCGACGGTGCTGTCCATCGTTGCCAGCAGCTGCATACCGCCGATGGCGATCACGGCCGCGATGAAGCGGCGAGACGGCAGCCAGGTCGGGTAATACCTGCTCGTGCGCGTGGCGGCGGTCCCGGAAGAGGTTTGCGACGGGAGCTCGGTGCGCTCGGGTGCCGGACGATCGGGGCGCGTAGCGGTCCAATTTTGGGCCGCGCGCTCAGTGTCGTTGAGGGCCGTCATAACGGGTTACCTTACAGTAATCTTAAGAATCGTTTAAACGCCGAACGCCACTCAGGCCTACTACGGGCCCGATCACGATGATCGCGGGAGGTCTGATCCCTTCCGCCCGAACCTTCTGCGGCGTGTCGGCAAGTGTGGCCCGCAACGTGTGCTGCGCCGGCGTCGTCCCGTGCTGAACCACCAGAACCGGCGTATCCGCAGGTCGACCGCCCTGCACCAACGCGTCCACGAACAGTTCGATGCGTTCGACGGCCATCAGCAAGACAATCGTCCCGGACAACGCCGCCAGTGCATTCCAATTCACTAACGATTCGGGATGCCCGGGTGCCAGATGGCCGCTGACCACCACGAACTCGTGATTTACCGCCCGATGGGTGACCGGAACACCCGCCAGGGCGGGCACCGCTATGGCACTTGTCACACCGGGGACGACCGTGACGGGAATGCCGGCGTCGGCGCACGCGATGACTTCCTCGTAGCCGCGGGCGAACACGAACGGGTCGCCCCCTTTGAGGCGCACGACGAAGCGTCCGGCCCGGGCCCGCTCGATCATGACGTCGTTGATCGCGTCCTGGGCCATGGCCCGGCCGTACGGGATCTTGGCGGCATCGATGACTTCGACGTGCGGCGCCAGCTCGGCCAGCAATTCGGGCGGGGCCAGCCGGTCGGCGACCACGACGTCGGCCGCCGCCAGCAGCCGGCGGCCGCGCACGGTGATCAGCTCCGGGTCACCTGGCCCGCCGCCGATCAGCGCCACCCCGCCCCGCACGACGTCGGCACTCACCGGGCTTTCCAGGGTGATCAGGCCCTGATGCAGCGCCTCACGGATGGCCGAGCGGATCGCCGCCGACCTGCGGTGCTCGCCGCCGGCCAGCACCCCCACCGACAGCCCGGCGTAATCGAACGACGCCGGGGTCACCGCGGTGCCCTCGATGGCGATGTCGGCGCGCACGCAGAAGATCTGGCGGCTGTCGGCCTCGGCGACGACGGCCTCGTTGACCGCGGCGTCGTTGGTGGCCGCGATCGCGTACCACGCCCCGTCCAGGTCGCCGTCGCGGTATTCGCGCACCGTGAGGGTGATTCCGCTCATCGCCTCGACGGCGGGGGTGGCGCTGCGGGTGATCACCTGTACGTCGGCGCCGCTGGAGATGAGCAGGGGTAGCCGGCGCTGGGCGACCGTGCCTCCGCCGACCACGACGACCTTCTTGCCGGTCAGCCGCAATCCGACGAGGTAGGGGCTCTCGGTCACCCGGCAAGCCTAGTAGTCCACACCCGTGCGCCCCTCCCGCGCCACGGCCGTTGCGACGAAACGCGCCACCGCGCCCGGCGCCGCGGCCGGGTGGGTGTGCAGATACGACGCGTGCACCCCGGCGTGCACGACGCCGTCGCGGATCGGCGCCGCGTCGGCGGCCCGGTAGACCCAGGCGGGCTGGTAGCTCTCGGTGAAGGTGAGCACGGTGCGGTGGAATTCGTGTCCGACCACCCGCGCCCCGGCGGCATACAGCGCCGAATCGACCACCGCGACCGCGTCGCGATACGCCAGCTTCAGCTGCGGGGTGAACCGCGCCGATCCGCCCAGCACCCCGCACATCGGGTATCCGTCGAGTTCGGAAGCCAGGTAGATCAGCCCGGCGCATTCGGCGTGCACCGGCGCACCGACGGCGGCTAACTCGCGAATCTGCTGTCGCACAACTTCATTGGCGGACAGGTCGGCGGTGAACTGCTCGGGGAAACCGCCCGGCAGCAGCACCGCGTCGGTGCCGTCGGGCAACGTGTCGACCAGCGGGTCGAACTCGACCACCTCGGCGCCGGCGGCGCGCAGCAACTCGGCGTGTTCGGCGTAGCCGAAGCTGAAGGCCTTGCCGGCGGCCATCGCGACCGTGGTGCGGCCACCGGCCGTCTCCCCCACCGCGGCAACGGGATCCCACGGCGCGCTGGTGTTCTGGCTTCGCGCGACCGCCATTACCGCGGCGAGGTCGACGTGCCGCGCGATCAGGGCGGTCATCGCCTCGACCGCGAGCCGGGCCCGCCGTCCGTATTCGACCGCGGTGACCAGGCCCAAATACCTTGTCGGCAGCTCCAATTCGGCGGTACGCGGGATGGCGCCCAATACCGGGATGCCGGTGGTCTCGCAGGCCTGGCGCAAGACCTGCTCGTGTCGGGGTGATCCCACCCGGTTGAGGATCACCCCGGCGATCCGGGTTGCGGTATCGAATGTCGAAAAGCCGTGCAGCAGTGCGGCAATGCTGTGGCTCTGGCCCCGCGCGTCGACGACCAGGATCACCGGCGCGCCCACCAGAGCGGCGACGTGCGCGGTCGAGCCCGGCGGCGGGGACGCCGGGTCGGGCCCGATCCGCCCGTCGAACAGCCCCATCACCCCCTCGATCACCGCGATGTCGGCACCGGCGGCGCCGTGCGCATACAGCGGGCCGATCAACGATTCGGTCACCATCACCGGATCGAGATTGCGTCCTGGCCGGCCGGCGGCCAGCCCGTGGTAGCCGGGATCGATGAAGTCCGGGCCCACCTTGAACGGGGCCACCGTATGCCCGGCCCGGCGCAGGGCGCCGATCAAACCCGTTGCGATCGTGGTCTTTCCGCTGCCCGACGCGGGCGCGGCGACGACGACCGCGGGGGCGTTCACCACTCGATGCCCTTCTGGCCCTTGCGTCCGGCATCCATCGGGTGCTTGACCTTGGTCATCTCGGTGACCAGGTCGGCGGCCTCGACCAGTCGCGGCGGGGCGGCGCGTCCGGTGATCACCACATGCTGATGACCGGGGCGGGCGGCCAACACGTCCACCACCTCGTCGACATCGACCCAGCCCCACTTCAGCGGGTAGGTGAACTCGTCGAGCACGTAGAAGTCGTGCCGCTGCTCGGCCAGCCGGCGCGCGATCTCGGCCCAGCCGTCGGCGGCCGCGGCCGCGTGGTCGTCCTCGGTGCCGGCCTTACGCGACCAGGACCAACCGCTGCCCATCTTGTGCCATTCCACCGCTCCCCCGGCACCGTGCTCGTCGTGCAGCCGACCCAGCTGGCGGAAAACGGCTTCCTCTCCCACCTTCCACTTCGCGCTCTTGACGAACTGAAACACCGCGACGTCCAGGCGGGCGTTCCACGCGCGCAACGCCATTCCGAACGCCGCGGTCGACTTGCCCTTGCCGTCGCCGGTGTGCACCGCCAGCAGCGGCAGGTTGCGCCGGGCCCGGGTGCTCAGCCCGTCGTCCGGGACCTGCGGTGGGATTCCCTGTGGCATAAGGGCACGACTCCTCTTGTTGCGGCCGGCTAGGCCGCGCTGCGCACGGCCCGCGTGAGATGGTCGGCGCGCAGTTGCTCCAGCCGGACGGTCGGTGCACCGAGTCGGACGGCCAGTTGCCCGGCCAATCCCAGTCGGACATAGGACGTTTCGCAGTCCACGACCACCGCCGCCGCACCCTCGGCGACCAGTCGGGAGGCGGCGATTCTGCTGCGGCCCAACGGGTCTGGTCCCGCCGTGGCCCGCCCGTCGGTGAGCACCACCACCAGGGGACGGCGTGCCCGGTCGCGCGCCCGCTCCCGGATGATCAGCTCACGCGCGGCCAGCAGACCCTCGGCCAGCGGGGTCTTGCCGCCGGTATCGAATCGGGCCAGCCGGCGGCCGGCGATGTGCGCCGAGGACGTCGGCGGCAGCAACAGTCGCGCGTCGTGGCCGCGGAAGGTGATCACCGCGACCTTGTCGCGCCGTTGATAGGCGTCGCGCAGCAACGACAAGGTGGCACCGCTGACCGCGGCCATCCGGTCGCGGGCGGCCATCGACCCGGACGCGTCGACGACGAAGATCACTAGGTTGCCTTCGCGTCCCTCGCGGACCGCGCGGCGGATGTCGTCGGGTCGCGGGCGCAGTGGACCCGCCCCGGCGCGCTCGGCGGCCGAGAGCAGCGTGGCGAACAGGTGCAGTCCGTGCGCGCCGGGGTCGTCGGCGTCCGCGGCAGCCACCACGCTGCCCGAGCGGTTGCGGGCCCGCGACCGTCGTCCGGGCGCACCTTCGCCGACGCCGGGAACCGTCAACGCCCGGGTGCGAAACGTCTGCGCCGGCGGGGCGCTGGGCCGCGTCTTGGGCTGCTTCGGCTTCGCACCGGAGGTCGACTCCTGTTGCGGGGCAGGGTCATCGGCGGATTGACCACCGCCGGGCGGGTCGGGATCGGGCTCCGGATCGTTGCCCGCCCGCTGCAGCGCCTCGTCCAGCTGCTCGCGGTCGATGCCCGGATCGTCGAACGGGTCGCGGCGGCGCCTGTGCGGCAGCGCCAGTTCCGCCGCCACCCGGATGTCCTGCTCCTCGACACTCGTCGCGCCGCGCCAGGCCGCGTGCGCGACCGCGGTGCGCGCCACCACCAGATCGGCGCGCATCCCGTCGACATCGAACGCCGCACACAGCGCCGCGATGCGCCGTAACTCGTTGTCGCCCAACACAACATCGTCGACCAGCCCGCGGGCCGCGGCGATCCGCCGGGCCAGCTCGGCGTCGTCGGCGGCGTAGCGGTGGGCGAATCCTTCCGGGTCGGCCTCGTACGCCATCCGCCGCCGGATCACCTCGACCCGCACGTCGACGTCACGGGAGGCGTGCACGTCGACCGTCAGCCCGAATCGGTCGAGCAGCTGCGGGCGCAGCTCGCCTTCCTCCGGATTCATCGTGCCGATCAGCACGAACCGGGCCTCATGCGAGTGCGAGATGCCGTCGCGTTCGATGTGTACCCGCCCCATCGCGGCGGCGTCGAGCAGCACGTCGACCAGGTGATCGTGCAGCAGGTTCACCTCGTCGACGTACAGTACGCCGCCGTGGGCACGCGCCAGCAATCCGGGCGAAAAGGCGTGCTCGCCGTCGCGCAGCACCCGCTGCAGATCCAGCGAGCCGATCACCCGGTCTTCGGTTGCGCCGAGCGGCATTTCGACCAGACCGGCCCCGGTGCCGTCACCTCCGGTCGCCGCGGCCAACAGCGCGGCAAGGCCGCGCACGGCCGTCGACTTGGCGGTGCCCTTCTCGCCGCGGATCAGCGCGCCGCCGATTTCCGGGCGCACCGCGCACAGCAGCAGCGCCAGCCGCAACTGGTCGTGGCCGACGATCGCGCTGAACGGGTAGGGCTTCACGGCTTGGCCGCCACGCCGGAACCGGGCCGCAGCATCGGGACGTGCGGAACGCCGTCGTCGAGGAAATCGTCGCCGTCGCGCACGAATCCGTGTTGGGCGTACATGTCGGCCAGATAGGTCTGCGCGTTGATCCGGCACGGATAGTCGCCGACCTCGGCCAGCGCGGCCCGCAGCAGCCGCGTGGTGTGGCCTTGTCCGCGCACGCTGCGTTTGGTGCACAGCCGCCCGATCCGGAACGCCTTCTCGCCGCCGGCGTGCTCTTCCATCAGCCGCAGCGTGCAGATCACCTCGCCGTCCGCCGTTTCCAGCCAGAAGTGCCGGGTCTCGGCGAGCAGGTCGCGCCCGTCCAGTTCCGGATACGGGATGGCCTGCTCGACGACGAACACCTCTACCCGAAGCTTCAGTAGCTCGTAAAGGGTTTGCGCGTCAAGATCTTTGGCCCAGATGCGGCGTAGCGCTTCGGTCATGGGCGCCACTCCTGTTCATCGCTACGCGCTGCATCGTCGACGTCGCACGTCATCGGCGCCGCTCCTCCTAACACTTGGCAACGCTGTCCGGCGCGGTTCAATAGGCGTTCAACTGTAATACCCGGGTGCTCCACGTTCTCACCTCGTCGTAGAGCGCCGGTTCGTCGGACAGCCGGGTCCCCAACGAGGGCACCATCTCCTTGAGCTTGGGCAGCCAGGACTGATAGCGGCCGGCAAAGCAATTGGCCAGCACGTCGAGCATGATCGGCACCGCGGTCGAGGCGCCGGGCGAGCCGCCGAGCAGGCCCGCGATGCTGCCGTCGGCCGAGCCCACGACGGTGGTGCCGAATTCGAGCGCCCCGCCGCTGCCCCTCGCCCGCCGGATCACCTGCACGCGCTGACCGGCCACCGTCAGCTGCCAATCCGAAGTCCGGGCGCTGGGCGCGAATTCGCGCAGCGCCCGCATCCGGTCGCGTTCGGTGAGCCGCAGTTGGCGAAGCAGGTAATTGACCAGCGTCATCTCGGTGATGCCGACCCCCAGCATCGACACGGCGTTGTCCCGCCTGATCGATCGGGGCAAATCGCTGAGGTGGCCATGCTTCAAGAATTTGGGCGACCAGCCGGCGTAGGGCCCGAAGACCAGCCATGACTTGCCGTTGACGAACCGCAAATCCAGATGCAGTGCCCCCAGCGGCGGGGCGCCGGATGCGGGGACGCCGTAGACCTTGGCCCGGTGGCTGGCGGTCAGCGCCGGGTTGTCGGTGCGCAGGAACTTCCCGCCGATCGGGAAGCCGGCGAAGCCCCTGACCTCGTTGATGCCGGACTTCTGCAACAACGGCAGCGCCTCGCCACCGGCGCCGACGAACACGAATTTGGCGTTCAGCCTGTGCTTTTCGCCGGTGCGACGATTGCCGATGTGTAGCGTCCAGCCGCCATCGGCCGCACGGGTCAGGTTGCGGACCTCGTGGCCGAACAGCGCGGAGCCGCCGCCCCGCACGCAGTAGCCGATGAGCTGCTTGGTCAGCGCACCGAAGTCGACGTCGGTGCCGTCGGCGGCCCAGTTCAGCGCGACCGGCTCGGAGAAGTCGCGTTCGGCGGCCATGAACGGCAGCCGGCGGGCGAATTCAGCGGGGTCGTCGACCAATTCCGTGCCGGCGAACAGCGGGTTCCCGGCCAGCGCCCGCTGCCGGCGCCGCAGATAGTCGACCCGCTCCGCGCCGTGCACGAAACTGACGTGCGGGACGGGGTTGAGGAAGCGCCGATCGGTGAGGATGCCGTTCTCCACGGCGTAGGCCCAGAACTGGCGGGTCACCTGGAATTGCTCGTTGATCGTCACCGCCTTGGTGATGTCGATCGAACCCCGGGAGCCGGGGCGCTCCGGTGTGTAGTTCATCTCGCACAGCCCGGCATGCCCGGTACCGGCGTTGTTCCACGGGCTGCTGCTTTCGGCGGCGACGGCATCGAGGCGCTCGACCACGGTGATCGACCAGTCCGGCTCCAGCCGCCGCAGCAGGGCGGCCAGGGTGGCGCTCATGATGCCGGCGCCGACCAGCGCGACGTCGGTGCGCGCCGTTGTGTCTGACACCGAAAATGCCGGTCCTTCCTCGCCGTGGGCGGCCGGTCCTCAGGTTATCCCGACCGGCGCGGCCGAAACGACTTGAACCCGGCTGCCACCAGCAAAAGCGTCCGCCACGCTAAGCTGGCCTGGTGACTGGCTGGGTCCCCGACGTCCTGCCTGGCTACTGGCAGTACACCATCGCATTGGGACCCGATCCCGCCGGCGAGGGCGACATCGTCGCAACCCTGATCCGGCGCGGCCCACAGCCCAGCGGCCCCGAGCACGCGGTGCTGACGGTCCACGGCTACACCGACTACTTCTTCAACACCGCGCTGGCCGATCACTTCGCAAACCGCGGTTTCACCTTCTACGCATTGGACATGCAGAAGTGCGGGCGCTCCCGGCGCGACGGCCAAACCCCGCACTTCATCACCGATCTCGCCCACTACGACACCGAACTCGAACGCGCGCTGGCCGTCATCGGCGAACAGGCCCATGACGTCACGGTCCTGATGTACGGCCATTCCGCCGGCGGGCTGATCGTGCCGCTGTGGCTGGACCGGCTGCGCCGGCGTGACGCGACGGCACACGCCGGCATCGGCGGGTTGGTTCTCAACAGTCCGTTCCTGGATCTGCACGGCCCGGCGGTGCTGCGCCTGGGATTGACCTCGGCGATGATCGCCGGCCTGTCGCGCGTGCGTTCCAAAGCCGTGTTGCGCGGCACCAGCAAGGGCGGTTACGGCACCACCCTGCACCGCGACTACGACGGCGAGTTCGACTACAACCTGGAATGGAAACCGTTGGGCGGCTTCCCCATTACCGCGGGGTGGCTGCACGCCGTGCGCCGCGGCCAGGCCCGGCTGCACCGCGGCCTCGACGTGGGGGTGCCGAACCTGATTCTGCGTTCGGACCACAGCGTGCCCGAAACGGCGGACCCGATGTCGATGCAACGCGGCGACGCGGTTCTCGACGTCACCCAGATCGCCCGCTGGGCCGGCTGCATCGGGAACCGCAGCACCGTCGTTCCGGTCGCCGACGCCAAGCACGACGTGTTCCTCTCCCTGGAGGGGCCGCGCGCGCTCGCCTACCGGGAACTGGATAGCTGGCTGGACGGCTACCTGCGCCCCGCCGACACCGACGCCCCGGCAGCTTTCGGAAAGGGGTGACGGCGTGGAGACCTACGACGTCGCGATCATCGGAACCGGTTCGGGCAACACCATTCTCGATGACCGCTTCGCCGACAAGCGGGTGGCGATCTGCGAACAGGGCACCTTCGGCGGCACCTGCCTCAACGTCGGGTGCATCCCGACGAAGATGTTCGTCTACGCCGCCGAGGTCGCCCAATCGATCCGGGACGCAGGGCGTTTCGGCATCGACGCGCACCTCGACGGGGTGCGCTGGGACGACATCGTCTCGCGGGTGTTCGGACGCATCGATCCGATCGGGGTCGGCGGTGAGGACTATCGCAGCTCCGCACCCAACATCGACGTGTACAAGCAGCACACCCGGTTCGGCCCGGTCCGGGCCGACGGGCGCTACCTGCTGCGCACCGACGCCGGCGACGAGTTCACGGCCGAGCAGGTGGTGATCGCCGCGGGGGCACGGGCGGTGATCCCCCCGGCGATCCTCGAGTGCGGCGCGCACTACTACACCAGCGACACGATCATGCGAATCGCCGAATTCCCAGAGCATCTGGTGATCGTCGGCGGCGGCTTCGTGTCCGCCGAATTCGCCCACATCTTCTCCGCGCTGGGAGCGCGGGTCACGCTGGTGGTCCGCGGCTCCGCCCTGCTGCGGCACTGCGACGACACCCTGTGCAAACGCTTCACCCGTATCGCGTCGAGCAAATGGGAACTGCACACCCACCGCAATGTGGTGAGCGCCGAGAGCCAGGGCTCAGGCGTCGCGGTGCACCTCGACAACGGCCACACCATCAACGCCGACGCCATGCTGGTCGCGACCGGCCGGGTTTCCAACGCCGATCAGCTCGACCTCGAGCAGGCCGGCATCGCCGTCGAGGACGGTCTGGTGGTCGTCGACGAGTACCAAAGAACCACGGCGCGTGGGGTTTTCGCTCTCGGTGACGTCTCCTCGCCGTATCAGCTCAAGCACGTCGCCAATCACGAGGCGCGCGTGGTGCAGCACAACCTGCTGTGCGACTGGGACGACACCGCGGCGATGGCGGTCAGCGACCATCGCTTCGTGCCGTCCGCGGTGTTCACCGATCCGCAGATCTCCTACGTGGGGTTGACCGAAAACGAAGCCATTGCACAGGGTTTCAAAATCTCGGTGAAGGTCCAGGCCTACGGCGACGTCGCCTACGGCTGGGCGATGGAGGACACCACCGGGATCGTCAAACTCATCGGCGAACGCGGCACCGGGCGTCTGCTCGGTGCCCACATCATGGGCCATCAGGCCTCGTCGATCATCCAGCCGTTGATCCAGGCGATGAGCTTCGGGCTGACCGCCCCGGAGATGGCCCGCGGGCAGTACTGGATCCACCCGGCGCTGCCCGAGGTGGTGGAGAACGCGCTATTGGGCCTCGGCTGAGCCTGCACGCCGGGCCGCCGAGTCACCCTGCTGGCACCGCGGGCACAGGCCGCGCAACGTCAGGCCGGCGCGGTCCGACAAGGCGAACGCACTGCCCTCCATCGCGTGCTCGAGTGCCGAACTGAGCTGGCGCGCGGGCACTTCGATGATCGAATCGCACTGCGTGCACACCGCGTGGTGATGCGGGGCGGTCGCCAGCCCGTAGGTCGTGATGCCGCCGTCGAGGGTCAGCGCATGCAACACCGACTGCTCGACCAGGGTGGTCACGGTGCGGTAGATGGTGGCCACGTCGGGTGGTTGGGCGCCGGCGGGCAGGCCGGCCCGCACCCGCCGGTGAATCTCGGCGACGGACAGGTGTCCGTTGACGGGTTCGAGCACCGCCAGCACCTGAATGCGTGAGGTCATCCGCCGCAACCCGCGGGCACGCAGGAAGTCGCCGATGCGCTGGGTGACCGCGGGATCGAGCGCCGACGGATTGGACGTCACCCGTCCAGTGTTGCGCCCGGCATTGCCGATCGCCAGTCCTGGACGTCGACGGCCGTCCTGCAACTCACTTGCATCCAGCTCGTGACCGACCCTAAAGTCGGGGCCGTGGCCACCACCGAGCTCGCCGCGCCGCGCAGCAGGTTAGCCAGGCTGTACGGCTTCCTGACGACGGCGGAGTGGGGGCGCCTGGCAGTCATGCTGGCGGTCATCGTCGCGCTACATCTCATCGGCTGGTTCACCCTGCTCCTGATCGTTGAGCCGGCGCGACTCAGCGTGGGCGGCAAGGCCTTTGGCATTGGTGTCGGGGTGACGGCCTACGCCCTCGGTTTGCGGCACGCCTTCGACGCCGACCACATCGCGGCCATCGACAACACCACCCGCAAGCTGATGGGCGACAAACAGCGGCCCCTTGCGGTCGGGTTCTTCTTCTCGCTGGGCCACTCCACCGTCGTGTTCACGCTGGCGATGCTGCTGGCGATCGGGGCCAAGGCGATCGTCGGGCCGGTCGAGGACGACTCCTCGGCGCTGCATCGCTACACCGGCCTGATCGGCACCGGCGTCTCGGGGGTGTTCCTCTACCTGATCGCCATCCTCAACGTCGTCGTGCTGGTCGGAATCCTGCGGGTGTTTCTGCGGTTGCGCCGCGGCGAATTCGACGAAACCGAGCTGGAACGCCAATTGGACAACCGCGGGTTTCTCAACCGGTTCCTCGGCCGCTTGACGCGGTCGATCACCAGGTCCTGGCACATGTACCCGATCGGCCTGCTGTTCGGGCTGGGCTTCGACACCGCCACCGAGGTAGCCCTGCTGGTGCTGGCCGGCACCAGCGCCGCGGCCGGGCTGCCCTGGTACGCGATCCTGTGTCTGCCGGTGTTGTTCGCCGCCGGCATGTGTCTGCTGGACACCATCGACGGCTCGTTCATGAACTTCGCCTACGGCTGGGCGTTTTCCAATCCGGTGCGCAAGATCTACTACAACATCACGATCACCGGGCTGTCGATCGTCGTCGCGCTGCTGATCGGCAGCCTCGAACTGCTGGACCTGTTCGCCGGCCAGCTGGGGTGGCGGGGCCCGTTCTGGGACTGGCTTTCCGGCCTCGACCTGAACACCGTCGGCTTCGTCATCGTCGGCATCTTCGTGGCTACCTGGGTGGTCGCGCTGCTCGTCTGGCGCTACGGCCGCCTCGAGCAGAGATGGGCCGCGCCCGCCGAGAGCATGCCGTAACTTCACACCTACTTCGCGTCGAGTGTGGGGCCTACGCACCCAGATTCGGCGATTTTGTGCATTAACCCCCACGCTCGGCGCGAGGTCGCGGTTTCTCGCCGAGCGCGGTGCCCGTGCCAGACTGGGGCCATGTCGGCTCCCGCGCTTGGTTCGCTGTGCGACGTGCTCCCCGCGGCGGCCGCACTGCTTGCAGTCCCGGACGCCGTCGACCGGTTGGCGGTCACGGAATCGGTTGCCGAACAGGTTGATCGGGTCGCCGTCGTGTTGGTGGACGGCCTGGGCTGGCACCTGCTGCCGGAATTGGCGAGTAGCACACCGTTGCTCGCCTCGGTCCTGGCCGGCGGCGTCGGACGGTTGACCCAGCTCAGGAGCACCTTCCCGTCGACCACGCCGAGCAGCCTGGTGTCGCTGGGCACCGGCGCGCGGCCGGGCGAGCACGGCATCCTGGGCTTCACCCTCAACGTCCCCGGCACCGAACGGGTGCTCACCCACATCTACTGGCGCGACGACCCGCCATCGGCGCAGTGGCAGCCGCTGCCGACCTGGTTCGAGCGGCTGCGGCGAGGCGGGATCGCCGCGCGGGCGGTACTGCCGGCGCTGTTCATGGGCAGCGGGCTGACGGATGCGGCGTATCGCGGCGCCGACTTTCGCCCCAGCAACCCCGACGACGACTACGCCCAGCAGGTCATCGACGAGCTGCGCGCGGCGCCCGGCCTGGTCTACGCCTACACGGCCGAGCTGGACACCGCCGCGCACTTGTTCGGTATCGGCTCGCCGCACTGGCATGCGGCGGCCGCACGGGTCGACGCGCTGCTGACCCGCCTGGTCGACGCGCTGCCCGCGAACGCGGCCCTGCTGGTGACCGCCGACCACGGCGGTCTCAACGTTCCGCCGCAGGCCCGGATCGACCTGGACACCGACGATCGGCTCGGCGAGGGAATCCGGGTGGTCGCGGGTGAGCCGCGGGTGCGCTACCTGCACACCGCGCCGGGCGCGGCGACCGACGTGCAGGCGACGTGGAGTGAGCTGCTGGACGGCCGGGCCGAGGTGCACAGCCGCGAGCAGGCGGTGGCCTCCGGAATCTTCGGACCGGTCGATCCCGCGCATCTGGCGCGCATCGGCGACGTCGTCGTGATCTGCACCGGCGACACCGCGGTGCTGGCCACCAAGCGCGAGCCTCCGGAAGCCGCTCGGCTCATCGGGTTTCACGGCGGAGCCACCGAGGCCGAAATGGCGATCCCGCTGATCGTCTTCGCCGGGTGAGACCCGCTTCACCCTGGGCGCCTGCGGGAGTTCGGCGTGCGAACTCATCGACGCCCGAACCGACACGAGATAGCCGGTCGCACATAGCAAATCAAAACACCGATTGTCCAAATCGAAATACACAACAGACTCGAATCGACCTCACAGCTGGCACCGACCGATGACCAGGTTCGTCCGGTACAGTCGGGCCACTGTGAACATTCGAGGCGCAGGTCACACTCGGCGGTGGCAGCCGGCGATCGCCGTTGTCGCGGCACTCGGTTTGTTCGCCAGTCTCATCGCCGGTTCTTCGTTGCGGTCCCAATTTTCGGCGGCCACCCTGCCGGAACCCGCGGCCTGGTCGCAGGCGATCCCGAATTCCGGGCACGCGCAGACCAATAGCGAAGCCGCGGCCGCGATCCACCTGCAACATGCCAGTTCATGGGATGTGTCACCGGCCAAAAGGAAGCCGTTCCACAGCATGTGGATGACGCACGACCGCCCGGACGTGTGGCCGCGCTTGGCATCGCACTCGCTGTTGTCCGTGCTGCCGGTTTCGTTTGCCGGCACGGTCTTTCAATCCCGTGAGGTGCACACCAGCGCACCCGCGGCTGAATGCGGCGATCACGAAATATTGGCACTGCTCTGCGTAAGTCGTAGCTGATAGAACAGCACTGCGCCCCGGGCGGGGTTGTGAGTCCTGTTACAACTTTCACAGAAGCGAAGCCCGACGGCCCATCGCGGCGTTCTATTTCGCAGCTATGTCTTGAAGGGAAACCTCATGTTTTCACAGTGCTCGACTGCCCTCGAAGTGAGATAGCAGTGGATTTCGCAGCTCGACCGCCGGAGATCAACTCGGGGCTGATGTTTTCGGGCCCCGGCTCATGGTCGATGATGAACGCCGCCACGACATGGGAGGGTCTGGCGGTGAGCCTGAATAACGCAGCGGCGCAATGTGGTTCGGTGACCTCGAAGCTCAAGCCCGGGACGACGTCCTATCCTGAATGGCTGAATTGCATTGCCGCACAAGCCGAGCGGACGGCCGCTCAGGCCAAGTCGGCCGCCGGCGCCTTCCAGCTGGCGTTGGCGGCGATGGTGCCCCCTGGGGCGATCCAGGCCAACCGCGTGCTGTGCACCTGGCTGGCAAAGACGAACTGTCTGGGCCAATTGAGCCCGGCGATCGCGGACGCCGAGAGCGATTACGACCAGATGTGGGCCCAGGACGTCGACACGATGTACGCCTATGCCCGGGCCTGCGCCGATGCCGCGACGGTGACGCCGTTCGCACCACCGCCGCATTCCGGGCATGGCAGCCGCGAACCGAAGGCGGCACCGGACGTCATTTCGACTGGCCGGCAAGTGATCTCAGCGATTCCCCACGCTCTCGATGCGCTGTGCGCGGCACCACCGACGACGTTCGATGCGTTCCTGTCGCCGGTGACGTCGTCGCTGTCGAAGCTCGGTTCGCTGTGCGCGCCGTCGGATTTCGCGATCAACCACCTGAACTCCCGGAACAAGAGCGCAGCGCTGAAAAGCGCGGCAATCTTGTCGTCCCGCTTGCCGAACCGCAGTCGCGATGCGGTGTCGGGCCTTGCGCGCGCCGCGTCGATCGGGCCACTTTCGGTGCCGCAGAGCTGGATCGCCAAGACGCCACGCCCAGTCCCCCTGCACCGCGGTTGGTGTTACGAGCCAATGCATTTGGTGGCAACCGGTGAGCCGCCGAAGTGGCCGCAGACCCGTTAGCGGCGAGACGCGGTCCGCGTGCTCGACGCGTAGGAGCTCGCGGCATCGACGATCGCCTGGAACAGCCGTAGGTCGTCGAGGAACTGCTCGGGATGCCACTGCACCGAGACCACGAAGTCGTCCCCGGGTACTTCCAGCCCCTCGACGACACCGTCGGCGTCCCAGGCGCTGACGATCAGGCCGTCACCGACCTTGTCCACGGCCTGGTGGTGATAGCACCACGCATCGGCGGTGGGCCCGAGCAGCCCGGCAAGCCTGGTGCCCGCGACCGTGGTGACCGGCAGCTTGGTGAAGCGCCCATAGCCCGCGTGATGCCCGCGGTGTCCGAGCACGTCGGGCAGATGCTGATGCAGCGTCCCGCCGAACGCGACGTTGAGCATCTGGGTGCCGCGGCAGATGCCCAGCACCGGCAGCCCGCGGTCCAGCGCGCCCCGCAACAACGCGAATTCGAACGCGTCACGCATCGTGCGGGGCGCGTCGGTCTTGGGATGCGGTTGCTGGCCGTAGGCGGCCGGGTCGACGTCATACCCCCCGGTGATCACCAACCCGTCCAGGTGGTCGAGCACGCTCTCGGCGATGTCGTGGTCCACCGGCTGCGGCGGCAGCAGCACCGCGATGCCGCCCGCCTTGATGACGCCCTCGAAATAGTTGGCGCCCAGATATCCCGCCGGGATGTCCCACCCGTCGGACTGCACTTGCTCGAGATAACTGGTCAGGCCGATCACCGGCCGACGCATTCCAGAGGCGTTCACGCCCCACGCATCCTTTCCTTGACTGCGCGACCACGTTGTCGCCGAACAACGCCCCTATGACTGCGCGCCGACCCGGTCCTACCAGGTGCTGGTGCGCAAGACGATCTCGGCTGCCAGTTGCGCGGTCGACTCCTGGGCACTGCGCCGTCCGAGCATGTCCACGCTGCGGTAGTCGGCGTAGACGAACCGCTGGCTGTTGCGGGCGACCGTCCGGCCGCCCGGCGTGCTGACCAGCACCGTGGTGCCGATCTCGACCGGCGGGCAGTGGCCGTCGCGAACCACGCCGTTGACGTCGGCCACGCACGGATGACCGCGGTCCACGACGACCAGGCCGACGAATCGGCCCAGCTTGGTCGCCGCGAGTTCCCAGGCGATGTCGCCGCCGGCGCGGTCGCCCACCACCACGGCCCAGCCGACGCCCAGGCCGTCGAGAATGCCGATCACCGACTTCGGGGTCAGCCGCGGGTCCAGGCCGATGACGATGGTGCGCAGCGACGCGGTGTGGAGGCGCTCGCAGACCGCGTCATAGGCGGCCAACTCCCGCTGCTCATCGCCGAGGATGACGACGACGACACCCTTCTCAGGACCGGACACGCGCACCGGGACGGGAAACCCGTCGAGCGTGGTCATCATCGAGGGCACTTACGCACGCTACAGCCAATATTGGCACCGCGCGAGGTTTCTCCCGCCGCCCCCACGAGCCGGCGGACCTACGGCCGCAGCCGGCTTGCGATCTGCGGTCGCGGCGGCGGGCCGTCGAGCAGGCCGACGACGGCGTCGATATCGAGGTGAGACGCCAGCAACTCGGCGGCCACATCCAGCTGCGCGTCGCGTCGCGCCGCGACGTCGGTGTCGTCGGCGACAACGAACTTCGTCCGCCCGGCGGCAGCCGCCACGCGGCTCAGCCACGCCCGCCGGAAGTCGTCGTTGTCCAGCAGGCCGTGCCAATGCGTGCCGAAGACCGCGCCGCGCGCGATGCCGTGGGGCTGCGCATCGACATCGAACCAGGCCGCCTCGCCGCATCGGATGACCTGCCCGTGGTGGATTTCGTAGCCGGCCAGCGGGTGCTGCCAGCGCCGCAACGTCTTGTGCTCGCCGAAGACGATGTCGGCGTCCAGCAGCCCGAGCCCGGCCACTTCGCCGCTGCCGGACTCCACCGTGTCCTGGATACGCCGGCACAGCATCTGCAAACCGCCGCAGATCCCCAGCACCGGCTTGCCGGCCGTTGCGTGCTCGGCGATCGCGGCGGCCAGGCCGCGCTCGCGCAGCCAGTGCAGGTCGGCGACGGTCGCTTTGCTGCCCGGAATCACCACCAGGTCGGCGTCGGCAAGGTCGGCCGGGTCGCTGATCCAGCGCACCCGCACGCCCGGCTCGCAGGCCAGCGCCTCGATGTCGGTCGAGTTGGAGATCCGGGGCAGCCGCACGGCGGCGACCGTCAACCACTCGCCGCCCCGCGGCGGCGCCGGCCGGCCGACGACGGAATGTGCGAGCGCCGACAGCGAGTCCTCGGCGTCCAGCCAGAGTTCGTCGGCGTAGGGCACCACTCCGTAGGTGGGACGGCCGGTCAGCTCGAGAAGTTGGCGCAGCCCGGGTTCCAGCAGCGCGGGGTCGCCGCGGAATTTGTTGACGATGAAGCCCGCGATCAGCGCCTGGTCTCTCGCCTCGAGCACCGCGACGGTGCCGAACAGATGCGCCAGCAAGCCGCCGCGGTCGATGTCGCCGACCAGGACGACCGGCAGGTTCGCGGCCCGGGCCAATCCCATGTTGGCCAAATCCGTGGCGCGCAGGTTGATTTCGGCCGGCGATCCGGCGCCTTCACAGATCACCACATCGAATTCGTCACGCAGCGAAGCCAACTCGTCGGCGACGACTTTCGCGAGCCGGTCGCGATGTTCGAAATAGCCCGCGGCGGTGACGGAGTCGGCGACGCGGCCCCGGATCACCAGCTGTGATGTCCGGTCGCTGCCCGGCTTGAGCAGGATCGGGTTGAACCGCACACTGGGCTCCAGTCCCGCCGCGCGGGCCTGGATCGCCTGAGCCCGGCCGATTTCGCCGCCCTCGACGGTGACCGCGGAATTGTTCGACATGTTCTGCGCCTTGAAGGGCGCGACGCGGACGCCGTCGCGGGCCAGCAACCGGCACAAGCCCGCGACGAGCACCGATTTCCCGGCATCGGAGCTGGTGCCCGCGACCAGCAGAGCGCCGTTCAAGGGTTCACGGCAGGGTGAGGATCTCGGCGCCGGTGTCGGTGACCAGCAGGGTGTGCTCGAACTGCGCGGTCCACTTGCGGTCCTTGGTGACCACGGTCCAGCCGTCGTCCCAGATCTCGTAGTCCAGCGCGCCGAGATTGATCATCGGCTCGATGGTGAACGTCATGCCCGGCTGAATCTCGGTGGTGACCGATGGTTGGTCGTAGTGCAGCACGACCAGTCCGTTGTGGAAGGTGGTGCCGATTCCGTGTCCGGTGAAGTCGCGAACTACGTTGTACCCGAACCGATTCGCGTATGCCTCGATAACACGGCCGACGACGGACAGCGCGCGCCCGGGTTTGACGGCGTTGATCGCCCGCATCGTCGCCTCCCGGGTCCGCTCGACGAGCAGCCGGTGTTCCTCGGACACATCGCCGGCCAAAAACGTCGCATTGGTGTCACCGTGCACGCCGTCGATGTAGGCGGTGACGTCGATGTTGACGATGTCGCCGTCCTCGACCACCGTCGAGTCGGGGATGCCGTGGCAGATCACCTCGTTGAGCGACGTGCAGCACGACTTCGGGTAGCCCTTGTAGCCCAGCGTCGAGGGGTAGGCGCCGTTGTCGACCATGTATTCGTGGGCGATGCGGTCGAGTTGGTCGGTCGTGACGCCGGGGGCGACGGCCTTGCCCGCCTCCTGCAGCGCGGCGGCCGCGATCCGGCCCGCGACGCGCATCTTCTCGATCACCTCGGGTGTCTGCACCCACGGCTCGGTGCCCTCCTTGGCCGTCGGCTTCCAGGCGTACTCGGGGCGCGGGATGCGGTTGGGCACCGGCAGAGTCGGGGACAACACGCCGGGCGAAAGCGCGGTGCGAACAGGCATCCCACTAGCTTAATCGCAGGCCGCGCGCCCACGTCGGCCGTAGCGAGTGCCGCACACTCGAGGCCGTCAGGCTCCGCGGCGACGCAGCAGCGAGCGGCGCGGTCCCCGGATCGTCACCGAACCGCACACCACCCGCCCGGTCAGCACCACATGCGGCCTGCCCTCGCCGGGGGCATCCTTGCGCCGGTCGCGCGCACTGCCACCGTAGACCTCGACATCGTCGATCGAGGCGCTGGCGCCATCGGGTAGCCAGATGTCGACCGAGCCGAACCGGACATCGAGCTCGACAACCACCACCGGCCCGGCGAAACGGGCCTTGGTGAGCTCGAGTTTGACCGATCCCAGCCGGCGTACCAGCGCTAACCGGGTGGGCACCGTCCATTCGCCGTGCCGTCGCAGCGAGCCGGCCCAGCCGCGCAGTTCGACCCGGTCGGCCGCCGAGGTGACGATCGCGCCGGGCCCGGGCAGGTCTCCGACCAGGCCGTCCAGCTCGCCCTGGGTGCGCGCGTAGGACACCCGCGACGAGCGCTGCTCGAACTCGTCGATATCGATCAGCCCGAGCGCAACCGCGTTGTGCAGTCGGCGCATCGTTCCGTTGCGGTCCGCGTCGGACACGCGCAACGTCACCATGTCCCCGCCGGTATCCGTCATGTTCGCAATTTACCGCTGTCGCGGCCCGGCGCTTCAGGCCAGATAACCGGGCGGCATCGACTCGAACATGAATTTGGTCATCCGGACCGCCCACTCCGAGCTGCCACCCCCGACGATCAGCGCCGCGAAGGCCAGATCGCCGCGGTATCCGGCGAACCAGGAGTGCGACCCGCCGGGGAACTCCGCCTCCCCGGTTTTCCCGTAGATCTCGCCGCAGCCGTTGATCTCCTTGGCGGTCCCGTTGGTCACCACCAGCCGCATCATCGGCCGCAGCGCGTCGATCATCTTCGGGCTGATCGGGGTGCTATCGCCCTCGACCGTCGTCGGATGGCCCGCAATCAGTTGCGGCACAGGCGTTTTCCCGGCGGCGACGGTGGCCGCCACCAGGGCCATGCCGAACGGACTGGCCAGCACCCGGCCCTGGCCGAAGCCGTCTTCGGTGCGCTCGGCCAGGTCGACCGTCGGCGGCACCGACCCGGTCACCGTGGTGATGCCGTCGACCGTGTAGTCGAGCCCGATCCCGTACTGGGACGCCGTCTGCGTCAAACCCCGGGGCGGCATCTTGCTGCTCAGCTCGGCAAACGTGGTGTTGCACGAACTGGCGAACGCGCGTGACATCGACACCACGCCGAGGTCGAAGCCGCCGTAGTTCGGCACCGTGCGGTGCCCGATGTCGATATGGCCCGGGCACCCGACCATCGAGTTCGGCGTGGCCATGTCGCGGTCGACGGCCGCGCCGGCGGTGATCATCTTGAACGTCGACCCGGGCGGAAACAGGCCGTTGGTGGCGGGCAGCCCGTCGGCGTCGGCCGCGCCGTTCTGGGCGATCGCGAGGATCTCCCCCGTCGACGGCTTGATCGCGACGATCATCGCCTTGCCGCCCTTGTTGTCCACCGCGCGCTGCGCGGCGTTCTGCACCACCCGGTCCAGGGTGATCGACACCGACGGGGCCGGCGCCCCCTCGACCTCGTGCAGCACCGCGACGTCGACGTTGTTCTGGTTGACGCTGACCACTCGCCAGCCGGCCTGACCGTCGAGTTGGTCGATCACGGCCTTCTTGACTTCGCTGATGACGGCGGGCGCGAAATGCGGGTCGGTCGGCAGCATGTCGGCCTGGGGAGTGACCACGATGCCGGGCAGTCTGCCGATGATGGGAAACACCTTGTCGTTGTCGGCCGGCAGCAGCGTGACGCCCAGGTCCACCTGGTCGGGCGTCGAGCTGGCCCGCTCGGCCAGCAGCTGCGGGTCGGTCAGCGTGTCGTTGAACGGCCGCAGCACGTCGACGATCGAGTGGGTGGTGAAGCTCAGCGACTGCGGCGGTCCGGCTTTGGTGGCGTCCAGCGTGTAGTGGTAGCGGTAGCCCGGCGCCAGCACATCGCTGCCACCGAGTTCGTTCACCGAGGCGCGCCGGGGGGCGTCGGCCCGCAACGCGAAGGTCTGATGCTCGCCCAGCTTGGGATGCAGGCCGCCGGGCGTCCATCGGACCTCCCAGCGCCCCTCGTCGCGGGCCATCTTCAGCTGGCCGTCATAGCTCCACACCCGATTCTTCGGCAGATGCCAGCTGAACCGATAGTTGACCGTGCCGGTGTCCTCGGCGTACTTGGAGCCGAGGATCTGCGCGTCCAGGTGGGTCGCCTGCAACCCGGCCCAGGCCGCGTTGAGCGCTTCGCGGGCGTCGTTGGGGTTGTCGCTGAGTTGGGCGGCCGTCGCGGTGTCACCGACGGCCAGGGCGCGGAAGAACTTCTCCGCGGCGGGGCCCGGACCGTCGGGCCGCGGCGTGCATCCGGACAGCGCGGTGGCGGCGACGAGCAGCAGGGTCCCGGCAGCCGAAACAACTGATACTGATGAGGTTTTTGTGACCATCGTTGCTGATGTTAAGAACTGCGGCCTGGAGTGCGGGGGCGACACACCGAGACCCAACCGTGATGTGGCGCAGTAGGGCTTCCGATATGCCGAATGCCCGGCCGGCCGGGCGCTCGCGAGTGGTGGCCGATAGGTACCGCTAGTCGAGCAGGACGGTGGCGAAGGTGCCGACCTCGGCGAAGCCCACCCGCGCGTAGGCGGCCCGGGCCACCTCGTTGAAATCGTTCACGTACAGGCTGGCGATACGCCCGCTGCCCACGATCACGGCGGCCAGCATCGCGGTGCCCCGCGCCCCGAGCCCCATCCCGCGCCACTCCGGGTGCACCCAAACGCCCTGGATCTGGCCGACCGCGGGCGATTGCGACCCGACCTCGGCCTTGAAGACGACCTGCCCCTGCTCGAACCGGGCCCAGGCCCGCCCGGCCGCGATCAGGCTGGCCACCCGGCGGCGGTAGCCGCGACCGCCGTCGCCGAGCCGCGGGTCGATGCCGACCTCGCCGATGAACATGTCGACCGCGGCCACCAGGTAGGCGTCCAGCTCCTCGGGGCGCACCTGGCGCACCTCGGGATCGAGCTCACACATCGGGTGTTTGGCCAGCGCCATCAGCGGCTGACGTTCGCGCACGTCACGCGCCGGGCCCCAGGCCGTTTCGAGCCTTTCCCACATCGGCAGCACCAGGCTGGCCCGGCCCACCAGCGACGAACAGCGACGGGTCCCGCTCATCGCCTCGTCGGCAAACGCGTTCAGGTCGGCCGGCAGCCCGCGCAGCGGGATCAGGTTGGCACCGGCGAAGCACAGCGACTCGTCCGCGCCGCGGCGGGTCCACAGCTCGCCGCCGATCGCGCCGGGATCGATGCCGTGATCGGCGACCCGAGAGGCGACCATGCAGGACCCGATCGGGTCCTCGTCGAGGACCCGCCACGCCGCGGCCGCGTCGCGCACCACGGACACCCGTCTGTCGCCGACCAGGCGAAACAGGGGTGGAGCCGACATCTGGCGAACTCTCTGTGGTGCGAACTGAAGGGGCCAGTAAGAGAGAACTGGTCTTATCAGCTTACGGTCACAATTGGCGAACCGCTCGCTGTTGCGTCAGGACCGTTACCGGATTCGGAGGCCAACCGCATGGCCTCTTCGATCAGCGTTTCGACGATCTGGGCCTCCGGAACGGTCTTGATCACCTCGCCGCGAACGAATATCTGCCCCTTGCCATTTCCGGAGGCGACACCGAGGTCGGCTTCGCGGGCCTCTCCCGGACCGTTGACGACGCAGCCCATCACGGCGACCCGCAGCGGCACATCGAGCCCGTCCAGTCCCGCGGAGACAGCGTTGGCCAGGGTGTAGACGTCGACCTGGGCGCGACCGCAGGACGGGCACGAGACGATCTCCAGCCCGCGCGGCCGCAGGTTCAGCGACTCGAGAATCTGAATGCCGACCTTGACTTCCTCGACCGGCGGCGCCGACAGGGACACCCGGATGGTGTCGCCGATGCCCCGGCTCAGCAGGGCACCGAAAGCCACCGCCGACTTGATGGTGCCCTGGAAGGCCGGCCCGGCCTCGGTGACGCCCAGATGCAGCGGGTAGTCGCACGCCGCGGCCAGCTGCTCATAGGCGGCGACCATCACGACGGGGTCGTTGTGCTTGACGCTGATCTTGATGTCGGAAAAGCCGTGCTCCTCGAACAGCGAGGCCTCCCACAGCGCCGACTCGACCAGCGCCTCGGGCGTGGCCTTGCCGTAGCGCTCCATGAACCGCTTGTCCAGCGAGCCGGCGTTGACGCCGATGCGGATCGGGATGCCGGCCGCGCCGGCCGCCTTGGCGACCTCGCCGACCCGGCCGTCGAACTCCTTAATGTTGCCCGGATTGACCCGCACCGCAGCACATCCCGCGTCGATCGCGGCGAAGATGTACTTCGGCTGGAAGTGGATGTCGGCGATCACCGGGATCTGGCTGTGCCGGGCGATCTCGGCCAGTGCGTCGGCATCCTCCTGACGCGGGCAGGCCACCCGGACGATGTCGCAGCCGGCGGCCGTCAGCTCGGCGATCTGCTGCAGCGTGGTGTTGACGTCGTGCGTCTTGGTGGTGCACATCGACTGCACCGAAATCGGGGAATCGCTGCCGACCCCGACGTCGCGGACCATCAATTGGCGCGTCTTACGCCGGGGCGCAAGCGTGGGCGCCGGCGGTTCCGGCATGCCCAGGCCGATGTCCACTGTTCGGATTCCTTCGGTTGTTACTGAAAGAGCCTGATCGGGTTGACCAGGTCGGCGGTCACGGTCAACAGCATGTAGCCGACCACGAACACCAAGACCACATAGGTCGCCGGCATCAGTTTGAGGTAGTTCACCGGCGCCGCGGCCACCATGCCGCGGGCCGACCGGATCAGGTTGCGGATCTTCTCGTACACCGCGACGGCGATATGGCCGCCGTCGAACGGCAGCAGCGGCAACAGGTTGATCGCGCCCAGGATCAGGTTCAGCTGCGCCAAAAAGAACCAGAACGCCACCCACAACCCGTGGTCGACGGTGTCGCCGCCGATGATGCTGGCCCCGACGACGCTCATCGGGGTCTGCGGGTCGCGCTGCCCGCCGCCGATCGCGTGCACCAGCGCGCCGACCTTCGTCGGGATCGCGACCAGCGCCTTGCCCACCTCGGCGGTCAGGTCGCCGGTGAACGCGAAGGTGGCGGGGATGGCGCCGAGCACACCGTAGTGCGCGGGCGCGACTTTGACGGCGCCGACGCCCATCGCGCCGACGGTCGAGGCGGCCGGCTTACCGTCCGGCCCGTTGTTCAGGTACCGCTGCGTTTGGGTGATGTCGACGTAGGCGGTGATCGGGGTGCCGTCGCGCTCGACGACGACCGGGACGGTGCCGTGCAGCTTGCGGATCGCGGCGGCCATGTCGTCGAAGGTGGACACCTTGGTGTCGCCGACCTTGACGACGACGTCGCCGGGGCGGATGCCGGCCAGCGCGGCCGGTCCGGGACCCGTGCAATCCCCGATCTTGCCCGGTGCGACTTCCGGTGCGATACAAGCGGTTTCGCCGACGATCGCCTGGGTGGGCGGGTGCAGGTTGGGCAAACCCCAGATCAGCGCGATCACGTAGATCAGGGCCACGCAGATGATGAAGTTCATGCCCGGGCCGGCGAACAGCACCGCGACCCGCTTCCACGTCGTCTGCTTGTACATGGCCCGGTCGGTCTCGTCGGGGGCCAGGTCCTCGACCGGGGTCATCCCGGCGATGTCGCAGAAGCCGCCCAGCGGCACGGCCTTGACGCCGTACTCGGTCTCACCGCGACGGGTCGACCACAGCGTGGGGCCGAAGCCGACGAAATAGCGGCGCACCTTCATGCCGGTGGCACGCGCCACCCACATGTGGCCGCACTCGTGCAGAGCCACCGAGATCAGGATGGCCAGCGCGAAGAGCACAATGCCGATTGCGAACATCATCAGCCGCTAGGACCTCTCTAAGACCATGGTGGCGACCGCGCGCTGCGCTCGCTCCCGCGCCCAGCGCTGCGCGTCTAGTACCTCATCCACGTTAGCCGGTGTTACGGCCCATTGGTCGGCGGCACTCAGCACGTCGGCGATTGTTCTGACGATGGCCGCAAAGCCGATGCGGCCCTCCAGGAAGGCCGCCGCGGCTTCTTCATTGGCGGCGTTGTAGACCGCGGTCATGCAGCCGCCGGTCTCACCGGCGTGCCGGGCCAGCTCGACGGCCGGGAAAACGTCGCTGTCCAGCGGCTCGAATTCCCAGCTAGAGGCGGTGGTGAAGTCGCAATGCGCGGCTGCCCCCGGCACCCGCCGCGGCCAGCCCAGCGCCAGCGAGATGGGCAGCTTCATGTCCGGGGGGCTGGCCTGGGCGATCGTGGAGCCGTCGATGAACGTGACCATTGAATGAACAATCGACTGGGGGTGCACGACGACCTCGATGCGGTCGTAGGGCACGCCGAACAGCAGATGGGTTTCGATGAGCTCGAGGCCCTTGTTCACCAGCGAGGCCGAGTTCAGGGTGTTCATCGGGCCCATCGACCAGGTCGGATGCGCGCCGGCCTGGTCGGGTGTGACGCCCTCGAGGTCGGCGGCGGCCCAGCCGCGAAACGGTCCGCCCGACGCGGTCAGCACCAGCTTGGCGACCTCGTCGGGATCGCCACCGCGCAGGCACTGGGCCAGCGCGGAGTGCTCGGAGTCCACCGGCACGATCTGCCCCGGCCGCGCCGCCGCCAGGACCAGCGGACCGCCGGCGATCAACGATTCCTTGTTGGCCAGCGCCAGCCGGGCGCCCGAGTGCAGGGCCGCCAGGGTGGGCCGCAGGCCCAGCGCCCCGACCAGCGCGTTGAGGACGACGTCGGCCTCGGTCTCCTCGACCAGCCGGGTGACCGCTTCGGGGCCGCAGAAGGCCACGTCTTGCAGCGCCGCGGCGGCGCGCTCGTCGGCGACGGCGATGTTGGTCACCCCGGTCTCGGCGCGCTGACGGGCCAAGATGTCCGGGTTCGACCCGCCGGCCGCCAGCCCGACCACCTCGAAGCGGTCCGGGTTGGCGGCGATGACCTCCAGCGCCTGGGTGCCGATGGAGCCGGTGCTGCCCAACACCAGCACGCGGATGGGGCCGTCGGCGGCCGCTTCGGTCCTCGGGGAACTCACCCACCCATTGTGCCGCCCGGTGGGCGCCGCGGGCCATGGCCGCAGCCGTGCCGACCCGTCGCGGCGTGTGCCAGAATCTGTGATCGAAAAGACGATCCGATCCGAAGGGAATCGCCGTGGCCAGTACCGAGGTGGAGCACTACAACGGCGTCGACCCGGCCGAGGTGCCATCCGCCGCGTGGGGGTGGAGCAAGATCAACGTCCGCACCTGGCACGGCTTCGGCATTTTCGCCGTCCTGTTCCTGCTGGCGATGCTGCGCGGCAATCACGTCGGCCACGTCGAGGACAACTTCCTGATCGGGTTCGCCGTCCTGGCGCTGGTCATCCTGATCCGCGACATGTGGGGCCGCCGGCGCGGCTCGATCCGCTAGCGCTCAGCGGCCGCTCAACGCCGCGCCCGTCGCTGCCAGGCGCTTACCAGCGCGGCGGCCACCAGCGCCAAAAGGGCCACCAGCCACGGCCAGGCGCCGTGTTCGTGCACCCAGCCGGCCAGCAGGCCCTGTAGCCGCCCGGCCGCGACGATCACCGCGTCGCGGGGATCGGCCGCGGTGTTCAACAGCCGCAATTCGTAGCAGCCGTAGTAGCCCACGTACAGCCCGACCAGCACCAGCAGCGCGCCGCCGATCCGATTGACGAACGGCAGGATGCGCCGCAGCCGATCGGCCAGCGCCGAGCTCGCGGTCGCGGCGGCGACGGCGAGCACGCCGACGACCAGGGTCAGGCCCGCGACATAGGCCAGATAGATCGACACGCCCATGACGACCGACCCGCTGCGCAGGCCCGCCGCGGTGACCGCCAGAAACGGCCCGATGGTGCACGACAGCGAGGCGATCGCGTAGCTGATCCCGTAGCCGTACATGCTTGTCAGTCGCGTCGGCGCCCACCGCGGCCCCAGCGCCCGGGGCGTCAGCGCGGTCAGTTCCCGACCCGACAGCAGCCAAATCCCCAGTGCGACAAGCACAATGCCGATCACCACGGTGGCGTAGGGCAGGTACCGCTGCACGGTCGTGGCCGCCGAGATGGTCAACGCGGCGAACACCGCGAACACGGTCAGGAAGCCGAGCGCCATGCCGGTGGTGGCGGCCAGCGCGCGCCCGAGGCCGGCAAGCGGGCCGGGGCGTTCGGTGTCGCGCTGGCCGCGCACCACCAGCAGCAGGTAGGCGGGCAGCATCGCGAACCCGCACGGATTCACCGCGGCCACCAACCCGGCAGCGAACGCCAGGCCGACGAGGCCCTGGTTCACTTCAGCGCGGCAACCCGACCGGCCAGTTCCTGCTGGGACATCGCCGAGGTGGGGTTGTTGACGAACGTGGAGCTGCCGTCCGCCCGGTAGAACACGTACGCCGGCTGCCAGGGCACGTTGTAGCGGGCCCAGATCGAGCCGTCGGCGTCGTTGAGGTTGGTGAAGTTCAGGCCGTACTTGGAGACAAAGCCCTGTTCCGCGCCGACGTCCGAGTGCCCGGCGATACCGACGAAGGTCACGCCCGGGTTGGCGGCGGCCACCTGCGCCACTCCGGGGGCTTCGGCGTTGCAGAACGGGCAGAACGGCGCCCAGAACCACAGCACTGCCGGTTTCCCTTGCAGGCTGGCGCCGTCGAACGGCGCACCGCTCAGCGTGGTTCCGGTGAACTGCAGCCGGTCGTCGGCGGCCTGCGCCCGAGGCGCGGCGGCCGATATCAGGACGGCCGCGACAAGGCCCGTCACGATGGCCGCGGCAAACATCTTGAAGCGCGAAGAAAAGCGAATCGTCATGCCAACCCCCTTTGCTGGACTCCTACCTGACAACACGGCGCAGCCGACCGCCCGGTTCAGCGCCCTTCGGCGGCCAGCTGTCCGCAGGCGGCGCTGATCTCGCGGCCCCGGGTGTCGCGGACCGTGCAGGAGACGCCCTTTGCCCGGACCCGCCGGACGAACTCGCGCTCGGCGTCCTTGGGGCTGGCGTCCCAATCGCTGCCCGGCGTCGGGTTGAGCGGAATCAGGTTCACGTGCACCAGCGGCCCCAGCGCGCCGTGCAGTCGCTTGCCGAGCAGGTCGGCCCGCCAGGGCTGGTCGTTGACGTCGCGAATCAGCGCGTACTCGATCGACACCCGCCGGCCCGTCACCTCGCCGTAGTACCGCGCGGCCTCGAGCGCCTCGCCGATCTTCCAGCGGTTGTTGACCGGAACCAGGGTGTCGCGCAGCTCGTCGTCCGGCGCGTGCAGCGACAACGCCAGCGTCACGCCCAGCCGTTCGTCGGCGAGCTTGCGGATCGCCGGGGCCAGGCCGACCGTCGACACCGTTACCGAGCGGGCCGAGATGCCGAAGCCGTGCGGCGGCGCCTCGGTGATGCGCCGCACCGCGGCCAGCACCCTGGCGTAGTTGGCCAGCGGCTCCCCCATGCCCATGAAGACCACGTTGGACAGCCGGTCACCGAATTCGTCGCGCAGCGTGACCGCGGCGGCGCGCACCTGTTCGGCGATCTCCGCGGTCGACAGGTTGCGCGTCAATCCGCCCTGGCCGGTCGCGCAGAACGGACACGCCATGCCGCAACCGGCCTGCGACGAGATGCACACGGTGTTGCGCTGCGGATAGCGCATCAGGACCGACTCGAAGGTGGTGCCAGCAGGGTCGTTTACGGCCCGCCACAACGTCTTTCGCGTCTGACCGGCGTCGCAGGTGATCTCGGCGGCGACGGTGAGCAGGTTCGGGAACATCGTCTCGGCGATCACGGCGCGCACGGCCGCCGGCAGGTCGGTCATCTGCCGCGGATCGGCGATCAGCCGGCCGTAGTATTGCGCGGCGAGCTGCTTGGCCCGAAACGCCGGCAAGCCGAGTTCCGCGACGGCCGACGCCCGGCCACCCGCGTCGAGGTCGGCGAGGTGCCGCGGCGGCCTTTTCGCGCGTGGTTCTTCGAACACCAGTTGTTGGACCATGACCTGTCCAGTATCGGTCAGCCGGGCAGCAGCGTGAGAACGATCCAGGCCGCGACCGCCGAGGGCAGCACACCGTCGAGCCGATCCATCAAGCCGCCGTGGCCGGGCAGCAGCCGCCCCATGTCCTTGATGCCGAGGTCGCGCTTCACCTGGGACTCGATCAGGTCACCGAGCGTGCAGGTAAGCACCAGCACCACGCCCAGCAACACGCCCACCCACGGCTGTTTGCCGGCCAGGAACGTCGCGGTCAGGGTCGTCGCGGTGATCCCGCACACCAACGAGCCGACGAATCCCTCCCAGGACTTCTTGGGGGAGATCGCCGGGACCATCGGGTGCTTGCCCCACAGCGCCCCGACGGCATACCCGCCGGTGTCGGAAGCGACGACGGTGATCATCAGGCAGAACACCCGTCCCGCGCCGTCGTTCGCGTAGACGAGCATCGCGCCGAACGACGCGAACAACGGCACCCAGGCGGCCAGGAAAATCGTGGCCGAGGCGTCGCGCAGGTAGTTCGACGACGAGCCGGCGGCGGAGTCGCTGCGGCCGGGATCCGGCATGAACAGCCGCCAGATCATGCACACGACGACCATCGCGCCGAAGCCGGCCACCGCGCCCGCGGCGTGGTACGGCCAGGTCAGCCAGATGGTGAGCTGGCCACCGGCCAGCAGCGGGATGACCGGAATGATGTAGCCGGCCTCGCGCAGCCGGCGCACCACCTCGTGGCTGGCGACGAGAATCGCGATGGCGACGATCAGGACCCAGAAACGCGGGGCGAACACCAGCGTCGCGACGAGCAGCCCGCCGATCGCCGCGCCCACGGCGATCGCGGCGGGCAGATCGCGTCCCGCCCGCGACGTCTTGTTCGCCGGTTGCTGCAGCGTGTTTTTGGCGCCCCGCGCGGGCTGGTCGGGCGGGGCGCCAGGGCCGGCGTCGGAGGTTGCCACTGATTCGGTTGCTGAGCGGCCCTAGACCTCCAGCAGCTCGCCTTCTTTGTGCTTGACCAGTTCATCGATCTGGTTGACGTACTGCTGGGTGGTTTTGTCCAAATCCTTCTCGGCGCGTCCGACCTCGTCCTCGCCGGCCTCGCCGTCCTTGCGGATCCGGTGCAGTTCTTCCATCGACTTGCGACGGATGTTGCGCACCGACACCTTCGCGTCTTCGCCCTTGCCCTTGGCCTGCTTGACGAGCTCCCGGCGGCGCTCCTCGGTCAGCTGCGGTACCGCCACCCGGATCAGGGTGCCGTCGTTGCTGGGATTCACCCCGAGGTCGGAGTTGCGAATCGCGGTCTCGATGGCGTGCAGCTGGCTGGCCTCGTACGGCTTGATGACGACCAGCCGCGCCTCCGGGACGTTGATGCTGGCCAGCTGGGTGATCGGCGTGGTCGTGCCGTAGTAGTCGATGACGATCCGGGAGAACATACCCGGATTGGCGCGGCCGGTCCGGATGGTCGACAGGTCGTCACGGGCCACCGACACTGCCTTCTCCATTTTCTCTTCAGCGTCGAAGAGAGCCTCATCTATCATTTGCGCCGCTCCTCCTCATCACGTGCTCTGCGTCGTCGCGAGCGCGGATCATTCGCGTCTTCCCCTCAAGTGGTGACTAGCGTTCCGATCTTCTCACCAGCGACCGCCCGAGCGATATTGCCGTTAGTCAGCAGGTTGAAGACCAGGATCGGCATGCCATTGTCCATACACAGACTGAACGCGGTGGCATCGGCCACCCGCAGCCCCCGGTCGATGACTTCCCGGTGGCTGATTTCGGCGAGCAGCTCGGCGTCGGGGTTCACCCGCGGGTCCTCGGTGAACACGCCGTCGACCGCCTTGGCCATCAGCACCACGTCGGCGCCGATCTCCAGCGCACGCTGCGCCGCGGTGGTGTCGGTGGAGAAGTACGGCAACCCCATGCCGGCGCCGAAGATGACCACGCGGCCCTTCTCCAGGTGCCGCACGGCCCGCAACGGGATGTAGGGCTCGGCCACCTGACCCATCGTGATGGCGGTCTGCACCCGGGTGTCGATGCCCTCTTTCTGCAGGAAGTCCTGCAGCGCAAGGCTGTTCATCACGGTGCCGAGCATGCCCATGTAGTCCGAGCGGGTGCGCTCCATGCCGCGCTGCTGCAGTTGTGCGCCACGGAAGAAGTTGCCGCCGCCGATCACGACGGCGACCTGCACGCCGTCGCGGACCACCTCGGCGATCTGGCGGGCAACCTGGGCCACGACGTCGGGATCCAGCCCGACCTGGCCGCCGCCGAACATCTCACCGCCGAGCTTGAGCACCACCCGCGAATACTTGGCGCGCGGCTGGTTGCCGTCGGGTGAAGAGGTCGGCACGCCGTTGGTGCTGGTGGGCTCGGGCTGTGTCATCAGACTCCTCGCATGACAGTGCCATCCCAGGCTCGATGGCACAATCACCCCACCCGGAACGGCAGTTCATATCCTGCCCCATCGCAGCACAATCTGGCGCCAACGGGGTGGATTATTTGCGCGGCTGGCGAGCCGGGTCGCTGTCGTGGGGCGTCGGCGCAGGTCAGGCTCGGATGCGCCGCGATCGCGACTTTGCTTCCGGCGTCCGATGTTTGAGCTCGAGACGGCCCGGGAACCCGGCCCAACGCGGCGGGGAAATCGCGGTCTTGAGAAGAAGGACCGGAGCGCGCCGTATGACGGAATCGATCGCCAGCCGATCGTAGGAGCGCGTCTGTCGCTCACCTCGCGAACGCCTCTGAGGAGGAGTCAACTCATGTCGGACAAAGAAAACTCTGGACCCGCAGAAGCCGTCAAGGGCGTCGTCGAAGACGTCAAGGGCAAGGTCAAGGAGGCTGCCGGCGCGCTAGCCGGTCGCGACGACCTCACCCGCGAAGGCCAGGCCCAGCAGGACAAGGCGGAGGCCCAGCGCGACGCGGCAAAGAAGGAGGCCGAAGCGGAGGCCGCACGCGGCGCGGCGAAGGTAGCCGAGGAGCGCCAGAAGGCCAACCAATAGCGTGTTCCGAAGGATGGGTCCGGCTCGTATCGACGGGCCGGGCCCATCGACTTTTCGGGGGCCCACACAGGCAAAAACATCTCCACCAACGGCCCACTTCAGCGGCCATTCGCCGGAACGCGAGCAACAAAGAAGGCATAGTTGACCGCTGAATGGGGTACTCAGCGCTGCGCTGGCGGGCACCTCCCTGAGGTGCCGACGCGGTCGGGGGCGGCAACAGACCCTCATGAGGTTTGGAGATGTCTTTGGACGTGCTACTGCTTTCCAATGCCGACGATTTCGCAGCGGCATTACCCACTCTCGGATCGTTGACGCAAACGATTCGTCGCGTCCCGCTCTCCGACCAGCTCGACTGCCATCATGACAGTGCTGACGTGGCGATCATCGACGCGCGCACGGATCTGGCGGCCGCCCGCAGCGTTTGCCGCGGCCTGACCGCCAGCACGCCGGCACTGGCGGTCGTCGCGGTCGTGGCTCCGGCGCACTTCGCGTCGGTGGACGTCGACTGGCGCATCGACGACGTGATGCTGCCCGCCGCCGGCGCCGACGAACTCGAGGCGCGGTTGCGCCTGGCGATCAAGCGACGCCGCAGCGCGGTGGACGGCTACTTGAAGTTCGGCGACCTGGTGCTGCACCCGTCGAGTTTCGCCGGGTCGCTGTGCGGCAAGGATCTCAGCCTGACCGTCACCGAGTTCAGATTGCTGAATTTCCTTGTGCAACATGCCGGTCGGGCATTCAGCCGCACCCGGCTGATGCACGAGGTGTGGGGATACGACTCCAACGGGCGCGTCCGCACCGTCGACGTTCACGTGCGGCGGCTACGCGCAAAGCTTGGGCCGCAACACGAATCGATGATCGACACCGTGCGTGGTGTCGGCTACATGGCGGTGACGCCCCCGCATCCGCAGTGGATCGTCAACGACGCCGTCCCCAGCGTCGACCCCAACGGCCGCGCCCATCACTGACTTACGTTGTTGTTCAAGCACTTTCGATTGTCACGCAAACAGCGGTAGCGCACGCTTGCGCGCCAGCGCGTCCATTCCCTGCTGAATGGCGTCTTCGACCTCCCGGTACTTGCGCTCGACGTAGTCGTCGTCCTCGGCGCGGGCGGGGTCGTGGTCCAGCTCGATCGCCGGCATGAACCGCGTCCTGATCTTGGCCGGCAACGGCAGCTGCGGCAGCGCGGCCGGCGCGATACCCCACGGCAGTGAGACCGCCACCGGAAAAACCTTGAGCCGCAGCAGTCGGTCGAGTCGCAGCGCCTTCGACAGGCGATCACCGCGGATCAGCACCGGCATGGCGTCGGCGCCCCCGACCGTCGCGATCGGAACGATCGGCACGCCGGCACGGATCGCCATCTTCACGAAGCCCTTACGCCCCGCGAGGTTGGCGCGGTCGCGCTCGGTCCACGGGCGCAGCGAATCCACCTCTCCGCCCGGCCATAACGCGACGTCTCGCCCCTCGGCCAGCGCCGTGGCGATGGCGTCCGGGGCGGCGGGAAGCACGCCCATCGAGCGAAAGTAGCGGCCGAACAGCGGGATCGCCATCAACGCGTCGTGCGCGGTGCCGTGCAACGTGCGCTCCGGGCCGAAGCGTCGCCACCATTGCAGGCCGACGGTCCATGCGTCCCAGACGAACGGGGCACCGGAGTGAATGCCGATGAGCAGCGCCGGCGGATCGGGGATGTTCTCCCAGCCGTCGATCTCCATCCGAAACCAATGGTCGACCAACAGATTCCAGGCGAATTTCTGGCGCTGCAGCGTGGTCTCGTCCTGGCCGCGCAGGTCCCATCGGGCGGCACGACGAGCCACCCAGCCGCTCAATCCACCTCGCTGATCGTCGCGCTTGTCCGCCATCGTCGCCCGAGCCTGTTCGGCGTGCTGGTGAGCTTGTTCGCGTACCCGGGCCGGCCTGTGATCTGTGTAACCCATTCCTGCCGGGTACCCCATCGAGCCTCGGGCAATTCGGCCGATCGCCGGCGAAAAGTCTTTTCCGAAACCACTATTGCGCAGACCTCCCCGCGCCACCGGTCCGTGGCGCGGGGAGGGTGTGCGGCAACTAGGCCTCAGTCGGGCTTAGGTGTTCGCGCGTGCGTTGGGCGCCGGGCTCGGCAGCGCACCGGGTGCCGGGGTGGTCGGTGCCGGTGCCACACCGGGCTCCGAGCTGCCCTGCATGTTCGACGTCCAGATCAGGATGTCTTGGGTGCCCTCGTTGTAGGCGACGCCGTTCGGTTGTGCGCCGGTCACATCGAAGTACAGCGTGCCGGTGGACTCGCTGCCCTGCGGGATCGGCGCCGGGTTGAGGCTCCCCGGGGCGCCGACCTTGTCGATCACCCGGTAGTTCTGGCCGTTCGGCCCGCGGGCGATGAAGTCGTTGACCATCGGGGTGACCAGCCCGCCGTCCGAACGAGCGGTGACGTCGGCCTGGTAGAGCGTGCCCTTCGGCGTGTAGCCCGGGATGGTCACGTTGCTGGGCTGCAGGTTGCTCACCGTGTAGTTGGTGATCAGCGGCCCCGCGACGAGCTGCTGGCTGGTGCCGAAGCCCTGGATGTTGGGCGCCGCCGACGCGGTTGCTGCGGTGAATGCGCTGACAGCGGCAATACCAGCGGCTCCGATCACCGATTTCATAGCAGTAGTGAATTTCATGCTAAATACCCCTCAGTTCGATCGTTACGATTTGTTTTCCCCCGCGATGATTCCCTCCGGCACGCGTTATCACCGCACCATTTCCGCATAGCCAAACCCCTTTGACCGCAAACATCAGGGCTTTGAGCTGCGGCAACGCCTTTCGAGATGGCAATCAACGCGCCCCAGAATTCGCATAGACCTCAAAGCCAAGTTCAGCCTCAAATGCCACAGTCGACGATTTCAAGCGCAAAAAAGAAGTTCCCCGCCGTCAAAAAACGCGGGGAACTTCGTTGCGAATTCGCAGATCACACGGCCTAAACGTGCCGCGTCCAGACGAGGAAATCGTCTTCCCGATCGGTGTACACCACACCGATCGGCTTCTGCCCGGTCACGTCGAAGTACAGTTCGCCGGACCTCTGCTGGCCCGGCTCGATCGGACTGGGGTCAAGGCCGTTGGGCACCGGTCCGATGTTCACGACCTTGTAGACCGTGCCGTTGAACGCCCTGGCCGCGAACCGAGAGATCTGTGGCTCGACGGTTCCGGTATTCGCTTTCGCCGTGACGTCGGCCTGGTAGAGCTGCCCGGCGGGCTGGAATCCCGGTATCGTCACGTCGCTCGGCCGCAGGTTACTCACCGTGTAGTCGGTGATCAGGGGGCCGTCGACCGCCTGCTCGGTGGCTCCAAAGCCCTGCACATTGGCGGTAGCGGTCGCGGCCGTGATGATGCTCGCCGCGGCAATCCCTACCGCGCTGAGAGCCGCTGTCGCTGTCATCGTGGCGAATTTCATTGTGACTCCCTGTCTCTCGTGATTCACCCGTAGTCCGGCGATTACCCGTTGACCGGCGGGCGCCAAACGACGCGATCCGGGCGGGTCCGCCGAATTGAGGCGACGTTCAATCGACGGGTGCGCAGCGGTTACTGCTCATTCACCGCCGCGTAATCGCCCTTCGGAGGGCCGGGGGTGCGTCCGGCCCGCGCGGATATGTCAATATCGCTGACATGGCTGCGACCGAAGATGCTCCGCTTGGCTACCTGCTCTACCGCGTGGCAGCCGTGCTGCGACCCGAGGTTTCGGCCGTGCTGAGCCCACTCGGCCTGACACTTCCCGAATTCGTTTGTCTGAGAATACTTTCGATGTCGCCGGGGCTGTCCAGTGCCGAGCTGTCGCGTAGTACCAATGTCACGCCGCAGGCGATGAACACGGTGCTGCGCAGGCTGGAAGAGGTCGGGGCGGTGGAACGGCCGACCTCGGTGTCCTCCGGGCGGGCGCTGCCGGCCAAATTGACCGGTCAAGGGCGCACGCTGCTCAAACGCGCGGAGGCCGCGGTCCGTAACGCCGATGACCGGATCCTGGCCAAGCTGACCGCGACGCAGCAGCGCGAGTTCAAGCGAATGCTGGAAAAACTCGGCTCCGACTGACTCCGGCTATCCATCGGCTTGGATTCGGGCCCACGGCCGCGCCTGTTCGAGTTCGTAGGCCAGTTCCAGCAGCAGCGCGTCCTGCCCCAGGTCGGCGGCGAGCATCATGCCGACCGGCATCCCGTCGGCCGACTGGGCCAACGGCAGCGAGATCGCCGGATCCCCGGTGACATTCTGCAGCGGTGTGAACGCGACCCAGTCGATCAGCCGGTCCATGACCTGCTGGTACTCGGTGGGCGCCAGGTGACCGACCCGCGGGGTCAGATCGGCGAGCGTCGGGGTGAGCAGCGCGTCGTAGGTCTGGTAGAACTCGGCGCTGCGCCGTCGCATGCTGCGCAGCCGCCAGATCACTCCCGGCAGCCGGTGCAGATTGCGGCCGGTGTGGCGCTCCAGGCCCAGCGTCAAGGCGTCCAGCCGGGTGCGGTCGAACGTGTTGCCGAACACGCGGCGCCCGGTGCGCACCTGCATCAGCGCGAGAAATCCCCAGTACAAGATGAAGTCGTCGACGAAGCTGTCCGGCACCGGGTGGTGGTCGATGTGCTCGACGCGGTGCCCCAGCTCTTCGAGCACCCCGGCGGTTTTCAGGGTCAGCTCGCGCAATTGGGGACCGCACTCGCGGCGGACCGAACCGGTGGCCACGGCGATCCGCAACCGTTGCCGGCCGGGTCCGGTTACGTCGCCGATCGGCGCCAGCTTGGCGTTGCGCCAAATGCGTTCGGCTTCCCGGTAGAACGCCGCGGTGTCGCGCACCGAGCGGGTCAGCACGCCGTTGGCCACGATGCCCACCGGCATCCGGCGCAGGTCCGCGTCCAGCGGCAGCCGGCCGCGCGACGGTTTGAGGCCGACAATCCCGTTGCAGGCGGCCGGAATTCGGATCGAGCCACCGCCGTCGTTGGCGTGCGCGATCGGCACCACACCGGCGGCGACGAACGCACCCGAACCCGACGATGAGGCCCCGGCCGTGCGGTCGGTGTCCCAGGGGTTGCGCACCGGCCCCAGCCGGGGATGTTCGGCGGCCGCACTGAAGCCGAACTCCGACATCTGCGTTTTTCCCAGCGACGTCGGCCCGGTGCCCAGATACAGCTGGGTGAACTCGCCGTCGGCGACGGCGTTGCGCGGCGCCCATGCGTCGGCCCCGCGCATCGTCGGCTGTCCGGCGACGTCGACGTTGTCCTTGAGGAACGTCGGGACCCCGCTGAAGAAGGCGCTCGAGGGAGTCGCGGCCGCCCTCGCCCGCGCCTGCTCGAATGCCTTGTACGCCAAGCCGTTCAGAATGGGATTGACGGCCTCGGTGCGGGCGATCGCCGCCTCGACCACCTCGGTCCTGCCGACCCAGCTGGCCCGGATGGCCTCGGACAGGGCGGTCGCGTCGAGATCACCGAGGGCGTCGTCACCGAAAGCGTGCACGCGTCGCATGACAACAGACGCTAGCCGCTCCCGCTGCGCGGTTAAGCCTGACCCACCTCGAAGCGAACAAACCGGGTCACCGTGACGCCGGCCTCGTCGAGCAGAGCCTTGACGGTCTTCTTGTTGTCGGACACCGACGGCTGCTCGAGCAGCACGACGTCCTTGAAGAAGCCGTTCAACCGGCCCTCGACGATCTTGGGCAGCGCCTGCTCCGGCTTGCCTTCTTCTTTCGCGGTCTCCTCGGCGATGCGCCGCTCGCTGGCCACCACGTCCTCGGGCACGTCGGCGCGGGTGAGGTAGCGCGCCTTGAGCGCGGCGATCTGCAACGCCACGGCGTGGGCGGCCTCGGCGCCGTCACCGGTGTACTCGACCAGCACGCCCACGGCCGGCGGCAGGTCCGCGGCCCGCTTGTGCAGGTAGGTCTCGACGGTGCCGTCGAAGAAGGCGGCCCGACGCAGTTCCAGCTTCTCGCCGATCTTGGCGGACAGGTCGGCGACGGCCTGCTCGACGGTAGTTGTCGCCCCTCCCCCAGGAATGACAGCGGCCCGCAGCGCGTCGACGTCGGCGGCCTTGGATTGCGCTGCCGCGGCGACGATCTCGTCGGCCAACTTCTGGAACTCCGCGTTCTTGGCGACGAAGTCGGTCTCGCTGTTCAGCTCGATCAGGGCGCCGTCCTTGGCCGCGACCAGACCTTCGGCCGTGGCGCGCTCGGCGCGCTTGCCGACGTCCTTGGCACCCTTGATCCGGAGTGCCTCGACGGCCTTGTCGAAGTCGCCGTCGCTTTCGGCCAGTGCGTTCTTGCAGTCGAGCATGCCGGCACCGGTGAGCTCACGAAGACGCTTGACGTCGGCAGCGGTGAAGTTCGCCATTTCAGCCTTCCGTGGGAGGTGGTTCGGTTGCAGCTCCAGCGGCGTCGGTGGTGGCTGTGGTGGTCGCGGTCGTAGTAGCAGAGGCCAGCAGCTCCTGCTCCCATTCGGCGAGCGGCTCGGCGGACTCCGCCTCGGGCTTGCCGTCGCCCCGGCCGAGCCCGGCACGCGCCTGCAGACCCTCGGCGACCGCGGAGGCGATCACCTTGGTCAGCAGCGCCGCCGAGCGGATCGCGTCGTCGTTGCCCGGGATCGGGTAGTCGACCTCGTCGGGATCGCAGTTGGTGTCCAGGATCGCGATGACCGGGATACCGAGCTTGCGGGCCTCGCCGACGGCGATGTGCTCCTTGTTGGTGTCGACGACCCAGATCGCCGACGGCACCTTGGCCATGTCGCGGATACCGCCGAGGCTGCGCTCCAGCTTGTTCTTCTCTCGGGTCAGGCCCAGGATCTCTTTCTTGGTGCGGCCCTCGAAGCCACCGGTCTGCTCCATCGCCTCGAGCTCCTTGAGGCGCTGCAGCCGCTTGTGCACCGTGGAGAAGTTGGTGAGCATGCCGCCCAGCCAGCGCTGGTTGACGTACGGCATGCCGACACGGGTGGCCTCGGCGGCGACGGACTCCTGCGCCTGCTTCTTGGTGCCGACGAACAGCACGGTGCCTCCATGGGCGACGGTCTCCTTGACGAACTCGTACGCCTTGTCGATGAAGGTCAGCGTCTGCTGCAGGTCGATGATGTAGATGCCGTTGCGGTCGGTGAAGATGAACCGCTTCATCTTGGGATTCCAGCGACGGGTCTGATGCCCGAAGTGGGTGCCGCTGTCGAGCAGCTGTTTCATGGTCACGACGGCCATGGTGATGCCATTCCTCTATGTCGGTTGTCGCCCGGCATCGGCTGACGCCAGGCCCTGGCGCCTGCTGCGATGCCGGACCCTGTTACGGGACCGCCCGGCATGCGCTGCGTTCTCCTAGTGCAACGGGAGACGCGGGGCAGACGCGCGAAGTCAGCCCGCGAACGAGCTGCGACGAGCAGTTTACACCGACTCAGCTGGTGGTTTTTCCAGCACATGTCCACAGTGCGGCCCGCGTGCACAGTTTGGGGAAACGGGAGTGGCCGTGTCGTCGACGCCACGCTGAACTCATGGGGTGCGGTGGGCGGCGCTGATCGCGAGCTTGGCCCTGATCAGTGCGTTCCCGGCGGCGGCCGACGGCGGCCGGCTGGATTGGCCGCTGCGGCCCGCCCCGGCCGTCGTCCGGGGGTTCGACGCCCCGTCGCCCAACTGGAAGCCCGGGCACCGGGGCGTGGATCTGGCCGGACGCCCCGGGCAGCCGGTGTACGCGGCCGGCGCCGCGACCGTGGTGTTCGCCGGGCTGCTGGCGGGACGGCCGGTGGTGTCGCTGGCCCATCCCGGCGGATTGCACACCAGCTACGAGCCGGTGCGGGCCGTCGTGCGGGTGGGTCAGCAGGTGAGCGCGCAGACGGTGATCGGCGAGTTGGCGGCCGGCCATGACGGGTGCCGGGCCTCGGCGTGCCTGCACTGGGGCGCCATGTGGGGCCCGGCCTCGCGCGCGGATTACGTCGACCCGCTGGGCCTGCTGAAGTCCACCCCGGTCCGGCTCAAGCCGCTCGACGGCTCCTCTTGAGTGTGCTCAGTGGCCTTGGCTGTGCGCCCAGGGCTTTGAGTGTGCATCGTCGGCGTTGAGTGTGCTCCTACGCGGGCCCGCCCCGGCGTGTCGGCGCCGCCGGCGCACACTCAAAGCCCTGGGCGCACAGTCGCCGCCGTCGGCGCACAGTCGCCGTGTTGAGCGGCTGACGCGGCGCTAGGCGCGCGGGTGGGCCTGATCGTGCACCGCCCGCAACCGCGACACCGCGACATGGGTGTAGAGCTGGGTGGTCGCCAAGCTGGAATGCCCCAGCAGCTCCTGGACGACCCGTAGGTCGGCCCCGCCTTCGAGCAGATGCGTGGCCGCGCTGTGCCGCAGCCCGTGCGGCCCCATGTCGGGGGCGCCGTCCACCGCGGCGATCGTCTGGTGCACGACCGTGCGGGCCTGGCGCACGTCGAGCCGGCGGCCCCGCGCGCCCAGCAGCAGCGCCGGCCCGGACTCCGCGGTGGCCAGGGCGGGACGCCCGTCGGCCAGCCAGGCCCGCAGCGCGTCGGCCGCGGGCACGCCGAACGGCGCGGTGCGTTGCTTGTTGCCCTTACCCAACACCCGCACCACCCGGTGACCGGTGTCGACGTCGTCGGTGTCCAGGCCGCACAGCTCGCTCACCCGAATCCCGGTGGCGTACAGCATCTCGACGATCAGCCGGTCTCGCAGGGCCAGCGGATCTCCTTGCTCGGCACCGGATTTCGCGGCGGCCATGGCGTCGCGCGCCTGATCCTGGCGCAGCACCGCCGGAAGCGTGCGGTGCGCCTTGGGCACCTGCAGCCGTACGGCGGGGTCGGCGGTCAGCAGGCCGCGCCGCACCGCCCACGCGGTGAATGCCTTGACCGCCGAGGTGCGGCGGGCCAGCGTCGTGCGCGCGGCCCCGGCGACCGCCGCGCCGGACAGCCAGGTCCGCAGCAGCGGCAGGCTCAGGCCGTCCAGCGCCGTCCCGCGCTCGTCGAGGAAGGCGAACAACGAGCGCAAGTCGCCCAGATACGCGCGACGGGTATGCGCCGACCTGCCGCATTGCAGATTCAGGTACTCGTCGAACTCGTCGAGAATCGCCTGCACTCCCCCACGGTCGCAGGCCTGGCCCGCTGCTCGTTAGCCGACGCGCCGAAGCGTGTCCGGGGTGAGATCTTTGCGCGTCGGATAGCCGTCGACGGCCATGATCAGGTCCGCTTCGGCCAGCAGACTTCGCAGCACGTGCACGATGCCGTCGACGCCGCCGAGTGCCAGACCGTAGGCGTACGGACGGCCGACGCCGACTGCGGTGGCGCCCATCGCCAGCGCCTTGACGATGTCGGCGCCGCTGCGGATCCCCGAGTCGAACAGCACCGGCAGCCCGCCGGCCGCCTCGACCACACCCGGCAGGCAGTCCAGCGCGGGCAGGCCGCCATTGGCCTGCCGGCCGCCGTGGGTGGAGCAGTAGATGCCGTCGACGCCGCCGTCGCGGGCGCGCCGGGCGTCGTCGGGATGGCAGATGCCCTTGACGATCAGTGGCAGGTCGGTCAGCGACCGCAGCCAGGCGAGGTCGTCCCAGGTCAGCGGGTTACCGAAGGTCGTGACCCACTGCAGCACGGTGGCTTGCGGGTCCTCCTCGGGCGGGCGCGCCAGGCTGGCGCGAAAGACCGGGTCGCTGGTGTAGTTGCTCAGGCAGTGCCCCCGCAGCTGGGGGAAGTTGGCCGTGCTCAGGTCGCGCGGGCGCCACCCGGGGATCCAGGTGTCGAGGGTGACGATGATGCCCTTGAAGCCGGCGGCTTCGGCGCGCCGCACCAGGCTGGCGGCCAGGTCGCGATCCTTCGGCGTGTACAGCTGGAAGAACCCGGGCGTCGCACCGAACTCGGCGGCGACGTCTTCCATCGGGTCGGCGGTCAGGGTGGAAACCACCATCGGCACACCGGTCGCCGCGGCCGCGCGTGCGGCGGCCAGGTCGCCGTGGCCGTCTTGAGCGCAGATGCCGATGACCCCGATCGGCGCCATGAACACCGGCGACGGCAAGGTCAGGCCGAACATCTGCACCGAGAGATCGCGCTCGGCGGCACCGACGAACATGCGCGGGATCAGGCCCCAGTGATCGAACGCCTCCCGGTTGGCCCGCTGCGTGCGTTCGTCGCCGGCGCCACCGGCGACGTAGGACCACACCGACGGCGGCATCGCCTGCTCGGCGCGGGCCTCCAACTCCGAGAACGCCATCGGCAGCGCGGGCACCACCCCGGCCAGGCCCTGGAAATAGATTTCGTTCTGGTAAGCGCCGAATGCCATGGTAAGAGAATGCCAGCCGGCCGTCAGGCTGACGAGCTCGCCGACGCCGCCCCGGATTCCAACTGGGCCAGTTCCTTCTTCCACTCCCGGAAGCTCTCTTCGGTGCGGCCGCGCCGCCAGTAGCCGGAGATCGACGACGCCCACTTGCCGTCCACCCCACGCTCTTTGCGGATGAAGGGCCGCAAATTGTGCATGACGGCCTGGGCTTCACCGTGGATGAAGACGTGCACCTGTCCGGGCAGCCACAGCGTGGTGGTGACCGCCTCGATCAGCGGCGCGAAATCGCCGGCGCGATCGTCGGATGCAAGGTCGGCGCGGGCGCCGCGGTAGACCCAGTTCACCTGCATGCCTTCGGGAGCGGTCAACTCGATTTGGTCGTCGGGGCCGGCGACTTCGATGAACGCCTTACCAATTGCGTTGGGCGGCAACGCTTCCAGCGCGTTGGCGATGGCCGGCAGCGCCGACTCGTCACCGGCCAACAGATGCCAATCGGCGGCAGGGTCGGGTGTGTAGGCGCCGCCGGGGCCCATCAGATAGATCACCTGACCGGGCTGAGCCGACGCCGCCCAGGCACCCGCCACGCCGTGCTCGCCGTGCACCACGATGTCCAGCGAGATCTGGCGGGCCGCCGCGTCGACCTTGCGAACGGTGATGGTCCGCACCGACGGCCTTTTCTCGGGCGGCAGCACCGAGAAGCTGTCCTGGGTCAGCGGCTGGGGCAACCCGGCCACGTCGATGTCGTCGGCGACGAATACCAACTTGACGTAGGAGTCGGTGAAGTTGCTCGGCACGAAGGTGTCGAACTGACCGCTGCCCAGCGTCACACGCACCATGTGCGGGGTGATTTGTCGGGTACCGACGACTTCGAAACGTTGAAGTGGTCGACCTGCCACGTGTCCTCCTGTTCCGACCCGGCCCCAGCCGACTATACGAGTCGGGCCGTCGCCGCAGGTCGGCCGCCGCCGCGGTGCGCAAATGCGCCGTTATCCGCGCGGATACCGGGACAATGGAGGCATGAGCGAGGCCGAGGGTCTGGACATTCCGCCATTGGCGCCGGCGCGGACGTTGTCCGCGGGCGTGAAGCCGCTGCTGGTATTGGCGAAGATTCGCGGCATCATGGACGCCTTCACGCTGTCCGAGCCCGAGCTGACGCTCAGTGAGATTCGGGCCCGCACCGGGTATCCGACGTCGACGGTGCAGCGGCTGGTGGCCAATTTGGTGGCCGAGGAGTTCCTCGATCGGGTGGGCGACCGTTTCCGGATCGGGGCCCGGGTGGCGTACTGGGCGGCCCCGGTGACGAGCAGCATGGGCCTGTTGGACGTGGTGACGCCCGCCCTGGAAACGCTGCGCGACGCCAGCGGTGAGACGGCGTGCTTCTTCCGTCGCGAGGGACCCTTTCGGGTGTGTGTCGCACTTGCGGAGACCCGCCACGGGATCCGCCGCGAGATGCACGTCGGGAAAGTCATTCCGCTGTACGTCGGCTCGGCCGGCCGGGTCTTGATGGCCTGGGACGATGAGGCGTTGCAAGAGGTGCTGCGCTCCGAGTTGATCCAGTTCACCCCGGCGACCGTCACCGATCCAGAGCTGTTGCGCGCCAAGGTCGAACAAGCGCGCCGGATGGGCTTCGCGATCACCAGCGGCGAACGCGACGAAGGTGCTACCGGTATCGCGGCCCCGGTGTTCGATTCGCATGGTCAAGTGCTGGGCGCGCTGATGATCAGCGGACCCAGCTTTCGGTTCTCGCACGAGCTGGCCGAACTGTGGGCCGACAACGTCGTCGGCGCTGCCGACCAGGTGACCCGCGCCCTCGGTGGCCGGCTTCCGTATTGAGCTAGCCCGCGAACGGTGGGCGCGCCATCACCGTGAGCTTCAGGCCGTATCTGGGTGTCCGGAGTCCTCCGCCGTCTCCCCCACCGGCGCGTGGCAGGCCACCGATGACGTTTCCGCTTCCCATCCCGGTGTCCGGCGCCTCTCGGATATTGCTGATCGCAGCCGGCGTCGCGGCGTGCTCGGATCCCACCAGGCTGCCGTTCGCCCAGACCGGCGGAACCGACAAGCTCCCGACCGTGCCCGCGCTGCCAAGCCCCGCGGCAACCGCACCGCCGCCACCGACTAGCGCCGGGGTCACGGCGGGCACGGCGGCGGGCACGGCGGCCGCGGCGGCCCCCCCGAGCGCGCCGGTGGATTTCGCGATCGAAACAAAGGTGTTGGCCAGGCCGGCGGAGAAGAAGGGCAGGCCCTCGGTGTTGTAGAACGTGGTGGAGAACGGCGCGTAGAAGGTCATAAGATCACCCAGCCATCCCAGCGGACCCGTGGTCAGCGCGTCCTTCACCGGATCGTCGGCCGGCGCGGCGGCCTGCATACCGGTGGACAGCTTTCCCAACGCCGAGCTGATCTTGCTCATCTGGCTGTGCAACGTGTTTTGCGCCGCACCCGCCGAGGTACCGGTGGCCGCCGTGACCGCGGACTGCTGGCTTCCGGTGCCAGCCGGGTTGGTCATATGGGGTGCCGAGGTGAACGGCTTGACCGCCGAGGTGTTCGCGGATCGGCCCGCATAGGTGTACATGGTGGCCGAGTCGATTGCCCACATCTCCCCGTACTGGGCTTCCAAAGCCGCTATCTGCGCGGTGTTTTGGCCCAGCACGTTGGTGGACAGCAGCCGCGCCAGATTGACACGGTTGGCCGCGATCACCGGCGGCGGCACGATCGCGGTATGCGCCGTTTCGAAGGCCGACGCGGCGGACATGGCCTGACTGGCCGCATGCTCAGCCGCGGCGGCAGTGGTTCGCATCCATTCCACATAGGGGGTGACGGCCTCGGCCATCGATGCCGAGGCCTGCCCTAACCACTCCTCGCTGGACAGCGTGTTCACCACCCTGTCGTAGGCTACGGCAGCCGAATTCAGCTCAGCGGCAAGGGTATTCCACTCAGAAGCCGCCCCCATCATCGACGCCGAGCCCGCACCCGCGTACATCAGCCCCGAGTTGACCTCCGGTGGCAACGCCCCAAAGTCAAGCATCACGAGCCCCTTAACCGGTCGCGATCGCGTTGGCGGCCTCCGTGGCCGCATACGATCCCGAGCTGAGATCCAATGCGCTGACGAACATCTCGTGAATCGCCATCGCCTGTTTACTGACCTGCTGATACAGCTGTCCATGGGCGGTAAACTGCGCCGCGGTCAGTATCGACACGTGGTCTGCGGCAGCGGGAATCACCCCCGTGGTCGGCGCCGCCGCCGCCGCATTCTGGGCCGCAAGCGCAGAGCCGATAGCCCGCAATGCACCAGCCGCCGCCGCCAACGCTTCCGGTTGCGCAGTAACAAAGGACATGTGATCTCCTTACTCAATAACCTCGCGGCTCAATGAGCCTCGAAAAGTCTTCGGTACCGACGGTGTTCGAATTGTGTTCTGGGCCATGGGTTTATCCGGCCGATGGTGGACGAGCCGTAAAGCGGGGGCGGAATCCGTATTCGCGGGGTGGCAAGCCGCCGCGGCCACGTCTGCCGCGGGCCGGCGCCATCGGGGGCAACAGTGTCTCCGGTCGATTCGACGGACCGCCGGCACCCTCGGCGCCGATCGCCCGGATCATGGACTCTTCGGCCACCTCGGGTGCTGTCGCAGACCAGCTCGCCGGCACCGATAGCGAGCCAATCTTGTTAGACGAAGCCAAGTTCGCCGAGATCAGCCCGCCGCCGAGGTTGACCGGCGCCGCGAGGGCGGGCGTCGCGGAGAAGCCAACCGCGGCCCCGGCGGCGACATGCTCGGGCCACAGCACACCCAGCTGCGCGAAAATCAGAGATCCCACATAGATCATCGGCCAGTAGATGACGTCCAAGGGACCGAACAGGAGTCCCTTTATCTGACTGGACAAGGTATTGACGATGTCGGTGAGCGACGTCTGCGACGGTGCACCGGTCCCCGCAGTCGCTGCCGCAGCGACGGCAGCTTGCTGTTGGGCCAGTCCGGCTTGGTCGGTGGTCTGGGTCGGCTCGGTGAACGGGACCAATTGCGATGCGGTTGCGGCGAAGCCGGCATAACCGTTCATGGCGGCGGCGTCCTGCGCCCACATCTCGGCGTAGCCGGCCTCGGTGGCGGCGATCGCCGCGGTGTTCTGGCCGAAAAAGTTGGTCGCGACGAGCATCAGCAACTGCGCTCGGTTCTCGGCGATCACCGGCGGCGGGACCGTCATCGTGAAGGCCGCATCGAAGGCCGACGCGACGGCCTTGGCCTGCGCGCTCGTCTGTTCGGCGAGCGCGGCAGCGGCGCTGAGCCACGAGATGTAGGGCGCGGCGGCGGCCAGCATCGATCTCGACGCCGGGCCGAACCACGACGAACAGGTCAGCTCGGCCGTCACCGACGAATAGCCGGAAGCGCTCGATGCCAGTTCGGCCGCCAGGTAATCCCAGGCCGCGGCCGCGGCCATCATGGGTCCCGGCCCGGCCCCGGCATACATCCGGCCCGAGTTGATCTCCGGCGGTAGCGCCCCGAAATCGATCATCGCCACTCCCGGGCCGTCATAGCGGGTTGATCTCTTCGAGGCTGCGCCGGGACGTGCGCGGCCCCAGCGCGAGGACGGCGGCGATGACGACAGCCAATGCCGTTGCCACCGCGGTGAACATCGCGCCCGCACCGTAGTTGTCCAGGATGGGAATCAGCACGAAAGGCGAAGCACCACTGGACAACCGGGACAACGAGTAGGTCCACCCGACGGCCGTGGCCCGCACGGTGGTCGGGAAGATCTCGGCCTGATACACGTGATAGACGTTGGAGAAGACATTGCTCGTCGCGGTGGTCAAGAAGCCGAACAGAACGATCAGCGGCACCGCCGATTGGGTCGCGAACAACAGACCGAACGCCGCGACGGCCACGATCGAGCCGACCAGCAGGAACTTGCGTTCGAACCTCGCCAACAGCGGGATGGCCGCCAGGGAGCCGATGGGATACCCCACAAACGACAGCGCGCTGAACAGCATCGAGGACGTGACGCCGTAGCCGCGACTGACCAGCACCAGCGCGGCGAGGGTGCCGAACCCGTAGTAGCCGTAGGTCTGAAACAAGTGGAACACCGTCAGCATCACGACCCGGCGGTTGTACGGGGCCCGCCGCAATTGCGTCAGGCCCGATTGAGTGGGCCTCCCGACGCCGGCGCGGTTGGCGTCGGGAGGAGTATCGATCCGCGCCGCAAGCAGATTCGATCCGGCGGCGAAGATGTTCAGGGCCCGCTGCGCCTCGTCGACCCGCCCCGCGGACGCAAGCCAGCGCGGCGACTCGGGCAACCAGCGGTTCAGGAGGAACACGATCACGGCGCCGCCCGCCCCCAGGGCCAGCAGCCAGCGCCACCCCGTGATGCCCAGCGGCGAATGCCCGGTCAGCCACCAGGCCAGAAAGGCGGCGAAGGGCACCGCGAGGAACGAGCAGGTGTAGGCGTAGGAGGCCATCCGGCCGCGCTGCTCTTTGGGTAAGACGTCGGCAAGGTAGGTGTCGGCCACCGGGTACACCGCCCCGATCCCGACACCGGCCAGAAATCGCGCGAGCACCAACAGCGCCGGAGACGGCGCAAATGCACCGGCCAGCGAGAAGGCCGAAAACCAGCTGAGCCCGAGCAGGAACGCCCTCCGGCGACCTATCCGGTCGGCGAGCCGGCCGAAAAATGCTGCGCCGACGAACATTCCGATGAACGACGACGCCAGCACCAATTTGAGCGCGGTGCCGCGCACCCCGAAGTCGTGCTGGAGCGTGGCGCTCAGGGTGCTGGACAGGAAGATCTCGTACATCTCGAAGAACAAGCCGAGCCCCACCGCGACGACGACCTTGCGGTGCACCGCCCCCACCGGCAAGCGATCCAGTTGCTCACCGACAGAATCCGCGGTCACTGCCGTGATCGGTGTTGCGGTCATTCCAGAGCCTCTCGTCGTCGAGAACCCGCCATGCTGACGTCATGTCTACAACGTGGTTTGTCGCTTGCATTGTGAGCCAGGCAACAACATCCGACTGTAGCGGCTCGCATCACGAGATGGAAGAGTCTCTTGCCATATTGTGGGCATCAATGCACGATGTGGGTTACAAGGAGGTCTCCAGTGAACGAAGCCAACGGACCGCTTGACCGGGTACGCGTCCTTGAGCTGGGCAATTACATAGCCGCGCCGACCGCGGGCCGACTGTTGGCGGATTTCGGCGCCGAGGTCATCAAGATCGAGCGCCCGGAAACCGGTGACGAGTTGCGCACCTGGCGGCTGTACTCCGGCACGACGTCGATGCTGTTTCGCACCATCAACCGCAACAAGAAGTCGGTGGTGGTCGACCTCAAGACCGAACGGGGTCAGGCGATCGTGCGCGAGCTGGCCCGCAGCTGCGACGTCGTCCTGGAAAACTTCCGCCCTGGGACCCTGGAACGGTGGGGCATCGGCCCGGCCGAGCTCGCCGCGGAGAACCCCGATCTGATCATCGTGCGGGTGTCGGCCTACGGGCAGACCGGACCGCGGCGGCATCAACCCGGATTCGCCGCGGTCGCCGAGGCGATGGCAGGGCTGCGGGCACTGACCGGCGAACCGGACCGTCCACCGTCACGGATGGGTGTGTCCATCGGCGACTCCATCGCCGGCATCTACGCCGCGTTCGGCGCGTTGGTCGCGTTGCATCAACGCCAAAAGGACCGTGTCGCCGGCAGATCCACCACGGTGATCGACCGGACCGTCGACGTCGCGCTGACCGAAGCCATCTTCTCGGTGATGGAATCGTTGGTCCCGGAGTACGACGCCTATCAGGTCACGCGTGCGCGCACCGGCGGGCGCATGGAAGGCATCGCCCCTTCGAACGCCTACCGGTGCGGCGACGACCGCTGGGTGGTGATTGCCGGCAACGGCGACGGCATCTATCGCCGGTTCATGACGCTGATCGGCCGGCCCGACCTCGCGGAAGACTCGCGCCTGGCCAACAATGCGCAGCGGTGGCAGGCTCGCGACGAGCTCGACGCGGCGATCGGTGAGTGGACCGCCACCATGCCTGCGCGCGAGGCACTTTCGGCGCTCGATGCGGCCGGTGTTCCCGCCGGTCCGATCAACACCGCGGCCGACATCAAGGCCGACGAGCAGTTCCTGGCGCGCGGCATGATCCAACACCTGCCGGTTTCCACCGGCACCGAGATGCTGCCCAGCGTGGCATTCCCGGGCATCGTGCCGCGCATCGGCGGCGCCGCGCGTGCGATCCGCACCCTCGGACCGGATCTCGGTGAGCACACCGAACAAATACTTGGCGCCATGGCGCTTGACCCTCCGAATATCGAGGAGCTGATCGGATGATGACCCCAGTGCGATTGCGCGATGTCACGCTGCGCGACGGCTTGCAGCTGACCGGCAAGTTGCTCGGCACCGACACGAAAGTCGAACTGGCACGGGCATTGCTGGACTCGGGCATCGACGCGCTGGAGATCGGGGCGATGGCGCGCCCCGACAAGGTGCCGCCGATGGCCAACACCCTCGAGGTCATCGCGGCGCTGACTCCCGAAGAGCTGCAACGGTGTTGGGTGTGGACGGCCACCCCGCGCGGCGTCACCCGGGCGATCGAAGCCGGCGCGCGCAACGTCGAATACTGCCTGTCGGTCAGCGACCAGCACAACTACGCCAATGTCGGGCGGACCACCGAGCAGAGCATGGCCGCCTTGCCCGAGGCCGTCGACTTCGCCGCGGTGGCCGGCGCCCGGCTGCAGCTGTCCCTGGCCACCGCATTCACCTGCCCGTACCGCGGGATGGTCGACCCGCAACGTGTCGTCGACTTGGTGAGCGACAGCCGCACGGCGGACATCCCGAGCGTGGTGCTGTGCGACACGCTGGGGCAGGCGACGCCCCAACAGGTGCGAAAGTTGGTCAAGCGGGTGCGCGACGTAACACCCGAGCGCGAGATCGTCTTCCACGGGCACGACACCTGGGGCCTCGGCGTGGCCAACACGCTCGCCGCCATCCAAGTGGGGGCCTCGATGGTCGACGGAGCGCTCGGCGGCCTGGGCGGCTGTCCTTTCGCTCCGGGCGCAAGCGGCAACACCTCGACCGAGGATCTGCTGTTCGCCCTGCAGCCCCCGTGGCTCACTCCCCCGATATTCGCCGGAGTCGTGACGGCGGGTGGGCGGCTGTTGGACGAGCTGGGCGAGGAGAACCGCTCCCGCGCCGCCCAGGGCGCACGGTCCACGGTGGACGCATTCCCCTGGGTTAGCTAGCCGTCGAAGCACGGCGAGCCCGCACGATTCGCCACTGCCCGTTGTCGCGTTCGGCCAACCCGGATACCTCGAGCATCGCCAGCGGTCCCAGCACCTGCTCGGGCATCAGCCCGGAGGCGACGGCGATCTCGTCGACCGTTGCGGCGCCGCGACCGGGCAACGCCTCGTACACCTGACGTTCGGCCACGCCGAGGGCGTCCAGGGCGGTCGCGGGCCGGGGCTCTTCGACGGCGAGTTCGCCGATGCGGCCGACGAGTTCGACGATGTCGTCGGCCCGGGTCACCAGCTCGGCGCCGTTGCGCAGCAGCGCATGACAGCCCGCCGAAGCCGACGAGGTGACGGGTCCGGGCACCGTGGCCACCACCCGGCCCAACGCCAGCGCCCAGGCCGCGGTGTTCGCGGCGCCGCTGCGTAGCCCGGCCTCCACCACCACGACGGCCCCCGCGACCGCGGCGACCAGACGATTGCGGGTCAGGAACCGGTGCCGGGCCGGGCGCAGGCCCGGCGGGTATTCGCTGAACAGCAGGCCGTGCGCGGCGATGCGATGCAGCAGCGCCGAATGCCCGGCCGGATAAGGGATGTCGATCCCGCCGGCCAGCACGGCCACGGTGATCCCGTCGCCCGCCAGCGCCGCGCGGTGGGCCGCACCGTCGATGCCGTAGGCGCCGCCGGAAACCACCGCGACATCGCGCTCGGCCAGCCCCGCGGAAAGGTCGGCGGTCACCTGTTCGCCGTAGGCGGTGGCCGCGCGGGTGCCGACCACCGCGGCGGCGCGCTGCGTCACCTCGTCCAGGCGCACGGGACCCAACGCCCACAACACCAGCGGTGGCGCGCCGCCGGGCCGCGACCCGGCGCCGCCGAAGGCCGAGAACGCGACCAGCGGCCACTCCGGGCAATCGGGGGTGATCAACCGGCCGCCGCGACGGGCGAGCCACTCGAGATCCGCTGCGGCGGAGTCTATTTCCCGCCGGGCCGCGGTGCGCCGCGCCAGCTCGTCGCCGACCAGCCCGCGCCGGACCCGGTCGGCCGCCTCGACCGGGCCCACGGATGCCACCAGGGCGGACAGCGCCGGGCACGGCGGCTCGGCCACGCGCGACAGGTACGCCCAGGCCGGCCAGCTGGGGTCGTCGAACGCCGCGGTCATCGCTGCGCGCCCAACTGCCGGAAGCTCAGCGCGGCGGCCACCTCGTCGAGCCCGGGAGAGTTACGGCCGGCCAGGTCGGCAAGGCTCCACGCGACGCGCAACGTGCGATCGAGCCCGCGAATGCTGAGCAGCCCGCGCTCCACCGCCAGGCGCAGCGGATCCATGGCCTTACCGCCGGGCCGGTACTTTCGCCGCAACAGCGTTCCGCTCACTTCGGCGTTGGTGGTGAAACCGTGCGGCCGCCACCGTGCGGCGGCCGTGTCGCGGGCCTGGGCCACCCGTTGACGCACCTGCGCGGAGGATTCGCCGTCAGCGGCAGCGAACGCGCCGGCCCGCACCGGGTGCATCTGTACCCGCAGATCCACCCGATCCAGCAACGGGCCCGACAGCTTGCCCAGATAGCGCCGTTTGGTCGCGGCCGGGCACATGCAGTCCTGCGGATCGGCCGGCGCGCAGGGGCACAGGTTGGCGGCCAGCACCAGCTGAAACCGGGCCGGGTAGCACGCCACGCCGTCGCGGCGTGCCAGGCGAATGAGCCCGTCTTCCAAGGGTGTTCGCAGTGCTTCCAGCGCGCCGACGCTGATCTCGGCACACTCGTCGAGGAACAGCACGCCGCGGTGCGCCCGGCTGACGGCGCCCGGGCGGGCCATGCCCGAGCCGCCGCCGACGAGGGCGGCGACGCTGGAACTGTGATGTGGCGCCACGAACGGCGGCTGGGTGATCAACGGCGTGTCCGCGGACAGCAGGCCGGCCACCGAGTGAATCGCGGTGACCTCCAGGGCCTCGCTGTCGGTCAGGCTGGGGAGCAACCCCGGAAGCCGTTGCGCGAGCATAGTTTTGCCCACACCCGGCGGCCCGGTCAGCATCAGGTGATGCGCCCCGGCCGCGGCCACCTCGACCGCGAAACGTGCTTGGGCCTGCCCCACCACGTCGGCCAGATCCCCCGCCGGCTCCGGGCCGGTGGCCGCCGCGCTGATCCGCTCGTCCAGCCGGGTCGACCCGCCGAGCCAGCGCTGCAGCTGCCCCAGCGTGCGCGCGCCCCAGACGTCGATCCCGTCGATCAGGCTGGCCTCGGCCAGGTTGTCCACCGGGACAACGACGGCCGGCCAGCCGCCGCGCTTGGCGGCCAGCACCGCGGGCAGCACCCCACGCACCGGCCGGATCCGGCCGTCCAGCGACAGCTCGCCGAGCAGCACCGTCTTCTCCAGCCGCTCCCACGGGTTCTTGCGCTGCGCCGACAACACCGCCGTCGCCAGGGCGATGTCGAACACCGATCCCATCTTCGGCAGCGTCGCCGGGGACAGCGCCAGCGTGAGTCTGGCCGCGGGCCAGTCGTTTCCACAATTGGTGACCGCGGCGCGCACCCGGTCGCGCGACTCCTGCAACGCGGCGTCGGGCAGGCCGACGAGGTGGACCCCCGGCAGCCCCGAGGTGATGTCGGCCTCGATCTCCACAATGTGACCGTCCAGGCCACGCACCGCGACCGAGAACGCGCGTCCCAGCGCCATCAGCCGATTCCCTGCAGATGTGAGATCTCCGGCGCGCGCCTGGAATATCCCGGCCCGAGCCGCACCCCGATCACGTCGATGCGGACCGCGGCCCAGCGGCCGTCCTGAGCGGCCAGCCACAGTCCCGCCAGCCGGCGTAACCGCCTGACCTTGCGGGGGGTGACCGCGTGCGCCAGACCCCCGTAGCCGTCGCCGGTACGGGTCTTGACCTCGACGAACACCAGCGTGCGGGTGGCGTCGTCGGCGGCGATCACGTCGAGTTCGCCGTAGCGGCATCGCCAGTTGCGGTCCACGATGCGCAGCCCCATCCGCGTCAGGTATTCCACGGCGAGGGCCTCACCCATCGCTCCGAGCTCAATGCGGGTCTTGTCGGCCCCGGAGGCCTTTGCGGTCGTCATGCCGCCAAACCTGCCCGCCGGGCCCGACGCGAAACGCCCGGACGGGCGCCGAGGACCCCACCAAAGACGAGTTATCCCCAGTCGGATGTCCATCCACAGCGGCCACCGGAATCGGTCTGCACCGCGGCGGAATTCGGCTAGATCCGATCCGCGCGGGTGTAGACGTTCATCGAGTCCTCGCGCAGGAACGCCACCAGGGTGAGCCCGGATTCCTCGGCCAACGACACCGCCAGCGACGACGGCGCCGACACCGCGGCCAGCACCGGGATCCCCGCCAGGACGGCCTTCTGCGTGATCTCGAACGACGCCCGCCCGCTGACCAGCAGCACCGAACCGGTCAGCGGGACCCGCCCGCGTTCCAGCGCCCAGCCGATGACCTTGTCGACGGCGTTGTGCCTGCCGATGTCCTCGCGCACCACCAGCATCGTGCCGTCGGCGCCGAACAACGCCGCGGCGTGCAGGCCGCCGGTGCTGTCGAAAACCTTTTGCGCACTGCGCAGTTGACCCGGCATCGCCTTGAGCGTGGCGGCCGCGACGGTGACGGGATCGTCGGCCGGGGTGAACCGGCTGATCACCCGGACCGCGTCCAGCGACGCCTTGCCGCACACCCCGCACGAGGACGTGGTGTAGAAGTTGCGGGTGACGCCGAGATCGGGCGGATTCACGCCCGGGGCCAGCGTCACGTCCAGCACGTTGTAGGTGTTGGCGCCGTCCTGGCCGCGGCCGCCGCAGTAACGGATCGTCAGCACGTCGTCGCGGCGCACGATCACGCCTTCGGTGAGCAGAAAGCCTTGCGCAAGTTCGATATCCGAGCCGGGGGTCCGCATCGTCACCGTCACCGGTGTGCCGTTGACGCGGATCTCCAGCGGCTCCTCCACGGCCAGCGTTTCGGGCCGGATGACGGCCTGACCTGCGTTGACGTGCGTTGCGCGCCGGCGCGCGGTTACGTTGCCCACGGCGTCGCTACTTTGGCGCAGCGCTGAAACCTCATTAAGCCAAACTACATTGGCCCGCGACCGGCCGCCCGGGCCGCAACGACGCGGCCCTGACGTGCAGCATTCCGGCACCGGGCGGTTACCTTTGCTTTAGGGTCGACATGGCTCGTCGGATGAGGGGCATGGGGATTTCAGCGGTTAGGGCGTGCGTCGACACGGTGCGGCGAGCGTCGGGCCGGCGATACTGCCGGAGATGAGGCACAGCATGGCAGATGGATCAGCAGGCGACGTGGCGATGCCGGGCGGGGAGAAAGCCGATCCGGCCACGGTCTTCGCGGCGCTGGCCGAAATCATCTATCAGGGCTCGGACGCCAAGGAGATGTACGCGGCCATCTGTGTCGCCGCGACGCTGGCCATCCGCGGCTGTGACCATGCCAGCCTGTTGGTGCTCGAAGGCGATCGCTATGTCACGGTCGGCGCCAGCGACGCGCTGGCCGCGAAAATCGACGAGATGGAACTGGAGGCCGGCGACGGCCCATGCCTGGACGCGATCGAGGAGGAGACGCCGCAGATCGACGCCGACCTGACCACGCCGTCGCACTGGCCGAAGCTGGCGGCCAGGCTGCTCGAGGAGACGCCGGTGCGCGGCGCGATGGGGTTTCGGCTGCAAATCAACAAGCGCAAAGGCGCCGCGCTCAACCTGTTCAGCGACACCCCCAACATGTTCGACGCCGAGGCCGCCGGACGTGCGGCGGTGCTCGCCTCGTTCGCCAGCGTGGCCATCAACGCGGTGGCCAAGGGGGAAGATGCCGCCAGCCTGCGACGGGGGCTGCTCAGCAACCGCGAAATCGGCAAGGCCGTCGGCATGCTGATGCTGCTGCAGGAACTCACCGAGGACGAGGCGTTCGACCTGCTTCGCCAGCACTCGCAGGCCCTGAACATCAAGCTGGCCGACGTCGCGCGGGCGGTCATCGAACGCCGCGGCGGCCTGCCGCCCGACGGCGACCAAGAGCCCGCGCCCGGCACCTGACTATTCGGGGAGCCGCAGCTCGGGCTTCTCGACTTCTTCGATGTTGACGTCTTTGAAGGTCACCACCCGCACCTGCTTGACGAACCGGGCCGGCCGGTACATGTCCCAGACCCAGGCGTCGGACAGGCGGAGCTCGAAGTAGACCTCGCCGTCGGCGTTGCGCGGCACCATCTCGACGCTGTTGGCCAGGTAGAAGCGCCGTTCGGTTTCCACCACGTAGCTGAACTGGCCGACGATGTCCTTGTATTCGCGGTAGAGCGAGAGCTCCATCTCGGTTTCGTACTTTTCGAGATCTTCGGCACTCATCTGCTCAGACGTCCTTTTCCCTGCCCGTTTTCCTGACTCCCCGGTCGCGGCCGCCTGGTCGCCCTGTGAGAAGTCTGCACCCATCTTTCCTCACGGGTGTCCGCCACGCTCGTCCGGAGGGTCCGGTTTGAATTCGGCCACCAGTTGCGTGCGGTCGCCGTCCCCCGATGACGAGGCCACGCGCCGGACGTTGATGAACGAATAGCGGTGCTCGGCACACGGCCCCAGCCGGGTAAGCGCGCTGCTGTGCGCGGCCGTGCAGTAGCCCTTGTGGTCGGCGAAGCCGTAACCGGGATGATCGGCGTCCATCGCAACCATCAGCCGGTCGCGGCTGACCTTCGCCAGCACGCTGGCGGCGGCGATGCAGGCCGCGGCCGCGTCCCCACCGACCACCGGCAACGACGGCATCGGCAGCCCGGGCACGCGGAAGCCGTCGCTCAGCACATATCCGGGGCGCACCGACAGACCCGCCACCGCGCGCCGCATGCCCTCGATGTTGGCGACGTGCACCCCGCGCCGGTCGACTTCGGCCGGCGGAATGAACACCACGTGATAGGCGACCGCGTAGCGGCAGATCAGCGGGAACAGCTTCTCCCGTGCCTTCTCGGTGAGCTTCTTCGAATCATCAAGGGCAGCAAGGCTTTCCAGCCGGTTCGGCCCCAGCACGCAGGCCGCCACCACCAGCGGACCCGCGCAGGCGCCGCGGCCGACCTCGTCCACCCCGGCCACCGGCCCCAGGCCGCTGCGATGCAGCGCGGATTCCAGGGTGCGCAACCCCGTCGACTTGCGGATCACCGTCCGCGGCGGCCACGTCAGGGTCATATCCGAGCCAAGGCTACTGGCCTTGCTGCGGGTTCACCGAACCTACTCCACCCCATCGCGTCGGCGGCCAGACGATGAACCGGGCCTTGCCGATGACGTTGGCCACCGGCACCGTCCCCGACATCGGATCGCCAGTGCACAGAATGCCTTTGAGCGCGTCGGCCGGCGTGCTGGTGCAGTGGGCGCGCGAGTCCGCCGAGTGGGTGCGGTTGTCACCCATCACCCACAACCGCCCGGCCGGGACCGTGACCGGCCCGAATTCGCTACCCAGGCACGGGTATACCGACGGGTCGGCCATCATCGTGGCCGGCTTGAGGTACGGCTCCTTGAGCGGCTTACCGTCGACCGTCAACCCGGTGTCGGCCCGGCACTGCACCGTCTGCCCGCCGGTCGCGATGACCCGTTTCACCAGATCGTTCTCGTCCGGCGGCACGAAGCCGATGAACGACAGCGCGTTCTGGATCCAGCGCAGCGCGGTGTTGGCAGACCGGATCGACTTGTACCCGGTGTTCCAGGACGGCGGTCCCTTGAAGACGATGACGTCGCCGGGATGCGGCGAGCCGAAGCGGTAGGTGAGCTTGTCGACCATGATCCGGTCGCCGACGCAACCCGCGCATCCGTGCAGCGTGGGTTCCATGGACTCGGACGGGATCAGGTACGGACGCGCCACGAACGTCAACATGACGTAGTAGAGGACGATCGCGGTGACCGCCAGGATGGTCAGCTCGCGCAGCGCGGACTTCTTCTTCGGCTCCGGCTCGTCGGCGTCGGACTTGTCGGATTCAGAGCCCGAATCGGGCACGGTCCCGGGCTCGTCGGCGTCCGGGACGCGGGTGGAGATCTTCGGCTCCGACCGACCGGGCTCGGACTGGGGCTCGGGCGACTCCGTGGAATCCGTCACGGGATCAGCGTAGCCAGCGCCGTGCGAGGGTCGTCAAAAGCGTCTCGGAAACCAAACGGGCGCGCCGCAGCGGCCGCCGAGACGCGCGCGGTCAGCGCTTTTCCTTGATCTTGGCCTTCTTGCCGCGAAGTTCGCGCAGGTAGTAGAGCTTGGCCCGGCGGACGTCGCCACGGGTCACCACCTCGATGTGGTCGATGGTCGGCGAGTGCACCGGGAAGGTCCGCTCGACGCCGACGCCGTAGCTCTCCTTGCGCACGGTGAAGGTCTCGCGGATGCCGCCGCCCTGCCGGCGGATCACCACGCCCTTGAACACCTGGATACGCTCCTTGGCGCCCTCGATGACCTTGACGTGCACGTTGATGGTGTCGCCCGGGCTGAAGGCCGGGATGTCGCCGCGCAGCGACGCCTGATCGACGAAGTCCAGCCTGTTCATGTGAGAGACACTTCCTTGAGGTCGCGGCGTGCGGAAACTGCCCGCACGCAGGGGTGGTCGGTAAGCCGATTCGGGCTCTGGGTCGTATCTCGCAGCAGGCGGTAAGCGGCACAGCGCTGGAGACAACTGGTCAATTGTGCCAGACACCCCGCATGCATTGAAAATCACACGTAAACGCTGCGATTCATGCCGCACCCAAGGCGCTGGTGGATGGTACATATGACTGGGGTCAAAACACGCTAGTCACTACCCGAACTCAAAGACGCCCGGGCAGATTGCGGAACGGCCGCCCACATGCAGTTTTACGTCAGAGGACTTGGGAGACGAACAGATGCGTGTACGCCCGCGCACCGCACTCGCCGCCGTCGCGGCGGTGACGCTGGTGCTGGCCGGGTGCGACGAGGCGAGGCTCGCGGTAAAAGCCCAGCTGAAGTCGTCCGGCACGTCCTCGGGCGCGCCGGATCACCAACCGCAACTCATTCAGTTCCTGCTGGAAACCATCGACGCGCCCGGGCCGCCCGCGGCGCCGACGGTGCTGGGCGCGCCGCCCGGCGGCGGATTAGGCGGCTTGCAGGCGCGTATCCAGCAGGCCACCGACCAGGCCGCCGCCAGCGGGGCCACCCTTTCGGTGGGCATCCTGGACCGCAAGACCCATGAGCTGATCTCCAGCGGCAACACCCAGATCGTCGGCACCGCCTCGGTGGCCAAGCTGTTCATCGCCGACGACCTGCTGCTGGCCGAGGCTCGGGGCAAGACCACCCTGTCCCCCGACGACCGGCAGGCACTCGACCTGATGTTGCAGTCGTCCGACGACGGCGCCGCCGAGAAATTCTGGGGTCAGGGCGGCGGCGACAACATCATCACCGCGGTGGCCGACCGCTACGGGCTGTCGTCGACCTTCCCGCCGTCGGACGGGCGCTGGTGGAACACGACGAGCTCGCTGACCGACCTGATCCACTACTACGAGAAGCTGCTCGACGGGTCCGGCGGCCTGTCCGCGGACCGGGCCAAGGTCATCGTCAACGACCTGGCCAAATCCACCCCGACCGGGGTCGACGGGTACCCGCAGCGGTTCGGTATCCCCGACGGTCTGTTCGCCGAACCGGTGGCGGTCAAGCAAGGCTGGATGTGCTGCATCGGCACGGAGTGGATGCATCTGTCGACCGGCGTGGTGGGCCCGGACCGCCGCTACATCGTGGTCGTCGAGTCGCTGCAGTCCTCCGACGACGCGACGGCGCGCGACACGATCACCCAGGCCGTCAAGACGATGTTCCCCAACGGCCGGATCGGGCCCACACCCTTCTAAGGGTCGCCCGGCTGCAGATCGGGGCGACGTTCGCGCGTGCGCCGCAGCGATACCTCCCGGCGCCAGGCCGCGATGCGCGCGTGATCGCCCGACAGCAGTACGTCGGGGACGTCGAGGCCGCGCCAGCTCGGCGGCCGGGTGTAGCTCGGCCCCTCCAACAGACCGCCCAGCACCTCCGAGTGCGAATCCTCGCGATGCGACGCGGGATTGCCCAGTACGCCGGTCAGCAGCCGCAGCACGGACTCGATCATCACGACGGCCGCCGACTCGCCGCCGGGCAGCACGTAGTCGCCGATCGAGACTTCTTCGACCCGCATCCGGCGCGCGGCATCCTCGACGACGCGGTGGTCGATGCCCTCGTAGCGGCCGCAGGCGAACACCAGATGCTTTTCGGTGCTCCAGCGCGCGGCGGTGGGTTGTTTGAACAACCCGCCGGCCGGCGTGGGAACGACCAATAGCGTTTCCTCAGAGCAGATTTCATCCAGCGCCTCGCCCCACACCGGCGCCTTCATCACCATCCCCGGCCCGCCGCCGTAGGGCGCGTCGTCCACCGAGTGGTGTACGTCATGAGTCCACCCGCGCAGGTCGTGCACCCGCAGATCGACCAGCCCCGACGCAATTGCCTTGCCGGGCAACGATTGCCGCAGCGGGTCCAGGTAGGCCGGAAAAATCGTCACGACGTCTATGCGCACCGGCTACCCCAGATCCAGCAGGCCCTCGGGCGGATCGATTTCGACCATCCGGTCGTCCAGCGACACCGACGTGACGATCGCATTCACGAACGGCACCAATACTTCCCGGGTTTGTTCGCCGTCGGTTCGGTGCACCGCCAACAGCTCTCCGGCCGCGGTGTGCAGCACCTCGGCGATGACACCGAGATCCTGTCCCGCCGTGGTCCGGACCCGCAGACCCTCGAGCTGGTGGTCGTAGTAGGTGTCCGGCTCGTCGATCGGCGGCAGGTCGTCGGAGTCCACCACGAACAGGCTGCCGCGCAGCGCGTCGGCGGCGTCGCGGTCGTCCACGCCGGCCAGCCGCACCAGCAGCCGGCCGCCGTGCTCGCGCGCGCCGGCGACCACATAGCTGCGTTCTTCGCCGCGGCCACGGGATGGCTTGGCGCGCAAGGTAATTCCCGATGCGAAGCGATCATCGGGGTCGTCGGTGTGAACTTCCACGACCACCTCGCCGGTGATGCCGTGTGCTTTCACGACGCGCCCGACGAGCAGCTCCATGAGTAAAAAGACCTACTGGTCGGTGTCCACCACGTCGACCCGGATGCCCCGGCCACCGATACCGGCGACCAGCGTGCGCAACGCCGTCGCGGTACGTCCCCCGCGACCGATCACCTTGCCCAGATCCTCGGGGTGGACATGCACCTCGACGGTGCGCCCACGCCGGCTGGTCACCAGGTCCACCCGGACGTCGTCCGGGTTGTCCACGATTCCGCGCACCAGATGTTCGACAGCGTCGACAACGACCGTACTCATCGCGTCAGCTTTCCGTCGGCTGCTCGGCGCCCTCGGCCGGGGCCTCGGCGGTCGGCGCCTCGGCTTCGGCGGGAGCCTCGTCGGCCTTCGCGGCCTTCTTGGCCGGGGTCTTCTTCTTCGGCTTGGCCGCCTCGGTGGTCGGGCCGCCGTCGGCCTCAGCCAGCGCGGCGTTGAACAGCTCCAGCTTGCTGGGCTTGGCCGGGGCGACCCGCAGGCTGCCCTCGGCGCCGGGCAGACCCTTGAACTTCTGCCAGTCGCCGGTGATCTTCAGCAGCTTGACGACGGGTTCGGTCGGCTGGGCGCCCACCGATAGCCAGTACTGGGCCCGCTCCGAGTCGATCTCGATCAGGCTCGGGTCTTCCTTAGGGTGGTAGCGGCCGATCACCTCGATCGAGCGGCCGTCGCGCCGCGTGCGTGCGTCGGCGACGGCGATGCGGTACTGCGGGTTGCGGATCTTGCCAAGCCGAGTGAGCTTGATCTTCACAGCCATGATTAAGCGAATTCTCCTGTGGGTGTCACGCTGCAATTCAGCGACCAGGGCGGGATACCCGGATCCGGTTTTGCCTCGCGTGTGTGACCGCCGAACAAGCGCCCCGGCAACGGGGCGGGTCGCGCGGCGGACAGCCGCCTATTGTGCCAGAACGAGCGCCTTTGGCAGAAATTCGCCCGCCCGCCGGCCCCGCGTCAGTGCGCTGAGGCCGTCAATGGCCGGATCCGCGCGGCTGGTTGGCGAGGAAACACTGCACCCGCAGAGCGGCATCTTTCGGCGCGACACCCATATCCACCAGTCGCCGGGTCACTTCGGCGGAGGGAATACCGGAATCGATATCGTTCGTGATCACGTGAACGCTGGGAAACCAGTCTTCCGCACTGACCCCCGGCGGTGGGGGCTTCGTGTCGCCGCCCAGGCAACTCGCGTAACCGACGACGCCGGTCTCGGCGTGGGCAGACGGCGCCCCCGACAGCACGACCGGGGCGATGGGCAAGGCGGCGGCGGAAATGCCGACCGCCACAGCGACATAGATGGAACGCATGCCTTAAGGTACCCCGGTTACCGCGATCGATCACCGCGTTTGCGGCGTCACATGATCTTTTGGAAAACCTTCGTCTCGACCCGGCGCGACATCCGCCAGCCCTCGGGGGTGCGCACGAACTCGTCGTCATACCAGAGCCCACAGAACATCACCTGGTCTCCCGGTTTGCCGGAGTCACCGGGCAAGACCATCGGGTTGAAGCAGATCACCCGTGAGGAGGCCGTGTCCCCGTCGATCCGAACCGAGAAGTTCCCGAGCATGTGGGCGTACACCGGGAAGCTCGGCAGCACCTCCGACAGCCACTTCTTGACCTCGGGGAAACGGCCCTCGATTCCTCCCAAGGCCGTGTAGTCGATGTACGCGTCTTCGGTGAACACCTTGTCCAAATCGTCGAATCGCCGCTGGTCAATAGCGGTGGAATAGTCCACCATCAGCTGCTGGATCTCCAGACGGTCGGAAATTTCGGCCAGGCTCAACATGCCTCGATTCAACACCCGGGGTGACCGGGACGTCGCGGCGACTCGCCACCACCGCTAGCGTGGGTTCAGTTCCCTTGCGTTCCAGCGTTTTTCGCTACGACAGCGGTCGGCGGGCGGCGGCTTCGTAGTCGATACGGTGACTCATAGGTGTCTCCTCCCTCATTCCCATTCCACGCAAAGCCGGCGAGGAGAATAATCCCAGCTATGAGAGCAGGACTGGCCTGCTTGGCAACGGTCTTGTCGGTTTGGGCCGGGGCGCCTTTGGCGGCGGCCGCTCCCGGGGACTGCGCGCCGGGCAGCTCCTGTCAGCGCTGGTGTCCGGGCGATCCGGATCCGGCGGGCCGGCCCATCCCCTGGGACGCGAACGTCTGCCACGACTTCTACTGGGACTACCAGGGCGTGCACGACACCGGCACCGGCGTCTTCTACTCCTGGTCGTCACTTCCGTTCAAGCACCCGCCGCCGCCGGGGCCGGTGCCCACCCAGACGTCCTACCTGCCGCTGCCCACGCTGCCGTTCTGCCCGGTTCCGCCCTGGTGCCCGTGAGGCAGGCGGCGAGGGCTTGGGCCGGAAGTTAAACTTTGCGGCCATGCGGAAACTCATCGCCGCAGCTGCTGCGCTGCTCACGGTCGCCGGTGTCACCGCTCCCCTGTCCTGGGCCGACGACATGCAGCCGATCGGCTCGATGCCGATTCCCGACGGTCCGGCCCAGACCTGGATCCTGGCCGACCTGGACAGCGGTCAGGTGCTGGCCGGTCGCGACCAGTATGTGGCTCACCCGCCGGCGAGCACGATCAAGGTGCTGCTGGCGCTGGTGGCCCTGGACGAGGTGAACCTGGACTCCACCGTCGTCGCCGACGTCGCCGACACCCAGATCGAATGCAACTGCGTCGGCATCAAACCCGGCCGCGTCTACACCGCCCGCCAGCTGCTCGACGGCCTGCTGCTGGTTTCCGGCAACGATGCCGCGAACACGCTGGCGCATCTGCTGGGCGGCGCCGATGCCACGGTGGCGAAGATGAACGCGAAGGCGGCCTCGCTGGGGGCGACCAGTACCCACGCCGCGACCCCGTCCGGGCTGGACGGGCCCGGCGGCTCCGGCGCCTCGACGGCGCACGACCTGGCCGTCATCTTCCGGGCCGCGATGGCCAACCCGACGTTCGCCCACATCACGGCCGAGCCGTCGGCGATGTTCCCCGGCGACCACGGCGACGAACCGATCACCAACCAAGACGAACTGCTGACCCGCTATCCGGGCGCGATCGGCGGCAAGACCGGGTTCACCAACGCCGCCCGCAAGACCTTCGTCGGTGCCGCCGCCCGCGGTGGACGCCGCTTGGTGGTCGCGATGATGTACGGGATGGTCAAGCCGGGCGGACCGACGTACTGGGATCAGGCCGGCAGCTTGTTCGACTGGGGCTTCGCGCTCAACCCGTCGGCGAGCATCGGTTCACTCTAGCGAGCCTGGTTCGGGACCAGCCCGGTAAACATCTTGGACAGCAACGCAATTCGTTGCTCTTCGATGTCGGGCTCGGGGAAAATCCCGCGCACGATCGCCGCTCCGTCGAAGACGTTGGTCAACAGCGCCACCAACGCCGGGAACGTCTCGGAATCGATGCCCTCGGCGCCCGGCAGGGCGCGGGCCGCGTCGAGGATCTTCGCGGTGTACTGCGCCATCACCTCACGTAGGTGCGCGTTGAGCTTGTCGTCGGTGCGTGCGGCGATCATCAGCTCATAGAGCACCGCGTTCGTCGGCCCCCCGGTGATGTCGCGCAGGATCGTCAGCGCCGCCTCCAGCACCGGCCGGTCGGCCGGAATCTGGGCGACCTGCTTGGTGAACGACTCCACCTGGCGGCGCAACACCTCCGACGCGGTCGCGGCCATGAAGTCGCTCATCGTCTCGAAGTGACGGAACAGCGCCCCCACCGACACTCCGGCCCGCTTGGTGATCACGGCCGCCGACGCGCGGGCATATCCGACCTCGATGATGCTGGCGATGGATGCCTCGAGGAGCCGCCCGACGGTCTCCTCGCGGCGTTGCTGCTGGGTTCGGGCCATCCCGGTCAGACCAGTGCGGCCGAATGCTGGGTGCGCCGGCCGGCCCGCAGGTAGCGGCCCGACTTCACGGTCTGCCCGTATCCCTCGCGGAACTCGCCCGCGCGGAACACCACGGCGCCGCCCACGCCGGTCGCGACGACGGCGTCGTCGTTGCGATTGACCATGCGCCGCAGGCCGCCGTAGAAGGGGACCTCTTCCTCGTGGTAGGCCTCGACCTCGTCGTTCAGGCCGGCCGGGTCGATCACCACGAAGTCGGCCCGGTCGCCTTGGCGCAGGGTTCCGGCGTCGATGCCGAACCAGTCCGCCAGTTCACCGGTGAGCCGGTGCACCGCGCGTTCGGTGGTCATGAACGGCGCACCCGCCCGGTAGGCGTCGCGGGTTCGCTTGAGCAACTTGATTCCGAAGTTGTAGAAGGCCATATTGCGCAGGTGCGCACCGGCGTCCGAGAAGCCCATATGCACGCTTTCCTCGTTGGCCAGCGCGTCGAGCAGCTTGGGCCGGTGGTTGGCCACGATGGTGGTCCATCGCACGTTGCGTTCACCGTTGTCGACCAGCACATCGAGGAACGCGTCGAGCGGGTGCAGGCCGCGCTCGTCGGCGATCGCGCCAAAGCTCTTGCCGATCAACGACTTGTCGGGGCACTCGACGATGACCGCGTCGTGGAAGTCGCGGTGCCACAGCGACGGGCCCAGCTTGATGCGGTCGAACTCTTTGCGGAACTCCCGCCGGTAGGCCTCGTCGGCCAGTAATTCGTTGCGCTGCAGCTGGTCCCGCAGGTGCAGTGCGGCGGTGCCGGCGCCGAACTCCTCGAAGACCGGCAGGTCGATCCCGTCGGAGTACAGCTCGAACGGCACCGGCAGGTGCTGGAACCGCACGCTGGCGCCCAGCAGCTTGTTCGCCAACCGCGTTGCCGGCCCGAACACGTAAACGGCCAGCGGATTCGACTTGGCGTCGGCCGACACCAGCAGGCTCATCCGAACGCCCTTGCGCCGGTTGAAGATCCGGCTGCTGGCCAGGAAGAACAGCACCGCGGTGATCGCGTTGTTGACGTCGGGTGCGCTCTGCAGAATCCGGCCGCGCTTGCGCAGCACCTTGATCAGTTTGCGCCGTTCGCGCCAGGTCGCGAAGGTGGACGGCAGCGCCCGCGAGCGGAAGCGGTCGCCGTCGAGTTTGTCGATCGCGGCGTCCATGCCCGACATGCCGAGCATGCCTGCCTCCAGCGCCTCGTCGAGCAGCGCCGCCATCTTCTCCAGTTCGGCGTCGGTGGGCTTGACGGTGGCGTCGGTGGCCCGATCGAGTCCGAGCACCGTGGCGCGCAAGTCCGAATGACCAAGCAGCGAACCGACATTCGGCCCCAGCGGCAGCGCGTCGATTGCCGCGATGTATTCGGCGGCGGTGCTCCAGGTCCGGTTGGTTTCCAGTGCGCCCAGGACGTACTTGCGCGGCACCGCCTCGACCCGGCTGAACAGGTCGGCGGCGTCTTCGGTGTTGGCGTACACCGTCGACAGCGAGCACATGCCCAGCAGCACGGTGGTGACGCCGTGGCGCACCGACTCGCGCAGGCCCGGGTCCAGCAGCACCTCGGCGTCGTAGTGGGTGTGCACGTCGATGAAGCCGGGCAGGATCCACTTGCCCGCCGCGTCGATCACCTCGGGGCAGCCCGTCTCGTCCAGCGGTGCGCTCGACACCGTGGCCACCACGCCGTCGCGGATACCCAGCGTGCGGGTGTGTGGTGCGCTGCCGGTTCCGTCGAACCACAAGCCGTCGCGGATGATCACGTCGTACGCCATTTCGCCTCCAGGTGTTTCAGCGAACCTATCATAGATAGTGAGCACTCGCAATCTTTTTCCGAGGCACACTAAAGGCGCAGGTCACAGCGCTAGGCAGCGGCTAACGCCCCGGCCTCGGCGGCACCCCGGGGCTGGGCACCGCGGGCGCGGGGGTGAGCAGGCCGGTGGGGTCGGGGACCGAGACGGGGTCCGGCACATAGACGCCGGACGGGGTGTCGGTGGTGCGGACCATCCTCGCGGGAACCCGGACCACCGACCCACGCTGACCACACTCGTCGGTTTGCACGACGAGCTCCATTTCGCCGACGAGGGCGCCCTGCGGGTTGGGCCGCAGCGCCAGGGTCTGCACGGTGGTCTGCGACTTGGTGATCCCGGTTGGCCCCACGCAGGGAAAGGGCACTGTTTCCGGCCGGGCCTGCCACTGGCCGTCGGTGAACTGGAAGATGACCGGGCGAGCGTCGACGTTGCCCGGCTGGGTGTGGTCGTTGTTGTCCAGCAGCACCGCGGCGGCCGAGCAGTACGACGGCGTGCACGACGAGCGCAGCGCCCACCACGTGGTGACGTCCGGCGGTTGCGGGCTCGGCGTGTAGTCGAAGGTCTCCTTGGACCGCTCGGCGTCCAGGCGATACGTGCCGTCCAGCGGGGTTGGCGGACCGGACGCGGTGGTGGGCGGCGGCACCGCGGCCACAGCGGGTGCGCTGGTCGGGGCGCTTGCCGCGCGCGCCGCGGTCGACTCCATCTTTCGCCCGGTGAAGATGCCGAAGGCGAACAGCCCGATCAGCGCCACGATCGCCACGGCGCCGACCACGATCTTGCGGGGCCGGCGCCGCGTCGGCAGGCTGACCCGCGCCTGCGCCTCGGCGGCCGGTTGCCCGGTCGATGCGTCGTCGTCCGGGGGCCAGTCGTAGGCCGGGTAATCCAGCACCAGCACGCCCTCGGGACTGCGGTCTTTCGCCCTGACCACCGCGTCGGCCGCGTCGGCGAACTCTCGGCAACTGGCGAAGCGGTCGACGGGCCGTTTGGCGAGCGCCCGCGCGAACACCCGATCCAGCTGGGCCAGTTCCGGACGCTGGTCGCTGAGTTTGCGCGGCGCAGCGGTCAGCAACTCGCGCAGCGCGGCGGACGGACTGAGGTATTCGGTCGGCGGCGCGCCCGTCAGCAGGTGAAAGGCCGTCGCCGCCAACGCATATTGATCCGCACGCCGATCGACATCGGCGCCCATCAACTGCTCGGGCGCGGCGTAGCCCACCGTGCCGACCGGGACATGCGATCCGACCACGCCGGAGTGCTCGCCCAGCGAGCGGGCCACGCCGAAGTCCGACAACAGAATCCGTTGCTCGCTGGTCAGCAGGATGTTGGCCGGTTTGACGTCGCGGTGCAGCAGCCCGCGCTGGTGGGCGTAGTCCAGCGCGTCGGCCACCGCGGCGACGATCGCGAGCACCTCGCCGACGGGCCACACCGCCGGAAATCGGTCCTTGAGCAGCTGCGCGGCGCTGCTGCCCGCCACGTAGTCCATCGCGATCCACAGCTGCCCGTCGAAGTCGCCGCGGTCGTGTACCGCCACGATGTGCTGGTGATGCAGGCCGGTCACCATCGGGGTCTCGGACAGAAAGTTTCGGCGGAATTGCCGGTCCGACGACAGCGCCGGGGACAGAACCTTCAGCGCCTGCCAGCGCGCGGAACGGGGATCCTGAACAAGGTAGACATCACCAGTCACCCCGGACCCGAGCCGTCGAGCGACGGTATAACCGGCACAAACCGCGCCGCTGGCCAACGCCATCGCGTCATTCTATCCGTCGTCGCGACGCCCCGCTGATCATGCGTGCTGACGGTTCAGGGCCGAAACATGTTGCCGCCCAGGATCACCAGGTCGGGTCGGCTCAGCACACCGGGACCCTGCCGCGGGTCTTGGGTGTAGCACACCAAATCCGCCGGCGCCCCGTGGTCCAGGCCGGGCCGGCCCAGCCAGCGCCGGGCATCCCAGCACGCGGCGCCCAGCGCGTCGGTGGCGCTCATCCCGACCTTCGTCAGGGCTTCGACCTCGTCGACGATGCGGCCGTGGGCGATCATCGTGCCGGCATCGCTTCCCGCGTACATCGGCACGCCGGCATCCACCGCCGCCGCGATCCGCTCGGGGCAGCGCGCGTACAGATCGCGCATGTGCGCGGCGTAGGTCGGGTAGCGCTTTGCGGCGTCGGCGATGCCCGGGAAGTTGTCGAAGATGTTGATCAGGGTGGGGACCAACACGGTGCCGTGTTCGAGCATCAGCGCGATCGTCTCGTCGGTGAGCCCGGTGCCGTGCTCGATGCAGTCGATCCCGGCCTTGATCAGCCCGGGCATGGCCTCGTCGCTGAAGACGTGGGCGGTGACCCGGGCGCCGTGCGCGTGCGCGGTGTCGATCGCGGCCTTGAGCACGTCGTCGGACCAGAGCGGGGCGAGATCGCCGACGCTGCGGTCGATCCAATCGCCGACCAGCTTGATCCAGCCGTCGCCGCGCCGGGCTTCGACGGCCACCGCGTCCGGCAGCTGCGATTCGTCGTCCAGCTCTGTCGCGAAGTTCGGCGAGTAGCGCTTGGGCCGGGCCAGGTGCTTTCCGGCGCGGATGATGCGGGGCAGGTCGTCGCGGTCGTCGAGGCTGCGGGTGTCGGTCGGCGAGCCGCAGTCGCGCAGCAGCAGGGCGCCGACGTCGCGCTCGGTCTCGGCCTGCACGATCGCCTCGTCGAGCGGGATCTCGCCGTGATCGCCGAGCCCGACGTGACAGTGCGCGTCCACCAGCCCGGGCAGGACCCATCCGCCATCGAAGACGGTGTCGGCCCCGGCGACCCGTTCGGTGCTGATGTGACCGTCGACGATCCACAGTTCGACCGGGGCCTCGTCGGGCAGTCCCCGGCCGCGCACGTGCATGGGCACCGCGCGGCTACTTTCTTCCCGGGTTGCCTGGGAACTTGAGCTTGGACAGATCGAAGTCGGCCAGGCCGGGCGGCAGCTCGTTGAGACCCTCGGGCATCTGGGACAGATCGGGGAACCCCGGCGGCATTCCTGCCATGCCCGGCATGCCGGCGCCGAGCGGGTTGCGGGCCTTCGGCGGCGTCGGACCGCGGCCCCCCTTCTTGCCCTTCTTGCCTTTGGCGCCCTTGCCTTTTCGGTTGACGGATTTGCGGCCCATGCCCGGGATGCCCATGCCGCCCAGCATCGACGACATCATCTTGCGGGCCTCGAAGAACCGGTCCACCAGCTGGTTGACCTCGGACACCGCCACGCCCGAACCGTTGGCGATGCGCAGCCGCCGCGAAGCGTTGATGATCTTCGGGTCGGCGCGCTCCTGCGGCGTCATGCCGCGGATGATGGCCTGCAGCCGGTCGAGCTGACGGTCGTCGACCTCGGCCAGCGCATCCTTCATCTGCCCGGCGCCGGGCAACATGCCCAGCAGGTTGCCGATCGGTCCCATCTTGCGGATCGCCAGCATCTGCTCGAGGAAGTCCTCGAGGGTCAGCTCGCCGGAACCGATCTTGGCGGCGGCGGCCTCGGCCTGCTCGGCGTCGAAGACCTGCTCGGCCTGTTCGATCAGGCTGAGCACGTCGCCCATGCCCAGGATGCGGCTGGCCATCCGGTCCGGGTGGAAGACGTCGAAGTCCTCCAGCTTCTCGCCGGTGGACGCGAAAAGGATTGGCACGCCGGTGACCTCGCGGACCGACAGCGCGGCACCACCGCGCGCGTCGCCGTCGAGCTTGGTCAACACCACGCCGGTGAAGCCGACGCCCTCCCGGAACGCCTCAGCGGTGGTGACCGCGTCCTGACCGATCATCGCGTCGAGCACGAAGATCACTTCGTCGGGATCGACGGCGTCGCGGATCGCCGCGGCCTGGCTCATCAGCTCGTCGTCGATACCCAGCCGTCCGGCGGTGTCGACGATCACGACGTCGTGGTGCTTGGCGCGCGCCTCGGCGAGTCCGGCGGCGGCGACGGCGACCGGGTCGCCCGGCCCGGACTCCGCAGACGCGCCCGGATGCGGCGCGAAGACCGGCACCCCGGCCCGCTCGCCGACCACCTGCAGCTGGTTCACCGCGGCGGGACGCTGCAGGTCGCAGGCCACCAGCAGCGGCGTGTGCCCCTGGCCGCGCAGCCAGGCGGCCAACTTCCCGGCGAGCGTCGTTTTACCGGAACCCTGCAGACCGGCGAGCATCACCACGGTCGGCGGGGTCTTCGCGAACGCCAGCTGGCGGGTCTGGCCGCCGAGGATGCCGATGAGTTCTTCGTTGACGATCTTGACGACCTGCTGCGCCGGGTTCAGCGCACCGGACACCTCCGCGCCGCGGGCGCGCTCCTTGATCCGGCCGACGAACGCCCGCACGACGGGCAGTGATACGTCGGCTTCCAGCAGCGCGAGCCGAATCTCGCGAGTGGTGGCATCGATGTCGGCGTCGGTCAGTCGACCCTTGCCGCGCAGCCCGGTCAGGGCACCGGTCAACCGGTCGGACAGCGATTCAAACACCCCAACAGGCTACTGGAGGGGCGTTGGCCGATGTCGGCGCGCTGGCCGCGCCCACACGCAAAGACCCAGCGAGCGTGAAGCTAACTTCACGCTCGGCGCGCGGCGCGTTGACCGCCAGGCGGGAACGACTATTGACGGGGCCGCCGCGGCCAGCAAATGTCAGCTGATGCTCGAAGTAATCGACAAGGGGTCGTGCAGCCGGGACCATCCGGTGCCGTTGCTCTTCGTACACGGCGGCTGGCACGGCGCGTGGTGCTGGGACGACGGATTCCTGGACTACTTCGCCGGCGCCGGCTACCGCGCGGTGGCGATCAGCCTGCGCGGCCACGGCCGTAGCCCCACGGCCAAGCCCTTGCCCAAGGTGTCCGTCGCCGACTACCTCGACGATGTCCGATCGGTCGCCGACGAGCTGGGCGGCCGGCCGGTGCTGATCGGCCATTCCCTGGGCGGGTTCGTGGTTCAGCGCTACCTCGAACAGCACAGCGCCCCGGCCGCGGTGCTGCTGGGCTCGGTCCCGCCGGCGGGCGTGCTCAGCTTGGCGATACGGGTGTGGCGTCGCCGGCCGTCGATGACCATGGAGGCGTGGAGTGACCCCACGCTGCTGCGATTCCTGGCCACCCCCGAGCTGACCCGCGAGTACCTCTTCTGCGCCGACACGCCCGAGGCGATCGTCGAATCCTGCCGGCAACGCGCCGGGGCGGAGAGTGTGCGCGCCGCCATGACCGATCCGCTGGTTCGCCGCGTCCGGACCCGGCGGGTGCGCACGCCGATGCTGGTCCTCGGCGCGCGCTACGACGGCTTCGTCAGCGTGGACGAGGTGCGCGCCACGGCGCGCGCCTATGCGACCGAGCCGGAGTTCTTCGCGATGGGCCACAACATGATGCTCGAGCCCGGCTGGGCCGACGTCGCCGAACGCATCCACCGGTGGCTGCAGACCCGCGACCTGGCGAGCAGCGCGCGACTTTCTGGATAACCTGGCTCGAGTCGTTCCAGCGCCGAAAAGCGTTGCCATGCTACATTTCACACCCGCCGTCACGCCGGTTAGCATCGCGGGCCGGGACCTAAGACTTGTCGAGGAGTGCGCGCTGCGAACCGCGCGCCGGAGGGGAGTTTGTGTCGATGCAGCCGGTCAGCGCCGCCGACGCGAGCGTTGGAGTCGACACGCGACCGCTGCGAGGCTGGCAGCGCCGCGCGCTGGTGAAGTACCTGACCGCCGAGCCGCGCGACTTCCTCGCCGTGGCCACCCCCGGATCCGGGAAGACGACGTTCGCGCTGCGGGTGATCGCCGAACTGCTGGGCAGCCGCACCGTCGAGCAGATCACCGTCGTGGTGCCCACCGAGCACCTCAAGGTGCAGTGGGCGCAGGCGGCGCTGCGGTACGGCATCTTCCTGGACCCGAAGTTCTCCAACACCGGCGCGGCGACCTCGCCGGAGTATCACGGCGTGATGGTCACCTACGCCCAGGTCGCGTCGCATCCGACGCTGCACCGGGTGCGCACCGAGCAGCGCAAGACGCTCGTCGTCTTCGACGAGATCCATCACGGCGGTGACGCGAAGACCTGGGGCGACGCCATTCGCGAAGCCTTTTCCGACGCGACCCGCCGACTTGCCTTGACGGGCACCCCCTTTCGCAGCGACGACAGCCCCATCCCGTTCGTCACCTACGAGTCGGGCGCCGACGGGGTACGCCGTTCGCAGGCCGACCACACCTACGGCTATGCCGAGGCACTCGCCGACGGCGTGGTGCGCCCGGTGGTGTTCCTGGCCTACTCCGGGCAGGCCCGCTGGCGCGACAGCGCCGGCGAGGAACACGAGGCGCGCCTCGGCGAGCCGCTGTCCGCCGAGCAGACCGCGCGGGCGTGGCGCACCGCGCTGGATCCCGCCGGCGAATGGATGCCCGCGGTGATCACCGCCGCGGATCAGCGGCTGCGTCAGCTGCGCACGCATGTGCCCGACGCCGGCGGCATGATCATCGCGTCGGATCAGGCCGCGGCCCGCGCGTACGCCAAGCTGCTGGCCGAGCTGACCGGCGAGGCGCCGACGCTGGTCCTCTCCGACGATCCCGGATCGTCGCAACGGATCTCCGAATTCGCCGAGAGCACCTCGCGCTGGCTGGTCGCGGTGCGGATGGTCTCCGAAGGGGTCGACGTTCCCCGGCTCTCGGTCGGGATCTACGCCACCAGCGCGTCGACCCCGCTGTTCTTCGCCCAGGCCATCGGGCGCTTCGTCCGGTCGCGCCGCCCGGGTGAGACTGCGAGCATCTTCGTGCCGTCGGTGCCCAACCTGCTGCTGCTGGCCAGCGAGCTGGAGGCACAGCGCAATCACGTCCTGGGCGAACCGCACCGCGAATCCCTCGACGATCCGTTGCTGGCCGATCCGGCCGTTGCGGAACAGAACGAAAAGACGGACCTGGAAAAGGGTTTCGTCTCACTGGGCGCCGACGCCGAATTGGATCAGGTGATCTTCGACGGGTCCTCGTTCGGCACGGCCGCCCCGGCCGGAAGCGACGAGGAAGCCGACTACCTGGGCATCCCGGGACTGCTGGACGCCAGCCAGATGCGGGCGCTGCTGCACCGTCGCCAGGACGAGCAGCTGCAGAAGCGGGCCGCGTCTGGACAGTCGGTACCGGCGCCGTCGGCGCCGGGCACCATGCACGGTCAGCTGCGCGAGCTGCGCCGCGAGCTCAACAGCCTGGTGTCGGTCGCCCATCACCGCACCGGCAAGCCGCACGGCTGGATCCACAACGAACTGCGCCGGCGCTGCGGCGGGCCGCCGATCGCCGCCGCGACCCGCGATCAGCTCAAGGACCGCATTGTGGCGCTGCGGCAACTGAATTCGGAACTCGCGTAGCCAACGCGCCGCGGCCGCCCCGACTTCATGACTGCTGATGACTGTGGTGTCGGGCCTGGTTTCCGCCGAGCTTTTTCGCCTCATACATCGCGGCGTCGGCACGGGCGACCACCTGCCGATACGCCTCTTCGGCGTCGTTGCTGCCGACGCCGGACAGCGCCAGGGTCGCGATTCCGACGCTGGCGGTCACCGGCAGCGGCGTCGCGGCCACCGCCTCGCATAGCCGGCTGCCCCACGCGGGCGGGCGTTCGGTGTGCACGGTGTCGGCGACCAGAAATTCCTCTCCACCGACCCGCCCGATGAGCGCGGTGTGTTTGCAAGCGGCGGTCAGTGCGTGCGCCACCATTACCAGCGCCGCGTCGCCGGCCGCGTGACCCTGCGTGTCGTTGATGTTTTTGAAGCGATCCAGATCGACCATGGCCACCGCGAGGTAGGCGTGGTCGGCATTGGTGAGAATCCGGCCGAGGACGGCCCGCTCGCAGGCTCTGCGGTTGAACAGGCCGGTCAGCGGATCGCGGTCGGTACGCAGCAAATCGACGGTCAGCGCGCGCACGACGACCTGGATGGCAAAGGGCACCAGGACGTTGAGCTCGAGCACCAGAAAGTAGCAGTGAATGGCGAGCACCCCCTGGCCAGCCGCTGCCATCCGCACGACTTCGATGGCGCCGACCGTGCCCGCCAGCCAGAAATTCACCGCCATGTACCCGGCAGTGTGGAAAAAGGCGAAATAGCCCCCCGGAAGCGCCAACGCTACGCACCCCATCAACGCCAGCAGCGGGTTGGGCTGAGCCAGACTGCCGGCGGCAAAGCACAAACTCCAGGTCATCGCGATGAAGACCGACTGGCGGCGGGTGGGCCAGCCAGACAGCCACATGGCGGCAATGCCCAGTCCCAGCACGGCGATCACCACGTCGAGCAGCAAAGCGCTCGGCCGGTACGGCGCGGGACTCCACAGCACATCGATCGGGGTCAGCGCGAGGGACGCGGAAACTCCCGCGAAGATCCACCGCAGACTCATGCCGAGCCCGCGGGATTGCAGGTAGCCGGTCAGCCAGTTGAAATGGTCAGGCTGTCGCCACCACGCCGCGAGCCACCCCATCGCCTCACCTTTCGAAAAGCCGAGCACCCTCGAACAATGGGGACCCGAGCGCGAAAGAGTTGATGAGATTTAACACGATTACCTGCGTCAGCGGGCCGTGTTGGCATCCCCGCGTGAGGGTGCGGACTAATCCCCGACCAGTTCGGCAAGCACCTCGACCGTCGGGCCGCCCAATACCGCCAGCAGATGTTGCTCGATCGCGGTTCGCGCCTGGTGCTTGGCGTCTAGTGCTCCCGGGGAGACCGACACGGACACGCAGAACACATCGGCGGCCGTCGATCCGAATGTGTTGACCTTGGCCCAGGCGATGTCGGCTCCCGCACGTTCGAGCGCCTGAGCCAGCAACGCCAGTAGCCCGATCCGGTCCATGGCGCGGACTTCGACGATGAGGTGCCCGGGCGCGGCGGCGTCGAGCCACAGGATGCGCGGCGGGGCGGTCGAACGGGTCAACGGCGCCCCCGCCTGGATTTCCCCGGTCCGGGCCATCGCCGAGTTGGCGGCCTCGGTGTCGCGCTTCTCCAACGCGCCAAGGACGTCGACGTCGCCGCCCAGCGCCCCGACGAACTGCTGACGCAGCAGGCCCGCCTCGGGCGGCGAACCGAACAGCGGAGACACCACGAACTCGGCGATCGCGACACCCTCGTGGGTGTTGACCGTCGCGGAGTGGATCCGCAGCGAGTTCATCGCCAGCACCGCCGCGGCCTTCGACACCAGGCCCCGCTCGTCCGGTGCGACCATCACCGCGTGCAGGCGTTCGCGCTCCCCCGGCTTGATCTCGACGTGTACACCGTGATCGGCTGCCAATGAAAAATAGTGTGGCGCAGTCGGTTCCGCCTCCGGAAGGGGCTCGCCCACCATCGCCAGGCGGCAGCGGCGCACCAGGTCTTCCATCAGCGAGGCCTTCCAGTCGCTCCACACACCGGGCCCGGTGGCCTTCGAGTCGGCCTCCGCGAGCGCGTGCAGCAGCTCGAGCAGTTGCAGGTCCCCGCCCAGCGCCTCCGACACGGACTCAATGGTTTTCGGGTCGTTGAGGTCGCTGCGAGTGGCCGCGATCGGCAGCAGCAGGTGGTGGCGGACCATGCCCGCGAGTGTCTCGATGTCCCGGGGCGCCAGCCCCAGCCGCTCGCCGATGGGCGCCACCAATTCGGCCCCGAACACGCAGTGATCCACTCCGCGGCCCTTGCCGATGTCGTGCAGCAGCGCGCCGAGGGCGAGCAGATCCGATCGGGCGACGCGCGTCGTCAGCGGCGCCGCGTTGACGGCGGTCTCGACGATATGACGGTCCACCGTCCACACGTGGGAAACATCGCGCGGCGGCAGGTCGCGAACCGCGTCCCATTCGGGAAACAGCTTGCTCCACAAGCCGGTTCGGTCCAGCGCCTCGATCGTGTTCACCATCGGGGGCCCCGCCAGCAGCACCACCAGCAAGTCGTCCAACGCCTCGCGGGGCCACGGTGTCGGCAAGTCGGGGACGCTGGCGGCCAGCCGGCTCAGCGTCGCCGCCCCGATGGGCAGGCCGGTGTCGGCGGAGGCGGCAGCCACCCGCAACACCAGCCCGGCATCGGTCGCCGGTTGCGCGTCGCGGGCCAGCACGATTTCGCCGTCGTATTCGACCACGCCCTCGTCCAGCGGCCGACGCTTCGGGCGCCGCACCAACGCGGTGAAGCCGCGGCGCGGCAGGGCGTTCTGCGCGGTGCGCAGTCCGGTCTCGGCGTGATACGCAATGGTGCGACCGGCGTCGGAAAGCATGCGCGCCAGGCTGAATCGGTCACCGGTGTGCAGGGCCGCGCTGATCTCGTCGGCGAACTGGGCCAGCAGTTGATCGCGTCCGCGGCCAGACACCCGATGCAGTTCGGTGCGGACGTCGAGCAGGGTCAGATACGCGTCGTCGAGTGAGCCGCCCGGGACCTCCGGGCGGCTCATGCCGTGTCGGTCGATCAGTTGGGCAACGCCCAGCGCGTCGAGCAATTGGACGTCGCGCAGGCCGCCGCGGCCCGATTTCAGGTCCGGCTCGGCGCGTTGCGCGATCCGGCCGCAGCGCAGCCAGCGCGCGTTGGTCATCTCCACCAGCTCGTCCATTCGCGAGCGAATCGCGGTGCGCCACTGCTTTCTTGCGCCGGCGATCAACTCGTCGGACAGTGCCGGATCGCCGGCGATGTGGCGAGCGTCCAACAGGCCCAGGGCGGCGATCATGTCGCCGTTGGCGACGCCCAGCGTGCCGGACACGGTGCGCACGCTGTGGTCGAGCCGGACGTTGGCGTCCCACAGCGGATACCACAGCCCGTCGGCGACCCGCTGCAGCACGCCGTCGGAGACGTTGTCGTGCAACAACATCAAGTCGAGATCGGAATAGGGCAGCAGCTCGCGCCGGCCCAGGCCGCCGACCCCGACGAGCGCGAAGCCACTGGTTTCGGTGATGCCGAGCTCGGTGGACTTGACCGTCAGCCACGACTCGTGAAGTTCGAGCCAGGCGTGCCGCAGTTCGGCCGCGTGCAGGGTGCTGCCCTCAGACAGCAGCGTACGCCGCGCAGCAGCTAGATCGCTTGCCCCAGAAGCGATTTCTGCTTGCGCGGCGTCCGCTGAAGAATCCCGGTCGGGCTCGTTCGGTCTCATAACCTCCGGGCCCGCCAAGGCTGGGTCGTCAACGTGCGGCGAGCGTCATATCGCATCGGTCCCGCGTTCACCGGTACGCACTCGCACAATGGTCTCGACGGGACTGACCCAGACCTTGCCGTCACCGATCTTGCCAGTACGGGCCGCCCGCACGATGCTGTCGACGACCTTGTCGACGATGGAATCGTCGACAACGACCTCGATCCGAACCTTCGGCACGAAATCGACCGAGTATTCAGCACCGCGGTAAACCTCGGTGTGCCCCTTCTGGCGGCCGTAACCCTGGACCTCGCTGACGGTCAGCCCCACGACACCCGCATCCTCGAGGCTGGTCTTCACGTCGTCGAGGGTGAACGGCTTCACGATCGCGGTGATCAGCTTCATGATTATTCCGCCTCCACTTTCTCGGCCACTGCCACGTCCAGTCCGTTAGAGCTGTCCGGCAGGGTGGCACGGGGAAGAACCGACGACGTGGGCACGGCGAAATCGTATCCGCTCTCCGCGTGCTCGGCCTCATCGATGCCGGAAGCTTCCGCCTCGGGATTCAGCCGTATCCCGATCGTGTACTTCAGGATCAACGCCAGGATAGTCGTCACGATGAAGGAGTAGGCCAGCACACTGAACGCGCCGACCGCCTGCTTTTCCAGCTGATCCCAGCCGCCACCGTAGAACAGGCCCTTGGACACGCCGGCCACGCCGTTGATCGCCACGCTCTCCGGCGCGGCCAGCAGGCCGACCAGCAGCGTGCCGGCCAAACCGCCGACCAGGTGGACACCGACCACGTCCAGCGAGTCGTCGAAGCCGAGCTTGAACTTCAGCCCGACCGCCAGCGCGCACACCACGCCGGCCACCAGGCCGACGATCAGCGCACCCAGGGCGTTCACCGACGAGCAGGACGGGGTGATCGCGACCAGCCCGGCCACGATGCCCGACGCCGCCCCCAGCGTCGTGGCGTGTCCGTCGCGGATGCGCTCGGTGAGCAGCCAGGCCAGCATCGCCGCGGCCGTCGCGATCGTGGTGGTCATGAAGGTCGACCCGGCGGCGCCGTTGGAGCTGGTCGCCGACCCGGCGTTGAAGCCGTACCAGCCGAACCACAGCAGGCCCGCGCCGAGCATCACGAACGGCAGGTTGTGCGGGCGGAACAGCGTGGTGGGCCAGCCTTTGCGCTTGCCCAGCACCAGGGCCAGCGCCAGACCCGCCGCACCGGAGTTGATATGGACCGCGGTCCCACCGGCGAAGTCGATCGCGTGCAGCTTGTTGGCGATCCAGCCACCCTTCTCGGCGGCGAAGCCGTCGAACGCGAAGACCCAGTGCGCGACCGGGAAGTAGACCAGCGTCGCCCACAGGCCGGAGAACACCAGCCAGGCGCTGAACTTCAGCCGGTCGGAGACCGCGCCCGAGATCAGCGCGACGGTGATGATCGCGAACATCAGCTGGAAGGCCACGAACACCGTCGCCGGCAAGGTGCCGGCCAGCGGAATGTCGGTCGCGGCAACGCCCTTGGTCGCGTCGGCGGCCACGGCGTTGCCGCCGATCAGGCCCTTCAGCCCCCAGTATTCGGTGGGGTCGCCGATGAAATTGCCCGTGTCGGTGCCGAACGAGACCGAATAGCCGTACAGCACCCACAGCACCGTCACCACGCCCATGGCGCTGATGCTCATCATCAACATGTTGAGCACGCTTCTGGCGCGCACCATACCGCCATAGAAGAACGCCAAACCTGGCGTCATCAACAACACCAGCGCTGAACTCGCCAGCATCCAGGCGGTATCGCCGGTATTGGGCTGGCCCATTACTGGGAAACTCACTCGCTATCACCTCCGGTCGGCCCTGCACCGGTCATCGGACATGTGCCTGATGACCTGTCTGTGAACCTTGCGCAATGGTTGTTTCCGAGATGGGGCCGCCGTGTTTCGGCGTCATTAACGAAACGGCCGCTGTGTAAGGGGTTTCAGCCGAGCAGGGCGTCCACGAATGCGGCCGTCTCGAACGGCGCCAGATCGTCGGGGCCTTCACCGAGTCCGACCAGTTTCACCGGCACGCCGAGTTCTTGCTGCACCCGGAAAACGATGCCGCCCTTGGCCGTTCCGTCCAGCTTGGTCAGCACCGCACCGGTGATGTGGACGACCTCGGCGAACACCTTGGCCTGGGCCAGACCGTTCTGCCCGATCGTGGCGTCGAGGACCAACAACACCTCGTCGACCGCGGCACGCCGGGTCACCACCCGTTTGACCTTGTCCAGCTCGTCCATCAGGCCCACCTTGGTGTGCAGCCGTCCCGCGGTGTCGATCAGCACCACGTCGGCGCCGGCCTCGATGCCCTTGTCGACGGCGTCGAAGGCCACCGCCGCCGGATCCGAGCCCTCGGGTCCGCGCACCACGTCGGCACCCACTCGCGACGCCCAGGTCTGCAGCTGGTCGGCGGCCGCGGCCCGGAAGGTGTCGGCGGCGCCCAGCACCACACGCCGGCCGTCGGCCACCAGCACCCGCGCCAGCTTGCCGACGGTCGTGGTTTTGCCGGTGCCGTTGACGCCGACGACCAGCAGCACCGACGGGTGGTCGTCGTGCGGCAACGCGCGGATCGAGCGATCCATCTCGGGTTTCAGCTCTTTGATCAGCACATCGCGCAGCACCGCCCGCGCGTCGGCTTCGGTGCGGACATTGCCGCCGGCCAGCCGGCTGCGCAGCTGCGAGACCACCGATTCGGTGACGACCGGGCCCAGGTCGGCGACCAGCAGGGTGTCCTCGACGTCCTGCCAGGAGTCTTCGTCCAGGTCGCCGCCGCCGATCAGGCCCAGCATGCTGCGCCCCAGCGCGTTCTGCGATCGGGCCAGCCGGCCGCGCAGCCGTTCCAGCCGGCCCTCGGTCGGGGCGATCTCGTCGAGCTCGGGCGCGGGGGCTGGCTCGGCCGCCGGCGGCGGGGCTTGCGGTTCCGGGGCCGGCGGGGCTTCGGGTTCGGGCAGCTCGACGTCGGCGATGGTGCGCCGGGGCGCGTCGCGCGGGATGGTCGCGTCGTCTCCGACCGCGGGCAACCCGGTGGTGTCGATCGTCGGCGTTGCGCTTTGGCTGAAGGTGATGCCCGACGACGCGGTGTAGCGCCCGCCCTTGTCGAGTGCGCCCGGCTCGGGCCGGGTCAGGCTGATCCGCCGACGGCGGTACCGGGTCAGCCCTCCGACCAGCGCAGCGATGACAACCAGGGCAGCTAGAACGCTTAGGACGGCGATGGCGATCCAAAGACCTTGCGACACGCTGACATTGTTTCAGGGCCGCGCGGGCGAACTCACGGCGGCAGCGCCGCCCGCCGGTCTACGAAGAAGCCGTGGCGAGCTGGGCGACCTCTTGCCCACGCATCCGCTGGGAGATCACCGCGGTGATGCCGTCGCCCTGCATGGTGACGCCGTACAGCGCGTCGGCGACCTCCATCGTCGGCTTCTGGTGGGTGATGATCAGCAGCTGCGAGCGGGCCCGCAGCAGCTCGAACAGCGAGATCAGCCGGCGCAGGTTGGTGTCGTCGAGCGCGGCCTCGACCTCGTCCATGATGTAGAACGGCGACGGGCGGGCGCGGAAGATCGCCACCAGCATCGCGACGGCGGTCAGCGCCTTCTCGCCGCCGGACAGCAACGACAGCCGGGTGATCTTCTTGCCGGGCGGACGCGCCTCCACCTCGATGCCGGTGGTGAGCATGTCGTCGGGGTTGGTCAGCCGCAACCGGCCCTCGCCGCCCGGGAACAGCACCGTGAACACTTCCCGGAATTCGCGCTCCACGTCAACGAACGCGTCGCTGAACACCTGCAGGATGCGGGCGTCGACGTCGGCGACCACGTCGAGCAGATCCTTGCGGGCCGCCTTGACATCCTCGAGCTGGGTGGACAGGAAGTTGTAGCGCTCCTCCAGCGCGGCAAACTCTTCCAGCGCCAACGGGTTGACCCGGCCCAGCTCGGCCAGATCCCGCTCGGCCCGCTTGGCCCGCCGCTCCTGGGTGGGCCGGTCGTACGGTATCGGGGCCGGCGCGGTGACCTGCTCGCCCCGCTCGCGGGCCAGCTCGAACTCGGCCATCTCCAGCTCGGAGGGCGGCAGCGCGACCTGCGGCCCGTATTCGGCGATCAAATCGGCGGGACTCATGCCGAACTGCTCGAGCACCATCTGTTCGAGCTGCTCGATGCGCAGCGCCGCCTGGGCGTTGGCCACCTCGTCGCGGTGCAGCGAATCGGTCAGCGTGGCCACCCGGGCGCCCAGCGTGTGCACCTCGTTGCGCACCGCGGCCATCGCCGTCGACCGCTCCTCGCGTTCGGCGACCATCGCGTCGCGAATCTGGGAGGCGGCGGCGACCACCCGGTTCAGCCGGTCGGCGAGTAGCCGGCCCGCGTCGGCCACCGCCGCCGCCACCGCGGCGGCCCGCAGTCGCGCGGCGTGGGCCTGCTGCGCGCGTACCCGCGCCTCACGTTCGGCGGCGGCGGCGCGGCGCAACGAATCGGCCCGGCCGCGCACCGCGTTGGCCCGTTCCTCGGCGGTGCGCACCGCCAGGCGGGCCTCCACTTCGACGCCCCGCGCGGTCTCGGCCGCGGCGGCGATCCGCTGACGATCGACGGGCTCTTCCGCGGGCGCGAGCTGGCTGGCTTGGGCGTTGCGCAGCCGGGTTTCGAGTTCGGTGACCTCGTCGACGGTCTGGGCGCGCCCGGCCTCCAGCTCCTCGCGCTGGCGCAGCAGCCGGTTCCACTCTTCCTCGGCGGTGCGGGCGTCCTGGCCGAGCCGGCCCAGCTGCTCGTACATCGCCGAGATCTGAGTGTCGGACTCGTTGAGCGCGGCCAGCGCCTGTTCGGCGGAATCCTGTCGGGCCCGCTGCTCGGTCAACGCGCCGGACAGCGCGGCGCTCAGTTGGGCCACCTGCGATTCGGCGGCGGCCAGCTCGGCGCCGGCCCTGTCGATCTCCGAGGTGAGCTCCAGCGTCGAGGGCTTGCGGTCCGAACCGCCGCTCACCCAGCCGCGGCCGACCAGGTCGCCGTCGAGGGTGACCGCCCGCAACTGCGGGCGACCCGCCACCAGATCCAGCGCCGCGCCCAGGTCGCCGACCACCGCGACTCCGGACAGCATCGCGACCATCGCGCCGCGCAGCCGCTGCGGCGCCTCGACCAGGTCGAGCGCCCACAGGGCACCGTCGGGCAGCGGTGCGGCCGGCGGGGGCTGATCGGCGGGCCAGTCCCCCAGGACCAGCGCCGCGCGCCCGCCGTCGGCTTGCTTCAGCGCGGCGACCGCCGAGCGGGCCGCGCCGAAGCTTTCGGCGGCCAGGGCGTCGGCCGCGGACCCGAGCACCGCGGCCAGCGCCGTCTCATACCCGGAACGGACCTTGACCAGCTTCGCGACCGGACCGAAAAGTCCTGCGCCACTGTGGTTTTGCGTGAGCCACGCCGCGCCGTCCTTGCGCTCGAGCCCGACCTTCAGCGCGTCGATGCGGGCGCGCAGCGACGCCACCCGACGCTCGGCTTCGCGCTCGCTGGCCTGCAGCTCGGCGACGCGTTCGTCGGCCAGCCGCAGCGCGGCCACGGTCCGCTCGTGGTGTTCGTCCAGGCCGACCTCGCCCTGGTCGAGTTCGCCGACGCGGCCCTGCACGGTTTCGAACTCCGCCCGGGTCTGCTGCGCCCGGGCGGCGCCATGCTCGATGCGCTCGGACAGCCGGGCGACGCTGTCGTCGATCGATTCGACCCGGGCCCGCATCGTCTCCACCTGACCGGCCAGCCGGGCCAGACCCTCGCGGCGGTCCGCCTCGGCCCGCACGGCGGCCAGATGAGCCCGGTCGGCCTCGGCGGCCTCGCGCTCCCGCTCGGACAGCTCGGCGCGGGCGGTCTCCAGCCGGGTCCGGGCGGCTTCCAGCTCGGCCAGCAGCTGGCGCTCGGCGGCCGCGACCTGTTCGGCCTCGGCGTCCAGCGCGTCCGGGTCGGTGTCGCTGGTGGCCACCGGCTCGAGATCCAGGTGCTGCGCGCGCTCGCTGGCGATGCGCACCGTGGCGCCCACCCGTTCGGCCAGGGCCGAGAGCCCGAACCAGGTGTGCTGGACCGACTCGGCGCGCACCGAGAGTTCGGCCAGCGCGGTCTCGTGCGCGGTCAGCTCCTCGGACGCCACCGCCAGCCGGCCGGCGGCCTCGTCGTGCTCGCGGCGCATGGTGGCCTCGGCCTCCAAGATCGCGTCCCGCTGCACCTGCCGGTTGACCAGGTCGTCGGCGGCCAGTCGCAGCCGCGCGTCGCGCAGGTCGGCCTGGATGGTCGCCGCGCGCCGGGCCACCTCGGCCTGGCGGCCCAGCGGCTTGAGCTGGCGTCGCAGCTCGGTGGTCAGGTCGGTCAGCCGAGCCAGGTTGGCCTGCATCGCGTCGAGCTTGCGCAGCGCTTTTTCCTTGCGCTTGCGGTGTTTGAGTACACCCGCGGCTTCTTCGATGAACGCGCGGCGGTCCTCGGGTCGCGACTGCAGGATCTCGTCGAGCTTGCCCTGCCCCACGATCACGTGCATCTCGCGGCCGATGCCGGAGTCGCTCAGCAACTCCTGGACGTCCATCAATCGGCAACTGGCGCCGTTGATTTCGTATTCGCTGGCGCCGTCGCGGAACATCCGCCGCGTGATCGAGACCTCGGAGTACTCGATCGGCAGCGCGTTGTCGGCGTTGTCGATCGTGACGGTGACTTCGGCGCGGCCCAGCGGGGCGCGCGACGAGGTGCCGGCGAAGATGACGTCTTCCATCTTTCCGCCGCGCAGCGTCTTGGCGCCCTGCTCGCCCATCACCCAGGCCAGCGCGTCGACGACGTTGGATTTTCCGGAACCGTTGGGTCCGACGACGGCGGTGATGCCGGGCTCGAAGCGCAGAGTCGTCGGCGAAGCGAAGGACTTGAAGCCCTTCAGCGTCAGACTCTTGAGGTACACGGCGAGCCAGACTACCGCTCGAATTGCCCGAGTCGCCGTCACGAAGGGGTGTCGGCCCGCCCGAAATACACCCGTTGTTCACCCTTTGACGCACTGGCCACAGTGGCCACTTCAGTCACTGCAGGGGAGGGCAAGGCCCGCCCGGGGCCGCTGTGACTGGTGTGGCCCAGCGGCCGGAACTCAACGCTCGACGAACCCCTCGAACTGCTCGGCCGGCTGCGACCAGTCGGCGACCACCTTGTCGACGCGGCCGGGCCGCGACGGCCAGCTATGGCCGCCTTCCAGCAGTGCCAGCAGTTTCTCGCCCGCCTCCCGGGGGCCGTGCGCGACGACCAAGACGCGGCCGTCGGCCTGGTTGGCCGCATACCCGGTAAGGCCGAGCTCCAGCGCCCGGCAGCGGGTCCACCAGCGGAAACCCACGCCCTGGACCGTGCCGTGCACCCAGGCGGTCAGCCGTACATCAGGACCCGACACGGCCGGCTTCGGGGTCGATCTCGAACTTGACGGTGGTGCCCGCTTTCAGCGTGCGCCCGACGGTGCAGACCAGATCGATCGCCCGGTTGACGACCACCAGCAGGCGCTCCCGGTCCTCCTCGGACAATCCCGACAGGTCCAGTTCGAGGGTCTCGGACAGCAGCGGATAGACCTCTTCGTCGCGATCGGCGTCGCCGGACACCCGTACCACCGCTTTGTAGTCGTCGCCGAGCCGGCGAGCCAGCGGCTGATCGCTGGACATCCCGCTGCACGCGGCGAGCGCGATCTTCATCAATTCGCCGGGGGTGAACACGCCTTCGACGTCCTCGGAGCCGACGAGTACCTGCGCGCCCCGAGAGCTGTGGCCGGTGTAGCGGCGTGTCCCGGTGCGTTCGACCCACAATTCCGTCATGGGTCCTTTCTAGCGGACGATCAGCGACAGCAGCTTCTTGCCGAACGATATTGCGTTCGAATCGTTTTCAGACGAGACCACCACCTGATCGTCGACCCGCCGGCGCAGTTCGCGCTCGAGTGCGTCCCGCAGGGTGGAGGACGCGCCCGGACATCCGTCGCAGGCACCCGCCATCCGCACCGTCACGCGGTGGCCGACCACCGAGACCAGCTCGATCGACCCGCCGTGCGAGGCGGCGAGCGCCCCCACCGACCCGGCCAGCAACTCCTCCACAGCGGCTGCCAATGTGGCTGCGGGAAGGGATGTTTCGTCGACGGTCCAGCCGGAAGGATCCCGCAGCGCCTCGCCCAGCGCCGCGCGGATGTCGTCGCCGAGCTCACGCCAGCTGTTGGCCGCACCGATCGTGATCAGGATGCCGCCGGCACCCACCACGACTTTCTCGATCACGCCAGCGTCCAGCAGGGCGCCCAGCCTGCCCGGCGCCACCCGGACCGTACCGCGCGGCGGCAGATGCTGCGGTGCGACCACCCAGCGCAGCTGCGCGGGATTGTCGGTGGCGGTGGCGTGGATTTCGATCATGCGCCCAGCGCTATCGCGACCGATCGGGCCGCAAAGGCCATCACCCAGGCCAGGACGAACATGTAGGACCACGCGACCGCGGGCCATTTCCACGAGTTGGTTTCGCGGCGCATCACCGCGACGGTCGACATGCATTGCAGCGCATAGATGAAATACGCCATCAGCGCGATCACGGTCGGCGCGGTGAACACCTTGCGGCCGTTGTCGTCGGTCAGGGAGACCAGCGCCTCGTGCGGATCGTCGGGACTTTCGGCCGCCGCCACCTGGCCCAGGGTGGAGACGAACACCTCGCGCGCCGACATCGAACCGAGCAATGCGATGTTGACGTGCCAGTCGAAACCGAGCGGTTTGAACACCGGCCCGACGAACTTCCCGACGTCGGCGGCCAGGCTGTGGTCCATCACGTAGGCGGTGGCGTCGGTCGGCGACATCTTGGCGGTCTCGGCCTCGCGGGCCGGCAGGTTGAGTAGCACCCACAACACGACCGACGTGCCCAGGATGATCGTTCCGGCCTTGCGTAAGAACATCTTCGCCGAATCCCACATCGTGATCAGCACGTTCTTGGGCGACGGGAAGCGGTACGGCGGCAGCTCCATCGTGAACGGCAGCAGGTCGCTGCGCAGGATCGTCGACTTGAATATCGCCGCGGCGATCAGCGCCGAGGTGCCGCCGCACACATACAGCGCGAACATCGCGATGCCCTGCGCGCTGAAGCCGCCCCACTGGGTCTTCGGGGAAACGAGGATGCCGACAAGCAGGGTGAACACCGGAAGGCGGGCCGAGCAGGTCATCAACGGCGCCGTGATGATCGTGGCGATCCGGTCCTTCGACGACGGGAGCGTCCGGGTGGCCATGATCCCCGGGATCGCACAGGCGAACGACGAGAGCATCGCGACGAACGCGCGGCCTTCCAACCCCGTCGCGGCCATCACCCGGTCCATCAAGAACGCGGCGCGCGCCATGTAGCCGACGTTCTCCAGCAGCGCGATCAGTAAGAACAGCAACACAATCTGCGGGATGAACTGGAGCACCGTGCCGACGCCGCCGATCAGCCCCTGGCCGAGCAGCCCGCGCACCACGTAGTTGCCGACGTGGTTGCTGACCAGGTTGCCGAGCCAGGTGAGCCAATCGCCGACCTGATCCTGCAGCGGCGCCGCGACGGTGAAGACGACCTGAAAGAAGCAGAACATCACCGCAAAGAAGATGACGGTCCCCCACAGCGGGTGCAGCACGACCGCGTCGATGCCACGGGTGCGCCGATCCGGTTTCGGGGCAGTGTAATCCGCCGCCTTCAGCACCGACCGGCCCCACGCGTCGATGGCGTCATTGTCGGCCGGCGGCAACACCGGTGGCCGTTGCCATTGACCGAACGCCACCAGTCGGGCGCGCAAGGCGTCGATGCCCACGCCGCGGTTGGCCACGACTGGGAGCACCGGGACGCCCAGCGCCGTCGACAGGGCGTCCAGCGAGATGCCGCCGCCGCGCGCGGTCAACTCGTCGGTCATGCTCAGCACCAACAGGCACGGCAGGTCTTGGCGCAGCACCTGTGCGATCAGGATGATCGAGCGGTGCAGCGTGGTGGCGTCGGCGACGATGACGATCGCATCGGGCCGGCCGTCGCCGTAGACCTCGCCACCCAGCAGGTCGGAGACCACCTGCTCGTCCGGGCTGATCGGGTCGAGGCTGTAGGTGCCGGGCAGGTCCTCGATGGCGACCTCGACGCCGTCCACCTTGGTGATGCCGACGCTGCGCCCGACGGTGACGCCCGGGTAGTTACCGGTCTTGGCGCGCAATCCGGTGAGGTGGTTGAACACGGAAGTCTTGCCCGCGTTCGGACTTCCCACCAGGGCGATCCGAGCCATCCCCGCAACGGCGACCGTGGCGCCGCCCTCGTCGTGGCAGGACGCCGTCATGCGCCGGCTCCCGGGGCGACCTCGATCAGCCGCGCCTCACGCCGGCGCAGGCACAATTCGGTGTCCTGGACCCGGTAGATGGTCGGGTCGCCCAGCGGAGCCCGGCGGATCACCTCGACATCGGAGTCCGGCCGAAATCCCAACTGCCGCAGCCGGCCCGCCACCACCTCGGAGGCCGCCGAAGCGACACCCACGATGATTGCCCGCTCGCCCGGCGACAGCTGCGCCAGCACGGTTGGCGAACTCGGACTGAGATCTGCGTCTCGCGCGAATCTGCGCATTACCCGCCCCAACGCCGGAGGTTCATCATCCTGGTAAGGATAACCTCACGTTGCTGAGGATAGCCTCAGCATTTCCCGAAATCGTTAACCGCGTGGACGAGGCTGACACCGCGGACAGTAGAACGACGACCGGTTCATGAACTTCTCCCGGCGCATCACCGCGCCACAGCGCCGGCAGCTTTCGCCCTCGCGCCCATAGGCATCCAGCGATCGGTCGAAGTAGCCGGACTCGCCGTTGACGTTGACGTACAACGAATCGAACGAGGTCCCGCCCTGGGCGAGGGCTTCGCGCATCACCTCGGCGGCGGCCTGAAGCACGGCGGTCAGCTGGCGCCGGGTCAACGTGTCGGCCGGGCGGGCACCATGAACCTTCGCCCGCCACAACGCTTCATCGGCATAGATGTTGCCGATGCCCGACACCACCTGCTGATCCAGCAGCTGGCGTTTGATCTCGGAATGCTTGCGCCGCAACACCTTCACCACCGCGTCGACGTCGAAGCGGGGATCCAGCGGGTCGCGCGCCAGGTGCGCTACGGGCGCCGGCACCACGCTGCCGTCGACGTCAACGAGTTCGGCCAGCATCCAGCCCCCGAAGGTCCGCTGGTCGGCGAAGCTCAGCAGCGTCCCGTCGTCGAGCACGGCCGAGATCCGGACGTGATCGGCCCGCGGCACCTCGCCGAGCAGCATCTGCCCGCTCATGCCGAGGTGGACGACCACTGCGGTATCGCGGTCGAGAAGCAGCCACAGGTATTTGCCGCGCCGATCGGTTCCGTCGATTCGCGCGCCGAGCAACCGGGCGGTGAGGTCGGCGGGCCCGGCCTCGTGGCGGCGCACCGCGCGGGGGTGGTGCACCCGAACCGCGGTGATCGTCTTGCCCACGATGTGGGCCTGCAAGCCGCGGCGCACCACCTCGACTTCGGGCAGCTCGGGCATCTAGTGATGATCGCAAGCGCGGCGCAGCCGGGCGCAGCGGGTCATCACCATCGATCCGGGCATGATCGCAAGCGCGGCGCAGCCGGGCGCAGCGGGTCATCACCGTCGATCTAAGCGGGCGCTTTCCCCGCGGTGTCCAACGCTTCCAGCGTCTTCCAGGTGGCGGCGGCCGCCTTCTGCTCGGCTTCCTTCTTGGAGCGGCCGACCCCCGACCCGTATTCGGTCTCCATCACGACGACGACCGCGGTGAATTCCTTGTCGTGGTCGGGGCCGGTGGAGGTGACCAGGTAGGACGGCGCACCCATGCCGCGGGCCGCGGTGAGCTCCTGCAGGCTGGTCTTCCAGTCCAGGCCCGCGCCCAGCGTGGGCGCGGCGTCCAGCAGCGCACCGAACAACCGCAGGATCACCTCGCGTGCTTTTTCTATCCCGTGTGCCAAATAGATCGCGCCCAGCAGCGATTCCATGCCGTCGGCCAGGATGCTCGACTTGTCGGCTCCGCCGGTGTTGGCTTCGCCGCGGCCCAGTAGCAGGTGAGCGCCCAGTCCCCCGTCGCACAGGTGCCGCCCGACGTCGGCGAGCGCCTGGGTGTTGACGATGCTGGCACGCAGTTTGGCCAGGTCGCCTTCGGAGCGTTCGGGATGACGGTGGTAGAGCTCGTCGGTGACGGTCAGGCCCAGCACGGCGTCACCGAGAAACTCCAGCCGCTCGTTGGTCGGCAGTCCGCCGTGCTCGTAGGCGTAGCTGCGGTGGGTCAACGCCAACGAGAGCAAGTCGTCGGGCAGGTCGACCCCGAGCGCGTCGAGCAGGATTTGCCGGGAGGTCACCGGTCACCCCGAGCGGCATCCGGGTCGCCGGAATCGTCGGACAGCATGTCCACCAGCTTGGCCCATCGCGGATCGATGGTGTCATGGCGGTGGCCGGGGTCGGCGACCAGCAGCACGCCGCATTCGGGGCACAGCCCCGGGCAATCGGGTTGGCATACCGGCGCGAACGGCAGGTCGAGCCCGACGGCGTCGATGATCGACTGCTCGAGGTCGATGCGGTCGTCGACGACCCGGCCGACCTCGTCTTCCTCGGTGGTCGCTTCGGTGGTGCTGTCCGGGTAGGCGAACAGTTCGGTCAACCCGACCTGCACATGCCCGTGGACCTCGGTCAGGCACCGCGAGCACTCGCCGACCGTGGGCCCCGACACCGTCCCGGTGACCAGCACGCCTTCCGACACCGACTCGACCCGCAGATCCATGTCCAGCGGAGCGCCCTGCGGGATCGCGATCATGTCCAGCCCGATGCGCAACGGGCTGGGCACGGTGTTGCGCAACGTCACCATCGATCCGGGTCGTCGCCCGAGCCGGGTGACGTCGACCGTCATCGGCGAGGCCGGATGGTGCTGCGCTGTAGTGCTGTGTTCGCGCGCCATAGAAAAATCTTACGGCGCCCTCGAGCTGCTCCGGGCGGTACTTCGACCATTCGCCCAGGTGGCACCCTCGGCGCCAGGCCGAGGTGCCACCCGCTAGCGCGTCGCGTAGTCGTGCGTGCCGGCCGCCGTGCGCAGTTGGTGACGACCGCGGCCAACCGACCGAAGCGTGCCGTTGAGGAACTCCTCGAACTCGGCGAGCTTGTTGTCGACGTAGATGTCGCACTCGCCGCGCAGCCGGTCGGCCTCGGCGTGCGCGGTGTCGATCAGCCGGGTGGACTCGGCGTTGGCGGCCTGCACGACCTCGTTCTGCGAGACCAGGCGCTGCTGCTCCTTGATGCCCTCTTGCACGGCCTTCTCGTAGGAGATGTTGCCGTTCTCGATGAGCCGGTCGGCTTCGGCCTGGGCCCGGCCGACGCTGGCCTCGTACTCGCGTTTGGCGGCCGTGGCGATGCGCATCGCCTCCTCGCGCGCGTCGGCGACCATCCGCTCGCTGTGCTGGCGCGCCTCGTTCACCATCCGGTCGGCCTGCGCCTTGGCGTCGGACAGCAGCCGGTCGGCCTCCGCGCGGGAGTGGTTCAGCATCGACTCCGACTCGGTGGTTGCCGAGGCGACCATGGATTCGGCGTGCGCCTTGGCGTCGGACAGCATCGAATCGCGGGCGTCGAGCACGTCCTGGGCGTCGTCCAGCTCGCCGGGGATCGCGTCTTTGATGTCGTCGATCAGCTCCAGCACATCACCGCGAGGCACCACGCAGCCAGCTGTCATCGGCACGCCGCGGGCTTCTTCGACAATGGCGCCTAATTCATCCAGCGCTTCAAAGACTCGGTACACGGCCATACCCTTCCTGGCGTCCTGCAAAAATCCGGTTGTTACCAGTGTGCCTGGTGTTACGTCTGTGACGGCGGTGGCGACCCCGGTGTGTCGGGCATTGGCCTCCGGGCTCGCCGCGGGCGGGTGCTGTGCCGCCGCGCGACGGCCGTCGTACCGGTCGCCGGAATTGCGACGCGGCGTGGCAATCGCCCCACAAAAACGGATTCTTCCAGGAATTGCCCGGCGCCGCCCGTGCAGGTCGGGATGCCCGCCGTGGCCCAACGAGCAGATGTCGCGGTCGCGGCCGGTCGCCGGCCGCGTCGCGATAGGCTGGCCCGGTGAATGGGCCCACCGAGCGAAATAGCGGCAGCGCGAGCCCGCCGACGCTATTCATCTTTCCGCACGCCGGTGGATCGGCGACCTATTATGTTCCGTTTGCCAAGGCTTTCACCGCGGATATCAAACGGGTCGCCGTGCAATATCCCAGCCGGCGCGATCGCGGCCTGACCGAGCTGGCCAGCATTCCCGAGTTTGCCTCCGAAATCTTCGACATGATGGCGCCCACGGCGAAAGCCGGAGGTCAGGTCGCATTTTTCGGCCACAGCATGGGCGGGCTGGCGGCCTTCGAAGTGGCGCTGAGATTCCAATCGGCCGGGCACCCGATCAGCGCGCTGTTCATCTCGTCGTGCGCGGCGCCGGGGCACATCCGATACAAGGAATTGCAGGGATCCGACCACGAGATATTGAGCTTGGTCGCCCAAGTCACCGAGACGAATCCCGAGCATCTGGCCAATGGCGAATTCGCCTCCAGCATCCTGCCGACATTGCAAAGCGTGCGAACCATTGCCGCCTATACCCGGCCCCCGGAGATAAAGCTGTCCTGCCCGATCCACGCATTCGTCGCCGATGACGACATGATCGTGGCAGCGGAGAACATGACGGCGTGGGCCGAGCGCACCACGCGGGAGTTCTCCATCCGGGTGTTCCCGGGGGACCATTTCTACATCAATGCGAATTTGCCGGAACTGGTGAAGAGCATCGAGGAAGTCGTGCTCGACTCCCCCGGCGAAAGTTAGCCGGGCGAGCCCGCATCGGGTGGTCGCCCCGCCCCGATCGCCCACTGCGCGCATTCGCGCCGGTCGGGTCCGGGTCGTCCCGGGACGGTTTGAATCTTTGCCGGTGAAATGGTGCGCAGGTGCCAGAACACGGCAAACCGCAGACCCCGTCAGCAGGTGAGATTCATCTCACTCCGCTTACCAATCGTCACCTCTGCCCCACCAGCCACACCCTGGATACCCTGGCTGAGCTGCAGTAACGTGGACGGCTGGCACTATAGTAGACGCACGCAAAATAGGGCGAGACCGGACCTCCCCAAAATCTGTGGATTTCGCCATTCCCCTCACTTCCCCATGAAAGATTGCTTACCTTGCTTAAAGAGACGGATGGTCGGGGTGGACGATCGTCGTGCCGAGGCCGTCCAGCTCCTACGCGCCGACGTTTCGGCCAGCAGCTGCCGTGTCACCGGGGGCGCCCCGTGAGGGGGCCGCGAGCGCTGCTGAACGGAGCGGCATGCAGGGTGCGTGTAGATAGCACCCGCAGCGACATGGAAGGTGAAGCGACTCCGGTGACCGACTCGTCCATCCCTGCTTTGCTGCACGAGCGGGCCGAGCGACAGCTCGATGCGGCGGCAGTCACGTTCATCCGGCCTGTGCGATGCGGCTCGCTCGGCGGGCGTGTGGCGGCATGACGTCCAGCATCCGGCGCGAAGCAGACCTTCGTCACTGGCTGGTCGACTATTTGGTGACGAATATCGGCCGCACACCGGACGAGGTCGACCCCGAACTGTCACTTGCCGACCACGGCGTCAGCTCTCGCGAGGTAGTCGTGCTTTCCGGTGAACTCTCGGAGTTGCTGGGCCGGAAGGTGTCCCCGATCGACTTCTGGGAGCACCCGACGATCAATGCGCTGGCCGCGCACCTGACCGCGCCCGTACCCGACGCCGACGCGGACGCCGCCCAAAAGCGCCCGGCGCCCAATTCGCTCGACGAACCGATCGCCGTGATCGGGATGGGATGCCGCTTCCCCGGTGACATCTCGGGACCCGAAGCCTTGTGGCAGTTCCTCTGCGATCGCGGTTGCACGATCTCCGAGGTGCCGCCCGAACGCTGGCAGCCGTTCGACAACGGCTCACCCGAGGTGGCGGCGGCGCTGGCCCGCACCACCCGGTGGGGGTCGTTCCTGCCCGACATCGACGCTTTCGATGCCGAATTCTTCGAGATCACCCCGCACGAAGCGAACAAGATGGACCCACAGCAGCGGCTGCTGCTGGAGGTCGCCTGGGAGGCTTTGGAGCATGCCGGCATCTCCCCGAGTTCGCTGAGCCGCACGCAGACCGGGGTGTTCGCGGGGGCATGCTCGAGCGAATACGGTGCCATCACGCTGGGCGATCTGCCCCGGGTCGACGCGTGGAACAACACCGGCGGCGCGATGAGCATCATCGCCAACCGGCTCTCGTACTTCCTCGACCTGCGCGGCCCGTCGGTATCCGTCGACACCGCATGCTCGTCGTCGCTGGTGGCCATCCACCTGGCCTGCCAAAGCCTGCGCACTCAGGATTCCCACCTGGCGATCGCGGCCGGGGTCAACGTGTTGTTGTCCCCCACAGTGTTTCGCGGTTTCGACCAGGCCGGCGCGCTGTCGCCGACCGGCAGGTGCCGGGCGTTCGACGCCGCGGCGGACGGGTTCGTGCGCGGCGAAGGCGCCGGGGTGGTCGTGCTCAAGCGGCTGACGGACGCGCAACGCGACGGCGACCGGGTGCTTGCGGTGATCTGCGGCTCGGCCGTCAATCAGGACGGGCGCTCCAACGGGCTGATGGCTCCCAACCCCGCGGCCCAGATGGCGGTGTTGCGCGCCGCCTACACCAATGCCGGGATGCAGCCGAACGAAGTCGACTATGTCGAAACTCACGGCACCGGAACACTATTGGGAGATCCGATCGAAGCGCGCGCGCTGGGCACGGTGCTGGGTCGCGGACGGTCGGAAGACTCCCCCCTGCTGATCGGCGCGGTGAAGACGAACATCGGCCACACCGAGGCGGCGGCCGGGATCGCCGGCTTCATCAAGGCCGTCATGGCGCTGCAGCACGGCCGGATTCCGCCGAACCAGCGCTTCGAGAGCCCCAACCCGCATATCCCGTTCACCGATCTGCGCATGAAGGTCGTTGACACACAGATGGATTGGCCCCAGACGGACCATCCGCGCCGGGCCGGGGTGTCGTCGTTCGGGTTCGGCGGTACCAACGCGCACGTCGTACTCGAGCAGGGTCAGGAGGTGGCGCCGGCACCGGCGCGCAGCTCCGAACCGAGCATCTCGACCTTGGTGGTTGCCGGTAAGACACCGCGACGGGTGGCCGCGACGGCGTCGGCGCTGGCCGAGTGGATGGACGGCGCCGGGGCCGATGTGGCCCTGGCCGATGTGGCTCACACGCTCAACCATCACCGGGCCCGGCAGTCCAAGTTCGGCACCGTGGTTGCCCGCGACCGCGCCCAAGCGGTGGCCGGGCTGCGCGCTCTGGCCGCGGGCCGGCCCGCACCCGGCGTGGTGGGTCCGCAGGAAAGCGACGAAGCGCGACCGGGCACGGTGTTCGTGTATTCGGGCCGCGGATCGCAGTGGGCCGGAATGGGTCGCCAATTGCTGGCCGACGAGCCCGCGTTCGCCGCGGCGGTCGCGGAGTTGGAGCCGGTGTTCGTCGAGCAGGCCGGATTCTCGCTGCACGACGTGCTGGCGGGCGGCAAGGAACTGGTCGGCATCGAGCAGATCCAGCTCGGCCTGATCGCCATGCAGTTGACGCTGACCGCGCTGTGGCGCTCCCACGGCGTGGAACCCGACGCGGTGATCGGTCACTCGATGGGCGAGGTGGCCGCCGCGGTGGTGGCCGGAGCGCTGACGCCCGCCGAGGGGCTGCGGGTGACCGCGACCCGCTCGCGGCTGATGGCCCCGTTGTCGGGACAGGGCGGGATGGCTCTGCTCGGCCTCGACGCGGCCGCCACCGAGGCGTTGATCCTCGAGTACCCGCAGGTGACGCTCGGGATCTACAACTCGCCCAGCCAGACCGTGATTTCCGGCCCGACCGATCAGATCGACAAGTTGATCGCCCGGCTGCGCGGGCAGAACCGCTTCGCCAGCCGGGTCAATATCGAAGTGGCGCCGCACAATCCAGCGATGGATGCGCTGCAGCCGGCGATGCGCGCGGAGCTGGCCGACCTGGCTCCGCAGACTCCGACGATTCCGATCATCTCCACCACCTACGCAGATTTCGACACCCGTCCGGCCTTCGACGCCGAGCACTGGGCCACCAACATGCGCAACCCGGTGCGCTTCCAGCAGGCCATCGCTCATGCCGGCAGCCCGGCCGGCGGGCCCTACCACACCTTCATCGAAATCAGCGGGCACCCGCTGCTGACCCAGGCGATCAGCGAGACCTTGCACAGCGCCCAGCACGGAAGCAGGTACGTCAGCGTCGGGAGCTTGCAACGCAACACCGACGACACGATCAGCTTCCGCACCAGCCTGAACACCGTGCGCAGCACCCATCCGCCTCAGACACCGCACCCGCCCGAGCCGCATGTTCAGATCCCCACCACGCCGTGGCACCACACCCGGCACTGGATCGACGCCGCACCCGTCGCCTGGCAATCGCCGGAATCATTGCACCGCAATGGATCTGCACTGCCCGGTGCGGCGGGCAACCGGCTCGACGACTACTCGTATCAGGTGTCGTGGCGGGCCATCGCGTTGGCCGCCCCCGAGCTCGCGGCCTCCGCCGATCGCGGACGCTGGCTGGTGATCGGCGATGCGGACCTCGCGACCCAGCTGGCCGCGGAAACGGTGGCCGCCGACGCCGACCCGGTGGAATTGGCGGAGGCGCTGGGCGAAGTCGACCACGTGTTGTACGCGCCGCCGGTCGCCGACGATTCGTTCGACGTCGGACTGGCCTATGGGCTGTTCGACCAGGTGCGCCGGCTCGTCGCGGTGCTGGCCGCCGGCGACTCCTCGGAGAAGCTGGTCCTGGTCACCCGTAACGCCCAACCCGTCTTCGACGGCGATCGCGCCAATCCCACGCACGGAGTGCTCTGGGGTCTCGGCCGCACCGTCGCCCTGGAGCACCCCGAAATTTGGGGTGGCATCCTCGATTTCGACGCGTCGGTGCCGGCGGCGGTGGTGGCCCGGCGGCTGCTCGAGGAAGTCGGCAGCACCGACGGCGAGGACCAGGTCGTCTACCGGCGCGGCGCGCGCCACGTGGCCCGGCTGCAACGGCGAACGCTGCCAACCGAATCGCCGGTCACCCTGGACGCCGACGCCGCCCAGCTGGTGATCGGGGCTACCGGGAACATCGGTCCGCACCTGATCCGCCAGCTCGCCCGGATGGGCGCCAAAACCATCGTCGCGGTGTCCCGCAATCCGGGCCTGCGCCTGCAAGCGCTGACGGAAACCCTTGCCGCGGAGGGCACGAACCTCGTCACGGTGGCCGCCGACGCCACCGACGAAGCCGCGATGAGCGCACTGTTCGACCGTTTCGACAGCGACCTGCCGCCGTTGCAGGGCATCTACCTGGCGGCGTTTGCCGGCCAGCCCGTGTTGCTCAGCGAGATGACCGACGACGACGTGCGGGCGATGTTCGCACCCAAACTCGACGCCGCCGCGCTGCTGCATCGGCTGTCGTTGACGACGACCTCGTTGCGCCACTTCGTCTTGTTCTCCTCGATCTCCGGGCTGACCGGTTCCCGCTGGCTCGGCCACTACGCCGCCACCAGTGGGTATCTCGACGCGCTGGCGTACGGCCGCCATGTCATGGGACTGCCGGCGACCACCGTCAACTGGGGGCTGTGGAAGTCGTTGGCCGACACCGACGAGGCCAGTCAGGTCAGTGTCGGCTCCGGATTGCTGCCGATGGACGACGAGGTTGCGATCGGCGCGCTGCCGTACCTGATGAGCCCCAGCGCTGGCGTGCATTCCGTTGTGGTGGAAGCGGATTGGCCGCTGCTGGCGGACGCCTACCGGGCCCGTGGCGCGCTGCGCATGGTCGACGACCTGCTGCCGGCGCCGGGCGATACCGGTGAAACCGAGTTCCGCATTTCGTTGCGCGCCTGCGCTCCGGAGCGCCGCCACACCATGCTGTTCGACCGGGTCGGCAAGCTGGCCGCCACGGCGATGGGGCTGCCGCCGACCGAGGCTCTGGACCCGTCGACCGGGTTCTTCCAACTCGGGATGGACTCGCTGATGAGCGCGATGCTGCGCCGCGCGCTGTCCGACGATCTCGGTGAGCCGCTGCCGGTCTCCGTGGTCTTCGATTACCCGACCGTCCACAGCCTGACCGACTATCTGGCCAGCGCGCTACCCGAGCTCGAAACGGCGGGCGAAGCCGTCGCCGACGCCTACGACGAGCTGGACGAGGACGAGTTGCTGGCAGAACTTTCCGAAAGGCTACGAGGCTCTCGATGACCGCCGCCACGCCGGACCGCCGGGCGATCATCACCGAAGCGCTGCACAAAATCGATGATCTGACCGCGCGGCTGGAAATCGCCGAACAGGCGAGCACCGAACCGATTGCCGTCGTCGGCATGGGCTGCCGGTTGCCCGGCGGAATCGAGAACCCCGACCAGTTCTGGGACTTGTTGTGCGAGGGGCGAAGTGGCATCGTCGGTGTTCCACCGGAACGGTGGGACGCCGATGCCCTCTTCACCGAGGACCACACCGTCCCCGGCACCATCTGCAACCGCGAGGGCGGTTTCCTGTCCACCTGGCAGCCGGACGAATTCGACGCGGAGTTCTTCGCCATCCCGCCGCGCGAGGCGGCCGCGATGGACCCGCAGCAGCGGCTGTTCATCGAAGTGGCGTGGGAAGCGTTGGAAAACGCCGGGATTCCGCCGCACACGCTGCAGGGCACCCAGACCGGGGTGTTCGTCGGGGTCACCGCCTACGACTACATGCTGAAGATGTCGGGCGCGGTGCGACCCGACGAGCTGGACGCCTACCTGTTGACCGGGAATTCGGCGAACTTCGCCGCGGGGCGCACCGCCTACCTGCTCGGCGCCCGCGGTCCCGCGGTCGTGCTGGACACCGCGTGCTCCTCGTCGCTGGTGACCATTCATCTGGCCTGCCAAAGCCTGCGCTGGCGGGAGAGCGATACCGCGCTGGTCGGTGGGACCAACCTGCTGCTGAGCCCGGTGGCCAGCATCGCCTGCTCGCGGTGGGGGATGCTGTCGCCGGAAGGTCAGTGCAAGACCTTCGACGCCGGCGCCAACGGCTATGTGCGCAGCGAAGGCGCCGGGGTGGTGGTGCTCAAGCGGTTGTCCGACGCGCAGCGGGACGGCAACCGGATTCTGGCCGTGATCCGCGGGTCGGCGGTCAACCAGGACGGCGCCAGCAGCGGGGTGACGGTGCCCAACGGCCCGGCACAGCAGGCGTTGCTTCGCCAGGCGCTGCAGGTGGCCAAGCTGACGCCGGCCGACATCGACTACATCGAGGCACACGGAACCGGCACCCCGCTGGGCGACCCGATCGAACTCGACTCGCTGAGCACGGTTTTCGGCGATCGAGCGGGTCGCTCGCCGCTGGTGCTCGGAGCCGTGAAGACCAACCTCGGCCACCTGGAAGCGGCGGCCGGGATCGCCGGGTTCATGAAGACCGTGCTGGCGGTCGGGCATGGCCGCATCCCGAAGAACCTGAACTTCACCGAGCTAACTCCCCTTGCCGGCCAAGGTGCTTCGCAGCTGAAGATCGCGACCGAAAACATGGAATGGCCGTCGACCGGGCAGCCGCGCCGGGCCGGGGTGTCGTCGTTCGGGGTGAGCGGGACGAACGCGCATGTGGTGATCGAGCAGGCGCCGTCTTCGGCACCCGAGCCGCAGCCGGGCCCGCAGCCGGCGGTGTCGACGCTGGTGGTGTCCGGCAAGTCGGCGCAGCGGGTGGCGGCGACGGCGTCGGTGCTCGCCGACTGGATGGACGGCCCGGGTGCGTCGGTGCCGCTGGCCGACGTGGCGCACACCCTCAACCATCACCGGGCCCGGCATCCGAAGTTCGCCACGGTGGCCGCCGTGGACCGCGACCAGGCGGTGGCGGGATTGCGCGCGTTGGCCGCCGGCCAGACCGCCCCCGGTCTGATCGGCTGTTCGGACACCCCGGTCGGACCGGGCACCGTATTCGTCTACTCCGGCCGCGGATCGCAGTGGGCCGGGATGGGGCGCCGGCTGCTGGCCGACGAGCCCGCATTCGCCGCGGCTCTGGCCGACCTGGAGCCGGTTTTCGTTGAACAGGCCGGCTTTTCGCTGCACGACGTGATCGCCGGCGGCACCGAACTGGTCGGGATCGAGCGGATCCAGCTCGGCCTGATCGGGATGCAGCTGGCGCTGACCGCGTTGTGGCGCTCCTACGGGATCACGCCGGATCTGGTGATCGGCCACTCGATGGGAGAAGTGGCCGCCGCGGTGGTCTGCGGCGCGCTGACGCCCGCCGAGGGGCTGCGGGTGACCGCGACCCGGTCGCGGCTGATGGCCCCGTTGTCGGGTCAGGGCACCATGGCCATGCTCGAACTCGACGCCGCCGCCACCGAGCAGCTGATCGCGGACTATCCGCAAGTCACCCTGGGGATCTATGCCTCACCCCGCCAGACGGTCATCTCGGGACCCACCGGGCAGATCGAGGAGTTGATCGCGCAGGTGCGCGCGCGGGGCCAGTTCGCCAGCAAGGTCAACATCGAAGTGGCACCGCACAATCCGGCCATGGACGCGCTGCAGCCGGCGATGCGTGCCGAGCTGGCCGGTCTGCGCCCACGGACGCCGACCATTCCGATCATCTCGACCACCTACGAAAACCTGGATCGCCCAACCACATTCGATGCCGAGCACTGGGCCACCAACATGCGCAACCCGGTGCGCTTCCAGCAGGCGATCAGCGCCGCCGGCGCCGCGCATCACACCTTCATCGAGATCAGCGGGCATCCCTTGCTGACCCACGCCATCACCGAAACGCTCGCCGCGGCAGGCGGTGACGGGTATCGGAGCATCGGCACCCTGCAGCGCGATGCGCACGACACGCTGACCTTCCACACCAACCTCAACGCGGCCCACACCGCCCGCCCGCCGGAGACCCCGCACACCTGCGGACGCCAGACCGTACTGCCGACCACCCCCTGGCAGCACGGCCGGCACTGGATCTCCCCCGGCGCCACCGCGCATCACGCGCCGAATACCCACCCGCTGCTGGGCTTTGGCGTCACCGACCCCACCAACGGCACTCGGGTGTGGGAGTGCGAGCTGCGCCCCGACCTGTTGTGGCTCGGCGATCACGTGATCGACGAGCTGTGCGTGCTGCCGGGTGCCGCCTACGCCGACGTCGCGCTGGCGGCCGCGAGCGATGCGTTCACCGGGTCGGATTCCGCCGACCGGCCGTGGATGATCCGGGAGCTGCGCCTGCATCAGATGCTGCAGGTGACCGGCGACACGGTGCTTGTCACGACGCTGACCGGCAACGAGCAGACGTGCCAGATCGAAATGCGCACCCACAGCGCATCGTCAGGATGGGTCAAGCACGCCAGCGCTACCGTTGCGCGCGAGACCGACAGCCCGCCGGCCGGTGCCGGCATCGACGCGAATGATGTTGCGGCCGAGATCAACCCCGACGAGCTGTACGCGCGGCTGCGCGCCGCCGGGCAACAGCACGGACCGGCGTTCCGCGGGATCACCGGGCTGGCCGTGGCATCGTCGGGTGCCGCTCGCGCGCAGGTGCGGCTCCCCTCCTCGGCCAGGGCCGGATCCCGCAACTTCGTGCTGCACCCGGTGATGATGGATATCGCGGTGCAGGTACTCGGCGCCACCCGGGCCGCGACGGAGCTGGCCGGAGGACAGAACGCCCGGCAAACCCTGGTGCTGCCAATCCGTTTCGCGGGTGTCCACGTCTACGGCGACATCGCCGACGGCGTGTGTTCGACCGGCTCACTGGCCGCCACCGACAGTCCGGATCGGTTGCTCGGCCACGTCGAGCTGACCGACGCCGACGGCCGGCCGCTGCTGGTGATCGACGAAGTCGAGATGGCGGTGCTCGGGTCGGCAAGCGGTGCCGCGCACGATCATCTGCTCGCCTTGGAGTGGGAGCCCGCGCCACTGGACAAGGCGGCCGCCGATCTCGGCGGATTGCTGCTGATCGGCGCGGCCGACGCGAACGATCCGCTGCTCCCCGCGCTGCAGTCCGCGCTGAGCGACAGCGTCGCCGAAGTCGACGTGGTCTCCCCCACCGACGCCGCGACGCTGCGCGCGGCGATCACCCGAAACTCCTGGGACGGCATCGTCGTGCTGTGCCCGCCGCACGCCGCCGACGAATCGCGGCCCGAGGCGGCTCAACTGGACCTGGCGCTGGCCCGCACGCTGCTGATCGCGGACATCGCCAAGACCGTGACGCGGATGGGCGCCCGCAACAGCCCGCGGCTCTGGATCGTGACCCGCGGCGCCCAGCAAGTCGACGCGGGCGAGGCAATCACGTTGGCACAGACGCAACTTCGCGGCATCGCGCGGGTACTGACCTTCGAGCACCCCGAGCTGAAGACCACGATCGTCGACGTCGAGGGCGACGGCGCCGGCTCGGTCGCCGCGCTGACGAGTGAGTTGCTCGCCGGCTCCGACGCCGACGAGGTCGCGTTGCGCGACGGGCATCGCTACCTGAACAGGCTGCTGCCGGCCGCCACCACGGCCAAGGGTGAGCTGGTCGGCGAGACCCGCCGCACGAAAGTGAACCTGGACACCGGCGGCGCGGTACGGCTGCAGATCGACGAGCCCGGACGCCTGGACGCGCTGAGATTGCATGCGGTGCAACGGATTGCGCCGAAGGCCGACGAGGTAGAGGTCCGCATCGCCGCGGCCGGCCTCAACTTCAGTGACGTGCTCAAGGCGATGGGTATCTACCCCACCCTCGACGGCGCCCCGCCCATCGTCGGCGGCGAGTGCGCCGGCGTGGTCACCGCCGTCGGCAGCAATGTCGACTCCGTCGCAGTCGGGCAGCGCGTGATCGCCATCGGCCCGGGCACGTTCGGTTCGCACCTGACGACGTTGGCCGATCTGTGCACCCCGATCCCGGACACGCTGCCGGATCCCGAGGCGGCGGCGTTCGGCATCGCGTATCTGACGGCCTGGCATTCGCTGGTCGAGGTCGGGCGGCTGGCCCCCGGCGAACGGGTGCTGATCCATTCCGCCACCGGCGGTGTGGGTGTGGCGGCGATGGCGATCGCGAAGATGATCGGCGCCCGGATCTACACCACGGCCGGTTCGGATGCCAAACGCGAGACGCTCGCCGGGCTCGGCGTCGAGTACGTCGGCAATTCGCGCACCGTGGATTTCGCCGACGAGATCCTGGAGCTCACCGACGGCTACGGCGTGGACGTCATCCTCAATTCGCTTCCCGACGAAGCGATTCAGCGCGGGGTGCAGATCCTGGCACCCGGCGGCCGATTCATCGAACTGGGCAAGAAGGACGTCTACGCCAATGCCACCCTAGGCTTGGCCGCACTGACCAAGAGCGCCTCCTTCTCCGTCGTCGACCTCGACCTGAATCTCAAGCTGCAGCCGGCGCGGTACCGCGCGATGCTCACCGAAATCCTGCGGCACGTCGCGGACGGCACCCTGCAAGTGCTTCCCGTCACCACGTTCACCCTCGAGAACGCGGCCGACGCGTTCGCGCTGATGGCATCCGGACGCCACACCGGCAAGATCGCCGTCACGATCCCGAGCACCGGCAGCATCGACGCGATCGCCGCTACCCCGCAACCGTTGGTCCGCAAGGACGGCGGCTACATCATCGTGGGTGGCATGGGGGGTCTCGGCTTCGTCGTGGCGCGGTGGCTGGCGACCCAGGGCGCGGGATTGGTTGTGCTGAACGGGCGTTCGGCGCCCGGCGATGACGTCACCGCGGCGATAGCGGAAATGAGCGCCGCCGGAACCCGGGTCGAGATCGTCACCGGCGACATCGCCGAACCCGGCATCGCCGACCGGCTGGTGCAGGCGGTCCACGATGCCGGCTTCCGGGTGGCCGGAGTCCTGCACAGCGCCATGGTTCTCGACGACGAGATCGTGCTGAACATCTCGGATGCGGCCGCGCGGCGGGTGTTCACCCCGAAGGTCACCGGCAGCTGGCGGCTGCACCAGGCCACCGCCGGACTGGACGTCGATTGGTGGCTCACCTTCTCCTCGGCGTCCTCCCTGCTGGGTACGCCCGGGCAGGGCGCCTACGCCGCCGCCAACTCGTGGGTCGACGGGCTGGTCGCCTATCGGCGCTCGCGCGGCTTGCCCGCGGTCGGAATCAACTGGGGCCCATGGGCCGAGGTGGGCCGCGCCCAGTTCTTCGCCGATCTCGGCGTCTCGCTGATCACGGTCGACGAGGGGTTGGACGCCATGCAGCGGCTGCTGTCGGCCGATCGCGCCCGCACCGGCGTCATCCACCTCGATGCCCGGCAGTGGTTCCAATCCTTCCCCGCCGCGGGTGGTTCGTCGCTGTTCGCGAAGCTGCACGACGCGACGAAGCTGGAGCGCCGCGGCGGCGGCGCGATCCGCGCCGAGTTGGATGCCAGCGACCCCGCCGAGCGTCCGGATCGGCTGGCGGCCGCGATCGCCGATCAGATCCGTGCGGTGCTGCGCTCGACCGAGCCGATCGCTCACGACCGGCCGATGGAATCGCTCGGCCTGGACTCGCTGATGGCCCTCGAGCTGCGCAACCGGCTGGAGGCCAGCCTGGGCACCACGTTGCCGGCCGCCCTAGTCTGGGCCTACCCGACGATCCACGATCTGGCCGGTGCCATGTGCGAACGCCTGGGCTATGACACGGTGGCCGCCGCCGAACCGGCGGTCGAGGCCGAAACAGAGCTCTCCGATGAGGAAATGGACTTGTTGGCCGACCTCGTTGCGGCCAGCGAGCTCGAAACAGCCACGGGGGGCGGCGAGTAATGACGAGTCTTGCCGAACGCGCGGCACAGATGTCACCCAAGGCGCGCGAGGTGCTCGCGCGTGAGCTGGTCCGCGCGGGCACGGCATTTCCCACCGATGTCGCCGAGCCGATAGCGGTCGTCGGGATCGGTTGCCGGTTGCCCGGGAAGGTGGCTGGGCCCGAGGACTTTTGGCAGCTACTCGTCGACGGCCGCGACGCCGTCGGCGAGGTTCCGGCCGACCGGTGGGACGGGGACGCCTTCTACGATCCCGATCCGCAGGCGCCGGGGCGGATGACGACGAAGTGGGGCGGCTTCCTCGACGACGTCGCCGGATTCGACGCGGACTTCTTCGGTATCACCCCCCGCGAAGCCGTCGCGATGGACCCGCAGCAGCGCATCCTGCTCGAGGTCGCCTGGGAAGCCCTCGAACACGCCGGGCTGCCGCCGGATTCGTTGAGCGGCAGCCGAACCGCCGCGATCATGGGCGTGTCGGCGTGGGATTACACAATCCTCAACCTCGAGCGCAACACCGAGATCGACGCCTACATGAGCACCGGCAACCCGCACAGTGCCGCGGTGGGTCGCATCTCGTACCTGTTGGGGCTGCGCGGTCCGGCCGTGGCCGTCGACACCGCGTGCTCGTCGTCGCTGGTGGCCATCCACCTGGCGTGCCAGAACCTGCGGCTGCGGGAAAGCGACGTCGCACTCGCCGGCGGGGTGCACCTGTCGCTGTCGCCGTTCACCAGCATCGCGTTGTCCAAGTGGTCGGCCCTGTCGCCGACCGGGCGGTGCAAGACCTTCGACGCGCTGGCCGACGGGTTCGTGCGCGGCGAGGGCTGCGGCGTGGTGGTGCTCAAGCGGCTGGCCGACGCCGTGCGCGACGGCGACCGGGTGCTCGGCGTGGTCCGCGGTTCGGCGATCAACTCCGACGGCCGGTCCAACGGCATGACCGCGCCGAACGCGGCCGCGCAGCGCGACGTGATCAACGCCGCGCTACGGATGGCCGACGTGACGGCGGACAGCGTGAATTACGTCGAAACGCACGGCACCGGAACAATTTTGGGCGATCCGATCGAGTTCGAGGCGCTGGCGGCCACGTACGGCGGCGGCGATGGCCGCTGCGCGCTGGGCTCGGTCAAGACCAACATCGGGCATCTGGAGGCCTCGGCCGGCGTCACCGGATTCATCAAGGCGATCCTTGCGGTGAATCGCGGTTACATTCCGCGCAACCTGCACTTCAACCGGTGGAACCCGGCTATCGACCCGTCCGGGACGCGGCTGTTCGTGCCGACCGAACCCACGGCGTGGCCCACCGGCGGCGTCCGCCGGGCCGCGGTGTCGTCGTTCGGGCTGAGCGGAACGAACGCGCACGTGGTGGTCGAGCAGCCGCCCGCGCCCGCGGCGCCACCCTCGATCGAGCCGGCGGTGTCCACGTTGCTCGTGTCGGGCAAGTCACCGCAACGGCTGGCGGCGACGGCCGCGGCACTGGCCGACTGGATCGCCGGACCGGGTGCCGCGATACCACTCGCCGACGTCGCGCACACCGTGAATCATCGCCGGGCCAGGCACAATTGGGTGGGCGCCGTCGTCGCGCGCGACCACGCCGCCACGGTGGCGGGACTGCGGGCATTGGCCTCCGGCACGCCGGCCCCGGGTGTGGTGGCCGGCGCCGAGTCCGGGCCCGGATCCGGCACGGTCTTCGTCTACTCCGGTCAGGGCGCGCAGTGGGCCGGCATGGGCCGTCGGCTGTTGGCCGACGAACCCGCTTTCGCCACGGCCGTTGCCGACCTGGAGCCCGAATTCGTTGCACAGACCGGCTTTTCGCTGCGGCAGACGCTAGCCGAGGGCAGCCCGGTCACCGGCATCGACAAGATCCAGCCGCTGCTGGTGGCCATCCAGCTGGCGCTGACCGCGCTGTGGCGCCACTACGGCGTCGAACCGGACGCGGTGATCGGGCACTCGATGGGTGAGGTGTCGGCGGCGGTGGTGTCCGGTGCGCTGACCCCCGCGGAGGGGTTACGGGTGATCGCCACCCGCTCAAAGCTGATGGCGCAGTTGTCCGGCCGGGGCGCGATGGCCCTGCTCGAACTCGACGCGGCGGGCGTCGAAGCGCTGATCGCCGAGTACCCGGACGTCACGCTGGCCGTGCACGCCGCACCGGGCCAGTCGGTGATCGCGGGCCCGCCCGACCAGGTGGACGCGGTCGTCGCGGCGGTGGGTGCCCGTAACCTGCTGGCCCGGCGCATCGAGGTCGACGTGGCCTCCCATCACCCGATCATCGATCCGATATTGCCGCAATTGCGTTCGGCGCTGGCCGATTTGGCGCCCAAGCCGCCGACCATTCCGATGATCATCACCACGATGGAGGGTCCGGCACCGCTGCTGGACGCCGACTACTGGGCGGCCAACCTGCGCAACCCGGTGCGTTTCCACCAGGCCGTCAGCACCGCGGCCGCCGACCATCACACCTTCATCGAGATCAGTCCGCACCCGCTGCTGACTCATTCGATCAACGACACCCTGGGCGAGGCCAACGCCCACACTCTCGGCACCCTGCAACGCGACACCGACGACACCGTTGCCTTCCATGCGCAGCTCGCGGCGGTGGGCAACGCCGCGGCCACCGACGGCCGGCTGGCCGACATTCCGGTAGCACCCTGGGAACACACCCACTACTGGATCGACGACCGCTCGGCGGTGTCGAACTCCGTTGCCACCCACCCGCTGCTCGGCGTGCACATCGAGGTTCCGTCCAGCCGCGACCACGTCTGGCAAGCCGATGTCGGCACCGCCGTGTCCCCCTGGCTCGCCGACCACAAGGTGTTCGGGCAGGCGGTCATGCCCGGTGCCGGGTTCACCGAAATCGCCTTGGCCGCGGCAAGTGAGGCGTTGGGCGTGCCGGCCCGGGCGGTGTCGCTCAACCAGGTCGAGGTCGAGCAGATGCTCACCCTCAACGACCACACCCAGTTGACCACCCGGTTGATGCGCGGCGCCGACGACAAGATCCGGATCGAAATCTATTCCCGCTCAGCGGGTAACGACTGGACCCGGCACGCCACGGCCAGGGCAGAGGTACGCACGCCGGAGGCCTCCCCCGAACCGCCCGCACCCGGCGGCGGCGAAACGGCGATCAATCCGGCGCAGGTGTACGCCGCACTACGCGCGGCCGGCCAGTTCCACGGTCCCGCGTTCGCCGCCTTGACCGCGATCCACCGACTGCCCGGCGGCGCCGTCGAAACCGAGATCGTTCTTCCCGACGAGTCGCCGTGGCATCCCGACTTCCGGCTGCACCCGGTCATGCTCGACGCGGCGCTGCAGAGTTTGGCCGCCGCGATACCCGACGACGAACTCGCCGGCTCGGCCGAAGCCAGCTATCTGCCGGTGTCGTTCGAGTCGGTGCGGGTGTACGGCGACCCCGGCCGGCGGGCCCGGTGCCGGGCCCAGCTGTCCGGGCTGGACGAAGGCGGCGCGGGAAAGCTCGGCAGAATCGTGCTCACCGACGACACCGGGACCGTCACGGCGGAGATCAACGACATCTACGTGCGCCGCGTGGAACGGCGCAGCGTGCCACTTCCCTTGTCCCAGAAGATCTTCGACACCGCCTGGGTGCCCCGCCCGGTCGGCGCCGGGCCGTCGGACACCCCGGGCAGTTGGCTGGTGCTCACCGATGGGAACAGCGCCGAGGCCGACCGGTTCGTCGCCGGATGGCGCTCACCGGCACACCGGGTGGTCACCGCCGACCTGCACGACGAGTCCGCCGTGCTCGCCGCGTTCGCCGACTCCGCGGCCGATCCCGACCGCCCGCCCGTCGGTGTGGTCGTGTTCGTCGCACCCAACCCGAACGTGAGCGCCGCCGGCATCGCCCAGGCGCGGGAAGCGGTCTGGTCGGTTTCGACCGTCGTGCGCACGATCATCGGCGGCTGGCATGGCCAACCCCCGCGGCTGTGGCTGGTGTCGTGCGGCGGCCTGCCCGTCGGTGACGAAGCCGGCCAGCCGGGGATCGGCGCACTGAAAGGTCTTGTGCGCGTGCTGGCCTACGAGCACCCGGAATTGCGCAGCACGCTGGTCGATCTCGACGTCGGCCACGATCCGGTCGGCGCGCTGAACGCCGAGCTCGAATCCGTGGCGGACGGCTCGATCGAGGACATGATCGCCTGGCGGGGCGGGCAGCGTTACGTCGAGCGGCTGTCCCGTGCGACCCTCGGCGAACCCACCCGCGCCGACGTGGTCCGCTCCGGTGCGTCGTACATCATCACCGGCGGCCTGGGCGGTCTCGGCTTGGTGTTCGCCCGCTGGCTGGCGGACAGTGGCGCGGGCCGCATCGTCCTGGGCGGCCGCAGCGAGCCCTCCGAAGAACAACGCGCGGTGCTGGCCGAACTCGAGCGCAAGACCGAGATCTTGGTGGTGTCAGGCGATCTCGCGGTCGACGGGGTGGCCGAGAAGTTGGTGGCGGCCGCCGGCGAGTCGAGTCTGCGCGGCATCCTGCACGCGGCCGCGGTGCTCGACGACAGCCTGGTGTTCTCGATGACCAAGGACAGCGTGCAGCGCGTCTGGGCACCGAAGGTCATCGGCGCCCTGCGGATGCATGAAGCCAGCGCCGGATGCGAATTGGACTGGTGGCTCGGGTTTTCCTCCACCTCGTCGCTGCTGGGCGGTCCGGGCCAGGCCTCGTACGCCTGCGCCAGCGCCTGGCTGGACGCCCTGATCGATTGGCGCCGGGCAGCCGGTCTGCCTGCGGCGGTGATCAATTGGGGACCGTGGGCCGAGGTCGGGCTGGCCCGCTCGTTGACCGGTGGGCCGCTGGATCCCATTACCCCCGCCGAGGGCGTCGCGGCGCTGGAGCCCTTGCTGGCCGCCGGTCGCTGCCACACCGGCGTCGCCCGGCTGCGGCCCGACCGGGCCCTGATCGCCTTCCCCGAGATTCGCAACCTCGGCTACTTCACCAGCGTGGTCGACGAACTCGAGGCCGCCGGTGACGGCGGCAACTGGGCCGGACCCGAGGCGCTGGCCGGTCTCGATCCCGACCAGGCGCGAGCGGCGATTGCCGAAAGGCTGCACGCACGCATCGCGGCGGTGATGGGCTACGCGGAACCCTCGGCCGTCGACGCGGACCTGCCACTGGTCGAGCTGGGCATGGATTCCCTTATGGCGGTGCGTATCCGCAACTCCGCGCGAGCGGATTTCGGTGCCGAGCCGCCGGTGGCATTGCTGCTACAGGGCGCGACGCTCAACGATCTCACGGCCGAGCTGCTGCGTCAGCTCGGGCTAACCGGTGACGCGCAAGCACACCAGCAGCAGGGTGCCGTCCGCGACCGGGCACAGCAGCGCGCGGCGGCGCGCCAACAAGCCGCACAGCGGCGGAAGCGAGGACGCTAGCAATGAGCACGACCCCAGAGGCTTTGCCGGACAACGCCATCGCGGTGGTCGGCATGGCCGGTAGGTTCCCGGGCGCCAACAACATCTCGGATTTCTGGGACAACCTGCGGCGCGGTGAAGAGTCGATCACCACGCTGTCCGAGGACGACCTGCGGGCCGCCGGCGTCGGCGACGAGGTGCTGGCCAATCCCGGCTACGTGCGGCGCGCGCCGCTGATCGACGGGTTCGACGAGTTCGACGCCGAGTTCTTCGGGTTCCCACCGCAGCTCGCCCGCAAGCTGGATCCGCAGCACCGATTGTTCCTGCAGTGCGCGTGGCACGCGTTCGAGGACGCCGGCTGCGACCCCGCCCGGTTCGACGGCTCGATCGGCGTCTACGGCACCAGCTCCCCCAGCGGCTATCTGATGCACAACCTGTCGTCGCACCATGGCGGCGGCGCCTTCATGGCTACGGGCCTGGACTTCGAGCAATTCAACCTGTTCCTGCAGAACGACAAGGACTTTCTGGCAACCCGGGTTTCGCATCAATTCGACCTGCGCGGGCCGAGCATCTCGGTCCAGACCGCGTGTTCGTCGTCGCTGGTCGCGATTCATCTGGCCTGCCAGAGCCTGCTGTCCGGCGAATGCGACATGGCACTGGCCGGCGGATCGTCGCTGGCCATCCCGCATCGGGTCGGCTACTGGAACTCGCCGGGCGCGATGGTGTCGGCGGCCGGTCACTGCCGGCCCTTCGACGTGCGAGCCGACGGCACGGTGTTCGGCAGCGGCGTCGGGATCGTCGTGCTCAAGCCGTTGCAGGCGGCCCTCGACGCCGGGGACCGGATTCACGCCGTGATCCGCGGGTCGGCGATCAACAACGACGGATCCATGAAGATGGGTTACGCGGCCCCGAATCCGGCCGCGCAGGCCGATGTGATCGCCGAAGCGCACGCGGTGTCCGGCATCGACGCCGCGACGGTGAGTTACGTCGAGACGCACGGAACCGGCACGGCGCTGGGCGATCCGATCGAAGTCCAGGGCCTCAAAGCCGCGTTCGCCGTGTCCGACACACCACGACCCGGTCCGTGTGTCATCGGGTCGGTCAAGTCGAACATCGGCCACCTCGAGGTGGCAGCCGGCGTGGTGAGCCTGATCAAGGCGATTCTGTGCCTGAAGCACCGGGCGATTCCCGCGACGCTGCACTTCACCAGTCCCAACCCGGAACTGCATCTCGACGAGACTCCGTTCGTTGTGCAAAGCGAATACGGCGCCTGGGAATCCGACGGCGTGCGCAGGGCCGGTGTCAGTTCGTTCGGCGTGGGCGGCACCAACGTGCACGTCGTGCTGGAAGAGGCGCCGCCGGTCGAAGCGGTCGCCAAGCCCGACCGTCCGCAGGTGCTGCTGCTGTCCGCCCGAACGCCGGCGGCGCTTGACCAAGCGCGTGCCGCCCTGGCCGCGACGCTGGCCGGCCCGGACGGGCCCGACCTGCCGGATGCCGCTTTCACGCTCTCCGGTCGCCGCAAGCATGGCATCGCGATGGCGGCCGTGGTTCACGACCGCGAGCACGCCGCGAAGGTACTGCAGGCGTCCGAACACGACAATGTCTTCGTCGGGGAATCCGTGACGCACGGGGATGCCGACGAATCATCGTACGCCCGAGTCGTTTTCATGTTTCCCGGACAGGGCGCCCAGCACGTCGGCATGGCCCGGGGACTCTACGACAGCGAGCCCGTTTTCGCCGAGCACTTCGACACCTGCGTCGCGGGATTCAACGACGCGATGGGCATCGATCTGCGTGCCGAGATATTCGGGGATGCCACAACGGATCTGGAACGAATCGACCGTTCCCAGCCCGCGTTGTTCACGGTGGAATACGCCCTGGCGAAGTTGGTCGACACGTACGGCGTGCGCGCCGGCGCGTACATCGGGTACAGCACCGGCGAGTACATCGCGGCCACGCTGGCCGGAGTGTTCGACCTCGAGACGGCGATCAAGACGGTGGCCCTGCGCGCCCGTCTGATGCATGAGTCCCCGCCGGGCTCGATGGTCGCGGTGGCTCTGGGTCCCGACGACATCGCCCAGTACCTCACCCCCGGGGTCGACCTGTCCGCGGTCAACGATCCCGGCAACTGCGTCGTCGCCGGGCCCAACGACCAGATTCGCGCGTTCACCCAGCGCCTTCGCCAAAACGGGATCAACGCTCGACGGGTCCGCGCGACCCACGCATTCCATTCCAGTGCAATGGATCCCATGGCGGCGCAGTTCGGCGAATTCCTCTCCGGCGTCGAACTTCGCCGCCCGAACACGCCGCTGCTGAGCAACCTGACCGGAACCTGGATGACCGACGAGCAGGCCACCGACCCGGCCGGGTGGGCGCGCCAGATCAGCGCGACGATCAGGTTCGCCGACGAGTTGGACGCGCTACTGACCGAACCGGACCGGGTCCTGGTCGAAATGGGCCCGGGCGGCAGCCTGACCGGGTCGGCGATCCGCCACCCCAAGTGGTCGAGCCGGCACCGCGCCGTGCGGCTGATGCGCCACCCCGTGCAAAACACCGATGACCGGGACGCGTTCCTGCTCGGCCTCGGCCAGTTGTGGGCGGCCGACGTGGCCGTGGACTGGTCGCCGCTCACCGGATCGGTGCGCAGCATCGTCAGCCTGCCCGGTTATCCCTTTGCGCGCGAACGGCATTGGGTCGACCCCAAACCCGTCGCGTGGACGGACGCACCGGCGGAGATCGACGGTTCGGCCACCAACGGCGCCGCCGTTGCGGCCGCGCCGGTCAACGGTCAATCGGCCACCGAGGCGACACTGCACCGCATCTGGATGCAGTGCCTGGGCGTCACCTCACTGGACCGGAACGCGAATTTCTTTGATCTCGGCGGAGATTCGCTGATCGCGATCGGCATCTCGACGAGTGCCAACAACTCCGGGTTGGTGGTCACCCCGCAGCATCTTTACGAACACCCGACCCTGGCCAGCCTGGCCGCGGCGCTGGACGCCGAGTTCACCGGGGCCGGGCTGACGACACCACCGGACGCCGACGCGTACGCACCGGTGCCCGGCAACATCGCCGGCTTCCTCGAACACGGTGTGCAGCAGCCCGGTCGCTGGCGGGTACCGCTGATCTTCTCACTCGCCCCCAGCGTCACGATCGAGGACGTCCGCGCGGTGCTCACCGCGCTGGCCAACCACCACGACGCGTTGCGGCTCGAGCTGGTCGAACGGGCGGGCACCTGGGAGCAACACATCGCCGCGACAGGGGAATTCGCCCACCTGGCGTCGCGAACGCTGCCCGACGACGTGGCGGACGAACGCGCCGCGGTACTGGACATGGTGGCCGAACTGGTGGCCCAGGACGACCTGACCGCGCTGTTCACCGCGACCCATATCGCCGGCGGCGCGGCCGGTTCCTACCTGGTTTTGTCCGCCCACGAGATGATCGCGGACATCACCTCTCGCGAGATCCTGCTCACCGATCTGTTCACCGCCTTGTCCCAGCACCTCGCCGGTGAACAGATCGTGCTGCCCCCGACCGCGGCCGGGTGGCGCGACTGGTCGCTGCGGACCGGCGCCCTGGCGACACACCCGGCGGTGGTGGACACCCGCGACTTCTGGCTGCAGACCTTGCGCACGGCGACGCTGCGAATGGGCGATCCCGACGTCACCGACCGGCCGCGTGCCGAGGACCTGCTGCGGCTGCCGTCGACGCTGAACGTCGCCCAGACGGCCGAAGTCGACGATGCCCGCCGCAGGCTCGGGGTGTCGATCGACGAAGTCCTGCTGGCGGCGTTGAGCCGAACGATCGCCCAAACGGTCGACGAAGGCGTGGTTTCGGTCGACCTGGAAGGCGTGGGACGTTCGGTGCTGCGGCCGGACGTCGATCTGCGCAGAACCATCGGCCGGTTCACCACGATCTTTCCGGCAGCGCTGCGCTGCACGAAGGCCGGGGACGCGACCGAGCTGCTGTCCGGCGTGCGCGACACCCTGAAATCCGTGCCCCATTTCGGGGTCGGATACGGACTGCTCCGTTACGTCTATGCGCCCACCGCGCGGACGCTGGATGCCGCGGGCGCCTCGGATATCCACCTGCGCTACATCGGCACCGTCCCGGAGCCGCCGCCGCTGGACGCGCCGGTCCAGTTCGATTCCGACGCGGCGCTGCCGGTGCGCGACCCGATTCCGGGGCTGGGCCACGCGATCGAACTTCGGGTGTACCGGCATTCGGGCGCGATGCATCTCGATTGGTGGTACGACGCGCGCCGCGTTCCGCTGCAGCGGGCCCAAGCGCTCGTCGACCGCTTCCCGATCGCGTTGCGGGCGCTGATCTCCGAGGCCGTCGACGCCATCCCCGACGCCGCCGATACGGGCTCGCAACCCGTGGAGCTGGCGCTGGTGGACCTGTCGTCGTTCGACTGAGGGGAACTCGATGAGCAACACACAGCGCGACTTCGACAAGGCTGTCGTCGTCGACAAGGTGCGCAAGACCTTCGGCGATTTCGTGGCCTTGCATGAGATCAGCTTCGAAGTCGGCCGCGGTGAGGTGCTCGGCCTGCTGGGGCCCAACGGGGCGGGCAAGACGACGCTGGTGGACATCTTGTCGACCCTGAGCCGCCCGGACGAGGGCCGCGCGCTGGTTGCCGGCTATGACGTGGTGTCCGAGCCGGCCGGCGTGCGCCGGTCGATCATGCTCACCGGACAGCAGGTCGCGATCGACGACACCCTGACCGGCCTGGAAAACCTCTTCATGTTCGGCCGCCTGTACGGGTTGAAAAAGGCGGCCGCGCGCAGCCGCGCCAAGGAGCTCATCGAGGAATTCGATCTGGTCTATGCCGCCGATCGGCGGGTGAAAACCTACTCGGGCGGGATGCGCAGACGGATCGACATCGCCTGCGGCTTGGTGGTCCCGCCGCAGGTGGTCTTCCTGGACGAGCCGACCACCGGCCTGGATCCCCGTAGCAGGCAAGGCATTTGGGACCTGGTCGGCAATTTCAAGGGCCGCGGCATCGCGACACTGCTGACCACGCAGTATCTCGAGGAAGCCGACGCGCTGGCCGATCGGATCATCGTCATCGACCACGGGCGGATCATCGCCGAGGGAACGGCCGACGAGCTCAAGGCACGCACGGGCGGCAGCTACCTCGAGGTCGTTCCGCGGGACCTGCACGATCTGCCGGCGATCGCGCAGATCCTCGGCTCGCTGTTGCCGGAGCACAACCGGGCCGCCCTGACGACCGAATCCGACCGGATCGCGATGCCGGCGCCGGGCGGCGCCGACACGCTTCTCGAGGCCGTGGGGCGGCTCGCCGCCGCGAATATCGCCGTTGCCGACGTGGCGCTGCGGCGCCCGTCGCTGGACGACGTATTCCTGTCGTTGACAAAGGATCCCGCCAAATCGATCGCCGAGGCGATCAGGTGACCGCCGCGGGTTTCGTGGGATCCCAGGCGCGGCCCGACCCCTCAATGGGCGCCCAGTGGTGGGTGCTCACCGCCCGCTTCATCGCACCCACCGTGCGCAATGGTGAACTCGCCATCACGATCGCGGTCTCGGTGGTGTTCACCGCCGGCTTCTACATCCCGTTGCATCAAATCATGGGCAACGTCACCAGGGGTGTGGCCAGCAGCTACGCGCAGTACCTGATGCCGTTGATCGCCTTGGAGGCCATCACATTTGCCGCCATGTCGACGGCGTTTCGGGCGGCGACCGACTCGGTGCAGGGCGTCAACCGCCGGTTCCGGTCCATGCCGATCCCACCGTTCACCCCGGTGGCCGCCCGCATCTCGGCCGCGCTGTACCGATGCGCGGTTTCGTTGACGGTAGCGCTGGTCTGCGGTTACACCATAGGGTTTCGCTTTCGCGGCTCGGCGGTGGACACCGTCGTCTTTTGCGTGCTGGTGCTCGTGTTCGGCGCGGTGCTGTCGTTCGCCGCGGACCTGTTGGGCACCGGATCCCGCAATCCCGAGGCGATGGCACCCATGCTGACGTTGCCGCCGTTGATCTTCGGACTGCTGTCCGTCGGTGTTCAACCGGTCGAGCAGTTCCCGCACTGGGTCCAGCCGTTCGTTCGCAACCAGCCGATCTCTGCGCTGGTCGACAGCTTGCACGCCGCGGCCGGCGATGTCGCACCGTTTCACACGTCGTTGACCTGGTCCGTGCTGGCGCCGACGCTGGCGTGGCTGTGCGGGTTGGCCGCACTGCTGGTCCCGGCATCGGTCGTCGTCTTGTCGAAGCGGGCATGATGACTCTGGTATACGAGGAAACCGTGCGCATCGACACCAAGGCCGGCGTGCACGAGAACTCGCTGCGGGTGCTGGTGCCGCAAACCGTGGTGCAGGCCCGGCGCATTCTCACCAAATGGTCACGCGACATCACCGCGATCATCATGGTCACGGTGTTGCCCGTGCTCTTCTTGATCACCATGAATATTGTTCTGGGCCATGCGGTTACCCAGGTCGCCGGGTACGACGCGCTGTTCAACACCGTTCCGATGAACGTGCTCGCCGCCGCGGTCAACGGTTCGGCGGTCGGTGCCATCGGCCTCATCGTCGAGCGCGACGACGGTCTGCTGCGCCGACTGTGGGTGGTGCCGGTACACCGTGCGTCGGGCGTCTGTTCGCGGATCGTCGCGGAGATGGTCCGGATCATCATCACGACCGGTGTCGTGCTGGCCGCGGGGATGGTGCTGGGCTTCCGCTTCAAACAGGGCATCCTCCCGACCCTGGTGTGGCTGGGCATCCCGGTGCTGTTCGGACTCGCCTTCGCGACCCTGATCACCACGATCGCCTGGTATGCGTCGAAAAACTTCCTCCTCGAGTCGATTACGCTCGTGCATCTGCTCGCGATCCTGTTCTCGACCGGGTTTCTGCCGGTCGACCAATTTCCCAAGTGGATCCAGCCGGTGGTCACGCACCAGCCGATCAGCTGTGCGATCGACACGATGCGCGCACTGGCACTGGGCGGCCCGGTGCGGTCGCCGATGATCGAGACGCTGCTGTGGGCCGCCGGCATCACCGCGGTCTGCATCGCACCAACGCTTTTGGGTTATCGACGGGCCAGCACGCGCAGATAAGGGGAAGTCAGCAGTGTTTTCCGGATCCGTGATCCGCAAGCTCGCGCACAGCGAAGAAGTGTTCGCGGCCAATGAGACCTTTTTCGGGCTGAAGATTCACATCGCCGGTGACGTCGATATCGACGCTATGGCAGATGCTTTCGACGCGCTGCTACAGATGCACCCCATCTGGGCCGGTCACCTCGAGCAGGCCGACGACGGCCGGCATCAGATCGTCGCCGAGGACGTCATGCACCCGGGGCTGTGGGTCGTCGACGAGAACACGCCGGAGGCCGTGATCTCTAACATGCGCCTGGATCAGAGCCAATCCCTGCTGAATCTTCGGTTGCAAATCGGCAGCGGGCAAAGCGAACTGACACTGTTCGCCCACCACTCGCTGGCCGACGGACACCATGTCTTCGGCCTGTTCGAAGAGCTGCTGTCGCGCTACACCAACGTGGTGGAAACCGGCGATCCGGGACCGGTGTCCCCGCAGCCCGCACCGGAGTCGCTGGAGACGCTGCTCGAACAACGCGGCGTGGACAAGCAGGAGCGGTCGGGGCTGGAACGGCTGTTCCCGGCGGCGTTCGCCTACGACCTGCCGGCCGTCGAGAAGCCGCCCATCGTGTCGAATTCCGATCTCATGCAACACATTCCGGTGGCCCGCATCCGCTTGACCGAGCAGGAGACCGCGGACCTGGTGGAGTTGGGGCGTGCCAATCGGCTCAGCCTGAACTCCCTGGTGGCCGCCGCGCTGCTGCTGGCCGAATGGGAACTCCGCAACACCCCGCACATTCCGATTCCCTACTTCTATCCGGTAGACCTGCGCTATCACCTGACGCCGCCGGTCGGTGCGACCGAGGGCACCATGCCGCTGGGGCTGGCGAGCTACCTTGCCGAAATCACGCCCGATACCGATCTGGTCGGCCTGGCCGGCGACATCGTCGACGCGTTTCGCGCCGACCTGTCCGAAGGCCTGATCCAGCAGTCCTCGCTGCACTTCAGCCTGAACTACGAAGGCAGCCTGCCCGGGCTGCCCCCGTTCGTGATGTGCACGGACGTCGGCTCGATTCCCGGCGTGCGCACTCCTGCGAGCATCGAGATCGACGACGTCGGCGCCGAATTCCACTTCGCCGCGAATGCGCCGGTCGATCTCTACGTTTGCTGGACCTTCGCCGGCCGACTGTACATCGAGCGCCACTCCAACCTGCCCGGCCACGAGGAGTCCCTGAAGCAAGTCCATGCTCTGTTGTGCGCTGCCCCCGCCGAGGACAGCTGGATCATGGAGTGAACGCCGAGCGCGAGTTCGACATCGTCTTGTACGGCGCCACCGGGTTTTCCGGCAAACTGACCGCCGAGTACCTCGCGCGGGCCGCAGCCCGGACGCGGATCGCGCTGGCCGGCCGGTCCGGCGAACGCCTGCTGGCGGTGCGGCAGACCCTGGGCCCGGCCGCACGACAATGGCCGGTGATCGTCGCCGACGCGTCGCGGCCGTCGACGCTGAGCGAGATGGCCGCCCGCACCCGGGTGGTGCTGACGACCGTCGGCCCCTACGCGCGCTACGGCCTGCCGCTGGTGGCCGCCTGTGCCGCCGCCGGAACGGACTATGCCGACCTGACCGGCGAGTTGATGTTCGCCCGCAACGCGATCGACCAATCCCACAAACAGGCGATCGACACCGGCGCCCGCATCGTGTTGTCGTGCGGATTCGATTCCATCCCTTCGGATCTCAACGCCTACCAGCTCTACCGCCGGGTCGCCGGAGACGGCACCGGGGAGCTCACCGACACGACCCTGGTGTTGCGTTCCTTCTCGCAGTTCGGGGCCTCCGGCGGCACCGTGGCATCGCTGCTGGGAACGATGCGCACGGCGGCCGGCGACCCGGAAGCCCGCCGGCTAATCGACGACCCTTACACGCTGACCACCGACCGCGCGGCCGAACCGGAACTCGGACCGCAACCGGACTTTGCCCGGCGTCGCGGGCGCGACATCGCTGCGGAGCTGGCCGGCTTCTGGGCCGGCGGGTTCGTGCTGGCCCCACACAACGCGCGAATCGTGCGGCGCAGCAACGCCTTACAGGGCTGGGCGTATGGCCGCGGGTTCCGCTACTCCGAGGCGATGAGTCTGGGCAAGTCGGTCGCGGCACCGATCGCGTCGACGGCGATCAGCGGCGCGCTGGCCGGCGTTTCCGACCTGGGCAACAAACACTTCAATCGACTGCCCCCGCGGCTGGTGGAGCGCATCACCTCGAAGCCGGGCAGCGGGCCGAGCGCGACCCGACGGGCGCGCGGCTACTACACCGTCGAGACCTACACGACCACGACGGCCGGCGCCCGCTATCTGGCCACGTTCGCCCAGCACTGCGACGCGTATCAGGGAACGGCGGTGTTGCTCGGCCAATGCGGTCTGGCGCTCGCCCACGACCGCGAGCTGCTGACCGGGTTGCGCGGGGTGCTCACTCCCGCCGCGGCGATGGGCGACGCACTGCTCGCGCGGCTGCCGGCCGCCGGGGTAACGATGACGACGACCCGGTTGGCCTGAAAACCCTTCGCCTAGCCCGGTATTCCCGCCTCCGCCACCAGCGTCTGGGCCAGGTGGACGCTCAACGCATGCGCGGTGTTGTGGGTGGCGATGGCCTTGGGAGTGACGCGGACACCGATCTCGGCTTCGATGCGGGTCCGCAACTCCAGATTGCCCAGTGAGTCCAGTCCGTGTTCGACGAACGGCCGGTCCGGATCGACGGTGCGGCGCAGGATCAGGCCGGTCTGCTCCGTGATCAGACGCCGAAGCCGAGTGGGCCATTCGTCCTGCGGTAGCGAGCGAAGCTCGGTGCGCAGCGTGGTTTCACCGACGTGGTGCTGTCCCGCGTGCCGGAAGGCTTCCGCGAACGGGCTGCGGGCGACCAACTCGGCCAACCACGACATCCCCGTCGTCGGGACGTAGCCCGTGTAGCCGCGGTTGTGGCGCAGCAGTTCGGTGAAGGCGTAGGCGCCTTCGTCGGGAGCGATCATCGTGGTGCGGCCGCCCTCTGCCAGGTGCGTCGCGCGCCCGACCTCGCCCCATGGCCCCCACGCGATGGCGAGCGACGGCAGGCCCTGGCTGCGCCGCCACCACGTGAACGCATCGACCCAGCTGTTGGCCGCCGCGTAGGCGCCCTGCCCGGCCGTGCCCAGCAACGCCGCCGCGGAGGAGAAACAGCAGAACCAGTCCAGCGGTTGGCCGGCCGCCGCGTGGTGCAGGTTCCACGCGCCGTAAACCTTTGGCGCCCAGTCACGATCGACCACGTCGTCGGTGATGTTGGCCAACGTGGCGTCCACCACCACCGCCGCGGCATGCAACACCCCGCGCAGCGGAAGCCCGGTGGCGGTGGCCGCGGCCACCACCCGGGCCGCGGTGTCGGCCTCGGCCATGTTGCCGGACTCCACGACGACGTCGACCCCGCCGGCACGCATCCGTTCAACGGCCTGCCGGGCCTTGGCAGTCGGGTTGGCCCTGGCGGTGAGCACGATGCGGCCGCAGCCGGCCTTGCTCATCTCGGTGGCCAAAAACAGCCCGAGGCCGCCGAGGCCGCCGGTGATGATGTAGGCGCCGTCGCTGCGGAACACGCCGGCCCGCTCGGGGGGTACCAGCACGGTGCTCTGCCCCTCGCGCGGGATGGACAGCACGAGCTTGCCGTTGTGCTCGGCCGCACCCATCACCCGAATCGCCGTGGCCGCCTGGTCAAGTGGGTAGGCGGTGTGCTCGAGCGGCGGTAACTCGCCGTCTCCGACGAGCCGGTACACCGTGCGCAGCAGGTCACCGACTTGCTGGGGGTGGCTGGCGGCCATCAGCGCGAGGTCGAGGTAGTGGAACGTCAGGTTGCGGCGGAAGGGGTACTGGCCCAGGCGGGTATCGCCATAGACATCGCGCTTGCCGATCTCGACGAATCGTCCACCGATCGCCAGCAGTTCGAAGCCGGCACGCTGAGCGGCCCCGGTCACCGAGTTGAGCACCACGTCGACGCCGTAGCCGTCGGTGTCGCGACGGATCTCCTCGGCGAATTCGATGCTGCGCGAATCGTAGACGTGTTCGATGCCCATGTCGTGCAGCAGCGCGCGCCGCGCCGCGCTGCCCGCGGTGGCGAAGATCTCCGCCCCGACCATCCGGGCTATCGCGATGGCGGCGCGCCCGACCCCGCCGGTTGCCGAGTGGATCAGCACGCGTTCGCCGGGTTTGATCCTGGCCATCTCCTGCAGGCCGTACCAGGCGGTGGCATAGGCGGTCGTGGCCGCGGCGGCCTGCTCGGCGTCCAGGCCGGGCGGAAGCGTCACGGCGAGTTTGGCGTCGCAGGTGACAAACGTTGCCCAACAGCCGTTTTCGGATACGCCGCCGACACGGTCGCCGACCTGGTGGTCGGTGACGTCCGGCCCGACCGCGGTCACCACGCCCGCGAAATCCATACCCAGCCGCGGTTGACGCCCGTCGACGCTGGGGAATCGGCCCATCGCGATCAGCACATCGGCGAAGTTGAGGCTGGAGGCGGTGACCGCGACCTCGATCTGACCCGGCCCCGGTGAGGTGCGTTCGAACGCAACGGGTTCCAGGCCTTCCAGGTCACCGGGTGTACGGATCTCCAGGCGCATGCCGTCGAGCTGGTGGTTCGCGACGGCGGTGTGCCGCTCGTCGGGGCGTAACGGGGCCGACCGCAGCCGCGCGGTGTACCACTGCCCGTCGCGCCAGGCGGTTTCGTCTTCGTCCGAGCCGGCCAGCAGCTGGCGCGCCAACTGCGCGGCGTCGGTATTCTCATCCAGGTCGATCTGAGTCGCCCGCAGCTCGGCGTCTTCGGCCGCGATCACCCGCATCAGCCCGCGCAGCCCCGCCTGGTCCAGGTTGGGCAGGTCATCGCTCAAAACGGTCTGGGCGTTGCGGGTCACCACGTACAGGCGTGGCGGCTGGTCGGAGCTTTCGTCCAGCGTGCGGGCGATTCGCACCAGACGTCGCACCTGCTCGCAGCCGCGGGTCGGGGACTGCTCATCGAAGCCGGCCGGCGGCCCGGCCAGCACCACCACACCGGTGACGTCGTCGATCGGCGCGTCGAGCTGGGCAGCGATTTCACATTGCGCGCCTTCGGTTTTCAGCGCCGCGGCGAGCTGGGCGGCCAGCGGGTCGTCGCCGTCGGTCAGCACCAGCCACGTCCCGGAGTCGACGCTGTCGACCGGAGGCAGATCGCGCGGTTCCCACTCGATCGTCAACAGCCGCTCGGCCAGCACCCGTTGGCGCGCACCGCTTTCGGAAACATCGCTGCCCACTCGCAGCCCGCGCACGATCAGCAGCACGGTCCCGTTCTCGTCGAACACGTCGAGATCGGCTTCCATCCCGGTTTGGTTCGCCTCGGTCACCCGGCTCAGGCAGTAGCGAGCGCCCTGCAGCGACCCGTAACTGCGCAGCCGGCGGACCCCCAGCGGCAGCAGCAGACCGCCGTCGGCGATATCGTGCGCATGCGCCGCGACCGACTGGAAGCAGGCGTCGAGCAGCGCGGGATGAACGCGAAAAGCATTGTGTTCAAGCTGCTTCAGTGGTTCGACCTCGGCCAGCACGGTGCCGCCGGCGACATTTCCGGTGCGCGCGGCCGCCAGGCCCGCGAAGGCGGGGCCGAACCGGACTCCGCGGTTGTCGAACCACTCCCGCAGCTGCGTGCCGTCCACCCGGTTCGGATGCGCGGCGAGCAGGGCGGCGACATCGTGGATGGGTGGTTGGCCCAGCTCGTCGATGGCCTGCAGGGTCGCGGCGGCTCGCCGCGTGTACTCCCCCTCCTCATCGGTTTGCACCTCGAAGGAGACGACACCGGGCGCCTGCACCGACGCGACGGCGCTCAACGCCGTCTGCCCATCGAGTAGCAGCATCCGTTCGAATCGGATGTCGCGGACCTCCGACGCGGCACCGAGCGTCGTGCCGGCCGCGGCCAGGGCCATTTCGCAGTAGGCGGCTCCGGGCAGCGCCGGCACCGCGTACACCTGGTGGTCGGCGAGCCATGGCTGGGCCGTGGTGCCGACTTCGCCCTGCCAGGCGTGACGCTCGGGCTCCTCGGGCAGCCGCACGTGCGCGCCCAACAGGGGATGCACCGAGACGGTGCTGCCGCCGGCCGCCTCGCCGTCCCGGGCCATCGGCCGCGCGCGATGCTCGCCGCCGCCGATCCAGTGGTGGGTGTGGTGCCAAGGCGCGGACGGCAGCGCCGGGTGCGGTTCGGGCGGATGCGGGGTTTGCGGCGGGTGCCCCCGGTGGCTTGCGTTGAGGTTGGTGTGGAACGTGAGCGTGTCGTCGGCGTCGCGCGCCAGGGTGCTGACAATCCGGTGGTCACCGCTGCCGAGCGTGTCGCTGATGGCGTGGGCGAGCAACGGGTGTGGGCTGATTTCGATGAACGTGCCGTGGTCGGCGCCGGCGGTGGCGATCGCTTGGCTGAACCGAACGGGGTTGCGCAGGTTGGCCGCCCAGTGGTCGGCGTCGAACACCGGCGCGTCGTCGTCGGGGCCGCTGGTCGTGCTGATCAACCGGATGGCCGGCGCATCCGGGTCCAAATCGGCTAGCTCGAGACACAATTCGGGCAGGATCGGCTCGATGATGCGGTGATGAGAGGCCACGTCGACCTCGATGCGCCGGGCGAGCCGATCGGCGTCGGCCACGACCGCGACCACGGCGTCGACCTGATCGGGCGGGCCCGCGATCACCGTCTGGCCCGGCGAGGCATACACCGCGACGCTCACCTGCGGGTAATCGACCAACAGCGCCTCGGTGGCCGCGGCGTCGAACTCCACCAGCGCCATCGCCCCCTGCCCCGACAGCCGCGACATCAACCGCGACCGGGTGCAGATCACGCGCAACCCGTCGGTGACGCTCAGCGCGCCGGCCACCACCGCCGCGGTGACCTCGCCCATCGAATGCCCGATCACCGCGTCGGGCTCGACGCCATAGGAACGCCACAGCGAGGTCAGCGCCAGCTGCACGCCCACCAGCAGCGGCTGGATCCGGTCGATGCCGGTGACGGGCTGCCCCTCGGCCAGTACCTGCCGCAGTGAAAACCCGGCCTGCGCAACGAATATCGGCTCCAGCTCGGCGACGGCCGCGGCGAACACCGGCTCGTCGGCCAACAGTTGCCGGCCCATTCCCGTCCACTGCGAGCCCTGCCCGGAGTACACGAACACCGTGCCGGGCCGCGATGGTAACTGGTCCGGTGCCACCACGCCGTCGGCCGGGGTGCGCTCCGCCAACGCCCGCAGTCCGGCGATCGCATGCTTGCGATCGCGCGCACATACGGTGCCGAACACGGCATGCCTGCTGCGGTGGTGATTGAGTGTGTGCGCGACGTCGGGCAATGCCACGTCCGCGCCGTCGCCGTCCATCCAGTCGGCCAGCGCCGACGCCAGCGAGCTCACCCGCGCGTCCGTCTTGCCCGATACCACCAGGGTGCTCACCGGCGGGTCTGGTTGGCGGGCAACGAGCTTCATGTCGGGGGCTTGTTCGACGACCACGTGGGCATTGGTGCCGCCGAAGCCGAACGACGACACCCCCGCCCGCCGCGGCAGCCCGGTATCCGGCCAATCTGTGGGCTCGGCAACGACTTTCAGGCGCATCTCGTCGAACGGAATGTGCGGATTAGGGGTGTGGTAGTTCAGGTTCGGAGGGATATGCCCGCGATGGACCGCCAGCACCGCTTTGATGAGGCCGGCGATCCCCGCCGCCCCTTCCAGATGACCCATGTTCGACTTGACGGCGCCGATCAACAGCGGACCGTCCGCGGGGCGTCCGCGACCCAGCACCGTGCCCAGGGCACGCGCCTCGATGGGATCGCCCAACAGCGTTCCGGTTCCGTGGGTCTCGACATAGTCGACCTGATGGGGCGCAACGCCCGCGTTGGCGCACGCCGCGCGCAGCACCGCCATCTGCGCGGCCGGGTTGGGCGCCATCAGACCGTTGGATCGGCCATCCTGATTGACCGCCGATCCGCGCAGCACCGCCAGCACGCGATCCCCGTCGCGCACCGCGTCGCTGACGCGCTTGAGGATCACCGCGCCGCAGCCTTCGCCGCGGACAAAGCCATCCGCATCCGCGTCGAAGGACTTGCACGCACCCGTCGGCGACAACGCTTCGGCCCCGTCGAAGCTGCGGAAGATGGCCGGCGACAACAGCAGGTTCACCCCGGCGGCGATGGCCAGATCGCAATCGCCGGAACGCAGGCTCTGAGATGCCATGTGCACGGCCACAAGTGACGACGAACAGGCGGTGTCCACCGACACGGACGGACCGCGAAGATCCAGGAAGTAGGACAGCCGATTGGCGATGATGCTCAGCGCGCCGCCGATGTTGCTCCACGCGTCGACGCGGCGCAGATCCGTCCCGGCCAGATAGCCGTAGTCGGTCGCGCACGCCCCGGCGAAAACCCCGGTCTGCGAACGGCGCAGCGTTTCCGCGGGAATCCCGGCATGCTCCAACGCTTCCCAGGCCACCTCCAGCAACAACCGCTGCTGTGGGTCCATTGCGGTGGCTTCGTGCGGGGAGATCTCGAAGAATTCGGCATCGAAACCATCGACGTCGGTCAGCACCGAAGCCCACCGGGTGGTGCCGGCCAACGCCGTCGCGATCTCCGGCGATCCGTCGTCGAACGGCAACCATCGCTCGGCGGGCACCTCGGCTACCGACGACCGACCCTCACACAAGAACCGCCAGTACGCGTCCGGCCCCGAAATATCCCCGGGGAAGCGACATCCCAACCCGATCACCGCGATCGGTTCGTCGGCCCAACCACGCTCCGCCGAGTCCGCTTGCGCCTCGGACTCCGACTCCGGCGTGGTCAGAAACTGCACCAATTCGTTGATCGTGGGGTGCTGCCAAAAATCCAGCGGCGACACCGCCCGGCCGACGAGCGTCGCCAACTCCCCGGAGAGCACGACCGCATCGCGCGACCCGACTCCCAAGTCGTTGAACGCCACATCGAGGCCGACATCTTCGCGGTCACAACCGATCTCGGTGACGAGATAGTCGATCAACCAGCGTTGGAGCCCCCCGGCCGCATCGGGACCGGCCGATGTCACGCCGAGACGTCCAAACGCTCGAACTCCTCGAGCCGATAGGACTCGACACACGTCGAGCGGCGCACCTTGCCACTGGTGGTCAGCGGAAGCGAACCCGGCGCCACCAGAACGAGATCGGCGATGCGGACACCGTGCGCGCTGGATATCGCGGCGGCGACGTCGCGCCTGATCGAGCGGAGTTTCTGCTGAGCATCCTCGTCGGAGCCGGGCCGGTTCTTGACCTCGGCGATGGCGACAAGCTGCTCGGTGGTGTCGTTGGCAACCGAAATCGCCGCCACCCGGCCCTTGGTGATCTGCCCGATCGTCGATTCGATGTCGTCCGGGTAGTGATTGCGTCCGTCCACGATCAGCAGGTCCTTGAGGCGGCCCATGATGAACAGTTCGCCATCGGAGATGAATCCCAAGTCGCCGGTCCTCAGCCAGGGCCCCTCGGGTGTGCCCGCGGACGGATTGGTCAGGCGGGCACCGAAGGTGCGCTTGCTCCGCTCCGGATTGCGCCAGTAGCCGTTGCCGATGTTGTCACCGTGTGCCCAGATTTCGCCGATCACACCGGGTGCGGTCTCGGTCTTGGTGTCGGGGTTGACGATTCGCACCAACGGTGACTTCATGGCGCCGTAGCTGATCAGGTCGCTGCCGCCTTGCTCCTCGGTGCATGGCGTGGCCAGGCCGCCCGACAACTGCTCGTATTGGAAGCGCACGGATTTGGGCGCCTGCCCCGTCTTCGCGCTGGCGACGTACAGCGTCGCCTCGGCGAGGCCGTAGGACGGCCGGATGGCGGTCTCGGGCAGGCCGTACCGGGAGAAGCGCTCCATGAACCGGGTGATCGATGCCTTCTGCACCCGTTCACTGCCGTTGGCCAGTCCCACCACGTCGCTGAGGTCGAGCCCGGCCATGTCGTCGTCCGAAATCCTGCGCACCGCCAGATCGAACGCGAAGTTGGGCCCTCCCGAGAACGGCCGGGGATTGCTCGCGAGCAGCCTCATCCAGCGGGCCGGCTCGATCAGAAAAGCGATCGGGCTGGTCAACACCGCGGGACGGGCCCACACGGTGGGGAAACAGATCCCCTGGATGAGCCCCATGTCGTGATAGAAGGGCAGCCACGACACCAGCGTTTCCGGCGGCCCGGAAATGTCGAACAGGCCCGACTCGAGCTGCCGGCAGTTGGCGACCACGTTCTCGTGCGTGATCACGACACCGGCCGGTTGGCCCGTCGACCCCGACGTGTACTGCAGATACGCTTCCTTTGGATGCGAGTATTCCGCCGAATTGAATTCACCGGTCGAATAAAAGTCGAGTGAATCGATTTCAATGACCGTCGGGGCGGCCGCACCGCCGTGGGATTCCGCGTATTTGACGACTCCGTCAACGGCAGCAGAGGTCGTGATAATCGCCGTCGGGGTGCAATCCTGCAGTGCCGACGATATGCGGCTGTCGTGGGCGCCGAATTGTGGGACCGACAGCGGAACCGCGATGAAGCCCGCTTGTAATGCCCCGAGAAAACCGACGACGTAGTCCAGGCTCTGCGGCGCCAGTATCGCCACCCGATCGCCGGTCGTCCCGCAGCGCCGCAGCTCCGCGGCGACCGTCAACGCGCGGCGGTGAAGCTGCGACCAGGTCAAGCTTTCGGCGAAGCCTTTCGGATCCACGTCGTAGTCGATGAATGTGAATGCCGTGTCATCGGGCTGCCGGCGAGCGTTTGCGCTCAGCGCTGCAGGAATGGAGGACTCGAGAACGGACATAACGCTACCTTCCGATTTCTTTCAAAATATTGGTGCGCATCACGTCCCCCACGGGATGCCGCAGCCGGTTTTCTCGCAGCACCACCCCATGCCACTAACCGATACGAACTTCTATCTTGTCAGCACCACCCTGGATGAGAAAACTTCAAAGGTGAGACGGGAATCGTCGGCTCCACCCTTTGTTCGACGAAGTGTACCGCCGCGCGGTTCAGCGCCGATCCCGTCTGTTCGCGCCTCTCGGGGGCCGGATGTATCACCCGCCGGGCGGCGAGCTGACACCGGCGAGCACCCGCGGTCATCACCACCTCCACGGCCAGGAACCTACCCGTTCCGCCGCGGCCACGTTGGCGAATCGGAGATCTCGCTGACCAGCCAATATCGCCGGGAGACCGGCACGCCGGTCCCATAAACAAAGGCGCCCTCGGAACATCGAACGCCCGGGCGGAATCGGCGCGCATACGCGAAGATCAACGCAGACGAGAGAAAGCGGGCCCCATGACAGGCAAGGCGCTGGCCGCAATCGAGCACGCCCTGGCGCTGGCCGGGTCGATGACCTGGGAAATCTTGTGGGCGCTGATCCTGGGCTTCGTCCTGTCGGCGGTGGTGCAGGCGGTGGTGCGGCGCTCGACGATCGTGGCTTTGCTGGGCGACGACCGGCCGCGCACCCTGGCGCTGGCGGCCGGGCTGGGGGCGGCGTCCTCGTCGTGCTCGTACGCCGCGGTCGCCCTGGCCCGATCGTTGTTCCGCAAGGGCGCCCACTTCACCGCGGCCATGGCATTCGAGATCGGCTCCACCAACCTCGTGGTCGAGCTGGGCATCATCTTGGCGCTGCTGATGGGCTGGCAGTTCACCGCCGCGGAATTCGTCGGCGGCCCGCTGATGATCGTCATCCTGGCCGTGCTGTTCCGGCTGTTCGTCCGATCCCGCCTCGTCGACGCCGCGCGCGAGCAGGCCGACCGGGGAGTCGCCGGCTCGATGGAGGGCCACGCCGCGATGGACATGTCCATCAAACGGGACGGTTCGTTTACGCAGCGGCTGCTTTCCGCCGAGGGCTTCACCTCGGTGTCGCACGTGTTCGTGATGGAATGGCTGGCGATCCTGCGGGACCTGGTGCTCGGGCTGTTGATCGCCGGTGCCATCGCGGCGTGGGTGCCCGAAACCTTCTGGCGAGGTTTCTTTTTGGCTGACGACCCCGGCTGGGCGGCACTGTGGGGGCCGATCGTGGGTCCCGTCGTGGCGATTGTGTCCTTCGTCTGCTCGATCGGCAACGTCCCGTTGGCCGCGGTGCTGTGGAATGGGGGCATCAGCTTCGGCGGCGTGATCGCCTTCATCTACGCCGACCTGTTGATCCTGCCGATCTTGAACATCTACCGGAGGTATTACGGCACCCGGATGATGCTGACGCTGCTCGCCACCTTCTACGCCTCGATGGTCGCCGCCGGCTACCTCGTCGAATTCCTTTTCGGCACAACGAACCTCATCCCGGCCGAGCGCAATGCCACGGTCATGGAAGCGTCGATCTCGTGGAACTACACCACCTGGCTCAACATCGTCTTTCTCGTGGTCGCGGTGGTCCTGATCGTCCGATTCGTCACGTCCGGAGGAATGCCGATGATCCGCATGATGGGCGGCTCACCGGAGGCGACAGACGGCCACCACCGTCACTGACGCAGCGAGGATGTCGCTCGCGCCGCCCTCCACTGATCGGTGCCGATCATGTCGCGCCAGTTCATCGGCAGCGCGTCCAGGGCATCCTCGATGCACGCCCATATCGACTCCAGGGGCGACGCACCCGGGGCGGCAGCCGCAATCCGGTTCTCCACGGCCTGATTCGGCGGGTTCGGCGCATCGCCGAACGGGGCGAGGTCGTTGATGGCATCGATGACGAGCCGGCGCCGGTAGGCGTACGGCGAGGCGCTCAACTCTTCGGGCATGACCGGCCGGCCGAAGATATAGTCTTGCGCGGCATGGCGATACGGCACCTCGAGCTTGTGACCCACCGGATCCTGCGGTAAGCCTCCGGCGAAGTACACCGGCACGATCGGCAGCGACATCTCGATTGCCATGTCCAGCAACGTGGACGTGAGCCTTTCGACGCGCTGGCCGGAGTGGACGTGCCGAGTTCCGTCGGCGTGCACCATCGTGGACACCCCGCGGGCGTCGACGTCCCTCTTGATTTGTTTCACCAGGTGCAGGAACTGCTGCGGGTTTTGTTGATCGAAGTACCGGATGGTGTGCAGTTCCCGGCCCGCGACGGCGTCGAGAAGCCGCAAAAGCTCACCAATCCACCGGGTTTCATGCTTGGCATGAGCGATCGGCACGACCTGTGTGCCGGTCAGCCACGACGCGATCGTGGTGCCCAGCAGCGATTCGATCTGTACCTGGTGGTTGCCCAACAACAGGACCGGGCGGCCCTTGATCGCTGTCATCGCCGGCGGGTCCGCGACGATGACATGTCGGACATAGCGCGAAAGCAGAGCGCCATGAAGGACATCGCCGAACCCGTCCTGCTGCATCCCGAGCTGGGCGGCCCACCAGTCGCGCACCGGTCGCCAGTCCGTCTGCAACGATGCGCTGGCACGCCAGACCCGCTGACGTGGTTGCTCGATCTCGATCCGGATGCGTTCCAGCGGCAACGACGGGCAGCTCACCTGCCCGTCGACGACCTGAACCCGCGCGGGGTGTATCGCGTTGTGGGCGGCATCGGCAACCGCTTCTTTGGCCGCGATGTCGACGAGCAACGAATCCCCTTGGCTGTCGGTGCAATACACCGCATGCAAGGTGCCTTTGAACCAGTCCAGTGTCGCCGCTCGGACGGAATCGAGGGTGACGACGCCGTCACTGAGCCGCTCGCTCAGCGACATCGCGGGCACGGCGCGGCGCTCGGCCAAAAACGCGCGTCGCTGTAAACCCCCGGCTTGGGCGAGCGGGCCCTTGGACAACAGGATTTCAACGAGGCGCAGGTACGCCCACGGCCGGCCCGCCACGCTCAGCCACAGGTCGATGACCGGCATGCGGCCATCGTCGTCGTCGAAACCGACGAAGCGGGATTCCACGTCCACGGTGCCCTCCGTTGGGGCGTCGTCGTAGAAGCGGGCCCAGACGATTCGGCTCGGGAAGGCGACGGTCGGGTCCGCGGCGTCCGAATACGACTCGACGGCACAACTATTCGTGGTCCATACACTCATCGCGGCGTGCGGAACGATGTGCAGCGCGCCGTCGAGGAGTCCCGGCTGCAGCAGGCCCGCCGGAACCTTGCATCGCTCGACGGCAAGCGTCCCGGACGACCCGTTACGGCCTATCCGGGCGCCGTCCATCAGCGTTGCGAACGCGGGCCCGTGGAACACCGCGCTGGTCTCATACGGGCTGGCGAACGGCACCGGGGCGTTCAGCGCGGCGGGAGTCGCCGGTTCTCCGGCGTGCTGGTCCGCGGTGACGATCGTGGCGTGGGCGTGAGTTTCCCAGCGCGACAACGCCGCTTTCGGTGCGTCGCGCCACACCTCGAGCCGGCCCTCGTAACGCCCGGGCGAAGTGGGCTCGACGATCACCCGCAGCTGTTTGGGCGAGTCGACGATGATCCAGCGCACCACCCGCAGATCGGTGACTTCGACCACCTTGGCCGTACCCGCGGCACGGCTCGCCGCCTGCGCGAACAGGTCCAACACCGACATCATCGGAAGGGATGGAATGACATACGTCGGACAGTGATCGGTGATCCAGGTGTCGCTGGCGGGATCGATGGTGGTCTCGACCACCGTGTCCGGGGCCGGTGGCGTCGTCGCCGGCGTGGCGCTCGCGGCCGGCGCCGAGGACCTGCCGACTTCGCGGTGGCCCGGCGGCGCGGTCCGGGTGATGCGCATGCCGAGGTTGGTCGCGGCGTAGATCCGTTTACCGTCCACCCACAGCGAGGCGTCGGCGACGGCCAGAATGCCCGGAACGCCGCCCTCGTCGCGCGCGATGCGGGTGATCTCCAGGTCGGCGGTGATCTGCTTGTTCGTGGGCACGATCTGCCCGCGATAGCGCCAGGTGATCGCGTCGTGCAACGCCACCGGCTCGAAACGTGCCGACGGTCCGGCCTCGGTGCCCAACCCCCGATCGAGCATCGCGAATTGCAGGAGTTGCAGCATCATCTCGATACCCAACGACCCGGGCTGCACCGGGTCCTGGCAGAAGTGGGCCTTGAAGTACCACTCCGCCGGGTCGACGTCCTTGACCGCACGCCAGCGCCCCAGGCCGGCATCGCCGTCGGTGGGCCATCGTCCCGTCACGCGGTCGATCATCAGCAGCATCGGATCCGCCAATCGCGCTCCGGCGCCGAAGAACTCGGGCGGACGCGCGCGCAGGTCGACGGCCGGTGCATCGCATGGGCGCTGCGCGATGGCGCGCTGCTCGGCGGTGACCGGCAACCCCACCTGCTGTTGCAACGCTTCGCGGCCGAAGTATCCGAACACCGTGTCAAAGGTGTAGACGGGCCCGTCGTCCGCGTGGATCTGCCCGTCGAAGGTCACGATGATGGTTCCGCCCGCCGCGGCGATGTTCTTCAGCGACACCTTGGTCCGCAGGGTTCCGGTCGACGGTGTGACCTCGCGGTGCTGTCTGCCCGTCCCGTCGAGGTTGCGGAAGTAGAGGTCCTTCTCGCTGTTCAGCGGGCAGCCGACGTAGCTGGCCAGCCAGCCGCACGGCTGCAGTGCGACCTCCATCAGCACCGCGTTGGGCATCGTCGGCGTTCCGTTCACCGCGAAATACCAGGCGTCGCTGGGGACTTCGTACTCCACGACGACTTCCGCGCCGGCCTGTACGACGCCGATCTCACCGACCAGCTCGGTGACCCTGGACATGAAGTGATAGGGCGGGCCGGGCAGCCTGGCTACCTTGCGATGAGAATCGAACTTCTCGAAGAGCGGGCCAAACGCCAAGGACGGCTTGGCGATAGCGCTGGCAAGCATCGCTTGGTAGTCGAACCGGAAAGCGTCGACTTCGGCGACGGGTTTGGGTTCGAGGTATCCCTCGAGTTCCTTGGCGCCCAGGTCCATCGGCCAGCCGGGCGTAAGCTTCAGGCCCATCCGCCGGCAGTGGAATGACGGCAACCCGTCGACGGTGCAGAGCAGATCGGCGAACAGCGTCGGCTCCGGCCCGGCGAGGACTTCGCGCACGAACACCTCGTAGACCAGTTCGCGTGACTGCGGGGTGACTTGGCCGCGACAGGATAGTTTGTAGGTTTCGAAGGGCACGGGTTCAAAGCGCCAACCATCGCACTCCAGGGTCATGCCGAGTGCGGTCATGTAGATCGCCATGGTCTGCATGGTCGCTTCGAACATCAGCGTGCCGGGCATACACGGGTCGTTCTTGAAATGTCCTGCGAAATACCATTTCTCGGGATCGACATGCGCGACGGCACGCAGATAGCCCCGTCCCCACGGGCCGCCGGACACATCCAGCTGGGTCACCTCGTCGACGAACAGCATGGCGCCGCCGGAGATGCACGGCGTGCGCGTGTGACTGGCCGCGCGTTCGAACCCGGGTCCGAAGGTGCGCCAGATCTCGCCGGCCGCCATCGCCTCCAGCGCGGCGCGCGGCAGCGAGGTCCGCGACGTTTGCGACGGCGTCGGCTCCATCGGCCCGTCGACGGTCTCGTCCTCGGGGCGCCAGAGGATTCCGCCCGATGCCGACAATTCGTCGTCGGAGAAGAATCCGGCTTGGCCGTTGCGCATCGACATCCGCTCGACACCGTCGATCGTGCAGTCGTAGTGAAAGAAGAAGATGCGGATGTCGCCTTGGCGGGCGTGGCCGTCGACGTGGATATCGAACCGCAGGGTGTCGCCGATCTCGGGTAACCCGCCCAGGTAGGTGACTTCGCAGCCCAGCAGGCGGTACACCCGATCGCCCTTGTTGGCGAAGTCGGCGCCCATCCACGAGATGAGCATGAGGTCGGCCTGCCCGGCCTCGATCATGATTCCGGCGGGCATCCGGCCCGCGGCCAGGTACCACGCATCGGCGGTGACATCGGTTTCGGTCCATAGCGTTCCGGTGCCAAGCTTGCCCGGCTCGGCGTCGATGCCCAGCAGGCGATCGGCGAGCAGCAGCGGCGGTTCCGGCATCCGGACCTGTCGAATGTAGTTGTCCTGCACCGTGAACGCCTGGCCGTAAATGTCGGAGATCTTCCCCGACGCGTGCACCCGCAGGCCGGCCTTGTCGAGCGTGAGGCCCACGGGCTCGCGCTTGGCCGTCGGCGCGGGAACGTGCTTGTCGGCGGGCCGAGTCGGTTGCACCGCCCGGCAGGAACCCGCAAGGGGCAGCTTGTCGATCTCCTTCTGGGCCAATGGCTTCGCGGTGGTATTCCCGTTATGGGCGGCGCCGTTGTGGACGCCGCCGCGAGCGGGCGCCGCGCCAGCCTCGGTCTGGTGAGCTACCGCCAGCGGCTCCGGTGGCGTCTGCTCGGACAGGGCCGCGCCCAGCGGCACCCGCGCCAGCGCCTCCCGCGCTTTGGGCAGCGCCGGGGGAACCGGGAGGTGTGTTGCCATTCGCTGCTCCCCTTCATCGGTGATCGGGTGTCCCTCGGTGGCCGGCGCGACCGCATGCTCCGGCAGCCGAACGTCGGGAAGGTGGCCGGGAAAACGCAGCCAGGTCGGCTTGGACGATCCGGTCTCGGCCCGCTGTGCGGTGAGCGCACCGGAGTCATGCTGGCTGGCCGCCGGCGGCACCAGCACGAGGTGCTGCTCCTGGCCGGCCAGCCCGTCGAGCGCGATGACGACTTCCCGCCCGTCCGACACCCACGGGGTGCCATCGGGACGTACGCCGAGAAACCCGTACAGCGCCCCGGCGGCAACGTGCAGCAGTCCGGATGCGGCATGGGCGTGGCCGAGTAGCGGCGAGAGGTTCAACGCGCCGGGTGCGGTGCCCAACCGAAGGCAATCGCCGTGCGGCCGTTGGCCGGCCGACAGCGTGGCGAGGACGGTGTCGCCAGCGCGACGTGCGTCGTCGGCGCGTTTGAGCACCAACACGACGGCGGCATCCCCGGATATCTGCTCGCCGGATCCGAGCAGCGCCCGGGCCGCGGCTTCGTGCACGGGTTCGCAGCTGAGATCGACCGCCCCCACCACGGCCGCGTCTATCTCGCCTCGCCGCAACGCGCGGGCGGCCATCTCGAGTGCCGTGGTGCCGGACAGCTCCTCCCTGGACACCGTGAAACTGGGCCCGCGAAGGTCGAATTGGCTGTTCAGCCGGTTGGCCACGATGTTGGGCATGGCGCCGACCACGCCGGCGGCGGTCCACCCTTGCACGACCGCGTCGCGCGCCGTGGCCAGCAGATCCGGGTCGTCGATCTCGCCGGCCAGCCGCCAACGCACTCCGAGTCGCGTCACCTCGGCGTCGCAGCCCATCCCGATGATGACGCTGGTGGTGTCCGGCGGCAGAGTCTTGATCAGATCACCGACATTCAGGGCCGCGCCGAGGAGGGCGATCTGTTGGGGCAGCGTCTGCTTGAGATCGGCTGGTGGGAAACGTGTCTGAGTGAGGTCGAGGCACACTTCAGACATTCGCGCCCTGACGACGCCGTCGCCGTCGCGGCGTGCAATCGGCTGGTTCTTCACCAGATGCTCTGCTACCGACGGTGTTTCATGACCATCGCCGACGAGCAGGCCCAGCCCCACGATTGCGATTTCAGCGTCGGCCCCGGTGGCGGCGACGGGCCATCGCGATGGGGCGACGGGCCGGCCGGCGGGTTCGACCCATTCTTCGAGCAGCAGGTGGGCGTTGTTGCCGCCGAAGCCGAAGTTGTTGATCGCGGCGCGGCGCGGTCCGACGCAATGCCAGGGTTCGGCTTCGGTGAGCAGACGGAACGGGGAGTCGGCGATGAACGGCAGCGGATCGTCGGCGTGCAGGGTCGGCGGGCGTACCCGCGCACGCATGGCCGCGAGCACCTTGATGGCCCCCGCGGCACCCGACGCCGTGATGGAGTGCCCGAGATTGGATTTCAGCGATCCGATCGGCACGTTCGTCATTCCGGCGAAGATGCGTGCCATGCTCATCAGTTCGGTCAGGTCGCCCCGCGCGGTTCCGGTGGCGTGGCATTCGATCAGCGAGATGTCTTGCGGCTCAAGCTCGGCCATCTCGTAGGCGAGGCGCATCGCGCGTTCTTGACCCTCTTGCGAGGGCACCAACAGACCGCGGCCACGCCCGTCGTTGCTGAGGCCGACCGCCCTGATGACACCGAATATGTTGTTGCCGTCGGCAATTGCGTCATCCAGTCGGCGCAGCACCAGAATCGCCGCACCTTCGGCCGGCACCAGGCCGTCCGCGTCCTGATGGAATGGGCGTGACTGTCCGGAGCGACTCAGCGCCTGCAGCGCGCTGAAGCCGACGTGCAGCAGTAGGTCGCTGGCACCGTTGACGCCGCCCGCCAGCATCACGTCCGCGGTGCGGTCGTGCAGCCGGTCGCAGGCCAGCTTGATGGCATATAACGAGGAGGCGCACGCGGCGTCGAGGGCGGTGGCGCCACCCGTCAGGCCCAGGGCGTTCGAGATCAGATGGGCGGGCAATCCGGACATGAACCGATTGCGCCAGTCGATGTCGTGTTCTGTTCCGCGCCACACCTTTTCGGCCAGGTCTGTCATGGTCTTGGTCGGATAGCTCAAGTTGCCCAGGACGACTCCCGCCGAGCCGGGGACTTCGCCGGCACGCCAGCCCGCGCAGTCAACGGCCTGCCGGGCCGCCTCGACGGCCCACAGGTAGAGCGGGTCGAGACCGCCGAGCGCGTCGGTGTCCAGGAGAAGCCCTTGCGGGGAGAACACCCGGTCGAAGCCGCGCACGTAGCCGCCGCGGTCGGACCAGGTGTGGTCCAGGAAGGCGGAGTGCTTCGGGTCGCGCAGGATGTGTTCGGCCGCTACGCCCCAATAACCGGGCCGCGCCGAGCCGAGCGCGTCGCGGCCCTCACGCACCGTGTCCCACAGCCCGTCGGGACTCAGGCCGCCGGGAAGGACGCAGCCCTGACCGACGATCGCGATGGGTTCAAATTTCAAGACGACTCCGCGGCATTCGGTGCGATCAGCTGCCGTAGGGGTACATCTCAAGCCGCTTGATGCTGGCAACCAATAGGTTGTCCGCGTCGATCAGGTCCAGGTCGCAGACGGCTCGACTGCTTTTGGCTACGCCGTTGGAGAGCACACAGCGCAACCCATCTCCCAGTGCGCCCGCTCGATAGCGCACGATTTCGCCCACCCGCAGCGGCAGCACCTTGGTCCCGAGCTGCTCGAAGCTCCATACCAGTGCCGTTTGCAGGCAGCCGTCGAGCGCGGCCGGATCGGTCGCCCACCCTTCGCCCGGCCAGCCCGCCACTGTCAGCCCGTACAGCGGAGCGGTGGCGGTCGACGCCTGGCAGTCGACGCTCTCGAGGACCTGGAATGCGGGGCCGTGGAAGAGCGCGCCGTTGGTGTAGCAGGTGTCGCGGTTGCGCCGCCGGCCTCCGACGGGCGCGGCCGCGACCGTCGGTGTTGCCGGCGAGCCCGAACCCATGTCGACGGTTGCGGAATAGTAGGCGGTCGATCCGGAAGCGTCGGATAACGTGCACGCCAACCGATGTGGGTGGTCTTCTGATGCCGCGCAACCCACCAGCAAGGCGTCACCGCGTTGGTCGAAGTCGGACAGCGTGACGCCGCGCAGCACTCGAACGTCGGAAATGCGATCCACGCGTTGGCCGGGCCGGCAGGCTTGCGCCATCCGCACGAACCATTCCAGCGCCTGCACGATGGGCAGGACGACGTTGCCCTGGATGCGGTGGTCGATCAGGTACGGCTGACGGGCGGTATGGGCCAGCACCCGCGCGACCCGACCCTCGGCCGGCACCGGATGGGTTGGCACACCGGCCATTACGCCGTCTCCGAGAATCACCTCGGGACTAGCGGTTTGCGCGTCCAGCACGTCGGAGACGAATGCCCGTGCGCCGTCGGCCAGCGGGATCAAGGAGATTCCCCGGGATTCGAACATCGCTTTGAGGCCGGGTGTCACCATCCCGGAATCCCAAGGGCCCCAGCCCAATGCCCGGACCAGGCAGCCGGGACCGCGGCGAGCCTGTTCGGCCAGGGCCACCTTGTTGAGAATCTCATTGGCCATCGCGTAGTCGCTTTGGCCGACGTTGCCGCTGCGCGCGGCCACCGACGAGAACAGGCAGACCAGCTTCAGCGCATCGGTGGCCGTCGCATCGAGGAGCGCACCCAGACCGCCGACCTTTGTCTCGAAGACGCGGTCGTATCCGTCCATGGTCTTCTTGTGCAGGGGCGCATCGGCCAAGACACCGGCTCCGTGGACCAGCCCGGTGATGGGCCCGAAGTCGGCACGCACGCTGTCGAGCAGCGCGCCCAGTTCGGCGGCATCCCGAACGTCGGCCGTGGCGTAACGGACCCGGGATCCGGCCGCGGCCAGGGCCGTGAGCGTCGCGCGCACCTCGCGATCGGCCAGGATGCCCCGTACCTGTTGGTCCAGCTGTTTGGGTGTGAGCTTGAGTCCTTGCGCGGCAGCACTTGTCAGCAAGGCCCGCTTGAGCTCGGCGTCGGTGGTCAGTCCCCGCGCGGCGGGCGGTTCGTCGCCGAGTGCCGTGCGGCCGATCAACACGAAGCTGGCCTGAGTCTGTTCTGCCAGAGCGATCACCGAGGCAGCCGTCACCCCGCGGGCGCCGCCCGACACGACGATGACGTCACGCTGGTCGATGCGGCGGGTGTGCGCGGCGACCGGCGTCGCGTCCGCGACGACTGTGACTCGCCCGTGCGTGCTGCCCAGACCGACTTCCAATTCGGCTCCGCCGGACAATATCTCGTGAGCGATGTGCTCGGCGATGGCCGTCGGGGCCAGCCGTTCGGCCGCAATATCGATGGCCTTGACTTGCGCCTTCGGCCATTCTTGCGCGGCGGTTTTGGCCAGGGCACCGATGCCGGCGGCCCAGGCGCGTGAGCCCGGCTCGCTGAGCAGACCGAAGGTGCCGCCGGTGTCCTGGACGGTGACAAAGACGCCGCCGCGCTCCTCGAACCGGGCGGCGACGCTTTGCGCGTGGGCGAAGACGGTCCGGTTGAGGGCCAGGGTGTCTGCCCGACTGGTTGTCTGCTGCAGGCCGCCGAGGTGAATCACGGCCTCGGCGCTGACGCTGGGCTCGGTCACCGTGGTGACGCCGATACCGTGGGTGCGCAGGATGGCGGCCAGGGCCTCGCCGACGCCGGGCGAAGTCGTGACGATCTCCACGTTGGCGGCGCTGCAGAGGCCTGGCATCGCCATTCCGCTTGCCGGAGCAGCGATTGCGCGCACCGCGTGGCGGGCGATCGCTGCTCCGGCTAACTCAAAAGGGAGGCGGTCACCCGCCATGGTGCCGTCGGAGATGGCCGGCACCGGCGGTGGCGCAGGCATCGGTGGGGCGCCGTTATGCGCGACCGGGGCCCGCAGGGACTGCAGA
>NZ_HG964446.1:2078950-2261125 GCF_000689255.1 Mycobacterium triplex | reverse complement strand
TGGTGCGGCCGCGGGAACCACGAGGGCTTGCAACACGCGCTGCAGACGATCGAAGCCGTCCCGCAGCGTTCCTACCGCTGAGATCATCTCCGTCACTGCTTCAGCACTCAGCCCGGGCGCCACCGCAGGCGCTGCGACAGGTGGAGGAGCCGCCAAAGTCACCGCCGCCGGCGCAGCAAGCACAGCAGTGGCAGACGCGTGCGCGCCATGGCCGTTGCCGTTGCTCGCGGCATGTCCATTGAGGGCGGCCGCGGCGGGCGCCGGCATGATCGTCGGGGCAACCGGCAGCGGGACCGGGGGCTCGACGGGAGCTGCCGTGCCATTCACGTGAGCCACGGGGGTAATTGGTTCAGATGGCATGAATTTGGACTCCGATTCGGTCCTGTGTCCGTTGCTGCGGCCACTGTGGTCGAGTGTCGTTTCGATGTCGGATGGCCGTCGCACCGGCTCGTCGCTGATCGGCGGCCTTCCATAGTTGGATCCGTTGATCTTCAAAGTCAGCTTCGGCTGCTCGCGGTTACGCGGATCGTCACCCACGCGATAGTCAGCCCACAGGCCCTCGAAATTCATCGGGACGCCTGCCGCCACGAGTTGCGCCAATCCGATCCACAGCGATCGAATGCCGTTCTTGCCCTTGGCATCCAGCGACACCGCGGAGTGCTCCTCGCCGGCCAGACACTTGCCGACGAGATTTGTCAGCACACCGCCGGGACCGACCTCGATGAATGTCCGGGCGCCGGCCCGCCACATCGCCTGAATCTGTTCGACGAACCGGACCGGCTGAGCGATCTGGTTGGCGAGCGTGGTCCGCATTTGTTGCGCGTCACCGGCATACGGCTGCGCTGTCGCGTTGGCGTAGACGGGTACCTCTGGCATGCCGAACGCGACCCCGGCGAGGAAGGAACCGAATGGAACCGCTGCCGGGCTGACGATGTCGGAGTGGAAGGCGGTAGCGACATCCAGCCGGCGCGCGTTGATGCCGGCCGCGGCGAATCGCTGTGCCGCGTGATCGATGGCGGTGCTATTCCCGGACAGCACAGCCTGATTGGGAGCGTTGTGGTTGGCGATGACGACAGGCAGGCCCCACTCCCCGATCAGCTGACGAACCTGCTCGACGGGCGCGGTCACCGCGCACATCGCTCCGTCGCTGTTGGTGGCGGCTTCGGCCATCAGCTCACCGCGCTTGCGCGCGATTTGCAGGGCCACCTCGCCGCTGAAAACACCGGCGGCACATAGGGCGGTGACTTCACCGAAGCTGTGTCCACCGACGGCAACGGGTGCGATGCCAAGAGCACGGATCACCGAGAGCAGGCTCAAGCTGTGCGCGCCAATGCCGGGTTGCGCCCACTCTGTTTTCGTCAGCTCCGCCGACTGCAGGGCGCGCTCGTCGTCGGTGAACGCCGTCTTCGGCCAGACAACGTCGTGCAGATCGCGATCCGCGTGCAGACGTTCCTTGCGGGCACCCTCCCATGGCGCCAAGGCCGGCTCATGCAGCTGCGGCAGGTCGGCGCCCATGCCGACGTACTGGCTGCCCTGGCCCGGAAACAACAACGCGACCGGCCCGGGTCGCTGCGCCGAATAGAAGTAGCCCCGCGGCGAGGCGAACGATACCGGCACATCCGCCGCGCTGAGCCTGGCGGCGAGTTCGTCAAGCATCGTCTGCAGGCTCGCAACACTGTCGGCGACGACGGCCAGCCGGTGGGGCTGCGCGGCGTTGTACGCGGCTTGGGTGCTGCGCGCGATCCAGCCGAGCATGTCCGGGCTGTCGACCAGTGATGCGGCCAGCGCAGCGGCCTGTTCGGACAGCGCCGCCGCAGACGGCGCGCCGAGCACAACCAGTTCGGAATCCCAGGACCGGAACCGGTATGCCCGCTTTCCGGTGCCCGTGTACTCCTCGACGGCGACGTGAAAGTTGGTGCCGCCGAAGCCGAATGAGCTGACGGAGGCGCGCCGCGGGACGCCGTTGTCGGCCATCCATGGCTTGGCCTGCGTGGACAGGTAGAAGGGCGACTGCTCGATCTCGAGGGCGGGATTCGGCCGGTCGATCTTGATGGTCGGCGGCAAGGCCTTGTGGTGAAGCGCCATCACCGCCTTGAACAGGCCGCACGCCCCCGCCGCACCCTTGGTGTGCCCGACCTGAGACTTGACCGAGCCGAGTGCGCACCACTGCCGGTCCGCTCGTCCCGATTCGTCGAACACCTCGCGCAACGCGGCGAACTCGGCGGCGTCGCCGGCCCTGGTGCCGGTGCCGTGCGCCTCGACGAGCCCCACCGTTTCCGGGCCGTAGCCGGCAGCGGCGTAGGCGCGGCGAAGGGCTTTCGCCTGACCCGCCGGACTGGGTGCGTAGATGCTCTTGGCCCGGCCGTCCGACGACGTGCCGATGCCGCGGATCACCGCGTAGATCCGGTCGCCGTCGCGCTCGGCATCGTCGAGACGCTTGAGCGCGAACATCGACAGCCCCTCGCCGAGCATCGTGCCGTCCGATTGGTCGGAGAAGGGCCGGCAGTCCCCGCTGGCAGACAACGCGGTGACCTTCGCGAAGCACATGTACATGAAGATGTCGTTGAAGGCGTCGACTCCACCGGCGATGACCATGTCCGACTCACCCAGGTACAGCTCGTGCAGCCCCACCTCCAGCGCGGCCAGCGAGCTGGCGCACGCCGCGTCGATGACGCAGTTGGTCCCGCCGAGATCGAAGCGGTTGGCGATGCGCCCGGCTATGACGTTGCCGAGCAGTCCGGGGAAGGTGTTCTCCTGCCACGGCGCGTAGTTAGCCGTCACACGTTCGCTGAACGCGGCCAGCTCTTGTTCCGAGAGGCCGGCCGCCCGAAGTCCGCGCTCCCAGACCGGCCGGTGCAAACGACCACTGATGTAGGTGATCAACTCGGTGCCGCCGGAGGCGCCGAGCACGACGCTGATTCGCTCACGGTCGATGTGAGATAAATCACCGCCCGCGGCGTCCTCTAATACTTGTTGCGCGACTCTAAGCGCAAGCAGTTGGGCGGTATCCGTTGCGGGCATAACGTTCGGCGGAATGCCGAAGTCCATTGGGGAAAAGTCGACATCGGGCAAGAATCCACCGCGACGCGCGTATACCTTGTCGGGCATATGCGGATCGGGGTGGTAGTAGTCGTCAATGCGCCAGTGCGACTCGGGGACCTCGGAGAACAGGTCGACGCCGCCGACGATGTTGCGCCAGAAGCGCTCGGCTTCGGGCGACCCGGGAAACAACGCGCTTACACCGACAACCGCAACAGGGGGGTGCTTTGATGCCATCGATCACCTTTGCATTGGCTAGACGAGCAGCAACGAGTGTTTACTTGCGGCACACCGAAGACTGACCGTCCACGTTTTGCTACATTGACCTGCACCCCCGGACAGGCCTAGCGCTCGCCGGGACCATATCAGAACCCCGGCTCTTGTACTGACGAACTGTCAATACCCGCTGACCGACTTTCCGCGCGCAAAGTGACCAACGGTTTCCTGGTTGACACAGCCGGTTTTTGCTGATTCAGGCCCGTCTGCCAGCAACTTTCGCGATGACAGGCCGCGCTCGCCCGCGCCCGGGCGAGCCGCGGCCGAGCTGACGCGGAATGTCGTCCGAAGAACTTTGCTACGACGCCCGAGACCGGAACTTTGACGACCGCTCCCGTCGAATTTGATCGTCGCCAAATGCGTCAGTACGTAGTTACTCGCCGGTAACGAAGATCAATTCGATATTGCTCATGCTCCGCGGCATTGGGCGGGAATTGAATAAGCCGTGTCGGGCTTAGGTGCGCATCGAAAGCGGATAGCCTTCGCCGAATTATCGGACCGCACCGGAACAACCGCACGTCAGCGGCCCACAATTCGGCAATGGCGACGACGTTCGTCGAGCCGGGAAAGGCGTCTGACATTTATCCCCCGGAGGGCGACGGCACCTACAAGGAAAGCGGGCGCGGAATGTAGTTGAACGCATCCGCCGGAACCGGCACCCCGCATTTCCGCGCTTGGTGAGCCCGGCTGATGTGGGTTGCCCCCTCGAGCAAATTCAGCGCCACTTGGTCGACTTTCCGGTCCTCAGCGTGCTCCAGATAGCTACCCGCGACCCAGCTGTTGAAAGCTCCCATGGATGGGCCGCACCAGATCTGGTAGTCCAGGACACGATCGGGTTGACCGTCGATCGCCCACCGGCTCGATTTGCCGAGGTACCAGCGGAACACCAGCCCCATCTGATATTTCGAGTCGCGGGTCGCGAGCTCGAGCACCGCGGGGTCACGCTCCTGCCAGTATTGGTGTGTCTCCGCCCAGACGTCCTCGACGCTCTTGCCGAGAATCTTTTCCAGCTCCGGGCCGTGTCTCTCCACGACGGCACTCAGGTTCGGGTTGCCCGCGTACCACTCGTAGAGCTTTCTCGCCCGCGGGCCGAACATGGCGCCACGCTTGAGCACCTGCAGATTCACGCCCATCTCGAACATGTCGGAAGCCGGGGCCATCATCACGTCGGCCACTCCGGCCTTGGCGAGCATGCCCCGGGCATACGGGGAAAGGCCCGATTCCACGCACGCCTGATTGACCGAGCCGGTCAGCACGTAGGCAGCACCCATCGCGAACGCGCCGGCCACCGACTGCGGCGTACCAAGACCCCCGGCGGCGCCCACACGTATCCGGGACGCCAGGCCGTGCTGCTGCGCCAGCTTGTCGCGCAGCAGCACGATCTCCGAGAAAAGCGCGGGCAGCGGGCGATTGTCGGTATGCCCTCCGCTGTCGGCCTCAACCGTGATGTCTTCGGCGACCGGTACGTGTTGTGCGAGCTCTGCTTCCCGCTCGGTCAGCTTGCCGGCGGCGACAAGTGCCGAAACCAACGCCGCGGGCGCCGGCTCCATGAACATGCGCGCGACCTCGGGCCGCGAGATCTTGGCCATCACATGGTTTTTGCGAACGATCGCACCGGCGGCGTCGGTCGACAAGCCCGACAGGGCGTAATGCACGACCGCGGGGGTGAGTTTCATGAACGCCGAGGCCTCGACGACGCGCACACCCCGCTCGATGAAGAGCTCGGCCACGCGTCCCTCGAGTGCCACCTCGTTGGGCGAATGGATCAGGTTCGCCCCCCAGGCCAGCGGCCGGCCCGCCAGCCTCGTCTGAATGTCGGCCAGCCCGCGTTCAACGGCGGCGTACGAGAGGCCGCCCGCGCCGAAGAAACCCAGCATGCCGGCCTCCGCCATGGCCACCACCAGAGCGGGTGTGGCGATACCGTTCGCCATGGCGCCGGTGACGTAGGGGAAGCGGATGCCGTGGGACTCGCAGAACTCGCGGTCGCCCAGCCATTCCGGATAGATCGGCGGCAACGTCCCCATCAGCGATACGTCGGATGCACCGGCACCGACGAGTTCGCCGCCCATCGCAAGGCCCAGCTGTCCGGTGGCGTCCTCGCGGACCACATGAATCGGGTGGCGCACGTACTGCAGGATGTGAGCGATGTCTTGCGGCGCAAATGCGGCCGGCACGGTGGTCGGACGCCACCCGCCCAACGACGGACTCCCGCCCGACTCGATGCGATCGCTTAAGACAGCGGTGGGTCGCTCATTCACTGCCAAGTCCCTTTCAGCACAGCGTCGACGCGTAATCCCCCGCGATAAAGCAAGAATGAGCTTCTCACGAACCACTGGCCTGCGCGGGAGAATTGTCGTACCGCCCCGCTATGATCGAATGTATGTTCGATGGGGTGGGGCCGGGGGATTTGGTGGCGCAGATCGAGTCGTCGCATCGGCAGGAGTCGGTGTTGGTGGCGCGGCGGTTGGCGGCGGTGGCGGCGTTGTTGCGGCAGCGGGTGGCCGCGGCCGGGCGGGGCGAGGATCGGCGCGACTATGCGGTGATCGACGGGTTCGAGCGCACCGCGGCCGAGGTGGCCGCGGCGATGAATCTGTCCCCGGCGGCGGCCGGCTATCTGGTGTCGGATGCCGAGGCGCTCGATACCCGGTTGCCCAGGCTGGCGGCGTTGTTGGCCGAGGGCCGCACCGACTGGCGCACCGTGCGGTTGATCCTCGCCCGCACCGAGCTGATCACCGAGGACCGGTTGATCGCCGAGGTCGACCGATCGCTGGCCACCCGCATCGCGACCTGGCGCGGCTGGTCACGCCAGCGCATCGTCAACGCGGTCGACGCCGCCGTGCGCGCGGTGGATCCCGAGGCCGCCCGCCGCCGCCGCGAGACCGCCGACACCGACCGCTACATCGCGGTCGCCCCGCTGAGCAACGGGATGGCCGAGATCTACGGCACCGTCGGGGCCCCGGCCGCCAAGGCCTTCGATCGGCGGCTGTCCCAGCTGGCCGGGCAGGTGTGTGCCGGCGATCCGCGCACCACCGATCAGCGCCGCGCCGACGCCCTGGCCGCCCTGGCCCAAGGGCGCGCCCTGGCCTGCCGCTGCCAACAGCCCGACTGCCCCGCCACCCCCGCCGCCGACCATGCACCGGACGCCGGTGGGGTGCGGGTCGTGGTCAACGTCATCGCCGACCAACACACCGTCTACGCCGGCAGCGACGCGCCGGGCTACCTCGAAGGCTACGGCGTCATCGACGCCGAGCAGGTCCGTCAATTGGCCGATGCCGCAACCCACCGCAGTGTCGACCCGGTCGTCAGCGCCACCGAGGCGCTGCGCTACCAACCACCGGCGGCACTGGAACGCTTCGTGCGCTGCCGGGATCTGACCTGCCGCTTCCCCGGCTGTTCCCGACCCGCCGAAGTCTGCGACCTCGACCACACCATCGCGTTCAACCACCACAACCCAGCAGCCGGCGGCCCCACCACCGCCGGGAATCTCAAATGCCTGTGCCGGCTTCACCATCGACTCAAAACCTTCGGCGGATGGCGCGACACACAACTGCCCGACGGCACCGTCATCTGGACCTCACCCGCCGGGCGCACCTACCGCACCCACCCCGCAGGCACCGACCTGTTCCCGCCGCCACCCCGACCCGCCTGTACCGCACCGACCCCGACCCGACACGACCGGACCACGCAACGACGCGCCCGCATCACCCGCGCCCGCGCCCACAACCGGCGCCAACAAGCACGCAACGAAGAAATCGCCGCACGCAAATTCCGAAACCACATGCGCGACAGCCTCTTCGCATTCAAAGGCACCCCCAGCACCAGCCCCTTCTGCACCTGGGTCAACCAACCCCACGAACCCGAACAACTACCCCCCGACTGGACCCCCGACCCACCGACACCCCTGCCCGACGACCCACCCTTCTAACAGGAGCGCTAGCCCGACAGCCGTTGGCGCAGCCGGCGATTGACCGATTCCGGCAGCAACGCCGAAACGTCGCCGCCCATCGTCGCGACCTCTTTGGCCAGCGACGAGGACACGAAGGAGTACTGCGGCGCGGTGGCCACGAAGAAGGTGTCCACGTTGGCGATGTGCTTGTTCATCTGCGCCATCTGCAACTCGTATTCGAAGTCGGTGTCGGTGCGCAGGCCTTTGACGATCGCGGTCATCCCGTGCGACGTCACGAAGTCCACCACCAGACCCTGTCCGACCTCGACGCGCAGGTTCGGCAGATGAGCAGTCGCTTCCTCGATCATCGCGACGCGCTCGTCGATGTCGAACATGCCCTTCTTTGCGGGGTTGGTCAGGATCGCCACGACCACCTCGTCGAACTGGCCCGCGGCGCGTTCGAAGACGTCGATGTGGCCCAACGTCACCGGGTCGAATGAGCCCGGGCATACGGCGCCGCTCATAAGCGACCAACGTAGCAGGGCGGATCAGCCGACTTCGGCCAGCTCCAGACGGGTGTCGCCGTAGACCCGCTCCGGCCACGGCGTCCAGCCGTCCGGCCAGGTCAGGGGTGCGCCCGCGGCGGCACGCTCCACCACCGCAACGGTCCCCTCTCGCACCCAGCCGTGGACACTCAGGGCTAGCAGTATGGCCTCGACCTCGCTGGCCTCGACGTCGTACGGCGGGTCGGCCAGCACCAGATCGACCGCAGACGAGGCCCCGCCCGCCAGCACCGCGGCCACCGCACCCCGGCGCAGCGTCGCACCGGGCAGACCCAGGGTCTCGACGTTGCGCGCGATGACGGCCGCGGTGCGCGGATCGGACTCGACGAACACCGCGGACGCCGCACCCCGGGACAGCGCTTCCAGACCCAGCGCGCCCGAACCGGCGTAGAGGTCGAGCACCGCCAGGCCGCTCAGGTCCAGCCGCGCGGTGACGATGTTGAACAGCGACTCGCGCACCCGATCGGTGGTCGGCCGGGTTCCGCGTGGCGGCACCGCGATGCGTCGCCCTCCGGCGACGCCGCCGATGATCCGGGTCAGCTCAGCACCACCAGCAGATCTCCGCCCTCGACCTGCGCGGTGCTCGACACCGCCACCCGCGCGACGGTGGCATCCTTCGGAGCCGTGATCGGAGCTTCCATCTTCATCGCCTCGATCGTGGCGATCGTCTGGCCCGCGCTCACCCGATCGCCCTCGGCCACCGAAACGGTGACGACACCGGCGAAGGGTGCCGCGATGTGGTCGGGGTTGCCGCGTTCGGCCTTCTCGGCGGTCGGGATCGTGCTGGCGATGCTGCGGTCTCGCACCAGCACCGGACGCAGCTGGCCATTCATGATGCACATCACGGTGCGCATGCCGCGCTCGTCGGGTTCGGAGATGGCCTCGAGCCCGATGATCAGGTCGACGCCGCGCTCCAGCTCGACGTTGTGTTCCTCGCCCTGCCGCAAGCCGTAGAAAAACTGATTGGCCGACAGATGCGAGGTATCACCGTAGATTTCTCGGTGTTCCTCGAATTCCTTTGTCGGGCCGGGGAATAGCAAACGGTTGAGCGTTGCCTGACGTTTGGTCCCGCTCAACGCCAGCACGGCCTCGTCTTCCGGGCTCAGCTGTTCGACCGGCTTGGCAGACCCGCGACCTTCCAGTGCGGCGCTGCGCAGCGGCTCCGGCCACCCACCGGCCGGATCGCCGAGCTCGCCGCGCAGGAATCCCAGCACCGATTCCGGGATATCCAATCGTGCTGGCTCCGAAGCGAATTCGTCGGCAGTCAGCCCCGAACCGACCAGGGCCAGCGCCAGGTCGCCGACCACCTTCGACGACGGGGTGACCTTGATCAGCCTGCCCAGCACCCGGTCGGCGCCGGCGTAGGCCTCTTCGATCTCTTCGAATCGATCGCCCAATCCCAGCGCGATCGCCTGCTGGCGCAGGTTCGACAATTGGCCGCCCGGGATTTCGTGGTGATAGACCCGTCCCGTCGGGCCGGGCAGCCCGGATTCGAAGGGAGCGTAGACCTTTCGCAGCGCCTCCCAATACGGCTCCAGCGCGCATACCTCCGACAGCGACAAACCGGTGTCGTATTCGGTGTGCGCCGCGGCGGCGACGATCGAGCTCAGCGCCGGCTGGCTGGTGGTGCCCGCCAGCGGCGCGGCGGCACCGTCGACGGCATCGGCACCCGCGTGCCAGGCGGCCAGATAGCTGGCCAGCTGCCCACCCGGGGTGTCGTGAGTGTGCACATGGATCGGCAGGTCGAAGCGACCGCGCAACGCGCTGACGAGTTGGTGCGCGGCCTGGGGCCGCAGCAGTCCGGCCATGTCCTTGATGGCCAGCACGTGTGCGCCGGCCTCCACGATCGCCTCGGCCAGGTTGAGGTAGTAGTCCAGCGTGTAGAGCTGCTCCCCCGGATCGGACAGGTCTCCGGTGTAGCACATCGCGACTTCGGCTATCGCCGAACCTGTTTCGCGGACGGCGTCGATCGCCGGGCGCATCGAGTCCAGGTTGTTGAGCGCGTCGAAGATGCGGAAGATGTCGATACCCGTCGCGGTCGCCTCCTCGACGAACGCCGACGTGACCAATTCCGGATATGGCGTGTACCCCACGGTGTTTCGGCCGCGCAGCAGCATCTGCAGGCAGATGTTGGGCATCGCCTCGCGCAGCGTGGCCAGCCGCTCCCACGGATCCTCCTTGAGGAAGCGCAGCGCCACATCGTAAGTCGCACCGCCCCAGCACTCCACCGACAGCAGCTGCGGCATCATCCGGGCCACATACGGCGCCACCATCATCAGCCCGCTGGTGCGTACCCGTGTCGCCAGCAGCGACTGGTGGGCATCGCGGAAGGTCGTGTCGGTCACGCCCACCGCGGGCGACTCGCGCAGCCAGCGCGCAAAACCCTCCGGCCCCAACTCGACCAGCCGCTGCTTGGATCCGGCCGGCGGCGCGGCCTCGAGATCGACCTCGGGCAACTTGTCGTGCGGGTACACCGTCGACGGGTGCGTCCCGTGCGGATGGTTGACCGTCACGTCGGCCAGATAGTTGAGGATCTTGGTACCGCGGTCTGCCGAGCCGCGGGCGGTCAGCAGGTGTGGCCGCTCGTCGATGAACGACGTGGTGATCCGGCCGGCCTGGAAGTCCGGATCTTCCAGAACCGCTTGCAGGAACGGAATGTTCGTCGACACCCCGCGAATCCGAAACTCCGCGATCGCGCGCTGGGCCCGGGATACCGCGGTGTGGAAATCGCGGCCCCGGCAGGTCAACTTGACCAGCATCGAATCGAAGTGGGCGCTGATCTCCGCGCCGAGGTTGGTGCTGCCGTCCAGCCGAATGCCGGCGCCACCGGGACTACGGTAGGTGCTGATCCGGCCGGTGTCGGGGCGGAACCCGTTGGCCGGATCTTCGGTCGTGATCCGGCATTGCAGCGCCGCGCCGTGCGGTGCGATGTTCTCCTGCCGCAGGCCCAGATCCTCCAGCGTCTCGCCGGAGGCGATGCGCAACTGGCTGGACACCAGGTCGACGTCGGTGATCTCCTCGGTCACGGTGTGCTCCACCTGAATCCGGGGATTCATCTCGATGAAGACGTAGTGACCGCTCTCGTCCAGCAGGAACTCCACGGTGCCCGCACAGCTGTAGCCGATGTGCCGGGCGAAGGCGACGGCGTCGGCGCAGATCTTGTCCCGCAGCTCGGCGGAAAGGTTTGGCGCGGGCGCTAATTCGACGACCTTCTGGTGGCGACGCTGCACACTGCAGTCGCGCTCGTGCAGGTGGATCACGTTGCCGGCGTTGTCGCCCAGGATCTGCACCTCGATGTGACGCGGCTTGATCACCGCCTGTTCGAGATAGACCGTCGGGTCGCCGAACGCCGACTCGGCCTCACGGCTGGCGGCCTCGATCGCCTCGGTGAGTGCGTCGATGTCGCTGACGCGGCGCATTCCTCGTCCCCCGCCACCGGCGACGGCCTTGACGAACAACGGAAACCGCATGTCCGCTTCCCCGGACTCCAAGGCCGACACCAGCTCGTCGACCGACGCCGACGGAGCCGAGGAGGTGAGCACGGGCAACCCGGCTTCGCGGGCGGCCTCGATTGCCCGTGCCTTATTTCCGGTCAGCTCAAGGATTTCGGCGCTGGGGCCGACGAAGGTGATACCGGCGGCCGCGCAGGCCGCGGCCAATTCGGGGTTTTCCGACAAGAAGCCGTAGCCGGGATAGACCGCGTCGGCGCCGGCCCGGGCGGCCGTTTCGACGATCTCGTCGACGGACAGGTAAGCCCGGACGGGATGACCGACCTCGCCGATCTGATAGGACTCATCGGCCTTGAGCCGGTGCACCGAATTGCGGTCCTCGTACGCGTAGACGGCCACCGTGCCGACGCCCAGTTCGTAGGCCGCGCGGAACGCACGAATCGCGATCTCGCCGCGATTGGCCACCAGCACCTTGGAGAACACTGCGACTCCTTACAGAAGCGTCGACCAATAGTCCCAGAACCGCACCATGATCAGTAGAAACACGGCGGTAAACCATAGCGCGGTGAGCGACCACCGCCATTGATAGAGCAGCCGCACCGCGGTGCTGCCGCCGTCGAGCATCGGGCGAAACGCGATGGACCCGACCACCACCAGCAGCGTGATGATGAGCGACCAGACCACCATGCAGTACGGGCACAACGCCCCGATCCGGTACAGACTCTGGAAGATGAACCAGTGCACAAACCCCGCGCCGACCAGCAGACCGGCTGCCAGCGCAAACCAAAACCATTGGGGTATAGGCACTTTCGTCACCGCCAGGACGCCGACGACCAACACCAGGGTGAAGCCCACGATGCCCAGCAGCGGGTTGGGAAAGCCGAACACCGACTCCTGCGGGGTGGCCATCACCGACCCGCACGAGATGATCGGGTTGATGTTGCACGGCGGCACGTACGACGGGTTCTCCAGAATGTCGATCTTTTCGACGGTCAGGGTCATGGAGGAGAACAGCCCGACCACCCCGGCGATCAGCAGCCACCACGCGCTGAGCGTCGGCACTCGCACGTCACGCGTCGAAGCCGGTGCCGGGTCGCCGGATCGCTCGGCGGGGTCGGCCGACACCGCGACCGTCACGAACCCGCGGGAGGAACGGGTGCGTCGATGCCCGGAACGTCACCGACGATGGTCTTGATCTTGGCGACCAACGCATCCGGTGTCGACGGGTCGTAGTTCTCGCCGTTGATCTTGATCGTCGGGGTCGCGGTGATGCCCGCGTTCGAGGCTTCCCCGGTGACCTTGGACAGGTACTTCCCGCTGTTGATGCAGTCCGGCACCTTGCCGACGACCCCGGCTTCGCGCGCCAGCTCGATCAATTTCGCGTTATCGGGGAACTTGGGGCCCCGCTCGTCCGGCTGGATACCGCTGCTGAACAGCGCGGTGTGGAAACGACGGAACGCATCCATGTTCTCGTCGGCGACGCACAGGGCCGCCGCGCCCGCTCGCGACGAGTAGTTCTGGTTCTTGGAGCTGTCGAGAATGGCCACCATGGCGTAGTCGGCCGCAATGGCGCCGGAGTCGATCAGCTTGGAGACCGTCGGCCCGAAGGTGCGCTCGAAGTTGCCGCAGGCCGGGCACAGGAAGTCCTCGTAGAAGGTCACCACCGCCTTGGGATTGTTGGTCCCGGGTTGGTTGACCACCTTGCTCGACGTCACCCGGACGGTGTCGCCCTGACCGGCGACGCCGCTCTTCTTGTCGTGATGCGACGTCACGATGTAGAACACCAGCGCGACCGCGAAGACGATGATGAACGCGGTCCCCCCGATCTGAATGAGCCGGCCGGACTTTCCGTCTGACGCCTTCAGGTCGAATCGGGGGGGACGTTTCGATTTGTCGGCCACAGGCTCGGTGATCCTTCTGTGTATGGGTCGGCTGGCGGAAGACGGCGCTTCTAGATTACCGGCGAACGCGCTCGAGCAAATCAAGCCCGGCTCAGGTGCGCGCGCAGGGCAGAAATCAGATCGCTGGTTGCGGCCGCGCTGCCGCCCCCGAGCTGAAACAGGCTGGCGAAACCGTGCGTCAGCGAACCCAGGCGCCGCAAATCCACCGCGGTGCCGGCCGCCTGCAGCGCCGTCGCGTAGCGCTCACCTTCGTCGCGCAACGGGTCGAATCCCGCGACGGCGATCAGCGCGGGCGCCAGCCCGGACAGCGACCCGGCCAGCTGCGGCGACACCCGCGGGTCCGACGCGTCGATGCCGGTACCGCGCAGGTACTGGGCGGTGAACCAGTCGATGTCCCGCTTGGTCAACAGGAAACCGCGGGCGAACAGGCTCAGCGACCGGGTCTGCGCGGTGAAGTCGGTGCGCGGATAGATCAACCACTGCAGCAGCGGCGCCGGGCCATCCTCGGCGCGGGTCAGCTGGCACACCAGCGCGGCCAGGTTGCCGCCCGCGCTGTCTCCGCCCACCGCGACACGCCCGGGAGCGGCGCCGAGTTCGCCGGCATGCTCCCAGGCCCACTTGAACGCGGCGTAGGCGTCGTCGATCGCCGCCGGCGCCGGATGCTCGGGGGCCAGCCGGTAGTCGATCGACAACACGTGCACACCGGCGTCACGGCAGGTCAACCGGCACAGCGCGTCGGCGGTGTCCAGGTCGCCGAGCACCCAGCCGCCGCCATGGTAGAAGACCAGCAAATCGGTGGCGTCGCCGCTGGCCGGTCGGTAGTGCCGCGCCCCGATGCCGCCTGCGGGCCCGGGAATCGTCAGGTCGTCGACCATGACGTGAATCTGGGGACCGGGCAGCGACAGCAGCGACTGTCGCATCAGCGCCCGCGACGCCACCGGGTCGCCGTTGACGGCCAAGCCGTCGATACCGCCAAGCCGCAGACCGGACAGCATCAGCTGCAGGGTGGGATCGAGCGTGTTGCCGTCGATGATGATCGACCGGCCGCCGAACATGACCCGCTTGGCGGGGGTCGGGATCCACGGAATGGCCTTGACGCCCACGGTGGTGACCACGTCCTGCATGCGAGTCGCCCAGCGAGTCGATCCACGCTTGGCGTCGACATGCAGGTCCGGTGCGCCTGGCAGACTCTGTGTCATGTCCGGCCCCCTTGAAAAAAACGTAGTCACCCTCAATGACGGTCATGCGATCCCCGCCGTCGGGTTCGGAGTCTTCCAGGTCCCTCCGGCCGAGACCGAGCAGGCGGTGAGTGCAGCGCTGCAAGCCGGGTACCGGCATATCGACACCGCCGCCGCCTACCGCAATGAACGGGAGACCGGGCGTGCGGTTGCCGAATCCGACGTGCCGCGCGATCAACTCTACGTGGTGACCAAACTGTGGAACTCCGAGCAGGGTTACGACAGCACGTTGACGGCCTTCGACGCCAGCATGGACCGGCTGGGCCTCGACTATCTCGATCTCTACCTGGTTCATTGGCCGATGCCGGCGCTGGGAAAGTTCGTCGAAACCTTCAAGGCGTTCGCCCATCTGCGCGACCAGGGCCGGATCCGCTCCATCGGAGTCAGCAATTTCGAGCCCGAACACCTGATGGTTCTGATCGACACCACCGGCATTGTTCCCGCGGTCAATCAGATCGAGCTTCACCCTCGTTTTCCGCAGACGGAATTGCGAAAGGTGCACGCCCAGCACGGAATCGCGACCGAGGCGTGGGCACCGCTGGGGCAGGGGGCGCTGCTGACACATCCGACCGTCACCGGCGTTGCCGAAGGATGTGGGCGGACACCCGCCCAGGTGTTGATCAGATGGCATATTCAGCTCGGTAATATCGTGATCCCCAAGTCGGTGAACCCTGCACGGATTGCGAGCAACTTCGACGTGTTCGATTTCGAACTCAGCGCCAAGGAAATGGCGACGATTTCCTCGCTCGACGACGGAACTCGGCTTGGTCCCGATCCACGAACCTTCAGTTTCACAGGTAGGTGAATGACGTTGACTGGCGACGCGGGCCTCGCCGTGCCCTCGATCACTCTCAATGACGAAAACACGATGCCGGTGCTGGGCCTCGGCGTCGCCGATTTATCGGACGACGAGACCGAACGTGCCATCTCGGCGGCGCTGGCGTCCGGCTGCCGACTGATCGACACCGCCAAGGCGTACGGCAACGAAGCGGCCGTCGGTCGCGCGATCGCGGCCTCGGGGATTCCCCGGGCGGAGCTGTTCGTCACCACCAAGCTCTCCACCGCCGACCAAGGACTCAAGGGCGCACAGGATGCGTGCGAAGCCAGCCTGGAGCGACTGGGCCTGGATTACCTCGACCTGTACCTGATTCACTGGCCGGCCGCTGCGCACGGCAAGTATGTGGATTCCTTCGCCGGGCTGCTCCAGCTCCGCTCGACCGGACACACCCGCTCCATCGGTGTCGCCAACTTCACCGCGGAATACCTGGAGATGGTCATCGACCTGGTCTTCACCACGCCGGCGGTGAATCAGATCGAACTGCACCCGCTGCTCAATCAAGACGACATGCGCAAGACCAACGCTCAGCACACTGTCGTGACGCAGGCCTATACGCCGCTGGCACTGGGCAAGCTGAACGACAACCCGACCGTGACCTCGGTCGCGAGCGAATACGGCAAGACGGCTTCGCAGGTGCTGCTGCGCTGGAACCTGCAATTGGGTAACGCGGCCATCTTCCGCTCGGGCAATCCCGAGCACATCGCTTCCAACTTCGACGTGTTCGATTTCGAATTGGCAGCCGAGCACATGGACGCGATCAACGCGCTCAATGACGGAACCCGGCTACGCCCGGACCCCGAGACCTACGAAGGCATCTAGGCAGTCGGCCGTCACGACCCCGTCGGGCAAGTGGCCGCGGCCTGACGCAGCACACCGGCCGACGCCTGATCCACCGGCAGCTGATAACCCCGCAGCACCGCGATGAACTGCATCGCGTACTGGCAGGCGAAGGCCTTGTTCGGCGGCATCCACGAAGCGGGCGGCAGGTCCCCCTTGTCCTGATTGACCTGACCCTGCACGGCCAGCAGGTTGGCCGGATCGTTGGCGAAGCGCAGCCGCTCGGGATCCGGCCAGCCGAAAGCTCCCATGTCCCAGGCGTAGGCGAGCGGGACGATGTGGTCGATCTGGACCGATTCGCCGACCTTGGCGCCCCGCTGGAACGCGATGGTGGTGTTGGTATAGGGGTCGTGCAGGGTGCCGGTGGCCACGGCGCTGGGGCAGCGCTTGATCGCCACGTAGGTCTTGTCGACGAGGTCGCGGTCGAGGATGTCGTCGCGCGTGTCACATCCGTTGTGGCCGCCCGGCGCGTCGTTGTCGTCGTCCCACGAATCGCCGAAGGCCGCCCGACGGTAGTCGTAGCGGTGCACCCGAAGTGGTGCCACCGCAATGCCGGCCAGCACATCGGTTCCCGGCACCACCGTGGGCACGTCGGCGCGCGCGGCGACCTCCGCGTGCTTGGCGGCCGTGGACCCCAGCGTCTGATAGGCGACCAGTACGGCGAGCAGCGCGGCCGCCGACAACCACAGCAGCACTTTGCGATTCACTTGCGCCACTTCTCCTCATCGCTCCGCTCTGCATCGTCGCTGGCGCGTCACGACTTGTCCAGGTATTCGATGCGATCGGTATCGGTGAACCGCGCTGCCAGCGCAGCCAATCCGGTGTTCTGGCTGTCAGCCTCATACGTCCGGGTGCAGAAGTCCCGCGCCGCTTCGATGTACGCCAGATGGTCGGCCAGCGACAGCAACCGCAGATTGATCGCCCGGCCGGACTGGTTGCGGCCCAGCACATCTCCCTCCCGTCGCTCTTTGAGATCCAGCTCGGAAAGGGCGAAACCATCCAGGGTCCCGGCGACGGCACGCAGGCGCCGGCCGGCGGGCGATTCCGGCGAACTCCAGGTGGCCAGCAGGCACAGGCTCGGATGCCGGCCGCGGCCGATGCGGCCACGCAGCTGATGCAACTGACTGATCCCGAACCGGTCGGCGTCCATCACCAACATGACCGTGGCGTTGGGGACATCGACACCGACCTCGATGACGGTGGTGCACACCAGCACATCGGTCTGGCCGCTGCGGAAAGCCGCCATCGCGGCGTCCTTCTCGTCGGCGGGCAACCGTCCGTGCATCAGCCCCAGCCGCAGGTTCGACAGCTCACCGGAGCGCAACCTCTCGAACAACCCTTCGGCGGTTTCGGTCGGTCGCGCGTTGTCCTCCTTCTTCTCCGGCTCGTCGGTCTCGTCGATGCGGGGCGCCACCACGTAGGCCTGCCGGCCGGCCGCGACCTCCTCACGGATGCGCTGCCAGGCGCGATCGAGCCAGGCGGGTTGGTCCTTGACGAATATGACGTTGCTGGTGATGGGCTGGCGACCGCGCGGCAGCTCGCGCAGCGTCGAGGTTTCCAGGTCGCCGAAGACGGTCAGCGCGACGGTGCGCGGGATCGGCGTCGCCGTCATCACCAGCAGGTGCGGCGTGATGCCCTCGGGGGCCTTGGCGCGCAACTGATCTCGTTGCTCGACACCGAATCGGTGTTGCTCGTCGACGACGACCATGCCCAGGTTCTGAAATTGCACCACGTCCTGCAGCAGGGCATGCGTGCCGATGACGATGCCCACCTCACCACCGGCGATCTCGCGGCGTACCTGGTTCTTCTGCGCGGTCGTCATCGATCCGGTCAGCAGCGCGGCCCGCGTTGCGTTGTCGGCCCCGCCCAGCTGGCCGGCCATCGCGAGCGGGCCGAGCACGTCGTTGATCGACCGAAGATGCTGTGCGGCAAGGACTTCCGTCGGGGCCAGCAGCGCGCACTGGTAACCCGCGTCCACCATCTGCAGCATCGCCAGCACCGCGATGATCGTCTTTCCCGACCCGACCTCGCCCTGCAGCAGCCGGTTCATCGGGCGATTGGCCGCCAGCGCCCCGGATAGCACGTCGAGCGTCTCGCGCTGTCCTGCCGTCAGCTCAAAGGGCAAGCGCTGCAATAGTTCTGCTGCCAAACCGGCTGACTGTCGGGGCGCCGGAGGCCCCGATTGCGACAGCTCGCCGTGCCGACGCGACGCCAGCGCCCATTGCAAGCCGACGGCTTCGTCGAACGTCAACCGCTCGCGCGCACGGCGGCGCGTCGCGTCGTCCTCGGCCAGATGGATCGCGCGCAGCGCATCGTCTTCGGCCATCAGATCGTGTTCGGCGAGCAGCTCGCCGGGCAGCGGGTCGATCACCGGGTCGAGGACCTCGAGCACTTGGCGAATGCAGGCATAGATGTCCCAGCTCTGCAGCTTGGTGCTGGCCGGGTAGATCGGAAAGAAGTGGCCGTCGAACGCCGACATCAGTTCCTCGCCGCGCAGCGCCGGCGCGGTGTCGGCGATGGTTTTCAGCGATTTGCTGCCGCGGTTGCGTCCACTCGCCGAATTCAGGATGAGAAAGTCCGGGTGCGTCAGCTGCATCGCGTTTCTGAAGTAGCCGACTTCACCGGACAGCATCACCCGGGTGCCCTCGGTGAGGCCCTTGCTGATGTAATCCGCGTTGAAGAACGTCGCGGTCACCTTGCTGCGTCCGGAGCCCACGGTGATGCGCAGGCATTTGCGCTTCGGGTTCTTCTTCATCGGGAACGAGTGGGTGCCGGTGATCGTGTCGACGAGGGTGATGTGCTGACCCACTTCCGGCCGCTCGGCCCCACCCTCTCGGGCATCCCATTTCGCGGCGGTCTCGGTGTAGCTGCGCGGGTAGTGGCGCAGCAGGTCGTCGACCGTCCGGATGCCGAACACCTCGTCGAGCGACTTCGCGGCCTTGGCGCCCAGCACGTAGTCCAGCCGATCGCTGCACGACGCCACGGCTACTCGACGCCGATCAGTAGGGCGTCGCCGCGATGGCCGGTGCGGTAGGTCACCAGCTCGGTACCCGGGTGGTGGTCGTGCACGTGCTCGTGCAGCACACCGGTGACCGACGCGTCGTCCAGGCCGGCACCGACCAGCACGGTCACCAGGTCACCGCCGGAAGCCAACAGCAGATCCAGCAAGCCGATCGCGGCGCCCGCCGCGTCGGCGGCCACGATCAGCACCTCGTCTCCCGCGATGCCCAGGCCGTCGCCCGGCTGACAACGACCCGCCCAGGTCAGCGCGCTTTCGGTGGCGATGCGCACCGATCCGTACCGAGCGCTGCCCGCGGCACGGGCCATGGTGTAGCCGTCGTCGACCGCCTGCCGGTCCGTCTCGTGCACGGCCAGCGCGGCCAATCCCTGCACCATCGACGCCGTCGGTATCGGCACCACGTCGATGCCCCAGCCGATGGCCGCGGTACAGCCGGCCACCAATTCCTCGGCGGCCACATAGCCGTTGGGCAGCACCATCACCTGCGCGGCACCGGCGTCGACGACGGCCCGCATCAGCTGGTGGGCGCTGATGCCGGTGGCCTGATCGCCCGCATCCGGGGCGGGCTGCAACACGTGAGCGCCCTCGCCGGCGAACAGCTCGGCGGCCCCGTCCCCGTCCACGACGGCCAGCACCGCCCGTTCCTTGGTCCAGCCGCCCGCGGGCAGCCCGACGACCCCGGAGCTCAGCGCCGAGATCACGATCCGGCTCAGCCGCCCGGCTCCCAGTCCGGCCTCGACCGCGGCGCCGGCGTCGTCGGTGTGCACGTGCACGGAGTAGCTGCCCGACCGCGCGGCGGCGATCGCCACGGATTCGCCCAGTTCCTCGAGCCGCTGTCGCAGACGGTCGGCGGCCGCGGCGTCGCAGCCGTCCAGCCCGTACATCACCTCGAACTGCGGCGCGGGCCGTTCGGTGGCGCCCGGCGTGGGTTGGGCGCGCGGCGAGAGCTCGTAGACCGTGCGGGCGGGCGGCTGACCGCCGACCGTCGAGCGCAGCGCATCGAGCAGGACCAGCAAACCCCGCCCGCCGGCGTCCACGGCACCGGCGTCGGCCAGCACATCCAGCTGCTCCGGGGTCTTTTCCAGCGCGACGACGGCGGCGTCGCCCGCGGCGGTGATCGCCGAGGCCAGCCCGTCGTTCGCGCACTCCTCGACGGCGTCGGCGGCCGCGCGCAGCACCGAGACGATGGTTCCCGGGACTTCCTGTCCGCCCATCGAGGTGATGACCAGCTCGACGGCGCGCTGCAACGCCGCCCCGAGCAGCACCGCGTCCAGGTGCGACAGTTCACCGCCGGACTCGGCCGCCGCGGTCGCGGTGACGTCGGCGATACCGCGCAGGATCTGCGACAGGATCACCCCGGAGTTGCCGCGGGCGCCGTTGAGCGCGCCTGCCGACAGCGCGGACGCCACCCGGGCAACGCATCGCGGGCCGCCGTCGGCACCGATGCCGGCGTTGGCTTCGGCCAGCGCGGACCGCATCGTGAACAGCATGTTTGCCCCGGTGTCGGAGTCGGCGACCGGGAAGACGTTGAGGCGGTTGATCTCGTCGATGTGGGTGATCAGGTCGCTGACCGCGGTGTGCGCCCAGTCCCGCAGGGCCGGTGCGTCGAGCAGACGATCCGAACTGCCCACTTCTGACCCACCTCCTCCGCCGACCGGCCTATTGAGCCTAGCCAGCGGCTGCGACACCGTCAGAGGTAAGCCGACGCTCTGTTGTGGATCGTTTTGGTGGTTGCCCACCACAGTCGGTATCCTGGGCTGTCGCGGCGCGATCTCTACGCGCCGAACCCCGAACATCTGAGGAGCTTGAACGATGGCCGCTGTGTGCGATATCTGCGGGAAAGGCCCCGGCTTCGGTAAGTCGGTGTCGCACTCCCACCGGCGCACCAGCCGGCGCTGGGACCCGAACGTCCAGACGGTGCACGTCGTGGCGCGGCCCGGCGGCAACAAGCAGCGCCTCAATGTCTGCGCGTCCTGCATCAAGGCCGGCAAGGTCGTCCGCGGCTAGCCGCCGCCCTCACATCACGATGTGCCCGGCGTCGACGGGTATCGACACGCCCGTCACGTAGCGCGCCCGGGGACCGGCCAGCCACAGCACCGCTTCGGTCACGTCTTGCGGCTCGACCAGCGGCACGTCGGGCAACAACATCTGGGAGACGGCCGGATTCGGATTCTCCAGCATCCGGTTCACCACGAAGTCGTTGAGGATCATCGGCGTCGTCACACCGGCCGGGTGGACCGAATTGACCCGAATCTTGTGCGGCGCATAGGCATTGGCGGCCGAACGCATCAGCCCCACCACGCCGTGCTTGGACGCGGCGTAGGCGAACATCGCCGCACTCCCGTCACCGCCTTTGCCGGTCAGCCCCTGCGACGAGCTGATCATCACGATCGAGCCGCCGCGGCCCTTGCGGACGATCGACGGCACCGTCGCGAGCAGCGTGTGCCAGACCCCCTTGAGGTTGGTGTCGACGATCGAGTTGAACACCGGCTCGCTGCGGGCTTCGGTGTCGCCGATCGCCACCACCCCCGCGTTGGCGATGACGATGTCCACCTCGCCGAGCTCGTCGACGCCGGCCTGCACCGCGGCCTCCAACTGCGCCAGGTCGCGGACGTCGGCAACGCCGGGAACCGCCCTGCGACCTGCGGCTTCGACCAGCTTTACGGTCTCGTCGAGGTCGGCTTTGGTCCCCAATGGGTAGGGAATCGCGTCGATATCGGCGCAGATGTCCACGGCGATGATGTCGGCGCCCTGCTCGGCGAGCGCCACCGCGTGGCTGCGGCCCTGGCCGCGCGCCGCACCGGTGATGACGGCGACCGAGTGGTCGAGTTCGCCCATGCCTATACCTCCAGCCTGGTTCCGGTCTGTTCTTCGGCGAACGCCACCAGGCGGGCGGCCACGTCGTAGTCGGACGCCAGCGGTGTGCGGCCGATCAGCGCCGGCTCGCCGCGCAGGCCGAACCTGCCGCTGACACCGACGAAGCTACCCGGCGGCACCGGTTCGCTGATGCAGTACAGGGTGGTCGCCGCGCCTTCGTCGATGTCGTTGGCGAACCGGTCGGCCACCACCGTGACACCCTTTTGCACCAACGACATCAACGGCGCGTCCGAGATATTCGACAGGTTCGAGGCCACCCATCCGGGGTGAGTGAGCTGAGTGACGATCGGCGATCCGGCGGCACGCAGCCGCCGGTCAAGCTCGAGCCCCCACAGCATGACCGCGAGCTTGGACTGCGCGTAGGAGCCCAGCCGCGTCCACTTGTTGCGCCGCAGGTGCATGTCGTCGAGTCGCAGGGTGGCCGACTTGTGCGCGTCGGAGCCGACGTTGATGATCTGCGAACGCACCCGGGGCAGCAACAGATTGGTCAATGCGAACGGTCCGAGCAGATTGGTGCCGATCGTCATCTCGAAGCCGTCGACGGTTTCCTTGCGACGGTCGGTGAGCGTGCCGGCGTTGTTGATCAGAATGTCGATGTCCCCGTCGACCTGATCGACGAAAGCGCGCACCGACGACAGGTCCGCGAGATCGAGCTCGATCACCGACGTCAGGCCGTCCATGTTCGCGGCCCGCTGCTTACCCAGCTCGGTGTTGCGCACGGCCAGGATCACGTGGGCGCCGGCCTTGGCCAGCGCGTGCGCGGTGCCCAGCCCGACGCCGTTGGTCGCGCCCGTCACGATGACTCGTTTGCCGGTCAAGTTGCCGAGGCGGCTCGGCGTCCAAGGTATCGTCACGGCGACTAAGAGTAATGGCCGGTTCTATGTAAGTTGGGTCAGTTCTGCCAACATGGTCTGCAAACGGCACAGGAGTGGCTTGGCATGAGCGACAGCGGGCGCGAAATCACCAACCTGATCTACACCTACGCCGAGCTTCTCGACGGCGGTGATCTCGACGGGGTGGCCGGGCTTTTCGAGCATGGGCGCATCTGCGGCGTCCAGGACGGTCCGCCGGAGACGGTGTTCGAGGGGTCCGCGCGGGTGCGGCAGATGTACGAGATGGCCACCCGGATCTACGACGACGGCACCCCGAAAACCAAACACCACACCAGCAATGTGCAGCTGCACATCGACGAGGCCGCGGGCACCGCGCGCAGCACCTCCTACTACTGCGTCACGCAGGCCACCCCCGACCTTCCGCTGCAGGTGATCGTCACCGGCCACTACAAGGACACCTTCCACCGGGTGAACGGCGCCTGGTGGTTCGACAGCCGCATCATGTTCGTCGACCAGATCGGCGACGTCAGCCAGCACCTGAAGTTCTGAACGCGTGGACTCCTCGTTCGACTTCGACACGGTGCTGGGCGATGCCCAGCGCAAGGAAGCGCTAACCGATTGGGGCCCGGGCGAATTCGAGGGCCCGCTGCGGGTACTGCTGGACGACTACGCACGCGCCGACCTCAACACGATCGGCGTGCACATCCTGCGCTCGGGTCTGGTGCACAGCCTGCGGATGCGACTTCGAACCCAGGAGTGGATCCGCCGCCACCCGGAGATCCTCGCCGAGCGGGTCGCCGCGCCGATCGTCGTCGTCGGGATGATGCGCAGCGGCACCACCCTGGTGCAGCGACTGCTGGCCGCCGACCCGCGTTTCGTCTGCGCCTACGGCTGGGAGGTCGTCGAGGTCGCGCCCAAACTCGACTATCAGTTCGGTGCCGCCGCCGATCCGCGCATCGCGATCAGCGAAGCGCGAGAGGCGAAATCGCGTGAGTTGGCGCCGGATCTGTTCGCCATCCACCCGATGTACGCCCGCGAGGCCGAGGAAGAGATCGTGTTTCTGGCCGACGCATTCCTGTCGCATGTCCCCGAATCCGGTGCGCACCTTCCGTATTACCGGTCCTGGCTGGACGAGCAGGACTTCTCCCCCGCCTACGACTACCTGCACCGGATGCTGCAGTTCATCGGTTGGCAGAAGCGGCAGCAAGGCCTGCAGGCACAGCGCTGGGTGCTCAAATCGCCGGCGCATCTGGGTTATCTGGATCTGCTGCGGGCACGGTTTCCCGACCTGCACATCGTGCACATGCACCGCGACCCGCGCACCACGATCGCGTCGGGGGCCAGCCTGAACGCCACCCTGCACGCGATGCACGCCGACACCGTGGACGTGCAACGGGTGGGCGCGCAATGGTTACAGCGGATGGGCTGGACCAATGACCGGGCCATGTCGACCCGCGACGGCTGGGCCTCGGAAACCGGCGGAGAGGCCGCGGTGGTGACCGACATCGGATTCGACGACGCGGTGGCCGATCCGATCGGGCAGGTGGCCCGCGTCTACGACGCGATCGGCCTGCCGCTCGACGCCGCCGCCGAGGACGCGATGCGGGCCTGGCTGCGGGAGCGTCCCCGCGAGGCCGCGCGCCCGCCCTACGGCCTGGCGAACTATGGCCTGCGCCCCGAGCAGGTTGACGAGCGATTCACCTTGTACCACAAACGTTTTGGACAGCACATCGGAGGAACAGCGCATGCCTGACGATCCCGTCGCGACGGTATCCCAGCACGAGCAGGAGCTCGCCGCCCTCGACCTGATCGAACACCCAGTAGTCAAGGCCGCCTATCGAAAGGTGGCCGAAACCTGGCTGGGCCGGGCCAAGGCGTCCGACGCGATGCGCGAGCGCTTCGACGATTCCTTCGCCGAGGTGATGTTCTCCGCGGCGATGTGGTCGTCAAACCAGGACAAGCTGCGGCCCAAGGTCACCTGCATCACCCGGCTGGCACATCCGGTGGGGGGCCGGCGCATTCCCGGATCACGTTGGGGCATCGACAATCCCGACAGTGTGTATCGGGTGATCCCGATCTCCGGCGACGAGCGCTACGAGATCCGCGGCCGCGTCGGCGCGCATCGCATGACCGAGAACTACTTCACGCTGTGGGACGCGCACATGGGCACCGTCAACGTGCTCAACGGCCGCACCATGGCGGTCGATTCCGACGGCAGCTACACGATCACCGTCGACGCCGACCCGGCCAACGGGCGGGAAAACCACGTGCAGACCTCGCCGGAAGCCCACGAGTTCTACATCCGCGACGTGCTACTGGACTGGGCCCGCGACGACCCCAATCATATTGAGGTGCAACGACTCGGCGGCGCACCGACGACTCCGGCGCGCACGCTCGACGAGCAGGCCGAGGCGACCGCGGCGATGATGTCGTATTTTGCGAACTTCACCGGCAAACTCAGCCATGGCGTGTACAAGATGCCGGCCAACCACTTCGACCTGGCCTGGTCGGCGGACAAGGTCGGCGCGATGCGTAACCAGGTCTACGTGATGGGCCGTTTCGAACTCGAGCCCGACGAGGCGTTCGTCGTCGACCTCAGCGACGGTGGCGCCGAATACTTCACGGTTCCGCTGAGCAATATCTGGGGCACCACACTCGATCTCGTCGACCGCACCGGCAGCCTCAACAAGGCGCAGTCGATCCCGAACGAGGACGGCACCTACACCTACGTGATCTCGCCCGTCGACCCCGGCGTCGCGAACTGGATCGACTCCGACGGCCTGCGCGAGGCCATCCTGACCCTGCGCATGGCGGAGTTCGGCGACAACGGCCCGCGCGAGGACCTGGGTGCCCGCGGACGGGTGATCAAGCTGGACCGACTCGACACCGAGGTGCCGCATTTGCCGCGGGTCAGCGCCTCGCAGCGGGCTACCGAACTGGCCGAGCGGCGCAAGGCCTATCTGCGCCGCCTGCCGGAAGGGACGGCCTAGCGATGGCACGCTGGCTGATCACCGGCTGCTCCACCGGCTTCGGCCGCGAAATCGCGCGCGCCGCTTTGGAAGCCGGCCACAGCGTGGTGGTGACCGCGCGCCGGGCCGAGGCGGTGACCGATCTCGCCGACGAATTCGGCGACCGGGCCGTGGCGGTGGCTCTCGACGTCACCGATGCCGCCCAGATCGCCGCCGCGGTGTCGGCCGCCGACGACGCGTTCGGCGGGATCGACGTCCTGGTCAACAACGCCGGTCACGGCTACCTGTCCTCGGTGGAAGAGGGTGAGGACGCCGAGGTGCGAAAGTTGTTCGACGTCAACTACTTCGGGGCCGTCGACATGATCAAGGCGGTATTGCCCGCGATGCGCGCCCGCGGCGCCGGCCACATCATCAACATCTCGTCGATGACCGGCCTGGTGGCCAACCCGCCCAACGCCTATTACTCGTCGACCAAGTTCGCGCTCGAGGCGGTGACCGAGGCGCTGGCCGCCGAGGTGCGGCCGCTGGGCATCAAGGTGACCGCGATCGAGCCGGGCGCCTTCCGCACCGACTGGGCAACGCGGTCGATGAAGGAGTCGGCCAGCCCGATCGCCGCCTACGCCGACGTGGCGGCGCGTAAGGACCTGATCAAGCAGTTCGCCGATCACCTGCCGGGCGACCCGAAGAAGGTGGCCGAGGCGGTGCTGATGGTGACCACGCTGGACGAGCCGCCGCTGCGGCTGCTGCTGGGCCGCGACGTGCTGAAGGCCATGCGCGACAAGATCGCCGCGATGTCGGCGTCGATCGAAGAGTGGAAGGCCGTCACGAAGGACGTCAACTTCCCGGAGTCGTAGGATCCTTGCGGCCCGCTGGCTCGCGACACTCAACCTGCGCACACGACACGCCGCAGGACGTGTACGACGTTTAAGTCTCGCGTAACAGCAGACGGGCGTAGCCTAGGGCAGCCGCCAGTCGACCGGCTCTGCTCCCATCCCGGCGAGTAATTCGTTGGCGCGGCTGAACGGACGCGAGCCGAAGAATCCGCGTGAGGCCGACAGCGGCGAGGGGTGCGGCGACTCGATCGCCACGCAATTGCCCTCTGCCAGCACCGGTTTGAGCGTCGACGCATCGCGACCCCACAGGATCGCCACCATCGGCTGCGACCGCCCGACCAGTGCGCGGATGGCGCACTCGGTGACGGCCTCCCAGCCCTTGCCGCGATGCGACGCCGGGTTGCTCGGCCGCACCGTCAGAACCCTGTTCAACAGCAGCACCCCGCGCTGCGCCCACGGCGTCAGATCGCCGCACGAGGGCTGCGGGTATCCCAGGTCGGCGGAGTATTCGTCGAAGATGTTGGACAGGCTGCGCGGGAGCGGACGCACCTCAGGGGCCACCGAGAAGCTCAGACCCACCGCGTGGCCGGGTGTCGGGTAGGGGTCTTGCCCGACGATCAGCACCCGCACCTGATCGAATGGAAAGGTGAAGGCGCGCAATACGTTCGGCCCTGCGGGCAGATACCTGCGGCCGGCCGCGAGCTCGTCTCGCAGAAACTGCCCCATCTTGGTCACCTGCTCGGCCACCGGCTCGAGTGCGGCCGCCCACCCCTGCTCGACGAGTTCACTCAACGGTCGTGCGGTCACCGCGCAACCCTAACCCGCGAACGACTGCCAGCCCGCGTATCCCTGCCACTCGGCGCCGTCGACGAGCACCCGGGCCGGCCCGTCGAGCACCTGCCCGATGACGCGCCACCCGGACGGCACCGGGCCGGCGAAACAGGCCACCAGGGCGTGATCTTCGCCGCCGCCCAGCACCCACGACCATGGATCGACGCCGGCCGCCGCGGCCGCCGCGCTCAGCGCGTCGCGGTCGGGCTGCAGTGCCGCGGTGGACAAGTCGATACCCGCACCCGAGGAGTCGGCAACGTGCCGCAGATCGGCGACCAGGCCGTCGGAAATGTCGATCATCGCCTGCGCGCCCGCAACCGCGGCCACCGCGCCCTGGCCGTACGGCGGGGCGGGCACCAGATGGCGGGCACGCAGTTCGTCGAATCCACCAATCGCCTTGTGCCACAGCGAGTATCCGGCAGCCGAGCGGCCCAGTTCACCGGCGACGGCAACCACGGCGCCGGGTTTTGCCCCCGCGCGCAACACCGGCGCCCGACCGCCCAGGTCGCCCAGCACCGCCACCGACAGCACCCACAGCGGCGCGCTGACCAGATCGCCGCCGACGATGCCGGCGCCGACTCGCGCCGCCTCGTCCCACATTCCGTCGACCAGCGCGGCCGCGTGCGCCGTCGGCGTATCGGCCGGAGCACCGAAGCCGACGACGAACGCCGTGGGCCGCCCGCCCATCGCCTCGATGTCGGCGGCGTTTTGCGCGATGGCCTTGCGGCCGACATCGTGCGGCGTGGACCAGTCCAGGCGGAAATGCCGGCCTGCCACCAGCATGTCGGTCGACACCACGCTGCGGCCGTCGCCGGCCGACACCACCGCCGCGTCGTCACCGGGCCCGAGCAGCACGGCATCGGGCTGACTGCGGCCACGCACCAGCCGGTCGATGACGCCGAATTCGCCGAGCTGCCCCAAGGTGGGCGACTCCCCGGCAGCGTCTTCGCCCACATCACCTCCTGCACCGCCCAGGTGAGGCTCTCGTACAGCGGTCCCACCTGCGGTAAGTTTGGTCCCTGCCCGCGCGAGCGGACGGCGCCAGTGTATGAGATGGGAGGTGCCCGGGTGGTCGATGCCACGGGCGTCGACGGCCCGGCGATGATGACCGGTTCGGACTCCGACGACCCAGGCGGACCACCGCGGGCACTGTTGATCGCCGCGGTCCTGGTGGCGGTCGTCGCGATCGGAGTGGTGCTCGTCATCGCCGCCACCCGCGAGGCTCCACCGGAGCCGGTCGCCCTGCCCACCGTGCCGGCGCCGCAGGCCGGCAGCTCCGCATGCGACGCGCTGCTGGCGGCCTTGCCGCAGCGGCTCGGCGACTATCAGCGCGCGCCGCTGGCGGCGCCGGCTCCCGAGGGTGCGTCCGCCTGGCGCACCGGAACCGGCGACCAGCCGGTGGTATTGCGCTGCGGACTCGAACGTCCGACCGCCTTCGTGGTGGGATCCGCGATCCAGATCGTCGACCGGGTGCAGTGGTTCGAGGTGGCGGCCGATCAGCAATCCGCCGGTGACGCAGGCAGATCCACCTGGTACACGGTGGACCGGCCGGTGTATCTGGCGCTGACCCTGCCGCCGGGATCCGGGCCGACACCGATCCAGCAGCTCTCCGAGGTGATCGATCGCACCATCACGGCGGTGCCGATCGACCCCGCCCGGCCACCCGAGCGTTAGCGCAGACCCGTGCCCCGGGCGATGGCGGTCTCGACCATGGTCGCCAACAGACTCCGATAGTCGATGCCGCTGGCCGCCCACATCCTCGGGTACATCGAGATCGTGGTGAACCCCGGCATCGTGTTGACCTCGTTGATCACCGGTCCGTCGTCGGTGAGGAAGAAGTCGACGCGGGCCAGGCCCTGGCAGTCGATGGCCTTGAACGCCCGGATGGCCAACTGGCGCACGCCGTCGGCGATGTCGTCGTCGACCTTGGCGGGCACGTCCAATTCGGCTGCGTCGTCGAGGTATTTGGTCTCGAAGTCGTAGAAGCCGTCCTCGCGTCCGCGCACACCGGCCACCCGGATCTCTCCGACCGTGCTGGCTTCTATGCTGCCGTCCGGCATTTCGAGCACACCGCACTCCAGCTCGCGACCGTTGATCGCGGCTTCGACGATCACCTTCGGATCGTGGCGGCGGGCATCGTCCACCGCGGCGGCCAATTCGTCCCAGCTCGTCACCCGGTTCACGCCGATCGACGAACCCCCGCGTGCGGGTTTGACGAACGCCGGCAATCCCAGCCGCTCACGCTCCTCGGGGGGCAGCGTCTGCGCCGACGGGCGCAGCACCGCATACGGCCCGACCGGAATTCCCTCGGCGGCAAGCAGCTTCTTGGTGAATTCCTTGTCCATCCCGACCGCGCTGGACAACACCCCGGCCCCGACGTAGGGCACGCCGGCGAGCTCGAGCAGCCCCTGGATCGTGCCGTCCTCGCCGTAGGGGCCGTGCAGCACCGGGAACACCACGTCGACGGATCCCAGAACCTCGCCGGCGCCCGGCGGCAGCGACACCAACTGGCCACGGCGCCGCGGATCGGCCGGCAGCGCCAGCTCGGTTCCCGACTCGGTGGTCACCCCGGGCAGCCGGCGATTGCTGATCGCCAGCGCATCCGGGTCGCCGTCGGTGAGTACCCAGGACCCTTCGGGGGTGATGCCGATGGCGACCACATCGAACCGTTGCGGGTCCAGGTTGCGCAGGATGCTGCCCGCGGACACGCACGAAATGGCGTGCTCGTTGCTGCGTCCACCGAAGACCACGGCGACGCGCACCCGGCTGCTGGCGTTCACAACCTGGAGAGGCTACCGCCTGGGCCCCCGACGGGTCCGGGCGCCGACCCGGAGCGGGGATTTGCCGAACCGCCGGCCCGCATCGAACTCATTCCGGTTTGGTGCTGCGACCGAGCAGCAGGGCCATCGCCTCGTCGACCGAAAGCCCCCTGTGACAGACCCGGTGCACGGCGTCGGTCAGCGGCATCTCGACGTCGTAGCTGGACGCCAGCGCGAGCACGGATTCGCACGATGTCACGCCCTCGACGACGTGGCCGTCCTTCCCCTCGAGCGCCGACTGCATGCTAGCGCCCCGCCCCAGCCGCTCCCCCATCGAACGGTTGCGCGAATGCGGTGAGGTGCAGGTAGCGACCAGATCGCCCACCCCGGCCAGGCCGGCCAGCGTCGCGCCCTTGGCGCCCAGCGCGATGCCCAGCCGCATGATCTCGGCCAGACCGCGGGTGATGATCGCCGCGGCGGTGTTTTCGCCGAGGCCGACGCCGGCCGCCATCCCGCACGCGAGCGCGATGACGTTCTTGCAGGCTCCGCCGATCTCGGTGCCGACCACATCACTGTTGGTATACGGGCGGAAATAACCGGTGTTCAGCATCCGCTGCAGGGCGACCGCCCGGCCGGAGTCACTGCATGCGACCACGGTGGCGGTCGGTTGACACTCCGCGATTTCACTTGCCAGGTTCGGCCCGGAGATCACCGCGACCTGCGACGTGTCGGCGCCGGTCACCGAGACGATGACCTGGCTCATGCGCATCAGGGTGCCCAGCTCGATGCCCTTGGCCAGGCTGACCAGCGTCGCGCCGTCGGCGATCAGCGGAGCCCACCGCTCGAGGTTGCTGCGCAGGTTCTGGGCCGGGACGCCCAGCAGCACCGTCGTCACACCTCGCAGCGCCTCGCCCGCGTCGGCGGTGGCCCGGATACCGGCAGGCAGCAAGGTGCCGGGCAGGTAGGCGGGGTTGTAGCGGGTGGTGTTGATCTGCTCGGCGACGTCGGATCGCCGGGCCCACAGCCTGATCTCGGCTTCTGGTCCGCCGGCCTCGGCGAGCACCTTGGCCAGCGATGTTCCCCATGCTCCGGCGCCCATCACCGCAATGGCGCCCGCTGTGCCGGCCATTTCCCATCCCGATCTGTCAGTCGCATCCGCAGCCGCTACACCCTAGAACGCCGGACGGGCGGACGCCACCATGTCCCCCGCAAGCGGGGGCGATGCCCCCAGCTCGTGACGGGGTGACATCGCCCGCTGGCAGGATTGACGTCATGAGCGGCACACGAGGGGACGGCGTCGGCGATGTCGCGTTGATCATCGCCGTCAAGCGGCTGGCCGCCGCCAAGACCAGGCTGGCTCCGGTGTTCTCGGCGCAGACCCGCGAGACCGTGGTGCTGGCCATGCTGGTCGACACCGTGACGGCCGCCGCGGGAGTCGGCTCGGTCGGCTCGATCACCGTCATCACGCCCGACGACGCCGCGGCGGCCGCGGCGGCAAGACTCGGAGCGCAAGTGATCGACGACCCGACGCCCGACGGCGACGACGATCCGCTCAACCAAGCGATCGCCACCGCGGAACGTTCGGTCGCTGAATCGTTTCCCAACGTTGTTGCGCTGCAAGGTGATTTGCCCGCACTGCAGACACAGGAGCTGGCCGAGGCGATCACTGCCGCACGCGGTTACCGGCGCAGCTTCGTTGCCGATCGGCTGGCGACCGGCACCGCCGCACTGTGCGCATTCGGCACCGCGCTGGATCCCCAGTTCGGGTCGGATTCGGCGGCGCGGCATCGTCGTTCGGGTGCGATCGAGCTGACGGGTGCGTGGCCCGGGTTGCGCTGTGACGTCGACACCCCCGCCGATTTGGTGGCCGCGCGGCGACTCGGCGTGGGAGCGGCAACCGCTCGCGCGATCGCCCACCCGTGAGAAAGGCAGCGTGGCAAACCTGTCCGGGGGGTAAACGGCATGCCAACGGCGAATGGATCTCTACCGAGCGCTAGCAGCACCGAGGGGTGATGAGCAATGATTCCATCGTGACCGAAATCGAAGCTGAAGCGCGGCTTGACGAAACCGAGTGGCAACCCGGCGACAGCGCCCTGGGAGCGCCTCCCGCGACAACCCCCGCCATGATCGACGATGCGCTGCCGGAGGACCGGTACCTCAACCGTGAACTGAGCTGGCTGGACTTCAATGCGCGGGTGCTGGCGCTGGCCGCCGACACCTCGCTGCCGTTGTTGGAGCGCGCCAAATTCCTGGCGATCTTCGCGTCGAACCTCGACGAGTTTTACATGGTCCGGGTCGCCGGCCTCAAGCGTCGCGACGAGATGGGACTGTCGGTCCGTTCGGCCGACGGCCTTACGCCGCGAGAGCAACTGGCCCGCATCGGTGAGCAGACGCAGCGAATCGCGACCCGGCACGCGCGCGAGTTCCTCGACTCGGTGCGGCCGGCGCTGGCGCAAGAAGGCATCTATATCGTCACGTGGGCCGATTTGGATCAGGCCGAGCGCGACCAACTGTCGACCTATTTCACCGAGCAGGTCTTCCCGGTCCTGACCCCGCTGGCCGTCGACCCGGCGCACCCGTTCCCGTTCGTGAGCGGGCTGAGCCTGAACCTGGCCGTCACGGTCAAGGACGACGGCGGCCAGCACTTCGCCCGAGTCAAGGTGCCCGACAACGTCGATCGCTTCGTCGAACTCGGCAGCGAGGACGGGAACGAGGGGCAGGTCGTGCGCTACCTGCCGACGGAAGAGCTGATCGCGGCGTTCCTGCCGGAGCTGTTCCCGGGCATGGAAATCGTCGAGCACCACGCGTTCCGCATTACCCGCAACGCCGACTACGAAGTGGAAGAGGACCGCGACGAGGACCTGTTGCAGGCGCTGGAGCGGGAATTGGCGCGCCGGCGCTTCGGTTCGCCGGTGCGGCTCGAGGTCGCCGACGACATGACCGAGAGCATGCTGGAGCTGCTGCTGCGCGAACTCGACGTGGATCCCGGCGATGTCATCGAAGTTCCCGGGCTGCTCGACCTTTCGTCGCTGTGGCAGATCTACGGCATCGACCGGCCGGCGCTGAAAGACTGGACGTTTGTTCCGGCCACCAGTCCCGCCTTCGCGGACCGGGAGACACCCAAGAGCATTTTCGCGACGCTGCGCGAAGGCGATGTGCTGCTTCACCATCCGTATGAATCGTTCTCCACGAGCGTGCAGCGATTCATCGAGCAGGCCGCCGCCGACCCCAACGTGCTGGCGATCAAGCAGACGCTGTACCGCACTTCCGGTGACTCGCCGATCGTCCGGGCGCTGATCCAAGCCGCCGAAGCCGGAAAGCAAGTCGTGGCAATGGTGGAGATCAAGGCTCGCTTCGACGAGCAGGCCAACATCCGCTGGGCACGCACCCTCGAGCAATCGGGCGTGCACGTCGTCTACGGCTACGTCGGACTCAAGACACACTGCAAGACCTGCCTGGTGGTGCGTCGCGAAGGTTCAACCATTCGGCGCTACTGCCACATCGGGACCGGCAACTACAACGGGAAGACCGCACGGCTGTACGAAGACGTCGGTCTGCTCACGGCGTCCCCCGATATCGGGGCGGACCTGACGGACTTGTTCAATTCGCTGACCGGCTACTCGCGCAAGGTTTCCTACCGCAATCTCTTGGTTGCCCCGCACAGCATCCGGACCGGCATCATCGAACGTGTCGAGCGCGAGATCGCCGCGCACCGCGAGCACGGCGGCGGCCGGATCCGGATGAAGATGAACGCTCTGGTCGACGAGCAGGTGATCGACGCCCTGTACCGCGCGTCGCGAGCCGGGGTGCGGGTCGAGGTGGTGGTGCGCGGGATCTGCGCGCTGCGCCCTGGCGCGGAAGGCTTCTCGGAGAACATCTCCGTGCGTTCGATCCTCGGCCGGTACCTGGAGCACTCGCGGATCATGCATTTCAGTCGCATCAACGAGTTCTGGATCGGCAGCGCCGACATGATGCACCGCAACCTCGACCGTCGCGTCGAGGCCCTGGTTCAGGTCAAGGATCCGAAGCTGACCGCCTATTTGAACGACTTGTTCGACTCGGCGCTGGACCCGTCCACGAGGTGCTGGGAGCTCGAGTCCGACGGGCAGTGGGTCGCATCGCCGCGGGAAGGTCACTCCGTGCGCGACCACCAGGAATCACTGATGGAGCGCCACCGCGGCGCATAACGCCGTGTGGTAATTTTCCAAGCCACCCCTTGGCCGGCGTGGCGTTGGCCGAATTGACCTGCAGGAGTGAGGTGTCGGACCAGAACTCGTCAGGCGGTCGGCGCTCAGGGAAGCGGATCGTCTACGCCGCGGGCGCGGTGCTGTGGCGACACAGCAGTGCTGATTCGGACAACCCCGAGCTCGAGATCGCTCTCATCCACCGTCCCCGCTACGACGATTGGTCGCTGCCCAAGGGCAAGGTGGACCCGGGCGAAACCGCACCGGTGGCCGCGGTACGCGAGGTGGCCGAAGAGACCGGACACCACGCCATCCTCGGCAGACGCCTGAACAAGGTGAGCTACCCGATCGACCAGGGTGTCAAAAAGGTGTACTACTGGGCGGCGCGCAGCACCGGCGGCAAATTCGTACCGGGCAAAGAGGTCGACGAATTGATCTGGTTGCCCGTCGCCGATGCGATGAAGAAACTCGACTACGCCCAGGATCGAAATGTGTTGCGGCGCTTCACAAAACAACCAGCAGACACCCGTACCGTGTTGGTGGTGCGGCACGGCACCGCGGGCCGGAAGTCGCGCTTTTCCGGGGACGACACCAAACGCCCGCTGGACAAACGAGGACGCGCCCAGGCGGAGGCGTTGGTCGCACAGCTGATGGCGTTCGGTGCCACCGACGTGTATGCCGCCGACCGGGTGCGCTGCCACCAGACGGTCGAACCGCTCGCCGAGGAGCTCGGTGTGCGAATCGAGAACGAGCCCACGCTCACCGAGGAGGCCTACGCCAAGAGCCCCAAACGGGGCCGGCACCGGATGCTGCGCATCGCCGGCCACAAGGGCACACCGGTGATCTGCACGCAGGGCAAGGTGATTCCGGATCTGATCAGCTGGTGGTGCGAACGCGACGGGGTGGACCCGGACAAGTCACGCAACCACAAGGGCAGCACGTGGGTGCTGTCGCTGTCCAAGGGCCGACTGGTGGCCGCCGACCACATCGGCGGTGCGCTGGCCGCCAACGTTCGGGCCTGACACGCGAAATACCCTTCGGGGGCAGGAATGCCGCCGAAGGGTACTCGCGTCTGAACCCGGTTGACTTACTTGCGACCGCGCTTGGCGGCGGCCTTCTTGGCCGGCGCCTTCTTCGCGGCCTTCTTGGCCGGAGCCTTGGTCGCGGCCTTGCGCACCGGAGCCTTGGCCGCGGTCTTCTTCACGGCCTTGACCGCTTTCTTGGCGGGAGCCTTGGTGGCGGCCTTCTTGGCGGGAGCCTTGGTGGCGGCCTTCTTGGCGGGAGCCTTGGTCGCGGCCTTCTTGGCCGGGGCCTTGGTCGCGGCCTTCTTCACCGCGGCCTTCTTGGCGGGAGCCTTCTTGGCAGCCTTCTTGGCTGCGCCTGCAACAACACCACGTTTCACGGCCGGTCCTTCCGACGGGAGGCGCTGTGCGCCAGCAACAACCGCTTTGAATTGAGCACCCGGGCGGAACGCGGGGACGGACGTCGGCTTTACCTTCACCGTCTCACCGGTCCGCGGGTTGCGGGCCACACGCGCTGCGCGGCGCCGTTGTTCGAACACACCGAACCCGGTGATGGTCACGCTGTCGCCCTTGTGCACCGCACGCACAATGGTGTCGACAACATTCTCGACGGCGGCGGTCGCCTGCCGACGGTCCGAGCCCAATTTCTGTGTGAGCACATCTATGAGCTCTGCTTTGTTCATCCAAACCCTCCGAAGCCAGTGGTCCCATTTTGGGAACCGACTAGCGAACACGGTAAACCCTCACCTAGCAAATTTCCAAGCGCCACGCGCAATTTCACGGCCAAGCGACAGGAAATTCCGGAATCTGGTTGCCGCCCTTGGTCGGTGACGCGGGCGAAAAATAAGCCTTGCTACCTAAGGCGATCGGGGTGAATTCCCGCCCCGATCATTCGCTCACGGGGCGGGCAGGGTGCCCGGTTTCCAGTCCGGACGGGCCGCCTCGAAAGATTCGATCTGGTAGAGTTTCTGCAGCGTAAGGGCTATATCGTCGAGTCCTTCGAGCAGTCGCCACGCGGTGTGGTCGTCAATCTTGAACGGCAGCACCGTCGTTCCCGCGGTGATATTTCGATCTTGAAGATTGGCAGTGATTTCCAGTCCTGGACTCTGCTCGATCAGCTTCCAAAGCAGTTCCACACCGTCCTGGCTGACTTCGGCGGCCAGCAGCCCCGCCTTGCCCGCGTTGCCCCGGAAAATGTCACCGAATCGAGACGAGATGACTACCCGGAACCCGTAGTCCATCAACGCCCACACCGCGTGCTCGCGCGACGATCCGGTCCCGAAGTCGGGTCCGGCGACCAAGACCGAGCCTCGGTCAAATGGACTGAGATTGAGCACGAATGACGGATCTGAGCGCCACGTCGCGAACAAGCCGTCCTCGAAACCGGTTCGGGTGACCCGCTTCAAATACACCGCGGGAATGATCTGATCGGTATCGACATTGGACCGCCGCAGCGGCACGCCAATCCCGGTGTGGGTGTGAAAGGCTTCCATCTTCGTCCTCGATTTCGTTTTCAGTTCAAGTCGGCCGGGGTAGACAATGTGCCGCGGACCGCGGTCGCCGCCGCGACGGCCGGTGATACCAAATGCGTACGGCCGCCTTTGCCCTGCCGCCCTTCGAAGTTGCGGTTGGACGTGGCGGCGCAACGCTCGCCGGGCGCAAGCTGATCGGGGTTCATGCCCAGGCACATCGAGCAGCCGGCCTGCCGCCATTCGGCGCCGGCAGCGGTGAATACCTCACCTAGCCCTTCGGCTTCGGCTTGCGCCCGCACCCGCATCGAGCCCGGGACGACCAGCATTCGCACGCCCTGGGCCACTGTGCGACCGCGCAGCACATCGGCAACCACCCGCAGATCTTCGATACGACCGTTGGTACAAGACCCCACGAACACCGCGTCGACGGCGATTTCGCGCATCGGCATACCCGGCCGAAGGTCCATATATGCCAACGCTTTCTCCGCGGCCTGGCGCTCGTCGTCGTTGGTCATCAATTCCGGATCCGGCACGGCCGCACCCAGCGGTACGCCCTGGCCGGGGTTGGTGCCCCAGGTGACGAACGGGGTCAACGACCGCGCATCGAGATAGACCTCGGTGTCGAAGACGGCGCCGTCATCGGTGCGCAGCCGTTGCCAGTACTGCAGCGCGGCGTCCCACTGCGCGCCGGTCGGCGCGTGCGGCCGGCCGCGCAGGAATTCGTACGTCGTCTCGTCCGGTGCCACCATTCCGGCCCGCGCCCCGGCCTCGATACTCATGTTGCAGACCGTCATCCGGCCTTCCATGGATAGCGATTCGATCGCGCTGCCCCGGTATTCGATGACATGGCCCTGCCCCCCGCCGGTGCCGATCTTGGCGATCAGCGCGAGGATGATGTCCTTGGCGCTCACGCCGGGCGGCAGGTCGCCGTCGACATTGACCGCCATTGTCTTGAAGGGCCGCAACGGCAGGGTCTGGGTGGCAAGCACATGCTCGACCTCCGAGGTGCCGATGCCCATCGCCAGTGCGCCGAATGCGCCGTGGGTGGACGTGTGACTGTCCCCACAGACAATCGTCATTCCCGGTTGGGTCAGCCCCAATTGCGGCCCGACGACATGCACGATGCCCTGCTCGATGTCGCCCATCGGATGTAGCCGGACACCGAATTCGGCGCAATTGCGCCGCAATGTCTCGACCTGAGTGCGCGATACCGGGTCGGCGATCGGCTTGTCGATGTCGACGGTGGGCACGTTGTGGTCCTCGGTGGCCAGCGTCAGATCCGGGCGGCGCACCGGGCGGCCGGCCAGGCGCAGGCCGTCGAACGCCTGCGGGCTGGTGACCTCGTGCACCAAATGCAGGTCGATGTAGATCAAGTCGGGCCCGCCGCCCCCCTCGCCTGCCGAGCCGGATACCACAACGTGGTCCTCCCATACCTTTTCGGCCAGGGTGCGCGGCTTACCACCTGGTGCGTCGGTTCCCATCGTGAACTCGCCTCTATTCGCCTCATTCGCGGCTCGCCGATCAATCTTGGCTGTGATCTCAGAATGCGAGACGCTAGTATCTCTTTATGAGACAGCATAGCGGCATCGGCGTGCTGGATAAAGCCGTGGATGTGCTGCACACGATCGCGGAATCTCCCTGCGGGTTAGCCGAACTGTGCGAGCGAACCGGTTTCCCCCGCGCCACCACGTACCGACTTGCCGCCGCGCTGGAGGTACATCGCCTGCTAGCGCGCGACGACGAAGGACGTTGGCAGCTGGGTCCGGCGCTGACCGAACTCGCCGCCCACGTCGACGATCCGTTGCTGGCGGCCGGTGCGGCGGTGCTCCCCCAATTGCGGGAAACCACCGGCGAAAGCGTGCAGCTGTACCGCCGCGAGGGCACCTCGCGGGTCTGCGTGGCCGCCCTGGAACCGGCTGCGGGCCTTCGCGATACGGTTCCGGTCGGCGCGCGGCTGCCGATGACGGCGGGTTCGGGGGCGAAAGTCTTGCTGGCACACAGCGATGTCGCCACGCAAAAAGCGGTGCTGCCGACGGCGAAGTTCACCGACCGGACGCTGGCCGAGGTACGCCGGCGCGGGTGGGCGCAAAGCGTTGCCGAGCGCGAGCCGGGGGTGGCGAGTGTGTCGGCGCCGGTGCGCGATGGCCGCGGAGTGGTCGTCGCGGCCATTTCGGTGTCAGGGCCCATCGACCGGATCGGCCGGCGGCCCGGGGCGCGCTGGGCCGCCGACCTTCTCTCGGCCGCCGACGCCATGGCCCGGCGCTTGTAATCGTCTCGAATGTGTGTCCAGGGCGGCGAGTGTGCGTGTGGGACGCCCATGACTTCGGGTGTGCACCCACGGCTTCGGGTGTGCACGCACGGCTTCGGGTGTGCACCCACGGCTTCGGGTGTGCACCCACGGTGGGCCCGCCCGGCGTGTCGTCGCCGCACGGCGCACACTCAAAGCCACCAGCGCACGGTCACCGCTGGGCATTTGACAGACTGACGCCATGGGAACCAATCAGCGCGCGACCATCGTCATGTCCGACGATGAGATCGCCGATTTCGTCGTCAAGAGCCGCACCGGAACTATGGCCACCATTGGCTCCGACGGCCAGCCGCATTTGACCGCCATGTGGTACGCCGTCGTCGACGGCGAAATCTGGCTGGAGACAAAAGCCAAGTCGCAGAAAGCGGTCAACCTGACCCGCGACCCCCGGGTGACCTTCCTGATCGAGGACGGCGACACCTACGACACGCTGCGCGGGGTTTCCTTCGAGGGCGTCGCGGAGATCGTCGACGACCCCGAGGTCGCGCACCGGGTCGGGGTCAGCGTATGGGAACGCTACACCGGTCCCTACACCGACGAGATGAAGCCCTTCGTCGAGCAGATGATGAACAAGCGGGTCTGCGTCCGGATCGTCGCGCGGCGCACGCGCTCGTGGGATCACCGCAAACTTGGATTGCCGCCGATGCCGGTGGGTGGTTCCACCGCACCGGCAGTGCTGGGGACCGGCCAGTAAATATGTAGCCCCGATGGGATTCGAACCCACGCTACCGCCGTGAGAGGGCGGCGTCCTAGGCCGCTAGACGACGGGGCCAGAACCGATCCGAGCTGCCAGCATAGCTCACCCGACGGGGGCCACCTAATCGCTGACAGCGTGCCGGATTTTGCTGGGGTACCAGGACTCGAACCTAGAATGGCTGAACCAGAATCAGCTGTGTTGCCAATTACACCATACCCCATTGGCTGCCTAAAACCGCTGCTCAGAGCAGTTTTCGCGGGCTAGTGCCAGCGTCTGAAGCCGCTCTGTCAGCCGTTGTGGGCCGACGAGCAGAGTACCAAAGATTTAGACGGCGCCCGCGCGCGCGGCCCGCAACCGCGCCAGGCTGCGGTCGCGGCCGAGCAGCTCCAGCGACTCGAACAGCGGCGGGCTGATCGTCGTCCCGGTCGCGGCGACCCGGATCGGGCCGAACGCCTTGCGCGGTTTGAGCGCCAGACCGTCGATCAGCGCGGCTTTGAGGGCTTCCTCGATCGCGGCGGCGGTCCAGTCCGGCACGCCGTCCAGGGCCGCCACCGCGGCCTCCAGTACCGCGACTCCGTCCGGCCCGAGTTCTTTCGCGGCCGCCTTGGGGTCGATCGCGTATTCGTCGTCGTTGAGGAAGCGCAGCAGGTCCCACGCGTCACCGAGCACCACGATGCGGGTCTGCACCAGCTCGGCGGCCGTCGCGAATCCGGCGTCGTCCAGTCCGGTGTCGTGGCCGTGCACGGCGAAGTAGTCGCGCAGCCTGCCGGTGAAGTCGGCGACGTCGAGCATCCGGATGTGTTCGGCGTTGAGCGCGTCGGCCTTCTTCTGGTCGAAGCGGGCCGGGTTGGAGTTGACGTCGACGACGTCGAACGCGGCCACCATTTCGGCCAGGCTGAACAGATCGTGGTCGTCGGCGATCGCCCAGCCCAGCAGCGCAAGGTAATTCAGCAGGCCCTCGGGGATGAAACCCCGGTCGCGGTGAGCGAACAGATTGGACTGCGGGTCGCGCTTGGACAGCTTTTTGGTGCCCTCCCCCAATACCGTTGGCAGGTGCGCGAATTCCGGAATGCGTTCGGCCACCCCGATCCGGATCAACGCCCGGTACAACGCCAGCTGACGCGGCGTCGACGGCAACAGGTCCTCACCGCGCAGCACGTGGGTGATCTTCATCAACGCGTCGTCACACGGGTTGACCAAGGTATATAAGGGATCTCCGCTGGCGCGGGTCAGCGCGAAATCGGGCACCGAGCCCGCCGCGAAAGTCGTGGTCCCGCGCACCAGGTCATTCCAGGCGAGATCCTCGTCGGGCATCCGCAGCCGCACCACCGGCTTGCGACCCTCGGCCAAAAACGCCGCGCGCTGCTCCTCGGTGAGCTCGCGGTCGAAATTGTCGTAGCCCAATTTGGGATTGCGGCCGGCGGCGACGTGGCGGGCCTCGACCTCCTCCGGCGTCGAAAACGCGTGGTAGGCCTCGCCCGCGGCGAGCAGCTTGTCCACCACCTCGCGGTAGATGTCGCCGCGCTGCGACTGCCGGTACGGGCCATGGGGACCCCCGACCTCGGGCCCCTCGTCCCAATCCAGCCCGAGCCAGCGCAACGCGTCGAGCAGGGCCAGATAGCTTTCCTCGCTGTCCCGCTCGGCGTCGGTGTCCTCGATGCGAAAGACGAAGGTGCCCCCGGTGTGCCGGGCGTAGGCCCAGTTGAACAGCGCGGTGCGAACCATCCCGACGTGCGGGGTGCCGGTGGGCGACGGGCAGAACCGGACCCGAACGGCGCCCGGGGAGGTCACGACTTTCCTTTTCGGACCACGGGATTGGACAGGGTGCCGATGCCCTCGACGGAGATGGCGACGGTGTCGCCGTCCTCGATGGGCCCGACGCCGGCCGGCGTCCCGGTGAGGATGAGATCACCCGGCAGCAGGGTCATCACCGCCGAGATCCATTCCACGATCGCACCGACGTCGTGAATCATCAGCGAGGTGCGGCTGTCCTGTTTGACTTCGCCGTTCACCTCGGTGCGCAATGCGAGGTCGGCCGGGTCGATGTCGGTGACGACCCAGGGCCCGACCGGGCAGAAGGTGTCGTGCCCCTTGGCGCGAGTCCATTGGCCGTCGGCCTGTTGCTGATCGCGCGCCGACACGTCGTTGGCGATCGTGTAGCCCAGGATGTTGTCGGCGGCCTGGGCGGCGGGCACGTCCTTGCACGGCCGGCCGATCACCGCGGCCAGCTCCCCCTCGAAGTGCACCGGTGATGCGTTGGCGGGCAAGCGAATCGGGACGTTCGGCCCGATGATGGCGGTGTTGGGCTTGAGGAAGATGATCGGATCGGCCGCGGCCGGGCCCGTCGCGAAGCTTGCCATCTCCGCGACGTGGTCGGCGTAGTTCTTGCCGACGCACACCACCTTGCCGGCCAGCATCGGGGCCAGCAGCCGGACGTCGGCGACCGGCCAGGAGCGGCCGGTGAACGTCGGGGTGCCGAAGGGGTGCTCGGCGATCTCGCGGGCAGTCATCGCGCCGGGGTCCTCCAGCGGACCCTCGATGCTGACGAAGGAGACACCGTCCGGGCTGGCGATTCGACCTAGGCGCATTCATTTGAGCCTAGTGACGGTCGCGAGCCCGGCAGCAGCCGGGCGCTGCCCGGCACGTGACCGCTGACTCTTACCCGCTTGTGCCGCCACGACCACGGCAGCGGCAATGGCGGCCCGACTCGGCGCGTTGATCACCGCCGCCGGCCTGGAAAGCTAGAGCCCGGCTGCGATCCGTTCGCCGACTTCGGTGGTGGAAAGCCGTTCGTCCCCGCGAGACGCCAGATGCGACTCGACCGCCCGGTCCACCCGGCTGGCAGCCTCGGTCTCACCAAGGTGGGCCAGCAGCAGACCCACCGAGACGATGGCCGCGGTCGGATCGGCGATGCCCTTGCCGGCGATGTCGGGCGCGCTGCCGTGCACGGGCTCGAACATCGACGGGTTCGTCCGGGTGGCGTCGATGTTTCCGCTGGCGGCCAAGCCGATTCCGCCGGACACCGCGGCGGCCAGGTCGGTGATGATGTCGCCGAACAGGTTGTCGGTGACGATCACGTCGAAGCGCCCGGGGTCGGTGACCAGGAAGATGGTGGCGGCGTCGACGTGTTGGTAGGCGACCTCCACGTCGGGATAGTCCGCACCGACCTCGGCGAACACGCGCGACCACAGTTTCCCGGCGAAGGTCAGCACGTTGTTCTTGTGCACCAACGTCAGATGCTTACGACGCCGCTGGGCCCGCTCGAACGCGTCCTTGACCACGCGCCGCACCCCGAACGCGGTGTTGACGCTGACCTCGGTAGCCACCTCGTGGACAGTTCCGACGCGGATCGCGCCACCGTTGCCGGTGTAGGGGCCTTCGGTCCCCTCGCGTACCACCACGAAATCGATCTCGGGATTGCCCGCGAGCGGGCTGCTCACGCCCTTGTACAGCTTGGCCGGCCGCAAGTTGACGTGGTGGTCGAGCTCAAAGCGCAAGCGCAGCAACAGCCCTCGCTCCAGCACGCCGCTGGGCACCGACGGGTCACCGATCGCGCCGAGCAGGATCGCGTCATGCTCGCGCAACTCGGCCAGCGCCGACTCCGGCAGCAGCTCGCCGGTGGCGTGGAAACGCCGTGCGCCCAAATCGTATTCGGTCTTCTCGACGCCCGGCTTGACCGCATCAAGGATCTTGACCGCCTCGGCGACTACCTCCGGCCCGATACCGTCGCCGCCGATGATCGCCAATTTCATGACAGGTCAACCACTTCCAGCTTGTTCGCGCCGACAGCATGCGAGATCGCCGACCGTACGTCGCCGGGCACGTCTTGGTCGAGCCGAAGCAGGATCGTCGCGCTCGGACCCTCGGCGTCCTCGGAGAGTTGCGCGGCTTGGATGTTCACCCCGGCCTCGCCCAGTATGGTGCCGATCTTGCCCAGCGCGCCGGGCGCATCGGCGTAGTTGATCACCAGGTTCGTGCCCTGAGCGCGCAAATCGAAGTTGCGCCCGTTGATCTGAACGACCTTCTCCACCAACTGCGGACCCGACAGCGTGCCGGCGACGTTGACGCTGGAGCCGTCGTGGGCCACGGCGCGCACGTCCAGAACGCTGCGGTGGTTGGGACTCTCGGTGGCCGTGCTGATTTCGGCGGTCACGCCGCGTTCGGCCGCCAGCGCGGGCGCGTTGACGAAGGTGACCGGGTCCTCGATGATCGCCGAGAACAGGCCACGCAGGGCCGAAAGCTTCAGCACCTCAACGTCTTCGGACGCCAGCTCGCCGCGCACCTGCACCGACAGCGACGCGGGCAGACCGTCGGACAGCGCGGCGGCGAGCACGCCGAGTTTGCGCGCCAGGTCCAGCCAGGGCGCCACCTCCTCGTTGACCACGCCGCCACCGACGTTGACCGCGTCCGGCACGAACTCCCCCGCCAGGGCCAGGCGCACACTCTCGGCGACGTCGGTACCGGCCCGGTCCTGCGCCTCGGCCGTGGACGCACCCAGGTGTGGCGTCACCACCACCTGCGGCAACTCGAAAAGCGGGCTGTCGGTGCACGGCTCGGAAGAGAACACGTCGAGGCCGGCCGCGCGCACGTGGCCGCTGGTGATCGCTTCGGCCAGCGCGGCCTCGTCCACCAGGCCGCCGCGCGCGGCGTTGACGATGATGACGCCGGGCTTGGTCTTGGCCAGCGCCTCCTTGTCGATCAGGCCCGCGGTCTCGGCCGTCTTCGGCAGGTGCACCGAGATGAAGTCGGCGCGGGTCAGCAGTTCGTCCAGGGGCAGCAGTTCGATGCCGAGCTGGGCGGCGCGCGCCGGTGCGACGTAGGGGTCGTAGGCGATGATGTGGGTGCCGAACGCCGCGATGCGCGACGCGACCAGCTGGCCGATGCGGCCCAGGCCCACGATGCCGACGGTCTTGTCGAAAAGTTCGGTGCCCGAGAACGACGATCGTTTCCAGGTGCGTTCACGCAGGGTGGCGTCGGCCGCCGCGATCTGGCGCGACGCGGCCAGCAGCAGCGCGATCGCGTGCTCGGCGGCGCTGTGGATGTTCGACGTCGGGGCGTTGACCACCAGGACGCCGCGCTCGGTGGCGGCGTCGACGTCGACGTTGTCCAGTCCGACCCCGGCACGGGCGACGATCTTGAGTTTGGGGGCGGCTGCCAATACCTCGGCGTCGACGGTGGTCGCGGACCGCACCAGCAGCGCGTCGGCCTCTGGCACCGCTGCCAGCAGCTTCTCCCGGTCCGGACCGTCTACCCAGCGCACCTCGACCTGGTCGCCCAGGGCGGCGACAGTTGATTGAGCGAGTTTGTCGGCGATTAACACAACAGGCAAGTTCACCCGACCAGGTTATAGGCCAGCCTCTCCGCTGCAATTGGGCGATGGACGTCACCGTCGTCGGCGGCCGTGATCCGCGCCCGGGTCGGCCTCAAAGTGCAGGTCGCCGAGCCGCAGCCGACGTTGGGCGCGGGCGCCCGCCCTGCTCGCGACATTGAGTTTTCCGGAGTCGAACACCGTGCCCGGCGGCGGCGTTGGCGTCGCCGTTCCTCGCGCGGTTCGACCTGCCCGCGCGCGGCGTGCGACTGGCCGTCGCGGACATCGCCTACAGCAACCGCTGCCGGGCCGACCTGCGCCCGCACGGCGGCGAGGTGACGGCCGGGGTCGAAATCACTTCTCCGCCTGGGCCGCCAAAGCATTGCGCGGCTACCGATCTGGCCCCTGCCGCCAGGGTCGATTTCGTGCTCAGCGACGACACCGGCTCCCAAGGTCGGCGGCCACGCAGCCCGTTGCTTCCGATTTCGGCGTCGACAAAATGCCCGCCCGCCGACCAAGCTAACTGCGTGACCAAACTCGCGATCATCTACTACTCGGCCACCGGCCACGGCACCACGATGGCCAACCGTGCCGCGGCGGCGGCCGCGGCGGCCGGCGCCGAGGTCCGGGTGCGTCCCGTCGCCGAGACCCGCGACCCGGAATCCTTCGCGCAGAACCCGGCCTGGACGGCGAACTACAACGCCACCAAGGATCTGCCCGCGGCCACCGGTGACGACATCGTGTGGGCCGACGCGGTGATCTTCGGCTCGCCCACCCGGTTCGGTTCACCGGCGGCACAGTTGCGCACCTTCCTGGACTCGCTCGGCGGATTATGGGCCGACGGCAAGCTGGCCGACAAGGTGTACGCGGGTTTCACCTCGTCGAACACCGTGCACGGCGGCCAGGAGACCACGCTCGTCGCGCTCTACCTGACGCTGATGCACTTCGGCGGCATCCTGGTGCCGCCGGGGTATACCGATCCGTGCAAGTTCGTCGATGGCAACCCGTACGGCGCCAGCTTGGTCACCACGCACGACAACATCGAAGACATCGGCGACGTCACCGGCAACGCGCTCGAACACTTGGCGCGCCGGGTGGTGACGGTCGCCGACCGCCTGACGGCATAGCGCCCGCCGCGACACTCAAGCCACGCACACGACACGCCGAAAACGATCGCCATGGTTTAAGTTTCGCGGCCGCGACGGGCGGCGAGAGCGAAAAGCGTTATGCCGTCTCGGTGATCGGGCGGTCCACCCAGCTCATCAGGTCGCGCAGCTTCTTGCCGGTGACCTCGATGGGGTGTTCGGCGTTCTCCTTGCGCAACTGCTCGAGCTGCTTGTTGCCGCCCTCGACGTTGGCGACCAGTTTCTTGGTGAACTCGCCATTCTGGATGTCGCGCAGGATCTCTCGCATCCGCTCCTTGGTGCCGGCGTCGATGACCCGCGGGCCGGACAGGTAGCCGCCGAACTCCGCGGTGTCGGACACGGAGTAGTTCATCCGGGCGATGCCACCCTCGTACATCAGGTCGACGATCAGCTTGAGCTCGTGCAGCACCTCGAAGTACGCCATCTCCGGCGGGTAGCCCGCCTCGACCATCACGTCGAAACCGGTCTTCACCAATTCCTCTGTGCCACCGCACAACACGGCCTGCTCGCCGAACAGATCGGTCTCGGTCTCGTCCTTGAAGGTGGTCTTGATGACGCCGGCCCGGGTGCCGCCGATGGCCTTGGCGTAGGACAGCGCCAGCGCCTCGCCCTTGCCGGTCGGGTCCTGGTCGATCGCGATCAGGCAGGGCACGCCCTTGCCGTCGACGAACTGCCGGCGCACCAGGTGCCCGGGGCCCTTCGGGGCGACCATCGCGACCGTGACGTTGCCGGGCGGCTTGATCAGGTCGAAGTGGATGTTGAGGCCGTGTCCGAAGAACAGCGCGTCGCCGTCGTTGAGGTTGGGCTCGATCTCGTTCTTGAAAATGTCGGCCTGCGCGGTGTCGGGCGCCAGCAGCATGATGACGTCGGCCCACTTGGCGACCTCGGCCGGGGTGTCGACGTCCAGACCCTGCTCGGAGACCTTGGGCCGCGACTTCGAGCCCTCCTTCAAGCCCACCTTCACCTGCACGCCGGAGTCGCGCAGGCTCAGCGAATGCGCGTGCCCCTGACTGCCGTATCCGATCACGCCGACCTTGCGACCCTGGATGATCGACAGGTCTGCGTCGTCGTCATAGAACATCTCTAATGCCTCTGGCACGGTGAATCTCTCTTTCTCGTTGGACTTTGCCGAATATGTATCGCTTATTTGGCGGCGCCGATTCCACGCGGGCCGCGGGACAGCGATACCACTCCCGATTGCACGATCTCGCGGATACCGAACGGTTCCAGCACTCGCAGCAGCGCCTCGAGCTTGCCGCGGGTACCGGTCGCCTCGACTGTCAGCGAATCCAGCGATACGTCGACTACCTTGGCGCGGAACAGGTTTGCCGCTTCGATTACCTGGCTGCGGGTAGCGGAATCGGCCCGCACCTTGATCAACGCCAACTCGCGGGACACCGAGTTTTGCTCGTCCTGCTCGACGATCTTGATGACGTTGATCAGCTTGTTGAGCTGCTTGGTGACCTGCTCGAGCGGGGTTTCCTCGCAGGACACCACGATCGTCATCCGCGACATGTCCTTCTGCTCGGTGGCACCCACAGCAAGTGACTCGATGTTGAAACCGCGCCGCGAGAACAGCGCCGCCACGCGCGCGAGCACACCCGGTTTGTCCTCGACCAACACCGACAGGGTGTGCGTCTTGGGCTGCATCACGCGTGCCCCTCGGTTTCGTCGTCGAACAGTGGCCGAATTCCGCGGGCGTGCTGAATCTCGTCGTTGCTCGTCCCGGCGGCGACCATCGGCCACACCTGCGCGTCGGCGCCGACGATGAAGTCGATCACGACGGGGCGATCGTTGATCGCGCGCGCCGCCTTGATCGCCTCGATCACGTCTTCTTCACGCTCACAACGTATTCCGACACAACCCAACGCCTCGGCCAGCTTCACGAAGTCCGGAATGCGGTGGGAGTGCGTGGCCAGATCGGTCTGCGAGTAGCGCTCCTCGTAGAACAGGCTCTGCCACTGCCGCACCATGCCCAGATTGCCATTGTTGATCAGCGCCACCTTGATCGGTATGCCCTCGATCGCGCAGGTGGCCAACTCCTGGTTGGTCATCTGGAAGCACCCATCGCCGTCGATCGCCCAGACCTCGGCCTCGGGGCGAGCGACCTTGGCGCCCATGGCCGCCGGGATCGCGAACCCCATGGTGCCCAGCCCGCCGGAGTTGAGCCAGGTCCGCGGGTTCTCGTAGGAGATGAACTGGGCCGCCCACATCTGGTGCTGACCCACGCCGGCGACGTAGACCGCCTCGGGCCCGGCGATCTTGCCGAGCTGCTCGATCACGTACTCCGGGCTCAGGCTGCCGTCACTCTGCGGGCCGTAGCTCAGCGGATAGGTGGACTGCACCTCGTCCAGGTAGGCCCACCAGGCGGTCATATCGATCTTGCCCGGGGTTTCGTACTGGCGCAGCATCGCGATCAGGTCGGTGATCACGGCCTTGACGTCCCCGACGATCGGCACATCGGCGGCCCGGTTCTTGCCGATCTCGGCCGGGTCGATGTCGGCGTGGATGACCTTCGCCTCGGGCGCAAAGGAATCGAGCTTTCCGGTCACCCGGTCGTCGAAGCGGGTGCCCAGCGCGATCAGTAGGTCGCTGCGTTGCAGCGCCGCCACCGCGGCAACCGTGCCGTGCATGCCCGGCATGCCCAGGTTCTGCCGGTGGCTGTCCGGGAACGCGCCCCGGGCCATCAGCGTGGTGACCACCGGGATCCCGGTCAGCTCGGCCAAATCCCGCAGTTGCTCGGTCGCGTCGCCACGAATGACGCCGCCGCCGACATACAACACCGGTTTGTGCGCCCGCGCGATCAGCTTGGCGGCCTCGCGGACCTGCCGGCTGTGCGGCTTGATGTTCGGCTTGTAGCCCGGCAGATCCATTTTCGGCGGCCAGCTGAAGGTGCACTCGCCCTGCAGCACGTCCTTGGGGATGTCGACGAGCACCGCGCCGGGACGGCCGGAGGCGGCGATGTGGAAGGCCTCGGCCAGCACCCGCGGAATCTCGTCACCGGAGCGGACCAGAAAGTTGTGCTTGGTGATCGGCATTGTGATGCCCGAGATGTCGGCTTCCTGGAAGGCGTCGGTCCCGATCAGCGACCGCCCCACCTGCCCGGTGACGGCGACGACGGGGATCGAGTCCATCTGCGCATCCGCCAGGGGGGTCACCAGATTGGTGGCGCCGGGGCCCGACGTGGCCATCATGACGCCCACCTTGCCGGTGGCGTGCGCGTAGCCGCTTGCCGCGTGGCCGGCACCCTGCTCGTGCCGAACCAGCACGTGCCGCAGCTTTTTCGAGTCGAACAGCGGGTCGTAGACCGGCAGCACGGCACCGCCCGGGATCCCGAAGATGACCTCGACGTCCAGTTCCTCCAGCGATCGGATTACCGACTGAGCACCGGTAAGTTGTTGCGGTGCAACATGTTTGGCTTGCTTGGCCGGAACTTTTGCGGCGTCTTCCGCGGCGCCCGGCGCCCAGTCGTCGCCGTTGTGCGACTTGGGTGTCTGTGACCTGGTGGGTGCGCTCACTCTGGTGATTGTCCTCTTAGTCCTGATTTGGCTGTGGAAGTTTGGTTGATACGCAAGAAAAAACCCCCGTCAGCTCCCGCTGATCGAGGGTTGCGCGTTGGTGCCGGATCGCTTCACATGCTGAAGGAACTAGTCACGCACCAACGCGCGGACTAATTACTACGAGCATCCCGGGCTTTCCGGTGGTCTCCATAGCCTCCGACGGTAGCCTTCGCACTGCTCAACCGTCAAATCCGGTGCGGCGGGCACCAATCGTGGCCGCGCAACCCGGGGTGAAATGATGCTGGGGTGGCTTCCGGTTCCGCTGCCCCGACACCTGCGCCCACAGTGATCAAGATCTCACCGATGGCGCACCTCGCCGTCGGATTTGTGACCCTCGGATTGCTGATCCCGGTGCTCGCCTGGCCGTTGTCGACCCCACTGCTGGGAATCCCGGTGCTGTTGTCCGCATTGATCATCCGGCTGCGCACGGTTGCCGACAACCAGGGTGTGACGGCGCGAAACCTGGTCGGCAGCCGGACGGTCGGCTGGGATGACATCGACGGGCTGCGCTTCCACCGGGGTTCGTGGGCGCGCGCCGCGCTCAAGAACGGAACGGAACTGCGCTTGCCCGCGGTCACTTTCGCGACACTTCCGCAGCTGACGGCCGCCAGTTGCGGGCGAGTGCCCAATCCCTACCGATGACCGGCTAAACGGCCGATTCAGGCGATCGGGTTGACGCCGTTGAGCAGCACCCACACGGCGACACCGGCGGCGATGCCGGCGAGCAGGGCCACGAACGACCCGATGAAAGGCCGGTGCGCCCATCCCCTGTTGGCGTCCAGGCCGTAGCGGCCGGGGCCGGACAGGACGACCGCGACGGCCATGACGATCAGCGTGATCTGGTATTCGTGGCCCTGCGGCAGGAAAAACGCGAATGTGTGCGGCTGGGCCGACACGCTGGCCAGCAGGCCGTTGATCAGGAACGCCAGGGCACCGGCCGCGGCCACCGGGGTGAACAACCCCAGGACCAGCAGCGCGCCCGAGACGATCTCCCCGCCCGCGCTCACGTAGGACAGGATGTCGGCGTGCTGGTAGCCGACGTCGGACAGCGAGTTCTTGAAGCTGGTCAGGCCCTGACCGCCCCACCAGCCGAACAGCTTCTGCAGCCCGTGCGCGCCGAGCACCACCCCGAGCCCGACCCGCAACACCAGCAAACCGAGATTCTGGGTGCCGCGCCGACCGATCGCGCGTTGCCGTTCGTAGTCCTCGCTCGGATCGATCTCGGCCGGTTCGGCCGCCAAATGCCGCGGCGCCGGCTGCGGCTGCACATAGGGCAGCGGCTCCTGCTGATCGAGAACGTTGTAGGACTGCCCGGCGGGGCTGACGACCAGATTCGGGTCTTGGTAGGGGATGACGGTGGTGGTTCCGAAGTCGCCCGGATACCCGACGGGGGTCAGGTCATCTTCGGGGTCGACCAAGCGCGCTGCGGCGGGACGTCCCGGGGCCGGCTCCGGATTTTCGCCGGGGCGCTGCCAAGACGCGTCATTCGATTGACCGGTCACGGGTGTCAGGGTAAGGGCATTTAGTCGTGAATTGGGGATTTGAGCGGCGCTTTCGCGGTGCAATCGGCGCCTAGACCACTAAACGGGCCCGGATTGGCCCGAAATGAGCTTCCCAGCGCCGGAGAAAACCTATAAACGGGCCCCGCCCCGGGCGGCGGCCCGACGCCCCAACGGCACGGGTGTGGCGCGCCTGCCCGCCCTATCCGTAGCCTGTCGATCATGCGTTTGGGGTGGCCGGTTCGCTGCGGGCTCGCTGCGCTGTGCGCGGCGATGCTGGTGGCGACCGGTTGCGCGCGGTTCAACGACGCCGCCTCCGCGCCGTTTACCACCGCCCCCGAACTCAAGCCGCAGCCCAGCTCGACGCCGCCCCCGCCGCCGCCGTTGCCGCCCACCCCGTTCCCCAAAGCCTGCCCCGCTCCCGGGGTGATGCAGGGGTGCCTGGAGAGCACCAGCGGTCTGATCATGGGGCCCGACAGCAAAACCGCATTGGTCGCCGAGCGCACCACCGGCGCGGTCAAGGAGATCTCGGTCAGCGCCGAGCCGAAGGTCAAGCTGGTCATCCCGGTCGACGGGTCCGCGGACGGCGGCTTGATGGATATCGTGCTGTCGCCCACCTACTCCCAGGACCGCCTGATGTACGCCTACATCAGCACGCCGACCGACAACCGGGTCATCCGCATCGCCGACGGCGATATCCCCAAGGACATCCTGACCGGGATTCCCAAGGGCGCCATCGGGAACACCGGTGCGCTGCTGTTCACCAGCCCGACCACGCTGGTGGTGCTGACCGGCGATGCGGGCAACCCGGCGATGGCCGCCGATCCGAAATCGTTGGCCGGCAAGGTGCTGCGCATCGAGCAGCCGACCACCATCGGTCAGGCCCCGCCGACGACCGCGCTGTCCGGTGTCGGCTCGGGCGGCGGATTGTGCGTCGATCCGGTCGACGGCTCGCTGTACGTCGCCGACCGCACCCCGACCGCGGACCGGTTGCAACGCATCACGAAAGCCTCGGAGGTCTCCACGGTGTGGACGTGGCCGGACAAGCCGGGCGTGGCCGGCTGCGCAGCGATGGACGGGACCGTGATGGTCAACCTGGTCAACACCAAATCGACGGTGGCGGTGCGGCTTGAGGCGAAATCGGGTGCGGTCACCGGTGAACCCGACGTCGTCCGCAAGGACACGCACGCCCACGCCTGGGCGCTGCGGATGTCGCCGGACGGAAACGTCTGGGGTGCCACCATCAACAAGACCGCCGGTGACGCCGAAAAGCTTGACGACGTGGTGTTCCCGCTGTTCCCGCAGGGCGGCGGCTTCCCGCGCAACAACGACGACAAGGCCTAAGTACCTTAAGCGCGAGCGTAACCTCACGCTGGTTTTCGGGCCGATGTTTCGCCGTGCGGTTACGCTCGCGCGACCTAAGCCGCTAGGCCTGCCCGCAGGCGGCCAGCACCAGCTCGCGCACCCGGGCCGCGTCGGCCTGACCGCGGGTGGCCTTCATCACCGCGCCCACGATCGCACCGGCGGCCTGAATTTTGCCGCCGCGAATCTTTTCGGCCACATCGGGATTGGCGGCCAAGGCCTCGTCCACGGCGGCCTGGGTGACCGAGTCGTCGCGCACCAGCGCCAGACCACGGTCGGTCATCACCCGTTCGGGTTCGCCCTCTCCGGCGAGCACACCTTCGACGACCTGGCGGGCCAGCTTGTTGGACAGCTTGCCCTCGTCGACCAGTGCGATCACCGCGGCGACCTGAGCGGGCGTGATGGCCAGCTGGTCCAATTCGATGTTGGCCTCATTCGCCTTCTGCACCAAGAAGTTTCCCCACCAGGAGCGCGCCTGGGTGCTCGAGGCGCCGTGCTTGATGGTGGCGGTGACCAATTCGACCGCGCCGGCGTTGACGAGATCGCGCATCACCTCGTCGGAAACACCCCACTCTTCCTGAATCCGCTTGCGGCTCAACCAGGGAAGCTCGGGGATGGTCTGGCGCAATTGCTCGACGAGTTCGCGGCTGGGCGCGACGGGCTCCAGGTCGGGCTCGGGGAAATAGCGGTAGTCCTGTGCTGTCTCCTTGGCGCGGCCCGCGCTGGTGTAGCCGCCGGCCTCCTGAAAGTGCCGGGTTTCCTGGATGATTGAGCCGCCGGCAACCAGAACGGCGGCCTGCCGCTGCATTTCGTAGCGCACCGCGACCTCGACGCTTTTCAGCGAGTTGACGTTCTTGGTCTCGGTCCGGGTGCCGAACTCGGCCGCACCGGTCGGCTTCAGCGAGACATTGGCATCACAACGCATCGAGCCCTGGTCCATCCGGACGTCGGATACTTCCAACGCGCGCAACAGGTCTCGCAACGCCGTCACGTAAGCCCGGGCGATCTGAGGTGCGCGGGCCCCGGCTCCCTCGATGGGCTTGGTGACGATTTCGATCAGGGGCACGCCGGCCCGGTTGTAGTCGATCAGCGACGTCGTCGCGCCGTGGATACGTCCCGTCTCGCTGCCCAGGTGGGTGAGCTTGCCGGTGTCCTCTTCCATGTGGGCGCGTTCGATCTCGACCCGCCAGGTGGTGCCGTCTTCCAGCGGCGCGTCCAGGTAGCCGTTGATGGCGATCGGCTCGTCGTACTGCGAGATCTGGTAGTTCTTCGGCATGTCCGGATAGAAGTAGTTCTTCCGGGCGAAGCGGCACCACGGCACGATCTCGCAATTCAGTGCCAGCCCGATGCGGATCGCCGACTCCACCGCCTTCTGGTTGAGCACGGGCAAAGAACCGGGCAGCCCCAGGCACACCGGGCACACCTGGGTGTTGGGCTCGGCGCCGAATGTGGTGGAGCAGCCGCAGAACATCTTCGTCGCGGTGGACAGCTCGACGTGTACTTCCAGCCCGAGGACGGGGTCGAAACGTGCGATGACGTCGTCGTAATCCAGCAGCTCAGCCGCACCGGAAGTAACAGTCATGGCAACGATCCTAATGGTGGCGCGGCCGACCGCGGCACGACCGCCCGGGCTCAGGACGAGCGGGGTTCCCGCCAGGACCGCAGCGGCCCATCCTGTCCCACGGGCCGGCCGGCGGCGATGTCGCCGATGGCGGCGGCCATCTCCAGATAGGCACGCCGGCTTTCCCTGCTCAACCGGTCCAGCCCGAGCTCGGTGCCCTCGTGCACGTGCCGATCGAAGGGCAGGACCACCGTGGCGGCGACGCGAGCCGACAGGGACTCGAATTCCTTGGTGACCACGCCGTCCAGCTTGGCCGGTTCGGTGTAGTTCATGGCAAGCACGGTCGAACCCATCAAGCGGCGATATCCGTTGTTGGACAACCACTCCAGCGTCGTCCTGGTCTTGCGCACCGCATCGATCGAGGTGCCGCTGACCACCACCAGGGCTCGCGCCTCGGGCAGAACGGCGTCCATCACATGAGAGTTGATCGCCTTGACGCAATCCACCAGCACCACCGAATAGTGTTTCCGCAGAATCGAAAACGCCTTGGCGATGTCCTGGCGCTCCAGCCGCCAGTCGGTGCGGCCGTAGTCGGGCAACCCGAGCACTTCCAGGCCGAAGCTGTTCATGTGGGTGTGCGCCCGCACCTGGGCGTACTGCGTCACCGAATCGCGGGCGAGCAGGTCGGCCAGGCTCAGCGGGTTGCGTCGACCGTGACGCTCGGCGAGGTCGCCGGCGTCGATGTCGACGGCGATGACCCGGTCGCCGCGCGCCTCGGCCAGCGTCGAGCCGAGCGCTTCGACCACGGCGGTCTTGCCGACGCCGCCTTTGAGGTTCAGCACCGCGATCGGAAAGGCGCCGCCGACGACGGCCGTGGCGCGCTCCCGCAGCCTCCGCTCGTCCTCGGCGTCCTTGCCCGGGCCGAGGTCGATTCCGGTGATCCGGTGAATCACCTCTCGCCAGCCGGACCTGCTCGGTCCCGCCGGCGCCCGGGAGTCCACGCCGTCGAGGGCGGTCCCGCCCAGCGTCAGCTCACGCCGGTACGGCGCGGCGGTCCGCCGTGCCCGCGCCAGCCGGTTGGGTGTGGCCGGCCCGGCGGGTTTCTCCGGCGGGCGGTGGCGCGGTTCGGGCACGGTGGCCGCCGTCGGGTCGGCTTCGGCGCGCCAGCGCGGCACCGAAGACCCAGGCGGGCCGGAATTCGACGGATACGCCGGAGCGGCGGAAAGGGCATTGACTCCGCGAAACCCCTCGCGGTTACTCATGGCCGCTGGGATAGCCGTTTCGACCTGGTGGTTAAACCAGAAGCCGGTGCTTGCCGGGTGCGCTGGCTAATCGGGCGGCAAATTCGGGCAATAGTTCAGGCTGCTGCCACCCGTTGTTTGCCTTCCCGGGGTCAGAGCCGGTGCGCTTGCCGCAGGCTCTGCGCCGCCCGTTCCCCGATGACCACACACGGCGCCATGGTGTTGGTGGCGGTGATCCGCGGCATGATCGAGGCGTCGGCCACCCGCAGATTCTCGATTCCGTAGACCTTGAGGCTGCCATCGACCACGGACATCACGTCGCGGCCCATTTTGGCCGTGCCGACCTGGTGAAAAAACGTCGTCGCCGCATCCCGAACGAACTCTTCCAGCGCTGCTTCGCCCAAGTTTCCCGGCATGACCTCGCGTTTGACATACGGTCGCAGCGGCGCACTGTTGGCGATGTCCCGGCACCACCGCACGCACGCGATCGCCTTTTGCACATCGTCGGGATCGGCCAAGGTGTTGTCGTCGATGCGCAGCGGATCGGCCGGGTCGTTGCCGCCCAGCCGTACCCGGCCCCGGCTCTTCGGATGGGCGATCGCGGCGTGGAAGGTCCATCCGGCGTCGGGAAGGCCAAACCGGGCCGCCGTCTCGTCGGTCGCATAGGGCAGTTCCACCTGCCAGGCGAAGACGTCCGGGTGGGTGAGCCCCGACGTGGTCTCGCCGAGCACGACGACTTCGGCCGCATTGTTGCGCGGTAGTTGGGGCTCGCGGTATTCCCAGATGCAATCGAAGGCGACGTGGTCTTGAAGGTTGCGACCCACGCCGGGCAGGTGTTTGCGCACGGGAATCCCGACGCGGCTCAGCTCGTCTTGGTCACCGACACCGGAGAGCATCAGCACCTTGGGCGTATTGTTCGCACCCAGCGACAGAACGACTTCGGCGTCGACATCGATGCGTCGGGTCGCCCCGTGATGACGAATTTCGACGCCGACGGCCTTGCCGCCCTCGACGACGACCCGCTGCACGACCGCATGGGTGAGGACGGTGAGGTTGGGCCGGTCCATCAGCGGGAAGACGTATGAGCGAAAGACGGACTGCCGCTGGCCATTTCGGATCCGGACATCACCGAGCGCCACACCCGCGGTAGCCTCCATCAGCCGCCCATTGGCGGACGGGTACACCTTGGTGCCCATGGCCGACGCGGCATCCACCGTCGCCAGGGCGAGCGGGTTGGGGTCGGGTGCCGGTTGCACGAAAACCGGTCCGCCGCTTCCCCGGTACACCGGATCCGGGGCGCCATGCCAGTCTTCGATGCCTCGATAGATGTCGAGGACGGATTCGTAGTTCCACGCCGGGTCGCCCGCTTCGGCGGCGAAATGGTTCCAGTCGTCACGGTGGCCCCGGATCCAGGCCATCACGTTGATGCTCGAGCTGCCGCCCAGCACCTTGCCCGTCGAGTACATGATCGAGCGGTTGTTGAGGTGGGGGTTCGGCTCACCGCGAAATCCCCAGTCGCGTTCGGAACCCAAGTTGGCGGTCCATTGACCCGGGGCCACGACTTCGGCGACGTTGTCGTCGCCGCCGGCCTCGACCAGCAGCACGTCGACGCCCGCGTTTTCGGCCAGCCTGCGCGCGACGACCGAGCCCGAGGAACCCGAACCGCACACGATGAAGTCGTAGCGCGGCTTGAGTGTCGCGGTCAGCGCGGCCTGATTCGCGGCCACCCGCTCGGCGAATTTCTGGTCCACATCGAATTCGTCTGCCGTGTCCTGCATCTCGCCTCCGTACCTGGGCGGTCACCTGTCGCTACCCACTATTGGGGCGGCCGAGATGCACGTCTTGCGCGCACGCGCCAGGATCTTGCCGGGTTGCGCAAACGTCAGCTCAACGCCCAGGAGCGATACTCCCGCGGTGACAGACCATGTGCGGCTTTGAAGAGTCGAGAGAAATGCGCGGCGTTGACCAGTCCCCACCGTGCGCCGATCGCACCCACCGGCACCGCCACCAGCTCCGCATTCGCCAGGTCCTTGCGGCAGTGCTCGATCCTGCGGCTCCTGATCCACTCGGTGACTGTGTGACCATCGAATTCCAGCATCCGTTGCAGCTGTCGAATCGAAATATGGTGTGCTGTTGCGACTTTCATGCCATCTAGGTCGGGGTCACCGAGGTTTCGTTCGATGAAACCGAATATTCGCAACAGCAAGTCGGCCTGGACCGGGCTGCGGCCCTCCGGGCGATCACAGGCCAACTGCTCGCAGAACGCCGCCTCCAGCATGTCGAACATCGCATCGGCCAATCGGATATTGGTCGGCCGAGCTTCTTTGGTTGTCTGTCGCGCAAGCTCGACCAGGAACGGGGCCAACAGCGCCCCCATTCCCTGCCGGCCGTCGAAGCTGCGAGCCGTGAGCAGAGACAGTTGTGCCGTCGGGATGCGCAGCAATTCGCGCGGAATAAGCGCACTGAACATCTGGAATTTCCCGTCGACCGCGAATTCGAACGGTCGCGTCGTTTCGTATACGACGTAATCCCCGGGCGACAACTTTGCTTCGCGGCCATCTTGACGGACCACGCAGCTGCCCGCGATGTGGACACCGACCTTCAAATAGTCGGCACTGTGGTGCTCGATCAGCTGAGGCGTGCCGCGCCGCAGCTGTCGTGGCGTTCGGCGCATCACCACCCCACCGCTGAACTGCAGGCGGTTAATCCGCATGGTGCCCAGGCTGGACGTGTGCAGCTTTGCCTGGAAGGAGTCGGCGTCGTCCATCGACAGCGCGACCGGGACGAACGTGTCCCCCACGAGCTGGTGAAACGCCTCGAAGCGCTCCGCGCCGCCGCGCGGCTCGGATTTGCTGTCGGTCATGATCGTTGACAACGCTTCCGCCGCGATATTTGTTCACCGCGACGGTTGTTTGCCGGCCGGGTCGACCACCACGTCAGGATGGCGACCAGCATTTGTGCCGGAATTCGGGCGGCGACCAGTTTTGGGTCCAGGCCGAGCGCTCGCATCTCGTCAGGACGTCGCGTTTGACCGACCGCCGCCGGCAAGGTCGGCAGCGGCATCGCGAGATTTGTCCAGCGAGCAACCCGCCGCAGCCGCGGGAAGAACATGCGGATGCCCCCGACGAGCCGGATCGCCGCGGTGACCGCGCTGACCGGCTCACGCCACGCGGCCACGGCGTCAGGAACGAGTCGTTCGAACCACTCGTGTTTGACCACGTGCGCGATGCCTGCACCGGTGAAAGTCGCACCGAGCAAGTTCGGCGACTTTGCGGGTGGGATCGGGAGTGGTCATCGTGCCCTCCGTCGTCCAGGCGACGTGGTGACTGCGCGCAGAAACGTGTCGGTGAAGGTGTCGCAGACGTTGTCCAAGTCCGGTAATTCCAAACCTGGAAGTTGCGGCACGGCGGGCCGCACCAGCATGTGGACGGCAATCGGGGCGATCAATTGCTGGATCAGCAGTGACAGCGGCAGGTCGCGGATCCGTCCGGCCTGGATTTCGTTGGTCAGCCAGCCCCCGAGCGAAGCCAGAATCCGAGGAGCGTTGTGCCCCAACAGGTTCTGAATAGCGGGGCTGCCAGGGCGCGCCAACGTCTCAGCCAAAAGCGCCGGGGCCACGCGGGGCTCGCGGTCGAGGGTGTGGACGATCAGACCGTACAGGCTGCGCACTGTGGTGGCCAGATCGCCGTCGGCGCCGTCGATGAAGTCTTCGATCTGCAGCAGCGGGCTGTGGCGCTCGAACAGCGCCCGCAGCAGCTCGTCGCGCCCCCCGAACGACGCGTAGAGGCTGTGCACCGAGCACTGCGCGCGCGCCGCGATCGCTTCCAAGGTCGCCGCGGCCAGGCCCGAGGTGCTGATCAGCTCGGCGGCGGCGTCCAGGGCCCGGGTACGAACCGGCGCTTGACCGCCCGGATCCACCCCGGCCGCGCGGACCGCTTCGTCGAGCGCGGCGCGAGAACCGCCGAGCCGCCGGATCAGCGTGCTGCGGGAGATCCCGGCTTCGCGCGCGATCGCGATCACCGGCACGTCGGCCACGTCCTTACCCAGGGCGCGGCCGGCCCGCAGCGCCGCCTGCACCAGATCCTCGCCGACCGCGGCCGACGCCGATGTGGTGGTGTATGTCGACACGGCCGGCCCTAGCGCAGGCTTTGGGCGCCGTCGACGATCAGGTTGGCCCCGCTGACGTAACTCCCGAGGTCGGAGGCCAAAAACAGCACGGCCTTGGCGATTTCGTCGGGCCAGCCCGGTCGCCCGAGCGGCATCATCGTGGTCAGCATCTGGGCAAACCCACCGGATTCGACTGCGGACTGCAACATCTGGCGGGTCTTGGCCGCCTCGGCAGGCACCTGCTGCGAGGCGAACGTTCCGTCCCGGAACATCGCCAGCCGCTCCTCGGTGATCGTCGAACCCGGAGTGACGGCATTGACCAGAATCTGGTGGGGCGCCAATTCTTTGGCCAGATTCTGGGTGGCTGCCCACAGCCCGGCCTTGGCCGACGCGTAGGCCGCCAAGGGGCCCATCGGCCGGAACGCGTCGACGGACAACAGGTTGATGATGCGGCCCCCACGCCCGGCGTCGATCATCGCTTTCGCGGCGTACTGCGCCAGGAAAAACGCACCCTTGAGGTCGGCGCCGACGACGTCGTCGAATAACGCCTCGGTGGTGTCCAGCGCGAACGAGGGCGTATAAAGCGCGGCGTTGTTGACCAGGATGTCCAGCCGGCCGAAACGCTGCACCGCAAGGTCGACGACTCGCTGCGAATCCTCGAGCGCGGCGATATCGGCCTGGACACCGAGCGCGGTCGCCCCGGCTTCGGCAACTTCGTCCTGCACATGTCGTAACGCGTCGGGCCCGCGCCCAGTGAACACCACAGACGCTCCGGCCTGCGCCAACCGATGGACGGTCGCCTGGCCAAGACCACGGCTGCCGCCGGTGACCACCGCACATTTGCCGGCCAGAGAAAGCAGATCGGCTTGGGCAGTGGGTTCGGGGATGGTCGGCAAGGGCGCATCCATCGCAGGCTCCTTTTCGAATGTGCGGTGACGCAACGCGACGATACAATCAATAACGTACTCCGTAATCGAGTGTCAACCAGCGGTCGCCGTGGGCACGTTCGCCTGAGTGGCGACGACCGGGCGGACGCTAGCCGAAGAAGGCGGCGGCCTCGTCGTGGCGCGCGTCGGGCACCAGTTTCAGCTGGCGCGTCGCGTCGGCCAGCGAGACCCGGCCGATGTCCTGCCCGCGCAGCGAAACCATCTGACCGTATTCGCCGGCATGCGCGGCGTCGGCGGCGTTGACGCCGAACCGGGTCGCCAGCACGCGGTCGTAGGCCGTCGGTGTACCGCCGCGCTGGACGTGGCCCAGCACGGTCACTCGCACGTCCTTGTTGATCCGCTTCTCCACCGCCACGCCCAGCTGCTGGGCAACACCGGTGAATTTCTCGTGGCCGAATTCGTCAATCCCGCCCTCCCGCAACGGGATCGATCCGGGGATCGGTTTGGCCCCCTCGGCCACCACGCAGATGAAGTGCGAATCCCCGCGCTGGAAGCGGCGTTTGACGAGCCGGCAGACATCCTCGATGTCGAACGGCTGCTCGGGAATCAGCGTCATGTGCGCCCCGGACGCCAGCCCGGCGTTCAGCGCGATCCAGCCGGCGTGGCGGCCCATCACCTCCACCAGCATGACTCGCTGGTGGGATTCGGCGGTGCTGTGTAAGCGGTCGATGGCGTCGGTGGCCACGGTCAGCGCGGTGTCGTGACCGAAAGTGACGTCGGTGCAGTCGATGTCGTTGTCGATCGTCTTCGGCACGCCGACGACGGGAACGTTCTCCTCCGACAGCCAGTGCGCGGCCGTCAGCGTGCCCTCGCCGCCGATCGGGATCAGCACATCGATGCCGTTGTCGTCCAGGGTCTGCTTGATCTGATCCAGCCCGGCCCGCAGCTTGTCGGGGTGCACGCGCGCGGTGCCCAGCACCGTCCCGCCCTTGGCCAGCAGTCGGTCATTGCGATCGTCGTTCTGCAGCTGGATGCGCCGGTTTTCCAGCAGCCCGCGCCACCCGTCCTGGAAGCCGACCACCGACGAGCCGTACCGGGCGTCGCAGGTGCGTACCACTGCCCGGATGACGGCGTTGAGCCCTGGACAGTCGCCGCCCCCGGTGAGAATTCCGATCCGCATCCCTTCATCTTGCCCGCAACGGCTGCCGCCGGGGCAAATTGGGGCGCCGGCCGGCTACACGGTCGGCGGCGCCGGTAACGGTCCGCGCGCCGCCTCGTAGGCGGCACCGACGCGGTACAGGCGGTCGTCGGCCAGCGCCGGCGCCATGATCTGCAGACCCACCGGCAGCTGGTCGTCCGGGGACAGCCCGGACGGCACCGACATCCCGCAGTGCCCGGCCAGGTTCAGCGGCAGCGTGCACAAGTCGAACAGATACATCGCCAGCGGGTCGTCGACCTTCTCCCCCAGCCGGAACGCGGTGGTCGGGGTCGCCGGCGACACCAGCACGTCGACGGATTTGTAGGCCTCGTCGAGATCGCGGGCGATCAGGGTGCGCACCTTCTGCGCCTGGTTGTAGTAGGCGTCGTAGTAGCCGGCCGAGAGCGCGTAAGCACCAATCATGATGCGGCGCTTGACTTCTGGTCCGAAGCCGGCGGCCCGCGTCAGCGCCATCACTTCCTCGGCGCTGTGGCTGCCGTCGTCTCCGACCCGCAGTCCGTAACGCATCGCGTCGAAGCGGGCCAGGTTGCTCGACACCTCCGACGGCAGGATCAGGTAGTAGGCCGACAACGCGTAATCGAAGTGCGGGCAATCGACTTCGCTGACCCGCGCACCCAGCTCGGTCAGTTGCCGCACCGCGGCCTCGAACGACGACAGCACTCCGGGCTGGTAGCCCTCGCCGCGCAGCTGGGAGACCACACCGATCCGCACCCCGCTCAGATCGCCCGCCGCACCGGCCTTGGCGGCGCCGACCACATCGGGCACCGCGGCGTCGATGGAGGTGGAGTCCATCCGGTCGTGGCCGGCGATCACCTGATGCAGCAGCGCGGTGTCCAGCACGGTGCGCGCGCACGGGCCGCCCTGATCCAGCGACGACGCGCAGGCCACCAGGCCGTAGCGGGACACCGTGCCGTAGGTGGGCTTGACCCCGACGGTCGCGGTCAGCGCGGCGGGCTGGCGAATCGAGCCCCCCGTGTCGGTGCCGATGGCCAGCGGGGCCTGGAAGGAGGCCAGCGCCGCCGCGCTGCCGCCCCCGGAGCCGCCGGGCACCCGCTCGAGGTCCCACGGGTTGCGGGTGGGGCCATACGCCGAGTTCTCCGTCGATGAGCCCATCGCGAACTCGTCCATGTTGGTCTTGCCCAGGATCGGGATGCCGGCCGCGCGCAGCCGCGCGGTGACGCTGGCGTCATATGGCGAGCGCCAGCCCTCGAGGATCTTGGATCCGCAGGTGGTGGGCATGTCGACGGTGGTGAACACGTCTTTGAGGGCCAACGGAACGCCGGCCAGCGCCGAGGGCAGCCGCTCCCCGGCGGCCACGGCCTCGTCGACCGCGGCCGCCGCCGAGAGCGCCTCGTCGGCCGCGACGTGCAAAAACGCGCCGTAGCGGTCGTCGGTCGCCGCGATCTGGTCGAGGCAGGCCTGGGTGATCTCGACCGACGACACCTCCTTGGCGGCGACCCGGGCGGCCAGCGTCGCGGCGTCGGATCGGATGATCTCGTTCACTCGCTGTCCCCCAGGATCTGCGGGACCGCGAAGCGGCCGTCGACGGCTTCGGGCGCCGCGGCCAGCGCCTGCTGCTGCGTCAGGCACGGCCTGGTCTCGTCCGGGCGGGTGCCAGTGACGTCTTTCAAGACGTCTCTGAGCGGATTGTCGGTCGCCTCGACGCCGGTGACGTCGACCGCCTGGATCTGGCTCACGTGGGTCAGGATGGCGTCGAGTTGGCCGGCGTAGCTGTCCAGCTCGGTATCGGTCAACGCCAACCGGGCCAGCCTGGCCAGGTGCGCGACCTCGTCGCGGGAGATCTGGGACACGAGCGAAAAGCCTATCTGTGCAGTGGCGGCCGGCGTGCAGCTGGCACCCACCCTGCGGAAATGCCGTACGCGCGGCTCTGTGCGACAGTGGGCGCGTGCCGTCGTATCTGTTGCGCATCGAGCTGGTCGACCGCCCGGGAAGCCTGGGCGCGCTGGCGGTTGCGCTGGGTTCGGTGGGCGGGGACATCCTGTCGCTCGACGTCGTGGACCGCAGCGCGGGGTATGCGACCGACGACCTGGTCATCGAACTGCCTGCCGGGGCGATGCCCGACACGCTGATCACTGCGGCCGAGTCGCTGAACGGCGTGCGGGTGGACAGCGTGCGTCCGCACACCGGTCTGCTGGAGGCACACCGCGAGCTGGAACTGCTCGACCACGTCGCCGCGGCCAAGGACAAGGCGGCGCGGCTGCAGGTCCTGGCCGACGAGGCGCCCCGGGTGCTGCGGGTCAGCTGGTGCACGGTGTTGCGCGGTTCCGACGGGCAGGTGCAACGCCTCGCGGCCAGTCCGGGCGCACCGGAAACCCGCGCGGTGTCGGCTCCCTGGCTGCCGATCCACGAGGCCGCGACGCTGGACGGCAGCGCCGACTGGGTGCCGCAGGCCTGGCGCGACATGGACATCACGATGGTCGCCGCGCCGCTGGGCGACCCGCACACCGCGGTGGTGCTGGGCCGGCCCGGCCCGGAGTTCCGGCCCTCGGAGGTGGCCCGGCTCGGCTACCTGGCCGGGATCGTGGCCACCATGCTGCGCTGAATCAGCGTGCCGCCGCAGTCGTTTTCGGCGCCACCGCGTCGCCGTCTTCCCACAACAGCAATTGACGAACCGCCGGACGCGGACCGTAGGGCCGCAGCATCGTGCTGGCCGGACGCGGCCGCACCACTTGGGGCCACCAGAACCAGCGCCCGAGAAGTCTCGCGATAGAAGGCGTCAAGAACGAGCGCACGATCAGCGTGTCGAACATCAGGCCCAGCCCGATCGTCGTCCCGATCTGACCGAGAACCTGAAAGCCGCTGAAGACGAACGCACACATGGTGACGGCGAAGACGATGCCCGCCGAGGTGACCACCGAACCCGAGCCGGCCATCGCCCGGATGATGCCGGTATTCAGGCCGGCATGGATCTCCTCCTTGAATCGGGAGATCAACAGCAGGTTGTAGTCGGACCCGACCGCCAGCAGCAGGATCACCGCCAGCGCCAGCACCACCCAGTACAACTCGATGCCGAACAGGTACTGCCACACCAGAACCGACAATCCGAACGAGGCTCCCAGGGAGAGCGCGACCGTGCCGACGATAACCAGCGCGGCTATCAGACTGCGCGTGATGATCATCATGATCAGCAGGATGAGGCTCAGTGCGGCGAACGCGACGATCATCAGGTCGTACTTGGCACCCTCCTGGATGTCCTTGTACGTCGCCGCGGTCCCGCCGAGATAGATTCCCGCGTTCGCCATCGGGGTGCCCTTCAGTGCCTCGTGCGCCGCCTTGGCGATCGGGTCGATGTGCGAAATGCCTTCCGTGGTAGCGGGATCACCGTCGTGCGTGACGATCATCCGAGCGGCCTTGCCGTCGGGCGACAGGAACAGTTTCAGCCCGCGTTTGAAGTCGGGGTTGTCGAACACCTCCGGCGGCAGATAGAACGTGTCGTCGTTCTTGGCCGCATCGAACGCCTGCCCCAACGCCGTCGAGTTTTCCAGCGCCCGCGCGTTCTGGGCGTAGATGCCGGACAGCGTGGCGTAATTCGCCAGGGTCAGATCGCGATTGGTCTCCTGGCTTTGAATCTGGGGCGGTATCAACGCCACCAGCTTCGGTTGCAGCGCGTCGAGCTTGTCCAGCGACGCCGTCAGGTTTTCGAATTTTTCGGTGAGCTGGTCGATGCCGTCCAGCGCGTCGAACAGCGACCTGAACGCGTAGCAGGCGGGGATGTCGTAACAGTGCTTCTCCCAATAGAAATAGCTGCGAATCGGGCGGAAGAAGTCATCGAAATTCGCGATCTTGTCGCGCAGGTCTTTGATCGTGGCAAGCGTGTCGCGAAAGCTCTCGGTCTCGTCGTGGGTGGTGCCGGCCAACTGCTGCTGCAGCACCAACTGCTGTCGCAAAATGTCGATCGTCTTGGACAGCTCGTTGGCTTGCTTGAGCGCGTCGTCGGCCCGATCCCGTTGGTAAGTCAGGTTTTGCTGCTGGGCAGCGCTGGAATTGCTGACCACGAACGCCAGCGAGCTGTGGACCAGCGGGGTTCCCAACGGCCGGGTGATGGTCTGCACCTGCGCGACCCCGGGGACGTGAAACACGGCCTTGGCCACCTTGTCCAGGATCAGCATGCTGGCCGGGTTACGCATGTCGTGATCCGATTCGACCATCAGCAATTCCGGCTCCAGCCGGGCCCGCGAGAAGTGTTTCTCGGCAGCCGTGTAGCCGACATTGGCCGGCGCGTCGGCGGGCATGTAGGGACGAGTGTCGTAACTGGTCTTGTACCCGGGCAACGCGATCAGGCCCACCAGGGCCAGCGCGCTCGCGGCCGCGAGGACCGCGCCGGGCCAGCGAACGATGGCGGTGCCGATTCGCCGCCAGCCACGGGTCCGCATCGCCCGTTTCGGGTCGAAGATACCTGCCTTGGCGCCCAGCACGAGGATCGCGGGGCCCAGCGTCAGCGCGGCGAACAAAGCGACGATGACACCCAAAGCGGCTGGGATACCTAGACTTTGGAAGTACGGAAGCCGGGTGAAGCTCAGGCAGGCCACCGCGCCGGCAACGGTGAGCCCGGAGCCCAACACGACATGGGTGGTGCCGTGATACATGGTGTAGAACGCCTTTTCGCGGTCTTCGCCGGTCCCGCGTGCTTCTTGGTAGCGGCCGACGAAGAATATCGCGTAGTCCGTTCCGGCGGCGATCACCAACAGCGTCAAGATATTCGTCGCGTAGGTCGACAGGTCGATGATTCCCTCGTTTCCGAGGAAGGCGACAAGTCCTCGGGCCGCCGACATTTCGATCAGGACCGTGGCGAGAACCAGCAACGTGGTCAGCACCGAGCGGTAGACGAAGAACAACATCAACGCGATCACCCCGATGGTGATCGTGGTGACCTTCGCGGTCCCTTTGCTGCCGACGTCGAACTGATCGGAGATCAGCGGTGCCGCGCCGGTCACATACGTCTTGACGCCCGGCGGCGGCTTCAGGTGGTCGATGAGGTCGCGCAGCGCGCCGACACCCTCGTTGGCCAATGCGGAGCCCTGATTACCGGCGAGGTTCACCTGAACGTAAGCGGCCTTGCCGTCGCTGCTTTGCGATCCCGCCGCGGTCAGGGTGTCGCCCCAGTAGTCCTGGACGTGCTCGACGTGCTTTTTGTCCTGCTCGAGCTTGCGGATCATCTCGTCGTAGAAGCGGTGGGCGTCCGCGCCGAGCGGCTTGTCGCCTTCCAGCACGATCATGGCCGAGCTGTCGGTGTCGAACTCTCCGAACTTCTGGCCGATGCGCTTGATTGCCTTGAGCGACGGGGCATCCGGCGAGTTCAGCGCCACATTGTGGGTCTTGCCCACCTCCTCCAGCTGCGGCACCGCGATGTTGGTGATGGCGGCCAGCGCCACCCAGAAAAGCAGGATCGGCAGCGCGAGCCGACGGATGTTGCGCGGCACGAATGGCCGCGTCTGCTGTTCGTTGGTTTGGTTGCTCATCCCGACTTATCCAGACAGAAGGTGTAGGCGTCGACCTTGTTGACGGTGCGTTCGTCTTTGACTTGACCGTTGACGGTGATGCGGCAACCGAGGGTGTCTCCGTTGCCTTGTGCCACCACGTTGCCGATGACCGCGGGCTCCGTCGTGGTGATCGTGAACGACCACGGCAGGGGCGCGTTCTTGACTTGCTGCGGCTGGGCGTTGACGTCCAGGTAGTTGATCGTCGCCACCGCACCGGGTGCGCCGAAGACCTCGAGCACGACCTGCTTGGGGTTGAACGGGACGATCTCGTTGGACAGGCCGCTGTTGGCGGAGGTCTTGTTGTTCGACCCGAAGATTCCGTGCAGGCGATAGATGCCGAATCCCGCGACGGCGACGACGAGTAACGCGACCACCACTATCCAGCCCTGCCTGAGCAAGGAGGACATTGACGTCGCCTTCACCCTCGGCCTTTCGATGGTCGGCGTTCTCGATCACTGTATGACTGCTACCGTCGCCGTGCGCGGCGCGAACGACGGAATTCACGGTACGGTACTGGACCGTACTGCACAAGAGACGTGGCCGTACACATTTCGCACCGGGCGACCGGGTGGCGGCGGTGTTACCCGGCGGTCCTGGTCAGGCCCGGGATCAGGAACTGGTCGACGAGAAGCTCCACCGTGTGACGGGTGGGCGGTCGGTCGGGGATGATGCACCGGAAGATGAGATAGCCGGGCAGCAGGTCCCAAAGTTCGTCGGTGAAGGCATCTTTGGCGATCTCGCCGCGGTCGACGGCCCGTTGCAACACGTGCTGAACCAGGGCCTTGCGTTGTTTGAGGAATTGATCCTGCAGTGCTTCGTTGAGCGCGGGATGCCGCGACACCTCGACCATCACCGCACGGATGGTGCTGGCGTGCTGTCGTCCGTGCTCGCCGCAGACCTCGCCGAGACTGATCAAATCGCCGCGCAAGGTCCCGGTATTGGGCGCGACCGCGACCTGGCGGACGCCTTCGATGAAGGCGGCCAGCACCAGTTCGGCTTTCGAGGGCCAGCGCCGGTACACCGTGGCCTTGCTGGCGTGAGCGGCACCGGCGACCGCGTCGATGGTCAACTGGTCATAGCCGTGTTCCTGCAGTAGCTCCAGCGTCACCGCCAGCAGTTCGGCCTCCCGCGGAGACCACGGCGATGGCTCCGTGTACTGATCGGCCGTCTGGGTCATAGCGCCCACGATAGAGCCGCAACCACAGTACGGACCAGTACCGCGCTGTTAATCGCCTGTGTCTACCCCCGGGCCGTCGGCCAGCAGGCGGCGAAATCCGTCCTCGTCGAGGATCGGTACACCCAGTTCCACCGCCTTGTCGTACTTCGAACCCGGCGAATCGCCGGCCACTAAGTAGGCGGTGTTCTTCGACACCGACCCCGCCGCCTTACCGCCGCGGGCCACGATGGCCTCCTTGGCCTCGTCGCGGGAGAACCCGTTCAGCGAACCGGTGACCACGATGCTCAGCCCGGCCAGCGTGCGCGGCGTGGCGGCGTCGCGCTCGTCGGCCATCCGCACGCCGGCCGCTTTCCACTTGTCGACGATGGCGCGGTGCCAATCGACGGTGAACCACTCGGTGACCGCGGCGGCGATGGTCGGGCCGACGCCCTCGACCGCGGCCAGTTCCTCCGTCGATGCCGACGTGATCGCGTCGAGGCTGCCGAACTCGGTTGCCAGGGCGCGCGCGGCCGTCGGACCGACATGCCGGATCGACAGCGCCACCAGCACCCGCCACAGCTGCTGCGCCTTGGCCTTGTCCAGGTTGGCCAGCAGCCGCTTCCCGTTGGCCGACAGCGTTCCGGCCTTGGTGGTGAACAGCTCGGTGCGCAGCAGGTCAGCCTCGGTGAGGGTGAACAGGTCGCCCTCGTCGGTGATCACCCCGGCTGCCAGCAGCGCGATGGCGGCCTCGTAGCCCAGCCCTTCGATGTCGAAGGCGCCGCGGCCGGCGACGTGAAACACCCTCTCCCGCAACTGCGCCGGGCACGATCGCGAGTTGGGACAGCGGATGTCGGCATCGCCCTCCTTGGCCGGGGCCAGCTCGGTGCCGCACTCGGGACAATGGGTGGGCATCACGAATTCGCGTTCGGTGTCGTCGCGCAGATCGGCGACCGGACCGAGCACTTCGGGAATCACATCGCCGGCCTTGCGGATCACCACGGTGTCGCCGATCAGCACACCCTTGCGCTTGACCTCGGCGGCGTTGTGCAGGGTGGCCATTTCGACCGTCGAACCCGCGACCTTGACCGGGGTCATGACCGCATAAGGCGTGACGCGTCCGGTCCGGCCGACGTTGACCTTGATGTCGAGCAGTTTGGTCTGCACCTCTTGGGGCGGGTACTTGTACGCGATCGCCCAGCGCGGCGCGCGCGAGGTCGACCCCAGCCGGCGCTGCAGCGCGACGTCGTCGATTTTGACGACGACACCGTCGATTTCGTGGTCGACGTCGTGGCGATGCTCGCCCCAGTAGGCGATCCGCTCCAGCGCACCGGCGGCGTTTTCGACCCGGGTGGTGTGGTCGGAGACGGGCAGACCCCAGGCACCCAGCGCCAGGTACGCGTCGTGCAGGCTGGTAGGCCGAAAGCCCTCGGCATGTCCCACCCCGTGGCAGATCATCCGCAACTTGCGCCGGGCGGTCACCGCGGGATCCTTCTGCCGCAGCGACCCCGCGGCGCTGTTGCGCGGGTTGGCAAACGGCACCTTGCCGTCTTCGACCAGCGCGGCGTTGAGCGCTTCGAAGTCGGCGACCCGGAAGAACACCTCGCCGCGCACCTCGAGGACGTCGGGGACCGGATAGCCGTCGCTGGCCGTCAGCCGTTCCGGGACATCCTCGATGGTGCGCGCGTTGTTGGTGACGTCCTCGCCGGTGCGCCCGTCGCCCCGGGTCGCGGCGCGGACCAACCGGCCATCGCGATAGACCAGCGCCAGCGCGACGCCGTCGATCTTGAGCTCGCACAGGAACGGCACGTCGTCACCGACCTCGGCGTGGATCCGCGCGGCCCACCCGTCGAATTCGTCGCCGCTGAACACGTTGTCCAGCGACAGCATCCGTTCCAGGTGCTCGGCCGAGGTGAAATCGGTGACGAACCCCGCCCCTCCGACCAGCTGCGTCGGCGAATCGGGCGTGCGCAGCTCGGGATGCTGCTCCTCGAGCGCGGCCAACTGCCGCAGCAGCACGTCGAAGTCCGCGTCGGAGATGATCGGCGCATCGCGCACGTAGTAGCGGAACTGGTGCTCGCGCACCTCGTCGGCCAGTTCCCGCCATTGCCGCCGAACCTCGGGCGGGACGGGGTCAGCTGCTGGCGAACTCACCTTGGCAGGCTATCGAAGCGCTCCGACGCCTATTGGATGGCGTCGGGGTCCGCGGCGAACGCCTCGGCGGCCTTGCGGGCCAGTTCGATCGCGGTGCGGGCCCACTGCGGCGTCGCGGTGGCCAGGCCGCAGGCCGGGGTGACGCCGATGCGCTCGCGCAGCGCCGAGCGACCGAATCCGAGCCGATCTGTCACCGCGACGACGGCGGCGGCCACCTCTTCGGCCGACGGCCGGCGCTCGGGGGCAGTCGGGGCAACCACGCCCAACAGCACGGCACGACCCGATTCGACGAACGCCGCCATCCCGTCCAGGTCGGCGGCCCTCAGCGTTGCAGCGTCAATCGAGATCGCACCAATTGTGCTGCGCGTCAACAGGTCCCACGGCAATCCGGGAGCGCAGCTGTGCAGCAGCACCTCGGCGCCGACCGTCGCGGCGCAGGTGTCGAGCAGCGAGCCGGCTACCGACTCGTCGAGCGCGGCAACCGGACTCAGCGCGGTGACCCCGCTCAGGTGCCCACCCAACGCGGCGGGCAACGACGGCTCGTCGAATTGCACGACCACCGGGGTGTCCAGCCGGCGCGACAGGGCCGCGCGATGGACGGCAACGCCTTCGGCCAGCGAAGCCGTCAGGTCGCGCACCGCGCCGGGGTCGGTGATCGCCCGGTGGCCGTTGGACAGCTCGAGCCCGGCGGCCAGCGTGATCGGCCCGGGAGCCTGGACCTTGACCACCCGTCCGGCGCCGCGCAGGCCGGCCGTCTCCCAGGCTTCCTCGAAGGCGTCCATGTCCTCGTCGAGGAGGCTGACCGCCCGGCGCGTCACCGCGCCCGGCCGGACGGCGATGCGGTAGCCACGCGGCACGGTGTCGATCGCCACGTCGATCAGCAGCGCCCCGGCCCGCCCCAGCAGGTCGGCCCCCACTCCCCTGGCGGGCAGCTCCACCAGGTGAGCCAGCGCGGCCGCCAACTCGCCGACGACGACTTCCGCCGACGGTCGTGCCGCGGTGCCGGGCCACGAACCCACGCCGGTGGCCTTCACGGAGATATCGGCGAAAACACTCACCGGGCAACCGTATTCGACGTCGCATCGCAGCCGGATGACCAGGGGTGTGTTGCGACCGGCCGACGCGGCTAGGCTTGCAGGTTTAGAGGGGTGCGAAAACGGTGTGGCGCAGGGCAAGATTCGCGTGGCCGCTACTGATGTGTGGCGTGGCGGTCCTGACTGCGGCGTGCATCCGGGTGGTGGATGGCACCGCATTGCCGGGGTTCACCGGCGGCGCCAGGGGTATCAACGGCGTCAATGTCGACACGATCCTGCTGGACCAGTCGCGGATGCGCGCGATCACCGGCGCCGGCGAGCATCTGTCGATCATTCCCTCGATGGATGGCAGCGCGCCGGTCGACATCGACACGCTCGCCGACACCACGCCGCGGCCCTGCCGATTCCTGTTCGCCGAGACCGCGACGTTCGGCCCCGATATCGAAGAGTTCCACAAGACCACGTTTCAGGATCCGCCGGACGGCGCCCTGATCTCCGAGGGCGCCGCGGCCTATCGCGACGCCGCGACCGCGCAGCATGCCTTCACCGCCCTGGTCTCGACGGTCACCGACTGCGCCGGCGGCGCGGGCGGCCAGCAGTTCGTCGGCGACTGGAAGGCCGATGCCACCTCGCTGCATCTGGGGCCCGGCGGCTGCGGCCGCGACTACCGGGTGTTGTCGGTGGCCTTGGTGGAAGTCACCTTCTGCGGGTTCCCGCAGTCGGTGTCCGACATCGTGATGACCAACATCGTCGCCAACTTCCCGCGGTAGGTTTCACCGAACCGCTTGTGCGGCAACGGTTTGTCACCAGTGCGCGGTGGTCTCCAATTCGATGTTGGGGTGGCCGCATTGGATCCACATCGCGACGTGCAGGGCGGTGACGGCTGCCGAGACCGCCAGTGCGGTGATCGCCAGCGCAAACCCTTGCTGCGAACGATGTTTGATCTGCCACAACCCGGCGACGGCGAGAACGCTGCTCAAGATCGGGCTGGCGTACATGCCCATGATGCTGAGTACGAAAGCTGCAATCGCAAGGCCGTTGGTCTGCACCGCCTGCGTTGTGATCTGGTTCTCGTTCATCGTCACGCGTCCTTCCCCGCCCGGGGGTCAATCGGTTACGAGACGAATGCTCTCCGCAAGGTCTTAAAGGATTCTTGGAACGCGAATCAGCGCGACGTGCCGGCGATGGTGGCGCTGCCGAGCACCTCGTCGCCGGCGGCATCCGGCCGGTACAGCACGACCGTCTGGCCGCGTGCCACCCCGCGCAGCGGGACGCGCAACCGCACGCGGAGCTCGTCGCCGGTCAATTCGGCCACCGCACTCGCGGTTTCACCGTGGGCGCGCACCTGAACCTCGCACTCGATCGGGCCCCGCGGGGCGGCTCCGGCGGTGAAGACAGGATCCCGTCCCGTCAGCGCATGCACCTCGAGATCGGCGGCGCTGCCCACGTGCACCGTCGCGGTGTCGGCATCGATGGCCGTCACGTAGCGCGGCAGGCCGTCCGGCCCGGGACCGGCGATGCCCAAACCCTTGCGCTGCCCGATCGTGAAACCGTGCACCCCGTCGTGATTGGCCAGCACCGCGCCGTCGGAACCCACGACGTTGCCCGGGCGAACGGCGATGCGCTCCCCCAGAAAAGCGCGGGTGTCCCCCGACGGGATGAAGCAGATGTCGTGGCTGTCCGGTTTGTCCGCGACGGCCAGGCCGCGCCGAGCCGCCTCCGCGCGGATCTGCGGCTTGGGGGTGTCGCCGATCGGAAAAGCGGCGTGGCGCAACTGCTCCGCGGTCAGCACGGCCAGCACGTAGGACTGGTCCTTGTCATGGTCGACGGCCCGGCGCAGCCGGCCTTCCGACAGCCGGGCGTAGTGGCCGGTGACAACGGTGTCGAAACCCAGTGCCACCGCGCGCGCGGAAAGTGCGGCGAACTTGATCCGCTGATTGCAGCGCACGCACGGGTTGGGCGTCTCGCCGCGCGCGTAGGACGACACGAAATCGTCGATCACGTCTTCGGCGAACTTCTCCGCAAAATCCCAGACATAGAACGGGATTCCGAGCACATCGGCCACCCGGCGCGCGTCCGAGGCGTCTTCTTTCGAGCAGCACCCCCGCGAACCGGTGCGCAGCGTGCCGGGCGCCGACGACAGCGCCAGGTGCACGCCGACCACGTCGTGTCCGGCATCGACCATCCGAGCGGCGGCGACCGACGAATCGACGCCACCGCTCATAGCGGCAAGAACCTTCACCCGGAAGCTCCCGCAGCGGCCAGAGCCGCTCGCCTGGCCCGTTCCACCGCGGCGGGCAGCACCCGCAGCACCTCGTCGACGTCGGCGTCAACACTGGTGTGCCCCAACGACAGTCGCAGCGACCCGCGAGCGGTGGCGGCATCGGCGCCCATTGCGATCAGCACATGCGAGGCCTGTGGGACCCCGGCGGTGCACGCCGAGCCGGTCGAGCATTCGATTCCGTTGGCATCCAGCAGCATCAACAGTGCGTCGCCTTCGCAGCCACGAAAGGTGAAGTGGGCGTTGCCCGGAAGCCGCGACCGAAACGACCCGTTGACGCCGACGTCGTCGATCTCGGCCAGCACGCCCTCGACCAGGCGATCGCGCAACGCGCGCAGCCGTGCGCTGTTGGCCTCCAGCCCGTCCACGGCTATCCGCATCGCGGCCGCCATCCCGACGGCACCGGCGACATCCGGAGTGCCGGAACGGATGTCGCGTTCCTGCCCGCCGCCGTGCAGCAGCGGCGTACAGGCCACGTCGCGGCGCAGCAGCAGGGCGCCGACCGCCTGCGGGCCGCCGAACTTGTGCGCCGCCACGCTCATCGCCGACAGCCCGCTGGCGGTGAAGTCGACGGGCAGCTGGCCGACCGCCTGCACGGCATCGCTGTGCATCGGGACACCGAATTCGGCGGCCACGGCGGCGAGTTCGGGGATGGGCATGACGGTGCCGACCTCGTTGTTGGCCCACATCACCGAGACCAGAGCGACGTCATCGTGGCTGCGCAGCACCTCGCGCAGCGCGGCGGCCGACACCGATCCGTCGCCGGCGGTGGGCAACCAACTCACCTGGGCACCCTCGTGCTCGACGAGCCAGTCGACCGAATCCAGCACGGCGTGATGTTCCACCTGGCTGGTAACGATGCGCACCAGGCGCGGATCGGCGTCGCGGCGGGCGCGGTAGATGCCCTTGACGGCCAGGTTGTCACTCTCGGTGCCGCCGGCGGTGAAAATCACCTCCGACGGGCGTGCGCCCAGCTTGTCGGCGATCAGCTCGCGGGATTCCTCGATGCGGCGCCGCGCCGTGCGGCCGCTGGTATGCAGCGACGAGGCGTTGCCGACGGTGCCGAACACGGCCGTCATCGCCTCGACGGCGGCGGGGTGCATCGGGGTGGTGGCGGCGTGATCGAGGTAGACCATGACGCGCCCCAGGATACCGGGCCGGCCAGGATCCCTAAGCGGCCAGCTCGTGGCGTCGATCTGGGCGCCGCGTCACGCCGACGCCCACCGCCGACTGGCAGCGGTGGGCCAGGGCGCGGCGATCGGTGCCCGGCAGCTGCAGGGACTCCACGTGAACGTGCGCCAGGGTGCGGCGCTGGGTGATCAGCCGGCACATCGCCGCCAGCAAGGTGTCGTCCCCGACGAAGGCCGGAGCGGTCGAAAGCAGGCCGTCGACGTGGTGGTAGGTCAGCCGCAGTGGCTGGACCGGACGACCCGCGTCGATCGCGGCCTGGAACATCGCCGGGTAGAACGAGCCGCAGGCCACCCCGCACCACGTGGTGCCCTCGGGAAAGGCCACCACGGTCTGGCCCGCGCGCAGCCGGTCCGCGACGGTGTCCACCACGGCGGGCAATTGCCGCAGGCTGGACCGTTCGATCGGAATGATCTTCAGCAGACGCGCCGCGAGCTCGCCGAACATGTCGGCACGGGCGACGTACCAGCCCGGCAGCACCGCACCGATGGCGAAGACGTCCAGCCAGGACATGTGCGGGCTGACCACCAGGACGCCGCGCAGGTTGCGGATCGGAGCACCCGACACACTGATCCGGATCCCGAAAACCCGCAGCAGCGCCTGGCAGTAGAACCGCCGGATCCGCAGCTGTCCCGGCCCCGGCACCAGCGCCAACGGCGCCCCCAGCAGCAATAGCAGCGCCAACATGATGCGAAGGGTTACCCGCAGCACCACCAGCCACCGCGGCGACGCGGGGGGCACGAGCACGCAGGTGCTGTCGCACGTCGCGCGCGGCAGCCAGGCGTGGTCGGTGGTGACTGCGGGAGCGTTCATCGCTCGCCGCCCGCCATCTCGCTGCTCATTTGGGCAGCCGCCGATACCGACCGCAGCCTGCGCAGATACCGGGTATCGGCCTGGCCTTTGTCCAGCAGCACGCAGAAGTCGCCGACACCGAAGTCCGGGTCCAGGGCGGGCTCGCCGCAGGATTTGGCGCCCAGCCGCAGGTAGCCGCGCATCAGCGCCGGAACCGAGGGCCGCGCCGGCGGCGCGATCTCGTCGAGCGTCTTGCCGTCCACGACCACCGGGCGGTGCGGGTACACCCGATACTCCGGCGGCGCGGCGTGGCGGCTGCGGACGAAGTCGCGCACGCCCCGCAGCTGGCTGCCCGGCGCCTCGCCGTCCGAACCGCCGATCGGCACCGACACGCACCCGATCACGTAGTCGTAGCCATAGCGGTCCAGATAGGCCAGGATCCCCGCCCACATCAACAACACGACACCCCCGTTGCGGTGCCCGTCGCGGACCACGGCGCGGCCCATCTCCACCAGCGACGGCCGCAGCGGGTCGAGCGCGCCAAGGTCGAATTCCGTCGCCGTATAGAGGCCTCCGGCCGCGATCGCGCCCGCGGGCGCCAGCATCCGGTAGCAGCCCACCAGCTCGCCGGTGTCGTCGTCACGCACCAGCAGGTGATCACAGAACTCGTCGAAGCGGTCCACGTCCCGCGCCCCCGCACCCGACTCCGGCAACGCGAAACCGGGCGTGCTGGTGAATACGTCGTACCGGAGCCGCTGCGCCGCCTCGACCAAACCGGGGTCGGTGGACAGCAACAGCGAGTAACGCGGCCCAGCCGAGCTGGTCGCGGCTCCGTCCGGCTTATCACTCGGTATCAGGACAGAAGCAATGCTCATGGGAAACAACGTGGCGCAATCGAGGAGCTAATCGGCATCGACGCTATGACGTGTTGGTGCACGCAAGATGACGAAATGTGTTGCCCCGGTGAAGTGTGGCGAACATAACTCCGCCGCCGACCCATCCGTAGTGCTGCCGACATAGTCGGCCGCTAAGTTGTTTCGGTCCGCGTATTCGTAAGAGCGGCAACGCAATAAACACCCGCACGTTAATCGCTATTAACGTGCGCGCCAATTTAAAGCGAATGGGATGCCGGAGTCTCGGCCGCCATGTTTGATGTAGGCGTGCTGCAGACCTCGAAGCTGAATATCCAAGCGCGGGCGCAACAAGACAGCCGACTTGCCAGCCTGCGTTACTATGCCGCCTGCAATCGACTGCCGTTCTTCAGAAGCGTCGAATCCGCTCCCGGACCGACGTCCGTCATCGAAGGAAAGACCCGAATCATGTTCGGGTCGAACAATTCTCTGGGCTTGTGCGGTGATCGCCGATTGGTCGAGGCGGCCAACCGGGCGACCGAGCTGTATGGGCCGGCCTGTGGCGGTGCGCCGCCGCACTGCGGCACGCTGCGGGTCAAGGTCGAGCTCGAAGAGTTGTTGGCGGACTGGTACGGCACCGAGGCGGCGCTGGTTTTCAACAGTGGTTATCTGGCCAATGTAGGTGCCATCACTGCCCTATTGGGTGCCGCCGATCTCGCGTTCCCCGACAGCGAAGCCCACACGTCGTTGCACGACGGCATCCGGCTGTCGGGCGCCAGTTCGCGGTACTTCGCCCACAACGACACCAATTCGCTGGAGCGCAACCTGATCCGCACGGCCGAACGCGGCGGCACCAAGTTGATCGTCATCGACGGTCTCTATTCGATGCAGGGCGACGTCGCGCCGGTGGAAAGCATTGTCGCGCTGGCCAACAAATACAACGTCGCCCTCTACGTCGACGAGGCGCACAGTCTCGGCGTCTTCGGGGCCAACCGAACCGGGATCGCCGAAGAATTCGGCTGCGCCAAGGACGCCGACGTATTGATGGGCAGCATGTCGAAGGCGATCGCCTCCACCGGTGGCTTCATCGCCGGTTCGCGCGACCTGATCGATGTGCTCCGATTGCGTTCCAGCCAGCACATGTTCACCGCTACCGGGGCACCGGCCGCGATGGCGGCCAGCATCGCCGGGATCGAGATCATTCGCAGTCTCGAGGGATCCCAGCGCGCCGAAGCCGTCCTGGCCAACGCCCGCGCCTTGCGCGACGGCCTGGTGTCACACGGTCTGCAGGTGCGAGCGGGAATCGTGCGTGCCGACGGCTCACACGTAGTGGCCCCGCATGTTTCGGTGTGGATCGGCCCGGAAGCGCAGGCGATCGCGGCATGGAACGACGCATTCGACAACGGCGTCTTCTGCTCACTGGCGGTGGCGCCCGCGGTCGGCCCCGGCGACGCCCTGATGCGCTGCTGCGTTTCGGCCGCCCATTCGCCGGCGCAGATCGAGCGCGCCGTCGACGTCATCGCCTCGGCGGTGCTCAGCGCCAAAAGCGATGAATAGCGAATCGCGAATGTTATTGGCGCCCGGTCATTTACAAATTGATTCTCTAGTTAGGACAGCGCACGCCCATGAGTAGGTTTACCGATCGCATCGCAAAGGTGGCCGCGGATTCCACCTTGGGCCTTCGCTTTGGCACCGCCGGCAATCTGCATTTCGCGAGTTGGCACGACATTCATCAGACGGCCGGCAAAGTCGCGGGCCGACTGGCCGCCGAAGGAGTCACGCGCGCCGGCAGGGTGGGCGTGCTGGCCGCCAACGCCGAAGACGTCGCTCCCGTCGCCCAGGGCATCTGGCGGCTGGGCGCGGCGATGACGATGCTGCAGCAACCCACGTCGCAAGCCGACCTCAGCGAATGGCACCAGGGCACGCTGCGGGCGCTGGGGTTGCTCGGCGCGCGGTGCGTCGTGGTGGGACGGCCGTTCGAGGCCGTCGCCGACGCGCTGCGGGCCGCCGGGTACCCCGTCGTCGAGGTGCCGCAGACGTGGACCGGCGCCGATGCGGTCGAGGAGCCGACCGACGAGGACGACGTCGCCATCTACCAGCTCACCTCGGGATCGACCGGAGATCCCAAGGCGGTGGCGATCACGCACCGCAACCTGTACGCCGACATCGTCGCGATGGTGGCCGAGGTGCGGCTGGACCCGGGCGTCGACGTCACGATGAGCTGGCTTCCGCTCTCGCACGACATGGGGCTGATCGCCTACCTGCTGGCGCCGATGTTCGCCGGCAACGCGGCGGTCTACATCCCGCCCACCGAGTTCGTGCGCTCGCCGCTGGCCTGGCTGCAGATCCTCACCGAGCAACGGGCCACGGTCACCGCGGCCCCCAACTTCGCGTACTCGATCGTCAGCCGCCGGCTCAGGGCCGTCAGCGACGGCGCCTACGATCTGAGCGCGCTGCGCTGCGTGGTCTCGGGCGCCGAGCCCATCGATCCGCTCACGATGTATGAGTTCGCCCAGCAGGCCGCACGTTTCGGGTTGCGGGTATCGGCGATCGGCGCAGCATACGGTCTCGCCGAGGCGACGGTGGCGGTGTCCTTCTCCCCCGTGGATCGACCGCTCGCGGTGGAGAACGTGTGCGGCGACGAACTGGAAAACCAGGGCCGCGCGGTCACCGGGTGCGTGTGCGGGGCGCCCAAGAAGGAATTCGTCCTGCTGGGGCGGCCGATGGCCGGGATCGAGGTCCGGATCGCCGACAACGACCGGGGCACCCGGCCGGCGCGGCATATGGGTGAGGTCGCCATCCGCGGCGACGCGGTGACGCGGCACTACCTCACTGCGGACGGCGAGGTGGCTGCCGTCGACGCCTACGGCTGGTTCTACACCGGCGACCTCGGCTACCTCACCGACGACGGACAGATCGTGGTGTGCGGGCGGCGCAAGAACGTCATCATCGTCGCCGGCCGCAACATCTTCCCGTCCGACATCGAACGACTGGCCGCCTCGGTCGACGGCATCAGGCGCGGCGGGGTCGTCGCGTTCGGGGTCACGCTTGCCGATCAGCGCGAGGAGATCCGGATCGTGGCCGAGACCGTCCAGGCAGATCCGGGCGACGCAGCGCAAGAGATTCGTCGTCAGATCAGCCGAAAAGTGCGCAGTGCAACGGGATTGAGCCCAACGGTGATGCTGGTCGGCAAGGGCAAGGTTCCGAAGACACCGTCGGGCAAGATCCGCCACGTCGCAGCCAAAGAACTGTTCGGAGAGGTCTTTAGAGAGGTCGGTGCACTGTGAATAGCGTCAATGATTCCGTCGTGTCGATCGTCACCCGGCTGGCGCCGGACCGGATGGCGCCGGTCACCACCGACTCGCATCTCGTCGACGACCTGGGCTACGACTCGCCGCGCAAGATGGAACTCGTCGCCACGCTGGAAAGCCACCTCAAGATGCGGCTGCAGGACCCCGAGACGCCGATCGACACCGTGCGCGAGGTCGTCGACTGGGTCAACGCCAACATCGCCGTAAACGATTAGCCGACAGACGAAAAAGCCCCAGCGCCAGGCGCGGGGGCTTTCTCGTCAAGCCGAAGATCAGCCCTTGCGGGCCTTGATCGCGTCGGTCAGCTGAGGAGCAACCTTGAACAGGTCGCCCACCACACCGTAGTCGGCGATCTCGAAGATAGGTGCCTCTTCGTCCTTGTTGACCGCGACGATGGTCTTCGAGGTCTGCATGCCCGCCCGGTGCTGGATCGCGCCCGAGATGCCCAGCGCGATGTAGAGCTGGGGCGAAACCGTCTTACCGGTCTGGCCGACCTGGAACTGGCCCGGGTAGTAGCCGGAGTCGACGGCGGCACGCGATGCACCGACGGCCGCACCCAACGAATCCGCCAGCGCCTCAACCACATTGAAGTTCTCCGCGCTGCCCACACCGCGGCCACCGGAGACCACGATGGTGGCCTCGGTGAGCTCCGGGCGGTCGCCGGCGACCGCAGGCTCGCGGGCGGTGACCTTGGTGGCGTTCTCCGCGGGAGCGGGCACCTCGACGGTGACCTGCTCACCCGCACCGGCCGACGGCTCGGCGTCGATCGCACCGGCGCGCACGGTGATCACCGGGGTGTCGCCGTTGGCCTGCGCCTCGACGGTGAACGCGCCACCGAAGATGGAGTGGACGGCCTTGTTGCCTTCCTTGACGTCGACCACGTCGACCAGCAGGCCCGAGCCGAGCCGGGCCGCGAGCCGGCCGGCGATCTCTTTGCCGTCGGCGTTGGCGGCCAGCAAAACCGCTGCCGGAGAAGCGGATTCGACCAGCGAGGCCAGCACGTCGACGACCGGGGTGATCAGGTACTTGTCGACATCGTCGGACTCGGCGACGTAGATCTTGGCGGCGCCGGCTTCCTTCAGCCCGTCGGCCAGCGGCGCGGCCGTGCCCGGTGCGCCGACGACGACAGCGGACGGCTCGCCCAAAGCGCGGGCGGCAGTGATCAATTCGGCGGTGACTTTCTTCACCGCGCCTTCGGCGTGCTCGACGAGCACCAATACTTCAGCCATGGGTTATCTCGCTCTTCTCGTCAGTGGGTTAGATGATCTTCTGGCCGACCAGGTACTTGGCGATGTCGTTGCCGCCTTCACCTTCGTCGGTGACCTTCTCACCCGCGGTCTTCGGCGGCTTCGGAGTCGACGACAGCACGGTCGATCCGGCGTTGGCCAGCCCGACCTCGTCGCCCTCGACGCCGATCTCGGCCAGGGTCAGCACCGTGACCTCTTTCTTCTTCGCGGCCATGATCCCCTTGAAGGACGGGAAGCGCGGCTCGTTGATCTTCTCGGTGACGCTGACCACCGCGGGCAGCGTGGCCTCGAGCGTGAACACGCCGTCGTCGGTCTCGCGCTCGCCGGTGACCTTGTCCCCCTCGAGCGACAGCTTGCGCAGGTGGGTCAGCTGCGGCAGGCCCAGGTACTCGGCGATGATGGCCGGGACCGCGCCGCCGGTGCCGTCGGTGGCCTCGTTACCCGCGATGACCAGCTCGGTGCCCTCGATGGTGCCCAGCGCACGTGCCAGCGCCCATGCGGTCTGAACCACGTCCGAGCCGTGCAGACCTTCGTCCTTGACGTGGACGGCCTTGTCGGCCCCCATCGACAGGGCCTTGCGGATGGCCTCGGTGGCGCGCTCGGGGCCGGCGGTCAGCACGGTCACGGTGCCCTCGCCGCCTTCCCGCTCGCGAATCTGCAGGGCCTCTTCGACGGCGCGCTCGTTGATCTCGTCCAGCACAGCGTCGGCGGCCTCGCGGTCCAGCGTGTAATCGCCGTCAGTCAGCTTGCGCTCCGACCAGGTGTCCGGGACCTGCTTGATCAGGACCACGATGTTCGTCATGAGTGTGGTTCGTCCTCCTTGAAGGAGTCTCGCAGCAGTCAGCTACGAGACTTTCAGTACGCGTTTTGCAGCGCACGGTCGTGTTACTACTCGGTAACTTTGTGCAGCCTGCCTTCACACCATAGCGGGTCGTACTGCAGGTTCTTGCAGGCCTGTCTCCCCTCGTGAGCGGGGGCTACCCGCTGAGCGGTTCGCGAATCCGACACTTCGCGTTAGCCTCCCTATGCAATGAGCGCATTTGTCCCCGAAGTTCCCCACGGCGCCCCACCGGTGTTGACGCTGACGGGCGAGCGCACGATCCCTGACCTGGACATCGAGAACTACTGGTTCCGCCGCCATCAAGTGGTGTACCAGCGACTGGCAAACCACTGTGTGGGCCGTGACGTGCTCGAGGCCGGATGTGGCGAAGGTTACGGTGCCGATTTGATCGCCGAGACCGCTCGGCGGGTCGTCGCGGTGGACTACGACGAGGCGGCGGTGGCCCATGTCCGCGCCCGCTACCCCCGGGTGGAAGTCATGCAGGCCAACCTGGCCGAGCTGCCGCTGCCCGACGCGTCGATGGACGTCGTGGTGAACTTCCAGGTCATCGAGCACCTGTGGGACCAGACCCAATTCGCCAAAGAATGCGCCCGGGTGCTGCGGCCGTCCGGGCTACTGATGATGTCGACGCCCAACCGCATCACCTTCTCCCCGGGCCGCGACACCCCGATCAACCCGTTTCACACCCGGGAATTAAACGCCGACGAGCTGACCGAGCTGCTGGTCGACGCCGGGTTCACCCGGGTCGCGGTCAGCGGGCTGTTTCACGGCGCGCGGCTGCGCGAGATGGATTCGCGGCACGGCGGTTCGATCATCGACGCGCAGATCGAGCGCGCGGTCACCGATGCACCGTGGCCGCCGCAGCTGGCCGCCGACGTCGCCGCGGTCACCATCGACGACTTCGACCTGATCGCGGCCGATGATTGCGACATCGACGACAGCCTGGATCTGATCGCGATCGCGGTGCGGCCGTGAGCGATTCCGCGACACCGGTGCCCGGCATGTTCACGCTGGTGCTGCATACCCACCTGCCCTGGCTGGCCCACCATGGCCGCTGGCCGGTCGGCGAGGAATGGCTCTACCAGAGCTGGGCCGCCGCGTATCTGCCGCTGCTGCGGGTGCTGCGCGCCCTGGCCGACGAGGATCGTCACCGGCTAATCACCCTGGGCATCACCCCGGTGGTCAACGCCCAGCTCGACGACCCGTACTGCCTCGACGGCATGCACCACTGGCTGGCCAACTGGCGGCTGCGAGCCGCCGAAGCCGCCAGCGTGCGATCGATTCCCAAGTCGAAGTCGGCCGGCTACCAATCCTGCACACCAGACGCGTTGCGGGAGTTCGGGATCCGCGAATGCGCGGAGGCAGACCGTGCGCTCGACGACTTCGCCAAGCTGTGGCAACACGGCGGCAGCCCACTGCTGCGCAGCCTGATCGACGCGGGGGCCGTGGAGTTGCTCGGCGGCCCGCTGGCCCACCCGTTCCAGCCGCTGCTGGCCCCGCGGCTGCGCGAATTCGCGCTGCGCGAAGGCCTGGCCGACGCGCAGTTGCGGCTGGCGCACACCCCCGGCGGCATCTGGGCGCCCGAATGCGCTTATGCCCCGGGCCTAGAAACCGAGTACACGGCCGCCGGGGTCACCCACTTCATGGTCGACGGCCCGTCGCTGCACGGCGACACCGCGCTGGGCCGGCCCGTGGGCGACACCGGCGTCGTCGCCTTCGGGCGCGACCTGCAGGTCAGCTACCGGGTGTGGTCGCCGAAATCCGGCTACCCCGGGCACGCCGCCTACCGCGACTTCCACACCTACGACCACCTCACCGGGCTCAAGCCGGCCCGGGTCACCGGCCGCAACGTGTCCTCCGATGCCAAAGCGCCCTATGATCCCGAACGCGCCGACCGCGCCGTCGACGTCCATGTCGCCGACTTCGTCGAAGTCGTGCGCAACCGGCTGCACAGCGAGTCAGAGCGCATCGGGCGGCCCGCGCACGTCGTCGCCGCCTTCGACACCGAACTGTTCGGCCACTGGTGGTACGAGGGCCCGACCTGGCTGGCGCGGGTGCTGCGGGCGCTGCCGGCCGCCGGGGTGCGGGTCGGCACCCTGAGCGACGCGCTGTCCGGCGGATTCGTCGGCGCGCCGGTCGCGCTGCCGCCGAGCTCGTGGGGCTCCGGCAAGGACTGGCAGGTGTGGGCCGGCGAGAAGGTCGCCGACCTGGTCCAGCTCAACACCGAGGTCGTCGACACCGCGCTGAGCACCGTCGACAAGGCCCTGTCGCAGAACTCCGACGGGCCCACCCCCCGCGACCGCGTGGCCGACCAGATCCTGCGCGAGACCCTGCTGACCGTGTCCAGCGACTGGCCGTTCATGGTCAGCAAGGACTCGGCGGCCGATTACGCGCGCTACCGCGCGCACCTGCACGCGCACGCCACCCGCGAGATCGCGGGAGCGCTGGCCTCGGGCCACCGCGATACCGCGCAGCGGCTGGCCGACGGGTGGGGCCGCGCCGACGGTCTGTTCGGCGCCCTGGATGCCCGGAGGCTGCCCCGATGAGAATCCTGATGGTGTCGTGGGAGTATCCGCCGGTCGTGATCGGCGGGCTGGGCCGCCACGTGCATCATCTGTCGATCGCGCTGGCCGCCGCCGGGCACGACGTAGTGGTGTTGTCACGCCGCCCGACGGGCACCGACCCCAGCACCCACCCCTCGTCCGACGAGATCCGCGAGGGCGTGCGGGTAATCGCGGCCGCCCAGGATCCGCACGAATTCACTTTCGGCACAGACATGATGGCCTGGACGCTGGCGATGGGTCACGCCATGATCCGCGCCGGGCTCACTCTGAAGAAACCGGGCTCTTCCCGGCCGTGGCGTCCCGACGTGGTGCACGCCCACGATTGGCTGGTCGCCCACCCCGCGATTGCTCTTGCCCAATTCTATGACGTGCCAATGGTTTCCACGATCCACGCGACCGAGGCCGGTCGGCATTCGGGCTGGGTCTCCGGAGCGATCAGCCGCCAGGTGCACGCGGTCGAATCGTGGCTGGTGCGTGAATCCGATTCGCTGATCACCTGTTCGGCGTCGATGAGCGACGAGATCACCGAGCTCTTCGGTCCCGGCCTGGCCGAAACCACGGTGATCCGCAACGGAATCGACGCGGCGCGTTGGCCGTTCGCGCCGCGGCGGCGGCCCCGCACCGGGCCGGCCGAACTCCTCTACGTGGGGCGCCTCGAGTACGAGAAAGGCGTGCAGGACCTGATCGCCGCGCTGCCGCGGGTCAGGCGCACCAACCCCGGCACCACGTTGACCATCGCCGGCGACGGAACCCAGCAGGACCGGCTCGTCGAGCAGGCCCGTAAACACCGGGTGCTCAAGGCAACTCGCTTCGTCGGCCACCTGCACCACGACGAACTGTTGGCGGCGCTGCATCGCGCCGACGCCGCGGTTTTCCCCAGCCACTACGAGCCGTTCGGGCTCGTCGCGCTGGAGGCCGCCGCGGCCGGTACCCCGCTGGTGACCTCCAACATCGGCGGCCTGGGCGAAGCGGTGATCAACGGGCAGACCGGGGTGTCGTGCCCGCCGCGCGACGTGGCGGCGCTGGCCGCGGCGGTGCGCACCGTGCTCGACGATCCCGAGGCCGCGCAGCGGCGCGCCCGCGCCGCCCGCGAACGGCTCACCTCTGACTTCGATTGGCAGACGGTGGCAGGCCAGACCGCTCAGGTGTATGTGGCGGCCAAGCGCGGCGAGCGTCAGCAACTGCCCCGGTTGCCGATCACCGAGCACGCGCTGCCCGACCGCTGAGCCTCACGCGTTGTCGATCCCGACCGAATAGGCGCAGTAGCGCCAGAGGCGTTCGCGCTCCCGTTAGCGGTGCCTTGTCCGGTGTCGGCTCCCTGTTCGGGCGTGCGCAGCAGCGGACCGGTGAGCGCCCGGAAAGCCGGGAGCGACGTCGCCACCCCGGGAGTGTCGGACCACCGGGGGTGCATGGCGTAGACGCGGACGTCGTCGTCGGCCCAGTGCCGGGCCAGGATCGGGGTCAGCGCCACCTGCATGCGCTTGGTCCGGGCATACGCGGTGACGCCGCGGTAGGGCACGTCGAAGTATTCGGGGTCGTCGGCCGGCAGCGAGGCATGCTCTCGCCGGCATTGGGTAACCCTGGACACCATGGGACTGCAATATTCGAGCGTCGTCGACGCGCCGCGCGAAGACGTGTTCGCGTGGTACGCACGCCCGGGTGCCTTCGAGCGGCTCTGTCCGCCGTGGTCGCCGATGCGGCTGGTCACCGAGGCGTCCTCACTCAAGGACGGGCGGGCCGAGCTGGCCCTGCCGGCTGGGCTGCGCTGGGTGGCCGAGCACCAGGCCGACGGCTACGACCCGCCGCGGCGCTTCGTCGACACCATCGGCGGCGACGGGCCGGCCTCGCTGCCGGCCCGGGTCGCCGTGCGGTGGCGGCACATCCACGAATTCGACGACCTCGGTGACGACCGGACCGAGGTGATCGACCGCGTCGAGACGCCGGTGCCCGGCGCCGTGTTGCGCCCGATGTTCGTCTACCGCCACCGCCAGCTGGCCGACGACCTGGCCGCCCACCGGGTGGCGGCCCGGCATGGTCTGGGCCCGTTGACCGTGGCGGTCACCGGGTCGTCCGGACTGGTCGGTTCGGCGCTGTCGGCGTTCTTGCGTACCGGCGGACATCAGGTCATCCCACTCGTGCGCCACAGCCCGCACGGCAACGAACGCCGGTGGAATCCCGACGATCCGGACCCGGAGCTGTTGACCGGGGTCGACGCGGTCATTCATCTGGCCGGCGCCTCGATTGCCGGCCGATTCACCGACGATCATCGGAATACGGTGCGCGACAGCAGGATTGGGCCAACACGTCGACTGGCCGAACTGCTTGCCCGCACCGCGGCCGGCCCGCCGGTGCTGATCTGCGCGTCGGCCATCGGCTACTACGGATACGACCGCGGCGACGAGATGCTCACCGAGGCAAGCGAGCGCGGCGACGGATTTCTGGCCGACGTCGTCGCCGACTGGGAGGACGCAACCGCGCCGGCCACCCAGGCCGGGGCGCGGGTGGTGCGGGTGCGCACCGGCATCGTGCAATCGCCCCGCGGCGGCACGCTGAAGCTGATGCGTCCACTGTTCCGCGCGGGGCTGGGCGGCCGGCTCGGCACTGGCCGACAGTGGTTGTCCTGGATCGGGATTGACGACCTGATCGACGTGTATCACCGCGCCCTCTGGGACACCACGCTGTCGGGTCCGGTGAATGCCGTTGCCCCGCAACCGGTTCACAACACCGAGTACACCCGCACTCTGGCCCGCGTGCTGCGTCGGCCGGCATTGCTGCCCGTTCCGTCGCTGGGACCGCGAATATTGCTGGGCGAGCAGGGCGCCCGCGAACTGGCGTGTGCCAGTCAGCGCGTCGCCCCGCAGCGGCTGGCCGACGCGGGCCACCGGTTCCGCCAACCCGACCTGGATGGGGCCCTGCGTCACCTGCTCGGACGCTCCCGGTAGCGCTGGGTCGCGATGCGGCCCGAACACCGATCAAACACTCCGGATGCCGGGCGCTCACCCAGCGGCGCCCGAATCATGGCTGGGGAGCACCCAATTCGCCCCGAAAGCGTCGCATCCCGGCGAAGACCCGATGAGCGGCCGCGAGATCCTCGTCGGGCAGGTGCTGCATCGCCTCGCGCGTGTGCGCGCCCAGTGGGGTGAAGAACGGCCGGGCGGTGTCGAGGCCGGGCTCGGTTTAATCGGCTGAGATGGTGGAAACGCTGGTGTCGTGGTGTGGGAGAGTCTGGCCGCCGCCGTGACCGGCCGGCGTTCGTGGCGACTCGGCTTGGCCGCCGTCCTGCTGGGTATCGGCTTCATCGTGGTGATCGGCGCGAACGCCTCGGCCGGTCAGGCGCCGCTGTCGGTGCCTTCCGACTCCGACTCCGCCAGGGTCGACGCCCTGGCCCGCCAATTCCCCGGGGGCGATCGGGTTCCGCTGCTGCTGGTGGTCAGCCGCGCCGACGGGGCGCCGCTGGACAGCGCCGACGTGGCCGCGGCCCGGGCGGCCCGCGACCGCATGCAGGGCGTCGTCGCGCCGTTCGGCGCGGCCGACCCGCAGCCACCGATCGTCGCGGCGGACGGCAAGGCGGCCATCGGCGTGGTGCCCATCCGCGCCGACCTGTCCGGCGTGGTGCTGGGCGAGGGAGTCGCCGCGCTGCGCAGCGCCGCCCACACCGGCCTGCCCGCGGATCTGCGGACACACGTCACCGGCGGCCCGGCATTCGCCGCCGATATCGCCGACGCGTTCGCCGACGCCAACATCACCCTGCTGGCGGTGACGGCCTGCGTGGTGGCACTGCTGTTGATCGCCACCTACCGCTCACCGGTGCTGTGGCTGGCACCGCTGCTGGTGATCGGCCTCGCCGACCGGGTCGCGGCGGCAGTGGGCACCGCGGTGGCGTCGCTGACCGGGCTGAGCTTCGACGGCGCCACCTCCGGGATCACCAGCGTGCTGGTGTTCGGCGCGGGCACCAATTACGCGCTGCTGCTGATTTCCCGCTACCGGCAAGAACTTCGCAGCCACACCGACCACCGCGACGCGCTGCGCCTGGCGGTGCGCAGGGCCGGACCGGCCATCGTCGCCAGCAATGCCACCGTGGTGCTGGCGCTGCTCACCCTGCTGTTCGCGTCGACGCCGAGCACCCGCAGCCTGGGAGCGCTGGCGGCCTGCGCGCTGGTGGTCGCCGCGCTGTCCGTCCTGGTGGTGCTGGCACCGCTGCTCGCGTGGTGCGGCCGACGACTGTTCTGGCCGCTGGTTCCCCGGCCCGACGGTGCGGCCACCCCCGACACCGGGGCCTGGCACCGGGTCGCACAACGGGTGGCCCGTCGTCCCGCCGTCGTCGCCGCGATCTCGATCGCGGTGCTGGCCGCACTGGCCGGCGGATTGCTGGGGACCCGAATCGGCCTGTCGCAGATCGAACAGTTCCGGGTGCAAGCAGATTCGGTGTCCGGCTACGCCACGGTGGCCGCGCACTTTCCCGCCGGCACGGCCAACCCGACGCTCGTCGTGGCGCCCACCGCCGCGGCCTCGCAGGTACGGGCGGCGATCGCCGCTACGCCCGGTGTGGTCTCGGTGGCCGATGCGGGCCGGTCACCCTCCGGCCTGATGCGATGGTCGGTAGTGACCGATGCCCGGCCGTCGTCGCCACGCGCATTCGCCACCATTGCCGCACTTCGCAATTCGGCGAAATCCGTCGCCCCGGCCGCGCTGGTCGGCGGACCCGACGCCCAGGCGCTCGACGTTCGCGATGCCGCAGTGCGCGATCGGCTGATGCTGATCCCGGCGATCCTCGCGGTGATTCTCGTCGTCCTGTTCGTGCTGCTGCGCTCGGCCCTCGCGCCGCCCAACCTGCTCTCGGCGACGATTCTCGGCGCGCTGGCGGCGCTGGGTCTCGGCGGCTGGACGAGCTTGCACGTCTTCGGGTTTCCGGCGCTGGACAACAGCACCCCGCTGTTCGCGTTCCTGTTCCTGGCGGCCCTCGGCGTGGACTACACCATCTTCCTGGTTACCCGCGCCCGCGAAGAGGCGGCGCGGCACGGAGCACGCGACGGCATGATCCGTGCGGTGTCGGCCACCGGCGGCGTGATCACCAGCGCGGGAATCGTTTTGGCGGCGGTCTTCGGTGTGCTCGGGGTGTTGCCGCTGATCGTGCTCAGCCAGCTCGGCATCATCGTCGGCCTGGGAATCCTGCTCGACACCTTCGTGGTGCGCACGCTCGTCATTCCCGCGCTGTTCGCCCTGATCGGCGATCACATCTGGTGGCCCGCTCACCCGGACGGCACCAAAACCGTTGAACAGCAGGATAACCCGATGGAGCAGGAACGGAGCAAGCTGTGAAGCTCTCGACGCTGGCCGCGACGACGCTCGCCGTCGCCGTGGCCGCAGGCACCGGAACCATCGCCGGCCCACGACGCGTGCCCGGCTGGTACGCGGGGCTGCGCAAACCCGCCTACCAGCCGCCCGGCGCCGCCTTCCCCGTCGTCTGGACCGCCCTGTACGCCGATATCGCGGTCACCTCCGCGGTGACGGTGGACAGGCTGCGCGCCGCCGGACAGCACGACAAGGCACGCGGTTATACCGCGGCGCTCACCGTCAACCTGTTGCTCAACGCCGGATGGAGTTGGCTGTTCTTCCGTTTTCACAAACTCGGCGCCGCCGTGGCCGGTGCGGCCGCGCTCACGCTCAGCAGTGCCGACCTTGCCCGCCGGGCCGCCGCGACCGATGCACGCGCGGGCGCTGCGCTCGCGCCCTACCCGCTGTGGTGCGCCTTCGCCACCGTGTTGTCCACCCACGTCTGGCGACTCAACGGTGGCGTCCGATAATGTCTGCGCTCTTGTGGTTTCGCCGCGATCTGCGATTGCGCGATCATCCCGCGCTGCTCGCCGCGGCCGAGAACCAGGACGTGCTCGCCTGCTTCGTCGTCGACCCACGGCTGGAGAAGTCGTCGGGCCGGCGCCGCCTGCAGTTTCTGGGTGACACGCTGCGGCAACTGCGCGACGACCTGGATGGCCGGCTGCTGGTGACCCGCGGGCCCGCCGAAGAGCAGATTCCCCGCATCGCCGACAAGATCGACGCGACGGCGGTGCACGTCTCGGCGGATTTCACGCCGTACGGAAAACGCCGCGACGAAAAGGTCCGCGCGGCACTGGGTTCGGTGCCCCTGGTGGCGACGGGCTCGCCGTATCTGGTTTCTCCGGGCCGGGTCACCAAGGACGACGGCGAACCTTACCGGGTGTTCACGCCGTTTCTGCGGAAGTGGCGCGAAGTCGGCTGGCGCAAGCCCGCGCAATCGAGTGCCGCTTCCGCACGCTGGCTGGATCCGGCCCACGTGATCGGGCAGTGCAAGATCCCCGATCCCGGCGTCGAGCTCGACTTGGCTGCCGGTGAGGCGGCGGCACTTTCGCAATGGGAGCGGTTCGCCGGTGACGGGCTGGACCGCTACGCCCAGCACCGCGACCGGCCCGATCTGCCCGGTACCAGCCGGATGTCCGCGCATCTGAAATTCGGCACCATTCACCCGCGAACCATGCTCGCGTCGATGAACCTGCGCACGACAGGAGCGCGAACATACCTGCGGGAGTTGGCGTTTCGTGACTTCTACGCCGCGGTGCTGCATCACTGGCCGGCCAGCGTCTGGCGCAACTGGAACGGCGCCTTCGACAGCATCGAGACCGACACGGGTGCGGACGCCAAACGTCGTTTCGAGGCCTGGAAGGCGGGCGAAACCGGGTTTCCGATCGTCGACGCCGGCATGCGTCAACTCCGCGAGACCGGCTTCATGCACAACCGGGTACGGATGATCGTCGCGTCGTTTCTGGTCAAGGACCTTCATCTGCCGTGGCAGTGGGGCGCCGAGTGGTTCCTGGATCAACTGGTCGACGGCGACGTGGCCAACAACCAGCACGGCTGGCAGTGGTGCGCGGGGTGCGGCACCGACGCCGCGCCGTACTTCCGGGTGTTCAACCCGACCACCCAGGGCGTAAAGTTCGACCCCGCAGGCGATTACATCCGGCGCTGGCTCCCCGAGCTGAGCGGCGCCGACGACGTCCATTTACGCAAAGGCGAACGGCCACAAAGATATCCGGCGCCGATCGTCGACCACGGTGCCGAACGGGCCGAAGCGCTGCGCCGCTATCAGGGCATCGGTTCCTAGCCCGCGCCCGCGGGCCTAGAGCACACCGGAGCAACCTTTTTGGGAATTCAGCCACCGGCAGCTGCGTGGCATGTAATTATCAGCCGATTCACAGTCGTCAAGTCGAAGCGCCAGGGAGGCGATATGGCCGGCTCGATCGTTCGAACGTTGCTGATTTCGGGTGCTGCCGCGGGGCTGATGGCCGGCGCCGGCGCGTGTTCGTGCTCGATCGGATCTTCGTCGTCGCACGCGGTGGGCAAGAACGACGTCGCCAGCCAGATCAGCACGAAGATGACCGGCGCCAACGGCACCAAGCCCGATTCCGTGACGTGTCCGTCCGATTTGCCCGCGAAGGTCGGGGCACAGATCAACTGCACCATGAAGGTCAAGGACGAGACCTTCACCGTCAACGTCACCGTAACCAGTGTCGACGGCAGCAACGTCAAGTTCGACATGGTGAAGATCGTCGACAAGGGCCGTATCGCGACCGTCATCAGCGACAAGTTGTACGAACAGAGCGGCGACAGGCCGGCCTCGGTGACCTGTCCCGACGATTTGAAGGTCTTCAAGGGCTCGACGCTGCGCTGCGTCGCGGCGGGACAGGTCAACAAGTACGGGGTCAATGTGACCGTCACCGACACCGACGGTGACAACTACCACATCGACATCAAGGTAGACGACGAGCCGCTACCGTCGTAAACATTCAATAGCCAACGGCCGCAAAGCAACCCACGACGCCGAGGTCAGTGGGCCGCCTTCTTGCGTTCGATATCGGCCAGCGCCGCGGCCAGTTCGGCCCGCTGGGCGGCCGAGCTCTCCCAGGACAGCTGGCGGTTCTTGACCACCTTGGCCGGTGCGCCGACGGCGATCGAATAGTCGGGAACGACGCCGCGAACCACCGCGTGCGAACCGAGCACGCAGCCCCGCCCGATCGCCGTGCCACGCAACACCGTCACCTTGACCCCGACCCAGGTGTCCGGTCCGATCCGCACCGGGGACTTGATGATGCCCTGATCCTTGATCGGCAGGTTGATGTCGTCCATCCGGTGGTCGAAATCGCAGACGTAGCACCAGTCGGCCATCAGCACCGAGTCGCCGAGCTCGATGTCGAGGTAGCAGTTGATCACGTTGTCGCGGCCCAGCACGACCTTGTCGCCGAACCGCAGCGAGCCCTCGTGCGCGCGGATCGTGTTCTTGTCGCCGATGTGCACCCAGCGGCCGATCTCCAGCTGCGCCAGCTCGGGTGTGGCGTGAATCTCGACGCCCTTGCCGATGAACACCATTCCGCGAGTGATGATGTGCGGATTGGCGAGCTTGAACTTCAGCAGCCGCCAATAGCGCACCAGGTACCACGGTGTGTAGGCCCGGTTCTTGAGCACCCACTTCAGCGAGGCCAGCGTCAAGAACTTGGCCTGACGTGGGTCTCGCAGCCGCTGTCCCCGCCAGCGGCGATGGACCGGGGCACCCCACATGCTCGTCACAGCCGGAAAGCCTAACGCGGTCAATCGTGAGTACACCAACCGCCACGGGTTACCCTCACCTGTACTCAATCGCTGCTCGTACCGAACGTCACGCGAAAGGATTTGGGAAACCGAAGGTGCTTGCCCGACAACCCGTCAGTGGGCTTCGGCGTTGCTCATCCCTAGTGCTGGCGGCTGTGCTCGCGGTTGGGCTCGGCGGGTGCGGCAACACCGACTCGTGGGTGCAAGCCGCGCCGGCGCCGGGCTGGTCGGCACAGTACGGCGACGCGGCCAACAGCAGCTACACCGGCACCGGCGGAGCCGACAAGCTGTCCCTGCAATGGACGCGTTCGGTCAAGGGCAGCCTGGGGGCCGGGCCCGCGCTGGGTTCGAGCAGTTACCTCGCCCTCAACGCGCAGACCCCGGCCGGATGTTCGCTGGTGGAGTGGGAGAACAACGACAACGGCCGGCAACGCTGGTGCGTGCGGCTGTTCCAGGGCGGCGGCTTCGCCGGTCCCCTGTTCGACGGCTTCGACAATCTCTACGTCGGCCAACCCGGAGCGTTCCTGTCCTTCCCGGTGACGCAGTGGACGCGGTGGCGCCAGCCGGTGATCGGAATGCCCTCAACCCCAAGGTTTCTCGCGGACGGCCAACTGCTGGTCACCACGCACCTGGGACAGGTGCTGGTGTTCGACGCGCACCGCGGCATGGTCGTCGGCAGTCCGCTGGACCTGGTCGACGGGATCGACCCGACGGACGCGACGCGCGGGCTGGCCGATTGCGCTGCGGCGCGGCCGGGCTGCCCGGTCGCGGCCGCGCCGGCCTTCTCGCCGGCCAGCGGGATGGCGGTGCTCGGTGTCTGGCAGCCCGGCGCCCCGGCTGCCGGACTGGTCGGACTCAAATACCACCGCGGCCAGACTCCCCTGCTGACCCGGGAGTGGACCTCCGACGCCGTGGGCGCCGGTGCGATCGCCAGCCCGGTGCTGTCGGCCAACGGATCGACCGTCTACGTCAACGGCCGCGACCAACGCCTATGGGCGCTGTCCGCCAGCGACGGGAGACCGAAGTGGTCGGCGCCGCTGGGGTTCCTGGCCCAGACGCCGCCCGCGGTCACCCCGCAGGGCCTGATCGTGTCCGGCGGCGGACCCGACACCAAGCTGGTGGCCTTCAAGGACGCCGGCGATCACGGCGATCAGGTCTGGCGGCGCGATGACGTCACCCCGCTGTCGTCGTCGGGCCTGGCCGGGTCCGGCGTCGGCTACGCGGTGGTGAGCGGGCCGCGCCCCGACGACGCGCCGACCATGTCGCTGCTCGTGTTCGACCCGGGCAACGGCCACACGATCAACAGCTATCCGCTGCCCGCGGCCACCGGATACCCCGTCGGAATCGCGATCGGCACCGACCGCCGGGTGGTCGCCGCCACCAGCGACGGTCAGGTCTACGGCTTCGCACCGGCCTGAGCCCGTCAGAGGGCCAGCGGCGGGATCGCGCTGCGCGGCACCTGGGCCTGGCAGGGGCCGGCGAACGCGGGCAGCATCTCGCCGGGCGCGAAGTAGAAAATCAGCTGGTCGTCGGTGATGGCGAAGTTCTGGTAGTGCGATGGGTCGCGGCCCGACGACGGCAAGATGGCCGCACCGAGCGCGTTCTGCCGTTCCAGGTCGCGCTGGACCAGCGGGAAGATCGCCTCCAGCGCCGGTGTATTGGGTGCGAACAGGTTGTCAAAAGTGATGGGCTGCTTGGTCCCCAGGTTGTAGTTGAACGCCTTGTACCAGGTGGACGTGTGCGATCCGCCGACGTCCTGGAAGAACTTGAGCACCACGCTGCGGGTGTTGTGCGGCGGCTGACCGGCGAAGTGCTGCTCGGCGGTCGCTTCCATCTGGTAGGGCTGGTCGCGCGGCCCGGAGGTCTGCGCGACGGTGAGGAACCCGTCGCGGTTCTGCGTGATGTAGTCCATCAGCGGCTGCTGGTCGGGGTAGTCGGCCGGAAACGTCATGTTCAGCGTGTAGGTCGCGCCGGTCGCGCGGATATGGCACATCTGCCCGGCCTCGACGGTGCCGCCGACGCCGGCACACGATGGCGGGTCGGCGACTGCGGGCCAGCCCAGCAGAACCGTGGTGACCAGCACCGCGGCCGCGATCAGATAGCGCATAACTCGAATTGTCCTCGTCGACGTCCAAAGGCGAGGTCCCCCGGAAAGTGACCGCCGACAGCGTACCGGGCGCTAGCGCGACGGGCGGCACACATAGGCGGTCGCACGCGCGGCGGCCCCGGATCCCAGGCGGGCGATGACCACGGACAGCAATCGGCTGCCGCGCGGGCGCAGCCGGCGCCGCAACGCGTCGGGGTCGACCCGCAGGCCGCGCACCAGGATCTCCAGCGCCCCACAGTCGCGTGCCGACAGCGCGCGGCGGAGCCGGCGCTCGTCGAAGTCCAGCTGCTCGAGCACCTCGTGGCCGCGGACGTCCGGCGGCAACCGGTCACCGGACAGGTAGGCGATGTCGGGATCGAGTTGCCACAGCCCGTGCCGCGCGCCGTAGTGGCGCACCAGGCCGGCCCGGACCACGGCGCCGTCCGGGTCGACGATCCATTGCCCGGCCGGCCGCACCGCGCAGTCGTCGGGTTCGGTGTCGGTGAGCTGTTCGCCGCGATCCAGGACGCTGGCCCGCCGGTGCACGCCGGGCTCGGCCAGCCGGCCCGACCACAGGCACGCTTCCCGCACCGAGCCGCGATACGACGTCACCTCGATTTCGCCGTCGAACCCCAGGCGCGCCAGCTGGTCGAAATCTATTCCGGGAGCACACTTTACGACGAGGTCACGGCCCCGGTAGCAGTCGATCAGCTGCGCTAAGCCCGGTTGGTAGTCGGCCGGGTTGAATCGGCGTTGCCCGCCGCTGCGGCGCGCCGGGTCGACGACGACCACCGCGTCGCGGGTCACCGGGTGCAGCGCGTCGGCGCGGCAGAGACGCGCGGCCGGGCCCAGGTTGTGGGCCGCCATCGCCAGCCGCACCGGGTCGACGTCGCTGCCCACCGCCTGCGCACCGCAGTCGCGCAGCGCGGCCACCTCGGTGCCGATCGAACAGGTCGCGTCGTGCACGACGGAGCCGGCCGCGGCAAGTCGCCGGGCCCGGTGCAGCGCCACCGGCGCCGCGGTGGCTTGTTGCAACGCTTCGTCGGTGAGCAGCCAACCGGCGACCGCCAGTTCCCCCAGCTTGCCCAACTTTTCCAAGGCGCGGCGGCGCAGCAGCGTGGTTTCCACCAGCACCGGCGCCCAGTCGCCGAAGCGGGCCCGCGCCGCGGCGATATCGGCGATCCGGGTGGTCTCGGAGAACGCGAATTCGGCGACTGCGGCCAGTGCGGCGACACCCGATTCCGAGCGCAGGTAACCGACGTCGTCGGTGGTGAAGCGCAGCCCAGCGCTCAGGAGGGTTTGACCCCGGTGACCATGACGTTGTAGAACCAGCCCTTCGGGGCCAGGTGCCGCCAGATGTTGGCATCGACCCAGCTCAGCGCCTTCCAGCCGGTGAAGGCGAATTTCGCCCAGCCCCAGCCCAACCGCCCGGGCGGCACCGACGCCTCGAAGGTGCGCACCGGCCAGCCGAACATCGCGGCGGTGAACTCCTCGCTGGCGGTTTCGACCTGCACCGCGCCGGCGTTGGCGGCCATCCGCTCGAGGTCTTCCGGCGCGAAGGTGTGCAGGTCGACGATCGCTTCCAACGCCGCGACCCGCGAGGACTCGTCGAGCTCGACCTGCGGGCGCCGCCAGCTGCCCAGGCCGGGCAACTTGGTGACGTTGGTGGCGACCCGCCAGGTCAGCGTGGACAACGACCGGGCATAGACCTCGCCGACGTTGGTCGGCTCGCCGGCGAAGACGAACCGGCCGCCGGGCTTGAGCACCCGGAGCACTTCGCGCAGCGACAGCTCGACGTCGGGAATGTGGTGCAGCACGGCATGCCCGACCACCAGGTCGAAGGTGTCGTCGTCGTACGGGATGCCCTCGGCGTCGGCGACCCGGCCGTCGATGTCCAGGCCCAGCGACTGGCCGTTGCGGGTGGCCACCTTGACCATGCCCGGCGACAGATCGGTGACCGATCCGCGCCGCGCGACACCCGCCTGGATCAGGTTGAGTAGGAAAAACCCTGTACCACAGCCCAATTCGAGCGCACGATCATACGGCAGGTCACGCTGGACCTCGTCGGGCACGATGGCGTCAAACCGGCCCCGGGCATAGTCCACGCAGCGCTGGTCATAGGAGATCGACCATTTCTCGTCGTAGGTCTCGGCCTCCCAGTCGTGGTAGAGGACCTGGGCGAGCTTGGTGTCGTGCCGCGCGGCTTCGACCTGATCGGCCGTCACGTGGGCAGCCCGAGTTACGTCGGTCATGCAGGGCAGCCTAATCGCCGGCCGATCCGCCTTCGAACGAGGTGAAGTGCTAAGCGGCAGTACCGGCCTAAACTCATCGACGTGGCTGACGTTCTTCGGGTCAGTGATGAGGGGCTGGAAGTACTTTCGGCGCACTGCGCCGCGAGCAGGTGTGGCGGCTCAAGCCTAGGCGCAGGTGTACGCCACCGACATTCGGCAACGCGCCGCACAGCTGGTCGCCCACGACGAAGCAATCGCCGCAAAGATCGCTACCGCCAGCGCACCTCTGAGCGCTGTTAATTTCACTGAACCGCAAGCGCCACCGGTGGTTCGGGCGCGCGGCGCCGGTTTCAAGCTGGACCACCCTTGGGACCCCTAAACCGATCAACCGGCTCATGGGCCGTTCGAGCCGGTTCAACCGGGCCCGACGCAGTTCGATCCAAAAACCGGAACGGTCCAGGGCGGCGGTGGTCCCATCGGCGGGAAGGGCGGCTCTGGCGGAGGTGGAAAAGGCAGCGGAGGGGCTCAGCCGCCGAGGGGAGGCGCGGGCGGAGGCGAGATACCGACAAATGTCAGAGACACACTCGAGCAGATCGACGCGGGAAAGTGGCCCGGGTCTGCGAAAGCGCCGGGCACGAAGGGTGGAAGTCCCTTTCGAAACGCACCGCCCGGAAAGCCGCCACCCCTGCCGACCAATGACTCGTCTGGCGAACCGATCACCTATACAGAGTGGGATGTCAACCCGAGGGACCCAGATCGGAAACGCGACGACGAGCGAATCGTCACCGGTACTGACGGATCGGCTTGGTATACCGATGATCATTACGGAACATTCCGCAGGCTGCGATAGCGATGGCACACACCTTGAACATTGACGAATTTCTAAGACAGGCCGCTGATCGCGGGCCCTGTGTGGGTATTCGCGCCGAATCCCCGCTGGCACCCCTGGCTGGGATTGAGGTTCGGAGCGTCGAGGGCGCAGACATCACGACCGTTGATGCCATTTACGATGCTTTCGCCGAGGCGTGGGACTTCCCGCAGTGGTTCGGCCGCAATGCGGATGCGTTTGATGATTTTATGCGCGACTTGGACAACATGGTGAGTGCAGGCACCGGAAGGCCGCCTCCTCGGGGCTATTTGACCGAAATTACGAATGCTCACTTGATCCTGGCCAATCAGCTGGAGGTGTTTCGTTGGTTCGCCAATGCGATGCCGTTTTACAGGGATTACTACCGTGACGAACTCAGCCCGCCAGCGGCCTTCGGAGTATTGCTTTCGACTCCTGCCGACAAGATCCGAGAAGTCCGGGAACGCTGGGTATCCGTCGGCGTTGAAGTCGCAGCACTGGACGCATGACCGTTCCGGACGCGACTGGAACAAACAACCAATATCGCTGGGCATCGGTCCGGCGGCGGTGCGGGTTGTGAACGTCGCAGGCGAAATCGTCTATGCCCCAATAGGTTTGAGCACTGGGGCTCAGTTGGTTGGTGGTGGTTGTGGTTGGAAGGGTTGGTACCACCACCAGTGGGCGCGTTCGCCGGTGGGTCCGGGGCAGGGTGGCACATCGGGTGGGGGACGTTTTGGTGGGCGGGCGAGTGATCCCGGGCGCAGCTGTTGGCCGGTGCTGTCGGTGATGGTGAGGTGGTCGGCGGGTCCGGTGATGGTGATGCCGCCGCGGTGGTGCAGGCGGTGATGATACGGGCAGAGCAGGACCAGGTTGGCCAGTTCGGTGGGGCCGCCGTCTTCCCAGTGCACGATGTGGTGGGCGTGTAGGCCGCGGGTGGCCCCGCAGCCGGGCACCGCGCAGGTGCGGTCGCGGTGTTGCAGCGCGCGGCGCAGCCGCCGGCTGATCAGCCGGGTGGTGCGCCCGGCGCCGATAGGCTCACCGGCGCGTTCGAACCACACTTCGCCGGTGGCATCACAGGTCAGGTAGTGGCGTTCGGCGTCGGACAGCAGCGGGCCCAGATGCAGCGCCGCGGCCCGCTGGGCCACATCGAGGTGCACCACCACGGTGGTGTGCTGGCCGTGCGGGCGGCGGGTGGCCTCGGCATCCCAGCCGGTCTGCACCAGGCGCAGAAACGCCTCCACAGTCCCCGGGAATGGGGGCACCAAATCACCGGCGCTGGTGGCGTGGTCCTGTTTGTATTCGGTGATCAGGGCGTCGCGGTGCGAGGCCAGCGCCGCCTCGAACTTCGCCGCATCGGGGTGGGGCAGGGTGATCCGCCAGCAGGTGGACTCCTCGGTGGCGGTTTTGCTGATCGAGGCGGGCGGGGCCGGCCGGGCCGGCTCGGGGTGGGGTCGTGGTTCGAGTTTGACCGCGGTGCGCAGCTGGCTGACGGTGGCCACCGAGGCCAGTGCCGCGTAGTGCTCATCGGATCCCTGCCCCGCCCCGCCCGCGATCACCCCGATCTGATCCAGCGACAGCCGACCCTCGGCCATCCCCGCAGCGCAGCGCGGAAACTCGTCGAGCCGGTGGGCCACGGTGGCGATGGTGTGGGCGTGGGCCGGCGACGACCCGGTCTTCCAGGCCACCAACGCCGCCACCGACCGCGCACCGGTCATCCCCCACAACCCGTCGTGGTCGATCTCGGCGGTGATCTGCACAATGCGGGCATCAATCGCGTTGCGTTGACCGGTCAACTCCGCCAACTCGCCAAACAACACCTCCAGCCGCTCCTTAGGGCTCACCACCACGCAAGACGACCCGATCGACATAACCCCATCCTCACAGCCGACTGCGACAAACCACAGCCCACAACCCCGCCGTAGGCGGCGCCCGGCGTCGTTATCCACAGTCACGAGTTCGTCCACAAACGCTGCCTACGGCAGCCACCTAAGAGTGGCCGGACGGCTCGGTCCGCATCTGTTCGGATTCCTAGCTGCGAACACCTCGTCGGGCTTATCGTGTCTTCGACCGTTGCCACCGGGAGGTTGATATGGACGGGACCCCGTTCGGGCGATATCGCTTGGTGGAGTTGTTGGGCCGCGGCGGTATGGGCGAAGTATGGCGGGCCCACGACACCGAAACCGACCGCATCGTTGCCATCAAGCTCTTGCCCGCCTTTCTGTCTGACGACGAAGAATTCAAACACCGCTTCCGCCGAGAGGCCCACGCGGCAGCGCGACTGAACGACCCGCACGTCATACCGATCCACAACTACGGCGAGATCGATTGCCAGCTCTATGTCGATATGCGGCTGATCGAAGGTCGCGACCTCCAAACCGCACTGGCCGAAGGGCCCCTGGATCCCGCGCGCGCAGTACGCATCATCGAGCAAGTCGCCATGGCGTTGCATGCCGCACACAAGGTGGGACTGCTACATCGGGACATAAAGCCGTCCAACATCCTGCTCGACGACAACGACTTCGCTTATCTGATTGATTTCGGGATCGCCCGTGCGATCGATGAAACGCGAATGACCAAGTCCGGCGACACAATCGGTACCTTCCAATACATCGCACCCGAGCGTCTAGACGCCCGCGCAGACGAGGACGCCCGCGCCGACATCTACTCGCTGGCCTGCGTCCTGTATGAATCCCTCACCGGAGAGCCGCCTTTTTCCGGCAGCACTACCGCCCACCTGATCACCGCACACCTCAATGCCCCGCCGCCTCGGCCCTCGACCACACGACCGGATGTACCTCCGGCTGTCGATGACGTCATCGCGACCGGCATGGCCAAAGACCCAAACCAGCGGTATGCCACCACCATCGAGCTAGCCAACGCCGCGACCGATGCCATCACCGCACCGATTGCCCGGGCATCCCAAATCCCGCCCACGGCAGCAGCTTTCGCGGCGAACACAGCGGCATCGATGCCGGTGACCGAACTTGCCGCCCAAGCACAGGTCGTCGACCCCATCCCCGTGGCAACCCAACACGGCCCGGTACCCGAGACCCCCACACCGCAACTCGCGTCGTGGTGGCGTCGCCAACGCCGCCCGGTGCAATTGGGCCTGATCGTCGCCTCGGTGGTAATCCTGGCCGTCGGCACCGGCATCGCGGGCTACGTGTTACGACCACATTCTCCCGCATCTTCAACCCAAGCAGCGCAGCCCTCCACCGCTACTCAAATCCCCCCGCCGCCCACCCCGGCCGGGCCATCTCCTGTCGCGGAAGGTGCACTGGACGGGCTGCTGCTCAGCCCCGTCGACATCAACACCGCGATGGGCGCCAACGGGATGATGGTCGTGCGCACGCTCACCGCAATGGGTGACAACAGTGCCGACGTGCCGGACAAGGCTTGCCGACCGATTGGCGGTCCGTTGCTAGCCCCGGTGTATGCGGACAGCGGGTGGAGGGCCTTTCGTGAACAGGTGCTGCGCGAGCCCGGCACCACCTGGACTCATCTCACCGATCAGGGTGTGGCGGTGTTTCACTCCGCGCACGAAGCGGGCGCCTTCTTCGACTCCTCCGCCCAAAACTGGCCGGCTTGCGCCAACCGACAATTCATCAAGACGGTGACCGGCAGACCAGACATCGTGCGGACCGTAGGGCCCGTCGCCAACACCAACGGCACTTTGAGCGCCAGCTTTACCGCCGCCGGTTCGACGTGGACTTGGCAAACCTGTCAGCGGGCGCTGACGGTGGCCAACAACGTCGTCGTTGACGTCGAAGCATGTAGTTCAAACCGGGCCGACGCCCAGTCCAACGACGGCGTCAACATCGCGCATCAGATCGCCGCGAAGGTACCCACAACCTAGGAATGGGAGTCACGGCCGGAGAAGCGAGGCCGGCGATCGCTCCCGTTCGCCGCGGCTCAGAAGTTTGCCTCAGAAACCCCGGCCCCGAACACCGCGTTGATGCCGGCCTTGGCGGCGGCCAGTGCGCCTCGCGGCCCGTCGAGGAAGCGCCGCGCCCACACCGCGGCGGCGTCGTACACGTCGTCGGGGGCCACCATCTCGTCGATCAGGCCCAGCTCCAGCGCCTCCTCGGCGTCTACGAAACGCCCGCTGAACACCAGCTCCTTGGCCTTGCTCGCCCCGACCGCGCGGGTCAAGCGGGCCATACCGCCGGGGGTCCGACCGGCGAGGATCTCGGTCGCCCCGAATTTCACGTTGTCACCGCTGATCCGCCAGTCCGCGGCCAGCGCCAGCGTCAGGCCCGCGCCCAGCGCGTAACCGGTGACCGCGGCCACGGTCGGCTTCGGGATGGCCGCCACGGCGTCCATGGCCCGGGCGCGCACCCGCGCCGCGGTGTCCGCCTCGGCCGCGCTCAGCGTCGCCAGCTCGGGCATGTCATCGCCGGCGGAGAAGATCTCGTGGCCGCCGAACAGGATCACCGCGGCCACGTCGTCTCGCTCCCCCACCTCGGCGGCCGCGGCCGCGATCTCCCGGTACACCTGCCGGGTCATCGTGTTGGTCGGCGGCCGCGACACGAGCAGCACCGCCAGGCCGGCGTCCTGCGAGCCGTCACTGACCACGACGTGGACGAACTCGCTCAATGCCGCCACCCCATGCCGCCCTTTTCCCGGGCCTGGTGGTAGCGGTCGGAGTCGAAGAACTCGAAGATCCAGTTATCCCCCTGGATCTCCAAATGTGGTTGTACCGTGACGATTTGGCGCTCGACGGCCAGCACCTCGGCGACGGTGCGCCCGGCCAGCGAGTCCAGCTGAGTCCAGGTCGGCGGCAGTAGGAAACAACGCCCGGCCTCGAAGTCGTCGATCGCGGCCTGTGGAGTCGACCAGCCGGACTGGTCGGATTCGGTGTTCTCCCCGTCCGCCCGCTGCCCCTCCGGCAGGGCGCCGACGAAGAAGTAGGTGTCGTAGCGACGGGTGCGTTCGGCCTCCGGGGTGACCCAGTTCGCCCACGGCCGCAGCAGGTCCGAGCGCAGCACCAGGTTTTCGGTCCGCAGGAAATCCGCGAACGACAGCGTCCGGTCGTCCAGGGCGCGGCGGGCGTCGGCGTAGACCGAAGCGTCGCCGACGATCTCGTCCGGATCGTCGGCCGGGCCGGCGAACAACACCCCGGACTCCTCGAACGTCTCCCGCGCCGCCGCGCACACCAGCGCCGCGGCCAGGTCGGTCTCGATGCCGAACCGCTGTGCCCACCAGTCCGGTGGCGGACCCGCCCACGCGATATCGGCATTGCGGTCGCGGTCGTCGACGCCGCCGCCGGGGAACACCATCGTGCCCGGCGCGAACTCCATCTTCGAATGCCGGCGCATCAGGAAGGTCTTCACGCCGCCGGGCACGTCGCGGATCAGCATCACGGTGGCCGCCGGCCTGGTCGGCAGCGGCTCGGGGGTGGTGCTCATTCCTGCCTCCTCCGGTGCGCCGCACGGGCACGGACGCGCCGCGCGAAGTACCGCCCGTCGATGACGTCCAGCGCGATCGACTGCCCGAAAGCGGCCGACAGATTCTCCGCCGTCAGCACATCGGACAGCAACCCCGCGGCCACCACCGCACCCTCCGACAGCAGCATGCAGTGGCTGAAGCCGGGTGGCACCTCCTCAACGTGGTGAGTGACCAGAACCAGGGCCGGTGCGTCGGGGTCGGCGGCCAGGTCCGCCAGGCGGGACACCAGTTCCTCACGGCCGCCCAGGTCCAGACCCGCGGCGGGTTCGTCGAGCAGCAGCAGCTCGGGGTCGGTCATCAGCGCGCGGGCGATCAGCACCCGTTTGCGTTCCCCTTCGGACAAGGTCCCGTAGGTGCGATCGGCCAGATGCTCGGCGCCCAGGCTCTCGAGCATGTCGACGGCGCGCTGATGGTCGACTTCCTCGTAGCGTTCGCGCCAGCGGCCCAGCACCGCGTAACCGGCCGAGATGACCAGATCGCGCACGACTTCGTCGGTGGGGATGCGCTGCGCCAAAGCCGAAGAGCTGAGCCCGATCCGGGCCTTCAATTCCGACACGTCGACTCGGCCCAGCTGTTCGCCGAGCACGAACGCGATGCCGGTCGACGGGTGCTCGGCCGCCGCGGCGATGCGCAGCAACGACGTCTTGCCCGCCCCGTTGGGGCCGATGATCACCCAACGTTCGTCGAGTTCGACCGCCCAATCCAGCGGCCCGACCATGACGTGCTCGCCGCGTCGCAGCGAGACGTTTCTGAAGTCGATCAACAGATCGGGATCGGCCACGGGGCTGTCTGTTTCAGAGTCTGTTTCAGAGCCTGTTTCGGGCACCCGATCATCGTGCCGCATGCCTCGCGAGCGTCCTACTCGGGGGGAATCTCGACGCGGCGCACTTCGCCGTCGACGGCATCGGCGGCCTCGATCTCGCCGCGGGTGACGCCGAGCAGAAACAACACCGTGTCCAGGTACGGGCTGCTCAACGACGCGTCGGCGACCGCACGCAACGCGGGCTTGGCGTTGAACGCCACCCCCAGCCCGGCCGCGGCCAGCATGTCGATGTCGTTGGCACCGTCTCCGACGGCCACGGTCTGTGCCATCGGCACCCCGGCCTGCTGCGCAAAGTCCCGCAGCGCCTTGGCTTTCCCGGGCCGGTCGATGATCTGCCCGACCACCCGACCGGTGAGTTTGCCGTCGACGATCTCGAGCTCGTTGGCGGCGACGAAGTCCAGCATCAGCTCCGCGGCCAGCGGCTCGATGATGCGCCGGAACCCGCCGGAGACCACGCCGCAGTGATAGCCCAGCCGTCGCAGGGTCCGCAGGGTGGTCCGCGCGCCGGGCATCAGCTCCAGCTGATCGGCGACCTCGTCGATCACCGTGGCAGGCAGGCCCTCCAGGGTGGCCACCCGCTGCAGGAGCGACTCCGCGAAGTCCAGCTCGCCGCGCATCGCGGCCTCGGTGATCGCGGCGACCCGGCCCTCGGCGCCGGCCTTGGCCGCCAGCATCTCGATGACCTCGCCCTGCACCAGCGTCGAATCGACGTCGAACACGATGAGCCGCTTCGCCCGCCGCTCCAGGGTGTAGTCCTCGACCGCGACGTCGACGCCCTCGTTGGACGAGACCTTGTTCAGCGCGGCCCGCAGCGGGCCGTCGGCTCCGGGCGGCACCGAGACCCGCAACTCCAGGCCGGTCACCGGATAGTCGGAGACGCCGCGGATCAGGTCGATGTTGACGCCGAGCGCCGCGACTTCGCGGGCCACCGCGCCGAACGCCCCGGCCGTAATGGGCCGGCCCAGCACGAAGATGGTGTGCGTCGAGGGCTCGCGGATGATCGGCACGGCCTCGCTGCGCTCGATCGTGACGTCGAGGCCCACCGCGTGGATGGCGTCCTCGACATCGTCGCCCAGCACGATGCTTTCGGCGACTTCCGGTGGGCAGCAAAGCAATACGCCCAGGGTCAGGCGGCCCCGGATGACCACCTGCTCGACGTTGAGCAGGTCGATTCCGTGGCCGGAGAGCGCGTCGAAGAGCGCTGACGTCACACCCGGTTGATCCACGCCGGTGACGGTGATCAGCACCGACACCTTAGGTGGTGTGCTCACCCGCTATGAACCCCTAGCTGCGGACGCCTACGTCGTCGAGTCGGGTTACGTCGTGGCCCTCTTTGCCGTGGGCCCGACCGACGTGCGACTCGGCACGCATGCGCTCCACCATGTGCGGATAGTGCAGCTCGAAAGCCGGCCGCTCCGAACGGATTCGGGGCAGCTCGGTGAAGTTGTGCCGCGGCGGCGGACAACTGGTTGCCCACTCCAGCGAGTTGCCGTAACCCCACGGGTCGTCGACGGTGACCACTTCGCCGTAGCGCCAGCTCTTGAAGACATTCCATACGAAGGGGAACATCGAGGCGCCCAGGATGAATGCGCCCACCGTCGAAACGATGTTCAGCCCTTGGAAGCCGTCGGTGGGCAGGTAGTCGGCGTAGCGGCGCGGCATGCCCTCGTCTCCCAGCCAGTGCTGCACCAGGAACGTGGTGTGGAAGCCGATGAACGTCAACCAGAAGTGCAGCTTGCCCAGCCGCTCGTCGAGCAGCCGGCCCGTCATCTTCGGGAACCAGAAGTAGATTCCGGCGTAGGTGGCGAAAACGATGGTGCCGAACAGCACGTAGTGGAAGTGCGCGACCACGAAGTAGCTGTCGGTGACGTGGAAGTCCAGCGGCGGGCTGGCCAGCAGGACCCCGGTCAGTCCGCCCAGCAGGAAGGTGACCATGAAGCCGATCGAGAACAGCATCGGCGTCTCAAAGGTCAACTGGCCCTTCCACATCGTTCCGATCCAGTTGAAGAACTTGATCCCGGTCGGCACCGCGATCAGATAGGTCATGAACGAGAAGAACGGCAGCAGAACGGCTCCGGTGGCGAACATGTGGTGGGCCCACACCGCCACCGACAGCGCGGCGATCGACAGCGTCGCGTAGACCAGCGTGGTGTAGCCGAAGATCGGCTTGCGGGCGAAGACCGGGAAGATCTCCGAGACGATGCCGAAGAACGGCAGCGCGATGATGTACACCTCGGGGTGGCCGAAGAACCAGAATAGGTGCTGCCACAACAGAACTCCGCCGTTGGCCGAGTCGTAGATGTGAGCGCCCAGGTGACGATCGGCCGCCAGCCCGAACAGCGCGGCGGTCAGCAACGGGAACGCGATCAGGATCAGGATCGAGGTCACCATGATGTTCCAGGTGAAGATCGGCATCCGGAACATCGTCATGCCCGGTGCACGCATGCACACGCAAGTGGTGATCATGTTGACCGCACCCAGGATGGTGCCCAGACCGGCGACGATCAGTCCCATGATCCACAGGTCGCCACCGGCGCCGGGTGAGTGGATCGCGTCGGTCAGCGGGGTGTAAGCGGTCCAGCCGAAGTCGGCCGCGCCGCCCGGCGTGATGAAACCGGCCAGCCCCATCGTGGCGCCGAACAGGAACAACCAGAACGAGAAGGCGTTCAGCCGCGGGAAGGCCACGTCGGGTGCGCCGATCTGCAACGGCAGCACCAGGTTGGCAAAGCCGAACACGATCGGGGTCGCGTAGAACAGCAGCATGATCGTGCCGTGCATGGTGAACAGCTGGTTGAACTGTTCATTCGACAAGAACTGCAGACCCGGCGCGGCCAGCTCGGTGCGCATCAACAGCGCCAGCAGCCCGCCGACGAAGAAGAAGACGATGCAGGTGACCGTGTACATGATGCCGATCAGCTTGTGATCGGTGGTCGTGATCAGTTTGTAGATCAGGTTCCCTTTGGGACCGGTGCGGGCCGGGTACGGCCGAACGGCCTCGAGTTCTCCCAACGGGGGCGCTTCGGCTGTCAACAGCTCCTCCAAACATCCATCCCAGACAGGGGTTCTACCGAATCTTAGCTCCCTATCAGGCCGGTGGCAGTGCTGGTCCTACAAACTGTCGTAATTGGTTCATCGGGGGCGCCGGGCCGCGTCCGCGGACCGGTTCCCAGCTGCCCGGATGTTAGCGTCGATCTCAGTGTCAGGGTGAGGTTGCCGCGTAGAGCGGTGGTTGGATCCTGGTCACCTGGTGTCTGGCTCGTAGCGTCGCTGCCGCCCTCGGGTTGGCGTTCATGGGTTTTGTCGGCATCAGGTGTGAAGGACCGGCCGGCGTGACTTGATAGGAGCGTGGCGTCGCCCCCGACTGAGATGTGTCCGCCGACCGGCCCAACCGTCACCTCACAGTGAAGGAGGCAACCTCCATGGTTGTTGTTGGAGCCGATGTCCACAAGCGCACCCACACGTTTGTCGCCGTGGACGAGGTTGGCCGAAAGCTCGGCGAGAAGGTCGTGGACGCCACAACTGCCGGCCATCGCCGGGCATTGCGGTGGGCCCGCGATCAGTTCGGTGTGGAGCTGGTCTGGGCGATCGAGGATTGTCGGCACCTGTCTGCTCGTTTGGAGCGCGACCTGTTGACTACCGGTCAGAAGGTGGTGCGGGTACCACCGAAGTTGATGGCGCTGACCCGTAAGTCGGCGCGGACCCGGGGTAAGTCCGATCCGATCGACGCGTTGGCGGTGGCGCGGGCGTTCTTACGTGAACCGGATTTGCCGGTGGCCTCTCATGACGAGACATCGCGGGAATTGAAATTGTTGGTGGATCGGCGTGAAGATCTTGTGGCACAGAGAACCTCGACGATCAACCGGCTGTTGTGGCGAGTTCACGAACTCGATCCTTCCCATGCACCCAAGGCCGCTTCGTTGGATCTGGCTAAGCACCGCGACGTGCTGCGGGCGTGGTTGGACACCGTGCCCGGCTTGGTGGCCGAATTGGCTCGTGATGAGCTGGCCGACGTCACCCGACTCACCGAAGCCATCAATGCCTTGACCAAACGCATCGGCGAACGCGTCCGTGCGATCGCTCCGGCACTGTTGGCGATGCCCGGCTGCGGCGAGCTGACCGCAGCCAAACTGGTCGGCGAAACCGCCGGCGTAACCCGATTCAAGAGCGAGGCCAGCCTTCGCCCGCCATAGCGGCGTGGCACCGATCCCAGTGTGGTCGGGAAACACCGCCGGTCGGGTGCGCATGACCCGCTCGGGCAACCGGCAACTCAATGCCGCGCTACATCGCATCGCGGTCACCCAGATTCGCATCGACGGACTCGGCCAGGCCTACTACCGCAAGCGACTGACCGACGGAGATTCCAGCACCGAGGCCCTGCGCTGCCTCAAACGCCGCCTGGCCCGCGTGGTGTTCCACCACCTCCACACCGACGACCAAACCCGCAATCAGCCTTGCCAACCGGCAGCGGCTTGACATAGGAGAAACGCGTGCAATCCGGCGACAGGCGACGCTCCGTTGGACGTCTGATGGCCGTCGCAGCGATCGCGGCAACCGCGATCGCGACGGGCAGCGGCTGCGGCGCCGGACAGTCCGGCTCCAAGGGGCCCTCGACCCGGTCGCTGGTCACACCCACCACCCAGATCGCGGGCGCCGGGGTGCTCGGCAACGACCGCAAGCCCGACGAGTCGTGCGCGCGAGACGCGGCCCCGGCCGATGCGGGACCCGAGACCCGGCAGGCCCAGAACGCCGCGGGGGTCACTCCGGACTCGGTCCAGGTGCCCGCGGAGGCCCAGCGCATCGTGGTGCTCTCCGGCGATCAGCTCGACGCCCTGTGTGCGCTCGGCCTGCAGTCGCGCATCGTCGCCGCGGCCCTGCCCGACGACTCGTCGAGTCAGCCCTCCTATCTGGGCGAGGCCGTGCACGCCCTGCCCGGGGTCGGCACCCGCGGCAATCCCGACCTGCGCGCGATCGCCGCGCTGCACCCGGACCTGATTCTGGGCTCGGTCGCGCTGACGCCGCGGACGTATCCGAGGCTCGCGGCGATTGCGCCGACGGTATTCACCGCGGCACCCGGGGCGGCATGGCAGGACAACCTGCGCATCGTCGGCGGCGCGACGGCGCGCCGCGGCGCTGTCGACGGGCTGATCAACGGTTTCACCCAGCGGGCCAACCAAATCGGCGCCTCCCACGACGCGGCTCACTTCCAGGCGTCGGTTGTCCAGCTGACCGTCAACAGCCTGCGGATCTACGGCGCCAACAACTTTCCGGCCAGCGTGCTCGGCGCGGTCGGAGTGGACCGGCCGGCATCCCAGCGGTTCACCGACAAGCCCTACGTCGAGATCGGCGCGACCGACGCCGACCTGGCCAAGGGCGCGGATTTTTCGGCGGCCGAGGCCGACGTCATCTACATGTCCTGCGCCAACCGCGCCGCCGCCGACCGCGCCGCGACGATTCTGGACAGCGCCCCGTGGCGCAAACTGTCCGCCAACCGCGACAACCGCGTCTACATCGTCAACGACGAGGTATGGCAGACGGGTGAGGGCGTGCTCGCGGCCCGGGGCATCGTGGATGACCTGCGCCTGGTCAACGCCGCGATCAACTAACGGCGGCCGGTACGGTCGGCACACATCGTCATAAGCTCATGTGTGATCAAGCTCGATTGGCCTGAAACCTTTACCTTAGCTAAGCTTTTCTAGGACGCAACCGAATCGAAAAGGGATCGCTATGAGCACTGTTTCCGCGTATGCCGCCACTTCGGCGACGGAGCCGCTGACCAAGACCACCATCACCCGCCGCGATCCGGGTCCGCACGACGTGGCGATCGACATCAAGTTCGCGGGCATCTGCCACTCCGACATCCACACCGCCAAATCCGAATGGGGCGTGCCGAACTACCCCGTCGTCGTGGGCCACGAGATCGCCGGCGTGGTGACCGCCGTCGGCGCGGAAGTGACCAAGCACAAGGTGGGCGACCACGTCGGCGTGGGCTGCATGGTGAACTCCTGCGGCCAGTGCAGCAGCTGCGAGGCCGGGCTCGAGCAGTACTGCAAGCGGGGTGCGATCTTCACCTACAACTCCACCGACAAGGACGGCACCCCGACGATGGGTGGCTACAGCCAGGCGATCGTCGTCGACGAGAACTTCGTCCTGCGCATCCCGAACTCGCTCCCGCTGGACAAGGCGGCGCCGCTGCTGTGCGCGGGCATCACGCTGTTCTCTCCGCTGCGCCACTGGAAGGCCGGCCCGGGCACGCGGCTGGGGATCATCGGCCTCGGCGGCCTGGGCCACATGGGGGTCAAGCTGGGCGCGGCGATGGGCGCCGAGGTGAGCGTGCTGTCGCAGTCGCTGAAGAAGATGGAAGACGGGCTGCGGCTGGGCGCCAGCAACTACTACGCCACCTCCGAGCGTGACACGTTCAAGAAGTTGCGCAGCAGCTTCGACCTGATCCTGAACACGGTCTCGGCGAACCTCAAGCTCGACGACTACGTCGGCCTGCTCGACGTCGACGGCACGCTCGTCGAATTGGGCATCCCCGAGCACCCGATGGAGATCGGGGCGTTCCCGCTGGCGTTGGCACGCCGCAGCCTGTCGGGCTCGAACATCGGCGGCATCGCGGAAACCCAGGAGATGCTCGACTTCTGTGCCGAGCACCAGGTGACCCCCGAAATCGAGGTCATCGAAGCGGATTACGTCAACGAGGCCTACGAGCGGGTGCTGGCCAGCGACGTGCGCTACCGCTTCGTCATCGACATCTCGACCTTATGAGACGCCCTCGGCCAGGTCGTCGCGGCGCCACGCGATTTCTTCCGCCGCGGCGGCGTGCTCGTCGTCGGGGGCTACCGCGCTGACGCTGATGCCGGCCAGCGGCCAGCCGGCGGCGGCCAGCGTGGCGGCCACGCGCTGAATGTTCTCTTTGCCCGGGTCGTGGTGGGTCATCTTGGTGATGAACTCGGCGATCTCGTCCTTGCTGACGACGCCGTCAGCTCCTGGCTGGGATTCCTTCGCGGCGATGTTGTGAGCAACCTCTTCGAGCTGCTCCTGGGTCAGGGGGGTGCTCCGCAGCAGGGCGAACAACGCCACCTGGTCGGGGCCGGGAACACCTTGCGGGTAGCCGACGTCCAGCCAGCGGATCACTGACTTGAGGAATTTCGCGTGCTTGTGAGAGTGATGTTCCGACACCCCATCAGTCTCAGGGTAGGGACGCTGCCGTGGCGTACGACCATGGCGACAATTCACATTCCGTTCACGACCTGAACATCTGGTGCTGGAAATCCAGCGGTCGGCGTTCGGAGGCCATCCGGGCAATTTCGTCTCTTTGCGGCTCCAGCGAACTACGATGAGCGAGCCGACAACGGCCCGGGCCCAGCCCGGAAGAACGGAGTGGTCATGTCTGGTTTCACGAGCAAACTCCTCGTCGCCCTGGTCCTCGCCTTCGCCGCGTCCGCGACCGCGGGATGCACAATCGACTGCCCGGACGGCATGGGAGTCTGCGGCATTAGCTAAAACCTCCCACTAGCGGCGGCGCCCTCCCCTGGCTTCACAGCGCTGGTCACCACGTGGTGGAGGGACGAACCCGGCAGGCCACGAGGTAGCGGCGTCGTAGTAGATGCACGTCAACGAGGCGCCGCGGAGACTGGCGGTCTTCAGGTCGGCCCCGTACAGCACGGTTTGATCCAAGATCGCCCCGGCAAGGTTGGCGCGACCCAAGTCCGCGCCGCTCAGATCGGCGCCTTCCACATCTGATTCCGACAGATCGGCGGCCGTGAGATCCGCGTTGCGGAGGCGGGCGTAATTGAAACTCGCGCGGTGCAGATTCGAGTTGTTGAGGATCGCTGCCTCGAGGTTGGCGTCGTCGAAGTTGGCGTTTGCCAACTGCAGCCCGCGCAGGTGTTGTCCGCTCAGATCAAGACCGCCGAACGGTCGCGGCTGATTGGGGTCGACGGCCGAATGATCGCGGACGAATCGAAGATTTTCCAGCCGCAGCGCCCGGTCCTCGCGAGCGTCGTCGAGCAGGGCCTGTCCCTTGATGGTGCCCACCGCGACGATCGCGCCGGTGACGAGCGCGACGACCGTCGGAATGATGAGTTCGGTGAACCACCAACGCAATTCGTGGCGCTTTCGAGCACTGGCCGGCGGCGGATTCGGGGACGGCGGTTCGACGCGCCGGGATCGTGCGCGGCCGGCCACCACGGGTCGCCTGCGCCGCGGTGCGCGGCGCTCACCATTGACTGCAACCGCGCGTCCTTGACGATTTCGTATGACGACCGCCTGTGCCATGGGGCGGAGGCTATCGGCAAGTGCCGAAGACCGCGCAAAATGTGGGCATCCAGCTAGTTGCGCATTAGCCGTTCTCCTCGCGGAGGGCCTGCATCGCCAAATTGTTGAGCAATTGCCGGCCGGCATCGGTGCGTAGCTGGGGCAGCATCGCGGAGACGACACCGGCGGCGGTGAGCCCGAGACGGACCAGACCGTCGGGCGCGGTGTCGGCGTCGCGGATCACGTCGTACTCGGCGCTGAGATCTGCCGCGTGTTGTGCCATCGCGATCCGGGCCACCAGTCGGTTGTCGCGGTCGAGATCGAAGTCGTCGGCCGTGGACGCCGTGGTCAGGGTTCGGCCGATCTCGGCGATTTCGTGCGGTTCGCACAGCTGCGCCACCAGCTGCCAAAAGATCGATACGGTGGCACGGATCAGCTGCGGCAACCGGTCAGTGGGCAGGACCTCGTCGTCGATGATGACGCGCATGCCGGCTTCGTCGCCGCGCTCGCCGTGCTGAATCAGCGCCAAGGCGCGACGGAAGTCTGTTGCCCCCACGGGCCCGTCATTGCTCACCGGTTTCAGCTGGCGAGCGCTTTAGAAGTCCCAGTCCTCGTCTTCGGTGACGACGGCCTTGCCGATCACGTAGCTCGACCCCGAGCCGGAAAAGAAGTCGTGGTTCTCGTCGGCGTTGGGCGACAGCGCCGACAGGATCGCCGGGTTCACGTCGGTCTCGTCGCGCGGGAACAGCGCCTCGTACCCGAGGTTCATCAACGCCTTGTTCGCGTTGTAGCGCAAGAACTTCTTGACGTCCTCGGTCAGCCCGACCTCGTCGTAAAGGTCCTGGGTGTACTCCACCTCGTTGTCGTAGAGCTCGAAGAGCAGCTCGTAGGTGTAGTCCTTGAGCTCGGTGCGCTTGGCCTCGTCGACCATCGCCAGACCACGCTGGAACTTGTAGCCGATGTAGTAACCGTGCACGGCCTCGTCGCGGATGATCAGCCGGATCATGTCCGCGGTGTTGGTCAGCTTGGCCCTGCTCGACCAGTACATGGGCAGGTAGAAGCCGGAGTAGAACAGGAAGCTTTCCAGCAGCGTGGAGGCAACCTTGCGCTTGAGCGGCTCGTCGCCGCGGTAGTACTCCATCACGATCTCGGCCTTGCGCTGCAGGTTGGGGTTCTCCTCCGACCAGCGGAACGCGTCGTCGATCTCGGCCGTCGAGCACAGCGTGGAGAAAATCGAGCTGTAGCTCTTGGCGTGCACGGACTCCATGAAGGCGATGTTGGTGTAGACGGCCTGCTCGTGCGGCGTCAGCGCATCGGGAATCAGGCTGACCGCCCCCACGGTGCCCTGGATGGTGTCCAGCAATGTCAGCCCGGTGAAGACGCGCATCGTGAGTTGCTTCTCGTTGGCGGTCAGCGTTCCCCAGGACGGAATGTCATTGGACACCGGCACCTTCTCCGGCAACCAGAAATTTCCGGTCAGCCGGTCCCAGACCTCGGCGTCTTTCTCGTCTTGCACCCGGTTCCAGTTGATCGCCGAAGCGCGGTCGATCAGCTTCATGTTTTCGGTCACCAGAACCCCACTTCACACACCAAATCGGCTGCTGGACTGTTTGCTGTTACTTGGACCACAAACACTACCCCTGGGGGCCGACAAGCCGGTGCAACACAACAACTTGTGTCTCCGTGTCGCGGCGTTCAATCCAATCCGGCCTCTCGCAGGGTGTGCGTAAGTCCATCTTCCAGGGCGCTCAACGCGATGTCGGTCAGGCGGCTCAGCTCATTGATGTCCTCGCCCCCCTTGCCCATCCACGCCTCCAGCGAAGCGAACACCGCCGTCGCCAGGCTGTGCGCCGCGATATCGGCGATCATGGCCCCATCGGCGGTCGGCTTCGATCGTTCGTGGATGAAGCGAGCGATCTCGGCGGCCACCTGATCGCGCATCCGCCCGATGTGCGTGGTGATGATCTCCTGGTCGAGGTCGCGCGAGCGGATGGTGGCCGCTTCGCGGACCATCGCGAAGTCAAAAGGGAAGGCGTCCACCGCTTTTCGCACCGACGCGGTGATGGGTTCGCCACGCGGGCGCAACGCCAGCGCGCGGGCGAACCACTCGAAGCCGATGTCGTAGTCGGCGAAGATCACCGCGTGCTTGGACGGGAAGTGCCGATAGAAGGTGCGCTCGGTCACCCCGACGTCGGCGACGATGTCGGAAACGCTGGTTTGGTGCACGCCATCGGCGACGAAACGCTTCATCGCCGCCTGTAACAGCGCCTGACGCGTCCGCTGACTACGAGATGCCACGGGAGTAAGCAGACACCAAATGTCACCATTGACGCAAATATGTCACATGTGACATTGTGCCTGAAGTCGACGGATCAGCACCGGAGGAGTCAGCATGGCCGACTATGACGCGATCATCATCGGAGCAGGTCACAACGGTTTAGTTGCCGCGAATGTGCTGGCCAAGGGCGGCGCGAAGGTGCTTGTCCTGGAACGTGCGCACTTCCTCGGCGGCATGGCAGCGACCCGGGAGCTCTTCGACGGGTACAAGCACAGCGTCGGCGCCTGGGCGGTGCTGATCTGGCGCCAGGAGATGACCGACCGCCTGGAGCTCACCAAGTGGGGCTTCGAGCTGATGGACCAGTGGACCTCGACGTGCACCTTCGGCGACGCGCAGGACACCCCGTTCGTGATGTACAACGACCTGGAGCGGATGGGGCGCCATCTGCTCGAGGATCACGGCGCCGACGTCGCGACCGCGCTCGGCGGATTGTTCGCCCACATCGGAAGATTCGCGCCCTACTTCGTCGACTCGGCGTTCGGCCCACCGCTGGACATCATCGAGGTGATCGCCTCCCAGCCGACGCCCGAGGACCGCCATGACTTCGCCCAGATGTGGTACGGCAGCACGATGGACACGGTCCGGCGCTTCCTGGCGCCCGACCAGGGCCGCTGCATCCAGGGCTCGCTGGCCGCGATGTCGATCGACGCGTTCGACGGCGGACCGTGGACTCCGGGCTCGAATGCGTCGACGCTGTACCACTATTTGATCGGCGGCGGCAACGTCGAATACATCATGCCGCGCGGCGGCATCGGCGCGCTGAGCACCGCGCTGTGCCGGCGCGCCGAGTCACTCGGCGCCGAGGTACAGATGAAGCAACACGTCAAGCAGATCCTGGTCGAGAACGGCCGCGCCGCCGGGGTCGAGTTACGGGATGGCACAACGATTTCCGCTGATGTGGTGCTGTCGTCGCTCGACCCGTACACCACGTTTGTTAATCTTGCTGGCGCACAACACTTTCCGCCCGACTACATCCGCAAGATCAAGGAGATCAACTTCAACCTGGGCTACATCCAGGCACACCTCACCATTGACCAAGCGCCGCAATGGATCGAGCGATTGCAGCCCTTCATGCAGGACAACGGGCAGTGGTGTCCGACCGTGGCCTACGCACCGTCGCCGGAATACATCAGCGACGCGTGGGAGCAATACCGCAAGGGCATGCTGCCCGACGCGCCGCCCACCTACCTGTACATACCGAGCATGGTCGATTCGTCGCTGGCGCCCGAAGGTAAGCACAGCGCAACGATTTTCACGCCCTACTTCCCCACCGGGCTGGACGCCGACGAAAACCGAAGCTGGAAAGAGCAATACGCCGACACCTGCGTGGGCATCTTCGACAAGTTCGCGCCGGGCTTCGCCGACTCGGTGACCAACCGTGTGGTGTTCTCGAACCGCTACTTCGGCAGCACCTTCAGCGCGCACGCCGGCGACTACTCACACGGTCTGCTGCAGCCCAACCAGCTGTGGACCGGCCGCGTCGTCGAAGGCGAGGACAAGTTCGCCACCCCGGTCGAGGGCCTCTACCTCTGCGGGCAGTGCACGCATCCGGGTCCGGGTGTAACCGGCATCCCGGGGTGGAACGGCGCCGAGGCCGCGCTCAAGCACCTCGACGCCCGCGTGCAGGCATAGGGTTTCGCGCCGAGACCGACCCAGCGCGACAGGCACTCGCAGTCTTGCGCTCTGGCGTCGATCTCGATGACCCTTTGCAGCGCCCTCCGCTGGATGTACCATTTGGTACATGTTTACCGAAGACAGTATCGAGATCGACGCGCCGCGGCAATTGGTCTGGGACGTCTTCAGCGACGTCGAGCACTGGCCGGACTGGACCGCCTCGGTGACGTCGCTGGTCGGACTCGACGGGCCGGGCCTCGCCGTCGGCAAGCGCTTCGCGATCAAGCAGCCCGGCATGCAGAAATTGGTCTGGAAAGTCACCGAGCTCGACCCGGGCAAGTCCTGGACCTGGGTACAACGCGCGCCCGGTTCGATGGTGACCGCGCGCCACTATGTGACCGGCCGCGGTTTCCGCACCCTGGTCCGCCAGGAACTCGACCAGAGCGGCGTGCTCGGGGCGCTCGTCGGGCGGCTGATGATCAAGAAGACGCGGCGCTTTCTCGAGCTGGAAGCCCAGGGACTCAAGGCTCGATCGGAGCAGCTCAGCCGCGCCAATGGTTCGCACGCCTGACCTGGCTCGGCGCCGCCAACTGCTCGACGCGCTGATCGACGAGTTCGCCGACGGCGGCATCGGCGACCGCTCACTGCGCGAGGTGGCCGACGCTGTGGGCACCAGCCATCGAATGTTGCTGCACCACTTCGGGTCTCGAGAGGAGCTGCTGCTGGCCGTCGTCGACGAGGTCGAGCGCCGCCAGATGGGTCAGCTCGCCGAATTACCCACCGATGCCGCCGACGGCTTTGCCGCCATGTGGGCCGACTTGCACCGGCCCGAGCTACGCCGGCTGGAGCGCCTGTTCTTCGAGTGCTATGCCCGCGCCGCACAGGGCGAAAAGCCTTTCGCCCGAATGGTTCCCAACGCGGTCAGCGGGTGGCTGGACGCCGCCGAGGCGGTGGCCGGCGACGCGTTCGACCCGGCGATGGCCAGACTCGGACTGGCCGTCACCCGGGGACTGCTGCTCGACCTGGTGGCCACCGACGACGATGCCGGCGTGGATGCGGCCGCAGCGGCTTTCGCCGACCTGCTCAAGGTTTGGGCAACACCGAAATAAGTGTGTCGACGAGTTCCTCGGCATTGGTGTGCCACTTGTCCAAATCCATGTGACCGCTGAGGTCCAATCCGGTGATGCCGTGGGCGCTGGTCAACAACAGCGCCCCGTAGCGACGAGCCTGCTGCGGACCCGTGATGCGACCCACCACGTCGAGAAACAGATCCTGCGCGCGTTCGGCCACCCGCATCGCATCGGTCGGGTCACCGGCCGGCGGAGTGAACATCAACCGGTACAGGTGCGGCCGGGTGCGGCCGAGGTTGATCAGCGAGAGCAGACCGGAGCGCAACGACTCCTCGGGTGAGTCATCGCTGTTGACCAAGGCCTCGAGTAGATCGCCCAATTCGCTCAACGCGTTCGTGGCCAGGACCGCGAGCAGCGATTCCTTGTCGGCGAAGTGACGATACGCCGCCGAGTGCGAAACGCCGGCCCGAGCGCCCACCTCGCGCAGCGTGACGGCTTCGACGCCGCCGCGGTCGAGCAATACCTCGGCGGCCTCGAGCAGCGAGCGGCGTGTTGCCGCAGCACTCTCCGCTCGTGACGTCACTCGCCGAGCATAAGCCAGCACCCCAGTTGACATTGTCAACTCAAGCGCCTAGCTTCAGTTAACAACGTCAACTCAAAGGCTCGTCCGTCGAAATGGAGACCGCCATGCATTCCTCGAATCACGCCGACCGTCAGGAGCTGATCGTCGTGACCGGCGCTTCGGTGGGGATGGGCGCGGCAACGGCTAAAGAACTGGCCCGCAGAGGTTTTCACGTGCTTGCCGGGGTACGCCGCGAAGCCGACGCCGACGCGTTAGTGGCCGGCGGGCCTGAGGGGCTAGAGCCGGTGATCCTCGACATCACGATGGAATCCGACGTGGCCGCGGTCGCGGACCGCGTCGCCCGCGATCCGCTGCGCCGGCCCCTGCGGGCCCTGATCAACAACGCCGGCATCGCGATCAACGCGCCGGTCGAAGCCTTGCCGATTGCCCAGTGGCGCAAGCAGTTCGAGGTCAATCTGTTCGGTCACATCGCGATGACGCAGGCGCTCTTGCCGGCCCTGCTGCTCAGCTCGGGCACCGTGGTGAACATCAGCTCCGTCGGCGGCAAGGTGGTCTTGCCGACCTACGGTGCCTACGCCGGTTCGAAGTTCGCGCTCGAGGCGGTCAGCGATGCCCTGCGGCGCGAGGTCGCAAAGCTCGGCATCAAGGTCGTCGTCGTCGAACCCGGCGCGGTCAAAACCGAGATGGTCGAAAGGGGCATCGCCACCGCGGAGGGACTGAAGGCCGACATGACCGCCGCCCAACTGGCACGCTATGGCGACCTGACGGCGGCCGTCACGGCGCAGGCTCACTCGTTCACCGAGACTGGTGTGTCATCCGAGCACGCCGCACAGGTCATCGCCAAGGCGGCCACCGCATCTCGCCCGCGCACTCGCTACACGATCGGGCGTGATGCCGCGATCCTGGTGCGGATCAGCCGCCTCGTCTCCGACCGGGTGCTGGACCGGATCGTGCGCGCCAACCTGCGGTCCTTTGCCAAAGACGCCAGCCAACAGCCCACTGCCGCAACGGCTTAATGCGTCAGTCGGAGGTGTGCACGATCAGGACGTCGGTCTTGGCCTTGCGGGAGACTTCCGATGGGACCGATCCCAGCAGTCGCCCGGCGACGCTGGCGAGTCCGACGTTGCCGATGACCAGTAGGTCGGCACTGACCTCGTCGGCCAGGTTCACCAGCGCGGTGATGGGGGCCCCGACCACCGACTTCTCTTCCACGTCCTTGGCCCCGGCTTTGCGCGCTCGAATCGCGGCTTCCCGCAGGATTGCGTAGTACGGGGCCTCGCCCACCGTCCGGTAGTCCTGACCGTGGTCACTGCCCGGCGGAATGGCGTAGCGGCCCTTCTCCTCGGACACGGGGAGGTGTGCCGTCGCAACGATCAATTTCGCGCCGTATTCAGCAGCGATCACACCCGCGCGGTCCACCGCACGCAGCGACGACTCGGAGCCATCGGTGCCGACTACGACAGTCTGATAGGCGCTCATCCGTCCCAGTGTCCCAGACGAAGACGATTTGGTGAATAGCCTGGGGTTATGCCTGTCCGGCGGAGCTCAGCTCGCACCGGCCACCGCGCGGATGGCGCGTGAGCCGCTGCGCACGCCGAAGAACTGATACTCGTCGGGCTTGACCGAGCGGGTCTCCCGCCAGTACTGCCAGGTGTAGCCGCCCCACAGCACGGTGTTCTTGCCGTGCTCGTCGAGGTACCAGCTGCTGCAGCCGCCGGTGTTCCACACCGAGCCTTTCAGCTGGTCCTGCAGCTCATCGTTGAACTTGTCCTGCGCCGCGCGCGTCGGCGCCAGTGCCTGCGCGCCGAACTTGTCGCACTTCTTGATCGCATCGGCGACATAGCGGATCTGGGACTCGATCATGAAGACCACCGAGTTGTGCCCCAGCCCGGTGTTGGGACCGAGCAGGAAGAACAGGTTGGGCATCTCGGCGACGGTGATCCCCCGATGCGCGCCGATGCCCTCCCGGTTCCAGCGGTCGACCAAATCCTCGCCGTGGCGGCCCTTGATCTGGACGTAGGTGTAGGAGTCGGTGACGTGAAAGCCGGTGCCGTAGACGATCACGTCGACCGGACGTTCGGTGCCGTCGGCCGTCACGATCCCGTCGGGTGTGATCCGGCTGATCCCGTCGGTGATCAGTTCGGTCTTCGGGTCGGCGACCGCCCCGTAATACGTCGACGAGTTCAGGATGCGCTTGCAGCCGATGCGGTAGTTCGGGATCAGCTTGCGGCGCAGCTCGCGATCCTTCACCGAGCGGCGGATGTTGTATTTGCAGTACGCCTCAATGAATTTCAGCGCGTTCGGCCGCTTGGTCATGCCGAATGCCAGCGCCTCCTGCCCCCAGTAGATGACCAGCCGCACCAGCGCCCGCAGCCCGGGAACGTTCTCCATGGCCCGGCGCAGCGCAACCGGGAGATCCGGGTTTGACCGCGGCACCACCCACGGCGGAGTGCGTTGGTAGAGCTGAAGTTCGCCGACCTGCCCGACGATCTCCGGCACGATCTGGATCGCGCTGGCGCCGGTGCCGATCATCGCCACCCGTTTCCCGGTGAGATCGACGCTGTGGTCCCACTGCGCGGAATGGAAAGCGGGACCGCGGAATTCGTCGCGACCTTCGATCTCGGGGATCGACGGGATGTGCAGCGCGCCGGCGCCCGAGATCAGGAACTGGGCGACGTATTCGCGCCCGTCGGCGGTGAACACATGCCAGCGGTGCTCGTCGTCGTCCCAGTGGCCGCGATCGACGAGCGAGTTGAACTCGATGTAGCGGCGCAGCCCGTACTTCTCGGTGACTCCCTTGAGGTAGTCCCAGATCTCGGGCTGGTAGGAGAACGGGTTCTTCCAGTCCGGCTTGGGCTCGAAGGAAAACGAGTACAGATGCGACGGGATGTCGCAGGCGCACCCCGGGTAGCTGTTGTCGCGCCAGGTGCCGCCGACGTCGTCGGCCTTCTCCAGGATGACGAAGTCCACACCTTGGCTTTGCAGCTTGATCGCCATGCCCAGGCCGGAGAACCCCGTCCCGATGATCAGCGCGCGGGTATGCACCGGCTGGTGCGCCTTGGTCGGCTCGATTTGTGTCAATGCATCGGTCACGGTGGATCGGTCCTTCTATTGGCCTAACAGCTCGCGCGTCAGCGGGTGCACTCGGTGTCTACCCCCGGCTGGCTACGCAGATACCCGGTACCCAGGGTATCGGGTAGGACCGAGTCTTGACGAAAGCCCGGATGATGTCAACGGGCCTTTGGTCCTCAGCTGGCCGCGGGATTGCTTCGCACGGCACTGTGGACCGGCTGATCGGGGTCGACCGCGATGCCCAGCGCCTCGGCGGTGCCGACGATGACCCCCATCATGATCGTGGTCAGATGGGCGACGAACTGGTCGCGCGGCATGCGGCGCGGGCTGCCGGGTTCGCCCAACCACCACTCGGTCGAGGACGCGGCCGATCCGAACGCGGCGTGTGCGGCCAGTTCGAAGGCGGCGTGGTCGAGCTTGAAGTCCTTGAGTTCGTTGTCGAACATGTCGGCCATCGTCAACGTGATCTGACGACCCTCGTTGAGGGTGCGCACCGTCGACTCGGTGGTCGCTCCGGAGCGCGCCGAGATGAACACCCGCAGCACGTTCGGATGCTCGTCGACGAGGTTGACGTATTCGTCGACGCTGCGCCGGACGATCTCGCGGGCCGAGTCGTTGGCCAGGTCGATCGACGGGAAGATCGCCGCCCACAGCATGTCGCGCAACCGCTCGCCGATCGCCTGGAACAGGTCGGACTTGTCGTGGAAGTGGCGGTAGATCTTCGGCTTGGCGGTGCCGGCCTCCTCGGCGATCTCCCGCACGGACAGCTCGGGCCCCAGGCGGTCGATCGCGCGGAACGCCGCCTCGACGATTTCGCCGCGCACCTTCTTGCGGTGCTCGCGCCAGCGCTCGCTGCGCGCGTCGACCTTAGCCCCCGGTTTCACGCTCGGGTGCGGTCTGGCGGGTCGGGGCATTCTCACCACCTAAAGCACCTTACGCCGCTGTAGGCGCTGACCTGCGCAGACTGGCTGCCGAGTGTCTACAGCATGCAGGACACGCAGCCCTCGACCTCGGTTCCTTCCAGCGCCATCTGCCGCAGCCGGATGTAGTACAGCGTCTTGATTCCCTTGCGCCAGGCGTAGATCTGCGCCTTGTTGACGTCGCGGGTGGTGGCGGTGTCCTTGAAGAACAGCGTCAGGCTCAGACCCTGGTCCACGTGCTGGGTGGCCGCGGCGTAGGTGTCGATGATCTTCTCGTAGCCGATCTCGTAGGCGTCCTGGTAGTACTCCAGGTTGTCGTTGGTCAGGTACGGCGCCGGGTAATAGACCCGCCCGATCTTGCCTTCCTTGCGGATCTCGATCTTGGACGCCACCGGGTGGATCGAACTGGTCGAGTGGTTGATGTAGCTGATCGACCCAGTGGGCGGGACGGCCTGCAGGTTCTGGTTGTAGATGCCGTGCGCCTGCACCGACTCCTTGAGCCGCTGCCAATCCTCCTGCGTCGGAATGCGAATGTCGGCCTCGGCAAAGAGCTGGCGCACCCGCTCGGTCTTCGGCTCCCACACCTGCTCGGTGTACTTGTCGAAGAACTCACCCGAGGCGTACTTGGACTTGTCGAAGCCGCCGAACTTGGTGCCGCGCTCGATCGCGATGCGATTCGACGCCCGCAGCGCGTGGTAGAGCACGGTGTAGAAGTAGATGTTGGTGAAGTCGATACCTTCCTCGGAGCCATACATGATCCGCTCGCGAGCCAGGTAGCCGTGCAGGTTCATCTGCCCCAGTCCGATCGCGTGAGACTCGTTGTTGCCCTGCTCAATTGAGGGCACCGACCAGATATGGGTCTGGTCGCTCACCGCGGTCAGCGCCCGGATCGCCACCTCGATCGTCTGCGCGAAGTCCGGCGAGTCCATCGTCTTGGCGATGTTCAGCGACCCGAGGTTGCACGAAATGTCCTTGCCCACTTTGGCGTAGGACAAATCGTCGTTGAACACCGACGGCGTGGAGACCTGCAGGATCTCCGAGCACAGGTTCGAGTGGGTGATCTTGCCCTCGATCGGGTTGGCCCGGTTCACCGTGTCCTCGAACATGATGTACGGGTAGCCGGACTCGAACTGCAGCTCGGCCAGCGTCTGGAAGAACTCACGGGCCTTGATCTTGGTCTTGCGGATGCGCGCGTCGTCGACCATCTCGTAGTACTTCTCGGTCACCGAGATGTCGGCGAACGGCAGGCCGTAGACGCGTTCGACGTCGTACGGCGAGAACAGGTACATGTCCTCGTTCTTCTTGGCCAGCTCGAAGGTGATGTCGGGAATCACCACACCGAGGCTCAGCGTCTTGATCCGGATCTTCTCGTCGGCGTTCTCGCGCTTGGTGTCCAGGAACCGGTAGATGTCGGGGTGGTGCGCGTGCAGGTACACCGCGCCGGCGCCCTGGCGCGCACCCAGCTGGTTGGCATAGGAGAACGAGTCCTCGAGCAGCTTCATGATCGGGATGACACCCGAGGACTGGTTCTCGATGTTCTTGATCGGCGCGCCGTGCTCGCGAATGTTGGTCAGCAGCAACGCAACTCCGCCGCCGCGCTTGGACAGCTGCAGCGCGGAGTTGATCGAGCGCCCGATCGACTCCATGTTGTCCTCGATGCGAAGGAGGAAACAGCTTACTGGCTCACCGCGTTGCTTTTTCCCCGAGTTCAAAAACGTCGGGGTGGCCGGCTGGAACCGGCCGTCGATGATCTCGTCGACGAGCTTTTCGGCCAGCGCGTTGTCGCCGGCGGCCAGCGTCAGCGCGACCATCACGACCCGGTCCTCGAAGCGCTCGAGGTAGCGCTTCCCGTCGAACGTCTTCAGCGTGTAGGAGGTGTAGTACTTGAAGGCCCCGAGGAAGGTCGGGAACCGGAACTTCTTGGCGTAGGCCCGGTCCAGCAGCGTCTTGACGAAGTTACGGCTGTACTGGTCGAGCACCTCACGCTCGTAGTAGTTCTCCTTGATCAGGTAGTCGAGCTTCTCGTCCTGATTGTGGAAGAAGACCGTGTTCTGGTTGACGTGCTGCAGGAAGTACTGATGCGCGGCCTCGCGATCCTTGTCGAACTGAATCTTGCCGTCGGCGTCGTACAGATTCAGCATCGCGTTGAGCGCGTGGTAGTCGGTCTCCCCCGGCAACGCGTGGGCTCCGGTGGTTACAGGCTCTGCAGTGACGGTTGGTGGCACGTCTGGTCCTTCCAGAATTCTTCCAAGCCCGCGCGGACGGCTTCCACGTCGTCCGGGGTACCCATCAGTTCGAAGCGGTAGAGGTAGGGCACGCCACATTTGCGGGAAACCACGTTGCCCGCGTAGGCGAATTCGGCACCGAAGTTGTTGTTGCCCGCGGCGATGACGCCGCGGATCAACGACCTGTTGTGCTCGTTGTTCAAAAAGGCGATGACCTGCTTGGGGACATAGCCACCGTTGTTGATGTCGGGAGTGGCCTTGCCGCCGCCGTACGTTGGCAATACCAATACGTACGGTTCGTCGACCTCGATGCGGCCATGCAGCGGGATTCGGGTGGCGGGAACACGCAGCTTCTGCACGAACCGGTGGGTGTTCTCCGACACCGACGAAAAATAGACCAGTGACGATCGCAAGCCCGGCGGCTGCGGGTCTTCACTCATCCAATCCAGGTTGCGCTGCGCGCTATCCATGGCACCGCAACCTCCTCACTTGCTCATCTACTGCCCTAGGCGCTCAGCGCGGCTCCGGCCAGCGCCTTGATGCGATCCGGCCGGAAGCCCGACCAGTGGGCATCTCCTGCCACCACGACGGGAGCCTGCAGGTAACCCAATGCCATCACGTAGTCACGGGCCTCGCTGTCCAGGCTGATGTCGACCGTCTCGTACGCGAGGCCCTGCTTGTCCAGCGCCTTGTAGGTGGCGCTGCACTGCACACATGCCGGCTTGGTGTACACGGTGATGCTCATGGAAGCCGCTCCTCTGCGGGGAAGGAAGATCGGAAACTTTGTCATGGACTGGCAACTGCTTGGGGCACTACATCGCCGTTATCTTCAGCGATCCGCCAAGCCCCAACATTCCCGTCCTGCGACTGTCCGGGCGAAGCGCCTGCTTCGGACCGTTCGAGCCGATTCCGGGTGCTTCACCGCGCCGTGCTGGCTTGGTGAACCTGGGGTCTGCCGGCTCGCCAAACACTACACCTAGTGGGTGACAAGATGGGCAGATACAAGATGTTCTGAATAACAATTCTGAAATTCCCTGGTCGTAAGCGCTGTCGTGCCGCCACGCCCCGGCGTGTCGCAAGTCACAAACCCGGTCCGGGACGCGCATGCGTATTGGTATAGCAGCGGCCACCGACAGCCAGGGCGCCGCGGGCGTGCCTACCCGCCGCTAGCAAAGCCGCCAGCAGGAGCTGGCGGCTTTGGCTATTAACTTCTTCGAATGCTGCTGGTCACACAGTGGGAGGCTTGTTGGATACCGCCAAATTCAGCCGACCTCGGCCGCGAGCTTGCCGACCGCGTCGCGCACATTGGCCACCAGCTCGGCGTGCTCGGCGGGCGCCTTGCCCTCCAGGGTCGCGAACGGCACCGACAGCTTGATCGCGTCCACCACCCGCGCGCCGGCGATACCGAACGACTTGCGGGTGTCGTCGTGCGCCCAGACTCCGCCATAGCGCCCGAAAGCCCCGCCGATCACCGCCAACGGCTTGTCCTTGAGCGCGCCGTCACCGAATGGCCGCGACAACCAGTCGATCGCGTTCTTGACCACTGCCGGGTAGCTGCCGTTGTACTCCGGAGTGACGACCAGCGCCGCGTCCGCCTCCGCCGCCGCGGCGCGCAACGCAGCCACCGGAGCCAGCGGGCCCGCCTCGGCGTTCATCGCGTCGTCGATTTCCTCGTTGTAGAAGGGCAGGTCGCCCAGCCCCTCGAACACGGTCACCGTGACGTCGTCGGGAGCCACGTCAGCCGCCAACTGCGCGATCTGGCGGTTTATCGATCCGGCACGCAAGCTGCCAACCAACGCCAAGACTTTGATCTCTGCCACTGTTTCGTTTCCCTTCGGTTGATGGTCTACATCCTTGCACGACTCAAACGGACTATAGTCCGTTTTATTCCGGCCGCGTTAAAGTGCAGTAGTGAGCGGTGTCGAAAGGTTGGGCGAGTTGCCCGTGTCGGCTCCGCGGGAGCTGCCTCCGGAACGCGGCGACGCCGCACGCAACCGTGAGCTGTTGCTGCGGGCGGCCCGGCGCCTGGTCGCCAAGCGCGGCGCGGATGCGGTCACGATGGACGACGTCGCGGCGGCCGCCGGTGTCGGAAAGGGCACGCTGTTCCGCCGGTTCGGCAGTCGGGCCGGCCTGATGATGGTGCTGCTCGACGAGGACGAGCGCGCCAGCCAGCAGGCCTTCCTGTTCGGCCCGCCGCCGCTGGGGCCCGACGCACCGCCCATGGATCGACTGGTGGCGTTCGGCCGGGAACGGCTGCGCTTCGTGCACACCCACCACGCGCTGTTGTCGGCGTCCAAGGGTGAGCCGCTGACCCGCCACGTCGGGGCCGCGGCGGTGCAGCGCACCCATGTACGAGTTTTGTTGCAGACGGCCGACACCAGCGGTGATCTCGATGTCCAGACCGACGCATTGCTGGCCCTGCTGGACGTGGATTACGTTGAGCACCAACTGGATTACGGTGGCCACACCCTCGAGACCCTGGGCGACGCCTGGGAAAGCCTGGCGCGCAAGCTATGTGGGCGGTGATCTGACCGACATGGCCGTGCCGACGCCGAGCTGGGTGCTGCACGTCGATCTCGACCAATTCCTGGCCTCGGTCGAGCTGCGCCGCCATCCCGAGCTGGCCGGATTGCCCGTAATCGTCGGCGGCAACGGCAATCCCACCGAAGCGCGCAAGGTCGTCACCTGCGCCTCCTACCAAGCCCGCAAGTTCGGGGTGCACGCCGGCATGCCGCTGCGCACCGCCGCGCGGCGCTGCCCGGACGCCACCTTCTTGCCGTCGGATCCGGCCGCCTACGACGAGGCCTCCGAGGCGGTGATGGGACTGCTGCGCGATCTGGGGCACCCGGTGGAGGTGTGGGGATGGGACGAAGCCTACGTGTCGGTGACGACGGACGACCCCACCGAAGTCGCGGAACAGATTCGCACCGTTGTCTTTTCGGAAACAGGGCTATCCTGCTCGGTGGGCATCAGCGACAACAAACAGCGGGCCAAGGTGGCCACCGGCTTCGGGAAACCGGGCGGCGTCTATACCCTCACCGACGCGAACTGGATGGACGTGATGGCCGATCGTCCGGTCGACGCGCTGTGGGGGGTGGGTCCAAAGACAGCGAAAAAGCTTGCGGCGCTGGATATCACCACTGTACGAGAGTTGGCCCATAGCGATGCCGAGCTGCTGACGTCCACCTTCGGGCCGCGTACCGGCCTGTGGCTGCTGCTGCTCGCCAAGGGCGGCGGCGACTCGGAGGTCAGCGCCGAGCCGTGGGTGCCGCGCTCGCGCAGCCACGTCGTCACGTTCCCGCGCGATCTCACCGATCGCACCGAAATGGATTCGGCCGTAACAGAATTAGCGAGTCGAGCCCTGGAGGAAGTCACGGCGGCCGGGCGCGTCGTCACGCGGGTGGCGGTCACCGTACGCACCGCGACCTTCTACACCCGCACCAAGATTCGCAAGCTGCCGTCGCCGACCACCGATGCCGACGCCATCGTCGCCGCCGCGCGCAACGTCCTGGATCTGTTCGAACTCGACCGTCCGGTCCGACTACTCGGGGTGCGACTCGAGTTGGTCATGCCGGCCTGATTGCGCCGGGCTAGAGCTGATCGCCCGCCTCCTCCTCAGGCCGCTGCGCGGCCTGCATCGTCACCGGGCTAGGGCTGATCGCCCGCCTCCTCCTCAGGCCGCTGCGCGGCCTGCATCGTCACCGGGCTAGGGCTGATCGCCCGCCTCCTCCTCAGGCCGCTGCGCGGCCTGCATCGTCACCGGGCTAGGGCTGATCGCCCGCCTCCTCCTCAGGCCGCTGCGCGGCCTGCATCGTCACCGGGCTAGGCCGAAGCGCCCGGGTGAAGATGACGTTCACCCGGCGCATCGCCACGCTGTAGGGCCACCAGGCCAGCCGCTTGAATGCGTACAGCGCCCGGATGTCCGGCGACGTGTAGATCAGGTATCTGTTCTTCGCGACCCCGGCCAGGATCTTCTCGGCGGCCCGTTCCGGCGACACCGCATGACCGCTGAAGCGATCGACCCACCGGCTGACCCTGGGGTCTTCGCGGTCGACGCCGGCGATCTCGACCGTGTCGACCAGCGGTGTCTTCACGGCTCCGGGCACCACGACCGAGACCCCGATGCGGTGGGCTGCCAGGTCGAAGCGCAACACCTCGGACAGGCCGCGTAAGCCGTACTTGCTGGCGCTGTAGGCGGCATGCCACGGCAGCGCGACCAGCCCGGCCGCCGACGACACGTTCACCACATGCCCGCCGCGGCGAGCCGCCACCATCGGGGGCACGAACGTCTCGATGACGTGGATCGGCCCCATCAGATTGATCGCCACCATCTTGGTCCACTGCTCGTGGCTCAGCCGGTCGACGGTCCCCCAGGCCGAAACCCCGGCGATGTTCATCACGACATCCATGCTCGGATGGGTGGCATGGACGTCGGTTGCGAAGGCCGCGACTTCGTCGTAGTCGGAGATGTCCAGCACCCGGTGCGCCGGCACCTGCGCACCGAGCGCCCGGGCGTCGGCCACGGTTTGGGCCAACCCGTCGGCGTCGCGGTCCGTCAAGAACAACTCCGCCCCCTGCGTCGCCAGCCGCAACGCGGTAGCTCGGCCGATGCCACTGGCCGCCCCCGTGATCAGGCTGCGCTTCCCCGCGTAATACCGCGCGGGTCCCCTCTGCGCCATGGTGGTGACGATACCGCCGGTAACGGCTGGTCCGCGTTATCCGCGGCGGCCGCCCCACAACGAGTTCAGCCACAACTGCTCGAGAAGCCGGACGCGACGGTCGATGTCGTCGTCGGCCCGGCCGATAAATGCCGGGTCACCGGTCAGCATCAGCGCGGTGGTACCGGTCAGGGTCCGCACCAACGTCGGGATGTCATCGCTGATCGGATTGGCCGTCCCGGCCTTCATCTCGGCGTCGACGATCGCCACGATTTCGCCCACCACCACCTCGAACTGCTGCTCGAGAATGCCCCGGATCTCGACGTCGGTGTAGCGGGCGGCGTTACAGGCCGCCATCACGGGGTCGTTGTGCGCGTAGACGGCCGCGGCGCTGCCCACCATCCGCTTGGCGAACTGCTCGGGTGACTCGCCGGGCCGACGGGGGGCGAAGAACTGCGTGAGTTCTTCGAGCTCCTGGGTGGCCTCGGCCACGATTTGCGCGAGCACCGCGTACTTGGAGTCGAAGTAGAAGTAAAACCCGGATCGGCCCACCCCGGCCCGAAGGCTGATGGTGCTGACCGACAGCTCAGCAAACGGCCGCTCCTGCAGCAGTTCCCGCACTGCCTGCATGATCGCTTGGCGGTGCTTGTCGCCGCGTCGCCGCGTGGCCGGCTCGCCCGGCTCCGCGTGGCTGCTCATCCCCTGACCTTGCACCACGCCGCTCCAAAAGCAAACTTGACAGCCGTCAACTTTGTCCCGAAGGATAGTGGCAAGTGACGGATGTCACCAGCCCTGGGTTCGGAAAGGAGCGTCCATGCCCGCCACCATCAGCACGCCGCATTACCTGCTCGACCAGGCAAAGCGCCGGTTCACGCCGTCGATCAACAACTTCCCCGGCATGGGGATGATCGAACGCAAGCTGCTGAACACCCAGTTCCCGGAGCGGAAACTCGCCGATCCACCGCCGGGCAGCGGCCTCAAGGCGGCCGTCGGCGACGCGGGACTCCCGGTGATCGGGCACATCATCGAGATGCTGCGGGGCGGACCCGACTACCTGATGCACCTCTACAACACCAAGGGCCCGGTGGTCTTCGGAGACTCGCCGGTGCTGCCGGGCATCGCCGCCCTGGGCCCGGACGCCGCCCAGGTCATCTACTCCAACCGCAACAAGGACTACTCCCAGCAGGGGTGGGTGCCGGTGATCGGCCCGTTTTTCCACCGGGGCCTGATGCTGCTCGACTTCGAAGAGCACATGTTCCACCGGCGGATCATGCAGGAGGCCTTCGTCCGCTCCCGGCTGGTCAGCTACGTCGAACAGATGGACAAGGTCGTGTCGCAGACGATCGCCAACGACTGGGTGGCCAACGACGCGCGCTTCCTGCTTTACCCGGCGATGAAGACGCTCACGCTCGACATCGCGTCGATGGTGTTCATGGGTCACGAGCCGGGCACCGACCACGAGCTGGTGACCAAGGTCAACAACGCGTTCGCGATCACCACGCGCGCGGGCAACGCGATCATCCGCACTTCGGTGCCGCCGTTCACCTGGTGGCGCGGACTCAAGGCGCGCGAGCTGCTGGAGAACTACTTCCGCGAGCGGGTCAAGGAACAGCGCGCCACCCAGGGCGACGACCTGCTGTCGGTGTTGTGTCGCACCGAAGACGAGGACGGCAACAAGTTCTCCGACGAGGACATCGTCAACCACATGATCTTTTTGATGATGGCCGCGCACGACACGTCGACGTCGACGGTGACGACCATGGCCTACAACCTGGCGCAGCACCCGGAGTGGCAACAGCGCTGCCGGGAGGAATCCGACCGCCTCGGCGACGGCCCGGTCGACATCGAGTCGCTGGAGAAGCTGGAGTCACTCGACCTGGTGATGAACGAGTCGATCCGGCTGGTGACCCCGGTGCAGTGGGCCATGCGGCAGACGGTCCGCGACACCGACCTGCTGGGCTACTACATCCCCAAGGGCACCAACGTCATCGCCTACCCGGGAATGAATCACCGGCTGCCCGAATTGTGGACGGACCCACTTAAATTCGACCCGGAGCGGTTCACCGAACCGCGCAACGAGCACAAGCGGCACCGCTATGCGTTCACGCCGTTCGGCGGCGGCGCCCACAAGTGCATCGGAATGACGTTCGGGCAGTTGGAGATCAAGACGATCCTGCATCGCCTGCTGCGCCGCTACCGGTTGGAGCCACCCCGCCCCGGCTACAAGTGCGAGTGGGACTACGGCGGCATGCCCGTTCCGAAAGACGGCATGCCAATTGTGTTGCGCCCACTGTGAATTCGAGCACCCGCGAGGTCAGGCCAGCAACCGATTCGCGCACGCGATCAGCGCGCGCAACGCCGACTGCGTCGGATCCCCGGATAGGCCCACCGCCCATTCGGCATGGAGGCCATCGCTGCCACAGATGAACGTGGCGGTGCACCCGTCCGAAGCCATCTGATGAAACTTCAATGTCTCGATGGCGATCCCGCGCTCGTGCAGCATCGAGGTGAGTGCGGCGATCGGTCCGCTGGCCGCCGCGGTCGAGGTGCTGATGTGATCGCCGACGGCGATCATCGCCCGGAAATTGCGGGCTTGCGGACCGAGGCGTCCCGTGGGTCGCTCGGTGTCGGCGCACACCCATTGTCTTAGCCGCAGCGGACCGGCGGCCTGGCCGTAGGCGGTCACGAAGTTTTCCCACGTCATCGCGCCGGCTTGTTCGCGCAGGCCGCGCGGCAGGGCAACCCCGAAATGATCGCCGAACCACGCGTTGGCGTCACGCCGGCGCGCAGGAACGCCTGTGGGCTTCGGCTCCGGACGGCAGCGGGGCCTGGAAAGGGGCTGTGTAAGAGGCATTGTGTCGGTCTTCTCTGGTCAAAAGGAGCGGCCGACGGTAGTAGCTTCCGACCCACAGCGGGGGGTCGGTCTGGATCAGACCCCGCTGTGGGTGCTGGCTACTACGGCACTCTTGAGAAGACGCACGAGCGCGACACTAGACGCCGCCCGCCCATCGGTGCAACTTCATTTCGGGCAGCGTGTCCCGGGGTTTGCGATGATCCATCGCCGCCGCGCTTGTCGACCAGGGCAGTCACCCCAACGCCCCAACTCAGAACACGCTTCGCCAGCTACTGTCCTGACCGCGGCCGGACTTATCGGCCGACTCAACGCGGGACAGCGACGCCGCAACCGACGAGCATTCGTTGAAGCGTTGGCAGAGAGGTAAATTCGCCGTGTCCAACGCCCAGGAGCTACGCCACGACGATGAGTATTCGATCCTTGTTCGGAGGCCGTTCACTTCGCTTCCAGCTAATATTGGACACCAGTGAAACAACTTCCAGGTGAGGGGTTTCTGATGACACGTGGCAGGAAGGTACTGGCCACATCGGCCGCGCTGATCGTCGTGACGCTGATGGCAGGATGCGGGTCCTCGACCGTCGGCGGTACCGTCACCGGTGGTGCAGAGGGCGGTGCAACGGGCGGCGGCGCTGCGGTCGGCGGCGCCATCCCGCCGATGATCCCCTGATGCGCTACCACGCACGTTAAAAGTCGGATTCGGGAGCAACTGGCGAACCCCGACATCTCTCGGCACGTCCCTGACCGGCACCAAACAAGACGGCCAACCGCGAATTAGAACTACGGCTGCCCTGGTCAGCCGTAAACGTTGCGTGGCGCTCAACCAAATGCCCTGACATAGGTTTACACATGTCGAATAGTGGCTATCCCGTCGCTTAATCCTTCATGAAAGGCAGCGACGATGAAGTCGACCGAGGCGCTCGACACGGTGGCAGTGGCGAGAGGGCTGATCGAAGTGCTGCTGGTGCCGACCCGGTTTTCCGCCGCATGGGAACGGGTGGCGGCAGCGGAAACTGAGCGATCAACAGGTTTACCCGTGTCGAAGCGCGGCTATCCCCTCCGCGCTGCAGCCACGAGCGGCTGCGTATCTCCCTAGAGGAAGGGCACGACGATGAAGTCGATGACCGCCAAGAAAGTCCTCAAAGTTGCCGCGGCCGCGGCAGGGGTGGTCGCGGTGTTGGTAGTACCGACGGGATGCTCGACGGCGGTGGGCGGCGCAGGCGGCGACGGCGGGTTGACCATCAACCTCCCGCTGTAACAGGACCCAAAAGAGCAATCCGACGGCAGCCATTGCGCTGCCGCCGCAAGTTTGCTATTGCGTGAACGCCGTTTCAGCGTCGCTATCGCGGCAACTTTCTGTATTGTGTTGTGCCAGTTGACATATGACAAAACTGGGCGTGAAAAAGATCACGAAATCCGGTTTACATGTGTTTAACAGGGGGTAGTCGGGCCTTGCACTGGTCGTAAACGGCCAGGATGTCCCCTCTCGGAAAGGCAAGACATGAAGTCGCAATCCACCAAGAAAACACTCAAGGCCAGCGCAGCCGCCCTGGGGGTGGCCGCCATGTTGATATTGCCGACGGGATGCTCCACGGCGGCGGGTGGCGCCGGCGGCGGCGGCGTTCTTGGCGGCTCCAGCGGAGGCGGGCTCTTGGGCACCGTCGGCGGGATTTTAGGTCTCTAACCGTTCGGGCAGGCGGCCCGCCGGGAACCTCGGTTCCTGGCGGGCCGTCTTCCGTTTCAGCTGATCGGCTCGGCCGAAGGATCCAGCCGCAGATAGGCCTGAATCGTGGTTCCGGTGCTCGCGGTGTGGGTCCGGACCAGATCCGAGATGGCATTGACCAGGAACAATCCGCGGCTGGCCGGGCCGGTGGGTCCGGGGTCCAGGCGCCCCACCAGGGGATCGTCGAGGCGCCCGTTGTCGCGCGCCTCGCACACCAGGTGGTCGGCGTCGCGCCAGAAGGCCAGCCGGCAGGCGCCATCGGTGTACATCAAACTATTGGTGGCCAGCTCGGTGGCCACCAATTGCAGATCTTCGATGCCGTCCTGGGAAAGGCCGACCCACCCGGCGTAGTTGACGGCGAACGACCGCGCCGGGCGCAGGTCCGCGGACTTACGGACCATGTAGGTTACGGCACCCGGATTTGCGGGTAGCGGCTGATTGCATTGCGCGAGTACGTCATCCGGCGCGTAGTCCGCGCTGTGTTGCAGTGAACCGCATTTCCACAGCAGCGGATGCGTCGCACGTGCGCTCGCCAGCACATCGTCGTCAAGCCGTTCCCCGTCAAAAAGACACAGCGCGCTCAGCTGGCGTCCTTCGAATGCGCTGTTGACCAGCGCCTCGTGCTGCTTGCAGGCCGAAAACTCGTCCGCGCTGCGCTCCGGCCAGCAGACTTGGCTGACAATGCGCACGCGCCGGTCGCCGTTCTCCTCGACAAAGGAGCCCTCCAGCGCGAGAAAGCGGCTGGGGTTACGCGCCGCTTCGGCGACGTCGATCAGCTGCAGCCCCGCCGTCGGGCCCTCGCCGCCCAGCGCGTCGCGCAGCAAGCCCAGGTATTCGCCGGGCACCGCTACCAGTACCGGCTCGTCCATCGCCAAACCTTCGAGCGCGAAAGGTACCACCGCATCCAGGTACTCCCGTTGCGAGTGGTACAGGAGCGCGGAATGAACGAAGCCTTGACGCTCGTTCTCCGTGCCCTTGATCATTTCGGCGCTCCCGCTTTCCATCGCCAATGCCAACCCCCGGCCGGACAGGCCCTCTCCGTATCCCCGCGCCCCATTACCCATGCCAGTACCCCTCCCGCGCGTTCCCTATGCAGGAAAGTGGTCACAAACCCGTTTCGGAACGTGGATGTTCGTCACAGCCACCAGGAGGCGGCGGCATCGAGATGACGACGAATGCGGTAGCGCGCCAAGCTGTCATCGCCGGCCGCGATCGCGTCGAGAATCCGCAAGTGCGCGTGTTCGACGGCTACGACGTCGTCGCGGGACGGCGGCTCCTGTCCGGTGCTAGACCAGTGCCGGCGGAACAACTCGACGATGATCCTCAAAAACAGGTCCAGCAACGCGTTGCCGGCCAGTTGCGCGAGCCCGATGTGGAACCGCGATTCCTCCGACGTTGCGTGGCGCGCGTCATCGGCGGCGCCCGGGGTGCCGTCCAGCGCGGACCGGTGGGCGCGCAGGAAGGCAGCCACCTCGGGTTCGGCGCGCCGTCTGACGACCTTGGCGACGTTGTCGATCTCGATCGCGTCCCGGACGCAGCGCAGGTCTTCGCGGCTCGGCTGTCGGAATTGCAGATACAGCGCGATCGTGTCGATGCTGGCTTGCGCATGGGGTTTGGTCACGACCAGCCCGCCGCCGGGTCCGCGGCGCATCTGCGCGACCGAGTGGTATTCGAGCAGTCGCACCGCTTCGCGTAACACGGCGCGGCTCACCCGGTAGCGCTCCAGCAAGGCCGTCTCGGTGCCGAACACCGATCCGACCTCCCAGCCGCCGGAGCCGATCTCGTCGCCGATGGCGGCCGCCACCACCTCCGCCAGCTTGGCGCGCGGGACTTCCCCGTCGGCCGGCTCACGCCGGCGGCCGGTTTGCGCGGTGCGTCCTTCGCGCGGGTGATGCTCTTGCAGCCAGGCATTCACCGCTTCGACGTGGCGCTCGGACAGCGTCTTGGCGCGCGCTGAATCGCCGGCTGTCACCGCGGCAACGATGTCGAAGTGGTCGTTGTGCATGTAGTCGAGCGCCTCGATGGCGTCGGCTGCCGAGTCGGTCCGCGACCGCAGCGCGTAGCGGGTGGTGAGCCTCATCAACACGTCGATAAACAGTTGGAGGACCGGGTTTTTCGACTGCTCCGCCAGCGCGATGTGGAATCCGTCGCGCGGCGCCGGCAGACCCGGCCGCCACTGTTGTTCCGCGCGCAGCACCGCCCGCAGCCGTTCGATGCCGGCTTCGTCGATCCGCTCGGCCGCAAGCGAGGCCGCCAACGGCTCGAGGACCAGCCGCGCGTTGAGCAGCTCAGCCAGCGTCACGCCGAGGTATTCGAGATAGATGACCACGGCGCGCGTCGCGGGCCCCGCGTCGGGTTCACTGATCAGCAGGCCGCCGCCCGGTCCGCGCCGCATCCGGGCCACCTGATGGTGCTCGACGAGGCGAACGGCCTCCCGCAACACCGACCGGCTGACGCCGTAGCGCTGTTGCAGCGCATGTTCGGAACCCAATGATTCCCCGACCGGCCAGCCGCGGCGAACGATGTCCGCCTCGATATCGCGGGCAATCGTCGAGCCCAGCTTCTTGGCTCCGCCGACGGGCGGTGCGGGTCCTACCTGAAGCTCAATACTGCACTCCCACGGGCATTCTCAGCAGGTGAGCAGCATGCAACCCGCGACCGGACCCCCGCCCACGGAAACCACGCCGACCTCGGGACGCCGCGACACCTGCCGCTCCCCCGCTTCGCCGCGCAACTGCAGACACCCTTCGTGCAGGGCCCAGTAGCCGTGCATGCGCCCGGCCGACAGCTGGCCGCCGTAGGTGTTCAGCGGAAGTTGCCCGTCGCGGGCGATCCGCGTGCCGCCCTCGACGAACGGGCCGGCCTCGCCGTCGCCGCAAATCCCCAGGGCCTCCAGCCACGCCATGGTGAGGTAGGTGAAGCCGTCGTACAGCTCGGCGACGGCGAGGTCGGTGGGCTTCAACTCGGTGCGTGACCACATCTGCGCGGCGGCGTCCGACATCGCCATCTTCGGATAGTCGTCGCGGTGGAACCAGCCACCGGCGCCGTCGGACCCGCCGATCGCCTCCACGCGCACCGGCCGGTGCGGGCAATCAGGGCCGTACTCGGCGTTGGACACGACGACCGCGATCGACCCGTCGATCGGCACGTCGCAGTCCAGCAGCCCGAACGGCGTGGACACCAGCCGTGCCCCCAGGTAGTCGGCCATCGTCATCGGCTCGCGGTACACCGCAAGCGGATTCAGCGCGGCGTTGCGCCTGCCGTTCAGCGCCAGCCAACCCAGCTGTTCCTTGGTGGTTCCGTACAGCTCCATGTGACGACGACAGTTCAGCGCCAGCCAGTTCGCCGCCGAATATGCCTGGGCCGCAACAAGATCGTTGACATCGTCCATCGCGCCTACGGCGGGTTTCTCGGCGCCCTCCGGTGTTTCGAACATCCGCGCCAGCGGCGGAGCGGGCGCGTTTTCCTCCTGCTTGACCGGCACTGTGCCGCCCAGCATCTGGATGGTCCGGTACACCACCACATGCCGGGCTCGGCGCTCGGACACCGCGCGGCAGGCCGACATCACCGGGCTCAGCAGTCCGCCGGTACCAAACCCACTGCCGCAGTCCGCCGCCTCGATCCGCAGTTCGGCATTGACCTCTTCGGCCGGGGTATCACCCAGCGTCGCGATGCCGTCGATGTCGGCGGGCGCCAAGCCGGCGTCGGCGATCGCGGCGCGCACCGCTTCCATGGTCAGGTCGCGCCCCGGGATGCCGGTACGGCGGCCGATCCGGGAAATGCCGATACCGGATACGATCGCGTCTTTTTCGAAATACGTCATCCGCACCGCCCGTCAGAGAACAACCCGTCGTACGCACACCGAACCAATTGAGTGTACTGTATTGGCCGTGTCAGCCGGGTCGACGTCACAGCTGCTGATCGAGCATTGCGCCGATTGCTCGCGTTGGGTGCATCCCGCGACCGGCCAATGCCGGGAGTGTGGCGCGACGTTGGTCGCCCGCCCGATCTCCGGGCAGGGCACGGTGTTCACCTTCACGGTCAACCACCATCCGTACAACCCGGAGATCCCGGTCCCCTACGTGATCGCCATCGTCGAACTCGCCGAACAACCCGGGCTGCGGATTGCCGCCAATATCGTTGACTGCGAACCAGATTCGGTGACGTGCGGGATGCCGGTCAGCATTCGGCCCGAGAGGGGCGCCGGCGGGGCGCCACAGTTCGCACCGGCTAGTTGATCAGCGGGTCACGCGGCATGCCGAGGATCCGCTCGGCGATCTGGTTCCGGGTGACTTCCGAGGTACCGCCGGCAATCGCCATGCCGCGCGCGCCCATGATCAGCCGGCCCGCCGCCGCTCCGGCTCCGTCGACCAGCGCGACCTCCGGCCCGGTGAGGGCCGCCATGATCGCTGCGCCCTCCACCATGTGCTCGGCCAGCTTCAGCTTGGTCACGTTGCCTTCCGGGCCCGGCCCCGCGCCTTCGACGCTGCGGGCCACCCGGCGCAGGTTGAGCAGCCGCAACGCGGATTCGTTGGCAAGGTAGGTCCCCACCCGGATATCCGCGCCCGCCAACCGATCTGCGTGCTGCTTGGCCAGCTCCACCAGCGCGGTCGCCAGACCCTCGTAGAAGGAACCGCTGCCGCCGATGCTGACGCGCTCGTTGCCCAGCGTCGCCCGCGCGACCGTCCACCCCGAGTTGGGCGTCCCGACCACGTCTTCGTCGGGAACGAACAGGTCGTTGAAGAACACCTCGTTGAAGTCGGAGCCGCCGGTGATCTGCCGCAGCGGGCGCACCTCGACCTCGGGTGCCTTCATGTCGACGATCACCGTGGTGATGCCGGCGTGCTTGGGCGCATCGGGGTCGGTGCGCACGGTGGCCAGGCCCCGGGCGCAGTAGTGGGCCCCGCTGGTCCACACCTTTTGGCCGTTGATCTTCCAGCCGCCCTCGACCCGGGTGGCCTTGGTCTTGATCGACGCCGCATCCGACCCCGCCTCGGGTTCGGAGAACAACTGGCACCAGATCTCGTCCTTGCGTAACGCCTTCTCGACGAATCTTTCGATCTGCCAATCAGTTCCGTGCTGGATCAGGGTCAGGATCACCCATCCGGTGATGCCGTAGTCCGGGCGCTTGATGCCGGCCGCGCGGAACTCTTCCTCGATGACCAACTGCTCCACCGCGTCGGCGGCCAGACCCCACGGCTTGGGCCAGTGCGGCATCACGTAACCGGTCGCGATCAGCTTGTCGCGTTGTGCCTGCTTGTCCAGGGCGGCCAGCTCGGCGGCGTCGGCGCGGATTCGGGTGCGCAGCTCCTCGGCCTCGGGAGGCAGATCCAGGCTGTTCTCCCGGACCGCACCCGCCGCGGTGCGATCGAATACGTCGCGGGCCGGGGCGTCGCCACCGAACAGCGCCGAGGTCACCAGCGCTCGGCGCAGATGCAGGTGCGCGTCATGCTCCCAGGTGAAGCCGATACCGCCGTGCACCTGAATGTTGAGTTCGGCGTTGCGCGCGTAGGCCGGAAATGCCAGTGCCGCAGCGACTGCCGCGATCAAGCGGAACTGCGCTTCGTCTTCTGACGAGTCTTCGGCGGCCGCACGCGCGGCATCCCAGACCGCGGCCGTCGCCGACTCCACGGCCACGAGCATGTTCGCGCAATGGTGCTTGACGGCCTGGAAGGTGGCGATGGTGCGGCCGAATTGCTGGCGCACCTTGGCGTAGTCGACGGCGGTGTCGACGCAGTCGGATGCTCCGCCGACCGCCTCGGCGGCCAGCAGGGTGCGCGCCCGGGCCAGTGCCGATTCCCGCGCCCCCGCGATGATGTCGCCGGATCCGACGTTGACGTCGGTCAGGCGGACCCGCCCGGACCGTCGCGTCGGGTCGAGGTTGTCGGGGACCTCGACCGAGACACCGGCGCGACCGCGGTCCAGCAGCAGGAGGTCGTCTCCCGCGGCGATCAGCAGCAGCTCGGCCAGCCCGGCGCCCAGCACGACTCCGGCCTCGCCCTCGGCGACGCCGTCTTTGACCCGCACCCGGCTGTCCAGCCCGATGCCCGCGGTGACCGATCCATCGATCAGGCCGGGCAGCAACCGTGACTGTTGTTCGGCTGAACCGTCTTTGGCGATCACCGCCGACGCGATCACCGTCGGGACGAAGGGACCGGGGGCGACCGCGCGGCCGAGTTCTTCGATCACCACGACCAGCTCGGGCAATCCGTAGCCGGACCCGCCGTGTTCCTCGTCGATGTGCAGGCCGAGCCAGCCGAGTTCGGCGATGTCGGGCCAAAAGGTGGGCCGGCCCTCGCCGGGGCTGTCCAGCAGTGCCCGCGCCGCCGGGCGCGCCTTCTGCGAAGTCAGGAACGCGCGCGCGACCTCGGCGAGCTCGCGATGGTCGTCGGTAAGTGCGATACCCATGGGGACCTCCTCGCGCCAGTACCCGCTCCGCCGGGTGGTCAGCCGGCCCCGCTCCGAGGGGGAGCGGGGCGGCTGCCTAAAGAGTGTACTTATTGCGCTCGGACCTCTAGCGGGCCCCTACCGGCGGTCGCTACTTGGGCGCGAAGCGCTGGCCCGCGTCCAGGCGCAGGCACTGGCCGTTGAGCATCGGGTTGTCGACGATGGCCAACGCCAGCTTGGCGTACTCCTCGGGGCGGCCCATCCGCTTGGGGAAGGCCGCGTCGCGGGTCAGCGTCGCCGCCATCTCGTCGGGAACCATCGACGTCAGGCCGGTGAGGAACAGGCTCGGGGCGATTGCCAGCGCCCGGATCCCCATCGATCCCAGGTCGCGGGCCATGGTCAGGCACATGCCCGCGATCGCCGCCTTGGCGGCGGTGTAGGCGACCTGCCCGATCTGGCCCTCGAAGGCCGCGATCGAAGCGGTGTTGATGATGACGCCGCGCTCTTCGTCCTCGGGCTCGTTCTTGGCCATGTGCGCGGCGGCCAGCCGGCTGATGTTGAAGGTGGCGATGAGGTTGAGATCGATAACCGATTGGAAGGATTCGAGGTCGTGGGGGCCCGACTTGGTCAATGTGCGCTTGGCGATGCCGCCGCCGGCCGTGGTGACGACGACGTGCAGGCCGCCCAGCTTGTCGACCGCGGTCTGCAGCGTCTCCTCGGTGCCGGCGTAGTCGGTGACGTCGACCGGGTAGAACGCGCCGCCCCCATTTTTCAAGCCCTCGGCGACCGCTTTTCCGTCCGACCCCTCGCGGTCGAAGATAGCGACATCGGCACCGCGCTCGGCGAACAGTTCGGCCGTGGCACGACCCATCCCCGACGCGCCGCCGATGACGACGGCCTTCTTCCCATTGATCTCCATCCGGACGTCTCCTTTTTGGGTTGTCAGATCATGTGCAATCTGTAACGTTACGCAGGAACGCTAGCGTGTCCGCCCGGCAGGGTTGTCACCGAGCCATGCCAAGCTGGCAAACGTGCTTCTTCTCGAGGTGGTGGCCACGTCGATCGACGTCGGCGCCACGTCGTCCCGCCTGACCAAGGTCGCGCGCATCGCCGACCTGCTGACCCGCGCCGCACCCGACCCGGAGGTGGTCGCGATCACGGTGTCGTGGCTCTCCGGTGAGCTGCCTCAGCGTCAGATCGGCGTGGGCTGGGCGTCGTTGCGATCGCGGCCGTCAGCCGCCGCCGAGCCGCAGCTCACCGTCGCCGGCGTGCATGCCGCCTTCACCGAGATCGGCGCCGTCGCGGGGAAGGGATCGCAGGCGCGACGCGCCGACCTGCTCGCGACGCTGTTCGCTGCCGCGACCGAATCCGAACAGACGTTCCTGGTGCGGCTTCTCTCCGGCGAGCTGCGCCAGGGCGCACTGGCCGGGATCATGGCCGACGCGGTGGCCAAGGCCGCCGGCATTCCGACCGCCGCGGTCCAGCGCGCAGCGATGCTGGGCGGGGATCTGCCGTCGGCGGCGGCCGCCGCCCTGTCCGGTGGCGCGGTCGCGCTGCAGGCATTCACGCTGCGGGTGGGCCAACCGGTCGGCCCGATGCTGGCGCAGACCGCGACCAGCGTCGCAGACGCGCTCGAAAAGCACGGCGGCACAGCGATTTTCGAGGCAAAGCTGGACGGCGCGCGGGTGCAGATCCACCGCGCCGGGGATGCGGTCACGGTCTACACCCGAAGCCTGGACGACGTCACCGCCCGGCTGCCCGAGGTGGTGGCGGCGACGCTGGCGCTGCCGGTGCGCGACCTGATCGCCGATGGCGAGGCGATCGCGCTGCGGCCCGACAATCGGCCGCACCGCTTTCAGGTCACCGCCTCCCGCTTCGGCCGGTCGGTCGATGTGGACGCAGCCCAAGCGGCGCAACCGCTTTCGGTGTTCTTCTTCGACCTGCTGCACTGCGACGGCGTCGATCTGCTCGACGCGCCGACCACCGAGCGGCTGGCCGCTCTGGACGCGCTGGTGCCGGCTTCCCAGCGGGTCGACCGGCTGGCCACCTCCGATCCCGACGCCGCCGCGGCCTTTCTGCAGGCGACGCTGGCCGCCGGCCACGAAGGCGTGATGGCAAAGGCGCCGGGCGCACCGTACCTCGCCGGCCGTCGCGGGGCGGGCTGGCTCAAGGTCAAGCCGGTGCACACCCTCGACCTGGTGGTGCTCGCCGTCGAATGGGGTTCGGGACGCCGAAGCGGCAAACTGTCCAACATCCATCTGGGCGCACGCGATGCGACGACCGGCGAATTCATCATGGTGGGAAAGACTTTCAAGGGCATGACCGACGCCATGCTGGACTGGCAGACGGCGCGGTTCGGCGAGCTCGCCGTCGGATCGACGGACGGATACGTGGTCCAGTTACGCCCCGAGCAGGTCGTCGAAATCGCGCTCGACGGCGTACAGCGCTCGACGCGTTATCCGGGCGGGCTGGCGCTGCGGTTTGCCCGGGTGCTGCGCTACCGCGACGACAAGAGCCCGGCCGAAGCCGACACCATCGACAACGTCCGTGCCCTGTACTGATTCGGCCAGGCGCAAAACACCCTGCCGTCGTAGGGTGTTTGACCGTGACTGTGCACGACGACGATGTCAGCTACATCCGCACGGATGACGACCTGCCGCCCGTCGCGATCGTCGACCGCTCCCCCATCAGCCTGCGCCACAAGATCGTCTTCGGGATCATCGCCGTGATCGGCGCGGTCGCATGGGCCGTCATCGCGTTCATACGCGGGGAGGCGGTCAACGCGGTCTGGATCGTGGTCGCAGCGATCTGCACCTACGTCATCGGGTTCCGGTTCTACGCGCGGCTGGTCGAAATGAAGATCGTCCGTCCGCGTGACGACCACGCCACACCCGCCGAAATTTTCGAAGACGGCACCGATTACGTGCCGACCGACCGTCGGGTCCTGTTCGGCCACCATTTCGCGGCCATCGCCGGAGCGGGGCCACTGGTCGGCCCGGTGCTCGCCGCACAGATGGGTTACTTGCCCTGCAGCATCTGGATCGTCATCGGAGCCGTCCTCGGTGGTTGTGTGCAGGACTACCTGGTGTTGTGGATTTCCACCCGGCGGCGAGGGCGTTCGCTGGGACAGATGGCCCGCGACGAACTCGGCGACACCGGCGGCGCCGCCGCGATGGTCGGTGTCCTCGTCATCATGGTGATCATCCTCGCCGTGCTGGCGCTGGTGGTGGTCCGTGGTCTCGCCCAGAGCCCGTGGGGTGTGTTCTCCATCGCGATGACCATCCCGATCGCCATCTTCATGGGCTGCTACCTGCGGTTCCTGCGCCCGGGGCGGGTCGCCGAAGTGTCGCTGATCGGCTTCGTGTTGCTGATGACGGCCGTCGCTTCGGGCAACTGGGTCAGCGAAACCTCATGGGGCGCATCCTGGTTCACCCTGTCGGCGCTCACGGTCTCCTGGTTGCTCATCAGCTACGGCTTTGTGGCCTCGGTGCTGCCGGTGTGGTTACTGCTGGCACCGCGCGACTACCTGTCGACATTCATGAAGGTCGGCGCCATCGCCTTGCTGGCGGTCGGCATCTTTATCGCGCACCCCCTGATGCAGGCGCCCGCGGTCTCGCGGTTCGCCTCCAGCGGCGACGGACCGGTGTTTCCCGGCTCGCTGGTCCCGTTCCTGTTCATCACCATCGCGTGCGGTGCGCTGTCCGGATTTCACGCGCTGATCTCGTCGGGAACGACGCCCAAGCTGCTGGAAAAGGAAAGCCAGATGCGCTTCATCGGCTACGGCGGCATGCTCACCGAATCGTTCGTCGCGGTGATGGCGCTGATCAGTGCGTCCATTCTGGACCAGCATCTGTACTTCGCCCTCAACGCGCCGGCCGCGCAGACCGGCCCCACCGCGGCCACGGCGGCGCACTACGTCAACTCCCTCGGCCTGTCCGGTGCCCCGGCGACCCCCGATCAGCTCAGTCAAGCCGCCGCCGGCGTCGGCGAAAAGTCGATCGTGTCGCGCACCGGCGGAGCCCCGACATTGGCGGTCGGCATGTCCGAGATCCTGTACCGAGTGTTCGGCGGCGCGGGCCTCAAGGCGTTCTGGTATCACTTCGCGATCATGTTCGAGGCGCTGTTCATCCTGACCGCCGTCGACGCAGGCACCCGGGTCGCGCGGTTCATGCTGTCCGATGCGCTGGGCAACTTCGCCGGTCCGCTGGCCAAGCTGCGCAATCCGAGCTGGCGCCCCGGTGTGTGGGGTTGCAGCCTGGTCATCTGCGCGGGCTGGGGCAGCATATTGCTGATGGGCGTGACCGATCCACTCGGCGGCATCAACACGCTGTTTCCGCTGTTCGGTATCGCCAACCAGCTGCTCGCGGCGATCGCGTTGACCGTCATCACCGTGGTCGTCATCAAGAAGGGCCTGCTGAGATGGGCGTGGATTCCGGGCGTGCCGCTGCTGTGGGATCTGATCGTCACGCTGACCGCGTCGTGGCAGAAGATCTTCTCCGCGAACCCGGCGATCGGCTACTGGGCACAACACTCGCAGTATTCGGCCGCCAAGGACGCGGGCAAGACCGCCTTCGGCTCGGCCAAGAATGCGCACCAGCTCGACGAAGTCATCAGGAACACCTTCATCCAAGGCACCCTGTCGATACTCTTCGCGGTCGTGGTGATAATCGTGTTGGTCGTCGGAATTGCCGTCTCGCTCAGGGCAATTCGTGGTGGCGGCAGGCCGTTGACCGAGGATGAACCGATAAAGTCGAAGAGGTTCGCGCCCTCGAGCCTGATTGCGACCGCCGCCGAGCGGGAGGTGCAACGGCAATGGCAGGCCCCGCAGGCATCGCTGTCCGGCGAGCGCCACGCCGGACAAACCTAGAGTCCCGAATTTCGCTGCACCGCCCTAAGATTGTGCGGAATGAGAGTCGGTATCGACTTCGGCACCACCCACACTGTCGTCGCGCTCGTCGACCGGGGTAACTACCCGGTCGTCTCGTTCGACGGCGTCGATGCCTGGCCCTCGCTCATCGCCGCCAACGCCACCGGGGAGCTGCGCTTCGGGGTGGACGCCGCCGCCGTGCGCCACGATCCCGGGTGGTCGGTGCTGCGATCGATCAAACGACTGCTCAACGACGCCGGACCGCAAACCGAGGTGACGCTGGCCGGCCGCAGCTACCGGTTGACCGAACTGCTCACCGGGTTTCTGGCGCAGCTGAAAAGCGATCTTCTGCAGCGCTCCAACGGCAGCCTGACCCCGCGCGACACCATCGAGGCGGCCATCAGCGTGCCCGCCAACGCCTCCAGCGCCCAGCGCCTGCTGACGCTGGATGCCTTTGTGGCGGCGGGTTTTCACGTCGTCGCGCTGCTGAACGAGCCGTCCGCCGCGAGCCTCGAATACGCCCATCGATACCGATCCACCATCACCGCCAAACGTGAATACGTCCTCATCTACGACCTCGGCGGCGGCACCTTCGACGCGTCACTGCTCAAGATGACCGGGCACTCGAACGAGGTCGTGATCAGCGAGGGCATCCAGCGTCTGGGCGGTGACGACTTCGACGAGGCGATTGTGCGGCTCGTCTGCGCCGGCGCGAATCTGCGCGACGTGGATGCCGGCACGCTCGACCTGCTGCGCGAGGAGTGCGCGGCTCGCAAGGAGGCCGTCGGGCCGCAGACGCGCCGCTTCCTGGTGGACATGACGGCGGCCGGTCGGCCACCGTTCTCGTGCGGTATCGACGACGTCTACTCGGCGTGCACGCCGCTGGTCACACCCACGATCGACCTGCTCAACCGCATCCTGCGGGACGGCAGCAGCGACGTGGCATGGTCCGAAGTCGCCGGCATCTACGTGGTGGGCGGGGCCGGCGGCTTTCCGCTCATCTCCCGGATGCTGCGCAGCACCTTCGGCGAAAAGCGCGTCAAGCGCTCACCGCACCCGTTTGCCGCGACGGCCATTGGTCTGGCCGTGTTCCTCGACAAAGAGGCCGGATTCGCGTTGTCCGAACGCTTTTCGCGACACTTCGGCGTCTTCCGCGAGGCCGAGGCCGGCGCCGGCGTCGTCTTCGATCCGATCGTCGGCAAGGACGTCTCGCTGCCCGCCGACGGCGACACCCCGCTCGTCGTCCGGCGGACATACCGCGCGGCGCACAATATCGGGCATTTCCGCTTCGTGGAATGCAGCCGCCTCGTCAACGGCCGTCCCGACGGGGACGTCACTCCCTACGATCCGGTGCTGTTCCCGTTCGATCCGGCGCTCTACGACCGTGACGACCTCGGGCGCCAGCCGGTCGGACGGTGGACCGAGGGGCCGGATGTCGAGGAGCGCTATGTCGTCGCACCCAGCGGCGCGGTGGAGGTGACGCTGACGACGCAGCCGGGCGGCTTCATGCGAACGTTCCGCCTGGAGCGCCGCGTCTCCGCGTAGCCTTGGCGCCGAAGGTCGAGTTGTCGGGCTGAGACTGGCGAAATCGCTCCACAACTCGACGTTGGCGCACCAGCAACCCGGGGTAAGCGTCAAAGATGACAGAGATAGATCTCGAGGCGCTGTCCACCCCCGAACACGGATACACCGTCGACGACGATGACGACGACGACCCGATCCTGCTCGACCGGGACGGCAACCACGTACAGACGTGGCGGGAGCGATATCCCTACGACCACCGAATGCCGCGCGGCGAATACGAGGACTTGAAGCGGCGCCTGCAGATCGAGCTGCTCAAGTTGCAGAATCACAGCAAGCGCACCGGGGCCCGGCACGTCATCGTGTTCGAGGGCCGCGACGCGGCGGGCAAGGGCGGCACCATTCAGCGATTCATGGAACACCTCAATCCGCGCGGCGCGCGGGTCGTGGCGCTCGAGAAACCGACCGAGCGCGAACAATCTCAGTGGTATTTCCAGCGCTATATCAGCCACTTGCCGTCGGGCGGCGAAATGGTGCTGTTCGACCGGTCGTGGTACAACCGGGCCGGCGTCGAACGGGTGATGGGCTTTTGTTCACCCGAGCAGTACGCCGAATTCATCCAGCAGGCACCGCTTTTCGAGGGAATGTTGGTCGCCAATGGGATCAACCTGACCAAGCTGTGGTTCTCCGTCTCACCGGCCGAGCAGCGCACCCGCTTTGCCATTCGGTTGGTCGACCCGGTCCGGAACTGGAAGTTTTCGCCGATGGACATGGAGTCGATCAACAGGTGGAACGAATACACCGAGGCGAAGGAACAGATGTTCAAGGCGACCGACACCGATGTTGCGCCGTGGATCGTGGTGCGCAGCAATGACAAGAAGCGGGCCCGCATCAACGCCATGCGCTACGTTCTCGCCGAATCCGACTACGACGACAAGGACGACGAGGTGGTGGGCGAGCCGGATCCGTTGATTGTGGGCCGCGCGCTCACCGACTGAGCTAGAAACAACGCCGGTGCTGATTTCGCCGCGAATAGAAAGGGGCCGCCGATGCGCACCTGGCTCATCACCGGCTGCTCGACCGGACTCGGCCGAGCGCTCGCCGAAGCTGTCATAGAAGCCCGCCACAATGCGGTCGTCACCGCACGCGACGCCGCAAAGGTCGCCGACCTGGCCGACATTGCGCCCGATCGGGTGCTGGCGGTCGCACTGGACGTCACCAACCCCGACCAGATCGACTCGGCCGTGCGGCAGGCGCAAGAGCGGTTCGGCGGCGTCGACGTGCTGGTCAACAACGCCGGCTACGGGTATCGCGCCGCGGTCGAAGAAGGCGACGACGCCGAAGTCCGCAAACTGTTCGAGACCCACTTCTTCGGCGCCGTCGCGATGATCAAGGCCGTGCTGCCCGGCATGCGCGCGCGCCGCAGCGGCGCGATCGTGAACATCTCTTCGATCGGCGCCCAGGTGATGCCGGTCGGATCGGGTTACTACTCGGCCGCCAAGGCAGCGCTCGAGGGCATGAGCGGCGCGCTGCGCGGGGAGCTGGCCCCGCTCGGCATTTCGGTCACCGTTGTTGAGCCTGGGGCATTTCGCACCGACTTCGCCGGGCGCTCGCTCGTCCAGTCCGCCACCGTCATCGACGACTACGCCGGAACCGCCGGACAGCGTCGCAAGGAAAACGACACCATGCACGGCAACCAGGCCGGCGACCCCGCCAAGGCCGGCGCCGCGATCGTCGCCGCCGTCGAATCCAGCGAGCCGCCGGCGTTCCTGCTGCTGGGCCCCGACGCGCTGGCCCTGTATCGCTACACCACGGACGCGCGCGCCAGCGAGATCGCGAAATGGGAGCAGCTGACCGGCGGCACCGACTTCGACTGACTCAGCACCGCTCGTTGGCAGCGATGCGCTTGGCAAGCGCCCGTGACTGTTTGGCCACGTAGCCGATCACCGCGGGCCGCGTCAGCATCCCGTGGAAATACAGTCCATCCGCGGCGGGCGCCGGCGCCAAATGCAGCGGCACGCCGTCGGAACCAAGTACGCCCAGGTGCCCGACCAACGGCTGCAGCCCGGTCCGGTAACCCGTCGCCGCGATCACGGCATCGGGGCTGATTCTGCTGGCGTCGTCCAGCACGGCGTCGCCGTCCTCGAACGCACGCAGCGCCGACACGACCTCGACGGATCCCGCGCGAATGGCGTCGACGACCTCGAGGTCGACGATGGATGGCGCGACATGCAGCCGGTGCGCTCTGGCGAACGGCCCCTCGGCGGGCACCGGCAGGCCGAACTCGCTGAGGTCCCCGAACGCCCTGCGGCGCGCGGCGGCAGCGATCCGGTCGGACAGCCGCGCGGGCAGGTGGTACAGCGGAATAGACAGCACGTCGACGGGAAGACCGGCAGGACCCTTGCGGGCCATGATGTTTGGCGGTGTGCGCACCGATAGCCACACTTTGGCGGTCCTGCCCGTAGTCAGATCGTGGGCGATTTCCATGCCCGACGAGCCCGACCCGACCACGAGTACCCGCTTGCCGGCGTAGGGTGCCGGATTGCGGTAGCCGTAGGAATGCGACAGCTCACCGGCGAAGCAACCCGGCCAGTCCGGTATGACCGGTGTGTGTTGATAGCCGGTGGCAACCACGACGTTTCGAGCCTCGATCTCGCCGTCGGATGTGCTCACCGACCATCCCGACGAACCCCGGTCGATCCGCTTGACCTCGGTATCGACCCGTAGCTCGACACCGGATTCGCGGGCGTGACTTGCGAAGTGCTCGACCACTTGGTCGCGGCTCGGATAGACGGGAGTGCCTTTCGGATAACGCCTTCCGGGCAAATGCGAGAACTGCCGACCGGTGTTGAGTTTCAGCCGGTCATAGCGGCCACGCCACGCCGCGGCCACTTCACCGGCGCGCTCGATGACGAGCGCCCGCACGCCCAGGTCGCAAAGGCTCAGTGCCGCAGAGAGTCCCGCCGGCCCCGATCCGACGATCACGACGCCGCGGTCACCCATTTGTCATGCCCTGTCCAGCGCTTGTCATGGTTGGCGCGCTCGCAGATCCTTGCGCAGAATCTTGCCCGTCGGCGACTTCGGGATCTTTTCGACGAACTCGACCTGGCGAATCTTCTTGTACGGCGCCACTTTTCCCGCGACGAACTCGATCACCTCACCCTTCGACAGTGAGATGTCAGGCTGCCGTACCACGAAGGCCTTCGGGATTTCTTCACCCGAGGCGTTATGGATGACACCGACAACCGCGACGTCGGCGATGCCCGGGTGGGTCAACAGCAGCGCCTCGAGTTCGGCGGGCGCAACCTGATAACCCTTGTACTTGATCAGTTCCTTGAGCCGGTCCACGATGTACACGCAGCCCGCGGCGTCCACCCGTGCCAAATCACCGGTATGCAGAAAACCGTCGGCGTCGATGATCTCCGCGGTCGCCGCGGCATTTCCCAGATAGCCCGCCATCACGTTGGGTCCGCGGAAGCACAGCTCACCCGGCTCGCTCAAGCCCGAAGCGGGAAGCGGTATTTCGGCTCCCGTCTCGATGTCGACGAGCTTGCTCTGCGAGTTCGGCACGGTCCACCCACACGAGCTGACGGGTGCCTCCAACCCCGCCGGATGCCGGCCTGCCAGCGGAATCACATGGCTGGCCGGACTCAGTTCGGTCATCCCGTACGCCTGCACGACACGACATCCGAGTCGCTGCTCCACCGCCTTGGCCAGTTCTTCGTCCAGCGGCGCGGCCGCCGAGGTGAGGGTGTGCAGGGAAGACAGGTCGAAGGAATCCACCATCGGGTCTTTGGCCAACGCGACGGCCACCGGCGGCGCGATGTAAGCCTGTGTGACGCGGTAATTCTGGATGGTGGCCAGAAACTCGCCCAGGTCGAAGGCCGCCATGACGACCACCCGCGCTCGGTCTCGCAGCGCGGCACACAAGAGCCCGGTCAATCCGTAGCTGTGAAAGAAGGGAACCACCGCGATCAGTGTCTCATCGGGACTCACTCCCGACACTGGGTGCAACTGGGCTACGTTAGCGACGATGTTGCGGTGGGTCAGCATCACGCCCTTGGGCTTTCCGGTGGTGCCCGAACTGAACGGAAGCACCGCCACGTGTGTCGCCGGATCGAAATCGACCTCCGGACCGCCACTGCCCGTTGGGTTTACGCAACCGTCAATATCGAGCGGCAGCACGTCGCCGCTGGATAGGCCCGCCGTATTCGCCGCCTCCTGGGCCTGTTCCCGAAATCGAGATGCCGCGATCACCAGTCGCGCGCCCGAATCCCGTAACTGACGCACGATCTCGTCCACGGTGCACAAGATGTTGATCGGCGTCGCCGTCGCCCCTGCCCGCAGGATTCCGTGCAAGGCGGCCGCGAACGCCGCACTGTTCGGTGACAGCAGGGCCACCACGTCGCCCACCCCGATTCCCCGCTGGGCCAACGAGCGGGCGACGCACTGAATGCGGGCGACCAATGCGCTGTAGGTGACTTCGGTTCCGGTTGCGGTCTCGACAAGCGCAACGCGGTCGCCGTCGGCCTGGCCGAGGTCGCCGAACACGTACTCGTACACCGCACTGTCCGGGATGACGACGTCGGGAAACGGGCTGACGAAATTCATGGTTCCTCCGCGCTTCAGTCGCGCCCGGCCTCGACGATCTTGTCGGCCAGACCAATTGGGTCGGTGAAGACGACTTCGTGATTTCCCGGCATTCGGACGAGCCGGTACGCCCCCAGCCGGCGGGACATCCGGGGATGCCAGCCCCACTCACCCGACAGCGTTATGTCCTCGGTACACACCAGGTAGCTTTTCGGCGTGTCGAGTGCGTAGAACTTCTCCAGGTTCAACGGTTCACAGAACGGCCGGAAGGGCTGAGGCGATAGCCGATCGTGGGTCCAGCGTTGCGTCGCCGGGTCCGCGCCGTTGACGAATCTCTGTTGCCAATACTCGAACGGCATCGCCGCGGTGTCGTCTGCCGACTCAGAAGCCAACTGTGTCAGCATCGCTCGGTCTTCGGGCGGGATATTATCGAGCAGACATTCGCCGTCGTTGAGCACAAACCCGCTCACGAACACCAGCCGCCGGATGCTTTCTGAGATCGCCTCGGCCACCTTGCTGATGACCGTGCCGCCATAGGAGTGACCGACCAGCACGATATCGGTCAGTCCGTTGTCCAGGACGAAATCTACGATGGACCGCGTCGCCTCGGCGTGCGTCACGGATCTGTCCGCGTCCCGTCCGTGACCGGCGATGGTCGGACCGAATGCGATGTGCCCTTGCGCGTTCAGCCGTTCGATGACGCGATCCCATGCCGAGCCGTCATGCCACGCCCCGTGCACCAAAACGAATGTCGACATCTCTGTCCCTTCTCACACCAGCGGGGCTATGCGTTCGGGCACGCCCAGCAGCGACTTTCCGTAAATCTCGTAACCGACATAGGAATTCAGCGCGGCATGTCGTGCCGCGACATTGGCGTCGCGCCAATACTGCTGCATTGCACTGGAATCGGCGAAGCTGCCCGCGCCATGGACATTGATCAGGATCTGTATCGCCTCGAGCACTTGCCGGGCGGCGTAACCGCATTGCGCTCGCGCCAGAGCACGAAGCGGGTACCCCGCCTCGCCGTTCACGATCTCGCCAGAGTCCAACGCATCGGCGACCTCGAAGGCGTGTAGCCGGGCGCTGCGCAACTTGAGTTGCGCCTCCGCGACCTGAATCTGCACCCCAGCCGAATCACTTTGGTGGACAAAGGATGTGTCGCTCAGTGACTTCGACGGAGCCGTTTGAAGCACCAGGTCCGCGGCCGCTTGCCCAAGCCCGAGCAACGGCCCTACCAGAAGCAGAGCGGCCACCGGTGCCAGCGGAAGCCGGTACCCCGAACCACCTCCCGGCATCCGTCCGGCCGCCAACGATTCGAACGCGATCGCACGGTGCTCGGGAACGAAAACTTGATCAGCCAAAAATGTTTGGCTCGCGGTGCCACGCATACCGGCCGTGTGCCAGGTGTCGCGCAGCCGCACCTCGGTTGCCGGCACGAAGCACAGAAAGGTCTGCATGCCGGCGTTGTCCTGATCGGGCACCACCACGCCGATCGATGCCCAGTCGGCATGCGGGGCGCCGGATGCGTATGACCAGCTTCCGCTGATCGAGAGTCCACCATCCACGCGACGCGCGCTGCCCGGGGCCAGTCCGCCGGCGATCCGGGAATCGGGCGCGCGGAAGATCTCGGACTGAGCCTGCTCCGAGCCATGCCGCGCCACGACCGCGGCCGTGGCTCCGATACTCACCAGCCATGCCGCGGATGCATTTGCCTGGCCGAGCGTTTCAGCGATCTCGAGCATCGTCCGTTGCCGGGCGTGCACACCCCCGAATCGACGCGGCTTGAGCAAGCGGAAGAACCCTGCTTCGGTCAGTGCGTCGATCGCCTCTTGCGGCAGCTTGCGCATGGCTTCACTTGCCAACGTGCTTTCGCGAAGCAGCGGCTGCAATCGCACCGCATCTGCCAACAGCTCTTCGTGTGCTGTGGGACACTGTGCAGACGATGTTGTCATCTCACTCCGATCGCAAGTACGAAATCCGTTGTCGGATAACGCTTTCACAGCGAGGCTAGAGCCGCCAGAGCCGCGATACCTCTTGTCGGTACAGTTCGCGCAACGTTTGAGACACTTTGCTACGCGTAGCTAGGTTCGGCCTCTTACCGATGCCGGTGACACGCGAACTCAGGAAAATGCTTGATTCGCAAATGATGTGACGTCCGCCACATTAAGCGATCCGTACCGGCACTCGCCGCGAATGCCCGAGTAGTCCGTTCAAACGGACGGCGAAGCAGGAGAAGCGGAGTTCGAAATGGGCGAGAAAAGTGAACCGAAAATCGTTGCGGAACTCAAGACAACCGACGCCTTCAAGCAAGTCGCCAAATTCTTTCCGTGCCTGCAAACACTCGGCCCGGTGGACCGTCGCAAGCCGTTTTCGCTGACCCAACGTGCCGGCACCGTCGGACCGATCACCGTTCTTGACCTGGCATTCAACGTGGATGCCTGCCTCCGCTGCGCCCACGATCGGCCGTTTTACCAAGTCAACATTCTCGCGTCCGGACAAATGGAGCTATTGCAGCGCGGCTCCTCGATAACCTATGCGCCCGGCCTTGCCACTATTTGTCTGCCCGAGGGAGAACTGGTCGTTCCCCGCTGGCCGGCGGGCTGCCGGGTGATTGCCTTGCGAGTGAACCGCAATGCGCTCGAGGACACGCTCGGCGAGGCGCTCGGGCGCCCATTGACCACGCAGATCGAATTCAAGCCATCCATGGTGACCACCCAGGGGCCCGCGCGCAGCTGGATGCACATGTTCACCGTGTTCGCCCAGGAGCTCTTTCGAACTGACAGCGCCCTGACACAACCGCTGGTGGCAACGCCTTTCGTGGACAGCCTGCTCCATGCACTGCTGCTTGCCGCTGACCACCCGTACCGGAACGCACTCGCAGAGCGGACCAAACTTGTTACCCCCCATACCATTCGGCCCGCAGTAGACATCATCGAGTCGGAGCCGCATCTCCCCCTGACGGTTACGTCGCTGGCGGCCGAGTGTCACGTCAGCTCGCGCGCCCTGCAGCAGAGTTTCATTCGCCATATGGGCATGTCGCCGATGACTTACCTTCGCCAGGTGCGGCTAAGGCGTGCGCACCAGGAGCTGCTCGAGTCGGATCCCTCGGTCGAAACCGTGGCCTCGATCGCCAAGCGCTGGGGATACTCGAACCCCGGACGCTTCGCGGCCGCACACGCCTCCCGGTACGGCGAAACACCCGCGGCCACGCTGCGTCGGTCGGGCCGGGCGACCCCCCTCTCGCAGCCGAGGCCGCCCGCGCACACCGCCAGCGTGTAGCCCCCGCGTCATCGGGGCAGGTGCTGGGGGCGCCGCGGGACCGAGAATGGCTTCGCTGTTTTGGAGAGGGTTATTCTCCAAAGTCGAGAGACGATTTACGATCAGTACGGATCCGCCGTATCGACCCCCTCGCACCACGATCGGAGCCCAACATCGACGCCTGGATTCTCGATGCGGTACGCACACCCCGTGGGCGGGGCCGCCCCGATGGCGGGCTGCACAACGTGCATCCGCAGACACTGTTCGCCACCTGCCTCACCGCCCTGGCCGAACGCACCGGTTTCGACCCCGCGAACATCGACGACGTGATCGCCGGCAACGGCATCCTGTCCGGTGACCACGGCGACGACATCGCGCGGCTGTCGGTGCTGTTGGCCGGTTGGCCCGAGACCGTGCCGGGGATGACGCTGAACCGGTTCTGCGGATCCGGACAGCAAGCCGTCACCGTCGCGGCATCCTCGATCGCCGCGGGCGCCGACGATCTGGTGATCGCCGGTGGCGTCGAATCGATGTCACGATGGGACGTCACCGCCGGAGTGCCGACGATCGACGGCAACAACGCGGACCTGCGAGCACTTCATCCGACTGTTCCGCAAGGCATTTCGGCTGACCTCATCGCCACCCTCGAGGGCTTCACCCGCGAGGTGGTCGACACGTACGCCGCGCTCAGCCAGACCCGTGCCGCCGCCGCGATCGACGAGGGAAGATTCGACCGCTCCCTGGTCGAAGTGGCCACACCCGACGGCACGGTCGCCCGCGACGAGCACCCCCGTCGCGGAACCTCCACCGAGACACTGGCCAAACTCAAGCCGGCGTTCGCGGCGATGGGTGCCACCGGTGTCGACGGTGAGCACCACACGTTCGACGAGATCTGCCTGCGGCGCTACCCCGGCATCGATCACATCGACCATGTTCACCATGCCGGCAACTCCTCCGGGGTGGTCGACGGTGCGGCGGCCGTGCTGCTCGCGTCGCCCGACTGGGCGCGCGCCAACGGCGCACGGCCGCGGGGTCGGATCCGTGCCGCCGCCGCGATCGGCAGCGAACCGATCATCATGCTGACCGCGCCCGGACCGGCCGCGCGGCGCTGCCTGGAACGGGCCGGCATGACCGTTTCGGACATCGATTTGTGGGAGATCAACGAAGCGTTCGCCGCGGTCCCGCTCAAGACGATCCGCGACCTCGACATCGATCCGGACCGGGTCAACGTCAACGGGGGCGCGATCGCGCTGGGCCACCCGATCGGCGCGACCGGCGCGATGCTGATCGGGACCATCCTCGACGAGCTCGAACGTCGCGACCTGACAACGGGACTGGTAACCATGTGTACCGGTGGCGGCATGGGCACCGCGACGATCATCGAGCGGGTGTGACCCGGATATGGCTAAGCCGAGCACGCTCGATCTCGACCGGCCGCGCGACGGCGTCGTCGTCCTGCGGCTGAACCGGGCCGAGCGACTCAACGCGATCAACGAGGTTATGCAAACCGAATTGATCCAGGTACTCGGCGATTTGGCCGATGACAGTGCGGCACGCGCCATCGTTCTCACGGGTGCCGGTCGCGGCTTTTGCGCGGGCATCGACATGCGCGACTTCGGGCCCGGCATGCTCGAGGCCAGTGCGCCCGCACTGGACCGGATGCGTTTTCAGGAGAGGATGGCCGCACTGGCCGAGGCGCTGCGCGCGATGCCGGCGCCGGTCATCGCAGCGATCAACGGCCCGTGTGTCGGCGCGGGGTTCGCGCTGTGCCTCGCTTCTGATATCCGAATCTGTTCGGCCACAGCATCGTTCGGCAACGCAGCGATCCTGCTCGGCCTGTCGGGTGCCGAGATGGGCATGAGCTATCACCTGCCCCGCATCGTCGGGACCAGTGTCGCCGCCGACTGGATGCTCACCGGGCGCACGGTGTCGGCGACCGAGGCCGACCGGCGCGGTCTGGTCAGCGAGCTCGTCGAGCCGGACCGGTTGACCGGCCGTGCGGTCGAGTTGGCGTCGCTGATCGCGGACCTGTCGCCGCTGGGCGTGCAGCTCACCAAGCGTGCGCTGCAAGTCAACACCGACGCCGCGAGCCTGTCCGCGGCGCTGGAACTGGAGAACCGCAATCAGGTGATCTCGCACGCCACCGAGGAAGCGGCCGCACGCCGGCAAAAGTGGTCCCGGTGAGTGGTCCGCTGCGCGGGGTCCGCATCGTGATGATGGGCGGCCTGGGGCCGGCCCCGTTCTGCGGGATGTTGTTGGGAGACTTGGGCGCGGACGTCGTTCGCGTGGATGCGCTTGCGGGCGTGGACGGCCCACCGCCCATCGACTACACGGTGCGCCGCAGTCAGCGGTCGGTCGCCGTCGACGTGAAGGATCCGCGCGGCCGCGACCTGGTGCACCGGCTGGTCGGCGCCGCCGACGCCTTCGTCGACGTGTACCGCCCGGGTGTGGCCGAACGCCTCGGTATCGGCCCCGATGCGCTGCGGACGCACAATCCTCGTCTCGTGTACGCCCGCATGACCGGCTACGGACAGGACGGACCGCTGGCCGGACATGCCGGCCATGACATCAACTACCTCGCGCTGGCCGGTGCCCTGCACGGCATCGGCACCGCCGAATCCCCCATTCCGCCACTCAACTTGGTCGGCGACTACGGCGGCGGCGGAATGCTGCTGGCGGTCGGCCTGCTCAGCGCGATTCTCGAGGCCCGCGAGTCGGGCGAAGGTCAGGTGCTCGACGTCGCGATGGTCGACGGCGTCGCGACCCTGCTGGCGCCGTACTTCGGCATGGTGCCCGCCGGCACCTGGCGCGACCGGCGCCAGGACAACCTGCTCGACGGTGCCGCGCACTTCTACGGCGCCTATGCCACCGCGGACGGACAACACGTCGCCGTCGGTGCCATGGAGGCCAAGTTCTACGCCGAACTCTGCGATCGTCTCGGCGTCGACGTGCCCCATGACGACGACGAGCCGGCCGCTTGGGCCGCACACCGCGCGGCGCTGGCCGCCCGGTTCGCCGAGAAGTCACGCCACGAGTGGGAGCAGCTCCTCGACTCCCCGGGATGTTGTGTTACGCCAGTGCTTTCGCTATCGGAGGCGCCGCGGCACCCGCACCTGGTGGCACGGGAAACCTTCATCGCCGTCGACGGGATCACCCAGCCCGCACCGGCTCCACGCTTCTCCCGCACCACGCCCGATGCGCCCTCATCGCCGTCGCTGCCGGGCGATCACACGCACGCGTTGTTACGTGAGCTGGGATTCGACGACGCCGCCGTCACCGAACTGGTCGACGCCGGCATCGTGGCGCAAAGCAACTCGCATCGACAAACGAAAGGATGACGGATGTCGTGGGACTTCTCCACTGATCCGCAGTGGGCACAACAACTCGAATGGGTCGAGGACTTCGTGCGCACCGAGTGCGAGCCCATCGACCTGATCGTCAAGGAGTCACACGATCTCAACGATCCGGTTCGTCAAGCCCTGATCCCGCCGCTGCAGGAGATCGTCAAGGAGCGCGGGCTGTGGGCCACCCACCTCGGTCCGCATCTGGGCGGTCCTGGTTACGGTCAGGTGAAACTTGCTCTGCTCAACGAGATTCTGGGCCGCTCGGAGTGCGCGCCGATCGTATTCGGTTCCCAGGCACCCGATTCCGGGAACAGCGAGATCCTCGCGCACTACGGCACGCCCGAGCTCAAGTCGCGTTATCTCGAGCCGCTGCTGGACAACCGCATCGTGTCCTGCTTCTCCATGACCGAACCACAGGGCGGCGCGGACCCGAAGGTGTTCACCACGTCCGCGGTCCCCGACGGTGAGCACTGGATCATCAACGGAGAGAAGTGGTTCTCGTCGTTCGCCTCGATGGCGTCGTTCATCATCGTGATGGCGATGACCGACCCCGATGCGCCGCCGTACCAGCGCTATTCGATGTTCGTCGTCCCCGGCGACACTCCCGGCATCAATGTGATGCGCGACGTCGGATTGGGGTATCAGCCCCTGGGTGGCGGGCGCGAGGGCTACGTCCGCTACGAGAACGTCCGCGTTCCGGCCGATCACATGTTGGGCCCGCGGGGCGGGGCTTTCGTCGTCGCGCAAACCCGACTCGGCGGCGGTCGCATCCACCACGCGATGCGCACGGTCGGCTTGGTCCGTCGCATCTTCGACATGCTTTGTGAACGGGCCGTGTCGCGCTACACCCAGGGCGAGGCGCTCTCCAACAAGCAGCTGGTGCAAGAGATGATCGCCGACTCGTGGATGGAGATCGAAGCGTTTAGACTTTTGACCCTCCAAACCGCGTGGAAGATCGACCAATTCAACGACTACAAGGCGGTGCGCGCCGATATCTCGGCCGTCAAGGCGATGATGCAGAAGGTGCTGCATGACGTTTCGGCGCGAGCGCTTCAGCTACACGGATCGTTGGGCACCACGCACGAGATGCCGTTTGTGCAGTACCTGGTGGAGTCGTTCGTGCTCGGCCTCGCCGACGGCCCGACCGAAGTGCACAAGGTGACGCTGGCCCGCCTGCTGCTCAAAGACCGGCAGCCCGCGCCGGATCTGTTTCCCTCCGAACACCTGCTGCGGCTGCGCGCGGCCGCCGAAGCCAAGTTCGCCGACAAGCTGGCGGGCATCCCCCGCGGCTAAACGGCTTTCATGACGACGCCGGCCGCGGGACGAGCGCAAGCACCGGAATCGTTCGGGTGGTTTTGCGTTCGTAGTCGGCGAAGCCCGGATACCGCGCGGCTTGAACGGCGTACGTCTGGTCGCGTTCGGCACCCCTGAGTTCGACGGCGTGAACGTCGATGAGGTCGTCCCCCACCTCGATCTGGGCGTCGGGGTGCGCCACCAGATTGTGATACCACGCGGGGTTGCGGTCGGAGCCCGCCGCGGATGCGAACACCAGGTAGCGCTGACCGTCGGCCAGGTACATCATCGGGTTCACGCGCACCTGCCCGCTACGAGCTCCCTTGCTATGCAACAGCAGTACCGGTGCGCCCTCGAACTGCCCGCCGAGGCGGCCGTGGTTGGCGCGGAACTCTTCGATGTTGCGACGGTTGAAATCGTCGTCGGTCACGATGTCTCCCCACCCCGTTGAGTTAACGCATTCTATCCGCGCCGATGGCCGGCGGAAGAGGTCCCGCGATCAGACGGCCGTGGTCACGCCGACGTAGGACAGCACCACATCGGACAGATCGGTCATCCGGGTCAGCGTCGCGTAGGAGCGAATGAACGACTGACCCACGCAGCCGTCGATCTTGACGTGGAAGTTGCTGATCATCACCCAGGGGTTGGAGCCCCTGAACTGTTTTTTGGTCACCGGCACCACGATCACGAAGCCGGGCTTGAGTCCCACGTTGATCGAGCCGCCCACCGGGGCGGAAAGTACCGGCAGGAAGTTTCCCGGCACCGGAAATGCGCCGGTGAAGCCGAGCGAAGGTGTCAGACCGGCATTGCCGCCCAACTCGACGCCGTTGGACGTGCTCATGTCGATTCCACAGCCGATCTCGTAACCCACCTCGAGCAGGCCCTGCCCCGGTTCTGGTCCCCTCAGCGAACCGACGAACACTCCGCTGGAGAGATATTCGCGAGACGAGACGGCGGTGGTCAACGGCGCCACGGGAACCTGCATCTCGTCCTTGGCGCCGAGGCCGAGGATCCAGCCGTCGGGAGTATCGACGGTTACCGGAGGATTCGAGGCCACCCGCCCGTCGTTGGCTGCCGCAGCGCCCACCGGCTCGGCCTGTGGATCGCCGCCCGCCGCCGGAGCCATGATCACGGACATGGCGACGCAAACGGCAACTACCGCAGCACGACGCACCCTCAGGGCAATCCGCCTCACGGGCAACAAGGTATGCGTCGCAACATTCGCCCCGGAGAATTTGCTGGCCGGTCCCGCAAAGTTGTGTCGCGTTCGTAACTGATATGCGATGTAGGCACGGCACGCTGGCAGTGCCGCATGGCGCCCGCAAGCTATGTGTCGTTCGGGCTGAGACGCAGCTAGAATTGCGCCAATGGAGCACCGTCAAGGGCAGGGAGGGCGGCGATGAAGATTCGTTCGTACGCTCGCGGACTGCTTGCCGGTGCGTTCAGCGTCGCGGCCCTCGGGTGCGGCGCCGGAATAGCCCACGCGGCCCCGGATCCGACCGTCCCGCCGATACCGCCCTCCCTCAACCAGTTGGAGACGGTGGACGCGCCATCCATCTTCACGAATCCGGCCGACCGGGGCCGTCCCCTAAAGAAGAACTGGAACGGCTTCGGAATGTATTGCGAGAACATCTTCGTCCGCTGCGGGTAACCGACCCAAACGGCTCACCTTACGATCGACTGCGCGCGCCTGAGCAACCGCGGCAACGTCGGGGCCATGGCTTCCCACTCCGGCCGCGGCGCAGTCCTGCGGCGGTTGTGCTTGACGATCAGCGACCAGGTCGCCGCCGATTTGAAACAGGCCAGCGCGCTGAACCAGGGCAGGTCGACAACCTCGCGGCCCAGCTCGTGTTGGTAGATCTCGGCGAGTTCGGCGACCGGCGGTGCCATGCCCGCTGCATCCGGAACACGTTGATACGTCTGCGGATCGGAGTTGATCAGGAACCAGCCCGCATCGGTTCGCGGATCACCGATCGACCAGATCTCCCAATCGATCACCGCGCTCACACTCGGCCCGGCCGCCAGCAGATTGCCCAGCCGGAAGTCACCGTGCACCACGCTGGGTTCGATAGGTGTTGGTGCACAACGCAATAGCGCGTCGCGTACACCCTCCCAGCCGGGTACCAGCGCCGGGTCGACGGTCTGCAATGTCTGGCACCAGCGCTCGACTTCCGAGACCGGATCGATGACCGGTTCGGAACCCAGCCCGAGTTCGCCCGACGAAAGACTGTGCAACGCGGCCATCGTCCGGCACGCGTTGCGGTAGCGCTCGGCCACCTGCGCCGACGGCGGGCAGCCGTCGAACAGCGGCTCGACGCAGTCGCCGTCGACGTGTGACATCACGAACAGCGGAGGAATCACGGGCGGATCTCCCCGGTCCTCCCACAGCACTTCGGGTACTGGAACCCGGGTTGCGGCAAGCGCTTTGAGAATACGGGCCTGCCGAAGTACATCCCGGTGCGCGATCGGCTGCACCCCCGGCGGGGCCAGCTTGATCACCACTGGCCGCCCGGATTGCGCGCCTCGAAAGGTGAAGCTGGAGGCGCCTTTAGCCAGTGCGGTGACGTCGGTGACGCCAGCCGCCGCGAGTCGCCGGCGCAGCTCGTCGAGATCGACCTCGACCATCAGCCGGCCGGCTGGAACCAGCCAACCTCGGCGAGGAAGGTCTGGGTATGCGCGATGCGGCCGGTCAGCGTTTTCGGGTCTCCCGTGCAGAGCCGGAACGCCGTCTCGGTGATCAGTTCGATGTCCTCGGTAACGGTCTTGGCCAGGTCCAGAGTGCCCGCGCCGGGGGTGGCCACGGGATCCGACGGTGCGGCGGCGTTGACGGCGATGCCGTCGTCGTAGAGTTCTGCGGCAAGGCTTTTGGTCAGCCGGTTGAGTGCGGCCTTGGCCGTCCCGTAAATGCCGAAGCCGGCGGTTCGGTCGAATTCGGAGAAGGGCGGGCCGGACGGCAGGTCACCGCCGACGGAGGTCAGGTTCAGAATCCAGCCCCGTCCGCGTTCGCGCATCGCGGGAATTGCCAACTGGCTCAAGTGCAGTGGCCCGAGGACGTGCATTTCCATCATCAGTCGGGCGCGCCGCTCGGGAAACCCGTCAAGGGGCCGAAGGAAAGTGACCGCGGCATTGTTCACCAGGATGTCGGGGGCACCGACGGTGTCCACCACTTCACCGAACAGCCGCTCGCGTTCCTCGGCTTGAGACAGATCCGCTTGAACGGCAACGGCCCGGCCTCCGGCGGCGACGATCTCGTCGACGGTCTCGCGCAGCGACCCGTGGTATTTGGGGTCGGGGTCCATCGTGCGCGCGGTCAGTGCGACCGTGGCGCCGTGCGCGGCAAACCGTGCGGCGATCGCCTTGCCCAGGCCGCGGCTGCTGCCGGTGACCAAAGCCACCAGTCCGGCGCATCGTTGGTTCGCGGTCATCGTCGACCCTCCCGGTAAATGGAAATGGCTTCTCCAAACTAGAGAATGTCATTATCACCGATCCAGCCGGGAGTACAAGCGCGCCGCCCGGCCGTCGTGGCTCAAAACGTGGGCCTCATGTCGTTTTAGCCACTCATCACATCGCCGCGGCGCCTCTACTGTTCTGTCTATGCAGGTCATACCGGTTCTCCCCGACACCTCCGTGGCACAGGCCGCCATCCGGCTGGCCGAGTCGACCGAGTCTCCGTCAGTGTTCAACCACAGCGTGCGCAGCTACCTGTTCGGTGAGCTCGTCGCCGCGCACGAGGGCATGCACCCGGGCGCGGACTACGACCGGGACGCCCTATTCCTTGGCTGCGTACTCCACGATCTCGGTGCCGGTTCCGCGGCACCGGGCAAGCAGCGGTTCGAAGTCGAAGGCGCCGACCTGGCGGCCGCGCTGCTGACCGAACACGGCTGCGGGCGCACACTCGTCGACGACGTGTGGGAGGCGATTGCCCTGCACACGTCGATGGGCATCGCCGACCGGCGCGGAGCACTATGCCATCTGGTGGCCAGCGGCGTGGGCGTGGATTTCGGCCGCAACGCCGAATTCATCGACGAGGACATCGCCGCCGCGATCCACTCCCGCCATCCGCGGCTATCGATGGCTCGCACGCTGATGGATGCGATCGTCGCGCAGACACAGCGCAGCCCCGAGGCAGCACCGCCGTACACGTTTCCCTACCAGGTGCTGCGGGAACGCCAGGCCGACGGCGTCACAATGCTGGAACTGGCGGCCGCGCATGGCCGGTGGGGCGACTGATCCGATCAGCGTCGACGCCACGCGTCGAGCGAGTAACGGCCCCCGCCGACGAACACCAACAAGAAGAAGCCAAAGCAGAACAGGATCGCCGGCGTTCCGGCGTTGCCGCCTGGGGGACCGCCGATCGGCCACAGCGAATGCGGCTGATGCATCCAGAAGTAAGCCACCGCCATGGTACCCGAGGCGATGAAAGCCGCAGCGCGAGTTAACAATCCGGTGCCGACCAGTAGTCCGGTAACGAATTCGATCAGCCCGGCGTACCAGCCGGGCCATGCTCCGAACTCGATGGGCCCCGGCGGACGGACGGGCCAGCCGAACAGGATCATCGAGCCATATCCGGCGAAGAGGAAGCCGTACACCAGCCGAAACAGGCTCACCACCACCGGCGCATACGCGTCCAGGCGGTGATTGAGATTCGTCGTCGTCACAAGGCCCACGTTACGGGCGTCGTCCGGGTGAGTGTGGTGTAGACACATCCGTATGCAAGGAGGCGCACTCACATACCTGGCCCTGTTCGGCGCGATCATCGCGGAAGTGGTGTCGACCAGCCTGCTCAAAAGCACCGAAGGTTTCAGCCGGCTGTGGCCGACCGTGATCTGCTTGATCGGCTACGGCACCTCTTTCGCGTTGCTGGCGTGGTCGATTCAGCGGGGTATGCAGACAGACGTTGCCTACGCATTGTGGTCGGCGATCGGCACGGCGGCCATCGTGCTGATCGCCGTGCTGTTTCTGGGCTCCCCGATTTCCGTCACGAAAGTCGTCGGCATCGGGCTGATCATCGTCGGCGTGGTCACACTGAACCTGTCCGGGGCCCACTGACCACCACGTCCGTCCAGGCGAGCAATCGCTGCCATAGCCGGAGCCGGCTCGATGCCATGTTGTGGCAGTGCGCGCTGTCGGCCACCACCACGGTGGTGATGTCGGGACTACTGGAATACAGGGCGGCCTCGGCCCGCGGGTTAGGCGAGACGTCCACCGCGCCGTAGCCGAGCAACACCGGAACGTCGATCAGCGCGGCGTGGTCGGCGACGACGCCGGGAATCATGGCGGTACCGAATATCCGCGGCACCACCGATTTCGCGGTCACGCAGTCGGCTGCCACCACGTCGGCGGGAACGTCGTCGAGATGAAACCAGCTCTGCAAGTGTTCGCGAGGACCTTCGAAATACGCGTCGGGAAGAGCGGAAAGGATTTCCTGCGCAAGCACCTTCCGGCCGTCTGCCGTGGCGGCGCGGGCAATGAACGCCGGGTCCAGGTTCAGCGGCGCGACATATTGATTGGTGCATCCGAAAATCGCCAACCCGGCATAGCCGGGGAACAGCGCTTGCTGAGTGATCGCCAGGTAGCCGCCCAGCGAGTGCGCAACGGCAATCGGCGGCGCGTGGTCGCCGGTGGCGTCGGGTAGCGCGCAGACGGCGCGAGCGAGCGCGGCGGCGATGTCGGAGAAGTCGAAATCGTTTGCGGGTTTTGAACTTTCGCCGGTGCCCAACGGATCGATCGTCAGGACCGCGTAGCCGTTTTCGATCGCGAACTCGGCGAAGCTGTATCCGCGTCGGCCGGCGACATGGAGATCCCAGTATTCGCGGCTGTAGGTGCCACCGGGCAGGCAGACCAGCACCGCTGCGGCAGCACCGCGATTGCGCGCCGGGTAGTAGGTCGCGGCCAGCGACGCCTGCTCCCCTACCACCTCACTGACGTCGAAACGCAACGGCGTTCGGACTTGGCCAGAAGTCATGGCAGACCCTAACGCGCGCGTCCAGCATCCCAACCAGCATTCCAAGGATTCGTAGAGGCCGGGACGAGAAGCTCTGCTCCGACAGACACCCGCCGTGAAGCTCGGGAACAGGACACTCCGATGACCGGTATCGCGACCGTCGCCCGCGCCGCTGCCGTCGCCGTGCTGACCGGTGCGGCCGCGCTGACACTGACGATGGGCACCGCCCAGGCCATTCCCGGTAACCCGCCCAGCGGCGCGGGCACGCTTTACGGCGACCCCGCGGCGGCCGCCCCGTTCTGGCGCTATCAGCAATACGACGACGACTGTGTCGAGATGGCGGTGGCCGACGTGGTCGGAGAACTGACCGGGACTCAGCCGTCCGAGCACGAGATCGTCGCCCTTGCTCAATCGACGCCCAGCAGCGCGCACCCCGGGCCGATCTACAGCAAGCCGAAGAAGCACCACAGCGGCGATGGCACCTCGTTCGACGATGAGCCGACGCTGTTGGCGCACTATGGAATCCGTGCTGTGAGTACCGACAAGGGAAGTGCCGCAACGAGTCACGTCCCGACGGGGATGGCGGCGCTGGAGCAGGATCTGGCGAGGGGCCGCAAGGTCATCGCCGGGGTCAACGCCGAAGTCATCTGGGGCGAGCCCGTCGAGGACAAAGACTCGAACGGGCAGCCGCTGGCCAACCACGCGGTGGTGGTCACCGGGGTCGACACCGCGGCGGGCATCGTGCACCTCAACGACAGCGGCAGCGAGCAGGGCCGCGACGAGCAGGTCCCGATCGACGTCTTCGTCCGTTCATGGGATGGCAGCGACGATCAGATGACCGTCACCGGCTAGGCGCTACAGGTCGACTGCTGTTGCCAGCGCGGTTGTTTGCTGGCATTGTCAGGGTCAAAGCGGCTGAATCACAACATGTCTCAAGACCGCCCCGGTCGGGCGGGTGGCTGTGGCGCGCCGAGAAGGGGAACGTCATGAAGATGCGGGCGGCGCGGATGCACGCGTACAACGAGCCGCTGCGGCTCGAGGAGATCCCCGTACCCGACTTCGGCCCGAACGAGGTCCTGGTCAAGGTGGCCGCCGCCGGCATGTGCCGCAGCGACTACCAACTGGTCGACGGCTATTTCCGCGAGGGCTTTCCGCTCACGTTTCCCATCACGCCGGGCCACGAGGTGGCCGGACGCGTGCACGCGGTGGGTGCCGACGTGCCGGCATCGGCGGGCCTGTCCGAGGGAACGCTGGTCGTGGTCAACCCGAATTGGGGTGACGGGCGATGCCGGCAATGCCACGAGGGCAACGAGCAACTCTGCGCCGCCGGGCAGCTGGCGGGGTTCGGGCCGCCCGGCGGTTTCGCGGAATACATGCCGGTGCAAGCCCGCCACGTCATCGCGGTACCGGAGCAGGCCGATCACACTCCGCGGACGCTGGCCCCGCTCACCGATGCCGGGCTGACACCGTACCGCGGCATGAAGAAGCTGGCCGCGGCCGGGAAACTCGGCGGGGGCCGCACGGTGGTGGTCAACGGCATCGGCGGTCTCGGCGGCTACGGGGTGCAGTACGCCCGATTGCTCGGCGGCGGGGCGACGGTGGTGGCATTCGCCCGCAACGACGACAAACTCGCCATCGCGAAGGAAAACGGCGCCCATCACACCGTCAACACGCGAAACAAGACGGCCGAAGAGGTGCAAAACGAACTGGAAGACCTGACCGGTCGCCGAGAAGTCGATGCCGTGCTGGACTGCGCCGGAGCCAAAGAGTCACTGGAGCTTGGGTTTTCGATCCTGGGCAAGGAGGGCGCGCTCACCTGTGTCGGCCTGATCGGGCAGCATGGCGCGCAGGTGCCCATATTCCCGTTCGTCAGCGGGGAGAAGTCGTACTCCGGATCGTTTTGGGGCAACCACAACGATTTGACCGAGGTGCTCGCGCTCGCCGGCCAGGGCCTGATCAAACACCACATCATCCCGGTCGATCTCGACGACATCAACGAGCGCCTGGATGCGTTGGGGCGCGGCGACGTCGTCGGGCGCGCGGTCGTCGTCTTCGACTGAAACCAGGCGGGTCGCGGGTGTCCCGGTCCGCGGCTCGCCCGCCAACGCCGTTTCGTCGCCGGCGCGTGAGGTTGCGTTCATGTGACGGTCGTGTGTTTCGCGCCTGGTGTGCAAACACCGCTGCCAGACTGACGAACTGCGCCAAGCCGGGCAGACCGGTGCGATGCTGCCACCACCACTAGGGAGTAGGACTCACATGACCGATCTCGATCACACCCCTTCCGACGGCATGTCTGCCACCAGTTCCCGACCGGCCGACCTGGCCGAGCACTCCCGCACCGGGATGGGCGCCCCGGCGCTGCAGCGCGCGATCACCGATCACCTGCGCTACTCGATCGGCCGCCCGGCCGCGGCGCTGCGGCCCGAGCACTACTACCGCGCCTTGGCGCTGGCCGTGCGGGACCGCATGCAGGACCGCCGGGTGGCGTCGACGCAGACCTCGCTCGACCTCGGACGCAAGGTGACCTGCTATCTGTCGGCCGAATTCCTGATGGGCCCGCAGCTGGGCAACAACCTGCTGAACCTGGGCCTGGAGGGCGCGGCGAAATCGGCGCTGGCCGCGATGGGACAGCGGCTGGACGAGGTGCTGGCCTGCGAGGAAGAACCGGGACTGGGCAACGGCGGCCTCGGCCGGCTCGCGGCCTGCTACCTGGACTCGCTGGCCACGCTCGAGCGTCCGGCAATCGGCTACGGAATCCGCTACGAATTCGGCATTTTCGACCAGGAGATCCACGACGGCTGGCAGGTCGAGCAGACCGACAACTGGCTGGATCGCGGAAACCCTTGGGAGATCGCCAAACCCGACGTCAACTACCTGGTCAAGTGGGGCGGCTACGTCGAGCACTACACCGACGAGGCCGGGCACGACCGCGCCCGATGGGTGCCCGGGTTGTTGCTGAAAGGCGTCGCGTACGACACGCCCATCCAGGGCTACGGCGTCAACACCTGCAACGTGCTCACGCTGTGGAGTGCGCGGGCGGTCAAGTCGTTTGCGCTGGACGCCTTCAACACCGGCGACTACTACAAGGCGGTCGAGGACGAGGTCACCTCGGAGACGGTCACCAAGGTGCTCTACCCCAACGACGAGCCGGAAGCCGGCAAGCGGCTGCGTCTGCTGCAGCAACACTTCTTCGTGTCCTGCTCGCTGCAGCACGTGCTGCACATCATGGACGATCTCGCCGACGCGGGCGTACGGGAGCTTCCCCAGCGATTCGCTTTGCAGCTCAACGACACTCACCCGTCCATCGGTGTCGCAGAGCTGATGCGACTGCTGGTCGACGAGCGGCTGCTGGGGTGGGAGGAGGCGTGGGACATCACCGTCGCGACGTTCGCCTACACCAACCACACCCTGCTGCCGGAAGCGCTCGAGACCTGGCCGCTGGAGATGTTCGGCGACTCGCTACCGCGCCACCTGGAGATCATCTACGAGATCAACCGCCGCTTCCTCAACGAGGTCCGCACCCGATTTCTCGGCGACGCGGACCGCGTCCGCCGGATGTCGCTCATCGGCGAGGACGGCGGGAAGAACGTGCGGATGGCCCACCTGGCCACGGTCGGCAGCCACGCCATCAACGGCGTCGCCGCTCTGCACTCGGAGCTGCTGAAAGAGAGCGTGCTCAAAGATTTTTACGAGATGTGGCCGGAGCGGTTCAGCAACAAGACAAACGGCGTGACACCGCGACGGTTCCTCGCGCTGTCCAATCCGGGGCTGCGCGAGCTGCTGGACCGCACCATCGGGGACGGCTGGCTGAAGGACCTGGGCAAGCTGCGTGGGCTCGAGCCGTTCATCGACGACTCGTCCTTCCGGGAGCAGTGGCGCGACATCAAACGCAACAACAAAGCGCGGCTGGCCAACTTCATTCATGACGCGACCGGTGTCGAACTCAACCCGCAGTGGATCTTCGACATCCAGGTCAAGCGGATTCACGAGTACAAGCGCCAGCACCTCAACGTCTTGCACATCATCGCGCTGTACTACCGGCTCAAGCAGAACCCCGAGCTCTCGATTCCGCCACGCGCCTTCATCTTTGGCGGAAAGGCGGCGCCCGGCTACTTCTTGGCCAAGCGAATCATCAAGCTGATCAACGCCGTCGCCGAGACGATCAACAACGACCCGGAGGTCAACAAGTTCCTCAAGGTCGCGTTCATCCCGAACTTCAACGTGCAGAACGCGCACATGATCTATCCGGCCGCCAATGTGTCCGAGCAGATCTCCACCGCCGGCAAGGAAGCGTCGGGCACCGGCAACATGAAGTTCATGATCAACGGCGCCCTGACGATAGGCACGCTCGACGGAGCCAACGTAGAGATCCGTGAAGAGGCCGGACCGGAGAACTTCTTCCTGTTCGGTTTGACGGTCCAAGAAGTCCAGGCGCTCAAGGCAAGCGGTTACCGCCCGGCCGACTACATCGACAGCAATGACGAGTTGGCCGCGGTGCTGAACCTGATCGCCGACGGGACGTTCTCGCACGGCGACACCGAGGTGTTCAAGCCGCTGGTGGACAACCTGCGTTACGACGACCCCTTCCTGGTGTGCGCCGACTACGCCTCCTACGTCGAGTGCCAGGGCCGGGTGAGCGCCGCGTGGCTGGATGGGGAGTCGTGGACCAAGATGTCGATCCTGAATACCGCGCGCAGCGGCAAGTTCTCGTCGGATCGCGCCATCGCCGAATACTGCGACGACATCTGGAAGGTCTGGCCGCTGACGGTCAAGATCTGAGCCGTGCGGTCGGCTCGACCGCTAGCGTCGCGGCGCAGAAGCGGCGCTAGCGGGTCTCTTTCGTCACGTACACGATGATGTAACCCACCGGGATGCCGGTGCGAGCGGCGATGCATTCGCGCGCCACCAGGTCGACGGTGGCCCGGCGGCTGGCGCGGGCGACCGCAGCGATCTCGGGGACCCGGACGATCCAGCCGTCGGTCTCGCGAGTGATCTCGATGTCGAAGCACTGACCGACCTTTGGGAAGGTCACACGCCGAACGCTGCGCGGCGATTGCGCACGTCGCAGGGTGGGCTGAATAAGCATCTGCTTTTCCTGAGTCGACAATGGGCCGCGCGCAAGAATAGTGCGAAACGGGGCAAAACACCTAATCGGCCGGGGCGCCGGTGCCCGGGCCGTGATCTCACCGTTGTGTGACCGTTAGTCAGCGATAGCCGGGTAGATCCGGTACACCGCTGGCGGTCAGCCAGCCGCCGCCGTCGACCACCAGCACGGCTCCCGTCACGTAGGACGCGGCATCGCTGGCCAGGAACAACACCGACTCGGCGACTTCGGTGGTCGAGCCGGGACGGCGCAGCGGGTTCTGGATGGCGCGGTGGGTGTCGTCGCCGGCGATTCGGCGCACACCCTCGGTGCCCGACATCGCCCCGGGTGCAACGACATTGACCCGAACCCCGTCGGGTCCCCATTCGATCGCACAGGCGCGGCTGAAGGCGTCGATGCCGGCCTTGGCCGACACGACGTGCGCCTGCAGCGCCATGCCGCGGTACTGGGTCGCGGCGCTGATGTTCACCACGGCGCCACCGTGCTCGCGCAGCCAAAGGTCATATGCCGCTTTGGATACGTTGAATGTTCCCACCAGGTCGATGTCGACCACCGCTTTGAATCCGTTAACGCTCAGGTCGCTGACCGGTACGGGGAAATTTCCGGCGGCATTGTTGACGACGATGTCGAGCCGGCCGAATGCGGCCAGCACGTCCTCGACGACGACGGCGACCTCGTCGCTGCGACGGACGTCGCAGACGCCGTAGACGGCCTCAATCCCCTCTTCCCGCAACGCTCTAACCGCGGCCTGCAGGTTGGGCTCCTTGCGGCTGCAGATGGCCACGCGAGCGCCGTGGCCGCCCAGAACCCGGGCGATCTCGAGGCCCAGCCCGGTAGCCCCACCGGTGATCAGCGCCACCTTCCCCTGCAGGAGATCTGCCCGGAATGGGCTCGGGTGGACCGTCATTGGGACTCCAGTTCGGCGATGAGGTCGGCCAGCGCGAGAATCCGCTGCGCGTCGCGTACGTGCAGGCTTTCGATCATGCGGCCGTCGACGGTGATGACGCTGTTTCCCGCGGCCTGGGCCTCTTCGTACGCCGAGACGATCTTGCGGGCGTCGGCCAGCTCCTTCTCCGATGGACCAAACAGTTCGTTGGCCGGGCCGACCTGGGACGGATGGATCAGAGTCTTGCCGTCGAAACCCATCTCGCGGCCTTGCTGCGCCTCGGCGCGGAAACCGGCTTCGTCGGCGATGGTGTTGAACACGCCGTCCAAGATGGCCTTGCCCGCCGCCCGCGCGCCCAACACGGCAAACGACAACGCGGGGACGACCGGCGCCCGCCCGGGTACGTGCAGCCCATGCATGTCGTTGACCAGATCGTTGGTGCCGATCACCAGCACACTCAACCGATCGCTGGCCGCGGCGATCTCTTCCACCCGCAAGATGGCGCGCGGCGTTTCGATCATCGCCCACAGCCGCAACGACTCCGCTGCACCGAAAGCATCGAGCGCCTCGGCCAGCGCCTGGACCTCTTTGCCGCTCTGCACCTTCGGCACCAGCACCCCGTCGGCGGCCGAACCGGCCACGGCGGCGAGATCGTCGTCGTGCCAGTCGGTGCCCGCGCCGTTGATGCGCACCACCACCTCGCGGGGTCGATAGCCATCCGACGCGACGGCGTCGCAGACCCTTGCTCTGGAGTCGACTTTGGCGTCTGGGCCGACCGCGTCCTCGAGGTCGAATATCAGTACGTCGGCCGGCAGCGATTTCCCCTTTTCGAGTGCTCGATCTTTGTTGCCGGGGAGATAGAGAGCGGATCGGCGCGGGCGCGGCGTCGGTGCCATGCGGTTAGCGTAGAGCTTTGGCCTGGCCCGCCTCGAAAGTGGTGCCCGCCCGCATTGCGGAATCGCCACAATTTTGTCGCACAATTCGCGTCATTGTCGCGACGCGCGAAATCGGCCGGTGAGAAACCGCATTTTAAGGTTTATGCTGATACACGCGGCGTAATGCCGACCGAAAAGGTAGGTCGAAGCATGAGCACGGACAAGGTTAACCGCGGCATTCTTCTCACCATAATGGCGCTTGTGGCAATCGCCTATATCGCGTTGTACGAGCACGCCTCCGCCAACTTCAGGCTCTACGTGCCGCTCTGCGTGGCCGCCGTGGTGGGACTGCTGATCCACGACGCGGTGAGTAGCCACAAGCCCCGCAGGCACTGAGCCTCACACTGGTGAACTTCGCGTTGCCGCACCGGCAACGGGAAGTTCTGCAGCGCCGACGGCGTTGCAGAGCGCGTGGCAGTAGCGGGCTTTCATGAGGGCGAGGTGGCGACGCAACGCCGAGCCGGTGTTGAACTGGTCGCCGAGCGTTTGGAGGGCATGCTCGGCGCGCACGGCTTATCCGCGGGCGCCGCGCGATTCCTGACCGCGCAACGGTTCGCGGCAATGACCGGACGGGACCGCGAAGGGGTGCTGTGGGTCTCCCCGTTATCGGGGCAGCCGGGGTTCCTGCGCGGCGCCGGTGACGCGTTGCGGATTGCGGCCGTTGCGCGCGAAGGTGATCCCCTGCACGCAATGCCCGTCGGCCAACAGGTCGGATTGATCGTCATCGATTTCGCCACCCGGCGCCGAATGCGCATCAACGGCAGCCTCACCGAGAGCGACGACGCCGGTTTGACGGTGCACGTCGACCAGGCGTACGGGAACTGCCCCCAGTACATCCACCGCCGCGACGTCAACGTCGCCGCGGTCACCACGTCCTCGGAACAGTCAAGGCATGCAACGTCTTTGAACGCTGCCGAGCAGGCGATGATCGAAGGATCGGACACGTTCTTTCTTGGCACAACGCACCCCACCCGGGGCAGTGATGCGTCGCATCGCGGCGGCCACGCCGGATTCGTGCGGGTCGACTCCCCCGGACGGCTGTGGTGGCCGGATTACCCGGGCAACAACATGTTCAACAGCTTCGGCAACCTGGCGGTCGACGACGAGGCCGCCCTGTTGTTCGTCGACTTCACTACCGGCGCCACCCTGCAGCTGTCCGGTACCGCGCAGGTGCAGTGGACCAGACCCGGCGCCGACGGTGACGACGGCGGCGTGGGGCGTCGCGTCGCGTTCTCGGTCGGGTCAATCGTCGCGTCGGGAGACATGCGCCGCGAAGCGGCCGCTTAGCGGGGCATTTTTCGTCGACACCCTTGTTCGACATGCGTCCAAGCACTTGGAGCGGCCCGGGCGTTTCCAGTGCAAATAACCCGATTGGGAAATCGACAGGCGAATAGGGCGCTGCGTCGGCTCGGTAGGCGTTCACGCGATGTTCCCCGCCGATCAGCAATACATACGCGATCACGTTAAGGTCATCTGGGGCTCGGGGTGGCGTCGTTGGCTGACGAACGAAGGGTGGGGGCATGTTCTTGGGTACCGTAGACGACTGGACAGCCGATGGCACCGTCGTTTCCTGGTGTCCGACCGCGGCTACGTATGCGTGCGCCGCCGAAGCGCAGGCCCACCCGGCACCGGTGAGTTACCAACAGTCTCAACATCTTCGGTATTACCGGCGCCAAGTCGGCCTCGGTCGCGATATCCCACGGCTGTGCATCGGAGCCTGGGAGATCGAGGGCACGTGCGATATCGAGGCCATGACGCACGCGGTGAACAGCCACGTCCGGCGACATGACACCTACCACGACCGGTTTGCGTTCTGCGACGACGACGAGATCCACCGTTACGTGATCGCGGACCCGGACGTGATCACTTTGGCGCCAAAGGATCTCGGCCTGATGGAGCCGCACCAGATCCGCAAACTGCTGCTGGATACCCCGGATCCGCTGCGCTGGGATTGCTTTACCTTCGGCATAGTTCAGAGCGAAGACCGGTTCACCGTTTTGATCGCCATCGATCATTTGCGTGCCGATGGAATGTCGGCCGGGGTGATCTTCCTCGACATCCAGACGACGTACTTCGCCACGCTGGACAATGACGAACCGACACTGATACCTGCGGCCAGCCATCGCGAGTACAGCGTGAATCAGCGTGCCTACACCGCGAGTCTGAACGACGAATCGCCCGAGATCCGGTCGTGGCGCGCCTTTCTGGCGGCGAACGACGGTGTATTGCCGCAGTTCTCACTCGAATTGGGCGAGGCGACGCCGGATACGCCGGGGGCCATCGACGTGTTCGATTTGATCGACGAGGATCAGGGCCGACGTTTCGAAGCGGCGTGCCGCGCGGTGGGCGCACGGTTCAGTGGCGGCGTGTTCGCCTGCGCCGCCCTGGCCGATCATCGGTTGACCGGCGCCGCAACGTATTTCGGGCTCACACCGTTCGACAACCGGCGAAATCCCGACCACGCACTCACGGTCGGCTGGCTGGCCAGCTTCGTCCCGTTGTCGATCCCCACTGCCGGCGCGTCATTCGACGAGGTCGTCAAGGCCGCCCAGGCGTCCTTCGACGCGAACACCACGCTCGGCGCGGTGCCGTTCTACCATCTGCTCGAGACGCTGGACGCATCGTCGGGTGACCTCGAGGTTCCGGACCGGCCCGTCCCGATGCTGTCCTACATCGATATCCGGAAGCTGCCGTTCGGCGACGATTTCGGCGGTCTGCGTGCCGGCATCTGGGGTGACAACCGACTTTCGGAGACGGTGTGCATGTGGGTCAATCGCATGCGCGACAAGACGCAATTGGTGGTCGCCTACCCCGGCACCAGGATCGCCCGTAAGTCGGTGCGACGTTATGTCGAGACGATTCGCGCCGAGTTCACCCGGGTCTCCGACGGCGTATGACGAGGCTGGCACTGTTGGACCAAGCGGCCTTCTTACGGTTGCGGGCCACCGGCCAGGGCAGCGCGGTGCAATGCACGTGGGTGTACGACCGCGACGTCGACATCGACGAATTGCGCAGGGTCCAAGACCGGCTCGGCGGTGGCCTGCTTGGACGCCGGATCGAGCGCTCGCCGTTGCCATTCGGGCGTCATCGCTGGGTGCTCGGCGCAAACGCGCCCGATCTTGTGCTGGAGCCCCAACAGCCGCGGTCGCAGGTCGGCATGTGGATCGAACGACGCGCACGAGTGCCCGTCGACCCTGAGCACGGACCCACATTTCACCTGGCGGTGCTGCCGTTTGACGACGGCGGCACCGCGGTCACGCTGGTTTCGTCACACTGCGTTGTCGATGGACTTGCGTTGGCTGCGGCCATCACCGAAGCGGTGACCGGGGTACGACGCAATCTGGGCTACCCACAACCGAACTCGCGCACCCTATGGCGAGCGGTGGCCGAAGATCTGGCAGCTGCCATCGTCGCCCTACCCGCGGTGATTCGCGCGATGATCACGACTTTGCTGATCTTGCTCAAGGCCTCATCCGGTCCGCGGGTTGCGCCCGAAGCACCGCGCCGCGTGGCGCCCGAACGGATCGACGATCACCGGACCGCAGCCCCGGCAGTGACGCTGCACACCGACGCTGCGGCATGGGATGCACGTGCGCGCAGCATAAATGGAAGCAGCAACACACTTTTCGTTGCTTTCATGGCCCGCCTGGCGCAGCGGATGGGCAGGGTAGCACCGGACGGGAACGCCGTGACGGTCGTGCTTCCGGTCAGCGACCGCGACACCGCCTGCGACGACCGCGCCAACGCGCTGACCTCGATCACACTTACCGTCGATGGCCGGGCGCCAGTCAGCGACCTGAGCGGTGTACGCGCGGACGTCAAGAACATGCTGACGTCACTAAAACACCAGCCCAACGAAATGCTGGCCGGATTGCCGCTCGTCCCGTTCACGCCCCGATGGCTGGTCCGGTGGGCCGAAGGCATTGCCATGTCGACCGACCAACTGCCGGTGGGCTGTTCCAACCTGGGTAGTTTCGATGCCGCCCTCGGACGCATCGACGGCGGCGATGCTGCCGAGGTGTCGGTGCGGCTGGTCGAGCAAGGAATGACCCGCCGCCGTATCGAACAGATGCACGGCCAATTATTCTGTGCCACAGGGACAATCAACGGCAGCCGGTTTCTTTGCGTCGCCGCCTATCAATGTGGTGCCGACAACACCGGGGCGACCGCGCGCGAGCTCGCGTGTAGCGCGCTGGCCGACGTCGGCCTGCGTGCCACCACCGTCTATGACAGCGGGGGCTGATGGTAAGCCCGGGCCTGCGCGCGAATGACCTTGTGCGCCAACGTGTGTACATCGGGCTCGGCGTCGCGATCGCCACCTGGTCGGCACTCGTGCTGTGGTTCGCGATCGATGTCGTTCAGCTCGACGTGTATTGGATGTCGTACTACACGGCCACCTATGCGCATGGTTTCGTCCGTCGCGGTCTTGCCGGCGAATTGGTGGGCTTGTTCCCCCGGCATTACTTCGCGGTCAGCCTGGGTCTGCGCTGGTTGTCCACGGCGGTTTATCTGGGCGGCCTGGCAACGGTCGGGGCCGTGGTGTTGTTCGGGCGCTGGCGGTCCGAGCGCAGCTTGATGCTGGCCATGCTGATTCCGGTGCTGCCCTTCGGTGTCCCGTTCGCGGCCTTTTCCGCCCGGCCGGATCTGTTCGGCGGGGCGGTGCTGGCGCTGTTCGCCTCGGCGTTGGTGTTCACCCGTTCCCGCGCCACCGCGCTCACCTGGTGCCTGGCCTACGGCGTGGCGACCGCGGCGCTGACACTGGTGCACGAGGGGGTCGGGCTGCTGTTCGCGTTGGGGGCCGTGCTGGCCGTCGTCGTCCTGGGCGGTGCGCTGGGAGCCCGCCAGGGTGTGGGTGCGTTGTTGGCGGCGGCGCCGGGCGCGCTCACCGCTGCTGCCGTGGCGGCGTTCGGTCGGCACGGCATCGCTTCCCAACTGTGTTCGGAGGTTCCGCATCACTCGATGCCCAACGTGTTCGGCACGGTCACCTCACCGCCGACGTTGGTGCGGTACGTGATCGACGGACGACCGCCACCGCGAACCGACTACCACGACTGGGTGTGCCGCAACGTGATGCCGATCTACGACAACGGGATCGCCGATGCCATCCGCAGTGTCGGCCATGTCGGCGCAGTCGGCCTGACCGCCTCCCTGGCGTTCGGCGCCGTTGGGGTCGTCGCCACGATGTGGGGGGTCAGTGAGATTTCGGGCGTGCCGTTGCGTGCGTTCGGCGAGGCGGTGCAGGGCCGCATGGCGTGGCCTGTCGGGGGGCTGCTGTTGTTCGTGCCGATCTTCCTCACCGGCTACGACTGGACCCGCTGGCTGACGACCGTCGCGTTCGATGTGGGGGTGGTATTCATCCTCTTCGCGGCGCGCAGACCAGAGATCGAGCAGGAGCCCACGCCAAAATCGTTGCGAGCGTTCATTTATCTCGTCATCACACTCGCGTTGATCGTGATAGGAAGCGTCCCGGGATTCGGCGTACCACGGATGGTCTAGCGCCGCCGACGGGCTCGTTACAGTGGACTCCCGTCCGGCAGCTCAGCCCTCCTGGTGGCTCCAGCCACGCAGTTCTGCTGCGATCTCGTCGAGATCGGGCATTGCACCGGTCGCCACCCCGATCACGAAGTCGAAGCGCTCGTCCTCCGGCGCGCTGATCCACTGTGCGTTGATCGCCAGGAACGTCCGGCACGCTGTCCACGCGAGTCGCTTGTCGCCGTCGACCAACGCGTGATTCCGAGCCAGGGAGTGCAACAGCGCGGCGGCCTTCAAGTGGAGATCCGGATAGGTGTCCCGGCCAAACACCGTGGCGCGAGGCCGCGCCTGCGCCGATTCAAGCAAGCCGTAGTCGCTGACCACGACGTCCTTTCCAACGGCCTCGGCGGCAATTTCCAGCAGATCTTCGAGATCGAGGTAGTCAGTCACGCGTCCTTGAGGCGCTCCAAAACCCTGGCCTCCTCGCGGACGACGCGCTGCAGCGCCGCAGCGACCTTGGCCTTGTGCGCCCGCCGGGCGATGTACTCGTCGATGGCAGACAGCGCAACGGCCTGCATCGACCGGCCTTCGGCGGCGGCCTGCCGGCGCAGCGCTTCTGCCTGCTGCTCACTGGGGCGCAACGTCATGTGCAAGCTCGCAGCTGGGTCGGATCAGGACACCGGGGTCAACGAGTTGATCGCCGACCTCCGCGATCGATACCGCCGTCGGCCTCGACTCCAACTGGAGTTCGATCGCGCGGGGCTCCCCTAACGCTCGTCGTTTTCGAATGTGGTGTGACACCGGTCGTCGTCGTCAAAACGACCGAGACGACGCGGGCAGCTAAGGCAGGAATCACGGATGAGACGCGGTCACGGGCGATTATCGATGGGTGGAGCTAAGGGGATTCGAACCCCTGACCCCCACACTGCCAGTGTGGTGCGCTACCAACTGCGCCATAGCCCCAAGAAGTTGTGCCAATCGAAGCTACACCACCGGCAACCCTCCTTCAAAACTGCTGGTCAGGCCGCGTCAAGCTCCGCCTCGGTCGGACAGAGCTCCAGCACCGGCCGGGTTTCCGGCGCCACCACCCAGCCGACGGCCGCGATCAGCAGCACAATCCCGCTGATCGTGAAGCCCCACCCGTAGGTCAGCCGCTCGGCCACCCAGCCGACCGCCATGGAGCCGACGATGGCGCCCAGATCCGTCACCATCTGGATCGCCGCCACCGGAAGGCCCGCGCGAGCCTCGCTGCCCAGGATGTCGGCGACGGCGGCCTGCAGCGGCGACATGAAGATGCCCGTCGTCGCACCGGTCACGGTGGCCACGACCACGAACAGCGTCAACGACGACGCATAGCCCAGCCAGACCGTGACCACCCCGGACATCGCCAACCCGACGATCAGCAACATGCGCCGACCCATCCGGTCGGACAGGTAACCGCTGGGGACGACCGCCAGCGCATTACCGCCGGCGAACGCGGCCAGCACGACGCCGATGACGCCGACGCTGCGGTGCATTACGTCCGAGACGAACAGCGGGACCAGCGCGACGCGCAGCCCGAACGCCGACCAGCCCGTCGCGAAATTCGACAGCAGCGCCGACCGATACGCGCGAACCCGCAGCGCCTCTCGCATCGTCACCGTCGATCGCGTCGGCGGCGGCGGCGCGGCCAGCGCGGAATTCCGCAGGCTGTAGAACAGCACCGCCGCCACGCCCAGCAGTGCGACGCCGTACACGACAAACGGCGCGGTCAATCCCCAGCCCGCCGCCAGGCCGCCGACCGCCGGCCCGCCGACCGCGCCGATCATGAACGAGGTGGTGAACAGGCCCGCGATCCGCCCGCGCGCGTCGGGCGGGCTGATGTGGATCATCAGTCCCAGCGCCGAGACATAAAACATTGTCGAGCCGATCCCGCTGAGAACGCGGAAAAGCAGCAGTTGCCAATAAGTCTGGGAAAACGCGCACGCGGCCGTCGACAGGGCCACGATCAGCAAACCGCCGATATAGATGCGTCGCTCACCCAACCGCTGAGCCAGTAACCCGCTTACCGGTGCGAAACACAACCGGCTCAACGAAAAGACGGTGACCAAGAAAGTCACCGCCTTGATGCTGACCCCGAAGGTTCGGGCAAATGTGGGTAGCGCGGGTGAAACGACACCGTAGCCGAGCGCGATCATGATATTCGCCCAGCTCAGAATCCAAACTTCGCGCGGCAAACGAGCCGAACCAGACCCGCGCCCCCCCGAGCGGGCACGACAGAGGGTAAAGGTCACCCAATGACTTTATTAACTACCTCGCGCGCAGTTTCTTGCACCTCGGCCAAATGCTCGGGGCCGTTGAAGGATTCGGCGTAGATCTTGTAGACGTCTTCGGTGCCGGAAGGCCGTGCAGCAAACCAGGCGTTGGCCGTCGTCACTTTCAGTCCACCCAGGGCGGCGCCATTTCCGGGCGCGGCGGTCAGCTTCGCGGTGATCGGCTCCCCCGCCAACTCCGTCGCGGTCACCTCGTCGGCGGAAAGCTTGGCGAGCCGGGCTTTCTGCTCGCGGTTGGCGGGTTCGTCGACCCGGGCGTAGAACGGGGTGCCGTATTTGTCGGCCAGCGCCCGATACCGCTGCGACGGCGTGGATCCGGTGACGGCCAGGATCTCGGAAGCCAACAGCGCCAGCGTGATGCCGTCCTTGTCGGTGGTCCACACCGATCCATCGCGCCGCAGGAACGACGCCCCGGCCGACTCCTCACCGCCGAAGCCGATGGTGCCGCCGATCAGGCCGTCGACGAACCACTTGAAGCCGACGGGCACCTCGACGAGTTTGCGTTCGATGCCGGCGACCACCCGGTCGATGATCGACGAGCTGACCGCCGTCTTGCCGACGGCGATGCCGGCCGGCCAGGACGGCCGATGGGTGTAGAGGTACTCGATGGCCGCGGCCAGATAGTGATTGGGGTTCATCAGCCCCGCGTCGGGAGTGACGATGCCATGGCGGTCGGAGTCGGCGTCGTTGCCGGTGGCGATCTGGTACCGATCCCGGTTGGCGATCAGCGAGGCCATCGCGTTCGGCGAGCTGCAGTCCATCCGGATCTTGCCGTCGTGGTCGAGTGTCATGAACCGCCACGTCGCGTCGACCAGTGGGTTGACCACGGTCAGTTCGAGGTTGTGGCGCTCGGCGATCGCGCCCCAGTAGTCCACGCTGGCCCCGCCGAGCGGGTCGGCGCCGATCCGGACCGCCGCCTTGCGGATCGCGTCGACATCGACCACGTTCGGCAGGTCGGCGACGTAGGCGTCCATGTAGTCGTGACGCTGGGCGGTCCGCAACGCGCGGGCCAGCGGCACCCGCTTGATCCCCGAGCCACCGGCCCGCAGAATCTCGTTGGCGCGCTTGGCGATTGCGTTGGTCGCGTAGGTGTCCGCCGGACCGCCGTTGGGCGGGTTGTACTTGAAGCCGCCGTCGGGTGGCGGGTTGTGTGACGGCGTCACGACGATCCCGTCGGCCAGGGCGTCGGTGCGGCCACGGTTGTAGCTGAGAATGGCGTGGCTGACCGCCGGAGTCGGCGTGTAGCGGTCGGCCGAGTCGATCATCGCGACCACGTCGTTGGCCGCCAGCACCTCGAGCGCCGACACCCACGCCGGCTCGGAGAGCCCATGGGTATCGCGGCCGATGAACAGCGGGCCGGTGGTGCCGTGCGCGGCCCGGTACTCGACTATCGCCTGGGTGATGGCCAAGATATGGGCTTCGTTGAACGCGCCGCCCAGGGCCGAGCCGCGGTGGCCCGATGTTCCGAAGGCCACCTGCTGCGCAACGTCGTCCGGGTCGGGTTGGATGGTGTAGTACGCCGTGACCAGATGGGATAAATCGACGAGATCTTCGGGCTGGGCCGGCTGACCGGCTCGCGGGTTGGCCATGTCTACAGATTGTGCCCGTGTCCGACGCGCACGTCGCTCTACGCTGCGTAGCGCATTGGCAAACGAAAGGGAACCAAGCGGTGGCACGACCCGACTATCGCGAGTTGGGCGCGGTTTTCGCCGGCGGCGCGGTGGGCTCGATCGCCCGCGCGGCGCTGAACACGCTCGCCCAACCCGACCCGGCGACCTGGCCGTGGCCGACGTTCGCCGTCAACATCGTGGGCGCGTTCCTGGTGGGCTATTTCACCACTCGCCTGCTGGAACGCCTGCCGCTGTCGAGTTACCGGCGGCCGCTGCTCGGCACCGGATTATGCGGCGGCTTGACGACCTTTTCGACCATGCAAGTCGAGACGCTGAAGATGCTCGAGCACGGGCACTGGCTGCTGGCGCTGGCCTACACCGTCACCAGCATCGTGCTGGGATTGCTGGCCGCGCATCTGGCGACCGTTCTAGTGCGCCGGGTCCGGGTGCGCTCATGACGACGTTCTTGGTCTGGACGGGTGTCGCGCTGATCGGCGGCATCGGTTCGGTGGCCCGCTTTTTGGCGGACCGCTGGGTCACCCGCCGGGTAGCGCGGCCGTTTCCGGTCGGCACGCTGGCGGTCAACGTCAGCGGTGCCGCGCTGCTCGGCTTCCTCGGCGGCCTGGCGTTGAGCAAGGACGCGGCATTGCTGAC
>NZ_HG964446.1:1689190-2078905 GCF_000689255.1 Mycobacterium triplex | reverse complement strand
TACTTCGGCGAGCGCCAACGCACCGTCGGCGACGGCCGGCGCTTTCTGGCCGACGCGATGTTCGATGTGTTCGGCGCCAACGATGTTGCGACCAGCGTGATGCTGCGCGGTATCGCCAGTTTCGGGGCAAGCCATGAGCTGCGCACCGACTTGTCGTTGAGCCTGTCCGAGGACCCTGCGGTCGCGATCGCCGCGGTCGACGTCGAGCCCAAGATTCGCTCCCTGGTCGACGAAGTCGCCGCACTGACCGGCCGCGGGCTGCTGACGCTGGAACGCGCGCGGCTGGTGACCCGGCAACGGGGTACCGACGCGCTCGGGGACTTCGGCGCGCACAACGGCGACGCCGCGAAACTGACCGTGTACGTCGGCCGACAAGAACGCGTCGCCGGGAAGGCCGCCTATTACGCGGTCTGCGACCTGATGTATCGACACGGGTTCGCCGGTGCCATAGCGCTTCTCGGTGTCGACGGCACCGCACACGGGCAGCGCCGCCGGGCCCATTTCTTCGGCCGTAACGTCAATGTCCCGATGATGATCATCGGTGTCGGGTCGACCGAGCAGGTTTGCGCTGCCGCGACGGAATTGGCCGATGTGTTGGCCGAGCCGCTGCTGACGGTCGAACGGGTGCGATTGTGCAAACGCGACGGCCAGATGTTCGCACGCCCACAGCAGCTGCCGATGACCGACGACCAGGGCCGCACCCTGTGGCAAAAGCTGATGGTGTACACGGCCGAGGCGACTCGGCACGACGCGCTGCCGATCCACCGTGCGCTGGTGCACCGCCTGATCCGGTCGGGAACGGCACGCGGCGCAACGGTGCTGCGCGGCATGTGGGGATTTCACGGTGACCATAAACCGCACGGGGACAGGCTATTTCAGGTCGCCAGGCGGGTTCCGGTGATGACCGTCATCGTCGATACACCGGAGTCGATCGCGCGCAGTTTCGATATCGTCGACGAGCTGACCGGTCGCCACGGACTGGTGACCAGCGAAATGGTTCCGGCGGTGCTGTCGCTCGATGAGACGCGACGCCTCGGCGACATCTCACTGGCACAGCACGACTACTAGGGCCAAACCCGTTCGCGGACAACCTCTTAACGGTGCGGATGACACGGCGGAATGAGCGCTTTGTCCTCATCGATCAGACGACCGACGAGGGTGTGGTACGCGGTTTGCCGCGTAAGGATTTCGTCGGTAGAAGGGTTTGCGAACGAGTCTCCGCGCGCCTCGGTCACCACCGATACCGCATCGGTGGAGATCTTGGCGATGCGTTGCAAGTGCGGCGCGAGATCGGGCGCTGACACCTGCCGCGAATAGCCGACCAGCCGATCTGACCAGTCCCGGTACCTGTTCAGGCCGGGGCCGCCCGGGGCGATCAACGAGGCGTCGAGCATCTCGGGATTCGCGTGGATGTAGTTCACGACCGCGTCGGCGGTGCGGCAGTCACGGCTCGGCTGAGCCTGCTGATACACCGCGAAGACTCCGGCGAACACGGCGACGATGACGACCGCCGCAAGGGCCAGACGAAACCGCAGACCTGGCGGCGGGGCGGCGGTGTCGTGCGCCTGGGCCAGCACCGCGAGTGCCTGCGGGCTGGCATCGGCCGCGGCACGCAGCACCTCGAGGCGTCCCGGTAGGCGGCGCGCTTTATCGATCACCCGGGCCATTCGAGCCGCCACCAGCAACGCCAATCCACTCCAGGTCAGCCCGGCCCGCATGTCGTTGCCGACGAACTCCAGCACCGCGGCCACCACCCACAGGACCGGCACGGCCCATGCCACCCGTCGCTGCCACACCGGCACCCGGCGCCGGTACGCCATCGAAAGGTCGCCGATGCGGATGGCGGCCGCCAACACGGCCGGGTCCGACGGCACCTCACCACCCCGCAGCGCCTTGACCGCTTGGGAGCGTTGGGCCAGGTCCAGTCCGGTCACGGTCCGCGCATAGCTTTGCTGAATCGGACGCCGGGCGGGGGTCGTCAACGCGGTCACGATCACGCTGAACATCAGCACCGACAGCAGCGGCCAGATCCATCCGGAGGCGGCAAAGCCGGGCAGTCCCAGCCCGCAGATCACCGAAAGTGCGATCGTGAACGTCGCGGCATTCACCAGCCACAGCACCCACCACGGCGCCACCACCAGCCGAGCCCACATGGCTACTCACTTTCGCGTAAGACAGCTCAGCTCTCGCGGGCCCGGGGCACGTCGTCGGGCGTACGCGGCAAGACGTACAAAGCCATCCGCCGGTTGGACATGTCGTGCTCGCCCAGAAAGACGCAGCCGCCTCGCTCACAGAACTTGCGCGCCAAGACGTTGCGGTGGTCGGGATCGAACATGATTCGGCGACACTGCGGTTCAAGGTTGAAGATGCTGACCAACAAGTGCGGCAGCAGATAGCTGACGTGTCCTTGACTCAGGTAATCCAAATCGGCCACGGCGACGTGCAGACCCAAATCGTGGGGGTGGTACTCATATCGGGTCGCGATGGAATCCTTTGCTGCCCGGTAGAGTTCGAGGTAGCCGCGGTCTATCCCGTCCAGGCTGGCCACCAACGGGCGAGAGAAGCTGCTCTCGAGTTGCGCACACAGGTAATGACGCCAACGCTTCGCCGGCCAGGGGTACTCCCACGATTCGGCCAGATGCGGTCGGTTCATCCACTCGGAGATCATCTCGGCATCGGTGTCCGGATCCGCCAGCCGCAAGCCGTACGGCTCGGGCAGTTGCGGCATCGGCGGCGGCGCGACATCCCGGACTTCGGCGCTGATGTCGGTCAGTTGCCGGGGCAGGATGGCTTCAGAGTCTGTCATGTCTTCCGCGCAGCCTACCCCGATCGTCGCAGGCCTAACTGCGATTCTCGATCCACCGATCGGCAAGCGCGGCAACCCAGTCGGCGACCGCATCGGCGCGCTCCGGCGGGATGACCACCAGGACCAGTTCGTCGACGCCCAGTTCAGCCAACGCGTTGACGTCGTTTTCGCGCGGATCCCGAAGCGCCACGGCCAACCGCAGCTCGGCACGATCGCGACCTGCCTCGTCGCACAACCGATCCAGTTTGGCGAGGCACTCGCGCACCGCCGCCACATCGTCGAGGTTGAACCCGTACCAACCGTCTCCCCAGGCCGCCACCCGCCGTAGCGCAGGATCACTGTTGCCGCCCAACATGATTGGGATGCGGCGGTCGCGAACCGGTTTGGGGTACACCCGAATCGAGTCGAAGCCGACGAACGTGCCATGGAAGGACGCGACGTCGTCGCGCCACACCGTGCGCATCGCGGCAACGTATTCGGCCGTGCGCGCCGCGCGATGCTCGAATGGCACTCCAAGAGCGGCGAATTCTTCCTTGGACCATCCGACGCCCACGCCAAGCGTCAGCCGCCCGCCGCTGAGCCGATCCAGGCTCGCGGCCTGCTTGGCCACCACCACCGGATTGTGCTCGGGCAACAGTAAGACGCCGGTAGCAATCGTGATCCGAGACGATGCGGCCGCGGCGAAAGCCAGCGTGACCATCGGATCAAGCCAATCCGCTTGTGCCGGAACGGCAATGACACCGTCATCGGAGTAGGGATAACGCGATGCGGATCGATCCACCATGACGACGTGCTCGCCCGCCCAGAGTGTGGCGAAACCGCATTCGTCCGCACGGGAGGCGACGGCGTCGATCACCGCCCGCTCGGCCCCGGCCCCGATTCCCAATGCGTGCAATCCGACCTGCATCGCACGATCGTCTCACGCCGAGTTTCAGCGGCCCTTGAGTAACTTCGCCAGGACCGCCGCGTGGCTTCCGTCCAGGTCGCGGGTGGCGCTGACCAGGGTCACGACACCGCGGTCGGCCAGCTTGCGCAGCTCGTCGAGCGCGGTGTTGGCGGCCAGTTCGGCCCGGTAGCGCGACGCGAATTCGTCGAAACGTTCCGGCCGGTGGTGGTACCACTCGCGGAGTTCTTTCGACGGCGCGACGTCCTTGCACCAGATGCCCACGCGGGGGTCGTCCTTGCGGATACCCCGCGGCCAGATGCGATCGACCAGGACGCGCTGACCGTCGTCGGGGTCGACGTCTTCATAGATGCGCTCGACCCGGATACGGCTTTTGGCGCCCATTCCACCAGCGTAGCTATTGCGAAAAAGGCTTGGTGATCAGCGTACCGGCGTTTATGTACACCTCACCCGGGTACGCATGGTTGGACGGCGCCCAGCCCGGCGCCGATACTTTTCCCTCACCTTGATTCCGGAGGTACCCGTGACCGACATGATCATCGAATCCCCCGACGAAGTCGTCGCATTCCTCAAAGCGCAGCACAATCTGATCGAGGACATGTTCGACGAGGTGTTGTTTGCGTCGGACCCCGCAGCACGCGGGGAACCGTTCACGGCTTTGCGTCAACTGCTGGCCGTCCATGAGACGGCCGAGGAAATGGTGGTGCATCCCCGGGTGCGGCGCGACGCCGATGCCGGCGACGCGGTCGTCGACGCTCGACTCGAAGAGGAGCACGAAGCCAAACAACTGCTGTCAAAAATCGAAGGGCTGGACATCACTTCCGACGAGTTCATCGACGAACTCGCGAAGTTGCGCGAGGCCGTTCTCGACCACGCCGAAAACGAGGAAAACAACGAATTCCCTTATCTGGAAAAGGTGCTCGATGCAGACGATCTCAAGCACATGACGATAGCGGTGAAGGCGGCCCAGGCGATTGCCCCGACGCATCCCCATCCCGGGGTGGAGTCGGCGAAGCTGAATTTCGCACTCGGGCCATTCGCGTCGATGCTTGACCGCGCCCGCGATGCGCTCCGCCACGTCATCGGCTGACTGGATGCTCGTAGTCTCGGTGGGGTGAGTGTTGCTTCGGAGATCCACGTCCCCCTGCAAGACCGCTTCGCCCGCGAACTGCCCGAGCTGGGCATACCCTGGCGATCCGAGACGACCCCGAACCCGCGGCTGCTCGTCCTCAACGAGCCGCTGGCCACCGGCCTCGGGCTCGACGCGGCGTGGCTGCGCAGCACCGACGGCCTGCGATTTCTCGTCGGTAATCTGCTGCCGCCCGGCGCGGCTCCGGTGGCGCAGGCCTACGCCGGGCATCAATTCGGCGGTCTTCAGCCCCGGCTGGGGGACGGGCGCGCGCTGCTGCTGGGCGAGCTGTCCGACGAGCATGGACGGGTTCGCGACATCCACCTGAAAGGCTCCGGCCCGACGCCGTTCGCCCGCGGTGGCGACGGCCTCGCGGCGGTGGGCCCGATGCTGCGCGAATACGTGATCAGCGAGGCGATGCACGCGCTGGATGTGCCGACAACACGCTCCTTGGCCGTGGTCGCCACCGGGCGACCGGTGCAGCGCGAGACAACCCTGCCCGGCGCCGTGCTGGTGCGGGTCGCCAGTAGTCACCTACGAGTCGGCAGCTTCCAATACGCCGCCCTCACCCGCGACCACGACTTGCTGCGGCGCCTCGCCGACCACGCGATCGCCCGTCACCACCCCGCGGCCGCGGAGACCGAACACCCGTACCGCGCACTGTTCGAAGCAGTGGTCCGGGTCCAGGCTTCGCTGATCGCGCGATGGATGCTGATCGGGTTCGTCCACGGCGTAATGAACACCGACAACACGACGATCTCCGGCGAAACGATCGACTACGGTCCGTGCGCGTTCATGGAGGCCTACGACTCCGACACGGTTTTCAGTTCGATCGACCACTGGGGGCGCTACGCCTACGGCAATCAGCCCGCGATCGCCGGATGGAATCTGGCCCGGTTCGCCGAGGCCCTGCTTCCGCTGCTGGCCGACACCATCGAGGAGGGAATCGCGTTTGCCGAGGAGACATTCGGCGTATTCCAAACCGAATACGACGCCACCTGGTCGTCGGGCATGCGCGCCAAGCTCGGCTTACCCACGACCGTCGAATCCGGGACGCTGACGTCATTGGTCGACGACTTGCTGGCCCTGCTCAAGGAAAGCCGTGTCGACTACACCTCGTTCTTCCGCCGGCTCGGCTTGGCGGCGCGCGGGGATGCCGAACCCGCCCGTGGCCTTTTCATCGACCTGGCCGGTTTCGACGAGTGGATGTCGCGCTGGCGGGCATGGGGTCCCGACGCCGAGTCGATGGATCGCGTCAACCCGATCTACATTCCGCGTAACCACCTGGTCGAGGAAGCCCTGGCCGCCGCGACGGCGGGCGACCTGGGTCCGGTGCAGCAGCTGCTCGGCGCGGTGGGGGCCCCGTATGACGAACGACCCGGACTGGAGCGCTATGCGAGTCCGGCGCCAGAAGACTTCGGTAACTACCAAACCTTCTGCGGCACTTAGCTTTACGCTATCTTGGCGACCTCGGCCCGCAGCTCGTCCAAGTGGCGGAGCGTCTCGTCGCGGGATGCGGTGGGCAGGTCCAACAAGACGTGTTCCAGCCCCAAATCGCGACAACCCGTCAGCTCTTTGGCGGAGGGTTCGCCCCCGTGGAAGTGGACGATCGGTACGTCCTGGCCGGCCACCTCGCGCAATTGGTCAATCTGCGGCGCGAGTTCCTTCGCTGATTGCGTCATCGAGAGCCAGCCGGCATTGAGCCGGGCGATCCGCTTGAAGCCCACCGGTCCCCCGCCCAGATATAGCGGCGGATACGGGTGCTGTATCGGCTTGGGCCAGCTGTAGATCGGGTCGAAGTCGACGAATTTTCCGTGGTATTCCGCTTTCTCCTGTGTCCAGATTTGGATCATCGCATCCAGTCGTTCGTCGACCACCCGTCCGCGCATCGAGGGATCGACCCCGTGGTCCGCAATTTCTTCGCGCAGCCAGCCCACGCCCACACCGAAGCGAAATCGCCCTTGCGACACCGCATCAAGCGATGCGACCTCTTTGGCGGTCTGAATGGGATCGCGCTGCACGACCAGTGCGATGCCGGTGCCCAACAGGAGGTCGCGGCTCGCGACCGCCGCCGCCGTCAGCGCCACGAATGGATCCAGCGTGCGGTAGTACTTATGCGGGATCGGGCCACCGCTGGGGTAAGGGGTTTTGGCATCGACCGGGATGTGCGAATGCTCGGCCAGATACAGCGACTCGAATCCGCGCTCCTCGAGCGCGCGGGCCAGCTCGACGGGGCCGATTCCCTCATCGGTCACGAAAGTCAGGACACCGAAACCCATGTTCGCTCCCCTCGTCGCAGTCATCAGTCAACCGCATCCGGGCTCGCGTGTCACTTGATCGGATCCCGGGTGGGCCGAAGTCGTGCGACAGTTTCTCCGATGACGAAAAATGTTGCGGTGATCGGCGCCGGGCCGAGCGGACTGGTCGTCGCGCGTTGGCTGGTACAGCAGGGATTTGAACCGACCATCTTCGAGCAGGGCCCGATGCTGGGTGGGCAATGGGCGGGCCTAAACGGGCGAAGTGGGGTGTGGCCGAGGATGCACACCAACAGCAGTCGCACCGTCACGGCCTTCAGCGACCTCGAGCACACGACGGACCATGTCTACCCGTCCAACCGCGAGGTCCTCGATTACTTGCGCCGCTATGCCGACGCGTTCGGGCTCACGCCGCGCGTCCGGCTGGGCACCCGGGTCGAACTGATCGACCGGGATGCAGCCGGCTGGGTTGTGACTAATGCCGGCGCGGCCGAACGCTTTGATCGAGTTGTGGTGGCCAGCGGGCGGTTTCACTGCCCCGCTATTCCCGCCGTGCCGGGGCTGGATACCTTTTCCGGCGCGGCGGAGGCCATCTCCACCTACCACTACCGCGACGGGTCGACGTATCGCGGGAAGCGGGTTCTCGTCGCGGGCTGCGCGATCAGCGCCCTGGAAATCGCGGCAGAAGTCGCCGAGCTCGGTGCGGCGCAGGTCGTCGTGACCCAGCGCCGGCAGCGCTATATCGCACCGAAGTTCGCCGCGGGAGTCCCCTCCGACCACCGGCTCTTTACCCGATACGGCGCCCTGGCGGCCGAGACTCTGGCCGCGGCCGATGTCGACCGAATGCTCAAGGAGATCGTCGTCGGCGCCGCGGGCAGCCCGGATCAGTACGGCGCGCCCGCACCCGACCCGTCGTTGTCCAAGGCCGGCGTGACGCTGTGCCAGCACTACCTTCCGCTCGTGGCCGAGGGCCGAATCTCGGTGCGCCCGTGGATGAAATCCGTCGCGGGCCGGATCGTGACTTTCGCCGACGAGCATGCCGAGGAGTTCGACGGGATTGTGTTCGGCACCGGCTACCAACTGTGTCTGCCGTTCCTGAGTGACGACATCCGGGCGATTCTCGACCTCGATGCGGTGCACATGGATGCCGACCGCTACACCTTTCACCCCGAGCTTCCCGGGCTGGCGTTCATGGGCCTGTGGGACCAGTCGGGCGGATACTTTGTGCCGCTGGAACTTCAGGCCAGATGGATCGCGTACACGTGGGGCGGCGCGATCCCGGCGATCCGCACGAGCGACCAAAGGTCGGCGATCGATGCGTACCGCGCCAATCGAGGGACGCCGCAGAAAACCCGGATGGATCTCGCGGCACTGACCTTCGCGCGCGCCGCCGGGGTCGAGCCCAACCTGGACGACTGGCCGCAGCTGCGCCGCGCCCTGCTGTTCGGTCCGCTGACGCCGAGTTGCTTTCGGCTCGAGGGACCGGATGCCCTGCCCGACGCGGCCGAGCGGTTCGCCCGCGATGCCGCCCGCTTCGGCGCGATCACGTCGAACGAGATGACTGAGCGCGAAGAGAGCGATTGGTCGCGGGTCCAACGCGCTGACCCGGTGCTCAGCCCGCCGGCGTCTCCACCGCTTTAGACCCGGGCCGCGCCGCGCCCCACAACCCGACACCGATGCCGACGACGGCGCCGCCCAGGCCGATCAGCCGTTGTGAGAGCTTGAGCTCGTTGTGCACACTCAGCCCGCCCAGCAGATCCGCCGCGTCGGCCCCGCCGGACGCCAGGAACCAGCCGCGAGTGTTCTTGCGACGCAACGCAGCCGACAAAAGCAGCCCGCCGATCAAGGCGTCGCGGTAGCCCATCGATCGCAGCAGCAGTCGCGCCGTCGGAGTCGGCTCCCCCGGGTCGCCCCAGAGCTTGTTCGCCCCGAGGGGATCGATGAGGAAATGGACACCTGAGGCGAGTCGGATACTGCCCGCGATAAGTGCGGCACGGTCGATCGGCATGGCCGCAGCCTATCCCTGCCTCACCGGGCCGCGGAAACCCCGCCCGCCTTCGCGCCGACGGCGTGTTTCGCAAGGCAGGCCGCACCGGGAACACAGCTTTCAACGACCGCTTGCAGTTCCTCGGCGGACAGCCGAGCAGAGGCGCCGGTGTACTTCGGGTCGATGACGCCGGCGCCGAATTCGAGCCACTTCGGATCCACCTCGACATCCAGAAAACTTGCCAGCTGCGCCAGCGACGAGCGGGTGTCCGCTACCAGATCCGCGTAAGACAGCGGAAGGTAGCGGTCCGCGGACAGGTCGGCGAGCTCGGCTTCGCCGGTGACGATCAGCTCGCTCCACATCCGGCCGAAGCGGGCGATGGGCAGGTTCTGACCCATCAGGGTGTCGACCTCGCAGGTGTCGCCGACCAGAGACGCGAGCTCGATCGGTATCGCCGTGGGATCCAGCCGCAGGCCAGGGTGTCGACGCTCCGGGTCGAGATCGAGAAGCTCCAGCGCGTCTTGAATGAGCGCCATCAAACGGAATCCGGTGTGTTCGCTCATCGACACCGCCGTGTCCGGACCGTTGCGAAACAGGTGCACGAACTTCGCGTCCGGGAAGGTCTCGCGCAGCCACGAGACACTGCTCAGCGACATGGCTGACCGCTCCACCATGACAGTCCCGCCGAAATGCTTTGCAAGCCAAGCGAAGAGCTGCTCATAGTGCATCCGCGACGTTTGCCCCGGCCACGTCGGAACCTCTGCCGCAAGCGCGTCGAACACACCGTCGGGGTCCGAGGACAGATGCGGCAGCGTCATCATCGAGATCGCGGGAATCCCGGTCGTGTTCGCGTCGAACCGGGTTCCCTGCAGTCGCGGATAAATGAACTCCGGCATGGCCGAGCCACCACGGACCATCGAGTCGAAAATCGGGTGCGGTTCGGCCAGCATCCGCCAGAACTGTTCGCCCGACAGTGGCTGGTCGGCCGCCGACGACGCGCGCACCGATAGGTAGAACTCGTTGAGGCTGAGCACATCTGGGTGAGCGGTGAGGATTCGCGACAGCGCGGTCGATCCGCTTCGTCCCACCGTGACTATGAAAGTCAAACCCCGAATCGGGCGAGCCGGGTCGGCGCCGTGCGCGGTGACGTCGAATGGACTCCCGACCGAGACCAGGGGTGCGACCGTCTCCCGGGGTTGGTGCTGCTCGGGTTTGAACGTGAGGTAGCGCTTGTACCGGCCCACGCTTCCCAGCAGATAGTCGAAGTCGACGATGGTCTCGCGGTGCGGCTCACCGATGACGGCTCGCGTACCGGTCGTGTCGTAAGTCCGGCTGTGCGCCAGGTAGGGAAAGAAGCCGCTGGCCCACCGCAGGCGTCGTTCCAGCAGATTGGGGTCCTCGATCGGGCCGTCGACCAACGTCAGCGGAATCGGCGAGAGCGCGTTGAACAGGTCCACCAGCGTTTGCACCGCGACGTCGTGGTGGTGGACGACGTGGTAAGTGCTCAGGCCGTCGGGGGCCAGCCGCATCAGGCGGACCATCTCGTCGGCGGCTTCGTCAGCGGGCATGTAGTTCAGATGGCCGTTGAGATCGCCCCTGAGCCTGATCGACATCTTGGTGCGCATTGGCCGCCCGGAGACGGAGAACAGGCGCATGCCGCTGTCCGCGGACGTCGATAGAAAGGACAGCGGATGCAGCGGGAAGTCCGGATGCGGCGGGCGGTCGACGATCAGGGCGCTCGGCCGCAGCACCACGACCCGGCGCCCGGTGCGCTGCGCCCAGTCCCGCACCAGCGACTCGGCCTCGAATTTGGACTGCTCGTAGTTGTTCTCGAAACCTTCGCCGTCCGCCAGCTCCGTCTCGCAGATGAGACCCGACCGGCGCTTCCCGGCGACGAAGGCGGTCGACACGTGGAACAGATCCGGTGCCCGTGATCCGGCCTCGGCGAGTTCGAGAATCCGGGTTGTTCCGCCGACGTTGGTTCGGCGAAGGTCGGCGAGATCCGCGTCCAGCTCAATGCTGCCGGCGCAGTGCAGGATGGCATCGGCGCTGTCGGCCAGCTCCCGGAATCGCTCGTCGGATAGCCCCAGGTTGGGCGCAGCGAGGTCCACCGCCACCACGGTGAACCGTTCGCGCAGCTCCTCCTCGGTCCACACCTGCCCGTCGGTGACAGCGAGCGGGAGGGCCTTGCCGATGCGGGTGATCGGGTCCAACGGCGGCCGGGACAGCAGGGTGAACGTATCGTCCCCGCGGAGGAGTTCACCCAGGATGTGAATACCGAGAAACCCGGTCGCGCCGGTGATCGCCCAATGCATTGACACCCGTCCTTGCGCGAAACTCCGCGCCGAAACAGCCCGATTGCCCCCCTCGCGAACTTACTGGCACATCACAGCTGCCGCCATCTGGCACCAAAGCTTGAAGCTATTACCGCAGTTCACAGGCCTAATCGGTGCGATCGAGCGCTGTCGGTGGCCGCAGGCTGTAATAGGTTTCCTGTCGCCGTCGATTCATCAATGAGAGACTTTGGAAGCGTTGCCTGGACACCACCTGCTCTCGCGGCGGGTCGACGCACCACCAGAGGAGACGAGAACTAGTGACAGCAGCTGCTGGCGCACCGGGGAGGACGGCGTGGTCCGAAGGGAGCACGCTTGATGTGAACGCCGACAACTTCTGCTGGCCGAGGGCCGCATGAGCGATCCACGGGTGGACGGCGAACGCCGCACGCCTTTCGTCGCGCGGACGATCCATCGGTTGTCTGTGGCCATCGTCTTGGCGTGGCTGGCCCTCACCGTCATCGTGACGATGGGCGTCCCCTCGCTCGAGAAAGTCGAGCAACAGCGTTCGGTATCGCTGAGCCCCAAAGATGCGCCGTCGATCCAGGCCATGCAGCGCTTGGGCCACGACTTCGGCGAATCCAATTCCGACGCGTTGGCAATGATCGTCCTGGAGAGCCAGCAGCCCCTGCGCGACGATGCTCACCACTACTACAACCAATTGCTGCAGCAATTGGCCAGCGATCCGGAGCATATCCAGCACATCCAGGACCTGTGGGGAAACCCGGTCACGGCCAGCGGCGCGCAAAGCGACGACGGTAAAGCCGCATACGTGCAGCTGAAGCTCGCCGGCAACCAGGGCACGCGCCTGGCGAACGAATCGGCTGACGCCGTGCGCGACATCGTGAACAAGATTCCGCCACCGGCAGGGGTCAAGGTCTACGTCACCGGACCCGCACCGCTGATTTCCGACCTGAACCACAGCGGCCAGAAGACACTGCTCAAGGTCACCCTGGTCAGTCTCGCGGTGATCTTCATCATGCTGCTGCTGGTCTACCGGTCACTTAGCACCGTCATTGTGCTGTTGCTGATGGTCGGCATTGAACTGCAGGTGGCGCGCCAAATCGTCGCCTTCCTGGGCAGCATCGGCGCCATCAGTCTCTCTACGTTCGCCGTCAATCTGCTGGTCACGCTCGCGCTCGCGGCGGGAACCGACTACGGAATCTTCTTCGTCGGCCGCTATCAAGAGGCACGGCAGGCCGGCGAAGATCCGGAAACGGCTTATTTCACGACGTACCGCAGTACCGCCAAGGTCGTCCTGGCTTCCGGCTTGACGATCGCCGGATCGGTGTTCTGCCTCAGCTTCACCCGGATGCCGTATTTCCAAACGATCGGTATCCCTTGCGCGGTGGGCATGTTGGTCGCGGTGGCGATTGCCCTCACGTTGGTTCCGGCCGTTCTTGCGATCGGTGGCCGGGTCGGCCTGATGGAACCCAGGCGCAGGCTCACCGATCGGCGTTGGCGGCGCATCGGCACGGCAGTCGTCCGGTGGCCCGGACCCATTTTTGCCGCGGCATGCGCGGTCACGCTGGTGGGCCTGCTCGCCTTACCGGGATATACGACCAACTACCACGACCGGGTGTATCTCCCCGACGACCTCCCGACCAACCAGGGATACGCGGCCGCGAGTCGGCACTTCCCGCTGGGCCGGATGCTGCCCGAGTTCGTGTTGATCGAGGCCGATCACGACATGCGCAACCCGTCGGACTTCCTGATCTTGGAACGGTTGGCCAAGGGTGTTCTCGCGGTTCCGGGTGTATCCCGGGTGCAATCCGTCACCCGTCCTTCGGGAACTGCGATGGCGCACACGACGATTCCGTTCCGGTTCGGCGTGATGAACGCAAGCCAATTGGTGAACCTCGAATATCAAAAAGCTCGCATGAACGACATGCTCAGGCAGGCCGATGAGCTGAACAAAACCATCGCAATCACGACGACGCTGTATCACCTGATTTTGCAGATCAACGGTGTCACCCACGACCTGGCCCAGAACACGCATGAAGTTCAGGCCATCACCGGCGAGCTACGCGATCAGATCTCGAATTTCGAGGACTTCCTGAGGCCGTTTCGCAGCTACTTCTACTGGGAAAAGCACTGCTACGACATTCCCGTCTGCTTCGCGATCCGGTCACTGTTCGATTCGTTCGACGGTATCGACGCGATCAACGACAAGCTGGGCGAACTGGTGATCAACATCGACAAAATCGATGTGCTGCTGCCGAAACTGGCCGCCGAGTTGCCGATTCAGATCGAAACCATGAAGAGCATGCGCACCATGATGCTGACCATGCACTCCACCATGACCGGGATCATCGGCCAGGCGGACTCGCAGGGCAATATCTCGACGGAGATGGGTGAGGCGTTCGACGCGGCGAAGAACGACGATACGTTCTACCTGCCGCCGGAGGTTTTCAAGAACCCCACCTTCCAAAAGGTCATGGGACTGTTCCTCTCGCCGGATGGCAAGGCCGCGCGGATGACCATTTCGGACCGGGGCGATCCCGCGACGCCCGAAGGCATCGCGCGCGTCCAGGCGATCAAGACCGCCGCCGAGGAAGCGCTGAAGTCGACTCCGCTGGAGAACACCAGCATTTATGTCGGTGGTGTTTCCGCGACCTACAAAGACCTGCACGACGGGTCCCGATATGACCTGATGATCGCCGGAATCGCCTCTCTCTGCCTCATTTTCGCGATCATGCTGATGATCACGCGGAGTTTTGTGGCGGCAATGGTGATCGTCGGCACCGTGGTGACTTCGCTGGGGGCATCCATCGGATTGTCGGTGCTGCTCTGGCAGCACATCATCGGGCTCGGGTTGGAATGGCTCGTGTTGCCGATGTCGGTCATCATCCTGTTGGCGGTGGGTTCCGATTACAACCTGCTGCTTGTCTCCCGAATGAAAGAAGAACTCGGCGCCGGAATCAACACCGGCATCATTAGGGCGATGGGCGGTACCGGAAAGGTCGTCACGGCCGCGGGCCTGGTTTTCGCCGTCACGATGGCCTCGATGGTCGTCAGCGATCTGATGGTGATCGGCCAGATCGGAACCACGATCGGTCTGGGCCTGCTGTTCGACACCCTGATCGTGCGCGCGTTCATGACGCCATCCGTCGCCGCGCTGCTGAAGCGCTGGTTCTGGTGGCCGTTGAAAGTGCGGCCGCGACCGGCCAGTTACCTGCTGCGGTCCGAAGGGACCCGTCCGCAGGTGCGCGAACTGCTCGGCACCCGGGCGCCCGACTAGCACCCCGAGTCGTCGCCGGCGGCCCGTACCATGGCCGTCATGTCCGAGCCGGTGCCTGCTACCGACAAGACCGTCGGGCTCGACGGCAGTGAGACCGTCGCCGCGCCCACGGCTGCGGAACCCGAGGCGGCCACATCGGCGAACTCGGCCGGTTACGCGTGGTCACGCGACGATGCCGACGACGATGTCCCCAGCGACGCGGCCAACCCGCGTCAATCGTGGCGTGCTACCTGGCGCACGGCCGCCGCGCTGCTCGCGGCCGGGCTGGTGATCGCCGGGGCGATCGTCCTTGGGCGTTCGCTGTTGACCAGTCATCCCAAAGCCGCGGCGCCCCCACCCACGGCGGCACCGACATCCAAGACGGCCCCGGCCCCCGCAACGGCATCGACGGCCGCCCCGTCTTCGATCGTGTCGACACCGGCTCAGGACAACAAGTACGTCCAGGATCTCAACGACCAGGGAATCTCCTTCGCCAACCCGGACGCCGCGATCTACAACGGAAAGATGGTGTGCGAGAACATCCGTCTGGGCATGACGGTGCAGCAGATAATCGCAGATTTCCGGGCGAGCAATCCCGCGCTGGGCGGCCACGCCGAGGCATACGTGACCATCTCGGTCCACGCATACTGCCCGCAGAACAGCAACCTGGTCGGCAGCGGGCCCTAACCGGCTCGCCGGGCCACGGACGGGAAGGCTACGACGTCGCGGTGAACTCGATGTGCAGTGCGTCCAGCCCGCGCAGGATGTAGAGCGGCACATACCGGAAACGACGGTTCCCCGGCGGACCATGCTGGCCTTCGTCGATCCGAATCTCGTTGAGCCGGTCCAGGATCCGCTCGATCGTGACGCGGCCCTCGATCCGGGCGAGCGGGCCCCCGGGACAGCTGTGCACACCTCGCGCGAATGCCACGTTTTGACGTGCGTTGGGCCGGTCTACTCGCAGATCGGCCGGGCAGTCGAAGTGCCGCGGGTCTCGGTTGGCGGCACCGGGCAACAGCATCATGGTGGTTCCCGCGGGCAATTCGACGCCGCCCAGCCTCGTCGAGGTGCGGGTCAGCCGGAAGTCGCTCTTGATCGGGCTCTCCAGCCGCAACATCTCCTCGACGAAATTGGGAATGCGCTCGCGGTTGCCGCGCAACGTATCCTGCAACTCCGGATCCTCGGCCAAGACGCGTAGCGCGCTTGACAGCAGCCGAGCGGTCGTCTCGTGGCCCGCGATGAACAGAAACGTGGCAATACGGACCAGATCGACGACGTCGGGTAGCGAGCCGTCCGGGAAACGTTGAGTGGCCATCTCGGTCAGGATGTCCGGGCGAGGAGCCGCGCGCCGGTCGCTGATGTACGCGGTGAACCACTTATCCAGGTAGGCAAGGGGATTCATGCTCACTGAACCGTCATCATCACGCTGGGCCCAATCCGGATCCTCCGCGGGCCCCCGGCCTGCCAACAGGTCACGGAACATCGAATGGTCGGCCTCGGGCACTCCCAACAAATCGGCGATCACCAGCAGCGGAAACGGTTGGCCGAACGCCGAGGCGAATTCACACCGCCCGTCGGCGACGAACTCGTCGATCAACTGGTCGGCGAGGCGCCACATGAACTCTTCGTTCTCCTTGAGCCGCTTCGGGGTGAACAGCCCGTTGAGCAACGCGCGATGCGCGGTGTGCCGGGGCGGGTCGAACGAGACGAGGTGCTCACTCATCGGAAATTGATCGCGGTGGGATTCGATGAGGTCCGAGATGTCGTCGCCGGCCACCTTGAACGGCAACGGGAATGGCCCCAGAGATGAGTTCACCGCGGAGTACGTGGCGCTGTCCCGGTACACCTCGACAAGTTCGTCGTAGCCGGTCACCGCGACGACGCCACTGCTGGGCACGGGCACGACCGGGCACTGTGCGCGCAAGTACTCGTAATAGGGGTACGGGTCCGCGGCCACGCCGGAATCGGTGAAGAAGTTGACTTCGCTGAAGTCCCGCATGGCGTGACGTTAACACTGCTTACAATTAGTGTAAAGTCTGTAAATGTGAACGGTCTCGGCGCGGCGGACCCGATGCGCGAACGCATCCTGAGGGCCACCTTCAAGGTGCTGTGCCGCCACGGGTACAGCAAGCTGAATTTGTCCGACGTCGCGGCCCAGGCCGGCATCTCGCGCCCGACGCTCTACAAGTTCTTCTCGTCCAAAGACGACCTGCTGTCCGCCTTCAGCGTCTTCGAATTGCGGCTGCTACGTGAGGATTTGGGCCACGCGATCGCGGACCGAAGCGGTGCCGAGAAAGTCGAGGCCCTGCTGCAGTTCCTGGCCGGCTTCCACGCGTCGTATCAGATGCGGGGACTCATCGAAATAGAGCCTGGCCTGGCACTGGGCCAGATGGCAAGAGCACTACCGGCATTGGTCGAGCTGGTCACCCCCGCGCTAGCGGGACAGGTCCGCGACCCCGAGGTGGTGGCGATGACGTTGGTGCGTCTGGCGGTATGTCACTACCTCGTTCCCGGCCACGACGATGCCCGGCTGCTCGATCAACTGCGTGCCAGCGCGGGTGTACGGTAACCGGCCATGGGCAGAGCGGGACGAGTTGAGGGCAAGGTAGCGCTGGTCACCGGCGGGGCTCGCGGCATGGGCGCTTCCCATGCGCAGGCGCTCGTGGCCGAGGGCGCGCGAGTGCTGATCACCGATGTTCTCGACGACGAAGGCAACGCGGTCGCCGAAAAGCTCGGGGAATCAGCCGATTTCGTGCATCAAGATGTTGCGGATCCCGATCAGTGGGACCGCGCCGTCGACGCGGCGGTGAAGCGATTCGGCCGACTGGACGCGCTGGTGAACAATGCGGGAATCGTCAAGCTGGGCTCGTTGCGTGGCTCCTCCGTGTCCGACTGGCACCAAGTCCTCGACGTCAACCTCACCGGCGCGTACCTGGGTATGCGCGCCGCGATCGAACCGATGATCACCGCGGGCGGGGGGTCGATCGTGAACATCTCGTCGGTCGAGGGATTGGCCGGCAGCGCCCACTTGCATAGCTACGTGGCCGCAAAGTTCGGCTTGCGCGGCATCACCAAATCGGCCGCGGTGGAATTGGCGCAGTACAAGATCCGAGTCAACTCCATCCACCCGGGCCTGGTGCACACCCCGCTGAGCCAGGGCGTCACCGAGGAATTCATGCAACCCATTCCGCTGCGCCGCGGCGCCGACCCGGCCGAGGTCTCCACCTTCGTCGTGTTCCTGGTCAGCGAGGAATCCGCGTACGCGACCGGAGCCGAGTTCGTCGTCGACGGCGGCCTGACGAGTTACGTGCCCGCCAAGATCTAGAGCACCGCGCGCCCGCGGCTCGTCGGGGCGACCGAGGCTCGCTTGCCGCGTCGCGCTTACCGCGTTCTGCCGTACGGTGAGGAATGGTTGTGTCGCGCCTAGGGATTACCCGTACCGCGCGTGCTACCAGGCCACGGTGATATGTTCCGGCCACGACGTCGCGGCCCGCCCAAGGAGGATCGTTATCCGGACGAGCATCTGGTTTCGCTGGATGGCGAGGTACGGTGCGCCGCGCGCATTCTTGGCGGTGCAGGCTCGCCGCGGACAACCGTTGGCCCGGTTTCTGCTGGGCCGGGCCCGCGGAGACGAAATGTATCGGCTGGTCGAGGACATCAGGCAACAGGGCCGGCTGGTCCGACGGCCGTTCGTGTGGGTGAGCGCCGACCACGAGATTTGCCGAACGGTGTTGCGCGACGACCGGTTTGGGGTCACCAACATCGTGAATGCGCCTCTGCCGCAGCCAGTTCCGGCCTTGCTGGACCGAACGGATCCCGGCCTGCCCAATCCGGTGGAGCGTCCGGCGATGGTGATGTCGAACCCCCCGGATCACACCCGTTACCGGCGTTTGTTCGCCCAGAGCTTCACGCCTCGGGCCATCGACAGGCTCGGCGCCCGCGTCGAAGAAATCACCGGTGAACTGCTCGACGGCTTAGAGCACAACCCGCGACCCGACCTGGTCGCCGACTTCGCGACGGAACTGCCGGTGGCCGTGATCGCCGAGATCCTCGGGTTGCCAGTCGATGCGCGCCCGCAGGTGCGCGAATGGGGCTACAGCCTGGCTCCGCTGCTGGATTTCGGTACCAGCTGGAAAACGTTCCTCCACGCCGTCGAGCGGCTGCGCGAAGTCGACCGCTACGCCGCGCAATTCATCCAGCGAGCCCGCGAGGGTGATTCGCGCGACGATCCGTTCGGCCGGGTGGCCGCCGGCGGGGAGCTGACCCATCGCGAATTCGCGGCCAACGCAGCACTTCTGGTGGGCGCCGGGTTCGAGACGACGGTCAACTTGATCGGCAACGGGATCGTGCTGCTGCTGCGGCATCCCCGTCAACTGGCCCTGCTGCGCGACGACCCGTCGCTCTGGCCGGCGGCAGTCGAGGAGATTCTGCGATTCGAAAGCCCGGTGCAGATGCTCGTGCGCACCGCACGCCGCGACGCCGACATCGCCGGGGAGCACATCCGCGCCGGCTCGATGTTCGTGCTGTTGATGGGCGGCGCCAACCGCGACCCGCGCGTGTTCAGCGACCCCGGCCGGTTCGACATCACCAGGCCCAATGCGAAAGACCACGTGGCGTTCGGCTCAGGGATCCACGGTTGCCTCGGCGCCGCCCTGGCACGAATCGAGGGCGCCATCGCCCTGCGCAGCCTGTTCGAGCGGTTCCCGGACCTGTGCCTGCACGAGCGGCCCGAACCACTCGAGCTGGTCACCTTGCACGGATTCAAACGCCTACCGGTCGAATTGCGAACCCGGCCGGCCGGAGAGGCGCGGTCCGTCAGATAGCGCCGGCCACGAAGTGCCGGGCCAGATCTACGATGACGCCGGCGGCTGGGTAGTCAGTTCCCCCGCGTGTTGGGGGCAATAGGCGTCGACCGCGATCCGGGTGAACTGGACGGGGCTGTCCCCCTTGAATGCGGGATTGCTCTCCTCCAGGTCCTTGATGACCTCGGTCTCGGACATGCCTTCATCCATCAGCTTGCATTCGCTCTTGCCTACCCCGATGGCGACGCTCGGCGTCTGGAAGGTGATGCCGGCGTTCTTCAGCTCGGTCAAAAAGTTCGAATCCGGACCCGGATCGGCCTGTGCCGGTGCGGCAACGGCGATGACAGCGGCAAAACTCGCAAAAACGATAACCCCTCGCATCGCTTCATCCTCCTACAGGCGCGCGCCCTTGTCCTGCCGACGTTTTTTGGGATCGGTAGTCGCTCCGGGTCGATGTACTCGTCGCAATCGCAAGGCCACCTAGGCGGCGAATGTGCAACAAATCGGCACAACACGAAAGGAGCCCAGCCGTGACCAGCCTCTACGCGCTCAAGCCGTGGTTCACCAAGCGACTGACACCCGTCGTCGACGCCGCCGTTGCCCGGCGAATCTCCCCGGATGTGTTCACCGCTGCCGGTGTGACCGCGGCCGCTGCGGCCGCAGTTGCGGTCGCGTTCGGATGCTGGCCGCTCGCGGCGCTGTTCATGGTGCTGCGGCTGGCCGGAGCCAACCTCGACGGCGCGGTGGCCCGCGCCCGTGGCGTGAGCCGGCCGTGGGGGTTCGTGGTCAACGAGCTCGGCGACCGCACGGCTGACCTGCTCGCGTTCGCCGGCCTGGCGGTGTGGGCGGCCCGGCAGCACGGTCCCGGGCTGCACTGGCTGTCCTGGCTGGTGTTTCAGGTCCTCGTCGCCGCGCTTGCCGCGACGCTTCCGACGTTCGCGTCGCTGGCCGCGGCCGCAGCAGGCGCAACGCGGCGCAACGGTGGCCCGCTCGGCAAGACCGAACGTTGCCTGTTCGTCGTGCTGGCCACGGCCTTTCCGGTCATCATGCCCGCACTGCTGGCGCAGCTGGTGAACGGTTCACTGATCACCACGGTGCTGCGGCTACGAGCGGCGCGCCGCGAGCTGAAGGCCCAGCGCGTCGTCTTGGTCGAGCACTTCGATGCGGTCACGCAGCCGATCAACACGATCACCCAACCGCTGAACCTCGTCACGCAACCTCTCACGGCAGTGGCGGCATGACCGCGAACCGGATGCCGAGTGTGCTTCGGCACTGGCTCTGGCGGACCGTGTGCGCCGCGTCGGGCGGCCTGAGCGTGAGCGGACGCTTTCGCGCCACCGGTGGTTGCGTGGTCGTTGCCAATCACAGCTCGCACGCCGACACCGCGGTGCTGCTGGCGGCGCTTCCACCGTCGGCTCGGCCGGTGTTCGGCGCGGCGGCCGACTACTGGTTCGACGTACCCGCGCGGCGGTTCGTCGCGACTTCGCTCGCCGGGATCCTGCCGGTACGGCGGTCCGGTGACGGCAACTATGCCGCACTGCTCGCGGCGGCCGGACCCGCGCTGAAGGCCGGCCGGACCGTCGTCATCTACCCCGAGGGGACCCGGTCGACCGACGGCACCATCGGCGCGTTTCGTTCCGGCGCAATACGATTAGCGCGCGATTGCGGCGTGCCGATCATACCCGTCGCGATCGCGGGGACCGCCGACGTGCTACCCAAGGACGGCCACTACACCCCCGCCCCGATGCACGTCCACGTGGGCGCACCCGTCGACCCGCACACCACGTCCGCGCCGCAGCTGCGGGCACGGGTGCTGGCATTGCGCGCGGACCGCGCGGCCGACGCCGCCGACCGGTATGCGCTCGCATCCTGAAATGGCGATCGTCGAGAACTACCTGTCGTTCGTCCGCCGGGATCGGCGGATGCCGCTCAATGTCGACCTCGGTCCGCTGCACATCCACCTCTACTCCCGCGCCGTGTTTCTGCTGTGGGTTACCGTGGCGATCCTGGCCTTGGCCGGCATCGTCGTACTCGTCTCCCGCAAGCCGGAACTGATCCAGAAGTGGCGCACCTGGGCGCTGATCGCGCCCGCGGTCGGCATCCCGGTGTGGATCGGTCACGCCACCACCGCCGTATTGGCGGCGGCTCTGGCCGTCGTCGCGGTGACCGAGTACGCGCGACTGGTAAGACTGCGCCGCGCGGATACCTACCTACTGATAGCAATGGCCGTGCTCTACCCGGCCGCCGCGTGGTTGCGCCCGTCGCTGCTGCAGCTCGCGCCCGTCGTCGCGCTGCTGTGCGCGGCGCCCTCGGTCCTTGGCGGCGATGTCGAACACGGCTCCAAGAGAACGGCTTTCGCCGGGTTCGCTTCGTTGTGGATCTGCTGGTCGCTGTCTCACCTCGTCATGGTGTGGCCGGACGCCTATCTGCTGTGCTTTGCCGTCGCGGCCACTGACGTCGCCGCATGGTGTGGCGGAAAGGGGTTGCGCCGCATGGCTTGGGCACGTCGGCCGTTGTCCCCGTTGAGCCCCAACAAGACCGTCGGCGGGATGGTCGGCGCGATCGTCGGCGCGTTCGTCATCCTCACGCTGTTGGGCACCATCTCGATCGGATTGCTTGTCGCGGTGTCCATCGGTGGTGTCTTCGGCGACCTCCTGGAATCGATGTTGAAGCGGCAGGCCCAGGTCAAGGACGCCGGCTGCTGGCTCCCCGGCTTTGGAGGTCTGCTCGACCGGATCGACTCACTGCTGGTGGTGCTCCCCCTGGCCTACTTAATCGGATGAGGACTCAGATGACCTGTGCTACAACTGTGATCGCCCCCAGGATCCCACCGGCAGCCACGGTCGGCGGCCTTGACGTACGCGACGTGAGCCTTACTCTCGACGGCAATGTCATTGCACTGGACCGAATTTCATTCACCGCTCGCCCGGGTACGCTGACGGCCGTGATCGGCCCGTCGGGAGCGGGCAAGTCCACTCTCGCCAAGGTGATCGCCGGAGCTACGAGGCCGACGGCCGGGGCGGTGTCGCTGGACGGGACAGCATGCGTGTTGTCGCACAACCGGATCGGGATGGTGCCCCAGGACGACGTCGTGCATGGTCGGCTGACCGTCGGGCAGGCGCTGGAGTTCGCCGCGGAACTGCGGATGCCCGCCGCAACCCCAGCCTGCGATCGCCGTCAGGTGATCGCGGCGGTACTCGAGGAACTCGAGCTGACACCCCACGCCGCGACCCGCATCGAGAAGTTGTCGGGCGGGCAGCGCAAACGGGTGTCAATTGCCTTGGAGCTGTTGACACGTCCCTCCCTGCTGGTGCTCGACGAGCCGACGACGGGGCTGGACCCGGCGCTGGACCGCACCGTCATGGCAATGTTGCGCCGGCTCGCCGATGCGGGTCGCGTGATTGTCGTGGTGACGCATTCGTTGACCTTCCTTGACGTGTGCGACCAGGTGTTGCTGCTGGCGCCGGGTGGCAAGACCGCGTTCTGCGGTCGCCCCGACGAGATCGGATCGGTCATCGGAGCCGTCGACTGGGCCGACATCTTCAGCATCGTCTGCGCCGACCCCGCCGGTGTTCAGCGCCGCTTCATGGCAAGTGCCGGATCACAAGCTGATATGACGATGGTTCGGCTCATCTGGCCCGCGGAGCCGACGGAACCCGCACGCGCCGGCCGATGGCGCCAGCTGTCGACGCTCGCGCGCCGGCAGGTCCGCCTCCTCGTCGCCAACCGCGGCTACTTGATTTTTCTCACCGTACTGCCGTTCATCGTCGGGCTGCTGCCACTGACCGTGGCCGGTCACGCCGGACTCGGTCACGCGGATGCCTCCGTGCCGTTCGAGGCCAAGCACGTGATCGCCTTGACGAGCTTCGCCGCAATCCTGATGGGCATCACGCTCACCGCGCGCGATCTCGTCGGTGAGCGTGCGATCTTCCGCCGCGAGCAGGCGGCCGGATTATGTTCCACCGCATATCTTCTCGCGAAGATCGCGGTCTTCGGCGGAGTCGCGATGACGCAGTCGGCGATCCTGGTTCTGATCGTCACGGCACCCGGGATCGGCAAGCCGGGGCCGACGGGCGCGGCGATCCTGGGTGGCCCGATGTTGGAATTGTTCGTCGGCGTCGCGGCAACGTCGGTGGCTGCGATGGTTGCCGGGCTTGCAATTTCGGCGTTGGCGCGGACCAGCGATCAGGTGATCGTGCTGCTGGCGATGACACTGATGGCGCAACTGGTGCTCGCCGGCGGGTTCATCCCAGTGACGAATCGGCCGTTGTTCGAGACCCTGGCCTGGTTCACGCCCGGGCGGTGGGGCTTCGCGGCCACCGCGTCGACGGCGGATCTGACTCACCTGGTCGCGGGAATTGCCGACGACACCCACTGGCACCGCACCGCGTCGACCTGGCTTTTCGACATGATCATGTTGGGGGTGCTGGCCGTGCTCTTCGCCGGCGTCGCGTGGTGGAGGACTCGGCGCGACGAACGCGCCTAGACGACTCAGGACCGCTGGGTGGACGGTAGCCCGCCACCACCTCCACACTGATTGAACGGCGGGGACGACGAAGAATGTGGCGGGTGTAGACATGCCCTTTGAAGATCCAACTGCGTCAGGCGTTTCGGCTGCCGAACACGCGGATTCGCTCGTCGCCGCCGCGCGCAACGACCCGGCGGCGCGGCTGGCGCTGCTACGCCGGCTCTACGAGGTCCCACGCGGTGTGGATCGGGGCTACCTGCGTTACCGGCGTGCGGCCTCGGCGTTCATGGGATGGCAGCTGCGGCGAGGGCTACTTAACCCCGAGGGCGTCTCGTGCCCGGGCAGCCCATGGTGGCGTGCGGTGAACGAAACCCTGTTGCGCGACACGGCCGAAGCTCGGGCGTTCGCATTCGGGCATCCGGGCGAACGCAGTTCAGCCGCGGTCAGCACGCACCTCGACTTCATCCGGCAACCAACCGCGCGCAATTGGTATCGCGCACACAACGCCTCGATCGCCTCAGCCTATTTGTCCAACGAGGAACTAGCCCGTCGGGAAACGCGGGTGGAACGGTTCTTTATCAACGTCGTCCTGATCCGGGTGCTCTATGCCCATGCGCTTGTCGCCGCGCCGCGGCTGGCGATGGGCTGGCTGGCCCCGTTTGCGCGCCCGCTCGGCGACCCCCGGTTGGGCATGACCGGGATTTTCTTGTCGCTTTCGCGCATCCTTCCGGACCGCTATCCGCTGGGCGACGACGTGGAAACGTACATCGCGCTCGAGCACGGCTTCGGTCACTTGCTCGACGTCGGAGTCATCCAGCCCAGATGGGGCCGCCTCTATGACTGGTCCTCGGACGAGCTGGGCCGGCCGGGACTTCGCGACCTCCTGACTGATAACACGCCCTCGTACGCGTGGGATATCGAGGACGAAGTCTGGCGATTTGCTCCTTCCCGGCTGGCCCGTGCCGCGCGGCGGATCGTCCCAGCCTGAAACCGCGGTTCTGCCAACCGTTTTCGGATCGGGCGTCACGCCTTGGCGAAGCAATACATCCGGTAGTCGGTGGAACCGCCACTTTTCATGTCCTGGTGAACCCTCCACACGAGTACGTATCCATGGACCAACAGCCACCTGTGCAAGACGGCGGGCACGAGGCGTTCGACGGCGCGTACCCACCACTGCGAATTTTTCTCCATGCCGCGCACGACCTGCTCATTGATCGTCGTGTGCGAAAGCATCCTCATCGGCGCGTTGGCGAGCTGCGCCTCCCAGTCGGCGACGGTGTCAGCGAAGCGGAAGTCGGCGTATAGGAAATGCCCGCCCGGGCGGAGCACCCGGCCCACCTCGTCGAGGAAACGGGGAAACTGTCGGTAGAGATGCGAGGATTCGATATTGATCACCGCATCGAAGGATTCGTCGGGAAAGGGCAGGTTCTCGGCGTCGCCTTTCACGAATTCCAGGCCGGCCAGCCGGTGCCTTTGTCGGCAGAAGTCGATACCGACCGCATTCAAGTCCAGTCCGGTGTAAGAGGCCGGGTGCGCCGTACGCGTCAGATAGGAGGCCCCGCCGCCGTGGCCGCAACCCACCTCCAGCACGCGCTTGCCGGTGAGGTCCACTTGGGTCGCGGTGCGGTGGTAGAGCTGGATGAAATACCGGTCGTGCTCGTCGGAGGCCCCCAGCGGCACGGCCATCGGCGGATCTTCCTCGTACCCGTAATTGAGGAACAACACATCATCCGAGCGAAGCCGACGGGTCAAGTAAGGATAAAAATACTGGTAAACGAACTGGATGAACTTCGCTTTGAGCGTCCAAAGCGGCGACGGACGAAACTCTCGGGCCTCGAGTTCCATGGACGGAGTGTAGTGCCATCGATCACCGAAATACGCGAATTCATCCGAATTCGGGTATCGGCCGCGGGGACCCGATATCCAAGCCTCAGCCGCTGTAGCTACTCACCTTCGTGGCGTATTCGTCGAGCAACCGCAGCGATTCGTCGAGGGGCCGGCTGGGCAACAGCAGTGCGACTCGCTCGAAACCCAAGCCGCCCAAGGCGTCCCAATAATCGGGGTCGGCCGGCGTGCCGAACGTCGCGAGTGCAACCTCTTTTCCGCCGCCCTCACGCATTTGATCAATCCGCTTGGTTAACCGCTCCACCGGAAGTGGGTTGGCTATCCATCCGGCGTCGTGGCGGATGACTCGTTTGACGGTGGCGTCCGAGTCACCACCGATGAAGATCGGCGGGTGCGGTTTCTGAACCGGCTTGGGGCGCTGGTAGGAAGCGTCGAAGTTGACGTACGTGCCGTGATACTCGGCGGGTTCGGTTGTCCACAGCGCTTTGATGGCCTCGATGCGTTCGTCGAGCAGGGCGCCACGGGTCTTCGGATCGGTACCGTGATCGCGTAGCTCCTCGATGTTCCAGCCCGCGCCCACACCAAACACAAAGCGGCCGCCGGAGATCAGGTCGATGCTGGCGGCTTCCTTCGCCGTAATGATCGGATCGCGTTGGATCAGCAGGGCGATCCCGGTGAACAACTCGATGGACGAAGTCACCGCGGCTGCCGCGGCCAGCGTCACAAACGGATCGAGCGTGCGGTAGTAGATCGACGGCAGCTTCCCGCCCTGCGGGTAGGGAGACTCCCGACTCGCCGGAATGTGGGTGTGCTCGGCGATCACCAGCGAGGCGAAGCCGCGCTCTTCGATCGCGCGCGCCAACGAGATCGTGTCGATGGTGTCGTCATTGACGAATGTCGAGATCCCGAACTTCATGGTCACCCCTGTCTGCCGCCGTTGGACTGCCCTCTCTCGAGAAGGGCAACACCCGCACCCACGCCGCTAATTCCTATACCCCGCGGGGGCGGTGGTCGCTGCCCGTCACACCCGCCCCACTGGTCTCTGCCGCGAGTCAGTCTCGTGCTGCCCGCCCCCGAGCGACAAATTGCAACTAACTGTCGAGGAAGGGACTCAGGCGAGGGGGCTACAGCGCCTCGCCGATTTCGGGCAGTAATGCAACTTGGAACAGGTCTTCATCGTTCCCCGACTATTGCTGCATGCGCCGAGTCGAAATACCGATCTATACGCTCTCTTTTGATCCATTCGAGCCACTTGGCCGTCGTCTCAAAATTTGCGCATTCGTCCCGACGCTGCCGCACCAACTCTTCCAGGGACGATTTGGGTTGATTCGCAAAGTCGTTGAAGTAATGCCACTTTCCCGATCGATCGTATTGGCCGTGCTGATTCGGCGCGTCTAGCGGACCGATCATCGCGTTGATCTCACCTTCCCGGGACGAATAGTAGATCTGTATCTTGCAATCATGCGAACGGAAGAACACCATGGACGCCTTTCTCCCTTGTTCAACCACGTCACGAACTTCGTCTAGCTGGAACCCCAGCTGAACAAGTCGAGGTTCGATAATACGCTGGACTAACGCCAAGAATTCGTCTGTCATTTTCGTCGTCCGGTCTTCATGCCATTACTCCGCAACCCTCGACCGCAGTGCCTCACGGGCAGCCGCGAAATGCACATTGAAGAGTGCCTCGAGCCAGGACATCACTTCATTGTCGTCCGCATCCAGCACGGGCGTCGCCAAGCCATCATGGACGTTACTGAGCAGCAACATGAACCGCCATTTCTTCGATCGGTTCAGCAAGCCGAATTTTGTTTCATCCGAAGCGTGAGACGCTCAATCTACAAACTTGAGTTCCAATACTCAGGCCCGCCCATTTCCAGAATACCTTCGTGCGCAATAGGAAAATACTTCTCGATTCGGTCACGGACAGATTCAAGCAGTTGGGACGTCGTAGGAAAATCCACGGTTAGATCGTCTTTCTTGATTTCCTCGAGCGGGACGCCCTTCCGGATGGCAAACCTGGGAAGATACTGCCACTTTCCCGACCGATCATGCGGGCCGAAGACGTTCGGGGAATTCAGCGCGGCAATCATGCAGTTGATCGTGCCGTCTCGGATCGAGTCGTAGATTTGGATTCTGCAATCTATCGAACGGAAGAACGCAACAGAACCCTTTCGTCCCCATTCATCCACGTCATCGTCGATCTCATCAAGCTGAAAGCCAAGTTCAATCAATGTAGGCTCCACGATCGACCGAACCCCTGTCAAGAACTCTTGTGTCATCCCCGGTCTCCTGCGATAAGTATCCATGAATCCCCGACTTGCCGATAGCCATACATCTCCGCATTGCTCTTCAAAAACGCAATTTCTTTAGCGGAATAAGAGTATGGATCTAATGTCATCAACTCCTCGACACTACTAACCCCCTGCGGTAAATGGTATTCAATCCGAGGGATGGCCCTCTCCATCTGGTTGCGGAGAAATTGTTCGTTGACCGGCCAGACGAGGCTGTGCTCTTCAGCTCTGCTAAGCCCGTAGGTTATCGCATCCCAAGCTGGATCGCCGGTGCTGAAATAGATTCCGCCTTGACCTCTGGCTTCGCCGATGTAACCGCCCTCCAGACCGCCGAATTTACCCAAGACGACCCGATCTGGATCGTCACCGACGTAGTGAGTCGACATATCAGCGAGTATCCGACTCAAATCTGCTGTGGGCTCTCGATGTGCGTAGGCGGCAAAAAGATCTTGCCCGGCTTGGTCTGCAAACGGGTGGAAGGGGATTGGGTGTTCGAAACCGACCGGCGTATGTGGCAAGTGTGTCGGGCCGTAATCGATTGCGGCGGCGGCATCAATGTCCGCCAGTCTGCCTACGCCTGCGACTTCCGGACCAAAGAGCATCGCGGGCAAGGAAACCGCAGCATCGGAGGCTTTACCGCCCAGGTAGTAGGCCGCGCTGGGCGAGTTCATGGCATTCTGCACTTCGCCGATCGCCGCCCCCGCCGGGTTTTGGACAGTCTCGACGGTGCCTTGGATCATTTGCTTCCACGCGTCGAGCGCACCCGGTAATCCGCGATTTCCCACCCCGAGCAGGTTGTGAACGCTCTCTTCGGTTGCAAACCAGCGGTCAGCGAACCCTTCACCAAATCCCGGCGCCGGCAACGGCTTTGGCTCGGGAGGCAGATAGGGAGGAATTCCGCCCTGGTCGATCCACCGCTGCGCGCCGGCCACGACTTCGTTCACGCGTGCCTCGATCTGATCCGGCGGCACGCCATCGCCAGCCATCACCTTGCGTAACAACGACTTAGCGCTCTCCATCTCTGCCGGGCTCGGCGCAGGCAGCGGAACGGGGCCACCGGGCAACAACATGTCCTGCAGTGACCGCGGCTTGCCCCCTTGGGCGGGAGCCGACGGGGCCCTCGGCGGCGTGCCGCCCGGCGCAGCGGCGGCGCCGGGCGGCGTCAACATCTCTTGCCACGTCTTCGGCTTACCTGCGGGCGCAGGTGGACCCTGCGGCGCCGGGGCACCCGCTGGGGCGGATTCCGCGGCATCCAGGGGGACTGCACCGACGGCGGCGCCGATCGCCGTGGCGAGCTCGTGATCGGCGGTGTGCGCGTGCGCCTTGCAGGCGTTGAGCTCCGCCTGCAGGTTCTGCAGCTTGGTCGCTAGATCGAGCCGATTCGCGGGAATCCCCCCGGGACCAAGGTCGATTCGCCAGTCCGGCGTGACGGTCCAGCCGCTTGCCTGGGCGGCCCCTTCGATGGTGTCCAGCTCGTGCTTGCAGGCGGCTATATCCGCCTCGGCGCGCGACACCGCGGCGGCCACTTGTTGGGATTCCGCGCCGTCCGCCTCGATGTCGCGGCGAATCTTGCCGATGTCGACGCGGAAAGCGTCGCCTGCCTCGCCCTGCCACTCGGCGAGCACGTTGTGGGCCTGTTGCAGGCTTTCCCCCAAGCGCTGCAACGTATTAGCGCGGCCGGTGGCTGTCTCGAACACCGCGTGAATGGCGTTCAGATCCCAGCGCTTGACATCTGCGGGAGTCAGCGACCCCACTCGCTACCCCTGTTCCCGCACCGACCTGATCATGCTGGCCGAATCGTCCTCGTTGGTGGAGTAACCGATCAGCGCTTCGGCGACGTGCGTCCCCAACCCGCCTACCTGGAGCCTGTGTTGGCTGTGCCGGGCCTCCCACCGAGCCGCGAGCCGAGCCAACGCGAGCTGCGAGGTTCCGACCCAACCCGGCGCCGCATCGGCCAGGCCGTCTTCATGGCCGACGAAGTCCACGGCGGCCTCGCCGATCCCGTTGAGCACATGGTTGCTCCCCATGTGCAGCGCGACGAGATCGACATCCAACTCATCAGCCACGATGACCCCCCTTCCGGTCCCCGGCACGGTGCCGCGAAGCTTAGCCGGTTTCGCGAAGCCACGCCCTTCACCCGGGACTATTTCCTCACTTGACTAAATATTCGGGGTGCATCAGGATGACACCAGACCCAAGAGCGAAGGAGCTCCGCCGATGCGCTTCACGTTCACGGATGTGATGACGCGTTCGGAGTACCTGCCGCGGCTCGCCGTGGCCGCCGAGGCAGCCGGCTATGACGGGTTCACGATCCCCGATTCCATTGCGTATCCCGAACATTCGGATGCCGTCTATCCCTACACGGCCGATGGCGACCGCAGCTTCCTGGAGGGCAAGGAATTCATCGAGCCGTTCGTGCTCGCGGCGTCCCTGGGAGCCATCACCGAGCGCATCCGCTTCAACACCTTCGTGGTGAAGTTCCCGCTCCGCGCACCCGTCTGGGTTGCCAAGCAAGCGTTCTCGGTCGCCAAGCTGACGGGCAACCGGTTGGGCCTCGGCATCGGTCTCGGAACCAGCCCCTACCCGGATGACTATGTGATGGCCGGTGTCGACCCGGCGCACAAGGGCGCGCGTATGGACGAGGCCATCGATGTCTTCCGGGGGCTGGAGTCGGGCGAGTTCTTCGAGTTCCACGGACGCTTCTACGACGTCCCCGCACTGAAGGTGTGTCCGGTGCCAACCCGGCCGGTGCCACTGCTCGTCGGGGGCCACTCGGATGCCGCCTTGCGACGAGCGGCGACTAAAGGCAACGGATGGATGCATGCGGGCGGACCGAGCGATGCGCTGGCGTCGATGCTCGGAAAGCTGCAGGCCTTACGCGCCGAGGCAGGAAACACCAACGAGCCCTTCGAGATTCACGCGGCCAGCCCGGACGCGCGCACCGTAGACGGGTGCAGGCGCCTCGAGGACATGGGCGTGACCGATGTCGTGGTCGGCTTCCGCAACCCCTACATCAAGGGCGACGACACGCAGCCGCTGGCCGACAAGCTAGCCAAGTTGCAGCGGTTCGCCGACGCCGTCATCAGCAAAGTCAATCCGTAAGGCGCCTCGTGAGGGACTACTTCTACTTCGACTTCCGCACCTGGTGGACGTTGGTGCGCTTGGTCCGCCGCGAGCAGAACCCCGAGCGCCGTCGCCGCCAGTACCGCACGCTGTGTGTCGTGGTGCCGGCCATGGCGCTGTTGCACGCGGTGACGTTCGCACTCGACCCGATCTTCTTTCCCGCGCTGAGACGCGCAAAGGTCGTTCAGCCGATCTTCGTAGTGGGCCACGCACGTAGCGGCACAACATATCTGCACCGCTTGCTGGCTAACGATCCCCGATTCTCCTACGTGCTGCTCTGGGAGATGTTCTTCCCGTCGCTGATCGAGAAGAAGGTGTTGCGGGCCGTGCTGCGGTGGGACCAGCGGCTGGGCGGCCGACTTCGCCGGCGCATCGACCGCCTCGACGAGCGACTGTTCAGCAAGAGTCAAAGTGTGCACGAGTCAGGGCTTTTCGCACCTGAGGAGGACGAATTTCTGCTGACGATGTCGTGCGCGTCGGGCTTTTGGATCGTGCAGTACCCGTACGTCCACGAACTCGACTTCTACTACGTCGACGATCGGTGGCCCGCCGCCAAGCGGGAGCGCGTCATGCAGTTCTACAAGGACTGCCTGCGCCGCCAGCTCGTCCTCAACGGTCCTGAACTGATACACCTTTCGAAGGCCCCCGTCCACTGCGGCCGGGTCGAAAGCCTCATTCGCACCTTTCCCGACGCGCGTTTCGTCGTGCCGGTCCGAAATCCCTACGAGACGATTCCGAGCTTGCTCAAGCTGATGCAGTTCGCCTGGTCGGCACGCAAGCGGGCGGAGGCAGATATACGGGCGTCGTTCCGGTACTTCGCGGACTCGTCGTACCACTACTACCAACACCCGCTGGAGGTACTGGCGGCGCACCCCGAGGTACCCAGCGCGATCGTGGATTACAGCGACCTCGTGACGGACCCGGCCGGCACGATGCGCCGTGTGTACGACGAGATCGGCATGGACATGGTGCCGGAGCAACAGAAGGCACTGGCCAGCGAGAAGGGCCGCGAGTACCGGTCCGGACACACCTACAGCCTCGGGGAATTCGGGCTCGACGCGGACGAGATTCGCACTCGTTTGGCGCCGCTGTTCGATCGATTCGGATGGGAGTCAGGCCATGTCGGATGAGCACGCGGACGCCCTGCGCGCCGCCTGGGACGAGATGATCGAGCAGCTGGGCCGGGCGCGCGATGCCCTCGAGTCCCCCGAACTGTACGCACCGCCGACGGCCGGACCGCGCGAGCTTGCCGAGGGCTATCGGTACCTGCTGGGCTTCGTGTACTCGGCGGTCGAGCGGGCGTTCTTCGGGGATCCCGCTTTTCCGTATTTCCGTCGCAGCCTGCAGGTTCTGGACAAAGCCACCATCGACAACAGCGACGCGATGTACCTCTCGACGCCGATCGACGGCCGCCACACCTATTCGATCACCGGCCTGGTGCAGGACTGGCGACATTGGCGCGGGCAGGCACCGGCACCGTCGGGTCCCACCGCGCCCCAGTACGTCATCGTGGAGGCGCACACCGGCTACGCCGGCGACAGTGGCGACCTCGCCGAACTGCAACCGGGCGCGCGCGGCAACACCGGCAAGCTCGACTCCTCCGAGCTGGTCGTCGGCGAGGACGGGCGCTTCGAAATCTTGCTGGCCCCCGAGCCCCCACCGGGACACATGGGCAACTTCATTGCCACACAGCGCATCTCGCGGAGCGCTGGCACGGCGTTCTACGCCGAACACGTGACCGTGCGGTTCCTGTTCCACGACTGGGAACGCGAGCAGTCGCCCGAGCTGTCGATCCGCCGCCTCGACAAGGTCGGCGAGCATCCGCCCGCGCTCGGGCCGGCCGCCGCGGCAGCGGCAATGCGGCGTGTCGGCGAAATCGTCGACAACCAGACCCGCTTCTGGAACAAGTTCTACGACGTGGTCCTGGAAGCCTACGGAGACCGCAACGGAGACGGCGTCTGCTTCATGCCGCGCAACGACCTCAACGCCCCCGCCGCCGCATCGCTGGCCACCGGCGGCGGGCAGAGCACCAATGTCTACTCCGGCGGGGTTTACGACCTGGCCGAGGACGAGGCCCTGCTCATCGACACCGAAGTGTTCGAGTCGCCGGCGTACCTGGGCTTCCACCTGGCCAACGTTTGGGGTGAGTCGCACGACTACGCCAATCACGTCAGCAGCTTGAACGGCACCCAGGCCGTCCGCGACGACGATGGCCACTACCGGTACGTCGTCGCCCACCGCGACCCCGGCGTGAACAACTGGCTGGACACCACCGGACTCCGCCAGGGCTTCATGGCCATGCGTTGGACCTACCCGCAGCCAACCGACCGGCTTCCCACGGTGAGTGTGCGAAAAGTACTGTTCGACAAGATCTTCGATCACCTGCCGGCCTCGACGCCGCGAGTATCGCCCGAGCAGCGTCGCGAACAGGTGCGCATCCGCCAGGAGCACGTCCAGCGCCGCTACCGACAATACTGACGACAGGGAACTCACCTTGAGCGACACCCTTTCCCGCCCCCGGAACCCGCTGGCTTCGTGACGCAGCAGGCAAAGAAGCGCCGCGGACCCCGCAACGACGTCGATGTGCGCGACGTCATCCTCGACGTCACCGAGGCAATGGCCGGGCACACCAACCCCGACGCCGTGTCCTTGCGCGCCATCGCCCGGGAGGCGAACGTCGCGCCCCGCGCATTGTCGTACCACTTCTCGACCAAGCGCAGCCTGCTTGAGGCCGTAATCCAGCGTCGCTCGGGCATGATCTCCGAAGCCATCAAGGAGCGTCTGGTTCCGCTGCACGACCGGGAGGGCGCCGTCACCATCCGCGAGGCCGTAGACACTGTGCTGCTGCCCGTCGTGGAACTCATCGAGCGCGAACCCGTCGCGGGCGTGCGGTGGATGCGGGTCTTCTCGACGCTCAGTCAAACCGAGGATCCCTCGCGAGTTGCGTTGGCGGGCTTCGACCCTGAGGTGATCGGCATGCTTCGTGAAGTCATGGGGCGAGCCCTCGGCGGCGCTCCCGACGCCGGTGCCCGGCACCGGATCATGCTGGGCATGCTGGGCATGCTCGAGGCGCTCACCCGCGTCGACCGGCCCGTTTACGGGCAACCACTGCGCGATTCGGGTCTCGATCCCGACTTCGTGGAACAGCTCGCCATTTTCACCAGCGCCGGCATCGCCGGACGGATATGACGCCGAAAGGGACATCATGAATTCAGAATCGGCGCTGGAGGGCCGGGTCGCCCTGGTGACCGGCGCCAGCCGGGGCATCGGGGCCGCCATCGCGAAGCGATTCGCCTGCGAGGGCGCCGTTGTCGCCGTGGCCGCTCGGAGCTTGGACCTGCCCGCCCAGGGTGTCATTCCGGGTACGTTGCGCGAGACCGTCGCCGACATCGAGGCGGCGGGGGGTCGCGCGGTGCCGTATCAGCTCGACCTCACCTCGCCCGAGTCGCGGGCCGAAGTGGTCGAGCGGGTGGTCGCCGACCTGGGACCGATCGACATCCTGGTCAACAACGCCGCGACAGCGTTTTTCATGCCGTTCACCGAGATCACGGAGAAGCGCCTGCGGTTGGTCACGACGGTCAACTATCTCGCCCCGTTCGACCTGTGCCAGCGCGTGATTCCGGCGATGCGCGAACGCGGCGGCGGTTGGCTACTGAACATCAGCTCCTATGCCGGTGACATCCCGACGACGCCTCCGCCGGACCCGACCTACCACTTTCAGGCGGCGTACGGTTCGGCGAAATCGGCCCTGAACCGGCTTACCGAGGCGCTGGCCACGGAGTTCTACGCCGACTCGATTGTCGCCAACACCCTCGCCCCGGTGAAGGCGGTGCTGACCGAGGGCGTGAAGGCGACGCTCACCGAGGAAACACTGTCTGACACAAGCATTCTCGAGCCCATCGAGGCTATGGCCGAAGCCGCCTTGGCGCTGTGCACCAGCGACCGTGACGGGCTCAACGGCGGGATGTACAAGTCCCTGACCCTGCTCGAGCGGCTGGGCGGTACTATTCGCACGCTGGACGGGAAGTCGCTTCTGGAGGTTTCGTGAGTCGGCACCATCCCCTTGACCGATACGCCGGTTCCTGGGCACTGGTCACCGGCAGCGCCGGCGAGCGTGGACTGGGCTTTGCCTATGCGCGCGAAATCGCCAGTCGCCGTGTCAATCTCGTCCTAGTGGACATCCTGGCAGAGGAGCTCGAGGTCCGGGCCACGGCGCTTCGAACCGAGTACGGCGTCGAAGTCCGCACTATCCCTGTCGATCTCGGCGACTTGTCGGTCTATCCGAAAATCATCGACCAGCTTGCCGACGTCACCGTCGATGTTCTCGTCTGCAATCACATGTACACCCCGAAGGACACACCGAAAATTCTGGACATGGCGTTGGAGGTCCACAACGCCATGATCGACATCAATGCCCGCGCGTACGTAAACCTCATCCACCCTTTCGCGCATCTGATGACGAAGCGGGGTCGAGGTGCCATCGTGATCGTTTCGTCGGGCGCCGGCCTGATTCCGGCGCCGTACACCGGCGCGTACGCGGCCAACAAGGCCTTTCAGATCGTTTTCGGTGAGGTGCTGTGGTACGAAACCCGCGACACCGGCGTCGACGTACTGGTCATGTCCGCTGGTCTGATGGACACACAGGGAGACGCATTTTCGCAGTATCCCCGGTGGCAGATCGCAGACCCGCGCGACGCGGCGGCGGAAACGCTAGGGGCCATCGGCCGCAAGCACCTCGTCATGCCCGGACGGCCGAATCGCCTCGTTACCCTGCTCTCCACCCGGATGATGCCGCGTCGCCGCGCCGTGCTGACCATGGGGCGCTTCATGGAACGTGGGCTGGGTAAGAACCCCGCATAGCCTGAATCGCGGAAAGCCAACGCCGTTGTGGTGTAGGCAATTCCGGCTATCCAATCTTGTGAATCGCACCATCCGCTAGATGCACCTCGGCAGCCGCGTGGGTGCCGTAACTGGGACGAGTATTCGAAGAACTCGATGCCAGGCGCGTCACCTGGACATGCTGGATTGGGGCCATCGAGCCGTCGAGCTGGTTGAACTTCTCGTAGAAATCTCTTAGCTGAGTGGCGATTTGCGCACGCACGCCGATGAGTTCGTCCAACTTGGCCTGCGCCTGCATCAGCTGGCCGTCGATATCGCGCTGCACGCTGGTCAACATTTCCTCGGCCGCTTCTTCGGCCTCCCGCACGATGTCCGCGGCATTGAGAGCGGCCTGCTCCCTGAGCCTGGCGATATCAACCCGCATTTGCTTGCTCTGCGTCTCCAAATCGGCTCGCAGCGAGGTCGCCGAGTCATACTCCAGTTGGGCTTCACTGATAATCCTGGCCGCACGCTCTTCGGCTTCGATCTGAACGGTCGCCGCAAACTGACGCGCCTCCGCCCGGGTCTCCTCTGCGTCGGCGGCTGCAGCATTGAGAATCCGGGACAGTCGATCGCTGAGACCCGCGATGTCGGCAGGGATCTCACCGGCCAGCTCGGTGAAGCGCGCTGAGGTCGATTCCAGTTCGGCTTGAGAACTGCACAGCTGTTGGCTGAGCGCACCGATGTGCGATCGCCTTCGCTGGGCAGACGCGTGCAATTCGTCAAACTGCTCGTCGTGCATTTCGACATGGAAACTCGAACTTTCCGAGTCCGGATTCTTGCGCAGTTTCCGGGCATAACCGTCCGGGTCCACCTCAATCGACGTCACAGGCGGGAGTGTATGGCGCACCGAGGCACGTTCATTAGCCGATGCAACAAATATTTGCCGCCCGTTAGAACAGTTGTCATAATTTACAGCTGCGTAAACGTCGTGCCCGGTTTCGCCGAAGCCGGGTGCCGCTTGACCTCAAACCTGTTCTGAGTCTTGAAATTTCGATACTTTCGCGCAGAAAGATGGCTAGCTGGGGATCTTGGCGATCTGGGCGTCGGACAGCTTCGCGACGCCACCCGGCAGGGGCCAAACGTAGGCATGAACGGATTCCAGGAACGAGGGGCTGCTGCCGTCGGTCACCGCCCAGTGGAGGAACGCCTGGAGCGTCTGCGCCGTGGTGGGATCCTTCTGGTTGCCGTAGACGATCGCGTAGAGGTAGTTCACGATCGGGTAGCCGCCGCCGGCGGGCCCGTTGACCAGCGAGATCGATTGGTTCGGCGGGGTCTGCGAGGCAAAGCTGGCGGCCTCGGCCGCAACGCTCTGGGCGTCGGCCAGCAGGAAATTGCCGGCAGCGTTGCCCAATTGGGCCTCCCCCAATCCCTTCTGGTGGGCCACGTCGATGTAGCCGGTCCCGTGGTAGGTGACACAGCCGGGGCTCGCGGCGCAGCCGTTCAGCATGCCGGCCCTGCCGTCGGCGTCGTCTTGAGCCTGCGCGCCCGGTACCGCGGGAAACTCGACGGTGGTGCCGACGCCCGGCGACTTGCCCCAACCGTCCGGATCTTGCTTCGCCAGGTACTGGGTGAACAGGAACGTATCGCCGGATCCGTCGGAACGGTGTAGCGGAATCACCGGGGTAGCAGGCAAGTTCACGCCGGGGTTGAGGGCGGCGATCTGCGGATCGTTCCAGGTCTTGACGGCGCCCCGGTACATCGCCGACAGCACTTTGCCATCCAGCTTGAGGTGCTCGGTGACGCCGGGCAGGTTGTAGCTGATGTGCAGCGCCGAGACGGCCACGGCGATGTTCATCAGCCCCGGGTGCGCAGCTAGATCATCCTCGGACAGGTAGGCGCCGGAGGCGCCGATGTTGACCGCCCCCATAGCCGCTTGCGAGATTCCGAAATCGGATACGGTGCCGTCCGTGGTGATGGTGATGTTCGGATATTTCAGGTGATAGGCCGCGGCCCACGCGTCCATCAAGGGGTAAAGATCCTTGGATCCGGTCTCCCACAACGTCACGCTTGATGTCGGGGGTGCCGTAGCGATCGTCCGGGTGGGAGCACCCGACGTACCGCCGGGCTTGCCTGACGCGCAGGCCGCCACGACCAAGACTGCCGACATAACAACCAACACCGTGCGAATTTTCACACCCTCACCATCGTTTTCAAGTCGTTGCGGGACACCTAGATTCTGCTCCGCCGGAGTCCGGAATGCGTCGCGAACCAAGGTGGCTGCGCGACACGGCCGGAATCGCCAACCGCCTCGTTTGTCGTCGCTCGTCCCTATCATCGGCTCATGCATCGGGCGCCATCGATCATCGCTTCCGCCACATACGTCGGAAGCCCGCGAGACGTTTCCACGGCATGAAGACCGCGTTCGTTTTCCTCCCGCTGTACTTCGGGCTTCTCCTTGGTTTCTTCACACACCGCGTCGCTCTAGGCCTGGTGGGTGCGGGCTGTGGCCTGCTGCTGGCGGGCTTGATACAGCCCGCCTACCGTCGATCGCGGTGGCGGCTGGGGACCGTTGCGGGAATCGCGGAGATCGATGCGATGGACGGCGTGGAGTTCGAGGACTATGTCGCCACTCGCATGCAGCGCGCGGGCTGGGAGGTCAGCTTCACCCCTGCGGTCGGCGACTATGGCGTCGACCTGATCGCGCAAAAGGATGGCCAGTACGCGGCGGTCCAGTGCAAGCGGCACGGCAAGACGGTCGGCGTCGCCGCCGTCCAACAGGTGGTTGCTGGTGCGCGTCATCACGGATGCACGCGAAGCATCGTGGTGAGCAATCAAGAGTTCACCACTGCGGCAAAGCAATTGGCTTACACACACGGCTGCCAATTGATCGGCCGTAAGGCACTGCAAAGCTGGGTCCCCGCGCCCGCTGGAAGAGCCCTGCGCGGCTGAGGGTCTACATCCCACGTCAAGGCTTTGCCACGCCATGCATAGCCACGATCCCCGGCATTTTTGGGGCGAATGCCTCATGTGCCGCCATGACGGACGGCGGACGATCACTGCATCGAAGATTCGAGACCGAATGCGAAGCCGCTCTTGCACACCGGCGGCTTCACCGCGAACGAGCTTGGGAGGCAATTGTGTTCACCATCGAGGAGTTGGCCGCTATTCCGCTGTTTTCGACACTCGGGGAAAAGGAACTCGAGTATCTTGCCGGCACCGTGGAGGACATCCGCCTGATCCCCGGAGAATACGTGGCCCACGAGGGCGAAGGCCGGTCCCTGGCAATCATGGTCGAAGGTAAGGCCGAGCTGACGAAGCTGGTTAACGGCGTCGAGCAGGTGATCGGCGTCCGGCTTCCCGGCGAAGTCGGAGGCGAGATCCCGATGACACTCGGTACCCCCTTGCCGGCCAGCATGCGAGCCGTCGAGCCTTCGCGGGTAGTGAAACTGACGGTCGAGGTGTTCCACACACTCGCCGCCATGGCGCCCCAAGTCTCCGAAACGGTCGGTGCGGCGGCGCTGGAGCGCATCGAGATGCTCAAGACCGCCACCGGGCGCCCACGCGAGCCCGCGATGTACGTAATCGGCCCGCGTGTCGACCCGGGCGTGCACAGCTGCGACAGCTTCCTCCATCGCAATCAGATTCCCTACGAACGCCTAGATCCGGACGATCCCGCGGCTCATGCACTCGCTGGAGGCCGAATCGCCGCCTACCCGATGGTGGTGGTACGCGACGGCACCCGGCTGACCAACCCGTCGATGCGTGCCGTTGCCACGGTGGCCGGACTGACGTCAGCGCCCGGGCACGACCACTACGACGTCGTGATCGTGGGCGGCGGACCGGCGGGTCTGACGGCGGCGGTCAACAGTGCGTCGGAAGGCCTGCGGACGGCGTTGATCGAGTCGTTCGCGCCCGGCGGACAGGCCGGTACCTCGACCCGGATCGAGAACTACACGGGTTTTCCGTTCGGCGTTTCCGGCGACGAACTCGCCAGCCGGGCGCTGCAACAGGCGAAGCGGCTGGGCGCCGAGATCGTCGTGACCCGCCGGGTCGAGGCCATCGACCCCGCCGATCTGACCGTCGCGCTGGACGGAGGCGATGTTCTGCGAACGAAGTCGATCGTGCTTGCGATGGGCGTGGAGTGGCGGCGTCTCGAGGTCGATTCGATCGATCGATTCGTCGGCTCCGGTGTCTACTACGGTGCGGCACGCAGCGACGCCAGCCTGGCGCAGGGCAACGATGTGTACCTGATCGGTGCCGGCAATTCCGCCGGCCAGGCCGCCATCTTCTTCTCCAACCACGCCCGATCGGTGACGCTGCTGGTACGGGGCGAGTCGCTCGCGGCAAGCATGTCGCACTACCTCATCGAGCAGATCGCAACGAAGACCAACATCCGGGTGGAAACGCGATCCGAGGTTGTCGCGGTCCACGGTGACGACCAACTCGAGGCGATCGACATCATCGATCGCAAGGCCGGCACGGTATCGCGACGGGATGCGCGGGTGCTCTTCGTCCTCATCGGTGCCGAAGCGGCGACTGACTGGCTCCCCTGCGAGATCTCCCGCGACGAGCACGGCTTCGTGTTGACGGGGACCGACGCGATGAAGGCGGGACAGTGGAAACCCGACCGCGAGCCCTTCGCGCTCGAAACAAGCGCCCCAGGGATTTTCGCGGTCGGCGATATCCGCTCCGGATCGGTCAAGCGCGTGGCGGCCTCCGTGGGCGAAGGCGGCATGGCGATCGCCCACGTGCATCGCTATCTCCAGCTGACCCGCTAGATTAGCCCGCCTCGATGGCGGCAACGGTTGCCGCCGCGTCGGGCCCACAGATGTGTTGGAGGTTGACGGGTCCTGCGGCCACCAGATCGTCGACACGGCGCTTGAGGTCCCCCGACGAAAGATGGGCGTACAAGTTCGCGCCCGGGCACGAGGTTTGGGCCAGGTCGCGATGGCCGGCCAGGGTGTTGCTGGCGACGTGAAAGGTTTGGGCGGCCCAGGCGAAAGCGAGCGCGGCGCCGTGAAGTTGGGCCTCGGAGACTACTTCTTGGTCGAAGTCTCCTTCGCACAGGACCAGGAAGTGCCCCGTCGTGTCGTAGTCCGTTGCCGTGTCGCCGGCGATCTGTGGCGTTCGCAATTCGTAGATGTTGCCGTCGCGGTCGATGCCGACGTGGTAAGCGATGTCGACCCATCCCTGCTTGTCCTGGTGGTAGCGCTGATCTTGGCGGAGGCGGCCCGGGGCATTTCGGTTGTCTCCCAAGACGACTGCTTCGTGGTGAAGCGTCATACGAGTGATGGTGTGGGGCCTGCCGCCGGCCCGGGCGGGGCGAGCGCCCCACGCATCTCGACACAACATGACAGCCGACGCCGAGTTGGGCGGCAGTGCTGATGCAGTCGCCGATTGTCCGCAGCCGCTCACGATCGCTGCTGCTCCTGCGCCGCCGGCCAGCTGGAGCAGCCGGCGACGACTAACGGGGATGACGTCGTCCATGCTCAACACCATACGAAATGTGCCGACCACTCGGGCCTAAACATGTCGGCGTTACGGGCTCGAGCGATTGGGATGCGCGTCGATCCAGTCGGAGTATCGGGTAGCGAAGATGGTGGCGTCCGCGTCGGGCGCCAGGGTGTGATCGTCGATCACCGCACCGAAATATGGTGCCTGCGCGTCAGTTACGACCCGACGTCGATCACCAACGGCGGCAAGGCCCCTGCGGACAAAGTCGTCCATCCCCATTGCTTCGGGTCCGGCTATCTCGGTTACTCCGTTGGTCGGGTGCCCGACAGCCGCGCCGGCCACGGCGGTCGCGACATCGTCGGCGGCGATGGGACGGAACAACGCGTGCGGCAACCTGACAACGTCTCCGTCTGTCGCCGAATCGGCCAAGCCAACCGCGAATTCGTAGAACGGAGTTGCTCGCACGATCGAATACGGCCGGCCCGAACCTGTGATCAGGTTTTCCTGAGCCGCTTTCGCGGTGTTGTAGCCGCTATCCGGCATGACCTGCGCGCCCACCACGGACAACGCCACATGGTGGTTGACTCCCGCTTCCTGTTCAACGGACAGAAGATTCGTGGTCGTTGTCGTGAAGAAGTGCATCACGGGTTCATCGTCGAACAACGGCGAATCGGCCACGTCGACAAGGACATCCGCGCCGGCGACGGCGTCGGCGAGACCTTCACCGGTAAGTGAATCGACACCCGACCGGCGGGATGCGGCGATCACGTCGTGTCCCTGTGCGCTGAGCTTGGACGCCACTTTCGAGCCGATCAGCCCACGACCGCCAATGACCACGATCTTCATGATGAACCTTTCAGAGTTGTCTTCGACTGGGATTTAGAACGCCGCCAGGCATTCTCAAATCGGTTCACCGGGGAATTTCGCGTCGAAGCGTTCGCAAAGCGCGGGGACGGTCTCGACATCCATCTCCAGCTGGTACCTCGCGCAGAGTTCAACTAGGTCCTGTGTCGATATGTTGCCCACACCGCCGAGGTCAGCAAGCTCGTCGAAGAACTGCTCAAATCCTGCCGGGGAAATGATCTCAAGGATGCGGGCGGGCTCATCGCCCGCGTTCCAGAAGGTATGCCACTGGCCTCGTGGCTTGAAAATGAAGTCGCCGGGTCCCCCGTAGAGCTCCTCATCGCCGAGCAAAGCGCCCACGCGCCCCTCGATGATCCAGCTGTACTCGTCCTCGTTGTGGTGGCGATGAAGCGGTGCGGCTAACGCTCGGGGTGACATCGGATGCTCGAGGACGGAGAAGCGCCCTTGCGCCCGAACCTTATCGACGATGTGGCGCACACCGACCGTCCCAAGGAACACCGACTTGCCTTCGGTGCGGCCGACAGATTCAGCCGGCGGGCCGCCTGGCCTCAAGATGTCGTCTACCGAGCGGGGCGCGGTTCGGTCGTCATTGCTGTAATCGTTTGGCACGGTCGCTCCTTCGTTGAGTGCGTAATCATCGTCCAGCACGCCAGAATCTTCCGGTCCGCCTCGCTACCGAACGATGATCCGGTCGGGTTAGTTGCGGCCGGCCATGATGCCACCGTCGGCGTTGAGAATTGCGCCGGTCACCCAGCCGGCCGCGTCAGAGAGGAGATAGGTGACCGCATCGGCGATGTCGGCAGGGGTGCCGACTCGTCCTAGAGGATGGATCGGCGCGAAAGCGTCGAGCGTGGCGTCGATCTCGTCCTTTTTGACCCACCGCTCGAGAGCGGGGGTTTTCACGGCAGCCGGTGCCACCGCGTTGACGCGGATCTTGTGCCCGGCAAGCTCGATGGCCAGGTTGTGGGTAAGCGCATGCAGGCCGGCTTTTTGCATCGAGTGCCCGGTGGATGGGGTCACACCAAGCGCCTGATGTGCCCACATGCTGCCGATGTTGACAATGGAGCCGCCCTCCCCGCGGGCGATCATGCCCGCAACCACGGTCTGCGTCAAGAAGAACAAGGCATAGTTGAGGTCCATGTACGAGTCGTAGTCCTGCGAGTCGTACTGGAGAAACATCTTCGGGATGAAGAATCCGGCCGCGTTAACCAGCAGTGTCGCGTCGCTGTGATCCGCGGCAAGAGCCCGCTGCACATCCGCTACAGCAGCACGATCCGTCAGGTCGGCGGCGATGCCCCATGCTGCGCCACGCCTGATCGTCAGCTGACCTAGGGTGTCGTCGACACGCGATTTCGAGCTTCCAATGATCACGGCGCTCCCGCCACGATCGACTATGTCGATCGCGACCTGCCGGCCCATGCCAGCACTGCCACCGACGACAATGACCTTCTTTGCCTCAAAGTGCATTCGGGGACCCTTCCTGGTTCTCCTGAAGCTCCGACCCTTCTTGGCGGTCAAGCGCCCGGAGCGATCGCACAGGCTGCAACACAGACCCAGGTGCCCTCACGCTTCTGATATGCGTCCGTGTACAGAGCTTCTTGATGCACGCCATCGGCAAGCGTGGTGTAGGTGGCCCGGGCGTGGATCAGAGCAACGTCACTGAGGATGCGGACGTTGACGTCGTGGGTAGCGAGATCCTTGAACGGACGCGGCTTAGCGATGTATTCGAGGAACTCTGCACGGTTCCGGGTAACGCCCGGAGTCTGCACGATGAAGTCCTCGGCCAGGAACTCGCTGAACCGCTTGACATCGTTGAACTGGTCGGAGTGGATGAAGTCATTGTTGAGCTGCTCGAGAATCGTCAGATCTTCGGTGGACTGCTTGGTGTCGATCACACTCTTGTTCCTTCGCTGTGCGGTGTAAGTGTTCACCCGGATCTGGTTGTACTGAGATTGCAGCAAGGCAGGATGGACTGTCATCACCCCAGACACATCTTCACCCGGGTGAGAAATGCGCTGGCGGACGTCAGCGTCGGATGCGCTCTGCCACAACCTGACTCGTGCTCACGCGAAGTTTCAGAGGCCCCGCACCCGGGGTCCGGCGGGTTCGGGGTAATCCAGGTCCGCAGCGGTAAGGCGGTAGACCTGCAGCGTGAGGCCGTAGTACTTGTCGGTCTCGCCCACCCATTCCATCCCGACCCGTCGAGCGGTGGCGACGCCACGCGTGTTGCCGGGACGCACGACGGCGAAAACTTCACTGACGCCTCTGTCGAACGCCTGGTGGGCGATCGCGTGGCCGGCTTCCGCACCGTAGCCGTGGCCCCACGCCGCGGGCGCAATCTGCCACCCGATCTCCAGGTCGTTACCGCCCGGCGGCAACGGCAGCAACGATACCGCCCCGACCACCGCCTTCGCGCGATCGTTTTCGACGGCCCAACGCCCCATTGGCAGGCCTGTCTGATCGTGCTCTGTGATCCAGCGCCCCAACACCTCTGCCATCGCGTCGCGATCGATCACGGAGGCCAACGCGGGCGCCAGCCAGCGCGTCACCTCTGGCTGGCCGAAAATATCCAGCGCGGCGTCGACGTCGCCGCGCGTCCACGGCCGCAGCCGCAGCCGTGCGGTGACCAATTCCCGAGTGCCAGGCACTCTATGCACGTGCTCGTCGCTTCTCATCGCATAGTCACCGCCTATTCGCTCCCCGCGCCCGCCGCAGCGGCTTCGTGCCTCGAATCGGGAACAGCCGGGGCGACAATCCCACCCATTTCTGCTCGTATTGAGCCTGCGGCCAGACGGGGTGAGCTGTCATCGCCCCAATCGCGTATTCACCCAGGTGAGTCATGCGATGTCGATGCGAAATCAGCAACGATTTATGGGCCCAGGGCGCGTAGCCTGACCGGTATGGCTAGAACTAAGGCCAAGACCAGGACCTGCATACATTGCGGCCACACGTTCGACCCGAACGAGCCGCAGCGCGACCTGTCCGATCCGGACTGGCAACCGGGAGCATCGGTCTATTGCTCGCACGAATGCAGTGACCAGTTCCATTGCAATCTGGGGCATTCCTGCTCGACGCACGTCAAAGAGAAAGCCCGGCGCGAAGCCGCCAAGGCGGCGCAGCGCGAACCCTAGGGCATAACGGCGCTAGGCCGGATGCTAAGTCCGCGGGGCCGCGTGCCGCGGCTGGTGCAATAGTGCGCGAACCAGCGGGCGGGGCCCGACGGACCGAAGCATCTGACTGGCCGGGCGGACCCGCACCCGCTTCGGCCACCAGAACCAGCGTCCCATCACCGTCATGATCGACGGCGTGATCAGCGATCGAACGACGAAGGTGTCGAACAGCAAGCCGATGCCGATCGTCGTGCCGAACTGTCCGATCGCGCGGAGATCACTGGTGATCATCGTGCCCATGGTGACGGCGAACACCACACCGGCGGCGGTCACCACCGGGCCGGTGACACCCATCCCGCGGATGAGTCCCGTTTTCAGGCCCGCTCCGATCTCCTCCTCGATGCGAGACACCAGCATCAAGTTGTAGTCGGACCCCACCGCCAAGAGCACGATCAACGCGAATTCGGTTGCTACCCAGTGCAACTGGAAGCCCCCGAGATGCTGCCAGATCAGTGTCGAGAACCCGAACGCGGCTCCTAGCGACATCACGATGGTGCCGACGATGACGCCCGCTGCGACCAAAGCGCGGGTGACGATCACCATGATGATGAAGATCAGCACGATCGAGGCCACCCCGGCGATCATCAGGTCGTACTTGGCGCCGTTGGCGATGTCGTAGAACGTCGCGGCCGTACCGCCGAGGTAGATGTCGGCATTCTCCAGCGAAGTGAGTTTCAGCGCCTCCTTGGCCGCCTGACGCTCTTGGTCGACGGACGCGATCCCCTTCGTCGTCGCCGGATCCACGGCGTGGGTGATGATGAAGCGAGCGGCTTTGCCGTCCGGCGACACCATCAACCGCAACCCCAGCTGAAAGTCCGGGTTCTGGAAGATCTCCGGCGGCAGGTAGAACAGGCTCTCTGTCCGAGAGTCGTTGAACGACTTGCCCATTACGGCGTTCGTGTCGGTCAGCCGGTCGAACTGATCGATCAGGCTGTCGAACGAGCTGTAGATGGTCAGCGTCGTATCGCGGATCGCCTTCGTGACCGCGATGTTCTCAGGAATGATCGCCAGCAGTTCGCGCGTGGCGGTGGCCGTGTTGTTGAGGTCGCCGGTGAGGGCGTGGAACTTTTCGGCCAGTTGATCGAACCCGTCCAAGGCGTCGAACAGGCTTCGTAGCGACCAGCAGATAGGGATGTCGTAGCAGTGCTTCTCCCAATAGAAGTAACTGCGAATCGGTCTCCAGAAGTCGTCGAAATCCGCGATATGGTCTCGGATCTCGTCCGTGATGGCCGCCGTCTCCCCCGTGGTTCTCGAGCTGTCGTCCGCGGCGTTCGCCAGCTTCTGGGTCACCACGTACTGGCGCTCCAAGAGGGCGATCTGGGTGTCGAGGAAACCCGTGATCTTCTTGATGTCGCCGACGCGGGCCTTCAGGTAATTGAGGTTGTCGCGAATCGGTGCGCTTTGCACACTGAGCTGGAACGGAATGGATCCGTCTTCAATCGGCGGGCCGAGCGGTCTGGTAATGCTCTGCACCCGCTCGATGCCGGGCACCCGGAAGATGGCGCCGGCAATCTTGTCCAAGACCAGCATGTCGGTGGTGTTGCGCAGGTCATGGTCCGATTCGATCATCAGCAGGTCCGGATTCATCCGGGCCTGGGTGAAGTGCTGATCGGCCGCGGTGTACGCCTTCACTGAGGACGCGCTCTGCGGGAGGTAATACAGATCGTTGTAGCGCGGGGTGAAACCCATCAAGCCCAGGGCACCGACGATCGCCAGGATGACAGAAGTGGCGAGGATGGGTGCGGGCCACCGCACGATGGCGGTCGCCAAACGGCGCCACCGGGTGTAGTTGAACTCGCGCTTCGGGTCGAACAGGCCGAAGCCGCTTGCGAACGCGATCAGCGCCGGCGTCAGCGTGACCCCGGCGGCCACCACCACCAGCAGGCCCACGGCGCACGGAAACGCCAGCGAACTGAAGTAGGGCAGCCGAGTGAAATGCAAGCAGGCCAGCGCACCGACGATCGTCAAGCCCGAACCCAGCACCACCTTGGTGACCCCGACGAACGTGTCGTAGTAAGCGGCTTCGCGGTCCAGCCCCCGTTCGCGACCCTCTTGATAGCGACCGACCATGAAGATCGCGTAGTCGGTACCGGCCGCGATGGCCAGTGCCGTCAGCAAGTTGACCGCGAAAGTCGACAGCCCCATGATGCCGGTTTCGCCCAGCAGGGCTACCACGCCTCGGCCGGTGGCCAGTCCGACGAACAGGATGACCATCGTCAGCAGCACCGTGCCGATAGAGCGATAGACGAACATCAGCATGATCGCGATGATGATGATGGTGATGATCGTCATCTTGGCCAGGCTCGCGTCGCCGACGACGATCGTGTCGGCGGTCAGGGCCCCTTGACCGGCGACGTAGGCCTTCACCCCCGCCGGTGGCTTGGAATCCGCCACGATTTTGCGAACCGCGGCAACCGACTTGTCGCCGACGGCTCCGCCCTGATCACCGCGCAGGTTGACCTGAACGTAGGCGGCCTTGTGGTCGTAGCTCTCGACGCCCGAGGACGTGAACCGCTGCCCCCAGAAATTCAGCGCATGCTCGACATGTTCGTGGTCCTGCTGCAGCTTCTTGACCAGATCGTCGTAGTACCGGTGAGCGTCCTCGCCGAGAGGCCGGTCACCGACCAGGGTCACCAGGACGAGGTTGTCGGAGTCGTACTCCTTGAATTTCTCCCCGATGTGCTTCATCCCGGTCACCGACGGCGCGTCGGAGGGCGAGAGCGGCACCGAAACATCCTCGGCAACCTTCTCCAACTGTGGGACGAAGACGTTGACGCCGACCGCGATCAACAGCCAGACCACGACGATGGGCAGCGCCAGCACGCGGATGGTGCGGGCCAGCCGCGGCTTCCGCTCAAGCTCGTAGTGCGGCACGACGGGGATTTCGTCCGTGTCGCTCGTGCTGTCGGTCACGCGGATTTGTCCAAACAGGAAACCTGCGCGTCGCGGGTGTTGACCTGTTGTTGATCGACCAATTTGCCGTCGACCGTGATCCGGCACCCGATGAAGGAACTGTCACCTTGGGCGACGACGTAGGCGAAGATGCCGGGCATCTCGGCGACGATCGTCTGCGACCACGGCAATGTGGTGAAGTTGGCCTTCTGCGGTAGTGACTCCGCGTCCATCCAATTGACCACGCCGGTCGTCCCGGGTGGTCCAAAGATTTCGTAGATGGCGGTCTTGGCCGCGTATGGCGGGGTCGCATCCCGGGGATCGGGCTTGGCCAGGCCGGGTCCCGGGAAGACGCCGTGGAGTCGGTCCACTGCAACGCCGCCGATGATTAGTGCGACGACCACGACCAACGGGACCCATGCACGCTTGAAGAGTCTCAGCACCGCGCCCCCGTTCACCAGTTCTCGATCGGCTGATATTAAGACATTCCGTTGCGTCCGCCACCGCTAGCGAACGCCATCGCGGTCGAATTGATTCCCGCGCTGACCGCCGGATCGATCGTTGTGTGGGCGCACGATTACTCCGGAGGGGACGGTTCGGTCGCGGTCGAGGGGCTGCTGGCGAGGGCGGGTTGCACACCGGGCCGGTCGCGGCACAACGCCGCGATGTCGCAGGGCACAGGTTGGCACCCGGCAGGGGGATTGGTTATCAACAGCGCGGCGCACAATGCGGCCAGGACGAATAGCGCGGCGCACACCTCTAATACGTGGGCGAAGCCGGCGGCGCTCGGTACGCCAACGCTGATCAGGCCGATGGATCCGATCGACACCAGCGCGGCGAGCCGCGAGACGGCGTTGTTGATCGCCGACGCCAGGCCGCTGTGCTCGGTCGGCACCGAGGCCAACGTCACCGACGTCAGCGGTGTGATGGTGGCGGCCAGCCCGATCGCCAGCACGGTCATCCCGGGGACCAGGTCGGTGATCGCGTGGAATCCGTTGGGTTTCGGGCGGATCAGGAGCAGCCCGATCCCCGCCAAGGCGGGGCCCGCGATCAGGAACGCACGCGGCCCTATCCGCGCGGCGGCGCGGCCGACATGCCGGGCGAACACGAACGACACCACGGGAATCGGCAGGGTCGCCAGTCCGGCCGCGGTGGCTGAGTATCCGCCGACCTCTTGGGTGTAGAGGGCGATGGCCAGCGATCCCAGCGTCAACGCACCGTAGACGAACGCGGTGACGAGGTTTGCGGCAGCGAAGTTGTGAAAGGTGAACAGCGGCAACGGAAGCATGGGCGACGAGCTCCGGCGCTGCCAGGCCACGAAGCCGGCCAGAGCGGCGATCCCGATCACCGATGGCCCGATGACCATTGGGTCGGTCCAGCCATGGCGTTGCGATTCGATCAACCCATATACGGTCGCGGCGAGCCCTACCGCCGACAGGCCCGCCCCGGCGGCATCGACGCGGGCGCCTTCGATCCGCCCCGACATCGGGCACAGCCAAAAGGTGAGCGCATACCCGACCGCCATGGGGATCGCTGACAACACGAAAATCCAACGCCAGCCAAGTAAATCGACGCACATACCGCCCAACAGGGGGCCCAAGGCGAAGGCGGTTCCCGTCCACCCGGTCCAGACGCCGATCGCCGCGGATTGGCGCGCCTTGTCGAACACCGTGTTGATCAGGGCCAGCGAGCCCGGGACGAGGAACGCCGCACCAAGGCCCTGGGTGAGGCGCGCGGCGATCAGCATTGCCGGCGAGGTGGCGACCGCCGCCAAAACCGAGCCCACCCCGAATGCCAACAGCCCGAACCGCATCACCGGAACGCGCCCGAACTGGTCCGAGATGGATCCGCCGGGCAGAATCGCGGCCGCCATCGCCAACAGGTAACCGTCGACAATCCATTGCTGCAGCGCCAATCCGCCGCCGAGGTCGTGCTCCGTGGCCGGCAAAGCCAGGTTGATCACCGTGGAGTCGAGGAAGGCGACCATCGACACCATCACCGCGACCACCATCGCGCGGCTGGTCGGCGCCGCGTCACGCAGCGTCACTGCGGGTCCCTTCGGGCGTGTGACGGTGGGTGAGCGGCAGACCCGTTTCGTGCGTTGGTCATCGGCGTTGTCTCAGAGCGCCTTTCGCAACAGCTTCAGCTGCACCAACGCATCGATGTCGCGGCTGGTAATCGGTTTCTGCCCGTTGTCATTGCGCCCGTCATCGGAATCGCGGGATCCGCTGCGACCCAGGGTATTACCGGGCCGCGATTCGCCGTAATCGCCGTTCATGATGGTCCTCCTTGAAATTTCGGTCGCGCTTGGGGTGATCGGCACCACCTCGGCTTGGCGGACCCGGTCACCACCGGTCGAAATGCAACACGCAGTCGAGCGGAATCCGTCTGGCGCGGCGGAATGTCGTGCCGGTGCAGTAGGCGGTGGGGATGGTCGTGGCCTCGGTCGTCCTTTCTCGTAGGCTGATTGGCGCGCTCCGACCGCTTAGGTCGGCAGGATTGCGATAACTTCTACTTCCACGCGCAGGTTGGGCCACACCAGTCCGTCGATGATGGACAGCATCGCGGCGGGTTCGTGGTGGATGATCTCTTTGCTCACCGCCAGGTAGGCGGCCACATTGTCGCGGCTGGTGAGCCATTGGCGCATGTACACAATGTCGGTGAGCTTGGCACCGGCCTTGGCGAGCGCGTTTTCGACGTTGCCCCAGCACTGTCGGGCTTCGTCGGTGAAGTCCTCAGGCGTGGAGCCGTCTGCGCGCAGCCCGGGTGTTCCAGAGACGAAAATCTGTGTGCCACTGCCGGATACGCCGATAGCGTCGGCGTATCCCGGAGCGATGTGAGCGCCCACTCCGGTAAAGATGCGAGTACTGGTAGTCATCTCAAGACTCCTTCATGTTGTTAGGCGGTGGCGGAACTAGAGGGCGCTGAGTGCTTGGAGGTCGTCATCGGTAAGGGCCACCGCCGCGGCAGCGATGTTTTCGTCGAGATGCTCCACCGAGGACGTGCCCGGGATCGGCAGCATCATCGGTGAGCGCGCCAGCAGCCAGGCCAGTGCCAACTGCGATGGGCTGGCACGGTGTGCGGCAGCGATCTTGCGCAACGGACCGTCGCTAGCAGCCAGCGGGCCGGCAGCCAGCGGAAACCACGGGATAAACGCAATACCGTACTGGGTGCAGGCGTTCACCAGAGGCTCGGCGTCGCGTGCGGTGAGGTTGTACATGTTCTGCACGGAGGCGATCGGGGTGATGTTCAGCGCCGCCTCGAGCTGATCCACGGTGACCTCGGACAGACCGATCAGCCCGATCTTGCCTTCGGCCTTCAGGTCGGCGAGCTCGCCGACCTGGTCTTCCAGGGGATAGTCGGGATCGATGCGGTGCAGCTGGAACAGCTGGATGCAGTCGGTGTCGAGCCTGCGCAGGCTCATCTCGACCTGTTGGCGCAGATACTCCGGTTTGCCCAGCGGAGTCCAGGATTCCGGCGACGGTGTGTTCGTCGGATCAGGGCGGGTCCGCAGGAATCCGGCCTTGGTGGCCACGACGAGGTCGGAGGGGTAGGGATGCAGGGCGGTGCGAATCAACTCCTCGGCGATGAACGGCCCGTAGGAGTCTGCGGTGTCAATGAATGTGACGCCCCGCTCGACCGCGCGGCGCAGGACCGCTAGCGCCTGAGCAGGGTCGCGGGGCGGCCCCCAGTTGCCGGGCCCGGTTAGTCGCATCGTTCCAAAGCCCAGTCGGTTGACGGTGAGGCGGCCACCGAGCTCCAGGGTGCCCGCGGACGCGGCGGTTGGGCGATCACTTCTCATGCAACGACCTCTCTCGATGGAATCGGGGCCGCGTCGATGCCAGCGGTGACGCGGTCATCGCGAGGCTCCTGGGGGTGATGGCTACTCCGTTGGACTCGTGTCCTGCGACGACGTCCGTGAGGGCGTGGACGGCCTGATCCAGGTTGCAGCTGCGCGGGGTTGGCATGCGCAATCGATGGCAGTCCAGTAGCGCGGTCAGGCGGTTGAGTTGAGCGCCGTCGGAACGGACGTAGACCGCGGTTACGCTGATACCGCGAGTGGGTGCGGGTGGATCGGGCGTGATGGTGGCCAGCCGGCCGCCGTCGGCAAGCGCAGTCATCGCCGCGGCAGCACCCCCGGGTGCCGCGTTGGCGACGGCCTGGATGGAGTCCTTCGCTAACGCCCTTGCGAGTTGTGGCCAAACTGGATCGCGGTAGTCGATCACCTCGCGGGCGCCATACCCGCGGACCCGGTTTCTGCTGCGCGGGCTGGCGGTGGCGAGCACATCGAGTCCGCGCATGGCGGCCAGCTGGACTATGAGCCCGCCGGTGATTCCGCCCGCGCCGTGAACGAGCAACGTTTCTCCACCACGAAGCGCCAACGCCTCGCCGACCACCTGCTCGGCGGTCAACGCCGGCACCGGAAAGATCGCTGCGGTCTCCCACGGAATCGCGGGCGGTTTGTGGGCAAGCGATCCCGCGGGTGCGATCAGTTGCGGTGCCCACGTGCCTTGGTCGCGCAGCGGCACAGGGTGGCACAGCACCGCATCGCCCACACTGAATCCGCTCAGCCGGTCGCCAACCGCCTTGATGACCCCGGCAGCCTCGACGCCGAGCGCCATCGGCGGCCTCGTGCCAACGTCCCACCCGCCGGCGCGAATGATATTGTCCCAGTTGCCAATCCCAGCGTTACGAACCTCGATGAGCACCTCGTCGGCCGCCAACGGGCGCGGATCGTCCACGTCAAGCGTCTCCACTTTGCCGCCGAGCGTGCGCACACCCGCTACGAGCATGGTCACAGCGAGACGACCGGCCAGTCGTAGGTCATTGTGGTTCCTCTCCAAGGTCGAGGCCTAACGAGATTGATAGACAACGCGATTCGCCTGAGCGTTCTCTTGTACGTTCTGTGCCCCGTTTTTCATAAGGGGGGCGAGTTCGGATTCTTCCGCGAGAAGCGGATCCCAGACCTGATTGACCGTTGGTTGTGGAGCGACAGCATGGCGTAGCAGACTCACTGGGATTTTCGCGACGATAGCCAGGGTGGCGGCTTGAACCAGTTCGGAGAACTCCGGCCCGACAAAGGTCGCTCCCAGCAGTGTGTTGGTCTCGGCGTTAATGACCAATTTCGCCCATCCATCGAAGCCATCCCGGTAAAGCGCGAGATGTGACACCGCGTCGGGATAACGAGCAGTTCGCGTTCTTACCGCGAAACCTTCTGCGCGAGCCTGACTTTCCGTGCGTCCCGCCCGGGCCACTTGGGGCTCGGTGAAGATAACCTGCGCAAGACTACCGGCATCACGGGCAGCCAGCTCGTTGTCGCACAGTTCCCGTCCCGCGGCCCGGGCCGCGATGATCTCCGCCACGAGACGGCCGTGGTACGTGGAGATATGAGACAGCCGCGCGCGTCCGGTGGTATCTCCCAGGGCGTAAAGCCAACCGCCCGTGAGGCCGACCGACTGGAGATGATCGTTCACAGAAACGATCCCGCCTGGCAGCCCAACGGTTTCCAGTCCGATGTTGTCGGTATTCGTGCGACGGCCGGCGGCCAGGACGATCTCGTCTACCTCGATGGCCTGGCGGTGGAAAGTCGCGGTAACGGGCCCGCCCGGCACGGGACGGGCTACCGCCGACAGCTCCGTCTCAAAGTGAATCGTGACGCCCTTGCTTCGCAGTGACCGCGCGACTAGCTCGCGCGCTTCGGGTTCGAAGTTAGGAAGCAGGGCGTTCCCACGCACCAGAAGTGTTACCGCGGATCCCAAACCGCTCAGGATGGTCGCGAACTCGACACCGACCGGGCCGCCACCCACCACCAGCGCGCGAGGTGGCACGTGTGTCATCGTCGTTAAGTCCCGATTGGTCCACGGGCGTGCTTGCGCCAACCCAGGTATCGCCGGCACGTTAGGACGAGTGCCGGTCGCCACAACGACCGCGTGTCGTGCAGTCAAGACGGCCTCGGTGGTATCTCCCGGGGCATAGGCCACCCGTACTCTTCGTTCGCCGCTCAACCGGCCGAACCCATGAAACACTGCTACACCGGCTTGCCGCAGTGATGCTGTTCGGTCTTCGTCCGAGAGGTGTTCTACGATGGCGTCACGTTTCGCGAAGACGGCCGCGACATCCGGTCGTTCGCCCGAACTGGCTTCTCGCACACCAGGGACCGCCTTCGCAAGATTGAACACCTCGATCGGGCGAATCAGTGTCTTGCTCGGGTTGCAGGCGAAGTAATGGCACTCGCCGCCGACCAGACGATCCTCAACGAGCGCTACCGAAAAGCCTGCGGACGCAAGCTTTCGCACGGCGGCCACACCGCCCACCCCGCCGCCTACGACGACCACGTCGAACTCTTTGCCGGTCACGTCTACTCTCATTTCCGATGGTCGGTACGTCCAGCTGCGATTGAGTGCGGATCACCCGTCACAGCGAGCCGGCTCGCGTCGGATTGTCAGTGGCCGCACCGGCTTTCGGCAGATCATTTTCTTGGGTTGTCGTCCGTGGTAAGCGGCCCGTCTCCGGTATCGAGCAGGAAGACGGCGAGTAATTCAGCGGGCTCGGTGGCGCTGGCATTCTCACTGATCGTGTGGTGCGCGCCGGGGGCTTCACTCCACGTCTCGCCGGCGTGATAGACCCGTTCCGGCTCAGCGTCGACTTGGCTTCGGATTGCTCCGGAGATCACGTATGCCATGATGAAAGCTGATTTCGCGTGGTGGTGAGCTCCGCTCTTAGCTCCGGGCGCATAGCTGACGGTCACTGCTTCAAGTGATTTGCCCGGAAGATTGGTAGGTTGATTGAAAACCTCGCGGACACCTGGGTTTTGATCCGAATTCTTTGGCGCTGGCTCGGCGTGCGCCGCAGGTGCGAGCATCACCGCAACTGTCAGTGCGGCGAATGGAATTTTTAAGGCCATTTTTGGCCGCCTTCCCTTGGGGTGTTCGACGACTAGCCGATGTGAAAGACCGATCCGGAATTACCGCACGGACCTACCGTCGAGTCATGTTGTGCGCCAGCAGGTTCGACGGATCGTTTCAGTCTTCGGCTACGCGCAGGATCGTCTTGCCAGGGATGCGCTTGCCGGGCGCGAATGCGGCGGCAGCTTCGGCGAGTGGCAGCACGGCGCCCACCACCGGCTTGAGGCGCCCATCGCGTACTCGCGCGACGAGGTCGGCGAGCCGAGCGCGATCGGGCTCGACCAGGAAGAAAAGTGCCCGCCCGTCGTGCGGCTGGTGCTTCGGTGGCTCGGCGATGGTGACGAGCGTTCCGCCGGGCCGCACCAGATCGGCCGACCGATCGAGGACCTCGCCGCCGATCACATCGAACACCAGGTCGACTTCGCCTGCGTCCTCCAGCTTTTCGGTGTCCAGGTCGAGGAACGTGTGGGTGCCGAGTTCCAGCGCGCGGTCTCGATCCGCGGCCCGGCCGGTGCCGATGACGCGCGCACCGACCTCACGAGCCAGCTGCACCGCGATCGACCCGACCCCGCCCGCGACGCCGTGGATCAGGACTGTCTGTCCGGCGGCGAGGCGGCCGTGGTCGAACAGGGCCTGCCAGGCGGTCAATCCGGAGATCGGTAGCGCCGCGGCCACCGTGTGGTCAACATCGATCGGCAGCGGTGCAAGATTGCGGGCGTCCACAGCGGTGTACTCCGCCAGTGAGCCATTGCGAGCCCAGTCGGCGAGCCCGAACACCCGCTGCCCCACGGTCAAACTCGTGGTGCCGTAACCCAATTCGGCCACGACCCCGGACAGTTCGTGGCCGGGGACGCTCGGCGTCCGGTCACGACCCGCGTGGTCGATCCAGGTGTGCGGCCAGTCAAGCTCTCCGCGGGTGAAACCCGCGGCGTGTACCCGCACGATGACGTCGTTGTCGGCCGCTTGCGGGTAAGGAAGCTCCGTCAGCGAGAAGCCGGCGACGCCGGCGTCATGATCTGAAACAGTGATGGCTCGCATTACAGGTCCTTTCTGATGTGAGTTGTTGTCGTCGGGTCGGCCGCGGGCTGCGGTTGTACGCTGACGAGCTCGAGGCCTAGCTCGCGGACCAGGTCGAGAAGTCCATAAAGCTGTGACTGGTCGCGGATTTCACCGGTGAACACGGTTTCATTCGCGCCAGCCTCGAGGCGCATCCCTTCAAATGCGCATCCGAGCCGGTCGGTCAAGCGGCCTTGAATGCACATCCGGTACGTCGTCGGCTGCATTTGTCCTCCGCTCGCGAACTGCTGAACCAGCATTTATCGTCGCGAGATGAGTCGTCATCACCCGGCGAGCTAATTCACCCGGGTGAGTACAACGCATCACTGGGCGGATCGGCAGGCAGCAGGGATTTACCTGGCAACGCCAAGAAATCCAGCTTCGAAAACCTTAGGTTTCTTGGCTATCCGGTTGCTTCGCGGATGTAGCGGCCAATCTGGCGCAGCGAGCGGATGGCTTCGGGGATCAGCGGCGCGGCGAATTGGAACACATGGATTTGGCCCGGCCACACCTGCACTTCGACTGGCACGCCTGCGGTGGCCAGTCGTTGGGCCGCCAGCTGTGCGTCGTGGAGCAGTACCTCACTACCGGACACATGGATCAACGTGGGTGGAAGGCCGGGTTCGATGTGATCGAGTGGCTCGTAGAGCGCATCGGGATGCCCAGTGGCGTCGCGGTGTGCTGCGGCGCGGGTGATCAAGCCGTGGAAGGCGTCGAAGGCTCTGGGCGCAAACATCGCATCCGAGCCGATGTTGGGGTGGGTCGTCTTGGGTTGTGTGGCCAGTTGCAGCAGCGGTGACATGGCCACCAGCGCCGCCGGTTGCTCATCGCACTCGAGCAGGCGTTGGGCCAGCGCCAGCGCCAGGTAGCCGCCGGCGGAATCGCCGGCCAGCACGATCTGGTCGGGTTGATAACCTTTTCGGCGCAACCATCGGTAGCCGTCGTAGCAGTCGTCGATCGCGTCGCTGATCGAATGTTGCGGAATCTTACGGTAATTGGGTACCAGCACAGGGCTGTCGGCGAACCTGGACAGCGTGCTCACCAGCCGGCCATGCGAGTAGGCGCCGCAGGTGAGGAAGGCCCCGCCATGCAGATACAGCACGACCCGGCGGGTGCCGTCGGCCGGTAGCACTCCGGCGGCGCGGATTAGCTGCGCGGTGCAATGCGCCAGCGCGATGCCGGCGCGCACCGTGCCCGGTGGCGGCGTGACGGCGCGGGCGGCGATCTCGACGACGCCCCAGGGCCACGGCGCCGAGGGCAGGTAGCTGCCCACACTCAAGGTGGGCCGGATCATCAGGCGGGCGCTCAGCCAGGCGATGCGACCGGCCATGCTCGGACCGTCCTGGACGACGTCGACGACGGCGCCCGCGCGGTATGAGTGCCGGCGAGCTTTTCGTGCCCCGGCTGCTCTTAGACCGGGGCGCGGTGAACCCCACGCCGTGGCGGGTGCGCTCATGTCAATACTTCCGGACCGGGCTCATCGTGCCCTCCGTTAGTTGAGGGACGGCCCGCATGCCTCGCAGAGGCGGGCGCTCTGCAGGTCACGGCGCTCCCAGACGGCGGCTCGTCCCCGGGCCAAAGCTCTCCGGCTTCGCCTGCCCGCGTAGGCCATCGCCCCGGCCGCGACCACGGATCCCGCACAAACGGCGGCGGCGATACCGAATTCGACTGGCTGACCGTTGATCAACATGAGGGCCGCGTAATCTCCGGACACCACGGCCGCGAATAGCGAGGTAACCCGTATTCGGGTCATGATTTCGGCCCCTCGGGCCCGATCGGCCGCACAGCGAAAACGCTGCGCAGGTATCCAGTGGGGCGCCCGCAGGTGGTGCAGACCGGGCGGGTGCCCCATCTGGACGCCACAGCCCGTTTGTCGCCCACATAGGTCGCCATCGCCCATTGCACGGTAGCCAGACAGTCTTGACAGAGCGTCTCGACGAGGTCGCCATCTGGGCTTAGCCCCATCTGGTCGCATCCGTCGACGGCGTGGATCTCGGCGATGGCCACCGCCGGCGCACCGCATGTACTGCCGCTCGGCACCCGCTGGGCGCTACAGATGGGCTGTAGCGCATGAAGTTGATCCTCGATCGCCGGGATGGCGTCCATCGCGGCATCTCCTTTCCAATGCGCCCAATGCCGTAGAAAGGCGGCCGCGTCACGCAATCGATGCGGCAGCCGCGCTGTTCGCGCGGGGGCTGAGCCGTATTCGGCAGGCGCGCGTTGAAATCGTCGACGCTTCATCTGGTATCTCCAATTTGTTGCGATGGCGTTCCGCGGTGATCAACGCAGCCACCGGCATCGCGACCCGTTGCTCGCTTGTGGGGACCCGAACGCAGATTTGAAAAACATGGCCGGCTCCACCCGTCCGCTCGACATCTGTTAAGCGAGCATCAAGCGATGTGGGATGAGCGGTCATCACCCGGCGAACTGATTCACCCGGGCGATTTGGCGCACGACCAGCGAGGGAGGACTCCATTTATTGTTTCGGCAACGGCGATCAGAGGAAGAAACGCCCGGAAACCGGGGCCGCTAGGAAACGAAGCCGCAAATGTTCACGCGCTACCTTGAAAGCGATTGCCCTTTCGACAAAGAGGTGCCTGCAGATGGGCTGCCCGCAATGGCACCCGCGGTGGGCCGAGTTCACACGTGGCGCCCGATTTGTCGAGACGGCGGGCATGCTGCGAATCGGAAGCGGTCAGCGGTTCATCGCGCTGCCTCAGAGACTTGCGCGACGGTTCGCGAGAATGATCGTCAGCCAATGCTTTTGGACATATAAACATAGCGGTGCTATGCCATAGCGTAGTCAAGACTCTGGGCGCCCGTCACCAAACCGCTTGGCAGATCAGGCGATTCCGTAATCCCGCATCTTGCGATAGATCGTCGCCCGCGACATCCCCAAGGCTATCGCCGCCTGCAGCTTGTTGTTGGCGTTGTCCTCCAAGCTGCGGACGATGGCGTCTCGCTCAAAGCGCCTCCAGCTGGGTGAGCTTGCGCTTCGCAAGCGATCGACACTCCGGCGGCAGCTTGTCGGCACCGATAACGCCTGAACGTTGTCGCGCAACGGTTTCCGCGACAACCCGCCGCAACTGTGCCACGTTGCCCGGCCAGGGAAGCTTACTGAGTTGACGCATCGCATCGGCTCCAAGGCGCACATCAGCGCCGGAGGTCAGCTCGCGCAACAGGAACGGCACCAGTACTTCGATGTCCTCAATCCGGTGTCGCAGCGCGGGCACGGCCACGGTGTGGGTAAACAGTGGCAGCAGCAGCTCAACCTTCGGTGAAGGCGCCGACGAACTCATCGTCGCTGCGATCCATCCGCGACTCGCACGCGATTGCAGCACCGGAACGACCGCTGCCAGCGTTCCCTCGTCGATGCAATCCACGTCGGAAATCACCGCGGCAAAGTCGTCGCCATCGGTTTGCGTCACGATCTCGGCGACGAAAAGCGCTGGCGTCGATATTGTTTCAGCCCGGATTACCCGCACCGTCTTTGTCGGATGGACGTACTGTGCGACGGCTTGAGCCAACTTGGCTCGTCCCGATCCCCTCTCGCCCTCGAGCAGTACCCAATCTCGGTCTCGACAACATCGCTCGACCTGCTCACAGCTGCGTCGCCATGCGCTGCTGCGCCCAACGAGGCCAGGAACGTGCGACGCGACCGATTGGCGAATCCCGACACGGGAAGCCGTCGCTTCGGTCGGCAGGTGCACATGGAAAACGACGTTTGTCCTGCCACGGACCTCCGCATGGTCGACGACAGAGATGTTGGCCGTAGTTCCACTCGGCAGCACCGCCAGCGGCTGTCGCGTGGCCGTGGTGTGAAGCAGATCCGAGGCGTGTTCGAGCAGAGCGATTTGGTCATTGATGTCGAGTGTCTGGCGCAGGAACCGGTTCATCAGCAACACGTCGCCACCGATCGCCAGCACACCGAGCGGGAACCGTCGCGCCTGGTCGCGATACGCCCGCAGAAGAGCGATCTCACTCGCGTGGGCCGACTCTTGCAGCCGGTCCTCGATCTGGCTGCCCAAGCTCTTGACCAACGGCAACAAGACCGGATTCGAGCGGCTGGCCCAGCAGGTGAGATCAACGATTCCGACGATCTTCTGGGTTATCGGGTCACGGATTGGCGCACCAGCGCAGGCAAGCTCGGCCAGCGGCCCAACGAAATGCTCGCCTCCACGAATGAACACGGGGCGCCCGATCTCGAGCGCCGTGCCGATCCCGTTCGTACCGGCGAATTCCTCGGCGTAGCTGTAGCCGGGGGCAAGGCTCACCGAATCCAGTGCCTCCATGAAGGCCCCTTCGGAAGCTGAGCGTTCGATCACTACGCCGTCGGCCGAGGTGAGGATGACCGACATTGCCTCGGTGGTCACGTCCTGCGTGATCCCCCGTAGCACAGGCTCTGCGGCGTGAACTAGTCGCGAGCCGGTATCCGGCTGCCGAACAAAGGGCGAATCGAGCCGGTCGGGGTGAACCCGCATCGCCTGGGACCGACGCCAGGAGTCCAGCACGCCGGAGGGCAAGGCATCCGCCGCCAAGGACCCCTCGCACAGAAACCGTTCCCGCACCCGCCGAACGTCGGTTTCGACGTCGGCCCGCAAACTCATCGACGCATGCACCTCGCTCCGACCGCGCGGTGCAGCCCGCCCCCGAATACCGGCGTCCTTTGGTTGAAACGCGCAAGCCTGCTCAGAATGAGGTGTTCAGTATACGTCCGCGGCGGTGTCATGTGTCACGTCAGTTAATCACCGGACCGGACGACATGACGGGTACGCAGGCAGCGGCATCTGGGGATCTTCCACAACTCCGTTGCGGAGAAAGATGCGACCATCTGCGTGCCATGGACCTGATTGGCCAGTATCACCTGAGCAAAGTTTTTACCAAGCTTGGCGTCAGCTGACGCAGCCAGCTGCAGACGGCATTTCGCTAGCGTCGCCGCAGCGCAGACGCACGTCGCGGGCTTTGGCGCGGCCCGGCTCAGCGAAGAGCGCGCATTCGTCAGCGGCGGCGACTAGTGCGACTATTTGGGTGAAATGGAGCTGATCGACCGATTCGCCGAGCGCACCCTGCTCGACTCAGTGCTGCACGACGTCGGGTCGGGCCAAAGCCGGGTACTGGTCCTCCACGGTGATCCGGGCGTCGGCAAGTCGGCGTTGACGGACTATGTGGCACAGCAGGCCGGGGGCTGCCGAGTGGTCCGCGCCGCCGGCGTCGAATCCGAGATGGAACTCGCCTATGCTGCGCTGCACCAGCTGTGCGCGCCGCTGCTGCATCGCCTCGACCACATCCCGGCACCGCAGCGGGATGCACTGAGCATCGCATTCGGGATGAGCGCGGGCCCCGCTCCCGACCGGCTGGTGATCGGGCTCGCCGTGCTGAGCCTGTTTTCCGATGCCGCTGAGGACCGGCCTTTGGTCTGCTTGATCGACGACCTGCAGTGGCTCGATAACGCCTCAGCGCAGATACTCGGATTTCTGGCCCGACGACTGGCCGTCGAACCGGTGGCTTTGATCATGGCGACACGCGTCATCAAGCCAGAACTGGCCAAGTTGCCGAGTCTGGAAGTCGGCGGACTACGCGACGGCGATGCCCGGGCGCTGCTGGACCGAGCGTGGGCCGCGCCGTTGGATGAGCGGGTCCGTGATCAGCTGGTCGCAGAGACGCGCGGCAATCCGCTTGCACTCATGGAGCTGCCTCGCGGACTCGCAGATAACGAGCTGGCCGGCGGATTCGGGATGCCCAGTGCGCTAAGGCTTTCCAGTCGCATCGAAGAGAGCTTTCAGCGCCGCACGGCCGCTTTGCCCGAGGAGACCAGACGACTGCTGCTGATCGCGGCCGCCGAGCCGACCGGCGACCCGATCCTATTGTGGCGAGCGGCCGGCCAGCTTGACATTGGCACCGACGCCGCCGCACCCGCTACCGAGGATGGGTTGGTCGACTTCGGTACCCGAGTGCGATTCCGACATCCGCTGGTGCGTTCGGCCATATACCAGTCTGCGCCCGTTCAAGACAAACGGACGGTGCACCGCGCCTTGGCCGATGTGACAGATCCGGATAGCGAACCCGACCGCCGCGCCTGGCATCGGGCCGAGGCGACCGCCGGACCGGACGAGGACGTCGCCGAAGAACTCGAGCGCTCGGCCGACCGCGCCCAGGCACGCGGAGGATTCGCAGCGGCGGCCGCTTTCCTCGAACGCGCGACCATGCTGACGCTGGAACCTGCTCAACGGAGTGCGCGGGCGTTGGCCGCAGCGTCGGCAAAGGTGCGAGCGGGTGCCTTCGACGCGGCGGTGCATCTTCTCGCCGTGGCCGACGCCGGGCCGCTCAGCGATTTGCAGCACGCCCACGCCGACCTGATCCGCGCACAGTTGGCCTTCGTCACCAACCGGGGCAGCGATGCACCACCACTGCTGCTCAAGGCCGCCCAACGGCTTGAGCCCATCGATGACGCGCTCTGCCGCGCGACTTACCTGGAGGCTCTGGGCGCGGCGATGTTCGCCGCCCGGTTGGCAGTAGGTGGCGGCGTTCTCGAAATCGCGCGCGCGGCTGAAGCGGCTCCGCAGCCGGCAACCCCGCGCCTGGCCGACCTGCTTCTCGATGGTTTTGGCGCATACTTCACCGGCGGATATGCGGCGGGTGTGCCGCCTTTGCGCCGTGCGGTCAAGGCTGCCCGCCGAAAAAAGTCTGCCGACGACGAGCTGCGTTGGCTTTGGCTGGCTGGTATCGCCGCATTGCACGTCTGGGATGACGAGAGCTGGGATATCGTCTCGGCGCATCACATCGACCTGGCCCGCGCCGCCGGAGCGCTGACTGAGCTGCCGTTCGCGTTGATTTCGCGTGCGGTGATGCTGCTGTTTGTCGGCGAATTGAGCGCTGCCGAATCGCTGATTCACGAAACTGAAACGATCACCGAGGTGACTGGCGACACCGTCGTCGCTCCCCGCGCCGTGTTGGGCCTCGCCGCGTTTCGCGGCCGCGAAGGCGAGGCATCGATGTTGATCGGCGCCATCACGAAAGACGTCATACGGCGCGGCGAAGGGGTCGGGCTGACCATTGCCGAGTGGGCGGAGGCGGTCCTCAACAACGGCCTCGCCAACTACGACAAAGCGATGACCGCCGCGCAACGCGCCGCCGAACACCCTACTGACATCGGCGTATCGGCTTGGGGAACGGTCGAGCTGGTTGAGGCTGCCGCGCGCAACGGTGCGCCGGACATCGCGGCTGGCGCCCTCGCGCGGCTCTGCGAAATGACCCGCACCAGTGGCACCGATTGGGCGCTGGGCATCGAGGCACGCTCCCGCGCGCTACTCGCCGCCGACGCCGAACCGCTGTATTGCGAGGCGATTGAGCGCCTTGCCCGCACCCGCCTGCGCGTCGAACTGGCCCGCACCCACCTGCTCTACGGCGAATGGCTGCGACGACAGCGCCGCCGCACCGACGCACGAGTACAACTACGCACCGCCCACGACATGTTCGACACCATGGGCATGGCCGCCTTCGCCGAACGTGCCCGCCGCGAGCTGCTGGCCACCGGCGAAACCGCTCGATCACGCACACCCACCACCAGCGCCCAACTCACCCCGCAAGAAGAACAGGTCGCGCGGCTCGCCGCAGCGGGACTGACCAACCCCGAAATCGGCGCGCGCCTTTTCATCAGTGCCAAAACGGTCCAATATCACCTGAGCAAAGTCTTCACCAAACTCGGCATCACCTCACGCAGCCAGCTTCCTTGACCTGCCTAGGGATACACGTGGGCACGGGCGCGCCGCCATTGACCAGCCAGTCTGGCGGACGGCGACCAATGACTAGTCAATGTGCTAGGTGCACCGACTAGGCATCGGCCGATGCGAACGCGGAACACCCTGTCGCATCCTTTGCTCATTAACGAAATCCTTGCTCGAGACGGGCCGACGAATCGTCTACTACGCCGACGTCGAGGCCAAGGGAGGAAACGTGTCTCAGTTTGAGACGCTCACTCACCTCATGTTGAGACGCTCACTTGCCGCCCGCGGCGGTGTCATGGATCTCGACAGCTAATACACCGGACCGGATCGGAAGAGTGACGGGGAGGCAGCGACGGCACACGCCGTCGATCACGAAGGCGGCTCGGCTGTAAGGAGATCCGACGCCGCCCATCCCGGCAAAAGCACCCGATGCGGCGCAACAACCAAACGTGACCAGCGAAAGGCATGGGGGAATGACTGTCTATCAGCTGACCGATCGCCTACATGGCCGTACCGTACGCGTCCAAGCAGATCGCATCGCGCCGACGGTGGCCTCATGGCTGGCCGAGTTGGGCGCCTGCAGTCCATTGGCAGAAGAACTCAGCCGAGCCGTGCGCGACGGTGACTGGCCTGCAACATACGGCATAGCCGACTATCTGTCGGTCAAAGTCCAGGTAGCAGCATGACATCGCGGTCGGTTGCTGCCGAGTTGGGATGGGACAGGCCCAAACGCGCTGTCCACGAGACTCCATTCGGGTTGCGGCAGTCTGGGACCACCGATGTCCGGTACTGGGTGGGGCGCGATCTGCAGACGCTTTTTGCCCTCATGCTGCGACGCTTACTCGCCGCCCTGGGCGGTGTCATGGGTCGCCGGAGCCAATACACCGATGCAAAAAGGGGAGAAATACGGTGAGCGGGCACGGCGTGAGCGCGGCTCACGAAACAAACATTGAGCCGTTGGCGGGATGCGAATCGGCAAGCCCAAACGGCCACCGCCAGCGTGCGCCGGAGATAGTGGCAGAGAACGCGTCTGATTCAATGGGGTCGGCGATCACCAGTTCACCCAAGGCAATTGGGAGTCCTGCCCGATCGCAGCGCAGAACGAGCCCGCCCGACTCCGCAGAGAACAACTGGGATGCCGAGAAGCCAGCGGCGGCGACCCAGGGCGCGATGCCGAATGTTTTCGCTCAGCCGCTGGGTTCAACGAATTCCTGGAGTTCGGACATGACCGGCTCAGATGGACGCACCGGTAGCGGCGGCGGAGAAGGCGCTGCGCGAGCAGTTTTGCTCGCCACCAAGCTGCATGTCCCGGCCGTCGGGGCCCAGCTCGTTCAGCGGGCCGCCCTGCTAGACGCACTGTCGGCGGGACGCCTGCGCAAGCTGACCCTATTGAGTGCGCCGGCGGGATGGGGCAAGACGACGCTACTGGCGCAGTGGGCCCTGGGTGCAAGCGAGGACCAGCGATTCGGTTGGCTTTCGCTTGATTCCTCCGACAACGACCCGGTGTGGTTCTGGATGTATGTGTTAGCCGCGCTGCAGAAGATCAGTCCCGGGGTGGGGGCTCGCGCGGTCGAACTCCTTGCGATGGGCGCCGATCCGGTGCAGGTCGTGCTGCCTACCCTGTTGAACGATCTGGACACGATCGCCAGCCCGATGGTGCTCATCCTCGATGACTACAACCTGGTGGTAAGTCGAGCGGTCCATGAGCAGCTTGCATTCTTCATCAGCCGTATTCCCGAAACTCTTCACCTGGTGTTGTCCACCCGATCGGATCCGATATTGCCGTTGGCTCGGCTAAGGGCCAGCGGCGAGCTCGTCGAGGTCCGAACCGACGATTTACGTTTCGGGGCTGTTGAGTCGGACCAGCTGCTGAACGATGTCCTCGGGCTGGACTTGCCTGATGCGGATGTTCAGCTTCTGCACCGACGCACCGAAGGGTGGGCTGCCGGCCTCTATCTCGCCGCCCTTTCGCTCGCCGGGCGTGCCGATGCCTCGGCGTTCATCAGAACCTTCGCGGGCGATAACCGTCATATCGTCGACTACCTGATGGCCGAGGTGCTCGACGGCCAGCCACCGCCGCTGCGGAGTTTCTTGCTACGTACCTCGGTTTTGGGACGACTCAGCGGTGAGCTGTGCGACGCGATCTTGCAAACGTCCGGCTCGGCCTCGGTTTTGCAGAAGATCGAACGCGAAAACCTGTTTGTGGTGCCCCTGGATACATCGCGGCATTGGTATCGCTATCACCAGCTGTTCCGGGAACTGCTGCGCACCGAGCTGCGGCGCAGCGAGCCCGATCTCGTCGCGGATCTGCACCGACGAGCCGCGGCCTGGTTCGAGACCGAGGGACTGATCGATGAGGCAGTCCGCCACTTGGTCGCCGGCGGTGACATCGCGCGCAGTGCCGATTTGATCGCCGCGGACTGGGTCGACGAATTCAACGGGGGCGGCGTGTCGACGGTCTCCGGCTTGCTGGATTTGCTTCCCGAAAAGGCCGTTTTACAGGATCCGCGGCTGAGCGTGGCCCGCGCCTGGATCGCCCTAAGCCTGGGTCAACTCGATGACGCCGCCGAGTGGATCGAGGCAGTCGAGACCGGATCCCCGCCCGATGATGATGCCATCAGCGCTCAGGTTGTCGTGTTGCGCGCGGTTCACTCGTTCAAGACGGCAAAGGTTGCCACGGCGCTCGAGGAGGGTCGCCGGGCGATCACCCTCGATCTCGGGGAAGCGCCGCCTGGCCGAGCAAGCGCCTACTGCATTTATGGGTCCGCGCTGTACTTCTCGGGCAACACCCACGAGGCACAAGCCGCTTTCCGGCGGGCCGCGGAACTCGCAGAAAAGGCGGGCGATCGTCGCGCCCGCATCTACGCGTTGGGTCATCTGGCGCTGATTTCGGCCGAACATGGCCAGCCCGCAGCCGCCGAACGTGACATCCGCCGCGCCTCCGGCAGCTCCCGGGACCTGGCGGATGCTGAACACCTCGTGGACACGATGGTGTCCCTTGCTGCGGCCAAACTCCTTCGTATACAAGGAAATTCGGTCGCGGCAGCGGCCGCCGCCGACACAGCCGCCAGGTCGGCCCGCCAAGGCGGGGCAATTCTCGAGGTCGCCAAGACGCTGTTGGTCAGGGCGGAGATCGCTGAGCACCTCGGCGACCACGACACCGCAGAGGCCATCCTCGAAGAAGTCGGCACCCTGGTGCGCGGGTGCGCGGACGCCGGCATCGACTCGACGCTGTTCGGTTCGGCCGAGCGGGGCACGGGCGTCACGGTGACTTCGCGCAACGACGTCGCGGTCGTCGAGGAGCTGACTCCCAAGGAGCTTGAGGTTCTTCGCTTACTTCCCACCAGGTTGTCGCGACGTGAAATCGGTGCGCGGCTATACGTTTCGCTCAATACTGTGAAGACCCACCAGCGCGCCGTATACCGCAAACTCGGCGTCGAGCACCGCAGCGCGGCGGTCAGCCGGGCGCGAGAACTCGGCCTGCTGTAATCCGCCTGCCGGCAGATATTGTCAGTGTTTGGACGTGCCTGCGCTCCACGCAGTTCTGCCGGTAGAAACAGGGAAGTCCGCGATCAGGTGCAAGCTCACCCAGGTGAATTGCGCGCGCGGATGAGGACAACTCACCCCCTGCGCGGAGATAGTAGTCCGCGATCGCGAACCGCCTGAATCACCGTCTCGACCAACCGTGCCGCCATCGAAGGCAGTGCGAGTTCGGCAGCCGATGCGGTGAAAGGACACACATGCACAAAAAGGAGACCGCATGTCACAGAAAGAGGCCACCGCCATGACGACTGATGGCCCAGGGAAGTCTCTAACGACCGGCATCGCGCCTCTGCTCGCACGGTACGGTCTAGTCATAGTCCTGGCCTGGTTCGGCGCCATGAAGTTCACTTCCTATGAATCCCACGGTATTTCGCACTGGGTGGCCAATAGCCCCCTTTTGAGTTGGGTTTACCACATCATGTCCATCGACGCCTTTGGTCGATTGAACGGATCAGTAGAATTGATTACTGCCGCACTGCTGGCCGTCAAGCCGTGGTTCCCGAAGGTTTCCGTGGTGGGCGGCATCTTCGCCTCCCTATTCTTCCTGACCACACTGAGCTTCATGATCACGACACCCGGCACCGGCGAGGCGTCGGCTGGTGGCTTTCCCGTGTTGTCCGCCGACGGGGAGTTCTTGATGAAGGACATTGCGCTCCTCGGCTTGGCGCTGTGGCTGCTGGCGGACGCGATAGACGCAACTCGCAGACAGGCGACGCTCGCCAAGATCGACTCACGCCCCCGCTGATGAGGTTGCGTAGGTTCCGTCTTTGCCGCGACATGGCGGCCGGCTGTTACGACATGGAAGGGACACTTGATAGTGAGTGAATCACCAAGGCCCATGGGCAGTATCGAACGCAGTGCCCACGATGGGCTGCGGACGATCATCACCGACAACGCTCAAGAGTGCCGGTTCGAAGCCACGGTAGGCGGCCAGGTGATCGGTCGGCAGCCCTACCGGCGCTACCGCGGCCATATCGTGTTGATGGCCACCGAAGTCGATACGCAATGGCGTGAGCGGGGCGTTTCCTCGGCGATGATCAGTGGTGTGCTCACGCTGATCCGGCAGGCCGGACACACGGTCATTCCGCGGTGCAAGATCACGGGTGACTACATTCTGCGCCATCCCGAATACCAAGACCTGGTGGCCGGACAGTATCAGGGATTGCTGCGACCCGTGTCGCGGCCCGCTGCGCCGGCGGATCCAGACAGCACCTGATCGGGGCCTTCCGACTCGACGCAATTCGAAAGGGCGGACATGCCTGAGGTTTGTCGGGTATGCGGGCCGACGACTTGCTTGTAACGCTGACCGCCGACCGGACTTCGACTATCCCGAACGTCGGCAGCCATCGAACCGAGCTCAAGGACCATGCCGATCACCCGCTCCCATCCATTACCAGAACGGAAATCGCGCCTTTGGCTTCGAAGACCGCGAGGTGAATCCGATCGGAGGTTTCGTGTCCGTGCTGTCGCAGCACGGCTTCGAGATCGGCACTGGTTAGTCCGCACCGACGCAGGTTGCGTCGGTCGACGTGTCCGTTGCGGATCAGCACCTTCAGCGGTGGATCGATGAAACGCCGAATCCCCGGAATGAAGCGCAATCTCGCTAGTACCGCGTGGGCCGCGAGAAGGCAGATGAGCGCCGTACTTGCGTTGAGCCACGAGGTGTCGCTGGCGGTAGCAGCCCGACCGACGATGGCTCCGGCGGCGACCGCAGCGATCCAGTCGAATGGAGCGAATTCGGCGAGGGTGCGGCGCTCCATGAAGCGAAACAGGACTGCGGCCGTGAGGAACAGCGCCGAGGTTTTGACGGCGGCATCGACGGCCCCGGTCGGGTTACCGATCAGGACATGAAGTATTCGATCCACGGGTGCCTCCGTTTCAGGAGTGAGCCATCGATTCTTGCCGCCTTTGCCGTCGGCGTGTCGGCTGTACTGGGGTCAGGTAACCAATGTGGAGACGTCCAAAACCATTGGCAATCGGCTCATTCGCCGACGACGTGCACGGCAGGATAGCAATGTCGGTGTCCACTTCGCGTCGTCACGAGGCGCCTCGGTGCCTCGGGACGACGCTTCACTCACCGGATCTACTTGCCGCCGGTCTCGACGATGGCGACGACTTCGATCTCGACGCGCTGGTTGGGCAGTGCGAGCGCCTCGACGCCCAGCGCGGTCCACAGCGGCAGACTTTCGCCGAATCGCTTGCGGAACTCATCCACCATCACCGACATGTGTTCACCACCAATGGAATCATCGTCCGTGGGAACGTGGTAGGAGTGGACGTTCACGACGTCGCGCCAGCTAGCGCCCGCTTCGGCGAGAGTCTTTTCGACGTTGTCGCACGCCTTGACGATCTCGTCCTGCAAAGATGTGGGCGACAAGGTGAAGTCCGCGTCCCAACCGCCTTGGCCGGAGATTTCGATGCGGTCGCCGATGCGTAGGGCTTGCCTGTAGGAGTTGCGGGTACGGGCGATCTCACCGTATCCGGGGGTGTCGAAGAATTCGGTCTTGGTCATGCGAGCGTTTCCTCTCATTTCGTGTTAGATGTGTTGTGCGCGAAGCGCGGTCGGCCAGTGCGCCAAAACTGGGTGCGCTAGCGGTTGGCCCGTCAGTTCTCATTGCCTCCCGGTGTGGTTGGGGTTTCGCCTCTGATGGCGACAATGGCCGCCGCGTCCTCCACTGCGACGTGGTTGGCGGCGCAAAGTACGGCGCGCACGTCGCCGGCGGGTACGACCGCGGCGCCGGAGGCATCGGCGAAGACGTAATCGCCGGGACGGACCGCCACCCCCGCGACCACGACCGGACGGTTCGCCTCGTAGGGCGTGACGACGTCGCCGCCCCACCGCGTTGTTTCGCCTCGGCAATAGACGGCGAGATCGTAGAGTTCGAGCTCGGCGAAGTCGCGCAGCCGCCCATCCGCGAGAATGCCGGCGAGCCGGTGGTTTCGGACACGCGACAGCTTTGCCCCACCGCCCAGTGACGCATCGGTGTGGCCGTTGCTGGCCAGCACCAGCACGCGCCCGTCGGAGCCGCCTTCGATGGCGTCGTAGAACAGTTTCTTGAAGTTGTAGCGCTCCGGGGGGAGAGCTTCCCGGCATGCCGGGAAGTAGGAGATGGTCACGGCAGGGCCGAAAAGCCGGCGTCCGGGTGTGGGGCTAACCAAGTCGAGTAGATGACACCGATGTTGGTGACGGCGCCCCATGGCGTCCACGATGTCGGCGGTGCGCACGCGCCCGGCGAGCGCGTCGAGGGATTCCATCAGCGGGCCGGGATCGGGACACGCCATGATTGGGCGCCGCGGGAGTCGAGCCACACATCGGTGGACGTTTGCACCAGCTGGGCCAGGACGTCTTCGCCGACCGGGCAGCGTGCCACGATGCCGCGCCTGCGGTGGTAGACGTGACTCTCGGCGAATGCCATTGCGCGACAAGATGTCCCGCGGGACGGCGTCGCGGTGGTGACATCAAGTCCCAGCACCTCTGCAAAGGCGCCGGCGGCCGCATTACCGTCGAGGTGCGTTGGTCCGGTCATCATTCCTCGTTCCTAGATCAGCTGCTCGGCCCGAACCGTTCGGTCCGAATGGCTGACGGCGGATGCCCCTGCTCGATCAGCTTCGTGGTCACCGATTCCACGAATCCCGTCGGACCGCAAACGTAGACGCGGGTGTCATGATCGGGGGTCCACCCGGTCCGTGCGAGGTCGCCGGGGGTGACCCGGCCGGGCGGCCGACCGGTCTCCGGTGCGGCCGTGCGGGTGTAGACCAGCGCGACCTGCAGCCACCCGCATTCGCGCTCGAGCCGGCCCAGTTCGTGGGCGTAGTACACATCGGCGGGACTGCGCACCGAATAAACCAGCCGAAAGTATGTGCTGCCCACTATCTTTCGCTGTCGTAGCATTGCCATCAACGGCACGATTCCCGATCCGCCGCCGACGAGCAGAACCCTCGCCTTTTCGTTCGGCCGCCAAACGAACCAGCCGCCGATGGGTCCGCGAAGTTCGATCTCTTCCCCAGCGGGAATCCCGACGAGGTAGGGCGAGACCTCCCCGTCGGTGATTCGCTGCACGGTGAGCTCGATGCGCTCACCGTCGACGGGTCTGCTCAGTGAGTAGCTGCGCTGCGCGCTGTACCCGTCCTCAGCGGTCAACCTGAGATCAATGTGCTGGCCGGCTAAGTGGCCGCTCCAGCCCGGCACGGTCAGCCCGATCGTTTGCGCAGAGTCGGTCTCGGGTTCAGAGTCCACCACACGCGCGACCCGCCAGCGCAACTTCGGTGTCATCCGGGTGTACACGGCCGTCCTCAATCCCCCGCGTACCGTTGTTCTTGCCACGGATCGCCGTGGTTGTGATAGCCCAACCGCTCCCAGAATCCCGGTGCATCGCTGTCGCGCAGTTCTATCGATCTCACCCACTTGGCGGACTTCCAGAAATACAGGTGCGGCACGAGCAGCCGTGCTGGGCCGCCGTGCATCGCGCTGAGCGGCTCGCCCTGGTACGCGTAAACGATCCAAGCCTTACCACCGCGAAGGTCGCTCAACGGAAGGTTCGTGGTGTAGCCGCCGTAGGAACCGACCAGTGCGAATTGGGCAGCGGTGCCGGTCGATTCGAGCAGTGTGTCCAGAGAAACGCCCTCCCACTGGGTATTGAGCTTGGACCATTTGGTGACGCAGTGGATGTCCACGGTGAGCCGCTCGCTGGGCAACGCCCTCAGCTGGGCCCAGGTCCATACGCGTTCGTCGCCACGCGGGTCGCGGACGGTGAACCGCCACTGATCGAGATCGATCCGTGGAGTCGGTCCTGCCTGCAGGACAGGGAAGTCCGCGGTCAAATGCTGGCCAGGAGGCAGCTCGAAGGCCGACTGAGCGCCGCGTCCGCGAAAGCCTTTGTTGACGATGCTCATTGGTGCTCCGCGTCGTGGTGACGATCAGACGGTGCGGCGGCCGCCAGCACAACAATGGTGTCGTTGACTGTCATTGTGCGCCTGCCGCCTCCGGTAGCCGGAAGAGTTCGCTGGCCGCGAATTCGGCGTTTGCACCGCACACGAATCCCATTGACAACACGGCGCGGGGGAAGAAGACGTCGGTGAGATATGCGAGTGCGACCGCCCAGCGGTTGACGAGCCGTGGCAGCGCGTACAGGTGATAGGCGCGGGCGACAAGCTTTGCCGGATAGCCGGATAGGTGCACGCCCAGCGGGTTGGCGACGGCGTAGCGGGGACCCAAGTCGACGACCAAACCCTGGTCGCTGTGGCGGTAGTCTTTGCGCTTGCCGTAGCCGAGGCTCGCGGCGACGTTGCGGGCCAACGTCTTACCTTGTCGGGTGGCGTGCTGGGCGGTGGGCGGGGCGATCGTGCCCGGCTTGGTCAGGTCCGGAACGGCGGCGGCGTCGCCCGCGGCAAACACTTCGGGGTGACCCGGTACCTGCAAATCGGTCCGCACCTTTAGCCGGCCCCGCTCGGTTTCCAAGCCCAGCGTGGCGATCAGCGGTGACGGGGTCACGCCAGCCACCCACGCCACCGTGTGGGTGTCGATGCGCGAACCATCGCTGAGCACCACGTGATCGGCGTGAACTTCCCTGACGGTCGTGCCGAGTCGGACATCGATTCCGCGAGCGCGCAACACGCGCATCGCCGCATCGCCGAGCTTCTGCCCCAGCTCGGGCATGACGTGGTCGGCCAAGTCCAGCAGCACAAACCGCACCGAAGCCCGATCGAAGCCCATCTGCTTTGCCGCCGCGTCGGCGAGCGCGCGCAGCTGCGCCGCCAATTCGGAACCGGAATACGACGCGCCGACAACGACAATCGTGCGCCGGGCTGCCGCGCGTGCCTCGTTTTCATCGACGTGAGCCAGTTCCAACTGCTCGATCACATGATCACGCAGATATAGCGCCTCGGCCGTCGACTTCAGCCCGTGCGCGTGGGTAGCCAAACCGGGCGTATCGAACAGCCGGGTCACCGAGCCCGGCGTCAAGACGAGTCGATCCCACGATAGCGTCCCTACCCCGCCCTCCGGATCGTTGAACGAGAGCGTATGCCGATCAAAGTCAACGCTGTCGACCCGGCCACGCACCGCCCGAACGCCCTTGAGTGTTCCGGCCAGCGGAACACAGACAAACCGCGGGTCGACCAGTCCACCGGCCACATCGGCCAGCAATGGCGTGTACTGCATGTAATCAACCGGTGAAACAATGGTCACCCGCACATCCGAAGCGCGCGCCCTGTCGAACCGCCGGGCCAGTCGGCGCGCGCACTCGAAAGCGGCGAACCCGCTGCCGACGATCACAACCGAGGTGGTCGGTTCCGTCTTCTCCGGTCGACTGTGAGCTGGGACCGCGTTCATATCTCTTCTCCTGCATTGGATTCGGGCATCCACATGGTTCCGGGGATCGATCGCACGAGGTCGCAGTGTTCCTTGGTGGCCACGGCGTCCTGGACTGCGCGCAGGTCCCGGTCCCTTCCGATCTGGGTCGTTTGCAACGCCTTTCGCGACGGCGCTCAACATGTTCTTCGTTGCAGAGGTTGGTCGGTAGTGAGCATCGCCCGACCCCGGTCCATCCGTCATCATCCCTCAAGACAATTCACCCGGGTGATAACGCTCAAGCCGCGATGGCGATGGCTGCATCAAAGCGGCTCATTGGATCCGGGGGTGCAACTTCCACGGCTATAGCCACCAGAGGATCACCGGCATTCCGACGATCGCAATCGCTCGTCGGGCGACGCGATGCGGCATCCCCACCACCGGAACCACGAGGCGTCATCGGCCTAATCGGTTCGTGCATCAATTGAGTTCATCGCGGGCTATGAGTCGGCGGGCCGCCTCGGTGATCGAGCCGGACAGCGACGGATAGATCGCAAGCGTCTGCGCCAAATCGTCAACGGTGATCCGGTTTTGAACAGCCATCGCGATCGGCAGTATCAGTTCCGAGGCGATCGGCGCGACCACTACACCACCGATAACCACGCCGCTGTCTTGCCGGCAAAATAGTTTGACGAAGCCCTGACTCAGCCCTGACATTTTCGCCCGCGCATTGGTTTTCAACGGCAGCATGATGATGCGCGCCTGAACCGAGCCGTCGTCGATCGCATCCTGCGAGACGCCGACCGTCGCGAGCTCGGGGTGTGTGAACACCGTCGCCGCGACAGTGCGCAACCTGAGCGGGTTAACGGCTTCACCGAGCGCGTGGTACATCGCGATCCGGCCTTGCATCGCTGCAACCGAGGCCAACGGCAGCTGACCAGTGCAGTCCCCCGCCGCGTAAATGCCCGCGACGGGTGTCCGCGATACCCGGTCGACGGCAATGTAATTGCCGGGCCCGGGTTCAATGCCCACGCGCTCTAGACCTAGCCGGCCGGTGTTGGGCAGTGACCCAAGAGTCATCAATGCATGGCTGCCCTCGACGGTGCGGCCGTCGGTCATTGTCACTAGAACCCCGTCGTCGGTGCGCCGTACGGATTGTGCCCGGGCCTTTTTGATCAGTTTGACCCCGCGTCGGGCAAACGATTCCTCGAGCACCCGCGCGGCATCGGCGTCCTCGCACGGCAACACCCGGTCGCGGCTGGCTACTATGGTGACGGTCACACCCAATTCGGTGTAGGCGTTGGCGAATTCGGTGCCGGTCACCCCGCTACCCACCACGACGAGGTGGTCGGGCAGCGAGTCCAGGTCGTAGAGCTGACGCCAGGTCAGGATGCGCTCGCCGTCGGGATGCGCCGACGGCAGGATCCGAGGCCTGGCGCCGGTGGCGATCAACACCACGTCGGCCTCGCGGATCGTGGTGCGGCCGTCGAGTGCGGTCACCTTGACGTGGTGATACGCCAGACCGGGAGCGGCATCAACTAGCTCGCCGCGGCCCGCGATCAACTCGACGCCCGTACTCAGCAGCTGGGCGGTGATATCCATCGATTGCTCGGTAGCGAGCGTCTTGATCCGCTGATGTATTTCTGCCAAACAGACTTTGGCGTCGTCGATGTGGATGTCGAACCCCAGGCGGGTTGCCCGTCGCAGTTCGGTGCGCAGCCCCGTAGAGGCGATAAAGGTCTTCGATGGCACGCAGTCACACAGCACCGCGGCGCCGCCGACCCCGTCGGAATCGACGACAGTGACGCGGGCGACGGCGGGACCGCGTGCGGCGGCGACCAGTGCCGCCTCGTATCCGGCCGGGCCGCCGCCGAGGATCACAATGCGGGTCACCACAGCTCAAACCTCACCTAATGGCCGCACGACAGGTCATCAGAGACGCCATCCCTCGCCGGCGCCGATGTCTTCGTCGACGACGATATGCATGGCAGCTTCCTCAGCCGAGGCGGCGCCGCCGTCGATGCCGACGTCGTGGGCAAGGTAATCCGCACCTGGATCCGTAGGGTCGACGTCGTAGGCGACCAGCCGGCCCGCGCGCATGTCGCCTACCTGATCGTCGATTCGCTCGCCGTCGCTGTCGGCGCTATCACCGATTCCGTCGCCATCCCACTGATCGGTCACGTCGGGCACCTCACGGGCCAGTCGACGGGCCAGACTTTCATGGGTACGCGCTTCCCTCGCGGTCAGACCCCACGCCAGCAGTTCACGCGGGCGTTCCGGCGGTGAGTAGCCTTCGTCGAAGTTGATGCCGGTCTGTTCTGAGTCCAGGCTTTCTTCTGGTTCGAGCAGATGGGCCTGCACATCATCGAATTCGGAAGTCCCCATCAGCGCCGTCTCCATTCCGCATCGGCGAGGTCTTGTTCGCGCCGCGACGTCTCGCGCCGCCTCGACGGTTGTCTCAACCGAGCGCCTCAACAAGTTCGCGGCAGGCTCGTTCACAACGACGGCATACGTCGGCGCATACGCGGCAATGCTCGTGCTTCGCCGCATGCCTGTCGCACTCGTCTGCGCTTGTCCTACAGGCGGTAGCGCAGGTTTGGAGCACCGTCGCAGTCAAGTTGGCGTCGTAACCCGTGTGTCGGGACAAGACGCGGCCGGTTGTCGCGCAGACATCCGAGCAGTCAAGGCAAGTACGAATGCATTTGGTTAGGTGATTGACGTCGTCTTCACTGAGGCAAGCGTCTGCACACGCTGTGCAGGCTTGGTCGCATTCAATACACGCGTCGATACATGCGACCAGCTTGGCTGTATCAATCTGGCCTAGATCTCGCGGATACGTCTCCAGCATTCTACTGGCGGCGCTCACTGTGTCCTCCTTGTTCAGGGCGATCGTTGTCTTACACCACAGAACGCGGCTGGGCGCGTGTAGATGTTGAGAGCATGGCGCCCACAGGGGTGAACTGTCGTCGCCCACCTCCGTCACTCACCCGGGTGATGGACGACAGCCTCGACCACGCGCCGGCCGCTCTTTGTGCGCAAAAAACCCAACAGTTTTCGTCATCGAAGCGCCCACCCCGGCCCCGCTCGTGAATGTTCCGGCGGCAGTTATCGCGTGTTCGCTCCTGCGCGCAGGTGGGCCTCTGTGCGCATCCGTTCGATCATGTGCGGATAGTGCAGTTCGAAGGCGGGCCGCTCAGAGCGGATGCGGGGCAGTTCGGTGAAGTTGTGCCGCGGAGGTGGGCTGCTCGTTGCCCACTCCAGGGAGTTGCCATAGCCCCACGGATCGTCGACGGTTACCGGTTCGCCGTAGCGCCAGCTACGAAACACATTCCACACAAACGGCAGTATCGAAGCCCCGAGGATGAATGCCCCGATCGTTGAGACGACGTTCAGCCCGGTGAACCCGTCGGTGGGCAGGTAGTCGGCGTATCGCCGCGGCATCCCCTGATTGCCAAGCCAGTGCTGAACCAAAAATGTTGTGTGAAAGCCGATCAGCGTCAGCCAGAAGTGCAACTTGCCCAGCCGTTCATCGAGCAGCCGCCCGGTCATCTTAGGGAACCAGAAATACACCCCGGCGTAGGTGGCGAACACGATGGTGCCGAACAGCACGTAGTGGAAGTGGGCGACCACGAAGTAGGTGTCGGTGACATGGAAGTCGATCGGCGGGCTGGCCAGCAGCACACCCGACAAACCGCCCAACAGGAATGTCACCAAAAAGCCTGTCGCGAAAAGCATTGGGGTTTCGAAGGTCAGCTGGCCCTTCCACATGGTGCCGATCCAGTTGACGAACTTGATTCCGGTGGGGACCGCGATGAGGTAGGTCATGAACGAAAAGAACGGCAGCAGCACCGCGCCGGTGGCGTACAGATGATGGGCCCACACCGCAATCGACAGTGCGCCGATGCTGATGGTGGCATACACCATGGTCGTGTAGCCGAACATCGGCTTGCGGGAGAACACCGGGATGACCTCGCTGATGATGCCGAAGAATGGCAGCGCGATGATGTAGACCTCAGGGTGGCCGAAAAACCAGAACAGATGCTGCCACAACAGAACTCCGCCGTTGGCCGGGTCAAATACGTGTGCGCCGAGGTGGCGGTCGGCGGCCAACCCGAACAGTGCGGAGGTCAGCAGCGGAAAGGCCACCAGCACCATGATGCTGGTCACCAGGATGTTCCAGGTGAAGATCGGCATCCGAAACATCGTCATGCCCGGCGCGCGCAGGCACACCACGGTGGTGATCATGTTGACCCCGCCCAAGATGGTGCCCAATCCACCGACGATCAGTCCCAGGATCCACAGGTCACCCCCCGGCCCCGGCGAGTGGATCGCGTCGGACAACGGGGTGTAGGCGGTCCAGCCGAAGTCCGCGGCGCCGCCGGGTGCGAGGAAGCCTGCCAGGGCGATCAGTGCGCCAAACACAAAGAGCCAGAATGACAATGCGTTGAGCCGGGGAAACGCGACATCGGGGGCACCGATTTGCAGGGGCAGCACCAAGTTGGCGAACCCGAACACGATCGGAGTCGCGTAGAACAGCAACATCACCGTGCCGTGCATGGTGAACAGCTGGTTGTACTGCTCGTTGGACAAAAACTGTAGCCCGGGTGCCGCCAATTCCGCGCGCATCAACAGCGCCATCAGGCCGCCGATGAAAAAGAAGCTGAAGCAGGCAACGAGGTACATGATCCCGATCAGCTTGTGATCGGTCGTCGTGATCACACGATAGATGAAGGTGCCCTTGGGGCCGATGCGCGCCGGGAAAGGCCGACTGGCACGAAGCCCTCCCAACGGGGGCGCCGAGGTGGACATGGGTCGGTCTCCTAGCCGGGTGAAAGTTGATGCCTCACGGAATCTCTAGCGTTGAAGTGCCCGCGACCAGGAGGATGCGAACTTGGACACGCCTTCATGTTCAAGTACAACGAACACATCGGGCAGATCGATACCGACAGCAGTCAGCCGGTCAACGACTTCGTGCGCCTGCGTCGCCTTGCCCGTCACGTTGTCACCGGCGGTGACACCGCGCTCGGCCACCGCCTCAAGTGTCGCCTCAGGAATGGTGCTGACCGTGTTGGGCGCGACGAGTTCGGTGACATACATCGTGTCGGGGTACGCGGTATTCTTGACGCCGGTAGAGGCCCATAATGGGCGTTGCACGCGAGCACCCGCGGCGCGCAGCGCGGCGTAGCGTGGCTCGGCTTCGAAGACCTGCCGGTAGGCGGCGTAGGCCAATCGCGCGTTGGCGACGCCCGCCTGTCCCCGCAGTGCGAGCGCCTCATCGGTGCCGATCGCCTCAAGTCGCTTGTCGACCTCGGTGTCCACCCTGGACACGAAAAGTGATGCTACCGAATGTATTTGAGATAGATCAGCGCCGGCGTGCCGGGCGGCTTCGATGCCGGCCAGGTAGGCATTCATCACCGCTCGGTGTCGCTGTACGGAAAAGATCAGCGTCACGTTGACGGAGACACCTTTGGCCAGCGCCGCGGTGATCGCAGGCAGTCCCGCCGCGGTGGCCGGTATTTTGATCAACACGTTGGGCCGGTCGACGATCTTGGACAACTCGACGGCCTGCGCGACCGTCGCATCGGTGTCGTGCGCCAGCGACGGATCGACTTCAATGGACACTCTGCCGTCGACGCCGTCGGAGGCCTCCCACTGCGGGCGCAGCACATCACAGGCCGCCCGGACGTCGTCGGTGATCGCGGTGCGGACCGCGGTTTCGAGGTCGATTCCGCGGGCCGTCAGCCCAGCGAGCTGGGCATCGTAGGAGCGGCCGTGGGTTAGCGCGCGCTCAAAGGTGGACGGGTTAGTGGTCACGCCGACAACGCTTCTCGTGTCGATCAGCCGCTGCAGCTTGCCGGATTGCAACAGGTCGCGAGACAAGTCATCCAGCCAGACCGACACCCCGGCCGCCGACAATCTAGCCAGATTCGGGCTCTGCGTCATCCGTTCACCGCACGTTATTGAGTGGGCGTGGCATGTTCTGCCGTAGCTGCCCCCGCGCCGGCGCCGTCACCGCGGCCAGGCAACGCCCACTCGGGGCGGACGTAGTGGCAGGTGTAGCCGGATGGGTAGTGTTGCAAGTAATTCTGGTGCTCGGGTTCGGCTTCCCAAAACTCGCCGGCCGGGTTGACTTCGGTGACGACTGCGCCGGGCCAGCGCCCCGAACCCTCGATCTCGGCGATGGTGTGCAGTGCGGTCTGCTTTTGCTCGTCGTCCAGATAGAAAATTGCAGACCGGTAACTGGTCCCGACATCGTTGCCCTGACGGTTCTTGGTGGTCGGGTCGTGGATCTGGAAGAAGAATTCCAGCAGTGCCCGGTAATCGGTCTCGTCTGGGTCGTAGGTGATTTCGAGCGCCTCGGCGTGGCCGGGGTGATTGCGGTAGGTGGGGTGTCTGTTGCTGCCGCCGGTGTAGCCGACACGCGTGGACACGACACCGGGCTGCCTGCGGAACAGATCCTCCATGCCCCAAAAGCACCCACCGGCGAGAACGGCAATCTTGTTGTGGTCAGTCATGATTTCTCCTCCCCGACGCTATGGTGTTGCTCCGACGCATCTTTGGTGAACAAGCCCAGATATCGCCCATAACCCTGGGCTTCCAGGTCGTCGCGGTGGATGAATCGCAACGATGCTGAGTTGATGCAGTAGCGCAGCCCGCCGGCTTCGGTGGGACCGTCCGGGAATACATGCCCCAGATGGCTGTCGGCGTGGGCTGACCGCACCTCGACCCGATCCATGAAGTGGCTGCGGTCGCGCCGCTCAACAAGGCTGTCGGCGTTGATCGGCTGGGTGAAACTGGGCCAGCCGCTTCCGCTGTCGAATTTGTTCACCGAGGCGAAAAGCGGTTCGCCAGACACAATGTCAACGTAGATGCCGGGTTCGTGGTTGTTGCAATGCTCACCGGTGAACGGAAGCTCGGTACCGTTCTCCTGGGTGACGTGGTACTGCTCGGGGCTCAGCGCGTCAACCGCGGCAGGGCTCTTGCTGTATTGGTGTGACACGGATATTCCTCCAGCGGGTTAGTTGCGGCCGGCCATGATGCCGCCGTCGACGTTGAGAATGGCGCCGGTGACCCAGCTGGCCTCATCAGACAGCAGATACGTCACGGCGTTGGCGACGTCGGCGGGGGTGCCCACTCGTCCGAGGGGATGAATTGGCGCGAAAGTGGCCAGCGTGGCGTCGATCTCGTCCTTCGGGATGAAGCTCTCGTAGAGCGGGGTCTTGACGACGGCCGGCGCCACCGCATTGACCCGAATCTGATGCCCGGCAAGCTCGATCGCCAGATTGTGCGTCAGCGCATGCAGCCCAGCCTTTTGCATCGAGTAGACCGACGAGGGGGTCAGACCGATCGCCTGATGTGCCCACATGCTGCCGATGTTGACGATAGCCCCGCCCTTGCCGTTGGCGATCATGCCCGCGACGACGGTTTGCGTCAGGAAGAACAGCGCATAGTTGAGCTCCATGTAGGAGTCATAGGACGCGGCGTCGTACTCGAGAAACGGTTTGGGAACAAAGAATCCAGCCGCGTTGACCAACAGTGTCGCATCGCCGTGCTGCTCGGAAAGCGCACGCTGCACATCGGCGACCGCGCTTCGATCCGTCAACTCGGCGGTGATCCCCCAGGCCTGGCCACCCCCGTCGGTCAGTTCGGTCACGGTGTCATAGACACGTTCTTTCGACCGGCCGACGATCACCGCGCTCCCGCCGTGAGCGACCACGTCGATCGCGACCTGTCGGCCCATACCGGCGCTGCCGCCGACGACGATGGCTTTCTTGGAATCGAAGTGCATGGTGAAACCCTTCTGCTGATCGACTTCTGCTGGCGACATCTCAGTCGCTGAACTGGCGCCAGTCTGCTGCCCGACGGGGCGGGCTGTCATCACCCCCACGTTGTTTCACCCGGGTGAGCTCTGGCGCGGCGCAGCGGCGCCTCGGGAGATAGGCGCTGCGCCGCTTCTCTGAGTTGCGAACGTGCAGCGTGGGATTGGGGCAGTCGCAGTCCTACGCGCCGATTTGGGCCTTCCCTGTCGATCGGAAGCTAGTGTCGTGAGTCGTCAATCCGCAAGGCAACGTCGAGCGTGGGGGATATGCGCGCAATTCCAGCACTTTTCGTGCATATCCCCCACGTTCGGCGAGCCAAAGCAACGCGCAATGCGAACTAACGACTGATGAAGCTAGCCTTGTCGCAACGGTCTTAATGATGGAAGCAAGCGGTGAGGACTCATCCCAGTTGACGTCCATGAAGCGTCGGGGCGCCCTGCTGGCGGAAATGCTCGCAGCGGTCGTCGTGCTGGTGCAGTGCACCTCCGCGCCGCCACCGCCCCCGAACACACCATCATCGTCTGCCACACCGTCGCCGCCGGCCGCGTCGTCGGCCAGCGCGACACCGGCACCTGCCGCTGCGACAGTAGAGCCGGTCACTGCCGCCGAACTCGGCGCGACCTGGCGGCCGGAATGTCCCGTCGAGCCGGGACAGCTGCGACGGGTCGACGTCGCCTACATCGGTTTCGACGGCCAGACCCTCCGCGGCGACCTGATCGTGCACGAAGACCTGGTGCCCGACGTCATCGCGATCTTCGAAAAGCTTTACCGGCTGCGCTATCCCGTCGAGAAGATCCGCACGGTCGATCACTATTCGGACGCCAATGACGAGCTATCCATGGAGGACAACAACACGTCGGCGTTCAACTGCCGACGCATCCCAGGTAGCGACGAATGGTCTCCACACGCTTACGGCCGGGCCATCGATATAAACACGCTTCTCAACCCGTGCCTCTACGCCAGCGGGTATTTCGAACCGGTGAACGCGGCGGCCTACCTGGACCGCAGCCGCACCGATCCGGGTCTCTTACACAGCGGCGACCCAGCGGTGCACGCGTTCACAGATCGTGGCTGGCGGTGGGGTGGCGAATGGGCGGCTCCCCTTGACTACCAACACTTCGAGCGGCCCTGAGCCCTTAAAGACCCAGAGCCCGGGCCGTCGCCGTCGCAACTTCACCTCGCAGATCCGATATCGGTGGACTGCCCCGCGTGTGGATCGAGTTCGAGAGCAGAACTAGATACGTATCCGAGCCTGGGTCTATCCAGATCGAGGTCCCGGTGAATCCGGTGTGGCCGAAGCTACCGATCGGGAAAACCATGCCCCGTGCGGAAAGGGCCGTATCGATGTCCCAGCCAAAGCCGCGCAGGTTTTGCCCGGGGATCGCCGGATAGCGCGGCGCGAGCATCGAATCCCTGGTATTCGGTCTCTTCGCGACGGCTTCTCGGGTGGCTTCGTTGGCTGCTTTGAGTTGGCCAGGGGTGTGTCCCGGCTGCTGCGGAGCCGTCATCAACTCCAAAGTTGGTTGTGCCAACGGGAATTCGCTCGGACGGCCTGCGAGCCGGTCCAGCAAGGCTTGGGCAAAGACGCCGACATCGTGGGCCGTCGAGAACACGCCGGCATGCCCGGCCACTCCACCCATGCGCCGCGCCGTCGTGTCCTGCACGGTGCCCCGGAGCAGGCGATCGAGATCGGGATTCCTATTCGGATCGGCTCTGCCCTCTTCGTCGCGTGCCGTCGGCGCGATACGGGGCAACAGGCCGGTGCTCCAGGTACCCGCGGGGCAAGCGTCCGGCGCGCCACCGGTCGGCGCGGGGGCCCAGGCGATCGCAGACCCGATCGTCGTGTGCGGACCACACGCCGTGGCGGGGGGAAGGAAGTGCGTGTCTGCCATGCCCAGCGGCTCGAATACGTGTCGCTGAGCGTAAACGTCGAGCGCCTCACCGGTGACCTTCTCGATCAGCGCACCAAGCAGAATGAAATTGATATCCGAGTAGCGAAAAACCTCACCGGGGCCCGACTCCAGCGGCGTGGTGAGCGCACGATGAATGCCCTCTGCCTTGTCGGCTCCATCGAGCCCCCACGGATCTCCCAGATTGACATCCCCCGGTTCGCCCGACGTGTGGGTGAGCAACATGCGAACGGTCACCTCTGCGCGCCGTGGGCCGTCCGCCCTGACGAAGTCGGGCAGGTATCGCTGGACGGGGTCGTCGAACTCGACCTTGCCTTGTTCGTAAAGCTGCATGACCGCGGTCGCCGTGGCGAGGCTCTTGGTCAACGACGCCAAGTCGAAGATCGTGTCCTCGGTCATGGGCTCGGCGGGTGCAGGCAGTCCGTCTAGCCCGGGTTCGCCGGCCAGCTTGCGCGAGCCATAGGCATGGCGGAAGACGACCTTGCCGCCGTGGCCGATGACAACCACCGCGCCCGGCAGCTTGTCCGCGCCGATCGCATCATCGATCAGCGTGGAGACAGGTGCGAATTCGGCTGCGGTTCCCGCGTCGGGCAGCTCGGAAAGTGTTGCGGAGTACGGTGTTTGAGCCGCCGCCGGCGTCTGCGTTGCACCCTGGGTTTGGCTTACTGTCGAGTGCGCCGCATCACCGCGCGAGCAACCCGCAGTGAGTGCAAGGAACACAGCTCCTACGGCAGCGGCTTTTCGCAAGGTCTTTCGCATCGGTCCACCGGAATCATGGCTGCTAGCCGGATGCGCGACGTCGTCACTCGGTATCGCCCGGCGCCGCCGGGGTTGCGGAACTCGTCGGCGTCGTGGAACTCGTTGTGGCCGCACGACTCGTGGTGGTCGTGGGGCTCGTTGTGCTCACGGGGCTCGTCGATGTCGTCGGTCGCACGGAGCTGGTAGGACTCGTCGGGCTGGTGGCGCTTGTCGGAGTCGCAGGAGTCGTGGGCGTGGTGGTCGCAAGTCCGGGCCCGACGCCACACCAGTCCGCCACGTCTTTCGGGTACTGCTCGAGCGGTGGCGGACAACGCTGCCCCGGCGGAAAATTGGCGCCGGCGTTGAGCAGATCACAGGGCACGTAGACCTGCTTGCCCGTTTGAGTGTTGGTCAGACACTTCGTCGGCGGTTGACCGTGGGCCTGGACGGGAATGACAGCCGCCGCCACCACCGCGGCGAGCGCCCAAGCAAGACGGCGATACGTCATGAGAGCTCCTCATGCTGGCTGCGAAAGTTCGTCACTGGAGTTGACTGGTGGTAATCCAAGCAAACGAAATACCGGCTGCGCGACACGACCGCTCATGTTATGACGATTTATGCCGATAGAGCTTAGGACGCTCCATAAATCGCGCTGACCAGCAAGAATGGGCGCCCACACCGACGTTCATCCCGCGCCGAACGCAAAGACCGTTGTCGATTCGTACGTCCGGCCCGGGTTGAGCGCGGTGGTCGGGAAGTTCGGGTGATTCGGCGAATCCGGGTAGTGCTGGGTCTCCATCGTGAATCCCGCGCCCTGCCGGTAGACATGCCCGCTGGTGCCCGCGAACGCCCCGTCGATGAAGTTGGACGTATAGAACTGCACACCGGGCTCGGTGGTGGAGACCGTCAGGGTGCGCCCCGTCTGCGGATCCTCGGCCCTGGCCGCCTCCACCAGCCCGGTGTTGTTGCCGCGGTTGATCACCCAGTTGTGGTCGTAACCGTGCGCCGACAACAGCTGCGGGTCATTCGCGCTGATACGCGCGCCGATCGGGGTCGGCGCGGTGAAGTCGAACGGCGTGCCCTGCACCGGGGCGATCTGGCCGGTCGGGATCTGCGTGGGGTCGGTCGGCGTGTAGTTGTCGGCATGGATGGTGACCCGCTGGCCGTAGATGTCGAGCGTGTCCTCGCCCGCCAGGTTGAAGTAGCTGTGATTGGTCAGGTTGATCACGGTCGGCGCATCGGTGGTCGCATGGTAGTTGATGCGCAGTTCGTTCCTCTGGTTCAGGGTGTAGGTGACGGTGGTCGTCAGCGTTCCGGGATAGCCCATTTCGCCTGCGGGACTGACATATTGGAGCTTCAGGCCCACGCCGTCGCTGGTGTTCCGCTGACTGGCCTGCCACACCTTCGTATCGAAGCCCGCGGTGCCGCCATGCAGGCTGTTGCCGTTGTTGTTGATCGGCACGTGATACTCGTTGCCGTTCAACGAGAAAGCTCCCTTGGCGATCCGGTTGCCATAGCGGCCGACGATCGCGCCGAAATAGGTCTTGGCAGATCCGGTGTTGTTGAGGTAACCGGCCAGGGTCGGAAAGCCCAGCACCACGTTGCCGACATGCCCGGTGCGATCGGGTACCTCGATCGACTGAATGATGCCGCCGTAGGTCAGGATTCGCACACGCATACCGTGGCCGTTGGTGAGCGTGTAGCGGGTCACCGGGGTTGCATCCACCTGACCGAACGGCTCGCTGGCGATCGACGGCGGCTCCGCGGGTGTGGTGGCGGTGCTGCTACATGCCGTCAAGCCCGCGACACCGGCGAGGACGATCAGCCGAAGCAGTCGATTGCCGCCCACGGGCGCTCCTCGCATTCGTTCATCGTGCGGTAAGGATCGCCCATTCGGAGCACCGGGTCGAGGCATTCCTACCCAGTCAAACGAAAAGGCCGCATCGCTGCGGCCCTTTAGTGGAGCTGCCGGGAATCGAACCCGGGTCCTACGGCATTCCCTCAAGGCTTCTCCGTGCGCAGTTCGCTATGCCTCTACTCGGATCTCCTGGTCACGCGAACTAGCCAGGATGACGATCCCAGTCGCTGTTGGTGTCCCGATGAGTCCCGCGACCGGACTCATCGGTGGATCCCTCTAGCTGATGCCGGGGTCCGGGGCGAGGGCGTTCCCGGTCCGACAGACTAGCTTCGCTTAGGCAGCGAGAGCGTAGTCGCGCTGATGTGAATCGGCGCTTATATGGTTGCAACGACGCTTACGGTGGTCTCTTGCCTGCACCGGCACGCTTCCCTTGATTCGATGCGCGAAGTCGAAACCGTTCAGCCCCTCGCACACCCTGCCGATTTTCGGCAGGACACTCCATTGTACGGCCCCATCAACCAGCGGCAACGGAATTATGTTCCCTGCCACGGCGAGCGTCGACTTGTTGGGTGCACAGCGCCACATCAGCCCAACAACTCGACGTTCGCGCGGAAATCTACCGCGGTCAGATCACGAAGTTGAGCCGCTCCACGATCCGGCCGGCGACGTCCTCGTCACCGCCGAGTTCGACGTCCTGCGGACGCGCCGGGCACATCGGCCGCCCGCCGGCAAGCCTGGTGAACTGCAGGGCATCCACCCGGACCGTCGCCGTCGGTTCCTGCCCGCCGAAGTCCTCCACCACCTGGGCGCGCCCGTCGACGCTGACACGGATGCTGCGCGCCAGCGGACCGGTCAGGTCGAAAAGGATGCGGGACCCGTCCGGCGCTTTCGCGAGTTTGCCGACGACGAAGCCCAGGGTGGCCGCGACCTCATCCAGAGACAGCCGCGAGGCAGCACCTTCCAGCTCGGCGTCCGACGACGGCCGCTGAATCGCCAGGCGGATGTCTTGCTCGTGCATCCAGCAGTCGAAGACCCGGATCCGCATGAACCGCCCATAACTTTCCGGACCCGCGGGCGTGAACGTCTCGGCGTTCCAGTCTGCCTCCGACATCGCCTGCAGGACCTTGCGACGATCCCCGGTCACCTCGCGGTAGCGCTCCAGCACAGCGCCGCTGGATTGGCTGCCGAGGTGGCGAACCCAGCACTCGTTCATCGCCCCGATGTCGTTGCGCACATGGTCGAGCGCCTTGACGTCGATGTCGGGTTCGGGCGCGGCGACGCCCTGAAGGAACGACTCGGTGCCGATGATGTGCGACACCACGCCCTGCACGTCCCAGCCCGGCAGCGGCGTCGCCGCCCGCCACTGCGCCTCGGGCAACCCGGCGAGCAGCGCATCGATCGAGTCCCAGACCGCGAACAGACCGTTCAGCACATCGGACTTGTCGAGAATGGTGACAGCACGCGTAGTCATGGTCGGATGCTAGGCCGATTAGCGGCCGATCGTCAGCCCCACTCGCGTCAGAACCAGACCGACGATCCACAGAATGCCCGACGCCGCGATCGTCCAGATCAATCCTCCGAAGGCGGTAACAAACGCTCCGAGCCCGATCACCAGCACCGCATGAACCAGGCGGGCAACGACAAAGCCCCGCTCCCGCAGGACCGACACCAGAACCGTGCGGGGTATCGCATGCAGGAGTCGGCCGAGAATGACGATCAGCGCCGCGGTGAGCACTCCGGTCGCCACGCGTAGCACCACCGTCGGATGACCGTGGTTGAACCCGACGATTTGGATCAGAACCGCCAGCACGGTGGCAACGACGGTCAACCGGCGCAGCATCTTCGCCAGCACCGCGCCGATGTTCCGGCGGACCAGATCGCCCAGCGTCGGGTCGCTGCCCGCGGCACCGAGAAACCCCCGCAGGGCGTGGCCGAACTTGCCGCGCTGCAGCCGATTGACCGCCATGTTGTTCAGCGCCGCGGCATGGTTTGCATCCAGGGCCAACGCCTGCTGGTACGACTCCGTCGATTCCGGGATGCGACCCAGATCATGCAGGATCGAGCCGCGCAGGACGAGCCCGTCGGGGCTGGCGGGGTCAAGCCGCAACGCCTCGTCGACGACCACCAGCGCCGAATGCAATTGGCGGGACTTCTGCAGCAGTCGCGCGTAAACCCGATGTTGCAGAGGCTCATTCGGGTGAGTCTTCACTCCCTGCCACGCCATCCACAGCGCATCCCCGTAACGGCCGAGGCCATCGAGCGACAACGCATAGATCCGCATGGCCAACTCGTGCTGCGGCGCGGCGGCCAATGCGGCGTATGCGCTGCGCGAAGCGCCGTCATAGTTGTCGAGCAAGTATTCGGCGCGGGCGTGTTGTGCCAGTAAGCCAGGATCGTTCGGGTTCTGCGACAACGAACGGCGCAGAATATCCCGCCCGCGTTCGTAATTCTCGGTATCGAAGTACGCCTCGGCAACGTGGATGGCTTGGTCGACACCGGGCTCCGATGTCATCGGCGGCTACCGAATTTTCCTGCGCCGCAAGTATTTCGCCAGCTCGTCGTAGGTTCCGTCGTTGTTGGCGAATTCGACGATGTTGCGGGCGGCCTCGAACCAGGGCCCGGTGCTGGGCCGGATCTGTGCTGCGGCTTCATCCACATCGGCCATCGTCACCGGACGGACCTGCCCGCTGCGCATCGACGCCGACATCGCCAATTGCGTTGCGCTGTCGCACACATGCGCAAGGTCTGCGCCCGAAAAGCCATCGGTGCGCTTGGCGATCGATTTCAAATCGATGCCCGCCACCGGCCGATCTTTCAGATGCGAGCGCAGAATCCCCGTCCTGGCGTCGGCGTCGGGCAATCCCACGAAAATCATCCGGTCGAACCGCCCGGGCCGCCGCAGCGCCGGATCGACATCCCACGGAGCATTGGTCGCACCGAGCACGTACACCCCGTCGTTGGTCGAGGTGGCCGAGTCCATTTCCTCCAGCAGGGTATTGACGACCGGCCGCATCCCGGAGCTGCCGCTCAACGCCGAACGCCGGTGTCCCAACGCGTCCAGTTCGTCGAAGAACAGCACGCAAGGTGCGTTGCGGCGCGCGCTGTCGAAGACCGAGCGGATGCTGCGTTCGCTCTCGCCGAACCAATGGTGCAGCACGTCGGCGATTCTCACCTGGTAGAAATTCGCCCCGAGTTCACCCGAAATAGCTTTGGCGATATAGGTTTTGCCGCAGCCGGGCGGCCCGTACAGCAGCAGGCCGCCGCGCGCCGAAACCTTGTAAGCCTTCATCAGCTCGGGATTGCGGATCGGGCCGAGCAGCGAAAGTTCAATCTGCCGTTTGACATCGGTCATGCCGGCGACATCGTCGAGCCGGACTCCGCTGCGCTCCAGCACGTCGAAGTCGCCCTCGTTGACGACATCGGGTTCGACGAAAGCCGGCTCGATGATGTCGGCGACTTGCCGCTCGGCGCTGGACCAATCGAACTGGGCGTCGGCGGCGGGGCGCCCGGTCGCGGGTGCATTCTCCGCTGCCGGCTGCGCCGGCGCCGCCAGCGCCGTGCTGCAGCGCTGCACCAGGCTCAAGGCGTTGGCGTTGCCGGCATCTTGGCTCAGCGCCGCGCTGCAGTGACCAAGCGCCTCCGCGTAGCGTCCGCGGTCCGCCAGCAACCCCGCCAGGTGCAACCGCAACTCCACCACGTCGGGGCTGCGTTCGACGGCAGCGGACAACTCACGAATAACCGGGTCATCACCCAACGTTTTCTCCCGACCTAGTCCCGCCCGGACCATAGTAGGTCGCGAAACAGAAGTTAGTTGGCGGCGATCATGGCCACAGATCCCATGGCCATCACCATGCCGATGCCCTGCCAGCGACTCACTCGCTCGCGCAACACCATCATCGCCAGGACGACGGTGGCGGCGGGATACAGCGAAATCATGATGCTCGCCAACGACAGCAGCCAGGACTGCAGCGCGATCAGCTGGGTTACCAGGGCGCAGATGTCCAGCAGCGCAATGGCCAGCGCCAGCTTCATCGACTTGCCGCGCGGCAGCCGCAAGGTACGTCTCGAGGCGGCGAGCGCGGTGATCACCACGGTCGCCGACAGCCGCGCGAACATCAACGGCCACAGCTTGGAATCGTGCGGCGACTGGTGCAGGAACACCAGGTCCAGTCCGAACGCACACCCGGCCAATATGGTGAGCCAGGCCACTTTGGGCGTGAACCGGAACTGTGTCTTGCCCTCGACGCCGGCCTCACGGCTGACCAGCATCACCGCGATGATGGCCAGCACGACGCCTATCGAGGCCGCGGAGCCGGGTCTCTCCCCGAAGGCGACACCGACGGCCACGGGCACGGCCGCATTGAGTACGCCCGCCAGGGGCGCGACCACCGAGATGGGACCGGAGCCCAGCGCCGCGTAGAACGCCCACATGCCGAACGCCTGACCGATGCCGTACAGGCAGCCCCAGAAGATCGCACCGGAATGGATCGGCCCGCCCGCGCACAATGCGATCAGCCCGAGCAACACGGCCTCGACCGGGTACGCCGCCAACATCACGCGCAGCGCGGCCACCCGCCGCGCTGCGACGCCGCCCACAAAGTCGCTGACGCCGTAGGACACGGCAGACAGCTGGGCGTAGGCGGCTCCGATCAGTTCATACCCTTTGCTCGTCGCCCCAGTTCGCGAACAACTTCACGCTGGGCGTCACGGCGGGCGAGGTCCTGACGTTTGTCGTACGCTCGCTTACCTCGTGCCAGTGCGAGTTCGACCTTGACCTTGCCCTCGGAAAAATACAACGACAGCGGCACCAAGGCGAGGTTACCATCGCGGATTTTTCCGATCAGTGTGTCGATCTGTCGCCTGTGTAACAACAACTTCCGATTGCGACGAGGATCATGGTTTGTCCAGCTACCGTGCTCGTACTCGGGAATGTGCAAGTTACGCAACCACACTTCGCCGTCGTCGACGGTTGCGAACGCGTCGGCGAGCGAAGCCTGGCCCAGCCGTAGGCTTTTGACTTCGGTGCCGACTAAAGCCACTCCTGCCTCGAACAACTCCTCGATCGCGTAGTTGTGCCTGGCCTTGCGATTGGTGGCCACGATCTTTTTGCCGTCTCGCTTGCCACCGCTCGTTTTGCCCCCACCGGACTTTGCGGCCACAGCTAACGCCGCACGTAGAGGCGCAGCGTCGCGTACGCCGTCAACCCGGCCATCGACACGCCGAGCAGGAACAGGATCGGAGAGATGTAAAGGATGTCGGCGTAGTCCACGCGGGCGATCAAATTAGCTTGGTAGAACTGATTTAACGCGTTGTCCAGGAACAGGGCGCGCACCACGATCAGGCCGCCGACCGCAATCGCCACGCCAAGAGCTGCCGCGAGCATCGCCTCCACCAGGAACGGAAGCTGGGTATACCAGCGACTGGCCCCCACCAGCCGCATGATCCCGATTTCGGTGCGCCGCGTGTATGCCGCTACCTGAACCATGTTGGCAATCAACAGGATCGCACCGACTGCCTGCACCAATGCGACGGCGAACGCGACATTGCTCAGGCCATCCAAGACCGCGAACAGCCGGTCGATCAGATCTTTCTGATTGAGCACCGAGAGCACTCCGGGCTGGCCCTGCATCGCCACGTCAAAGTCCTTGTGCTGCTCGGGATTGTTCAACTTGACGATGAACGAGGCGGGAAACGAATCCTTGCCCGCAACGTCCTTGTACTGCGGGAACTTTCGGATCGCGTCGTCGTAGGCGTCCTGGCGATTAAGAAAGCGAACCGATTTGACGTCATCGCGGCCCTCGATCTTCGTGCGCAACCCCTTACACGGATTGGTGCTGCACGCCGGATCGTTCGCGGAGACGTCTTCGGTGAGAAACACCTGCGTCTCGACGCGGTCGAGGTAGATAGCGCGGGAATGCTCGGCCAACCGCACCACCAGCAGGCCGCCGCCGAACAGGCCGACGGAGATCGCGGTCGTCAGGATCATCGCGACCGTCATCGTCACATTGCGGCGAAGACCGGTCAGGACCTCGTTGAGCAGGAAGCCGAAGCGCACTAGCGGTCCATCCCGTAGACGCCGCGCTGCTCGTCGCGAACCAGCCGGCCCAGCGACAACTCCACGACGCGCTGCCGCATCGAGTCCACGATGTGGTGATCATGCGTGGCCATCAACACCGTCGTCCCGGTGCGGTTGATCCGCTCCAGCAGATCCATGATGTCGTTGCTGGTGTCGGGGTCCAGGTTCCCGGTGGGCTCGTCGGCCAGCAGTACCAGCGGCCGGTTGACGAACGCCCGCGCGATCGCCACCCGCTGCTGCTCACCGCCCGACAGTTCGTGCGGCAGCCGGTTGGCTTTGCCGGACAGGCCGACCGTCTCCAGCACGTCGGGCACGACCCGGTTGATCTGATCGGCACGCTTGCCGATGACCTCCAACGCGAAGGCCACGTTCTCATACACCGTCTTTTGCTGTAGCAGACGAAAGTCCTGGAAAACGCAGCCGATCACCTGGCGCAGCTTGGGCACATGCCGACCGGGCAGCTTGTTGACGTGGAACTTCGACACCCGCACATCGCCGGTTGTCGGCGTCTCCGCGGCCAGCAGCAACCGCATGAACGTCGATTTGCCCGAGCCCGACGGGCCGATCAGGAAGACGAATTCACCCTTGTCGATTTTGACGTTGACGTCGTCTAACGCCGGACGCGCCGACGCTTTGTACTTCTTGCTGACATGGTCAAGGGTGATCATCACGGCACGCCAGTGTAGCGGTGAATTTCGCTGGACCGCGGAGATCAGCCCGCGGGTGGCGCCGATGTGGGCGCCGGCCCCGGGCCCGGCATCGGTTGCTGTTGGGGTGATGGCGTCGGGCTTGGGCTGGGCGGACAGAAGGGCGGCGGCAGCAGGCAGGGCAGCTGGAACGGCGGCGGCGACGTGGTCGTCGGGCTCGGCGGGGGTGGCGGCGGTGTGGTGGCCGTCGGGCTCGGCGGCACCGTGCTGGTCGGCGACGGAACGTAGGTGTTGGCCGGCGGCTGCACCCTGGTGCGCGGCACCCAGGTGTAGTTCGGGTCGGGCACAAAGCCCGGCGGCACCACCTGCGAAGGCGGTGCCTTGGGCGCCGGCTCCGGGCGGTTGGCGTCATACACCCACCAGACGGCGAGGAAGGCGAGGATCAACGCCACCGTCGAGGTGCGCATCCGGCCCCCGAACACATAGCGCGGCCAGCGGCGATCCTCGTCGCGGTGCTTTTCGAGGACGTTGAGGGTCAGCTTCACTTCTTCACCGACTCGTGCGCGATCTCACCCGATGCTTGGGCGGACTGCTCGACGCCGGCGTCGTCCTGAACGACACTCACCGTTGCGTCGGCCGTGGTGACAATGCCGGCGCGGGCCAGTGCCCGCATGACCAGCACCCGCAGCTGCCGGCCGGCCTCGAACTGTTTGCCGGGCAGCGTGCGGGCCACCATGCGCAGCGTGACGGTGTCGACTTCGATGCTTTCCAGGCCCATCAGGGTGGGTGCGTCGAGCAGCAGCTCACCGAGCAACGGGTTGTCCATGGCGTGGTCGCAGACGTCGTGCAAGACCTCGTTCACCCGGTTGAGGTCGGCACTGGTCGAGACGGGGATGTCGATCACCGCTCGCGCCCAGTCCTTGGACAGGTTGATGGTCTTTACAATCTGGCCATTGGGGATGGTGAACAGCTCGCCGTCCGACGAACGCAGCCGGGTCACCCGCAATGTCACGTTCTCGACCGTGCCGCGCGCCTCGGCGTTGATCCCGGCGACGGTCAACGACACCAGGTCACCGAAGCCGTACTGCTTTTCGACGATGATGAAAAAGCCCGAGAGCAGATCCTTGACCAGTTGCTGAGCACCGAAACCCAGTGCCGCACCGATCACGGTGGCAGGCGCGACCAGACCGCCCACGGAGAAGTTGAGCACGTCGGCGATCTGGACAACACCCCAGATCGCGATCAACACGATCGACACCCACTGGATCACCGACGCTACGGCCTGGCGGTGCTTGGTCGCTTCGGAGCGCACCAGGGCGTCGCTTTCGGCGAAGCCGACGTCGAGCTGCCGGGTGACCTGCTGAGCCACCCAGGTCACGAAGCGGACCGCGAGCACCGCCGCGATCAGCAACATGACGATGTGCAGACCCTGGTCGAGAATCCAGCCACCAATATGGCCGCGCCAAAAGTTGTGCCACGGCTGCGTCATCGCGGTAGCAACAAAAGTTGTATTAATCGTCATCTTTTCGGTTGCGCCACCGGATCCCCGCTTCGAGGAACCCGTCGATGTCCCCGTCCAGGACGGCCGCCGGATTGCCGACCTCGTATTCGGTCCGCAGATCCTTGACCATCTGATACGGATGCAATACGTAGGAGCGCATCTGGTTACCCCAGGAGCTACCGCCGTCACCTTTGAGCGCGTCCAGCTCGGCTCGTTCTTCTAAACGCTTGCGCTCCAACAACTTTGCTTGAAGAACCCGCATCGCCGCAACCTTGTTCTGCAATTGCGACTTCTCGTTCTGGCAAGTCACGACGATACCGGTCGGGATGTGGGTGAGTCGAACCGCCGAGTCGGTGGTGTTCACCGACTGGCCACCCGGACCGCTGGATCGGTACACGTCAACACGCAGATCGCCTTCCGGAATGTCGATGTGGTCGGTGGTCTCCACCACCGGCAGCACCTCGACCTCAGCGAACGACGTCTGGCGGCGACTCTGGTTGTCGAACGGGCTGATGCGCACCAGCCGATGGGTGCCCTGCTCCACCGACAACGTGCCGTAGGCGAACGGTGCGTGCACGGCGAAGGTGGCGCTTTTGATCCCGGCCTCTTCGGCGTAGGACGTGTCGAACACCTCGACGCCGTAGTTGTGTTGCTCGGCCCACCGGATGTACATCCGCATCAACATCTCGGCCCAGTCCGCGGCGTCCACCCCACCGGCGCCGGAGCGGATGGTGACCAGCGCCTCGCGCTCGTCATACTCCCCCGACAGCAGGGTGCGCACCTCGGCGGCCTCGATGTCGGCACGCAGGGCCTTCAGCTCGGCATCCGCTTCGGCCAGCGCGTCGGCCCCCGCTTGTTCGGAGCCTTCCTCGGCGGCCAGCTCGTAGAGCACCGGCAGGTCGTCGACCCGCTGCCGCAACTGCTCGATGCGGCGCAGCTCGCCCTGGGTGTGCGACAACTCGCTGGTCACCCGCTGCGCGTTGGCCTGGTCGTCCCACAGTTTGGGATCGGACGCCTCGTGTTCGAGCTTCTCGATGCGGCTGCGCAAACCGTCCACATCGAGCACCCTCTCCACCGTGGTCAGGGCGGAGTCGAGGGCGGCGATATCGGCTTGACGGTCGGGTTCCACAGCCGACCACGTTACCGGCGCGCCGGTCGGCGGCGAATGCTCAGGTCGCGACGCGCAGCACTTCGACCACCGGCGTGGCTTCACCGTCTAGCATCGAATCACCATCATGTGCGCCCGCGACTGCGACGCCCAGCCCGTTCTCAGCCCCTTGCGTCGCAGCCGGGCATGAACAGAAGGCTTGAGTATGCGTCGATTCCATGTCGCCATCGTCGGCTCCGGACCGTCGGGGTTCTTCGCCGCGGCCTCTTTGCTGAAGGCCGCCGATACCTCCGACGAGATCGACGTCGCGGTCGACATGCTCGAGATGTTGCCGACGCCGTGGGGGCTGGTGCGCTCCGGTGTCGCGCCCGATCACCCCAAGATCAAGTCGATCAGCAAGCAGTTCGAGAAGACGGCCGCTGATCCGCGCTTCCGGTTCTTCGGCAACGTGGTGGTCGGCGAACACATCGAGGCCGCCGAACTCGCCGAGCGGTACGACGCCGTGATCTATGCGGTCGGCGCGCAGTCCGATCGTTCTCTCAACATCCCCGGCGAGGAACTGCCCGGCAGCGTCGCCGCCGTCGATTTCGTCGGCTGGTACAACGCCCACCCGAACTTCGAGCAGATCTCGCCCGACCTGTCGGGCGCCCGGGCCGTGGTCATCGGCAACGGCAACGTCGCACTCGACGTCGCTCGCATTCTGGTCACCGCGCCCGACGCACTGGCGGCTACCGACATCGCCGATCACGCCCTGGAATCGCTGCGCCCCTGCGGCGTGGAAGAAGTGGTGATCCTCGGCCGGCGGGGACCGCTGCAGACCGCGTTCACCACGCTGGAGTTGCGCGAGCTCGCCGACCTCGAGGGCGTCGACGTCATCGTCGATCCCGCGCAGCTGGAAGGCATCACCGACGAGGAAGCCGAGGCCGCCGGCAAGACCACCAAGCAGAACATCAAGGTGCTACGCGACTACGCCGGCCGCGAGCCGCGCCCGGGACATCGCCGCATGGTGTTCCGCTTCCTGACCTCGCCGATCGAGATCAAGGGCGACGAGCGGGTCGAGGGAATCGTGCTCGGCCGCAACGAGTTGGTCGCCGACGAGAGCGGGCGGGTATCGGCCAAGGACACTGGGGAGCGCGAAGAGCTACCGGCGCAGCTGGTGGTGCGTTCCGTCGGTTATCGCGGCGTGCCCACCCCGGGCCTGCCCTTCGACGACAAGAGCGCGACCATCCCCAACACCGACGGCCGGGTCCACGGCCGCCGCAACGAATACGTGGTCGGGTGGATCAAACGCGGACCGACCGGGGTTATCGGCACCAATAAGAAGGACTCCCAGGACACCGTCGACACCCTGATCAGCGATTTGACCGGCGGGCAAGATCTGGCCGAATCCCCCGCCGATCGTGCCGATCAGTTGGCCGACTGGCTGGCCTCGCGCCAGCCGAAACTGGTCACCTCGGCCCACTGGGACGTCATCGACGCTTATGAGCGTGCGGCCGGCGAGCCGCACGGGCGTCCCCGCGTCAAGCTGCCGAACCTCGCCGAGCTGTTGCGCATCGGCCACGGCTGACTCGGTTCAGCGTCGCAGCACGATGAGGCCGGCGCCGGCCAGTAGCCCGACAATGGCTGCCGCGATAGCCCACCCGGCGCCGGCGAGCCACCAGATGACCCCCAGCACCGCGAGCGCGGGCGACACCGCGAACAGCGTCAGAACCGGGTGCTGCCGGATCACCGCAAGCGCACTTCTCGCCCGGATCGGGTCGATCTCTTTGCCCGCCATGGCTAAAGAATGCCACCTGGCAACCGCAATGCAAGCAATCGCACCGATTTCCCGGTGCCCGGCGCAGAGCGAATTCCAAAGCGTGACTCCGGGTACGGGTTATTGATCAAGCCGCGGTAATGGGCCGAATAGGGCCCCGCCACCAGCTGGTAATTTTCCGTTTTCCGGCATCGGAAATTCACTTGGCAGCTCCGAGAAATTCACTCCAAACCGCGATGGGGCGCCCCACGGCTTGGGATTTTTATGGCGTTCAGTTAGCAAAGGCGGCCCCGAATGCCCTGTGCGCACGCCCCACCGACGATTCGGTGACTGCGACGCTGCTAGCGTGGCGTCCCGCGCCGGTCACCAAAACAATTGCCGCACAAAATCTTTGCGTCTGAATCCGCCAATCGACTGTCCGAGACCACGACAAACGGCACCGACTGCCGATTGCCGTGCGGTTCATCGCGCTTACCAACGAAGGAGCTGCCACACAATGGATTTCGCGTTTCTTCCGCCGGAAGTCAACTCGGCGAGGATGTACTGCGGCCCGGGGTCAGGCCCGCTGCTGGCCGCTGCGGCCGGATGGGATTCGCTGGCCGTCGAGTTGACCACGGCCGCCGACAGCTATGAATCGGTGCTGTCGAACCTGACCAGTTTGGACTGGCAGGGTCCCGCGGCGGCCGCGATGGCGGCCACGGCCACGCCCTATGCGGATTGGCTCAGGCAGACCGCCCGGCTGGCGAAGCAGGCGGCCAGGCAAGCCTGGGCGGCCGCGGCCGCGTACGAACAGGCGTGGACGTCCATGGTGCCTCCGGCAGCGATCGATGCCAACCGCACGCTGCAGAGGTTGTTGATCGCAACGAATTACGCCGGACAAAACACCGCCGCGATCGCGGCGACCGACGCCCAGTACGCCGACTTCTGGGCCCAGGACACCGCCGCGATGTCGGGATATGAAACGTCCTCGGCCGCGGCCGCGGCGCAGTTGGCGCCGTTCCCCTCCCCCGACCCGACCACCAACGCCGACGCGCCATCCGTGCAGAACGCCGCGGTGGCCCGAGCCGTCACCGACGCCGCCTCGGCGAGTTCGACTCAACAGGCGCTGTCTGCGGTCGGGCAGACGGGATGGCTGCCCGAGAATGGATTCGTCCCCAGCGACTTCACCGCGCTCGACGGCATCCTGGCGGGCTACGGCGCGATCAACTCGACCTACAACCTGGAAAGCTTCGCCACCGGAATCATCGGGGCCGAGAGCAATTTGGGTCTGTTGCCCGGCGCGGCGACGGCGGCGCCGGTCGTGGCCCCCGCCGCACTCAGTGGGGCCACCGAAGGAACCGCCGCCGCTGCCAGCCTTGCGGGCGGCGCGGGGCTGGGTAACGTCAGCGCATCGGTTGGCGGTGCCGGCTCGATCGGGCCGATGTCAGTACCGGCGAGCTGGTGCCCACCGTCGACCGCCCCGGTCCCGCGGTTTGAACCGCTGGGCATGGTGGCGATCCCGGGAACCGAAGAAGCGGCCGCGTCCGGCTATCCGGGCTATCCCGGGATGCCGGGAGCGGCCGTCTCCAAGGGCTCGGCCCTCGGGCCGAAATACGGCATGCGGCCCACCGTGATGTCGCGCCCACTCGCAGGTGGGTGATGCCCGCCGCTGCCGACGTTGCCTGCATCGGGCCTGTGAGATGGTGGATTTCGTTCTTCTGCCGCCAGAGATCAACTCTGCGCGGATGTACAGCGGGCCGGGCGCGAGCCCGCTTCTCGCTGCCGCGGGAAGCTGGGACGCGCTGTCCGCGGAGCTGCACAACACGGCCGAGAGCTATGGGGCGGTGCTGTCCGGTCTGACCAGGCTGCACTGGCGAGGTCCTGCGGCGCAGTCGATGTCGACCACGGCCGCACGCTATGCGACATGGCTGACATGCACCGCCGAACAGGCAATGCAGACGGCTCGGCAGGCGCGAGCCGCGGCCGCGGCCTACGAATTGGCATATGCGATGACGGTGCCCCCGGCGGCGGTGACGGCCAATCGCGTCCAGCTGGCTGCGCTGGTAGCGACCAATTTCTTCGGCCAGAACACCGCAGCAATCGCGGCCACCGAGGCACAGTACGCCGAGTATTGGGCCCAGGACGCCACCGCGATGTACGGCTATGCGGCGTCATCGGCGGCCACGACGCGGTTGACGCCGTTCAATTCCCCGCGCCCGACCACCAACCAGGACGCGGCGAGCGCTCAAGACGCTGCGGTGGCTCGGGCCGTCAACAGCACCGCGTCAAACCTCTTGGCGCAGAATACTTCTGGCGCTGGCGCGCCAACGAACAGCACGTCTGCTCCCGCCGACTTCGACTTCACCGACGGCGCCCTGGCCCTCTTTGCCTCGACGGACAACATGGCGAGCCTGGAGTCTTTCCCTCAGGACATCATCGGAGCCTGCCGCAGCGCCGGCCTGCTACCCGGCTCGCGCGCGCTGCCCGCCGTGAGCGCCCCGTTACCCGCTCTTGCCACTGCCACGCCGAACGTCGGCCGCGGGTTGGGCGCTGTATCCGCGACTCTCGGCGGCGCCGGTTCGATCGGCTCGATGTCCGTGCCGGCCGGCTGGGCCGGGCCGGCAACCGGCCCCGCTGCCGTACTGCCAAGCCCGGGTTCGCCGACACTCGTGGCCACCGGCGAGCTGGTCAACAGCGGTTACGGGCTGCCGGGCGTCCCTGGCATGCGGCCGCCCTATCGCGCCACGCTGTTGGTCCCGCGGTACGGCGTTCGGGTCAGGGTGCTGCCACCCGCGCCGGCGACATGGTGACCCGAGCGTCGTTGCGCGTTACGCAAGCGACCGACGGTGATGTCACGTTCACCCGCCGCCGGGGAACCGAACCTCCGTCAGCCCGCGGACGGAGCGAACTTCCAGTTGTCGGGATTCTTCGAGGAATACACCACCTCGTGCAGTTCGCCCATGCTCGGCCACTGCTCGACGTCGACCGCCATCCGCCAGTAGACGGGGTATTCGTTGACGGTCGGTCCGTTGATCACACCGGCGATGGTGACGTATTGCTCGCCGGTGGCGTCCGGTCGCGGGCTCACCCCGGTCACCAACAACGTGCCGCTCAGCAGCTCACCGCGCGGGCCACGCGGGATGAACCGCTGGGCAATCAATCCGCCCAACACCGCGACGAGCAGAAGTAACAGAGCGAATTCCCACACGTCGCCATCGTAGGACGGCCGACGCTGCGTTCGGCCGAGTTGACCTAGGACCCTACTGTCGCACTCGGATTCGCCGTAGCGTCGTGGGTACTGGTGCGCCGACGGAAAGGTGAGGTCGATGACGGATGAGCCCGCGGTCGTCTTGTCAGAAGACGAGAGTTGGCGCAGGTTGGGCGGCGTCGCCCTGGGCCGGCTGGTGACCAGTTTCGCCGGTGAGCCGGAGATCTTCCCGGTGAACTACGCGGTGCAGAACCGCACGGTGCTGTTTCGCACCGCCGAGGGCACCAAGCTGTTTTCCGCCGTGGGTCACAGCGTCGTGCTGTTCGAGGCCGACGACCACGACGTCGCCCAGGGCTGGAGCGTGATCGTCCGAGGCCGCGCAAAGCTGCTGCGGACCGCGGCGGAGATCGAAGATGCCGCGCGCGCCCAGCTGATGCCGTGGACCGCGACGGTCAAGAAGCATTACGTCCGGGTGATCCCCACCGATATCACCGGTCGCCACTTCACATTCGGCCCGGAACCCGACCCGAACGCGAGCTTTGCCTGACCCGATCAGCTCGCGAGCAGCGCGTCGAGTTCGTCGGCGTCCACCCCGGTCAGGCGCCGGTGCATCGCCCACGCGATCCGGGCGGCCTGCACCTTGGCCCGCTCGGCCGCCGGCCCGCGATACATCTCGTCGACGGTGGCGCGCCAGATGGTCAGCCAACGTACGAAGTGCTTGCCGGACAACGGGGTTCGTTGGTGTATGACGCGGTGCACCGTGAGCGCGCTGCCTCGGTAGCGCCCGGCGCGGAAGAGCACGGTCTCCCAGAAGTCGCACATGATCGGGATGTGGGTGTCCAACCCTTCGGACCGCAACTCGGCGAAGGGCTCGATCAGAACGTCGTCGGTCAGCGCCCGGTTGTAGAAGCGACGCAACAGCGCCTCGACGTCGGCGCGGTCGACCAGATCGTTCATCGTCACACGACCAGGGATAAGGGTCCGCGGGCGTAATGATCCTTGCGCCGTTTGCTGATGGCCACCAGGCGAGCCACCGCGGCTTCGATCCCGCGCGCCAGCTCGTCAACGTCGGCGAGTCCGTCGTAGTCCGCGAGGACTCCGATGAACAGATCGTCGGCATAGCTGAGCATCGCGACGCCGGTTCGCAATTGCATCGCGATCGGCGGGACCGGGAACACGGCCAGCACCTTTTTGCCCATCACTCGCAGGGTCCGGCGTGGACCGGGGACGTTCGTGGCCACCGTCACGACGCCGCGTTGCGGCAGCCGCGTCAGCAACCCGAGCGCCCACCCGGTGAACGCGAACGGGATGTGATTCGCCATGGACACCAACGCATTTCCGGCCTGCGGTTGTCCGCCGGCCTTCGACCGGTCCAATCGCGAATGCACGATCCGCAGCCGTTGCACCGGGTTCTCTTCGTCGATCGGCAACTGCGGTAGCATCATCGAAACCCGGTTGTCGGTCTTGTCGAACGCATCGGTAGACCGCATCGACACCGGCACCAAGGTGCGCAACGAACCAGGCTGCAACCGCTCGCCGCGCTTCACCAACAGATTGCGATAGCTTTCCGTAATTGCCGCTAGTGCAACGTCGTTGATCGTCACGTCGAACGTCGCGCACACGTGCTCGACATCGGCCAGGGACACCCGCGCGCCGCTGTATCGACGCAACCCGCCGATCGGCCCGTTCAGCGAAGATGCGGCCGGACACAGCAGGCCCAGCGCGATTTCCGTGGCGCCCTGAGCAGCTCGCGCGGCGGCCGCGGCCACGGAGGTCGACATGTGCCACAGCCCACCCAGTATGGCCAGCGGATTAGCCTCCACTACAGGCATTTTCGGCACCTCGGCGACCCTGACGTGCCGGGCAAAACTGTGTCCGACGCCGTCGTCGCACAACCCGGCAAGCATATGGGCGGCCGCGATCCCGTCGGCCATGCAGTGGTGGATCTTGGTCAGGATCGCCCATCGCCCATCGGCGAGACCTTCGATGACCCAGATCTCCCACAACGGTCTGGCCCGGTCCAGCCGCCTCGCCATCAAATCGGCGACCACCCGGAACAACTCCTGGTCGTCGCCGGGTTGCGGCAGCGCCACCCGGCGCATATGCCGGCCGATGTCGAAGTCGAGATCATCCACCCATTGCGGAGCACCGAGGTCGAACGGCCGCAACCGCAACCGCTGCCCAAACCGCGGGCAGGCGCGTATCCGCTCGGCGAATGCAGACATCAACGCGCCGCGCTCGGGGGCCGGGCCTTCGATGACCGCCAGACCGCCGATGGCCAGGCTGACCCGTGGATCGGCGTCTTCGGCTTTGAGGAAACCGGCATCCAGCGTGGTCAGGCGGTTCATGATGTGCGACCTTCCGAGCTACGTGAGGCTTACTGCAACCCGCAGTTACATGATCCCGCCGCGCGGCCATGCGACGTTAGGGCCGAAAGTCCCTTCATCGCCGGGCCCCGGTTCCGTACGGTGTCGGCCCCGAAGCCGGTGTCCCCCACTGGTATTGGCCCCGGATCGGTGCCATTGGTCCCTATTGGTCAGATTCGTCGGCCAATACTGTTGCCTGCGCGGAACAACGCGCATCGGATATGCATGTGGCGTCGCCACGCGATCGAAGCCGGAACAGCCCCTCGTCCGACAGGAAGGTCGTCGAAATGGCTATTGACCAGAGCGTTCAACAGAGTTCGTCGCAACCCCTGATCGGAAAGGGCTGGCTTCAGGGTGTGGCACTGGTCATGATCTTCGGTTTTCTCGTGATGGGCATCCTGGCCTATCGCACCTACACCGCGGCAATGCCCATGCCGGACAAGGTGGTCAGCGAATCGGGCCAGTTGTTGTTCACCGGTGACGACATCACCCGGGGCCAGGAACTCTTTCAATCCCGCGGCCTGATGCAGTACGGGTCGGTCCTGGGGCATGGCGCCTACCTGGGGCCCGACTACACCGCCGAATACCTGCGCATGGCAACCAATGACGTTGCCGACCAACTGCGCGGGCAAGGGGTGACCGATCCGCGCGATCGGGTGGTCACCGAATTCCGAACGAACCGCTACAACGGCGACACCAAGACACTGGTATTCACCGACCGCCAGGCCGCGGCGTTCGACCATATCCAGAACCACTACGCCGCTTACTTCGGCGAGAACTCAACGAAATACGGGCTGCTGCCGCAGTTCATCACCGACAAGGCACAGATCCGCGACTTGACCGCCTTCTATGCCTGGACGGCGTGGGCGGCCGCCGCCGAACGCCCCGGCCACAAGTACAGCTACACCAACAACTGGCCGGCCGAACCCCGGGTCGACAACGGTCCCACCGCCCCGGTGATCGTCTGGTCGGCATTGTCGCTGATCGCGCTGCTGGGCGGCATCGGCGTGATGTTCGCGGTCTACGGGCGGTGGAGTCAGCAGGTCGGCTGGCACAGCGCCGAGGCGTCCAACCTGTCCTTCCGCCAGCCCGGTGAGGTGAGCCTGACGCCCGCGCAGCGGGCCTGCATCTGGTTTTTCGCGGTGGTGTCGGTGCTGTTCCTGGCGCAGACCCTGCTGGGCGCGGCCGCCGAGCACTATCGCGCCGACTTGTCGACGTTCTTCGGTCTGGATCTGGCCCGGGTGCTGCCCTACAACCTGGCCCGCACCTGGCATCTGCAGCTGGCGTTGTTCTGGACCGCCGCGGCATTTCTCGCGGGCGGCATCTTCCTGGTGCCGTTCATCGCCCGTCGTGAGCCGAAACGTCAGGGGCTGTTGGCGTATGTGCTGCTGGGTGCGGTCGCCGTGGTCGTGTTCGGCTCGCTGATCTGCGAGGCGCTGTCGATTTACGGCGTGATCCCCCAGGGCGGGCTGTTCTCGCAGCAGTGGGAGTACCTCGACCTGCCGAGGCTGTGGCAGATCCTGTTGGTCCTCGGGTTGTTCGTGTGGATCGCGATCATCTGGCGTGGCATGCGCGCCCGGCTCAAGGGCGAATCGAAGATGAACATGCCGTGGCTGTTCTTCTTCTCGGGGCTGGCGATCCCGGCGTTCTATGCCGTGGGGCTGCTGGCCGGCAGTGAAACCCATTTCACGGTCGCCGACTTCTGGCGGTTCTGGGTGGTGCACCTGTGGGTCGAAGACTTCCTCGAGTTGTTCACCACGGTGATGGTGGCCTACATGTTCGTGCTGCTGGGCGTGGTGCGCGAGCGAATCGCGTTGGGCGTGATCTTCCTTGACGTCATCTTGTATTCGGCCGGTGGCGTCATCGGCACCATGCACCACCTCTACTTCTCCGGCACTCCGGTCGAGCACATGGCGCTGGGCGCATTCTTCTCGGCGGCCGAGGTGATCCCGCTGACCTTCCTGACGGTCGAGGCGTGGGCGTTCCTGCAGCTGGGCGCGCGCCAGCAGTCGGGTGACGCGAACCCCTTCCCGCACCGCTGGGCGGTGATGTTCCTCGTCGCGGTCGGCTTCTGGAACTTCTTGGGGGCAGGCATCTTTGGGTTCTTGATCAACCTGCCGGTGGTGTCCTACTACCAGATCGGTACCGCCCTGACCGCCAACCACGCGCACGCCGCAATGATGGGGGTTTACGGCATGCTCGCCGTCGGCCTGGCGATGTTCGCGTTCCGCTATGTGATCCCGCCGGACAAGTGGCCGGAGCGACTGGCCCGAATCTCGTTCTGGGGCATGAACATCGGCTTGGCGTGGATGGTGTTCGCCACCCTATTGCCGCTCGGTGTGCTGCAGCTTTATCACTCGGTCGGCGACGGGTACTTCGAGGCCCGGTCGCTGGGCTACATCACCAAACCCGGCAACGCGGTCCTCGAATGGCTGCGCCTGCCCGGCGACGTCATCATGATCCTCGGCGGTGTCCTGCCCTTTGTCTGGATCGCGTGGACCGCGTTGCGCAACTTCCGTTCCGGTACGACGGTCGAGGAGTTGCCGGAGCACCCGCTCTACGCCGAGGTCGGTTCTACCGCGCCGGCGAAGGACTGACCGATGCCACCGCCGGCCACGTCGGTGTGGCTGATCGCCGGGTATTCGCTGGCATTGGTGGCCATCGGATGGGGTTTCGACACCATGGCCCGCCACGCGTCGGCACGTGCGGCGCGATGGCGCACAGGCCAATTCGTGTATCGGCCCGACCATGACGCCTGGGTGTGCCCACAGGATCATTGGCTGTGGCCGAGCTCGTTCGATCCGAAACACCGGGTGATGCGGTATCGCGCACTGCCCGTCGTGTGTAACAGCTGCCCGGTCAAGGCCCGTTGCACGACGTCGGAGCACGGCCGCGAGATCAGTCGCGACGTCGATCCCTGGCCGCATTCGGACGCCGGGCGGTTTCATCGCGGGATCGCTTGCTGCGTAGCCGCCTTGGGAGTGATCCTGCCGCTGGCAACCTCGGTCACCAACCATTCCCCGAGCGACCTGCTGGTCCTGACGGGAGCGATGCTGGTGGTGGTGGCGCTGGGTCTGCCCCTTGCCCGTCACCTGTGGAACACGCCGTCCAACGCACCCGAGCACCTGCCGCACCGCACCGCGATCGAGGACCAGGTGGCCGCCGCGATCGACCGGTATTCCACCCGCTGGGGCAGCTGGGAAGTCAACAAGGAGAAGGCAAAGTGACTGGAGTAGCAATTGCGGTTCTCGTCGCGCTGACCGTGGTGCTGATCGTCGTCGCGTGGTGGTCCCTGACGGTGCTGCGCGAATACGAGCGTGGGGTGGTGTTCCGGATGGGCCACGTTCGCCCGCTTTACCACCCCGGCCTTCGGCTGCTGATCCCGCTGGCGGACAAGATGATTCGGGTCGACCAACGACTGGTGACGTTGACCATTCCGCCGCAGGAGGTGATCACCCGCGACAACGTCCCGGCCCGGGTGAACGCCGTCGTCATGTTCCAGGTGGTGGATCCGCTGAGGGCGATTCTGGCGGTGGAGAACTACGCGGTCGCCACCTCGCAGATCGCCCAGACGACGCTGCGCTCGCTGCTGGGCCGCGCCGATCTCGACACGCTGCTGGCACACCGCGAAGACCTCAACAGTGATCTGCGCACCATCATCGAGAAGATGACCGAACCCTGGGGTGTCGAGGTTCGGGTGGTGGAGATCAAGGACGTCGAGATACCCGAGTCGATGCAGCGGGCGATGGCCCGCGAGGCCGAAGCCGAGCGTGAGCGCCGCGCGAAGGTCATCAACGCTCGCGGCGAGCTGCAGGCCTCCGCGGAGCTGCGCGAAGCGGCCGAGACCCTGTCGAAGAGCCCGGCCTCATTGCAATTGCGGTATCTGCAAACGCTGTTGGAGCTGGGCGCCGACCAGAACTCGACGGTGGTGTTTCCCCTGCCGGTCGACATCATCACGCCGTTTCTGCGTAACCCCGATGCGTTGAAGGGCGTCGTCGACAACTTCAATCACCGGGGATGACAGGCGCGGCACCCGCCATGGTAGGACTGCTGGCATGAGTCAGGACGATCTCGCACTGGCGCTGACACTTGCCGACCGCGCGGACATGCTGACTCGCGAGCGGTTCGGCGCGCTGGACCTGCGCATCGACACCAAGCCCGACCTGACCCCGGTGACCGACGCCGACCGGGCGGTCGAAGCAGAGGTGCGTGAGGTGCTGGGGCGCGAGCGGCGCGGCGACAGCGTCGTCGGGGAGGAATTCGGCGGGACCACCACCTTCACCGGCCGGCAATGGATCATCGACCCGATCGACGGCACCAAGAACTTCGTGCGCGGGGTTCCGGTGTGGGCCAGCCTGATCGCGTTGCTGCACGACGGCGTCCCGGTGGTCGGCGTCGTGAGTGCGCCGGCGCTGCACCGGCGGTGGTGGGCGTCGCGCGGTCAGGGCGCCTTCGTCTCGGTTGACGGCGGTCCGGCGCGCCGGCTGTCGGTTTCCTCAGTGGCGCAACTGGATTCGGCGAGCCTGTCGTTTTCCAGCCTCTCGGGGTGGGCGCAGCGCGGCCTGCGGGACCGCTTCATCGAGCTGACCGACGCGGTATGGCGGGTGCGCGCCTATGGCGACTTCTTCTCGTATTGCCTACTCGCCGAGGGTGCCGTCGATATCGCGGCCGAACCGGAAGTTTCGGTGTGGGATCTGGCGGCGCTCGACATCCTGGTGCGGGAGGCGGGCGGAACGTTCACCGGCCTGGACGGCACCGCGGGCCCGCATCGCGGCGACGTCGTGGCGACAAACGGCCTGCTACACGAGCGCGTACTGCGCAGCCTTGGTGTGAATTAGCTAACAAGCGCTCTTTATCTTACTCCGGAGTAAGATAGGCTCCTGACTGCATCGCCCCAACTACAGAGGCTGCTGAAATGACGGACACTGTCTCCGGCTCAAACACTTCACGGCCGCGCGGAAAACGGCGTGGCCGCAACACCGGCGTCGGGATGCAACCGCACCGCCGCACCGGGATCGACATCACCCTGGCGCTGCTGACTCCGCTGGTCGGCCAGGAATTCCTGGACAAATACCGTCTGCGCGATCCGATGAACCGGGGCCTGCGCTACGGCACCAAGGCGATCTTCTCCACCGCGGGTGCGGCTTCCCGGCAGTTCAAGCGGGTCCAGAGCATCCGCAGCGGACCCACCCGGCTGAAGTCCAGCGGCAAGGACTACTACGACCTGAGGCCCGACGACGAGCAGAAGATGATCGTCGAGACCCTCGAGGAATTCGCCGAAGAGGTGCTGCGGCCCGCGGCGCCCGACGCCGACGAGGCGGCGAGCTACCCGCCCGACCTGATCGCCAAGGCCGCCGAACTCGGCATCACCGCGATCAACATTCCCGAGGACTTCGAGGGCATCGCCGCACACCGCTCGAGCGTGACTAACGTGCTGGTGGCCGAGGCACTCGCCTACGGAGACATGGGGTTGGCGTTGCCCCTCCTGGCGCCTGGCGGTGTGGCGTCGGCGCTGACCCACTGGGGCAGCGCGGACCAGCAGGCCACCTATCTGCCCGAGTTCGCCGGCGAGAATGTCCCGCAGGCCTGTGTGGCCATCGCCGAACCGCAACCCCTGTTCGACCCCACCCGGCTGAAGACCACCGCGGTCCGCACGCCGAGCGGATACCGGCTGGACGGCGTGAAGTCGTTGGTGCCGGCCGCGGCCGACGCCGAGTTGTTCGTCGTCGGCGCGCAACTGAACGGCAAGCCGGCGCTGTTCATCGTCGAATCGGGCGCCAAAGGCCTTACCGTCAAATCGGATCCGAGCATGGGTATTCGTGCCGCTGCCCTGGGCCAGCTTGAGCTCTCCGGGGTCTCGGTGCCACTGAACGGCCGGCTGGGCGAAGACGAGGCCACCGACGAGGACTACTCCGAGGCGATCGCGCTGTCCCGGCTGGGCTGGGCGGCGCTGGCCGTCGGCACCTCGCACGCGGTCCTCGACTACGTCGTCCCGTACGTGAAGGAACGCGAAGCATTCGGCGAGCCCGTCGCCCGCCGGCAGGCCGTTGCGTTCATGTGCGCCAACATCGCCATCGAGTTGGACGGGCTGCGGCTGATCACCTGGCGCGGCGCCGCCCGTGCCGAGCAAGGGCTTCCGTTCATCCGCGAAGCGGCCCTGGCCAAGCGCCTCGGCGCCGACAAGGGCATGCAGATCGGCCTGGACGGCGTCCAACTGCTCGGCGGCCACGGCTACACCAAGGAACACCCGGTCGAACGCTGGTACCGCGACCTGCGGGCCATCGGCGTCGCCGAGGGTGTCTTGGTTATTTAGAAGTCATCTAGCTCCGCACTTCACAAGCGAAAGACCAATCATGGCAATCAATCTGGAACTGCCCCGCAAGATGCAGGCGGTGATCGACAAGGCGCACCAGGGCGCCGCGGAAATGATGCGCCCGATCGCCCGCAAGTACGACGTCCACGAGCACGCCTATCCGGTGGAGCTGGACACCTTGTCCAACCTGTTCTCCGGAGCCGCTGAATCCAACGCCATGGGACTCGCCGGCGCCGAGGCGTTCCGCAGCAGCGAGAGCAAGGAAGAAAACCGCAACGGCTCCAACATGGCTGCCGTGCTGCAGACGCTGGAGGCCAGTTGGGGCGACGCGGCGATGATGCTGTCGATGCCCTATCAGGGCCTGGGCAACGCGGCGATCAGCGGTGTGGCCACCGACGAGCAGCTGAACCGGCTCGGCCGGGTCTGGGCCGCGATGGCGATCACCGAACCGAGCTTCGGATCCGACTCGGCCGCGGTGTCCACGACCGCCAGGCTGGACGGCGACGAATATGTGATCAACGGCGAAAAGATCTTCGTCACAGCGGGTTCGCGGGCCACGCACATCGTGGTGTGGGCGACGTTGGACAAGTCGCTGGGCCGCCCGGCGATCAAGTCGTTCATCGTGCCGCGTGAACATCCCGGCGTCAGCGTCGAGCGGCTCGAGAAGAAGTTGGGCATCAAGGGCTCCGACACCGCGGTGATCCGGTTCGACAACGTGCGGATTCCCAAGGACAACCTGCTGGGCAATCCCGAAATCGAATCGGGCAAAGGGTTTTCCGGCGTCATGGAGACCTTCGACAACACCCGGCCGGTCGTCGCGGGCATGGCCATCGGTATCGCCCGGGCAGCGTTGGAGGAGCTGCGCAAGATCCTGACCGAGGCCGGAGTGGAGATCTCCTACGACAGGCCCGCGCACGCCCAAAGCGCCGCCGCGGCGGAGTTCCTGCGCATGGAGGCCGACTGGGAGTCCAGCTACCAGCTGACCCTGCGCGCGGCCTGGCAGGCCGACAACAAGATCCCCAACTCCAAGGAAGCGTCGATGGCCAAGGCCAAGGCCGGCCGGGTGGGCACCGACATCACCCTCAAGGCCGTCGAATTAGCCGGCACTACAGGCTATTCGGAGCAAACACTCTTGGAGAAGTGGGCACGCGATTCGAAGATCATGGACATCTTCGAAGGCACCCAGCAGATTCAACAGCTGGTTGTCGCCCGCCGCCTGCTGGGCCTGTCGTCCGCCGAACTCAAGTAGCGATCATGGCTTAACGCCGAACGTGCAACCATGGCGTATTTTTCTCTCCTCTTCCCCGCCAGAGTGTACGTTCGGCGAGGGTTAACCGGTGATCGGACGCGGCGGGTCGCCCCCGTCGTCGGGCCCGAGCAAATCGAGCTGCCACCACTGGACGTCGTGCCATGCGCCGAGTTTCCACCCGACGCGCTCGTAGTGACCCGCCGGCCGAAAGCCGAACGCCGCGTGCAGCGCATTGCTTGCGGCGTTCGGCTGCGCAATACCGGCGAATGCCCGCCGGTATCCACGTTCGGCCAACCGGCGTAGCAGTTCGGTGTAGAGCATCCGGCCGCCGCCGGCGCCGCGCCCGTCCTTGGCGAGGTAGACAGTCATCTCGACCGACCACAGGTAGGCGGCACGCGGATTGAACTGTTGCGCATAGGCATAGCCGACGACTCTTCCGTCCACTTCGAGCACCAGCCATTCGTGTGTCGCAAGCGCCTTGTCGATGCGTTCTGCCATCTGCGGCACCGTCGGCACGTCGTTCTCAAACGTGATCGCGGTGTCGAGCACGTACGGGCGGTAGATCTCGACGCATGCTGCGGCATCAGCTGCGGTCGCGCGTCTGACGACCGGCGGCATCAGGCAGCGACGGCGTTCAGCTGCTCCCGAGTCTCGTCATCGAGATCGATGGAAGCGACGTCCAGGTTCTCCTCGAGATGGCGCACCGACGAGGTGCCCGGAATCAGCAGCACATTCGGCGCCACGCTCAACGTCCAGGCCAGCGCGACCTGAGCGGGCGTGTGCCCGAGTTTCTCGGCGGCCGCACGTACCAGCTCGTGACCGAGCACCGGGTTGGGCTGCACGAACGAAGCCCCCAACGGAAAGAACGGAACGAAGGCGATTCCGCGCCTGGTGCACTCCTCCAGCACGGCGATCGAGTCCCGCTGAACAAGATTGAAAGCGTTTTGCACACAAGCGATTTCGGTGCGCTCTACGGCATGCAGCAGATGCTCACGGTTGATGTTGCTCAGCCCGATCCCGCCGATCAATCCCTGATCCCGGGCATCGATCATGACCGAGATCTGGTCGTCGAACAGCTGGTCGGGGCCATCGCTTTCGAAGAGCCGCAGATTGACCGCGGCCAGCCGATCGACACCGAGCGTCCGCAAATTCGTCTCGATGTCGCGGCGCAGGTCGGCCGGCTCGCTGACCGGCAGCCACGCGCCGGCCTCGTCGCGACGCCCGCCGACCTTGCTCACCAAGGCCAGGTTCTCCGGGTAGGGGTGCAGCGCCTCGCGGATGAGCTCGTTGGCCACGTCAGGGCCGTAGAACTGGGCGGTGTCGATGTGGTTGACGCCGCGTTCGACGGCCCTGCGCAGCACCGCCAGCGCCTCGTCACGATCGCGCGGCGGCCCCATCACGCCGGGCCCGGGCAGTTGCATGGCCCCGAAGCCGACACGGGCAACCGAATAGCGACCAAGCGGAAAGGGATCCATATCGGTGAGGTTAGCGTCGTGCTCCGGGTCACGAGGCGCGGCGTCGGCCGATGACACCTTCGGTCCACGCCCGCTCTTCGGTGTAGAGCGCTTCATCTTCGGTTTGCACACGCTTGCCCTTGCCGGCACCTTGGCCCTGACCGCCGGCACCACCCATCGGCATGCCGCCGCCCATACCGCCGCCTGCCCCATTCAGCTTGGCGTACGCGGCCGGGACCGGGATCCCACTACCCGCCCCCGCTGGTGCGGCGGCAGGCCCGGCGCTGGCTCCGGTGTTCGCCCAGGGTTGCAGAGGCGTCTTCGGAAGAGCTCCTCCACCGATGCCGCCGATGCCGCCGCCGAGTGACGCCGGCTTGACCGGCGCCCCTTTCGGCAGGCCCTTACCGGCCGCGGGCAGCGGCGGCACCACGGCACCGCTGGGCAGGGATGCGTTCGGCATCGTCGGCATCCCGGCACCCGGCATCGCGGGCATCGCCGGCAGTCCGGAAAGGCCGTCGCCCGAAGGCAGGCCGTCGGGCAGGTCCCCGAAATCGATGCCATCCGAGCCACCGGAGCCACCGTCGACTGCTTCTGCGGCCGCGGTCGCGGTCGGGAACATCGGCGGATTCAGCGGCGCCAATACGGTTTTGTCGCGATAAAACTTCAGCGCCGTCTCCGACTTCTTCTGCAGAATGGCATACCACTCAATCGACGTCTGAATAAGCGCCTCCATGTGGTCTTCCACACCAGCCTTGTAGGTGTTTTCGACAAACAAGATGTCACCGGGCCCCGGGTGCTCTTCAGGGATGAGGTAATTTCCGTTGAAATCTTGCGTCGCCGTCCCACTTGCAGGCCGGATTCTTACTTGAGCCTCGACGATGTCGTTGGCCTGGTCACGAAGCGTGCAGCACAGTTGCACCATCGACGCGATCCACTGCCGGTGTAGTTCGAAGTTTTGCTCGACGGCCATCCTCGCCTCCCCCTCCCATGCGGTAAACGGGCGAAACCGGCTGGCGATCTGCTGCAGCGCAAACTGGAAGGTGTGCCATTCCTGGGCGAAAGCCTTGCAGGCCGCGCCCTGGTCGCCGGCTTCGATCGCCATCGTCGCCTGCCTGACCTCGTAGTAAGGATCGTCGCCGATCGGCGGCGCAGGCAACGGCGCCGGAGGGTCCCAAGGCATGTCCGAGTCGTCGAGCGCCGATATTTGGCCATTGCCGTCCAACGCATTCGGCGTCTCGTTGGTTATGGCGTCCGCGGCTCCCTCGTCGACCTCTTCGTAAGCTTTTGCCGCTTTCCGTAGGGACTTAGCGAGTGCTTTCCATTCCCGCTCGCAGCCCTTCAGGTAGAGCCGGATTGAGTCCGCAGAAATGCCGAGTTGCGTGACGGCGTCAGAAGCCCTCGACAGAGCGCACGGAGGCTGCGGGTTGGTGGCCGGAATAGGAGGCAGCAGTTCCTCGATTTCGTTGGCCCGGGCAATCAATTCGGCATATTCCACATTGAGCGTCTGCGGCTGAGTCATGGCGGATCATCTCCCCTGCGCGAGTCTTTGGAATTGGCGTTTCGGCTTCTTCGCCGTGATCACCTATGACTATTCCGGCGCGACCGGGCGAGGTCTCTCGCGCAAACGTCGGGTTCGGTGGATGAGGTGCCCTCCCCCAATAGGGGGAGAAGGACGCTGGTGCCCGACGGCCCGGCCCGAAGCGATGCCGGTGTGGTTGGCGCAAACGCCCTCCGGGCCGATTCGGCCAAGGGAGAATGGGACGGCGCCGGTCGCGGGACGGGCGCGCCCGAGATACCCAACGGCCTGGGGAGCGCAACCGATGTCGTCCCAGTCAGAACGTGTCAAGGTCGTCGTCGCCGACGATCACCCGGTAACTCGCGAAGGCGTCGTGCGCGCCCTGAAGTCCAGCGGGCGGATCGAGGTGATCGGTGAAGTGGCCGATGGTAGGGCCGCGCTGACGGCGATCCGCGAGCTACGGCCCAGGGTGGCTTTGATCGATTACAAAATGCCCGAGCTCAACGGGCTCGACGTGGTCCGAGCGGTGGTGCGGGACGGTTTGGACACCTGTGTCGTGTTACTCAGCGCTTTCGAGGACAGTGCTGTGATCTACCAGGCGCTTGCCGAAGGCGCCGCGGGCTATTTGACGAAAGACTCCGACAGCGACGAGATCGTGGCCGCCGTGCTCAAGTGCGAGAAGGGTGCGACGTATCTGCCGACGCAGTTGGCCGGGGCGCTGGCGGGCGAGGTGAAACTTCGAGCCCGCGGCGAGGCGGCGTTGTTGACACCGCGCGAGCTCGAGGTCGTCCGGATGATCGCCGAGGGCCTGTCGGTACCTCAGATCGCGGCACGGCTTTTCGTGGCGCCCAGCACAATCAAATCGCATGTGCAGAACCTGTACGAGAAGCTCGGTGTGTCCGACCGGGGCGCGGCCGTCGCCGAGGCGATGCGGCGTCGGCTGCTGGAGTGACCTCAGCTCTGCAGCGGCCATTCCACGGATATATGTGCCCCCGTGGGAACGTCGAGGATTGTCAAGCTGCCGCCGGCGGCTTCCACCCGGGCCCGCTGCGAGGCCAGACCGATGTGCCCTTCGGCGAGGCGGCGCATCATCGCGTCAGCAGTGACCCCGATGCCGTCGTCGGTCACATCGAGACGACATGTTCCATCGCGGACCTTGAGCTTCACCGACGCCTCAGTCGCTTCGGAATGGCGGACCACGTTGGACAACAACTCGCGAACCACTCCGAACACCATCGGATCGATGGCGTTGCGGCCCGAGTGATCAACGTCGGTGGTGATCGTGATGCCCGCGCGTTCCGCGGTGAAGGCGGCCAGCTTCTCGACCGCGGCACCCAAGCCGACTTGCTCGAGTACTGCCGGATGCAGCTCGAAGGTCGCCTCCCGCAGTCGCCGGGAGGCGTCGTCGAGGCTGGCGACGGCCCGCTGCAGCGGCTCGGCGGGTGACTTCTTGGCGAAGTCCACCACGTCGCGTCGGGCCGCGAGCACATCCTGCAAAGGCCCGTCATGGATGGCTTCGGAAATTTCTCGCCGTTCGCGCTCCGAAGCGGTCATCGTCTCGGCGAGCAACGCATCTCGTGACGCGGTGATTCTTGCTATCTCGTTGACATAGCGCTGCCGAAAAATGACTGCGAACAAGGCTGTGCCGCATAGGAATCCATAGATCAGCACGAGTAGCAAGGTCTTGGGCCAACCCAGTTGGCGTGGGATGACGGGGTCTTGCAGGATCGACGCGGTGAACGCGACGAACGCGCAGCTCAGGCCGACGGTGGCGCGCCGTCCGGACAGATCCAGGGCAACCATGCGCGGCACCAGCACCATCAACAGCAGTGGGATGTGCCCGCCTGGCGACAAGAGTTTGAAACCGACGATCGCCACCACGTCGACCATCGCCAGAATGAACAAGGCACGGTCGGGGACCATCACTCGACGCGCGGGCGAATACACGAGGATGACGACGCCCAATGCGATGAGCGCGTACACCACGACCACCGCGTCGTCCGGAGCCCATCTGGGGGCCCGGTAATCCGTGTGGACCAGGACCGCCCCGATCATGATGAAGACGACGACCAACCGCTGCACCGACGCGACCCGCAAGGAGCGCCACCGGTGGATGCGGAAAACTGCGTCCAGCTCCGTGTTGGTGGTCTCGGTGATCCCGTTGCCGGGGGCTTCGCGACTGATCGCGGACTCTGACACGTGTGACGGCTGCACTGCCATCCTTAGATCTCCGCAGCGGCCCGACTCGGGTGGGGACTCGCCAAAGCCTATACGGGTTACCGAAAAGCGACCAAGCGAAAGCCAGCGCTAACGTCGGGTCAGTGTCAGGGTGAGGTTGCCGCGTAGAGCGGTGGTTGGATCCTGATCACCTGGTGTCTGGCTCGTAGCGTCGCTGCCGCCCTCGGGTTGGCGTTCATGGGTTTTGTCGGCATCAGGTGTGAAGGACCGGCCGGCGTGACTTGATAGGAGCGTGGCACCGCCCCCGACTGAGATGTGTCCGCCGACCGGCCCAACCGTCACCTCACAGTGAAGGAGGCAACCTCCATGGTTGTTGTTGGAGCCGATGTCCACAAGCGCACCCACACGTTTGTCGCCGTGGACGAGGTTGGCCGAAAGCTCGGCGAGAAGGTCGTTGCAGCCACGACTTCAGGTCATCGCCAGGTGGTGCGGTGGGCCCGCGATCAGTTCGGTGTGGAGCTGGTCTGGGCGATCGAGGATTGTCGGCACCTGTCTGCTCGTTTGGAGCGCGACCTGTTGACTACCGGTCAGAAGGTGGTGCGGGTACCACCGAAGTTGATGGCGCTGACCCGTAAGTCGGCGCGGACCCGGGGTAAGTCCGATCCGATCGACGCGTTGGCGGTGGCGCGGGCGTTCTTACGTGAACCGGATTTGCCGGTGGCCTCTCATGACGAGACATCGCGGGAATTGAAATTGTTGGTGGATCGGCGTGAAGATCTTGTGGCACAGAGAACCTCGACGATCAACCGGCTGTTGTGGCGAGTTCACGAACTCGATCCTTCCCATGCACCCAAGGCCGCTTCGTTGGATCTGGCTAAGCACCGCGACGTGCTGCGGGCGTGGTTGGACACCGTGCCCGGCTTGGTGGCCGAATTGGCTCGTGATGAGCTGGCCGACGTCACCCGACTCACCGAAGCCATCAATGCCTTGACCAAACGCATCGGCGAACGCGTCCGTGCGATCGCTCCGGCACTGTTGGCGATGCCCGGCTGCGGCGAGCTGACCGCAGCCAAACTGGTCGGCGAAACCGCCGGCGTAACCCGATTCAAGAGCGAGGCCAGCCTTCGCCCGCCATAGCGGCGTGGCACCGATCCCAGTGTGGTCGGGAAACACCGCCGGTCGGGTGCGCATGACCCGCTCGGGCAACCGGCAACTCAATGCCGCGCTACATCGCATCGCGGTCACCCAGATTCGCATCGACGGACTCGGCCAGGCCTACTACCGCAAGCGACTGACCGACGGAGATTCCAGCACCGAGGCCCTGCGCTGCCTCAAACGCCGCCTGGCCCGCGTGGTGTTCCACCACCTCCACACCGACGACCAAACCCGCAATCAGCCTTGCCAACCGGCAGCGGCTTGACATAGGAGAAACTCATGGACAGTTTTCAGGCGCTGGTGGCGCGCCAAGATGGTGACCGGATCACCGCGTCGGTCGAAACGCTCGGCCCATCAGACCTACCGCCCGGTGACGTGACGATCCGGGTGCTGTTTTCCAGCGTCAACTACAAGGACGCACTGGCGCTGACGCCCAAGGGCGGCGTGGTGCGCGACTACCCCATCGTGCCCGGCATCGACCTCACCGGCGAAGTCGTCGAGTCGCAGTCACCGGAATTCAGCGTCGGCGACCAGGTGCTGGCCCACGGGTATCAGATCGGCACCGGCCACCACGGCGGCTACGCCGAGTACGCGCGGCTGCCCGCCGATCAGGTGGTGGCACTCGGCGCGCTTAGCCCGCACGAGGGTGCGGCCATCGGCACCGCCGGCTTCACCGCCGCGATGAGTGTGCAGGCGCTGATCGATTGGGGCATCACACCCGATGCCGGGCCCGTCGTCGTCACCGGGGCTTCCGGCGGTGTCGGCTCGGTCAGCGTCGACTTGCTGGCGGCCGCCGGCTACCAGGTGGTCGCCTCCAGCGGTAAACAATCGGCCGCAGGAATGCTGAAAGATCTTGGTGCCGCAGAGGTTATCGGCCGGCTGCCCGCCGATCCGGATGCCAAGCCGCGACCGCTGGCCAAGGCGCGCTGGGCGGGCGCGGTGGACTGCGTCGGAGGCGCGACGCTGGCCGATGTGCTCAGCACCGTCGACTACGGCGGCGCGGTCGCCGCCAGCGGCCTCACCGGCGGGCCCGCGCTGCACACCACCGTGATGCCGTTCATCCTGCGCGGGGTCTCGCTGCTCGGCATGGACTCGGTGCTGATGGCGATCGCCCGCCGCCGCGAGCTGTGGGCGCTGCTGGGCAACTCGCTCAAGCCGCGACACCTGGACGCGGTCAGCAACGACGTCGACGTCAAAGACGTCGTCGGGGTATTGGATCAACTGCGCGCGGGTAGCTACTCGGGCCGTGCGGTGGTACGTGTCGCCGGCGGATTCTGAGGTGGCAGTAGGCTCGTCGACCATGCGCGCAGCACGGGTTACACGGCTAGACGGTCCGGACGCGATCGAGGTGGGCGAGGTCGACGAACCCACCGGCGACGGGATCGTCGTCGAGGTGCATGCTGCCGGTGCCGCCTTCCCCGACGCGCTGCTGACCCGCGGCCTCTACCAGTACCGGCCAGACCCGCCGTTCGTGCTCGGCGCCGAGATCGCCGGCGTCGTTCGATCGGCACCGGACGGCTGTCACGTGGGTCCCGGCGACCGGGTCGTCGGCCTGACGATGCTGACCGGCGGCATGGCCGAGGTCGCGGTGCTCTCCCCCGACCGGGCGTTCAAGCTGCCGGACAACGTCAGCTTCGAGGCGGGCGCCGGCCTGCTGTTCAACGACCTGACGGTTTACTTCGCGCTGACGGTGCGCGGCCGCCTGCACCAGGGCGAAACCGTGCTGGTGCACGGCGCTGCCGGCGGGATCGGCACCTCGACGCTGCGACTGGCGCCGGCACTCGGGGCGTCGCGGACCATCGCGGTGGTCAGCACCGAGGAGAAGGCCCAGATCGCCACCGCCGCCGGCGCGACCGACGTGGTGCTGGCCGACGGCTTCAAGGACGCGGTCAAGGAATTGACGAGCGGCCGCGGCGTGGACATGGTCGTCGACCCGGTCGGCGGTGACCGGTTCACCGATTCGCTGCGCTCGCTTGTTCCGGGCGGACGGCTACTGGTCGTCGGGTTCACCGGCGGCGAAATACCCACCGTGAAGGTGAACCGGCTGCTGCTCAACAACATTGACGTTGTCGGCGTGGGTTGGGGCGCCTGGACGGCGACGCATCCCGGCGCGCTGGACGAGCAATGGGCCGGACTCGAGCGGCTGCTCGCCTCGGGGCAGCTGGCGGCCCCGCAGCCGGAGGTCTACCCGCTGGACCAGGCCGCCGCCGCCGTCGCGTCCATGGAGAATCGCACCGCCAAAGGCAAAGTCGTCCTGCGCGTCCGCGGTTAGCCGCCGGCACGGCCTGCGCTTTGTTCGCGACACTAAAACGTCAGCGAAGACACGCCGTAGCGGGTCGCAATGGATTAAGTCTCGCGGATGACTCGGCCCGCCCGCGATTGTCTGCGCGCCCTTGCGCGCGCCCTTGCGCGCGGCCTTGTGCGCGCCCTTGCGCGCGGCCTTGTGCGCGCCCTTGTGCGCGCCCAAAAGAGAAAGTAATGTCACTTTCAGTTTTAGCGATCTGACCACCCCCACTCGGGAGTCACCATGGAATCCTTCGTTCACCTGCGCAAAGGCAAGACGCCGCATCGCCTGCACGCCGATCTCGACGGCCTCAAGGACGACGAGCTGGGCCGGGGCGGCTTCACCGGACGGACGGCCAACATCTACCGCCGCCACGACCCCACCGCCTACCGGTCGTCGGGACCGCTGCGCCCGGTCGACGTGCTGTCCAGCGAGCTCAAGCCCGGCGACGCCACCGACGCCCACGGCGGACCGCTGCTGATGTTCAGCAACGACGACTGCCGCATTCTGCTCAGCCGTCGCCACGAGCCGATGCCCCACTTCGCCCGCCACGTCGACGGCGATCTGCTGTCGTTCGTCCACCAGGGCACCGGGCTGCTGGAGACCGAGTTCGGTCCGCTGCGCTACCGGGAGGGCGACTGGGTCTACCTCCCCAAGGCATGCACCTGGCGCCAGGTGCCGGATCGCGAAACCACGCTGTTGATGATCGAGGCCACCGACGAGTTCCGGGTGCCACCGCCCGGCCCGCTGGGCCGGCACTTCCCGTTCGACCCGTCGCAGGCCACGATCCCCGAGCCCGCGCCGATCGAGGACGACGGCCGCGACGAGTACGAGGTCCGGCTCGTCCACGAGGGCGGGCCGACAACCCTTATCTACCAACACAATCCGCTCGACGTCGAAGGGTGGCGCGGCGACAACTTCGCGTTCACCTTCAATATCGACGACTACAACGTGATCACCTCCGACAGCGTCCACCTGCCGCCGACGGTGCATCTGTTCATGCAGGCCACCGGCGTCTACGTGATGAACTTTCTGCCCAAGCCCGCCGAGGGCGTTCCCGGCACCGAACGCACACCCTGGTACCACCGCAACGTCGACTACGACGAAATCGCGTTCTTCCACGGCGGCTCGCTCTACGGCATCCCGATGCCCCCGGGCCTGATTACCCATGCGCCGCAAGGGGTTCACCACGGCGCGGCGGAGAAAGCGCGCGAACGTGCCCGCCGCAAATTCGACGAGCATTCGCGCGTCGACTGGCAGGTCATCGCCGTCGACACCCGCAAGCGACTGACACCGTCACCCGAAGTACTGGCCCACGATCTAGGACAACACTGATGAGTCAAGCCGTGAGACAAGCCGTCAAGCACGACTACGAACGAATCCCGTATCTGGTTGCCTTCCAGAACAATTCCGGCGTCCGTGACGTCTACGGCGGGCTGGCCGAGATCACCGTGCTGGAGAGCTATCTGCTCAAGCCGAAAGACAAGCCGTCGGACACCGTGCTGGTGTTCATGCACCCGATCGGCGGCGGGGCGTACCTGCCGATGATCAACGCGCTGGCCCGGGCCGGCCACCACGTCATCTACTGCAACAGCCGCTTCCGCGGCACGGATTCGGCGCTGCTGATGGAGAAGGTCGTCGAGGATCTCGGCGAGTGCATCAAGGACGCCAAGAACCGGCTGGGCTACACCAAGGTGGTGCTGGCCGGGTGGAGCGGCGGAGGCTCGTTGTCGGTGTTCTACCAGCAGCAGGCCCAGCACGCGACGATCACGTCGAGCCCGACCGGCGACGGCCCGGACCTGACGAAACTGGAACTGCCCGCCGCCGACGGCATCATGCTGCTGGCCGCCCACATCAGCCGGCACGGCACGCTAACCGAATGGCTCGACGCGTCCATCCTCGACGAATCCGATCCGACCAAGCGTGATCCGGAACTGGACCTGTACAACCCCGACAATCCCAACCAGCCGCCCTATACGCAGGAATTCCTGGACCGGTACCGTCAAGCGCAGATCGACCGCAACCGCCGCATCACCGCATGGGTCAAAGAGAAGCTGGCTGAATTGACCGCTCAGGGTCGCCCCGACGACGAGTTCGGATTCGTCGTGCATGGCACGATGGCCGACCCCCGCTGGCTGGATCCCGCCGTGGATCCCAATGAGCGCACGCCGGGCACCTGTTACCTGGGTGACCCGCAGGTGGTGAACATGAGCCCGGTCGGGCTGGCCCGCTTCTCGACACTGCGCGGCTGGCTGTCGCAATGGAGCTACGACGAGGCCCGCGGCGACGGCGTGGAGTGCGGGCGCGACATCGCGATCCCCGCGCTGGTGATCGGCAACCTAGCCGACGACGCCTGCACACCCAGCCACACCCGGCGGCTGTTCGAGGCGATCGGGCACCCCGACAAGGAGATGTACGAAATCCCCGGCGCCACACACTATTACGCCGGTCCCTACCAGCGCGACAAGTTGCGCGAAGCGGTCAACGTCGTCACCGATTGGCTGGTCCGCCACGATTTCGCGAGCGCCGAATGAGCGTGAGCGGACCGCTGGATGGCATCCGGGTGCTCGAACTGGGCACCTTGATCGCGGGTCCGTTCGCCGGCCGCTTGCTTGGGGACATGGGCGCGGAAGTCATCAAGGTGGAGCCGCCGGGCGCCCCGGACCCGCTGCGCAACTGGGGCCAGGCCGAACACGAGGGACACCACGTGTTCTGGACCGTGGCCGCGCGCAACAAGAAAGCCATCACACTCGACCTGCGCCGGCCGCACGGCCGCGAGCTGTTCCTCGAACTCGTCGAGAAGTCCGACATCGTGGTGGAGAACTTCCGTCCCGGCACGCTGGAAAAGTGGGACCTGGGCTACGACGTGCTCAGCGCGCGCAACGCCGGCATCATCCTGGTCCGGGTGTCCGGCTACGGGCAGACCGGGCCCGACGCGCACAAGGCCGGCTATGCCTCGGTGGCCGAGGCCGCCAGCGGACTGCGGCACCTCAACGGTTTTCCCGGCGGACCGCCGCCCCGGCTAGCGCTCTCGCTCGGTGACAGCCTCGCCGGCATGTTCGGCTTCCAGGGCGCGCTGGCCGCGCTGTACCGCCGCAGCGTGACCGGACGGGGTCAGGTCGTCGACGTCGCGCTGACCGAATCATGTTTGGCCATCCAGGAATCCACGATCCCCGATTACGACGTCGGCGGCGTGGTGCGCGGGCCGTCGGGCACCAGGCTGGAAGGCATCGCGCCGTCCAACATCTATCGCAGCGCCGACGATTCCTGGGTGGTGATCGCCGCCAATCAGGACACCGTGTTCGCCCGGCTGTGTACCGCGATGGGGCGCCCGGAGCTGGCCGGCGACGACCGCTTCGCCACGCACACCGCCCGCGGCCGCAACCAGGACGAACTCGACAAGATCATCGGCGCGTGGGCCAGCGAGCGCGAACCGGCCGACATCGTCGAAACTCTTAGCGCCGCAGGCGTGATCGCGGGCCCGATCAACACCGTCGCGGAAGTGGTCGACGACCCACAGCTGCGGGCACGCGGCATGCTGGTCGAGCACTACGACGAACGCATCGGGCGCAATGTCCTCGGGCCCGGCGTCATTCCGGTGCTGTCCGAATCGCCGGGCAGCGTCCGCCACGCCGGGCCGGCCTGCCCGGGACAACACAACGACGAGATCTACACCGGGCTGCTGGGCAAGACCACCGACGAGCTCGAGGCACTGCGCGGTGAGGGGGTGCTATGAATACCCACGTCGACATCCGTGAGGTGGCGCTGCGCGACGGGCTGCAGATCGAAAAGCCAATCCCGTTGTCGGCCAAGCTGGAACTGCTCGCCGCGGTGGCCGCCACCGGGGTACGGGAAGTGGAGGCCACCGCGTTCGTGTCGCCGACGAAGGTGCCGTCGATGGCCGACGCCGCCGAACTCGCCGCGCAGCTGCACAACTATCCCGACATCGAATTCTCCGCCCTGGTCGCCAGCCCGAACGGCGCCAAGCGCGCCGTCGCCGCGGGACTGCGTTCGATCGAATACGTGGTGGCCGCCGACGACACGTTCAGCAAGGCCAACGTCGGGCGCACCAGCACGGAGGCCACCGACCAGATCGACGACATCGTCGCGATCGCACACAGTAGCGACGTGACCGTCGAGGTCGTCATCGCCACCGCATGGGACTCGCCGTTCGAAGGTCCCACGCCGCCGCGGCGGGTGCTGGAGATCGCCGCGGCTGCCCGCGACCGGGGGGCCGACCGCCTGTCGATCGCCGACACCATCGGCACCACCACTCCGGGACGGGTGAGTTCGCTGATCGCCCAACTGCGTCCGGTGATCGGCGACCTGCCGCTGGGCGCGCACTTCCACAACACCCGCGGCGCCGGGCTGGCCAGCGCCTACGCAGCCGTCCGCGCGGGCGTCACCCGGCTGGACGCCTCGGTCGGCGGCCTGGGCGGTTGCCCGTTCGCACCGGGCGCCACCGGCAACATCGCCACCGAGGATCTGGTGTACCTGCTGACCGACAGCGGCATCGGCGTCGACGTCGACCTGCAGGCCGCGATCGCCGCCGCCGACGTCGCGAAATCGGCTGTGGGCCACGAGCTGCCGAGCGCGCTGCTGCGCACGGGCGACCGGATCCGGGACTGATGGGTGTGTCCGCCCCCGAGCCGCTGACCTCCAAGGGCCGCCAGACCAGGGAGGCCATCGAGACCGCGGCGCGAAAACTGTTCGCCGAACGCGGCTTTCACGGCACCACGCTGGCCGACATCACGTCTGCCGCCGGAAAGTCACCGGCGGTGTTCTACCGCTACTTCGCCGACAAGGAAGACCTGCTGGCCGCGCTGGCGGAGTCTTTTTTGCACGATGTCGTGGCCCCGTCCGGGTTGAGCGTGCACCTGCCCGACTCTCCCGCCGACGACGACGCGTTCTTCACCTCGGTGGTCACCGGCTACTGGAACATCTTCAAGCAGAACATCGGCATCATGATCGCAGTCGCCCAGCTGGCCACCACCCAGCAGCGATTCGCGGCCGTGCAGAACGAGTTTCGGCGGTTCGGCATGGACATCGTGGCCGCCTCGGTGCGCCGCGCCCAGGAGCAGGGCTACGGCCGCGAGCTCAACCCGCAACACACCGCGGCGGCCATCGCGCTGCTGTTCGAGAACTTCACCACCGTCTTCGTCGGGCAGTCCGGTCTCGGAATGCAAATCAGCGACGAGGACGCCATCACCACCCTGTCGACGGTGTGGAAGAAAACTCTCTACGGCGTGTAAGGAGATCGACGTGGATTTCACCCTCCCGGAACATCTTCCGGGTGTGCTGGCCGAGATGGATGCGTTCATCGAGGCGGAGATCAAACCGCTGGAACGGGAAAACATCCAGTACTTCGACCAGCGCCGAGAGCATGCCCGCACCGATTGGGACAACGACGGCATCCCGACGCAAGAGTGGGAGGAACTACTCGCCGAGATGCGACGGCGCGCCGACAAGGCTGGCTGGCTGCGCTACGGACTGCCGGCGTCGCTGGGCGGGCGCGACGGCACCAACGTCGACATGGCAGTGATCCGGGAACATCTGGCGCACAAGGGGCTTGGGCTGCACAATGACTTGCAGAACGAGTCGTCGATCGTCGGGAATTTCCCCCAGGTGATCATGATGGAGCGCTTCGGCACCGACGAGCAGCGGCGGGTGTGGTCCGAGGCGTTGATCACCGGGGAGCGGTCCATGGCGTTCGGGCTGACCGAGCCGCAGCACGGATCCGACGCGACCTGGCTGGAAACCCACGCACGCCTCGACGGTGACAGCTGGGTGATCAACGGCGCCAAGCGATTCAACACCGGCGTGCATCGCGCCACGCATGACCTGGTCTTCGCCCGGACGTCCGGCGAGCCGGGACAAGCCCGGGGCATCACCGCGTTCCTGGTCCCGACCGACACCCCCGGATTCACGGTCCCCTACTACTGGTGGACGTTCAACATGCCCACCGATCACGGCGAAGTCGAGCTAAAAGACGTCCGCATCCCCGCCGACGCGGTGCTCGGTGAGGTCGACCGCGGACTGGAGGTCGCGCAAACGTTCCTGCACGAGAACCGGATTCGCCAAGCCGCGAGCAGCCTGGGCGCCGCGCAGTACTGCATCGACCGTGCCGCCGAATACGCCGCCAAGCGCACCGTCTTCGGCAAACCGCTGTCGGTCAACCAGGCCGTGCAATGGCCACTGGCCGAGCTGCAGACCGAAGCGCAGATGGTGCGGCTGCTGGTGCAATTCGCCGCCTGGCACTTGGACCGCGACCACCATATGGAGGTCTCGGACAAGGTGTCGATGGCGAACTATCGTGCCAACCGGCTGGTCTGCGATGCCGCGGACCGCGCGATGCAGGTCTACGGCGGCCTCGGCTACAGCCGTCACGAGCAGTTCGAGCACATCTACCGCCACCATCGCCGCTACCGGATCACCGAGGGCGCCGAGGAAATCCAGATCCGCCGAGTGGCCCAGCGGCTGTTCAAGTTTGGCAAGCAGTGACCGAGGAGCTGAACACCAAACTCCAAGCGGTGCTGGTGCCGGTACTCGGCGCGGGCACCACGATCGAGAACCTGCGCGCGCTCACCGGTGGTGCCAGCCGCACCACCTGGGCGTTCGACGCGGTTACCGGCACGGGGCGCCGCGCGCTGATCCTGCGCACCGGCCCACCCGACGACGTGCACGCCGGCATGGAGCTGGAAGCTCGCGCGCAGGCCGCGGCCGCGGCGGCCGGGGCGCCGGTCCCCCACATCCTGGTCGCCGACGATTCGGTTGCCGCACTGGGCAATCCGTTTCTGGTCTGCGACGAGATCAAGGGCGAAACCATCGTCCGGCGCATCCAGCGCCAGCTCGACGCCGACGGGCACACCCGCCGAACCGAGCTGTTGCGGCAATGCGCGCACGCGTTGGCCGCCATCCACCGGGCCGACCCGCAAATCGAAGGCCTGGCCTACGAGGACCAGCTGGTGGAATACCGCGAGCGGCTCGACGCGATGAACGACACCACCGCCACCTTCGAATGGGCGTTTCGCTGGCTGGCCGCCCACCGACCGCAACCGACGGCGACTGTGCTGGTGCACGGGGACTACCGGATGGGAAACCTCATCGTCGACGGATCCGACTTGGCCGCGGTGCTCGACTGGGAGCTGGTCCACCTCGGCGAGGCCTACGAAGACCTGGCCTGGTTCTGCATCCGCGCCTGGCGGTTCGGCGCTCCGGCCAGCCTGGGCGCCGGCGGCCTCGGCAGCATCGAGAGCTTCGTGCGCGACTACGAGCAAGCCAGCCAGACCACCGTCGACCGGGCGGCGCTGCACTGGTGGCTGGTGCTGGCCACCCTGCGCTGGGGTGTCATCTGCCGATTCCAGGCGGAGCGGCATTTGAGCGGTCAATCCCGTTCGGTCGAGCTGGCGACGATCGGTCGCCGGGTGAGCGAGACCGAGTGGGACATCCTCAATTTGCTCGAGGAGGTCCCGTCGTGATCGGTGCTTACGGGCGCCCACTGGCAGCCGAACTCGTCGCGGCGGTGGCCGAGTTCCTGGAAACCGACGTCCGGGAGGCGACCACCGGACAGGTCAACTTCCACTCCCGGGTGGCCGCGAACGCATTGCGGATCGTCGAGCGCGAACTGCTCGACGAAAGCGAGGCGGAATCTCGAGCCGCGCTGGCCGGCTTGGGTTTTGCAGACGAGGAACAGCTTGCCGCCGCCATCCGGGCCGGCGAGCTGGACGAGCGTGCCGGCGAGGTGCTCGCCGGCCTGAGAATCCTGGTGCGTAATCGGTTGGCGGTTGCCCACCCCGGATACGACAGCGAATAGGAGCCTGCCATGCCCGCCGCAACCGCTGAGGTCGTCGTCGACACCGCCGACCAGCTGTTCTCGTCGATCGTCAACGGCGACAAGGCCGCCGTCGATCGGTTGTGGAGCGACGACATCGCGGTGTGGCGGGTGGGCGCCGGCCGGGACCCCTTCAGGACGGATGACAAGACCCGCGCGCTGAAGGTCATCGACTGGTTCATCGGTGCGACCACGCAGCGCCGCTACGAGATTCTCGATCGCCGACTCTTCGACGACGGGTCGATCAGCGGCTTTGTCCAGCAGCACGTCCTGCACGCCACCGGTCATGCCGGCCAATCGATCTCCATGCGCGTTTGCATCGTGATCAGGGTGGGCACCAATGGTCTGATCGACCGGATCGACGAGTATTTCGACCCCGCCGAAATTGCGCCGCTGATGAGGTGAGATCGACGATGACGACGCTGGAAACACTGCTGAACGATCCCGTGCCGGCCGGGGTGTGGAACATCGTTGCGGACCGGTCGGCCGTCACCTTCAGGATCAGAAACATGTGGGGCCTGCTGAACGTCAACGGCCGTTTCACCGAGTTCTCCGGCGACGGACAGCTCGCCGGCGCCGGTGCGGTGTCCGGTCGCCTCGACATCAGCACCGCGTCGGTGGACACCGGCATCGGCCGCCGCGACAAGCATCTGCGCTCGGCAGATTTCTTCGATGTCGAGCGTTTTCCCGAGATCAGGGTCGTCGTCAGCGCGGTACACCCGACCGCGGGCAACGCCGCCGAGCTGCGCGCCAGCTTCACGATCAAGGGCGTCACCGCGCCGGTGGAGCTGCCGGTCACCGTCACCGAGAGCGGCGACGGTTCGATCCAGATCTCGGGCGAAACCACGATCGATCGATCCCGGTTCGACATCGGCTGGAACAAGTTCGGCATGATCGCGCCGACGGCCACGGCGGCGGCGCAGGTCGTTTTCGTGCGGTCCGCCCCATAAAGCCAGTCGCGCACCAGTAGCATCTGCACCGTGCCCGACGCCACCATCGCTCTGCGGATACTCGTCTACAGCGACAACCCCAACACCCGCGACGAAGTGAAGCGGGCACTGGGCACACGCCTGCACCCGGACCTGCCCGAGTTGAACTACGTCGAGGTGGCCACCGGTCCGATGGTGATCCGCACGATGGACGAGGGCGGCATCGACCTGGCCATCCTCGACGGCGAAGCGACGCCGACCGGCGGCATGGGAATCGCCAAGCAGCTCAAAGACGAACTCGAAACCTGCCCGCCGATCTTGGTGCTCACCGGTCGCCCGGACGACGCGTGGCTGGCGACATGGTCGCGCGCCGAGGCCGCGGTGCCCCATCCGATCGACCCGATCGTGCTGGGTCGCACCGTGCTCGGATTGCTGCGCGCTCCCGCGATCTAGCCCGCCCGCACTGCGCGCGGAGGCCGGCCGAGCATTGCCGGCTGCCCGCCGATGAGTTGTTGTCTAAACTCGGCGAAGATCACAGCCGAGTGATTACCATCACCCCGAGCACGCGTCCCAGCCACCTCAACGCTATGTTGAAGATCACTGTGATGGGCTACAGACCCAGTTCGTCACAGCAGCCCGGTCGCCGCCTGGTCGCTTTATAGGCGGCCCACGACGGATCTTGGAGCGAGTTGAACGTCTACATACCCATCCTGGTGCTAGGCGGAATCGCCGCCGCCTTTGCTGTGGGCTCGGTGGTGATCGCGAGCCTGGCCGGCCCGTCGCGGCACAACAAGTCGAAGATGGCGGCCTACGAATGTGGAATCGAACCGACCGAAACGTCGGTGAGTGGTCCGCATGCGACGCCCGGGCAGCGGTTTCCGGTGAAGTATTACCTGACCGCAATGCTGTTCATCGTCTTCGACATCGAAATCGTGTTCCTGTATCCGTGGGCGGTCAGCTACGACGCACTGGGAACGTTTGCTCTGGTCGAGATGGTGGTGTTCATGCTCACCGTCTTCGTGGCCTACGCCTACGTGTGGCGCCGCGGCGGCCTGACATGGGATTGAGGTAACTCATGGGCCTGGAAGAACAGCTACCCGCAGGCATCCTGCTCGGGACCGTCGAGAAGATCGCCGGCTACGTCCGCAAGAACTCGCTGTGGCCGGCAACGTTCGGGTTGGCGTGCTGCGCGATCGAGATGATGGCAACGGCCGGACCACGGTTCGACATCGCGCGGTTCGGGATGGAGCGCTTCTCGGCGACACCGCGCCAGGCCGATCTGATGATCGTGGCGGGACGGGTGAGCCAGAAGATGGCCCCGGTGCTGCGCCAGATCTACGACCAGATGGCAGAGCCGAAATGGGTACTGGCCATGGGTGTCTGCGCGTCCTCCGGCGGGATGTTCAACAACTATGCGATCGTCCAGGGCGTGGACCACGTGGTTCCGGTCGACATCTACCTCCCCGGCTGCCCACCCCGCCCGGAGATGCTGTTGTACGCAATTCTCAAGCTGCACGAGAAGATTCAGGAAATGCCGTTGGGTGTGAACCGCGAGCAGGCCATCGCCGAAGCCGAGCAAGCGGCGCTGGGCGCCCGGCCCACCATCGAGATGCGTGGGCTGCTGCGATGAGCTCACCGGAACACGACCCGAAGGTAGCCGCCAGCGAAGTGGGCGGCCCGGTGCCCTCCCCCGACGAAGAAGTGATCAACGTGCGCCGTGGCATGTTCGGCATTTCCGGCTCGGGTGATACGTCCGGATACGGGCGGCTGGTGCGGGAGATCACACTGCCGGGCAGCAGTCCCCGGCCCTATGGCGGCTATTTCGACGACGTGGTCGACCGGCTGACCGACGCGCTGAAGGCCGGCGGCATCGAATTCGAAAACGCCGTAGAGAAAGTCGTCGTCGACCGCAACGAACTGACGTTGCACGTGCGCCGCGAGGCACTGCCACACGTGGCTCAACGGCTGCGCGACGAACCCGAACTGCGCTTCGAGATGTGCCTCGGTGTGAGTGGCGTGCACTACCCACACGAGACCGGCCGCGAACTGCACGCCGTCTACCCGCTGCAGTCGATCACGCACAATCGCCGGGTCCGGCTGGAAGTGTCTGCGCCCGACGGTGATCCGCACATCCCGTCGCTGTATGGCATCTACCCGACCAACGACTGGCACGAGCGCGAAACGTATGACTTCTTCGGCATCATCTTCGACGGGCACCCCTCGCTGACCCGCATCGAAATGCCGGACGACTGGCACGGCCATCCGCAGCGCAAGGACTACCCGCTCGGCGGTATTCCCGTCGAGTACAAGGGAGCACAGATACCCCCGCCCGACGAGCGGAGAGCGTACAACTGATGAGCACAATCACCGACTCGACGCACGATGGCGGCGCCGAAACTGTCGTTGTCGCCGGCGGACAGGATTGGGGGCAGGTCGTCGAGGCCGCCCGCGCCGCGGATCCCGGTGAACGCATCGTCGTCAACATGGGGCCCCAGCACCCGTCGACGCACGGGGTGCTGCGGCTGATCCTCGAGATCGAAGGCGAGACCGTCACCGAGGTCCGCTGCGGAATCGGCTACCTGCACACCGGAATCGAGAAGAATCTCGAATACCGGTACTGGACGCAGGGTGTCACATTCGTGACCCGAATGGATTACCTGTCACCGTTTTTCAACGAGACCGCCTATTGTCTCGGCGTCGAGAAGCTGCTCGGTATCACCGACGAGATCCCGGAGCGGGTCAACGTCATCCGCGTCCTGATGATGGAGCTCAACCGGATCTCCTCGCACCTGGTCGCACTGGCCACCGGCGGCATGGAACTGGGCGCGATGACGCCGATGTTCGTCGGCTTCCGGGGACGCGAGATCGTCCTGACCCTGTTCGAAAAGATCAGCGGTCTGCGGATGAACAGTGCCTACATTCGCCCGGGCGGGGTGGCGCAGGACTTACCGCCGGGCGCCGAAGCCGACATCGTCGAAAGCCTCAAGGGGCTCAAGCAGGTGCTGCGCGAAATGGGCGATCTGCTCAACGAAAACGCCATCTGGAAAGCGCGCACCGAGGACGTCGGCTATCTCGACTTGACGGGCTGCATGGCGCTGGGTATCACCGGGCCGATCCTGCGTGCCACCGGCTTACCGCACGACCTGCGCAAGAGCGAACCCTACTGCGGGTACGAGAACTACGAGTTCGACGTGATCACCGCCGACACGTGTGATGCGTACGGGCGCTACATGATTCGCGTCAAGGAGATGTGGGAGTCGATCAAGATCGTGGAGCAGTGCCTGGACAAGCTCAAGCCCGGTCCGTACATGGTCGAGGACCGCAAGATCGCCTGGCCCGCCGACCTCAAGGTAGGCCCCGACGGCATGGGTAATTCGCCGGAGCACATCGCCAAGATCATGGGCGGTTCGATGGAAGCATTGATCCACCACTTCAAGTTGGTGACCGAGGGTATCCGGGTGCCGGCCGGACAGGTGTACAGCGCGGTGGAATCACCCCGCGGAGAGCTCGGCGTGCACATGGTCAGCGACGGCGGAACCCGGCCTTACCGAGTGCATTATCGCGATCCCTCCTTCACCAATCTGCAGTCCGTCGCAGCGATGTGCGAGGGCGGGATGGTCGCCGATCTGATCACCGCGGTCGCCAGCATCGACCCGGTCATGGGCGGAGTCGACCGATGACGGCGCCCATGGGAGGCAACGGCTCTGGCGAGCGGGTGTTCATCCGGCTCGGACCGCCGCCCGAAGAACCCAACCAGTTCGTGGTCGAAGGTGCGCCGCAGTCGTATTCGCCGGAGGTCCGGGCACGGCTGGAGGTCGACGCCAAGGAGATCATCAGCCGCTACCCCAACAAGCGCTCCGCGTTGTTGCCGTTGCTGCACCTGGTCCAAGCAGAGGATTCCTACCTGACACCGGCGGGCCTGGAGTTCTGCGGCGAGCAGCTCGGGCTGAGCGGCGCCGAGGTGTCGGCGGTGGGCAGCTTCTACACGATGTACCGCCGCGGCCCCACCGGTGATTACGTGGTCGGCGTCTGCACCAACACGCTGTGCGCGGTGATGGGCGGCGACGCGATATTCGATTCGCTCAAAGAACATCTCGGCATCGGCAACGACGAGACCACCGCCGATGGATCGGTCACCCTGCAGCACATCGAGTGCAACGCCGCGTGCGACTTCGCGCCGGTGGTGATGGTCAACTGGGAGTTCTACGACAACCAGACGCCTCAGTCCGCGCGGGAACTCGTCGACTCGCTGCGGGCCGGCAAGCCCAAGGCGCCCACCCGCGGTGCACCGCTGTGCAAGTTCCGCGAGACGTCCCGCATCCTGGCCGGCCTCCCCGACGAGCGCCCCGACGAAGGGCAGGGTGGCGCCGGCGCAGCCACTTTGGCCGGGCTGCAGGTGGCGAAGGAGAAGGGCATGGAAGCCCCACCGGCTCCCGGAGGCAAGTCATGACCACCCCGCTGACCCCGGTCATCAGCCGCTACTGGGACGACCCGAAGTCGTTCACGCTGGAGACCTACCAACGTCACGACGGTTACCAGGCGCTGAAGAAGGCGCTGGCGATGGAGCCCGACGCGGTGATCGGGGCCGTGAAGGACTCGGGCCTACGCGGTCGCGGCGGCGCCGGCTTCTCGACCGGAACAAAGTGGTCGTTCATCCCACAGGGCGACTCCGGCCCGGCCGCCAAGCCGCACTACCTGGTGGTCAACGCCGACGAATCAGAACCCGGTACGTGCAAAGACATTCCGCTGATGCTGGCGACGCCCCACCTACTGGTGGAGGGCGCCATCATCGCCTCCTATGCCATCCGGGCCAGCCACGCCTTCATCTACGTGCGCGGCGAGGTGGTGCCGGTGCTGCGCCGGCTGCAGAACGCGGTCGCCGAGGCTTACGCCGCCGGTTTTTTGGGCCGCGACATCAACGGATCCGGCTACGACCTGGAACTGGTGGTCCACGCCGGTGCGGGCGCCTACATCTGCGGTGAGGAAACCGCGCTGCTGGAGGGTCTGGAGGGCCGGCGCGGCCAGCCCCGGCTGCGCCCGCCGTTCCCCGCCGTGGCAGGGCTTTACGGCTGCCCCACGGTGATCAACAACGTCGAGACCATCGCCAGCGTGCCGTCGATCATTCTCAACGGCGTTGAATGGTTCCGGTCGATGGGCAGCGAGAAATCGCCGGGCTTCACACTGTATTCGCTGTCCGGGCACGTCACCCGCCCCGGCCAGTACGAGGCCCCGCTGGGCATCACGCTGCGCGAGTTGCTCGACTACGCCGGTGGGGTCCGCGCCGGACACCGGCTGAAGTTCTGGACACCGGGCGGATCGTCGACACCACTGCTCACCGACGAACACCTCGATGTGCCACTGGATTACGAGGGCGTCGGCGCCGCCGGCTCGATGCTGGGCACCAAGGCGCTGGAGATCTTTGACGAGACCACCTGCGTGGTGCGCGCGGTGCAGCGCTGGACGTACTTCTACAAGCACGAGTCGTGCGGCAAATGCACACCGTGCCGCGAGGGCACGTTCTGGCTCGACCAGATCTACACGCGGCTCGAGACGGGTAAGGGCACCCACGAGGATCTGGACAAATTGCTGGACATCTCCGACGCGATCCTCGGAAAGTCGTTCTGCGCGTTGGGCGATGGTGCGGCCAGCCCGGTGATGTCGTCGATCAAGTATTTCCGCGACGAGTACATCGCCCACGTCGAAGGAGGCGGCTGCCCGTTCGACCCCCGAGACTCCATGCTTACGGCGAACGGAAAGGCGTGAACGCGCTCATGACACGCGCCGGCGACGATGCAGAGCAAAAGAGCGATGTGGGGGCACCTCCCGCTCGCGGGGGAGAGGAGCGGCGCTCATGACCACAGCGGCCAAGACCCAGACCGGCGACGAGGTGACGCCGCCAGATATGGTGACGCTGACCATCGACGGCACCCAAATCTCGGTCCCCAAAGGAACTCTGGTGATCCGCGCGGCCGAGTTGATGGGGATCCAGATTCCGAGGTTCTGCGACCACCCGTTGCTCGACCCGGTCGGAGCGTGCCGGCAGTGCATGGTCGAGGTGGAGGGGCAGCGCAAGCCGATGGCGTCGTGCACCATCGTGTGCACCGACGACATGGTGGTGCGCACCCAGCTCACCTCCGAGGCCGCGGACAAGGCCCAGCACGGCGTGATGGAGCTGCTGCTGATCAACCACCCGCTGGACTGCCCGATGTGCGACAAGGGCGGCGAATGTCCCCTGCAGAACCAGGCAATGTCCAACGGCCGCACCGATTCTCGTTTCGAAGATGTCAAGCGCACCTTCGCCAAGCCGATCAACATCTCCTCGCAGGTGCTACTGGACCGCGAACGGTGCATCCTGTGCGCGCGCTGCACGCGGTTCTCCGAGCAGATCGCCGGCGATCCATTCATCGACATGCAGGAGCGCGGCGCCCTGCAGCAGGTCGGCATCTACGCCAACGAGCCGTTCGACTCCTACTTCTCGGGCAACACCGTGCAGATCTGCCCGGTGGGCGCGCTGACCGGCACCGCCTACCGATTCCGGGCCCGCCCCTTCGATCTGGTCTCCAGCCCCAGCGTGTGCGAGCATTGCGCCGGCGGCTGCGCCGAGCGCACCGACCACCGCCGCGGCAAGGTGCTGCGCCGGCTCGCCGGTGACGACCCCGAGGTCAACGAGGAGTGGAACTGCGACAAGGGCCGGTGGGCCTTCCGCTACGACACTCAGCCCGACGTGCTCACCACTCCCCTGGTCCGCGACGCCGACGGCACGCTGCAGCCCGCGTCGTGGGCCCACGCGATCGTGGCCGCAACGCAGGGCCTCGAATCAGCCCGCGGTCGCACCGGTGTGCTGGTCGGCGGCCGCGGTACCTGGGAAGACTCCTACGCTTATGCCAAGTTCGCGCGAATCGTGTTGGACACCAACGACATCGACTTTCGCGCCCGCCCCTCCTCAGCCGAAGAGGCGGAGTTTCTCGCGGCACGCATCGCGGGCCGGCCGCTCACGGTCAGCTTCTCCGATCTGGAATCGGCGCCAGTGGTCGTGCTGGTCGGCTTCGAGCCGGAGGACGAGGCACCGATCGTATTCCTGCGGCTGCGCAAGGCCGCACGCAAGCGCGGCGTGCCGATCTACGCGGTCGCGCCGTTCGCCACGCGTGCGCTGACGAAGATGTCGGGCCGGCTGCTCCAAACCGTGCCCGGCGCGGAACCGTCCACCCTGAACAGCCTGGCCACCGGCGAGGTGGGCGAGCTGCTGTCGAAGGCCGGAGCGGTCATCATGGTCGGCGAACGCCTGGCCACCGTACCGGGCGGATTGTCCGCGGCCGCCCGTCTGGCCGATGCCACCGGCGCGCGACTGGCCTGGGTGCCGCGACGCGCCGGCGAACGTGGCGCGCTCGAAGCCGGCGCACTGCCCGGCCTGCTGCCCGGCGGTCGTCCGGTGGCCGACGACACCGCCCGTGCCGAGGTGGCCGCGGCCTGGAATGTCGACGAATTGCCTTCTGCCCCGGGGCGTGACGTCGACGGCATTCTGGCCGCCGCGACGGACGGAAGCCTGGGCGCGCTGCTGGTCGGCGGTATCGAGCCGGCCGACTTCGCCGATCCGGATGCGGTGCTGGCCGCGCTGGACGCCGCCAACTTCGTCGTCAGCCTGGAACTGCGGCACAGCGAGGTCACCGAACGCGCCGATGTCGTGTTCCCCGTCGCGCCCACCACACAGAAGGCGGGTGCATTCGTCAACTGGGAAGGCCGATTCCGGCCCTTCGAGCCAGCGCTACGCGGCACCACCCAGCGAGCCACCCAATCCGATCACCAGATCCTCGACACGCTGGCCGACGAAATGGGTGTCTACCTCGGGATGACCGGCGTGCAGGCGGCTCGCGAGCAAATCTCGGCGCTGGGCAACTGGGAGGGCGAGCGCGCCAGCGGCGCAACGGTTCAAGCACCCGAGCCGCCGCGGCCCGGCCAGGGCGAGGCCGTGCTCACCGGCTGGCGGATGATGCTCGACAACGGTCGCGCACAAGACGGCGAACCGTATCTGGCGGGCACGGCACGCAAACCCGTGGCCCGGCTGTCGGCCGGCACCGCGACCGAGATCGGCGCGTCCGAGGGCGACACGGTCACGGTCAGCACATCGCGGGGATCAATCAGCTTGCCGCTGAACATCACTGACATGCCCGACCGAGTGGTGTGGCTACCGCTGAACTCGCCGGGCTCGGCGGTGCAGCGGGACCTGGGGGTCACCGTCGGCAGCGTCGTGAAGATCGGAGTGGGCTCATGACGACCACCTTGACCGCCTTCGGACACGACACCTGGTGGCTGGTGCTCGGCAAGGCGCTGGCGATCTTCGTCTTCTTGATGCTGAACGTCTTGCTCGCAATCCTGCTCGAGCGCAAGATCCTTGGCTGGATGCAGCGTCGGCCCGGCCCCAACCGGGCGGGCCCCTGGGGGGCCCTGCAGAGTCTGGCCGACGGAATCAAGCTGGCGCTCAAGGAGAGCATCACTCCCCGCGGCGTCGACTGGTTCGTCTACATGGCGGCGCCGGTCATCTCGACGATCCCCGCGTTCACCGCGTTCGCTTTCATCCCGTTCGGCCCCGAGGTGACGGTCTTCGGTCACCGCACGCCCCTGCAGCTGACCGACATGCCGGCCGCGGTGCTGTTCATCCTGGGACTCTCCGCGATCGGCGTCTACGGCATCGTGCTGGGCGGCTGGGCATCCGGCTCGACCTACCCGCTGCTGGGTGGGGTGCGGTCCACCGCGCAGGTCATCTCCTACGAAGTGTCGATGGGGCTGTCGTTCGCGGCGGTCTTCCTGTTCGCCGGCACCATGTCGACGTCCGGAATCATCAAGGCACAGGACGGCGTCTGGTACATATTCCTGCTGCTGCCGTCGTTCATCATCTACCTGATCTCGATGGTCGGTGAAACCAACCGCGCCCCATTCGATCTGCCGGAAGCCGAGGGTGAACTCGTCGCCGGCTTCCACACCGAGTACTCGTCACTGAAGTTCGCGATGTTCATGCTTGCCGAATACGTCAACATGATGACGGTTTCGTCGCTCGCCACGTTGATGTTCTTCGGCGGCTGGCACGCCCCGTGGCCGCTGAACATGTGGGACGGTGCGAACACCGGCTGGTGGCCGGTGCTCTGGTTCACCGCGAAGATGTGGGTGTTCCTGTTCATCTACATGTGGCTGCGTGCCAGCCTGCCCCGGCTGCGCTACGACCAGTTCATGGCCCTGGGCTGGAAACTCCTTATCCCCGCGTCGCTGGTGTGGGTGCTGATCGCGGCGGTCATCCGCACACTGCGCAACCAGGGGTACGCGTATTGGACTCCGCTGCTGGTGGTCTGCAGCCTCGTCTTCGCCGTGGCGCTGGTGATGTTGCTGCGCAAGCCGTTCAGCACACCGGGCAATCGCGCACTGGCGCGCGAGCTGCGCAAGCGTGCCGACGCCCTGCCGCCGCCACCGGCATTCCCGACACCACCGCTGCCGGGCAAAGTGCTGACGCCGGCAGTCAGTGCGAGCAAGGAGGAAGCACATGGCTAAATTCCTCGACGCCGTGGCCGGATTCGGCGTGACATTCGGGGCGATGTTCAAAAAGACTGTCACCGAGGAGTATCCGGAGAAACCCGGCCCGGTCGCCCCGCGCTATCACGGCCGTCACCAACTCAACCGGTACCCCGACGGCCTGGAGAAGTGCATCGGCTGCGAGCTGTGCGCCTGGGCCTGTCCTGCGGACGCGATCTACGTCGAGGGCGCCGACAACACCGACGAGGCAAGGTTTTCGCCGGGAGAGCGCTACGGCCGGGTGTACCAGATCAACTATCTGCGGTGCATCGGCTGCGGTCTGTGCATCGAGGCCTGCCCGACCCGCGCGCTGACGATGACCAACGACTACGAGATGGCCGACGACAACCGTGCCGACCTGATCTACGAAAAGGACCGGCTGCTGGCGCCGCTGCTGCAGAACATGCTCGCGCCGCCGCACCCGCGGACCGAGGGCGCCACCGACAAGGACTACTACCAGGGCAACGTCACCGCGGATGGTCTGCGCCGGAATCAGAACGCAGGAGACGCCCGGTGATCACCAACCTGGCCAGCGACGTCATCGCTCGCACCTCCACCGGCGAAGCGGTGGCCTTCTGGCTGCTCGGCGCTCTCGCCGTGATCGGCGCGATCGGGGTGGTCACGGCCGTCAACGCCGTGTACTCGGCGATGTTCCTGGCGATGACCATGATCATCCTGGCGATCTTCTACATGATCCAGGACGCACTGTTCTTGGGCGTGGTTCAAGTCGTGGTCTACACCGGCGCGGTGATGATGCTGTTCCTGTTCGTGCTGATGTTGATCGGCGTGGATTCCGCGGAGTCGCTGAAGGAAACGCTGCGCGGTCAGCGCGTCGCCGCGGTGATCACCGGAGTCGGCTTCGGCATCCTGCTGGTCGCCGCCATCGGCAAGGTGACAACCGGTGGCTTCGTCGGACTGACCACCGCGAATGCCAACGGCAACGTCGAAGGCCTGGCGGCACTGATCTTTTCGCGCTACCTGTGGGCGTTCGAACTGACCAGCGCCCTGCTGATCGCCGCCGCGGTCGGGGCGATGGTGCTCGCGCACCGCGAACGTTTCGAACGCCGCAAGACACAGCGCGAACTTTCCGAGGAGCGGTTCCGCTCCGGCGGCCGCCCGACCCCGCTGCCCAGCCCCGGCGTCTACGCCCGCCACAACGCGGTCGACGTGGCCGCGTTGCTGCCCGACGGTTCCTACTCGGACCTGTCGGTGTCGAGCATGCTGCAAACCCGCGGCGCGGACGGCAAACAAACTCCCCGCGCCCAAGCCATCAAAGGCGGTACGTCGTGAATCCGGCTAACTACCTTTACCTTTCGGCGCTGCTGTTCACGATCGGGGCCTCGGGTGTGCTGCTGCGCCGCAACGCCATCGTCATGTTCATGTGCGTCGAGTTGATGCTCAACGCCGTGAACCTGGCGTTCGTCACCTTCGCGCGCATGCACGGCCACCTGGACGGGCAGATGATCGCGTTCTTCACGATGGTGGTGGCCGCGTGCGAGGTCGTCATCGGCCTGGCCATCATCATGACGATTTTCCGTGCCCGCAAATCGGCGTCGGTCGACGACGCGAACCTACTCAAAGGCTAAGAACGCCACGATGACTGACTACACCTGGCTGCTGGTGGCGCTCCCACTTGCGGGTGCCGCCATCTTGCTGTTCGGCGGCAGACGCACCGACGCGTGGGGGCATTGGCTGGGCGTCCTCGCCGCCCTGGGAGCGTTCGGGGTGGGCGCCACGCTGCTGGCGGACTTGCTGAGCCGCGACAGTGAGCACCGCGTCATCCACCAGACGGTGTTCACCTGGATTCCGGTCGACCAGTTTCAGGTCGACTTCGGGGTCCAGATCGACCAGCTGTCAATCTGTTTCGTGCTGCTGATCTCCGGCGTGGGATCGCTGATCCACATCTATTCGGTCGCCTACATGGCCGACGACCCGGACCGCCGCAGGTTTTTCGGATACCTCAACCTGTTCCTGGCTTCGATGCTGCTGCTGGTCGTCGCGGACAACTACCTGGTGCTCTACGTCGGCTGGGAAGGCGTGGGTCTGGCGTCCTACCTGCTGATCGGTTTCTGGTACCACAAGCCGTCGGCGGCCACGGCCGCGAAGAAGGCGTTCGTGATGAACCGGGTCGGCGACGCCGGCCTGGCCGTGGGCATGTTCCTGATGTTCAGCACGTTCGGAACCCTCTCGTATGCCGGGGTTTTCGCCGGCGCCCCCGCCGCCGGCAGCGGCGTGCTGACCGTTATGGGCTTGTTGCTGCTGCTGGGCGCCTGCGCCAAGTCCGCGCAGGTCCCGCTGCAGGCCTGGTTGGGTGACGCGATGGAGGGCCCCACCCCGGTGTCCGCGCTGATCCACGCCGCCACCATGGTGACCGCGGGCGTGTACCTGATCGTGCGGTCCAACCCGCTCTACAACCTGGCTCCCGGAGCGCAACTCGGCGTCGTCCTGGTCGGCGCCGTCACCCTGCTGTTCGGGGCATTCATCGGCTGCGCCAAGGACGACATCAAGCGGGCACTGGCGGCGTCGACGATGAGCCAGATCGGCTACATGGTGCTGGCGGCGGGACTCGGCCCCGCCGGTTACGCGTTCGCGATCATGCACCTGCTCACCCACGGCTTCTTCAAGGCCGGGCTGTTCCTCGGGTCGGGCTCGATCATTCATGCGATGCACGAAGAGCAGGACATGCGCCGATACGGCGGGCTGCGCGCGGCCCTGCCCATCACCTTCGTCACCTTCGGCCTGGGATACCTGGCCATCATCGGCGTTCCGCCGTTCGCGGGCTTCTACTCCAAGGACGCCATCATCGAGGCGGCGCTGGGCGCCGGCGGCGTCCGCGGCTACACCCTCGGCGGGGCCGCGCTGCTGGGCGCGGGCATCACCGCGTTCTACATGACCCGGGTGATGCTGATGACCTTCTTCGGCGAAAAGCGTTGGGCGCCGGGCAGTCACCCGCACGAGGCGCCCGCCCTGATGACCGGTCCGATGATCCTGCTCGCCTTCGGCTCCGTGTTCGCCGGCGGCCTGTTCGCCATCGGGGGCACCCTGCCGCACTGGCTGGAGCCGGTCGTCGGTGCGCACGAGGAAAGCGCGCACACCATTCCGGCCTGGGTCAACACCACGCTGGCACTCGGGGTGGTCGCGGTCGGAATCGCGGTGGCCTATCAAAAGTACGGCAGGGCCGAGATTCCCAGAGTTGCTCCCGTCCAGGTGTCGGCACTCACCACAGCCGCACGCAGAGACCTGTACGGCGATGCCTTCAACGAGGAGGTATTCATGCGCCCTGGCGCGCAGTTGACCGACGCGCTGGTCGAAGTCGACGACGCGGGTGTGGACGGCTCGGTCAACGCGCTGGCCGCCCTGGTCAGCCGGACCTCGAATCGCTTGCGGGGGCTGCAAACCGGTTTCGCCCGCTCCTACGCGCTGTCGATGCTGGCGGGCGCCACCCTGCTGGTCGCGGCGATCCTGGCGGTGCAACTGTGGTGAGCTCGCGCGCCGCGACGATGCAGAGCGAAGCGATGAAGAGGAGCGGCGCTCATGACTAACGTGCCCTGGCTGAGCGTGCTGTGGCTGGTGCCGCTGGCGGGTTCCATCCTCATCATCCTGATGCCGCCCGGCCTGCGTCAGCTCGCGAAGTGGACCGGCCTGGTCATCAGCATCCTGACGCTGGCGGTCGCACTCGTCGTCACGCTCGGCTTCAAAACCGGCGGCGCCCCTTACCAATTCCTGGAAAAGCATCCCTGGATTCCGGCCTTCGGCGCCGGCTACAACCTCGGCGTGGACGGCATCGCGGTGATCCTCGTGCTGCTGACCGCGATCCTGGTTCCGCTGCTGCTGGTGGCGGGCTGGAACGACGGCGGCGAGGGCACCCGGGGCGTGCACGCCTACGTCGCCTTGACGCTGGCCATCGAGTCGATGGTGCTGATCTCGGTGATCGCGCTGGACGTGCTGCTGTTCTACGTGTTCTTCGAGGCCATGCTGATCCCGATGTACTTCCTGATCGGCGGCTTCGGCAAGGGCACCGCCCGGTCGCGCGCGGCGGTGAAGTTCTTGCTGTACAACCTGTTCGGCGGTCTGATCATGCTGGCGGCGGTCATCGGGCTGTATGTGGTGACCGCGCAGCACGGCGGGGGCACGTTCGACTTCCGCGAAATCGTGACCGGCATCTCCACGGGCCGCTTCGCCGGCGTCGACCCCGCCGTGTTCAAGGCCCTGTTCGGCGGCTTCATGTTCGCCTTCGCCGTCAAGGCCCCGCTGTGGCCGTTCCACCGCTGGCTGCCCGACGCCTGCGTCGAGGCCACCCCGGCGACCGCGGTCCTGATCACCGCGGTGATGGACAAGGTCGGCACCTTCGGAATGCTGCGCTACTGCCTGCAGCTGTTCCCTGATGCCTCAACGTATTTCCGGCCGCTGATCGTGACGCTGGCCATCATCGGGGTGATCTACGGCGCGATCGTCGCGATCGGACAAAAAGACATGATGCGCCTGATCGCCTACACCTCGATCTCGCACTTCGGGTTCATCATCGCCGGCATCTTCGTGATGACCAGCCAGGGGCAGAGCGGGTCGACGCTGTACATGCTCAACCATGGCCTGTCCACGGCGGCGGTGTTCCTGATCGCGGGATTCCTGGTGACGCGGCGCGGCAGCAGGTTGATCGCCGATTACGGCGGTGTGCAGAAGGTTGCGCCGGTTCTGGCCGGCACCTTCCTGGTCTCGGCCATGGCGACCCTGTCGCTGCCCGGGCTTGCGCCGTTTATCAGCGAATTCCTGGTCCTGCTGGGCACTTTCAACCGGTACTGGCTGGCGGGCGCGTTCGGGGTGACCGCGCTGGTGCTGGCCGCGATCTACATGCTGTGGCTCTACCAGCGGGTGATGACCGGGCCGGTGGCCGAAGGCAACGAGGGAATCGGCGATCTACGGCTGCGCGAGCTGGCCGTCGTCGCACCGTTGATGGCGCTGCTGTTCGTTTTCGGCATCTATCCCAAGCCGGTGCTCGACATCATCAATCCCGCCGTGGACCACACCATGATCACCATCGGCCAGCATGATCCCGCGCCGAAAGTGACTCGTCCGGTTTTAAGGGCGACCCCCGGTACAGCCGAAGGACCGCACCAATGACCCTTCCCACCCCCAGCATCGAGTACTTCCTGCTGTGCCCGATGCTCATCGTCTTCGGTGTCGCCGTGATCGGGGTACTGGCGGAAGCGTTCCTGCCCAGGAACATTCGCTATGTGTCCCAGGTGACCCTGGCCCTCGGTGGCTTGATCGCGGCGTTCGTCGCCGACATCGCGGTCAGCCGCTCCCTGCCGGCATCCGGTCGCAGCGGGGTGCTGGGCGCGATGGCCATCGACCGGCCGACGCTGTATCTGCAGGGCACCGTGGTGCTGGTGGCCATGATGGCCGTCATCTTCATCGCCGAACGCAGCAACATCGCCGCAACCGCCAACAAGGTAAAGGTCGCGGCGGGTGTTTCCGGCAATGCCTCCGGGTTGGACGCCTTTACCCCACAGGCTTCCGCGGTCCCCGGCAGCGACGCCGAGCGTGAGGCCGAACGAGCCGGAGCCGCCCAGACCGAACTCTTCCCGCTGCTGATGCTGTCGGTCGGCGGCATGATGGTGTTCCCCGCGGCCAATGACCTGTTGACGATGTTCGTCGCGCTGGAGGTGCTGTCACTGCCGCTGTACCTGATGTGCGGGCTGGCGCGGCACCGCCGGCTGCTGTCGCAGGAGGCGGCGATGAAGTACTTCCTGCTGGGCGCCTTCTCGTCGGCATTCTTCCTCTACGGCGTGGCACTGGTCTACGGCGCGACCGGAACACTGCTGTTGCCCGGCATCCGGGATGCGCTTGCCGCGCATGGCGATAGCTCGATGGCGTTGGTCGGGGTCGCACTGTTGTCGGTAGGCCTGTTGTTCAAAGTCGGTGCGGTGCCTTTCCACTCGTGGATACCCGACGTGTATCAGGGTGCCCCCACCCCGATCACCGGCTTCATGGCCGCGGCCACCAAGGTCGCGGCGTTCGGCGCGCTGCTGCGCGTGGTCTACGTCGCGTTGCCGCCGCTGCACGAGCAGTGGCGGCCCGTGCTGTGGGCGATTTCGATCCTGACCATGGCCGTCGGCACCGTGACCGCGGTCAACCAGGCCGACGTCAAACGAATGCTGGCCTATTCGTCGGTCGCCCACGTCGGTTTCATCCTCACCGGCGTGATCGCCGACAACCACGCCGGCCTGGCCGCCACGTTGTTCTACCTGGTCGCCTACAGCTTCAGCACGGTCGGCGCGTTCGCGATCGTCGGCCTGGTCCGCAACTCCGACGGTGTCGAAGATGCCAAGCTATCGCACTGGGCCGGGCTCGGACAGCGTTCTCCCATTGTGGGCGTGATGCTTTCGATGTTCCTGCTGGCCTTCGCCGGCATCCCATTGACCAGTGGATTCATCAGCAAGCTCACGGTGTTCAAGGCCGCCGCGCAGGGCGGTGCCGTGCCGCTGGTCATCATCGGTGTGATCGCCAGCGGGGTCGCCGCCTACTTCTACGTCCGCGTGATCGTGCTGATGTTCTTCACCGAACCGACCGACGACACCCCTCAGGTCGTCGCGCCGGGCATCCTGAGCAAGATCGCGATCGCGCTGTGCGCCGCGATCACCGTGATTCTCGGGGTCTTCCCGCAACCGCTGCTCGACCTCGCGGATCACGCCGCACAGTTGCTGCAGTAACTCGGCGACTCACGGGCGCCCCCACCATCAGATCGGATGCCTTCTCCCCGATCATGATTGCGGGTGCATAGGTGTTGCCGGTGGTGATCGACGGCATGACCGACGCGTCGGCGACCCGCAGTCCTGACACCCCACGCACCCTGAGATCCGGTGCCACGACGGCGTCGTCGTCGACGCCCATGCGGCACGTCCCGACTTGATGGTGGTAGGTGCCGACGGCACGCCGCACGTATGCGCGGAGCTGATCGCGCGTACGTGCTGCCGGTCCGGGTGCGACCTCGGCGTAGCGCCACTCGTCGAAGGCGGAACCGGCCCCTATCTCGCGGCCGATCTCCACCGCGTCGACCAGCGCTTCGACGTCATAGGGTTCGGCCAGGACATTCGGATCGCACTGCGGTGCGGTCGCCGGATCGGCCGAAGCAAGCCGAAGTGTGCCCCGCGACCGGGGACGGATGATGCCGGGCGCGATCGTATATCCGTTGCGCGGCACGGGATAACCCTCGGCCGGGTACACCAGGTGCATGAACAGCGGCTGCAGATCGGGGCCCGGACCGCGCCAGTACGCGCTGGAGGTGAACAGTTGGCACTCAAGCAGGTTGTGGTGTGGCGGTTCCATCGGCCGAGCGGCCTCATAGACGTTGCTCACCAGCAGGTGGTCGTGCAGGTTCTCGCCCACCCCGGGAAGATCGACAGTAACCTTCACGCCGATTTCGGCTAGGTGCTCAGCAGGCCCAATGCCACTGAGCATCAACAGCTTCGGTGACCCCACGGTGCCCGCACACAGCACCACTTCACTCTCGGCGGACGCCTGAAGAATCTGCCCGCGCACCGAATACTGCACCCCGACCGCGCGGCCACCGCGGACGATGACATGGTGCACCAGCGCGCCGGTGGTCACGGCCAGCCGCGGGTTTCCCCGCACCGGGGCCATGAAACTGCGCCACGCGCTGGCCCGGCGCCCGTTGCGGGTGGTCACTTGGTTGTAGCCGACACCGACCTGCTGCGGCCCGTTGAAATCATCGAGCACCTGGTGCCCGAGGGCGCTCGCCCCTGCGACGAACGCGACCGACGTCGGGTTCGGTCGGGTGATCCGCTCGACCGGCAGCGGTCCGCCCGCCCCGTGCCACCGGCCGGCGCCGTCCACGTGGTCCTCCGAGCGCAGAAACAGTGGAAATATGGTCTCGAAATCCCAGCCCTTACAACCGAGTTGGGCCCACTCGTCGTAGTCGCTGCAGTGCCCACGTATGTAGATCTGGCCGTTGAGGGAGCTGCTGCCGCCCAACACCTTTCCCCGAGGCCAATAGAGGCGCCGATTGTTGGCGTGTCGTTGCGGGGTAGTCATGAAAGCCCAGTCCTGTCCGCTGCGCAATAACGCGGGCCATCTGGAACTGGTGTGGATATCGGGGTTGATGTCGGCGGGGCCGGCCTCCAGCACATGCACCGAGTAGCCGCGGTCCAGCAATCGGCGCGCGACCACACTGCCCGACGCGCCCGCGCCCACCACGATGAAATCGGTTGTGTGTGTTCGGTGGCTCACTATGGCTCCCCTTGTCCTACGGCATCGTCTCGTCGACACCGGGTGCCACCACATCCTGCTTATCGGCGCAGCGCGCGGCCAGGACAAAAATCCTTGCAGGTGCGTCGAAGGACCTACGAAAGCGGCCGAATCCAGCGCAAACTCGCGATGACTCGCGGCGTTGTCAGGCCCGATGCGTGATCAACCCAAGAACGGGCGAGTGGCCAACACGTAGATCGCCAACACCGCGAGCGGCGCCGCCAGCGGTACCCACGGCAGCTGCAGCGGGAACGATATGGCCACCACGCCTACTACGGTAAATCCCACGGCGCCAACAAGTGTCGGCCAGCTCACCATGACGACCGCGTCCGGCATCCCGGCTGCGTGGCGCGAGACCAGATAGCCGGCCGCGCACAGCCCCGAAAGTACCGCGAACACATAGGGGCGATCGGAGACGACGATCACAACGACACACAGCAACACGGCAACCGTTGCGGCCGGCCGCAACACGACCCCGACGCCCACGGCGGCCAGCGCCGCCATCCCGGCGGCCACCGCCGCCCCGTGGCCACCCACCGCGGCCAGGCCGGTCATCAGCAGACCGAATGTCGTTGCCAGAGCATGGACCCCGAATCGCGCGCCGGTTGACATCGCTACCCCCGCAGCCGTCCACGCACCCGGCGGCGGCGATCCGGCATCACACCCATCGACTGCTCGAGGGTGTGATCGCCCCGCCAGGAGACGATGTCGACGCCGATCGTTGCCATGTCGCGATACATCGCCGAGCGCTGCATCGCCCACAGCCGATCCACCAGCGGGTCCTGTTCGTCTTCGAACGGCGAGACGTCCAGGGTGTCGACCGCGATCACGACGTGACCGCGCTTGCGCAAATCGATCAGCGCCAGCGCGAATTCGGTGTCCAGCAGGGTGGAGAACGCGATGACGATGGCCCCGGCCGGAACGGCCGCGCGCGGCGCCAGTGTGCCGGTGGTGTTCTCGAATCGGTCCCCCGCGCCGAGCACGGTATCCAGGACGCGATAGAACTGGCGCTGACCGATGTCCGCGCCGAGCCATCGCGGCCGATTTCCTCCGAGCGCGACGATCCCGGCGCGGTCGCTGTAGCGCAGTGCGGTCTGCACCACCTGAGCCGCACCGCGCACCACTCGTTCGGTGGCGTCGGTCGCCGGGCCCGCCGGCTGCCGGTACCCGTCGATCAGCACCACCACGTCGGCGGCGCGGTCGGTCAGACGCTCCGTGACGTGCAGTCGGCCGCGACGCGCGCTCACCGGCCAGTTCACCGCTCGCAGTTGATCACCCGGAACATACGGACGGATGTCGGCATACTCGACCCCGGGGCCGATATGCCTGGTCAGGTGGGCGCCAAGCCGGTCGAGCAACTCGGTTCGCGGGATGGGCGTCGACTGCGGCGGCGTCAGCGGAAACACGATCACATCCGCGGCGTCGACGATCGCGGTGCCGGTGACCAGCCCGCCGCGCGCGACCGCGTCGATGCGAGCGGGGATCGAATATCGACCCCACCGCTGCGCCACGGCCGCAACCGTTTTGGCGTGCGGGGAAGCCGAATCGAGGACTTCGAGTGACATGCCCTCGACGGCGGGAACCGTGAGTTCGACTGCCCAGGTCCTCGCCGCACCGGCGTGCTCGGTCACCGACAGCATCACCCGCACCCGCTCCCCTTCGAAGCATCGCAGTGACTCCGGTTCCCCATGCACGTGGATCGTCGGCACGGGATGCTGCCAGCTGATCGAACACAACACGCCGAGCAGAGGAGCTGCGAACGCGATGAGCTGCCAATTCGCGCCGATCACGGCGGCAACGAGCGCGACACCCGCACAAGTCGCGACGGCCCGCGTCAATGGCGCCGCGCGCCAGCGGAACTCGGCTACGCGGCCGTTCACGGCGAACTCATCCGGCGCCCTCGTTGGCGCGAGGTACCGGCAAGCGCCGCAACAGTTCCCCCACGACGTCGGCGCCCTGAATCTTGCGCACCCACATCTCCGGGCGCAGCGTGATCCGGTGCGCGACCGTCGGGATGGCAAGAGCCTTGACGTCTTCGGGGATCACGTAGTCGCGGCCGAGCAGCAGCGCACGAGCACGAGCGAGCTGAACCAGGTCGAGTTCGGCACGCGGGCTGGCACCGACGGCGACCTGCGGATGGCGCCGGGTGGCGGTGGCCAGCGATACCACGTAGTGCAGGACGTCCTCGTGCACCGTCACCTGCTCGACGGATTCGCGCATCGCCAGTAGATCCTGGGCTTCGACGACCTGGTTGACCGTCGGCTCGGCCGAGCCACGTTCGAGGCGGCGACGCAGCATGGCCGTCTCGTCGCGCTCGGACAGATAGCGCAGCTCCAGCCGCATCGCGAATCGATCCAGCTGCGCCTCCGGTAACGGATAAGTACCCTCGTATTCGATCGGGTTGTCGGTCGCCAGAACGATGAATGGCGTTGGCAGCTTGTGAGTTTCGCCGTCGATGCTGACCTGGCCCTCGGCCATCGCCTCGAGCAGGGCGGCCTGGGTTTTGGGCGGGGTGCGGTTGATCTCGTCGGCAAGCAGCAGGTTGGTGAAGATCGGGCCGGCCCGGAACGCGAAACGGCCCGACTGCATGTCGTAGATCGTCGAACCGAGCAGGTCCGCCGGCAGCAGGTCCGGCGTGAACTGCACCCGGGTGAACCGCAGACCCAGCGCGGCGGCAAAGGATCTCGCGATCAGCGTCTTGCCCAGTCCCGGCAGGTCTTCGATGAGTACGTGGCCGCGCGCCAGCACTGCGGTGAGGATGAGGGTCAGCGCGGAACGCTTGCCCACCACCACGCGTTCGATTTCGTCGAGCACCGCCTCGCAGTGTGCGGTGGTGGTACTGGCTGGCATCGCGGTCGGCATCGTGGCGCCCCCTGTCATACCTGCTCCAACCTCCGGAGGATTTCTTCGAACGCGGCCCGGCCGGGACCGGGCTGGTGGTCACCCACCCGCCTGATGTTGTTGGGGTTGACCCATTCCCACAGTTCGGTGCCGAACAGCAGGCGCCCGGTCGACTGAAATGCCGCCGGGTCCTTGGCAAGTCGCTGACCGGTCGCTATCTCGTACCGGCGAGCGAGCATCGGACGCAGATGCCGATCCCAGTCCGCCCGCGTGGACTCCGACCAGCGAATCGTCGTCTCGGTGGTGGCGAGCCAGCGGCGCAACGAATCGCCGAGATCGTCGGGGTCCGGGTCGGCCGCGGGTTCCCCCCCATGTCCCAGCAGCCGACGAACGTCGAGCAGTACCAGTGCCAGGGCGACACCCGAGGCCACCAACACCACGGACCGATCATGCCCGATCAGCACCAGCAGTTCCGCCCCGACGATGAAGCAAACACCTAGAGCTATCAGCCTTTTCATACCGCGCTCCGAAGCTCGGCGAGAACCAGCCGCAGCACCCCGACCGCAACGTCGCGGTGGCCCTCGTTCATCACATGGGGACTGAACCGCGCCTCCTCGAACAGGTTCACCAGTTGAACGGCGTTGTCGATATGCAGCGCATGGCGTTCGACCGCGCGGGCCAGCACCTCGGTCGGGGTGTCGAACTCCTGCGGAGCAGCTCCGGGAACCTGCGCGAGCTCACGTTCCATCGCGGCATAGCACGCGATGATCGCCTCGCGCGGTTCCCGACTCGGGTCCGCCATCTCGGCCAATCCCAGTTCGGCGGCCCGCACCAGGGATTCCGAAGGGGCTGCCGGCGGCACATATTCGGCGTCATCCTCTGCGACGGTGTGCAGCGTCGCGGCGCGGAATCGCCGCCGGGACATGATGAACGACGCGACGACGAGTAGCAGCATCATCGGAACCGTGGCGCCCAGCAGGATGCCCAGCATGTCGCCGCTGTCGTGGTGCGCGGGCCGGTGCTGCTGCGGCGGGGGCGCGGCCGGCTGGGGCTGTGCGCCGACGTCCTGCTGCGCGGGCGGCACCCCGTGCGGCAACCACAATCGGGCCAGCAGCATCGCGATCAACAGCCACGCGACAATCACCGCGAGCCCGATCAACAACACGCGCCAGTTCGGCCGCCCCCGGCCGGTGCCGAGCATCCCGGAGATATCGCCGGCCTTCGGGGCCATCGCGCGTGGATCGCGTAGTCGCGCGATGACCGCGACCGCGAGCAAGGCGATTGCCGCACTCAGCAAGACGACGACGAACACCATTGCCGCGCGGCCACCACCCTCGGCGTGCGTCGCACGATCACGAGCCGGAAGGTACCCGCGCAGGGCAGCGGCAACGACGATCAACAGCACGATGAGCGCAACGACGCGCCCTGTCGGCTTATCGGGCATCTGGCCACACCACTTGCCGGTTTTCCTATGCCGTTGCGGCACAGGCCTGATCCATACTTGCACGTCAGGCCGTCGTGTGACCAGGGTTCGCCGGTATCCCGCGAGGGTAGGCACACTGCGAAATCCGGCCGACTTTCTCGCAGTGCGTTTTCCCCGCAAGCGGGAGGTGCCCCCAGCTCGCGAGCGGGCGTTGTTCTAGACAGGATCGAAGGACCGGAAGCTGCCGTCCAGAACCTCGTGGTGGCCGATGGTCCGCCCGGTGACCGTCGCCGGGTCGACGAGCGCCAATTGCGCTGCGGCCAACGCGAACTCATCTTCGGTTGCGGTGTCGTCGAACGCCGTGGCGTAATACGACAGGCCGGGCGTCATGATCGGCTTCGACGGTGCCAGCGCGTTGACGGCGATGTTGTGATCGGCCAGATCGAACGCCGCGCACTGGGTCAGATGCTCGAGTGCGGCCTTGGAGCCCCCGTAACCAGGTAGGACACCGCCACTTCGCTCGGGATAGGGCCCGTCGCCGGGTAACCGCGACGCCACCGAAGTGATGTTGATGATCGAGCCGCCACCGGCCTCGATCATGTCCGGGGACACCATCTGCATCAGCTCGTAGGCCGCGAACACGGCGATGTCGAAATGGCGGCGAAACGCGGACAACGGCGTGCTGACGAACCCCGGCCAGCCGGGTTTGGCGGCGCCGGCCGGTTTGGCGGGCCGCACGCGCGGCTGTGCCCCCGGCACCGGCGGGCGCCCCGGCGCGGTGAAGGCCGCGTTGTTGATCAGAATAGTGATGGGCCCCAACGCATCTCGTGCTTCAGTTACCAGCCGGGCAACGTCGTCTCGGTCGGTCAGATCGGCACGGACCGGCACCGCGCGCCCGCCGGCCGCCGCGATGGCGGCCACGGTCTCGCCGATGGTTCCCGGCAGCCGGTCGTCCCACACCTGCTCGGTGCGCCCGGCCACCACCACCGCTGCGCCCTCGGCGGCGAGCGCCAGCGCGATCGCCCGGCCCAGCCCACGGCTGCCGCCGGTGACGATCGCCGAACGCCCCGCGAGTCGCCGCGTCATCGCGTCACCCCATGCACGACGATCGCGGTGGTCTGATCCACCCACGCCTCGTCCAGCTTCTCGTCCGGGCGCAGCAGCATCCGCAGCATGGTCGCTCCACCGATCAGCTCGATCAACCGGTCCGGGTCGACGTCGGGATGCGCTTCACCTCGGTCGACGGCCTCGCGCAGTCGCACCTGGACCGCCGCGAACAGGTCGGTGAAACGCGACATCACCCGCGCGTTGAGTTCGGGATCGGCCGACATATCCGCCACCAGCCCGGGCAGCGCGGCGCGCACCACCGGGCTGGTGAAGACATCCCGCGCCGCCGCGATCATCATCCGCAGATCGGCGGCGAAGTCACCGGCCGGCGTCTCCAGCGCGCTGGGCGCCGTCGGGAACGCCGTCTCGTGGACCAGTTCGGCCTTGCTCGACCACCGGCGATACAGCGCCGATTTCGTGGTGCCGGCCCGCTCGGCAACGGCGGCCAGGGTGAGATTCGAATAGCCGATTTCCACAAGCAGTTCCGCGGTGGCCGCGAGGATGGCAGAGTCAATACGCGGATCCCGGGGGCGCCCAGCACCTGGGGCCTTGTCAAGGTCGGACGGGTCTGCTTTCATAACGCTACCTACCGTATCGTAATTGCCGCGAAAGGTCTCAACGTGGCCAATGAACCTGTGCTCGACAACGTCGACCGACTGCAGCGCTCCAGCCGCGATGTCACGACGCTGCCGGCGGTGATGTCGAAGTGGCTGTCCACCGTCCTCCCCGACGGCGCGAAACCCGACGTCACGGTCGAAAGCGGCATCGACTCGACGGGCATGTCGTCGGAAACCATCATCCTGACCGCGCGGTGGCAGCAGGGCGGGCAGTCGATCGAGCAGAAGCTGGTGACACGGGTGGCGCCCAGCGCCGAGGACGTGCAGGTCTTCCCCACCTACCGACTTGATCACCAATTCGAAGTGATCCGCAAGGTCGGCGAACTGACCGACGTCCCGGTTCCGCCGGTGCGCTGGCTCGAACCCTCCGGCGAGGTCCTGGGCACGCCCTTCTTCGTGATGGACTACGTCGCCGGCGAGGTGCCGCCGGACGTGATGCCCTACACCTTCGGCAACAATTGGTTCGCCGACGCGGCGAAAGAGCGGCAGCGCGAACTGCAGGATGCGACCGTCGGCGTGCTGGCCAAGCTGCACTCAATCCCCAACGCGGAGAGTACGTTTGGATTCCTCACCGACGGTAAGGGCGAGACCGCGCTGCGCCGGCACTACAACTGGGTGCGGGACTGGTACGACTTCGCGGTGCCCGACATCGGCCGGTCGCCGCTGTTGGAGCGCACCTTCACGTGGCTGGAAGACAACTGGCCGGCGGAAGTGGACGCGGGTCAGCCCGTGCTGCTGTGGGGCGACGCCCGGGTGGGCAACGTGTTGTACCGCGACTTCCAGCCGGTGGCGGTGCTGGACTGGGAGATGGTGACGTTGGGCCCGCGTGAGCTCGACGTCGCGTGGATGATCTACGCGCACATGGTGTTCCAGGAACTCACCGGGCTTGCCGGATTGCCGGGATTGCCTGACGTGATGCGTGAGGAGGATGTTCGCGCCACCTACCGGCGGCTGTCCGGCGTCGAGGTGGGCGACCTGCGCTGGTTCTACGTGTACTCCGGCGTGATGTGGGCGTGTGTGTTCATGCGCACCGGTGCGCGGCGAGTGCACTTCGGCGAAACCGAGAAACCCGACGACGTCGAGTCGCTGTTCTACCACGCCGGATTGATGAAACGTCTTATCGGAGAGGACCAGTAATGCTAGGACCGCTCGACGAGTACCCGGTACACCAGATTCCCCAACCGATCGCCTGGCCCGGCTCCTCGGACCGCAACTTCTACGATCGGTCCTACTTCAACGCCCACGACCGCACCGGAAACATCTTCCTGATCAGCGGCATCGGCTACTACCCCAACCTCGGCGTCAAGGATGCCTTCGTGCTCGTCCGGCGCGGGGACTCGCAGACCGCGGTGCACGTTTCGGACGCGATCGACCAGGACCGGCTCAACCAGCACGTCAACGGCTACCGCGTCGAGGTGATCGAACCGCTGCACAAGCTGCGCATCGTCCTCGACGAAACCGAAGGCATTGCAGCCGATCTCACCTGGAAGGGTCTGTTCGACGTCGTCCAGGAACAGCCCCACATCCTGCGGTCCGGCAACCGGGTCACGCTGGACGCCCAGCGGTTCGCACAGCTCGGCACCTGGAGCGGACACATCGTGATCGACGGCGAGGAGATCACGGTCGACCCCAACACCTGGCTGGGCAGCCGCGACCGGTCCTGGGGCATCCGCCCGATCGGTGAGGCCGAACCGGCCGGCCGGCCGGCCGACCCGCCGTTCGAGGGCATGTGGTGGCTATACGTACCAATGGCTTTCGACGACTTCGCCATCGTGCTGATCATTCAGGAGGAGCCCAACGGGTTCCGCTCGCTCAACGACTGCACCCGGATCTGGCGCGACGGCCGCGTCGAGCAACTGGGCTGGCCGCGGGTCAAGATCCACTACACCTCCGGCACCCGCATTCCGACCGGCGCCACGATCGACGCGACCACCCCGGACGGCTCCCCCGTGCACTTCGACGTGGAGTCCAAGCTGCCGGTACCGATTCACGTCGGCGGCGGCTACGGCGGCGATTCGGACTGGATACACGGCATGTGGAAGGGCGAGAAGTTCGCCGAACGCCTGACGTACAACATGACCGACCCGGCGATCATCGGACGCGCCGGCTTCGGCGTGATCGACCACGTCGGTCGCGCGGTCTGCATCGAGGGCGACAAGCCTCCGGTCGAGGGCTGGGGGCTCTACGAGCACGGTGCGCTGGGCCGTCACGACCCGTCCGGCTTCGCCGACTGGTTGACGGTCGCGCCGTAACCCTTTTCGCGTCCGTGGTGCGGAGGTTCAGCGCCGGTAGGCCGCGCCCGGGTGATCGGCCGGCAATAGCGGTCCCGCGCCGCCCAGTCGCTCGCGCAAGGTGCCGCGTGCGAAGTGTTCCGGTACCCGGCCGCGTCGACGCAGTTCCGGCACAACCAGTTTCGCGAAGTCGCCGAAGGTGCCCGGCGTCGTCACGTAGGCGAGGTTGAATCCGTCGACATCGGCTTCCTCGACCCAGCGCTCGAGTTCGTCGGCGATCTCGGTGGGCGAGCCCACCAGCACCGGGCCGCGACCGCCGATACCGATCTCTTCGGCGAGTTCCCGCGCCGTCCAAGTTCGCTCGTCGGTGGCGAACGACGCTAGGGCCGAACGGTTGGCGCCGGTGCGAGCAGCCCCGCCGTCGCGTAGGTCGGCAACAGCCCGATCGCGGTCGTGACGAGGCCCATCGTCAGCAAGGCGATGACCAGAACGGCCTTGCGGCCCAACCGGTCCCCGAAGTGGCCCGACGCCACCGCGCCTATCGGCCGGCCCCGAATCCCGCCGCATAGGTGGCGAAGGAGGCCAGCGTCCCGGCCGTCGACGAAACATGCGGAAAAAACAGCGGTTTGAACACCAGCGCCGACGCCGTCGCGTACAGATAGAAGTCGTACCGCTCGATCGTGGTGCCGATCATGCTGCCCAGAGCCACGGTTCGCAGCTGTGTTCTTGTATTGGCAGTAGCGGCCGGCTCGGTGATGATCACGTGATCGCAGATTAGCCAAGGCACCCCGGTCGGCATACGGTTGCCATCGCCGAGATGCGAACACCGCTCTACCGCAGCTACCGGGCAATGCGGTTGACTAGAGGGCGTGACAAAGCCGTCGTGGACTGTCGATGTTGTGGTGGTCGGCGCCGGCTTTGCCGGCCTTGCCGCGGCGCGAGAGCTGACGCGACAGGGCCACGACGTGGTGGTCTTCGAGGGTCGCGACCGCGTCGGCGGGCGTTCGTTCACCGGTAGCGTCGCCGGATTGCCGGCCGACATGGGGGGCGCGTTCGTCGGCCCGACCCAAGACGCCGTGCTCGCATTGGCGGGCGAGTTGCAGATCCCGACCACGCCTACCTACCACGACGGCAAGAACGTCATCCACTGGCGCGGCTGGACCCGGTCCTATCACGGCACCATCCCCAAGCTTTCGCTGACCGGGTTGCTCGATATCGGCCGGCTGCGTTGGCAATTCGAGAGGATCGCGCGCAGCGTTCCGGTCGACGCACCGTGGCAGGCGCACCGCGCGCAACAGCTCGACGGCCTGTCGTTCGGGCAGTGGTTGCGGTCGGTGCGTGCCACCGCCTCGTCCCGCGACCTGATGGCCATCATGGCCCGGGTGACCTGGGGTTGTGAACTCGACGACGTGTCGATGCTGCACGCGGCGCGCTACATCCGCGCCGCGGGCGGTCTGGATCGGATGCTCGATACCGTGGACGGCGCCCAGCAGGACCATTTCGCCGGCGGCACCCAGCAGATCGCCCGGGCGGCGGCGGACGAACTGGGCGCGCGCGTCGTGCTCAGCGCGCCGGTGCGCCGCATCGAGCGGCACGGTTCCGGCGTCACCGTCACCTCCGACCGGGGCGCGGCCGATGCGGGATTCGTCATCGTCGCGATCCCGCCGGCCCATCGCGGGGCCATCGAATTCACTCCCCCGCTGCCCGCCGAGTACCAGCAGTTGGTCCAGCGGTGGCCGCAGGGCCGGCTCAGCAAGGCCTTCGCGGCGTATTCGACCCCGTTCTGGCGGGCCAACGGTTTCTCGGGCCAGGCGCTGTCCGACAAAGGCCCGGTGTTCATCACCTTCGACGTCAGCCCGCGGGCCGACGGGCCGGGCATCCTATTGGGCTTCGTCGACGCCCGGGCGTTCGATTCCCTACCCACCGACCAGCGGCGCCGCGATACGTTGCGTTGCTTCGCGTCGCTATTCGGCGACGAGGCACTGCGCCCTCTCGACTATGCGGATCATCGTTGGGGCACTGAGGATTTCGCGCCGGGTGGCCCGACCGCGGCGGTACCGCCCGGCTCGTGGACGCGGTTCGGGCGGTGGCTGCGCGAACCGGTCGGGCCCATTCATTGGGCCGGCACCGAGACCGCCGACGAGTGGACCGGGTTCTTCGACGGCGCCGTCCGGTCCGGACGGCGAGCGGCGGCCGAGATCGCCGCCCTGCTATGAGCTGATCCGCGCGACCGGCAGGGTGACGGATTCGGCCAGTAACCGCAGCTGCCCGGTGACCTCCCGGTGGTGTTCCAGCATCGAGCAGTGACCGCCGGGCAACTCGACCAGGCCGACCACGTTGGGCGCGGTGCGGGCGATCTCGCGGGATGCGGCGATCGGCGTCAGCCGGTCGTCTTGGCTGCCGATGACCAGCGTCGGGACGGCCAACCCGGACAGGTCGAGGTATTTCGAGCCCAGCGATTCGACGAGCGTCCTCGCACAGCCCCCGCGCCCGGCCGGTGCTGTCTGCACGAACAACTCGTGAATGAGCTTGGCTACGCTCGGGTCGGCATCCTTGCCGACGGCCAGCATCGCGACAAATGAGCGACTGGCCAGCAGGGCCGCACTCGGAATCGGGAACCCGCCGAACAGGTTGATCAGGTGCCGCGCGGCAATCGACCGCGCGGGCGACAGTCGGCCCGGCACCGAGAACAGCTTCACCTGGCGCACCAGGTCGCCGCTGGTCGTGTTGATCAGCGCGACGGCGTCGGCGCGACGCTGGACCTTGTGGCGATAGCGGGCCGACCACGCGGCAATCGTGATACCGCCCATCGAGTGCCCGGCGAGCACCGCCCGCTCGTGCGGCGCGACCGTCGCCTCCAACACGCAATCCAGATCGGACGCAAGGTGTTTGAGGCTGTAGCCGCAGCGCCGCGGGACCCCGCTGCGGCCGTGGCCGCGGTGGTCGTACGCGATCACTCGGTACTCGGTGGCCAAGTCGGCGATCTGGTAGGCCCACGCGCGGATCGCGCAGGTGATGCCGTGAGTCAGCACGATCGGGTAGCCGTCCGGCGGGCCGAAGACCTCCGCGTGCAGCGGGGTGCCGTCGACCGCGCGGACGGTCAGGGTGCGGCTTGGCGGCAGTGCGCCGGGCAGTGGGTCGATCACACGTGTCGATCGCCGAGCACTCATCGCCAGCTCCCCCCTCGAACACGGCCCCCTTGCCGCACTCCGGATGCGGCGATCTTATAACGGCACGGTCGTCCAACTATGGAATTTCGGCCAATCCAGCGCGCCGAATCTCAGCACACAATTCGCCGGTAACCACCAAACCCCGGCGCGGTGCCGGTTACCGTGTGAGAGGCTGATTGTCATGTTCCCGATGTCCCGTCGGGCGGTGCTCACAGCAACGATGAGCGCGGTCACTGGCGGGCTGGTGGCTGCCTGCACATCGGGTAAACATTCAGCGTCGCCGCCTTCACCGCCGGAGATCAAACCCGACACCCAGTCGGTCCTGATCGTCGGCGCCGGCATGGCGGGCCTGGCCGCCGCGCGCAAGCTCGTCGACGCGGGATGGCCGGTGCGCCTGATCGAGGCCCGCGACCGCGTCGGTGGCCGCGTCGCCACCAACCGCGACTGGGGCGTGCCGATCGAGATGGGCGCGTCCTGGATCCATGGCACCGCCAGCGATCCGATGATGGAATTGGCCCGCAAGGCGCACGCCGAGGTCATCCCGACCGACTATTACGGGTGGGCGAAGCTCGCAGTGGATCGCCGGCTGCCGCCGATGGACTACGACGCCGACCCCTGGCATCAGTTCGTCGAGCGGGCCTGTGACCGTGTCACCGGCGGGAGCCTCGGCGCCGCGATCGACGCCGCGGCCAAACGGGCCGCGCTTTCCAGTTCGGATCGCGCCCAGCTGGCCTTCTTCGTCGCCACCGAGATCGAGGACGAATACGCGGCCTGCGCAGACCAGTTGTCCGCCACCACATTTGACACCGGCGACTACGCCGACGGGGACCAGGCCGTCATCACGAACGGCTACGACGCCCTGCCGACGCTGCTCGCCGACGGACTTCAGATCGTCTTCAATGCGCCGGTCACCGCGATCACTCGACGAGACAACTCCGTCATCGTGCACGCCGCAAACCAATCCTTCGAAGGACCCGCCGCGATCGTCACGGTTCCCCTCGGGGTACTCAAGGCCGGTTCGATCACCTTCGACCCGCCGCTTCCCGACGGCCATGCGCACGCGGTGAACGCGCTGGGATTCGGTGTGCTGTCCAAGAGCTTCTTCCGGTTCGACCGGCGAACGTGGAAGACGGACAACGCCTTTTACCTCTTCCTGGGCACCGACCCGGGCGCGTGGGCGCAGTGGTTCACCCTGTCCAACTCCGCCGGACCGATCGTGGTGGCTTTCAATGCCGGCGACCGCGGCCGGGCGGTAGAGGCGTCGTCGGCCGCCGACGTGACGGCCCGTGCGCTACCGATCGCCCGCCAGCTGTTCGGCGACGACATCGCGCCGGTTGACGTCCGGACCTCGAGTTGGAGCACCGACCCGTACGCGCGGGGCAGCTACTCGTTCCACGCGCCCGGTTCCGGGCTCGACGACCGCCGGCGGCTGCGCGAACCCATCGGCGACCGGCTGTACCTGGCGGGTGAGGCCGTCGACACCAAGAATCCGTCGACCGTCATCGGCGCCTTGGTCAGCGGCCGCAACGCCGCCGACCAACTGATGCAGCGGCTGCAGAACTAGCGCGAACGCGACGCTACGCCGACGCGTTGTCGCGTCGCGTGTCCGCACCGGGGTCGGGGCCGGTCGCGGTACCGCCGGCGAGTAGCCGCAGCGCCTGGTCGGATCGCGAGCCCGGTTCGGCGGTATGGCCGATCAACGACAGGCCGCCCCCGCTGGTGATATCCAAGACGTTGTAGATCAGCGACAGTTCACCGATGTCGGGATGCCGAAATCGCTTGACACCGTGCCGATGTGCCTTGACGTTCTGCGCGGCCCAGCTGGTGCGGAATTGGCCGCTGCGGGTCGCCAGCTCGTCGACCAGGCCGGTGACGGCCGACGAGCCGGGCGAGCGTACCGCTTCGGCCCGCAGCAGCGAGACGACATCGTCGGCTTCGCGGGCCCAGTCGGGGAAGAACTGCTTGGCGGCGGCATCGAGAAACATGAATCGGACCAGGTTCGGCGTCGCCTTTGCGCCGGCGAAGACCGGTGCGTACAGCGCGCGCCCGAGTGCATTGGCGGCCACCAGATCGAGGTGACCGCTGATCACGATCGCCGGCGCGGTGACCATGCTGTCCAGCAATGCCCGCACGCCGCCGGGAACGGTTTGGTCCGTGGCGCGCCCCGGTCGGGTTCGGTCGCCCTTGCTGGTGGCAGCGCGAACAAGATCGAACAGATGGGTTTCCTCTGCCTCACCGAGTTGCAGGGCTCGGGCGACCGCATGCAGGACGTCCTCGGAGACGCCGGCCACGTTTCCCCGCTCGACCTGGGTGTAGTACTCGATGCTCACGCCGGCCAGCTGGGCGACTTCTTCGCGCCGCAGTCCGGGCACGCGCCGGCGGCGGCCCGGCGGCAGTCCGACTTGCGCGGGCGAGATTCTGGCCCGTCGGGACATCAAGAAATCCTTGATGTCCTTGGCAATGTCCATCTCCCCCGAATACCCGCACAGGCAAGCAAACATCCGCACCTGTTGACCGACTGTTGGTCTTGTAAACCGACCACTGGTCGGTTACCGTCGGATCATCCGTGAGTGGAGGTAGCCATGAGCCAGCCAGATCCGTCGCAGTTTCGTACCCGGATGTTCGCGCGCGCGTTCGGCCCGTTTTTTCTGATCGTGCCGTCCATCATCGCGGTGCGCGCGTCGTCGCAAATGCCGGTGTTACTGCACGAATTCAGCACCAGTCCGATGTGGCAGTGGGTGCTGGGGGCCGTGCTGCTGATGTGGGGCAGCGTCATCATCGCCTTTCACCAGTATTGGCGAAGCGTCGCAGCGGTTTTGGTGTCGCTGCTGGGGTGGTTTCTCGCCATCCGGGGCATCCTTGTGCTGGCGATTCCCGACGTCTACGACTCGGCCGGTAAGTCGTTGCAAGAGAACGCTATTCCGTTGGTGCGCGCCATCTTCGGCGCGATCGCATTGGTGGGCCTGTACCTGACCTACGTGGGCTGGATCGCCAAACCCGCCGAGCCGGATCGAGCGGATGCCGCGGGTAGTTAAGCATCCCGACATTCGCCGTGCCGAGATCCTGGATCGGGCCACGGCGCTGTTCGTTGCGCGCGGGTACGACAATGTCAGCCTCAACGATCTGATCGCCGACGCCGGAGTCTCCAAAGGAGCTTTCTACCACTGGTTTCCGTCGAAGGAAGCGCTCATCACCACACTGGCCGAGCGCAGCGTCCGCGGCCAGCTCGCGGTCCTCGAGGAGGCCTCCGCCCATTGCGAAGGCAACGCTTTGGATCGGCTCAACACGCTGCTGCAGGCCGGGTTCGACGTCAAGATGCGGACCGGCACACCCGAGCAATTGGCCGCGATGGTCTCGCTGCTACGGCCCGAAAACGCGCATCTGTACGGACGCATCATCGCGGTGAGCGAAGAGCTGACGCGACCGCTGCTGACCCGATTGATCTGCGACGGAGTGGCCGAAGGCATCTTTGACACCTTCGACGCCGAAGGGGTGGCCGACATGATCCAAGGCCTCGCCGCACGCCTCAACACCAACGTCGTCCAGATCATCGATGCCCCCGACGAACCCGGCAGGCAGCGCGCCATCGATGTCCTGACCGACAGATGCAGGCTGCACGGGTTGGCCGTCGACCGGGTTCTCGGGCTTCCCGACGGAAGCATCGCGGTGCTCAGTCGGGCACAGCTCGAGGCGATGGTGGCGGCTTTGCCGCGCGATTACTGAGCCCGGGATTGGGCATAGCTGATACATGACGGCTAACGATCCCCCGCAACAGAGACAGCGCTCGACGACCGACAGCATCGCCACGGTCGCCATGTTCGTGCTGGCCGCGATCGCGGGAGCCCTGTCCATCACCTTTTCCTTCTTCTTCGTAATGGCGACCGATTCGTGCGCCGGCAAGAACTGCGACACATCGGCGCTCGATTGGGCCTACGCGGTGACGTGGGGCGGTGTCGGGATCGCGGCCGTCGTCGCCGTCTGCGGCATCATCGTCGCGGCGGCGCGCAAGCGGGTCATGTGGGTATGGCCCACCATTGCGCTGGTCCTGATCGTCGTGGCGGGCGTGATCGGATCACAGCTGGCCAACTCCGTCACCACGCACCATTGATACGCGCGCTAAAGGGTTGCGCTACAGCAGAATTCGGCGCTACTTTTCCAGCGCCTTCGCGCACGCGTCCAGGATCGCGACAAAACTCGAGCGCAGCAGCCGGCGGGTGAGCGCCTCCAGCGCCTTGCCTCCGGCCGCGGCCGGATGGGTGTAGTTGGTCAGCCAGTCGACATGCGTCCCATCGCCGGCGGCCGTGAACGTCAGGGTGCCGCCGTCGTGATCGAACGGCGGGATCGACTTGACGATCAAGTAGGTGTAGCTGTGGGGCCGATCGTAGGCCGTCAGCTCTTCGCGAAACCAGCTGCCGACCGCGATCACCTCGCGCAACGCTCCCGGGCCCGGACCCGACGTGCCCTTGGCCCAGTAACCCTTGAGCGCCAACGGCGAGGCGGCCAGATTGACCGGATCGGCCAGCCAGTCGAACACTTGCTCCACCGGCGCGGCGATCGTGCGTTCCACATGAATCTCGACCATCGGCACTCATGCTAGCCACCGCCCGGGCGCGCGACTGCTGGCAACGATCAACATCTTTGCGGCGACGCAGAACACCCCAATTGTCGCCTTAGAGAAATCATAAGGAGATTTTGCTGGTACCCGCTTGAGTTGGTCACGATTAGGTCACGACGTGCGGGTACCGACAGCCAGGGCGTGACCGAGCCGAGAACTAGCGTCAACCCGCGGGTTAGCTACGCGCGCCGGCACGGCGTTGCCGACGTTGACCTCAGCTACCTTGGACTTCGGGGAGTCGGGCGTCCCCGCGAATCAATTCGGATCGAAGGGCAAGGCTAATCATGAATTTCAGCAGTATCGTCGCGCGCCGGCGGGTCGCCGGCATCAGCGCGGGCTGCCTGCTCGGGGGAATGGCCATGGGCATCGTCGCCGCGCCGTCGGCGGTTGCGGCCCCCGACTGCAGCCCCGCCGGCGTCAACGCCACGGTTTCCTCGACGCAGGACGCGGCACAGCAGTATCTCGCCGCCCACCCGGGCGCGAACCAGGTGGTGACGGCCGCGTTCAACCAGCCGCGTGGGGAGGCCGCGTCCAGCCTGCGCGGCTACTTCACCGCGCACCCGCAGGAGTACACCGACCTGCGTGGCATCCTGGCGCCGATCGGCGAAACCGAGCGTCAGTGCAACGTCTCGGCACTGCCGGGGAACCTGGAATCGGCCTACCACGAGTTCATGGCCGGCTGATTCCGCCCATAGCGACCCGCCACAACGCCGTGGCGGGTCGTTTTGCGTTTCCCGTGGACCGGTGTGAACCGCGCCATGGGCGGGTAATTCCCAGTCAGCCAATGGGTCTGGAGGTGACGATGCGGTTGCGCCGAAGCACGCTCGGCGGTCCGGGGATCGCGCGCAAACGCCGGGGCAAAGGGTTCGCCTACTACGGACCCGACGGCAACCCGCTGACGGACGAGGCCGCCCTGCAACGGATCAAAGACCTGGTGATCCCGCCGGCGTGGAAAAAGGTGTGGATCTCGCCGCACCCCAACGGCCACATCCAAGCCGTCGGCACCGATGTCGCCGGGCGCCGCCAGTATCTCTACCATTCCGCCTGGCAGCAGGAGCGAGCCGAGGAGAAGTTCGACCGCGTCCTGGATCTGTCGACCCGGTTGCCGGATTTCCGCGCCCGCATTGTCGCCGACCTCGCTCGTCGGTGCGCGACGCGGGAGCGCGTGCTGGCGCTGGGACTGCGGCTGCTGGACCGTGGCTACTTCCGCTCTGGGGGTGAGCAATACGCCGACGAACACGAATCCTACGGAATTGCCACCCTGCTGTGTGAGCACGTGACGGTGCACCGCGACACCGTCGAATTCGACTACCCCGCCAAGAGCGGCGTGCAACGCACCGTGGCGGTGCCGGACGCCGGAGTGGTCCGTGCGGTGCGTTCACTGATGCGCCGCGGTGACCGCAGCGCGCGGTTGCTGGTGTACCGCAACGCATCCGAATGGACCGAGGTTCGGGCCGAGGATCTCAATGTCCGGTTCAAGGAACTCGTCGGCGACGAATTCACGGTGAAGGACCTGCGGACATGGCACGGAACGGTGCCGGCGGCAGCGGCATTCGTCGACGCGGATCCACCCGTATCCCAACGCGTGATCAAACGCGTCGAGGCCGCGGTGATGAAGGAGGTCGCCGAGGAACTCGGCAACACTCCCGCGGTGGCACGCGGGTCGTATGTCGATCCGCGAGTCGTCGCCGCCTACGAGCAGGAAATCACCATCGCCACGGCCGCCCGGCGCGCCCAGCGCGCCCGTCGGCCCGACGTGGCGCAGGAGATCCTCGAAAAAGCGACTCGCATGCTGATACGGCGAATAGCGAAGGATGGCAACAGATCCCGGACACCCACCCTCGCCAAGACGGCCTGACCCATGCGGATGACGGCGCTAGAGCTGGTTTTCGCGACCGACGAGTGCCCAGACCGTTTTCCCCGACGACTTCGGCGTGCTGCGCCATACGCGACAAAGTGCGGAAACGATCGATAGGCCCGACAGGGTTTCGCTGCCACTTTCATCCTCGAGCCGGCCGGCCGGCACCTGGCTGTCGTCTTCCACCGCCACTACGACGGTGTCTTGCAGGCTTTCGACAATCAGCACCGGCGCGCTGTCGGTGTGCTTGAGGACGTTGTCAACGAGGACCGTGGCGATCGTGCCCGCGACGGGAATCAGACAGCTCTGGGCCGAAGCGGTAAGCCATTGCCCGATCAGGGCGCGGGCGAGCCCCAGACTGACCGCTCTTGCCGGAAGCTGGGTTCGCGCCCGCCTGCGGTCGCGCAACGGCCGCTTGATGGCGGCAGCCAGCGCCGACGGACGAGCCGGCCTGAGTCACCCTTTTCGACTACCCGTCCCCTCGGTAGGTAACCGCAGGCGATCGACGCTTCGTGCACCGGTCGATCGGCATGATTTCGCCGGCCCGGTTTCACCCCGGTCAGGCGGGGAATTCTCGCCAAGGTGTCCCATCAATGACAGGAGGGTGACAGCCGTGCCGAACCCGTCGATCAAGAACGAGAAGATGTATCGCGAACTGCGCAAACAGGGCAATTCGGAGGAAAAGTCCGCGCGAATCTCCAACGCCGCCGCGGCACGGGGCAAGTCCTCGGTCGGCCGCAAGGGGGGCAAGTCCGGCTCGTACACCGATTGGACGGTGCCGGCACTGAAGAAGCGCGCCAAAGAGCTTGGCATGTCCGGCTATTCGGGCCTTACGAAAGACAAACTGGTCGCCAAGCTGCGTAACCACTGAGTCCGCGCCGGCCTTCAGCCGGTAAGACCAAGCCGGTCGGCCAGCACCAAAAAAGCGACCGCGTAATCGTTGTCGACGGTCTGGGACCGGATGCGGCCCCAGTCGAGCCGTTCGCGAATCGCCCGCACCGCGGGCAGTAGCGTGGCGAAATCGCAGTGATGCTCGTGCAGCGCGCGCAGTTTCTGGATCAGCACCATGGTGGGCGGCAGCACCGGCATCGCGATAGCCAGTACGTCGCGCAGCTCGGCGCACTCCAGCATCGCCGAATCCACCGGTTCGCCGTTGAGTCGGTGCAGCACGTCGACCAACGTTTCGCCGATCCGCGCCTTGAAGAGCCAATCCTCCGGGGGATTCTCGATCGCGAACCCGGCGGCGCGCAGCGTCGCGGTCGCGGTCGCCACATCGGCCTCGGCGACCACCAGATCGACGTCATGACTGGGTTCGGGTGCGCCGTAAGCCCACAACGCGTAACTGCCGGCCAGCGCAAAGCGGGGCCCATCCTGCTTGAGCGCCGACGCGGCAGCACGCAGCGCCTCGCGCAGGTGCGCCCGGCAGTCCGGCGAATTCGACGAGGTCTCGGTGGGTGCCATCGTGACTAGGTCATACCCGGCCGGCCGGGCCGGCAACCCGTTTGTCATCTGTTTAAAGAGGGGCGAATTGGGCAATCGCCAGGTATGCCGCCGCCACCGCTTCGCGTCTACGATCGGGCTGTCGTGGTGGTTCCCGCCCACAACGAAAAGGCACGTCTCCCGGCATGTCTGCGGGCCGTACTGACCAGCGCGCTGTGTGTGCCGATTCCGGTCTCGGTAGTAGTGGTGCTGGACGCCAGCGACGACGACAGCGCGAAGCTGGCGGGCGAATACGGGCCGGATGTGCACTTCGTCAGCGTCGACGCCCGCAACGTCGGTGCCGCACGGGCGGCGGGTTTCGGCTACGGCTGGTCGCTGTGCCGCGACGAGGACGAGTGCTGGTACGCCACCACCGATGCCGACAGCCGAGTGGACCCCGGCTGGCTGATCCATCAGCTGGAGCTCGGCGCGGACATGGTGTTGGGCGTGGTACGGGTGGTCAACTGGCGCCACCATTCCCCCGACCTCGCCGCGCGCTATACACGGGCTTACGAGTCGAATCGGGACGGCCAGCACGACCACGTCCACGGCGCCAACATGGGTTTCAGTGCGCGCGCCTACTGGCGGGTCGGCGGCTTTCGCACGCTGACCTCCGGTGAGGACGTCGATCTGGTCGAGCGATTCGAGGCCGCCGGTTATCGCATTCACCGCGACACCGACTTGTCGGTCATCACATCGGCACGAACCCGGGCCCGGGCGCCACGCGGATTCGCGCATTATCTAAGACAATTCGGGACACCGGCGGTGGGTGATCGCGCGTGACCGCAGGGTTGATCAAACACTGGCTGGATTCCGGACGGCTCGAACTGCCGCTGCCCGCGTCGGGACGCACGCTGGAACGCTGGCAACGTCTGGCCCTGCTCGCCGAAGAAGACGTCGTCGCGGCCCGCATTGTCGAAGCCCACGTCGACGCCGTTGCGATCATCGACGAATTAGGCGGCAAGCCACCCGATCTCGGTCAACTGTGGGGGGTGTGGGCGGCCGAATCACCGGACGCCGTGGTGACGGCCACCAACGTGAAGGGCGCGTTCACCCTGAACGGCACCAAGGTTTGGTGCTCGGGCGCCGGATTCTGCACCCACGCCCTGGTGACCGCCCGACTGGACGACGGCCGGCGCGGCCTGTTCGCGGTCGCGGTCGTCGACCCTGCGGTGAAGGCACTGCCGTCCACCTGGTGGAACGCCGGGATGGCCGGAAGTGACACTCGGCCCGTGCAGTTCACCAATGCCCAAGCCGTCGCGGTCGGCGACCCGGGTGACTACCTGAACCGGTCCGGCTTCTGGCACGGCGCGATCGGCGTCGCGGCATGCTGGCTCGGCGGTGCGCGCAGGGTTGCCGAACCGCTCTATCGCTGTGCCGCAAGTGAATCAGCGGACGCGTATTCGTTGGCGCATCTGGGCGCGGTCGACGCGGCGCTCGCCGCCGGCGACGCGATGCTGACCAGCGCGGCAGCCCACGTCGATGCCGACCCGTTCGACCGGTCCGACAGTGCCGAACTGCTCGCGCGCCGGGTTCGGGCGATCGTCGAACACGCCGCCGACGAGGCGATCACCCGCACCGGCCGTGCGTTGGGGCCCGGTCCCCTGTGTCAGGACGGCCGGCATGCCCAGCGGGTGGCCGATCTGGGCATCTACATACGGCAAAGCCACGCCGAGCGGGATCTGGCCGCGCTCGGGGGGCTCGCGGGTCAGCGGCGCTGAGGGCGACGTGCAGACGCTCCCGGCTGGCAACTGCGCCAGACTTGCGGCCAAGCCGCTGACGCACAGCGGTACACCGGCACCGGTATGGCTGGCCGCCCTCGACCGAGGACCGCTGCCGCCGCTGGATCTCCGCGACTGCCCCGGTCTGGTCGTCGTCGCGCCTCACCCCGACGACGAAACGCTGGGCCTGGGAGCCACGATCGCCCAACTCGTCGCCTCGGAGGTCGGCGTGCAGGTCGTGTCCGTCAGCGACGGCGGGGCGGCCCACCCCGGTTCGACCCCGCTGGACCGGATGCGCATGGAGGCCACCCGGCAACACGAACTACGCAGAGCAACAGGAATTTTAGGGGTTTCCTCGCCCGTGTCGCTGGGCCTGCCGGACGGTCAGCTCGCTGACCACGAGGACAAGCTCACCGATTTGCTCGTCGAGTTCCTCGACGCCGCCCCGGTGCGCCCGTGGTGCGCCGCCACCTGGCGAGGTGACGGGCATCCCGACCACGAGGCAGTCGGGCGTGCCGCGGCTACGGCCTGCACCCGCACCGGCGCCGTACTGCTGGAGTATCCAGTCTGGATGTGGCACTGGGCAATTCCCAACGATGCGGCGGTGCCTTGGGACCGCGCCCGTGCAGTAGCCGCGCCGGACTGGGCGGTTGCCCGTAAACGCCTGGCCGCGCAATGCTTTCGCAGCCAATTCGAATCCAACGCCGGCTCACCGCCCGTGCTACCGACGTACGTGCTGCCTCGGCTGATGGCAGTGGGAGAGGTGATGTTCCGCTGAGTGCGCGCCTACCCGACGGGTATTTCGACCAGATGTATGCCGCCACCGACGATCCGTGGCAGCTGTCGACGCGATGGTACGAGCAGCGCAAATACGCAATCACACTGGCCATGTTGCCCGATCGCCATTATCGGCATGCCTTCGAGCCCGGCTGTTCGATCGGCACCCTGACCGCACAGCTGGCACTGCGCTGTGATCACGTGACCGCGGTGGACGTCGCTGACGCGGCCGTGCGCAGCGCGGACACGCGGCTCCGGCAAGCCGGATGCCGAGACCGGGTGACGCTGGCCCGGTCTTCTCTCGATGCGGCGTGGCCGCCCGGACCCTTCGATCTGCTCGTGCTCAGTGAAATCGCCTACTACCTCGAGGCCCAAACGCTGGCCGCGGTGCTGGACACCGAATGCGTTCGGTTGCCCACCGGCGCGAATGTTGTTGCCGCACATTGGCGCCACCCGGTGGCCGACTATCCGCTCACCGGCGATGCGGCGCATGCCATCATCGCGCGGACACCGGGCCTGACATCGCTGGGCCGATACCAGGACCGCGACGCCGTCATCGAGGTGTTCGACACCGGCGACGGCCGATCGGTGGCAGCACGCGAAAAGGTCCCCGGAGCCCAGTAGCAAAACAGTGGGTATCGAAAACGTATGCGCGTAGCGACCTTCAACATCCTGCACGGGCGCACCGTGGGCAACGGGGTCGACCCGCAGCGGCTGCGTGACTGCGTCCGGCAACTGGATCCCGACGTCCTGGCCTTGCAGGAAGTCGACTGTGATCAAGCACGTTCCACGCGCGCCGACCTCACCGCGTTGGCGGCCGAGGCGATGGGAGCCGTGGAGCATCGCTTCGTGGCCGCGATCTCCGGCACTCCCGGCGCGACCTGGATGGCCGCCACCGGCGACGAACAACCCGGGACCGCGGCGTATGGGATCGCGCTGCTGTCCCGGTTCCCGGTGGGTAGTTGGCAAGTGGTGCGCTTGCCGCGCATTCCGATGCGGTTTCCGATGTACCTGCCCGGGCCCAACCGCGTGATGATCGTCGACGAAGAACCCAGGGCGGCGGTCGTTGCCCGGCTGGACACACCATTGGGCCCGCTGACGGTGGCCAATACACATCTGTCCTTCGTGCCGGGCTGGAATCGGCGCCAATTGCGCCACCTGATCCACGATTTGCGTGGATTTCCGGGTCCGCGACTGCTGATCGGCGACCTCAACATGACACCCCCGGCGGTACGCCGCTGGTCGGGCATGCGGGCGCTGGCGGTGGCCGACACGTTTCCCGCTGTGGTCCCCGATCGCCAGCTCGACCACATCCTGACCGATGACCGCAACTTGCGCAGCGGAGACACCGAGGCCGACCCGATGCCGATCTCCGACCATCGGCCGCTGGTGGTCGACCTCGATCGCGCGTGAGTGGCCGTTTGGCGCCATAGCCAGCGGGTAGAACCCTGCATTCCCGCCCGGGGCTGCACCTACTGGAACGGCGCGGCGATGGAATCGACCGACTACGTCGATCTCGACGAAATCCCCGAAGCGGTGACCTCGCCGACCGCCGCGGCGGCGCGAAACGCCGCGCACTTGGCCCGCACCCTCAAGTCAGCGCAACTCGCCGTACGAATAATGTTGATGCATAGCTAATTTCGACCCGACCCTGCTCACTTATCTCGGATCGGTGTGTCCGGGCCGCCAATCGCAATGAGCCGTTGCCGGACCCGTTCGATGTCTTCCAGCGACGGCATCTCATGGATGCTCCGGGTGATCTCCACGCCGATATCGGCGTTGTCGACCGGACGTCCGCGTGTCGCGAGCTCGCTGACGATCTCGGCGACTTCGTCGTCGGAAACGCGGCGCGGCAACAGGGCCAGCAGCGGGAAGTAGCCCGCGGCCGGTACGCAGGTCGGGTAACCGACCCGCAGAAACGCGAGAATGGTCGACACGCGATCGCCCAGGCCCATCCTTGACTACCTCACTGCCCCTGCCCCTGCCGCGGGCGCGACGTCCGCGGTCCCTGCCAGGTATAGCCAGGTGCCGCGCGTTGAAACGCCGACACGCGATTCGTGACCGAACGTTGCCCTGCGCGCTGAATGTGGCCGGCACAACAGTGGACCGGCCCCATCCGAGACTGGGAACTACTGGTGCTCCTTCTGACGCTCCTCGGCAGCCTTGGCGCCGCCACGGGCGGCATCGGCTTGGGCTTCCTTCTTGGCGGCCTCGCGCTGAGCATCGGCCTTGTCCTGCTGGGCCTTGCCCTCCTCGACGACGTCGTCACGGCCCATCAGCGATCCGCCGACCTCCTTGGCCTTTCCCTTGACGCCCTCGACAACTCCCTTGATTCCTTCTTCCGGGCCGCTGTTGTGATCGCCCATGGCTCGATCCTCCCTCTGGTTCGTTGCGCTTGCGCTCGTCTGAGCGCGAATCGGATTGATCAGCTCGGGTCTCAATTGCGAACTGCGCAGACAAATCGCCTGCCACGTCGATCAATTCGTTCGCTTACAGGGGCTTCCCCCGATGTGGCCGGCTAAACGGCAGCCACGAAATCCCGCCCAATCCCGCCGTGTCAACGCGTCGCATCGGGCCCTGGACCACTCGGCCGGGTCTGAGCGTCCGAGATAGCCGGCTGCGAAGGCTCACCGCCGCGGCGTACCCGTGGGCGGCCGGCTCAAACGGCGGCCGACCGCGCAGGTTCGATCAGCGCCCCGGATTTCACCAGAGCCTCGATCTGGTCTGCGGTCAGCCCGATCTCTTTGAGGATCTCTTCGTTGTGCTCGCCCTGGCGGGCGGGCAGCTGGGTGGTCAGGGTGTCGTCGTGGTCGCTGAAATGCCAGGGCGGTGCGGGGATGGTGATGCTGCCGCCGTGCCGGTCGGACACTTCGCGGGTGACGCCCCAGCCCTTGGCCCAATCGGTTTCGCTGAACTCGGCCATGTCGCGCAGTTGACCGGTGGCGATCTTGGCCTCGTCGAACTGCGCGTCCAGCGAGTCCATGGAATCGAAGGTATAGATCCAGGTCTGCACGATCGCGTGCAGTGCCTCCAGGTTCTGGCGGCGTAGCTCCGGTGTGCGGAACCGCGGGTCGTCGGCGAGATCGGCACGCCGCATCGCGTGCAGGTAGAACGGGAAACTCATGCTCCCCACCAGGCTCATCGGCGAAACGAACTGGTGGCCTTCGGGACTGGTGAAGAATACGCAGTCGGTGGCGCCCAGGATCGGCGTCTCCTCGCCGAGGTCGACGTCCGAAAGGTCATAGTGCACACGCTCGTTGAGCGACGTCAGTACCGCCGCCATCGCCACGTCCACGTATCGACCTTCGCCGGTGACCCGCCGATGCTGCAAGGCCGCCAAGACCGCGATGGCGGCATGCAGGCCCGCGTAGATGTCGCCGTGTGACAACGAGTCCGACCGGCGATCGGCACCGTCAACCCCGAACTGCCGCAACGTGTTCTGGGTGAACCCGACCTCGGCCTGCACGGTGGGCGCGTACGCCATGCGAGTTCGCCACGGCCCCGTCTGCCCGTATCCGCTGATCGAGGCGTAGACGACCGCGGGGTTGCGCGCCGCCACCGACTGATAGTCCAGGCCGAATGACGCCAGCGCGCCCGGGCGGAAGTTTTCGACGATGATGTCGGCCGTATCACACAGCTGCAGCACCGCGTCGCGCGCCTCGGGCACGTTGAGGTCGATGCTCAAGTTGCGTTTGCCCGCGTTCTGTTGGGCGTAGTAGCCGCTGATCTCGTCCCGGCGCGGAAACGCCAGGCGGCTGATGTCGCCGCGGGGCGGTTCGATTTTGATCACCTCGGCGCCCAGGTCGAGCAGATGCTTGGTGCAGTGCGGGCCGGCCAGCACCCGGGTGAAGTCGATCACCCGGACACCCTCGAGCGGGAGCGCCATGACTACCGCCCCCCGAACCGCGCGGCGCCGGGGCCTTCGGCGGCCAGCGAGGCCAGCCCGATCTTGAGGTCCTCGGATTTCCAGATCTCCTTCTGCAACTCCTGCATCGCCTCGTCGGTCTCCGCTACGCCGTGCGAGACGGCGTGCGAGACAATGGCTTTCGTGGACGCGTGGGCGACGGTCGGCCCGTTGGCGAGCTCATGGGCGAGCGCACTGGTTACCGCTGCGAGTTGTTCGTCGGCGACCACGCGGTTGATGATGTTCCACCGTTCCAGCGTGCGGGCGTCATAGCGACGGCCCAGCAGCGCCATCTCCTTGGCCCGCGCCGCGCCGGCACGCTGGGTAATCCGTTGAATGCCACCCATCAACGGGTTCAACCCGAGCGAGGCCTCGATGTTGCCGATCTTGGCCGACTCGCTGGCGACGATCAGATCGCAGGCCATCGCCAACTCCAGACCGCCGCCGAGGCAAACACCATGCACGGCGGCGACGATCGGTATCGGGAGCGCGTCGAACGCGCGCAGCAGTTCGAGAACAGGAAGATCCGGGGTTTCGCCGCGTCCGGCGCTGTCGAACAAGGTGACGTCGGCGCCGGCGCAGAAATTGCGCAGGCTGCTGCGCAGCAGCACGGCACGGGCTCGGTGCTCGGTCGCCCAGTGGATCCCGTCGAGCAGCGCGTCGAACAACGCGGTACCCAGGAAGTTGTGCGGGGCGTGCTGCATGGTGAGCACGGCGACGTGGCCATCCATCTCGCGCGCCACCGGTGACGAGTCCCGGTCCGGGGCATGCACCGGCGGTATCGCAGCGGCCGGCTGATCCAGCTCAGTCATCGAGTTCCCCCATTCTTACTATGTCGTTCGTCATACTTATGACGAGAACCAGAGTAGAACTGCTTGGCGTAGATAGTCAAGAACTATGTATGATGGACGACATGCCAAAAAGGAGTGACAGCAAGGACCGGATGATCGCGGCGGCCCGACGGCTGTTCCGCGAACACGGCTACTTCGGCACCGCACTGTCCGACGTCGTAGCGGAGAGCTCGGCGCCGCGGGGGTCGCTGTACTTTCACTTCCCGGGCGGCAAGGAAGAACTGGCCACCGAGGTGGCGCTCGTGCACTCCGCCGACACCATCGCCCACATCAACCGGGCCGCGGGCGCCACGAGTACCGCGGCCGAGCTGATCGCCGCGTTCATCGGCCGCCCCCGCGACGAACTCATGGCCAGCGACTACCGCGAGGGCTGCGCCGTCGCACCCATCGTCATCGAATCCACCCCGGCCTCGGCGCAGCTTTCCGACACGGCCCGGCGCGGCTTCGGCGACGTGATCGCCACGCTGGCCGCTCGTCTTGGCGAGAAGGGCATACCCGACGACGGTGCGAGACACCTTGCCGTGAACGCCGTCACCGCCATGGAAGGTGCCCTCATACTCGGCCGGGTGCTGCGCAGCCCCGAGCCGTTCGACGCCGCCATCGCCGCGCTCACCGCCAGCGCCGAGGCGGCAGCAGGGTCACCGGCCCGATGATGACAACGACGGCAGAAGAGTTGCGCACCAAGCTGATTGGCGCCTGGACCCTGGAGTCCTACGAAAGCTGCGCGCTGGACGGGTCCGACGTGACATACCCACTGGGCGTCGATGCCCGCGGCGTCATCATGTACACCCCGGACGGCTACATGTCAGCCCAGCTGATGCGCGCCGACCGAACGCCGTTCGACCGCGACGATCCCCATCACGCGCACGACAACGAGCTTGCCGCCGCTGCCGGGGGATACCTGAGCTATGCCGGCCCGTTCTCCGTCGTCGACGACGGCCTGATCGCCCATCATGTCGAAGTCAGCTTGCTGCCCAACTGGATCGGGGGAATCCAATACCGCAAGGCCCACTTACGGGACCGCTACCTGGAACTCGGCCCGCCCGAACCGATTGTGCTCGACGGCGTGCCGCGCAACGCCAAGCTGGTGTGGCGGCGCAGCTGACGGCGGAACTACCGATGGCCTGGGTCCCGGTACTAAAGTCGGGGCAGGATCCCAGAACAAGGAGGCCGAGACGAACCCTCAGGATCCGTTCGGACACAATCCCTTTAGCCCCTTTAGCCCAGAATCCTTGAGCTACGATCCGTTGGGCCGCGCCCCCTACGCCCCACCGCCGGTCTTCGTGCCGCCACCCCCGCCGCCGCAGCCCCCGCCGGTCAACACCTTCGCGACGCTGTCGGTGGTGTTCGCGTTCGTGTTCGCCCCTGTCGGAGCGATTTTCGGGCATCTCGGCCTGGCGCAGATCCGGCGCACCGGCGAGCTCGGACGTGACCGGGCACTCGTCGGGTTGTCCTTGTCGTATGCGTTCATCACCCTCACCGTCATCGCCCTGGCGGCGTGGGCCACGCTGTCCACCCTGGCCGTCTCGCGGCCGCACCAGAGCGCCGCGCCGGCTATCACGGCCACCCCCGGCACCAGCACCGAGCCGCCGCCGCCGAAGGTGGCGCCCGATGACGTGATCAGGCTGCTGCCCAAACTGGAGGCCCTGAAAAGCCTTACCAACGACCAAAACCTGGAGGCCGGCCAAACCTGGGATCGGCCGGGTAAAGGCGACACGGACGCGGCGATCGATCGTCCGCAGTGCTGGGGCGCGGTGATGCCCGGCGCCCCGGAGGCCTACGACCTCAAGGCCATGCTGCGCTATCGCGCGGAGGCGTACTCCGACACGCAAACCCTGTTGAAGTCGATCCAGGTCATCCAGGCGGTCATGGCGTTTCGCGACTCGCCGACCGCGCAAGCACAAGTGACGAGGTTGGTCGACGGCTGGCGTGATTGCGGCGGGGCGCCCGTGACACTGACCGCCCGCGGCGGGCCCACCTACCAGCTGTCGCTCAGCCCGCCCGCCGATGCCGGCAATGGCATCACCACGATGGATCTGGCGCCCAAGGGCCTGAAGGTGCGCTTTGTCCGGGCGGCGGCGGCCAAAGCCAACGTCGTCGTCGACCTGTACGTCGTCAACCTCGGCACCACCGATGCCGGCGGCGCCCGGCAAACCGCCGTGAGCATCGCCAACTACATCCTCACCAAGATCCCCGACTAGCCGAAGTGGCGAGCGTGGGGCCTATGGACGAATTCGAGGGGTTTCCCGTACTTGGGGCCCACGCTCGGCGCCCGGCGCGGTGAGTACCCCAGTACGGTGAGCACATGAAATATCTGGACGTCGACGGAGTCGGGCAGGTCAGCCGGATCGGGTTGGGCACCTGGCAATTCGGTTCACGCGAGTGGGGCTACGGGGACGAGTACGCCGCCGGCGCCGCCCGCGATATCGTGCAACGCGCTCGCGCGATGGGCGTGACACTGTTCGACACCGCCGAGGTGTACGGGCTGGGCAAAAGCGAGCGGATCCTCGGCGAGGCGCTCGGCGACGAGCGGACCGAGGTGGCGGTGGCCAGCAAGATCATGCCGGTCGCGCCCTTCCCGGCGGTGATCAAGCAGCGCGAGCGCGCCAGCGCGCGCCGGCTGCAGCTCGACCGCATCCCGCTCTACCAGATCCACCAGTCCAACCCGGTGGTCCCCGATACCGTGATCATGCCGGGCATGCGCGACCTCCTCGACAGCGGTGACATCGGCGCCGCCGGCGTCTCGAACTATTCGCTCCAACGGTGGCAGAAGGCCGATGCCGCGCTGGGCCGTCCGGTCATCAGCAATCAAGTCCACTTCTCGCTCGCCTTTCCCAAGGCGCTCAGGAACCTGGTGCCGTTCGCCGAGCGGGAGAATCGCGTCGTGATCGCCTACAGCCCGCTGGAGCAGGGGCTGCTGGGCGGCAAGTACAACGTCGACAACCGGCCCGGCGGCATCCGCGCGATCAACTCGCTGTTCGGTACGGAAAACCTGCGGCGCCTCGAGCCGCTGCTGCAGTTGTTGCGCGACGTCGCCAACGAAGTCGACGCCAAACCGGCGCAGGTGGCGCTGGCCTGGCTGATCAGCTATCCGGGCGTGGTCGCCATTCCGGGGGCGTCCAGCGTCGAACAGCTCGAGTTCAACGTGGCCGCGGCCGATATCGAGCTGCCCATCGCATCCCGCGACGCGCTCACCGAGGCCGCCTTGGCGTTCCGGCCGGTGTCGCCGATTCGCTTCGTCACCGACCTGGTGCGGGAGAAGCTCCCCGGTCGCTGAGCTATGACTGGTTGGCCTCGGCGAACGCGGCGGGACTCGACGGCGCGCCGCGGGCAACCACGAGCGGCATCGACGTCGAGGCGTTGGTGCGCAGGATCGTGTGGACCACGTCGATCAGGTCCTCGACGGGCATCAACTTGCCCGGCATGCAGCCGCGCGAGACCCAGAGCGGATAGGCCTGCATGGTGAGGTCCATATCCCAGCCGGCGTTCATCCCGGTCGCCGCCTCGCCCTCGCCGCCGGCGCACTCCCCGACGATCAGGTTGGTGAACCCGACGTCGGGGTGTTCGGCACGCCACGCCTCGACGAGTCGTTCGAGGGCCGCCTTGCTGACGCCGTAGGCGCCCAGCCCTGGCCACACCGGACCGTACGGCCCCGCGTCGGAGGACAGATAGACCACCTTGCCCGCCGACTCGGTCAGGTGGGTCATCGCCGCCGCGGTCACCAGCGAGGCCCCGACCACGTTGGTGTCGAAGATCCGGCGCCACGTTTCGGCATCGGTGTCGACCATGCGGACCAACGGGCTGATGGCGGGGGTGTACACCACGTTGTCAATGCCGCCGAACGCGTCGGCGACCTCACCGATGGCCGACCGGCACGACGCCTGGTCGGTGATGTCGCACTCGACGGCGATCGCGCCCGACCCGGCCTCCTTGGCGGCGGTATCCAGGCGCGCACGCCTGCGGGCCAGCAGCGCGACCTGATCGCCGCGTTGGGCAAGCCCGATTCCGATACAGCGCCCAAGGCCACTCGACGCGCCGACCACCACTGTCCGTGACATATTTGCCCTCTCCTGTAACGAGCCCGCAGCAGGCACAGCGTATCTAGCAGGGACGGCATATGTAACCGCCGGGCGGATGTTCGGCCGGCGAGCGTCAGGCCTCGTTGGCCGGCAGCTCCTGCAGCACGACGGCGGTGTGCGGTTCCACGGTGAGCGTGCCCCCTCCGGGGACTTCGTCCGCGGGCGTCGTCTCCGCCGGTCCGGTGTACACCACCAGATTCCACGCGGCCCCGAATTCCTTTGGCGGAAGAGTGAATTCGAGTGCTTCGTAGTGCGCGTTGAAACACAGCAGGAACGAGTCGTCGAGCACCCGCTGACCCCGCGCATCACGGCCGGGGATGCCGTGGCCGTTGAGAAAAACCGCGACGGATTTCGCGAAACTCGCGCCCCAGTCCTCGTCGGTCATCTCGTCGCCGTCGGGGGCGAACCAGGCGATATCGGGCAGGCCGTCCCGGCCGCGGCGGCCCACCGGCTTACCGCTGAAGAACCGCCGCCGGCGAAACACCGGGTGGTTCGCGCGCAGCGCCGACACCGTGCGGGTGAATTCCAGCAGGCCGGTGTCGGCATTGGCCCAGTCGATCCAGGTCAACTCGCTGTCCTGGCAGTAGCCATTGTTGTTGCCGCTTTGCGTGCGACCGAGCTCGTCGCCGTGACAGATCATCGGGACACCCTGAGACAGCAGCAAGGTGGTGATGAAGTTGCGTTGCTGACGAGCGCGCAGTTCGTTGATACCGGTGTCGTCGGTCGGCCCTTCGGCGCCACAGTTCCAGGACCGGTTATGGCTCTCGCCGTCGTTGTTGTCTTCGCCGTTGGCCTCGTTGTGCTTCTCGTTGTAGGAGACCAGGTCGCGCAGCGTGAACCCGTCGTGGGCGATGACGAAGTTGATCGACGCCACCGGTCGGCGCCCAGTGTGCTCGTAGAGGTCGGCCGACCCGGACAGCCGGTAGGCGAACTCGTCGAGCGTGGAAGGCTCGCCGCGCCAGAAGTCGCGGACGGTGTCGCGGTATTTGCCGTTCCACTCCGTCCACTGCGGCGGGAAATTGCCCACCTGATAGCCGCCGGGGCCGACGTCCCACGGCTCGGCGATCAGCTTGACCTGGCTGACCGTCGGATCCTGTTGCACGAGTTCGAAAAACGTCGAGAGTTTGTCCACGTCATAGAACTCACGGGCCAACGTGGACGCCAGGTCGAACCGGAAACCGTCGACATGCATCTCGGTCACCCAGTAGCGCAGCGAGTCCATGATCAGCTGCAGCGAATGTGGATGCCCGACGTTGAGGCTGTTGCCCGTGCCGGTGTAGTCCATGTAGTACTGCTTGTCGTCGTCGACCAGCCGGTAGTAGGCGGCGTTGTCGATCCCCCGCATCGACAACGTCGGTCCCAGGTGGTTGCCCTCGGCGGTGTGGTTGTAGACAACGTCGAGGATCACCTCGATGTCGGCCTCGTGCAGCGCACGCACCATCGCCTTGAACTCCTGCACCTGCACCCCAGGCGAGGTACCGGTGGAGTACTTGAAGTCGGGGGCTAAGAACCCAATCGTGTTGTAGCCCCAGTAATTCGACAGGCCCCGCTCGACCAGGGTGGAGTCGTTGGCGAAGTGGTGCACGGGCATCAGCTCGATCGCGGTGACGCCCAGGCTCTTGAGGTGCTCGATGATCACCGGGTGGGCCACGGCGCCGTAGGTGCCGCGTATCTGTTCGGGAATGTCCGGATGGGTCTGCGTCAGCCCCTTGACGTGTGCCTCGTAGATGACCGTGTCGGCGTATTCGCGGCTCGGGGGGCGATCGTTGCCCCAGTCGAAGTACGGGTTGATCACCACGGACTTGGGCATGGAGGGCGCGGAGTCCTCGTCGTTGCGACTGTCGGGCTCGTTGAAGTCGTAGCTGAACAGCGCCTGGTTCCAGTCGAAGGTTCCGTCGATGGCCTTCGAATACGGGTCCAGCAGCAGCTTGTTCGGATTGCACCGCAGCCCCTCGGCGGGCTGGTACGGGCCGTAGACGCGGTAGCCATAGCGCTGACCGGGCTCGATGGCCGGTATGTAACCGTGCCAGACGAAGTAGTCGACTTCGGGCAGGGTGATCCGCGTCTCGGCGCCGTCGGCGTCGAACAAGCACAGCTCGACCCTTTCGGCCACCTCACTGAACAGCGCGAAGTTGGTGCCGGCGCCGTCGTACGTGGCCCCCAGCGGGTATGCCTTGCCCGGCCACAGTTCACCGGTGGGCGTCGGAACAGGCGCGTCGGCTGTGGTCATGGCGCACTTGATACCCGAGACATGCGGCAATCAAACCATCATTCGAAACGCCTTAGGGCACTTGCTATTTCGCGACTCCTGGCCTTTCGCCCGCTCATGGCTTGAGCACAACCTTTACGGCTCCGTCCTGCTTCTTCTGGAAGATGTCGTAGGCGTGCGGGGCCTGGTCGACCGGCAACACGTGGGTGGCGAACTCGTCGACGCCGAGCGGGTCGTCGTCGGTCAGCAGCGGCATGATGTCATCGACCCATCTCTTCACGTCGGCCTGCCCCATGCGCAGGGTCACCTGCTTGTCGAAGAGCGTGAGCATCGGCAGCGGATCGGCCATCCCGCCGTATACGCCCACCAGCGAGATCGTTCCGCCGCGCCGCACGATGTCGATCGCGGAGTGCAGCGCGCTCAGCCGGTCCACGCCCGCGGTCTGCAGCATTCGCTTGGCGATGGCATCGGTAACACCGCGGTGGCCTGCTGAGCGAACTTGGCAACCGGGGAACCGTGCGCCTCCATGCCCACCGCGTCGATCACCGAGTCCGGACCGCGCCCATCGGTCAGGGCCCGGATCGCGTCACCAGGAGAATTTTCCAGCCGCCCCATGTCGATGGTGTGGATGCCGCGCTTGGCGGCGCCCCAGTCGCTCGGGCACCAGGTCGACGGCGACGGTACCGCCGTCCGGGATGTCCGCATGCGCCACCGCCTGCCAGGCGGTCGGACCGCGCACGAGCGCGTCGACACCGCAATTCGATAGGAATCGTAAAGGCAGCCTACGATTTGCTAGCGGCGCTACGACTTCTTGCTCGGAATGACGATAATGACGATCAAGGTGAGGATGGAGAAGAACAGCCCGAGAAGTCCCCACCCTAACGGATTGCGGCCCTTCATCGCGGCAATGACACCACAGACTATTGCGGCGATCACGCTGCCTATGGCGACGAAGATGCCCTTGATCCCACGCAGAATGAGCCCCGCGGCAAGCGGATCCGAACTGGCAAGAATCACCGAATGCAACATCTCAGGTCCTTTCCGAAGCGAGAAGTCGTTACGGAATACCCTCATGACGGCGCACCAAACCGCAAATACGCCCGGCGCCTCGACCCTCCTGTTGCCCCCGAAATGACGAGCCTTTAACCGTTTGCCACGGTAGGAACGCGCTTAGAGCTCACCGGAGAAATCGGCGGTGATCCAGCGGTCCGGACGCACGGTGAACAACACATTTTCCTGATTCTCGATGCTGCTCACGAATGCGCGGCCGCCCTCCTCGCCGAGGTAGCGGATCGCGATCTCTTCCCGCACGGCCAGGGGGGTCGGCCTGGTGGTCTCGACCACGGTGCCCTCCACGACCACATATTGATACGGAGGATCTTCACGCTGCACGACCAGCGTCACCACCCCGGCCCGGTCGATGAGCTTGACCTTCCGCGACGAGGCTCCGGTGTTGATCCGGATGTTTCCGCCCGGTGCGTAGTCGTACCATATCGGGACGCTCGCCGGGGGACGGCCCTCGTCGGCGGCCACCGACAAGACGCCGACGTGCTTGGCTTCGAGGAATTCCTGACGCTCGCTCTCGGTGAAAGAACCCATGGCCGGCTGAACGCGCAACCCGCGCCGCGCTATTCCCGATCAGTTGGTAAACAAAGCCGGGATCTTCGCCACCAGCTCGTAGAGGCCATAGGTGAATGGGACGCCCACCCACAACCAGCTGACCAAGCCCAGCAGCTTGGCACGGGGCGATGTCGCCGTGATCGTTTGGTCGCTCATTGCGCAGCCTCTCCAGAAATCACGCACTCGGGCTTTCGCGTATCCACCGCCGAGACAATGAAGCTGGGCGGCCGGGGAGTACGAATCAGCTCGTTGCAGACCACGCCGATCAGCAACAGGATCACCATGATCATGAACGACCACCGGTAACGCTCGGGGCCGACCACATGAGCAGCAATGCGGTTGTCCGCGATCGCATTGACGATCACCGGCCCCAGCACACCCGCGGTCGACCACGCGGTGAGCAGCCTGCCGTGGATCGCCCCGACTTCGAGGTAGCCGAACAGGTCACGCAGGTAGGCCGGCACCGTCGCGAACCCCGCGCCGTAGAACGACAACAGCAGAATGCACACCATCAGAAACAATGGCTTGCTTGCGTTTTGCGCGATGATCAACACGGCGTAAAGGATCGCACCCACGCCGAGGTAGAGCCGGTACATGTTCTTGCGGCCGACCGCATCCGAGGCCGCGGACCACAGTAACCGTCCCGACGAGTTCGCCAACGAAAGCATCGCGACAAATCCCGCCGCGGCCGCGGTCAATGCCGCGGGAGACGCGGCATGGGGAAAGTAGTCCCGATAGATGGGTGCGGCCCGTTCCAGAATGCCGATTCCCGCAGTGACGTTGAAGCACAGCACAATCCACAGCAACCAGAACTGGGGGGTCTTGATCGCTTCATTGGCGGTGCGATCGGGCCCGGCGGCATGCGGCATCTTCGACGCGGCGACCCGGACGACGGGTGGGTCCCATTCGTGCGGTGGAACGCGGATCAGCAGGACTCCCAACGACATCAAGACGGCGTACACCACACCCATGACCAAGAACGTCGCCGCCAGGCCGTGCCGGTCGGTGCCAAACCACTTCATCAACTCCGACGACCACGGAGAGGCGATCAGCGCCCCGCCGCCGAAGCCCATGATGGCGAAGCCGGTCGCCATCCCTGGCCGGTCGGGAAACCACTTCATCAAGGTGGAAACCGGTGAGATGTAACCGATTCCGAGGCCGATGCCACCTATGACACCGTAGCCGAGGATGACCAGCCACATCTGGCCGACCTCGGCCGCCAACGCAGCGACCAGCAAACCGCCGCAAAAACACGCGGTCGCCACGAACATCGCCCAACGGGGGCCTCGACGGTCCACCGCCGTGCCGAAGACGGCCGCCGACACGCCCAGCATGACAATGCCCAGCGTGAACGGCATGGCGCTCAAAAGCCCTGATGCTCCCAGTGTTTCGTGCAGTGGAAGCTTGAAAACGCTCCAGGAATAGACGCTTCCGATCGCTAGGTGTATCGAGAGCGCGGCGGGCGGAACGAGCCACCTACTCCAGCCTGGGCCGGCAACAATTCGATCGCGCGACAGTACTCCAGCAGACTCCATTGTCCTCTTTCCACAGCGGGCTCCTCGCGCATCAGATCGCTGGGCCGTTTCCTGTCAGTAGCCAATTAGTAAGCAAGACAGAAACATCCGGCAGTGTCTTGACGATGCGTTGTGGAGCTTCTGCCGATCATTTCTCGGCACGTCCACCGATGCTAGCGACCCAAGTCACATGCCGAATTCGGGGAACTGTGATGAAAACGCCGGTAGTCAGAATGGGGCTAGCGAATCGCCCTGCCGATCAAGAGCGGATGGACGATTCGCGGCATTCCGCGCCACACGGCATTCTCGGCCGTCACAGCAAATCCGCAGGCGCGCATCAGTTCTTCGGTCGGGCGGTTGCAGCAACACCCGCCGGCGAAGGCGCGCCAAGGACGGAACAGGTAGTCCTGCCACGCCGCAAGCCACCGGGAATTCGCCCGCACGTGTTCGACGAACAACAACTGCCCGCCGGGGCGCAACACCCGAGCGATCTCGCGCAACGCGCGTTCGGGGTCCCTGACGGTGCACAGAACCAGGGTCGAGACCACGGTATCCACGGATTCATCGGTCAGCGGCAAGCATTCCGCGGGCGCATTGACGATCCGCGCCGGGCGGGCATACCGCTGCGAGCGGCGCGCAAGCTTACGGCGCATGGCCGGCTCGGGCTCCATCAGCACGAGATCATCGATGCCGTCGGGATAGTGCGCGAGGTTCAGCCCCGTGCCCGCACCGATCTCGACGACGCGCCCGCGCGCCCCACGCACCAGCGCTCGACGCCGCCCGCGCATACCTGCCAGCTCGCCGAGCCACACGAACGGGTCGTACACCAGCGCCATGATTCGCAACCAAGCCGCGGACGACGGGCGCGCTACCGGTTCGGTCGTGGTCTCTGTCATGGCGAAACCGTAGAGATGGCCGCCGGGTGTGCGCATCGCCCAACACGGCCATCTTCGGCCGATGGCCCGTTTCGGCTAGGTCAAAGAAGTCCGAGGCGCGCGGCCTCGGCGACGGCGGCCGTGCGCGAGGTACTTCCCAGCTTGCGGCGGATGTTCGCGACATGGCGGTGCACCGTATGTGGGCTCAGCACGAGATGCTCGGCGATCTCGCGATCGTGCAGGCCGCGCGCAAGGCACGCGAGGATCTCGCGTTCCCGGGCCGAAAGTTTGATGGGCTCCGGCTCGTTCGGGTGCCGCGGCGACGGTGACGGGGATCCCAGCGGCCCCAGCGCCGCGCGGCATGCGCGTGCGACGGAGTCCACGTCACCGTGCCAGGGGAAGTGCGCGCTCCCGGGCAGCGAGCTCAACGCGGCGCCCGGGATCGCGGCCGCGACCTCACGGCCCAGCCGGTAGGGCACTGCCCGATCGCCGCGTCGATGCACGACCAGCGTCGGGGAGCAGATCTTGGGAAGGTGTGCCCGTACGTCGAGGCGATAGACCAGGCCCAACAACGCGGCGGCGGCCTCGGCGGTCGCCGCCTCACGCTGCAACCGCGCAAAGCGTTCGTGCTCCACAGATTCGGCGGCACCGAGGAACATGTTGCTGAGCAGACGAGAGCCCAGTCCCCAATGCGCGCGCACCGCCGCGACGATCGCGTCGCCCACTTCGGGTGCGGTGATCGCCGAGCCGTCGGCGTAGGACCCGTATAGCACCAACCGGTCGACGCGCTCGGGATACGTTGCGGCAAAAGCGATTGCGGTGCAACTGCCACAGGACCCGCCCAGCAGCGAGACGCGCTCGTAGCCCAGCTCGTCGACAAGCGCGCGCAGCATCGCCACTTCCCCGTCCAGCGTCAGATCCGAATCTCGCACCGCGCGGTCGGACATGCCGACGCCGAAGCGGTCGTAGCGGATCAGCGTGTATCCGTCGGCGACGACTTCCCAGAATCGCCGAAAGCCGGCACTTTCCCAGTCGAGCTCGAGATGGCTGACCCACCACGCGGGAGCGACAAGCGGAGGACCGTCTCCGCGTACGTCGAACGCCACGCGGCGGTCGCCGACGCGCAGGAACCGGATCTCGGACTTCGCCAGCATCGCAACGAGCGTACGACGTTGCGGCCGGCGAACGGACCGTTATCGAAAGGCTAGAGCAGTCCGAGCAATTGCAGGTCGGTGACGTACTTGATGATGATCGGCGCCGTGACGTGCGGGATGTCGTTGTCGGGCCCGATCTTGGCCTCTTGCACCGCGGCACGGAACCTGTCGGTCGACGCCGACGCGCCGCGGATCGGCGTTGCGGGCCGCGCATATTCCGGGCCGACCGCGTGCAGTATCTGCAGCACGCTGTGCTGCCGCTGCCGATCGGGCAGGGCTCGCAGGCCTGCCTCGAACCGCCGCAGCCATTCGTCGAAATCGTGGATGCGCTCGATCGGATAGCCGGCTTCGATCAGCCAGTCCACATACTCGTCGAGCCCGATGCCGTCATCGTGCGGGTTCATCACGTGATAGGTCTCGAACCCGTCGACGGTTTGAGCGCCGAGCGTGGCGATCGCCTCGGCCACGAATTCGACGGGCAGCCCGTCGTAGTGCGCCCGTTGCCGGTTGCCGTTGGCGTCGCGCCGGTAGAACGAACCGGGCGCGACGCCGGTGGCCATCAGGCTCAGCACCATCCGCGTGACCAAGTCCGAGACGTTGAGCTGGCCCCGGTAACTGGTGCCGGCCAGGATCATTCCGCTGCGGAACACCAGCACCGGCAGCCCGAACAGCTGGTGGGCTTCACGCAGCAACACCTCACCGGCCCACTTGCTGTTGGCGTAGCCGTTGACGGGGCCGCCGTCGTTGATGCGTGTCGGGCTGATGACCCGGATGTCGGCTTCCTCGGTGAACGCCGACCGCTCGACGGGGTCGCCCACGTTGGCCGTCGACACGTAGGTGTAGGGCTTGAGTTTCGTCGTCAGCGCCAAGCGAATCAGCTCGGCGGTGCCGCCGACGTTGGGTCCGAACAGTTCGCTATAGGGCAGCACACCGTTGACCACCGCGGCCGAATCGACGATCAGGTCGACGGTTTCGGCCAGTTCCTGCCACGTCGGCCCGTCGAGGCCCAGCCGGGCTTCGGCCTTGTCCCCCGCCACGACGCGCAGATGACCGGCTGCCAGTTGCTGGAAGTGGTCCAGCAACTGCGGATCCCCGCTGTCGAAGATCTTCTCCAGGCGATGCAGCGCATCCTCATCGGACTTGCCGCGCACCAGACAGACCAGCGTGCCGTCGACCAGTTCCAGCTGTTCGAGCCATTGCAGCACCAGGTAGCGCCCGAGGAAGCCGGTCGCGCCGGTCAACAGCACGGTGCGCACCTCGGCGCCCGGGCCCGGCAATGCGTCGGCCGCGGAAAGCGTTGCGGCGTCTAGGAATTTGTCGAGGGTGAGGTCGGCGGCGTGGATCTCGGTCGCGTCGGTGCCGTGCACGGCCACATAACGCGGATCGACGGTGTGGGTGTACACCTGGTGGCTCAAGGCGCTTACCGACGGCGCGTCGAACAGGATGCGGACGCTGAGCCGGGTGTCGAGGACCTTGTTGGTCGCGGCGATCAGGCGCATGGCCGAGATGCTGTCTCCGCCGAGGTCGAAGAACGAATCGTCGACCCCCACCCGTACGAGGCCCAGGGTCTGGGCGTAAATGCCGGCCAGGGTTTCCTCGACCGCATTACTCGGAGCCCGGTACTCGGTGTGCTGGTATTGCGGTTCCGGCAGCGCGCGGATGTCGAGTTTTCCGTTGACCGTCAACGGCAATGCTTCGAGAACCACAATGGCGGCCGGCACCATGTAGGCCGGCAATCGCGTGGCCAACCGGGCTCGCGCACCGACGACGTCGACCACCCCGGTGACATAGCCGACCAACCGTTTGTGGCCCGGGCGGTCCTCACGAACCACCACGACCGCCGCTTCGACCCCATCCAGATCGCTCAGCGCCGCTTGGATTTCGCCCAATTCGATGCGGTAGCCGCGGATCTTGACCTGCTCATCGGCGCGCCCCAAATACTGCAACTGCCCGTCGGCTCCCCAGCGGACCAGGTCACCGGTGCGGTACATCCGCACCCCCGAAGCGAACGGGCAAGCCACAAATCGCGACGCCGTCAACCCGCCGCGGCCGAGATATCCGGCCCCCAGACCATGCCCGGCCACATACAATTCGCCCACCACGCCCGGCGGGACCCGGCGCAACCATCCGTCGAGCACAAACAATGCCGCCCCGGGCACCGGCGCACCGATCGGCGGCGTCCCCGATCCGGCGCTCAACGGCGCACTGACCGTCACACACAGCGTCGTCTCGGTCGGCCCGTAGGCGTTGGTCATCACCCGCCCCGGCGCCCACCGGTCCACCAACTCCGCCGAGCACGCCTCGGCGGCCACCACCAGTGCCGCGGACTCCAAACCGTCCGGTGACAGCGCCGACAGGGCAGAAGGAGTCTGATGCAACACGGTGACGTGCTCGCCAATCAGCAAGTCCTGGAAGTCTTCCGGGACCGCAGCCACCGACTCGGGCACGATCAGCAGCCGCGACCCGTGCAACAACGCGCCCCAGATCTCTTCCACCGAGGCGTCGAAGGCATACGAGTACCACTGCGACCACACCTGTCCCGGTCCCGATGGCAGTCCGACGTGCAGCGACTCCAGTAGCTGAGTCACATTGTGATGACTGGTCGCAACGCCCTTGGGCACGCCCGTGGTTCCGGACGTGTAGACGATGTGGGCGATGTCCGCGGGCATCGGCGGCGGCAGCGCGGTGCACGGCTGATCCGATACCGGATCGTCGAAACCGACGACGGGCACCCCGTACCCGTCGAACCGCTCGGCCAGCTCCGCGGCGGCCAGTGCCGCGATCGGCGCGGCGTCGGCGAGCATGAACTCGATTCGCGCATCCGGCACCGCCGGATCCATCGGCAGGTAGGCCGACCCCGATTTCAGCACCGCCAAGATCGCCACGATCGCCTCGGCCGACCGGGGGAACAGCACCGCCGCGCATTCACCCGGGCCGGCGCCCAGCCCGACCAGCAGGTGCGCCAGCCGATTAGACGACTCGTCGAGCTCTCGATACGTCATCGAGCGACCGGCGCAGCTGATCGCGACCGCCTCGGGGGTCCGAACCACCTGCGCGGCAAACAATTCCGGTATCGAGGCGCCCAGCGCCGGCCGGTCCAGCACCGCGCGGTTACCCACCGCATCCAGCCGGGCCCGCTCGGTCGCATCGAGAACATCCACCGACGACAACCTTCGCGACGGATCGTCCACCATCGCCGCCAGTATCCGTTGCAACCTATCGATAAGCGCCCCAACGCTTTCGGCATCGAACCGATCGCAGTCGTATTCGATGCTCAAGCCCATCTCGCTGCCCGGCGTGGCTTGCAGGGTCAGCGGATAGTGGGTGGATTCATTGCTGGTGAACCGCGTGATGGCCAGCTCACCCAGACCGGCGGACGCCGTGGCGTCGATCGGGTAGTTCTCGTAGACGAACAGCGTGTCGAACAGCCGGTCGTGACCGGTGCCGCGGTGGATGTCGCTGAGTGCCAGTTGTTGGTGTTCCAGCGTGTCGTTGTGGGCGCGGTGCAATTGCTCGAGCAACTCGGCCGCGGTGGTCGCCGCGGTGGTACGCGCCCGCACCGGCACGGTATTGATCAGCAGTCCCACAATCGATTCCGCGCCGGGCACGTCGGTGGGGCGCCCCGAGACCGTCGCGCCGAAAACCACGTCGTGCTGGCCGGTCAGCCACATCAGCAGCTGCGCCCAGCCGGCCTGCAAGACGGTGTTGACGGTCGTGTGGTGTGCGCGGGCGAGTTGGGCCAGCGCCTGCGTGGCCTGTTGCGACAGACGCAGCGACGCCCGCCCGCGTTGGCCCTGCGCGTCCCGCGAGCCGACCAATGTCGGTGTGTCGAAGCCCGATAGCACCTCGCGCCACGCCGTCGCGGCGGCGTCGGTGTCCCGATTGGCCAGCCAGGCGACGAATTTGCGGAACGGCACCGGCGCGGGCAGCCGCTGCCCGCGATAGCTCGCGAAGATCTCCTGCAGCACGATCGGCAACGACCAGCCGTCGAGCACGATGTGGTGATTGGTGAGCACGAACCTGTATCGGTCTGGGGCCGTGCGAATCAGCGCCGCCCGAAAGACCGGCGGGTTGGCCAGGTCGCAGACCGCGGCGCGTTCGTCGGCACACAACCGCTGGATCTGTCCCTCGATGTCGGTGCCGCCACGCAGGTCGACGTACTGCCACGCGGGCGCGGGGTCGGCGGGGATGATTTGCACGGGCGGGTCTAGGCAGAAACGTGCCGCCAAGTTGGGATGACGCGCCACCACGGCGTGCACCGCCTCGCACAGCCGGACCCAGTCCAGCTGCCCGGCCATGCTGATATCCAGCTGTGGCGCATAGGGATCGGCACCGCTGCTCTGCGCGAGGGTGGCGTGGAAGTACAGCCCCTGCTGCAACGGGGTCAACGGCAACACGTCGGCAATCGCGTGCTGCTGCTCGAGGTCGCCGATCTGCTGTTGGGTCAGCCGGGCGGGCAGGATGTCCGACGGGGTCAACCCGCCGCCACCGCGGCGCACATGCGCGCAGATCCCGGCCAGCGCCTCAAACCACAACTGGCTCAGCCGATCTACCCGGGCATGGTTCAACGCGGTGGGAGCCCACGTCCAGCTGGCGTGCAGGCGCGGGCCGTCCTCGCCCTCGAGGGTGCCGGCATCGAGCGTCAGGGTGTGGCTCAGCGGCATCGGTACCGCCGTCGCCGCGGCGACGGCCGTCGACGCGGTGACGGCGGGTCGCCACAGATCCTCGGTCAATTCGGCGAGACCGCCCAGGCGGCCGAGGTAGTTGAACGCGATAGCCGGGTCCGGCCCGCTCAGGTCCACCTCGTCGTTGAGGTAGCGCAACAAGCCGTAGGTCACGCCATCGGGTAAGGCGCGCAGCTGTTCCTTGGCATCTTTGATCACCGCCCCCAGTGCAAGCTCGCCGCCGGTCACCTGCGCCCAGTCCAGCTCACCGACACTGATCGCCACCGGGTACTTGGCGGTGAACCAGCCCACCGTGCGGGACAAATCCACCTGGGCGCCCGGCAGCTCGTGGCGGCCATGGCCTTCCACGTCGATTCCGATCGGCGCGCCCCCGGTGCCCAGTAGCTCCGCCAAGGCCAGGCCGAAGGCGATCACCAGAATGTCTTGCACGCCAGCGTGAAACGCCGCGGGCACCTCGCCGAGCAGGGTGCGGGTCGTCTCGGCGTCCAGCGTCAGCGACAGCTTGCCGGCGTTGGCGTAGGTGTCCACGTCGGGCTGCGCCGCCGGTAACGCCGCGGGGGTCGTCGCGATATTCCGCCACACCTCGGCGTGCGTCGTGACGTCCGGGTGGCGCGCGTGTTGCCCGAGCAGCGACGACCAGCGGGCGAACGATGTGCCACCCGCCGGCAATGCTGCCGGCCGTCCGCTGCGGTGCTGCGCCCAGGCAATATTGAGGTCTTCCAACAGGATTCGCCACGACACGCCGTCGACGGCGAGGTGGTGCACGACCAATGCCAGCTGACTGGTCGAGGTGATCCACAGCGCGCTGAGCATCACCCCGGCAGCCGGGTTCAATCGCGACCGCGCCTCGACCAGCGCCGCGTCAGACAACGCCGCCGTGATGTGCAGGCAGTCGTGCGCGCGCACCGAGCCCGGCTCGGGAACGTGCAGGGACCACTGCCCCGCGCCGTCGTCGTCGACGTAGAGGCGCAGCATCCCATGTCGGTCCAGCAGGGCCTGCAGCACCACGCTGACATCGGCATCGGTGACGCCGCACGGGGCTTGGACGACGATCGTCTGGTTGAACTGGTCGACCGGGCCGTCCACACCGTGCAGCCAGCGCATGATGGGGGTTGCGACGACGGGACCGACACCCTCGTCGACCACATCGTCACCGGCGGTGACGATCGTGGCCACGCGCGCCAGACCGGCCACGGTTTGTTCGACGAAGATGTCACGCGGGCGACACAGTACCCCGGCCGCTCGCGCCCGGGCCACGATCCGCATCGACAGGATGCTGTCGCCGCCGAGATCGAAGAAGGAGTCGTCGATTCCGACCCGGTCCAGGCCGAGGACCTCGGCGTAGATGGCGGCCAGAATTTCCTCGACGGCATTGGACGGGGCGCGGTACTCGGCGTCGCGGTACTCCGGTGCCGGTAGTGCGCGGGTGTCGAGCTTGCCGTTGACCGTCAACGGCAACGCGGCCACCACCACGACCGCGGCCGGCACCATGTAGGCCGGCAATCGCTCGGCCAGCCGAGTCCGCGCAGCGTCGACTTCGACCAACCCGGGAACCGCCTCGGTGACGTAGCCCACCAGACGCTTGTCGCCGGGGCGATCCTCGCGAACCACGACGACCGCGGCCTCGACCCCATCCAAACCGCTTAGCGCCGACTGGATTTCACCGAGCTCGATGCGGTACCCACGGACCTTGACCTGCTCGTCGGCGCGTCCGATGTAACGCAGCTGACCATCGGGACCCCAGCACACTAGATCTCCGGTGCGATACATCCGTTGCCCGGATGCGAAGGGGCAGGCCACGAACCGCGACGCCGTCAGCCCCGCCCGTCGCAGGTAGCCCAGCCCGACACCCCAACCGGCGACATACAGCTCGCCGATCACCCCGGGTGGCACCGGCCGCAACCGCGCGTCGAGGACGAACAGCGCCGCGCCCGGGATCGGTACTCCGATGGGTACCACCCCGGCTCCCGCCCGCAGCGGCACACTGACCGTCACGCACAGCGTGGTCTCCGTCGGCCCGTAGGCGTTGGTCATCACCCGGCCGGGCGCCCACCGATCCACCAACTCCACCGCACACGGTTCGGCGGCCACCACCAACGCCGCGGCCGCCAAGCCTTCGGGCGACAGCGCCGACACCGCCGATGGAGTCTGATGCAGCACGGTGACCCGCTCGGCAATCAGTAAGTCCTGGAAGTCATCTGGGACGGCGGCCACCGATTCGGGCACGATCAGCAACCGCGATCCGTGCAACAACGCACCCCAGATTTCCTCCACCGACGCATCGAAGGCATAGGAATACCACTGCGACCACACCTGTCCCGGCCCGGACGGCAGACCCATGTGCAATGGGCCCAACAGCTGAGTCACGTTGTGGTGCGTGGTCGCGACCCCTTTGGGGATGCCCGTCGTGCCCGAGGTGTACACGATGTGGGCGACGTCGTCGGCGGCCGGCACCGGCAAGGCCGCGCTGGATTGCGAGTCGATACCAGGATCCTCGACATCGATCACCGGCAGCGCATGCCCGCCGAAACGCCCGGCCAGCTCCGCGGTGCTGATCGCCGCGATCGGCGTGGCATCGGCCAGCATGAACTCGATGCGCGAATCGGGCACCGCCGAGTCGATCGGCAGATACGCCGCCCCTGACTTCAGCACGGCCAGGATCGCCACGATCGCCTCGGCCGAGCGGGAAAACAGCACCGCCACACAGCGACCCGGACCCGCGCCTCGCTCGACCAGCAGGTGCGCCAGGCGATTGGATGACTCGTCGAGCTCTCGATACGTCATCGAGCGACCGGCGCAGCTGATCGCGACCGCCTCGGGTGTACGAACCACCTGCGCCGCAAACAATTCCGGTATCGACGCCCCGATCACCGGCCGATCCAGCACCACCCGATTGCCCAGCAGATCCAGTCGTGCCCGCTCGTTGTCGTCGAGCAGCGCCACCTCGCCCACCACCACGGACGGATCCGCCACCAGCAGACGGTCGAAGAGCGACTCCAAACGGGCGATGTGCCGGGCGATCTCGTCGTCGGCATACCGGTCCGGATTCCACGCGAAGTGGACCCGCGGTGCGCCGTCGCCCAGCTGCGGATAGATGTTGACCGCGATGTCTTGAATGGGAAAGTTGCTCAATATGTTGCAAACAGCTTCGGACGGGCCGAAATACAGGGGTGCGGCGAAGTCGAGCACGTTGACGGTCGGGCCGAACTCGAGGTTGGTGTCCAGCCGGTTTCCCATGATGTCCGGGAAGCGCCGGAACTGTTGATGGCGCAGCGCACCCACGACGGCTTTGCCCACCCGATCGGTCAGCGCGCCGATGGTGTCGTTGTCAGCCACATCGATGAGAAGCGGGACCATGTTCGACACCATGCCCGCGCAGTTCTTCAGCGCGGCGGTGGTGCGTGCCGATACCGGCAGCGACAGCGAGACTGTTTGTCGCCCGGTCGTTTTCGCGAGGAAAACCGCCATTGCCGCGACAACCCGTGCGACGTCGAATCGGCTCTGCGGGCAGGCCAGTTCGCACACCATCGGGTGGCGCGGTGCCACCGACCGTTGCCGGCCCGACAGATCGACGACTTCGGGGGAACCACGCAGCACGCCCTGCCAGAACTCGGCATCGGTCTGGCTGCGTGAGGAACGCCGATATTTCTCGTCCGCGGCACGGATGAGGGCGAACTCCGAGAAATCCACCTCGCCGGTTTTGGCGGGCGCGCCCGAGTAGACGTCGGCAACGTGGCGCAAGAAACTGTATGCGCCGTAGCCGTCCAACAGGACGTGGTGCGCACGCACGTAGAAGTAGCAGAGCTTGTCGGAGATCCGCAGCAGCACGAAGTTGGTGAGTCGGTCCCGAATCAGGTCGACCGGCCGCCGGTAGTCGTCGTCCATCCAGCTGCGCGCGGCGGCCACCGCGTCGGACTCGGCACGCAGATCAACACAGTGCAGGGTCTGCGGCACCGCGTGGTCGAGCATGAAGACGGGTTCGCCGTCGTCGAGGTCAAGCCGCGCGCATGGTGTGCCGAACCGGGTGGCCGCCGATTCGCAGGCGGCCATCAGCTTTTCGGCATCGACATCGTGATCGATCTCGACGTAACCGGCGAAGTTGTAAGGAACTTCGGGCCGGAGTTCCTGGGCAACCCATATCGAACGCTGCGCGGGGGTCAACGACCCCAACGTGTCCTGTTGCGTACCGTAGTCGAGCATCTAGAAAAGACCGGAATCCTCAGCCGCGCAAGGGCTTTTCGTCGCTGACCACACTATGGGTGGCTATCCAGGTAGCCCCCACGCCGAAAGTATTTCTCCCCAGAGCATTCGACCCCGTCCGAGGAACGGACACGAGTGATCAGCAAGCCGCGGTTGCCCCCTCGACGCACGTCCGGCCCGCACGCCACCACACCGCCTTCCTCCTGCACCATCACCCGGCCCGGCGTACCGCCGTACCGGGCGCTCGAGACACGCGCCTCGAGAACCTCGATTCGCTCTCCGCGGTAGTAGGTGAAAGCACGGGGATAGGGGTCGGACAGCGCGCGCACAAACCGCTCGAGATCCGCTGCCGGCCAACTCCAGTCGATCAAACTGTCGCGTTCCGAACGCTTGTGGAAGTACGTCCGTTCCGCCTTGTTCTGGGGCCGAAAGACGGCGGTGCCCGACTCCAGCGCGGTCAACGCTTCGTCCAGGGCTCCCGGAATCAGGTCCATGCCCCGCATCACCAGTTCGGTGCCGGTGTCGGTCGGTCCGATCGGCAGCGAGCGCTGGACCAGGATGTCGCCGGTGTCCAGACCGTCGTCCATCCGGTGCACAGTCAGGCCGAACTCGGACTCCCCGCTGATCAGTGCCCACAGCACCGGGGAAAACCCGGTGAGTTTCGGCAGCAGCGAATCGTGAAAGTTCAAGGTGCCGTGCGGTGGAAGGTCATACAGCTCCGCCGGCATCCGGTGGTACCAGCTGTTGACGACGATGACGTCGGGCTCGAAGTGACTGACCAAATCGATGATTTCGGCGTCAACGTGCTCGGCGAAGTGCACCGGGATGCCGTGGTCGCGGGCAAGTTGGTCGACCGGCGCCGACCAGATCGCCTTGTAGGATTCGCTGCTGGCGGGGTGGGTCACGGCGAGTACGACTTCGTGCTCGAGATCGATCAGCGCCTGAAGGGTCTTGTAGCCCCACGTCTGGAACCCAAAAAACACCACGCGCATGACGCAAAACCCACTCACTGTTCGCCCCGGCCACGACGGCACTCCTCAGAGCACCATCCACAAGCACGGAAGCTTACCTTAGGCTTCCCTAAGTTTGCGAACGGGCCGGGGCGGCAACAACGACCGGCTTCTTCGGCAGGAAGGCCGCGGGGACGATCGTGCCCGCCGCCAGCGCGGCGGCCACCACAAACACCGCCGTGTATGCGGTGCCCAGGTCGTTCTGGCGATTGAGCTGATCGGTCAGCAGGACGGCCATCAACGCGGCGCCAATGGCGCCACCTAACTGGTCGGTGATGCCCAGCAGGGTGGTGGCCCGCGCGATCTGATGCGGCGCCAACGACTGCACGCACCCGGCGGACAGCGGCGTGGCGGCGCAGCCGATTCCCAGGCCCATGACCAGCAGGCCGGCCAACAGCGTCGGCGAATAGTCGGCCTGGTGGGCGACCCCGATCGTGAAGATGCCCAGCCCCGTCGCCAGCAGCGGGAAGCCGATCAGCACCATCCTGCCGGGCCCGAATTTGTCCATGACCGCCCCGGACAAGGGCGTGGCCACGACGACGCCGACTCCCATCGCGATCAGGTGCAGCCCCGACTGCATCGGCGTCTGGTGCAGCGCGACCTGGAAATAGCTTGGAACCACGAGCAAGACGCCGACGTAGGTGGCGGCGAACAGCAGCAGCGTCACGTTGGCCAACGAGACCACCGGGTTGGCGAACAGTCTCAGGTCGACGAGCGGGTGCTCGGTGCGGCGCCAGGCGTGAACGGCGAAGGCAACGATCAATGTCAGGCCGATCGCTATCGGCATGAACACGTGGGGATCGGCGAGGGTCGGATGCTCGGGAATGGACGAGACCCCGGCCAGCAATGTCGCGACGCCGGGTGAGAGCAGCAGCACGCCGACGACGTCGAGTGCCTCCGACGGCGCCGGACGATCCTTCGGAAACATGATCGCCGCAAGCGCGACAGTGGCCAGGCCGATCGGCAGGTTGATCAGGAATATCCACTTCCAGCCGTAGGTGCCGATCAGCCACCCACCCAGGATCGGCCCACCGATAGGGCCGAGCAGGAAGGGAACCGCCCCCACCGCGACCAGGCGGCCGAGCCGCTTGGGGCCTGCCTCCCGTGTCACGATCACGAAACTCAGCGGCGACAAGATGCCGCCACCGATTCCTTGAAGTACCCGAAAAGTGATGAGCAGCAAGATATTCGGTGCGATTGTGCACAGCAACGAAGCCACCGTGAAGACGGTGACCGCGAATATGAACAGCCGTTTGGTGCCGGACCGGTCGACTGCCCAGCCGGTTACCGGGACGACGGCCGCGAACGCGAGCAGGTAGCCCGCGATCGTCCACGAGACGACGGCCGGAGTGGATCCGAATTCGGCGACGAAGGTGCGCTGGGCGACGGCGACCGCGGTCGCGTCCAGAAACCCCATCAGGGCGCCCAGCCCGCATACCGCGCCGATCCGGAGCAGCCTGGCGTCCAGCTTGTCGGGGTGGTCGGCCTCACCCACGCCCGATTGCCCGATGGTTGCCGACGGCGCGTCGTTCATAGCGCTGCCGAGCATATAGACGGCAACTGAGTGCGCCGCGCCGACGTTGTCTCGGCAGCTACCCGCCGGGGTCTAGTGCCGTGAGCCAATAATTTTCATCGCACGTTGCTTTGGCTCGCCGAACGTGGGTGATATGCACGAAAAGTGCTGGAATTGCGTGCATATCACCCACGCTCGACGTAGCCTTCCAATCGCGGATTAACGACTCACGACACTAGTCCTCGGACTTGTCGGCGTCCCCGGTGTCTTCGGATTCGCCGGACTCTTCGGATTCGTCGGACTCGTCGAGCTTGTCGGCGAACTTCGTCAGGAGCCCCGCCAGCTTTCGGGCCTCGTCGGATGCCAGCGAATCTTCGAACACTTGGTCTTCGTCGTCAGAGATGCGCTCAAGGCAAACCGCGTTGCTCTTGATGCTGACGTCCCACCGGCTCCCCTCTTGAGTAGCCATTCGATCCCGCCTTCGATTGGTGACCAGGAATTAAACGCTGCCGCGTTATCGCGTCGGGTACCCACTTCCGACGGCGGCGAACAGGCGTAGCCCTGAATCGGTTCGGTGCGTTAGCGTCATCGGCGTGACCCTCAAAGACATCGCCCTGACCACGCTCGACGGCCAACCGACCACACTGGCCGAATTGTCCGACGGCGCAACGCTCGTGGTGAACGTAGCTTCCAAATGCGGGCTGACGCCGCAGTACACGGCCTTGGAGAAACTGGCCAAGGACTACGGCGACCGGGGCCTGACGGTCGTCGGCGTGCCGTGCAACCAGTTCATGGGCCAGGAGCCGGGCACGGCCGATGAGATCCAGGAGTTCTGCTCGACGACCTATGGGGTGACGTTCCCGTTGCTGGCGAAGACCGACGTCAACGGCGACGACCGCCACCCGCTGTACGCCGAGCTGACCAAGGCCGCCGATGCCGACGGCGGCGCTGGCGACATCCAGTGGAACTTCGAGAAGTTCCTGCTCTCCGCCGACGGTGAGGTGGTCAACCGGTTCCGGCCGCGTACCGAGCCCGACGCCCCCGAGGTCATCAGCGCTATCGAGGCCGTGCTGCCCCGATAACCGGCACGAAAACGGCCCCCGAAAGTGCCGGGTTCTAGCGAGTAGATCACCACCCGTTTCCGAGCACAATTCGATGAGTAGTCATGAATTTTCCTGGCACCCAGCGGCGTAGCTGATACAGCATCGCACCATCCGGGAGAACCGTGAGTTTGGATCACACCTGTCCCCGGCAGGGCGCAGAGCAAGGCCCCCACCCGACCGCTATGAGCCCGCTTGGCAGTGACTTTCCGCGCAAACCCATGTTTCGGCAAACGTCCCCAAAACGCCGCAGAGCCGGGATTCCCTAAATCGTCACTGAAAAAGGGAGACGACCGCGCCGCGCGAATGCTCATCCAAGTTAACTAGCAAACCTGGCTACTGTTTCCGGATACCGGTGCGCGCGGCACGAAAACGGCCCCCGGAAGGATCTCCGGGGGCCGTCTCGCTTGGTAGCGGGGACAGGATTCGAACCTGCGACCTCTGGGTTATGAGCCCAGCGAGCTACCGAGCTGCTCCACCCCGCGTCGGTAAATGCAAGGTTACCGAACCGGTGTCGAGGCGACCAAATCGCGGGCTCAGCGGGGGTGACGGCGTCGCTCAGTGCGAAGGCGGGTTCAGCCCGTATCGCCGCGCGATGTCGTCCATCCAGGCCGGCGCCCCGTAGGTCAGCCCGTACTTGTCGGCGAGTTCGCCGAACTCGGGCAGCTCGTGCAGGGGCTTACCCGCCGAGTCGTCGGCGTGCTCGACGAGCAGCTCACCGAGTTCCCGGAAGTAGTTCTCGAACCCGCCCGGAGTGATGATCTCGACGATGCGGCCCGGCTCGCTGCCGGCGTTCCACATGGCGTGCATCTGCCCGCGCGGCTTGGTGATGTAGCCACCGGGGCCGAGCACCACCTCGCTGTCGTCGGAGCGGAAGCCGATCTCACCCGCCAGCACGATCGAGTGCTCGTCCTCGCGGGTGTGCCGGTGCGCCGCGGTGAGCAGCCCGACCTCGAATGGGTGCTCGACGATGGACACCTCCCCGCCGTTGGTCTTGCCGGACAGTTTGAACACCGCCCCGAAACCCGGGAGCGCGACGACCTCGCCCTCCCCCGGCTGCACCACCGTCACACCGATTTGGTTCATCTCACTCACCTTCCTCGGTAAACCCTTGCGCCGCAAATCTACTCGGGCCAGCTGTTGGACAGGATGACGTCGACGAAGTTGTCGCGGGCGAATGCCGGGTCGAAGTGCGCGAGCACGTCGTCGTTGACCGTGCCGAAGGTGCTGTGCGGGCGGTGCTTCATTCCGTCGTTGAACGCGGTCAGGATGCGCTGCTTGAAATTCGGGCGCGGATGAGCCGCGGTGACCGCGTCCAGAGCCTCGGGAGACAGCTCGTCGCGCTCGATGCCCAGCACGTCGGTTTCGACACCGGCGGTCACCAAGGCGACTTCGGGCGCCAGGAATTCGGGGATGCCGGGAGTCGTGTGCAACGCGATGCTCAACCACACCTTGTCGGCGTCGGCCCGATCGACGTCGTGCTCCAGCAGGAACTCCCGTGCCGCGTTGGCGCCGTCGACCTCGAAGCGCAACATCGAGCTGCGGTAGCGCTCGGTGAGGCCGATGTCGTGGAACATCGCCCCGGCGTAGAGCAGCTCCAGGTTGGGTTCCAGTCCGCGCCGACGTCCCTGCAGGGCACCGAACAGGAACACCCGGCGGGAGTGGTCGAAAAGCAAGTCGTCTTCGGCCTCGCGGACGTGCGCCGTGATTTCGCGCACCAGTTCAGTGTCGGGTATCGCGATGCCGGCAATGGTGTCCACAAGTTGAATATCCATCGTCTGACCTCCTCGTTGGTGTTGGTTGTCAGTTTGCGGGGGTTCGGGCAGACCGACCCTTGTCGTTCCCGACGTCTTCTCCACAGAAAGCGACACAATGGTTTGGTGGCCGAAGCCGGAGCGCGTTCGAAAGTGGTGGTAATCGTCGTCTTCGACGGGGTGACGCTGTTGGATGTCGCGGGGGCCGGCGAAGTGTTCGTCGAGGCCAACCGGTTCGGCGCCGACTACCAGCTCAAGATCGCCTCGCTGGACGGCAACGACGTGACCAGCTCGATCGGGACGCGATTGGGCGTCACCGACTCCCTTTCGGCAATCGGCTCCGCCGATACCGTGATGGTCGCCGGCAGCGACAATCTGCCCCGGCAAGCGATTGATCCCGCACTGGTCGGGGCCGTCAGATCGCTGGGCGCACGGACAAGACGTCTGGCGTCCATCTGCACGGGGTCGTTCATCCTCGCGCAGGCCGGCCTGCTCAGCGGCCGGCGCGCCACCACGCACTGGCACGAAACCCGGCGATTGGCCCGGGCGTTCGGGGATGTCACCGTCGAGCCGGACGCGATCTTCGTCCGGGACGGCGACGTCTTCACCTCCGCCGGGGTTTCGTCGGGCATCGACCTGGCGCTGGCGTTGGTCGAAATGGATTACGGGACAGAGCTGGTCCGGGACGTGGCCCGGTGGTTGGTCGTTTATCTCAAACGCGCGGGCGGCCAATCACAGTTCTCGGTGTTGGTCGAGGCCGATCCCCCGGCAGACTCGCCGCTGCGCTCGGTCACCGATGCGATCGCGGCCGATCCCGCTCGTGATCACAGCGTGTCCAAGCTCGCGGCCAAGGCGTCGTTGAGCACCCGACAACTGACCCGGCTGTTCCAGTCCGAGCTGGGAATGACACCGGCGCGCTACGTCGAGTTGGTTCGGGTCGACTTCGCCCGCGCCGGGCTCGAAGCGGGCCGGACCGTCACGGAAACAGCGCATCTCGCGGGCTTCGGTAGCGCCGAAACGCTGCGCCGGGTATTCGTCAATCACCTCGGCATCAGCCCGAAAGCTTACCGGGATCGGTTCCGCACGGCCTGCGCCTGAATCAGGCCGACAAGATCGCCGCCGCCGCTTCGTCGGGGTGGGTCAGAATGCAGTTGTGGGTGCCCGGTACGACCGCGGGCCGGACACCGAGCCGCCCGGCGAATTCCGCAGCGGGCCTGGGCAACGCGCGATCACTGTCGCTGGCGATGTAGGCAGTGGGAACGTCGAGACCGTCCGCCTCGATGTCGAGGGCGTCGATGAAGTAACGACCTGGCTGAGCTGTCTGCAGCTCAGCCACCAACTGCTGAAGTTGGGGGGCGACGCCTTGCATCAATTCCCGCTCCACATACGCCAGGGTCGGTGCAATCGCGCCGCCGGGTGATTCATCGATCAGTCGTAAGATCAATTCCTGTTTCTCGGTTGGGTTTTCGTCTACCAGCGACCTACCCCGATCAGGGACATGGGCGTTGAAGTAGACCACCTTATGCACGGTGTCCTTGAGTAGATGTGCTGCGCCCGTAGCGGGATAGCCGCCCCAGCTGTGCGCGACCAGGACAACATTGTCGAGGTCGCGCACCTTTTCGACGATGTAGTCGACCGCGTCCCGCAGTCGGTAGCCCGCCGGGTCGTCGCCGTCGCGCAATCCCGGAAGCGTCATCCCGATCGTCCGATGACCCACAGCGCGAAGCCGTTTGGCTACCGGGCGCCAGGACCAGGCCGCCTGCCAGGCACCGGGTACCAGCACATACGTCGGGGGTTGCACCATGGTAGGCCGGCTCACAACTTGCGCAGTCCGCGAAGGACTCTGGCGAACGGGACGCTTGCGGCCAGGCCGCGGCCGAGGCTGTGTTGCACGCCGCTGAGATTGCCGATCACCGGATACTGCAAGCCTTGATCGCGCCATTCGGCCACCTGGTCGATGATGTCAGCGGGTGTACCGGTAAGGAGCATCTGGCGCAGCAGCGATGACGGTACGTCGGCGGTCAGCGACACCACGGCACGTTCGTCCAGCGTCTGCGGGATGATGTCCTGGGCCCCGGTGAAGTCGTCGCCAAGCGGATGATTCGCTCCGTGGGTAGCCCACAACCGTGCGGGCGCGTTGAGCGCGAACGCTCTCATCGGAGGCGAGTCCAACGCTTCGTCGATGTGGTCGTGGCTGTGACCGGTCATGACGAAGAACAAGCCCGCGGCGGTGATTGACATCGGATCGCGCCCGGCGTCGCAGGCCGCGGTCCGGACCGTCGCCAGGCCGGCGGCGTAGTCCTTCGGCCGGTGGGTGAAGGAGGCGGGAAACCATCCATCCGCATACCGCCCGGTGGCCCGCAACATGCGCGGCCCGTGCGCGGCGATCCAGACATCCGGCCACGTCCCGCGGTGAGGCGGCAATCCGAACGCGGCGTTGCGCAGTGGGAAGAAGGGCGAGTCGCGGGTGACGAGTTCACCGCCGGAGTTCCACAGCGCGCGAATTGTCGCCAGGGCTTCTTCGAAGCGCGCCACCGGCTTTGACCAATCCACGCCATATGGTTCGTTGCTTGCGCGGGCGCCCGTTCCGATTCCGAGGATCGCTCGTCCCCGGGTCATCAGATGCAACGTGGCCGCTGCTTGGGCGGTGACGGCGGGATTGCGCCGGCTGGCGTCCGTCACCCCAATCCCAAGCCGCCGCTTTCCCAACCGGTTTCGGGCGACCAGATGACCCAGCACCGTCCAGGGATCGTAGTGCGCGTCGATATTGGGCGCCAGCCGCGCACTTCCGACGTATTTCGCGGTCATCACTGCCGGAGGAAACAGTGAGTTGATGTGGTCGGGCAACCAGTACGAGTCCATCCCGGTGCCGACCGCGGTGAGATAACCGAGGCTCACCAATGCCGTCGGCGAGTAACGGGTGTGCAGCGGTTGTTCGATCAGGCCGACCTTCACGTGTTCACCTCCTGGCGGTCTGTGATGACCGCCGCCGGTATCCGTCCGCGTGCGGCGCGCGTCCCTTTGACCACCCGGGCCACGATCGAGGGCCTCAGCAGCCGAGATGGCGGGTCAATCATGTTGAGTGAGCGTAAGAACTGCTGGACAAGGGCGGGCTCGGTCTCGGCCGCGGCGAACACCCGTTCCAGGTAGGCATTGGCCACCCTCATGGTGGCCGGTCGCTTGCCCGCGATCTGGGGTAACGCCAAATCCGAACTCACGGCCGAACGCCAAGCCACGCGAATCTCCTTGGTGCAGTTGCGAAAAAACCGCCGCTGCAGCCCTCGATCGCCTCGCGATAGGCAGTCCCGCAGGACGAGCGCCTCGATCGCTGCGACGGACATGCCTTGCCCGTAAAGCGGATTGAAGTTGCACAGTGCGTCGCCGATGACGATGAGCCCGGCGGGCATCCGAGCCAATTTGTCATAGCGGCGCCAACGGTTGGAGGGAAACCGATATTGGGTGACGTCCGCGAGCGGTTCGGCGCGCCGGGCGGCCGCCAGCACGTGCGCGGGCGCCAGCTCGCTCAGGCAGCCCAGCAGTGCCGCGTGATCGGACGGCGCCCGCTGTCCGGCCACCGTCTGAACCGCGAGCATGTACGTGTCGTCCTGGCCGGCGAACATCGCGTACCCGCGCGGCCGGCTGGGCTGGGGCGCGGCGAACGCGATGAATTCGCGCAACGCGCCCGCGGGCAGGCGGACCGGCAACCCGGCGTAGGTGACGTGCACGGTCAGTTCGTCTTCCCGCGGGCGACGAAAGCCGAGCTGTTCGAGAAACACCGGTGTGCGCGAACCTCGCCCGGTGGCGTCCACGACAAGATCGGCGTTCAACGATGTCTCGGTGCCGGAGGCCCGGTGGGCCACCACCACGCCGGTCACCCGGTCACGCCGGACGGTCGATGTGAGCCTGACCGCATCGTGGCCGTCGACAATCGTCACGTTGGGAATCGCGGTCACCCGACGACGCAGGCTCCACTCCAAAAACACTCGGTGCACGTAGTACATGGCCAGGGATTCGGGGTCGGGAATTCGGCCCGATCGCTGGAATTGGTGCCCGCTGAACGTGACACACAGCCGCGACAAGTCGCCGTCGTCCCAGACTCGTGCGCCGGCGGCAACCAACTCGTCGAGAAAACCCGGGAACAGCCGATCCATGATCCGCATTCCGCGCGCCGCCGGAATGTGGGGCATGACGCCTTGCGGCACGCCGCGGCGGGGCACCGGTTGGCCGGGCAGTGTGTCTCGCTCGACGACGGTGACCTGGTCATAGGATTCGGCCAGCACCCGGGCAGCCAGCAGCCCAGCGATACTGGCTCCGAGAACGATTGCGCAACGGTGGGATTCGGGCAAGTTCGCATTCTCCTGTGACGTCAAAGGCTTACGGCGGTGGCCGTGCATCAGGTCTATCGCGGGAGAAAGACGAAGGCGTGTCGCAGGCGTGCGTGATGTACACCAGACGCGCGCCGACTAGGGTCGCGCGTGCGGTGTCGCAATTTGTGGGATAGCTGTCCTGTCTGCACCGGCTACCGAATCGCGCCGAACCCCAGAATGGGCAGCGTGACTTCGCGACATGAGGATTGCCGCGCGGGCGCGGAGCACGCACCGGCATTCATCACGCCTGAAAACGTGTCCTACCGAATGGGTTTCGCGCCCTCGGCGAGAATGACGGCTTCGAACGGCACCCTGTCGGCGGCCATCTGGCGATTCGAACACAAGTCGGAGTATGAAGTGCGTGGCCCGGCGGTCGAGAACACGGACCTGATCTCGATCACGATAAGCGGAGCCCACCACCACACCTATTTCGGCAACGGCCGCCGCAAATGGAGCCGGGTGCACCCGCCGTTTCACATGAACGTGGTGGTCGCGGGTGAGGAACCGAGAGGGATTTTCCGCTCGGAGCAGCCATTTAGCTATCTGCACGTGTATATCCCGCACGCCATGGTCGAGCGGATCGCCGTGGAGAGTGGCGCGGTCAGAGCGGGCCGGTCGGTCACCCTGATCGATCCGATGTGTTCCCGAGATCCACTGGCGGAGCAGATCTGCCGGGGGCTCGTCCGCGAATTGAAACAGCGCGACGGGTGTTCTCGCATGATGGTCGAGTCGCTCGGCCATCAACTTGCCGTGCGCCTGGTGCGTCAGCATTCGAGTGCTTCCGGGTCGACGGCTCTAGCAACGAAAACCGGCTCGCGATACCGTGATTGGCGGCTGCGACGCGCAATCGACTACCTCGAAGCGCACCTGTCGGCCGACGTGGGCGTCGTCGAGGTCGCCGACGCGGTGGGCCTGTCACCAGGCCGCCTGACGGCGCTTTTTCGCGAGGGAACGGGCGAAACACCGCACCGCTGGCTGATGAACCGCCGCCTCACCCGGGCCTGTGAATTGCTGGCCACCCCGTCATACAGCATCACCGAGATCGCACACCGGTGCGGATTCGCCAGTTCTCAACACTTGGCCACCGTGATGCGTCGACAGCTTGCGACGACACCGACCGGCTACCGTCGAAGCATCCTCGCCTGATCTGGCGAGTCGGCGAGCTACTTCGTGTTGTTGTACTTGGTGATCGCATCGTCGAGCCGCTGCAGCGCCGCCCCATAGCCGGCGAAGTCGCCCTTCTTCTGGGCATCCCGCGCCGCGTTGATGGCTGTCTGAATCTCTTGCAGGGCAGCGGCTTTCGCTGGTGACAGTGTCGTAGACCCATCCGGAGCCGGGGGCACCGCCGTGGGCGGGTTGTTCGGGCCCGGTGGCGCGCCTTGGGGCGCCGGCGGAGCCGCGGGCGGGTTCGCGGGCGCACCGGGATCGGTGGGGACGATTCCCGTCGCGGCCGCACCCGCACCGGGACCGAACAATCCGGTGAGTGCGTCGCCGACGGTGGGGCCGTAGCCGATCTTGTCGTTGTACATCATCGCCACCCGGATCAACCGCGGGTACGACGAGGCGGCGTCGCTGGCCCCGGGAGAGGCGTAGACGGGCTCGACGTATAACAATCCGCCCTGCGCAACGGGCAGCGTCAGCAAGTTGCCCCAACGTATTCGGTTCTGGTTGTCCCGCCCGATCACACCGAGGTCCTGGGACACCGCCGGGTCGGTGGTGATCGCGTTGTTGGCCAGCTTCGGGCCGTTTACCTGACCCGGGATGGTCAGCACCGTGATCTTGCCGTACGTCGCGGGATCGGAGCTGGCACTGATGTAGGCGGCCAGATAGTCGCGTTTGAACCTGTTCATCGCGCTGGTCAACTGATACGACGACGTATTGTCGTTCTTCGCAATGTTTTTCGCGACGATGTAATAGGGCGGCTGATAGCTGCTGGCCGTCGGATTCGGGTCCAGCGGCACATCCCAGAAGTCAGAGGTGGAGAAGAACGTCACCGGGTCGTTGACGTGATATTTCGCCAGCAGCATGCGCTGCACCTTGAACAGGTCCTCGGGATAGCGCAGATGCGCGGCGAGCTCGGGGGTGATGTCGGTCTTGGGCTTGACAGTGCCCGGGAACACCTGCATCCAGGCCTTCAGCACCGGATCCTGCTCGTCCTGCTGATACAGCGTGACGGTTCCGTCGTACGCGTCGACCGTGGCCTTCACCGAGTTGCGGATGTAGGACACCTGCTTGTCGGGCCCAAGTTTGTTGAACGCCACCTCGGTGGAGTCGGCGGTCGCGGACTCCAGCGACGTGAGTTCGGAGTACGGGTAGTTGTCCAACGTGGTGTAGCCGTCGATGATCCACACCAGGCGCTTGTTGACGATCGCGGGGTACACCGCGCTGTCGGTGGTCAGCCACGGAGCCACCGCCTCCACCCGAGCAGCCGGATCACGGTTGAACAGGATCTTGCTGTTAGAGCCGATCACGCTGGAAAACAGGAAGTTTCGCTCGGCGAACTTGGCCGCGAACACGCTGCGGGACAGCCAATCGCCGATCGGGACCCCGCCGAGCCCGGTATAGGTGTAGTTCTTGGTTTCGGTGTTGGTCTCGTAGTCGTACTCGCGGTCCGCGCCGTTGCGTCCGACGATCGCGTAGTCGGCCGAGGTGTTGGAGATGACCGGCCCGAAGTAGATGCGCGGCTGATCCAGCGGCGCCGGCCCATCGGACACCACGCTGCCGTTGGCGCCGACGACGTTGACGAGAAACTCCGGGTAGCCGCCGTTTTGGGTGGGATCGTTGGCGATGCCACGCACGGTGTTGGCCGGCGACGCAATGAATCCGTTGCCGTGGGTGTAGACGGTGTGCCGGTTGATCCAGTCACGCTGGTTGTCGATCAGCCTGTCCGGGTTGAGTTCTCGGGCCGCGACCACGTAATCGCGCAGCACGCCGTTGCGGTCCAGGTAGCGGTCGATCGACAGCTGGTCGGGGAAATAGTAGAAGTTCTTGCCCTGCTGGAACTGGGTGAACGCCGGGCTGATGATCGTCGGGTCAAGCAGCCGGATGTTCGAGGTCGTCGCGCGGTCGGCCGCGACCTGCTGGGCGGTGGCCTGACTGTCGCCGCTGTAATTGCGATAGGTCACCTGGTCGGACGTCAGCCCGTACGCTTGTCGTGTCGCCGTGATGCTTCGGCCGATGTATTCGCTTTCCTTTTGCGCGGCATTGGGTCTCACGCTGATCTGCTCGACGATCAACGGCCAGCCGGCGCCCACGATCAACGACGACAGCAGTAACAACACCAGGCCGATCGCCGGAATCCGCAAGTCCTTCAGCACAATCGCGGAAAAGACCGCGGCGGCGCAGATCAGCGCGATCGCCATCAGGATCAGCTTGGCCGGCAGCACGGCGTTGATGTCGGTGTAGCCGGCACCGGTGAACGGCTTGCCCCCGCGCGTGTGCGACAGCAACTCGTAGCGGTCCAGCCAATAGGCGATGGCCTTGAGCACTACCAGCGTGCCGATCAGGCTGACCAACTGGATCCGCGCCGAACGGCTCAGGGCGCCGGTGCGCCCGGACAGCCGGATGCCACCGAAGATGTAGTGCGCCAGCAGGTTCGCCACGAACGCCAAGAACACCGACACGAACAGGTAGCTCAGCACCAGCCGGTAGAACGGCAACTCGAATGCGTAGAAGCCGAGATCCTTACCGAATTGCGGGTCCCTGATCCCGAAGCTTTGGCCGTGCAGGAACAGCTGGATCCGCACCCAATAGCTCTGCGCGATGATCCCGGCCAGCAGTCCGATCGAGGCGGGGATACCGATGGCCACCAGCCGCAACCGGGACATCACGACGGTGCGATAGCGCGCCACCGGGTCGTTGTCGTTGCTCGGGACGAAGACCGGACGGGTGCGGTAGGCCAGCGCGAGCCCGGCGAACACGATGCCGCCGACCAGCAGGCCGGCGATCAGGAACACCACGATGCGGGTCATCAGCACGGTGGTGAACACCGAGCGGTAGCCGAGCTCGCCGAACCACAACCAGTCGACGTAAGCGTCGATGAGTCGCGGGCCGGCGAGCAGCAGCGCGATCACGCCGAGCGCGATCAAAATCAGCATCCGGCTGCGCCGAGTCAGCTTCGGCATCCTTGCGGTGGGCCGCATCCCCACTGGCTACGCTCCCTGATCAATGTGACCTCGACGGTCACAACTGTACGCAGAATTGCGGGCTAGCAACTCGGCGCCTGACCTCCTTGTTGGATCGCGTGCAGCGCATCCACCGCTTGCCCGAGCGTCTCGACCTTCACCAAGCGCAAGCCGTGCGGATTGTCCGAGGCCGCCTCGTAGCAATTCTTTGCCGGCACCAGAAACACCGTGGCGCCGGCCTCCTGGGCGGCAACCATCTTGTGCGTGATGCCGCCGATCTGGCCGACCTTGCCGTCGGACGTGATGGTGCCGGTCCCCGCGATGAACGTCGAACCGGCCAGATCACCGGTGGTGAGCTTGTCGATGACCGCCAGGCTGAACATCAGCCCGGCCGACGGCCCACCCACATTGGCGAGGTTGAAGTCCACCGAAAACGGCGCCCACGGTGCGTCGAGCACCGCGACACCCAGGAAGCCGTAGTCGCGGTCTTTGTTCGTGCCCAGCGTGATTTGCGCGACGCCGGCCGGCTCGTTCTTGCGACGGTAGTCGATCGTCACGGACTGGCCGGGTTTGGTGTTCTTCAGCAATCCGGTGAACTGCTCGACCGTGGTGACCGGGGTGCCGTTGACCGCGTCGATGGCGTCGCCGGACTTCAGCTTGCCCGTCGACGGACCGGGGTCGCTGACGGTGGCGACGGTGACGGCGGGCGCGTATTTCAGATAGCCCAGGGCGGCATAGGCGGCGCTGTCCTCGGAGTCTTTGAAGTCGGCGTTGTTGGCCTTGTCGACGTCTTCGCGGGACTTGCCGGGCGGGTAGATGAGGTCGCGCGGCACCAGCTGCTCCTGGCCGGAGAACCACAGCGTGAGGGCCTCTCCCAGGCTCAGTTCGTCACGCTGGGAAACCGTCGTCATGTTGAGATGCCCGGTCGTCGGGTGAGTTTGGGTGCCCACGATCGCGACCACTTGCTTACCGTCGACCTCGCCGAGCGTGTCGAAAGTCGGGCCCGGGCCCAGTGAGACGAACGGCACCGTCACCACCGCGAGCAACACGCCGAAGACCAGGATCGGCACCAGCGCGACCGCCAAGGTCAGAATCCGCCTGTTCACGCCGCTTACACTAACCGGACACCGCGGCGGCTCGTTCAGCTACAAGCGTGACGCCGGATGGCAACTTCTATTCCCGCGGTGAGTACCGTTGGGGTTATGGCTGACCTGCCTTTCGGCTTCTCCCCCGGAGAAGACCCCGAGCGCGACGAGCACGGGAAGAAGAAGCCCGAGTCCGGCTCGGGCCCGTCGGACCCGCTCGGCGCATTCGGCATGAGCGGGGATTTCAGCATGGGTGACCTGGGGCAAATCTTTACGCAGCTGGGTCAGATGTTCAGCAACGCGGGCACCGGACCGGCTGGCGGCCCCGCGTCGGGACCCGTCAACTACGACCTGGCCCGCCAAGTCGCGTCCAGCTCGATCGGCTTCGTCGCGCCGATCCCGGCCACGACGAACTCGGCGATCGCCGATGCGGTCCACCTCGCCGACACCTGGCTCGACGGCGTCACCGCGCTGCCCGCCGGTACCACCAAGGCAGTCGGCTGGAGCCCCAACGACTGGGTGGAGAACACCCTGAGCACCTGGAAGCGGCTGTGCGACCCGATGGCCCAACAGATCTCCACGGTGTGGGCGTCGTCGCTGCCCGAGGAAGCCAAGGGCATGGCCGGTCCGCTGATGGCGATGATGTCGCAGATGGGCGGCATGGCGTTCGGCTCGCAGCTGGGGCAGGCCCTGGGCCGGTTGTCCCGCGAGGTGCTGACGTCGACCGACATCGGCTTGCCGCTGGGGCCCAAGGGCGTGGCCGCGATCATGCCGGACGCGGTGGAAACCTTCGCCGCCGGGCTCGAGCAGCCGCGCAGCGAGATCATGACGTTCCTGGCCGCCCGCGAAGCGGCCCACCACCGGCTGTTCAGCCATGTTCCCTGGCTGGCCAGCCAGCTGCTGGGCGCCATCGAGGCCTACGCCAGGGGCATGAAGATCGACATGAGCGGGATCGAGGAGCTGGCCCGGGACTTCAACCCCGCCTCGCTGTCCGACCCGGCCGCGATCGAAAACCTGCTCGGTCAGGGCGTTTTCGAGCCCAAAGCAACGCCCGCGCAGACCCAGGCGCTGGAACGGCTGGAGACACTGCTCGCGCTGATCGAGGGCTGGGTGCAGGTCGTGGTGACCGCCGCGCTGGGCGACCGGATTCCGGGCGCGGCCGCGCTCAGCGAGACGCTGCGCCGGCGCCGGGCCAGCGGCGGTCCGGCCGAGCAGACGTTTGCCACGCTGGTCGGTCTGGAGCTGCGCCCGCGCAAGCTACGGGAAGCCGCCGCGCTGTGGCAGCGGCTGACCGAAGCGGCCGGCATGGACGCTCGCGACGGCGTCTGGCAACATCCCGACCTGCTGCCGGGCGCCGAGGATCTCGACGAGCCCGCCGGCTTTATCGACCGCGTCATCGGCGGTGATACCAGCGGAATCGACGAGGCGATAGCACGACTCGAGCAGGACGACCCCGGCTCCGACGGCGGACCTACCGGCTCCGCCTAGGCGGTGATCTTGGCGATCTGGGCGTCGGACAACGTCCGCACCGCGTCCGGGATCGGCCTGAGGTAAATGTGAACGGCGTCAAGGAATTTGGGGCCGCTGCCGTCCGTCAACACCCAGTGCAGGAAGGCCTGGATGGTCTGCGCGACGGCCGGGTCCTTCTGCTTGCTGTAGACGATGGCGTATTCGTAGTTGACGATCGGGTAGCCCTCCTCGGCGGGTCCGTTTACCAAGGAGATGACCTGGTTCGCCGGGGTTTGCGGGGCGGACCCGGCGGCCTCGGCCTCGACGCTCTCGGCGTCGGGCAGCACGTAATGGCCTGAGGCATTGGCCAACTCGGCCTCGCCCAGCCCCTTCTGCGCAGCCTCCGCCTGGTAGCGGGTGCCGAGGTAGGCGACGCAGCCCGGGCTCTGGGCGCAGCCGGCCACCACGGCTGCCATTCCGTTCTGACCCGACGCGCCCGGGACCGCGGGAAAGTCGACGGCGGTGGCGAAGCCGGGCGACTTGCCCCACCCGTCGGGGTCTTGCTTGGACAGGTACTGGGTGAACAGGAAGGTGTCGTTGCTTCCGGGGTCGGTGCGGTGTAGCGGCAGCACCGGGATCGCCGGCAGGTTCTGCCCGGGATTCAGGGCAGCGATCTGCGGGTCGTTCCACATCTTGATCGCGCCCTTGTACATGGCCGCCAGCACTTTTCCGTTCAGCTTGAGGTGCCCGGCGACACCGGGCACGTTGTAGTTGACGTGCAGCGACGAGATGGCCAACGCGATGTTCAGCAGTCCTGGGTGCGCGGACATGTCGCCGTCGGTCAGGTAGAGCCCGGACGCGCCGATGTTGACCGCGCCGTCGGCAGCCTGCGAGATTCCATTGCCCGACACGTCGCTGTCGACGTTGATCGTGACGTTGGGGTACTTCGCGTGGTACGCCGCAGCCCACGCGTCCATCAGCGGGTAGAGGTTGTTGGAACCGGTCTCCGTCAAGGTCACGTTGGACGTCGCCGGCGCGGTGGCGACGTGAGCGGCAGGGTTCGTCGGTTGCGAAGAGCAGGCCGCCGCGACGAGCATCACCGGCACGGCAAGCCGCAGCCCACCAAGACGAATGTTCATCAACCGACCTCACCTCTGTCCCGTTTGATTCTGTGGTCCACTACGGTGCCGAGAGCCCGCGATCACTATCGCAGCTCCGTTCTTCGAGCGCAGGAGGAGTTTCGGTAGACAACCCTCGCGCCCCGGCGCCCGCTGAGCTGTGGATGACCGATCGAAGCGCCGCCCCGGCCGTGGCACAGTCTGGATCATGCCGGGGCCCACGATGTACGCGCTGGACCCGGCGATGCCCGTGCTGCTGCGCCCCGACGGCGCTGTGCAGGTGGGCTGGGATCCCCGCCGCGCGGTGCTGGTCCGCCCGCCTCGTGGCCTGGCCGCCGCCGCACTGGCCGCGTTGTTGCGTGCGATGCGCTCACCCCTACCGCTCGCCGAGTTGCGGCGTCACGCGGTCGAGCGTGGCCTGGCCGACCCAGAGGGCCTGTCCCGTCTCGTCGCGCAGCTGGTGAACGCCGGTGTGGTGACCCCGGCATGCCGGCAGGCCGGCGGTCGGGCGGCCTCGATCCGGGTGCATGGCCGCGGCCCCCTGTCGGACCTGCTGATGGAGTCGCTGCGCTGCTCGGGCGCGCGAATCGCACACAGCAGCCAGCCGCACGCCGCGGTGTCACGTGCCGCCGTGGATCTGGTGGTGCTGGCCGACTACCTGATCGCCGACCCGCGCATGGTGCGCGACCTGCACAGCCAGGGCGTCGCGCACCTTGCCGTCCGGGTGCGCGACGGCATCGGGCTGGTCGGACCGCTGGTCATCCCGGGCGTGACCAGCTGCCTGGGCTGCGCCGACCTCCACCGCAGCGATCGCGACGCGGCGTGGCCGGCGGTCGCCGCCCAGCTGCGCGGCACCGTCGGCGTAGCCGATCGGGCCACGCTGCTGGCGACGGCGGCGCTGGCGCTGAGCCAGGTGAACCGGGTGATCGCCGCGGTACGCGGCCACGATGCCGGGCCCGATCCCGGGCCGCCACAGGCGTTGAATGCCACTCTGGAATTCGACCTGCACGCCGGCGCCATCGTCGCGCGGCAGTGGTCCACGCATCCGTTGTGTTCCTGCCAACGCGCCTTACCCCAGTGACCGTCGGTCGCGCTGAGGCCGCACTGTTGCCTAGATCAAGCCCGGGCCGGACGAGTCGTCATGGATGATGGGTGTGTGTCAGAGATCAAACGGGGCCGGGCGGCACGCAACGCGAAGCTGGCCAGCATTCCGGTCGGCTTTGCCGCGCGGTCCGCACTGGGCTTCGGTAAGCGGCTGACCGGCAAGTCGAAGGACGAAGTCCAGGCCGAATTGCTGGAGAAGGCCGCCAACCAACTGTTCCAGGTGCTCGGCGAGCTCAAGGGCGGGGCGATGAAGGTTGGCCAGGCCCTGTCGGTGCTGGAGGCCGCGATCCCCGAGGAGTACGGCGAGCCGTACCGCGAGGCGCTGACGAAGTTGCAGAAAGACGCCCCGCCGCTGCCCGCCGAAAAGGTGCACCGGGTGCTCGACGCGCAGCTGGGAACCAAGTGGCGGGACCGGTTCAGCTCATTCGACGACACCCCGGTGGCCTCGGCCAGCATCGGCCAGGTGCACAAGGCGGTGTGGTCCGATGGCCGCGACGTGGCCGTCAAGATCCAATACCCGGGTGCCGACGAGGCCCTGCGCGCCGACCTCAAGACGATGCAGCGGATGGTCGGGGTGGCCAAGCAGCTCGCGCCGGGCGCCGACGTCCAGGGCGTGGTCGACGAGTTGATCGAACGCACCGAGATGGAACTCGACTATCGGCTGGAGGCCGACAACCAGCGCGCGTTCGCCAAGGCCTATCGCGATCATCCGCACTTCGCGGTGCCGCGCGTGGTGGCCAGCGCGCCCAAGGTCGTGGTCCAGGAGTGGATCCAGGGTGTGCCGATGGCCGAGATCATCCGCCACGGCACCGTCGAGCAGCGCGATCTGATCGGCACCCGGCTGCTCGAGCTCACCTTCGACGCACCGCGCCGGCTGCAAATGCTGCACGGCGATGCGCACCCGGGAAACTTCATGCTGTTGGCCGACGGCCGGATGGCCGTCATCGACTTCGGCGCCGTCGCGCCCATGCCCGGTGGCTTTCCGATCGAACTCGGGATGACCATCCGGTTGGCCCGCGACAAGAACTACGACCTGCTGTTGCCGACGATGGAGAAGGCCGGCTTCATCCAGAAAGGCCAGCAGGTGTCGGTGCGCGACATCGACGACATGCTGCGCCAGTACGTCGAACCGGTCGAGGTGGAGGTCTTCCACTACACCCGCAAGTGGCTGCAGAAGATGTCGGCCGTCGAGATCGACCGGTCGGTGTCGCAGATCCGGACGGCCCGGCAGATGGATCTACCGCCCAAACTCGTGATCCCGATGCGGGTGATCATGTCGGTGGCGGCGATCCTGTGCCAGCTGGATGCGCACGTGCCGATCAAGGCGCTGACCGAAGAACTGGTTCCCGGGTTCGCCGACCCCGACGTCGCGGCCGTCTAGGCCGCGGCCGCGCCCTTGCGGGGGCGTCCGCGCGGACGTTTGTAGCTCACCACCGCGCCCCGCTCGAAAATCTCGCCGCCCCACACTCCCCACGGTTCGGCCCGGTCCAGCGCCGCGGCCAGGCACTTGCGCCGGACCGGGCAGTCCGTGCAGAGCGTCTTGGCGCGCTCCAGGTCGGCCGGGGTCTCGGCAAACCATAGGTCGGGATCGCCGGCGTGACATGGCAACACCGGCGTGGGCTGTCTGGGGACTGTCTGTGCCGACATGTCCTGCTCACCTGCTTCCTGGTCGGGTGTCCTTTTTTCGGTGATCCGGACCAGGTTGCGGGCTTCGAAAATCTTCGGCCCCAAAAAATTTGGCCACGGATCCTGGTGACTTCGGGTCCGTGGCCATCTGGTGTGAACGGGGCTAGGTAAGACCCCAATCCACGGACGCGTCCGTCGCGGCGGCGGCGCGATGCTTAGGCGCAGCCGCCGGCGTAGCGGCGGCGTGGGCGGCGTGGGAGGTCCACGCGGACAGCACCGCGCCGGCCACGGTTACCTCGAACGTGTCGTTGATCATCGCGGCCACCTCCTCCGGGCATCAGACAGCGAAAATGCGACTTCGAGACTAGATAATAGCCCACGGCGCTGACAACCGATTTTCTGACCTGGGCGTTTGCCGTCAGCGGCGGCGGACCATTTCCAAGACGTCGGGCCCATACTGCTCGAGTTTGCGTGCACCGATACCGGGGATGGCGATCAGGGCCGCTTCGTCGCCGGGCAGCAACTCGGCAATCGCGATCAGCGTGTTGTCGGTGAAGACGACATACGCGGGCACCTTCTGCTCCTTGGCGACGTCCAATCGCCACTCCTTGAGCCGCAGCAATAAGGCCTCGTCGATGTCGGCGGAGCACGTCTCGCAGCGCCGCAGCATGACGGCCGCCGGGGTGGTCAGGTTGTTGTTGCAGATCCGGCACCGCGACGCGCCCTGCTTGCGCCGGGATTTCCCCGGCGCCGGGTCGGCACGCGTCTGTGGCGCAATGCCGTTGAGAAACCGCGACGGCTTGCGGGTCTGCCGACCGCCCGGGCTGCGCGACAGCGCCCAGCTCAGCGCCAAATGCACTCGGGCCCTGGTGATTCCGACGTAGAGCAGGCGACGCTCTTCCTCGACGGGCTCGCTCTCCGCGCCGTGGGCCAACGCGTGCGAGATGGGCAAAGTGCCGTCGGCCAGTCCGACCAGGAACACCGCATCCCATTCCAGGCCCTTGGCGGCGTGCAACGACGCCAGGGTGACGCCCTGCACGACCGGAGGATGCCGCGCGTCGGCCCGGATCCGCAGCTCGGCCATCAGGCCCGGCAGTTCCAGCTGCGGGCGCTGCGCCACCTCGTCGTCGACCAATTCGGCCAACGCGCTCAGCGCCTCCCAGCGCTCGCGGGCCCGGGTGCCGACGGGTTCGGAGGCCGTCAGGCCCAGTGGTTCCAGCACCGCGCGGACGACCTCGGGCAGCGGGCCCTCGACGCCTCGTTCGGCGGCGCGGTGCAGGGCCACCATCGCCTGCTTGATCTCCTGGCGGTTGAAGAAGCCCTCGCCGCCGCGCACCTGGTAGGCGATGCCGGCCTCGGTCAAGGCTTCCTCGTAGATTTCGGACTGGGCGTTGACGCGGTAGAGCACCGCGATTTCGGATGGCGCCGTGCCGGATTCGATCAGCCCCGCGATCGCCTTCGCGACCGCCGCCGCCTCGACGGTTTCGTCGGGATGTTCGTGGAACGTCGGCACCGGACCCGGCGGGCGCTGGCCGGACAGCTGCAGCTTGCTGCCGGCCACCCGGCCGCGGGCCGCGGCGATCACCTGGTTGGCCAGCGAAACCACCTGCGGGGTGGAGCGGTAGTCGCGCTCCAGCCGCACCACCGTGGCGTCCGGAAACTGCCGCGAGAAGTCGAGCAGGAACTTCGGTGAGGCGCCGGTGAACGAGTAGATGGTCTGGTTGGCGTCACCGACGACCGTCAGGTCGTCGCGGTCGCCCAGCCACGCCGACAGCACCCGCTGCTGCAGCGGGGTGACGTCCTGGTACTCGTCGACGACGAAGCAGCGGTAGCGGTCGCGGAACTCCTCGGCGACCGCGGCGTCGTTCTCGATCGCGGCCGCGGTGTGCAGCAGCAGGTCGTCGAAGTCGAGCAGCGTCACGGCCTCGTCGCGCACCTTGAGGGCCTCGTAGGCGGCGTAGACGTCGGCGACCTTCTTGGCGTCCAGGGGGATGTCACGACCGGCGGCGGCGACCTCGCTCGGGTAGGCCTCCGGGCCGATCAGCGAGGCCTTGGCCCACTCGATCTCGCCGGCCAAATCGCGCACGTCGTCGGTGCTGACGTTGAGCCGCAGCCGGCTGGCCGCCCGGGCCACGACGGCGAACTTGGTGTCGAGCAGCTGCCAGCCGGTGTCGCCGACCACCCGCGGCCAGAAATATCGCAGCTGGCGATGCGCGGCCGAGTGAAAGGTCAGGGCCTGCACGGCGCCGACGCCCGATCCTATCTGTGCGTTGGCGTCCAGCGTCCGCAGTCGCGAGCGCATCTCACCCGCCGCGCGCTGGGTGAACGTCACCGCCAGCACCTGCCGGGCGGCGACATGGCCGCCCGCCACGAGCTGGGCGATGCGGTGCGTGATGGTGCGGGTCTTGCCTGTTCCGGCGCCCGCGAGCACGCAGACCGGTCCGCGCGGCGCCAGCACGGCCTCGCGCTGTTCGTCGTCCAGTCCGGCGGTCAGTGCGTCGGCGACCATCGGCATGCCGTCCATCTTGGCAGCGGTCGCCGACAAAACCGGGTGTTTCGCCACGCCGGCCCGCGCGTCGGTCCTGCGCGCCCGCTGCGCGGAACGCATCGTCGCCGGGCTACGTTATCGGGTTATGAGCAACGCTCCGATTACCGTTTACACGACGTCATGGTGTGGCTACTGCCATCGGCTCATGACCGTGCTCAAGTCCAACGGAATCCCCTACGAGACCGTCGACATCGAACACGACTCGGCGGCCGCGGAATTCGTTGGTTCGGTGAATGGCGGCAACCGCACCGTGCCGACGGTGAAGTTTGCCGACGGGTCGACGCTGACCAACCCGAGCGCGGCCGAGGTGAAAGCGAAGCTGGCTGAGGTAGCCGGCTGAACCGCGGCAAGCTCGGAGCTGAACAAGACGTCGCCAGCGCCTTACGATACGAACCATGGCGTCGAATTTGCGTTCGCGACAAACCAGCCCAGTTCGCAAATTCTGGCCGGCCGCAATCGCGTGCGGGGCAGTGATGCTGCTGCCGGGTTGCTCGCATTCGAGCACGCCGGCCAAGCCGCACACCCCCGCCACCCACGTCGACGACATGATCGTCGGCCTCGATGATGTCCGGCGCATCGCCAAAGCCGACGATCTCGACCGCGCCGAGGCGGACCTGAAAAAGCCGGCGCCGTCGGACGCCAGTGCTCCCGGACCGTGTCGGGTGGTGGGACACAACGAGCTCACCTTCGGCAACAGCTGGACGGAGTTTCGCAGCGCGGGTTACCACGGGGTCACCGACGACATCCAGCCGATGGGCCGGGCCATGGTCAACGGGGTGACCCAGGCGGTGGGACGGTATGCGAATCCCGCCGCGGCACAGGGCGCATTCCATCAGTTGGAATCGTCGCTGCACGCGTGTATGGACCTGCACGACCCCAACTACAGCTTCACCCTCGACCGACCGGATCCGTCGACGCTGCGGATCAGCGCCCACCAGTGGTGCCATCTGTACCGCACCGAGAACGCGGTGCTGGCGTCCGTCGGCGTGGTGGGGCTCGAATCCGCGGATCAGGTCGCGAGCTCGATCCTGCAGATCATCACCGATCGCATCAGCTGACGCCTCAGTCGCGCTCGGCCCAGGATTCGATGATCACCCGCGCGATCGAAATCGACCCGGGCAGAAGCAGTTTCGACTCCGACGAACTGCTCCAGTCGCCGGCGGCAAGCGCCGCGCGCACCTCGTCGCGAGTGAACCAGGCCGCCTCGGCGATCTCGCCGTCGTTGAACGAGAACTCCTCGTCGGGGTCGCCCACCGCGTGGAAGCCGACCATCAGCGACCGCGGAAACGGCCACGGCTGGCTGCCCAGGTAGCGGACATCGGTCACGTTCAGGCCGATTTCCTCCCGGATCTCGCGGGCCACGCAAACTTCGAAAGACTCTCCGGCTTCGACGAATCCGGCCAGCAGCGAGAACATCCGCTCGGGCCACACCGCCTGGCGGGCCAGCACCGCGCGGTCGCCGCCGTCGTGCACCAGACAGATGACCGCCGGGTCGATGCGCGGAAACTCCTCGTGCCCGGTGACCGGGTTGACTCGTGACCAGCCCGCCCGGGCCGGTTTCGTCGGGGAGCCGTCCACCGCGCTGAATCGCGCGCTGTCATGCCAATTCAGCAGCGCGACGGCCGACGACACCAGTTGGCTGCTGGTGTCGTCGAAGATCGGGCCGAGGCTGCGCAGGTTCAACACTTCGGTTTGGACGTCCGGGTCCTCGGGTGCTTTCAGCGCGCCCCGGATGGCCCAGACGTGCTGGTCGTTTTCGATGCGGCCGAGGAAAACCGCGTCGTGAGGCGGCTTTTCGCCCAGTTCGGCCGCGGTGCCGAGCACCACCCGGCCGTTGGCAACCAGCACCTGGTTGCGCGAATCCACCCGCAGCAGCGCCGCATCCGCCCAGCCGACGGTGGCCGCCTCGACGTCGGTGCGCAGTTGGTCGGCCCGATCGGCGCCGACGCGCGAGAGCAACGGAACACTGCTCAGCTGAAAGTCCACGCTATGCCTCCCGGTGCCGACCCGCGGCACCCGCGCTGGTGATCGCCACTAATGCCCCGCGTTTTTGATGTAGAGCAGCCGGTCGGTGGCCTCGATGGCGTCCACTTCGGGTGCGCCGATGCGAAGCAGATGTCCGTCGCGCACCACGCCCAGCACGATGTCGCGCAGGTGCCGCGGCGATCCGCCGACTTCGCTGGCCTCCACTTCGCGTTCGGCGATAGCCAGCCCGGCGTCGGGGGTCAGCAGGTCTTCGATCATCTCCACGACGCTGGGTGTGGTGGTGGCCAGGCCGAGCAGCCGGCCCGCGGTCTCCGAGGAGACCACCACCGAGTCGGCGCCGGATTGCTGCAACAGGTGCGAGTTCTCGGCTTCCCGGATCGCGGCCACGATCTTGGCCTTGGGCGCGATCTCTCGCGCGGTCAGGGTCACCAGCACGGCGGTGTCGTCCCGGTTGGTGGCCACGATGATCGACGACGCGTGCTGCGCGCCGGCCAACCGCAGCACGTCGGATTTGGTGGCGTCGCCGTGCACGGTGACCAGACCCGCGGTGGTGGCGTGCTCGAGGGCGCCGCGATCAGTGTCGACGACGACGATCTCGCCCTGGGCGGCTTCGTCGCTGACCCGGGCGGCCACGGCGCGTTTGCCCTTGGTGCCGTACCCGATCACGATGGTGTGGTTACGCACTCTGTTCCTCCAACGCTGAATTTTCCACCCCTGGCGGGACCGCTCGGAAAGCACTTCGAGCGTGGTTCCGACCAACACGACCAGGAACGCGATCCGCAGCGGGGTGAAGACGACGGTGTTGATCAGGCGCGCGGTGTCGGTGATCGGCGTGATGTCGCCGTAGCCGGTCGTCGACAGCGAGACCGCCGAGAAATACAGGCAGTCCAAGAACGTCAGCTGCCCGCCGCGGATGTCGCGGTAGCCATCGCGGTCCAGGTAGACGACGAGGGCGGCCCCGAACAGCACCAGCAGCGCGATGACCAGCCGCCGGGTGATGACGCGCGCCGGGCTGCCGTGGTCTTCGGGGATACGCAGCACGCCGACCAGCAGGTGACCGGGCTGGGTGGTCAGTCTCTCGTCGAGACCCCGCAGCCGTCGCAAACTACCCTTGGGCACAGTGGCCCATCACTGGCCGGACCACACCGCACGCCACACGCACGACTCAAATGTAACCACGATCGCCGCTCGGCAGACACTTGATCGCCTCAGACGGCGACCTCGCGCTCACCTGCGGGGGCCAGCCCCGCGAGCTCGGTGAGATCGGGCAGTTCGTCGGGGACCACGGTGACGCCGGTGCGCACGTAGTGGAACGCGGTCCGCACCGCGGACGCCGGGCATCCGGACAGCGCCGCCCACGCCAAGCGGTAGACCGCGAGCTGGACGGCGGCCTGTCGCATCGCCTCCGCGCCGCGCGGCGGTTCGCCCGTCTTCCAGTCCACCACCATGGCGCCGCCGTCGGGCTCGGCGAACACCGCGTCGATGCGCCCGCGTATCACGGTGTCACCGATCGGCATCTCGAATGGGACCTCGACGGCAACGGGTGTGCGGGCCGCCCATGGCGATCGGCTGAAGGCCTCCTGCAGCGCGGCCAATTCTTCGGTGTGGCCGAGATCGGAATCCGCCGCCCCGGGCAGATCGCCGAGATCGAACAACCCCTCGGTTCCGTAGAACCGTTGCACCCAGGAGTGAAAGGCGTTGCCCAGCAATGCATGTGGGTCCGGCCTGGTCGGCAGCCGATGCACCAGCCGCTGCACCGCACCCTCGGGATCGCGGGCCAGGTCCACCAGGCCGCTGACCGACAGCTGGCTGGGCAGTGCCCGGGCAACTCGTCGTTCGGAGCGGGCGCGCTCGGCCAGTAATGCGTCGACGTCCGCGGCCCAGCCGTCGATGTCGACCTGGTCGTGCGCCGGGCCCGACGCCATCGCCTCGGTCACCAGCGCCGCGCCGCGTTCGACGTCGCGGCGGCGCCCGGCCAGCGGGTCGGCAGGCCAGATGCCTTCGATGATCTTGTCGCGCAGTGGATTTGGCTCACCCTCGGCGGGTGCCGCAGCCCAGTGTTCCACCACCCCGCAGGGATCGCCGGCCGCGGCCGACCGGTCGATGATGTCCTTGAGTTCGCACAGGAAGTCCGACGGCCCCCGCGGCTTGATCCCGGTCGGGCCCCAGTGATGACCGGAGACCAGCAGCGTGTCCTCGGCCCGGGTGATCCCGACGTACAACAGTCGGCGCTCTTCGTCGACACGCCGCTGCTCCAGCTGACGGCGATGCTCGGCGATCTTGTCCGACAACTGCTTTCGATTGGTGACGTCCGAGAGGTCCAGCACCGGGATGCCCAGCGAGCCGGCCGACGCGCGATCGCCGCGCAGCAGTGGCGGCAGCTCGGCGGCATCGGTCAGCCAGCTGCTGCGCGACGCGGTCGACGGGAACGTTCCGCCGGACAGGTGCGCGACCGCGACGACCTCCCACTCCAGCCCCTTCGCGGAATGCACGGTGAGCACCTGGACCCGATCCCGCGCGACGGTCAACGGCGCCGGCGCCAAACCGTTTTCGACAACCTCGGCGGCGTCCAGGTAGGCCAGCAGCCCGAGGACGGACACGTCGGTCGCGTTTGTTCGTTCGGCGTAGCCGGCGACCACGTCGGCGAACGCGTCGAGGTGTTCGGCGCCGGCCCAGCCGCCATGGCCCGCCGCGGCGCGGACTTCGCAGTCGACGCCCAGCACGCGTCGCACCTCGGCGACCAGATCGGGCAGCGAATGGCCGAGATGACCGCGCAGGGCTCCGAGTTCGGCGGCCAACGCGGTGATGCGTTGATATCCCGCAGTCGAATACGAGGCGGCCGGGCCGGGATCGTCGATGGCGTCGGCCAAACACGCGGTGTCGGCTTCGATGTTGGACGGACCGGCGGCCATCGCGATCGATTCGGCCGAGGACGCGTCGGTGCGGCGTCCCGCGCCAAGGGTCACGGCGCGCTGCCAGAGCGCGGCGACATCCCGACCGCCCAGCCGCCACCGCGGCCCCGTCAGGACCCGCATCGCCGCCGCACCGGCCGTGGGGTCGGCCACCAGCCGCAGCATGGCCACCAGTTCGGCCACTTCCGGGATGGACAGCAGCCCGGCCAGCCCGACGACCTCGACCGGGACCCCGCGGGCACGAAGCGCATCGGCGATGGGAGCGGCATCGGCGTTGCGGCGCACCAGCACCGCGGCGGTCGGCGGGTTGTTGCCGTCGGCGCGTGCCCGCCGATACTCCTCGTGCAGGTGGTCGGCGATCCACTCGCGTTCGGCCTGCGCATCGGCGAGCAGCGCGGCACGCACGGTGCCGGGCGGGGCGTCCGGCCGGGACCGCAACGCGTGCACGGCCACGGATCGGCGCCGCGCCTCCGCGGAAATCGCGTTGGCGATGTGCAGGGTGCTGGGCGGGTTGCGCCAGCTGGTCCGCAGCTCCAGCACCGGCGCCGGAGTGCCGTCGGATCGCGGGAAGTCGGTGGTGAACCGGGGCAGGTTGGTCGCCGACGCGCCGCGCCAGCCGTAGATCGACTGGATCGGATCGCCGACGGCGGTCAGCGCCAAGCCGTCGTCGATGCCGCCGCCGAACAGCGCCGACAGCGCGACGCGCTGGGCGTGGCCGGTGTCCTGGTATTCGTCGAGCAGGACCACCCGATAGCGGTTGCGCAGGTCCTCCCCGACTTGCGGGAAGTTGGCGGCAAGCCTTGCCGCCGAAGCCATTTGGACGCCGAAGTCCATGACCTTCGCGGTGCGCATCCGCTCCTGCAAGGCGTCGAGCAGCGGCACCAACTCGGTGCGCTCGGTCTGCGCGGCGAGCAGCCGCAACAACCACTGGCTGGGGCCGCGGTCGCGCTGGTAGGGGCCGGCGGGCAGGACATGGACCAACCGCTCCAGCTCGAGGTGGGTGTCGCGGAGCTGGTCGGTGTCGACCAGGTGCTCGGTGAGTTGGCCCCACAGTCGCAGCACCATCGAGGTGACCGCGGCCGGCGTCTTGTCGGTGCGCAGCTGCCCGCCGTAGCCGTTGACCACATCGAAGGCCAGCTGCCACAGCTCGGTCTCACCGAGTAACCGGGTGTCGGGTTCGATCGGCAACAGCAGCCCGTGGTCGCGCAGCAGCGAGCCGGCGAAGGCGTGATACGTGCTGACCGCCGGGCTGCCCGCCGCTTCGAGGGCCGAAGAGCCGCCCGCGCCCGGGCCGATTGCGGCCAACCGGGCCAGCCGGGAGCGGACCCTGCGCAGCAGCTGCCCGGCGGCCTTGCGGGTGAACGTCAGCCCCAGCACCTGGCCGGGGTCGGCGTACCCGTTGGCGATCAGCCACACCACCCGGGCGGCCATCGTCTCGGTTTTGCCCGCACCCGCCCCCGCGATCACGACGAGCGGCCCGGGCGGGGCGGCGATGACGGCGGACTGCTCGGCGGTGGGCGGGAAAAGCCCCAGCGCACAGGCTAATTCCTCCGGGCTGTAGCGCGGGCTCATGACGCCGATTCTTCGACGTGGGCGGGGCACCACTGCCGGATCGGGCAGTGCGAGCAGCCGTCGTTGCGCCGGGCGACGAATTGCGGGCCCGCGGTCGCGTCGGCCGCGCGCGCGACGAGGTCGCGCCATTCGTCGCGGCCGGCCAGTGTCAGGGGGTCCTGCTCTCGTACGGTGGCGCCCGCCGCCCCGGTCTTGCCGATGTAGACCAGCCGCGCGCCGCCGGGCTCGTCACCGTCCGCCAGCAGGCCTTCGGCCACCGCCAGCTGATACATCGCCAGCTGAGCATGCTGCTGCGCATCGTCCTTGCTGACCGGTGTCTTGCCGGTCTTGATGTCGACGATCACCAGTCGGCCGGCGCCATCGCGTTCCAGCCGATCGACCCGGCCGCGCAACCGGACTTCGCCGCCGTGCTCGCGCGGCGCGCCGAGGACGCCGTCGACGCCGACCTCGACGCCGACCTCGCTGAGCTCGCCGCGTGTCTGCGCTCGCCACTCGACGAATGCCTCGATCATCGCGCGGTGCCGGGTCAGCTCGTTGTCCGAATGCCAACGAGCGTCGAAAGGCAGGTGCTGCCAGGCCCGTTCCAGCTCGGCCAACAGTTGCGTTTCGGTCTTGCCCGATTCGGCGATCAGCGCGTGCAGCACCGAGCCGATCGTGGACCGCAGCTCGCGCGGGTTGGTTCCGCCGTGCCGCTCGACCAGCCAGCGCAGCGGGCAGTCGTTCAGGGTCTGCAGCGTCGACGGTGTCAGCGTGACCGGATCGCCGCCGTCGCGCAGCGGATCGGTGGTGCTGACCGCGGTCAGACCGTGCCAGCCGGACGGGTCGGCGCCCGGCACACCCGCGGCGGCCAGCCGGGCCAATTGCGTTGCCGCACATTGGCGAATCGCATCGTCGACGGCGCCGTCGGGCGCGCAGACCACACCGCGCAGCCGGCCGACCAGCGCCACGGCCGACAGCACCCGTGGATCCGAAACAGGCTGTGCTACAGCGTGTTCGACGTCTTCGTCGGCCCACTGCGCGACTTCGAAGAAGAACGGCGAGGGCAGCGCGGCTCCCCCGTCCGGCCCACCGGTGTCGCTGTCGACCGCGGTCACCAGCAGCCGGCGCCGGGCCCGGCCCATCGCGGCCACCAACAGCCTGCGCTCCTCGGCCAGCAGCGGCGCCCGTACCGAGGCGTCCGGACAGACGCCGTCGATGACGTCGAGCAGCCGCTGGGTGGCCAGCACCCCGCCGCGCGGAACGGTGTTGGGCCACAACCCATCCTGCAGGCCGGCGATCACCACCATGTCCCATTCGTGTCCCAGCGCGGCGTGGGGGCTGAGCACCTGAACCTGCTCGGCCGGCGACACCGGCTCGGTCTTGGCGCTCGGCAGCTGCAACGCAGCAACGTGCTCGAGCAGGCCGCGCAACGACGCGCCGGGGGTGCGCGACACGTATTGATCGGTGACGTCGAACAACGCGGTCACCGCCGCCAGGTCCCGGGTGGCCTGGACTCCCGCGCTGCCGCCGCGCTCGGCGGCCGCCAGCCAGCGGCGCTGCAGACCGGACCGGTGCCAAGCCGCCCACAGCGTGTAGCGCGGATCTTGGCCGTCGCGGTGGCAGCGCGCGGCCGCAGCCAGTACCGCGCGCACCCGCTGCAGCGGGCGGGACGCGGATGTCGGCGCCTCGGCGCCCAGCGCGGCCACCACCAGCTCGGCGAAACTCGCTGCCGAACCGGCGGGTTCGCCGCGCAGCAGGGTGCGGCGCAGCTGCCGCAGCGTGACCGGGTCGACGCGACCGATGGGCCCGGTCAGCAATGCCAGCGCCTGGTCGCCGTCCAGGCCGTCGGCGGTCGCGGCCAGCACCGTGAGCATCGCCCGCACCGCGGGCTCCTCGGCCAGCGACCCGCTCACCGCGGGTGCGGCCACCGGCACCCCGGCGGCCGCCAGCGCCCGCGGCAGCCGGGCCCCGGCCCGTGGCACCGACCGCACGATCACCGCCATCCGCGACCACGGCACGTTGTCGACCAGGTGCGCGCGCCGCAGCGCGTCGGCGATCAGCGCGGCCTCCGCGTGTGCCGAGGCCGCCAGCCGCACCCGCACCGATCCCCGCTCGGCGCCGCTGCCGTCGATCTGCCGGCCGTCGCTGCTGCCCGGCAGCCGGCGGGCAATGCCGCTGACGGCCCGTGCCACCGCCGGGGCACACCGATGCGACTGGGTCAACGTCACCGCCGTCGAGTCGCCGTCGAGCAGACCGGCCGGCGCGCCGCCGCGGAAGCCGAACACCGCCTGGTTGGGGTCACCGGCGATCAGGGCCAGTTCGCGTCCCGCCGCCAACACCCGGACCAGGTGGGCGGCCTGCGGGTCGAGTTGCTGGGCGTCGTCGATCAGCAAGACCCGGATGCGGGCGCGCTCGGCGGCCAGCAGCTCGGCGTCGACCGCGAAAGCCTCCATAGCGGCGCCCACGAGTTCGGCGGCACCCAGCGCAGGCGTCGTCGCCTGCGGCGCCGCGGTTCCGACGGCCGCGCGCAGCAACATCACCTGCTCGTACTGTTGCGCGAATCGGCCCGCCGCGGTCCATTCCGGTCGCCCGCGCAGGCGGCCGAGGCGCTGCAGATCCTGTGGGTCCACACCGCGTTCTGCGCAGCGCGCCAACAAGTTTCGCAGCTCGGTGGCGAAGCCGGCGGTGCTCAGCGCGGGCCACAGATGCTCGGGCCACGCGCAGCTGCCCGCGCCTTCGAGGTCGCCGGCCAGCAGCTCGCGGATGATGGCGTCTTGTTCGGCGCTGGTGACCAGTCGCGGCGGTGCGTCCCCGGCGCGCTCGGCGGCCCGCCGCAAAACGGCGTAGGCGTAGCTGTGCACGCTGCGCACCACTGGCTCGCGGATCGCGGACCGGCCCGGGCCGGTCGCGCGCAGCAATGCCATCGTCAGCGCACTGCGCTGCCGCATCCCGATCCGGCCCGAACCGGTAAGCAGCAGAACCGATTCCGGATCGACGCCCGCGTCGACCGCGGCGACCGCGGCATCGACCAGCAAGCTGCTCTTCCCGGTACCCGGGCCACCCAGGATTCGGATCAGGCCTCGGGCACCCGGAGCCAACACGGCGCTCGCCTCGGCACCCCAGGTCAACGACATACCGGCATGACATCACGAGGGTCTGACAAGTCGATGCGGCTACGGCCGGCGATGTCGGCCGGGCCTGGCATCATCGACGCGTGACCACCGACCTTCACGTGCACCGCTTCGGCCCGTCGGGCCCGGTGCAAATGCTCGCCCTGCACGGACTGACCGGCCACGGCCAGCGGTGGCAGCTGTTGGGCGAGCAGTTGCCCGAAATCGCCATCGCCGCGCCCGATCTGCTCGGCCACGGCAGGTCGTCGTGGGCGGCGCCATGGACGATCGACGCCAACGTCGCGGCGCTGGCCGCGCTGCTCGACGAGGTGGCACCGGCCCCGGTGCTGGTCGTCGGGCACTCGTTCGGCGGCGGGCTGGCGATGAACTTGGCCGCGGTCCGGCCGGATTTGGTGGCGGCGCTGCTGCTGCTCGACCCCGCGGTCGGCTTGGACGGGCGGTGGATGCAACAAATCGCCGAGGCGATGTTCTCCTCGCCCGACTACCCGGATCCCGCCGAAGCCCGCATGGAAAAGGCAACCGGCTCTTGGGGGGACGTCGTTGCGGGCGTGCTCGACGCCGAACTCGAGGAACATCTGGTGCGGCTGCCCAGCGGACGCTACGGCTGGCGGGTCAGCGTGCCGGCGATGATGTCCTACTGGAGCGAATTGGCCCGTCCCACCGTGTTTCCGCCGGCGGGAACGCCGACGACCTTGGTGCGCGCGGCATGGACGACGCCGCCCTACGTCACCGACGAACTCGTCAACGGTCTGCAGGAACGATTGGGCTCCGATTTCGAGCTGCTGACCTACGAGTGCAACCACATGGTGCCCGGCGCCAAGCCCACTGAGGTCGCCGCGCTGATCCGCAAGCAACTGCGGGCGCGCTGACCGTGGCGCCGGTGACCGAGGCTCAAGTCGAGCGGGTGCGTGCCCTGGTCGCCGCGATCCCCTCCGGCCGCGTCTCGACCTACGGCGACATCGCCGCTGTCGCAGGACTTTCCAGCCCGCGGATCGTCGGCTGGATCATGCGCACCGATTCCTCCGACCTGCCCTGGCATCGGGTGATCACCGCGTCCGGACGACCCGCCCGGCATTTGACGACGCGGCAATTGGAACTACTGCGCGCCGAAGGAGTTCTCGCGAAAGACGGCAAGGTCGCGCTCGCCGAAGTTCGCTACGAGTTTCCGGACTGAAATGCGTGCCGCGCATCGAAATCGACGTAAGCGTGCGCTGTTTCGGCGTGTCGTCGCGATGGCGTCGATGTCGGCGACCCACGCCGCCTAGAGCACCAGGCGAATCAGGGCCGCGGTGCGGGCCAGGCCGGGGAATGCCTCGGCGGTCGAACGTGGATGCAGCGCATGGACAGCTAAACGAAACATCAACGCGCGCAACAACATCTGCGGCCACTCCGGCAGAGCGTTCCAGCGTTCGATCAGTCCGTCGTCTGCCTCACCCCAGGACAGCGCGTCGACGACGACCACGCCGGCAGCCCATGACGCGGGGCGCCAGTACGGCGTAATGTCGGTGATCCCCGGCGCGGCCGTGCCGACGAAGAGCACCGTCCCGTAGAGGTCCCCGTGCACCAACTGGTTGGGGCTCTTGGTCGGCTTGCGCAGGGTGGCGAGCTGGCTGATCAGCTCGACGGACCGCTCCGCGTCGGCGCTGGGCGGGGCGGTGCGCGCGCCCGGCGGGATCGACTGCAGTGGCCGCTCTTCCCAGGCGCTGCGGTCGGCGGCGATGAACACGTCGACGTCCGACCACGGCGCGGTGGGTCCCTGGGTCAGGAATCGGGGGCGCTCCAGTTTGCCGGTGGCCTCGTGCAGGCGCACCGCCGCCGAGACGACTTCGTCGTGGCGGGGCTCCGGGGTGCCGGCGACGAACGTGTCGGCTCGCCATCCGGAGACCACATAGCGCCCGTCGGTCGAGCGAACCGGCCGGGCCAGCCGCACCCCGTCGACGAACAGCGTTTCCCGCACTCGTGCAGACCAGGCCGCGCGCGCATGGTCGGCCACCACCGAGAGGACGACTTCGCCACAGCGCCAGCCGCCTTCCCAGCTGGCGCCCAGCGCGATCGGCTTCACGCCGGCCAAACCAAACGCCGAAAGCACATGCTCCGGCGGTGGTTCGACGCTCACGGGGGTTAGCCTAGCGGGGCGACGATGCACGTCGGTACGACGCGCTGAGGAGCCCGGCAATCCAGCCCAGCGGGGCGACGATGCACGTCGGCACGACGCGCTGAGGAGCCCGGCAATCCAGCCCAGCGGGGCGACGATGCACGTCGGCACGACGCGCTGAGGAGCCCGGCAATCCAGCCCAGCGGGGCGACGATGCACGTCGGCACGACGCGCTGAGGAGCCCGGCAATCCAGCCCAGCGGGGCGACGATGCACGTCGGCACGACGCGCTGAGGAGCCCGGCAATCCAGCTCAGCGGGGCGACGATGCGCGTCGGCACGACGCGCTGAGGAGCCGTCAGTACATCACCATGTCGGGCTGCACCTGCTGCGCCCACGCCACGATTCCGCCTTGCAAGTGGACGGCATCGGAGAATCCGGCCTTCTTCACTGCGGCCAGCGCCTCGGCCGAGCGCACGCCCGTCTTGCAGTACAGCACCGCCTTGCGGTCGTGTGGCAGCTTTGCCAGCCCCTCACCGGAGCTGATCAACGACTTCGGGATCAACTGGGCCCCGTCGATGTGATTGATGTCCCACTCGACGGGCTCGCGAACGTCGATCAGAGCCAGCTTCTTGCCCGAGTCCAGCAGCGCCCGCAACTCCCCCGGCGTGATCGTCGAGCCGCTGGCCGCCTGGGCCGCATCGTCGGAAACCGCCCCGCAGAACGCCTCGTAGTCGATCAATTCGGTGATCTTCGGCGTGGCCGGGTCCTTGCGGATCTTGATCGTGCGGTAACTCATCTCCAGCGCGTCGTAGATCATCAGCCGCCCCAGCAGCGGCTCGCCGAGGCCGGTGATCAGCTTGATGGCCTCCGTGCCCATCACCGACGCGATCGATGCGCAGATGATGCCCAGCACGCCGCCTTCGGCGCACGACGGCACCATCCCGGGCGGGGGCGGCTCCGGGTACAGGTCGCGGTAGTTCAGGCCCAGGCCGTCGGGAGCGTCCTCCCAGAACACCGAGACCTGGCCCTCGAACCGGTAGATCGACCCCCAGATGTAGGGCTTACCGGCCAGCACCGCGGCATCGTTGACCAGGTACCGGGTGGCGAAGTTGTCGGTGCCGTCCACGATCAGGTCGTACTGGGCGAACAGGTCGACGGCGTTGCTCGCCTCCAGCCGGAACTCGTGCAGACGCACCTCGACCAGCGGATTGATCGCGTGGATCGAGTCGCGCGCCGACTGCGCCTTGGCGCGCCCCACGTCGGCGGTGCCGTGGATGATCTGGCGCTGCAGGTTCGACTCGTCGACGACGTCGAAGTCGACGATGCCGATCGTCCCGACGCCGGCCGCGGCCAGATACAGCAGCGCCGGTGCGCCCAGTCCGCCGGCGCCGATCACCAGCACCCGCGCGTTCTTCAGCCGCTTCTGCCCGTCGACACCCAGGTCCGGAATGATCAGATGGCGGCTGTAACGCGCCACCTCGTCTCGGCTCAGCTCGCCGGCGGGTTCGACCAGTGGCGGCAACGATGTGGACACCGAACATCTCCTCGGGCAGCTTCGCGATTCAACGTCTCCAGTCAACGCTTCGATCGCCGCCAATGCTTCCCCCGGTCGGGGTTTAGGCGATCGGATACGGCCAGGGGTTGAAGCGGCAGGTCTTGCCGTCGGCCTTGACGTAGTCGGGGTCGAACTTGGCGGCGTCGTCGTTGGCGGTGGAGAACGTCTGCTGCATCATCACCGGCGCCAAGCCGCCCTGCTTGTCGCACGGTTCGTGGCGCACGTAGCCGATGGCGTGGCCCACCTCATGGTCGATCACGTACTGCCGGTACGAGCCGACATCCCCTTCGAACGGCACGGCGCCGCGCACCCAGCGCGCCTCGTTGATGAACACCCGCGCCTGCCGCTCCGGTCCGTACGCCGGGTTGTAGCAGGAAGTCTCCAACCGGAATTCGTAGCCGCATCCCTCGCGCACGGTCACCGGAGACACCAGCGAAATCCGGAAGTCCGGTTTACCGCCACTGGTTGCGTCGATCCTGACGAACGCGAACTGCGGGTTGTGCGTCCAGCCCTTGGGGTTGGCCAGCGTCTGATCGACCATCGCGGCGAATGCGTCGTCACCGCCGAACATCGCTGGGTCCAAACCGTTTTCGACTTCGACCGTGTAACGGAACACCTTGGCCGTGCCCTGCCCGATCTGCGGTGTGGTGCCCGGCACGACGTGCCAGGTCTTGTCCCCGGCCTCGGTGAACGGGCCGCCGTCCGGCAGCGTTCCGGCCGGCAGATTGGCGTCGAAGGTGGCCAGGCCGTGCGGCGGTGCGTCGAGGATCGCGGTGCCCACCGCACCGATGGCCGGCGGACCTTGGATCGCCGGCTTGCTCGCCGTCGGTGCCGGCGCGCCGACACCGGTCACCGTCTGGTAGATGACAACGGCGGTCAGCGCCACCAGAACCGGCAGCGCATACGCGCGCCAGCCGTAGGTGGAGATGAAGCGGCCCAGCCACGATTGTTTCCGCCACTGGCGGGGACGATCACGGTCGGCCCGGCTGCGTCCGGTGCCCAGCGCGATCGGGTCCCGCAGCGCGCGAAGTGGTTCTCGCCACTCGTCACGCAGCACCGGCACTCGACCGCTGCCGTGCACGGGCGGCTCGGACGTCATTGCCCCAGGATGGCACAGCCGGGACGCCGCACGTCCCTGGCGCGCCCTACGACGCCGGTTCTCCCCTGCGCCGACAGCGCCGATGCCGGTCGCAGGTACACCATGGGTAGTAATGTCTGTGCGACGAGCGGCGCGCGACGGGCCTGTCGATGTTCGATGGTCGGTCGCCACTATTCAAATGAGGACCACGTGAGCGATCTCGCCAAGTCGGCGGCACGGCGTGCCGTCAGATCGGGTGACCGCAGTCGGCCGAGTGACGGCATAGCGACCCCGAACCGGCGGGGGAATCGGTTGCCGCGCGACGAGCGCCGCGGCCAATTGCTGATCGTGGCCAGCGATGTCTTCGTCGACCACGGCTATCACGCGGCTGGCATGGACGAGATCGCCGACCGGGCGGGGGTTAGTAAACCCGTTCTGTACCAACACTTTTCGTCCAAGCTAGAGCTGTATCTGGCGGTGCTCAATCGCCACGTCGACAACCTGGTCTCGGGTGTGCAGAACGCGCTGAGCACCACGACCGACAACCGGCGGCGGTTGCATGCGGCGGTCCAGGCCTTCTTCGACTTCATCGAGCACGACAGCCAGGGCTACCGGCTGATCTTCGAGAACGACTACGTCACCGAGCCCGAAGTCGCCGCACAGGTGCGCGCCGCCACCGAATCGTGCATCGACGCGGTTTTCGCGCTGATCAGCGCCGATTCCGGGCTGGACCCGCACCGCGCCCGGATGATCGCGGTGGGCCTGGTGGGCATCAGCGTCGACTGCGCCAGGTACTGGCTGGACTCCGACCGCCCGATCTCCAAGTCGGACGCCGTCGATGGAACCGTCCAGTTCGCCTGGGGCGGGCTGTCACACGTGCCGCTTACTCGCTCTTAGCGCGCTTACCACCGGAATGCGCGCCGGTGTCCGATCCGATTCCGAAGCCGACCCGACGGCCGTCGGCGGCACCGATCTCGACGTAGGCGATCTTGGCGGAGTGGATCAGGTAGCGGCGGCCCTTCTCGTCGCTGAGGCTCAACAGACCCGAGCCTTCGCGCAGTGCGGCACTCACGGTCTCCTCGACCTCCGCAGGCGTCTGCGCACTGGAGAAGACCAGCTCGCGCGGACTGTCCGTGATACCGACCTTGACCTCCACGATGGCCCCTTCCGTTGATATTCCGTCGCAGGCGTGTCAGCAGCAGGTTAGTGGACGCCGCCGCTGCACTCCGCGTAGAGGGGTTCGCGGTGAGCGAAACACTGCCTAACGACAGATAACGATTGGCTCCCAGCTGGATCAAGGTGGCGCACGGCGCCGGTTCTTGTCCATTCACGTCAGTAACATCGGCACCATCAGAAACATGCTCGATGATCGCACCGGACCGGTCCACGCCTACCCCGATGATGCGACGTACGACGGAGCCGACTACGACGGCTACGGCGATGACGAGTACGCCGACGACGACTACGAGGAGTACGACGAGCTCAAGGAACTCCTGTGGCCCATCGGGAGCTGGCGCCCGGCGGTCGCGGTGCTCGGCGCGGTGGTGGCGATCGGCGCGATCGCGACCGCGGTGATCATCAACAGCGGCGACAGCGCGTCGACGAAGGCCACCGTGGCGCCGCCGACGCCGGAGACCGTGACCTCCGCACCGCGGACCACCAGCCCGCCCAGCGCGACGCAGCGTCCGGCCCCGAGCACCTCGCACGCACCCCAGCTACCGCCGGAGACCGTCACCACGTTGGCCCCGCCGAGCGCGACGCTGACCACTCCACCGCCGGCCGTGCCACCTCCCGCGGTGGTAGCACCAAGGGCCACAGTGAATCCGAGCACCATCTACTACAGCGTGACCGGGACGAAGACGCTGCTGGACTTGGTGAACGTCGTCTACACCGACGCCCGTGGCTACCCCCAGACCGAGTTCAACGTGTCGCTGCCCTGGACGAAGGTGGTCGTGCTGAATCCGGGCGTGACGACCCGGTCCGTCGTCGCGACCAGCATCGTGGGCAAGCTCAATTGCGCGATCGTCAATGCCCAGGGACAGGTGGAGATCGCGTCGGCCAACAACTCGAACCTGGCGACCTGCACCAAGTAGGGCTCAGCTCAGGCCGAGCTCGCGCATCCGCCGGTCGTGGGTTTGCTGCAGCCGTTCGAAGAACGCGCTGAGCTGGTTCAGGCCGCCGGTGCCCGACACCACCAGATCGACCAGCTCGTCATGGTCGGCCAGCAAGTATTGGGCCTGGGTTATCGCCTCGCCGTACAGCCGCCGGGCCCACAGCGCCAACCGGCTGCGCTGTTTGCCACTCGCGGTCACCGCGGCGCGTACCTCGGCGACGACGAACTGCGAGTGCCCGGTTTCGGACAGGGCAGCGCGCACCACGTCGGCGACCTCGTCGGGCAGCCCGTCGGCGATCTCGAGGTAGAGGTCGGCGGCCAGCGCGTCGCCGACATAGGTCTTCACCAGCGCTTCCAGCCAGGTGCTGGGCATCGTCAACCGGTGGTAGTTCTCGATCGCCGAGACGTAGCGCGACATGGCCGAGACCACGTCGACGCCGCGGCTTTCCAGGGCGGCGTGCAGCAGCTCGTAGTGCTGCATCTCGGCGGCCGCCATGCTCGCCATCGAAATGCGCCCCCGCAGGTCAGGGGCCATGCGCGCCTCGTCGGTCAGCCGGTAGAACGCGGCCACCTCGCCGTAGGCGAGCACGGCGAACAACTCGTTGACGCCCGGATGGTCCGCGGTCAGTCCCACGGCAGGCGAATCGTGTACTTGGTCGGCAGAGGAGGCCGAAGTCATGGGCCTCACTGTAGTCGGCGGACCTGGACGAAGATGGGTGTGAGCTGTCGACCGGCTATCATGCAGATAGATAGCGGCTGTATTTCTTCAAACCGCAGCTATCGGCGAAATGTGCGTGCACCGCTGGCCCGCCTCAGCAGGGCCTGGCGACTCGGCGACTTGGAGTCGGAATTCGTGCGCGCGTGACCGCGACAGAGAACCGATTCCAACCGAATAGTCACCGAAAGGTACCTCACTCACGCATGACTGCATTGACGAGCAAAACTGAACCAACCTTTGCCGAACTCGGCGTCCGCGACGAAATCGTCCGGGCACTCGCCGAGAAGGGCATCGAACAAGCCTTTGCCATCCAGGAGCTCACCCTGCCGATGGCACTGGCCGGTGACGACGTCATCGGCCAGGCCCGCACCGGTATGGGCAAGACCTTCGCCTTCGGCGTTCCGCTGCTGCAGCGCATCACCAGCGGCATCGGCGCGCGGCCGCTCAACGGCACGCCCCGCGCCCTGGTCGTGGTGCCCACCCGCGAGCTCTGCCTCCAGGTCACCGAGGACCTGGCCGCCGCGGCCAAGCATCTGATCGCCGATGAAGACCGCCGCCTGTCGGTGGTGTCGATCTACGGCGGACGGGCCTACGAACCACAGATCGACGCGCTGCGCACCGGCGCCGACGTCGTGGTGGGCACGCCGGGCCGGCTGCTCGACCTCGCGCAGCAGGGTCACCTGCAGCTCGGCGGGTTGTCGGTGCTGGTGCTCGACGAGGCCGACGAGATGCTGGACCTGGGCTTTTTGCCCGACATCGAGCGCATCCTGCGCCAGATCCCGGCCGACCGGCAGTCGATGCTGTTCTCGGCGACGATGCCGGACCCGATCATCACCCTGGCCCGCACCTTCATGGTGCAGCCCACCCACATTCGTGCCGAGGCGCCGCACTCGGCGGCGACCCACGACACCACCCAGCAGTTCGTCTACCGCGCCCACGCTTTGGACAAGGTGGAGCTGGTCAGCCGGGTGCTGCAGGCCGAGGGCCGCGGCGCGACGATGATCTTCACCCGCACCAAGCGCACCGCGCAGAAGGTCGCCGACGAGCTGGCCGAGCGCGGCTTCAAGGTCGGCGCCGTGCACGGTGATCTCGGGCAGATCGCCCGTGAGAAGGCACTCAAAGCGTTCCGCAACGGTGACGTCGACGTGCTGGTGGCCACCGACGTCGCCGCCCGCGGCATCGACATCGACGACATCACCCACGTCATCAACTACCAGATCCCCGAGGACGAGCAGGCGTACGTGCACCGGATCGGCCGTACCGGTCGCGCCGGCAAGACCGGTATCGCCGTGACCCTGGTGGACTGGGACGAGCTGCCCCGCTGGGCGGCGATCGACAAGGCGCTGAACCTGGGCTCCCCCGAACCCGCCGAGACCTACTCCAGTTCGCCGCACCTGTACACCGAGTTGGGCATTCCGGCCGAGGCCACCGGCACGGTCGGCTCGCCGCGCAAGTCGCCGGTCAAGCGCCGCGATGCCGACCGCGACGCGACCTCCCCGGAGAAGCCGGTGCGGGCACGCTCGGGTAACCGCCGCCGCCGCACCCGCGCCGGCCAGCCCGTCAGCGCCCATCCGTCCGGCAACGGCGGCGAGGGCGAGGCCACCGCGGAGACGACGTCGGATTCGGCGTCCGGCAGTAACGGCAGCAGCAACCGTCGCCGCCGTCGTCGCCGCAAGCCGGCGGAAGCCACCACGCCCGCGAACTGAGCCGACAGCCAGGCATGGTCAAACCCGAACGCCGGACCAAGGGCGATCTGTTGGCCGCCGCGGCGATCGCGGTCGTCGTCGCCGCCACCGCGTCGCTGATCTGGTGGACCAGCGATGCCCGGGCCACGATCAGCCGTCCCGCCGCGACTCCCGCGGCGAACCCGACCTTGGCCAAGCAAGTGCCGGCCAGCCTGAGGCAGCTGTGGACCGCTGCCAGCTCCGCCACCACGGCACCGGTGATTGTGGGCGGGACCGTCACCACCGGCGACGGTCGCGAGGTGGACGGGCGCGACGCCGGTACCGGCCAGACGCGCTGGAGCTACTCGCGCGACACCGACCTGTGCGGCCTGTCCTGGGTCTACCACTTCGCGGTCGCGGTGTACCGCGACGACCGCGGTTGCGGCCAGGTCAGCACCATCGACGGGTCCACCGGCCGACGCGGCGCCGCCCGCAGTAGCTACGCCGACCCACAGGTCCGCCTGTCCTCCGACGGCACGACGGTGTTGTCGGTCGGCGACACCCGGTTGGAGCTGTGGCGTTCGGACATGGTCCGGATGCTTGCCTACGGCGAGACCGACGCCCGGGTGAAGCCGTCGGCGCGGGGCCTGCACTCCGGATGCAAGCTGTACTCGGCCGCCGCCAGCTCGTTGGCGGTGTCGGTGCTGGAGAGCTGCGGTAGCCAGCCCGACCTGCGGCTGGCCCTGCTGCGCCCGGGTAAGGAAGACGACGAACCTGCCCAGCATCTGGTCTCCGAGCCCGGGATCGGGGTGAGCTCCGGCGCTCGGGTGCTGACCGTGTGGCAGAGCAACACGGCCGTGTATCTGCCGGCGCCGCAGCCCAGGGTCGACGTGATCGACGAGATGGGCACCACGGTGGCCAGCGCGCTGCTGGCCAAGCCGCCGTCGAATTCGGCGGTGTCGCAGGCGGGCAACGTGGTGACCTGGTGGACCGGCGATTCGGTGCTGGTGTTCGACGCGAGCAGCCTGCACCTGCGCTACACCATCGCCGCCGGCGACAAGACGGTGCCGTTGGGACCCGGCGCCATGATGGCCGGCAAGCTGCTCATTCCGGTCACCGACGCGATCGGCGTGTATGACCCCGTGACCGGAGCCAACGAGCGTTACATCCCGGTGCACCGGGATCCGAGCACCCGCGCGGTGGTCCCGGCGGTGTCGGGCTCCCGGGTCTTCGAGCAGCGCGGCGACACCGTGGTGGCGCTGGGCTGACGCTCAGGCGCGTACGTTCGGTGTGCGCTCAAGGCGTTCGGTGTGCGCTCAAGGCGTTCGGTGTGCGCTCCCGGCGTTCGGTGTGCGCTCCCGGCGGCGACACGCCGACCGGCCGCAGCGTCGCCGCACATTCAAAGCCGCCAACGCACACTCAGCGCCGTGGATGCACACCGAACGGCCACCGCACGGCCACCGCACACTCAGCGGCGTTCGACGCGATCGTCTAGGCCTCGACGGCGAATGTCGGCAGCGGTTTGCCGGACTTCCAGTGCTTGATCAACGCCTGCGCCAGGGTGGAGTAGGCCACCGCGCCCTTGTTCTTGCGCCCCGCCATGACCGACGAGCCCGACGCGCTGGCCTCGGCGAAACGCACGGTACGCGGGATCGGCGGAGCGAGCACCGGCAAGTTGTAGCGGTCCGCGACGTCGAGCAGCACATCGCGGGTGTGCGTGGTGCGTGAGTCATACAAGGTCGGCAACGCGCCCAGCAGCCGCAGATTCGGGTTGGTGATCTGCTGGACATCGGCGACGGTGCGCAAGAATTGGCCGACGCCGCGGTGGGCAAGCGTCTCGCACTGCAACGGCACGATCACCTCGTCGGCCGCCGTCAGCCCGTTGAGGGTGAGCACCCCCAGCGACGGCGGGCAGTCGATGACGACCACGTCGAACTGCTCGGCGACTTTGGCCAGGGCGCGCTTGAGCGCGTACTCGCGGCCGGCCCGCATCAACAGCATCGCCTCGGCGCCCGCCAAGTCAATGTTGGCCGGCAGCAGCGTCATTCCCTCCATCGTGGTGACCAGCGCCGCGTTCGGCTCGATCTCACCGAGCAACACCTCGTGCACCGACACCGGCAACTTGTCGGGATCTTGGCCGAGCGAGAACGTCAGGCAGCCCTGCGGATCCAGATCGACGAGCAGCACTCGCTTGCCCATGTCCAGCATCGCCGCACCCAGCGAGGCGACCGTCGTCGTCTTGGCGACTCCGCCCTTCTGGTTGGCGACCGCCAGTACCCGCGTCCCACTCACACCCGCCATCCTGGCACGTTCGGGGCTGGGAGCTAAGAGCGACGGGCCCGTGAGTCTCGGGCAGAATCAGTCGACATGGGCTTGCACAACCACCGACTGCTGTTGCTGCGTCACGGCGAAACCGAGTGGTCGATATCGGGTCAGCACACCGGCAGTACCGAGATCGACTTGACCGAAAACGGCCGAACGCAGGCCAAACTCGCCGGCGGCGTGCTCGGTGGACTGAGCCTGGACAACCCGCTGGTGATCAGCAGCCCGCGGCAGCGCGCGCGGGTCACCGCCGAGTTGGCGGGCCTGACCATCGACGAGATCTCGCCGCTGCTCGCCGAATGGGATTACGGCGAATACGAAGGCGTCACAACCAAAAAGATCCGCGAGACCGTCCCGGACTGGCTGGTGTGGACGCACGGCTGCCCCGGCGGTGAAAGCGTCGCGCAGGTCAGCGACCGCGCGGACCGCGCGATCGCGATGGCCCAGCAGTACATGGAATCGCGCGACGTGGTGTTCGTCAGCCACGGCCACTTTTCCCGCGCGGTGATCACACGCTGGGTCGAGCTGCCGCTGCTCGAAGGCCGCCGATTCGGCATGCGTACCGCCTCGATCGCGATGTGCGGTTTCGAGCACGGGATCCAGCAGCTGCTCGCCCTCGGGCTGACCGGTCAGACGGTGTGAACTCGGCCGAACCGCCGTTCGCCCTGTGCGGCCCGCGCGGCACACTGATTGGCGAAGGGGTGCGTACCCGGTTCCGCGAGGTGGCCGCCGCACAGGCCGCGCTGGTATCGGGATCCGCTCCAATAGTGTTGGGCGCGTTGCCCTTTGACGTAAAGCAACCAGCCGCCCTGCTGGTGCCGGACACGGTGCTGCGCAGCGACGGGCCACCCGACTGGCCGACGGGCCCGCTGCCCGGCGTTCGCATCACCGCCGCGATCCCGCCGCCGACCGACTACCGCGCCCGGGTCCGCCGCGCCCGAGACGAGCTGAGGGCACCGGGCACGCCGCTGAGCAAGGTGGTGCTGGCCCGGGCGTTGCGGCTGGCCGCCGGTGGCGCGCTGGACGCCCGCGTCATCCTGCGCCGACTGGCCGCCAACGACCCTGCCGCCTATTGCTATCTGGCCGACCTGACCGCCGCCGGCGCCGATTACGCGGGCGCGACTTTGGTGGGTGCCAGCCCGGAGCTGCTGGTCGCGCGGACCGGCGACCGGGTGAGCTGCCAGCCGTTCGCCGGTTCGGCCCCACGCGCCGCGGATCCGGCACGCGATGCCGCCAACGGCGCCGCGCTGGCCGCGTCCGCCAAGGACCGCCACGAGCATCAGCTGGTCATCGACACGATGCGGGCCGCGCTGGAACCGTTGTGCGACGAGCTGACGATCGCGCCCGAGCCGCAGCTGAGCCGCACCACCGCGGTGTGGCACCTGTGCACACCGATCATCGGCCGGCTGCGCGATAAGTCAACTACGGCAATCGATTTGGCATTGGCGCTGCATCCCACACCGGCGGTCGGAGGGGTGCCGGCCAAGGCCGCTTCCGAGCTGATCGCCGAACTCGAAGGCGACCGCGGCTTCTATGCCGGGGCGGTGGGCTGGTGCGACGGGCATGGCGACGGATATTGGGTGGTGTCCATCCGTTGCGCGCAGCTGTCGGCGGATCGCCGCACCGCGCTGGCCCACGCCGGCGGCGGCATTGTCGCGGAATCGGATCCCGATGCCGAAGTTGAGGAAACCACAACGAAATTCGCCACGATACTCAACGCGCTAGGAGCGCAGCTGTGAGCGAGAATATCCGCCGCGCCGCACCGGAAGACGCCGCCGCCATTACCGACATGATCCACGCGCTGGCCGAATTCGAACACGCCGCCGATCACTGTACTGTCACCGAAAAGCAAATCTCCACAGCGCTTTTCGGCAATTCGCCGATCGCGCACGCACACGTCGCCGAAGTCGACGGCGCGATCGCGGCGATGGCGTTGTGGTTCGTCAACTTCTCCACCTGGGACGGCGCCGGAGGTATCTACCTCGAAGATCTGTTCGTACGCCCCGCATTTCGCCGCCGCGGCCTGGCCCGCGCACTGCTGGCGACCCTGGCCGCCGAATGCGTCGACAACGGCTATACCCGGTTGGCGTGGGCGGTGCTGAACTGGAACGTCGACGCGATAGCGCTGTACGACGAGATCGGCGGCCAACCGCAACGGGAGTGGACCACCTACCGGCTGTCCGGGCCGTCGCTGTCCGAGCTGGCCGGACCGCGCTGATCGCCACCGGCGACCCAGCGCAGCGCCGGCGGGCTGAAGAGCAACAGCAACGCCGTCAGTGCCACCACGGCCAGCGGTATGCCGAAGGTCGCACGATGCGAGCCCACGGCCAGGTACCAGGCCACCGGCAGCAGCAGCAACTGGGTGAACACCGCCAGCCCGCGCCCCCAGCGCCGGCCGATCACCAGCGCGCGTCCGGCGGCGGTCACCACGCCGCCGATCACCAGGAACCACAGCGCGGTACCCAGCCCGTTCACCACTCGCTGATCGGCGCCCGCGATCGCGCGCACCACCAGGACCGCGGCCATCAGCAGCGCGGCCAGACCCTGCGCCGCGACGATGAATCCGGCGCCCCGCACGGCGGATGGGGGCGGCGGTATCTCCCGGTTACGGGCGGCGCGGTTCACAGCGTCAGCGTAGCCACGCGCTGGCCGCCGCCCGTCGGGCCGACGCTTCCCCCACAGCAAGGCCTTAACCGCCCCGCCTAAGCTCGTGCGTCATGCGAGCCGTGCTGATCGTGAACCCCGCAGCCACGTCCACCACGCCAGCCGCCCGCGATCTGCTGGCGCATGCGCTCAAGAGCCGCCTCGACCTCACCGTCGAGCACACCAACCACCGCGGCCATGGGACCGAACTCGGGCGAGCGGCCGCCGAAAGCGGGGTGGACCTGGTCGTCGTGCATGGCGGCGACGGTTCGGTGAGCGGGGTCGTCAACGGCATCTTGGGCCGTCCCGGCGCGCCGCGGCCGGCCCACGTCCCCGCCGTCGCGGTGGTGCCCGGTGGTTCGGCGAATGTACTGGCCAGGGCGCTGGGAATCTCCCGGGATCCGGTCGCCGCCACCAACCAGCTCATCCAGCTGATCGACGATTACCGCCGCCACCAGACCTGGCGGCGGATCAGCCTGATCGACTGCGGCGAGCAGTACGCGGTGATCAACGCCGGAATGGGCGTCGACGCCGAGGTGGTGGCCGCGGTGGAGGCCCAGCGCAACAAGGGCGTCGCGGTCACGCCGATGCGCTATTGGCGGGTGGCGGTGCCCGCCACGATTCGCTACAGCCGCCGCGCCCCGGACCTGACGCTGGAACTGCCCGGCCGCGATCCCGTCTCGGGTGTGAAGTTCGCCTGGGTGTCCAACACCACGCCCTGGACCTACAGCAACAGCCGGCCGATGGTGACGAACCCGGGGTGCAGCTTCGAGTCGGGCCTGGGTGTGTTCGCGGTCACGAGCATGAAGGTGATTCCCACACTTCGGTTGCTGCGGCAGATTCTCGCGAAGAACCCGCAGCCGCGAGCCGATCAACTCGTCCGCGACGACGACACCGCTTGTCTGCGAATCACGTGCGGCGGTGAGCCGATCGCCAGCCAGTACGACGGCGAGTACCTCGGGCTGCGCGATTCGATGACGTTCCGGGCGGTGCGCGATGCGCTTCCCGTCGCCGCGCCGCCGCAAAGCAGACCGTCTTGAGCTGCGGAAATGCGGAACCGAACGGCGAGAGCGGCCAAAAATCGTCGGCGGCGTAATCGGCGAGTGTAGTACAACGGAGTGAGGGCTTGACTAAGCCTTAACCAAAGTGAGATAGCCCACGCACTAACTCACGCTATTGACTTCTGTTGTGCCTGTGAAACGATCGAAAGGTTGCATGCACAGATGGTGGGGGTACCCGACGGACCCTTACTCATGCAAGCGTTAAGAGCCGAAGAATAACGCCAGTGCGCGGTGCTGCGCACATAGTGAGGAGTAATTACTTATGGATTGGCGCCACAAGGCGGTGTGTCGCGACGAGGACCCGGAGCTGTTCTTCCCGGTGGGCAACAGTGGCCCGGCGCTCGCGCAGATCGCTGACGCGAAACTGGTCTGCAATCGGTGTTCGGTGACCACCGAGTGCCTGGGATGGGCACTTAACACAGGTCAGGACTCCGGTGTGTGGGGCGGTATGAGCGAAGACGAGCGGCGTGCGCTCAAGCGCCGCAACGCCCGGACGAAGGCCCGCAGCGGAGTCTGACCCAAGGCTCTGGACAGCGCGGCCCCGACACATTGTCGGGGCCGCGCTGTTGCGTGGGTACCTACAGCAGCAGCCTGGACCGACGGCCGATCGGCACCCGCAGCACCACATCGGTCCCGCCGCGGGGAGCTTGACGCATCCCTAAGGTGCCGTCCAGCTCCGCCGCGACCAGGGTGCGCACGATCTGTAGGCCCAGGCTGTCGGATTTCTCCAGGCTGAAGCCGTCGGGCAGTCCCCGCCCGTCGTCGTGCACCACCACATCGAGCCAGCGCGCCGAACGCTCGGCCCGAATCGTCACCGACCCCTCCTGGGCGGCCAGGTCGAACGCGTGCTCGATTGCGTTCTGCACCAGCTCGGTGATCACCATGATCAGCGCCGTGGCGCGGTCGGAGTCGAGGACGCCCAGATCGCCGACCCGGTTGATCCGGATCGGCCGATCCACCGAGGCCACGTCGTTCATGATCGGCAGGATCCGGTCGATGACCTCGTCGAGATTGACCTGCTCGTCGACCGACATCGACAACGCGTCGTGGACCAGGGCGATCGACGACACCCGGCGCACGGATTCGATCAGCGCCTCGCGGCCTTCGGCGTTGACGGTCCGGCGGGCCTGCAGACGCAGCAGCGCCGCCACCGTCTGCAGGTTGTTCTTCACCCGGTGGTGGATCTCGCGGATCGTGGCGTCCTTGGAAATCAAGGCCCGGTCGCGGCGTTTCACCTCGGTCACGTCGCGGATCAGCACCGCGGCGCCGGCGCCGGCACCGTGCACCACCAGCGGCAACGTCCGCAGCAGCACGGTGGCGCCGCCGGCGTCGACCTCCATCCGCATGCTCTTGCCGCCGGCCAGCAGGTCCTGCACGTGCTCGGCCATCTCCTGGGCTTCAAACGAGTCCGAGATCAGCGGCCGCGTGATTCGGATGAGGTTGTGGCCCTCTAACTCGCTGGTCAGTCCCATGCGGTGATAGGCCGACAGGGCGTTGGGGCTGGCGTAGGCGACCACGCCGTCGACGTCGAGCCGGATGAACCCGTCGCCCACGCGTGGCGTGGAGCGCGACATGGCGACGTCGCGGACGTCGGGGAACGTGCCGTCGGCCAGCATGTGGACCAGGTCGGCGGCGCATTCGCGGTAGGCGGTCTCCAGCTGCCCGGAGTTCTGATCGGCGGGCAGCGACGTTTGGTGCTGGGTGAGCACCGCGACCACCTGATCGGCGTAGCGCACCGGGGACGCCGCGACGTGCGGCCCGGGTAGCTGCCACGAATCTTGTTGTCCTGCCGCGGTTTGCAGCTGCGCGGTGCCCGACGCGAACGCCTCGGCGACCAGCGGTAGTCGGTCGGCGTCAACGACGCTGCCCACCGAGTCGGTCTGCAGAACCGTGGGCGCGGTGTTCGGCCGGCATTGGGCCACACACACCAGCACACCGTCGTCGCGGCGAACCCACATCAGGTAGTCGGCGAACGACAGGTCGGCCAGCAACTGCCACTCCCCGACCACCGCGTGCAGGTGGTCGACGGCGTTGCCGGGCAGGATGGTGTGTTCGGCGAGAAGATCACCGAGCGTGGACATCAAATACTCCCGCGTCGTCCCACGGCGGTAGGTGCGAAGCGCCGAACGGCTAGCTGATCACGGCGATCAGGTCGCCCGCCTGGATGACGTCGCCGACGGCCACGCTCACCTTGCTGACCGTGCCGTCGACTTCGGCCAAGACCGGAATCTCCATCTTCATGGACTCCAGCAGCACCACCACGTCGCCCTTGCCGATTTGGTCGCCCTCGTTGACAACGACTTCGAGCACGCTGGCCACGATCTCGGCTCGAACATCCTCGGCCATCTTCACCCCACTCGTTTCGGCCATTGCGCATGCTGGCTGGTCCGGGCTTCCATCTCAAGCTCATGTATATCGAACCACAACATCATCGGGCATACCGGCGCGCGGGCCGCCGCCCGGTGGGGTGTGAAATAGCACGGCCCGAGCCGTGCGAGAATTGTCGGCAACTCGACGGGTGCCCGGCGCCCGGATCATGAACGAACGACGGAGGTTCTCCCGATGGCCAAGCGTGGCCGCAAGAAGCGTGACCGCAAGTACAGCAAGGCCAACCACGGCAAGCGTCCCAACTCCTAGCCGCCGGTCGCGTTGAAGCTCGCCCTTACTGCACGTCCCGGATGATCGTGGTGCGGCGGATCTCCAGCCGCAGCCGCTCCCGCAGGCCCTCGGGGGCCTTGTCGCCGCTGCACTTGGTGGCGATCAGCGCCTTGAATTGCTCTTCGATGCCGAACAGCCGCAGGCAGGGCGGGCATTCCTCGAGATGCTGCTTGAGCTTCTTCCGTGTCTCGGGGGTGCACTCACCGTCGAGCAGCGTCCATACCTCGGCGATCAATTCGGCGCACTCGGCCTTGGTGCGCGGATCCGAACTCGCTGAGGCGCCATCGCGCGAAAACTCACTCATGACGGCACCTCCTCGTGCGTCTGCTCACCCCGGATGAAGCCGCGCTCCTTGGCCACGTCTTCCAGCAACGAGCGCAACTGACGTCTGCCCCGATGCAGCCGAGACATTACCGTCCCGATCGGGGTGTCCATGATCTCGGCGATCTCCTTGTACGGGAAACCCTCGACATCGGCGTAGTAGACGGCCATCCGGAACTCTTCCGGCAGCGCCTGCAGGGCCGCCTTGATCTCGGTGTCCGGCAGCGCCTCCAACGCCTCGACCTCGGCCGAACGCAGCCCGGTCGAGGAATGCTCCGCGTTGGACGCCAGTTGCCAGTCGGTGATCTCCTCGGTCGGATACTCCGCGGGCTGGCGCTGCTTCTTGCGATAGCTGTTGATGTAGGTGTTGGTCAGGATCCGGTACAGCCAGGCCTTGAGGTTGGTGCCGGCCCGGAACGACCGAAATCCGGCGTAGGCCTTGACCATCGTTTCCTGCAGCAGATCCTCGGCGTCTGCGGGGTTGCGCGTCATGCGCAGCGCGCCGCCGTAGAGCTGATCCAGCAGGGGAATCGCGTCGCGCTCGAACCGCGCGGTCAGCTCCTCATCGGTTTCGTCAACCGGCCTGGGCTCGACGGCGTCTGAACCGGTCACGGTGTCTGGGCCATCGTTTGATTCGGCCATCTCGATTAACACGGTCCCTTCCGTCGCAGCGTCGCCACGTAGCACCCCCAGCGACACCTGACTCGCGAACAAGCGAGCCAACTGCTCCTCGCCCGTTGAACTGCCTAACAGGCTCGTCGCCGTTGACACCAGATGCTCCTCCCAATCTAGAGGCTGCGACCGACATTGTTTGCCCGGGTCGCTCACCTGCGTTTCAGAGACCGACTTGATCAACAGCGCCGGCCGACGTGCTATTTCCGGGGCGAGGTCCCCCCAACCGACCGGTTGGGACTGCGCGTTACTGTGACGCCATGTCCCACGCCAAGTCTCTCCAAGGCAAAACTATGTTCATCTCCGGCGCCAGTCGCGGTATCGGCCTGGCCATCGCCAAACGCGCCGCACAGGACGGCGCCAACATCGCGCTGATCGCCAAGACCGCCGAGCCGCATCCGAAATTGCCGGGAACCGTCTACACCGCCGCCAAGGAGCTCGAGGAGGCCGGCGGGCAGGCCCTGCCGATCGTCGGGGATGTCCGGGACCCGGATTCCGTCCAATCCGCGGTGGCCCAGGCCGTCGAGCAGTTCGGCGGGATCGACATCTGCGTGAACAACGCGTCGGCGATCAATCTGGGGTCCATCGCCGAGGTCCCGATGAAGCGGTTCGACCTGATGAACGGCATCCAGGTGCGCGGCACGTACGCCGTGTCGCAGGCGTGTCTGCCGCACATGAAGGGCCGGGAGAACCCGCACGTCCTGACGCTGTCTCCGCCGGTGCTGCTCGGGCAGGAGTGGCTCAAGCCGACGGCGTACATGATGGCCAAGTTCGGCATGACGCTGTGCGCGCTGGGAATCGCGCAGGAGATGCGCGCCGACGGCATCGCGTCCAACACGCTGTGGCCGCGCACGCTGGTGGCCACCGCAGCGGTGCAGAACCTGCTCGGCGGCGACGAGGCGATGGGTCGGGCCCGCAAGCCGGAGGTCTACTCCGACGCGGCCTACGTCATCCTCAACAAGCCGGCCAAGGAGTACACCGGCAACATGCTGCTGTGCGAGGACGTGCTGCTGGAAAACGGTGTCACCGATCTGTCGGTGTACAACTGTGTGCCGGGCGGCACCCTCGGCGTCGACTTCTGGGTGGACGGCGTCAATCCGCCGGGGTACACCGGGCCGTAACGGCCTTCTGGTGGCCGCCACGCCGGCACTGGCGGCGCTGACCAAGGCCGGGGTGCCGCACGAGGTGGTGAAGTACGACCACGATCCGCGGGAGCACTCCTTCGGCGCCGAGGCGGTCAGCGCGCTGGCCCGGGCGGGCATTGCGCCCGGGCAGATCTACAAGACGCTGGTCATCGCGGTTCCCAACGGTCTGGCCGTCGCGATCGTGCAGGCATCGGCCCGCCTCTCGCTGAAGGCGGCCGCCGCGGCGCTGGGGGCGGCCAAAGCGGCCATGGCCGAGCCCGCGGTCGCCGAGCGGAGCACCGGCTACGTCGTCGGCGCGGTCTCGCCGTTCGGTCAGCGCAAGCGCCTGCCCACGGTCGTCGACGTGCGGGCGCTCGCCTTCCAGCGGGTGTTCTGCAGCGCCGGGCGGCGCGGCTGGGACGTCGCGGTGGCCCCGCAGGACCTGATCCGGGTGACCGGCGCGGTCACCGCGGACATTCAGGCCTAACCCTTGGTGAGGGTGAATTGGGCGACGTCGGTGTAGCCCTCGCGAAACAGCTCGGCGCAACCGGTCAGGTACTTCATGTATCGGTCGTAGACCTCTTGCGACTGAATCGCGACGGCCTCGTCGCGGCGCGCTTCCAGCGCGGCAGACCAGTGGTCGAGGGTGCGCGCGTAGTGCAGCCGCAACGGCTGGTAGAGCGCAAGGCTGAAGCCGGCCCGGGTGGCGTGCTCCTCGACGGACTTCGCGTTGGGCAGGTCACCGCCCGGGAAGATCTCGTCCATGATGAATTTCATGAAGCGGATCTTCGTCATGGTCAGCGGCAGCTCACGCTCGGCGAACTCCTGATCACTGGGCTTGATGATGGTGTGCAGCATCATCACCCCGTCGTCCGGGAGCGCCCGGTAGGCCATCTTGAAGAAGTCGTCGTACCGGTCGCGGCCGAAGTGCTCGAAAGCACCGATCGACACGATGCGGTCGACGTTTTCGTCGAACTGTTCCCAGCCCTGCAGCAGCACCCGCTTGGATCGCGGCGACGGATGCTCGTCCAGACGTTGCTGGACGTGCGCCTGCTGATTTCGGCTCAGGGTCAGGCCGACGACGTTGACGTCGTAATTCTCCAGCGCGCGCATGATCGTGGTGCCCCAGCCACAGCCGATGTCGAGCAGCGTCATGCCGGGTTGCAACCCGAGCTTTCCCAGCGACAGGTCGACCTTGGCGTACTGCGCCTCTTCCAGCGAGAAATCGTCACGCTCGAAATAGGCGCAGCTGTAGGTGCGCGTCGGGTCCAGGAAAAGCGCGAAGAAATCGTCAGACAGGTCGTAGTGCGCCTGCACGTCCTCGAAATGCGGCTTCAAGCCTGGAGTTTCGTTTTCCTTCAAGGACAATGCACAACTTTCTAGATCGCGTTCGACTGGGCTTTACGGCGTGCGATCGAAGTTGACCGACTCCCCCAAATGTCACAGTCTATAGCCGCCCCGGACCGCGATCGGCAAACGAGGCACGTGTCGCTTCGGGCGGGCCCGACGACATTCGGGACGGTTCACCCCGCACAACGCCGGCCGCATAGCGACCGGCGTTGTGCTGCAAAGGATTACGTTGCCAGATCAGGCGGCCTTCGTCCGGCCGCGAACTTGCAGCGCGCTGATCACGTCGACGACGCCGATGGCGATCAGCCAGCAGCCGGCGACCAGGGTCAGCACGGCGATCGAGCGAAGCGGCGACACGATCAGCACCGCACCGCCGACCACGATCACCAGCCCGGACAGCACCTGCCAGCCGCGGCCGGGCATGTGGTCGAAGGACAACGCCGCGGCGAGCAGGGTCATCCCGCGAAACAGCCAGCTGATTCCGATCCAGATGGCCAAAAGTGTGACCGCCTCGAATTCTTCGCGGAAGCAAAAGAACCCCAGAATCAGCGACACAATGCCGGTGATAAACGTCAGCACCCTCATCGCGGCGCCGGCGTGTGAGCCGAAGGCGGCGAACACGTAGCCGACCCCGGATACCACCAGGTAGATGCCGAATAGGACACCTGCAACAAACAGTGTCTGACCTGGCCAGGCCAGCACAATGACCCCAAGCGCGATCGCCAGGATGCCGGTGAGGAGCAGCACTTGCCACGCACTGCGAGCAAGTTGCCGAAGAGGGCCTTCGAAAACGGTATCGTCGTGAATAGCCATCTCAATATCATTCGCCACAATTGGTGAAAAGAAAATGTCCGCAGCGACACAATTCAGCATCGCGAACCGGTATTGACAACAATGCTGGATGCACAGCGCTCGGGCACCGTGCGCTCGCGGTAGCGTGCAGTAACGATGAGTACCGCACTGGTGGTAGGTAGTGGACCCAACGGGCTGGCGGCCGCCATTTGCCTGGCAGCCAAGGGCGTGCAGACCACCGTGCTCGAGGCCGCCGACGAGATCGGCGGCGGCACGCGCAGCACCGAAGCGATCGTTCCCGGCCTGCTGCATGACCAGTGTTCGGCGATTCACCCGATGGCCGTCGGTTCGCCCTTCCTGAACCGCTTCGGCCTACAGCGGTACGGATTGTCGTGGCGCTGGCCGGAGATCGATTGCGTTCATCCGCTCGACGCCGGCAACGCCGGTGTGCTGTACCGCTCGGTGGAGCAGACGGCGGCCGGCCTGGGCCGCGACGGGTCGCGGTGGCGCCTGGCGTTCGGCTACTCGTCCGCCCGCTTCGACGCGCTCAGCGACGACATCATGGGGCCGCTGCTGCGCGTTCCGCATCACCCGCTGATGCTGGCCCGGTTCGGCGTGCCCACGCTGCTGCCCGGGTCGACGTTCGCGCGGGTGTTTCGCACCGAGGAAGGCCGCGCGTTGTTCGGAGGCGTTGCGGCCCATGCCTTCCGGCCGCTGCACTACCCGATGACCTCGGCAATCGGGATGGGCCTGATCGCGGCCGGGCACCGGCATGGCTGGGCCGTCGCCGAGGGCGGGTCGCGGTCGATCGCCGACGCGATGGTCACGCTGCTCAACGACTTGGGCGGTATGGTCGAAACCGGCGTCCGGGTGCAGAACACGTCGCAGCTGCCGCCGGCCGACGTCACGATGTTCGATCTGGCGCCCGGCGCCGTCGCCGGCATCCTCGGGGACCGTCTTCCCCGCCGGATTTCCGCCGCCTTCACCAGGTTTCGGCGTGGTCCGGGCGCGTTCAAAGTCGACTTCGCGGTCGAGGGCGGTGTGCCCTGGACGAACCCGGACGCGCGTCGGGCCGGCACGGTGCATGTCGTCGGCAGCTACGACGAACTGGCCGCCGCCGAGCGGGACGTCCACGCCGGGCGGATGCCCGAGCGACCGTTTGTGCTGGTAGGCCAGCAGTACCTGGCCGATCCCCAGCGTTCGGTGGGCAATACCCATCCGGTGTGGAGCTACGCTCACGTCCCCAACGGCTACACCGGCGACGCGACGGCGGCGATCATCGCCCAGATCGAGCGGTTCGCACCCGGTTTCTCCGACCGCATCGTCGGCCGGGCCGTTCGCACCACGACCCAGATGGCCACGTTCAACGCCAACTACGCCGGTGGCGACATCATGACCGGCTCGAAAGATATTCGCCAGCTCACCTTCGGACCACGAATCACGTTGTCGCCCTACACTATTGGTATACCTGGCATGTACATCTGCTCGGCGGCCACCCCGCCCGGGCCCGGGGCGCACGGCATGTGCGGCGCCAACGCCGCCCAGCTCGCCCTGGATTACCTGGCCCGCGCCTAGAAGGTCACCACCACCTTGTCGGCCGCCCCGGGCGTGCCGGCGAGGGCCAGTGCCTCACCAATGTGATCGAATCCGATGGTGTGGCTGACGATCAGCGCGTACTTCTCCCAGTTCGCGACGATGTCCTTGGTCACCTCGAAGATCTCGTCGGGATATCCCATCGAGCCGACGATCGTGATCTCGTTGCTCATGATGTTGACGAACTCGACGGGCACCGGTTCCTTGTGGACGCCAACGATTCCCAGGGTTGCGCCCTTCTTGGCGGCGGCCAGCGCGGTGTCGATGACCGCGGACGCCCCGGCGGCATCGAGATAGATATCGGTGCCGGCGCGCCCGGGCAACCCAGGAATGCCGGCCTCGCCCACACCGTGCAGTTCGATAAGCCGCTGCACGACACGTTCTTCGGCGGAGTTGATCACGGCGTCGGCGCCGACTTGCAGCGCCTTGTCCAGCCGGGACGGAATCAGGTCCACGACCACCACGTGGCTTACCCCAAGGGATTTGAAGGCCAGCGTGGCGCCCAGCCCGACCGGCCCGGCACCGAACACGACGACCTTGTCGGTCGGCTTGGGTTTGCATTGGTTGGCCCCGTGGCGAGCGACGGCCATCGGCTCGTTGAGCGCGGCCACCTCCCACGGGACGTGGGTCGGGATGACTTCGAGACTTCTTCCGCGGACGGCGTTTTCGATCAGCAGGAAGTCCGCCAGCGCACCGGTCGATCCCCCGTTGCCGATGATGTTGTCGGGCGCCGCCATTGGATTGATCACGACGTGATCGCCGACCGCGATACCGGATACCTGGTCGCCGACCTCGACGATTTCGCCGGCCGGTTCGTGCCCGAGCGGCGTGTGCCCCTGGCGCGGCGGAATGCCGCCGATGCTGATGTAGAACGCGTCGGAACCGCAGATGCCGCAGGCGCGCATCCGGACCAGCACGTCGTTGGGGCCGGCCTGCGGACGGTCGGCGTCGAGGACCTCTACCTTACCCGGCGCGGTAACCACGGACATTTTCATGGCGCCGCCTCGAGTTCGATGTCGAAGGTGTTCAGGTATTCCGCGAAGACCGGCTCGAGTTGTTCGACACTCAGGCCATACTCGTCGAGGCTGTAGGAGTTGAGCGCGAACCGGTCCTGCGGATGCTCGGCGAGCCAATTGCGCATGCGCGCTTCGGTTTCCGTGGTCAGCGGATCGCCGGCCCACTCGTAGATGCGGCGCATCACATCCATCGGGTCGCGCATCATCTCGTGGTAGTACATGTGGAAGAAGCGGTCGTCGCCGATGCGCTCGCGGGCCCGCAGCGGCCGGTTTACGTGATAGCCCATCTGCCACTTCGCATTGCGCCCCATGGCTTGCAGATCGATGGCCTCGGGTTGATGCGTCATCCCCTTGGGCAGCTTCCACAGGTTGGCCAGCGACCCGGTGGCCTTGTACGGGTCGCGATGCGCCCACACCAGCCGGGCGTCCGGGAAGACCTTCAGCAACGCCTCGATGTGCACCGAATGCGACGGCATTTTCAGGCTCCAGGCACCCGGCGCGGTGGACTGCAGCACCTGCAGATAGCGCTTCTGATACTCGTAGGTGCTCGTCATGTCGGCTTCGTCGAACAGCCATTCGGAGTACCGCGAGGTGGACAGGAACGAATCCCAGGACAGGCCCTTGAAGTCCTGGTTGTGAATGAACATGTCTTCGGTGGGACCGTCGGCGTCTTCCCAGTGCGGCAGCGGCACTTTCGCCTGCGTCACCATCTCCAGGATCTTGCGCTGCTCCTCCAGCAGGGCCAGGCAGCGCGGGTCGGTGCGCAGCGACTCGGTGGGCGCCGGCGGTATCGGGTCCACGCACTGCCAGTGCAGCAGCGAGCGACGGCCCGGGTCCTGGTCGAGCAGGTAGCTGATCACGGTGGTGCCGGTGCGCGGCATGCCGAGCACGATCAGCGGCCGCTCGACGGGCACCTCGAGCACCTCGGGATGCTGCCGAATGTAGCCGTGGACCTGCAGCCGTCGGCCCAGGGCGTCGGTCGCGTCGTTGAGGATTCGTTCCCGGCCGTACTGGGTGAACGCCGGTGAGTTGTTGACGTCGTCGAGGATGAGCTGCAATCCGTCCCGCCACGAGTCGGATTCGATTTCGGTGAGCCCGGTGCGCTGTGCCGCCAGCTTGAGGACGTCGTCGGCGGTCGCGAGGTTGTCGTATTCGCCCATCGTTCAGACCGTCAGGTATCCGCCGTCGACGGCGATCGTGCTGCCGGTGATGTACGACGCGGCATCGGTACACAAGAACAGCGCCGCGCCGGCGCAATCCTGCGGTGTTCCGGGTCGGCCCAACGGGGTGTGGAAACCGATCTCGACGTCCATGATCTCCGGAACGCCCATGGCCGGATGCGTCATTCGGGTATCGATCAAACCGGGCGCGATCGCGTTGACCCGGATTCCGTCGTTGGCCCACCGACGCGAGAGGTTCATCGTCAGCGCGATCAGGCCCATCTTCGAGGAGGCATATCCCGGGACGAAGACCGCCGAACGGAACGCCGACATCGAGACGACGCTGACGACGCTGGCGCCGCCGGGCGCATTGCTCGCCTTCAGGCGCTCGTGGCAGCGCATGGTTAACCGCATGGGGCCCAACATGTTCTGCGTCACCGACGCGACGTAGCCGTCCGGGTCGTACTCGTCGCCGGCGGGATACGGGCCGCCCGCGTTGTTGATCAGAACGTCGAGTTCGCCGAGCGAGTCCGCCAGCGCGTCGACGGCGTCGGGATCTTGGATCCGGCACTGCCGGTAGGTGAATGCGCTCAGGTCGATCTCTGGATAGTCGGCGGTCGACTCACGAGTGCCGGTCACGGTGACCGCGGCGCCCGCCTTGGCGAATTCGGCGGCGATGGCATTGCCGATGCCGCTGGTTCCGCCGGTCACCAGCACCTGGGCGCCGGTGAAGTCGAACCTGATGGAGTTCATTCTGAGGTCCTCAATTCGTTGATCGATTTGGTGAGCCAGGCCTTTTCCCAGAAGTTTTCGGTGCCGGCGAGCAGCGCCTCGTGCGCGTCGGCGGCCACCGCGCGCGCCGCCGGGTGCGCCGGTTGGGCGGACAGGATCAGGTCGGTCAGGTGGATCGCCTGCAGCGGCCGCCCGTTGTCGACGTGGGCGCGGGCCGCCTCGACCAGCGCGTCGGCGCCGGCGGCGTTAACCACATCGGCCGCAACGGAATCCGGTGGCACCCCGTAGAGCTCGGTGGTGGAGCGGTGCCGGAACCATCCGGTGTACATCTCCCAGATGGCACGCACGTTCCAGGCGGTCTTGCCGTAGCCCTCGCCGACGTCGAACTGCTGGGGCACCGTCACCTCGCGCATCGCCGTGTGCAGGTCGGTGCCGGAATTCATCAACTCGGCCGTGCGATCGTGCACGGCCTGCATGGCGTCGCGCATCGCGGTGACTTCCTCGGCGATGCGATCGGTGCCCTCGATCGGGTCGAAGTGGCCGGTGATCAGGCGCTGCGGCTCGTAATTCAGCACGGTGTTCAGCGACTCGATGTACAAAATCGGGTCGCGGTACCTGTCGCCTCGGATGGTCATCAGATTCGGCACGTGTCCGAACAGCGGGCCGAACAGATTGCCGCTGAACAGGATTCGATCCTCGGGCAACCACACCACCAGCGCGTCGGTGGTCTCGCCGCCCGGCGTCCAGGCCAGCTCGAAAGTTCTTCCGCCGAACGTCATTTCGTGGTGGCGGTCGAACGTCGTGGTCGGTTCGGGGAAGGAGAAGTCGATCGTCGCCGGATCGATGGTCTTGAAGTGCTCGAGCACGGCGTCGGAGAACTTTCCGAACGCGAACGACGTCTTGGGCACCCGATAGCCCATCAGCAGACTGTTGTCGTCGCGCCAGTACCGGTAGTTGCGGTGCATGATCACGTCGGTGCCGTCGTCGCGCAGCGTGTTGACCCCGCCCCAGTGGTCGGCATGACCCTGGGTGACGACGATGGCCCGCGCCGGGCCCGGTACGCCGGCAAAAGCCTTGCGGTGCAACGGGCCCTCGAACACCAGTCCGGCGTTGACGATGACCCGCCCGTCGTCGGTGGCGACCGCGTAGGAGTTGGAGACGCCGGGCGACATCCAGATGTCGTTGCCCAGCGGCGTCGCGGGAGTGTCGGTTGCCGCCGCGAGATCGGCTGCCCCGGGACGCTCCCGGTGGATTCCGGCCATGACTTGCGATCCTCTACAGTTCTAGAGGTAAAGTCAATATCCATGGGACTGCGCGGTTTGGCCGAACGGGTAGCGATCGTGGTCGGCGGCGCCACCGGCATCGGTGCCGCGACGGCCACCCGGCTCGGCGCCGAGGGCTGCCGGGTCGTCATCGGCGACGTCGCGGCCGACGCCGCGGAACAGACCGCCGCACGCATCGCCGCGGCCGGCGGCACGGCCGTCCACATGGCATTCGACCTCGCCGATACCGCGTCGGTGTCCGCCCTGATCGATTCGGCCGCAACGACTTACGGCGGCGTCGACCTGCTGTTCAACGTCGGTGCGGACATGAGCACGATCCGTGCCGACACCGATGTCGTCGACATCGACTTCGAGGTGTGGGATCGCGTGATGACGGTGAACCTGCGCGGGTATGTGGCCGCGATGAAATACGCCATCCCGCGCATGCTCGCCAGCGGGGGTGGGGCGATCGTCAACATGTCCTCGGCGGCGGCGTTTCAGGGTGAGCCCGCCCGCCCGGCCTACGCGACCGCGAAGGCCGGCATCGGGGCGCTGACCCGCCATGTCGCATCCCGGTGGGGCAAGGACGGCATCCGTTGCAATGCGGTGGCGCCGGGGTTCACCGCGACCGAGGCCATCCGCGCGGTGCCGCAATGGCCGGACCTGCAGGCCGGGGCGCTCAAGCGCATCCGCGGAACCCGCGTCGGCGAGCCGGCGGACGTCGCCGCCCTCGTCGCGTTCCTGCTGTCCGAGGAAGGCGAATGGATCAACGGTCAGGTCGTCAACATCGACGGCGGCACCGTCCTGCGGTGACCCATGGCAGCCGGCACCGGATCCCGCAAACGCAACGGCGACGAGCGCCGCCGCGCACTGTGTGACGCCGCGATCCAGGTGCTGGCCGAGCGGGGATCCCGCGGCCTGACGCATGGGCAGGTCGATCGCTGTGCGGGGGTGCCGGAGGGCACCACGTCGTACTACTACCGCACCCGGGCGGCGCTGTTGCGCGGCGTCGGCGGGCGGATCGCCGAAATCGACGTCGCCAACCTGCAATCGGTGATCGACGAGCCGCTCGACCCGCTCGCGCCGTTCGCGCACCTGGCCGAGCTGACCATGATGCAGGCGCACGGGCCCGGTCTGATGCTGAACCGGGCGCGGCACGAACTGCTGCTGGACGCGGTGCGCGATCCCGGTCTGGCCGAGACGTCCCAGACGTTCGTCACCCGGATCAACGCGATGGCCCACGAGGCGATCGCACACCTTCAGCCGGGCACCGACGATCCCGAACTGCTCGACACGCAGACGACGGCCGTCACCACGTTCATCGCCGGTGTGTTCACCCGCCTTGCCGGCGGAGATCGCACGATCAGCAACGCCGCACAACTCGCCCGGCTGCTGGAGGCCGTGGCCACCGCGGTGTCGCTGCAGCGGGCATAAACATCGTGGCGAAAACCCCCATACACTCGCCTGACAAGGCCTAACGTGTTGGCCATGAATACGAAGCGACTTTTCGCGGCCGGTGTGCTGGCGTGCGCGGGGTTGATGACGACCGGCCTGGGCATCGGCAACGCCGACACGATTCAGACCGAGGGCAGTTATCCGACGCGGGAGGCCTGCCAGGACGCCGGCCCGGGCGTGAAAGCCACCACGCCGGGTGGCTGGAACAACTTTTGGTGCGTTCCGGACCGCAACGCTCAGGGCAACTGGCGCTTGGTTCTGAGCAACTAATACCTGTAGAAGCCCTCGCCGGTCTTGATACCGAGCTTGCCCGCGTCGATATAGGACTGCAGCAGGTCGCGCACGTTCTTCGGCAGGTGGGGAAACTGCGCGGCGTAGTGGTTTTCGATGTCGAGCACCACGTCGAGGCCGACCAGGTCCATCATCTGGAACGGACCGACCGACACGCCCAGGGCGAGCTTGAACATCCCGTCGATATCCTCGGGCCGGGCGACGCCCTCGGCAACCACGGCCAGTGACTCGCGCTTGATGGCGGCCCAGACGCGATTGAAGATGAATCCCGTACTTTCCTTACGCGCTTCGAAGGGGTGCACGCCGAATTCGGGCAACACGGTCAGCAGGGTGTCCAGCAGACCGCGGTCGGTCTGGCCGTTCGACATCAATTCGATCGCGTTGATGTCCGGTGGCATGTAGAAGTGCATGTTGCAGAAACGTGTTTTGTCGTGCAAGTTTTCACCCATTAGCCGCGACGGTAAAGACGACGAGTTGGTCCCGAAGATGGTGTCCGGTGGTGCCGCCTGGTCGATCTCGCCCCACAGCGGAATCTTGATCTCGAGCTTCTCCGGGACCGACTCGACGGCCAGCCAGGCGTCGGCCAACGCCTCATCGAGCGACCCGGTGGCGATGACTTTTCCAACCGCGCCAAATCCACGGTCTGCCACCAACTTCGGTAGCGCTTGGGTCACGTACTGCGTGGCCTCGTCGCGCTGTTCTTGGCGCCGCGCGTAGATTCGCACGGTTCCGCCGCGGGTGGCGAACATCAGGGCGATGCGGCGCCCCAAGGTGCCCGCCCCGATCACCGCGACGGGGCGGTTTTGGATGTCGTCGAATGTGTACGTGTACGAGCCGGTCACAATACGCATGGTAGTGCTGTGCCACTTGCCCGTTGGTGAGCGATGAATCGCCATGAGTGCACGCTGATGAAATCCCTTGCGCCACTTGTGTTTCTGCAGTCGCAAAGCACGGTTTCCGTACTCCTCACCGACCGTGACGACGACGACGCGCCGTAACGGCTAGAGCAGCGTGATCTGTTCGGGCTCCGGCTCGGCCGGCTCGAGCAGCTCGGGCCCGTTGTTACGAATGCTGTTGACCAGCCTCGACACCTCGCGCAGCTCGATGCCCCGCACATCCGGGGCATGGGTCAGCAACTCGGCGTCCAGCGGGGCGTCGGGGTTCAGCCAGGCATCCCAGTCGCGCTCGGCCAGGATCAACGGCATCCGGTCGTGGATCGCGGCGAGCTCACCCACCGCGTCGGTCGTGATGATCGTGCAGCTCAGCAACGGGTCTTCTTCCTTGCCGGGTTTCCAGACCGACCACAGGCCGGCCATGAACAGCGGCTCGCCGTCCTCGCGATGCATGAAGAACGGCGTCTTGGCGGTCTTCTTGCCCGCGGCGCTGTCCGGATTGGGCCGCCATTCGTACCAGCCGTCCATCGGCACCAGGCATCGCTTGCTCTTGGCGGAACCGCGGAAGGCCGGCGACGTGGCCACCTTGTCGGCCCGGGCGTTGATCAGCAGCGGACCCTTGTTGTCGGGAGCTCCGTCCGCGTCGGCCTTCACCCATGGCGGGATCAGACCCCAGCGCATCAGCCGCACCCGGCGCGTCGGCTCGTCGTCCGGCTCGCTGTGGCGCGACACCACCGTCGCGACCGTCGTGGTGGGAGCCACGTTGTAGTTGGGCTCCGACGCACGCTCCGAGGTACCGGTGGCTTCGTCGATCGCCTTGATCTTCTCGGCCAGCAGGGCCGGATCCGTCGTGACCGCAAACCGTCCACACATGACTTCCATGGTGCCCGGTACCCACGACACCCGCCGACACGGCAGGATGAAGCCGTGAGCATCGACCCGTGGACGGCCCCGACCGCGCCGGCACCGGTGCACGCGACCGTGACCGTGCCGGGCTCGAAATCCCAGACCAACCGGGCGCTGGTGCTCGCGGGGCTGTCCAGCGCGCAGGGCCAGAGCGCCTCGACCATCGGCGGGGCGCTGCGCAGCCGCGATACCGACCTGATGATCGGTGCGCTCACCACGCTGGGACTGCGCGTGGACGGGGACGGCACCGAGCTGACGGTCAGCGGCCGGCTCGACCCCGGCCCCGGCGCCCGGGTGGACTGCGGCCTGGCCGGCACCGTGTTGCGATTCGTGCCGCCGCTGGCGGCGCTGGCCAGCACACCGGTGGAATTCGACGGCGACGAACAAGCCCGGGTCCGCCCGATCGCACCGCTGCTCGACGCGCTGCGCGACCTGGGCGTGCCGATCGAGGGCACCGGTCTGCCGTTCCGGGTGCTGGGCAGCGGATCGGTCGCCGGCGGCACCGTGGCCATCGACGCGTCGGCGTCGTCGCAATTCGTGTCCGGCCTGTTGCTGTGCGGTGCGTCGTTCAGCAACGGCCTGACCGTGCAGCACACCGGTTCCTCGCTCCCCTCGGCGCCGCACATCGCGATGACGACCGCGATGTTGCGGCAGGGCGGAGTCGGCATCGACGACTCGGTACCCAACCGCTGGCACGTGCGCCCCGGCACCGTCGCGGCCCGGCACTGGGATGTCGAACCCGATCTCACGAACGCGGTTCCGTTCCTGTCGGCGGCCGTCGTCACCGGCGGCACCGTCCGCATCACCGGCTGGCCGTCGACCAGCGTGCAACCCGCCGACGACATTCTCGATGTGTTGGGAAAGCTGAATGCCGTTGTCGCCCAGACTGATTCACATCTGGAAGTGCGGGGCCCGGAGGACGCCTACCCGGGCTTCGATGTCGACCTGCGCGCGGTCGGTGAACTGACGCCGTCGGTCGCGGCGCTGGCGGCGCTGGCCGCGGAGGGGTCGGTGTCGCGCCTGTCCGGCATCGCGCATCTGCGGGGGCACGAGACCGACCGGCTCGCCGCGTTGAGCGCCGAGATCAACCGGCTGGGCGGCGACTGCCAGGAGACGGCCGACGGCCTGGTGATCACCGCGACACCACTGCATGCCGGGATGTGGCGCGCCTACGCCGATCACCGGATGGCGATGGCCGGCGCGATCGTCGGGCTGCGCGTGCCCGGAGTGCAGATCGACGACATCGGCGCCACCACCAAGACATTGCCGCAATTCCCGCAGCTGTGGGCACACATGCTGGAGTCCAACGTTTGAGACCGGGCGACTACGACGAGTCCGACGTCAAGGTCCGATCCGGCCGGGGTTCACGACCCCGGACCAAAACCCGTCCCGAGCACGCCGACGCCGAGGCCGCGATGGTGGTCAGCGTCGACCGCGGGCGCTGGGGATGCGTACTGAACGGCCGGCCCGATTGCCGGGTCACCGCGATGCGGGCCCGCGAGCTGGGCCGCACCCCGATCGTGGTCGGCGACGACGTCGACGTGGTGGGCGATCTGTCCGGGCGGCCGGACACGCTGGCCCGGATTGTGCGGCGTGGGCCGCGGCGAACGGTGTTGCGGCGCACCGCCGATGACACCGATCCCACCGAGCGGGTCGTCGTCGCCAATGCCGATCAACTGCTGATCGTGGTGGCGCTTGCCGATCCGCCGCCGCGCACCGGTCTGGTCGACCGGGCGCTGATCGCCGCCTATGCCGGTGGGCTGACGCCGATCCTGTGCCTGACCAAGACCGACCTCGCGCCGCCCGAGCCGTTCGCAAAGCAATTCGCGGATCTGGACTTAACGGTGGTCGCCGCGGGCCGCGACGATCCCCTGCTGGCCGTGGCGGACCTGCTCGCCGGCAAGATCACCGTGCTGCTCGGCCATTCCGGCGTCGGAAAATCGACCTTGGTGAATCGGCTTGTGCCAGAAGCCGATCGAGCCGTCGGCGACGTCACCGACATCGGCAGGGGCCGGCACACCTCGACGCAGTCGGTCGCGCTCCCCCTGTCCAGCTCCGGCTGGGTGATCGACACGCCCGGCATCCGCTCGTTCGGGCTGGCCCACATCCGGCCCGACGACGTGCTGATGGCCTTCTCGGATCTGGCTGAGACCGTGCAGGATTGCCCGCGCGGCTGCGGCCACATGGGGCCACCGGCCGACCCGGAGTGCGCGCTGGACGCGCTGTCCGGCCCCGCGTTCCGCCGCGTCGAAGCGGCCCGCCGGTTGCTGGCCGCGCTCAGGGAGACTTAAGCCTGACCGTCAAGGAGGACCCATGGCCAATGACCAACCCCCGGTGGTACTGCTGCATCCGTTTCTCTTGTCAGGCGACGTGTGGCAGGACGTGTCAGCGCTGTTGTCGAGCCGGCACCAGGTGTTCACACCCAGCTTGCTCGGTCATAGCGGAGGGCCACAGGTTCGACGCCGTCCGGCCACAATATGGGATGTGATCGACGCGGCGCAGGCCTATCTCGACGAGAACGGACTGCGCCATCCGCACCTGGCCGGCAATTCGCTGGGCGGGTTCGTCGCCATCGAACTGGCCCGGCGCGGCCGGGCATCCACCGTCACGGCGTTTTCGCCGGCCGGCTTTTGGTCGACGGGGCACGGGCCGGCGCACGCGCAGGCAGCGGGCAAAATCCGCAAGATCGACGTGGGGTGTCGGCTCACCGTCCTCGCCGGGCCCGTCGGCCACTTGATGTTCAAGCCGGCCATCGGGCGTCGGTTTGCGCTGCGATTCTTCAACAGCGCCTGCCACGGCGATCGAGTGACCGCAGACAAGCTCGTCGAGCTGAATCGGACGGTCGCCGCCTGCTCGGTCAGCAAGGAGGTTCTTTCCACTGACGCGGAGCAGGTCGCCCCGCTGGATCCGCTGCCGTGTCCGATTACCCTCGCATGGTCGGAGAAGGATTCGATCTTCCCCGTCAGCACATTCGGCAAAGTCGCGCGTAAGCGCCTGCCGGGTGCGGCGTTCGAGATACTGCCGGATGTCGGGCATGTTCCCATGTTCGACGATCCCGAATTGGTGGCGCGCACCATTCTCACCGCGACCGGTGGTTGAGCAGCAGGTCAGCCGTTAGGAGACTTAGCCAGCCGCATGCCGAGCTCGTCGGACGGCACCAAATGGCCCTCGGCGCACCGAATCTCGACGCTCGCCTCGGCGCCACAACCCAGATGGGTCAGCCGCAGCTTGTGGCGGCCCGGCAGGTGGTGGCGTCCCCACTCGAACAGTGACCAGACCACCGGCATGAAGTCGATGCCCGCCTCGGTCAGCACGTACTCCTCGCGGCTGCGTTGCCCCGGCTCCCGATACGGCCGGCGCGCCAGCAGCCCGAGGTCGACCAGCTCCGTCAGCCGCGCCGAGGTGGCCGCCTTGGTGATGCCGACCCGGCGCGCGAAGTCGTCGAACCGGGTGGTGCCGTAGTACGCCTCGCGCATGATCAGCATCGCGGACTTGGTGCCGACCACGGTCATCGTCTTCTCGATCGCGCACTGACCGACCGGCGACCATTTGTCGCGATCCGCCAGGGCGCCCTGCAGAAATGTCATGTAGATCACCTCCCATCTGGGTTGATTTTAGTATACCTAGGCGTTTTGCTAAGTATATCGATTCATACCCAGGTCTCCAGGAGGAGCCATGTCCGCATTCCAAGGTCGCGACGCCGTAATCGTCGGCGCCGTCCGCACCCCGATCGGTAAGGGCAAGGCCAGCGGCGCATTGCACGACGTGCTGCCCGTCGACCTGCTGGCGCACAGCCTGCGCGAACTCGTGGCCCGCACCGGTGTGGACCCGGCGCAGGTGGACGACGTCATCGCCGGGGCCGTCACCCAGGTCGGCGATCAGGCGGTCAATATCGCCCGCAACGCGTTGCTGGGCGCGGGCTTCCCCGAGTCGGTTCCCGGTGTGACGATCGACCGGCAGTGCGGCAGCAGCCAGCAGGCCATCAGCTTCGCCGCCCAGGGCGTCATCGCCGGGGCCTACGACCTGGTGATCGCCGCCGGCGTGGAGTCGATGAGCCGCGTCCCGATGGGCACCCAGGTATTGCCGGGCAGCGACCCGTTCGGCGACGGCATGGCCACTCGTTACCCCGAAGGACTTGTGCCGCAAGGCATCAGCGCCGAGCTGATCGCCGCGAAGTGGGGCCTGTCCCGCACCCAGCTCGACGAGTTCTCCGCGGGCAGCCACGACAAGGCCGCCCGCGCCACCAAGGACGGGCTGTTCGAGAACGAGCTGATCCCGATCGCCGGGCTGTACACCGACGAGATCATCCGGCCGGCGACGACGGTGGAAACGCTGGCCACGCTGAAGCCGGCGTTCTACAGCGAGAAGATGGAACAGCGCTTCCCGCAGATCAATTGGGAGATCACGCCGGGCAACTCATCGCCGCTGTCCGACGGCAGCGCCGCGGTGCTGATCACCACCAGCGAGGTCGCCAAGAAGCTGGGCCTGCGCCCGCTGGCGCGGATTCACACCACGACCGTGGTCGGCGACGACCCGCTCTACATGCTGACCGGCGTCATCCCGGCGACCGAGAAGGTGCTGCAGCGCTCCGGCCTGACGCTGACCGACATCGACCTGTTCGAAGTCAACGAGGCCTTCGCGCCCGTGGTGCTGGCCTGGGCTCAGGACACCGGCGCCGATCTGGCCAAGACCAACGTCAACGGCGGTGCGATCGCGATCGGACATCCGTTGGGCGCCAGCGGTGCTCGCATCATGACCACGATGGTCAATGCCCTTGAGCAGCGGGGCGGGCGCTATGGCCTGCAGACGATGTGTGAAGGCGGCGGCATGGCCAACGCCACCATCATCGAGCGGCTGGGGTAAGGCGGGTCGCGGCGACTGGTTGACGAGCCGCCACCCGCCTACCCTCGGGTTGTGCAACCGATGTTGCGGGTGGATACAGCCGGTGTGCAGGCGATGGCCGACTGCTGGGGTGCTTCAGTGAGCGAGCTGACTGGCCTGGTAGCTCCGGCAGGGCTGGGGCTGTCCTGTCAGGGCAGCGCGGCCGCGGTCAACGCCGCGCATGTCGACGTCGCGGCGTTCACTGCGAAGCTTGCCGCGCGCGTAAGTGGCCGCGCCACCGCCGTCGTTCAAGCCGACATGCGTTATGTCGCGAATGAAGTGGTTTCGGCCGCCGAGGTTGCCGCTGTCGCTCAACCGGTGACTCGCGTATAGCAATGTCCGCGGTCGGGGGGATTCCCGGTCTGTCGGAGCTGTTGGCCTGGCCCACCGACCATCTCACCGAGGCCGCCGACCACTGGGAGACCGTCGGCGAGAGTAGCTACGGAGTAGTCCACCAGGTGTGGCGGGACGCGACGTCTGTTGATTGGCAAGGCGAATCCGCCGACGCGCTGCATGTCGCGACGCACGCCGACCTGACAACCACCAGTGCAGTCGTCGACCAGCTCCAGACCGCAGCCAGCGTTGCGCGCAGTGGAGCCTCGGATCTGCATGCGGCCCGCTCACGAGTGCGTTACGCTGTCGAAGACGCCCTCACAGCGGGATTCCAAGTCCACCAAGATCTTTCGGTCACCAATCGTAGAGCCGGCGGATCAGGCGCACAGCGAGCCGCTCGGTCGGTCGAGGCGCAAGCGTTGGCTGCTGATATCCGGCAGCGGGCGGCACGACTAGTCACCCTTGATGCCCAGGTAGCGCGCAACGTCACCGCGGTGGTGTCCGGCATCCGTGACACATTCGCGCCAATCGCCCCGTCGCAGAACGACCTCGTCTGCGCGGTCGATAACCACACCGTTAAACAAGCCCCACCAATGCCGCCACCACCCGACCCGAAAGATATGACAGCCACTGAGGCGCGGGCGGCATGGGCGGAGGTCAACCGTGAAATAGCTGATTACAATTCCCGATGCGGACGCACCTTCATCCTGCCGAACGAACAGGCAGCATACGACGCCTGCATCGCCGACAAAGGCCCCCTTGTCGAACGGCAAGCCCAAATCCGGGACCGACTTGGGCAATTGGGGATACCCGTAGAAGGCGAAGACCCATCGCACCCGGGGACGGCGGAGCCGCCATTTCCGCCGCCCACGCAGATCGACGGATACACAGATCATGGCCGGGAGCGGATAGAAGGCCGAGATGGGCACGGAGTCAACGACAATGCATTGCGGGACGCCGTCGAGCATCCGATTGGGCCGCCGCAGTATGCGCAAAATCAGTACGGCGGCAACTACACATACGTGGGCGAGGACGCGACAGTCATCCTTGGTAAGGACGGAAAAGTGATAACCGCATGGGCGAATAGTCGGGATGGATGGAGGAATCCATGAGCAAGGTCTTCGACGTCATCCCAGACCGCGCCCGAGCGCTAATCATCGAAGAGCTCGAACGTCGTAACCCGGTTCTCTTGGCGGAGCTGCGTACTACAGAGAGACCCACCAACGACCAGAGCGATGGCGTGGTGTTGGGTGTTCTCGCGCCGGCACTGCGAGAGAACTTCGGGCCCGACTATGTCCCAAACGAGTATGGCTTGGCAATCGAGGCCGCAATTGACGCCTACTTGGAGGCATGGCCGATACATCGGTAGTCAGCCTCTGACCCTCTCCCACCATTTCGGTGGGCGCCATACGTCGCGGCAATGTCAAGGCAATGTAGCTTTCTGCACCGATCCTGGCCTGGGCTCAGGACACCGGGGCCGATCTGGCCGAGACCAAACGTGAACGGCGGTGCGATCGCGATCGGACATCCGTTGGGCGCCAGCGGTGCTCGTATTACGACCACGATGGTCAATGCGCTGGAACAGCGTGGCGGCCGTTACGGCCTGCAGACCATGTGCGAGGGCGGCGGCATGGCCAACGCCACCATCATCGAGCGATTGGGCTAAGCCGTTCATATGACTGGCCGGTGCGTGATGGCGTTCCTACACTTGGCCCGTGCAGCCGATGTTGCATGTAGATACTGCCGGTGTGCAGGCGATGGCCAGCCGGTGGGCGATGTGGGCTACTGCCGTGACGAAGGCAGCTCACCCGCGGTCTTCGGCTTATCGACTTGCCCCCCGGTCAGGTGGACAAAGTCCGCGAACGCTGCGGCGTCGATAGGAACAGCCCATCGGCGTTCGACGGCAACAGATGGGCCCTACGAGAACGCACACCCCGAGGGCCTGGGGTCCCGGAGACTGTCGGCCGGACGCATGGTTGCATGGTTAACTTTGGAACGTCAACGACGGATGCGCGGCCCCATGGCCGTCGCCCGGTTTAGGTAGGGAGTCATGCATGGGCGACGCCGAGGCCGCATCGATCCGGGCGGCGCGAGCTGACTGGGTAGCCGAGCACCTCGAGACGTATTTGACCTCCGGTGGCACCCGAGGCCACATTCTGGATGTGAGCGCGGTGGGAGGCCGGGAACTGACCACGCACTGCTTGATCAAGTGCGTCGGCCGCAAATCGGGTAAGAGCTACATCAGACCCTTGATCTACGGCAACTACGGTGGCGAGATCGTGATCGTCGGATCCAAGGGAGGCGCCGACTCGCATCCGCAGTGGTACCTGAATATCTTGGCAAGCAAGACAATTGGTGTCCAGGTCGCCACCCAAGCCTTCGAGGCCACGTGGCGTGAGCCCGAAGGCGAGGAACGCCATCACGTTTGGGCCTACATGGCGCACCTCTACCCGCCGTACCTCACCTATCAGCAGTCGACCAGCCGGCCGATCCCCCTGGTGATGTTGTCGCCCCAGCGGCCGATCGACGTCTTCACCGCGGAAGACGCGCGCTAGAAATCAGAGCCAGCCGGTACGGGCGGCGGCAACCGGCTCAGCGGGAGCCGGGGCCAGCTCCCCGTCGCGCACGCCGTCGAGCATCCGTTTCACCGCAGCCACGATGTCCGGCGCTGCCGCGGCGAGCCCGGCCTTGTCGGCCTCAGGGACCTCATCGGGTTCGACGCCCGCGCGGGCCAGCACGGCGGCCGGATCGGCCAGCTGTTCGGCCAACCACGACACCGGGTCGGCCGACAGCTCGGGGACGAAATGCCGGCGTCCCGGTTCCCAACCCTTGAATCGGGGATGGTGATGGGCCCGGTCCAGCGTTCCCGGCGGGCTCTCGGTGGAACCGAACAGGTCCACCCGCCACACCGGGCGGTTGAAGGCGATCGGGATGCCGGCATAGATCGAGCCCCGCGGCTCGGCCCGGTCGACCACCCGGAGTTCTAGCCGGACTCCCCGTTCCGGGGTTTCCTGACCTTCGTTCGGGGTCGGGTCGACGAAGAACATGTCCCCGACGACTACGCCCAGAGTTTCGAATCCAAACGCTGCAAGCATATTTCCGAGAGTAGACCCAGGCGGCAAGCGCGTCGCGACTACGAAGCGACCGACAACGCGGCCCCGAGGAGTTCGGCCAGATGCTTCCAGTACAGCCAGTCCTCGACGGCCCTGCGCTGCGCTCCCGCGTCGGCCGCGCAGTAGGCATCGTGGACAGCGACGTCGCGGGCATGAGCTGCGTAGGCGTTGAAGGCCTTCAGGTGCGGCGCCTGACGGCGAGGATCGCTGCTGACCATGGGTTTCATCACTTGTAGCCACAGTCCGATGCGCTGATCGGTGGGCGGGTTGGCGTCCGCCGGCGGCAGCAATGCGAGCAGATTCGCGTCAGGCGTCTGCGCCAACCGCTCGGCTGCCTCGGGAGTCACCACCGCCAACCGGGACCGGCCGAACATTTCCCCGCTGTCGGGGATGTCATCGGCCTGGAGCACCAATTTGGCTGCGCCCGGGTCTGAATCGGCCAACTGTTCCGCCGTGCCGATCACCGCACGCAGCTTCGCGTCGCGCGCAGCCACCCAGCCGTGCACCGCCACCACCGGGTATGTAGCCCAGCGGGCCCGCTCGGCGGCGGCAATCGCATCATCGGCGGTGGCCATGAACACCCCCTCGGGCAACTGCACGCAGTCCGGGATATAGGCCAGCCCATAGCTGTTGGCCACCACGATCGCACCGTCGGTGGTCACGCCGGTCACCCAGAAGAATCCGAGGTCCTGCTCCCGATCATCGATGGGGGCATTCAATGCCGCCGCTATGCGCCGCGCCAGCTGCAGCGGATCGGCCCCGTGTCGGCGCGCGGCATCGGCGGTTGCCGCCTCGGCGATCGCGTCGCGTTCCAGCCGAGCCGGTGAAACCGGAATCGCCGCAACGGCATTGACTTCCGCTACCTGACCCGCATCGGTCGACGCGCGGTGCGCAACGCGATCGCCGCGTGGCGCCGGACGATGCGCCGCAGCGGCCGGCCGGACCCCGGCGGCCCGGCCGGGAGACACCCGTCCGGCTGGACCGCCCACTCCCGGCACCCCGCCGCCGCCTGGCCCGGCACCCGAAGCGGACCCGCCCACGCCACCGCCGCCTGCCGCGCCCGGTGCCATCGGCATCGCCGGCATGACACTCGCGCTGGCGGGCGCTACTCGCGGTGAATCATCTTGCTGCCCAACCCCATACGGCGCGGCGTCCGGCAGCACCGGACCGGCCGGGCCGTCGTCACTGCCATCCCGCTCCGCTGCCGCCGGGCGACGGGCCGGGCCCGGAGTTGTCGCGCCACCCGGAGTTGTCGCGCGGCGTGGCCCGCTGGCAGCAGGTGCCGCCGGCGACCAACCGGGCACCGCACGACCGGGCAGCGACGGTGGCGGATTTGCCGGCCCCACAGGTGGCGGATTTGCCGGCCCCACAGGTGGCGGCGCGGCCGGTCCTGACGGTGGCGGGGCGACCGGTCCCGGCAGGGCGGGATCGGTACTTGAGGGCTCGTCGTCCCCGGGTGTCACGGGAGGCGCCTTCTGGTCCAACAGGTCCTGAAGCGCGTTGTCGGGCGGCGTCCAGGCCTTGCTTGCCAGGATCTGCTCGGCGGTCGCGGTCATCACGCCGGCGTTTGCCTGGCGTGTCGCAATGACCACCGCGCTGATCGCTTCGGTCCGTTCGGCTTCGGTCAGCCTGAATTCGTTTGCCAGGGCGTCGATCTTGCGCTCCGCGACGTCCACATTGTCGTAGATGTCCGACTTGGCTTGAATGATCGATCTGGCGACGTTTCTGTGCCAGGTGATCACCGAGGCAAGGCCGTTTTGCAGCGTCGTCAACGCCTCGATGAGTGTTCCTAATTCGCGATCGGCCGCACCGGAGGCCCTTCCCGACCACACATCATCATTGAAGATCTCGAGCTGCTGACGCCGGCAGTTATCCGCCACGTCGCTGACCTGACGCAAAACCCGCATGTAGTGCTCGGCACAGTCGAAGTTGATGTCCTCGTCGGACTCCGGCCACGCATCCGGGGCAAGCATCTGCTCGGCATACTCACCCGTCGGCGGCGCCAGGCCCATCGATTACTCCTCTTTCCACGCCGCACACGCTGAGCGGGTGGGTACGACTGCCGTCTACTGCTTGGGGGCGTCCTTGGCGCCGCGCAAACCGATCACACCCTCGGTCCACGACCGTTCCTCGGTATACATCGCCTCCTCATCGCCTTGCACGCGTTTGCCTTTGCCGCCCTTTTCCCCACCGGCCGCGGGTGCGCCTCCCATGCCACCGCCCATCGCACCGGGCCCCCCGCCCACACCTGGGACTCCCCGGCCAGGACCGGCGGGCCCCGCCGCACCGGCCTTTCCCGTCGCCTTGTCGTCTCCCCACGACTGCAGCGGCACGCCTGGCACACCCGCCCCGCCGAACGAGGCCGGCTTGACCCCACCGCCGTGCGGAAGTTTCGGCGCCCCTTGACTTTTCAGGTCCTTCAAGGCATCGGCGAGTGCCGGGTCGGGCTGAGGTGCCGACGGCATCATCGGCATCGCCGGCATCATCGGCATCGCCGGCATCATCGGCGTTTCGCCGCCGCCGCCGTCCGGTGTCGGGCGCGGCGGAGGTACGGGATCGGGGTCTGGCGGTCTCGGTGGTGGACGCAGATTCTTTTCGTGCTTTTTCTCCAGTTCCTCTTCTTCTATTCTCTTTCGCTCGGCCTCCTCCCAGTTCCAGTAGTCCTCGGGGGTGGGCACATATGGTTTCGGTGGTTTCGGCTTCTCGACCGGGTAGGCCGCGGGGGGATCCGACGGGGTCACCTGCCCCGCGGTAGGTATGGCTTGCTGATACGTGGCGAGAATCTTCTCCGAATCCGCCGACGCCCCGGTGTAGAACGCTTTCCACCATTGCGCCCTCCCCGGCTCCTGCCAATGGTCTTGAATCCACTTTTCCAGTGCGACAAAGTCTTTGTAATCGAATCTGAAGACGCCCTCGTGCAGCCAATCGCCCGCGGTGACATGATCGTGGCGAGCCCGCTTATGCGCCTTCACAACTGGTCTCGCCTGATCAGCCAGCTGTTGACACAGGATCGCCATCGAGCTCAACCACGCCGCCTGTTGACCGAAATTGGTCTCCACCGCCTTGCACGCCCCGGTGATGTCGTCGCCGCCCCATTGCAGGAATGGCCGGAACCGCCTGCGAGCATCCCGCAACACCACTCCGTACTGCTCCCATGCATCCGCGAAGCGACTCAACGAAGCGCCCTGATCGCCTTGTTCGAGTTCCCACGCCGCTCTTTCGACGGTCTGGAACTCCTCCGGTATCGGCAGCGGGGCGCCCAGAGCTGCTGCGCCGCCCACCATTTCCGGCGGGGAATCCTCCACAACCGCGAGTCTGGGCAGGGCGGGCACGATCCCCTGCCCCACGGGCGTCTCGTTGTTGAAGGCCGCCGCGATCTCGTCGTCCACAAGTTCGTAGGCAAAGGCCGCATTGCGCAGCGACTCCGCCAGACGCTTCCGCTCCCTTTCCGCAAGCGCAAGCTTGTCTCGCATGTCGTCTGCTCCGTGCGAAAGGTCTCGGGCCGGCCGCTTTACCATCTCGAGAGCGCACGGAGGCTGGGGATTTTCGGTCGGCGGCGGTGGGAGCGGCGCCTCCAGCTCGGCGGCTCGGTCTAAGAGTTCCTGGTACACCACCGTGAGCGAGTTTGGCATGGCGATTCATCTCCTAGCGGCCACCGGGCATGGCAAAGCGAGCGGACGACACCGCTTGCTGAGATTCCACCACGGGGGCGCGGAGGCAACAGCAACGTCGGTTACCGGCCATCTCGGCGCCCCTTGGACGACGCCTCAACGTCACCGGCAGTTAGCCTTACCCGAGGTAGTGGCAGCAAATCGCACCAAAATCCGACTCAAATCGCGCGGCGGCGCCGACCGACTCGACACACGTTCGGCAACGTCCCGCCGCGGTGGGTTGGCACCGCCGCCCGGACACGAAATCCCCACGGCGCCGGGCGGACCCGGGTGCATCACCACGGCGAATTGGATCGCGGCCCTCGGGTTCGCGGTGGCGGCGCCGTATTGGTCATGCCGGTGCGCAGCCCGGTCTAGGCGCAGGGCTCAGGCCGCCAGATCGTCGGCGCCGGAGCGCAGCTGCTCCATTTTCTTCATCGCGCGCTTGTTGCGGCGCCAACCCCGAACGGTGGCGATGGCGGTCTTGAGTCCGCGGCGGCGGCCGGTCTGAGGATCGGTACCCGCGAAATCGGCGTCCAGTTCGGCGAACATCCGCTCGCTGCGGGTTTCCGGCGCGTCGTCGGCGTTGTCCAGCAGATACTTGTTGGGCAACGACAACTTGGCCAAAGTGCGCCACGTCTTGCCGTACTGCACCAGGAAAGACCCTGTGGTGTAAGGCAAGTCGTACTTGTCGCAGACCTCACGCACCCGCACCGAGATCTCGTGGAGCCGGTTGCTCGGCAGGTCCGGGTACAGGTGGTGCTCGATCTGGTGGCACAGGTTGCCACTCATGAACCGCAGCGCCGGTCCGGCTTCGAAGTTGGCACTGCCCAGCATCTGGCGCAGGTACCACTGACCCTTCGACTCCCCGATCATGTCGGTCTTGGTGAATTTCTCTGCGCCATCGGGGAAGTGGCCGCAGAAGATCACCGCGTTGGCCCACACATTGCGGATCACGTTGGCCAGGGCATTGGCCTTCAACGTGGACTTGTAGGTCGCCCCGGGCGACAGCGAGGTCAGCGCCGGGAACGCGACGTAGTCCTTGAGCACCTGTCGGCCCGCCTTGGCGAAGAACTCCTCCGTGCGCTCACGGGCCTCGTCGTGGTCCATGCGCTTCTTGACGATCTTGCCGATCTCGACGTGCTGCAAGCCGACTCCCCACTCGAAACCGAGGGCCAGCAAGGTGTTCCACACCAAGTTGAACAGGTTGTACTTGCGCCAACGCTGGTCGCGGGTGACGCGCAGCATGCCGTAGCCCACGTCGTCGTCCATCCCGAGGATGTTCGTGTACTTGTGGTGCACGAAGTTGTGGGTGTAGCGCCAGTGCTTGGACGACCCGCTCATGTCCCACTCCCACGAGGAGGAGTGGATCTCCGGATCGTTCATCCAGTCCCACTGGCCGTGCATGACGTTGTGGCCGATCTCCATGTTCTCGATGATCTTGGCCACGCCCAGGGTCACGGTTCCGGCCCACCACGCCGAACGTCGCGAACTCGCGGCCAGCAGCAGCCGGCCGGTCACCTCCAGCGCGCGCTGCGCGGCGATGGTGCGGTGGATGTAGCGGGCATCCCGCTCGCCGCGTGAGTCCTCTACGTCCTGGCGGATCGCGTCCAGCTCAACGGCCAGGGCGTCGATATCTGCCTCGGTCAAATGTGCGAATACGTCGACATCTGTGATCGCCATAGTTCTCACCTCCCGGCGGTCGTTCCTGTGGTCAGTACCTACGCTATCGTAACCTACGAAGCCGTAGGTTACCTATGAGTAGCGTCTAAATGTCGAGCACACAATCGCCGGATGCGGCCGAGATGCAGGTCTGTACGCGGCTCCCGGGCTCGTGTTCCTGCCCGGTTCGCAGGTCACGGACGTGGCCGTCCAGCAGGGGTACCACGCACGACTGGCAGATACCCATCCGGCAGCCGAAGGGCATCTGGATTCCTGCGCCCTCCCCCGCGTCCATCAGCGATGTCGCGGCGTCGGCGGTGACCGTGCGACCGCTTCGGCCGAAGGTCACGGTTCCACCGGCTCCGGCCGGTGCGGCCTTGGCCACCGCGAACCGCTCCAGGTGCAGCCGGTCGCCGATACCCGCGGCCGCCCACACCTTCTCGGCCTGGGCCAACATGCCCTCCGGCCCGCACGCCCAGGTCTGACGTTGGCGCCAGTCCGGCACCTCGTCGTCGAGCCGGGCGAGGTCAAGCCGGCCCCGCGTCCGGGTCTCGCGGACCTGCAGCCGGTATCCGGGATGCACGGACGCCAGCGCGGTCAGTTCGCTGCCGAACATCACGTCCGATCCGGTGGGCGCCGAGTGCACGTGCTGGATGTCACCGATTTGGTTGCGACGCACCAGCGTTCGCAGCATCGACATCACCGGCGTGATCCCCGATCCGGCGGTGAGGAACAGGATCGACGGCGGTGCCGGATCGGGCAGGACGAAGTTGCCCTGCGGTGCGGCCAGCCGAACGATCGTCCCGGGCTCGACACCGGCCACCAGGTGGCTGGACAAAAAGCCTTCCGGCATCGCCTTGACGGTGATGGTCACGGTGCGCTCGGGGCCGGAGCCGGACCGCGCGACTGGGCTCGACGTCAGCGAATACGAACGCCAGCGCCAGCGGCCGTTGATCCGCAGGCCGATCCCGATGTACTGCCCCGGCTCGAAGTCGAAGCTGAAGCCCCAGCCCGGTTTGATGACCAGGGTCGCGGAGTCCTCCGTCTCGCGGCGAACCTGCACGATGCGGCCGCGCAATTCCCGCGCCGACCACAGCGGATTGGCCAGCTGCAGATAGTCGTCGGGCAGCAGCGGCGTCGTGATGCGCGCGGCGATCTTACGCAGCGCATGCCAGCCGGGATGCCGCTCGGCGCCCGCGACGGTCGGCCGCTTCGTATCGACCACATTTGCGGTGAGCGATTGGTATTTCCTACCCATAACAAAGGCTACGGTACCGTAAGTTACGTTATCTTTTCCAGGCTCACTTGCCCGATTGCGTCACATTCGTCGGCCGTCACAACAGGTCGAGCAGGAACGGCAGCTCCTGGTTGGCATACCAGGCCAAATCGTGGTCCTGGGCGTCGCCGACGATCAGGTCGGCATCCTCATCCCCCAGGTCAGCGGCATCGATGGCCTCGATCGCCTTCGCGACGGCCTCCTCCGCGCCGGCATTGTCGACGTACGCCGCGATCACCTGGTCCAGCGAGACGGGCTCGGCGAGCCGGACCACCGCATCGTCGAGATCGGGGCGGCAGGTGACGTCATCGACCTCGGCCGCCAGCACCGCTCGCCGCGGCCGCGCCGTCTGATCCTCGTCGGCCGCCAGCAGTCGCAGCGAGGCCAGCGCCGCCTCACGCAGCGCGACGTCGGCGAGCTCGTCGTCGTCGCCCTCGGCGTAGGCCTCGCGCAGTGTCGGCGTCACCGCGAACGCGGTGCCGTTGACGGGCCGGAGCGAGCCGTCGGCGACGAGCTGCTGCAGCATCGCCAGCGTGGCGGGAATGTAGACCTGAATCATGATTCGATCAGGGTGGCCGCGTAGTCGTCGACATATTTCGACAACTCGCGTGGCGGACGCCGGTAGCTGCCGCTGACGACCGGACGCTGGGGCAAGTCGACCTTCGGCTCTTCGACCTCGACGTAGGAGATGCTGGACAGCAGGTGGTGCATCATGTTCAGCCGCGCGTGTTTCTTGATGTCGGATTCCACTACGTACCAAGGACTTACGGGAGTATCGGTGTGCACCATCATCTCGTCTTTGGCGCGCGAATAGTCCTCCCAGCGATACACCGATTCCAGGTCCATCGTGGACAGTTTCCAGCGCCGCACGGGGTCGTTGCGGCGGGCCTTGAAACGGCGCAGTTGTTCGGCCTCCGAAACCGAAAACCAGTACTTGCGCAGCAGAATCCCGTCGTCGATCAGCATCTGCTCGAATATCGGCGTCTGCCGCAAAAACAGCGCATGTTCTTGCGGCGTGCAGAATCCCATGACTTTCTCGATGCCGGCGCGGTTGTACCACGACCGGTCGAAGAGCACGATTTCGCCCTTGGTGGGCAGATGGGCGATATACCTCTGGTAGTACCACTCGCCCCGCTCGCGATCCGTGGGTACCGGCAATGCGGCGATGCGGGCGGTGCGGGGACTGAGGTATTCGGTGATCCGTTTGATGGCCCCGCCCTTGCCCGCCGCATCCCGGCCTTCGAAGAGCACCACGATTCGCGCCCCGGAATACCGTACCCACTCTTGCAGTTTCACGAATTCTGTTTGTAGCCGGAACAATTCGGCTTCATAGATGGCATTGGAGATTGTGGGTACGTCCTGCGCAGACGATTTCTTTTTCTTCGCCTTTGCCGGTGCGCCGTCGTTCGAGGTGCTCACATCAACGAATAGTAGATCCACATAGCGATTTTCACCGCCACCAACTAGCGGGAAGCGTCGAGTAGTTCCTCGAGTGATTGCTTCAACAACGCCGGCAGCAGGTCGACGTCACTCATCGCCTCGCGGTCGGCGTTGATTCCGAAATACAGCGTGCCGTTGTAAGACGTCACACCGATGGCCAGCGCCTGGTTGTGCAGCAGCGGCGGCACCGCATAGGTCTCCAGCAGTTTCGTGCCGGCGACGTACATCTGCGACTGCGCCCCGGGTGCATTGGTGATCAGCAAGTTGAACAACCGCGCCGAGAAGCTGGTGGCAACCCGGATGCCCATGGCGTGCAGCGTCGGTGGCGCGAAACCGGACAACGTGACGATGGTCCGGGCGTCGACCAGACGGGCGGCCGACGGATTCGATTCGGTGGCGTGCGCGATCTGCGAGAGCCGCACCACCGCGTTGCCCTCGCCCACCGGGAGGTCCACCAGGAACGGAGTGACCTGACTGATCATCTGGCCCGGGCCGGTCGAGTCGTGTTGGCCCTCGGCATACACCGACAGCGGCGCCATCGCCCGGATGGTCGCGCTCGACGACACGCCTTCCCCGCGCGACATCAGCCAGTTGCCCAGGGCGCCGGTCACGACGGCCAGCACCACATCGTTGATGTCGCAGTCATAGCGTGCGCGCACCGTCCGAAAGTCCTCGAGACTTCCGCGGGCGACGGTGAACCGCCGATGGCGTGAAACGGTCGCATTGAGCGGGCTGCTGGGCGCGGTGCCGCGCGCGACGGTGCGCGCGATGTCGAAGACCCGACGGCCGACGTTGAGCAGTTCGCCGTAGTTGGTCGCCGCGCCGGCCATTTTGGAGCCGACCGCCTGTAGCTGCGTGCCCGGTCCCATCACCCAGTCGGAGAGCGCGCCCAGCAGCAGCCGAGTCGTGCCGGGCTCGCGTTCCGGAATCCAGATGTCTTCGGGGAACGGCGCCGGCTGCCGGGTCCGGTCGGCGATCACGTGGCCGATCTCCAGTGCGGTCATCCCGTTGATCAGCGCCTGGTGCGACTTGGTGTAGAGCGCGACCCGGTTCTTGGCCAGGCCTTCGACCAGGTACATCTCCCACAGCGGCCGCGTCTTGTCCAGTGGCCGGGCGGCCAGCCGGGCGATCAGCTCGTGCAGCTGCTCGTCGCTGCCCGGCGACGGCAGTGCCGAGCGCCGCACGTGGTAGGTGATGTCGAAATCGGCGTCGTCGATCCACACCGGCCGGGCCATGCCGACGCCCACTTCGCGGACCTTCTGGCGATAGCGGGGTATTTGCGGCAGCCGCTGTTCGACGGCGGCCAGCAGCGTCTCGTAGCTCAGTCCGGTCCGCGGGCGCTGCAGGATTGACAGCGATCCGACGTACATCGGGGTGGCGGTGTTCTCCAGCCGGTAGAAGGACGCGTCCGCTGTGGACAACCGGGTCACCATTGCGGCCCTGGCCTCCTAGGTCGATCCTTGGCGTTCCCCGATGCTCTCGCTCACCGTAATCGTCCGCTAGGGCGCAACACGGTGCGGGTACGCGCGATGTCGAATTGTGCGATGATGACCGGCAATTGAAGAACCAATTGTCTGCCACTCTCCTGCAGGCCGCTCGTTCACCGACGACTTGGAGAGTGCACGTTGAGCATCAGCCCCGTAAACCCCGCTCGCGGTGACGATTTCGCCGTCCTGCCCGTCGTCGAGTATGAACCGCCGCCGCGGGAGGTGCCGCGCAACACCGCCGAATGCCGGCTGTCGACCGTGGCGCGTAAGACCGGCAGCGGGCCGCGTTACAGCGGGCGGGCCGTCAGGCGACCGGTGCCGACGGCACCGACCTGGTCGGTGCCGATGCGCCAGGCCGCGCTGTTCGCCGACGCCGCGCTGCGCCGGGTGCTGGAAGTCATCGACCACCGTCGGCCGGTCACTGCGCTCCGGCCGCTGCTGGTGCCCGGTCTCGTCGACTCCGTGCTCGCGGTCAGCCGGTCGCGCGCCGCGCGCCAGGCCGCCGCGGTGTTGCGCCGGATGCGGCTGCAACCCGTTGGGCACCGGGATCCGCAGAGCGCTGCCGAGGTGTTCGGCTGCTACAGCCGCGGGGATCGCGTCCACGCCATCGCCGCCCGGGTGGAGAAGCTGCCCACCAGCAGCGGAGTGCGGTGGCAGGTGGTGGCCCTGCACATCGGATGACGCGTCAGGCCGGTGCAGCGGCGCCCCCGGGCGGGGGTCCGCCGGAGAACCGGGCCAGCACCGGACCCAGGAGCGCCATGACGAAAACATACGTCGTCGCCAGCGCGGCCACGGCGGGGATCGTCGCACCCACCAAGCCGATGATGATCAGCGAGAACTCGCCGCGCGCGACGAGCGCGGTGCCGGCCCGCAACTGCCCGCGCCGGGCCACGCCGTCGCGCCGGGCGGCGAAGATCCCGGTGGCCACCTTCGTGGCGGCGGTGACGACGGCGAGGGCCAGGGCGACCGGAAGCATCGGAACCAGCTCGTGCGGATCCACCTGCAGGCCGATCGCCACGAAGAACGTCGCGGCGAACAGGTCGCGCAGCGGGCCCAGCACCTTGCGTGCGCGTTTCGCGGTGTCACCGGTCAGGGTGAGCCCGACCAGGAACGCGCCGACGGCCGCCGAGGCGTGCAGCGATTCGGCCAGCGCCGCCACCATCAGCGTGACGCCGAGGACCCGCAGCAACAGCTGCTCGGAGTCGGCGTTTGCCACCAGCCGGCCCACGTGATGGCCCCAGTAGTACGACGCGAAGAACGCCGCGAACAGGGCACCGATCGCGACGGCCATCCCGGCGACCGCCTCCAGCCCGGTGCCGCCCGAGGCGAGCACCGCGAACAGCGGTAGGTAGGCGGCCATCGCGAAGTCTTCGAGCACCAACACCGACAGCACGGCCGGGGTTTCGCGGTTACCGAGCCGGCGCAAGTCCTCGAGCAGGCGCGCGATCACGCCCGAGGACGAGATGTAGGTGACCCCGGCCAGGGCCAGGATCGCGATGCCGTCGAACCCCAGCAGCCACCCCGCCACCGCTCCGGGGGTGGCGTTGAGAACCACGTCGACGCCCGCCGAGGGCAGGTGGTGACGCAAGCTGGCGGCGAACTCCGTCGCGGAGAACTCCAGCCCCAGGGTCAGCAGCAGCAGCACGACGCCGATGGGCGCGCCCGTCATGAGGAAATCGCCGGCGGCGGCCACCGGCCAGATGCCGCCTTTGCCCAGCGAAAGACCGGCCATCAGATAGACGGGGATCGGCGACAGTGCGAACCGCCGCGAGACGGCGCCCAACACCGCGAGTGCGGCGAGCAGGGCGCCTAGCTGAAACAGCAGCGCCCCCGAAACTTGCACTGGCTCAGCCCTTGTCGACGATCTGCTCTACTGCGGCGATGCCCTCTTCGGTGCCGATGACGATCAAAACGTCTCGCTCCCGCAGGATCTCGGCCGGACCCGGTGAGGCGAGCACATCCTCGTCGCGCACGATCGCGACGATCGACGCCCCGGTGCGGGTGCGAGCGTGGGTGTCCCCCAACGGTTTGTCGACGAACGGGCTGCCCGGCTCGATATCGACCTGACCCGCCTCGAGGCCCGGCACTTCGCGGGTCAGCTCGGTGAACCGCTCGGCGATGCGGGGAGCGCCCAGGATCTGGGCCATGGTGTCGGCCTCTTCGTCGGTGAGGTGAAACACCGGCCGGGCCTGATCCGGGTCGTCGGAGCCGTACAGGACGACGTCGAAGTCGCCACCGCGCCGCGCGATGATGCCGATCCGGTCGCCCTGGTGGCTGGTGAATTCGTAGCGCAGACCGACGCCCGGGAGCAACACCTCCTTGACATCCATATCCGCAACATACCGGGAACCCGCGAGCGTGTAACGGCGCTAGTGTGACCGAATGGACGGAAACACGCTCAGCGTCGAGCGGGTCATCAAGGCGCCGCCGGACAAGATCTTCGCGCTGCTGGCCGACGCCGGCAAACATGCCAGCTTCGACGGTTCGAAGTCGGTGAATCGGTGTACGCAGGAGTCGGTTCCCCTGACGATGGGTTCGACCTTCCGGATGACGATGCGGGGCCGCAAGGAAACGCTGTTCGTCCCCTACCGCACCACCAACACCGTCATCGAGTACGAACCGGACCGGCGTATCGCGTGGCAGACCACCGCGATGGGCGGCCGGGTGGGTGGCCGCATCTGGCGCTACGAGCTCTCCGCGGCCGACGGCGGCACGCTGGTCCGCGAAACCTGGGATGTGTCGCAGGACAAGCAGAAGGCGATGATCACCAGCGGTTCGATGCCGAGGGGGACCGAGGCGGGTATCCGCGCGACCCTGGACCGGATCGCGACCCTGCTCGAAGGCTAGTGCTGACCCGCCGCCGCGTTCGGATGACGGCGTGTCCCCGGCACCAGCGCCGGCACCTCGCGTCGGTAGGCAACGTATTGCTCACCCAGCGCCTCGACCAGGTCGTGTTCTTCCAGCCGCAACGCGATCAGGATGTAACCCGTTGTGGCGACGCTGAACAGCAGGTGCCCGACCGTCATCACCGGCGTCGCCCAGAACGCGATCAGGAACCCCAGCATCAGCGGATGCCGCACCAGCCGGTACAGATAACGAACACGAAAGTCCAAGTCGCGGTACGGTTTTCCGCGCCAGGCCAGGTATACCTGCCGCAGGCCGAACAGGTCGAAGTGGCTGACCATGAAGGAGGAGAAGAACACCGTCGCCCAACCGAGCCAGAACAACGCCCACAGCAGCACCCGGGCCGCCGGCAGACCCACGTCCCACACGATGCCCGGCAAGGTCCGCCACTGCCAGTACAGCAGCAGTAGCGCGCCGCTTGCCAGCACCACGTAGGTGCTGCGCTCGATCGACGATGGCACAAAGCGCGTCCACCACCGCTTGAACGCGGGCCGCGCCATCACACTGTGCTGAATCGCGAAAACACCAAGCAGCCCCACGTCGATCAGCACCGCCAGGCCGGCGGGGGCCGAGAGCGCGTGGTCGACACTGCGCGGCACCCAGATGTTGCCGACGAATCCGATTGCGTAGGTGAACGACACCAGAAACAGCAGATAAGCCACTGCGCCGTAACAAACTGTCAAATATCGACTCATGTATTGAGTGTCCGCCGAATTCCGCGCAATGGAATGGGGCAGATGCCTCAATTTTTCATCGCTACCCGCTACGGGGCTGACAACCCCTGTTGCAGGGCATACATGCTGGCCCCGATGCGATTTGAGACGCCGATCTTCGCGTATGTTCTCTCCACATGATTGCGCGCGGTCTTCTCGCTGATCACCAGCGCGGCCGCGATTTCCTTGTTCGACGCACCGCGTGCGACCAGGCGAAGCACTTCGATCTCACGCGGGGTGAGCCCACCCGGACGCGGCTTGGGCCGCTGGGCGGGCTGGCCCGCGGCATGCAGTACCGCATCGGCGGCGACGGGGTCGAGTTCACCGGCGTTCACCCGCTCGCGCAGCCGCCGGGCCGCGGCGCCGGGCGACATTTCATCGCGGTACGGCCTTGGTTCACAACCGGATTGGTAGCTGACCGCGGCCGCCAGGATACGGTCGGGCAAGCTCAGTGCGGTGCCGGCAAGACCGCGTGGATATCCCGACCCGTCCAGGCATTCATGGTGGTTTCCGGCGACTTCGGCCAGCCGGCCCAGGCCGCGGACCTGGTTGAGGATCCGGGCGGTCAGATACGGATGCAGCCGCACCCGCTCGAACTCGCCCGCGGTCAAAGACCCTGGCTTGGACCAGATTTGATTCGACACACCGATACGGCCCAGGTCGTGCACGTGGCCCGCCCGCCGAGTCAGCGCCGCCGCATCGGCATCGAGGCCGGCCGCAAGTGCCGCGTCGCCGGCGAGGCCGGCCACCGCACGCGAATGCCCAAGCGTGAAAGGGCATTTGAGGTCGACGAAGTCTCCGAACGCGACGAGCAGTGCGTCCAGCGCTTTGTCGTCGAGCCGTTGGTGGCGGTCGGGCGCCTCGCGCAGCGCCGCGGCCCACGCATCGCCGGGCGCGGGGCCGGCCAGGATCGCGTCGGCGTTGTGGATGAACGTGTCGACGACCTTCGGGTCGAACTGGCCACCGCGGCGGCTGCGCGCCATCGCCACGGCGCCCTCGACACCGTAGGTGCGGTGGTGCACCTCCACCATCTCGGCGAGCTGGGCAACCCGCATCTGTATCGGAATCTCGTCGCCGTGCGCGCCGGCGGGCAGGCCGCCGCCGTCGTAGCGCTCGAAAGCGAAGACGAGCGAGGCCTGCACGTCGGGCCCCAGGCCGATGCGATCCGCCAGCAGCGCCGCGGAGGTGCAGTGCGAGTGGATCAGCCGGGACAACTGGCCGCGCGCGTTGGCGAACAGCGTCGCCATGATGGTCAGCCGCTGCGTCAACGGCTGACCACGGCCGATGTTGCCCAGCAGGAACCGCCAGTACGGCAGTCCGGACCAGTCGACCAGGTACGAGTCATGCCGCACCGCGATGTCGTCGCCGAACCACCGCGCGTATTCATGCGAGTCGGCGTGACACCCGATCCACATGACCAGAGTCGTGTAGTAGACGCAGTCCCGTTGGGCACCGGTGAGCCCCAGCCGATCCGCGAGCCGGGTCGCGATCATCGCCGCGCGCAGCATGTGCTCGGCGGGCTGTCCCAGACCGAGGTCGATCGCCACGGACAGCGCGGCCAGCAACTCGGCCCGGCTGGGCGCCTCGCCCGCCGGCGCCGGCTCGGCCGTATGCGACACCATCGGCTCATTGTCCCCTTCGGTCGCGGCCACGTCAGCAAATCGAAATAGTGCGGCGCACGGCATGGTGGCGGCTCGGGTCGAACGCCTCCAGCCGCCCACCGCCGGTCACGAAGAGCCCGCGCTGCGGCCCCCAGAAGTCGGCCAAGCGCGCCTGCTGCGGCAGTGGCGCGACCGCGCCGAGGTCGACGCCGCGCCACACCGCGCGCGACTCGATGACGGCCCAGAATCGTTTGGGGGCGATCATGAATCGCTGACCGTTGGGGGCGCTGCCGGACAGCCGCACCCGCCCGGCGCCCACCATCGGTCCGGCGATCCGGCCGAGAGCGCCGAGCGCCAACCGGTTACGCCACGTCCAGTCGGGCAACCGCGGGGCGATCCCGCTCATCAGCCTGGTCGACGGGCTGGTCCCGAGATCGAGATGCCACTCCAGCAAGCCGGCGATCCGGACGAACAACGACCACGGGGTGACCCAGGCGGCGTCGATCTCGCACTGCACGGCGTCGTTCGGCGTGGCCGCGCTGAAGAAGCGCGAGCAACTGAGCTCGCCGGGGCTCGTCGCGTAAAACGTCCACACCCCGGCCGCGTCCCGATGCCACACCGATCGGTAGCCGGGCGCGAACGACGACGTGGGTATGCAGCGCAGCGCCAGGTAGTGCCCGCTGGCGAACGGAAGCCCCAAAACCCCGAAGCCGGCGAATCTTTCGTCGTCACCGGCGGGCAACACGGCGTTGTGCAAGACGGCCGAGGCCGCATCGGCGGGAGTGTGCAACGTAGTCATGCACCGATGCTGCGCGACGACCCCGGGCCGGCGCATGAGGCTTATGCCTCAAATCGCCGGGGGCCAAGGCGACGAGCGCCCGGCTGGCCGGGCCCTGGGCGCCGAGCGTGAAGCTGGCTTCACGCTGGGCGGCTCGGCGGCCGGCCGGGGACGACGCGGGTCAGCGCTTCTTAACCGACTTCGGCGGCTTGGCACCCCTGCCTTGCTGACGGGCGGCGGCGCGGCGCTCGCGCCGGCTGGCCCCGGCGGGCACCCCGGCCGGGGTCTTCTGCGCGCCACCGCCGTTGCGCTGGACCTCCGCCGAACCGTCCTCCGCCGGACCGGAATACGTCAGCGCGGGAGCCTCGTTGTCAATACCCTTGGCGCGCAACATACTTGGAGCCTGCTCGGGCTCCGGTGCGGGTGCGGCGCCGGAGCCGCCCTCCTGCTGGGCGGCAGCGGCGGCGGCAGTCGCGAATTCGGCCAACCCGTCCGGCGTTTGCACCGGGGCGACCTGCGGCGCGGGGACAGCCTCCACGCTGACGTTGAACAAGAAGCCGACCGACTCCTCCTTCATGCCGTCGAGCATCGCCATGAACATGTCGTAACCCTCGCGCTGGTACTCGACCAGCGGGTCGCGCTGCGCCATCGCGCGCAGCCCGATGCCCTCTTTGAGGTAGTCCATCTCGTAGAGGTGCTCGCGCCACTTGCGGTCGATCACGTTGAGCAACACGTTGCGCTCGAGCTGCCGCATCGCCCCTTCGCCGGCGATTTCCTCCAGCTCGGCTTCCCTTGCGGCATAGGCCTTTTCGGCGTCCTTGATGAGCGCTTCGAGCAACTCCTCGCGGGTGAGGTCGTCATGCTCGGAGTCCGCGTCGCGACGGGTGAGCGACTCGTGTTCGATCCCGACCGGGTACAGCGTCTTCAGCGCCGACCACAACGCGTCGAGGTCCCAGTCCTCGGCGTAGCCCTCGCTGGTCGCGCCGTCCACATAGGCCGTGATGACGTCGCGCACCATCTCGAACGCCTGCTCCTGCAGGTTCTCGCCCTCGAGGATGCGCTTGCGCTCGGCGTAGATCACCTTGCGCTGCTGGTTCATCACCTCGTCGTACTTGAGGACGTTCTTGCGGACCTCGAAGTTCTGCTGCTCGACTTGGGTTTGAGCGCTCTTGATGGCGCGGGTGACCATCTTGGCTTCGATCGGCACGTCGTCGGGCAGGTTCAGCCTGGTCAACAACGATTCCAGGGCAGCGCCGTTGAACCGGCGCATCAACTCGTCGCCGAGCGACAGGTAGAAGCGGGACTCGCCCGGGTCACCCTGCCGGCCGGAGCGGCCGCGCAGCTGGTTGTCGATGCGGCGGGACTCGTGGCGCTCGGTGCCCAGCACGTACAACCCGCCGGCCTCGATCACCTCGGCGGCCTCGGCGCTGGCTTCCTCTTTGACCTTGGGCAACTCCTCGTGCCAGGCCGCCTCGTACTCGTCGGGCGTCTCGACCGGGTCCAGGCCGCGCTCGCGCAGCCGCTGGTCGGTGAGGAAGTCGACGTTGCCGCCCAGCACGATGTCGGTACCGCGGCCGGCCATGTTGGTGGCGACGGTGATGCCACCCCGGCGCCCGGCCACCGCGATGATGCCGGCTTCCTGCTCGTGATATTTCGCGTTGAGCACGTTGTGCGGGATGCGGCGCTTGGCGAACTGGCGCGACAGGTACTCCGAGCGCTCGACGCTGGTGGTACCGATCAGGACCGGCTGGCCCTTCTCGTAGCGTTCCGAGACGTCGTCGACCACGGCGATGTACTTGGCCTCTTCGGTCTTGTAGATCAGGTCGGACTGGTCTGCGCGGATCATCGGCTTGTTGGTCGGGATCGGGACCACGCCGAGCTTGTAGATCTCGTGCAGCTCGGCCGCCTCGGTCTGGGCGGTACCGGTCATCCCGGCCAGCTTGTCGTAGAGCCGGAAGTAGTTCTGCAGCGTGATCGTGGCCAGCGTCTGGTTCTCGGCCTTGATCTCCACGTGCTCCTTGGCCTCGATGGCCTGGTGCATGCCTTCGTTGTAGCGACGGCCGATCAGCACGCGACCGGTGAACTCGTCGACGATCAGCACCTCGCCGTCGCGGACGATGTAGTCCTTGTCGCGGTGGAACAGCTCCTTGGCCTTCAGCGCGTTGTTCAGGTAGCTGACCAGCGGCGAGTTGGCAGCCTCGTACAGGTTGTCGATGCCGAGCTGGTCCTCGACGAACTCCACCCCGAGTTCGTGCACACCGACGGTGCGTTTACGCAGGTCCACCTCGTAATGGGTGTCCTTTTCCATCAGCGGGGCCAGCCGGGCGAACTCGAGGTACCAATTCGACGCGCCGTCGGCGGGCCCGGAGATGATCAGCGGCGTGCGGGCCTCGTCGATCAGGATGGAGTCGACCTCGTCGACGATCGCGAAGGTGTGTCCGCGCTGCACCATGTCGTCGACCGAGTGCGCCATGTTGTCGCGCAGGTAGTCGAAGCCGAACTCGTTGTTGGTGCCGTAGGTGATGTCGGCGTTGTAGGCCACCCGCCGCTCGTCGGGGGTCATGTTGGCCAGGATCACCCCGACCTGCAGGCCCAGGAAGCGGTGCACCCGGCCCATCCACTCGCTGTCACGTTTGGCCAGGTAGTCGTTGACGGTGACGATGTGCACGCCCTTGCCGGCCAGCGCGTTGAGGTAGGCCGGCAACACACAGGTCAGCGTCTTGCCTTCACCGGTCTTCATCTCGGCGACGTTGCCCAGGTGCAAGGCGGCCGCCCCCATCACCTGCACGTCGAACGGACGCTGATCCAGCACCCGCCAGGCCGCTTCGCGGGCTACGGCGAACGCCTCGGGCAGCAGGTCATCGAGGGTTTCGCCGTCGTCGAGGCGGTTGCGGAACTCGTCGGTCTTGGCCCGCAACTGGGCGTCGGTGAGTTTCTCGACGTCGTCAGACAACGTGTTGACATAGTCGGCCACGCGCTTGAGGCGCTTGACCATGCGACCTTCACCAAGGCGCAGCAGCTTCGACAGCACAGCTAGGTCCCCTGTGGGTAGGAGTCTTGTTTTCCGATGAGGCGACTCCCATCGTAGGGGACGACCTGCTGATGGCCCCCGATCCTCAGGACAGCCTGATCAGTCCGTAGTCGTAGGCGTGACGGCGATAGACGACGGACGGCCGCTCGGTCTGCTTGTCGTAGAACAAGAAGAAGTCGTGCCCGACGAGCTCCATCTCGTAGAGCGCGTCGTCCACCGACATCGGGGTGGCCTGGTGTTCCTTGGTGCGCACCACCCGGCCCGGCTGATGGTCTCGATCCTCGTCGCCGGTGTCGTGTTGGTGTGCCGGGGCGGGCGCGTGGTTGTTGCGGAAGGCCATTTTCGGTGGGGTCACCGCGGTGGCCTCGGCCAGGGAGACGGGCGTCTTTTCGCCGTAATGCACCTTGCGGCGGTCCTTGCCGCGGCGCAGCCGGCTCTCCAGCCGGACCACCGCGGATTCGAGCGCCGCATAGAAGCTGTCGGCGCACGCCTCGCCGCGCACTACCGGCCCACGGCCCCGCGCGGTGATCTCCACGCGCTGACAGGACTTACGTTGGCGACGGTTGCGTTCATGCTTGAGTTCGACGTCGAAGAGGTAGATGGTTTTGTCGAATCGTTCCAAGCGGGCGAGTTTCTGCGAGACGTAGACGCGGAAGTGATCGGGGATCTCGACGTTGCGACCCTTGAAGACAACCTCGGCGGTCGTCGTCGGTTCCTGCGTGTCGATTCGCACCGGAGGTTCGTCCAGAAGCTGAGTGGAATCCACGGTTAGCCTTGACATACGTGACAACTCGTTTCTCTTGGCGTTGATGAGAAGCTCCGACGGGGTTGGAAGCGGTGTCAAAACAGCCACCGCCGCAGGCAGCCCGCCGTCGCAAGGTGTCGAATACTCACCCCCTCCGCAGTGCGGTCTCAACCTGGGAAATCGCGACCCGTGAGTCGGGACCGGTAGGTCCCGAAGAGTTGTTGAAGGTTGTCCTCGACGTTAGCTCGTGTTCGCCTCGCCGTGCCACCGATTTGATGAACCCGTAGCGAGTTCTTCACGTCTTCTTGGCAGTTTCACTGGTTTATCCCGAGATTCGCCGATTCAGGCCGCCGCGATAGCCAACACCGCCGTCACGCGGACTCCCGCCGCCGACAAAACCCGCACCGACTCGGCCGCCGTCGCGCCGGTGGTGACGATGTCGTCGACGAGCAACACCTCGGTGTGCGGCGGCCGGCCTCGCAGCGACACCCGGCCCGCGACATTGCGCTCGCGTTCGGCGGTGCCCAGGCCCACCGAGTCACGGGTCAGTGCCTTCATGCGCAACGCCGCGCGGACGCCGACGTCCGGATGCCGGGACACCGCGGCTTGCGCCAGCCGGGCGACCGGGTCGCCGCCGCGCCGGCGCGCCGCCCAGCGCCGGGTCGGCGCGGGCACGATCGTCAACGGGGTCTCGACGACGCCCCAGGCCAGCAGCCGGTGCACGCCGATGGCCAGCGCCTGGGCCAGCGGCGCGACGAGGTCGCCGCGCCCGTGCTCCTTCATCGCGAGAATCGCCTGGCGACGGGCACCGGCGTAGCGCCCGAGTGCGAACACCGGTGCACGCGCGCCGACGCGCGGGCTGATCAGGTGCGGGTCGTCGGGCTTGACGACGAGTTCCATGGCGCACGCGTCGCACCAGCGCACCGACGGCGTCCGGCAGCCGCCGCATTCCAGCGGCAGGATCAAATCGAGCACGGCCCCAGTGTCGCGGGCAGGACTGACATCCAGCCGTCGCTAGTCGTTTGCCTTGTCGATGATGGACTGCAGCATCTTGCGCGCGGTCCGGGCGCGATTGGGCGTCAGGTCGAACTTCTCGACGATCGCCTGATAGATGCCCTCGGCATCAGCGCGCATGCCCTTGCCTTCGTCGGTCAGGCCGACGATCACCGTGCGCTCGTCGTCCGGGCTGCGGGTTCGTTGGACGACTCCACGCTTTTCGAGTCGCTTCAGCAGCGGCGTCATCGTGCCGTAGTCGAGTTGCAGAAGTTCGACCAACTCGCCGACGGTGCGGTCGTCCTGCTCCCACAATGCCGACAGCACAAGGTATTGCGGGTAGGTCAGGCCAAGGGGCTCGAGCAGCGGACGGTACGTCGCGGTGACGGCGCGCGACGCCGCGTGCAATGCGAAGCACACCATGTCGTCGAGCCGGGCCCCGCCGGTCTCGGTCGATGACGTGACGCCCATGCCGCCCATTTTAGCCACGTTCACCAGCGATTCAAGAGACTCGCGCACAAGGCTTCTCGGCCCGTGTTGCGTTCCACATTGCCAGGCGTCCTATTACCTGGTACGCATGTACATAGTGCACACGGTAATTTCCCGGGAGGGATACCGCTCCCGGGAATGTCCGGTTTATTCGTGGACGCCGTAGAGGGAGGGCGAGACATGTCATCGAAAGTGTGGTTCATCACCGGGGTTTCGCGCGGCTTCGGTCGGTTATGGGCGCTGGCCGCGTTGGAGCGGGGCGACAGGGTCGCGGCCACCGCGCGCGACACGTCTGCGCTCGCCGATCTGAGACAACGTTTCGGCGACGCGATCCTGCCGCTCGAATTGGACGTGACCGACCGGGCGGCAGGCTTCGCCCGCGTCGCGCAGGCGCACGCCCACTTCGGACGGATCGACGTGGTGGTCAACAACGCCGGCTACGGACAGTTCGGCTTCGTCGAGGAGCTTTCCGAGAGCGACGTCCGGGCTCAGATGGAAACGAACTTCCTTGGGGCCGTATGGATAACGCAGGCCGCGCTGCCGTTCCTGCGCGAGCAACGCGGTGGGCACATCGTTCAGGTGTCCTCGACCGGCGGACTGTTCAGCGGGCCGAATGTGGGCCTGTACTGCGCATCGAAGTTCGCCCTGGAGGCTTTCAGCGATGCCTTGGCTTTCGAGGTCGAACCGTTCGGCATCCACGTGACGCTGGTCGAGCCCGGGTTCTTCGCGACGGACTGGGCCGGGTCGTCGGCCAAGCACGCCGGCCCGTTGCCGGCGTACGCCAAGCGCCATCAGGAGGCGGACGCTTTCGTGGCAAGCATTCTCGGAGAACCCAGCGATCCCACCGCCACCGCCGCGGCACTGCTGTCCGTCGTCGACGCCGAAAAACCACCGCTGCGCATCATCTTCGGGTCCACGATGCTGCCCATCGTCAAGAACATCTACCAGGGCCGGATTACCGGCTGGGAGGAATGGGACCACGTCGGCCGGGCGGCCTCGGCTGCTTCCTGAGGCGTCATCATCGGCTTCTGCCGAACACCAGGGCCGCGCAGGTGATTCTTCTTTCGGTCACGCGGTGCGGAAGCCGGGTCACCGACAGCAACACCACGTATTTGGGCAGCGATATCTCAAACAGCATTGTCAGGTCGCGCCCTCTGCGGAGAAATCAATCGACACCTGTTGCCCCCCTGAATAATTCGTGCATTCCGGTGAGGCTGCTGATCGCGGCGTGTTCACCCGCGCGGATGCCCGAGAACACGCAGTCCGCCAGCGACAGTCCGCTCACATAGGAGTTCGAGCACACACCCACCGCGGTCCGGCCGGCGGCGTAGAGCCCGCGAATGGGAGACCGCGCCTCGTCCAATACCTGACCGGTCGCCCCGTCCACCTGCAAACCGCCCAACGTCATGCCCGGAACGAAGTAGGCCAGCGATCCCCGCAGAGATATATCGATGCCGTAGTACGGCGGATATCTGAGCGGGCGGCACATCGACGGCGTCTTGTGCGCGGGATCTTCGCGTGCCGCCTCGGCGGCGTCGTTGTAGGCCGCCACCGTGGCGACCAAGCCCGATGTCGAAATTCCCAGCTCTGCAGCAAGTTCGGGCAAGGTGGCGGCCTTACGATGATCGGCACTGAAAACCAGCGACATGTGCAGTCGTAGCAGCGGCGAAGTCCGGCTCGTCACCAGCTCTTTGCGCGCCCGCTTCCACATCATCGAATCGAGGACGATGAAACCGCGTCCGCCGAACTTGGCCACCATGATGCCGGCGTGGGTGGCACCATACAGGTCTTCATTGGCGATGCGTTCGCCGCTGAGTCCGACGGCAATGCCATGCAGCATCGCCGAGGGCGGACAGGGAAACCGCCAGGCGGCCACGCTGTTCAGCTGTGCGGTCGCTCCCCCGACCCCGGTCCCGAGCATGATGCCGCTACCGTCGTCGGCCGGTGTCCCCAGCGGGGTTATACCGGCAAAGGATGGTGCGTAGCGCAGCAACATGTCGCGATTGAACGCAAATCCACCGGCGGCCAAGATCACGTTCGGTGTAACGAGCATCAGCTCGATCGTGCGCCGCCACAGTCGGGCCGCGCCGGTGGGAAACGCACGCCCGACGTTGGGAGCCCAGTTGGTCAGCTTGTCCCGAAAGGGCGTGGTGCGCCAATAGTGCTGTAGCAGCATCGGATTGAAATCCGTCACGGTACGACAACGCAGCCCCGCCACCCGGCCGTCTGCCATCACCACTTCCTCGGCACGGGTCAGGGGCAGGAACTGCACGCCCAGTCGTTCGGCAGAACGGCGCAGCGCACGATACAGCGCGCGACCGGAGCCCATGCCCTTGCCGACCTGCCGGTGTCCGCGCGGAGCCGGTGTGGCGTGCAGGCGGTAGGGGTAGGCGCGCTCGTTGCCGGAGAAAAACAGGTTATGCCGATCGTCTGTCGGGTAGCACATCTTGTTGTCGCCCATCGGGCCGGCGAACCGGGCGCCGTGCCGCTCCAGCCACGAAAGCCGTTGCGCACTACCGGCGCAGAACGTGCGCAGGGTCTCGTCGTCGACCGCACCGTCGACCTCCTGGCGCAGGTAGTCGAACATGTTCTGCGGGGTGTCTTCGAAGTCGGCGGCTCGCTGATAGCGCGTTCCGCTACCCGCGTACACCACTCCACGCGACAACGCCGTGGCACCTCCGCCCACCGACCGATCCACCACAAGTACCCGGGCACCACGCTCGGCTGCGGCGATGGCCGCGCACGCCCCTGCCCCGCCGAAGCCGACGATCACGACGTCGAAGGTGTTGTCGTCAGGAACAATCACACTCACTCCGATCCCTCAGTGGCCGGCGCTCTGGCCGCCGTCGATGTGGAGGATCTCGCCGGTGACGAAGGAGGCCATCTCGAGATACAGCGCACCGTGCACGATGTCGCTGACGGTGCCGATCCGATGCTGCGGATGCATCGCGGCGTACGCGGTGACCGCATCGACGCCGCTGTGCATGGGTGTGTCGACGACGCCGGGAGATATTGCGTTGAACCGGATTCCGTTGGCGGCGTATTCGATGGCCAGCGATTTCGTCGCCGCGATGAGGCCGCCTTTGGTCAATGCCGTCAAGGCCGAGGGTACGGCGGTGTGTGCCTGCTCGGCCAGCGTTGCGGCGATGGTGATGACATGGCCTCCTGCGCCCTGAGCGAGCAGTTGGGCGACCACCTGCTGCGTGATCCCGAAGAAGCCCGCGGTGTTCACCGAGGTGACCCGTGCGTAGTCGTCGTAGGTGTAGAGGGTGAAGGGTTTCGGGATGAACACCCCTGCGTTGTTGATCAGCGTGTCGATCCGGCCGAATCGCGCCAGCGCCTCGTCGATGATTCGCTCTGCCGTCCGCGGGTCGGCGATATCGCCTGCGACGCTGACCACTTCGGGGTGCGGCGACTCCTCGATGGCGCGCGAGTTGGCGATCACCCGGTAGTCGTGTTTGCGGTATGCCTCGACCAGGCCGGCGCCGATTCCGCGTGAGGCGCCGGTGACGATCGCGACCTTCTGCTCCGCGCATCCCATGGTCAGTACCTTTCCGCGAGGCGGTCAGCCCGCCAGCTCTTGCACGATGTCGGTTGCCGAACCGGTTCGTACGTGGCCGAACGCCGCGCCGGTCCACATGCCGACGCCGTGCGGGTCGCCCAGCTTCACCGCGGCCGCCTGGATGGGACCGGTGATCATGGCTGCCTGGGGAAACCCGAACACCGCGTGAGCGTCGTGTGTGTCGATGAATCGATTGCGCAACGCGCGGGCATACCGCCCGGTGAACGCCCGCGTCACCACGGTTTCGGTGAACTGCGGATCGCGCAATGCCGCACGGTGCACCGGGTTTGTTCCGGCCTCGTCGGCAAGCAGGAACGCCGTTCCGATTTGCACGGCCGACGCACCCGCATCCCGCACCTGCTGCACGGCGGCGGCCGTCCCCAGCCCCCCGGCCGCGACGACCGGACAGTCGAAGCAGGCGACCAGGGCCGACACCAGATCGTCGAGAGGATCGGCGGCCGGCGCGGCGATCGGGTCGAACGTAGCCCGATGCCCACCCGCATCGGGCCCCTGCGCCACCACCCCACTCACCCCAAAGCTGACCGCGATCAACGCTTCCCGCACCGTGGTCACCGTGGCCAGGGTCAGGATGCCGGCGTCACCGAGTCGAATGCACGCCGCCTCGCTCGGCGAGCCGAAAGTGAAGGAAACCACCTCCGGCCGCAGATCGCACACCACGTCGAGCTTCGCTGCGTACTCGTCGTCGTCGCCGTGCGGTTCGCCGAGCGCTACGCCGTAGAATTCGGCCTCGGCCTCGAGGGCCGCCGCGAATGCGCCCAGTTCGTCGGGAGTGGCAACCCGCGCTTGGGGCACAAACAGATTCACGCCCAGTGGGCCCGAGGTCAGCCTGCGGGCCGCCAGGATCGCGTCGGCCAGCTCTTCGGCTGACAGCAGGCCCCCGGCCAGGAATCCCAGACCGCCGCCGTTGGAAACGGCGGCCGCCAACGCCGGGGTCGACGGGCCCCCCGCCATGGGCGCCCCGAGAATTCGAACAGTCAAATCCCCCAACGCAAATCGATCAAACACCACAAACCTCCCCCATACTCACCTGTCGTACCTGACCAAGAGCGTGCCCGTCGACGATGACGATGCTGTCGTGTTCCAGACGGATCCAGCCGTTGGCCTCGAATCCGCGCAGTGTCGCGCCGATCGTCTCCGGATCGACGCCGGCCAGCGAAGAGAAGTCGTCGGCGCTGAGATCGTGCACCACCCGCACGACATCACCGTCGAGGCGGCCAAACCGTTTTCGTAGTGACAACAACCGGCTCGCGACGCGGCCCTGCGCGTCGGCAAACCCGAAGTCGACCAGCGAGTTCGTCATCGCCTTCACCCACCGCGCGAACAGCCGCAGCACCTGATCGCACACTTCCGGGCGCTCGACCATCCACGTCAAGAGCTGATCGCGGGCGATCGGCACCGCCAGAACTTCGGTGAGCGTGGTGATGCTCATGTCTTGTGGGCCCGGGTCGAAAAGCGTAATGGCACCGAATATTTCCGAAGGCCCCAGAATCTTGAGCACGATCTCGCCGCCGCCGGATCGCCGGTAGCAGACCTTGACCTTCCCGCGGACGATCACGTACACAGAGCCCCCGAAGTCGCCTCGCGCGCTCATCACCCGCCCCGGTGAGAAGTGCTCAGGATGCAGCTCCTCGGACAGGGCGGCGACCACGTCGGGAGTGGTCCTGCCGAATATTCCCGACGTGACCAGCGCCCGGCGCGCATCGTTGTCCTCCGGGCCCGGTGTCGCGGCCACGTACTCGGTGGCGCCCAGCGCCACCGGACCCAGCGCGTTTACGTCGTGCTTGGCCCTGCCGAACGTCAACCCCGCGGAACTCGTTGTCTCCCACCACAACAACGCCACCACCATCAGGATGGGCGTCAGCGCGATCGCAGCGGGGCTATGCACGCTGTTAACGTTAAGCGCGACAACGTAAATGGAGTAGCCACTGCGCGCGGTCCGCTGGACAGATTGCGTAGCGCACTCGGTACCGCGACGCTGCCAACGCTAGCGCCACAATGCGCAAACTTCCGGCCGATATGCGCAAGCGAGAAATCACCGGATGCCGCGGGCCGGCGGCCGGCGTAGCCTGGGCATCGCATGACCACGCGAGGCCGAACTGCCACATCGGACGGCAGTGCATGGACGACGGCGAAAACGCTCGACGACTTCGCCATGCTGTGCTGCCCCGAACCCCACCTCACATTGCGCAGCAACCCAGACTGGTTTTCCCTGGGCCAGCGCGCCGGTGGCGTCGGTCCGGTGACCCTCTCCGAACTTGTGGTCAGCACCGACACGTCGCTGGATTGCGGTGAGCGGTGCAGCGGCTACCGCGTCAATGTGCTGCAGTCGGGACGCTTCGAGTCGACGCACCGGGGTTCTGTCCAGGACGCGGGCGGTGGCCGTGTTGCCGTATACCTGCCGGAGGGCCACACCACGGCACGGTGGATGGCGGGCACCCGGATGCTCGGGGTCAAGCTCGACCGAAACGCTGTCGACGACGCGCTCAGCGACGCGCTGGGCCGGCAGGTGACTTCGCAGATCGACCTCGCACCTTATCTATCGACCGCGACGGCGGCGGGTCGCGGCTGGATCAGCATGCTGTTGCTGCTCTACGAACAGATCGCCCGTCCCGACAGCCTGTTCAATCAGCCACTGGTCGGCTTGCCGTTCGCCGACAGCCTGATTCGTGGATTCCTGCTCGCCGCCGACCATCCCGATCGCGATGCCGTCGCGGCAGACGCGCCCCGGCCCGCACCGCGCACCATCCGCGCCGCGCTCGAGATCATCGACGCGGAGGCGGATCAACCGTTGACGGTCTCGGTGCTGGCCGCGCGCAGCTATGTCAGCGTCCGCTCGCTGCAGCAGGGCTTTCGCGACTTCCTGGACGTCTCTCCGATGGAGTATCTGCGGCAGGTGCGGCTGCGCCGGGCACACGACATGCTGCTCGACTCGGACCCGTCGCATGTGACCGTTGCTTCGGTCGCCTATCGGTGGGGCTTCACGAACCCGGGGCGCTTCGCCACCGCACATACCCAGCGATACGGCGAATCTCCGTCAGAGACGTTGCGTCGCAAAGCTTTCCCCAAGGACCGTCGATAGGGCAGCGCGGCAGTGCGGCGAACCGCGCACCGTTATGCGCTGCGGCGCAACGTCTCCGACGGTGACTCCCGGTAACGAGCGCTGTGGACGGCAGCGAACCTGCCGAGGTTGGTGAATCCCCACCGATAGGCAACCGAAGCAACGGTGATGCGCGCCGGGTCGGATTCCAGCAGCATCTGGTGCGCTCGGCGCAGGCGGACGTCCCGCAAATAGGCCATCGGAGTGATGCCGAGGTGATGGCGAAACGCTTGCTGCAGCGAGCGGACGCTGACATAGCTGCGCTCGGCCAGCACCGAGACCGTCAACGGTTGATCCGCTTCGGCCTCGATGACGTCCAGCGCGGCCCGCACGGCGGGCGGCTCCGGCTCGGGCGCGTCGGCGTCCAATGCGGCCCGGTATGAGTGATCGGTCGCGAGCAGGAGGCCGTGGACCACGCTCTCGGCGAACGGCAGTCCGACCATGGGCTGCTGCAGCGGGCTGCCCGGCTCGAACAGCTGCTCGGTGAACAGCGTCACCATGTTGATCCAGCTGCGGGCGGCCGGAGCCGTGGTCGCCATGATGGGTTGGCAGTCGATTTGCGAAGCGATCGAACGTCCCAGTGCACCGGCGAGCGCATCTTCGACGGCTCGCCGATCGATCATCACGGCCAGCAGACGGCCCCCGTAACCGGAGATACCGGCCTTGCCCTCGGGCCGATACACGCAGACCGAACCCGGCTTCGCCGCGACGGAAAAACCGCCGGCCGTGGCGTCCGCGGGCGTCGTGACCGGCACGGTGACGTGATAGTGCGGACGAACCTCCCCGCCGTTCACCCACATGTCGTTGTGAAAATCAATGTCCAGCACGGTGATCGGGCCGAGTCGACGTATCCGGTGCGTGAATGCGAACGAGCCGTCGTCGCCGGTCGGCCCGATGTCGGGCCACCAATGAGCCGGTGAGCCCGACCGGCCGCTACGGAGCGCGGCGAAGTCCTCCAATGACCGCACCGCGACCCAGGCGCTGTTGTCTGCCATCACCTGCAGACCTCCCATTTGATCCACGATAGCCCTATCGTCCACCCACCCGGCCAACTCAAATTCGTCGCAGCTGGGAGGCGGGACCTAACACCGGCGAGCGGATCTCAGGTGAATCCGTTCTTCGGCGGTGAGGCGTTGGAACGCCCTGCGGCGCAGGGTCTCCGTCGGCGTCTCGCGGTAACGCGCGGAGTGGGCCGCGGCGAACCGGCCGAGATTGGTGAAGCCCCAGCGGTAGGCGACCGAGGCGACGGTCGCCTGCGACGGGTCCGACCTCAGCAGCGCCTGGTGGGCTCGCCGCAGCCGGACCTCGCGCAGATAGGCCATCGGCGAGGTGTCCAGGTGACGCTGAAATCCCTGCTGCAAAGTCCGCACGCTGATGTGGGTACGGGTGGCGATCGACGTCAAGGTCAGCGGTAGATGCGCCTCTTCTTCGATGATTTCGATCGCGGATCGAATCGCTCGGGGCGCGAACAGCCGAACGTCTTTGGCAAGAGCTTCGCGGTGGGGATGGTCGGCCGCGAGTAGAAACCCGCGGACCAGGCTGTCGACGAACGGCAATCCGACCAGCGGCTGGTTCAGCACACTGTCGGGCCGGAAGACCTGTTCCTTGAACAGCGCCAGCATGTTGATCCAGGTTCGGGTCGGGGCGGAATCGGTGGACATGATGGGCGAGAAGTCGGGTTGGGACATCACCTGCCAGCCCAGTGCATCGCTGAGCGCATCGTCGACGGCCGAACGTTCGAGTTTGAAGGAGATGCATCTGGTACCGGCAGCCCATTTCCCGGTAGCGCGTCCCTGCGGTGGGTACACGGTGGCCGCACCCGGCCCGCCCGCGAAGGAAAGACCCCGATAGAACCCCTCGCTGTGTCCCGTCCGCAGCACCACGATCCGATAGGCCCCGCACACCTCGCCGGCGTCCACCGACATGTCGGACCCGAGCGCGATTTCGGAGACGGTCGCCGGACCGAGTCGACCCACCCGGTGAGACATGCAAAACGAGTCGGGGTCGTCCAGCAGGTGCATGTGGACGCGGCCGCAGCACACCCGGGCAAAGTCGTCGAACGTGATACCCGGCTTCCAGATGTGCGCATTTGAAGCGTCCGCTGTCGGTGGTTCCGTCATACGGTCGCCTCCCTCCAATTCACTGATGCCCCTTCCGCAACCGCGTGCCAACAAGCTAGCGTTGCCGACCAAGGCCGCGCTATGCCGTGCTGGGGGCCGTGCGCGATCCGGCCAAACCACTGCGTAATTAGGCTAGCCCCGATGTGGGCACATACCTACCGCCTATCGTGGGTATCGTGCCGAGTGACCCGTCAATCGAAACCGGGAGTCCGCCCATGGTGCACGCTGAATCCGTTCCCGTTCAGCGCTTTTCGGATCATCAGCTCGCCGCGTTGGATGCTCGGCTGGACGGTGACATCGTGCACTGTCGGCACCCGGAGTATCAGCAAACCCGTCGCATCTGGAACGCGCTGATCGACCGGCACCCCGCGCTGGTTGCCCGCTGCCGCACCGATAGGGACGTCGCCACCGCAATCGAATTCGCGCGCGAGCACGCCATCTCACTGACCGTCAGAGGCGGCGGCCACAGCGTCGCAGGGCATTCCATGATCGACGACGGGCTCGTCATCGATCTCGGCCAGATGCGCCAGGTCGCCGTCGACCCCGATGCTCCGGCGGTACGGGTCGGTGGCGGCTGCCTGCTCGCCGATATGGATCGCGCGACGCAGATCCACGGTTTGGCAACGCCGGCCGGTGTGATGTCGCAGACCGGTGTGGCCGGGCTGGCGCTCGGCGGCGGCGCCGGCTGGCTGACCCGCAAATACGGCCTCACCTGCGATAACCTGCTTTCGGCTCGGGTGGTGCTGGCCGACGGCAGCGTGGTCCGCGCCAGCGCGAACGAGAACGCCGATCTGTTCTGGGGCCTGCGTGGCGCGGGAACGAATTTCGGCGTCGTCACCGAGTTCGAATTTACAACACACGTTGTCGCACAACCACTTCCGGTTGGTACAGCACTGTATCGCCTAGAGAATGCGGCCGATGCGATCATGCACTACGACCAGATGATGCGGCGCGCTCCCGACGACCTGAAGGTCGTGGTGTATCTGCGGCGGGCCTTCGCCGAGCCGGGGGTGCCCGACGATCTGGTCGGCGCGCCGGTGTGCGTGCTGGTGAGTGTGTGGACCGGGGACCCCGCGGCTGCCCGATCGATCAACGAGGAGTTGTGGAACGGTGCGCCGCAGGTGTTCTCGAGTATGCAGACCATGCCGTTCGTCGAGCTGCAATCGGTCAACGATGACCTGCTCGGCCCGGGCGCGTGCAATTACACCAAAGGCGGCTATCTCGGTGAAATCACCGGTGACTGCATCGGCGCGCTGATCGAATCGGCGCGGCTGCTGCCGTCGCCGATCTCCGTGCTGGAGGTCTCCTATCAGCATGGCGCCCAGGATCTGCTGTCCGAAGACGACACCGCGTTTCCGGATCGCCACGCCGATCATTTCCTCAATGTGCTCACCCGGTGGGATCCCGGGGTCGAGGGCCGTCCCCACATCGATTGGGCACGAGAAACTTTCGCCAGGACGTCCGGCTGGCACAGCGGCGGGATCTACTCGAACTTTCTGGCCTACGACGACGACGCGCGCGTGCGGGAGGCCTACCGAAACGGCAAGTACGAGCGGCTGGCCGCGATCAAGTCGAAGTACGACCCCGACAACATCTTCAACAGCAACCCAAACATTGCTCCCGACAACATGATTGAACGGCCAATCTGACGTGCACTTGGGTATGATCCCGGACGACCCGGCAGAATGGAAGGCCCTGGCGTCACGACAACTCCCGTTGCCATTCTTCGATACCCACTTCGCGTTCGGCCGGGCGCGCGCGATCATGGCGGCAACCAAACTCGGTGTGTTCGAGTCACTGCGCCACCGGGCGGCGACGCCCGCCGAAATCGCGGACCGATGCGGCACCGACACGGTGGCAACGCAGCAGCTGCTGATCGCCCTCGCCGGGTCGGATTACCTGACATACCGCGACGGCCGGTACGCGTTGACGCCGACCGCGCGCACCTGGCTACTGACGGAAAGCCCGACCTCGGTGGTCGATGCGGTGCTCTTCGCGTTCGACGAGTGGGAGCTGATGACGCACGTCGAAGACTATGTGCGCACCGGTATCCCGCTCGAGCTGCACCAGACCATGACCGGCGTGCAGTGGGAACATTACCTGCGAGCCATGCGGGCCCTGGCCGGCCTGGCGGCACACGAAGTCGCGCAGTTCATCCCGGTGCCGGGCGGTGCGACCGACATGATCGATGTCGGCGGCGCGCACGGACGCTACTCGGTTGCCGTGTGCCGGCGCCATCCCCAGTTGCGTTCGGTGGTCCTGGACCTGCCCGAGGCCGTCAGGGTGGCCGCACCGCTGCTGGCCGCCGAGAACATGGGCAATCGCGTCGTCCATCTCGAGGCCGACGCGCTGTCGCACGATTTCGGCGTCAAGACCTATGACGTGATACTGCTGTCCAACCTCGCACACCACTTCAGTGCCGCGGAGAATGCACTGTTGTTCCAACGCTTGGGGCGGGCGCTGCGACCACGTGGTGTCTTTGCGGTGGTCGAACCCTTGCGCCTCGAAACAGGTCATGGCGCAAGCCAATTCGCTGCACTCAACGAGCTTTACTTCGGGGTGACCAGCCGCTCGGGGACTCCGACCACCCGAGAGACCGCCGGATGGCAGCGTGACGCCGGACTGCAGCCCGCGGCCGAACCGATCATGCTGAGCGGCGGCGACGTCGGCTTGCAGATCGCGACGAAGTGTTAGCGGCTACCCCGGCAGCACCGGAGCGGCGCCACCGGTCATCAAGCCCGGTACCTCCGACCAGGTCTGCTGGCTTTCCGGCGCGGACGCCGAGTACTGCAACACGCCCTGCGGCGCCGCGACGTAGACGGTCGACGGATTGGCCGCGATCGCGGTCAGCGGGATCTGCAGGCCGTGCGCGGGCGCGTCGGAGTTCACCCCGTCGAGGTTGACGTACGAGACCGGATGGGCGAGGTCGTTGCGGGTCACCACCATGTCGTCGCCGGTGCGCCAGTACAGCGAGACCACCGAATTGCCCAGCCCGAAACCCAACCGCCGCGGGTAGGTCAGCGCATACTGCCCGGCCTGGGTCTGCTCGACGCCGGCGAGAATCACCATGCCGCCGATCACCATCGCGGCGCGGGTGCCGTCGCGGGACAGCTGCAGGTCGCTGATCGGCCCCGGGAATTTGCTCGCCACCGCCCCGGAATCCACCGGGAGACGCGCGGGTTGCCCGGAGGCCGGCTCCTGGATGGCCCGCAGCACGTTGTTGCCGTCCACCACCACCCAGACCGCGTCGTCCAGCGACCAGCTGGGGCGCGACAAGCTGTGCCCGTCGGCGGACTGGACGGCCTCGCCGCCGAGATCACCGATCCACAACGATTCCGCCATGTCCGGGGCGCCGCGGTGCAGGGTCACCACGGACGCCACCTGCCGGCCGCTGCGGGACAACGCGGCCAGCGTCTGGTCGCCCATCCGGCCGAACGCGCCGGGTACCGTGGTGGTCCGCTGCCCATCCAGGCCGACCAGCGACCCGTTGATCAGAGCGTGCAGGCCCGCGCCGGCACCGTCGGCCACGCCTGGGTCGGTGGCGGCGACGTCTGAGGTGGTCCACCCTTCGGCGAACCTGTCGTCCAGCGGCGCCCCGTCGGCGTTGATCACATACGGGCCCCTGATGTCCGCTCTGGCCAACGTCCAAATGATCTGTGCGGCAAGCAATTGCCGACTGTGCGGATCGGTGGTGGACAGTTTCTGCAGGTCGATGCGCGCACCGCCGTAGCCGCGCCCGATCCCGTTCTTACCGCCGTCGGCCCGGGTCACCGGCCCGCGCAGGCGTAGCGGCGGGGCCAGCAGGTTGCGAACCGTGTGCGCCATCTCCGGCCGGGGTCCGGCCAGCAGCTTGGACACGAGTTCGGTGGGCAGCTGATCGTGATCGGAGACCGCGACATAGCGTGGGTCGGGCACCACCGTCTTGCCGGTCGGGTCCGCGAAGTACAGCGTGTTGCGCTTGTAGGTGGCCTGAAACTGTTGCCAGTCCAGGAAAACCCCGTTGGGCAGCTTGTCGATTCGCCAGCCGCCGGGGGTCTTGACCAGCTCGATCGGGCCCGGGTCGGGCAGCACGCCCTCCGCCGTTTCGAACACCCCGACATCGGACAGCGAGCCCAGGATGTCGGCTCGCATCGTCGCCGAAACACGTTCGGCACCACGGGTTTCCACGAACACCACATGGTCGATCAGCAGAGCGCTACCGGCGTCGTCCCACGCGTTGGATGCCGACTGGGTGAGGAACTGCCGCGCGGCCAGATGCCGGTTGGCGGGATCGGCTGTGGCCTTGAGGAATTCGCGCAGCAACACGTCGGGATCCATACCCGGGGTGGGCTTGGGCAGATTCGACGGTGCCGGTCGTTCGACGGTGCCGATGGCCTGCGGCGCCGACGTGCTCGGCACCCCCGCACAGCCGGCAAGCACGACTGCCAGCAGCGCGACGAGCAGGCGCCGCATCACAGACTCCTCTCGGCGTGCTCGTGTTGGCGCGGGCGCTCGTTGCCCGCCGGTTGCGGGGATTCCCCGGGCGGCGGGGTGGGCTGCGGGATCGGTTTCATCGGCAACGGGCTGGTGGTGACCTTGTGGCCACGGACCAGCGGAAGCGTCAGCCGGAAGCAGGCGCCCCGACCGGGCTCGCCCCACGCCTCCAGCCGGCCCTGGTGCAGGCGCGCATCCTCGACGCTGATCGCCAAGCCCAGCCCGGTTCCACCGGAGCGCCGCACCCGCGACGGGTCCGAGCGCCAGAACCGGCTGAACACCAACTTCTCCTCGCCGGGCCGCAGCCCCACCCCGTAGTCGCGGACCGTGACGGCGACGGTGTCCTCGTCGGCCCCCATCCGGATGCGCACCGGTTTGTGCTCGGCGTGGTCGATGGCGTTGGCGATCAGATTGCGCAGGATCCGCTCCACCCGCCGCGGATCGACCTCGGCGATCACCTCTTCCGACGGCATGTCGACCAGCAGCTCGATACCGGCGTCCTCGGAGAGGTGACCGACGTTGCCCAGCGCGCTCTGCACCGTCGTGCGCAAATCGACTGCCTCCACCGACAATTCGGCCACGCCGGCGTCGTGCCGGGAGATCTCCAGCAGGTCGTTGAGCAGCGTCTCGAAGCGATCGAGCTCGTTGACCATCAGCTCGGTGGAACGTTGCAGGGTCGGGTCCAGCTCGGAACTGTGGTCGTAGATCAAGTCGGCGGCCATCCGCACCGTGGTCAGCGGCGTGCGAAGTTCGTGGCTGACGTCGGAGGTGAACCGGCGCTGCAAGTTGCCGAACTCCTCGAGCTGGGTGATCTGCCGCGACAAGCTCTCGGCCATGTCGTTGAACGACACCGCAAGCCGCGCCATGTCGTCCTCACCGCGCACCGGCATGCGTTCGGACAGATGCCCCTCGGAGAACCGCTCGGCGATCCGCGAGGCCGAGCGCACCGGCACCACCACCTGGCGCGACACCAGCAGTGCGATACCGGCCAGCAACACCAGCAACACCGCGCCGCCGGTGATCATCGTGCCGCGCACCAGCGTGATCGTGGCCTGCTCGCTGGCCAGCGGGAAGATCAGATACAGCTCCAGGTTTGCCACCTGCGACGACGCCGGCGAGCCGACGATCAGCGCCGGCCCCGAAAACCCTTCGGTGTGCACCGTGGCGTACTGGTAGGCCGCCTGCCCGGCCTTGACGAAGCCGCGCAACGAGGCCGGCACCTGGTCGACCGGCCCGGCGGCGGCCGCCGCGCGCGGGCCATCGCCGGGCACCATCAACACCACGTCGAACGCACCGGCCAAGCCGGGGCCCGACGACGGATCGGTTTTCGACGTCAGCGTGTTGCGGGCCAGCTGCAAGCTGCTGTCCAGCGAGCGCGACTCCTCGCCGTTGACGATCCCGCCGACGGTCGCGCGGGCCCGTTCGATCTGCTCGATGCCCGCCTTGACCTTGACGTCAAGAACCCGGTTGGTGACCTGGCTGGTGAGCACGAAGCCGAGCGCCAATATCACCGCCAAGGACAATCCCAGCGTCAGTGCCACGACTCGCAGTTGCAGCGAGCGGCGCCAGGCAATGGCGACGGCTCGACTCAACGCACTCATGCCCCGAGTCATGGGACCGGTTCGTCCCCAGCGGTGACCGTGAATACGTCGCCGCGAGCCCCAGATCAATGGCGGCGCTCCTCAGCATCGTGATGTCTTACACCGGCGCCGCCGCGGATCACGGAGGTCCGGCCTTGTAACCCACTCCTCGAACGGTCAACACCACAGTCGGGTTCTCCGGGTCTTTCTCGACCTTGGCCCGCAGGCGCTGGACGTGCACGTTCACCAACCGGGTGTCCGCCGGGTGACGGTATCCCCACACCTGTTCGAGCAGTACATCACGAGTAAACACCTGGCGCGGTTTGCGTGCCAGCGCCACCAGCAGGTCGAACTCCAGCGGGGTCAGCGAGATCTGCTCGCCGTTGCGGGTGACCTTGTGCGCCGGCACGTCGATCTCGACGTCGGCGATGGAGAGCATCTCGGCAGGCTCGTCGTCGTTGCGGCGCAGCCGCGCCCGCACCCGGGCGACCAGCTCCTTGGGCTTGAACGGCTTCATGATGTAGTCGTCGGCACCCGACTCCAGGCCCAGCACCACATCCACGGTGTCGGTCTTGGCGGTCAGCATCACAATCGGAACACCGGAATCGGCGCGCAGCACCCGGCACACGTCGATGCCGTTCATGCCCGGCAACATCAGGTCCAGCAGCACCAGATCGGGCCGCAGCTCGCGCACCGCGGTCAGAGCCTGGGTGCCGTCGCCGATGACCGCAGTGTCGAAGCCCTCCCCACGAAGAACGATGGTCAGCATCTCCGCGAGCGAAGCGTCGTCGTCGACGACCAAAATCCTTTGCCTCATGGAGTCCATGGTGTCACCAGATCGGGACAAAACTCGGGCGCCACACGGGCGTTTCTCTTTCGATACGGGCAAATCGTGACAAATTTGTGCTATTCGGAGGCCAAACTGGCCGCCAGGCGGCCCGGATCGACGTCCGCGTCGACCACCAGCCATCGCCCACCCCAGCCGGCGTCGGCCAATCCGGCGTACACCGCGCGGGTGCGCTGCTGCAGCCCGTCGTCGCGTTCGTAGCTGTCGCGCGGACGGCCCGGATCGATTTCGGCGCGGCGCCGGGCCCGCTGCCCGGCGAGCTCGGCGGACACCCCGAGCAGCACCTGGCAGTCCGGCGCGGGCAGCCCGAGCCGGTGGAATTCCAGCTCATACACCCACGCGGCCGCGTCCCCGGCCGCGTCCTGGTGCAGGCGCGCGGCACTGTAGGCGGCATTGGAGGCGACGTAGCGGTCGAGAATCAGCACGTCGTGATCGCGGCTCAACGTGGCCATCTCGTCGACCGCACCCGCGCGGTCCAGCGCGAAGAGCATCGCCATCGCATACACCGACGACGCCAGGTCCCCGTGCTCGCCGTGCAATGCCTCGGCCGCGATGTCGGCGGTCACCGACTGCCCGTAGCGCGGGAAGGCCATCGTCGCCACCGACTTGCCGGCGGCTTCGAAGGCCTTGCGCAGCCCCTCGGTCAGCGTCCGCTTACCGGAGCCGTCGACGCCCTCGATCGCGATCAGCACGGCGCGAGCCTAATCCCTGCGCGAGCGTGAAGTTGGTTTCACGCTCGGCGACCGGAGGTGCCTAGTAGCGGTAGTGGTCGGGCTTGAACGGGCCCTCGACGTCGACACCGAGGTATTCGGCCTGGTCCTTGGTGAGCTTGGTCAGGCGACCGCCGAGCGCCTCGACGTGGATGCGGGCCACCTTCTCGTCCAGGTGCTTGGGCAGCCGGTACACCTCGTTGTCGTACTCGTCGTTCTTGGTCCACAGTTCGATCTGGGCGATCGTCTGGTTGGCGAAGCTGTTGCTCATCACGAACGACGGGTGCCCGGTGGCGTTGCCCAGGTTCAGCAGCCGGCCCTCGGACAGCACGATGATCGACTTGCCGGAATCGCCGAACGTCCACAGGTCCACCTGCGGCTTGATGTTGAGCTTGGTCGCACCCGAGCGCTCCAGCGCGGCCATGTCGATCTCGTTGTCGAAGTGGCCGATGTTGCCCAGGATGGCGTGGTCCTTCATCGCCTTCATGTGCTCCAGCGAGATGATGTCCTTGTTGCCGGTCGCGGTGACGACGATGTCGGCGTCGGCGATGGCGTCCTCGACGGTCACCACGTCGTAGCCCTCCATCAGCGCCTGCAGCGCGTTGATCGGGTCGATCTCGGTGACGGACACCCGCGCGCCCTGGCCCTTGGCCGCCTCCGCGCAGCCCTTACCCACGTCGCCGTAACCACAGATCAAGACGTTCTTGCCGCCGATCAGGGCGTCGGTGCCGCGGTTGATGCCGTCGAGCAGCGAGTGCCGGGTGCCGTACTTGTTGTCGAACTTGGACTTGGTCACCGAGTCGTTGACGTTGATCGCCGGGAAGGCCAGGTCGCCGGCCGCGGCGAACTGGTAGAGGCGCAGCACGCCGGTGGTGGTCTCCTCGGTGACACCCTTGACCGACTCCGCGATCTTGGTCCACTTGGTCTTGTCGGTCTCGAAGCGGCGCCGCAGGACGCCCAGGAAGACCTTCCATTCCGCCGGGTCGTCATCCTCGGCGGGCGGCACCACGCCGGCCTTCTCGTACTGCGCGCCGCGCAGCACCATCATGGTGGCGTCTCCGCCGTCGTCCAGGATCATGTTGGCCGGCTCGCCCTCCCAGGTGAGCATCTGCTCGGCGCACCACCAGTACTCCTCCAGCGACTCGCCCTTCCACGCGAACACCGGGACGCCCTTGGGCTCCTCCGGGGTGCCGTGCGGTCCGACGACGACCGCCGCCGCGGCGTGGTCCTGCGTCGAGAAGATGTTGCACGACGCCCAGCGGACCTCGGCGCCCAGCGACGTCAGCGTCTCGATCAGCACCGCGGTCTGCACGGTCATGTGCAGCGAACCCGAGATGCGGGCGCCCTTCAGCGGTTGCACGTCGGCGTACTCGCGCCGCAGCGACATCAGGCCGGGCATCTCGTACTCGGCCAGGTCGAGTTCCTTGCGGCCGAATTCCGCGAGCGACAGGTCGGCGATCTTGAAGTCGATGCCGTTGCGAACTTCGGGCGTCAGAGTCATGGCGTGTCTGTTCCTTCTGCGGCTTAGGGGCTCAAATGGATTTCGTTAGCTTGGATATACGCTCGCCCGCCACTGTAATAGGCGCCGGTAAGCGCGCCAGGTCAGGGGATGTTGATGACGCCGTGACGTTCGGCAAAAGGCGTCATCAGACGGGCCAGATCGCGTGCGACGTCGTGATCGGCCTCCGGCGGCATCGAGACGTAACTCAACGCCAGCCGCACGATCGCGCGCGCCAGCACGCCGGCGTCCTCGTCGCTGGTCGCCACCCAGGTGGTGGTGAACGCCAGGGTCAGCCGCTCGGAGGCGCGCGTGATGATCGGCGCGCTGTCGGTGGTGATGATCTGCAGCAGATCGGGCTTGGCGACCCCACTGAGCAGGGAGATCACCAGGGGGTCCGACGCCGACTCGGCGAAGAACGCCCGGAAGCCCTGCAGAAACGCTTCGTACATATTGCCGACGTTGGCGTCCAGCGCGGTGTGCACGCTGTCGACCAGGCGGTCGGCCAGGCGCAGGGCGTACCCCTGCGCCAGACCTTGCCGAGAGCCGAACTCGTTGTAGATGGTCTGCCGGCTGATGCCGGCGGCCCGGGCCACGTCGGAAAGCGTGATGGCCGACCAGTCCCGCGTCAGCAGCAAGTCGCGCATCGCGTCCAGCACCGAGTCACGCAGCAGCACGCGCGAGGCCTCGGCGTATGGAATCCGCTTCACAGGCGCGACATTAGTTGTTGAGGCCCTCAGGATCGAGCTACCTCGACCATCTCGAAGTCGGATTTTGCCGCGCCGCAATCCGGGCAGCTCCAGTCGTCGGGGATCTCGTCCCACCGGGTGCCGGGGGCGATCCCGTCCTCGGGCCAGCCCTTGGCCTCGTCGTATTCGAATCCGCACTGCACGCAGACGAAAAGCTTGTAGTCGCTCATGAGTTCACTCCTGATTCTTCGAAATCGACTTTCTCGAGCACGGCACAATCGGGGCAACACCAGTTGTCGGGGATTTCGGCGAAGGGCGTGCCCGGCCGAAATCCCTCCCGCGGAGCGCCTTTCGTCTCGTCGTAGGTGTAGCCGCAGCAGGGGCAGCGGTAGACGCTCATGCCTGGACCTTCTCGGGGGCCCGGTATTTCGCCAGCACCCGCTCGCGCATCCGGGGATGGATGTTGACCTTGGTGATGTCACCGTCGTAGTGCGCCAGCACCCGGTGGTCCATCACCTTGCGCCACACCGCCGGAAAGTAGGTCAGCGCGATCATCGACGCGTACCCGCTGGGCAGGTTGGGGGCGCCCGCCATGCTGCGCAGCGTCTGGTAGCGCCGGGTGGGGTTGGCGTGGTGATCGCTGTGCCGCTGCAGGTGGTAGAGGAACAGGTTGGTGACGATGTGGTCGGAGTTCCAGCTGTGCACCGGGGCGCACCGCTCGTAGCGGCCGTTGGCGTTGCGCTGCCGCAGCAGGCCGTAGTGCTCGAGGTAGTTGACGGTTTCCAGCAACGAGAAGCCGAAGACCGCCTGGATGACGAGGAACGGAATCACGCCGACGCCGAAGGCCGCGATCAGCGCGCCGAACAACAGCACCGACATGGCCCAGGCGTTGAGCACGTCGTTGGACGCATACGTCCTGGGGTCCCAGGGGCTCTTGCCGAGCCGGCGGATCCGCTGCGCCTCCAGCTGAACCGCTGAGCGCAGGCTGCCGAAGACGCTGCGGGGCAAGAACTCCCAGAACGTCTCGCCGAAGCGGGCCGACGCCGGGTCCTCGGGGGTGGAGACGCGCACGTGGTGGCCGCGGTTGTGCTCGATGTAGAAGTGGCCGTAGCCGGTCTGGGCCAGGGTGATCTTGGACAGCCAGCGCTCCAGCGAGTCCTTCTTGTGCCCCATCTCGTGCGCGGTGTTGATGCCGACGCCGCCGAGCACACCGACCGAGAGCGCGACGCCGATCTTGCCGGCCCAGCCCAGGCCACCCTCGAAGCCCAGCCACCCCAGGTCCGACGCGGTGAACAGGTAGGCGCCCAGCAGCACGCTGAGGTACTGGAACGGGATGTAGATGTAGGTGCAGTAGCGGTAGTACTTGTCGTTTTCCAGCCGCTCCATCACCTCGTCGGGCGGGTTCTGCCCGTCCGGCCCGAACCGCAGATCCAGGATCGGCAGCACGATGTAGAGCAGGATCGGCCCGATCCACAGCGGCACCTGCGCCGCGCCGTGCCAGCCGAGGTGGTTCAGCCCCCAGACGATCGGCAGCATCACGAACAGCGCCGTCGGCGGGATCAGCCCCATCAGCCACAGGTAGCGCTTCTTGTCGCGCCACTCGGTTACCCCGGGCTGCCCGGCTTGGTGGATCTGTGTGGTCATATGCCAAACCTCCTTGTGAGTCACACCACGTTGAGATTGGACAATACCGCTAGTTGCGTCTTGTGTCTAGACAAACAATGCTGATTTGTAAACTAAACTGCGCGCCGGCTACACCGCTTGGCCGGCCTCCCGGCGGCCCTGCATCGAATGGCGATATCCGTAGCCGAGATAGATCGCGGTCCCCAGCGCCAGCCATACCGCGAACCGCACCCAGGTCAGCGCGGTGAGGTTGACCATCAGCCAGACACACGCGCAGATCGAGGCGATCGGCAGCACCGGCACCCACGGCGCCCGGAAGCCGCGCTCCAGGTCCGGCCGGGTCCGGCGCAGGACGACCACTCCGGCGGACACCAGGACGAACGCGAACAGCGTTCCGACGTTGACCATCTCCTCGAGCTTGCTGATCGGGAACACCGACGCCGTCGCCGCGATCACCAGCCCGACCAGCACGGTGATCCGGACCGGCGTCCCGCGTGAGCTGGTCTTGGCCAGTGGCCGCGGCAACAACCCGTCGCGCGCCATCGCGAACAGCACCCGGCAGCCACCGAGCACCAGCACCATCACCACGGTGGTCAGTCCGGCCAGTGCCCCGACGGCGATGATCTTGCCCGCCCAACCGATCCCGTTGGCGGTGAACGCGGTGGCCAGGTTCGCCGGCTTGCCGCCGGGCATGGTTTTGAGCTGGGTGTAGGACACCATGCCGGACAGCACCACGGAGACCGCGATGTACAGCAAGGTGACGACCCCCAGCGACGTCAAGATCCCCCGCGGCACGTCGCGCTGCGGATGTTTGGTTTCCTCGGCCATCGTCGCGACGATGTCGAATCCGATGAACGCGAAGAACACGATCGAGGCCCCGGCCAGCACGCCGTACCACCCGTAATGACTGCTGTGCGCCCCGGTCACCAACGACAGCACCGACTGGTTGATGCCGCTGGCCTCGTGCCCGGCTTCCGGCTTGGGGATGAACGGCGAGTAGTTGGAGGCTTTGATGTAGAAGACGCCGACCACCACGACGAAGATCACCACCGACACCTTGATCGCGGTGATCACGGCGGAAATCCTCGACGACACCTTGGTGCCCACGGCGACCAGCGTCGCCACCAGGAAGACGATCAGCAGCGCGCCCCAGTCGACGTTGATCGAACCCAAGTTGACTGTCCCACCGGCAAATCCGAACACCGACCCGAGGTAACTCGACCAGCCCTTGGACACCACGGCGGCACCGATTGCCAATTCCAGCAACAGATTCCAGCCGATGATCCAGGCAAGGAACTCACCGAAGGTGGCGTAGGAAAAGGTGTACGCACTGCCCGCGACCGGCAGTGTCGAGGCGAATTCGGCGTAACACAACGCCGCCAGCGCGCAGGTGACCGCCGCGATCGCGAACGATATCCAGATCGCCGGGCCGGTGATATCGCCGGCGGTCGATGCGGTGACCGTGAAGATGCCGGCGCCGATCACCACCGCCACACCGAACACCGTGAGGTCCCACCAGGTGAGAACCTTGCGGAGTCGGGTGCCGGGCTCGTCGGTGTCGGCGATGGACTGTTCGACTGACTTGGTGCGCCATCGGTTGGCCATTTGCCACCCTCTCGTTAACGTCAGCAGACATTGGACCGCACAGTACTGGGTACTCACCCCGGATGCCGGAACGCGCGGACACGCGAGACCACGCGGTAGTGGTCGGCGCGAGCATCGCGGGTCTGTGTGCTGCGCGGGTGCTTTCGGACGTGTATTCCCAGGTCAGCGTCTACGAGCGGGACGACCTGTCGCCCACCCCGGGTAATCGTGCGGCGACTCCGCAGGACCGGCATCTGCATTTGCTGATGGCCCGCGGGGCCACCGAATTCGACACCCTGTTTCCGGGCCTGCTCGAGGACATGGTGGCCGCCGGCGTGCCCATGCTGGAGAATCGCCCGGACTGCATCCACCTGGGCGCCGCGGGTCATGTCCTCGGAACGGGCCACACGCTGCGTGACGAGTTCACCGCCTATGTGCCCAGCCGCCCGCATCTCGAGTGGCAGTTGCGCAGCCGCGTCCTCGACATCGACAACGTGGAGATCCTGCGGCGATCGGTCGCCGAACCGCGGTTCGACGCGGCGCGGCAGCGGGTGACCGGGGTGCTGCTGGACCCGGTCGACGGTGGCGAACCGGATTTCGTGCGCGCCGACCTCGTCGTCGACGCGGCGGGTCGGGGCACCCGGCTGCCGGTGTGGTTGACACAGTGGGGATATCGGCGCCCGGCCGAGCAAACCCTGGACATCGGCATCAACTACGCCAGCCACCAGTTCCGCATCCCGGAGGGGTTGATCGCCGAGAAGGTGGTGGTGGCGGGCGCCTCCCACGACCAGTCGCTGGGCATGGGCATGCTGTGCTACGAGGACGGCACCTGGGTGCTGACCACGTTCGGCGTGGCCGGAGCGAAGCCGCCGACAACCTTCCCGGAAATGGTTGCACTGGCCATCGCGCTACTCCCGGCGCATTTCACCGAGGCGCTGACGAACGCCGAACCCGTTGGCGCACCGGCATTTCACGCGTTCCCGGCCAGCAGATGGCGCCGCTACGACAAGCTGGACCGGTTTCCGGCCGGAATCATCCCCCTCGGCGACGCGGTGGCCAGCTTCAATCCCACCTTCGGGCAAGGCATGACGATGACGTCGCTGCAGGCCGGTCATCTGCGGCGGGCATTGCGGTCCACAGACGGCGACCTGGCCGGTCGACTCAATCGGGCGACCGCCAAGACCACGTATCCGGTGTGGACGATGAACGCGATCGGCGACGTCGCTTTTCACCACGCCGCCGCCGGCGATCCGATCCCCTGGTGGTGGCGGCCGTCGGGAGCGCTGTTCGATCAATTCCTCGGCGCCGCAGAAACCGAACCCGTTCTCGCCGAATGGTTTTTGCGCCGGTTCTCGCTACTCGACAGCCTCTATATGGTTCCACCGCCGCGGATCATCGGCCGGACCATCGCTCACAACCTGCGGCTGTGGCTGGGTGAGCGCCGCGAATCGCGGCGCGCCGGCAGCGAGCGGGCCGTCACAAACCCACTGTCGCCCTGAACAACTTGGCGGGTTCGTGTGCGACCAGCCCCACCGGGCCGTCGTCGGCCGCGACCCAGGCGGCCATGCCGCGCTCCAGGTTGAGTGAGCCGGATTTCCCGTGCACCACCGCAGAACCCTCGGCGCACAACAAGATCTGCGGGCCGTCATGGTTTGGTGACGCGTCGACCTCGTGGCCCAGATGCTCACCCTCGAGCGTCAGCAGCGCGACCGCGAACTCGTCGGCCGGGGTGTCGTAGATCAGGCCGAGCCCCTCGCGGCGGACCTCCGGCCGCAGCTGCGCCTCGGCGGTCGGCGCGAAGTCCAGCACCCGCAACAACTCGGGCACATCGACGTGCTTGGGAGTCAAGCCACCACGTAACACGTTGTCGGAGTTGGCCATAACCTCGATCGCGAACCCGCGCAGATAGGTGTGCAGGTTGCCGGCCGGAATGTAGAGCGCCTCGCCCGCGACCAGGCTGATCCGGTTGAGCAACAACGACGCGAGCACCCCGGCGTCGCCGGGGTAGCGTTCGCCGAGTTCCAGCACCGTCTTGGCCTCGGCCGCGAATTCCGTTGCGCCGGAGCTGACGTACTGAATGGCACCGTCGATCACCGCGGACACCAGCACATCGATGTCGGGCTGCGGCGCGGTGATCCAGGTGGTGAACAGCGCGCGCAAACCGTCGGCGTCGGACTGGTCGTTCAGCAACTCGATGCAGGGATCGAGGTCGGTGACGGCCAATGCCCGCAGCAGCTCGATGGTGCGCGACGCCTGGCGAAACCCGGCGAGCGCCTCGAATGACTGCAGTGCCACCAGCAATTCGGGCTTGTGCGAGGTGTCACGGTAGTTGCGGACCGGCGAGGCCACCGGGATGCCCAACTTCTCCTCGCGCAGATAGCCCTCGATGGCTTGTTCGGCACTCGGATGCGCCTGCAGCGACAGCGGTTCGTCAGCGGCGAGCACCTTGACCAAGAACGGCAGCACGTCCCCGAACCGGTCGCGCGACGCGGAGCCGAGCTGTCCCTCCGGATCGGCGGTCACCGCGTCCAGTAACGAGAGTTCGCCCTGCTCGGTCTCCAGAAAGGCCGGATCCCCCGGATGCGCGCCGAACCAGAGCTCGGCCTCGGGGTGAGCCGCGGGCACCGGACGCCCGGTGAATTCGGCGATGGCCGTGCGCGACCCCCACGCATACGTCCGTACGGCACCGCGAAGCTGTTCCACTTGTCTATCTATCCCCGCACCAGTCTCAAGTAAACGGCGGCCATCTCCAGCCGAACGGCCAATACTGCCAGTTGCTGCTCGGGGCGGGTCGCCCGTCCCGGGGCCACCGCGTCGACCAAGCCGCCCGACCCGCCCACGCCGCCGGGCGCTTCGGGCACGTCATGCGCCGCGATCAGGTAGACCTCGTCCAGCCCGGCCACCCGAGCGGCCACCACCGTCCGGTCATCGGCCAGCGTGAACGCCAGCACCCGCAACCGCTGCGGCAACGGCCCGTCGATCTCCTCGTCGTGGAACAGAGCGTCCACCGACGACGGGCTGTCGCCGAACTCGCGCAGGGCCACCACCGCATCCGCCAGCCCGCTGGCCGCGACGACCTGATGCGCGATCCGCAGCAGCGCCGAACTGCCGTGCCGGGCCAGCGCCAGCGTCGCGGCTTTGTCACCGGCCAACGCGACCCGATGATCGGACAGCCGGGCGGCGATCGTCTTGGCCGGGTTGGTGAACAGCTCTCGGCCCGCGCTGTTGCGCAGCGCCTCGGCATCCAGCTCGTCGGCGAGCGCCGGCACGTCGATGTCCGGTCGCGGGTCCACCGTCTGCAGCGTGGCCAGGCCGGCGGCCAGGTACCGGCACATCCCGAACTCGTCGGGAACCCACAGTCGCGGCGCCAGCACCGCGGCGCGGCCGGCGGTGGAGTCGCGCAGCGGACCTTCGTACGGCGCGACAACGACCACCCGCGCCCCGCGGCGCACCCCGGTCGCGGCGGCACCGACCAGGGCGGGATCGCCGGGGTCGTCGCCCGCGACGATCAGCACGTCGAGCGGTCCCACCCACGGCGGGGCCTCGCTGACGAGCGTGATCGGCGCCGACGCCGCACCGCCCTGCGTCGCGGCCAGCATCGCCCCGGCCGTCTCGGCGGTCCCGCGCCCGGCCACCCAGATCACGCTGCGCGGGCGGTCGCCGGTGCGCAGCGAGTCCAGCTCGCCTTCGTCGGCCGCGGCGGCGATCGCGCGCACCTGCGCGCCGGCCGAGGAGGCGGACCGCAACAGGCCCTGCCGGTCGGCGGCGATCAGGCCGTCGGTGTCCTCGAGGTCGATCGCCCGGGTGGCGTTCACGGCACGCCCTCGTTGCGCTGCACCTGACCGGCGATCTCGGCGCTGATCTCGGCGACCATCGCCTCCACGTCCTCGGTGGTGCGGCCCTCCGCATTGAGCCGCAGCAACGGCTCGGTGTTGGAGCTGCGCAGGTTGAACCAGCTGCCGTCGCCCAGATCGACCGTCACGCCGTCCAAGTGATCGATGGAGTGGATCCGGCTGCCGAACGCCTTCAACACCGCGTCCACGCACAGCGCGGCGTCGGCCACCTTGAAGTTGATCTCGCCGGAGGACTCGTAGCGCTGGTAGTCCGCGGTCAGCTCCGACAGCGGCCGGTCCTGCTCGCCGAGGGCGGCCAGCACGTACAGCGCGGCCAGCATGCCCGAGTCGGCGCCCCAGAAGTCGCGGAAGTAGTAGTGCGCGGAATGCTCGCCGCCGAAGATCGCGCCGGTATCGGCCATCAGCCCCTTGATATAGGAGTGTCCGACCCGCGAGCGCAGCGGTGTGCCGCCGCGCTCGGCGACCAGTTCGGGCACCGCGCGGGACGTGATCAGGTTGTGGATCACGGTGGCACCGATTTCCCGGCCGAGTTCGCGGGCGGCCACCAGGCTCGTCACCGTCGACGGCGAGACCGGCATCCCGCGCTCGTCGACCACGAAGCACCGGTCGGCGTCGCCGTCGAAGGCCAGTCCGATGTCGGCCCCGGTTTCGCGGACGTAGAACTGCAGATCCAGCAGGTTGGCCGGGTCGAGCGGGTTGGCCTCGTGATTGGGAAACGACCCGTCGAGCTCGAAGTACAACGGCAACAACGTGATCGAGTCAATCGCGCCGAGCACCGCCGGTGCGGTGTGACCGGCCATGCCGTTGCCGGCGTCCACCGCCACCCGCAACGGCCGTAGCCCGGAGGTTTCCACCAACGACCGCAGAAACTCGCCATAGCCGCTCAGCACGTCGCGATCGGTGGTGGTCCCGGGCGGCCCGTCGTAGGTCGGGACCCCGGCGATCAGGTCCTCGGTGATCACCTTCAGCCCGGTGTCCGCGCCGACCGGCAACGCGGCGGCCCGACAGAGCTTGATGCCGTTGTAGGCGGCGGGGTTGTGACTGGCGGTGAACATCGCGCCGGGGCAATCGAGTGACCCCGAGGCGAAGTACAGCTGGTCGGTCGACGCCAGCCCGATCCGCACCACGTCCAGGCCCTGGTTCGTCACGCCGGTCGCGAAAGCGGCGGCCAGCCTCGGCGAACTATCGCGCATGTCGTGCCCGATCACCACGCGCTGCGCGCCTTCGCCACGCATCAACGCGGCGAACGCGGCACCGATATCGGCGACCAGCGACTCGTCGATCTCTTCGCCTACCAGTCCACGGATGTCATAAGCCTTGATGACGCGGTGGACGGTCGCGGCGGGCCGAGACATGCGGGGCCTCCTTGACGCCGTGGAATGATTTGCCTCTTGGCGCCAGCCTATCGGCCCGGGCGTCCTCCTAGTCGGACGGATCGGGCAACACGCGCAGGTGACCGCGGCGGCGACCGGACCGCTTTTCCGGCGGCGCGAGCACCTGGCTGCTGGGGGCGGTGGCCTGGGCCCCGGTCGGGTGGAGATTCGCGTCCGAGAAGCCGTTCAACGGCATGCCGGTGGCGTAGGGCACCGCCGCCTGTGCACCCCCTTCGCGCACGGCGTCGGCGAGCGCGACCAGGTCGTCTTCATCGGGATTGGTGGGCTCCAACGTAAGGGGGCCGGCGTGGCGCACCAGCTCCCAGCCGCGCGGCGCGGTGATGCGGCCGGCGTGGCCGACGCACAGATCCCACGAATGGGGCTCGCGCGCGGTCGCGAGTGGGCCTACAACTGCCGTCGAGTCCGAGTAGACGAACGTCAAGGTCGCCACGGCGTAATGTGGGCACCCGGGCCGGCAGCAGCGACGGGGAACGTTCACGTCGGAAAGGCTATCGTGCACAAACGCCGCCGAAGCGCCGGACACGCGCAACCGTTCGGCCCACGATGTCCAACCGTTACCATCGGCGCGTGGGTGATTCGCGCAGTTTCCCGCGGAACGGGCGGCCATCGGGCCGATCGGCTTCGCACCGGGCAACTCGGCGTGGGCGCGACATGCGCGGTCCTTTGCTGCCGCCGACGGTGCCGGGCTGGCGCAGCCGGGCCGAGCGATTCGACATGGCGGTGCTGGAGGCCTACGAACCCATCGAGCGGCGCTGGCAATCACGAGTGTCCGAACTCGACGTGGCAGTCGACGAAATCCCGCGCATCGCCGCCAAGGATCCGGACAGCGTGCAGTGGCCGCCCGAGGTCGTCGCCGACGGGCCGATCGCACTGGCCCGCCTGATCCCCGCCGGGGTGGACGTCCGAGGAAACTCGACGCGGGCGCGAATTGTCTTGTTCCGCAAACCCATCGAACGACGCGCCAAAGACACCGTCGAACTTGGCGAGTTATTGCACGAGATCCTGGTGGCGCAGGTGGCCATCTACCTCGACGTCGAACCGACGGTCATCGACCCGACGATCGACGACGAATGACGTGTCGCCTCAGATGATGCCGCGCTTGAGGCGGCGGCGCTCACGCTCGGACAAGCCGCCCCAGATGCCGAAGCGCTCGTCGTGTGCCAGGGCGTACTCCAGGCACTCATGACGTACCTCGCAACCCAGGCAGATCTTCTTGGCCTCGCGGGTCGACCCGCCCTTCTCCGGGAAGAAGGCCTCGGGGTCGGTCTGCGCGCACAGCGCGCGGTCCTGCCATTGGTCCGGCGTGAGTTCGGGTTCCGGCAACGGCTCGGGCTCGAATGCGATTGGCGCGTCAGGGACCACGGTCAGGTGGGGCCTGACAATCGGCGCGGAGCTGATCGTGGCGCGCTCGGTGCTTGGCATGACGCCCCGTAGGTGCTCGTAAGACATGCGTCGTACGCCTCCTCAGCTGGTTTTTGAGAGAGTGGTTGTGTCCCGCTGTTCTGATGTGACAGACAATTCGAACAAGTGATCGAATCTCGGTCTGCGACACCGGAACCGGCCGGCCAACCGGGAAATGACACTGATGTGATTAGACACGGGTTGATCTGCCCGGTCAAGCGTTTCGGCGTATTTCCATACCATCTCGTGATCATTTTCCGGCGTTTCTGTTATTTCGCCTCTTCGGCGTGTCCGTCACAACCGCCCCAAATCTGCTGGCCGGTACTGTCGTCGGATGTGAAGGTCACCGTTCTGGTCGGCGGCGTCGGGGGCGCCCGGTTCCTGCTGGGTGTTCAACAGTTACTCGGGCTGGGTCAGTTCGGCGTCGAGGGACAAACTTCCGAGCACGAGCTGAGCGCCGTCGTCAACATCGGCGACGACGCCTGGATCCACGGGGTTCGGGTTTGTCCGGATTTGGACACCTGCATGTATACCTTAGGTGGAGGCGTAGACCCCGAGCGCGGGTGGGGCCATCGCGACGAAACCTGGCATGCCAAAGAGGAATTGGCGCGCTACGGCGTGCAGCCGGATTGGTTCGGACTCGGCGATCGCGATCTGGGAACCCACCTGGTGCGCACCCAGATGCTCAACGCCGGCTACCCGCTCTCGGCGATCACCTCTGCGTTGTGCGACCGCTGGCAACCGGGCGCACACTTGCTGCCCGCCAGTGACGACCGGTGCGAAACCCATGTGGTGATCACCGATCCCGCCGACGACAGCCGGCGCGCGATCCACTTCCAGGAGTGGTGGGTGCGCTACCGGGCCAACGTGACAACCCACAGCTTCGCGTTCGTCGGCGCTGAAACGGCCAGCGCCACAACTGAAGCGGTCGATGCCATCGGCAACGCCGACATCATCTTGCTGGCGCCGTCCAATCCGGTGGTGAGCGTCGGCGCGATCCTGGCGGTCCCCGGCATTCGCGGCGCGCTGCGGGCGGCTTCCGCGCCGATCGTCGGCTACTCCCCGATCATCGGCGGAAAGCCGTTGCGCGGCATGGCTGATGCCTGCCTCGAGGTGATCGGTGTCGAGTCCACCGCGGAGGCGGTCGGCAGATATTACGGAGCGCGCGCGAGCACCGGGATATTGGATTGCTGGCTGGTGCACGAGGGCGACTTGGAAAACTTCGAAGCGGAAATCGACGGCGTCGCGGTGCGGGCGGTGCCGCTGTTGATGAGCGATCCGAAAGCGACGGCCGAAATGGTGCGGGCCGGACTGGATATCGCGGGCGTAGCGCCGTGACGCAATCTCCGAAGGAGCACGGCACCGCGGCGACGATCGAGATCCTGCCCGTCGCCGGGCTTCCCGAATTCCGCCCCGGCGACGATCTCGGCGCGGCCATCGCCGCCGCCGCGCCCTGGCTGCGCGACCGCGACGTCGTGGTGGTCACCAGCAAGGTGCTGTCCAAATGCGAGGGCCGACTGGTGCCGGCACCCGCGGACCCCGAGGAACGTGACGAGCTGCGGCGCAAGCTGGTCGACGCCGAGGCGGTGCGGGTGCTGGCGCGCAAGGGCCGCACGCTGATCACCGAGAACCGGCTCGGCCTGGTGCAGGCCGCAGCCGGCGTCGACGGATCCAACGTCGGCCGAAGCGAACTCGCGCTGCTTCCGGTCGACCCCGACGGCAGTGCCGCGGCCCTGCGTGCCGCCCTGCGCGAGAAGCTCGGCGTCGACGTCGCGGTGGTGATCACCGACACGATGGGCCGGGCCTGGCGCAACGGCCAGATCGACGCCGCGATCGGCGCGGCGGGTCTGGCTGTGCTGCACGGCTATTCGGGCACGCTCGACGAACACGGCAACGAGTTGGTGGTCACCGAGATCGCCGTGGCCGACGAAGTGGCCGCCGCGGCCGATCTGGTCAAGGGCAAGCTGACCGCGCTGCCGGTGGCCGTCGTGCGCGGCCTGCGCGTCGTCGACGACGGCAGCACCGCCCGGAACCTGCTGCGGCCCGGCCCAGAGGACCTGTTCTGGCTCGGCACCGCCGAAGCCATCGAGCTGGGACGCGCACAAGCCCAGCTGCTGCGCCGGTCGGTGCGCCGGTTCAGCGGCGAGCCCGTCCCGCCCGAGCTGATCGAGGCGGCCGTCGCCGAGGCCCTGACCGCGCCGGCCCCGCACCACACCCGCCCGGTGCGGTTCGTGTGGCTGCGCACCGCGGCCACCCGGACCCGGCTGCTCGATCGCATGAAGGACAAGTGGCGTGCCGACCTGGCCGGCGACGGCAAGCCGGCCGACGCGATCGATCGGCGGGTCGCGCGCGGCCAGATCCTCTACGACGCACCCGAGGTCGTGATCCCGATGCTGGTGCCCGACGGCGCGCACACCTATTCCGACGCCGAGCGCACCGCCGCCGAGCACACCATGTTCACCGTCGCGGTGGGCGCGGCCGTGCAGGCGTTGTTGGTCGCGCTGGCCGTGCGGGGGGTGGGCAGCTGCTGGATCGGCTCGACGATCTTCGCCGCCGATCTGGTCCGCGCCGAGCTTGAACTGCCAGACGATTGGGAGCCGTTGGGCGGCATCGCGATCGGTTACGCCGCGGAACCGGAAGGGCCGCGCGACCCCGTGAATCCCGGAGATCTGCTGGTCGACAAGTGATACTGACCCGGTGACGACGTTCGCCGGCAAGGCGGCCGCATCCGCCGACAAGGTTCGCGGCGGCTACTACACACCGGCGGCGGTGGCGCGATTCCTGGCGCGCTGGGTGCGCACGGCCGGCCCTCGCATCGTCGAACCCTCCTGCGGCGACGGCGCAATCCTGCGCGAGCTGGCCGCGCTGACAACGCAGGCCCACGGCGTGGAACTAGTCGCCGGCGAGGCGCTCAAGGCACGACGATTCGCCGCGGTGCAGACCGCGAACCTGTTTACCTGGGTGACCGAGCACGGGGCCACCGGCTGGGACGGGGTGGCCGGCAACCCGCCGTACATCCGGTTCGGCAACTGGGCCCGCGAGCAGCGCGAGCCGGCGCTGGAGCTGATGCGGCGCGAGGGCCTACGCCCCAGCCGGCTGACCAACGCCTGGGTCCCATTCGTCGTCGCCAGCACGGTAATGGTGCGCGACGGCGGGCGGGTGGGTTTGGTATTGCCCGCCGAATTGCTGCAAGTCAGTTATGCCGCACCATTGCGCGAATTTCTGCTCACCCGGTACCGAGAAATCACTCTGGTCACATTTCGGCGATTGGTCTTCGACGGCATCCTGCAGGAAGTCGTGTTGTTCTGCGGGGTCGCCGGCGCGGGTCCCGCGCGCATTCGCACGATCAATCTCGTCGACGCCGACGCGCTGGAGCGCGCGGACCTCGACGTCGAATCGGCGCCCGCGCTGCTGCACGAGAAGGAGAAGTGGACCAAGTACTTCCTGGACCCCGCCGCGATCGCACTGCTGCGCACGTTGAAACAGTCCGACACCCTGACGCGGGTCGGGGCCATCGCCGACGTGGATGTCGGCATCGTGACGGGCCGCAACAGTTTCTTCACCTTCACCGATGCCCAGGCCCACGAGCTGGGCCTGCGAGCGCACTGCGTCCCGCTCGTCTCGCGCAGCAGCCAGCTGTGCGGCCTGGTGTACGACACCGATTGCCGGGCAAGCGATATCGCCGCCGGCCACCGGACCTGGCTGCTCGACGCACCGGACCGGCCGGCCGACGCCGCCCTGGCCGCCCACATCCACGCCGGTGAGGCGGCCGGCGTCCACCTCGGTTTCAAGTGTTCGATCCGTAAGCCGTGGTGGCGCACCCCGTCGCTGTGGGTGCCGGACCTGTTCCTGCTGCGCCAGATTCACCTGGCCCCGCGGCTCACCGTCAACGCCGCCGCGGCGACGAGCACCGACACCGTGCACCGGGTGCGAATCGGCCCCGGCGTCGAGCCGGCCGCGTTTGCCGCCGTGTTCCACAACAGCGCGACGTTCGCGTTCGCCGAGATCATGGGCCGTAGTTATGGTGGAGGCATCTTGGAACTCGAGCCGACCGAAGCCGAGCAGCTGCCCATTCCCGCCCCGGCGCTGGCCGGCGAACTCGCCGCGGATGTCGATCTGCTGTTGAAGGCCAACGAGATCGAGAAGGCGCTCGACACCGTCGACCGGCACGTCTTGATCGACGGGCTCGGCTGGTCGCCCGAGGTCGTCGCGCGGTGCAGGACGGCGTGGCACACCCTGCGCGATCGCCGGACCAGGCGCGGCGCCCGATGAGCATCCGCGACTCGGCCATCTCGCTGCTCACCGACTGGCAGGCACCCGACCCGGCGCAGGAGTCGTTGCGGCACGCCGTGCTGGCGTTCGTGCACGGCCGCCCGGACGCCTGCCGGCGCGAGTGCGAAGCCGGCCACGTCACGGCCTCGGCGATCGTGCTGGATGACACGTCCACCCGGGTGCTGCTGACCCTGCATCCCCGGCTGGGTCGCTGGGTGCAGCTCGGGGGCCACTGCGACGAGGACGACCCCGACATCGTGGCCGCGGCGCTGCGCGAAGCCGTCGAGGAATCCGGCGTGCCCGATCTGCGCATCGCGCCGGAGCTGGCCGCGGTTCACGTCCACCCGGTCACCTGCTCGCTGGGTGTCCCGACCCGGCACCTGGATCTGCAATTCGTCGCCCACGCCCCGGCGGGTGCGCAGATCGCGATCAGCGAGGAATCCGAGGACCTGCGGTGGTGGCCGGCCGACGCGCTGCCGCCCGGCGCGGATCACGCCCTCGCGCACCTGGTTTTCGCGCGCGCTGGCGCTATAGCGCCGAGATCGACACCAGCGCGGAAAAGTTCGAGTAGGCAGCGCGCTGACGTCGATCTCGACGATAACCCCGACTGGCGAGGGCCTTGCGTGCACGATCTACGATGTCCTCGGGCCGATGCTCGGCGACGACCCGGATCACGATCCAGCCTAAATCCTGCAACTTGTCTAGTCGGCTGATGTCCTTCACGAATTGCCTTCGGTCAGTTCGGTGTTGGTCGCCGTCGTACTCCAAGGCAACCATGTAGTCCTCCCAGCCCATATCCAGCACGCCCAGTAGTCGCCAGTCGCAATTGACCGGTATCTGCGTTGCCGGTTTCGGAAAGCCGGCATCGACGAGGAGCAGCCTCAACCAGCTTTCCTTGGGTGATGCCGCGCCGCCGTCCACCAACGGCAGTACTTCGCCCAGCCGTCGCACACCACGAGCGCCTCGATACCGCTTCATCAATACGAAGACATCTTCGAAGGAGAACGGCGTCGCATGCATGAGCGCGTCGAGGCGCGCCAGCGCCTGCCCACGCGGCAAGTGACGGCCGAGGTCAAAAGCGGTGCGGGCGACCGATGTCACCGGTAACCGCTTGATGGTGGTCACCTCGTCGGCACCGAATGTCTCGTTGCGGACGATGAGTTCGCGCTGTGGCCGGGCGCTATTGGCAACGAGTTCGATTGGCGTGTTCGCGTCCACCCAGCGCGCTCCGTGCAGCGCGGACGCCGCAACGCCGGCTATTACCGCCTGCCGACGCGACCAGAGCCAGGCGGCAAGAATGCGGTCGTCCAGCGACAGCCCATCGCCCTTCGGTACGTAGACATCGGGAAAGATCCTCCGATACCACCGACGCAGCTGGTACTCGCTCAATGCGTGGCCGGCGATCGCTTCGCTGCCCAGGAACACTTCCCCCATGCCGCGATGGTGGTCCTGGCCACCGACATGCTCCCCGAGATCGACACCAGCGCGGAAAAGTTCGAGTAGGCAGCGCGCTGACGTCGATCTCGGCGCGCAAACTCCCCTAGACGTCGCTGGAGTAGCGGATCCCGCCGTCGGGAATGGACACACCGGGCCACACCCGGGCGCCGCGCAACAGCTCGCAGCGCGCGCCGATATCGGCGCCGTCACCGATCACCCCGTCACGGATCAGCGCCCGCGGACCGATGCGGGCCCCGAAGCCGACGATCGAACGCTCGACCACGCTGCCGGCCTCGATCTTGACGCCGTCGAATATCACCGCGCCGTCCAGCCGCACGCCGGGGCCGATCTCGGCGCCGCGTCCGACGACCGTGCCACCGATCAGCACCGCACCGGGCGACACCGCCGCGCCGTCGTGCACCAGCTTTTCGCCCCGGTGCCCGTTCAGCGCCGGGGACGTCACGATGCCGCGCACCAAATCCGAGGAGCCGCGGACGAAGTCGTCGGGGGTCCCCATGTCGCGCCAATAGGTGGCATCCACGTAGCCGCAGACCTTGACTCCCGCGTCCGACAGCAGCGACGGGAACACCTCGCGTTCGACCGACACCGGCCGGCCGCGGGGGATCCGATCGATGATCCTGCGCTCGAAAACATAGGTGCCGGCGTTGATCTGGTCGGTCGGTGGATCCTCGGTCTTCTCCAGAAAGGCCAGCACCCGATCGTTCTCGTCGGTGGGCACGCAGCCGAAGGCACGCGGATCGCCCACCCGAACCAGGTGCAGCGTCACGTCGGCCGCATTCGCCCGGTGCGACTCCACCAATTGGGAAAGATCGGCGCCGGAGAGCACATCGCCGTTGAACACCAGCGCGGTGTCATGGCGCAGCTTGTCGGCGATGTTGGCGATGCCGCCCCCGGTTCCCAGCGGATCCTCTTCGGTGACGTAGTCGATCTCGACACCCAGCGCCGAGCCGTCACCGAACTCCGCCTCGAACACGCCGGCCTTGTAGGAGGTGCTCAGGATGACGTGCCGGACGCCGGCCGCGGCGATGCGCGACAACATGTGGGTGAGAAACGGCACCCCGGCCGTCGGCAGCATCGGCTTGGGCGCCGACAGCGTCAGCGGCCGCAGGCGAGTGCCCTTGCCGCCCACCAGAATCACCGCATCCACTGGGGTAATCGTCAACTCAGTGCCGCCCTTCTGCCCGCTTCGCCGAACGCTGGCGGCGCGAGCTGCGCACCATCAGAGCCGACCGCAGCGCCAACGAGACCCGCAACGTCCAGCGCAGCGGAGCCAGCCACCAACCGGTATGCCGGTCGGCCAGAAAGATATAGGTACTGCGATGGTGCGCCGCGAGGTGATTGGCCGGATCGTCGCCGGTGGAGTGGCCCTTGTGGTGCAGCACCTCGGCCGACGGCACGTAGACGTTGAGCCAGCCGGCCTTGCCGAGCCGGTCGCCGAGGTCGACGTCCTCCATGTACATGAAATAGCGCTCGTCGAACCCACCGATCTGCCCGAAAGCCGAACGACGCAGCAGCAGACACGATCCCGACAGCCAGCCCACCGGCCGTTCGCTGGGCTCGAGCCGTTCCTGGCGGTACGCCGCCGTCCAGGGATTGCGCTTCCAGAACGGCCCGATCACCGCGTGCATGCCGCCGCGGATCAGGCTGGGCAGCAACCGTGCCGACGGGTACACCGAGCCGTCGGGGTCGTGGATCAGCGGGCCCAGCGCGCCGGCCTGCGGCCAGCGGGTGGCCGCCTCCAGCAGCGCGTCGATGCTGTTCGGGCCCCACTGCACGTCCGGGTTGGCCACCAGCACCCAGTCGTCGATCTCCCCGCGCTCACCCAGGTGCTCGATCGCGCGATTGACCGCGGTGCCGTAGCCGAGGTTGCCTCCGGTGCTGAACAACCGCACGTTCGGGTAGCGCTCCACGGCCGCCTGCGGGGTGCCGTCGGTGGACCCGTTGTCGGCCATCAGAACGCTGACCGGGCGGTCGGTCGCCAGCGACAGCGAAGCCAGAAAACGTTCGAGATGGTGGCCCGGCGAATAGGTCACCGTCACGACCGGCAGGACGTCAGTCACGGCGTAGAGGTTATCGGTCGTTGCACCGGGACTGGCCCCTGCGACGCGGCCAGCGCGGCGACAAGTGCAGAGCGCCAGGGCCTTAGCGGCGTCAGGCCCGCCGCCGCCGACTCCCGGCTCGACAGCGCGGAGTAGGTCGGACGCGGTGCGGGACGGGGAAATTCCGCGGTGCTCACCGGGTGCACCCGCTCGGGGTCGGCGCCACACTCCTCGAACACCGCACGGGCCAGGCCGAATCGCGAGACGACGCCCTCGTTGGCGGCGTGCAGGATCGGACCGGGCACACCTCCCCCGTCAATGAGGTCGGCCACCTGGAGCAGGGCGGCGGCCAAGTCGGCGACGTAGGTCGGCGACCCGACCTGGTCGTCGACGACCTTGATCGGGCCGTCACCGGCCGCGAGCCTGCGCATGACCGCGACGAAGTCCTTGCCGGTGCCGCCGGTGTAGACCCAGGCGGTCCGGACCACGGTGCATTGGGCGGCATCCGGCAGCGCCGCCAGCGCGGCGACCTCACCGGCGCGCTTGCTGCACGCGTAGACACCACGGGGCGTGGTCTCGTCGCTGGGTTCGAACGGGCGGGGATCGGCGTAGTCCCCGGCGAACACGAAGTCGGTCGAGACGTGGATCAGCCGGGCGCCCGCCCGCGCGCAGGCCTTCGCGATGTGCGCCGGCGCGGCCTCATTGACCGCGTACGCCCGCGCCTCGTCGCTTTCGGCGCCGTCGACATCGGTGTAGGCGGCGCAGTTGATCACGACATCGCCGCTTCGCACGATTGCCTCGGCGGCGGCCGGGTCGGTGATGTCCCACTGCGCGGACGTCAGCGCGAGGATGTTGCGACCCTGATCAGCGCCCTGTGTTGCCAGACAACCACCCAGCTGCCCACCGGCTCCGGTGATGACGATCCTGCCCGACATGGTTCGAGTCTGGCATGTCTCGAAAAGGGCAGGAAAGGACGGGCCACGCCGCTGCTGGCTACTAGGGAAGCGACTGAGCCGCAAGTAGCCTAGTGTGATGCCTGTGCAACGTGTGGTTCGTGTTGTTGCCACTGTGCTAGCGGTCGCCGTCGTACTCGGCACCGGCGTCGCGTGGAACAACGTCCGAGCGTTCGAGGACGGCATCTTCCACATGTCGGCCCCGTCGCTGGGCAAGGGCGGCGACGACGGCGCGATCGACATCCTGCTGGTCGGCATGGACAGCCGCACCGACGCCCACGGCAATCCGTTGACCCCCGAGGAGCTGGCGACGCTGAAGGCCGGTGACGAGGAAGCCACCAACACCGACACCATCATCCTGGTCCGGATACCGAACAACGGGAAATCGGCGACCGCCATCTCGATTCCGCGCGACTCGTATGTCACCGCGCCCGGTCTGGGCAAGACGAAGATCAACGGCGTCTACGGCCAAACCCGGGAAGCCAAGCGGACCGCCCTGGTCAAGGCCGGCGATTCGGCCGAGGACGCCGCCACCCAGGGAACCGAGGCCGGGCGGGAGGCCTTGATCAAGACCGTCGCCGACCTCACCGGCGTCACCGTCGACCACTATGCCGAGATCGGGCTGCTCGGTTTCGCGTTGATCACCGACGCCCTCGGCGGTGTCAATGTGTGTCTGAAAGACGCCGTGTACGAACCACTTTCGGGTGCCGACTTCCCGGCCGGCCCGCAAAAGCTGGACGGCGCCGAGGCGCTCAGCTTCGTACGTCAGCGCCACGACCTGCCGCGCGGCGACCTCGACCGGGTGGTGCGCCAGCAGGTCGTGATGGCCTCGCTCGCCCACCGGGTGATCTCCGGTCAGACGCTGTCCAGCCCCACCACGCTCAAGCGGCTGCAGGCGGCGGTGCAGCGCTCGGTGGTGATCTCCCAGGGCTGGGACGTGATGGATTTCGTCAAGCAGCTGCAGAAGCTGTCCGGCGGTAACGTCGCCTTCGCCACCATCCCGGTGCTCGACGGAGCCGGCTGGAGCGACGACGGCATGCAAAGCGTCGTCCGGGTGGACCCGCACCAAGTGCAGGACTGGGTCGCCGGCCTGCTGCACGACCAGGATGAGGGCAAGACCGAGCAACTGGCCTACACCCCCGCCAAGACCACCGCGAGCGTGGTCAACGACACCGACATCAACGGACTGGCCGCCGCGGTGTCAGACGTGTTGAGCTCCAAGGGATTTACCACCGGAGCCGTCGGCAACAACGACGGCGGCCACGTCAAGGCCAGCCAGGTGCGGGCCAACAAGCCCGACGACATGGGAGCCCAGGAAGTCGCCAAGGAGCTGGGCGGGCTGCCCGTCGTACCCGATGCGTCGCTGGCGCCGGGATCGGTCCGCGTGGTGCTGGCCAACGACTACACCGGACCGGGCTCCGGCCTGTCCGGCAACACGACGGCACCGGCGCGGGTGACGAACCAGTCGGCCACCGACCCGAATGTCCCGGCGCCCTCGCCGATCCTGACGGCCGGCAGCGACAAGCCGGAGTGCATCAACTGACCACGCTATCCGGGGCGATCCTCGATCCGATGCTGCGGGCCGACCCGGTCGGTCCGCGGATCACCTACTACGACGACGCCACCGGCGAGCGCATCGAATTGTCCGCGGTGACCCTGGCCAACTGGGCCGCCAAGACCGGCAACCTGTTACGCGACGAGCTGGGTGCGGGCCCGGCCAGCCGGGTGGCGATCCTGCTGCCGGCGCATTGGCAGACCGCGGCGGTGTTGTTCGGGGTGTGGTGGATCGGCGCCGAGGCCGTTCTCGACGGGCCGGCCGACCTGGCGCTGTGCACCGCCGAACGGCTGGACGAGGCCGACGCCACGATCGAGCCGGGCGGCGAGGTCGCGGTGTTGTCGCTGGATCCGTTCGGCCGCCCGGCACCCGACCTGCCGATCGGCGTCACCGATTACGCCACCGCGGTGCGAGTGCACGGCGACCAGATCGTCGCCGAACACCATCCCGGTGCCGCCCTGGCCGGCCGCTCCGTCGACGAAATCCTGGCCGACTGTGAAAACTCCTCGGCGGCAAGGGGTTTGACGGCCCAAGATCGAGTGCTTTCCACCGCAGGGTGGCCCGGCCCGACCGAGTTGGTCGACGGTCTGCTGGCGATCATGGCCGTCGGCGCATCGCTGGTGCAGGTGGCCAACCCCGATCAGTCGGCACTGCAGCGCCGAATCGACACCGAGAGGGTCACCCGCGTCCTCTGACAACGTATATTGATATGGCAATACATCAATGTTAATTTCGTGGAAGCATAGGGTGGACGGCGTGACACTCGGCCGGTTCCGGGGAGCGATCTGATAATGGTTGTCATTAACAACTAGGCGACGGGAAAGGATCCGGCGATGGCGGTATACGGGCTACTGGCAAAGGCGGCGGGAACGGTATTCACCGGCCTGGTCGGGGTGACGGCCTACGAGGTCGTGCGCAAGGCCGTGGCCAAGGCACCGCTGCACCAGACCGCCGTGGCGACCGCGGAACTCGGATTGCGCGGCACCCGCAAAGCCGAGACGGCCGCGGAGTCGGCGCGCCTGCGGCTCGCCGATGTGATGGCCGAAGCCCGCGAGCGCATCGGCGAGGAGGCGCCCACCCCGTCGCTCGGCGACACCCACGATCACGACCACTGATCGCTCACCATGAGCCTCGCGATCGTTGAAGACATCGCAACCGCCAAAGACCCCTGTATCGAAGTACTTTCGGATGCCGCCGGCCGCATGCGGGTTTGCGTCCCCTGGGTGCGCTGCAGCGCCCGGCGGGCCGTCGCGGTCGAAGAGGCCGTCGCCAAGCAGACCGGCGTGCGCGCCGTGCACGCCTACCCGCGCACCGGTTCGGTCGTCGTCTGGTATTCGCCGCGCCGCTGCGACCGCGCCGAGGTGATGGCCGCGATCAGCAGCGCCGAACACGTTGCCGCCGAACTGATTCCGGCGCGCGCGCCCCATTCGTCGGAGATCCGCAACTCCGACGTGCTGCGCATGGTGATCGGCGGCCTGGCCCTGAGCCTGCTCGGGGTGCGCCGCTACGTGTTCGCCCGACCACCGCTGCTCGGCCCGAGCGGCCGGGTGGTCGCCACCGGCGTCACGATCTTCACCGGCTACCCGTTCCTGCGCGGCGCGCTGCGTTCACTGCGATCCGGCAAGGCCGGCACGGACGCGCTGGTCTCGGCCGCGACAGTCGCGAGCCTGATCCTGCGCGAGAACGTGGTCGCCCTGACTGTGCTGTGGCTGCTGAATATCGGTGAGTACCTTCAAGATCTGACATTGCGACGGACCCGGCGGGCCATATCGGAACTGCTGCGCGGCAGCCAGGACACGGCATGGATCCGGCTCGTTGACGGACCACAATCCGGCACCGAGATCCAGGTGCCCATCGACAGCGTCGAGATCGGCGACGAGGTGGTGGTGCACGACCACGTCGCCATCCCGGTCGACGGCGAAGTCGTCGACGGCGAGGCCGTCGTCAACCAATCCGCGATCACCGGTGAGAACCTGCCGGTCAGCGTCGGCGTGGGAACCCACGTGCACGCCGGCTCGGTCGTGGTGCGTGGGCGCGTCGTGGTGCGCGCGCGGGCCGTCGGCAACCAGACCGCCATCGGGCGCATCATCACCCGCGTCGAGGAGGCGCAGCACGACCGCGCGCCCATCCAGACGGTCGGCGAAAACTTCTCGCGCCGTTTCGTTCCCACCTCGTTCGTCGTGTCGGCGATCACGCTGGCGATCACCGGCGACGTCCGGCGTGCGATGACCATGCTGTTGATCGCCTGCCCCTGCGCGGTGGGCCTGGCCACCCCGACCGCGATCAGCGCCGCGATCGGCAACGGCGCGCGCCGCGGCATCCTGATCAAGGGCGGATCGCACCTCGAGCAGGCGGGCCGGGTCGACGCGATCGTGTTCGACAAGACCGGCACGCTGACCGTCGGTCGGCCGGTTGTCACGAATATCGTTGCCATGCATTCCGATTGGCAACCAGAGCAGGTACTCGCGTATGCGGCCAGCTCGGAGATCCACTCCCGGCATCCGCTGGCCGAAGCCGTGATCCGCTCCACCGAGGAGCGCCACATCAGCATCCCGCCGCACGAGGAGTGCGAGGTGCTGGTCGGGCTGGGCATGCGGACCTGGGCCGACGGCCGCACCCTGCTGCTGGGCAGCCCTTCGCTGCTGCAGTCCGAGCGGGTCAAGGTGTCCAAGAAGGCCAAGGACTGGGTCGACAAGCTGCGCCGGCAGGCCGAGACGCCGCTGCTCCTGGCGGTGGACGGCACCCTGGTCGGGCTGATCAGCCTGCGTGACGAAGTCCGCCCCGAGGCCGCTGAGGTGCTGAACAAGTTGCGGGCCAACGGGATTCGCCGCATCGTGATGCTCACCGGCGACCACCCGGACATCGCGCAGGTGGTCGCGGGCGAACTGGGCATCGACGAATGGCGTGCCGAGGTGATGCCGGAGGACAAGCTCGAGGTGGTGCGCGAGCTACAGGGCGAGGGCTTCGTCGTCGGCATGGTCGGCGACGGCATCAACGATGCCCCGGCGCTGGCGGCCGCCGACATCGGGATCGCCATGGGGCTGGCCGGAACCGACGTCGCGGTCGAGACCGCAGACGTGGCGCTGGCCAACGACGATCTGCATCGCCTGCTCGACATCCGCGATCTCGGCGCCCGGGCTGTCGACGTGATCCGGGAGAACTACGGCATGTCGATCGCCGTCAACGCCGCCGGGCTGATCATCGGCGCGGGCGGGGCCCTGTCCCCCGTGCTGGCCGCGATCCTGCACAACGCTTCGTCGGTTGCGGTGGTGGCCAACAGTTCTCGGCTGATCCGCTACCGCCTGGACTGACCTGTTCTGGTGTTTGAGCGGTCCCGGAGCCGGGGACGCCGAACGGTCGCGAGACCGTATCGTTATTCTGTCTAACCAGTAATCGGCGGAAGGGGCACGTCCGTGGCACGCAGCGACAACGACACCTGGGACCTGGCGACGAGCGTGGGAGCCACCGCCACCATGGTGGCCGCCGGACGGGCCCGGGCCACCAAGGACGAACTGATCGACGACCCGTTCGCCGAGCCGCTGGTGCGCGCCGTGGGCGTCGACTTCTTCACCCGGTGGGCCAACGCCGAGATCGACGCCGCCGACGTCGACGAGCCCGGCGCGCCCTGGGGCATGCAACGGATGACCGACCTACTGGCCGCGCGCACGCGCTACATCGACGCGTTCTTCGCCGATGCCGCGGCGGCGGGTCTTCGCCAGGTCGTCATCTTGGCCTCCGGCCTGGACGCACGCGGGTACCGACTGCCGTGGACGCCGGGCACGACGGTGTTCGAGATCGACCAGCCGGAAGTCATCGAGTTCAAGACCACGACGATCGAGGCGCTCGGTGCGAAGCCCACCGCCGAGATCCGCGCCGTCGCGGTCGACCTGCGCCACGACTGGCCGTCGGCACTCAAGCAGGCCGGCTTCGATACCGGCCAACCCGCCGCCTGGGCCGCCGAGGGACTACTCGGCTTCCTGCCGCCCGACGCGCAGGATCGCTTGCTGGACAACATCACCGCGCTGTCCGCCGACAAGAGCCGGCTGGTGGCCGAGATTTTCATCAACACCGGCTCCAACCAGAATGCGTTGAACGGCGCCAGCCAACGGTGGCGGGATAACGGGCTCGACGTCGTACTCGACGATCTGGGCTTTCCCGGCGAGCGCAACGACGCGGCCGCGTATCTGCGGGACCGCGGCTGGCAGCCGGTCAGTACCCCGCTGAATCAGCTGTTGGCCGACAACGGATTACCGCAACAGCCCGACGGCGACGACGCCCCGTTCGCCAAGAACTACTACTGCACCGCAGTTTTGCACAAGGCAGGGTAAGAGGAAGGCCCCAATGATGCCAAACAGCCAGCCGCCCAAGCCACTTGACGGATACCGGGTTCTCGACTTCACGCAGAACATCGCCGGGCCGCTGGCAGGACAGATCATGGCCGACCTCGGCGCCGAGGTCATCAAGGTCGAGGCACCCGACGGCGAGGCGGCCCGGCAGATCGTCGCGGTGCTGCCCGGCCGGCCGCCGCTGCCGACCCTGTTTTTGCCCCACAACCGGGGCAAGAAGTCGGTGGCGGTGGACCTTACCAACGACGAAGCCAAACAACAGATCTTGCGGCTGGTCGACACGGCCGACGTCGTGCTCGAGGGGTTTCGCCCCGGAGTGATGGAGCGTATGGGACTGGGCCCCAACGAGTTACGGTCCCGCAACCCGAAGCTCATCTATGCGCGCCTGTCCGCATACGGCGGCAACGGCCCGGAAGGCAGCCGGCCGGGCGTCGACCTGATGGTTGCCGCCGAGTCGGGCATGACCACCGGAATGCCCACGCCGAGCGGTAAACCGCAAATCATCCCGTTCCAGCTGGTCGACGCCGCCAGCGGCCACGTGTTGGCCCAGGCGGTGCTGGCCGCGCTGCTCAACCGCGAGCGCCACGGTGTGGCAGACGTGGTCCGGGTCGCGATGTACGACGTCGCGGTGGGTTTGCAGGCCAGTCAGCTCACGATTCACCTGAACAAGCCCACCGAGCAACCCGAGCCGAAACCGGACTCGGCGCCAACTACCAAGAAGCGCAAGGGAGTTGGCTTCGCCACCCAGCCGTCGGACGCATTCAAGGCATCGGACGGGTATCTGGTGATCAGTGCGTATGTGCCCAAGCACTGGGCGAAGCTGTGCGAGATCATCGGCCGCCCCGACATGTTGGAAGACGAGCGGTTCATCGATCAACGCTCCCGCGCCATGAACTACCCCGAGTTGACCGAGGAACTCGAGAAGGCGCTGGCCGCCAAGACCGCCGCCGAATGGGTTCAGCTGCTGCAAGCGGGCGGCTTGATGGCCTGCCTGGCCTACACCTGGAAACAGGTGGTCGACACCGCGCTGTTCGCCGAAAACGAACTGGCGCTGACGGTCGGCAGCGGTGACGATGAAATCACGGTGATCCGCACTCCGGCCCGCTACTCGAGCTTCGATGCGGCCGCGGCCGAGCCCCCACCCGCTCCGGGCCAGCACAACGACATGTTTCTGGCCGAGTCCTGATTTCGCGACCCGGGTTTCTTTGAATCGCCGATGAAACGAGTTGTTGTCGAACACCGACACCTGTGTTTCTTTGAGTTGTCGATGAATCCGTGCGGGCTTATCCCGGCAATCGAGCAGTCATGGAAGGCTTCCCACACGAGTTAGCCGCAGGCGGCACAACGTCTCGTCGTTCGCCCAACTGACTTGCCTTGGTTGCCAGGGCCGGCGGGCGCGCGATTGACACGCGCCGTTCTACCGGTCATAAAGGGTCGTAAGCCCGCGGTAGCGGATAGCCGCTCGCCGACTTCCTAACCGTTGGAGTAGTCGACTTATGAATGCGCCCACAAGCAATGTCGTAGCAGCGGCCAAATCCGGGTCGCTTCTGGACAATCTGCGCCACGACATACCCGCATCGCTCGTCGTCTTCCTTGTGGCCCTACCGCTTTCGCTCGGCATCGCGATCGCTTCCGGGGCCCCGCTGGCCGCCGGCCTGATCGCCGCGGTCGTGGGCGGCATCGTCGCCGGTGCACTCGGCGGGTCGTCGGTTCAGGTCAGCGGCCCGGCCGCGGGCCTCACCGTGGTGGTCGCGGGACTGATCGATGACCTCGGTTTCCCGATGTTGTGCCTGATGACCATCGGTGCGGGCGCGTTGCAGGTCGCGTTCGGCCTGAGTCGGTTGGCGCGCACCGCCCTCGCAATTGCGCCGGTGGTGGTGCACGCGATGCTGGCCGGCATCGGTATCACGATCATGTTGCAACAGGTCCACGTACTGATCGGTGGCTCGTCGCATAGTTCCGCGTGGCAGAACCTCGTGGCGCTGCCCGACGGGATTCTGCACCACGAACTGCACGAGGTGATCACCGGTGGCATCGTCATCGTGATCTTGTTGCTGTGGTCGAGGCTGCCCGCCAAGGTACGGCTGATCCCCGCTCCGCTGGTGGCCATCGTCGCGGCGACCGCGCTGGCGATGGCGGCGGGGCTGGACACCGATCGAATCTCGCTGTCGGGCAACTTCTTCGACGCCGTCAACTTGCCGCACATCTCGGGAGCCTCCCCGAAGGGCATACCGTGGCTCGACGAGGCCGAGGACATCGGCGTCGGCATCCTGACGATCGCCCTGATCGCCAGTGTCGAGTCGCTGCTGTGCGCGGTCGGTGCCGACAAACTGCACAAGGGGCCACGGACGAACTTTGACCGGGAGATCATCGGACAGGGCACCGCGAACATGGCGTCCGGCTTACTGGGCGGCCTGCCGATCACCGGTGTCATCGTGCGCAGCTCGGCCAACGTCGCCGCCGGCGCGCGGACCCGGATGTCGGCGGTGCTGCACGGCGTTTGGATCCTGCTGTTCGCCTCGCTGTTCACCGAACTGGTGGAGCTCATCCCGAAGGCAGCGCTGGCCGGACTGCTGATCGTGATCGGCGGCCAGTTGATCAAGCTGGCCCATATCAAATTGGCCTGGCGCACAGGCAATTTCGCTGTGTACGTCGTCACCACGTTGTCGGTGGTGTTCCTCAATCTGCTGGAAGGTGTGATCATCGGGCTCGCCGTCGCCATCGGCTTCCTACTGGTCAGGGTGACCCGCGCCCCGGTTGCGGTGCAACCGATCGGCGACGAAGAATCGAAGCAGTGGCGCATCGATATCGACGGCACGCTGAGCTTTCTGCTTTTACCGCGCCTGACAAAGGCTCTCGCGTCGGTCCCCGAGGGGACGGAGGTGACGCTGAACCTGAACGCGGACTACATCGACGACTCGGTGTCCGAAACGATCGGGGATTGGCAACACGCGCACGAGGCGCGGGGCGGGGTGGTCGTCATCGTCGAGACGACGGACGCGAAGCTGCAGAACGCGCACGCGAGTCCCCCCAAGCGGCACTTCGCGCCCCATCCGATCGGGTTGGTGCCGTGGCGGTCGGCGCGCAACAGAACCCAAAACGACGGCGACGCTTCCATTCTCGACCGCGTCGACGAGTACCACCGCAACGGCTCGGCCGTGTTGCATCAGCACATCTCCGGGCTCGGCGGCGCCCACGACCCCTATGCGCTGTTCCTCACCTGCGCGGATTCCCGGATCCTGCCGAACGTCATCACCGCCAGCGGCCCCGGCGACCTGTACACCGTCCGAAACTTCGGCAACCTGGTGCCGACCGACGCGAACGACCGATCGGTCGACGCCGCACTGGAATTCGCCGCGAGCCAGCTGGGTGTGCGTTCGGTGGTCATCTGCGGACATTCGTCGTGTGCCGCCATGAAGGTGCTTCTCGAGGAGACCCCCGATCAAGCCGCCACCCCGATGGGTCAGTGGCTGGAATACGGCCGTGCGAGTCTGGACGCCTACGGGGACCACCATCCGGCCCGGGCGAGCGCCGAAGCCGTCGGATACTCGGAGATCGACCAGCTGAGCATCGTGAATGTCGCTGTCCAACTGGAAAGGCTGATCCGCCACCCGATGTTGGCCGCCGCGGTCTCCTCCGGCGACATCCAGGTGGAAGGCATCTTCTTCGACATCGCGACCACCCGGGTCTACGAGGTGACTCCGCGCGGCATCGTGTGCCCCGAAGAACCTACACGCCCGGCAGCCGAACAACCTGAAGGAAGAACTCGTCGATCTGCCGCACCGCACTGATGAATTGGTCGAGGTCGACCGGCTTGGCGACATAGGCGTTGGCGTGCAGCTTGTAGCTGCGCAGGATGTCTTCCTCCGCCGCGGACGTGGTGAGCACGACGACCGGGATGCGCGCCAGATCGGCGTCGGACTTCACCTTCTCCAGCAGCTGGCGACCGTCGTACTTGGGCAGGTTCAGATCCAGCAGGATGAGATCCGGTCGTGGCGCGCCTTCGAATCGACCCCGCTTGTAGAGAAAGTCCAGGCCCTCTTCGCCGTCGTGCGCGACGTGCAGCCGGTTCTGGAACTTGTTGTGCTCCAAGGCCTCCCGCGTGATGAGTTCGTCTCCCGCGTCGTCCTCGACCAACAGGATCTCGATTGCTCTGCTGGCGGGTGTCATTGACGCGCTCCTTCCAGGGCGGCGGGTCGTTCTGCGGCCACGGCGGCCGGAAGCGTGAACTCGAATCGGGTTCCGTCGGTATAGGTCGAGTCGATCCGGACTGCGCCGTCGTGGTATTCGACGATCTTCTTCACCAGCGCCAGTCCGACACCCGTTCCCGGATACACCCCGCGGCCGTGCAGCCGCTGGAAGATGACGAACACCTTGTCGGTGAACTCTTCGGCGATTCCGATACCGTTGTCCGACACGGTCAGCAACCATTCGCCGGTATCCCGGCGCAATTCGCAGTCGATGACGATGCGGGGCAGCCGATCGACGTGACGGAATTTGATCGCGTTGCCAATCAGGTTCTGCCACAACATGGTCAGCAGTGTCGGGTCTCCGACGACCCGCGGCAGGGGCCGGCTCGGGCGCACCACCTCGGTGCCTGATTCCTCGATGGCGACCGCGAGGTTGCCCATGGCCGCTTCCAGCGTCACGTCCAGCTCGACCTCGGTTTGCTTGCTGCCCACCCGGCCGACTCGCGAGAAGGTCAGCAGGTCGTTGATCAGCACCTGCATGCGTTTGGCGCCATCGACCGCATAGCCGATGTATTCGATCCCGTGGTCGTCGAGCTGGTCGGCGTAGCGCTTTTCCAGCAACTGGCAGAACGAGGCGACCTTGCGCAGCGGCTCCTGCAGATCGTGTGAAGCGACATAGGCGAACTGCTCGAGCTCGGCGTTGGAACGCTTCAATTCTATCGTCTGCTCGTCCAATCGCGCCCCGGCCGCCCGCGATACGTCGAGCGCCGAAACGATACGCTGTCGCATGTTCTCGACGTCGATCGCCATGTCACGGATGTCCTTGGGCCGCCGCGGCGGCGTGATGGTTTCGGTGAAGTTGCCCTCGGTGATCCGCCGGCACGACGCGGCGAGCGCCGCGAGCGGGAGGGTGATGGCGCTTCGGGTCAGCAACCCCAATGTGATGGCGAGACCGAAGAACACCAGTACGACCGCGCCGAGCACCCGGTCCCGCCAAGCCCTGATGTCCTTCAATTCGTCAGCCGCATGCGCGGACGCCGCTTCCAGATCGGAATTCTGTGTATCGAAAAGCCCCCGCAAATGGTCGAATTCGGCTTTTCCACGATCGGCGACCCGGGTGCTCACCACGTCGGGAGCGTTCGGCGTCACGCTCGCGATCAGCGGCTCGGCGGAGCTGGCCCGCCAGTTGGCAGCGGCCCGCTCGATCGCGTCCAGATCGTTGACCAGGTCCACCCGGTGACCGACCAACCGCCGGATATCCTCGGCCGCTGCGTGTTCGGCCTGCTGCCCGTCGTAATAGGGCGTCAGGAACTGCCGGTCGGCGGCGATCGCGTAGCCACGCACACCCGTCTCCTGGTCGCGCAACGCCGCCTGCAGCCCGAAAGCGGCCACCCGCGCGGGCTGAATCTCTTCGCTCAGGCCGTGCGATACGTCGTCGAAGCGATTCAGCAGCAGCGCGCCGGCCACCGCACCGGCGAGCACCAGCAAGCCCATGCTCAACAAGACGAGGAACAGCCATCCCCGGACGGTCAGCGCAGCGCGCGGGTGCGCGTCGGTGTTCATGTCGCGGTCCGCTCTACGCGCACCACGGCGATGTCGTCGGTGAGGCCGCCGCGCGGCTCCGCGAGTTCGCCGGCGCCGTCGATCAGCGCGTCGACGAATGCCGCACCGGGCAAGCCGGCGTGGGTACGCGCCAGGGCCAGCAAGCCATCCTCCCCCAGTCGCTCGTTGCCGGTTCCGGAGTATCCCTCGAAGAGGCCGTCGGTCAGCAGCAACAGCCCCTGCCCCACCGGCAGTTCCAGCTCGGACTGCGGCCAGTCGTCGGCACCCAGTCCCAGCGCCGGCCCGGCCGGCGGTTCGATCCACTCCGCCGTTGCGGCGCCTTGGCGCAACATACCCGGATGCCCGGCCCGGATACAGCTGATGCGGCCGGTGTCGGGAGCGAACTCAAGCGACAGGACCGTCGCGAAGATGCCGCTGCCCATGCGTTCGGCGTGCAGCACCCGCTCGAGCTGACGCATCGATTCAGCGGCCCGCACCCCGGCGAAAGTGAGCGCGCGCCAAGCGATCCGCAACGCCGCACCCAGCGCGGCCTCGTTGGGCCCGTGCCCGGCGACGTCTCCGATCAGGACGTACACGACCCGGTCCGGCGTCTGCACGACGTCGTAGAAGTCACCGCACAGCAGCGCGTCCGCACGACTCGGCCGGTACCGGGCCACGATCTCGACGCCCGGGTCGTCCAGCAGCAACGGAGACGGCAGCAGGCCGCGTTCGAGCAGGGCGTTCTCGCGGGCCCGAAGCTGAGTCGCGTGCAGGTCCGCGGCGATGATCTCCACGCGCTTGCGCTCGATCGCGTAAAGCAGCGCACGGCGCAGCATGCCGGCTTCGACGCGGCCCTTGACCAGATAATCCTGTGCCCCCGCCGCGACCGCCGAGGCGCCGAAGAACTCGTCGTTGAAACCGGTCAGCACCACGATCGGCACGGTCGCATCGCGTTTGGCGATGCGGTCCAGAGCTTCGATGCCGCTTGCGTCGGGTAGCTGCAGGTCCAGCAGCACGCAGTCGGGCCGTGCGGTGGCCAGCTCACGCTCGGCGTGCGCCATCGACTGCGCCCAGGTCACCCGGATGTCGTCGACCCCGCTGGAGATCAGGTCTTCGACCAGCACCGCGTCGGCGCGGTCGTCTTCGACCAGGAGCAACGACAATGTCTGCCAGCTCGCCGCCGGGGTGACTGGGCTAAGCATTCCCCACCCCTTGCCGCAGTCACCTGCTCATTTAGCGCTACGCGTGGCCGTTACCCTCCAAACGGGGCACGCTGAGCTTGGTTGTAGCGCTCGATCCTATTAGCCGAGCCGAGTTTGGGGCCATCGGGTCCCGGAAAACCGCTCAGCGCAGCAGCGCTCGCGACATCACCACGCGCTGAATCTGATTGGTGCCCTCGTAGATCTGGGTGATCTTGGCGTCACGCATCATCCGCTCGACCGGGAAGTCGGTGGTGTACCCGGCGCCGCCGAACAGCTGCACGGCGTCGGTGGTGACCTCCATCGCGACATCGGAGGCAAAGCACTTCGAGGCCGCCGAGATGAACCCCAGATTCGACTCGCCGCGTTCGGCCCGCGCGGCGGCGCTGTAGACCATCAGCCGCGCCGCCTCCACCTTCATCGCCATATCGGCCAACATGAACTGCACGCCCTGGAAGCTGCTGATCGACTCACCGAACTGCTTGCGGTCCTTGGTGTAGGCGATGGCCGCGTCCACCGCGCCCTGCGCGATACCCACGGCCTGCGCCCCGATGGTCGGACGGGTGTGGTCCAGGGTGGCCAGCGCCGTCTTGAAACCGGTGCCGGGCTCGCCGATGATCCGGTCGCCCGGGATGCGACAGTTCTCGAAGTAGAGCTCGGTGGTCGGTGAGCCCTTGATGCCGAGCTTGCGCTCCTTCGGTCCCACGCTGAATCCCTCGTCGTCGGCGTGCACCATGAACGACGAGATGCCGTTGGCACCCTTGTCGGGATCGGTCACCGCCATCACCGTGTACCAGGTCGACTTGCCGCCGTTGGTGATCCAGCACTTCGCGCCGTTGAGAATCCAGTCGTCGCCGTCGGCCTTGGCGCGGGTGCGCATCGACGCCGCGTCACTGCCGGCTTCGCGCTCGCTCAAGGCGTAGGACGCCATCGCGCTGCCATCGGCGATCGACGGCAGAACCTGCTTTTTCAGCTCATCGGAGCCGCGCAGGATCAGGCCCATGGTGCCGAGCTTGTTCACCGCCGGAATCAGCGAAGCCGACGTGTCGACCCGGGCGACCTCTTCGATCACGATGCAGGCCGCGACGGAGTCCGCGCCCTGACCGCCGTACTCCTCGGGCACATGCACGGCGTTGAAGCCCGACGCATTCAACGCATCCAGCGCTTCTTGCGGGAAGCGGGAATTCTCGTCCACGTCGCCGGCGTGCGGAGCGATTTCCTTTTCCGCCAGCGCCCGAATCGCCGCCCGTAACTCCTGATGCTCCTCGGGCAGTTGGAACAAATCGAAGTCGGGGTGTCCGGCCCATGCAGCCATCTTGAGATCTCCTTGCTACTCGCCGGTAACTTTACCCTGGAGCTCTTGCAGGGCCTCATTCTTGGCCCGCACGCTCTCGGCGAGCTGCCCCTGGAATGCCACGATCCGGGCCCGCAGCGCCGGGTCGAAGGCACCGAGAATCCGCACCGCCAGCAACCCGGCGTTGCGGCCCCCGCCGATCGAGACCGTGGCCACCGGCACGCCGGCGGGCATCTGCACGATCGACAGCAGCGAATCCAGCCCGTCGAGGCGGGCCAGCGGCACCGGCACCCCGATCACCGGCAGCGGCGTCGCGGCGGCGACCATGCCGGGCAGGTGGGCGGCGCCCCCGGCGCCCGCGATGATGACCTCGATGCCGCGCGCGGCCGCACCCCGGGCGTAGTCGAACATCACGTCCGGGGTGCGATGCGCCGAGACCACCCGGACCTCGGCCGGGATATCGAACTCGGCCAGCGCAGCGGCGGCGTCGGCCATCACCGACCAGTCGCTGTCGCTGCCCATGATCACCCCGACGCGGGGGGTTTCACTCATCGGCGCCGCTCCTCATGTGGATCCCATCCGTCCGCCCACTGCCCATGTGCCAACCAGTGTGCCGCCAGCTCGGCGCGTTCACGAAGCTTCGGCAGGTCCGCGGCGTCGTCGCCCAGGAAATTGATGTGCCCGACCTTGCGGCCCGGACGCTCGCCCTTGCCGTACAGATGCACCCGGGCATCCGGCATCCGCGCGTAGAGGTGGTGCAGCCGCTCGTCGACGGTCATCTCCGGCGGCTGCGCGGCGCCCAGCACGTTGGCCATCACGGTCACCGGCGCGATGGCATCGGTCGCGCCGAGCGGGTAGTCCAGCACCGCCCGCAGATGCTGTTCGAACTGGCTGGTGCGCGATCCGTCCATGCTCCAGTGCCCGGAGTTGTGCGGCCGCATCGCCAGCTCGTTGACCAGCAGTGCGCCGTCGGTGGTCTCGAACAGCTCCACGGCCAGCACACCGACCACGCCGAGTTCGGCCGCCAGCCGCAGCGCCAGCTGCTGCGCGGCCACGGCCACCTTCTGGGGCAGCTCCGGAGCGGGCGCAATCACCAGCACGCAGATGCCGTCGTCTTGCACCGTCTCCACCACCGGCCACGCCGCGCCCTGCCCGAACGGCGAGCGCGCCACCAGCGCCGCCAACTCGCGCCGCAATTGGACCTTCTCTTCCAGCACCACCGCCACTCCGTCGGCCAGGTACGAGCGGGCGATCTCGCGCGCATCCGCCAGGTCGCGCGCCAGCTGCACGCCCCGGCCGTCGTAACCCCCGCGGGCCGCCTTGACCACCAGCGGGGCAGCGACGCGGCGCGCGAAGGCGTCCACCTCGTCGAGGCGGTCCAGCGAGTCCAGGCCGAGATAGCTCGGCACCGCGGCGCCGAGGGCCTCCAGCTTGCGGCGCATCACCAGCTTGTCCTGGGCGTGCACCAACGCCTGCGGCGGCGGTGCCACGTTGACGCCCTCGGCGACCAGCTTCTCCAGCAGCTCCGTCGGGACGTGCTCGTGGTCGAAGGTCAGCACGTCGGCGCCGGCGGCGACCCGGCGCAGGTCGTCGGCATCGGTATGCGAACCGATCACCACATCGGGGGTGACCTGGGCGGCCGGCTCGTCGGCGGCGGTCGCCAGCACCCGCAGGGTCTGCCCCAGCGCGATCGCGGCCTGGTGCGTCATCCGGGCCAGTTGACCACCGCCGACCATCGCGACCACCGGAGTGCGTGTACTCGGCACGGCCATCATGGTGTCACGCGACCCCACGGTGTGTTGACCGGCTGTGACGCGAAATCGTTAGCTACCATTTTGCGCCGTTTTCGAGTCCGTCCGTACACTCACGTCTTGTGTCCTTCGCCGATGCCACAATCGCGCGCTTACCGCAGGTCTTTCAGCCCTATGCACAGCGCCATCATGAATTCATCAAATTCGCCATCGTCGGGGGCACCACGTTCATCATCGACTCGGCAATTTTCTACACCCTCAAGCTGACGATTCTGGACACCAAGCCGGTGACGGCCAAGGTTATCGCCGGCATCGTCGCGGTCATCGCGTCCTATGTGCTGAACCGCGAGTGGAGCTTCCGCGACCGGGGCGGCCGCGAGCGCCATCACGAGGCGCTGCTGTTCTTCGCGTTCAGCGGGGTGGGCGTGTTGCTGAGCATGGCGCCGCTGTGGATTTCCAGCTACATCCTGCAGCTGCGGGAGCCGACGGTGTCGCTGACGGTGGAGAACATCGCGGACTTCATCTCCGCCTACATCATCGGCAACCTGCTGCAGATGGCATTTCGGTTCTGGGCGTTCCGGCGCTGGGTGTTCCCCGACCAGTTCGCCCGCAACCCCGACAAGGCACTGGAGTCCGCGCTCACCGCGGGCGGAATCGCCGAGGTATTCGAGGACGAGGTCGAGTCCGGCAACGTCACCCTGCTGCGCGCCTGGCGTAACCGGCGCAACCGCATGAGTCAGCTCGGTGACTCCTCGGAACCCAGGGTGTCGAAAACTTCGTGATACAGCAGCGCGTGCACCTCGCGTAGCCGCGGAATGTTGTGGAACTCCAACGGATCTTGGGACGCCGACTCGATAATCAGGGTGCCGGTGCGAAACGGACGCTCCCAAATCTTGTCCCGGAATTCCACGCTGTTGATCCGCGCCAACGGGATGTCGATACCACTGCGGGTCAGCAATCCGTGCCGATACATCACGCGGCGATTCGTGACGACGAAATGTGTGGTGAGCCAAGTCAAGAACGGCCACAGCGTGAGCCAGCCGACGATCACCAACCAGATCCCCCAGATGACGCCGTGGATGATGTTCTTGGCCATCTGCTCCCAGTGCGTGGAGTTGACGTAGCCGGACCCGAACGCCGCCAGCCCGGTCAGCAGGATGAAAATGGCGACGGGCCCGATCAATCGCTTCCAGTGCGGGTGGCGATGTATGACGACCTGTTCGCCGGCGGCCAGGGCGTTGTCGGGATAGCTCATGTGGTGACACTAGCCCCGCAAATGCACGACGTCACCGGCGGAGACGACGACGGTCTCGTTCGCGACGTCCAGACACAGCCGGCCGTGATCGTCGATTCCGCTGGCGGTGCCGACGATTTCCCTGCCGCCGGGCAGTGCTGCGCGCACCCGGGTGCCGAGGGTCAGGCTGCGCGCCCGGTAGTCGGCGGCTAACTGCCAGTCCGCCCCGCGCGCGGCCTGCCACGCGACGATGCGGCCGCCGAGCTCGCGCAACACCGCGCGCACCAGCCGATCGCGGTCGGGGGCGGCCACGCCCAGGTCGAACAACGACGTCGCACCCGGCCCGTCGACCTCCTCGGGCGCCTGAGTCACGTTGAGCCCCAAGCCGATTACCACGACCGGCCGGGCGACCTCGGCGAGGATCCCGGCCAGTTTGCCACCACCGGCCAGCACGTCGTTGGGCCACTTGAGGCCCAGCTCGACACCGCTGCCCCGCAGCAGCGGGGCCACGGCATCGACCACCGCCACCCCGGTGGCCAGCGGCAGCCAGCCCCACCCGGTGACCGGCACGTTGACGACGCTCACCGCGACCGACATGGTGATCTGCGCGCGCGGCGACGCCGACCAGCCGCGGCCGTGCCGCCCACGCCCGGCCGTCTGGTGTTCGGCGATCAGCACCGCGCCGGCGATGTCGGTGCCGTCGGCCGCGCGGGCCAGCAGATCGGCGTTGGTGGAACCGGTCTGTTCGACGACATCTAGCCGCCGCCAACCCAATCCGGTGCCGACCAGCTCGGTGCGCAATGCGGCCGCATTCAACGGTGTTCGGAACTGATCTCGGTCGGTCACCGGACCCAGCGTAGAGGTCAGCGGCGCCGGTCTCGCATGTCGAGTGCGGCCAGGTGGCTGAACAGCATGCTGGTGCCGATCGGGTTGCCGCCGCCGGGATACGCCAGCCCGCTGGGGGCGGCCATCGTGTTGCCCGCCGCGTACAGCCCGGGAATGGGGTCACCGGCGGTGTCGAGCACGCGCGCGGCCGCGTCGGTGCGCAGACCGCCCTTGGTGCCCAGATCCGACAGCCCGAACTGCGCGGCGTGGTACGGCGGTGCATCGATGGGCACCAGTGGTGAGGCGCCCGCCGAGAACGCCCGATCGAAAGCCTCCTCGCCCCGGCCGAAGTCCTCGTCGACACCGGCGGCGGCAAAGCCGTTGAACCGGGCCACCGTTGCGGCCAGCCGATCGCCCGGCACCCCGATCTTGGCGGCCAGCTCCTCGAGGGTGTCGGCGGTGTGCCACAGGCCGGCCGCTACGTACTTCTGCGTCTCGACGATGGACACGTTGGCCGCCTTCACCGGCGGCACCTCGCCTTCGGAGTCGTCGTAGATCATCCAGTACGGCAACGACATCGAGCCGTCTTGCAGCTGCGCGATGATCTCGCGCCCGACCCGGTCGTAGGCCCGAGACTCGTTGACGAATCGGTTGCCGTGCTGGTTGACGAAGATGCCGCCGGTGAACCACAGCGCGAACGCACAGCGACCGTCGGGATGCGTCATGCCCGGTGACCACCAGGCCTGGTCCAGTAGGTCGGTGTCGGCACCCGCGGCGATGCCGGCCTGCAACGCCAGGCCGCGACTTCCCGGGCCGCCCATGGTGTCTCGGGCCGCGCCCGGCACGCCGTATGCGCGGCGCAACTCCTCGTTGGCTTCGAAACCGCCGGCGGCCAGCAGCACACCCCGGCGGGCCCGGATGGCGCGGCGCTGCCCGGCGGTCTCGACGATCGCTCCCTGCACTCCTCCTTTTTCAGGCCCGTCGGAGAGCACCAGCTCGACCAGCGCGGTGTCGCGGTGCAGCGACGCCGTCGGGTACTGCGCGATGGCCTTGAGGAATCGCGCGATCAGGGCGCGGCCGCCGAGGTAGTAGTCGGCCGGGGTTTCGGCGCCGAGCCGGTCGGTGTCCAGCGGCCCGCGGATCGCATCGCGCAGTTCGGGGGCGGCGGCCACCTTCAGCGGCTTTGCGGCGATGTGGCGCTGACCGTCCAGGCGCGCCTTCGGCGCCTTGCCGTAGTAGTCGGGCCACGGCAGCGGCACGAATTTGATGTTCGAATCTTGCTCGAGGTACTCGATCAGCGGCGCGCCGCCGCGCACGAACGTCTCCTGCAGCTCGCGGGGAGTGCGGTCACCGACCACCGCGCGGTAATAGGTGAGGGCGTCCTCGATCGTGTCGTCGGTGCCGGCCCGGACCAGCACGGGATTGCACGGGAACCAGACCCCGCCCCCGCCGGAGTAGGCCGTCGTGCCGCCGAACTTGTCGGTCGCCTCGACCAGCACCACCTCGAGGCCCTCGCGTGCCGCGGTGTAGGCGCCGGTGACTCCGCCGCCGCCCGACCCCGCGACCAGCACGTCGCACTCGTCGCTCCACTGCACCGTGCCCATAGTCAGCGCAGCCTATCCCCGCCGCTAAGCTCGACACCCATGACGAGCGTTACCGACCACACCGGTCATTCAGTGGAGCCCGCTGCCGAGCACACCATCGACATCCACACCACCGCGGGCAAGCTGGCCGAACTGCACAAGCGCCGGGAAGAGTCGCTGCACCCCGTCGGTGAAGAGGCCGTCGAGAAGGTGCATGCCAAGGGCAAGCTGACCGCCCGCGAGCGCATCCTGGCCCTGCTCGACGAGGACTCGTTCGTCGAGCTCGACGCGCTGGCCAAGCACCGCAGCACCAACTTCGGCCTGGAGGCCAACCGGCCGCTCGGCGACGGTGTGATCACCGGCTACGGCACCATCGACGGGCGCGACGTGTGCATCTTCAGCCAGGACGCCACGGTGTTCGGCGGCAGCCTCGGCGAGGTGTACGGCGAGAAGATCGTCAAGGTCCAGGAGCTGGCCATCAAAACCGGCCGCCCGCTGATCGGCATCAACGACGGCGCCGGCGCGCGCATCCAGGAGGGCGTCGTCTCGCTGGGCCTGTACAGCCGCATCTTCCGCAACAACATTCTCGCGTCGGGCGTCGTCCCGCAGATCTCGCTGATCATGGGGGCGGCCGCCGGTGGGCACGTGTACTCCCCCGCCCTGACCGACTTCGTGATCATGGTCGACCAGACCAGCCAGATGTTCATCACCGGGCCCGACGTCATCAAGACCGTCACCGGCGAGGACGTCACGATGGAGGAGCTCGGCGGGGCGCACACCCACATGGCCAAGTCGGGCACCCTGCACTACGTCGCCTCCGGCGAGCAGGACGCCTTCGACTGGGTCCGCGACCTGCTGGGCTACCTTCCGCCGAACAACTTCACCGACGCGCCCCGCTACCAAGCCGAGGCGCCGGCGGGGTCCATCGAAGACAACCTCACCGACGAGGACCTCGAGCTGGACACGCTGATCCCCGACTCGCCCAACCAGCCCTACGACATGCACGAGGTGATCACCCGGATCCTCGACGACGACGAGTTCCTGGAAATCCAGGCCGGCTACGCGCAGAACATCGTCGTCGGGTTCGGGCGGGTCGACGGCCGGCCGGTCGGGATCGTGGCCAACCAGCCGACCCAGTTCGCCGGCTGCCTGGACATCAACGCCTCGGAGAAGGCCGCCCGGTTCGTGCGGACCTGCGACTGCTTCAACATCCCGATCATCATGCTGGTGGACGTGCCGGGCTTCCTGCCGGGCACGGGCCAGGAATACAACGGCATCATCCGCCGCGGCGCCAAGCTGCTGTTCGCCTACGGCGAGGCCACCGTTCCGAAGATCACCGTGATCACCCGCAAGGCCTACGGCGGTGCCTACTGCGTGATGGGTTCCAAGGACATGGGCTGCGATGTCAACCTGGCCTGGCCGACCGCGCAGATCGCGGTGATGGGCGCCTCGGGTGCGGTCGGCTTCGTCTACCGCCAGCAGCTCAAGGAGGCCGCCAAGGACGGCCGCGACGTCGACGAGCTGCGGCTGCAGTTACAGCAGGAGTACGAGGACACACTGGTCAACCCGTACGTCGCCGCCGAGCGCGGCTACGTCGACTCGGTCATCCCGCCGTCGCACACCCGCGGTTACATCGCCACGTCGCTGCGGCTGCTGGAACGCAAGATCTCCCACCTGCCGCCGAAGAAGCACGGGAACATTCCGCTATGAGTTCAGCCAGTGACGAGGACGGCCAAGCTCCCGAGTCGACGGCGCCGCCCCGGCCGCACATCCAGATCCTGCGCGGCCACCCCACCGACGCCGAACTCGCCGCGTTGATCACCGTGCTGGGCAGCGCCGGCGGCGGGCCGGCGCCCGAGCCGCCGGAGAAGACCCGCTGGGGTCTTCCGGTCGACAAGCTGCGCTATTCGATCAGCAATTACCAGCGCATCACCCTGCAGGAACGCATCCACATGCAGCGATGACCCGCGTGGTGCTCGGGTCGGCCTCCGGCGGGCGCCTCAAGGTGCTGCGCCAGGCCGGCATCGACCCCCTGGTCGTCGTCTCCGGAGTCGACGAGGATCGGGTGATCGCCGATCTGGGACCGAACGCCTCACCCGGTGACGTGGTCTGCGCGCTGGCTCAGGCCAAGGCCGAGCAGGTGGCCGGCGAACTGGATCGCGGTGTCGCGACGGATTGTGTTGTCATCGGCTGTGATTCGATGCTTTTCCTCGACGACAAGCTGTGCGGCAAGCCCGAATCCGTCGAGGCCGCGCGCCAACTCTGGCAGTCGATGGCCGGGCGTTCCGGACAGCTCTACACCGGACACTGCGTGATCCGCATGCAGGACACCGACATTGCGCACTGCGAATCCCAAACATCAATCACCACAGTACATTTCGGCACACCAGCGTCCGATGACCTGGAGGCGTATCTGGCCGACGGTGAATCGCTGCGGGTGGCCGGCGGGTTCACCCTGGACGGCCTGGGCGGCTGGTTCATCGACGGTGTCGACGGCGACCCCTCGGCAGTGGTGGGAATCGGGCTGCCGCTGACCCGTGCGCTGTTGCGCCGCGCCGGCGTATCCATCGCGGCGCTGTGGGCGGACAATCCGCTCGGCTGAAGCCGGTCGCCGAACCGACTCCGCGTCTTCACGACCTTTTGTAAGTCCAGCTATATTGATGGCCATGTGGACGGCTGACTGCCGCACGAAATCTCCGCCGCGGTGGTTGAAGCTATGAGCCGCACCGAGCCTGGCATAGCGTTCGAAGAACTCGAAGCCAAGATCAAGGCGGGCATGAAGGCCTATGCGATTCCGGGCGTCGCGGTTGCGGTCTGGGCCGGTGGCCAAGAGTTCGTGCGGGGCTACGGGGTCACCAATGTAGACCACCCGACGCCCGTCGACGGCGACACCGTCTTCCGAATCGGTTCCACCACAAAGACTTTCACGGGCACGGTGATGATGCGACTGGTTGAGCAGGGCAAGGTGGACCTGGATTCACCCGTGCGCCGCTACATCCCCGACTTCGCGGTGGCCGACGACTCGGCCAGCGCCACGGTGACCGTGCGTCAGCTGCTCAACCACACCGCAGGGTGGGATGGCCGCAGTGGGCAGGACTTCGGGCGCGGCGACGACGCCGTGGCACGCTACGTCAAGTCGATGACACGTTTACCGCAGCTGACCCCTCCGGGAACCGCTTTCTCGTACAACAATTCGGCTCTCGCGGTGGCGGGCCGCATCATCGAGCTGGTCACCGGAACAACCTACGAGTCCGCGGTGCAGAAGCTGCTGCTCGACCCGCTGCAGCTGGCGCACACCCGCTACTTTTCCGACCAGATAATCGGTCTGAACGTGGCGGCATCACACCAGGTGATCGACGGCAAACCCGTTGTCGATACCGACTTTTGGTCATTCCCACGCAGCTGCAATCCCACCGGTGGGTTGATGTCCACGGCGCGAGATCAGCTGCGCTACGCACGGTTCCACCTCGGCGACGGCACGGCACCTGGCGGCGAGCGGATTCTGAGCCGGGAGTCGCTCGAGGCGATGCGCTCGAACCCGGGTGCGGGCGGGACACTTTGGGTCGAGCTGACGGGGATGGGCATCACCTGGATGCTGCGGCCCACCGCGCAGAACGTGACCATCGTCGAACACGGCGGCACCTGGAAGGGGCAACGCTCCGGTTTCTTCATGACGCCCGATCGCGACTTCGCCATGACCGTGCTGACCAACTCCGACGGCGGATTCGATCTGATCAACGACCTTTTCTCGTGCGACTGGGCGTTACGCAGATTCGCCGGACTCACCAACATGCCCGCCGCGCCGCTACACCTGGACGCCGTCGACCTGGCGCCCTATGCGGGCCGGTACATCGCCGAGCAAGTCTCCCAGGATGGCAGCATCGAGCAAACCATCATCGACCTCGCCGCCGGCGACGGCCGGCTCACCGGAACCATGAGCGTCGGCGACGCCCACCACACCAGGCTGGGCCTCGCGTTCTACCGGCCCGACTACGGGCTCGACCTCGGACCCGACGACCAGCCCACCGGCAGCCGCTCCAACTTCGTCCGCGCACCGGACGGCAACATCACCTGGTTATGCAGCCAGCACGGGCGCCTGTTCCGACGCCAATAGCACGCGCGGTTCACCGCAGGTGGCCGGCCACGGTCGCGGTTAGGCTGGGCGCGTGGCCCGCACCGACGACGACGACTGGGATCTGGCGTCCGGTGTCGGCGTCACCGCGACCATTGTCGCGGCCGGGCGCGCGATGGCCACCAGGGATTCGCGCGGGTTGATCAACGATCCGTTCGCCGAACCTCTGGTCCGCGCGGTGGGGCTGGATTTCTTCACCAAGATGATGGACGGCGAACTCGACATGGCCGCGATCGGGAATGTCTCACCGGCCGTGGCGCAGGCGATGGTCGACGGAAACGCGGTGCGCACCAAGTACTTTGACGAATACCTCCGCACCGCCACCGACGGCGGGATTCGGCAAGTGGCCATCCTCGCGTCCGGGCTGGACGCCCGGGCCTACCGTCTGCCGTGGCCGAGCGGGACCGTTGTCTACGAGATCGATCAACCACAAGTGTTGAAGTTCAAGACGACGACCTTGGCCGACCTGGGGGCCGCGCCCTGCGCCACTCAACACTGCGTGCCCATCGACCTGCGCACCGATTGGCCAACGCCATTGCAAGCCGCCGGCTTCGACCCGGCAGCACCGACGGCATGGCTGGCCGAAGGGCTGCTGATCTATCTCAAGCCGCAGGCCCAGGATCGACTGTTCGACAACATCACCGCACTGAGTGCGCCCGGGAGCATGGTAGCCACCGAATTCGTTTGCAGTATCGTTGATTTCGACGCTGAGCGAGCGCAAACCATATCCAGCCCATTCCGCGACCATGGCATCGACATTGACTTGGCTTCGTTGATCTACACCGGCCAACGCAACCACGTTCTCGACTACCTCGCCGCCTTGGGCTGGCGGCTCGAGGGCGTGCCGCTGACAGAACTGTTCGAGCGCAACGGCCTCGAGGCGCCCGCCACGGACGACGACACCATCTTCATCAGCGGCGCCCTGACCGGCGACAGTTAGCGCCGCGGACCCGTCGACAGCCGTGTCCCCCGATCCGGGGACACCGGCGTTCATCACCCAGGCGGGCCGATCGGTGGAGTTGCGCCGCGGCGGATCTTCCTAGTTTCGAAGTATGCGATTCGTGAATCCTGGGAGGGCGGATTTGTGATGCGTAGAGACGGCGATAGCTGGGATCTGGCCAGCCATGTCGGCGCGACCGCGACGCTGGTGGCCGCGGGCCGCGCCAGGGCCACCAACTCGGCCGGGCCGTTGATCGAGGACCCGTTCGCCGAGCCGTTGGTCCGCGCGGTGGGCATCGAATTCCTGACCAAATGGGCCACCGGAGAGCTCTGCGCGTCCGAGGTCGACGAGCCCGAGGCGGCCTGGGGTCTGGCCCGAATGACCACCGATTTGGTGGCCCGCACTCGCTACTTCGATCGATTCCTTGCCGACGCGACGGCCGCCGGAATTCGGCAGGCGGTGATCCTGGCGTCCGGGCTCGACGCGCGCGGCTACCGGCTGCCGTGGCCGCCCGGCATGACGGTGTTCGAGATCGATCAACCGGACGTGCTGCGGTTCAAAGCCGCAACGCTGGCACGGCTGGGTGCCGAGCCCACGGCGCAGCTGCGGATGGTGCCGGCCGACCTGCGGGACGACTGGCCGACCGCGCTGCTGCGCGGCGGATTCGACCCGGCATTACCGACCGCCTGGATCGCCGAAGGACTATTCGGTTACCTGCCCCCGCAGGCTCAGGATCGCTTGCTGGACAACGTCACCGGTCTCAGCGCGCCGGGAAGTCGGATGGCCACCGAGGCGTTCGTGGGATCGCCGGAACTGGACTGCGGGCGGGTCCAAGAGATCATCCGCGGCGCGACTCGCACCTGGCGTGACCATGGATTCGATCTGGACATCTGCGCGCTGAACTATCCGGGGGCCCGCAGCGAGGTCGCCTGCTACCTCGACAGCTGCGGGTGGCGGTCCACGGGGACCACGGCCGCGCAGCTGCTGGCCGATCACGGCCTTCTCGGGACGCCCGGCGACTACGCAACGCCGGCCGACCGGCCCAGCTACTACACATCGGTTCTCGCGGCCTAGTGGACGACGGGCTCTCGGATGCTCGCGGATGCGCGCACCCACGGCCCGACAACCCGGAGCTGAGTAGGCTTTGCTCTGTGCCGCTACCCCCCGATTCAAGCCCGACGCTGTCGGCCTACGCCCACCCCGAACGCTTGGTCACCGCCGACTGGTTGTCCGGCCACCTGGGCTCGCCCGGGCTGGCGATCGTCGAATCCGACGAGGACGTGCTGCTCTACGACGTCGGGCATATCCCCGGCGCGGTCAAGATCGACTGGCACACCGACCTCAACGATCCGCGGGTCCGCGACTACATCTCCGGCGAGCAGTTCGCGGAACTGATGAACCGCAAAGGCATCTCGCGCGACGACACCGTGGTGATCTACGGCGACAAGAGCAACTGGTGGGCCGCCTACGCGCTGTGGGTGTTCACGTTGTTCGGCCACCCCGATGTGCGGCTGCTCAACGGCGGGCGTGACCTGTGGCTGTCCGAGCGGCGCGACACCAGCCTCGAAGTGCCGACCAAGACCTCGACGGGCTACCCCGTCGTGGCCCGCAACGACGCGCCGATCCGCGCCTACAAGGACGACGTGCTCGACATCCTGGGCAGCCAGCCGCTGATCGATGTGCGCTCGCCCGACGAGTACACCGGCAAGCGCACCCACATGCCCGACTATCCCGAGGAGGGCGCGCTGCGCGCCGGCCACATCCCGACCGCCCGGTCGATCCCATGGGGCAAGGCGGTCGAGGAGAGCGGCCGGTTCCGCAGCCGCGAGGAACTCGAAGAGCTGTACGGGTTCTTGCAACCCGACGACAAGACCGTCGTCTACTGCCGCATCGGCGAGCGATCCAGCCACACCTGGTTCGTCCTGACGCACCTGCTGGGCAAGCCGGGTGTGCGCAACTACGACGGATCCTGGACCGAGTGGGGCAACACCGTGCGAGTGCCGATCGTTGCGGGCTCCGAACCAGGGCAGGCACCGGGAGCCGTGCCGGCCCGATGACTCTGCCCGCTCCGTTAGCCGAGGTGGTGTCCGACTTCGCCGAAGTGCAGGGCCAGGACAAGCTGAGGCTGTTGCTGGAGTTCGCCGACGACCTGCCCGACCTGCCCGACGATCTGGCCGAGGCCGCGATGGAGCCGGTGCCCGAGTGCCAGTCGCCGCTTTTCTTGCATGTCGACGCGCACGACCCGAATCGGGTGCGGCTGTATTTCAGCGCTCCCGCCGAAGCGCCGACCACCCGCGGCTTTGCCTCGATCCTGGCCGCCGGCCTCGACGAACAACCCGCCGCCGACATCCTGGCGGTACCCGAAGATTTCTACGGCGAGCTGGGCTTGGCCGCCCTGATCAGCCCGCTGCGGCTGCGCGGCATGTCGGCGATGCTGGCCCGCATCAAGCGCCGATTGCGCGAGTCGGCCTGAGAGGGACCGGGTATCAGCGCTCTGGGCGCGCCGCCTAAACTTCCCCCGACAAGACTTGTAAGAAATTCTCTTAGAGACGAAGACGACGTCCAGCCATACACAGGAGGCGCAGGTGCCTAGTCACGCCAGCTCGAGGATCTCCAAGGTGCTCGTCGCCAACCGCGGCGAAATCGCTGTCCGGGTGATCCGAGCGGCCCGCGACGCGGGCCTGTCCAGCGTGGCGGTGTACGCCGAGCCCGACGCCGACGCGCCCCACGTGGCGCTGGCCGACGAGGCGTTCGCCCTGGGCGGTCAGAATTCGGCCGAGTCCTACCTGGATTTCGGCAAGATTCTCGACGCGGCGGCCAAGTCCGGCGCCAACGCCATCCACCCCGGCTACGGGTTTCTCTCGGAGAACGCCGACTTCGCGCAGGCGGTCATCGACGCCGGTCTGATCTGGATCGGGCCCAGCCCGCAGTCGATCCGCGACCTCGGCGACAAGGTGACCGCCCGCCACATCGCCGCCCGGGCGCAGGCCCCGCTGGTGCCCGGCACCCCGGACCCGGTCAAGGACGCCGACGAGGTGGTCGCCTTCGCCAAGGAATACGGCGTGCCGATCGCGATCAAGGCGGCCTTCGGTGGTGGCGGCCGCGGCATGAAGGTGGCCCGCAGCATCGAAGAGATCCCCGAGCTGTTCGAGTCGGCCACCCGTGAGGCCGTCGCGGCGTTCGGTCGTGGCGAGTGCTTCGTCGAGCGCTATCTCGACAAGCCGCGCCACGTCGAGGCCCAGGTGATCGCCGATCAGCACGGCAACGTCGTCGTCGCCGGCACCCGCGACTGCTCGCTGCAGCGCCGCTTCCAGAAGCTGGTCGAGGAGGCCCCGGCGCCGTTCCTGACCGACGCGCAGCGCAAGGAGATCCACGAGTCGGCCAAGCGGATCTGCAAAGAGGCGCACTACTACGGCGCCGGAACCGTCGAGTACCTGGTCGGCCAGGACGGCCTGATCTCGTTCCTGGAGGTGAACACCCGCCTGCAGGTCGAGCACCCGGTCACCGAGGAGACCGCGGGCATCGACCTGGTGCGCCAGCAGTTCAAGATCGCCAACGGCGACAAGCTGGACATCACCGAGGACCCGGCACCGCGCGGGCACGCGATCGAGTTCCGGATCAACGGCGAGGATGCCGGGCGCGGCTTTTTGCCCGCCCCCGGCCCGGTGACCCGCTACGACATCCCCACCGGCCCCGGTGTCCGGCTGGACTCCGGCGTCGAAGCCGGCTCGGTGATCGGCGGCCAGTTCGACTCGATGCTGTCCAAGCTGATCGTGTACGGGGCGACCCGCGAGGAGGCGCTGGCGCGTTCCCGGCGCGCGCTGGACGAATTCCACGTCGAGGGCCTGGCCACGGTCATCCCGTTTCACCGCGCCGTGGTGAGAGACCCGGCGTTCGTCGGCGACGACAATGGCTTCGCGGTGCACACCCGTTGGATCGAGACGGAGTGGGACAACACGATCGAGCCGTTCACCGGTGGCGAGCCCCTCGACGAGGACGACGCCCAGCCGCGGCAGAAGGTCGTCGTCGAGGTCGACGGGCGCCGGCTCGAAGTGTCGCTGCCCGGCGACCTGGCGCTGTCCAACGGTGGCGGCGTGACCGGCGCCGGTGTGGTCCGCAAGAAGCCGAAGCCGCGCAAGCGCGGCGCGCACGGCGGAGCGGCGGCCTCGGGCGACGCGGTCACCGCGCCCATGCAGGGCACCGTGGTCAAGGTCGCGGTCGAGGAGGGCCAGCAGGTCGCCGTCGGTGATCTGGTGGTGGTGCTCGAGGCGATGAAGATGGAGAACCCCGTCACCGCGCACAAGGACGGCACCATCACCGGTCTCGCGGTCGAGGCGGGCACCGCCATCACCCAGGGCACGGTGCTCGCCGAAATCAAGTAGCCGACCAGGCTTCCTGGGAATCAGCTAAGTAAACGTTGTCGGTCTCCGGCACCGCGGGTAGGGTTCGAGACAGGTTGAGTTCACAGCCGCCCGGACCACGTCAGCGCCGCGCGGAAGGCGAATTCCCTACCTTCGAGTATCACTTCGTTGTTGACGTAGTCCTCACACCGATCCTCGGTTGAGGGAGTGAAGCAATGTCTGTGACCCAATCCTGGCAACAATGCCGAACGGCCCAATTCAGCGCCACGTGGAGCGCCGCGGGCACCGTCGTCACGGTCGACGGCGAGCTTGACGCCGCGAACTCCGATCAGCTCGCCAGCTACGTGCAGCGCAATGCACGCCATGCCCGGCGGGTGATCCTCGATCTACGCGCGCTGAATTTCATTGGTACTGCTGGTTTTTCAGCGCTGCACCGGATCAACGTGGTGTGCTCGGGAGCGCGGCTGAGCTGGGCGCTGGTGCCCAGCCCGGCGGTCTGCCGGCTGTTGCGGGTCTGCGACCCCGACGGCACCCTGCCGGTCACGACGCCGATCGAGGAGCCGCTGCTCGAGACGGTGTGGCCGACGGGGCCCGACGCGCGGCCGCTACTCCAACTGGTCGCGCAGGCGCGTTAGGGATTTCGCCAGCAGCCGCGATACGTGCATCTGCGAGATGCCGACTCGCTCGGCGATCTGAGTCTGTGTCATCGACTCGAAGAACCGCAGCACCAACACCGTTCGCTCGCGCTCGGGCAGGCTCTCCAGCAACGGGCGTAGCGACTCGCGGTCCTCGATGCGGTCGATGCTGGCGTCTACGTCGCCCAACGTGTCGGCGATGGCACGGGCGTCCTCTTCGTCGCCGCCGCCCCCACCGCTGTCGATGGACAGCGTGTTGTACGAGCTGCCCGCCACCAGACCCTCGACCACCTCGGCGCGGTCCATTTCCAGCTCGGCTGCGAGTTCGGTGGCCGTCGGCGCCCGGCCGAGGCGTTGCGACAGGTCGGCGGTGGCGCTGCCGAGCCGCAGATGCAGCTCCTTGAGGCGCCGCGGCACCTTGACCGACCAGCTGTTGTCGCGGAAGTGCCGGCGGACCTCACCCATGATCGTGGGTACCGCGAACGACACGAAGTCCGATCCGGCCTCGACGTCGAAACGGACCACGGCGTTGACCAACCCAACGCGCGCGACCTGAACCAGGTCGTCGCGCGGTTCGCCGCGCCCCTCGAACCGGCGGGCGATGTGATCGGCCAGCGGCAGGCACCGCTCGACGATCTTGTCCCGTTGGCGCTGGAATTCCGCCGAGCCGGCCGAGACCGTCGCCAGCTCATGGAACATATCCAAAACATCGGCGTATTCGTTTGGGCGTGACGCGCCCGAACCGCCGTCAGCTTGCGCTGTCACCGGCTAGCGGCCGCCCGTCGCGCCGTCAGCGTGATACCGAATACGCTGCCGGTTTCATTGGGTTCGCGCCCGTCGTGGAAGGTCTGCACGTCGTCGGCCAGCGACGTCAGGACATGCCAGCTGAAGCTGCCGGGCGACACCACGTCGTGGGTATCGCATGCCGCGGACGCCTCGACCACCAATTCGTCGTCGCGGGGGTCGACCACCACGATCAGCGTCGCGTCCGGAGTGGCCGAGCGGATCAACCGGGTGCATACCTCGTCCACCGCGAGCCGCAGATCCGCCACGGCGTCGAAATCCAGGTCTTCGTAGGTGCCGATCGCACCCACCAGCGTGCGCAGCATCGCCAGGTTCTCCAGGCGCGCAGCGACATGAAGTTCGACAGCTCTGTGGCCGCGCTGACGCTTGTCAGCGCGCGATCCGACATCGGTCATACGGTCTCCCGGCAACGTTTGGCTCACACTACCCCTCGCTTTGGAGCGCGCCACCGGTCGCGACGGCCCACCCCGTTAGCCCTCATCGCGGCCGGGTATGTCACTCGATATGGACGCGCCAGACACCACCGGCAAACCCGGGACACGCACACTGGGGCGCATCGCTTTGATTGCCGGAATTACCCTGGTCCTTCCGATCGTCATTGCGGTCGGCATCTACGTCGGTGCTTTCATGATTCCTCGCCGGCGCTCATCATGGTTTACACCAGATACCCACTCGAGGATGCGGATAACCTACGAATTTCGGGTAGGCAGGGCCGCGCGTCAGCTGTCGGGTGATTGCCTGGCCACCTCGGGATGCTCGAGGTACCACCGATCGAAGATCCGGCGTACCCGCCGGTGCTCGGCGGCCAGCCACACCAGGCCCACCACAGTGACGACGATCGCCGTCACACCCGCGGTCATGCCCTCGTGCTGATGTCCGGTGCCGAAGGCCGCCAGGCTTCCGCACACCGCGACCACGCCGGCCACCACCATCAGGTATCCGGGCCAGTGCAATACGTCGATCAGTGATTCGCCGGCGAGTGGCCGCGTCGTCCGCAAATGGTCGACGGGGTCGTGATAGGTGTCTCCCATGGCTGCACCATCTCCATTTGTAGGGCTCGCACCAATAATTATGCGAGCCCCAACGCCAATTATGCGAGCCCCAACGCCGGCCCGGCAATGGCCGGAACACCCATGGAGACGGTGACGATCATCAGCGTCAGCAAAAACCAGCCCGCGCCGTGCCATCCCCACCAGGTGCCTTCGATGCGCCAGACCCGGTAGGTGCGCACGAACGCCCACAGGCCGGCGGCCAGCAGGATCAGCGGCCCGCCGATGGCCAACAGGGTTCGCTGCGGCGCACCGCACGCCACGGTGTCCACGCCCGTTGCCGGACAGGTACTGACCCATAAGGCGGCCATCACGACGAATCCGACCGCCGCGGCCGTCGCCAAGACGGTAAAGCGGATCGCGGCGCGCACCTCGCCGTCTTCGTTACCCAGGCGATCACCCCGTGATCGCTCATCTGCTTTCGGCATGAGACCTCCGCGTGCTGACTGCGTCCAGTTATTCGTCCGCGACGACGGATTAGTTACGTGCGGTCAGGTACCCGCATTCACAGCCGCCAACACGTGACGCACCGCGGCAATGGCCGCGTCGATGTCCGCCCGCGACACCGTCAGCGCGGGACGGAATCGAACGCCGTCGTTCCCGGTGGCCAGCACGATCACGCCCCGCTGCCACAGCCGGCGGATCACCTCGTCGCGATCGGCGGTGGTCGGCAGGCTGAACGCGCACATCAATCCGCGGCCGCGGGGGTCGAACACCATCGCGGGGAACTCGTCGGCGAGTTCGACCAGCCGATCCCGCAGGTAGCGGCCCAGCTCGGCGGCGCGCGCGCACAGCCCGTCGGCCTCGATGACCTCCAGGATGCGGCGCGCCCGCACCATGTCGGTCAGATTGCCGCCCCACGTCGAGTTGATCCGGGAGGCGACCGCGAAGACGTTGTCGGCGATCTCGTCGACCCGCCGGCCGGCCATCACACCGCACACCTGCGTCTTCTTGCCGAACGCCACGACATCGGGTTGCACGCCCAATTGCTGGTAGGCCCAAGGGGTTCCGGTCAACCCGCAGCCGGTCTGCACCTCGTCGAAGATCAGCAGCGCGTCGTATTCGTCGCACAACCGGCGCATCGCGGCGAAGAACTCCGGCCGGAAGTGGCGATCGCCGCCCTCACCCTGGATCGGCTCGGCGATGAAGCAGGCGATGTCGTGCGGGTGGGCCTCGAACGCCGCGCGGGCCTGGCGCAGCGACTCGCCTTCGGCCGCGTCCATGGCTCGCCCATTCAAGCCCGGCCGGATGTAGGGCGCGTCGATGCGCGGCCAGTCGAACTTCGGGAAGCGGGCCACGGTGACCGGCTTGGTGTTGGTCAGCGACAGCGTGTAACCGCTGCGGCCGTGGAAGGCGCCGCGCAGGTGCAGCACCCGAGTGCCGAGTTCGGGGTCGAGGCCGTGTTTCTCGTTGTGCCGGCTCTTCCAGTCGAAGGCCACCTTGAGCGCGTTCTCCACCGCCAGGGCGCCGCCGTCGACGAAGAACAAATGCGGCAGCGCCGGGTCGCCCAGGACCCGGGCGAAGGTCTCGACGAAGCCGGCCATCGCGACCGTGTACACATCGGCGTTGCTCGGCTTGTTCAGCGCGGCTTGAAGGAGCTCGGCGCGGAATTCCTCGTCGTCGGCCAGCGCGGGATGGTTCATCCCCAGCGCCGACGAGGCGAAGAAGGTGAACATGTCGAGGTAGCGCCGGCCGTCGCGGGCGTCGACCAGATACGACCCGGAGGAGGCGGCCAGGTCGAGCACGAAATCGAACCCATCGACCAGCATGCTGCGCGACAGCACCTCGTGGACGCGGTCGGGTTCGGGCTGCACGCCGGTGAGCGCAACGGAGTTCAGGACGGCAGTCATACCGGCCATGCTAGCTTGATTTTTACGGATTTATGACGCTATCGACGTAGTTTTTACGGTATGTGTTGGCGATCACTGTAAAAAGTATTGAGAATGATGGTGCTGCGGGTCTGGACGTTGGCGGCTGTCCGGATGCGCTGCAGCAGGTCCTCGAGCGCCCGCGGGGACGCGACGCGCACCAGCAGGACGTAGCTTTCCTCGCCCGCCACCGAGTGGCACGCCTCGATCTCCTCGAGGTGCGCCAGCCGGGCGGGCGCATCATCGGGTTGGGAAGGATCAAGAGGAGTGATGGCCACGAACGCCGACAGCAGGTGCCCGACCGCCTCCGGGTTGATCCGCGCGGAGTATCCGGCCACCACACCGCGGGCCTCCAGCCGGCGCACCCGGGACTGGACCGCCGACACCGACAGCCCGGCGCTGGCGGCCAGCTCCGCGAGCGTGGCGCGTCCGTCCGCGACCAGCCGGCGCACCAGGATCTTGTCGACGTCGTCGAGCGACTCACCCATGGCCGGGAATTATCCATGAGTCCGGCCAAGAGGCTGCTGACCTGGCAGCTGCGCGAGCGCTTCGCGGCGGGGCTGTCGGCCAGGTACGCCGGCGAGGTGCCCGCCTACGGCACCCTGGTCGAGGTCAGCGGTCAGGTCAACGCCGACTACGTGGCACACCATCCCGGCGCCGAACGGCTCGGCTCGTTGGCCCGCGTCACCGCCGAACGGCACGGCGCCATCCGGGTGGGCAGCCCGGCCGAACTGGCCGCCGTCGCCGACTTGTTCGCCGCGTTCGGCATGGTGGCCGTCGGGTACTACGACCTGCGCCGTGCCCGCTCGCCGATTCCGGTGGTATCGACGGCCTTTCGGCCGATCGACGCAAACGAGCTGGCGCGCAATCCTTTTCGAGTGTTCACGTCGATGCTGGCCACCCGCGATGCCCGGTACTTCGAGCCCGACCTGCGTAGCCGTGTCGAGACGTTCATCGCGCGCCGCGAGCTTTTCGACCCCGCGCTGCTGGCGCGGGCCCGCATCATCGCCGCCGAAGGCGCCTGCGATGCCGAGGAGGCGGACGCGTTCGTCGCCGCCGCGGTGGATGCCTTCGCGCTGTCGCGCGAACCGATCGACAAGCACTGGTACGACGAGTTGTCGCGGGTGTCCGCGGTGGCCGCCGACATCGCGGGGGTGTGTTCCACCCACATCAACCACCTGACGCCGCGGGTTCTCGACATCGACGAGCTCTACCAGCGGATGACCGACCGGGGCATCGCGATGATCGATGCCATCCAGGGTCCGCCCCGCACCGGCGGGCCCCCGGTTTTGTTGCGCCAGACGTCATTTCGCGCACTCGCCGAACCATGCCTGTTCCGCGGCAGGGACGGCACCGTGAGCGCGGGCAGCCTGCGGGTGCGGTTCGGCGAGGTCGAGGCGCGCGGTGTGGCGCTGACCCCGCGCGGGCGCGCGCGCTACGACGCGGCGATGGCTCGGCTCGTGGGGGAAGCGGATCCGGCCCGGGTCTGGGGCGACTACTTCCCGTCGACCGACGAGGAGATGGCCGCGCAGCGACTGGCCTACTACCGCCGCGGCGACCCGGCGGCACCGATCGTGTACGAAGACTTCCTGCCCGCGTCGGCGGCCGGCATCTTCCGGTCCAACCTGGATCGCGACCCCAGGGCGGGGCCCAAAACCTGGCACGCCGTCGACCAGTCCGGTTACGACGCATCGTGGCTGTCCGGGGCGATCGGCCACGATATCCACGACCCCTATGTTCTCTACGAGGAGGCATCGGCATGACGACCTCTGACCAGTTGCGCGAGGCGGCCCGTCAGGCGCTGCGGGCGATCGGCGCCGACGTCAGCCTCGGCGAGCCCGGCGAGGAAGGGCTCGCGGCCGGCACGCCGATCACCGGTGAGGTGCTTTTCACCGTGCCGCCCACCGCCGACGAGGAGGCCGACCGCGCCATCGCCGCGGCCGCCGAGGCCTTTGCCACGTGGCGCCACACCCCGGCGCCGGTGCGCGGCGCGCTGGTGGCCCGGCTCGGCGAGCTACTCACCGAACACAAGGCAGACCTTGCGACGCTGGTGACCCTCGAGGTCGGCAAGATCACCTCCGAAGCCCGGGGCGAAGTGCAGGAAATGATCGACATCTGCCAGTTCGCGGTCGGCCTGTCGCGCCAGCTCTACGGCCGGACCATCGCCTCGGAGCGTCCCGGGCACCGGCTGACCGAAACCTGGCATCCGCTGGGCGTGGTCGGGCTGATCACCGCGTTCAACTTCCCGGTCGCGGTGTGGGCGTGGAACACCGCGGTGGCACTGGTCTGCGGGGACACGGTGGTGTGGAAGCCCTCGGAGCTGACGCCGTTGACCGCGCTGGCGTGCCAGGCGCTGATCGGCCGGGCCACCGCCGACGTCGGCGCGCCGCCCACCGTTAGCGGGCTGGTGCTGGGCGATCGCCGGCTGGGCGAGCGGCTGGTCGACGACCCACGGGTCGCACTGGTGTCCGCGACCGGCTCGGTGCGGATGGGCCGGCAGGTCGGTCCGCGGGTGGCCGCCCGCTTCGGGCGGGTGCTGCTGGAGCTGGGCGGCAACAATGCGGCGATCGTGACACCGTCGGCCGACCTGGATCTGGCGGTGCGCGCGATCGTGTTCGCGGCCGCGGGCACCGCCGGACAGCGGTGCACCAGCCTGCGCCGGCTGATCGTGCATCGCTCGGTGGCCGACTCGGTCGTGCAGCGGGTGGCGGCGGCGTTCGCGAAGTTGCCGATCGGCGATCCGACCGCCCCCGAGACGCTGGTCGGCCCGCTGATTCACGAGACCGCTTACCGCGACATGGTCGGCGCGCTGGAACAGGCCCGCGCCGAGGGCGGCGAGGTGTTGGGCGGCGACTTCCAGGACGCCTCGGCGGCCGGGCATCCCGGCGCCTACTACGTCGCACCGGCCCTGGTGCGCATGCCCGCCCAGAGCGACATCGTGGCGGCCGAGACGTTCGCGCCGATCCTCTACGTGCTGACCTACGACGACCTGGACGAGGCGATCTCGCTCAACAACGCGGTGCCACAAGGGCTCTCGTCGGCCATCTTCACCACCGATCTGCGCGAGGCCGAGCGATTCCTGGACGGGTCCGACTGTGGTATCGCCAACGTCAATATCGGCACGTCGGGGGCCGAAATCGGGGGTGCGTTCGGCGGCGAGAAACAAACCGGTGGCGGACGGGAATCCGGTTCGGACGCGTGGAAGGCCTACATGCGGCGTGCCACCAACACCGTCAATTACTCCTGCGAGCTGCCGCTGGCTCAAGGTGTGGAGTTCGGATAAACGCAAGCTGAATTGTCGCTCCGGGTTCGTGAGTACTATCTGACACATGCCTACGGCTAGGAGGCGGTTGTCCCCTGAGGACCGACGCGCCGAACTGCTTGCGTTAGGGGCGGAAGTCTTCGGGAAGCGGCCCTACGACGAAGTCCGCATCGACGAGATCGCCGAGCGTGCGGGCGTCTCGCGCGCCCTGATGTATCACTACTTCCCCGACAAGCGAGCGTTCTTTGCCGCGGTCGTCAAGGACGAGGCCGATCGGCTCTACGAGGCGACGAACAAAGAGCCGATGACCGGGCTGACGATGTTCGAAGAGGCGCGGATGGGCGTGTTGGCCTACATGGCCTACCACGAGCAGAACCCGGAAGCCGCCTGGGCGGCCTACGTCGGCCTCGGCCGGTCCGACCCGGTTCTGCTCGGCGTCGAGGACGACGCCAAGAACCGCCAGCTGGAGCACATCATGAGCCGCATCCAGGACGTGGTGGCCGCGGTTCCGGGGGCGAAGCTGGCGCCGGATGTCGAGCGGGACCTGCGGGTGATCCTCAACGGCTGGATCGCGTTCACGTTCGAGCTGTGCCGGCAACGCATCATGGACCCGACGACCAGTGCCGAGCGGCTGGCCGACTCGTGCGCGCACACGCTGCTCGACGCGATCACCCGGGTGCCCGAGATTCCCGACGAACTCGCCCACGCGATGGCGACCGCTCGTCACCAACCGCAGTAGGACGCTTTTGTCGGTGTCGGTTGGCACCATGGCTAGATGAGCACCGAAGCACTCGCGAAGTTCAGCGAGATAACCCGCGAGTGGTTCGGCAGCACCTTCCCCGCCCCGACCACCGCGCAGGCGGCGGCCTGGGAGGCCATCGCCGACGGCAACAACACACTGGTCATCGCCCCGACCGGGTCCGGTAAGACGCTGGCGGCGTTCCTGTGGGCCCTGGATTCCCTGGCGGGCTCGGCCGACAGGCCGGCCGGCGGCACCCGGGTGCTGTACGTCTCCCCGCTCAAGGCGCTGGCGGTCGACGTCGAGCGCAACCTGCGCACCCCGCTGGCCGGTCTGAGGCGGATCGCCGAGCGCCACGGCCTGCCCGCCCCCGATATCAGTGTCGGGGTGCGCTCGGGTGACACCCCGCCGGCGCAGCGCCGCCAGCTGATCAACTCCCCGCCCGACGTGCTGATCACCACGCCCGAGTCGCTGTTTCTGATGCTGACGTCGGCCGCGCGGGAGACCCTGGCGGGCGTCCAGACCGTGATCGTCGACGAGGTGCACGCGATCGCCGCCGGCAAGCGCGGCGCGCACCTGGCGGTGTCGCTGGAGCGCCTCGACGACCTCCGGGAAGGGCCGCCGGCGCAGCGTATCGGCTTGTCGGCGACGGTGCGCCCGCCCGAGGAGCTGGCGCGGTTCCTGTCCGGGCAGCGCCCGACCACGATCGTGTCGCCCCCGTCGGCCAAGTCCTTTCAGCTCACCGTGCAGGTGCCGGTCCCCGACATGGCCAACCTGACCGACAACACCATTTGGCCCGACGTCGAGGCCCGGCTGGTCGACCTGATCGAGGCGCACAGCTCGACCATCGTGTTCGCCAACTCGCGGCGGCTGGCCGAACGACTTACCGCACGGCTCAACGAGATTCACGCCGAGCGCAGCGGTGTGGAACTGGCGACCGAGACCAATCGAAGGGTGCCCGGCGGGGCGCCGGCGCACATCATGGGCAGCGGCCAGACCTACGGCGCCGACGCTGTTCTGGCCCGCGCCCACCACGGCTCGGTCAGCAAGGAGCAGCGCGCGCTGGTCGAAGAGGACCTCAAACGCGGCCTGCTCAAGGCGGTGGTGGCCACCTCGAGCCTGGAGCTGGGCATCGACATGGGGGCGGTCGACCTGGTGATCCAGGTGGAGGCGCCGCCGTCGGTGGCCAGCGGCCTGCAGCGCATCGGGCGGGCCGGCCACCAGGTCGGCGAGGTGTCGCGGGGGGTGCTGTTCCCCAAGCACCGCACCGACCTGATCAGCTGCGCCGTGGCCGTGCAGCGGATGCTGGCCGGGCAGATCGAGACGATGCGGGTGCCCGCCAACCCGCTCGACATCCTGGCGCAGCAGACCGTCGCGGCGGCCGCGCTGGAGCCGCTGGACGCCGACCGGTGGTTCGACACGCTGCGCCGCAGCGCGCCGTTTTCGACCCTGCCGCGCAGCGTGTTCGAGGCCACCCTGGATCTGTTGAGCGGCAAGTACCCATCCACCGAATTCGCCGAGCTGCGGCCGCGGTTGGTCTACGACCGCGACGCCGGGACGCTGACCGCCCGGCCCGGCGCGCAGCGGCTGGCCGTTACCTCCGGCGGCGCGATCCCCGACCGGGGGATGTTCACCGTCTACCTGGCCAGCGAGGCCGAAAAGCCCTCGCGGGTAGGCGAACTCGACGAAGAGATGGTCTACGAGTCGCGCCCGGGTGACGTCATCTCACTGGGGGCCACCAGCTGGCGGATCACCGAGATCACCCACGATCGGGTGCTGGTGGTTCCCGCGCCGGGTTTGCCGGCCCGGCTGCCGTTCTGGCGCGGCGACGGCGTGGGCCGCCCGGCCGAGCTCGGTGCGGCGCTCGGTGCGTTCACCGGTGAGCTGGCCGGCCTGAGTCGTGAGGAGTTCGGAAAACGTTGTGCCGCACTGGGTTTCAATGATTACGCGACCGACAACCTGTGGGTGTTGCTCGACGACCAGCGCACGGCCACTTCGACGGTGCCCACCGACACGACGCTGCTGGTCGAGCGGTTCCGCGACGAGCTGGGCGACTGGCGGGTAATCCTGCACTCGCCGTACGGGCTGCGGGTGCACGGACCGCTCGCGCTGGCGGTGGGCCGGCGGCTGGCCGAACGCTACGGCATCGACGAGAAGCCGACCGCCTCCGACGACGGCATCGTGGTGCACCTGCCCGACACTGGGCTGTCCAGCCAGGAGGGTGCCCCGCTTGGCGCCGAGCTTTTCGTCTTCGACGCCGACGAGATCGACCCGATCGTCACCGCCGAGGTGGGCGGCTCGGCGCTGTTCGCGTCCCGGTTCCGCGAATGTGCGGCGCGTGCGCTGCTGCTGCCCCGCCGCCACCCCGGCCGCCGCTCGCCGCTATGGCACCAGCGCCAGCGCGCGGCCCAATTGCTGGAAGTGGCACGCAAATACCCCGACTTCCCGATCGTGCTGGAGACCGTCCGCGAGTGCCTGCAGGACGTGTACGACGTGCCGGCGCTGGTCGACTTGATGACCGGCATCGCCGCGCGCCGGGTCCGGGTGCTCGAAGCCGAAACGGTCAAGCCGTCACCGTTCGCGGCGTCGCTGCTGTTCGGCTACGTCGGCGCGTTCATGTACGAGGGCGATTCCCCGCTCGCCGAGCGCCGCGCCGCGGCCCTGTCGCTGGACAGCACGCTGCTGGCCGAGCTGCTCGGGCGCGTCGAGCTGCGCGAACTGCTCGACCCGGACGTCGTCGCCGCGACCGGGCGCCAGTTGCAGCATCTGAGCTCGGATCGGGCCGCCCGCGATGCCGAGGCGGTCGCGGACCTGCTGCGACTGCTCGGCCCGCTGACCGAGGACGAGGTCGCCGCGCGGTCCGAGGCCACCGACGTCGGCGGTTGGCTGGAAGGCCTGCGGGCCGCCCGGCGTGCGCTGACGGTGTCGTTCGCCGGGCGCAGCTGGTGGGTGGCCATCGAGGACATCGGCCGGCTGCGCGATGCGGTCGGTGTGGCCGTCCCGCTGGGCGTCCCGGCCACCTTCACCGAGCAGGTGGCCGACCCGCTCGGTGAGCTGCTGGGTCGTTACGCGCGCACCCGCACCCCGTTCACCACGGCCGATGCCGCCGCCCGATTCGGTCTGGGCCTGCGGGTGACGGCCGATGTGCTGAGCCGGCTGGCCGGCTCGGGAGGGTCCGGGGCCCGGCTGGTGCGCGGCGACTTCGTTGCTCCCGAAAACGCGTCCAGCGGCGTCGGCGGCGAGCAATGGTGCGACGCCGACGTGTTGCGGATTCTGCGGCGGCGTTCGCTGGCCGCGCTGCGCGCCCAGGTCGAACCGGTCAGCACCGCCGCCTACGGGCGGTTTTTGCCCGCCTGGCATCACGTGTCCGCGGCCCAGTCGGGTATCGACGGCCTGGTCTCCGCGATCGACCAGCTGGCCGGGGTGCGGATCCCGGCGTCGGCGCTCGAACCGCTGGTGCTGGCGCCGCGGGTGCGCGACTATTCGCCGGCGATGCTCGACGAGCTGCTGGCCACCGGCGAGGTCACCTGGTCGGGTGCCGGGTCGATTTCGGGCAGCGACGGGTGGATCGTGCTGCACGCCGGCGATTTCCGCCCCGCTGACCCTGACCGCGCCCGACGAGATCGGCTTCACCGACACCCATCGCGCGATTCTGGACACGCTGGCCGGCGGCGGGGCGTACTTCTTCCGGCAGCTCGCCCCCGGCCCTGGCGAAACCGCGCTCAAAGATGCGCTGTGGGAACTGATCTGGGCCGGCTGGATCACCGGCGACACCTTCGCCCCGGTGCGCGCGCTGTTGACGGGCACCGGCGCGCGCAAGCGCTCGGCCCCCGCGCACCGCACCCGCCGGCCGCCGCGGCTGGGCCGGTACAGCGTCACGCATCCCCACACCAGGACCACCGACCCCACCGTGGCCGGCCGCTGGTCGGCGCTGCCAACCCCGGAGCCCGACTCCACCCTGCGCGCGCATTACCAAGCGGAATCGCTGCTGAACCGGCACGGCGTGCTGACCAGAGGCGCGGTGATGTCGGAGAATGTGCCGGGGGGATTCGCCACGTTGTACAAGGTGCTGAACACATTCGAAGAGGCGGGCCGCTGTCAGCGGGGGTACTTCGTCGAGTCGCTGGGCGGCGCCCAATTCGCCGTCGCCTCGACCGTCGACCGGCTGCGCGGTTACCTCGACGGGATCGACCCGGAGCGGCCCGAATACCGGGCGGTGGTGCTGGCCGCCGCCGACCCGGCGAACCCGTACGGCGCCGCATTGCCTTGGCCCGCAACCGATGAGGGGGCACGCCCGGGCCGCAAGGCCGGAGCGCTCGTCGTGCTGGTCGACGGCGAGCTGGCCTGGTTCCTCGAGCGCGGCGGCCGGTCGTTGCTGACATTCGGCGACGATCCCGGCGCCCACCACGCGGCGGCGCAGGCGCTGGCCGACCTGGTCACCGCGCGGCGCGTCGAGTCCATCCTCGTCGAACGCATCAACGGGGTGCCGGCGTTGCAGCCGCTGGCGGGCGGGCCCAGCCCCGCCGCAGAGGCGCTGGCGGACGCCGGCTTCGCGCGCACCCCGCGCGGCATGCGGCTGCGGTGACGACCGATGCCCGAGGGTGACACCGTCTGGCACACCGCGGCCTTGCTGCGCGAGCACCTGGCCGGTCAGACGCTGACCCGCTGCGACGTTCGGGTGCCGAAATTCGCCACGGTCGATCTCACCGGCAGCGTGGTCGACGAAGTGCTCAGCCGCGGCAAGCACCTGTTCATCCGGGTGGGACAGGCCAGCATCCACTCACATCTGAAAATGGACGGCAGCTGGCGAGTCGGACACCGACCGGTGCGGATAGACCATCGGGCTCGGATTGTTCTGGAAGCCAACGATATTCGGGCTGTCGGCATCGACCTGGGCATGCTCGAGATCCTCGACCGCGACCACGACGGCGAGTCGGTCGCGCACCTGGGGCCGGATCTGCTGGGCCCGGATTGGGATCCCGGGGCCGCCGCCGCGAATCTCGTCGCCGGCCCAGCGCGCCCGATTGCCGAGGCGTTGCTCGACCAGCGGGTGATGGCCGGGGTGGGCAACGTCTACTGCAACGAGTTGTGCTTCGTCAGCGGACACCTGCCCACCGCGCCGGTCAGCGCGATCGCCGACCCGCGCCGTTTGGTCTCGCGAGCCCGGGACATGTTGTGGGCCAATCGTTTCCGCTGGAACCGGTGCACCACCGGCGATACCCGGGCGGGCCGGCAGCTGTGGGTCTACGGCCGCGCCGGGCAAAGTTGCCGTCGCTGCGGCACGCGCATCAACGTCGACGACACCGGCGCCCGGGTGGCCTACTGGTGCCCGTCGTGTCAGCGCTAATCGCGGGCGTGCGCCAGGAAGAACTGCGCGATCGATTCCGATCCGTCCAGCGCGCGGGTGGTCGGTCCGATGACCGCCTTGGGCAGATACTGCTTGCCGCCCGGCCAGGTGTGCCCGCCGTTGTCGATCTGATAGAAGACCACCTCGGTGGCCGCCGCACACGCCGTCGAATCGATGCGGCGCACGATGGTGCCGTCGCCGACGCTGGGCAGCACCTGCACCACCGGGTCACCCTGGCAGCCGTCGGCCGAACGCCACTTGTCCACCATGCTTTTGGCCGAGATGGAGTGGCTGAGCCCGCCGCGACCGCGTACGTCGCCACCGGTGAAATGCACCAGCGGATCGGCGGTCCCGTGCGCCGCCCACACCGAAACCGGCCGCGAGGGATTGCACGCGACCCCCACGCCCAGCGTGCCCGCTACCGGCGCGATCGCCGAAAAAACATCAGCCCGATCGCAAGCCAGCCGGTTGGACATGAAGCCGCCGTTGGACATTCCGGTGACAAAGATGTGCCCCGGGGCGATGTTGTAGTCGTTGCGCAGCTTTTCGGCCAGCCCGACCAGGAAGCCGACGTCGTCGATGTGGCGGCGATCGGCGGGCGACGCCCCTCGCCCGTCGGCCCAGCTCTTGTCGTAACCGTCGGGGTAGACCACCAGCAGGTTGTTGGTGTCGGCGACGGCGTCGAAGTCGGTCAGACCCTTCTGGCCTTTTCCGCTGCCGCCGCCGCCGTGCAGGCTGAGCACCAGGCCGACGGGATCGCCCGGCGGCAGGTGCATCACGTAGGTGCGGTCCATGCCGCCGGATCGAAACGTCCCGGACAGATCGCGAGGCGTGGCCGCCGATACGTGCTGGACGCCACAGCCGACCAGACAGAACGCCAGCAGCGCCGGCGATAACCAGCGTTCGTACGGCATGGGGTCAAATTACCCACCCGGTCTCTGCGTGCCGAAAACGGCCGTGTTCAACACTTCGCCGGACTTGCTCGCGTTGGCAACGATCGCGATTTGAGAGATGATGAGGGACGTGAAAATTGCCAAGCCCGGTCCCGTGAAAATCACGTCGGGCGCCCGACTTGTAGTTGCGATGGCCGTGTCGCTCGGCGTGCTTGGCGTCGGCGTGGCCCCTGCCGCCCACGCCGACGCGAACGATGACAAATTCATTCAGCTGCTGATTTCCGACGGCATCACCCACGAGTCCGTCCCGGCTGCCATCGCGGCGGCGCGGAAGGTCTGCGAGTACCTCGCACAGGGGATGACGCCCAACGAGGTCGTCATCGACGTGATGAACAGCAGTAGCCTGCCGGACTACGACGCCGGGTACTTCGTCGGCGCGGCCATCCGCGCCTACTGCCCGCAGTACAAGCCGGCGCCGGAGCCGCCGCCTCCGCCGGCCACCTAACGAAACGGCCACAACACACCACAAAACGGCGAGCCAGCGCCGTTGGATCTCCGTCTGTGCGTACACTTTAACAAAAAGTGAACAGACGGAGGCTTACAAATGATCACGAAGATAATAATCGGTAGCGCGATCGTTCTGGGTGCCACGATTGGACTCGCCGCACCGGCCGGCGCGGACGTGGTGTTCAACCAATTCTCCTGTACCTGCGGGGCAACGCCCCCGTTCGCCAGCCCGCTGGCCGCCGATCGCATCGATCAGGGCATTCGGGACGCCCTGACCCGCGTGCTGCCCGGTGACAACGGCTAGACGAGGCTAGCCGGCCGCGCCCTGTCCCACCGCTTGGACGGACGCGTGTTGATGCAGCGCCTGCTCGGCGTTCACCGGAACCGGCATCAGGTCGAAGACGACCTCCTTGACGGTTCCGGTGAACGCGTACGGCGCGCGGTCCTGGTAATCCCGGTCGACGACCAACCCGTTGTCGCGCCCGATGTCCATCCCGGCATACGACGTGAAGGCCAAACTCACCGTTTGGGGCAGCTCGCCCTCGCCGATCATTCGATCGTCGACCCATAACGTCACGCGCCCACCGGAACCGACGACGGGCCGCGCGGATTCGAACAGCATCCGCACGGTGAGGTCGCCGACGGGCAGGGCCTCCGTCGACACCTGCCGATAGGTCTGCACGCCGAGGAACGAATACGTGTGGCGCAGTTTGCGTTCCTCGTCGACCCACAACGCGAACCCGCCCATGAAGTCGGCGTTGGCGACCAGCACCCCCTGCGCGCCGGCGTCGGGGATGTGCAGCCGCGCTTCGATCGCGTAGGAACGGCCGAAGATGCGCGGCACCATGCCGCGCTGGATGTTCTGCACGCCGCCGGAGAAACGGAATCGCGTGGTGGTCGGCAGCTGCGGCAGGTCGCCGAACATCACCGCGAGCCCGCCGAGAAGCGGTAGTACCCGGTTCTTTTCGGCTTCCTGCCACCACAGTTGGGTCAGCTCGGCGAGCTTGTCGGGATGTTCGGCAGCCAGATTGTTGGCCTGGGAGAAGTCGTCGGGCAGATAGTACAGCTCCCAGACGTCGTCGTCGGGGTTGTAGTTGCCGGGTGCGAACCGCTGCATCGTCTGCGGCGACAAGTCCCACGGCGCCTTGTCCAGCCGGGCGCAGGCCCACCAGCCGTCGTGGTAGATCGCGCGGCTGCCGAAGTTCTCGAAGTACTGCACGGTGTGCCGCTCTTCGGCGGCCGGGTCGTCGAAGGTGTGGATGAAACTGGTGCCGTCCATCGGCTCCTGCTCGACGCCGTCGACGCTGCTGGGCTCCGGTAAACCGATGGCCTCCAACACCGTTGGCGCAATGTCGATGCAGTGCGTGAACTGGTCGCGGACTTCTCCGTCGGGCCGGATCCGGCTGGGCCAGGCCACCACCATCGGATCGCGGGTGCCGCCGAGGTGACTGCCCATCTGCTTGCCCCACTGGAAGGGGGTGTTGTTGGCGTGCGCCCAGGCGCTCGCGAAATGCGGTGCGGTGTCCTCGTCGCCGAGCGCTTCGATCCCGCCGTATTGCTCGATGAGCTGCAACTGCTGCTCGGCGGACAGGTCCAGGCCGTTGATGAACGTCATCTCGTTGAACGAGCCGGTGTTGGTGCCTTCCATGCTGGCGCCGTTGTCGCCCCAGATGTAGAAGACCAGCGTGTTGTCGGACTCGCCGAGCTCGTCGATCGCGTCCAGCAGACGGCCGACGTTCCAGTCGGCGTTTTCCGAGAACCCCGCGAACACCTCCATCTGCCGGGCATAGAGTTTGCGCTGGGTCTCCGACAGGCTGTCCCACGCCGGGAACAGATCGGGCCGCTCGGTGAGTTCGGCGTCGGCGGGAATGATCCCGAGCTCCTTTTGACGTTCGAATGTCTTCTGCCGGTACACGTCCCAGCCCTCGTCGAACTGGCCGCGGTACTTGTCGGCCCACTCGGCGAACACGTGGTGCGGCGCGTGGGTGGCGCCGGTCGAGTAGTACATCATCCACGGCTTGGTGGCGTTGGCGGCACGCACGGTGTGCAGCCACTGCACCGCTTTGTCGGTCAGGTCGTCGGGGAAGTAATACGGGCGGCCGTCTTCTCCCTTTGGACTATCGGGTATGCCCAGCACGGAGTTGTCCTGGCTGATGATCGGGTCGTACTGGCCGGCGGCGCCCGACGGGAATCCCCAGAAGTGGTCGAAGCCCCAACCGAGTGGCCAGTTGTCGAACGGCCCCGCCGCTCCCTGCACGTTGTCCGGTGTCAGATGCCACTTTCCGAAAGCGCCTGTGACATAACCGTTGTCGCGCAGAATGCGCGGCAGCGCGGCACAACTGCGCGGCTTGGCCGTCGAGTAGCCCGGGTAGGGGCCCGGAAACTCGCAGACCGATCCGAAGCCGACCCGGTGATGGTTGCGGCCGGTCAGCAACGCCGCGCGGGTCGGCGAGCACACGGCGGTGACGTGAAAACGGTTGTAGGCCAACCCGCTTCGCGCCAACCGAGACAGCGTCGGGGTACGGATGGCGCCGCCGAAGGTGTCCGGGCCACCGAAGCCGGCGTCGTCGATCAGCACGATCAGCACGTTCGGTGCGCCGTCGGGCGCGGCGGCGCCGGGCACGATCGTCCAGTCGCCGACCGACTCCGCCACGGTGCGGCCGATGGTGCCGCCGAAGCTGCGCTGGGGTATCGGCAGCCGGGTGCGGTCCGGGTTGAACTTGACCATCGCCTCTGCCAGCGCCGCGCCGAAGCCACGCGGTGTCGAGCGGCCCAGCTCCGCAACCGATTTCATCGGCGATCCGGCCAGCACCTGCTCGACCGCCAGCCGTGACTCGGCCGGGGCCACGACGATGATCACGGCGCCGTCGGCGGCCATCTGCTCGCCGATCTTGTCGGACAGCCCGGCCTTGATCTTCTGGTTCAAAAAGCTCACCACGGCACCGGCACCCCACCTGGCGCCGCGACGGGCGAGACGATCGCCGCCGTCGACGAACACGCGATTGCCCTCGGCGTCCTTGCCGACCAGCACCGCGTCGCGCACCGCGAGGTTCTGGTCCGCGGCGCGATCAGTCAGCGTTTGAAAGTCGCGACGGGCGGCATCGAGGCCCTGATAGCCGGCGACGATGACCAGCGGGGGCTGTTGGCTCATGACCAGACTCCTTCTTCTCGGCGGCTGACGAACGTGCGGCGCGACCCGGCGATCGGATCGTCGAATTCGATGCGCTGGGCAAGCAACCGCAGCGGAGTGCTGAAATCGTCGGCGGGCATCTCGATCACGTTGGGGTACAACGGATCTCCGATGATCGGCAACCCCAGCGACGCCATGTGCACCCGCAATTGATGAGTGCGCCCGGTGCGCGGGGTCAGCCGGTAGAGGCCATCCGGCGAGACCAGTTCCACCAGCGTTTCGGCGTTGGGCTCTCCGGGCTCGACCACGGCCTGTAAGTGGCCGCGGCGCTTGATGATTCGACTGCGAACCACACGAGGCAACTCCAGCGCCGGATTCAGGGCCGCGGCGGCCACATACGTCTTGTGTACCAAACCCCGGGCGAACAGCATCTGGTAGGCACCGCGCACCTCGCGGCGCGCGGTGAACAGCAGCACCCCGGCGGTCAGCCGGTCAAGCCGGTGGGCGGGACTGAGCTCGGGCAGATCGAGCTCGTTGCGCAGCCGCACCAGCGCGGTCTGCGCGACGTGACTGCCCCGGGGCATGGTGGCCAGAAAATGCGGCTTGTCGACGACCACGATGTCGTCGTCGCGATACAGCACGGGGATGTCGAACGGCACCGGAACCTCGTCGGGCAGGTCGCGGTAGAGGTAGACGCTGGCGCCGGTGGGCAGCACGGTGGCCGCATCGATCACCACCCCGTCGGCGTCGACGACCTCACCGGCCAGCACCTTGGCCCGGGCCTGCTCGCCGAACCGCGCGGTCAGCTCGGCCAGCACCGGCCCGCCGTGCAGCCGTACCCGCGCGGGCCCCAATCCGTCGCGCACCGGTAGCGGCGCCGGTCTCACCAGAAACTCAATTGAGGGGCACCGGCTCGAGGATCTCGGCGCGCGCTTCGGGCGCGCTGGCCCGCAGCTCGTCGGCCGACACGTCGTCGGGCTGCGCCTGCGACAGGATCTCGGCCTCCACCCGCGCGGTGTAGTTGGCGACCTCGCGATTGACGTCGGAGCCGCTCCACCCCAGCGCGGGGGCGACCAGCTCGGCGACCTCACGCGCGCAGTCGACGCCGCGGTGCGGGTATTCGATCGAGACCCGCATCCGCCGGGCCAGGATGTCCTCGAGATGCAGGGCACCCTCGGCGACGACGGCATACAGCGCCTCCACCAACAGGTAGCCCGGCGCGTCGGTGATCGGGCTCAGCAGTTCGGGACGGTCGGCGGCCAGCGCCAGCACGTCGTCCATCAGCGAGCCGTACCGGTCCAGCAGATGGCGCACCCGGTACGGGTGCAGGCCCACCAGCTCCCCGACGTGCTCGACCTGATTGATCAGGGCGAAATACCCGTCGGCGCCCAGCAGGCTCACCTTCTCGGTGATCGACGGCGCCACCCGGGCCGGAATGAATTGCGACGCAGCATCGATCGCGTCGGCGGCCATCACCCGGTAGGTGGTGTACTTGCCGCCGGCGATCGCGACCAGGCCGGGCGCGGGCACCGCGACGGCGTGCTCCCGCGACAGCTTGGAAGTCTCCTCGCTCTCCCCGGCCAGCAGCGGCCGCAGCCCCGCGTACACGCCGTCGATGTCGGCGTGCGACAGCGGGGTGGCCAGCACGGTGTTCACGGTGGACAGGATGTAGTCGATGTCGGCCTTGGTGGCCGCCGGGTGCGCCAGGTCGAGATTCCAGTCGGTGTCGGTGGTTCCGATGATCCAGTGGCTGCCCCACGGGATGATGAACATCACCGACTTCTCGGTGCGCAGGATGATCGCGGCATCGCTGACGATCCGGTCCCGCGGCACCACCACGTGCACGCCCTTGGAGGCGCGGACCTGAAATCGCCCGCGCTGCTTGGACAGCGCCTGGATCTCGTCGGTCCACACCCCGGTCGCGTTGACCACGACGTGCCCGCGCACCTCGGTCACCGAGCCGTCTTCGGAGTCGCGCACTCGCACCCCGATCACCCGATCACCCTCGCGCAGCAACGCCACCGCCTGGGTCGAGCAGCGCACGACGGCGCCGTAATGCGCGGCGGTGCGCGCGACGGTCATCGTGTGCCGGGCGTCGTCGACGACGGTGTCGTAGTAGCGGATCCCGCCGATCAAGGACGACCGTTTCAACCCGGGACTCAGCCGCAGCGCCCCGGCGCGTGTCAAATGCTTTTGCGCGGGAACGGATTTCGCGCCGCCCAGGCTGTCGTAGAGGAAGATGCCCGCCGCGATGTAGGGCCGCTCCCACCACCGATGGGTCAACGGGAACAAGAACGGCAGCGGCTTGACCAGATGCGGCGCCAGCGTGGTCAGCGACAGCTCGCGCTCGTAGAGGGCCTCGCGCACCAGACCGAACTCCAGCTGCTCGAGGTAGCGCAGCCCGCCGTGGAACATCTTCGACGACCGGCTCGAGGTCCCCGAGGCCAGGTCGCGGGCCTCGACCAGCGCGACCTTGAGCCCGCGGGTGGCGGCATCCAGCGCGCAGCCGGAGCCCACCACCCCGCCGCCGATCACGACGACGTCGAACTGCTCGGTGCCGAGTCGCTGCCAGGCTTCCGCTCGTTGCGGCGGCCCCAGCATGGACAACAGGTCACTCACGGGAACGGACTCCTCACCTGGAAAACGCTAGTCCAGATCGTCGTGTGCCATCAGCCGGCGCGCGGCCTCGGTGATCGACCCGGACAGCGACGGGTAGACGGCCAGCGTCTGCGCCAGCTCGGTGACGGTGATGCGGTTCTGCACGGCCACCGCGATCGGCAGGATCAGCTCGGAGGCGATCGGCGCCACCACCACGCCGCCGATGACCACGCCGGTGGCCTGCCGGCAGAACAGTTTGACGAAGCCCTGCTGCAGGCCGGACATCTTGGCTCGGGCATTGGTGCGCAGTGGCAGCATGATCGTGCGGGCCGGCACCGAGCCGTCGTCGATCACCGATTGCGGCACGCCGACCGCGGCGATCTCGGGCCGGGTGAACACCGTCGAGGCGACGGTGCGCAACCGGATCGGGCTGACGCCCTCGCCCAGCGCGTGATACATCGCGATGCGGCCCTGCATCGCCGCGACCGAGGCCAGCAGCAGCAGGCCGGTGCAGTCACCGGCGGCATAGATGCCGGGCACGGACGTCCGCGACACGCGGTCCACCTTCAGGTAATCGCCCCGGCCCAGCTCGATGCCGACGCGTTCCAGGCCGAGGCCGCTGGTGTTGGGCACCGACCCGATCGTCATCAGGGCGTGGCTGCCCTCGACGGTGCGGCCGTCGGTCATGGTGACGAGCACCCCGGTCTCGGTGCGAACGACGGATTCCGCTCGGGCGTTCTTGATCAGCTCGACACCGCGTTCGGCGAACGCCTCCTCCAGCACCAGCGCGGCGTCGGCGTCCTCGTAGGGCAGCACCCGGTCCCGGCTGGCCGCCACGGTGACCGGGACGCCGAGTTCGGTGTAGGCGTGCACGAACTCGGCGCCGGTGACCCCGGAGCCCACCACGATCAGGTGCTCGGGCAGCGCCTCCAGGTCGTAGAGCTGGCGCCAGGTCAGGATGCGCTCGCCGTCGGGTTGGGCCGACGGCAGCACGCGCGGGCTCGCGCCGGTGGCGATCAGCACGACGTCGGCCTCGTACTCGCTGGTCGAGCCGTCGGAATGGGTCGCCTTGATGCGGTGCCGGGCCAGCCCGGGTTCGGGGTCGATCAGCTCGCCGCGGCCGCCGACCACCCGCACGCCCTTGCTGAGCAGGTCGGCGGTGATGTCGGCCGACTGCTCGGCGGCCAGCGCCCGGACCCGCTGGTGGACCTGCGGCAGCGAGATCTTGGCGTCGTCGATGTCGATGTCGAAGCCCAGCCGGGGCGCCCGGCGCAGCTCGGTGCGCAGCCAGGTCGAGGCGATGAACGTCTTGGACGGCACGCAGTCGTCCAGCACGGCCGCCCCGCCGATGCCTTCCGAGTCGATGACGGTGACGTCGGTGGTATCTGGGTGTGAGGTGGCGGCCACCAGCGCGGCTTCGTAACCGGCCGGGCCTCCACCGAGGATCACGATGCGGGTCACCACAGCCCCAACCTATCCAAGGACCTTCCGAACCGCCGGATGAATACCGCGTGAGCGCCCGTTGTTTAAGCTTTCATCCGTGCCGCTCTACGCCGCCTACGGATCGAACATGCATCCCGAACAGATGCAGAAGCGGGCACCCCATTCCCCGATGGCCGGAACGGGCTGGCTGCACGGGTGGCGGCTGACCTTCGGCGGCGAGGACATCGGCTGGGAGGGCGCCCTGGCCAGCATCGTCGAGGATCCCGACTCCAAGGTGTTCGTCGTGCTCTACGACATGACGCCGGCCGACGAGATGAGCCTGGATCACTGGGAGGGCTCCGAGTTCGGCATCCACAAGAAGATCCGGTGCCGCGTCGAGCGCACGTCGTCGGACACCGACACCGATCCGGTGCTGGCGTGGCTGTACGTGCTCGACGCCTGGGAGGGCGGGCTGCCGTCCGCGCGGTACCTCGGCGTGATGGCCGATGCCGCCGAAATCGCGGGCGCACCAATGGAATACGTTCACGACCTGCGGACCCGGCCGGCCCGCAACATCGGCCCGGGAACCTCTGCTTAAGGCTTTAGGAGAAGATGGCCGACTGCTCGATGATGTTGACCATCACCCGCAGTCCGATCCCCAGGGCGCGTTCGTCGAGATCGAAATTCGGCTGGTGCAGGTCCAGCTGCGGACCCTCGCCCGACCACACGCCCAGTCGCGCCATCGCGCCGGGAATCTCCTCGAGATACCAGGAGAAATCCTCGCCGCCGCCGGACTGCCGGGTGTCGGCCAGCGCCTCGGGGCCGACCCCCTCGATCGCGTGGGTGAGGATGCGGGTCGAAACCTCCTCGTTGACCACCGGGGGCACCCCCCGCCGGTATTGCATCGTGTGTTCGATGCCCAGCGGCACCAGCAGCGAATCCACCGCCTGACGGATGACGTCCTCGAGCTCGAGCCAGGTGTGTCGGCTGGCGGTGCGCACGGTGCCCGACAGCTGACCGTTCTGCGGAATGGCGTTGGCGGCCACCCCGGCGTTGACGGCGCCCCAGACCAGGACGGTGCCGTTGCGCGGGTCCAGGCGCCGCGACAGGACGCCGGGCACCCCGGTGATCAGCGTGCCGAGGCCGTACACCAGGTCGGCGGTCAGGTGTGGCCGCGAGGTGTGTCCGCCCGGCGAATACAGCGTGATGTGGATGTGGTCGGCCGCCGAGGTGATCGGGCCTTGCCGGACCGCGACCTTGCCGACCTCGAGCCGGGGATCGCAATGCAGCGCGAAGATCCGGGACACCCCGTTCAGCGCTCCGGCCGCGATGGCGTCGATCGCGCCGCCGGGCATCAGCTCCTCGGCGGCCTGAAAGATCAGCCGCACCCCGACCGGCAGCTCGGGCACCGAGGCCAGCGCCTGCGCGGTGCCCAGCAGGATCGCGGTGTGCGCGTCGTGCCCGCAGGCGTGCGCGACATTCGGCATCGTCGAGGCATACGGCGCGTCGGTGCGCTCGGCCATCGGCAGCGCGTCCATGTCCGCGCGCAGCGCGATGCGGGGCTCGTGGTCGGGGCCGAAATCACACGTCAGCCCGGTACCGCCGGGCAGCACCTTGGGGTTCAGCCCCGCGTCGGCCAACCGCTCGGCGACGAACTGCGTGGTGGCGTACTCCTGCCGGCCCAGCTCCGGATAGCGGTGGATGTGCCGGCGCCACTCGACCAGGTCGTCGTAGTGGGCGGCCAGCCAGGATTCGGCGGTGTCGACCAGGCTCATGTGGCCGCCCGGCGTTCCACCCCGGCGATGACCCGGTCGCGTTCGGCGCCGTCCTGGGCGAGGTGCACGACCGTGCGCGCCAGCATCACCGCGCCCTCGACCACCGCGCGGTCGGCGCTCGGGCCGGCGGCGGCGGTCGCGAATGCGCGCTGATGCACCGTCGCGCCCCCGGCGTCGACACCGATCACCGGGTGGATGCCCGGCAGCACCTGCGTCACGTTGCCCATGTCGGTGCTGCCCATCGGCAGCGCCGTCTCGAACTCGGGCGCCACCGGTTCGCGTCCCAGCCGGCGCATCTCTTCCCGGCAAATCTCGGCCAGCCACCGGTCGGGCCGCAGCTCGGCGTATGCCGGTGACGGCGTGTCGATTTCGTATTCGCACCCGGTGGCCAGGGCGCCCGCGGCGAAGCACGCAAACATCCTGCCCTCCAGTTCTCGCAGCGAATCCAGCTCGACGGCGCGCATCGCGTACTGCAATGCGGCGTGGCCGGGGATGACGTTGACCGCCTGCCCGCCGTTGGTGACGATCCCGTGGACCAACTGCCCCGGCGCCAGTTGCTGCCGCAGCACGCCGATGGCGACCTGCGCGACGGTGATGGCGTCGGCGGCGTTGACGCCCAGATGCGGGGCGACGGCGGCATGCGATTCCTTGCCACGGTAGTCGACGGTCACCTCGGACAGCGCCAGCGAGCGCGCGGCCGCGATATCGGTCGGCCCCGGGTGCAGCATCACCGCCGCCGCGACGTCGTCGAACGTCCCGGCCTGAAGCAGCAGCGCCTTACCGCCGCCGGCCTCCTCGGCGGGCGTGCCGACCAGGGCGACGGTCAGGCCCAGCTCGTCGGCCACCTCGGCCAGCGCCAGCGCGGTTCCGACCGCCGACGCCGCAATGATGTTGTGGCCACAGGCGTGTCCGATCTCGGGCAGCGCGTCGTACTCCGCGCAGACCCCGACTACCAGGCCTCCGCTGCCGAAATCCGCCCGAAAGGCGGTGTCCAGACCGCCGGCGGCCGCGGTGACCTCGAAGCCGCGCTCGGCCACCAGTGCCTGCGTTTTGGCGCAGCTCCGATGCTCGGCGAAGGCCAGCTCGGGCTCGGCGTGGATTGCGTGCGACAGTTCGACGAGATCGGCGCCACGACGCCGCACCGCGTCCTCGACGCGGTCCAATGCGGTGTGTGTGGGCATCCTCGCAGTATCTCACCGACCGCAGCCGCGGCCGACCGAACCGACGGCGGCTACACCCGTCCGGCGATGAAGCTGGCCGCCTGGCCGGGGTAGGGCGGGACCGAATAGTCGTGGTGCGCGTCCCGGTCGCGCCCGCCGACGACGCAGACCGGATCGCCGGCGCTGCACTCGTCGATGGCACGGCCGGCGAACTGCCCGGCCGTCGACAGCGGGGTGTTGAACCGGTTGCCGGGATTGCCGAACACGGCGACCGCCCTGACCTTGCTGGCCAGGGCCGGGTCCAGCGCCGGAGCCGACCCGAACTGGCCGATGGTGTTGCCCAGCGGGGGCACCCCGGCCAGCATCGAGACCGCGGCCGCGCCCTGCGAGAAGCCGCCCAGGATCAGGTGGGTGGCCGGGCACTGGTCGACCATCGCCGCGATGTGATCGCGAGCGTCGTTGGCGCCGTCACCGGTCTGCAGGAAGTTGTAGCTGGCCGGGTAGTTCACCGCGTAGTTGTCGAGGTTGCGTCCGCCCAGGGCGGGCTGCAGCGCGGCGAACAGCGCATCGCCGACGGCGCCCAGGCCGGGCGGCTCGTTGGTACCGCGGGCGAAAATCAGCTGGACGTCCGGGCAGTCGGCTCGTGCCGTCGGCGCGGGACCGCCTGCCAACGAAACGGCGATTGCAATGACCAGGCCAGTAACCGGCCACCTACCAAAACTCATGCGGGAAATCCTGACATATATAGCGCAGCTAAGCTCGTGAAGTGTGACCGACGTTGCATCCGAGAATTCTCAACTCGCACAACGCGCGGCAAATTCCATCCGCGAGCAAACCGGCGTTGACACCCACGACATCGCCATCGTGCTCGGCTCGGGATGGTCGCCGGCGATCGCGGAGCTGGGCTCCGCCGACGTCGTGCTGCCCCAGGCCGAGATTCCCGGGTTCGCACCGCCGCGCGCGGCCGGTCATCCCGGTGAGCTGTTGTCGGTGCGCATCGGTGAACACCGGGTGCTGGTGCTGGCCGGGCGGGTGCACGCCTACGAGGGCCACGACCTGAGCCACGTCGTGCACCCGGTACGAGCGGCCTGTGCGGCCGGGGCCGACATCGTGGTGCTGACCAACGCGGCGGGCGGATTGCGCACCGAGATGCGGGTGGGCCAGCCCGTGCTGATCAGCGATCACCTGAACCTGACCGCGCGCTCGCCGTTGGTCGGCGCCGAGTTCGTCGATCTCACCGATGCCTACGCTCTGCGGCTGCGCGAGCTGGCCCGCGGGGCCGATCCGGACCTGACCGAAGGCGTCTACGCCGGCCTGCCCGGCCCGCACTACGAGACGCCGGCCGAAATCCGGATGCTGCGGACTCTGGGCGCCGACCTGGTCGGCATGTCGACCGTGCACGAAACGATCGCGGCCCGCGCGGCCGGCGCCGAGGTGCTGGGCATTTCGCTGGTGACCAACCTGGCGGCCGGTATCAGTGGCGCTCCGCTGAGCCATGCCGACGTGATGGCCGCCGGGGCCGCGTCGGCGGCCCGGATCGGCGCGCTGCTCGCCTCGATCATCACCCGGATCTAGTTGTGACACACCAGGACTGGATCGCACACGACCCCGATCCGACGACTGCCGCCGAGCTTGCCGCATGCTCACCGGAGGAACTTCGCGCCCGTTTCTCCCGCCCCCTGAAGTTCGGCACCGCGGGGTTGCGGGGCCCGGTGCGCGGCGGCCCGGACGCCATGAACGTCGCGGTGGTGTCGCGTGCGACTTGGGCTGTGGCACAGGTGCTTACGGACCGCGGCCGGGCCGGCTCGCAGGTGATCGTCGGCCGCGACGCTCGGCACGGTTCGGCGGTATTCGCCACGGTGACCGCGGAAGTGCTTGCTGCCAAGGGTTTTTCGGTGTTGCTGCTGGCGGGTCCGGTGCCGACACCGGTGGTCGCCTACGCGGTGCGACACACCGGTGCCGCCGCCGGAATCCAGATCACCGCCTCGCACAATCCGCCGGCCGACAACGGCTACAAGGTGTACTTCGACGGCGGCATCCAGATCATCTCCCCGACCGACACCGAGATCGAAACCGCAATGGCCACAGCGCCTCCCGCCGACCAGATCAACCGCACGCCCGTCACGCCCGCGGACACCGACCTGGTCGCGCGCTACATCGAACGCGCGGGCGCGGTGCGGCGTGGCACCGGCTCGGTGCGAGTGGCGCTGACCCCACTGCATGGCGTCGGCGGCGCGGTGGCCGTCCAGACGCTGCACCGCGCCGGCTTCGATCGGGTACACACCGTCGGCGCCCAGTACGCGCCGGATCCCGACTTCCCCACCGTCGCGTTCCCGAACCCCGAGGAACCCGGCGCCGCCGACGCGCTGCTCGCCCTGGCCGCCGAGATCGAGGCCGACGTCGCGATCGCGCTGGATCCCGACGCGGACCGTTGCGCGGTGGGCATCCCGACGGCTACGGGGTGGCGAATGCTGTCCGGCGACGAAACCGGTTGGCTGCTAGGCGATTACATTCTGTCCCACGAACGACAACCGGACCAGGCCGTGGTGGCCAGCACCATCGTGTCCTCCCGGATGCTCGCGCAGATCGCCGCCCACTACGGCGCGATCCACGTCGAGACGCTCACCGGATTTAAATGGCTGGCGCGCGCCGATGCGAAGGTGTCCGCCGGCCGCCTGGTCTACGCCTACGAAGAAGCGATCGGCCACTGCGTCGACCCGGCCGCGGTGCGCGACAAGGACGGAATCAGCGCCGCGGTCCTGGTCTGCGACATGGTGGCCGCGGTGAAACAGCAGGGCCGTTCGATTCCCGACGTACTCGACGAACTCACCCGGCGATACGGCGTGCACGAAGTTGCGGCGGTGTCGCGTCGGGTCGCCGACGCCGGCGCGGCCGCCGAACTGATGGCCCGGCTGCGCTCCGCCCCACCGAGCCGACTGGCCGGGTTCGCCGCGAAACTCACCGATATCGGCGACGCGCTGATCTTCACCGCCGGCGACGACGACACGTCGATCAGGGTGGTGGTGCGGCCGTCCGGGACCGAGCCGAAGCTCAAGTGCTACTTGGAGATTGGCTGCGCCGCTGCCGACGACCCAACTTCTTCTCGGACTTACGCCGCCGCGCTGCGCGCGCAGTTGGTTGCTTCGGTGGAACGCTGGTGAAGATGCGCGGCCCGAACTGACGGTCACCGGCATCGCCGAGCCCGGGCACGATATACGCCGACTTGTTGAGGCCCTTGTCGACCGCCGCGGTGAACACTCGCGCGTCCGGCGCGATTTCCTCAACGGCCGCAAGGCCTTCCGGTGCGGTCACCACGCAGAGCAAGGTGATATCCGTCGCACCGCGACGCTGCAGCAGTTCGATGGTGTAGCGCATCGACCCGCCGGTGGCCAGCATCGGATCGAGCACCATGACCGGCCGGTGTTTGAGTTTGGCCGGCAACGACTCCATGTACGGGAAGGGCAGATGCGTCTGCTCGTCGCGGGCCACCCCGACGAAGCCGACCTCGGCCTCGGGGATCGCGGCATGCGCCTCGTCGACCATCCCGAGCCCGGCCCGCAACACCGGAACCAGCAGCGGCGGCTTGGTCAATCGCTTTCCGAGCGTGTCGGCCAGCGGTGTGCGGATCCTGACCGGCGTGGTGGCCGCGTCCCGGGTGGCCTCGTAGACCAGCATCAGCGTCAGCTCCCGCAACGCGGCCCGAAAGCCGGCGGCATCGGTGCGCTCGTCGCGCAGCACCGTCAGCCGGGTGGCGGCCAACGGGTGGTCGATCACGCGCACTTCCATGCGTCCGAGGGTATATAACGATCCGACCTCGGTTGGCTAAAGTGCGGCTGACACCCATGCGCGCCTGCCGTCGCTCACGCGTGTCGGCTCGTATGCTCCCCGGGTGTTTCGCGAGATTCGACGTCCGCTCATCGTGGTCGCGGCGGCTGTGCTGACGTGGTTGGCCGCCACCCCGCTGGCCCCCCGCGTGACCGCCGCGGCCGCGCTTCCCCGGCCCGCGCACATCGTAATTGTGGTGGAAGAGAACCGTTCTGAACCTCATATCATCGGCAGCCCGCAGAACCCCTTCATCAACGCCCTTGCCTCCCATGGCGCCAACATGGTGCAGTCGTTCGCCGAAACGCATCCCAGCGAACCGAACTACTTGGCCATGTTCGCCGGCAATACCTTTGGCCTGACCAAGGATTCGTGCCCGATCAACGCCGGCAACGCACCCAACCTGGGTTCGGAACTGCTCGCCGCCGGTTACACCTTCATCGGCTATTCCGAGGACCTGCCCGGCGTCGGGTCGCCGGTGTGCAGCGCGGGCAAGTACGCGCGCAAGCATGTGCCGTGGGCCAATTTCACCAACGTGCCGCCGACGAGTTCGGTGCCGTTCTCCGCGTTTCCGCAAGGGAACTACGCCAGCCTGCCGACGGTGTCGTTCGTCATTCCCAACAACGACAACAACATGCACGACGGCTCGATCGCCCAGGGCGACGCCTGGCTGAATCGGCAGCTGTCCGGGTACGCCAACTGGGCGGTCGCCAACAACAGCCTGCTGATCGTGACCTGGGATGAGGACGACGGCGGCAAGAACAACCAGATCCCGACGATCATTTACGGCGCGCACGTCCAGCCCGGCAGCTACAGCGAGCAGATGAGCCACTACAACCTGCTGTCCACCATCGAGCAGATGTACGGCTTGCCCAAGACCGGCAACGCGGCCAACGCCCCCGCGATCGCCAGCATCTGGGCGGGATAGGCCCACCGGCCCGACACCGGACCCGGCTGGTGGGCCGGCCGTCGCTATTCTGTGCCGCATGGCTGCTGACCTCGTACCCATCCGCCTGAGCCTGTCCGACGGTGACCGCTACACCGTGTGGGCACCGCGCTGGCGCGACTCAGGCGACGAGTGGGAGGCGTTCCTGGGCAATGAGGACGACCTGTACGTCTTCGCGGCCGTTGCCGACCTCGTCGCGTTCGTGCGTTCCGGCGCCGAGAACGACCTGACCGATCACCCGGCGTGGAAAGACCTGACCGCGGCGCACGCGCACACCTTCGAGCCCGCCGAGGCCAGGCGGTTCGACCTGGTGGCCGTCGAGGAGCTGGTGGCCGAGAAGCCGACCGAGGAGTCGGTGACCGCGCTGGCCGGCGCCCTGGCGATCGTGTCGTCGATCGGGTCGGTGTGCGAGCTGCCGGCGGTGTCGAAGTTCTTCAACGGCAACCCGACCCTGGGCACGGTGTCCGGTGGCATCGACCACTTCACCGGCAAGGCCGGCGCCAAGCGCTGGAATGCGATCGCCGAGATCATCGGCCGCAGCTGGGACGACGTGCTGTCCGCGATCGAGGAGATCATCAGCACCCCCGAGGTCGACGAAAAGGCGTCGGAAAAGGCCGCCGAAGAGCTGGCCGAAGAACGCGAGGAAGAAGAATCCCAGGAAGACGACGAGGTCGACAGCGACGCTGTCGACGAGTCCGAGGACGAGGACACCGAAGCCGAAGCCGAAGGCGAGGACGACGAAGACGAGGACGAGGCACGCGCGCCCGGCGACACCGTCGTGCTGGGCAGCGACGAGGACTTCTGGATCCAGGTGGGCATCGACCCGGTCCGCATCTTGACGAGTTCGGGCACGTTCTACACGCTGCGCTGCTACCTGGACGACCGCCCGATCTTCCTGGGCCGCAACGGACGGATCAGCGTGTTCACCTCCGAACGCAGCCTGGCACGCTACCTGGCCGACGAGCACGACCACGACCTGTCCGATCTGAGCACCTACGACGACATCCGCACGGCCGCGACGGACGGATCGCTGGCCGTGCAGGTCACCGACGAGAACATCTACGTGCTGTCCGGGCTGGCCGACGACTTCGCCGACGGGCCCGACGCGGTCGACCGCGAGCAACTCGACCTCGCCGTCGAACTGCTTCGCGATATCGGCGACTACTCCGAGGAGAGCACCGTCGACAAGGCCCTGGAACCGAGCACGCCGCTGGGCAAGCTGGTGGCCTACGTGCTGGAGCCCGGATCGGTGAGCAAGCCCGCGTCGCCGTATTCGGCGGCGGTGCGCGAATGGGAGGAGCTGGAGAAGTTCGTCGATTCGCGGCTGCGGCGTGAATAGGCCGCTACAACCCTTCGTTTGACGGGTCCTCGGGTCTCCTCTTTACTGGCGGGTGTCGCTTCCCGTGATCGGACCGCTGCCGTTCTACGGATTTCAGCGTCCGGCCTTGCTGTTGTTCGGGCTGATCCCGCTGGCCTTGCTCGCGATATATGTCGTCGTCGAGGGCCGGCGCCGGCGCCGGCTGCGCCGCTACACCGATGCCGAGGTGCCGCAATCGATCTGGCGGCACCTGCCGGTAGTCGTGTCGCTGCTCAGCCTGGTGCTGCTGACCATCGCGCTGGGCACCCCGACCCACGACATGCGCATCCCGCGCAACCGCGCCGTCGTCATGCTCGTGATCGACATGTCGCAGTCGATGCGGGCGACCGACGTCGAGCCCGACCGGCTGCGGGCCGCCGAGCAGGCCGCCAGCAAGTTCGCCGCCCAGCTCACGCCGGGCATCAACCTCGGACTCGTCGGGTTCGCCGGAACGCCCTATCTGCTGGTCCCGCCGACCCCGCGGCACCAGGCCACCATCGATGCCCTGCCCAAGCTGCAATTCGGCGACGGCACCGCGACCGGCCAAGCCATCTACACCGCCCTGCACGCGATCGACGCGAGCAACACGACCGGCGGGGACACGCCGCCGCCGGCCCGGATCGTGCTGCTGTCCGACGGCGGCGAGAACAGGCCGACGGACCCCAGCGATCCGCACGACGGCGTCTACACCGCGTCGCGGCTGGCCAAGGATCAGGGCGTGCCGATCTCGACGATCTCGTTCGGCACCAAGAGCGGCAGCATCACCCTGGACGGGGCGCAGGTGAACGTCCCGGTGTCGACGGACCAGATGAAGAAAGTCGCCCAGCTGGCCGGCGGGCAGGCCTACACGGCTTCCAACCTCGACGAGCTCACCAAGGACTACGAAGCCATCCAGCAGGAGATCGGGTATCGCACCGTGCCCGGGCCGGGCGGTTCCGGCTGGTTGCGGCTCGGCGTGCTGACCGCGTTGATCGCCACACTGTTGGCGCTGCTGATCAACCGCCGGCTGCCCACCTAGACCGTCAGGCGGGCAGCCTGCGGTTCAGGAACAGCCCGGCCAACACCGCGCCGGCCATCACGACCGTGCCGAGCAGCAACCAGGCCAGGCTCGCATCGCCCTTGACGGTCTCGTAGCCGATCTGGCGCTGCAGCGTCGAATAGACCTGTTTCAGCGACTCCAGGCTGTCGGCATGGAACGCCTGGCCATCGGTGATCTTGGTGATCTCCTGCAGGGTCTGGTCGTCGACCGGGACCGGGATCGTCGCGCCCTGGTAGAGAACGGTGCCGTCGGGCGTGCCGAAGGAGATCGTCGAGATCTGAACGCCCTCGGCCTTGGCCGCGCGCGCCGCGGTGAACGCGCCCTGCGGGGCATTGGGGTCCAGCGGCACGTTCTCGGCGCCGTCGGACTCCAGCACGATGCGTGCCGGCGGCGGACCGTCGCCGCCACCCATCACCGCACCGACCGTCGCGATGGCCTGCATCGCGGTGAAAAGGCCTTCGCCCGTAGCGGTTTTCGGCGCCGGCTGCAGGCCGTCGATCGCGGCCTTGACGGCGCCGCGGTTCGTCGTCGGAGAAACCAGCAGGGTGGCGTTGGCCGCGAACGCCACCAGCCCGAGGTTGATCGCCGGCGTCAACTCGTCGGCGAACTGCTTACCGGCCTCCTGCGCGGCGGCCAGCCGGTTGGGAGCCACATCGGTGGCGGCCATCGACTCCGAGACGTCGATGACCAACATCACCACCGCGCGGTTGAGCGGAATCCGCACATCGGTCGTCGGCCCGGCCATCGCCGTGGTCAGCAGCACCAGCGACACGGCCAGCAGAATCGTCGGGATGTGGCGCCAGCGGGACAGCCGGGTGGGCGCCACCCGTTCCAGCACTTCCATGTTGGCGAACCGCAGCACCCGACGCCGCCGGGCGAACTGCTGGAGGACGTAGAGCCCTATCACCAGCAGCACGGCCAGCAGCACCAGGAAGAACCATCCGTGCTGAAATCCCGTGAGCGACACCGGACCCAGCAGTGGCACCTTCATGGCACGTCACATTACGTGGCGTGGCGGCTACCCCGCTTACCCAGCGACGAGGTCGCGGCGCTGGGTGAATTTGATGTCGAGACTGCGCAGATGGGTCTGCAGTCCCGCGTCCTGGACGGGGATCAGGTGGGCGGGCTGATCGGTCTCGTTGAAGTGGGCGTGCCACATGCCCGGCGGAGTGGTGAACGCGCCACCGGCCTGCCAGTCCACCCGGATCGGGTCGACGATGTCGCCGCGCTCGTCGAGTCGCGTTCCCAGCAACGAGTAGCAGCCGGCCGGCGGTGCGTCGAGAATGAGGTCCAATGCGACCGACTGGTGCCGATGCGGGCGCTGCTCCTGATTGGGGGGCAGCACACCGAACATCGCCCAGAGGACGTGGGTGATGGTCAGCGTCTGCTCCTGGTTCTCGTTGGCCAGCAGCACGCTCACCCGGCTCTTGTCGTTGGCGCCGGGACGCGACGCGATCTCGTCCAGCTTGGCCACCGCGTCGGTGCGGCAGAACTTGGTCGCGGCGAACCTGGGCTCGCGCGCCTCGGCGCCCAGGTAGCGCAGCAGCGGCTCGTCGTGCACCCAGTACATGGCCACCTCGGAGTCGGCGTAGAACACCGAGCGCGAACCGGCGGGCAACGTCAGGAAGTCACCCTTCTCGAACTTGACCAGCTGGCCGTTGACCGCCGCGAAGCCGTGCCCGAACAGCACGTAGTACAGCTGCGAGGTGGCGTTGGGACTGGTGTCGACCTGCTCGCCGGCGCGGATGCGCACGAAGTTGGCCAGCAGCGCGGGGCTGGTCGCCGCGCCCGCGATGCCCAGATCCGACGACAGATCCAGCGGCACCACACCGGTCGGCTGATCCAGGTAGACCTCGGGGCCGAACTGGGTAATCGGCACCTGCGGCGCAAATCCGGAGCCGATCGGGTTGGCGGCCTTGGAGTACTCGAAGTAGCGGGCGTCGTCGGCCCAGTCGACGAAACGGCCCTCGAACCCGTACTCGGCCACGTTGGTCATCGGCGCCGGAATCGTCGGGTCCAAATTCACGGACATCGCGCATCTCCTTAGGGGCTTGGCTTGTGTTTGAATCGTATCTATCTTGTATCTCAGTGTCAATCGCGGGATCGTGTACGGTGTTGACACCCTGAGATACGACTGAGCTACAAGGGGGCGCCGTGACTCCGACCGCCAAGGACCGCGCGCTGGAGTACGTCAAGACGCAGGTGCTTACCGGCGCGTTTCCCGGCGGCGAACTGATCAGCGAGGGCGACATCGCCTCCGCGCTGGGCATGTCGCGGACCCCGGTGCGCGAGGCCTTTCTGCGCATGGAGGCCGAGGGCCTGCTGCGGCTGTACCCGCAACGCGGGGCCCTCGTCGTCCCGGTCTCGCCCGACGAGGTGCGCTCGGTCATCGAGGCCCGGCTGGTGCTGGAGCTCTACGCCGCCCGCAAGGTGATCGGGCGCGGACCCGACGTTTGCGCCGCGGTGTTCGAGCGACTGTCGGCCGAGCTGCAGCGGCAGCGCGACACCGTGGCGGCGAGCCAGTGGCGCGAATTCCTCGAGGCCGACCGAGCCTTCCACGCGATCACCCTGGACGAGTCGGGCAACGCGATTCTGTCCGGCTTCTACTCCTCGCTGCGCGATCGTCAGATGCGGATGACCGGCGAATCCGCACTGCGCCAACAAGATCGGGTCGCGACGATCCTGCGGGAGCATCTCGCGATCGCCGAGGCACTGCGCGACGGCGATCTGCCGCGGGCGCAGCAGGCCGTCCAGACCCACCTCGCCAGCACCGTGCGCGCCATCGGCCTGGCCGTCGACGCGTCGTTGATCTGACTGCCGGGCCGACACGGACTCAAATACCCGCCCAAAACCGCCCAAACCCCAATGCTGCCGTGCTAGAACTCCCTACACGGGGTCAACCTCTTCTGGCGGGGGTTCAACCACAACTGCTGTGCCGTTTTACTGATCCATCCGAAAGGCAACGACGCCATGGACTTTGGGTTGCTGATGCCGGAAATCAACTCCGCACGCATGTATGCCGGGCCCGGATCGGGCCCGATGCTGGCCGCCGCGGCGGCCTGGGATGAGCTAGCCGCTCAGCTGGAATCGGCTGCGGGCGGCTACTTTTCGGAGGTCTCGGGATTAACCGGGCAAGCATGGTTCGGCCCGTCGTCGATGCGGATGGCCGCCGCCGCCACGCCGTACGTGGCCTGGCTGCAGGCGGCAGCCGCGCAGGCCGCCCAGACCTCGGCACAGGCCTATGCGGCGGCAGCGGCCTACGAGGCGGCGTTCGCGATGACGGTGCCCCCACCGGTGATCGCGGCCAACCGGGCGCAGTTGATGGCGTTGGTGGCGACCAACTTTTTCGGGCAGAACACTCCCGCGATCGCTGCCACCGAGGCGCAGTACGGCGAGATGTGGGTCCAGGACGCCACCGCCATGTACACCTACGCCGCCGACGCGACCACCGTGAGCACCCTGGAGTCGTTCGACGAGCCGCCGCAGACCACCAACTCGGCCGGGCAGGCCGACCAGGCCCGCGCGATGGCCCAGAGCGCGGGCAATCTCACCAGCGCCCGCACCCAATCCCTGGTGCAGCAGGCGGCGGCCAACACCACCGGGCCCGGTGGCATCGACTACACCCCGCCGGCCGCACTCGACCCGTCCATCCCGCCCGGGACATCGGCCAACGTGCCGCCGCTGAGCATCATCTCCGTCGGGACCAACACGCACATGATCGTCGACGCGGGGTCGGTCACCATGGCACCCACCGGCGTCGCCGGCTTCTTCGAAGTCACTGCCCAGAGCGGTTCGACCATCACCCTCAACCCCGGCAGCGTCTTTACCGCCGGAGTCGTCCCACAGTGGGTGAACGTGGCCACCGGCACCAACGTGAGTGGCGTCGTCACCGTCGGTTCCGAAGGCCTCACCCTTACCCCCAGATTTGCGATCGGGGCCTTGGGTTTCCTCAACTCGGGCTCCGTCACGCTCGGTCCGGGAACCAGCATCATTACCACCAACGACACCGCGATCGGATTCGCCGGGCTCTCCGGCGCGACCCTGACCAACGCCGCGGGCACCGTCTCGTACATCCCGTCACCCGCGCTGGCCACGGCGGCCAGCACACCCGGGCTGGCCGGAACCGCCGGAATCCAACCGCAATTCAACGCCGAGGGGCTTGCGGACTGGGCGCGCCGCCTTGTCGCCCCCGCGGAAGAAGCCGCCGCGGCGGCCTTGGGGTAAAGGCCCGGCCACAGCGGTAGCGTCGAACTCAGTGTCAGGGTGAGGTTGCCGCGTAGAGCGGTGGTTGGATCCTGATCACCTGGTGTCTGGCTCGTAGCGTCGCTGCCGCCCTCGGGTTGGCGTTCATGGGTTTTGTCGGCATCAGGTGTGAAGGACCGGCCGGCGTGACTTGATAGGAGCGTGGCGTCGCCCCCACTGAGATGTGTCCGCCGACCGGCCCAACCGTCACCTCACAGTGAAGGAGGCAACCTCCATGGTTGTTGTTGGAGCCGATGTACACAAGCGCACGCATACGTTCGTCGCCGTGGACGAGGTTGGCCGAAAGCTCGGCGAGAAGGTCGTTGCAGCCACGACTTCAGGTCATCGCCAGGTGGTGCGGTGGGCTCGCGATCAGTTCGGTGTGGAGCTGGTGTGGGCGATCGAGGATTGCCGACACTTGTCAGCCCGCCTCGAGCGCGACCTGTTATCCGCCGATCAGAAGGTGGTGCGAGTTCCATCGAAGTTGATGGCTCAGAGCCGGGCCTCGGCGCGTACCCGAGGCAAGTCTGATCCGATCGATGCGTTGGCCGTCGCGCGAGCTTACCTGCGTGAGCCCGATCTTCCGGTGGCCTCCCACGACGAGGTGTCGCGGGAGCTGAAGCTGCTGGTGGACCGCCGTGAAGACCTTGTGGGGCAACGTACTTCGACGATCAACCGGTTGTTGTGGCGCGTGCACGAACTTGATCCGGGCCGAGCACCGAAACCGGCGTCGCTGGATCTGAGCAAGCACCGCAGGTTGCTCGGTGAGCTGGCCCGCGAGGAGTTGGCCGACATCACCCGACTCACCGAAGCCATCAATGCCTTGACCAAACGTATCGGCGAGCGCGTCCGTGCGATCGCTCCGGCGCTTTTGGCGATGCCCGGCTGTGGCGAGCTGACCGCGGCCAAGATCATCGGTGAAACCGCCGGGGTCACCCGCTTCAAAAGCGAGGCCGCCTTCGCCCGCCACACCGGGGTAGCCCCGATCCCGGTCTGGTCGGGAAATACCGCCGGCCGCGTGCGCATGACTCGCTCGGGCAACCGTCAACTCAACGCCGCTCTGCACCGTATCGCGGTCACTCAAATCCGCCTCGACGGCCTTGGTCGGGCCTACTACCGAGGCCGGCTCGCCGCTGGTGACTCCAGCACCGAGGCCCTGCGCTGCCTCAAACGCCGCCTGGCCCGTGTCGTGTTCCACCACCTCCACACCGACCACCACAACCGAATCCAGCCTTGCCAACCGGCAGCGGCTTGACATAGGAGAAACCCATGAAGCACCGCATCGTCGCAGGGTTGGCCGCACCGCTGATGGCCGGCGGCATGATCGCCGCTGCACCGCCGGCCGGCGCCGGCTGCCAGTACGGCGGACCCATCATCAGCAAGTGCGACGGCCCCATCCAGCCCGACGGCACCTGGCAACGCTGCGTGGTCACGAAGAATCTGGTGGCCAACGGGGCCAGTTCCTTCTTCGTGCCCGAGCGAACCTGCAGCGTGGTCGGCCCCGGCGGCCTGGACCCGCATATCGACGACTGAG
>NZ_HG964446.1:982483-1688765 GCF_000689255.1 Mycobacterium triplex | reverse complement strand
TACGCGCGCATTTTCAGTGAGGCAACGACCCACCCTCTCGCGCGCATTTAAGACGAGTCAACGCGGTCAGAGGCCGTCGCTATACTCGAACACATGTTCGAATCCACGTGGGCGTCCCGTGCTACGCCGCAGTCGGCGGCGCTGTTGGATCGGGTGCGGAGAACCGGGCGGCCGGGGCGCGGCTGGCGGCGATCGGTGAGCTCGACGTGCTGCGGCTGCGCCAGTGGGGGGAACGGGAGTCCTGGGCGACGGACACCTGGGACGCCATCGCCGCCGAGATCGCCGCCGCCGTGCATATCGGTCAGGGGTTGGCGTCGAGTTATCTGAACTATGCCCGTGCGATGCGCATGCGGCTGCCGCGCATCGGTGCGGTGTTGCTCGCCGGTGAGATCAGCTACGCGACGTTCCAGACGATCGTGTACCGCACCGAGTTGATCACCGACCCCGAGGTGATGGCCGCCGTCGATGCCCAGCTCGCGGTCAAGGTGCGGCAGTGGCCGTCGATGACGCGCGCCCGGCTGGGTGCCGCGGTCGATCGCCTGGTGGCAAAAGCCGACCGCGACGCGCTCCGGCGCACCCGAAAACAGCAGGCCGACCGCGAACTGTCGCTGTGGGACGGCGGCAACGGGCTGACCGAGGTGTTCGGCCGGCTGTTGACCCCCGACGCCCAGGTGCTCGACGCCCGCCTGAACGCACTGGCACACACCGTCTGCGCGGCGGATCCGCGCACCGGCGCCCAGCGCCGCGCCGACGCGCTGGGCGCACTGGCCGCCGACGCCGACCGGCTGACATGCCGCTGCGGCCAACCCACCTGCCCCGCCGCCACCGCAGCGGTGCCCAGCCCGGTGCTCATCCACGTGGTCGCCACCCAATCCACCGTTGACGGCACCGCACCCGAGCCCGGCGCGCTCATCGGCACCGACGTGCTCATCCCCGCCGAACTGATCGCCCAACTAGCCGCGCAGGCCAAACTACGACCGCTGGTCCATCCCGGCGACACCCCGGCCGAACCCCGCTACGCCCCGTCACCGGCGCTGGCCGATTTCGTCCGCTGCCGCGATCTGACCTGCCGATTCCCCGGATGCGACCGCCCGGCCACCGACACCGATCTCGACCACACCATCCCCCACACCGACGGCGGCCCCACCTGCGCCTCGAACCTGAAATGCCTATGCCGCCTCCATCATCTGATCAAAACCTTCTGGGGATGGCACGACCGACAACTGCCCGACGGCACCATCATCTGGACCTCACCGTCCGGCCGTACCCACGTCACCGCCCCCGGCGCCGCCCTACTGTTCCCGGACCTGTGCGCACCCACCGCCCAGATCACCGCACCAGACCACCCCGAACCCTGCACCGACCGCAGCGCCATGATGCCCCGACGCCGCCGCACCCGCACCCGACGCCGCTACGACTACATCGCCGCCGAACGACGACACCACCGCCAAACACGACAACCACACCAAACCAGCCCACCCCCAACACAACTCACCGCTCACGGCCGCCCACCCAACGACGAACCCCCACCCTTCTAGCTGGCTGTAGGTCGTGTCAATGGGGTGTGGGCCGTCGCGGGGGTCCCGGCCGCTCTACCCGAGCAGGACCGCGTACCGCGGCTTGATCACCTCGTCGATCAGCGCCAGCCGTTCGTCGAACGGAATGAACGCCGACTTCATCGCATTGATGGTGAACCGTTCGAGATCGCTCCACCCGTAGCCGAAAGCCTCTACCAGCCGGTGCATTTCGAGGCTCATCGAGGTGTCGCTCATCAGCCTGTTGTCGGTGTTGACGGTCACCCGAAACCGCGCCCTGGCCAGCAGATCGAAGGGATGGTCGGCGATGCTCTTGACCGCACCGGTCTGCACGTTCGAGCTCGGGCACAGCTCCAGCGGAATTCGCTTGTCGCGCAGGATCGAGGCCAGCCGGCCCAACTCGACGCCGCCGCCCTCGACCACCTCGATATCGTCGACGATGCGCACCCCGTGGCCGAGCCGGTCGGCGCCGCAGAAGGCGATCGCCTCGTGAATGGACGGCAGGCCGAACGCCTCGCCGGCGTGAATGGTGAAGCGCGCGTTGTGGTCTCGCATGTACTCGAAAGCGTCCAGATGCCGCGTCGGCGGATTGCCGGCCTCGGCGCCGGCGATGTCGAACCCGACAACTCCCCTGTCCCGGAAGCGAATTGCCAACTCGGCGATCTCCCGCGACATCGCGGCATGGCGCATCGCGGTGACCAGCAGACGCACCACGATCGGACGACCCGCCGCCGCGGCCGCCTTCTCACCGGCGGCGAAGCCCTCCAGCACGGCATCGACGACCTCGTCGAAAGACAGCCCCCGGTTGATGTGCAGCTCGGGCGCGAAACGGATCTCGGCGTATACCACCGCGTCGGCGGCCAGGTCTTCCACGCACTCGTAGCCGACCCGGAACAGCGCCTCGGGCGTCTGCATCACCGCCACCGTGTGGGAGAACGGCTCCAGGTAGCGCTCCAGCGAGCCGCTGTGCGACCGGGTGCGAAACCAGGTCGCCAGCTCCTCGGCATCGGTGACCGGCAGCTCGTCGTAGCCGATCTGGCCGGCGATGTCCAGCACGGTCGACGGGCGCAACCCCCCGTCCAGGTGATCGTGCAACAGCGCCTTCGGCGCCTTGCGGATCTGCCGCAACTCCAGCGGGGCGCTCACGACGCGACCCCGATGATCAGCGGCCGCGCCGGCGGTGCCGTATCGCCCACACTCCAACCGCCGTCCAGCTCGGCCATCGCGGCGCCGAAGCGTTCGGGGGTGTCGGTGTAGAGGGTGAACAACGGCTCACCGGCCACCACCGGCTGCCCCGGGCGCCGATGGATTCTGATGCCGGCGCCGGGCTGCACCCGCCCACCCGGGCGGGATCGGCCCGCGCCGAGTCGCCAAGCTGCCAACCCCACTGCCATAGCGTCGATGTTCCCCATTGTGCCGCTCCGCGCCGCGATTACGGTCTCCGAATGCGAACCGATCGGCAACGGTACCGACAAGTCGCCGCCCTGGGCCGCGACCAGCTTCCGGAAGCGATCCATCGCGGTGCCGTCGCGCAGCGTCTGGGCGGGATCACGGCCGTCGATCCCCGCCAGCTCGAGCATCTCGACGGCCAACCGCACGGTCAGCTCCACGACGTCGGCAGACCCGCCGCCGGCCAGCACCTCGAGCGCCTCGGCGACCTCGATCGCATTGCCGACCGTCGCGCCCAGCGGGCAGTCCATATCGGTCAGCACCGCGCGGGTGGGCACACCGTGCGCCGCGCCCAGCCCGACCATGGTCTCGGCCAGTTCGCGGCACTGCGCCTCCGACTCCATCAGCGCCCCGCCGCCGACCTTCACGTCGAGCACCAGCGCGCCGATGCCTTCGGCGAGTTTCTTGCTCATGATCGAGCTGGCGATCAACGGCAGCGAGTCCACCGTGGCGGTGATGTCGCGCAGTGCGTAGATCTTCTTGTCGGCGGGCGCGAGCTCACCGGCACCGAAGATCGCCGCCCCGATATCGAAGAGTTGTTGGCGCACTTGCTGTTTGGAGATCCCAGCGGTGAAGCCCGCGATGGACTCCAGCTTGTCCAGGGTGCCGCCGGTGTGGCCCAGACCGCGGCCGGAGACCTTGGGCACCGCGCCACCACAGGCGGCGACGACGGGCACCAGCACCAGCGTGGTTTTGTCTCCGACCCCGCCGGTCGAATGCTTGTCCACGGTGGCCAACGGCTTACCGCCGACCCGCAGATCGCTGAAATCCAGCCGATCACCCGACGCCAGCATCGCCGCGGTCCACCTGACGATCTCGCCGCGGTCCATGCCGCGCCAAAAGATCGCCATCAGCAGCGCCGCCATCTGCTCCTCGGCCACGCGGCCATCGGTATAGGCATCGATGACCCAGTCGATCGCGGCATCGGACAACCGGGCACCGTCGCGCTTGGTCCTGATGACCGTCGGGGCGTCGAATGCGAAGTCGGTCAAGGACGTTCCCGGGCGAGATCGTCGGCATCGAACGGATCGGGCAGCAGCTCCTCGAGGCGACGCGGCCCGGCCGGATGCGCGATCAGCAGGTCGCGGCCGCCGTGCTCGAGCAGGACCTGGCGGCATCGCCCGCACGGCATCAACGTTGCCCCTTGTGAGTCAACGCACACCAGCGCAACCAACCGGCCGCCACCGGTCGTATGCAGGGCAGACACCACACCGCATTCGGCACAGAGACCAAGGCCATATGAGACATTCTCCACATTGCAGCCGGTGATCACCCGGCCGTCGTCGACCAACGCGGACGCACCCACCGGGAACCGCGAATACGGGGCATAGGCTCCCGCTGCTGCTTGTATTGCCTTGTCCCGCAGCAAATTCCAATCAATATCAGGCATACCGCAACCTCAATCACCGATCGGACCAGTCGAGAAAGCCACCTTAACCCTGGCACGAAAACACCGTTCGCGAATGCTGTTGGCCGGTTCCGGACGCATCTTTGCCGGGCTAAGCTCGATTGCCCGGCTTTAGTTTCGCAGCAGATATTAGGACCGGATTGAGCACTGAGACCACAGCGTCATCACGCAAGCGGCGGCCACCACGGACCCTGTATCGGGGAGATCCGGGAATGTGGTCGTGGGTGCTGCATCGCATCACCGGCGCGACGATCTTCTTCTTCCTGTTCGTGCACGTGTTGGATACCGCCCTGGTCCGGGTGAGCCCGCAGACCTACAACGAAGTGATCGCGACCTACAAGACGCCGATCGTCGGCCTGATGGAGTTCGGCTTGGTCGCCGCGGTCGGATTCCACGCACTCAACGGGATCCGGATCATCTTGATCGACTTCTGGGCCGACGGTCCCCGCCATCAGAAGACGATGTTGTGGATCATCGCCGTCATCTACCTGTTGGTCATGGTGCCCGCGGCGGTGGCCATCGGCATCCACATGATGGGGCACTTCCGATGAGCAGCCCCGACCTTCAGCTCGGCCCCGGCGACCTGGCACCCGTCAGGCAGCGCTTTCACGATCGCCCCGCCAGCCTGGACAATCCGCGGTCACCGCGGCGGCGCTCCGGCATCCCCAACTTCGAGAAATTCGCCTGGCTGTTCATGCGGTTTTCCGGCGTCGCGCTGGTGTTCCTGGCGATCGGGCACCTGTTCATCATGCTGATGTGGGACAACGGCGTGTACCGCATCGACTTCAACTACGTGGCGCAACGCTGGGCGTCGCCGTTCTGGCAATTCTGGGACCTGTCGCTGCTGTGGCTGGCGCAATTGCACGGCGGTAACGGCCTGCGCACCATCATCGACGACTACAGCCGCAAAAACAGCACCCGGTTCTGGCTGAACAGCCTGCTGCTGTTGTCGATGGGATTCACGTTGGTGCTGGGTACCTACGTGTTGATGACGTTCAACCCCGATGTCGGAGGCTGACCCGTGATCCAGCAACACCGATACGACGTGGTGATCGTCGGCGCGGGCGGTGCCGGAATGCGCGCGGCGGTAGAAGCGGGTCCGCGCGTCCGTACCGCGGTGTTGACCAAGCTGTACCCCACCCGCAGCCACACCGGCGCGGCCCAGGGCGGCATGTGCGCCGCGCTGGCCAACGTCGAAGACGACAACTGGGAATGGCACACCTTCGACACCGTCAAGGGCGGTGACTATCTCGCGGACCAGGACGCCGTGGAGATCATGTGCAAGGAAGCCATCGATGCGGTGCTCGACCTGGAGAAGATGGGGATGCCGTTCAACCGCACCCCCGAGGGGCGGATCGACCAGCGCCGCTTCGGTGGTCACACCCGAGACCACGGCAAGGCCCCGGTGCGCCGGGCCTGCTACGCCGCGGACCGCACCGGCCACATGATCCTGCAGACGCTCTACCAAAACTGCGTCAAGCACGACGTGCAGTTCTTCAACGAGTTCTACGCGCTCGACCTGGTGCTCACCCAGACGCCGAGCGGCCCGGTGGCCACCGGCGTGGTCGCCTATGAGCTGGCCACCGGAAGCATCCACGTCTTCCACGCCAAGGCCGTGGTGCTGGCCACCGGCGGCTCGGGCCGGATGTACAAGACCACCTCCAACGCGCACACACTGACCGGCGACGGCATCGGCATCGTGTTCCGCAAGGGACTTCCGTTGGAGGACATGGAGTTTCATCAATTCCATCCGACCGGACTGGCCGGGCTGGGCATCCTGATCTCCGAGGCCGTCCGCGGCGAGGGCGGCCGGTTGCTCAACGGCGACGGTGAGCGCTTCATGGAGCGCTACGCTCCGACGATCGTCGACCTGGCTCCGCGCGACATCGTGGCCCGGTCGATGGTGCTGGAGGTCCTGGAGGGCCGCGGCGCCGGCCCGCACAAGGACTACGTCTACATCGACGTCCGCCACCTGGGTGAAGACGTGCTGGAAGCCAAGCTGCCCGACATCACCGAGTTCGCCCGCACCTATCTGGGCGTGGACCCGGTCAGCGAACTGGTGCCGGTCTACCCCACCTGTCACTACGTGATGGGCGGCATTCCCACCACCGTCACCGGACAGGTGTTGCGGGACAACACATCTACCGTCCCGGGCCTGTACGCGGCCGGCGAGTGCGCATGCGTGTCCGTGCACGGCGCCAACCGGCTGGGCACCAACTCGCTGCTGGACATCAACGTCTTCGGGCGCCGCGCCGGCATCGCCGCGGCCGGCTACGCGCAAGGCCACGACTTCGTCGACATGCCCCCGGAGCCCGAGGCGATGGTGGTCGGCTGGGTGGCCGGCATCTTGAGCGAGCACGGCGCCGAACGCGTCGCCGACATCCGCGGCGCCCTGCAGCAGACGATGGACAACAACGCCGCCGTCTTCCGCACCGAGGAGACACTCAAGCAGGCGCTCACCGACATCCACGCGCTCAAGGAGCGTTACTCCCGAATCACCGTGCACGACAAGGGGAAACGTTACAACAGCGACCTGCTGGAAGCCATCGAGCTCGGCTTCCTGCTGGAGTTGGCCGAAGTCACCGTCGTCGGCGCCTTGAACCGCAAGGAGTCGCGCGGCGGCCACGCCCGCGAGGATTACCCGAACCGGGACGACGTCAACTACATGCGCCACACGATGGCCTACAAGCAGGGCAGCGAGTTGTTGAGTGACATCGCGCTCGACTTCAAACCCGTCGTGCAGACGCGCTACGAACCCAAGGAGCGGAAGTACTGATGACGGCTGAGCCCGAGGTGTTGCCCGTCGACCCGCCGTTGCCGCCGATCCCGGACGGCGCCGTGATGGTGACGCTCAAGATCGCCCGGTTCAACCCGGACGACCCCGATGCATTCGCGAAAACCGGTGGCTGGCAAAGCTTTCGGGTACCGTGTCTGCCTAGCGACCGGCTGCTCAACCTGCTGATCTACATCAAGGGCTACCTGGACGGCACGCTCACCTTCCGGCGCTCCTGCGCCCACGGCGTCTGCGGATCCGACGCGATGCGGATCAACGGCGTGAACCGGCTGGCCTGCAAGGTGCTGATGCGCGACCTGCTGCCCAAGAAGCCGGGTAAGTCGCTGACCATCACGGTCGAACCGATCCGCGGGCTGCCGGTGGAGAAGGACCTCGTCGTGGACATGGAGCCGTTCTTCGACGCCTACCGCGCGGTCAAGCCGTACCTGATCACCAGCGGCAACCCGCCGACCCGGGAACGGATCCAGAGCCCGACCGACCGCGCCCGCTACGACGACACCACCAAGTGCATCCTGTGCGCGTGCTGCACCACCAGCTGCCCGGTGTTCTGGAGCGAGGGCACCTACTTCGGTCCCGCCGCGATCGTCAACGCGCACCGGTTCATCTTCGACAGCCGCGACGAGGCCGCCGGCGAGCGCCTGGACATCCTCAACGAGGTCGACGGCGTGTGGCGCTGCCGCACCACGTTCAACTGCACCGAGTCCTGCCCGCGCGGCATCCAGGTCACCAAGGCGATCCAAGAGGTCAAGCGCGCGCTGATGTTTTCGCGCTGAGCGTTCCGGCGTTGTACTCGAGGACCACGTCGCCGACCACGAGCAACCAGGCTTGTTCGTCGATGCACAGCCGACTGGCGGTGAGCACCACCCGGTCGGGATCTCCGGGCAGCAGGGAGGCCGCGAACAACCTGCCGGTGTGCATGTCGAAGCTGGCCAGGTGCCGCGCGACAACGTCGGTGACGGTGCCGCCGGGGGGCTCCACGCCCCACGCCCAGCCGCCGCCGGGGCGGGTCATCCAGATCTTCAATTTCGACTCGAACACCGTGCCAAGGTCGGGGTGAGCAGCGAAAACCGCGTCGATCGCGGCGCGCATCCGCCCCTGGTCCAGTCGTGAGCCGGCGACCAGCACCTCGGTGTGGGTGGCGGGCTCGATGTCTTCCAGACGGGGCGGCTCGTCGAAGTAGCAGTAGGTCATTGCCCCACCGTTGCCGGCAATCCTTAGCGGATTCTTGGCAAATTCTTGGGATCGCGCTGGCCTTTGTCGGTCACACTTGCCGCAGCTGTGTCGTCTGAGGGGTATGACACAGAAAACACGCATCCAGCCCCTACCACCCAAAAGCGCTGGCCTGATGACCCGCGCCATGTACCGGATCGCCAAGCGCCGCTACGGCCAGGTTCCCGAACCGTTCGCGGTGGCCGCGCATCACCGCCGGCTGATGGTCGCCGGCGCCGTACACGAAACCCTGATCGATCGGGCGTCGCGCACCCTGCCGGTCAGCGTGCGCGAGCTGGCCGTGTTCTGGACCGCGCGCGCGATCGGTTGCTCGTGGTGCGTCGACTTCGGGTCCATGCTGCAGCGCCTGGACGGCCTGGATATCAAGCGGCTCAAGGAGATCGACGACTACGCCTCCTCGCCGGCGTTCACCGACGACGAGCGCGCCGCCATCGCGTATGCCGATGCGATGACCACCGATCCGCACACCGTCACCGACGAGCAGGTGGCCGACCTGCGGGCCCGCTTCGGCGACGCCGGCGTGATCGAGCTGACCTATCAGATCGGGGTGGAGAACATGCGGGCCCGGATGAACTCCGCGCTGGGCATCACCGAGCAGGGCTTCAATTCCGGTGACAGTTGCCGCATTCCGTGGGCGACCGCCTAGCGGCGCTACAGTGGCATATGCGTGTCTGGGAGCTGGGGCCGGGTCGGCTGATGGTTTCCGGCGCGTTCTCCGACCTCGCCGTGCACCATCACCCCGCGGTTCAGGTCACCCTCGGCGCCCACGGCCCGCTCGCCATCACCCGTGACGGCGATGCGTATGACGAGTGCCGGGTGGTCGTGGTCGGCAGCGGCGCCCGCCACGCGGTGCGCTCGGACGCGAACTCCGCGGCGCTGACGATGTACTTCGGGCTGCAGACATCAGCTGGGGTGGCGCTGAACGCCTTGGCCCGTCGCGGAATCCGGCTTGTCGATGACGGTCAGCACCTGGCGGAGGCGACTGCCGCGATGCTGGACACCGACGGCCCGGAGGCGGCGGCCGACCTCGTCGTCGACACGTTGTGCGGACCACAGGAATCCGGGTCCGTTCACCCGCAGCTGCGGCAGGCGATCGAGGTGGTGTCGAGCCGGGTGCCCGAACACCTCGACGTCGCGTCGGTCGCCGGTGCGGTCGCGTTGTCGCCCGATTACTTGGGGCGACTGTGCAAGCAGCAGACCGGCGTTTCGTTCTCGGCCACGATCCGCTGGGAGCGGCTGGTCACCGCCGTCGGCCACCTCGTCGATGGCCGCTCGGTCACCGATGCCGCCCACCTGGCCGGGTTCGCCGACGGCTCGCACGCCAACAAGGTGTGCTGGGAGATGACGGGCCTGACGCCGCGGGAATTCGCCCGGGCGGTTCGCGACTCGATCTGACGGATCCATACAAGCGCCAAGCCCCGGGCTGCGCGACGCTTGGTGGCATGCCCGTGATGTCACGCTCCGAACGTGCCTTCTGCTGCGGCGCCCTGTGGCGTTCCAGCAGTACGGCGATCGCCCGCGAGCTTCGCGCCCAACGACTGGGCCGCGACGTTCTGGAAATCGGCTCGGGCAGCGGATCCGTTGCCCGGCAAGTTCTTTCGTCCGATCCGGGGCTCGCCTGGGTGGCAATGGATCTCGACCCACACATGACGCGGGCCGCCGCGGACCGGCTGCGTGAATTCCCCAACGCGTCGGCGCAAACGGGCGATGCCACCGCGATGCCCTTCCTCGACGAGTCGTTCGACTCCGTCGTCAGCTGCCTGATGCTGCACCACATCATCGACTGGGAGAACGCGCTGGCCGAGGTGGCCCGGGTGCTGCGACCGGGTGGGACCTTCGTCGGCTACGACCTGGTCCGCACCCCGCTCGCCGGCGCATTCCACCGGTTGGACGGCTCGCCGCACCGGCTGATCGCACCGGATGAATTCCAGGCCGAATGCGCGCGACACGGGCTCACGATCGGTGTGGGCTCGCGGCTGCTCGGCCACGTCATGCGCTTTTCCGGGAGGAAATCATGATCGTCAACACCCTCTTCGCGCTACCCGGGCCCGTGCGCCGGCTCCTGGCCGGGCGGCCACTGCGCATCGACGGACAGGAACTGAATCTCGACGCGCAACTGGCGATCAGGCTCAAAAATGCCTCGCGCTCAGACGTTTTCGACGGCCCGGTGGACGAGGCCCGGGCCCGCTATGACACGCTGCCGCGGCGGATCGGGTATCGATCGCCGACTCCGATGGCGTTGCGGGAAATAGCGATTGGCACCGAGCACACCGACATTCCGGCCACCCTCTACGTTCCCGGCGATGTGCCCGCACCGTCTGGATTGTTGGTGTATTTCCACGGCGGCGGCTTCACGGTCGGCTCCCGGGTCAGCCACGACCCCGTCGCCCGGTATCTGGCCGGCCACGCCGGCGTGCGGGTGCTGTCCGTCGAGTACCGGCGCGCACCCGAGCATCCCTTCCCCGCCGCCGTCGACGACGCGATCGCCGCCTTCGAATACGCGCACCACCACGCCGCCGAACTGGGTGCGGATCCCGTCCGCATCGCGGTCGGGGGCGACAGCGCCGGAGGCAATCTGGCGGCGGTGACCGCACAGCAAGCGGTGCGACGCGGCGGCCCGGTCCCCGCGTTTCAGCTGCTGATGTATCCGCCGACGGATCTCGGCACGCGCCGGCCCTCGCGCGACCTGTTCGCCCGGGGCTCCACCTTCACCGATCGGAATTACCAATGGGCGCTGGACAATTACGTACCGCCGCGCAGTGATCTGACCGATCCCCGACTCTCGCCGCTGCACGGAGACGTCACCGGCCTGCCGCCGGCGTATATCGCCAGCGCCGGTTTCGACCCGATCCGTGACGACGCCGTGGCCTACGCGGACAAGTTGCGTGCCGGCGGAATCCCGGTCACACTGACCCGACAACCCGACCTGCCACACGGCTACCTCAACTTCGTCGGCCTCGGCGGCCGGTTCACCGAGGCGGCCAGCGAGGCCGCTGGAGCGCTGCGGCTGGGCCTGGCCGCCAACACGCCGTCAGCCGCGCAGCGGGGATCCGGTGAACTTGTCGGGGTTCGCGATATCCCATAGGGCGCAGACTTTTCCGTCGCACACCGTCATGGCCATGATCCGCGGCATCATCTCGCGGTAGCCGTCGCTGGCGGGCACGCCCGCGGTGTAGCCGCCCAGTTCGCCGTTGACAAGCCCCAGCTGATACGAGGTGAACATCGCCGGACCGTAGCGCTGCGCAAGGCCGAACATGAACCGGGCCACCTTGTCCGCTCCGTGAATGACATTGATTGCGGTGGGCGCCTTGCCATTCGAGTCGCCGGTCAGCGTCACATCCGGATGCAGCAGCGCCACAACGGCTTCCAGGTTGCCGGAGGCCATGGCGGCCATCAACTTGCCGACCACCTCGTTGTGCGACGGATCGGGCTCCGGCGGCGGCTGACCGGCCTGCCGATTCAGGGCCTTGCGGGCCCGCGACGCGAGCTGGCGGGCGGCGGGCTCGCTGGTTCCCAGCACCTCGGCCACTTCGGAGAACGGCATCGAGAACCCGTCGTGCAACACGAACGCGACCCGCTGATCCGGGGACAGCCGCTCCAGCACCACCATCGCGGCGAACCGGGCATCCTCGCGCGCCACCACCGCGGACAGCGGATCGGCGCCGTCGAAGCCGGTCACCACGGGCTCGGGCAGCCAGTTGCCGGTGTAGGTCTCGCGACGATGGGCGGCCGAGCGCAACCGGTCCAGCCCGAGCCGGCTCACCACGGTGGTCAGCCAGGCCCGCAGGTCGGCGATCGCCCCGTCCTGTCTGTCCCAGCGCAGCCAGGCTTCCTGGACGATGTCCTCGGCGTCGGCCACGGTGCCCGTCACCCGGTAGGCGACCGCCATCAGGTGCGGCCGCAGCGCTTCGAAATCGGTGACCTGCGTCGAGGTCATGGCCCGAGCTTATGCGCACCTTGAACAGATCTGTGCGTGCACCGGCTAGCGGCGGCCCTCGTCCGGCAGGACAGTGAGTTCATGGCTGGGCGACTCGCGGACAAAGTGGCATTCATCAGCGGCGCAGCGCGCGGGCAGGGGCGCGCGCACGCCGTCCGGTTCGCCGAAGAGGGCGCGGACATCATCGCCGTGGACATCTGTCAGCAGATCGACTCCGTCGCCTATCCGATGGGCTGCCCCGAGGACCTCGACGAGACGGTCAACCTGGTGCAGAAGACGGGGCGCCGTATCGTCGCCGAGCAGGCCGATGTCCGTGACTTCGAACGTCTTCAGTCGGTCCTGGCCAACGGGGTGAACGAATTCGGCCGCGTCGACTTCGTCCTCGCCAATGCCGGTGTGGCGCCCGGCATCGGCCACGCCGAGCCGACGGCGCACGCATACCTCGATGCGGTCGACGTCATGCTCAACGGCGTCTATTGCACGATCGAAGCGGCGCTGCCCCATCTGCTCGAGCACGGCGACGGCGGGGCGATCGTCATCACCAGCTCGGCGGCGGGACTCAAATCCCCGGTGCCCGAATTCGGCCTGCGCAACCCGGGTCTGGCCGGCTACACCGCGGCCAAGCACGGGGTCGTCGGATTGATGCGCTACTACGCCACCACCTTGGCGGAGAAGCAGATTCGGGTGAACTCGGTGCATCCGACCGGGGTGGCGACGCCGATGATCAACAACGAGGTCGTCGAAGAGTTCACCGCGAAGAACCCGGCGCTCGCGGCGTCCTTGGCAAACATGCTGCCCGTCTCGGTGATCGACGCCGAGGATGTCACCGAGGCGATGCTCTACCTGTGCGCGAGGTCTGGTCGCTACATCACCGGCACGACGCTGACGGTGGATGCGGGGAACCTGCTGCGGTGATCGCCGCCCCCGGTGGGGTTACGCTCACGGCACGATGACTGACAATCTCTGGCTGCACTTCGCCCGGCACGGCGCGAACATCACGCCACCGATCATCACCCGCGGCGAGGGCGTCACCATCTACGACGACCGCGGCAAGAGCTACCTGGACGGGCTGTCGGGGCTGTTCACCGTGCAGGTAGGGCACGGCCGCACCGAACTGGCCGAGGTCGCGGCCCGGCAAGCGAGCACGCTGGCGTTCTTCCCGCTGTGGGGGTATGCCACCCCGACCGCGATCGAGCTCGCCGAGCGCCTGGCACAGTACGCTCCCGGCGACCTGAACCGCGTCTTCTTCACCACCGGCGGCACCGAGGCCGTCGAGACCGCGTGGAAAGTGGCCAAGCAATACTTCAAGCTCACCGGCAAACCCGGGAAACACAAGGTGATTTCGCGTGCGGTCGCCTACCACGGCACCACCCAGGGCGCGCTCGCGATCACCGGGCTGCCGCGCTTCAAGGCCCCGTTCGAGCCGGTAACGCCCGGCGGCTTCCGGGTGCCCAACACGAACTTCTATCGCGCGCCCGAACCCTTTCACACCGACGCAAAAGCCTTCGGGCAGTGGGCCGCCGACCGCGTCGCCGAGGCGATCGAATTCGAGGGGCCCGAGACGGTGGCCGCGGTGTTTTTGGAACCGGTGCAGAACGCCGGCGGCAGCATCCCCGCTCCCTCAGGCTATTTCGAGCGGGTCCGGGAGATCTGCGACGCCTACGACGTGCTGCTGGTCTCCGACGAGGTGATCTGCGCGTTCGGCCGGATCGGCTCGATGTTCGCCTGCGACGACCTGGGTTACGTGCCCGACATGATCACCTGCGCCAAGGGCATGACGTCGGGCTACTCGCCGATCGGCGCGATGATCGCCAGCGAGCGGTTGTTCGAGCCGTTCAACGACGGCGAGACGATGTTCCCGCACGGATATACCTTTGGCGGACACCCGGTTTCGGCCGCCGTCGGACTGGCCAACCTCGACATCTTCGAGCGCGAGGGCATCAACGACCACGTCAAGACGAACGCGCCCGCCTTCCGCGCCACCCTGGAGAAGCTGTACGACCTGCCGATCGTCGGCGACGTCCGTGGCGAGGGCTTCTTCTACGGCGTCGAGCTGGTCAAGGACAAGGCCACCAAGCAGACGTTCACCGACGACGAACGCCGGTCACTGCTGGGCCACGTGTCGGCGGCCCTGTTCGAGGCCGGGCTGTATTGCCGCACCGACGACCGCGGCGATTCCGTCGTCCAGTTGGCGCCGCCGCTGATCAGCGGTCAGGCCGAGTTCGACATCATCGAATCGATCCTGCGCGGCGTGCTCAGCGAGGCTTCGAAGCGGTTCTAGACCCGGCGAAGCCGGGGCGCAGAGGCCGCGACCTCAAGCACCCAGCGCGGCTCTAGCGGTACCGGTGGCCAGCACCAACTGGCGGGCGTGCGCCGCGCTCGGGTTGCTGACGAACCGTTGCAGCGAGTTGCACAACCAGGCCAGCGCGGAACGCGCGTCGGGATCGGCGGTGGCGTCGCGATGCATCTGCAGCTCGGCCAGCACCCGGTCGAGCCCGGTCCGCCGCACCTGGGTCGATTTCTCCACCTGCTTGAGCAGCTGTTCCAGCGATCGCGGCGAGCCGCCGGACCCATTGCCGCCGTCGCGGCGCCGCAATTTCGACCACAATCGCTCGCTTGGAATGACACACCCATTTCGACGTCGACGGCTGTTGACTCCTGCCAGCGTAGTGCGTCGGCCCGGGGGCCGCCCCGCGGACGAACTTGTCACACACGCCTCAGCAGTCACAGCGCGGCTCCCCCGAATCGGGCGCCCGATCGCCTAGTCTGCACACCGATGCCCCGCTCAAGAACTCTCGCACGTTCCGCATCCTGCCTGGCCGCGGCCGTTTTCGTGGTCGCCGCCCCGGCCGCGATGGGCATGCCGGCCGCGCTGGCGGAGCCGAGCCCCGGCCCCAATGCCGGGGGACCCAATTGCCCGTACAAGGTGAACACCCCACCGGCGGTGGACTCCTCGGAGGTGCCGCAGGCCGGCGACCCGCCGATCCCGCTGGCGGTGCCCGCCAAGCCGGCCGGCGGCGAGGCGCTGGCCAGCTGCGGCATCGTCACCGCACCCGATACCCCGGCGCTGCCGACCGACGTCTCGGCCGAGGCCTGGCTGGTCGCGGACCTGGACAGCGGCGCGGTGATCGCGGCCAAGGACCCGCACGGCCGCCACCGCCCGGCCAGCATCATCAAGGTGCTGGTCGCGATGGCGTCCCTCAACGCGCTGCCGCTCAACAAGTCGGTGACCGGAACCGCCGACGACGCCGCGGCCGAGGGCACCAAGGTCGGCGTGGACGACGGCGGCGTCTACACCGTCAACCAGCTGCTGCACGGGCTGCTGATGCACTCCGGCAACGACGCGGCGCACGCGCTGGCCATGCAGCTGGGCGGGATGCAGCAGGCGCTGGAGAAGATCAACGTGCTGGCCGCCAAGCTCGGCGGCCAGGACACCCGGGTCGCGACACCGTCGGGACTGGACGGCCCCGGCATGAGCACCTCGGCCTACGACATCGGCCTGTTCTACCGATACGCCTGGCAGAACCCGACTTTCGCCGACATCGTCGCGACGAAGACCTTCGACTTCCCCGGCCACGGCGACCACCCGGGCTACGAGCTGGAAAACGACAACCAGCTGCTCTACAAGTACCCGGGCGCGCTGGGCGGTAAGACCGGCTACACCGACGACGCCGGGCAGACCTTCGTGGGTGCGGCCAACCACGACGGCCGACGGCTGGTCGCGATACTGCTGCACGGCACCCGCCAGCCGATCGCACCCTGGGAGCAGGCCGCGCACCTGCTGGACTACGGATTCGCCACCCCGGTCGGCACCCAGGTCGGCACGCTGATCGCGCCCGACCCGTCGCTGGCACCCAAGCAGGACGCCGCCGCGGAGCGGCCCGGACCCCAGGCGGCGGGGCTGCTGCCGTCGGCCGACGCGTTGCCGGTGCGGGTGGGCGTGGGGATCATCGGCGCCGTCGTCGTGTTCTCGTTGATCATGGTCGCGCGCTCGATGAACCGCCGCGCCATATAACGATTGGCTTAACTCTTTCGACGCTGCCGTGCGTCGGCGGTAGCGTTTAAAATTCGCTGACGCAACCAAACACCAAATTGTTTTGCGACCCGGTGACACAGCGCGGGAGTAAAGATGATTTCGGTTACCCGAGTCGTGAAGCGAATGGTGAACGCGGGATGAGCGAAATCGCCGATGCGCCGAATTCCGGCACGCCGGTTCTGCCACGGATGATCGCCCGCTTTGCGGTGCCGATCGTGCTGTTTTGGGTGGGGCTGACCGCCGTCGTTAATCTGGCCATCCCGCAGCTGGAAGTGGTCGGCAAGGCACACTCGGTATCGCTGAGCCCGAAAGACGCGGCCGCGGTCCAGGCAATCAAACACATGGGTCAGGTATTCCACGAGTTTGCGTCCAACAGCTCGGTGACGATCGTGCTGGAAGCCGACAAGCCGCTCGGCGACGATGCGCACCGGTTCTACAGCGAGCTGATGCGGCGGCTTTCGGCGGACACCGCGCACGTCGCGCACATCCAGGACTTCTGGAGCGACCCGCTGACGGCGGGCGGATCGCAAAGCGCGGACGACAGGGCCGCCTACGTCGTGGTGTTCCTGGCCGGCAACAACGAAACACAGGCGTACAACTCGGTGCACGCCGTCCGGCAGATCGTGGACGGTACACCGCCGCCGCGCGGGGTCAAGGCATACATCACGGGTCCCTACGCGCTGATCGCCGACCAAACCGAGGCCGGCAACGAGAGCGTCGCCAGGGTCACCCTGATCACCACCCTGGTGATCGCGGCGATGTTGTTGTTCATCTACCGATCCGTCGTGACCACGGTTCTCGTCCTCGTCCTGGTCGGGATCGAGCTGGGGGCGATCCGCGGGGTCGTCGCCTTTCTCGCGTACCACAACGCTTTCGGCCTTTCGACCTTTGCGACAAACCTGGTCACCCTGCTGGCCATCGCCGCCAGCACCGACTACGCGATATTCATGCTGGGCCGCTACCACGAGGCCCGATACGCCGGCGAAGACCGGCAAGCTGCGTTCTACACGATGTTTCACGGCACCGCCCACGTGATGCTGGGCTCCGGGTTGACGATCGCCGGCGCCATGTATTGCCTGAGCCTTGCCCGGCTTCCGTATTTCAAGACGCTCGGCGCGCCATGTGCCATCGGCATGTTGATCGCGGTCCTCGCCGCGCTCACGCTCGGGCCGGCGGTGCTGACCGTCGCCGGCTTGTTCAAGCTGTTGGACCCCAAGCACCGGCCGAACACCCGGCGGTGGCGGCGGGTGGGGACCGCGATCGTTCGCTGGCCCGGCCCGGTGCTCGCGGCGACGTGCGCGGTGGCGTTTGTCGGCCTGCTGGCCCTGCCGAATTACCGAACCACTTACGATCTGCGCAAATTCATGTCCCCCAGCATGCCGTCGAATGTCGGGGATGCGGCCGCGGGCCGGCACTTTTCGCAGGGCCGGCTCACCCCCGAGGTGCTGTTGATCGAATCCGATCACGACATGCGCAACCCGGTGGACACGCTGGTGTTGGACAAAGTCGCCGCGGCGATCTTTCACAGCCCCGGAATCGCACAGGTGAAATCGGTGACCCGGCCATTGGGCAGGCCCATCGACCACACGTCGATTCCGTTCATCCTGAGCGTGCGGGAAGTGATGAACGCCGAAAACTCCGCATTCACGAAGAACCGAGTCGCCGACATGGCGGTCCAACTGCACGCGATGGATGAATCGATCGAAGCAATGCACCGGATGTACGACCTGATGGGTCGGCTCATCGACAACACCGTCGACATGGCTCACTTGACACACGACATGTCGAACATCACCGACGATCTGCGGGACCACTTCGCCGACTTCGACGATTTCTTTCGACCGATTCGCAGCTACTTCTACTGGGAAAAACACTGCTTCGATATCCCGATCTGCTGGGCGATCAGGTCGGTATTCGACGTGGCCGACAACGTGGATCAGCTCAGCGAAAAGTTGACGGGTCTCGCCAAAGACATGGACGTGCTGACCGTCCTGCTGCCACAGCTGCGCGCGCAGATGCTGCCGATGATCTCGTCGATGACCATCATGCGGGACATGATGGCCGCCTGGCATAGCACGCTGGCGTCGTTGCATGCCGAGCAGGAGATGAACAGCAAGGACCCGGGCGCGATGGGCCGGGTCTTCGACGCCGCCCAGGTCGACGACTCGTTCTATCTGCCGCAGTCGGCCTTCGATACCCCGGCCTTCAAGCGGGTCCTCAGCATGTTCGTATCCTCGGACGGTAAGGCGGCGCGCTTCATCATCGCCCTGGACGGAGACCCCGCGACACCGCAGGGCATTGCCCGTGTCGAGCCGATCCAGCAGGCGGCCAAGGAAGCCATCAAGGGAACCCCGTTGCAGGGCGCCGCGATATCCATGGGCGGCACCGCCGCGACTTTCAAGGATCTCAAGGAGGGCGCCTTCTACGATTTCCTGATCGCCGTGGTGGCCGCGATCAGTCTGATCTTGATCATCATGATGCTGGTGACCCGCAGCGTCATCGCCGCCGCGGTCATCGTCGGCACCGTGCTGCTGTCGCTGGGCTCCTCCTTCGGCCTGTCGGTACTGCTGTGGCAAGACCTGCTCGGCATCGACCTGTACTGGCTGGTGCTGGCGATGTCGGTCATCCTGCTGCTGGCCGTCGGATCCGACTACAACCTGCTACTGATCTCGCGACTCAAAGAAGAAATCGGCGCCGGGCTCAACACCGGCATCATCCGCGCCATGGCCGGCACCGGCGGCGTCGTCACCGCCGCCGGCATGGTCTTCGCCGTCACCATGTCACTGTTCGTATTCAGCGACCTACGCATCATCGGCCAAATCGGCACCACCATCGGGCTGGGCCTGCTGTTCGACACCCTGATCGTGCGCTCGTTTCTGACACCCTCCATCGCCGCGCTGCTCGGACGCTGGTTCTGGTGGCCCCAACGGGTGCGCCCCCGCCCCGCCAGCCAAATGCTTCGACCCCACGCCACCCGCCGCCTGGTCCGCGCCCTACTACTGCCGCCCGCAGCGCGGGGTGCGCCCAATGACGCGACGGCGGCGCCGATGGCCAGGATCAGCACGACGGCGACCGGCCAGATCGTGGAGTGATTTTGGGCGATCCCGCCGAGAGCGCCTCCCAGCGCCGTGATTTCGACGGCGAGCAGCGTCGAGCAAAACGCGATCAGCGTCGGCCGGTGCGCCTCCTCGGCGACCACGCCGATCCACGAAATCGCGCCGGCGAAGACGGCCAGGGCCGCCACCGTCGCCAAGAAGAACACCGTGCCGTACGCCCACATGTGCGTCCACTGGCCGCACGACTGGGCCGCGATGGACAGCGCGCCGGCCGCGGCACTGAGCAGGGCACTGCCCAGCAACATGCCACGCACCCCGAACAGCTGGTGGATCTTTCGCCACAGCGCCGAACCGATGACCACTCCGACGGTGGACAGGAACACCAGCACCCGCAAACTGCCGCTCTGGTGCGCGGTGCGCAGGGCATAGAAGGTGGCGCCCAACGTCACCGGAGCGAACAACAGGCAGGTGATCACGTACCGGCCAAACCACGGCTGGGTGCGGGCGACCCGCATGCCCTGCCGGTAGGTGACGCGCGCGGACACCCTCGGCACGGCCGAAGCCGACCGTACCGGGCCGACGAACAGTGCCGCGAAGCCGGCGGCAGCCAGCCCGAATGCGCCCAGGCACAGCAGATCCCGGTGCAGCGCCGCCTTGTCGCCGGTGGCCAACCCCGGCACGATCAACAGCGCGGCGACGGTGGCCACCACCGACGCGATCGTCCCCTGCACCAGCAGCAGCTTCAACGCGGACAGCTTGTCGGCGACCACGTCGGGGTAGGCGACGTTGGAGACCGCGACGATGACTCCGCCGCCGGCGCTGGTCAGCAGGAATACCGCCGCGGCCACAACGCCATTCCAACGAATCATCGCGTCGCACAGGATCAGCGCGCCCACGCCCGCCGCCATCGCCGCCAGCAGCAGGTGCCGCATCCGGCCCACCCGCTGCAGCACCGCCGGGCACACCGAATTGCCCACGATCGAGCCGAGACCGTACGCCGGGAACAGTAACGCGGCCAGCCAGGTCAGGCCCAGGTGTGCGCAGATGAACGGCAGCACCACGGCGCCATTGCTGAACTGCATACCGGCCGTGTAAAGCGCGCCCTGGGACGGCACGCGCGGGAACGGGTTGGTGGGGGCGCAACCCTGCTCCAGTACGGCGGCCATGACGTCGACGTTATGGGCCCTGAGCAGGCGGAACCATCCTCCGATCGGACAGGGCCGGACGAATTGCATGTCCCCTGGTTGGGGGACGGCCAAAGAGCGCTGCCGGTCCGCGTCGGGGAATCGACGAGCCATATAACGATTGTCTGAAAGGCTCGCGGCTTTTACCGGATTGACGGTAGCGTAAGTCGCTGACGCAAATCGTTTTGCGACCCGGTGACAAAGCACGGGAGTAAAGATGGTTTCGGTTACCCGAGTCGTGAAACGAATGTGGTTGCTGCTGGCCGTTATCGGGATCGCCGGCGTCGCGGGGCTCGGAATCTATCGCCTCCATAGCATGTTCGGCGTTCACGGACAGCCCGTTGTCAGGGTCAAGGCCGATCTCGAGGATCCGGTGTTCGACCCGAAACAAGTCACCTATGAAGTCTTCGGCCCCGCCGCGACCGCAAAGATCGCCTATTTGGACCCCGACGCCCACGTGCGACGCCTGGAAAACATTCCACTGCCGTGGTCGCAAACGGTGTCGACGACGCTGACTTCGGTCACCGTCAACCTTTTGGCGCAAAGCAGCGGCAGCGTCATCGGCTGCCGAATCAAGGTCAACGGCGCGACCAAGGACGAGCGATCCGAGACCGGACCGAAAGCCTTGACCTTCTGCCAGGTGAATGCCGGATGAGCGAACACGCCACCGCACGCCCCTCCAGTCCCCCATTGTTGCCAAAGTTAATCCGCCGATTTGCGGTGCCGATCGCGCTGATCTGGCTCGGGCTCACGGCCGTGCTCAACATCGCCATCCCGCAGCTGGAAGCGGTCGGCAAAGCGCACTCCGTTTCGATGAGCCCCAAAGGTGGCGCGTCGATTCTGGCGCTCAAGCGGACGGGTCAGGTATTCGGAGAGTCCGGCAGCGATAACGCGGCCACGATTGTGCTGGAAAGCGACAAACCGCTCGGCGACGATGCGCACCGGTTCTATAGCGAGCTGATGCGGCGGCTTTCGGCCGATACCGCGCATGTCGCGCACATCCAGGACTTCTGGAGCGACCCGCTGACGGCGGGGGGATCGCAAAGTGCGGACGACAAAGCCGCGTATGTCGTCGTTTACCTCGCCGGCAAGAGTGAAACCGAGGCCTACAACTCCGTCTACGCCGTGCGGCATATCGTCGACACCACGCCGGCACCCCGCGGGGTCAAGGCGTATGTGACCGGCTCGATGGGGCTGATCGCCGATCAATCCGAGGCCGGCGACAAAAGTATCGCCAGGGTCACCCTGATCACCGGGGTGGTGATCGCGGCGATGCTGCTCTTCATCTACCGGTCGTTCGTCACGATGATCCTGGTCGTGGTGCTGGTCGGGATCGAGCTGGGGGCGATTCGCGGGGTCGTCAGTTTTCTGGTTCATCACGGCGTTTTCGGCCTGTCGACCTTCGCGGTCAACCTGCTCACCCTGCTGGCCATCGCCGCCAGCACGGACTACGCGATATTCATGCTGGGCCGCTACCACGAGGCCCGATACGCGGGTAAGGACCGAGAAGCCGCGTACTTTGCGATGTTTCACGGCACCGCCCACGTGATTCTGGGCTCCGGGTTGACGATCGCCGGCGCCATGTTTTGCCTCAGCTTTGCCCGGCTGCCGTACTTCAAGTCGATGGGCCCGCCCTGCGCGGTGGGCATGTTGGTCGCGGTCCTCGCCGCGCTCACGCTCGGGCCGGCGGTGCTGACGGTCGCCAGCTTCTTCAGGCTCTTCGACCCCAGGCGCAGGATGGCCACCCGGCGGTGGCGCCGGATGGGGACCGCGATCGTTCGCTGGCCCGGCCCGGTGCTCGCGGCGACCTGCGCGGTGGCGTTTGTCGGCCTGCTGGCCCTGCCGAATTACCGAACCACTTACGATCTGCGCAGATTCATGCCGGCCAGCATGCCGTCGAATGTCGGGGACACCGCCGCGGGCCGGCACTTTTCGCAGGCTTGGCTGAACCCCGATGTGCTGTTGATCGAGACCGATCACGATATGCGCACTCCCGTCGACATGCTGATCTTGGACAAGGTCGCAAAGACCATCTTTCACAGCCCCGGGATCTCACAGGTGAAATCGATAACGCGGCCGCTGGGAACGCCGCTCAAACACACGTCCATTCCGTTCATCATGAGCATGCAGGGTGTGTCGAATGCCGAGAACATGCAATTCATGAAGGATCGGTTGGACGACATGCTGATTCAGGTGCAGGCGATGGATGTGTCCATCGCGACGATGAAGCACATGTATCAACTGATGGGAGAAATCGTCGACAACACCGTCGATATGGATCACCTCACGCATGACATGTCGAACACCACCGACACCATCCGGGATCACCTCGCGGACCTGTCGGATTTCCTTCGCCCGGTGGGCAGTTACTTCTACTGGGAAAAGCACTGTTTCGACATCCCCGCCTGCTGGGCGGTGCGATCGATATTCGAAACGTTCGACAACATCGATCAGCTGAGTGAGAAGTTGGAGTCTCTCGTCAAGGACATGGATGTCCTGATCCGGCTCTTGCCGGAGATGCGCGCGCAGATGCTGCCGATGATTTCGACGATGACCATCATGCGCGACATGATGGTCGTCTGGCACGGCACCCTGTTGTCCTTCTACAAAGAGCAGGAGATGAACAGCAAGGACCCGGGCGCGATGGGCCGGGTCTTCGACGCCGCCCAGGTCGACGATTCGTTCTATCTGCCGCAGTCGGCCTTCGAAAACCCGGATTTCAAGCGGGGCCTGAAGATGTTCTTGTCCCCGGACGGCAAGGCGGCGCGCTTCATCATCGCCCTGGACGGGGATCCGGCGACGCCGCAGGGCATCGCCCGCGTCGAGCCGATCCAGCAGGCGGCCAAGGAGGCCATCAAGGGAACCCCGCTGCAGGGCGCCGCGATATCCATGGGCGGCACCGCGTCGACGTACCGCGACATCCAGGAGGGCGCCTTCTACGATCTGCTGATCGCCGGCGTCGCCGCGATCAGTCTGATCTTGATCATCATGATGCTGGTGACCCGCAGCGTGATCGCCGCCGCGGTCATCGTCGGCACCGTGCTGCTGTCGCTGGGTTCCTCCTTCGGCCTGTCGGTACTGCTGTGGCAAGACCTGCTCGGCATCGACCTGTACTGGCTGGTGCTGGCGATGTCGGTCATCCTGCTGCTGGCCGTCGGATCCGACTACAACCTGCTACTGATCTCGCGACTCAAAGAAGAAATCGGCGCCGGGCTCAACACCGGCATCATCCGCGCCATGGCCGGCACCGGCGGCGTCGTCACCGCCGCCGGCATGGTCTTCGCCGTCACCATGTCACTGTTCGTATTCAGCGACCTACGCATCATCGGCCAAATCGGCACCACCATCGGGCTGGGCCTGCTGTTCGACACCCTGATCGTGCGCTCGTTTCTGACACCCTCCATCGCCGCGCTGCTCGGACGCTGGTTCTGGTGGCCCCAACGGGTGCGCCCCCGCCCCGCCAGCCAAATGCTTCGACCCCACGCCACCCGCCGCCTGGTCCGCGCCCTACTACTGCCGCCCGCCGAGAAGCCGCCGGAGATAGCGCGGCCTTAAGCCGCCTGAAGGATCGGCGCGGGTGTGGCCGTCGGGGCACGGAGCGGGGTGAGGGCCCGCCGTGTTTCCGACGGCGGAGCACCCAGCGCAGCCAGCGCGGCGCCGATGGCCAGGATCAGCACGACGACGTCGGGCCAAACGGTGGAGTGCTTCTGCGCGATGCTTCCGAGCACCGCTGCCAGTGCCATGCTTTCCAGGGCGACCAGCGTCGAACTCAACGCGATCAGTGTCGGCCGGTGCGCCTCCTCGGCGACCACGCTGAGCCACGAGATCGCCGCGGCGAAGACAGCCTGGGCGGCCACCGTCGCCAACAGGAACACCGTGCCGTACGCCCACACGTGGGTCCACTGGCCGTAGACCTCGGCCGCCAGGGTCAGCGTGGCGGCGGCGACACTGAGCAGCGCGCTGCCCAGCATCATGCCGCGCACTCCGAAGAAGCGGTAGACCTTGCGCCACAGCGGCGACCCGAAAACCAGTCCGATGCTGGACAGGATCACCAACACATGCAGGCTGCGGCTGTGGTGGGCGGTGCGCAGGGCGTAGAACGTGGTGCCCAGGGTGACCGGACCGAACAGCAGGCACGCGACCATGTAGCGGCGAAACCAAGGCTGGGACCGCGCGATCGCGATGCCCTGCCGGTAGGTGTCCCGCATCGACATCCGGGTGGTGGCGGAGGCGGACCGCACCGGCCCGACGAACAACGCCGCGATGGCCGAGCCCGCCAGCCCGACCGCACCCAGCCCCAACAGATCGCGGCGATACGCCATCTCGCTGCCGTGGGCCAGCACCGGCACCACGACCAAGGTGACGACGGTGGCCAGCACCGACCCGATGGCGCTCTGGAACAGGAACAGTTCGCCGCGCCGCACCGCGGATAGCTTGCTGGAGACCATGTCGGGGTAGGCGACGCCGGCGATCCCGAGCAGCACTCCCGCTATCGCGCAGGTCAGCAGGAACACCACCGCGGTGAAAGCGCCGTGCCAGGGAATCACCGCGTCGCACATGGTCAGCGCGGCCACGCCGGCCGCCATCACCGCCAGCAACCGGTGCCGCATCCGGCCCACCCGCTGCAGCACCACCGGAGACACCGAGTTTCCGACGATGTCGCCGAAGCTGAAGGCCGGAAACAGCAGCGCGGCCACCCAGGTCAGACCCTGGTGCGCGCAGATCAACGGCAGTATGACGGTGCCATTGCTGAGTTGCATGCCGGCGGTGTAGAAGGTGCCTTGGGAGAGCAGCCGCCCGAACACACGCGGCTGCGCCGGGGCGGGGGGCACGAGTGTGAGGGGCATAACAACAGAATTTAGGGATGGTCAAGAATCAATAACATCCTCCGATCGGACAGCCCGGGTGGAATTGTTCGTCCCCCGATCGGGGGACGAGGCCGACACCGTTGACCACCTATGTTTGCTGTGGCACCGTCTTGCGGATGACTGAGTTGCCGCCCGGCCGGGTGCAGATCACTTGAGAGGTCCGCGCATTGGGCTCACCGGCGCCAGTGTCGGCCTCAGCTACGGCTACGACCTGTCCATCATCGCCGGCGCACAGCTGTTCATCACCGAGGATTTCGCACTCACCACATCTCAACAGGAGCTGCTGACGACGATGGCGGTGATCGGGCAGATCGCCGGAGCGCTCGGGGCCGGTGTGCTCGCCAACGCGATCGGCCGGAAAACATCGATCGTGCTGATCCTGGTCGGGTACGCGACGTTCGCGCTGCTGGGCGCGTTCTCGCCGTCGTTGCCGATGCTGCTGGCGGCACGACTGCTGCTGGGCGCGACCATCGGTGTGATGGTGGTGGTCGTCCCGGTGTTCATCGCGGAGTCGGCTCCGGCGGCGGTGCGCGGCGCGCTGCTGACGACCTATCAATTCGCGATCGTCACCGGCCTCATCGTCGGCTACCTCACCGGCTACCTGTTGGCCGGCGCCCATGGCTGGCGGTGGATGCTGGGACTGGCTGCCGTGCCGGTGATGCTGTTGCTGCCGTTGGTGATTCGGCTACCCGATACGGCTCGGTGGTACCTGCTCAAGGGCCGGGTCGACGACGCCCGCCGTGTACTGCTGCGGGTGGAGCCCGCCGCGAACGCCGACGACGAGCTCGCCGAGATTCGCCGAGCGCTGAGCGAAGGTAGTGGCGGTATCGCCGAGATGCTGCGGCCGCCGTATCGACGGGCCACGATGTTCGTGATCGCACTCGGGTTTCTGCTCCAGATCACCGGCATCAACGCGATCATCTACTACAGCCCCCGCATTTTCGAAGCCATGGGATTCACCGGCAATCTCGCGCTGCTCGGCCTGCCGGCCCTGGTCCAGGTCGCCGGGTTGGCCGCGGTGGGCGCCGCGTTGACGCTCGTCGACCGGGTGGGCAGGCGCCCAATCCTGTTGTGCGGCATCGCCATGATGATCGCCGCCGACGTCGTGCTGGCGGTGGTGTTCGCTCGCGGCGGCGGCGGTGCGGCGCTCGGGTTTGCCGGCATCCTGGTGTTCATCATCGGCTACACGCTGGGTTTCGGCTCGCTGGGCTGGGTGTACGCCAGCGAGAGCTTCCCCACCCGGTTGCGGTCCATCGGGTCGAGCACCATGTTGACCTCCAACCTGATCGCCAACGCGATCGTGGCGGCGGTTTTCCTGACCATGCTGCATTCGCTGGGCGGCGCGGGCACTTTCGCGGTGTTCGGGGTTTTGGCGGTCATTGCGTTCGGGTTCGTCTACCGGTTCGCGCCGGAGACCAAGGGACGCCAACTCGAGGAGATCCGCCACTTCTGGGAAAACGGCGGACGCTGGGAAGACCCGTGCCCCTGATCCGCGCGGGCACCGTCGTGCTCGGCGGCCGGGCCTGCCGGCCGGGATGGGTACAGATCGCCGGGGCACAGATTCTGGCCTGCGGGGACGGCGCGCCGCCCGGGCAACCCGACCGCGACTTCCCGGATTGCCTTGTGGTGCCGGGGTTTGTCGACATGCATGTGCACGGAGGCGGCGGAGCCTCGTACCTGGACGCCGAACGCATCGGCGAGGCCGCGGCATTCCACCGGCGCCACGGCACCACCACGACACTGGCCAGTCTGGTCACCGCCGCACCCGGCCCGCTGATCGCGGGCGTGCGCGCGCTGGCCGACGCCACCCGATCCGGCACCATCGCCGGCATCCACCTGGAGGGGCCGTGGCTGTCGACCGCACGTTGCGGGGCACACGATCCCGCCCAGATGCGCGATCCCGAACCCGCCGAGATCGACGAGGTGCTGGCCGCCGGCGAGGGCACGATCCGGATGGTCACGCTGGCGCCGGAGCGGCCCGGCAGCAGCGAGGCGATCCGGCGTTTCACCGACGCGGGAGTTGTTGTCGCCGTGGGGCATACCGATGCGACCTATGAGCGGACCCACCAGGCGATCGCCCTGGGCGCCACGGTCGGCACGCATCTGTTCAACGCGATGCCGCCGCTGCACCATCGCGCGCCCGGCCCGGCGCTGGCGCTGCTGGAACACCCGGATGTGATCGTCGAGCTGATTCCCGACGGTGTGCACGTGCACCCCGCCGCGGTGCACGCGGTCGTCCGGGCGGCCGGGCCCGACCGGGTCGCCGTCATCACCGATGCCATCGCCGCGGCCGGCTGTGACGACGGCGCATATCGGCTCGGCGCGGTGCGGATCGACGTCGAGTCGGGGGTGGCCCGGGTGCACGCCACGTCGACGATCGCCGGCAGCACCGCCACGATGGATCAGCTCTTTCGCACGGTTTCGCGGCTCGGCCCCGATGCCGATGCCGCACTGGCCGCCGCGGTGCGGATGACCTCGACCACACCGGCGCGGGCGCTGGGCCTGCAGCGGGTGGGCGCGCTGCGGGCCGGCTACGACGCCAACCTCGTTGTGCTGGACCGTGAATTGCGGGTCGCGGCCGTGATGACCCGGGGGGTCTGGCGCTAACGCAGCCGACGGGTCAACCGGGAAAAGGCCAGCGCACCAACGGCTCCCATCGCCATCGCGGTCAGCGTCTGCCGGGTACCGATCCCCTCGTCGAGCAGGACCCGCGGCGCGATGACCGCCGGCGCCGGCGGCGGGGCGTACTTGCTGCGCGGGTCGTTGGAAAGCGTGGCGGCCCAGGCGGCGGCGAAGAGCACGAGATACCCGGTGATGTAGGAGAACACCATCAGCCCCAGCACCGGCCCGAACGTCGCACCCGCCGGGCTGCGCAACACGACACGCAGGTAGATCGAGGCCACCTGTTTGAACAGCTCGAAGCCGATCGCCGCGAGTAAGCCGGCTCGGGCCGAGTCGGGCAGGCTGACCTTGTGTCGCGGCAACCGGCCGATCATCCAGGTGAACAGCACCCACGACACCAGCAGCGACACCAATATCGACAGGCCGCGGAACACTTCGCCGAATATCGAGAAATCGGGTATGCCAGCCCATTTCAGTACCGCACGCATCGGCGCCGCGTGCCCGAGCGCGGTGAGGGCGAGGGTGGCGAGGATGACCACGAAGGTGCCCACCATCGCGACCAGATCGGAAAGCTTGTCGCGCACGAATCCCGGCGACTGCAGCGGTTCGTCCCACCACATCTCGGTGACGGCCCCGCGCAGGTGCGACATCCAGCCCAGACCGGCCCACGCCGCGGTGGCCAGCCCGATGACACCGACCGACGTGCGCGCGTTGATCGCCGAATTCATCAAGTCCACCAGCTGCTGCCCGAGCGCGCCCGAGACCGCGTTGCGGATGTGGTCGTCGATGCTGGCGAGCAGCTTGGGATCCTGGGCCAGCATGAAACCGACGACCGCGAAACTGACCATCAGCAAAGGGAATAGCGCGAAGATCGTGTAGTAGGTGAGTCCGGCCGCCAGGAAGCCGCCGTTGCGCTCGTCGAAATGTTTGTAGGCGCGTAGCGCGTGGTCGAGCCATCCGAACCGGGCCCGCAACCGGTCAAGGATCCCTGGCTTGGCCGGCTCGTCCATGGTGAGCGCACTACCTCCGTCGCGGAAGAAACCCCAGCCGATCGTAGACCCGCTGGACCGTTTTCCCGGCCACCTCATCGGCGCGCTCCGCACCGGCCGCCAGCACGGCCTCCAATTCGGCCGGATCCGCGGTCAATTCGTCGACCCGGGCCTTGATCGGGGCGACGAATTCGACCACCGCCTCGGCGGTCTCCTTCTTCAAATCGCCGTAGCCGCGTCCGGCGTAGCCGTCGACGAGCTTGTCGACGGGTACACCGGTGACCGCCGATTGGATGGTCAGCAGGTTCGATACGCCCGGCTTGGCTTCGGTGTCAAACCGGATCTCGCGCTCGCTGTCGGTCACGGCCGAACGAATCTTCTTGGCGGACAACGCCGGATCATCGAGCAGGTTGATCAAGCCGGCGTCCGTGGCGGCCGATTTGCTCATCTTCGACGTCGGGTCGCCCAAGTCGTAGATCTTGGCGGTGGCCTTCGGGATCAGCATGTCGGGGACGACGAACGTGTCCGGGAAGCGGCTGTTGAACCGCTCCGCGATGTCACGGGCCAGCTCGAGGTGCTGGCGCTGGTCCTCGCCCACCGGGACCAGATCGGTGTCGTAGGCCAGCACGTCGGCGGCCTGCAACACCGGATAGGTGAACAGCCCGACGGTGGTGGAGTCGGTGCCCTGCCGCTGCGACTTGTCCTTGAACTGCGTCATCCGCGAGGCCTGCCCGAAGCCGGTGAAGCAGCCCAGCACCCACGCCAGCTGCGTGTGGGCGGGCACCTGGCTCTGCACGAAGACGGTGCTGCGGGCGGGGTCGATGCCCAGCGCCAGGTACTGGGCGGCGGTGACCAGGGTGCGGCGGCGCAGCGCCTCGGGGTCCTGCGCGATCGTGATGGCGTGCAGGTCGACCACGCAGAAGAACGCGTCGTAGGTGTCTTGCAGCGCGACCCACTGGGTGATCGCGCCCAGGGCGTTGCCGAGATGAAGCGAATCAGACGTGGGCTGCACGCCGGAGAAAATCCGGCCGGATTCCGTAGCGGTGCTCATGATGTTCCGATCTTTTCACGCCGGTATTCGGGCGAGGCCCGGCCTGGTTCGGCACCGCGTTTCGGTACCGGCGGTACCGGGTAAAGTCGAGGGCATGACGACTCGCGAGCCGATCCACCTGGGTTCCGGGGAGCCGGTCCTGCTGCTGCACCCGTTCCTGATGTCCCAGATGGTGTGGGACGACGTGTCCCGGCGACTGGCCGATACGGGCCGCTACGAGGTATTTGCGCCGACGATGGCCGGCCACAACGGCGGCCCGTACGCGGGCACCTGGCTGCTGAGCTCGGCGGTGCTGGCCGACCACGTCGAACGCCAGCTCGACGGGCTTGGCTGGGATACCGCCCACATCGTGGGCAACTCGCTGGGGGGCTGGGTCGCCTTCGAGCTCGAGCGGCGCGGCCGGGCCCGCAGCGTCACCGGCCTCGCGGCGGCGGGCGGCTGGACCCGCTGGAGCCCGGTCAAATTCGAGGTCATCGGCAAGTTCGTGGCCGGCATGCCGATCTTGGCTTTGGCCCGCGTGTTCGGCCAGCGGGCACTGCAGCTGCCGTTCAGCCGCCGGCTGGCCAGCCTGCCGCTGAGCGGCTCGCCGGACGGGATCAGCGAGCGCCAGCTGTCCGGCATCGTCGACGACGCCGCGCATTGCCCGGCCTACTTCCAGCTGCTGGCCAAGTCGCTGCTGGGGCCCGGCCTGATGGAGTTGGCGCAGACCGCGGTGCCGGCGCATGTGGTGTTGTGCGAGAAGGACCGCGTGGTGCCGCCGAGCCGCTTCAGCCGCCATTTCACCGACTTCCTGCCCGCCGGGACGAAGGTCACCCGGCTCGACGGCGTCGGGCATGTTCCGATGTTCGAGGCGCCCGACCGGGTGACCGAGGTCATCTCCGGTTTCATCGAGGAGTGCACCCGCCCGGCCCGGGTCCTGAAAAACCTGGAGACCCCGCCGGCGAGCTAGGCCAGCGCCTTCTCCAGGTTCTCGGCGATCGAGCCGAGGAACTCCTCGCTCTGCTGCCACTTCTGATCGGGACCGATCAGGATGGCGAGATCCTTGGTCATCTTCCCGCTCTCGACGGTGCCGATGACGACGGATTCCAGCTTCCGGGCGAAGTCGATGACCGCGGGCGTGTTGTCCAGCTTGCCCCGGTGCTGCAGTCCCCGCGTCCAGGCGAAGATCGAGGCGATCGGGTTGGTCGACGTCGGCTTGCCGGCCTGATACTGCCGGTAGTGCCGGGTGACGGTGCCGTGAGCGGCCTCGGCCTCGACGGTCCTGCCGTCGGCGGTCATCAGCACCGAGGTCATCAGCCCCAGCGAGCCGTAACCCTGCGCGACGGTGTCGGACTGCACGTCGCCGTCGTAGTTCTTGCAGGCCCAGACGTAGCCGCCCTCCCACTTCAGGCAGGCGGCCACCATGTCGTCGATCAGCCGGTGCTCGTAGGTCAGGCCCTCGGCCTCGAAGGCCTCCTTGAACTCCTCGTCGTAGATGCGCTGGAACTCGTCCTTGAACATGCCGTCGTAGGCCTTGAGGATGGTGTTCTTGGTCGACAGGTACACCGGCCATTTGGCGTTCAGGCCGTACTTGAACGACGCCCGGGCGAAGTCGCGGATGGAGTCCCGGAAGTTGTACATCCCCATCACGACACCGCCGTCGGAGGGGATGTCCACCATCTCGTGCACGATCGGCTCGCCGCCGTCGGCGGGGGTGAAAGTTATTGCGACAGTGCCGGGTTTGTCGACCTTGAAGTTGGTCGACCGGTACTGGTCGCCGAACGCGTGACGTCCGATGACGATCGGCTTGGTCCAGCCCGGAACCAGCCTCGGCACATTTGAGATCACGATCGGCTCGCGGAAGATGGTGCCGCCCAAGATGTTTCGGATCGTCCCGTTCGGGGATAGCCACATCTTCTTGAGGTTGAACTCGGAGACGCGTGCCTCGTCGGGGGTGATCGTCGCGCACTTGACGCCCACGCCGTGCTTCTTGATGGCATACGCCGCGTCGATCGTCACCTGGTCGTCGGTGCGGTCGCGGTGCTCGATGCCCAGGTCGTAGTAGTCCAAGTTGATGTCGAGGCGCGGAAGGATCAGCATGTCCTTGATCAGCTTCCAGATGACGCGGGTCATCTCGTCACCGTCGAGTTCGACCACGGGGCCCTCGACTTTGATCTTGGACGCGCTTGCCATATCAGCCCTGGGAAGCCGCCAGCGCGTCATTGAACGTCTTGCTCGGCCGCATCACCGCGGTCGTCTTCTCGTTGTCCGGCTGATAGTAGCCGCCGATGTCGACCGGTTCGCCTTGTACTTTGGCCATTTCTTCCACGATGGCTTCCTCGTTCTTGCTCAACGAGTCGGCCAGCGCGGCAAAGTGTTTGGCCAGCTCTTCGTCGTCGGTTTGCGCGGCGAGTTCTTGGGCCCAGTACAGCGCCAGATAGAACTGGCTGCCGCGGTTGTCGAGTTCACCGGTCTTACGCGATGGACTCTTGTTGTTGTCCAACAACTTGCCGATCGCGGCATCGAGCGTCTTGCCCAGAAGCTTGGCGCGCGCGTTGTCGGTCTTGATCCCGATGTCTTCGAAACATGCTCCGAGAGCGAGGAATTCGCCGAGGGAGTCCCAGCGCAGATGGTTCTCCTCGAGAAGCTGGTGGACGTGCTTGGGCGCCGAACCGCCGGCTCCCGTTTCGTACATCCCACCGCCGGCCATCAACGGCACGATGGACAGCATCTTGGCGCTGGTGCCCAGCTCCAGGATCGGGAACAGGTCGGTCAGGTAGTCGCGCAGGATGTTTCCGGTCGCGGCGATGGTGTCCTGTCCGCGCATGGCGCGCTCGATCGTGTGGCGCATGGCGCGTTCCTGCGACATGATCTGGATGTCGAGGCCCTCGGTGTCATGCTCGGCCAGGTAGGTGTTGACCTTCTTGCGCAACTCGCTCTCGTGCGGACGCTCCTGGTCCAGCCAGAACACCACCGGCATACCCGAGTTGCGGGCCCGGGTGACGGCCAGCTTGACCCAGTCGCGGATCGGTTCGTCGCGAACGATCGGCATACGCCAGATGTCGCCGGCCTCAACGTTTTGCGTCAGCAGCACCTCACCCGTGTCGAGGTCGACGATGTTGGCGACACCGTCCTCGGGGACCTCGAACGTCTTGTCATGCGAGCCGTATTCCTCGGCCTGCTGGGCCATCAGGCCGACGTTGGGGACGGTGCCCATCGTGGTCGGGTCGAAGGCGCCGTGGGTCTTGCAGAAGTTGATGATCTCTTGGTAGATCCGGGCGAAGGTCGACTCGGGGTTGACGGCCTTGGTGTCCTTCTGCCGTCCGTCGGCGCCGTACATCTTGCCGCCGGCGCGGATCATCGCCGGCATCGACGCATCCACGATCACGTCGCTGGGCGAGTGAAAGTTGCTGATGCCCTTGGCCGAATCGACCATGGCCAGCTCGGGGCGATGTTCGTGGCAGGCATGCAGGTCGCGAATGATCTCGTCGTGCTGCGAGGCGGGCAGCGACTCGATCTTGTCGTACAGATCGACCAATCCGTTGTTGACGTTGACGCCGAGTTCGTCGAACAGCTTCTGATGCTTGGCGAAGGCGTCCTTGTAGAACACCTTCACGGCGTGGCCGAAGACGATGGGGTGGGAGACCTTCATCATCGTCGCCTTGACGTGCAGCGAGAACATCACGCCGGTCTTGTAGGCGTCGTCGATCTCGGCTTCGTAGAACTCGCAGAGCGCCTTCTTGCTCATGAACATGCTGTCGATGATGTCGCCGTCGCGCAGCGACACCGTCGGCTTGAGCACGATCTTCTTGCCGTCCTTGGTTTCCAGCTCCATCTTCACGCTGCGGCCGCGATCCAGCGTCATCGACTTCTCGCCGTGGTAGAAGTCGCCGTGCTTCATCGTCGCGACATGGGTGCGCGACGCCTGCGACCACTCCCCCATGCTGTGCGGGTGCTTGCGGGCGTACTCCTTGACCGCGTTGGGGGCACGACGGTCGGAGTTGCCTTGGCGCAGCACCGGGTTGACCGCGCTACCAAGGCATTTCGAATAGCGCTCGCGAATCTCCTTGTCCTCGTCGGTCTTCGGGCTCTGCGGGAAGTCGGGAATCTTGTAACCCTTGCCCTGCAGCTCCTTGACCGCGGCGACCAGTTGGGGCACCGACGCGCTGATGTTCGGCAGCTTGATGATGTTGGTGTCGGCCAGCTTCGTCAGCCGGCCCAGCTCGGCCAGGTTGTCCGGCACCCGCTGCTCTTCGGTCAGGTGCTCGGGGAACTCGGCGAGGATCCGGGCGGCCACCGAGATGTCGCTGGTCTTGATCTCGATGCCCGCCGGCTCGGCGAAGGCCCGCACGATCGGCAGGAACGCGTAGGTCGCCAGCAACGGCGCCTCGTCGGTCAGCGTGTAGATGACGGTCGGCTTATCGGCGCTCACGGACGGTCCCTCTCCCGGTCAGATTTTGGGGGGCTCAGCGTTATCGTTGCCACGTTATCAAGGGCGTTTGAGCAGGTGTCGACCTGCCATTGGCATCCGGTCGGCTCAGTAAGATAGTCTTTGTATCGGTCATGAGCGCCAGCATCAAGCCCCGGCTTGCTGGCCGGCAACCCTCCAACCGCGGTGGGGTGCCCCGGGTGATGACCAGGTTGAGTAGCCACAGCACCGGCTATCCGGCAAGCGCGGGTCCGCCATGACGGGCCCCTGAGTAGACAGGGAAACGTGATGTGCAGTCGTTCACCTCATCCGCGTCTCATCGTGTGTCGGTGCTGAACCACCGGCCGCCGGGTGACGTCATCGATGCAGGCTCCCGGACGGCTACCAGCACCTCGATACGTCCCCTTCCAGCAGAAAGCCCCGCTCATGAGCGCCGACAGCGATAGCAACAGCGATCCGACCGCGCATTGGTCCTTCGAGACCAAACAGGTGCATGCCGGCCAGCAGCCCGACCCGGCCACCAACGCCCGTGCCCTGCCGATCTACCAGACCACGTCGTACGTCTTCGACGACACCACGCACGCCGCCGCCCTGTTCGGGCTCGAGGTCCCGGGCAACATCTACACCCGGATCGGCAACCCGACCACCGACGTCGTCGAGCAGCGGATCGCCGCGCTCGAGGGCGGCGTGGCCGCGCTGTTCCTGTCCTCCGGACAGGCCGCTGAGACATTCGCCATATTGAACCTCGCATGTGCCGGCGATCACATTGTGTCCAGCCCGCGGCTGTACGGCGGCACCTACAACCTGTTCCACTACTCGCTGGCCAAGCTCGGCATCGAGGTCAGCTTCGTCGAGGACCCCGACGATCTGGACTCGTGGCAGGCGGCCGTGCGACCGAACACCAAGGCGTTCTTCGCCGAGACGATCTCCAACCCGCAGATCGACATCCTGGACACCCCCGGAGTCGCCGGGGTCGCCCACGCCAACGGTGTGCCGCTGATCGTCGACAACACCATCGCCACGCCGTACCTGATCCAGCCGTTCACGCAGGGCGCCGACATCGTCGTGCACTCCGCGACCAAGTACCTGGGCGGGCACGGCTCCGCGATCGCCGGGGTCATCGTCGACGGCGGCACCTTCGACTGGACCCAGGGCCGCTTCCCCGGGTTCACCACGCCCGACCCGAGCTACCACGGCGTGGTGTTCGCCGAGCTGGGGCCGCCGGCGTACGCGCTCAAGGCGCGCGTGCAGTTGCTGCGTGACCTCGGGTCCGCGGCCTCGCCGTTCAACGCGTTCCTGGTGGCCCAGGGCCTCGAGACGCTGAGCCTGCGCATCGAGCGTCACGTCGCCAACGCGCAGCGGGTCGCGGAATTCCTCGAGGGGCACGACGGCGTGGTGTCGGTCAACTACGCGGGGCTGCCCAGCTCGCCGTGGCATGAGCGGGCAAAAAAGCTGGCGCCCAAGGGAACCGGCGCCGTGCTGGCGTTCGAGCTGGCCGGCGGCATCGAGGCCGGCAAGGCGTTCGTGAACGCGCTGCAACTGCACAGCCACGTCGCCAACATCGGCGACGTGCGCTCGCTGGTGATCCACCCGGCGTCGACCACCCACGCCCAGCTGAGCCCGGCCGAGCAGCTGAGCACCGGCGTCACACCGGGACTGGTGCGGCTGGCCGTCGGCATCGAGAACATCGACGACATCCTGGCCGACCTCGAGCTCGGATTCGCCGCGGTCCCGAAGAGTTCGGACCCGCAGTCCGTGGCGGCCTTCTGAGGACCCGAAAGAACAACGTCATGACGATCTCCGACGTCCCCACCCAAACGCTGCCGGCCGAAGGCGAGGTCGGCCTGGTCGACATCGGCTCGCTGACCACCGAAGGCGGCGCGGTCATCGACGACGTCTGCATCGCCGTGCAGCGCTGGGGCGAGTTGTCGCCGACGCGCGACAACGTCGTGGTGGTTCTGCACGCGCTCACCGGCGATTCCCACATCACCGGCCCGGCAGGGCCGGGACACCCCACCCCCGGCTGGTGGGACGGTATCGCGGGGCCGGGTGCACCGATCGACACCAACCGCTGGTGTGCGGTGGCCACCAATGTGCTGGGTGGCTGCCGCGGCTCCACCGGGCCGAGTTCGCTTGCCCGAGATGGAAAGCCGTGGGGTTCCCGGTTCCCGCTGATCACCGTGCGGGATCAGGTGGAGGCCGACATCGCCGCACTCGACGCGCTGGGAATAAACCAGGTCGCCGCCGTGGTTGGCGGGTCCATGGGCGGCGCACGCGCTCTGGAATGGATGGTCGGCCACCCCGAGCGGGTTAGGGCCGGATTGCTGCTGGCGGTCGGGGCGCGTGCCACCGCCGACCAGATCGGCACCCAGACCACCCAGATCGCGGCCATCAAGGCCGACCCGAATTGGCAGGGCGGCGATTACCACGACACCGGTCGCGCACCGGATGCCGGGCTGGCGATCGCGCGGCGCTTCGCCCATCTGACCTACCGCGGCGAGGTCGAACTCGACAACCGGTTCGCCAACGACTGCCAGAGCGGCGAGGACCCGTCGGACGGCGGGCGCTACGCGGTGCAGAGCTATCTGGAACACCAGGGGGACAAGATCCTGGCCCGGTTCGACGCCGGTAGTTACGTGATCCTGACCGAGACGCTGAACAGTCACGACGTCGGCCGTGGCCGCGGCGGAGTCAAGAAAGCGTTGCGCCGCTGCCCGGTGCCGGCGGTGGTCGGCGGCATCACCTCCGACCGGCTCTATCCGCTGCGCCTGCAGCAGGAGATGGCCGAGCTGCTGCCGGGCTGCGCCGGGCTGCAAGTTGTCGACTCCATCTGCGGGCATGACGGCTTTTTGGTGGAAACCGAGGCGGTGGGCGAATTGATCCGCGAGACACTGAATTTGGCCGCGAACGAAGGTGCGTGTCGACGGTGACCCGGTCGAGGAACGACCGCTCGCTGTCCTTCGGTGCGGCGGCCGCAGCCTATGAGCGGGGCCGCCCGTCGTATCCGCCCGAGGCCATCGACTGGCTGTTGCCGCGGGGTGCGCGCCAGGTGCTCGACCTGGGCGCGGGTACCGGCAAGCTGACCACTCGGCTGGTGGAACGCGGCCTCGACGTCGTGGCGGTGGACCCGATTCCGGACATGCTGGAAGTGCTCAGCGCCTCGCTGCCGGAAACCCGTGCCGTACTGGGCACCGCCGAAGAGATTCCGTTGGAGGACAACAGCGTTGACGCCGTGCTGGTCGCTCAGGCGTGGCACTGGGTGGATCCGGAACGAGCGATTCCCGAAGTGGCCCGCGTGTTGCGCCCCGGCGGGCGGCTGGGGCTGGTGTGGAACACCCGCGACGAACGGCTCGGCTGGGTGCGGGAACTCGGTCAGATTATCGGCAGCGATGGCGATGGCCGCCGTTTCGACGTGACGCTGCCGCCGCCGTTCACCGACCGTCAGCGCCATCAAGTCGAATGGACGAATTACCTTACGCCGCAAGCGTTGATCGATCTGGTGGCCTCACGCAGCTACTGCATCACCTCGCCCACCGAGGTTCGCACCCAGACCCTTGACCGGGTGCGCGAACTGCTGGCCACGCATCCGGCGCTGGCGAATTCGACCGGGCTGGCGATGCCGTACGTCACCGTGTGCATCCGGGCGACGCTGTCGGATTGAAGAATCCGGGACATCCAACAACCGAACTCCATCTTAAAGTTGGGCGAGAGGGCGCGAATCGCACATCGTCGCAGCTAAAGATGATGTCTCGCAGGGTATCTTGAGCTCGTGCCGACGGCCGCGGAGTACGCCTGGACGGTACAGGAGTATCCGGCCGCGAAGGCTGCGCGTCTTCAGCGTCCCCAGCGTCCCCAGCGTCCCCAGCGTCCTCAGCGGTGGAAGCCGATCGTGCTGCTCGCTTTGGTGGTTGGGCTACAAAGCGCCGACGCCGGTACCGTGGGGGCGCTGGTCGTCCCGCTGACGCAGTCATTGCACATCAACAACATTCAGGTCGGGCTGCTGGTCACCGTTTCGACCGGGGTCGGCGCCGTCGCCACGCTGCTGGCCGGACCGCTGGCCGACCGCACGGTGCGGGTCCGCCTGCTGTGGATAGCACTGCTGGTGTGCTCGGCGGCCATGGCGTTGAGCGCCGCCAGCCCCAGCTACGGCTGGCTGCTGGCATGCCGGGTCGCCCTCGGCGCCGGGATCGCGGTCTCCGGCCCGGTGGTCGCCTCGTTGGTCGGTGACTACTTCAGGCCCGCCGAGCGCGGGCGCGTGTACGGGCTGGTGCTCGCCGGCGAGGGGACGTGCACGGCGATCGGGCTGCTGGTGGCCGGCGAACTCGGGGCGATCAGCTGGCGGCTGGGCTTCGGCTGGCTGGCCGGGGTCGGATTCCTGCTCAGCATCGCGGTGGCGACGCTGCTTCGCGAGCCGCTGCGGGCCGGCCGCCTCGGTGGCCGGACGCAGAATTCACCAGGCCGCTCCATCTGGCGGGAACTGCGCTGGGTGCTGTCGATCCGTACCAATGTCGTTCTGATCGCGGCGTCCTCGTTCGGCTACTTCTTCTCCACCGGGTTGAGCACCTTCGGGGTCGCGCTGTTGTGCGGCCGGTTCCAGATCGGCCAGCCGGTGGCGACGATGCTGATCGCCGTCCTCGGCGTCGGTGCGCTGACCGGCGTGCTCACCACCGGACGCGTCGCCGACTGGCTGACCGACCGGGGTCAGATCAGCGCCCGGATCATGGTGGGCGGGACGGCTTTTCTCGCGGCCGCGGTGTTCATCCTTCCCACGCTGCTCGCCGACAACCTGCTGTTGGCACTGGCATTCGCGTTCTTGGCCGGCACCGCAATGGGCGGGGTGAACCCGCCGCTCAACGCGGCGCGACTGGATATCGTGCACTCGCGGTTGTGGGGCACGGCCGAGGCGGTGCGCAGCACCCTGGTGTCGATATCGACGGGGTTGGCGCCGGTGGCCTTCGGCGCGGTGTCCACGGCACTGGGCGGCACTCCCAGCGCGCTGGGCGACACCTTCCTGATCATGCTGGGCATGCTGATCGTCGCCGCGGCGCTGCTGTTATGCGTGGCTCGCCGGACCTACCCGCGCGATGTCGCGACGGCGATGGCGTCCGAGGTGCTGACGGCTACTACCGAACCGGCGCCGGACCGAACTTGAACCGGCGTCCGGAGATCTCCATGGCGATCACCCGGACGAAGTGAGGCTTCACCGTGGCCGGCCACGACAGCAACTGCGCGTCCTCGGCGTCGAGGATCTCGTCGCGCGCCGTCAGCAGGTGTGCCCTGCCCTGGATGATCACGCTCCACCCGTCGACGTCACTGTGGCCGTCGGCCTCGAAAGCTATCCGGTCACTCATGACGGCGTGATAAAGCTTGGTACCCGAGGCAGTTCGGAACAGCAGCGTCCGGCGCTGGGTGATGAAGTTGACCGGAAAGATTTCGGCCCGCCCGTCCGCGACGACGACAAATCGCCCCAACGCCACGCTCGACAGCAAGTCCCAGCTCTCGTCTTCGCTCAGCACAGTCACCGGATCGTCTGCAGGCATGGCTCAGCCTAACGCGACGGCGATCCGGCGCGACACCAGCATGACGGCGGCTGGGGAACCATCCCTTGGACGACACCCGAGTATTCGCGTCGCCCGAAACGCCTGGCGCACATGGCCTGCCGCGGTCGGCTACTCCTGCCCGTCGTCGTCGCCGTCGGTGAGGAGTTTTTCGGGGTGGTGGTGCGGGGTTGGCCGCGATCCAGGTGGGGGGCGCAACGGGTTTAGCGAGTGTGCACTCATGGCGATCGACTCGCTCGGAGGCGGACACCACGAAGAGATTTCAGAATTTCAGGCCGGAGTACATCACCTGGTTGGGGTCGTACTTCTGCCGCACGCTGTTCAGCTGCGACAGATTCGAGCCGAAATAGCGCGGCGCGGAACCGTTGGGCTCCAGGTAGTTGACGTATCCGCCGACCGAAAACTGTTGGACCGCTTGGTGCGCGGAGCTCAGCCACTGGGTCGCGGCGGCGACCTGGTTGGCGGCCGGCTCGACGTACCACTGCAGCACCGCGGACTGCCGGCGCCACGGAAACGCCGAATCGCCGGGGGCCACGTCGGCGACCGCTCCGCCCAGCGGATCCACCAACAACGAAGCCCGTCCGCCGGAGGCGGGCCATTGCCCGATCGCGGTCGCGATGGCATGGGCCGCAGCGGAATTCACCGTGGTGATCACGTCGGATCCGGCCACGAACCCGCGCGGCGCCGATGTCGAGCTGCCGCCGGCCAGATACGTCACGAGGTCCATCCGGTTCATCGTCTTGTTGGTCACCGCGCTGGGCTGCAAGCCGACCGCAGCCTTGATCGCGTCGGTCACCCCGGCCGCCCCACCGGCGGGACAGGTCGCGAGAATATGGCAGTCGGGCTGAGCCGAGCCGACCGCGAGATCGACCATGGCCCAAGCATTTCGGTCCGCGCCGTTCAGCCAGTTCTGCCAACCGACGAGCACCTGGACGGCCGCCGACGGTGCGAATTCGAGCCGGATGACGTCGGTGTCACCGGTCGGGAAGGTCGCGAACGTCATCGACGTCGTCACCCCGATGTTGCCGCCACCACCGCCGCGAAGTGCCCAGAACAGGTCCGGATGATCGTTGGCGGACGCGGTGACCACGTCGCCACTGGGCAGCACCACCGTAGCCGACTGCAACGCGTCGCACGCCAAGCCGGCATGCCGGGAATCGTTGCCGATTCCCCCACCGAGCGTCAGCCCCGCGACACCGACGGTGGGGCAACTGCCCGTGGGGACGCCGCGACCGGCGCCCGCGCAGGCCTGATGCACCGCCCACAGAGTCGTCGCCGGGGTGACGGTGACGTTGCCGCCGTCGAGGTTCGCCCCACCCGGAAGCCCGCGCAGGTCGAGCACCATGGTGCCGTCGGCGGTCGATGCGCCGATGTAGGAATGCCCACCGCCGCGCGGAGCGACCTTCAGCTTGTTCGCCGCCGCGAAGGCGACCGCCTTCTGCACGTCGGCCTGGGAGGATACCGCCACGACTGCCGCGGGGGTGGCGTTGTTGTAGAACGAGTTGAATACCTGCTTGCTCGAAGCGAATTGGGTACCACTGGCCGGCAGCAGCACACTGCCACCGATGGTGGAAGCCAAGCCGTTCCAGCCGGCCCCCGCGGCACCGGGATCCGCGGCAGCCCGCGTGGTCCCGAGCACCGCGCCCGTCGCCAACATTGAAACGGCACCGCGAAGAAACGTCTGACGCGAGATGCCACGATCCATGATGCCGCATTCTCAACCATTTCTCACTCCAGAGCACGGTGCCGCGGCACGTGTCGGATCACAGAGTGGCCTCGATTGACCGGGACTCGATCCACGTTCGCCCGTAACGCTTTCCGCGCGATAACCGATGTCTCGGAAGCATCGCGCCCACGAAACGCATAGTGTGCAAACCTTGACCTTCCCGTGTCACAAACGTGACAGCCATAGATCAGTCTTCCTAGAGTGATTCGAGTGCCTTCAGGGCACTGGGCGACAGATGGGGAAGCTGTCATGAAAGCAGTTGTTGCTGCGCAGAGTTGGGCCTGGCCGTTTCGCCATCAGCCGCTGACCGTTCGCTTGCTGGCCGCGGTGGCCGGCCTGCTCACCATCGCCGCGGCGTTCGGGTCGCCGCCGGCCGAGGCCGACCCGAACGCCGACGACAGCTTCATCGACGCGCTCAACCACGCCGGCGTCGACTTCGGCCAACCCGGAAACGCGATGGCCGTCGGCGAATCCATCTGCCCGATGCTGGCCCAGCCCGGCGGCAGCTTCGCCGGGGCCGTCACGAGCGTGCGACGCCAGGGCATGTCACCGGCGATGGCGCAGATGTTCACCACGATCGCGATCCAGTCGTACTGCCCGCAAATGATGGCGAACTTGGCCAGCGGCAACATGCCCAACATGCCCGGTGGCATGATGCCCGGCGGCATGCAAAACCTGCCCGGCGGCGTCATGCCGAACATGCCGGGCGCCATGCCGAACATGCCCGGCGCGATGCCGAACATGCCCGGTATGCCGAACATGCCGGGCGGCGCGATCGCCGACCTGCCCCAGATCACGGGCCCGGGAATTTAACCCGTACCAAGCGGATCGATGGTCCAGGCGATATAGACCATCGCGGCCCCGACCGTCGCGGTCGTGACGAAGTCAATGCCCTTGCTGCGCACCACCAACAGGCCCGCGCGATCGTCGGACAGCACCAGCCGCAGGATCGCGGCGACACCGACGGCGATGCCGATCAGCAGCGAGCCGCGACGCCAGAAGTTGGCGCCCACCAACGCGAATGCCGTCACGAAGATCAGCCCGACCAGCAGGATCGGCCACTGCGCTTTGGCCGCGGACTTCGCCGAACTCATTGCCGCTCGGCCAGCTCGACCACGTTCGTCAGCAGAAACGCCCGGGTCAGCGGGCCGATGCCGCCGGGGTTCGGCGACACATGCCCGGCGACCTCCCACACGTCGGGGTGCACGTCGCCGGTGAGCTTGCCGTCCACCCGGCTGACGCCGACGTCGAGCACCGCGGCGCCCGGGCGCACCATGTCGGCGGTCACCAGGTGCGGCACTCCGACGGCGGCGACGATGATGTCGGCCTGCTTGGTCAGCGTGGGCAGGTCACGAGTTCCGGTGTGGCACAACGTAACCGTCGCGTTCTCCGAGCGGCGCGTCAGCAGCAGGCCCAGCGGCCGGCCGACCGTCACGCCGCGGCCGATGACGACCACGTGCGCACCGGCGATCTCGACGTCGTAGCGGCGCAGCAGGTGCACGATGCCGCGCGGGGTGCACGGCAGCGGGGCCGGGTTGTTGAGCACGAGCCGGCCCAGGTTCGTCGGGTGCAGGCCGTCGGCGTCCTTGGCGGGATCGATGCGCTCCAGCGCGGCGTTCTCGTCGAGATGCTTCGGCAGCGGCAACTGCACGATGTAACCGGTGCACTCGGGGTTGGCGTTCAGCTCGTCGATCGTCTCGTTCAGCTTGGCCGTGGAGATGTCGGCAGGCAGATCGCGACGGATCGAGGTGATGCCCACCTTCGCGCAGTCGGCATGCTTGCCGCGCACGTAGGCCTGGGACCCGGGATCGTCGCCGACCAGGATCGTGGCCAGCCCGGGCGTACGCCCCGCCGCGGTCAGTGCCGCGACGCGTTGTTTGAGGTCGACGAAGATCTCGTCGCGGGTGGCCTTGCCGTCCAGTGTGATTGCGCCCACGCCTGACAGTCTGGCACGACCACGGGCGCTGCCCGATGACGGCGACCCTCCCCCGCAAGCGGGAGGTGCCCCCATACGCCCTGCTTCGCCGGCCATGCGATCGCCGTTACGCTCCTCGCATGGCATCTGACCAGCCCCAGATTCCGGACGTATTCAGCCCAGCGCAGCTGGGACCGATCACGCTGCGCAACCGGACCATCAAGTCCGCGACGTTCGAAGCACGCACGCCCGGCGCTCTGGTGAGCGACGACCTGATCGAGTACCACCGGGCACCGGCCGCCGGCGGGGTCGGCATGACGACCGTCGCCTACTGCGCCGTCTCCCAGGGTGGACGCACCGAGGGCAACGGGCTGTGGATGCGGCCCGAGGCGGTGCCCGGGCTGCGCAAGCTCACCGACGCCATCCACGCCGAAGGCGCGGCGATCAGCGCCCAGATCGGCCATGCGGGTCCGGTCGCCAATGCAAAATCCAACAAGGCCAAGGCGCTGGCGCCGGTGCGGTTCTTCAACCCGATCGGAATGCGGTTCGCCCGCAAGGCGACCCGCGACGACATCTCCGACGTGATCGCCGCGCACGCCGACGCGGCCCGGTTCGCCATGGAAGCCGGCTTCGACGCCGTCGAAATTCATTTGGGCCACAACTATTTTGCGAGTTCGTTCCTGTCACCACTGATCAACCGTCGCGACGACGAGTTCGGTGGCTCACTGGAGAACCGGGCCAAGGTCGCCCGCGGAATGGTGATGGCCGTTCGCCGCGCGGTCGAGAAAGAAGGAACGCCGATCGCGGTCACCGCCAAGCTGAACATGGCCGACGGGGTCCGCGGCGCCATCACCACCGAAGAGTCGCTGATCACCGCCAAATGGCTGGAGGAAGACGGCGGCCTGGACGCGATCGAACTCACCGCCGGCAGCTCTCTGGTCAACCCGATGTACCTGTTCCGCGGCGACGCCCCGCTCAAGGAGTTCGCCGGGGCCTTCAAGCCGCCGCTGCGCTGGGGCATGCGCATGACGGGCACGAAGTTCCTGCGCGAATACCCCTACCGCGAGGCGTATCTGCTGCGCGACGCCAAACTGTTCCGAGCCGAACTCAAGATGCCGCTGATCCTGCTGGGCGGCATCACCAACAGGGAGACGATGGACCTCGCGATGGCCGAGGGCTTCGAGTTCGTCGCGATGGCCCGGGCGCTGCTGGCCGAGCCGGATCTGATCAACCGGCTCGCCGCCGACGGCGCGGCGCACAGCGTCCGCTCGGCGTGTACGCACTGCAATCGGTGCATGCCGACGATCTACACCCGCACCCGCTGCGTCGTCACCGGAGCACCCGACAACCGGTGATTGCGCGGGCACAACTGGCTCGACGTGCCGCGTTGGTGCAAATGGCGAAATAGGTCCACGAGCTAGAGTTGTGGCGATGAATTCACCAGCCCCGCCGGCGCTGACCGTCCGGTATGACGGGTCGGAACGCACCTTCGCAGCAGGTCACGACGTGGTAGTCGGGCGCGATCTCCGGGCCGATATGCGCATCACCCACCCCCTGATTTCGCGGGCCCATCTGTTGCTGCGCTTCGACCAGGGCCGCTGGCTGGCGATCGACAACGGTTCGCTCAACGGCACTTTCGCCAACGGCAGGCGGGTGCCGGTCGTCGATATCCATGACGGTCAGAGCATCAACATCGGAAATCCGGACGGCCCGCTGCTGACGTTCGAGGTCGGGCGCCACCAAGGCATGGCCGGGCGGCCGCCGCGGACCGAGTCGATGGGCATACCGGTCGCGGCTCAGGCCGGCGCGCCGTGGCCTTCGTCACAGGCATCGGGGCAGCCGTTCGCCGCTCCGCCCGGACCGCTGCCCGGACGCCAGACCACGTGGGCCGCGCCACCCCCGCCGCGGCCGCATCCCGGCCCGCCGGGCCAGCGGCCGGGACCGCCAGGGCAACCCGTGTATCCGACATCGGTCCGGCCGCCGGCATATCCCAACCACGCCCCGCCCAACTATCAGCCGCAGATGTCCGCGCCGGTCGGATCCATGCAGGCACCCAAGACCCAGATGTCGCCCGTCGCCGAGGCCAAGGCGCCGGAGGTCGGGAACCTGGCCACCAAGATGTTCCAGGCGTTGTTGCCGTCGCGGTCCGGCGCGTTGCAAAAGCCGGCCAACGCGCAAACGATCGGGCGCGCCACCGACAACGACATCGTCATCCAGGACGTCCTGGCCTCGCGTCATCACGCGTTTTTGATCCAGACGCCGCTGGGCACCGAGATCCGCGACGCGCACAGCGTCAACGGCACCTTCGTCAACGGCGTCCGGGTCGGCTCGGCGGTGCTCACCGAGGGCGACGTCGTCACGATCGGAAACGTCGACCTCGTCTTCAGCCGCGACACCCTGGTCCGGCGCACCGAAGCGGCCACCCGCACCGGCGGTCTCGAGGTGAACTCGGTCTGCTACGAAGTCGACCACGGCAAGCAGCTGCTGGACCACATCTCGCTGACCGCCCGACCCGGGACGCTGACCGCGATCATCGGCGGATCCGGCGCCGGCAAGACCACGCTGTCGCGGCTGATCGCCGGGTACACCAGCCCCAGCTCCGGCACGGTCACCTTCGAGGGCCACAACATCCACACCGAGTACGCCTCGCTGCGCAGCAGGATCGGGATGGTCCCCCAGGACGACGTCGTGCACCGCCAGCTGACCGTCAACCAGGCGCTGGGCTACGCCGCCGAGCTGCGGCTGCCGCCCGACACCAGCAAGGCCGACCGCGAACAGGTCGTCGCGCAGGTGCTCGAGGAACTCGAGCTGACCAAGCACGCCGACACCCGCGTCGACAAGCTCTCCGGCGGCCAGCGCAAGCGCGCGTCGGTGGCCCTGGAATTGCTCACCGGCCCGTCGCTACTGCTGCTCGACGAACCCACCACCGGCCTGGACCCGGCGCTGGACCGCCAGGTGATGATGATGCTGCGCCAGCTGGCCGACGCCGGGCGCGTGGTGCTGGTGGTCACGCACTCGGTGTCCTACCTTGACGTCTGCGATCAGCTGCTCCTGGTCGCTCCCGGCGGCAAGACGGCGTTTCTCGGCCCACCCAGCCAGATCGGCGCGGCGATGGGCACCACCAACTGGGCCGACATCTTCGCCAAGGTGGGTGCGGACCCGGACGAGGCCAACCGCCGCTTCCGGGAAGAAAACCAGCAGCAGCCACAACTACCGTCCGAACACAGCCCGGCCGCGGATTTGGGCGAGCCGGTACACGCCGACGTGCGCCGCCAGTTCTCCACGATCGCCCGCCGGCAGATACGGCTGGTCATCTCCGACCGCGGCTACACGGTGTTCCTGGCGCTGCTGCCATTTTTGATCGGGGTGCTGACCCTGACGGTTCGCGGCAACAGCGGATACGGCATGTCCGATCCGCTGGGCAACAATCCCGCTCAGCCCGACCAGATCCTAGTCATGCTCAACGTCGGCGCGGTGTTCATGGGTACCGCGCTGACGATCCGCGACCTGATCGGCGAGCGACCGATCTTCCGCCGCGAACAAGCGGTCGGCCTGTCCACGGCCGCCTATATGGGCGCGAAAATCGTTGTCTTCTCGACGTTTGCGATCATCCAGGCCGCGATCGCCACGGCCATCTCCGTGATCGGCTGGGGCACCCCGATCTCCAACGCCGTGGTCCTGGGCAACGTCAACTTCGAACTGTTCGTCACGGTGGCCGCGACGTGTGTGGGTGCGGCGCTGCTCGGCATGGCGCTCTCGGCGCTGGCCCAATCCCAGGACCAGATCATGCCGATGCTGGTGGTGTCGATCATGAGTCAGCTGGTGTTCTCCGGCGGCATGATCTGGGTTACCAACCGGCTGGTGCTCGACCAGTTGTCGTGGGTCACGCCCGCGCGGTGGGGCTTCGCGGCGTCGGCGTCGACGATCGACACGCACCGGCTGATACCGGGCCCGACCGACCCGAAAGACCAGCACTGGAATCACACCAAGAGCGCATGGCTGTTCGATATGGCCATGCTCGGAGTCCTGTGCATAAGCTATAGCGCGATCGTGTGGTGGAAGATCCGGCTGAAACGACGCTGAACTGATGAATGCCCCTGCGCAATCGGTACTGACCGTGCGGTCCATCCGATCCGAGGTCAGTTTCGCCCCCGGCGGCGACGTCGTCATCGGCAGCGACGTCCGCGCCGACCTGCGCGTGGCGCATCCGCTGGTCACCCGGGCGCACCTGTTGCTGCGCTTCGATCACGGCAAATGGGTTGCGGTCGACAACAATTCGCGCAACGGCATCTTCGTCGACGGACGCCGGGTGCCGGGTGCCGACATCCGGGACGGCCAGACCCTCAACCTCGGCGCCCCCGATGGACCGCGGATCACCTTCGCGCTCGGACACCATCGCGGCAATGTCGGGGTGCTGCCGCCGACCTCGCAGGCGGTGCCGACCGTTCCGCCGGCCGGCAGATACCAGGACCGGCCCACCGACGCGTTGCACACCACCGCCGTGCCGATCGTGCGGCCCACCGTGCCGACCCAGGCCGTCCCGAACGACGCGACCCGGGTCGCCCAGCCGGCGGGCACCGACATGTCGCAATTTCCGACCCGGGTGATGAAGGTCGTCGGCCCCGAATCGGGGGTGCAGACGCCGAAGGGCGGCACCGCGTGGATCGGACGCGAGCTCGACAACGACATCGTCATCCACGACGTATTGGCTTCGCGGCATCACGCGTTCCTGGAGCCGACCCCCGCCGGCATCGAGATCCGCGACGCGAACAGCATCAACGGGACGTTCGTCAACGGGGTGCGAATCGCGCAGGCCCTGCTGGCCGAGGGCGACGTGGTGACGATCGGCAACGTCGACCTGGTGTTCACCGCCGGCATGCTGGCCCGCCGCCAGGAAGCGGCGACGAGCACCGGCGGCCTGGACGTGCGCGAGGTCGGCTTCGCGATCAACGGCAAGGATCTGCTGCAGCAGATCTCGATGACGGCGCGGCCCGGCACGCTGACCGCCATCATCGGCGGCTCCGGTGCCGGAAAGTCGACACTGTCGCGGCTGATCGCCGGCTATACCACCCCCACCGCCGGCGCGGTCACCTTCGAGGGCCACAACATCCACACCGCCTACGCCACGCTGCGCAGCAGGATCGGGATGGTCCCCCAGGACGACGTCGTGCACCGCCAGCTGACCGTCAACCAGGCACTGGGCTACGCGGCCGAGCTGCGGCTGCCGCCCGACACCGGCAAGGCCGGCCGCGACCAGGTGGTGGCTCAGGTCCTCGACGAGCTGGGACTGACCGCGCATGCCGACACCCGGGTCGACAAGCTCTCCGGCGGCCAGCGCAAACGTGCCTCGGTGGCCCTCGAACTGCTCACCGGCCCGTCGCTGCTGATCCTCGACGAGCCGACCTCGGGGCTGGACCCGGCGCTGGACCTGCAGGTCATGACGATGCTGCGCCAGCTCGCCGACGCCGGCCGCGTCGTGCTGGTCGTCACACACTCGCTGACCTACCTCGACGTCTGCGACCAGGTGCTGCTGATGGCGCCCGGCGGCAAGATCGCGTTCCTGGGCCCGCCGGGTCAAATCGGGGACGCGATGGGCACCACCAACTGGGCCCAGATTTTCGCGAAGGTCGGCGCCGACCCCGATGAAGCCAACCGCCGCTTCCTGGAACGACAGGACCACACCCCGCCCACCCGGGCCGAAACGCCGGTCGATCTGGGCACCCCGGCGCGCAGTAGCATGCTGCGCCAGTTCTCCACGATCGCGCGGCGCCAGGTCCGGTTGATCGTCGCCGACCGCGCCTACTTCGCCTTCCTGGCGCTGCTGCCGTTCATCCTGGGCGCGCTGTCGCTGACGGTCCCGGGTCATACCGGTTTCGGCATCGCGGACCCGAACAGCGAGACGCCCGACGAAGCCGCCCAGATCCTGACGTTGATGTCGATCGCCGCCGTCTTCATGGGCACCGCGCTGACGATCCGCGACCTGATCGGCGAACGCCCGATCTTCCAGCGCGAGCAGGCCGTCGGCCTGTCCACCGGGGCCTACCTGGCCGCCAAGATCACGGTGTTCTGCGCGTTCGCCATCATCCAGGCGGCGATCGCCACCGGCATCGTGCTAATCGGTAAGGGCGCGCCCAAGCAGCCGGCGCTGCTGCTCGGTAATGCCAGCCTGGAGCTGTTCGTCACGGTCGCCGCCACCTGCGTGGCGTCGGCGATTCTGGGCTTGGTGCTGTCGTCGATCGCCCGTTCCAACGAACAGATCATGCCGCTGCTGGTGGTGTCGCTGATGCTGCAGCTGGTGCTGGCCGGTGGGCTTATCCCGGTGACCGGGCGGCTCTTCCTCGACCAGCTGTCCTGGCTGATGCCGTCGCGCTGGGGCTATGCGGCGTCGGCGGCCACGGTCAACCTGCGGACCCTGGTGCCCATCGGCCCCAAGGACAGCCACTGGGCGCACACGGACAGCGCATGGCTGCTCGACATGGGGATGCTGGGCGTGCTGTCGGTGATCTACTCGGCCATCGTGTGGTGGCGCATCCGGCTGAAGCGCTAGTCGGATTTGGCGTCCAGCCGCAGCCCGTGCGCCAGCGCGAAGGCCATCGCCTGCGAAACATCCACCCGCACACCGGTGAGGGTGGCGGTGCGCCACAACGCCGGATCCGCCGTCGCCCCGCGCAGGTCGGCGTCGTCGAGCCGGGTGCCGGTGGTCCGCGCACCGGACAGGTCGGCGCCGCGCAGCACCGCCTTGCGCAGGTCCGTCTCCACCAGGCTGGTTTCCCGTAGCAGGCAGCCGCTCAGGTCGACGCCGCGCAGGTCGTTGCCGCCGAGCACCGCGAGCGTGAAATCCACCTCGTCGAAGGCGATCGGCCGCAACTTGCACTGCACGAAGACCGATCCCAGCATGCTGCACTGAGCAAAGGTGCTGTGCCACAACGTCGTTCGCTCGAACTTGCAGTTACGAAAGGCCGATCCCCGGTGCTGGGATTCGGCCAGATTAGCGCCGGAGAAATCGCAGTCGCTGAACACCACCCGTTCGGTGCACAACCGGCCGAGGTCCCCGTCGCGGAAGTCGCGGCCGGTGAACTCGCAGTCGGCCCACTGCTGCAACGCGGTCAAGCCGTCAGGCTCTGCAGCGCGTACTCGCTGATCGCGATCAGCGCATCGGTCGCCGACCGGCGATCCCTGGCATCGACGTTGATCACCGGAATGTGCGGCGACAAGGCCAGCGCTTCGCGGATCGCGCCGACGGGATATGTTGGCGCACCGTCGAATTGGTTGACGGCGATCAGGAACGGCAACTTGCGGTGTTCGAAGAAGTCGACCGCGGCAAAGCTGTCCTGCAGCCGGCGGCAGTCGACCAGGACGATCGCGCCGATGGCGCCGCGCACCAGGTCGTCCCACATGAACCAGAACCGCCGCTGGCCCGGCGTGCCGAACAGGTAGAGCACCAGGTCGTGGTCCAGCGTGATCCGGCCGAAGTCCATCGCGACCGTCGTCGTCCGCTTGTTGGGTGTGGCCTCGAGCATGTCGACGCCGGCCGAGGCGTCGGTGACGATCTCCTCGGTGCGCAGCGGCATGATCTCCGACACCGCCCCGACGAACGTGGTCTTGCCGGCGCCGAACCCGCCGGCGACGACGATCTTCGTCGACGCGGTGGCGCCGGAGTCAGAGTGCCTTAAGGCCACGCAGCGTCCTTCCTATGAGTTCGTGGCGCTCGTCGCGGGTCGACTGCTCGGTCAACGTTCGATGCACCCGAAGGTAGCCGGACAGCACCAGATCACCGACCAGCACCCGCGCGACACCGATCGGCAGGTTCAGCAGCGCCGAAATCTCGGCCACGGAAGGGTTTTTGACGCACAGCCCGATGATCTTGCCTCTCGCATCGTCGGCCGGCCAGCGATGCGCCCGCCCGGCCTGCAGCGTCTGAACCGGCGCCTCCAGCGGAATGTCGACGCCCGCGTTCGTCCGCCCGGCGGTCAGGGTGTACGGGCGGACCAGGTTCGCCTCACGTGAGGGCGGCCCGGATTCGCTTCTGTCCATCGCGGCTCACGAATGCCTGACGGAGCGGCGGGTGGACTGCACGACGCCGCCCACCCGTTCGACAAGGATCGCCATCTCGTATCCGATTTGGCCGATATCGCACGACGTCTCGGCCAGCGTCGCCAGGTGCGAGCCGTCGCCGACGCGCATCAACAACAAATAGCCGTTCTGCATCTCGACCACCGACTGCAGCACCGCTCCGCCGTCGAACAGCTGGGCGGCACCGGTCGCCAGGCTGGCCAGCCCGGAGGCCACCGCGGCCAGCTGGTCGGCTCGTTCGCGGGGTAGCAGCTCGCTGGCCGCCACCGGCAGACCGTCGACCGACACCAGCAGCGCATGCGCCACCCCGGGGACCTCGCGAGCGAACTTCGTCACCAGCCAGTCCAGTGAGCTGCCTGCAGACGTCATTCCTCATCGGGTCCTTGGCTCGAGTGACGGGCGTGTGACCGCCCGCTGCGCACACCGCCGAAGTGGTTACTGAACGAGGCCCGAACCGCTTCGGGGTCGCGGGCCGCATGCAGTCCGCCGTTCGATCCTACGAGGGATTCTTCGTCGTCGGAGCTGCGGTGCTGGCCGGAGCCGGTCACGCCGTTGGCCGCCCCCGGCACCAGCCGGGCGCCGGGGGTGCGCACCGGCAGGCCGTGGTCGGCGGTGCGCTCCTCGACCGGCTTGTCCTCGGCCTGGGCGGCCAGCGACCAGCCCCGGTCCCACACCGACTGCCAATCCAGGTCCGGGCTGTTGACCAGGTCGTGCGGGTCACCCATCATCTCCGAGAGCATCCGCCGATAGATCACGTCGTCCTTCGACGCCGGCTTCGCGGCCGGGATGGACGGCTCGGCGGGTGGCTTGGCGACACGGGCCGGCGGCGGCGGTGTGCCGGTCCCCCGTGACCGCGCCGCGAAGAACCCCGACGTGTCCGAGACCGCCGGGGCCGGCTTCGGGGCGGGCGGCGCCGGCGTGGGCCGCGGCTGGTTCTCGTTCTCCCACCAGGCAGTGGCCAGCTCACGGCGGCGCTTGGGCAGCGGCGGCGCGGGAGGAGCGGCGGGAACGTCGGTGATGCCGCTGGAGCCCGGGCTGCGGCGGGGCAACAACGAGATCGGGGGCGCCTCGCCGGGTGTGGCCGCAACAGGGCGTTGGCGCGTCGCGCCGTTTTTCGCCCGCGGCGGCCCGCTGGCCAGCTTGGCGCTCGGCGACGAGACCGCCCGGATCCGCTCACCCGGCTCCGCCGAGATTTCGGCCGGGCCGCCGTCGAAGCCTTCCAGCACCGCCGGCGGCAGGTAGATCTCGGCGGTCGTGCCGGTGCCCGCCTCGTCGGGCGCCGGGCCCCGCAGCCCGACCCGGATGCCGTGCCGGGCGGCGATCCGGCCCACCACGAAAAGCCCCATGTGGCGGGCATTGTCGGGGGTGACCTCGCCGCCGGCCTGCAGGCGCATGTTGGCCATCCGCCGATCGGAGTCGTTCATGCCCAGGCCGGAGTCGGCGATCCTCAGCACCACCCCGCCTTGCCGATCTGGGCCGCCGCGCGCCCCGGAGATGCGGGCGTACGTCGACGGTGGCGAGTAGCGCAGCGCGTTGTCGATCAGCTCGGCGAACAGATGGATGGCGCCACCGGCGGCCCCGCCGATCAGCAGGCACTCGGGCAGCTCACCCAACTCGACCCGGCGGTAGTCCTCGACCTCGGAGACGGCCGCGCTGATCACCGTCGACAGCGGAACCGGCTCGCGCTGATCGCGGGCCAGCTGGGCGCCGGCGAGCACCAGCAGGTTGGCGCTGTTGCGGCGCAACCGGGCGGCCAGGTGATCCAGCCGGAACAGGCTGTCCAGGCGATCGGGATCCTCTTCGTTGCGCTCCAGCCGGTCGATCAACGACAACTGCTGGTCGACCAGCGAGCGGATGCGCCGCGACATGGTCTCGAACATGTCGTTGACCAGCAATCGCAACCGCGCCTCGTCACCGGCCAGCAGCAGCGCCTGGGTGTGCAGTTCGTCCACCGCGTGCGCGACCTGACCGATTTCCTCGGTGGTGAACACCGGCAGCGGAGCCGGAATCGGTTCGGCCTCACCGGCTTTCACCCGGGCGATCTCCTCCTCGAGGTCGGTGTGGGCAACCTTGAGCGCGCCGTCGCGCAGCACCCGCAGCGGCATCACCAGCGCACGCGCCATCAGCAAGACGACCAGCAGTGCGATCACGATGGCGGCGAGTACCAGCACACCGTCGACGATCGCGGAGTTGCGCCGGTCGTCGGCCTGGGTTTGCACCGACTTCGTCACCGCCGCGGTGGCGCCGGTGATGACCTGCTCGGCGATCGCGTCGGTGGTCCGGATCGAGCGCAGCAGGTCCGGGTTGTCGACGAGCATGCTGGCCGGATCGGACATGATCGCCATCCGGGTCACCATCTGCTGCTGCAGCGTCTTGGCGTCGGGCGAGCCGACACCCAGCACCTGGCTCATCCCGAACAGCGTCGACGGCTCGGTGCCGGCCAGGGTGATCATCGAGGTGCGCAGCTGCGGCTCGGGCAGCTCGGCGCCGCGGGTCACCAAGATCTCCTGCATCGTCATCTGGCCCCGGGCCCCGACCGCCCGGCTCAAACCCTGTGCCTGCGCGCGGATCTGCTCGTCGTCCACCCGCACCGAGGCGTTGATGACATCCTCGGCTGTCAACAGCAGCGGCGCATAGGTGGTGACCCGGTCCCGCAAACCGATGCTGTTATCGGCCACCTTGTCCAAAAGAGATTGCCCGCCGCCCAGCAGGGTGCCCACCCCGGACCGGACATCGGGAGTGACGTCGGTGTTCGACAGCCGCGTCTGCAACTCGCCCTTGCGGGCTTCATAGTTCTTCTTCGCGCCCTCGACGTCGCGTCCGGTGGAGTTCGCCAACAACGCGACGTCCAGTGCCGACATGTACTTGGTGAGCGCCGGCAGCAAGTCGGCGCGCGCGGCGGCCAACCGCAGGCCGCTGGAGCTCGACACGGCGGTGTTGAGGCGCAGCCCGCCGAAGATTGCGGCCAGGACCAGCGGGATCAGCACAATCGCCGCGACCTTCCACCCGACCGGCCAGTTGCTCGGGGACCAGGCCGGCGGACGCTTTGCCGGGGCCGCCGGGGATTCGGCGAACTCGGTGGGCGCCGCCTCGGCCGGGGTGGCCGGGCGGTTGAACATCGTCATGTGGTTGCGGCCGCGCGACCGGCCGCTGCGCTGGCAGTGCGCATCGAGACAAACGAGAGGCTCATGAACTTCCTGCTTTTATTCCGCTCCCCCCGCGCCAAGACGCGCGAGCGGTAAACGCGTGGCAATTCGACGAGTATGACAGCCCGCGGCCCGGCTCACCAGAATCGTTACTGAGCAGACAGCCACCCCCAAGGTGTGCCGGTACACCGGCACACCAGCCTGGCAAACGGCCCGCGGCGCGAAATCCCTACGCGGGCCGCAGGATCGCGACGAGGAAGTCGGAATCGTCGGTGAACGGTCGCAGATCCCAGGTGGACAGCAGCACGTCGGGAGCGAATCCGGCGGCCGCCGCGTGGTCGAGAAACTCGGCGAATTCGTAGTCCCGGCCGGCGCCGAAGCCGATCGCCGCTCGACCGTCGTCGGCGACGTGAGCCCGCAGCCGGCTCAGCACCCGGCCGCGGGTGCTCGGCGCGAGGAACGCCATCACGTTGCCGGCGGACACGATCACGTCGAACGGGTCGGCGATGCCGCGCGCGGGCAAGTCCAGCTCGGCGAGGTCGCCGACGAGCCACCGCGGGCCGGGATAGTCCTGTTCGGCCGCGGCGATCAGCGCCGGGTCGACGTCGACCCCGACCACCTGGTGACCGACCGTGGCCAGATACCCGCCGACCCGTCCGGCGCCGCAACCGGCGTCGAGAATGCGGGCGCCGCGCGGCACCATCGCGTCGATCATGCGGGCCTCGCCGACCAGATCCTTGCCGTCGCGGGCCATCGAACGAAAGCGTTCGATGTACCAGTTCGAATGTCCGGGATCGGCGGCGACCTTCTGCATCCAGATGCTCTGCTCGATCATGTCGCCATTATCCGTTCATTCGAGGACGAAGATCGGGATCGTCCGTTCCGTCAGCGCCTGCAACTGCGTGTAGACCGGGTAGGCCTCGATCGCCGTCTGCCACCATTCGTCGCGTTCGGCCCCGTGGACCTCGCGTGCCGTCATCTCGAAGACCTTGTCGCCGTCTTGCACGGTGACATTCGGGTTGGCTTTCACATTGTGGTACCAGGTCGGGTGCTTCGGAGCTCCTCCGATGGAGCCGACCATCGCGTAGCGTCCGTCCTTCTCGACGCGCATCAGTGGCACGTACCGCTTGAGGCCACTCTTCGCTCCGGTCACGGTGAACAGCACGACCGGCCGGTCCATGATCTCGACGCCGTCGGTGGTGCCCTGCCGCAGAATTTGTTCGGTCTGCTCCCGCACCCAATCGGTCGTGCTGAGCTGTACTTGATCCGTCATGCCCTGCTCAACAACAAAGGGAGTCCGCAGTGTTCCGACTGATGTTCGTGGCGCCGCGGATTCCGCCCAATACGGGCAACGCCATCCGCACGGCCGCGGCCACCGGCACCGAATTGCATCTGGTCGAGCCGATGGGCTTCGACCTGTCCGAACCCAAGGTGCGCCGGGCCGGACTGGACTACCACGACCTGGCCTCGGTCACCGTGCACGCGACGCTGCAGCACGCGTGGGACGTGCTGATGCCGGCGCGGGTGTTCGCGTTCACCGCGCACGCGCCGACGTCGTACGCCGACGTCGCCTACCGGCCCGGCGACGTATTGATGTTCGGGCCGGAGCCCGACGGGCTGGATGCGCAGACCCTGGCCGACGGCCACATCACCGGCCTGGTGCGCATCCCGATGCTGGCCGGGCGGCGGTCGCTGAACCTGGCGAACGCCGCGGCGATCGCGATCTACGAGGCGTGGCGCCAGCACGGCTATCCCGGCGCGGTGTGACTACCAGGTGTTCCAGTGCGTCAGGGTGTCGGCGGGCAGCCGCTTAGCCGGGCGGAAATCGGTGCCCTTGGTGTAGGCGATCGGGAACAGCCCGCCCTGGCTGAACTCCTCGTACGGAATCCCGAGCACCTCGGCGGCCTTGCGTTCGCCGTCGCCGAGCAGGTGCAGCGTCGTCCAGCAGGAGCCCAGCCCGCGGGAGCGCAGCGCCAAGCAGAAGCTCCACACCGCCGGGAACAGCGACGCCCAGAACGAGACGCCGCCCAGCGGTGACTTGTCCTCGCGGCCCGCGAGGCACGGGATCATCAGCACCGGCGCCTCGTGGATGTGCTCGGCGAGGTAGGTCGCCGAATCCACCACCTTGCCCATCCGTTCGCCGCGGGTGTCGCCCACGCCGTAGTCGGGCTTCGGCGCGCTCAGGTAAGGCCGGGCATGCGACAGGTAGATGTCGCCGATCGCCTTCTTCTTCTCCGCGTCTTCGACGAACACCCATTGCCAGCCCTGGGCGTTGGAGCCGGTGGGAGCCTGCAACGCCAGTTCCAGGCACTCCATCAGGACCTCGCGAGGCACCGGCTTGTCGAAGTCGAGACGCTTGCGAACCGAGCGGGTAGTGGTGAGAAGTTCGTCGACGGACAGGTTGAGGGTCATGCTTGGAGGCTATACGCGCCGCCGCGCGCGCCGAACGTGCACTCAGCGCGAGATTTTCGCTATTTTTCCGCCGTGAGTCACGTTCGGCGAAGGGTCAGCCTAGGTCGGTCGACATCGAAAGCGTCCGCCACGCATCGATGTCGGCCTTGAGGTTGTCGATCTTGGCCTCCACCGTGGCGACGCAGTCGGTGCCCAGCAGCAGATGCACCGGCGGCTCGGCGGCCGCGGCGATGTCGACGATGGCCGCGGCGGCCTTGATCGGATCGCCGGGCTGGGCGTGGTTGACATCCGCGGCGTGGGCACGCACCGCCCCGGCGGTGGACTCGTAGTCGGCGATGACGGTCGCTTCGGTGTCCAGGCTGGACGCGTCGAGGAAGTCGGTGCGGAAGTAGCCGGGTTCGACGATGGTGACCCAGATTCCCAGCGGCCGCAGCTCGGCGGCCAGCGCCTCGCTGAACCCTTCCATCGCGAACTTGGTCGAGCAGTAGATGCCCCATCCCGGCCCACCGGCCAGGCCGCCGACCGAGCTGATGTTGATGATGTGGCCAGAGCGCTGGGCGCGCATGATCGGCAGCACGGCGCGCTGCATGGTCAGGGTGCCGAACACGTTGACCTCGTAGACGGCACGGATCGCGGCGTCGGACGCCTCCTCGACGGCGCCGAGCAGGCCGCGGCCGGCGTTGTTCACCAGCACATCGATCCGGCCGAACGTGTCGACCGCCGACCGGACGGCCTGCGCAGCCTGATCGGCGTTGGTGACGTCGAGGTCGACGGGCAGCAGCGCGTCGCCGGCGTCGGGGAGGTGGGTGAGGATCTGCTCGGCGCGCCGCGCGGTGGCTACCACGCGGTCGCCCTGAGCCAGGATCTTGCGGGCGATCTCGAGGCCGAACCCGCGGGAAGCTCCGGTGAGGAACCAGACCTTGGACACTTTGCCTCTTTCTTCTCGCGGGCGGCCTAGGTTGGCGGCGGGGGCGGCTGGTCGGGCGGGATCGCCCCGCCGCACCCACCGGGCGGGGGCGGGCCCGGGAGAGGTTCGTCGCCGCCGACGCAGTCATAGTAGAACTGCGGGCCGGCCATCCAGGTCTTCATCCACTGGTGCCAAAACGACCCGTCGGGGTACTTCTCTCCGTCGCATACCGCCAAATTGCCGTAACCCCATCGACCGCCCGGGCAGTAGCCCTTCGTCATGTCGGGCTGGTGCGGGTCGGGCGGATCGGCGCTGGCAACGGCGGGAGAAAGAACAAGCGCCGCAGCACAACCCACTATCGCAGCGCCACGGCGAGGAAGCTTGAATGTCATTTCGACTCCGTTGAGACATTGCGATAAACGTGAGCAATTCGGGCTCGCACAGTTTACGACGCGGCGGGCAACGGCCAGGTCGAATTGTTCAACACCGAATACACAAAGCCTGTTCGCGACGGGTGACCCACATCCCGGCGCCGAACGTGCTCTCATGGCGCAAAATTGGCCCGCGACTTCAGAGCACGCTCGGCGAACAAGTCAGCGAAAGTCCCGGGACTTCGAGCCGACGGCCAGGGTGATGCGGCCCAACCGCTCGGCCACCACGGTGACTGCGCCGCTGGCGTTTTGGACCTGACCGCGGACCAGCAGCGCCGGTGCGGTGTTCGCCAGCTTGCGGTGTCGCGCCCACACCCCGGGTGTGCAGAGCACATTGACCATCCCGGTCTCGTCCTCGAGGTTGATGAACGTCACGCCCTGCGCGGTGGCGGGCCGCTGCCGATGGGTCACCGCGCCGGCAATCAGCACACGGTCGCCGTCGGGCACGCCGAGTAGCTCCTCGGCGGGCACCACCCCCATCGCGTTCAGGTCGGCCCGCAGGAACTGGGTCGGGTAGCTGTCCGGGGAGATGCCGGTGGCCCACACGTCGGCGGCGGCCAGCTCCAGCTCGCTCATCCCCGGCAACGCCGGAATGTGCGACGACGAGCCCACCCCGGGCAGCCGGTCCGGCCGTTGCGTGGCGGCGGCCCCGGCCGCCCACAGCGCCTCGCGCCGCGACGTCCCGAAGCAGGCAAAAGCCCCGGCCGTCGCCAGCGCTTCGGTCTGCGGCACCGAGAGCTGTAGCCGGGTGGTCAGATCCAGCAGAGAAGTGAACGGGCCGTTGGCTTTTCGCTCCTCGACCAGTTGCTCGGCGAGGTCGTCGCCGATATGACGGACCGCGCCCAGCCCGAGCCGGACCTCGGTGCCCGCGTTCTCGAGGGTGGCGTGCGCCAGACTGGCGTTGACGTCCGGGCCGTGCACCGCCACGCCGTGCCGGCGCGCATCGGCCACCAGCGACTGCGGCGAATAGAAGCCCATCGGCTGGGCACGCAGCAGCGCGGCGCAGAACGCGGCCGGGTGATGCAGCTTGAACCACGACGAGTAGAACACCAGCGACGCGAAGGACAGTGCGTGGCTTTCCGGAAAGCCGAAATTGGCGAAGGCTTCCAGCTTTTCGTAGGTCCGCTCGATCACCTCGTCGGTGGCGCCGTGCAATTCGCGCATGCCCTCGTAGAACCGCCCGCGCAGTCGTTGCATGCGTTCGGTCGAGCGCTTGGACCCCATGGCACGCCGCAGCTGGTCGGCCTCGGCGGCCGAGAAGCCGGCGCAGTCGACCGCGAGCTGCATCAGCTGCTCCTGAAACAGTGGTACTCCCAACGTCTTTCGCAGCGCCGATTCCATCGATGGGTGGTCGTAGACGACCGGGTCGATGCCGTTGCGCCGCCGGATGTAGGGGTGCACCGACCCGCCCTGGATGGGCCCGGGCCGGATCAGCGCGACCTCGACCACCAGGTCGTAGAACACCCGGGGCTTCAGCCGGGGCAGCGTGGCCATCTGCGCGCGCGACTCCACCTGGAACACGCCGACGGAATCGGCGCGGGCCAGCATCTCATACACCGCCGGCTCGGAGAGGTCGAGGCGGGCCAGGTCGACCTCGATGCCCTTGTGTTCGGCCACCAGGTCTTTGGCGTAGTGCAACGCCGAGAGCATGCCCAGACCGAGCAGGTCGAACTTCACCAAACCGATGGCCGCACAGTCGTCTTTGTCCCATTGCAGGACGCTGCGATTCTCCATGCGCGCCCACTCCACCGGGCACACGTCGGCGATCGGGCGGTCGCAGATCACCATGCCGCCGGAGTGAATGCCCATATGCCGCGGCAGGTTCCGGATCTGGGTGGCCAGCTCGATCACCTGTTCGGGAATGCCGTCGAGGTCCGGCGAGTCCGCCAGCCCGTTCCAGTGGCTGATCTGCTTGCTCCACGCGTCCTGCTGGCCCTGCGAGTAACCCAGGGCACGGGCCATGTCGCGCACCGCGATCTTGCCGCGGTAGGTGATGACGTTGGCGACCTGGGCGGCGTAGTCGCGGCCGTATTTGTCGTAGACGTACTGGATGACCTTTTCGCGCTGATCCGACTCGATGTCCATATCGATGTCGGGCGGCCCGTCGCGGGCGGGCGACAGGAAGCGCTCGAACAACAGCTCGTTGGCCACCGGGTCGACCGCGGTGACGCCCAGGGCGTAACAGACCGCGGAGTTGGCCGCCGATCCCCTGCCCTGGCACAGGATGTTGTTCTCCCGGCAAAATCGGGCGATATCGTGCACCACCAGGAAATAGCCCGGAAACCTCAGTTGGGCAATGACTTTCAGTTCATGTTCGATCTGGGCGTACGCCCGCGGCGCTGACTCGGGGAGCCCGTAGCGATCGCGCGCTCCCGCCATCGTCAACTGCCGCAACCAGCTGTCCTCGGTGTGCGGATCGGGCACGTCGAACGGCGGCAGCTGCGGCGCGATCAGCGCCAGCCCGAACGCGCACTGCTCGCCGAGTTCGGCGGCGGCGGTCACCACGTCAGGGCCCCCCAGGGGCACATGCGCGAACAGCCGGGCCATCTCCGCACCGGACCGCAGATGCGAACCACCCAGCGGGGCCAGCCATCCGGCGGCCGACTCCAATGACTGTCGCGCCCGGATCGCGCCCATCGCCATGGCCAGCCGGCTGCGCGACGGATGGGCGAAATGCGCTCCGGTGGTGGCGACGACGCCGACGCCGAAGCGTGGCGCCAGGGCCGCCAGTGTCGCGTTGCGCTCGTCGTCGAGGGGCTGGCCGTGCTGGGTCAGCTCGACGCTGACCCGCTGCGCGCCGAAGCGGTCCACCAGATCGGCCAGCGCCCGCGCCGCCGCCTCCGGTCCCGCGTCGGAAAGCGCTTGGCGCACATGTCCTTTACGGCATCCGGTCAGGATGTGCCAGTGCCCGCCCGCGGCTTCGGTCAGCGTGTCGAGGTCGAAGCGCGGCTTGCCTTTCTCACCGCCGGCCAGATGCGCGGCGGCCAGCTGCCGCGACAACCGCCGGTAGCCCTCCGGGCCGCGGGCCAGCACCAGCAGGTGCGGACCGGGCGGGTCCGGGTGCTCGGTGCGGGCCTGCGAGTTCAGCGTCAACTCGGCTCCGAACACGGTGCGCACGTCGAGTTCGGCGGCGGCTTCGGCGAACCGCACAGCGCCGTACAGGCCGTTGTGGTCGGTCAGCGCCAGCGCCCGCAGGCCCAGCCGGGCGGCCTCCTCCACCAGCTCTTCGGGTGTGCTGGCCCCGTCCAGGAAGCTGTAGGCCGAATGCGCGTGCAGCTCGGCATAGGCGACGGGCGAGCGGGTCGCCCGACCACCGTCTGGTGGCCGATAGGCCGGGCGCTTGCGCGAGAAGGGGGCCTCTTCCGCCGGACCGGACGGGGTGGGCGCGCCGGCATGACGCGGCTTGCCGTCGAGCACCCGCTCCATTTCCGCCCAACTCGGCGGCCCATTAAACCAACCCACTTCCCCAGTCTATCGAAAGTATGTTCGATTTCGTGCTCGGTTGTCGAAGCGGTTGTTAAACGGGTCTTCAACTTCTAAACACAGTCTTAACGGACTGGGATCTACCGCGACGGGGCCGCGGCCACAGATACTGGTACGGGGCGACTAGGGCGGGAACTGAACATGGGACAGCTGACAGCGGCATTGGATTCGGGCTTTCGCGGCGCGGCGGATCCCGACCGGCAGGCGAGCATGGCGACGGGCGCGGTCGCCATCGTCGAAGGCGCCGTCCCCAGCCTGGGGCGCCTCAAAGCGATGCTGGAACGGATCCAGTCGATACCGCGATGCACTCAGGTGTTGCGGACGCATCCGTTCAGCGGTGCCCAGCACTGGGCCGACGATCCGGGTTTCGACCTCGCCCATCACCTGCGCCGGGTCGCGGTTCCCCGCCCGGGCGACGAGGCCGACCTGTCGCGGGCGATCGCCCATGCCCTGGAACGCCCCCTGGAATTGGACCGCCCGCTGTGGGAGTGCTGGGTCATCGAGGGGCTGCGCGGCAAGTGGGCGATCCTGATCAAGGTCCACCACTACCTCGCCGAGGCCACCCCCGCGGCCCACTTGCTGACCAGGCTCTGCGACGACGCCGACGGCGAGATGTTCACCAATCACGTTGCGCCCGGCAATGTTTCGACGCAAGGCCGGAAGCCGGGCTGGACCGACGCGCTGTGGCGGGCCTCAACCGTCGCCAGCACCGTCACGAGCACGCTGGCCGAGACCCTCTGGGCGGCGGCACGCACGTCGACGGGTCCGGCGGTCACCATGCGGCGCTACAGCACGGTGCGCGTTCCCCTAGCCGCCGTCGACGCGGTGTGCGGCAAGTTCCGGGTGACCACCAACGACGTCGCGCTCGCCGCCATCACCGAGGGCTTCCGGGCCGTGCTGCTGCATCGCGGCGAACAACCCCGCGCGGGCTCGCTGCGCACCCCGGAGAAGAAGTACCTGCCCGTCGAGCACGACGACCCGGTGCAGCGGCTGCGGATTGTGCACAGCAGCTTGAACCAGCCCGCGCCGCCTCGCCAGAACACCGGCCCGAGCATCGTGGACCTGGCCACCAGCTCCATGCCATTTGCCTTGTGCGCCAAGGCAGTTCGGCTTGTACTGAGCCGGCTGCCGCAACCGGGCATCGTGACGCTGGCCACCAGCGCGCCCGGGCCGCGGCACCGGCTGGAGCTGATGGGCGCCACCGTGGAGCGCCTACTGCCGATCCCGCCGACGGCGTCGCAGCTGTCCAGCGGAGTCGCGGTGCTCAGCTATGGCGACGAGCTGATCTTCGGGATCACCGCGGACTACGACGCCGCACCCGAACTTCAGCAGCTCGCCAGCGGCATCGAACGGGAGATGGCGCGGCTGACCGCACTCAGCCAGGACTCCGTGCTGCTGTTCAGCAAGGATCGCCGCAAGCGACGGGCCCGTGCGCGGGCGGGCGGCGTGCCCCCGAGCCACCCGACCGCGCGCGCACGCCACTGACCCAACCCGGGCGGCGTCGATCGCCGTGAGAGGGTTGGTCAATGCCATCGGTCACGATCGACCCACGCCGCCACGACGCGGTGCTGTTCGAACCCGGACTGGACGCCCCGCGGTCGTTGCTCGCGCAGTTGCGCGAGGCCGGCGTCGGCATCGGCAGCTTCGCGTCGACCGAGGACCTTGGCGACATCCGGGCGGGTCGCTGCGTGGTCGTCGCGGCGAGCGCGGCGGTGGCCGCGGCCGCGCGCGACGCCGGGTTCGCGTTGGTGATCGCCGCGCAGGACCTCGATGGCGTCGCGGTCCGCACCGGGGACCTGCGGATGTCGCAGCTGCCCGACGCGTCGCGGCTGCTGGATGAGGACATCCGGCGCCCGGCGGTGTTCTTCGACTTCGACGGCACGCTGTCGGACATCGTCGACGATCCGGACTCCGCGCAGCTGGTCGCCGGCGCGGCCGACGCGCTGCGGCGGTTGGCCGCTCGGTGCCCGGTCGCGATCCTGTCCGGCCGCGACCTGGCCGACGTGAGCGCACGCGTCGGCCTGCCCGGCATCTGGTATGCCGGCAGCCACGGATTCGAGCTCACCGCACCCGATGGAACCCACCACCAAAACGACGCGGCGGCCGCGGCCGCGCCGGTGCTGGAGTCCGCGGCCGCCCGGCTGCGCGAGCGGCTCGGGCCGATTCCGGGTGTTCGGGTGGAGCACAAGCGGTTTGGAGTTGCCGTGCACTATCGCAATGCGGCGCGAAACCGCGTCGGCGACGTCACCGCGGCGGTGCGGGCGGCGGGCCAACGCGACGCGCTTCGCGTGACCACCGGGCGCGAAGTGATCGAGCTGCGCCCGGATGTCGACTGGGACAAGGGAAAAACGCTGCACTGGGTGCTCGATCACCTGGACGAGTCGACGGACGTGACGCCGATTTTCCTCGGCGACGACATCACCGACGAGGACGGGTTCGACGCGGTGCGCGACGGGGATGTTCAGGGCATCCCAATCCTGGTGCGGCACAACGACGACGGCGACCGGGCCACCGCCGCGCGGTACGCACTGGACAGTCCGGCCGCCGCGGCCGACTTCGTAGCCCGGCTGGCGCAGCGGTTGTCCGGCTAGCTCGGCGCGTATTCGACCGCGCCGTCGTCGAGCACCACCCGCCCGGCCTCGGCGCCTTCGGCACCGGAAGCCACGGTGCGAAAGACCGCCTTGCCTTCCTCGGTACGCCAGATCAGCGTCGTCAGCGTCTCGCCGGGATACACCGGCGAGCTGAAGCGCGAATCGATCGCGGTGATGTTGGCCGCCAGCCCATTGCCGAGCTCGGCCACCAGCGCCCGGCCCGCCACTCCGTAACTGCACAGCCCGTGCAGGATCGGCTTCGGGAAGCCGGCCAGCTCCCGGGCGAACCACGGGTCGCTGTGCAGCGGGTTGCGGTCACCGGACAGCCGGTAGATCAGGGCCTGATCCTCGCGGGTGGGCAGGGCGACCTTGATGTCGGGCTCGCGATCCGGGAATTCCGGGGCGATCGGGCGCTGCCCCGGCTGCCCGCCGAAACCGCCCGCGCCGCGCACCACAAACGTGGTCGACGTTTCGGCGACCAGATTGCCCGAATCCGGGTCGGTGCCGCGGCCGCGCAGCATCACGACCGCGTTCTTGCCCTCACCCTTGTCCTGGATGTCGGTGACCTCGGTGACCACCGACAGCTTGCCCGCGGCGGGCAGCGGCGCGTGCAGCCGGATGCCCTGCGAGCCGTGTAACAGCATGGCCCAGTTGAAATCTCCGATCTTGCCCGCCGCCCCGAACGCCGGGCAGCAGATCACCGCGTAGGTGGGCAGCACCTGCTGGGTGATCTCGTGGCTGTTCTCGGTGGTGAACGACAGGTCGTCGAGCCCCGCGCCGACGCCGAGGGCGTACAGCAGTGTGTCCCGGTCGTCCCATTCGAACAACTTCGGCTCCGTCACCGCACCGACGGCACTCGGGTCGATCGCCATTCGAGTCTCCTCTCGATCTCACAATTCCAGCTTTTCTGCACCCAACCATTGCAAACCCTTCCCCCTGGGGCCGTCGGCAGGGCAGGCTATCGACATGGCCACGCGCAGTAGGTTCGGACGGGCTTTTTGGAAAACAGGGGCCGTGGTGGCCGCGACGCTCATCGTCGGTGCCTGCGGCGGATCGACGCAGGCGCGCGCGATCACGCTGACGTTCATCCGAAACGCGCAGACCCAAGCCGACGCCGACGGGATCATCGCCACCGATCCGCCCGGCCCCGGCCTCACCGCCGAGGGCAAGGGTCAGGCCCAGCAGGTCGCGCATCAGAGCGGTCGCAGCGACTTCGACGCCGTCTACGCCTCCGCGATGGCCGAGGCACAGCAGACCGCCGGGCCGTTGGCCGGCGAACTCGGCAAGCAGGTCGAGGTCCTCAGTGGCGTGCAGGCACTGGGCGCGGGCTGGTACAACGGCAAACCCCAATCGATGGCGGCTACGACGTACATGTTGGCGCCGGCCAGCTGGATCAACGGTGACGTCGCCAACAGCATCCCGGGATCGGTCAGCGGGAAGCAGTTCAACGACCAGTTCACCGCCGCGGTCAACAAGGTCTACAACAGCGGCCACAGCAAACCGGTGGTGTTCTCCCAGGGCGCGGCGATCATGGCGTGGACGCTGATGAACGCCAAGAACGGCAGGAACAGCCTGCTGACCAGCCATCCCCTGCCGAACATCGGCCGCGTGGTGGTCACCGGCAACCCGACGGACGGGTGGACGCTGGTCGAGTGGGACGGCATCCGCAACTTCAGCTGATCCCCGCTACCATGTCTGAATGCGGTATGTCGTTACCGGCGGTACCGGGTTTATTGGTCGCCGCGTCGTAGCTCGCCTGCTGGACACCCGGCCCGACGCCGAGGTGTGGGTTCTGGTCCGGCGCCAGTCGCTGGAACGCTTCGAACGCCTCGCCGCCGAGTGGGGCGAACGCGCAAAACCGCTGGTCGGGGAGCTACCGGAGCTGGCGCTGACCGACCAGACCATCGCCGAGCTGGGCCGGGTCGACCATCTGGTGCACTGCGCGGCGATCTACGACGTCACGGCCGGCGAGGCCGAACAGCGCGCCGCCAACGTCGAGGGCACCCGCGCCGTCATCGAGCTGGTGCGGCGCCTGGATGCCACGCTCCATCACGTGTCGTCGATCGCGGTGGCGGGCGACTTCCCCGGCGAGTACACCGAAGACGACTTCGACGTCGGCCAGCAGCTGCCCACCGCGTACCACCAGACGAAGTTCGAAGCCGAACTGCTGGTGCGCTCGGAGCCGGGGCTGCGTTATCGCATTTATCGCCCCGCCGTCGTGGTCGGCGATTCGGCAACCGGAGAGATGGACAAGATCGACGGCCCGTACTACTTCTTCGGCGTGCTGTCCAAGCTGGCCGTCCTGCCGTCGTTGACCCCGATCCTGTTGCCCGACACCGGCCGCACCAACATCGTCCCGGTCGACTACGTCGTCGACGCACTGGTCGCACTGATGCATGCCGACGACTCAGACGGGCAGACGTTCCACCTGACCTCACCGAAAACCATTGGGCTGCGTGGCATTTACCGCGGAGTCGCCAAGGCAGCCGGACTGCCCCCGCTGCGCGGCTCGCTGCCCCGCTCGGTGGCCGCACCGGTGCTCAAGGCCCGCGGGCGCGCCAAGCGGGTCCGGAACATGGCGGCCACCCAGCTCGGGATCCCGGCCGAGGTGCTGGATCTCGTCGACCTGATCCCGACGTTCGTCAGTGACAAGACGCAAAACGCGTTGCGCGGCACCGGAATCGAGGTCCCCGAGTTCGCGAGTTACGCGCCCAAACTGTGGCGTTACTGGGCCGAGCATCTCGATCCCGACCGCGCCCGCCGCGACGCTCCGCAGGGGCCGCTGCAGGGCCGGCACGTGATCATCACCGGCGCATCCAGCGGCATCGGCCGGGCGTCGGCGATCGCGGTCGCCGAACGGGGCGCCACGGTATTCGCGTTGGCCCGCACCGGCGCCGCGCTCGACGAACTGGTCGCCGAGATCCGCGCCAACGGCGGTCAGGCCCACGCGTTCACCTGCGATGTCACCGATTCGGTGTCGGTGGAGCACACCATCAAGGACATCTTGGGCCGGTTCGGCCACGTCGACTACCTGGTGAACAACGCCGGGCGCTCGATTCGCCGTTCGGTGGTGAACTCATGCGATCGGCTGCACGACTACGAGCGGGTGATGGCGGTCAACTACTTCGGCGCGGTCCGAATGGTGCTGGCACTGCTACCGCATTGGCGCGAGCGCCGATTCGGTCACGTGGTCAATGTCTCGAGCGCCGGTGTACTGGCCCGCAATCCCAAGTACAGCTCGTATCTGCCGACCAAGGCCGCGCTGGACGCGTTCTCCGACGTGGTCGCCTCGGAGACGTTGTCCGACCACATCACATTCACGAATATCCATATGCCGCTGGTCAAGACGCCGATGATCGTACCGTCGCAACGGCTCAACCCGGTGCCGCCGATCAGCCCCGAGCGCGCGGCGGCGATGGTGGTGCGCGGGCTGGTCGAGAAGCCGGCCCGGATCGACACTCCGTTGGGCACGCTGGCCGAGGCCGGCAACTACCTGTTGCCCAAGACGTCGCGGCGAATTCTGCACCAGGTCTATCTGGGCTACCCCGATTCGGCTGCCGCGCTGGGTGTTTCGCCGAGCGAACCCGTAGCTGACCACACCCCGGCACGCCGTCGGCCCAAACGCCCGGTACGTGCCGTCGGCCGCATCGGAGTCCCCCGCAAAGTGCGCAAGGCGATCCGGCTGGTGCCAGGAGTTCATTGGTGAGGGAATCTTCGCCGGTGTTCGCCGATGTCGATACCGGCGTCGACGACGCGCTGGCCCTGATATATCTGTTGGCCAGCCCGGACGCCAATCTGGTCGGCATCGCGTCGACCGGGGGAAATGTTGGCGTACAACAGGTTTGCGCCAACAACTTGGGTCTTCTCGAACTGTGCCGAGCCACCCGCGTACCGGTGTCCAAGGGCGCCGACGAGACGCTGACCGGGCCACTGCGCACCCCCTCGAAGGTCCATGGCCCGCGGGGCCTGGGATATGCCGACGTACCCCTGGGCAACGCGGCGCTGACCGACTACGACTCGGCGACCGCCTGGGTGCGCGCGGCGCGGGCCTTTCCCGGCGAGCTGATCGGCGTGGCGACCGGCCCGCTGACCAATCTGGCGCTGGCGCTGCGCGCGGAGCCCGAGCTGCCAAACCTGTTGCGCCGCCTGGTCATTATGGGCGGGTCCTACGACCACATCGGCAACACCACCGCGGTGGCGGAATGGAACATCAGCGTGGACCCCGAGGCGGCAGCCGAGGTGTTCGCGGCCTGGTCTGTTGAAAGTCTTGGGCCGCAGCGATTTCCGATCCTGTGCGGCTTGGATCTGACCCGCAACGTGGCGATCACGCCGAAAGTCCTGGCGAGATTGGCCGATTCCGCGGGATCGACGTCGACGATGATGAGCGTGGACGACAAACGGGGCACCCGATCGACGGCGTCCAATCCGGTGATCCGGGTGATCGAAGACGCGTTGCGGTTCTACCTCGAGGGTTACTACGACAACGGGCACGGATATCTGGCGCATCTGCACGATCCGCTGGCCGCGGCGGTCGCGCTGGACCCCGAACTCATCGCCACCCGTTCCGGTCGGGTGGACGTCGAACTCGCCGGCACCCTGACGCGCGGCATGACGGTGACCGACTGGCGCCGAGAACCCAACGCGCACATCGGTATTGGCGTCGATCCGGGAGCATTTTTCGACCGTTTCATCGAACGCGTGGGGCCTTTCGCGCGGCGCCTCGCCTCCTGACAACGGCAACTATGGAATAGTTGGGTATCTGCGCGGGGTTGCGGTGTTCAAAACTGGGAGGACCTTCGCGATGACAGAGCTGATCACCGGAAAGGCGCTGCCAAATGTAGTGGTCACCGGCATCGCCATGACGACCGCATTGGCGACCGACGCCGAGAACACCTGGAAGTTGTTGCTGGACAGCCAAAGCGGCATCCGCACGCTTGAGGACTCGTTTGTCGAGCACTATGACCTGCCGGTACGCATCGGCGGGCACCTGCTGGAGGATTTCGACCACGGACTGACACGCGCCGAGCGGCACCGGATGGGCTGGCTGCCGAAGATGACCACCGTTTTGAGCCGCCGGGTGTGGGAGAACACCGGCTCGCCCGAAGTCGACCCCAACCGGCTGCTGGTGTCCGTCGGCACCGGCCTGGGCTCGGCCGAGCAAATCGTCTTCAGCTACGACGACCTGCGCGCCCGCGGCATCAAGGCGGTTTCACCGCTCGCGGTGGCGAAGTACATGCCCAACGCCCCCGCCGCGGCGATCGGGCTGGAACGACACGCCAGGGCCGGGGTGCTCACCCCGATTTCGGCATGCGCGTCGGGTTCCGAAGGCATCGCGCAGGCCTGGCGCAATATCGTCCTGGGCGAGGCCGATATTGCCATCTGCGGCGGTGTCGAGGTCAAGATCGAAGCGGTCGCGATCGCGGCGTTCGGCCAGATGCGCATCGTGTTGTCGACCCGCAACGACGACCCGGCCGGGGCGTGCCGCCCGTTCGACCGGGACCGGACCGGCATCGTGTTCGGCGAGGCCGGCGCGCTGATGGTCATCGAGACCGAGGAGCACGCCAAGGCCCGGGGCGCCAACATCCTGGCCCGGATCATGGGCGCCAGCATTACCTCCGACGGCTTCCACATGGTGGCGCCGGACCCCAACGGTGCGCGCGCCGGACACGCGATGAGCAGGGCGATTCAGTTGGCGGGGCTGACGCCCGGCGACATCGACCACATCAACGCGCACGCCACCGGCACCCTGGTCGGCGACCTGGCCGAAGGCAAGGCCATCAACAACGCGCTGGGCAGCAACAGACCGGCCGTGTACGCGCCCAAGGCCGCACTGGGCCACTCGGTGGGAGCGGTCGGCGCGGTGGAGTCGATCCTGACCGTGCTGGCGCTGCGGGATCAGGTGATCCCGCCGACCCTGAACCTGGAGAATCTGGATCCAGAGATCGACTTGGACGTGGTGTCGGGCAAGCCGCGGCCCGGCAATTACCGGTACGCGCTCAACAACTCGTTCGGATTCGGCGGCCACAACGTCGCCGTGGCTTTCGGCCGATACTGACCACCCCTTACTCGTAGCTCCCTTCGAGGTACCACCGCCGCTGGCGATAGCACAGCAGCAACGCACGCTCGCTTTCCAGCAACACCTGGGCGCGGGCGGTGCGGCCTTTTGCCAGGTCGGTGTCCCACCACCGCTCGTCGACCGGCCACGGTCCGGCCCACCAGCGCAACGGGTCGTCCTTGCCGCGGGCAACCAGGCGGGCGGGATCGGCGGAGAACATCCCCCGGCTGGTCACTCGTACCGGATTTCCTTGGGCGTCAAGCAATTCCACCGGATCGTCGAGCAGCACCGCCGGCGACGGGTCCGGCAGCTGGCCGGGCCACGGTAACCCCGGGTCGGCGTGCGGCACCGGCTCGTCACCCAGCGGGGTCAGCGTGATGCGTTCGGCCGGCCCACGGCCTCCGGACAGCACCGGCACCCGCACCGCCTCCGGGCCGAGCAGGCCCTGCACCCGCACCAGCGCGCGGCGCGCCCGCAGCCTGTCCTCCTCCCCAAGGCCGCCCCATAACGGCAGCTGCAGCGCCTCGGCCGACACCACCTCCACCGCCCGCAGCCGCAGCAAGGTCACCGGCGCCGTCGGGCGGGGGTTGCGGGCGGTCCGGCTGCTCAACCACCCGTCCAGTTGCCAGCGCACCCGATCGGCGGTGGCGTCCTCGGTCAACGGCTCAGCGCACCGCCATACCCGGCTGCGTTCTTCGCCGTTGGCGGTGACGGCGTGAATGGACAGCCGGGTGCATCCCACTCCGGCGGACATCAGCATCCGGTGCAGCGAGCCGGCCAGCGAGCGTCCGGCGAACGCCGCGGCGTCGACCCGGTCGATCGGCGGATCGCAGTCCAGCACGGCCTCGAGTTCGGCCGGCGGTTCCCGCCCGGACGGTCCCCGCTCGGGCTGCCCGCGGGCGAACCGGTGGGCGCTTACCCCGTCGGCGCCGAACCGGGAGGCCACGTCGGTTGCCGACAACGCGGCGAACTGCCCGATGGTGCGAATCCCTAACCGCCACAACAGATCCGTCAGCTCTTCTCGTCCCGGACCGGACAGGCTCGGCTCGGCGGCCAGCTGCCGGATCGACAGCACCGACAGAAACTGCGCATCCCCGCCGGGCTCAATGACACGCCCCGCACGGGCGGCGAAGACCGCGGTGGACAGCTGATCGGCGATCCCGACCTGACACTCGGCGCCGGCCACTGAATTCACAGCCACCGCGTCGATCAGCCGTTCGGCGGCGTGGGCTTCAGACCCGAAATAGCGGGCCGCTCCGCGCACCGGCAGCACCAGCAGCCCGGGCCGCAGCACCTCGGCGCGGGGCACCAGATCGTCGACCGCCGCGATCACGCCTTCGAAAAAGCGGGCGTCGCGGTCGGCGTCGGCGGTGGCGATGTGCAGTTGCGGGCAACGGGCCGCCGCCTCCCGGCGTCGCAACCCTCGCCGCACTCCGGCCGCCCGCGCCGCCGACGAGCAGGCGATCACCCGGTTGGCCAGAGTGACCGCGATCGGAGTCGTCATGGACCGGTCGGCGGCTGCCGCCGCTGCAACCGCCGGCCAGTCCATGCACCAAATGGCCAGCACGCGAGAAGACATTCGAACTCACCCGGTTCGCGTTCGGCTGCCGATCACCCGTCTCCCCGCGCACACCCCGCTGACCTGCAGCCGCACGGCGCTGATTCGCCCGAATCCGCAGACCGGGGTGTCCCGGTGTCCCGACGTGATCTCGTAGCCGCAGACCCGGGCGGCAAGCCGCGTCGGCGCCCCTTGCCACTCGCCGTCGGTGACCAGCAGGGTGCAGCCTTTCAGGCGGGCGCGCGCCACCACTGCCCGCGCCCGGGTCAGCGGCACCCGGCGCCCGCCCAGACCGAGCACCACCAGATCCATCCCGTCGATGAGGACCGCGGCCACCTCCACCGGATCGGTCCCGGGGTCCGGGATCACCGCGAGCCGGCTCAGATCCGCCCCCATCTCCACCGCGGCCAGCAGCCCGATATCCGGCTGGCCGACGATGGCCGCGTTCCCCCCGGCGGCCGTCACCGCGGCGATCATGCTCAGCAACAGCGACCGCGCACCCGAGAGCACCGCCACCGTCCCGCGGGGTAGTCGGACGGGTAGCGCCTCGGCCAGCCACTGCGGGACCGGCAGTTGAGATTCCGATTCCGGCAGCAGATCGTCGGGCCGGGCGGCGGGCCTCCCGGACGATTTCCCGGACAACACCGCCATCTGCCGGCGCAGCGATTCGAGCCGTTCCGCACGATCCTGGTCGGAGGCGACAGCCGCCGTCATATAGCCTCCTACCAGCAGTTCCATAATTATTTTCGAATGTATGTTCGACTTGATCCGAGTAAACACCCACCCTCCGACAACCGTCAAGAAACGGGAGAGGCTGCTTATGCGATCGGTGCTGCTGTGGCTCCTGGTGCTTTTTTGTGGCGCCATCGCGGCGGCCACGCCGGCCCAAGGTGACTGTCAACCGGCCGAGTTCTTCGTCGCCGAGGGCGGCGATCCCCTGTTCGAGCCGCAGGCCGACGTGACGATCGCCCTCAACGGCGTGACGGTCACGGGATCGACGCCGCTCGTCGGGGTGTACTGGCCCGACGCGCAGCAGCGAAGCACCGTTGATCGTTCGCGCGAATTCCATGTCTGCGGCCCCGACGAGCCCGCCCTGCACGCCGCCGCCGAGGCACTGCGCCGGCAGTTCGACCAGGAATCGGTGCTGTTCTTCGACTACCGGCCGCAGCACCCGCCGGATGCGATCATCATCACCGTGCCGGATGTCGACATCGAGCGCCTCGGCGCCGCGCTGGCGGGCGATCTCGCGGCCCGCAACCGGCTGCACGGCGGCTCCGTCACCGCGACCGACCACACCCTGATCCTGGTCGCCGCAAGCGGCGATCGCGATATCGCTCGTCGGCTCGTGACCGAGGCCGGCGGCAACTGGCAGGCGGCCGACATTGCTTACGGCCGAGCCGAATTCGTGAAGTAGCCGCGAGTTGGAACCCTCTCCCCCGCGAACGTGAAATTGGCTTCACGTTCGGCGCGCAGAGCCGGCTATTCCCACTCGATGGTGCCGGGCGGCTTGCTGGTGATGTCCAGCACCACGCGGTTGACCTCGCGGACCTCGTTGGTGATCCGGGTCGAGATGCGCTCCAGCACCTCGTAGGGGACCCGGGTCCAGTCGGCGGTCATGGCGTCCTCGCTGGACACCGGGCGCAGCACGATCGGGTGTCCGTAGGTGCGGCCGTCGCCCTGCACGCCGACCGAACGCACCTCGCCCAGCAGCACCACCGGGCACTGCCAGATCAGGTTGTCCAGGCCGGCCGCGGTGAGTTCCTCGCGGGCGATCGAGTCGGCCCGCCGCAGCGTGTCCAACCGGGCAGCGGTGACCTCGCCGACGATCCGGATCCCCAGACCTGGACCCGGAAAGGGTTGGCGCCCAACGATTTCCTCCGGCAGGCCCAGTTCCCGCCCGACGGCGCGGACCTCGTCCTTGAACAGCAATCGCAGCGGCTCGACGAGCTTGAACTTCAGGTCGTCGGGCAGACCACCCACGTTGTGGTGGCTCTTGATGTTCGCGGTGCCGCTGCCGCCGCCGGACTCCACCACGTCCGGGTACAGCGTGCCCTGCACCAGGAAGTCGACGCCCGAACCGTCCTCCGCCCCGACGATGTCGCGGACCGCGCCCTCGAAGGCCCGGATGAACTGGCGGCCGATGATCTTGCGCTTGCCCTCGGGGTTGGTCACGCCCGCGAGTGCGGAGAGGAAGGTATCGGCGGCGTCCACGGTGACCAGGTTGGCGCCGGTGGCGGCGACGAAATCGCGCTGCACCTGCGCGCGTTCACCGGCGCGCAACAGCCCGTGGTCGACGAAGACGCAGGTCAGCCTGTCTCCGATGGCCCGCTGCACCAGTGCCGCGGCCACCGCGGAATCCACCCCGCCGGACAGCCCGCAGATCGCATGGCCGTCACCGATCTGGGCGCGCACCTGCTCGATCAGCGCCTCGGCGATGTTGGCGGCCGTCCAGTCCGCGCCGAGCCCGGCGAAGTCGTGCAGGAACCGGCTGAGCACCTGCTGCCCGTGCGGCGAGTGCATGACCTCGGGGTGGTACTGCACGCCGGCCAGGCGCCGGGCCCGATTCTCGAAGCCGGCGACCGCCGCCCCGGCGCTGCTGGCCACCACGTCGAACCCCTCGGGCGCCGCCGTGACCGCGTCGCCGTGGCTCATCCAGACCGGCTGCGCCGCGGGCAGTCCCGAATGCAATTCTCCGCCAAGCACTTTCAGCTCGGTGCGACCGTACTCGCTGGTGCCGGTGTGGGCGACGGTCCCGCCCAGCGCCTGCGCCATCGCCTGAAACCCGTAGCAGATACCGAACACCGGCACGCCGAGGTCGAACACCGCCGGGTCCAGCTGCGGGGCACCGTCGGCATACACACTGGCCGGCCCGCCGGAGAGCACCAGCGCCACCGGATCCTTGGCCTTGATCTCGTCGATCGAGGCGGTGTGCGGGATGACCTCAGAAAAGACGCGGGCTTCCCGGACGCGACGGGCGATCAATTGCGCATACTGCGCGCCGAAGTCGACCACCAGCACGGGCCGCGTCGAAGCTGCTTCCACGGCAGCCAGCTTAGTGGCTGGCGAATGCCGAGGTGTCGGCGTAGTGATTCAGGGCCGACCGGCTTGCCTACAGCGAAAAGCTCGCCCGCACCGCGTCGACGGTCGCCGGATCGCCCGTGACGCTGACGCGCCGCAGCGCCGCCTTGCGTTTGGCATCGCTGTGGCCCAGGCGGGCAGTCACCAGATCCGCGGCGCCGGCCGTGATCGTCACCACGGGCTCGCGGTGGGCACCGGCCAGTCGGCCCTGCGTGACCATGAAATCGAAACGCCGGCCGTCGATCTCGGCCCGGCACGTCGCCTCTAGTCCCGCGGCCTTGCCGGAGTCGAAGCCGAGCAGGATGCCGGCCAGGAATCCGTTGAGCGGCGTCACCGGACCGTCGTCGATGGGATCCAACCGGTCCAGGCCGAACCACGCGATGCTCTGGATGATCGGCAGCACCCGCTGCCAGCCCAGGTCGCTGAGCGTGTACACCGTGCGCCCGATCGGGGCCGGCAGGTCGGTCCGGTCGACGAGCCCGGCGTCCTGCAGCTCCTTGAGCCGCTCGGCGAGCAGATTGGTTGCGATGCCGGGCAGTTCGGCGCGCAGGTCACCGTAGCGGCGCGGCCCGCCGACCAACTCGCGCAGGATCAGCAGCGTCCAGCGCTCACCCAAGACGTCGAGCCCACGCGCGATCGGGCAGTTCTGGTTGTAGTTGCGTGTCCGCACCACCCCACCTTACCAGCGGCGGACATCTTTTTCCATCTGATGCTTGATTTATTTGTCTAGAAGATTTACTGTCTTGTCTGTGCGTACCAGCCCCGTGTTCCGAAATCACCCGTTCGCCGCGCTTACCGTCATCTGCCTCGGCGTCTTCGTCATCAGCGTCGACGCCACCATCGTCAACGTCGCCCTGCCCACGCTGTCGCGCGAACTCGATGCCGACACCTCGCAGCTGCAATGGATCGTCGACGCGTACACCCTGGTCATGTCCGGACTCCTGCTGTCGGCCGGCAGCTTCAGCGACCGCTACGGCAGGCGAGCCTGGCTCAATGCCGGCCTTGCACTCTTTGCGATCACGTCAGGCCTTGCCGCGCAAGCGAATTCCGCGGATCAGTTGATCGCGGCGCGTGCAGCCATGGGGGTGGGGGCGGCGGTGATCTTCCCGACCACACTGGGCCTGATCACCAACATCTTCACCGACCCGGTCCCCCGCGCCAAGGCGATCGGGCTGTGGGCGGCGATGGTCGGTGTCGGGGTGGCCGTCGGGCCGATCAGCGGCGGCTGGCTGCTCGAGCATTTCTGGTGGGGAGCCATCTTCATGGTGAACATTCCGATCGCGATCGTGGCCATCGTCGGTGGCGTCTTGTTCGTGCCCACCTCCCGCGACCCCGCGGCGCCGCGCGTCGACGTGCCGGGGTTGGTCCTGTCGGCGGCCGGCGTCACCGCGCTGGTCTACACCGTCATCGAGGCGCCCTCGTGGGGCTGGACCAGCACCCGCGCCACCGTCGGATTCACCACGGCCGCCGCCCTTCTCGCCGGGTTCGCCCTCGTCGAGCGGCGCAGCACCCATCCCATGCTGGACGTCACGGTGTTCTCCAACCGCCGGTTCTCCGGCGGCAGCCTCGCGGTGACCGCGGGCTTTCTGACCTTGTTCGGTTTCATCTTCGTCATCACGCAGTACTTCCAATTCATCAAGGAGTACAGCGCGTTTCAGAGCGGCGTCCGCCTGCTGCCGGTCGCCATCTCGATCGCGGCGGCCAGCGTCGTGGGGCCGCGGCTGGTGGAGTGGATCGGGACCACCGCCGTCGTCGCCGGCGGGCTGGCCGTGTTCGCGGCCGGCCTGGCCTGGGCATCCACCGCCGACGCGGCGACGAGCTACGCCGAGATCGCCGCGCAGATGCTGCTGCTCGGCGGCGGCCTCGGACTGACGTTTTCGCCGGCCACCGAGGCGATCATGGGTTCGCTTTCCGCGGACAAGGCGGGGATCGGCTCGGCCGTCAACGACACCACGCGTGAGCTCGGCGGCACCCTGGGGGTGGCCATCGTGGGCAGCGTCTTCGCCTCGGTCTACTCCGCACACCTTGGCTCCGCGCCCGCTCTGGCCGCATTGCCGGCCGACCTCACCGCGGCGATGCGTAACTCAATGGCAGTGGCGCACACGGTAATCGAACAGCTTCCCGCGCAGCACACGGGCCCGGTACGCGAAGCCGTCAACCGCGCGTTCTTGGACGGCCTGCAAGTGGGCTCGCTGGTGTGCGCGGGGATCGCACTGGCAGCAGCGATCGTCGTCGCGGTGCTCCTCCCGGCACGCGAATCGGTCCGCCAATTGGAAAGGCAAGGGGCATGACTCAGAACGGAACTCAGTATTCGACCGGCCTGTCGCAGGCCAACATCGAGCAGGCGCTGCGCGCCGCCGGAAAGGACCTCACCCAGCTGGTCCCCGCCGACCTGGGCCTGCTGGAGGACTTCCACACCATGGGCCGCATCGCGACCGCCCAACTGGTCGACGCCGCCGGGATCACCAGTGCGAGTGCGGTGCTCGACGCGGGCAGCGGTGTCGGCGGCACCGCGCGCTATGTCGCCGACCGGTTTGGCTGCACCGTCACCGCCGTCGACCTCACCGCCGAATACTGCGACACACACCGCTGGCTCAATCGACTCGTCGGCCTGGATGACCGGATATCGGTGCACCAGGGCGACGTCACCGCGCTGCCCTTCGCCGACGCCGGCTTCGACGTCGCGATCAGCCAGCATGTCCAGATGAATGTGGCCGACAAGGCGCGGCTGTACTCCGAAGCACGCCGGGTGCTGGTCAACGGGGGCCGTCTTGCCTTGTGGGACATCACTAGTGGCGACGGCCGTGAACTCTGCTATCCGCTGCCGTGGGCCGATCAACCCGCACACAGCCATCTGGTGACCCCCGACGACCTGCGCGAGGTCATCGAGGCGTCCGGATTCGCCGTCGAACACTGGAACGATCTCACCGACCAGGCGGGCGCGATCATGCAGGCCCTGCTGGCCCAGCCCGCCAGCACGTTGGGTCTGCACGCCTTCGTGGCCGACTTCGCCCGCAAGGCCGAAAACCTGACCGCCGCATTGTCGGATGGACGGCTGCGGGTCATCCAGGCAGTCGCGCGAGCGGTCGGAGCAGGTGAAATACCGTGAACAGCAACGAGATTCCGGATCAGCAGTACACGACGACGTGGACCGCCGGACGCGGCGAAGTCAGGTTTGCGGCCCGCTCCGACGGTTCGCGGTTGCGGTACTTCACCGCGGGAACCGGGCCGCCCCTGGTCTTGCTGCACACGGTCCGCACCCAGCTGGACTACTTCCAGCGCGTCATTCCCGGGCTGTGGGATGACTTCACCGTCTACGCGCCGGATCTGCCCGGCATGGGCTGGTCCGACATCGTCCCCGGCGCACGATACGGTGCGGCCGAACTACGCAGCGCCGTCGTCGAATTCGTCAGGACCCTTGATCTGCGCGACGTCACGCTGGCCGGCGAATCGATGGGCGCGGCCCTGTCGTTGCTGGCATCCATCGACGTGGCCGACCGCGTCAGCACGGTGATCGCGTTCAACGCCTACGACTACCCGAGCGGGCTCGAACGCGGCAACTGGTTCGCCCGGCTGATCGGAACATCCGTCCGAGCCCCCGGTATCGGACCGATCTTCGCCCGCCTGGAGAATCGACTGATCCTGGGCGGCGTGCTGCGCGGCGGCTTCACCGACCGCGGTGCGCTGCCCCCGGGCTTTCTCCGCGAGCTGCGGCGCAGCGGCCGTCGAGCCGGCTATCCGAGGGTCAACCGCGCCATCATGCGTAACCTGAGCGGCTTCAGGAACGCGCGAAGCAGTTACCCGCGGGTGAGCGTTCCCGTCACGCTGGTGTACTCCGAACACGATTGGTCGCGACCGGCCGAACGCGAGCACGTCGCCCGCGCGCTGTCGGCCGAGACCATCACGCTGCCCGGCGTCGGTCACTTCTCCGCGCTGGAACGCCCCACCGAGATGGTCCGCATCGTCGCGCGCGGGGCAAGAATGTGAGTTCGCTGGCGGCCCAACCGCAAGCATGGTGGAGTGGTATCGCCCAACTACTCCGACAGTGAGGATCCTTCGTGCTGGGTCTGCCAGAGAAGGTGCGTGCCTGCCTGTTCGACCTCGACGGCGTGCTCACCGACACCGCAAGCGTGCATACCAAGGCCTGGAAGGCCATGTTCGACGCGTACCTGTCCCAGCGAGCCGAGCGCACCGGGGAGAAGTTCGTGCCGTTCGACGCCGCCGCGGACTACCGGACCTACGTCGACGGCAAGAAGCGCGAAGACGGGGTCCGGTCGTTTCTGCAGAGCCGGGGAATCGAACTGCCCGACGGCGACCACGACGACTCCAGCGACGCCGAAACCGTTTACGGCCTGGGCAACCGCAAGAACGACATGTTCCAAAAGGTGCTGGACCGCGACGGCGTCGAGGTGTTCGACGGGTCGCGGCGCTACCTGGAGGCGGCCTCGGCCGCCGGGCTGGGCATCGCCGTCGTGTCGTCGAGCGCCAACACCCGCGAGGTGCTCGAGATCACCGGGCTTCAGCGGTTCGTCCAGCACCGGGTGGACGGGGTGACGCTGCGCGAGGAACACATCAAGGGCAAGCCCGCGCCCGATTCCTATCTGCGGGGCGCGCAGTTGCTCGACGTCGCCCCCGACGCGGCCGCCGTGTTCGAGGACGCCCTGTCGGGTGTCGCGGCCGGCCGTGCCGGTAACTTCGGCTACGTGGTGGGTGTCGACCGAGTGGGCCAGGCCGAAGATCTGCGTAATAACGGCGCCGATGTCGTGGTGACCGACCTCGCAGAATTGCTGCACGCATGATCACCCAGGAGGCCTTCCCGGTCGAGCCGTGGGTGGTCCGCGAGACGCGCCTCGACCTGAACCTGATAGCCCAGTCCGAATCGTTGTTCGCCTTGTCCAACGGGCACATCGGGCTGCGCGGCAACCTCGACGAGGGCGAACCGTACGGCCTGCCGGGCACGTATTTGAACTCCTTCTACGAGATCCGGCCGCTGCCCTACGCCGAGGCCGGCTACGGGTATCCGGAGGCGGGTCAGACCGTCGTCGACGTGACCAACGGCAAGATCATCCGCCTGTTCGTCGAGGACGAGCCCTTCGACGTCCGGTACGGCGAACTCGTGTCCCACGAACGCGTCCTCGACCTGAGAGCGGGCACGCTGACCCGTAACGCGCACTGGCGTTCGCCGGTGGGCAAGGAAGTCAAGGTGACTTCCACCCGGCTGGTGTCGCTGGCCCACCGCAGTGTCGCCGCCATCGAGTACTGCGTCGAGGCGGTCAACGAATTCGTCCGCGTCACCGTGCAGTCCGAGCTGGTCACCAACGAGGACCAGCCGACGACGTCGGCCGACCCCCGGGTGGCGGCCATCCTGGAAAATCCGCTGGAGGCCGTCGAACATGACGAGACCGACTGCGGTGCGCTGCTGATGCACCGGACCCGGGCCAGTCAGTTGATGATGGCCGCGGGAATGGATCACATCGTCGAGGTTCCCGGGCGCGTCGAGGTCACCAACGACGCGAGTCCCGACCTGGCGCGCACCACCGTGATCTGCGGGCTGCGCCCCGGCCAGAAGCTGCGCATCGTCAAGTATCTCGCGTACGGCTGGTCCAGCCAGCGCTCCCGGCCCGCGCTGCGCGACCAGGTCGCCGCCGCGCTGCACAGCGCCCGCTACAGCGGATGGGACGGGCTGTTGAAAGCCCAGCGGGAGTTCCTCGACGACTTCTGGAACAACGCGGACGTCGAGGTCGAGGGCGACTCGGAATCCCAGCAGGCGGTGCGGTTCGGGCTGTTTCACCTGGTGCAGGCCAGCGCCCGGGCCGAGCGCCGCGCCATCCCCAGCAAGGGCCTGACCGGAACGGGCTACGACGGCCATGCCTTCTGGGACACCGAGGGTTTCGTGCTTCCGGTGCTGACCTACACGCTGCCGCACGCGGTCGCCGACTCGCTGCGCTGGCGGGCGTCGACGATGGACATGGCCCGAGACCGGGCGAAGGAACTCGGCCTGCAGGGTGTGAGCTTTCCGTGGCGGACCATCCGCGGCCAGGAGTGCTCGGGCTACTGGCCGGCCGGCACCGCGGCCTTTCACATCAACGCCGATATCGCGATGGCCTTCGAGCGCTACCGCGTCGTCACCGGCGACCAGTCGCTGGAGGCCGACTGCGGCCTGCAGGTGCTGATCGAGACGGCCCGGCTGTGGATGTCGCTCGGACACCATGACCGGCACGGCGTCTGGCACCTCGAGGGTGTCACGGGCCCCGACGAATACACGGCGATCGTGCGCGACAACGTCTTCACCAATCTGATGGCCGCGCACAACCTGGTCGTCGCCGCCGACGCCTGCAACCGTCACCCCGAGGCGGCCGAGGAGCTGGGCGTCACGCACGAGGAGATGGCCTCCTGGCGCGACGCGGCCGATGCCGTCAACATCCCCTACGACGAGGAGCTGGGCGTCCACCAGCAGTGCGAAGGCTTCACCAAGTTCGCCGAGTGGGACTTCGAGAACCGGCACAAGTACCCCCTGCTGCTGCACGAGCCGTATGTGCGGCTGTACCCGGCGCAGGTGGTCAAGCAGGCCGACCTGGTGCTGGCCATGCAGTGGCAGAGCCACGCGTTCACGCCGGAACAAAAGGCCCGCAACGTCGACTACTACGAGCGGCGCACGGTGCGCGACTCGTCGCTGTCGGCGTGCTGTCAGGCCGTGATGTGCGCCGAGGTCGGACATTTGGAGCTCGCGCACGACTACGCCTACGAGGCCGCGCTGATCGATCTGCGCGATCTGCACCAGAACACCCGCGACGGGTTGCACATGGCATCGTTGGCCGGCGCCTGGATGGCGATCGTCGCGGGCTTCGGCGGCCTGCGCGACGACGAGGGCATCCTCGACATCGATCCCGCCCTGCCCGACGGCATCACCCGGCTGCGATTCCGGGTGCGGTGGCGCGCCTTCCGGCTGATGGTCGACGCCAACCACACCGACGTCACCTACACGCTGAGCGACGGAGACACCGGTGAGCTGACCATCCGGCACGCCGGCGAGGAACTCCTGCTCAAGACGGACTCGCCGAAGACCATCGCGGTCCGTCAGCGCAAGGCACTGCTGCCGCCGCCGCCACAGCCGCCCGGCTGCGAGCCCACCCACCGGCGCGCCCAGGCCCACCAGCTCGGTGGCGGTCACTGACCGCGGCTACACCACGGGCGCGCCGTCTTCTGTTGCCGCAGAGGCGATCTCGCTGTCCAGTAGCTCGACGATGCGCGCCGTCACCGCGGCCGCTGTGGGGTGCTCCCACAGCAGTGTCGGTGGCAATGCCAGCCCGGTCTGCTTCTCGAGCTGGCGCCGCAACGCGACCGTCATGATCGAGTCCACGCCGATTTCGACCAACGGCATCCTGGTGTCGACGCTGTCGACGGGCAGGCCGAGTTCGGCGGCCACCGCCGTGAGGACCTGCTGGGTCACCCATTCTTCGGTGTCCATGTCGCCGGGGCCCACCGCGGTGAAATCCTGGTTCTGCACCGCCGAATCCGCGGCGACGGCCGCAGCGATGTCGGCCAGGATCGGCACCGACGTGGCGTCCGGGAGCACCGGCAGCACCACCGGGTTGGCCTCCTGCGACCGCATCGCGACGTCCAGGGCACGCAGTGCGTCGTCCGCAGCGATGGTGTCCATGCCCAGGGCATCCAGTTGCGCGGCAATGTATCCGGAGTCCGAGCCCATACCCAGGCCGCGCCACGCTGTCCAGGCCACACTGGTCGTGACGTCGCCCAGCCCGCGCCGGTGCCGGGCCAGCGCGTCCAGGAAGGCGTTGCCGCAGGCGTAGGCACCCTGTCCGGGGAAGCCGGCCAGGTAGCCGCAGGAGGAATACAGCACCATCCAGTCCAGCTCGCCGGGCGCAAACATCTCGTGCAGCGCGAGTGCTCCGTCAACCTTCGGATGCATGGTGGTCGCGATCTCGTCGATCGTGGTATTCGCAAGGAACACACCGGCTTCCACGCCCGCGGCGTGGATTACGCCACGCACCGGCGGCAAGTCGGCCAGCACCGAGCGCAGTTCGTCGACGGCGCCGGGCGCGGCGATGTCCAAGGCGACCGAGTGCACCCAGACGCCGCGCTCCTCGAGCGCGCACACCGCGCGAACCTGGCTCTGGTTGTCCGCGGCGGCCCACGCCGAGCGTTCCGGGAGACCGGACCGGGACAGCAGCACCACGCGGCGCGCACCCAGATCGGCCAACCGTTCGGCGATGCGCAGGCCGAGCACGCCGGTCCCGCCGGTAACCAGGTACGTGCCGGCCGGCGTGCATTCCATCGTCGGCCCGGTTGCGTCGATGACGTTGGCCAGCTTCGCAATCCGCGCGACACCGTCGCGAACCACCACCACGGCGTGGCCGTAGAGCGTGGCCAGCGCGCACAGCGGAAGTCGGTCCTCGGCCAGATCGAGCACCCCGCCCCACAGTGTGGGATGTTCGGCGGCGGCCACCCTCGACAGGCCCCACAGCGGCGAGCGGCTCACATCGGTGCCCTCGTGCACACCCTGGGTCAAGGTCCACAGCCGCGGTGAGATGCCGTTGTGTAGAAGCGATTTGAGGGTCTTCAGCACGGTCCCCACGGCTTCGACCGGACTGTCCTCGGCGCGGGGCAACACCAGTACGACGGCGTCGGAGTCCAGCTCGGCGGGGAGGTCAGCGGGCGTCGCGCAGACTTCATAGGCGACGCCGGCCGCGGTCAGGTCGCGTTCACACCAGGCGCGGACTCCCGCATCACCGCCGACCAGCACGACTTCACCCGGCACCGCGTCGGCGTCGAACGGCGTTGGATGCCAGTCGATTCGGTGCACCACTCGCGACACGTCGCCGCCGGTGTTCTCCAGCTCCTCGAACGTCATTCCCGAGATCGCCACCAGCGGCCTGCCGGTGAGCGTGGCGATGGTGACGTCGGTGCAGGTGCCCTCGTCGCGCCGGCGAACGTGCAGCAGTACCGAATCAGAAGGCGTACCAAGGACTCTCACCCGTTCGATACGAGCTGGCATGCGCAGCCGGGGCGCGCCGTCGAACACCGTGGATGCCACCGAGGTGGCGGCATCGATGAGTCCGGCCCACGTCAAGGGGTGCGACCCGTCCGGTTCGGCACGCACCTGCGCGAGGAATTCGCCGTCACAGGCCCAGAGATCGACCACCTCCCAGCCGAAACCCATCTCGGCGACACCGAGGGCGGCCAGCCGATCCACCACGGTGTTCGGCGCCAACTGCTCGGTGCACCGGACCCGGATCGCGGACTCGTCGAGCCCGGGCACCTCGCGATCGTCGGTGGCGGCCGCGATCGCGGTGCAGTGCGTCAGCCAGCCGCCGACGTCGGGGCCGTCGTCGTCGACCAGTCGGGTGGCGATCGCCAGCGCCTGATCCTGCAGCACCACCTGCACATCGCGGGCGCGGCCCGGCGCGACGGGTGTGCGCAGATGTACCTCGGTCACATCGGTTCCCGCGGCCGTCAGGAAGGTGTTGAGCAGCACCGCGGCCGGCACGATCTCGGTGCCCTGCACGGGATGGTTGCCGGGATACGGCCGCGTCGCCATGTCCAGCCGGGTCTCCCAGACCCGCGCCGGCACCGTGCCGGTGACCTCGAGTCGGCCGCCGAGCAGGGTGTGGCTGTCGGCGTCGTGTACACCGCGGCCCGCGGGCGGCGCGCTCGGGATGCGCCAGAAATCGCGGTGCTGCCACTGCGTGCCCGGCAGATCGGGGGCCCACCCCGCGGCGGGGGTGCCGGCGTCGCCGACGGGCGCGCCGTGGCAGTGCAGGGCGGCGACCGCGGCAGCGACGCAACGCCGTGCCGGTTGGTCGCGGCGCAGCACGCCGACGGCCGCATGCTCGTCAATCTCCAAGTGCAGCAACGTTTCTGCGATGGAGTGCGATACCACCGGGTGGGCCGAGACCTCGAGGAACAGCCGGTGGCCGTCCTCGGCCGCCGCGCAGACCGCCTCGGCGAACCGGACCCGGTCGCGCAGATTGGCGACCCAGTAGTCCGGTCCGCGCACCGCCGATGACCGCGGGTCGGCCAGCGCGGTGGTGTAGAGCGGAACCCGGGCCGGCGCCGGCTCGGGCAACGCGGCGGTGAGCCGCGCCAGGTCGGCGGTGAGCGCGTCCATCGCCGGGCTGTGGAACGCGACGTCGGTCTTGACGCGACGGACCATCAGGCCTTCGTCGCCCCACCGGGCGGCCACCTCGTCGACGGCCGCGGCGGTGCCCGATACCACCGTCGAGGTCAGCGACGCGCTGATGGCCGCCACCACGTCGGTGCGCGCGCCGAGCCGTTGCTGGGCAGCGGCGAAGGGCAGCGGCACCAATGCCATCGCGCCCGCACCCATCACCGTCCGGAACCCGCGGGCGCGGTAGCACGCCACGGCGGCGCCCTGCGCCAGGTCGAATACACCCGCGGTCACGCACGCGGCGACCTCGCCCACGGAGTGACCGATCACCGCTGCGGGCCGCACCCCCCGCCCGCGCAGCACCGCGGCCAGGCCGACCTGCATCGCGAAGGTCAGCGCCTGCACCTGGTCGGTGCCGCCGAGGTCGCCGGAGGTCAGCGCCTCGCGCGCCGAGAAACCCAGTTCGGCGCCGAAGATCGGATCGATCGCATCGATCACCGCGGCGAACGCCGGTTCGGTGGCCAGCAACTCCTGGCCCATCTGCGGCCAGTGGGAACCATGTCCGGAGAACACCCACACCGCACCCTCGGACGCACCGGGCAGCACGGTGCCGCGCACCAGCGCGGCGTCACGCCCGTCGTCGGCCAGCGTGTGCAACGCGCCGACCAGCTCCTCGGAGCTCTCGGCGACCACGGCCGCGCGCACCGGCTCGTGGCTGCGACGGGTCCACAGCGTCGCGGCGACCTCGTCCAGCGATATCTTCCGCTCGCCGAGGTGTTCGGCCAGCGCCGCGGCCTGCGCGCTCAGCCTGCTCGCCGAGCGGCCCGACAGCGGAATCACCGCCGGCCCAATCATTTCCGCGGGTGCGACACCCCGCGCGGGCGGCGCCTCCTCGAGCAACACGTGCGCGATCGTGCCGCCGTAGCCGTAGCTGCACACCGCCGCTCGGCGGGGATGGCCGGGCCGGCGCGCCCAGGCCTGCGCCTCGGTCGGCACCCGCAGGCCGCTGTTGTCCCAGTCGACGGCGGGGGTGAGCTTGCGCACGCCCGCGGTGGGCGGAATGGTCCGGTGGTGCAGGGCCAGTACGGCCTTGATCAGGCCGACGGCGCCGGCGCCGCCCTCGAGATGGCCGGTGTTCGGTTTGACCGAGCCGACCAGGGCGGGATCGTCGGCGGGCCGGGCCGCCCCGTACACCTCCGCCAGCGCCGCGACCTCGACGGGATCGCCGGTGGGAGTGCCGGTTCCGTGGGCTTCGATGAAATCGACGGTGGCCGGGTCGATGTCCGCCGACCGGCAGGCCAGCCGGAACAGATCCGCCTGGGCGGCGCCGTTGGGCGACATGATGCCGACCGTGCGACCGTCCTGGGCGACCGCTCCCCCGCGGACCACGGCCAGCACCCGGTCCCCGTCGCGCCGGGCGTCGGCGAGCCGCTTGAGCACCACCACGGCCGCGCCCTCGCCGCGGCCGTAGCCGTCGGCGGATTCGTCGAAGGTCTTGCAGCGGCCGTCGGGTGCCGTCGCACCGGCCTGGTCGAGCACCCGGGTCAATCCCGGCCCAATCAGGGCGCTGACGCCACCGGCCAGCGCGAGTGCCGTCTCCCCCGAGCGCAGCAGTTGGCAGGCCTGATGCACGGCCACCAGCGAGGCCGCGCAGGCGGCGTCGAGCGCCACGCTGGGCCCGCGCAGGTCGAGCAGGTGTGACACCCGGTTGGCGATCCCGCACAGCGACGTGCCGATCCCGGTCCAGGCCTCGATACCGGGCAGGTCCTCCATCAGCAACTTGCCGTAGTCGTCGGAGTTCACCCCCATCAGCACGGCGGTGTCGCTGCCGGCCAGCGAGCGGGGCGGTACCCCGGCGTGCTCGAGCGCCTCCCAGCTGACCTCGAGGGCCAGCCGCTGCTGGGGGTCCATCAGTTCGGCCTCGCGCGGGGAGACGCCGAAGAACTCGGCGTCGAATCCCGCGAGGTTGTCGATGAAGGTGCCCCACGGTGTGATGTCCTTGAGCACCGCCGCGTTGCGCGGGTCGCGCCACAGGTAGGGCTCCCACCGGTCGGCGGGTACCTCGCGCACCGCACTGCCCCCCTCCAGCAGGAAATCCCAGAAGGCCGCGGCGGTCGTGACATCACCGGCCAGGCGGCATCCCACGCCGATGACGGCGATCGGTTCGTGCATCGCGTCAGAGGTCACACTCGGTACCGTTCATCGGAGCCACCATTCAATGTCATGTCAGTCAAATCCCAAGTGCGCCAGGGTCAGCGTCGCTCACGCCCGTGTCAGGCTGACGACGATTTGCTTCTTGTCCACCTTGCCCACCGCCGTCTTGGGTAGCGACCGCATGGCTTCCAGCACGTCCGGCTTGGCGTGAACCGAGACGCCGCGGCCGTCCAAGAATCCATTCAGCTCGGCCAGGGTGACCGGTGCGCCCTTGAAAACAACTGCCGCACAGATCTTTTCGCCGAGGTACTGATCCGGCAGGGCGACCGCCGCCGCGTCGGCGACGGCGGGATGGGCGTGCAGGTGTTCCTCGAGGTCCGACGCCGAGACGGTCTCGCCGCCCCGGTGGATGACGTCCTTGATCCGGCCGGTCACCTCGACGTAGCCGGCCCGCGGGCCGTCGGTGAAGATCCGCACCCGGTCACCGCTGCGGTAGAAGCCGTCGGGGCTGAACGAGCGGGCGTTGGCCTCGTCGGCGCGGTAGTACCCGTTGATCGTGTACGGCCCGCGCACCAGCAGCTCGCCCTCTTCACCCGGGGCCACTTCGTCGCCGTTCTCGTCGACGACCTTCATCTCGTCGGCGGGCGACATGGGCCGGCCCTGCAGGTTGTCCACCACGTCGACGGGATCGCCGGGCCGGGTGAAGTTCAGCATCCCCTCGGCCATACCGAAGATCTGCTGCATACCCGCGCTCAGGTTCTCGCGAATGAACCGGGCCTCGTCGGGCAGCAGCCGCGATCCGCCAACCTGCACCACGCGCAGCGAGGTCGGCAGCACCGGCTCCCAATCGCAGGCCTGCGCCCACAGCTTGGCGAGCGCGTTGACCAGACCGGTGACGGTGACCCGGTGCCGGTCGATCAGCGCGAAGCAGGCCTCGGGGCTGGGATCGTCGGTGAAAATCGTGGCGGCGCCCACGGTCATCGCGCCCAGCAGACCCGGGCAGGCCAGCGGGAAGTTATGGCCGGCGGGCAGGACCACGAGGTAGGCGTCGTCCCCGGTCATCCCGTAGGCCGCGGCGCACGCCGAAGCGTTGTAGCGGTAGTCGTCATGGGTGCGGGCGATGAGTTTGGGTAGCCCCGTGGTGCCGCCCGAAACCAGCAGCAGCGCGGGCAGGCCCGGATCCGGTGCCGCGGTTGGCCGGACAGGGCCCGCGTAGTGCTGCACGTCGGCCCAGGCCTGGAAATCGCCCGGGTCGCCGTCGACCAGCACCCGGGTCAGCCGCGGGCGCTCGCGCACCAGCGCGGTGGCCATCTCGCGGTAGTCGAAGCCACCCGCCTGGTCGGTGATCACCATCCCGACCGCCCCGCTGACCTCGGCGAAGTGGCTCAGCTCGGCGGTGCGGTGGCCGGGCAGGCACATCACCGGCACCACCCCGGCGCGCAGCAATCCGAACAGTGCCAACGCGAATTGGCAGGAGTTGGGCAGCTGGAGCAGGACCCGGTCGCCGGCGACGAAGCCGAGGTTGGTCAGCCCGCCGGCGATGCGATCGGCCAGCGCGTCGAATTCGGCGAAGGTGTAGCTGGTGTGCGCATCCGCGATGCCGCAGCGCTGCGGCCAACGGTGCGCGGCCTCGCGCAGAACCGAATCCAGCGGCAGCCCCGCCCAGTAGCCGGCCCGCCGGTAGGCGTCGGCCCGGTCACTCGGGAACGGGACGAATCCCGTTGCGAGGTCGACACTTTCGTCGTGTTGCACCTCGGCATCGGGATGGAATCCGGTGCTCATCGCGGTCAGCGCCCTTCCGGGGGTAAGTTAAGTCCGAAAACAAATATAGGGTAGCCTCCGCATAGTTAGGACAGCCTTCACTAATTGCTGAGAGGTTTCACACAATGGGTCGCGCCGCGACGAGCTCTCTGAGCGTCCGAGAACAGGTCGCCGAATTGCTTGGCATCGCCCCCGAAGCGCTGGACCCCGAAGCCGACCTTATCGCCTCCGGGCTCGACTCGATACGGATGATGTCGCTGTCCGGCCGGTGGCGCCGGCAGGGCATCGACATCGGTTTCGCGTCCCTGGCCGAGAACCCGACCGTCGCCGCCTGGACGCGAATGGTCTCGGCGCTGCGCCAGGACGAAGGCGGCAACGAGGAACCCGAAGCCGCGGCGCCCGGTGACGACGACGGCGAGACTTTTCCGCTGGCGCCCATCCAGCACGCATTGTGGTTGGGCCGCAACGAAGAGCAGGCCCTCGGCGGCGTGGCCCCGCACCTCTACGTGGAGTTCGACGGCGCCGGCGTCGACCCGGAACGGCTCCGCGTCGCCGCAGCCGCGCTCGCCCGCCGCCATCCGATGCTGCGGGTGGAGATCCTGCCCGACGGCACCCAGCGGATCACCGACCGCACCGTGGGCGTCGAGGTGGTCGACCTGCGCGACCTCGACACCGCCGCGGCGCAGCAGCGGCTGGATCAGATCCGCGACGCCAAGTCGCATCAGATGCTTTACGGCGAGGTGCTGGAGATCGCGCTGACGCTGCTGCCCGACGGGCGCACCCGCCTGCACGTCGACATGGACATGTCGGCCGCCGACGCCGTCAGCTACCGCAACTTCATGGCCGACCTCGCGGTCTTCTACCGCGGCGGCGACCTGCCCGAGCTGAGCTACACCTACCGGCAGTACCGGGCCGCGCTGACGGCCGCCACCTCGGTGTCCGACGAGGACCGGCAGTGGTGGGCCGAGCGGGTGCCGGACCTGCCCGAACCGCCGTCGCTCCCGCTGGTGCCGGCCTCCGAGCAGGCCAATCCGCGCCGCAACATCCGGCTCTGGCACTACTTCGACGCCGACATCCGCGAGGCGCTGTTCGCCGCGGCCCACAAGCGCGGCGTCACCCCCGCGATGGCGATCGCCGCGTCCTACGCCGGGACGCTGGCGCGCTGGTCCACGAACTCCCGGTTCCTGCTGAACCTGCCGATGTTCGGCCGCGAGCCGTTTCACGCCGACGTCGACAAACTCGTCGGCGACTTCACCACGTCGCTGATGCTCGACGTCGACCTGACCGACGCCCCGACCGCGGCGGCCCGGGCCCGCGTCCTGCAGGAGTCGCTGCACGCCAGCGCGGCGCACTCCAGCTACTCGGGGTTGTCGATCCTGCGCGACCTGACCCGGCATCGCGGCATGCCGACGCTGGCGCCCTTCGTGTTCACCAGCGGGCTGGGGCTCGGCGACCTGTTCGACGGCGAGGTCACCGAGCAGTTCGGCAAGTGCGTCTGGCACATCTCGCAGGGGCCGCAGGTGTTGCTGGACTCCCAGGCCACCCCGTTCGACGGCGGCCTGCTGGTCAACTGGGACGTCCGCGCCGAGGCGTTCCGGCCGGGCGTCGCCGACGCGATGTTCGCCTACCACGTCGCCGAGCTGATCCGGCTGGCCAACGACGACGACGCCTGGGAGGCACCCGACCCACCGGCACTTCCGCCCGAACAGCGCGCCCTGCGCGCCAGGCTCAACGGCGTCACCACCGCGCCGAGCTCAGATGCGTTGCACGACGGCTTCTTTCGATCCGCGGCCGCGCACCCCGATGCGCCCGCGGTGTACAGCAGCCTCGGCGATCTCACCTATGCGCAGCTGCGCGAGCAAGCCCTTGCCGTGTGTGCGACGTTGCGGGACCGCGGGATTGGACGCGGTGACGCGGTCGCGGTGCTGGGCCCCAAGACCGCCGAGCAGATCCCGGCGCTGCTGGGCATCCACGCCGCCGGCGGTGTGTACCTGCCGATCGGCGTCGACCAGCCGGCCGACCGCGCCGCACGCATCCTGGGCGGCGCGGGCGTGGCGTCGGCGCTGGTGTGCGGGCCCCGAGGGCTCGACGACCTGCCGGTTCCCGCGCTGACCGTGGCGGAAGCCGTCGCGCAGGGCCTGCCCGCCGCCGCCGACACCGAGCCGGCCGCCACCGATCCGGCCGATGTCGCCTACGTGCTCTTCACCTCGGGCTCCACCGGTGAGCCCAAGGGCGTCGAGGTCAGCCACGACGCCGCGATGAACACCGTCGAATTCATCAACGCCCACTTCGACATCGGCACCGACGATCGATGCCTGGCGCTGTCCACCCTGGAATGCGACATCTCGGTGCTGGACATCTTCGGGATGCTGCGCGCGGGCGGCTCGATCGTGGTGGTGGACGAGGAGCAGCGGCGCGATCCCGACGCGTGGGCGCGGCTGATCGAGCGGCACCGGGTCACCGTGCTGCACTGGCTGCCCGGCTGGCTCGAGATGCTGGTCGCGGTGAACTCGGGCCGGATCTCGTCGGTGCGCGTGGTGCCCACCGGCGGCGACTGGGTGCGCACCGAGATGGTGCGCGCGCTGCGTGCCCAGGCCCCGCGGGTCCGCGTCGCCGGGCTGGGCGGAGCCACCGAGACGGCCATTCACAACACGATCTGCGAACCCGGCGAGCTGCCACCGCACTGGGCCGCGGTGCCGTTCGGCCACCCGCTGCCGAACAACAGCTGCCGCGTGGTGGCGGCCGACGGGTCCGATTGCCCGGACTGGGTTCCCGGCGAATTCTGGGTCGGCGGGCGCGGCATCGCCCGCGGCTATCGCGGCCGGCCGGACCTGACCGAAGGCAAGTTCATCGAGCACGACGGCAAAAACTGGTACCGCACAGGCGATTTGGCTCGGTATCTGCCCGACGGCACGCTGGAGTTCGTCGGCCGCGCCGACCACCGGGTCAAGATCAGCGGCTACCGCGTCGAGCTCGGCGAGGTCGAGGGAGCACTGAACAGGCTGGAATCGGTGGACGGCGCCGTGGCCGCGGTGATCCCCGTCGCCGGCGACACCAAGCGCGAGCAGTTGGCCGCGCTGGTCCGGGTCACCGACCCCGCGTTGACGCCGGCACATCTGACGGCCGCGGTGTCGGGATTCGTTCCGCCCCACATGGTTCCCGACCTGATCGTGCTGGTCGCCGAGATCCCGTACACGGTCGGCGGCAAGATCGACCGGAAGGCGGCGGGCGAGCTGCTCTCGCGCGCCGGCCAGCAGCGCGCCGCCGAGACCGGGACGGACCGACGGGCGCCGTCGACACCGCTGGAACGGGCGCTGGCCGACATCACCGCCGGCCTGCTGCGCGTCGGGACGGTGAGCGCCGACGACGATTTCTTCGGCCTCGGTGGAGATTCGGTGCTGGCCACCCAGCTGGTCGCCCGTGTCCGCGCCTGGCTGGACACCCCCACCGTGATGGTGGCCGACATCTTCGCCGCGCGCAGTGTGTCGACGCTGGCCGCGCTGCTTGCCGCCCGCGAACCGGGCAGCGATCGACTGGCCCAGGTGGCCGAGGTCTACCTCGAGGTGGCGGCGATGGAGCAGCACGAGGTGGCCTCCGCGCTGGGCTCCACGACCGCGTCCTGACATCGGTCAACTTCCTCAAATTTTCGCTTGAGCTGCGGCTTTGTCGCGGGTCGAAGCCGCGCAATCGACCCCTTGCCCAAACTGTAGACACTCGACTACACTCGCGGTTAGTCAACTGACTACACCCGACGTTCAAGCAAGGAAGAGGGCCATGAAAGACCAGATAACCGTCACCAAGCTGGGCAGCCGGATCGGCGCTCGGGTCGACGGGGTGCACCTCGGCGGCGACCTCGACCCGGTTGCCGTCGAGGAGATCCGCCGGGCGTTGCTGACTCACAAGGTCATCTTCTTCCGCGGCCAGCACCACCTCGATGACCAGCAGCAGCTGGCGTTCGCTCGCCTGCTGGGCACACCCGTCGGCCACCCGGCCGCCGGTGCGCTCGCAGCCAAAGGCGCACCGATCATCACGCCGATCAACTCCGAATACGGCAAGGCCAACCGCTGGCACACCGACGTCACGTTCGTCGCGAACTACCCGGCGGCCTCGATTCTGCGGGCGATCACCCTGCCCCGCTACGGCGGCTCGACGCTGTGGGCCTCGACCGTCGCGGCCTACGAGGATCTGCCCGAGCCGCTGAAGTGTCTCGCCGAAAACCTGTGGGCACTGCACAGCAACCGCTACGACTACGTGACCGCCGAAGCCGTCCTGTCGATGACCGACGCGCAGCGGGCGTTCCGGCAGGCGTTCGAGAAGCAGGACTTCCAGACCAAGCACCCCGTGGTGCGGGTGCATCCGGAAACCGGTGAGCGCTCCCTGCTAGCGGGTAACTTCGTGCGCAGCTTCGTCGGCCTGTGCAGCCACGAGTCAAGCGCACTGCTCGAACTGTTGCAATGTCGAATCACTAAGCCCGAGAACACTATTCGCTGGCACTGGGAGGCCGGTGACGTCGCCATCTGGGACAACCGGGCCACCCAGCACCGGGCGATCGACGACTACGACGACCAGCCGCGGCTGATGCACCGGGTCACGCTGATGGGCGACGTGCCGGTCAACGTGCACGGCGAGCGCAGCCGGGTGGTCACGGGCGCGCCGCTCCAGGCGATCGCGAGCTAACCGACCGAGCCGACCGGGTCGATCGGCAGCCAGCGCAGCGCGCCGGGCGCGTCGGCCGGCACCACCGGGTACTTCGGCGGGATCGGGTCCAGCCGGCGGTAGCTATCGCCTTGGCGCGGCCGCAGATCGCGCTCGCCCTTGTTCGGCCATAGCGAGGCGGCCCGCTCGGCCTGCGCGGTGATCGACAGCGACGGGTTGACGCCCAGATTGGCCGAGATCGCGGCGCCGTCCACCACCAGCAGCGACGGATAGCCGTAGACGCGATGGTAGGGATCGATGACTCCGTGCTCGGGGCTGTCGCCGATCACCGCGCCGCCGAGGAAGTGCGCGGTCAGCGGAATGTTGAACAGCTCACCCCAGGTGCCGCCGGCTACGCCGTCGATCTTGTCCGCGATGCGGCGGGTGACCTCGTTGCCCACCGGGATCCACGACGGGTTCGGCTCGCCGTGCCCCTGCTTGCTGGAATACCAACGGATGCCCAGCTTTCCGCGCTTGGTGAACGTGGTGATCGAGTTGTCCAGGTGCTGCATGACCAGCGCGATCACCGTGCGTTCGCTCCAACGGCTGGGATTGAGCAGTCGCAGCATCTTGCCCGGATCCTCGCCGGCGGTGTCGAGCAGCTGCCGCCAGCGCGGCACATAGGTTTCATCGGGGCCTTCGGCCCCTGGGCCATCGGTCATCAACGTCTGCAGCAGCCCCATGGCGTTGGAGCCCTTGCCGTAACGGACGGGTTCGATGTGCGTGTCCGGCGTCGGGTGAATCGACGACGTGATCGCCACACCGTGCGTCAGGTCCAGATCCGGGCTGACCTCCAACCGTCCGGCGCCGACGATCGACTCCGAGTTGGTCCGAGTCAACACACCCAAACGTGTTGAGAGACGCGGCAATCGGCCCTTGTCGCGCATCTTGAACAGCAGGTGCTGCGTCCCCCAGGTGCCGGCGGCCAGGATCAGGTGGGTCGCGGTGTAGGTGCGCCGGCCCCGGCGCACCCAGCTGCCGGTGCGAACCGTGCCGACCTCCCACAGCCCGTCGGAGCGCTGCTCGAAGCTCTTTACCGTCGTCATCGGAATGACTTGTGCCCCAGCTGATTCCGCGAGGCCGAGGTAGTTCTTGAGCAAGGTGTTCTTGGCGCCGTAGCGACAGCCCGTCATGCAGCAGCCGCATTCCAGGCAGCCGGTGCGGTCGGGGCCAACGCCGCCGAAGAACGGGTCGGGCACCGTCTTTCCCGGCGTCTTGGTTCCGTCCGGCCCGAAGAACACCCCCACCGGGGTGGGCACGAAGGTGTCGCCACAGCCCATCTCGTCGGCGACTTCCTTGACGATGCGGTCGGCGTCGGTGAACGTCGGGTTGGTGACCACACCCAGCATCCGCTGCGCCTGCTCGTAGTGCGGCATCAGCTCGCTGCGCCAGTCGGTGATGTGGCGCCACTGCTGGTCGTTGAAGAACGGATCCGGCGGCACGTACAGCGTGTTGGCGTAGTTCAACGACCCGCCGCCCACCCCGGCGCCGGCCAGGATCATCACGTTTTTCAGCGGGTGGATCCGCTGAATGCCGTAGCAGCCCAACCTGGGCGCCCACAGAAATTTGCGCAGGTTCCACGACGTCTTGGCGAACTCGTCGTCGGCGTAGCGCCGGCCGGCCTCCAAAACGCCTACGCGGTAACCCTTTTCGGTCAACCGCAGCGCGCTGACACTGCCGCCGAACCCCGAACCGATGATCAGGACGTCGTAATCTGGCTTCATCCCCACCAGTATGAACTTACCGGCGAGTAATAAGCCAGCGCGCCCTTACCCCCGGCCCACGGTCGAGCGTGACGTTGGTTTCACGTTCGGCGCCGAACGTGAAACTAGTTTCACGTTCGAAGAATGGCCGGCCCTAGATGCCGACGGTGAGGCCGACCTTCTGGAATTCCTTGAGGTCGCAGTAGCCGGCCTTGGCCATCGATCGGCGCAGGCCACCGACCAGGTTGAGGCTGCCGAACGGGTCGTCGGACGGCCCGTTGAGCACCTGCTCGAGCGGCGGGCGCTCGCCGACCGCGATCTGCAGCAGCGCCCCGCGCGGCAACGACGGGTGCGCCGCCGCGGCCGGCCAGAACCACCCGCCGCCGAGCGCCTCGTCGCTTTCGGCCAGCGGGGTGCCCAGCACCACCGCGTCGGCACCGCAGGCGATGGCCTTGGCCAGCTCACCGGAGGTGTGGATGTCGCCGTCGGCCAGCACATGCACGTAGCGGCCGCCGGTCTCGTCGAGGTACTCGCGGCGCGCGGCCGCGGCGTCGGCGATCGCGGTGGCCATCGGCACGCTGATGCCCAGCACCTCGTCGCTGGTGGTCACGCCCCGGGTGGAGCCGTAGCCGACGATGACGCCGGCGGCGCCGGTGCGCATCAGGTGCAGCGCGGTGCGGTGGTCGAGCACCCCGCCCACCACCACCGGCACGTCGAGCTCGGAGATGAAACTCTTCAGGTTGAGCGGTTCGCCGTTGGAGGCCACGCGCTCGGCCGAGACGATGGTGCCCTGGATGACCAGCAAGTCGATCCCGGCCTGCAACAACACCGGGGTCAGCGACTGCGCGTTCTGCGGGCTGACCCGCACCGCCGTGGTCACGCCGGCCTCGCGGATGCGGGCCACCGCGGCGCCCAGCAGGTCCGGGTTCAGCGGCACCGCGTGCAACTCCTGCAGCAGCCGGATCGACGCCGACGGTTCGGGTTCCTTTTCGGCGGCCTCGACCAGCTGGGCGATCTTGGCCTGCACGTCGGCGTGCCGGCCGATCAGGCCCTCGCCGTTGAGCACGCCCAGCCCGCCAAGCCGGCCCAGCTCGATCGCGAACTCCGGCGACACCAGCGCGTCGGTCGGGTGGGCCACGACGGGGATCTCGAACCGGTAGGCGTCCAGCTGCCAGGTCGTCGACACGTCCTGCGACGAGCGGGTGCGCCGGGACGGAACGATGCTGACTTCGCTGAGCTCGTAGGTGCGACGCGCGACGCGGCCCATCCCGATCTCGACCATGTTCAGTTCGCTGCTCACCGGGCGTAGTAGTTCGGTGCTTCGACGGTCATCGTGACGTCGTGGGGGTGGCTTTCCTTGAGCCCGGCCGACGTGATCCGGACGAACTGCGCTTGTTGCAGCACCTCGATGGTCGGCGAGCCGGTGTAGCCCATCGCGGCGCGCAGCCCGCCGGTCAGCTGGTGGATCACCGACGACAGCGGGCCGCGGAACGGCACCCGGCCCTCGATCCCCTCGGGCACCAGCTTGTCCTCGGAGAGCGCGTCGTCGGCGAAGTAGCGGTCCTTGGAGTAGGACCTGCCACTAGCCCCAGCGCCACTGCGGCCCGCCATCGCGCCCAGCGATCCCATCCCGCGGTAGCTCTTGAACTGCTTGCCGTTGACGAAGATCAGCTCGCCGGGCGCCTCCGCGGTGCCGGCCAGCAGCGAGCCCAGCATGGCCGTCGACGCACCGGCGGCCAGCGCCTTGGCGATGTCGCCGGAATACTGCAGTCCGCCGTCGGCGATGACCGGCACACCGTGCGGTCCGCAGGCCGCGACGGCTTCCAGGATCGCCGTGATTTGAGGGGCGCCGACCCCGGCCACCACCCGGGTGGTGCAGATCGAGCCCGGCCCCACGCCGACCTTGACCGCGTCGGCTCCGGCCTCGACCAGCGCCAGCGCGGCCGAACGGGTCGCGACGTTACCGCCGATGATCTCGACGCGGTCGCCGACCTCGGCCTTGAGTTTGCCGACCATGTCCAGCACCAGCCGGTTGTGGGCGTGCGCGGTGTCGACGATCAGCACGTCAACCCCGGCGTCGACCAGCATCATCGCGCGGACCCAGGCGTCGCCGCCGACACCGACGGCGGCGCCCACCAACAGCCGGCCGTCGCTGTCCTTGGTGGCCAGCGGGTGCTGCTCGGTCTTGACGAAGTCCTTGACGGTGATCAGCCCGGTCAACCGGCCGTGACCGTCGACGACGGGCAGCTTCTCGATCTTGTTGCGGCGCAACAGCCCCAGCGCCGCGTCGGCGGTGACGCCCTCGCGGGCGGTGATCAGCGGGGCCTTGGTCATCACCTCGGAGACCGGCCGCGTCTGGTCGACCTCGAACCGCATGTCGCGGTTGGTGATGATGCCGACCAGCGCGCCGGAGTCGTCGACGACGGGCAGGCCGGAGATCCGGAAGCGGGCGCATAGCGCGTCGACCTGGGCCAGCGTGTTGTCCGGCCGACAGGTGACCGGGTCGGTGACCATGCCGGCCTCCGACCGCTTCACCATCTCGACCTGGCCGGCCTGCTCGGCGACGGGCAAGTTGCGGTGCAGCACGCCCATGCCGCCGGCGCGGGCCATCGCGATGGCCATCCGGGACTCGGTGACGGTGTCCATCGCCGAGCTGACCAGCGGCACCCGCAACCGGATCTTCTTGGTTAGCTGGCTGGAGGTGTCGGCGGTGGCGGGAACCACATCGGAAGCGGCGGGCAGCAGCAAAACATCGTCGTACGTCAGGCCCAGCATCGCGACCTTGTGCGGGTTGTCTCCCCCGGTCGGCACGCCCTCGTCGGCCAGGCCGCCGACGCGCAGGTAAGGGCTGGCGACCAGGTCGGAGCTGTCTTCGAGGTGGGACGTGCCACGGGACATCGGTGAAACCCTCCATGCGCGCGCGGAGCGAGAAACCCATCCTATCGGTCCCGGACGTCGGGGAGTTGAATCTGTTGGCGCGCCGCCCGCCCAATCGGCGCGGGTCGGCCTGCTGGCGTTACCACGGCCTGGCTGCGTAGGCTAGGGGCGTGCGTGACCACCTCCCTCCGGGTTTGCCACCCGACCCTTTCGCGGACGACCCATGTGACCCGTCCGCGGCGCTGGACGCCGTCGAGCCCGGACAGCCGCTGGATCAACAAGAGCGGATGGCGGTAGAGGCGGATCTGGCCGATCTGGCCGTATACGAAGCACTGTTGGCGCACAAGGGAATTCGCGGTCTTGTGGTGTGTTGCGACGAGTGCCAGCAGGACCACTATCACGACTGGGACATGCTGCGGGCCAACCTGCTGCAACTGCTGATCGACGGCACCGTCCGCCCGCACGAGCCGGCTTACGACCCGGAGCCGGACGCCTACGTCACCTGGGATTACTGCCGGGGATACGCCGACGCCTCGCTCAACGAAGCGACATCAGACGCCGACGGATTTCACCGCCGCCACTGAGGCGACCGAACCGCCCGTTCGCTAGTGCGTATTGCGCGGCACCGCGCTGGGCGCAGGCGGGATTGCGCTCGGCGACTGCGGAACCGGAAGGGGCGCCGGCGAGAGCGTCGCATTCGGATCCCGCGAATCGACTTTCGCGTTCAGCAGCTCGATTTCGTCCAGTAGCTCTTTGCGGCCGGCACTGTCATTCATCGATTGCACGGTGCTGCTGACTTCCGCCAGCTGATTCTCGGCCTGGGTCCACTGCCCCTTGTCGATCAGTTGCTGCACCTTCGCCAGATCGGCCTTGGCGGACAACATGATCTGGTTCTGGTTGACCCGCGGCTCGTCGAAGAACATCGAGTGCAGCCCGTACAGCGTTCCACCGGGGCGGGCCTCCACGACCATGGCCCCGAAACCGCTGAGGGCGATCAACGTCGCCGCCACCGAGCCGATCGTCGCCAGGCCGCGCCGGCCCCGCCGCTGCTCCAGCATGCCGGCACGCAGCGCCCCGACGGCCTCCTCCGGCGAAACCAGCGCGCTGGCCGGTGGCCACCGCAAGTCGTCGCGCCAATCCCCCAGCAGGGTGGCCAGCGCGTCGTCGTTGGGATCGTCGACGTCGATGCGCTGACGTTCGGCGAGCGCGTCGAGCAGCAGATCGGACCGGCTCAACTCGTCGAGTCCCGGTCGGTCTGTGAAACCAGATTCAGGCCCAGATTTAGGCATAGTCCCCCGCCGCAACCATCTCGGATTTGAGCCGCGTCAAAGCTCGGTGCTGAGCTACCCGAACGGCTCCTGGCGTCGCGCCGACGGCGGCGGCGGTCTCTTCGGCAGACAGGCCGACGACGACGCGAAGAATGAGGATCTCGCGCTGCTTGGCGGGAAGGATGTCGAGCAATTCGTTCATGCGGCTGACCGAATCGGCTTCGAGGGCCCGCTGCTCGGGACCGGCCTCGGATGACCAGCGCTCGGGAACGGATTCGGAGGGGTAGGCGAGGTCGCGGCCGGCGGCGCGATGGGCGTCGGCCACCTTGTGCGCCGCAATGCCGTACAGGAAGGCCAGAAAGGGGCGTCCTCGATCCCGGTAGCGCGGCAGGGCTGTCAGAGTCGCCAAGCACACCTCCTGAGCCACATCGTCGGCTGTCAGGCCACCCCGCTCGACCGTGCCGACTCGCGCCCGGCAATATCGCACCACAATCGGACGGATGGTCTCCAGCACCTCCCGTAGGGCGTTTCCATCTCCCGCTACGGCTTCGGCAACCACAGCGTCGAGACGTTCCGCTTGAATTGTCATCGACGGCGGTATCTCCAACGTTACAAACCGGACGCATCGCGGGCTAACTCTCGGAATGACAATAACGGCCGAAAGCCGTTTCACCCGGAAGGCCAGGTTCCACCGGCGCGCCGCACCTGGCCTGCGCAGACATCCCGAATTTCGGCCATTTTGGGCGCCGAAATCGTGACGCTGCCGATATCAAACAGCAAGCAGGCCGATGCCCATCGAAGCGGTATCAGCCCCAGCCGGCCGGTGGCGTCCAGCGCCGCCTCGGCGACGGTGCGGGCGCGGTCGATCGCGCCGGCACTGCACAGCGCGGCGGCGAGCACCACGTCACTCTTGACTTGGTGCCGCTGCGAGGCCGGTTCCATGGCCCGGGCGAGCTCGACGGCTTCGGCGGCATGACGGACCGCGGCCGCGCCGTCGCCGCGCGCCATCGCCAACTCGGCGGCCACCCATTGCCGGCGCACCGGCAGCCGGTCCGGCACACCCGCGGCCAGCTCGGGGTCCGCGCGCGCCAGCAAGGTCGCCGCGGCGGCGAAACGGCCGACGCCCAATGCGTCGGCCGCCAAGCCGATCAGCGCATCGGCGCGGGCTTCGGGATCGGCGCCGGCGAGCGCGAGGGCGCGACCGTCCCAGCCCCGGGCCCGTGCGTGCCAACCGAGTTGGCGCAGAAAGGATCCCTGTGTGCTGTGGGCCAGCGAGACCAGCGGGCCGGACGCCACGTCGCGGCGTAACGCCGCGAGGTCTCGGTAGGCACTGCCGTATCGGCCCTGTCCGCCGGCCGCCACTGCCCGCAACCAGAGTTCGCTCGGGGAGGTCGCCGTCGGCAGCGGCCAGCGGGCCGGCTGGTCGCCGAAGGCGGCCGCGGCCAGCGTCGGCACAATCGGCGAAGTGTGACGAGTTTCAATCACGGTGATAGTAGTAAACAGTTCGTGCTGATGGTGTTACTGAAATGTTAATCACGATCATCTCTGTAATAAATGGCCCTATCCGGCCATTGGGCTCTGAGCTGGGAAATCTCGGTTTGGTCAAGTCCCTGGTAGCACCGTTCTCCCACGCAAAATGCGCGGCGGATGAACGCAAAGTTAATTCTGCTCCAACCTCTACATACTTTGTCGCACTAAACGCCTATTGACGTAAATTCACCGCCCCACCTAAGTTCTAGCAATGACGGGTAGTCATCGGTGACGCCACCCTTAAATCAGTTGCACACTCACTTTGCGAACCAAACCTCACTTGGGCGTGCCGTGCAGAGAGGGAACTAGCCATGCCACAGCCGGAGCAGCTACCTGGGCCCAACGCGGACATTTGGAGCTGGCAGTTGCAAGGACTGTGCCGCGGCGTTGACTCCTCGATGTTCTTTCACCCCGATGGCGAGCGTGGCCGCGCCCGCATGCAGCGTGAGCAGCGCGCCAAGGAGATGTGCCGGCAGTGCCCGGTGATCCAGCAGTGCCGCTCCCACGCACTCGATGTCGGTGAGCCGTACGGGGTTTGGGGCGGCCTGTCCGAGTCCGAGCGCGACATGCTGCTGAAGGGCGACATCGGCCGCAACCGCGGCATCCGCCGCTCGGCCTAGCCGTTCGTGCGTCGAAGCGATCGCGACACTTAAGCCATCGCGACGACACGCCGAGAACGTCCGCCGTGGCTTCAGTCTCGAGGAGCACCCTGTCTACCGCTGCTCGCCGGCAGAGGTGAATCGGGTGAGCAGATCGGACAATTGTTGCGCTTCTCCCGGCCGCATGACCGACACCAGCTGTTCGGCCAGCGGCTCCGCGGCGACATGCGCCGCGTCGAACAGCTCGATCCCCTTTTGCGTGATCTCCACGGCGCGCACCCGCCGGTCCCCCGGAACGGGCTTGCGCACGGCCAGACCGTCGCGCTCCAGGTCGTCGACGACGCGCATGATTCCCGCCTTGTCCGAGCCCGTCGCCTCGACCAAATCCCGCTGCTCGGTGGGGCCGCGGTTGACGAGCACGAGCAGAACGGCGAAGTGTCGCAACTCGATGCCGAGCGGCCGTAGCGCCTCCGACATCACCGCCGCCGCGCGCCAGTGCGCCCGGCGCAGCAACAAACCGAGCGCAAAGGGCGAGGGATCGCCGGGGCGGTCGGTGGCACGCGCGGTCACGATGCCCGCACCGGGGACTCGTCGCCGACAGATGTGACCGTTTCGTCGAGCGGCGCCCTGCCGGTTCGGATGTAGCTGACCGCGGGGTCTTCATAGCCGATCGACATGCCACAGAAGAGCATCAGTCCGTCCGGCGGGCGCAGCGTCTCGGCGACCGTCTCGCGAACTTGCGACCACGCCATCTGCGGGCAGCTGTCCAGGCCCTCGGCCCGCAGCAGCAGCATGACCGTCTGCAAATACATGCCCAGGTCGGCAAATTGGGCCGGTCCCATGTCGTGATCGATGTAGCAGAACAGGGCCGCGGGAGCGCCGAAGCAATCCCAGTTGGCGATCGCCGCGCGCTGGCGCCCCTCCCAGTCGTCGCGCGCAATTCCGAGCGCGCTGTAGCGCTCCTTGCCGAAGGCCGAACGGCGCTCGCGATACGGGGATTTCAGTGCCTCCGGGTACATCTCGTACTCCCGCTCGTCCCAGGGGTCGCCGGCCGCTACCCGCTCGACCGCGCGCTTCTTGAGCTCGGCCAGGGGCGCCCCGGTCACGACGTAGACGTTCCACGGCTGGATGTTGGATCCGGACGGCGACCACGCCGCGGCCGACATCACACGTTCCAGCGCCTCGGTCGGCACCGGCTGGTCGGTGAATCCGCGCACTGCCCGTCGGCTGGTGACCGCCTCGTATACGTCCATGATCGCCACCTTCGTCCGCTACTTTTCTATTCGTATCATATAATACTGTATTGAATGATACTATTCCGCGCGGGCGACCAAGCCTTCCTCAGTAGAGTTCGAACATGGACTTCTCGTGTGCGTTCGCAACGTCGTCGAACACCCCGGCCCACGTGGAACTCGCCGAGACACTCGGCTACGCGCGTGCCTGGCTCTACGATTCCCCGGCGCTCTACCCGGATGTGTGGATGATTCTGACCCGGTGTGCGGAGCGCACGTCGCGCATCGGCCTCGGGCCGGGTGTGCTCGTTCCCAGCCTGCGCCATCCAATGGTCAACGCGGCCGCGATCGCCGAGTTGGTCAGCCAGGCGCCGGGCCGGGTCGCGGTGGCGGTCGGCTCGGGCTTCACCGGCCGAATGTCGTTGGGCCAGAGGCCAATGCCGTGGCGGCAGGTCGCCGAGTACGTCCGATGCCTGAAGGCTCTTCTCGCCGGGGACACCGCGGTCTGGGACGGGGCCAGGATCGGCATGTTGCAGCTGCCCGGCTTCGGGGCGCAGCGGCCGATCGAGGTGCCGATCCTGATCGGCGCGGACGGCCCGAAGGGGCTGGCCGTCGCGGCCGAACTCGGCGACGGCGTCTTCTCCGCCGCCGTCCCGCAGCCCGATGCCGCCAAAGCGTGGCGGGCACTGCTGTGCTTCGGCACGGTGCTCGACGAAGGCGAGGACCTGGCCTCGCCGCGCGCAATCGATGCCGCCGGGCCCGCCGCGGCGGTGCTGTATCACGCCATGTACGAACGCGGCGGCGCCGACGCGGTCGACGCCTTGCCGGGCGGGCGGGGGTGGCGCGAGGCGATCGAAGCGCACCCGAAGGATGAGCGGCATCTCGCGATCCATACCGGACATCTGGTCAAGGCCAATCCCAGCGACGCGCCGCACATCGCCGACCTGATCCCGTTTGCCGCCTCGATGGCGCTGACCGGCCCGGCCGCTCAACTGCCGGACAAGATCGCCGGACTCGCCGCGCAGGGCGTCACCGAGATCGTCTACCAGCCAGCCGGATCCGACATCGAGCGGGAACTCACAGCATTCGCCTCCGCCGCCGGCCTGGCGGACTGAGAACTACGCCGTCGACCTCTCCAGGACGTGCACGCCGCAGGCCGAACCGAGTCCGATGACGTGCGCCAGACCCACCTTCGCGTCCGCGATCTGGCGCTCCTTCGCCTCACCGCGCAGGTGGTGGCAGATCTCCCAGACATTGGCGATCCCGGTGGCCGCGATCGGATGGCCCTTGGACTCCAGCCCCCCTGACACGTTCACCGGCGTCGAGCCGTCCCGCCATGTCGCACCCGAGTTGAAGAAGTCGGCGGCGCCACCCTCTTCGCACAGCATCAAATTGTCGTAGTGCACCAATTCGGCCGTGGCGAAGCAGTCGTGCAATTCGACGAGATCGAGGTCGGCCGGGCCGATGCCCGCCTGCTCATACGCGATCGTCGCGGCCTTTCGGGTGAGCGTGTTGACGTTCGGCAACACCTGACAGCCTTCTTCGTACGGGTCGGTCGTCAGCACCGACGCCGACACCTTCACGGCGCGCCGTCGCTGCTCGAGCGACAACGACTTGAGCGTCTCGCCGCTGCACACGACGGCGGCCGCGGCGCCGTCGCAGTTCGCCGAACACATCGGGCGGGTGTTCGGGTACGCGATCATGACGTCGTTCATGATCTGCTCCAGCGTGAACCGCTTCTGGTACGACGCAAGCGGATTCAGGGTGGAGTGGGCGTGGTTCTTCTCGCTGATCTTTGCGAACAACTCGAAGCTGGTGCCGCCGTACTTGTGGCCGTACTCGACGCCGATCTGGGCGAAGACGCCCGGCATCGTCTCGGTGCCGATCCTGCCGTCGATCGCGGCCACCGCTCCGTAGCGGCCCGCGGGTGTCCAGGTGTCGGCGTCCTTTTTCACGGACCCACCCGCCAGCAGACCGGCACCCGCGAGCTTCTCGACACCGACGGCCAGGCCATAGTCCACCTCCCCGGCCTTGACGGCCATGATGGCGGTGCGCAGTGCGGTGGCGCCGGTCGCGCAGGCGTTGGCGACGTTGTAGACGGGGATGCCGGTCTGGCCGATCTGCTTCTGAAGCTGTTGGCCGATGCCCGCGCTCGCGTTCATCAGGTTGCCCGCGGCGATCACCCCGATGTCCGCCATCGTGACGCCCGCATCCGCAAGCGCGCCCATGGCCGCCTCGGCGGCCAGATCGACCGTGTCGAGTTCCGGGTGCTTGCCGAACTTGGTCATGTGGATGCCGAGAATCCAGACCTCATCGCTTGCGCTCATCATCGCTCCTTTACGAGGCGGGCTCGAAACCGAACCCGACCGCCTCGGTGCCTTCGGAATCGGTGCCGATCGGGTGGGTGGCCAGGCGTACTTTCATGCCGTCGAAAACGTGCTCGGGATCGGGCTCGACGTTGATGAGATTCGCGCGCACCTGGGTCCCGCCGCAGTCCACCACGGCGGCCACGAACGGGGTCGGAATCCCGGGTGCCGCGAATGCGACGATGGTGAACGCGCGCACCGTGCCCTCGGTCGCGACCGGGACGGTTGCGAATTCGGTGGCAAAGCAATTGGCACACGCGTTGCGCCGATCGAAGTATTTGGCGCCGCAGTTGACGCATTCCTGCGCGACCAGATGCGGACGGTCGCCGTCAAGGACCAAATAGTCGACGAGTGGGACCTGCCCGGCCATGCGCACCTCCATCGTTGGTGCCCTCGACGTTATCGCTCGGCCGCCGGCGCCGATAGCGTGGGCTGTATGACCACACACGAGACTGGCCAGGCCGAGGGCACGGTGACCGTCGCGGAGACAGGCACCGGAACGTATACGCAGCAGATCACCGCCGGACACCACCAACTCGTCGCCGACGAACCACGGCCGATCAGCGATGACGCCGGGCCGACACCCTACGATCTGCTGCTGGCCGCGCTGGGTTCGTGTACCTCGATGACGGTGCGGATGTACGCCAATCGCAAAGGCTGGCCGCTGGAGAATGTTCGAGTCACGTTGCGGCACTCGCGGATTCACGCTCAAGACTGTGCCGAGTGCGAAACCAAAATCGGGTGGGTCGATCACATCGATCGCGAGATCGAGTTGACCGGCGATCTCGATGACACGCAACGGCAAAAGCTACTGCACATCTCCGAACGCTGCCCCGTTCACCAGACCCTGACCTCCGAAGTCCACATCGCCACGTCGTTGCGCTGACGGCAAGCCAACTCGCGGCGACGCCTGCTCGGCAGGCACCCCGACAACTCCGTTGCGTATATTGCTATCTTGACGACCGTAACCAATTCATGGCACGGTCGAAGGGTGCTCAACTCGAGTCCAGTGGCCCTGGTCACCGGTGCCGGTCGCGGCATCGGCCGTGCGGTGGCGGTACGACTGAGCTCGCAGGGCTACCGCGTTGCGCTCACCTCGCGCAACGCAGACCAGTTACACGAGACCGCCCGAGCCTGTGCCGGCAAGAGCCTCGTACTGCCGGAAGACATCACCTCCAGCGAAGCCATCGACCGCCTCTTCGACACCGTCGAGGAAACGTGGGGCGGCATCGAGGTCCTCGTCGCCAATGCGGGCGCGGCAACCTCGGCTCCGGTTTCCAGGACCACCGACGAGCAGTGGGCCCAGATGCTCGAGCTGAACCTCACCGCGCCGTTTCGATGCATCAGACGCGCCATCCCCACGATGCTGAACCAGGGCCACGGCCGAATTGTGGTGGTGGCATCGGTCGCCGCCAAAAAGGGCGAACCGTATGTCAGCGCCTATACCGCCAGCAAGCACGGCGTGCTGGGCGTGGTCCGTTCCGCCGCGGCCGAGGTTGCGGCAAAGGGGATCACGATCAACGCGGTCTGCCCGGGCTACGTCGACTCGTCGATGACCGAGCGCACCATCGCCAACATCGCCACGGCAACCAACCGCACCACCGAGCAAGCACGGGCGGCGCTGGAGGCCAAACAGCCCAACGGGCGACTGGTGACGGTCGACGAGGTGGCCGAAGCAGTTTGGCTGTGCGTCACGAACTCCGCCCTCAATGGGCAGGGCATCACCATCGACGGCGGAGGAGTCCAGTCGTGAAGTCTCAGGCAAATCTCACGTTCGTCAACCCGCCCGAGTTGGGCGCACCCAAAGGGTTTTCGCACGCCGTGGTGGGCACCGGGTCGATCGTGTTCCTGGCCGGCCAGACGGCATTGGATGCATCCGGCCGCATCCGCGGCGAAAATGTGGTCGCGCAATTCGAGCAGGCTCTCGCCAACCTGCTCACCGCGCTCGCGGCCGCGGGGGGCAAGCCCTCCGATCTCGCGAGCCTGACGATCTACATCGTCGATATGGCCGAATACCAAGCCAATTCCCGCGCGATCGGTGCTGTGTGGAAGCGGCTCGTCGGCAATCAATACCCGGCCATGGCAGGCATCGGCATCGCGCGCCTGTGGGATGCCGAGGCGCTTGTCGAAGTGCAGGGATACGCGGTACTGCCCACTTGACTGTTCTACAGGCCCGGTCGCCGGGGCCTCAGTATATCTATTTCTTGACTACCGTCATTGACACCGCATACTCGTGCGGGCACACTGCACTCGAGGGGTCTCTTCCAGGAAGGACGCGATGCCGGCACCCTCTGCCCACCACGACACATTTTGCCGAGACAATCTTCCAGCCGAAAGCGACTGGCCCGAGCTGCTTTTGGATGTTGCCGGCCTGGAATACCCCGAGCGCCTCAACTGCGCGGTCGAGCTACTCGACAACGTCGCCGACCGCTTCGGCGCCGACCGGCCATGCCTGTTGGCACCCGGCCGCGCCCCGTGGACATACGGCGACCTGCGTCGGGTCTCCAACCAGATCGCGGCGGTACTCACCGAAGATCACGGGATTGTCCCTGGAAATCGCGTCCTACTCCGCGGCCCCAACAATCCGTGGCTGGTCGCGTGCTGGTTCGGCGTCATCAAGGCCGGAGCGGTCGCAGTCACCACGATGCCGATGCTCCGCGAAAAGGAGCTGGCCATCATCGCCGACATCGCGGCGGCCGACTTCGCGTTGTGCGACGCCCGATTCACCGAGGCGCTCAACTCCGCGGGCATTCGGGGACTCCGAGTCGTGGACTACGGCGGTGGCGCCGGTCTCGACGTGGCGATCGCCGACAAGCCCGCCGAGTTCACCTCCGTTGACACCTCCGCGGAAGACGTTGCCCTCCTCGCCTTCACATCGGGTACGACGGGTCGCCCCAAAGCCACGATGCATTTCCACCGCGACATCCTGGCGATAGCCGACACGTTCTCGGCACACGTCCTCAAGCCGACAGCATCGGACGTCTTCACGGGAACCCCACCACTTGCGTTCACCTTTGGTCTCGGCAGCCTGGTGGTGTTCCCTCTTCGCGTCGGCGCCTCAACCCTGCTGCTAGAGAGGGCAACTCCCGACCAACTCGCCGACCTCGTCGCGGAGCACCGGGCATCGGTATGCTTCACCGCACCCACGGCCTACCGCTCGATACTGGCCTCGGGCAAGGCCAACCGGCTTTCGACGCTGCGGCGCGCGGTCTCGGCCGGCGAGCACCTCCCCGCAGCTACGTGGCAGTCGGTCTTCGACGCGACCGGCATCCGCCTCATCGACGGCATCGGGGCGACGGAGATGCTACATATCTTCATAGCTTCCACCGACGACGAACCGAGACCAGGTTCCACCGGCCGTGCCGTACCCGGCTATGTCGCAACGGTTCTCGACGAGCATGGGCGCCCGCTCCCTCCCGGAACTCCGGGACGCCTCGCGGTCAAAGGCCCCACCGGCTGTCGCTACTTGCGCGACCCCAGGCAACGCGAGTACGTGCAACACGGCTGGAACATCACCGGCGACACCTTCATCCAGGATGCCGATGGCTACTTCTGGTATCAGGCGCGCAGCGACGACATGATCGTCTCCTCGGGCTACAACATCGCGAGCCCCGAAGTCGAAAACGCATTGCTCGCGCACCCGGACGTCAGCGAATGCGGTGTCGTCGGTCTCCCGGACGAAAGCCGGGGCCAGCTCGTCACTGCTTTCGTCGTGCTGCGCGAGGGAGTCGACGGCACCGAAGTTGTTGCGACACAACTGCAGGAGTTCGTCAAGCGACAAATCGCTCCCTACAAATACCCCCGCCGCGTGGTCTTCATCGAAGCGCTGCCCAAGACCGCCAGCGGCAAGCTGCAGCGGAACCGGCTTCAAGAGCTGCAGCCGGGCCCGGGCGCGCAACCATCCCGATGACAGATATCCTATCTATTTGACGTTCGTCATGGTATCAGCATACGATGCAGGCATCGCCAGAAACCCCTGAGGAGGCCAGCGTGCGCATTGCGGTCGTCGGTGGCGGTCCGGGTGGCCTGTACTTCTCGGCTTTGGCCAAGCAACTGGGCCCGGACAACGAGATCACGGTATGGGAACGAAACGCCGCCGATGACACCTTCGGCTTCGGGGTCGTTTTCTCCGACGAGACCCTCGGCGGGATCGAGCACGCCGACATCGCAATCTACCGGCGCATGGAGCGGGAATTCGCCCGATGGGACGACATCGACGTGCATTTCCGGGGCGAGACGATTACCAGCGGGGGTCACGGTTTCGCGGCGATGAGCCGCAAGCGGCTCCTGCAGATTCTCCAGGAACGTTGTGCCGGCCTCGGCGTGAGCGTACATTTCCGCGCCGAAGCCCCGAACGTGAAAATCCTTGCCGCTACGCACGATTTGGTCGTGGCATCCGACGGCGTCAACTCAACGGTGCGGTCGACCTACGTCTCGTCGTTCGAGCCGCGACTTTCCCACGGTGCATGCAAGTACATGTGGCTGGGCACCAGCAAGGTATTCGACGCGTTCAAGTTCTACATTCGCGAAACGCCGCATGGCGTGATGCAGGCGCACGGCTACCCATTCGATGCGACGGGCAGCACCTTCATCATCGAGATGAAGGAAGACGTATGGCGCGCAGCCGGATTCGACAGCTTCGCGGCACGCGATTTCGCGCCGGGCGAGTCCGACGAGAAATCCATCGATGTGGTCAAGGAACTGTTCGCCGACGTTCTCGACGGCCACGAGGTGATGGCGAACAACTCCAAGTGGATGAACTTCGCGACCGTACACAACGAGCACTGGCGCCACGACAACGTCGTCCTCCTCGGCGACGCCGCGCACACCGCACACTTCTCCATCGGCTCGGGCACCAAACTCGCGATGGAGGATGCGCTGTCCCTGGCCGCGTGCCTGCACGAAAACGATGCCGTTGCCGTCGCGCTCAACGAGTACGAAACCGAACGCAAGGCGGTCGTGCTGTCCACCCAGCGCGCTGCCCGGGCGAGCCTCGAGTGGTTCGAGAATCTGGGCCAGTACGTCGACCAGCATCCCCAACAGTTCGCGTTCAACATCATGACCCGCAGCCGCCGCGTCACCTACGAGAACCTCCAGTTGCGTGATCCCGAATTCGTTGCACGCGTCAATGATTGGTTCGCCGCGCAGCACCGCTCCCACCAGCCCGACACCCCGCCCATGTTTCAGCCGTTCAAACTCGGCGAGTTGGAGCTGGCCAACCGGGTGGTGGTGTCCCCGATGGACATGTACCGCGCCGAGTCCGGCATGCCGAACAACTTCCACCTGGTCCACCTCGGCGGCAAAGCACTTGGCGGCGCCGGCCTGGTGATGACCGAGATGGTCTGCGTGAGCGAACGGGGCCGGATCACCCCCGGCTGTGCCGGCATGTGGACCGACGAACAGGCGTGGGCCTGGCGTCAGATCACCGACTTCGTACACGCGGACACACCCGCGAAAATCGGTGTCCAACTTGGTCATTCCGGCCGCAAAGGCTCCACGAAGCTTATGTGGGACGGTATCGACGAGCCACTCGACGAGGGTAACTGGGAGATCGTCGCCCCGTCGCCGCTCCCGTACCAGCCCGGCGTGAACCAGGTGCCCCGCGAGCTCACCGAAGCCGACCTCGCCCAGATCCAGCAGGAGTTCGTCGACGCGGCAAAACGATCCGACGAGGCGGGCTTTGATCTGCTCGAGTTGCACTGCGCACACGGCTATCTGCTCTCGTCGTTCATTTCCCCGGTCACCAACCGCCGCACCGACCAGTACGGCGGCGACCTGGCCGGTCGGCTGCGCTACCCCCTAGACGTGTTCCGGGCGGTACGCGAGGTATGGCCGGCGCACAAGCCGATGACCGTGCGCATTTCCGCGACCGACTGGGTCGACGGCGGAATCACCGGCGACGACGCGGTTTTCATCGCCCAAGCCTTCAAGGATGCCGGCGCCGCCGCCATCGACGTGTCCTCGGGCCAGGTGACTCCGGCCGAGACACCCGCCTTCGGCCGCTCCTATCAGACGCCCTTCGCGGACAAGATCCGCAACAACGTTGACATACCCACGATCGCGGTCGGGGTGATCTCGTCCCATGACGACGTGAATTCCATTGTGCTGGCGGGGCGCGCCGATCTGTGCGCACTGGGCCGGGTTCATCTTTACGACGCGAACTGGACGCTGCACGCCGCCGCCGAACAGGACTACACCGGCCCCGGTGCCCAATGGCCGAAGGCCTGGAAAGCCGGTCGGCGCAAACCACAGACCGGCCGCACCGACGGCCCCAAGCCGCGCCTGCAACTGATCCGCGAGGGCGTGACCGGCACCCGGCACGAGCGGTGGCGCCCGGCCCAGCAGGAGAGTCGGTGACCGTGCTCGGCGCCCACGAGAGCGCGTACGCACGGCGGGTACGTGACTTGGCGCAAACCGAGTTGCTGCCGCTGGTCGACCACGGCGGCGACGGCCGGGTGAACCGCGCACTGCTGGAGGCGATGGGCAACCACGGGCTGCTGCGCGACTTGTTCGGCGGATCGCCCGACGAGCCTCCCACCGACGCCGCGGCCATGCGGCTTTGCCTGCTGCGCGAGACCATCGCCGGTGTGTCGACCGAGGCGGAGACCGCGCTGGCGCTGCAAGGTCTCGGTTCCTACCCGATCCTGCAGTCCGGTCGGCGCGAGACCGTCGAACGGTGGATCCCGGGGGTGGTGCGCGGTACGACCGTCGCGGCGTTCGCGCTGACCGAGCCCGAGGCCGGTTCCGACGCGGCCGCCCTGTCGCTGGCCGCGGCGCGCGACGGCGATGGGTGGCGATTGCGCGGGGAAAAGCTGTGGATCTCCAACGCACCGGAGGCCGACGTCTACACCGTCTTCGCCCGCACCACACCGGATGCCGGCGCCCGCGGCGTCACCGCGTTCGCCGTCGCCGGAGACGCCGACGGCCTGTCCGGCGAGCACCTCGACCTGCTGGCAGCCCACCCGATCGGCCGGCTTCGCTTCGACGATGTCCGGGTCGGGCCCGCCGACGTGCTCGGCGAGGTCGACGCCGGGTTCAAGGTGGCGATGCGCACCCTCGACCTGTTCCGCCCCAGCGTCGGTGCCTTCGCGGTGGGGATGGCGCAGGCGGCCCTCGACGCCACGCTCGACCATGTCGCCAAACGACACGCGTACGGCGCGCCGCTGGCGACTCAGCAGTCGATCGCGCACAGGCTCGCCGACCTGGCCACCCAGCTCGAGGCCGCGCGGCTGCTGGTGTACACCGCCGCCCGCACGTATGACGCCGGTGCCGCCCGCAGCGAAATCACCCGGCGCGCAGCGATGGCCAAGCTATTCGCCACCGAGGCCGCCCAGATCGTCGTCGACCAATGCGTCCAACTGCACGGCGCCTGCGCCCTACGGCGCGGCCATCTGCTCGAGCACCTCTATCGCGACGTCCGCGCTCCCCGCATCTACGAAGGCGCGTCAGAAGTGCAGCGCTCCATCATCTCCCGTGAGCTGTTCAGAGAGAGGACGACACAGTGACCCGGTTCAGAGCATCCGTCCCGCTGACCACGACCTGGAAGAACTTCGACTTCGCCATCGAGGGTCCCGTCGCCACCGTGACGCTCAGCCGTCCCGAAAAGTTGAACCCGCTCACCTTCGAGTCCTATGCCGACCTGCGCGACCTGTTGGCGGAACTGCCCCACCATCGCGACGTCAAGGTCCTGGTGATCCAGGGGGCCGGACGGGCGTTCTGCGGGGGCGGCGATGTCAACGAGATCATCGGCGAGCTGATCACGATGAAGGCCCGCGAGCTGATGCAGTTCACGAAAATGACCGGCGATGTCATCCGCGCCATGCGGGAGTGCCCACTGCCGATCATCGTCAAGATTCAGGGCATCGCGGCCGGGGCGGGCGCGGTGATCGCGCTGGCAGCCGATTTCCGGGTCGTGGGCCGCTCGGGGCGTTTCGCCTTCCTGTTCACCAAGGTTGGGCTGTCCGGGGGCGACATGGGCGCGGCCTACCTGCTGCCCCGCGTCGTCGGTCTCGGCCGCGCCACCCAGCTTCTGATGCTGGGCGACACGATCGACGCCGCGACCGCCGACCGCTACGGCCTGGCCTCACAACTCGTCGACGACGACCGGCTCGACGAGTCGGTAACCGCCCTTGCCCACCGGATCGCCGGCGGGCCGAGTCTGGCTCTGTCGCAGACCAAGTCGCTGCTGACGCGCGAGCTGGAAATGTCGCTGTCGGCGTCGATGGAACTCGATGCGATGACCCAGGCACTGCTGATGACCACCGACGACCACGCCGAGTTCCACGCGGCATTCAACGCCCAGCGCCCACCCGCCTGGAAGGGACAGTGATGGATCCTGTCGACTTCCTGCAGAGCGACGACCTGCTCTCGGACGAGGAGCGTGTCATCGGCCGGACCGTGCGCGAGTACGCGCGGGCCGAACTCGCGCCGCACGTCGGCGACTGGTACGAGTCGGGCACGATCCCGGTCGAGATCGCCCGGGGCCTGGGAAAACTCGGACTGCTCGGTATGCATCTCGAAGGCTACGGCTGCGCCGGCACCACGGCCACCGCCTACGGCGTCGCATGCCGGGAACTCGAAGCCGTCGATTCCGGCCTGCGCAGCCTGGTTTCGGTGCAAGGTTCGCTCGCGATGTTCGCGATCCACCGCTGGGGCACCGAACAGCATCGCCGGGAGTGGCTCCCGCAAATGGCGACCGGCGACGCGATCGGCTGCTTCGGCCTGACCGAAGCAGACGCGGGCAGCGACCCCGGTTCGATGCGCACCCACGCCAGGCGGGACGGTGCCGACTGGATACTCAACGGCTCGAAGATGTGGATCACCAACGGCACGATCGCCGACGTCGCGATCGTATGGGCGCAAACCGACACGGGTATACGTGGTTTCGTCGTCCCGACCGATACGCCCGGCTTCACCGCGAACGAGATCGGCCGCAAGCTGTCCCTGCGCGCGTCCGTCACGGCCGAGCTCGCCCTCGACGATGTGCGGCTGCCGTCGGCGGCGGCCTTTCCGGACGTCCGGGGACTGAAGGGCCCGCTGTCCTGCCTGAACGAGGCGCGGTACGGCATCCTGTGGGGTGCGGTCGGAGCCGCTCGGGCGTGCTTTTGTGAAGCCCTCGAATACAGCCTGCTGCGAACACAATTCGGCAGACCGCTGGCCGCGTTTCAACTGACCCAACGCAAACTCGCCGACATGTCGATCGCGGTGGCCGGCGCCGCTCTCACCGCCGTACAGCTCGGGCGGCTCAAGGACACGCACTGCATCACGCCCGAACAGATCAGCCACGGCAAGCTGGCCAACGTCCGCTCGGCCCTCGAGGTCGCTCGCACCGCGCGCGCAATGCTCGGTGCCGCCGGCATCACCCTCGATCACTCGGTGATGCGGCACATGAACAACCTCGAGACGGTCGCGACCTACGAGGGCACCGAGGAGATGCACGCCCTCAGCATCGGGCGTGCGCTCACCGGCATCGCGGCGTTCCGCTGAGGAGCGTTCGACTCAGCCGGACGACGTACGTCGGCGAGGTTGTGGCGCAACGGCTCTGGTGCGCTTGCCGTGGATGACGGCCAGCGCGTGCTGCTGCGCCAACGGGCGCAGTGTGTTGTTCAACTCGCCGAACAACTCGCCGGCCGCCTCGCCGTTCCATGCCGGTGGCAACAACGAGAGCGGTAAGCCCGGGTCGCGGTACGGCAGCGCACGCCATTGGGTCAGCATCTGCACGTAGGTGCCAAACGCTTCCTCCGCGGTGAACCCCTCGGCCGACGACCGATACAGGGCCGCGCGGTAGCGGTGCAGGAACTGCGCATACAACTCGGTGAGTTCGTCCAGGTTCCACCAAAGTTCGACTTTGGATCGAAGATCGCTGAACGCGAAATACTGACCGCAGAAAATGTCGACGTACGCGAACAACTCCCGACGTTGCAGGGCGTGGCGCGTCTCGTCGGCAAGGTTTCCCGGCGCCAGCCACACGCCGGGCGCCACGGTGCCGAATCCGAGGCGGGTGAGGCTCGATCGAAGGGCATGCCGCTTGTCGCGTTCGGATTCGGGTACGGAGAACACCACCACCACCCAGCCGTCTTCGACGGTTGCTCTGCGGCGTTCGAAGATCCGCACATCGCCCTCGGCGAGCACCTCCAGCGTCGATGCGGACACTGCATAGCCTGCGGTGTCTGCATGGCGCTCGCTGATGAGAACCCCACGGCGCTTGAGACGTGAGATCGCCGAACGTACGGCCGGCCCTTCGTCCCCGAGGTCAGCCATGAGATCGACCACCGACGCAACGGACAGCCAGTTGCCCTCGGCGCGCGCGTAGAGGCCGAAGATCGTCAGGATCTGCTGAGCCAGGCGAGCGTCCCGACCACCGCTGCGAGCCGATTGAACCGCTGAGGCCATGCGAGCACTCTACCTGGGTTCGCATCGCGTATGTTTGACGGCGGTCACGCTTTCGCGCGCCAGCCGGGCCGAAGCTCAGTCGGCGGGCGGGCGCGGCGCCGGGCTTCCCGTCAACGTGATGTAGACCGCGTCGATGTCAAGGTCCAGGTCGACCCTGCGGTGGCGGAACCGCCATCCCGCCGCAGTGCGGATGAACTCGTCGGTATACCGACCGGTCGTCACCAATTCCCAGGTGCTCTTGTCCTGCTGGCGCTTGGCCAGCAGCAGGGTGGCGACCTGCGTCGCGCGGTCGCCGGTGACGTCGACGACGGCGTCCAGCGTCATGTGCACGGTTCCGTAACCGAGCCCCTCGGCCGCCGCCATCAGCTCCTGACGACCCGACAGTTGGGGAAGCCCAACCAGTTCCATGGTTCCTTCGGGTACGAAGGTATCGGCGAAGGCGTCGAGATCGCGGTCGTCGACGGCGCGCGAGTACCGGGCGGTGAGATCGCGGATCGCGATTCGATCTTCGGCAACAGACACGGTGAGATTCCTCAATTCGACGGGGTGAACGCGACGTGGACTGCGGTCGGGCTGAACAAGAATCCGCCCTGCAAGCCGCTGAATTCGACGTCCTCGGCAAGACGCAGGCCGGGCAGGCACCGAAGCATTTCTTCTGTCGCGATCCGCATCTCAGCCCTTGCCAGATGCATACCGAAGCACTTGTGGATGCCGTCACCGAAAGCGAGGTGGCGGTTGGCGTTCGGCCGCTCGACGCGAAACTCGTCCGGAGACTCGAACACGGCGGGGTCCCGGTTGGCCGCCCCGAAGTTCATCATCACGCGCGCGTCGGCCGGCAATTCCACGCCGTGTAGCTGAGCCGGACATTTCGTCTTGCGTCCGATCGCATGAAGCGGCGAGTAGATGCGCAGCGTCTCTTCGACCGCATTGGGAATCAGCTCCGGCTGCTCGATCAGCAAGTCGCGACGGGTGGAATCGGATCCGAGAATGTATGCCATGCTCGCCAGCGCGGAAACCAGCGAGTGGTGCCCGCCCAGCGTCATGGTCACCACGTACATCGCGAGTTCCGGATCCGGCAGCAGCTCGCCCCTGATCTTCACCTGGGTCATCGACGTCAGCGCGTCCTCGCGCGGGTTTTCCCTGCGATCCTGAACCTCGGCGATCATCATTGCGACGTATGCGCCCATCGCGGCGTCACCCGCCGGGGTGTCGGCGTTGCGGACCCAGTCCGTTGTCAGCTCCCGCACCCGCTGTTTGGCTACACCGGTGATTCCGAGAACCTCGGCGATGACGCCGACCGCGAAGGGCTCCGAGAAGTCCTCGATGATCTCGCACTCGCCGCGACCGCTGACCGCATCGAGCAGCTCGACCGCATTCCGTCGGATCATCCCTTCCGCCTTCGATACTTCGCCGGGCGTCAGGAGAGGCACCATGACCTTGCGGTGGTCGCCGTGCACCGGTGGGTCGAACTCCAATGCCCGAAACGGGGGCCGATCCAGTTCGGGCACGAGGATGCCGTGCGCAGACGAAAACGTCGCGTGGTTCTGGGCGACGGCCCGGACGTCGTCGTACCCGGTGAGTGTGTAGAAGCCGCCGTACAGGTCGCTGAATTTGACGGGGCACTCTTGTCTCATCTCCACGTAGACGTCGTAGAGCGCCTCACCTTTCAAAGTGTCGTCGTGGTGGTCGTAACCTGCAGGCGAGTGACGTTCCATCTCCATATGGACACCGTGGCCGGAATGCGCCACCAACACATCCGTCAAATTACCGAGCCTGTACTGATTTTCGATGACGCGGAGGCGGGCGTGCGCACGCACAAGCCGGCTCTCGCGCCGGACGCGGAACCGGTCGGAGCCATCGACGCGGGGCGGCGCCGCGGCCGTCACATCACCATGCCACCGTCGACCGGCAGCACCTGCCCGGTGATGTAGGAAGCGGCGTCGGACGCCAGAAACACGAAAGCTCCGGCAATCTCATCTGGTTCGGCCCAGCGGCGCAATGGGATTCGCGCCATCATGTTGGCCGAGAACTTTTCGTTGGTCCGGATCGTCTCGGTCATCGGTGTGGCCGCGAGGGGCGCCAGGGCATTGACCAAGATCTGCTTGCGTGCCAACTCGCGAGCAAGGGACTTGGTGAGCCCGATGATTCCGGCTTTGGCGGTCGAGTAGTTGACCTGGCCGAGCGTGCCCGTGATACCCGCCGCCGAGGTGACATTGATGATGCGGCCGGTGCCGTCGGTGGGCAGGAAGGGCAGCGCGGCTTGCGCGCAATGGAATGCGCCCAGCACATGAATGTCGACCAGTAGCCGGAAGCTGTCCTCCGAGGTGTCTGCGAACATTGCCGGCGCGGTGACACCGGCGTTGTTCACCAGAATGTGTAGCCTGCCGCCTGTCATCTCGGCGGCCTTGGCGACGGCCCCGTCGGCCGATGCACGCTGGGTCACGTCAAGCGAGGCGCTGTCCGCGGTACCGCCCAGCTCGGTGATGCGCCCGGCGACCGCCCTGGCGGCGACATTGTCAACGTCGGTCACCAGCACCGCGGCACCCGCGGCGGCCAGCGCCCGGGCGACCGCGGCACCGATGCCGCCCGCCGCTCCGGTCACCAGCGCCGACCGGCCGGACAGGTCGAACGATGGAATCATCGGTGCCCCTGCGCAACCGGACCCGCGCCGGCCAGGTCCAGCGCGATGTCGACGATCATGTCCTCCTGACCGCCCACCAAACGCCGCCGGCCCACTTCGAGCAGCAACGCGCGGGTGTCGACTCCATAAGTGCGTGAGGCGTTTTCCGCGTGACGCAGAAAAGACGAATACACCCCGGCGTAGCCGAGGGTCAGCGTCTCGCGATCGACTTGGACGGGCCGGTCGCGCAGCGGGCGAACCAAATCGTCGGCGGCATCTTGCAACTCGAGCAGTTTGCAGCCGTGCGACCAGCCGTACAGATCGGCGACCGCCACAAATGCCTCGATGGGAGTGTTGCCGGCCCCTGCGCCCTGCCCGGCCAGCGAAGCGTCCACCCGGACCGTCCCCTCTTCGACGGCCACCACGCTGTTGGCCACCGACAGCGACAGGTTCTCATGGGCGTGCACGCCGATCTGAGTCTCGGGCTTCAACACGTCGCGGTAGGCACGGACGCGCGCCCGCATTCCGTCCATCGTCAACCTCCCGCCGGAGTCGGTGACGTAAATGCATTGGGCTCCATGCCATTCCATCACCTTGGCCTGGGCGGCCAATTGCGCGGGATGGGCCATGTGGCTCATCATCAGAAAGCCGGACACATCCATCCCCAGTTCCCGGGCGGTCGAGATGTGTTGGGCGGCAATGTCGGCTTCGGTGCAGTGCGTGGCGATGCGCACCGACCGCACTCCCAGCGAGTGCGCGTGTTTGAGCTCGGCGATGGTGCCGATGCCGGGAAGCAGCAGCGTTGTCAGCACCGCGTTTTCGACGACCGCGGCGGCGGCCTCGATCCACTGCCAGTCGGTGTGGCTGCCCGGACCGTAGTTCAGCGAACCACCGGCCAGGCCGTCACCGTGCGCGACTTCAATAGCGTCCACCCCCGCCGCATCGAGGGCCGCGGCGATGCGCGCGACATCCTTCGGGCCGATCCGGTGGCGGATGGCGTGCATGCCGTCGCGCAGGGTGACGTCTTGAATGTACAACGCGGAGTTCATTTCCGGGCCTCGGCGAACTGAGCGTCCAGTTGCCGCTGTGCGATCGATTCGGCGACCCGCAACGCGGCGGAGGTCATGATGTCCAGGTTGCCGGCGTATGACGGCAGATAATGGGCGGCGCCTTCGACTTCCAGAAAGACCGACACCCGGGTGCGTACCGGGCCCGCACCGTCAGGCACCAGGGTGTGGACGGGTTCATCCGGTGCGACCGGGGTGAACTGGACCTGCTGCTTGAGCCGGTAGCCGGGTACATAGCCGCGCACCCGGTCGACCATCGTGCCGATGGAGGCCGCGATCGCGTCATGATCGGCGTCACCGATCAGGCAGAAGACGGTGTCACGCATGATCAACGGCGGCTCGGCGGGGTTGAGAATGATGATGGCCTTGCCCCGCGCCGCTCCCCCGACCGATTCGACGGCCTGCGCGGTGGTTTCGGTGAATTCATCGATGTTGGCCCGCGTTCCGGGACCGGCCGACTTCGAGGCGATCGAGGCCACGATTTCGGCGTAGTGCACCGCCGTGACCGCGGAGACCGCCGCGACGATCGGAATAGTGGCCTGACCTCCGCACGTCACCATGTTGACGTTGGTGGCCCCGGCATCCAGGCACGCATGCAGGTTGACCGGTGGGACCACCATCGGGCCGATCGCCGCGGGCGTCAGATCGATCAGCGTCTTGCCGTACGACGCGAGTGCGCTCGCGTTGGCGAGGTGAGCCCGGGCGGAGGTTGCGTCACACACGATGCCGATGTCTTCGAATCCGGGCAACTCAACGAGCCCGGCCACGCCGTCGTGGGTGGTCGCAATGCCCACCCGCGCGGCCCGGGCCAGTCCATCGGAAGCGGGATCGATGCCCACCAGGGCGGCCATTTCAAGGTGCTTGGATGTCCGCAAGATCTTGATCATCAGATCGGTGCCGATGTTGCCCGATCCGATAATGGCGACTCTTGTCTTGTTCACGTCTCCTCCAGAATTGAGAAATGGGCGGAAATCGGCCCCAGCGGCGCGATTTCGGCGTGAATGCGGGTACCGGGGGGTGCGGCGACCATTGGGCCCAGCGCGCCCGACAGCACAATCTGGCCGGCCCGCAGCGGCTCGCCGTAAAGTGCCGCGGCGCGGGCCAGCCAGGCGAGAGCGTTGAGCGGGTCGCCGAGGCACGCCGACCCATCACCGTGTGATACCAGTTGATCGTCGACGTACATCCGCATCGTGGCCGCGCGCGGCTCGAACTCATCGAGGGTCAGGCGTCGGCTGCCCAGCATGAACAAGCCGGCCGACGCGTTGTCGGCGACGGTGTCGGCAATGGTTATGTCCCAGTTAGTGATGCGGCTGTCGACGATCTCCAAGGCTGCCATCGCGTAGTCGACCGCGGCGCGGATGTGCGCGGTGTCGTCGAAACCCCCGATGAGATCGGCGCGGAGGACGAATGCGATCTCGGCCTCCACCTTGGGTTGCAGGAGCCGCTGTGACGGGACCGATCCCGCGGCGCAGACCTCCATATCGGCCAGCAGCACCCCGAAATCCGGTTGGTCGACTCCGAGTTGCCGCTGGACCGCCGGCGACGTCAGCCCGATCTTGCGTCCGACGATGACCGCGCCGTCGGCGACGCGCCGATCGATGAGTTCCCGCTGCACGGCGTAGGCGGCGTCGACGTTGTCCGCTCCGAGCATCGCGCGTACCGGAGCGATCGGCTGCCGCGTCAGCGCGGCCGTCTCCAGCTTGTCGACGACATCGCGGATGGCGGTGTCGGCAAGCTTGTCGTGCGCCGTCACCACGGCCCTCGACCGACGTCGTGTGTGCGGCAACGCGAAACACTCACTTGAGCACCACCACCGAGCGCAGCACCCGGCCGCTGTGCATCTTGGCGAACGCGTTCTCGATGTCTTCGAGCCCGATGCGCTCGGAGACGAACCTATCCAGGGGCAGCCTGCCCTGCAGGTACAGCATGACCATGGTGGGAAAGTCCCGCTCCGGCAAGCAGTCGCCGTACCACGACGATTTCAGCGCCCCGCCGCGGGAGAAGAAATCCACCAGCGGCATGTCGATGCGTACGTCCGGGGTCGGAACACCCACCAGCACAACGGTTCCACCGAGGTCACGGGCATAGAACGCCTGCGTCCAGGTCTCGGGGCGGCCGACCGCATCGATCACCACGTCCGCGCCGAAGCCGTCGGTCAGGTCCCGGATTGCCTCGACGACGTTGCCACGACGCGCGTTTACGGTATGGGTTGCGCCGAAGTCTGTGGCCCAATCCAGTTTGGCGTCATCGGTGTCGACCGCGATGATCTTGCGCGCGCCGACGAGCCGGGCGCCCGCGATGGCGGCATCGCCCACTCCACCGCAGCCGATCACCGCGACCGTGTCGTCGCGGTTCACCGCACCGGTGTTGATGCTCGCGCCGAGGCCGGCCATTACTCCGCACCCCAGCAGCGCAACCGCTGCGGGGTCCGCCGCCGGGTCGACTTTGGTGCACTGGCCTTGGTGCACAAGCGTTTTATCGATGAAGGCACCGATACCCAGCGCGGGCGTGAGCTCGGTGCCGTCCGTCAGCGTCATCGCCTGTGCGGCGTTGTGGGTGTCGAAGCAGTACTGTGGGCGACCCCGCCGGCACGCGCGGCACTGTCCGCATACCGCACGCCAGTTCAGTACTACGAAGTCGCCGGGTTCGACGGCTGTGACACCGGTCCCCACCGACTCCACGACGCCGGCCGCCTCGTGGCCAAGCAGGAACGGGTAGGCAGCGCTGATCCCGCCGTCGCGATACGTCAGGTCGGTGTGACAGACCCCGCAGCCGCTGATTTCCACGATCACTTCGCCCGGGCCGGGATCGGGGACGACCACGTCGACCAGCTGGACCGGCTCGCCCCTTTTCTTCGACACCACTCCGCGCACTGTCTGGGTCAAATCGATTCTCCTTGTGTGTTATCACTTTTCGTTCGAGCTACTTGATCCGGGCGGCGAGGTCGGCCGACATGGCCTGCAGTTGTGGCCCCCAGGAGGACCAGCCGTGGTCACCGGTGACCGGGAAATCGAAGTGCCCGTTGCGGCCCCCCGCCGCAACGTAGTGGGCGTAGAAGGCGCGGCTGCTGCCCTGAGCCTGCTCGGGGTAGCCGATCATCGCGGCCTCGTCACTGGCGGTCAGGGTTTGTGGACTGTAAACCCACAGCCGGGTGTTGTTGTCTACCAACGCCTGTACGTGCACGTCCGGGTCGTGCCATTTCCAGCGTCCCAGCTGGGGTAACCCCCACATGTTGCGGATGTCGACGCCGCCGAACCTCATCATTCCCGCACTGATCGCCCCGTTCAGGGTGGTGTTCGACGGGGTCAGGAAGCCCGACATCGAGCCGGCATAGCTGAAACGATCGGGGTGGAACTCCGCCAGCATCAGCGCGCCGGTGCCGCCCTGGGCGGCCCCGACCACCCCGTGCCCGCCCGCGGCCAGGCCCCTGTTGGCCGCCAACCAGGTCGGCAGCTCGGCGGACAGAAAAGTATCCCACTGGCGGCTTGGATCCTGCTCCCAGTCGGTATAGAGGCTGTAGCCGCCGCCGGCCGGGGCTACCACCGAGATTCCTTTGCCTGCAAGCGTGTTCATCGAATTGCCCGCACTCACCCAGGTGCTCACCGCATCGCCGGCGTCAAATGCGTCCAGCAGATACACCGCGTGCGGTCCACCGGCCATGAAAGCGACCGGGATGTCACGTCCCATCGCCGCCGAGGGGACCATCAGGTAGTCGACCGTCCCGGCGCGCGCATACGCCGCTGTCAACAAACACAGCGTCGCTGCCGCCGCCAGTGTGGCGCGTAGCAGCGTGGTTCCGACCTTCATGGGGTCTCCTAGACCTGCGGGTAGGCCGGCGGTGGATACACCCCTCGTAGGATCCACGCGAACCAATCGATGCCGTACTCCAATTCGTCGCTGATGTCGTAATCGGGACTGGGATCCATGAATTTTCTCTCCTATCGATTCAACTTGTGAGTGAAAACGGCCGGGGCACACTGCCTCCGGTCGAGAGAACTCATGTCGGCCGTCCGTACACGGCTACTACCACCGTGCGATCCGGGCGGCTGCCCGACCACACGCCGATCTGGGTGTAGCTGCAGTTCTGCATGATGGCCAGGTAGGCCGGGTTGTAGTACCACTGGTTGATCAGCTCGATGCCGCTGATGGCCAACGCCGGGTTGACGGCCACGGTTTCGGCCACCGCGCCGTGATATCCGGCGGCCGCGGCACGGTCGGCCACCGAAGATCCGTCCGAGCCGGGGTCACCGTCGAGTGAGTAGTTGGCAAGCAGGTCGTCGGTGTGCCATTGCGCGGCCAGCCGCAGGGACGGGCTGACGCGGAGGTCGTCGGTGCAGCCGGCGTGTCGGTGAATCGTGTACACATTCGAGACCACACTGGCGTTCAAGCGGCTGTTGTCGGCGTGCGCCTGCGGCAGACAAACAGGGCCGAGAACCATCAGCGGAGCTGACATCGCCGCGACCAGCCGTCGCCGGCGCCTCGGTCGGCCCGTGTCGGTTGCCGTGTTCATCACTGCTCCAAGGGATTTGCGTGTCGGGACTAAGGGGTGGTGAAGCGGTAGCCGCCGGCGGAATTGCGCAGTTGCCAGATCAAGCCGGGGCACAGCTCATTGGCCGCCTGGGCGATCAGATAAGACGCCTGATAGTCATCGGGGGTGGCCAGGTCGGCCTTGAGGTCGCCGATCAGCCGGCTATATCCACGCCCCGACGCGATCTTGTCGCAGATGCCGTGCCCGTAGCCGAGTGCGTCTGCGGCGCTGGCGAAGTGGTAGCCGGGCCGGACCGTCACGTTGACCAGATACGCCGTCGCGTCGGCGTTCACAGTAAGCGCCGGGCCCAGCGTGGTTGCCAGCGCGGACGCGGCCAGACCCGCGACAGCGCATGTCACGAAGTTCACTTCGGCTCGAATCCGGCTACCAGCCAACGGTTCCCAAGTTTGTCGAGGGTGACTTCGACCACCGACGCGGTTTGGGTCGGGGCATCGGTGCCGATCACGATGGCCTGGTTGACGAACAGCACCACCACCGCGTGGTTGGTACTGGCCGACTCCGACGCTGCCGCGGCCGCCGTGGCGGCAGCGGAGATCTTCTTTTCTCTCGCACCGGGAATCACGACGTCGTGTATCAACGAGGCGTAGGAGTCGTGGAACGTTCCGGTGAGTCGGTCGCTGGCGGCCGTGAGTTTCTGTTCGACGCTGTCGGGGGTGTAGGACAACATCGCGACGGTGCTGTCCTTGGCTGCCTGAACCGATTCGACCGCCGCTCGACTCGCCGCCGCCGCCCGGGCATCCAGATATTTCGCGTAGGCCGCCACCCCCGACAGCACGGCCACCAGTACGAAGGTGCCGACCCCGACGGCAAGAACCCTGCGATCGGGATGATCGCGGCCGGACCGCACCGACCCGGGATCGCGCCCGGCCTCGTCGATGTCGTTGTCCGACAGTTCAGTTGCCTCATTCGGCTTCGGCGTATCGGCCTGGGCACCGTCGCCGGCACGTCGAGTGCGTGGGCGAGCGATCAGCCTACCCATGGCGATCAGCAGGTCGGATCGCAAGCCGCGCCGGGCATCGCCCTCGTGGTCTACTGCCACGAGATTCTCATTCGCGGTCACGGTACGAACTCCACGTTGGACACCTTTACCTCCTGCCCGACTTTCTGCACCGAGATCCGCATCCGCCACAGTCGCGGCTTTTGGTCGGCCGCACCAGCATTGGAGATCCGAACACTGACCGCGACCAACACTTGCGCCTCGGTGTCTGTCGCCGACTCCAGCCCGGCCGCGGTGACCGTTCCCTGGGATGTCGACTGCACCTGCTTGACCACTTCGATCAGCGACTTGGATCGGTTGGCGAAATCGTCGTGGAAGGCGCCGGTAGCCGAGCCGAGGACGCGCTGCACGTCGGCGTCGGCTTGCCGCCAGTCGATGGAGGTGAGGTTCAGGGCGCCCTGCCGACCAGCGGTCAAGAACATCGCGCGTAGCTGGCCGACCCGCTCGGACTGGTAGGCCCGCCATCCGAGCCACCCGGCGACGCCGGTGACGATCATGATCATGGTGAGTCCGACGAACAACGACTGCCGGCGTATCGACATTCGCCTGCGCGGCCGGGGTACGGGGGCGTCGTCGATGGCGTCGGTGTCATCGACCGCGGCTTGCTGGGTGTCGGTGGTCATTGTGTTCAGCGTCCTGTCTGGGGAAACAACATGTCCTGCCAGCTGTGCTGGACCGGAGCGTCGGCGGCCAGATCGGCCTGGGTGTGCCGGCGCCCGTCGGGGCCCGTGTAGGTTCCGGTGACGGGGTCATAGATGGCCGCCGCGATCGGCGGAGGTGCCTGCGCGGCGGCACCCGGCGGCAGCTGCGGAACGGCCTGGCCCGAGAGCGTCGCGTTCGGGTCGCCCTTCCAGTTGTATCCGTCGTTCAGCGGAACGTAATTGTCGTTGCTTTCACACATCTCGACCGTCGGCGCCCGCTTGCCCGGCCTGGTCAGGCACGGCAGATTGCGCGCACCCCGGACGTTGAGCAACGAATCCTGCGGCACTCGGCAGTACATGTCACCGGGCAGTCGGTCCGGGTAGTCCACCTCGCTCGGCGAGCGCACCTGGTTGGGCGGCAGGAATCCGGTGGTACACGGCGGCGGAAGATTCACGTTCAGGTTGAACGACAGGTAGGTGCCCTTGTAGGCCTGCTTGGTATCGCGGTCGGCCAGTGTCGAGCCCTGCAGCATCTCGACCAGTGGCGGCATGAGCACCAACAACTGCTCGATGCTCGGTTGATAGGTGAGCGCCACCTGCCCGACGCTGGCCAGGTTCGCCGCCAGTATCGGCAACGTCGGCTTCAGCCGGTCCAACAGCTGGCGGGCTTCATCGACGGCGCCCGGACCGGTGTTCAACAAGCCTCGCATCGAACTGTCCTGAGCCGCAAGTTCACCCGTGATCTGTGCGACGTTCGCGGCCCACGCCCTGATCGCGTCCGAGGTGTCGACCTGGGTATCCAGGATCGGTTTGGACTGGTCGATCAGGGTGGTCAGCGCGTCCAGATTGGTGCGCGCATCGGCCGCCAGGGTGGTGGTACCCTTCACCAGCCGAGCCAGCTCGGGACCCAAACCCCCGACGGCCGTGTAGGACTCGTCGATCGCCGTTCTCAGGTTGTCGTGCGGAATGGCCAACAGCCCGGCGTTGGTGGCACTCAACAGCGAGTTGATGTCGGGCGGCACGCTCGTGCGCTCTACCGGAATCACGTCGCCGTCCCTGAGCGCGGGACCGTCGCCGCCTCGGGGAACGAATTCGATGAATTGCTCACCGACGGCGGTTTGACTGTGCACCTGGGCTTGTAGGTCCGCGGGAATGCGCACGCCCGACCTCAGCGAGAGCACCGCCGCCACGCCGGTCGGGGTCAGGCCGACGTCCTCGACGCGCCCGACTTCGGTGCCGCGGTAGGTGACGTTGGCGTTGGGGTAAAGGCCTGCGGCCGTTGGTAAGTCAACGGTCACTCGATAATGGCCCAAACCGAAGAACTGGTTCCCGAGATCGAGATACCGGAACATCATGATGCCGCCCGCGACGAGGGCGATCACCGTGAACACCGCCAACTGCAATCGGACGCGCAAAGTCAGGTGCATCATGTCAGGGCCCCTGATCGAATCGGTAGGGTGCCAGCAGAGGATTGCCCGCGGTGTAGGGGCTGGGAAGCACCCCGACGGTGCGGCCCCACTGCATCTCGAGTTTGGTGAGGTTGCCTTCCCAGCGCGTTCCGGTGAAAAACGATGTGTCAAGCCGGCTTAGGGTCAAGTCGACGACCAGAGTCACGTTCGCGTAATCACCGCGGAACCACTTTGTCAACGTGTCCTTCGCGAATGGGTAGGTGGTGAACAGGTTCAGCGACCGGGTCAGTGAGCGTCCGGCGTTGCCCAGCGATTCCAGCACCGGGCCAAGGTCTTTGAGCTCGGCCACGATCGCGGTCTTGGTCTGCCGCACCGAATCAGCGGCGAGTGCGCTGAATTTGCCCAGCTGATCGACGGCGTCGATCAGGGTGTCGCGTTCGCTGTTCAATGTCGCCAACGCGTCGGGAATCGTGTCCAATCCGTGGTCGATGATTGGCTTCTGTGCCGCGAACTTGGTGAGCAGCGTGTTGAGACTGTCTGTCGCGGCGATGATGTCGTGGGTTTGCGCATTGACCCGGCCGATGAATGTGTCCAATTGCGCCAGCAGCGTGCGCAGCGCATCTTCGCGGCCGCCGAACGCGGTGGTCAACGCGACGGTGATGTCCTGGACCTGGCCCAGCCCGCCTCCGTTCAGCAGCAAGCCGGCGGACGCCAGTGTCTGCTCGGTGGACGGGTAGGCCTTGCTGGCCGACAACGGAATCAGCGATCCCTGGTGCAACTGGCCGCGTGGCGGTTCGTCGGTGGGTACCGCCAACTCGATGTGCAGCGATCCCAGCAAGCTGGTCTGCCCAAGGGTGGCAGTCGAATTCGCGGGCAGCTTCACATCATGGTTGAGACTCATGGTCACCAGTGCGTGCCAATCCTGACGCTCGATCCTGGTGACGGTGCCCACGGTGACGTCGCCGACGCGCACCCGCGAGTTTGGCTGGATCGTGTCCACGTCGGGCATCTGGGCCACGATGGTGAACGATCCCGCCCCGCGACCCTCCGTGCCGGGCAACGGCAGCGAGTTCAACCCCCGCCAGTCGCACCCCGACAGGGCGGCAGCCAACCCGACGAGGACGACCACGACGCGACGGCGGGTAGGCGTTCTCATTGCCGGCCGCCTTCGGCGGGCATCATCATGCCCTGCAAACCGGTCGCCGGATCGCTCTGCTGCGCGGGCGGTACATAGTCGGGGCGCATCCAGTCTTCGCTGTAGGTGATCTCGTTGGGCCGCGCGGCAGCGCCCACGAACGGATTGACGCCGAGCGGAAGGAAATTGACCTGACGGTTCTTGACGATCGGGGCCAGATACTGCACGCACAGCTTGGCCGACTGCTCGGCGCCCAACCTGGAAGCGGCCTGGATCGCTCCGCACAGGAAGTTGATGGGGTCAGCGAAGTTGTTGACCGCAAGCGCACCGCTGAGCGTGCCCTGTGCGGGTTGATAGAGGTTGACACCGTTGGCCGCGGTGGTCGGCAGGATGTGCAGCAGTTGCTTGATGTCGCCGAGGCTGTCGACCAGGGTCTGGGACACCGCGGCCAACTTTTCGGTAGTGGTGCCCAGCGCGTCGCGGTTATCGGCGACGAAGGTCTTGACTTCGGCCACCACGTCGTTGAGATCCTTGATGGCGCTTGCTATCTCGTTAGGATCATTGGCCAGCACGCCGGTGACTGCGGCGAGGTTCTCGTTGAGTTGGCGAATCAGGGTTGTGCTGCCCTGCAGCGCCGACACCAGGGTGGCCAGATTCTTGACCGAACCGTAGGTGTCGGTGCTGTGGTCTGCCAGCGCCGACACCGCTTTGGACAGCTTGACGAGCGCTTCCCGAATCGTGGCTCCCTGTCCGCGCAGATTGTCGGCAGTGGTGTTGACCAGCGCGCCCAGTGTGCTGACCCCGCCGGGCTCGGTGGGCTGCAGCAGGCGTGTCAGACGCTCGAGTTGGCCGCGGAAGTCGTCCCACTCCATCGGCACCGCGGTGCGGTCCTCGCCGATGACCGCGCCGTCAGCCAGACTTGGTCCGCCACGGTACGGAGGGGTCAACTGGATGGCCCGCGACGTGACCAGCGTGGGAGACAGAATCACCGCCTTGGCGTCGGCGGGCACCTTGTACTGGTCGTCCACCCAGAAATGGATCTTCACCCGACTGGGTTCGGGTTCGATCGCGTCGATGCTGCCGACCTTGACACCCCGGATTCGCACATCGTCACCGGCAAACACACCGTTGCTGTTGGGAAAGTAAGCGACGGCGTGGATCCGGCCGACCTGACGAGCAGCCCCGAGCACCAGGTAGGCCGCCGCGGCGATCACGACAACCAACACGGCCGCCAAGGCCGACCGCAACCAGCGCGGGCGGTTCATCCGCCGGCCCCCGAGGCCGGTGCGCCGGGTTCGCCGGGTGCGGGAACGAATACCGCTGTGGGCGTGGGCTGTACAGGTGTCTGCTGGCCGGGCGGCAGCGCGGGCGGCCCGGGCGGGGGCCCGCCCGGAGGCGGCGCCGGGAGCGGCTCGCGGTACGGGTAACGCGGATCTCCCGGCTTGCCGGTGATGGCATCGGGCAGCGTCAGCAGCGGCTCGCCGCCCTGGCCGGTGCGCGGATACGGCACGGGCAGGGCCGGTGTTCCCGGCTGACCGGTCTGCGGGTCGGTGCGCTGCGAGGGCAGCAGCACATTCGGATCCAGGCCGAGGTCAGAAAACGCGGCGTCGACGAACGGCTGGATGAACTGTCCGGGCAGCAGGTTGACGACGTAGGCCTTGAAAAACGGGCCGGACGAGACTGATTCGCCGAAGGACATCACGTAGGTGTTGAGACCCTTGAGCGATTTCTGGACTTCGGCCTTGCGGTTGTCGATGGTGGCCAAGACGCCGTTCAGCTTGTCCAGCGCGGGTTTGAGCGTCGCGCGGTTGTCTGCAATGAACCCATGCAGCTGCGCGGCCAACGCAGAGATGTGGCGCGAGATCTGGTCCAGCGCAGCGCTTTGGCCGCGCAGCGCAGCCAGCACCGCGTTGGAGTCCCGGATAAGCCGCACCACTTCGTCGGTGCGTGAGGCCAGCACCGAGGTCGCGTTGGCGGCATTGGACAACAGGGTGCGCAGCTGCGCGTCGCGTTCGTTGAGGGTCTCAGAGAATCGAGCTACGCCTTCCACGGCGACCTTGAGCTGCGGCGGCGTGTCGTGCAGTGTGGATGCCAGGGTCTTCAGCGCGTCGGAGAGTTGATTCGTATTGAGCCCGCTGATGGTTGCGGTCAGATCACCGAGTGCGTCGGGCAGTTGATACGGGGACGTGGTGCGCTGCATCGGGATGGTGCCGCTCAGGTGACCGTCGCCGCGGGGGGTGACCTCCAGGACTTTTGTTGCCGAGCAGGCTGATCGACTTGATCGCCACCTCGGTCTGTTCGCCCAGCCGGACGTCGTCGTCCACCGTGAAGGAAACCAATACGCCGTGGGGATCCAGACTGATGGATTTGACCTGGCCGGACTTGAATCCCCGCACTTGCACCGGGGCACCTGTGGTCAGACCGCCGGCCTCGTCGAAGTATGCCGAATATGTTGCGCCAGAGGACAAGGGGAGCCGGTTGTAGTTCAGCGCGGCCACCGTCAGAGCGGACACCACGACGATGGTCGCGATGCCGATGATGACCGGGTTGCGGTCTCGGAAGGGCTTCATCGTGGTGTGCACCTGCCCGTGTCCTGCCCGGCGACCTTGATGAAGACCGGCTGGCCTCCCTTGCCGTTGACCTTGAGGATCAGGTCGCACATGTAGAAACTGAAGAAGTCGCCGTTGAGGGCCTGCCGGCCGAGCACGCGGTAGGCGTCGGGCAGCGTCTTGAGCAGGTCATCGAAAAAGTCGTGATCCGCCGCTACGTTGCCGGCGGTGCGGTCGGTCTCACGCACGGTTTTCTGTAATGGGGCCCGCGCTTGGGACAGCAGGTCGGCGATCGAGCCCGCGGCCTCGTTCCCATAGGCGACGCTGTTGACGAGGTCTTGCTTGCGTTCGGCCAGCGCGTGCACCAGCTGGGACAGCGAATCGATCGCGGTGCCGAACTTGTCGCTGTGTCCGGCCAGGGAGCCGAGCACGGTGTTGAGGTTCACCACGACCTGCCCGATCAGCGCGTCGCGGTCGGCGAGCGTGTTCGTCAGCGACGCGGTTTGCGCAAGGATCGATCCGATCGTCGCGCCTTGGCCCTGAAACGCCGTAATGAGTTGAGAGGTAAGCGTATTGACCTGGGTAGGGTCCAGCGCGCGCAATAGCGGGCGGAAGCCACCGATCAGCGCATCGAGATCCAGCGCCGGCGCGGTGTTCGCGACCTTGATGGTGCCGCCGGGCGGGAGTTTCGCCGTTGGGCCCGGGCCTTCCTCGAGGGCCAGATAGCGCCCGCCGATCAAGTCGGCATACCGGATCACCGCCTTGGTGCCCTGGGTGAGGACCACCGAGTCGTCGGCGGAGAAGGTCACCCGCACCGTGTCGTCGTTGGCGATCTGGATGTTTTTGACCTTGCCGACTTCCACACCGGCGATGCGCACGAAATTCCCGTTTTGCAGTCCGCTGACGCTGGTGAAGATGGCGGTGTAGGTCCTCTCGTTCTCAAATCGCAGTTGTCCGTAGATGGCAACCAGCGCGAACGCGCCGATCCCACACACCACGACAAAGGCCGTGAGGCGCAACAGGAGTCCTGTTAGGTTACGCCGCAAGGTAATTCACCTTTCGGATTCGCGGTCTGGATAATGCCGGCCGGCCGTGCGTCACGGCGCGGGCGAACCTGCTTGGGTGGGCGGGCGCCCCCCGTCCGGAGGGGTGGGGGGAGGGAGCGGAGGGGGGACGCCCGGGTACAAGGGGGTGCCGTCAGGTGCGTACCGGGGCGCACCATAGGGCGGGGCACCCGGGTAGGGCACGGGACCGGGAGCCGGCCCGCCCGGGTAGCGGATGCTCGGCGGTTCCGGCACCCCGCGGGTCACCGGGAAGTAATTGGCCCAGCCGGGGAATCCGATGCCGGGATTGGGCCGGATGTCCATCCCGGTGCCGAAACCGGTATCGGTGACCAGGTATCGCACCGGCCAGTTCTGGGCGACGTCGGGAAGCGCCCCGCACCCGGGCTTGCCACCGGGCCCGCCCTTTGCGGCGACGATCGGTAGATTCGCCGGGTATCGGTACGGGTCATCGCCAAGGAGCAGCTGGGCATCCATGATCAAGGACTTGCCATTGCTGCCCCCGAGAATCTGAGACCAATCGCCGAGGGTGCGGTCGGCGCCGACCAGCAGGCAGGTCAGCTCCGGGTTGTATTTCATCAGCAGGTCGGTCGTCGGTCGCAGCACGTTGACCGCGGTGATGAGGTTGTCCTTGCTGGGGCCGAGGGCTTCGATTCCGCTGCGGGACAGGCCTGCCAGGGCTGCCAGCAGCGCGTCGAGTTGGCCGGCTTGCGTGGTCACCGTGCCGCTGGTGGTGGTCAGCGCCGACAGGGTGTCGATGATGTGGTCCGCGGCCGCGCCATAGATGTCACCGACGCGTTGCAGTGCGCGCCAGTCGGCGCGGAGCGTGTCGGTGCGCGGATTGATCGCCGCCAGAACCTGATTCGTGTCGGTGATCGATTCGCCGATACGTTCGCCCTGTCCGCGCACGCCTTCGGCAAGTGCCGACAGAACCGCATTGAGCTTGGCCGGATCAATCTGCTTGATGAGCTGCACGAGGTTTTCGAAGACGGTATTGACCTCGGTGGCAACGTTTTCCGATCGCAGGACCGCACCCGCGGCGAGCCGCTTGGGGCTCGGGTTGGCGGGATAGATCAGGTCAACGTATTTCGCGCCGAATAGTGAGGTGGCATTGATCCTTGCCTCGACGTTGGCGGGGATGAAGTTGATCTTGTCCGGGTCGATCTCGAGACGCAGGGTTTGTGAGTTGAGTCCGCCGGAGACGGTCGCGACATGTCCGACCTGCACGCCGCGCATCTTCACCTTCGAGTACGGCTCCATGACCAGACCGGTGCGGTTCGACGTCAACGTGATCGGCACCGCCGCGGAGAACGTCCGGTTGAAGGACGCCACGCTCAGCGCCGCGGCGGCCACTATGCCGGCCACCAATGGGATTGCCAACCATTCGGCGGCGATGTGGGGTTGCCCTCGGCGTGCCATGTGTCAGCCCGCGAAGTTGAAGTTGCCGGTCTGGCCGTAGAGGGCCAGGGTGACGAACAACACGATGAACGCCGCTCCGATCAGCGAGGTCCGGGTCGCCCGGCCAACGGCCTTGCCGACGCCTGCGGGCCCCCCTGCCGCGGTGTAGCCGTGGTAGGTGTGGATCAGCATGATCACGGTCACTTCGGCGATCGTGACGACGAAAGACCGCAGCAGGTCCGCGGGAATCAGAAAGGTGTCGAAGTAATGCTGATACACGCCGCTGGACTGGCCGTAGATCAGCGTGGTGACGAAGAAGCCCGCCGTGTAACCCAGCAGCAGACCCACGCAGTAGAGCGGGATGACGACTAAAACGCCTGCGCCGATGCGAGTTGAGGCGAGGTAGGCGATGGAACGGATGCCCATCACCTCCAGCGCGTCGATCTCCTCGTTGATCCGCATGGCGCCGAGTTGGGCGGTGGATCCGGCGCCGATGGTGGCGGCGAACGCGATGCCCGCGGTGAAGGGGATGACCAGTCGGGTGTTGACGAACGCCGACGCGAAGCCGTTCAACGCCTCGACCCCGATTTGCGACAGCTGGTTGTAGCCCTGGCTCGCAAGCGCGCCGGCGTTGGACATCGTGATGAACGAGACCACCGCGACCGTTCCGCCGATGATGGCCAGCGAGCCGGTACCAAGGCTCATTGCCGCGATCTGACGCAACGTCTCGGCTCGGTAGTAGATGACGGCGTGCGCGACGGAGCCCAGCGCTTTCCCGTAGAACCTGGTCTGCTCTCCGAGCCGGCGCCACCCGTCCCGCAGCTCTCTGATCCGCGCCGCACGCGGCACCCACTGATCGGCGAAGGTGCTGGTGCTCATTTGGTCACCTCGAAGCCGAGGGCGGTGATGACCAAGTTGATGATGAACAACAGCACGAACGAGAACACGACGGTTTCGTTGACGGCGTTGCCGACCCCGGCGGGCCCACGGCTGACATTGACACCCTGAAAGCAGGCGATCAGGCCGGCGGTGAGACCGAACATGGTCGCTTTGACCATGGCCACCAACACATCTCGTAATCCGGTGACCAGCGTCATGCCCGCCACGAAAGCTCCGGGTGTGACGTGCTGGAAGAACACCGAGAAGAAGAACGCTCCGGTGACGCCGGTCAACGTCACCAGCGACGACAACAGCAGCGCGACCACGGTGGCGGCGAGCACACGCGGCACGACAAGCGCCTGGATCGGGTCGATGCCCATCACCTTCAACGCGTCGAGTTCTTCGCGGATGGTTCGCGCCCCGAGGTCGGCACACATCGCCGACGCCCCGGCTCCTGCGACGACGAGAACCGTGACGAACGGGCCGATCTGGTTCACCGCGCCGAGCGAGGCGCCGGCTCCGGACAGATCCGCGGCGCCGAACTCCACCAGCAGCACGTTGAACGTGAACACCGTCAGCACGACGTACGGCACCGACAGCATCAACGCCGGGAACATCGCCACCCTGGCGACGAACCAGGTCTGTTCCAGGAATTCACGCCACGCAAATCGCGTGGTGAACATCGTGACGAAGGTGTCCAGCGCGAACGCGGCCATGGAGCCCACACCGCGAAGCGGTTTCATCGGCGTCGACTCTGACAACGACGAAATTCGCCGTTGCGCCGAGGTGATGGTCGGCGCTACAACGAGATTGGGGCTGATCAGCTTCATCTGCCGGCCTCAGATGAAGGCTTCGTTGAGGGCTTCGCGGCTCTCGGCGGTGGTCACGAAGGCAGTGAGATCCTCCTCCACCGTCTCGATGTGGGGGTCGCCCGGTTCGACGAAGTAGTAACCGCCGGCGGAGATCGATTTGGGCTCGTGACCATCCAGGTCGACTCGAATCTGCCCATCCAGCACAAAGATTTGCACCCAGCTCCGATGGGAATGATGAGGGAAGACAAAGCCTTTCGGTAGCTTGAATATTCCGGCGAAAAGATTGCCCTTATCCCACAGCCGGCACTCTTCGACGTTGAAACCCGCGAGATAAGCCGACGCCCACCGCTGATCTTGAGTGGTGACGAATTTAGCCATAGACGCTCCTGGCGGGATTGGGATGTGAGATTCGCTCTGAGGTCGGGAAACGCGCCGCTACGAGGCACCGCCATTTCGCTGGTCCCCGGAGAGGCCGCGCGCGTGGGTGGACGCGAGTTGGCGCCATTTGGTGATGCACATGTCGGGCGGGAAGAGGTGCTCGTTGGCCCAACCGTTCTTGTCGCGGTAAAACTCTTCTTGAGCCTCGCGCGCCCAGACGTCGTCGTCGTTGAATCCGTGCAGGGCGAGATCACGCCACTTGTCGTCGAACTCTTGCTCAAAGGCCTGGATGTCGGCCTCGTTCGCCACCTTTCGCTGCAGCACCTGGAAGTACTCATGCTCGGTCGCGCCGACCGGGACATAGAATTCGTATTGCACGAGCGTGGGGTCTGGGAAGGGATCGACTTTCAGCACCCCCGGCAGCCATACGCTTACCCTTGCTGCTACCCGCTTTTCGTCACCGGAGAGCTGGCATTGCAGCACGGGCTGGCCGTGCAGTTGCGCTTCGAAGACCGGCTTGTAGTTTTGGGCGAGATTGTCGACGACACCTTTGGGCCAGCCCTGGGCATGGACCTCCATCGCCCCGCGGTCGGCGGGGACAAAGCCGTACGGCAGCGCGAGTTTGTTGCCGGACACCAACGGCGAATCGCGATGCATGAAGATATGGGTGGTGTCGAACCCGTTCTCCACCCCCAGCCGCCAATTCGACGCAACGGTGCGACGAATCCCGAGGCAGTGGGTGTCAGGATCGAGAAACCCCGGCGGAACATCCTCACTCAGCGCGGGGGGTTCCTGGTCGCCGACGAACAAAAAGATCAGGCCCTGCTGCTCTTCGGCAGCGAAGACGGGGATGCCCACCTGTCCGATCACCGGCGAATCAGGAGACGTCAGCACGTCGGTGAGCTGCCCGTCAGCCAGAGAGTACGTCCAGCCGTGGTACCAACACGACACCGTGCCTTTCTGAAAACACAAGGGCTGCGCCGAGAATCGCACCCCGCGGTGTGCGCACTGATCCGCGATCGCGCGGACTTGGCCGTCGACACGAGTCAACAGAATCTGTCGACCGAGCATCTTCACCGACGCGAACGCGCCTTCGGCCAACTCGTGGCTGAACAGCGCCGGATGCCAGTGGTTAGAAAAGCCCAACTCCGCGCGCAGATACCGCGGCCACTTCGAGGCCGCCGCCGATCCGGCGGCATCGGCGGGCACATCTGTTTCGAATCGTTGGTCGGCGGCAGTCACCAGGCTCTTCTCCCCACACGGATCGCTCTCGATTTAGCAAGCGACTATGCCAACGCCGCAGCGACGTGACATCCGTTGAACTACCTAGTCGGCTACCGAAAATAGTCGAAGGGGTCTGCCGCACGGATAGGTGACAAACGAGGTGCTGCGCCGGATCGCGACCTATTTGTCGCAGTCGAATCTGCCGGGACAAGGCTTCACCGCTCGTAAAGGAGCTCGCCGCTGACGGGATTCCCGTGGCGGTGACGTGCTGGGTGCTCAAGCTCGCTCGCCAAACCCGTACTATCGGTGGTTGGCCGATCGGTTTACCGACGCCGAATATGTTGCTGCGCAACGGGTTAATGCATTGTTCGACGCCCATCGCGACGACTCGGTGTTCGGCCACCGCTATCTCGTTGAGAGGCCCGTGACGTCGGCCAGCCGACGGCCGAGCGCACCGCAGTGGCGGATCTGCGCCGACAACCAGCCGTCAATTTCGAAGCCGACGATTCGTCCATGCCTTGGGCCGCCACGGCATGGTCGGGCCTGTGGGCAGTGTCGGGGGTGCCGGCGACAAGGCCGCAATGGAGTCGTGCTTCAGCCTGCTGCAAAAGAACGTCTTGGACCTCCGCCGCTGGGACACCCCCGAGGAGCTGCGGATCGCCATCGTCGCGTGGATCGAACGCACCTACCACCGCCGAGGGCGCCAGGGTGCGCTCGGACGATTGACCCCCATCGAATTCGAAGCAATCATGACCACACGGCCTGTCGGGCCGCATGACGGAAACGGTCACCAAATCGTGCGGCACACCCCAGCAGACCCGCTCGCCGATCTTCGCGGCGACCAAGCCGACGACCACGATTCGGCCGCGGCGGAGTTCAACCATGACCGGGGCAGCGCACCGGATGCACCGAAATCGCGCCGGGTTCGTATTCGGTGAGCGTCTGCGCGAAAGGCCACTGGTGTTGGAACTGTCTTGTTAACGCTTGCTGCGGATTCCTCGGATCACGAACGAGTGCTTTTCATGGCTCGCTGGAGCGCTTCTCCGATGAAGCGGCGGGCATCGACTGCATCGTCGATGACGCCTGCCATGTAAAGGAAGGGATGAACCTGGCCGTCGTACCGACGGTATTCGACCGCGATACCTGCTGCTTGCATGGCTGCCGCGTAGGCCTCAGTTTCGTCGCACAACGGATCGCACTCAGATGTGACGACCGTCGCTGCCGGCAGTCCGGTGAGGTCGGGGTTAGCGAGCGGAGCGAGTGTCGGATCGGTGGGGTCGACGTTCGGTGCATAGCTGGCAAAGAAGTACTTCATGGCGCGGCTGGTGACGAAATGATCTTCCCCGTACCGTCGGTAGCTTTCAGTGGCGCCGACCGTCGCCTGCGTGACTGGGTAGACAAGGACCTGATGAACCAGACCGCGCTCGTGACGAAGCTGCTGTGAAACGACGGCGGCCAGGTTTCCCCCCGCACTGTCGCCACCGACGGCGACGCGGAACCGATCTATGCCATCGATCTCGCCCGCGAGTACTGATCGCGTTACGGCCAGCGCATCGTCGACGGCCGCTGGGTGCGGATTTTCTGGCGCGAGTCGATAGTCGACACTGATAACGACAATGTCGCCATAAATCGCGAGATCCCGAGCGGTCGTGTCAGCGAGATCGAGGTCTCCTGCCACCCAACCGCCACCGTGGAAATATATGAGGACTGGCTGATTCTCGGATTGCCGCGGCCAATATACGCGGACCTGGATTGGACCTTGCGGTGCGGCGAGGGTGGTGTCCTCGACCTTATGTACCTCTGCTGGCGTGCCGGTCAGCGCGATGGCCTGCCTCATCTCCGCTCTGCTCTGTGCTATCGATTGCGAATCGAATTCCGGGGCACCACCAACGATGGACAGAAACTCTTTGGCCTGAGGATGCAGTGGCGCCACGCTTCTCCGCCTTCTTACCTGGTCACATGCGCTTAGGCGTCAACATCGCGCAGTAGAACGTCATGCACCTATATTGACGGACGTCACTGTAACGCGATGCTCCGAAGGTGTCAACATCCCGCGAGGTCGGCGATGTCTTCAATGGACTAGAGAGCTGGTTCACCGTCGGGGACGCAAGGCGATGCCACAAACGAAGCCGCGGCTGCACACCAGCAGCACTCCGGCGGTTCCGAAAATCCATGCACCACAACCAAATCACCACCCACAGTCACACCACGCCCGACGCGTCCGTCGCCCAACAACCCCGGGCAGAGACATTCCGAAACTCCGCGACTTCGCCGATATCCGGGTGGCTCGATCGTCGAACTGTTGGATTGCCGTGTTAACGATCGCAACCGTTCCATGGCGCGGTCCGAAAATGCCCAACTCGAGCCACTCGTCGATCATTAGCGGCGCGCCGGTCGAGGTATCGGCCGTGCGGTAGCGATAGGACTTAGCTCGGAGGGGTACCGCGTCGCGCTCACCTCGCGCAGTGAAGAGCAGCTGCATGAAACAGCCATCTCGTGCTCGGGCGAGACCAGCCATTCCCCAGCTTCGGTACGGGTTTCGAATCCCCTTAGCTCCACCAGAAACTGCAGTTGAGCGGTGCAATCTGAAGTGGCGTCCAGCATTACGTAACCGACGACGGCTTAGCATTGCTGGTTGCGGCAAGCACCCACGCCCAGAAGAATCGCACCGCTACCACCTGCGCCGTCGGTGTGCGTATCGAGGTCATAGAGAGCTGCGTAACTCGGACCCGATGACAAGCGAGCAGGCGTCTGGGAGGTCGCAGCTACCGAAATATGCCGAGATCAGTGGTCGAAGGGCGGCCCGGGTCAGTGCCGGCCGGCGATCCATCCGGCAATCTGGCTGCGCGAGTTGAAGTTTAATTTGCTCAGGATGTGCTGAATATGGCTGTCTATCGTCCGGCTGGACAACACCAATTCGGCCCCGATCTCCCGGTTCTTCATGCCACGCGCTACCAGTTCCGCGACTTCCATTTCCCGTGCCGTCAAAGGGGATTGGTCGCTGGGTGGTGGCGAGACTGTGGTGTCGTCGGCGCCGATGAGGTTGGCCGTTGCCAGATCGGTGCTCAGCAGGGCCCCTCCGGCGATCAATGCGTCCGCTTCCCGCGCGCTGAGCACCGCGCGTAGCCGTGCCTCGGTACCGGCGCGGCAGTTGGCCAGGTCCGCCCCGAATGCATCCATCGAAGTACCCAGGTTGTCCCAGATTGTGCGGGCGGCTCCCAGCAGCCGCGCACTTTCGGCGTATCGCCCGTCGGAGGCAGCGATCCACGCGAAGAGCTCGATCACATGCGCAATCCCGAGATGATCGCGGAACTCGAGCTTCATGCGCAGACTTTGCCGCGCCTGCTCGGTAGCCTCGGCGTACTCCCCCGCCTTCCATTTGGTCAGCGACAGTGCCCATAACGCATAAGACGCTGCCCAGCGTTCCCCGTAACGAGCGCTCAGTTGTAGCGACTTCTCACAGGACGAGATCGCCAATTCCTGTTCGCCAGTGAACAAATAGACCACTGCGAGCTGGAACAACATCTCCAAGACCCCTGCGATGTCACCGCGTTCCTCGTGGCTCGCCATGCCATGCTCGTAGTGGATCCTGGCCTTGGCCGGCTCGCCCCCGAACAGCGCGGCCATGCCGCGCAGCTGCGCGATGTAGCCGCACAGGTCGGGTGCGTCGATCATTCCCGCGAGTTTCTCCGCGTCATCGAGCCTGGCTTGTGCCTCCCCCACCTCGCCACGCAGCAACGCAAGGTACGCGTCGACCCACATGGCATTGGCGCGGGCGCGGCAGGGAGCTTGCTCCGCATCCGGGGACAACGCCTGACGGAACCAGCGGCGCCCCTCGCCGAGGCTGCCGCCCGCGATCCAATACCACTGCAGCGCAGCGGCTAACGCACACGCCTGTTCCAACTGATCGGCTTCGACGCAGTAGTCGAAGGCGCTCCTCAAGTTGGTGTGGTCTTCCCGGAGGCGGGCCAGCCAGCTGGGTTGTTCGGGGCCGCACCACTCGGCGAAACTTCGCTCGGCCAGGCGCAGGAAGTAGTCGCGGTGCGCGAGGTGGAGCCGCGTCAACTCCTCTTTCTTGGTGAGGCGGTCCTTGCCGTACTCCCGAAGAGTTTCGAGCAGCCGATACCTCATCTGCTCGCCGGCTCGCTCGACAATGAGAATTGACTTGTGCACCAGGGCATCCACCAGATCGACTATCTCGTCGCCGGCCAGGCCGTCGCCCGCGCAAACCGCCTCGGCGGCCGCAAGTGTGAAACTGCCCGCGAACACCGACAAGCGCCCCCACAGCGCCTGTTCGTTCGCGGAGCACAAGGCATAACTCCAGTCGATGAGCGCCGCCAACGTCTGATGGCGTGGCAACGCCGAGCTGTTGCCTGCGTTGAGCAGCTGGAAACGACGGTCCAATCGTTCGAGGACTTCACCCACCGACAGTGTCCGCAAGCGAGCCGCCGCGAGTTCGATGGCGAGGGGGATGCCATCCAGGCGTTCACACAGCCGTGCCACGAGGGCGCTGTTCTCCTCGGTGACGTCGAACCCGGAGCCGCTGTCGGAGGTGCGGGCGCGCAACAGGGCGACGGAGTCGAACTCGTCCAATGAGAAGGCGTCCAGACGCGCTCCCGATCTCGGAGTCGACAACGGTGGCACCGTGAAGATGTACTCTCCCAGCACCCCCAGCGAGTGACGGCTGGTCACCAGGAACCGGAGCATCGGCGCGGCGCGGAGCAGCTCATCGACGAGTTCGGCGCAAGCAGCGCTGAGGTGTTCGCAGTTGTCGAGGATGACGAGCATCTGTTTGCCGGTTAGATGGTGATGCAGTTGCGATAGCGGCGCGCGCCGCGTTTGCTTCACCACACCGAGCGCGGTGGCGATCGTTTCGGCCAGCGCCGCGGCATCCTGCAGCGCCGCCAGCTCGACGAACCAAGCCCCGTCTGCGAAGGCTCGTCGCGAATCGGCTGCGACCTTGATCGCCATACGCGTCTTCCCGACGCCGCCGACCCCGGTCAGGGTCACCAGCCGTGACGCGGACAGCTGTGCACGTAGTTCCGCGAGTTCATGGCGACGGCCGATGAAACTCGTCACGTCTGCGGGTAGATTTCCCTCATTTCGCTTCGCGACCATGCCACTGCCTCATGCGACAGCATGATACTGAGCTGGGGTGGTACCGCACAGGAATTCGTCGCAGAGATCGCCCCGAATTGGCTCTGCTACCGCTAGCGGGCCGCGGCATCGAGAAGGTCACCTGCGGCGAACCGCCCAGCCTCGGTGCGCAACAGCTTGCGCGCGGTGCCGAGTGCCTTGCTATTGACACCGAACACCCCGATCGCTGTGCCCTGAGCGGAGTAGACGGCCACGAATTTGCGGCCCGCGACGTCACCGGCGAGTTCCACGCCGTCATGCCCCCGGATATCGCCGACACACCACATGTCAAGGTCGAGTTGCTTGGACCACACAAATGGCAAAGAGTCACAAACCGTGCTGCCACCCAACATATTTCGGGCAGCCACCGCGCCCTGATGCTGCGCGTTCGACTCGTGCTCGACACGCACGTGCCGGCCCAGTAGCGGCGAATACATCGCAGCGACATCGCCGGCGGCGAACACATGAGGATCTGAGGTGCGGCAGTGTGCGTCGACGACGATCCCCCCGTGCGACAGTTCCACGTTGGTCCCGTACAGCCACGAGGTGTCCGTGCGGCTGCCGACCCCGACCACGGCGATATCGCAAGCGATGGTCGCGCCGGAATCCAGCCGGACGGCCCGCACTGAGGAATCGCCGCATATCTCGACCGCCGTGGCGCCGAGATGCGTCTTGACTCCGGCGAGCCGGTGGCTCTCGGTGAGGATCGCCCCGACGTCGGGTCCCACGACCCGCTCCATCAGAAACGAGTCCCTTTCGACGACATGAACATCCGCGCCAAGAGAGATCGCGGTGGCGGCCACCTCGCAACCGATGAAGCCACCACCGATGACGACCACCGTCGCGGAGGCATCAATCCCCTCACGAAGACTCAGCGCGTCGTCGAGACACCGCAGAGTATGGACCCCGTCCAGCGAGAAACCCGGAATATCCAGTGGCGCGGGCGTCACGCCAGTGGCGACAAGTGCTTTCTGGTAGGCGAATTGCGTGCCGGACGACAATGTGACGACGCGGTTGTCGGTGTCCAGCCCGGTGGCGGCGTCACCCAGGACGATCTCGATCCCCTTGTCGCGGTAGTAGTCAGTCTGCTTCAGGTACACCGAGGATGGCTCGGCGTCTCCGGACAGAACCGCTTTCGATAGTGGCGGTCTGGCATACGGAAGATGATTTTCGGCGCAGACCATCGCCACAGATCCGGGAGCCTTCCGGGTCAGCGTGTCGACCGCACTCGCTGCCGCCAGGCCGCCACCGATGATCAAATACCGTGCGCTGCGGGTCATGCACGGACCTCGATGCGATGGCCAGTACCGGACACGCTAGTCGTCATCCGCGGTCGCGACGAAGACTTCACCGCCGTCGATCACGACGTCGTACTTCCGGACCGGTTCGGTACAGGGCTCCGCCGTCGGATCTCCGGTGCGCAGATCGAATTTGCCTTCGTGCAACGGACATTCGATCTCGAGAGTCTCGGGATGAAGCTGGCCCGCGTCCAACCACGCGTCGGCATGACTGCAGATGTTCGATATCGCGTAAACCGCGTCCCCGATTCGCACCAGCATCACTTCGTCGCTGCCGGCATCCACCGCGATCGGTTGTTCGTCGACCAGGTCGCAATAGTCGGCGACCTTGACCAGCTTGCAGCCGCGCGTATTTTCGACGCTCATATCCCTCGTTTCGTTCGTGTTCGATGACGCAGTGCCACGGATCAGACGTCGACTTCCGGGGGCGCGGCAAAAGCAAACGCGCTCATCCCGGTCGCCCACGGTTTGATCGGCTCGTAGTACAGGGTGGCCCCGCCCGCGTCGCCGATGGCGGCCGCCGCGAAGATCCAATTACGGATCTCCAGGCCGCCGTTGCCCGCCTGCTCGATGATGTAGTCGTTGGACCAGGCCGCGGCATAGCCGCCGTCGCCGGCCGACAACAGCGCCAGGAACTCTCGGTCGAATTGTTCGTTGATTCGGCCCATCTGGGCGGTGCCGGGCCAGTGGGACAGACCACCGCAGCCCACGACGACTACGCGTTCCTCGCGCGTCGCCACGTAGCCGGCCAGCAATCGCCCGAGCAGGTAGCAACGAGCCGCGGTCGCGGTGGCGCTCGGCGATTGGGTGCCGATGATCAGCGGTATCACCGGGATGTCGTTGGCCGGAAACATCATCAGGATCGGGATGGCCAATCCGTGGTCGGCACGAATCGTGCTCATCGAGGCGATGTCGAAACCGCGGGTAGCGGTGTAGCGCAGGAAGTTGTTCGCGAACTCTGCGTCCGACCGGATGTCTACCCGGGGGATGTCCATTTCTCCGAAGGTCTGAAACGAGTCGACGACCGGCAAGGTGAACGGCGGTTGCGGACCGCTCGGCAACAGCGTCGGACCATGTTCGGATGACACGACGATCACCAGATCCGGGCCGAGGTCGTATACCCGGCGCCCGAGTTCGCGGAAGCCGTCAACCACCTGCTGCGCTTGGTGCTCGACGCCAGCGCTGGGAAACATGGTGTGCGATGTCGCGAATGCCCCGACAACCTTGCCCATCAATGCTCTCCGTTGGTGGCGGCGAAGTATTCGCGCGCACTCATCGCTCGCTCGAAATCGGGGTTGCAGATGAACGAGCCCCACATTGCCAGCAGCGGCGGAACGCCCAACGGAGCCAACACATCTGGTGTCGGATTGTTCCGCACGATCTCCCACTCGTCGGCCGACAGCGCATACCGCCGCGACAGTGTCGGGTCGGCGGCGCGGACAGCATTCCAAGCGTCCGTGCTGGCGAGCGCATCCTCGAACATGCGGCTCAGCTCAGACGGACTCATCGCCTTCGTCCTCTGCCAGCAGGAAGTCGATCGCGATGCGGGCGAACTCCTTGGGATGCTCCAACATCGCCCAGTGGCCGCAACGGGGAATCGCGTACAGGTGAGACCGGTCGATGAGCTGGTGGAAACGAACGGACTCGAGCAGTGGGACTACCGCGTCCTCGCGGCCGGAAACAACCAGCGTCGGAACCTTGACGGCGGCGATGTCGCTTTCCTCGAAATGCAGCCCGGCTTGGTCGCGAACCCAAGCCATGGTGCGCCGGTAGGCATCCATCACCTTGTGATCGCAGGTCAGGTTGTATCGGTACTCGACGAGACCCTTTGGTGGCACGAAACTTTGGTGTGTCAGCGCGTCGACGATCCGGGCCATGCCGTCCAGGTTGGGTTCGCCGTAGTTCAAGATCGTCTGCAGCTGCGGCGAGAAGCTTCGGTTGAGCCCGGCGCTTCCCATCAGAACCAGCTTGCTGACCCGCGCCGGGTCGGCCATCGCCAGCCCCAGTGCGGTGGCACCACCCATCGAGTTGCCGATCAATGACACCCGCTCCAGCCCCATCGCGTCCAGGAAAGCCGCCAGATGGGCGACGCGGGCCGGTTGGGAATATTCGAACTCGTCGTCGCTGGGCAGGCTCTGCCCGAAACCGACCATGTCGTAAGCGATGGTGCGGAAGTGGTCGGAGAACGTCGGCATCAACGTCCCCCAGTTGCCCCACGCGTCGGCGCCCGCGCCGCCGCCGTGGATCAGCACCACCGGCGCACCGGCGCCGGCTTCCCAGTAGCGCGTGCTGAGGTCGCCGACGTCGATCGAGCTGTCTCGCGGGGTCGTGGTAGCCGCGGTCATTTGCCCACGACCGGTCTGGCGCTCGATTGGCCATCAGCGGAAATCACTGGATTCTTCTCCCCACGCGCACGGATTGCTGTCGATTAGCAAACGACTATGCCAACGCCGCGGTGGGGCGACATCCGTTGAAATACCGAGCCGACTACCGAAAACACGCCGTTGCGCTAACGCTTCAAAGATCCCGCCGCGACGTATCCGAGTGTGACTACGAGCACCGCGAACTTGATTCGCGCGGCGATGCGCGCGCGCCGCGCATTCTCGGCGATGCGGCTGCCGCTGAGCACCTTGAGCAGCGAGACGCCCTCGATCGCGTCGCCGGCGACGGCAACACCCACGACGGCGGGCAGGGCGGCCGGGTGGCCGAGCCGCCGGCGCGCGCGGTCCACGAGTTGGGCCGCGAGGATGCCGTAGGTCGTCATGTAGCCGAAATCCAGCCAGGTGGATATCCGTGCGGCCCGCTGACCGTCGGCGCCCCAGCGGGCCATGATGGCCTCGGCCCGCGAAGCAGTGCCGGCCAGCTCGAACGGGATGATGCCCGGCCCGCCGGTCGCGCGCATGCGCCGCTCCAGCACCAACATCACCGCGGTATAGGCAACGAAGGCCATGACCGATGCGCCGAGCCGGTGGGTCCTCATGACGGTCATGATTCCATCGTTGCTGACGGCTAGGGCTTTTTGGCCCACACCGCCAGGTTCGGGCTCACCATCAACACCGGGTCCGGGCCGCACTCCACCCTGACCCGCTCGGCGAAGATGTCGATGTCGAGTTCATCCTCGCTCGCGATGCCGTTGGCGGTCAGCACACCCGACAGCCCCCGCAGCAGTGTGCTCACGTGCTCCACCACGTCGGCGCCGTGAAAGACGAGCCCGGACAGCTCATACGGCGGCTGCGGGACGAGGCCGACCGAACGCAGCGCCGACGGCAACCGCGACGCGACCCGTTCCGGAACGCCGGTGGCTGCAAATCCCGCGGTCATCCACCGCGAAAGCTGTTCGATCGACGGGCTCTGCGGCGACATCATCACGCCGGCCGATGACATGTGTTCGAACTCGAGGAAGGCCATCACGCCTCCGGCCACGAGCCGGCCGGCGAGGGCACGCAGCACGGCCTCGAGGTCGGGCTGATACATCAACACCAACCGGCCGACGATCGCGTCGAACGGGCCCTGTGGCGGGACGGAGATGTCACCGGTTTCGAAGCGAACATGCGACAGCCCCATGTCGGCCACGCGGCGGTTCGCGGCCTCGACGTTGTCGGGGTCGCGGTCGATGCCCAGGACTTCGCCCGACGACGTGACGAGATCGGCAACAATCAGTGAAACATCGCCGCCGCCCGACCCGCAGTCGAGAACTCGCGCGCCGGGACCGATGCCGGCGGCGCGGAACAACTTTTCCGTGGCAGGTCGCAGCTGTTCACCTTGCCGCGCGAGCCGGTCACGTTCCCGCTCATTGTTCGACCACGCGTACTGTTTGGCCACGCGCCGAATCGTCGCACACCGGTTGTCTTTTCGCTCAACGAAGGGAAGGGTCCTCCGCTGGGTTTAGAGCGAATATCTGCCCGGGGGGCCAGTCGGCGAATGCGGGACGATTAGGCGTCGACGAGCGGCCTGAGCACTTCACCAACCTTCGTGACGACCCCAGGCGTGTAGCCGTGGGTCGGAAGGTTGACGATCACGCCGTCGACGCCTACGTCGAGCACTCGGCGCTTGATCTCGTCGGCCACCTGGTCCGGACTGCCGATGACCGCCCGGCCACCACGCGCCCCGCCGATGTCGCGAGGTGCGTCGTCCAGCACGACGGTCAGCAACGTGCTGGTCTCCAAAGTGGCTGGGTCCCGGTCGATTTCGGCACACCGCCGGCGCAGCACATGTAGCTTGTGCGGTAGCTCGTCGATGTCGGCGATGAGGTTGAGGTGATCGGCGTAGCGGGCGGCCGATCGGAACGTCTTCTTTTCACCGCTGCCGCCGAGCATGACCGGGATGTGGTCTCGGTATCGGGGCTCGTTGATGGCGCTCTCGGTGTGATACCACTTCCCGTCGAAGGTGGGTCGCTCGCCGTGCAGCATCGGCACGATGATCTGCAGCGCCTCCTCGGGCTTCTCGAACCGCTCGGTGAAGGTGTCGAAGTCGAATCCCAGCTGCCTGTGCTCGAGCTCGAACCATCCGGCGCCGATGCCCAGGACGGCCCGCCCCGCGCTGACGACGTCCAGGGTCGTGATCACCTTGGCGAGCAGGGTCGGATTGCGATAGGTGTTGCCGGTCACCAACGTCGACAGTTGCACCCGCTCGGTGGCCGTGGCCAGCGCCCCGAGCGCCGTATAAGCCTCGAGCATGGGTTCGTCGGGCTCGCCCAATCCGGGCAATTGATAGAAGTGGTCCATCAAGAGCACGGTGTCGAAGCCGGCGGCCTCGGGTTCCGCGGCCTGCGCTTTGACCGCGGGAAATAGGTCGGCCACGGGGGTGCCATAGGAAAAATTCGGGATCCGCAATCCGCAGTCTGATAGCCATGTCCTCCTACAACCGCGGGGTTAGGCGATCGCATGCCGGAGGCGAACTCCGGCGTTGCACGAGCCGGCAGATCTGCGGGGCACCCGCGGGCGTCAGGCGGCGTGCACGTCGGGAGTGCGGACGTGTTCGGGCCGGAAGCCGCGCCCGACGAAAATCGGCGGAAGCGCCTGCAGCGGGCCCCATCCGATGATCTTCGGAACCTGGATCGGGGACAGGTCACCGCTCAAATTGGGCGCGACCGCCCTGTCCTGCACCAGCACCTGACCCGCCTGAATGATCCGGGTGGGCAGTTCCCGACGGCGCTGCACCTTGGCCAGGTCGGCGTCGGTCAGCCGGCCCTCGCGCAGCGGGGCGCACAGGATGTTGGCGGCGGCCACCGCATCGGCGACGGCAAGGTTGATGCCGACCCCGCCGGCCGGTGACATCGCGTGTGCGGCATCGCCGATGCACAACAGCCCGGTGCGCCACCAGGTCTCGAGCCGGTCTACCCGCACGTCGAGCTCGCTGGTGTCGTCCCACGAGGTCAAGTCGTTGACATGCTCACGCAGCCGCGGCTGCGCGGTGACGATGCGCTCCTTGAAGTCCTCCAGCGATCCGCCCCGTGGGCTGGCTCCCTTCGGCATCAGATAGGCGACCTGCCAGTAGTCGCCCCGGTAGATCATGGCCATCAGCAGGCCCTTGCGAATTACTCCGAACAGTTCCCGAGGGTCACCGGGGCGCCACTTCAGCCGGAACCACAGCACGTCCATCGGGGAATGCGCGGCGGCGATCGGCAACCCCGCCGCCGCACGCACCGCGGACTTGCGGCCGTCGGCGGCTACCACCAACTCGGCCCGAACCTCCAGATCCGGCGTACGCACCCCGACCACCCGGTCGCCGTCGAAGATCAGATCGGTGACCTCCGCGTTCCTGATCAAGGTGAATTCCGGGTAGGCAGAAGCCTTTTCAGCGAGGAAGTCAAGAAAGTCCCACTGCGGCATCATCGCGATGTAGGGCTGCTTGAAGCCGAGCCGTTTGAGCACCTTGAAGTTGCCGAAGGTGCGAATCGAGCCGCCGGTGTCGAAGGCAAGGCGGTCGATCTTGGTGTGCGGCAGCTTCAGGAACTCGTCGATGAATCCGAGCTCGTCCATGATCCGCAGGGTGCTCGGGTGCACGGTGTCACCGCGGAAGTCGCGCAGGAAGTCGTTGTGTTTTTCCAAGACGACGACCCGGATTCCGGCCCGGGCGAGCAGCAGCGCGTGAACGAGGCCGGCGGGCCCGCCACCGGCAACACAGACCTGGGTCTGCATAACTTGCGTCATGGTGTGCTCCTGGTGAAGTTTTGGAATATACTTACATGTTACATAAAGCAATGTATCACATGGGCGGAGGAGCTGGAAATGGCCCGATCGGTATCTGCACCGGAAGTGGTGGAGGCCGCGCTGCGCGCCGCAGAAAAACTGGGCAGGGATGTGGCCGACGTTCCCGTCGCGATGATCGCCGAGGAGGCCGGCATCTCCCGCAGCACCCTGCTGCGGCGTTTTGACGGATCCCGCACCGCGCTGAACGACGCGGTTCGCGCCGCCGGCGTCGATCCCGGCGGCTTACCTCCCGTTCGCCGCCGGGCGGTGGCTGCCGCGGCAGCGCTGATCAGCGAATCTGGCCTTGCCGCAGCAACATTGGAAGCCGTCGCCGCCCGCGCGAATTGCTCGGTTTACAGCCTGCACGCGGTTTTCGGCGGCCGGGACGAGTTGATGCGAGCGGTCTTCGAACAGCACAGCCCGATCCTCGACATCGAGGAATACCTGGCGGACCCCAGCGATGACCTGCTGGAAATGGTGCGCGGTTTCTACCGGACGGTGGCGAACGCGCTGAGCCGCGAACCCCGCGTTGCGCCGGCGATTTTCGCCGAAGCTTTCGCGCGGCCCGCCAGTCCCGCCGTGCAATCCCTGGCGGCCTACGGTCCGCCGCGCCTGCTAGCCGTGCTCGGCCGGTGGTTCGAGCGCGAGATCCGTGCCGGGCGTGTCCGCGACATGCCCCTACCGCTGCTGGCCCAACAACTGTTGGGCCCCATCCTGATTCACACGCTCACCCGGCCCGTGCTGCCGAACGCCGCCGGGTGGTCGATGCCCGACGTCGACACGGTCTGTGACGTCTTCGCCGAGAACTTCACGCGCGCCGTCACGACGCCGCATCGCTAGCCGGCCCGGGCGCACAGCACGGCCCGTCGGCGCTGGCCGTCGTCGTCGACGATATGGACGTCGACGTCGGCGAATCCCGCTGCCCGCAGCGCGTCGACAATCGGGGCGGGGTCGCCGACGCCGCTGAACGGCAACGCCGCCGCCACGTCGTCGGAGTAGTGATGCGCCGCCACTTGCGTGTTCAGCGAGCAGTCGGCGACCAGCGTCCCGCCCGGTGTCAGGACACGGCGCCATTCGGCAAAGGCCTTGTCGGGTTCGACCAGGGTCCAGATGAAATGCCGGGCCGTCACGGCGTCGAAACTGGCGTCGGGAAACGGCAGTCGTTCGGTCACACCCTCCACGAAGGTGATGGCCATCGCGCGCTCGGCGGCCTTGGCGCGCGCGTGCGCCAGCATCGCCTGCGACGCGTCGTACCCGGTCACTTGGTGACCAAGCTCGGCCAGCAGCAGCGCGACGAACCCCGTGCCGGTGGCGATGTCGAGCACCCGGGAGGCGGGCGGGATCGCACCCAAGGATCCCGTCCATAGCTGACGTTCGGCCTCGGAGAAGATGCCGTGGGCGTCCTTCTGGTCATAGCGTGCGCCCTCTTCCTCCCAGAAGGCGCGGATCGCGCTGTGGGCGGCGTCCAGGGAAGCTTTCGGCGACATGGCAATTCACCCTAGTCGAATCGCTGGCGCGAGCAGCCTGGCGCTCCTACTGTTCTGGCATGCAGAAGGCGTTGTTCGCACTCGGACTGGTTCTGTTTCTGCTCGGCCTGCTGACCGGGTTCGTCGTCCCGGCATTGAAGAACCCGCGCATGGCGCTGGCGAGCCACCTCGAGGCGGTCCTCAACGGCATGTTCCTGGTGGTGCTCGGCCTGCTCTGGCCGCACATCCACTTGCCCGATGGGTGGGCGCTGGCGGCGGTCGTGCTTGTCGTCTACGCGGCCTATGCGAACTGGATCGCGTCGTTGCTTGCCGCGGCGTGGGGCGCCGGGCGCAAACTGGCGCCGATCGCGACCGGCGACCACGAGGCCACGGCGGCCAAGGAGGGGATCGTCAGTTTCCTGCTGGCGTCGCTGTCGGTCTCGATGGTCGCCGGCATCGGCATCGTGATCGCCGGGCTGTGAGAGTCACCGGTTCACGAATTCGGCCAGCTTGGCCTCGACGGCCGCATCATCCGGTTCCGCGTACGCCCTGCGATCGCGCTTGTTGACCCATACGAACATCGGGCAGCTGACTGCGGAAGCGTCGACCGTTCCCAGTTGTTCGATGCGCTTACCGGTCCTCGCCTCGCGCAGTTCCATGTCGTACCGCACGGCGTAGTAGTCGACGTTGACGTGCTCGCCGGAGTCGGTTTTGAAGTCGCAGGTGCGTGACTTCGCCTCGGTTCCGGACTTGCGGGTAAGGCAGGCAACAACATTCGTCGACCCGAAGTCGTCAGGGCTCGCCCGGTAATCGGCACGGGAGTCTAGTGTTACTTCCCTCCAGTGGGTGTTTGTTATTTCGCGCATCGGGTCCGGTTCGTCGTACGGAGCGAACGCGGCGATCTTGTACGGCTTGCCGTAGGTGGCGGCGTTGCTGATCGACCCGCCATCGCACACCGCATCGAAGTCCGTGAGGGAAGCGGCGTTCCTGGTTTCGCCCCGCCCGTCGCGGGCGATGTCGCGGATCACGAAAAAGCCGACCAACGCCGCCGGTATGAGAACGACGATCGCCGCGACTGCAAGCACGACGATCAGCGCGCGATTGGTCTTGCGTGGCGCCGGCGGCGGATAGGGCGGCCGATACGGTCCCGGCGGCGGGTAGGGCGGATACGGTACCGGCGGCGGGGGCCATTGTTGCGGATACCGCGGTTGTTGCGGCGGCGGCCACTGCTGCGGATGGTTCATGTTCGTGCCCCCCACGCCATGGTGCGGGCAGCTTAGCAATCGGCGCGTGCGCGGCGCAGACCCTGGAAACGAAGCACCCCCGGCCGAATGACCGGGGGTGCTTTCGTACTGCTCGGTTAGTGGTGGTGATGGCCGTGGCCGTGGCCGTGGCCGTCTTCCTCGGTGGCCGGCTTCTCGACGACAGCGGTCTCGGTGGTCAGCACCATGCGGGCCACCGACGCCGCGTTCAGCACCGCCGACCGGGTGACCTTCACCGGGTCGATGACGCCCTGCTTGACCAGGTCGCCGTACTCCAGCGTGGCGGCGTTCAGGCCGTGCCCGGCGGGCAGCTCACTGACCTGGTGGACCGCGACCGCACCGTCGAGCCCGGCGTTGACCGCGATCCAGTACAGCGGCGCAGACAGCGCCTCGGCGAACACGCCGACACCCGCGGCCTCGTCACCGGACAGCGATTCGCGCAGCTTCTCCAGCGACTTGCCGGCCTGAATCAGCGCCGATCCACCGCCCGCGACGATGCCCTCCTCGACGGCTGCCTTGGCGGCCGCGACGGCGTCCTCGACGCTTTCCTTGCGCTCCTTGAGCGCGGTCTCGGTGGCGGCCCCGACCTTGATGACGGCCACGCCGCCGGCCAGCTTGGCCACCCGCTCCTGCAGCTTCTCGCGATCCCATTCCGAATCGCTGGCCTCGATCTCGGCACGCAGCTGCTTGACGCGGGCTTCCACCGCGTCCTTGGAGCCGCCGCCGTCGACGATGATGGTGTCGTCCTTGCTGACCACCACGCGTCGCGCGGAGCCCAGCACGTCGGTGCCCACCTCACGCAGCAGCAGACCGGCGTCGGGGTTGATCACCTGGCCGCCCGTCACGATCGCCAGGTCCTCGAGGAAGGCCTTGCGGCGGTCGCCGAAGAACGGGGACTTGACCGCAACCGCCTTGAGCGTCTTGCGGATCGAGTTGACGACCAGGGTCGCCAATGCCTCGCCCTCGACGTCCTCGGCGACGATCAGCAGCGGCTTGCCCGACTCGGCGATCTTCTCGAGCATCGGCAGCAGATCCGGCAACGAGCTGATCTTCTCCTGGTGCAGCAGGATCAGCGGGTCGTCGAGCACGGCCTCCTGCGAGTCGAAGTCGGTCACGAAATACGCCGACAGGAAACCCTTGTCGAAGCCGACGCCCTCGGTGAATTCGAGCTCGGTGTTCAGCGTCGACGATTCCTCGACGCTGACGACGCCGTCGGCGCCGACCTTGTCCATGCCCTCACCGACCAGCGCGCCGATCTGCTCGTCACGCGAGGAGACCGTCGCGATCTGCGCGATGCCGTCGCGGCCGGCCACCGGGGTGGCCGCGGCCAGCAGCGCCTCGGACACCGCGTCGGCGGCCTTGCCGATGCCCGCGCCCAGCGCGATCGGGTTGGCACCGGCGGCGACCAACCGCAGGCCGCCCTTGACCAGCGCCTGGGCCAGCACGGTCGCGGTCGTGGTGCCGTCACCGGCGACGTCGTTGGTCTTGGTGGCCACCGACTTCACCAGCTGGGCACCCAGGTTCTCGAACGGGTCTTCCAGGTCGATGTCCCGCGCCACGGTCACGCCGTCGTTGGTGATCGCCGGCCCGCCAAACGCCTTGGCCAGCACCACATGCCGGCCGCGGGGGCCCAGCGTGACACGCACCGCGTCGGCGAGCTTGTTCACGCCCGCCTCCATCGCGCGGCGCGCGGTTTCGTCGTACTCAATCAGCTTGCTCATCAGGCTCCTTCACGCCCGCTACGAACGCATGCCGCCCCGGAAATCACCCGTGCATGCACACGGGGATCGCCGGGGCGGAACACGGTTCTTTACTTGGATACGACAGCCAGCACGTCGCGTGCGGACAGGATCAGGTACTCCTCGCCGTTGTACTTGATCTCGGTGCCGCCGTACTTGCTGTAGATGACGGTGTCACCCTCCGACACGTCGAGCGGGATCCGCTTGTCGCCGTCCTCGTCCCACCGGCCGGGGCCGACGGCGACGACGGTGCCTTCTTGCGGCTTCTCCTTGGCGGTGTCAGGAATGACCAGACCGGACGCGGTCGTGGTCTCGGCCTCGTTGGCCTGCACGAGAATCTTGTCCTCGAGTGGCTTGATCTTCACCTTCGCCACGATTGGAGCCTCCACTATTTGGATCGGGTCCGGGACGTGCGCCCGGACTGCAGTTGGCGGTCGGTTCAGGCTGGCCCGAACCGTCCATTTACCAGATGATTCGGCATTCGGCCGTGCCCTTGGGCCGTCGTCGCGGGTGCCGACACAGGGGATCGTCCGATTGCCACCTAGCACTCTATACACGAGAGTGCTAGCACTCAAGGCCACCCTCCTGCTTCCCGCGGATTTACGCTCTGAGCTCAGCGAACCTGGCCTTTTACCACCGGCAGCCCCGGATCGCTGGGCGCGTCCAGCGGGGACGGCGCCGCCCCGGCCGCCACCAGGTGCGCGGCGAATGCCGCGATCATGGCGCCGTTGTCGGTGCACAGGCGTGGCCTGGGGATACGCAGCGTCAGGCCCGCCTCGGCGCAGCGCGCGGTGGCCAGCTCCCGCAGCCGCGAGTTGGCGGCCACTCCCCCGGCGATCAGCAGGGTCCGCACGCCCAGCCCGGTCGCCGCGCGCACCGCCTTCATCGTCAGTACGTCGGCGACGGCCTCCTGGAAGCCGGCGGCGATGTCGGCCTGGGCCGCGTCCGGATTGCTCTCCACGTACCGCGCGACGGCGGTCTTGAGGCCGGAGAAGCTGAACGTGTGCGGGTCGTCGCGCGGGCCGGTCATGCCGCGCGGGAACACTGGGATCTCCGCGGCCTCCCGGCCGCAGGTGCGGGCCAGCTCGTCGAGCGCCCGGCCGCCCGGATAGCCCAGCCCCAGCAGCCGCGCCACCTTGTCATAGGCCTCGCCCGCCGCGTCGTCGACGGTGCTGCCCAGCTCGAGGATCGGCTCGCCGAGCGACCGCACATGCAGCAGATGCGTGTGCCCGCCGGACACCAGCAGTGCCACGCACTCGGGCAGCGGCCCATGCTCGTACACGTCGGCGGCCAGGTGCCCACCCAGATGGTTCACCGCGTAGAACGGCACGCCCCAGGCGGCCGAATACGCTTTGGCCGCAGCCACTCCCACCAACAACGCGCCGGCCAGCCCGGGTCCGATGGTGGCGGCGACGACGTCGGGCTTTTTCAGTTCGGCGACGTCCAGCGCGCGGCGCATGGCCGGACCGAGTGCCTCCAAGTGCGCGCGGGACGCGATTTCGGGGACCACGCCGCCGAACCGGACATGCTCGTCGACGCTGGACGCCACCTCGTCTGCCAGCAGCGTGACGGTGCCATCGGCGTCCAGCCGCGCGATGCCGACTCCTGTTTCGTCGCAAGAGGTTTCGATGGCCAAGATGTTGGTCATAGGGCTTCCCGCCGCATCGTGTACGCGTCCGCGCCGCTGACTCGGTAGTAGCGCTTGCGCAGGCCGGTCTGCTCGAAACCCACGCTACGGTAAAGCGCGATCGCCGCCTCGTTGTCGGTGCGGACCTCCAGGTAGACGACACCACCGTCGGCGAACTCCAGCAGCTCACCGAGCAGCCGACGGCCGATGCCCCGGCCCTGATATGCCGGGTCGACGCCGATGGTGTGCACCTCGTATTCGAACGGCGGTGTGCGACCCAACCTGGAGATGCCGGCGTAGCCGACGAGCAGGCTTGCGGTACGCGCACCCACGTAATGGTTGTGGGCACTGGCCAATTCGCGGTTGAACGCCGCGGCCGGCCACGGGTCGTCGCCGTCGAACAGCTGGGCTTCCAACTCCGCACACCGCTGCGCGTCGGCGCGGGTCAGGTCGCCGATCGTGACGGGTTCGCTGCAGGCGGTCATTGCCGGGCCGCCAGGGGCTTGGCGTCGGGCCGGCGCAGGTACAGCGCCACCAGCGGCGCCGGGGCCGCCGACCAGTCGGACACCGCGGAGGCTGATTGCGCGGCTCCTCCTCCCGCCGTTCCGGCCGGCATCGTCACCGCGCGCACCAGCCCGGCCGGTGTCGGGTGGACGGGCTCGCGAACCGGCAGGCCGAACGGCGCCGCGTGCTGGGGCGAGCCGGCGACCGCGGTGGCCGGGCCGGGGTCGACGTCGGCCGGGGCGTTGACCGCGGGGCCGTCGGTGCGGAGCCCGTCGCGGTAGCGGGCCCAGTAGACCTCGCGGCGGCGGGCGTCGGTGACCACCAGGATGTCGCCGGTCGTCAGCGCTCCGATGGCGTCCAGGCTGCACACGCCGTGCACCGGGATGCCCAGCGCATGCCCGAAGGCCGCAGCCGTGGCCATCCCGGCGCGCAGACCCGTGAACGGGCCCGGGCCGCAGCCGACCACCACGGCGTCCAGGTCAGTCATCGCCAGCCCGGCCTCGGCCAGCGCGGCCAGCACGTTGGGGGTCAGCCGTTCGGCGTGGGCACGGGCGTCGACGGTGACCTGCTGGGCCAGCACGGTGTACGCGGCGCCGTCGCGGCGGACCACGCCGGCCGTCACCGCCGGGGTGGCGGTGTCCAGGGCCAAGATGAAGCTCACGAGCGGCCCCACTCCCAGGTCGCGATCCGCACGTCGGAGTGGCTGACCCGCTCCAGCCGGATGTCGAGATGACGGTCGGAGAGCCGTTCGGCAAGGCCCTCGCCCCACTCCACCACGACGACCGCGTCCTGCAGATCGGTGTCGAGGTCTAGCGAATCGAGTTCGCCGAGCAGGTCGGTGCCCTGATGATCGAGCAGCCGGTAGACGTCGACGTGAACCAGCGTCGGTGCACCGGCCTGTCGCGGCGGGTGCACCCGCGCCAACACGTAGGTCGGCGAGGTGACCGGGCCGTCGACGTCCATCGCTTGCGCAATCCCCTTGGCCAACACCGTCTTTCCCGCACCCAGCGGACCGGAGAGCACCACGACGTCGCCGGCGCGCAGCTGCTTGCCCAACCGCGACCCGAGCGCGATCGTGTCCTCGACGCGCTCGCAGGTCGCCGTGCCCGATCCCGTTCTCAGCTCAGCCACGGCGCCGCAACCGTTGTCGAGTTCGCCGATACCACAAGGCCATTCTGCCCGGGACGGCTCGATTGACCAGCCGGACCAGCCCGTCGTTGATGGCCTCGGGCTTGTCCAGCAGGGCCAGGTGGCTGGCTCCGCCGACGATGACCAGCTCCGATCGCGGCAGCGAGGCCGCCATCTTTCGTGAGTACTCGTCCGGCGTGATCAGATCGTGGTCGCCGCACGCGATCAGGGTGGGGATCCGCAGCAGCGTCCACAGGCCGGCGGTTTCGTCGTGGGTTTCCAGCGCGCGCAGGAACCCGACCAGGGTGGGGATCGGGGTGCCGTTCATCATCCGCTGGGAGAACGCGTCCAGGCTGCGACTGACATGCAGGTCGCTGTAGGACGCCGCCCGCAGAATCGGCCCGATCAGCGATCGGGACACATTGCGGCCGCGGTGCATCAGCTTCGGCGCCGAGCGAGCGGTGAACCGAAATGCTTCCACCGCAGGGTTTTTCAGTATCTCGCCCAGCGGTGACCGGGTAACCCCTTCGGCGGCAGTGGAAATCAGCGCCGCACCGACGATGCGAATGCCGTATTGGTCGGGGTACTGGCGGGCATGCGACAACACCGTCATGCCGCCCATCGAGTGGCCGACCAACACGACCACCCCGCGCGGCGCGACCGCGGTCAGCACGCTGTGCAGGTCCCGGCCCAGCTGGGTCAGCGTGTAGGTCTCCGGCGAGGCTTCGCCGGAACGTCCATGCCCGCGCTGGTCGTAGAAGACCATCCGCACCCGCGGTCCCCACTTCTCGGCGAGCCGCTTGCGCTGAAAGTAGAAGGCGCCCATGCGCAGACAGAATCCGTGCACGAAGACCATCGTCAGCGGGGCGTCCAGCGGCCCGACTTCCCGCACGGCCAACGGCACGCCGTCGGCCGTGGTCACCACATAGCTGCGGTCGCTGTTGAGCCGCTCGAAATCCTCGTCGGCATAGGGGTCGTCGGTGAGCATGATGCGTTGCGTCATCGACCGGCGCACCGAAGCGCCGACGATGGTGGCGACCGCAGTCAGCCCCGCCCCTCCCGCAAGCCATGCCCTTCCGCGCTGGCGCCTGCGAGTTTCCTCATCGTCCAACGGTTCCGGCCTCGCGATAGGTCCTGGCGATGCGGCCCCTCGGACTGGTGACCACCTCGTAGTGGATGGTGCCGAGCAAATCGGCCCAATCCTGTGCGGTGGGTTCACCGTCGGCGCCGGGACCGAACAGGATCGCCTCGTCGCCTTCTGCCACGTCGACCGGCCCGGGACCGAGGTCGACGAGGAACTGGTCCATGCAGATCCGCCCGACACCGGGGTGCCGCCTGCCGTTGATCAGCACGTCGAGTCGCCCGCCCAGCGACCGGAAGACACCGTCGGCGTAGCCGATCGGCATCAGCGCCACGGTCGTGTCGTGCGGCGCGACCCAGGTGTGCGCGTACGATACACCTTCACCGGCGCGGACCGACTTCACCAGCGCGACAGTACATTTCACCGTCATGGCCGGGATCAGGCCCATATCGCCGAGCTGGGGAACGGGACTCAGGCCGTACACCGCGATCCCCGGCCGCACCATGTCGAAGGCGAGGTCGGGACGAGACATCGTGGCCGAGGAATTCGACAGGTGAGCGATCTCGAATTTCACCCCCTGGTCGCGCGCCTCGGCCAGCATCTCGTTGAACCTGCTGCCCTGAACATCGTTGACGGGGTTGTCGGGCTGGTCGGCGAACACCATGTGCGACATCAGCCCGCGCAACCGGATCGTCTCGTCGGCGACGGCCTTTCGCATCGCGGTCAGCATGGCCCGGTATTGGCTCGGGGGCACACCGTTGCGGTTCAGCCCGGTGTCGACCTTGAGGCTCACCGTCGCGACCCGGTCGGTCCGCTGCACCGCGTCCAGCACCTCCTCGAGCTGGCGCACCGAGGACACCGCGATCTCCACATTGCCCTGCAGCGCCGGCCCGAAATCCAGGCCGGGCGGGTGCAGCCAGGCCAGCACCGGGGCGGTGATGCCGTCGGCGCGCAATGCCAACGCTTCCTCGACGGTCGCGACACCCAGCTCGGCCGCCCCGGCGGCCAATGCGGTGTGGGCCACCCGGACGGCTCCGTGGCCATAGCCGTCGGCCTTGACGACGGCCATCACCTGCGCGGAGCCGGCGTGCTCGCGCAGCACCCGCACGTTGTGCGCGATTGCGCCCAGGTCCACCACGGCCTCGGCGAGGACGCCCGGCGTCAGTGATATCGGCGTGACTGCCACGGCCGCTATTGTCCCAGAAGCCGGAAATCCGCCGCGAAACTGCAACTACCGACGCCGCTAGTCGCGCAATGCGTCGCCAGTTGCAGTCTCGCGAAAGTGCGCCGTCAGTGCGCGAAGTGCTCGTTGGTGTAGTGCCCGCCCGGCTTGAGCTTGTCCAGCGAGGCCAGCGCGGTGCGGGCGTCGTCGTGCAGGGCCCGGGCCAGGTCGGCGGACAGCCCCTCGCGCACCACGATGCGCAGCACGGCGATGTCGGTGGCGTTGTCGGGCATCGTGTAGGCGGGCACCTGCCAGCCGTAGCCGCGCAGCTCGTGGGAGACGTCGAACTCGGTATAGCCGAGGCCGCGCTGCAGGCGGAAGGCGACCACCGGGATCGCCGAGCCGTCCGAGATCAGCTCGCAGTGGTCCCCGACCCGCAGCTGCTCGCCCAGCCAGCGCGCGGTCGACGACAGCGTCTGCATGACCTGGGTGTAGCCCTCGCGGCCCAGCCGCAAAAAGTTGTAGTACTGGCCGACGACCTGGTTGCCGGGGCGGGAGAAGTTCAGCGTGAACGTCGGCATATCCCCGCCCAGATAGTTCACGTGGAACACCAGGTCCTCGGGCAGGCACTCCTTGCTGCGCCACACGACGAACCCGACGCCGGGGTAGGTCAGCCCATATTTGTGGCCGCTGACGTTGATCGACACCACCCGCGGCAGGCGGAAGTCCCACTTCAGCTCGGGATGCAGGAAGGGCACCACGAACCCGCCACTGGCGGCGTCGACGTGCACCGGGACGTCCACACCCCCGCCGGCGGCCAGTTTGTCCAGCGCCGCGCAGATCTCCGCGATGGGTTCCAGCTCGCCGGTGTAGGTGGTGCCCAGGATCGCCACCACCCCGATGGTGTCCTCGTCGACGGCGTCGATGACCTGCTCGGGGGTGATGACGTAGCGCCCCTCCTCCATCGGCAGGTAGCGGGGTTCGACGTCGAAGTAGCGGCAGAACTTCTCCCACACCACCTGGACGTTGGAGCCCATCACCAGGTTGGGGGTGCGGCCCTGCCAGACTCCCCCTTTTTTCAAGCCGACCTTCTCGCGCCACCGCCATTTCATCGCCAGACCGCCCAGCATCACCGCCTCGCTGGAACCGACCGTGGACACCCCGGTCGCGCTGGACGGGTCGTCGTCGCGCAGGCCGTCGGCGTGGAACAGGTCGGCCACCATGCACACGCAGCGCTGCTCGATGGCCGCGGTCGCCGGGTATTCGTCCTTGTCGATCATGTTCTTGTCGAACGTCTCGGCCATCAGCCGCCCGGCCTGCGGATCCATCCAGGTGGTGACGAAGGTAGCCAGGTTCAGCCGCGAGCTGCCGTCGAGCATCAGCTCGTCGTGGATGAAGCGGTAGGCGGCATCGGGGTCCATCGATTCCTCGGGCAGCCGCAGCGCCGGTATCGGCGCGGTGAACAGCCGCCCGGTGTAGGCGGGGGCGATCGAGTGCCCGGGAACGGATGGATGGCTGCCGGTCATGGCGGATCCCTTTCTGTTACAGCGCGGCCACAGCGGCCCGAATGTGCGGCACGATGCGCGACGCCGAGGTGGGCGCCGCCCCGGGCCCCGGATCCGAGGCCGAGAGCGTCGCGGCGTGCGCGTGCACGTAGGCGCCGGCGGCGGCGGCCTCGGCCGGCGGCAGTCCGGCCGCCAGCAGCGCGCCGATCATCCCGGACAGCACGTCGCCGGACCCGGCGGTGGCCGCCCAGGACTGTCCGGCCGGGTTGAGGTAGACCGGGCCGCCCGGGTCGGCGATGACGGTGACGTTTCCCTTGAGCAGCACGGTGGCGCCGAACGTGTCGGCCAGCTTGCGGGTGGCCGAGATCCGGTCGTCGCCGGGCGGCGCCCCGGCCAAGCGGGCGAACTCCCCCGCGTGCGGGGTCAGCACCGTCGGTGCGCGACGGCTGGCCACCAGCTCGGGGTGGGCCGCCAAAATCGTCAGCCCGTCGGCGTCCACCAGCACCGGCAGGTCGGTGTCCAGTGCGAACCACAAGGCGGCGGCCCCGACGTCGTCGGTGCCCAGACCGGGCCCGACGACCCACGCCTGCACCCGCCCGGCCGCCGCGGCGGTGGGCGTCGCGATGACCTCGGGCCACGCCGCGAGGACCTGGCTGTGCCCGCTGCCCGCGTAGCGCACCATGCCCGAGGTGGCCGCGACCGCGGCGCCGGTGCACAACACGGCCGCACCGGGATACGTCGACGAGCCGGCCAGTATGCCGGTGACTCCCTGCGTGTACTTGTCGTCATGCGGACCCGGCACCGGCCAGCGGGCGGCGACGTCGTCGGCCTCGAACCCCAGCAGATCGGTCTCCGGCAGATCGAGCCCGATGTCGACCAGCGTCACCTCGCCGCAGTCGGCGAGCGCGTGCACGGGCTTGAGGCCGCCGAACGTGACGGTCAGCGCGGCGTGGACCGCGGGGCCGGTGATCGCACCGGTCGCCACGTCGATGCCGCTGGGGATGTCGACGGCGACCACCGGGATGCCGGCTTCCTCGACGGCCTCGAATACCGCGGCCGCCGCCGGCCGCAGCGGACCCGAGCCGGAGATGCCGACCACGCCGTCGATCACGAGATCCGTTGTCGCCGTGACGCTCTCCACGATCCGGCCGCCGGCCTTGCGGAAGGCGGCCAGCCCCTTGCGGTGCGTGCGGTCGCCGCCGAGCAACACCGCATCCGCGGCCGCGCCGCGGCGCAGCAGAAAGGTCGACGCCCACAGCGCGTCACCGCCGTTGTCGCCCGAGCCGACCACGGCGCACACCCGCCGGCCGGCCACTGCGCCCACCCGGGCGGTCAGCTCGCCGATGATCTCGGTGGCCAGCCCGAAGGCCGCACGCTTCATCAGGGCGCCGTCGGGCAGGCTGGCCAGCAGCGGCGCTTCGGCGTCGCGGATCGCATCTACGGAGTAGTAATGCCGCATCACAGCAAGCATTCCATGTCGAGGGGTACAGTCGCGCACGGCTCGATGCAAACGCGGACAGGGGGCGATCGTGGCGCGCACGGATGACGACACCTGGGACCTGGGAAATGGCGTGGGAGCCACCGCAACCGGCGTCGCGGTGGGCCGCGCCCTGGCCAGCCGGGCACCGGCGCCACTGATCAACGATCCGTTCGCCGAGCCGCTGGTGCGCGCCGTCGGCGTGGAATTTTTCACCCGCATCGCCAGCGGCGAGCTGGATCCGGCCGCGGTGGACGACAACGGCGACTTCGGGATGCTGGGGATGGCCGACATGATGGGCATCCGCACCCGATTCTTCGACGACTTCTTCGTGACCGCGGCCGCCGCGGGGGTGCGCCAGGCGGTCATCTTGGCGTCGGGTCTGGACGCCCGCGCCTACCGGCTGCCCTGGCCGGACGGCACGACGGTGTACGAGATCGACCAGGCGCGGGTCATCGAGTTCAAGAGCGCAACCCTGGCCAACCTGGGCGCCAACCCGACCGCCGACCGGCGCGCGGTGCCCGTCGACCTACGCCATGACTGGCCCGCGGCGTTGCGCACCGCGGGATTGGACCCCGGCAAGCCCACCGCATGGAGCGCCGAGGGTCTGATGCCGTTCCTGCCGCCGGAGGCCCAGGATCGGCTGCTGGACAACATCACTGAGCTCAGCGCGCCGGGCAGCCAGTTGGCCACCGAGAACCTGCGGGGAGCCAGCGATGCCGTGCAAACGATGGCCGAGCGCATTCGTGAGGTCACCGAGCAATGGCGCGAACACGGCTTCGACATCGAGATGACCGACCTGTGGTACGCCGGCGAGCGCAACGACGTGGTCGAATACCTACGCTCGCACGGCTGGCAAACATCCGCCACCAAGGTGTCGGAATTGGCTGCCAATTACGGTCTTTCGCTGCCGCCGAGGCCCGGTAACGAGGAGACGGCGTCGGCGCTGCAGTACGTCACCGCCACGCGAAACTAAACGGGTTCCTCGCGGGAGCGAAAGCGCCGGAACGCGGCCCGAACCCGCGCCGGACTCCATGGCTTGTCTTTTTTCGCCCGGGCCATCGGATAGAAGCAGAGCCCGATCAGGATCGACGTGAAGTGTCCTATCGCGGTGAAGTTCAGCCCGTGTTTGGCCATCGTGATCAGCGGAAAGCCGAAGATGACCAGCAGCACGCCGAGGTAGAGCCAGCGCCATGGCCGCGCGATCCGATAAGCCAGCACGGCCATGATGCCGACGAGGAAATAGCTGACCCCGATGTCGCGTGAGCGCACCAGTCGTTCCGACGCGTCGTGCTCCTCGATCGCGAAGTACAGGATGCCTTCGCTGATGTAGGTCGACAGGATGTGGCTGGTCAATCCCACGGTGAGCCAATTCAAATGGCCGAGCCAATGTTCGGCCGGAGCGAGAAACAAGGTGAACAGCAGCAGGTAAGGCTCCAGGCTTTTGCCGTCGATCCACAGCAGGCTGGAAAACAACACGGAGAGCGGATCGGTGCCCAACTCGTGAATGTTGGTGGAGCGGTGCAGCAACACCGAATGCAGTTGCCGCCCGGAAAGTTGACTTTGGATGACCGTCGTGATCATCAACACGAATAGCCAGCCGTAGGTTAGCGGCGCGCCGCTGACGAAATGCCAGACTCCGAGAGCCAAGCTCCGTAGTCGCGCCCCCACCGATCCATCCGCCACGGCGTCCACCTTCGCATGCCCGGCGGCTTCGGCAAACTGTTATGCCGCCTTTTCGGGTTCGGGTCTTAGATGCCGCCACCAGCAATAGACGTAGAGCAGCATGGACATCACCAATGTGACGATGACCCAAAGCGTGACCGTGACGTCGACCCACGATCCGATCGGGGGTGCGTCGGGCAACGCATTTCGCAGTGGTATCACCGCGAAGAGCATTGCCGCATACCACGTTGTCATCGGCGGCTGGAATTTTCGGCGATCACGCGCCGTCTGAATGGCCACGAACGCGCCTACTCCGGCAAGCGCGAGCATCACCACGATAATGACGGCGGCGAACACCGCGATGCTTGGCGAACGACGCATTTCAACTCGGTACGGCGACTGCGGATTTCCCTCGCCCGCAACGGAAAGCTTCCAGCCGGAAACACGGTCGACGAATTTCACCGGGAGTTGTTCGGGTCGCTCGGTGCCGTAGATGAGGTCGACGGTGATCGGACCCGAACGGTACCTGTCGAACGGCCACGCCGACGGATCACCGCTAATCGTCAGCGGGACAGGGTATTCGCCCGGCAGCATTCCCTTCGTCCAGGCGCGCTTGCTGGGCGTGACCGCGGAGTGCACGACGGCGGCGAAGTCGGTGTTGAGGCCGCGGGTCACCGAATCCAGCAGCCCGGGCCCCGGCGTGACGGCGACGTTGGTCTGCACCGCGCCCTTCATCGACTGGAGTTCGAGGAAGTCGATCGTCACGGTGGTCCCGTCGGCCGCCGGCTTGCCCGGGGTCAGTTGCAGCGGGCAGCCGCATCCGGACCTGGCGTAGAGCGCGATCGTGGTGATGTAGGCACCGATGAAGAATATGACCAGACCCATGATCGAAAGCTTCATGAACCGAGTGCCGCTGGCGAAGCCATTCGATGCCAAGGTTGCCTCCCCGCTGAGTGGGCTGCCGCAGACGCGTCCCGGCCAGAAATACTAAACCCGCGCCGCGGCATCGAGACCACCAGCACGGCGGTGATGTCGATCCGAAACCCCGGCTACCCGCGGTCCGTCGAGAAGGACGCGAGCTCATCGGGTTCGGGCCGCAGATGCTTCCACCAGCACGAGATGTAGAGCCCCATCGAGATCACCAAGATGACGGTCACCCAGAGCACGATCGTCACATCGATGAAGACGCCGATCGGAGGCGAATCGGGCAGCGCATTGCGCAGCGGCACCACCGCGAACAGCATCGCCGCATACCACGTTGTCATGGGCGGCTGGAACTTTCGCTTGTCCCGCACCGTCTGCACCGCGACAAAGAGAGCAAAGGCGGCGAGGGCGATCAGCACACCCAGGATGACGACCGCGAACGCCACGGTGCTCGTCGACCGGGCCAAGTCCACCTGGTAGGGACCGGCCAGATCGTCCTCATTGATGCGATCCGTGGCGATATCCCAACCCAGCAGGCGATCGACCATCGTCACCGACGCCGGCACCCGGGTGGAGTCGGGGCCGGAGACGAGTTGGGCGACGATGGGGCCCGAGTGGTATTCGTCGAAGGGCCATTCCGCGACTTCACCGCCGACGGCCAGCGAAATCCGAAACACGTCGGGCAGCGTGCCTTTCGGCCAGGTGCGCTTGCTGGCCGAAACCGCGGAGGACACCGCGATGGTCAGGTCCTCCTTGAGATTGTGAGTTCGCGAGTCCAGCAGCCCCGGTCCGGGATACACGTTGATGCTGGAAACAACCAGACTGTTGGCCGATTGAACTTCCTGGATGTCGATGGTTACCCGGGTCACGTCGGGCACCGGCTCGCCCCGGACAACCACATTGGGGTGGCCCATTCCGCCGTCGACGTACAGCACAATCGAGATGGCATAGGCGGCGACGAACAAGACGACACCGATGATGCCGAGTATCGCGCGCCGGTTACTCAACGGTGACGGACTTCGCCAGATTTCGCGGCTTGTCGACGTCATAGCCGCGCGCCTGCGCCACCGACGCCGCGAACACCTGCAGCGGGATGGTCGACAGCAGCGGTTGCAATAGCGTTGACACCGAAGGGATTTCGATCAGATGATCGGCGTAGGGGCGCACGGTATCGTCCCCTTCCTCGGCGATGACGATGGTCACCGCACCGCGGGTCTGGATCTCGCGAATGTTGGACATCAGCTTCGCGTGCAGCGTAGCCGATCCCTTGGGTGACGGCATCACGACGATGACCGGCAGGTTGTCCTCGATCAGCGCGATCGGGCCGTGCTTGAGTTCGCCGGCGGCGAAGCCTTCGGCGTGCATGTAGGCCAGCTCTTTGAGTTTCAGCGCGCCTTCCAGCGCCACCGGGTAGCCGACATGGCGACCGAGGAACAGCACGGTCGAGGATTGGGCGAACCGATACGCCAGGGCGGCAACCGGTTCGATCGTCGCGAGCACCCGCGACACGATCTCCGGCATCGCTTCCAGCTCGCGGTATTCACGCTCGACTTCGTCTGGGTACTTGGTGCCGCGGGCCTGCGCCAGCGCCAGGCCGACCAGGTAGTTGGCGGTGATCTGGGCCAGGAAGGTCTTCGTCGAGGCCACCCCGATTTCCGGCCCGGCGCGGGTGTAGAGCACCGCGTCGCACTCGCGGGGGATCTGCGAGCCGTTGGTGTTGCAGATCGCGAGCACCTTGGCCTTTTGCGCCTTGGCGTGCCGGACCGCTTCCAGGGTGTCCGCGGTTTCACCGGACTGCGAGATCGCGACCACCAGCGTGCTGCGGTCCAAAACCGGGTCCCGGTACCGGAATTCGCTGGCCAGCTCGACCTCCACCGGCAGTCGCGTCCAGTGCTCGATCGCATACTTCGCCAGCAGCCCGGAGTGATACGCCGTGCCGCAGGCGACCACGAATACCTTGTCGACCTCGCGCAGTTCCTGGTCGGAGAGCCGCTGTTCGTCGAGCACGATGCGGCCGTTGACGAAATGGCCGAGCAGTGTGTCGGCCACCGCGGTGGGTTGCTCGGCGATCTCCTTGAGCATGAAGTACTCGTAGCCACCCTTTTCGGCGGCGGCCAGGTCCCAATCGATATGGAACTCGCGATACGCCCCGGGTCCCAAGTCTTCGTTGCCGTCGAAGTCGGTGATCCGGTAGCCGTCGGCGGTGAGCACCACGCATTGGTCCTGGCCGAGTTCGACGGCGTTGCGGGTGTGCGGGATGAAGGCGGCCACGTCGGAGCCGACGAACATCTCGCCGTCGCCGACGCCGACCACCAGCGGTGTCGACCGGCGGGCGGCCACGATGGTGCCGGGCTCGTCGGCGTTGGCGAACACCAGGGTGAAGTGGCCCTCTAGCCGGCGCAGCACCGCGAGCACCGAGGCGGCGAAGTCGCCGGCGGTCTCACCCTCGCGATAAGCCCGGGCGACCAGGTGCACGGCGACCTCGGTGTCGGTGTCGCTGGCGAACTCGACGCCGGCCGCTTCCAGCTCCTGACGCAGGGTCGCGAAGTTCTCGATGATGCCGTTGTGGACGACGGCGATCTTGCCGGCGGCGTCGCGGTGGGGGTGGGCGTTGCGGTCGGTCGGGCGACCGTGGGTGGCCCAACGGGTGTGGCCCAGGCCGGTGGTGGCACCCAGGTCCGCCATGTCGGCGACGGCCTTGTCCAGGTTCTCCAGCCGCCCGGCCCGGCGGCGCACGGTCAGCTTGCCCGCGGCGTCGACCAGCGCGATGCCCGAGGAGTCATAGCCGCGGTACTCCATGCGGCGAAGTGCGTCCATGACGACTTGGCAGGCAGGGGCCCGCCCCACGTAGCCGACAATTCCGCACATTGTGACCAGGGTAGTGCAGATGCCGGCCCAGCCCGGCCTGCGGCGAGGTCGGTGCAGTGCTCACACCCGCGTTCCGGGCGGTTTTGTGCCGATATGTCGCCCTGAGCACACCCTCGAAGCCCTGGTGCAACAGTCAACGCGGCGACGGTGTCACATGGACTCGTCGGACCCCTGCCCGCTAACGTCAACGGGTGGCCCGCACCCGCAAGCTCGTCAACGCCCTCAGCCGTCGTGGCCCGCACCGGGTTTTGCGTGGTGACCTGGCTTTTGCCGGGTTGCCAGGCGTCGTCTACACCCCCGAGTCCGGTCTGAACCTGCCCGGCATCGCCTTCGGCCACGATTGGCTCACCGGCACCGCCCGCTATTCGGGTCTGCTCGAGCATCTCGCGTCCTGGGGCATCGTGGCCGGCGCGCCCGATACCGAGCGCGGGCTGGCGCCGTCGGTACTCGACCTGGCTTCTGATCTCGGCACCGCGCTCGACATCGTCGCCGGTGTGCGGCTGGGGCCGGGCAATATCAGCGTGCACCCCGCCAAGCTCGGGGTGGTGGGCCACGGCTTCGGGGCCTCGGCCGCCGTCTTCGCTGCGGCCGGGATGCCGACCTCGTTGGCAGCGGCGGTCGCGGTGTTCCCGACCGTCACGACTCCGCCGGCCGAGCAGCCGGCGGAGTCGCTGAAGGTCCCGGGTTTGATCCTGACCGCACCGGGAGATCCGAAGGCGTTGAACGCCAACGCACTGACGCTTTCCAGCGCGTGGAATTCGGCCACGCTGCGGATGGTCAGCAAAGCCGAACCCCGTGGACTGGGCGAGGGCCGACGCCTGGCGTCGGTGTTCGGGCTGCCCGGCTCCGACCGGCGCACTCAACGATCGGTCCGTGCCCTGCTGACCGGATACTTGCTCGCCACGCTGGGCGGCGACAAAACCTATCGCGACTTCGCCGATCCAGATGTGGTGCTGCCCAAGACAACTGCGATCGATCCCGAGGCGGAACCGGTCGCCCTCGAAGAAAAGATCGTCGCGCTGCTGAAGTAGCGTGACGGCATCGACGCTGCTCCGGGGTGGCCGGCGGCCGCGATGCCCGGCGTGATTAAGTGTCGTTCATGCGAATCGGAATCGCGCTGGACTACTCGGGCGGCTTTCACGAAGCCGTCGACCGCATCGTCGAACTCGAAAAGAGCGGCCTTGACATCGCCGTGGTGGCCGAGGCGTATTCCTACGACGCCATCAGCCAGCTGGGGTATCTGGCGGCCAAGACCAACACCGTCGAGTTGGCCACGGGCGTGGTTCCCATCTATATCCGCACGCCGTCGCTGCTGGCGATGACCGCAGCCGGACTGGATTTCGTGTCGGACGGCCGATTCCGCCTTGGCATCGGGACGTCGGGGCCTCAGGTGATGGAGGGGTTTCACGGCGTCGCGTTCGATGCCCCGCTCGGCCGCACCCGCGAGGTGGTGGAGATCTGCCGGAAGGTGTGGCGCCGGGAGCGGGTCCAATACGAAGGCAAGTACTACCAGCTGCCGCTGCCCCCGGACCGTGGGACGGGGTTGGGCAAACCGCTTCAGCTCATCAATCACCCGGTGCGCGAACGCATTCCGATAACGATCGCGGCGCTGGGCCCGAAGAATGTCGAGCTCACCGCCGAGATCGCCGAGGGCTGGCAGCCGGTCTTCTACCTGCCGGAGCGCGCGCACGCCGTCTGGGGCGAGGCGCTGGCCGCCGGCAATGCCAAGCGGGATCCGGCCTTGGGGCCGCTGGACATCATGGTGCACGCGTCGGTGGCGATCGGCGACAACGTCGAGGAGCGGCTGGCCTGGGTCAAGCCGCAGCTGGCGCTCTACCTCGGCGGTATGGGTGCCAAGGGCAAGAACTTCTATCACAACCTGGCGACGCGTTACGGCTACGGCGAGGTCGCGGACAAGATCCAGGAGCTGTACCTGTCCGGCCGCAAGCGTGAGGCGATCGACCTGGTGCCCGACGAGTTGGTGCGGGGGATGTCGCTGATCGGCCCGCGCGGTTTCGTCAAGGAGCGCATCGCCGCGTTCGCCGAGTCCGGTGTGACGACGTTGTTGGCGAGTCCGGCCGCGGCCGACGCAACAGAGGCCGTGCGTTTCGTCGAAGAGGTGCTCGAACTGCGCGGCGCCTGAGGCGTCACTGCCCGGCCTGCGGAACCTGGTCTGCGGCAATCTCGCACGGTGTCGCCCCATCGGTCGGTGGCGCCGGAGCGGCCGCGGGCGCGGGTGTCGCCGCGGGGACGGGCGCGCTGGCGGGCGGTGGTCCGCCGGCCGGTAGCGGTGGCGATTCGGCAGGAGTCGCATCGGTCACCGGTTGGGCCACCGCGGATTCCGTTAGCTCATCGGCCTTTTCGGCGTCGGCCTCGTCACGCTCTTCTTCGTCAGCGTCGTCGTGCTCGTCGTCGGGATCGAACGGATCGTCGTCGTCGAACGGGTCTTCCACCGGATCGTCAGGCCCCGGCGAATCGCCAGGCTCGTCGGTCGCCGAACCCAGCAGACCGCTCAACGCATCGACGATTCGGCCGGCCAATCCGCCGAGTCCGCCCAGGCCGGCGGATCCTCCGCCCAGATCGCCGAGTCCGCCGCCACCCGCCGGTAGGGCCGAGCCATCGCCGAGCCCGGCGCCCACGTCCGACAGCGGTGGCGCAAGGTCAGACAAGGGTGGTGCCGGCTGAATCGGAGCCGCGGCAGGAGCCGCAGCGGTCGGCGCGGGCGGCGGCTCCGCGACGCTGGGAAGCACGGCGGCGGGCGCTGTCACCGCAGGTGGAGAAGGCGCCGGCGAGGGCGCCGGCGGAACAGGCGCTGGCGGAGCAGGCGCCGGAGAGGGCGGTGGAAAACCGGGCCCGAGGTCGCCGGGCAAGTCGAAGTACGCCGCGGGTGCGGCACGCATTCTGTCGTTCACCATGTCGTAGGCGGACCCGAACGCGGCCAGCGAAGAGCGCATGGCGCTGAGCCAGTCGTTACGAATGTCGTTGTCCACGTAGGGCATTACCTGCCCACGAACGACCTGCTCGGCCGTCGACCGCTGTCCCGCCCCGGCCGTCACCGCCGCGGCGGCGGCCAACCACGCCGCCCGCTGTGCCTGGCTGCGATCGTCGATGGCGACGGCGGTGCCGACCTTGAAGTCGAGCAGATGCCACAAGTTGTCGCGTAGCGATTCGCACCGCTGCGCGGCCGAGCGCACTTCGTTGGCCACCATGGTGGCGGTGTCGCAATGGCGTTGCAGGAACGCGATCGCGGCGTCGCTTCCCGTCCCGGTCCATGCCGCCGCGAGCTGCGCAACCTGGTCTTGCTGAATCCGCAAACCCTCCAAGGCCGCGACGTCGGCTGCCCGCAGCTGGGTGCAGTCGCGGTCAAGGACATGAAGATCGAGGCCGTCTTCGCTGTCGAACCAGTCCCGGATCGCCGACGGGTGTGACGTCAAGTCCGGGTGCGCGTATCCCGTTGCCTGACAGGCTCGTACGTAGGCCTGGGTGTGCTCGACAGCTACCCGGCCTTCGGCGAGGCGCCCGGCGACGTCTAACCGCTCGGCCACCGTCAGGCGATCCGCGCGGCGGCATACAGCTCGGCGTCGGCGTAGCGCTGCGCGCCGGACCGTAGCGCGGCGGCGATCGCGACCGAGGCCCGCGACCACTGCGACAACTGCGCCGTCAAGCGTTCCAGCTCGGCCCGCAACGCATCACCGCGCGCGGTGTACGCCCGCCCGGCCGTCGCGCCGCTAAATGCCAAGGCCGCCAAGTGATCACAGACGGCGCTGTCGACCAGTTCGGCGGCGGCCCGCAACTGGTCGGCAACCAGATGCACCGCCGCGACGTCGATACCGGTGCGGTCAAAAGTGGCGTGTCGTATCCCCATGCCTAATCCGACGCCGCGGTCCCCGCCCGGGTTCCGGCGAATTAGCGCTGCGCGCTGACCGCCTCGGCGACGCGAGCGGCCACCCGCTGCGCAATATCCTCTTCGGGCGCCTCCACCATGACCCGGATCATCGGCTCGGTTCCCGAGGGGCGCAACAGGATTCGGCCGGTGTCGCCGAGTTCGGCCTCGGCCTCGTCGACCGCGCTGCGTACCGAGGGCGCCGCGGCCGCGGTGGTCTTGTCGGCAACCTTGACGTTGATCAGCACCTGCGGGAACGGCTGCATGGGCGCGGCGAGGTCGGCCAGCGACGAGCCGGTCTGCACCATGCGGGTCATCAAGCGCAGGCCGGTCACAATGCCGTCGCCGGTGGAGCCCAGCGCGGGCATCACGATGTGGCCGGATTGCTCGCCGCCCAGGCTGTATTCGCCGGAGCGCAGCTCCTCCAAGACGTAGCGGTCGCCGACGCCGGTGGTGCGGACGGTGACGCCCGCCGAGCGCATGGCCTGGTGCAACCCGAGGTTGCTCATCACGGTGGTGACCAAGGTGTTGGACGCCAGCTCGCCGGCTTCCTGCATGGCCAGCGCGAGCACGACCATGATGGCGTCGCCGTCGACGAGCTTGCCGCTGGCGTCCAGCGCCAGGCACCGGTCCGCGTCGCCGTCATGCGCGAGGCCCAGGTCGGCGCCGTGCTCGAGCACCGCGGCGCGCAGCGAGTCCAGATGCGTGGATCCGCAGCGGTCGTTGATGTTGAGGCCGTTGGGCTCGGCGTTGATCGCGATGACCCGGGCACCGGCGGCGCGGTAGGCGCGCGGTGCGGCCGACGACGCCGCGCCGTGGGCGCAGTCGACGACCACGGTCAGGCCGTCGAGGGGTTGCGTGCTGGCCTTGCCGACGTGGCGCAGATAGCGATCGGCGGCGTCCTCGGCGTCGATGACGCGGCCGAGCCCGACGCCGACCGGACGCTGACCCGGGCCGGCGGCGACCAGTTGTTCGATCTGGTCCTCGGTGTCGTCGTCCAGCTTGTGGCCGCCGGGGCCGAAGATCTTGATGCCGTTGTCGGGCATCGGGTTGTGGGATGCGGAGATCATCACGCCGAAGTCGGCGTCATAGGCGCCGGTCAGGTAGGCCACCGCCGGGGTGGGCAGGATGCCCACCCGCAGCGCGTCGACACCCTGGCTGGTCAGGCCGGCGATCACCGCGGCTTCGAGCATCTCGCCGCTGGCCCGCGGATCGCGGCCGATCACGGCGACGTGCCGGCCCGGTTTTCCCGGGCCCGCCAGGCGCCGCGCGGCCGCGCTGCCCAGCGATAGTGCCAGCTCAGCCGTCAATTCGCGATTGGCGACTCCGCGAACACCGTCGGTGCCGAATAGTCGACCCATCGGACAAACCTCTCACAGTGACGTCATGCGCACAAAGTGCACCTACTTTTGTGACCGCAACCGCGCACGTTTGTGCGGCGACACGCCGAGAACGGCGCACAAATGACGCACAACGAGACGCGGTCGCGGCCAGAAAGTGATCGCTGATCAGCGCTTGCTGTACTGAGGTGCCTTGCGGGCCTTCTTCAGGCCGTACTTCTTGCGCTCGGTGGCGCGCGGGTCACGGGTGAGGAAGCCGGCCTTCTTCAGCGGGGGCCGGTCCTCGGGCTGGGCCAGGATCAGCGCCCGGGCGATGCCCAGACGCAGCGCACCGGCCTGACCCGACGGGCCGCCGCCGTGCAGCAGCGCGTAGACGTCGAAGGTCTCCAGCCGGTCGACGGTGACCAGCGGGGCCTTGATCAGCTGCTGGTGCACCTTGTTCGGGAAGTAAGCCTCCAGGCTGCGGCCGTTCAGGTCGAACTTGCCGGTGCCGGGAACCAGGCGCACCCGCACCACGGCTTCCTTGCGGCGGCCGACGGTCTGGATGGGCCGCTCGAGCACGATCGGCTCGCCGGGCTTGGCCGCGGGAGCCTCGGCAGCGGGCTCGGCCGGGGTCTCCTCGGTGGTCACCTCGACAACCACCTCGGTCGTTTCCTCGTTGGTTTCGAGGTTGGGTTCGGTCACTGGGCCACCTGCTTGATCTCGAACGGAACCGGCTGCTGCGCGGCATGCGGGTGCTGCGGGCCGGCGTAGACGTGGAGTTTGCGCTGCATCTGCTTGCTGAGCTTGTTGTGCGGCAGCATGCCGACGATCGCGTTCTCGACGACGCGGGTGGGGTGCTTTTCCATCAGCTCACCGATGGTGCGCTTGCGCAGACCGCCGGGATACCCCGAGTGGCTGTAGGCCAGCTTGCTCTGCAGTTTGTCGCCGCTGATGGCGACCTTGTCGGCGTTGACGACGATGACGTAGTCACCGCCGTCGACATTGGGGGCGAACGTCGGCTTGTGCTTACCGCGCAACAGGGTGGCTGCCGCGACGGCAAGACGGCCAAGCACTACGTCCGTGGCGTCGATGACGTACCACGACCGCGTGGTGTCACCCGCCTTTGGCGCGTAGGTGGGCACAGCGCTTACCACTTTCTCTTTGCGAGCCGTTCAGCTCGGGGTCGGATCCCGGTTCGAGCCGGGTGCCGGTCAGGCGTCCACGGTTGGGGTTTGATCTCGGCGACCGACATTGACCCGAGGCCCCGGCGTACCGCACGCCAACGGAGCAGCTTACCGACCCACATCCCCGCAGGTCAAAATGACTGTGTGGTCCCGACGGCTCTCCATTCCGCCGGGACCACACAGTGGATCGTGATCGCGGCTACCTTGCCCAGGCGCCGGCCGCCCGGCGGTCGGCGCTTGCCACCTCGTCCGCGCCGTCGCGCACCGCGTTTCCCAGATCCACCAGGATCTCGTTCAACGCGGTGGCCGCCTGGTGCCAGCTGAGCTGCTCAGCCTGGTAAGCGGAGGCCGCCTCGCGGGTCCAGAACTGCTGCAGCGGGGCGATTTGCGAGCGCAGTTCGTCGAGAGCGGCGTTGAGACGAGCCGCGGTGGTGTGGATCTCCTGGCGCACCGAGTGTTCGATTTCGCCGAAGTCATAGGACAGCACTGGGTCCACCGGAACGTCCTTTCACAGCTCTGCGCCGGCAACGCCGATGTGGTGGGCATGGTTCTGGCCGGCAGCCTGCAACGTGGCCTCGTTGTGCCGAATAGTGTCGGCGATCGTGTGCAACACCTGGTAGAGCCGCAACGACTCGGCATTCCAGCGCTCCACCACATCCTTGAAGCGGGCGGCCGCCAGTCCGCCCCACACCGATGGCGGCACGCTGCTCATCCGGCCGATGAACGCCTGCAGCATCGCCCGGATCTCTTCGTTGCGGGTGTCCGTCGTTCCCGCGACCGAGCGCATCAGACCAAAGTCGGTGCTCAACGTGTTCGCACCCGTCGGTGTACTCACCGTTCTCCTTTCCACTCCGATACCAACTACGACCACGCGCGGCCGCCTTCGGTTCCATCCGATTTCCCGTCGCGAAGACTCATCCGATCGCGTGGGCTGACCGCACCGCCTCCTCGCAGGCGTCGCGGACGGCATCCTCTCCACCCGGCCGGCTCTGGCATCCGACACCGATCCGAACCGGTCCGTCGACCAGCACCGCCCACCGCACGTGATGGTCGACGCGGACTTCGCGATACGTCACTGCGGCGCGTCCGGCGATGAACCCGGCGGGGTTGAAGTCGACGAACACACCTGCGGGCTCGATATCGATGGCGCGCTTCAACCGGTCCGCGGTGACACTTAGCGTCTCGCCGGGAATCCGCGACTGTGTGATGTGCAATGCCACTTCGGGGTCTGACGGCGACGTGACCTGCACCCGTGCCGAACCCCGCCCGGCGATCACCCGTTGCGTCGGCCAGTTCGCCGGCACCGTCAACGCAACCCGGCCTTCGACCAGAAATGTCGTCTGCGCGGTCACGGGCGCAACTGGGCGCTGACCGCCTGCCGCTATCGCCGGCACTGTCGCGGCCAGTACCGCGGTGGCGGCCACCAGCCCACCGAACACCCGGACCCGTGATCGCCGACCGGCATCGGCCCCGCCCTGCGGCTGCGGCGCGTTGTCCCGAGGCTTGACGGTCGCCGAAAGGGCCAGCCGTGACAGCCGCGCGTCGTCGATCCGCATGGTGCTCTGACCGCGTTGGCGCAGACTCCCGGCGATCAACGTGGCCAGCGCCTGCGCCCCGGCAATGCTGCCGGGCATGTCGATCAGTACGGTAGTTGTTGCACCGCAGACTATTTCGCCGACGCGGCGCGCGACCTCCTCGGCCACCGTCGACGGCTCTGCCCTGCGCGAGACAGCGACGACATCGTCACCCACGATCGCCACCAGCCGCTCGGCGATCTCCACCACCACGGTTTCCGGCTTGGCGTTCGACGCCCGCCGAAGCAACCACGATCGCGGGCGCACGTCGACGTCGTCGGACAGGGCCGCGACCGCCGTGGTCACGACGTCGAGCCGTGACGACGGCCACCACGACGGATGCACTATCTGAATAGCCCTGCACCCCTGCGTGTTTCCACAGTCCAGGGACCGCAGTGCGCTGCACCACAAGGAATCGACCGGTACCGGCAACCCGTCGACCAACGCCACATGGTCATCGATGGCCTCCAGCGGCGCGTAAAGAATTTCGGGCGTCTCGCCGTCGACCAAACCCGCGCCGCCACAACACAGCCGGTGAATCGCGCCGGGCCCTGTCGCAATGACGGTGCGGTGCCCGCTCACGGTGCCGGACTCCAGCCCACCTGGATTACCAGTTCGTCGCCGGCATCGGTGACCAAAACACCACGCCCGGCGGGCAGTCTCGCCGGGCGTCGGCGGCCCAACAGTGAACCGTCATCCGGACGCGCGCTCATCATCAACCCCAGGCAGCCGATCTCCCGCAGGCCTGCCAGAAGCGGCTCGAACAGGCCGCGCGCCGCTCCCCCGCTGCGCCGGGCCACGATCACGTGCAGTCCCAGATCCCTTGCATGCGGCAGGTATTCGAGCATGGCCAGCAGCGGGTTTCCCGCTGGCGTGGCGACCAGGTCATAGTCGTCGACGACGACATAGACGTCCGGGCCCGACCACCACGACCTGGTCCGCAGCTGCTGCTGAGTCACGTCCGCCGGGGGCATCCTGTCCTGTAACCGATCGAGTAAGTCCGGCAGCAGCGCCCGCAGCGCAGTCGGTGACATTGCGTAACCGCCGAGATGCTGCGACTCCACGACTCCGAGCAGCGTGCGCCGAAAGTCGACGATCAGCAGCTGTGCCTGTGCGGCCGTCTTCGTCCGGGCGACTTCGCGGCACAACGTGCGCAGCGTGGCGGTCTTTCCGCATTCGTTGTCCCCGAGGATCAGCAGGTGCGAGTGCCGCTCGAAATCGATTGCGACCGGGCGTAGTCGGCGCTCCTCGAGACCGACAAGGATCTGCATATTGACCCCGTCGTCCGCCTGCTCTACGACGACATGGTGGCTGACACGAGTGGGCAGCAGCGGTATGGGCGGGGCGGCCGATTCAACGTTGCGGCAGGCCAATTCGTCTGCGTCAATCGGCCGGGCGACGACCATGTGCAGACCGTCGTGGGACAGGCCGCGGCCCGGCCGGTCGCGGGGCACCTCGTGCGCCCGTTTCCGGTCAAGCTCGGAATCCGCGGGATCGCCCAGTCGCAATTCGATGCGGGTGCCGATCTGATCTTTCAGCGAAGGTCTGATCTCCGCCCAACGCGATGCCGAGAGCACCACGTGGACGCCAAACGAAAGGCCCTGCGCGGCAACGGCAGTGATCGTCTCCTCGGCTTCCGGGTGCTCCTTGCGCAGGGACGACCAGCCGTCGACGACGAGAAAGATGTCGGCGGACCGCTCGCAACAACCGATCTCGCGGGAGCGCAGCGTGGACTCGGTCTCGGCGACCATCCGCGCGACGAGCTGCGGCTCGGCTCGGCTCGCGACCGCTCCGACGTGTGGCAGCGTGCGCAGCGAGGCGAGCGTTCCACCGCCGAAGTCCAGACAGTAGAACTGCACCTGGCCAGGGTCATGAGCGGCCGCCAACGCGGTGATCAGCGTTCGCAGTGCGGTGGATTTGCCCGCCTGGGGAGCGCCGACGACCGCGACATTGCCTGCCGCCCCGGACAAGTCGACCATCATCGGTGCCCGGCACTGATCGAGGGGCCGATCGATGATGCCGATCGGCACCCTCAGACGTCCCGATCCCGCGTCGCCCAGCAGGCTGTTCAGTGGCGGCGCCGACCCCAGCGGGGGCAGCCAGACGCGGTGCGCCGGCGGCCCGTGTCCCGACAGGCGCTGCAGCACGGTCCGCAGGATGGTGGGCGCGGACGAACATTCTGAGTCGGCGGCACGGGCGATCGGTCCCACGGCTTGCGCGGTGAACAGCTGGACGGTCGCGGGCGCCGGCGGGCGCGGGGGTGCTGCGCCGCGGGCCAAGTCGCCCGGCGCTGACACGAACGCGGTTTGGAAGCGGATCAGCTCCCCGCTGCCGGAGCGCAGAAATCCCGCCCCGGGTGTGTTCGGCAGCTCGTAGGCGTCGGGTGTTCCCAAGACGATTCGTGATTCGCCGGCGGACAGCGTCTTCAGGCAGATACGGTACGACAGATGGGCTTCCAGTCCACGCAGCCGGCCCTCATCGAGTCGCTGGCTGGCAAGTAACAGGTGCATGCTCAGGGACCGGCCGAGTCGGCCGATCGCGACGAACATGTCGGCGAAATCCGGATGCCGGCTGAGCAGTTCGGAGAACTCGTCGACGATGATGAACAGTGCCGGCAGCGCGGTCATTGTCGCTCCGGCGCGCCGCGCCTGCTCGTAGGCCGCCACGCTGGCACACCCCGCCGTGCGCAGTAGTTGTTGGCGACGGTTCATCTCGCCGACCAGAGCGTCTCGCATCCGGGCGACCAGCGGCGCTTCGTCGGACAGGTTGGTGATGACCGCGGCGACGTGCGGAGCATCGGCCAGGTCGAGAAATGTTGCGCCGCCTTTGAAGTCGATGAGCAGCAGGTTCAGTACTTCCGGGCTGTTCCGCGCCATCATGCCGAGCGCCACGGTGCGCAACAACTCGGACTTGCCGGATCCGGTTGCGCCCACGCAGAGCCCATGCGGCCCCATGCCGTGTTCGGCGGGTTCCTTGATGTCGAGCTCGAGCGGCAGTCCGTCGACAGTGTTTCCGATCGGCGCGCGAAGGCGATCCCGGTGATCTCGGCTGCGCCACAGCGTAATCGGATCAAAATGCGCGACATCGTCGAGTTTGACCAGGCCTGGCCAACCCGAATCGCCTACCCGGTCGGACGCCGAGCCGACCCGGTACGCGGCGAGCCGGCGCGCACATATCGTGGCGTCCAGCGAATCCATCTGATCGGGGCGCGCCAACGCACGAACCGACCCGGCCTCGGCGACCGTCACCGGCGAACCGACACGGCCGGGACCGGTCTCGATGACGGTCGCACCTGCCAGGTCACCCGCGCTGCCGAATTCGCCGCGCCTCGCCTGCTCGACGATCACCACCACGTGCGACGGTCGCCCGGTATCGGCCAGTGCGCTGCGCGCCTCCGCCACGCTTTGATACATCATGCGGGCAGTGCCTACCGAATCGGTGGCGGCCGGATGTTGATTGTGCGGCAACCACTTCAACCAATCCCAGTGTGCCCGGTTCGGACCCTCGATCACCGCGGCGATGAGCAATTGGTCCGGGGGGTGCAGCACAGCCAGCTGGCAGATCATCGCACGCAGCAGTGCGCGCACCTGCGCCAGATCACCGTCGACGGTAAGCGCCGCGGTCGCAGTCAAGTCGACGGCGATTGGTACATCCGCGATAGCCTCGTGGGTGCGCACGAAGCGCTGCGCGGCCGCGGCGGTGACCGGATCGGTGCGCTGCCCGGCCTCGATTTCGGGGGCTATCAGCCTGCCGGAAAGCGGCCGAGTCCCGATGCCGACGCGAACCAGGCAGAAGTCGGGATCGGACGATCGCCGCTCCCACATCCGCGGGCCACCGATCAATGCCCACAGCGCTGCGGGGTCGGGGTGGTCCCAAGTGAGTGAAGCACGCTGTGCTGCAGCTGTTTCGGTTACCGATCGGCGCAGCCGGGTCAGGTAGCCCAGGTAGTCGGCCCGGCCCGCGCCGATCCCGCCACCGTGCCGACGACCTCGCTGGGCGATGGAGGTCAGCACCACTGAAACCAGCATCATCATCGGAAACGCCAGCCACGCCGGGTTGCGGGTCGCGGCCGGGCTCGACAGCAAGGCCAGTGCCATCACCCCCAGCGTTGCGATCGACATGCCGACCGGCAGCAGGCGCATCAGCGGGCTTGTCGGGTGCGGCAGCTCGGGCGGTGCCGCAACGACGATGTCCGCGGCCGCGACCTGCGGCGGCAACTGTCGCACCGCAGGCACGAACACCTCGGTCATACCGGCCCCTCCCCGCGTGCGACGACGGTAAGCCGCGACTGAATTGGCCGCAACTCGGTTGTGGATAACCGAATACCGCCGTGCCGACCTTGCTTTAGCGTCCCCAACGTCCGAATCCGAAGAGGTTGACGTTGTCTGTTTGCGATCCGGGGCTTCGCCGCGTGTCCGTGCATGCCGGCACGGCCGTCGTCGACTTGGCTCTGCCGTCCGGCATGCCCGTTGCCGCCCTGCTGCCGCCGATCGTCGACGCTCTGAAAGCCCACGGTGTCAGCGGATTGACGGCGACGCGGTACCGGCTGTCAATTCTCGGCTCGGCAGCCTTGGATTCCTCCACGACCTTGGCGCGCAGCGGTGTCCGCGACGGCGATGTCCTCGTCCTGAGCCAGTCTGCGACGCCGCCGCCCGCACCACGATTCGATGATGTAGCAGAGGCGGTGTCGGAGACGCTGAACGGCAGGTGCTGGAGTTCAGCTGAGAATGACCGGGCAACACGGCTTACCGCCGCGCTGGCCGCCGGCTTCGTGACCGGTGTCGGGTGCCTGACGCTTGTCCGAAACGCGTTCACCGCCAACGGTGTTCGCGGACTGGTTGACACCGCGGGAGTCGCGGCGGGCCTCGCGGTCGCGGCCGTGCTGCTGGGGGCGCTCGCCAATCGCGCATACCGTGACGCGATGGCAGGCCTCACGCTGAGCCTGGTGGCGACGGCGTTCGCCGCGGTTGCCGGTTTCCTGGCGGTGCCCGGCAACCCGGGCACGCCGAATATGCTGCTGGCCGCTGCCGCGGTGGCGGTCACGGCCGTGCTGGCGATGCGCGTATCCGGTTGCGGGACAGTGCCGTTGACTGCCGTAGCCTGCTTCGCGACGGTCGTCGCCGTCGCGGCGTTCGGGGGTGTCGTCATCGGCGTCCCGGTGCACGCGATCGGCGCGTTGTTGGCGTTGGCATCGCTTGGGCTACTCGGGGTGGCGGCGCGCGCGGCGATCCTGTTGTCCGGATTGTCGCCGAAGTCAGTCGACCCCCGGCCGGCCGCGGACGATCTGGTCGCCGGTGCCACGCGCGCCGATGCCTGGCTTGCCAGTCTGGAGTCCGCGTTTGCGTCGTCGGCGGCCAGCGGCGCCGTCATCACCGTCGTGGCGGGCACACCGCGGCTGGGCTGTGCTGCACTTGCGGCGGCCACCGGTGCGCTACTGCTGTTGCGCGCCAACGCGGTTGACAAGAGAAGGACGCTGGTGGGAGTCGTCGGCGCAGTGGTCACCGTCGGAACGACACTCGGAGTAGCCGCGCGGCAGGCCGCAGCGCACGGCCCGTGGATTGCCGCGGCGACAGCGTTGGTGGTGGCCGGCGCGGTCTACCTCGGGTTCGTCCTTCCCCGGTCGCCGCTGTCACCGATCACGCGGAAGGGCGTCGAGCTGGTGGAGTGTTTGATCCTGATCGCGATGGTGCCGCTGACCTGTTGGATATGTGGCCTCTACGCGGTGGCCCGCGGTCTGCACCCGACATGGGCTTGAGCGCCTCGGCCACCGTGCGGCTGGCGGCGGCATCGGTCCTGGTGGCCTTGTCGAGCTTCGGAATGCCTTCGGCACAAGCGGTTTCGCCGCCAGAAATCGACGACAAGTTGCTGCCGAAGCCGGCGCGGCCGGCGCCGCCGCGGCCCACCGCTCAACGCGAGGTCTGCACGCTGGCAAGTGGGAATCCGGGGCCGGGGCGAAATCAGCTCGCAGATCTGGATTTACCGCGCGTCTGGCAGCTCACCCGCGGCGCGGGCCAACGGGTCGCGGTCATCGACACCGGTGTTTCGCGACACGGCCGGCTGCCCGATGTGGTGCCCGGGGGCGACTACGTGTTCACGGGCGACGGCACTCAGGACTGCGACGCACACGGTACGTTGGTCGCCGGAATCATCGCCGCCGCAGCCGATTCCAAGACCGACAGTTTCAGCGGTGTGGCGCCCGACGTCACCTTGATCAGTATCCGGCAGTCCAGCTCGAAATTCGCGCCCGCCGGCGACCCGTCGAGCTCCGGCGTCGGCGATGTTGACACCATGGCGAGCGCGATCCGGACCGCCGCCGACCTGGGCGCGTCGGTGATCAACATCTCGTCGGTGGCGTGCGTGCCGGTCACCACGGCGCTCGACGATCGCGCGCTGGGCGCCGCGCTGGCCTACGCCGTCGATGTCAAGAATGCCGTTGTCGTGGCCGCGGCCGGAAACACCGGTGGCGGCGGACAGTGTCCACCCCAGCGCCCGGATGCGACCTGGCAGACCGTCTCGGTCGCGGTCAGTCCGGCCTGGTACGACGACTACGTGCTGACCGTCGGTTCGGTGAACGCCGACGGGGTGCCATCGGCGTTCACGCTGGCCGGCCCCTGGGTCGACGTCGCCGCAATCGGGGAGGCGGTGACGTCGTTGAGTTCCGCGCCGTTGTCCGGGACCAGTTACGCCGCACCGGTTGTCAGCGGTCTGGCCGCCCTGGTCCGGGCCCGATTCCCGGCGCTGACGGCGCGGCAGGTGATGCACCGCATCGAGTCGACCGCGCATCATCCGCCGGCCGGATGGAATCCGTTGGTCGGCAGCGGCACGGTCGATGTACTCGCCGCGGTGAGCACCGACTCGAGCCCGACCGCCACTGCCGCCAAACCGCCTCCGGCCCGCGTGCGGATGGGCACACCGCCACCCAGGGCGGCGAATTCTGGTGCGCGGGATACCGCGTTGCGCGGCGCGGCCATATGCCTGGTCACCCTGATGTGCGCGGTGATCATCGGTGCGGCCAGGCGGCGGCTACGAGGATCCCGCGACGACGTCGCGGGCGACTGACGCGTTCGCCCGGCTCAGTTCCGGCCCGGACGGCAACACCGCGAGCATCGGCCACGGCACGGGGACCGGATCGGTCTGCAGGCCGAGGTCATGCGCGGCGTCGTCGTCGTGAATCGCGAACCGCACGCCGGTGTCGGTGACGAGATAGCGGGCGCCGGCCCGCACGTAGGCGCTGCGGCCGGGGGGCAGGTAGACAGCATCGAGCGCGGGACCGCGACCGTCGGCTTGCGACAGGGACACCGGCGCCTGACCGGCCGGGAGCGGCAGGCCCGCCGCGGTGAGCAATCCGGCCCCCGGCCCCGAGCTCACGCACACGGTGGTCGGGCGTCCGCTCGGGCCGGCGGCGCGGGGTGCGACTTCGGGGAACGTCCGCACCGGCAGCGTGTCGACGATCGGTGCGCCCCGGATCAGGTCCGGTGCCACCGCGATGATGTTGGCGCTGCCGCGCGAGTCGCCGAAACGCAAGAGGTCCGCGGCTACCTGGCCGATGCGCTGGACCCCGGTGCTCAACACGGCGTAGTACTCGTCACCGTCCCCCCGTGTGATGCGCAGCACGCTGCCGACCGGAACGTCGGCAAGTCCGGCCGCCTTGCCGCCCGCGCCCCGAATTCGCGGTGTCGTGATCGGCGGCGCCTCCGGCACCGCGTTCAGCAACGACTGCGACACGACCAGGGGCGCGCGGCCCTCCAGCCGCAATGCACGCACGACCGCCGTGTCGGCAAGATCCACCACCGCGCGCTGGCCGTCGTAGAGCAGGTAGGCCGGTGCACCGGTACCCGCAGCGACCAGGAGGGCCTGGTCGCGGGTCAGGCGGTGGACCGACGGCCCCTCGATGCGTCCGACGACGACCGTCGTCGACGACTCCCCGTCCGTATCGCAGATCGTCCAGCCCGCGTCATCGCCGGACAGCGGAGCGGCGAGCAGCTGGGGTGCGCCCGGGATGCCAAGCAATGGACCACGTTTGGTGCGGCGCAATTCGGACTCGGGCACCGGCCGGGGATTGGCATCCGTCGCCGCGACCAACCGCGCCGAAGCCAGGTTCAGCACCGGGTGCCAGGTATCGCCGACTCGCACAAACAGCGCTCCGCTGTCCTTGCCCATCACAATCTGGGCGTGATCCAGCCGTGCCTGGGGCCGCAGCAGCCCCAAGAATGCACACCCCGCCACCGTGATGGCCGCCAGTACGCAGCCGACCGTCAGGGGTCCGGTACGCGCCCGTAGCGGTTCGCCGGACGTCGCGGTGTCACCGTTGCGCAGTGCCCGCTCGATACGACGCAGCAGGAATCGGTGCCCGCTGATGTGCGCCCAAGTCGCCGGTTGGTGGGGCACTGGCCTCCCAAAGTCCGCGAATCCGCTGGTCAGGTTAACCGCCTCCGGGCGCCGACGGCTCCCGTTATCCACAGCCGCACAGGTTTGGCCAGGTCTCGATTTGGGTACAGTGGCGACGTGTTTTTTCACCGCATCCGTACCCGTCGAGAGGGCAGCGTGCGGTTAGCCGGTCGCTTCGTCGGCCTGGGCGCCGCCCTGGTCACGGCCGTGGGCCTGCTCGCCACGCCGAGCGCTCCCGTCGCACGCGCGTTCGACTGCCCCGACGTCGAGGTCATCTTTGCCCGCGGCACCAACGAGCCGCCCGGCCTGGGCCGCGTCGGCGACGCATTCGTCGACTCGCTGCGCCAGCAGACCGGCGGGCTGAACATCCTGCCCTACGGCGTCAACTACGCCGCCAGCAAGCTGCAGCTGCACGGCGGCGACGGCGCCAACGACACCATCGACCGCGTCAAGAAGAGCGTGGAAACCTGCCCCAACACCAAGATCGTGCTGGGCGGCTACTCCCAGGGTGCGTCGGTGATGGACATCGTGGCCGGCGTCCCGATCGGCGGCATCAGCTGGGGGAACTCGCTGCCGCCGCAGTACGCCGACAACATCGCCGCCGTGGCCACCTTCGGCGACGTGGCCGACCGCGCCGGCGGGACGCTGCCCAGCCAGAGCAAGTTGCTGGGCTCCAAGGCCATCGACCTGTGCAACCCCAACGACCCGATCTGCCACGCCGGACCGGGCAACGAGTGGAGCGGGCACACCGAGGGGTATGTCCCCGTCTACACCACGCAGGCCGCGGCGTTCGTCGCGTCCAAACTGCTCGGCACCGGCCAGTCGGTGCCCGGCTATGGGCCCTCGGTGCCCGGGTACGGGCCGTCGGCCCCGGGCGCCGGCCCGCAGTATCCCGGCTCCGGCCCGCTGACCCCGGGACAAGCACCCGGCCCGGTCCCGCAAACACCGAGCTATGCCCCGCAGGCGCCGGTGCCCGGGCCGACCGTGCCCCAGACCGATGTGGTTGCCGCGGTCCACTGACACTCGGTCAATAGCCCGTACCATCGCGGCATGAGCTTTGCCGCGAAAAGACCACGGGCGCATAGGTATAGCGGTTTCGTAACGGTCGCGCTGCTCGCAGCGGCCACGATGCTGCTGGGAAACCCGCTAATTCCGCGCGCCTGGGCGGGCTGCCCCGACGTGGAAGTGGTGTTTGCCCGGGGTACCAACGAGCCGGCCGGCGTCGGGAAGGTGGGCGGGGCCTTCATCAACTCGCTGCGCCAGCTGACCCACCGCAATATCGGGGCGTACGGGGTCAACTACCCCGCCAACGACGACTTCCTGGCCGCCGCCGACGGCGCGAACGACGCCAGCGCCCACATCCAGCACATGGCCGGCAACTGCCCGAACACCCAGCTCGTGCTCGGCGGCTACTCCCAGGGCGCCGCCGTCATCGACATCGTCACCGCCGCACCGATACCCGCCCTCGGCTTTCGCGACCCGTTACCCGCCGAGGCCGCCGATCACGTCGCCGCGGTCGCCCTGTTCGGGAACCCGTCGGGCCGGGCCGGAAATCTGATGACGGCCCTGAGCCCGGATTTCGGCGGCAAGATCCTCAACCTGTGCAACCCCGGCGACCCGATCTGCTCGGACGGCAACTCGTGGCAAGCCCACCTCAACTACGTGCCCGGATTGACGACCAAGGCCGCGCATTTCGTCGCCGCCAAGATCTAGCGGCACAAAGATCCGGTCACACCGCGATCGCGCAGTGGTCTCAGCCGTTCACTGGTACCCGCCGGAGATGCGTACCATCGGCTCATGGGCGTTAGACCGTTCGGCAACGCGTTGCTCGCAGCAGTCCTGACCATCGGCCCGGCGGCGGCCCTGGCTCCGGTGGCGTCGGCGGCGCCGCCGTGTCCGGGCGCCGAAGTGGTGTTCGCCCGGGGCCGCGAGGAGCCGCCCGGCGCCGGCCTGGTCGGCGATGCGTTCGCCAACTCGCTGCGCTCCAAAACACAGCTGCCGCTCGGCGTCTACGGCGTCAACTACCCCGCCGACGTGGATCCCGCCAAGGGCGCCAACGACATGAGCAGTCACGTCCAGTACATGGCCAAGCATTGCCCGAACACCCGCGAGGTGCTCGGCGGCTACTCGCTCGGCGCGGTGGCGGCCGACCTGGTGATCGCGGTGACCCAGCCGTCGTTCGGGTTCAAGAACCCGCTGCCGCCGGGCATGGATCAACACGTCGCGGCCGTCGCGCTGTTCGGCAACGGCACCCAGCGCGTGCTTGGCCCGGTCCCCGGCTTCAGCCCCGCCTTCGCCGGTAAGACGATCGAGGAGTGCGCCCCCGGCGACCCGATCTGCAACGGCAACGGCAAGGCGGTGTGGGCGTCGCATCTGCAGCCGTCCTACATCGATTCCGGACTGGTGGATCAGGCGGCCAGCTTTGCCGCCGGCAAGCTGTAGTCGTAATCCACAGGCGCACAGCCAATTCCCAGGCGCTTCAAGTGGCGTTTGCCGTCGCGTCACCGGACAATGCAGGCGTGACGACCACCGCCGCGACCGACCGTGACACCTCGCCCGCCGCCCGGGAGACGCTCGAAGACTACACATTGCGCTTCGCCCCGCGCAGCTATCGCAGGTGGTCCACCGCGGTGGTGGGGATCTCCGCCCTCGGTGGCATCGCGTATCTTGCCGACTTCGCGATCGGCGCCAACCTCGGCATCACCTACGGCACCGCAAATGCGTTGTGCGGAATCGGGATTTTCGCGGTGGTGATCATCGCGACCGGACTGCCGCTGGCCTACTACGCGGCGCGCTACAACATCGATCTGGATCTGATAACTCGCGGCAGCGGTTTCGGCTACTACGGCTCCGTGGTCACCAACGTGATCTTCGCGACGTTCACGTTCATCTTCTTCGCGCTCGAAGGCTCGATCATGGCGCAGGGGCTGAAGCTGGGCCTACACATTCCGCTGTGGATCGGCTACGCCTGCTCGACGCTGGTGATCTTCCCGCTGGTGATCTACGGCATGAAAGTCCTTTCGCAGCTTCAGCTTTGGACCACACCGCTGTGGCTGCTGCTGATGGTCGCCCCCTTTGTCTATCTGGTCAGCAGCCACCCGGAGTCGGTCGACGAGTTCTTCTCCTACACCGGCAAACAAGGCCACGGCGGGGTGAACGCCGGTTCGGCATTGATGGCCGCGGGGGTCTGCCTGGCGCTGATCGCCCAGATCGCCGAGCAGATCGACTACCTGCGGTTCATGCCGCCGCGCACGCGAAAGAACTCGCGCAGCTGGTGGACCTGGGTGCTGTTGGCCGGTCCCGGTTGGGTGCTGTTCGGCGCGATCAAGCAGATCGTCGGGCTGTTCCTGGCCGTCTATCTGGTCTTCCACCTGGCGGGTTCGCTGTCGATCGCGAATCAGCCGGTGCACCAGTTCGACGAGATCTACGGCAACTTCATGCCGGACTGGCTGGCATTGACGCTGGCCGTGATCCTGGTGGTGCTCAGCCAGGTCAAGATCAATGTGACGAACGCGTATTCGGGCTCGCTGGCCTGGACCAACTCGTTCACCCGCGTCACCAAGCACTACCCCGGCCGGGTGGTCTTCCTCGCCGTGAACCTGACGATCGCGCTGATCCTGATGGAAGCCAACATGTTTGACTTCCTGAACACGATCCTCGGTTTCTACGCCAACTGCGGCATGGCGTGGGTGGTCGCGGTGGCCTCCGACATCGTGTTCAACAAGTACCTGCTGAAGCTTTCGCCGAAGGCGCCCGAATTCCGCCGGGGCATGCTGTACGCGATCAACCCGGTCGGCTTCGGCTCGATGCTGCTGGCCGCGGGGCTGTCGATCGCCGCGTTCTTCGGCGGCCTCGGCGAGGCGCTGCGGCCGTATTCGCCGTTGGTGGCCATCGTTGTCGCGCTGGTGATGTCGCCGATCCTGGCGATCGCGACCCGCGGCAAGTACTACCTGCGGCGCACGCACGACGGCATCGATCTGCCGATGTACGACGAGCACGGCAACCCCGCCGCCGACCAGTTGACCTGCCACGCCTGCAACCACGACTTCGAACGCCCGGACATGCTGGCCTGCGTGGCCCATGACGCCCACATCTGCTCGCTGTGTGTGTCCACCGACAGGCGCGCCGAGCACGTGCTGGCCGCCCAGCCTTAACGCGAGACTTAAGCCACGGCGACGCTTTTCGGCGTGCCGTGTATGAGGTTTAGGTGTCGCGGCGGTGACGACCGCGGCGGCCGTTAACGGGTGCGCAGATCCCGGGTGATCAGGATGCGCGACGCCAGCTCGTCGTCGGGCGGATAATCCACCCCCACCAAGGTCAGGCCCTGTGCCGGTGCGGCCGCGAAGTCGCTGGATCGTGCTGTCGCGCTGAGCAATTCACGACACCACTGCGCCGTGCGCCGGTGTTCACCGACGGCCAGCAGCGCGCCGACCAGTGAGCGCACCATCTGCCAGCAGAACGCATCGGCGCTGACGTGCGCGGTGATCAGGTCGCCATCGCGCGACCAGTCCAGCCGCTGCAGGTCGCGAATCGTGGTGGCGCCGGTGCGATAACGGCAGAAGGCCGCAAAGTCGTTCAACCCCACCAGACCCCGAGACGCCTCGCTCATCGCGTCCAGGTCCAACTCGCGCGGCCAGGCGGTGATGTAGCGCGCCTGCTGCGGCTGGACGCCGTAAGCGGCCGTCGACAACCGGTACTCGTAGTGACGCCGCAACGCCGAGAACCGTGCGTCGAAACCAGCTGGGGCGCGGGCGATTTCGAGCACGCGAACGTCGGTGGGCAAGAAACGGCCCAGCCGGCGCAGCAGCGGCAGGAATTCCGGATCACCGGGCCGCGGCGAGCGCGGGTAGGCGTTCGGTAAGGCGGCGGCGGGCACATCGACATGGGCCACCTGCCCGGTGGCATGTACACCCGTGTCGGTGCGCCCGGCCGCCCACAGCCGTACCGGCGTACGGAAAACCGTCGTCAGCGCGTCGTCGATGACGCCGGCGACAGTGCGCTGCCCGGCCTGCGTCGCCCAGCCCGCGAAATCGGTTCCGTCGTAGGCGATATCGAGCCTAAGACGGACGTCTCCGCTAGTTGTCGTCTGACTCGTCACCCTCGTCGGCGGCCTGCGCCTCGGACTCCTCGGCAGCCGGCTCGGCCGCAGCCTCTTCGACGTCGGCAACGGCCTCTTCGGCCGTCGGGCCGTCGGCTTCCTCGGGCTCGACCGCCGCCTGCGCATCGGCCGCCGCGACGACCGGCGCATCGGCAGTCTTCTTCGACGCCTTCACCCGACGCGCGCGGTCGGCCTCAGAGGTGACGGTCTTTTCCTGCACCAGCTCGATCACGGCCATCGGGGCGTTGTCGCCCTTACGCGCCTCGACCTTGATGATGCGGGTGTAGCCGCCGTTGCGATCGGCGAAGAACGGTCCGATCTCCGCGAAAAGGGCGTGCACCACGTCCTTGTCGCGGATCTTCTTCATCACCTCTCGACGGTTGTGCAGGGTGCCCTTTTTCGCGTGCGTGATCAGCTTCTCCGCATACGGCCGCAGCGCACGCGCCTTGGGCTCGGTCGTCTTGATGCGGCCGTGCTCGAACAGCGACGTGGCCAGGTTGGCCAGCAGAGCCTTCTGGTGCGAAGACGACCCGCCGAGGCGAGGGCCCTTGGTGGGCTTGGGCATTGCACTATCTCCTATTTAGGGGCCGACCCCCGTATCAGGTAGGGCCGGGACGGCTTCGTTCAATTGTGTCCGGTTCCTCAGCGGCCGCTGCACGGCCGCATCGTCACCGGACGGGCGTTAGAGCTGTTCGGTTTCGGCGTAGTCCTGGTCGTCGTAAGCACCCTCGGTGGACCAGGTGCCGGTGGCGACGTCGTAGCCGGCGACCTCGGACGGGTCGAAGCTCGGCGGGCTGTCCTTGAGCGACAGGCCCAGCTGGTGCAGCTTGACCTTGACCTCGTCGATGGACTTCTGACCGAAGTTGCGGATGTCGAGCAGGTCGGACTCGGTGCGGCTGACCAGCTCGCCGACGGTGTGCACACCCTCGCGCTTGAGGCAGTTGTAGGACCGCACGGTCAGATCCAGGTCGTCGATCGGCAGCGCGAACGAGGCGATGTGGTCGGCCTCGGCCGGCGACGGCCCGATCTCGATACCCTCGGCCTCGACGTTGAGTTCGCGTGCCAGGCCGAACAATTCGACCAGGGTCTTACCGGCCGACGCCAGGGCGTCGCGCGGGGTGATCGAATTCTTGGTCTCGACGTCCAGGATCAACTTGTCGAAGTCGGTACGCTGCTCGACCCGGGTGGCGTCCACCTTGTAGGTGACCTTGAGCACCGGCGAGTAGATGGAATCGACTGGGATACGACCGATTTCGGCACCGGAGGCCCGGTTCTGCACGGCCGGCACGTAGCCACGGCCACGCTCGACGACGAGTTCGACCTCGAGCTTGCCCTTGTCGTTCAGCGTCGCGATGTGCATGCCGGGGTTGTGCACCGTGACGCCGGCGGGCGGCACGATGTCACCCGCGGTGACCTCACCCGGGCCCTGCTTACGCAGGTACATGGTGACCGGCTCGTCCTCCTCGGAGGACACGACCAGACCCTTGAGGTTCAAGATGATGTCGGTGACGTCCTCTTTGACGCCCGGCACGGTGGTGAACTCGTGCAGCACGCCGTCGATCCGGATGCTGGTGACGGCCGCGCCGGGAATCGACGACAGCAGCGTGCGCCGCAGCGAATTGCCAAGGGTGTAACCGAAACCCGGCTCCAGCGGTTCGATGACGAACTGGGACCGGCTGTCGGTGAGGATTTCCTCGGACAGTGTGGGTCGCTGAGAAATCAGCATGGTGTTTCTTCTCCTTCTCGGCACCCGCTATTTGATGCCGTTAGGGTTTTCTCTCGGGCGGGATGCCCGAGAGAAGTCTGGGCCCGTTACTTCGAGTAGTACTCGACGATGAGCTGCTCGGTGAGCGGCACGTCGATCTGCGCGCGCTCGGGCAGCTGGTGGATCAGGATGCGCTGACGCTCCCCCACCACCTGCAGCCAGCTCGGGATCGGACGGTCGCCCGCCGTCTCCCGCGCGATCTGGAAAGGCACGGTGTTCAGCGACCCCTCCCGCACGTCGATGATGTCGTACTGCGACACCCGGTAGCTGGGGACGTTGACGTGCACACCGTTGACACTGAAGTGCCCGTGGCTGACCAGCTGGCGGGCCATCCGGCGGGTCCGCGCCAGCCCGGCGCGGTACACGACGTTGTCCAGCCGGCTTTCGAGGATCTTCAGCAACTCCTCACCGGTCTTGCCGGTCTGGCGCACGGCCTCTTCGTAGTAGCGACGGAACTGCTTCTCCATCACGCCGTAGGTGAAGCGGGCCTTCTGCTTCTCCTGCAGCTGCAGCAGGTATTCGCTTTCCTTGATCCGCGCGCGGCCGTGCTGGCCGGGCGGGTAGGGACGCTTCTCGAAGGCCTGATCCCCACCGACGAGGTCGGTGCGCAACCGGCGCGACTTGCGGGTGATGGGTCCGGTGTAACGAGCCATGGTTATCCTCCTAGACCCTGCGTCGCTTGGGCGGGCGGCAGCCGTTGTGCGGCTGGGGGGTGACGTCGGAAATCGCGCCGACCTCCAGGCCCGCGGCCTGCAGCGAACGGATCGCGGTCTCCCGGCCCGAGCCCGGGCCCTTCACGAACACGTCGACCTTGCGCACGCCGTGCTCCTGGGCCTTGCGCGCGGCGTTCTCGGCGGCGAGCTGCGCGGCGAACGGCGTCGACTTACGCGAGCCCTTGAAGCCGACGTGACCCGACGACGCCCAGGCGATGACGTTGCCCTGCGGGTCGGTGATGCTCACGATCGTGTTGTTGAACGTGCTCTTGATGTGCGCGGCGCCGTGCGGGATGTTCTTCTTTTCCCGCTTGCGGGTCTTCTGCCCCTTCTTGGGCGCGGCGGCTGCTGCCTTCTTGGCGGGTGGCATGGGTTACCTGGCCTTCTTCTTGCCGGCGATGGTGCGCTTGGGGCCCTTGCGGGTACGCGCGTTGGTCTTGGTGCGCTGGCCGCGCACCGGAAGGCCGCGGCGGTGCCGCAGACCCTGGTAGCAGCCGATCTCGATCTTGCGGCGGATGTCTGCCTGAACCTCGCGGCGCAGGTCACCCTCGACCTTGAGGTTGCCCTCGATGTAGTCGCGCAGGTGGGTCAGCTGGTCGTCGGTCAGATCCCTGGTGCGCAGGTTCCGGTCGATCCCGGTCGCTGCCAAGATCTCGTTAGAGCGGGTACGGCCGATGCCGAAGATGTACGTCAGCGCGATCTCCATCCGCTTGTCACGCGGCAGATCGACGCCTACTAGTCGAGCCATAGGTGGCGTTTCCTCTTTTTTCTATGCGGAGGTCTTTTCCCAGCCCGTTCCCGAATTGATCGGGGCCCGGCCTCCGTCCGGACGTGGATGAGCGACCTATTCGCTCAGTGGTGCTGGAAGGTCATCATTTAGTTGTGTGGGGCTGGGGCAAGGCTCGCAACATTGCGGCTACGCCGCGCTTGCGATCGCCGCTAGCCCTGGCGCTGCTTGTGGCGCGGATCGGAGCAGATCACCATGACCCGCCCATGCCGACGGATCACCCTGCACTTGTCGCAAATCGGCTTCACGCTGGGGTTGACCTTCACGGCTTTTCGATCCTGTTCTCGTCTGTTGGTTGGTTACTTGTACCGGTACACGATGCGGCCCCGGGACAGGTCGTAGGGAGACAACTCCACCACCACCCGGTCCTCGGGCAGGATGCGGATGTAGTGCTGCCGCATCTTGCCGCTGATGTGGGCAAGCACCTTGTGACCGTTCTCCAGCTCAATGCGAAACATCGCATTGGGCAGGGGCTCGACCACCCGGCCCTCGACCTCGATGGCGCCGTCCTTCTTGGCCATAACTACTCGTCAAATCCTCGTCGTTTAGTTTCGTTGTCGTCTGCGCCAACAACGGCACAGCATTCACACCGACTTTCCGAACGTGAGCCGGTGACAGGAAATTCCTAGGGAACGGACACACAAAAAAGCCGGCGCGAAAGACGCACCGTCGGTCCATGGTACCCGCTTGGGCGGCGCGGCCAAAATCCGTGATCCGAGCGCTCCCCGGACCAATCTCGCCGCCACCTCGACCCACCATAGGCCGCCTGACAAGCGCATACTTGACCCCAATGACAAATCCCGCACGTCCCCTTGATGGCGCCGCGCAGTCACGCAAACCGGTGATCCTGACCGTCGACGACGATCCCGCCGTGTCCCGCGCCGTGGCCCGGGACCTCCGGCGCAAATACGGCGAGGAGCACCGCATCGTGCGCGCGGAGTCGGGACCCGAGGCGCTGGAAACCCTCAAGCAGCTCAAACTGCGCGGCGAAACGGTCGCGACGCTCGTCGCCGACTACCGGATGCCGCAGATGACTGGCATCGAGTTCCTCGAGCAGGCGATGGACCTGTACCCGGCGGCGCGACGGATCCTGCTGACCGCCTACGCCGACACCCACGCCGCGATCGACGCGATCAACGTCGTCGACCTCGACCACTACCTGCTCAAGCCGTGGGATCCGCCGGAGGAAAAGCTCTACCCCGTCATCGACGCGCTGCTGGAAGCCTGGCGCGCGAGACCCGAGCACGCCATCCCGCACACCAAGGTGATCGGGCATCGCTGGTCGGCACGGTCCTGGGAGGTCCGCGACTTCCTGGCCCGCAACGGGCTGCACTACTCCTGGTTCATGGCCGACGAACCCGAGGGCGAGCGGCTGCTCAGCGCCGCCGGCGCCGACAATCTGCGCCTGCCCGTCGTCGTCACCGAGCAGGGTGACCCGCTGGTGGAACCCACCGACGCCGAGCTGGCCGACAAGCTGGGTCTGTCCTCCACGCCGTCGCAGGAGTTCTACGACCTGATCGTGATCGGCGGCGGGCCCGCGGGCCTGGCCGCCGCGGTCTACGGCGCCTCCGAGGGGCTGCGCACGGTGCTGATCGAACGCACCGCGACCGGCGGGCAGGCGGGCCAGAGTTCCCGGATCGAGAACTACCTCGGCTTCCCGGACGGGGTGTCGGGCGGCCAGCTGGCCGAGCGGGCGCGCCGGCAGGCCGAGAAATTCGGCGCCGAGCTCATCACCGCCCGCACGGCGGTCGCCCTCGAGGTGAACGGATCCAAGCGCACCGTGCGGTTCGCCGACGGCGGCTCGATCGGCGCGCACGCGGTCATCCTGGCCACCGGGGTCGCCTACCGGAACCTCGACGCCGAGGGATGCAACGAGCTCACCGGCTGCGGCGTCTACTACGGCGCCGCGGTGTCGATCGCCTCGGACTGCGAAGACGAAGAGGTCTACGTGATCGGGGGCGCCAACTCCGCCGGCCAGGCCGCCATGTATCTGTCGCGAACGGCCAAATCGGTCAACATCGTGGTGCGCGCCCCGTCGCTGGAAGCCTCGATGTCCTACTACCTGATCCAGCAGATCGAGGCGAACCCCAAGATCAAGGTTCTGACCTGCACCGAGGTGCGGCGCGCCAGCGGCGACGGCCACCTGCAGAAGCTGACCCTGGTCAACAACCGGACCGAGCAAACCGAGGAAGTTTCCTGCGGCCGGATGTTCATCTTCATCGGGGCCGCCCCGCGCACCGAGTGGCTGGACGGGGTGCTGGCCCGCGACGACCACGGCTTCATCCTCACCGGCCCGGACCTGCGCAACGTCTGCGGCTGGACGCTGGACCGCCCACCGCATCACCTGGAAACCAGCGTGCCGGGCGTGTTCGCCACCGGCGACGTCCGCTCCACGTCGGCCAAGCGGGTCGCCGCCGCCGTCGGTGAAGGGTCGATGGCCGTGATGCTGGTCCACCGCTATCTGGCCGAGTCATAGAAGGGTCGCGTGTCAATGACCGCCACTACGCCGTGTGAGCCCGACGAGCTGCGCAGCCTGTTCCTGTTCGAGGCGCTGACCGACGAACAGCTCGCGGTGCTGTGCGCCAACGGCTGCATCGAGGAGTACCAGCCGGGGCCGATCTGCGTGGAAGGCGAACCGGCGACCTGCTTCTACGTGCTGATCGAAGGCGAGCTGGCGATGTCCAAGCTCTCCGGCGGCCAGGACATCGAAACCAACCGCACCTCGCAACGCGGGGTGTACGCCGGCGCGTGGCGGGCGTTCACCGGCGGCAAGCAGAAGACCTACGACGCCTCGGTGCACGTGACCAAGCCGTCGCGGTTTTTCGTGATGGACGCGCCCGTCTTCGCCCAGTTCATGCGCGACCAGTTCCCGATGGCCGTGCACCTGCTCGACGGCATCGCCGTCGGCACCGACCGGACGCGGCGGATCATCGACAACCGGGAGAAGCTGCTGGCGCTGGGCCGGCTGTCGGCGGGGCTGACCCATCAGCTCAACAATCCGGCCGCCGCGATCTCACGGGCCGCGTCGGATCTGCGCGAGCGGGTGGCCAACATGCGCCACAAGCTGGCGATGCTGGCCGACGGCACCATCACGCCCGAGGCGTTGAGCGCCCTGGTGCACCTGCAGGAGCGGGTCGCCGAGCAGGTCGCCAAATCGGGTTCTCCAGGCGGGCAGCACCTGAGCGCGCTGGAGACCTCCGATCGCGAGGACGCCGTCGGCGACTGGCTGGAAGACCACGGCATCGACGGCGGGTGGGACATCGCGCCGACGTTCGTCGAGGGTGGCGTCGACACCGATTGGCTGGAGCGGATTTCCACGGTCACCGACGAGCTCGCGTCGGCGACGTTGGAGCAGGCGATCCGATGGATCAACTACACGATCGAAAGCGAGCTGCTGATGAACCAGATTCTGGAAGCCAGCAAGCGGATCTCGGCGCTGGTGGCCGACGCCAAGCAGTACTCGCAGCTGGATCGCGCCCCGTTCCAGGTGGCCAACGTGCACGACCTGCTGCACAGCACGCTGGTGATGTTCGCCGACCGGCTGACCAAGGACGGCAGCAAGGACGGCAGCAAGGACGGTAAAGCCATCAACCTGGTGAAGGAGTGGGACCGCTCACTTCCCGAAATCCCTTGCTATCCAGGCGATCTCAACCAGGTGTGGACCAACATCATCGACAACGCGCTCGCCGCGATGCGCGATCAGGGTGGCACGCTGACCGTGCGCACCTGCCGCTACGGCGACAACATGGCCCGCGTCGAAATCTGTGACACCGGGCCGGGAGTCCCCGCCGAGATCCGCGAGCACATCTTCGAACCGTTCTTCACCACCAAGCCATTCGGCGAGGGCACCGGCCTCGGGCTGGACCTCGCATTCAACATCGTCGTCAAAAAACACCGCGGCGATCTGCGGGTGGAATCGGTGCCCGGCGACACCCGGTTCATCGTGCTGCTGCCGCTGGAAAAGCCGCCCGTCCCCGACGCCGCCGCCGTGGACGACGACGACCTGGACGGCGCCGACCCGGAATAGTGCCGCCACCCGCCGGGGTTGGAGACGGCATGACCGATGCAGCTGCACGCAAGCCCGATCTCGGCCGGTTCGGAACGTTCGGACGTGGCGTAACCCCTGCGCAAGCCAAGGAAATCGAATCCCTCGGCTACGGAGCGGTATGGGTCGGCGGCTCGCCACCCGCCGAGCTGGCCTGGGTGGAGCCCATCCTGGAAGCGACGAGCACGTTGCAGGTGGCCACCGGAATCGTGAACATCTGGACCGCGCCGGCCAACGAGGTGGCCGAGTCGTTCCACCGCATCGACAAGGCCTACCCGAACCGCTTCCTGCTCGGCATCGGCGTCGGTCACCGCGAGGTGATCAGCGAATACCGCAAGCCCTACGACGCGCTGGTCGAATACCTGGACAGACTCGACGAGTACGGCGTGCCCGCGCATCGCCGGGTGGTGGCGGCTTTGGGCCCGCGGGTCCTCGGGGTCTCGGCGCAACGCAGCGCCGGCGCGCACCCGTACCTGACCAGCCCGGAGCACACCGCGCAGGCCCGCGAGCTGATCGGCCCGTCGGCGTTCCTGGCGCCCGAGCACAAGGTGGTGCTGACCACCGACTCCGATCAGGCCCGCGCCGTCGGGCGCAAGGCGCTGGACTTCTACTTCAACCTGGCCAACTACCGCAACAATTGGAAGCGGTCCGGCTTTGGCGAGGACGAGGTCGTCCGCCCGGGCAGTGACCGCCTGGTCGACGCGGTAGTGGCCTACGGCACCCCCGACGCGATCGCCGCACGGCTGCACGAGCACCTCGCCGCCGGGGCCGACCACGTGCCCGTGCAGGTCCTCACCAAAGATGAAAACCTGGTCTCGGCTTTGGCCGAACTGGCGGGGCCGCTCGGACTGAAGTAACCAACCGCGGAGGGGGACCTCGATGAACGACGCCAGAGCACTCAAGCCCGACCTTGGCCGCTACGGCGCCTGGCTGCCGACCCGTTCCATCACACCCGAACTGGCCGCCAAGATCGAAGCCCTGGGGTACTCGGCGGCCTGGGTCGGCGGATCACCGGACGCCGAGCTGGCCTGGGTGGAACCGGCGTTGGCACAGACCAACTCGCTGCAGCTGGCCACCGGCATCGTCAACATCTGGACGGCCGCGGCCGCGCCTGTGGCCGAGTCGTTCAAACGCATCGAAAATGCTTACCCGGGAAGGTTTTTGCTCGGTATCGGGGTGGGCCACCCCGAACACACCCAGGAGTACGCCAAGCCCTACGCCGCACTGGTCGGCTACCTGGACGCCCTCGACGAGGCGCTGGTGCCGACCAGCCGGCGGGTGCTCGCGGCGCTCGGGCCCAAGGTGCTGGCGCTGGCCGCCGAACGCAGCGCCGGCGCCCACCCGTACCTGACCACGCCGGAGCACACGGCCAGGGCGCGCGAACAACTCGGCAATTCGGTGTTCTTGGCCCCGGAGCACAAGGTGGTGCTGACCACCGACCGCGAGAAGGCGCGCGAGGCCGGCCGTCAGCTCGTCGGGCACTATCTGGGGCTGAGCAACTACGTGAACAACTGGCTGCGGCTGGGGTTCACCGAGAACGACGTGCGCGCACCCGGCAGCGACCGGCTGATCGACGCGGTGGTGGCCTACGGCACCCCCGAGGCCATCGTGAAAAGGCTGCGCGAGCACCTGGATGCGGGCGCCGATCACGTGGGCATCCAGGTGCTGGGCGGCTACGACGAAGAGACGCTGCTGCCCGCGCTGAGTGAACTGGCCGGACCGCTTGGGCTGACCCCCGCAAGCTGACCGCGACCCTCGGTTAGGGTTTGACCATGCGGCTGCTGGTGACCGGTGGCGCCGGTTTCATCGGCGCGAATTTCGTGCACAGCACCGTGCGCGAGCGTCCCGACGTTTCGGTTACGGTGCTCGACGCGCTGACGTACGCCGGGCGGCGCGAGTCGCTGGCCGGTGTCGACGACGCCATCGAGCTGGTCGAGGGCGACATCTGCGACGCCGAACTGGTTTCGGCGCTGGTCGCCGAATCCGATGCGGTGGTGCATTTCGCCGCAGAGAGCCACGTCGACAACGCGCTGGACAACCCCGAGCCGTTTCTGCACACCAACGTGGTCGGCACCTACACGATCCTGGAGGCGGTACGGCGCCGCGGGGTGCGGCTGCACCACATCTCCACCGACGAGGTCTACGGCGACCTGGAACTCGACGACCCGCAGCGGTTCACCGAGTCGACGCCCTACAACCCGTCGAGCCCGTACTCGGCGACCAAGGCCGCCGCCGACATGCTGGTCCGGGCCTGGGTGCGCTCGTACGGGGTGCGCGCCACGCTGTCCAACTGCTCGAACAACTATGGGCCGTATCAGCACATCGAGAAGTTCATCCCGCGCCAGATCACCAATCTGCTGACCGGGCGGCGGTGCAAGCTGTACGGCGCCGGCGCCAACGTGCGCGACTGGATTCACGTCGACGACCACAACAGCGCGGTGTGGCAGATCCTGGACAAGGGCCGGATCGGGGCGACCTACCTGATCTCGGCCGAGGGCGAGCGAGACAACCTGTCCGTGCTGCGCACGCTGCTGCAGATGATGGGTCACGACCCCGACGACTTCGACCACGTCACCGACCGCGTCGGCCACGACCTGCGCTACGCCATCGACCCGTCCCTGCTGTATGACGAATTGCACTGGGCGCCAAAGCATACCGACTTCGAAGAGGGATTGCGCGAAACCATCGACTGGTACCGGGCCAACGAATCCTGGTGGCGTCCGCTCAAAGACGCATCGGAAGCCCGCTACGAAGAACGGGGTCAGTGACATGGAAGCCCGCGAACTCAAAGTCCCCGGCGCCTGGGAAATCACCCCGAAGATTCACGGCGATTCCCGCGGCATGTTCTTCGAATGGCTCAAAGACACCGATTTCAGGGCCTTCGCCGGCCATGGGTTGAACGTGCGGCAGGCCAATTGCTCGGTGTCGGCCGCGGGCGTGCTGCGCGGTCTGCACTTCGCCCAGCTCCCACCCAGCCAGGCCAAATACGTGACCTGCGTGCGCGGTGCGGTGTTCGACGTGGTGGTCGACATTCGGGTCGGCTCACCGACGTTCGGCCAGTGGGACTCGGTGCTGCTCGACGACAAAGATCACCGGACGATCTACCTCTGCGAAGGCGTCGGGCATGGTTTCCTTGCGCTGGAAGACAATTCGACGGTGATGTACCTGTGCTCGGCGGAATACAGCCCGCAGCGCGAGCACACCATCCGCGCCACCGACCCGGCGCTGGGTATCGACTGGCCGCTGGTCGACGGCGCCGCCCCGAGCCTGTCCGAGCGCGATGCCGTCGCCCCCGGCTTCGACGAAGTGCGCGCGGCCGGCCTGCTGCCCACCTGGGAGGAGGCGCAGCGTTTCGCCGCGCAGCTGCGTGGCGAGGCCTGAAGCCAAGCGATCGAGCCTTTTCCGCAATTTCCTTTTGCCGCTGCGTTGCGTGACGTTACGATGGCCGACAATGCGGGGGCCAGCGGGGGCCGAACGACAGATTCACATTGATGAAACTCGCGCAGGCATTCGATCCCCGCAATAACGCCCTGAATGTCTGGCGCCTGATATTAGCGACGGGCGTGATCTTAGAACACGCGTGGCCCCTCACCGGCCGCCACTTGCGGCCACCATTTGACCAGCTCATTTCGCAGGTCTGGGTCGACGGCTTCTTCGTGATTTCGGGTTTCCTGATCACCTCGAGTTGGGTGCACAATCCGCGGCTTCGCGAATTCGTCGCAGCCCGGGCACTGCGCATCTTTCCCGGATTGTGGGTCTGCCTACTCGTCGTGGCGTTCGTAATCGCTCCGATCGGCGTGGCAATCCAGGGCGGTCCGGTCGCGACGATTTGGTCGTCCACCGCACCGATCGAATACGTGCTCAATAACGCCGTGCTGAATTTCTTCCACGTCGGTATCGCGGGAACGCCGACCGGCGTCCCGTGGCCGGGTGTGTGGGACGGTCCGCTGTGGACCCTTGCCTTTGAACTGATGTGCTACGTCGCCGTTGCCGTCGCCGGGCTCGCCGGGCTTCTCAAACGCCGCTGGCCCGCCCCGGTGGTGTTCGGGTTGGCGGTCGCCCTGTCGGCCGTGGTGTCTTACCCGATTATGAAGGTCGAAACCATTCCGCAAATGGTCACTCGTTTCGCCGTGGTGTTCGCCGCCGGAGCAGTGCTGCATCAGTACCGGGACGTGATCCCGGCTCGCTGGTCGCTGGTCGCATTGAGCGCCGCCATCGTCGTCGCGGCCGGCGTACTGGTGCCCAACTACCGGGTCATCGCGGCTATTCCGCTGGCTTACGCGGTTGTCGTCTCGGGCGCCCTGATCCACAACCCGCGGTTGAGACTCCGCACCGACCTCTCCTACGGCGTGTACATCTACGCGTGGCCGATGCAGCAATTGCTGGTCATCTGCGGCCTCGGCTTCTTGCCTCCGATTCCGTTCACGATCGTCGCCGCGCTGTCCACCCTGCCGCTGGCCGCGCTGAGCTGGTTCCAGGTGGAAAAGCGCGCGTTGGCGCTGAAATCCCGCTTCAAGCACGACGGCAAGCCCGCGAACACCGTGACAGATGTCGCTGCCCCGCATCCTGCTCGGGGAATCGCGGGCGCCGCGTAGTCATGTCGCCGCGGGACTCCCTCGCCGGGGCGGCATTCGACTACCTTGGGGAATTCGCGCCGATACCATGGCCGACAATGGGGCCGGGGTCGTCAACAGATACAGATAGGGCACATGAAGCTAGCGCACGTTTTCGACCCCCGGAATAACGCACTGAATCTCTTCCGGCTCGGGTTGGCCGCCGAGGTCATGCTGTTCCACTCCTGGCCGGTGACCGGCCGCACCCCTCCGCACGTGCTGCTTCAGCTCCTTTTCGCGGTCGGCGTCGACGGGTTCTTTGCGATCTCCGGATTCCTGATCACCGCGAGTTGGCTCAACGACCCGAAACTGCGGGACTTCCTCACCGCCCGCGCACTGCGCATCCTGCCCGGGTTCTACATCTGCCTGATCGTCACCGCGTTCGTGTTCGCCCCACTCAATGTCGCGATCACCGGCGGCTCGGCCGCGAAGTTGCTGACGTCGTTCGCCCCGGTCGAGTACGTCTTGAAGAACAGTGCCGTGGCCTACCTCCAGCACTACGTCGGCGGGACACCGGTCGGGGTCCCGTTCGCCGACGGCGGCTGGAACGCCTCCCTGTGGTCGCTGGTCTGGGAGCTGATGTGCTACCTCGCCGTCGCCGCCATCGGCGTTGCCGGACTTGCCAATCGACGCTGGGTTTCACCAGTTCTGTTGATAGTGGCTGTCATTGGTGCGGCGTTGCTGCCGCCGCTCACCTTTCCCGGCGTGTGGACCGTCCCGCAGCTCGCGGCGCGCTCGGCGATCATGTTCGCTGCGGGTGCGCTGCTGTACCAGTGGCGCGACGTGATTCCGGCCCGGTGGTCACTGGTGGCGGTGAGCGTCGTCATCGTCGTCGTCGCATCCGCCCTACTGCCGGATTATCGGGTGGTCGCGGCCCTTCCGCTGGCGTATGCCGTTGTCGCGTCGGCCATCATGCTGCACAACCCACGCTTGCGATTGCGGACCGACCTGTCCTACGGCGTCTACATCTACGCGTTCCCGACTCAGCAACTGCTGGCCAGCTGTGGGCTTGCGACGCTGAATCCGATAGTGTTCGCCGGACTTTCGACGCTGGCCGTCGTACCACTGGCGGCGCTGAGCTGGTTCCTGATAGAGAAGCCCTCGCAGTCGCTCAAGAAGCGGCTCAAGCGAAAGTGGTCCGGCTCTGAGCTCGCGGAAGCCAATCCTTCCGCCTAGGTACCGTCTTTGCTGCGGCGCACGTCACTTTGTCGCGCGCCGGGTGTGTCCGCCGGTGACATTATGATGGCGTCACATGGGGTTGGTGACCGCGAGGCGAACGCGGATGAAACTGGGGCAAGCATTCGATCCGCGAAACAACGCGCTCAACGCGTGTCGGCTGGTGCTGGCGAGCGAGGTGGTCCTGTGGCATTCCTTCCCGGTCACAGGTCATGCCGTGTCGTCCAAGCCGGTTCTGCAGCTTCTCTTCTCGGTCGGGGTGGACGGGTTCTTCGCGCTGTCAGGGTTTCTCATCACCGCGAGTTGGCTCCGAAACCCGCACCCGCGAGAATATTTCCTCGCGCGAGCTCTTCGTATCTTCCCCGGGCTCATCGTTTGCCTGGTGGTGACCGGGTTTGTGTTCGCCCCGCTCAGTGTGGCGATGCAAGGGGGTGCGGCCACGAAGCTTTTAATGTCAAGCGCGCCAACCGAGTACGTTTTGAAGAACAGCACTCTGCTGTCGGCGCTTGCGCTGGATGTAGGCGGAACACCGAGAGGTGTCCCGGAGCACGGCGTGTGGAACGCCTCGGCGTGGACCTTGATGTGGGAAGTGCTGTGCTACCTAGCCGTTGCCGGCATCGGACTGGCCGGGCTGGCGAATCGCCGCTGGCTGCCGCCGATGATCTTGGCGCTCGCCGTGTCTGGGTCGATATTGTTGCCGCCCCTGACCTATCCGGGACCGTGGACCAACCTGCAGATCGCGGTGCGCTTCACGATCATGTTTTCGGCCGGAGCGACGCTGTATCAGTGGCGCGACGTGATTCCGGCCCGGTGGTCGCTGGTCGCGGTGAGCGTATTCGTCGTCCTCGCATCGAGCCTGCTGCCTGACTACCGCACAGTCGGTGGACCCGCACTCGCATATGCCGTTATCGTTTCGGGGTCGCTGATCCATTCCAAACGGCTGAATTTGCGCACGGACCTGTCGTACGGCACCTACATTTACGCATCTCCGATTCAGCAATTGATGGCCGTCGGCGGACTTACCAGCCTGAACCCCTTGCTGTTTTTCGTGATCGCGACGGCCGCCACGCTGCCGCTGGCCGCGCTGAGCTGGTTTCTCGTCGAGAGGCCCGCGCAGGCTCTCAAAAGCCGGTTCAAGCAAAAGCCGACGAAGCCGAGCCTTACCGAACATATCGAATCGCACAATGCCGATCTCAGTCTGTATCGCCGAGTCGCAAAGGTGGGATTGCGGCGATAAGCTAACGCCCGGGAGTGCGGACGACTGGTGACGGCGTATGAAACTGGGGCAGGCGTTTGATCCACGACGTAATGCACTGAATGCATTGCGGCTAGCGATGGCAATCGAGGTGATCCTGTGGCACTCCTTTCCGGTGCGGGGCGGCGCGCTGCCTGCCACGCCGGTACGGCAATTGCTGTTCTCGGTGGGCGTCGACGGGTTCTTTGCCATCTCGGGTTTTCTCATCACCGCGAGCTGGCTGAACCATCCGAAGCTCCGTAGCTTCCTGGCCGCTCGAGCGCTGCGCATCCTCCCCGGGTTCTACGTCTGCCTGGCAGTTACCGCGTTGGTGATCGCGCCGATCGGCGTCACAATGCAGGGTGGATCGGCAGCACGACTGCTGCTGTCCGGCGCACCATTCGAATACGTCGCGAAAAACAGTGCGGTAGCGCTACTTCAGCTCGACATCGGGGGAACACCGGGCGGACTCCCCTATCCAGCCGTGTGGAACGCTTCGTTGTGGACCCTCATCTACGAAGTGCTGTGCTACGTCGCGGTAGTCGCACTGGGCCTGGCCGGGTTCGCTGACCGCCGGTGGACCTCGCCGGCCCTGCTGGCGCTCGCGCTGGTGTTGGCGGCGTGCCTGCCACCGATGACCTATCCCGGGACGTGGAGCAACGCGCAATGCATCGCGCGCTTCGCCGTCATGTTCGCGGCAGGTGGCGTGATGTACCAGTGGCGGGACGTGATTCCCGCTCGATGGTCACTCGTCGCGGTGAGCATCGTCATCGTTCTCGCGGCCAGCCTGCTGCCCGATTACCGCCTGATCGGCGCCGTCCCGCTGGCGTACGCCCTGATCGCTTCGGGCGTGCTCATCCACAACAAGTACTTGAGGCTGCGGACGGATCTGTCCTACGGGGTCTACATCTACGCCTTCCCGGTACAGCAGTTGCTCGCCATTGGCGGGCTCATCAGCCTGAATCCTGTTGTGTTCGCTATACTTTCGACGATGGCGACCCTGCCGCTGGCGGCACTGAGCTGGTTTCTGGTCGAGAAGCCCTCGCGGACCCTCAAATCCCGGCTCAAGCAGAAGTGGGCCGGCGCCGAGGTCGCCGAAGCCAGCCGAGCCTGACGCCACCGGGGTAACCGGAAAGCGTCCCCAGCAGTACGGTCAGCGCTTCGGCTGCCACGCTGATCGCCGCGTACGGAGCCGGATCCCAACCGTACTCGCTGAACCCGAAGAGCCCGGCGGTTCGCGACAGTGCGAAGGCCACCAGCGATCCGCCGGCGATCGCGGCGGCGGTCCAGCGCAGCCACCAGGGGCCGCCGAGAAGGATCAGCACGGCCACCGCGAACGAGACGCTGGCCTGGACCAGGAACCCGGTGCCGATCGTCGGAATGTGCTGGTAACCATGAACATAGAGGTAGGCGTGACTGGCGGCGCCGGCGAGCAACGACGCGGCGAAGCCGACCCGGATCAGGATATTCATTGCAGCCGCTGCTCCTTCAATGCCAGGGCGGTTTCGCCCTTGGTGTAACTGACCTCACGGATGCCCAGCGCGTCGTGCAGCTTTCCCGCGGGCAGCGTGACCGGCTTGGGCGCCGGCCCGTCGCCGGGACGCGGCAGCGGATAGGCCGTCGTCGTCCCGCTGTAGAACGACACGGTGCCCTCCATCTTGGAAAACAATTGGTGCACATGCCCGTTGATGCATGTCACCGATGCGAACCGGCGCAGGTAGCTGAGCGCCTGGGTCGCGTCGTCGGTGCCCCAGCCCCAATCCGGGTACATCGCGAACAGCGGGATGTGGCTGAACACGATGATCGGGGTGTCATTGGAGAGCCCCGCGACATCCTTCCTGACGAACTCCAGCTGATCGACACCCAGATGCCCGAGCTTGCGCAGATTCAGCGTGTTCACCAGTGCGATCACGTGAACGCCGGCGGCGTCGAAGCTGTACCACCCGTCCCCCACCGATCCCGCGCCGAACACCGTGCGGTACTTCTGGCCCGCGTCGTCGACCGAGTCGTGCTCCCCCGGCACGGTGAACACGTGCGGCGTGTGCAGCCCGCTCATCAGCTGTTTCACCTGGTCGAACTGCGCGGGGGTGGACAGGTGGGTGAGGTCGCCGGTGTGGACGACGAAATCCGGTGTGTAACCGAGGTTATTGATCTGATCGATGGCGTGGCCGAACGAGCCGGACACGTCCGGGTTGGGGGCACCGGTGAAGCCGATGTGACTGTCGCTGACCTGAGCGAAGCGCAGGGCGGGCCGGATGCGCGCACGCTCGGCCGCGGCGGCACCGGCGACATGCGAGATCACCTCGCCGCCGGCGACGGTAAACCCGACCGCCGCGCCGAACCAAGCGCCATGGCGGATCAACTGGCGGCGACTCATCACGTTCGGATCACGCGTCATTGCGTCACCATCACGGTGCCGTGCATCATCGGGTGAATCGAGCAGACATAGTCGAAAGTTCCTGCGGTGGAGAAGGTGTGGGTGAAGCTGGCCCCCGTCCCGATGCCGGGGGAGTGAAACGACCCGTCGCTGGCGACCACCGTGTGCGGTTCTTCGTCACGATTGATCCAGGTGACCGTGGAGCCCGCGCGGACCGTGAGCGTCGCGGGCGCGAACGCGAAGCCGTCGATGGCGACCCGGTCGCCGCTCGCGGGCGGTGCGGTGATCGACGGCGTCGCACCGGATCCCGGCTTCGTCGTGACCGACGCATGCAAATCGGGCCGCGACGCAGAGCATCCGGCCAGCAGCAGCACTCCCGCCGCAAGCAACACCGAAGGTTTTCGATACGAGATGGCTGTCATGCCATCTGATAGCAGGGGTGGTTACACCGCTTAGGCCGGCTGTTCTGGATACGACGGGGCGAGCACCTCGACGGCGCCGTTGATCTCGCGAACCATCAATGTGGGCAACGGCTTTGGGGCGATAGGCAGTTGATGCGTGAGCACCTCTCCGGCAGGGGAGAACGAGGTCGAGTGGCACGGGCAGCGCAACCTGTCCTCGGGCGCGTCGAACCACAACTTGCACCCCTGATGCGTGCACACCCCGGATACGGCCTCGAGCTTGCCGTCGACACGGCGGACGAATCCGCTGACCGAACCCAGCTCGAACGCGTGCATGCGCCCGTCCGGCACGTCCGAACTCGCCGCGACGCGCTGCCAGGTTCCGTCGTTGGGTGTGAGTTGTCCCGCAACGGCGGGCCCTTCGGTGATGCCCCCGATTACTGCTCGATCGACGGACACCGCGGTGACCGCGGCGGCGGCAGCTGCGGACGTGCCGACGATCACCTGCCGGCGCGTGGTGCTCCGCTTGGGCGCCGGCGTGTCGGCCATTTGTTCGGCGAGACGCCGATGCAGGTCGGCGAGGAATTCCCGGCGCGGGGCGGCGTCACCCTGCCCGGCAGCCCGCAGCTCGATCGCCGTGCGGATCGCAGCGGCCTCAAAGTCGTCGGGCGCAAACGGTTTTGGTTTGCGGCCTCGCAGCATGTCGTCGACGTAACGACGCAACCCTCGCGCGTTCATGACTGGCCCCCATCGTTGACCTGTGCCGCCAGCCGCAGCGCACGATGTTGGAGCACCTTGGCGTTGGCAACGCTGATTCCGAGTTCCGTAGCTGACTCCTTGATCGAATTTCCTTGCAGGAAACGTAGTTCCAGTATCCGGCGATAGCGGTCCGGCAGATTCTCGAGGACATGGGCGACGCGCGACGGCGCGGTGCTGATCGCTTCCTCGCTATTGGGCGGTTGCTCGATGTCCTCCTCGATCGAGGTTATCTCCCGGCCCAGGGTCTCGCGCCAGTGCGCGGCCAGCACCGTGCGCGCCGTGGCCCGCAGGTAGGCGCGCACCTCGCCGACGCTCGCGGTCAGTCGCAGCGGCCGCAGCGCGGCCAAGAACACCTCGGCGGTGAGGTCCTCGGCGTCCGCCCGGTTGCCGACCCGGGCGAACAGCGTCCGGTACACCCACTCCGCGTTGTCGGAGTACACCGCTTCCCAGTCGGGGTAGCCCTGAAAGCCTGAGTCGGGGACCGCGCGCAGGGGGCGCGGGCCCGCGGGTTCGTTTTGTGCCGTCACAATTCTGCCTCACCCGATGAATATCAGCGGGGGTTACACGCGGTCAGGGCGAGGCGAGCGACGGTTCATCGACGGCCAGCTCGTCCAGCTTCGCGGCGGTGGCGGACAGGACCGTCTTGGCCACCCTCAGGATCCGCTCGCGCACCCGGGGTTTGGCCGAGGCCGGGGGCAGCAGCTGGCCCACCAGATGACCGAAGAGGTCCAAGCGCGACGCGGCCAGCCAGGCGGTCAGCTCGGGGTCGTCGAACCAGCGCAGCTGATTGCTGTAGTCGGCCAGCGCGACGCGCAACCAGTCCGAATCGGTGTCGGGGTGCGGCAACGGCACGCACAGCTGGTTGCGAGTGACGTCGTCGGGATAAGCCGCCTCCACATGCGCGATCAGGGAGGCGCTGAATATCTGCTGGCACCCACGCACGCTTTGCAGCGTGATCCGACCGGGCTCGAAAATGGGGGTGGCAGGGCGCTTTTCGGCGCCGTCGGCGGTGCAGTCGATGTAGAGCGGGCGCCCGTTCACCGTCACGTCGCCGCCCTCGAGGACCATCTTGTCGTCCTCGACGGCCAGCAGGTGGCCCTTGCGCACGACATCGCCGATGCGGCGCAGCTGGTCGAGTTCGGCCCGGGTGACGGTCGCACACCGGTACATCGTCGGCCGCACCGCGGGGTCTATCCGTAGCAGGGTGCCGGCGTCCTCGAGGCGGGCGAACAGATCGTCGGGCGACGTGGCGTCCCTGATCGCGCGCAGCTGCGCGATGAAGCCGGCTTTGATCCGGTCCGCGAACGTCGACCCGGGCTGCATCGCCGCGCGATCCAACAGCCACGAGTCGCGGGGCATGATCCAGGTCAGGCGCTCGGGCGCGACGCCGTGGCCCAGCAGCCACAGGCAGGCGTCGATGCCGGTCTTGCCGGCCCCGACGACGACGTAACGGTCGTGGGCGCCGCGTCCCGGCAGCTCGTTGGGCGCGACGCAGGCGATGCCCGGCGCGAGCCGATACGGCGGCGGGCGCATCGCGGGCACCACCACTCGCATGTAGGTGGCATCGACGACCCGGCGCGCCACGTCCACGGTGTACTCGTCACCGGCCAGCGTGACGAAACGGCCCGCGCCGAGGTATTCGCTCATCGGGAAGTAGCGGACCCGCTCGGTCGGCACCAGTTGCCGGCGCATCACGTGGGCGTAGTAGGCGCACACTTCTGAACCGGTCGCCAGCTCGTAAAGCCCCTTGTTCCAGCCGGCGGCGTCGATGGCGTCGCGGCCGAGCCGAAGCGAGTTGACGCCGTAGAACGCCGACGGCTGATGCAACCGGACGAACGGGTAGGCGGCGGTCCAATGCCCACCCGGCGCGTCGTTGCGGTCCACCACCACGACGCCGGCCTCCGTCGCTGAAGTCTCTGTGACCAGCGTGTCGAGGAACGCCATACCCATGGCGCCCGCGCCGACGACCAGGTAGTCGGCCTCGATCGTGTGCATACCGGCCTCAACGCTAGACCGCGCCGTCACGACAGGTAACCCGCCTTGCCAAGGTCAGAACCCGGTTACTAGGATATGCAAGTATCCGCTCACCCACGCGAACGACACTCAAGGGCACCCCATGACCACACAGATCCCGCACTTCATCGACGGGAAGCGCACCGCAGGCAAGTCCAGCCGCACCGCTGACGTCTTCAACCCCAGCACCGGCGAGGTGCAGGCGAAGGTCGCGATGGCCTCGCAGGCCGACGTCGATGCGGCCGTGACCTCCGCCGTCGAAGCCCAAAAGGGTTGGGCCGCAACGAATCCGCAGCGCCGCGCGCGGGTGATGATGAAGTTCATCGAGCTGGTCAACCAGAACATGGACGAGCTGGCCGAGCTGCTGTCCCTCGAGCACGGCAAGACCGTCCCCGACGCCCGCGGCGACATCCAGCGCGGCATCGAGGTGATCGAGTTCGCCATCGGCATCCCGCACCTGCTCAAGGGCGAATACAGCGAGGGTGCCGGCCCGGGCATCGACGTCTACTCCCTGCGCCAGCCGCTGGGCGTGGTCGCGGGCATCACGCCGTTCAACTTCCCGGCCATGATTCCACTGTGGAAGGCCGGGCCCGCCCTGGCCTGTGGAAACGCGTTCGTGCTCAAGCCCAGTGAACGCGACCCGTCGGTGCCGCTGCGGCTGGCCGAGATCTTTCTCGAGGCCGGCCTGCCGCCGGGCGTGTTCCAGGTCGTGCAGGGCGACAAGGAGGCCGTCGACGCGATCCTGCACCACCGGAACATCAAGGCGGTCGGCTTCGTCGGCAGCTCCGACATCGCGCACTACATCTATTCGACGGCGGCGGCCAACGACAAGCGCTCGCAGTGCTTCGGCGGCGCCAAAAACCACATGATCGTGATGCCCGACGCCGACCTCGACCAGGCCGTCGACGCGCTGATCGGCGCCGGCTACGGCAGCGCCGGCGAGCGCTGCATGGCGATCAGTGTCGCGGTACCCGTCGGCGAGCAGACCGCGGATCGGTTGCGCGCCAGGCTGATTGAACGGATCAACAACCTGCGCGTGGGCCACAGCCTGGACCCCAAGGCCGACTACGGCCCGCTGGTCACCGAGGCCGCGGTGGCCCGGGTGCGCGACTACATCGGTCAGGGTGTCGAGGCGGGCGCCGAGCTGGTGATCGACGGCCGCGAGCGGCGCAGCGACGACCTGACCTTCGGTGACGCCAACCTCGAGGGCGGGTTCTTCATCGGGCCGACCCTGTTCGACCGCGTCACCCCCGACATGTCCATCTACACCGACGAGATCTTCGGGCCGGTGCTGTGCATCGTGCGGGCCCACGACTACGAAGAGGCGCTGCGGCTGCCGTCCGAGCACGAATACGGCAACGGTGTCGCGATCTTCACCCGCGACGGTGACGCCGCCCGCGATTTCGTGTCGCGCGTCGAGGTCGGCATGGTCGGAGTCAACGTGCCGATCCCGGTGCCGGTGGCCTACCACACCTTCGGCGGCTGGAAGCGCTCCGGCTTCGGCGACCTCAACCAGCACGGCCCGGCGTCGATCCAGTTCTACACCAAGGTCAAGACCGTGACGTCGCGGTGGCCGTCCGGCATCAAGGATGGCGCCGAATTCGTCATCCCGACAATGGATTAGGGTCATGTTCGCCCTGAACGACGACGAACGGGTCATCGCGGAGACGGCGGCCGCGTTCGCCGCCAAACGCATTGCCCCGTACGCCCTGGAATGGGAAGCGGCCCAGCATTTCCCCACCGACGTGTTGCGGGAGGCCGCCGAGCTCGGCATGGCGGCGATCTACTGCCGCGAGGATGTCGGCGGCAGCGGGCTGCGCCGGCTGGACGGGGTGCGGATCTTCGAGCAGCTGGCCATCGCCGATCCCACCACGGCCGCCTTCCTGTCGATCCACAACATGTGCGCGTGGATGATCGACAGCTTCGGTACCGACGAGCAACGCAAGGAATGGATTCCGCGGCTGGCACCGATGGATGTCATCGCCAGCTACTGCCTGACGGAGCCCGGCGCCGGATCCGATGCCAGCGCATTGAGTACCCGTGCGGTCAAGCAGGGCCCCGATTATGTGCTCGACGGTGTCAAGCAGTTTATCTCCGGTGCCGGCGCTTCCGACGTCTACGTGGTGATGGCCCGCACCGGCGGCGACGGTCCGCGCGGGATCTCGGCGTTCATCATCGAAAAGGGAACTCCCGGGCTCAGTTTCGGCGCGCTCGAGGAGAAGATGGGCTGGCACGCCCAACCGACCGCACAGGTGATCCTGGAAGGCGTACGCGTTCCCGCCGACGCGATGCTGGGCGGGGCCGAGGGCGAGGGCGCCGGCTTCGGCATCGCGATGAACGGCCTCAACGGCGGCCGGCTCAACATCGCGGCGTGCTCGCTGGGCGGCGCGCAGTCGGCCTTCGACAAGGCGGGTGCCTACGTGCGCGATCGGCAGGCGTTCGGCTCCCCGCTGCTCGACGAACCCACCATCCGCTTCACCCTGGCCGACATGGCCACCGGGCTGGAAACCTCGCGAATGATGTTGTGGCGGGCGGCGAGTGCGTTGGACGCGGGCGACCCCGACAAGGTCGAGCTGTGCGCGATGGCCAAACGCTACGTCACCGACACCTGCTTCGACGTCGCGGACAAGGCGCTGCAACTGCATGGGGGCTACGGCTACCTGCGCGAGTATGGTCTGGAAAAGATCGTCCGCGACCTTCGGGTGCACCGAATTCTCGAGGGGACCAACGAAATCATGCGGGTGGTCATCGGTCGCGCCGAGGCCGGCCGATTCAGAGCCACCGCTTAGAAAGGCAGCAATGACAGAGCCTTTTAAGATCGCCTTCCTAGGGCTGGGGAACATGGGCGCGCCGATGTCGGCGAACCTGCTGGGCGCGGGCCACACCGTGCGCGGGTTCGACCCGGTGCCCGCGGCGGCGGCGGCCGCGGCCGAAGGCGGCGTCGAGGTCTTCGACAGCGCCGCCCAGGCGGTGGCCGAGGCCGACGTGGTGATCACCATGCTGCCCAACGGCGACATCGTCAAACGTTGCTACACCGAGGTTTTGCCGGCCGCGCGCGAGGGTGCGCTGTTCATCGACAGCTCCACGATCTCGGTCAACGACGCCCGCGAGGTGCACTCGCAGGCCCAGGCACACGGGGTCGCTCAGTTGGACGCACCGGTCTCCGGCGGGGTGAAGGGCGCCGTCGCCGGGACGCTGGCATTCATGGTGGGCGGCGAAGAGTCCGCGGTGCAACGAGCCCGGCCGGTGCTGGAACCCATGGCGGGCAAGATCATTCACTGCGGCGCCGCGGGCGCGGGCCAGGCCGCCAAGGTGTGCAACAACATGGTGCTGGCGGTGCAACAGATCGCGGTCGGCGAGGCCTTCGTGCTGGCCGAAAAGCTAGGGCTGTCGGCGCAGTCGCTGTTCGACGTGATCACCGGCGCGACCGGCAACTGCTGGGCGGTGCACACCAATTGCCCGGTGCCGGGCCCGGTTCCGACCTCACCGGCCAACAACGACTTCAAACCCGGCTTCGCGACCGCGCTGATGAACAAGGACCTGGGGCTGGCGATGGACGCGGTGTCGTCGACCGGTTCGGCCGCGCCGCTGGGTCGCCATGCCGCCGAGATCTACGCGAAATTCGCCGCCGACCATGCCGACAAGGATTTCAGCGCGGTCATCGAGCTGCTGCGCTCGAGTTAGCCCCGTCCCAACGACTCGACGTCGGGCGCAGATCAGAAGTCGCCGGCGTTGCGGCGCAAGGTTTCAATCGACGCCACCAGCGCCTGCGATTCGGCGGTATCCATGCCGATGTCGGCGAACACCTGCTCGTTGAGCGTGACGGTGGCGTCCTCCACGGTCGACCGGCCGAGCTCGGTGATCTGCACCAGCGTGGTGCGCCCGTCCGTCGGGTGCGGCAGCCGCTGAACCAGTCCGTCGGCCTCCAGCCGGCGGATCGCGTGGCTGACGCTGGTGACGTGGACCTGAAGCCGGTCGGATGCCTTGGTGATGGGCAGCGCCCCGGTCCGGCTGAACGCGAGCAACCGCAGCAACTCGTAGCGCGAGAAACTCAGGTCATAGGGCCGCAGCGCCGTCTCCACCCGCGCGAGCAGGATCTGATGCGCGCGCATCACCGAGGTCACCGCGACCATGCCCTGCGACACCTCGCCCCAGCCCGCACGCTCCCAATTGGTTCGCGCGGCGGCGATCGGGTCGCGCTTCTTGTCCGGGGCCACGCCTTTTCATACCGCACTTGCGGCACAAGCGGGTCAACTGGCCCTATTCGGCGTGTGCTTATTTGCCCACCGCGGACAGCACCGCCAACGTGGATGCGCGGCTGCCGACGGTAATCCGCGCGCCGCCGTCCGGATAGCAGCGCACCCGGAGCCCGCTGTCGGCGAACACCTCGCTCCACTGCCGGCCCGGCGCGGTCTTCGCCGGCAGGTACATGAAGTTCGCGTGCGCGTCGGTCGTGTATATCCCGAGCGCGGACAGTCGCATCCGCAAATACCGCCGCTCGGAGGTGATCATCCGGATCCGTTGCAGCAGTTCGTCTTCGGCGTTGTATGACGCGGCAACCGCGGGCAGGCTGGTCATCGCGATACCGAACGGCAACTGGTGCGACCACATCGTCGCGGCCAACTCGGGTGCCGCCACCCCATAACCGATCCGCAGCCCGGCCAGCCCGTACGCCTTGGAAAACGTCCGTACCACGACCACATTGGGGAATCGCCGCGCCAGCGCCGCCACCTCGACCCGGTGCTCGGGTGCGGCGAACTCGATGTACGCCTCGTCGAGCAGCACGATGGTGTCGCGAGGTACCCGGCGCAGGAACCGGAACAGATGCGACGTCGGCTCCAGCGTTCCGGTGGGATTATGCGGTCGGCACACCACGACGACGCGGGCCGTGGTGGCCGCGTCGGCCAGCCGCTCGAGGTCGTTGTGGCCGGCCTTGTTCAGCGGCACCATCACCGAATTCAGCCGGGCCATCTGCGCGATGATCGGGTAGCCGTCGAAGGTGGGCGCCGACATGACCATCGAGTCGCCCGGAACGGTCAGTGCCTGCAGAGCCTGCAAAACCACACCCGTCGCGCCGGCGCCCAGCACCACCTGCTCGGAGCCGACGCCGATGCGGCCCGCGATCAGATTGCGCAACCGTTCGGGCAGGAACTCCGGATACCGGTTGGCCGCATCGATCGACTTGACCAGCACCGACCGTACCGCGGGCAGCGGCGGGAACGGATTTTCGTTGAGCGACAAGGCCAGTGGATCGATCGCAGGCGGGACCGAGTCGTCGACCTCAGCGGTGGCGGAGCTTGCGACGGGTTGCATCAGTCTCGCCCGCCCCAGCGCACCGCCGCCGCGCCGGCGAAGTCGCCGGCGTGCGCGAAGCCCGCCATCAGCACCACGTCACCGGACTTGAGCTGGCCGTCGGATATCGCGCGATCCAGATTGATCGGGATGCCGGCGCCGAACAGGTTGCCGCACTCCTCGAAGGTGTCCCGGTGGCGTTCCGGCGGCAGCTCGAGCGCGTCGCGCCAGTTGCGCAGAAACGCCCGGTTCGGCTGGTTGGTGACCATCAGGTCGATGTCTTTGGCGGGCAGGCCGATTCGGTCGCAGACCGCGAGCGCCACCTCGGGAACCTGCCGGTTGCCGCGGGCCAGCACCTTGGTGATCTTGCTCTCGGTGAAGCCGATGCTGCCCTCGCCGGAACCCGCTTGCCACCACTTGCGGGGCGGGTCGAACGAGAGCGTCATCTCCCCCGCGAATTCACCGTAGGTGCGGCACTCGACGTCGAGTATCGGCGACCGATCGCCCACCGTGACCAGCCCGACGGCCGCGCCGTCACCGGGTACGGCCGATTGCGCCTTGCGCCGAATCGTGGACTGATCGAAGAACTGACCGGCCGCGTTCTGCGCGATCGCGATCAGCGCGGTGTGCCCTTCGCCGGACGACAGCAGTTTGCGGGCCACGTTGAGCGCCAACACAAATGCCGCGCATCCACCGTTGTTCAGGTCCAGCACCCACGACGGCCGCAGGCCCAGCCGGTGTGCGATGCCGCCGCCCTGGCCGTAGAACGCCATGTCGGGTACCTGAGTGTGGGTGATCAAAACATCGGCACCCTCGACGACGTCGTGGCCGTGCCGCTCGATCAGACCTTGCGCCGCGCGTTCGATCATGTCGATCGAACTCTCGTCGGGCCCAACGTGATGGCGAAACTTCGGAGCCCGGAACATCACGTTCTCACGCAGCTCGTCGGATTCGGCGAACTGGGCGTAGTACTCGGCCGGGATCGGCTCGCCGGGCAGATAGGTGGAGACGTCGATCAGGCTGACATCAGGAGTAACCATGGTTCGCTCATCTCATCCAGTCGGGGGTCACCGGCAGGCCATTGTGGTGGCGGTACTCGGCGATCGCCTTGAGGTTCTTCAATTCCAGCAGATGGCCTGCGCCGAACATGTCCCAGAAGTCGCCGACCCACACCGGGCGCTGCGCCGGCGCTGTCTCGGGATACGGGTTGTGGTCGTAGAACGGGTGATGGCAATTGGTCCACAGCACAACCGAACCCGGCTTGTCGAGTACCACCTGCGCGTCGATCACGCGCATCAGATAGATCATCCACAGGTGCTTGCCCTGATCCCATGCGCAGTGGTAGTCGACGGTGCGAGCCTGGTCGTTGGCGACGGTGCGGGTGTAGATCTCGGTCTCCGAGCCGAGCCGATCGTAGGCCAGCCACAAGCCGGGCTCGTCGGTCTCGGTGAAACCGCGCAGACTGTAGGTCCACTCTTCGAGGCTGCGGGTGTCGGACAGATACTCGTACAACTCGTCGGGCGGGCAGTCGATGTAATCGTTGACGGTGCAGTAATCCCCGAAGACCTGATCGTGCGGGTAGACCGATCGCATCATGTCCATGATGATCGGGGTGGCCTTCTCCCGGGGGCTGGTTTCGATGCGCGTGACCCCGTCGATGAGGTCGGGAATGTCTTCAAGCGCTGGCAGCGACATTGGTGCATTTCTCCTTAACGGTCGGAATCTCGCTAATGGCAATGGTTTCGGTCTTTGCCGCGGTGAGAAACGGTGCGAACGGCGGGATTTCGTCGGCAGCGCACTCGATGCTGACTACCGCCGGGCCGTCGAGGTCGAGCGCCGCCCCCATCGCGGCGGCGAGGCCTTCCGCGTCGCTGACGTCGATCGACGTCAGGTCTGGGAACATGGCCGCTAGCCCGGCACCGAGCCGGCTGGGCCGAAATCGGTTGTAGCTGTAGAGGTTGTCGTAGAACAGCTGCTCGCGGGTCACGCACATGGCATGCGCGTTGTTGTTGAACAACACGAACGTCACCGGCAGCCGGTATTGCACCGCGGTGTGGACTTCCATGCCGTGCATGAAGAATGCCCCGTCGCCCGCGATCACCACGGTTCGCCCACTCGGACGTCCGCTGTTGGCCCGTCCGAAAGCCATTCCGATGCCGGCCCCGAAGCTGTAACCCATGCCCCCCATACCCAGTGCGACGGTGAATCTGCCACCGCGCCGGGCCGGCAGGTAATGCACCGCGGACGCACCGGTGTTGCCCGCGTCGACCACGATGTCGGCGCCGTCGGGCAACACGTTGTTGAGCACCGCCATGGCGTCGCGATAGCGCAGGCCCGCGCCGACCCACGACGGGGGCGTCAGCTCGGAGCGGGACACGACATCGGGTACCCGCACACCGGTCGGACGCCCGCTGCCGGACAGGGCGTGCGTCAGCATGCGCAGCGAGGTCCGCAGGTCGTCGGTGTGCACATGCGTGCACGGAACATAGGGCCGCGCGGCGCCGATCGATAGGGTGCGCACCTTCGCCAGGGCTTCGTCGAGTCCGGCGCGAGCCGTGACCGACAGCCGGGATCCGACGATCAGGCACACGGCGCTGGCGGCTACGGCTTCGGCCACCCCCGGATGGCCCATCACACCGGTTACCCCCAGCGCGGACGAAGAGCCGAATCCCGGTGTGCCAGAAGTGTCTTTGGCGTCGGGCACGGTGGCCACCCGGGCCCGCAGCAAAGCGCGCAGCTCCTCGAGCTCGGCGCGGGCGTTGTCGCGGGCCACCTGCTCGCCGGCGATGACGGTGATCGGTCCGTTGACGTTGCGCAGCACCGGAATAATCGGCTGCGGATTTCCGATCGGCCGCGGGTCGTCACCGACGGTGCCGGCTCGATCGGCGTAGACGAAAGCCTGCTGAATGTCCTTGGGCAACAACAGTACTGCCGGACCACCGGTGCGCGCGGCGGTGATCGCCCGGGACAGCGCCGCACCGATGTCGGCCGGCCGCAGCACCCGTTCGCAGGACACCGATACCGCCGCGAACACGGCCTCGGCGTTCAGCGATCCATTGTTTCCGCTGGTGTCCTGAAAACTGCCGCGACCATCCATCGTCGCCGGGGCCTGACCGACCAGCGCCAGCACCGGAACCCGGCTCGTCAACGACTCCCCAAGTGCCGCTACGAGATTCAGCGCTCCGCCACCCGAGGTCGCGGCCACCACACCCAGCCCGGCGCCGCTGCGGCTGTACCCGTCGGCCATCGTGGCGGCCGAGAATTCGTGCTTGGCCAGGACGGCGGTGACCTCGGAGCGGAAATGCGCGGCGTCGTAAAGGTCTTCGATGTTGGCGCCGTCCACACCGAAAATGTGGTCCACGCCGATCGACGCAAGGCATTCGACGATCTGGTCAACAACCCGGTGCTTCCGAGGCATCTGCTCTACCTATGTTTCGATTGAGACGATGCCTATGGCACGAGCCAGCTGAGCCGCCGGTTCACCTGAGGGGTTTTACAACGAACGCTGCAACAAAACCTGGCCGCTATCGGCGGCGACCACCTGCACGGCGGCGATCTGATCGACCGGCGTCGAGATGCTCGCGGCGGGCGTCGCGGTGTGACCGGGCTCGGCCACCCACGTCGCCAGCCGGGTCTGGCTGCCGTCGCGGCCGACGACCACCATCGCCAACGTGTCATGGTGCGCGTACGGCGGTGCCAGGCAGACGCACTTCAGGTTGATGGCCGTCCCCCAGTGCTGGCTGGAAATCTGCACCGTCGACGTCAGCAGGTTGGTGCCCACTTGCGCCATCTCCGCGGACGCGGCCACCTGCTGCGGAGGCGTCGCCGACGGGCTATGACCCTGAATGCCGACGAACACCCCGATCGCCAGGACCGCGGCCGCGGCGGACGAGGCCACCCAGGTGATCGCCCGCGTGCGGCGGCGGCGCCACGCCACCTTCGCCAGCAACGACGGCAGCAGCTCGGGCGAGGGCTCCGGCGCCGCCGGCGGACTGTCGCCGGACTGCGCGATCGCGGCGACTTCCTCACGATCGAGTTGCGAAAGCAGGGCCGGCACCCCGCTGAGCTCGGCGACGGCCTCCCGGCATGCCGCGCACTGGCGCATGTGCTCTTCGAATTCGCGGCGGTCGACGGACGACAGCGACCCCAGCACGTATGCGGCATCCCACATCGCGTAGCGGTGATTGTCACCCATGATCAGACCAAAGACCTCGTTGTCGCCGGGCGGGCCTACACCTCGTATCGGCGTCTTCATCTCATCCATCTCCTTCACCCTTCAAGCATTCGGAGCCGATGACCTCACGGATTGGTGCCCCGGAAAGGCCCCCCAGATAAGGCAGCGCTGTCATCGAGTAACTCCGAGTTCCTGCAGAGTGAGCCGCAAAGCCCGCACGGCATAGTGTAGTCGCGACTTCACGGTTCCTTCGGCAATGTCAAGGTCTCCAGCAATCTGCGCGGTGGTCCAGCCGCGGTAGTACGAACGTTCGATGACGGCGCGGTGTTCCGCGGACAGTTGCGTCATCGCATCGGCGATCAACAACCGGTCCAGGGCGGCGTTGACCTCGTCGGGCGTGGCCTGCTCGGGCGCTCCGTCTTCGTCGAGCGAGCCGACCACGTTGCGATACCGGGCGCTGCGCCGATCGTCGATGATCATGTTCCGGGCAACGGTGAACAACCAGGCACGCGCCGACCGCTCGGTGTCGCCGACGACCTCCGGATGTTGCCAGGCTCGCAGCAGCGTTTCCTGAACGACGTCCTCGGCGTGGGCGGCATCGCCGGTCAGCCGCAGCGCGTAACGCCACAGCACGGCAGCGTGCTCGTCGTAGAGCGCCTTCATCAACGCAGCTTCTGCCGCCCCCGACGCCCTCCAAGTACCAGCGCCCCGGGCCACTCGATCACCTCCTGCCAATTGACACGAGTGGAGTAGGTGTTTGGTTCGAGGTTCAGCTCAAGGTGAGAATGCGGGGCCCGTCGTCGGTGACCGCCACGGTGTGCTCCCAGTGCGCCGCACGCGAACCGTCGGTCGTGGTGACCGTCCAGTCGTCGTCGAGCACCCGCGTTTTGCCTGTTCCAAGCGTCAGCATCGGCTCGATGGCCAGCACCGAACCGGGGGCCAGCAGCGGTCCGCGGCCCGGGGATCCCTCGTTGGGCAGGAACGGGTCCATGTGCATCTGCCGGCCGATGCCGTGCCCGCCGTAGCCTTCGACGATCCCGAATGCGCGGCGATGGCGGACCTCGGCCGCCCGCGTCCCCATTTCGATGGCGTGCGCGACGTCGGTCAGCCGGTTACCGGGGATCATCGCCGCGATTCCGGCTTCCAGCGATTCCCGGGTCGCCGCGGAAAGCGCCTGGTCGGCGGGATCGAGCTTCCCGACCCCGAACGTGATCGCGGCGTCGCCGTGCCAGCCGTCCAGCACCGCGCCGCAGTCGATGGATACCAGGTCACCGGGGGCGAGGACTTCGGCCGCCGACGGGATGCCGTGCACCACCCGGGCGTTCACCGACGCACAGATCGAGGCCGGGTAGCCGTGATAGCCCAGGAACGACGGTGTCGCGCCGAGTTCCCGGATCACCGATTCGGCGATTTCGTCCAGGCTCAACGTGGACACCCCGGAGACGGCGGCCGCGTGAACCGCCTGCAGCGCGTTGGCAACCACGGCACCGGCCGCGGCCATCGCGTCGAGTTCGCCGGCGCTGCGCTGCGGCACCACCTTGCTTCTGCGCAGCCGCGCCAGCGGGCGCATCGTTACTTGCCCAGCGCTCGCAGCGCGCGGGCGAATACCTCGTCCAACGATCCGATCGCGTCGACGGTCTTCAGTTCGTCGCGGTAGTACTCCAGCAGCGGCGCGGTTTCGTCGCGGTAGACCTTCATCCGGTTGAGGATGACCTCCTCGGTGTCATCGGCGCGGCCGCGGCCCTTGAGCCGCTGCAGCAACTCGTCCTCGGACACCCGGAATTCCAGCACCGCATCGATGTCGGTGCCGCGCCGTCCGAGCATCTCGTGCAGGGCTTTGGCCTGCTCGATCGAGCGGGGATACCCGTCCAGGATGAAGCCGTTGGCGGTGTCGGGGTCGTTCAGCCGGTCGTCGACAAGCTGGTTGGTGAGGTCAGACGGCACCAGGTCACCGGCATCCAGGTAGCGCTTGGCCTCCAGGCCCAGCTTGGTGCCCTGCCCGATGTTGCTCCGGAACAGATCGCCGGTGGAGATCTGCGGGATCCCGAGCTTCTCGCTGAGTTTCTCCGACTGCGTGCCTTTACCCGCCCCCGGTGGCCCCAGCAATACGACTCTCACTTGAGGAACCCTTCGTAGTTGCGCTGCATCAGCTGACTCTCGATCTGTTTGACGGTATCCAAACCGACGCCAATCATGATCAGAACCGCAGTACCGCCGAATGGCAGATTCTGCACCGCCCCGGCGTTCCCGATCTGCAGGAACAGGTTGGGCAGCACCGCGATCGCACCGAGGTAGATCGAGCCCGGCAACGTGATCCTGCTCAGCACGAAACGCAGATAGTCGGCGGTGGGCTTGCCCGGCCGGATGCCGGGGATGAATCCGCCGAACTTCTTCATCTCGTCAGCGCGCTCGTCGGGATTGAAGGTGATCGACACATAGAAGTACGTGAAGAAAATGATGAGCCCGAAGTAAATGCCGATGTAGACCGGGTCGCTCGGGTCGGACAGATACGTGCCGACGAACTTGTCCCACCAGCTGTTGCCCACGCCGCCGCTGCCGCTGCGGATCAATTGGGTGATCAGGTGCGGAATGTAGATCAGCGACGACGCGAAGATGACCGGGATGACACCGGCCTGGTTGACCTTGAGCGGCAGATACGTCGAGGTTCCGCCGTACATGCGACGGCCCACCATGCGCTTGGCGTACTGCACCGGGATCCGGCGCTGGCCCTGCTCGACGAACACCACGCCCACGATGATGATCAGCGCGGCGACCAGCACCGCGGTGAAGATCATCCCGCCGCGGCTGTCCAGGATCGTCTTGCCTTCGGAGGGGATGCGGGCGGCGATGCCGACGAAGATCAGCAGCGACATGCCGTTGCCGATGCCGCGTTCGGTGATCAGCTCACCCATCCACATCACCAGCGCAGCACCGCTCGTCATCACCAGCACGATGACGACCAGGGTGAAGATGCTCTGGTCGGCGATGATGTCCAGCGAGCAGCCCTGCAGCAGACCGCCGTTGGCCGCCAGCGCCACGATGCTGGTGGCCTGCAGAATCGCCAGCGCGATCGCCAGATAACGCGTGTACTGCGTCATCTTGGCCTGGCCGGACTGGCCTTCCTTACGCAATTCCTCGAACCGCGGGATGACCACGGTGAGCAGCTGCACGATGATGCTGGCGGTGATGTAGGGCATCACGCCCACCGCGAACACCGTGAGCTTGAGCAGCGCACCGCCGGAAAACAGGTTGATCAGCGAATAGATCTGTCCGGCTTCGCCGCCGCTGGCCTCTTTGATGCACTGCTGCACGTTCGGGTAGTTGACGCCGGGCGACGGCAAAGCGGCGCCGACGCGATACAGCACGACAATGCCAAGCGTGAAGAGGATCTTCCGTCTCAAGTCGACTGTTCGCAGCGACGAGATGAAAGCCGAAAGCACTTCTATCCTCCTGCGCGGCCGGGGTGGTAATCCTGCGTTTACGCGCGCTCAACACCCGCAGGCCAGGACGTACGGCGTCACGCGTCAAATCGTGTACGAGACTAACAGCTGGTCGGAGCAGATCCTTAAAAGGGCGTCATGGAGCCGTATGAAAAGTGCCCAAAAAATTCAGGAAGCGGACAGCAACCAGGCGTAGAGTTCTGTGAGCTCGTTGCATTTGCTAAGTATCAAAGCTGGCTGCCGACGATCGAGGAGCACCATGACACGCACTGACCAAGACAGTTGGGATCTTGCTTCCAGCGTCGGCGCCACCGCCACCATGGTCGCCGCGGCTCGCGCGGTGGCCAGCAAGGAAGACAACCCGATCATCAACGATCCGTTCGCGGGGCCCCTGGTGCGCGCCGTCGGGCTGGACTTCTTCCGCCGGGTGGTCGACGGCGAGCTCACCGCCGCCGAAACCCCCGAGAACGGCCGCGGTGACCTGCAGGTCGAGACCGACTCGATCGCGGTGCGCACCCGTTTCTTCGACGACTTCTTCCTCAACGCCGCCCGAGACGGCATCCGCCAAGCGGTCATTCTGGCCGCCGGGCTCGACGCGCGCGCCTACCGGCTGTCCTGGCCGAACGGCAGCGTGGTCTACGAAGTCGATCAGCCCCGAGTCGTCGAATTCAAGACCACCACGATGTCGAGCCTGGGCGCGCTGCCGTCGGCCGAACGTCGCACCGTCAGCGTCGATCTTCGCGACGACTGGCCGGCGGCCTTGCGCAGCAGCGGGTTTGACGTGACCCGGCCGACGTCGTGGAGCGCCGAGGGATTGCTGATGTATCTGCCCCCCGACGCCCAGGACCGGCTGTTCGACAACATCACCGCGCTGTCCGCACCGGGAAGCATGCTGGCCACCGAGTTCCATCCGCCGTCGGAAACGACGATGTCCGAGCGTGCCCGGGAATTCAACCAGCGGTGGCTGAATCTGGGCTGCGACATCGACCTGTCGCAGTTGTTCTTCGACGGCGAGCGCAGCGACGTCGTCGAGTACCTGAAAGGCCATGGCTGGCAGGTGAGCTCGCGTCCACGGCGCGAACTGTTCGCCGATTACGGCCGCGACTTCCACGACAGCGAGGCACTGTCCCAACTGCGCAACATCGTGTCTGTTACCGCAACTCTCAGTTAGGAGCGCATGCATGACGAGCACCGACAGCAAGCGATTCGACGGTGACAGTTGGGATTTGGCGTCCAGTGTGGGAGCCACCGCCACCGCGGTGGCCGCCCGCCGGGCCATGGCCTCCAAGGGCCCCAACCCGCTGATCGACGACCCCTACGCCGAGCCGCTGGTCAACGCCGTCGGCGTGGACGCCTTCATCCGGATGATGAACGGCCAGGTCGAACTCGTCGAGGACGATCCCGCGTTCACCCCGCAGCGGCTCAGCGAGGGCATGGCCGTGCGCACCCGGTACTTCGACACCTTTTTCCTCGAGGCCGCCGAAGCCGGTGTGCGCCAAGCGGTCATTCTCGCGTCCGGGCTGGACACCCGCGCTTACCGGTTGCCGTGGCCGGACGGCTCCGTGCTCTACGAGATCGACCAGCCGCAGGTGATCGAATTCAAGACCCGCACCCTGGCCGATCTCGGCGCGGCCCCGACCACCGATCGGCGTGCGGTGGCGGTGGACCTGCGCGACGACTGGCCGGCTGCGTTGCGCAACAATGGCTTCGACTCCACCAAGCCGTCGGCCTGGATCGCCGAAGGCCTGCTGGGCTACCTGCCGCCGGACGCCCAGGACCGACTGTTCGACCACATCACCGCGCTGTCCGCCGCCGGCAGCCGCCTCGCTACCGGCTACGTACCCGACATGCGTGACCGCGTCGAAAAGCGGGGCCGCGAGATGAGTGAACGGTGGCGCCGGATGGGGCTGGATCTGAACTGGTCGGAGTTGGTATACACCGGCCAGCGCAACGACGTGGCGGCCTACCTCACCGAACGGGGCTGGCAGACCACGGTGCGCAGTACCCAGGAGATGTACGCGCACAACGGTTTTGAGTTCCCGACCGAGCCGACCATGGCCGCCTTCGGCGACATCAAATATTTGTCGGCAACACTAGGAGCCTGAGCATGACGCGCACCGAGCAAGACACCTGGGACCTGGCCTCGAGCGTGGGGGCCACCGCGACTTGGGTCGCCGCCTGCCGGGCCCTGGCCGGCAAGCAACCCGGCGCCCTGATCGATGATCCATACGCCGACCCGTTGGTTCGTGCGGTGGGCGCGGATTTCTTCATCCGAGTGCTCGACGGCGAAATCACCGATGAGACCGGTGGTCTCGACCCCGACGCGGACCCCGATGTGGAGTTCAACTTGGCGCGCATGGTCAACATGATGGCCGTGCGCACCCGGTATTTCGACGACTTCTTCACCGACGCGACCGATGCGGGCATCCGCCAGGTGGTGATCTTGGCCTCGGGCCTGGACTCGCGGCCGTACCGGCTGGCGTGGCCGGCGGGCACGGTCGTCTACGAGGTCGACCAGCCGACGGTGATCGAGTTCAAGACCACCGCTCTGTCGAACCTGGGCGCCGAGCCCACCGCGGCGCGCCGGACCGTTGCCGTCGACCTGCGCGACGACTGGCCAAACGCGTTGCGCCAAGCCGGTTTTGACGAGACCAAAGCCACGGCGTGGAGCGCCGAAGGCCTGCTGATGTATCTGCCTCCCCAGGCGCAGGATCGGTTGTTCGACGCCATCACCACGCTCAGCGCGCCGGGCAGCCGGCTGGCGACCGAGTACCACCGCGACGGCATGCCCCTACTCGAGAAACGCGCCAAGGCGATGGCCAAGCGCTGGGGGCAGTACGGCTTCGACACCGACGTGTCCGCGCTGGTCTATCACGGTGAACGCACGCCGGCCGCGGATTACCTGAGCGAGGCCGGCTGGCAGATTACGCCGCGCACCCGCGCCGATCAGTTCGCCGAGGCCGGGCTGCCGGTGCCGCCGGGCGAGGGCCTCAAGGCGTTGGAGAACCACATCTCGGTGGTCGCCGTCTTGCCGTAGCCGGTCAGCCCGGTTTGGCCGCCGGCGCGCGGACCACCAACGGCACGGCGGGGAAGCACCATGCCAGCTCCGAGCGCGACTTGCGCAGTGCGGCGGTGCCGTAGCCACGCTTGCGGTGGTCGGGGTGAATCCAGATCCGCACGTTGACTTCGCCGCGGACCAGCTCGCCGAACACCATTCCCACTTTCTCGCCGGAATCGACGGCGACGAACCAGGCGGCCTCCTCGTCGTCGACACGGGCCAGGGCCGCCCGGATCTCGTCGTCGAGGTCGCCCGCCGGCTTGTCGGATCCGTCGCCCGCAGCACCCATTTCCTCGGTGCGGACGGCGAACAGGTCGCGGTCCTCGGCGGCGGAAAACGGCCGCAGCTCCAGGCTCTCCCCCGAGCTCGCCGGGCGCTCCCCGAGCGTGAAACTCAGCTGCTTGTTCAAGTCCTCGAGTTCGGCGAGGATCTTGCGGCGCGAATCGATGGTGAGCTGCTCGAAGCACATACCCATCACCGCTTCGGCGGCGAGGTGGGAGGTGTCGAGCAATTTGACGATCCCCTCGATCGCGACTGCCTTGTTTTCCGACTCCACCACGACGTCGGCAATTTCATGCCGGCGTTCAAGAGCTTTCAACAGGGCGTCTGCGATCTCTCTACGGGCGGCTTTGCGGTCCTGGTCAGTCATTGCACCAGACTAGATCGCCAAGGCGAGTATCGCGCTAGATCCTCGACTCTGATGGGCGCGACGGCCGATCGCCGAGTTCCAGGAAACGGCGGTAGCGATCCTCGACCGCGGCCGCCCAGGCCCGATCGGGGTCGACGATGCGCTCGGTGGAAACCCAGCGCGCGGCGTCGGCGATCGAGGTCTCCAGCCCGGCTGCGATCCGGCCCAGAAATGCCGCCCCCAGCGCCGCGCCCTCGGCAACCCCCGATACCTCCACCGGCCGACCGGTGGCGTCGGCGATCGCCTGCATCCAAGGCCACAGCCGGGTCCCGCCGCCGGTGGCGACGATGCGCGACACCGGCGCTCCGCTGAGCTCGATCAGCTGACGCACGACGAAGCCCGACGCCTCGTAGGCGGCCCGGCGCAACGCCGCGGGGCCGTGGGTGAGGTCGACGCCGTCGAGCACGGCGCGGCGGTCCGGGTCGTGGAACGGTGTGCGTTCCCCGCGAATGTAGGGCGACCACACCGGGATACGGCGCGGATCGACCGACTCGGGGTCGCCGGGTCCGATGACGCGATCCACCCAGCCGAGAAACAGCCCGCCCGCGTTACTGGCGCCACCGATCTGACTCTTGGGCGCCTTGGTGTGCGGAATCGTCCACAGCCCCGGCACCTGGCGGGCCTCGGGAACGGTGACCCAGACGATCAGCGTGGTGCCGCACATCACCAGCACGTCGCCGTCGCGGTCGGCGCCGGCCACCATCTGCTCGCACAGCGCGTCGACGGCACCGGTCGCCAGCACGGCACGGGTCCCGTTCACCTGGCCGGCCGCGGCGCCGATCGCCGCCACCCGGGGCAGCTGCGCGACGGTGGCGCCGCGCTCGGCGCACGCCGCCGCATTCCAGCCGGTGCCGTCGAACAACGGGTAAGAGGTGGCCGCGGTCGCGAAGTCGATCACCGCCTCGCCCGACAGCGCACAGTTGGCCACCGCCGGTGCCGGCCAGAACCCGGCCGCCCCGGGGGCTTCGGCAGCCGTCCAGCGCAGGAACTCGGCGGCTTCGCCCAGCGCGGGCAGCGGCTGATCGCCGTCGATCCGGCCGCGCTCGTCGCCGTACAACAGTCCCGGCGTGTACGGCCGGCCCGCGGCATCGACCGCGGTCAGCGAGGGAACCATCGCCGAAACGGCCACCGCGCGGGGCTCGGGTCCCCGGGCCTGTTGCCGCACCTGGTCCAGCGCCGCCAGCGGGCCGCGCCGCCACGCCTCGTCGGCGTCGTGCTCGAAACGGTTGGGCGCCGGCACCCGGACTCGATGCGGAATACGCACCCGCGCCGTCACGTTGCCGTCGGCGTCGGCGGCGACCGCTTTGACCGCCGTGGTGCCGATGTCGATGCCGATCGTGACGCCGTTACGTGACACGGGCGTCACCGTACGCCAGCATTGGCATTCGTGACATCAAGACCGCGTGCCCTGGTGACGGCCCCGCTGCGTGGTCCGGGGTTCGCCAAACTCCGGCAGCTCGCCGATGTGATCTACGACCCTTGGATAAGTGAGCTCGATCAGACCCCGCTGCGCATCTACGGCCCCGAGCAGCTGGCGCAGCGTATCAGTGCAGAAGCCGCCGACGTGATTGTGGTGGAGAGCGACTCGGTGCGCGGCCCGGTGTTCGACGCCGGCTTGCGCGCGATCGCATCCACCCGCGGCGACCCCAACAACGTCGACATCGCCGGAGCCTCCGCGGCGGGTATCCCGGTGCTGAACACCCCGGGCCGCAACGCCGACGCGGTCGCCGAGCTGGCGGTGGCCCTGCTGCTGGCCGCCACCCGCCACCTGCTGACCGCCGACGCGGATGTGCGCAGCGGCAACATGTTTCGTGACGGCAGCATTCCCTATCAGCGTTTCCGGGGCGCCGAGATCGCCGGGCGCACCGCGGGACTGGTGGGCCTGGGCGCCGTCGGCCGGGCCCTGCGATGGCGGCTGACCGGGTTGGGCATGCGGGTCATCGCCTACGACCCGTATCACGACGAAGCCCAGCACAGCCTCGACGAACTGCTCAGCGAGGCCGACATCGTCTCGCTGCACGCGCCGGTCACCGAGGACACCTTGGGGATGATCGGCGCGAGCGAATTCGCCGCGATGCGCGACGGCGTCGTTTTTCTCAACACCGCCCGCGCGCAACTGCACGACACCGACGCGCTCGTCGACGCGCTGCGCGCCGGCAAGGTGGCCGCGGCGGGACTGGACCATTTCGTGGGCGAGTTTCTGGCGGCGGATCATCCGTTGGTGAGCCTGCCGAACGTCGTGCTGACCCCGCACATCGGCGGGGCGACCTGGGACACCGAGGCACGGCAGGCGCAGATGGTCGCCGACGATCTGGAAGCGTTGCTATCCGGCAACCCGCCCACCCATATCGTCAACCCGGAGGTGCTGAGGTCATGAAGTTCGTGGACAACCCGGAAGCCGCGGTGCTGGACGCGGCCAAGGACATGCTGCGCCGCGGCCTCGTCGAGGGAACCGCCGGCAACATCTCGGCGCGACGCTCCGACGGCAACATCGTCATCACCCCCTCGTCGGTCGACTATCGCGACATGGAACTCGACGACCTGGTGCTCGTCGACCCCGAAGGTGCGGTGCAGCATGCCAAGGACGGCCGGGCGCCGTCATCGGAAATGCAACTGCACCTGGCGGCCTATCGGGCGTTCGACGATATCGGCAGCGTCATTCACAGTCATCCGGTGTGGGCCACCATGTTCGCGATCGCTCACCAACCGATTCCGGCCTGCATCGACGAATTCGCGGTCTACGTGGGCGGCGACGTTCGCTGCGCCGACTACGCCGCTTCCGGCACGCCCGACGTCGGGGCCAACGCCGTCAAGGCGCTGGAGGGTCGCGGCGCAGCGCTGATCGCCAATCACGGCCTGGTCGCGGTGGGCCCGCGACCGGACAAGGTCCTGCATATCACCGCACTCGTCGAGCGCACCGCTCAAATTGTCTGGGGTGCAAGGGCTCTCGGAGGACCGGTGCCGATTCCCGAAGACGTGAACCGCAACTTCGCCGGGGTCTACGGCTACCTGCGGGAAAATCCCCTATGAGCCGAGTGCAGCTGGGCCGCGCCTGTGTCACGCGCATCGTGGAATTCCAGTTCGAGTTGGGGACAACGTCTTTCGCCCGAACCCCGCCGGACGGATGGCACGACAATGCCGACCTGCTGGTGCCGGACTTCTTCGACCCCGACACCGAGAAGTGGCGGATCGCGGTGCAAAGCTGGGTCATCGAGGTCGACGGGCTGACCGTCGTGGTGGACACCGGCGTCGGCAACGACCGTCAGCGCCCGCACATGCCGCCCTTGGATCAGCTGAAAACCGCATTCCTCACCGCGTGGGACTCGGCCGGTATCGACCGCGCCGCCGTGGACGTGGTGATCAACACCCACATCCATTCCGACCACGTCGGGTGGAACACGATGCTCGACGGCAACACCTGGGTACCGACGTTTCCCAACGCCCGATACCTGGCTCCCGCAGCCGATTACCGCTACTTCGCCCCCGACGGGCCCGTCGCGCGGCGATCGCCGCGCACCGAACAGGAGGCCATCGCGCAGCACGGCGACCAGCTGGTGTTCGCCGACAGCGTGTTGCCCATCGAGAAGGCGGGCCAGCTCGTCTGTTGGTCCGACGACTATGTGATCAGCCCGTCACTGCGGCTGCGTCCCGCCGCCGGCCACACGCCCGGCTCCTCGGTGCTGTGGCTGGACGCGGGAGCGCCCGCGGTGTTCGTCGGCGACATCACGCACAGCCCGCTGCAGCTGCGCCGCCCCGCCGACCCCTGCGCCTTCGACGTCGACGCCACCGCGGCCGCCGCCACCCGGCGGCACATCTTCACCGAGGCCGCGCGAGCGCGCGCCACCATGATCCCGGCCCACTACCCCGGCCACGGCGGCACATCGATCCGCGCCGTCGGTGATCAATTCGAAGTCGACGAATGGCTGGAGATCGAAAAGCTATGACTTGTCGGGTGGTTCAGTGGTCGACCGGCACCATCGGGCAAGCGATGGCCTAGGCGGCGTGCCGACGCCACTTACGCGGCGGCATGCCGTGCGCCCGGGTGAACTGGCGGCTGAAATAGCCGGCATCGAAAACCCCGACTCGCCGGGCGATCTCGGCGACCGGGAGATCCGTTTGCTCCAGCAGGGTGCGCGCCGCGGCCATCCGGCGGTCAATGATCCACTCCTGCACGGTGCGCCCGGTGCGGCGACGCACCACCGTGGTGAGATGGCCCGGCGTTACCCCAAGTTCACCCGCGACGTCGCGCAGCGACAACGCCTCGCCCTGACGGCGTTCGATCACCGCGAACACGTCGGCCAGCAGTGGCTCGCCGCTGCGTTTCAAATCGGCCACCACATCGCGGGCCAGCCGCGCGAGCTCGATCAAAAGTAGCGTCAGGTAGGCCAGCGCCGCCTGACGATGCCCATCCTGGCGGGCAGTGAGCTCGGTTTCGATCGCTCGAATCGTGTTGTCCCACATGCCCTGTCGGTCCTCGGGTACTTCCAGCCGCAACACCCCACCGGAATGTCCGTGCAGGAACGGGAAGAGCAGCGGGTGACCCCGCCAGGCCGGCCACGGCGAGCGTGCGTCCTCGCCGAGCGCGGCGGGATCGAAGAACACCGCCACACCGGCATCCAAATCTGCCAGCTGCCCGGGGTCGAGCACCTCGCCGGCGGCGGCCACATACACCAGGCCCACCGCGGGGACGTACCACAGCGCCGGGAAGTCGTGAATGTGACGGCCCCGCCCGCCGAGCTCGCCCAGGTGACGATGCAGCGACACCGGAGACGTGTCCGGGCCGGTCCGATATTGGTAGATCGGCACACCGCCGCGGTGGCCGATCAACCGGGGTGGCTGCGTCATGATTGCAAAATATAGTCCAATTTATGGCGAAGATCACCCAATTCTACGATGAGACACTGGTCCAGTATGGATCGCATGACCAAACATCCTCCACATGACTACCTTCCCGCGGCCGGGCACGACGCATTTCTGCCCGGCTACGACCTGATGTCCCGCCTGTTCGGCCTGCGGCGAGTTCATCAGCGGCTGATCGATCAGGCCGACCTCACCAACGGCCAGCGCATCTTGGAAATCGGCTGCGGCACCGGCAATCTCACAATCCGAGCCAAACGGGCCTATCCCGGTGCCGAGGTGATCGGATCCGACCCCGACCCGCTGGCACTCCGGCGTTCCCAGCGAAAAGCCAAGCAATTGACGGGTATTCGATTCGAACAAGCCTACGCGCAACGCCTGCCCTACGACGACGGCCAGTTCGATCGGGTGCTGTCGTCGATGATGCTGCACCACCTGCACACCGACGCGAAAACCGATGCGGCAGCCGAGATCTTCCGAGTGCTACGCCCCGGCGGCCGGCTGCACCTGGTCGACATGGGCGGCAACATGACCCCCGAGGACGGGCTGGCGGCGCGCCTGGTCAGGCACAGCCCGCACGCGACCGGCAATCTCGGCGACGCGATTCCCCGGCTGCTGAGTTCCGCCGGATTGGACTGCACGGAAGTCGCCACCGAGCGGCATTGGTTCGTGGGACGACTCACCTACTACCGCGCCACCCGGCCCGGCTAACGCTGGACTGGCGCTGGTCGATGGCGACCTTGATGGCGCCGCTTTCGCCCTGGTTGGCAATCGCCAAAAAGGCGTCGCGCCAACGGTCCAGCGCGAAGGTATGGGTCAGCATCGGGCGCAGGTCCACCCGGCCGGCCGCGACGAGGTCGAGGTAGTGGCCGATCGCGTGCTTGCGCTGCCCGTCGACCTCCTCGAACCCGAACGCATTGGACCCGACGAGGGCGATTTCCTTGAAGTACAGCGGACTCCACTCCCAGCGCCCGGGCGCGTGGACTCCGGCCTTCACCAGCGTTCCCCGCGAGCGCAGCACCCGCACTCCGACCTCGAATGTCTCGGGCTTACCGACCGTATCGTAGACGACGTCGACCGCCCCCGGGTGCGCCATCGGCAGCCCCAGCAGCGGCTGGCGCAAGCGGCCGCCGCCCCATGCGACCAGCTCTTCGATCAGGGCCAGGCGTGGTTCGTGCGCAACGACTTTGGCGGCCCCAAACTTTCGGGCCGCTTCGGCCTGGGCGTCGAAGCGCGCCACCACGGCCACCGCCACGTCGGGATACAGCGCCCGCAGGATCGCGACCGCACCCAAACCGAGCGAACCGGCGCCGTAGACCAAGACCCGGCCCGAGCGGGGCGGCGGATGGCGGGTGATCGCGTGCAGTGACACCGAAAACGGGTCCGCGAACACGGCCATCTCGTCGGGTATCGCTTCGGGAACGGCGAACAGCATGCTGTCGTGCGCGGGCATCAATTCGGCGTAGCCGCCGGTCACGTCGGCCGACACCCCGGTGTGGATGCCCGGCTTGATATCGCCGTCGGTGAAGCTCCAGCACAGGCTGTAGTCGCCGCTCTCGCAGGCGGGACACACCGGCTCGATACCGCGCGGCCCGCAGGACAGCCACGGGTTGAGCACGACCCGCTGCCCCACCTCGAGCCCCCGTGCCTTGGGCCCCAGCGCCACCACGTCGGCGACCACCTCGTGGCCCATCACCTGGGGGAAGGAACAGAAGCCGCCCATCGCGTTGTCTGCGTCGTCCTCGCCGAAATCCATCAGGATCTGCTTGGAGTCCGACCCGCAGATGCCCGTCAGCCGCGGCCGGGTGACCACCCAATCCTCGTGGGGCAGTTGAGGATCCGGAAGTTGTCGCAGGGCGGTCGGGGTGCGGGCCAGGTTGAGCGTCAGGGTATTGGCGTCCTGGGGAACTTCGAACGGCTCCGGAGCCACGCCGTACACCAGCGCCTTCATCGGGGCGCCATCTTGGCCACCCCGGCGATGAAGGCGTCGAGGTCGGCGTTCTTGGCGTCGACGACCGCCTTCATGTCGGGCACATAGTGCTCGAATCGTTCGCTGCCCAGGGCGGAAATGATGCCGTCGGCCACCTCTTCGGCGCCGGCCTTGGGGCCTTGATAAATCGGATCCTCGCTGCCCGGCTGATCCCAGATCTCGGTGTCGACGGGGCCCGGCTCGATCAGTTTCACCGTGACGCCGCTGCCGTGCAGGTCCACGGCCATCGCCTCACTCCACCCGCACAGCGCGAACTTGCTGGCGCAATAGGCGGTTTCGTGGATGATCCCGAGCCGACCGCCGACGCTGGACACGTTGACGATCAGGCCCGAGCCGCGCGCCAGCATCCGCGGCAGCAGGGCCAGCGTCATGCGCATCGGCGCGAAGAAGTTCACCCGCATGACGTCCTCGACCTCGCCGGGATCCAGTTCGGTGACGCGGCGGCGCTTCGGCATCGCCGCATTGTTGATCAGCACGTCGACGCCGCCGAGGCCGTCCCAGGCCTGCCCGGCCAGCTCGGCTATCGCCGAGGTGTCGCCCAGATCGGCCACCCACATCGCCGAGGCCGGCGAGGTTCGTCGGCAGTCTGCGAGCACCTCATCGAGACGGTTGCGTCGCCGGGCGATCAGCCCCACCACCGCCTGCTGCCCGGCCAGCCGCCGGGCCAGGGCCGCGCCCAGGCCCGAGGAAGCACCCGTGATCAGCACCCGTTTCCCGGTCATCCCAAGGGACGCGGTGTACACCATTCGTCAAGGTTGCCCCGAATCGCGGGAAGCGTACAGTGGTGGGAGCTTGTTATATTAGCTAAGTATTAACGAAGGTAAGCTAAATACATCCGATAGAGGGGGACCGATGACTTCCACCAGATACGAGGGCGACACCTGGGACCTGGCGTCCAGCGTCGGCGTGACCGCCACGATGGTCGCGGCCGCGCGCGCGATCGCCACCCGGGCCGATCACCCACTGATCAACGACCCATTCGCCGAACCGCTGGTCAAGGCCGTCGGCGTGGACCTACTCTCCCGGCTGGCCAGCGGCGAGCTGGACCCCGCCGAGCTGAACGACGTGCACGACGGGACGGCGGGATCGGCCGGGGCGATGTCGCGCATGGCCGACAACATGGCCGTGCGCACCAAGTTCTTCGACGAGTTCTTCACGGATGCGACGACGGCGGGTATCAAGCAGGTTGTGATCCTGGCTTCCGGGCTCGATTCGCGCGCCTACCGGTTGGCCTGGCCGGCCGGCACGGTGGTCTACGAGGTGGACCAGCCGCAGGTCATCGAATTCAAGACCAAGGCGCTGGCCGACCTGGGCGCCGCGCCGACCGCCGACCGCCGGGTGGTGGCCATCGATCTGCGCGACGACTGGCCCACCGCACTGCGCACCGCCGGCTTCGACCCGGCCCAGCCCGCGGCGTGGAGCGCCGAGGGTCTGCTCGGCTACCTGCCGCCGGACGCCCAGGACCGGCTGCTGGACACCATCACCGCGCTGAGCGCGCCGGGCAGCCGGCTGGCCACCGAGAGCGCGCCGAACCCCGAGCCCGGTGAAGAGGACAAGATGCGCGAGCGCATGCAGACCATCGCCGAACGCTGGCGCGCACACGGTTTCGATCTCGACATGGCGGGTCTGGTCTACCTCGGCGACCGCAACGAGGCGGTCGGATACCTTGCCGACCGCGGGTGGCGTCTGCAAAGCAGCAGCATCCGGGAGTTGTTCGCGGACAACGGCTTCGCCCCACTCGAGGACGACGACATGCGGATGGGCGAGATGCTCTACACCAGCGGCGCCCTGGAAAAGAAAGCGAAATAGATGAGCACTCAGACAGGACGTACCGAAGGCGACAGCTGGGACCTGGCCAACAGCGTGGGAGCGACGGCCACCATGGTCGCCGCCTCCCGCGCGGTGGCCTCGCAGGGGCCCGACGCGCTACTGAACGATCCATACGCGGATCCGTTGGTGCGGGCCGTGGGGCTGGACGTCTTCGTCCGCGTGATCGACGGCGAGATCGACTTCGAGGACGACGCGCTGCTCAACCGCCAGGCGCGGATCCATCAGATGACGGTGCGCACCAGGTTCTTCGACGACTTCTTTACCGGCGCAACCGAAGTCGGTGTGCGGCAGGCGGTGATCCTGGCGTCCGGCCTGGACACCAGGGCCTACCGGCTGCCGTGGCCGGCCGGCACGGTGGTCTACGAGATCGATCAGCCCCGGGTCATCGAGTTCAAGACCGACACACTGGCCGGTATCGGCGCCGCGCCGAGCGCCGAGCGCCGCACCGTCGCCATCGACCTGCGCGACGACTGGCCCACCGCATTGCGCGCCGCGGGATTCGACGTCACGCAGCCGACGGCCTGGAGCGCCGAAGGACTGCTGCCCTACCTGCCGCCGGAGGCCCAGGACCGGCTATTCGACAACATCACCGCGCTGAGCGCGCCCGGCAGTCGCATCGCAACCGAGCATGTGCCCGACCCCAATGCGTTCACCGACGAGCGCTTGCAACAGATCAGCGACCGCTGGCGCAGCTTCGGGTTCAACCTCGACGCGGCCGCCCTGTTCTACCAGGGCGAGCGCAGCGTCGTGGTGGACTACCTGAGCACGCACGGCTGGCAGGTGACGGCCCATCCCACCAGGGAGCTGTATGCCCGCAACGGGTTTGAATTTCCCTCGGACGAGATGACGGCCGCCTTCGGCGACCTGAGCTATGTCGCCGCGACGCTGAAGTAGGCCTTGGCTAGAGTCCTCCCCATGGCTCGTGCACACGACGATAATTGGGATCTGGCGTCCAGCGTGGGCGCGACCGCAACGATGGTCGCGACCGGACGTGCCATGGCGACGAAGGATCCGCGCGCATTGATCAACGATCCGTACGCCGAACCGCTGGTGCGCGCAGTCGGCGTGGACTTCTTCACCAAGATGATGGACGGCGAGCTCGACCTCTCGGCGGTCGAGAACGCCTCACCGATCCGCATGCGGGCAATGATCGACGGAATGGCGGTGCGCACGAAGTATTTCGACGACTACTTCGTCGATGCCACCACCGGCGGCGTGCGCCAGGTGGTGATCCTCGCGTCCGGATTGGACTCGCGCGCCTACCGGTTGCCGTGGCCCGCCGAGACAGTGGTGTACGAAATCGACCAACCGCAGGTAATCCAGTTCAAGACAACCACTTTGGCCGGTATCGGAGCCCACCCCACCGCCACTCGGCGCACCATTGCGATCGACCTGCGCCAGGATTGGCCCGCGGCGCTGCGGGCCGCTGGGTTCGACACCACCACGCCGACCGCGTGGTTGGCCGAGGGACTGCTGATCTACCTGCCGCCGGACGCCCAGGACTTGCTGTTCGACAACATCACCGCCCTGTCCGCGCCGGGCAGCACGATCGCCACCGAATTCGTCCCGGGGATAATCGATTTCGACGCCGACCGGGTACGGGAGATGTCGGGCTCGTTCCGGGAGCACGGCATCGACATCGACATGGCGTCATTGGTGTACGCCGGTCAGCGTAATCACGTCGTCGACTACCTGGGCACCAAGGGCTGGAACGTCGAGGGCGTGACGCGGACGGAACTGTTCCAGCAGAACGGCCTGGAGGTCCTCCCGCCGGAGGACGACGACCCGCTGGGCGAGATCATCTTCATCAGCGGCCGGCTCGAGAGTTAGAAGCGCGACTCCCCCAGCCACAGCACACTGGCACCGTTGACCGCCTGCTCGAGGTTGTCCACCACCGCGGCAACGGTGCGCCCGATCAGTGCGCCGAGCACATCCGGCAGCGACGCGGCGGCCGGCTGCGAGGACGCCCGGGGCCGCACCAGTTGAAGCAACGAGGATCCCGGGAAGCTGGCGACCCGGACCTCGGCATCCTCGTCCAGGCCGGCCAGAATCTTGGCGCGGCGCACCGCGGTCCGAAGACCGCCGAGTTCGTCGACCAGGCCGCGCTCCAGGGCGTCGGCTCCGGTCCACACCCGCCCTTGGGCAACGGCGTTGACGGCCTCGGTGCTGAGGTTGCGCCCGTCGGCGACGCGCTGCACGAAGTCGGCGTAGATCAAGTCCGCCTCGGCCTCCCGGTCGGCACGCTGCTGCGCGGTGAAGGGCACATCCGTCGACCACGCGTCGGCATTGGCGTTGGTGCGCACCGCATCTGACACCACTCCGAAGCGCTCCTTGAGATCGCGGAACACCAGCTTCCCGGTGATCACACCGATCGAGCCGGTGATGGTGGCCGGGTTGGCCACGATCACGTCGGCGGCCATAGCGACGTAGTAGCCGCCGGACGCGGCCACCGAACCCATCGACGCCACCACCGGCTTGCCGCGTTCGCGGGCCCGCGCCACCTCGCGCCAGATGGTCTCCGATGCCGTGACCGAACCCCCGGGGCTGTCGATCCGCAGCACGATCGCCGACACCGAATCGTCGCCTGCCGCCTCCCGCAGCGCCGCCGCGATCGTGTCACCGCCGACGCTCGAGTTGCCGAACGGCAGCATCTGGGGTCCGCCGCGCCCGTTGACGATCGGACCCTGCAGCGTGATCACGGCGAAGGTGGGCTTGGGTCGCCGTCCCGGAATCGGCGGCGCCGGCGGCACCAATCGCGACCGGCCCGCCGCGCAGTAGCGGCTCAGGTTGAGCCGGGGCGCCAGCTTCTCCGGGTCGGCCTCGGCGCCGTCTTCGTCAGCCGAAATATCTTCCGCACCAACCAATTCCGCCATCCTGGCATGGGCCTGATCGCGGAAGCCGATACGATCGACCAGGCCGGAGGCCACCGCGTCGTCGCGCAACAGCGGAGCCCGGTCAGCCAGCGCGTCGAGCGCGGTGACGTCGATCTTGCGCGACTCCGCGATCGCCTGCCACACCTGGTCCTGCAGGCTCTCCAGCATCCGGGTGACCGCTTCACGATGGGCTTCGGTGAAGCCCTCTTCGGTGAAAACGTTTGCCGCCGACTTGTATTCGCCCCGGGCGACGAACTCGGCGTCGATCCCCGCCTTGTCCAGCGCGGTGCGCAGGAACGTCGCGTTGCTCGCGAAGCCGATCAGTCCAACGCTGCCCGAGGGCTGCATCCAGACCTCGCTGAACGCCGAAGCCAGGTAGTAGGACAGCGTGCCCGGGTAGGTCTCGGCCCAGGCGAGCGACGGTTTGACGGCGCTGAACGCCGCGATCGCCTCGCGCAGCTCTTGCACCGCTGCCGGCGGCGAGGCCGCGAGCTGGACGCGGGCGATCAGCCCGGCCACCCGGCGATCCTTGGCGGCACGGTGAATCGCGGCGACCGCCTGGCGCAGCGTTATCGGTCGCTCCGCCCCGGTGACGAACGCCATCGGGTCAAAGCCCGCCGTCTCGGGCGGCATCGAACGCAGATTGAATTCGAGCACACAGCCGTTGGGTACACCGTGGTGGCGAACCGTGTCGACGCGGCCGGCCAGGGCACGCACGTCGTCGACACCGGGCAGAGCAGGCAGAAAGGCGAACATAACTGCAGCGTACCGATCGATGCCCGTAGGGTGAGGCCGTGAGGTTCTCCATCGCGATCCCGCAGTTCGACTACGACGTCTTCGACGCGGACGGGCTGCGCTCCTACGTACTGCGCGCCGAAGAACTCGGGTTCGAAGGGATCTGGACGCTCGAGCAGACCATCGGCCGGGCGCCGCTGCTGGCACCGCTGGAGCTGCTGTCGTATTGCGCGGCGTTCACGAAGCGGGTGCGGCTGGGGGTGGCCGTGCTGGTGACGTCGCAGCACGAGCCGTTGCAGTTGGCCTCGGCGGTGACGACGGTCGACCGGATCAGCCACGGCCGACTGGATATCGGCGTCGCGCCGGGTCGCGGCGGGGTCACGCTCACCGCGTTCGGCGTCGAAAAAGACACCTTCATTTCGTGGTTCACCGAGGGCCTGAACCTGATGAAGGCGGCCTGGTCCGACCAGCCGACCGTGGACTTCCACGGCCGGTTCCGCGACGTCGAAGACCTGCCGTTTGCGCCCAAACCGGTGCAGCGCCCACATCCGCCGATCTGGTTCGGCGGCATGGCCCCCAAGGCCCTGGCCCGGGCGGTGCGCCATGGCGACGCGTTCATGGGCGCGGGCGCCTCGGGCATCGAAGCCTTCGCCGCAGCCGTCCCTATCGTGCGACGCGAGCTGGCCGAACAGCAGAAGGACCCGGCGCACTTCCCGATCAGCAAGCGCGTGTACCTGATGGTCGACGATGACGCGGCACGCGCCCGCGAGCGGGTGCTCGGCGGCCTGAACCGCATCTACAACGGCCTGATACCGGGGATCGAGCAGGTTCCGGTATCGGGCACGCCGACCGACGTCATTCGCGGCCTGCAAGAGGTGATCGATGCCGGCGCGCAGACGCTGCTGCTCAACCCGGTCGGCGCCGACGTTCCGGAAAATCGCGAGCAGATGGAACGCCTTGCCGCGGAAGTGATTCCGCACCTCGGGTAGTCAGCCGCCCAGTTTCTTGCGCAGCCAGTCGCCGATTTCGGCGATCGCGTCGTCGACCTCGGGCACCCAGCCCGCGCCGATGATGAAGGAGTGCTGGCCGCCCTCGACCTCGCGCACCAGAACGTCGTTGCCGGCCGCTTCGAGGCGACGGGCGAAGTCGGCATCCTCGCCGGCGAGCACTTCGTCGCCGCCCCAGAACACCGCGGTCGGCGGCAGCCCGGCCAGGTCCGCGGCAAGCAGGCTCACCCGTGGGTCGTCGAAGCCCACGCCGGTGCCGTCCAGCCAGCACGACCTGAAGAACTCCGCGAGCGGACGGGACAGCAGCCGGTCTCGTTCCGCGTTGCTGTCGTAGGTCTCGTTCGTCATGGTCAGATCGACCCACGGCGAGATCGACACGATCGCACCCGGCAGTGCGGCTCCCTCGTCGCGCAGCGCCAGTGCGAGACCGACCGCGAAGTTGCCGCCGACCGAATGACCAACGCTGGCAATGTTTTCCGGCCGGTATCCCTGCGCCAACAGCCAGTTGTAGGCGTTGCGCACGTCTTCGACCTGCGCCGGGAATTTGTGCTCCGGGGAGCGCCGGTAGTTGAGCACCAGCGATCGCGCACCCGCCGCCTTCGCGATGTGCGCCGCGGCCTTGCGGTCGGAGTGCATGGAAGCCACGACGGTGCCGCCCAGGTGGCCGTGCAGCAGCACCCGGTCCGGATCACTGTCGACGGGAATGCACCACAGCGCTTCGACGCCGCCGGCGTCGACTTCGGCGTAGGTCACGCCCTCGGGTTCTTTGGTGGCGACATGCATCGTCTCGATGACGTCGCGCACCGTACTCAGGTCGAACTCGGGGTTGCCGGACCGCGCGCTCAGGGCGCCGAAGAAGTCGGCGAACTCTTTCGCCTGCGTGCTGACCATCGGAGAGCCTTTCACTGGATCTATTGAATAACGCTCGTTATCGTAACGGACGTTATCCTATGATGGGGTGACCGTCAAGCGAAGGGAGGGCCGGTGAGATACCCGCCAGATCAGAAGGCGCGGGCGCGCGACGCACTCGTGCGCGCCGGCACCCGTTCGCTCAAGACGAGCGGATTCAACGGCGTCGGCGTGGACGGGCTGGCCGCCGCCGCGGGCGTCACGTCGGGCGCGTTCTATTCGAACTTCCCGAACAAGACGGCGATTCTCGAGGCCGTCATCGACGCGGGGCTCGGCGAACCGTTCGTCACGGACACCGCCGCGATGACCCGCGCCGAGGCGCGAGCGCACATGCGCGCGTTTGTCCACGAATACATGAACACCGATCACAGCCACGACGTGGCGGGAGGGTGCGTGATGCCCGCGTTGAGCGCGGACGTCTCGCGCGCCGAACCGCCCGTCAAAGAGGCCTATGAGCGCAAGATGATCGCACTGGTCGACCGGATCACCGAGCTACTCGACGGAGCAGAGTCCAACCGCCGGCAGCGGGCCTGGAGCATCGTCGCGTTGATGGTCGGATCGATCCTGATCTCGCGCGGTATGCCCGAGCACAGCGAAACCCGAAGCGCGGCACTAGATTCCGCGCTCGGTACGGCATCGGCGCTGATGGGCGCGGGAGCTTGAGCGAAGTCTAGGAGACCTCGGTGACCGAGCCGCCCGCGCCGGTGATCTTCTCGCGGGCGCTGCCGCTGAACTTGTGCGCCGACACGTCGACCTTGACGGTCAGGTCGCCGTCGCCGAGCACCTTCACCAGCGAGTTCTTGCGAACCGCGCCCTTGGCGACCAGCTCGGCGACACCGATGGCACCGCCCTCGGGGAACAGCCGGCCGATGTCACCGACATTGACGATCTCGTACTCGGTGCGGAACCGGTTGCGGAATCCCTTGAGCTTGGGCAGCCGCATGTGGATCGGCATCTGACCACCCTCGAAGGTCACCGGCACGTTCTTACGTGCCTTGGTGCCCTTGGTACCGCGACCGGCGGTCTTACCCTTGGAGCCCTCACCGCGACCGACGCGGGTGCGCGCCGTCTTCGACCCGGGCGCCGGCTTCAGGTCGTGCAGTTTGATGGTCATTTGGTCTCCTCCACCTCAACCAGGTGGCGCACCACCGCGATCAGCCCGCGGGTCTGTGGGTCGTCCTCGCGCACCACCGATTGGCGAATCTTTCGCAGCCCCAGGGTGCGCAGGGACTCGCGTTGCTTCCAACGCGCCCCGATGGTGCCGCGCACCTGGGTGATCTTCAGCTGGCTCATTGCGGTGCCGTTCCTTCACGCGCTGCACTGGCGGCCAGCGCTTCGCTTTCCCGTCGCGCCTTCAGCATTCCGGCCGGGGCGACATCTTCGATCGGCAGACCGCGGCGAGCGGCCACCTCCTCCGGACGCTGCAGCAACTTGAGCGCGGCCACCGTGGCGTGCACCACGTTGATCGCGTTGTCGCTACCCAGCGACTTGGCCAGGATGTCGTGCACCCCAGCGCATTCCAGCACCGCGCGCGCCGCACCGCCGGCGATCACACCGGTACCGGGGCTGGCCGGGCGCAGCAGCACCACACCGGCGGCCGCCTCACCCTGCACCGGGTGCGTGATGGTGCCGCCGATCAGCGGGACCCGGAAGAAGCCCTTGCGCGCCTCTTCCACTCCCTTGGCGATCGCGGCCGGAACTTCCTTGGCCTTGCCGTAGCCGACGCCGACCATGCCCGCGCCGTCACCCACGATGACCAGGGCGGTGAAGCTGAAGCGCCGACCACCCTTGACCACCTTGGAAACACGGTTGATCGCGACGACCCGTTCCAGGTAGTTGCTCTTGTCGCCGTCGCGGTCACGGTCGCGACCGCGGCCACCGCCGCCGTCGCGCCGACCCCGGCCGTCCCGGGAGTCGCGGGAATCGCGGCCGTCACGGCTGTCCGGGGCGCCTTGCCCCCCAGCGGACTGCTCCGCCATTATGCGGTCCTTCCAGTAGTCATCAGAATTTCAATCCGTTCTCGCGGGCGGCGTCGGCCAGCGCCGCGATCCGTCCGCCGTAGCTGTATCCACCACGGTCGAACACCACGCTGTCGATGCCGGCGGCCTTGGCGCGCTCGGCGATCAGCTGGCCGACCCGCACGCTGCGGGATTTCTTGTCCCCATCCAGTCCGCGAACGTCGGCCTCGATCGACGAGGCGGCGGCCACAGTGGTGCCGTTCTCGTCGTTGACCAGCTGCACGTGGATGTGGCGTGCCGACCGGTTCACCACCAGCCGCGGGCGCGCGCCGGTCCCCGAGATCTTCTTGCGCAGCCGGGCGTGCCTGCGCAGTCGAGAGACCCGGCGAGTTGCGGAAACGCTCTGCCCCACCGGCTTCCGCTCGGCGGTAGCTTGTTTTTGCGCCATGACTACTTACCTGTCTTTCCGACCTTGCGGCGGACCTGCTCGCCCTCGTACCGCACGCCCTTGCCCTTGTACGGGTCGGGACGGCGCAGGCGGCGGATGTTCGCCGAAATCTGGCCGACTTGCTGCTTGTCGATCCCGGTGACGCTGAACTTCGTCGGCGACTCCACCGCGAACGTGATGCCTTCGGGCGCCTCGATCAACACGGGATGGCTGTATCCGAGCGCGAACTCGAGGTTACGGCCCTTGAGCTGTACCCGGTAGCCGACGCCGAAGATCTCCATCTTGGTGGTGTAGCCCTGCGTGACACCGGTGACCAGGTTGGACACCAGCGTGCGCGACAACCCGTGCAGCGAACGGCTTTCCCGCTCGTCGTCCGGCCGGTTGACCACGATCGCACCGTCTTCGCTGCGTACCACGGTGATCGGCTCGGCGATCGTCAGACCGAGGGTGCCCTTGGGGCCCTTCACCGAGACGTTTTGCCCGTCAATCGTTACGTCGACTCCGGCGGGAACCGGAATCGGCTTCTTACCAATGCGCGACATGGTTACCCCCTCACCACACGTACGCGAGGACTTCGCCGCCCACGCCCTGTCTGGCTGCCTGACGGTCGGTGAGCAGGCCTGACGACGTCGAGATGATCGCCACGCCAAGCCCGCCGAGCACGCGCGGCAAGTTGGTGGATTTCGCGTACACCCGCAGACCGGGCTTGGAGACCCGGCGCAGGCCGGCGATGCTGCGTTCCCGGCTGGGTCCGTACTTGAGCTGAACGACCAGCGCCTTGCCGACCCGAGCATCTTCGGTCCGGAAGTCGCTGATGTATCCCTCGCTCTTGAGGATCTGGGCGATGTTGGCCTTGATCTTGGAGTGCGGCAACGTCACCTCGTCGTGATACGCCGAATTGGCGTTGCGCAGACGTGTCAAGAAGTCTGCGATCGGGTCCGTCATTGTCATGACAGCGTCTGTAACCTTCCTCGCGATGGTTCCCGTTAGGGGCCTGTCGCGCACCTGTTCTGGGTTGGTCTGTAGTCCTGTGCCTGTTACCAGCTGCTCTTCTGCACGCCGGGCAGCTCGCCCGCGTGCGCCATTTCGCGCAGGCAGATCCTGCACAGCCCGAACTTGCGGTAAACCGCACGCGGACGTCCGCACTTGCTGCAGCGGGTGTAGGAACGCACCGCGAACCGCGGCTTCCGCGCTGCCTTGTTAACCAGTGCCTTCTTAGCCATCTACTCAGTTCTCCTTGAACGGAAAGCCGAGGGCCCGCAACAGCGCTCGTCCTTCGTCGTCGTTCGTCGCCGAAGTGACGACGTTGATGTCCATGCCGCGGACCCGGTCGATCTTGTCCACGTCGATCTCGTGGAACACCGACTGCTCGGCCAGTCCGAAGGTGTAGTTGCCGACGCCGTCGAACTGCTTGGGCGACAGCCCGCGGAAGTCACGAATACGCGGCAGCGCAATGGAAGTGAGCCGGTCGAGGAACTCCCACATCCGGTCGCCCCGCAGGGTGACCCGCGCCCCGATCGGCATGCCCTCGCGCAACTTGAACTGCGCGATGGACTTGCGGGCCTTGCGGATTTCGGGCCGCTGGCCGGTGATCAGGGCCAGGTCGCTGACCGCACCGTTGATCAACTTGGCGTCCCGGGCGGCGTCGCCGACGCCCATGTTGACGACCACCTTGGTCACGGTCGGGATCTGCATGACGTTGGCGTAGCCGAATTCCTTGTGCAGCGCATCGCGAATCTCGTTGCGGTAGCGCTCTTTCAGGCGCGGCTGCACTTTCTCTGCGGTGGTCATGTCAGATGTCCTTGCCGTTGCGCTTGGAAATGCGGACGCGCTTGCCGGTCTCCTCGTCGACCCGGTAGCCGACGCGAGTCGGCTTACCATCGGAGTCGACCACCATCACGTTGGAGATGTGAATCGGCGCTTCCTGGGTGACGATTCCGCCGGAGCGGGCGCCGCGCTGGTTGGTCGAAACCGCGGTGTGCTTCTTGATCGCGTTGACACCCTCGACCAGTACGCGGTCGCGGTCCGGGTAGACCTTGAGCACTTTGCCTTTGGCGCCCTTGTCCTTGCCCGCGATCACCAGGACGGTGTCGTCCTTCTTGACCTTCATCTACAAAACCTCCGGGGCCAGCGAGATGATCTTCATGAATCGCTTCTCGCGCAGTTCGCGCCCGACCGGCCCGAAGATGCGGGTCCCGCGCGGGTCGTTGTCGGGCTTGATGATTACCGCGGCGTTCTCGTCGAACTTGATGTAGCTGCCGTCGGGACGCCTGCGCTCCTTGACGGTGCGCACCACGACTGCCTTGACGACGTCACCGCGCTTGACGTTGCCACCCGGGATGGCGTCCTTGACGGTGGCGACGATGACGTCACCGATGCCGGCGTAGCGTCGCGACGAGCCACCGAGCACCCGGATGCACAAGATCTCCTTGGCGCCGGTGTTATCGGCGACCTTCAGCCGCGATTCCTGCTGAATCACTCGATCTCCTGACTGAGTTCACGTGTGCACGGCAGGAGAACACCTCGGCAAACCTCCAGAAAGCAAGGCCCACCAAAAACCTGACGTGCGCGGTCTTTGTTGCCGAAGGGCACGCGGGGCCTGTGACGCTTGCGCGCACCGGCCGAGGTCTGCCCAAGGCAACCCCTAGAGTCTAGGTGAAGACCTGCTCAGCGCCAAATTTCCGACGAGGGCGCATCGGCCGGCGCGCGGTGCGCTGTTCACCCGGCAAGCGGTGACGAGCCCATGCTGAGAATTCTGCCGCTAGAACGGTGGTGGTTCTTCGTCGGCGGGCGGGGCGGGGCCGACGCGGGCCGGGCACTCGGGGCGCTGGGCCAGTCGGGCGTCGCGGTTGTGGCGGCGTTCCGAGGCGATGCGCGCGGCCCGGTTTTGGGCGCGGGTTTTGGTGCGCAGCGGCATCATCGCGGTGCGCTCCCCGCACCGCTCGGCGGCCGCCGCGGCTTTCGGTGCTGCGCCGGTGGGCGCACACAAGCTCGGAAACAGCAGCGCGCTGCCCGGCATGGTCACGTAGGTGTGCCCGTCGGGAAGCCGCCAGATCACCGTGCCATCGGGCAACTGCTCGTCGCGCCAGCCCCAGAAGGTTTTCATCAGATGATGAAGCCGGCACAGGCATTTCAGGTTCGCCGCGCAGGTAGCACCCCCGTCGGCGTAGGGAATGGTGTGATCGACGTCGCAGCGGACGGCCGGTTGGTCACACCCCGGAGCTCGACACGTCAGATCCCGACACCGCACGAACTCGGCCAGCGCACCCGACGGCGTATAGCCCGGCTCGGGTGCTCCCGCCGGAATGCTCAGCGGCGCCAACCGCGCCGACTTGGCCAACTCGGCGACCAAATCGGCCGGGAGCAGGCCCTCGAGGCCGGGCAACACCCCAGGCGTATTGCCGGTGCCCGCGACGGTGGACTGCTCGGCGATCACATGGATCACCACGCTGCTCTTCGGTGCCGGCTCGCCCGCTGCCGGGCACACGCTACGTCCGCACCCGCACACCAGCCGCGCGGCCCCGGCGGCCAACGCCCCCAACGCATCGGCGCGTCGCTGCCGGGCCGTGCGCGGATCACCGTCGCAGACCGTTGCGGCCAACTCGGTAAGCCGGCGATCCACCGCCTGCCCGTCCGGGCCCAGCAGTTTTCCGTCCACCCACGCCATCCCCGACGCGTCGCCAATCACGTCGACATACCGATCCGCGGATGCCTGGTCGGCCCGGCGCACCGCATCGGCATCGGCCATCGCCACGACGCGGTCGACCGCGGCCGCCAGGCCCCCGCGGGTCAGCGCCCGGCGCCGCGACACCAGCACCGCCAGCCGGGCATCCACCTTGGCCAACACCTGCGGATCGGTGATCAAATCGGTGCGGAACACGATCGTCTGAAACGCTCGATAATCAATGTCACCGGCCTGGAAAACCTTGCCCACCTCCGGCAGCCGATCACGCAGCGCCATCGCGTAGCGCAGATAGCTATGCCCCATCGCCACGCTGCAGTTCAACGCCGCCCCCACCTGCGCGGCCACCGCCTGCCACGTATCGGCGGCCCAGTCGGCCTCCTCGCCGGAATCACGGCAGCGCACCACCAACAACTCCCCGACGGCCACCAACCGCTCCGCGGCCGCGCGGGCCTCCGCCCGGCCCGCCTCACGCACCCGATCCAACAGCGCCGCCGACTCCGGCGTAGCACGGGACGCCCACGTGGATTCGAACATGTGTTCGAGTATAGCGACGGCCTCTGACCGCGTTGACTCGTCTTAAATGCGCGCGAGAGGGTGGGTCGTTGCCTCACTGAAAATGCGCGCGTACGCCCAGTGGATGGGGTTGACGTTGGTAGAGCGCAGAGCAATCACCGAGGCGGCCGCGACCCGCTACCAGCAGGCGAGCAAGCGCGCTAAGAGCCGGATCCTCGACGAGTTGTGCGCCAACACCGGGTGGCACCGAAGCCATGCCCGCAAGGCGCTCAAAGCGGCGCTGCAGCCTAAAATCGTCGCCGCACACAGTCACCGGCCGGTCACGTACGGGCCCGAGGTGATCGCGGCATTGACGGTCTGCTGGACGGTGCTGGGCATGCCCGCCGGCAAACGGATCGCCCCTATGCTGGGCGAGCTGGTGGCAGTGCTGCGTCACTTCCGGGAGCTGGTCATCAGTGATGAGACCGCGGCGTTGCTGGTGTCGATGTCGGCGGCCACCATCGATCGCCGCCTAGCCGATGAGCGAGCCAAATACACGATCAGAGGACGTGTGGGCACCAAGCCGGGATCGCTGCTCAAAAGCCAGATCCCGATACGCACCTGGGCCGAATGGAATGAGGCCATGCCCGGCTTCGTCGAGATCGACACGGTCTTCCACGATGGCGGCAACCGCGGTGGGGGCCATGCCTTCACGCTGACGGTCACCGACATCGCCACCGGCTGGACCGAGAGCCGCTCACTGCCCGACAGAACCGCCAAACACGTACTGGCCGCCCTCAATCACATCGCCACCATGATGCCGTTCCCGATCCTGGGCGTGGACTGCGACAACGGCTCGGAATTCATCAACGACGACCTGCTGACCTGGTGCCAAGACCGAAACATCACCTTCACCCGATCACGACCGGGCAACAAGAACGACGGCTGCCACGTCGAGCAGAAGAACTGGACAGTGGTCCGCACAGTGGTCGGCTACTACCGCTACGACACCGCGTCAGAACTGTTGCTACTCAACGAGATCTGGCACCTGCAGTCAATGCTGACCAACTACTTCCACCCTCAGCAGAAACTGATATCCAAGGTCCGCACAGGAGCCAAGGTGTCCAAGAAACACGACAAAGCCACCACCCCGTTTCACCGCGCGATCGATCACCCGATCATGACCGTGGAACGCACCGTGGCACTCAAGCGGACCTACTCACTAATCAATCCCGCTGCAACTCGACGCCAGGTTCAAGCGTTGACCGCGCAGTTATTCAGTCTGGCCACCAGCAAACCCGGCGACGGCACTCCAGCCCCAGTGACAAAGCGCGCACGCTCACGTGAGGCAACGAATCCCCCTTCGCGCGCATCTTGACGTGAGGCAACAGGCCGACATTTCTGTTCAGCTCCGGCGCCGCCATGACGTGCGGCGCCAGCGCCGACGAACTGTCCTGCGGATCAGTCGCCCTGCCGGACCCAGGCGAGGATGTACAGACTCATCGCCACCACCAGCGCGATCAGCACCCACTGCACGATGGCCTGGTCGATCCACGAGCCCGGCGGTGGATTGCCGGGCAGGATATTTCGCAGCGGGACGATCGCGAACAGCATCGCGGCATACCAGGTTCCGAACGGCGGAACGAACTTTCTGCGACCCATCACCATCGGAATGGCCACCAACAGCGCCAGGGTCGGCAGGGTGATGAGGACGATGCAGATGAAGATGTCGAACACCAGCGGCCCCTTGGCCCGTTTCATCGTGATGACCAGTTGCGCGTCGTCGAGGCCGCGCGAGTTCACGTCGCTGGTTTCGTCGACGCGGTCGACGTCGACGTCCCAGCCGTCCAACCCCCCGGTTACCTCGACGCGGGCGGGCAGTTTCTTGCGGTCATCGCCGGACCCGATGAAGGTATCGGCCGAGATTTTCTCGGTTTTGTAGGTGTCCAGCGGCCAGTTGGCCGGATCGCCGTGCGCTTCGATCGTGGTTTCGACCTGCGCCGGCGCCTTGCCTTTCGGGAACTGCAGGTCGCCGAGATCGTTCGTCGGATACAGGCGCACGGCGACGTCGGTGTTCAGTACGTCGAATCGCCTGTCGTACAACGAATCCGGAGGGTAGACGAGCACGTCCACCTTCAGGCGATTGGACGTGGTCTTGAAGTCGTCGAGACGCAGCTGCACGATGGTGTCGTTGCCACCACCCTGGCTGAGGTCCAGCGGCGGGAGCGGCCCCTCGGATCGCTGCAAGTAGTGCACACCGAACAGCGAGAAGACGTAGACGCCGGCGACGACCGCCAGGATGAACGCGCCGAGTGAGAGGCGCGGCCGGTGACGGTTGAGATAACTGAATGGGCCCGACTTGTGCGGCGGTTTTGCCTCCGGTGGCGCCTCTGTCGGCGGCGTTTCGGTGGTCATCGGTCCCGGCCAGCCACTCGCTGGCGAAATCCAGCTCGACGAGGCGACACGGGCAGATGGTAGCGAACATCCGCACGGTCCGCGCAACGAAATCCGATGCCGCGGAGACTAGTGTCACGTGCCGGAAAGCCGGCGTTAACGCGCCGTGGCCGATCCGCGATCGGCCACGCAGCGAAACCCGATGTGGGTGGTGGCGGTGTCCTGCGATTGCGGCGACCGGGCCGCCGGGCGGTAGCGGTGGCAATACTCCGGCGCGCACAGGTGCGAGCCGCCCTTCAGGGCCTGGCTGACGGCCGGGTCGGCGGGTCCCGACGGGGTACAGCAGGCCTTCGGGGGCTGGTCGAGCCGATGATGGGCGGAGAACTCGGTGGCGGTCCACTCCCAGACGTTGCCGATCATGTCGTGCAGCCCGAACCCGTTCGGCGGAAACTGCCCGACCGGCGACGTTCCCACCCAGCCGAGCGCACCGTCGTTGCGGTACGGGAAGCTGCCCTGCCACGTGTTAGCCATCAGTTGCCCGCCGGGATTGGGCTCGTCACCCCAGGCGTAGGTAGTCGCGGAGCCGCCGCGGGCCGCGTACTCCCACTCCGCTTCCGTCGGCAACCGGCGTCCGGCCCAGCGCGCATAGGCGGCCGCGTCCGGATACGCGACCTGGACGACCGGATGATCGGCGCGGTCCGCCACGTCGCTGTCCGGTCCGAACGGATGGCGCCAACTGGCGCCGGGCACCCAGTCCCACCACTGCCGCCAGTCGCGCAGGTCGACCGGGCCCGGCGTGGGACGGAACACCATTGCGCCCGGGCTGAGCTGGCCGGGATCCGCACCGGGGTACAGCGCCGGGTCGATCGGCTGCTCAGCGACCGTGACATAGCCTGTGGCAGCGACGAATTCGGCAAACTGCGCGTTGGTCACCGGGTGCCGCTCCACCGCGAACGAGCCCACGGTCACGGTGTGGATCGGCGCCTCTTCGGGGTAGAAGCTCGTCGAGCCCATGCGGAAGGTGGCGCCGGGGAGATCGACCAACTCGGTGAGCACCACCTCAGGGTAGGGCGCGCGCTAATCCGATCGCTTGTACCAGGCGATCATGTACAGCCCCATCGCCCCGACCAGGGCGATCAGCACCCAGATCACCAGCGCTTGGTCGATCCAGGCACCCGGTGGCGGGGCCCCCGGCAGGAAGTTGCGGATCGGGATGACCGCGAACAGCAGCGCGGCGAACCACCCGCCGAACGGGGGCACCAACTTCCGCTTGCCGATCAGCATCGGGATGACGACCGCCAGCGCCATCGTGGGCATGGCGAACAACACCAGGCAGATTCCCAGATCGAAGATCAGCGGCGCCTTGGACCTCTCCAGGGTGATGATCACGCTGTCGCCGCCGTCGCCGACCCGTTGAACGCTGACGTCCCAGCCTTCCAACTTTCCGGCGACCTCGATACGGGCGGGTTTGTATTTGCGGTCGTCACCCGACCCGACGAGCACGTCGGCCGAGAGGGTGTCCGTCTCGTAGGAGTCGAAGGGCCAGATCTCCGGGTCGCCGTGGGCCTCGACCGTGGTGGCCACCTGTGCCGGCGACTTCCCCGCCGGATAGACCAAGTCCCCCAAGTCATTCGGCGGATCCATCCGCACCGCGGTGTCCTGTTTCAAGACGTCCAAGCGCGGGTCCCACATGGCCTCTTGCGGGTACACCAGCACCTTCACCCCGAGGCGATTGGCGACGGTCTCGAGTTTCTCCAGCCGCACCAAAACCACGGTGTCGTCGGCCGCGTTGAGGTCCGGGGCCTTAAGGGGCGCCGCCGATTCGCCCAGCAGCAGAAAGCCGAACAACGACAACGCGTACACCACGATGAAGGCCACGAGAATGCCGATGCCCAGCAGCAAGTGGCTTCTCTTCTTCGGTGGCGGGGCGGCGTGGGTCGGCGGGGCTTGGGTGGTCATCGGTCACCTCCACAGCGGACGATTGGCGGCGCACTCACGATTCGCTGGGTGATTCCAGCTAACCGCGGACGACACGAAGTCAGATGGTAATCAACCGCTGCCAATAGCGCTCGAAATGCGACTTCGCAAACTGCGATAGTCATCGCGTCACTCGGGGTCGGCGTTGCAAACTTTCAATTCACCTGATGTTTGTTTGCGCGTCGCTTCGATTGCTGCGAATCTCGACGTGTGTCTAAAGCGGGGTGGAGATGCACCCCGAAACCGGGCTCGCCGCCGATGCCGGGCGCCGTCTCAGTCGTCCAGGCTACCCATGCCGCCGGGGACTGAGTGCACACCCGCCCGCCCCTGCTCCGGTTCATGCGGTTGCCGCAGGTCACCACTGCCATGGACAACACCGCGTCGCTAGAATTCGGTCACGGCCCCAGGCCGTCTCACCACCTGCCGTTCCCGAGGAGGCACTCAACGTGAAGCACAACAGACCGGCTGCCGCCATAAGCGTGCTGACCGCGGCCGCACTGGTGCTCTCGGGATGCGGCAAACCCCACACCTCCCTGTCTTATGCCAACGGTGCGCGGGTGGATTGCGGTGGCAAACAAGACATCGCCGCCAGCGGTTCGACCGCACAGGCAAATGCGATGAAGCGATTCGTCGACGCGTATGCGAAGGCCTGCAAGGGACAGAATCTGTCCTACACCGCAAACGGATCGGCCACGGGCGTCGACGATTTCCTGGCCGGCAAGACCGACTTCGCCGGATCCGACTTACCGCTGTCCGGTGACCAATATGCGGCCGCCAAGCAGCGCTGCGGCGGCGCGGACGCCTGGAACCTGCCGGTGGTGTTCGGCCCGATCGCTATTACGTACAACCTCAACGCAATTGACTCGCTGGTGCTCGACGCACCCACGCTGGCCAGGATCTTCAACGGCAGCATCACGCGCTGGGATGATCCGGCCATCACCGCAATGAACGCCTCGATGCCGCCGGAGAACATTCACGTCGTCTACCGCGCCGACGCATCCGGCACCACCGCGCACTTCCAGGCCTACCTGCAGGCCGCGTCCGGCGGGGCCTGGGACAAGGGCACCGGCAAGATCTTCAACGGCGGCGTGGGCACCGGCGCCCACGGCAACGTCGGCACGTCGTCGGAGGTGAAGAACACCGAGGGCGCGATCTCCTACAACGAGCTGTCGTTCGCCCTGGACCAGGGGCTGTTCGCCGCCCAGATCAAGACCCCGGCGAGCCGGAAGTCGTTGCGCCCGGTGCGTATCGGCACCGATACCGTCGGCAAGACCATCACCAATGCCAAGATCATCGGCAAGGGCAACGACCTGGTGTTGGACACCGCGCCGTTCTACAACCCGACTCAGCCCGATGTGTATCCGATCGTGATGGTCACCTACGAGATCGTCTGCTCGAAGTACCCCGACCCCGCTGTCGGCCAGGCGGTCAAGGCCTTCCTGCAGGCAGCCGTAGGGCCGGGCCAGGCCGATCTGGACAAGAACGGCTACATCCCGCTGCCGCCCGACTTCCAATCGAAAGTCTTCACCGCGATCGACGCCATCACCACGGCGTCGATAGAGAATGTGCGCTAAGGGTTTTCGAGTCCTAGCTCTTTTTCGGCGTCTTTCGATCTCGGTGCCGCCACCAGGCGGAGACGAATATCGACATCGCGGCGACCAGGCCTATCAATACCCATAGGACGACGGCTTGGTCGATCCAGGAACCGTACGGTGGATTGCCGGGCAGGATATTGCGCAGCGGGACGATGGCGAACAGCATCGCGCCGTACCAGGTGATGAACGGCGGGATGAACGAGGTCCGGCCCAGGGCCATCGGAATGGCCACCCACAGCGCAAGAATCGGCAAGGTGATCAGGACCAGCACCACGCCGACATCGAAGATCAGCGGACCCTTGGACCGGTGCAGCGTGATGACCACGTCGTCCATCACATTGGGATCGGCGTCGTCGGGGTCGTGAACCCGGGTGACGCTGGCGTCCCAGCCGTCCAGCTTTCCGGTGACTTCCACACGGGCAGGATTCTTTTCGCGGTTCTGACCGGTCCCGGTGAACACATCGGCCGCGATGACGTCCGTTTTGTAGGAGTCGAACGGCCAGTTGCCGGGATCGCCGTCCGCCTTGATGGTGGTGGTCACCTGCGCCGGCGCCTTGCCGGTCGGGTACTGCAGGTCGCCGAGGTCGTTGTCGGGGTACAGGCGCACGGCCGCATCCGTGGTCAGCACGCCGAAGTTCTTGTCGTACAACGAATCCTTCGGGTAGACAAGCACATTCACCGTCAACCGATTCGCGACCGTTTTCAGCTCGCTCAGGTTCACCTGCACGACGCTGTCCTCGGCCTCGACCTTGCTGAAGTCCACGTCAGGTAGCGGCGGTGCCGATTTGGCCAGCAGGTGTACCGCGATCAGGGACAGCATGTAGACACTGATCAGGGCTACGAGAATCCCGAACGCTATTGCGATTTGCCGTCCGCGCGAATCTGGTTTCGACGGCGGTAGCGGCGGAGCTTCAGCGGTCATCGGGGATCACCACCACGACTAGGACGGATAGTTTGATGCCTTTCCCGCAGGCACGGGGCAGATGCTAGCAGTCGGGCACCCCGTTTCAGGGGATAACAACCGCGAATTGCTGCATGACCGTGGATTTCGCCGCGCCGAACCCGGGCGCATTCGCGGGCCCCTCCAGATGGATCACCACCAGAAACGCCTGGGTGTTCGTCCAGATGTGGGTGATGCGGTCGGCGAAGGCGACCCCTGCTGCGCTGCCGCTGAGCAGCTGGCTGCTGTAGCCGCAGAACTGAGCGGCGTCGACGCTGACCTGGACACCCGGCTTGGCAGTACGCAGATCGGCGCCGTAGCGCAGGAACGCCCCACCGGCTTCGAGGTCGGTCGGGGTGATCGTCACCCTCGCCGACAGCCCCTCGGGCCCGGTCGCGATCAACGCCACATCGCCGCTGCCCGGCACCGAGTTCCAGCCCTCGGGTAGCGGCACCGTGAGCCGGGGTGCCACCGGATCCGACACCGAAGCCGGGGTCATCCGGCCGTTGCCCGTGGCGGCCGGCAGGCATGCGAGGGCGTCGGGCGGGATGTGATCCGGCGGTGTGGCCTGAACACCGGGCACCGGCTCGGCCGGATCGGACTTGCGCGGTTTCGTGAGCGTGGTCGTCGCCGAAGACGCGGTCGACGCCGTGGTGCCGGCCCGAACGGCGTTGCCCCCGGTGGTTTTTCCGCAACCGAGGACCCCACCCGCCAGCACGAACATCACGCCCGCCATGGCAAGCGGGGCGAGCTTGACTCGTCGTGACCGGTTAGTCGCGCGAAAACGCAAGCGCAAGTTCGGTTTCCACGTCTTGGTAGGGCCGCCCGGACAAGTCGACGGTGACCGCGGCGATGGTGCCGCCGGTGAAGAGGAACGGCGCCTTGTACCGGCTGGACACTGCGGAACCACCGTTTCGGCCGACGGTGATGCCGGCGCCGGCCAAGCCGAAGGTTCCGGGGTGGGTGGTCACATCCGCGAGCGTGCCCACCACCTCGTCGTCGATGAACAGGGTGACGTCACCCAGCGGGGTATGACTGTTCGCCACGGTTCCCGTCCGCCCGTAGCTGGCGCCGAAAAGGTGTCGGCCCAACGGGACCGCACCCGCGGAGGACACCAGTTGCTGGCGCTCGCCCAGGAAGTTGTAGACGTAGTGCAGGCGCCCGTCCTGGATGAACAACACATGCCCACCGTGCGCGCCGCCCTGCTTGAACAGCACCCCTTCGGCGCCGGTGGTATCCACGGTCACGTCGGCCAGCACGCTGAACGAGCGGCCGCGGATTTCCGCGGCGGCACCGATTCCGACGTCCGCGCAGTCGGGGTAGTAGATGTAGCTGGTCCGCTCCCCCACCAGATAGGGCCGGGATCGGGTCATCGTCTCCATCAGGTTCAGATCCGCCAGTGGCAGGCCGTTGTACTTGGCGGCCTCGGAAAACCACAGCGCCTTAAGCTCTTCCAGCTTCTCGGGCTGCTCGGCGGCCAGGTCGTGGCACTGGCTGCGGTCAGCCTCGATGTGGAACAGCTCCCAGCGATCGGCATCGAAATGCGACCACCCCGCGGGTGTGGCGGCGTGCACGGTGTTGGCGAACCAGCCGTTGTGCCAGATCCCGCGGGTGCCCAGCATCGTGTAGAACTGCGTCTGCTTGCCGGTGTCGGCGGCCGGATCGGCCAGCGCTGCTTTGAAACTCACACCGTCGAGTGGCTTCTGCGCAATCCCCTTGACAGTCTCCGGCGGCGTCATGTTCAGCAGGTCATAGATCGTCGGGGTGATGTCGGAGACGTTGACGTAGTTGTCGCGAACCTCGCCGTGCGCCGCAATTCCGTTGGGCCACGAGATGATTGCCGAATCGGCGATGCCGCCCTCATGCGAGGCGTAACGCTTGTAGAGCTTATAAGGCGTGTTGAAGGCCATCGCCCAGCCGATCGGGTAATGGTTGTAGGTCTGGGGTCCACCGAGGTGATCGTAGAGCTTCATGCTCTCCTCGACGGTGTCGATGTAGCCGTTGAAGAACTTGCCCTCGTTCACCGATCCGTTCGGACCGCCCTCGCCGCTGGCGCCGTTGTCGGAGATCACCACGATGATGGTGTTGTCCAACTGTCCGGACTCTTCGAGATAGTCCAGGATCCGGCCGATCTGAGCGTCGGTGTAGGACAGGAAGCCGGCGAACACCTCGGCCATCCGCGAAAACAGCTTCTTCTCTTCGTCGTTGAGCGAGTCCCAGGGACGAACGGTGTCCTGCAGCGGCCATGGCTCGCCGCCCGGCCCCTTGACATCCTGATACGGGTTGACCGGGGACAGTTCGGTGTCCGGCGGCACGATGCCAATCGACTTCTGATTTTCCAGCACGATCTCGCGATAGCGTTCGTAGCCCATGTCGAAGCGGCCGGCGTACTTGTCGGCCCACTCTTTGAAGACGTGATGCGGCGCGTGTCCGGCGCCGGGGCATACGTAGCTGAACCACGGCTTGTCGGGCGCAATCACCTTGGCGTCGCGGATGAATTCGATTGTCTTGTCGGCGATGTCCTTGGACAGGTGGTAGCCGTCCTCGGGGGTTGCCGGCGGGTTGACCGGGTGGTTGTCGTAGACCAGGTCGGGGTACCACTGGTCGGTCTCGCCGCCCATGAATCCGTAGAACCGCTCGAAGCCGCGTGAGGTGGGCCAGTGTCGTTTCGTCGAGGCCATGCTGCACTCCTCGAGCGGCGTGAGGTGCCACTTGCCGACACAGTATGTGTTGTAACCACGTTCGGCGAGTACCTCGGAGACCAGCGCAGTGTCGGTCGGGATCCGACCGTTGCAGTTCGGGAAACCGTCGGTGAATTCTTCGATGGTGGCCATACCCACCGTGGTGGCGTTGCGACCGGTCAGCAGCGACGCCCGCGTCGGTGAGCACAGCGCGGTGGTGTGGAATTGCGACAGCCGCACGCCGCGCTCGGCAATGCGCGTCATCGCGGGCATCTCGACCAGGCCGCCGAAGCAGTCCCAGGTCGCGATGCCGGTGTCATCCCACACCAGATACAGGATGTTCGGCGAATTCTCGGGGGCGGTCGGCGCCGCGTACGGACCCCAGTCCGGCTCCGAATCGCGAATGTCCAGCTCGATCTTGCCTTGAAATTCTCGGGAGTCAACAGACATGCGCCGAGCGTAACGCCACGGCGAAATTTCCGACCTTGTTTCGCCGTGACGTTGCGCTCACCCGACGCAGACGCCCGAGACCGCCAGGGTCTCGGGCGTTGCCTGTCGCTCGGGAGTTACTTGGCCTTTTCCAGCACCTCGACGAGACGCCACCGCTTGGTGGCCGACGTCGGACGCGTCTCCATCAGCGAGACGCGGTCGCCGACGCCGGCGACGCTGTCCTCGTCGTGCGCCTTGACCTTCTTGGTCGTCCGGATGATCTTGCCGTACAGCGAGTGACGCATCCGGTCTTCCAGCTCGACCACGATGGTCTTCTGCATCTTGTCGCTCACCACGTAGCCGATGCGCGTCTTGCGCCGGCCACGCGTCTTCGGCTTCGCCGGAGTGTGCTGCGGGCCCTTCTCTTTCGCAGCGCCATCTGTCGCAGCGGCCTTCTTGGGGGTGGCCTTAGCTTCTGCCATCACGATTCCTTGTTTCCGTCGGATCCATCAGGACCACTGGCCAGTCCCAGCTCGCGTTCCCGCAGCACCGTGTACACCCGGGCGATTTCCGTACGCACCGTGCGCAGCCGGCGGTTGTTGTTGAGCTGTCCCGTCGCCATTTGGAAGCGGAGGTTGAACAGCTCCTCCTTGGACTCGCGCAGGCGGTCCGTCAGCTCCTCGTCGGTGAGCTCACGCAGTTCGCCAGGCGAAATACCCACTGCCATCAGAACTGATCCTCTCGGGTGATGATGCGTGCCTTGATCGGCAGCTTGTGGATTGCTCGAGTGAGCGCCTCGCGGGCGGTCTGCTCGTTGGGGTAGCTCAGCTCGAACAGCACCCGGCCCGGCTTGACGTTGACGACCCACCACTCCGGCGAGCCCTTACCGGAACCCATCCGGGTTTCCGCGGGCTTCTTGGTCAGCGGACGGTCGGGGAAGACGTTGATCCACACCTTGCCGCCACGCTTGATGTGCCGGTTGATCGCGATACGAGCCGACTCGATCTGCCGGTTGGTGACGTAGGCGTGCTCGAGGGCCTGGATGCCGAAGTCGCCGAAGTTCACCTGCGTGCCACCGCTGGCGATGCCGCGCTGGCGTGGATGGTGCTGCTTGCGGTGCTTAACTCTGCGGGGAATCAACATGATTCAGCTCTCCGTGCTCTGCGGTTCGGGTGCAGGCGCACTGTCGGCCGGGGGTTCGCCGGCGTCCGCGGCCCGTCCAGCCTCGGTGCTGGTGGCCGTGGTACCGGATGCACCGCTACGGCGCGGGCGGGTGCCCGACGGCCGTTCGCGGCGCGGACGGTCGGCGCCCGCCGGTGCGGCAGCAGCCAATTCGCGCTTGCCGCCGACGATGTCGCCCTTGTAGATCCACACCTTCACACCGATCCGGCCGAAGGTGGTCTTGGCCTCGTACAGGCCGTAGTCGATGTCGGCGCGCAGCGTGTGCAGCGGAACCCGGCCCTCGCGGTAGAACTCCGAGCGGCTCATCTCGGCGCCGCCGAGGCGGCCCGAGCACTGCACCCGGATGCCCTTGACGTTGGGCTGGCGCATCGCCGACTGGATGGCCTTGCGCATCGCGCGACGGAACGCCACGCGGTTGCTCAGCTGCTCGGCCACCCCCTGAGCCACCAATTGTGCTTGCGACTCCGGGTTTTTGACCTCGAGGATGTTCAGCTGGACCTGCTTGCCGGTCAGCTTCTCCAGGTCCGCACGGATCCGGTCGGCCTCGGTGCCGCGGCGGCCGATCACGATACCGGGACGCGCGGTGTGGATGTCGACGCGGACGCGGTCGCGGGTGCGCTCGATCTCCACGTCGGCGATGCCGGCGCGCTCCAGACCGGTGGACAGCAGCCGGCGGATCGCCACGTCTTCCTTGACGTAGTCGGCGTACTGCTTGTCGGCGTACCAGCGGGACTTCCAGTCGGTGGTGATCCCCAGCCGGAAGCCGTGCGGATTGATCTTCTGGCCCACTAGTCTGAGCCTCCCTTCGCGTCAGAAGTCTCAGACGTCTTGGCTTCGGCTTGCGGCGCAGCCTTTTTCGCGGGCGCCTTCTTGGCAGCCTTGGAAGCAGGCTCGGCCTTCTTGGCGGGCGCCTTGGCCGGAGCCTTCTTGGCCTCGGAACCAGGCCCAGCCTTCGCGGCGGCCTTGCTGCCCTCGGCGCGGCGGGCCCGAGACGACTTCGACGACTGCTGGTCCTTGCTCGGGCGGCTTTCCACCACGACGGTGATGTGGCTGGTGCGCCGGCGAATCCGGAACGCACGCCCCTGGGCGCGCGGACGGATGCGCTTGGCGGTGGGGCCCTCGTCGGCGTAGACCGTGGCGACCACCAGGGTCGCCGGGTCCAGGCCGTCGTTGTTCTGCGCGTTGGCCGCGGCGCTGGCGATCACCTTGGCGACCGGCTCACTGGCGGCCTGCGGTGCCCAGCGCAAGATGTCGAGCGCGTCGGCGACCGACTTGCCGCGCACCAGGTCGATGACCCGGCGCGCCTTGGTCGGCGAAACCCGCACGAACCGTGCCTTCGCTGTTGCCGATGGGAAAGCCGACGGATATTCAGTCGTCGTGGTGCTCATCGGCGCTTGGCCTTTCGGTCGTCCTTGATGTGGCCCTTGAAGGTGCGCGTCGGCGCGAATTCACCGAGCTTGTGGCCGACCATCGCCTCGGTGACGAACACCGGGACGTGCTTGCGGCCGTCGTGCACCGCAAAGGTGTGGCCGATGAAGTCGGGAATGATCGTCGAACGACGCGACCAGGTCTTGATGACCTGCTTGCTGTTCTTCTCGTTCTGCACGTCCACCTTCTTAAGCAGGTGGTCGTCGACGAATGGTCCCTTTTTCAGGCTGCGTGGCATGTCTTGTTCCTCGACTTCCTAGCGACCGTGCTTCTTGCCGGTGCGCCGGCGTCGGACGATGAGCTTGTTACTGGCCTTGTTCGGGTGGCGGGTACGGCCCTCGGGCTGACCCCACGGGCTGACCGGGTGGCGACCACCGGAGGTCTTGCCCTCACCACCACCGTGCGGGTGGTCCACCGGGTTCATTACGACACCACGCACGGTCGGGCGCTTGCCCTTCCAGCGCATCCGACCGGCCTTGCCCCAGTTGATGTTCGCCTGCTCGGCGTTGCCCACCTCGCCGACGGTGGCGCGACAGCGCACGTCGACGCGGCGGATCTCACCACTGGGCATACGCAGCGACGCGTAGCTGCCCTCTTTACCGAGCAGCTGGATGCTGGATCCGGCCGACCGCGCCATCTTGGCGCCGCCGCCCGGCCGCAGCTCCACGGCGTGGATCAACGTACCGGCCGGGATGTTGCGCAACGGCAGGTTGTTGCCCGGCTTGATGTCGGCGTTGGCGCCCGACTCCACCACGTCGCCCTGCGAGAGTCCAAGCGGGGCAATGATGTAGCGCTTCTCCCCATCCAGGAAGTGCAGCAACGCGATGTTGGCGGTGCGGTTCGGGTCGTACTCGATGTGCGCGACCTTCGCGTTGACACCGTCTTTGTCGTTGCGCCGGAAGTCGATCACCCGGTAGGCACGCTTGTGACCACCACCCTTGTGACGAGTGGTGATGCGGCCGTGGGCATTACGCCCACCGTGCCCGTGCAGCGGCCGCACCAGCGACTTCTCCGGCTCCGAACGGGTGACCTCGGCGAAGTCGGACACGCTCGCGCCGCGACGACCCGGGGTCGTCGGCTTGTATTTGCGAATTGCCATGTCTTATCAGGTCTTTCTCTCGGGCGCGCTGGGCCGGATTGCCCGGCTCCTCCTCATCGCTTCGCTCTGCATCGTCGCCGCGCTAGGCCGGTGCTCCGAACAGGTCAATCGGCTTGCTGCCCGGGGCCAGGGTGACAATCGCGCGCTTGGTGCCCTTGCGCTTGCCAAACCCGGTCCGGGTGCGCTTCCGCTTGCCCTGCCGGTTCGCGGTGTTCACCGACGCGACCTTGACGGAGAAGATCTTCTCGATAGCGATCTTGATCTGCGTCTTGTTCGAATCGGGGTGCACCACGAAGGTGTACACGTTGTCGTCGAGCAGGCCGTACGACTTCTCCGAAATGACCGGAGCCAGGATGATGTCGCGTGGGTCAGTGACGGTCGCCATCAGGCCGAAACCTCCTCGGTGCTACCCGTATTCGCCGCGATGTAGGCGTTGAGCGCCTCGACGCTGAACACCACGTCGTCGGAACGCAGCACGTCATAGGTGTTGAGCTGACCGGGCGCCAGGATGTGCACGCCGGGCAGGTTGCGCACGCTCTTGGCGCCGGCCTCGTCGGTGCTGCCGATGACGACCAGGACCTGCTTGCGATCGGTCAGCGTGTTCAGAAATGCCTTGGCGCTCTTGGTCGACGGGGTCTGACCCGACACCAGCTCGGTGACCGCGTGGATGCGGCCGTTGCGGGCCCGGTCGGACAACGCCCCGCGCAACGCGGCGGCGATCATCTTCTTGGGCGTGCGCTGGCTGTAGTCGCGCGGCTTGGGACCGTGCACGGTGCCACCACCGGTGAACTGCGGGGCGCGTGTCGAACCCTGCCGCGCGCGTCCGGTGCCCTTCTGCCGGTAAGGCTTACGGCCACCACCGCTGACCTCGCCGCGCGTCTTGGTCGAGTGCGTACCCTGGCGGGCCGCCGCTCGCTGCGCGGTGACCACCTGGTGCATCAACGCGATATTGGCCGGGGCGTCGAACAATTCGGCGGGCAGCTCGATGGAGCCGTCGACCTTGCCGTCCGGCGTCTTCACATCAATCTTTACCGCTGCCATTACTTCTCACCTCGTTTGATCGCGGTGCGAACCACGACGAGTCCGCCGGTGCGGCCGGGGACCGCACCCTTGATCAACAGCACGCCGTTCTCGGCATCGACCTTGTGCACCACCAGGTTCTGCACGGTCACCCGGTCGTTACCCATCCGGCCCGCCATCCGCGTGCCCTTGAAAACGCGCGCGGGAGTGGCGCAACCGCCGATGGAACCCGGACGACGGTGCACCGCCTGGGCACCGTGGCTGGCGCCCTGGCCACGAAAGCCGTGGCGCTTCATGGTGCCCGCGAAGCCCTTGCCCTTGGAGGTGCCGGTCACGTCGACATAGGCGCCGTCGGCGAAGATCTCCGCCGTCAGCTCCTGGCCGACCTCGTACTCGGCGGCCGCCTCCGGGTTGTCCAGACGCAGCTCGGCCAGGTGCCGGCGCGGGTTCACGCCCGCGGCGGTGTACTGGCCCGTGACGGGCTTGTTGACTTTCCGTGGGCTGATTTCGCCGTAGGCCAACTGCACGGCGCTGTAGCCGTCGAGCTCCGGGGTGCGGATGCGCGTGACCACGTTGGGCCCCGCCTTCACCACCGTCACCGGCACGACCCGGTTGTTCTCGTCGAACACCTGCGTCATGCCCAGCTTGGTACCCAGAATGCCTTTTCTTGCCATGAGTTCGCCGATCCCCTACTGGATGTTGACGTCGACACTGGCCGGCAGATCGATGCGCATCAGTGCGTCAACGGTCTTCGGCGTCGGATCGAGAATGTCGATCAACCGCTTGTGGGTGCGCATCTCGAAGTGCTCCCGCGAGTCCTTGTACTTGTGCGGGGAGCGGATGACGCAATACACGTTCTTCTCGGTCGGCAGCGGCACCGGCCCTACGACGCTGGCACCCGTACGGACGACGGTCTCGACGATCTTGCGCGCCGAGGCATCAATAGCCTCATGGTCGTAGGCCTTAAGCCTGATGCGGATCTTCTGTCCCGCCACGCTTCTCCTACCCTCACTCCTCTTGAAGCCCGGTACCCGGGCTTGAGCTGTCCCAGTGCCCCCGGCGCGCCGACTCGACCCGGCCCATCTGGGGCCGATCGAGCGCCGCGCCGGATACTGCGCCGCTGTTTACCTGTCGTGGTTCACCGGCCCCCGCGGTCGGGCGTGTCACCCTCACACAGCCTTGTTCGCGGCCAAAAAATAGTCGCTCCAAGGATGGGACCGGACGCGCCCGTTTGGGCGCTGGTCGTATGCCCGGCCAGGCGCAAACCCGGCTCACGGCAACCCGAACAGTATGCCCTAGATCATGGCCTAATCAAAATCCCGCCCAGAATCTCGCGACCAGGCCAGATAGGCGATTTCGAATAGTTGTGAGGACAGCGGTCCTTCGCGCGCGCTCACCCCGCACCTACCGTCGAATTCGGGCCGCAAATCCGGGCAAGGGGGGCCATGAGCACGCCGATTGTGGATGACGCCGCCAAGGTGCTCACCGACCCGATCGCCTACACCGACGAAAAGCGCTTTCATGCGGCGCTGACCCACTTGCGCGCGCACGCGCCGGTGTCCCTGGTGGACCGTCCGCCCTACCGGCCGTTCTGGGCCATCACCAAGCATGCCGATGTGATGGCGATCGAGCGCGCCAACGACGTCTTCATCAACGAAGCCCGGACGGTGCTGGAACCCGCGGAGGTCGACGACCTCGCCCGCGCCCGGCGGGACGCCGGGATAGGCCTGCGCCCGGCGGGACGCCGGGATAGGCCTGCGCACGCTGGTCCACATGGACGGCCCGGAGCACCGGCAGTTTCGCGCCATCGGCGCCGACTGGTTTCGCCCCAAAGCGATGCGAGCGCTGCAGGATCGCGTCGCCGAGCTGGCCAGGATCTACGTCGACAAATTGGCGGCCGCGGGCGGCGAATGCGACTTCGTGCAAGAGGTCGCCGTGAACTACCCGCTGTACGTGATCTTGTCGCTGCTCGGTCTGCCCGAATCGGACTTTGACCGCATCCGCGTGCTCACCCAGGAACTCTTCGGTGTCAGCGACGCCGAACGCCGCCGGGGCAGCACACCGCAGCAGCAGCTCGAGGTGGTGCTGGAACTCTTCGACTATTTCACCGCGCTCACCGCCTCCCGGCGGGAACGGCCCACCGACGACCTGGCGTCGGCGATCGCCAACGCCAAGGTCGACGGCAAGCCGCTGTCCGACATCGACGCCGCGTCCTATTACGTCATCGTCGCCACCGCCGGCCACGACACCACCAGCTCGACGATCGCCGGCGGCCTCCGGGCGCTGATCGAAAACCCGGACCAGCGCCGGAGATTGACCGACGACCTGGGATTGATGCCGCTGGCCGCCGAGGAAATGATCCGCTGGGTGACCCCGGTCAAGGAATTCATGCGCACCGCCACCGAGGACACCACCGTGCGCGGGGTGCCGATCGCCAAGGGGCAATCGGTGTATCTGTCCTACGTTTCGGCCAACCGCGACAAGGACGTGTTCGACGATCCGTTCCGATTCGATGCCGCCCGGAATCCGAACAAGCACTTGGCATTCGGCTACGGCGTTCACTTCTGCCTGGGCGCGGCGCTGGCCCGAATGGAGCTGCACGGGTTCTTCGCCGAACTGCTGCCGCGGCTGAATTCCATTGAGCTGGGTGGAGAACCGGAACTGATCGCCACGACGTTCGTCGGCGGGCTCAAGCACCTGCCGATTCGATACTCGCTGCGCTAGCCCTGTTCTGCGCGCGCTGAACGTGCAGGAAACCGTCGACGGCCGCGAGCGCGCATTCCCGATAGTCGAAATCCGGCAGCGTGGACAGGCGCCCCAGCACCAGCGGGCCGATCAGCAGGGCGATGGCCCGCGAGCGGTCCACCTCACCGAGTTCCGCGGCCTCCGGACTGTCGAACAGGGCGTCGAACGGCGCGGCGTACTGCTGGGCGATGCGTTCTCGAAGGGTGGTGATCGCCGGGCTGTCGGTGGAGCTGGCGTGGTGCGGTTCCGGCAGACCTTCCAGATCGCGCCCCAGGGCCAGCCAGGACATCGCCGTCATGACGGCGGGCGCCTGGGCCACCGATTCGGCTTGGGCGAGGACCAGGGCGACCAGCCGATCCCGCAGTGAGCCCTCGTCGGGCGGTATCGGGGACGGTGGTATCAGGCTGTTGAACGCCGCGGCCAGCAAATCGTTTCCGCTCGGGAAGTGGCGATACAGCGTGGCTCTCGCCACGTTGGCGGTACGGGTGACGGCTTCCACGGTCACCGCACTGGGGCCGCCGGAGCGCAGCAGTGTCGCGGCGGCTTCCAGCAAACGAGCCCGCGACCGCGCGGGTCGGGGATCCGTACTTCCCTCGGTGATTGTGACTCACCTCCCTGTTTAGAACAAAGACTATCGGTCTAACTACGAGACTATTGGTCTCAGAACTTCGTACGCCCCCGAAGGGAGGCGCCTCTCATGGTCGATGTCCTGATCCGGCCTGACCAGCGTACTGATGCGGTGAGCATTGGCGGTAGCCCTCGTGCGCGAGCCTGGACCCTGGCGGTCGCCTGTATGGGGGTGGCGCTGGTGGTGGCGTCGATGACGGCGCTGAACACGGCACTGGGTGACCTGGCGGTCGCCACGTCGGCGACGCAGTCGCAGCTGAACGGGATCGTCGACGGCTACACGGTGGCGCTGGCCTGCCTGCTGCTGCCGGCCGGCGCGATCGGTGATCGCTACGGCAGGCGCGGCGCACTGCTGACCGGTTTGGTGGTGTTCGCGCTGGGCTCGGTGACACCGGCGATCCTGCACGCTCCCCTGCAGATCATTGCGGGGCGCGCGGTCGCCGGTGTCGGCGCGGCATTCGTAATGCCCGCGACGCTGTCGCTGCTGACCGTGGCCTATCCGAAAGACGATCGGATGAAGGCCGTCGGAATCTGGGCCGGTACGGCCGGCTCCGGCGGGGTCTTCGGCTTGATCGGTTCGGGCCTGCTGCTTCGCTTTTGGGATTGGCACGCGATCTTCTGGTCACTGGGCATCGCCGGGCTGGTGGTCTTCGCCCTGGCGTGCACCGTCTCACCGTCGCGCGACCACACCGCTCCCCGCATCGACGCGCTGGGCGCAATCCTGATCGGAGCCGCCGTCGCGATCTCGGTGGCCGCCATCCTGGAAGCGCCCAATCGGGGCTGGGCCGATCCGCTGGTGTGGGGCGGAATCGGCGCGGGGGTCATCGTCGCGGCGCTGTTCGGCGTCGTCGAATTCCGGCGACAACACCCACTTCTCGACGTGCGGCTGTTCGCCGACCCCAACTTCGCCACCGGCGTGGCAGCGATCGTCGTGCTGTTCGGCGCGACGTTCGGGTTCTTCTATATCGGCATGCAGTACGTCCAGCAGATCATGGGCTATTCCCCGCTGACTACGGCAATTGCCTTCGGCCCCTTCATGATTCCGCTGGGCATCTGCTCGGCGCTGTCGTTTTGGTATGTGCCGAAGCTCGGGCTGCAACTGGTGCTGTTCGTCGGCACGCTGCTGATGGCGGTGGGTTTCGCGTGCATGTACGTGTTGGACCTGCAGTCGACCTACTCGCAGTTCGCCTGGCCGACGTTGATTCTGGCCACCGGCATCGGGATCTGCACGGCGCCAACGACTTCGGCCATCATGGGTGCGGTTCCCGACGAAAAGCAGGGCGTGGCTTCCGCGGTGAACGACACCTCACGCGAGATGGGCGGGGCGCTGGGCATCGCCGTGGCGGGTTCGATCCTGGCCGGGCGCTATTCCCACGAGCTGGCGCCACAGTTGGGAAGCTTCCCGCCGGCGGTGCGCGGCCCGGCCACCGACTCACTCGCCAAGGCCGTCGAGGTGGCCGGACAGCTCGGGCCGCAGGGGGCCAAACTCGCCGAGCTGTCCAAAACCGCATTTCTGGCCGCCATGCACGCGTCGACGATCGCGATAGCCGTGATCGTCGCCGTGATCTCGATCCTGATCGGGCTGTGGGCTCCCGGACGAGACGGCAAGCAGCTAAGCCTGGTGCGCCGGGCACTGTCCCGCCGGTGGTCTCGAAAAGACGATTCAGACAACGAATTCCGCCGCACGGTGGCCGAGCATGACGATGGTCGCATGCGGGCCACGGCTGGTGATGGTGGGCAAGATCGAGCCGTCGATCACCCATAGGTTGTCCATGCCGCGCACGCGGCACCGCGGGTCGACGACCGCGTGCGGGTCACCGTCGGAGCCCATCGGGGCGCTGGCGCACAGGTGCTGCGACGTCGCCCATACCGGGTCTCCGACATATGTTGCCGCACTGGCGAGTTCACGTGCCAGCTCGCTGCCGCGCCGCAGGGCCGCGACATCCTCGGGCTCGGTGTCGTAGCGATGCTCGATTCGCGGGGGCACGGCCGGATCCGCGGACACCAGCGAGATGCGCCCGCGTGAGCGGGGCTGCATCAGCGCGACCCCGAGGTGTGGCCAGTCGGGATGGCCCCCGGTGCCGTCGCCGGTCATCGCGACGAAGCCACCCGTGTACGGTCTGATCTCGATACCGTCGGCGGCATTGAGCACCACCTCCAGCACGGGCCGGCCGGTGGCCACCGTCCAGTCGGTGGGCAGCACCCATTCGGGGTGATCGCTGCAGAACCTGCCCACCGGAAGCGGCGCCACCACCGGCACACCGAGCGCCCGCAGCATCCTCTCGTCACCGATGCCGGACAGCATCAGCAGCTGCGCTGACTGAATAGCACCGGCGCACAATACGATTCGATCGGCAGTCAGCGTCGTTGGGCCGTGCGGCCCCACCGCGTCCACGCCGGCAACCGCGGTGCCGGTGACCCTCAATCGCACGGCCCGAGTCTGCGACAGCAGTCTCAGGTTGGGTCGCCCCAGCGCCGGAAGCAGATATCCGGCGCCCGATCCGATGCGGACGCCGTCGACGATGTTGAGCGGCACCGCGCCGACGCCCGGGGCCAGCTCGGGCCCGCAATCATTGAGATCGGGGACCCAGGAGAACCCGGCAGCCCGCGCCGCGGCGATGAAACGTTCAGTGGTTCCGGTCATTTCGTGCGTGCGGCGCACCCGTATCGGGCCGCTGTCGCCGTGGGCGGGACCGGTGAAATCCAGGTCGGTCTCGATGGCGCGGAAATGCTCGATAACGTCCGACCACGCCCAGCCCGGTATCGCGGCCCGATCGAAGTCGCGCGGCAGCCCGCGACAGAAGTAGCCGCCATTGACCGCGCCCGAACCCCCGACCGTTGCCCCCCGCACGATCGGCAACTCGCGAGCGGGCTGCTCGGTGATTCGGGTCGCGTAGCGCTGCACCAACGGGCTACCCGCCCCGATCGGCAGCTGCAGCCCGTTGGCGGTTTGGGCCAGCAGCGCCGGATCGTCCAGCGCGCGGCCCGCTTCGAGGACGGTCACGGTGCGGGCGGGATCGGCGGAAAGACGTTCGGCAACAACCGATCCAGCACTTCCGGCGCCGACGATCAGCACATCGCTGTGCGCGGTGGTCAAGGCGGCGGCTAGCTCCGGATTTGTGGCTTGAGCGCGCGCAGGTTGCGTTCGCGGACCACGCCCCACCACAGCCCGAGGCCGTAGGCGAGATCGTCGACGCGCTTGAGCACCAGATAGGTCAGCAGCCCGATCGGCTCGGCCTCGTCGCCGGTGGCGTCTCGGCGCCGCAGCCAGTCGACGACACCGTCCATCACGGCCGCGACCACGATGACGCGTCTACAGTGGCGCGACACGATGGCCGCGAGCAACGCCACCGGCCAGTAGTGCCGGCAGATGGCCGAGGCCAGCTGCAGCGCCGCCGACCACAGACCGCGGGACGCGATCACCACGACATCGGAGAAGGCGGTATCGGCGCTGCGCATGACCTTGGCGATGCGCCGCCCGGTCAGGACGGCGATCACGATCGACGCCAGCCGCGACAGGCTGGTGCCGAGCGCCATCAGGATCCAGGCCATCAGCGCCCACCCGGAGATCACCACCGGGGCTGTCTTGTCGGGGTGGCGCACCGACAGCGGGGCCGCAGAACCGCCATAGAATGCCTTGCGCGCAAGCCAATCCCGCAATTGGGTGCGGTGATCGTGGGCGACCAGCGCGATGGGCTCGTAGCGCAGCCGCGCACCCGCCTCGATCAGCCGCCAGCACAGGTCGACGTCCTCGCCGGACTGCATGGTCTCGTCGAACCCGCCGACGTCGCAGATGGCCGAACGGCGGCAGATGATGGCCGCGCTGGGCACGTAGGACACCGTGCTGTGCGGCAGCACCGGCGCCTCGCGCTGCCCGAGGTCCAGCGAGGAATGCACCGCCTCGTACCGGGCCACCACGTTCTCGCTGTGCGCCAGGCCCACGATGCGCGGCGCCACCAGGGCCACGGTCGGGTCGCAGAAGTGGCCGAGCAGCGCTTCCAGCCAACCGCGGCGCGGCGCCACGTCGGAGTCCATGAACGCGACGAAGTCGGTGGTGCAGGCCGCCAGCCCCGTGTTGCGTGCCGCCGCGGGCCCCTTGCTGCGCGGGTGGTGCAACACCTCGATGTCGCAGTGCGTGCCGGCGAAGTCTTCGGCCTCGATCGGCGACACCGAGCCGTCGTCCACCACGATCACGCGCAGCCCGCGCAGCGAGTTCACCAGGCGTCGCGCGCCAGAAACGTTGTCCCGCACCGGGATCACCACAGTGACGTCGCGGTGCGACGGGCCGCCGGCGGGGCGGGGGTGGGCAACGGTGGCGTCCAGCAGGGTGCGGGCCAGCTGGGCACTGACGTCGTCGCGGACCTTCAGCCGGCCATCGGAGAGCATGCCCTGAGCGGCGGGAGCGAGCTTGAGCAGTCGGGTCGGTGAGCCGCCCAGCAGGGCCGAGCCGTCGCCGAGCACCCGCACCCGGCGATCGACCTGAACGGCGAACCCGTCCGGCAGTCGAGGCTGACTCATGTCAGCATCCCGTCGGGGCCGGGCACCCAACGCACGATCCGGCGCACGCAACCGTCGACCATCTCGGAGAAGATGCGCTTGCCCTCGGCCGCGGTGGCGGTGGTCGGGTCCCCCAATACCCCTACGGGGCTGACCGCCGCGACTCCACCGGTGCGCATCGTCGGGAGCAACTCGGGCAGCGGCGCCCGGTTCCCGGCGAGCCAGCGGTCGGTCAGCACATCGGACGGCGAGATATGCAGCAACACCGATGTTTCGGTATGACCGGCGTGCGCGTCGGCGCCGGCGGTGGCGCAGGGGCACCACGCGACGTCGCGGCTCTCGGCGCGAAGTGTGGTCACGGCGCGTCCCAACGCCTCCGCGTTGCCGCCGTGGCCGTTGACGAAGACGAGGCGCTGGGTCCAGCAGGCGGCCGACCTGCCGTACTCGACCAGCAGCGTCGTCAGGGCGTCGGTGCCGATGGAGATCGTTCCGGCGAAACTCTGGTGCTCGCCGCTGGCGCCGTAGGCGATAGCCGGCGCGACCAACCACGCCTCCTCGAGGCTTGCCCGGGCCCCCTTCGCGACCGCTGTCGCGATCCGGGTGTCGGTGTCCAACGGCAGGTGCGGACCATGTTGCTCGGTGGACCCCAGCGGGGTCATTATCGACGGCGAGGTGGGAAATAGCTCGCTCGACGTCGCAGCTCCTAATTCGCCGAGTACGGGCACTCGGTGATGGTAGGCCGAATTCACCTGGCGTGCACCAATTGTTGAGCCTTCAAAGTTAATTTTTTTCTGGGCTGTTCATCGGGGCGCCGAAATTCGGCTCGTCCGTCACGGTTGCCACGCGCGTATCACAATTTTCGCACACGTCGATTTTCGCTCGCAATCCCTCATCCGCGCGATTTTGGCGGCGTTGCGACGGGCTCCGGCACGCCCTCCCGGCAGCGAAATACGGCAAAGCCGCCCAACATGCCGGGGATTAACTCGGGTGCCGCCGAGGTCGACTACGCCCGCCCGGTCGGAGGAACGCCGAGCGCCCGGGTGAAGCCGTCCGGCACCAGAATGTCGTCCGGGCGCAAGTCGTGGACCGAGGCGTGCCCCAGCCCCATGAGCGCCGAGTCGATGCCGCCGCGCAGGATGTCGAGAACGTTCTCGACGCCGGCTTGACCATTGGCGGCCAGCCCCCACAGATAGGCACGGCCGATCATCACCGCCCGAGCTCCCAGGGCCACGGCCTTCACCACGTCACTGCCGCGTCGGATGCCGCCGTCCAGCAACACCTCGGCCCGGTCGCCGACCGCGGCCACCACCGGGGCCAGGGCCCGGATCGATGCGGGCGTCCCGTCCAGGTTGTTGCCGCCGTGGTTCGACACCGATATCGCCGAAACACCGGCATCCACAGCCCTTTTCGCATCGTCGACGCGCATGATGCCCTTGAGCATAAACGGCCCGCCCCACAGCTCGCGCAGCCAGGCGATGTCTTCCCAGGTCGGCGGCGGCGTGCCCATCCATTCCCCGTAGGCCTGAAAGAAAGGCGGACCGGTCTCGCCGCGGCGGGCCTGGTTCGGCACCGACAGCGTCGGCGGACGCATGGTCTTCGCCCACTTCAACAACCACCGGGGCTTGAAGGCCGCCTCCGGGGACAACCGCAGGATGGTCCGCAGGTTCATCTGTTCGGGAATCTTGGGGCTGCCCCAGTCACGCCCGTGCGAGAAGGACCAGTCGGTGGTGGCGATCAAGCCGACCGCGCCGGCCGCGCGGGCCCGTTCCACCCGCTCGGCGATCGCGTCGCGCCCGCCCAGCCAATACACCTGAAAGAACAGCTTGGAGTTTGCCGCGATCACTTCCTCGATCGGCTTGCTGGCGAACGAGGACAGACCCATCGCCGTTCCGCGTGCCGCGGCGGCCCGCGCGACGGCGACCTCGCCATCCGGGTCGACCGCCTGGACGCCGGTCGGTGAAATCAGCACCGGCATTGAAATATCTTGTCCCATAACGGTGGTCGACAAATCGCGCTTTTCTTGTGCACCTACCACGTGCGGCGCGAAACCGAGTTCACCGAAAGCTTCGACGTTGTCGGAGACCGTAATTCCCTTTTCGCTGGCCGCAACCAGGGATGAATAAACGGATTTCGGCAACCGGCGCTTTGCGCGCTGCTGAGCAATGGCAACTGTCTCAAACCATTCGTCGGCCATGGCTAGACCGGGCTTTCATTACACAGCCGCGCGGGCGGTTGCTGCGGCGGCCGCACCGACAGGGTCAGCGGCACCGGCCGGCGCACCTTTTGTCCGCGCGAGTGGTCGGCACGCGGGCGCGGGGTCTGCCGGTCACGGGCCAGGGCGGATTCGCTGTGCCCCTGGACGCATTCGGGATCCGGCCCGTCCATCGGCAGTCCGGTGAAGAATTTGGCCGCCATGCAGCCGCCACGGCAGCTGTCGTAATGCCCGCAGCTGCCGCAGGCGCCCGCCGATTGCGGCTCGCGCAGCTCGCGGAAAAGCGGAGCGTGCTTCCAGACGGAGTCAAAACCGCCGTCGGACAACACGTTTCCGGCCAGGAAGCGGTCGTGGATGGCGAACGGGCAGGCGTACACGTCGCCCACCGGGTCGATCAGGCACACCACGCGGCCGGCCCCGCACATGTTCAGGCCGGACAGCGCGCCGGAGGCGCCGAGCGGGGCCAGGTGGAAGAAGGAGTCGCCGGTGAGCACCCGCTCGCCCTTGGCGACCAGCCAGTCGTAGAGCGCGACCTGCTGGGCGGCGGTGGGGTGCAGGTCTTCCCAGACATCCGCCCCGCGCCCCGAGGGCCGCAGCCGGGTGATCCGCAGCGTCGCGCCGTAACGGCTTGCCAGGGCGGCGAATTCGTCGAGCTGGTCGACGTTGTGCCGGGTGACCACGACGGAGATCTTGGCGTCTTTGAACCCGGCCGCGGCGAGGTTTTCCAGCGCACGCACCGCCATCGCGAACGACCCGGGCCCGCGGACCGCGTCGTTGATCTCGGCGGTCGCGCCGTCCAGCGAGATCTGGACATCCACGTAATCGCTGGCCGCCAGCCGGGCGGCGACCTCGGGGGTGATGCGGACCCCGTTGGTCGAGAACTTCACCCCGACATGGTGGGCGGTGGCGTAGTCGACCAGCTCCCAAAAGTCAGGGCGCACAGTGGGTTCCCCGCCGCCGATGTTGACGTAGAACACCTGCATGCGTTCCAGCTCGTCGATGATGTCCATGCACTGGCGGGTGGACAGCTCGCGTGGGTCGCGCTTACCCGACGAGGAAAGGCAGTGCACGCAGGCCAGGTTGCAGGCGTAGGTGAGCTCCCAGGTCAGGCAGATGGGCGCGTCCAACCCGTGCTCGAACTGCTCGATGAGCCGTGGTACGGCGGCTTGAGAAGGGGCAGTCATTGATGGTCCTCCTGGGGCACCAGCATGCGGGAATCGACCAGCACACCCAACGCGTGCAGGTACGGCCCCTGCTCGGAGTCGTCGACTCCTCCGGCCCGCAGCGCCGTCCGGACGTCGGGATGGTCGGCCAGCGACCGCACCACCGCAAGGATGGTGCGGTTCTTCAGAAATGAAAGCTTGCGGGTGCCGAAGTGATAGAGCAGGGCGCCGAACGGTTCGGGTCGAACCGCGACCTGTGGGTGCAATCGCCAACCGCGATCAGGGTCGAACCGACTTTGGGTCGGTCGCGCCTGCGCGGGCGCCGGCACGGTCAGTAGACCCCGCACATTCCGTCGATGGACACCTCTTCAACCAGAGTCTCGGTAACCAGCTCGGCGTCGGTTTCGATCTCGCGGTCCATATGAATTGCCTCTCCTACGGTCTCGACAACGATGGTCGATCTTGTCACAATCGTCGTCAGGATATGGCATCGAGTGCCGAAATGGAAGGGCGGGTCTGATGCTTGCGCAGTCGCGGGTCGGCCGGCGCCGCTCGACGACGCCGGGCCACATCACCGACGTCGCGATCGCGTTGTTCACCGCCCGGGGTTTTGCCGAGGTGAGCGTCGACGACGTCGCGCAAGCTGCCGGGATTTCGCGGCGCACGCTGTTCCGCTACTACGCCTCCAAGAACGCCATCCTCTGGGGCGACTTCGACAGCCACCTCGCCCATCTGCGCGAGCTGCTCGACGCGGTCGGTCCGCGCGTTCGGCTGGGCGACGCGCTGCGGGAAGCACTGTTGGCGTTCAACACCTTTGACGACTCCGAGACCGTCCGGCACCGTCAGCGGATGCGGGTCATCCTGCAGACCGCCGAACTGCAGGCGTATTCGATGACGATGTACGCGGGCTGGCGTGAGGTGATCGCGGAGTTCGTCGCCCGGCGCTCGGGAGCCAAGACGACCGACTTGGCGCCCCAGACCGTCGCCTGGACCCTGCTCGGGGTCGCGCTGTCGGCCTACGAGCATTGGTTGCGTGACGAATCCGTCACGTTGCGGGCGGCGCTGGGCAACGCCTTCGACGTCGTCGGCGCGGGGCTGCACAGTCTGAAACCATGACCGCCAACGCCGAGCACCTGCTGCACACCCTGCGGTCGCAAGGACGGTTCTGCGGTGCCTCCGGCTCCACCATGTACGACGAGCTGTTCGAGCTGGTGGCCCGCGACGTCGAAGCCGGCGGCACCTTCGCGGCGATCTTGTCCGGCCACGAGGACGATCCGTCGCGCGACGCGGTACCGTTGCGGCTGCTGGGCGGCTTGCACCGGTTGGTGCTCGACGGCCGGGCAGCGGTGTTGCGCCGCTGGTATCCCAGCACCGGCGGCAGCTGGGATGCCGACGCCGCGTGGCCCGAGATCATGCTCGCCGCGGCCGAACACGCCGAGTCGCTGCGCGCTGCGCTGGGGCAGCCGCCGCAAACCAACGAGGTCGGCCGAGCCGCCGCGCTGATCGGCGCGTTACTGTGTGTCAATCACGAAATCGAGTTGCCGATACGGCTTTTCGAGATCGGATCGAGTGCCGGGCTGAACCTGCGCGCCGATCGGTACCACTACCGCTACGACGGCGGCCAGTGGGGACCGGCCGGCGCGGCGGTGGTCATCGACGACGCGTGGCGCGGCCGCATGCCGCCGGCCGGGTCGGTGCGGATCGTCGAGCGGCGCGGGTTCGACATCGCGCCCGTCGACGTCACCGGCGCCGACGGTGAGATGACCGCACTGAGCTATGTCTGGCCCGACCAGGCCGCCCGGCTGGCGCGGCTGCGCGGCGCCATCGCGGTGGCCCGCGAGGTGCCGGCACAACTGGTGCGGCAGACCGCCGCCGCCGCGGTCGCCGGCCTGACGCTGGCCGACGGCGCGCTGACCGTGCTGTGGCATTCGATCACCTGGCAGTACCTGGCCGAGGATGAACGGGCGGCCGTGCGAGCTCGCGTCGAGGCCCTCGGCGAATCCGCCGATGCCTCCTCACCGTTCGCGCACCTGACGATGGAGCCCGCGCGCGACGGCCCGGGCAGTCCGCTGAAATTTCTGGTGCGCGCCCGCCGCTGGCCGGGCGGCGACCTCGTGGTGCTGGGTGAATGCCATCCGCACGGCCCGCCCGTGAACTGGCAATAGGCGCAATTTCAAAAATTTTTCGCGCACAACCCGTCGGAGTTCGCATCGCCGCGGCGACGATAAGGGTGTGAGCGCGCACACGGATTACCAATCCGACGCTCGACGTACGCTTTTGGCGCTCTACGACGAGGCGTTGCCGCTGGTGTACGGGTATTTCGTCCGACGCTGCGGCGATCGTGGCGCGGCCGAAGACCTGACGTCGGAGACCTTCCTCGCGGCGATGGACGCCGCGCGCAAGACCTCCCCGCCGCCAATCTCAATTCCGTGGTTGCTCGGCGTGGCACGACACAAACTGGCCGACCACTATCGGCGCGGTCAAGACCGACTCAGCGTGCCGATGGCCGAGCCGCCGGAATCCAGCGACATGACCGACGACTGGGACGCCGAGTTGGATCGGATGGTCGCCGAAGCCGTGCTGGCCCGGCTCGCCGAGCCGCACCGCACCGTACTGGTGCTGCGCTATATGGACGACTGCAGCGTCGGCGAATGCGCCGAGCTGATCGGGCGCACGGTACACGCCACCGAGGCGCTGTTAGTCAGGGCCCGAAGAGCTTTCAAGAGACAGTATCCGGAAGGAGGAACGTCATGAGTCAGCGCGACTCGGATCCACTCGACGTGCTGCACACCGATGACCTTCCGGTGCAACCCGATCCGGAGTTCGCCGCGCGTCTGCGCCGGCGATTGGAGTCCGCACTTTCGCTACCAGAAGGAGTTGTCATGAGCGACACCGCAAGTGCCCTTGCCGAACTGGCCGAGCTGGCCGAACCGATGGCACCGAACGCCCCGCGGCCCGCGGCGCTGCCCTACCTGAGCGTCGCCAACGCGCGCGCAGCAATCGCCTGGTACACCGATGCGTTCGGCGCCGCCGTGGTTGGGCAGCCCATCGTCATGGACGACGGACGAATTGGGCACGCCGAGATCACGATCGCCGGCGGCGCGCTGTACCTGGCCGATGAGTATCCCGAACTCGGCCTGAAAGCGCCTGTGCAGAACGCTGTTTCGGTCAGCCTGATGCTGCACGTCGCCGACACCGATGCCGCCCTGGCACAAGCACGCGAACACGGGGCCACCGTCGTACGCGAGATCTACGAGAACTACGGATCGCGCAACGCCACCATCGTCGACCCCTTCGGGCACCGCTGGATGCTGTCCGGGCCGACCGCTGCGGCCAGCGTCGGGATTCGGCACGGTGACATCGGATACATCTCGGTGTGGACTCCGGACGCCGACCGCGCGGCGGCCTTCTACGGCCACGTCCTGGGCTGGACCTTCGACCCCGCATCGCATCGGGTGACCAATACCGACCTGCCGACCGGCATCTTCGCCACCGACGAAGCCGCCACGCTGTTCTGCAGCTACGCCGTCGAGGACGTGCAAGCCGCCCGCGTTGCGATAGCCGAGGCGGGTGGTGTGCCGGGCGAAATCCGGGAGACCGAGTACGGCGTCATGCTCGACGCCACCGACCCGCAAGGCGCCCCGTTCGCGGTTCACCGGCCCACCCCCGGCCGAAAGCGACCGGAACTCAACGGTTCTGGGCCCGGCGAACTGTCCTACGTCACCTACCAGGTGCCGGACTCGGCCGGGTTCCGAGACTTCTATGGGCCGCTATTGCGGTGGACCTTCGAGCCCGGCCGGATATCCGACGGCTGGCAGGTGGTGGACGCCCATCCGATGTCCGGCGCCGCCGGCGGCAGCGAGCGCCCCACCACCGTGCCGATGTGGACGGTGGCCGATATCGACGCGGCGGTCGCGCGGGTCCGCGAAGCCGGCGGCACCGTACTGGCCGAGCCGGCCCGCCAGCCTTACGGCATCAGCGCCGAGTGCACCGACGATCAGGGCGCGCGGTTCTACCTGGGCCAGTTCTAGCTGAACGCCTCGGGGTTGGCGATCCGGATCGGCGTGCCGTCCAGCCAGGCCACCACGGCTTCGATGCTGTCCGAGTAGAAGGCGGCCAGCATCTCGCGGGTGACGTATCCCAAGTGCGGCGACAGCGTCACATTCGGCAAACGCCGCAACGGATGGTCGGGCGCCGGCGGTTCGACGTCGAAGACGTCGAGTCCGGCCCCGGCGATCCGCCCCGCCCGCAGCGCCGAGATCAGCGCGGCCTCGTCGACGATCGGGCCCCGCGACGTGTTGATCAGGTAGGCGTGCGGCTTCATCAGGGCCAGCTCGGGTTCACCGACCAAACCTCGCGTCCGCTCGGAGAGCACCAGGTGGATGGACACCACATCGGCCGAAGAGAACAACGCCGCTTTCTCGACCCGGCGCGCACCGGCCGCCGTCGCTGCCTCCTCGGTCAGATTCTGGCTCCACGCAATGACTTCCATCCCGAAAACGCGTCCGTACTCGGCCATCCGCTTGCCGGTCCGGCCCAGCCCCAGCAGCCCGAGCGTCTTACCGGCCAGCGTCATGCCCATGCTGCTCTGCCACCCGCCATCACGCATCCGGCGATGCTCGTCGGCCAGGCTGCGGACCGTCGCGATCAGCAGGCCCCACGCGAGTTCGGGCGTGGCGTCGCGGACCGCGGCGAATCGCGGGTTGGCGAAATCGGAATGTGCTACCAGGACGCCGGATTCGCTGGCCGCGGCCATGTCCAGGTTCGGCAGGCTCATGCCCACGATCGTGATCAACTTCAGGTTTGGAAGCCGCTCGATCAGCGTGCGCGGCAACGGCATCCGTTCGCGCATTGTGCAGATCACGTCGAAGGGCTGCAGGACCTCCGCTGCTTGCGCTTCGGACAGATGCCGATCGAAGACGGTGATCTCGGATCGGTTCGACACCGGCGACCAGTCGGCGAGCTCGAGTGCCATACCGGCGTAGTCGTCGAGTATCGCCACCCGGGGCATGGGTGTCAGCCTAACATCTCCGAAATCGGTGTTGCGGCAGCGATTTTGCCGCGGGCCTTCATGACTTTGCCCGGCAAACCGCCGCCGACCACGCCGACCACTACCCCGTCCCGCTCGTAGTAGGCCAAGAACTTTCGTCCGTCGTCCTCGACCAGGTGCACGATGTCGGTGGCTTCCGGCTCCCCCAGGCATTGGATCTTGACGTCGTACTGGTCGCTCCAGAAGTACGGCACGACCGTGATAGACGGCACCTCTTGACCAAGCATCGCGGGCACCACCACCCGGGCCTGGTCGGCCACGTTGCTCCAATGCTCCACGCGCGCTTGGTGTCCCGTTGCATCACGCCACGAGGCGACATCTCCGAGCGCCCACACGTTGGGCGCGCTGGTGCGTCCGGCCTCGTCGCAGATGACACCGTTGTCGACGTCGACGCCGCTGCCGTCCAGCCACTCGGTGGCCGGCCGCGATCCGATACCGACGACCACCAGGTCGGCCGCCAGCTCGGTGCCATCGGACAGCACCACGGTGTCGACCCGGCCGTCACCGCGCACCTCGGCAACGCCGATGCCGGTGCGCACGTCGACGCCTTCACTGCGATGCAGCCGCGACACCAGTTCGCCGATCTGTTCGCCGAGCACCGACGCCAACGGCGTCGGCTGCGGCTCCACCAGCACCACGTCGACCCCCAGGGTGCGCAGGCTGGCCGCGACCTCGCAGCCGATGAATCCGGCGCCGACCACCACGGCGTGCTGCGCTTTGAAGGCGTGCTCGCGCAGCGCCATGCTCTCGTCGAACGAGCGCAGCACGCGAATGCCCTCGAGATCCGGGAACGCCGGAATGCGCCGCGGGACCAACCCCGTCGCGATCACCAGCTCGTCGTAGCCCAACGACGTTCCGTCGGAAAGGGTCAGGGTCTGCGCGGCGGTGTCCAGCCCGGTGGCCGCCGCACCGAGGCGCAGCGTGATGTCGTTCTCGTCGTAGAACTCACGCGGCTTGAGGACGACGTCGTCGACCTCTTTGCGCAGCACTTCCTTGGACAACGGCGGCCGGTCGTAGGGCAGATGGACTTCGTCGCTGACGATCGTGACGGGCCCGGTGTAGCCAGACCGGCGCAATTGCTCGGCCGTGCGGGCCGCGGCGAGCCCACCCCCGACGATCACGATTCCGTTATTGCTCACGTGGAGTTCATAGCACGCGGGGCGGTCAGTACTTTAGGGCACCCTTATCGACGGGGATCTGCATGCCGGTCACCGTGCTCGCGCCGTCGCCGGCCAACCAGGCAACGACGTCGGAAACTTCCTCGGCCGCCATGAATCCCTTGTACTGCATCGGCATTGGCGGGAAGCTGTGCACGAAGCGGGGATGCTTGGCGAAGATCTCCATCATCGCTTCCGGTTCGATCATCGGGGTGTCGATCGAGTACGGGTGAATCGAGTTGACCCGGATGTGGTATTCGCCGAGCTCGATAGCCAGGGTGTTCGTCAGCGCGGTCAGCCCGAACTTGCTGGCCGAGTAGTGGCCGTTGCCGGGCGTGGCCTTCAGGCCGGCCGACGAGCTCACGATCACGATCGACCCGCCGTTGCCGGCCTCGATCATCGCCGGAATCGCCGCGCGCAGGGTGCGCCAGGTTCCGGTCAGATTGATCCCGATCACGGTGTCCCACTGCTCGTCGGTGAGCTCCCAGACCCGGCCCCAGCCCAGCACGCCGGCGTTGGCCACCACGATGTCGAGCCGACCGAACTGCTCCACGCCGTCCGCCACCAGTTGTCGCACGGTGGGGTCGTCGCGAATGTCGCCGGCGCGGGCCAGGATCTTGCGGCCCTCGGCTTCCACCAGGCGGACGGTCTCGTTGAGGTCTTCGGGGGTGGCCGGTGTGTAGGTGATCGTGCTCGAGGCCGGCCCGCAGATGTCGAGCGCGATGATGTCGGCACCCTCGCGGGCCAGCCGGACCGCGTGCGCGCGCCCTTGCGCGCGGGCGGCGCCGGTGACGAATGCCACCCGTCCTTGCAGTGATCCTTCACGTCCCGACACGGCACGCCCCTTTCGCCGAATCACAGGCTAGCAGCGAAACTGAAACGTGTTCTAGGTGACGGGTTCAGATCTCCGAGATGATCTGGGTCCGGCGCGCGTTGTACTCCTCGTCGGTCAAAGCGCCACTGGCACGCAGCGTCTCGAGCTGTTGGAGCCGCTCGGCGATCGAGGTCTGCGGGGGTGTGCCGACGGGGCCCGCCCCGGCCGGGGCGCCTTGCGGCGCCGGTGCCTGCTCGGCCGCACGGCGCACCACCGCTTGGATCTGCTGTCGCAGCGCCGGATTCGACCGGATGTCGACCATCCGGTTGAGTGGGACATTGTTGTCCTTGAGGATCGCCAGGATCTCCATCAGCGGTCCGGCTTGCCCGCTGAGGTCGTAGGTCCTGTTGTCCTCGGCCACCGTAAACTGCGCGGGCACCAGTCCATTGACCAAAGCGCTTCGCTCCCAGTCGATTTGGTATTCCTGGGTGGTGGGGTCGAGCAGTACTACGAGCTTGCGCGCGGTGAGGTTACCCAACCTGGTGACGCTGGCGATGACCCGATCCTGGCTGTCGAACGGCATGAAACCCGGTCCGGCGATGTGCAGGTCGACCTTCACCAGCGGCTGGTCGTTGATCCGGGTCCCCGTCTCGGCGAGCCCGGTGATCTGGGCGAGCGCCAGCACCCCGTGTTGCTCCAGCAGCGCGGATTTCGCCGCCGATTTTGCGCCGTAGTTGGTCAGCGCGAGCGCGATGAGGACGTCGGCCACGGTGATGAGCAGCCCGACGTAGAACATCCACTGCAGCACGTTGCCGAGGTTGAGCGTGAAATAGACGACCAGAAAGATCGGCCCGACCAAACCGCCGCACAGCAAAACCACCAACTGCGTCTTCAGATAGCGCGCCAACACGTGTGTCTCCTCGTCTCGCCGGGAAGTTCGTGTCAGATTAGCGCCGACGCGTGCGCCTAATCCACAACCGGCGTCCGGGCATCGGCCCAGGACAGTCAGCGCGACGGGGTTGGCGGCCGGCCTTTGGAGGTGGCGGATGGGGGCGGCGCGGCCGGCGCATTCGACGGGGTCGGCATCGCCGCGGGCAGCATCGTGGCCGACGAGAGTTCCGCGGTTGCCGCGTCCGCCGGGGCCGCCGACGCGGTTACCGCGCTGGACACGTCCGGCGCCGCCGCCGTCGTTGCTGCCGCCGCGGCGGTCGCCGCCGCCACCGGTGCGTACGCCGGTGTTTGCGGGTGCGGCGTCGCGGCCGGGTCACCCTGCGTCGCCGACCCCGCCGGAGCGGCCGCCAGCGAGGTGGTGGCCGCCATCGGGGTCACCGTCGCCGCTGCCGGCGTCACCGGTGCCACCGTGGCGGCCGGCGCCACGGCGCCCGGCTGCACACCCGCCGCCACCGGCACCCCCGACGCCATGCCACCCGCCTGCGCCGCCGCGCCGATGAACTGCTGCGAGCTCATCGCCTGACCGGACACGTTGGCCGCGCCCAACACGGCCTGCGGTGCGGCCGCCAGCGGCTCGGCATTGACGACCTCGGTGTCCGCGTATTGCGTCGCACCGCCGCTCATGAGCTCGACGAATTGCTGGTGGAATAGCGCTGCCTGAGCGCTGATCGCCTGATAGGCCGCGGCGTGGACGCCGAACAGGTGTGAGATGCTCGCCGACACCGCGTCGGCGCCGGCGGCCTGGACCGCCGAAGTCGCGCCCGACGCCGCCGAGTTGGCGTAGTTGATGGCGGCCCCGATTTTTGCCAGGTCTGATGCCGCGGCCGCCACATACTCCGGCGTCGCATTCACGAACGACATCCGAACCTCCCGGCCAGGCCGCGACGGTCAACTTCCCCTACCGTCAATTTCAGACTGGACATCGACAGATCTTACCGGAAATTGGCAAACCTGTTGTGCAGGTTCCGCGGGCCCGAAATGCTCAAAGCCCGGACCGCCGAAACCGGCGAGTCCGGGCTTTGACCTGTAGAGCTAGTTGATGATCTTGACGACCCGGCCGGCGCCGACGGTACGGCCACCCTCGCGGATCGCGAACCGCAGACCGTCGTCCATGGCGACGGGCTGGATCAGCTTCACCGAGATGTTGGTGTTGTCACCGGGCATCACCATTTCGGTGCCCTCCGGCAGCGTCACCACACCGGTCACGTCAGTGGTGCGGAAGTAGAACTGCGGACGGTAGTTGTTGAAGAACGGCGTGTGCCGGCCGCCCTCGTCCTTGGACAGGATGTAGACGCTGCCCTCGAACTCGGTGTGCGGGGTGGTGGTGCCGGGCTTGACCACGACCTGGCCGCGCTCGACGTCCTCACGCTTGATACCGCGCAGCAGCAGCCCGACGTTGTCGCCGGCCTGGCCCTGGTCGAGCAGCTTGCGGAACATCTCCACACCGGTGACCGTGGTCTTGGTGCTGGTCGGCTTGATGCCGACGATCTCGACTTCCTCGTTCACGTTGATCACACCGCGCTCGACACGGCCGGTGACCACGGTGCCACGACCAGTGATCGTGAAGACGTCCTCGACGGGCATCAGGAACGGCTTGTCGGTCTCGCGAACCGGGTCCGGAATCGACTCGTCGACGGCGTCCATCAGGTCCTCGACGGACTTGACCCACTCCGCGTCGCCCTCGAGCGCCTTGAGCGCCGAGACGCGGATGACCGGGGCCTCCTCGTCGAATTCCTGGGCGGCCAACAGTTCGCGAACCTCCAGTTCGACGAGCTCGAGCAGTTCCTCGTCGTCGACCATGTCGGCCTTGTTCAGCGCGACCAGGATGTAGGGCACGCCGACCTGACGCGCCAGCAGCACGTGCTCGCGGGTCTGCGGCATCGGGCCGTCGGTCGCGGCGACCACCAGGATCGCGCCGTCCATCTGGGCGGCACCGGTGATCATGTTCTTGATGTAGTCGGCGTGACCCGGGGCGTCCACGTGGGCGTAGTGACGCTTGTCGGTCTGGTACTCCACGTGGGAGATGTTGATGGTGATACCACGCTGACGCTCTTCGGGCGCGTTGTCGATCTGGTCAAAAGCGCGCGACTCGTTGAGGTTCGGGTACTTGTCATGCAGGACTTTGGTGATCGCCGCGGTCAGTGTGGTCTTGCCGTGGTCAACGTGACCGATGGTCCCGATGTTGACGTGCGGCTTCGTCCGCTCGAACTTCGCCTTCGCCACTTCTGTGTCCTCCTGGACTTGTTGGTGCTTTTGAAAAGCAGTGTTGATGTTGTTGTAAGTGCCGCGGTGGTAACCGGGCTAGGTTACTCCGAGCTGGTGTTCACTCGCCCGTCGCCTTGGCGATGATCTCCTTCGAGACGTTCGCCGGGACTTCGGCATACGAGTCGAACACCATGGAGTAGTTCGCCCGGCCTTGAGTCTTGGACCGCAGGTCGCCGACATAGCCGAACATCTCCGACAGCGGCACGTGCGCCCGAACGACGCGCGCACCCGCCCGCTCCTCCATGGCCTGAATCTGGCCACGGCGAGAGTTCAGGTCGCCGATCACGTCACCCATGTAGTCCTCGGGTGTGGTCACTTCGACCGCCATGATCGGCTCGAGGATCACCGGCTGGGCTTGCTGCGCAGCCTTTTTCAGCACCTGTGACCCCGCGATCTTGAACGCCATTTCCGAGGAGTCAACCTCGTGGTAGGCACCGTCGAGCAAGGTGACCTTCAGGTTCACCAGCGGGTAGCCGGCCAGCACGCCGTACTGCATCGCGTCCTGGGCACCCGCGTCCACCGACGGGATGTACTCGCGCGGGATGCGGCCACCGGTGACCTTGTTCTCGAACTCGTAGGTCGCACCGTCCTCGCCGGTGAACGGCTCGAGGTTGATGATCACCTTCGCGAACTGGCCCGAGCCACCCGTCTGCTTCTTGTGGGTGAACTCGACGTTGTTGGCCGCGCGCCGGATGGTCTCCTTGTAGGCCACCTGCGGCTTACCGACGTTGGCCTCGACCTTGAACTCGCGCCGCATCCGGTCCACCAGGATGTCCAGGTGCAGCTCGCCCATGCCGCCGATCACGGTCTGGCCGGTCTCCTGATCGAGATGCACCTTGAAGGTGGGGTCTTCCTCGGCGAGCTTCTGGATCGACAGCGACAGCTTCTCCTGGTCGCTCTTCGTCTTGGGCTCGATGGCCACCTCGATGACCGGGTCGGGGAAGGTCATCGACTCGAGCACGATCTGCTGGTTCGGGTCGCTCAGGGTGTCACCGGTGGTGGTGTCCTTGAGGCCGATCACCGCGTAGATGTGTCCCGCCGACGCGGTCTCCACCGGGTTCTCCTTGTTGGAGTGCATCTGGAACAGCTTGCCCAGCCGCTCCTTCTTGCCCTTCGTGGAGTTCATCACCTGGCTGCCGGAGTCGACCTTGCCCGAGTACACCCGGACGTAGGTCAGCTTGCCGAAGAACGGGTGCGTGGCGACCTTGAACGCCAGCGCGGAGAACGGCTCGTCGGTCGACGGCTTGCGCGTGATCAGCTCGTCTTCCTTACCGGGGACGTGGCCCTCGGCGGGCAGCACGTCGAGCGGAGAGGGCAGGTAGTCGATGACCGCGTCCAGCATCGGCTGCACGCCCTTGTTCTTGAACGCGCTGCCGCACAGCACCGGGTAGGCCTCCGAGCTGATGGTCAGCTTGCGGATGGCGCCCTTGATCTCGGCGACGGTGAGCTCTTCGCCGCCCAGGTACTTCTCCAGCAGCGCCTCGTCGGTCTCGGCGACCGCCTCGAGCAGCTTGGTGCGGTACTCGTCGGCCTTCTCCTGCAGGTCGGCCGGGATGTCGACGACGTCGTACTTCTCGCCGAGCTTGGCCTCGGCGCTCCACACCTTGGCCTTCATCTCGACCAGGTCGACGACGCCTTCGAAGTCGCCCTCGGAGCCGACGGGCAACTGGATCGGGATGACGTTGGCGCCCAGGCGCTCTTCCATCGTGCGCACCGAGAAGTAGAAGTCGGCGCCGATCTTGTCCATCTTGTTGACGAAGCAGATCCGCGGCACGTCGTACTTGTCGGCCTGACGCCACACCTGCTCGGACTGCGGCTCGACGCCCTCCTTGCCGTCGAACACGGCAACGGCACCGTCGAGAACACGCAGGCTGCGTTCCACCTCGACGGTGAAGTCGACGTGCCCGGGTGTGTCGATGATGTTGATCTGGTTGTCATTCCAGAAGCAGGTGGTGGCCGCGGAGGTGATCGTGATTCCGCGCTCCTGCTCCTGCTCCATCCAGTCCATGGTGGCGGCGCCGTCGTGGACTTCGCCGATCTTGTAGCTGATACCGGTGTAGTAGAGGATGCGCTCGGTCGTCGTCGTCTTGCCGGCGTCGATGTGCGCCATGATGCCGATGTTGCGGACCTTGGTCAGGTCGGTCAGCACGTCCTTCTGTGCCACAGAAGTCTTCCCACTCTTTCGATTGCTTGGTTAGCTGTCGTTACGCCTCCGGCATCGGTGCCGGTCTGGCGCCCGCGCGGGCGCCTACCAGCGATAGTGCGCAAAGGCGCGGTTGGCCTCGGCCATCTTGTGGGTGTCCTCGCGCCGCTTGACGGAAGCCCCGAGGCCATTGCTGGCGTCCAGGATCTCGTTCGCCAGCCGCTCGATCATCGTCTTCTCCCGGCGCTGCCGCGAGAAGCTGACAAGCCAGCGCAGCGCGAGCGTGGTGGACCGATCCGGACGCACCTCGACGGGCACCTGGTAGGTCGCACCACCGACGCGGCGGCTACGCACCTCCAGGGCGGGCTTGACGTTGTCGAGAGCGCGCTTGAGCGTGATGACCGGATCGGTGCCGGTCTTATCGCGAGCCTGCTCGAGCGCACCATAAACAATGCGCTCAGCGACCGATTTCTTCCCCTGCAGCAGGACTTTGTTCACCAGCTGGGTCACCAGCTGCGACCCGTAAACCGGGTCGTTGACCAACGGGCGCTTCGGCGCGGGCCCCTTGCGCGGCATCAGCTCTTCTCCTTCTTGGCGCCGTAACGGCTGCGAGCCTGCTTGCGGTTCTTGACACCCTGGGTGTCCAGCGATCCACGGATGATCTTGTAGCGCACACCGGGCAGGTCCTTCACACGACCACCGCGCACCAGCACCATCGAGTGCTCCTGCAGGTTGTGGCCTTCGCCCGGGATGTAGGCGGTGACCTCGACCTGGCTCGTCAGCTTCACACGCGCAACCTTCCGAAGCGCCGAGTTCGGCTTCTTCGGGGTGGTGGTGTACACGCGGGTGCATACGCCACGGCGCTGCGGGCTGCCCTTCAGGGCCGCGGTCTTGACCTTGGCGATCTTGTCGCGGCGACCCTTGCGGACCAGCTGCTGAATGGTTGGCATCTACCGGCTTTCTGTGTTCGACGTCGTCTTGCTGCTCTTAAGTCTCTGTACTGCGGTTATCCCCCGCCGCACTACCCCGCGGCCGGGTGTGTCGCACCCGCTCAAGCACCGGAATCATCCGATGCGTGGTGGACATGCGAATTCGCCCGGCATTCACTTCCTTACGTCAGGCGCCGTAAGCCGCCAGGCACGAGCCACCACAATACCCGCCGCTGGTCTGGCAGGTCAAAGCGGCGGCCGGCGGCCCGCCACAGTCGGGCGGCCGACGGTCAGTTCGGTGCGGCGCCGTCCGGTGGCATGCGCCTGTCCAGGCCCGTTGCCAGCCGCAACACCATCTCGGTGAACAGCGCATCGGTGTCGATGTCGTCCATGACACCGGTCATTTCCAGCAATACGAACCCGTGCAGCGCGGACCAGAATTCCAGCGCGGCGAAAAAGGCCTCCTCGCCGTCGAGACCATAGGAGGACAACACCGCGATCACGGGTGCGGCCGCTCCCCGGGTTGCCGCGGTGTATTCGGGGTCGTCGCCGCCCAGCGGCATCCGGGTGAACGCCGAGTACCGCCCCGGGTGGTGGTGGGCGTAGCTGCGGTAGGCACCGGCCATGACAAGCACCGCGTCGTCGCGGGCCCGTCCCTCCCCGACGCGGTTCAGCATCGTGATGATGTCGTCGATCACCCGGATCCGCACGGCGCGGCGCAGGTCCTCCAGGCTGTCCACGTGGTTGTAGAGCGACGGCCCCTTGGTGCCCAGTTGCGTCGCCAACGCGTTGATGGTCAACGAGTCCCAGCCCTCCCGGTCCAGGAACGTCAGTGCTCCGTCGACGATGCCGTCGCGGCTCAGCTTTCCCGGCCGGGACGCAGACCTGCCGCCACGTTGGCGCGCTGCCGCCGACGGCTGTTCCGGATGAACTGCCATGGCGATCGCCCTTCGATTGCGGTGGACCAGAGTGCAGGCCAACTAATGACTCTAGTTGACAGAGTCGCCAATCTACTCGGACGTAACCGGGGTGGGTCGCGGTTGACCGCGACGAAAAATATTTGCCATCGAGCAGGCAAATGCACGTAGGCTCAGTCCAGCAGATACCGCCTGACGCGAAGGGGGTCGCGGTGCACCGCAGAACCGCCGCCGGGTCGCTTGCAACCTGTGTCATCGCGATCGCGGCCACCCTCGCCGCGCTCGCGCCGGCCGCGCACGCCAAGAACGGCGATACCCACGTCATCGGGCAGAACACCAGCCAGACCCTGGACTGCAACGACGGGACCCTGTACGTCAACGGCACCGGCAATTCGGTCAACGCGCTGGGCAACTGCTGGGCGGTGACGGTGATGGGCTCGGGCAACACGATCATCGCGGACTCGGTCACGCACGACATCACGGTGTACGGCTACGACCAGACCGTCTTCTTTCACAACGGTTCGCCGATCCTGTGGGATCGCGGCCGCGAACTGGGAATGGTCAACCGGCTGCAGCAGGTGCCCGCCTGAGGCGCAGCGACCGCGGTACCGAGAAGGGGAATATGCGCGTGCACATCACTGACCGTTCGTCCAAACTCGCGGTACTCGCCGTGGCGGCGGTCGTGCTGTCCGGTTGCAGTTCGACCGCCAACCCTCCCGGCGGCCCCAGCACGTCGACGAAGACCAGCGCGACCACCACGACGACCGGCGCGGCCGCGCCGACGACGTCGGGCAGCGAAAGCACCACCGCGTCCGTCGAGATCGGGAACACGCTGAACTACGGATCGGTGGGGACAACGGCCACGCTCGACTGCGCGACCGGCAAATCGCTGAATGTCGCCGGGTCCAACAACACCCTGACGGTCACCGGCAGCTGCGCGACGGTGAACGTCGGCGGCGCCAACAACAAGATCACCATCGACAAGGTCGACACCCGCATCACGGTGCTGGGCCTGGACAACACCATCACTTATAAGGACGGCGACCCGAAGGTGGACAACCTCGGCTCGGGCAACACCATCAACAAGGGCAGCTGACGCCTAGCCGGCTCGTCTAGCTTGCGGAGGCCCCGTGCCGGCCGGCGCCGGCCGCGAACCGCCCCGCCCCTTCGTTGGCCTCCGCGGCCACCTTCCAAATGCTGGCGAATTCTCGGTCGATTGCCTGCGATTCGGGCAATCCCCACTGCTGTAGCGCCGAAAGCCGATCCGATCGCAGGCACTGCTGCGGCAGCGCGGCCAACTCGGCGGCCAACTCCTCGGCGGCCTGTCGCGCTTGACCTTTGGGCACAACGCGATTGGCCAGTCCCATTGCGAGCGCTTCGTCGGCCTTGACGCCGCGGCCGGTCAGGATCATGTCCATCGCCCGGCTTTGCCCGATCAGGCGAGGCAGCCGCACGGTGCCGCCGTCGATCAGCGGCACTCCCCAGCGGCGGCAGAACACCCCGAACACGGCATCCTCCTCGGCCACCCGCAGATCGCACCAGATGGCCAGCTCCAGACCGCCCGCGACGGCAAATCCGCTCACCGCGGCAATCACGGGTTTGGACAACACCATTCGCGACGGGCCCATCGGGCCGGGCCCGGTGGTGTGGACCGCGTTGGCCTCGGGCGTGCCGAAGGCCTTCAAATCGGCTCCCGCACAGAAGGTTCCCCCGTCGCCCCACAGCACGGCCACCGAAGCGGAATCGTCGCGGTCGAATTCGTCGAACGCCGCATACAGCGCGGCGGCCGTCGGACCGTTGACCGCATTCCGCGCGCCGGGCCGGTTGAGGATCACCGTGGTCACCGGGCCGTTGCGCTCCACCCGCACCGGATCAGTCATCTCGCCTCCAGAAGTTGAGTTGCATCGCGCCGCTGCAGCAATTCGGTCGCGAAGTCGTGGTAGACGCTGCGCAGCCGCGCGCCCGGCCAATCGTCGGGCAGCAGTTCGGCGGGCAGCATCGGGTCGGTGAGCAGGTGCCGGACTATCGCGGCGGCCACCACGAACCGGCCGGGAATGTCTGAGGCAGCGGCTATTTCGTCCAGCAACCGGTCACCGGCGTTGGCCCACGCGGGCAGATCCCACAGCTCGGCGACCAGCTGCTCGGGTGCGTCGTCGCGTGCCGTGAGCACCCGGACCCGATCGGCGACATCGGGTTCCAGGTCGAGGTCGAGGTTGGCGGGCCGCATCCACACCCCCTCGCGCAGTTCACCGAAACGCTTGCGGTACATGCTGGCTCGCTGCGCGGCCCGGGTGCGGGCGTCGGTTCCCACACTGGTGACGACCACGACGTGCCAGTCGCCGTGCCAGGCCCGGGTCTGCGGCCGCATCGCCTCGTCCTGGCGGGTTTGGCGGGCCAGCAGCCGATCCGAGAGCCGGTAGCCGTCCGCGGAGCGGATCAGGTCGCCGGCGCCGACCATGCGGGTCAGTGCGACCCGCAGCGTCGTCTCCTTGATCCCGAAATCGGCTGTCAGCCTGATCAAGTCGCTCGCGGTCGCCCAGGCCGGGTGAGCGCCGAGCAGCACGCTCAGCACCACGGACCGGGCCGTCATGTTCGGCACGGTTACACTCCGGAGGCGCGGCGGCCGTAGTCGCCGAACGGTTCGTCGCGATGCCGGACCGCTTCGCGGAATCCGTGCTCGACGGAGTCGGCCACGAAGTCGTGCCCCTCCCGGGTGTGCCGGGCGACACCGTCGAACACCGTGCTGACCATCCGGCTGGTGGCCACACCCTGTTGCAGCAGAGCGGAATTCAGCGCGAGTTTGACCATGATCAGCTGATTGACCGGAACCGCGGCGATGCGCGCCACCAGCCGCTCGGTGCGCTCGTCGAGGTCCTTCGGGTCCGGCGCCTCGACGGCCAGCCCCCACTCGGCGGCCTGCGCGCCGGTGATCGAATCACCGGTGAACAAAAGACGTTTGGCACGCTGGTCGCCGAGCCGGTGCGCCCACAGGCCCGCGGCCGGGACACCCCACACCCGGGTGGGCGGGTAGCCGATCTTGGCGTCGGCCGCGGCTATCACCTGGTCGGCGTGCAGCGCGATGTCGGTGCCGCCGGCCACGCAGTAGCCGTGGATCTTGACCACCGTCGGCTTGTCGGCGTGCATCAGGCTGGAGAACCCGCGCACGAATCGGCTCATCATCTGGTAGTCGATCATCGGGTCCCACGGCCGATCCGGCATGTGGTTGAGCCCCTGGGTTTTACCGTCGAGCACAGTGCCCTTGTACGCCCCCGTGCCGCCGGCCGAGCCGGAGCCGTCGGCATAGGCCGACAGGTCGAAACCCGCGCAAAAGCCTTCGCCGCGGCCGGATACCAGAATGACGTGCACGTTCGGGTCGAGATCGGCCCGCTCGACCAACGCCGAGAGCTCCAACGGGGTGTCCGCGACGATCGCGTTGCCCTTTTCCGGTCGATTGAAGGTGATCCGCGCAACCCGGTCGGTGACCTCGTAGGTCATCGTTTTCAGGTTGTCGAAGTCGACCGGCCTGATCGCATGAGTCATGTTGTGGCTCAGCCCTTTACCAGGGCCCGCTCCAGGATCGGCGCCAGATCCAGCCCGGTCGGCATGGTGCCGAACGCGCCGCCCCACTGTCCGCCCAGCCTGGTCGCCAGAAATGCCTCGGCGACGGCGGGATGACCATGGCGCACCAGCAGCGAGCCCTGCAGGGCCAGGCAGATGTCCTCGGCAACCTTGCGGGCGCGGTAGGCGATCGTGTCCAGGTCGCTCAGGTCTTGACGTAGCCGCTCGACGTGGCCGCCCAGCCGCGGATCCTGTCGCGTGCTCTCGTCGAGTTCGGCGAACAACACCTCGACGCATTCGGGCCGAGTAGCCATGGCGCGCAGGGTGTCCAGCGCACTGACGTTGCCGGAGCCTTCCCAGATGCCCATCAGCGGCGCCTCGCGGTACAGCCGCGGCATGCCGGACTCTTCGACATAGCCGTTGCCGCCCAGGCATTCCAGCGCTTCGGCGGCGTGCGGGGTGGAGCGCTTGCACACCCAGTACTTGCTGGCCGCCAGGCCGATCCGGCGCAGCAGCGCTTCCTTCTCGTCCCCGCGCAGCGCGTTGTCGGTGGCACCGGCCATCCGCATCGCGACGATCGTGGCGGCCTCGGCCTCGACGGCCAGGTCGGCCAGCACGTTGCGCATCAGCGGCTGGTCAATCAGGTAGGCGCCGAACGCCTTCCGATGCTGGGCGTGGTGAATGGCGCGGGTCAGACCGGTACGCATGCTGGTGGCAGAGCCCAGGGTGCAGTCCAGTCGGGTGAGGTTGACCATCTCGATGATGGTCGGCACGCCGCGGCCCTCCTCGCCCACCAGCCAGGCGATGGCGCCGTCGTATTCCACCTCGCTCGAGGCGTTGGCGTGGTTGCCGAGCTTGTCCTTGAGGCGCTGCAAGAACATCCGGTTGCGACTGCCGTCGGGCAGGATGCGCGGCAGCATGAAGCACGACAGCCCGCCCGGCGCCTGCGCGAGGACCAGGAAGATGTCGCACATCGGCGCCGAGGTGAACCACTTGTGGCCGATCAGGCTGTAGGTGCCGTCGCCGTTGGGGGTGGCCTGGGTGGTGCCGGCGCGAACGTCGGAGCCGCCCTGCTTCTCGGTCATCGACATGCCCGCGGTGATGCCGGCCTTCGTGGTGGCCAGCTTGAGCTCCGGGTCGTACTCGCGACTGGTCAGCAGCGGCTCGTACACGGCCGCCAGCTCGGGGTTGTAGCGCAGCGCCGGGACGACGGCATAGGTCATCGAGATCGGGCAGACGTGGCCCGGCTCGACGTTCCACGCCGAGGTCTTGGCGGCCCGCACCACATGCGCGCCCGGGCGGTCGTCGGCCCACGGCGCGGCGTGCATGCCGTGCCCGATCGCCGCGCGCATCAGCTCGTGGTAGGCCGGGTCGTACTCGACCTCGTCGACCCGGTGCCCGGTGCGGTCGTGGGTGTGCAGGATGGGCTGATTGCGGTCGGCGAGCTCACCCCAGCGCTGGGCCTCGTGACTGGCCGACAACGCCCCGACCGCGTGCACCTCATCCATGCCCCACTGCCCGCCCTCGCGGATCAGGGCCTCGACGAGCATCGGTGATGTCGCGGGGTTGTAGTTCTCCAGCGGCGGGACCTGGTTGGTGACGACATGCGTGTCTGACATGCCACCCATATTACAGTTTTCCAACAACCGCACAAGAGCTGTAATACGCGTCGACGTGCCCGCCCCCCAGCTCAGCCGGTGGTGTTCTCCCGCAAGAAGGCGATGTCGTCCTTGCGGCCCTCGTCGGCGGTCTCGCAGATCACCGGCGCGTCCGCGGTCTTGACCGCGGCGACCAACAAGCCGGGATCGATCCGGCCGGTGCCCAGGTTCGCGTGGCGGTCCCGGCCCGAGCCCGCCTCGTCCTTGGAGTCGTTGCAATGCACCAGGTCGATCCGGCCCGTGATGGCCTTGATGCGCTCCACGGCACCGACCAGCGCCTCACCGGCCGCCCAGGTGTGGCAGGTGTCCAGGCAGAAGCCAATTCCGGTGTCGCCGATGACATCCCACAACCGGGCGATGGTGTCGAAGTGGCGGGCCATCGCGTGGTCGCCGCCCGCGGTGTTTTCCAGGTACACCGGCACGGTGGACTCCAGCTGGTCGAGCGCCTTGCGCCAGCGCTGGAAACCCTCGTCGATGTCGCTGTCGTCGGCGACGTGGCCACCGTGCACGATGACCGCCGCCGCGCCGATGTCGGCGGCCGCGTCACAGGTCTGCTGCAGGATTTTGCGCGACGGGATCCGTACCTTGTTGTTGGCCGACGCGACGTTGATCAGGTAGGGCGCATGCACGTAGATCGGCAGCGCCGCGGCCTTGAGCACCGCGGCGTCCTCGCGAGGCTTGGGCGGCTTCCAGCTCTGCGGGTTGCCGAGGAATATCTGTACTACGTCAGCGCCCTCGGCCCCCGCTGCGGCCAGCGGGTCTTGCGGACTGACGTGCGAACCGATCAGCACGTTGGCCAGTCTAGTTTCGGGGCCGACGGGTGAGTACACCCGCTGGACCCCGCGAGGAGAACGTGAGATCGTCTGAGCAAACACGGATGCTCGACGGATTCGGCGGTGGATTCGAATGCCCAACACGCGACAGCTCGACGAATCCGGACTGACGGACACCGATGCCACACTGGACCTGCTGCTTCCGGCGCGCATCCGCGAACTCATCGAGCGCAACTACTACTCGAAGGTGAACGCGAGCCTGACCCTCGAGGAGGTGGCAAAGGATCCGGCGTTCCTAAAGGATCCGATCAGCCACCTGGCGCTGTTCACCGATCACGGCGTGATGCACATGCGCGATGTCGCCCATCGCATTGTCGACATGATCGCCAACGTTTCGGGCGTCAAGATCGCCGAGCGGCCGCGGCGTCGCCTGGACTTCATGACGAGCTACGGCTGCCTGCTGGCCTACGTTCACGACATCGGGATGTCCGACCTGAATCCCTTTGGGCGATTGGTGCATGCGGAGTTCGGCGGCCAGGAGGCTTTCGGCGTGGACTTCGACGAGATCGTCGACATTCTGTGGGAGGAGAACGTCGGCAACCTGGCCTGGCGGGTGCTGCGCCTAACCAGCGCCGGCGTGTTCGACGGGCCCCCGCAACGGATCCTGCGTGAACTCGCGTCGCTGGGCTACGCCCATAGCAAGAGCGCCGTGCCCGCCGCGGTGCTCAACGACACTACGGCACTGCGCGAAAGGATGCTCCACATCCTGAGTCATCCGCTGGAGGCGCTGTATCACGCCAAGCAGCTTACGAAGAGCCGCAGCGACGATGAGCGCACTGTCCACCGAAGCGCGTTGCAGCGCGCGGCGAGGCCGGAGGCGCTGGACGAGCACCGGGCACAGTTGTTGGCCCGCCACTACGACGATTTCGAGAACACCGCCTTTGCCTGGCTGGAAGTCGTTGCGCCGCAAGCCCAAGAGTTCGTCGCCGACATCGTGGACACCATCCGCTGCCTGCGCTGCGCGGATGCCCTGCGACAGCGCGGCACCCACTTGCGCACCTCGGGCAGCTACCAGATTTTCATCGACCAGCGCACGGCGAACGCGGTCTACGCCCTGCATGACCGGGAAGGGCGGACCTACCTTCTCGAGGGCGACAGCCCGCTCAATGCCGGCGAGGCCAACCTCGAGGTCTGCGAAGTCACCCACGAAGGCGACCTGCGCTTCGCCTTTTTTCGGGGCAGCTTCGGTTCGGAGGAGGCGGAGCGCCGCGCGGCGCACAACGCGTCGATCATCGTCGACGACATCCAGGCCGACGTCGTCGACAGCTTCGTCGGTGGGACGGGCGAAAACGGCGGCCGGCGCACCTGCCTGCTGCTTGAACACACCGAAGACAATCCCGAATTCGCGCCGCTGGTAGCCGATTTGGTGATCAACCGCGTTCCGTCGCTCAAGGACCGTGTCGTCTGCGTGCCGGCCCTGCGCAACGCTCCCGAGCTGGAGCGGCGCCGATTCCTGGCGGCCGACGCGCTCGACTGGGACCACGAGCAACGCACGGCCTTGCTGCGCAACGTCGCCAGTCGCGGCTACCGCACCGACCACATCGACCCCGACCTCGGATTCAAAAGCGCACGCCTGAGCCATCTTTCGCCCGGCGAATGCCTGACCGAAGTCGGTGCGCGGGCGAGCTTTGTCTACGTCCCGCTGTCGTTCGGGCTGCGCGGCCGGCCGTCGGGCGGCTACGACTACTTTCGGGTCCACCCGTGGGAGCCGCTGGGCGTCACCGGCGTCGTCCGGGGCGATTTCCGGAATTCCACGGTGGTCGCCGAGGACGACGTGGATGTACTGATCCTGCCGAAGGACGTTTACCTTCGGCACTGGCACCGCAACTACACGCCGGCGGAGTTCTCCGACCTGATCCGCGCGATGGTGCAACCGAATCCGCGAACGTGAAGCTAACTTCACGCTCGGCGGCCAGGCGAGAGCGCACGAAAAAGCCTCGGCCGCAACGAAAAAGCCCCGGGCGTAAACCCGGGGCTTTTCGTTGTCGAACTAGCGGTAGTCGCTGTAACCGTAGTCGTCCAGCGGAACCGCGGCACCCGTGGCCTGACCGAAGTCCGGGCTGTAGTACTGATCCTCGTAGGACGGGATCGTGTACGCCGCGGCGCGGGCCTCCTCGGTCGGCTGCACCTGGATGTTGCGGTACCGGTTGATTCCGGTACCGGCCGGGATCAGCTTTCCGATGATCACGTTCTCCTTCAGACCGTTGAGCTTGTCGCTGCGGCAGTTGATCGCCGCATCGGTCAGCACTCGCGTGGTCTCCTGGAACGACGCCGCACTCAGCCACGAGTCGGTGGCGAGGCTCGCCTTCGTGATACCCATCAGCACCGGACGTCCGGCCGCGGGCTCGCCGCCCTCGGCCACCACCCGACGGTTCTCCGCCTCGAACTCCGCACGGTCGATCAGCGAACCCGGCAGGAACTCGGTCGAGCCGGAGTCGATGATGGTGACGCGGCGCAGCATCTGGCGCACGATCACCTCGATGTGCTTGTCGTGAATGGACACACCCTGAGCGCGGTAGACCTCCTGGACCTCGCGGACCAGGTGGATCTGCACCTCGCGGGGCCCCTGCACGCGCAGCACCTCGTGCGGATCGGCCGAGCCTTCCATCAGCTGCTGGCCCACCTCGACGTGGTCACCGTCGGAAAGCACTCGCTCGGAACCGTCTTCGTGCTTGAACACACGCAGCCGCTGCCGCTTGGAGAGCTTGTCGTAGACGACTTCCTCGCCACCGTCGTCGGGAACGATGGTGATCTTGTAGAAGCGCTCGCCGTCCTCGAGCTGAACCCGCCCGGTGACGTCGGCGATCGGCGCCTTGCCGCGCGGCACCCGGGCCTCGAACAGCTCCTGCACCCGCGGCAGACCGCCGGTGATGTCCTCACCGACACCACCCTGGTGGAAAGTACGCATGGTCAGCTGGGTACCGGGCTCACCAATGGACTGCGCGGCCACGATACCGACGGCCTCGCCGATGTCGACCAGCTTTCCGGTCGCCATCGAACGCCCGTAGCAAGTCGCACACACACCGGTACCGGTGGTGCACGTCAGCACCGAACGCACCTTGATCTGCGTGATGCCCGCGGCCAGCAAGGCCTCGATCGACGGATCACCCAGGTCCTCACCGCGCGCGACCACGACGTTGCCGGCCTCGTCGACCGCGTCGGCGCCCAAAGTCCGTGCGTACGCCGATGTTTCGATGTACGGGTCACGGATCAGGGTGCCGTCGGGCTGACGCTCGGCCAGCTCGACGATGATGCCGCGCTCGGTCTCGCAGTCGTGCTCACGGACGATGACGTCCTGCGAAACGTCCACCAGACGACGGGTCAGGTACCCCGAGTCGGCGGTACGCAACGCGGTGTCGGCCAAGCCCTTTCGAGCACCGTGCGTGTTGATGAAGTACTCCAGCACGGTCAGGCCTTCGCGGAACGACGACTTGACCGGACGCGGGATGAACTCACCCTTCGGGTTGGTCACCAGACCCTTCATGCCGGCCAGCGTTCGGGTCTGGGTGAAGTTACCCGTGGCGCCCGAGTCGACGATCGTGATGATCGGGTTGTCGGCCGGGTAGTGCTCCCGCAGCGCCTTACCGACCTCGTCGGTGGCTTCCTTCCAGATCTCCACCAGCGCTTCGTTGCGCTCGTCGTGGTTCAAAGCACCACGCTGGAACTGCTTTTCGACCTTGTCGGCCCGGTCCTCGTAGTGGTCGAGGATCTCCTTCTTGCGCGGCGGAACCAACACGTCGGCCATCGAGACCGTGACACCGCTGCGGGTCGCCCAGTAGAAACCGGCGTCCTTGAGCTTGTCGACGGTCTGCGCGACCACGATCATCGGGTAGCGCTCGGCCAGGTCGTTGATGATGGCGGCCTGCACCTTCTTGTGCATCTGCTTGTTCACGAACGGATAGCCGAGCGGCAGCAGCTCGTTGAACAACACCCGACCCAGGGTCGTCTCGGCCATCCAGGAATCGCCCGGCTGCCAACCGTTCTGGCCGAACAACTCGGCCTCGATCTCGGCCGGCGGACGCAACTGCGTCAACCGCACCTTGATCGCCGCACGCACCGAGAGCAACCCGCGGTCGGACGCCATGATCGCCTCGGCCGGCGAGGAGTACACACCCTGCTCCGGCTGGTCGTCGGTGGCCGCGCGGTATTCGCCTTCGGCCCCGGCCACCTCGGTGGTCAGGTAGTACAGCCCGGTCACCATGTCCAGACGCGGCATGGCCAGCGGGCGGCCGGACGCGGGCGACAGGATGTTGTTGGAAGACAGCATCAGGATGCGAGCCTCGGCCTGCGCCTCGGCGCTCAGCGGCAGGTGCACCGCCATCTGGTCACCGTCGAAGTCGGCGTTGAACGCCTCACACACCAACGGGTGCAGCTGAATGGCCTTGCCTTCCACCAGCATCGGCTCGAAAGCCTGGATGCCGAGGCGGTGCAGGGTGGGCGCGCGGTTCAGCAGCACCGGGTGCTCGGCGATGACCTCTTCGAGCACGTCCCACACCTGGGGACGCTGGCGCTCGACCATGCGCTTGGCGCTCTTGATGTTCTGCGCGTGGTTGAGGTCGACCAGCCGCTTCATCACGAACGGCTTGAACAGCTCCAGCGCCATCAGCTTGGGCAGACCGCACTGGTGCAGCTTGAGCTGCGGGCCGACCACGATGACCGAACGGCCCGAGTAGTCGACACGCTTGCCGAGCAGGTTCTGCCGGAACCGGCCCTGCTTACCCTTGAGCAGATCCGACAGCGACTTGAGCGGACGGTTACCCGGCCCGGTGACCGGGCGGCCGCGACGGCCGTTGTCGAACAGCGCGTCCACGGACTCCTGCAGCATCCGCTTCTCGTTGTTGACGATGATCTCGGGTGCACCGAGGTCGATCAGCCTCTTGAGGCGGTTGTTGCGGTTGATCACGCGGCGGTACAGGTCGTTCAGGTCACTCGTGGCGAACCGGCCACCGTCGAGCTGCACCATCGGGCGCAGCTCGGGCGGGATCACCGGCACCGCGTCGAGCACCATGCCCATCGGCGAGTTGCCCGACTGCTGGAACGCCGCGACCACCTTCAGCCGCTTCAGAGCACGAAGCTTCTTCTGCCCCTTACCGTTTCGGATGACGTCACGCAGGATGTCGGCCTCGGCGTCGATGTCGAAGTTCTCGATCAGCTTCTGGATCGACTCCGCACCCATGGCCCCGGTGAAGTACTCGCCGTAGCGGTCGACGAGTTCGCGGTAGAGGTTCTCGTCAACGATCAGCTGCTTGGGAGCCAGCTTGGTGAACGTCGTCCAGATGTCCTCCAGCCGGTCCAGCTCGCGCTGGGCACGGTCGCGAATCTGGCGCATCTCACGCTCGCCGCCATCCCGAACCTTGCGGCGCGCATCGGCTTTCGCGCCCTCGGCCTCCAGCTCGGCCAGGTCGGCCTCCAGCTTCTGCGCACGGGCTTCCAGGTCGGCATCGCGCTGGTCCTCAACGGCCTTGCGTTCCACCACCATTTCGGCCTCGAGCGTCGAAAGCTCGTTGTGCCGCATCTCGTCGTCGACCGCGGTGATCACGTAGGCGGCGAAATAGATGATCTTCTCGAGATCCTTCGGCGCCAGGTCGAGCAGGTACCCCAGGCGCGAAGGCACGCCCTTGAAGTACCAGATGTGCGTGACCGGTGCGGCCAGCTCGATGTGTCCCATCCGCTCGCGACGCACCTTGGCCCGAGTCACCTCGACGCCACAGCGCTCGCAGATGATGCCCTTGAAGCGAACCCGCTTGTACTTGCCGCAGTAGCACTCCCAGTCGCGAGTCGGTCCGAAGATCTTCTCGCAGAACAGGCCGTCCTTCTCGGGCTTGAGCGTGCGGTAGTTGATCGTCTCCGGCTTCTTGACCTCGCCGTAAGACCATTGCCTGATGTCCTCCGCCGTCGCCAGGCCGATACGGAGTTCATCGAAGAAGTTGACGTCGAGCACGTAACTCCCTTTCCCCTTGCGGGTTTAGTAACTAATTAAGCCAGATCCTCAACGGACGCAGATTCGTTGCGGGACAAGTTGATTCCCAGGTTCGCGGCGGCGCGCTCCAGGTCCTCGTCCTCGCCCTCGCGCAGCTCAATGGCCGCGCCGTCGGACGACAGCACCTCAACGTTGAGGCACAGCGACTGCAGCTCCTTGAGCAACACCTTGAACGACTCGGGGATACCCGGCTCGGGGATGTTCTCGCCCTTGACGATCGCCTCGTAGACCTTGACCCGGCCGACGGTGTCGTCGGACTTGATGGTCAACAGCTCCTGCAGCGTGTACGCCGCCCCGTAGGCCTGCATGGCCCAGCACTCCATCTCACCGAACCGCTGACCACCGAACTGCGCCTTACCACCCAACGGCTGCTGGGTGATCATCGAGTACGGACCGGTGGAGCGGGCGTGGATCTTGTCGTCCACCAGGTGGTGCAGCTTCATGATGTACATGTAGCCAACGGTCACCGGGTACGGGAACGGCTCGCCGCTGCGGCCATCGAACAGCCGCGCCTTGCCGTCGGCGTCCACCATGACGTCGCCGTCGCGGTTGGGCAGCGTGCAGGACAGCAGACCCTGCAGCTCCTCCTCCTTGGCGCCGTCGAACACCGGGGTCGACACCGTCTGGTCGGGCTGCGCATGGCGCAGGCCTTCCGGCAGGTTCGCCGCCCACTCGGGGGAACCCTCGATGTTCCAGCCGGCCTTGGCGACCCACCCGAGGTGGGTTTCCAGGATCTGGCCGATGTTCATCCGTCGCGGCACACCGTGGGTGTTCAGGATGATGTCCACCGGGGTGCCATCGGGCATGAACGGCATGTCCTCGACCGGCAGGATCTTGCCGATGACGCCCTTGTTGCCGTGGCGTCCGGCGAGTTTGTCGCCGTCGGAGATCTTGCGCTTCTGGGCCACGTAGACGCGGACCAGCTCGTTGACACCGGCGGGCAGTTCGTCGTCGTCCTCGCGGGAGAACACCCGAATGCCGATCACCTTGCCGGACTCCCCGTGCGGCACCTTCAGCGAGGTGTCGCGGACCTCGCGGGCCTTCTCACCGAAGATCGCCCGCAGCAGCCGCTCTTCCGGCGTCAGCTCGGTCTCACCCTTCGGGGTGACCTTGCCGACCAGGATGTCGCCGTCACGAACCTCGGCGCCGATCCGCACGATGCCACGCTCGTCCAAGTCGGCGAGCACCTCATCGGAGACGTTCGGGATGTCCCGGGTGATCTCCTCGGCGCCCAGCTTGGTGTCGCGGGCATCGATCTCGTGCTCCTCGATGTGGATCGAGGTGAGCACGTCCTCCTCAACCAGGCGGTTGGAGAGGATGATCGCGTCCTCGTAGTTGTGGCCTTCCCACGGCATGACCGCCACCAGCAGGTTCTTGCCGAGGGCCATCTCACCGTTTTCGGTGCACGGACCGTCGGCGATCACCTGGCCGGCCTCGACGCGGTCGCCCGCGTCGACGATCGGCGACTGGTTGGCGCAGGTGCCGTGGTTGGACCGGGCGAACTTGCGCATCCGGTAGGTGTGCCGGGTGCCGTCGTCGGCCATCACGGTGATGTAGTCGGCGGACACCTCCTCGATCACACCGGCCTTGTCGGCCACCACCACATCGCCGGCGTCGATCGCGGCGCGCAGCTCCATACCGGTACCGACCAGCGGCGCCTCGCTGCGCACCAGCGGAACCGCCTGGCGCTGCATGTTGGCGCCCATCAGGGCACGGTTGGCGTCGTCGTGCTCGAGGAACGGGATCATGGCCGTGGCCACCGACACCATCTGGCGCGGCGACACGTCCATGTAGTCGACCTCGGACGACGGCACGTACTCGACCTCGCCCGCCTTCCGGCGGACCAGGACACGCGACTCCTCGAACCGGCCGTCGGCGTCGATCGGCGAGTTGGCCTGCGCCACGACGTGGCGGTCCTCCTCGTCGGCGGTCAGGTAGTCGATCTGGTCGGTGACCACACCGTCGACCACCTTGCGGTACGGCGTCTCGATGAACCCGAACGGGTTGACCCGCGCGTACACCGACAGCGAACCGATCAGACCGATGTTCGGACCCTCGGGGGTCTCGATCGGGCACATCCGGCCGTAGTGCGACGGGTGCACGTCACGAACCTCGAGGCCCGCGCGCTCACGCGACAGACCGCCCGGTCCCAGCGCCGAGAGGCGGCGCTTGTGGGTGAGCCCGGACAGCGGGTTGTTCTGGTCCATGAACTGGGACAGCTGGCTGGTGCCGAAGAACTCCTTGATCGCGGCCACGACGGGACGGATGTTGATCAGGGTCTGCGGCGTGATGGCCTCGACGTCCTGCGTGGTCATCCGCTCACGGACGACGCGCTCCATCCGGGACATACCGACCCGGATCTGGTTCTGGATCAGCTCACCGACGGTGCGCAGGCGGCGGTTGCCGAAGTGGTCGATGTCGTCGGTCTCCACCGGAACCTCGGTGCCGCCGGGAACCGTCATGGTCGGCTGGCCCTCGTGCAGGCGCACCAGGTACTCGATGGTGGCGACGACGTCCTCTTCGGTCAGCGTCGACGACGTGATCGGTTCGCCGGCGTGCAGGCCGAGCTTCTTGTTGACCTTGTAGCGGCCGACGCGGGCCAGGTCGTAGCGCTTCTCCTTGAAGAACAGGTTCTCCAGCAGGGTCTGCGCGGACTCCTTGGTCGGCGGCTCGCCCGGGCGCAGCTTGCGGTAGATGTCCAGCAGCGCCTCGTCGGTGCCGGCGGTGTTGTCCTTCTCCAGCGTCGACATCATGATCTCGGAGAAGCCGAACCGCTCGTGAATCTGCTCGTTGGTCCAGCCCAGCGCCTTGAGCAGCACGGTGACCGGCTGGCGACGCTTGCGGTCGATGCGCACCCCGACGGTGTCGCGCTTGTCGACGTCGAACTCCAGCCACGCCCCGCGGCTCGGAATCACCTTGACGCTGTGCAGCAGCTTCTCGGTCGACTTGTCGATCGACTCGTCGAAATACACGCCGGGCGAGCGGACCAGCTGGCTGACCACGACGCGCTCGGTCCCGTTGATGATGAAGGTGCCTTTTTCGGTCATCATCGGGAAGTCACCCATGAAGACCGTCTGGCTCTTGATCTCACCGGTGTTGTTGTTGATGAACTCGGCCGTGACGAACAGCGGCGCCGCGTACGTCATGTCCTTGTCTTTGCACTCGTCCACCGGCGCCTTGACTTCGTCGAAGCGGGGGTCGGAGAACGACAGCGACATTGAGCCCGAGAAGTCCTCGATGGGCGACAACTCGTACAGCACCTCTTCGAGGCCACCGACCGGGTTGACGTCCCCGCGGGCGGAGGCGATCTCGCGCCAACGCGGCGAACCGATCAACCACTCAAAGGAGTCGGTCTGCACGTCGAGAAGCCCCGGAACCTCGAGCGGTTCGCGAAGCTTGGCGAAAGATACTCGGTCAGGTGCTCCCGGCACGGAGTTGTTAGAACTAGAGGAGTCCGTCTTGCTCTGGCGAGAATCTGCCAAGATGCATCCTTCCAGCACCTCGTGCGACTGACGAGAACCGGGACAACCGGACCTGTTCGCCGCAAATCATTTCGGTTTAAGCCGGCGAACGAACTGCTCGAGCCTCACGCGCGCAACTAAATAGCTGAACCACAGAGGGGGCTCAGGCTAAGACCACGGTGTCAGGTGGCGGGTGAGGTGGGCAGGAAGTAGCCAGCGCAACGTCCAACAATAGCGCAGGCGCGCGCATTCCTCAACTACCCATCCCGGGGGATAGACGCTGGCTGGCATCTCGAATTGCCCGTGGGTACATGCTGCCCAACAGATTGACCTGTGCACGCGTATTCGTCAAGAGGAAGGGGCGGCAAGTTGTCAGTGAATTCCTCTGCCCACGGCTTCCCACAGGTACAACCAGGCCCGACCACCGCGAGCCGTGGTGATCGGGCTGGTGGGTCAGACGACGGTCAGTCGCCGAACTCGTGCGCTTGGTACTTGTGCGTGCCCTCGAGGTCGTCGAGGATGGCCGCTTGTGCTTTCTTGGGCAGGGTGTGCAGCATCTCGCGTACCCGGGCCTGGCGGCGTGCCACACCCTTGCGTTCGGGCATCCCGGGGGTTGCGGTGATCTGTGGTGGCACGCCCTCGATCTCCTCGGTGCCGCCGGCGTGGTGACCCGCGTCGAGCAGTGCCTGCTCTTCGGCCATGGTCGCCTCGTCCTTTTCCTCGGACATGCCGATCGGCCCGATCCGCCGGCCGTTGAGGAACTGGCGCACCACCGGCTCGTCGCTGGTCAGCAGCACCTCGCGCGGCCCGAACATGACCAGGTGCTTGCGGAACAGCATGCCGATGTTGTCCGGCACCGTGCGGGCGATGTTGATGTTGTGCGTCACGATCAGGATGGTCGCGTCGATCTGGGCGTTGATGTCCAGGATCAGCTGGCTCAAATAGGCGGTACGGACCGGGTCCAGACCGGAGTCGGGCTCGTCGCACAGAATGATCTGCGGGTCGAGCACCAGCGCGCGGGCCAGGCCGGCACGCTTGCGCATACCACCGGAGATCTCGCCGGGGAACTTCTTCTCGTCACCGCCGAGGCCCACCATGCTCAGCTTCTCCATGACGATGTCACGGATCTCGCTTTCCTTCTTCTTGGTGTGCTCCCGCAGCGGGAACGCGGTGTTGTCGTAGAGGTTCATCGAGCCGAACAGCGCGCCGTCCTGGAACAGCACCCCGAACAGCGTGCGGATCTCGTAGAGCTCCTTGGCCGAACACTCGATGATGTCGGTGCCATCGATGACAATCGAGCCACGTTCCGGACGAAGCAGGCCGATCAACGACTTCAAGAACACCGACTTGCCAGTACCCGACGGGCCCAGCAAAACGCTGACCTCCCCGGCGGGGATATCCAGGGTCACGTCTTCCCAAATCCTCGAGGAACCAAAGGACTTCGTCAGACCACTGACCTCGATAGCGACGCCCATAGGGAATCCTTCCGTCGACGCATGCTGCCACCTGCCCCTTTGTGTGGCATGAGTCACTGTAGCGCACGCCTGGGAGCACACAGCATGGTTGCACAGCACCGGGGCGAAAAATTCGCCGACCTGAGACCCACCCCTGCAGGCAGGCTAACGGTCCTGACAGTAACGGTAAAGGGGTCAGACGGAAGGCGCCCAGTTGCCGTGGAAACCCATCGGGACCCGCTGCGGTAGGTGCACCGTGGCGATCGACTCGAGGCTCTGAGCGTCCAGCAGCAGCAATTGCCCCTCGTCACGGCCGCGGTGATAGGCGTAGCCCATCAGGACGCCGTCGTCCTCGGCGCGCTCCCCCGACCCGTTTGTCGGGTTGGGCACAAAGGACATCTCGCCGAGCAGAAGATCGGCGTCCAGCGGCGCGACGGTGCTTGATCCCGTCGCGTAGTCGTGCTTGTAGAGTGCCGAGGTCATCTCGGTCGCGCCACCGGAGAGGTAGCCGCCGTCCAGCCCGACGGCGTAGCCGAACCGGTGCCGGCCGCCCAGCAGGGTCTCGTCGATGCGCGGGAACTCCTGGGGACGATCGTCGCGGCGTTCGGTGCTCATCGCACCGGTGGCCAGGTTGATCGTCCAGCGATCCAGCGTCGGCCGGCTGTCGCCGGGACCGCGCAGATCGCGGTCGAACATCCGCGAGTAGCTGCACACGTCGAGCACCAGGACCTCTTCTTTTGTTCGGGCCCCATCGCGCATCTCCGAGTAGGCGTTGAGCGGATGGAAGACGTAGCAGGGTTCGATGTCGAACCAGCGCACGTCATCGTTGCCCCCTTCGCGGGGCATGACCCCGATCCGCGCCGGGTAGCTGTCCTTCCAGCTGTAGGGCATCCGATGCATCGGCTGCCGGTTGCGGTTGAGCGCTGTCGTCAGCGGGCTGGGAATCCGGACCCGGCCGAGCACCGACTGCAACACCAGGCGGGCCGGCGAACTCAGCCAGCGCGGCGCGTTGGCCGGCACGACCTGCATGGGGTCGAACGTCACCGGCAGGTCGTAGATCACCACGTACTTGTCGGTCAGGGAGAAGTCGTGCATCATCGGCGACCCGGTCACTTCGATGTCGACGGTGCGCCGGGCGCGGCCGTCGGTGTCGATGACCGAGTACTGCACGCTGCGCCCGCGTCCGAAGCAGTAGGACACCGCGTGCAGCTCACCGGTGTGCGGATCCCGGTGCGGGTGGGCGGTGTAGCCGCCGAACAGGGTGCCGTCGAAGTCGCAGGGCCCGACGGTGTCCAGGTCGTCGGTGAGCTCGTAGTTGGCCCCGCCGCCCTCGACGAGCGCCAGCGTCCGGCCGGCGTGAGTCAGCACGTTGGTGTTGGGCCCGACCGACAGCATCCCGGCGCGCGGGTTCAGCCCCTGGGGCTCGGGCTCGCCGAGCGCGGCGCACGCGGGCGGCGTGCGGACCCAGCGGTTGCGGTACCAGCAGGCCTTGCCGTCGCGCAGCGCGACCCCATGCACCATCGCATCGCCGGTGAACCAGTGGTAGGTGGCCGGGTCGACCTCCGCGGCCGGGTTGGGTCCGTTGCGCAGGTAGCGCCCGTCCAGGTGGTCTGGGATCTGCCCCGTGACGCGCAGGTCGGTCGCGGTCACTTCGGCGCTCACCGGCGCCAGGAAGCCTTCGAGATACGGGTTCTCGGATTTGGTCGTCTGTGTGGAAGTCATGGCTGAACTCCTATAACATTGATATTTCAGCGTTATTGCGACAGTACGCCGGCGATGAAAAGATGGCAAGGCCTCATCGGAGATAGTGGGAGCGATGACTTCGGAAGTTCAGCGCAATGTGCGCAGTGTTCGTCATGAGATGCTGCACGCCGCGGTCGGCCTGCTCGACAGCGACGGCCCCGACGCCCTGCAGACCCGCAAGGTGGCCAGCGCCGCGGGGACCTCGACAATGGCCGTGTACACCCATTTCGGCGGCATGCGGGCGCTGATCGCGGCGGTCGCCGAGGAGGGGTTACGGCAGTTCGACGAGGCCCAGACCGTGCCGCGGACCGACGACCCGGTCGCCGACCTGTTCCTCACCGGCGCCGCCTATCGCCGCTACGCGATCGAGCGGCCACACATGTACCGGCTGATGTTCGGCAGCACCAGCGCGCACGGCATCAACGCGCCGGCCGGCAACGTCCTGACGCTGACGGTGGCCGAGATCGAGCAGCACCACCCCAGCTTCGCGCACGTGGTGCGCGTGGTGCGCCGGTGCATGTTGGCCGGCCGGATCACCGTCGGCGGCGCCGACGACGACGCGTCCGTGGTGGGCACCGCGGCGCAGTTCTGGGCGCTGATTCACGGATTCGTGATGCTGGAGCTGGCCGGCTATTACGGCGACGACGGCTCGGCCGTCGCCCCGGTGCTCACCACGATGACCTCGAATCTGCTTGTCGCCCTGGGAGATACGGCGGAGCGGGTAGCGCAGTCGGTGCAGGCGGCGTTTCCCGGCTGAACACACGAAACCCCCGGGACCCGATTGACCGGGGCCCCGGGGGCTTGCGCGAGTCGAACTACTTGACGGTGACGGTCGCGCCGGCGGCCTCGAGCTTGGTCTTGGCCTCGTCGGCGGCTTCCTTGGCGACCTTCTCCAGCAACGGCTTGGGCGCGCCGTCGACCAGGTCCTTGGCTTCCTTCAGACCCAGGCCGGAGACGATCTCTCGGACCACCTTGATGACGCCGATCTTCTTGTCGCCGGCGGCTTCGAGGATGACGTCGAACTCCGACTGCTCCTCGGCGGCCTCGGCGGGCGCGCCACCGGCGGCGGCACCACCACCGGCAGCGGCGACCGCGACCGGGGCGGCCGCGGTGACCTCAAAGGTCTCCTCGAACTTCTTCACGAAGTCCGACAGCTCGAGGAGCGTCATTTCCTTGAAGACGTCGAGCAGGTCATCGGTAGAGATTTTTGCCATGGTGTGGGTCCTTCCTAATGTGGGTTTTTGGGTTATTCGGCGTCAGCCGGTGTTTCGGCGGGTGCTGCCGCCTCGGCGGGTGCTTCCGCAGCGGCTGCTTCGGGAGCGGGTTCTGCGGCCGGGGCCGCCGCGGCAGCCGGGTCGGCGGCCTTCTTCTCCTGCAGGGCGGCCGCGAGGCGGGCGAACTGCGAAACCGGCGCGTTGAACAGGCCGGCGGCCTTGGCGAGGTTGCCCTTCATGGCACCGGCCAGCTTGGCCAGCAGCACCTCGCGGGATTCCAGGTCGGCGATGCGCTCGACCTCGGCCACCGTCAACGGGTGACCGTCCATGTAGCCACCCTTGATGACCAGCGCCTTGTTCTCCTTGGCGAAGGTCTTGATGGCCTTGGCGGCGTCGACGGGCTCGCCGCTGACGAACGCGATGGCCGTCGGGCCCACGAACAGCTCGTCGAGACCCTCGATGCCCGCTTCCGAAGCCGCCCGCTTGATCAGCGTGTTCTTGGCCACGGTGTAGGTGGCCGACCCCGCCAGCGAGCGGCGCAGCTCAGCCAGGTTGGCCACCGTCAGACCGCGGTAGTCGGTGATGACGGTCGCGGTCGAGGCGCTGAACTGCTCGACAATGTCCGCAACGGCGGTGGCCTTGTCGGCTTTGGCCATGCATGCCTCCTCGGTTAAAAGTCATGTGTCGTCGGTGATCACCCGAGGAACGACGAACGCCCCGGCGCAGGAAGCGGCACGGGGCGTTGAGATACACCGGCGCACGCGCCGGCGGTAATGCCTCGTCCTCCTGCGTGGGCCGCCGGGACGTTCCCGGACCTTCGACCGATTGCTCGGTGACCGACGGTCTTCGGTGGATCGGGACCAAGGATAGCGTGACAATCCGCCGTCGGCCAAAACGGCGGATCTCAGCTGACGGCGACGCCCAGCAGAGCAAACAGGACCAGCAGCACGAGCACCCGCAGCCAATGCAGACGGTCCCAACGAGCCGCCAATTCGCGCGACAGCTCGCCGGTCACCGGCCACTTCGCGATGCGGTTGTTGATCGGCACCAGCATCGTCACCGTCAACAGCACGACGGCGGCCAGCAGGCCCGCGGCCACGCCACACAGCCAGCCGCTCATCGTGCCCCAGCCGCGGGCGGCCGCGACGGCCAGGGCCAGCAGGGTGCCCATGTACCAGAACGGCATCACCGCACCCAGCACCCGAGCGGCCCGGCCGCGGGCGGCTCGGAACGCGTCGTCGGGCAGCCGCGCGAACAGCGGATTGAAGAACGCCGCGACCGAAAACTCCACCCCCACCATCGGCCCGGTGATCACCAAGGCCAACGCGTTCAGCATGTCGCTCATGAGAACGACCCTGGCTGTTATGCTGACAAATATCAAGGTACTGACAAATTAGTCAGCATGGGTACAGGGCCGGGAGCTGCGATGGCGGTGTCGAAAAAAGAAGTCAGCGACTGCCCGATCGACGCCGCGCTGTCGGTGATCGACGGCCGCTGGAAGGGCACGATCCTGTGGCGGCTGTGCGACGGGCCGATGCGCACCGCCGAGCTGCGCCGCAGCATCCCCGGAATCACCGAGCGGATGCTGATCCGGCACCTGCACGAACTGGTCGACGCCGGAATCATCGACCGCCACGACGCCCGCACGGTTCCGCCCTGCGTGCACTATTCGATTTCCGAGTACGGCATGACGCTGGCGCCGGTGCTAGAGAATCTGTGCGATTGGGGCCGAAAGCATATGCAGCGCAACGCGGTTGGCTAAGCCCCCGCGAGCCGGGCCGCGCCGACCAAGCCGGCCTGGGCGCCCAACGCGGCGGGCACCACACGTAGCCCGGCCAGAAAGTCCAGCCCGGCATAGTCGGCCAGCGCCGCGCGAAGCGGGTCGAACAGCAGGCCACCGGATTGCGCCACGCCTCCCCCGACGACGACGAGGTCCAGGTCGCAGACCGCGGCCACCGAGGCGATCATCATCGCCAGCGCGGTGGCGCCCCTGGAAAATGCGCGCACCGCGACCTCGTCGCCGGCGTTCGCCGCGGCGGCCAGCTCGCGCGCGCCGGCGCCTGCCGGTGCGGACCAGCCGTTGGCCCGCGCCCAGCGCACCAGCCACGGCCCCGCCGCCACCGTCTCGACGCAGCCGTGGCCGCCGCACGTGCAGGGCTGACCGTCTCGTTCGACGACGACGTGGCCGACGTGGCCGGCATTGCCGGTGCGCCCGGTGTAGGGCGCGCCGTTGAGCACCAAGCCGCCGCCGACGCCGGTCGAGACCACCATCGCCAACAGGAAGCCCGCGCCCCGCCCCGCGCCCTGCCACTGCTCCCCCAGCGCCATGCACACCCCGTCACCACCGAGGCGCACCGGCACCCCGGGTACCGCGGCCACGACCCGATCCCGTAACGGAAAGCCTTGCCAGCCTTCGATATTGATTGGGCTGACCGTTCCGTTGGGCAGGTCGATGGGCCCGGCCGAAGCGATTCCCACCGCACGGACCGGACCCCCGGCCGCCGCCAAGGACTCGGCGATCATCGCGGCGACCACGTCCCACACCTGCTCGGCCGAACCGTTCGGCGGGGTGGGCCGGGTGCCGGTATAGACTAGCGCTCCGTCGGAATCCACAAGGCCCGCAGCGATTTTCGTGCCGCCGATGTCCAGACACAGGGTCAGCATGGCGATCAGTGCCGGTGGGTGTTGTCGGGCTGGCGCGGGTCGCCGGGATGCTCGTACCCCGCGGCGAGCTCGACCAGCGCGGCCCGTCGCTCGTCCAGCCACAGCCGGAAGGCGCGACGGCGTGCGGCGCCGCGCAGATGCTCGGTGACCGCGGCACGCACCTGTGCCAGCGGCGGCTCGGCGCAGGCCGGGGCGCGCCAGCCGTGGCGGTCCGGGTTCGCCGCGGCGAACCGCAGCGGATTGCGGGCGTGGTAGTCGGCCACCTGGTGATCGCTGACCCGCACGGTCGCGGTCACATCGACGAACAGTGCCCGGGCCCGCGGGTCGGCCAGCGCCGCCGCGGCCACGCTGCCGATCTCCAGCCGGGCCGTCACGTCGGGCAGCAGCTCCGCCTCGGTCGGCACGTCGCACACCGTCAATCCGCGGGCGGCCACCTCCGCGGCGACCACCCGTTCGGTCACCAGCAGTTGCACCAGCCAGCGCCGCAGCTGGCGGCCCTCGCCGGTGCCGCGGGCCGGCAGCGCCGCGGCATGGGGGCCGGTGCGCAATCGCGCCTCGGCCGCGTCGACCTCCTCGACCGCGACGGGCGCGCCCGCGACGGTGGCGACCGGGTGCGCGCTCATGTCACGGTCACCCGCACCGCCGGCGAGTACACCAGCCGTCCGGCGCAACCGACCCGGATCAGGGCCCACCACTGGCCGGGTTCCAGCCAGGCGGGTGGGCTGACATCGAAGCCGAACTCGACGCTGCCGCGGGCCGGCAGCACCGCACCCGCCGACGCCGGGCCGATCCACTCCCAGGTGCCCCAGGGGCTGATCAGGTGGGCCTCCGCGGAGAGCTCCGCCGCGGCATGGCTGCCGATCGTCACGGCCACCCGGGCGGTCTGTCCGGCGCACAGCGCGACCTCCTCGGGTCCGTCGACGAGGTAGATCAGCTCGGTGTCCTGGTCCGCACCGACCCCGACGACGGTGACGTCCTCGACGGTCTGGCGCCAGGCGGCCGGGACCCCCTCGCCGGTGACGCGCAGCTGCGCCCGGATCGGGTACTGGCCGGGCTCGGCATCGGCCGGGACCGCGAGCACCACGTCGGCCTCCCGGTGCTCGCCGCTGCCCAGGGTGAACGGCAGCTCGGCGGGTGTCGCCGCCCAGCCGTCCGGACATGCCAGCACGACGACGCCGTGCAGCTCGGCGTCGGTGCAATCGCTGGCCGCGGTGAGCCGCAGGGTCAGCTCGCCGCCCGGTTCGGCGGTCGCGCGCTGCGGGTGCAGGTGCGCGACGGCCGGCAGCCCGCCCAGCGGCGCCGGGCCGCGGTTGTGCAGCCAGTAGCGCGCGTAGAGCGGCTGGACGATCTCGGCTTCCGGGCCCAGCGGCGTGGGCTCGTCGAATGCCCTGGGGACCTCGAGCCGGGCCAGCACGGTTGCGACCTGGTAGCCGTCCAGCTCGATCGATCGCTTGCGGGTCTGCGGCGTTTCCAGCAGGTCGGCGAGCTGCAGCGCGCCCAGCTTGCCCAGGCTGGAGTCGATCTTCACCCGGGTGCGGGCGCCCGTCGATTCGACCAGCCGCAGCGCGACCGCGCCGGGGTCGACGGGCGCGGCGCGGCCCGCCGGCAGCGGGTTACCGGCCGCCTTGCAGGCCCCGAGCTGAACGGTGCCGGCCGGTTCGATGTGTAGCAGCGACCCGGTGGGCGGCAGGTCGCCTCGCCGTCGATCCGGGAAGACGGCGCGCAGCGGATGGGAGAACTGCGCGCTGCGCGCCGGGATCTGGGCGTGGCGCCAGTCGCCGTCGCCGCAGACGAGCGCGTAGTCGAAATGGTGTGTCCAGTGCTGGAGTTGGAAGTTCGAGCCGTCGGGCGCGGTGCGGCGCGGTTCGTCGATCCAGGTGCCCGACGGCCAGCCGGTGCACGACCGCAACAGCGCGGTGTGCAGCGTGCCGTCGGTGTCGACGGCGAAGCTCGGGACGCCGCGGTTGAGCAGCGCGACGGTACGGGATTCGAAGGGTTCGGCGCCGGTCGCGGCCCGCTGTTTGACGACGATCTCGGCGTCTTCCAGATCGGCTGCCAGCGCGGCGATTTCGGTGTCGAGACGCTTTTCGTCGGAGCCGTCGATCACCAGCACCGGCAGCGCGCGCACCCCGCTCAGGTCGGCCCCGGGCAGCCAGGCCGCCGCCAACGGCGTCGCCGCGGGCACCCACACCCTGCCCCGGCCCCGCTTGGACAGCTGACGTTCGAGTTCGTTCGCGTACTCCGGATCGGCCTCGGCCAGTACCGCTTTGGTGAAGGCGTTGCGATCGGGCCCGCCCAGCGCGATGCGGACGTCGGGCAGGTTGGAGTCGACGGCGAGGTTGCCGTAGCGCGGTTTGTCGGCGCCGCTGCAGGTGGCCGTCACGCCGGCGCGGGCCAGCGCGACCATCAGCTCGCGCGCCAGCGGCCCGGACGACGCTTCCGACGGCGATACCACCTCGGCCACGGATACCGCGCGAATATCTTTGGCTCCCAATCGAATCCGCGCGGCAGACGAGAGACCGAACCAGCCGTAGGCCGGGTTGTCCAGCGTCCACGGCAGGTGCTCGGTGTCCACGGAGCGGGGCCCGTCGTGCAGCAACGCGAAACCGCGGCCGACGACGGCGTCGCCCACCTCGCTGACCGGCATGGCGCCCGGCACCGGACACGGCCAGCGCAACCGCAGCAGGCGATCCTCGCCGGTGAACTCGTCGACGGTGGTGCGGCAGTCCACCCGCCCCACCCCGTTCCACAGCGTCAATGTCTGTGTGTAGCAGAGCAATTCGCCGATTCTACCCCGCACGACCAGCCGTTGACCCAGCGGTCCGCGGTACGCCCGCACCTGCGCCGGCGATTCCGACGAGCCCACCACCGGCCCCTTGGGCAGCAGATGCCACGGGCCCTCGCCCTGCGTCGGGTGGGCCGGGTATTCGTCGTAGACGGCGAGTTCGTTGCCCACCCGCCCGTCCGCGATCAATTCACGCCCGTCGTGAACCAACGACACCACCGCCCCGCCGCGGTCCGGGTCGGCCGTCAATCGGTAGTGCTCGTTTTCGATCTCGTGCCCGGGCAGCGGCTCCCAGCCGGTCGGCTCGCCCGCGGGAACCAGGCGATAGCTGCGCCAGCCCAGCGATCCGACTTCGCGGGCCAGCCAGGTGACCGACCGCCCGTCGTGCTCGACCAGCGCGGGCAGCTCGACACCATCGGCGTCGCGCACCCGCACCCCCGCGGACAGCGGCGGATCGACCCGGGCGGTGACGACGTCGGTGCGTTGCTGCGTCAGCGGATTCCAGACGACCACATCACCGCCGATCGCGCCGGACAGCAACGCCAGGGAGTTGTCGCGGGTCGCGCGGCCCAGCTCCCAGGCGTCGCGCCAGCCGGTCAGCAGGTCGAGGTAGACCTGGTCGGACTCGGAGCCGGTGATCGCGTCGTGGTGTGCGCCGTAGGCCAGCTGCACCCACGCCTTGGCCAGCGCGGCGTGCGGGTAGTCGGCGCCGGTGGCCAGCGCGGCGAACACCGCGTAGCGCTCGGCGTCGAGCACCGCGTTTTCGGCGGCGCGGTTGGCTTGTTTGGTGTCGATGTAGGACACGTCCTTGCCGGTGTAGATCGGGTTCATGTCGCGCGTCTGCGGCGACGGCATCCCCCCTTTTTCGGGCCCCCGCTCGTCCAGCTCGGCGCGCACCGCGGCGAAGAACTCCTTCGGCAGCGCGCACACGAATCGCGGCCAGGTGTAGCGCGCGGCCCAGTCCCGGTGGATTTCGGTGACCCACTTGTTCGGCGGGGTGTAGTCGGTGCCCACCGGCAGCAGCACATTGCGGGTCAGGGCGACCGTCTTGAGCTGATCGAACACCGCGTACGTGGCGTCCTGCGCCTCGGCCAGCGACGCCGCCGAGTCCATCCCCCAGCCCGCCCCGTAGTGCGCCGGCATGTAGTGGGTGAGCAGGCCCCGCCCGGACGGCGAAATCCATTCGAACTCACTGCAGAACTGCATGCCCTCGACACCGCCGGAGTGGGTCGGGCCCCACTGGTGGTGCGGGCCCCGGGCCCACGAGCTCGACGTCAGCCCGGCGTCGGCGGCCATCCCGGGAAACTGCGGGTCGTGGCCGAACACGTCGAGCTGCCAGGCGGTGGCCGGATCGGCGCCCAGTACGTCGCGCTGAAAACCGATGCCGTGCACCAGGTTTCGGATCGTCGTCTCCGGACTGGTGAGATTGGTGTTGGGTTCGTTGTAGGTGCCGCCCATGATCTCGACCCGGCCTTCGGCGATGAAGCGGCGCAGGTCGGCGCGGTCCTCGGGGTGGGTGTCCCAATACGGCTTGAGGTAATCCACCTCGGCCAGCACGAATTTGTACTCGGCCTCGCGGCGGGCCATTTCCAGATGCGCGTGCACCAATTCGAAACCGTTGGTCTGGCGCCCTTTCCCGGGCGGGTCCTCACGCCATTCGCTGGTATAGGCGCCCTGGGTGTTCCACCAGACCGGGTCGTAGTGGAAATGGCTGACCATGAACATGGTCCAGCCGGGCTCGGCCACGGTGAATCCGAACCGCACACTCTGGTCGCCGGCGCGCACCCGGGCGGCGCGGCGCTCACCGACGACCCGCCGCTGCACCGTCACCGCGACCTCGACGGCCTCGTCGCCCTGCTCGGCGATCGCCTCCCCCCGCAGACCGTCGCCGTCGATGCGCAGCGGCGTCGGCTCGGCCACCCCGCCGACGGCAACCCTGACCAGCTGCAGCGGCGTGTCCGGCGGCCCCACGAACAGCTCGGTCGACTGCGCCGAAATCAGCTGCATGCCCGCACCTTACGTTGCTCGACTACAAACGTGTCACCCCTTGCTGCAAAGCTGGTTGGGGACGTCAACCAGGAGGATTGATCATGCCAGCCCTCGCCCCGCCGGTAACCGACGAACGCAGCGCGCTGCGCGAATATCTGGCCTTCCACCAAAGCTCCTACTTCGCGGTGTGCTACGGCCTCACCGACGAGCAGGCCCGGTCCTCGCCGTCGGCGAGTGCGCTGTCGGTCGGCGGGTTGGTCAAGCACGTGACACGGATGCAACGCAGCTGGATGGCACGCGTCGCGGCCGCGCCGGACGCGGCACCGAAGGATCCCCGGCCGTTCGACGCCGAAGCGTTCGCCGACCAGCACGTGATGCGGCCCGACGAGACGCTGGACGGACTGCTGCGGGAGTTCGCCGAACAGAACGCGACATCGCTGCGGCTGGTCCAGACCGTGGACCTCGACGCGGCCGTGCCGGTGCCTCGCGATGTTCCGTGGTTCCCGAAAGACGTGGACGCGTGGTCGGTGCGCTGGGTGATCCTGCATGTCATCAACGAGTTGGCCCGGCATGCGGGGCACGCCGACATCGTCCGGGAAACCATCGACGGAGCCACCATGTACGACCTGATCGCCGGGCTGGAAGGCTGGGACATCGAGGGCTGGGTCACACCGTGGCGGAAGGCGTGAAACCAGACACGAGCGGGTAAAAAGCCTGCTCACCGCCCGGCGATTTGGGCGTCGGCACCCCCGGTTTGGCAGACTGCTGGGATGAGTTCAACCAAACACCGTGAGGTGGCCAGGCTGGACCGGGTGCCACTGCCGGTGGAAGCGGCGCGGGTCGCGGTCACCGGTTGGCAGGTCACTCGCTCCGCCGCTCGCGTGCTCACCGCGCTGCCGGGCAAGGGGCCGTGGCAGCAGAAGGTGATCAAGCAGCTCCCCCAAACCTTCGCCGATCTGGGTCCGACGTATGTGAAGTTCGGGCAGATCATCGCCTCCAGCCCGGGTGCGTTCGGCGAATCGCTGTCCCGCGAATTCCGCGGCCTGCTCGACCGGGTGCCGCCGGCCGACTCCGAGCAGGTGCACAAGCTGTTCGTCGATGAGCTCGGCGCCGACCCGGCCGAGCTGTTCGCCAAGTGGGATGAGACGCCGTTCGCCTCGGCGTCCATCGCCCAGGTGCACTACGCCACGCTGCACAGCGGCGAGGAGGTCGTGGTCAAGATCCAGCGTCCGGGTATCCGCCGCCGGGTCGCCGCCGACCTGCAGATCCTGAAGCGGTTCGCCCAGGCCGTCGAGCTGGCCAAGCTGGGCCGCCGGCTTTCGGCGCAGGACGTGGTCGCCGACTTCGCCGCGAACCTGGCCGAGGAGCTGAACTTCCGCCTCGAGGCGCAGTCGATGGAGGCGTGGGTCTCGCACCTGCACGTGTCGCCGCTGGGCCGCAACATCCGGGTGCCGACGGTGCACTGGGACTTCACCAGCGACCGGGTGCTGACGATGGAGCGGGTGCAGGGCATCCGCATCGACGACGTGGCCGCCATCCGCAAGGCCGGGTTCGACGGCGTCGAACTGGTCAAGGCGCTGCTGTTCTCGCTCTTCGAGGGCGGGCTGCGGCACGGGCTGTTCCACGGCGACCTGCACGCGGGCAACCTCTACGTCGACGATCAGGGCCGCATCGTGTTCTTCGACTTCGGGATCATGGGCCGCATCGACCCGCGGACCCGCTGGCTGCTGCGCGAACTGGTGTACGCCTTGCTGGTCAAGAAGGACCATGCCGCGGCCGGCAAGATCGTCGTGCTGATGGGTGCCGTCGGAACGGTCAAGCCCGAAGCCCAGGCCGCCAAGGACCTGGAAAAATTCGCCACCCCGTTGACCATGTCGACGCTGGGCGACATGTCGTACGCCGACATCGGCCGGCAGCTGTCGACGCTTGCCGACGCGTACGACGTCAAGCTGCCGCGCGAGTTGGTGTTGATCGGTAAGCAGTTCCTCTACGTCGAGCGGTACATGAAGCTGCTCGCACCGAAGTGGCAGATGATGTCCGACCCGCAGCTGACCGGGTACTTCGCCAACTTCATGGTCGAGGTCGGCCGCGAGCATTCCTCCGACGTGGAGGTCTGATGGAAATCCGCACCGGCTACGCGAGTTCCGCCGGCGACCTGAAGCTCTACTACGAGGACATGGGCGACATCGACGACCCGCCCGTGCTGCTGATCATGGGGCTCGGCGCCCAGCTGCTGCTGTGGCGAACGGAGTTCTGCGAGCGGATGGTCGGCCACGGCCTGCGCGTAATCCGTTACGACAACCGGGATGTCGGCCTGTCCAGCAAGACCGAGCACCGCAGTGTCGGCCAGCCGTTGGTCACCCGATTGGGCCGCTCCTGGGCGGGCCTGCGCAGCAAGGCGACGTACACGCTCGAGGACATGGCCGACGACGCCGCCGCCGTGCTGGACCATCTGGGCATCGAGGCGACCCACGTCGTCGGCGCATCGATGGGCGGGATGATCGCTCAGGTCTTCGCCGCGCAATTCGCCTATCGGACAAGGACTCTCGGCGTTCTGTTCTCCAGCAACAATTCGGCGTTCCTGCCGCCCCCGGCGCCCCGCGCATTGCTGGCGCTGCTCAAGGGCCCGCCGCCGAGCTCGCCCCGCGAGGTGATCCTGGACAACGCGGTCCGGGTGAGCAGGATCATCGGCAGCCCGGGTTACCCCATCCCCGACGAGCAGGTGCGCGCCGAGGCCGCGGAAGGGTACGACCGCAATTACTACCCGCAAGGCATCGCCAGGCAATTCGGCGCGATCCTGGGCAGCGGCAGCCTGCGGCACCACGACCGGCGCATCAAGGCGCCGACCGTTGTCATCCACGGCCGGTCCGACAAGCTGATGCGGCCCTTCGGCGGACGCGCGATCGCGCGCGCAATAAGCGGAGCCCGATTGGTGTTATTCGACGGAATGGGACATGATCTGCCACAGCAACTGTGGGATCCGGTGATCGGCGTTTTGACGGGTAATTTTGCCGAGGCCAGCTGAGCCAAGTCGACCAGACAGCTTCGGCGTTTTAAATTCGTCACGACTTCGCGCGGAGTGTCACAGCGTTGTAGCGTTGACGCCTGGGAGGACGTGATGGTGGCCAAACTGAAGCCGTATTACGAAGAGTCGCAGGCGACTTACGACATTTCGGACGACTTCTTTGGGTTGTTTTTGGACCCCAATATGGTCTACACCTGTGCGTATTTCAAGAACGACGACATGACGCTGGAAGAGGCGCAGCTCGCCAAGCTGGACTTGGGGCTGGACAAGCTGAATCTCGAGCCGGGAATGACGGTGCTGGACGTCGGCTGCGGCTGGGGCGGGGCGCTGGTCCGCGCGGTTGAGAAGTACGACGTGAACGTCATCGGCATCACGCTCAGCCGAAATCACTACGAGCGCAGCAAGTCCCGACTGGCCGCGATCCCGACGGCGCGCCGGGCCGAGGCCCGGCTGCAGGGCTGGGAAGAGTTCGACGAGCACGCCGACCGGATCATCAGCTTCGAGGCCTTCGACGCGTTCAAGAAAGAACGGTGGCCGGCGTTCTGGGACTGGGCTTACGAGGTTCTCCCCACCGACAGCCGGATGCTGATGCACAGCATCTTCACGCATCCGCAGTCGTACTGGAAAGAGCACGGAATCCCGATCACGATGAGCGATCTGCGCTTTCTCCGTTTCCTCGGCAAGGAGATCTTCCCCGGCGGCCAGATGTGCGGTGAACCCGACATCATCGACAACGCGCAGGCCAGTGGTTTCTCGCTGGAGCAAACTCAATATCTGCAGCCGCATTACGCCCGGACGCTGGACATGTGGGCGGCCAATCTGGAGAGCAATCGCGAACGCGCCATCGCGATCCAGTCCGAAGAGGTCTACGACCGTTTCATGCGTTACCTCACCGGTTGCGCGGCCCTGTTCCGCAAGGGCATCTCCAACGTCGGGCAGTTCACCTTCACCAAGTAGCGCGACACGCCCGACCTGACAGCCGGGTTGAACTGCGAGGTTTCGCCGTTCGTCAATGCGAGCAGATGCTCAGTAATAAAATTTGCCCCACTCGGGCTCGGGGGATGATCGGTGCGTTTCGCGGGGAAGGCGCAACACTGATGGCTCAAAAACTGGAACCACACTTCGAAGACGTGCAGGCGCACTACGACCTGTCCGACGACTTTTACCGCCTGTTCTTGGATCCCAGTCAGACCTACAGCTGCGCGTACTTCGAGCGCGACGACATGACGCTGGAAGAAGCGCAGCTCGCCAAGATCGATTTGTCGCTGGGCAAGTTGGGTCTGCGGCCCGGCATGACGCTGCTCGACGTCGGCTGCGGCTGGGGTGCCACCATGCGCCGGGCGGTGGAGCGCTACGACGTGAACGTGATCGGGTTGACGCTGTCGAAGAACCAGGCCGCCCACGTGCAGAAGTCGTTCGAGGCCATGGACAGCCCGCGCAGCAAGCGGGTGCTGCTGGCCGGCTGGGAAGAGTTCGACGAGCCCGTCGACCGGATCGTGTCGATCGGGGCGTTCGAGCACTTCGGCCATGACCGCTACGGCGACTTCTTCAAAATGGCCTACCACGTGTTGCCCGGCGACGGCGTGATGCTGCTGCACACCATCACCGACTTCACGAAGCAGGAAATCGTGGACATGGGTCTGCCCATCTCCATCGACCTGCTGCGCTTCATCATCTTCATTCAGCGGGAGATCTTTCCGGGCGGCCGGCTGCCGAAAATCCCTATGGTGGAAGAACATTCGGACGAAGTAGGATTCCGGCTGACTCGCCGCCAATCACTGCAACCGCACTACGCCAAGACTCTCGACCTGTGGGCCGAGGCGTTGCGGGCGCGCAAGGACGAGGCCATCGAGATCCAGTCCGAAGAGGTCTACGAGCGCTACATGAAATACCTGACCGGCTGCGCCGACAAGTTCCGAGAGGGCTACGTCGACGTCAACCAATTCACGCTGGCGAAGTAACCGGGCCTTGATCCCCGGGATCGAACAACCGGTCCCGGGGCGTGCGCGGGGGTATGTTTAGGTGCGTTTTTCGTCAGGAAGGCGGACACGGTCATGGCTCGGAAACTGACACCGCATTTCGCCGATGTGCAGGCGCACTACGACCTGTCCGACGACTTCTTCCGCCTGTTCCTGGATCCCAGCCAGACCTACAGCTGCGCGTACTTCGAGCGCGACGACATGACGCTGGAAGAAGCGCAGCTCGCCAAGATCGATCTGGCGCTGGGCAAGCTCGGCCTGCGGCCCGGCATGACGCTGCTCGACGTCGGCTGCGGCTGGGGTGCCACCATGCGCCGGGCGGTGGAGCGCTACGACGTGAACGTGATCGGGTTGACGCTGTCCAAGAACCAGGCCGCCCACGTGCAGAAGTCGTTCGAGGCCATGGACAACCCGCGCAGCAAGCGGGTGCTGCTGGCCGGCTGGGAAGAGTTCGACGAGCCCGTCGACCGGATCGTGTCGATCGGGGCGTTCGAACACTTCGGCCACGAGCGCTACGACGACTTCTTCATGATGGCCCACAGCGTGCTGCCGGACGACGGGGTGATGCTGCTGCACACGATCACCGGCCTGAAGCCGGAGCAGTGCACCGAACGCGGCATCCCGCTGACGTTCGAGATGGCCCGGTTCATCAAGTTCATCGTCACCGAGATCTTCCCGGGCGGGCGGCTGCCGTCGATCGAGAAGGTGGAGGACCATTCGTCGAAGCACGGTTTCCGGTTGACTCGCCGCCAATCGCTGCAGCTGCACTACGCCCGGACGCTCGATCTGTGGGCGGCGGCGCTGGAAGCGCACAAGAACGAGGCCATCGAGATCCAGTCCGAAGAGGTCTACGAGCGCTACCTGAAATACCTGACCGGCTGCGCCAATGCGTTCCGGGTTGGCTACATCGACGTCAACCAATTCACGCTGGAGAAGTAGCGATCGCGTCCGCGTGCTGACGGGCGGCGGATCCGCCGTTGGAGAAATCCGGCGGCATCGCGCTCCAAATCCGAGAGATGCGCGCACCCGGGTGTAGGGTTCCCGGGATGGCCCCCCGCCGGGGTGCCCGTCCATCGGGGGGACATATGTCCAGAAATTCAGCGGGTGCCATCCGGACGCGGTCGAACGAGGCCGATGTTCGAGCCCACTACGACCTTTCCAACGAATTCTTCGCGCTATTCCAGGACCCGACCCGCACCTACAGCTGCGCATACTTTCCTCACGAGGGCATGTCGCTGCAGGAGGCGCAGGTCGCCAAGCTGGATTTGACGCTGGACAAGCTGGGGCTGCAGCCGGGGATGACCCTGCTGGACATCGGTTGTGGCTGGGGTTCGATGATGAAGCGCGCCGTCGAGCGCTACGACGTCAACGTCGTCGGGGTAACCCTGTCCAAGAACCAGGACGCCTATTGCCGGCAGGTGCTCGACTCGATCGACTCACAGCGCTCATACCGGGTGCTGCTGAAGGACTGGGCGGATTTCACCGAGCCGGTCGACCGTATCGTCATCATCGAAGCGCTCGAGCACTTCGGCTTCGACCGCTATGACGACTTCTTCAAATTCGCCTACGACGTCATGCCGGCGGACGGCGTGATGCTGCTGCACTCGATCACCGCGTTGCATCCCAGACAGATGACCGAGCGCGGCATACCGATGACGATCGAGATGGCGAAGTTCATCCGGTTCATCCTGACCGACATCTTCCCCGGGGGCCGACTGCCATCCATTGAGAAGGTCGAAAACCACTGCGCCAAAGCGGGTTTCGATGTCACCCGGCGCCAGTCGCTGCAGTCCGACTTCGCCCACACCCTGGACCTGTGGGCCGATGCTCTGGAAGCGCACAAAGACCAAGCCGTCGAAATCCAGTCGGAAGAGGTCTACCAGCGGTACATGAAATTTCTGACCGGCTGCGCCAAGGCGTTCCGGATGGGCTATATCGATTGCAACCAGTTCACCCTGGAAAAGTAGTGGCCCCACGTCGCCGCCACTGTGACCACAACGATTTCCCTCTGGAAGTAGACTGATGCGTCGGGCCGCGGGGGGCCGAGCGTGAAGCGTTGCCGGTTGATTAAGCAGCCCGTTTAAATGTGGGTATCGTCGCTGGTCAAACGGGCGACGACGGGCGATGCGTTTGAAGCAGTGAATTCAGGAGACCTAACGATCATGGCAGAGCAACCGACTAGTGCTACCAAGATCCGGACCCGTTCGGAAGATATCCAGGCGCACTATGACGTCTCCGACGATTTCTTCGCCCTGTTCCAGGACCCGACCCGGACCTACAGCTGCGCATACTTCGAGCCCTCCGACCTCAGCCTCGAAGAGGCGCAATACGCCAAGATCGACCTCAACCTGGACAAGCTGGACCTCAAACCCGGCATGACCCTGCTCGACATCGGCTGCGGGTGGGGCACCACCATGCGCCGCGCCGTGGAGCGCTACGACGTCAACGTCATCGGCCTGACCCTGTCCAAGAACCAGCACGCCCGCTGCGAACAGGTGCTGGGTGCAATCGACAGCGATCGCTCACGCGAGGTGCGGCTGCAGAATTGGGAAGACTTCAGCGCGCCCGTCGACCGGATCGTGTCGATCGAGGCATTCGAGCACTTCGGGCACGAGAACTACGACGACTTCTTCAAGCGGACGTTCGACATCATGCCCGACGACGGCCGGATGACCGTTCAGAGCAGCGTCAGCTATCACCCCTATAACCTGAACGCCCGCGGCAAGAAGCTCACCTTCGAGACCGTGCGCTTCATCAAGTTCATCGTCACCGAGATCTTCCCCGGCGGCCGCCTGCCGACCACGGAGATGATGGTCGAGCACGGCCAAAAAGCGGGCTTCGTTGTCCCCGAACCACTTTCGCTGCGGTCACATTACGTCAAGACGTTGCACATCTGGGGTGACACGCTGGAGTCCAACAGGGACAAGGCCATCGAGGTCACCTCCCAGGAAATCTACGACCGGTACATGAAGTATCTGCGCGGCTGCGAGCACTACTTCGGCGACGAGATGCTGGACTGCAGCCTGGCGACCTACCTCAAGCCGGGCGCCTCGGCCTGATTTCGCGACCGCTGTCGGATTGGGGCTGCGTCGTTCGTCGGATAGGTAGAGAGTGGAGCACGGGGCTTCGCTCACTACCGGAGGTGACGAACATGCATTATTTCGCTCTGTTGATCGCGAAGGAACAGGACCGTACGCCCGAAGAGTGGGCGGCTGGCATGGCCGAGTGGGAGCGCTTCCACGCCAAAGCCGGCCCGGCGATCAAGGCCGGTGACGCGCTGGGACCCGCTGCCGCCGCGGTGGTCATCACCGGCGGCCCGGACACCCGAGTCGTCACCGACGGCCCGTTCGCCGAGTCCGCCGAGGTGGCCTGCGGCTACTACGTGTTCGAAGCGGAAAACCTCGACGAGGCACTCGCGTTGGCGCGCGATGTCCCGATCGCCCCGTTCGGTGCGGTGGAACTGTGGCCGGTGGTCCACGCGATTGAGCCGTCCCGCAAGCTCACCGGCAACGACTGGCTCGCGCTGCTGCTGGAACCGCCCGCGAGCGCGCACACGCCCGGCACACCGGAGTGGGAGGCCGTCGCGGCCAAACACGCGGATCTGCACGCGGCCGCCGGCGATCACATTGTCGGCGGTGCCGCCTTGCACGATCGGTCCACCGCGACGACCGTGCGGGTGCGGGACGGCGAGGTGCTGATCACCGACGGGCCCTACGTGGAGGGCGCCGAAATCGCCACCGGGATCTACCTGCTCGGTGCGGCGGATCGTGACGACGCCGTCAAGATCGCGTCGATGATCCCCGCGTCGACGGTGCAGCTGCGCCAATTGGCTGGAGTATCGGCGCTCTAACGCCGGCAATGACCAACCTGGACGGCGTCTTCCGCCGGGAATGGGGCCCGGCCGTCGCCGCGCTCGCGCGGTGGTCGGGCGATCTCACCGTCGCCGAGGACGCCGTCCAGGAGGCCTGCGCCGAGGCGCTGCGCAGCTGGCCCCGCGACGGTATACCCGACAGCCCGGGCGGGTGGCTGGTCACCGTTGCCCGCAACCGCGTCCGGGATCGGCTGCGCCGCGAATCCATCCGTCCCGGAAAGGAATTGGCGGCCTTGAGAAACTATGTGGACGACATCAGGGCACGTACCGACCACACCGACCCGCATCCGGTTCGCGACGACGAGCTGCGGATGATGTTCACCTGCGCGCATCCCGCCCTGGACCGGCAGTCGCAATTGGCGCTGACCCTGCGGTTGGTGTCCGGGTTGACCGTCGCCGAGATCGCGCGGGCGCTGTTGCAGACCGATGCCGCCATTGGCCAGCGAATCACGCGGGCCAAGAACAAGATTCGTCACGCCAACATCCCGCTGCGGGTGCCGCCGGCGCAGCTGTTGGGAGAGCGGACACCGCACGTGCTCGGCTGTATCTATTCGGTGTTCACCGAGGGCTACTGGTCCACCGCGGGCCCGTCGGCGATTCGTGACGAGCTGTGCCACGAAGGCGTTCGATTGGCCGGCGAGTTGTGCGCGCTGATGCCGGACGAGAGTGAGGCGCACGCGCTGGCCGCCTTGACGCTGTTGCACGATTCGCGGCGAGCAACGCGGGTCGACGACGCCGGGATGCTGGTGCCACTCGAAGAGCAGGACCGCCGCAAGTGGGACCGCGGCCGCATCGCGCGCGGCCTGGACCGGTTACGGCTGGCCGAAGGTGCCCCACCTGCCGCGGGCCCGTATCTGCCCCAGGCGGTGATCGCCGCGCTGCACGCGACCGCACCCTCGTGGGAGCAGACCGACTGGGTCACCATCTGCGCGGCCTATGACCGGCTGCTGGAGCTGACGGGTTCACCGGTGGCGGGCGCCAACCGCGCGCTGGCGGTGGGCCTGCGCGACGGCCCCGATGCCGGGCTTGCCGCGCTGGACGAGGTGGCGCGCGATCCCCGGCTGACCCGTTCGAATCTGGTCGCGACGGTGCGGGCCGATCTGCTGCGGCGCGCGGGCCGGCCCGGCGAAGCGCTCACTTGGTATCGAACGGCGTTGAAAGCAGGCGGTTCTGAGCCGGGGCGCGACTTCCTGCGGCGACGTATCGCCGAATGTGGCGGCTAGCGTCTGCCCGCGGGCGAACGTCGACTTGTTGTGCCTCCCGGTCGAGATCGCCCAACAAGTCGACGATCGGCGTGCAGAAGGTTACGCCTCGGTGAAGTTGCGCGTGACGGACGGGTCGACCGGGATGCCCGGGCCGGTGGTCGTCGACACGGTGATCTTCTTCAGGTAGCGCCCCTTGGACGACGACGGCTTGAGCCGCAGCACCTCGTCGATCGCGGCACCGTAGTTCTCCGCCAGGTTCTTCTCGTCGAACGACGCCTTGCCGATCACGAAGTGCAGGTTGGCCTGCTTGTCGATGCGGAAGTTGATCTTTCCGCCCTTGATGTCGGACACGGCCTTGGCGATGTCGGGAGTCACGGTGCCGGTCTTGGGGTTCGGCATCAGGCCGCGCGGGCCGAGGATGCGCGCGATGCGGCCGACCTTGGCCATCTGGTCCGGCGTGGCGATCGCGGCGTCGAACTCCAGGAAGCCGCCCTGGATCTTCTCGATCAGGTCGTCGCTGCCCACCACGTCGGCACCCGCGGCGGTGGCCTCTTCGGCCTTGTCGCCGACGGCGAACACCGCGACCCGGGCAGTCTTACCGGTGCCGTGCGGCAGGTTGACCGTGCCACGGACCATCTGGTCGGCCTTACGCGGGTCGACGCCGAGCCGGATGGCCACCTCGACGGTCGCGTCCTGCTTGGTCGAGGCCGTCTCCTTGGCGAGCTTGGCCGCTTCCAGCGGGGTGTAGAGGTTGTCGCGATCCACCTTCTCGGCGGCGGCGCGATATGCCTTGCTGTTCTTGCTCATCGATCTATCCAATCTGGTGTTGGGGTCGTGGTTAATTCGGGCCGAAGCCAGCCCTCCCACGGTGGTGGTGCCGGAGTTACTCGACGGTGATGCCCATCGACCGGGCGGTACCGGCGATGATCTTGGCGGCAGCGTCGATGTCGTTGGCGTTGAGGTCGGTCTTCTTGGTCTCGGCGATCTCGCGGACCTGATCCCAGGTGACCTTGGCGACCTTCGTCTTGTGCGGCTCGGCCGAGCCCTTGCCCACGCCGGCGGCCTTGAGCAGCAGCTTGGCGGCGGGCGGCGTCTTGAGCGCGAACGTGAAGCTGCGGTCTTCGTAGACCGTGATCTCCACCGGGATGACGTTGCCGCGCTGGTTTTCCGTCGCGGCGTTGTATGCCTTGCAGAACTCCATGATGTTGACACCGTGCTGGCCGAGCGCGGGTCCGACCGGCGGCGCGGGGTTTGCCTGACCCGCCACGATCTGGAGCTTGATCAGCCCAACGACTTTCTTCTTCGGGGCCATGAGACTTGTGAGTTCCTTCCTGGTTTATGCATCCAGCCGTTCCCGCGAACGGGATGGCTGGCTAGATCTTGGAGACTTGAGTAAAGGTGAGTTCCACCGGTGTTTCGCGGCCGAAGATCGACACCAACACCTTGAGCTTCTGCTGTTCGGCGTTGACCTCGTTGATCGTGGCGGGCAACGTGGCGAACGGCCCGTCCATGACGGTCACCGATTCGCCCACTTCGTAGTCGACCTCGACCACCGGGCGCTCCAGGCCACCGGCCTCGGTGGTGGCGGCGGCAGTGGTCGCACCACCCTTGACGGGCTTCTTCGCCGAACCCGGCGGCAGCAGGAACTTCACCACGTCGTCGAGCGCCAGGGCCGACGGACGAGACGTAGCGCCGACGAATCCCGTCACGCCCGGGGTGTTGCGCACCGCGGCCCACGAGTCGTCGGTCAGGTCCATGCGCACCAGGATGTAGCCGGGCAGCACCTTGCGGTTGACCTGCTTGCGCTGGCCGTTCTTGATCTCGGTGACCTCTTCGGTGGGTACCTCCACCTGGAAGATGTAGTCACCGACGTCGAGGTTCTGCACCCGGGTTTCGAGGTTGGCTTTCACCTTGTTCTCGTATCCCGCGTAGGAGTGGATGACGTACCAGTCGCCGGGCTTGCTGCGCAGCTCCGCCTTGAGCGCGGCGGCAGGGTCGGCGTCCTCGGCCGACTCCGCGGGTTCCGGGGCCGCTGCGGCCGCGGCGTCCTCGGTGGTCTCAGGGGCCTCGACGACCTCGGCAGGCTCTTCTACGTCGACCGCTTCACCGGCGGACGTGTCACCGTCGAAGGTAGTCACGGTTTTCAGTCCTCTCTATCTCTTGCGAAAGCTCAGCCGAACACCAGCAGCGCCAGCTTGGTCAGGCCAAGATCGGCAAGGCCGACCAGCGCCACCATGAAGGCGAGGAACACCAGCACCACGGACGTGTAGGTGAGCATCTGCTTGCGGTTCGGCCAGATCACCTTCCGCATCTCCGCAACGACCTGCTTGAGGTAGTTGAAGATGTAAACGAACGGGTTGGCGGTGCGGCCGCCGGCTTTCTTCGGCTTCTTGGCCTTCTTGTCGGCCTTCTTGGACTTCTTGGAGTCCTCGACCTCGTCCGGGGATTCGATGTCGACGTCGTCGGCATCGGCCACCCGCTGCCGCGACCGCTTCCCGGTCGGGCGTTGCGGACGGGCCGCGGGCTTGGTCACCACCGCCGTCCGACCGCCGCCGGAGCTGTCATCGGTGTCACCGCCGTCGCGTGCGGCGTCGTTGGCAGCAGGGACGTCGAGGCCCTCGTCGCTCACCGCATGCTCCTTTGTTCGTTAGCTATGTCGCGATCCGTGCCGCGCTGACCGGTTAGTGTCCAGCATGGCACGCTTCCCATTGTCCGACTCCTCCTCAGGCCGTTTCGGCCTGCATCGTCGTCGGACGTTCGCCGTCTGCAGGGGCGACAGGACTTGAACCTGCAACCTGCGGTTTTGGAGACCGCTGCTCTGCCAGTTGAGCTACGCCCCTTCGCGGTTGGCAGGCCAACCTGCGCTTACCTACCGGGGCCTACATGACACGCGCGCTCTCCGTTCGGTAATCGCCGAACTACGGACAGCGCGCTGTAATGGGAAAACCCCGAGGTCCGAGTGTACATCGGCACGGGAGTCAGATACTAATTACGCGGTTCTGACGACCTGCCCGTATTCCGGGTCCCACTTGAGCTGGATGGAGCCGTCGTCGGTTCCGCTCGAATCTTCCCGGTACTGCCCCATCAGCGTGGTGTAGGCCTCCATCACGACCTCGCCGTTGTCGTCGGTGCAGATGTTCTTGGTGACGACGATGTCGGCGCCGAAACGCTCGTTGACCGACTCGATGTCCATCCGCCCCCACAGTTTGTCACCCGCCTTGATCGGCCTGTTGAAGACGAAACGCTGTTCGACCTGGACGATCACCAAGCTCTCCATGCCCAGGTCGACGTGGCGGAAGAAATCGAGCTGCACGTGCTTGGCGAAGATCGTGACGAAGGTCAGCGGTGCGAGGATCGAGTCGTAGCCGAGTTCGGCCGCCGCGGCTTCCTGGTAGAACACCGGGTGGTCGTTTTTGATGGACCGGGCGAACTCGCGCACCTGCTCGCGGCCCACCACGAAGTAGTCCGGATACCGCCAGACCATGCCGCGGATATCGGTTTTGAGTGCCATCCGTTACGCCAACTTGGCCGATGCGATCGCCCGTCCGAAAATCTTCTTTCCGCCGGTAGTGGCGCTGATCGCGATGACCACCGACTTGCTCTCCGGATCGACCGACTTGACCCGACCGCTGAAAACCAGCTCGGCGCCCTTGCCGTCGTTGGGTACCGGCACCACGGCCGTGAACCGGACGTTGTACTCGGTGACGGCGCCGGGGTCCCCGACCCACGAGGTGACATAGCCGCCGCCGATGCCCATCGTCAGCATTCCGTGCGCGATCGCGGTGTCCAGCCCGACGACCTTGGCGATCTCGTCGTCCCAGTGGATCGGGTTCAAGTCGCCCGAGACTCCCGCGTAGTTCACCAGATCCTGGCGGGTGAGCGGGTAAGTCTTCTCCGGAAGCTGGTCACCCACCTTCACCGAGCTGAACTCACGCAGTGGCATCAGAAAATCCCTCTTCTCCGTTCTCACCGGCACGGCCCGCCAGGGTCGTGTAGGTCTCCTGCACGATGTCACCGGCCTCGTCGGTGATGACGTTCTTGGTCACGACGATCTGGGTGCCGTGCGAAACGCGCATCGAGTCCACCGTCACGTCGCAGTAGAGCCGATCGCCGACCACCAGCGGCTTGAAGTACCTGAGCACCTGGTCGACCTGGACGATCTGCGCGTCGGTGACCGCGATGTTGGCGTGCTTGAAGAACGCCGATTGAGCCTGGTAGCCGAAGACGCACAGGAACGTCAGCGGGGCCACCAGGCCCTTGTAACCGAGCTCGGCGGCGGCGTCCTCCTGGTAGAACCAGGCGTCGTCATTGCGCACGGCTGCCGCGTACTCGCGGATCTTCTCCCGCTCAACCTCGTAATAGTCGGGATAACGGTAGTGCATCCCGACGATGTCTGTGGTCAACGGCACGGCTTCAAAACCTACCTAGTCAGTCTGAATAAACCACTCGTAGGTGCAGGTTAGCGTGTCTCGCGGTGAGCCTGGTGCTTGCCGCAATTCGGGCAGAACTTCTTCAGCTCCAACCGGTCCGGGTCGTTACGCCGGTTCTTCTTGGTGATGTAGTTGCGGTGTTTGCACACCTCGCAGGCCAAAGTGATCTTCGGCCGCACATCGGTACTGGAAGCCATTTCGGTTCTCTTTCACACGTCACATTGTTGTGTTGTAGCGATGGCCGGACTCGAACCGGCGACCTAACGATTATGAGTCGTTCGCTCTAACCGACTGAGCTACATCGCCTCTGGTACGCGCCGTCCGCCTGTTCGGCGTCCGCCGAGCCCCCTAACGGAATCGAACCGTTGACCTTTTCCTTACCATGGAAACGCTCTACCGACTGAGCTAAGGGGGCCTGGAACCCGTAGCGACAGTCTTGCCTCGGGCCTAAAAGAGGGTACAGCGCGACGCGCGACGGCACCAAACCACGCCGCAGACGTTCAGCCCCCCTCGCTGATGCGATCCGGATTCCATGCGCTGAGGTCGCTGAACTCGTCGTAGATATCCTCGTGGTCGCCATGGGCGTCGGTCTCGAGCAGGTTCCGCAGCGCCAGGTGGACGGCCTCGCGCGCGTCGGCCACGTGATAGCGACGTATTGCCTCTTGGACGAGATCGTCGTCAATCTCGATCTCGATCTTCTTGAGCATGGCCCAACAATACCCACGCCGCACCGGCCGAACCGTTCGGAGAAAAGCACGATTGACAGGCCGTAATGCGCCCGCAATGCCAGGTCGGTCGGCCGGGTCATAGTCTGATGCGGTGACAGATTCGTCAGCGGACCGACTGTATTTCCGCCAACTGCTCTCCGGTCGCGATTTCGCCGCCGGCGACATGATGGCAACGCAAATGCGCAATTTCGCGTATCTGATCGGCGACCGTCAGACCGGCGACTGCGTCGTGGTCGACCCGGCGTATGCCGCCGGCGAACTGGTCGACGCGGCCGAAGCCGACGGTATGCGCCTGTCCGGGGTGCTGGTCACCCACCACCACCCCGACCACGTGGGTGGTTCGATGATGGGCTTCGAACTCAACGGGCTGGCCGAGTTACTGGGGCGCACCAGCGTACCTGTGCACGTGAATACCCATGAGGCGCTTTGGGTTTCGCGCGTTACCGGGATCGGCATCGACGACCTGACCGCCCATGAGCACGGCGACAAGATCAGCGTCGGCGCCATCGAGATCGAGTTGCTGCACACCCCGGGCCACACACCGGGCAGCCAGTGCTTTCTGCTCGACGGCCGCCTGGTCGCGGGTGACACCCTCTTCCTGGACGGCTGCGGGCGCACCGACTTTCCCGGCGGAGATTCCGACGAGATGTATCGCAGCCTGCAGCAACTGGCCGCGCTGCCGGGCGACCCGACCGTCTTTCCGGGGCACTGGTATTCCACCGACCCGAGCGCGCCGCTGGCCGAGGTCAAGCGTTCCAACTATGTGTATCGGGCCACCAACCTTGATCAGTGGCGAATGTTGATGGGCGGCTAAAGGATTCAGCGGGTGTTTGTCTCGTTCGATATTTGCGCGAGCGTGAGTAGGCACCGAATGATTGCGATTCGGCAGCCGGGCCAGCAGAATTTCGGGTGCACATCGCTGTGATATAGCGGAGGGATGGATTCAATGGGGTGGATCCAGGGCGGCTGGCAGGGGTTCACCGACGTTGATTCCGGCACCTGGTTGGCATGGGCGGCGTGGGCCGCGATTGCGCTCGGCGTGGTCGCGCTGCTCTTCACCAACCACCAGCTCAGCCGCAACCGCCGGCTGGCCGCCGAGCAGACGCGGCCCCACGTCGGCATGCTGATGGAACCGCATGCCGCCGACTGGCACGTGATCGAGCTGGTCGTCCGGAATTTCGGCCGGACCGCCGCCTACGACATCCGATTTTCATTTGCGAGTCCACCGACGGTCGCCGAATACGAAAATTCCACCGACGGCTACGCCGAAGTCGTGGAACTGCGGCTCCCCGGCGAATTGCCGGTACTCGCGCCCGGCCAGGAGTGGCGGATGGTCTGGGATTCGGCGCTCGACCGCGGCGAAATCGGCGGTGGCATCGAATCTCGGTTCACCGGGAAGGTGATCTACTACGACCGGCCCCAGGCGCCGCGCGGATGGCGGTTCTGGGAGCGCGAGCGCCGGCCGCTGGAAACCGATGTGGTGCTGGACTGGGACGCCTTGCCGCCCGTTCAGCGCATCGAGTTGATGACGACGCACGACCTGGCCAAGCGGGAAAAGCAGAAGCTGGAACTGCTGCGCAGCCTGCTGACCTACTTCCACTACGCGAGCAAGGAAACGCGCGCCGACGTGTTCCGCACCGAGATCGAGCGAATCAACAACGCGGTGGCCGAAACTCAAGACCGCTGGCGCGCCCGGCAGCTCGACGCGCCAACCGATGTCGGCCTGCGCTGGGGTAACTCCCAAAACGATCTCGGTAAACACCGCGGCGAGCACGTCTGAGGAAGTCGCATCCCGCGCGGGGTGACGCAACGCCGATCTGGTTCAATCGATTTGCCTGTAGCGAAGGAGTTTCGATGAGCGGTCCAGTCACCTACAGCCTCAACGACACCGTCGCGGTGATCAGGATGGACGACGGCAAGGTCAACGCGTTGGGCCCGACCATGCAAGCCGCGATCAACGAGGCGATCGACCAGGCCGACAGCGACAACGTCGGCGCCCTGGTGCTCACCGGCAACGAGCGGGTGTTCAGCGGCGGATTCGACCTGAAGATCCTGACCTCCGGCGAGGTGCAGCCCGCGATCGACATGCTCAGGGGCGGCTTCGAACTGTCGTATCGGCTGTTGTCCTACCCGAAGCCGGTGGTGATCGCCTGCACCGGGCACGCGATCGCGATGGGTTCGTTCCTGTTGGCCTCCGGCGATCATCGGATCGCCGCCCACGCCTACACCATCCAGGCCAACGAGGTGGCGATCGGCATGACGATCCCGTATGCGGCCCTGGAAATCATGAAGCTGCGGCTGACGCGTTCGGCGTATCAGCAAGCCACCGGTCTGGCCAAGACCTTCTTCGGCGAAACCGCCCTTGCCGCGGGCTTTGTCGACGAGATCGTGTTGCCCGAGATGGTGGTCAGCCGGGCCGAGGAGGCCGCAAAGGAATTCGCCGGCCTGCACCAGCACGCCCACGCCGCAACGAAATTGCGTGCCCGCGCCGACACACTCAAGGCGCTGCGCGCCGGAATAGACGGCATAGAAGCCGAATTCGGTCTGTAGGGAGGAGGCGATGCGGCCGCCCGGGCAGCCGCCTCCCCTCCTGTCGCCTCCTCCGACCCGAAGTGTGGCACTTCGGCGACCGGCCGTCACTTCACCCTTGGCCGTCGGCGTCAAACGGCCCAGCGGAAGCGTTTGAGGTACGCCGTCCAGTCCCACGTCAACAGGAACTCCTGCGCCGCCGCATAGCCCCTCTGATACAGCGCCTCGAGCCGATCCGGGGCGACGTCGAAGTCGAGAACGCCCACATCGGTGGATTCGACCGCGATGGCACGGGCCGCGACCCACGGCTGGTTGAGGTGGGTTTGGTCGTGGCCCGCCAGCATTGTGGTGAGCAGGCTTTCCAGCAGCGCCGTCTGCTCGAAAAAGCGCAGCGGTTTCAGTGCGGGCATCACCGCGCTGAAACCCTCGTTGAGTCGCGGTAAGACCGTGACCCCAAATGTGGGCCAGCGCGGCACTTTTCCGTCGAACCGGTCAAAGGTGTCGATCGGAAAGTTCGACAGCACACCACCGTCGACGAGGGTGGACGTCGCCCCGCTGGGGCTGCGCAGCTTGACCGGTCGGTAAAAGAACGGGATCGCCATCGACGCCCGCACGGCGTCGGCGACCAGCTGCTCATCGGGGTCCAGCCCGTAGAGCCGCCGGTAGTCCCACGGCAATCTCACCAACTGCGCCGCACTCAAGTCCGCGACGGTGACCACCAGCTTGTGCCGCCGCCCCTCGGGCAGCGTGTCCTCGTCGAGAAGCACATCTCCGAAGTAGGTGACGCCCAGGTTCTTCAGCTCGCTGCGGATCCAGTCGTAGGCGGCATCACCCCGAAACATGCTGGTATCCCTGACAAGTCCCCACGCCGCACCGAGAATCGGGACGGGTCCCGAGTCCCGCCATTTGCTCAGCGGCGCCGACAGCGCAAGCTCCTTGACCTGTTGGCTTGTCAGCTGGTCACCCTTGGACGCGGCCGCCAGGATCGCGCCGACCACCGATCCGGCCGACACACCCGACACCCGCGGGAACGAATAGCCCGCGTCCATCAGGGCCACGATGGCACCCACCAGGCCGATGAACTTGACTCCTCCGCCGGAGAGAACGAGATCCGCGGATTTCGGCTGTGGGGTTGCCACGGCCATCAGACGTCCCGCGCCGAAACCCAGTCGTAGGCAAGGTATTTGCCGTCGAAAGTCACGACGACGCGGTCGCCCGAGGAGTCCGGCTTTTTCTGCACGTCGACGCTGAAGTTGATCGCGCTCATGATGCCGTCGCCGAACTGCTCGTGGATGAGCTCCTTGATGGCGCCGCCGTACACCTGTAGCGCTTCGTAGAAGCGGTAGATGGTGGGGTCGGTCGGCACGCCCCCGGTTGGGAACGCGGGCAGGCCGCCGCGCATCGGCGGCGCCGCCAGTACCGGCACGGCCGACTCCTCGAGACCCAGCATCTCGGCCAGCACCTTGGCCTGCTCCGGCGGAATCGGATGCTGGCCCAGCAATGCCGACGTGGTCCACACCACCGGCCGATCGATCGCGTCGGCCAGCGCCTGCCACGTGAGGCCACGCGTCACGCGGTTGACGACGATCTGTTCGGTGATCTCGTTTCTGTTCATGAACCCAGCATGCACTAGCAACCGTTGCGCCACGACTCGCGGCGAAAAGTTCACAGCGCGGCGATACACCCGCTGACCCCGCGAAAGAGTTTCGCAAACACCGTGATTGGCGTCATGTCGAAGATGTACGCTGCCTTGCGTCAGATCTTCATGCCCCGGGGATCGGAGGCGCTATGCGGATCGTCGTGGATCTGAACCGCTGCTTAGGCTATGCGCACTGCGTTCCGTTAGCGCCCGAGGTGCTCAGGCTCAGCGGCGAAGAGGCCCTGTCCTACGACCCCAACCCCGACGACGGTCAGCGACTGCGGGTGCTGCGGGCCGCGGCCGCCTGCCCGGTACAGGCAATCATCGTCGACAAACTCGACGGCGAGTAGTGACCGGCCGTGAATCCGAACGGCTTCAAGGACAAGGGGCGCATCGTCATCGTGGGCGCCTCGCTGGCCGGACTGCGTGCCGCCGAAGCGCTGCGCGAAGAGGGTTTTCGTGGTGAGCTGACGATCATCGGCGACGAGCCGGACGAACCGTATGACCGGCCGCCGTTGTCCAAGCAGGTCCTCAAGGGGTGGGTGGCAGCCGATCACACCAAGCTGCCGCGACTGCGTGCGGTGGATGCCAACTGGCGTCTCGGGGTTGCCGCGACCGCCCTGGACCGGGCGAACCAGGTGGTGCGCCTTGCCGACGGCAGCGAGGTGTCGAGCGACAGCCTGCTGATCGCCACGGGTGTGCGCTCGCGGCGATGGCCCAACCCGGAGGAGGCCGCGCTGCAGGGCGTGTACACGCTGCGCACCAGCGCCGACGCAGCGCGGTTGCAGGCGGCGTTGGCCGCCCGTCCGCGCCGGGTGCTGATCATCGGTTCGGGGTTCATCGGATCGGAAGCCGCCTCGGTCTGCCGCGAACTCGGTCTGGAGGTCACTGTCACCGAGCGCGGCCCGGCACCGCTGAGCGGTCCGCTGGGCGGCGTGATCGGCGCGATCGCCGCCGAGATGCAGCGCGAGGCAGGGGTGGACCTGCGCACCGGAGTCTCGGTGCTCGCCCTGGACGGGGATGCCGAAGGGCGCGTACGACGCGCACGGCTCTCCGACGGCAGCACGCTCGACGTCGACGTGGTCTTGACGTCGTTGGGCTCGATCCGCAACGTCGAGTGGCTGGAGGGCGCCGGGTTGGCGGCCGGGTTCTGGGGCGTGGGATGCGACGCAGGGTGCCGCGCGTTCGACATCAACGCAGTGGTCACCAACCGCATCTTCGTGGCCGGCGACATCGCCCGGGCTCCACATGTGCTTTACGACTACGAGTTCCTGGCGATGGAGCACTGGGACAACGCCGTGCTGGGCGCGCGGGTCGCGGCGCACAACATGGTCTGCGACGAGGTCGACCGCTGGGCGCACCTGCTGGTCCCGCAGTTCTGGTCGGCCCAATTCGGCGTCAACATCAAATCCGTTGGCGTGCCGTCATTCGGCGACGAGATCGTCTTCACCCAGGGCTCGGTCAGACAGCGCCGGTTCGCCGCGGCCTACGGCCGTCGCGGCCGCATCGTCGGCGCGGTCACCTTCAACCACGCGAAATGGATCGACTACTACCGCGACCAGATCGCGCGTTCGGGACCGTTTCCGCCGCACCCGCCGGGCTTCGATTTCCCGGAGAACATGCGCGTGCTGCCCGCCGACTTTCCCGCGCGGGGCGTGCCCACCGAGACCCCCGACGTGGTGCTGACGGGACACGACCCCAGCGAGCGGCGGGCCGAATTCCGTCCCCGGCACCAGGTGCTGCGATGACTCCCGAGGAAGCTTTCGACGCCGCGATGCGGTACGAAAACCGCGCGGATCCCTATCCGTTCTTCGACGAGCTGCGCAAGACGCCGGTGGTGCGGGTGACCAACGGCGTCTACGCGGTCACCGGGTACGAGGAGCTGATGGCGCTGGCCCACGATCCTCGCGTGAGTTCCGACCTCCGCAAGGGCCGCCCGGCGGCCGTCGGCCGCGATCGGCTGAGCGCGGCCGAGTCGGCGGTCGAGATGGCGGAGGCCTACGGCCGAGACCCGAGCTTCATCGCGCAGGATCCGCCCGACCATGACCGGGCGCGCCGGCAATGCATGCGCTTTTTCGGGCCACCCGATTCACCGGACCTGGTCCCGGGCCAAGAGCCATTTTGCCAACAGATCGTCAACGAAATGCTGGACAACGCAATGGGTAAGACTCGCATCGATGTGGTCGACGAGTTCGCTTATCCGTTGCCGGTCAGCGTGATCTGCCGGATCATGGGCATACCCGTCCAGGACGAGCCCCAGTTCCACGCGTGGGTCACCGACATCGCTTCCGGCATCTTCGATCTCGGCCCCGACATCCAGACCGATGAGGGTCAGGCGCGACGCGCCAAGGGCGAAGCCGCCGACGCCGAACTCAACGAGTACATCGTCGGGCTGGTCGAAAAGGCTGCGAAAACACCTGGGCCCGGGATGATTTCGCAGCTGGTTCACGACGATGGGCCCGACGGGCAGATGTCGACGAGCGCGATCGTCAACAACACCATCCTGTTGTTCGTCGCCGGTCACGACTCGACGGTCAACCTGATCTCGCACTGCATTCTCACCGTGCTGCGCAACCCGTGGTCGATCGAATTACTGTGCAGCAAACCGGGATTGATCCCCGGCGCCATCGAGGAAGTACTTCGGCTGCAGTCGTCTGTGCAGTTCTTCCCGACGCGCTCTGCGCTGGCCGACATCGACATCGCCGGCACCACCATCCCCAAAGGCGCGCCGATCTATCTGATGTACGGTGCCGCCAACCGGGACCCGCGCCGCTTCGCGGACCCCGACACGTTCGACCCCCGGCGGCCCGACAACGAGCACGTGGGTTGGGGACGCGGCATTCACGTCTGCTTCGGCGGCCCGCTGGCCCGGCTGGAAGTCAACACCGCGTTCGAGGCTTTCCTGCGCCGGGTGAAAGGCCCACGGCTGGTGCAAGATCCACCGCCCTACCGCATCAGCCAGGTGTTCCGCGGCCCGCGACACCTGCTGGTCGACTACGACGAAATCCTGAGTCGGTGATCAGCCCGGCTTGGTCGCGGTGACCAAACGCGTGGCGAACCACGGTCCGCCGTACCACATGCGCCAGCCGAGGTTGCGCCGCCGCACATTGTGCCAACCCAGTCGACGCAAGTAGCCGGCGTGACGGTTGGTTTCCCAGAGGTCGGCGATCGCGAGTCGACCGCCCGGGCGCAGCACCCGAATCGCCTCGTCCAGAGCTTTTCGCCGGCCCTCGTGGGTTCCGATGTTGTGGATGGCCAGACTGCTGACGATGACATCCACGCTCTCGTCGGCCAGCGGCAGCGCGGTCATGTCGGCGGTGTGCACTTCGACGCGGTCGGCGACGTTTTCCAGGTCCGCGTTGGACAGAGTCGACTGCTGTGAGTTCTTGGTCTGGTCGGCGCGCCATAGGTCGACGCCTATCGCGCGGCCACGCGGCACCCGCTTGGCCGCGGCGAGCAGTACGGCGCCGCGGCCACACCCGAGATCGAGCACGGTTTCGTCGCCTTGCAGCGAAAGTTCATCGAGGATCCGCCTCCACACCACGAACTTGCCGTGCTTCGTTGCGTAGATGTACGAGGCGACCGTCGCCAGCACCTCGGCCGCCGATGCCGCGCCGAGTACTGCCGCCAACCGGTTCCCGCGGCCCCAGGCGACACCCGCGCCGGCGAACAGCAAGGCAGAGACCACCGCCACGACCGCCACCTGCCCTCCGGGCGATACGGCCTGAAAGGACCCGTCGTACCCGTATTCGCCTTGGTGCTCGGTCACGCGCTGCGCCTCTGTCATTGTTCCAGCCTTCTACCAGCGTCCGCGGTGCACGACTTCGTCGAACGGGCGCCGGTCCGGTTTGCGGATGGGGGTCAGGGGCCGATCGGCCGGATACCCGACGCCGAGCATGAAGGCCACCAGGTACTCGTCCGGGACGCCCAGGATCGCGCGTGCCTTCTCCTGATCCCCCACCGACGAGTGACCGGTGCCGATACCCAGGTCGGTGGCCGCGATCATCATCGCCATCGTCGCCTGACCGACGTCGTAGTTGTCGGTCACCAGCCGCCGCTCGTCCGGCGGAACCGGGATCACCAACACGATCGCGGCCGGGGCCGACGCGATATGACCGGCGCCGCGCCACACCGTGGACAGCTCCTGCAGCTGGACCGGGTCGGTGACGATCACAAAGTCCCAGGGTTGACGGTTCTTCGCCGACGGCGCCCGCCAGCCGGCCTCGACGATGCGGTTCAGGTCGTCATCCGACACGGGTCGCGGCTGGTACTGCCGGACATTGCGCCGAGCGCAGATCGCGTCCCAGGTTTCCATCTCGTTCCTCTCGTCCGCGCGCCGACGCCGCGAATTCCGGTCTGCCCGGCCCGTTCTCAGGCTAACCACACTGGATTCGTCAGGGCGACCATCGAGCCGAGCCGGCCCCGGCGCCGGTCGCGTACCTCGAGTCGGGCAAAGCGCGCGGACGCGGCGTCGAGCTCCCATTGCAGCCTGCTGTCCGCCGAGGCTACCGGTGCACGGCCGGCGCAGCCCGCGTCGGTGATCAGGGCCGCGGTGGTGCCGGGCGCTCCGCTGATGACCGCGGTGACCGTTACCGCCTCACCGGGCGGCACCCGCAGCCGCTGTCCGGGCCCGGCCACGTCGCCGCCCGGACAGGACGCGGTGAGCTCGCACGCGACATCGCGTGATCCGACGATGTACGAGCGGCCGCGGCGCAGGCCGTCGACGATCGCGGGGACCGACAGCTCGTCCGCGTGCACGGCCGTCTGCGGCGCGCCGACCAGCTGTCGCCTGGCATGCGAGTCGCTGCCGCCGACCGCGACGATGCGCCGGCCCTGTCGCAAAAGCCGCTGCCAAATACGAAGGGACACTTCGTCATCGACGTTCCAGTGACCGTTCCATACTTCCAGCGAGTCCACGTCGGAGAAACCGAATTCCCACGCCGAGCCCGGCAGCGGCGCGGCGGGATGGGCGGCGGCCACCAAGCCCCCGACTTGGCGAACCTCGGCGGCGAAGCGCGGGAAGACCCCGTCGCCGGGCCCATAGCGCCAGTCGACCCAGCCGCCCGGGGGCAGGCCGACGGCGAGCCAATGTCCGTGCCGCGTGGTGACCTCCACGCCCGGAATCACCAACAGCGATCCGGTGCGACAGGTGGGCCATACCCGGTTGGCGGAGTTGGTGTTGTGCTCGGTGGACACGATGAAGTCGAGCCCGCCGGCGTGCGCGGCCGAAACCAGTTCAGCGGGATCGCGTTCACCGTCGGAGTGCTCCGTATGCAGATGCAGATCGCCGCGGTACCAGCGCGCACCACCGACCGAGGCGGGCGTGAACGCCGTCGGTGAATGCTGCGCGACCGGGGGCCCGGTGGGCGGCTCGTAGTCCAACGTGACCCGCACCTGCCAGGCCATCCCCCACGGACTCAGCACCACCGGGCCCAGCGCCACCGCCCATACGCCCGGCTCGATCGGCCCGGCCAGGTAGCCCGGGGTGGCATGGGTGCTCGAGATCATGAAGCCGTCGCGAGCGCCACCGGACCAGCCCCGGAATCCGGCGGCATTGCCCAAGTCGTGGCCGGCTGCCCCAAACATCCCGAGGTCCAACACATTTTGGGCCGGGCCGCCGATGCCGGAGTCGTGCGAGGTGGTCACCCGAATTTGTTGCACACCGGGCGGCACCTGGAACGGCAGGTAAGCCCACCGGTAGATACCAAAACCGAACCGCCCCGAAAACGCTATTTCGATTGCCTTGCCCGCGGTGATGGCACCCGGCGCGACCTTGGCACTGGTCATGGCTTTTCTCCCGTCGGCGCGCAGCCATTTCCGACGACGGTGTCGGCTCCGCCCACAGCATTGGCCATGAAGGTCTAACCAGTCGTTACATCGACACGAACACCCGCTGTAGGGCTGGTGAGAATGCGCTACGCCGACGACCGCTGAGCGGCCACGAACAGGTTGCCGGGGACGTCGTTCTCGACCTCTTTCGCGGGCCTGCGGCCATAGCCGGCCATCAGGTCCAGCGACGGCGTCACCGTCACGTCCCAGCCGTGGCGACCGAACCAGGCACCCACGTCTTCGCGCTCTTCGAAGTACCACAATTCGTCGGTGCTGGGGACCTCGCGCCGCACGTCCGCCCTGGCGAACGCGGCGCGGACGCGATCCATCCGGGCCCGCCGGCGCGTGCGGGCCTCGGGGTCGAGAAACTTCGGGCCCAACGCCTCCACACCGATCCGGCTGCCCGGGACCGTCAGCGCCTGCACGCGCTCGAACAGCAACTCCTGCGCCGCGGCCGGCAGGTAAGGCATCAGCCCCTCGGCCGACCAGACGCTGGGGGCCGAGGTGTCAAACCCCGCTTCTTGCAATGCTTTTGGCCAGTCCTGGCGCAGGTCCACCGGGACGGCGACCCGGTTGCAGGCGGGTTGGGCCCCGTGTTCGGCCAACGTCGACGCTTTGAAATCCAGCACCTTGGGCTGGTCGAGCTCGTAGACCGTGACGCCGTCCGGCCACGGCAGCCGCCAGGATCGCGCGTCCAGCCCCGCCGCCAGGATCACCGCCTGGGTAATGCCGGCCGTCGTCGCATCGATGAAGAACGCGTCGAAGAAAGCGGTCCGCGAGGCCATGTAGCCGACCATCGCCTGCATCTGCTGCGCCAGGTTGGGTTCGATTTCCAGCAGCTCGGCCGGCAGCTGTGGTGCGGAGTACCAGTTCCACACTCCGTCGCCGGCCGCGTCGAGGAAAACACGCGCGAACGGGTCGCGGATCAGCGGATTCTCACTCTCGGTCTCCGCCGCGCGGGATGCCGCGACGCCCAGCGCCGTCGCCCCCACGCTCTCGGTGATCTCCCAGCTGTCGTTGTCGGTTCTGGCCACGCCCACGTCCTCCCGGTTCACTTTCGCCTCGGGCGAGGTTACGTGAGCAAGCTGTCCGCGGGCTGTGGCCGTCTTCGGCGCCCGCTAGCGTTTACCCGCAGGTGAACAAGCTGTCCGTCAGGTTCATGCACGCTTGCCCGGAGGTATCCGGTTAAGTTGTCGGCGGGCCGCTAACTGCGTGGCCCCGGCTCCGAAGGGTCCTGACATGCGAGTTGACGGACGCGACATCAGCGTCTCTGGCAGCTTGCTGCAACCGGTGAACCGGCGCACCAATGACATCCTGCGGCTGATCCTGGCCACCGCTTTTCTCGCGACGGTGATCACCGGTTCGCTGGTCACCCGCACCCGTTGGATCCGGCTGGAGATGTCCGTCTCGCGGATCGTCGGGGTGTTGTCGCCCACCCAAGCCGATGTGGTCTACCTGCTGTACGGATTCGCGATTCTGGCGCTGCCGTTCATGATCCTGATCGGCCTGATCGTGGCCCGGCAATGGAAACTGTTGGGCGCCTACGGGGCCGCGGCGATTCTCGCGGCACTGCCCTTGTCGATCAGCAGCAACCGCCTCGCCGCACCGCGATGGCACTTCGACGTCTCGGACCGGCTGAGCACGCTGCCGGCGCAGTTCCTCGACGACCCGCGCTGGATCGCGATGCTGGCCGCGGTGCTGACGGTGTCCGGTCCCTGGCTACCCGCGCGCTGGCGGCGCTGGTGGTGGGCGCTGCTGCTCGCGTTCGTGCCGATTCACCTGTTGATCAGTGCCATCGTCCCGGCCCGCTCCCTGGTGGGGTTGGCGGTGGGATGGTTCGTCGGCGCGCTGGTGGTGCTCGCCGTCGGCACGCCCGCGCTGGAAGTGCCGCTGGCCGCGGCGGTGCGGGCGATGGGAAAGCGTGGCTTCGTGGTGTCGCGGCTGATGGTGGTCCGGCCCGCCGGGCCCGGGCCGTTGGTGCTGTCGACCGATTCCGGGGACCCCGATTCGACGGCGGCCATCGAGTTGTACGGCCCGCACCAACGCAGCGGTGGCGCGCTGCGCGAGCTGTGGCGCAAGCTGCGGCTACGCGATGCGGAGACGGCGCCCTTCCAGGCGTCGATGAGCCGCGCGGTGGAGCATCGTGCGTTGATGGCGATCGCGATCGGTGAGGCGGGCGTGGCGAACACGTCGACGATCGCCTTCGCGGCGCTGGACCGGGGCTGGACGCTGTACGCGCACCGGCCGGTTCGGGGGATCCCGCTCGACGAATGCACGAAGACCACGCCGGTGACCCGGGTGTGGGAGTCGCTGCGCAAGCTGCACGACTATCAGATCTCGCACGGCGACCTGCGCTGCCACGAGATCACCGTGGAGGACGGCACGGTGTTGTTCGGCGGGTTCGGCAATGCCGAATACGGCGCCACCGACGCCCAGCTGCAATCGGACCTGGCCCAGCTCCTGGTGACGACGACCGCCCTGTACGACGCGAAGTCGGCGGTGCGCGCGGCGATCGACACCTTCGGCAAGGACGCCATCTTGACCGCTTCCCGTCGGCTCACCAGATCCGCTGTGCCCAAACGGGTCCGGAAGTCGGTCGGCGACGCGGCCGACGTCATCTCGGCCGCCCGGTCCGAGGTCAAGTCCCAGACGGGTGCGGATCAGATCGAGAAGGAGACCATCACCCGGTTCACCCGCAGCCAGGTGATCCAGCTGGTGCTGCTCGGCGCGCTGGTTTATGTCGCGTACCCGTTCATCAGCACGGTGCCGACGTTCTTTTCCGAACTCAGATCGGCGAACTGGTGGTGGGCGCTGCTGGGCGTGTTCATCTCGGCCTCGACATATGTGGGCGCGGCGGCGGCGCTGTGGGCGTGCACCGACGGCACGGTGAATTTCTGGAAGCTGTCAATAGCCCAGGTAGCCAACACCTTTGCCGCGACCACCACCCCGGCCGGAGTCGGCGGCCTGGCGCTGAGCACCCGGATCTTGCAGAAGAGCGGCCTGTCGGTGATGCGGGCCACCGCCGCGGTGGCGTTGCAGCAGTCGGTGCAGGTGATCATGCACCTGGTGTTGCTGATCTTGTTCAGCACCGTGGCCGGCGCGTCGATGGACCTTTCGCATTTCGTCCCGGATGCCACGGTGCTGTACCTGCTCGCCGGTGTGGCGCTGGGCATCGTCGGCGCCTTCCTGTTGGTGCCCAAGCTGCGGGGCTGGCTGGCGACGGCGGTGCGCCCGCGGCTGCAGGAGGTGGCCAAAGATCTCGTCGAGCTGGTCCGTGAGCCCCGGCGGCTGTCGCTGATCGTGCTCGGTTGCACCGGAACGACTCTCGGTGCGGCACTGGCGCTTTGGGCCAGCGTCCAGGCCTTCGGCGGGGGCGCGACATTCGTCACCTGCACCGTCGTGACGATGGTCGGCGGCACCCTGGCCTCGGCCGCACCGACCCCGGGCGGGGTGGGCGCCGTCGAGGCGGCGTTGATCGGTGGGCTGGCCGCGTTCGGGGTGCCCGCCGCCGTCGGGGTGCCGTCGGTGCTGCTGTATCGGGTGCTGACCTGTTGGCTGCCGGTGTTCATCGGCTGGCCGGTGATGCGCTGGCTCGCCGACAACGACATGGTTTAGCAACTTCTCGCGAATTCCTCGGCTAGTCTCAGTCCGCGTGGCTGGCGCTGGTCGGTTGCGGCTCGGGCAGCAAATCAGGCACCAAGACTTCAACATCGACAAGCACCTCGACGACCACCAGCGCGACGCCGAGCGGGCACGCCCACAATCCATCGCCGACTACATCGTCGAGAACAAGATCACCGAGACCCCGGCCCCTCCGTCGATTTGCCGGTGCCCCCGGGCTCGCACGTCGCACAGCACAGCCCCACGTCCTTGATGGACGCCACCAACGTCATCGACGAGCAGACCACGATTACCCCGTGACAGCGGAGGCCATACGGTGAAGCGATGCCAGGAAGCCGGTTAGCGGTCGCGGTGGCCTCGATTTTGCTCGCTTGCGGCTGCCATAGCCCCAACCACAACGCCGACAGTCCCGCCGCGAGTACGACCCCCATTCCCAACCGTCTCTGCAGCGACGTGCATGGGCGGTGGGACGGGAAACGGTGCAAAGTGAGCAACGACCTCAATGGTGCGCACCTGGAAGTGACCGCCGCGTATCCGAGCGACCTCGTCGACAATCCGCCGGCCGGCCCGGTCCTGACGTCGTTCGTCCGGAAATTCTTCGCCCACTACGGCGAAACGGATACCAACGGGAACGGTAACGCCAACCTGGCCTCGCAGGTCCTGACGCACGCCGGGACCACGAAAACGGTGGTATTCCAGTCGGATTGGTACTTCAGCAACATGCCCCACCCGAGCGCGGCGATCACCACGTTCACCTTTGACTCGAAGCGTCAGCTGCAACTCACCGACCTGCTCTGCCCCGGCGTGGACCCGCTGACGGCAATCCCGCCGATCGCCCGCCCCTATGTGGAGCGGGCGCTGGACGGGTCGCCGTACCAGGTCGAGCAGTTCGAACCCGACCGCCCCGAGGGGGCCCTGGTCGACAACTACGACGCCTGGGCATTGGACGGCGATGACCTCGTGCTCTACCTGCCCGCCGAACGCGGCCCGGGCGGGATTTCGCCCGGCGCCGTCGAGCCGCGTATTCCGCTCGCCCAGCTGGCGCCCATCCTGCGCGGAAAGGGCTGCCCGGCGTAGCGATTGGCCTTACGGTGTGTGCATGGCAGAAGAGTCGTACGCGATCGACGTCGGGCACCCGCCCTCATTCCTGCTCAAACTCGTCAACCCGTTGCTGGGTTTGCTGCTGCGCACCCCGCTGGCCGGATCGGCCCGCAAGCAGCTGATGGTGCTGAGCTTCACCGGCCGAAAAACCGGACGCCCGTTCACACTTCCGGTGAGCGCCCATGTGATCGACGACGCTCTGTACGCGCTGACCGGCGCCCCGTGGAAGCAGAACTTCCGCGACGGCGCGCCCGCCCAGGTCCTCTACGACGGCAAGTCGGCGGCGATGCGCGGCGAGCTGATCCGGGACCGCGCGATCGTGTCCGATCTTTATAAGCGCTGCGCCGAGGCGTACGGCCCGCGGCGTGCACAAACGATGATCGGGCTGAAGTTCCGCGACCAGGGCATCCCGACGCTCGAGGAGTTCGGCGAGGCGGTCGACCGCATGCACCTCGGTGCGGTCCGGCTGACCCCGGCCTAGCCGGGCCCCGCGCCCGCGGCGGCGCGGGTTCGAGTGATCGCCGGCGGCTCGAACCCGGCGTCGGCCAGCGCCCGTCGCACCGCCTCGCCGACCGGCTCCGCCCGCTCGGTTGGCACCAGCGCGATCACGCAACCCCCGAAGCCGCCGCCGGTCATCCGGGCGCCCAGGGCACCCTCGCGCACCGCGGTATCCGCGATCAGGTCGATGTGCTCGGTGGTGATCTCGAAGTCGTCGCGCATGGATGCGTGCGAGGCGGTCATGATCTGCCCGGCTGCGGAGAAATCCGAATCACGCAGTGCGGCAACAAAATCGAGCACACGGCCGTTCTCGGTCAGCACGTGACGGGCTCGACGCACGTCGACCGGATCGGTCACCCGGTTCAAGATCGATATGTCGCGGTCTTGAACCTCACGCAGTGACGACACCGCCAGCTCGGCGGCCGCCCGCTCGCACGAGGCGCGCCGCGCCGCGTACTCACCACCGGCGTGCCGATGCCGCGCGCGCGAGTCGATCAGCAGCAGGGCGACGCCGCCGGCGTCGGGGTCGAAGGCCACCGGCTCGACGGTGACGTCGCGAAAGTCGATCAGCAGCGCGGTCGACGGCGCTCCGAACAGTGCCGCCAGCTGATCAAGCAAACCCGTTGGGGCACCGACATATTCATTCTCCGCGCGCTGGGCCAGCCGCGCTTGTTCTTTTCTGTCGAGGTGGACATCGGCGACTGAGGTGAGCGCGCCCAGCACCGCGCATTCCAGCGCCGCCGACGACGACAGGCCCGACCCCAACTCCAGGTCGCTGGTGATCGACATCGCGCCACCCGGCACCGGGTGGCCGGCCTGTCGGAGCGCCCACATCACCCCGGCCACGTAACTCGCCCACCCGTCCACGTCGCCGGGAACGGTGCCGAGCGGAATGCGCACCGTCGCGTCCGCGCGGTCGCTGCGCACGGTGAGCGCTTGGTCGTGGTCGGGCGTGAAGGTCACCACGGTGCGTTGCGGCAGCGCGATCGGCAGCGCGAATCCGAGGTTGTAGTCGGTGTGCTCGCCGATCAGGTTGACCCGGCCCGGTGCCGCGTAGCGCACCGTCATGCGAGTTCGCGCAATCGTTGGGCCACGCTTTCGGGCAGGACGTCGCCGATGAACGCGCCCATCGCCGATTCGGAGGCCGCCAGGTACTTCAGCTTGGCGGCGCTGCGCCGGATCGACATCAACTCGACGTGAAAGTAGCCGTCGGCCTGGGCATCGGTGTCGGTGTACTGGTGCAGTGCCGAAATATAGGGCAGCGGAACCGAATACATGCGGTCAAACCGCCCCAGCACGTCGAGGTAGAGCCGCGCGAACGCGTCGAGTTCGTCGTCGGTCAATTCGACGAGATTGCGCACGAACCTGTTCGGGTAGATGTGCACCTCGACCGGCCAGCGCGCCGCGAATGGCACGAACGCCGTGAACAGCTCGGTGCGCGCCACGATGCGGCTGCCGTCGGCGACCTCGTGCGCCAGCAGGCTGGCAAAAAGGTTGTCGCCGTGCTGCTTTCGATGTTCGCGCGCCTGCTCAAGCATCGCGGCGGTGCGGGGCGTCAGATACGGGTAGCCGTAGATCTGGCCATGCGGATGGGTCAGCGTGACCCCGATTTCCTCGCCACGATTCTCGAAGCAGAAGACCTGCTCGATACCCGGCGCGGCCATCAGGTCGGCGGTGCGGTGCCGCCAGGCCTCGACCACCAGCCGCGCCTGCGCGGCTGGTAACTGCGAGAACGAACCGGTGTGGTTGCTGGAAAAGCAGATCACCTCGGTCCGGCCATGCCCGGGCGCTAAGACGAAGCCGTCACCGCCCGGCGCACCCAACGGCTGGCCCGGGCCGGCCAGGCTCGGGAACCGATTTTCGAACACGACGACGTCGTAGTCCGGCGCGGGCACCTCGCTGGTCAGCCCGGTGGGGCCCGGACACAACGGGCACTGGTCGGCGGGCGGCTTGTAGGTACGGTCTTGTCGCAGCGCGGCGATGATCACCCACTGCCCGGTCGCCCGGTCGAAGCGCAGCTGCGACTGGTCGGGGTCTTGTTCCGGCAACGGCCTGCGATCGGCGACCGGAGCCGGAGAGTGCCCGGGCAATGAGAAGAACAGCAGGTCACGGCCGTCGGCCAGTTTCGCCCGCGTCGGCGCTGTCACGAGTTCGAAGACTAGCGTGACCGGCGGCAGTCAGTCGGACGTGCTCCGCTGAGCCCCACTCGCGTGGTCGGGGTGGGAGGTAAAACCTACGACCCAGGCACCATAGGGTGAGCAGAGGAGAGGCGGTAACGGGTGTCGGAGGAGCGCGAGGTGCCCGAGCGCGGCCTTGGCGATACCCGGAAGCTCGGCGCGAACGCCGGGCTCCGCGAATCGGCGACGGTGCTCTACGAGCGGGCGCGAAATTGGTGGATCGGCTCCGATCCCGGATTGCTGCGACTGCGGATGGCGACACGGACGACGGCCGCGCTGGCCTGCTCGCTGGCGATGCTCTACGTGTTGACCCGGGCAACGGGACAGCCGCTGACCGTGGCCTTGCTGGGCGTCGTCATCACGATGATCGCGGCCCGATCCGTCAACGAGCCGGACCCGCGTCAGCAGCGCATCACGATGGCGCTGCTGCCCGCGCCCGCCGCGCTGTCCATCACGGCCGCCGCGCTGCTCGCGCCGCACCCGCTGGCCGCCGACGCCGTCTTCGTGATGGTCGTCTTCGCCGCGGTCTACGTCCGCCGCTTCGGGCCCCGCGGCAGAGCCCTCGGCATGGTCGCGTTCATGGCCTATTTCTTCACTTTGTATCTGCGAGCACGCCTTTCGGAGTTGCCGTGGATGATCGGCGCCGTCGTGGTGGGCACGGTATGCACGTACGTGATGAGCACCTACGTCATGCCCGATCGGCCAGAACGCGTGCTGCGCGCCACGATTCGGGCGCTGCGTGCCCGGATGGCCATCCTGGTCGGCACCACGGCAGAGGCGGTTCGGACCGGCCGACTCGACGAACGGCGACAACACCACATGCGGGCCCGCACGATTCGGCTCAACGAGACCGCCCTGCTGGTGCAGAGCCAGATCGAGGACAGGGCCGATCCCGCCGTCCTGTGGCCCGGAGTGACCAGCCAACAACTGGCTCCGTGGCTGTTCGACGCCGAACTTGCGATCGAATGGGTCGCCAACGCCGGGCGCACTGTGACAGCCGTCGTCGCGGAAAATCCCAGCGCCATCGCGATGGACACCCGCCTCGAACTGGTCGGGGCGCTGACCGAACTCGCGCGAGCGATCCGGATTCCGGCGCCCGGCGGCCTGCAGCAGGCCGCGGATCACGCCCAGCGGGTTCTCGACCGGCAACCCGAGCCCACCGCCGACGACGACCCCGGTGCGGCCGCGGTGCGCCGCCTCGCGCTGGCGATCATCAACGCCGCCAACGCGACAGCCGAAGTCCGCGCGATCGTCGAGCACGCCACCAGCGCAGCCGTGGCGGGCCCGGGCAACACCGAACCACCCGAACTCGACGACGACCCGCAGGACGATGACGCCGGTGCCGAGAAGGCGAACGACGGGCTGTCGCAGAGCACCCGCCAAGCCATCCAGGTGACGATCGCCGCATCGTTGGCCATCGTCATCGGTGAGCTGGTGTCGCCGGCCCGCTGGTTCTGGGCGGTGATCGCGGCGTTCGTGATCTTCGCCGGCACCAACTCCTGGGGTGAAACCCTGACCAAGGGCTGGCAGCGGCTGGTCGGCACCATGCTCGGCGTGCCCTGCGGCATGCTGGCCGCCACGCTGTTCGCCAACGACAAGACCGCTTCGCTGGCCGCGATCTTCGTCTGCCTGTTCTGCGCCTTCTATTTCATGACGGTCACCTACAGCCTGATGACCTTCTGGATCACCACGACGCTGGCGCTGCTTTACGGCTTGATGGGCCAATTCTCGTTCGGCGTATTGATGTTACGGATCGAAGAGACCGCGATCGGCGCCGTGATCGGGGTGGCGGTGGCGATCCTGGTGTTGCCGACGAACACCAGAACCGCCATCCGCGACGACACCCGCGCGTTCTTGCAGGCGTTGACGTCGCTGATCGAGATCTCCACGGCGACGATGTTCGGCGAGGACGAGGCCGTCAGCCCGACCGAGCAAGCACGCCGGCTCGACCGAGATCTGCAGCAGTTCCGGATTACCGCCAAGCCGCTGCTGGCGGGGGTGGCCGGCCTGGCGGGGCGCCGCAGCATTCGGCGGGAGCTGCGCCTGTTCACCGCTTGCGACCGTTACGGGCGCCGCCTGGCCCGCAGCTGCGAGCGCTACCAGGATCCCGTCGGATCACAACAGCTCGCGGACGCCTTCACCGCCGCGGCCGAGCAGACCCGCCGCAATATCGACGCGCTGATCGCCCTGGTCGACGGGGCCACGACGGTGCGGGTCGACTCCACGACCGATGCGCTCGACGCCGCCGAGGCCCTGGCCCGCCACCACGACGGCGCCCACGGGCCGCACCCCGACACCCGGCGGTTCCTCACCGCGGTGCACGCGCTGCGCCAGATCGAACGCGCCGTCATCACCGCCGCGACCAACCTCGGCGCGCGCGACACCCCGAAGGTGTCGAGCTCGACAAGCTGACTCGAGGGGTCGCGCGCTACCCGCCGAGTTGGCAAGCTCCAGCTACACCAGGAAAGGCACGCGCATGAACATCTCCGGCAACACCATCTTCATTCCGGGCTCGACCAGTGGGATCGGTTTGGCCCTGGCCTTGCGGCTGCAGGCCAAGGGCAACACCGTCATCATCGGGGGCCGCAGGGCCGAGTTGCTCGAGCAGATCGCGGCCGAGCATGCCGGTCTCGACACGGTGCGGATCGACACCGCCGACGCCGCGAGCGTGCGCAACGCCGCCGACGAAGTGCTGGCACGTCACCCCGACCTCAACGTCATCGTCACGATGGCGGGCATCATGAAGATCGAGGATTGGCATCACCCCGACACCTTCCTCGAGACCGCCGAGGCGACGATCACCACGAACGTGCTTGGCCCCATTCGTCTCATCGCCGCGTTCGTCGAGCACCTGCAGAAGCAGCCGGCAGCAACCATCGTCACGGTCTCGTCGGGCCTGGCCTTCGCGCCGCTGCGGGTCACCCCCAGCTACAACGCCTCGAAGGCTGCCATTCACATGCTCAGCGAGTCGCTGCGGCTGCAATTGGCCGACTCCACGGTGGCGGTCAAAGAACTGGTGCCGCCGTCCGTGCAAACCGAATTGATGCCCGGACAAAGCGAAAACGCCGCCGCGATGCCACTGGACGACTTTCTCGACGAGGTCATGGGGCTGCTGGAAAACCAACCCGACGCCGACGAGATCCAAGTGGAGCGGGTGAAGTTCCTGCGTTATGGCGAGGCCCGCGGCGACCAGGACAAGGTGATCGCGGCGCTCAACGCCAGCGACCCGCACGGCAAATAGCCGACATTTCGTCTGATGTGTATGCCCAGCGGCGTCTGAGCGCTAGCATCTCCTCACGGCCCGCGATCCCGAGGAGCGCATCCATCGCCACCGTCAACCTGCCGCCGGGGTTCGACTTCACCGATCCCGACATCTACGCCCACCGATTGCCGGTGCAGGAGTTGGCGGAACTGCGCCGGGCGGCGCCGATCTGGTGGAACGAGCAGCCGCTCGATCAGGGCGGGTTCTGCGACGGCGGCTACTGGATGGTGACCAAGCACCGCGACATCCGCGAGGTCTCGCTGCGCAGCGACGTGTTCTCGTCGGCGGCGAAATCGATCGTGCCGCGCTACCGGCAAGACCAGGCGCAGGGCCAGATCGAGGCCGGCCGGGCGTCGATGATCATGATGGACGACCCCGAACACAGTCGACTGCGCAAGATCGTGGCGCGCGGCTTCACCCCGCGGGCCGTCGAGCGCCTGCGCGCCGACCTCAACGAGCGCGCCCGGCGGATCGCGCAGCTGGCGGCGGCCGAAGGCTCGGGCGACTTCGTGCTGCAGGTGGCCTGCGAGTTGCCGCTGCAGGCCATCGCCGGCCTGCTCGGGGTGCCGGCCGAGGACCGCGGCAAGCTGTTCGACTGGTCCAACAAGATGATCGGAGGCGACGACCCGGAGTTCGCCGATCACGACGCGCTCACCTCGGCAAGCGAATTGATGTGGTACGCAATGCAATTGGCGGCCCGCAAGACCGAGAATCCGGGTGATGACATCGTCACGACCCTGGTGCGGGCCGGCGCCGACGGTGACGGGCTGTCCGATGCGGAGTTCGGCATGTTCGTCGTCACGCTGGGCATCGCGGGCAACGAGACGACCCGCAACTCGATCACCCAAGGCATGATGGCCTTCACCGATCACCCCGAACAGTGGGAGCTGTTCAAAGCGCAGCGACCCAAGACCGCGGCCGACGAAATCATCCGGTGGGCCACACCGATCACGGCGTTTCAGCGCACGGCGCTGGCCGACACCGAACTCGGCGGTGTCGCGATCAAGAAGGGTCAGCGGGTGGTGATGTTCTACCGCTCCGCCAATTTCGACGAAGAGGTCTTCGACGACCCCTACGCCTTCAACGTCTTACGCAGCCCCAATCCGCACCTCGGATTCGGTGGCACCGGGGCGCACTACTGCATCGGCGCCAACCTGGCGCGCATGACGATCGACATCATGTTCAACGCGATCGCCGACCACCTGCCCGATCTGGCGTCCGCGGGAGATCCCCAGCGGCTGCGCTCGCCGTTCATCAACGGCATCAAACACTGGCAGGTCGACTACTCGGGCGACCGCCCCGCCGCCGTCACCCGTTGAGGGCATACGCCTCGATCGGCCGGTCGTAGCCGCGCAGATTCAGCCGCCGGCGCGGCGCGGTTCCCATCATCTCGTCGGCCACACCGGACGCGACGAGCAATTCCCCACCGGCGGCATGTTGTTGCATCCGGGCCGAGAGGTTGACCGGATCACCGAGGGCCGTGAAATCGACCACCGCCGCGCCGACGTTGCCGACGTAGGCGACGCCCGCGTTGACCGCCACACCCAGCTGGAGCCAAGGCGTCCCGTCGCCGCCATACCCGACCGCGCGCAGCAGCTCCATCCCCGCCAGCACCGCGCGGCGCCGGTAGTGCGGTCCGCTGATACCCCGCACGAAGAACGCCATCACCTCGTCGCCGATCAGTTTGTCGATCACCGCGTCGTGGCGCAGCAGCGTTTGCGTCGCCGCGGCGTAGAACCGGTTGAGCAGCGCGGCGAAGTCCGCGGCAATGCCGCGCTGACCCAGGGCCGTCGAACCGCGAATGTCGGCGAACAACACCGCGACGTCCACCTCGGCGCCGCCCGGCGGAAGCGCGTCGCAACAGCGGCTGCACAGGTTCGGGTTCTTGCGCGACGGGCTGAACCCGGCCGCGGCGAAAACGCGTCCGCCCGGTCCGCCGAACGGGTTGTTGCACACCTTGCACCGCGGCGCCGACGGCAAGTAGCGAAACACCCGCCGCGCCCGTACCAGCGGCGCATGACCTTCCGCTAACAGCTTGTCCCACGGCTGGTTTGGCGCCACCGCAGCGGTGCTGGGCTCGAAATTGCTGACAACCATGCCGCAATGGTCGACCCGGCGCCGCATCGGCGCATGAGGCATTCGCCCCAAATGCCGTTGACACTCGTAGGACGTGGCCATACATTATTCGGAAGTTGTCCGCGGGCTGCGCGCTCCGCGGATTCCGGGCTAAGGAGACCGCCATGGCCGTCGGTACCGCTCCCGCAAGTGTTTTCGACGCTGACCTGCCCGCGCTGAGCTACGACGCCGCGGAGACTCCCGCGGAGGTCTACCCGCGCATCGAAGCCGTCCAACAGCAGAGCCCCATCGCGATCGGCCCGTTCGGGCCCGAGGTGCTGTCCTACCGCCTGGTGCGCACCGTCCTTCGCGACACCCGGTTCCAGATCCCGCCCGGCATCAACCTGCTCGTGCAGGGCATCACCTCGGGTCCGTTGTGGGACAAGGTGGTCAACAGCTTGCTGTGCTTGGAAGGCGATCCGCACCACCGGCTGCGCAGCCTGACGTCGAAGGCGTTCACCCCCAAAGCGACGCTGCGTCTGCATGACACGATGGCCGGCCTGATGAACGAACTCGTCGACCAGGTTGCCGGCGCGGGGCGCTGCGACGTGGTCACCGACATCGCCCGCCCCTACCCGGTCCCGATCATCTGCGCGCTGCTCGGTGCACCGCGCGAGGATTGGCAACGGTTTTCGCTGTGGGCCGACGAAATATTCAAGGCGTTCAGCTTCAACGTCGACATCCGCGAACTCGAACCCGCCGTGATGCGCGCGTGGGCCGAACTCGACGACTATGTCGATGACATGGTCGCCCGGCGCCGGCACTCGCTGACCGACGACCTGCTGTCCGACCTCATCCGCGCCGAGGATGACGGGGACCGGCTCAACGCCGCCGAACTGCGCATGCTCGCGGGAGGTTTGTTGTTGGCGGGCACCGATACCACCCGCAACCAGGTGGGTGCCTCGGTGCAGGTCCTCTGCGAGCACCCCGAGCAGTGGCAACTGCTGCAGCAGAATCCCGAACTGGCCATGCGCGCGGTCGAGGAAACCATGCGCCACTCGCCGATCGCGTGCGGAACGCTGCGGCTGGTGGTCGAGGACGCCGAACTCGACGGCTACCTCTTCCCCGCCGGCACCATGGTGTTGGTGAATACCGCTGCGGCCAACCGTGATCCCGACGTGTACGACGAACCGCACCGCGTCGACATCACCCGCGAGGGAGCACCGCCGATCCTCACCTTCGGCGGCGGCGTGCACTACTGCCTGGGCGCCAACCTGGCCCGCCGCGAGCTGGCCGAAGCGCTGACGGTGCTGTCCCAACGGATGGTCGACCCGCGCATCGTCGGCCCGGTGCCGTGGAAGCCGATGGTGAGCCTGAGCGGGCCGACGAGCGTGCCCATCGAGTTCGGCGTACGGCGCTAGCGGGCCCCACGAGTCGCGGTCCCAGCGAGCCCGCCCTACGCTCGGTGGGTTACACGAAGTTAACGGGGGTTTGTTGATGCGCGGGTTCACGGGCTTAAACGTGCCCGGACACCGGCTTGCCCTGCTCGGGCCGGCGATCTGCCTGCTCGTTGCCTCCTGCTCGGAAACGGCAGCGCCGCCCGCCGCAACCCCGACGACCACGACTTCAACGTCCACGACCACCACCAGTTCGGCTCCGCCACCGCCGCCGATCACCGGCCCGCTGGAGAAGGACTGGAAAAGCTACGGCGGGACGGCCTATTTCGGTTGTCCCGAGGAATTCGCCGTCAGCAAGACCGCGCTGGACGACATTCGCCCCAAAATATTCGATCCGAAATCAGGACAGTACGTAGCGCCGTCACCGCCGACGATTCCCGCCGGGGAGAACGTCACCGGAGCCATGTGCGCGCTGTCGGGCACGCCCGACGACATGAAAGTCGTCTACGTCGTCACGACCGTCAAACCCGGGCAAGCGCCCACCAAGACCACCGCCTACGCGTTCGACTTCAAGACGGGCAAGTCGACGGCGACGAAGGAACTGCAGCCGCCGACTCCCGACCTGAGATTGACCGAGCCGACGCGATGGCGGCTTGGTGCAACGACATCGGGCGCCGCGTGGCTCAACGCCTTCACCGACGGCCATGCGAGCGCGGCACCGCCGCAAACCGTCATTCTCTCCGGCGCTGACCTGTCGATGGCGTGGAACGACCCGCAACCCGGTCGAGTCTGGCCGGATGTCCTGTCGTTTCAGCGAAACACGCAGCCCGGCAAGACCTCTGGCGCGGAGCTGCGCCGCCCGTCGGGCGAGGCGATCTACCAGGACAACGAGGTAGTGACCGTCGACGCCGAATTGTCCGACGGGCCAGACAAATTGGTGAAGATCACCCGGCGCGACTCCCCCGCCGTCGTGTCGACCATGTTCTTCGACCTGAATTCCAAGTCCGTCATCAAGGTCGGCGACTCCGACCGGATCTCCGGCGGCGGGTTGGCCGCGACGTTGTCGGACGGAAAGCTCTTCGTCGACGGCCGGGACTCGGCCGACTCGCAGTTCGGCTTCGGAGTGTGGAACCTGCGCACCCAGCACTGGGACCTGCTGAAGAATCGTGACGACGCCAAGAATATGCCGATCGCCAAAATGGCATTCTTCGGCGACCACCTCTACATCACGAACATCGGCGGAACATACTCGGTGCTCGCGCTGCCGGCCCCCGATCCGGTCGCGACGAATTGGTCCATCCGGCCCTTCGAACGGCTATCGGGTTGGACGCTGGTCTGTCGCGGTGAGACCACCGCCGGCGGCGAGTGCAAGGAAATCGTCATGGTGCAAGACCAGGACGGCCACTATCCGGGCCCCTGGTTCTAGCTCTCCGGCCGGAAGTGTGCGTTCGGGCGCCGTTGCGTGTGCGCCCCTGGCGTCGCGTGTGCGCCCCTGGCGTCGCGTGTGCGCCCCTGGCGTTGCGTGTGCGCCCAGGGCGGCGACACGCCGACCGAGGTCAGCGCTGACGCACAGTCAAAGCCATGAACGCACACCAACCGGCGCCTGCCCGCAGGTACCAGGGAAACGCCATTATCAAAAAGGTGATAGTGCTTCTCCGAGCGCGAGAGTACGTTATCGACATATGAAAACCGTGCGCAGTTTTTGCCGCATCTGCACGTCGGTATGCGGCATTCTGGTCGACGTCGAGGGTGACGAAGTGCTCCGCGTTCGCGGCGACCAGGACCACCCGTTTTCCCACGGTTACTGCTGCCCGAAGGGCCGGGCACTGCCGCAGTTGCACCATCATCCGGACCGGCTGGAACGGCCGCTGATCCGGATCGACGGCCGGCTGCAAGACACCACCTGGGACATCTGTCTCGACGATCTGGGCACCCGGCTGAAGGACATCATCGACCGGCACGGCCCGGAATCGGTCGGCTTCTACTTCAGCACCATGGAAAGCGCCGGCTTCCGGATGGCCGAGGCCTTACACGCCGCGATCGGCACACCGGCGAAGTTCAGCCCGCTGACCATCGACGGCACCGCCAAGCCTCTGGTCTCCGATCTGGTCGGCGGATTCATGGGGCTGTCCGGCCGCACCGATTTGGACGGTTGCGATTTTCTGCTGCTCGTCGGCGTCAATCCGGTGGTCTCCCATGGCCATGCGATCTCGATGCCCAACCCGACCGGCACGGTGCGCGACATCGCCAAGCGCGGGCAGGTGTGGGTGATCGATCCGCGCCGCACCGAAACCGCGCGGCTGGCCACCGGCCATCTGGCGGCGCGGCCCAGTACCGATCACGCTGTGCTGGGCTACCTGGTGCGCGAAATCCTGCACGACGGCCGGAAAACCGATGTGCCGGTTCAGGGTGTCGACGAGCTGACCGCCGCGGTTGAGCCGTTCACCCTCGAGTACACCGCGGCGCTCGCCGACGTCCCGGCGACGGAGCTGACCCGGCTATGCGCGGCGGTGCGGGTTGCCAAGTGCGTCGCGGTCGAAACCGGCACCGGCGTCACGATGACGGCCGAGCGGGGCAACGTCACCCAGTGGCTGGCGTGGGTGCTGATGATTCTGACCGGCGCGATGAACCGGCCCGGCGGCACCTGGTTCCATCCCGGATTCGCCTACCAGATGGAAACTTTCGGCGAGTTCCTGCCGATCACCCCGATCGAGGGAAGCTTCGGGCCCGGCCCGCGCAGCCGCCCGGAGGCGCAGGCGTTCATCAACGAATGGCCGTGCGCGGTGCTGCCCGACGAGATCGCCGCCGGCCACATCCGCGCGCTGATCAACGTCGGCGGCAGCCTGGTCACCTCGTTTCCCGAAACCGGCAAGCTGATCCCCGCGCTGCAAAACCTCGAGGTCTTCGCCACCACCGAGATCATCAACAACGAGACCACCGAGCTGGCCACCCACGTACTGCCGACCAAGGATCCCCTGGAACGCCCCGACATCACCATTCACGACATCCTGAGCTCGCACGTGTCGGTGCAATACAGTTCCGCGGTCGTCGACCCGGTCGGTGAGCGGCGCTCGATGTGGTGGGTCTTCGCCGAACTCGGCAAGCGGCTCGGCTACGACCTCGGCAGTCTCGGAGACCCGGACAGCAGCACCGACGACGACGTGCTCTCCGTCCTGCTGGCCGGGGCCCGGGCCAAGTACGACGAAGTGGCGGCCACCGGCTGGGCGGAGGTGCCGCGTGAGCTGCCGGCGGCCTGGGTCGACGACCACATCGGGCGGATGGGTGGCTGGCGGCTGGCCCCGCCGCTTCTCGTCGAGCAGCTCGCCGCTCTGCAACCGCCCCCACCACTGGTGATGGTGCCACGCCGTCAGCGCCGAAAACTGAACGGGCAGTTGGACTTTCTCGGCGAGGGACCGGAGATCCTGATCAGCCCCGAGGACGGCGCGGCCGCGGGCGTCGTCAGCGGGGGGCGGGTGACGGTGCGCAGCGCCAGCGGAGAGCTGACCGGCATCGCGAAGGTCGACGAGGCGATGCGGCCCGGAGCGGTGTCGATCCCGCACGGGCACCACCAGGCCAACGTCAATCGCCTGACCAACAAGGACGACATCGACGTGGTGACCGGCATGGTCCGCTATTCCGGCATCGCCGTCAGCCTGCATCCGGCCTGAGCGGAATCAACCGGCCGCCAATAGATCCAGATAGCGTTGCCGGGTCCCGGCCGGCACCGCTTTCCGGTGCTCCAGCAGCAGCACACAGCGCAGCGCCAGATCGAACGACCGATAGCAATAGTGCGCGATCAGCGCCAGGTGCTTGAGTTGCTCGTGGCTCATCCGCTCGGCGTGGATGAAGTCACGCACGTAGACGATGTCGGCCTCCAGCAGCTGGTTGATGGGCTGGCGCGGATCCACGCACGGCGAAATCGGCCAGAGCTTGATTTCGGGGAAGCCGTGCGGGATGAACCCCTGGCCGCGGAGCTCGGAGTCGATATCGCCGAGCGTCGGCTGATCCTTATACAGCGTCACAAACGGGATCTCGGTTTGGATCGCGACCGCCTCGGCGAGTTTGGCTGTCCCGCTTCTAAATACCGCCAGTTCGCCACCTTGGACGTCGATCTTCAGAAAGTCGATGTGCTCAATCTCGGAAATGTCATCGAGCTTGTGTGCTCGCACGGGTACGCGTTCGACCACCTGCCCCGGCAGCTTGAGGTACTCGAACACGTCCAGCGCCGCCGGGTCCAGTTCCAGCAGGCTCGTCATCCCGGATCCGCGACAGACGTTGAGCGTGTGGGTATTTCCATCGCCTACGGCGTACGGCAGATAGCGTTCGTGCTGACCCTCACGGTCGTGCAGCGTGCGCAGCGCATCGGCCTGCGGCTCGAATCCCGTCACACTGCACAGTCCCGCGGCAAGCATCGGCGTGTACGGCGGCACGGTATCTATCGGATTGGCACCAACGTCGACGACCTCGGTAATGCGCTGCGGGACAACAAGGTTCCAGAAATTGCTGATGCCATCGGGAACGTCGGCCACAACCACGAAGTCAAGTATTCGGCATTTGCCACCCGCCGTCCAGGACGAGACGAACACCGAAATCCCCGGCGGCCTTTCGCCGCGCTATGTATCAAATATGTTGCGATTGAGCTGCGATCGTGTCGCCTAGCGTATACGGTTGTAAAACTCTTGGCGCGGTGGAGCATTGCGGCAATGACGCTGCTGTAACTTCGGTTGAAGTCGCCCACCGTTGGACGATTCCCCCCGCTCCGCTGGATGGAGGACGCCAATGTACAAACGTGAAACCGAACAATGCCGCAAGTGCCAGGGACAAGCTGACGCGCTGGTCTGGTATCAGTACTCCTCGCGGGGGAACACGGTCGGACGGATCATCTACCGGATGCGCTGCCGCAGTGGTTGCACGGGTCTGGTGGTTACCGGGCCCGGTGCGCGCAGCTAATCCGGTCGCCCAAAGATAGGTGACCGGTCGGCTAATATTGCCGACATGCCACGGCCACCGAACCCCGACGTGCGCCGCCGCCTGCTGGAGGCGGGACTCGAACTCGTGCATGCGCGCGGCTTTGCCGCCAGCGGGGTCAAGGACATCACCGATGCGGCCGGCGTTCCGAAAGGCTCTTTCTACGCCTACTTTCCGAGCAAAGAGGCATTCGCCGCCGCAATCCTGGACCATTACTGGTCCGACATCGAAACGCGGCTACTGCCCCTCCTGGACGGGGGTGGATTGGCACGGCGCCGCATTACGCGGTTCTTCCATGCGCTTGCCGACGAGCACGAATCGGGTGAGTTCCTGCTCGGCTGCCTGGTCGGCAACCTGTCGCTCGAGCTTGCCGGTGGTAGCGAACCGGTACGCGCCGAACTGGCCCGCATTCTTGCACGCTGGGACACTGCCCTGACGGCGTGCGTGCGCTCCGGCCAGGGTGGCGGCGACATCCGCGCGGACCTCGATGCGGGCGAACTCGCCTCCCTGCTCATCGAATCGTGGGAGGGCGCGGCCCTGCGCGGGAAGGTGACCCGCAGCCGCGCCCCGTATGAACGATTCGAAACGATCACCGTGCCGGCGCTGCTGGGCTGATTTCGTCCCGCAATCCGGATGTGCTTGATTTATAGACGACTGGTCATCTATTATCCGGGTACCCCCAGCGTAAGGACCCCTCGATGACAGATCTGACCATGTATGCCGAACCGCCGAACCCCGGGTTGCCGAGCTCCAACTTCGTGCTCGATCATCGACACGCCGCACTGGTCGTCACCGATCCACAGATCGATTTCCTTAGCCCCCAAGGGGTTTCGTGGTCGGTGTTCGGCGACAGCGTCCGCGACAACAACACCGTCGCGCACATCGGCGAACTGCTCGACGCCGCGAAGCTGGCGGGCATCACCGTCGCGATATCGCCGCACCACTTCTATCCGACCGACAGCCAGTGGCGCTTCGGTGATCCGCTCGAACAGTTCATGGCGGGCGTCGGCATGTTCGAACGCCAGGGCGCGTACACGACCGACGGGTTCGCGGGCTCCGGAGCGGATTTCCTGCCCGAATACCAGCACCACATTCACGACGGTCAGACCGTGATCGCGTCTCCGCACAAGATCGTCGGGCCCGAGTCCAATGACCTCGTGCTGCAGTTGCGCAAGCGCGGCATCAACCAGGTCGTCCTGGCCGGGATGGCCGCCAATCTCTGCGTCGAGGGCCACCTGCGCGAACTGATCGAGCAGGGCTTCGAAGTGGTCGTGGTCAAGGACGCCACCGCCGGCCCGCGCCTGCCCGAGGGCGACGGCTATCTGGCCGCCTTGGTGAACTTCCGATTCCTCGCCAGCGCCATCTGGACCACGGCCGACGCAGTCGATCAACTCAAGAGAGCCGTTGGCGCAGAGGCTCTTTCGCGTCAGCTTTAGGCCAGACTCATTTCCGGGGTGCTTCAGGAGGAAAGTCTTACGCGAGGCATCGGTCGAATGTGCTGCGCGCGGCCGAAGCGCATTCATACAATGCGGGATGGCCGTCGGCATGATCCCGGACTTCGTGCTGGATGAGAAGTGTGTGTCCCAACAGCATCCGTGGAGTGTGTTCGATGCCGCCACGGCCAACGGCCAACTCGCGGGCGTCCTCGCGGGCTTCATGCTGATCTCGATCACGACGCTGCTCACCGTCTGGCGCGAAGATCTCGAGACCGCCGAAAGCGCGGTCGTGTATTTGGGATTGGGAGTCATCGTGCTGGGGCTCGATGCCTACCTTTTCGGTGCCGTGGCGGCGATCAGACCGGTGCAGAACTCGCATGATTTTCAACAGGTTTGCGCGAAGGCGTGGGTCGAGTACATGCCCGGCGTGGGGCTGATGGGGGTGGGCGCGGCGCTGCTGCTGGCCGGCCTCGCCTGGATAATCGCCCGGCATGACTGGGCCGGCCACAACACGAGGTTCACCGTTCGGGTAACGCTGGCCGCCCTCTTCGTCATCATCGGGCCGCTGGCGCTGCTCGCCTGGCATTCGATCAATTTCATCGACGAGATGCATGGCGAACTTGCCGAAGTAGACACCGCCACACAGGATTTCGGCGCAGCAGTGGTCTGGATCTTCTTCGCCGCGTGCATTGTGACCGTGCTCTGGGTGCTCATCAACATAGCCCGTGGCGGTCAGAGCCCCGTCACCTCGCAGTGGGCGCGAATCGTGATCTCGGCGGGTGTCGCGATCTATCTGGCCGAGGCTCTCGGGTTCACCGTCCTCTATCCGTGGCTGCAGTCCGCGCCCCCGATTTTCTTCTTCGGCGCCGGAATATTCTTGTGCATCGTCGGGCCGTCGATCATCTTCGTGTCGGTCGCACTCGCGATGCCCGGTCGGCGCTCCGCGGCCTCCGCGGGTGCTGAGGAGAGAACGTGAAAGCTTGGCAGGTTCACGGAACGGGTGAGCCCACCGATGTCTTACGCCAGGTGGATTGCGATCCGCCGGACCCGGGCCCCGAGCAAGTGAGGATCCGCGTCGCGGCGGCCGGGCTCGGACTGCCCGATGTGCTGATGTGCCGCGGCACCTATCCGCTGACGCCCCCGCTGCCCTTCACGCCGGGGCAGGAGCTGGTCGGTACCGTCACCGCGGTCGGACCCGGCGTCGACATCGCGATCGGCACCCGCGTGCTGGGTGTCAGTGACTTCGTCAGCGGCAATGGATCCTTCGCCACCGAGGCCCTTGCGCACGCCGGCAACGTTTTCCCGGCACCTGCCGCCATGGACGACGACGCCGCGGCCGGCTTCTGGATTCCCAACATGACCGCGTGGATCGGGCTGGTCGATCGCGGCGGACTCAAGGCGGGACAACGCCTGGCGGTGCTCGGCGCCGCGGGCGGCAGCGGAATCGCGGCGGTTCAACTCGGCAAGGCGCTGGGCGCGCAGGTGCTTGCCGTCGTCAGCGACGAGAGGAGGGCCGGATTCTGCCGGTCGCTGGGCGCCGACCACGTCGTCCTCGCCAATGGCGAAACCGCCGCTGACGGAACACCACTCGCGCACGCGCTGCGAGAAGCGACCGACTGGGCCGGTCTCGACGTGATCTTCGACCCGGTCGGCGGCGCGCAGGGCACCGCGGCCATGGGCGCCCTGGCCCGCGACGGCCGGCATCTGGCCGTCGGTTTCGCCAGTGGCACCTGGCCAACCCCCGACGTGCCCATGATGGTCATGACGAATACCACGCTGGTCGGTGTGCTCGCGGCCGGCTACAGCCGGGCGCATCTGGAGGGGATCCTGCGCGGCCTCTCGGAACTCGTCGGCACCGGCGCCATCCGGCACGCCGTGGGTGAAAGGGTGTCGTTCAACGACATCCCCGACGCGCTCACCCGGCTGGGCGGACGAAAAGTCCTCGGCAAGATCGTCGCCGAAATCGACGGCACCAAACCCGTTGCCAGCAACCGAAAATAGCCTCTGAGCTGTGGTGGCAGGTACTGGATTCGAACCAGTGTAGGCGTAAGCCGACGGATTTACAGTCCGCTCCCATTGGCCGCTCGGGCAACCTGCCGCCTAGCAGGGTACAACGAGCGGGTAGACAATTCACAAACGGCTAGGAGCAACGAGGAAGGGCGTTCGCATGGCGGACTCATCGTTCGACATCGTCAGCAAGTTCGATCGGCAAGAGGTCGACAACGCGCTTAACCAGGCCGCCAAGGAGTTGGCCACCCGCTTCGACTTCCGCGGCACCGACACCACGATCGCGTGGAAGGGCGACGAGGCCGTCGAGCTGACCTCCTCCACCGAGGAGCGCATCAAGGCTGCCATCGACGTGTTCAAGGAAAAGCTGATCCGCCGCGACATCTCGATGAAGGCTTTCGACGCCGGCGAGCCGCAAGCCTCCGGCAAGACCTTCAAGGTCACCGGCACCCTCAAGCAGGGCATCGACAGCGAAAATGCCAAGAAGATCACCAAGCTGATCCGCGACGACGGGCCCAAGGGCGTCAAGACCCAGATCCAGGGCGACGAGATCCGGGTCAGCAGCAAGAAGCGCGATGATTTGCAGGCGGTCCAAGCGCTGCTGCGCGGCGCCGACCTCGACGTGGCGCTGCAGTTCGTCAACTACCGCTGACGCGCCTAGCCGGGGCACCTCCCGCTCGCGAGCGGTTCGCGGGGAGGTTGCGCTGCACGTGGACGTGCTGATGGAACACCCGTAACACGCGCGGGTCAGGCCTGCTGGCTCCACCAACCGGTCGGTGCCTAATCTAGTGACGAGTCCCACACCGCAAGCGAGGTTCACGATGACCGTGACTCCCCAGGAAGCCACCGGCCGGCCGCCGGCCAAGGCCGGCTACTTCGACGTCGTCATCATCGGTGCCGGGATCTCCGGCATCGGCGCGGCCTACCGGATCGCCGAGCGCAACCCGCATATGACGTACGCGATTCTGGAGCGCCGCGAGCAGATCGGCGGCACCTGGGACCTGTTCCGATATCCGGGGGTGCGCTCGGACAGCAGCATCTTCACGCTGTCGTATCCCTTCGAGCCCTGGACCCGCAAAGAGGGCGTCGCCGACGGCGAGCACATCCGCGAGTACCTGGCGGCCACCGCGCACAAGTACGGCATCGATCGCCACATTCAATTCAGCAGCTATGTCCGCTCCGCGGACTGGGATTCGTCCACCGACACCTGGACGATCACCGTCGACCAAGGCGACTCCACCACGATCTACCGCAGCCGGTTCGTGTTCTTCGCCTCCGGTTACTACAACTACGACGAGGGCTACACCCCGGAGTTCCCCGACATCGAGCGGTTCGGCGGCACCGTCGTCCATCCCCAGCACTGGCCCGAAGACCTCGACTACACCGGCAAGAAGATCGTGGTGATCGGCAGCGGCGCCACCGCGGTCACCCTGCTCCCCTCGCTGGCGGACCAGGCCGCGAAGGTGACGATGCTGCAGCGCTCGCCGACGTATCTGGTCTCGGCGTCCAAGTACCGAAAAATCGACGATGTCATTCGTGCCCTGTTGCCCCGCAAGACTTCTCATTTGGCCATCCGGACGTACACCGCCCTGACTGAGGCCGTGTTCTTCTTCTTGTCCCGTAAGTTGCCCGGCTTGATCAAGTCACTGCTGCGGCGCCAGGCGATCGACAGCCTGCCCGACGGGTACGAGGTCGACGTCCACTTCAAACCCCGATACAACCCGTGGGACCAGCGGATGTGCATGATCCCCGACGCCGACTTGTACAACTCGATCTCCGAGGGCCGCGCCGACGTGGTCACCGATCAGATCGACCATTTCGACGCCACCGGTATCGCGCTGAAGTCCGGTGCGCACCTCGACGCCGACATCATCGTCACCGCCACCGGCCTGCAGCTGCAGGCGCTGGGCGGGGCCTCGATCAGCCTGGACGGTGAAAAGGTCGACCACCGTGAGCGTTTCGTCTACAAAGCCCACATGCTCGAAGACGTGCCCAACCTGTTCTGGTGCGTGGGGTACACCAACGCGTCGTGGACGCTGCGGGCCGACATCACGGCGCGTGCCACCGCAAAACTCATGGCGCACATGGCTTCTCACGGCTATACGCACGCCTACCCGCACCTGGGCGACCAGCCGATGCGCGAGAAGCCATCGTGGGACATCAACGCCGGATACGTGAAGCGCTCGGCGCATCAGCTACCCAAGTCGGGCACCAAGCGGCCGTGGAACGTGCGGCAGAACTACCTCGCTGACGCCCTCGATTACCGGTTCGACCGGATCGAGGAGGCGATGGAGTTCGGTCGGGTGCCCGACCGGGCGCCGGTGGCGGCCAGACCGGAACGTCGCGCCACAACATGAACTCCTACTAAATGTGAGGTTTCGGCAATACGCTAGACGCCATGTCAGCTGAGAAGCGCGAACCCAAAGTCGTTGTCCTTGGTGGTGGTTCCTGGGGAACCACGGTGGCGTCCATCTGCGCACGCCGAGGTCCGACGCTGCAGTGGGTGCGCTCGGAAGAGACCGCCAACGACATCAACGAGCACCATCGCAATACGCGCTACCTGGGCAACGACGTGGTCCTCAGCGAGACGTTGCGAGCCACCAACGATTTCGCCGAGGCCGCCAACTGCGCCGACGTCGTGATCATGGGTGTGCCCTCGCACGGGTTCCGCGGTGTGCTCACCGAACTCGGGAAGGAACTGCGGCCCTGGGTTCCCGTGGTGTCCTTGGTCAAGGGGCTCGAGCAGGGCACCAATATGCGGATGTCGCAGATCATCGAGGAGGTGCTGCCGGGCCACCCGGCGGGCATCCTGGCCGGGCCGAACATTGCGCGCGAGGTGGGCGAGGGCTATGCCGCCGCGGCCGTGTTGGCGATGCCCGACCAGCATCTGGCGACCCGGCTGGCGGCGTTGTTCCGCACCCGGCGCTTCCGCGTGTACACCAGCGACGACGTCGTCGGCGTGGAGATGGCCGGTGCGCTGAAGAACGTCTACGCCATTGCCGTCGGGATGGGCTACTCGCTGGGCATCGGCGAGAACACCCGCGCACTCGTCATCGCGCGGGCACTGCGCGAGATGACCAAGCTGGGCGTGGCACTGGGCGGAGACCCGGACACCTTTCCCGGGCTGGCCGGCCTGGGCGACCTGATCGTCACCTGTACCAGCCAGCGCAGCCGCAACCGCCACGTCGGTGAACAGCTCGGCGCGGGCAAGCCGATCGACGAGATCATCGCGTCGATGAACCAGGTCGCCGAGGGCGTGAAGGCCGCCAGCGTGATCATGGAGTTCGCCAACGAATTCGGGCTGAGCATGCCGATCGCGCGCGAAGTCGACGGCGTGATCAACCACGGCTCGACGGTCGAGCAGGCCTACAGCGGCCTGATCGCCGAGGTGCCGGGACACGAGGTGCACGGCTCCGGCTTCTAGTCGATTCCGAAAAGGCCTAAACCGCTCGGCAATTCACGGCCGCTGAGCTTTTGCACGCAGCACCCGAGCACGCATGGTCCGGACAGCTCCGGCGGCAAGCGACAGCCTCAGCCGCGCGCCATAGCTTCCAGCCGGCGGATGCGGTCTTCGATCGGCGGGTGCGTCGAGAACATCGAGCCGATGCGCTCGCCGGCACGGAACGGGTTGGCGATCATCAGGTGGGCCTGGCTGGCCAGCTGCGGCTCGGGCGGCAGCGGAGCCGCCTGTACCCCGCCGGAAATCTTGCGCAGGGCCGATGCCAAGGCCAGCGGGTCGCCGGTCAACACCGCGCCCGACTCGTCGGCCTGGTATTCCCGGGATCGTGACACGGCCAGCTTGACCACCGTGGCCGCGATCGGGCCCAGCAGCGAAACCAGCAGCAGCGCAAACGGATTCTCGCCGTCGCGGTTGCCGCCGAACAGGCCGGCCCACATGGCCATGTTGGCCAGGGCGGTGATGACGCCCGCCATCGCGCCCGCCACACAGGAGATCAGGATGTCGCGGTTGTAGACGTGCGAGAGCTCGTGGCCCAGCACCGCGCGCAGCTCGCGCTCGTTGAGGATGTCGAGAATGCCGGTGGTGCAACAGACCGCGGCATTGCGCGGGTTGCGTCCGGTGGCGAAGGCGTTGGGGGCGTTGGTATCGCTGATGTACAGCCGGGGCATCGGCTGGTGTGCGGCGGTGGCCAGCTCGCGCACGATCCGATAGATCACCGGCGCCTGAAGTTCGGAAACCGGCTGCGCGTGCATCGCGCGCAACGCCAGTTTGTCGCTGTTGTAGTAGGTGTAGACGTTCATGCCGATGGCGAACATCAACGCCAGAAACATCGCCGTCCTACCGAACAGCGAGCCCACAAACACGATCATCGCGGACATACCGGCCAACAGCAGGAAGGTCTTCAGCTTGTTGGCGTGCGGATGCCAGGTCATCGGTTGTCCTCCTCCAAAGGACGTGAGTTCATTGCTTGACTGTTGTCAATTGAACGCCCGGGACGACCGTCCGGGTTCCGCAACCCGCTAACCGTGCCGGCTGATGGTGTAGTCAACCAACGTCTCCAGCGCGCGACGGCCGGCAACATCGGGCAAAAGACCCAGCTCATGATGGGCTTTGGCGGCGTACTGCGCCAGAAACTCCTTGGCCTGGGCCATGCCCGGCGACGCCCGCAACAGCCCCAGCGCCTCGGCCACCGCGGCGTCGTCCTCGACCGGACCGGCCAGCAGCTCGCGCAGGCGATCGCCGTCGGGGCCTGGTTGTCGCAGCGCGAAGACCATCGGCAAGGTGTGCACGCCCTCGCGGATGTCGGTCCCGGGCAGCTTGCCCGACTCGTGCGAGTCGCTGTCGATGTCGATGATGTCGTCGGAGATCTGGAACGCGGTGCCCACGATGCCGCCGAGCCGGCTCAGCCGGGCGACCTGATCGTCGTCGGCCCCGGAGAACATCGCACCGAACTGGCCGGCCGCGGAGATCAGGCAGGCCGTCTTCTCGTACACCACCTTCAGGTAGTGCTCGATCGAATCCGTCCCGTCGGCCACCCCGCGGGTCTCGCGCATCTGCCCGGTCACCAGCTGAGCGAACGTCTCGGCGATCAGCCGCACCGCGTCCGGCCCCAGCCTCGACACCAGCCGCGACGCCGTCGCGAAAAGGTAGTCACCGGCCAGGATCGCGACGTTGTTGCTCCAGCGCACATTGGCGGTCTGGGCACCGCGGCGCACCTCGGCCTCGTCCATCACGTCGTCGTGATACAGCGTGGCCAGGTGCACCAGCTCGATGACCGAGCCGGCGATCGTCACCTCCAGCGCATCCGGGTGCGGCCCGATCTGCGCCGACAGCACCGTGAACAACGGCCGGAACCGCTTGCCACCGGCCTTGAACAGATGCGTCAGCGAATCGGTCATGATCTCGTCGGCGCTGCGCAACTCGACGTCCATGAGCTGCTCGATCTTCGCGACGCCGTCGCGCACCGTCGTGGCGAACTCGGCGTCGCCAAAATCAATGCCTGCCACCACCGTCGCGGGAGTCTTCACCCGACCAGCCCTATTCGCCGGAGTACTCACGCGACCAACATACTGGTGGGCGTGGACGCAAAGGCCCCCGGAGCCGACGTGGTGGTCGTGGGCGCCGGACCCGCCGGTTCGGCGGCGGCCGCCTGGTCCGCTCGCGCCGGCCGCGACGTCCTCGTCGTGGACTCGGCCAGCTTTCCGCGCGACAAGCCCTGCGGCGACGGCCTGACCCCGCGCGCGGTGGCGGAGTGCGAGCGCCTCGGCCTGGGTGACTGGCTGGACACCCGCATCCGGCATCGCGGCCTGCGGATGAGCGGTTTCGGCGGCGAGGTCGAAGTGGACTGGCCGGGCCCGTCGTTCCCGTCGACCGGCAGCGCGGTGACCCGCCTGGAGCTCGACGACCGGATCCGCAAAGTCGCCGAGGAGTCCGGGGCGCGCATGCTGCTCGGCACCAAAGCCGTTGGCGTGCACCATGACTCGTCACGGAGAGTGACATCGCTGATATTGGCCGACGGCACCGAGGTGGGCTGCCGCCGGCTGATCGTCGCCGACGGCGCCCGCTCCACGCTGGGCCGCAAGCTGGGCCGACGCTGGCATCAAGAGACGGTGTACGGCGTCGCGGCCCGCGGGTATCTGGCCACCCCCCGCAGCGAGGACCCTTGGCTGACATCGCATCTCGAGCTCCGCTCCCCCGACGGCGCGGTACTGCCCGGCTATGGCTGGATCTTCCCGTTGGGCAACGGCGAGGTGAATATCGGCGTCGGAGCGCTGTCGACATCGAAGCGGCCGGCCGACCTGTCGCTGCGGCCGCTGATCTCTTACTACACCGACCTGCGCCGCGACGAGTGGGGCTTTACCGGCGAGCCGCGGGCCGTCTCGTCGGCGCTGCTGCCGATGGGCGGCGCGGTCTCCGGGGTGGCCGGGCCGAACTGGATGCTGATCGGCGACGCCGCCGCCTGCGTGAACCCGCTCAACGGCGAGGGCATCGACTACGGGCTGGAGACCGGGCGACTGGCCGCCGAGCTGCTGGATTCGAACGACGTGTCGAAGGTGTGGCCGTCGCTGTTGTCCGACCACTACGGCCGCGGATTCTCGGTCGCGCGCCGGCTGGCGCTGCTGCTGACCTTCCAGCGGTTCCTGCCCGCGACCGGCCCCATCGCGATGCGCTCGACCACACTGATGACCATCGCCGTGCGGGTGATGGCCAACCTGGTCACCGACGACGACGCCGACTGGGTGGCCCGCGCGTGGCGCGGCGGCGGGCGCCTTTCGCGGCTGATCGATCGTCGAACACCGTTCAGCTGAACCAACTTTTCCGCCTCCCGACCCAACGTCCGCACGATATCAACTTCGTTGACATATATCAGCATGCTTGATATATCTGGAGGCATGACTCAGCCAACTGATTTCGAGTTCGAAACGGCCTACCGCGGCGAATCCACCACGTTCGGCCAGGGAGTGCGTCCGCCATGGAGCATCGGCGCCCCTCAACCTGAGCTGGCCGCCCTTATCGAGCAGGGCAAGTTCCACGGCGACATCCTCGACGTGGGTTGCGGCGAGGCGGCGATCTCGATGGCGCTGGCCGAACTGGGCCACAACACGGTGGGTCTGGACCTGTCGCCCACGGCCATCGACCTGGCCCGCCGCGAAGCCGCTCGACGCGGACTGACCAACGCCACCTTCGAGGTCGCCGACATCAGCGCGTTCACCGGATACGACCGACGGTTCGGCACCATCGTCGACAGCACCTTGTTCCACTCCATCCCGGTCGAGGCGCGCGAGGGCTACCAGCAGTCGATCCGTCGTGCCGCCGCTCCCGGCGCCTCCTACTTCGCCCTGGTCTTCGACAAGGCCGCGGTGCCCGGCGGCCCGATCAACGCCGTGACCGCCGACGAACTGCGCGACGCGGTGTCCAAGTACTGGGTCGTCGACGAGATCCGCCCGGCCCGCCTGCACGCCCGGGTGCCCGACGAATCCGTCGGGATGCCCGGGATCGTCGACATTCGCGACGAACCCACCGGGCTGAAGTCGGTCGGCGGCTGGCTGTTGACCGCCCATCTTGGCTGATCGGCCGTGAGCAAGTCGTTATCGCGGTGTATAGTCCGGCTAATGAGGGGTACCAAGCTGCTTGCAAGCGTCGCCGTAGCGGCGGCCGCCGTTTCGCTGAGCGCTTCGCTGAACGCGCCGGCACTGGCCGACCCGACGACGCCGCCGCTGCCGCCTCCGGCTCCGACGCCGCTGCGGACGCCGTCGCCGCCCAGCGACTACGACGCCCCGTTCAAGCAAACCGTCAACGGCTTCGGCATCTATCAGCCGCAGGACCAGCTGGCGTGGCTGGGCAAGATCGCCTGCGATCGGTTGGGTCGGGGTGTGGACCACGACGCGTACCAGTCGGCCAACTTCATCCAGCACAACCTGCCGCGGGGCACCAGCCAGGGTCAGGCGTTCCAGTTCCTCGGTGCGGCCGTCGACCACTACTGCCCGGACCAGGTGGGCGTGGTGCAGGCGGCCGGCCAACACTAAAGAGCGGATCTCAGCGCAGCGGCTTATGCCCCGCGTGTAGGGCCACGATTCCGCCGGTCAGGTTGCGCCACCGCACTCCCGACCATCCGGCTTGCGCCATCTGCTCTGCCAGTGCGGCCTGATCGGGCCAGGCCCTGATCGACTCCGCGAGATACACGTAGGCATCGGGGTTGCTGGACACCGCCCGTGCCACCCGCGGCAGCGCTCGCATCAGGTATTCCTTGTAGACGGTGGCGAACAGCGCGTTGGTGGGCGTGGAGAATTCGCACACCACCAGGCGTCCGCCGGGCCGGGTGACCCGGGCCATCTCCCGCAGTCCCGCCTGCGGGTCGGCGACGTTGCGCAACCCGAAACTGATTGTCACAGCATCGAATACGCCGTCGCCGAACGGCAGCTTGGTGGCGTCGCCGGCGACCTTGGGCACCTTGCGCGCACCCCCGGCCGCGAGCATCCCGACCGAGAAGTCGGCCGCCACACACCAGGCCCCGGACTTGTTCAGCTCCACCGTGGACACCGCGGTGCCCGCGGCCAGGTCGAGCACCTTGTGGCCGGGCCCGATCCGCAGCGCCGAACGGGTGGCCCGCCGCCAATAGCGGTCCTGCCCCAGCGACAGCACGGTGTTGGTCAGGTCATAACGACGGGCGACGCCGTCGAACATCGACGCGACCTCCCGGGGATCCTTGTCCAAGGCCGCACGACTCACGAACAAGACGCTACCCGGACCGGATCCGGCCGCTCGGGAATGGTGCGCCGACGCACGCGTTACACAACGGCGTGAGCGAAAAAGTTTGGTTTATCACCGGTACATCACGTGGATTCGGGCGCGAGTGGACGATCGCCGCGCTTCAGCGGGGCGACAAGGTTGCCGCCACCGCACGCAACACCGCATCGCTGGACGACTTGGTCGCCAAGTACGGCGATGCGCTGCTGCCCATCGCGCTGGACGTCACCGACCGCGACGCGGATTTCGCCGCGGTCAAACAGGCCCACGACCACTTCGGGCGGCTGGACATCGTGGTCAACAACGCCGGATACGGCCAGTTCGGGTTCGTCGAGGAGCTGTCCGAGCAGGACGCGCGCGATCAGATCGAGACGAATGTGTTCGGCGCCCTGTGGGTCACCCAGGCCGCGCTGCCCTACCTGCGCGAGCAGCGCAGCGGCCACATCATCCAGGTGTCGTCGATCGGGGGCATCACCGCGTTTCCCCTCGTGGGCATCTATCACGCGTCGAAGTGGGCGCTGGAAGGCTTTTCACAGGCGCTGGCCCAGGAGGTCGCGCCGTTCGGTGTGCACGTCACGCTGATCGAACCCGGCGGCTTCGACACCGACTGGTCCGGCCCGTCGGCCAAGCACGCCGACCCGCTGCCCGCCTATGCCGAGCTGCGCGCCGCCGTGCAAGAAGAACGCAGCCGGCGCTGGGCCGCTCCCGGCAACCCGAAAGCCTCGGCCGCCGCGCTGCTGAAGGTGGTGGACGCCGAGCAGCCGCCGCTGCGGGTGTTCTTCGGCGCTTCGCCGCTGCAGACGGCAAAGGCCGACTACGAGAACAGGTTACGCACCTGGGAGCAGTGGCAGCCGGTCGCCGAGCTGGCGCAGGGCTAGGGGCGAAACGTCACTCGCCTTGCGCGTGTTTGCGCTGCGCGTTGCGGGCGCGAGCCCGGGCAATTGGGGATTGCACGGCCGTGTAATGGCCGAGCAGCTCGTCGCAGATAGCGGGCCACGTGCGGGCGAGCACGCTCTTGCGTGCGGCGTGCGAATAGCGCGGACGCTCGGCCAGCAGATGCCCCACCGCCTCGGGCAGTCGCTGCTCGAATTCATGGACTCCCAACAGCAATCCGGTGCGCCACGGGGTGACGAGGTCACGCGGTCCGCCGGCGTCCGGCGCGATCACCGGCAACCCTGAGGCCAGCGCTTCCTGAACGACCTGGCAGAAGGTCTCGTGCTCGCCGGTGTGGACGAAGACGTCCATGCTGGCGTACGCCGCGGCGAGTTCGGCACCGTACATGGCACCGGTGAAAAGCGCTGTGGGCATTGCGGATTGGAGCTTCTGCTGGTCGACGCCGTCGCCGACGATGACGAGCTGCACGTCACCGGCCGCGGCGAGCCCGGCGAGGCGTTCGACATGCTTCTCCGGCGCCAGCCGGCCGACGAAGCCGACGATCGGCTTGCCCTCGGGCGACCAGTGCCGGCGCAGCGCCTCGTCGCGTGCCGACGGCGCGTATCCCATGATGTCGACACCGCGCGCCCAGTGATGGACCCGCGGGATTCGGTGGGCAACAAGCGATTCCATCGTCGCAGTGGAAGGCGCCAGGGTGCGGTCGGCGAGCCGGTGCAGATGGCGGAACCACGCCCACGCCGCCCGCGTCGTGATCCCGATGCCGTAGCTCTCGGCGAAACCCGGTACGTCCGTTTGGTAGACGGCGACCGTCGGCACCCCGAGGTAGCGCGCGGCCCGCACGCCGCCGTAGCCCAGCAACGCCGGCGATGCGAGGTGCATCACATCGGGCTGGAATCCGCGCAGCACCTTGAGCAATCGCGGCCGGGGCACACCCAGCGGCAACGTGGTGACCTTCGGGAACATTCGCGACGGCACCCGGTGCACCCGGATGCCGTCGTGAATGCGCTCGGCGGGAGGTTCACCGGGCGGGGTGTCGGGGGCGATCACCAGGGCCTCGTGGCCCGTTCGACGCAGATGCTCCAGCACCCGAATTACTGAATTACTGACACCGTTGACATGCGGCAGAAAAGATTCTGCGACGATTGCAACGCGCACCCGGCCATGATGTCAGCACTGCCTGTCGCTCAGGTTGCCGACTGGCATACGGGGCGCGAAATCTGCTGCCTAATGCGTTATGCCTCTTTGCTATCCACACTTTTGGCCGCGTCGCGACGGTCCAATCGCCTGTCTATCAGCGCCAGGCCTACCAGCACAACCAGTGTGACGAGCCAGCTGACGACCGCGATCGACCCCGCCGGGATTATCGCCAGGCCGGCGTTGCGGTGCTGCACCCGCACCAGGTTCGGGTCATTTTTGTTGTATTCGACGTATATCCGCATACCCTTGGCCAATTCGGACGGATATAGCACACCGAGCTCGGGCCGGTAGGTGACTCGCTCAGGAGTGACGAATTCGATCGTGGAGCGGCGCGGTCCGGCACTGAGCACCTCCGCCTGCGCCACACCCATGTTGTGCCGGATCGCGAGGTCGTTGCGCCAAGCGCCGGCCACCAGCAACACCGACTGCAGCGTGACCAGACCGGCGATGATCAGCACCGTGATCCGCGTCAGCCGCAACGCAATCCGCGCGGGCGTCGTCGGCGGCTCATCGCTGCGGCCGTGGATCAGCATGCGCAGCAATGTTTTTGGCGACATCACAAGGAGGCCTTGATGGCCGCATGGAGTCCTCGCAGCGAGGAGCGGTCCGCCTTGACCTCCAGCACCCGCATGCCCGCACCCGATTCGCCCAGCGCCGCGTCCAGCTCGGCCACCTCGATCTGGCGGCTCTCGACGTGATACGCGCGGCAAAGCGCGCCCACGTCCACGTCGTGCGGGGTGCCGAAGATGCGCGTGGACACGTCGGAGAACCTCGGGTCACCCTGCTCCAGCAATTCGAAGATGCCGCCGCCGTTGTCGTTGGACACCACGATGGTCAGATGGCGCGGCGTCGGCTCGGTCGGGCCGATCAGCAGGCCGGAACTGTCGTGGACGAACGTCAGGTCGCCGATCAGCGCGACGGTGCGGGCGGGGTTGTCGGCCGTCCCGCCGCGTTCGTGAGCCAGCGCCGCACCGATCGCGGTGGACACCGTGCCGTCGATGCCGGCGACGCCGCGATTGGACCGGACCCGGATGCCGTGGGTGTCCAGCCCCACCAGCGCGGCGTCGCGGACCGGGTTGGACGCCCCGAGCACGAGCTGATCGCCCGGCCGCAGCGCATCCGCCACGGCGGCGGCGACGTGCAGGCCGGTGGTCAACGGGTGCGCGGCGAGCTGGTCGCGGACCGCCGCGACCGCGTGCCGGTTCATCTGGGCGCAGCGGTCCAGCCACGCCGGATTCGGCGTCCCGGTGGTGACCGCCCGGGTGCCGGTGGCCTGCGAGTTCCCCGAGACGTCCGGCCAGCGCGGGCCGGTGGTCAGCGCGTAGACCGGCACCTGCGGGTCGGCCAGCAGCGCCGAGACCGGACGATGCAGGGTCGGGCGGCCGAGCATGATGACCTGCTTCGGGTGCAGCAGGGACAACGCCAGCGGGTGCAGCGGGTTGGCCGCCGGCGGCGCGGTCGGTTCGGCCACGGTCGGCAGCTGCGCGAGAGTGGGCTGCACGCCGGCGCCATGCCCGGCGATGACCACGGTGTCGGGCGTCAGGTCGATGTCCAGCGGCTGGTCGAAGGAGACCGGCGGCGTATAGGTCCACGGTTTACCGTCCGGCCGGCCCTGCGGCGTCACCGCGCCATGCGGTTCCGGATCCGGCACCAGCGGCTCGCGCAGCGGGATGTCGAACTGTACCGGGCCGGCGTTGGCGGTGCGCGAACCCGTGGCGGCCGCCAGCACCCGGCAGGTGGCCGATCGCCAGGTCGCGTTCAGCGAATCCAGCCGTTCCGGCGCGTCCTCGGCCAGACCGAGGCTGATCGTGGCGCGCACCTGGGTGCCGAAGTAGCCCAGCTGTTCCATGGTCTGATTGGCCCCGGTGCCCAGCAGTTCGTAGGGCCGGTTGGCCGACAGCACGATCAGCGGCACCCGCGCGTAGTTCGCCTCGACCACGGCCGGACCGAGGTTGGCGACGGCGGTGCCCGAGGTCATCGCGACGCAGACCGGCGCACCGGCGGCGATCGCCAGGCCGATGGCCAGATAGCCGGCGGTGCGTTCGTCGATGCGCACATGCAACCGGACGCGGCCGGCGCGATCGGCGTCCTGCAACGCGAACGCCAGCGGGGCGTTGCGCGAGCCGGGGCATAACACCACGTCGCGAACGCCCCCGCGGATCAGCTCGTCAACGACGACGCGAGCCTGTGTCGTCGAGGGATTCACTCCTACAGGGTGTCACAGGCCTCTCACCTCGCGTCGCGCGTGGAGCAGTTGGGCTGAATCCGCGTGATGCACCGGAGTCGGCGCCGGGCGCGAAGAAATCAGGCCCCTCCGACCTCATCGTCGGCCGGTGGACTCTTGACGACGCTGATCTTGTCGCGCCGAACAGCCGTCTCGATCCGGGCCTGAATCTCATTCAGCCCCGACAGGACCTCCCCGCGCACCTTGAACAACTCCCTGACTTCGGCCTCGGCGCGCTCCTTGAGCACCTTCGCCTCGCGCTCGGCGGCGGTGAGCAGACCGGCCGCCCTCAGACGACTCTCCTTCTCGTACTCCGCAACCTGCGCCTCGACCTGCTCCCAACTGGACTTGATGTGCTGGTCGAGACGCTGCTGCGTCTCGCGACGGCGACGCTCCTCCTCCTCGGCGAGCTGGCGTTGAATCTCCCGGCGATGCCGTTCGGCCTCGTCGGCGAGACGGGCCCTCTCGTTGTATGCGATCCGTAGCACCTCTTCGGCCTCCGCCTTGGCGACGGTCAGAATTTCTTCGCGGCGGGCGGCCGCGGAAGCCTGGAGATCGTCTAATGCGACACCGGCGGCGGCACGTTCCTGACGCGCCAACTCAACCTGCTCGTGCAGCTCACGGGTCAGCGCCTCGGCCTCTTCCCGGGCCATCTCCTTGACGCGACGCGCCTCTTCGGAGGCGACACGCATCATCCGCGCGATACGATCCGACATGCCCTCTACCGACTCAATCGGACCGGACAGGCGTTCGATGTCACCGCCTAATGCGGCGATCTCGGCGGTGAGTCGTCCGTGCTCGGTCTGCGCGTCGGAGACCTCGCGCCGGAGCTTATGGACGTAGTCCTGCAGGGACCCGATCTCACCATGAATGCGCTGAATGTAGCCGGTCACTTGAGCGCGATTGAAACCGCGCATTTGCACCTGAAACGTGGGGAATTCTTTTGACGTCTGCATTTCTGCGGCTGCTGAAGAAATTGCTTGCTCAGCAGGTTGTGTTTCGTCCTGGTAAACGTGGGCGGTCACAGTTCTCTCCTGCAGCCAGTTCGAGCTAACCGACATCGTCCAGCGGCTCGCGAGTGACCTCCACCGGATGAGCCGAATAGGCGCGGCCAGCGGCGGCAACGTCCAACGGAGGGGACGCCAGAGAAGAGGCCAAGGATATCGACGGTATTCGATCGGCCGGTTCGACAGCGCCCTCCAGGGCATTGAACTTGTCGTAGAAGTGCTTCAGCTGGGCGACGATCTTCTCGCGCACTTCAACGAGTTCCTCCAGCTTTGCCTGCGCCGCCGCGCACTGGGCGTCGACATCGCGCTGCACCTGGGCCAACATCTCTTCCGCCCGATTCTCGGCCTCGGCCAGACGCTGCGCGGCGCTCACGGATGCCTGCTCCCGCAGACGCGAAATGTCATCCCGCAGTTGCTTACTCCGCGTTTCCATGTCGGCCCGCAGCTCGGCCGCCTGCTGATGCTCTAGCTGGGCTTCGGCGACGATTCGGGCGGCGCGGTCCTCGGCCTCAGCCCGAACGGTCGTGGCGAACCGTTGCGCCTCGGCGCGAATCTCTTCGGCCTCCACCATCGCGGCGTTGAGAATTCCGGAGAGTCGGTCTCCCAGATTCCTTATGTCAACGGGGATCGTCCCGGCCAATTCGGTGAAGCGCGCCGACGTCGACTCCAGCACCGCATGGGACCTGCTCAGCTGGTCGCGAAGCGTGGTGATCCGCGAATCGCGTTGTCCGGCCGGCGCCAGCAGATCGCCTTGGCCTTCAGCGTGCCAAGACAATTGTTCTAATCCAATACTGACCCGCATCCGCTTTGGTTCCGGATATACATCGCTCGCGCGCACGGGACGCACTTTAACTGATCGGCCCAGTTCCGGTGGCGGCGAAGGTATTAACTTGATGTGAATAAGTCCGCCAAGACTAACTCTTGAATCGAGTACGCTAACCACTTAGACTCACGAATTTTGTACTTTGGGTGGCTAACTGTCGACGCTCAAGCCTTGACGTCGGAGAAGAACTTCAGCGCCACGCTGTTGACCGCCTCGGGCCGCTCCAGGAACCCGAGATGACCCGCGTCGGGGATCTGCACGTAGCGGCCGTTGGGCAACGCGTCGGCAACCTCGCGCCCGAGGTGCGGCGGGGTGATCACGTCGTCGGCGAAACCCATCACCAGCACCGGGGTGGTGATGGCGCGGTACGCCGCGAGCCGGTTGGTCTGCGGGGACACGCTCAGTTGGGTCCGCAGCCCGGGGGTGCGCTTGACCGGCCAGGCGCGAAACATCGTGATCCAGTCGGCGACGAGCACGTCGTCGTTGATCGTCTTGCGCGAAAAGTTTTCCAGCACACGGACTTTCGCCTCGTAAGCGGGCGGCAGTTCGATGTTCGACGCGTACAGCTCCTGCTCGCCCTCGTGAAAGCCTTGACGGGCGCGGTCCAGGCGGCCACGGGTGGCCATCAGCACCGCGGCGGTCACCAGCTCGGGGCGGGCCACCATCAACTCCTGGGCGATGAAGGCGCCCATCGACACCCCGACGATGCGCGCCGGGGCGGCGCCCAGCGACTCGATCAGGGACGCGGTGTCGGCGACCATGGTTTCCGTCGTGAACCCCTCGGCGTTCTCGGTGGCGCCGATCCCCCGATTGTCGAAGGTGATCACGCGATAGCCGGCCGACATGAACGCCGGGACCTGATGCGGTAACCAGGTGCGCCCGGGGCCGCCGCTGCCCGAGATGAAGACCACGGGCTCACCGCTGCCGCGGTCGTCGTACGCCAGGTTGATCACCCGGACGACGGTACAAGGAGCGGATAGCAGGCCTTGACCCGGTCGATCCACCACTGCCGCCGCTCCGGTGGCGCCTGCAGCGCGGCCAGCCGCTGCGGGTCGGGGGTCACCGACCCGACCGGCAGAGCGCCGTCGACGGGCGCGGCGACGTCGACCACGTCTTGTTGGAACAGCCCGCCGGTGCCGAGCCCGCAGGCGTGCCGCAGCTGCGGTAACGCCGCCGCGGCGGTCAGCCCTGCGGCGATGCCGACCGCCGAGTCCAGCGCGCTGGAGACCACGACCGGGATGTCGATCTGCGCGGCAATGTCCAGCAGGGCCGAAACCCCGCCCAACGGAGCGACTTTGAGCACCGCGATATCGGCGGCGCCGGCGCGGACCACGGCCAGCGGGTCGTCGGCCTTGCGGATGCTTTCGTCGGCGGCGATCGGCACGTCGATGCGCCGCCGCAGCTCGGCCAGCTCGTCGATGGTGGCGCAGGGTTGTTCGAGGTATTCCAGCGGACCGTGGATGGTCAGCACGGCCGCGGCCAGCATCGCCTGCTCGACCGTCCAGCCGCCGTTGGCGTCCACCCGCACCGTCGACACCACTTCGCGCACCGCGTTGACCCGGGCGACGTCGTCGGCCAGCGTCTGCCCGGGCTCGGCGACCTTCACCTTGGCAGTCGAGGCGCCGGGAAAGCGGGCCAGCACCGCACTCACCTCGGCGGCGGGCACGGCCGGCACGGTGGCGTTGATCGGGATGCGGTCTCGGTGCACCGGTGGCGGCTGCCGGTAGGCGCCCTCGATGCCCGACGCCAGCCACGCCGCCGCCTCGGCGGGCCCGTACTCGACGAACGCCCCGAATTCGCCCCACCCCGCCGGGCCTTCGATCAGCGCGACTTCGCGGGTGGTGATGCCGCGGAACCGCACCCGCATCGGCAGCGCCACCACATGCAGGCCGTCGAGCAGCTCCTGCAGGCTGGGCGTCACCGGCTGTAGACCCGGCGGCCCGCCAGATACGTCGCGCGCACGTCGAGTTCGGCGATCTGCTCGGGCGGCACCGTGCGGGGGTCGGCCGACAGCACCACCAGGTCGGCGTACTTGCCGACCTCGAGCGAGCCGACGACGTCGTCGGCGAACAGCTGCCAGGCGGCGTCGATGGTCTGCGCGCGGATGGCCTGCTCGACAGTCAGCCGCTCTTCGGGTGCCAGCACTCGGCCGCTGGGCGCCGTGCGGGTCACCGCGACGCTGATGTTGCGCAGCGGCTCCTCGGGTGTGACCGGCGGGTCGTTGTGCAGCGAGATGCGCATCCCGGTGGCCACCGCGGATCCTGCTGGCATCCAACGGGATCCGCGCTCCTCGCCGAACAGCCCGTCGACGATCACGTCGCCCCAGTAGTGGATCTGGTCGACGAAGATGCTGCAGGTGACCCCGAGGTCGGCGGCGCGCCGCAGCTGCTCGGGGCGGATGGCGCCGACGTGCTCGAGCCGCAGCCGATGGTCGTCGCGCGGATGGTTGCGCAGCGCCTCTTCGTAGACGTCGAGGATGGTGTCGACACCGGCGTCGCCCTGCACGTGACAGGCCATCTGCCAGCCCAGCGGGTAGTAGGCGCCGACGATCTCGCGCAGCTGCTCGGCGGTGTAGTTGGCGCAGCCGCACGAACCCGCTGGGATGCCGATCGTCCGGGTGGCCTCGGTGTCCAGGTACGGAAAGGACAGGGCGATATTGCCGATCCATGGCGACCCGTCCACCCAGATCTTGATGCCGACCTGGCGCAGCATGTCGTCGCCCTGACCGGGGGTGGCCGCGGTGGCCATCTGCGGGTTGGACACCTCGTAAGTGCGCAGCCGGACCGTCAGCCGGTCATGCAACTGGGCGACCAGCGGCCCGAAGTTCGGATCGAACGCCATCTCCGAGCAGGTGGTCAGCCCCGCCCGGTTGAGCCGTTCACACTCGGCGAGCAGCATCGCCGGGTAGCTGTCGGCCGAGATGGCCCCGCCGAGCAGCGGGAACACCGCGGCGATCTCCTCGGCGGTGCCGTCGAGGTCGCCGTTGGCGTCGCGACCGTATTTGGCGCCCTTGGGATCCGGGGTATCGCGGGTCAGCCCGTTTTGCTGCGCGGCGTGCGAGTTGAAGAAGGCCTTGTGCCCGGAGTTGTGGATGATCACCAGCGGGCCGTCCGGCGCGATCTCGTCGAGCCAGGACAGCGTCGGGTCGGGCAGGCCCGATTGCAGCAGCGCGTCCCAGCCGTTCAGGTAGGCGCCCGCCGATCCGCGCCGCGCGACCTCCCGACGAATCGCGGCGACGACATCGTCGGGGTCGGGGATGGTGACGGGGCGGATGTCGACGATGCGGTCCGACAGCGCGACGGCCTCCATCAGCGGATGACCGTGTGCCTCGATGAATCCCGGCAGCACGCAACCGTCGCCGACGTCGACGGTTTGGGTGTCGGCGCCGATGAACTCGGCGACCTCGGAGCGAGTGCCGACGGCGATGATGCGGCCATCGGCGATGGCCAGCGCCTCGGCGGTGGGTCTCGCGTCATCGACGGTCAGGATGGTTCCGGTAACGACGAGATCTGCCAGCGCCATGGGTTTCTCCTATGTCAAGCCGCTGCCGGTTGGCAAGGCTGGATTCGGTTGTGGTGGTCGGTGTGGAGGTGGTGGAACACGACACGGGCCAGGCGGCGTTTGAGGCAGCGCAGGGCCTCGGGCCTGGAGTCACCAGCGGCGAGCCGGCCTCGGTAGTAGGCCCGACCAAGGCCGTCGAGGCGGATTTGAGTGACCGCGATACGGTGCAGAGCGGCGTTGAGTTGACGGTTGCCCGAGCGAGTCATGCGCACGCGGCCGGCGGTATTTCCCGACCAGACCGGGATCGGGGCTACCCCGGTGTGGCGGGCGAAGGCGGCCTCGCTTTTGAAGCGGGTGACCCCGGCGGTTTCACCGATGATCTTGGCCGCGGTCAGCTCGCCACAGCCGGGCATCGCCAAAAGCGCCGGAGCGATCGCACGGACGCGCTCGCCGATACGTTTGGTCAAGGCATTGATGGCTTCGGTGAGTCGGGTGATGTCGGCCAACTCCTCGCGGGCCAGCTCGGCGACCAGACCACGCTGGGTAGCCAACCAGTCACCGAGCAAACCTGCGGTGCTTGCTCAGATCCAGCGACGCCGGTTTCGGTGCTCGGCCCGGATCAAGTTCGTGCACGCGCCACAACAACCGGTTGATCGTCGAAGTACGTTGCCCCACAAGGTCTTCACGGCGGTCCACCAGCAGCTTCAGCTCCCGCGACACCTCGTCGTGGGAGGCCACCGGAAGATCGGGCTCACGCAGGTAAGCTCGCGCGACGGCCAACGCATCGATCGGATCAGACTTGCCTCGGGTACGCGCCGAGGCCCGGCTCTGAGCCATCAACTTCGATGGAACTCGCACCACCTTCTGATCGGCGGATAACAGGTCGCGCTCGAGGCGGGCTGACAAGTGTCGGCAATCCTCGATCGCCCACACCAGCTCGACCCCGAACTGACTGCGAGCCCATCGCACCACCTGGCGATGACCTGAAGTCGTGGCTGCAACGACCTTCTCGCCGACTTTGCGGCCCACCTCGTCCACGGCGACGAACGTATGCGTGCGCTTGTGTACATCGGCTCCAACAACAACCATGGAGGTTGCCTCCTTCACTGTGAGGTGACGGTTGGGCCGGTCGGCGGACACATCTCAGTGGGGGGCGACGCCACGCTCCTATCAAGTCACGCCGGCCGGTCCTTCACACCTGATGCCGACAAAACCCATGAACGCCAACCCGAGGGCGGCAGCGACGCTACGAGCCAGACACCAGGTGATCAGGATCCAACCACCGCAACAAGCGGCAACCTCACCCTGACACTGAGTAGCGATCCTAATGATCCCCGGCGTCCGCGAGGGTGCGGCTGACCCGAATTGCAACACGTTCTAGTCTGACGCTATGAGTGACGACCTGTTGCGCCATCCGACCCATAACGGCCATCTGCTGGTGGGCGCGCTCAAGCGCCACAAGAACCGGCCGGTGCTGTTTCTCGGCGACACCACGCTGACCGGCGGCCAACTCGCCGAGCGGATCAGCCAGTACATCCAGGCGTTCGAGGCGCTCGGCGCCGGCACCGGTGTCACGGTGGGGCTGCTGGCGTTGAACCGTCCCGAGGTGCTGATGATCCTGGGCGCCAGCCAGACCCAGGGCTACCGGCGTACCGCGCTGCATCCGCTCGGCTCGCTGGACGACCATGCCTACGTGCTGTCCGACTGCGGCGCCAGCTCGCTGATCGTCGACCCCAGCCCGGCGTTCGTCGAGCGGGCGCTGGGGCTGCTGGAAAAGGTCGAGTCGCTCAAGCAGATCCTGACGATCGGCCCGGTCCCCCGGGCACTGGACGGGGTGGCGGTGGACCTCTCGGCCGAGGCGGCCAAGTACGAGCCCAAGCCACTGGTGGTCGCCGAGCTGCCGCCGGACCACATCGGCGGCATGGCCTACACCGGCGGCACCACCGGCAAGCCCAAGGGCGTGCTGGGCACCACCGGCAACATCGCCGCGATGACCCAGATCCAGCTCTCCGAATGGGAGTGGCCCGAGCGTCCGAAGTTCCTGATGTGCACGCCGCTGTCGCACGCCGGCGCGGCGTTCTTCACGCCGACGGTGGTCAAGGGCGGCGAGATGGTGGTGCTGGGCAAGTTCGATCCCGCCGAGGTGTTGAAAACCATTGAGGAGCAACGTATTACGGCCACCATGCTGGTGCCGTCGATGCTGTACGCCCTGATGGACCATCCGGATTCGCACACCCGCGACCTGTCGTCGCTTCAGACCGTCTACTACGGCGCCTCGGCGATGAACCCGGTGCGGCTGGCCGAGGCGATCCGTCGGTTCGGCCCGATCTTCGCCCAGTACTACGGCCAGTCCGAGGCGCCGATGGCGATCACCTACCTGGCCAAGGCCGATCACGACGAGAAGCGGCTGACCTCGTGCGGACGCCCGACCCTGTTCGCCCGGGTGGCGCTGCTGGGTGAGGACGGCAAGCCGGTGCCGCAGGGTGAGCCGGGCGAAATCTGTGTCAGCGGACCGCTTTTGGCGGGCGGCTACTGGAATCTGCCCGAGGCGACGGCCGAGACGTTCAAGGACGGCTGGCTGCACACCGGCGACATGGCCCGCGAGGACGAGGACGGCTTCTACTTCATCGTGGACCGGGTCAAAGACATGATCGTGACCGGCGGCTTCAACGTCTTCCCCCGCGAAGTCGAGGACGTGATCGCCGAGCATCCGTCGATCGCGCAGGTGTGCGTGGTCGGGGCGCCCGACGACAAGTGGGGCGAGGCCGTCACCGCCGTGGTGGTGCTGCGCTCCGACGCGCCGACGGACGATGCGGCGATCGAGAAGATGACCGCCGAGATTCAGGCCGCGGTCAAGGAGCGCAAGGGTTCGGTGCAGTCGCCCAAGCGGATCGAGGTCGTCGACGCGCTGCCGTTGACCGGGCTCGGCAAACCGGACAAGAAGGCCGTCCGGGCGCGGTTCTGGGAAGGCGCCGCCCGCTCCGTCGGCTGAGTCGATGGCCGAGTGCCCCGGCCAGCCGGGCGCTCGGCGGGGAGGCCCCCGACGGGGAGGCCGCCGCTCCCCTGCCGTCAGGCCTTCCCCCGCTCACCCCATCGGGCGACTACCTGACTGGCGAAGTCGAGCATCTGACCCAGGCTGGGGAACATTGCGAAGGCATCCACGATCGCCTCATCGGCACCGGACCCGGCGAGGCGCTCTAGCCTGCCGACAACCGACTCAACCGACGTGCCCGGGTCGAGGTTGATCCGCATGGCCGTCTTCAGCGCGTCCGGATCGCGGCCGGCGTCCTGCGCCGCACGGCGCGCGATCGACCACAACTGGTCGGTGACCTCCGCCTGCAACCCTTCGACCCCGAGCCAGCCCGTCCCGCTGCGGCCGACCCGGCGCATCGCGGCCTCGCTGGCACCGCCGATCCAGACGGGCGGACCGCCGGGCTGGACGGGCCGCAGGTCGGCGTGGACCGGCGGCAGTGAGAAGAACTCGCTGTGCCAGGACACCGGGGTGGTCGTCCACCACTCGTGCAGAAACGCCAGCAGGTCATCGAGCATCCGCCCGCGCCGGTGCCAGTCCGCGCTGCGGGCGATGTCGTGCTCGTCCTTCATCCACCCGATTCCGACGCCGACGTCGAGGCGGCCCTCGCTGAGCACGTCGAGCGTGGTCAGCAGCCGCGCGAGGTGGACCGGCTCGTAGTAGAACGTGCTGAGCGTGCTGGCGTTGAGCCGAACCCGGCTGGTCGCCGCCGCGGCGACGGTCCACAGCAGCACCGGATCGAGGTAGCGGGTCATCTGCGGCGGGTACGGCTGCTCTTTGCCCGGATAGATGCTGTGCATGTCGACGGGCGTGACCAGGCGATCGCCGACCCACAGCGTGTCGTAGCCGAGGTCTTCTAGTCCGCGGCAAAACTCGGTCAGACCGGCGGCGCTGGTGATAGCGGGCCCGACTATGGGAAGTGCGAAGCCAAGTTTCATGGCGAGAGTCCTCTCATTCGGTGATCGATCAACCACTGCTCGGGCGGCGCCGCGGCTCAGCCGGGCACGGCGGCGCCGAGGGCGAAGTCGAAGTTCCCCACCCCGTGGCGGGCGAGGCCCATGACGACCAGGCCCGTTGCTTCTAGCCAGTGCGCCATGTTCAAGCCACCCACGTCCAACGGGCGCAGCCCGAGGCTCTCGATGAACTCCGCCATGGCGGCCTTGGCGCGCGTGTCGTCGCCGGCCATGAAGACGTCGAGCGGCCGGCCCTTTTCCAGGACCACACCGAAGATTGTGTTGAACGCCTTCACCACGCTGGCGCTGGCCGGGGCCGCCTTGGCGACTTCTTGCGCGACGGAGGTGTCGGCGGGGATGGCCAGCCCGTCTGCCGTGGAATTGAAGGGGTTGCTGATGTCGACGATGACCTTGCCCGCGAGGGCGTCCCCATACTGGGTGACGACCGGAACGACGTTGGCATACAGCAGGGACACGATGACGATGTCGCCGGCCGGGACAGCCCCGAACTCTCCCGTCGTTGTGCTGCCGCCGAGAGTCTTGGCCAGGTCAGCGGCCTTGGACTGATCGCGGCCGATGATCTCGACGGTGTTGCCGCCCGCTACCGCCAGCGCGCCGATGGTCCGGGCCATGTTGCCGGTGCCAATGATGCTGATGTTGCTCATGAGACGTCCTCTCTTGGGTGACTCGAAAAGGTTGACTCGTCCACCTTAATCGCATGTTTGTTGATGCGTCAACCAGTCGGCTAGGGTGTTGCATGATGGAACCGAACTGGCTCAACCCTCGCGAAGAACGCGCCTGGCGGGCCTTCATGCACGCGCACCATCGGCTCGACGTGCACCTGAACCGGGGCCTGCAGGAATCGGGCCTGTCCGGGTCCGACTACCAGGTGCTAGCGGTGCTCTCGGAGCACGACGGGGACCGCATGCCCGCGCGCGACCTGCGTAACGCACTGGGCTGGGAGAAGAGCCGCGTGTCCCATCAGGTGCGGCGCATGCAGGACGACGGCCTGATCTGCCGCGAGCCCAACCCCGACGACGCCCGCAGCACCATGGTCTGCCTGCTGCCGGCCGCGCCGCCATCGAGAAGGCGGCGCCAGGGCACGTGGAGGACGTCCGCCGTAACTTCATCGACCTGCTCAGCCCGGCTGAGCTCGATATGCTCGCCGCTCTCAACGAACGAGTCCTGCGCCACCTGACCAAAGACGACGACTCCCCCGTCGAGGACGAGCCCCTATAGCCGTGGGCGCACGTGTCGAACCCTTCCTGGGGGCGCCGCAAAGCTGACTACTGTTGCTGTCATGGCGCGTGCTGCTGACCCCAAGCCGCCCTGGTGGCTGAAACCTGCGAACAAGGTCTTCATCCGGATGTCGCGGCTGGGGCTGAGCTTCGGCGGCGAGAGCCCGGTCGTGCTGACCGTGCCTGGTCGTAAATCTGGACGCCCGCGGTCGACGCCGGTGACCCCAATGACAGTGGATGGCCGAGAGTACGTCGTCGCCGGTTTTCCCGGTGCCGACTGGGTTGCCAACGTCCGGGCCGCCGAAGAGGTCACGGTGGCTCGCGGCCGCAAGATCCGGCGCGTGCGGATGGTCGAGTTGGCTGCCGAGGATGCCCGCCCGCTGTTGCGGGCGTTCCCTGAAGAAGTGCCCACCGGGGTGGGATTCATGAAGCGGGCCGGCCTGGTCGACGAGGGACGCCCGGAGGAGTTCGAAGCGTTGGCAGGCCGCTGCGCGGTATTTCGACTGGACGGAGTTCAATAACCTTGAGCGACAATCCTTTTCACGCCGACGTCTGGAAGCCCGTTGACGGGTTCGGCGATCTGACCGACATCACGTATCACCGGCATGTCACCGACGCCACCGTGCGGGTGGCGTTCGACCGTCCCGAGGTGCGTAACGCGTTTCGGCCGCACACGGTCGACGAGTTGTACCGGGTGCTCGACCATGCCCGGATGTCCCCCGACGTCGGCGTGGTGTTGCTGACCGGCAATGGCCCCTCACCCAAGGACGGCGGCTGGGCGTTCTGCTCCGGCGGTGACCAACGAATTCGGGGCCGCAGCGGCTATCAATACGCCTCGGGCGAGACCGCAGAGACAGTCGACGCGGCACGCGCTGGCAGGTTGCACATCCTCGAGGTGCAGCGGCTGATCCGCTTCATGCCCAAGGTGGTCATCTGCCTGGTCAACGGCTGGGCGGCCGGCGGCGGGCACAGCCTGCACGTGGTCTGCGACCTCACGCTGGCCAGCCGCGAGCACGCCCGCTTCAAGCAGACCGACGCCGACGTCGGCAGCTTCGACGGCGGTTACGGCAGCGCGTACCTGGCCCGCCAGATCGGCCAGAAGTACGCCCGCGAGGTCTTCTTCCTGGGCCGCACGTACACCGCCGAGCAGATGCACCACATGGGCGCGGTCAACGCGGTCATCGACCACGGCGAGCTGGAAAAGGCGGGTGTGGAGTGGGCCGCCGAGATCAACGCCAAGTCCCCGCAGGCACAACGGATGCTCAAGTTCGCGTTCAACCTGATCGACGACGGCCTGGTGGGCCAGCAGCTGTTCGCCGGTGAGGCCACCCGGCTGGCCTACATGACCGACGAGGCCGTCGAGGGCCGCGACGCGTTCCTGGAGAAGCGCGACCCGGACTACAGCCCCTTCCCGCGCTACTTCTGAGGTCGCGCCCATCGAGTTCTCGGGGCTCGGCCAATCGAGGCTGTAAATCTGCAGTGGAAGTTCGAGTATGGGCTGCAGGGTTACAGGCTCGGCGAAACTAGACTCCGGGCCTGTGAGCAAGAGTCCCCTGCGCCGGTTCGCCGACCAGATCGTGCTGGCCAGCATGCGGCCGCCGATGTCACCGCAAGTGCTGGTCAACCGGCCCGCGATCAAGCCGATCGAACTCGACGGCAAGCGGATCGTGATGACCGGGGCGTCGTCGGGCATCGGCGAAGCCGGTGCCGAACGGCTGGCCGAGCACGGCGCCACCGTGGTGCTCGTCGCCCGCCGCCAGGATCGCCTCGACGCGCTGGCGGACCGGATCACCGCCGCGGGCGGCACGGCGCTGTCGATGCCCTGCGACGTCTCGGACATGGACGCCGTGGACGCGTTGGTCGCCGACGTCGACCGGCGTCTCGGCGGCGTCGACATCTTGATCAACAACGCCGGCCGGTCCATCCGACGGCCGCTGGCCGAGTCGCTGGAGCGCTGGCACGACGTAGAGCGGACCATGGTGCTCAACTACTACGCGCCGCTGCGGCTGATCCGCGGGTTCGCGCCGGGCATGCTGGATCGCGGCGACGGCCACATCATCAACGTGTCGACCTGGGGGGTGCTGTCGGAGGCCTCGCCGTTGTTCGCGCCGTACAACGCGTCCAAGGCCGCGCTGTCCGCGGTGAGCCGCGTCGCCGAAACCGAGTGGGGCCGCCGGGGTGTGCACTCGACGACGCTGTACTACCCGTTGGTGGCCACGCCGATGATCGAGCCGACGAAAGCCTATGACGGGTTGCCGGCGCTGACGTCGGAGGAGGCCGCCGAGTGGATGGTCACCGCCGCCCGCACCCGGCCGGTGCGGATCGCGCCGCGGATGGCGATCGCGGCCCGGGCTCTCGACACCATCGGACCCCGTTGGGTGAACACCCTGATGCAGCGCCAGAACCTGCAGCCCAACCGCGCCTCCGACAGCTGAGCGGGGTCGGACCGCAAACGTGATAGACACGAGACCATGGAGATCTTGTTCAGCCGGATGCTGCTTCGGCCGGCTGATTATCAGCGGTCGTTGACGTTCTACCGCGACGAAATCGGACTGGCCATCTATCGCGACTATGGCGCCGGCACAGTGTTTTTCGCGGGTCAGTCTTTGTTGGAGCTGGCCGGCTGGAGCGACACCGACCACTCCCGCGGACCCTTCCCCGGCGCGTTGTGGCTGCAGGTCCGCGACATCGAGGCGACCCAGGCCGAACTGACCGGCCGCGGGGTGCCGATTGCCCGTGCAGCGCGCCGCGAACCGTGGGGCTTGAAGGAGATGCACGTGACCGATCCGGACGGTATTACCCTCATCTTCGTCGAGGTCCCCGGCGACCACCCGCTACGCCGCGACACCCGAGGTGAACAACAGGGAACGACCGGTTAACTGATAGGTAACATCTGGCGACGGTTCAAAAATTACCTGAGTTTCACCGCTGTCAGCATTCGACAATTTAATCCCCCTACCACCAGAATCAGGCCCTGTGGACATACAACTGTTCCTCTTGATCATTGTCGTAGTCACGGCATTGGCTTTCGACTTCACCAACGGCTTTCATGACACCGCGAACGCCATGGCGACCTCGATTGCCAGTGGCGCGCTGAAGCCCAAAACAGCCGTCGCGCTCTCCGCGGTGCTGAACTTGATCGGTGCGTTCCTGTCGACCACCGTCGCGGCCACCATCGCCAAGGGCCTCATCGATTCCAGCATCGTGTCGCTGGAACTGGTGTTCGCCGGCCTGGTCGGCGGCGTCGTCTGGAACTTGCTGACCTGGCTGTTCGGTATCCCCTCGAGCTCGTCGCACGCGCTGATCGGAGGCATCATCGGTGCCACGATCGCGGCCGTGGGAACACGCGGGGTGATCTGGTCGGGCGTGATGTCCAAGGCGATCATCCCGGCCATCGTGTCGGTGTTCGTGGCCCTGCTGGTGGGCGCGTGCGCAACCTGGGCGGTCTTCCGGATCACCCGCGGCCTGCAGAAGGACCGGACCGAAGCCGGGTTCCGGCGCGGCCAGATCGGCTCGGCGTCGCTGGTCTCGTTGGCGCACGGCACCAACGATGCCCAGAAGACGATGGGCATCATCTTCCTGGCGCTGATGTCCTACGGCTCGGTCAGCAAGAGCGCCGCGGTCCCGCCGATGTGGGTCATCGTGGCCTGCGCCATTGCGATGGCCACGGGTACCTACCTGGGCGGCTGGCGGATCATCCGCACCCTGGGCAAGGGACTCGTCGAGATCACGTCGCCGCAAGGCATGGCCGCCGAATCATCCTCGGCCGCAGTCATTCTGCTGTCCGCTCACTTCGGCTACGCGCTGTCCACCACCCAGGTTTGCACCGGTTCGGTGATGGGCAGCGGACTGGGCAAGCCCGGCGGCGAGGTCCGCTGGGGCGTGGCCGGCCGAATGGCCGTTGCCTGGCTGGTGACGCTTCCGCTGGCCGGCCTGGTCGGCGCGGTCACCTACTGGATCGTCCACTACATCGGCGGATACCCCGGCGCCGTCGTCGGCTTCGGACTCCTGGTCGCGACCTCGGCCGCCATTTACGTCCGGTCGCGCAAGAACAAGGTCGACCAGCACAACGTCAACGACGAGTGGAAGGGCGACCTGACCGCCGGTCTTGACGAGAACAAGCCGTCCAGCGGGGCCAAGGTGGGCGCCACTGCCGGTTCCGACGACGTGAGTGTGGGGTAGCGTCCGATGAACGAATTGAGCGAGTGGTTCAACTACGAAGCAACCCTGAAGATCCTGATCTTCAGCATGCTGGCCGGGGCCTTCCTGCCCGGGCTGTTCGCCGTCGGGATCCGGCTGCAGGCGCTCGGCGCCGGCGGCGTCGGCACTGACGGCACCACGTCGCAGCCGAACCCGGTGCTGTCCGGCCTGGCTTGGCTGATCTACACGCTGGTGGTGGCCGTGATCATTATTGGCGTGCTGTTCATCGCCCGCGATTTCATCGCGCACCACACCGGGTATCCCTTCTTAGGGGCCAAGCTTAAGTAGCATCGAATCGTTGTCCACCGAACTACCGAGCCCCCGGGCGGAGTTGATCGAATGAACCGATTCCTGACCTCAGTCGTCTCGTGGTTGCGCGCGGGCTATCCGGAGGGCATTCCCCCGACGGATACCTTCGCCCTGCTGGCGCTGCTGGCCAACCGACTGACCAACGACGAGGTCCGACTCGTGGCCAACGCGCTGATGGAACGCGGCGATTTCGACAACATCGATATCGGCGTGATGATCAGCAAGCTGACCGACGAGCTGCCGTCGCCCGAGGACATCGAGCGGGTCCGGGCCCGGTTGGCCGCCCAAGGCTGGCCGCTGGACGACCCTCACGATGACGAGGACGACGAGCTCGATGGCGGAGCGCACGCATAGCTGTTCTGCGTGCGCTCGGCGTCTCACCCGGCTCCGCTGCCGCAGTGCTGCTGCCCGCGTTGGAGCGGGTGCTGGCCGGTCGTGAGTCGGCCTTCGTTGCGGTGCAACCGGATTGCGAGTTGCCCGCATTGCGGATAGGCGAGGCGATCGACGACGACGTCGCGTTGGTTGTCGCGACGTCCGGCACCACCGGTAAACCCAAGGGCGCCTTGCTCTCTGCCGCGGCACTGGCAGCCAGCGCGGCCGCCACCCATGACCGTCTCGGCGGACCGGGCAGCTGGCTGCTGGCCCTGTCACCGCATCACATCGCGGGAATCCAGGTGCTGGTGCGCAGCGTCCTGGCGGGTTCGACGCCCGTCGAGCTGGACGTCTCCTCCGGGTTCGACACCGCCGAATTGCGGAGTGCGGTAAGCAGATTGGGCTCCGGCCGCCGATACACCTCGCTGGTCGCCGCCCAACTGGCCAAGGCTTTGGCCGATCCGCCGGCCGCGGCCGCGCTCGCCGAACTCGACGCCGTCCTGCTCGGCGGCGGCCCGGCACCGCGACCGGTGCTCGACGCCGCGGCGGCCGCGGGGATCGCGGTGGTGCGCACCTACGGGATGAGCGAGACCGCGGGAGGCTGCGTCTACGACGGTGTCGCACTGGACGGAGTTCGGCTGCGGGTCGACGCCGGGCGCATCGCAATCGGCGGCGCCACAGTGGCCAAGGGCTATCGCAACCCGGTTGATCCCGACCCGTTCGCCGAGCCGGGCTGGTTCCGCACCGACGATCTGGGCTCGATCGAGGCCGGTGTGCTGACCGTGCTGGGCCGCGCCGACGACGCGATCAGCACCGGCGGGCTGACGGTGCTGCCGCACCCGGTCGAGGCCGCGCTGTGCACTCACCCCGCCGTCGGCGACTGTGCGGTGTTCGGCCTCGGCGACGACAGGCTGGGGCAGCGGGTGGTCGCGGCGATCGTGGTGCGGGACGGTTTCGGCCCGCCGACGCTGGACGCGCTACGCGCACATGTCGCCCGCACCCTGGACAACACCGCCGCGCCGCGCGAGGTGCACATCGTCGACGCGCTGCCGCGCCGCGGCATCGGCAAGGTGGACCGAGCGGCGCTGGTGCGCCGGTTCGGCGCCGATCAATAGGCTTGTCGACCGTGAGGATTGCCCGCCGGGACATGCTGGCCGCCGCGGCCGGTGCCGCTCTGGTCGCGGCGGCGGTGGTGCTGCCGTCGCTGGGCTGGGGCATCAGACCGCGCCTCGACCTCGGCGCGGAGCGCTTCGCCACCAATGCCGAGTCCGAACCACTGTTCGGCGCCTGGGAGGTGCACGCCAGCTGGGGAACCGGGCCGGCGATTCTGCTCGCCGTGGCCATCGTAGTGTGGGGACCCGTTGTCGCACAGCGCCTTTCGTGGCGAACGTTGACGCTGGGCACCTGGACGGTGGCCTGCGGGTGGGCGTTCGCGCTGGCGATGATCGACGGCTGGCAGCGCGGCTTCGCCGGCCGGTTGACCACCCGGGACGAATACGTGACCCAGGTGCCCAGCATCACCGACATCCCGGCGGCGGTACGCACGTTTTCCACCCGGATTCTCGACTACCAGCCGAATTCCTGGATCACCCACGTGTCCGGGCATCCGCCCGGCGCACTGTTGACGTTCGTCTGGCTGGACCGAATCGGTTTGCACGGCGGCGCATGGGCGGGTCTGCTGTGCCTGCTGGCCGGCTCGAGCGCGGCGGCAGCGGTGCTGGTCGCCATCCGGGCACTGGGCGACGAGCAGACGGCGCGGCTGGCCGCCCCGTTCGTCGCGATAGCGCCGACGGCGATCTGGGTGGCGGTCTCGGCCGACGGCTACTTCGCCGGTGTCGCGGCGTGGGGCATCGCGCTGCTGGCGGTGGCCGTGCATCGACAGGTTCGCTTTCCCGCGCTGGTCGCGGCCGCCGCCGGGCTGCTGCTCGGCTGGTGCGTATTCCTCAGTTACGGCCTGGCGCTGCTGGGCCTCGCCGCGGCGGCGGTGTTGGTGTCGGCCGGCGACTTTCGACCCGCGCTGCGGGCTCTGGGCCCGGCCACCTTGACCGCGTTGGCGGTGGCGGTGACCTTCGCCGTCGCCGGGTTCTACTGGTTCGACGGCTATACGCTTGTGCAGCAACGCTATTGGCAGGGCATCGCCCACGACCGGCCGTTCCAGTATTGGTGGTGGGCCAACCTGGCTTGTGTGGTGTGCGCGATCGGCCTGGGCGGTGTCGCGGGCATCACCCGGGTGTTCGACGCTGCCGCCATCCGCCGTCGCTCCGGCTTGCACTTGCTGTTGCTGGCGATGCTGGCCGCGATCGTCTGCGCCGACCTGAGCATGCTGAGTAAGGCCGAGGTGGAACGGATTTGGCTGCCGTTCACGATATGGCTGACCGCCGCGCCCGCGCTGCTGCCGGTGCGGTCGCACCGGGTGTGGCTGGCGATCAACGCCGCCGGTGCGCTGGTGGTCAACACCGTGATGGTCACGCACTGGTAGGTGGAGTGGAAGATCAGCCCGGGCTGGCGCGTCGGCTCCATACGACCGACGCGGTGGTGATCGGGCTGGGTTCGATGATCGGCGCCGGAGTGTTCGCCGCGTTCGGCCCGGCCGCGCGGGCCGCCGGCGCGGGGCTGTTGATCGGGCTGGCGCTGGCCGCGGTGATCGCCTACTGCAATGCCACCTCGTCGGCGCAACTGGCCGCGGTGTATCCGATGTCGGGTGGAACGTATATCTATGGGCGGGAACGCCTCGGCCCGTGGTGGGGCTTCATCGCCGGGTGGGGATTCGTGATCGGCAAGACGGCATCGTGCGCGGCGATGGCACTCACCGTCGCCGCCTACGCGGTTCCCGGTGCGCACGTGTGGGTGCAGCGGCTTGTCGGGGTCGCAGCCGTGGTCCTGCTGACCACCCTGAACTATCGCGGCGTCACCAAGACCGCAATGCTGGCCCGGATACTGTTGGCCTGCACCCTGATCGCCCTGGCCACCGTCGTCCTGGGCATAGCGATGGGCCACCCGGACCCGTCGCAGCTGAGCGGCTCGTGGTTCCGCGGCTCGATCTACGGGGTGCTGCAGTCGGCGGGGCTGCTGTTTTTCGCGTTCGCTGGGTATGCGCGGATCGCGACGATGGGTGAGGAGGTCCGCGACCCGGCCCGCACCATCCCCCGGGCGATCACCATCACCCTGGCGATCGCGGTGGTGATCTATCTGGTTGTCGGGGTGGCCGCGCTGCTGGCCGCCGGGCCCGAGCGGCTCGCGAATGCCGTTGCGCCACTGGCCGAGGCGATCCGGGCCGCCGGCGCCCCCGCCGTGCTGGTGCCGGTGGTCTCGGTCGGGGCGGCGCTGGCCAGCCTGGGCGCACTGCTGGCGCTGATCGCCGGGCTCGGGCGCACCACGCTGGCGATGGCCCGGCATCGGGACCTGCCCGGCTGGCTGTCGGGCGTGCACCCGACCCACCGGGTGCCACACCACGCCGAGGTCGCGGTCGGCGTGGTGGTCTGCCTGCTGGTCAGCATCGTCGATTTGCGTGGGGTGATCGGCTTTTCGTCGTTCGGCGTGCTGGTCTACTACGCGATCGCCAATGCCGCCGCGTATACGTTGCGCCGGCGGCGCGTGGTGAAAGCCTGCGGGCTGGCCGGGTGCCTGCTGCTGGTCGCCACCTTGCCGTGGGAATCGGCGGCAGCCGGGCTGGCGGTTTTCGGCGTCGGAATCGCCGGGCGCGCGGCGGTTTCGAGCCGGCGAGCCTAGCGCATCCAGTCCCGGCGTTTTTGGGTCGGCGCCTTTGCCGGTGAGGATCCGAATTATTGGTGGGGAGATTTAAATTAGCGACATCGTCGGCCGGTATACGTCGCCTATGTGTTTTATATGTGTTCACTCTGTCGAGTTTCGACGTTTACGCGAGGTAGACCGGGTCAGCGGCGCCTTTTGCAGCGCGAGCCGTCGAATCGCATCCCGGATACGGGCCGCGTCATGACGGCCAAAGTGGGCGGCCACTTTTCCGGTGGGGCTGGCTAGCGTACTGGCCACGAGAGTGGCTCTACATCGACTGGCGATCGGCGCAAGTCGCTCAATGTTGTTGACGTTCAACGATGTCGGCGAAACGATGCCGATCCGGCAGCCGGCGGAGGGAAGGCAATGGATTTCGGAGCGCTACCTCCGGAGATCAACTCCGGCAGAATCTACACTGGGCCGGGGTCGGCGCCGCTGCTGGCAGCCGGAACCGCCTGGGACGGGTTGGCCAGCGAATTGCGTTCAACGGCAGCGGCTTACGGGTCCGTCATCGCAGAGCTGCTAAGCGGGTGGCATGGGCCTTCGGCGACGTCGATGTTGGCCGCGGCAGCTCCGTACCTCTCGTGGCTGGAAAGCACTGCGGCGCAAGCAGAGCAGACCGCACTGCAAGCAGCGGCGGCGGCCGGCGCCTTCGAGGCCGTCTTCGCGGCCACCGTCCCACCCCAAGTGGTCGCGGCAAACCGGACGTTGTTGGCGTCGCTGATCGCGACGAACATTTTGGGCCAGAACACCCCGGCGATCGCAACCACCGAAGCTCAGTACGCCGAGATGTGGGCCCAGGACGCCGCCGCGATGTACGGCTATGCCGCCGCCTCGGAAGTTGCGACTCGGCTGACTCCGTTCACCGCACCCCCGACGACCACCAACGACAGCGGGACGGCCGCCCAGTCGGCCGCGGTCGCCGCCGCGGCGGAGTCCGCGGCCGCGTCCGATGTCCAGACGGCGCTGTCAGAAGCGGCCGCTCAGGCTCCGGCAGCGGTGCAAAGCCTCGCCGCGAACGCGGCAGCGGTTGAACTTCCCTTGGGCCTCAAGGACATCACCGGAATTCTGAAGACGTTCAACGGCTTCATGACCAACTTCGTGTCCGGCCCGTACAACCCGCTCGGGATCGCGGGCCTGTTCAGAAACTGGTACCAGGTCGCGATCAGCATCCCGTCGGTGGGCACAGGTATCCAAGGCATCGGCCCGCTCCTGCACCCCAAACCCCTGCTTGGGGTGTTGGCGCCGTTGCTGCACAGCGACCTGCTGACGGGTGCCGGCGCACTGCACCCCGCGGGTGCGGTGGCGGCCGCGGCGGGTCGCGCCGGCACGGTCGGCGCGTTGTCGGTGCCGGCGAATTGGGCGTCGGCCGTTCCGGCGATCAGAACGGTCGCGTCCGAGCTGCCAGAGACCATGCTCGATGCGGCACCCGTGGTTGCCGCCAACGAGGGCATGTTCGCCCCGACAGCCCTGTCGAGTCTGGCCGGGCGCGCTGTCGGCGGAACTGCCACCCGCGCCGTTGCGCCCACCGTCCGTGTTCCCGGTGCCGTGGCACTCGACGACATCGCGACGACCTCCACGGTCATCGTGATACCGCCGAACGCGAAATAAGGAGAGGCAGCAATGGTTTTCGCGGATTTCGCAGTTCAGCCACCGGAGCTGATCTCCGGTCTGCTCTATTCGGGCCCGGGTTCGGGTTCGTTGTTGGCCGCCGCGGCGGCGTGGGAGGCGCTGGCCGCTGAATTGCATTCCACCGCCGCCTCGTACGGCTCGGTGATTTCGGAACTGGTCGGCGAGTCGTGGGCGGGTCCGTCATCGGAGGCCATGGCGGCGGCAGCGGCGCCGTACGTGACGTGGATGTCGACCACGGCGGGTCGGGCGGAAGAGGCGGCCTCCCAGGCGCTGGCCGCGGCCGCCGCCTACGACAGCGCGTTGGCGGCGGCCGTGCCCCCGGCGCTGATCGCCGAGAATCGCGCCGAGCTGCAAACACTGTTGCAGACCAACATCTTCGGCCAGAACAACGGGGAGATCGCGGCCACCGAAGCCGAATACGGCGAGATGTGGTCTCAGGACGTCGAAGTGATGTTCGGCTACGCCAGTTCCTCGCAATCCGCCGGTGAGCTGACAGCCTTCACCGACGCGCCGCAAACCACGACCGAGGCCGCACCGGCGACGCAAGCCGCCGCCGCGGCGGCGGCACAACCTCAGTCGCTGTCGTCATGGCTGACCGAGCTGCAAAACTACATCAACTCGCTCACCGGCCAGTACGCGACATTTTGGCAGCAATTGATCGGCGGGGTGACCGGGAGCCCGGACGTCGCTCCGCTGTGGGAGGCGCTGTACTCCAGCATTTCTTCTATCGGCAGTCAGGGCACCTGGACCAACGTCGTCAATGCCAGTACCAGCCTTGGGGTTTCGCAGTGGAAGAACTTCTTCATCTACGCGCCATGGAGTGCCGCGATGGCCAAGTCCTCGCTGGGCGCCGGCCTGGCTTCGCCAGGGCATGTCGCGACTGCCGGCGCGGTGCATCCCGTGGCGGCGGTGTTGGGCGGCGCGCCGACGGTGGGATCGATGTCGGTGCCGCCAAGCTGGGCGACCGCCACCCCGGCGATCAGGCTGACCTCGACCGCGCTGCCGGCCAGCGTGGCGGCGGCGCCCGCGGCGGAGTTTTCGGCCGGGCTGATCAACGAGGCGACCCTGGGCAGTTTGGCGGGCGGCGCGCTGGGCAGCCCGGTCTCGCGCGTCGTCAGCTCGACCGGCATCCAGGCCCGCGCGATCACCGGCGAGCGCCGCGTCGGGCCGGTCAAACTCGACCGGGTCATCGCTCAACTGCAGGAACAGCCCGACCAGGTGCAGCACTGGAGCGTCGATGAGGCCGGGCTCGACGACCTGGTTGCCAGACTGACCACCACACCCGGCGTCCACGCGGTGCACGTCACAGACGATTCGCAAACCCCGGTCATTTCAACCGAATCCAAGCTGGGATAGCACGGGCCAACCGATGGAGGAATTATGAAATTGCTGCCAACCGTTTTCGGCATCGCGCTGGGAATCGTGATCGCGGTGCCTGCGCACGCCGAAACCGGCGTCGACGAGGCGGCCGTCGATGACAACAACGAGGTCTTCCTGGCGGACCTGCATGCGGTGGGGATCAGCTTCCAGGATCCGGGCCAGGCGATAACCGCGGGAAAATCGGTGTGCGGGTTGATCTCTCGCGGCGTGTCCGGTCTGCAGCTGCTCAACGATCTCAAGGCGAACAATCCCGCGCTGACCACCAGCGGCGCCGCCCAGTTCGCGACGATTTCGGCGAAGTCGTACTGCCCGAAACAGCTCGAGGAGGGCACCAGCGGGAAGGGTTGAGTGCGCGGGCGAGTTCAAGCGGTCGTTGCAGAGGGTTAGAATCCCGCCGCGCGGGTGACGCGGGCGAAGCGACTGTCGGACCCGCAGGCCTCTCGTACCGTGGCGACGTCGGCCACGACGTCGAAGTCACTCAGCTGTGGCAGCGATACCACATCAATACCGTTGTCGAGCAACGCTTTTCGCGTGAGATCGGCCGTGTCGGGTACAGACATCGGCACGGTCCGCAGGCATTCGGCCATGGCCGGGCTGCGCACCCCGAGCACCCACCAACCGCCGTCGTCGGCCGGCCCGAGCACGGCCGGCGCCGCTAGCAGCCGGCGCGCGCAGTCCGTCAAGAGTTCGGCGGTCACCTGCGGGGTGTCCATGCCGATCTGCAACACCGGAAAGCCCTCGGCCGCGTCGGCGTGGGCATTGGCGAGCCGGTCGGCGAAGCCGTCCCCGCGTTGCTCGATCACGGTGAACGACTCGAGCCGCTGCCGGATCTGCATCGCACCGGCGGCCGCGTCCAGGTCGCCGGTCAGCGCCACGACCCGCGAGCTCACCGCCGCGGCGGCCACCGCATCCAGCGTGTCCAGCAACGCCGCGGCGGCGATCTCGGCGGCGACCCGATCGCCGACCGTCGCGGCGAGCCGGGTCTTGGCCAGGCCGGGTTCCGGCGCCTTGGCGACCACCAGCAGCGTCACCGGCAGCTCGGTCATGAGATCACTTTCCAGAAGTCCAGGATCGCGGTGATGCTGCCGCGCAGCGAACCGCTGACCTTCGACTTACCCCCCGTGCGGGGGCCGTAGCTGACGTCGAGCTCGACCACGCGCCAGCCGGCCGCCGCGGCGCGCACCAGCAGTTCCAGCGGATACCCCGAGCGGCGATCGACGACGCCCAGACTCAACAACGCGTCGCGTCGGGCGACCCGCATCGGCGCGATGTCGTGGACCGGCAAGCCGTGGCGGGTGCGCAGCCGCCAGCTCATCACCACGGTGCCCACCCGCGCGACCCACGGCCAATGCAGCCCGGCCACGGGCCGGCGCCGACCGGTTGCCAGGTCCGCGCCCTGCTCGAGCGCGGCGACCAGTCGCGGCAAGTCGCCGGCGTCCATCGAGCCGTCGGCGTCGATGACCGCGACGATCGGAGTCGTCGCGGCGACCACGCCGGCGTGCACCGCGGACCCGTATCCCGGCCGAGGTTCGGCGACGACGTCAGCGCCGTGCCGGACGGCGACGCCCGCCGTGTCGTCGGTGCTGTTGTTGTCCACCACCAGCGCGCGATAGCCGTCGGGGATCCTCGCCAGCACCCCCGGCAGCGACTCCTCCTCGTTCAGACACGGCAGCACCACCGTGACCAGTTCGCCGGGCATCGCGTGGCGATCAGGATCCGGACGACGAGTGACCGCCCCCGCCGCCGGACGGCGCCCGCGGGGCCACGGTCTGCGGCGGCGGCTTCGGCGCGACGGTCTGCTGCTGGGTAGGCGGCTTCGGCGCCACCGTCTGCTGGGTGGGCTGTTGCGCCGGCTGCTGGGTGGGCTGCACCGTGGGTTGCTGGGTCGGCTGGACCGTCGGCGGCTGCGTCTGGGTCGGCTGGGTCTGGGTCGGCTGGACCGTCTGGGTCTGCTGGGTCTGGGTCTGCGTCTGGGTCTGCTGGGTCTGGGTCGGCTCCGTCGGGGCGACCGTGGTGGGAGCGACCGTCGTCGTCGGCGTGATCGGCGTGTAGGGCGTCGTCGTCGGGGCGACGGTCGTCGTCGGCGTGATCGGGGTGTACGGCGTGGTCGTCGGCGGCGTGGTCGGCGTGGTCGGCGTGGTCGGCGGACTCGTGGTCGGCGTCGTCGTCGGCGTGTACGTCGTCGTGGTCGGCGGCGTATACGTCGGATACCACGGCGGCTGTGGCCGCCACCCCGGATACGGGATGATGATCGGCACCGGAATCGGGATGGGCCCGTTGGGATTCGGCACCAGACCGGGAACAACCGGAGCGACCGGAGCACCGGGAGCGGGCGCCGGGCCGACACCGGGCGCGGGAGCCTGCGGCACGGCCGGGGCCGGAATGACACCGCCCTGGTAGCCCGCGTTGGGCGCTTCGGGCGGCGGCGGGGGCACCGGCGCCTGCTGCTGGGTCGGCAGCAGCGGCATGAACTTGCCCGGGGCGGCGTTCTGGTGTCCGATCACCGGCTGCTGGGCCGCCGTCGGCCGGACGGCGACCACCACCGCGACGGCCAGCGAGGCCACGCCGATCACCGCGAACGCGATCACGGCATTGCCGACCAGCAACGACCGTCGGCTCAGCTTCAGCGGGCCGGTCTCGGCGTCGGGATCGTCGTCGTAGAAATCATCGAACTCGTCGTACTCGCCCGGCAGCAGGTCGTCGTCATCGTCGGCCATCGAGTACGCCAGCTGCTCGTCGGCCGCCGGGGGATCACCGAACCCGGCCGGGGCCATCGCGGTGGATTCGCCGGTCACCGGCGCCGCCGCGATCGCGGCGCCGCGGGCCAGCGCGAAGGTGGGGTCTTCGGGAATCTGCACGCGCATCGTCGCGTCGCGAAGCTGGTCGGCGACCCCGGCCAGATCCGACGACGAGCCCACCAGGAACACGTCGTTGTGCGCGTCGGGGTGCTCGCCGAGGCGGGCCATCATCGTGTCCAGCGTGCCGGTGGCGTCACCGCCCAGCAGCTCGCTGGCCAACATCGTGGGCGGCGCGTCCGGATCGCCGTCGGCCGCGCCCACCACCGACAGCGTCGCGGTGTTGTCGTCCACCACCAGCGCGCCGCCGGTCCGCCCCGCCGCGCGCATCAACGCCGTCACCGCCTGCGACTCCGACAACACCGCGACGTTGTGGACACCGGAATCCTCCAGCGCCCGTCGCAGCTGGTCGGCGCTGGGATGGTCGGTCCAGCACAGCCGGGTCCCGACCAGCCGGTGGTTGTCATTCGCCAGCAGCCGATTCGTGCCGACCACGGTTTCGGTGAGTTGTTGAATCGGGTTGTTAGCCAGGTCGACGACGGATTGGTCGATCACGTCACTACCGCCCGCACCCGCTCCGACAAGAGCCAAGCGGGCGACGGGGCCGGTGACAGCGACCCCCAAAACGACGTCCATCCCTGCTCTCCTTCGGCTGGCCAACCCGGCAACCAGCTTGTCCCGGCATCATTACACTTCGGTACCGTCGGCAGTAACAATCATTCAGGCGGCCCCGTTGGCCTACAGGCGCAGCGTAACCGCGTTCCCAGACCCGGGCAGTCACACCCGCGTCGCAGAGGCGGAGATTATGTTTCCAAGTAGGCAACGAAGTCGCCTCGGCAGGGGGTTCCTCGCCCGCTTGAGCGACTGTGCGCCGTCAGTGACCGTCCTCGATACCCGGGGGGAACCGTGAGCCAGAGCAGCGACGAGGTGCCCACCGGCCCCATCAGGGGTGTGCCGGCGCGGCACACGGCTGCGGGCCGACCGGTTGCCGGGGCGACCACCCGGCAGCGCAACATCGTGGCCGACCTGACCGCCGCCGTCCTGCTGCTCGCCGCGCCGCTGCTGCCGTGGAACCTGTACTTCGGCATCGCGATCCCCGACAGCAACAGGACCGTGTTCGTCGTTCTGATCGCGGTGACGCTGCTTTCCCTGATCGCGATTGCTTTGCCCGGTTCGGGGCGGACGGTCAGCGGGATCCGGCTGGCGCTCAACGTTCCCTATTTGCTGCTGGTGCTCGCCTTTGTCGGGTTCGACGCATTCGAAACCGTCCGATTCGGCGGGACCGTGACCGTGCCGGGCGGTGTCGGGCCCGGCGCCTGGCTGGGTGTCGCCGGTGCCCTGCTGAGCGCGCGGTCGGCCGGCAGGGCCGCCGCGGCCGACGACGACACCGCGACCGGGCGGCACCGGTCCGCCCAGATCATCGGCTACGTCGCGATGGTGGCCGCGGCGCTGAGCTTCGGCTTCACCCTGTACTGGCGGGTGAAGTACGCGCTGGGCGACGCCGGCGACTTCGGTAAGCAGAACATCGCGGTGATCGTGACGGCGACGGTCTACGGTCTGGTCGCGTTGATCGCCGTGCTCGTCGCCTCGCGGTGGCTGCTCGGCGACACCCGGGCGTCGCGGCTGGCGACGATCGCGCTGGGCGCCTCGACGCTGGCCGCCGGCATTGTCGTCTGGCTGCTCCCGGTCGGCCGTGACATCGACGCGTTCCACGGCATCGCGCAGAACACGTCGACGGCCGGCGTCGGGTTCGAGGGCTATCTGGCCTGGGCGGCGGCCGCGGCGATTTTCGTGCCGCGCACCCTGTTCGGCCGGGCTGCCACCGTGTCGTCCGAGGAGAGCGCGTGGCGGGCGGCGGCCCGAACCGGCTTGCTGCTGATCGTCGTGTGGAGCCTGGGATCGGTGGCGATGCGGATCACCGACCTGGCCGTCGCGGTGAGCTTGAACTACCCCTACTCGCGCTACGACAGCGTGGTGCTGGCCGCATTCGATGTGGCCACCGCGGCGCTGGCGATCTGGCTGCGGAGCATCCTGGGCAACCCGTCGGCCTCCGCCCGGCTGATCACCACGCTGTCCGGACTGGTTGCGACACTGAGCATTTCGCGGGTCATCGTGGGCGTCGTGCTGGCGCCACGGTTCGCCGAAGCGCCCAATGCGGTGCAAAATCCGGTCTACGGAAACGATCTCGCCCAGCAGATCACCAGCACCTTCGACGTCGCGCTGTCCGCGCTGGCGGTGTGCATCCTGGTGGCCGCGATCATCACCGGACACTTCAACCGGCTGCGGCGCCGCCGCCGCGCCGCCCGCAGGCGTGCCGTCGCACACAACGCCGAGGCTCCGACGACCCACATCCCGACCGGCGCTGCGCCGCCGTCGGCCGAGGTGACCACCCGGATCCACACCGGCGAATCGCCCACCACCGCAATACCGCAACTGGCCGGCGCGCCGCGGATCTTCCGCGGCGACGACTCGGCCACCCGGCAGATCCCGATCTCCAAGCCGCAGATCTACCGGCCCCCGCAATACCCGTCGTAGCACGGGTCAGCGCAGCGGCGCGAACGCGAACTCGCGCAGGCCCTCGCGCGGGCCGATCGCCGCGCGGAAACCCAGCACCTCGGCGGCGCGGGCGGGGTCGGCGACGATGTGGCGCACGTCGCCGCTGCGGTACTGCCCGGTGATCACCGGCGACACCGCCTCGCCTCGCGCCTCGCAGATCGCGGTGGCCACCTCCAGGATCGAGATCGGCCGGCCCGAGCAGACGTTGACCGCGGTGAAGCCGTCGCGATCGGCCTGGGCAGCCGCCACGTTGGCCGCCGCCACGTCGTCGACGTGCACGAAATCACGCATCTGGCCGCCGTCCTCGAAAACCCTTGGCGGCTCGCCCTTTTCCAGCGCCGAGCGGAAGATCGCCGCCACTCCGGAGTACGGCGTATCGCGCGGCATGCCGGGGCCGTAGACGTTGTGGTAGCGCAGCGCCACTACCGACCCGCCCGTCGACTCCGACCACGCCAGCGCGTAGTGCTCCTGCGCGGTCTTGCTGGCTGCGTACAGGCTGCGCGGCCGCAGCGCGGCGTCCTCGTCGACCAGCTGCCAGGCCAGCTCCTCGCCGCCGAGCGGGCAGCGGTGCTCGAAGGCCCCGGCGTCGAGGTCGGCGCGCCGTCGCGGCAGCGGGTCCACCGCACCGTGCCGCGGGCACCGGTAGCCGCCCTGTCCGTACACCACCATCGACGACGCCAACACCAGGCGACCCACCCCGGCGGCGAACATCTGCGCCAGCAGCACCGTGGTGCCGTAGTCGTTGTGGGCGCCGTAGGCGGGCGCGTCGGCCGCGTCGACGCCGGCGCCCACCATCGCGGCCTGATGGCACACCAGATCGACACCATCCAGCAGCGGGGTCAGCGCCTCGGCATCCCGGACGTCGACGCGGTGACATCCGTTCGGTAACAACGAGTTTGGGCCGTGCGCGGCGGGCAGCAGCAGGTCGACACCGATCACCTCGTGACCGGCCGCGCGCAACGCCGCATCCACCCGAGACCCGATGAAACCGGCCGCACCGGTCAGCAGCACCCTCACGGCAGCTCGAACGGCAGCGTGACGCCGGTGTGCGACAGGCAGTGTGCGCAGTCGCGCTCGACGGCCACCCGACCGATGGCGTCGCGCACCAGCGCCTTGAACGGCTCGATGTTCTTCTCGAATTCCACCATGACGTCCACTGTTTTCACACCCTCGCCGTGGTTGACACCGGCGTCCAGATCGGTCACCAAAGCGATTGCTGCATAACACATTTCGAGTTCCCGGGCGAGGACCGCCTCCGGGTATCCGGTCATGTTGACCAGCGTGAAGCCCGCCGAGGCGTACCACCGGCTTTCGGCGCGGGTGGAAAATCTCGGCCCCTGGATCACCACCATGGTGCCGCCGTCGACCACGTCGGGCAGGCCGGCGGCGGCCTGCCGCAGGGCCGGGCAGTAGGGGTCGGCGAAGTCGACGTGAATGGCACCCGAGTCGAAGTAGGTGTCGGCGCGGCCGTTGGTGCGATCCACCAGCTGATCGGGCACCACGATCGAGCCCGGCCCATAGGTGGGGTTCAGGCTGCCCACCGCACACGGCGCGAAGACCCGCCGCACACCGAGCGTGCGCAGGGCCCACATGTTGGCGCGGTACGGCACGGTGTGCGCCGAGTATTCATGCTTGGCGCCGTGCCGGGGCAGGAAGGCGACCTCATGTTCCCCGATGGTGCCCACGGTCAGCGGCGCGCTGGGCGGCCCGTACGGGGTGTCCGGAGTGACGTGGTGAACGTCGGAGCCGAAGAACGTGTAGAAGCCGCTGCCGCCGATCACTCCGAGCATCCGACCATTGTGGTGCATAGGGCAGGATGGCCTGGTGGCCAGTGTTGGGCAGTGGATCTCGGGGGCGCGGCCGCGCACGCTGCCCAACGCCGTGGCCCCGGTCATCGCGGGCACCGGCGCGGCGGCCTGGCTGGGATCGGCCGTGTGGTGGAAGGCGCTGCTGGCGCTGGCCGTCTCGCTCGCGCTGATCGTCGGCGTCAACTACGCCAACGACTATTCCGACGGCATCCGGGGCACCGACGACGTCCGGACCGGGCCGGCGCGGCTGGTGGGCTCGCGGCTGGCCCGACCGCGCGCGGTGCTGACCGCCGCCGTGGCGTCGCTTTCGGTGGGCGCGGCGGCCGGTCTGGTGCTGGCGCTGACGAGCGCGCCGTGGCTGATCGCGGTCGGCGTCGCGTGCGTCGCCGGGGCCTGGCTGTACACCGGCGGCTCGAGGCCCTACGGGTACGCGGGGTTCGGCGAGGTCGCCGTGTTCGTGTTCTTCGGCCTGGTCGCCGTGCTCGGCACTCAGTACACCCAGGCGCTGCGGGTGGACTGGGTGGGCCTGGTGTTGGCGGTGGCCACGGGTGCGCTGTCGTCGTCGGTGCTGGTGGCCAACAATCTGCGGGACATCCCGACCGACGCGCAGGCGCACAAGATCACCCTGGCGGTGCGGCTCGGCGATGCCCGCACCCGGGTGTTCTACCAGGGGCTGCTGGCGACCGCCGGGCTGCTGACCCTGGTGCTGATGCTGGCGACCCCGTGGTGTGCGGCGGGGCTGGTTGCCACCCCGTTGGCGCTGCGCGCCGCCGGGCCGGTGCGCTCCGGGCGCGGCGGGCCCGAGCTGATTCCGGTGCTGCGGGACACCGGGCTGACGATGCTGGTCTGGGCGGTCGCGGTGGCCGCGGCGCTGGTGCTGGCGAACTGACACCGAGGGCGCGTCGGTGCCCGGGGTGTGCGCCCGGGGCTTTGGGTGTGCGGCCGCGGCACTGGGTGTGCGGCTGCGCCGGGCCCGCCCGGCGTGTCGCCGCCGCTGACGCACATCAGAAACCATGGGCGCACACCCGGTCGCGGCATTAGTTCACCAAGACGTCGTCGAATTCGGGTAACACGCGTTAGCGTCAGTGTGACAGCCCTTACACCACCGAGCGAGGAGCGCAATGCAGCAGATCGCCGCGACCAGTGGGCCCAGAAACATCGGACTGCTCAGCGTCGGGGCGTACCGCCCCGAACGCGTGGTCACCAACGACGAGCTGTGTCGCAACATCGACTCGTCCGATGAGTGGATCTACTCCCGCACCGGCATCAAGACGCGACGCTTCGCCGCTCACGACGAATCCGTCACGTCCATGTCGATCGAGGCCAGCCGCGAGGCAATCGCGAAAGCCGCACTGCAAGCCAGCGACATCGACGGCGTCATCGTCGCCACCAGCACCCAGTTCTTGCAGACCCCGGCCAGCGCCCCGGCGGTCGCTTCGGGGTTGGGCGCAACCGGTGTCCCCGCATTCGACATCTCGGCCGGATGCGCCGGCTTCGGCTACGCGGTCGGTGTGGCGGCCGACATGATCCGCGGCGGCAGCGTCGCCAAGATGCTGGTCATCGGTTCGGAGAAACTGTCGCCGACCGTGGACATGCTCGACCGCAGCAACTGCTTCATCTTCGCCGACGGCGCGGCGGCCGTCGTGGTGGGCGAGACACAAGAGCAGGGCATCGGGCCGACCGTCTGGGGCAGCGACGGCGAGCAGGCGATGGCCATCCGCCAGGACATCGACTGGATCACCTACACCGAGAACCCCACCGGGCCACGCCCGTTTCTCCGACTCGAAGGCAGCGCGGTGTTCCGTTGGGCCGCTTTCGAAATGGGCAAAGTCGGGCGACAGGCGATGGACGCCGCGGGGGTGCGATCGGACCAGATCGACGTGTTCATCCCGCATCAGGCCAACGCCCGGATCAACGAGGTACTGGCCAAGAATCTGGACCTGCGGTCGGACGCGGTCGTCGCCAATGACATTGAGCACACCGGAAACACGTCCGCGGCGTCCATCCCGCTGGCGATGGCCGAACTGCTCGCCACCGGGGCGTCCAAGCCCGGCGATCTGGCCCTGCTGATCGGCTACGGCGCCGGCCTGAGCTATGCCGCACAGGTCGTGCGGATGCCCAACTACTGAGTGTCGGGTTCGTCGTCGATCGGCTCACCGCGCAGCCGGGCCCGCAACTGCTCGCGTTCGGCGCGACGACGTTCGCCCGAGACCGCCAGCGCGGCGGTGGCGCGCCGGCGCAGCGGGCCGAACAGCCAGATGCCCAACGGCATCGCGATGATCAGTGCGAACAACGCCGCGACGACGACCGGGAACTGGTCGACGCCGAGCAGCCGTGCCGCGAGATAGATCACTCCGGTGAGCACCACCGCCAGCAGCAGCCGCGCGAGCGCGTAGAGCAAAACGTCGACAACCACCCGATCTCGCGGGTGCGGCTGCGCGCCGTCCGCCGGGCTGTTCCCAGTGCTGTTGTCGCTCGGCCCTTCTGACACAGCTCGAGCCTACGACGCGGGTATATTCGCTCACAGGAGGTGTGTAGTGCTCTACCTGGTGGTCGTCCTGGTGTTGGGGACGCTGATCTACATTGGCTGGCGTGCGGCGCGATCGCAGGTGCACCGGCCGAAGACGCGTGTCATCGGACCCGACGACGATCCAGACTTCATGCGGCGGTTGGGAAACGGGGACAACAACCCCCGCTGACCCTCCTCGAGGCCCGGCTAGGCCAGGCCCAGATTGGGCTGATCTCCCGGAAACCCTTCGGCGACAACGGCAGCCAAGCTCGTCAGCGCTTCGCGCGTCTCCCGGCGCATCTGGTCCAGATGGATCTCGGCGCCCTCGTCGAGATGGGCGTCATACGGCACCAACCGCACCGCGCGGCAGCGTCGCGAGAAGTGATCGATCACCTTGTTCATGTCGACCTTGCCGGTCCGCGGGCGCACCGCGTTGATCACCGCGATCGAATTGCGGACCAGCGCTTCGTGGCCGTGGGCGTCCAGCCAGTCCAACGTCGCCGAGGCGCTGCGCGCCCCGTCGATGGAACCCGAACTCACCACGATCAAAACGTTGGCGTTCTCCAGAACCGACGACATCGCCGAGTGCAACAGTCCGGGCCCGCAGTCGGTGATCACGAGGCCGTAGTAGCGCTCCAGGATGCCCAGGGTGCGGGTGTAGTCGTCGGCGTCGAATGCCTTCGATACCGCCGGATCGCTTTCGGACGCCAGCACTTCCAGCCCGCTCGGGCCCCTCGAGGTGTAGCGGCGGACGTCACTGTAGCGCTCGACGGTGCCGGCGTCCTGCAGCAATTGACGCACCGTGCCCGCGGTCTCCAGCGGGACCTTTTGACTCAGGGTGCCGCGGTCGGGGTTGGCGTCGACGGCCACCACCCGGTCGCCGCGTATCTCGGCGAAGGTGGCACCAAGCGTGGCAGCGATCGTGGTCTTACCGACGCCACCCTTCAGGGAGATCACCGCGATCCGGTAGGAGCCCCGCAGCGGCCGGTTGACCCGCGCCACCAAATTGTTCTGCCGGGCGGCCCGCGGGCTCTCCCCCAGGTTGATCGTCCGGCCCGACAACACGTAGACCAGCCGGCGCCAGCCCTCCGAGGGCGGCGGCTTGATCGGGCGCAGCAGCATGCCGGTGGACAGTTCCGGGTACGGCGTGTGCGGCAGGTGCTCGGGCCGGTACGGGGCCGGCGCTGCCGCGGGCGCCTCGGCCTGGCCGTTGTAGTAAGCGCCGTAGGCGGTCGGATCGACCCGCGGGATCCCGGTCACCGGGGTGGAATCCCAGGGCGGCATCCCGGCCGCCGGCGGTGCGGGCGGTGCTTCCCGCCGCTCGGTGGCCGGGACCCGGCGCTCGGTGCGAAAGCCGGCGAAGACCCGAGTCGGTGCCTCGGCGTTGGGGTCCGCGGGCACCTCGCCGACCGACGGCTGTTGCTGCGGATTCAAGTCAGCCGTCGGATGTTCCGGCGCCCCCACGCCACTCGATGACTGTTCAGACACGTGCATTCCCCCTTGTTGCGGTGTCGTTTCCTAACTGTCAGCCCACGCCGGCATACGAATGCAGGCCCACGGTCACCAGGTTAACGAAGAACAAATTGAAGACCATGGCCACGAACCCGACCACGTTCACCCAGGCGGCCTTCCTGTCCCGCCATCCCGCGGTTGACCTGGCATGCAGGTACGCCGCGTATACCACCCACGCGACGAACGAAACGGTCTCCTTGGGATCCCAGCCCCAATACCTGCCCCAGGCCTCCTCGGCCCAGATGGCTCCGAAGATGACGCCGAAACCGAAGACCGGGAACGCGAAGATCGTGGTGCGGTAGGCGATGCGGTCCAGGGTCTGCGCGTCGGGGAGCCGATGCACGATGCGGGCCAGCGCGCCCTCGGCGTCGGGACTTCCATACCGCGAGGTGCGCAACAAGAACAGGATGCTGGCGATGCCGGCGACCAGGAACACCCCGGAGCCCAGGCTGACCACCGACACGTGGATGGGCAGCCAGTAGGACTGCAGGGCCGGCATCACGGGCGCGGCGTTGGTGTAGAGCCAGCGGCCGGACACCGTGAGCAGGATCAGCACCGGCAGCAGCAAAAACACCCAGAGCGGGCGGAGTTGCGGGCGGCGCAGCACGATCGCGCCGGCGAACAGCCCGCACAGGCAGGTGAGGTTGATGAACTCGTACATGTTGCCCCACGGCACCCGCATGGTGGCCAGGCCGCGCAACACCAGGCAGGCCAGCAGCAGGCCGATGCCGAGATAGACCACCGCCAGGCCGGCACGCCCGGCGCGCTCGTCGAACGGCCGGCGGTGGTCGTCTGCGACGACGCCGGGGGTGGCGCTGTCGGCGGCCACGGATCCGGCCAGTACCCGCTCGCGGACCTCGGCCCGCCGGCTGCCCACGTAGGCGAGTTCGAAGGCCAGCAGCAGCAGCGCGACGACCAGGGCCACCACCGCCGAGGTGAACGCCCAGTCCGAGTAGCGCGCCAGGCCGATGTTGACGTGCGTGGTGTTCATCTGACGTCCACCTGAGAACTCCTTGCCGACGCTGGGGACTCGCCGAGATCGGCTACCAACCGCTCGGTGAGCCTTTCGAACTCGTCGCCCCAACCGGAGTTGTCGGTGCGGGCCAAGCCGCCCAGCTCGACGTTCACCGTACCGGGGGCTTCGGGGACCGGGACGAGCCGCACCCATACCCGCCGCCGGCGCACCAGCAGCGAGACCAGCAGCCCGGCCATCATCGTGATCGCGAAGACCAGCACCCATACCTGGCCGGGATCGTGGGAGACCTGCAGGTTGACGAAAGGCACGGCGCCGTCGAATCGGATCGTGGTGCCCGCCGCCGGACCCGCCTCGATCCGCACCTGTTGGCCGGCGCGCAGGTTGACCCGCTTCTCCTTGGTCAGCCGGCCCTGCTCGATCAGCCGCGGGTCCAAGGTGAACAGCGACTGCGGACGCCCGGTGTCCAGGCCGGTGTCGCCGCGGTAGATGTCGACGGCCACCGCGGGGGCATCGAGTGCGGGGAACCGCGACGACAGCAGGGCGCCGTCGAGCTGTTCGGTCGGAGCCAGCAGGCCCTGGATCGCGATCTGGTGCGCACGACGCTCGCCGGCGCCCGGGTAGCTGCCGGCCGGCGGGTCGATGCGCGCCACTCCCGACGAGAGCAGGGTCTGCGGGTTGTCGGGCCGCCATTGCACGGTCGAGCTGCGCGTCTGCCCGTCGGGGAAGGTCACCGTGAAGGTCGGCGCGTAGCCGTGGCCCTGCAGGTACACCCGGTCGCCGCCGACCCGCAGCGGATGGTTGACCTCGAGCCGGTAGGGCCGCCAGCTGTTGGCCGCCAGGTCGCGGCCGTCCTGGTAGTCGATGTCGGCGGCGAACGACGTGGCCTGCCCGGACGGCAGGTAGTGCGCCTGAAAGTCGTTGACCCGCACGCAGATTGGGTGCAGCGAGGTGCCGTCGACGGTGTTGCCGGCACGGAACGAGTCGAACGCGGCCGGTGAGGCCGAGCAGAAGCCGGGACCGCCGTCGGCGATCACGATGACATTGCCCTCGTAGCCGAACAGCTTGCCGACCGCCACCGCGACCAGCAGCCCCAGCAGCGAGAAGTGAAAGACGATATTGCCGAATTCGCGGAGGTAACCCTTTTCGGCGGAGATCTCGACGGTGTCGCCGTCGTGACGGATCGCGGTGCGCCAGCCGTGCAGCCGCGCGGCGACCTTGTTCGCGGCGGCGTTCAGGTCGGCCTCGTCGGCCAGGGTGAGCCGCGAGCCGGCGTGCTTGGGCAGCCGGGCCAGATTGCGGGGCGCGGCAACGGGTGTGGCGCGCAGGCTGCGGGCGTGCTCGATCATCCGCGGGGTCAGGCAGCCGACGAGGGAGACGAACAGCAGCACGTAGATGGCGGTGAACCAGAAGCTGGAGAACACGTCGAAGGCCTGCAACCGATTCAGCCACGGGCCGATCGTCGGGTGGGCGGCCAGGTACTCGTCGACCTTGCCCGCGTTCAGGCTGCGCTGCGGCAGCAGCGCCCCGGGTATCGCGCCCAGCGCCAGCAGGCACAACAGCACCAGCGCGGTGCCCATCGAGGTCAGCGCGCGCCAGGTGTTGCGCGTCCAAGCGAGTAGCCGTCTCAAATCGGCAACCTCACGTCGCTGACGAAGGCGTCGCGCAGCCAGGAGATGAAGTCGTTCCACAAGCCGGTGACCAGCAGCACCCCCACCGCGATCAGCAGGGAACCGCCGAAGATCTGGATGGCGCGGCTGTGCCGGCGCAGCCAGCCCAGCCCGGCGACCGCGCGGGCCGAGCCAAAGGCCAACAGCACGAACGGGATTCCCAGCCCCAGGCAGTAGGCGATCACCAGCACGATGCCGCGCGCCACATTCGCGCCTTCGGAAGCCGAGGCGACGGTGATCACGCCGGTCAGCGTCGGCCCCAGGCAGGGCGTCCACCCGAGCGCGAACACCGCGCCCAGCATCGGCGCCCCGGCAACCGTCGTCAGCTGTTGCGGGCTGAACCGGACCTGCCGCTGCAGGGCCGGAATCAGGCCGACGAACACCAGCCCCATCGCGATGGTCAGCACGCCGCCGACCCGCTGCAGCACCAGCTGGTTGGTGATCAGCGTCGTCGTCATGCCGAGCACGGCGACGGTGCCCAGGACGAACACCGTGGTGAATCCGGCGACGAACAGCGCCGCCGATCCCGCCACGCGCCACCGGGCCGTCGGCGGGGCCTTGATCGCGCCGGGCTGATCGTCCACTCCGACTTCCTCGCCCACCAACGCGGCCAGATACGACAGGTAGCCGGGCACCAGCGGCACCACGCAGGGCGAGGCGAACGACACCAGACCGGCCAGCACGCAAGCCCCCAGCGCCACCAAAAGTGGCCCGGCGGAAGCGATTTGCGCGAACCCGGTCACTTTTCTGCGGCCAGCTTCTGCACGACGGGCTGCAAGTCGGACGCCAGCAACTCCCGCAGAAACACCGCCGCCACCCGGTGCTGGCGATCCAGCACCAGCGTGGACGGGATGACGGTGGTCGGGTACTTGCCGCCGAATGCGATCAGCGTGCGCATGGCCGGGTCGTAGATCGACGGGAAGGTGACGCCGCGATCGTTGACGAAGTCCAGGGCGGCCTGCCGGTTGTTGTCGCGCACATCGATGCCCAGAAAGCACGCCCCGGACTGGCGGGTGGCGTCATACACCCGCTGCAGCTGGGTGACCTCGGCGCGGCACGGCCCACACCACTGGCCCCAGATGTTGATGACGACGACGTTGCCGGAGAAGATCGGGTCGTCCAGCGACAGCGGGTGCGAGGGGTCGGCCAGGTCCGGGCCGGACAGCGGGCCGGGGCGGCTACGACTGGCGGGCGGGTCGTAGAAGATGTCGGTTTTGCCTCCGGGAGAAACGAATTCGAAGGTGCCGCCCTGCGCGACGGCGTCGTGACCGGCCGAGCAGCCGGTCAGCAATCCGGAGATTGCCAACACGGCCACGGCGATCAGCGGCCGCGACATGCTCAAGCGCCCGCCGGACGGGAGTATTCGACGCCGACCAGCCGGTCGCCGTCGTAGACCAGGGTGGTCAGCGAGGCAAGGTCGCACTCGCGCCGCCGCGGGTCGTGCCAGAGGCGTTTGCCGGTCAGGTGCAGCCGCAGCGTCCACACCGGCAGCTGGTGGCTGACGCAGACCACCTCGTGGCCGGCGCCGCGCACCCGCGCCTTGTCGACCGCGGTGGCCATGCGGGCCGCGATCTCGCGATAGGGCTCGCCCCACGACGGTGTGAACGGGTTGCGCAACTGCCACCAGAACCGAGGATTCTGCCAGGCGCCGTCGCCCGGACTCATGCGCTTGCCTTCGAAGAAGTTGGCCGATTCGATCAGATCGGGGTCGGTGTCGACGGGCAGGTTGAGCCCGGCCGCAATGGGTGCGGCGGTCTCCTGGGCCCGCTGCAGCGGCGAGGCGATGACCGCGACGATGTCGCGGCCGGCCAGCGCGTCGGCGACGGCCGCCGCTTGCGCTTTTCCCTTGTCCGACAAGTGAAATCCCGGCAGTCGCCCGTACAGGATGCCGTCGGGGTTGTGCACCTCGCCGTGGCGCATAACGTGCACCCGGGTTTGTTCGGCCATCAGGACTTCCCCTCCCGGGTCGCGGTCGCGGCCGCGTGGGCCGCCGCGGGTAGCGCATCCGCGATTCGCGCGAACGCGGTGTCGTCGAGTGCCGCCGAGACGAACCACGCTTCGAAGGCGCTGCACGGCGGGTATACCCCCGCGTCCAGCAGGGCGTGGAAGAACGGCGGGTAGCGCCAGGTCTGGCTGTTGCGGGCGGATGCGAAATCGGTGACCGGCGCGTCCGCGAAGAACACGCCGAGCATATTTCCGGCTCGCGGAATCTGGTGTGGCACACCAGCGTTGGTTAACGCCTCGGCGAACAGCCCGGCCAGGCGATCGGCATTGGCGTTCAGTGCGGCGTAGACGGCGTCGTCCGCGGTGCGCAGGGTGGCCAACCCGGCGGCCATCGCCACCGGGTTACCCGACAAGGTGCCGGCCTGATATACCGGCCCCAGCGGCGCGAGGCGTTCCATCACCTCGGCCCGCCCGCCGAAGGCGGCGGCCGGCAACCCGCCGCTCATCACCTTGCCGAAGGTGAACAGGTCGGCGGCGACGGGATCGATTCCGTACCAACCGCTTCGGCTGACCCGGAAGCCGGTCATCACCTCGTCGACGATCAGCAGCGAACCGTGTTCGGCGGTGACCGCCCGCAGCGCCGCGTTGTACCCCGCACCCGGCGGAACGACGCCCATGTTGCCGGGGCTGGCCTCGGTGATCACCGCGGCGATCTGGTCGCCGAGCTGCGCGAACGTCTCACGTACCGCGTCAATGTCGTTGTACGGCAACACAATTGTGTCGGCCGCCGCGGCGCCGGTGACACCGGGCGATGACGGTAGGCCCAGCGTCGCCACCCCGGACCCCGCGTCGGCGAGCAACGCGTCCACGTGGCCGTGATAGCAGCCGGAGAACTTGATGATCTTGGCGCGCCCGGTGAAGCCGCGGGCCAGCCGCACCGCGCTCATGGTGGCCTCGGTGCCGGAGTTGACCAGCCGCAGCCGCTCGACGGGCGCAACCCGGCCGATGATCTCGGAGGCCAGTTCGGTCTCCGCGGGGGTGGGCGCCCCGAAGGACAGACCGTGCGCGGCGGCCCGGGCGACCGCGTCGACCACGGCGGGGTGCGCGTGGCCCAGAATCATCGGGCCCCACGAGCAGACCAGGTCGACATAGCGGTTGCCGTCGGCGTCGGTGAGCCAGCAGCCGTGCGCCTCGGTGATGAAGCGCGGCGTGCCGCCGACCGCGGTGAATGCGCGCACCGGCGAGTTCACCCCGCCCGGGATGACCGCGCAGGCGTCGGCGAACAGACCCGCCGACGTGCTTACCGCGGCGGCGGCCTGGTCAGTGCTCCCCATGACCACCAGTGTCCCAGCCTGCGAACAGCGATCAACTACAGGGTGTAAGAGTTCGGCGGCGGGTTGAGGAGGCGGTGCATCACGGGTTGGATGAAGGCATGCAACTTCCTCAAGGGCTTGCTCGCTTCAACCGACACGTCACCAACCCGATTCAGAAGCTGTGGGCCGGCTGGGCCCCGTCGTTCGCCATCATCGAGCACACCGGGCGCAAGTCCGGCAAGGAGTTCCGCACTCCGGTGAGCGCCTTCGACGCCACCGTCGACGGCAAGCCCGGCATTGCGGTGCTGCTCACCTACGGCCCGGACCGCGACTGGCTGAAAAACCTCAAGGCGGCCGGCGGCGGGAAGATGCGCCGCCACGGCAAGACCTTCGGCATCACCAACCCGCAGGTGGTCACCCGCGACGAGGCCGCCGAGCACGTGAACGGCGGGACGCGGCGGGTGTTCGGGCGGCTACCGTTCGAGCAGGCCGTGCTGTTCAGCAAGACGGACTAGCGCCCCGGGCGCGGGTGACGGCGTAGATCGCCAGCACCACCGCCCACGACAACAGCGACAGCCACAGCTGGCTGCGCGCCGCATGGTCGAACGCCATCTGCACCAGCACAGCGGTGATGCCGGCCAGCGTGAGAATCGACAGCACCGGGAAAAACCACATCTTCAACGGCAGCTGATCGGCGGGTGTGCGGCGGCGCAGGATGATCTGCGACAGCGCGATCAGCCAGTAGACGAACAGGATGATCGCGCCCGAGGAGTTGAGCAGGAACAGAAACACCGTGCGCGGCGCCAGCCACGACATGATCACGCACAGAAAGCCGATCGCCGAGGAGAACAAGATGGCGATGTGCGGCACTCCGCGCCCGCTGAGTTTGACCAGCCGCATCGGCGCGTGGTTTCGGGCGGCGAGCACGAACAGCATGCGCGACGCCGTGTACAGGCCCGAGTTCAACGACGACAGCACCGCGGTGAGCACCACCGCGTTCATCACCTGATCCGCACCGGCCAGGCCCATCTGCCTGAACGCCGCGACATACGGCGACGTGCCGACCTCGACGGAATCCCACGGCAGGATCACCACGAGCAAGAACACCGAACCGACGAAGAAGATCGAGATGCGCGCGACCACCGATCGCGTCGCGCGCTGGACCGCCAGCGCCGGCTCGCGGCTCTCGGCCGCGGCGATCGTGACGATCTCGGCGCCCACCATCGAGAAGATCACCACCACGATCGCGGCGAACACCGCCGCGATGCCCTTCGGGAGGAACCCGCCGTGTGCGGTCAGGTTGGCGAACCCGCCGTGGTGACCCGGCCACAGGCCGAGCACGAATACCGCGCCGATGCCGAGGAAGACGATGATCGTCGCGACTTTGATTCCGGCGAACCAGAATTCGAACTCGCCAAACGAGCTGACTGAGAACAGGTTGGTCGCGGTCATCAGTAGCATCAGGCACAGCGACAGCAACCACAGCGGCGCCTGAAACCAGTAATTGAGGACCTTGCCGCCGGCGACCGCCTCGAAGCCGACGACGATCACCCAGAAGTACCAATACAGCCAGCCCACCGAAAACCCGGCCCAGCCGCCCAGCGCCTTGGCCGCGTAGTCGGCGAACGACCCGGTCGACGGATTGGCGGCGGCCATCTCGCCCAGCATCCGCATCACCAGGACGATCAGCACGCCGCACAGCGCGTAGGTCAGGAACGCGGCCGGTCCGGTGTCGCGGATCACCACGCCCGACCCGACGAACAACCCGGCGCCGATCACACCGCCGAGCGCAATCATGCTGAGCTGTCGCTGCGAAAGCCCTTGGCGCAACTCCGGCGGACTACTCACGGCTTCCATGTCTTGGGCCTCCCAGCGTGCCCCCGGGTCGTGTTGGAGATACCACAACACATCGGCGGCCGGTGCACCACCCGGAAGAGGCGGGTCGATGACGCCGAGCCGATGCACCAACGGCGTCATTCGGCGCAGGATCTCATCCTGTCCCTCGGCTGCCATCGTCTTCATGGCCTCGAATGTCTCCTGGAGAAGCCGCCCCCGGGTAGGTGGCGACACCGAGGTAATCGATGCGCCATCCGCCGGCACCCAGTACTCGCTCGAGGTTGTCGGCGGGTATCGCGGTCCACTGCAGGCCGTTGACGTTGTGCGGGCTGAACTCGAACATGTACGGCCGCGCCCCGGGTCTGGTCGCACGGGGTGCAGCGCCTGCGCGTACCGCGTCTGGATGGCCTCGTCGTTGAGAAACACATGGTAGAAAACACTGTCCACGAAGGTGTCGAACCGGCCCTCGAACCCTTCCAGTTTGGTGGTGTCGGCCACCTGGAAATCCACCCTGCACCCCGGCTCGCTCGGCGTTGCGCTTGGCCCGCTCGATTGCGGTGGGTGAACCGTCGCTGCCGGTGACCGAATAGCCGTGGGACGCAAAGTGAATCGCGTGACAACCGGCCCAGTGCCCGGGTCGAGCACCTCCCCGTTGATCGCGCCGTCGGCGACCAACTGCCGGACGACCGGCTGCGGGCCTCCGATATCCCACGGAATCCGCCCGTCGGTGTGTTCGGCTTCGTCGTGCCCAGCGTGAAGTTGATTTCACCCTCGCGACCGAGCGTGAAGCTAACTTCACGCTCGATGGGCTGTGACGTGGCTTAGAGGTACAGGTCCCGCTCCCGGATCAACGCCGTGGCGATCACGCTAATCACCGCCGTCGCAACCAAATACGCGCACGCCAGCCATGGCGCGCCGCCGGCCGCCGCGATCAGCGCGGTCAGGATCATCGGCGTCACTCCGGAGGCATAGATGCCCGAGAACTGGTAGACGAACGACAGACCGGTGTACCGGGTCTGGGTCGGATACAGCGACGAGAACAGCGTGCCCTGCGCGCCGTAGAACAGTGCGTGCACGACGCCGAACACGACGACCATCGCCAGCCCGAACAGAACCAGGTTCCTGGTGCCGAACAAGGCGAACGCGGGGAACGCCGCGAGTCCGTAGCACGCCACCCCCGCCAGGTACACCCGCCGGGCGCCGTACCGGTCGGTCAGCGCTCCCGACACGGGCAGCAGCACCGCCATCACCAGCGCGGCGATGGTGACCACGACCAGAACGGGCACCTTGTGGAAGCCCAGCGCCCCGGTGGCATAGCTGATCGCGAACACGCCCCAGGTGTTGAACGCCGAGCCCTCGGCCCAGCGAGACAGCAGTCCCAGCAAGGTGTTTCGCCTGGAGCGGGCGCCGCGGAAAATTTCGCGGATCGGCACGGTGGATGCCGCTTCGAGGTCGCGCAGCTCTTGAAAGGCCGGTGTCTCGTCGACTCGCCACCGCACCAGGACGCCGACCACGACCAGCACCAGGCTCAGCAGGAAGGCGATGCGCCAGCCGTAGGCGAGGAACTCCGCCGAACCCAACTCGACCTGCAGCAGCGCGAAGATGCCGGTCCCCAGCGCCAGGCCCAGCGCCAGCCCGACTTGCGGGATCGCCCCGAACCGGCCGCGCCGGTCGCCGGGGCTGTGTTCGACGGCCAGCAGCACCGCGCCGCCCCACTCGCCGCCGAGCGCGAAACCCTGCAGCACCCGCAGCACCAGCAGCAGGATCGGCGCCCACACCCCGATCGCGGCGGCGGTCGGCAGCGCGCCGATCAGCGCCGTCGCGCCACCCATGATCAGCATCGTGAGCGCCAGGCTGCGCTTGCGCCCGATCCGGTCCCCGATGTGGCCGAACACCAGGCCGCCGACGGGCCGCATGACAAAGCCCACGGCGAACGTCGCGAACGCGAGCAGCGTGCCCACCAGCGAGCTGGCGTTGGGAAAGAACAGCCTGCCGAACACCAGCCCGGCGGCGGTGGCGTAGAGGAAGAAGTCGTACCACTCGACGGTGGTGCCGAGCAGACTCGCCGCGACGACGGTGCGCAGCCGCCGGCGCCGGTCGCCGTCGGATTCGTCGAGGGTGTCCGCCGGGGCGAGGGCGGGCAGCGTCGTCGCCATGGCTACTGCGCCGACGCGGCCGCGAACGGCGTCGACGAGGCCGGCTGGGACTTGCGGTTGGGGTGTTTCCACACGCCACGGCGCTCCAGCAGTGGCAGCACGCCCTCGCCGAACCAGTACGCCTCTTCCAGGTGCGGGTAGCCCGACAGGATGAAGTGGTCGATGCCCAGGTCTGCATATTCGGTCAACCGCTGCGCGACCTCCTCGTGCGACCCGACCAGCGCGGTGCCCGCGCCGCCGCGCACCAGGCCGACGCCGGCCCACAGGTTGGGGGCGATCAGCAGCCGATTGCTGTTGCCGCCGTGCAACTTCAGCATCCGGCGCTGTCCCTCGGATTCGCTGCGGGCCAGGCTGGCCTGTACTCGCTCGATGTCTGCCGGGTCGATCGCCTCCAGCAGCCGGTCGGCTTCGGCCCAGGCTTGCTCGGCGGTCGGGCGGCTGATCACGTGGATGCGCAACCCGAATTGCAGGGTCCGGCCGGCCTCGACGGCCAGCCCGCGAATCCAGTCCAATTTCTCGGCGACGGCCGTCAGCGGTTCACCCCAGGTGAGGTAGACGTCGGAGTACTTGGCGGCAACGGGCCCCGCCGATCCCGACGAGCCGCCGAAGAACACCGCGGGAATCGGATCGGGCGGGTTGTTCAGTTGTGCGCCGTCGACGCGGATGTGTTCACCGGCGAAGCTCACCGGTTCTTTCGACGTCCACAGCCGGCGCACCACGTCCAGGAACTCCGCGGTACGCGTGTAGCGCGCCTGCTTGTCCAGGTAGTCGCCATAGGCCTGTTGTTCGTGCGGTTCGCCGCCGGTCACGACGTTGAGCAGCAGCCGTCCTTGCGAGTGCCGCTGGAAGGTGCCGGCCATCTGCGCGGCCAGGGTGGGGCTGAGCAACCCCGGACGGAATGCGACCAGGAACTTCAGCGTCTCGGTGCGCTCGATCAGCATCGCCGTCGTCAACCAGGCGTCCTCACACCACAATCCGGTCGGTGTGAGCACCGCCTCAAACCCGTTGTCCTCGGCAGCGGCGCAAATCTGGTGCAGATAGCGCAAAGTCGCGGGCCGGTCGCCGTGCATCGACGTGCCGTGCCCACCGGCGACGAGATTGCGCGAATCCCCGTACGTCGGCAAAAACCAGTGAAATGCCAGGCTCATCCAATCCTCTTCCGCTTCGAAGCCATGCACCGAAGTTCCAGCGTCGCGGAGCCCGGCGCGGCGCACGAGGGTTGAAACCTGCCAGATTCAATCCGCCGCGCCGTCGCCTGCCGCACGTCACTACTCGATGACTGCCGCGTCACAATGCCCTTGCAAACTCCACGACAGGGTCGGAAAAGCCCAGTGGGCGCGGCATTATGACGCTCGTGCCTGATCTGAACCGCCGCGCGGTGCTGCGAATGGGCGCCAGTGCCAGCGTTGCGGCCGCGGGCGCGTGGGCTTTGAGCGCCTGGCTGGATCCGCTCGAACCGCAAGCGGCGCCGCTGCCCGCCCCGTTCGAACCGTCGACCGCGAGCAGCAACCTGCCCACCAAGCTGACGGGTTCGTTCATCTCCAAGGCGCGCGGCGGCGTCAAGACCAACTGGGTGATCGCCCTGCCGCCCGGACAGACCTCGCAGAGCGGGCTGCTGCGCCCGGTGATCGCGCTGCACGGCAAGGACGGCGACGCGAACATGATGCTGGATTGTGGCGTGCCGGACGCCCTGGCGCGGTTGGTCAAGGAGGGCAAGCCGCCGATCGCCGTCGTGGGCGTCGACGGCGGATCCGATTCCTATTGGCACAAACGGGTCGACGGCAGCGACTCCGGGGCGATGGTTCTCGATGAGCTGTTGCCGATGCTGGGCACGATGGGTCTGGATACCTCCCGGGTGGGCTTCATGGGCTGGTCCATGGGCGGGTACGGGGCGCTGCGCCTGGGCGCCAAGCTGGGGCCGGCGCGGACCGCGGGGATCTGCGCCATCAGCCCGGCGCTGTACACCTCGTACGCCGATTGCGCGCCCAAAGCGTTTGACAGCGAAGAGGACTGGAGGACGAACAGCGTGATGGGGCTGCCGGCGTTGTCGCAGATCCCGCTGCGGGTGGACTGCGGGACATTCGACCGTTTCTATCCGGCGACACGCCAATTCGTTAGCCAGCTCAGCACGCCGCCGGCGGTAAGCTTCACGGTCGGCGGACACGACATCACCTGGTGGCGTTTGCAATTACCCGGCGAGCTTTCCTGGCTGGCGACCTAGCGAGGCATCCCGAAAGAGGCATGGCAGTCCGGCAGGAAACCGCGTACAGCCCGCCCTCACCAGCGGGCGATAGCCCCACCCGACAAATTCAGCGACGCGGATTCCGCCCCGACATCGAGGGCCTGCGGGCCGTGGCGGTAATCGCCGTCGTGCTCTACCACGCGGGCATCCCCGGGACCGCCGGCGGCTTCATCGGCGTGGACGTCTTCTTCGTCATCTCCGGCTTCCTGATCACCGGCCTGCTGTGGCGCGAGGTCAGCACCACGAAAAGCGTTGCGCTGGGCCGTTTTTACGGAGCCCGGGCCCGTCGGCTGTTGCCGGCCGCGGCCACGGTCGCCGTCGTCACCGCCGTCGCGGCGGCCGCGGTGCTGCCGCCGTTGCAGGCCCGAAGCGTGTTCCTCGACGGCATCGCCAGCGCGCTGTATGTCGGCAACTACCGGTTCGCCCAGCAAGGCACCGACTACCTCAACGCGCAGGCGCCCTCGCCGTTTCAACACTACTGGTCCCTCGGCGTCGAGGAGCAGTTCTACCTGGTGTGGCCGGTGTTGATCATCGGTACCGCGTGGATTGTGGGACGCATCCGGCGCGACGGGGTGGCCCGGGCGCGGCCGTACGCGGTGGTGCTGGCGTTGGTCGCCGCGGCCTCGCTGACCGCGGCCGTGCTGTGGACGCGCAGCTCGCCGCCGTGGGCGTTCTTCTCGTTGCCCACCCGCGCCTGGGAGCTGGCCGTGGGCGGGCTGGTCGCGCTGTCGATCGCGCACTGGCGTCGGCTGCCGCTGCTGCCCGCGGCGATCGCCGGGTGGGGCGGCCTGGCGCTGATCGGACTCACCTGCACGCAGCTGGGCCCCGCCACGCCCTACCCCGGCACGGCGGCGCTGCTGCCGGTGCTGGGCACCGCGCTGGTGATCGGCGGCGGCTGCGTCACCCGCAGCCTGGGGGTCGGCCGGCTGCTGTGCCGGCCGGCGATGCGCGCGATCGGGCGGGTGTCGTACTCGTGGTACCTCTGGCATTGGCCGGTGCTGTTGCTGATGCCGCGACTGCTGGGCGAAGCCGGCCTGCCCGCCCGACTGGCCGCGACGGCCGTCTCGGCCGGGCTCGCGGTGATCACGTTCCATCTGGTGGAGAATCCCGGCCGCTTCGCCGCTGCCCTGCGCCGGTCGGCCAAGGCCAGCCTGGTGGCGGCCGGGATCGCCAGTGTCGCCACCGCATCCGCGTGCGTGCTGTTGCTGACGGTGATACCGGTTCCGGTCGGCCACGGTCCGGCCGCGGCGAAGGCCACCATCATGGCGCTGCCCGCCGCCGCTCCGCAGCAGACGGCCGTCGAGGCGGCCCTGGCGCAGGTGCGTGACGCGGTCGCGGCGGCGGCGGGCCTGCGGGCCGTGCCGTCCAACCTGGACCCGCCGCTGGCCCAGGCGCCGGCCGACAAGGCCGCCGTCTTCGTCAACGGCTGCGTGCGATCCTGGCGCGACATCGGGCAAAGCGAGTGCGCGGCCGGCGACGTCGGCTCTGCGACAACGGTCGCGCTGATCGGCGACTCGCACGCGGCGATGTGGAACCCGGCCTTCCAGCAGGTTGCCGAGCAGCGGCACTGGCGGCTGGAGACGATGGCGAAGGTGACCTGCCCGATTCAGGACCTGCCCATCGACAGCCCGTATCTGGGCCGCGAGTACACCGAATGCGAACAGTGGCGTACCCAGGTCCTGGCCCGGGTGGCGGCCGAACACCCGCGGCTGGTGGTGCTGGACATGAGCCGGCGCTACGGCGGTGACTTCGGCTTCGTGTCCTACGACCCGGCGTGGATCGAGACGCTGGGGCGCACCGTCGCACAACTGCGTCGCACCGGCGCGACGGTCCTGGTCCTCGGCCCCGCGCCGGATCCGCAATCGCCGGTGCCCACCTGCCTATCCGGGCATCTGGACGACGCCACCGCCTGCGCGCCAAGCCGTTCGGTCGCGGTCAACGACGTGGGTATCTCCGCCGAGCGGGCCGCGACCACCGGCAACGGCGGTCACTACGCCGACATCACCGACCTGTTCTGCACCTCCGAACGCTGCCCGATGATCGTCGGTAACACCCTGGTGTTCCGCGACGACAACCACGTCACAACCGAATATGCACAGTTGTTGGCACCGGTGCTGGGCGCACTGGCAGACGGAGCCATAACGGACGGATGACGTTGCGATGACTTTCTTTGCGAATGAACCCCGCCACGAAACCGAACGTGTTACGAATGTAAGGGTTTTGGAGGTTTGAAATGTCCCCGCTGTTGTTGGTCTGCATCGCGGCTGCTACGCCAGTCGTCGGAATTGGCGTGATGCAGCTGCAAGCTCGCCTGGAGCAGTGGGACTACGAGCGGCACGCAGAAGACTGATCGCCCACGATTGGCGTGTAAAGCCTTGCGCGGCTGGCACTTTGACGCGAAGCCAGCCGTACGTCTGAGTGCTTCGCTACCTGAATAGCTGCGTGCGAATCAGCGGTGCAATCTTGTCGGCCATGTACCGATGCCCGGCGTCGTTGGGGTGCACGCCATCTGGGCCGATCAGGTCTGGCCTGTCGACGAACCAGTGGGCGCCGATCGGGTCTACGAACGCCGCCCCCGCGGCGCGGGCCTCGGAGTTGAGTATGTCGCGGATCTGCAAGATGTCCGGTGGCACATCGGCGGTCGGCCAGGGTGGCCCGATCACCAGGAATCTGGCCGTCGGTGCCAGGATGCGCGCGACCTGGAAGGTGTCGCGTGCCCGGCCGGCCAGCAGGCCGGGGTCGCTGCCCTGGTCGTTGCGGGAGCCGAAAAACACCACCAGCACGTCGTCGGCTTTGACCGACCTGACGGTCAGATCCTCGAAGATGCTGCCGTGGTCGCCGGGCACGGCATAGCCCGCTCTGCCCTCGGCCGCCACATCGGCGTCGATCTGCAGACCTCGCTTGGTGAGCGTCTGCCAGGTCAGGGCGGTCCATGCGTTCGGCCCCAGGCCACCCTCGTCGGTGCCGGTCGTATACGAGTCGCCGACCACCGCGATGTGGGTCAGCCGGCCATCCAGCGTCAACACCTCGTAGGGCCGCGCCCGTGCCGGGTGTGCCACGGCTTCGAAGAGCAGGCCGACCAGCAGGGCGAGGTTGACGACCAACGCGGCCAGACGACTCACTCCTACCTCCACCTCCCCCCGGGCACGGCATGGCCTTTCAGTGCACCGACCACCGGAAATCGTACGAATAACCGACGCGAACCGGTCGTCAACGCGCTGTTGCGCATGTGTGATCCAGGACCGAGTCGATCAGCATGCCCCAAACTACCAGGGCGGCGCTACTACCATCGTCGAACCCACGTCTGAGAGGTCATGGGGCACAGCATGATTCGCAGGTACTCAGGAAGCTGTGCGCTCGGTGACGGGTTCCAGGCCGCCGTCGATCTGGTGCACCTTGGCCGCGGTGGACTCGACGGTGGACTCGGTGGGCTGAGCGGCGGGACGGACGTCGACCATCCTGCGCATCCAGCGTCGGGCGGGCTCCTCCACGACGTGATACAGCAGGCTGGACAGCGCCAGGGCGATCGCGAAAAGGCCCAGCACGTTCCACTTCCAGGGCGAATCGGGCTCCCACGGCGTGAGGCGGAATTGCTCGACCGCCCATCCCCAGGACGTGTGCACCAGCTCATGCACCATGTACAGGCAGAACGAGATCTGCCCGCCGTAGACCATCACCCGGGTAGACAGCAGCCTGGGCAGGCTGCCCAGGCCGACCGCCAGCGTGATCACCAGCGGGACGAACAGCACGTCGACCACGCCGCCGCTGTCGTTTTCCACGACCCCGCTGATCGGATGGGCGTCAAACCAATACAGGACACCCACCACGGCGACCAGCAGCAGCAGCGAAATGTATCCGGCCATGTGGCGACCACGGTCGGTCAGCCGCAGCCGGCGCACGGCGGCGCACGCCAGCGCCCCCGCGGCGAACTGCGTCACGATCCGCGGCAGCCAGCTCCACGGCGTGTAGAAGTGTCCGCTGGCCAACAACATCACCACCGGCGGGAGCGAGGCCGTGACGGCCAGCCACATCAGGGTGCGCGCCCGGGTGGCCAGCTTCATCCGGAAGATCACCAGGGCGAGCACACCGAACAGCAGGTAGGCCAGCCACTCGGCGCTGATCGACCAGGCCGGCCCGTCCCAGCTGGTGCCGTCGAAGAACGGCTCGAACCACAACTGCACGAGCAGCACCTGGCGTATGTAGCCGACCGCGGTGAGGTCGTTGGCCTCGGGCAGTGGCACGTGGCCGACGTGCAGCGAACCGATGACCAGCAGCGCGGCCAGGTGCATCGTGACCAGATAAACCGGCCACACCCGGGCCAGCCGCAGCCACAGGAAATGCAGCGTCTCGCGCGTCGACCAGGACCGGCCCATCCGGTCGAGGTAGTTCCAGGTCAGCACGAACCCGCTGAGGATGAAGAACAGGTCGACGCCTTGCGCGCCGCAGTTGAGCACCGGCGCCAGGGTCTCGCGGAAATCGGGCGAGATGTCGCTCAGCATCGGCCGAAAATGAAACAGCACCACCCACACCGCGGCGACGATCCGGAGTCCCGTCAGGGCCTTGATCTCGCCCTTGATCTCTCCCTTGTTCTCTCGGATGCGCACGATGCTCTTTCGTCCTGGACGTGGTAGTTTCGTTCGCCTTCTCACCCGGCTGACCGGGCATTTCGCCCTATCCCAAGCCCCCCGACTCGCAACCGGTAGCCAGAGCAGCCTAACAGCGCGGCCGCCCGGATCGTGTGACGGCGACGGTGCGCCCCCGCGCGTATACCTCCGCACGCACCGGGCCGTCGGCTTTTTAGCAAACAGTTAGACGTAACTGTCGGTCTCCTTAAGTTTGGCGGGCAACGTTGTAGCTAGCTTCGGTCGGCGGCGTGTCGGCCTGCGCAACAGCACGGGGATTGGGGCGTTCATGACGATCGCGATGACCACTCGACAGGGCGGCCTCGACTGTGGTGGCGCCCAGGTTCGCGCACACTGCCGCCACCTCGCCACGGTGGTGACGATCCGGGGTGAGATCGACGCCGTCAACGTCGACCGGGTCAGCGACTGCCTGCGCCGTTTCATCGTCGGGGACAATCCGCTGGTGCTCGACATCAGCGCCGTGAGCCACTTCGCCGGTGCCGGCTTCTCGCTTCTCTACACGTTCGACGAGGACTGCCGCCGGGCCGGGATGGAGTGGACACTGGTCGCCGGCGCCGACGTGATCGAGCAGCTGGTCGCCGGTGACGGCGATGCCGTGTTTCCGACTGCGCACTCGGTGCCCGAGGCGTTCTGCGACCTGGCCGACGCCGTCGTCTACCGCCGCCGGCTGGCCCTGCCGCTGATCAGGAAGACGGCGTAACGCCGCGGCGGACGCGCCACAGCCTCGCGAACCCGAGGACCGCCAGCACGCCGGCGATCATCGCCAGCAGCATGGCCAGCAGCAGCCACTGAGGGTTGTACACCAAAGCCGTGGTCGACGGCTGCCCGTCCATGACCGGCGCGACATTGACGATGTGCCGCGCGTGCAACCAGCTCACCGCGACACCCACCAGTGCCAGGCAGGCCACCACAAGTTCGGCCAGCGCTCGATAGCGGGCCATCACAGCTCGGATCCGGGATCGTCGTTGTGATCGAGGTCGGCGGCATCGGACCGGGCCGGCTCCACCCGTTCCTGAACCAGCGGCGTCAACGCATCCCGAAGATGACGATGGCGTTTCGCCCAGGCCTGCGCGGTGCGGCCCTCGGTGAGCTTGAGCCCGATCCCCGTCCGACCGCGCGGCACCCCGACCAGCTCGCCGAGCGCGCGCGCCTCCTGCCACTTCGCCAGCGCCCGGCCGGATTTCACCGGATTCTCCGGTTCGGGAAACACTTTGACGATCTCGCGCACCAGGATGGTCTCGGTGCCCTGGCGCAGGGCGTCCTGGGTCAATTCGACGGAGACGTGGATCCGCGCGGCCTTCACCTGCAGCGCCACGAACGCCGACACCATCACCAGAAAGATCGCCGGGACCCACAACGAAATCGCTGCGCCACTCCATATTTCGATCAGGATCATCGACGCCGCCGCGGCCGGACCGCTCAACACCCACAGCCAGCTGGCGCCGGACTCGTAGAACAACGGCTTGGGGTCGCCATTTCTCGCTGTGGTCATCGGAGCCTCATCCCCTGATTGTCTACCGCCGATGCGGCCGCTAGGAAAGCCAACCCGCCGCCTCCGCGGCAAAATAGGTCAGCACGATATCGGCACCGGCGCGGCGAACGCTGATCAACGATTCGAGCGCGGCGGCGCGCCTGTCGATCCAATTGTTCGCTGCCGCAGCGCAAATCATCGCGTACTCTCCCGACACCTGATAGGCGGCCACCGGCACCGGCGAAACCTCCGCGGCGGCGGCCACCACGTCGAGGTAGCTCATCGCGGGCTTGACCATGATGATGTCGGCGCCCTCGTCGATGTCCAATTCGATCTCGCGCACCGCTTCTCGGGCGTTGCCGGGTTCTTGTTGGTAGGTGCGACGGTCGCCGGACAGGCTGGAGCTCACCGCTTCCCGGAACGGTCCGTAGAACGCCGAAGCGAACTTCGCGGCGTAGGCCAAGATCACCACATCGGTGTAGCCCGCGGCGTCCAGGCCGTCACGAATCGCGCCCACCTGCCCGTCCATCATCCCGCTCGGACCCACCACATGTGCGCCTGACTCTGCTTGCGCCACAGCCAATTTCACGTATCGCCGCAGAGTGGTGTCATTGTCGACCCGACCGCGGGCGTCGAGAACGCCGCAGTGACCGTGGTCGGTGAACTCGTCCAGGCAGGTGTCGGCCATCAACACCGTCGCGTCACCGAGATCCTTGGCCAGGTCGCGAAGGGCGACATTGAGGATGCCGTCGGGGTCAGTACCGGCCGAGCCGGTCGCATCCTTGTCCTCGTCAAGCGGCACACCGAACAGCATCAGCCCGCCCACTCCGGCTGCCACCGCATCGGCGGCCGCGCGGCGCAGCGACTCGCGGGTGTGCTGCACGACGTCGGGCATGGACGGGATCGGCAGCGGTTCGTCGATCCCGTCGGCGACGAACATCGGCAGCACCAAATGCCTTGGCTCCAACGATGTTTGCGCCACCAGGCGACGCAACGCCGGGGTGGAACGGAGCCGACGCGGGCGCTGCCGCGGGTAGGCCATCACGGGCTCCCGTGGCGACCCGGGGGCACCTCCCGCTTGCGGGGGACTGCGCCCGGCTGCGCCGCGCTTGCGATCGCCACGAGCTAGCGCCTGCGGCTCTTCTTACGCGGCGGCGGCAGCGCACCCTCGGCGCGCAACCGCGCGGCGTGTTCGGCCAGCGCGTCGACCAGCGGGCCGACGGCAGCGGTTTCGGGCTGCACATCCACCCGCAGGCCAAACTCGGCGGCGGTCTCGGCCGTCTTGGGACCGATGCAGGCAATGATGGTGCGCGCGTGGGGTTTACCGGCGATGCCGACCAGGTTGCGCACCGTCGAGCTGGAGGTGAAGCACACCGCGTCGAAGCCGCCCGTCTTGATCATCTCGCGGGTGGCAGCCGGCGGCGGTGCCGCCCGAACCGTCCGGTACGCGGTGACATCCTCGATCTCCCAACCACGTTCGCGCAGGCCCTCGGCCAGCGTCTCGGTGGCGATGTCGGCACGCGGCAGCAACACCCGGTTGACCGGATCGAAAATGCTGTCATACTCCGGAAAGTCGTCCAGCAGCCCCAGCGAGGACTGCTCCCCGGCCGGCACCAGCTCGGGACTGATCCCGAAGGCCCGGACCCGGTCGGCCGTCGACTCACCGACGCAGGCGATCTTCACACCGGAGAAGGCGCGGGCGTCCAGCCCGAACTCCCCGAACTTCTCCCACACCGCGCGCACCGCGTTGGTGGAGGTGAACACCACCCACTGGAACCGGCCGTCGACCAATCCCTTGACGGCCCGCTCCATCTGGGCGGGGCTGCGCGGGGGCTCGACCGCGATGGTCGGCACCTCGACCGGCAGCGCGCCGTAGGACGTCAGCCGCTCGCTCATCTCGCCGGCCTGGTCCTTGGTGCGCGGCACCAACACGGTCCAGCCGTACAGCGCCCGGCTCTCCCACCAGTTCAGCTTCGACCGGCTGTGCACCGTCTTGCCGATGGTGACCACCAGCGGTCCGGTCAGCGGGCCAGCGGGGTCGCCGGCGCCGGCCACGACGGCCGCATCGGTCAACCCGTGCAGCGTGGTTTCGATCGAACGCTGCTGACAGGTGGTGCCCTGGGCGGTGACCACGCACGGCGTGGTGTCGGCCAGTTCGTGCTCGATCAGCGCGCGGGCCGCGTCGGCCAGATGCGTCGGGGTGGCCTGCAGGATCAGCGGCCCGGGGGCCGCCGCCAAGGCTTCCCAATCCACCTGCGGGTCGCGCACGTCGGCCACCGTGTGCGAGGAGCCCAGCGGCAGACCCGCGTAGGTCGGCACCGCGCTCGTCGACGACAGCCCCGGCACGATCTCCACGGGCAGGTGGGTGCGCGCGACGGCGTTCACCTCGCTGATCACCGCGTCGAGCGTCAGCGGGTCACCGGAAACCAGTCGCACCACGTCGACACCCGTGCGGGCCTCCGCGGTCAGTGTCTTGGCGACCTCGGCGGGCTCACCCAGCGCCGGACGGATGTCGGCTCCACCGGACAGCACCGTGGCCGCCGCCGGAGGCGAATCCGCGTCGGGTGATCCGTCGGTCGTCGCGGGCGCCGGTTCGGCGGGCGCCGGGCCCGAAACGGGCGGCAGGTCCTTGCCGATCAGCGCCAGCACCGGTTCGGGTACGTCGGGATCGGTGAACACCAGGGCCGCATTGGCCAGCACGGTGGCCGCCCGCGTGGTCAACAATCCCGGATCACCCGGGCCGGAACCCACGAACGTGATGCGGCCCGGTCTCGGCTTGCGCCCTCGCGTCGTCATTGTCGCTCCCAAGTCATCCCTTTTTGAGGTCATTCAGTTACTCGTGCGCGGGGTCTCGCCGCGCTTGCCCAATCAGCTCTTGCGCACCCAGCTCCAGCAGCTCCGCGGCCACCGAGAGCCCCAGTTCCCGGGCCCGCCCGGGAGCGCCGATGCCGGACGCGCGGATCACGTCGGATCCGTCGAGCGCCGCCACGCAACCGCGCAGCGACAGCTCGTCGAAGACCCGGCCGTCCTCATCAATGGACTCGACCACCTCGGCGATCGCTCCCACCGGTGCGGAGCAACCCGCCTCCAGTTCGGCCAACAGGGCTCGCTCGGCGGTGACCGCCGCGCGCGTGTCGGAGTCGTCCAACTCCGCCAGCACCGCCGCCAGCCGGCTGTCGTCGGCGCGGCACTCGACGGCGAGCGCGCCCTGAGCCGGTGCTGGCAACATTTGCACCGGCTCTAGCGTCTCGGTGACATCAGCGAGCCGGCCCAGGCGAGCCAGTCCGGCCCGGGCCACCACGATGGCGTCTAGATCACCACTACTTACCCTGTTCAACCTGGTATCTAGGTTGCCTCGTAGGGGGCGGATTTCCAAACCGAGACCCAATGCTCTAAGCTGTGCGGCCCGCCGCGGGGATGACGTGCCGACCAGCGAACCTGCCGGCAACTCTCCGAGCACCAGCCCGTCGCGCGCCACCAGCGCGTCGCGCGGGTCATTCCGTGCCGGTATGGCGGCGATGTTGAACCTCGGGTCGTCGGCGGTCGGCAAATCCTTGTGCGAGTGCACGGCGGCGTCGACGCGGCCGTCCTGGATGGCCTCGCGCAGCGCGGTGGTGAAGGCGCCGACACCCAACGTTTCGATGGGCGCCGACGACCGGTCGCCTGCTGTGCTGATGATCACCAACTCCGCGGGGTGACCGTTGGCAATGAGAGCGTCTCTGACGACGGAGGCCTGGGTGGTGGCCAGCAGACTGCCCCGCGTGCCGATGCGGATCACGTGCGCCAATCGGGTTACTCGGTGGATTGCTGCGTGCCGGCGTCGAATCCCGTTGGCACCACTGGCAATTCACCTGCAGCCACGGCGTCGACGGCGGTCTGGTCGAGTTCGAAAAGCTCGCGCAGGGCTTCGGCGTAGCTGTCACCGCCAGGGGCGCTGGCGAGTTGCTTGATCCGCACCGTGGGCGCGTGCAGCAGCTTGTCCACCACCCGCCGGACCGTGCGGGCGACCTCTTCGCGCTGGGCGCTCTCGAGTCCGGGGAGCCGGTTTTCCAGCCGCAGCAGCTCGGCTTCGACGACGTCGGCGGCGCGCTGGCGCAACGCGGTCACGGTCGGGGTCACCTCGGCCATCCGCTGTCCGGCCAGGTAGGCGGCGACCTCAGCGGCCACGATGTGGCGCGCGGCGTCGACGTCGCCGGCGGCGGCGTGAGCCGCGGGTTCGTGCTGGATGCGGTCCACGTCGATGACCCAGACGCCGGGAAGTCCGGCCACGGCGGGATCGACGTCGCGCGGCATGCCCAGGTCGCAGATCAGCAGCGGGTTGCCCGCTTCGTCGCGCTGCGCGGCGGCCAGCGCGTGGTGGACATCGGCCAGCGAGACCACGGGGCTCACCGCCCCCGTGCAGCTGACCACCACGTCGACGTCGGCCAGTGCGTCGGGGAGCCGGTCCAACGTCATCGCCTGGGCGCGCACGCCCGATTCGCGGATCTTGCGGACCAGTCGTTGCCCGCGGGCCAGCGACCGGTTGAGCACCACGATGCGGTCGATGCCGGCCCGGATCAGGTGGGCCGACGACAGCGCGCCCATCGCGCCGGCGCCGACGACGACGGCGGTTTTTCCCGACAGTCCGTCCACCTTGCGTCCGGCCATGCCCAGCGCGACCGAAACGACCGAGGCGCCGGCGGCGTCGATGGCCGTTTCGGAGTGCACCCGCTTGCCGACCGACAGCGCGCGTTGGGCCAGCTCGTGCAGCACCCGCCCGACCGTGCGATTCGCCTCGGCGGCGGCGTAGGCCCGGCGCACCTGCCCGAGCACCTGCTGTTCGCCGATGACCGCTGAGTCCAGGCCGCTGGCAACGGCAAAAAGGTGCTCGACGGCGGCCTCGCTGTAGCGCACGTAGGCGTACTGGGTGAGGTCGCCCATCGTCATTCCGGAGTATTCCGACAGCACCTGCCCGATTACGGCCAAACCGCCGTGGAACGCGTCGACCACCGCGTAGACCTCGACCCGGTTGCATGTCGACAGCACCATGGCCTCGGTGACCAGCGGCGACTGCAAAACCCGGTCGACGATCTTGTTGCGGTCGGATTCGTCGAGGCTGAGTTGTTCCAGAACGGAGACCGGCGCACTACGGTGCGAAACCCCGAAGAGCAAGATGCTCACGGCAGCATCACCTGGCCAGCTCCCTCGCTACTCCAGTAACTGAACTGCTGTCTACGGTAAACGTTTATTCGGTGGGCTACCAAATAATGAGTCCGCTCCCACCGGGCTCGGTGCCCGGGGCGTTATCGAGCGAGGTCGGCGCGCAGCCGCGGCTCGTCGATCTCCCAGTAACTGTGCTCGCGGCCATCCAGCAAAATCACGGGCAGCCGGTCGCCGAACTCGGCCCGCAGCCCGGGGTCGCCGGCCGCTGCGGCGGCGTCGACGTCGGTGGCCGCCAGCTCGAAATCCAGCTCTCCGGCCAGTTCCGCCAGCCGGGCGTAGGCCCGCGCGCATATGGTGCATCCGGCGCGGGTCAGCAGCTCCACCTTGGGGCGCTCAGTCATGGCACCAGTGTGCCTGTGTGCACTCACGGGTGAATTGTGGGCGGCTCCGGCACTTACTAGGTTGCGGCTATGGCTGCAGGCAACGAGCTGCACGTCGATCCGCAGCTGATGGACGGTTTTGCCCAGTCGCTGCTGGGTGCCGCCGAAAACCTGCGCAGTCAGCTGGCCGAACTGGACGGTCAGGTCGGCGAGATGCTGGGCGGCTGGCAGGGCGGGTCGGGAAGCGCCTACGCCGCCGCGTGGGAGCTGTGGCAACGCGGGGCGCGCGAGGTCGAGACCGGATTGTCGCTCCTGGCCAGGGCGGTGGCCCAGGCCGCTAAGGGCTATCAGCACAACGAGGCCGTTTCGGCGCAGCTGGTTCGGGGGGTGCACCGTGGCTGAGGCCTTTCGGGTCGACCCGCAGGCGTTGGCAGACTCGGTGCAGCGGATGGCCGAGTTTCAGCGGCATGCCGAAAGCATGCTCGCCGAAATCGATTCGCTGGTAAGCAATCTGCATTTGGCGTGGACGGGCGAAGGCGCGGCCTCCCACGCACAGGCCCACCAACACTGGGCCCGCGGCGAGGCGATGATGCGCGAGGCGCTGGCCCAGTTGAAGGCGGCCGGCGCGACCGCGCACGGCAATTACACCGGCGCCATGGCCAAGAATCTGAGCATGTGGTCGTGAGGTAATGACGCCGCTCGTGGTCGACCCCACGGCCCTCGATAGCGTGGGCAACCAGGTCGTCACCGCGGGCGAGGGTTTGGGCTCGGTGATCTCGACGTTGACAGCGGCGCTGTCGGGATGCGCGGGTATCGCCGGCGACGATCCCGTCGGCGTGGCGCTCGGCCACAGCTACGACGGTTCGGCGCCCAAACTCGTCGAGGCGATGGCGGCGACGCGAAATGGGTTGTGCTGCTTGGGCGATGGCGTGCGAATGTCGGCGCACAACTACTCGCTGGCCGAAGCGCAGTCCAACATCTCCGGCCAGGGCGACCCGCTTCCGGCCCGCGGATGCTGGAAAATACGTCATTATGAGAATCGGAGATAGTTGTTTGCTCGGACCTCCGTCTTACAACGCAGTTCGTCAAGCGGGCCGATCGCGGTCTCGACCCGCGTATTAGCCTGCCGATCCGCAAGCCATTAACTTCCTAGAAAGAGACAGTCCGACCTTAAAAGAAGGCGCTATGCACTCGAAGGCGATTCGAACGCTTACGGATTCGCCTTGCCGAGGACCAACCGAGGATGAAAGTCCTCGCGATTCTTTAGGAACTGACCGCGGCATTGCTGGACGGCATGCCGAAACCATCACCCCCAAGTCGCACTCTGGCGAGAGTGGGCCAACTCCACCGATCCCCGAGGCGTAAACCTGCCTCTGACATCTGCCGGATAGGGTTGATAGCGGCCGCAGCACGGCCATCGGGCGGCCCGGCGATCAAGGAGGTGTGACGATGACTTCCGCTGAGTCGAGTGGGTCGGACAGCACCGACCCCGCCGTCCGCGTCGACTTGGAATCCGTCGCCGCCAATGCCAGCGCCGCGCGCGCGCTCGAGGGCTTGCAGGAGTCCACGGCGGCAGAGGGGGGCCCGCAACCGCCGATCGACCTGACCGCCGCCGCATTCTTCGATGTGGACAACACGTTGGTGCAAGGGTCCTCGGCAGTACATTTCGGACGCGGACTGGCCGCGCGCAACTACTTCACCTATCGCGATGTCGTCGGATTCATCTACGCGCAGGCCAAGTTTCAATTGCTCGGCAAGGAGAACAGCAACGACGTCGCCGCCGGCCGGCGCAAAGCGCTGACCTTCATCGAGGGCCGCTCGGTCGAGGAGTTGGTCGCTCTCGGCGAGGACGTCTACGACGAGATCATCGCCGACAAGATCTGGGCAGGCACCCGCGAGCTCACCCAGATGCATCTGGACGCCGGCCAGCAAGTCTGGCTGATCACGGCCACGCCGTACGAACTCGCCGCGACCATCGCGCGTCGGCTCGGCCTGACCGGCGCGCTCGGCACCGTCGCGGAGTCGGTCGACGGCGTGTTCACCGGCCGGTTAGTCGGCGACATCCTGCACGGTCCGGGCAAGGCACACGCCGTGCGGTCCCTGGCGATCCGCGAGGGCCTCAACCTCAAACGGTGCACGGCGTACTCGGACAGCTATAACGACGTACCGATGTTGTCGCTGGTGGGCACGGCGGTCGCGATCAACCCCGACGCTCGGCTGCGCGCCCTGGCCCGCGAACGGGGATGGGAAATCCGCGACTTCCGGACCGCTCGGAAGGCGGCTCGGATCGGGGTGCCATCGGCGCTGGCACTCGGCGCGGCGGGCGGTGCGCTGGCGGCGTTGGCGTCCCGGCGTCAATCACGCTGATAGGCTGCGCCGCTGAGCAACGACTAAGTGGGGAGCGTGCACAGCCATGAACACTCCAGAGGGGGCTACGCACCTTCCAGAGGGCACCCAGGGCCTGATCGGCAGCCATTACCGGGCACCGGATCACTTCGAGGTCGGACGGGAGAAGATCCGCGAATTCGCGCTCGCGGTGCAAGACGACCACCCGACGCACTTCAGCGAAGCTGACGCCGCCGAAGCCGGGTATCCGGCGGTGGTGGCACCGCTGACCTTCCTGGCGATTGCGGGCCGGCGCGTGCAGCTGGACATCTTCACCAAGTTCAGCATCCCGATCAACATCGCCCGAGTGCTGCATCGCGACCAGAAGTTCACCTTTCACCGCCCGATCCTGGCCCACGACAAACTGCACTTCGACACGTATCTGGACTCGGTCATCGAGTCGCACGGCACCGTCATCGCCGAGATCCGCAGCGAAGTGACAGACGTCGACGGGAACCCGGTCGTCACCAGCGTCGTCACGATGCTCGGTGAGGCCTCACACCCAGACGCGCGCGCTGAAGAAACCGTCGCCGCGATTGCATCAATATCTGCACAAAAGTAGGGTCGATTCGATGACGCCCCAGGGGGAAACGGGTAGCACCCAACAGCTAAAACCACCGGTCGAAGCGGTCCGATCCCATTACGACAAGTCGAACGAGTTCTTCAAGCTCTGGCTTGACCCGTCGATGACCTACAGCTGCGGCTACTTCGACGAGAACCCGGACCCGCAGAACCTGACCAAGACGCTCGAAGAGGCCCAATACGCCAAGCGCAAGCTCGCCCTGGACAAACTGAACCTCGAGCCCGGCATGACGCTGCTCGACATCGGAAGCGGCTGGGGCTCGACGATGCGGCACGCGGTGGCCGAGTACGACGTCAACGTCATCGGCTTGACGCTTAGCGAGAACCAGCACGCCCACTGCGTGGCGGAGTTCGACAAGATGGACAGCCCCCGCCGCAAGGAGGTGCGGATTCAGGGCTGGGAGGAATTCCCCGACGAACCCATCGACCGCATCGTGTCGCTGGGCGCGTTCGAGCACTTCGCCGACGGCGCCGGTGACGCCGGGTACGAGCGCTACGCCACCTTCTTCAAGAAGTACTACGACCTGCTGCCCGACGACGGCCGCATGCTGCTGCACTCGATCGTGGTGCCCAGCCGCGAAGAGGGCAACGCGATGGGCTTGAAGGTGAACATGACCCTGCTGCGGTTCATCAGCTTCATCTTGAAGGAGATCTACCCGGGCGGAAAGTTGCCGCAGGTCGATCTGGTCGACAAGTACTCCACGGATGCGGGCTTCAAGATCGAGCGACACCACTTCATCGGCAAGAACTACGTGCCGACGCTGACCGCCTGGGGAGACGCCCTCGAAGCCCACAAGGAAGAGGCGATCGCCCTGAAGGGGCAGGACACCTACGACATCTACCTGAAGTACCTGCGGGGCTGCTCGGACCTGTTCCGCGACGGCTACACCAACGTTTGCCAGTTCACGATGGTCAAGTAATTCTTTCCGCGGACGTAACGCCACGCCGAAGTTCGGCCGATTTTTGCACCGTGGCGTTACGCTCGCGGCAGAAGGCTAAGGCTATCCGAGAAAGACGTTGCGGCGCCCGGCCAGTAGCCGGTACAGCGTCTGCTGGATCGTCTCGCGCACCTGGTCGGTCAACTCGAAGGTGACCATCGGGTCCTCGGCGTCGGACGCGGCGTAGTCGTTGGTGTAGATCGGCTCGCCGAACGCGATGCGCCACTTCGACGGCAGCGGCAACAGGCCCGCCGGCCCGGCCAACGGGAACAGCGGGGTGACCGGGAAGTAGGGCAGGCCGAACAGCCGCGCCAGCAGCTTCACGTCGGTCAGCATCGGGTAGATCTCCTCGGACCCGATGATCGAGCACGGGATGATCGGCGCCTTGGTGCGCAGCGCCGCCGTCACGAAGCCACCGCGGCCGAACCGCTGCAACCGATAGCGGTCCTCGAAGCGCTTGCCCAGCCCCTTATAGCCCTCCGGGAACACCGCGGTGAGCTCGCCGGCGGCCAGCAGCCGGTGCGCGTCCGTCGTGCAGGCCATGGTGTGACCCGCCTTACGGGCGGTCTCACCGACCAGGGGTAGGTCGAACACCATGTCGGCGGCCAGCAGCCGCATGTCCCGTTGCGCCGGATGCTCGTCGTGCACCGCCACCGACAGCATCAGTCCGTCGAACGGCAACACCCCGGCGTGGTTGGCCACCAACAGCGCGGGGCCTTCGCTCGGCAGGTTCTCGATTCCGCTGACCTCGCAGCGGAACCAGGACTTGAAGAAGAATCTCAGCAAAGGCCGAACGATCGCGTTGTTGAAGTGCGGATCGAACCCGAACTCGTCGACGGTGTAGTCACCCGTCATCCGCTGCCGGAAAAATCCGGCGACCGCGGCGACCTGTTGAGCGAACTCGTTGAGCGGAGCCTCCGTTGCCGAAGCCCCACCCCCGACGCGGCGGTGGTCGTCGATTTCGGAGACCACCGCGGCGAGCTGTTCGGCCGACGCGTGGCCGTGCGGATCGGGCAGCAAGGACGGATGCTGACGCGACGCTTCGGCTCTCCGGCGAGCTGCTACCCGACCCCGATTGCTATGCAGGGGAATAACATTCGCTCTGGTTTCACCCGCCACGATATCTACCTGACCCCAGTCCATGGAATTGGATTTCGGCTACCCCAGCGCTGCGCTAAGGCTATGGCGCGACCTTCCAAGGAGCGTACCCGATGCGGGTCGATTATGGGAGTCAGGCCACGACCACGAACGTAGTCGTCAAAGGCCTCCGCGGTGGACCATTTCGGGTGGTAGCCGAGCTCGGAGCGCATCCGGGTGGTGTCCATGACCCGGCCATAACTGAGATAATTGAATTGTTCGCGATTGATCTCGGTATAACGGTTAGCTCGTCTCAGCGAATCGAGTGCCCACACTCCGAAACCGGGTACCGGCAACGGAATCCGGCCCGCGCGCCGGATCGCTTGCGACAGCATCACGATGCCGTCGGCGCCGATGTTGAAGGTGCCGGCCTTGCCGGCCATCGCCGCGCGCTCGAGCGCTCCCAACGCATCCTGCTCGTGCAGCAACTGCAATCGCGCGTCGCGGCCGAACATCGTCGGGACCACCGGCCCAGCCAGATACCGCGACAGCGTGGTGTCCATCGCCGGGCCAATCATGTTGGCCAGCCGCAGAATCGTCACCGCGATATCGGGCCGGCGCCGGCCCAATCCGCGGACGTATCCCTCGATATCGAGGCTGTCCTTGGCGAAACCACCGCGCAGCGGACGACGGCTGCTGCTGTCCTCGGTGAACATCACCGGGTCGTGTGGGCTCGACCCGTACACCTCCGACGTCGACTTCAGCACGACGCGACGAACCGACGGCGCTTTCTGGCAGGCCGCGAAGAGCTGCATCGCGCCCATCACGTTCAATTCCTTCAGCGCCGCCGTGCCGCCGGAGCGCGGCGCGTACGACGCCGCCGCGGCATGCACCACCGTGTCGACGTCGCCGTTGCGAATCACCTTGGCTATGAAGGGATTACGAATGTCGGCGCGAACGAACTCGGCCCGCCCCATGCGGCGCAGCATGTCCTTGCTGGGGGCGATCGCGTCCACCGCGATGACGTTCTGAATCAGCGGGTTCTGCGCCAGCCGGGCAATCAGGTAGCCGCCGAGAAACCGGCACGCACCGGTAACCAGCACCACTTTGGGGTAGTGCATCGTGCTATCCGCGTTGTCGCCGGTTCCGGCGCCGCCCCCGCTCGACGAATCCACCCAGACAGCCTAACGGCCGAGCTGGGTCGCGGCGCTATGGCCGCGCGCCGGTCGGTGAGTTCTTCGGGTGCGGCGACGCGGGGCTTACTTGCCGAGTTTTCTGCGTTGCACCCGTGTGCGGCGCAGCAGCTTGCGGTGCTTCTTCTTCGACATACGCTTGCGCCGCTTCTTGATTACTGAACCCATGAACTCCGCTATCTGACCGGTGACCGCTTAAGGACTGCTAAAGGTCTTGAAAACCTCGCGGTCACTTTACCCGGCGGGCCGCACCGAACACCAAACCGTCAGTCGCGCGACCACTCGAATGGCCGCGCCCGGCGCGTCGGTCCCGATCCGTCCCGCCGTGTCTCGCGGCGGGCGGCGGCTCAGCCGGCGTCGAAGTAAGACGTCTCCAGCATGTCGTGCACGGCCTTGGCGTGCACCCGGAAGGACCGCCCAACCCGCACCGCCGGCAGCTCACCGTTGTGCACCAAGCGGTAAACCGTCATCTTGGAGACCCGCATCAGGGCCGCCACTTCGGCGACGGTGAGAAATTGTGTCCTTGCCTGGCTATCGGCCGAAGCTGTGTCCCGCGGCTTACCTGCGGAATCTCGCGCCGATGGCCCGTTCGTAGACGTCATCGCAACCCAATCGTGTCAGGCCCGCGCAACGCCACCGGCTTCCCCTCCGCTGGCACCCACGCGGGCATACACGTAGGAGAATAGCGGGACTAGTGGGGTTACTGGTACTGGTGGGGGACAATCATTTTGAAATCTTTAAATTATTCCGATGTAATTCTTAGCTGCTCAGAGCGCGTTTTCGCGGCCTGAACGGCGGCATCGACGGCGGTGCGCAGGCCCCCTCGTTCGAGTTCGCGCAGCGCAGCGGCGGTGGTACCGCCCGGCGAGGTCACCATGGCACGCAGCTGCGCCGCGGTGGCGTCGGCCTGCTTGCCCATCGCCTCACTGTCGGCCGGTCCCGGTTCGCGATCCAGCCTTTCCAGCAGCAACGCCGCCGACCCGGCCATCGTCTGTGCGGCCAGGTCGGTCGCCACCCCACGGCTCAGACCGGCCGCGACGCCGGCGTCGACCAGGGCCTCGACCATCAGGAAGAAATAGGCGGGCCCGGAGCCCGACAGTGCGGTCACCGCGTCCATCTGCCACTCGGGCACCGTCAGCACGCCACCGACGGCGTCGAACAGCGCCGTCACCTCTTCGAGCTGCGGGGCGCTGACGAAACGGCCCTTGGCCAGGGCCGTCACCCCCGCACCCACCACCGCCGGGGCGTTGGGCATCGCCCGGACCACCGGCGTCCCGGCCGGCAGCTTGGATTCGAAGAAAGCGAGCGTGATTCCCGCCGCGACGGTGACGAAAACCTGCTCGGCGCTGTCCCCTTCGGCCGCGGAAACCGCCTTGGTCAACTCGGCCATCACCGGCTCGACGTCGGCGGGCTTGACCGCGACGACGATGAACGTCGCGTTGTCCACGGCATCCGCCAGCGTCGAGCTGACCCGCACCGAGTACGTGTCGGCCAGGTACTTCGCGCGTTCCGTGACACGTTCGGCCACGACCAGGTCCTTGACCTGCCGCCCCGACCGAAGCAGACCCGACAGCAGGGCCTCGCCCATGCTGCCGCCGCCGATGATCGCGATTCTCGCCATGGCGAAAGCATCGCAGACGCCCAGGCTTCTCCTGGCTAGCGGGGCTTCACCGCTTCCCAGGCACCAGCGCCAGCTGGCGAGACTGCACGACGAGCCGGCCCAGGCTGTCGACGACGATGTGGTCCTCGTCGAACCAGTCGTGCCCGATTTCCAGGCAGGTGCAGACCACCCGCAACCACCCGTCGGCGGGCAGCGCCCGCAAAAAGGCGGTCAGCTGAATCGTGGGCGCCCAGCCGGTGCGCTCCACGGCGAACGTCACCGGCGCCGACAGATCCCCGCACATCAGCGCGAAGAGGCCGTCAGGGGCGACGTCGCGCGGCCGCGCCCACATCTGCAGGATCGGGGGCCGCCCGTCGGTGCTGGGCGCCAGCGTCGACAGCAGCGGCCGGACATCGCAGCCCTCGCCCAGGTGCACCAGGCCGGCCAGCGGGTGGCCGGGCCCGATCGGTTCGATGTCGTCGGGCGGTTCGGGCGCCATCAGGTCCAGCACCGGGTTCGCCGTCAGCAGCGGCGCCGTGTCGCCGCCGGGCGCAAAGTGCTCCGGCTCGCCGAGGTTGACCACGGCGTGGACGGCGGTGCGGTCGCCCTGGACGAGTTCGACGTCGACGACGCTGATCCGCCGGCCGCGCTTGCGGATCGAGGTCACCAGCCGCATCGGCCCCGGGTCGGGTGCCCATAGGAAGCTCGCCGACACCGCAACCGGCTCGTGGCCGGACTCGACGCAGGCGTGCCGGGCGGCGTTGGCACACAGCGCCAGCATCGCGCCGCCGTGCACCTTGGGCCCGATGGTCCAGTGCCGGTTGAGCTCCCCCTCGAATACACCCGAATCGACCTCCCGCAGCGTCATGGCGGTGGTGAACAGCGCGGTCATGGTCTCCTGAGGGTCGGCGGTCATCGCATCAGATGTGTGCGGGCGAACTGCAGCGATTCGGCCAGCATGGCTTCGCGCTCGCTGGCCGAGCGGGCGCTTGAGGTGGACACCTCGAGGATGGCGTGGCCGGTGAAATGGCCGGCGGCCAGCAGCTGGCACACCTCGGCGGTGGGTTGCGTGCCACGCCCGGGCACCAGGTGCTCGTCGGCGGGCAGGCCGCTGCCGTCGCACAGGTGCAGATGCACCAGCCCGGCACCCATCCGCTCGGTCATCTCCAGCGCGTCGGTGCCCGCCGTCGAGGTGTGCGACAGGTCGAGCGTGTAGTGCGCGTGGTTGCCGTCCAGCGGGTCATACGACGGCGAGAACGCCGAAATCGCCGGTCCCGGACCGCCACCGCGCCTGCGCATCCGTTCCCGCGACTGGTCGGTCCCGAAGAAGCGGTCCGCCCGGAAGGGGAACATGTTCTCCACCGCGACCATCACGTCGCTGGAGGCTTCCAGGTTCGTCACCTGCTCGCTGAATCCCTCGGCGTAGCGCCGCTGCCAGCGGAACGGCGGATGCACGACGACCGTCTGCGCGCCGAGCTCCTCGGCGGCCCGCACGCTGCGTTCCAGCTTGGGAATCGGGTTGGAACCCCACACCCGCTGCGAGATCAGCAGGCAGGGAGCGTGGACCGACAGCACCGGCACCTGGTAGCGCCGCGACAACTTCTTGACGGCGGCGATGTCCTGGCTGACCGACTCGCTCCACACCATCAGCTCGACGCCGTCGTAGCCGAGCCGGGTCGCATACTCGAACGCGGCCTCGGCCCTCAACGGGTAGACCGAGGCCGTGGAAAGGCCGACCTTGATTGCTGGGCGCACTGTTGCGGGTGACGCCTAGCCGGACTGCATGGAAAGCGCCAGCGGTCCCAAGGTGATCAACGCCCCGACTGCCACCGCGATCAGCGTGCTCGCGATGTCCTCGGTTTTGCGCACCACCCGCACCCCGGCCACCAGGCCGAGGATGACCAGCACCGACAGCACCAGCGCCACCAGGCTGTTCCATCGCCACAGTTGGTCGAACGCGATGAACAGCCCGGCGCCGAATGCGACGGCCAGGATCGACTGAAACACGATCAAGCTGCCGCGCCAGAGCGCCTCGAGCTTGCCGGGCGCTGGGCGGACTTCGCTGAGCTGGTCCGGGTGGGACGTCTCGACGCCGACGTGGTCCTCGGCCGGCGCCGTCGCGTCGGTCAGCGCGTCCGCGTCGGCGCCCTCGCGCTCGTCGCTGCGCCGTCGCGCCACCTCATCGGCGAGGGTCTGTCCGCCGAACAGGGTCGAGTCCGAAGTCTGCAGGTAGGAGCGGACATAGGCGGAATCCTCGGTCGCGGGTTCGGCCTCGCGCACGTCGGAGTCCATGACGTCGACCGGGATGTCGGCGTATTGCTCGAGCGGATCCGGGCTCATGTCCTCGGCGCCGGAGGACGCCGCGGGCTTGCCGGCGGGCTCCGCCGGCCGGGCGGCTTCTGGTGCATCGGAGCGCCGAGCGGGCCGCGGGTAGGCGCTGCGCTCCGGCCCCGCCCGGGGCGGCTGCGGCGCAGACTTGGGCCAACGAGGCTCGGGCCGGGTCCCGGGCCTGGGCCGGTCTTCGGTGGCGACCCCGGCCTGTTCCGAGCCGGGCTCGGGTGCCGACTCGGCCTCGGGTTCGGCGACCTCGACGGTGCCGTTGGCCTCAGGTGTTGTCTCGTCGTGCTCCTCGTCGCGGATGACGGGGATCTCACCGGTCAGCTCGGCGACGGTGACCGAGTCGCTGTCGCCGCGGCGCCGACGCCGGCGCCGGGTGCCCACCGGGGCGCCGATGGTCCCGTTCCTGGCCAGCAGTTCGGCCACCGAGATGGGCCGGGTGCCGGGGCTCTCGGTCTCGGAGTGTGGTCCGGTCATGGTTTGTCGCCTCTCGATCGGTTGGCGTTCCGATCTACTGCCTGACCTCCAGCATTGCGCACCGAAGTCTCTACGAGGGCGGTTCCGTCGGCTTCGCTGTCGAGCTTGCGCAAGATGAGACCTTCCCGTAACGCCCACGGGCAGATATCCACCGTTTCTATCGACAGCGCTCGCATGCTCGCCTCCGCCACCAGGGCGCCCGCCACGATCTGCGGTGCCCGCTCGGCGCTGACTCCTTCCAATTCCGCCCTGTCAGCGGTGGTCATCCTAGAGATGAAAGATATGAGTTGCCTGAGGCCGTTAGCCGTCAGCGTCCGCTTCACCCGTGGTCCGGCGGCCGACGGCGCCGCGCCGGTGAGCCGGGCCAGCGACCGGAACGTCTTCGACGTCGCCACGGCGAGGTCGGGAGCGCCGGCCTCGAGCACGGCCACACTGGCGTCGGACAGCTCGGCGTCCAGCCAATCGCGCAGCATCGCCACCCGGCGCCGGCCGGGCGGATCGTCGGGCAGCCACTCGCGGGTCAACCTGCCGGCACCCAGCGGCATCGACAAGGCGACTTCGGGTTCTTCGTCGACGCCGCTGGACAGCTCCAGCGAGCCGCCGCCGATGTCGAGGTTGATGATGCGCCCGGCGCTCCACCCGTACCAGCGGCGCACCGCCAGGAAGGTCAGCCGCGACTCGTCCACCCCGGTCAGCACCTGCAACTCGACACCGGTCTCTTTGCGGACCCGGGTGAGCACGTCGTCGGAATTCTCGGCGTCGCGGACCGCGGAGGTGGCAAAGGCCATCAGCTCCGCACAGCCGGAGCTGACGGCGATCTTGGCGAACTCGTCGATCGTGGAGATGAGTTTTTCGGCGCCGCGCTTGGTGATCTTGCCCGAGCTGTCGGTGGCCTCGGCCAACCGCAAGGTGGCCTTCGTCGAACTCATCGGGGTGGGATGCCCGCCGCGATGGGCATCGACCACCAACAGATGGACCGTATTGCTACCCACGTCGAGGACGCCTAATCGCACGAACACAAACTAGCGGGAGGGCGAAGCTGTTTGGGTTGCGCCCCGCTGTGAAACACCACAATCCGATATCGGTCGACGCGATCCCGGGGAATTCAAGATCAGCCGGTCCCCGCTCCGGCGGGCGCGAGTGTCAGCGGCTGGATGGACGCGAATTTTGGTCTAACGTTGCATCCGTGGCGAATTCGCACCCCGAGCCTGGGCAAGAAGTTGAATTGGATTTTGCCCGTGAATGGGTGGAGTTCTTCGATCCGGACAATCCGGAGCATCTGATCGCGGCCGACCTGACGTGGTTGCTGTCACGCTGGACGTGTGTGTTCGGCACACCCGCCTGCCGCGGCACGGTCGAGGGCCGCCCGGACGACGGGTGTTGCTCGCACGGCGCGTTCCTGTCCGACGACGACGACCGCGCCAGCCTGGACGACGCGGTCAAGCAGCTCACCGACGCCGACTGGCAATTCCGCGAAAAGGGTTTGGGCCGTAAGGGTTACCTCGAACTTGACGAGCACGAAGGCCAGCCCCAGCACCGCACCCGCAAATACAAGGGCGCGTGCATTTTCTTGAACCGGCCCGGCTTTGCCGGCGGCATCGGCTGCGCGCTGCACAGCAAGGCGCTGAAGCTGGGCGTGCCGCCGCTGACGATGAAGCCCGAGGTCTGCTGGCAGTTGCCGATCCGGCGCAGCCAAGAATGGGTGACGCGGCCCGACGGCACCGAGATCCTCAAGACCTGGATCACCGAATACGATCGCCGCGGCTGGGGCGCCGGCGGCGCGGACTTGCACTGGTATTGCACGGGCGATCCGGCGGCACACGTCGGCGCCAAGCAGGTGTGGGAAAGCCTGGCCGACGAGCTCACCGAACTGCTCGGCTCCAAGGCCTATGCCGAGTTGGCGGCAATGTGCAAGCGCCGCAGCCAATTAGGGCTCATCGCCGTGCACCCGGCGACTCGGATCGCGGAGTAACCGCGCGACGTCGGGGCAGTAGTGGACGACGAACTGCGACTGGCGGCGGCCCCGCGCTGGCGGGGCCAGGCCGGGCGGCTCGAAGTCTGGTACGCCACCCTGTCGGATCCGCTGACGCACGCCGGCCTATGGGTTCACGGTGAGACGGTCGCTCCGACACGGGGCGGCGCCCCCTACGCGCATGGCTGGGCGAGCTGGTTTGCACCCGACGGCCCGCCGCACACCGAACGGTTCGGCCCCGAGCCCGCCCAACCCGCGACCGGTGCGGCGTGGTTCGACGCCGGGGGCGTGCGGCTGGGGCCCGAGGGGCTGGACGGGCGGGCCGGAACGCTCGGCTGGGAACTGTCCTGGGCGGACACCGGTAAGCCGTTGTGGACGTTTCCGCGGGTGGTGTGGGAGCGCGAGCTGTTGCCCGGCGCCCAGGTGGTGGTCGCACCCACCGCCGACTTCGCCGGGTCGCTGTCCGTCGACGGCACTGTTATGCGCGTCGACGGCTGGCGCGGCGCCGTTGCCCACATCTACGGGCACGGCAACGCCAAACGCTGGGGATGGATCCACGCCGACCTCGGCGGCGGCGACGTCCTCGAGGTCGTCACCGCGGTATCGCACAAGCCGGGGCTGCGCCGGCTGGCGCCGATGGCCTTCATCCGCTTCCGCATCGATGGAAAGGATTGGCCCGCAAGCCCTTTGCCTTCCCTTCGGATGCGCACGACGCTCGAGTTGGAGCACTGGCAACTGCAGGGGCGCATCGGGAACCGCGATGTTCTCATCCGCGTCGAGCAGCCCGGGCAACGATGCGTGAGCCTGCGCTACACCGATCCCGACGGCGCCACCGCAGTGTGCACCAACACCGAGCAGGCCGACATTCACATCGAGATCGCTCACCGCCGCGTCGTCGAGCACAGCTGGTCGGTACCGGGGCACGCCGAGGTCGGTTTGCGTTAAGCGTGAAATGCTCGAAAAGTGTTGTCAGCCTGCGGGATTCCTACGGGTGACGGGCTCGTCACACTCACCACCTTGCGGCCGCGGCGGCGCGCATCGGCGAATCAGCAGCGATACCGACCGCATCGGTCGGCCCAAGGTAGGGCACTTCCGGCGTCAGGATTTCGTCCGCACCCGATATTCCCAGAGTTCCTGCCGGCGACACGGACGACGCCGACGCGGCGGATGACGCCGACGACGCCGACGACGAGCTACTCGTCGCGGCAGCCGATGCCGCCGTCGCCGCGCCGGTCGGGGCGGCGGCCGGGGCGGCGGCGAGCGGGGTGGCGGCGGAGGTGATGGTTACCGACCCCATGGCCGGCAATCCGACTTGGGAGGTGACGTTGGCGATCGAGGCCTCGGTAGCACCGACGAGGGCGGTGACCGGGTTCGTCGTGATGTTGGCGATCAGAGAGGCGCCATTCGTGGTGACGGAGCCGCTGAGAACTTGAACCGGGACCGACATGGGGGCCAGAGTGATCGGACCGGAGGCGGCATTGACAGTGGTGTTGACGGCAATGCCCGTAGCCGGGTCCAACGCCTGGATCAGGACGCTGCTGCCGATGTTGACGGTGATGGAGCCCGCGCTCGCAACGATAGCGCCGTTGCCGCTGACCGTGACGGAGCCGTCGTTGAGGACGATCGCGGAGCTGCCGGCGAGGGTGATCGTGCTGCCGGGCGCAACGGTGGCGCTTCCGCCGTCCGGGACGGTCGTGGTAGCAGCCTGCGTGGCGGCGTTCGCGACGACTTGGGCCGCGGACTGTGCTTCGGCGGCGGGGCGGGCCGCCGCGTCGGCCTGGGCAAGTCGCCCGGCCTCGTTGGTGGAAGGCGACGGCTCGTCAAATGCCGTCAGGGTGCTCGCCTGCGCAGAATCCGCGGCGTAGGCGGACATCGCGGCAGCACCGCGGAGTCGCATGAAAAGACGCCGGAGCTGGGGATTACCGGCTCACTGGCTACGCTGCTAGCCCCGATCGACGACCGGGCCAGCAGACAATGGTTGTGATCGAGGTCAGCCCTCGAGCTTGTAGCCCAGCCCGCGCACCGTCACCAGATGCACCGGGTTGGCCGGGTCGGCTTCGATCTTGGACCGCAGCCGCTTGACGTGGACGTCGAGCGTCTTGGTGTCACCCACGTAGTCCGCGCCCCACACCCGATCGATCAACTGCCCGCGGGTCAGCACCCGTCCGCTGTTGCGCATCAGGTACTCGAGTAGGTCAAACTCCTTGAGCGGCAACGTGATTGTGTCCCCGTTGACCGACACGACGTGACGCTCGACGTCCATCCGCACCGGGCCGGACTCCAATACGCCGTCGCTGATCTCGGAGTCGTCGTCGCCGCCCCGGCGAAGCACGGCCCGGATCCGGGCAATCAACTCACGCGCCGAATACGGTTTGGTCACATAGTCATCGGCGCCGAGCTCCAGGCCGACCACCTTGTCGATCTCGCTGTCCCGGGCCGTCACCATGATCACGGGCACGCTGGAGCGAGCGCGCAGCTGCTTGCACACGTCGGTGCCCGACATGCCCGGCAGCATCAGATCGAGCAGCACGATATCCGCGCCGGCACGGTCGAACTCGGCCAGCGCCGCTGACCCATCGGTTACCACGGTGGCTTCAAAGCCTTCCTTGCGAAGCAGGAAGGCCAGCGGATCGGCAAGCGACTCCTCGTCCTCCACGATCAGCACACTGGTCATCGACTTAGTTCTTCCTCTCGTTGGGATCTGTTGGGCCGCGCTTCGCGAGCCCGCGATTGCTCGGTTTCTTCGCCGCTATCGGTGTCCTGATAGGCCGGGATGGACAATGTGAACGTGGAACCGGTTCCCGGCTTGCTCCACACCCCGATGCTGCCATCGTGATTGGCCGCAACGTGTTTCACGATCGCCAGCCCCAGCCCACTGCCGCCGGTGGCTCGCGAACGCGCCTTGTCCCCCCGGAAAAACCGCTCGAAGACCCGCTCCTGGTCTTCGAGCGCAATCCCGATCCCGCGATCGGTGACCGCGATCTCGATGTTGTCGCCACGACGGCGACGGCTGATCGACACCGGTGAACCCGGCGGCGAGTAGGCGATCGCATTGGAGACCAGATTGGCCAATGCGGTCACCAGCAGCGTTTGATCCCCCAGCACCCGCAAACCGGTGGGCGCGTCGGTGCGAACCTCGATCTTGGCGTTGTCAGCGGCCACCTTGTGACGCGAAATCGCTTCAGCCACAACGGTATCGACCTCAACAGCGATGACGTTGGGCAACCGCTCGGCGCCCTGCAGCCGGGACAGTTCGATGAGCTCGGCTACCATGTCGCCCAGCCGGTTGGCCTCGATGAGGACCTTCTCGGCGAACCGGCGCACGGTTTCCGAATCGTCGGCCGACGCGAGCAGGGCCTCGGCGAGCAGCGCCATGGCGCCGACCGGGGTCTTGAGCTCGTGGCTGACGTTGGCCACGAAGTCGCGGCGGGTGGCCTCCATGCGCGCATGGTCGGACTGGTCGTGAACGAAGACGACTGCAAACCGGCGGTCTTCCTCACTCAGCAGGGTGGCTTGCCCATGCACCGATATCCCGGACCGCCCGGCGGCCGCGCGCTTGCCGGGCTGGAGGTCGAATTCGACGACCTCGCCGCCCAGCGCCTGCTGCGCGGCCTGCCAGGCTTGGTCGTCGAGCTGCCGATCGCGCACCAGGCCCAATTCCTTGGCACGCTCGTTGAGGTAGACGACGTCGCGATGCGAATCGACGACGGCCGCGCCCAGCGGCATCAGGGTGACGATTTGTTGCAGCATCTGCGCGACCGTGATGCCGGTTGATTCGGTGGCCACTCGCTGGCGGCGTCGCACCACACGTGCGGACAACCGAGTGCCGGCCGCCACTCCGACGGCCAGCGCCAGCAAGGACAAGACCCCGGCCAGCAACAGCGCCGAGAACACAGTCACGAACAAAATCGTACAAATCTGATGAACGCAGCCCTAGCGGAACGAGGCCAAAATCGGACAAGTCACAACTTCCGCCACAGGTGTTCGGCTGTCGTTCATGCGAAATTTGGCCAACGGGCCTTTAGCGCTCAAAACCGGCGAAATCAAGCCGCTGCCCGAAGACTACCGGGCGCCCTGGCTGGCTACCGCCGCGGCGCCGGCGGCCGCCGCCTCGGGGTCCAGGTAGGTGCCGCCGGGCACCACCGGACGCAGATCGGCGTCCAGGTCGTAGCGCAGCGGAATGCCGGTCGGAATGTTCAGCTCCGAGATCTGTTCGTCGGATATCTGGTCGAGGTGCTTGACCAGGGCGCGCAGCGAGTTGCCGTGGGCGACGATCAGCACCGTCTTGCCGAAACGCAAATCCGGGACGATCACGTCGGTGAAGTACGGCAGGAAGCGCACCACGACGTCGGCCAGGCATTCGGTGAGCGGGCCGCCGCCGATGTCGGCGTAGCGCGGGTCGGCGTCCTGGCTGAACTTGCTGCCCTTCTCGATCGGCGGTGGCGGGGTGTCGTAGCTGCGCCGCCAGGCCATGAATTGCACGTCGCCGTAGCGGGCCTTGGTTTCGGCCTTGTCCAGGCCCTGCAGCGCGCCGTAGTGGCGTTCGTTGAGCCGCCAGCTGCGCTGCACCGGGATCCACAGCCGGTCGGCGGCGTCCAAGGCCAGATGCGCCGTGGTGATCGCGCGGCGCAGCAGCGAGGTGTAGAGGATGTCGGGCAGCAGGTTGTGCTCGGTCAGCAGCTCGCCGCTGCGAACCGCTTCGGCGCGGCCCTTTTCCGTCAGTCCGACGTCGACCCAGCCCGTGAAAAGATTCAGCGAGTTCCATTCGCTTTCGCCGTGGCGAAGCAGTACCAGCGTCGCAGTGTCACCCATGCCGGTCAGTCTCTCACGCACTGTTCGAAGCTCGCCGAGCGTAAGGTCACTGCGAAATCCGGGGCCGAAAATCGCAGCCGGCTTACGCTCGCGGAAGTCGGGAAGCGGAGCTAGTCGTCATCATCGTCGTCGATCAGGTGGGCGAAAGCTTCCAGATTCTTCAGCGACTCACCCCGCGATACCCGCCAATCCCATTCCTTCTGGATCGACGAGCGAAAACCCAACTCCAGCAACGTATTAAAGTCCGAATCCACCGCTTCGAGTATCTGCCCGAGCACCCGGTCGATTTCCTCGGCGTCGACCGACGCCAGCGACATCCGGCCGACCAGATAGATGTCGCCCACGTTGTCCAGCGTGTAGGCGACTCCGTAGAGCCGACGGTTGCGCTTGAGCAGGAACCGGTAGACGCCCTCGTGGTTCTCGTCGGGCTTGCGGCACACGAACGCCTCGACGCGTACCGAGTGCTCGCCGATGCTCAGGATGGTGTTGGTCTTGAGCTTGCGCTCACCGGGCAACTCGACGACCAGCCCCGCCAAACCGCCATGTGCGCCTTCGTGTTTGGAGTACGTCAGCTCGCTGGCATCAAGCGCATGCTCAATCACCTGCTGCACGGCTTGGGTCACGAGCGCCGCTCCTCCTCATCGCTTCGCTCTGCATCGTCGACGGCGCCGGTCATGCGCCCACCCCGCGACGCGGCGTCCAGCGGCGCGGCTTGCGCGCGGCCACCCGGTCGCGAACCCGGCGCTGCCGTGCGGCGCCGAACTCGCCGATGGCCCGCCGATAGCTGGCCAACAACGCGTCGGTGGTGTTCTCCCAAGAGAACGTCGCCGCATGCGCGGCCGCGGCGACGCTCATCGCGGTGTTGTCCAGCCGCAGCAGCTCGCCCAGCGCGAAGGCCCAGTCGCCGACGTCATGCCCGGACACCAACGAGCCGGTGACCCCGTCGCGCACCGCCACCGGCAGCCCGCCGACCGCGGCCGCCACCACCGGCGTGCCGCAGGCCTGCGCCTCGACGGCCACCAAGCCGAACGACTCCGAATAGCTGGGCACCGCAACAAGATTCGCGGCCTGGAACAGGGTGACCAGCTTCTCCCGCGACTGCGGCGGCAGGAACGTCACCCGCTCGCTAATCCCGAGTTCATCGGCGAGACGAACCAACCCGTCCGGGCGGGCCAGTCCGCTGCCCGACGGGCCGCCGGCCACCACGATGCGCACCCCCGGCAGTTTCGCCGCCGCCCGCAGCACGATGTCGGGTGCCTTCAGCGGCTGGATTCGTCCGACGAACGCCACGATCTGCTCGTCGAGAGCCAGCCCCAGCGCGGCCCGGGCCGCCCGGCGATCACCGGGATGGAACACGTCCAGGTCGACCCCGGGGTGCACGACGTCGATCCGCTCCGGATCGGCGTGGTGGATCGAGATCAATTGCCGCGCTTCGTCATCGGTGTTGACGATCAGCCGGTCCGCCTCGTCGACGACCTGCTGCTCCCCCACCGTGCGCAGCGGCGGCTCGGGCGCGTCGCCGTTGGCCAGCGCCGCGTTCTTGACCGCGGCAAGGGTGTGCGCGGTGTGCACCAGCGGCACCGCCCACCGGTCGCGGGCCAGCCAGCCCACCTGTCCGGACAGCCAGTAGTGCGAGTGCACGATGTCGTAATAGCCGGGCTCGTGCGAGGCCTCGGCGCGCAGCACCCCGGCCGCGAACGCGCACAGCTGAGTGGGCAGGTCGTATTTGTCCAGGCCCTCGAACGGGCCCGCCACCACGTTGCGCACCAGCACTCCGGGTTCGACCTCGACGACCGGTGGATCGGCCGACGCGGTGGCACGGGTGAAGATCTCCACCTCGATGCCCCGCCGGGCCAGATGCAACGCACTTTGCAGCACGTACACGTTCATCCCGCCGGCGTCGCCCGTACCCGGTTGGGCCAAGGGTGAGGTGTGCACCGCCAATAGCGCGACCCGGCGCGGATCATTCAGCAGGAGGACGTCGTCGTGCCGCACACTGTCATCTTTACAGCACGGTCCGGCGACCGGCCCAAGCCGTTCGCGTTAGGCGGAAGACTCGTCGACGACCTCGGGAATCCGGGAGCCGATCACCCCGGCGCGGCGCATCGCCCCCAGCGGGTCGGCGTACAGCCCGCCCAGCGACACGATGCCCGCTCCGGCCTCCTGCACCCGGTTGCCGAAGACGGTGACGCGGATATCCCGCGGCGCCAGCACCGACCGCTCGGCGAACGCCGTCTCCACCTGCTCCATCGCCTCGGGATACTCGGTGAAGGCCTGGCCGCCGACCACCAGTTCGTCGGGGTTGAGCAGATCACGCAGCAGCGCGACCGCCTCACCCAGGACCCGGGCACGCTCCGCGAGCAGCTCCTTGGCCTGCTGGTTGCCGGCGCGGGCCAAGCGCACCAGATCGGTGATGCCGGCGGTGGAGCCGTTGGGACGGCCCGGCGGGGCCGCCGGCAGGATCCGCAGCCGCCGAGCCGCGGCCAGCACGGCCTCGTCGCTGACCGTGGACTCCAGCGCTCCGGTGCCGCCGAGCAGCTCGGACTGGGCCGGCAGACCCGCGATGGTGCCGGGCCCGCTGGACGGGCAGTGCACCCGCCCGCCGATCACCAGCGCATAGCCGACGGTCTCGCGGGCGTAGACGTACAGGCTGGTCGGCGAGCTCGGCGCGAACCGCCGCATCCCCAGCAGCAGCTCGGCTCCGGCCATCGCGTCGACGTGTGAAGCCACCGACACCGGCAGGCTCAGGGCGTCGGCCAGCACCGGCCCGACCGGCGCCGACCGCCAGCCCAACCGCGGGTGATCGACGTGGCCGGTGGCGCCGTCGACGGTGCCGCCGATGGCCACCCCGACCCAGAGCGGCCGGCGGCGATGCCAGCGCCGCAAGTATCGGGAGGCACTGTCGGCCAGCGACGTCAGCGCCGCCCCCGGCGGGCTCAGCGGTGTCGGCGTTTCGACCGTGTCCAGCGTGCGGCCGAACAGGTCGGTGGCCACGATGCTGGTGGTCCGCGCACCGATGTGAATGCCCAGCGCGACGAACGGTTCGTGGTTGATCTCCACCGGCACCCGGGGGCGTCCGATGGCTCCAGAAACCGCCAGGTCGGCGCGTTCCCGCAGCAGTCCCGCGTCGAGCAGCGCAATGACCTGCCGGTTCACCGTCGCGATGCTCAGCGAGGTGACCCCGGCGATGACGTCGCGGCCGACCGGGCCGCGCAACCGGACCGCCCGGAACACCGAGGCCGCCGCGGAGTCGGAGATGTGCAGCGACGGCGGCAGGATCTGGCGATGCAGCCGCAGGTGGCCCTTACGGCTGGGCGAATGATGGGTGTGGGTGAGAGAAGTCGAGCGCACGAGCGTCCTTTGTCCGAGTTCTAATGGCCGGTCTTGGCCACAACCTGTTTTTGGGTTCAGGCGCGGCAAAGTGCGCGGCAACAACACGCACATGCCGCGCAAAGACACGCGGCGGTGTTGTTGAACAGGGCGCTGTGGTGCACCTCAGGAATTTAGCACGTTTATTAGAGTTGGCTCGGTGAGTTCGAACAACGCGCATCAACGGGTCGCGGTGGTTACCGGTGCCAGTTCCGGAATCGGCGAAGCAACTGCGAAAACCCTTGCCGCCCTTGGCTTTCACGTCGTCGCAGTGGCGCGACGCGCGGACCGGATAACTGCCCTCGCCGAAGAAATAGGCGGCACCGCAATTGTGGCTGACGTCACAGACGACGCGGCGGTGCAGGCCCTCGCCGGCAATTTGAGCCGGGTCGATGTGCTGGTGAATAACGCCGGAGGGGCTCGCGGATTGGCGCCCGTCGCCGACACCGACCTCGAGCACTGGCGGTGGATGTGGGAGACCAACGTGCTGGGCACGCTGCGGGTCACCCGCGCGCTGCTGCCCAAGCTGATCGACTCCGGCGACGGCCTGATCGTCACCGTCACCTCGGTGGCCGCGCTCGAGGTGTACGACAATGGCGCCGGCTACACCGCGGCCAAGCACGCCCAGGGCGCGCTGCACCGCACGCTGCGCGGGGAACTCTTGGGAAAGCCGGTGCGGCTCACCGAAATCGCGCCGGGCGCAGTGGAAACCGAGTTTTCGCTGGTGCGTTTCGACGGCGATCAGCAGCGCGCGGATGCGGTCTATGCCGGCATCACGCCGCTGACAGCGCACGACGTGGCCGAGGTGATCGGGTTCGTGGCGTCGCGCCCACCGCACGTCGACCTGGACCTGATCGTCCTCAAGCCGCGCGATCAGGCCAACACGATGCGGTTCAACCGCCGGGGCTAGCCGACGTCGTCGTGGTAGTCGGTGTGCCCGACAAACTCGGCGCGGTCGACGGGGTCACCGGCGCGGTGACGGGGATCTGGCTGGCCGGCGGGTGCGCGTTGGGCGGCGGCAGCGCCGACATGGCCACCCAGGTGTCCCAATCGACGGCCCAGTCCCAGATGTCGCCGTCGGAATAGGACAGCTGGATCGAGCTGCCGGTCACCTCGACCGGGTCGCCGTACATCGCGGTCGGGTAGTACTCCGCGGCGTCTTCGGTCGACAGGTTGATGCACCCGTTGGTGACGTTGGTGTTGCCCTGCGCGCCGGCACTCATCGGGTTGGCGTGGATGAACTCGCCGTTGTTGGAGATCCGCACCGCCCAGCGTTCGTGCACGTGGCTGTATCCGGCCGCGGGGTTGGACATGTAGAAGTCGGCGTACTTCTCGGTGACGACGTGGATGCCGTTGCGGGTGACGTTGCGCGCCTTGTCTGCCTCGCCGTAGCTGCACGGGAAGTCCATGATCACGCCGGCGTCGGTGACGACCTGGATTCGGTGCGACGACACCTCGGCCTTGACGACCTGCTTGCGGCCGATCTGGATCTTCAACGACATGTCCTGCAGGCCGTAGGCACCGTCGCCGAACGGCAGCCCGTAGAACTTGGCGTCGACGTTGACGGTCGTGCCCGCCGGGTAGTACTCGCGCGGGCGGTAGTGGATGCGGGCGCCCTGCTGCTCGTCGGGCAGCCACGCCCAGCTGCCCTCGACGGGCGGGTTGGTGGTGACGGTCAGCGCCTTCTCGACGGTGGCCTTGTCGCTGATCGGCGCGTCGAACTGGATGATGATCGGCGCCGCGACGCCGACGGTCTGGCCGTCGGCCAGCTGGAAGCCGCCGTCGATTTTCTTGCTGGGCGCAACGGTGGTGAATTTGCCGGTGAGGGGTACGGTCTTGCCGTCGTGGCCGACGACCGACCCGCTCCAGCTATAACTCGTGTCGTAGCCCAGCGGCTCGGTCGTGGTGTACACGGTGCGGTCGGAGTTGAACGCCCCGGCAACGACCTTGCCCGACGAATTCGTCAACGCCACCTTCTGAAACCAGCCGTCGCTGACCGTCACGCTGACCGGCGCAATGGGAACCACGTCGGCGGCCGCATCGGCGGGCTGGTATTTCAGGCTCGGCGCCGACTGCTCTTTGTTCTGCTGCGCTTGCTTGGCCGCGGGGCTGCTGCAGGCGGCCAACACACTCGGCGCGAACACACCCAGCCCGAGGGCCGCTAAAGCCAATCGCCGATTGATCGGCGGCTGGTCGGGGGATGTGCTCACGACTCTAAAAGATACCGGCACTGCCGACACCGCCAGCGCTACCAGGAGTCGCGAAAGCCCGCCGCCACGCCGAATCCACAGCTACAAGCGGCAGCCGAGCAGCACCGGCTCGGGTTCCAATGTGATGCCAAACACGTCGCGGACTCCGTCGCGGACGGTGCGCGCCAGCGCCATCACGTCCGCGGCCGACGCGTTGCCCCGGTTGGTCAGAGCAAGCGCGTGCTTGGTGGACAGTCGGCAGGGGGCGGCGGGGTCGTCGGGATAGCCCTTGTCGAAGCCCGCCCGCTCCACCAGCCAGCCGGCGGCCAGCTTGACGCCGTCGGGCGCCGGGTAGTTGGGCACCGGCCCGTCGGTGCGGGCGGCCAGCGACTCGTAAACCTGAGGCGTTACAACGGGGTTGGTGAAGAACGACCCCACACTCCAGGTGTCGTGGTCGGCCGCGTCGAGCACCATGCCCTTGCGGGCGCGCAGCGCGAGCACAGCCTCGCGAACCGCGAGCGGATCGGCACGCTCGCCGCTGGCCGCGTTCAGTGCCGCCGCGAGCTCGCCGTAGCGCAAGGGCGCGCTGCGCCCCGAATCATCCAGTGCGAACTCCACTTCCAGCACGACGGCGGGGACCTGCTGGTCGCGCTTGAACCTGCTGGTGCGATAGCCGAAGTCCAGCTGGTCGTTGGGGATCCAGCGCACCGCACCGCTGGCGCGATCCAGCACCCGCACCCGGGTGATCGTGTCGGACACCTCCGCGCCGTACGCGCCGACGTTCTGCACCGGGGTGGCCCCGGCCGAGCCGGGAATGCCGGACAGGCATTCCAGCCCGCCCAGCCCATGCTCGATGGCCGCGACGACCACGTCGTCCCACACCGCGCCGGCCTCGGCGCGCAGCCGGTTGCCCTCGACGGTGATCCCGCCGGTCGCCAACCGCACCGCGGTCAGGTCGGTCAGGTCGTCGGCGATCACCAGGTTGGAGCCGCCGGAAAACACCAGCACCGGCCCACCGCCGGCCGAGTCCAGCTCGCCCAGCACGGCGACGACCTGTTCGCTGCTGGCGCAGGTGATCAGGCGTTGGGCGACCGGTCCGACCCGCAGCGTGGTCAACGGCGCCAACGGCGCCGCCTCGGCGACGCGCGCACCCGCGTACGGCGATCCGGTCACGGCCCGTAACGGTAGCCTGACCTGCTATGCCCCGCTCATTCGAGTTGTCCGCAGACTACGAGGACAGCGTCGAAGAGCTGCACCGCGCGTTCGCCGAGGCCGACTACTGGCGAGCCAGGCTGGCCGACATTCCGGTCGACGAGGCGCGGCTGGAGTCGATCCGCGTCGGCGGGGAATCCGGCGACGACGGCAGCATCGAGGTGGTGACGCTGCAGGAAGTGCACAGTCACAACCTGCCGGCGATGGTCACCCAGCTGCACCGGGGCGATCTGTACTTCCGGCGCGAAGAGTCGTGGGGGCCGGTCACCGACGGCATCGCGACGGCGTCGATCAAGGGCTCGATCGTGGACACCCCGGTGAACGTCGCGGGCACCGCCGAGCTGACGCCCGTCGGCCGCGGCGGCGCCCGCCTGACGTTCCGGGTCAGCATCCACGTACGGATTCCCCTGATCGGCGGCAAGGTGGAGAACATCATCGGCACGCACCTGGCCGAACTGGTGAGCAGGGAACAACGCTTCACCACCGAGTGGATCACCAACAACGCCTGAATCGCCGAGCCTGAGCCCAACTGCCCGCCTCCTCAACGCTTCGCAAGCGAAGCGCATCGTCACCGGGCCTAAGCTGGCGGCCATGCGAATCGCGTTGGCGCAAATGCTCAGTGGCAGCGATCCGGCGGCGAATCTGCAGCAGGTGCGCGATTACACCGCTCGGGCCGCCGACGCCGGCGCGGCGCTGGTGGTGTTTCCCGAAGCGACGATGTGCCGGTTCGGCGTCCCGCTGGCGCCGATCGCCGAGCCCGTCGACGGCCCGTGGGCCAACGGCGTCCGGGGCATCGCGGCCGACTCCGGCGTCACGGTGATCGCCGGCATGTTCACCCCGGCCGGTGACGGACGCGTGACCAACACGCTGATCGCGGCCGGGCCCGGCACACCCAACCAGCCGGACGCGCACTACGACAAGATCCATCTCTACGACGCGTTCGGCTTTGCCGAGTCGCGCACCGTCGCCCCCGGCCGGGAACCGGTGGTCATCACCGTCGACGGCGTCGGCGTGGGGCTGACCGTTTGCTACGACATCCGCTTTCCGGAGCTCTACACCGAGCTGGCCCGACGCGGCGCCCAGCTGATCGCGGTCTGCGCGTCGTGGGGTTCGGGCCCCGGAAAGCTCGAGCAGTGGACGCTGTTGGCCCGCGCCCGGGCGCTGGACTCGATGAGCTACGTCGCCGCGGCGGGTCAGGCCGATCCCGGTGACACACTGGCCGGCTCGGGGTCCGCCGCGGGTGCGCCGACGGGCGTCGGCGGCAGCCTGGTGGCCTCACCGCTGGGCGAGGTGGTCGCTTCGGCCGGAGCCGACCCGCAATTGGTGATCGCCGACATCGACGTCGAGAAGGTCGCGAAGGCCCGCGACAGCATCGCGGTGCTCCGCAACCAGTCCGACTTTGCTCGTAGCGATAGGGCAGAATCGGTTGGGTGACGAACCCACCAGGACCACCGAACGAGGGCCCGTCATCGTGGGCTCGTGGCGGGGACCAAGGTCCGTTCGGCCCACCCCCCACCGAGCGCCCAACCGAGCGGCTGCCTCCGGCCGACCCGGGTCCGCACCCGAACGCGGCTCAGCACGAGTACCCGGCCGGGGCGGACACCCAGCAGGCCGGCTACGCCCCGCCGCCCGCCCCTCCCCCGCCACCGGCGACGCCCCCCACTGAGCGGATCACCGCCCCCGGCAGCCCGGAGCCGGCACCGGCGAAGAAGAAGAGATTTCGCGACCCGCTGTCCATCGTGCTGATCTGCGTCATCGTGGTTTCGCTGCTCATCGCGGGGCTGATCGGCGGCGAGCTGTATGCCCGGCACGTGGCCGACACCAAGGTCGCCGAGGCGGTGGCCTGCGAGGTTCAGGATCAGGCCACGGCGTCGTTCGGGGTGGCGCCGCTGCTGCTGTGGCAGCTTGCGACGCAGCATTTCACCAACATCTCGGTGTCGACGGCGGGCAACCAGATCCGCGATGCCAAGGGCATGAAGATCGAGATCGGCATCAAAGACGTCAAGTTGAACCGGACGTCGTCGTCCAAGGGCACCATCGGATCGCTCGACGCGACCATCACCTGGACCAGTGACGGCATCAAGGACTCGGTGCAGAACGCGATACCGGTGCTGGGCCCGTTCGTCACCAACAGCGTGACCACCCATCCGGCCGACGGCACCATCGAACTGAAGGGCATGCTGGACAACATCACCACCAAGCCCGTGGTGTCCGGCAAGGGGATTCAGCTACAGATTCAGAGCTTCAACGCACTCGGCTTCACCATGCCGCGCGAAAGCGTCCAGTCGACGCTGGATACCTACACCGCGAAACTGACCGCCGACTACCCGCTGGGTATTCACGCGGACAGCGTCCAGGTGACACCGACCGGCGTGACGAGCCACTTCTCGACCCAGAACGCCACCATTCCGGCCGGCGAAAACAACGACTCCTGCTTCGCCAACATCTAGCCACCGGGATTCAACCGAGCCCGTCGAGGACCGCCCGGGTCCCGGACAGGCCGAGCCGGGTGGCCCCGGCATCCACCATCGCGAGCGCGTCGGCGGCGGTGCGGATCCCGCCGCTGGCCTTGACCCCGAGGCGACCGCCGACGGTCTGCGCCATCAGCGCGACGGCCCGCACCGACGCCCCGCCCGCGGGGTGAAATCCGGTCGAGGTCTTGACGAAGTCCGCGCCGGCATCCTCGGCGGCCCGGCACACGTCGGTCAGCGTGCGCGGATTCGAATCATTCAGCAACACAGCCGATTCCACGATCACCTTGAGCACGACGCCGGGCACCGCGGCGCGCACCGCCGCGATGTCGGAGCGCACCGCGTCCAGCTCGCCGGCCAGCGCGGCACCGACGTCGATGACCATGTCGACTTCGCCGGCACCGGATGCCACCGCCGCCGCGGCCTCGGCGGCCTTGATCGCGGACACGTGCTTGCCGGACGGGAACCCGGCGACCGTGGCGACCCGGACCGCAGCGGCCGCGGCGGCGACCGGGACCATCGAGGGAGATACGCACACCGCATAGACACCCAGGGCCGCGGCTTCGGCTAGCAGTGCGACCACGTCGGCATCGGTGGCTTCGGGTTTGAGCAGGGTGTGGTCGACGAGCGCCGCCAGCTGTCCTCGACTGAGTGTCACGAAGGCGATTCTTCCGGACCGCCGGGATTGCAGCCGGAAGCGACCATCTCGGCGTCGTCGACGACGGGCCGCCATGGCTCGAGGTTCCAGCTGGTCTTGCCGGGTTGCGCTATCTCGGCGAGCTGCCAATGGCAGATGAATTGCGCACGCATGCCCGGGGTGTCGGCGCCGGGTGCCGTCGTCAGCACCTCGGCCCAGGCCTCGTCCGCCGCGCCCACGGTGCCGGGTTGTCGGGACGCCAGCCGCCCGGACGGCGTCGGGAAAACCCGCAGGCCCCACTGCGTCCATGCGGTGTGGTCGACGAACGGCGGCGCGGGGTCGACCGCCGCGGTGCCCGGTTCGGCCGACGCGACGCCCGTTGCGGGCACCGAGCCCAGCAGCGCGACAAGCGCGGCCAGCAAGGCCTTCATCGCGTCAGCGCGACTTGCCCTGAATTTCCAGGAGTTTGGGCCGCACGTCGACCAGATACACGCCCGCCGCGCAGGCCGCGATCGCCATTCCGAGCACGCCGAAAACGAAGCTCAGGATGGAGGTCAGCGCGACGGCCAGGCCCAGGATCACCAGCCAGACCGGCTTGGTCAGCTTCTCGGCGGCGGTATAGGCGTCGGGGCGCTGCATCGCAGCGTGTACGAACGCGTACACCGACATCACCAGGACGCCGATCTGCAAGACCAGCATGACGGTACCCACAAGGTGGCTCACGCCACTAAGGGTATGCGGGCGCCGTCGTAAACGTCGAATCCGAGTTGCCCCGAAGGGCAACTCGGCATTCGAACTACTTCTGGGTGACCTTCTTGGCCGCCGACTTCTTGGCCGGGGCCTTCTTGGCCGGGGCCTTCTTGGCGGGAGCCTTCTTGGCCGGGGCCTTCTTCGCCACTGCCTTGCCGGCCGACTCGGCCTTCTTGGGCAGCTCGATGCCGACCAGCTTGGCCGCACGCTCGCCGACCGCGCGGGTCTGGGTGGCGACGGTGCCCAGCGCTTCCTGGGTCAGCTCGACGGCCTGGTCGACGTAACCCTCGGCACGCGCGGTGGTCTCCTCGAACGGCCGCTGGCTGCGCAGCCGCTGCAGCGCGGCCTCGCCGCGCTCGACCAGCTCGTTGTAGCGGTTGGTCGCGGCGTCCAGGTAGCCCTCGGCCGCCTTGCGGAGCTCTTCGGGGGTGAAGCGCTCACGCAGCTCGGTGAACTGCTCCGGCAGGTCCTCCTGCAGCTTGGCGATCCGAGCGCGGCTCTCCTCGACGCGGCTACGGGTGTCGGTACGGGTGTCCTCGGCGCGGTCACGCAGGTTGCTGATGAGCTCGTTGACGGTCGCCAGGGCCAGGTCTGCCGCGCCCAGGGCCGCCAGCAACGGTGCCCGTAATTCTTCGATGTTCGAGTTTTCAGCCATGGTGTTTCCTTTCATGGTTGGTTGTCGTTCTCAGGGTTGTTTGAAGCGTTTGGTTTGGAAGTCGAGGCAAGCGTCGGCTCCTCGTGCGAGGAGTAGTCAAGACCCGCGGATTGACATGGCACGCGACTTGCCGGGAAACCTCCTGGTCGGTCGGGTCAGGTTGACGATCGAGTGGGTTTCAGCGCTGCGCCGCGCCGCGGAATAAGAGGGAATCAGTGGGAATCGGTGCATCCTTCCCTTCTGGTAACCCAGCGGCCGTTGGGATATGCGTCACCAACTAGTGCTCAGGCGTTATCGCAACTGAGTCGGCCCGGCCGGGCTATCTCACTCGTGGTTGTCGGATTCGGACGGACACTCCTCGTGGATCGGTTCGTTTTGCTGGGCAAAGGACGCGTAGATGTCGAGCAGAATCTGCTTCTGACGCTCGGTGATCGCCGTGTCGGTGATGATCGCGTCACGCACTTGGCTCTTATCGCTCGGCTCGAGGATCCCGGCCCGCACATAGAGGACCTCGGCGGAAACCCGCAGCGCTTTCGCGATCTGGCTCAGCACGTCGGCAGAAGGTTTGCGCAGTCCGCGCTCAACCTGGCTCAGATAGGGATTGCTGACACCGGCCAACTCGGCGAGCTGCCGCACCGAAACCTGGGCGAGTTCACGCTGGCTTCTGATGAAGCTGCCGATGTCGGACGCCGCGGTCGACACCTTGGCGGAGAGCGTCTCCTCCGGTGGCATTGCGTGCTCCTTGGGTCCGATGGCCGACCTTGACAGGTACCGAGCGTACGGACATGTGCTTGCATTTGCAAGCAGTAGTTAGCACCCCTAGAAAAACAGCTGCGCGATCGTGTAGATCACCAGCCCCGCCAGCGACCCCACCACGGTCCCGTTGATCCGGATGAATTGCAGGTCACGACCCACGTGCAGTTCGATCCGGCGACTCGCCTCCTCGGCGTCCCAGCGTTCGATCGTGTCGGTGATGATCGCGGTGATCTCCACGCCGTACTGAGACACCAGATGCTGTGCCGCCCGCACGATCCAGCTGTCGACCTTGTCGCGCAGCTCGGCATCGTCGCGCAACGACTCACCGATGCGAACGACGCTGTCCGCGATGCGGGTGCGCAGCGCGGAAGAGGGATCGTCGACGCCCTCGAGCACGAACCGCTTGAGCGTCTTCCACGCCGTCGCGGCCGCATTGGCGATCTCGTCACGCGCCATCAGCTGGTCTTTGATCGCGTCCGCGCGCGCGATGGTGTCCGGGTCATGTTGCAGGTCGTCGGCGAATTCGAACAGGAAACGGGTGGCCGAGCGGCGCAACTCGTGGTCCGGGTTGCGGCGCACCTTGTCGGTGAAGTCCATCAGCTCGCGGTGAATGCGGTCGCCGACGAGATGGTCGATGAACCGCGGCGACCAGGTCGGCGAATCGCGCTCGACCACTCGCTGGATGATCTCGCCGGCGTTCAGCGACCACTGGAAGGCCCGGTCGGCGAGCAACTGGATCAGGGCTTCCTGCCGATTCTCGGCGAGCAGCGTGGCCAGCACTCGGCCCGCCGGCGGCCCCCACTGCGGCTCGGCGATACGCCGGACGATCATCCGGTCGATCACCTGCTGGACGTCCTCGTCGCGCAGCAACTCGACGATCACCCGCAGCACCGTGGCGGCCTCGCTGGCCACCCGCTCGGCGTGCGAGCGCTCCGAGAGCCACTTGCCGAGCCGACCCGGCACCTGCGCGTCGCGCAGCTTGGTCTCGACCACCTCCGCCGACAGGAAGTTCTCCCGCACGAAGGTGCCCAGACCCTCGCCGAGCTGATCCTTCTTCCGCTTGATGATCGCGGTGTGCGGGATCGGTATGCCCAACGGGTGCTTGAACAACGCGGTGACCGCGAACCAGTCCGCGAGAGCACCCACCATGCCGGCCTCGGCGGCCGCGCCGACGTAGCCGACCCAGGCGCCCACGCTGCCGTGCGCCTGCGCCCATCGGCATGCCAGGAACACCACGGTGGCACCGACCAAAAAGCTCAGTGCCACCAACTTCATCCGGCGAAGCGCCACCCGCCGCGCAGCGTCCGCTTCCGGATCGGCTCCAGCGAATGATTCCGCGAAGGATGTACGAGTCCGGCCCGCCGCCGCCGGCGTGTTCGGCTCGGGCCGCGAAGCGGCCGAACCTGGTGCCTCGGCTCTATGTACCACCCCACCATCATGTATTGCTTGGGCCAGTTCGTGTTGCGACACCGCCGCCAAAGCCCCTCACAGATAGCCTCCTGTCCGCCAAACGGACCCCTCACGCCGTACTATCGAGAGCGTCTAGTGAATGGGAATCGTCGATTGTGACAGAGCAAATCCCGGCTGTAATCGTTAAGACGGACGGTCGCAAGCGGCGCTGGCACCAACACAAGGTGGAGCGCCGCAACGAGCTGGTCGACGGGACGATCGACGCAATCCGGCGACACGGCCGCTACCTCAGCATGGACGAAATCGCCGCCGAGATCGGGGTCTCCAAGACCGTTCTGTATCGCTATTTCGTCGACAAGAACGACCTGACAACCGCGGTGATGATGCGTTTCGCGCAGACCACGCTGATCCCGAACATGGCCGCGGCACTGACGTCCAATCTCGATGGCCTCGACCTGACCCGCGAGGTCATCCGCGTCTACGTCGACACCGTGGCGAACGAACCCGAGCCGTACCGGTTTGTGATGGCGAACAGCTCGGCCAGCAAAAGCAAGGTGATCGCCGATTCCGAACGGATCATTGCCCGGATGATCGCGGTGTTGATGCGCCGGCGGATGCTGCAGGCCGGAATCGACACCGGCGGCGCGGAACCGTGGTCCTACCTGATCGTCGGCGGCGTGCAGTTGGCCACGCACTCGTGGATGTCGAATCCGCGGATGACCAGAGACGAGCTGATCGACTACCTGACGATGCTGAGCTGGAACGCGCTGTGCGGAATCGTCGAAGTCGGCGGATCGCTGGAAAAGTTCCGCGAGGAGCCGCACCCCTCCCCGATCGCACCGCCCCGGGAGACGTAAACCCACCCTGGCGTGCAGCTCGTTTTGGGAATTGCGCCGGTGTCGTGTGACCCTAAGTGGCGGCCGCGCGCATGAACTGCGCCGGTCGAACCCGATAGCATGCAAAGGGCATGCACCGGAGTCGATGGGCCTCCCTCCCAAATCGCCCCCGCCTCCGGGATACAGAAAGGCTTCTTTCGTTATGGCCGTGCAGCTCACGCCGCAATTCGGCAACGTGCAAGCGCACTACGACCTGTCTGACGACTTCTTCCGGCTCTTTCTGGATCCCTCCCAGACCTACAGCTGCGCGTACTTCGAACGCGACGACATGACGCTGGAAGAAGCGCAGCTCGCCAAAATCGACCTGTCGCTGTCCAAGTTGAACCTGCAACCCGGGATGACACTGCTGGACATCGGCTGCGGCTGGGGCGCCACGCTGCGACGGGCCATCGAGAAATACGACGTCAACGTCGTGGGCCTGACGCTGTCGGAGAACCAGGCCGAACACGTCCAGAAGTCGTTCGATCAGCTGGACAGCACCCGCACCCGGCGGGTGCTGCTGGAGGGCTGGGAGAAGTTCGACGAGCCGGTGGACCGGATCGTTTCGATCGGTGCGTTCGAGCACTTCGGCCGCGCGCGCTGGGCCCGCTTCTTCGAGATGGCCTACTCGGTGCTGCCGGCCGACGGCGTGATGATGCTGCACACCATCGTGCGCCCCGCATTCAAGGAAGCCAGGGCCAAGGGCCTGCCGCTGACCCACGAAGTCGTGCACTTCACGCAGTTCATCCTGGCCGAGATCTTCCCCGGCGGCTGGCTGCCCACGCCGGCGCTGGTGGAAGAGCACGCCTGCGATGCCGGCTTCAAGCTCACCCGGATCCAGTCCCTGCAGCTGCACTACGCGCGCACCCTGGACATGTGGGCCGCGGCGCTGGAAGCAAACAAGGACAACGCGATCGAGGTCCAGTCGCAGAAGGTCTACGACCGCTACATGAAGTACCTGACCGGCTGCGCCAAGCTGTTCCGTCAGGGCTACACCGACGTCGACCAGTTCACGCTGGAGAAGTAAACGGGCCGGACATCAGTCCGGCCCGGCGGCTATTTCACACAGGTGAATTGCCCCACGTTGCAGATGCCCTTGCGGAAGAAGTTCTCGCAACCCGTGAGGTAGTGCATGTAGCGGTCGTAGATCTCTTCGGACTGGATCTCGATCGCCTTGTTTTTGTTGGCCTCGAGGTTGGCGGCCCACATGTTCAGCGTGCGCGCATAATGCGGCTGCAGCAATTGCACCTTTTCGACCGAGAATCCGGCGTCCGGCGCGAGCTTCAGCAGGTCTTCCACGGCCGGCAACTGTCCACCCGGGAAAATCACCTCGCCGATGAATTTCATGAATCGGATATCGGACATCGTCAATTTGACGCCGTTTTCATGCATCTGCTTCTGGGTGTAGGCCAGAATTGTGTGCAGCAACATCCGGCCGTCGTCGGGAAGGATGTTGTATGCGCGGTCGAAGAACGCGGGGTAACGCTCCGACTTGAAGGCTTCGAACGCGCCGATTGTGACGATCCGGTCGACCCGGTCCTCGAATTCTTCCCAGCCCTGCAACCGTATCTCGACGGTGCGCTCGGTGGGAACCTTGGCCATCCTGGCCTTGCTGTACTCGAATTGGTTGCGGCTGAGCGTGATTCCGATGACGTTGACGTCGAACTTCTCGACCGCGCGCTGCAACGCTCCGCCCCAGCCGCAGCCGATGTCCAGCACCGTCATACCGGGCTCGAGGTTCAGCTTGCCCAGCGCCAGGTCGAACTTCGCGTTCTGCGCTTCTTCCAGCGTCATGTCGTCACGCTCGAAGTAGGCGCAGGTGTAGCCCATCGTCGGGTCCAGGAACAATGCGAAAAACTCGTCCGAGACGTCGTAGATGGACTGCGACTCTTCGTAATACGGCCTGAGCTGCGTCATGCTATTTAGATACCTCTCGCCTTGGTGACCGCGGAAATGATACCCGACGCGGGCATACCGCTCCGACGACGTCAAAGCGCACGTCAGGGAAAATTTCGCTTTTCGGCTCAGTAGGTGTAGAAACCCCGACCCGATTTCTTGCCCAACATGCCCGCCTCGACCATCCGCAGCAGCAACGGCGGCGGCCCGTAGTGCGGCTCCTTGAATTCCTCGAACATCTTGTCGGCGATCAATTTGAGTGTGTCCAAGCCGACCAGGTCAGACAGTCGCAGCGGGCCCATCGGGTGCGACAGTCCGGCTACGACCGCCTTGTCGACATCCTCGACGGTGGCGAACCCCGCCTCCACCATCCGGACGGCCGAGAGCAGGTAGGGCACCAAGAGGGCATTGACCACGAATCCGGACCGGTCGGAACACCGGACCACCTGCTTGCCCAGCACCGCGCTGGCAAACTCCTCGGTACGCGCGGCGGCGGCTTCGTCGGTGACCAGCGTGCTGACCAATTCGACCAGCGGCAGCACCGGCACCGGGTTGAAGAAGTGCAAACCGAGCACCCGCTGCGGGTTCTTGGTGGCCGCCGCGATCTTCATGATCGGGATGCTCGAGGTGTTCGACGCCAGCACCGCGTCGGGGTCGGTGATCACTTCGTCGAGTTTCGCGAAGACCTCGGCCTTGACGACGTCGTCCTCGATGATGGCCTCGATGACCAGTTGACGGTCGGCGAGGTCTTTCAGGTCGGTGGTGAAGGTGAGCTGGCTCAGCGCGCGGTCCCGCTCGCGCTCGGTCACCTTGCCCGCGCTGACGCCCCGCTCCAGCGATTTCACGATGCGGTTTCGCCCCGCGGTGATCAGCGCCTCGGTGGTCTCGAAAACCGTCACGGCGACGCCGGCGCGGACCGAGACTTCGGCGATTCCAGATCCCATCTGACCGGCCCCGACAACCCCAACCCGCTGAATCCCTTTGTCGCTCACTGCATTTCTCCAGTCATATTGTCTTGCACCGCAATAGGCCCCGCCCGGGATCGCCGAGCGGGGCCTATGCTACTTCAGCCGCGAATTGTGACGGCCTCGGCTCAGTGGCTCATCCTCAGTGGCTGCGGTCGATGGTTTCACTTCGTCCTCGCGGGCTCAGGCCCGCTCGTCCTCAGTGAAACTGGCCCTCTTCGGTGGAGCCGGCCAACGCGGTGGTCGACGACGACGGGTCCACCGTGGTGGCGATGCGGTCGAAGTAACCGGCGCCGACCTCGCGCTGGTGCTTGGTCGCGGTGTAGCCGCGCTCCTCGGCCGCGAACTCACGCTCCTGCAGCTCGACGTAGGCGCTCATCTGGTTGCGGGCGTAGCCGTAGGCCAGATCGAACATCGAGTAGTTCAGGGCGTGGAAGCCGGCCAGCGTGATGAACTGGAACTTGAATCCCATTGCGCCAAGCTCTTTTTGGAACTTCGCGATGGTGGAGTCGTCCAGGTGCTTGCGCCAGTTGAAGGACGGCGAGCAGTTGTAGGCCAGCATCTGGTCGGGGAACTCGGACTTGACGCCCTCGGCGAACTTGGCCGCGAGCTCGAGGTCCGGGGTACCGGTCTCCATCCAGATCAGGTCGGAGTACGGCGCGTAGGCCTTGGCCCGCGCGATGCACGGCTCGAGGCCGTTGCGGACCCGGTAGAAGCCTTCCTTCGTCCGCTCACCGGTGATGAACGGCTGGTCGCGCTCGTCGACATCCGAGGTGATGAGGGTGGCGGCCTCGGCGTCGGTGCGGGCGATCACGACGGTCGGCACACCGGCGACGTCGGCGGCCAGACGCGCCGAGGTCAGGGTGCGGATGTGCTGCTGAGTCGGGATCAGCACCTTGCCACCGAGGTGGCCGCACTTCTTCTCCGACGCCAGCTGATCTTCCCAGTGCGACCCCGCGACGCCTGCGGCGATCATCGCCTTCTGAAGCTCGTACACGTTGAGAGCGCCGCCGAAGCCGGCCTCGCCGTCGGCGACGATCGGCGCCAGCCAGTTCGCCACCGACCGGTCACCCTCGACCTTGGCGATCTCGTCGGCGCGCAGCAGCGCGTTGTTGATGCGACGGATGACCTGCGGCACCGAGTTGGCCGGGTACAGGCTCTGGTCGGGGTAGGTGTGGCCGGACAGGTTGGCGTCACCGGCGACCTGCCAACCGGACAGGTAGATGGCCTTCAGGCCGGCGCGGACCTGCTGCACGGCCATGTTTCCGGTCAGGGCGCCCAGGGCGTTGATGTACTCCAGGTCGTGCAGCTGCTCCCACAGCACCTCGGCGCCACGGCGCGCCAGGGTGTGCTCCTCGACGACGCTGCCCTGCAGGGCCACGACATCCTCGGCGGTGTAGGTGCGGCTGGTGTCCTTCCAGCGGGGGTTGGTGTCCCAGTCGTGCTGGATCTGCTCGGCGCTCTTCGGGGTGCCAACGACAGACATTGGGCTTACTCCTTTGGTTCTGAATTCTGAGCCGGATCGCGCGTCTTGCGATGACTGAGGCTCGACTTCGCTCGTGTGCTGACACGACCATGGCACAGGCTGTTGATGCTGGTCCACCCATTTCCGTTGCCAATTTCGGCCACGAGAGCGCCTCGATTTTGCAAATTTTGCGAAGGTGTACGCAATCTGAACCGGTTCAGAAGCTACCCGCCAGTAACCAAAATCCGCAGGTCAGCCAGCGATTTAATGGGACGCTTGTCCGGTTAGAGATTGAAGAGCGCGGCGACCGCTTTCGTCTCGTCGCCGACCGCATATGTGAGCGTTGTAACAGGGCGATCGGTCAGCCCCGGACCGAATTTGTCGGTCGATCCGGCGGGATGGATGTGCGAGATGATCTCCAGCTTGTCGCCCAGCGCCACCGGCGCCTCGTGCTCGATGGTGATGCGCAGCGGCCCCTGCATCAACTCCAGGTGCGACGCCAGATAGTCCTCGATGACGCTCCAGTAGACCGAGTTGTTCATGTGGTCGAACAGGTCGATGTCGGTGACGCGGACTCCGAACTCGTGGATTTCGGTCGCGTCGTCGCGGCTGCCCGGCTTCAGGTAGCTATTCCAGCGCAGCCGATCGACCGACGTGGTCTTGTGCAGTCCCGCGAGGAAGTCGTCGGAGATGCGCGACGGCATCTGGGTCTCCCGATTGATGTTGATCCAGAACGCCTCGGATTCGATCAGGCCGCCCTTGCGCCCGTCGACGCGCACCCGCATCTCACACCACCGGTTCGAGGTGCCCGAACACCAGCGCCGACAGCGCAGCATGTCCTGGAATTCGATCGGTCGCAGCAGGTCGAGCATCGTGCGCCGGACGATCCACAGCGGATGGGTCTCCTCAAAGCCCATCTCGCGCAGCTGGTCCTGGCCGATGTCCTGGATGTGTCGGCACGCGGCGTCCAACCGCAACCGTCCGGTGCGGTCGATGTCGCCGACCCGCAGCGGCCACTCGCGGTCGAACACGTCTGGGTGACCGTCGGGCACCGGCATCATTGATTTGTCCAGGCTCACGACTCGCTCCCCATTGCCTTACCTGCGTTACCCCCGAGGTTTACCCCAGACCCCGGTGCGAATCATGCCAATGACGGCGGCAAACGCCAAACCCGACAAAGGCGCGTCACGGCTGCCAAGTCTGCGAACCCTTTCTTTGCAGCCCAGGTAGGCTGGCATAAATGTCCAAAACGTTCGTCGGATCACGCGTTCGCCAACTGCGTAGCGAGCGTGGGTTTTCCCAAGCCGCACTGGCCCAGATGCTCGAGATCTCGCCGAGCTACCTCAACCAGATCGAGCACGACGTTCGCCCGCTGACGGTGGCCGTGCTGCTGCGCATCACCGAGGTGTTCGGCGTGGACGCAACCTTCTTCGCCTCCCACGACGACACCCGCCTGGTCGCCGAGCTGCGCGAGGTGACGATGGATCGCGATCTGGACATCCACGTCGACCCGCCCGAGGTCGCCGAGCTGGTCAACGCCCATCCCGCCCTGGCCCGCGCGGTGGTCAACCTGCACCGGCGCTACCGGCTCACCACCGCGCAGCTGGCGGCCGCCACCGAGGAGCGCTACTCCGACGGCAGTGGCAGCGGATCGATCACAATGCCGCACGAGGAGGTGCGCGATTACTTCTATCAGCGGCAGAACTACCTGCACGAGCTGGACACCGCCGCCGAGGACCTGACGATCCACACCCGGCTGAACCATGGCGACCTGGCCCGCGAGCTCACCCGGCGGCTCACCGAGGTGCACGGCGTCCACATCAACAGGCGCATCGACCTCGGTGACACGGTGCTGCACCGCTACGACCCCAAGACCAAGACGCTGGAGATGAGCAATCACCTCTCGCTGGGCCAGCAGGTCTTCAAGATGGCAGCCGAATTGGCCTACCTCGAGTTCGGCGACCTGATCGACAGCATGGTCGCCGAGGGCAAATTCACCAGCGACGAGTCCCATACGCTGGCCCGGCTGGGGCTGGCCAACTACTTCGCCGCCGCCGCGGTGCTGCCCTACCGCCAATTCCACGACGTCACCGAGAATTTCCGCTACGACGTCGAGCGGCTGTCGGCGTTCTACTCGGTGAGCTACGAGACCATCGCGCACCGGCTGTCGACGATGCAGCGGCCGTCGATGCGGGGGGTGCCGTTCTCGTTCGTCCGGGTGGACCGCGCCGGCAACATGTCGAAACGTCAGTCCGCCACCGGTTTTCACTTCTCCTCCAGCGGCGGCACCTGTCCGCTGTGGAACGTCTACGAGACATTTGCCAACCCGGGCAAGATCCTGGTGCAGATCGCCCAGATGCCCGACGGTCGCAACTACATGTGGGTGGCTCGCACCGTGGAACGCCGCGCTGCCCGGTATGGTCAGCCGGGTAAAACCTTCGCGATCGGGCTGGGCTGCGAGCTGCGGCACGCGCACCGACTCGTCTACTCGGAAGGACTGGACTTGTCGGGAGACCCAGGCCGTTCAGCCACACCCATCGGCGCGGGTTGCCGTGTCTGCGAACGCGATAATTGTCCACAGCGGGCCTTCCCGGCGTTGGGCCGCGCCCTCGATCTCGACGAGCACCGCAGCACGGTGTCCCCGTATCTGGTGAAGCAGCCATGAGCGGCACGCAAGACGCCCACATCGCCCGCATCCCGTCGACCACGAAATTCCGCCGGCTGGGCCCGATCAACTGGCTGCTGGCCAAGGGCGCCGCCCGCAAGTTGCAGGCACCCGAGATGCATCTGTTCACCACGCTCGGTCAGCGCCAAGGGCTGTTCTGGGCGTGGTCGCTCTACGGCGGCCGGCTGCTGCGCGGCCGACTGCCCCGGGTGGACACCGAGCTGGTGATCCTGCGCGTCGCGCATTTGCGCTCGAGCGAATACGAGCTGCAGCACCATCGGAAGATGGGACGCCGATTCGGTCTGGACGCTCACATGCAGGCGACGATATTCGCCTGGCCCGATGTTCCGGACGGCGACGGACCCCGGGTGATACTGAGCGCCCGGCAGCAGGCGCTGCTGAACGCGACCGACGAGCTGATCAAGAACCGGTCCATCAGCGAGGACACCTGGCGGCAACTCGCGATGCACCTCGACCGGCACCGGCTCATCGAATTCTGCTTACTCGCAACGCAATACGATGGGTTGGCGGCGACGATATCCGCCCTGAACATCGAGTTGGACAACCCGAGATAGCGTCTCAGGCGTAGACGTCTGCCAGCACCGCCAGCGTCAAAACCACCGGCAGTATTGGCAAGTCGAAGGCGAACGCCGCCCACAGATACTTACCGCGCCGACGTAGCACGAAACCCCAAATCGCGGCGACGACTCCCAGCGCCACCGATCCCAGCAACACCAGCGGACCCCAGTGACCCGCCGTCGCGTTGTCACCGGCGAGCGAAATGGCAATCAGCCACAGCACATAACCGGTCGCCGCTCCGCCGAGGGCACCGAGAATGGTCTCGCCGCGGATCATGTAGCGGCTCAGAAGTTGATCATGTGACCGGTCAGACCGTGGAAGCACTCCTGCAGCGCCTCGGACATGGTCGGGTGGGTATGCACGTTGCGGGCCAGCTCGGTGGCGGTCAGGTCCCACTTCTGCGCGAGGGTGAGCTCGGGCAGCAGCTCGGACACGTCATGGCCGACCAGGTGCCCGCCCAGCAGTTCGCCGTAGCGGGCGTCGGCGATCAGCTTGACGAAACCGCTGGGGTCGCCCACGCCGTGGGCCTTGGCGTTGGCGGTGAACGGGAACTTGGCCACCACCACGTCGTAGCCTTCCTCGCGGGCCTGCTCCTCGGTCAGCCCGAAGCTGGCGACGTTGGGCTGGCAGAACGTTGCGCGCGGCATCATCCGGTAGTCGCCGAGCGCCAAAGTCTCTGCGCCGGCGATGGTTTCGGCTGCCACGACACCCATCGCCTCGGCGACGTGGGCCAGCATCAGCTTGCCGGTGACGTCGCCGATCGCGTAGATGTGGTCGACGTTGGTGCGCATGTAGTCGGTGATCCCGATGGCCTTGCGATCGGTCAGCGCGACACCGGCCTTGTCCAATCCGTAGCCGTCGACGTTGGGCGCAAAACCGATGGCCTGCAACACCTTTTCGGCCTTGAGCTCCTCGGACTTGCCGTCCTTGCTGATCGCCACCCGGACCACGGACCCGTCGTCGGTGATGGACTCGACCTTGGTTCCGAGCAAGATCTTGACGCCCAGCTTCTTGAACTGCTTCTCGACCTCCTTGGACACCTCGGCGTCCTCGTTGGGCAGCGCGCGCGCCAAGAACTCGACGACGGTCACGTCGACACCGTAGTTGCGCAGCACGTAGCCGAACTCCATACCGATCGCCCCGCACCCGGCGATGATGATCGACTCCGGCAGCTCCCGGGACAGGATCAGTTCCTCGTAGGTGACCACGTTCTCCGACAGCGAGGTGCCGGGCACCAACCGCGTGCTGCTGCCGGTGGCGATGATGACGTTGTCGAACGTGACCGTCTCGGTGCCACCGTCATTGAGATCGACCGACAGCGTACGGGGGTCGGTGAATCGGCCGTAGCCGTGGATCTCGGTGATCTTGTTTTTCTTCATCAAGAAGTGCACGCCGGCGACCCGGCCCTCGGCCACTTTGCGGCTGCGATCGAAGGCGACCCCGTAGTCGAATGACGCCTCGCCGCTGATGCCAAACGTCTTGGCCTCTTTGGTGAAGATATGCGCGAGTTCGGCGTTGCGCAGCAGCGCCTTTGACGGGATACAGCCGACGTTGAGGCAGACTCCGCCCCAGTACTTTGGTTCGACGATTGCGGTGTTCAAGCCCAGCTGCGCGGCGCGAATCGCTGCGACATAGCCGCCGGGACCAGCTCCAAGGACAACGACGTCATAGTGAGAAGTCACGAGCCCACCCTAGTGGGCGAGGACTTCTCACCGCACGACACCGTGGGTCAGTACGGGATGACGCCGACCAGACAATGACCCGTGCGCGCGCAGTAGTAGTAGCCGTACAGAGGTGCCGCGGCGGCGACGGAGGCAAACGGTCCCGACATCAACGCGATGGACAGCGCCGCGATCAGCGGCCGGCCCTGAACCATCGCGAGCAGCACGCCGGCGACCGTGCAGACCACGACATAGACCAGCGCCATGAACACCGCCGGGGTCTTGTCGATCGTGTGGTACCACCAGTAGAAGAGACTCAGCCCGACCGGGGCCGTCGCGGCCCACACGCCGAGGATCACCAGGGCCAGCTTCCACCACTTCAGGTACTGGTAACGGCCCGGCACGGTGACCGACTGCACCGGCAGACCGGCCAGTTCGCCCTCCGGATCCGGGCCGGCGGCGGCGTCCTTGTCTTGTATGGCGTCGGGTTTGCCCGGCTCGTCGGCAACCGCGGGTATGGGCTGTGACCCGGTGTCGTCGAAGTTCGGTACGAACGGCACCGAATGCTCACCGGTGTCCTCGAAATCCGGAACGAACGGCTCGGTGCCGGGGTTCGACGCGTCCCCGACTTCCTTGTCAGCCACCGGAGGTCACCTCGATGGCGACGAGGACGCCGAACCATCCGGGTGCCATGGCCAGAATGAACGCGCCCAGCGTCGTGACCCACCGGCGCCCGGAGAACAGGATCGTCAGCAGCCCGAGCATGCTGGGCAGCCCGACCACCAGTGCGATCACGACATCGGGCCGGACCCGGGTATGGACCAGCACCGTCAGCGCCACCCCCGACAGGATGCCGACCGCGGTGCCGATCAGCATCGCGCTGGCCAGCAGCCAGGGCCGGGGTAGCGGTATCACCTGTTCGAGGGTACTGAGTCACCGACTACGAGGCGGGCACGTTTCCGGCACGGCTTTGTCAATCACCGGGCCCCGAATCGACGGCCGCTCGCCCGCTTCGTAGCCGGCGCCGGTGATCACCGGCACGGCTTCCAACTCGGCTTTTTCTTCGTCGGTGAGGACGCGGCCGCGGCTGAGGAATCGCACGCCCTCGGGTGCTTCCAGGCTGAATCCGCCGCCGCGGCCCGGCACCACGTCGATGACCAGCTGGGTGTGTTTCCAGGCCTGATATTGCGGGCCCGAGATCCACACCGGCACACCTTCTTCGCCGACGTCGAGGACGCCGAGCAGGATGTCGCGGTCGCCGACCAGAAAGTCGCCGCATGGGTAGCACATCGGCGACGACCCGTCACAGCAGCCGCCGGACTGGTGGAACATCACCGGGCCGTGGCGGTCCTGCAGCCGCCCCAGCAGTTCGGCGGCCGCAGCCGTGATGACCGCCGGAGCGCTCATCAGAAGAAGCCCTGCGCCTTGTCGGCGTAGGACACCAACAGGTTCTTGGTCTGCTGGTAGTGCTCGAGCGCCATCTGGTGTGTCTCGCGACCGAACCCGGATTGCTTGTAGCCACCGAACGCCGCATGCGGCGGGTAGACGTGGTAGCAGTTCACCCACACCCGGCCGGCCTTGATTTCGCGACCCGCGCGGTAAGCGGTGTTGCCGTCGCGGCTCCACACCCCGGCGCCCAGGCCGTAGAGGGTGTCGTTGGCGATCCCCATCGCGTCGGCGAAATCGGTGAACGACGTCACCGTCACCACCGGTCCGAAAATCTCCTCCTGGAAGACGCGCATCTTGTTGTTGCCGGCAAAGATCGTCGGCTGCATGTAGTAGCCGCCGGACAGGTCGCCGCCGAGCTCGGTGCGCTCACCGCCGGTGATGATCTTGGCGCCCTCCCCCTTGCCGATCTCGACGTAGGACAAGATCTTTTCCAGCTGATCGTTGGAGGCCTGCGAACCGATCATGGTCTCGGTGTCCAGCGGGTCGCCTTGCCGGACCGCCTTGGTCCGGATCGCGGCCAGCTCCAGGAACTCGTCGTAGATGTCGGACTGGATCAGGCTGCGCGACGGGCAGGTGCATACCTCGCCCTGGTTGAGGGCGAACATCGTGAAGCCCTCGAGGGCCTTGTCCTGGAAGTTGTCGTTGGCCGCCATCACGTCGGAGAAGAAGATGTTGGGGCTTTTGCCGCCGAGCTCGAGGGTGACCGGGATCAGGTTCTGCGACGCGTACTGCATGATCAGCCGGCCCGTCGTGGTCTCCCCGGTGAACGAGACCTTGGCGATCCGGTCGCTGGACGCCAGCGGCTTGCCGGCCTCGACGCCGAATCCGTTGACGATGTTGACCACACCGGGCGGGATCAGGTCGGCGATCAGCGACATCAAATACAGGATCGACGCCGGGGTCTGCTCGGCGGGCTTGAGCACCACGGTGTTGCCGGCGGCCAGCGCCGGCGCCAGCTTCCAGGCGCCCATCAGGATCGGGAAGTTCCACGGAATGATCTGACCGACGACCCCGAGCGGCTCGTGGAAGTGGTAGGCGACGGTGTCGTCGTCGAGCTGCGACAGCGAGCCCTCCTGGGCACGGATCGCGGCGGCGAAGTAGCGGAAATGATCGGCGGCCAGCGGGATGTCGGCGGCCAGCGTCTCGCGGATCGGCTTGCCGTTGTCCCACACCTCGGCCAGCGCCAACGAATCCCGGTTCGCCTCAATGCGATCCGCGATCTTGTTGAGTACCGCCGCCCGCTCGGTCGGCGAGGTCTTGCCCCAGGCCGGGGCCGCGGCGTGCGCGGCGTCGAGCGCCTTGTCGACGTCGGCCGCCTCCGAGCGCGCCACCTCGCAAAACGTTTGGCCGGTCACCGGCGTCGGGTTCTCGAAGTAGAGACCCTTGGCGGGTGCGACCCACTCACCCCCGATGAAGTTGTCGTAGCGCGATTCATACGACATCAGGGCCCCGCTGGAGCCCGGGCGTGCGAAGACAGTCATAGCTCGACTCCCTTTCTGCTTCACCTGTAATACACCTCACACTACCGCTCGGGCCACAATGGCTTCCATGACTGCGCAGCGCGCCGAAGACACCGACGACCCCTATCTGTGGCTCGAGGATGTCACCGCCGCCGACGCGCTGGATTGGGTGCGCGCCCGCAACGAACCGACGACGGCGCAGTTCTGCGACACCGACTTCGAGCGGATGCGCGCCGAGGCGCTGGAGGTTCTCGACACCGACGCCCGCATCCCCTATGTGCGTCGGCGCGGTGAGTACCTGTACAACTTCTGGCGCGACGCCGCCAACCCGCGCGGGTTGTGGCGGCGCACCACGCTGGACAGCTACCGCAGCGACTCCCCCGAGTGGGACGTGCTGATCGACGTCGACGAGCTCGGGCGCACCGACGACGAGAAGTGGGTGTGGGCCGGGGCCACCGTCATCGAACCGGAGTTCACCCGCGCACTGGTCAATCTCTCCCGCGGTGGCTCGGACGCGGTGATCGTGCGCGAATTCGACATGCTCACACGCGAATTCATTCCCGACGGGTTCGCCCTGCCGGAAGCCAAGTCGCAGATCGGCTGGGCCGACCCGGACACGGTGCTGGTGGGCACGGACTTCGGCGCCGACTCGCTGACCGAATCCGGATATCCGCGCATCGTCAAGCGGTGGCGCCGCGGCACCCCGCTGAGCCAGGCCGAGACGATCTTCGAAGGGACGCGCACCGACGTCAGCGCGGGCGCGAACGTCGATCGGACACCGGGCTTCGTGCGCTGCTTCGCCGACCGCTCCGTCGACTTCTGGAATACGGAGTCCTACGAAGTGCGCGGGCCGGAACTGATCCGCATCGACCTGCCCACCGACGCGAGCATATCGGTGCACCGCGAGTGGTTGCTGGTCGAGCTGCGCAGCGATTGGACCGTCGGCGCCACCAGCTATTCCGCCGGCTCGCTGCTGGCCACAAACTATGACGAATTCCTCTCCGGGGCAGTCGATTTGCAAGTGGTATTCGAGCCCGACGCGCACACCTGCCTGCATCAGACTGCGTGGACCCGGGACCGGCTGTTGCTCGTCACGCTGGCCGACGTCGCCAGCCGCGTCGAAATCGTCACGCCCGGCACCTGGCAACGTGAAGAGATCGCCGGGATCCCGCCGGCGACCAACACGATGGTCGCGGCCGCCGACCACACCGGCGACGAGTTCTTCTTGGACTCAAGCGGATTCGATATGCCCTCGCAGCTGATGCGCGGCACCGGCGCCGGCGGACTCGAACGGATCAAATCCGCCCCCGGCTTCTTCGATGCCGAAAACCTGGACGTGAAGCAGTATTTCGTGCCGTCCAAGGACGCGACGTTGATCCCGTACTTCGTCGTGCGCTCACGCGCCGTCGAAGGGCCCGGCCCCACCCTGCTGGGCGGCTACGGCGGATTCGAGTCCTCCAGGACACCCGGGTACAGCGGGGTGTTGGGCCGGTTGTGGCTGGCCCGCGGCGGCACTTACGTGATGGCCAACATTCGCGGCGGGGGCGAGTACGGACCGCGCTGGCATACCCAGGCGATGCGTGAGAACCGGCATAAGGTCGACGAGGATTTCGCCGCGGTGGCAGACGATTTGGTGAAACGCGGCATCACGACCGTCGAGCAGCTCGGCGCCCAGGGCGGCAGCAACGGCGGCCTGCTGATGGGCATCATGCTGACCAAGTACCCGGAGAAATTCGGCGCGCTGGTCTGCGACGTGCCGCTGCTGGACATGAAGCGCTACCACCTGTTGCTGGCCGGCGCGTCGTGGGTGGCCGAGTACGGCGACCCCGACAACCCCGACGACTGGGAGTTCATCTCCAAATATTCTCCGTACCAGAATATTTCGGCGACGCGTCATTACCCGCCGGTGTTGTTCACCACGTCCACCCGTGATGACCGGGTGCATCCCGGCCACGCCCGCAAGATGGTCGCGGCACTGCAGGCCGCGGGCCATCGGGTTTGGTTGTACGAGAACATCGAGGGCGGGCACGCCGGCGCGGCCGACAACGAGCAAGCCGCGTTCAAGTCGGCGCTGAGTTATTCGTTTTTGTGGCAGACGCTGGGAGGCCAACCGTGAAGATCCTCGACATCATCGAATTCGGCATGGTCATCGCCGGCCTGATCCTGATCCTGGCCGGCTGGGCGCAGGCACGTTTTCGTTTTATCTCGCAGCGCCGCAAGGGCCGCTACTTCTACTGGGGGACCTCGGCGCTGGGCATCGTGCTGTTCGGCTTCGGAACGGGACGGCTCTGGCCGAACGCCGTCATCACCACGCTGATCTTCAGCACGCTGGTGCTGAGCACCGCCTACTTCACCACGCCGTACCTGAAGATCGGCGACCAGATCTACGCCTCGACGCCCGAAAACCGCGAACCGGACCCGCCCGTCGACGAGCGCTAGCCCACACTGGGGGCTATGTCCGATTTCGAGACCTTGCTGTACAGGACGGCCGGCCCGGTCGCCACCATCACGCTGAACCGCCCCGAGCACCTCAACACGATCGTGCCGCCGATGCCCGACGAGATCGAGGCCGCCATCGGCCGGGCCGAGCGGGATCCGGGGATCAAGGTCATCGTGTTGCGCGGCGCGGGCCGGGCGTTCTCCGGCGGCTACGACTTCGGTGGCGGCTTCCAGCACTGGGGCGAATCCATGATGACCGACGGCAAGTGGGATCCGGGCAAGGATTTCGCGATGGTCAGCGCCCGCGAGACCGGGCCGACGCAGAAGTTCATGGCCATCTGGCGGGCGTCCAAGCCGGTGATCGCGCAGGTGCACGGCTGGTGCGTGGGCGGGGCCAGCGACTACGCGCTGTGCGCCGACATCATCGTCGCCAGCGAAGACGCGGTGATCGGCACCCCGTACAGCCGGATGTGGGGGGCCTACCTGACCGGCATGTGGCTGTACCGGTTGAGCCTGGCAAAGGCCAAGTGGCATTCGCTGACCGGCCGACCGCTGTCCGGGGCACAGGCCGCCGAGATCGAGCTGATCAACGAGGCGGTACCGTTCGAACGCCTCGAGGCGCGGGTTGCCGAGATCGCCGCCGAGCTGGCGCAGATCCCGTTGTCGCAGCTGCAGGCGCAGAAGCTGATTGTCAACCAGGCCTACGAGAACATGGGGCTGGCCTCGACCCAGACGCTGGGCGGCATCCTGGACGGCCTGATGCGCAATACCCCCGATGCGCTCGGCTTCATCAACAGCGCCGAAACTCAGGGGGTTCGGGCCGCGGTGGCGCGTCGCGACGGCCCGTTCGGCGACTACAGTCAGGCTCCGCCGGACCTGCGGCCCGACCCGTCGCACGTCATCGTCCCTGATGGCGATAGCTAATAAGACGGCCTAAAAGTCGACCAAGACTCGCCCGCAGTCCGCCCGAAGTGCTACCGTTACGACTATGTCTCGGCTGAGTTCGTGCCTGCGCGCAGGCGCTGTTTTCCTTGCCATGGGTATGGCCGCTCTGGCCGTCCCGCAGACCGCGGTGGCGGACTCCACGGAGGACTTCCCGATCCCCCGCCGGATGATCAACACCACGTGTGACGCCGAGCAGATCCTCGCCGCCACCCGCGACACCAGCCCGGTGTACTACCAGCGGTACATGATCGACTTCAACAACCACCCGAACGTCCAGCAGGCGACGATCGACAAGGCACACTGGTTCTACTCCCTGTCGCCGCAGGACCGCCGCGGCTACTCCGAGAACTTCTACGCGCCGGTCTCCGACCCGCTGTGGGTGGCCTGGCCCAACCACATGAAGATCTTCTTCAACAACAAGGGTGTCGTGGCCAAGGCCACCGACGCCTGCGCGCAGTACCCGGCCGGCGACATGTCGGTGTGGAACTGGGCGTAATCCCCGCTCTCACAAGCAGTTAGCCCCGGGCCCCGCCCGGGGTTAACTGCTTTTCGTCCCCCGATCGGCGGACAGCCAAATCATCCGTTGTCGGCCCGTTCGGTGGATGTTTGGTGATCGGCCCTCGGGGAATAGTTGTGACCATGCGCACCGCGACCCCGGCCACGACCGCCGCCTCGGCCCTCGACTGGCGTGACCTCGTCGGCGACTCCGACGCCCCGACGACCCGTATCGTGCACGTGCACGCCCGCGAGGCGGGCCTGCTCGTCGACATGCTGTGTGTGGTTCGTGGACAGCACGTCGAGCCCGAGGCGCGGGTGAAGGTCGGACGGCTGCGCCGCTACCCGAGCACGCACTGCCGCACCTGCGGCGAGCCGGTGCCCGAGGCGAACGACGTGCTGCCCCAAGTGGTGGCGCTGTAATCCGTCAGTAGTGCGCCGGGAAGCGATCGGTTCTGGCCGCCTCCCCGTTGGTCGAGTAACCATTGCTGGGCACCAGCAGGGGTTCATTGAGCAGTGAGCGAACCGCCGGACGGGGCCCGTAGGGCCGCAGCATCTGACTGGCCGGACGGGTGCGCACCTGAGTCGGCCACCAGAACCAGCGACCCATCAACGCCGCGACCGACGGCATCATGAACGAGCGCACGATCAGGGTGTCGAACAACAGACCCAGGGCGATGGTCGTTCCGACCTGCCCCATCACGCGCAGCGGGCTGATCGCAAACGTCGCCATGGTCGCGGCGAACACCAGACCGGCCGAGGTCACCACAGCGCCGGTGCCGGCCATCGACCGGATGATTCCGGTCTTCAGCCCCGCGTGGATCTCCTCTTTGAACCGGGACACCAGCAGCAGGTTGTAGTCGGATCCCACCGCCAACAGCAGGATGACCGACATCGCCAGCACCATCCAGTGCAGTTCGATGCCCAGGATGTCCTGCCAGACCAGCACCGAGAGGCCGAACGACGCCCCCAACGAAAGCAACACGGTGCCCACGATGGTGATCGCCGCGACGAGGCTGCGGGTGATGATCAGCATGATGATCAGGATCAGGCTGGCCGCCGAAATCCCGGCGATCATCAGGTCGTACTTGGATCCGTCTCGCATGTCCTTGTAGACGGCGGCCGTGCCGCCCAGCCAGATCTTGGCGCCCTCCAGTGGCGTTCCCTTGATGGCTTCCTTCGCCGCCAGCTTGATCGGGTCGACGTGCGAAATGCCTTCGGGCGTCGCCGGAGGGACGTCGTGCGAAATGATGAACCGGGCGGCGTGGCCGTCGGGCGACAGGAACATCTTCAGACCGCGCTTGAAGTCCGGGTTGTCGAAGACCTCCGGCGGAATGTAGAACGAGTCGTCGTTCTTGGCCGCATCGAATGCCTGACCCATGGCGGTCGAGTTCTGGCTCATGATGTCCATCTGGTCATACATCGAGTTCATCGAGCTGTGCATGGTCAGCATCATCTGCTTCATCGTCGACATCGTCGCGATCATCGGCGGCATCTGCGCCAGCATCTGCGGCAGCAAGGCATCAAGCTGCCCAATGTCATTCGACAGGTACTGGAACTTTTCGACGATCTGATCCAGGCCGTCGAGGGCATCCAGGATGGATCGCAGCGACCAGCACACCGGAATGTCGAAACAGTGCTTCTCCCAATAGAAGTAGCTGCGGATTGGCCGGAAGAAGTCGTCGAAGTTCGCGATCTCGTCACGCATATTGCTTGTCACATCCAGCATTTCGTGCGTGAGGCCGTCCATGTGGTGGGTGACCGCGGCCATCCTCGACGTGATGTCGTACATGCGCTGCATCGTGTCGATGGACATCTGCATCGCGTCGGCCTGCTTGAGCATGTCGGCCATCCGCTTCTTCATGTACTCCTGGTTTTCCACCTGCGTCGTGTTCTGCATGCTGATCTGGAACGGGATCGACGTGTGCTCGATCGGCGCTCCCAGCGGCCTGGTGATCGTCTGGACGCGGGCGACGCCGGGGATGTGGAAGACCCCCCTGGCAATTCGGTCCAGCACCAACATGTTTGCCGGATTGCGCATGTCGTGATCGGTCTCGATCAACAGCAGTTCCGGGTTCATCCGGGCGTTGGAGAAATGCCGCTCCGCGGCCTCATATCCGACGACCGCCTTCGTGCTCGCCGGCAGGTACTGGCGGTTGTCGTAGTTCGTCTTGTACCCGGGCAGCGCCAGCAGGCCGATCAGCGCGATGCCGATCGACACGCCCAGGATCGGCCCCGGCCACCGGACGATGGCGGTGCCCACGCGCCGCCAGCCCCGGGTCCGCATCTTGCGTTTGGGGTCGAACAGGTGGAAGCGACCGCGGCTGCCGACCGCCAGGATGGCCGGGCCCAGCGTGAGCGCCGCGAGCACGGCGACGAGCGTCCCCACCGCGCACGGGACGCCGAGGCTCTGGAAGTACGGAAGGCGGGTGAAGCTGAGGCAATACATCGCTCCGGCGATGGTCAGGCCGGAGCCCAACACCACGTGGGCGGTGCCGTGAAACATGGTGAAGAAGGCCTGTTCTCGGTCCTCGCCGGCCGATCGTGCCTCCTGATACCTGCCCAGCACGAAGATGGCGTAGTCGGTGCTGGCCGCGATCACCATCAACACCAGCAGGTTCACGGCGAAGGTCGACAGGCCGATGATCTCGTTGTGCGCCAGAAACGCGACCACCTGCCGGGCCGCGAACAGTTCGAGCACCACCATCAGCAGGGTGACGAACATGGTGACGAACGAGCGGTACACCCACAGCAACATGATGATGATCACGACGAAGGTGAGCAGGGTGACCAGGATGACGCCCTTGTCGCCGGCCGCCGACTGGTCGGCGGTCAGGGCCGCCGCACCGGTCACATACGCCTTCACCCCGGGCGGCGGAGGCGTCTCGTCCACCAGCCGGCGCACCGATCGGACCGAGTCATTGGCCTTGGTCTCGCCCTGGTTGCCCCGGAGGTACACCTGCACGTAGGCGGCCTTGCCGTCCGAGCTCTGTGAGCCGGCCGCCGTCAGCGGATCGCCCCAGAAGTCCTGGACGTGCTCGACGTGCGTGGTGTCCGCTTCGAGCTTCTTGACCAGCTGGTCGTAGAAGTGGTGCGCATCGTCGCCCAGCGGCTTGTCGCCCTCGAGCAGGATCATGATCGCGCTGTCGCTGGTGAATTCGTTGAACACCTTGCCGACCCGCTGCGTCGCCTGCATCGAGGCCGCCTCTTTCGGGCTCATCGGCACGGTGTGCTGCTTGCCGACCGTTTCCAGGTCGGGCACGAACATGGACAGGCAGACGACCAGCCCGACCCAACCCAGGACGATCAGCGGCGCGAACTTGTACACCGTCCGCGCGAAAAACGGCATGTGCGGAAGCCCGACGGCCCGGTTGTCGGTCATGCGGACTTCACTATGCAAAAGGTTTCAGCGTTCACGCCGGTGACCGACCTTTCGTCCTTGACTACGTCGTTCACGATGATCTGGCAGCCGATCTGGTCTCCATCGGTTTGTGCGACCACGTTGACGCTGACCGACGGCAGCGTGGTGGTGACCGAGAGCGTCCAGGGCAGCGGCACGTTGTCTGTTCGCCGCGGCTGGGCATTGATGTCCAGATAGTTGATATTCGCCGTGGACCCGGACCCCCACACCTTGTAGACCACGTGCTTGGGGTTGAACGGCTTGATGTCATCCAGGCTGCTGTTACCGATCCCCGACGTGTCGTGATTGCCGAAGAAGGAGCGCAGGCGCAGGACGCAGAACGATGCCACCGCGATCACGACGACGATCACGAGGACGATCCACAGTCGCCTCACCGCGTTGGCAACAGGAGCCTTTGCCACCCAATCACCTTCCACTTACCGAGCGAGCAACCGCTCTTCCGAGTGCTTTAGCCATGGCCGGGCCCCCGCAAGCCTCGCACCGTTTGCTTTGGTGCGCTAAGTATCGTAAACGCGCCTTGCGGCGCGCGCCGGGCCGGTCCGGATTTGCCATCGGTGCGATGGCGGCGAGTTCGCACATCCCAATCCGCTTTCTGCTCATGGCGATTCGGCGAGAAGACCGATGCAGGTGGCGGTGAGCACCCGGGTGAGGGCGGGGGCGAATTCGATATTCCACTCGTCGGGCCGCGCGGCCTCCGGCTCGTCGGCGTAGGCATCGGCGAGCCGCTCCGGCGGGTTGGCGATCTGCCAGAAGGCGGCGGCCAACGAGTAGGCGGCGATCATGCTGTCGAACGCACCGGAACGGCCGAGCCCGGGCAGTGCGCGCTCGATGCCGTCGGCGAGGGCGACCGCGGCAGCAGAGATCGTTCGCCGGATGTCGACAACCCGCTCGACCTCCACTTCATGCTCGAGGTGGAGGTGCAGGTTGGCGAGCAGGTCGCAAAACAGTGGATCGGCCGCCAGCCCGTTGGCCAGCGTTTCGGCCACCCGCGCCGCCGACATCGGGCCCGGCTCGGCCAGCTCCCCGCACACCGTGTCCGACCATCGCACCCACCCCTCGGCGGCCAGATGGAGCAAGACCTCTTTGTGCGACGTGAAATACCGGCGCACCGCCGAGTAGTGAATGCCGGCGCGACCGGCGACGGCGGTGAGCGTCACCGACGCGACACCGGTCTCGCGTGCCAGGGAGCGCGCGGCTTCGACGAGTGCGGCCGCACGGCGGCGCTTGTTCTCTTCGGTGCGCGCGCGCTGAAACGTGGGTTGCGCCACCGGGGGAGCGTAACGCACATCGTGTGATTTGTATAACGCACACGATGTGATTTGCGCGGGACGGCTACCGTGGAGAGTCGTCAGCGTCTGTTACCCCGTCCGACACCGCCGCCGTCTCGAATAACACGTATGCACACCATTGCGCTCATCGGCTTGCTCGGTGGCCTGATCACCGGCATCTCGCCATGCATCCTGCCGGTGCTTCCGGTGATTTTCCTGTCCAGCATGGACAGCGGCGGCAAGGCCAGCAGCCGCGGTTTGAGCGCGGCGATGCGTCCCTACTTGGTGATCGCCGGTCTGGTGTGCAGCTTCAGCCTGGCCACGCTGATCGGGTCCGCACTGCTGTCGGCCCTGCATCTGCCGCAGGACGCCATCCGGTGGGCGGCGCTGGTGGTGCTGACCCTTATCGGCCTTGGCCTGATCTTCCCGCCGCTGCAACACCTGATCGAGCGACCGTTCGCCGCTCTCCCGCAACGCCAAAAAGGCAGCAGCACAGATGGTTTCGGCCTGGGGCTGACGTTGGGCGCGTTGTACGTGCCGTGTGCGGGGCCGGTGTTGGCCGCGATTGTGGTCGCCGGCGGCACGACGTCGCTGGGGCCCGCCACGTTCGTGTTGACCGCGACGTTCGCGCTCGGCAACGCGATTCCGCTGTTGGCGTTCGCGCTGGCCGGACGGCAAGTCGGACAACGCGTTACGGCTTTCCGGCGTCGGCAGCGCGTCATCCAGATCGCCGGCGGGGTCATGATGATCGTGCTGGCCGTGGCGCTGGTGTTCAACCTGCCCGCGATGCTGCAACGCGCCGTGCCCGACTACACGACGGCAATGCAGAATCGCCTGGGCGCCAACGATATCCAGCGTTCTGTGATCCCGAGCCGCACGACGGGGCCGACCACCGGTAGCGTGCTGCAGCTGAACCAGGGCAACACGAGCAACGGTCTGCCGACCAACTGCACCGACGGTGCTACCGAGCTGCAACAGTGCGGGCAGGCGCCTGCCATCACCGGCATCACCGAATGGCTGAACACCCCGGACGGCAAACCGCTCGACCCCGCCGCGGTGCGCGGCAAAGTAGTGCTGATCGACTTCTGGGCCTATTCGTGCATCAACTGCCAACGCGCCATCCCGCACGTCGTCGATTGGTACAACCGGTACCGCGACAGCGGATTGGTGGTCATCGGGGTGCACACCCCCGAGTACGCCTTCGAACGGGTGCCCGGCAACGTGGCCAGCGGCGCCGCCGGATTGCACATCGACTACCCCATCGCGCTGGACAACGACTACGCGACCTGGAACGCCTTCAACAACATGTACTGGCCGGCCGAGTACCTGATCGACGCGAACGGGACGCTGCGGCACACCAAGTTCGGCGAAGGCGACTACGACGGCACCGAGCAACTGATCCGCCGGCTGCTGGTCGATGCCAATCCGAACGTCGCGCTGCCCCCGCCGGTGAACGGGGCCGACACCACCCCGAAGACCAACCTCACCCCCGAGACCTACCTGGCGCCCGACAAAGCCACCGCCTACGGGGGTGACGGCAGCTACCAGCCGGGCACCGCCGGGTTCAGCTTCCCGGCGCAGCTGGCCAACGACAGATTCGCGCTGCGCGGCCGGTGGACCCTGGACGACCAGGGCATCACCGCCGACAGCGACGACGCCGCGATCCGGCTGAACTACACGGCCAAGAGCGTCTTCGTCGTCGTCGGCGGCACCGGAACGCTCACCATGACCCGGGATGGAAAAACCACCACCACGCAGATCGGTGGCGTCCCCACGCTGCACGAGATCGTCTCCGACGGCGGCGCGCATCGCGATCAGCTCGACCTGCAGGTGAGCAAGGGCTTGCAGGTGTTTTCGTTCACCTTCGGCTAGACATCGGTAAGCGCGCTGCCGCCCATCCGCCAGTTCGGCGGCTCCGAATAAGGGGTGTGGATTCGTCACACCCGCGGTCTGTCGCGGTCATCGGCAGCGGCGTGGCCGGCCTCACCGCCGCCTACGTCCTGTCCGGCCGCGACCGCGTCACGCTGTACGAGGCGGACGTGCGGCTCGGCGGCCACGCGCACACCCATTTCGTGGACGACGGCGGCCGGGTGATCGGCGTCGACTCGGCGTTCCTGGTGCACAACGACCGGACCTACCCGACGCTGTGCCGGCTGCTGCGCGAACTCGGGGTGGCCACGCAGGAATCCGAGATGTCGATGTCGGTGCGCGCCGACGAGATCGGGCTCGAATACGCCGGCGCGCTGGGCGTGCGTGGGTTGTTCGCCTGCAAGCAGGCGCTGCGGCCCCGCTACCTGCACATGCTCGCCGAGATCACCCGCTTCCACCGCGCCGCGGCGCGGCTGCTGCGCGAGGACGACGCACCCGAGCTCGAGACGTTGGACGCCTTCCTGCGCCGGCACCGCTTCTCGTCGTATTTCGTCGACTTTTTCATCACCCCGCTCGTCGCGGCGGTGTGGTCGTGCACCGGCGGCGACGCGCTGCGCTACCCGGCCCGCTATCTGTTCGTCTTCCTGGACCACCACGGCATGCTGTCGGTGTTCGGCTCCCCCACCTGGCGCACGGTGACCGGGGGTTCGGCGCACTACGTCCAGGCCGTGGCCGCCCGGCTCGCCGAAGTGTCGACCACGACGCCGGTGAACTCGCTGCGGCGGGTACCCGACGGGGTGTGGGTGCAGGCGGGTCACCACACGCCGCGGCTTTTCGACGCGGCGGTCGTCGCCGTGCATCCCGACCAGGCGCTGCTGCTGCTCGACGATCCGAACCCCTGGGAGCGCGCGGTGCTGGGCGCAATTGGCTACTCGACCAACCGGGCACAGCTGCACACCGACGAATCGGTGCTGCCCCGGCATCGCCGGGCGCGCGCATCATGGAATTACCTGGTCACTCCCGGGAAGGACCACGTCGTGGTCAGCTATGACGTCAGCAGACTCATGCGGCTGAATGGCAACCGCCGCTACCTGGTGACCCTGGGCGGCCACGACCGTGTCGATCCGACATCGGTGATCGCCGAAATGACCTACAGCCATCCCTTGTACACATCGGAATCCGTTGCGGCACAAGCATTATTGCCAACACTCGACGACGACCGGGTGGTCTTCGCCGGCGCCTACCACGGCTGGGGTTTTCACGAGGACGGCGCCGCGTCGGGCCTGGCCGCGGCGCGGCGCCTCGGTGCCGACTGGCCGACGGCCACCCGGCGCGAGGCGGTGGCCCGATGCTGACGCCCGCGATCTACCGCACCACGATCAGCCATTCGCGCCAGGCCCCGGTACGGCATTCGTTCGAATACCGAAGCTACAGCTGGTATGTCGACGTGGACGACCTGCCGCGGCTGCCCTGGTGGCTGCGGCCGTTCGCCCGGTTCCGCGCCGCGGACCACTTCGCGGTTCAGCAGCAGGGCTCGCTGCGCGAGCGGCTCGCCGCGTTCTTCGCCGACCGGGGCGTGGCCGTTCCCGAGGGCCGCATCACCGCGCTGTTGCAGGCCCGGGTGTTCGGGTACGTCTTCAACCCGCTGAGCGTGTTCTGGTGCCACGACCGCGACGGCCGGTTGCGCCATGTGATCGCCGAGGTGCACAACACCTACGGCGAGCGCCACGCCTACCTGTTGCCCCCGGCCGATCTGCCGGTGGTCACCGAGAAGAAGTTCTACGTCTCGCCGTTCAACGAGGTCGACGGCTACTACCTGGTGCGCGCGCCGCGGCCCGACCGCGAAGTCGACATCACCATCGAGCTGCGCCGCGACCGTCAGCCGGCGTTCGTGGCCAGCATGCGCGGACCGCGGCGACCGGCGACCGTCCGGCAGGTCGCGATCATGCAAGTCATTTCGCCGCTGGCACCGCTGGTGGTGGCGGCACGTATCCGAGTTCAGGGGATCAAACTGTGGTTACGTCGAGTTCCGTTGGTACCACGATGACCGTACCGACCATCCGAAAGCCTTCGGCGGCAATCGATTCGGATCGCTGGCCGGCGATCGTGAAGGTGCCCTCCGGGCCGTTGAGTGCCGCGTCGGCCGCGGCAGCCGACCGGCTGCTGCGGCGCGCGGTCGCCCGCCTGCCGCTGCGGGTGGCCTACCCCGACGGCACGGTCGTCGGCGCGGCCGACCCGACGGCGCCGACCCTGGTGGTGCACCAGCCCGCAGCGATGGCGCGCAGGATCGGGCGCTCCGGCCTGATCGGTTTCGGCGAGTCCTACATGGCCGCTGAATGGTCGTCGGACGACCTCAGCGGGCTGTTGACGGTACTCGCCGGCTCGGTGGGCGATCTGGTGCCGCGGCCGTTGCAATGGCTGCGCCCGGTCGCGCCGGCCTTCCGGCCGCGGTGGTGGGGCGCCAGCCGGGAGCGGGCCCGGCGCAACGTCGCCGAGCATTACGACCTGTCCAACGATCTGTTCGCCGAGTTCCTCGACGAGACCATGACGTACTCCTGCGCGCTGTTCGACCGATTGCCAGCTGCGGCTTCGGATTTGGCCCCCGCACAGGAGCGCAAGATCGATCGGCTGCTCGACCTCGCCGGAGTTCGCCGGGGCAGCCGGGTGCTCGAAATCGGCACCGGGTGGGGCGAGCTGTCCATCCGGGCGGCCGCCAGGGGAGCGGAGGTCCGCTCGGTCACCTTGTCGGTCGAGCAACAACAGCTGGCGCGGCTTCGGGTTGCCGCGGCAGGGCTGTCCGACAAGGTGACGATCGACCTCTGCGACTACCGCGACGTCGACGGCGTTTATGACGCGGTGGTGTCGGTCGAGATGATCGAGGCGGTGGGATTCCATGCGTGGCAACGGTATTTCGCCACCCTGGAACGGCTGGTGCGACCGGGCGGGCGGGTGGCGATCCAGGCGATCACGATGCCGCACACCCGGATGATGGCCAGCCGCAACACCCACACCTGGATCCAGAAGTACATCTTCCCCGGCGGGCTGCTGCCCTCCACCCGGGCCATCTCCGCAATCACCGAGCGCCGCACCGGTTTACGCACGGTCGACATGACCTCGCTGCGCCCGCACTATGCGGAGACGCTGCGGTTGTGGCGCGAGCGCTTCCTGCAGCGGCGAGACCAGTTGGCGCGCTTGGACTTCGACGACGTGTTCCAGCGGATGTGGGAGCTCTACCTGGCCTATTCGGAGGCGGGCTTCCGGTCGGGCTACTTGAACGTCTACCAGTGGACGTTCGCGCGCGAGGGGTGCCGATGAATTGGCAGAATTTGGCGCAGGTGTGCGGCGTCTCGATTTTGGTTCTGGCCGTGGTGCATTCGGTGACGTTCGCCATCGGCAGGCGCATCGGCCGCTACAACGTCGTCGACGTGGCGTGGGGCATCGGCTTCATCGCAATCGCCGCCGTCGCCGCGGCGCTCGGCCAGGGCGACCCGATCCGGCGCTGGCTGCTGCTGGCGCTGGTGACGATCTGGGCAGCGCGGCTGAGCTGGCACATCCACCGAAAGACCGCCGGCAAGGGCGAGGATCCGCGCTACGCCGCGATGCTGCGCGACGCCACGGCCGGGCAAGTGCTGCGCAAAGTCTTTGTGCTGCAGGCGCTGATCACCTGGTTCGTCTCCTTCCCGCTGCAACTGTCGGCGGTGACGGGGCCCGCGCCGAAATCGCTGATCGCCCTCCCGGGGCTCGGTGTGGTGGTGTGGCTGGTGGGCGTGACCTTCGAAGCGGTCGGTGACCGCCAACTGCGGATCTTCAAATCCGACCCGGCCAACCGCGGTGTGGTGATGGACCGTGGCCTGTGGGCGTGGACGCGTCACCCCAATTACTTCGGTGACGCCGCCGTGTGGTGGGGGCTGTGGCTGATCACCATCACCGGCTGGTGGTCGTTGGCCACCGTCGGCTCGCCGCTGCTGATGACGTACTTCCTGGTCTACGTCACCGGCGTCCGGCTGACCGAGAAGTTGATGGCCGGTCGGCCGGGCTTCGCGGAATATCAGCAACGAACCGCGTGTTTCTTTCCGAGACCACCGCGACCGGCACGGCGATAACCGTCGCCGCTGCGGCCGGGTGGGGAGCGATAGGCTACCTGACAATGACCGGACTGCCGCAGCTGAGCAGCGACCTGGATGAGTTGCTGCGTCAGGTCGCGCGTGGAGACACCCAGGCTTTCGCCGCCGTCTACGACCTGACGAAGAGCCGGGTGTTCGGGCTGGTGATCCGGGTGCTGCGCGATGCCGGCTACAGCGAGGAAACCACCCAGGAGATCTATCTCGAGGTGTGGCGGTCGGCGTCGGACTACGACCCGTCCCGCGGCTCCGCGCTGTCCTGGCTGCTGACCATGGCGCATCGGCGAGCCATCGACCGGGTGCGCGCCGAGCAGGCCGGCAGCCGCCGCGAATCGCGCTACGGCGCGGCCAACGTCGACACCGACCACGACGTGGTCGCCGACTCGGCGATCGCCGGAGACGAGCGCCGACGGGTGGCCGATTGCCTCGGCGGGCTGACCGACGCGCAGCGCCAATGCATCGAGCTGGCCTACTACGGCGGGCTGACGTACACCGAAGTGGCGCAACGTTTGGCCGCCAATCTGTCGACGATCAAATCGCGGATTCGCGACGCGCTGCGCGGTCTGCGCAATTGCTTGGACGTGCCATGACCGCGCCCAATGACTTCGAGCTGCTCGAGCTGGCCACGCCGTATGCGCTGCACGCGGTGTCCGACGCCGAGCGCGTCGACATCGACCGGCAGGTCGCGGCCGCCCCGGCGTCGGTCGCGTCGGCCTTCGCCGACGAAGTCCGCGCCGTGCGCGAGACGATGGCCGTCGTCTCCGCCTCGACCGCCGCCGAACCGCCGGCACAGCTGCGGGCCGCCGTGCTGGCGGTGGCCGCTTCGAGCCCGCCGAAGCGCCAAAATCGTTGGCGCACTACCGCATTGATATCGGTCGCGGCAGCGATCGTGGCCGGCCTGACGGCGTTCGGCGTGCAGACGCTGTTGCGCCCGGCGCCGACGCAATCGGTCGCCGAGCAGGTGATCGCGGCCCCGGATGTGCGGACGGTCTCGCGCCCGCTGGCCAATGGGACGGCCACGGTGGTGTTCTCCCGCGACCGCGACGCCGGGGTGCTGGTGATGAACAACGTGCCGCCGCCGAGTCCGGGCACCGTCTACCAGATGTGGTTGATCGACGCCAAGGGCCCGACGTCGGCGGGCACGATGAGCACCGCGGCCGTCTCGCCGTCGACGACGGCGACGCTGACCAACCTCGGAAAGTCGACGGCGCTGGCCTTCACCGTCGAACCGGGCGCGGGCTCGCCGCAGCCGACCAGCCCGATCTTGGCCACCCTGCCGCTGAGCTAAGCCTTCTTGACCAGGCCGCCCAGCACCGCGACGATCACACCGAAAACCACCAGCCCCGCCCCGGCGGCCAACGTCAGGTTCAGCCACTCCCGCATACCGGCCTCGGCGCTGTGCACCATCACGTCGGCGATCTGGCGGATGTCACCGGTAGTGCGGTTGAGCCCGTCGTTGACGTAGCGGGCCCCGACCTCGATGCCGACCCATCCGGCCGCCCCGACCAGCAGCGCCGAAACACCCAGACCGGTCAGCGCCTTGCCGCGGCGCCGGGCGGCGAGCAGCGTCAGCAGTGCGAACAGCCCGCACACCGCTACCGCGCCCAGGCTCGCCCACTTGCCCCAGGCGCCGACCCGGCTCAGCTCCCCCTGCCGCAGCGAGTGCGGCATCGACGACGTCAGCGGAACGGTCAGCGTGGTGGGCACCTTGACGTCGTACTCGCTCAAGATCGGCTGGAACGCACTGTCGTTGAGCATCGGGGCCACGTCGACCGCCCAGGGATCGCCGGAGCCCGCGGCGGAGAACAGCCAGCGGTGCGCGGCCCGATTGGCCGTCGCGAACAGCGGCGGGAACGACGGCCCGGCGGTGAACGCGGCGGCCGCGTCGTGCACGTGCGCGCTGTCGACCGGATAGCCTGCGCCGCCGTGCTCGGCGATCAGCGTCCGCGTCCGGGTGGTGAGTTCACCGGCCATCGCCGACTGCAGGGCGGGATCCCCCGCCGCCTTCCGGGCCAACGCGGCGTAGCCGTTCTCGTCGACGAGATTGAGCTGTGCCCAGGCCGCGGGAACCGCCACCGCCAGCGCGACCGTGGTGGCGAGCCACAGTACGAGCGTCGCGAGAAATCGCACCCGCCCAATCTACGGCGCGATCCCCCGCACATATGCCGCTTGCCCGAGGTGCTGGGCGCAATCGTCGATGATGCTCACCAACCGGGCGCTGGCCGTCACGGGCGGATCCCAGTTGGTGTCGACGACGCGGGTCAGCTCGTCGGCGGTGACGCCGGCGATGTACTCGCACGACAGCTGGTGCACCGCGTGGTAGTAGCCGGACAGCAGATCGGCGGGCGCGCGCACCTTCGCGACGTCCGCGGCGCTGTGGCCGTAGCCGGTGTCACGGCGCGGCAGGTCCAGCCCGAAACGATCCACCCAGCCGTCGCGGGTCCAGACCTCCTCGACACCGGCGACGTGGGCCAGCTGAATGTCCTGTACCCGGGCGCTGTGCCAGATCAGCCAGGCGATGGTGTTGGCGTCCGGGGTGGGTCGGTAGTCGGCGAGTTCATCGGTCAGTCCGTCGGTGAGCTCGTCGACGTGTTCGATCAACCGGGTGAACGCGTCGCGGAGCAACTCGCGGGCGGCGGCGTCGGCATCTGACATACCCACGACACTACGAGCCGGCTTCGTGGCCGTACCGCCCAGGACGCCCGGCGCCGCGTCGCAGAACTGCGGCGATTTCGGGTGATCGGCGCAGTTGACACCGATGTGGTCAATCGCGAAATGATCGTGGCACGACTACGGGCACGGTCGTAGATTGATTAGGTGATCTACGACCTCCTCATCCGCAATGGCACCATCGTCGACGGGCTGGGGGGTGAGCCGTACGTCGGCGACGTCGGGGTGGCCGGCGGCGTCATCACGGCCGTCAGGCCACAGAAAGACTCCGTGAACGGCGATACCGCCGAGCGCGAGATCGACGCCACCGGCCTGCTGGTCACGCCGGGCTTCGTCGACCTGCACACCCACTACGACGGCCAGTCCATCTGGTCGGAGCGCCTTACCCCGTCCTCCGCGCACGGGGTGACCACCGTCGTGATGGGCAACTGCGGTGTCGGGTTCGCACCGTGCCGTCAGGAAGACCACGACGTGCTCGTCGACGTGATGGCCGGGGTCGAAGACATCCCCGGTGTGGTGATGACCGACGGCCTGCCGTGGAGCTGGGAGACCTTCCCCGAATACCTCGACGCGCTGGAAGCCGGCAAGCGTGACATCGACGTGGCCGCCTACCTTCCGCACTCACCGCTGCGGGTCTACGTGATGGGGCAGCGCGGCGCGGACCGCGAACCGGCCACCGCCGACGACCTGGCCAAGATGCGGGCGCTGGCCAAGGAGGCCATCGAGGTCGGCGCGCTGGGCTTCGCGTCGTCGCGGTTGACCATCCACAAGACCGAAAGCGGTTCGCCCATACCGAGTTACGACGCCGCCCGGGAGGAGATCGAGGAGATCGCCAAGGGCGTGGTCGACGGCGGCGGCGGGCTGCTGCAATTCGTGCCCGACATTCCGGCCGGTGGCTATCAGCCGGTGCTGCAGACAGTGTTCGACGTCGCCGAGGAGGTCGGGCTGCCGGTCACCTTCACGCTCGTCGTCGCCAACGCCGGCGACCCCACCTGGCCCGACGCGATCAACATGGTCGAGAAGGCCAATGCCGCGGGCGGTGACATCACCGCGCAACTGCTGCCGCGCCCGATCGGGCTGATCATCGGGCTGCAACTGACCGCCAACCCGTTCGTGCTGTACCCGAGCTATCAGGAGATCGCGCACCTGCCGCTGGCCGAGCGGGTCGCCGAGATGCGCAAGCCCGAGGTCCGCGCCCGCATCCTGGCCGACAAGCCGGGCCAGGGCCACCCGATCCTCTACGTCGCGCAGATGTGGGACTGGATCTTCCCGCTGGGCGAGAACCCCAACTACGAGCCGGACCCGGCGGACAGCATCGGCGCCCGGGCCAGGGCCCGCGGGGTGAACCCGATGGAGGAGGCCTACGACCGGCTGCTCGACGACGACGGCCGCGCCATGCTGCTGGTTGCGACCAGCAACATGGAGCGCAACTCGCTGAACACCGTCGGCGAGCTACTGCACCGCGACGATGTGGTGCTCGGCCTCGGCGACGGCGGCGCCCACTACGGGATGATCTGCGACGCCAGCTATTCCACGTTCTTCCTGTCGCACTGGGCCCGGGACCGGGCGTCCGGGCGCTTCTCGGTGCCCGAAGCCGTCCGCGAGCTGACGTCGGTGCCGGCGCGGGTCGCCGGGCTGGCCGATCGGGGCCGAATCGCGGTCGGGTACAAGGCCGATCTCAACGTGATCGACCACGCCGCGCTGCGTCTGCACAAGCCGGTGATCACCTACGACCTACCCGCCGGCGGGCGTCGCCTGGACCAGACCGCGGACGGATATGTGGCCACGATCGTGTCCGGTGAAGTGATCGCCGAAAACGGCAAACCCACCGACGCGCGTCCCGGCAAGCTGGTCCGCGGCCGCCAACCAGCGCCCGCACCCACGCCATAACGCCACGAAGAACGGCCTGTCCCGGTTAAGTTATTGCAGTGACGAGCCCGCATTTTGCGTGGTTGCCGCCAGAGATCAATTCGGCCCTCCTTTACGCCGGTCCTGGATCGGCGCCGCTGCATGCTGCCGCGGAAGCCTGGGATGGGCTTGCCGAGAACCTCTCCTCGTCCGCATCCTCGTTCTTCTCCGTGGCCTCGGATCTGGCCAACGGTTTCTGGCAGGGCCCCTCGGCGACGGCGATGCTGGCCGTCGCGACCCAATACGTCAGCTGGCTCAAGGCGGCGGCGGCCCAGGCGGAGGCGACGTCGAGCCAGGCGTCGGCCATCGCGGGCGCGTTCGAGACGGCGCTGTCGGCCACGGTGCAGCCGGCGGTGGTCAACGCCAATCGCGCCCTGGTGCGGGCGCTGGCGTCGCAGAACCATCTGGGGCAGAACGCTCCGACGATCATGGACATCGAGTCCGCCTACGAGCAGATGTGGGCGACGGACGTGGCGGCGATGTCGGGGTATCACGCCGACGCGTCCGCGGCCGCCGAGCAGCTCGCACCCTGGCAGCAGGTCATGCAAAACCTCGGTGTGCAATTCGACAACGGCGACCTGATTTTCGGGCCCCACTCGGGCACCGGGAACTTGGCGCACCACATCAACACACTCGCCAGCATCGATCACACCGGCGGTCACGTCGGGTCCTGGCTGACCGACGCCCCCGGCACCGGGTTCACCCATGCCGTCACGAGCGGCCCATCGGACCTCGGCACGAGCCTGCTCAACTCACCGACCGCCGGCACCGGCTTCAACCCGGGAACCGCCAACCTGAGCCTGCTCAACGATCTGGGCTCGGGCTCCATACCGACGGATCTGGCGGCGGACTGACGGCCCGCCCGCGACGCCTATCCTCGAGAGCATGCGAACAAAGAAGAGGGTGGACCTGGACCGGCTGGCCGCCGCGCTGTCCGACTTCCCGTTCGCGTACCTGATCACCGTCGACGACGGATACCGGGTGCACACCGTGACGGTCGAACCGCGGCTGCGCGACGGGGCCGTCCTCGACGTCGGGCTGATCGGCGGGCGCACCCGCGAAAACCTGGCCCGGCGCGCCGATGTCACCCTGCTGTGGCCGCCGCGCGAGCCGGGCGGCTATTCGCTGATCGTCGACGGCCGCGCCGAAGTCACCGAGTCCGATTCGGAGACAGTCCGGTTGGATGTGGTGCCGACCCGCGCGCTGCTGCACCGCGACGCCGACCCCGCCGCCGCGGCCAACGGCACCCTGCACGACTGCGTGGTGTTCTCGCTGCCGGCCTGACCTCGTACAGTCATTCCCATGAGCCGCGTCGCGCCGCTAGCCCCACCGTGGAGCGAGGAAGATGCCGCCAGCATCAACAGCTGGGGTCACCCGGACCGCTCCTATGAGCCACTGCTGCTGGTGCGCTGCCTGCAGCGCCATCCGGCGCTGGCCAGCCGACTGCGCAAGCTTGGTGAATCCCTTTACATCGCAGCGCTTTTGCCGCCCCGGACCCGGACCATCGCGATCCTGCGCATCTGCGCCCTGGTCGGCTGCGAGTACGAGTGGGGCGGGCAGGCCGCGTTCTGGGGCCCGATCGCGGGGGTCAGCGACGACGAGTGCGACGCGCTGGTGACCGGCGGTGCGGATGACCCGCGGTGGAGCCCGGGCGAGCGGACGCTGATCGAGGCGGTCGACGAGCTGGAGCGCACCGGCTCGTGGTCGGAGGCGACGTGGGCGGCGCTGGGCCGCGATCTCGACGACGAGCAGCGCATCGAATTGCTCACGGCCGTCGGCTGGTATCGCACGATCTGCACGCTGTGCAACGCGCTCGCGCTTCCGGCCGAGGGCTGGATGCGACCCTGGCCCCTAGGACGCTGAACGGTCTTTCTGCAGACCCGGATGCTGCTTTTTCAGTAGCGGCAGCAGCAGCCGTCGCGGCATGAACTGAAACAGCCGGGTGCTGACTTGGCTTGGCAGCCCGGGGATCACGCTTCCGCGATCGCCGTCGAGCGCGTCGATTCCGGTGCGCGCCACCTCTCCGGCGGGCAGCCACATGAACTTCGGGAACGCGTCGGCGAATTTCCGCTCGTCCATGCCGGCGTTCTTGAGGAACTCGGTGCGCACCGGCCCGGGGTTCAGCAGCGCGACGGTGACGCCGGTGCCGGCGAGTTCGCCACGCAGTCCCTCGGTGTAGGTGATCACGAACGCCTTGGTGGCGGCGTAGCCGACCTGGCCCGGGAACGGGTAGTAGCCGGCGGTGGATCCGACGTTGAGGATCGCGCCGCGCCCGCGGGGCACCATCTGCTGGACCGCGCGCGTGGACAGGTCGATGACGGCTTCGACGTTGACCCGCACCTGGGCGATCTCGTCGTCGACCGGCACGTCGGTCACCGGCCCGATGGTGCCGATGCCGGCGTTGTTGACCAGGATCTCGGCCGTCAGTCCGCGGCGCTCGACCTCGTCGAAAAGGCCGGCGCGAGCAGCGGAATCCGCGACGTCGCAACCGATCACCTCGACGCGGACCCGGCTCGCGAGTTCGTCGGCCAGCTGGCGCAGCCTGTCCTCGCGGCGCGCTACCAGGGTGACGCCGTGCCCACGATCGGCGAGCTCGCGGGCGAGGGCGGCGCCGATGCCCGACGACGCACCGGTGACGACGGCGGTGCCGGTGGGTGAGGGAGTCGGAAGAGCCATTGCGTAAACCCTAGGACGTCGAGCGTGGGCCCCAGGTACGGGGCCGGCCGTCACTTCGTCCATAGGCCCCACGCTCGCGGAGCTTGTCCCTCACGCGCTGGACGACCGCCTCGGGCCGGCGGGACAACATCTCCGCGCTGACTCTGATCACGGCCCAGCCGGCCGCTTCCAGCAGGGCGATCCGCTCGATGTCCCACGACCGTTGATAACGGTCTTCCCAGTGCTGAAGGCCGTCGTACTCCACGGCGACCTTCCACTCACGCCACCCCATGTCGACGCGGATGTGCAGATCGGGGAACTCGATCTGTGTTTCCGGCTTCCGGAGTCCCGCCCTTACCAGGAGCAGCCGAACCCTCGTCTCCTGCGGAGACTCCGCTCCGCCGTCGACCGACTCCAGCGCGGCCCTCAGCCGCCGAACGCCACGTCTTCCCGGGCGGCGATCGGCCAGGGCGATGACGTCTGCGGGCTTGATACCCGTCGCGTTGAGCAACGCGTCGAGGATCGGAATCGCGTTGGCGATTGGCATGCCGCAACCGATGTCGTACGCCGCTCGGGCCGCGGTAGTAACTCGCATTCCCCTGATCGTGCACACCTCGTCATCGGTCAGCTGGTAACTGTGCACCACGATGCCTGGCTGACCGTGCCGATCGGGCCGCACGATCTCTGCGGGGGCGGCTGCGTCGAGCCACTTCGTGCCGAGCACGGCGGCAGCGGATAGACCAGCCAACGTCGCACCCGTCGACAGCCACGCCGCGCGAGCTTTCCTGGCGGCAGTCAGTTCGACCTCCCGGCCGATGTATACGTCCCGGAACACCGCTCGATACCGGGTGCGCAATTGACTTCGGGTGACGCGACCATGCATCAGCGCCTGACTGCCGCGAAAGGGAACGTCCTGCATGTCGGCATGTTCGGTGTCCGGGCCGACCACAGGGCCCGTGGCCAACCCGCCGAGCGTGGGCCCTGTGCACGCATTTCGGGGTGTGGAAGTACCTAGGCCCCACGTTCGCCGTCGTATCCTCGCGGCATGAGCGTGAAAGTGGATCTGGATCAACTGGCCGGCGCGCTGGCCGACTTCACGTTCGCGTATCTGATCACCTTCGGCGACGGCCGGCACGCGCACGCCGTGGCGGTGGACCCGATGCTGATCGACGGTGTGTTCGAGGTGGGCTCCATCGGCAACAGCACGCGCAACAACATCGCGCGCCATGACGGCGTCACGCTGGTCTGGCCGCCGCGCGAACCCGGCGGCTACTCGCTGATCGTCGACGGCACCGGCCGCACCGGCGACGACGCGCTGCAGGTGGTGCCGAGTCGCGCGGTCCTGCACCGCAAGGCGACCCCGCAGACCGTGACCAAGCCCGGCTGCAAGGACGACTGCTTGCGTCTCGAGCAGTCCTGACACACGAAAAAGCCCGGCCCACTGGGGTTTCCAGGGACCGGGCTTTTTCGTAGCGGACTTAGAAGTCCATACCGCCCATGCCACCGGTCGGGTCGCCGACGGGGGCGGCGGCCTTCTCCGGCTTGTCGGCAACGACGGCCTCGGTGGTCAGGAACAGCCCCGCGATGGACGCCGCGTTCTGCAGCGCCGAACGGGTCACCTTGACCGGGTCGGCAACGCCGGCCTGCAGCAGGTCCTCGTACTCACCGGTGGCGGCGTTCAGGCCGGTGCCGGCCTTCGCGTTGCGCACCTTCTCGGCGACAACGCCGGGCTCCAGCCCGGAGTTGAAGGCGATCTGCTTCAGCGGAGCCTCGAGCGCCACGCGCACGATGTTGGCACCGGTGGCCTCGTCGCCCTTGAGCTTGAGCTCCTCGAGCGCCGGGGCTGCCTGCAGCAGGGCTACGCCACCACCGGCGACGATGCCCTCCTCGACGGCGGCCTTGGCGTTGCGCACCGCGTCCTCGATACGGTGCTTGCGCTCCTTGAGCTCCACCTCGGTGGCAGCGCCGGCCTTGATCACCGCAACACCGCCGGCCAGCTTGGCCAGGCGCTCCTGCAGCTTCTCGCGGTCGTAGTCGGAGTCGCTGTTCTCGATCTCGGCGCGGATCTGGGCCACCCGGCCGGCGATGGCGTCGGTGTCACCGGCGCCCTCGACGATGGTGGTCTCATCCTTGGTGATGACGACCTTGCGGGCCTTACCGAGCAGCGAGATGTCGGCGGTCTCCAGGGACAGGCCGACCTCTTCGCTGATGACCTGACCACCGGTGAGGATGGCCATGTCCTGCAGCATCGCCTTGCGGCGGTCACCGAAGCCGGGGGCCTTGACCGCCACCGACTTGAAGGTGCCGCGGATCTTGTTCACGACCAGGGTGCTCAACGCCTCGCCCTCGACGTCCTCGGCGATGATCAGCAGCGGCTTGCCGCCCTGGATGACCTTCTCCAGCAGCGGGAGCAGGTCCTTGACGGTCGACACCTTGGAGCTGACCAGCAGGATGTAGGGGTCCTCCAGGACCGCTTCCTGACGCTCGGCGTCGGTGACGAAGTAGCCCGAGATGTAACCCTTGTCGAACCGCATACCCTCGGTGAGCTCGAGCTGCAGGCCGAAGGTGTTGGACTCCTCGACGGTGATGACGCCCTCGTTGCCGACCTTGTCCATCGCCTCGGCGATCAGGTCACCGATCGACTGGTCGCCCGCGGAGATGCCCGCGGTCGCCGCGATCTGCTCCTTGGTCTCGACGTCCTTGGCCGACTTCAGCAGGGTCTCGGTGATCTTCTCGACGGCCTTCTCGATGCCGCGCTTGAGGCCCAGCGGGTTGGCGCCGGCCGCGACGTTGCGCAGACCCTCCTTGACGAGCGCCTGAGCCAGCACCGTGGCCGTCGTCGTGCCGTCACCGGCGACGTCGTCGGTCTTCTTGGCGACTTCCTTGACCAGCTCGGCGCCGATCTTCTCGTACGGGTCCTCCAGCTCGATCTCCTTGGCGATGGACACACCATCGTTGGTGATCGTGGGGGCGCCCCACTTCTTCTCCAGGACGACGTTGCGGCCCTTGGGACCCAGCGTCACCTTTACCGCGTCGGCGAGGCTGTTCAGACCCCGCTCGAGGCCGCGACGGGCCTCTTCGTCGTACGCAATTGTCTTGGCCATTGCGAAGTGATTCCTCCGGATTGGGAATGAAACTGAGGTCACCGGATGGCGACGACCCAGTTACTTACGCTGGCCGGGCGCAGTGCCCGCGACGGACGACCAGAGCTGGCCTCACCGTCCCGACCTAGCACTCACACGCTGCGAGTGCCAACGTCATTCTTAGCACTCGCCTATGCCGAGTGCAAGAACGGGGGCGGCCGCTACCGGGGCGCCCGCCGCCCGCGTTCGGCGCCGAGCGTGAAGCTGACCGCACGTTCGGCGCCGAGCGTGAAGCTGGCCGCACGTTCGAGCGGGCCCGCCGCTATCGCTCAGCGCGTAAACCGTCGACGACGACGTTGGTAACCCGCTCGGCCAACTCGGCGTTGTAGGCCTCCATCGCCTGGCATCCGACCAGGATCGTCTTGACCTCGCGCACGCCGATGTCCGGCCGGGCGGTACCCGCCCGCTGCGCGGCACGCAGCAACTCGTCGAGCACCGCCAGGAAGGCGTCCTCGGCATCGGGTGCGGCGGCGGCGATGTCGATGCCGAATCCGGCCAGGGCGTCGACCAGGCCGCGGTCCGCCGCGCCCCACTGCAGCACCAGGGAACGCAGGTAGGCGAACAGCGCCTCGCCGGGTCCGGCGGATTCCAGCAGGGCATGCCCCTCGTCGACCAGGTGCTGCATGCGGTCCTCGATCACCGCCTGAAACAGCGCCTCCTTGGTCGGGAAGTGCCGATAGACGGTGCCGGCCCCGACTCCGGCTCGCCGGGCGATCTCGTCGATGGGCACCGACAGGCCCTCGGCCGCGAAGGTGTCATAGGCGACTTCCAGCACCCGCGCCCGGTTGCGCGCCGCGTCGGCCCGCAGCCGACGTTCGGGCTGTGCCATCTGTTCACCACCCATCGGTTGACAAAGCGGGGCGCACGTTCCGTATAGTTGCAAATCAACCGGAGCGATCGCCCCGTTTAATGTACTAGTAAGGAGTTTGCCATGGCCAAGTGGACAGCTGCGGACATTCCCGACCAGAAGGGCCGCGTCGCCGTCATCACCGGAGCCAACACCGGCCTGGGCTACGAAACCGCTGCCGCGCTCGCCGAGCGGGGCGCCCACGTGGTGCTGGCGGTGCGCAATCTCGACAAGGGCAAGGACGCCGCCGCACGCATCACCGCCCAGAGTCCGCACGCCGACGTCGCGCTGGCCGAACTCGACCTGACGTCGCTGGCGTCGGTCCGGGCCGCCGCCGAGGAGCTGCGTTCCGAGCACGACCGCATCGACCTGCTGATCAACAACGCGGGGGTGATGTGGACGCCGAAGTCGACCACCGCCGACGGCTTCGAGTTGCAGTTCGGCACGAACCACCTCGGCCACTTCGCCTTCACCGGCCTGCTGCTGGACCGGCTGCTGCCGGTCGCCGGCTCCCGGATCGTGACGGTCAGCAGCATCGGCCACCGCATCCGCGCCGACATTCACTTCGACGACCTGCAATGGGAGCGCAGCTACAACCGGGTCGCGGCCTACGGGCAGGCCAAGCTGGCCAACCTGCTGTTCACTTACGAACTGCAGCGACGGCTGGCACCGCGCGGGACGACGATCGCCGTGGCCGCCCACCCCGGCGGCTCCCGCACCGAGCTGACCCGCAATCTGCCGCCGCTGCTCAGCCGGATCACGCCGCTGGTCGAGCCGCTCTTCCAGGGAGCCGACATGGGTGCACTCCCGACGCTGCGCGCGGCCACCGACCCCGGGGTGCTCGGCGGGCAGTACTACGGCCCCGACGGATTCGGCGAGCAGCGCGGCTACCCCAAGATCGTGTCGTCCAGCGACAAGTCGCACGACCTCGGGGTGCAGCGCCGGTTGTGGGCGGTCTCCGAGGACCTCACCGGAGTGATCTACCCCGTCGACTGAGCCAGATGGTGCCGACCCGCTACGCCCGGCGCATGCGCCGGGCTTGCGATCGGAATTACGGCAGATCGAGCAGCTGCTCGTAGAAGCCGCCAAAACCACGCGGGCGGTCGACCAGATGGATCTCCAGGATCCAGTGGCACGGCCGCCCGCCGGCGTCTTCGCGCCGCAGGGGTTTGCGCGAGCCGGGCCTGATGTACCACTGGGCGCCGTCGCCGGAGATCTTCTTGTGCGGAAACTCGCCGACCAGGTGACCGGCGATCGGGCTGCCCCACTCGAAACCCTCGGCGCGCGCGACGTCGACGACATGGTTGTACAGCTCGGCGCCGGTGACGCAGGCGTGCGCGTCGAAGTAATCCCGCCCGGCCTGCCACACCCGCGGAAGTGCTTCGCGGACAGCGGTTTTGGCCGGATCATCGCCCAGCACGAAGGTGCGCCCGAAGTCGGCCTCCCACTCCTCGAAGATCGGCCCCAGGTCGAGGAACGCGATGTCGTCGGCGGCGATCACCCGGTCCGGCGGATGCTCCTTGAAGGGCAGCAAGGTGTTCTCACCGGCGCGCACGATCCGCCGGTGCCAATGCCGGGTCACGCCGAACATCTCGGCGGCCAGGTCGCGGATCTCGTCGGATAGCGCCTGCTCTCCGACGCCGGGGCGGATCATCGCGCGCCGTTCGATCTCGTCGAACAGTTGCGCCGCCTTGGCCTGGGCGTCCACCAGACGCGCTACTCGCACGTCTTCCGGGAACTCCACCCACGCGATGCTAACTGGCAGGCTGGAAACCATGTCGTTGGTCGTGCCGCCGTATCCGCCGCCCCGCTACACCGCCGACGAGCCAGAGGTCAGCGCCTGGCTCAGGCGGGCCGACTCCCCGCCGGACTACCAAAGCGCCGCCGTCAAATACCACTACCTCGCCGACCAGCAGGCAACCAACGGCGACTACGGCCTGTACCGCGTCGACATCGCCCCGGCCGGCGGCGGACCCCCGGCCCATTTTCACCGGGCCATGTCGGAGGCCTTCTTCGTGCTGTCCGGGACGATCAAGCTCTACGACGGCACCGACTGGACCGATGGACACCAGGGCGACTTCCTCTACGTCCCGCCGGGCGGCATCCACGGTTTCCGCAACGAGGCCGACGAACCCACGTCGATCCTGATGCTGTTCGCGCCCGGCGCACCGCGCGAGGCCTACTTCGAGGGCTTCGGCGCGCTGGCCGACATGACCGACGACCAACGGCGCGAGTGGTTCATCCGCCACGACAACTACTGGATCTGACCGCTGACGTAGCGCTGCAGGTTGGGCGCGATCGCGGCGATCACCTCGTCGTCGGTCATCGAGGCGATGGGCTCGATCTTCCACACGTAGCGCATCAGCGCGAAGCCCATCATCTGTGACGAGATCAGCCCGCTGCGGACCAGCCGGTCACGTTCGTCGTTGCCGAGTTCCGCGACGCCCATCAGGCTGCCCTCGACGACGCGGCGCAGCTTCTCGCGGGTGGCCGGTTCGTGCGCGGCGGTCTGCAGGATCGCCCGCAGCGTCGGGCCGACCTCGTCGTCGGCCCAGCTGGCCAGCAGCAGCGTGATCAACGCGGCGCCGAGCTGATCGATCGGCGTGGTCCACGCCGCGGCGACGTTGTCCAGGAACTTCTGGGGTGGGTTCGTCGCGGCGTCCAGCAGGCCTTCCTTCGAGCCGAAGTAGTGATAGACCAGCGCGGGGTCGACGTCGGCCGCCCGGGCGACGGCCCGGATGGTGCTTCCGGCCCACCCGTGACGGGCGAACTCGTCGCGGGCCGCGGCCACGATCCGGGCCGCCAGCACCCCGCGTTCATCCCGCGGGCCGGGAGTTAACGATCTCTTCGGCACGAGTTTCATCATATCGTGAATTTCCCCTTGCGTTGAAACTTGTCTCAACGTACCGTGAGACCATCTCAACGCAGTATGAAACTTTTGGAGAGCCCATGAGCACCACTTCGAAGCGCGTCGCCGGAATCGAGCCAGGCCAGCGTCGGCTGAACGGGCCGCAGACATCGGGCCGCGAATTCGGCAACCTGAGCCAGCCGCGGTACCGCATTCGCAAGCACTTCAACGTCAAAATCCCGATGCGCGACGGGATCGAGTTGGTCGCCGACATCTATCGGCCGGACGCCGACGGCTCGTTTCCGGCGCTGGTGGCCGCGTCTCCCTACGCCCGGCAGATACAAGACCTCGGCGCGCCGGCCGGCTTCATCGAAGCGGGGGCCACCGACTTCTGGGTGCCGCGCGGTTATGTCCACCTCATCGTCAACCTGCGTGGAACCGGCGGCTCCGGTGGAACTTTCGCCTTCTTCGACAGCCAAGAGCGCCGCGACATGCACGACGTGATCGAGTGGGTCGCCGAACAGCCTTGGTGTGACGGCAATGTCGGCATGCTGGGCATCAGTTACTTCGCCATGACTCAGCTCGAGGCCGCCGTCGAACGGCCCCCACATCTCAAGGCCATCTTTCCGTTCGCCGTCACCAGCGATCTCTACGAAGGCGCCACACACCACGGCCTGCCCAGTACGAAATTCGTCAGTTCGTTTCTGTCGATGCTTGGGCTGACGGCACCGAAGAGCGACCGGTTCTACCGCAGCGCGCCGTTCGCCATTGCGCGGCGGCTGCTGAATCTGCCCCCGATCCACCAGAAGTTCGCGACGATGAACGGCGAATCGGCCAAGGGGGTGCTCGACCTGCTGATGAAACTTCCCCATCCGCCGCGCCCGTGGGACGAGCTCTGGCAGAACGCCGTCGTCAAACATCCGATACGCGATGCCTGGTGGGACGAACGCGACCTGACCCCGCTGCTCGAAAAAATCGACATACCAGTCTATTTGGGCTGCGATTGGGAGAACGCGCCGCTTCATCTGCCGTCGACCTTTGCGACGCTGCGCAACCTGACCAAGAGCCCGTGTGTCCGGGTCGCGATGCTCGGCAAATACGGCCTGACCTGGCCGTGGGAGAGCATGCACATCGAGGCGCTGGCGTGGTACGACCATTGGCTCAAGGGACAGGACACGGGGATTCTCGAGGGTCCCGCGTTCCGCTACTTCCTGCCCGAAGCCGACGAGTGGCAGGCGGAGGAGTCGTGGCCGCCGCTGAACAGCTCCCATGTGGAGTTCGCCCTGCGTGCCGACGGAGGCCTCGCCGCCGACGAGGGCGAGCCCGGCAGCCGCGAATACTGGGCCCTGGGAAGCGGACTCAACCGCGCCAGGCCCAGTGAGATCGATCCACCGTCGCTGCTGACCTGGACCACCGCACCGTTGGACGAGGACTTGGACGTGGCCGGCGACATCGAGCTGCGACTGGTCGCCTCGACGACGGCATTGGACACCGGATGGATCGTGACCGTGTCCGACATTGCCGCAGACGGCTCGCTGGTCGACCACCTCACAAGTGGCTGGCTTCGGGCCAGTTTGCGCGAGGTCGACGAGGACGCCAGCCGTCCGGGCGCCCCGGTGCTGCCGTGCCGGACCGCGGTCGGGGTTCCCATCGGCGAAGACGTCGTGTACCGAATCCCGTTGATCCCCAACGCACGCCGGTTCCGCCGCGGACATCGCATCCGGCTGACGCTCAGCAGCGACGACCAGAATCCCGAAGTTCCAGCGATCATGGACTTCCGTCACGCGCCCGTCGGCACCAGCACGATCAACACCGTGCGATCGTCGTCGCGGCTGCTGCTGCCGGTGCTCGGCGAGATCTAGGCGCGCAGCCGGTAGTCGCCGTCGACCAGCGTGCGGGTGCGTTCAAAGAATGTCCTTCCGCTGTAAGGCAATTGGGTGACGACCTTGCCGCTGGGATGGCGAAAGTAGTTGGTGCAGGCCAACCACACCTTGCCCGCCATCGCGGCCTGGATCTCGTCGTTGTAGCGGCGCTGCGCGCCCGGGGTCACCTCAATGGTTCGCGCCCCGCGACCGCCTAGCATGTCGAGGATCTGGCGGATGAACGTCGTCTGCGCCTCGTGGATGTAGATGATTGAGTTGACGCCATTGGTGTTGGGGCCGTAGAGCATAAAGAAGTTCGGGTAGCCCGCGACCAGCGTGCCCAGGTAGGCCTCCGCGCCGTCGCTCCAGTCGTCTCGCAGGTGCCGGCCACCGGTCCCGTACACGTCGATGCTGGCGAGGTAGTCGGCGGCTTTGAAGCCAGTGCCGTAGATGATGGTGTCGACGCGGTGCTCGGCACCGTCGGCGGTGCGCAGGCCGCGTTCGGTAATCTCGGCGATCGCGTTGGTTTCCAGGCTGACGTTCGGCAACCCGAACGTCGGGTACCACTCACGCGACATCAGCGGCCGCTTGCACCCCACCGGGTAGTCCGGCGTCAGCTTGGCGCGCAGCTCGGGATCGGCGACCTTACGATGCAAATAACTGCGGGCGAGCTCGGTGGCTTCGCGCGTCTGGTCGGCGTCGACGTCGAAACTGGATGACTCGTAGGCGTCGAAGGCCTCGTCGCGCAGTTTCTGCACCGCCGCGGGATCGCGTTCGAACTCCGCGTGCTGCTGCGGGGTGAACGGAAAATCGAAGCGGGGTGAGATCCAGATCGGGGTCCGCTGAAACACGGTGAGATGCGCGGTTTCTGGGGCAATCGCCGGGACGTACTGGATAGCGCTGGCGCCGGTGCCGATGGACGCGACCCGCTCGCCGGCCGTCGACTTGCTGTGATCCCAGCGCGCGGAGTGGAATTGCCGGCCCCGAAACCGTTGTGCGCCTGGAATATCCGGAACGTGGGGCACATCGAGCATCCCGACGGCGCTGACCACGGCGTCGAACTCGTGCTCATCGCCGTCGTCGGTGATCAGCGTCCATCGTCGCTCGCTGTCCGACCAGCGCACCGTGCTGATCGACGTGTGCGGCCGCAAATGCGGGCCCAGCCCGTGCTCGGCGGCCACCCTTTCGAGGTAGGCCAGGATTTCGGGTTGGTTCGCATAAGTCTTGCTCCAGCGCGGATTCAGCGCGAACGAATACGAGTACAGATGTGAGGGCACATCGCAGGCCGCGCCCGGAAAAGTATTGTGCCGCCAGGTGCCTCCGAATCCGTCGGCACGGTCGAAGAGGGCGAAGTCATAACCGCCCTGCGCCAGCTGGATGCCCATCGCGATGCCGCCGGCGCCCGCGCCGATGACCCCGACCCGCGGCTTCAGTCCCATTGCGCGAAGTAGGGTCGCTCGGGCCGGCTCTTTTCCACCAGGATGAACACCACGCCCCACGGATCGACGAACCAGCTGGTGCGCACCCGCGCAACGTCGGCTATTCCGCTCACCAGGAACCGGACTCCCTTGCCCTCGAGTTCGGCGCGGGTGGCGTCGAGATCCTCACAAATCAGCCCGACGTGCGAGAGCCCGTAATCGGTCAGGGCCGCGGCGGCTCGCTGGTGCCCACCGTCGACGTTGAGGTACTCGATCACCTCCAGGACACGGTCGCTGCCGTCGGCAAAGCCGACGATGGCCGCCTTCATGGTCGGATCGGTCACCAGCTCACCCATGTCGTTGCGAATCGCGTTACCGGCCATCACATACGGCGGCGACAGCACACGTAGGCCCAACACGTCTCGGTAGAACGCCACGGCGGCCTCACAATCCGAGACGCACACCCCGGTGTGAGCTAACCCGGTAATCACGTTCTCGACTCTACGTGGGGGTAGCGCTGATAGCGCCAAAGTCCGAGAGGCCGATAATGGCCGGGTGCGGTCAGTCGAGGAACATCAGCGCGTCGTAGCTGCAGTGATCAGTGCCCGCCCCGCCGTGACGGTGCCGCTGGCCCAGGCGCAGGGCCTGGTCCTGGCCGACGACGTGGTGGCCGGGCTGGCGTTGCCGGTGTTCGACAACTCCGCGATGGACGGGTACGCGGTGCGCGCCGAGGACACCGAGGGCGCCACCCCCGAGCGCCCGGTGGTCTTGCCGGTGGCCGAGGACATTCCGGCCGGGCGCACCGACCAGTTGTCGCTGCAACCCGGAACGGCGCACCGGATCATGACCGGGGCGCCGATGCCGTCGGGCGCGACGGGCGTTGTGCCAGTGGAGAACACCGACGGCGGCGTGGACTCGGTGGCGATTCACCAGGGTGCACAGCCCGGCAAGCACATCCGCCGAGCGGGCGAGGACGTGGCGCCGGGCACCACCGTGCTGGGCAAGGGCCAGGTCGTTACGCCGGCGGTGCTGGGCCTGGCCGCGGCGCTGGGATTGCCTGGGCTGCCGGTGATCCCGCGGCAGCGGGTGCTGGTGATCTCGACCGGGACCGAGCTGGTGACCCCGGGCACCCCGCTGCGGCCCGGACAGATCTACGAGTCCAACTCGATCATGCTGGCCGGGGCGGTGCGCGAGGCCGGCGCCGACGTGATCGCCGTCGCGACGGCCGAAGACGATGTCGCGCAGTTCGGTTCGATCCTGGATCGGCATGCGGCTCCCGAAAACGAAGTCGACCTGATCATCACCAGTGGCGGTGTCAGCGCCGGCGCCTACGAGGTCGTCAAGGACGCCTTCGGCCGGGATGGCGATCAGGGCGTCGAATTCGTCAAGGTGGCAATGCAACCCGGCATGCCGCAGGGCGTCGGCCGGGTCGCCGGCACGACGATCGTCACCCTGCCCGGAAACCCGGTCAGCGCGCTGGTGTCCTTCGAGGTGTTCATCCGTCCCGCGCTGCGCACGGCGATGGGGCTGCCCGATCCGTACCGCCCGCACCGGCCCGCGGTGCTCGCCGAGTCACTGACCTCGCCGCGAGGCAAGCGCCAATTCCGGCGTGCGATTCTCGACACCGACTCCGGCAGCGTGATCAGCTACGGCCCGCCGGCCTCGCACCACCTGCGCTGGCTGGCGTCGGCGAACGGACTGCTCGACATTCCCGAGGATGTCGTCGAAGTGTCGGCCGGGACCGAATTGCAGGTCTGGGATCTGAGCTAAGCCCGTCGGTGGAATTCGTCGGCCGTGTCGAATGCGGTCGTACAGCGGATCGCGATCGCGGCGACGCAGACCGTCACCGGAATGGTCACCAACGCCGCGGACAATCCGAACCAGTCGACGAGATGGCCGGTCAACGGCGGCCCGAGCAGCTAACCCGGCCGGCCGCTGACGGCGACGATCGCGATGGCCGAGCCCGCGTTGCCCGCCGAGTGGGCGGCGCTGAACGCGGTGGGCACCGGCCAGTTGTGTGCGGCGCGTCGCCGCGCCATCGCGCGTCCGCGATTCAGTCGAAATCCGGGCACCCCCTATGCGCGTGCTGGCCCGGACGACGCGACCGACCACCGGGGCTCCGTAAGATGACGCGGGTGGCACGACGCCCCCGCCATTCCGCCGAGGAAGGCCAGTCCTACCAAGGCCCGACCGTCAGCGCCCGGCACATGCTCGAGTTGGTGCGCGAGACCGTTCCGCCGGTGCATCCCGCCGGGCTGCCGTTCATCTCCGCCGGCTTGGCCCTGGCCCTGGCCGGACGCAACCACCGGTGGCCGCGCCGGGTCGGCCTGCTGGCCGCCGGCGCCTGCGCCGCTTTCTTCCGGCACCCACCGCGGGTGCCGCCCACCCGCCCCGGTGTCGTCGTCGCCCCCGCCGACGGCGTCGTCTGCCTGGTCGACTCCGCGGCCCCGCCCGCGGAGCTGAGCATGGGCGACGCGCCGCTGCCGCGAGTCAGCATTTTCCTGTCGGTCCTGGACGCCCACGTCCAGCGCGCCCCGGTCGGCGGCGAAGTGATCGCCGTGCAACACCGGCCCGGCCGCTTCGGGTCGGCCGACCTGCCTTCGGCGAGCGAGGTAAACGAGCGCACCAGCGTGCGGATCCGGACCGAGCTCGGCGCCGAGGTGGTCGCCGTGCAGATCGCCGGGCTCATCGCGCGCCGCATCGTCTGCGATGCGCACGTCGGGGACAAACTGTCGATCGGTGACACCTACGGCCTGATCCGGTTCGGCTCGCGGCTGGACACTTACTTACCGCCGGACACCCGGCCTATCGTCGCGGTCGGGCAGCGCGCGGTGGCCGGCGAGACAGTATTGGCCGATCTGCGATGAGCAACAAGATTCGGGGCCGGGCGGTCAACCTGCAGATCCTGCCCAGCGCGATGACGGTGCTGTCCATCTGCGCGGGGCTGACGTCGATCAAGTTCGCCCTAGAGCATCAACCGAAGGCCGCGATGGCGCTGATCGCCGCGGCGGCGATTCTCGACGGACTGGACGGCCGGGTGGCCCGCATCCTGGACGCGCAGTCGCGGCTGGGTGAGGAGATCGATTCGCTCGCGGACGCGGTCAACTTCGGGGTGACCCCGGCGATCGTGCTCTACGTGACGCTGCTCGAGACGTCGCCGGCCGGCTGGATCGTGGTGCTGCTGTACGCCGTGTGCGTCGTCCTGCGGCTGGCCCGGTTCAACGCGCTGCAAGACGACGGAACCCGGCCGGCCTACGCGCGGGAGTTCTTCGTCGGGATGCCCGCGCCGGCGGGCGCGATCTCGATGATCGGCCTCGTCGGCCTCAAGCTGCAGTTCGGCGACGGCTGGTGGTCGTCGACGGTGTTCCTGTGCCTCTGGATCACCGGGACGTCGATGTTGATGATCAGCAAGATCCCGATGCGCAAGATGCACGCCGCGGCGGTGCCACCGAACTGGGCCGCGCCGCTGCTGGCCATCCTCGCGATCTGTGCGGCGGCGGCGGTGCTGGCCCCCTACGTTCTAATCTGGGTCATCATCATCGCCTACCTGTGCCACGTCCCCTTCGCGGTGCGCAACCAGCGCTGGCTGGCCGCGCACCCTGAGGTGTGGGACGAAAAACCCGAACAGCGCCGCGCCGTGCGGCGGGCCAACCGCCGCGCCCAGCCCGGCCGGCGGCCGATCGTCCGGCTGGGACGACCCGGCGGACGGTCCGTGGCGCGGCTTGGGCTGCGGAAGCCGGGCGGACGATTGCCATGACCGGTGCGGGGTCCGGACAGCTGACGCTGACCGCCCGGCTGAACACCTCAGCCGTCGACTCGCGCCGTGGCGTCATCCGAATGCACCCCAATGCCGTTGCCGCCCTGGGCATCCGGGAGTGGGACGCGGTATCGCTGACGGGATCGCGAACCACTGCGGCGGTCGCGGGACTGGCCGAGACGGCCATCCCGGTGAGCACGGTGCTGCTCGACGACGTGACGCTGTCCAACGCCGGGCTGCGTGAAGGCACCACGGTGATCGTCAGCGCGGTCACGGTCTACGGCGCGCGGTCGGTCACCCTGAACGGCTCTTCGCTTGCCGTCCAATCGATTACCTCGGCCACCCTGCGGCAGGCCCTGCTGGGCAAGGTGATGACGGTGGGCGACGCGGTGTCGCTGCTGCCCCGCGACCTCGGCCCCGGCACCTCGACGTCCGCGGCCAGCCGGGCGCTGGCGGCGGCGGTCGGGATCAGCTGGACTTCGGAGCTGCTCACCGTCACGGGCGTGGACCCCGACGGACCGGTCAGCGTGCAACCGAACTCGTTGGTGTCCTGGGGCGACGGCGCCCCGGTCGGCACCGCGGCGCCTCGACCGGAGCGTGTCGCGGTCGCCGATCCCGCCATCGGAGTCGACGATCTCAAGGGTTCCCAGGTGCAGGCGGGCAAGCTCAGCGAATGGCTCAAGCTGGCCCTCGACGAACCGCATCTGCTGCAAACCCTCGGCGCCAGCACGAATTTGGGCGTGCTGGTGTCGGGCCCGGCCGGTGTCGGCAAGTCGACGATGGTGCGTGCGGTGTGCGCGGGCCGCAGGCTGGTCGAACTCGACGGCCCGGAGGTGGGCGCGCTGGCGGCCGAAGACCGGCTCAAGACGGTGGCCGGGGCGGTCACCGCAATCCGTGATGGCGGCGGCGTGCTGCTGATCACCGACGCCGACGCGCTGCTACCGGCCACCGCCGAGCCGGTGGCCGCCCTGATCCTCGCCGAGCTGCGCGCCGCGGTGGCCACCGACGGCGTGGCGTTGATCGCCACGTCGGCGCGACCCGACCAACTCGACCCGCGGCTGCGCTCCCCCGAGCTGTGCGACCGGGAACTCGGCTTGCCGCTCCCCGACGGCGCGACCCGCAAGGCGCTGCTGGAGACGATTCTGAAGTCCGCGCCCACCGGCGAGCTGGACCTCGATGAAATCGCTGGCCGGACACCGGGTTTCGTCGCCGCAGACCTGGCCGCGCTGGTGCGCGAAGCAGCGCTGCGGGCGGCGTCGCGGGCCAGCGCCGACGGTCAGCCACCGAAACTGAACCAGGACGACCTGGTCGGCGCGTTGTCGGTGATCCGGCCGCTGTCGCGCTCGGCCAGCGAAGAGCTGACCATCGGCGACGTGACGCTCGACGATGTCGGTGACATGGCCGACGCCAAGCAGGCACTGACCGAAGCGGTGCTGTGGCCGCTGCAGCACCCCGACACCTTCACGCGCCTCGGTGTCGATCCGCCGCGCGGCGTGCTGCTCTACGGTCCGCCCGGCTGCGGCAAGACCTTCGTGGTCCGCGCGCTGGCCAGCACCGGGCAGCTGAGCGTGCACGCGGTCAAAGGCTCCGAGCTGATGGACAAATGGGTGGGCGCATCGGAGAAGGCCGTCCGCGAATTGTTCCGTCGGGCACGGGATTCGGCGCCGTCGCTGGTGTTTCTCGACGAGGTGGACGCGCTGGCCCCCCGGCGGGGGCAGAGCTTCGACTCGGGCGTGACCGACCGGGTGGTGGCCGCGCTGCTGACCGAGCTCGACGGCATCGACCCGCTGCGTGACGTCGTGGTGCTGGGCGCCACCAACCGGCCCGATCTGATCGATCCGGCGCTGCTGCGCCCGGGCCGCCTGGAGCGGCTGGTGTTCGTCGAGCCGCCCGATGCGGCTGCGCGTCGCGAAATCTTAAGGACCGCAGCCAAATCCATCCCGCTGAGCTCCGATGTCGATCTCGACGACATCGCCGCCGAACTCGACGGGTACAGCGCGGCCGACTGCGTGGCGCTGCTGCGCGAGGCCGCACTCACCGCGATGCGGCGCTGCATCGACGCCGCCGATGTGACGGCCGCCGACCTGGAAGCGGCCCGCCAAACCGTGCGGCCCTCCCTGGACCCGGTTCAGGTGGAGTCGCTACGGGCGTTCGCCAAAGCTCTCTAGCACCGCCCGCACCGACACCGCGACGTCGGCCTCCAGCCAGGACGGCATCGGATCGTCGCGGGCGTGGCGCCGGACGACGGCATAGGGCAGGTCGGCAACCGCGCGGGCAACGGCGTCAACGGATCGGGAATCCTTGCGCCCGTATAGTTTTCGGGTCAGCACACCGATCCGTTCGGTCAGCGGCGCGTTCATCGCGGCCACCGTCTCCTGAAACTGCGCGTCGGGCTCGTCGTCGAGCAGGTCAGCCGGGCGGATGGTCAGCAGCAGCCGGGCATCCTCCGGGAGCTCACGCGCGAAGCTGATCGCGGTCACCGCCATCGCGACCGCGGTGTCCACCGGCGTATCGCGGTTGGTCTCCGAGGCCGCCATCGCCCGGGACTGGAAGCGTTCCAGCGCGCGCAGCCACGCGGCCGCCAAGATGCCGTCGCGGTTGCCGAAACGGTGATACAGCGTGCCCGCCGGCGCGCCGCTGGATTTCGCGATCGCCGCGACACTGGCCGCGCGGGGCCCGCCCTCGAGCACCAGCGTTCGGGCCGCGTCGAGGATCACATCGGTTTCATGCTTCCGCGGAGGTGCCATGATCTAGTACGATCCTTCTATATGGAACGATTACCCTATATCGATGAGCATGCCATAACCCTCGACGCGGATCGCGCAGAAACGTGGTCGGCGCTGCTGCGGGTGATGTGCCGCGACCCGCACGACCCTTTCACCGTGCCAATCGGTTTCGTGCTCGACGAGGCACGGCAGCCCGAACGCTTCGCGCTGCGGGGCCGCCACCTGTTCGCGGTCTACCGGTGGGTGTTCGAGCTGGACGCCGAATCCGCGGGCCGCACCCGGCTCCGCGCGATCACCTGGGCGGCCTTCCCGGGCGTGCACGGCAAGGCGTATCGCGCCCTGGTCATCGGCACCGGCGCACACCGGGTGGTGACGCGGCGGACACTCAAACGTATTGCGGCAGCGGCACTGTCCGAGCAGACCGAGACCGGTCAGACCGCGTCCGATTACACCGACGTCTTCGAAGTACCGATCCCGCACGGCGACGCACGCAGCGCCGAACAGATGTTTCGCGACGCGCTGCGAAGCGACCGAGGCGGGGGCGTCGTGCAGTGGATCCATCGCCATGTCCTGAGATTTCAGCTCGCACCGCATTCCTCGCCCGATCACCTCATCGGCTGGTCGATCGCGCGTTCGGATCCCGACGAGCTCGTGCTGACGACGAGCGGTGCGCTGATGCGCGGCGAGCTGACGCTGCGACGCGAGGACGGTCGGCGTGCCACGCTCACCACTCGCGTGCACTATCGCCGCGGCATCGCCGCCCGCGTGGTGTGGGCCGCGATCGGCCCGCTGCATCGGGTCGTGGCACCGCGGCTGATGGAGCGCGCCGCCCAACCCGGCCCACACCGAACGGTGATCATATGAGTTCCACCTGAACGTTTCGGCGGCACCGGACGTAACCAGTTCACATACATCATCCTGAACAGGTCGCCGGCCCAACACGTTACGGCGGCCTCGAGGAGGACTCGGATGAGCGACCGCCCCGTGAGACGGCCATGCTCGTGATACGGCCGTCCCCCGGGGCCGTGCGATCGGCACGCCGAGCGGGATTGCTCGCGAGGTTTCGCCAGACCGCGCCCACCACCCGGGTCATGGTGGTGGCCGTCATGGTGTCGATGGTCGCCTTCCTCGACAGCACCGTGGTCAACCTGGCACTGCCGGCCACCGAGCGCGAGCTCGGCGGAGGCCTGTGCTTGCAGCAGTGGGTGGTCGACGGTTACCTGCTGGCCCTGGCGGCCGCCATCTTGCCGGGCGGTTCCATTTCCGACCTGTTCGGCCGGGTGCCGGTCATGCGCTTCGGGCTGGTGGCCTTCGGGACCGGCTCGGCCCTGGCGGCCACCGCGGCCTCGCCGGTGATGCTGATCACCGGGCGCATCGTCCAAGGTCTGGGCGCGGCGTTTTTGGTGCCGGGGTCGCTGGCGATGATCAATTCCACGTTCGCCCCAGAGGATCGTCACAAAGCGATCGGCACCTGGACCGGGTGGACCGGTACCGCGTTCGCGATCGGACCGCTGCTGGGCGGGTTGGCCGTGGATCTGCTGAGCTGGCGCTGGATCTATGCGTTGTCGGCCGTCCCGATCGTCATCGGTTTCGCGTTGACGTTTTGGCTGCGCCCCGTTCCCCGTCCGACGCAACGCGCCAGCCTCGATGTCCGGGGGGCCGTGCTGGCGGCGATCGGGCTGGCCGCCACCGTGGACGCACTGATCGAGGCCGGGCAGCGCGGATGGTCCGGTCGCATTGTCGCGACGCTGATCGTCGGGGTCGCGGCGCTGTTGGCATTCGTGAGCTGGCAACGGCGCGCCCCGCACCCGCTGATACCGCTGCGCCTGTTCAGGGTCGGTAACTTCGCGGCCTCCAACTTGATCACCGCGTTCGTCTACGGCGCCATCGCGATGGCCTCCCTTGCCGTCGCCCTGTACACCCAGGAAGTTGCCGGTTACTGCGCGACGGTCGCGGCGTTGGCCACCTTGCCTAACCCCGTGCTGTCGTTTCTGTTCGCCAAGCGCGTCGGCGGTTTGGCGGCGCGAGTCGGGCCTCGCGTCTTCCTGACGGCGGGCCCCATCCTGGCCGGACTGGGGCTGATGCTCATTCGGCCCGGCCACGGGTTCACGATCGTCTCGAATCTGCTGCCCGGCACGACCGTGCTGGCCATCGGACTGGTGCTCACCACGACGCCGTTGGGCGCGTTGAACCTGTCCTCCGTCGACGCCGGCCGCAGCGGAATCGCGGCGGCGGTGCAAAACGCGGTGGGCCGGACGTCGGCGCTGACCGCCGTGGCATGCGTGGGATTGATCGCCGCGGGCACGCTCACCGATGCCAGTTTCGCCCGGCTGCTGCAGATCGCCGCGGCGTTGTTCTTCATCGCCGCCCTGATTGCCACCGTCTGCGTCGTCAACCCGCGTCGTACCACCGCCGACGTCGTGCTCACCGAACCCGCTTCCGTGGGATAACGGCCCGGCGCTACCGGCCGCGGCCGCCCCGAGTGTGGGGCCTACGTACCAGAACTGCCGCGAATCGATCCATAGGCCCCACGCTCGGCGACCAGTATTTTGCAGTTAACTGCACTATTGCGCTCAGCTGCATCACCTGTTTACCATGGCCCGATGACGAGTACGGCGGCGCGGCCGGTGACCGAGTTCATGAACGACCCGATCGGCTTCTTCGGCCAGTCCTACACGCGAATGCACAGCATCGGTCGCGACGAGCTCGAAGAGCTGCAGCGCCAGGCCATGGGCATCCGATTTCGCGAGCACTACCGGGACATCGAGATGCTGCGCAAACTGGCCGACCGGCTGGGCATCAAAGAACTCAACCAGTTCAATGACGTTGTACCACTGCTGTTTTCGCATACCGCATTCAAGTCGTACCCGGCCGCACTGGTGGACAGGAAGCGCTTCGACCTGATGACCAAGTGGCTGGACAAGCTCACCAGCTACGACCTGGCGGGCGTGGACACCGACGGCTGCACCGGGATCGACGACTGGATCGAGCGACTCGACGCGCAGACGCCGCTCGAGGTCATCACCTCCAGCGGCACCACCGGAACCATCTCGATCCTGCCCAAGGACAAACGCGGCGCCGAAGAAGGCATGACGCTGTGGAAGATCTGCCTGTTCCAAACCTTCGGCCGGGAGCCGACCGACGCCGAACTCAACCCGTCGGTCGATGTGGTGTGGCCGAACTTCGCCAATGGCAAGCTTGGTCATCTGCGCATTGCCAACATGATCAAGCGCGGTTTCACCGGCGGCGACGAATCCCGGTTTCACGCGCTCTACCCGTTCGCGGTCGACACCGACCTGATGTTCCTGGCGTCCAAGATGCGCGCGGCGGCGTCGCGCGGTGAACTCGACCGCCTGCAGATCGACCCGGCGCTGGCCGCCCGCAAGGACGAGTTCATCGCCATGCAGGCCCGCCAGGCCCAGGACATGGATGCGTTCTTCGCCCGCATCACCGAGCAGTTGCGCGGCAAGCGAGTGTTCATGCTCGGCACGTACCACCTGATGTACGACATCGCCAAGGCGGGCCTGGAGCGCGGCGTGCGTAACGTCTTCTCCCCCGACTCCGCGATCCTCACCGGCGGCGGTATGAAAGGCGTTGCGCTGCCTGATGATTTCATGGACGTCATCAAGGACTTCCTCGGCGTCGACCGCATCCAGGTCGGCTACGGCTTCTCGGAGTCGAGCACCTTCCATTGGGGCTGCAGCGAGGGCCGTTACCACGTCGCGCCATGGGTGGTGCCTTTCGTGCTCGACCCGGACACCAGCGAGCCACTCCCCCGGACCGGCGTGCAGACCGGACGCGCCGCGGTCTACGACATCCTGCTGCGCGCGCATTGGGGCGGCGTCATCTCGGGCGACGAGGTCACGATCGACTGGGACCTGCACTGCCCGTGCGGTCAGGCCAGCCTCGCGTTCGAGCGCGACATCATGCGCTACAGCGAGAAGCAGGGTGTCGAAGACGACCGGATCACTTGCGCCGCAACACATGAGGTGCATAACGAGGCGGTGAACTTCATGAAGGGAGTCGAGCTGTGATCGCCTACACCGTCCCGCTGTTCCTGCGGGGGCAGGTCATCACCGACGACCTCGTTCCGTTCGACACCCGCATCGGCGCCTCGCGGTTCCAGGCGCCGGACATGGGCAAGTACGTCGAGCTGCTGCCGCTGCACAGCCCCGGCGAGATGAGCGACCTCTACGAGCTGAGCTTCGACGAGATCCTCGACGTACTGGCCGCCCTCGGCGATGCGCTGGACTTCGAGTCGAACACCCATCTGCAGGAAGCCTACGAGGCCTCGCTGGTCGCCAACGTGCTGCCGACCGAGATGATGAAGAACAGCTATCGCGTACTGCGGCCGCTGTTTTCGCGGGAGAACGTCACCGAAATCGCGGACAGCCAGGTCGGTTTGGACTACCTCAACGGATGGGTCCCGCAAACGTTGCACGACGGACGCGAACTACGGGTGCGCGCCTTCGGATCCCGACTGCTGCACATCCCGGCGGGCAACGGCGGATTGGTGTCGGCGGTGACGATCCTGCGGTCGGTGATCACCCGATCCGACGTCATCATCAAGGCCCCGTCCAACGATCCGCTGACCGCGATCGCCATCGCCCGCACGCTTGCCGATGTGGCGCCGGACCATCCGATCACCCGGCACCTGGCGGTCGGGTATTGGAAGGGTGGCGATCTGGCCGTCGAAGAGCAGCTCTACCGGCCCCAGCACATCGAAAAGATCGTGGCGTGGGGCGGGATGGCGTCGGTCAAGCACGTAACCCGGTACATCCAGCCGGGTTTGGAGCTGATCGCGCTCGATCCGAAACGCAGCGCGACGATCATCGGCCCGGAGGCGTTCGCCGACGACGACACCTTGCGTGAGGTGGCGCGACGGGCCGCAACCGACATCGGCGTGGCCAATCAGGAAGGCTGCGCCAACGCCCGGGTCATCTATGTGCTCAGCGGAACCGACGCCGACGGGTTGGCCGATGCGAACCGGCTCGGCGAATTGATCTACCAAGAACTGGTCTCGCTGCCCGACATCGTCAGCACCGCGCCGCGCTATCCCAACCGCGAGTTGCTCGATCATCTCGAGGCCTCGCGCCTGACCGACGACTTCTATCGGGTGATCGGCGGCGAGCAGTGCGAAGGCGCGATCGTCGTCTCCCAATTCGACGAACCGGTCGACTATTCGCCGATGTTGTCGGGGCGCGTCGCCAACATCGTGCCGGTCGATAGCATCGACAGGGTGACCGCCGCAGTCAACGCCTACACTCAGACGATCGGCATCTATCCCGAGTCGCTCAAGCGACAGTTGCGAAACACGCTGCCGCTGTTCGGCGCCCAGCGGCTGACCAGCCTGGGCTACGCGTGCAGCGTCGCGATCGCGATGCCTCAGGACGCCATCGAACCGATCCGGCGGATGTGCAAGTGGATCGTCGACGAAGAATGCGACCCGGCCACGGTCGTTCCGCTCTGGCAACTCGCCCGCCGATGAGGACCGCCCTGGGGGTGGTCGAGGGAATCGACCTGTCCGGCAAGACATGTGTGATCACCGGAGCCTCGTCCGGCCTGGGCCGGGAGTCGGCGCGAGCGCTGGCCGCCGCGGGCGCCCACGTGATCCTGGCGGCGCGCAACCAAGACGCCCTGGCCGAGGCCGACGCGTGGGTGCGAGCCGAAGTACCGGGTGCGACGACCTCGACCGTCGAGCTCGACCTCACCGCGCTGTCCAGCGTCCGCGCGGCGGCGACGGCGATCCGCGATATCACACCCGCCGTGCATGTGTTGATGAACAACGCCGGGGTGATGTTCACCCCGTTCGGCCGGACCCGGGACGGGTTCGAATTGCAAATCGGGACAAATCATTTCGGGCATTTCGAGTTCACCCGGTTACTGGTCCCGCAGCTGACCGCCGCGCAGGGCGCCCGGGTGGTGATCCTGTCCTCCGGCGGCCACGTGCTGGGCGACGTGGACTTCGACGACCCGAACTGGGAGCGTCGCGAATACGACAAGTTCGTGGCCTACGGCGCCGCCAAGACGGCGAACATCCTGCACGCGGTCGAGGCCGATCGGCGGTTGCGCGACTTGGGCATTCGCGCCTACGCCGTGCATCCCGGCACCGTCGCCACCTCGCTGGCGCGGTACATGTCGCGCGGGGACTTCTCCGATCTGCGCAAGCTCGTCGTGGGCAACAGCGCGCTACGAGGTGAAACGAGCAACGGCCGTCTCGACTTCGCCACACCCGAGCAGGGGGCGGCCACCCAGGTGTGGGCCGCGGTAAGCCCCGAGCTGGCCGACCGGGGCGCGCTGTACCTGGAAGACTGCGGGATCGGCGAGGCCACGCCCTACGCGCGCGACGAGCAGCGGGCCGCCGAGTTGTGGACCCTGTCCGAGAAGCTGTGTGCCGGCGCATGAACCGACACGAACGGCGCAAGCACGAGATGCGGGAGAAGATCCTCGTCGCCGCGTTCGACCTGTTTCTGGCGCAAGGGGTCGCGGCCACCACCATCGAGGAGATCTGCGAACGCGCCGACGTCGCCAACCGGACGTTCTTCAACCACTTCGCCACCCGCCAGGACATGATCCGCGCGCTGGCGCAGCGCCGGCTGGTCAACCTGCACGACGTGGTCTTCGACCGCGCCGACCAACCGATCCCGGCGCGACTGGTCGGAGTGTTCGACGACATCGCCACGACGCTGGTCAAATCCGGCGACACCTACCGCGAGCTGATCGGCGAGATGCTGGCCACCTCCGGCTACGGCATTCAGCGCGGATTCAACCTGCACGCCACGTTCGGCGAACTGATCAAGGAGGGCGTGTCCCGCGGCGAGGTCAGCACCCGCCACGACGCGGACACCTTGGCCGACATCATCGTTGGCGCGCTCTCCGGCGGCATCGTCAACTGGACGCTCGATCGCACCTATTCGCTGGAAACCAACCTGCACAACCTCGGTGTCGCGCTGGCCGACCTGCTCACGAGCTGAGCCGCGTTTCGGCGACCCGGTAATTCTGCCGACAAAGTGCGAGTGCGGGTCTGCTAATTTACCGGCTCGGCGAAGTCGGCGGCTCCGGCAGGGCTTTCCAGTCCCGCGACACCCGCGATCCGAACCGCGGCTCCCGCCGCTCAACGAACGCGGCGACGCCTTCGGCCGCGTCGGGGGTGCCCATCACGCGGTGGTGCAACTGGGTCTCTAGCGAGGCCACCTGCCGCGGTGTGTAGCCGCGAATCGCGGTGTCCCACAACAGCCGCTTGCTCAATGCCGCCGACATCGGTGCCACATTGACCGCGATGTCGCGAGCCATGTCCAGCGCGCCGTCGAGCACCTGCGCGGCGGGTAGCGCGCGATTCGCGATGCCGTACGCGACGGCCTCGGGCCCGTCGAAGGTGCGCCCGGTCAGCAGCACCTCGGCGGCGACACCGAGATTCGTCAAGTGCGCCAGCGTCCAGTGCGACATGCAATCGGGTATCACTCCGCGACGCACCTGCACCACACCATATTTCGCGTCCTCGGCGAGAATGCGGATGTCGGCCTGCAGCGCGATGGTCAGTCCGATTCCGATGGCATGCCCGTTGACCGCGGCGATCACCGGTTTGCGCAATTCGAACGCCGGCGGGTCGATCGGCGACGCGGAGAACGCGGCGACGTCTTGCGGGCTGTCGAACGGCGTTGCGCCGCCAGAGAAATCGGCGCCCGCGCAAAAGGCCCGGCCCGCGCCGGTCACCACGATGGCGCGGACGTCGTCGTCCTCGTCGCACTCCCGGTACGCCCGGCTCAGCAGTGCGCCCATCTCGGCGGTGTAGGCGTTGAGCTGGGCGGGCCGATTGAGCGTCAGCACCGCCACGCCCGCGGCGACCTCGACCACCAGATCGGTGCTCATCGCCGCGCGGGGCTCCGGTGCAGGGCGTCGATCAGGCCGGCGAGATCGGTGTTGACCGGTGTGTAATACGGGAAGTAGCAACATACTTCGTCGACGCGGTCGCCGAACCGCTCCACGATCTGCTGGGCACATTGCTCCGGGGTCCCGACGATCCCGATCCGGGCCACCATGTCGTCGGTGATCAGAGCGCGCATCTCGGCAAACCGGCCCTGCTTGGACAGCGCGTTGAGTTCGGGCTGCACGTCTGCCCAGCCCTCGACCTCGAGCACCGGCAGGTAAGCCGGTGTCGAGCCGTAGAACGCGATCAGCGACGCGACACCGTTGACGGCGGCGGCCAGGTCGCCTTCGTTGCTGCCGACCGCGACCATGGCCTGGGCGATCACCTCAAAATCGTTGGCGCAGCGCTGCGAACGGCGCAGTCCCTCGTCGATCGCCGGGATGGTGCGTTCGGAGAAATGGCGGGCGCTGTGGAACGGCATCACCAGCAGGCCGTCGGCGACTTCGGCGGCGGTGCGCGTCATGATCGGACCCAGCGCCCCCATCAGCACCGGCGGCGGTCCGAACGGGTTCGGGCCGGGGTTGAAGTTGGGTGCCATCAGGGTGTGGGTGAAGAACTCACCCCGAAAGTTAAGCGGGGACTGGCCTTCCCACGCGGCGAATATCGCCTTGATCGCGGCGATGGTTTCGGCCATCCGCGCCGCGGGCCGATCCCAGGTGCTGCCGTAGCGCTTTTCGATGTGGACCCTGATCTGCGAGCCCAGCCCGAGCCGGAATCTGCCCCCGCTGAAGACCTGCAAATCGTAGGCGGCATGCGCCAGGTGCAGCGGACTGCGCGGCGCGGCGATCGCGACGTTGGTCATCAAGTCCAGGCTGGTCTCGCTGGCGGCGATGACCAGCGGAAAGAACACATCGTGCTGACCCTCGAAGGTGAACAGCCCGTCGGCGCCCGTCTCGGCGATCTCGGCCGCACTCGCCGACGCACCGGTCGGCGATCCGTTGACTTGCAGATGTACTTTCACTCAACCATCCAGTCGCGCAGTCAGTTTCCCTATAGGAAAGCACATCGCTACTCCGACAACTGGAACTCCACCATCTCGGCGATCGCGTCGACCGCCTCACCCAGCGCCGCGAGCCGGTCGGCCGCCGATGGCGCCGACAGCACGGCGTACCGGTCGGCGGCTCCGATCGGGATGCGAGTGGCCAACGTGTACAGCCGCTCTCCCGCGTCGGCGTCGTCGGAGCCCAGCAGCACCTCGCGCTTCGGCAGCATGGCGCCGCGCGCCTCCGCGATCCGCTCGAACAAGGCCATCATCCGGTCTTCGACATCGACAAGCTGTGCCAGAGTGACCGTTTCCCCCGCCTCGTCCGGCCACGGCTGCACCGACGCCCGGGGGTAGGGATCGTCGGGCAGCCACTCCGACACCCGAATCCGCTCGCCGGTCCGGCAGCGCAGCGAGTATCGGCCCACACCCTGCTCGACGCATTCGTCGATCCGGCACAGCACGCCGACGTCGCAGCGCGCATCGCCGCCGCCGACCTCACGGCCGCGCGAGATCAGCACCACGCCGAAGGGTTCACCGGTACCGACGCAATGCCGCACCAGTGCAACGTAGCGAGGCTCGAAGATGCGCAATGGCAGATCCTGATTCGGCAGCAGCGCCGACTCCAGCGGGAACATCGCGAGCTCCATCAGACGTCCAGTTCGCCCACCAACGCATCGACGACCGCGCGCAGATCGCCGTCGTGCTCTTCGGCCACCCGCCGCTGCCGTTGATAGGAGGCCCCGTGGCGCCAGATGTCCTCCACCGCCGCGAGTTCGTCGCTGCAGTGCAGCGACTTGGCGACCGGCTCCAGCCGGGTCAGCACGTCGGCGAGGTCGTCGGTGACCAACCGCTCGTTGCTGTCGGCGTCCTGGATGATCACCGCGTCCAGCCCGTAGCGTGCCGCGCGCCACTTGTTCTCCTGGGTGTGCCACGGCGGCATCGTCGGCAACGACTCGTCGGCTTCCAGCCTGCGATCCAGGTCGACCACCAGGCAATGGGTCAGGGCGACCAGCGCACTCAGCTCACGCAGGTTGGACACGCCGTCGCAGACTCGCACCTCGAGTGTGCCCAGATGCGGGGAAGGCCTTATATCCCAACGGACTTCGTCGACGTGGTCGATGATGCCGGTCTTCTTCTGGTCGTAGACGAATCCTTCGAACTCACCCCAGGTCTGAAACTGGAACGGCAAGCCGGCCGTCGGCAACTGCTGGAACATCATGGCCCGGTTGCTGGCGTACCCGGTGTCCACGCCGGTCCACCACGGCGAGGACGCCGACAACGCCAGCAGGTGTGGGTAGTAGCGCAGCAGCGACGTCATGATCGGCATCACCTTGTGCGCCGAGGAAATCCCGACGTGTACGTGCACACCCCAGATCAGCATCTGCCGTCCCCACCACTGGGTGCGCTTGATCAGCTCGGCGTAGCGGGGCGCATCGGTGAGCTTCTGGGTGCTCCACTGCGCGAACGGGTGTGCGCCCGCACAGAACAGCTCCATGCCACGGTCCCGGACGATTCGGCGCGCGGGGCCCAAGGTCTGCCGCAGATCCTCGATCGCCTGACCGGTGCAGTCGCAGATACCGCTGACCACCTCGACGGTGTTGCGCAGCAATTCCTTGTGCACGCGTGGGTTTTCGCCGATCTCGGCGATCACCGAGGTCGCCTCGTTGCTCAGGTCGCGGGTCTGGGCGTCGACGAGCGCGAACTCCCACTCCACGCCGAGCGTCGGCCGCGGCGACCGGGCGAAATCGATGTGCGGGACGGGCCTGTTAGCCGGCACCAATGACACCGCACGCCACTCGCTTGCCGGCGTCACCAGTGCTCATCGTCGTCGCGTCCGGACCCGGCGTTCCGTTGGCCTGGCTGTAGCGCTCCGGCGGAATGTTGGCGAAGTTGTCCGCACCCGCGTGGATGATGATCGCGGTCTTTTCACCCGAGAGCAGGTCGTCCATCGCGAAGGCGTCCGTGGTGGTCACCAACATTCCGGCACCGTCCTTGCGAACCTCGAGCGAGGTGAGATCCCCGCTGGCGGGTTCGTTCGAGTGGCCGGGCGCCTGGAAGTGACCGCCCGCGGACAGGAAGTCGCCGGGCGCCCCGCCGGTCGGGCCGACCGAATTGGCCTCGCATTTGCCGACTTTGTGAATGTGCACGCCGTGGAAGCCGGGCGCGATCTGACCCTCGCCGGTCGTCGCGATCGTGACGGTGGCATAGCCGTTGGCGAATTCGAACGTCGCGGTCGCGACCTGGGTGCCGTCGGGTGCGCGCAGATGGGTGGTGATGCTCTGCTTGCCCTCGCTCGCGGTTCCCGCGGTTGCCGACGGCGCGGGCGATCCCGTCCAGACGGCCGGCGTGGTGCCCGGCACCGACGACGCGTGCTGCGGCGAGGAGCACGCGCTCAGCAAAACGACGCTGGTGGCCGCGCCGAGTGCGGACAGGGTGACGACGACATTGCGGTGACCGGCAAGCGTAGGCATAGCGAGAGCCTAACCCGGCTCACGACCCGGAGTCAGCCCGCGACCAAGACGATTACGCCGGGCGGTTCTCCGCTGAGCGCGGGCAGGCGCGGTTCGACCGGCGCTCCCAGATTTTTGCCGACCGCGTCGGCGGTGGCGTGCTCACCGTCGGCGTCGGTGAAGTACACGGTCGTGACCGTCACTTCGGGCAACGTCAGGTTGCCGACGTCAACGACCTTGAAGCCGCCGGCCTTGAGTTGGTCCGCGGCATGCCCGGCGACACCTTCCTTGCCGGAGATGTTGTACACGTGGATGTCGGCGTCGGTCGCCGCGGGCTTCGCGCTCGTCGAGGTCGGCGAGGCGGGGGCGCTGGAGCTGGTCGCACTCGAGGCCGGTGCGGCCGAGTCGTCGTCCGACTTTCCCGAGGAGCTCAACGCCTGCCAGCCGAGCAGCAAAAAGATGACGCCGAGGAACAACAGCACCATCACCATGGCCCGCAGTGGGAGTCCCGTGGAATCGGGAACACGCTCTTTCATCGAGCCCTACTGTAACCAGTCAGGTCACCTCGAACCCGAGGCGCCGCGCTGCGCGCGCCTTCTGACGGCTGGCCCGCAGCCGCCGCAACCGCTTCACCAGCATCGGATCGGCGGCCAGTGCCTCCGGCCGATCCACTAACGCGTTGAGGACTTGGTAGTACCGCGTGGCCGACATCGAGAACAACTCTTTGATCGCGTCTTCCTTGACACCGGCGAACTTCCACCACTGGCGCTCGAAGGCCAGGATGTCGTGTTCGCGTCGGGTCAGCCCATCGGCGATTTCAGCATCGTCCCCCGCTCGATTTGCCCGCGCCATGGCGCTGTCCATATTGCTTCCCCTGGACCCTTCCGCCGAATTCCCTGTAGCTCCACTGACATGACTTACACCGGGGCATGTTTCGGCGAATATTGAACCACGCCGCGAACCCTCAAGCCTTCATCCAGACCCGCGAGTCGGCGGATTGGCTACATTGCTTACCTCGCGGCCCCTAGGTCGATTGCCCGCCTCGCCCCCTCGCCGCTTCGCGGCCGGGTGGTACCCCCACCGCCCGCCGCTTTGCGGCGCGCATCGTCACCGGGCTTAAGCTAGCCGACCATGGCAGTGGTACCCATTCGCATAGTGGGCGATCCGGTGTTGCACACGTCGACCGAACCGGTGCCCGTCGGTGCCGACGGTTCACTACCGGCAGACCTCGCCGGATTGATCGCCGATATGTACGACACCATGGACGCCGCTCACGGTGTCGGGCTGGCCGCCAATCAGATCGGCCACGGCCTGCGGCTGTTCGTCTACGACTGCGCCGACGATCGCGGCATGACCGAGCGCCGCCGCGGCGTGATCATCAATCCGATCCTGGAGACCTCCGAGATACCCGAGACCATGCCCGACCCGAGCGATGACGACGAGGGATGTCTATCGGTTCCCGGTGAGTCGTTTCCCACCGGGCGGGCGAAATGGGCACGGGTCACCGGCCTGGACGCCGACGGGAAAACGGTCACGATCGAGGGCACCGGCCTGTTCGCCCGGATGCTGCAACACGAAACCGGGCACCTGGATGGATTCCTCTACTTGGACCGCCTGATCGGCCGGCATGCTCGCGCCGCGAAGCGAAGCGTCAAATCCCACGGCTGGGGCGTGCCCGGACTGTCCTGGCTGCCGGGCGAGGGACCGGATCCGTTCGGTCACTGATGGTCTCGTGGCCGGACCTCGGAACGCGGGTGACGGTTCGCTACCGGCGTCCGGCCGGATCGGCTCCGCCGCTGACCGACGCGGTGGGACACCTGTTGGCGGTGGATCCGGTGGTGCGGGTGCAGACGAAGACGGGCGCGGTCGTCGAGTTCTCGGCCGGTGACGTGGTCGCGCTGCGGGTGCTGACCGACGCGCCGGTGCGCACGTCGGCGATCCGCGCGCTGGAGCATGCCGCCGCCGCGGCCCGGCCCGGCGCAGCGCGCGCCTGGGTGGACGGCTGGCTGCTGCGGGCCGGAGACGAAACCAACCGTATCGCCAATTCTGCTGTGCCACTGGATATCTCGGCACAGCTCAGCGCGGTACCGGCGATCGTCGACTGGTACGACCGGCGCGGCCTTCCCCCGCTCCTGGCGATCCCGGACCGGTTGCTGACGCTGCCACGCACCCTGGTGGCCGATCACACCGAGCGGGTGTTGGTGCGCGACGTGGGTGACCTCGCGTCCCGCGAGTCCGATCCGTCGGCCACGGGTGCGGCCGTGACCGACGCGCCGGACGGCACCCGGTGGGTCGGACTTTCGGCGCCGCGCGAAGCCCTGTTGGTCTGGGGTGCACACCACGGCGCCACCCGCGCCTACATCGCGGTCGACGAGGCGGACGAGGCCGCCGGCGGCCTCGCCGAGAGTCTGGGCTTCCGGCTGCACCACCGCCGTCGCTACTTCGATGCCCGGCCGGGTGGCTGGGATACCGTCTAGTCATGCCCGACGGCAGTGTCGATGACGGCGACCCGTTACACCCGACGTCGCCGCGCGTGCGACTGGCGACCTGGAACGTCAACTCGATCCGCACCCGCCTCGACCGCGTCACCGACTGGCTCGCCCGCGCCGAAGTCGACGTGCTGGCCATGCAGGAGACCAAGTGCTCCGACAGCCAGTTCCCCGCCCTGCCGTTCGTGGAACTCGGCTACGAGGTCGCCCATGTCGGCTTCAACCAGTGGAACGGCGTGGCGATCGCCTCACGCGTAGGCCTGGAGAATGTGCAGATCGGGTTCGACGGCCAGCCCGGCTGGAGCAGCAAGCCGGAGGTCGCCGCGACCGCGGAAGCCCGGGCCCTGGGCGCCACCTGTGGCGGCGTCCGGGTGTGGAGCCTGTATGTGCCCAACGGTCGAACCCTGGCCGACCCGCACTACACCTACAAGCTGGAATGGCTTGCCGCCCTGCGTGATGCGGCCGCGGGCTGGTTGGCTGACGATCCCACCTCGCAGATCGCGATGGTCGGCGACTGGAACATCGCACCCACCGATGAAGACGTCTGGAGCATGGAATTCTTCGCAGGCGCCACGCACGTGTCCGAGCCGGAACGCCGGGCGTTCAAAGCCATTGTCGATGCGCAATTCGCCGACGTGGTAAGGCCTTTCACTCCGGGCCCCGGTGTCTACACCTACTGGGATTACACCCAGCTGCGGTTCCCGAAGAAGCAAGGGATGCGCATCGACTTCATCCTCGCCTCACCGGCGCTGGCGGCACGGGTGGCCGGCGCGCAAATCGTCCGGGACGAGCGCAAGGGAAAAGCTCCCAGTGATCATGCGCCGGTTTTGGTCGACCTGAATCCTGAGTAAACCGAGGAAATTCAGGCACCTTCGCGTTGTCTGAGCGTTTACAACGTGGCAGCATTTCCCCCTGTTAGATGCGTGAACAATTTGTTGCCGCCGCCGTTAACTTTCCGTTCGGCGGGTATACATGTTGCTACGCGTTCCCAACGAGCGCGACCGAGGAACCAGGGAGTCATCATGGGTGTCGTCGGAGGGGCAGTCCGTAACGCGGGGAAGACGGTCAACCGCGCGGCGGATGCGACCACCGCCGCCGCGGGCGCTGTCGGGGGCGCCGCAATCAGTGGAATCGTCGGCGGAGTCACCGGCGCCGCCGAAGGCATCAAACGCGGCATCAGCTCGGGCAGTCATTCGACGCCGGCGGCCGCACTGACCCTCGGCGCGCTGGGCGTGGCCGGATTGATCGAGTGGCCGGTGCTGTTGGCCGTCGGTGGCGGGGCATTGGTGTTGCACCGGCTCAACCGATCCAACGGATCGCCGGCGAAAGCCCAGCTCAAGCCGGTGCCCAGCGAGTCGTCGCCCCAAAAAACCGCCCCGCGGAAATCCGCCGCCAAGTCGCCCGCCAAGAAGACCACGGGACGTCGGGCCGGTGCCGCGGAGTTGCGCAGCACCAACTGAAACAGAGCGGACTTACGCCGACGCGCGCTGCGGACGGCCGTGCGGCCGTGCGGGCGCATGGGCGGACGGGTCCGGGCAGATCGTCCCCCGGGGCCTCGAAACCACTCGCGACGAAAACCGCGGCGCCCTGCGATGTGTCCGATCGGGCTGGACTATCTCCACGATCCCGACGCGCCACAGAAGCGCATAGAGTTCGAGTAACGGGACTCGCAGCACCGAAGCAACAGACGAAAATATCGGATCGGCCAGGGAATCGGTCGTCGACATAGGTCCGACGGTGACCAAGTCACCCGGCGAGTTGGGAAACCCCTCGTTACTGAAAGGCAAATGATGGCGGAAAAGAAAACTCGCCGTGCAACATCTCAACGCGATGCGGTAGAGAAAATTCGCGAAGGCGAAACCTTCGTCGTAAAGCTGCCGGTGGTCGGGCAGACCGAGATTCCACGGCCCGAACAGCTGGCCTACTACGGCGGGCTGGCCGCGCTGGCCGCCCTCGAACTGATCGACTGGCCGGTGGCTCTGGTGATCGCCGCCGGACACATGCTGGCCAGCAATCACCACAATCGGCTGCTGGAAGAAATCGGCGAGGCGATGGAAGAGGTCTAGCTGCGGGCTGGCGCGGATCCCGGCGCTGCCATGCCTGTGAGACAGGCTCCCGCCACGTTCTGCACGCCCGCGCGGCGCCGCCGGTCGGGTGTGGGGGTAACGTCGCCTGCGGGGCTTTCTGCCCACCGAAAAGTAAACAACCGCGGGAGCGCACGCCGAGTGTGCTGAGAGGACGGCTTGGGGCCGTCGACCGTACGAACCTGACCGGATAATGCCGGCGTAGGGAGATGAAAGTATGACCGTCACCGTCGAACCGTCCGTGACCACCGGGCCCATCTGGGGCAGCACCAAGGCTTATCGGGAGCTCGACGAAGTTCCCGGGGCCCGCGTGCCGTTGCGCCGGGTCAACCTGTCCAACGGAGAGCACTTCGATCTGTACGACACCTCCGGGCCCTACACGGATCCGGACGCCGTGATCGACCTGGCGGCCGGCCTGCCGCCGCGCCCCGGCGTGGTCCGCGATCGCGGCACTCAGCTGCAGCGGGCCCGCGCCGGCGAGATCACCGCCGAGATGGCGTTCATCGCCGCGCGCGAAGGCATGCCCGCCGAGCTGGTGCGCGACGAGGTCGCCCGCGGGCGGGCGGTCATCCCGGCCAACCACAACCACCCCGAGATCGAGCCGATGATCATCGGCAAGACGTTCGCCACCAAGGTCAACGCGAACATCGGCAACTCGGCGGTGACGTCGTCGATCGCCGAGGAGGTCGACAAGATGGTGTGGGCCACCCGCTGGGGCGCCGACACCATCATGGATCTGTCCACCGGCAAGAACATCCACGAGACCCGCGAGTGGATCCTGCGCAACTCCCCGGTCCCGGTCGGCACCGTCCCGATCTACCAGGCGCTGGAAAAGACCAACGGCGACCCGACCGAGCTGACCTGGGAGCTCTACCGCGACACCGTGATCGAGCAGTGCGAGCAGGGCGTGGACTACATGACCGTGCACGCCGGTGTGCTGCTGCGCTATGTGCCGCTGACCGCCAAGCGGGTCACCGGCATCGTGAGCCGCGGCGGGTCGATCATGGCGGCCTGGTGCCTGGCACACCACCGAGAGTCGTTCCTGTACACCAACTTTGAAGAGCTCTGCGACATCTTCGCCCAGTACGACGTCACCTTCTCGCTCGGCGACGGGCTGCGGCCGGGATCCATCGCCGACGCCAACGACGCGGCGCAGTTCGCCGAGCTGCGCACCCTGGGCGAGCTGACCAAGATCGCGAAAGCCCATGGCGTGCAGGTGATGATCGAGGGCCCCGGGCACGTCCCGATGCACAAGATCGTCGAGAACGTGCGGCTGGAAGAGGAGCTGTGCGAGGAGGCCCCCTTCTACACGCTGGGGCCGCTGGCCACCGACATCGCGCCGGCCTACGACCACATCACCTCGGCGATCGGCGCGGCCATCATCGCCCAGGCCGGCACCGCGATGCTCTGCTACGTCACCCCCAAAGAGCACCTCGGGCTGCCGGACCGCAAGGACGTCAAGGACGGGGTGATCGCCTACAAGATCGCCGCCCACGCAGGCGATCTCGCCAAAGGACATCCGCACGCGCAGGACCGCGACAACGCGTTGAGCCAGGCGCGGTTCGAGTTCCGGTGGAACGACCAGTTCGCGCTGTCGCTGGATCCCGACACCGCGCGGGAGTACCACGACGAGACGCTGCCCGCCGCGCCCGCCAAGGCCGCGCACTTCTGCTCGATGTGCGGGCCGAAGTTCTGCTCGATGCGCATCACCCAGGATGTCCGCGACTACGCCGCCAAGCACGGCCTGGAGACCGAAGAGGACATCGAAGCCATGCTCAACGAGGGCATGGCCGAGAAGTCCCGCGAGTTCGCCGAGCACGGCAACCGGGTATATCTGCCGATCACGACCCAGTGAGTTTCCTGCCGCTGCCGCCGCGGGGCACGACGCCACTGCGGGTGCTGACCATCGCCGGATCGGATTCCGGTGGCGGTGCTGGCATTCAGGCCGACATGCGCACGATCGCGCTCCTGGGCCTGCACGCGTGCGTGGCGGTAAGCGCCGTGACGGTGCAGAACACGTTGGGCGTCAAGAGTTTTCACGAGATACCCGACGATGTGGTCGTCGGCCAGATCGAAGCGGTGGTCACCGACATCGGTATTCAGGCCGCCAAGACCGGCATGCTGGCGTCGCCGCGCATCATCGACATTGTGGCCGGTACCTGGCGCCGGCTCGGATTGACGGTTCCGCTGGTCGTCGACCCGGTGGCCGCGTCCATGCACGGCGACGCGCTGATGGCGCCCGCAGCCCTGGATTCGCTTCGCACCCAACTGTTTCCGTTGGCGACGCTGGTGACGCCGAACCTCGACGAGGTGCGACTGCTGGTCGGCATAGATGTGGTGGACGGCGAGTCGCAACGCGCGGCGGCCAAGGCCCTGCACGCGCTGGGCCCGCAGTGGGTGCTGGTCAAGGGTGGTCACCTGCGGTCGTCGCAACGCAGCAGCGACCTGCTCTATGACGGTGCGGATTTCCACGAGTTCGATGCCGAGCGCATCGCGACCGGCAACGACCACGGCGGCGGCGACACGTTGGCCGCCGCGATCGCCTGCGCACTGGCCCATGGATCCGCCGTTCCCGAGGCCGTCGAATTCGGGAAGCGATGGGTCACCGAATGCCTGCGCGGCGCCTACCCACTCGGCCACGGCCACGGCCCGGTCTCCCCGCTGTTCCGGCTGTCATGATTGCCCGCCTCCTCCCATGAATCTCGAACCGATCGCGGGCATCGCACACCAACCCGACGGCGTGGCGCGTGGCGTCGTCGTGCTGACCCACGGCGCCGGGGGCAACCGCGAATCCGAGCTGCTGCAACGGATTTGCGACGAGTGGGCGCGGCGCGGCTGGCTCGCGATTCGGTACAACCTGCCCTACCGCCGGCGCCGGCCCAAGGGGCCGCCGTCGGGTTCGGCGGCAACCGACCGCTCCGGAATCGAGGAGGCAATCGCGTTGTGCCGCACCCTCGCCGACGGTCCGCTGATCGCGGGCGGGCATTCCTACGGCGGGCGGCAGACGTCGATGGTGGTCGCCGAGTCGAGTCCGCCCCAGGTCGATGTCCTGACGCTGTTTTCCTACCCGGTCCACCCGCCGGGAAAACCGGAACGGCCCCGCACCGAACACCTGCCCGACATTCGAGTGCCCACCGTGTTCACCCACGGAACGTCGGACCCGTTCGGCACCCCGGCCGAAGTGCGCGACGCCGCGGCACTGATCGCGGCGCCGACCGAGGTCGTCGAAATCACCGGCGCGCGACACGACTTGCGCAGCAAGACGCTCGATGTGCCCGCGCTCGCGGTGGACGCGGCGCTGCGACTGGCGGGCTGAGTTACTGGCCCGCCACGGTGCACGTGGTGGGAAGCAGCAACAGCGCGGGCCACAGTGCGGCTGCTTCGCCGAATGCGACCAGGTCCGGACTGATGGGGGTCACTTTCGCCCACTCGGCTTGCAGTTCGTGCACCCGATCCGGGTGGATGGTGGCCCAGAAGAAGCCCATCAGCAGGTAGGGCAGCGCGAGCCACAAGGCCAACTCGACGAGTGCCTGCACCGACACCGGATGCGCGAGGCCGCGCCGAATGCGGGCCATTCCTGCCGCCAACGCTGCCATATGCGCAACGATAGGTCAGACGCCCAAAAGGAGTGAGCCGGTTGATCGCCAAGCTGCGAAAGTTGCTGAACTACGAGATGACGGTGGCCGAGTGGATCGCACTCGCGGTGCTGCTGGGCATTCCCTACTCGATCGTCGGGCTGATCTGGTCATCGACACACACCAACCATCTTCGCGGCATGCAGGGCGCGGACCTGGTGGTGTCGTTCCTCGGCTCGATCGTCTCCTGGCCGGTGCTGCTGTTCTCCGACGTCTGCATGACATGACGCCACCAAGACTGAGAGCGGTTGGGCGCCAGTCTATTCAGGCGGCAATGCGCGAGATGGCCGGCGGCGCAACGCGGTCGACGGTAAGCACGACGGCCGGAGCTCCGGAATACCTGTCGTGATACCGATCGTGCTCCACACTCCCGGTGATCGCACTCAGGATGCCGACGACGATGCCGACCACGATCAGCACCGCGCCGATCGCGATTCCGGCAATGGCCAAACCGCGGCCACCTTCACCGGTCTGCTTGATCTTGCCCAGGGCGACGATGCCGAAAATGATGCCGAGGATGGGCCCGATGCCGCAGAGCCATCCCAACAATGAGCAGACCAACGACGCGATGGCCATGCCATTGGTGCCGGCGGCGGCCGGATAACCGGGACCCGGCGGGGGCGCATAACCCGGTCCCGGCGGCGGGTAGCCCTGCGGCGGCGGGGGTGGGTAACTCGGTCCCGGCGGGGGCGAATAGCCTTGCCCCGGCGGGGAATAACCGGATTCGCCCGGTGGTGGCGGATAGCTAGGCGGTTCTTCCGTCACGGACGCCTCCTGAGGTCAAGTGGCCCATACTCTACGCCAGGCCCCCTGCCTTGTCGCGCAGGAATTTTCTGGCTCAGCCTGCCCGCTGCAGCGTCCGCGGTGCCGACGCGGTGGCGTCGGCGGCCAGCGCGCGGCGCATCAAGATGAAGATGCTGATGAACCATCCGCAGAAGACGGTCAACGGCACCCAGAAGCCGAGCACGCCGTTCCAGGCGAACGGGCCGGTCTTGAAGAAGAACAGCAACTGGTCGGGCAGGAACAGCATGAATGTCATGATGCTCTGATAGCCGAACCACCGTGGAAATACCGGCTTTTCGGACCTGTCGGCCAAACAGACCACCGACAACACCACGAACATCGGCATGATCAGGGAGAGTCCGCCGATGAATTGGAGCCAGGCGATGTCGTTGAGCAACCGGGTTGTGTCGGCGGTGCGCTCGTCGACACGCCAACTGCTGATGATCCACCACAGCGGCGGGTAGAAGGTCAGCATCGCGTTGGCGTAACCCGCCATCGTCATCGTTCGCGTCAAGGGACCGTTGCGTCCTTCGAACCGGGCGACGAAGTCCGCGATCGTCGCGGTGAAGGGCAGGAACACGGCCGCTCCCCACATCACCATCACCATGCCGATCCGGACACCGACGACGTCGCGGCGGAAGAAGTCGGCGATCTCGCCCGCGCCCGCCGCCGGGCGATGCAACGGGAAGAACCCGCCGATCACCCACCAGCCGACCAGCAGCAAAGCGATGTAGGCGATGCCGCACCACGCCCCTACCACGTTGGTCTTTCGGATCACTGAATCGTTCATTCCGGACCTCACGCGGTGCATAGTGATTAAACACTCACAAAATGTGAATAGCCAATCTGAACACAGCTCAGTAGATTAGTCCAGGGCGGTTCGCGAAGGGAGTGTTGGTGACAACTCAGCAGACGCCGCCGGAGATGCCCGCGCACCCGGCGCCGGCCCGACCCGCGCGGAGCAGGCTGACGGCGGCCGAGCGGCGCCGCGAGATCATCGCCGCAGCACAGTCGGTCTTCGCAACCAGCGGGCTGGCCGGGTCGCGGACGTCGACGATCGCCGACGCCGCCGGTGTCGCCGAGAGCATGCTCTACCGGCATTTCGCCTCCAAGCAAGAGCTGTTCGAGGTCGCCGTCGTGGAGCCGGTTGCCGAGTTCGTCGAAGGAGTGATCAGCGGCGCCGATCAGCTGCTCGACTGGGAAGGCCCGGGCAGCCGGGCCTTTTACGAGTCATTCCTGGAGACGATGGCAACGGTGTTGCCGCTGCTCGGCGTGGCCCTGTTCAGCGATGCCCAGGAAGGCCGGCGCTTCTACAACGACAAGATCGTGCCGCTCTTCGACCGCTACGAGCACAAGGTCGGGGTCGCGCTCGACGGAATTCCCGGCCACAGTGTCAGCGCCGCGTTTCTGTCCCGGGCGGTCATCGGGATCATCTTTCTGATCACGCTCGACGCCGCGTACCGAGAACCGGCCGGGGCGCTCGGCCCGGAGGACACCGTCCATACGGCCGAGGCCGTGCGGTCGTTTGTCGCGGCCGCCCTCGGCGGTTCTGGTGCCGATGACCTGCTCGACAGGCTGGCCGGTATCGAAGCGATGCGACGGTCCGCCGACGCCCCGCCCGCGGACAAGCCGGCGGTGGTCAGCGAAGAAAGCTGGGCCCATTACTGGGCGGCGCGTGCCGCGGCCACCCGGCGCGGTAATGACCACCTGGGCAAGGTGGAGGCGGAGAACCAGACCCTGCGCCGGATCGTCGCGGATCAGGCCATCGAACTCGAACGACTCCGGTCGGCGGCCGTATCCAGACTTGAGTAAATAGCTATTCAGTTATTGTGAGTGATTACTCTTTCACTTAAGCTCGCGTCGAGACGTCGACAGCGGCCCACGAAGGAGTGAGAGCCATGATGCGCACCGTGCAACAGTCCGCGCCGGTTAACGGCCGGGCGGGCAATCCGGCCCCCGAACCTGGACAGACCATTCCCGCCGTGCTGGCATGGGCCGCGGTCGGTGCCGCGCTGTTGGCCTTCGAGGTCTACGTGCTGGCGCGCTGGATTTTCGGCCCCAACTTCCGGCCCAGCTATCCGGGTGTCGACCCGATCAGCGGCGCGCAGCAGGCGCTGTTTTTGGTCCTTCAGATCGCTATCCCGATCGGAGCCGCGATTGCACTGTGGGCGTGGGTAATCCGGCCCTGGCGCCGGGAGGGCCACCTGACCACCGACGGGATGCTCGCACTCGCGGGAGCGATGATCTTCTTCTGGGACATGTGCATGAACTACACATCGGTGACCCTGCTCTACAACTCGGGCCTGGTGAACTTCGGCGCGTGGGCCACCGGCTCCTGGCCCGGTTGGGTCAGCCCGCACGCCGATCGGCTGCCCGAACCGATCTTCGTGTGCCTGCCCGGTTACACCGCGCTGGTGTTCTCCCAGGTGATGCTGATCCTGTTCATCGTGCGCAAGATCAAGGCCCGCCGCCCCGCCCTCTCGCCGTGGGCGGTGTGGCCCATCCTGTTCTTCGGCTTGATCCTCATCGACACGCTCATCGAATCGATCCTGCTGCGGCTGGGCATCTACGCCTACCCGGGCGGAATCCGTTGGCTGAGCTTGTATTCCGGTGAGACCTATCAGCTGCCATTGACCGAGCCGATCTTCTTCGCCGGCTTCGGTCTCGGTGCCATCGCCGCGCTCAGCTACTTCCGCGATGACCGCAACCGGACCATCGTCGAGCGCGGTATCGACGGCTTGAGGGTCAGCCCCGCCAGGCGGCAGTGGATCAAATTCCTGGCCATCTTCGGCGGCGTGCACGCCGCGTTCGCGATCTTCTACTTTGTGCCCAACCAATTTCTGGCCGTGCATTCGGGTGAATTCCCCGGCGGCTATCCGTCTCACATGATCAACAACATGTGCGCCTACCCCGGCAACCAGGCGTCGGCCGGCCTGAATCCCTGTGCCGGGCCCGGTGTTCCGATTCCCCGCCCCTGATCCAGAGCCGAAAGAAGCCGACGATGACGCTCAACACAGCCCCCAAACGACTCGTTGAGGAGCGACCTTCGGATCGCGGATCCGCCGCCCGGCTCTGGGTTATCAACGGCGCATTGTGGCTCGGTCTCATGCTCTACGTGTGGACGGCGTGGGTAGTCAGCGGCGACTTCCGCACCAACACCCGGGGCCGCGGATCCGAACCCGACTGGTACGTCGCATTGATTCACGGCTGGGAGATCTTCGCTCTGGTTGTCTCGCTGGCCATCCTGTGGTGGTTCGTCATTCGGCCCAAGATCAAGACGGGCCGCTTGACCTTCGACGGTCTTTTCTTCCTCGCCTGCGCCACCCTGTGCTTCCAGGAACCCTGGATCAACTGGAACTCCGTCCAATTCCTCTACAGCACAACGTCGATCAACTTCGGTAGCTGGACGAGTCACATACCGGGATGGTCCAGTCCGAACAGCGAGCTGGTTCCGCTGTCGCTGTGGGCACTGTCGGCGTACTTCTGGCTGGTCGGTATCCCGGCGTACGCCGGCTCGCGGTTCATGGGCTGGTTGCGAAGCAAGAACAGCTCGATCTCGTGGCTGCGGCTCGTGGTGTATTCCTACCTGGCGTTCTGCGTGTTCGACATCCTGCTGGAGAGCTTTATCACTCGCACCCAACTGTTCAACTACGGCAGCGTGGTGCCGGAGCTGAGCCTGTGGGCGGGCACGGACCACCAGTTCCCGATCTACGAAACCATCAGCTGGGCAGGCACTTACACCGCACTGGCAAGCCTGCACTTCTTCCGCGACGACCACGGCCGCAGCCTGCCGGAACGCGGTTTGGATGCGTTGCGCATCCAAAGCGGGCGGCTGCGTACGTTCGCGCGTTTCCTCGCGATCATGGGCGCCTGCCAGGTGGCGATGCTGGTCACCTACAACATCCCGTATTCGTACTGGGCAATGCACGCCGTGATGGCGAAACCGTTCCTCGAACGTGAATGGCGAACCGGTGGCGTGTGCGGCGCCGACAGCGCCTACAACTGTCCCGACGGACACTCCCCGATCGCGACCAAGGACAGTCCGACCAACCGCATCGACGGGCGTCCCCGGCACTGACGTCGCGAGGTGCTCAGCCGGGATAGCGCGAATAGCACGCGTCCATGTTGCCGGCCACGCCGCCGCGGAACGCCGCGATACGGGTGAAGCCGGCCGGCACGCTGGTCCCGTCCGCATCACTGGCGACCATGTGGTTGGTGAGCAAACCGGCGACGGCCTCATCCAGGTCACCGGCGGTCAGCAACAGCTCCTTGTGGGAGGGGGTGTCGATCGGCTCGGCCATCTTGCGGTGCACCACACCCGTCAGGCACGCGGTGCGCAGCGCGGTCCACGGGCTCTGCATCGGTAGACCGCGTTCGTGCTGTACCGCAAGCGCGTATCTCGACATCATGATCGACAGGGCGGTGTCGTCACCTTGCGGCAGGGTGTGTTCCTTCTCGTCGGAGACCTTCGCCATCGCCGCCAGGCCGGCCAGATCGACCATGATCGTGTTGGTGGCCGGGCAGTAGGACGCGGGTGGGCTGGGTTTGGCATCCGGGCACCCGGTCGTGTGGAAGGACAGGGTGGGCGCGGTCTTCGGCGAGAACACCTTTCCCAACAGCTCCATCAGCGTCGACAGGGTGGCCTCGTTGATCGCGACCTCGCCGGTCTGGGTGTCGCCGTAGGGATCGGTCTGCAAAGCCTTGGGCAGGTCGCCGCGTCGCTGCGCGATTTCCTGCTGGTTGATTCCCGAGCACGCCGAAGCACCACTGATGAAACCCATCTGGAAGGCGCTGACGCGATCCAGCGCCGAGCCGTGTTCGTCGTCGTTCTCGGTTTCGGCGTCCATCACCGGGTCCCGGGTGACAATGATCCCGGCCAGCACATGGTCGAGGCCGTCGGCGGTGCTCAGCGTGAAACGCGGGGACTTCCCGGCGGCTACCCAATACAGATAGACACCCGCGAAGCAGTCGGCCTGCTGCTCACGAACGATGGTGGGGTCTCTTTTCGTCACCAGCTTGGCCATCTGCTGCAAGGCGTGGCCGAACTCGTGCGCCAACACACCGGTGACGGACATGTCGCCGAAATACTTCTGCGCGACCGGCATGAACACCGCGCGGTCCCAGGCGATCAGGTTGCAGCGGGACGTGAAGAAGGCGTTGACGAGCTTGTACGTCTCGTTGTGGCAAACGATGGGACTGCTCGGATCGTTGGAGTCGTAGGAGACCAGTTTGGCGACGGGAAGGAACGTTCCCTTCAGCGACTGGCTGTACGTCGATTTCCAGTAGTCCTCGATGTCGTTGACCGACAGCAACGACAACTTGTCGATCAGCCCGTTGTCGGTGTTGATCACCGTGCCGGTCGGCGCGGGCGCGTTCTCGCGGAGCCCGCTGTGACCGTCGGTGGCGGGCAGATCGCCGACCCGGAATGGGTCGTTGAGCATCGACAAGGCCCGCCCTTCCAGGACCGTCGTGCACCCCGCTACCACGAGTACCGTCGCTGCGCAGGCGATTGCCGCCCTCAGCGAACCGGCCACGGCGCGGCTGCGACCGCCGTGGGACCGACGTCGACTTCGCCCGCGGTTCATCATGCCCAACCTCATCCCGGCCGGCCGCCCGGCAGCATCAAAGGGTTCTCATTCTAGGTCCGCTGGTTGAACAGCGTAGCGAAAACAACGGCCCCAGCAAACGCCGCTAGGGTAGCCGGGTGCGATGTCGTTTGTCGTGGGCCGGGACGCCGTTGACGCCGGAAATCGACATCGCGTAGTTGCCCACCGCGTATGCCGCGCCAGAACCCATGACCGCCAATGCTTCCCGGTTGATGTTGTCGATCGTGTCCCGGGGACCCTGGAAGTTGGGATCGAAGCCCACACCGGCCTTGCCGCCCCACAGGCGTGCTTGCACAGGGGTTTTCAGCTGCGATGCGCCGGTGCTCATGCCCCCGATCGGCACACCGGCGACCATGAAGGGGTGGTAGTCGGTCCGGGGGCCCAACGGCATATCGGCGGGCCGCTGCCCGGCCAGGTTGAGATAGGCGGACAGCGTGCGCTCGATACCGGCCGACCCCTCGGGCACATCACCGGCGGCGATTCCCGGCCCGGGTGGGCCGGACTGGTCGCCGTCATCGGTGAAGAAGCCGGCGTTGGGCGAACCGAGCAGGTTGAAGTTCAGGTACATCGCGATGTCGTTGAGCTGCTCGTCATCGAGGCCGAACACGTAATCCATCACGCCGTTGAGCCCGTCCTCGTCGGCTCCCCAGAACACGAAGCGCACCGCGTTGTTCACCGGCGCCAGCGGGCCCAACTGCAGTGCGGTTTCCAGCACCACGGCCACCCCGGACCCGTTGTCGTTGATACCCGGACCGCCGCGCGGGCCGTCGAGATGTGCACCGACCATGATCACATCGTCTGTTGAGCCGGTTTTAGTCTGCGCCAACACGTTTCGCGACGTGATCTTGATGTTCTCGGCGTCCAGCACCAGGCGCACCGGCGCGGTGGCATGGGCCAGCGCGCTGCCGCCGGAGCTGCCGACGACGGCAACCGGCACGGTCAGTTGCCGGTAGTAGCCCGGGGTGAACAACGTGGGCGGAGCGCCCTGGCCGGTGGGCGTGCTGACCACGATCAGCGCCGCGGCTCCCTTGGCCCTGGCACTGTTCTGCTTGTCGACCACCGAGCAGCGTGCGTCGTCGACGACGGCGATCGCCCCCGCGGGCAGTGCCGACGGATAGTCGCCCGGCGCACAACCCGACGGCTGGGTGGGCCGGACCGGTCGCCCGCTGAGCCCACCGGGTGGCGTCCGGACCAGCAGCGAGGCCTGGTCGACCGAATAGGTGCTGCCCGCGATCGTCAGCGACGGCTTACCCGGCGCGACAGCGTACAGCCGGTCGAACTGCGGCGTAGCTACCTCGAACCCCTTGGAGCGCAAAGCTTTTGCAACGTACTCGACGCTGGCGTCGTAACCCGGCGTTCCCTCCGCCCGGTTCCCCTTGTTGGCGCTGGCGATATCCTGCAGCGCGCGCAGGTGGACGAACATCCCGTCGGCGGTGACCTTTCCGGCGAGCGTGCGGCCGAGGTCCGGCGCGGCTGCCGGCGGCCCCTGCCGGGGCGACGAGCACCCCGCCACCAGTCCGATCAGCGCCAACACCGAGCACAGGCGACGAATCATGGCTTAAGCACGTGGCGGGTGCGGTCCCCCATGACGGGAACCCCGTTGTGTCCGGTGAGATCCTGGGCGTACAGCGCGATCGCGTAGGCGACGCCGGAGCCGTTGATGCCCAGCGAGGTGCGGTCGATGTGGTCGAGGGTGTCGGTGTTCTTGTGATAGTTCGGATCAAACGGCTCGTCTGCCGTTCCGCCCCACAGCTTGGCTTGGTCGGCGGACTTCTTCGCTTCGGCGCCGGAGAACAGGCCGCCCGCCGGGATACCGGCCCGGGTGAAGCCGTCGTAGTCGGAGCGCCCGTCGAACGACGTGTCCTGCGCGGTCTTGCCCGCCGACTTCAGGTAGGCGACCAGCGTGCGCTCGATGCCGGCCGAGCCTTCCGGAACCACGGGCTGGCCGCGGGTTTCCGCCGGCAGCGATTGGTCGCCGTCATAGGTGAAGTAACCGGGGTTCGGCGACGCGAGCATGTCGAAGTTCAGGTACAACGCAATGCTTTTGAGGTCGTCGAGATTCAGCGACTCGACGTAGTTGCGCGATCCGATCAAACCGAGTTCCTCGGCACCCCAGAAGGCGAACCGGACCGCGTTATGCACTTGCGGTGAATTCCCGAGCTGCACTGCGGTTTCCAAGATCGCGGCCACTCCCGAGCCGTTGTCGTTGATGCCCGGCCCCTCGGCAACGCTGTCCAGGTGCGCGCCCGCCATCACCACCTCGGTGGGCGAGCCCGTCTTGGTCTGGGCGATGACGTTGCGCGCTTTGAAACTCCGGCTGCTGGCGTCCAGCTTGATCGTCGCGGGCCCCGGCTGGGCACGCAGCAGCATTCCGGTGGACTTGGTGACGCCGACCGCCGGAATCTTCACCTCGGTGTTCGCCCCGAGCGTGCCGCCCATCTGCTCCTCGTCGACGTTGTCGACGACGATCATCGCCACGGCACCGCGCTGCGCCGCGGCCTCCTCCTTCTGCGCGAACGGACAGGTGCCACGATCCACCAGCACCACCGCGCCCTTGGCCGGGAGAGTGTCGTAGTCCGAGGCCGCACAGCCTTGGCCGTTGCCCGTCGACACCACCAGCAGCGGGCCGCGCACCCCGTCCGGTCCGGTGCCGAGGCTGAACTCGAGCGCGTGTGCCTCGACGTCCTTGCCGCCGACCGTCACGGCGGGCTTCTCGGCGTGGAAGACCCGCGCCGAAAATTCGGGGGTTGCAACGTCGAAACCGCTGTGGCGCAACGTGTTCACCACGTAGTCGACGCTGGCTTCGTAGCCGGGGGTGCCCACCGCCCGGGTGCCGTTGTTGGCGTTGGCGATATCTTGCAGCTTCGTCAGGTGTGTCATCATCGCGTCGGCAGTGACCTTGTTGTGCACTGTGTTGGCGAACTCCGCCGCGACGGGACCACTTGCCTGCTGTGAGTTCGCCGGCCGGTGCAAGCATCCGGACGACACTGCGACGAGGGCGACCGCGGCGAGCATCGCCGCCAGAGTTCGGGATTTGTTCACCATCGCGCCCAAGGTTAGCCCGTCAGCCCATTGGGCTCACCGCGGCGTGAGGTCAGACGTAGAGCCCGTTGAAGGGGGCAAACGGAATGTTGCGCACCACAAACCAAACCGATACCAACGACAGGGCGACCACGGCCGACCAGCGCTGGTGTTGCCAGCTCTTGATCCGCCGGCCCGTCACCCGGCCGTAGGTCCAGGCCAGGTACGCCCACACCAACAGCACGAGCGCCGCCAAGCCCAACGCGTTGAACCTGGCCGCGGCCATCAAGTTGCCGTGCAAAAGCGAATAGATCATGCGCAGGCTGCCGCATCCGGGGCAGTCGATGCCCAGCAGAGCCTTGGTGGGGCACACCGGAAGCGGGCCGCCCGGGGTGGTCGGATCACCCACCCAGGTGGCCGCGCACACCAACATCGTCGACGCGGCCACCATCAGCGGGGCGCCGAGACCGAGCGTGAGCGGCCGCCGCGGGGTCACCGTGAGTGCAACCCCTTTACAGCATTGCGGCCAGCGCCGCGGGGGTCGAGGTGTCAGCGGTCATCGCGATGATCGCCAGCACGATGCCGTACAGGACGGCGCTCACGACTGCGGCGATGACCGACCACTTCACCCACTTCTTGGCGGCGTCGGCTGCGGCCTGCGCCTCGGCGTACTGACCCTGCGCCCACAACCCACTCACCTGAGTGGATTTGACGATGGCCACGATGCCGAACGGCAGACAGCAGAACAGTGTCGCCAAAATGGACCACACCAAATAGTTATCCGGTGCCTGCCCCGCAGGCTGCTGCGGCGGGTAACCGGGGGGCGGCGGTTGTGCAGTCATGAATTCTCCAGTCACGAGAAGTTAGCTGGCGTGAAGCGGTGCCTACCATACCCGAGCAAAGTCGCCTGGGCACCAAGTTGGCAGAAATCGGTTCCTCGCGACCCGCGACATCGACGTCGCCGCAGGGGCTCTCCCGATGGCCGGATTAGCTCGAAAGCCGGTGCATCGACGAAATGCGTTGGGTGGATTGCAATCCCGCGCGCGAATGGAATTGCCCAGGCCAGCCAGGAATAGTGCCCAGAAAGACAGTGTCCGGTGGAATGTATTGCACAGCCACGACATAGCCCTACGATTCCGGTAGCGGCACTGCCGTCGCGACCACCGAGAGGAGCCGTCGGATGTCACCTCTGACCGACGCGCTGCGCGCCGTGACCGCCGCAGTGCTCATGGGTGGTTTCGCGTTTGCGGGCGCCACAACGGCGACCGCCGACCCCACCTCCGGTAGCACCGCGGATATCAACACCCTAGCCAGCGGGCTGTCCAAGGGATACGGCCTAAACAACTGCATCGTTCAGACGGCTCCCAGCGACGCGCTGGCTTACCTTTTGTGCGGACAGAGCCCCGACCCCGGCGGGCCGATGCTCGGCAAGTATTTCCTCTTCGCCGACCGCAGCGCCCTGATGAACTCGTTCCACGGCGTCATCGCCGGTGACGCCGTGAGCAACTGCGGGGACGCCTCCTCACCCACGCCGTGGCACCAAGGCAGCTCCACCACGAACGCGGGATTGGTGGCGTGCGGGATTTTTCAGAACCACGCCGAGGTCATCTGGACCAACGACCCCAAGAACATGCTGGGCGTAATCCGCTCCTCCGGCAATGACGTCGCGTCGGTCTACAAATGGTGGCGAGACAACGGCTGAGCTTTACGGTTGGGCCGCAACGGGTTCCGTGCTCATGTTGCCAAGAATGTTGCCGGTGTAAATGGTATGCGACGGAATGGGTTGCATAGCTGCGGTTTAGCCTTACGATCAGTCTGCCAATCAATTTGCTGGGGCTGCGGTCCCGGCGGTCCGACGAACCTCAGGAGTAGAGGATGCTTCACCCCACCAACTCGCTGCGCGCCGCGACGGCCGCAACTCTTACGGCTGCCTTCTGCTGCGTCGGTACTGCCACCGCGACCGCGGACACCACGGGCAGCACGGCAGATGTCAACACACTGGCCACTTCGCTAGCGAAGGGCTACGGCCTCAACAATTGTCAATCGTCTCCCCTGACGGGTGCCGAGGTGGCCGAGCTGCAATGCGGGCAGAACCCAGACTCGAATGGGCCGGCTTCCGCGGTCTACCAGCTCTTCAAGAGCGCCAACGACCTGAGTGGTGCCTACGCCTCCAACCTCAAAGACGTGACCCTCGCCTCGTGCAGCGGCAGCGGCAGCAAGGAGCCGGGTCCCTGGCACCAAGGCAACGCCGACCAGGCCGGTGGCCAGATGGCGTGCGGAACCTACAAGGACGTCAGCCTGGTGCTCTGGACGGTCGACGGGAAAAACGTGCTGGGCTCCATCTTCTCCAAAGCCGACATCCCGTCGCTCTACAAGTGGTGGCAGGCCAACGCCTGATCAGAGTTGGGCCGCAACGAGTTCGGCCACCATGCTCATCCCCGCGCCGTTGGGGTGCAGGGGTGCCGGCCGGCCCGGCAGCGGCACGACGTATTTCGCCGGCCGGGTGGTCCACGGCTGCGCGGACCATGCGTGATGGTCCCGGCTGGCCGCGCCGGCGCCGATGACCCCGCAGCCGGATGCCGCGGCCGCGTCGGCCGTGCGTCGTTCCAGGCTCGCGGCCACGTGGCGGCCCAGGTCGGCGTCCGCGTCCGAAATCGGCGGTGCGGATAAGCCCGCGGGCGGCAGCATCGTCAGGTAGTCGACGAAGAGAACCCGGGCGCGCGGCGCCCGGGCACACACCGCTTTCCCGACCGCGCACAACGAATCGAATACATCCGCCAGGGCCCGATCCCGCTCGTCGCGGTCCAGCAGTTCGGCGATCCGCGCGCCCAGCAGTGGCAGCCGACGGGCCGGGCGCGGCAGTGCGGCGGCCATCAGCAGCGGCACGTAGCCGACGTCGTTGCCGCCGATGGTGATCGTGACCAGGTCCTCCGAGCCGTCCAACGCGTCGATCTGGGGCGGCGCGTGGTGCTGACGCTCCGCGAGGATGTGGCCGGTGGTGGCGCCGGAAAAGGTGACATCAACCAGCTCGAGGTTCATCCGCTCGGCAACCAGATGCGGATAGTTGCGCGCCGATCGCCCCGACCACCGCGGGGCGCCCGCGGCACGCGGCCGGATGCCCGGGCCGGCAGCCATCGAACTGCCCAGCGCTACATACCGTTTCATCACTCGGGCTCGATGGCCCGCATCGTCGACGGGCGTGGACTGGATGCCTGCGCCCAGAAGCGTTTCGGGATGCGCCCGGCACGTCGCGCCAGATAGCCGGCGGTGACCGCGGCCGCCATCGCGGCGGCCATCGCGGGCGGATCGGTGGCCCGGGTCACCGCGGTGGCCAACAGCACCGCGTCACAACCCAACTCCATCGCCAGCGCGGCGTCACTGGCGGTGCCGATGCCGGCGTCGAGGATCACCGGAACGCCGGCCCGGGCGACGATCATCTCGATGTTGTGCGGGTTGGTGACGCCCAGGCCGGTCCCGATCGGCGAACCCAGCGGCATCACCGCCGCGCAACCGGTGTCTTCCAGCCGGCGGGCCAGCGCCGGATCGTCGTTGGTGTAGGGCAGCACGACGAATCCGTCGTCGACCAATTGTTCTGCCGCCCGCACCAATTCGAGCGCGTCGGGCAGCAGCGTGCGCTCGTCGGCGATCACCTCGAGTTTGACCCAGTTGGTGTTCAGCGCCTCGCGGGCCAGCTGCGCGGTGAGCACCGCCTCGGCCGCGCTGCGACACCCCGCGGTATTGGGCAGCGGCGTGATGCCGAGCCGGTTGAGCAGGTCCAGCAGGCCGGTACCGCCCTCGGCGTCGACGCGGCGCATCGCGACCGTGGTCAGCTCGGTGCCCGAGGCCCGCAGCGCCTCCTCTAGCACCGCCAGGCTCGTCGCTCCCCCGGTGCCCATGATCAGTCGCGAAGAAAAGCTGCGGTCCGCGATCGTCAGCTTGGAATCAACCACCCTGCACCGCCGTCACTACCTCGAGCCGAGCGCCGTCGAAAAGCTCGGTGGCCCACCTGGACCGGGGCAGCACGGCGTCGTCCATCGCCACCGCGATACCCCGCTCCGGAAAGCCGAGCGACGCCAGCAACCCGGCGACGGTGGTCTGCCCGTCGACCTCGACCGAATTTTCGTTGACCACCACGATCATCACTGGACTCCCACCGGAACGAGTTCGGACATAATCTGTTCGGCGGTCCACGGCGCCAGCAGGAAACCTGACCGGCCGTGCCCGGTGGCCACCAGAGTGCGTTCGTCGAGGCGATGCACGAGCGGCAGGTTATCCGGTGTCATCGGGCGCAGCCCGGCCGCGCACTCGGCCAGCTCGTACTCACCCAGCGCCGGCAGCACGGCGCACGCGTCGTCCAGCAGATCCCGCACACCGGACACGACCGGCGCCGTGTCACGGCCGTGCTCGTACTGCGTCGCGCCCACCACCACTCCGTCCGCACGCGGCACCACGTACACCTGGCGGCCGTGCACCCGCGCACGAATCACCCTGCCCAGCAACGGCATACAGCCCTTGCGCCAGCGCAGCCGCAGCACCTCACCCTTCACCGGGCGCACCGGAAGGCCGGGGCAGAGCGCCGGTGCGTCGATGCCGTTGGCGATCACCACCGCATCGCCGGAGACCCGCGACAGGTCATGCGCCGGCGGGGCCCATTGGACGCCGAGGCGCTCACACGCCGTCGCCAGCGCCTCGACCACCGCGCGGTTGTCCACGGCAAGCTCGGTGGGCGCCCGAAAACCGTGCCGGATGCCTTGCGCCAGAAGAGGTTCGACGTCACGAACGGCCGGCTCCCAGATCACCGGGTGTCCCTGGTCGGCCAGCCAGTCCGCGACGGTGCGCAGGTCGGCGACGTCGGCCCGGTCGACGGCCACCACCAGCGACTCGCGCGCGGTGACCACCTCCGGAGGCAGCCCGTCCAGGTAGCCGCCCTCGCGCCACAGCCGCAGCGACTCGAGGCCCAGCCGCAGCAATCGTTCCTCGCCGGGCCAACCCTCGCTGTGCGGGGCCAGCATGCCGCCGGCCACCCAGGACGCGCCGTGGGCGCCGGTGCGGTGCAGCCGCACCGTCCATCCGGCTTGGGCCGCCCGGCGCGCCACCGACAGTCCGATGACGCCGCCGCCGATGACGGCCAGCGTCCCGGTCGGTGCACCTGAATGCATCTCCGCTCCCTTCGCCGGCATGATCCGGATCAGGTGTGACGGTAAGGACAGCTCCGGTTACGGCTGTGTCCACTCTCAGCCCCGCAGATCGCCCGGGACTCCCGTGTCTCTCGTTGTTCGGGTTCTACGCTAGCGCGCTAGCGTCGCGGTGTGCACGATCCGGTTATCCGTCTTGCCGCTGCCCGGCTGTATCTGTGTACCGACGCGCGGCGCGAGCGCGGCGACTTGGCCCAGTTCGCCGACGCCGCCCTGGCCGGCGGGGTGGACATCATCCAGCTACGCGACAAGGGGTCGGCCGGGGAACGGCGGTTCGGTGCGCTGGAGGCGCGCGACGAGCTGGCCGCCTGCGAGATCCTCGCGGACGCGGCCCGCCGGCACGGCGCGCTGTTCGCGGTCAACGACCGGGCCGACATCGCCCGCGCCGCCGGCGCCGACGTGCTGCACCTGGGCCAGGGCGATCTGCCGCCGGCGGTGGCCCGCGACATCGTCGGGCCCGACACGCTGATCGGCCTGTCCACCCATGACGCCGGCCAGGTCACCGCCGCCGCCGCGGCCTTGGAAACGGGGGAAGTCGACTACTTCTGCGTCGGCCCGTGCTGGCCGACCCCCACCAAACCCGACCGTGCCGCGCCCGGCCTGGGACTGGTCCGCACCGCCACCGCGCTCGGGACCGCCAAGCCGTGGTTCGCGATCGGCGGTATCGACGCGCAGCGGCTGCCCGAGGTGCTCGAGGCCGGGGCGCGACGGATCGTGGTGGTGCGCGCGATCACCGCCGCCGAAGACCCCCGGGCCGCGGCCGATCGGCTCAAGTCAGCGCTTCGAGCAGCGAGCTGATCCGGGGACTCAGTTGCGACGGCGCCTGATCCGCATCGACCGGCATGCACCAGACGAAGACTCCGGCGTCGATCTCCAGCGTCCGCGGCAGGTGCCGGCGACGTTCGTCGCCGTGTCCCAGCGGAATCAACGCCGTCGCGGTGCGCAGCCGTTCCCAGCTGGCCGCGAAGCCGGGGTGCAGCGGCAGGTCGGCCACCTCGTCTTCGGCGACCCAGCGCATCTCGGCGCTCTCCCGGTTGGGCACCGTGTGCAGCAACTCGCCGGCGTCGGCCACGACGGTGGTGTAGCTCCAGTGCGTACCGGCGATTCCGGCGATCTCCGCGGTGACCACCGTCGCGCGCACCGCGAGGCGCTGGGCCAGCAGCCCGGCCTCTTCGTGGGCTTCGCGGACCGCGGTCTGCTCCGGGGTTTCGTGGCTGTCCCGGGCGCCGCCCGGCAGCCCCCAGGTGCCGCCCTGATGGCTCCACACCGCCCGATGCTGCAGCAACACCGCCGGGGTTCCGTCGGGTCGTGGCGCGCGCAGCAGCAGACCCGCCGCGCCGAATCGACCCCAGTAGTGGGCGCCGCTGTCGGATATCACCCATCCGTCACCGTCGCCATGCACGCGTTCAGGATATGCAGGCGATCAACGAAATTGGGGCCGCCTCCCCCCATCGGCCCCGACATCCTCTTAGAATTCGCTTATACACCTACGAGCAGCGCAGTCCAGTGACCGAAAGTTGAGGTCGGAAAACACGTGACGGTTGAGCTGGCGCACCCGTCGACCGAACCGCTGGGGTCACGGTCGCCGGGCGAACCGGCCCACCCCCGTTGGTGGTTCATCTCGACGACCCCCGGCCGCATCCTGACGATCGGCATCGTCCTGGCGGCGCTCGGGGTGTCCAGCGCGTTCGCCACCTCGACGACGATCAACCACCGCCAGCAAGTGCTGTCGACCGTGCTCAACCACACCGAGCCGTTGGCGTTCGCGGCCGGACGGCTGTACACGACGCTGTCGGTCGCCGACGCCGCGGCGGCCACCGCGTTCATCGCCCAGGCCGAGCCGTGGCCGGTGCGGTTGCGATACGAGCAGGCCATCACCGACGCGGCGGTCGCCGTGACCCGCGCCTCGAGCGGCCTGACCGATGAACCGCTGGTGCAGCTACTCGGCAAGATCAACGCCGAGCTGGCCGTCTATACGGGTCTGATCGAAATAGCGCGGACCAACAACCGGGAGGGCAACCCGGTCGGTTCGTCGTACCTGTCGGAAGCCTCGGGTCTGATGCAGTCGACGATCCTGCCCGACGCGGCGCAGCTCTATCAGGCGACGTCAGAACGGGTGGATGCAGAGACCACCGCGTCCACGCACTTCCCGGCTCCGGTGGTCCTCGTCATTGCCACCACGGTGGTGTTCGGGCTGTTCTCGCATCGCTGGCTGGCCCGGCGCACCCGGCGCCGGATCAACCCGGGGCTGGTGGTGGGCGGGCTCGGTATCCTCGTCATGGTGGTGTGGGTCGGAACTGCGCTGACAATTTCGACGGCCGCCAGCCGTAGCGCCAAGGACACGGCGGCCGAGTCGCTCAAGACCGTGACGAACGTGGCGATCACCGCGCAGCAGGCCCGCGCTGACGAGACACTGTCGCTGATTCGGCGCGGCGACGAGCAGGCCCGCAAACAGTCGTTCTATCAGCGCATCGACTTCATGCATTCCCAGATCGACCAGTACATGGCCCGCAGCGATGCCGTCGACAAACCCGACCTGCAGGGCGCCGATCAGTTGCTGGTGCGCTGGCGGCAGGCCAACGACCGCATCAACTCCTACATCTCGGTCGGTAACTATCGCGCCGCCACGCAGATCGCGCTGGGCAGCGCCGAGGACGACTCCACCCCCGCGTTCGACAAGCTCGAGGATCAGTTGGGCAAGGCCATGACCCAGTGCCGGGCGCATCTGCGCAACGACGTGATCAATGCGCGCAGCGGGCTGTCCGGCGCCCAGGTCGGCGGTGTGGTGCTGAGTCTGGGTGCCGCGATCGCGGTCGCCCTGGGCCTGTGGCCACGGCTGAAAGAGTATCGATAATGCGCCGCGCGCCCAGGATCCGCCGGGCTGCCGCCGTGTTCGGCGCGGCGATCGTGCTGGCGGGTTGCGGGCACACGGAAACACTGACCGTCGCCACCGCGCCGACGTTGCCGCCGCCCACCCCGGTCGGCATGGAACAGCTGACGGCCGAACCACCGCTGCCGCCGGACGACGCCACCCAGGATTGCAACGCCACCGCCAGCCTGCGCCCGTTCGCCACCAAGCCCGAGGCCGATGCCGCGGTGGCCTCGATCCGGGCCCGCGGCAGGCTGATCGTCGGGCTCGACATCGGCAGCAACCTGTTCAGCTTCCGCGACCCGATCACCGGCGAGATCACCGGCTTCGACGTCGACATCGCCGGTGAGATCGCGCGCGATATCTTCGGCGCCCCGTCCCACGTCGAGTACCGGATCCTGTCGTCCGACGAACGCATCACCGCGCTGCAGCACTCCGAGGTCGACATCGTCGTCAAGACGATGACCATCACCTGCGACCGTCGCAAGCAGGTGAACTTCTCCACCGTCTACCTCGACGCCAATCAGCGGATCCTGGCCCCGCGCGACTCTGCGATCGCCAAGGTCGGCGACCTGTCCGGCAAGCGCGTCTGCGTGGCCCGGGGTACGACGTCGTTGCACCGCATCCGACAGATCGACCCGCCCCCGGTGGTCGTCTCGGTGGTGAACTGGGCGGACTGCCTGGTGGCCATGCAACAGCGGGAGATCGACGCCGTGTCCACCGACGACTCGATCCTGGCCGGGCTGGTCGAGGAAGACCCGTATCTGCACATCGTCGGCCCGAACATGGCGACCCAGCCCTACGGCATCGGAATCAACCTGGACAACACCGGACTGGTGCGGTTCGTCAACGGCACGCTGGAACGCATCCGCCGAGACGGCACCTGGAACACCTTGTACCGCAAGTGGTTGACCGTCCTCGGCCCGGCGCCCGCCCCGCCCGTACCGAAGTATGTCGACTGATGACCGAGGCCGAACACGACGCCGACGCCGAGGACACCGACCCCGGCACCCAGCCACCGGACGCACAGACCGGTGCGACGACCGGTCGCGCGCATGCCACCCAGGCACTCTTCCGTCCCGAGTGGGACGACGATGACGACGACCTGCCGCACCTCACGCTGGGCGGCGTAGATACCGAACCGCAAGACCGGATGACGGTCGCGACCCGGGTGCTACCGCCGACCCGGCAGCTCGGTGGTGGGCTGGTCGAAATCCCCCGCATCCGCGACATCGATCCGCTCGAAGCCCTGATGACAAACCCGGTGGTGCCGGAGCACAAGCGGTTCTGCTGGAACTGCGGAAAGCCGGTGGGGCGCTCCACATCCGAGGGCAAGGGCGAGTCGGAGGGCAAATGCCCGTCCTGCGGAAGTCCGTATTCGTTTCTGCCACAACTGAATCCGGGCGACATCGTCGCGAACCAGTACGAGGTAAAGGGCTGCATCGCGCACGGCGGGTTGGGTTGGGTGTACCTGGCGGTCGACCACAACGTCAACGACCGCCCGGTGGTGCTCAAGGGCTTGGTGCATTCCGGGGACGCCGAGGCCCAGGCGATCGCGATGGCCGAGCGGCAGTTCCTCGCCGAGGTGGTGCACCCGCAGATCGTGCAGATCTTCAACTTCGTCGAGCACACCGACCGGCACGGCGACCCGGTCGGCTACATCGTCATGGAGTACATCGGCGGGCAATCGCTGAAACGGGGCAAGAAGGACCCCCGGCTGCCGGTCGCCGAGGCCATCGCCTATCTGCTGGAAATCCTGCCGGCGCTGAGCTATCTGCATTCGATCGGCCTGGTCTACAACGACCTCAAGCCGGAGAACATCATGCTCACCGAGGAGCAGCTGAAGCTGATCGACCTGGGCGCGGTGTCAAGGGTCAACTCGTTCGGTTACCTCTACGGCACACCCGGCTATCAGGCGCCCGAGATCGTGCGTACCGGCCCGACGATCGCCACCGACATCTACACGGTCGGACGCACGCTGGCCGCGCTCACGTTGAATCTGCGCACCCGCAATGGCCGCTACGTGGACGGGCTACCCGAAGACGATCCGGTGCTGTCCACCTACGACTCGTTCGGCCGGCTGCTGCGCCGCGCGATCGACCCGGACCCGCGGCGCCGGTTCGGCTCGGCCGAGGAGATCTCCGCGCAGTTGACGGGCGTGCTGCGCGAGGTCGTCGCCCAGGACTCCGGAGTGCCACGGCCCGGGTTGTCGACGCTGTTCAGCCCGAGCCGCTCCACCTTCGGCGTCGACCTGTCGGTGGCGCACACCGACGTCTATCTGGACGGGCAGGTGCATTCGGAGAAGCTGACCGCCCGGGAGATCGTGACCGCACTGTCGGTGCCGTTGGTCGATCCGACCGACGTCGCCTCCCCGGTGCTGCAGGCGACCGTGCTCTCGCAACCGGTGCAGACCCTCGACTCGTTGCGCGCGGCCCGGCACGGCTCACTGGCCGCCGAGGGCATCGACGTGTCGGAGTCCGTCGAGCTGCCGCTGATGGAGGTCCGCGCGCTGCTGGACCTCGGGGATGTGGCCAAGGCGACGCGCAAACTCGACGACCTGGCCGAGCGGGTGGGCTGGCGCTGGCGGCTGGTCTGGTTCCGGGCCGTTGCCGAGTTGCTCACCGGCGACTACGACTCCGCCATCAAGCATTTCACCGAGGTGCTCGATACCTTCCCCGGCGAGCTGGCGCCGAAATTGGCGCTGGCCGCCACCGGTGAACTCGCCGGCCACGTCGACGTGGACAAGTTCTACAAGACGGTGTGGCGCACCAACGACGGCGTGATCTCGGCGGCCTTCGGGTTGGCGAGATCCCTTTCGGCCGAGGGGGATCGAATTGGCGCGGTGCGCACCCTCGACGAAGTGCCCGCCACCTCACGGCATTTCACCACCGCGCGGCTGACCAGTGCGGTGACCCTGCTGTCCGGCCGGTCGACCAGTGAGATCACCGAGGAGCAGATCCGCGACGCCGCCCGGCGAGTCGAGGCGCTACCGCCGACCGAGCCTCGTGTGCTGCAGATCCGCGCGCTGGTGCTCGGCGGGGCGATGGACTGGCTGGAGACCAACACCGCCAGCACCAACCACATCCTCGGCTTCCCGTTCACCCAGCACGGGCTGCGGCTGGGCGTTGAGGCGTCGTTGCGCAGCCTGGCCCGCGTCGCGCCCACCCAGCGGCACCGCTACACCCTCGTCGACATGGCCAACCGTGTCCGCCCCACCAGCACGTTTTAACTTTTCGTTGGGTGTGTAACCAGGGCGTTGCGTGTGCGCCCCGGGCGTTGCGTGTGCGCCCAGGGCGTTGCGTGTGCGCCCTGGGCGTTGCGTGTGCGCCCAGGACGTTGCGTGTGCCGTCACGGCTCTGAGTGTGCGCCCTGGGCCGCGACACGCCGGGCGAGGCCCCCCGTGGGCGCACACTCAAAGCCGTTGCCGCACAGTCGAAGCACCGATGGCTTCGCGGACACGGCGTACAATCGCGGCGGGCCGGTCCTCGGCCACGATGCGGACAACGATCCAGCCCATCTGCTCAAGCGTCTCCAGCCGACGAATGTCTTTCACGTATTGCCGTCGATCGGTCCGATGGTGGTCCCCGTCGTACTCCACCGCGACCATGCAGTCCTCCCAGCCAAGGTCGAGGTAAGCAACGGGAATACCGTCGACTCCGAGCACCGGTATCTGGGTCTGCGGCCGCGGCAGGCCTGCATCGATCAGTAGGAGCCGCAAGTAGCTCTCCCGCGGCGACTGCGCACCAGCATCGACCAGATCCAGCGCCGTCTCCAGTCGCCGCAGTCCAGGCGAGTGAGGATGATTTTTCGCGACGCGAAGCGCATCATCGACCTTCAACCCAGTTGCCCGTGCGAGTGCGTCGAGTCGAACAACCGCTGAGCGAATGGCGCCACGCCGCCCGATGTCGAAAGCTGTTCGCTCTGGTGTAGTCACATTGAGGCGATCGATCAGCTGTATCTCGTTGTCTAGCAATGTTTCCCGCCGCGTGAGCACACCAGACGGTGTGCGGGGATTGCTGTATATCAGCTCAACAGGCACGCCATCGGGAATCCATTGAGAGCCGTGCAGTGCGGCGGCGGCCGCTCCGGCCACGATTCCCCGGCGCTTTGACCAAAGCCACGCCGCGACGACGCGCAGCTCCAGTGACGGTTCGATACCTTTGGGCAGGTAGACATTCGGAAGCACCGCACGATAACGGGCCCGCAGTTGATGCCGACTGAGCGTGCCAGACGCCAATGCCTCACTGCCGATGAATGGTTGACTCGAATCCCACATGGCGGGAACCATCGCATAACCAGCTCGGCTGAATATTCATTTATACACAGGGGCGGTGAGTGTGCGTTCACGGTTTCAAGTGTGCGTCCAGGGCGGCGACACGCCGGGTGAACGACGCCGTGGGCACACACTGAAAGCCGTCAGCACACACTCGACCAGAGGGGTGACGGGGAGGGGTGACGGGGAGGGCGACGAGAGGGGTGACGAGAGGCTCGACGAGAGGGGTGACGGGGAGGGCGCCTAGGGACGACGGGTCAGTCGCCCAGCAGGGCCGCGCAATCGCGGGCGATCGCGAGTTCCTCGTTGGTCGGGGCCACCAGCACGGCGATCGGCGAGTCATCGGCCGAAATCCGTTGCACGCCTTTCCCTACGGCCTGATTTCGACTGTCGTCGAGCACGATGCCCAACCCCTCCAGCCCGGCCACCGCGTCACGTCGCACCGCCGCATCGTTCTCGCCGATGCCCGCGGTGAAAGTCAGCACGTCGGTGCGCCCGAGCACGGCCAGGTATGCGCCGATGTACTTGCGCAACCGGTGGATGAATACGTCGTACGCCAATTGCGCTGAGCCGTCTCCTGATTCGATCATCGCGTGCAGCCGGCGGAAGTCACGCTCACCGGCCAGACCCCAGACCCCGGACCGGTTGTTGAGCATCGACTCGATCGCCTCGACATCCATCTTCGCGCTGCGCCACAGGTAGCTGATGACACCGGGGTCGATGTCGCCGCTGCGGGTGCCCATCACCAGACCCTCCAACGGGGTCAGGCCCATCGACGTGTCGACCGGCCGGCCGCCGGCGATCGCCGAGGCCGACGCGCCATTGCCCAGGTGCAGCACGATTTGATTCACGCTGTCCAGCGGCCGGTCCAGGAATTCGGCGGCCCGCTCGCTCACGTATCGATGTGACGTGCCGTGAAATCCGTAGCGGCGGATCTGGTATCGCTCGGCCAGCTCCCGATCCATCGCGTACGTCGCGGCCGCGGCGGGCAGGTGGTGGAAGAAGGCCGTGTCGAACACGGCGATATGCGCGACCTCGGGCAGCAGCTTGCGCGCCACTTTGATGCCCTGCACCGCGGGCGGATTGTGCAGCGGGGCAAGCTCCGACAGCTTCTCCAGGTCGGCGATCCGCTCGTCGTCGAGCAACGTCGGGCGATAGAAGGCCCGGCCGCCGTGCACGACGCGGTGTCCGACCGCCAACAGCCCGCTCGACTTCAGGTCGATACCGTCCTCGGCCAACTGGTGAAACGCCAGGCGCAGCGCCTCCTCGTGATCGGCGGCCCGCCCCGAGGGCTCGCCGATCTCCCCGATCACCCCGCCCGCCCGAGTCGTGCCCGAATCGGGCTCCACCAGCTGGAATTTCAGCGACGACGAACCGGAGTTGATGACCAGCACAACGCGTTCAGCCATGGCCGTTGCCCTGGGCCTGGATTGCGGTGATCGCGATCGTGTTCACGATGTCTTCGACCAGCGCCCCGCGGGACAAGTCGTTGACCGGCTTGCGCAAGCCCTGCAGCACCGGGCCGATCGCGATGGCCCCGGCGCTGCGCTGCACCGCCTTGTAGGTGTTGTTGCCGGTGTTGAGGTCGGGGAAGATCAACACGGTGGCATGACCGGCCACCGGCGAGTCGCGCAGTTTGGTGGCGGCCACCGAGGGTTCTATCGCGGCGTCGTATTGGATCGGCCCCTCGACCAACAACTGCGGATCCCGGGCGCGCACCAATTCCGTTGCCTTCCTGACCTTGTCGACGTCAACCCCGGTTCCGGAATCGCCGGTGGAGTACGACAGCATGGCCACCTTCGGTTCGATGCCGAACTGCGCGGCGGTGCGCGCCGAGCTGATCGCGATGTCGGCCAGCTGTTCGGGCGTCGGGTCCGGAACGATCGCGCAGTCGCCATAGGCCAGCACCCGATCGGGCAGGCACATCAGGAAGATGCTGGACACCGTCGAGACGTCCGGCACCGTCCTGATGATCTCGAACGCCGGACGGACAGTGTGCGCAGTCGTGTGAACCGCACCGGACACCATCCCGTCCACCATGCGGTTGTGCACCAGCATCGTGCCGAAATACGAGACGTCGTGCATGATCTCGTGAGCCTGCTCGACGGTGATTCCCTTCGCCTTGCGCAATTCGGCGTACTGCTTCGCGAACTGGTCGCACAGCTCTTCGTTGTGCGGATCGATAACCGTGGCGTCGTGCAGGTCGACGCCGAGTTCTGCTGAACGTAACCGAATTTGGGCTTCGTCACCGAGGATTGTCAGATGGGCGATACCACGCTTCAGCACCCGGCCGGCGGCCTGGAGGATGCGGTCGTCGTTGCCTTCGGGCAGGACGATGTGCCTGCGGTCGGCGCGGGCCTGCTGCGTGAGCCGATGGGTGAACATCTGCGGGGTGGTGATCGTGGGGATCGGAATGGCAAGCTGTGCAACCAGATCCGCGACGTCCATGTGGCTGTTCACCAGCTCGACCGCGGTGTCGATCTTGCGATGCGAGCCGGCCGTGACCCGCCCCCGGGCCGCGGCGACCACACTGGCCGTGTCGTAGGTGCCCAGCGTGGTGGCGATGATCGGCAGCCGCAATCGCAGGCCGGACACCAGTGCGGAGATGGACGGATGCAGGTCGAAGCCGCCGTTGAGGATCAGGCAGCACAGCGACGGAAACCCTTCGGCCGCATGCGCACTCGCGACAGCCAGCACGACGTCCGAGCGGTCGCCGGGGGTGATCACCGCCATGCCATCGCGCAACCGTTCCAGCACATGGTCCGCGGTCATGCCCGCCACCAGCACGCCCATCGCCTCGCGCCGAACCAGTTCGGCGTCGCCGCTGACCAGCGTCCCGTGCACGGCCGTCTGCAATTCGGCCACCGTCGGCGCCAGCAGCAGCGGCTCGTCGGGCAGCACGTAACCCGGTGGCGTAAACATATGCAGCGCTTCGGCAACCGCACCCACTTCGGCCGGATCGCACCGGTTGGCGACCACCGCCGCGGTGTGGGCGCGCTGCGCGGCCAGCTCGGCCAGACACACCTCGACGACCGCGGCGACCTGATCGGGGGTGCGATCCTTGGCTCGCACCGCCAGCAGCACCGGCGCACCGAGATTGACCGCGATGCGCGCGTTGACCGAGAGTTCGGCGGGCCCGGTGACATCGGTGTAGTCGCTGCCGACGATCACCACCGCGTCGCAGGATTGCGCCATCGCGTGATACGCGTCGACGATGCTGGCGATCGCGGCGTCGGTATCGGCGTGGATGTCCTGATAGGTGACGCCCACGCACTGCTCGTAGGACAGGGCCGCGGTGGTCCGGGTCAGCAGCAACTCCAGGATGTAGTCGCGCTCGTCGCCGTCAAGCCGCGTGATCGGCCGGAACACACCGACTTTGGCGACCGTCGCCGTCAGTCGGTTGAGCAGCCCCAGCGCGATCGTCGACTTGCCGGTCTCCGGCTCGGGCGCCGCGATGTAGATCGCTTTCGAAACGGAAGAGGTATCAGCCAAGTCGCCGCAGCCTGGGCGCCAGGTCCTTTTCGAACAGCTCCAGGAAGCGGCGCTGGTCGTGGCCGGGCGCGTGGAACACCAGGTGGTTGAGGCCCCACTCGACGTATTGGCCGACCTTTTCGACGGCCTCGTCGGGATCCGACGCCACGATCCAGCGCTTGGTGATCTGCTCGATCGGCAGCGCGTCGGCGGCCTTTTCCATCTCGATCGGGTCGTCGATGCTGTGCTTCTGCTCGGCGGTCAGCGACAGCGGCGCCCAGAACCGGGTATTCTCCCGGGCCAGTTCGGGATCGGTGTCGTAGGAGATTTTGATCTCGATCATTCGGTCGATGTCGTCGGCGTTCTTGCCCGCGGCTTCGGCGCCCTCGCGCATCGCGGGGATCAGCTTGTCCTTGTAGAGCTCTTCGCCCTTGCCGGAGGTGCAGATGAACCCGTCGCCGGCGCGCCCGGCGTACTTGGCCACCTGCGGTCCGCCCGCGGCGATGTAGATCGGGATACCGCCCTCGGGCACGTCGTAGATCGAGGCGCCCTTGGTCTTGTAGTACTCGCCCTCGAAGTCGACGCGGTCGCCGAGCCACAGCTCGCGCATCAGCCGCACCGACTCGCGCAGCCGCGCGTAGCGCTCCTTGAACTCGGGCCACTCGCCCTCGTATCCGGTGGCGATCTCGTTCAGCGCCTCGCCGGTGCCCACGCCGAGGAAGATGCGGTTCGGGTACAGGCAGCCCATCGTGGCGAAGGCCTGGGCGATGACGGCGGGGTTGTACCGGAAGGTCGGGGTGAGCACCGAGGTGCCCAGCACCAGGCGCTCGGTCCGCTCGCCGACCGCGGTCATCCAGGCCAGCGAGAACGGGGCGTGCCCGCCCTTGTGCCGCCACGGCTGGAAGTGATCGCTGACGGTGGCGCTGTCCATGCCGTGCGCCTCGGCGGCGACAGCCAGTTCGACGAGCTCGCGCGGTGCGAATTGTTCAGCAGACGCTTTGTATCCAAGTTTCAGTTCGGCCACCCGTTATTTCTACTCCTATCCGACCGGTCGCGACCCGCTGCGCCCGGCTTCGCCGCGCTTGCGATCGCTCCTACAGTGTTGGGCATGGCATCAGCGCCAACACTTGTTCAAGTCACCGACACCGTGCACCTGGCCCAGGGTGAGGCCGTCAACTGGACGCTGGTCGCCGACGACACCGGGGTGCTGCTGATCGACGCCGGCTATCCGGGCGACCGCGAGGCCGTGCTGGCCTCCCTCAAGGCGCTCGGGTACGGCGTCGGCGACGTGCGCGCGATCCTGCTGACACACGCCCACATCGACCATCTCGGGTCGGCGATCTGGTTCGCCGGCGCGCACGGCACTCCCGTCTACTGCCACGCCGACGAGGTCGGCCACGCCAAGCGCGAGTACTTGGAACAGGTCTCGGTCATCGACCTCGCGCTGCGCATCTGGCGGCCGACGTGGGCGGTGTGGACCGCCCACGTGGTGCGCAGCGGCGGTCTGATCCGCGACGGGATTCCGACCACCCAGCCGCTGACGCCCGAGATCGCCGCGTCGCTGCCCGGCCACCCGCGGCCCGTTTTCAGCCCGGGCCACACGAACGGACACTGCTCCTATTTGGTCGACGGCGTGCTGGCCAGCGGCGATGCGCTGATCACCGGGCACCCGTTGATCCGGCACGACGGGCCACAACTGCTGCCGGCGATCTTCAGCTACAGCCAGCAAGACTGCATCAGAACCCTTTCGGCGCTGGCTTTGTTGGAGACCGAAGTCCTGGCCCCGGGTCACGGCCCGCTCTGGCGCGGCCCGATCCGCGAGGCGACCGATGCGGCACTGCGAAAAGCCGGCGCGCTGTGACGATCGCCAAGTCGATCGCGTTGTTCGCGTTGGCGGCGCTGTTCGAGATCGGCGGCGCCTGGTTGGTGTGGCAGGGCATCCGCGAACACCGGGGCTGGATGTGGGTGGGCTGGGGCGTCGTCGCGCTGGGCGCCTACGGCTTTGTCGCCACCTTGCAGCCCTCGCTTGGTTCTGGGGCCCACTTCGGTCGCATCCTGGCCGCCTACGGCGGCGTCTTCGTGGCCGGCTCGCTGTTGTGGGGCATGGGTTTTGACGGGTTTCGCCCCGATCGCTGGGATGTCACCGGCGCGCTCATCTGCCTGCTGGGCGTGGCCGTCGTCATGTACGCGCCGCGAACTCGCTGAGCCCCAGGTGATCTCGCAGCGTCTCGCCGGTGTATTCGGTGCGGAACGCGCCCCGCTCCTGCAGCAGCGGCACCACCCGGTCGACGAATTCGTCGAGGCCGTGCGGCGTCAGATGCGGCACCAGGATGAACCCGTCGCAGGCGTCGGCCTGGATGTATCTGTCGATCTCGTCTGAGATCCGGGATGCGGTGCCGACGAATTGCTCCCGGGTGGTGACCGCGATGATCAGCTCACGGATCGACAGTTTCTCCGCTTCGGCGCGTTCGCGCCACTTGCCCGCAATCGCGACCGGGTCGACGTGGCGGACCCGGCCCTGGGTGATGTCGCTGTCGACGACCGGGTCGAATTCGGGCAGTGGACCGTCCGGGTCGTACTCGGAAAGCTCACGGCCCCATACCTGTTCGAGCATCGCGATCGCCGTGGCACCGCTGACCTGCTGATAGCGGATGTGACGCGCCTTGTCCTGGGCTTCGGCGTCGGTGTCCCCGAGAACGAAGGTCGCGGCGGGAAAGACCTTGAGCTGATCGGGGTCTCGGCCCGACGACACGGCCCGCCCCTTGACGTCGGCGTAGTAGCGCTGACCGTCCTGAAGCGAACCGTGCAAGGTGAACAACGCGTCGGCGTACCGGGCGCCGAACGCCCTGCCCTCGTCGGAGTCGCCGGCCTGCAGCAGGATCGGATGGCCTTGCGGCCCGACCGGCAGCGTGGCGAACCCCCGGACGTTGAAGTCCGGTCCCTGGTGTTCGATGCTGCGGATCCGGTCGGGGTCGACGTAGGTGCCGCTGTCGATGTCGGCCAGCACGGCGCCGTCTTGCCAGCTGTCCCAGAATTTCCGTGCGGTGATGAGGAACTCCTCGGCCCGCCGGTACCGGTCGGCGTGCTTCAGGAAGCCGCCGCGACGGAAGTTGGCGCCGGTGAACGCATCCGACGAGGTGACGATGTTCCAGCCGGCGCGGCCGCCGGACAGGTGGTCGAGGGTGGCGAATTGCCTTGCCACCTCGAATGGTTCGTTGAAAGTCGTGTTGATCGTTCCGGTCAGCCCGATCCGGTCGGTGACACCCGCCAGGGCCGCCAGCACCGTGAAGGTGTCCGGCCGTCCGACGACGTCGAGATCGTAGATCCGGCCGCGGTGTTCACGCAGCCGCAGCCCTTCGGCGAGGAAGAAGAAGTCGAACAATCCCCGCTCGGCGGTACGGGCAAGATGGACGAACGAGTCGAACTCGATCTGGCTGCCCGCGCTGGGATCTGTCCACACCGTGGTGTTGTTGACGCCCGGGAAGTGCGCCGCCAGATGAATCGGCTTGCGGTGCTTGCCGTTTCTGATATTCATTCCGTCAGACCCCAGCGTTTGGCGATCAGTTCGTGCGACCGCAGCCGGTCCTCGAACCGGTGCGTCACCGAGGTGATCACGAGTTCGTCGGCGCCGGTGACCCGCTGGAGCGCCTCCAGTCGCTGCGCAACCTCGTCCGGGTTACCGACGAATTGTGTTGCCAATCTGTCCTTTACCAGGTCGTATTGCTGTTCGGTCAGCGGTGGGCAACTGCCGGGCTCGGGATAGGGCATGGCTCCCACACCGCTCCGGATCGAGTACACCCAATGGCCGTATCCGTCGGCCAGGTGATGGGCGGTGTCGGAGTCGTCGGCAACGACGATGTCGGCCGACACCACCACGTATGGCTTCGCCAACGCCGCCGACGGCACGAACGTCTCGCGGTAGGCCTCGAGGGCCTCGAGCGCGGTGGCCGGCGTGATGTGATAACTCGCGACGAACGGCAACCCCAAGGCGCCGGCGACCCGTGCGCTTTGCCCCCGGGTACTGCCGAAGATCCACGGCCGCAAGCCACTTCGCTCGCCGGGCACGGCATGCACGTCGTACTTGCCGACGTGATACGTGCCGTCGAGCAGGGCGAGAATGTCATCGACCTGTTCGGCGAAGTCCGGGGATACCGCCTCCGGCTGCTGCAGGATCCCCATGGTGGCTTGCAGCTGTTCGAGATCGAGCAGCCCGCGCAGGTCGAAGGGGGTCGGAACGACGACGCCGTCCACCTCGTGCCACACCCGCGGCGGCCGAGGCTCTTTCGGTTTCTTCGGCTTCTGGCTTTCCAAGCGGCGCTGCCCGGACCGGCCGATCCCGAGATCGATGCGTCCGGGATAGAAGGCCTCCAGCATGCCGAAACTCTCGACGACCGCGATAGCGGTGGTATAGCCCAATTGCACGGCCGCGGCGCCAACCCGAATTCTGTCGGTAGCAGCTGCGATTTGTCCGATCAACACCGCCGGCGCGGCACTGGCGACGCCGACGAAGTGATGCTCGGCTACCCAGTAGCGGCGAAAGCCCCAGTCTTCGGCACGTTGGGCCAGTTCGATGGTGTTGCGCAGCGCCGTCGCCGGATCACTACCCGCGCTGATCGGCGCGAGGTCGAGGACCGAGAGCGCAACGTTCATCGCCGGACCGCCGCGTATCGGTTGGGCGCGACCGGCAGACCGAGCCGGGCCCGTAGCGTTTCGCCGTCCTGGTAGGCCGCACGGAAGCGGCCGGCCCGCTGCAACAGCGGAACCACCTCGTCCACGATCACCGGCAGATCGGTGGCGTTGGCGGCGGGTCGCAGCCGCGCCCCGTCCACCCCGAGGCGCTGCCATTCCAGCAGCAGGTCCACCAATTCGGTTGCGGCTCCGGTGAAGTTGAGCGCATCGGAGCGGGGATCACCTGCACCCCCGAACGACACCACCACGTCGGCGTACACCTTCAGCCGCCCGCCCCCGGCGGCGGCCAGCTCGTCCAGGATGCCGCGCAGCGAGGCCTCGTCGTGAGGCGTGATGAACACGAGATCAGCACTGGTAGCGGCGAATTCGTAGACCGGTCGCCGGTGGGCCAGTACCGCCACCACTGGCTGGCCCTGCGGCGGGCGAGGCGTGATCGACGGGCCCTTGACCGAGAAGAATTTGCCGGTGAAGTCGATGTAATGCAGCTTGTCGATATCGACGTAGCGCCCGGTGGCCACGTCGCGGATGATCGCGTCGTCCTCCCAGCTGTCCCAGAGCCGGCGCACCACGTCGACGTGATCGGCGGCCTCCTCGAACAACCCGTCCAGGCCTGCCTCGCGGCGGCCGAACAGCGCCGCCTCGTGCGCGGTCGAGCTGACGCGAGGCTGCCAGCCCGCCCGGCCGTGCGAGACGTAGTCAAGCGTGGCAATGGATTTGGAGATGTGGAACGGCTCGGTATGGGTCACCGTCGCCACCGGAACCAGCCCGATGTGCCGCGTCGCGGGTGCGATGCGGGCGGCCACCAGGGCGGCGTCGCCGCGACCGGCCAGCCGTCGCGGATCGATCCGCTCGCGGCGCCCGGGCTGCGGCATCAGGGTGTCGTCGATGGTGAGGAAGTCGAGCAGCCCGCGTTCGGCGGTGGCCGCCAGGTCGGCCCAGTAGCGGCCGCTGAGCGGCGAAGGCGTGTTCGGGTCGGCCGCCAGTGTGGCCCGCCACGCCTGCGGGTCCCAGCCGTACCCGTCCAGCGCGACGGCCAGATGCAGCCGGCCGCTCATGTGAGCCACTTCTCGAAGGCGATCGGGAAGACGGGACCTTCGGACGGCAACGGCTCATCCAGCCGGGTGTAGCCGGTGGCCCGGTACAACTCCTCGGCCTCGGGCTGCCGGTTGCCGGTCATCAAATAGACCCTCCGGTAGCCGCGCACCGCGATCTCGCCTTCCAGCTCGGCCAGCAGCGCCATCGCGTAGCCGCGGCGGCGATGCCCGCTGTCGGTCCAAATTCTCTTCAGCTCGGCCGTCTCGGCGTCGAAGCGGCGAAACCCGCCGCCGGTCACCGGGCGGCCATCCAGCAGGCCGATCAACATGCCCCCGTCCGGTGGCGCGAACTCGTCGGTGGGGTTGTCCTTGAGCCACGCCAACACCGTCGGCGCCGTGCTGTCGTAGCGCTGCGCGTACTCGGTGGCCAACTCGGCCAGCAACGGCTGCGCCAGCGCGTCGTCCAACGCGGCGGGGACGAACCGGAGCCGGGTCTTGGACATCACCTCACCTCTAACGCCTATCAGGCGGATGCATTCCGGCCCGGTGTCACCGCGGGCCCGGCCGCTCGCGTTGCGGTGACATAGCGGGGCGTAATCGCGTCGTCATCGGGGGTGCCGCGCCAACGGTTGCTCATTCCGATCGCGCTGAACAAATCGGTGACGTTTCGCTCGACCGGCTGCCAGCCATGCTCGGCAAGATACGGCGGGACGGCGCGATATTCGCCCGGGTAGGTCAGTCCGGCCAGATCGACGTCGAGACCGAATTGCCGCCAGGTGTCGACGAATGTCTGGGCGGCCTCCAGCTGGAATGCGGACCAGGTCGGCATGTGATCGCCGGCGAACCGGCTGCCCGGCGCGCTGACCGCCGAGACATCGGCGAGCAGCCGGCTCTGGCCGTCGGGGGGCAGGAACCCGATCAGGACCGTCTCGGCGATCCACACCGTCGGCTGGGCGGCATCAAAGCCCGACCGGTGCAGTGCCGTCAACCAGTCGCGCCGCAGATCGACTCCGACCGCGCGGCGGTGCGCGGTCAGCTCGGCGCCCAGGCGACGCAACACGGCGGTCTTGAAGTCGATGACATCGGGCTGATCGATCTCGTACACCGTGGTGCCGGGCGGCCACCACAGCCGATACGGACGGGTGTCCAGGCCGGAGCCGACGATCACGACTTGGCGAATGCCCGCCCGCCCGGCGTCGGCGAGGAATTCGTCCAGGAACCGGGTGTGCGCCCCGAGCAGCGTGACGAGCCCGGTCACGATCGCGTTGTCGCCGCCGTCGGTGTACCGCTCGTCGTCGACCATCCGGGTGAAGTACGGCACGCCCGCGGCGCGCACCAGCGGCTCGGCGAAAGGATCGCTGACCAGACCCTTACCGGTCGCCAGTGCGCGGGCGACCGCGCCGAACGTCGCGGTCATTCCGACGCCGCTGTCGGGACCCCACGTGTCGTCGTCGGTCCGTGCCATCAGACGCCGGAGCGGCGCCGCAACGCTAGCCCGACGGCCGCTCGCCAACCGAGCAACAACAGCGCGGTCACCGACGCCGCGACCACGACAAAACTCGCGGCCACGCCCGCGGAGCCGACCTTGCGCAACACCATGCCGATCACCACGGTGCACAGCCAGATCACCACGCCGGTGGGGGCCACGGCGGTGGGCCGCTGCCACCCGCGGGACACCAGCCATCCGATCACGGTCCCGGTCAGAAACGGCCAGGCCGTCGTCGCGATGCCGGCGAGATCGAGCCCCTCGTCGTGACTGCGGCGTCCCACGGCGCAGAACACCAGGACGCACAACACATCGACGCCGAGCCATCCCAGCCGCTGCATAGAGCGAGACTACCGGGCTGGGCCGGACACTGTTCTTCGCGTTGGGCGCGGTGGCAGGCTGGCTTGCATGAGCACACACAAGCCTCCGGCGTTCAACCGGGACGACCCCCTTGGCCTGGACGCGTCGCTGTCCAGCGATGAGATCGCGGTGCGCGACACGGTCAGAAAATTCTGCGCCGAGCACGTCATCCCCTACGTCGCCGAGTGGTTCGAGATCGGTGACCTGCCGGTGCGCCAACTGGGCAAGCAGTTCGGCGAGCTCGGGCTGCTCGGCATGCACCTGGAGGGCTACGGATGCGGCGGGTCCTCGTCGGTGCACTACGGCCTGGCGTGTACCGAGCTGGAGGCCGCCGACTCCGGGGTGCGGTCGATGGTCTCGGTGCAGGGATCGCTGGCGATGTTCGCGATCTGGAACTTCGGCTCCGAGGAGCAAAAGCAGCAGTGGCTGCCCGGCATGGCCGCCGGTGAGCTGCTCGGCTGCTTCGGGCTCACCGAACCCGATGCCGGATCCGATCCGGCGGCGATGAAAACCCATGCGCGACGGGATGGTTCGGACTGGGTTCTCAACGGCCGCAAGATGTGGATCACCAACGGTTCGGTCGCCGACGTCGCGGTGGTGTGGGCCGACACCGAGGACGAAGGAGGCCGCGGAATTCGGGGTTTCCTAGTCCCGACCCGCACCCCGGGCTTCACCGCCAACACGATTCACCACAAGCTGTCGCTGCGCGCCTCGATCACCAGCGAGCTGGTGCTCGACGACGTGCGGCTGCCCGCCGACGCGATGCTGCCCGACGCCCAGGGGCTGCGCGGGCCGCTGTCCTGCCTGTCCGAGGCGCGTTACGGCATCGTCTGGGGATCGATGGGAGCGGCGCGCACGGCGTGGCAGGCCGCGCTCGAATACGCCACGCAGCGCACGCAGTTCGGCCGGCCGATCGCGGGATTCCAGCTGACCCAGGCCAAACTCGTCGACATGGCCGTCGAATTGCACAAGGGACAGCTGCTCTCGCTGCACCTGGGCCGCCTCAAGGACAGCGTCGGGCTGCGCCCCGAGCAGGTCAGCTTCGGCAAGCTGAACAACACCCGCGAGGCGCTCAAGATCTGCCGCACCGCTCGAACCATATTGGGCGGCAACGGAATATCGCTGGAATTCCCGGTCATCCGGCACATGGTCAACCTGGAGTCGGTGCTGACCTACGAGGGCACCCCCGAGATGCATCAGTTGGTGCTGGGCCAGGCATTCACCGGTAGCGACGCCTTCCGCTGATGGCTTCACGTCGCATCGCGTCTCTGGTCGTCGCTTGCTTGCTCGTGGCGGGCTGTGGACCTACGCCGTCACCGGCGCCCACGCAGGCGGAATCCGCCGACCAGGCCAAGGCCGATGCCGTGCTGCGATTGGTACACAACTTCGTGACGCAGGCGCACCTGAAGGCCGCGATCGTACGCGTCACGGTGGACGGCAAGGAGGTCCTCACCCGGGCCGTCGGCGACTCGATGACGGGGGTGCCGGCCACCACCGACATGCACTTCCGCAACGGCGCCGTCGCGATCTCGTATGTGGCGACGCTGCTGCTGAGGCTGGTCGACCAGAAGAAGCTGAGCCTGGATGACCGGTTGTCGAAATGGCTGCCCGACTTCCCCGACGCCGGGCGCGTCACGTTGGGGCAGCTGGCGCAGATGACGTCCGGCTACCCCGATTACGTCCTCGGCAACGACCAGTTCGCCAACGAATCCTACGCAAACCCGTTCCAGCAGTGGACAACTCAAGATCTGCTCGCCCAGATCTCCGGGCGGCCACTGCTCTACGAGCCCGGGACCAACTGGAATTACGCGCACACGAATTACGTGCTGCTCGGGCTGGCGCTGGAGAAGGCCACCGGTCAGGACATGCCGACGCTGCTGGCCAACGAGGTGCTGGGGCCGCTCGGCTTGAAGCACACCGCGAACTCCGATACCGCCGAAATTCCCTGGCCGGTCTTGCACACGTTCACCTCCGAGCGGCGCCAGGCACTCAAAATCCCTGCGGGGACACCGTTTTACGAGGAGTCCACGTACTGGAATCCGTCCTGGACCATTACCCACGGCGCCATTCAGACCACCACCATCGGCGACATGGAAGCCACCGCCGTCGGGATCGGCTCCGGCAAGCTGCTCTCGGGCGACTCGTACCGCAAGATGGTGTCGACCGCGCTGCGCGGCAAGACCCACGCCCAGCCGGGCTGCCCGACCTGCTTCGACCAGAACGAGGGCTACACCTACGGGCTGGGCATCATCATCTCCGGCGACTGGCTGATGCAGAATCCGTTGTTCTCCGGGTGCGCGGGCGTCGAGGCCTACCTGCCGGCGCAGAAGATCGCGATCGCCGTCGCGGTCACCTACGCCCCGGAGGCCTTCGACGACCAGGGCAACTACAGTAATCAGGCCGACATACTGTTCCGCAAGATCGGCGCGGTGATGGCTCCGAACGCCGCTCCACCGATGCCGCCGGCGAGATAAGGAGTTCCAGCCATGCGCATTCGAGCGATCGCTGCGGGCACGCTGGCCCTGGGAGCGTTGGCGATGCCCAGTGCCGTCGCCGATCCCACCGGCACGCTGCCCCCGATGACGGCGACCAACGGCGGGCCGATCATCGGCGGCGGGGGCAACGCCTCGCAGATGTCGCAGCAACTCAAGAGCCTCAAGGATCCCAACGTTCAAGAGGTCGACGGCCCGGACGCGGCTCAATTCATCGCTGCCGCAGCCGGTATCGGCGATCGCGACCTCGCCCTGCCGTTCATGGCGCTGCAGCGCGCGCTGGGCTGCCAGAAGGACAATGCCGGATTCGGGGCGCGTGGCTACCGCCGCAACGACGGCAAGTGGGGCGGTGCGATGCTCGTCATCGCCAAGAGCGCCTATCCGGACGGCGCCGCGATGAAGGCGTGCGAGATGTCCAACTGGCGCAGGCCTTCGCTGGGCAGTCCGACGCAAATGTGCAACAGCGGATGGGCTTATCCGCCACAGACATTCAACGACAAGGGCGGCGACTTCATCGTGCTGCTCGCCGGCACGAATTCCGACTTCTGCACAGCGCTCAACGGGAACTACAAGGGCAACGCATCCGCCTGGCCGTAAGCCGCGTCAGTCGTCGATGTGCGTTGGGGGGTCCGCAAAGGCAGCGCCCGACGGATGCTGGTCGGGACCCAACGTCTGGCAGTTGGTATTGGTGACGTAAACCGGAGTGCCGTCGCGCCCGGGTGTTGGCGGAAAGACGACGCACCGCTGCCAGGTTCCGTCGACCTGGACCGGACCATCGCATTTGCTGATGACGGCGCCGCCCAACTGGCAGCCGGCGTTGGCCGCGGGTGCGGCGGCGATCAGCGCGCCGGCCGACAGCACGGTGGCCAGTCCCGCCACGATGAATTGCTTCATGCTGTAGGAACTCTACTCAGTGGGAGGGGGGCTCGTCATTGCCGGTGGACAGCCGACCGGCGATGCGGACCGATCTGACGAGGTGAGACTGCGGAGTTGGCCTTCCGCGGCGGCTGTCGGTAGCTGCCGAATACCGGACAGCAGGGAGGACAACAGTGTTCGTGGCGGGCTAGCGTTGTGCCCGCTGCCGACCACTTCGCCGATTCAACGAAAAGGAGCTTGGCATGAGCACAGTTACCTCCGACCGCGTTGCTGGCGTGCGAATTCCTGGATCGGCGGCTTTAGCCCAATGACTCACCTGCCGGACGTTACTCAAGCTCCGACCCACACCCGCTTTCAAAATGTCCGAGTTGGAGGCGATCGCTTGGCAATCGGCGCGCTGCCACCTGGCCCCCGACTCCCGGTCAGCGTCCAGACCGCTGCGTGGATGACCAACCCCTGGAGGTTCATGGAGCGTTCGGCCGCTCGCTTCGGCGACACGTTTACCCTCAGGCTGGCCGGTGAGGGGACCTGGGTGATGGTGTCCCATCCTGATGCGGTCAAAGAAGTCTTTACGGGGCCCCCGGAGCTGCTGCGGGGTGGGGAGGCGAATCGCATCTTGTTGCCCGTAGTCGGCGCGAATTCGGTGCTCCTGCTCGACGGTGAGGCGCATAAAGAACAGCGCCAGCTACTCGTGCCGCCGTTTCGCGGCAACCACTTGCAGTCCTACGCGGACACGATGACCGCGATCGCCGAAAATGAGATCGCCCGCTGGCCGCGTGGCGAGCCGGTGCTGGTGCGTACCCGGATGCAGGCATTGACGCTCGAAGTCATCCTGCGCGCGGTGTTCGGGCTGTCCGAGGGCGGGCGCCTTGACCAGCTGCGGATGGAACTCGTGCGCATGCTGACCACGACAACGGGCAGTCCCGGGCGGCTTCTGTTGTTGGTTCTGAGCCCCCAGCGCGTCAGGGCAGCGCTGACACGCAAGCTGTTTCGCGACGTCGACCGCTTGCTCTACGCCGAGATCGACGACCGACGTCGAACAGATGACCTGGACGAACGTGCCGACGTGTTGTCCATGCTGCTGAGGGCCCGCCACGCGGATGGCCGGCCGTTGAGCGATGTCGAGATCCGCGACGAATTGATGACGCTGCTGTTGGCCGGTCACGAATCCACGGCCAGCGCGCTCGCGTCGGCGGTGGAGTGGGTGGTCGGTGACCCCGACGTGCAGTCGCGACTTGTTGACGAGGTGCATGCGGGCGGGTACGAGTTCCTCGATGCCATCGTGATGGAGACATTGCGCTTGCGGCCGGTTTTCTCGCTGGTCCCGCGGCTTCTGAAGGCACCGATGGAAATTGGCGGTGTCCCGTTGCCGGCCGGGGTGACGGTGGTGCCTTCGATCTATCTCATGCACCGGCGCCCGGACATCTACCCCGATCCGCAGCACTTCCGGCCTGCCCGGTTCCTCGAGCAACGAGCCGGGACGTATACCTGGATCCCGTTCGGTGGCGGCGTTCGCCGTTGTCTCGGTGCGGCATTCGCTCAATACGAGATGAGGGTCGTGCTGGCCACGTTATTTCGCCATTGCCGGGTGCAGCCGGTCGGCGAGCAGGCTGAGCGGGAACCCGGCGCCTCGTTGGCGCTGGGGTGGCGGCCCGTGCCCGAGCCCTGTCGACTTCGGGTTTGCATCGAGAGGTGAGGATGACGGCCGACGGCAGATGAGATCTGCTACGCCGCATGTGATTTCATCCGCTTCGTCTGGGTCTAGCCGGTGTGCTGATGTCCGCGGCGCCCCGGTCGAATACCGGGCAGCAGGGGGGCGAAAAGCCGGGCAGCGGGGGGGACAACGGCGCTCACGTCTGGCTACCGTTATGGCATCCAAGGGTTCACATAGCGCCTTCCTCGGGAGCCGCTATGGAAAATCCACGCTTTCAACAAAAGGAGACCGCGATGAGCACCTTGATCACCTTCGACCGCATTGAGGACATCCTCGCCCCCAACTGTTCCGACGAAGCGTTGGAAAGTGCCGGGGCCACCCGGATGGTGGCCACCATACTGACGCCGACATGTAAGTGACAAGGCCGTCGGACTCCTCACTGGGGTCCACCCCTGTTTGGCGAATCCCATTCCCCGCCGGACTGCCGACCTTGCGGGGAATGCGATTCGTGATCGACGGCTGCCGAAAACCGGTGTGGCAGAACAGCTACTCGGCCGTTGCGTGCGCACGGTCGGGACAGGGCATATTCGAGGTCTGGATAAGTTCCGTACTCCGAGTGTCACCGCGAGACCTTAGGTACTGTTGCCGTAGTTCGCAGCTGCTGGCCGCAGCCGCCGGTTCGGCGTGATCCGGGAGATCGCGATGGAAGCTTTCTACGAGCGCCTCATTTTTCGCGCTGCGACCATCGACGAGCTGCTGTCCGACGCGTTCGAACCATTGCCCGGCCAAAAGAGCGACAGCGAGTTGGCCGCCCGTCGTCTCGCCGCATGGTGCCGGTCCTCGGCCAGCGGCGACTGGTCGTTGTTCGCTCGCCGGCTAGGACGAGACGGACTATCGATCGACGGCGTGTTGGCAAGGTTCGCCACCATCCGCCGCAACGCTTCCCGACCGGCACCGACGTGGATCGACGACGCGGTCTGGATCTGCGAAGCGTCGCAGAATTCCGCCAGGACAGCATCGAAACCCCCTGCGTCCCAGGCAGAGTCTTGTGCGTTCGAAGATTTGCTGGAACCGGTGGTGCGCGACGCGGAAGCACGTCTTTGGTCGGATGTCGGCGGTCGCGTCGACCCCGCCGTGGGTGAGCGGGCGCGCGCAAGCCTGCGCCGGGCACTCGTCGTCGATCTATCCGACCTCGCGGCCCCCGCGATGTACGAGCGCTTCGCCGAGGCCCGAAAGGACGACGCAGACCTGAGCGTTCACGCCGACGGGGCGCACAGCCGTTCGACGGCCCGCTACCAGGATTTCGTTTCCGAGATGAATGCGGGAGGAATGCGTCGCCTGTTCGACGAGAAGCCCGTCCTGCTGCGGCTGCTGGCCACGCTCACCCGGCAGTGGATCGACGCGTCAGCCGAGCTGATCAGACGGCTTGACGCCGACTTACCCGCGATTCGTCACGACTTGTTCGGAGTCGACACGTGCGGCGAAATAGCCAGTATCGATGGTGGCCTTTCTGATCCGCACAACTTCGGCCGCAGTGTCCGGACCATTCGCTTCGACGACGGTTCGCGAGTCGTGTACAAACCGAAGGATCTCACCGTTGACCGAGCGTGGTACGAGCTCATCCAGCGACTGAACCACAACGCCCCGATCGACCTGAAGGTGCCGCGCCTGCTAGCGTGCGCCGGCTACGGCTGGACCGAATTTATCGATCACACGAGTTGCCACGACCCGCAACGCTTTCGGAGGTATTTTCGTCGTGCCGGGGGGTGGTTGGCGCTCTTCCACTGCTTCGTCGGCGTCGACATGCATCAAGAAAACATCATCGCCCACGGTGAGCACCCCGTACCGATCGATCTCGAGATGATCCTTCAGGCGGCTGATGCACCCGGTGGCCTGGACCCTGACGACGGCGCGGGACGCGCATACCAGGCCGCGACAGAAAAGCTCAGCAACTCGGTCCAGGAGATCGGAATGCTTCCCGTCTATGGCAAGCATTCCAACACAGTCTTTTCGATCGGCGGAGTGACCTCAAACCCCGCTCCGCGCGTCAAGCTGACGTGGACCGACATCAATTCCGACACGATGCGGCCGACGAAAGTTGCTGACAGTGGCACGATTTCGAACTTGCCGCATGTTGAGGGGCGCCATGCCCGGCTCGGCGATTACCTCGACGACTTCATCTCGGGTTTCAACGACTACGCGATGTTCCTCCACCGGCAGCGCCCAGACGATCTTTTCGACGGCTTCGCCGGATTGACGATCCGCAAAGTCGCCCGGCCGACCAGGTTCTACTACATGCTGCTGGAGCGTCTCAAAGATCACCGCACGATGGACGACGGCGTCATCTGGTCTGCTCAGGCCGACTTCGCCACCCGACTTGCGGATTGGCAGCACGACCACGATCCCATGTGGCCGCTGCAACGACTCGAACGGGCGGCCGTCGCCGAGTTGAACGTGCCGCATTTCATGATGACCAGCGACGGTCATGAAATCCGCGACGCGGCCGGAACTTCAATCCCGGTACGGGGGACGCCGGGCCTCGACCGCGCGCGCGCCCGTGTCCGCGACCTCGACAGTGAGGAAATCGCGTGGCAGGTCGAGGTGATTCGACAGAGCACCGGCAGCCTAAGACAAAAACCGCGTGACGCAGAGCCCGACCGGCTGCACGGCTTCGTCACGACGGGTGAGCCCAGCCACAAAGTATTTGCGGCGGAGGCCGACACGGTCGCCCGAACGCTATTCAGCCACGCCCATTTTGAGGGTCCAGGCGCGGCCTGGATCGGCCTCGACTGGCTCGGCGACTCCGAGATCTCACAACTGATTGCGCTCGGCGACGACCTCTACAACGGCACAGGCGGCATCGCACTGTTTCTCGCCGCGCATGCTGCCGTTGCGAACAGCACATCATCGCGGAACCTCGCCATGGCCGCCCTGGCCCGGCTCCGCGAAACCCTACGCGGCCGCAATCCCGCACAGATCGCACGCTTGCTCGGTCTGGGCGGTGGGCTCGGTCTCGGATCGATCGTCTACAGCCTCGCGGTGATCTCCGCGCTGCTCGATCACGACGATGTGCTGTCGGACGCTCACCGGGCGGCGAAGTTGATTGCCCCCGACGTCATTTCGGCGGATCGACAGCTCGACGTTCTGGCCGGCAGCGCGGGCGCCGTCTTGGGCCTGCTTCGGCTGTATCGCCAGACCGGTTCCAGCGATGCACTTGAGCGCGCAACCAATTGCGGCAGGCATCTGCTGGCCGAACACCGCGTTGGCCCCGTCGGCCGCCGCAGCTGGCCCGCGCCCGGTTCCGGCGGCCCGCTCAACGGCTTACCGCGCGGAGCGGCCGGCTTCGCCTACGCACTGGCGGCATTGGCCTCGGCGACCGGAAGTGACGAGTTCGCAAGCGCTGCCGAGGAATGCATTGCCTTTGAGAACGCGACCTTTGATGCCGAGCGCAGCAATTGGCCCGACACATCTAGCGGCTCCGCCGCCACATGGTCCGGTAACTGGTGTCGTGGCGCACCGGGCATCGGCCTGGCCAGGGTGGCGATGACAAAGCAGACGGCGCTGCGTGGCGAGCCCATCGTGACCGACATCCGCCGCGCGCTCGAGGGGGTAGAGCGGGAATGGCCGGGATCGACCGACACGCTGTGCTGCGGGACGCTCGGCAGCATCGAATTCTTGTGGGAAGCCGCCGACGTGCTCAGCCGGCCTGATCTGCGCGACACGGCCACCCAGCGGCTGCTAGCGGTTGCACAAACCGCGAGGTCAACCGGCAGCTACCGATGGAACGGCGGAATCAGCCGCTTCAATCTTGGTCTTTTCCGCGGGATTGCCGGCGTCGGCTATACGATGCTGCGGCGTGTCGACCCTTCCCTCCCCAACGTCTTGATCTGGGAATGAACAAGCTGCCCTGCTACCCGCTGCGTACCGGGTAGCAGGGGGTCAAGAAGCCAGGCAGCAGGGGCGACACCAGTGATCGTGTCGGGCTACCGTTTGCGGCGTTCAGGGCTCTCATAGCGCCGCTATGTGCAGCTTCGCGCAATGCAACGAAAGATGACCGACATGAGCACGATGCGCACCCATGACGACACCTGGGACATCAAGACCGGTGTCGGGAGTACCGCGGTGATGGTCGCTGCGGCCCGCGCTGTCGAAACCGACCGGCCCGAGCCGTTGGTCCGCGACCCGTACGCCAAATTGCTCGTCGCCAACGCCGACGCGAACCTGTTATGGGTAGCGATGCTCGACCCGTCGATGGTGGCCAAGATCGAAGCGATCGACGCCGAGATCGCGGCGACCGTCGCGCACATGCCGAGCTATCACGCGGTGCGGACAACGTTCTTCGACGCGTACTGCAACGACGCCGTTGCCGACGGAATCCGGCAGGTCGTGATCCTGGCGTCGGGACTGGATTCCCGTGCCTACCGCCTGGATTGGCCGACCGGGACCACCGTGTACGAGATCGATCAGCCCAAGGTGCTGGCATACAAGTCCACGATGCTGGCGGAAAACGGGGTGGCGCCCACGGCCCAATGCCGCCCGGTGCCCATCGACTTGCGCCGGGACTGGCCCGCCGCTCTGTGTGCCGCGGGCTTTGACCCGATGGCACGGACCGCCTGGTTGGCCGAGGGGCTGTTGATGTACCTGCCCGCTGAAGCGCAGGACAAGCTTTTCGCCGAGATCGGTGAGCTCAGCCCCGCGGGCAGCCGGCTTGCGGCCGAAACCTCGCCTCGGCACAGCGACGAGCGGCGAGACCAGATGCGCGAGCGATTCAAGGAGGTCGCCGACGCGTTGGGCTTCGAGCAGGCCGTGGACGTGCTTGAGCTGACCTACCACGACGAGAACCGGGCGATCGTTGCCGACTGGCTCAACAACCACGGTTGGCGAGCCGCGGGCCAAAGCGCGCTGGACGCGATGCACCGGGCGGGCCGCTGGGTCGATGTGCCGATGGCAGACGACAAGGCTGCGTTCGCCGAGTTTGTGACCGCGAAGCGACTGTAGACGCATTCAGGCCGAAGAGGGGATCGTGGCCCGCAGCGTGGTGCCGCCGCCCGGCGGGCTTAGCACGCTCAACTGGCCACCGAGCGCTTCCACTCGGTCGATCAAGCCGATGAGTCCCGACCCGTTGTTGCTGTCGGCACCCCCGGCGCCGTCGTCGCGAACGGAAAGCACCAGATCCGATCCGTTGGTGTGGGCGTCGATCTCCACCCCGGACGCGTGCGCGTGTCGGGCAGCGTTGGTGAGCGCCTCGGCGACAACGTAGTACGCCGCGACTTCGGCCGATTCCGAGAATCGCGCCTTCAGTTCAACGCGGACCTTGACCGGGATGGGGCAGTGGCGGGCAAGGTCCTTGAGGGCCGGACCGAGACCGCCGCTGGATGCGATCGCCGGATGGATGCCACGGGCGATCTCTCGGAGATTTGCCGACGCCGCGGTTAAGCCGGCTACGGCGTCGGACATTTGTGCTTTGAGCGGCTCGAGTTCGGCGGGCACTTGGGCCTCGATGGAGCGCAGTTGCAGCGCCAGAGACACGAGCCGTTGCTGCGCACCGTCGTGTAAATCGCGCTCCAGTCGCCTGCGAGCATCGTCGGCGGCGGCGACGATGCGGGCGCGGGAAGCTGTCAGTGCGGCCTGGGCTTCGGCATTGGCGATGGAGGTGGCGACGAGCTCGGTGAATTCGCCGAGCCGTTGCTCGGTGTCCGGCGGCAGTGGTCGCGCCTCGCGAGATCCGGCCACCGCAGCGCCCCACAACCGGCGTTCGACGAAGATCGGCGTTGCGACCCCGGCGCGCAACCCCAGCCCGCGGATGAGCGTGGGGATGGCACCGACCAAATTTTCGTTGTCATCCACACGGGCAGGCCGGCCGGTGTCAGCCACCGCGGCGATGATGTTCTCGCCATCTACGGGCCAGCGACTGCCGACTGGCTTCCGCTGGGTCTGCCCCGGATAGTCGTGCGCGGCCATGAGTGTGGCGGTCTTGTCGGGTTCATAGCGCCACAGCGACACGTCGGTCACCGCGAGGCATCGTGCGAGTTCATCCGCCACCGCCGAGAAGATTTCCGATGCCGGGGTTCTGCGTGCCACCAGTGTCGCGACCCGGCGTAACGCAGCTTGTTGATCGGCCAGGGCGGTGAGCGCCTCGCGGCTCGCCTCGGCTTGCTGCCGGCGTTGCTCTGCGTCGGCCGCACGGGTTCGTACGGTACGCGCCAAGGCGTGCGCTACCAGCGCGACGACGGCGACGACGAAGAAAAAGACCCAGTCCTGAACCTGGGCTAGCACCGGGCCATGGTCGGGCCAACGACGGAAATGCGCGTACGCGATCGCACTTATCACCGCCATCGCGGCGGTCATGCCGGCACCCCAGCCGGTTGCGATGACCAAGACGCCGATCAGATACAAGACGCCGAAGGCGTTGTCGGTGCCGGTGAGCTTCTTGAGTAGCAGCAGCACGACCGTCTCGACCGCGATGAATCCGGCTGCTACCGCAATCCCCGGCGCCGCGGGCAGTGGTATTCGTGACAGCAGCATCGACCTCAACCGGACCGGTATCTGTGGTCTTGCCGTGGTCACCGTGATCGCCAGTCAGCGAGCCTCTAGGAAAGTGACGACCGCCCGGACGCGACGGTGATCGTCGCGGGCCTCATGCAGGCCCAATTTCGTCAAGATGCTGCGAACGTGCTTTTCGACCGTGCCTTCTGCCAGCCACATTCGCCGCGCAATGCCGGCGTTTGAGCGTCCCTCTGCCATCAGGGCCAACACTTCCTTCTCGCGTGAACTCAGCGCGTCGAGTGGATCGTTGCGTTCGCCCGCGGCTACCAATTCGCGAATCAGACCGGGATCGACCACCGATCCACCGTCGACGATCCGCTCGAGCGCATCGAGGAAGTCAGCGACGTCGGCAACCCGAGGTTTCAGCAAATACCCCACAGCGCGCCCGCTGGCCAGTAGCTGGAGCGCGTGTTCAACCACGACGTGGGCCGACAGAACCAGCAACCCCACACTCGGCATCTCCGCGCGGATGGCGGTCGCCGCATCGAGTCCGTCGGTGGTGCCGGTGGGCGGCATTCGGATGTCGACAATCACCAGGTCCGGCTGTTCGGCACGGACCAGTTCCACAAGGCCCACGGCGTCGCCGATTTGGCCCACCACGTGATAGCCCGAACGGGTCAGCAGGCTGGCCAGCCCTTCCCGCAGCAACACATCGTCATCGGCTAGCACGACCCGCAAACCTGGCTGCACGGTCACGTCGATCCCTTCGCTGAGGACACCACGCGATAGTGGGAGCGTAATTGCAGGTAGCAGGTATGCCCAAGTGAAGCTGGCGGCGGGTTCGAAACGGGTGCCAGCGGTGGCGACCTGGACCCCGTCGACCGGAAGAATCCAGGTTGCATGGCCGCCTCGAGTGAGCGGCCCTCGTCTGCCCGGGACGGCTATGCCGTTGACGTTTTGCGCCCCGACCTTAACTACGGAGGAACCGTGTCAATCCATCGCACTGGGCTGCTGGTGCCCGGTTCGAACACGTCGTGGCGACGGGAGTGCGACCCTGCGGCCGACACCCCGGTGCCCGCCGCCTCCAGCGGGCAATCGGGCGCCGGTGCACATATCGATCCCGACAAGCTGGACGCCGCGCTGTTTCGGATCGCCGGCGTGTGCGTGCTGGCCTCGGTGATGGCGAACCTGGACGTCACCGTCATAAGCGTCGCGCAACGCACCTTCATCACCGCATTCCATTCCACCCAGGCGGTCGTCGCTTGGACAACGACCGGCTACACACTGGCGCTGGCCACCGTCATCCCGCTCGCGGGATGGGCGGCCGACCGGTTCGGCACCAAGCGACTGTTCATGGGATCGGTGCTGGCGTTCGCTTTCGGCTCACTGCTGTGCGCGACCGCCCCAAACATCGCCTCACTCATCGCATTTCGGATGGTGCAAGGCCTTGGGGGCGGCATGTTGGTGCCGCTGGCGTTCACGATCATGACGCGCGCGGCCGGCCCGAAGCGGCTAGGTCGCCTGATGGCGGTGCTGGGTATCCCGACTCTGCTCGGCCCGATCGGCGGGCCGGTCCTGGGCGGTTGGCTCATCGATACCCATAGCTGGCAGTGGATCTTTTGGATCAACCTGCCGATCGGCCTGACCGCGTTTGTGCTTGCGGCGATCGTATTCCCGCAAGATCACTCGACGCCGTCGAAAACCTTCGACTTCCTCGGCATGGCGCTGCTGTCGCCTGGCGTGGCGACGTTTTTGTATGGGGTGTCGTGCATCCCGGACGTCGGCAACGTTGCCGACCGCCACGTCTGGATTCCGGTGGTGATCGGTCTGGTACTGATCACCGGGTTCGTCGTTCATGCCCTCTACCGTGCGGATCATCCGCTCGTGGACCTGCGGCTATTCAAGAATCGCGTGGTCGCGATCGCGAACTCGGCGATGTTGTTATTCGCCATCGCGTTTTTCGGCGCATGGGTGTTGTTGCCGAGCTACTTGCAACAGGTGCTGTACCAGACACCGCTGCAGTCCGGGATACACATGATCCCCATGGGACTCGGTGCCATGGGGACCATGCCGCTGGCCGGAACGTTCATGGATAAACGCGGTCCGGGCAAGGTCGTGTTCGTCGGCATCACGCTGATCGGCGCGGGCACGGGCACCTTCGCCTACGGCGCCGCCACACAGGCGGCTTACTTGCCCACGCTGCTGGCCGGGTTGGTGATCATGGGCATGGGCATGGGCTGCACCATGATGCCACTATCCGGGTCAATGGTGCAGGCTTTGGCTGCGCATCAGATCGCGCGGGGTTCGACGCTGATCACCGTCAATCTGCAGATGGCCGGGTCCGTGGGGACCGCATTGATGTCGGTGATCCTCACCAACGAGTTCAATCGCAGCGAAAACATTTCCGCTGCAACCAAGATCGCGATCCTGCGCCAGAATGCCGCCCGGCTCGGAGTACCAGTCGACCCGGCCGCCCTACCCCGTCGAGCCCTTGCTCCCGACTTCCCGAGCGAAGTACTCCACGATTTATCCCGCGCCTATTTCGTAGTGTTCGTGGTCGCGGTCTTCCTGGTCGCGCTGACGTGTTTCCCCGTTGCGTTTCTGCCGAGGAAGCCGGCGTCCTCCGCGACCAGACAATGACGGGCGCAGGCTAACCGCCGCCCGCGCCTCGGTTCGCATGAGGCCGATCAGCGCGAGCGCACACGCCGACAACTGAACGTTCATCTCGGCGAAGTCGTACGGTGGAGTTGCGCTGCGGAGACTGTAGAGGCCAGACGGATCGAACGACCCGAAGGAGAATCATGTCGCGCCATCGCGTCGTCGTCATCGGAAGCGGGTTCGGGGGGCTGAATGCGGCCAAGGCGCTCAAACGCGCCGACGTCGACGTCACCCTGATCTCGAAGACGACCACTCACCTGTTCCAGCCGCTGCTGTATCAGGTGGCGACCGGCATTTTGTCCGAAGGCGAGATCGCGCCGGCCACCAGGCTGATCCTGCAGCGGCAGAAAAACGTGCGGGTGCTGCTGGGCGAGGTCACCGACATCAGCCTGGCGGCCAACACCGTCACCTCGACGCTGATGGGCATGGAGACCGTGACGCCGTACGACAGCCTGATCGTGGCCTCCGGCGCGCAGCAGTCCTACTTCGGTAACGACCAGTTCGCGACGTACGCGCCCGGCATGAAGACGATCGACGATGCCCTGGAACTGCGCGGGCGAATCCTCGGCGCGTTCGAGGCCGCCGAGTTCACCGACGATCCCGTCGAGCGCCAGCGCCGCCTGACGTTCGTCGTCGTCGGAGCGGGCCCGACCGGCGTCGAGGTGGCGGGGCAGATCCAGGAACTGGCCCACCGCACCCTCAAGGACGCGTTCCGGACCATCGAGCCTCGCGACTGCCATGTGATCCTGCTCGACGCCGCACCCGCGGTGTTGCCGCCGATGGGCGAGAAGCTGGGTCTCAAGGCGCAGCAGCGGCTGGAGAAGATGGGCGTCCAGGTCCAGCTCAACGCGATGGTCGACGACGTGGACTACATGGGCCTCACGATCAAGGAGAAGGACGGCACCAAGCGCCGCATCGAATGCGCGTGCAAGGTGTGGGCGGCGGGCGTGCAGGCCAGCTCGCTGGGCAAGATCATCGCCGACCAGTCCGAGGGCACCGAGGTCGACCGCGCCGGACGGGTGGTCGTGGAGCCCGACCTGACCGTGAAGGGTCACCCGAACGTCTTCATCGTCGGCGACCTGATGTCGGTGGCAGGCGTGCCCGGGATGGCACAGGGCGCGATTCAGGGCGCGCATTACGCCGCGACGTTGATCAAGCACATGGTCAAGGGCACGGACGACCCGGCCACCCGCAAACCCTTCACCTACTTCGACAAGGGCAGCATGGCCACCATCTCGCGATTCAGCGCCGTCGCGCAGGTCGGCAAGCTGGAGTTCGGCGGCTTCATCGCCTGGCTGGCCTGGCTGGGGCTACACCTGCTGTATCTCGTCGGCTTCAAGAACCGATTCACCACGGTCATCGCGTGGTTCATCACCTTCTTGGGCGACGGACGCGGCCAGATGGCCATCACCAGCCAGATGATGTACGCCAGGGTGGTGACCAACTGGATGGAAGCGCAGACGCAAGAGGCGATGGCCCAAGCCGAAAAACAAGCGGCCGAACAGCGAGCGGGCTAGCTCAACGCCCGGTCGATATCGGCGATCAGGTCGTCGGTGTTCTCCAGGCCGACCGAGATCCGCACCACGCCGTCGCCCAGACCGATCGCGGCGCGACCCTCCGGCCCCATCGCCCGGTGCGTCGTCGTCGCCGGATGAGTGACCAACGATTTCGCGTCGCCGAGGTTGTTGGAGATGTCGATCAGCTGCAGCTTGTCCAGCACCTCGAAGGCCCGCTCCTTGGCACTGCCGGGGGCGTCGAGCTCGAAGGTGAGCACCGTGCCGCCGCCCGACATCTGGCGCTTGGCCAGGTCGTACTGCGGGTGCGACGCCAGATACGGGTAGCGCACCCAGCGCACCGCCGGGTGGCTCTCCAGGAACTCCGCGATGCGCTGTGCCGACGCATTGCTGTAGTCCACCCGAACCGCCAGTGTCTCAAGGCCTTTCAGCAACACCCAGGCGTTGAATGCGCTCATCGCCGGGCCGGTGTGCCGCATCAGCTTCTGGACCGGGCCGTCGATGTACTCCTGGCCGCCGAGGATGGCACCACCGAGCACCCGGCCCTGGCCGTCGATGTGCTTGGTGCCGGAGTACACCACCACGTCGACCCCGAGCGGAAAGCCCTGCTGCAGCAGCGGTGTGGCAAAGACGTTGTCGAGCACCACTTTTGCTCCCGCGGCATGCGCCAGTTCGGTCACCGCGGCGATGTCGACCAGCGACTGCATCGGGTTGGACGGCGTCTCGAAGAACACTGCCTGGGTGGGCACCGACAGCGCCTGCTCCCACTGGGCGAGGTCGTCGCCGTCGACGAAGACAGTCTGGACACCCCAGCGCGGCAGGATCTCGTTGCACACCACGAAACACGATCCGAACAGGCTGCGCGCGGCCACCAACCGATCGCCGGCGCCCAGCAGCGCGCCCAGAGAGGTGAACACCGCGGCCATGCCGCTGGCCGTCGCGAACGCCGCCGGCGCGCCCTCGATCAGCCGCAGCCGCTCCTCGAACATCGACACCGTCGGGTTGCCGTAACGCGAGTAGACAAAGCGATCCAACTCGCCCGAGAACGACTGTTCGGCCGCGGCCGCCGACGGGTAGACGTAGCCGGAGGTCAGAAACATCCCCTCGGCGGTCTCGTCGAACTCCGACCGCAGCAACCCCCCGCGCACACCGATGGTGGCTTGGCCGACGCCGTCGGGCAGTGCCTTCGGAGTGCGGACCGACTGGTTCATTGCTGCTTCCAGGGCAATCCGACTGCCCGCCAACCGGTTTCGCCACGGTGGCCCTGCGCGTCGAGATTGCCCTCGAACCCGTCCAGGATGTTGTAGGACGGCTCGATGCCGGCCTCGGTCGCGGTCTCGGCCGCACCGATGGAGCGGTTGCCGGAGCGGCACAGGAAGACCACGGGTCCCGACTCCGCGGGGAGCCGGTCCTTCAGTTCGGCCAGGAAATTGTCGTTGTGCCCGGTCGAGGTGTTCCACTCGATGAAGATCGCGTCGCGTCCAAGACTCGACAGATCGGGCACCCCGACGAACCGCCATTCGGCATCGGTGCGCACGTCGACCAGCACGGCTTTGGGGTCGTCGCTGAGCAACTTCCATGCCTCGAGCGGCGTGATATCTCCTGCGTAGCTCATTCTCGGGAGTCTAGTTAACGGCCCGAGCCCACCGCCGTGGCCACGTCACGGGCCCGGTCCCGCGCGGTCGCCACGTCCGGCGCGGTGGCCAGTGCGACACCGCGCCGCGGGCCCGGTCCGGCATCGAATACGCGAAGATCGCTTTCCGGCACGGCCAGCGCCGCGGTCAACGCCTCGGCGGTGGCGGCCGGGTGGCTGGTTCGCGCCGCGGCCGGCGAAATCATCAGCGCATCCACCGGCAGGCCGAGAATCGCCCGGGCCTGCAGCTCGAACGCCGAGATCCGCTGACTGCGCAACGTCACCCAGGTGCTTTGCGGCAGAACGGCACTCACGTCGGCGAAGTACACCTCGTCGCCGTTGATCATCAGCTCGACGCCGAAAACGCCGCGGCCGCCGAGGGCCTTGACGATGCGCGCGGCGATCGATTTGGCGGCGTCCAGGGCGGCCGGGCTCATCTTCTGGGGCTGCCAGGATTCCAGCACGTCGGGTTCGGCGCGACGATGCCCGATGGGCGAACAGAACTCGATCGCCGGCCCGTGCGGGCCCTCGCTGCGGATTGCGAGCAGCGTGACGCAAAACTCGACCTCGACCACCGTCTCGGCCAACACACGCTGCCGCCCGGCTTCCCCCACCGCGCGCCGCCACGCGGGCTCGACGTCGGCGGGGCCCGAGACAACCGAACGGCCGGCCGGGCCGCCCAGCGCCTCGACCAGCAACGGGTACCCGCCGTGCGCGGCCACCGCCTTGAGTTCGTCGACCGATCCGACGAACCAGAACGGCGCGGTCGGCAGGCCCAGCTGGTCGGCGGCCAGCCGGCGCAGGCCCTCGCGGTCGTTGGTCAACCGGACGGTGTGCAGGTTGGGCACCAATTCGATGCGGTCGTTGTCGGCCCGGGCCGCGAGCGCCTCGATGGCGGCAGCCGAGACGCCACCGGTGGCGGTCACCACGAAGTCGGGTTGCAGCCGGTCGATCGCCCCCGACACGGTGTCCATGTCCGAGTGCTGATGAACCTCCGCGCCGAGGCGTCGCAGGGCCGTCGCCAGCTCGCGGCTGAGTTCGCCGGAACCCAGCAACATCACCCGGGGCCCGGCTGTGGTCTCGCGCTGTCCTTCGCTCACAGTTGAATGCTACGGGCGAGCGCGTCAGGGCTGGCCCGGCAATAGCCGCACCATCAGGCCGTTGCCCTCGGCCAGCAGCGTCTCCTGCGATCCGCGCGCGTCGACCAGTTCGGCGGAGACGAATGCCTTGCGGCCCTCGGTGCTGGTGACCCGCCCGCGCACCAGCAACGGAACGTCGGTCGGCGTGACCTTGCGGTAGTCGACGTGCAGGAACGCCGTGCGGCTGATCGGGCGGCCCGCGGCGTGCGAGATCATCCCGAACATGTGGTCGAACAGCAGCGGCAGCACGCCGCCGTGCACCGCGTAGTTGCCGCCGACGTGAAAGCGGGTGAAATGGCCCGTCATTTCGACGCCGTCGGCCCCGTAGCGGGTCAGCGTCCATGGCGGCAGCAGCAGGCTGCCCATGCCGGGCAGGTCGGGCGCGCGGCCCGCCGGCGCCTGGCCCTCCACCTGAGCCTGGAACGGCCCCAGCAGCTCCGTCAGTGCCACGACCCGATCGGCGGCGTCGTCCCAGACGTCGTCGGCCGGGTCGGCGGAGACGGCGAGGTCCTGCAGCCGGCGCATGGCCTCGACGAACCGGCCGAATCCGGGGCAGGGGGTGGCGGGGCCGTATTCCGGGAAGCCGCCGTGGTGTTCGTATTCGGGGTCTAGTTCTTTGGGATCAGGGTCGGTCAAAGACTGGTCGGTTCGCGACCCGCTGCGCCCGGCTTCGCCGCGCTTGCGATCGGTCACCGGCGCGCCGCCAGGATGTCGCGGCGCACGATGGTCTGATCCCGGCCCGGCCCGACGCCGATGCACGAAACATGTGCTCCGGCAAGCTCTTCCAAACGCAGCACGTAGTCACGCGCCTTGGCGGGCAAGTCGTCGAACTCCCGCGCCCCGGAGATGTCTTCCCACCAGCCGGGCAACTCTTCGTAGATCGGTTCGGCCCGGTGCAGATCGCGCTGCGTCATCGGCATCTCGTCGGTCTGCGCACCGTCGACCCGGTAGCCGACGCACACCGGCACGGTTTCCAGGCTGGACAGCACGTCGAGCTTGGTCAGGAAGTAGTCGGTGATGCCGTTCACCCGGGTGGCATACCGCGCGACGACGGCGTCGAACCAGCCGCAGCGGCGCCGGCGACCGGTCGTCACGCCGAACTCGCCGCCGGTCTTGGACAGGTATTCGCCGTTCTCGTCGAACAATTCGGTCGGGAACGGACCCGAGCCCACCCGGGTGGTGTAGGCCTTGAGGATGCCGAGCACGGTGGTGATCCGGGTCGGGCCGATGCCCGACCCGACGGCCGCGCCGCCCGCGGTCGGATTCGAGGACGTCACATAGGGATACGTGCCGTGGTCGACGTCGAGCAGCGTGCCCTGCGAACCCTCCAGCAGCACGGTCTCGCCGGCCTCCAGCGCGGTGTTGAGCAGCAGCCGGGTGTCGGCGATGCGATGCTTGAATCCCTCGGCCTGGCTCAGCAGGGCGTCGACGACCTGATGCGGATCCAGCGCCTTGCGGTTGTAGATCTTGACCAGGATCTGGTTCTTGAGTTCCAGCGCGCCCTCGATTTTGTGGGCCAGCTGCTCGGGGTCGAGCACGTCGGCGACCCGGATGCCCTGGCGGGCGATCTTGTCCTGGTAGCACGGCCCGATGCCGCGGCCGGTGGTGCCGATCTTCTTGTTGCCCATGTAGCGCTCGGTCACCTTGTCGATGGCGACGTGGTAGGGCAACAGCAGGTGCGCGTCGGCCGAGATCAGCAGCCGCGAGGTGTCGACCCCGCGATCTTCCAGGCCCCTCAGCTCGTCGAGCAGCACGCCGGGATCGATCACCACCCCGTTGCCGATGACGTTGGTGACGCCGGGGGTCAGCACTCCCGACGGGATCAGGTGTAGCGCAAAGTTTTCCCCGGTCGGCAACACGACCGTGTGTCCGGCGTTGTTGCCGCCCTGGTAACGCACCACCCACTGCACGCGCCCACCAAGCAGGTCAGTTGCCTTACCTTTACCCTCGTCACCCCATTGGGCGCCGATGAGGACGATTGCCGGCATGACATGCTCCCGCCTGGTCTCGCCTGCTTATTGTGGTCCAGCCGGGGACCCACCTTAGCCTGGCGACGATGCGGGCGGCTTGCGGCCCGCTGAGGAACCAGGCAATTCAACCCGAGCCTGGCGACGATGCGGGCGGCTTGCGGCCCGCTGAGGAACCAGGCAATTCAACCCGAGCCTGGCGACGATGCGGGCGGCTTGCGGCCCGCTGAGGAACCAGGCAATTCAACCCGAGCCCAGCAGGTCGCGAGGAGTCCATGAATATCGCCGCGGACACGGCCGACATGGCCGTGTTGTGTTTCGGAGACCGGCGAGCGCCCGGTCCGCTCGACGGCCTGCCCCTCCATCGGGTCGAGAGCCCGGCCGACGTCGACGCCGCGATCGGGCCGCACCGGAGGCTGGTCGTCGTCGGCGGCGACGCCGAGCTGGCCGTCGTGTTGAGCCGGCTGCTGCGCGCCGACCGGCTCGACGTCGAAGTGGCCTACGTGCCGGCCCGCCGCACAGCCGCCACCCGCATCTACCGCTTGAAGACGAGACGGCGGGCGGCCCGGCGGGCCCGACGCGGCACGGCCGGACGCGTCACCCTGGTGCGCGACGAGACCGGCGCGGTGATCGTCGGCCGGGCCGGCTGGCTGCCACCCGCGGACCGCAACCAGCTGCACGGCGAGGCCGTCGTCGACGACACCCAGCTGTTCGACGGCGACGTCCCCGGCGTCGACATCGAGCCGACGCTGGCCGTCCCCGGCCTGCGGGCCGCGGTGCACGGTCGGTGGCGCCGGTGGGTCGCCGGCCGCGCCGCGCAGCTGGGCAGCACCGGCGTGGTCGTGGTCCGCGACGGCATCGCCGCACCGCGCGCCGCGCGACGATCGACGTTCTACCGTCACATCGAAGGTTGGTTGCTGGTCCGGTAGTTTCGACCGGTGGACTCACACGGGCACGCATCGGTGCGACCCAGCCCAATCTTCTTGGCACTGGTCGCATTGACGGCCGTCGGCGGTGTGCTGGCCTGGCTGGCCGGGACGAGCGTGCGGCCGATGTCCTACGCCGGGGTGTTCATCTTCGTGATCGGCGGATGGCTGGTGTCGCTGTGCCTGCACGAATTCGGCCATGCGGCGACCGCGTGGCGATTCGGCGACCACGACCAGGAAGTGCGCGGCTACCTGACCCTGGATCCGCGGCGCTACGCCCACCCCGGGCTCTCGCTGCTGCTGCCGATGGTGTTCATCGCGCTCGGCGGCATCGGCCTGCCCGGCGCCGCGGTGTACGTCCGCACCTGGTTCATGTCGCCGACGCGCCGCACCCTGGTCAGCCTGGCCGGCCCCGCGGCCAACCTGCTGCTGGCGGTGCTGCTGCTGACGCTGACCCGGCTGCTGTTCGACCCGGAGCACTGGGTGCTGTGGGCGGGCGTGGCGTTTCTGGGTTTTCTGCAGATCATGGCCGTGATCCTCAACCTGCTGCCCATCCCGGGCCTGGACGGCTACGACGCCGTGGAACCGCACCTGAGCCCCGAGACGCAGCGCGCCGTCGCGCCGGCCAAACAGTACGGCGTGTTCATCCTGCTGTTCCTGCTGCTGGCCCCGGCGGTCGGCCAATGGCTCTACGCGCTGACCGCCTGGTTCTTCGACTTCTCCGGGGTGCCACACCTGCTGGCCAGCGCGGGCAACTCGCTGACCCGCTTCTGGAGCCGCTGGTTCTAGGTCTTGCTATATATGCGTTGCCGCGCATATATTGTTGCCCATGGGCGCAGGACACAGTCACACCCCCGCCGAGGCCGACGCGTCTCGGATGATTCCCCGCATGATCATGGCCGCCGGGATTCTCACGACCTTCTTCGTGATCGAGCTGGCCACGTCGCTGCTGATCAATTCCCTTGCGCTGCTGGCAGATGCCGGACACATGCTGACCGACGTCGTCGCGGTGTTCATGGGGCTGACGGCGGTGGTGCTGGCCAAGCGCGGCAGCACGTCCCCGGATCGCACCTACGGCTGGCACCGCGCCGAGGTCTTCACCGCGGTGGCCAACGCGGTGTTGCTGGTCGGGGTGGCGGCGTTCATCCTCTACGAGGCGATCGAGCGGCTCGGCACAGGCGCCGACGTCCCCGGCGTACCGATGATCGTGGTGGCGCTGGCCGGGCTGATCGCCAACTTCGTGGTCGCGATGCTGCTGCGGTCACACTCCGAAGGCAGCCTGGCCGTCAAGGGCGCCTACATGGAGGTCATCGCCGACACCGTCGGCAGCCTGGGCGTGCTGATCGCGGGCATCGTGACCGTCACGACGCACTGGCCCTACGCCGACGTCGTGGTCGCCGTGCTGGTGGCGCTCTGGGTGCTGCCCCGCGCGTTCTCGCTGGCGCGCGCGGCACTGCGGATCCTGTCCGAGACGTCGCCCGCCCACATCGACGTCGAGGAGCTGCGGTCGGCACTGGGCGGCGTCGACGGCGTGACCGAAGTGCACGATCTGCATGTGTGGACGCTGTCGCCGGGTAAGGACATGTGCACCGTGCACCTGATCAGCGCCAGCGACTCGACTCGCGTGCTCAACGACGCGCGCGAGGTGCTGCACGAGCGCGGGCTCGAGCACGCCACCGTGCAGATCGAGACCCGCGACAGCGACTGCTCGGAAAGCTTCTAGAGTCCCAGCTCTTTGCGAGCCGCGGGGTCGCAGTCGTCGAGCAGGTCCAGGCAGCGGTTCAGCTCGTCGGTCTCGCCGATCGCGTCGGCGGCCTTGGCCAATGCCGCCACACACCGCAGGAAGCCGCGATTGGGCTGGTGCGAATAGGGCACCGGGCCAAAGCCCTTCCACCCGTTGCGACGCAACTGGTCCAGGCCACGGTGGTAGCCGGTCCGGGCGTACGCGTAGGCGGTGATGGCCCGGTCGTCGGCCAGCGCTTCCTCGGCAAGGGCCGCCCAGGCTACCGACGCGGACGGATGCGCCGCCGCGACGATGCCGGGATTCTCGTTGGCGAGCAGTTCGGCTTCGGCTTCGCTGTCGCCGGGCAGCAGGATCGGATCGGGTCCTAGGAGATCACCCATCGGTGGCATAAGTTCTATTCTGCCGTCCCGCCGCGGGTGACTAAGCTCCAGCTCATGCCTAACCCACCGGAGCCCGACCGCGGCACGCCGACGGGTGAGGACCCGACCGCGGAACAGGCCGACGACGCAACCGACGCCCATCCGCTGATTCCTCCCGACCCCGAGACCGAGACCGTGGTGATCGACAAGCCCGATCCCGGCGACGGTCCCGCGTCCAATCCGGACGATCAGCAACGCGAGCGTCGCTTCACCGCGCCGGGCTTCGACGCGAAGGAAACGGCGGTCATTCACACCACGCCCGAGCCCGCGACGGAAGTCTTCTCCACGTCGGGGCAGCCCGGCCCACCGGGGCAGCCGCCAATGCCTCCGAAACCTGCTGTGCCGCAATCTATTCCGGGCCGTGACGGGGCCAAGCCGCGCTCGGCCGTCAGGAATTTCAACTGGGGCTGGGTGCTGGCGATCACCGTGATCGTGCTGGCACTGGCGGCGATCGCCATCCTGGGCACCGTGCTGCTGACCCGCGGAAAGCACTCACACGTCTCGCAAGAAGACCTGGTGCGCCAATCCATTCATGCGTTCGACACCGCGGTGCAGCGCGGCGACCTGACCCAGCTGCGCAGAATCACCTGCGGCACCACCCGCGACGGCTACGTCGACTACGACGAGCGCTCGTGGAACGAGACCTACCAACGGGTTTCGGCGGCCAAACAGTATCCGGTGATCGCCAGCATCGACCAGATCGTCGTCAACGGCCAACATGCCGAGGCCAACGTCACCACGTTCATGGCCTACGACCCGCAGGTCCGCTCGACACGCAGCCTCGACCTGCAGTACCGCGACGATCAGTGGAAGATCTGCCAATCCGCCAGCGGCTAGCTCGAGCCCGGCTTGGGCGCCTCATTGGGTGCCCAGCGCCCGGCCAGCCGGGCGTTCGTCGCCCAGTGCCCTTCCCGCCGGGCACTCGCGGCAAAACCGGCGGAGACGCTAGGCGCTGACGGACTTTCCGGCGCAGTGCAGGTCGTTGCAGGCCTCGATCACGCGCTCGGTCATCGACGCTTCGGCCTTCTTGAGGTAGCTGCGCGGGTCGTAGACCTTCTTGCTGCCCACCTCGCCGTCGACCTTGAGCACGCCGTCGTAGTTGGCGAACATGTGGCCGGCGATCGGGCGGGTGAACGCGTACTGGGTGTCGGTGTCGACGTTCATCTTCACCACGCCATAGCGCAGCGCCTCTTCGATCTCGGACTTCAGCGAGCCCGATCCGCCGTGGAAGACGAAGTCGAACGGCTTCGACCCGTCGGGCAGACCCAGCTTGGCCGACGCCACCTTCTGGCCCTGGTCCAAGATGTCGGGGCGCAGCTTGACGTTGCCGGGCTTGTAGACGCCGTGCACGTTGCCGAAGGTCGCGGCCAGCAGGTACTTGCCGTGCTCGCCGGTGCCCAGCGCCTCGACCGTCTTCTCGAAGTCCTCCGGGGTGGTGTACAGCTTGTCGTTGATCTCGTGGGCGACGCCGTCCTCCTCGCCGCCGACCACACCGATCTCGATCTCCAGGATGATCTTGGCGGCGGCCGACGCCTTGAGCAGCTCTTGGGCGATGACGAGGTTCTCGTCCATCGGCACGGCCGAGCCGTCCCACATGTGCGACTGGAATAGCGGGTCCTGGCCGGCCGCGACGCGCTTGGCCGAGATGTCCAGCAACGGGCGCACGTAGGTGTCCAGCTTGTCCTTGGGGCAGTGGTCGGTGTGCAGCGCGACGTTGATCGGGTATCTGGCCGCGATGTGGTGGGTGAACTCGGCCAGCGCGACCGCGCCGGTGACCATGTCCTTGACGCCGAGGCCGGAGGCGAACTCCGCACCGCCGGTGGAGAACTGGATGATGCCGTCGCTGCCGGCGTCGGCGAAGCCCTTGATGGCGGCGTTGACGGTCTCCGACGAGGTGCAGTTGATGGCCGGGAAGGCGTAGGCGTTCTCCTTGGCGCGTCCCAGCATCTCGGCGTAGACCTCGGGGGTGGCGATGGGCATTGAAGTTCCTCCTGAAGACTGAGTTGCCCCAGTATCGCAACCCGACGTTGGCGGCGGGCAGCCGCCTCGGGGCCGGTATGTTGAGGCACCATGAGCAACGCCGTGACGGCTGAGTGGGTTTGATGCCCGACATCATCGATCCGATGTTCTGGATCGGACCCCAGGGCCTGTTCGCCTCCGCGGTGTTGCCGACCATCCTGGTCATCGTCTTCGTCGAGACCGGACTGCTGTTTCCGCTGTTGCCCGGCGAGTCGCTGCTGTTCACCGGAGGTTTGCTGGCCGCGCACGGAACGCTGAACATCTGGGTGCTCGCGCCGGCCGTCGCGGTGGTCGCGGTGCTGGGCGACCAGACCGGCTATTTCATCGGCCGCCGGATCGGGCCGGCGCTGTTCAAGAAGGAAGATTCCCGGTTCTTCAAGCAGCATTACGTGACCGACTCGCACGCCTTCTTCGAGAAGTACGGACCCGCGGCCATCATCCTGGCCCGCTTCATGCCGTTCATCCGGACGTTCACGCCAGTCGTCGCCGGGGTGTCCTACATGCGCTATCCGGTGTATCTGGCGTTCGACATCGTTGGCGGGGTGTTGTGGGGCGGCGGCGTGACGGTGGCCGGCTACTTCCTGGGCAACGTGCCGTTCGTGCACCAAAACCTGGAAAAGATCATCCTGGTCATCCTGTTCGTCTCGCTGTTGCCGGCACTGATCGCGGCCACCCGGGGTTACCTGGCCCGACGGCGTTAAGCGCTGTCCAGCGGGGCCGCCACGACGAAATCGCAGCCGGTCTTGTCGCGAACCTCGGCGACCGTCACTCCGGGATGCAGTTCGGTGAGCGTGAGCCCGCGTTCCGGGTCGACGTCGAACACGCACAGGTCGGTGATGATCATGTCCACCACGCCTTTTCCGGTGAGCGGCAGCGTGCATTGCTTGAGAATCTTCGGGCTGCCGTCCTTGGCGGTGTGATCCATCACGACGATCACCCGCTTGACCCCCGACACCAGGTCCATCGCACCACCCGGGCCCTTGACCATCTTGCCCGGAACCATCCAGTTGGACAGATCACCGTTCTCGGCCACCTCCAGCCCGCCCAGGATGGCCAGGTCGACGTGCCCGCCGCGGATCATCGCGAACGAGTCGGCGCTGCTGAAGAAACTCGAGCCGCTGATCGTGGTGATGGTTTGCTTCCCGGCATTGATCAGGTCCGGATCCACCTGATCCTCGGGCGGATATGCCCCGATGCCGAGTAGGCCGTTCTCCGATTGCAACGTCACATTGATGTCGTCGGGGATGTAATTGGCCACCAGCGTCGGGATGCCGATGCCCAGGTTCACGTAGTAGCCGTCGCGCAGTTCTTTGGCCGCGCGCTTGGCCATGGTCTCGCGAATCGGGGTGTCGTTCTTGGTTACCGCGGCGCCTCTGGTGGTGCGGAATTCGATCCGCTTCTGGTAGCCGGGTCCCTCGATGATGCGATCGACGTAGATTCCCGGGGTGTGGATCTGGTCGGGATCCAGCTCGCCCACCTCGACGAGTTCCTCGACCTCGGCGACGGTCACCTTGCCGCAGGTGGCAATCATCGGGTTGAAGTTGCGCGCGGTCTTCCGGTATACGAGGTTGCCCGCCTTGTCACCCTTCCATGCCTTGACGATCGCGACGTCGGCGTGGATGCCTTCCTCCAGCACGTATTCGGTGCCGTCGAAGACCCGCATGTCCTTGCCTTCGGCGAGCTGAGTGCCGAACGCGGTGCGCGTGTAGAAGCCCGGAATCCCGGCGCCACCGGCGCGTAACTTCTCGGCCAGGGTGCCTTGCGGCGTGAGCACCAGATCCAGCTCACCGGCGAGCACCTGGCGCTCGAATTCCTTGTTCTCTCCGACGTAAGAGGCGATGACTTTCTTGACCTGCCGGCCCTTGAGCAACAAACCCATGCCGAAATCGTCGACGCCGGCGTTGTTTCCGACGATCGTGAGCTCCTTGACGCCGCTGTCCACCAGGGCCTGAATCAGATTCTCCGGAATGCCGCACAGGCCGAAACCGCCTGCGGCAATGGTGATTCCGTCCTTCAGCAGGTCTCGCAGCGCCGACTCGGCATCGGGGTGGACTTTGCTCACTGAGTGCTCCTTCTAATGCGACGATTCGGCCGTGACGTTACCTGCGGCCTCCATCAGCATCCACCCCGACAGCTGCACCGACAGGTCGCGCTCCGGAGTCTGCGACGCGTTCACCGCACCCTCGACGAATTGCGCCTGCGCGCCCTCCGTCGTCGGCAGTTCGGCGTCGCGGTCCCAGGACGCCCCGAACAGCGGCAGCCCGTCGACCGTTTGCCGGTAATCCCAGGCCGATTTCGCGCTCGACAGCACGATCGTGCGGGCGGTGTCCCGGGCCACCGCGTCGTCGGCGGAGTCACCCGGCAGCGTGGTGGCGACCAGCGCGAGATAGCGGGCGGTGATGCCGGCGAACAGTCCGCCGTCGCCGCCGCCGGAACCCTTCAGCACGCCCGAGGGCGCCATGTGCTCGTGGACGGCGGCGACCAGGCGGTGCACCCGCGCCGCGTGCCGGCCCCGGGCCTGTGCGCCGGTGCGGACCGCGAGCTCGGTCTCCAGCCCGAGCACCACACCCTGGCAGTAGGTGTACTGCGCGCGCACCAGCGAGCCGGCTTTGATGCCGTCGAACACCAGTTGGGTTTCCGGGTCGATCAGGGTCTGGTCGATCCAGTCGCCCATCTGGGCGGCGCGCTTGAGATGCTCCCCGTAGCGGGCCAGGAAAATTCCCGCCGGACCGTTGGCCGGGGCGTTGAAGAACTGGTCCTGCTTGCGCCACGGGATGCCGCCGCCGTCCTCGGGCACCCACGCCTTCATGAACTGGTCGGCGAGCTTCGGCAGCGCGCGCCCTCGCTCTACGCCGGCGATCCGGGCGGCACGTTCCAGCGCGATCGCCAGCCACGCCATGTCGTCGTAATAGCTGTTGGTCCAGCGAAAGTTGTTGCGCAGCCGGTGCGAGCGGACCTGCCGGTTGATCTCGGCGCGCCGGCGCGGCTGGGGGTCGCGCAGCTGCGCGTCGACCAGGCAATCCAGCAGATGCGCCTGCCACCAGTAGTGCCAGGTGCCGAACAGCCGGGCCCGCCGCGTCGCCGGCCAGGCCACCACTCCCAGCTGCGTTCCGGGCAATCCCCACAGCCGTTTCAGGTGGCGTTGCACAACAGCGGCTTCGGAGCTGGCAGCCCGGTTGGCCCATACCTGGTCCATACCTACCGATCCTGCCTCATGCGTGCGCCCGGGGTGGTGTTGAGCGTGCAGTCAGGGACTTCAGCGTGCACCCGCGGCGGCCCGGATCGGCGTGTCTTCTCCGTGGCCGCACACGCAACGCCGCGGCCGCACACGCAACGCCGTGGCTCTCAGCGGCACAACTCGAGCAGCAATTGGCGCAGCCCGGTCAGCGAGTGCGCCGGCAGAAACAGATCGCAGTAGGGCAGGGCCGCTGCCATCGAGCCGGCCAGCGGCTCGAATTCGCGGTGTGCCGCACGAGGATTGAGCCAGACCAGCAGCTCGGCGCGCCGGCGCAGCCTGGCCATCGCGTGTTCCAGCACGTCGGGGGGATCACTATCCCAGCCGTCGGAGGCGATGATCATCACGGCGCCGCGCAGCGCGTTGCCGTGCGGCGGGGCGAGCAGCGCCGCCACGCTGCGGCCGATGAACGTTCCGCCGTAGCGGTCGGTGACCTTGGCGTTGGCCCGCTGCAACGCCACCTCGGCCGATCGGTGCGACAGCACCGAGGTGAGCCTGGTCAGCGACGTCGAGAACGCGAACACCTCGGGCCGAGTTCCCGCCTGGCGCAACACCGCTCGCATCAAATGCAGATAGACCGCAGCGTAGGGCTGCATCGACCGGCTGACGTCGCAGAGCAGCACGACCCGCCGGGGCCGGCGGCGCGGCCGGGTCCGCTCCAGCACCATCGATTCCCAGCCGGTTGACCGCGAGGCGTTCATGGTGGCCCGCAGGTCGATCCGCTTTCCGGCCGGGCTGGGCTCGAATCGCAGGCTGCGCCGTCGCGGCCAGCGCGCGACCGTGGCTTCCAACCAAATACCAAGCAGGCGAAGGTCTTCGGGGTCGAAACGGTCGAACGGCTCGTCGGCCAGCGCCGCGATCCGGCTGGGCAGCACGTCGGGGAGCAGGATGCTCGCGCTTGCCGTGTCGGCACCGGTGGCGACGGACCGCGTCACCCAGGGCAGCTTTTCCGTCGACCCCGACCCGCCGCCACCCGGACGCACCATGCCCGCGGCCGGTGTTTTGGGCCCCGGCTGCGGCAGCGGTGAGTCGGGCGTTCCGTCGGGATCGGCCGTGCCGAACACCGCGGCGAAGACCTCGTCGAAGGCGCCCAGATCCTCCATCCGGTTGACCAGCGTCAGCCTGGCCGCCCAGTACAACGCGGATGTGTTGTCCGGGGCCAGTTTTCGCAGCGCCTGCACAAAACTCGCCGGACCGCTGGCGGATACCGACACCCCGACGCCGCGCAGGCGGGCGACCAGCGCTGTCGCGAGCGCCGCGCGATCGACGCCGCGCAACAACAGGGGGGTGTCCACCAGCCCGCTAACGCCGCCGCAGCAGCACCCAGATCAGCACCAGCGCGGCCAGCGCTGCCACCGCCGGGGCGGCGTACTTCTTGAGCTGGTCGCCACCGGCCAGCTGCAGCAGATCGATTGGCTCGGGCTCGGCGGCGGGAGGTTGGCGGGTTCCGGGGACCGGATTCGCCGGCCAGGCCGGGGTGGGCTCCTCGGCGGCCGCGTGCGAGTTGCCGGCCGCGGCGGCCGGGTTCGCCCCCTTCGGCGCGCCGGCCGGAGCCTCGGGCGCTCCGGTCTTCTCGGCGGCCAGCTTCGCTTCCAGCGATTCCACGAACTGGCCCAGCAGTTTCTCCGACACCTGCTGCAGCATGCCGCTGCCGAACTGGGCCAGCTTGCCGACGATCTTCAGGTCGGTGTCGACGGTCACGCTGGTGCGCTCCCCGTCGGCCTGCAGCTGCGCGGTGACGGTGGCGGCCGCGTTGCCGGTGCCGCGCGCTTCCTTACCCTTGCCGTCGATGACCGCGCGGTACTGCTCGCGATCCTGCTCAACGAAGCGCACCTTGCCGCTGAATTCGCTGGTCACCGGCCCCACCTTGACCTTGACCTTGCCGAGGTACTCCTCGCCCTCATGGCCGGTCAGCTGGGCGCCCGGCATCAGCGGGATCACCTGTTCCAGGTCGCACAGCACATCCCAGGCCCGGTCGATGGGCGCGCTGACGGTGAACTGGTTGGCGATCTTCATGCTGCGGGTCCTCTCAGGTGCGGCTGTACTCGGTGAAAGCGTCGCGAATCAACGTACGGTCGTCGGGCGTCTTGGCCAGTGCCCCCAGGCTCATCACGGCGGAATCGTCGACGAGGTTCGCGACGCCCAGCGACACCAGGGCGGCTACCCAGTCGATGGTCTCCGCCACCCCGGGCGGCTTGTCCAGGTCGAGATCGCGTGCACTGCCGACGAATTGGGTGGCCTGTTCGATCAGCGGAGCGGACGCGCCCGGCACGGTGCGCCGCACGATCGCGGCGGCCCGGGCCGGTTCGGGGTAGTCGATCCAGTGGTAGAGGCATCGCCGGCGTAGCGCGTCGTGCAGGTCGCGGCTGCGGTTGGAGGTGAGCACCGCGATCGGCGGCTGCTCGGCGACGAAGGTGCCGAGTTCGGGGACGGTGACCGCGGACTCGCCGAGAAACTCCAGCAGCAGGGCCTCGAATTCGTCGTCGGCCCGGTCGATTTCGTCGATCAACAGCACCGGGGGTGCCGGCCCGCGGTGTCGCACGCAGTGCAGGATCGGCCGGTCCACCAGATAGGTCTCGGTGTACAGATCGGCTTCCTCGATGCCGGTTCCACGCGCCTCGGCCAGCCGGATGGACAGCAGCTGGCGTTGGTAGTTCCAGTCGTACAGCGCCTCGTTCGCGGTCAGGCCCTCGTAGCATTGCAGCCGCACCATTGGGGTGTTCAGCACCGCCGCAAGGGTTTTCGCGGCCGTGGTCTTGCCGACTCCGGGTTCACCCTCGAGTAGCAGCGGCCTGCCGAGGGTGACGGCCAGATAGATCGCCGACGCCGTACCGGTGTCGAGCAGATAATCCCTCCCGTCGAACAGGCGCACCACGTCGTCGGGGCTGCTGAACACCGCCGGCGTCATGTGCCGGCTTTTTCGGCGGCGAATGCCGATCGGCATCCCGGGCAGCAGAACCAGTAGTCGGTGCCGGCCAGCTCCAAGTGTTCGGTGCCGGGCCCGATCGGCACGGTCATGCCGCACACCGGATCGACCGCCTGGTCCGGGACGCCGGTCGCCGGGACCCCCAGCCGGGTCAGGTTGCCGTCGCGCACGGCGGCGATCAGTTCGGCTGCGATCGACACCGCGATCTCCGCGGGAGTCTTGGCGCCGATCCGCAATCCGACCGGGGTGTGGATGCGGGACCGCTCGGCTTCGCAGAGTTCGAGGTCATTCAGGATCGACGCACCGCGGACCCTGCTGGCCACCAGGCCTATATAGCCGACGCCGTTATCCAGTGCGGTGCGGATGGTTTCGGCTTCCGGTCCGCCGTGGCTGGCGATCACCACCGCGGTGGTGTCGGACAGGTCAGCGGGGGCATCTCTGCGGGCGTCGTAGCCGAGCACCCGGCACACGTCGATCAGCGCGTCGGCGATCGGGGTGGCGCCGTAGATCCGGATCAGCGGGGCGGGCAGCTGCGGGGTCAGGAAGATCTCCAGCGACCCGCCGGACAGACACGGGTTGACCACGACGCAGGCGCCGGCGGCCTCGGGGAAATGCACATCGCCGTCGGGCAGCACGCGCAGCAGCACACTTTCACCGGCCTGCAGCACACCGAGCGCCGCCTTACGCACCGAGTTCTGCGCGCACTGCCCGCCGACGAACCCCTCAATCGTTCCGTCTGCCAACAGGATTGCTTCGTCACCGGGATACGCCGACGTGGGCGGCTGGGCGCGCACCACCGTGGCGTGCACAAACGGCGTCCGCGCCGCCAACAGTTGCTGAGCCCGCTCGGCGATCGTCGTCAAATTGGGGGCCTCGCTCTGCCCTGCATGGCCTCCCAGACCCGCGACGGTGTGAGCGGCATATCGGCGTGCCGAACCCCGAACGGCGCCAACGCATCCACCACCGCGTTGACCACCGCGGGCGGCGAGCCGACCGTCGCCGATTCGCCGATGCCCTTCGCGCCGATCGGGTGATGCGGCGACGGCGTCACGGTGTGCCCGGTCTCCAGATGCGGCACCTCGACCGCGGTCGGGATCAGGTAATCCATCAGCGACCCGCCCAGACAGTTGCCTTCCTCGTCGAAGGCGATCATCTCCATCAGGGCCATCCCGATGCCGTCGACGATGCCGCCGTGGACCTGGCCCTCGATGATCATCGGGTTGATCTGGGTACCGCAGTCGTCGACGGCGAGGAAGCGCCGCACCTTGACCACCGCGGTGCCCGGATCGATATCCACCACGCAGAAATACGCGCCGTAGGGGTAGGTCAGGTTCTCCGGGTTGTAGCAGATCTGGGCGTCCAGCCCACCCTCGATACCCTCCGGCAGATCACCGGCGCCGTGCGCACGCATCGCGATGTCGGCAATTGTGACCGCCGCGGACGGGTCGCCCTTGACGTGGAATTTGCCTTTCTCCCAATCCAAGTCCGCCACCGATACCTCGAGCATGCCCGCGGCGATGATCTTCGCCTTGTCCCGGACCTTGCGGGCCACCAGTGCCGCGGCCGCCCCGGACACCGGCGTGGACCGGCTGCCGTAGGTGCCCAGCCCGAACGGGGTCTGGTCGGTGTCGCCGTGCACCACGTCGATGTCGTCGGGCGGAATGCCCAGCTCCTCGGCGACGATCTGGGCGAACGTCGTCTCATGGCCCTGGCCCTGCGTCTGCACCGAAAGCCGCACCACCGCTTTGCCGGTGGGGTGCACCCGTAACTCGCAGCCGTCGGCCATGCCGAGGCCAAGGATGTCCATGTCCTTGCGCGGGCCGGCGCCGACGGCCTCGGTGAAGAACGACATGCCGATGCCCATCAGCTCGCCACGCTCGCGCCGCTCCCGCTGCTCGGCCCGCAGCGCGTCGTAGCCGATCATGTCCATGGCCTTGCGCATGGTGGTCTCGTAGTCGCCGGAGTCATACACCCAGCCCGTCTTACTGCGGTACGGGAACTGCTCGGGCCGCAACAGGTTTCGCAACCGCAGCTCGGCGGGGTCCATCTTCAGGTCGAACGCCAGGCAATCCACCAGCCGCTCAACGAAATACACCGCCTCGGTGATCCGGAACGAACACGCATACGCCACGCCGCCGGGCGCCTTGTTGGTGTATACCGCGGTCATGTGGCAGTAGGCGGCTTCGAGGTCGTAGCTCCCGGTGAACACCCCGAAAAAGCCGGCCGGATACTTCACCGGCGCCGCGGTGCCGTTGAAGGCGCCGTGGTCGGCCAGCACATTGCTACGAATGGCCAGAATCTTGCCGTCGCCCCGGGCCGCGATCTCGCCGACCATGATGTAGTCGCGGGCAAAGCCGGTGGACGTCAGGTTTCTCGCTGCGGTCCTCCATCCACTTCACCGGCTTGCCGAGCAGCAGCGAGCCGACGATCGCGCACACGTAGCCCGGATAGATCGGCACCTTGTTGCCGAATCCGCCGCCGATGTCGGGCGAGATCACCTGGATCTTGTGCTCGGGCAGACCGGCGACCAACGCGTACAGGGTGCGGTGGGCGTGCGGTGCCTGGCTGGTGGACCACAACGTCAACTTGCCGGTGACCGGGTCCAGATCTGCTACCGCACCGCAGGTTTCCATCGGCGCCGGGTGTACCCGGGGGTAGACGATCTCCTGCTTGACAACGACGTCGGCCTTGGCGAACACGGCCTCGGTGGCCGCCGCGTCGCCGGTCTCCCAGTCGAAGCAGTGGTTGTCGGTCTTACCGTCCAGGTCGGTCCGGATCACCGGGGCCGACGGATCCAGCGCCGTGCGCACATCGACGACCGGCTCCAGCGGGTCGTATTCGACGTCGATCAGCTCCAGCGCGTCGCGGGCCGAATACCGGTCCTCGGCAACGACGAACGCGACCTCCTGGCCCTGGAAGCGCACCTTGTCGGTGGCCAGCACGGCCTGCACGTCGTTGGACAGCGTCGGCATCCAGGCCAGCCCCTTCTCGGCCAGGTCGGCGCCGGTCACCACCGCCTTGACCTTCGGATGTGCTTGCGCGGCAGTCACATCGATGCCGACGATGGTGGCGTGCGCGTACGGCGAACGCAGGATCGCCAGGTGCAGCATGCCGGGCAGCGCGATGTCGTCCACGTAGCGACCCCGGCCGCGGATGAACCGCGGATCTTCCTTGCGCATCATCCGGCCGTAGCCGCACGGCTTTTGGTCGTTGTCGGCCAGGTCTTCCGGTGACGGCGGTCGGGACTCGATGGTGGTCATGAGCCGGCCTCCACGGGAGCCGCGTGCGAAGCGGCCCACTGAATGGACCGCACGATGGTGGTGTATCCGGTGCAGCGGCAGATCTGGCCGGAAATCGCTTCCCGGATGGTCTCTTCGTCGGGGTCGGGATCGCGGTCCAGCAGGGCGCGGGCGGTGATCATCATGCCCGGTGTGCAGAAGCCGCACTGCAGGCCGTGGCAGCGCATGAAGCCCTCCTGCACGGGGTCCAGCTGCCCATTGATGGCAAGGCCCTCGACGGTGCGCACACTGTGACCCGAGGCCATCACGGCGAGCATCGTGCACGATTTCACCGGCACGCCGTCGACGTCGACCACGCAGGTCCCGCAGTTGCTCGTGTCGCAGCCCCAATGAGTCCCGGTGAGCCGCAAGTGATCACGCAGGAAATGCACGAGCAGCATCCGGGGTTCGACGTCGGCGCTCACCTGTTCGCCGTTGACGGTCATATTCACCTGCATGGCTAGTTGCTCCCTTCTGCGCGCACCCGTTCGGCGGCGGTGCGCAAGGTGCGAGTGGTCAGCTCGGCGGCCAGATGCCGCTTGTACTCGGCGGTGCCGCGGACGTCGGTCACCGGGTCGCAGGCTTGCGCGGCCCGCTGCCCCGCGTCGGCGAAGACCTCGTCGGTCGCCGGCCGTCCGGCCAGCCCGGCCGCAACGTCGGCCAGCGCCGCGCGGTCGACATTGACGGCGGTCAGACCCAGGCGGGCTGCCGCGATGCCGGCACCGTCAAGGGTGAGCGCCGCACCGGCCGCCGCCACAGCCCAATCACCCACGCGGCGTTCGACTTTCGCGTAAGCACTGGATGAGTTGTGCCGCAGCGGGATTCGTACCTCGACGAGCATCTCGTTGAAGGCCAGCGCGGTTTCGTAGGGCCCGAGAATGAAGTCGTCTATCGGTATTTCCCGTTCGCCCGACGGCCCGCGGGCCAGGCATACCGCGCCCAGCGCCTCGCACACGGTCGACAGATCCTCGGCCGGATCGGCCTGGCACAGCGAACCCCCGAGGGTGCCGCGATTGCGGACCACGGGGTCGGCGATGACGCGTTCGGCATCGCGGAAAATCGGGCAGACGGCGGCCAGCGGGTCGGAGTCCAGCAGCTCGCGGTGGCGGGTCATGGCGCCGATGCGGACCAGGGTCGGGTCGGTGATCACGTACCCGAGTTCGAGCGCCAGGTCGTTGATGTCGACGAGGTATTCGGGGTTGGCGATGCGCAGCTTCATCATCGGCAGCAGGCTGTGTCCGCCGGCGACGACGCGCGCCCCGTCCCCCAACCGATCCAGTAATCCGATGGCGTGGTCGACACTGGTTGCGCGTTCGTATTCGAAGGGGCCGGGGACCTGCATGTGACGCACCTCACTTGGAAGGGGTATCCCAGTGTCGGCCGCTCTGACAGGGGCGTCAATAGCGAGTTAAGGGATCGTTGAAGTCGCCTCGAATTCGCCCGTGACCTGCTGCTCCGGCGCTTCGTGATGAATGCGGCCGACCAGTTGGGCCAGCGGCAGACCACCGCCACCCCACCGGCGGGCGATGATGTCGGCCGCGATGGAGACCGCGGTCTCCTCCGGTGTGCGGGCGCCCAGATCAAGGCCGATCGGGCTCGCGAGCCGGCTCAGCTCGGTGTCGGTCAGCCCGGCCGCCCGCAGCCGCCGCATCCGGTCGTCGTGCGTGCGCCGCGAGCCCATCGCCCCCACATAACCGACCCGCGGCAGGCGCAGCGCCACCTCCAGCACCGGGACGTCGAACTTGGGATCGTGGGTCAGCACGCAGATCACGGTGCTCTCGTCGACGGCGCCGGCCGCTGCCTGCGCGGCGAGATAGCGGTGCGGCCAGTCGACGACCACATGTTCGGCCGACGGGAAGCGGGCCCGCGTCGCGAACACCGAACGCGCGTCGCAGACCGTGACGCGGTACCCGAGGAAGACGCCCTGCTGCGCGAGGGCCGCGGCGAAGTCGATGGCGCCGAACACCAGCATCCGCGGCTGCGGGGCGTAGCTGGAAACGAACACCTCCATGCCGTCGCCGAGCCGCTGCCCGTCGGGCCCGTATTTGAGCACCTCGCTGCGGCCCACGGCGAGTAGCCCGCGGGCATCGTCGGCGACGGCGGCGTCGGCACGCGCCGAACCCAGTGACCCCGCCTGCGCGTCCCGGCCGACGATGAGCCGGCGGCCGATCCACTGCGGGTCGGGATGGGCGATGACGGTCGCGACCGCGACCGGACGTTGTGCGTCGACGTCCTCGGAGATCGCCGCTAGTTCGGGAAAAGTGGTCTGCGAGATCGCTTCGACGAAGATGTCGATTACGCCGCCGCATGTCAGACCGACCGCGAAGGCGTCGCCGTCGCTGACGCCGTAGCGTTCCAACCGCGGTGCTCCGGTCCGCGCCACCTCGGTGGCGGCTTGGTAGACAGCACCTTCCACGCAACCCCCCGACACCGATCCGCTCACCGAGCCGTCCGGCGCGACCACCATCGAGGCTCCGGGCAGCCGCGGCGCGGACCGGAAGGTGCGCACCACGGTTCCCAAACCGGCGGTGCCACCAGCGCGCCAAATCTCCATTAATTCGGCAAGCACGTCTCGCACGCTTCCCAAAGTAGGCTCATAACCATGACTCCGGCTCAACTTCGGGCCTATTCGGCGGTGGTTCGGTTGGGCTCGGTGCGAGCCGCCGCCGCGGAACTGGGCGTATCCGACGCCGGAATCTCGATGCACGTCGCGGCGCTGCGCAAGGAACTCGACGACCCGTTGTTCACCAGAACCGGTGCGGGGCTGGCGTTCACACCCGGCGGGCTGCGACTGGCCAGCCGTGCGGTCGAGATCCTGGGTCTGCAGCAGCAAACCGCGATCGAGGTCACCGAGGCGGCGCACGGACGCCGGCTGCTGCGGATCGCGGCGTCGACAGCGTTCGCCGAGCACGCCGCGCCCGGCCTGATCGAGTTGTTCTCGTCGCGGGCCGACGATCTGTCGGTGGAGTTGAGCGTGCACCCGACGAGCCGCTTCCGCGAGCTCATCGCCTCGCGCGCCGTCGACATCGCGATCGGCCCGGCCAGTGAAAGTACCTCGGCTTCCGACGAGTCAATCTTTGTGCGGCCCTTCCTGAAATACCAGATCATCACCGTCGTCGCACCGAAAAATACACTGGCCGCGGGCATTCCGGCGCCGGGGCTGTTGCGCCAGCAGCAGTGGATGCTCGGGCCGTCGGCGGGCAGTGTGGACGGCGAAATCGCAAACATGCTGCGCGGCTTGGCAATTCCGGAGTCGCAGCAGCGAATCTTCCAGAGCGATGCGGCCGCGCTCGAGGAGGTGCAGCGGGTGGGCGGTGTCGCGTTGACGATCGGTTTCGCGGTCGCCAAGGACCTCGCCGCGGGCCGGCTGGTGCATGTGAACGGGCCGGGCCTGGACCGGTCCGGCGAGTGGTGTGCGACGACGTTGGCGCCCGCCGCGCGCCAGCCCGCGGTGTCGGAGCTGGTTCGCTTCATCACCACACCGCGGTGTATCCAGGCGATGATCCGCGGATCCGGCGTCGGGGTGACGAGGTTTCGCCCGAAGGTTCACGTCACGCTCTGGAGCTAAGGCGGGCTCGAGTGTGCGATCAGGCCGCGTCGAACGTGCTCTCATGGCGGAAAAACGCCGCCGAAAATCCGCCACCAGAGCACGTTCGGCGAAGGGGCCACTCGGCGGCCGGCGGGCAGGCGGCGCCTACCAGGCGCGTGATAGATCGCCGTGCTGGCGGATCCAGGCATGCATCGCGATCCCGGCCGCGACACCGGCGTTGATGCTGCGGGTCGAGCCGAACTGAGCGATCGACACCGTGACCGCCGCACCCGTCCGGGTGTCGTCGGTGATGCCCGGCCCCTCTTGACCGAACACCAACAGACATTCGCGAGGCAGTACGACTTCCTCCAGCCGCGCCGCGCCCGGCACGTTGTCCACCGCGACCACACTCAATCCCGCGGCCGCCGCGAAACCCAGCAGCTCCGCCGTGCTGTCGTGATGGCACAGCCGTTGATAGCGGTCGGTCACCATGGCGCCACGGCGATTCCAGCGCCGCCGCCCGACGATGTGCACGGTGTCCACCGCGAAGGCGTTGGCGGTGCGCACCACCGATCCGATATTGGCGTCGTGGCCGAAGTTCTCGATCGCGATGTGCAGCGGATGCCGGCGCTGGTCGATGTCGGCGATGATCGCTTCCCGCGTCCAGTACCGGTAGGCGTCGACGACATTGCGGGTGTCCCCGTCGCGCAACAGAATTGGGTCGTACCGTGGGTCGTCGGGCAACGCACCTTCCCAGGGCCCGACACCGGCCGCCGGTGGTACTGCCCATTCGGTGGGCCCGGGCCCGGAGTCGCTCATCGCGGCGTCCACACACCCGCGTGGGTGCCGACGATCGCCACCGTCGCGTAGAGCAACGCCTGATTGATTTCGCCCTGGGTGCATAGCGAAGCCGAGACACGCACCGCGTCCAGCGAGGCGTCGGGCAGGATCAGCACCGACGATCCGTACGCCGCGCAGGCCGGGTTCAGGCCGCGACCGGGAACGGTCGGCGACGCGAGCAACATCATCGGGCCGCCGCGGTGGGCGGAGTCGTCGCGGTACCGGGCCGCGAGGGCGTCGGCCTCCAGCCCGAGCAGCATGTAGCCGGCGCCGGTGAAGGCCCCCGGATCACCGAGTTGCGCCTTCGTCACCGGCTTACCGTCCCCGCGCCAGGCCGACAGGCTGGTGGTCTTGACGACCAGGCCGGTGTCGTTGACGTTGGTCGGCAGCAGCCCCACCGGGAACGCCGCGGGATAGGCCGCGGAAGTACCGGCGATCCGGTCCCGCTCGGAGTAGGCGTACACGCCACGCACCTGGCTGCGGTCCTTCAGCGGGCCCAGGCACACCGCGCCGGTGAGCCGGTCCGGCGGCGCCGACAACGGCGTCCGGATATCGCGGACGGTGGCCATCGCGGTGTCACAACTGCCCAGGCCGGCGGACTCCATCGGGTGTGCGAGCGCGCCGTAGAGCCCGAAGCGGATGTCCTCGGGTTTGGCGTGCGGCGCCTTGGGATCCGTCGGTGCGGCCAAACTAGCCGAGACGTCGACCAACACGTAGTCGCCGTCCCAGCGCAGGTTCGACACCGACATATTCCAGCCGAGCAGCGCCAGCGATTCACCCAGCCAGGCGCCCTGGGCACCGTACGGCGCGACGGCGTGTTTGGAACTCGAGCAGCCCGTCAGGCAGACGGCCAAACAGACTGCTATCGCAAGGAACTGGCGCACAGCGGGAAAGCCCTAGCCCAGCCCCAGATCGGCCAGGCCCAGCACGCTGCGGTAGCGCAGCCCCTCGGCCTGGATGGCCTCCGCGGCGCCGGTGGCGCGGTCCACCACGGTGGCCACGCCGACGACTTCGGCTCCCGCGTCCTGGACGGCGTGCACCGCCGTCAGCGCCGAGCCACCGGTTGTGCTGGTGTCCTCGACCACCAGCACCCGCTGCCCCGACACCTCGGATCCCTCGATAAGACGTTGCAGGCCATGGGTTTTCGCGGACTTGCGCACCACAAAGGCATCGATTGGGCGTCCGGGCGCGTGCATGATGGCGGTCGCGACCGGATCGGCGCCCAGCGTCAGGCCCCCGACGACCGCGTAATCCCAGTCCGCGGTGAGTTCGCGCATCAACACGCCGATCAGGGCGGAGGCGCGGTGGTGCAGCGTGGCCCGGCGCAGGTCGACGTAGTAGTCGGCCTCCTGGCCCGACGACAGCGTGACCCGGCCGTGCACGACGGACAGTTGACGCACCAGCTCGGCCAGTTCGTCGCGGTCAGACATGTTGCAGCGCAATAGCTTTCAGCGCTGGAAATTGCTGGCCTGTTGGCCGTTGCGTCCTGTCGACGGCGGGGGGCGCCGGATGGCTTCGGTGCGGCCCTCGTCGCGGTGGGCCGATTCCGCGGCCCGGCGGCCGGCGTCACCCAGCAGCCCGGAGACGTCCTGGGCCGAGCGCCGGGGCGGCAACTCCGCCCGGCCGGCGGGGGCGAGCGGACGGCTCGGGGCCGCGCTGCGAAGTCCAGCCGGCTCGTTGCTGTCGGCAGGCACCGGCGGCAACACCCGCAACAGGTCGTTGAACTGGCGCACCGTGCGCAGGCCCTCGTCCCACTGGGCACGCGTGCTGGAGACCGGCATCGCGACCAGCGTCCAGTTCTGCTCGTTCCACATGATCTCGGCGCAGTCCGGCGCGGTGTGCGCGAAGGTGACCATGCGCCGGTCGCAGGCCCGACGGGCCGCGTCCAGGTTGGTCGAGTACACCATCCGCGGGCCGATCGCGCCCAGCAGCCAAATGTCGCTCTCACGCGGCTCTTTGAGCCCCTTGAGCCGCAGGTCGACCACGACGTTGGTGCCCACCTTGCGGTGCAGCGCGATCACGGTGGCGACTTCCTCGAGATCGAAGATGTACACCGCTTCGCCGCGGATCTGCCCCAGCACCACGTTGTGGGCGGGAACATCGCCCACCGTCGACATCACACCGCGCTTCCAGCGCTTGAGGATGTCGGTCGATTCGCGCTCGTAGTCGAATCCGTGCGAGCGGGCCCACGATTTACGCCGCCTACTGCGGCCGCGTCGACGATCGACGTCGACGTACAGCAACACCACCGCGCCGACGAAGCACAGCGCGGAGAGCGTGAACCATAGGGGGACCATCCTAAGTAGCGTATCTGCTCCCCCACCGGAACCGAGAATGCGACCTGGTCACAACCCAATTAAGGTTTCCCACGACACCGCATGTCCGATCGGTTTTCCGGCCGAAGGGAAGTAAGAATGTCAGGTCAAGACGATTCGCTGCACATCGACATCCCCGTCCAGCTCGACGAGGTGAACGTCGTGTTCAGCGTGGCATCGCTGTCGTTCGAGGGCGACATGCCGGCCGTGCTCTTCCACGCGGGGCTCGTCGTCGACGATGCCGCCGAATGGAACGTGGAACCGCACGTGATCATCGTGTTCCACACGAATGCGGGGCACGCCGCGCTCGACGATCGGACGTACAACGTCAACCGGCATATCGCGACCGGCAATCCCTACAAGCCGATCATCGTCGACCTCGTTCAGAGGGGGGCGCAGGTCGAGATTTGCGGTGCGACGGCCAAAGCCATGGGCTGGGGCAAAGCCGACCTGATCCCCGGAATCAAGATCAACCGAAATGCGATGGCGAGGCTGACGCAGCTGGTACAGCAGGGATACGTGAAGATTTCGGAGTCCTAAACCCGTAGGGTTCGGCCCATGGGCTACCAGGGCTACCAGCTGATTCGGGTCGCCGCCGCCGACGGCGTTTGCCGGGCGACGATCGACAATCCCCCGATCAACCTGTTCGACCTGCCGCTGGTGAACGAGTTCGACCGGCTGGCGGGTGAGGTCGCGGCCGACGACGAGGTGCGCGTGCTGGTCGTCGACTCGGCCGACCCGGAAATCTTCATTGCCCACGCCGACGTCGGGCTGATTGTGGACCTCCCGGCCTTGAAAACTGGAGAGGACGTGGCGCTGCACGACGAGCTGACGCCGTTTCACGCCATGACTGAGCGGATCCGCACCCTGCCGAAGGCCACGATCGCCGTGATCGAGGGCGTCTGCCGCGGCGGCGGCTGCGAGTTCGCGATGGCGTTCGACATGCGGTTTGCCGCGCTGGGCGTGACGGTCCTGGGCCATCCCGAGTTGGCGGTCGGGATCATCCCGGGTGGTGGCGGCACGCAGCGGCTGCCCCGGCTGATCGGCCGGGCGCGCGCCCTGGAAGTCATCCTCGGCTGCGGCGACATCGACGCCGCGACCGCCGAGGCCTGGGGCTATGTCAACCGGGCGCTGCCGCCCGACAAGCTGCGCCGGTTCGTCGACAAGCTCGCCGCACGCATCGCCTCGTCGCCCGCGATGACCGTCGCGAACGCCAAGCGCGCGGTCGACGCCGCGGCCGAACGGGACATCCCGACCGGGCTGCGCATCGAGGATCAGCTGTTCCGCGAAACCCTTGCCCAGCCGGCCGCCCGGCACCTGCTGCGGGCAGTGATCGACGCCGGCGCGCAGACCCGTGACTTCGAGCTGGGCGCGAGCTAGCCGCACGCCGAACGTGCTCCAGTGGCGAAAAAATCGCTCAATTCTCGCCACCAGAGCACGTTCGGCGCCGAGGGGATCAGCCCAGCACCAGCGAGTCGCCGTCCGCGCTGACGTTGACGGGCACCACGTCGCCGTCGTGCACGTCGCCGGCCAGCAGCATCTTGGCCAGCTGGTCACCGATGGCCTGCTGGACGAGCCTGCGCAACGGCCGGGCGCCGTACACGGGGTCGAAGCCGCGCTGCGCCAGCCACTTCTTGGCCGGCAACGACACCTCCAGCTGTAGCCGCCGCTGCGCCAGCCGCTTGCCCAGCTGGTCGAGCTGGATGTCGACGATCTGCACCAGCTCCTCGGGGTTGAGCCCGTCGAAGATCAGCACGTCGTCGAGCCGGTTGATGAATTCCGGCTTGAACGCCGAGCGCACCGCCGCCATCACCTGCTCCTCGCTGCCGCCCGAACCGAGGTTGGACGTCAGGATCAGGATCGTGTTGCGGAAGTCGACCGTGCGGCCCTGCCCGTCGGTCAGCCGGCCCTCGTCGAGCACCTGCAGCAGCACGTCGAACACGTCCGGGTGGGCCTTCTCGACCTCGTCGAACAGCACGACGGTGTAGGGCCGCCGGCGCACCGCCTCGGTCAGCTGACCGCCCTGGTCGTAGCCGATGTAGCCGGGGGGCGCGCCGACCAGGCGGGCCACCGAGTGCTTCTCGCCGTACTCGCTCATGTCGATGCGGACCATGGCCCGGTCGTCGTCGAACAGGAAGTCGGCCAGCGCCTTGGCCAGCTCGGTCTTACCGACACCGGTCGGCCCGAGAAACATGAACGAACCGGTTGGCCGGTTCGGGTCGGCGACCCCGGCGCGAGAACGCCGCACGGCGTCAGAAACCGCGGTCACGGCTTTCCGTTGTCCGACCACGCGCTTGCCCAGCTCGTCTTCCATCCGCAGCAGCTTGGCGGTCTCGCCTTCCAGCATTCGCCCGGCCGGGATGCCCGTCCACGCCGACACCACGTCGGCGATGTCGTCGGGTCCGACCTCCTCCTTGAGCATCACGTTCTCGCGGGCTGTGCCGCTGTCGGCGGCCAATGGCACTGCGGCGTCGAGCTTCTTCTCCACCTCGGGGATGCGCCCGTAACGCAGCTCGGCCGCCTTGGCCAGGTCGCCGTCGCGCTCGGCGCGCTCGGACTCCCCGCGCAGCACCTCAAGCTGTTCCTTGAGTTCGCGGACGACGTCGATGGCGTTCTTCTCGTTCTGCCAGCGCGTGGTCAGCTCGGCCAGCTTCTCCTTCTGGTCGGCCAGCTCGGCGCGCAGTTTCTCCAGCCGCTCCTTGGACGCCTCGTCTTCTTCCTTGGCCAACGCCATTTCCTCGATCTCGAGGCGACGCACCAGGCGCTCGACCTCGTCGATCTCGACGGGCCGGGAGTCGATCTCCATCTTCAACCGCGACGCGGCCTCGTCGACCAGGTCGATGGCCTTGTCCGGCAGGAAGCGGGCGGTGATGTAGCGGTCGCTCAAGGTGGCCGCGGCGACCAGTGCGGAGTCGGTGATGCGAACCCCGTGGTGCACCTCGTAGCGGTCCTTCAGTCCGCGCAGGATGCCGACGGTGTCTTCGACCGACGGCTCGCCGACCAGAACCTGCTGGAAGCGGCGCTCCAGCGCGGCGTCCTTCTCGATGTACTTGCGGTACTCGTCGAGCGTGGTGGCGCCGACGAGCCGCAGCTCGCCGCGGGCCAGCATCGGCTTGATCATGTTGCCGGCGTCCATCGCGCCCTCGCCGGTCGCGCCGGCGCCGACGATCGTGTGCAGCTCGTCGATGAAGGTGATGATCTGCCCCGCGGAGTTCTTGATGTCGTCGAGCACGGCCTTGAGCCGTTCCTCGAACTCGCCGCGGTACTTCGCGCCGGCCACCATCGAGCCGAGGTCCAGGCTGACGACGGTCTTGTCGCGCAGACTCTCCGGCACGTCGCCGGCCACGATGCGCTGGGCCAGGCCCTCGACGATCGCGGTCTTGCCGACGCCGGGCTCACCGATCAGCACCGGGTTGTTCTTGGTGCGACGGGACAGCACCTGCACGACGCGGCGAATCTCGTTGTCGCGCCCGATAACCGGGTCGAGCTTGCCCTCGCGGGCCCGCTCGGTCAGGTCGGTGGAGTACTTCTCCAGCGCCTGGTAGGTGGACTCGGGGTCGGGGCTGGTGACCCGGGCGCTGCCGCGGACCTTGACGAACGCCTCCCTTAAAGCTTGGGGTGACGCGCCATGCCCGGTGAGGAGTTTGGCGACGTCGGAGTCGCCGGTGGCCAGCCCGACCATCAGGTGTTCGGTGGAGACGTATTCGTCGTCCATCTCGGTGGCCAGCTGCTGGGCGGTGGTGATCGCCGCCAGCGATTCACGGGACAGCTGCGGCTGCGAACTCGAGCCGCTGGCCTGGGGTAGCCGCTCGAGCAGGCGCTCGGCTTCGGCGCGAATGGTCGCGGGCTCGACGCCGACAGCCTCCAACAGCGGCGCGGCGATCCCGTCGTTCTGCGTCAGCAGCGCCAACAGCAGATGAGCCGGCCTGATCTCAGGGTTGCCGGCAGCGCTGGCCGCCTGCAGGGCTGACGTCAGAGCCGCTTGCGTCTTGGTAGTCGGGTTAAAAGAGTCGTTAGCCAACCCAGACACCTCCGTTCGGGTATAGGGAAAATGCTTGTCGCGTTGTTCAACGTCGTCAAGGTTGAGTGTGTTCCGCTCAAGTTTAGATTTTCTGGAGGAATTTCGCTCGATGGACGACGACTCCGCCCTCGCGCCGCCGCCGCGCGGGATTCCGATCGGCTTCCGGCTGGCCGAGCTGCTGCCGTTCCGCTGGTGGTACGTGTGGACGCTGTTCTTGGTCGCGGTCGCACCGATCGTGCTGTGGATCCGCCTGCCCAGGGCCTTCGCCGCGGCGGCGGTGCTCACCCTGGCCGGGATCTATGCCGTGCACCTCTACGGCGCACGCGTGCGGATCGGGTTGCTCAAGCGGGGCCGGGTGGCGACCGTCACCGGAACTGAAAAGCTTTCGCGAGCACAGCATTTCAACACCCGCCTGCCGGTGGCGCACGGATGGACGGTCACCCGGGCGCGATGGAGCGGTCCGGACACCACGACCACGGTGTACTACACACTCGACGGTCACCGGGGCGACGTGCTGCTGCGCGGACGGGAATACGTCGACGGGGTGATCCTGGCCGACGAGCGCAATCCCGCGCGGGCCCGCTGCGTGACGGCTTTTGCGTATGACCTCGACCGCGACGAGACCGGCAACTGGGCCGGGACGCTGCGACCCCGGCTGTGGGCGCGGATGGCCTGCTGGTTCCTCATCGTGGTCGGCTGGCTGGTCGCGGCCGGTTTGGCGGCCACCGGGACCCGCACCGACCTCTCGGGCGACGGTCTGCCGACCGACGTTCCCGACTACGGCACCTTGCAGGTCAGCGGATCCGGGACGACGAAAACGATCCCCTGCAACGGCGGCTATCTGTCGGTGAGCGGCGTGAACAACACGATCACCGTCACCGGCCACTGCACCAGCGTCAGCGTCGCCGGCAAGGGCAACCGCGTCACGATCGACAGCACGGATGCGATCGGCACCGCGGGCTCAGGCAACGTGGTCACCTACCATTGGGGCTCGCCGAATGTGGCCAACACTGGCACCTCGAACACCGTTGGCCAGGGCTGACATGCCTCGGCGAGCTTAGAATCGGGCCCCGTGGGATTAGAGGACTCCGATGCGTTGCGGGTGCTGCGCGATGCGCTGGCCCCGGACGACTCGGGCGCCGGCGGCGAGCTCGTCCACCGCTTCTACACCCACTGGTTCGCGGTCGACGGCTCGGTGCGCGACCTGTTCCCACCCGAAATGGACGCGCAGCGAGCCGCTTTCGGTCACGCGCTGCACTGGGTTTACGGCGAGCTGGTGGAGCAGCGCGCCCGGGAGCCGGTGGCCTTTCTTGCCCAGCTCGGCCGGGATCACCGCAAATACGGTGTGCTGCCAACGCATTACGAGTCGCTGCGGCGGGCGCTGCGGACGACGCTGCGCGCCCACTTGGGCGATGCCTGGACGGATGCCGTCGACGCGGCCGCCAACCAGTCGCTGAACTTGATCACCGGGGTGATGAGCGGCGCCGCCGATGCCGAAGAGGGACCCGCCTGGTGGGACGGCACCGTCATCGAACATCAGCGGGTCTCCCGCGACCTCGCGGTCGTGCGGCTGCGCCTCGACCAGCCGATGCACTATCACCCCGGTCAGTACGTCGACGTCCACGTTCCGCAATGCCCGCGGCGCTGGCGGTTTCTCAGCCCCGCCATTCCCGCCGACCCCGCCGGCGGGATCGAGTTTCACGTCCGTCAGGTCCCCGGCGGCCTGGTCAGCACCGCGATCGTCAACGAAAGCCGACCGGGCGACCGGTGGCGGTTATCCAGTCCACACGGCGGCCTGCAGGTCGACCGCCACGGCGAAGACATCCTGATGGTGGCCGGCAGTACCGGATTGGCGCCGCTGCGCGCGCTGATCATGGACCTGTGCCGCTACGCGAAAAACCCGCGGGTGCATCTGTTCTTCGGCGCGCGCTACCGCTGCGAGCTCTACGACCTGCCGACGCTGTGGCAGATCTGTGCGCACAACCCCTGGCTGTCGGTCTCGCCGGTGTCGGAATACAACAGCGACCCGGTGTGGGCCGCGGACTACCCGGACGTCACGCCGCCGCGTGGACTGCATGTCCACCAGATCGGCCGGCTCCCCGAGGTGGTGACCAAGTACGGCGGTTGGGGCGACCGGCAGATCCTGATCTGCGGCGGTCCGGCGATGGTCCAAACGACCAAGGCCGCGCTGATCGCCAAAGGCGCCCCGGCGGAGCGTATTCAGCACGACCCGCTGAGCCGTTAGGCTGACCGCGTGCATCCCGTCACCCTGCGTGACCCCACGTCATCGTTGGCCGCACAGTTCGTGCCGGACGCGGGCATGATCGGCAGCTCGCTGACCGACTCCGGTGTGGAGTTGCTCGGTCAGCGGCGCGGCCTGGAGGCCTATATCCAAGCCGGCAAGACGATGGGCATCCCGATCCTGTATCCCTGGGCAAATCGGCTGGGCGGCAACACTTATGCGGCCGAGAACGTTACCGTCGAGCTAACGCCGGGCGAAAACGGGGTGCGCGCGGATCCCAACGGACTGCCGATTCACGGAACCCTGGCCGCCTATCCGGGCTGGCGGGTGGTGACCGGGTCGGCCAGCGAGCTGACCGCCGAGGTGGACTTCGGTGCGCAGGAGCGGCTGCTGGCCAGCTTCCCATATCCGCATCTGCTGACGGTGTCCGTGCGGCTGGCCGACCGGACACTGACGGTGCGCACCACCGTCACCGCGACCGGCGACACCGCGGTCCCGTTGTGCTTCGGCTTTCATCCGTATCTGCGGATCCCCGACGCGCCGCGCAGCGAGTGGGTCCTCGAGACTCCGCCGCTGCGGCATCTGAGTCTCGACGAACGTGGTCTGCCCACCGGCGAGTCTTCGCAGCAGCCGGCCAAGAAAGAACTGTTGGGCGACAACACTTTTGACGATGCCTACGACCAGGTGGCCGACGGCGCGGTGTTCGCGGTGTCCGGCGGTGGACGCCGCCTGGAAGTCCGCTTCGAGCAGGGGTATTCGGCGACCCAGATCTTCGCGCCGCCCGGCGAGGACGTGGTGTGCTTCGAGCCGATGACCGCGCCGACCGACGCGCTCAGCCGCGGCGGCTACCGGACCGCGCGTCCCGGCGAACCGGCGGTCGCGGTGTTCTCCATCCGCGCCTAGCGGCCCTTACGCGGCTGCCACACCACCAGCGCCGTGCTCTTGGGTACCACCGCGACGTCGCGGCGCTGGTTGGTGCGCAACACCGCTATCTCATCGGCCATTTCCTTCAACCTCGACTGCAGCGCCTCGACCTGATTCGTCAGCTCGATGATGCGCTTGATGCCGGCCAGGTTGACGCCCTCGTCCTGCGACAGCCGCTGCACCTCGCGCAGCAGATCCACGTCGTGCTGCGAATAACGCCGCCCGCCACCGGAAGTGCGGCTCGGCGTCACCAGCCCGAGGCGATCGTAGGTACGCAAGGTCTGCGCATGCATACCGGCCAGCTCGGCCGCCACCGAGATCAAAAACGTCCGGGCGTCTTCTCGCTTGGAGTTTTTCGCCATCAGCGGTTACCTGCCCATCCGGCCCGCGGGTTGAAGCCACTGGACCGCTCGGCTTCGGCATAGGCCTCCAGCGCCTCCTGCGCCGCGCCTTCCAGGTTCGGCGGCACAGCGACTTTCACGGTCACCAGCAGGTCACCGTTGCCGCCAGTGCGCTTGGGCACCCCGCGTCCGCGTACCCGCAGGATGCGCCCGTCGGCGGTGCCCTTGGGCACCCGCACGCCAACCTTGCCGTCCAGCGTCGGCACCGAAAGCGTTGAACCCAACGCTAATTCGCTGAAGCTGACCGGTACCGTCACGGTGAGGTCGTCTCCGTCGCGGCTGAAGACCTTGTCCGGACGCACATGCACCGTCACGTACAAGTCACCCGACGGCGCCCCGCGCAACCCGGCTTCGCCCTGCCCGGGCAGCCGGATCCGTTGTCCGTCTTCGACGCCGGGCGGGATCCGCACGTTGATGGTGCGGGTACGGGTGGTGACGCCGGTGCCTTTGCACTCGTCACAGGGGTGCTCGATGATCGAGCCGCTGCCCCGGCAGTCGGTGCACGGTTCGGAAAAACCGAACGCGCCCTGGTTGCTGCTGACCACGCCGGCGCCGTTACAGGTGGGGCACACCTTCGGGCTGGTGCCCGGACGCGCCCCGCTGCCATGGCAATTGGTGCAGGGCGCCGGGCTGGTCAGCCGCAGCGGCATCGCCACACCCTTGGCGGCCTCGACGAAATCCAGCTCGGTCTCGGTCTCCAGATCGTTGCCGCGCCGGGGCCGGCTGGGACGGGCGCTCGCGCCGCGTCCGAACAGGCCGCCGAAGAGGTCGCCGATGTTGGTGCCGCCGCTGCGGCCCGCGGCGTCGAACAAATCGTTGAGGTTGAACTCGGCCCCGTCGCCGCCCACATTGAAGCCACCGAAGCCGCCGGTGTCGAACCGTCGACCGCCGAGCCCACCGCCGGCGAAGAGCCGTCGGGTCTCGTCGTATTCCTTGCGCTTGGCCGCATCCGAGAGCACGTTGTGTGCTTCCGACACCGCTTTGAACCGTTCACCGGCGGCGGGGTTGTCGGGATTGGCATCCGGATGCAAGTCACGCGCCAGCTTGCGGTAGGCGCGCTTTATCTCTTCGGGGCTGGCGTCGGAGGAGACGCCAAGCTCCTTGTAGAAGTCCTTTTCGACCCATTCACGCTGGGCCATGTCGCGTCACCTCCTCTCACCTTTCGCTGTTTCTGTTGTGCTGATTCTGTGCCTTATTCACCAGCGGCGTCGGCATTTTCGTCGGTGTCGCCCGCAGCGGTGTCCGCGCTCGGCGCGGCGTCGGCCTCGTCGCCGTCGCCCGCGACCGTGTCGACGACGCCGACCAGGGCGTGACGCAAAACGTTCTCGCCCAGTTTGTAGCCCTCGCGCATGACCGTGCCGATCACCGGTTTGGATCCCTCGCCGCCATCGCCTTCATGCTGGACGGCTTCGTGCAGCGCCGGGTCGAAATCTTCGCCCTCGGCACCGAACGCCACCAGACCGAGTCCGGTCAGCGCGCTGTCCAGCTTGTCGGCGACCGACTTCAACGGGCCCGACTCCAGGTCACCGTGCTTGCGCGCGCGGTCGAGATCGTCGAGCACGCCCAGCAATTGGCTGACGACGGTGGCCTTGGCCCGATCCGCCGCGGCCTGTTGGTCGCGCAGCGCACGCTTGCGGTAGTTCGCGAAGTCGGCCTGCACGCGCTGCAGATCGGCGGTCAGCTCGGCAACCTTGCCGGCACCTTCGTCCGTCGCGGATTCCGCCGGGGCGGTCCCGCCCGGCGCCCCCTCTGCCGGGGGCCCGGGTGGGATGTTCCGTACTTCTCCGGTCTCGGGATCAATCCGCCGCTTGTCGGTGACAGTTACCTGTTCCTGAGGATTGCCATCCCGTTGTTGATTTCCTTGAGTCACTTGGACTCCCGGTCGTCGTCGACCACCTCCGCGTCCACGACATCATCAGCGGAGCCGGATGTGCCGCCGGACTCGGCGCCGCCCGGCTGGCCGCCGGCGGCCTGAGTGGCTTCGTAGATCGCCTGACCCAGCGCCTGCGACTCCTGGCCCAGCTTCTCCATCGCCGTCTTGATCGCGGAGATGTCGGTGCCGCCCAGCGCGGACTTGGCCTCGGCGATCGCGCCGTCGACCTTGGACAGCGTCTCCTCGGGGACCTTCGAGCCGCCCTCGGACGCTGCGCCCCGTTGTTCGGCGACGAACTTCTCCGTCTGGTAGACCAGCGACTCGGCCTGGTTACGGACGTCGGCCTCTTCGCGACGCTTGCGGTCCTCCTCGGCGTGCGCCTCGGCGTCCTTGATCATCCGGTCGATCTCCTCCTTGGACAGGCCGGAGCCCTCCTGGATCTTGATCGTGTTCTCCTTGCCGGTGCCCTTGTCCTTGGCCGTGACGTGCACGATGCCGTTGGCGTCGATGTCGAAGGTGACCTCGATCTGCGGGACGCCGCGCGGGGCCGGCGGGATACCGGTCAGCTCGAAGGAGCCGAGCAGCTTGTTGTGCGAAGCGATTTCGCGCTCACCCTGGAAGACCTGAATCTGCACCGACGGCTGGTTGTCGTCGGCCGTGGTGAAGGTCTCCGACCGCTTGGTCGGGATGGTGGTGTTGCGCTCGATCAGCTTGGTCATCACGCCACCCTTGGTTTCGATACCCAGGCTCAGCGGCGTGACATCAAGCAGCAGAACGTCTTTCACCTCACCCTTGAGGACACCGGCCTGCAGCGCGGCACCGACCGCCACGACCTCGTCGGGGTTGACGCCCTTGTTGGGCTCCTTGCCGCCGGTGAGTTCCTTGACCAAATCGGTCACCGCGGGCATGCGGGTGGACCCACCCACCAGCACCACGTGGTCGATCTCGGACACCGAGATGCCGGCGTCCTTGATCACCGACTGGAACGGCTGCCGCGTGCGGTCGAGCAGATCCTGGGTGATGCGCTGGAATTCGGCGCGGGTCAGCTGCTCGTCGAGGAACAACGGGTTCTTGTCCGCGTCGACGGTGATGTAAGGCAGGTTGATCGACGTACTCTGCGAACTCGAGAGCTCGATCTTGGCCTTCTCGGCGGCCTCACGCAGCCGCTGCATCGCCATCTTGTCCTTGGTCAGGTCAATCCCGCTGGTGCCCTTGAACTTGTCGACGAGCCACTCGACGACCCGGTCATCCCAGTCGTCCCCACCCAGGTGGTTGTCGCCACTGGTGGCACGAACCTCGACCACGCCCTCGCCGATCTCGAGCAGCGAGACGTCGAAGGTACCGCCACCGAGGTCGAAGACCAGGATGGTCTGTTCCTTCTCACCCTTGTCCAGGCCGTAGGCCAGTGCCGCGGCGGTCGGCTCGTTGACGATGCGCAGCACGTTGAGGCCGGCGATCTGGCCGGCTTCCTTGGTCGCCTGACGCTGGGCGTCGTTGAAGTAGGCGGGCACCGTGACGACGGCGTCGGTGACGTCCTCGCCCAGGTAGGCCTCGGCGTCGCGCTTCAGCTTCATCAGCACGCGGGCGCTGATCTCCTGCGCGGTGTATTTCTTGTCGTCGATCTCGATGGACCAGTCGGTGCCCATGTGCCGCTTGACCGAACGGATGGTGCGGTCGACGTTGGTGACCGCCTGGTTCTTGGCGGGCTGGCCGACGAGCACCTCACCGTTGCGCGCGAAGGCGACGATGGACGGGGTGGTGCGTGAGCCCTCGGAGTTGGCGACGACGACCGGGTCGCCACCTTCCAGGACTGCGACGACGGAGTTGGTGGTCCCGAGGTCGATACCGACCGCACGAGCCATAGTGATTCCTCCTGATTGTGTAGAGCTTCTTTGGTGCCACTATGCTGAGTGAACCCCGCTCAAGCCTGCCTTCGAGGGCGTCGGCCTGTCAACCCAGTATTGAGTCTGGGTCACTCAACTTAACGATCATGCTAACGATTGGTGTCGGGAGCTTGTTCCCGGGGGCCTTACGATTTTTCTGGCGAACCCGATCAGCCCGTTTACCAGCCAGGACAGCGCCGAATCCGAATTCGCCGTGACTCGGAAATGACGTTCTCGTTAATTAGGCATGCGTAGGACAACTAACAAGTACTGTCCCCACTGCCTAGTACAGCTGTGCCAGTTCCTCAGCAAGTCCCGCCACGAGAAGGACGACGCGTCATGACCGCTTCCCGAGTCGGCGTTGCGCATCGCGCAACCCTGCAGTGTTGGTCCCACCTGCGATGAACGCCAGCCGCACGACATCGCGATTTGCGTGGTGGCACGAGTGGTCGGCGCCCCTTTGGGTCGGTTGTGATTTCGCCGCCTGGGCACGACTGCTTGTCCGTAACCGTTTCGACGTGCACTGGAGCCGGTGGCACGTCGTGGTCTTCTGCACGGTTCCCACGATCATCAATTCCTGCCTGGCGATGTGCCAGAAGATTGTGTTCGGCCGACGCGTGGCCAACACGGCGATCGCCGATCCGCCAATCTTCATCGTCGGCCACTGGCGTACCGGCACGACGTTGCTGCACGAACTGTTGGCCCTCGACGAGCGCCACACCGCTCCCACGACTTACGAATGCATCCAGGCGCATCATTTCCTGCTCACCAGGCGGATTGCGCCGTATCTGGGATTTCTGATGTCGAAGCATCGAGCCATGGACAACATGGAATTGAGCGTGCGCCACCCGCAGGAAGACGAGTTCGCGCTGTCCATGCTCGGCCAGCAGTCGCTCTACCTGACCATGGCATTCCCGAACCGCCCCATCAACGGGCAGCGGTATCTGGACTTGGAACAGCTGACACCCCGCGAACTGGCAGCCTGGAAACGAACCCTGTATCGGTTCGTTCAGCAGGTGTACTTCCTCCGCCGCAAGACGGTGGTGCTGAAGAGTCCCACGCATAGTTTCCGAATCAAGGTGCTGTCGGAACTCTTCCCCCAGGCGAAATTCATCCACATCGTCCGGGATCCCTACGTCGTTTATCCGTCGACGGTTCACCTTTTCAAGACATTCTCCCGCGTCCATGGCCTGCAACGGCCGACCTACGAGGGTTTGAGCGAAGACGTGCTGTCCACCTACCTCGACCTGTATCGGAAGTTAGAGGAGGGGCGCGAATTCGTCGACCCCGCAAGGTTTTACGAATTGCGCTATGAGGAGCTGATCAGCGAGCCCGAGGCGCAATTGCGCAAGTTGTACGAGCACCTGGACCTGGGCGATTTCGAGGAGTACCTGCCACGGCTGCAGCAATACCTTGCCGACAAAGCGGACTACCGAACCAACACCTATGAAGTGACGGACGAACAGCGCGCGATCGTCGCGGAGCGATGGGCCGAGGTGATCGAACGCTACGGCTACGGCTCCGCCGCTGAGACGACGGGCGCGCGCGAGCAGACGGCCATCGCCAGCTAGCTCAGCGGGCCGCGACCTCCTCGATCAACGCGAGTACCGCGCGGGTGGCCGCGCTGTTCGACCGGGCCGCCGACGTGGTGACGAACAGCCGCCATTCGAGGTCGTAGTCGCTGACGCGCAGCGTGGCCAAACCGAAGTCGTCGATCTCGTCGAGAATGGTCCAGCTGAGGAAGCCGATCCCCAGGCCGTTTCGGATGTAGGTCGCGGCCGTGCCCAGGTCGGCGACCTCCACCGCGACGGTCCGTTCCACGCCGGCGGCGGTGAATGCATTGTCGATCACGGTTCTGGTGCCATATCCCGGTGGGCTGTCGACGAACGACATTCCTTCCAGCTCCGCCAGCGGCACCGAATCCCGTTGCGCCAGTGGATGATCGGCGGGTACGACCAGCAGCAGCGGAACGGCGGCAACCAGACGGGCATTCAGGTCGGCCGGCGGCGGCCCGGTGAATACGAGAAAGGCAACGTCGAGATCGCCGTCACGAAGCTGGCGGGCCAGGCCGGCCGATCCGGCGCTGGCGGCGCGCAAGTGCACGGTCACTCCGGGATGCCGGGTGTGCAGTTCGGCCAGCACCGCGGGCATGTCGATCACACTGATCGACGTCAGGATCCCGACCGTGACGGTGCCGCGGATGGAGCCGCGGGTGGCGTTGACGGCGTCTTTGGCGGCGCGCGCGGCATCCAGGGTTTCGCGGGCGCGAGGTCGCAGCTCCTCTCCCGCCGGCGTCAGCTCGACGCCCGCCGAGCCCCGCACGAATAGCTCCGCGCCGAGTTCTCGTTCCAGCGCCTTGATCGTCGCCGACACGCCCGATTGGACGACGTGCAACTTTTTCGCGGCCTCGGTGAAGCTCCGGTTGTCCGCGACGGCGAGGAAGTACTCGAGGTGGCGCAGCTCCATGCAGCCATTATCACCGCCCGTGCTGAAAGCCATCAGAACATGTCGTTGGCCCTGATGCCGCGGGTGATCGTAGCGTCGTCCTGGTCGAGCGTGCTGACCGCCCGTCGACCACCCCCACCCCCAACCTTGCTGGACGTGCCAATGACTCTGCAAGCTCCCGCCCTGACCAGGACCAGAACACGCTGGTCGTCTCCCTCTACCGACGACCAGTTCGTCGTCGAGAACCCCGCGACGGGCCGAACCGTCACGGTGGTGCAGGGCGCAGGGCCCAACGAGGTAGACCAGGCGGTGCGCAAGGCGCACGCCGCCCACCTGCGCTGGAAGCAGCGGCCTGCCCGCGAGCGTGGCACCTACCTGCGCGAGATCGCCGCGGTCATCCGCGCACACGCCGACGAACTCGCGATGCTCGAGTCACGCGAGATGGGCAAGCCGATCGTCCAGGCGCGCCAGTTCGACCTCGAAGCGGCGATCTCCATCTTTGAGTTCTTCAGCAGCATCGTGGAGAACCTGCCGAACAAGGCGCGCGACCACGACACCGTCCTGGACGTCACCACGCTGGAACCGTACGGCGTGATCGCGGCCATCGTGCCGTTCAACTGGCCGCCCATCCACACCGCCGGAAAGATCGCGCCGGCACTCGCCGTCGGTAACGCCGTGGTGCTGAAGCCACCGGAGCAGACGCCGTCGGTGGTGCTGCGCATGGTCGAGCTGATCCAGTCCGTGCTGCCGGACCGCGTGGTGCACGCCGTACCCGGCAAGGGCGAGGTGGGTGCCGCACTGGCCGGACACCGCTTGGTCGGCAAGGTGTCGTTCACCGGGTCGCCGCGGACGGGCTCGGCGGTGATGCGCAACGCCGCCTGCAACCTCACCCCGACGCTGATGGAGCTGGGCGGGAAGAACCCGTTGATCGTCTTCGACGATGCCAACATGCACGAGGCGCTGATGGCGGCCATCGACGGCGGCTTCTTCAACCAGGGCGAAGCGTGCACCGCGTCGTCGCGAATCCTGGTGCAGGACAAGATCTATGACGAGTTCGCCGCGAAGCTGTGCAAGGCGGTGACCCGGCTGCGGGTGGGCGACGGGGCCGACCCCATGACCGACGTCGGGCCGTTGGTCACCCGCGCGCAGCAGAAGCAGGTGCTGGACTACCTCAAGCTCGGTGTGGCCGAGGGCGCGCGCATTGCCGCTCAGGCGCCGCTGCCCGAGGATCCTCGGCTGGCGGACGGCTTCTACGTATCGCCGACCGTGCTGACCGACGTGACGCCGCGCATGCGGGTCGCCCGCGAGGAGATCTTCGGTCCGGTGGTCACGCTGATCCCGTTCACCGAAGAGGGTGAGGCGGTGCGGATCGCCAACAGCACTCCGTTCGGACTGGTTGCGGCGGTGTTCACCCAGGACGGCGATCGTGCGCTGCGGGTGAGCCGGCAGATCCGGGCCGGCGCCGTGTTCGTCAACAACTACGTGCGGATCGCGATCGGCACCGGGTTCGGCGGAGTCGGCCACAGCGGCTTCGGGCGCGAGCACGCCGAGGAAACGCTGGCCGAATACGGCTACACCAAGACCATCCGTTGGGCCGCCAAGCGCGACGCGCTGCCCTACTGGACCGCCGCCAACCGCGTGCTGGAGACCTGAGGACCGCCGGTGCGGACCATCGCACTCGAAGAGCATTACGCCACAGCGGGATTCCTGCGCGGACCGGGCAGCTGGCTGGCGTCGCGCGCGGGCGTGATCGACGCCATCGCCGATCTCGGCGACGGCCGCATCGCGGCCATGGACGAGGCGGGAATCGATCTGGCGGTGCTGTCGCTGGCCGCCCCCGGTGTCGAACAGCTGGACGGCCCGAAAGCCGCCCAGCTGGCTCGCGAATGCAACGACGAACTCGCCGCGGCGGTCGCTCGGTACCCCGAGCGACTGGCGGGCTTCGCGAGCGTGCCGATCGGCGCGCCCGACGCGGCGGCCGACGAGCTGGAGCGGGCGATGCGCGAGCTCGGCTTCCGGGGCGCGGTGATCAACGGGCACAGCCAAGGCCGCTACCTGGACGATCCGTTCTTCGAGCCGGTTCTCGACCGCGCGGCGGCGTTGAACGCTCCGATCTACCTGCATCCGACGATCCCGCCGGCGGCGGTCATCGAGTCCTGTTACGCGGGGTTCTCCCCCGAGGTCACGTTCGCGTTCGCGACGGTGGGGTGGGGCTGGCACATCAACACCGCCACCCATGTGCTGCGCCTGATCCTCGGTGGCGTGTTCGACCGCTACCCGGACTTGCAGATCATCATCGGGCACATGGGCGAGGCGACGTCGTTCATGCTGCCGCGCTTCGACGCCACGCTGAAGCCGGAACTGACCGGCCTCGACCACGCCATCAGCACCTACCTGCGGCGCAACGTGCACTACACATTCGCCAACTTCAACGACGAAGCCACCTACGCCAACCTGGTCGCCCACGTCGGCATTGAGCGAGTGGCGTTTTCGGCCGACTACCCGTTCGGGTCGATGAAGACCGCCCGCGCCTTCCTGGACGCTCTCCCCCTGACCGACGACGAGCGGGCGCGCATCAGCCACCTCAACGCGGAAGAGCTGCTGGGTCTGTGAGTTAACCGGGCTCGTCGACGTCCTGACCGTCGGCCAGGTCGCTGCAGTCGACCATCTCGACGTCGTGCCTGCCGCGCAAATACGCGCCGGCGCCCTGGTCGCCCGATATCCGGGTCAGCACATCGGGCCAGTGCCGGCGCGCGATGACCACCGGATGCCCGGGCCGGTCGCCGAAATACGCGCGCGCGAGCCCACTTTCGGTCACCCGGCCGAGCACCCGCGCCACGACGTCGGGGCCCACGTCGGGAGTGTCGATCACATGCAGCACGGCGTAGTCCGCGCCGATGCGGTCGGCCGCGGCCAGACCCGCGCGCACCGACGCGCTGAGTCCCTGGTGCCAGTGCGGCGCGGTGATCGCTGTGACGCCGGGCGGGGCGGCGACCTCGGCGGTGCCCAGGACCAGGACGACGTCGCCGCATCCGCCGTCGCGCAGCGCGCCGACCGCAATGTCCAGCCAGCCCTCGACCAAGACTTTCGGCTTGCCGTAGCGGCGACCGGCGCCGGCGGCCAACAAGACTCCGACGTGCTGTGGCGGTAACCGCACTCCCCCATCATGCATTCACATGCTGGCTAAGCAACAGACTCATCGTCCGTGCCATCCGGCGATAACACTTTGCTATCAGCGGCATTTCAAAACCGCGTCGCCCGGGCATCTTGTGCCGCGCCGTGCGTAATCTACGTCTGACATCTCCGAGTTTCGGGAGCGACGCGTGCGGTTTTCGCAGAATGCCCGGCGAGGCATGGCGGGTGGTTCGCTGGTGCTCGCGGCCCTGCTGGCTGGTCCCATGCTGATTTCGGGCTGTAGCTCGGTCATCGACGGCAAGCCGGTCGCGGCGCCGGGCACCGGGCCCACCGAGCCGAACTTTCCCACGCCGAGGCCAAGCATCACGGCGGCGCCGCCGTCGGGCCCCATCGGGGTGCCGCCGACTACACCGGCGAATCCGACCGCGCCGGCCGGCGCCATTCCGCTGCCGCCCGACGAGAACGGCTACGTGTTCATCGAGACCAAGTCCGGCATCACGCGCTGCCAGATCAACAAGGACAGCGTCGGATGCGAGGCACCGTTCACCGACTCCCCCATGCAGGACGGTGAGCATGCCAACGGCGTCCACATCACCTCTGCCGGCTCCGTGCAGTGGATCCTGGGCAACCTGGGTGCCATCCCCGCCGTCACGATCGACTACAAGATCTACGACGCGCAGGGCTGGACGATCGACGCCTCCGAGGCCGGCACCCGGTTCACCAACGGCCACACCGGGCACGGCATGTTCGTCAGCGTCGAGAAGGTCTCCACGTTCTAGTCGTCTGAGTCGTTCGAGGACTCGAGGCCTGATTCTTCGGGATTTCGTCGATGCCGGAATAACATTTAGCTGCCCGGTTTCCGGCCGGCGATCGTTGTTCAGCAAAGAGGAGCTCGAGCGGATGGATCGCCCGAACAAGGGGATCAGCCGGCGCGGTTTGCTGTTCGCGGTCGCGGGCGCCGTCGCACTCACGGCGGTGAACCAGCCGACGCACGCGGCGGCGATTGCGGCGAAGCCGTCTCCGGGCCCGGTGGGCCTCGAGCAGCGGGCGGACCTGGCGGAGCGGGCGGTCATGGAGCGGCACGTGCACACGCTCTGGTGGTCGGGCACCCAACTGGGCACGCTGCACTGGCCGTCGTCCCTGTTCGACCAATTGTTGTTGGCCCGCTGGTGTTACTGGTGGCAGGCCCACCTGCTGGACTGCGTGGTGGATGCGGCGTACCGCGCACGCACCCCCGAACGCATCGACCGGATCGGCGCCATCGCGCGCGGCATTCACACCCGCAATCTGACCGGCTGGACCAACGGGTACTGCGACGACATGTCGTGGCTGGTGCTCGCACTCGAACGCGCTGACCGGCTGCTCGGCGTCCGGTTCGGCGATGCCGTTCCGAAGCTGCGCACCGCCCTGCTCGACGGCTGGAACCCGGCCGTCGGCGCGGTGCCCTGGAAGATCGGCCACGATTACTACAGCACCTCCGGGATCGGTCCGACCGGCATCGCGATGGCGCGGCTGGGCAAGCTGTCGCGCGCCGAACAACTCGCCGATTTCCTGCACAACCGGCTGCGCGACACCGAAAGCGGCCTCATCTTCGACGGCGTGCACGAACCCAGCGGGCGGGTGGACCGCTCGCTGCTGACCTACTGTCAGGGCGTGGCCATCGGGCTGGAGACCGAATTGGCCTTGCGCACAAACGATTCCAGCCACCGTGAGCGCGCGGCGGCACTCGTCGCCGCTACCGCCGACAGGCTCGCCGACGGGGGTGTGATCGTCGGGTGCGCCGGGAACGACTCCGGGCTGTTCATGGGCATCCTCGCCAGGTATCTCGCCCAGACCGCGCTGGCCCTGGGGGACACCACCGCCGCGCGACTCGTGCACGCCTCGGCGCGGGCGGCCTGGGACAACCGCGCCGAGGTGGACGGACTGCCGCTGTTCGGTGCGCATTGGAACCGTCCGGTCACCCCGCCGCCGGGTCTGGAAACCTTTACCCAGCTCGCGGACTCGTCGCACGCGTCGGCGCCGAACCAGAGCCGCGATCTCTCGATACAGCTGAGCGCGTGGATGCTACTCGAGGCGGATCACCAGCTCACCTCCGCCGGGCTCTGATCTCGCCGACGACGGTCAACGCATCGTCAGGCCGGTCAGTACGATCGGTGCCGTGGCAGGCCCACCGGACGACTTCAACAATGAGCCGACGCGATACAGAGACGTCGGGAGGGGCGATGGCCCGCCGCGCCCGCCCGCCGATGAGCCGCCGCGGCCCGCTCCCGGCCTACCGCAGCCGGATCCGTTCGACGAAGAGACCGAGCCCACCCCGTGGTACCGCAAACCGGTGGGGCTGATCCTCTGGGGCCTGTCGGTTCTGATCCTGATCGTCCTGATCGTCTACGGCATCGTCGAGCTGATCGAAGACCAGGGCACCAGCGGCAACCCGAAAACCACCACGACGACGCCGCACACCACCACGACCACGACCACGACCACGACCACGACCACGACCACGACGAGTGCGCCGTCGACCACCACGACGACGACGGCGCCTCCCACCAGCAGCGCCGTCGAGTCGCCGCAACCGCAGCCGACGCACCAGCCCACCCGTAGGCATCACTGGCCGTCGTGGCTACCTACGACCATCCCGCAACTGCCCTAACGAGTTGATTGCGATTGGGTCAACGTTTGACGGCCGATCGGAAGCCGCCCGTGTGGGACCAGCCCCGGCCCGACCCGCCCGGCTAGTCTCGGCGACCATGGGAAGGCACGCGCCGGCAGACCACTTCGTCGACGACGACCCCACCGTCTTCATCCACTACGGAGACGACGAGCACGGCAGCGCGCCGCCCGACCCCGACGACCCGATTCCGGGTTGGCGCAAACCAATTGCGTTGGTTGGGTGGGGCAGCCTGATCGCGGTGCTGATCGCGCTGATCGTCTGGGGCATCATCCAGCTCGCGCACGGCGCCCCGCCGCAGCAACCGGTGACCAGCACCACTCCCGTGACCGCCACCACGACGGCGCCCCGACCGTCGACGACCTCGAGCGTGGCCCCTGCGGCGCCGAGCGCGCAGACAACCACCCCGACCACCGACGCCCCGACGGCGTCCGCCGAAGACGCGCTGCCGTCGACCGGCACGACCACACCGACCACGCCGTCGGGCGAGGCGTACCCGTTGCCGCAACTGCCCTCGGTGATCACCCTGCCCCCGCTGCCCGGGCTACCGACCGAGATCACGCTGCCGCCCGGCCTCTGAAAAGGGCTCCCACCTAGACTCGCGGGAACCCACAGCCACATTTACGACAAACCACAGGGGTATGCCAGATGTCCGAGTCGCTCGGGTTGTCCATCGGGATGGCCAACCTCGTCGCGGCCCGCGCGGGTGGCGACGCGGTGACTCGCAAGTCCGTGCTCACCCTCTTCGACCAGCGGGCGTCCGAAGTCGGCCTACCGGAGGAAAGTCCCGACCCGGCCGCAGCCGGCCTGGTGATGCGGGGGTTCGTCGAACGGGTCGGGGACCGCACTCCGCTGGTGGCCGCCGACGGGACGAAGTACCTCGGTGACGCGCTGACGGTCGAAGCGCTCGAGGCGATGGCCCGCACCGTCGACTACGGAACGCCGGTCACGATCGCCGTCCCCGCCTATTGGTCGCCGGAGCAGTCCGCGGCGCTGCGTGAGGAATTCTTCGCCCAGCCCGGTCTGGCGCCGGACGGCGTGCCTCCGGCGTTGATCTCCGATGCCACGGCCGCGCTGACCGCGCTGCGGGCCGAACCAGACTTCCCAACGCACGGCATCGTCGCGTTGTGCGATTTCGGCGCCAGTGGCACCACCGTGACACTGAGCGACGCCGGTTCGGATTTCGCGCAGATCGGCCCCTCGGTGCGCTACCGCGACTTCTCCGGCGACGCGATCGACCAGCTGATCCTGGACCACATGCGCGACGGCGCTCCGAGCGACAGCTCCGGCGGCCTGGCCAGCACGACGCGAATGGGGTCGCTGACCCGCCTGCTCGACCAATACCGAACCGCCAAGGAAACCCTGTCGACGGCCACGGTCACCACGCTGCCGGCGGTCACCGGCGAAGATGTTGAGCTGTCCCGCAACGAATTCGAGGAGCTGATCTCCGGACCGCTGGACGAATTCGTCACCGACGTCGAAAACAGCTTGCAGCGCAACAAGATTGCGGTGACAGACCTGTCCGCCGTGGCCACCGTCGGCGGCGGTGCCGCCATCCCGCTGCTCGCCACCCGCCTCTCCGAACGCCTTGGGGTGCCGGTCCACACCACACCGCAGCCGGCGTTCACCGCGGCCCTGGGCGCGGCCAAATTCGGTCAACAGCACCCTTCGACGCGCGCGATTCCGAGCCCCGTCGTCGAGACCCCGACGCAACTGGCCGCCGCCGCGCCGCCCGACATGACCCAAGTCATGCCGGGCGCCCGGATCGAAGAAGAGCGGCCGCTGGCCTGGTCCGAGGACGACGACGAAGAGGACCCCGTCCCTTACACCGGCCCCGAACACAGCGGCCAATATGTCCGGGACGCAATGGATTTCGGGGAAGCAGACGACGACCCTTACGCCGGGGCACCGCCGCCGTGGTACCGGCGCACCGCCATCGTCTTGAGCCTGGCCGCCGCGGGCGTAGCCATACTGGTGGCCACCATCCTGGCGTTGACCCTCGGCGAGGAGAGCCCAAGGCCGGTGCAGACCCCGCCGAGTCAACCGACCGCCCCGCCCCCCGAGCAGACCGTGACCATCACGGAATCCCCCAGCCCCACCCCGACGACGACCCAGGCGCCGACGACCACCACTACCGAGGCACCGGTGACGACGACCACGACCGAGGCGCCGCCGCCCACCACGACCTATCAGCCGCCGCCCACCACGACGGTCCCGCCACCGCCCACCACCACCTTTACGCCGCCGCTGCCGACCGAACGGGAGCGACCGCACTGGCCGTGGCGGCGCTACTGAGCCCGGATGTTGGCGCCGTGCGCGGCGAAATCGGCCACCATCGCCTCGGCACTGCGCACCGCGGCACGACACGCCCTGGTGGTGAACGGATCGTTGAGCGGATGCTCGGCCCGGCGGCGCCAGCGTTGCGCCGCGGCGAATGCGGCCCGCGGCCCCTCGTTGGGGTCGGTGTTCTCAGGATTCAGACCCAGCCTACTGGCCGGGCGGGTGCCCGATCCGCCGATCACCCGACGTAGCGATGCGAGCTCTTCGGCATTCAAAGAGGTTGGTCGAGAAGATAATTGGCTGAGCAACCGCAGCTCTTCGAAGGCGTGGGTGTCGGCCAGCAGCGGGTCGATGTCGGCGATGACGTAGGGCGTCGCCACGATCGGGAACGCCTCCACGAACCGGCGCAGTGACACCAGCGCGGTGTGCGCCTTGAGCATGTCGGACCGCTGCGCGAATTGCTGATCGATCACCTCGCGCAGCGCCACCAGACCGCTGCGCTCCAGCAGTTCGTCGGCCAGGCCCGCCGCGTCGGCGACACCGGCGGCCAGCACGGCGAGCGAAATCCTCAGGCCGAACATGCCGAACCGGTCCAGCAGCTGGGCGCGCGTCGCCGCATCGACGGGCAGCGAGCTCTCCACGCGCACAAAGCGATCCACGCTTAGCATGGCCTTGCCGAGCTCGGTCTTGTCGGCGGCGGCGAGCTTCTGCAGCGCGATGAACTCGCTTTGCCGCAGCGTGCGGGCGGTCAGCGCCAGCAGCCCCGACACCGGGACCACCGCTTGGCAGATGCCCGTGTCATTCATCTCCGTGGTGAAGCGCTGCGCCACGTCGGCCGCCGACAGCATCGCGTCGATCCGGCCCGCACCGATTTCGTCGGCCCGGGATGCGACGCCGATGATGCCAAGCGCGCCCGCGGCCCCGCCGACGAGTTGCCCAATCTGCTTGAGCAGAGCGATATCCGCGGCGTTGAGGGTGCGCAGCAAGAACACCACCGCGTCCACCCGCGGCACCCCGTCGGGTGGCACCAGCAGCCGCAGCGTGCGCTCGGAGGCCGCACGCGTCAGCGACGACGTGCCCGGGGTGTCGATGATGGTCATATCGACCAGCTCCTCGGCGGGCCACTCCACATCCAGGTCGGCCACGTCGGCGGCGTCGAGCGTCCGGAAGTCGAACGTCAGCCCCGAGCTGTGGTTGATCGGCACATTGGAATGCCTTCCACCCCAATGGTTTGCGGTGACCTTTGGGGTGGGCCCGTGCCGGAACCAGGTCACGATGCGGGTGGCCTCGGTGGCGTCGGTCGGGGCGATGTCTTGACCGACCAAAGCGTTGAGCAGCGTGGACTTTCCGGCCTTGAGCGTGCCGGCCAGGGCGAGGCGGATGGGCTCGTTCAGCCGCGCGCCGATGCGGTCCAGTTCGTAGAAGACCTCGGGTCGGTTCCGGAACGCCGGCTCACCACGGTAGGCCTGGATGGTCCCGCCCAAAATCGCACGGACTCGATCGCTAGTGCTCACACCCGTCCTACGGTCACCGGTGGCGTCAGTTTGCCCACATTGTCGGTGACCTGGTTGAGGATATTCAACTGCCGCTCGAGTTCACGGACCTTGGTTTCGCGTTCGGCTTCTTCTACGTGCGCCGCGGCGATGGTCGACTGCAGCGACTCGTTGAGCGACCGGGAGATCTCGTTGGCGATGTCGCGGTAGTGGTCGCGCAGCGTGCGGTGGATGACCTTGAGCCGGTCGCGAGATTCCTTGCCCACCACGAACGAGACGTCGTCGACGAAGCGCCGCACATTCGTCTTGGCCTCCGCGCGCGCCCGCAGCAGCCGGTTCTCCTTGTCCTCCTTGTAGGCCATGCGGCCCAGGATCAGCCCGGCGCCCACCGACAACGGGTTGAACAGGCCCAGCCCCGCCACCGAGGACAACATGCCGATCATCACCACGCCGCCGTAGGAACCACGCAGTCCGCTGACCATCTTCTGCCCCTTGCCGGCCGGCTTGGACTCCAGATCGGACACCGATTTGAGCTGGCCGAAGTCTTCACCCATCGCGCGCTGGCTCAGCTCGGGAGTCAGCACCGAATCCAGCCCCGCCGCGGCGAACGAATTCGCCACGTCGTCGGCCAGTTCCTCGGCGCGTTGATAGGCCCACACGAAGTTGTCCCCGACGGCGGTGGCGACGGCTTCCTCGACGTCGCTGCCGATTTCGGCCCAATGCCGGGTCGGGTCGCACGAATCGATCTGGCGCTCGATGTCCTCGGTGAGCCCACGGAACCGGGCTCGCATGTCGTGGTCGACGTCGGTGCTCAGGTCGGTGAATCCGTCGTTGAGCACCTGCTGCCACAGCGCGGTCTGCTCCAGTGCGTCCAGCGCGTCGCGCTTGCGCCGCTCCAGGTCTTCGGCGAGCCGGTCGCGAAGCCCCGGATCGTTGAAGACCGCGAGTTCTGAACCCGCAGCCATCGCCAATTGTTCTGCAGCAGAACGGATATCACGAAGGACCTCGTCGCGTACCCGGTCGGTCTCGCGGGTGAGCACCCGTTCGCTGAGGAACTTGACGATGGCCGGGAAGTTGGACTCCTCGTTGAGTTCGGTGTCGTTCGCCGTGACGGCGTGGCTGCGCAGCAGCGACGACACGGGCAGGATCGGTGTCGGCACGCCGGCGCGCTGTAGGTGCGCGGTGTTGGCGTCGACGATCTCGCGCCAGTGCGGGTAGAGGTCGGTCTTGGTGGCCGCCAACACCGCGACCGGGCAGATCCGGTGCGCCTGCCGGATGAACCACATCTCCGGTTCGGTCAGCTCTTGGCTGGTGTCGCTGACCATGATCAGCGCGTCCGCGTTGGGCAGCAGTCCGAGCGTCGCCGACAGATGCGGCTGCCCGTGACCGCCCACGCCCGGGGTGTCGATGAACGTCAACCCACCTTGCAGCAGCGGGCTGGGCGCTCCGATCTCGACACGCAGCACTTCGCGGTTGGCGGCTTGCGGCGCTCGGCGCAGGTCGGTGTTGATGTCGTCGATCGGGATGTCGATGGGCATGGATTCGCCGTTGGGTCCGGCGGCCACGATCAACCGGGCCGACGGTGGGTCGCCGTGGCTGACGACGGTGATGACCACGGTGGCCTCGTCGTCGCCCACCCGCGCGACCGGCAGGTTGAGCAACGAGTTGAGTAGTTGACTCTTGCCCTGTTTGAGCTGGCCGGCGATTACCACCCGGATCTGCGGATCGGTGATGCGCTCGCGGGCCCGCGCCAGTCGCTCCACGAGGTCATTGCGGTCGTTGAGTTCGGCGATGGCGAGGGTGTGGTCGATCAGCTCGACGATCACGCTGACGCGCCTCGGATCACTGGCCTGAGTCACCGCGGTTCCCCACTTTCTCGCATCTGTGATTACGGTATGCGCGCGAATCGGCGGGGATCACAAGATCCCCGCCGTTCCGCTATGTTCGCGCGCTACCCGTGCGGGCCCCCGACGTGAGAGGGCGACGGGTGCGGTGCCGGAGCCGGTGCGTGCACCGGGGCCGGAGCGTGCGGAGTGCCTTCGAACACCGACGGGCTGTGCGGTGCCGGAGCATGCTCGACTGGAGCCGGTGAATGCTGAACCGGCGCAGGCGAATGCTGAACCGGTGCCGGCGAGTGTTGAACCGGTGCGGGCGAGTGCTCAATCGGCGAATGTTGAACCGGCGCAGGGGAATGCTGAACCGGAGCCTGCTGCGCCGGCTCGTGGATCACCGGTCCGCCCGCGCTGCCGTGGCCGCCGGCACCGCCGGAGCCACCGCCCTGGAAGACGGGGCCGGGGTTCGACGGCGGGGTGGCGTGACCACCGACGCCGCCTCCGGCACCGCCGCCGCCGTGAATCACCGGGCCTTGTCCAGCGGGCCCGGCCGGGCCGTGAGCGCCGCCGCCGCCGCTGCCGGCGACACTGCCGCCGCCGCCGAGCGCCGCACCCTCCTGGCCGAGGATCCCTCCGTGAGCGCCGCCGCCGGCGCCCGCGTTGAGGCCGCCACCGATTCCACCGTTGAGGCCGCCGCCGGCCGCACCGCCCGGGAAGCCTCCGCCGACGCCCGCCCCCGCGGTCACGTCGGCTCCGGCGTGACCGCCGATACCCGCGCCGCCGGCTCCGACTTCGGCGTGGCTGCCCAGGCCCGCGCCGCCGGCAACGGCGGCGGATTGCGGCGTCGCGTGGCCTCCCAGCCCGCTCTCACCGCTCAACATGGCGCTGCCGCGTGCCCCGCCGATACCAAGTCCAGCGCCGCCGGCCGCGGCGGTACCACCCTGTCCACCGACGCCGACGCCCCCGAGCGGGCCGGCCACGTGAGGAGTGGCGGCGCCGTTCAGTGCCGCGCCCTCGCTAGCGATCAACCCCGCCTGACCGCTGGCGCCCAGCGCTGCATTACCGCCCCCGCCGGCGAGCACACCGGCATTGCCGGCACCCGCCAGCTGGCTGCCGGCCCCGAAACTTGTCTGGCTCGCCAGTGCGGCCTGGCCGCCGAGACCCGCCTGACCACCAGCACCGAATCCCGCCTGGCTCGCCAGAGCCGCTTGACCGCCCAGACCCGCCTGACCACCAGCACCGGCACCGATGCCACCGCCCAGCTGGCTACCTCCGCCAACTGCGCCGCCGAAGCCGCCACCGGCCTGGCCAGCAGCGCCGAGACCACCACCGGCGATAGCGCCGACGCCAAGCTGGCTGCCAGCGCCAACGCCGAGCTGGCCCCCAAAGCCCCCGCCGGCTTCGCCCCTCAGGCCAACACCTGCGTGGCTACCGTGACCGGCACCTCCGCCAAAGCCGGCGTCGCCGTTGGATCCAGCACCGACTGCGGCGCGACCGCCCAGACCAGCCTCGCCACCAAGACCCGCACGGGCACCGAACCCAGCGCCGCCCTCAAGCCCGCCGCCGGCCCGCAGCCCAACACCTTCGCCGAACCCGGCCCGACCACCAAGACCAGCCTCACCACCGAGTCCGAGACCGGCGCGGCCGCCCAGGGCGACCTCACTGGCCAACCCGAAACCGGTGTGTCCACCCAGGCCCAGGCCGGTGTCGCCGCCGAAGCCAAGACCGGCGCGGCCACCGAACCCGGTCTGGGCACCCAAACCGATGCCCGTCAGGCCGCCACCGCCAAGACCAAAGCCGGTGTGTCCGCCGAGACCACCACCAAGGCCCAGACCGGCGTTGAATCCGACGCCCAGTCCAAACTCGCCGCCGAAGCCGCCACCGAAGCCGGTGCCGTGGCCGAATTCACCCAAGCCGGGCCGGAACCCGCCCCAACCGTGCCCCCAGCCAGGCCCGTCGCCCCAACCATGTCCCCAGCCAGGCCGCTCACCCCAACCATGTCCCCAGCCAGGCCGCTCACCCCAACCATGTCCCCAGCCAGGCCGCTCACCCCAACCATGTCCCCAGCCCGGTTGGAAACCGCCCCAACCAGATCCGAAACCGGGACCAAATCCGCCCCAGCCGCCCGTCTGAAATCCGAGCCCGCCGTACGCGGCTCCGTACAGTCCGGCGTCGACAGCACCGAGCAGACCGCCACCCACGTCGGCAACGATCGCGCTGCCCAGACCCAGCACAGCGCCAGCGCCGTCGACAACCGGGGCAACCCCGTCACCCACCAGGACGCCCGCGTCCTGGGCAACCGCGCCGACAAGGCCGGGGCCGTACCCGTAGCCCGGGTCGTATCCCCCATAGCCCGGGTCATAGCCGCCGTAGCCTGGGTCGTAGCCATAGCCCTGGTCGTATCCGCCATATCCCGGGGCAAAGCCGTACTGGTCGGTGAGCACCTGCTGCAATCCGCCGATCGGGTCGCCCACGCCAAGGGGCAGACCCGGCAAGGCGCTGGCCACCGCGGAGGAGAACTCCTCCGGAGCCACGTTGATCAGGCCCGCATCGGTCATGGCCTGCCCGGGGCCCGCTACGAAAGCGCGGGCCGCGTCCGGGTTGCCAAACAAATCCAGGATGTATTGGATCAGCCGGTCCATGATGATTCCCCTTCAATCCCCTGCGCCGGATCGACCGGCGTCCTGCCATACACGCTATGGATTCCGCCACTGCTCGGAATCGGGGACGGATCCCCCGGCTGATCGGGACCCCATCGGGATCCGTAACGAAACCCCGTTAGGGGATTAGGGGCTTTACCGGGGGATCTGACACATCACCAAAAATGCCCCTATCGGAGGGTATTGGCGCAGTTCAGGGCCGTAAACGTCAGCCGTGCAGGCCGAAGTCGTGGTGCTCCGGCTCACCGGGGTGCGGGTGGATGACCTGGTGGTCCCACACATCCGGGTCGTGCACGGGAGGAGCACCGTGATCGGCCGGGCTATCCGGCGTTTCAGCCCCAGTGAGCTGCACCGGTGCGCCGGGACCGTCCAGGCCCAATGGTCGCACCTCCGCCGGCGGTTGGTCGGGTGCCGGGGTGGGCGGCTGATGGATCACGCCGGCCGCCGGACCGTGCGAATCGACCGCCCCAGCGGGGATGTGCGGGGTGAATGCGTCGAGAGCCGCCGCGGCCGCACCGCTTGCCCAGACGTTTCCGTGATCGGGAACCGACGCGCCCGAGGCGGGACTGGCCGGAGTGCCCATCGACAGCGAATCCGTCACCACAGGAATCAGATTGTTCACATCGGCACTGGTCACATCGGTAAGGTGGGCGTCTGCGATGGACTGCGTGGGGTTGGCCGCGTAGCGCGCCGCGGCGTCGGGGTCACGCACAAGCGAGATCACGAAGTCGAGCAATGAGTTTGCCATCGGGGGCACCTCCTTGCCGCTCTCTACCCTTGGCGTCGGCGTGCGCAGGGACCGCCCAGCCAATTGCCACGATGCTATCGGCTCACGCGAGCGGTGTGATCGGTGCACAGCCCACCAGCCGCCCGGCTGTATTAGGGGGTGCTGCTTTAGGGGAATGGAGGCGCTACGGGGATGGCTACCCGGGTGCGGGGGTTGCTGCAGCTATGGTGAGAAAACCGCTCCTGACCACGAGCGCAGCACCGCTTAGGGGGTACGTCACTTGAGCGACTCCCCGATGGCCGAGCACGTCGTCCGGGCCCTGGCCGACGCGCCGGCAGTGCCGGTGAAGCTCGTGATCAGCGGCGGCATCGGAACCGGCAAGACCACCGCTATCACCGCCGCCCGCGACGCGCTGCGGGGTGCCGGAATGTCCGTGCTCGCACGCGCACCCCGGGCCGACGACCCACCCGACGCCGCCGTGGTGATCGACGACGCCCACCTGCTGAGCGAACCCGAACTGCTCCGGCTCATCGAGTGGGTCGACGACCCGCGCACCACGGTGGTGGTGGCCACCGAGCCGCAGGAGCGCCTGCGGGAACTGACCGTGGCGATGGAACGGGATCGACCGCGCATATCGTTGGGTCCCCTGCCCGTCGCGGAGGCCCTTCTGCCGTGCACCGCGGGAATCCCGTTTCTGGTGCGCGCAACATCCGAGGGCACCCATTCACCGGCCCAGACGGCCACCTTCGCGCTGGTGGCACGGTTGCGCCGACTCGACGAACCCGACCTGGACACGCTTCTCATCACGTCGCTGAGCCAGGAACTGGGAGCTGCCGATGTGGCTGCAGCACTGGGCATTTCAGGCACAGACGCACGTCGGCTGGTTGACCGGGCGCACGCCAGCGGGCTGATCGAGCCGTCACACAGCCCCGAGTTCCTACAGCTGGTGCACGGCGCAATTGCCCAGGTCGTCGGCAATGCGCATCATCGCGATATCGAAACCGCGCTGCTGCGTTCACAACTCGACATGTCGACGGTTTCTCCGGACTTCGCGTTGCGGCTCGCCGAGCACGGGCTCAAAGACGACCGGCTGGCGGCCATCCTTGCCAGGCAAGCCGCGACAGTGCGTAGCGAAACCACCAGGGCAGCAAGGCTTTACCGGGCAGCGGTCGATGCCGGCGCCGAGGGCCTGACATCTCGGGTCGCCGACGCGCTGGCCCTCAGCGGAGACTGCGCCGCCGCGGCGGCATTGGCCGACACGCTACTCAACTCACCCGATTCCACCGAACGCGCTGCAGCGGTTCGGATTTCGGCCAGCGTCGCGACCCACGAGGGCAACGCGAATCAGGCTGCGGAATTGTTCAGCTGGCTGGGACCGCACCCGGACGCGGCGGTCGGAGCGGCCGCCGCGATCGCGCTCGTCGCGACCGGCGATCTGCCGACGGCGCGGGCAGCGCTGCGCCTCAAGGATTCCGGTCCGCCGACGATCGCGGCGCGTACCGCGCGCAGTCTGGCCGAAGGGCTGCTGCTGACGATAGACCAGCCGTATCCGGTCGCGATGACGAAACTCGGCCAGGCCATCACGGCCGAACAGACGGTGCGCGAAGTCGTTCCGGACAGCCCGGCCGCATTGGTGACCTTGGCGGCGATGCACGGCGGCGATCCGGTCCGCGCCCGCAGCGTGATCGGTCGCGCCGTACGCCCCGACGCTGACGCGCTGTTTACGCCTCGACACACCTTGCTGTCCGGCTGGATCAAGATGCAGGACGGGCAGCTGCCATCGGCGAGCGCGGACGTCGCGGCGGTCGGCCCTGCCGGGTTGCACCGGCGCGACGCGTTGTGGGCGGCGGCGCTGCGGACGGCGATCGCGCGTCGCAGCGGTGACAGCGGCGCGCTGCAAAAGCATTGGTACGCAGGCATGGAGGTGCTCGCCGAGTACTCCATCGACCTGTTCGCGCTGCTGCCGCTGGGCGAATTGTGGGTGGGCGCCGCCCGGATACGCCAGGTCGAACAGCTGCGTCATGTCCTTGATCAGGCGTTCACCGTGCTGGAGTCGCTCGGCAACCCGGTGTTGTGGTCGATCCCGCTGCATTGGGCCGGCGTGCACGCGGGAATCCTCGCCAACGTCCCGGATCTGGTTGCCCCGCATGCGCAGGCCCTCGGTGCGGCGGCCGCAACCAGCACCCTCGCGCGGGCCCTCTCGGGCGCCGGGCGCACCTGGCTGCGGGTGCTGGCCAACCAGGTCGACGCCGACGAGGTGACCGCGGCGGCCCGGGCGCTGTCGCATGTCGGGCTGACCTCGGACGCGACCCGGCTGGCCGGCCAGGCCGCGCTGCAAGCAGCCGACGGCAGGGTGTCCGGAGCGATGCTGCAGCTGGCCCGGGATCTCAAACTGGGCGCGACCCCGGGCGACATTCCCATCGGTGTGACCGGCGACGAACCCGACGGTGCGACCCCGTCGCCCACGCATCAGCCGCCGTCGGGATCGCCGCTGTCGCATCGCGAACGCGAAGTGGCCGAACTGTTGTTGCTTGGCTTGCCGTACCGCGACATCGGCGCACAGCTGTTTATTTCGGCGAAGACGGTTGAGCATCACGTCGCGCGTATTCGCCGCCGACTCGGCGCCGGCTCACGCTCGGAGATGTTGTCTATGTTACGTGCCATGCTGGCCCCCGGGGGCTAAGCCGCAGGTCAAAGGCTTTCGCGAATCTCGGTTAGGGCAACCTTTCTCGCGTCGACGGCGGCCCGGATGTCAGTATGAGCTAGCAAAGATCGAACGAATTTTCGTTGAGTGACGATGCATTGGGGAGAGACCTGCTGTGACCACGCAGACGCTCATCAGGTTGGTGCTGGGGCTCGGCCTTACCGCGATTGTGGCCTTGTTCGCGCTGAAGCGCGTCTGGTGGCTGTACCGCCTGGTCATGTCCGGCCAGCCGGTGAGTGGCCGGACCGACCACGTCGGCACTCGGATCTGGACTCAAATCGCCGAGGTGTTCGGTCAGCGCAAGCTGCTGAAGTGGTCCATTCCCGGCCTCGCCCACTTCTTCACCATGTGGGGATTCTTCATCCTCATCACGGTGTACATCGAGGCCTACGGCACCCTGTTCCAACCCAACTTCCACATCCCGATCGTCGGCCGCTGGGATGTGCTGGGCTTCCTGCAGGACTTCATTGCACTCGCCGTGCTGGCCGGCATCATCACCTTCTCGATCATCCGATTGCGCAGCGAGCCAAAGGAATACGGCCGTCAGTCGCGGTTCTACGGTTCGCACACCGGTGGCGCGTGGCTGATTCTGTTCATGATCTCGCTGGTCATCATCAGCTTCGCGATCTTCCGCGGCGCCTCCGTCGTCACCGGCAACTTCCCCTACGGCCAGGGCGCGTTCTTCTCGCACGCCATGGGCAGGCTCATGCAGCCGCTGGGTGTGACCGCTAACGAATGGATCGAGACGTTCGCGCTGCTGGCTCACATCGCCGTGGCGTTGTTCTTCCTGATCATCGTGCTGCACTCCAAGCACCTGCACATCTTCCTGGCGCCCATCAACGTCACCTTCAAGCGCCTGCCCGACGGCCTGGGCCCGCTGCTGCCGATGGAGTCCGGCGGCAAGCCGATCAACTTCGAAGATCCCGGCGAGGACGACGTTTTCGGTCGCGGCAAGATCGAGGACTTCACCTGGAAGGCGAACCTCGACTTCGCCACCTGTACCGAGTGCGGGCGCTGCCAGTCGCAGTGTCCGGCCTGGAACACCGGAAAACCGTTGTCGCCCAAGCTCGTGATCATGGACCTGCGCGACCACTGGATGGCCAAGGCGCCTTACATCCTCGGTGAAAAGACCGCCGAGCCGCTTGAGGGTCTGGATCTCGAGACGGTCAAAGAAGAAGGCCACCATGTCCCGGAGTCCGGCTTCGGCCGCATACCCGGCCATGGACCCGAGCAGGCGGCCCGGCCGCTGGTCGGCACCGCCGAGCAGGGCGGCGTGATCGATCCCGACGTGCTGTGGTCGTGCGTGTCCTGCGGCGCCTGCGTCGAGCAGTGCCCGGTGGACATCGAGCACGTCGACCACATCATCGACATGCGCCGCTACCAGGTGATGATGGAGTCGGAGTTCCCGTCCGAGCTGTCGGTGCTGTTCAAGAACTTGGAGACCAAGGGCAACCCGTGGGGTCAGAACGCCGGGGACCGGACCAACTGGATCGACGAGGTCGACTTCGACGTCCCGGTCTACGGTCAGGACGTCGAGAGCTTCGACGGGTATGAGTACCTGTTCTGGGTGGGCTGCGCCGGCGCCTATGACGACAAGGCCAAGAAGACCACCAAGGCCGTCGCCGAGTTGCTGGCCATTGCCGGGGTGAAGTTCATGGTGCTGGGCACCGGGGAGACCTGCAACGGCGACTCCGCACGGCGGTCCGGCAACGAGTTCCTGTTCCAGCAGCTGGCCGCCCAAGCCGTCGAGACTCTGGACGGGGTGTTCGAGGGTGTGGAGACCGTCGACCGCAAGATCGTCGTCACCTGCCCGCACTGCTTCAACACAATCGGTAGGGAATACCGTCAGCTGGGCGCCAACTACAGCGTGCTGCACCACACCCAGCTGCTCAACCGGCTGGTGCGCGACAAGAAGCTGGTTCCGGTAACGCCTGTCTCGCAAGACATTACGTACCACGACCCCTGCTACCTGGGCCGCCACAACAAGGTGTACGAGGCACCGCGCGAGCTGATCGGCTTCGCCGGCGCCAACCTTACCGAGATGCCGCGCAACTCCGACCGCAGCTTCTGCTGCGGCGCCGGCGGTGCGCGCATGTGGATGGAAGAGCACATCGGCAAGCGCATCAACCACGAGCGCGTCGACGAGGCGCTGGCCACCAACGCCGCGACGATCGCGACCGGCTGCCCGTTCTGCCGTGTGATGGTGACCGACGGTGTCAACGACCGGCAGGAAGAGGCCGGCCGCAGCGGGGTCGAGGTGCTCGACGTCGCCCAGATCCTGCTCGGCTCGCTCGAGTACGACAAGGCGACGCTGCCGCAGAAGGGCACGGCCGCAAAGGAAGCAGAGGAGCGGGCCGCGAAAGCCGAGCCCAAGGCCGCTGCTGCCACCGCGACGGCACCGGCGGAGGAAGCGCCCGCGAAGGCCGAGGAACCCGCGGCCGCCGAGCCCGAGCAGCCCGCCAAGGCCGCAGCGCCGGCGAAGGGGTTGGGTATCGCCGGCGGCGCCAAACGGCCGGGCGCCAAGAAAGCCCCGGCAGCGCAAGCACCGGCGGCCGAGGCAGCGGAGGCCAAGACCGACGCCGCGCCCGCCAAGGGTCTGGGCCTGGCCGCCGGCGCCCGAAAGCCCGGCGCCAAGAAAGCCGCCCCGGCGGCAGAAGCGCCCGCAGCCGAGGAAAAGGCCGAGGCTCCGGCTGCACCGGTCAAGGGCCTGGGCCTGGCCGCCGGCGCCCGGAAACCCGGCGCCAAGAAGACCGCCGCCGCGCCGGCCGCCAAGCCGGAGACCGAAGCCAAGCCGCAGCCCGAGGCCAAAGCCGAGGCAGCAGAGCCCACCGCCGAGGCCGCCGAACCCAAGGCACCGGCCGCGCCTGTCAAAGGCCTGGGCATCGCCGCAGGGGCCAAGCGTCCCGGTGCCAAGAAAGCGGCCGCCGCGGCCCCGGCAGCCGAGACGGCGCCCGCCGAGCAAAAGGCCGAGGCCCAACCGGAGCCGACGCCGCAGCCCGCCGAGGAAACCAACGGCGACGCGGCACCCCCCGCAGCCCCTGTTAAGGGACTCGGCCTGGCACGCGGCGCCCGTCCACCGGGGAAGCGCTGATCACAGATTGGCCTCTATCAGCAAAAATCGGTGGACGACGATGGCACCATTGGTGACGTGACCACTCACCAGGTGCCCGTGCACAGCCCCGGCCACCACCGGCAGCGGACTTTCGCGCAGTCGTCCAAGCTTCAGGACGTTCTGTACGAAATCCGCGGCCCGGTGCACCAGCATGCTGCGCGGCTGGAGGCCGAGGGCCACCGCATTCTCAAGCTCAACATCGGCAACCCGGCGCCGTTCGGCTTCGATGCGCCCGACGTGATCATGCGCGACATGATCCAGGCGCTGCCTTATGCGCAGGGCTACTCGGACTCGCAGGGCATCCTGCCGGCCCGGCGCGCGGTGGTCACCCGTTACGAACTGGTCGACGGCTTCCCGCGGTTCGACGTCGACGACGTCTTTCTCGGCAACGGGGTATCCGAGCTGATCACGATGACACTGCAGGCCCTGCTCGACAACGGCGATCAGGTGCTGATTCCCTCCCCCGACTACCCGTTGTGGACGGCGTCGACGTCCTTGGCCGGCGGCACGCCGGTCCACTACCTGTGCGACGAGACGCAGGCATGGCAGCCCGACATCGCCGACATGGAGTCCAAGATCACCGAGCGCACCAAGGCGCTGGTCGTGATCAACCCGAACAACCCCACCGGCGCCGTCTACAGCCGCGAAATACTCAGCCAGATGGTCGAGCTGGCGCGCAAGCACCAGCTGATGCTGCTCGCCGATGAGATCTACGACAAGATCCTCTACGGCGACGCCAAGCACATCAGCCTGGCCACCCTCGCGCCGGACGTGCTGTGCCTGACCTTCAACGGACTGTCCAAGGCCTACCGGGTGGCCGGGTACCGGGCCGGCTGGCTCGCGATCACCGGGCCCAAGGACCACGCCGGCAGCTTCATCGAGGGCATCAGCCTGCTGGCCAACATGCGGCTGTGCCCGAATGTCCCGGCCCAGCACGCAATCCAGGTCGCCCTCGGCGGCTACCAGAGCATCGACGACCTGGTGCTGCCCGGCGGCCGGCTACTCGAGCAGCGCGACGTCGCGTGGACCAAGCTCAACCAGATACCCGGGGTGTCCTGCGTCAAGCCGGACGGCGCGCTGTACGCGTTCCCGCGGCTGGATCCCGAGGTCTACGACATCGAAGACGACGAGCAGCTGGTCCTCGACCTGCTGCTGCAGGAGAAGATCCTGGTGGGCCAGGGCACCGGCTTCAACTGGCCGGCCCCGGATCACCTGCGCATCGTGACCCTGCCGTGGGCGCGTGATCTGTCCGCCGCGATCGAACGGCTGGGCAACTTCCTGACCGCCTATCGGCAGTAAGCCGCCTCTACGGTGGAGCGGGTGACCCACTCGCACTCGCACACCCTGTCGTCAGGACCGTCCCCGCTGGGGCCGCTGCCCGCCAAGATCGTGGTGGGGCTGCTGGTTGCGATCGGGATCGCCGCGATCGCCGGTGCGGCGATGCTGTGGCCGAGCCGCCAGCACGTCGACATCCCGATGCCGTATCAGAGCGCGACCGGCGGGGCGGTGAGCACCGAGCGCGCGCACGTGCTGTCCAGCGGGTTGGGCGACTGCGGCAGCCCGTCGGCCAGTCAGGTGCTCACCACGACTCCGCAGCCGGGAACGCCGGGCGCCGGGCGATGCGTCCAGACAGTGGTCGCGATCGATTCGGGTCCGAACGCCGGCGCCAAAACACTGTTGGAGTTCTCCCCGGGCCCCGGCCAGCCGCAGTTCAACCCCGATGACCGCATCCGGGTCGTGCGGCAGGTCGACGCCCAAGGAGCCACCACGTACGCGTTCTACGACTTCGAGCGCGGCTGGGCGCTGGTCGGGCTGGCGTTGGCGTTCGCGGTGGTGATTGTCGCGGTAGCCCGCTGGCGTGGGTTGCTGGCGCTGGTCGGCATCGTGGTCGCGTTCGCCGTACTGGTGGTCTTCTTGTTGCCGGCGCTGCGAGACGGCGCACCCGCGGTTCCGGTGGCTCTGGTGGCTTCGGCTGCGATCCTCTACGTCGTCATCTACCTTGCGCACGGAGTCAACTTGCGCACCAGCGCCGCCCTGCTGGGCACCCTGTCGGCGTTGCTGCTGGCCGCCGGATTATCTTGGGGCGCAATCGAACTGGCACATCTGACCGGGCTGTCGGATGAACAGAACTCTGCGGTCAGCGCGTATCTGGGCAGCGTGTCGATCAGCGGCCTGCTGCTGGCCGGGTTCATCATCGGATCGCTGGGTGTCCTCAACGACGTGACGGTGACCCAAGCCTCGACCGTCTTCGAGCTCGCTCACGTCGGCGGCGACACGTCCCGGCGGGCGATCTTCCTGAGCGCGATTCGGGTGGGGCGCGATCACATTGCCAGCACCGTCTACACGCTGGTGCTGGCCTACGCCGGCAGCTCGCTGCCGCTGCTGCTGCTCTTCAGCGTCGCCAACCGATCGCTGAGCGACGTGCTGATCAGCGAGAGCGTGGCGATCGAACTCGTGCGCTCCGCGGTCGGCGGCATAGCGCTGGCGCTGTCGGTGCCGTTGACCACGGCGATCGCCGCGGTGCTGGCCAAACCGACCGAGCTCAGCCCCGTTCCATCAGCTCCAGCAGGTAGCCGCCATACCCGGACTTGATCATCGTGCGGGCGCGGGTCGCCATCTCCTCGTCGGTGATCCAGCCCTGCCGCCAAGCGATTTCCTCGGGCACGCCGACCTTGAGACCTTGCCGGCGCTCCAGGGTGCGGACGTAGTCGCTGGCGTCCAGCAGTGAGTCGAAGGTGCCGGTGTCCAGCCACGCGGTGCCGCGGGCCAGTACCTCGACGGACAGCCGGCCGCGGTTGAGGTAGATCTGGTTGACCTCGGTGATCTCGTACTCGCCGCGATCGGATTTCTTTAAGCCCTTGGCGATTTCGATCACGTCGTTGTCGTAGAAGTACAGGCCCGGCACCGCGTACTTGGACTTCGGCGTTTCGGGTTTCTCCTGCAACGACAGCGCCATCCCGTCCTCGCCGAACTCGACGACACCGTAGGCCGACGGGTTCGCCACCCAATACGCGAAAATGGCTCCGCCGCTGACGGATTGGAAGCGGCTCAGGTTAGTACCCAATCCAGGGCCGTAGAAGATGTTGTCCCCCAACACCAAAGCGGCGGAGTCGTTACCGATGTGCTTGGCGCCCAGCACGAATGCTTGTGCCAGACCATCGGGTCTCTCCTGCTTGACATAGCTGAGGTTGATACCGAATTGGGAGCCGTCGCCGAGCAGTCGCTGAAAGCCGGCAGCGTCGTGCGGGGTGGTGATCACCAAAATGTCGCGGATTCCGGCCATCATCAACGTGGACAACGGGTAGTAGATCATCGGCTTGTCGTATACGGGCAGCAACTGCTTGCTGATGCCCATCGTGATCGGGTGCAGGCGCGTGCCCGATCCGCCGGCCAAGATGATTCCGCGCATGTATGGGCTCCTATGCCTTAAGTAACGAGGTCGGCCTGAGTGAGCTCGGTCGAGGCCAGCGCCGACGCCAAGTCCTGGTGACGGAACACCGAAGTGACGTGGTCGTGGACGACGCGGAACGCCAAGGCGCCGGGAGCGCCGCCCGTTTGTTCGGCGACAACGACGCCGTCGTGCACGTACATCTCACCAAGTTCGGTGGTCGCCCGGTTGGAGGAGGCCCACCTGCGCAACGCCTCATGGCCCTGCGCTGCTCCGTGCGAGTCACCCAATTCGATGTCGTCGCTGGACAAGGCCGCCAAGGTCTCGATGTCCGCGCTGGCGAGAGCGTCGTACCACGCGAGCACGGTGGCAATCTCCGATGTGGTCATGGACTAAAAATTACCGTGTACCACTTCCCGGCATGTCGTTTCCCCGACGTTGCTAGAGAGGCGTGCGCTCGAGCCAGTTTTGCCAGACGGTGTCGTCGCCGAACATCTCGATACCGGTGTCGGCGAGCCGAGTTCGGCGCGCCATCGCCAGCAACAACTCGCAGGCACCGCCGCGTAACGCCGCACTGCCCTTGCCGTGCTCGTGCGACCAGGCGACACCCGCGTCCGAGACGCTGATCGTCCATTCACCGGCTTCGCCGAGCCCGGGGTCGGTCGCGTGCAGGTGCAGGGTCTGGCCTTCCTCGAGCGGCAGCGGGGCGCCGTTGCCGCCGGCCTGAATCGCGATCCGCTCGAGGAACTCGGTGATCCCGTCCGCGGCGACGGCGGGCTCGAGGGTGAATTCGCGCCCGAGCGCGAGGGCCGCGTCGGCGCGATGCACCGCCGTTTCGTGCAGCCGGCGCCGGATCCACCAGTTCGCCGGGCGCTCACCCAGAAAGGTCCACACCGGCGTCTGGACACCCGACAGCTCAACGGCGTCGAGCAGGCGTTGTGCTCCGCCGTGCAGCCAGGAGATCGCGCCGGCCGGATCTGGGGGCGGCTTGCCGCCTTCGACGCTGCGGACGTCGAGCGGCCCGTCGAGTCGGTCCCGCACGATTTGCGCCGCCCAGCGATCACCGCGGCCGACATGGCGGAACAGCTGCTTGAGGCGCCAGTCCGGGCAGGTCGGCACCGGGAGCGATTCGTCGACATCGCGGAAAAGCTCCGAAAATGCGCGGTTTTCGTCGAGAAAGGCTGCCGCGTAATCCACGCAATCAGGCTACTCGCCAGGGGTGCGTGCTAGGGACGTCGCGCTCCGAGCCGGAACACCCGCCAGCCCGCCTGTGACCAGCGCTCGACGTCCAGGCAGTTGCGGCCGTCAACGACGACGCGGGCCCGCACCCGGTCGGCGAGATCGGCCGGGTCGAGGTTGGTGAACTCCTGCCACTCGGTCAGCACCAAGACTGCGTCCGCGCCCGCACATGCCTCGGTCACCGAAACCGCGTAGTTCAGTGTCGGGAACAGGCGGCGGGCGTTCTCCAGGGCTTTGGGGTCGTAGACGTTGACCGCGGCGCCGTTGAGCTGCAGTTGGCCGGCGACGTTGAGCGCCGGCGAATCCCGGACATCGTCGGACTCGGGCTTGAACGCCGCTCCGAGCACGGCGATATTGGCGCCCAGCAGCGAACCGCCGCACGCAGTGGTGGCCAGCTCGACCATCTTGGTGCGCCGGCGCATGTTGATGCTGTCCACCTCGCGCAAAAACGTCAGCGCCTGATTGGCGCCCAGCTCGCCGGCGCGGGCCATGAAAGCCCGAATGTCCTTGGGCAGACAACCACCGCCAAAACCCAAGCCCGCGTTGAGGAATTTGCGCCCGATGCGGGAGTCGTAACCGAGCGCATCGGCAAGCAGCGTGACGTCGGCACCCGCCGCCTCGCACACCTCGGAGACGGCATTGATGAACGAAATCTTGGTCGCGAGAAAGGCATTGGCCGATACCTTCACCAATTCCGCTGTCTGCAAATCGGTTACGAGGAACGGCACACCGGCTTCGAGGATTGGCGCGTACAGCTCGCGGATGACTATCTCTGAGCGCACCGAATCCTGCTGAATACCAAGCACAATGCGGTCCGGTTCCAAGGTGTCATGCACCGCGTGTCCCTCACGCAGGAATTCCGGGTTCCAGGCGATCTCGACGTCGACTCCTGCCGGTGCCAGCGCGGCGGCGCGTTCGCTGAGCTCGGCCGCAGTGCCAACTGGCACAGTCGATTTGCCGACCAGCACGGCCGGCCTGGTCAGCCGGGGTACGAGATTGTCGATGACGGCGTTGACGTGGCTCAGATCGGCGCCGTATTCGCCCTTCTTTTGCGGCGTGCCGACGCCCAGGAAGTGCACGTCGGCGAAGTCGGCCGCCATGTCGTAATCGGTGGTGAACCGCAATCTGCCGGCAGCCAGGTTGTCGGTCAACAACTCTGGCAGGCCCGGCTCGTAGAAGGGGATGTCACCGGCGGCCAGCTTGGCGATTTTGCCTGGGTCGATATCGACCCCGACGACCTCGTGTCCCAGGACGGCCATCCCGACTGCGTGCGTGGCACCCAGGTATCCGGTGCCAAAGACGGTGCATCGCATACAACCGTGTGTAGGTGGCCGCGATGAGCTAACTGCATCGCTCCGTTAAGCGGGAGGCAAACGGGAGGTGACAGCTGGCTCCCGAAGACCTAATGGCGTCCAAACCCGCCGTGGCCGCCGCCGAAACCACCGTGGCCGCCGCCGAAACCACCGTGACCGCCACCACCACCGGGGAACCCGGGGAGGCCGCCCCCACCGCCGTGGCCGCCACCGGGGAATCCGCCGCCGTGGCCCGGGTTGTTGGGGAATCCACCGCCGTGGCCGGGGTTGTTCGGGAATCCACCGCCGCCGGGACCTATCGGCCCGCCCGGCACGCCGATGACCGGAGGGATCGGTAGCGGGATCGGAATGGGAATCGGCGCCACGGGCGCGGGCGCGTCGGGTATTGGCGCGGGTGCATCCGGCACTTGGACCGGGACCGGCGCGGGAGCCTCGGGAATCGGGGCCGGAGCGGGTGCCTGAGGAACCGGCGCCGGAGCGGGAATCGGGGCGGCCTCAGGCGCCGGAGCCGGTGCGGGAGCTGCGGGTGCCGGAGCCGGAGCCGCCGGCGCCGGTGTGGCTGGGGCGACGATGTTGTGACTCGGAACGGGCTTCACAGCGGCCGTGGGCCGGATAGCGACGGCCAGCGAAACGACCAGCGCCGCCACGCCGACGATGAAGATCGCCGCCACCGCACTGCCTACCAGCCCAAAGGACCTGCGCTCCGGATAGTCGGTGAGCGCGGTGGCGGCGGTGTGCTCGCCGGTGTAGGCGTCGGCATAGTCCTCGGGAACGGCGCTGTAGGCGAGCGCACCGTCGCCGGAATCCGGGTTGTCGAGATATCCGGGGGCAACCGCGAATGGGTCGATGGCACCGGTGCCGGGGTCCTGCGCGTAGGCCTGCGCGGCGGTAGAAGAGGCGAACAACGGCGCGTGCGCCGACGCCAGGGCGGCACCGCGAGCCAGCGCGGTGTCGGGCTCCTCGGGCATGGCCAACGGCAGCGTCGTCGCGGCCTCCAAGGCCGGCTTGATCAGCGGAACATCGACGCCGGAGCCCACGACGAACACGGCACCCGGGCGGGTATCCAGCGACTCGGCCTCGGAGACCATCGTGGCCAGCTGTGCCACGGCGGCGTCGTCGTCCTCCGGCAGCGGCTGGCGGTGCACATCGGCGATCGACCCGTCGGCGGTGTCGACGAGCGCCAGGGTCGCGGTGTCGGGTTCGATGAACAGCAGCGCCGTCTGCGCGTAGTTGGTTTCGTTGCCGACCGCTTGCGCCAGCGCTGCCGCGGCCAGGAACGCCGAGACCAACATCACATTCTCGACCTTGTGCGCGGCCAGCGCATCGCGCAGCGCGGCTGCCTCGACGGGATCGGTCCAGGTGACCCCCGTCGACGTCAGCTGGTAGCCGCCCTGCGCGGCACCCTCCTGGGTTCCCAGGATTGCCGAGACCACCTGATCCGCAGCGCTAGTCGTTGCTGCATCGTCGTCGCACTCGACGTCGAAATTGTCTTCGTCGACGGTGGCGCCATCGCCATTTTCGCCCTCGACAAGAACCATCCGGACTGCCGTCGGCGCCATCGACACACCAAGTACGGTGTCCAATGCCCCTCCATTGTCATTTGCTAGACAGTGCCGTGGAGGACGTCGTCATCGCAGGCTCCGGCTACCTCGAGACGGCGTGAGTCCCCACCCTGTATTCCCCTAGCGACCCGACTTTACGCGCGTTCGGCTGCAGTCGCGTGGGGCGAGGCGGCTAGTGATGACCGAATCCGCCGAATCCGTGGCCGCCGAATCCATGGCCGCCGCCGAACGGGCCGTGACCACCGCCGAAGGGACCGTGGCCACCGAACGGACCGTGCCCACCGAACGGACCGTGCCCGCCGAACGGACCGTGCCCACCGAACGGACCGTGGCCACCGAAGGGACCGTGCCCGCCGAACGGACCGTGCCCGCCGAACGGGCCACGGGGACCGGGCCCTCCGCCGAAGGGTCCGCGCGGCACCGGAGGCCGCAGAATCGGCACCCGCGGAACGATCGGAGGAATGATGACCGGAACCGGCGGCGCGACGACGGGCACCCGCGGAGCCGCCGGGACCGGGGCCGGCACGTTCATCGGATGGGGCACCGCGACGGGCGCCGGCGCCGCGACCCTCGGCTTCGGAGCCGGAGCCCGTGGCGGGGCGGGCGCGGAATGCGTTGGGACGACGATGTTTTCGTTGGGATCAGGCCTCAAGGCGACCGTCGGGCGGATGCTGATTGCCAGCGCAATCTCAAGTGCCACCACCGCGGTGATGAAGATGACCGCCAGAGTGCTGCCCACCAACAGAATCGATTTGCGACGTTGCGCCGCCTCGTCGAGACCGGTGCCGGTCTGGTCGTCGTCGTCATCGGGCACGGCGCTGTAGGCGACATTGGCCCGACCTTCCCCGACGACGGCGGCGGGTGCGGGAGTGGCCCGATAGTCCGGCAGATAGCCGGGCAGCAGTCCCGGCGACTGTCCGGCGAGCGCCAACGGGTCGACCTCGCCGGTGCCGGGGTCGAGCGCATAGGCCAACGCCGCGGTAGACGAGGCGAACAATGGCGCATTCGCTGACGCCAGCGCCGCACCCCGGGCCAGCGCCGGCTCGTCAGGTACCGACAGATTGAGCGAAGTCGCGGCTTCCAGAACGGGTTTGATCAGAGGGATGTCGACGCCCGAACCGACGACGACCACACCCTGCGGCTGGGTTTGCAGCGTTTCAGCACCGGAGACCATCTCGACGAGTTCGTTCACCGCCTGGTCTTCGTCGTCGGCAAGAACTCGGCGGTGGACGTCGGTGATCGACCCGTCGGCGGTGTTGACCACGGCCAACGTGGCGGTATACGGCTCGACGAACAGCAGCGCGGTACGCGCGTAGTTAGTGGCGTCGCCGACCGCCTGGGTTAGGGCGGCCGCGGCCATGAAGGCCGAGACGAGCATGACGTTCTCGATCTTGTGGGCGATCAGCGCATCGCGCAGCAGGGCAGCCTCGATGTGATCGGTCCACGTCACTCCGCTCGAGAGAAGCTGGAAGCCGCCTTCGATGGCGCCTTCGCGAGTGCCCAAGATCGCCGAGATCACCTGAGCAGGCGCGCTGGAAGGCGCCGCATCACCGGCGACGTCGAAGTCGTCCTGGTCGACGGTGACGCCGTCGGCGCTTTCCCCTTCGACGAGCACCATGCGGACCTTCGTTGGCGCCATCGAGACGCCCAACACGATGCCCACCATCGCGTTTAACTCCCCCGAGTCAGTTCGCTCCCTTGCGGCCAAATCGCGTGTGCAGCACACTTTTTGGCCGCCCATCCGGGTCTTTTATCGCCGCAGCAGCGCGAATTCAAAGATCCGGGATTAGCTGGGCGTTACGAGTTCTGGTTGAAACGAGCGTGGCCAGCTCTTGACTCGCCCAGACGCTTCGACACTACTGCACTTTCGTTAGGAGCGGTAACGACCTGCCGACGGGCCGCGCACCCGGCTAATGGTGGGACCCACCACCGCCGCTACTGTGACCGCCGCCACTGCTGTGGCCGCCACCGCCACCGCCACCGAGACCGCCGCTGCTGTGGCCGCCGCCACCGAGGTTGCCGCCGCCACCCAAGCCGCCGCCGCTGTGTCCCCCACCAATCGGACCGCCGCCACCACCCAGGCCGCCGCCGATGGGACCGCCGCCGATCGGACCACCTCCGCTGTGGCCGCCACCACCGACCGGACCACCACCGATCGGGCCACCTCCGCTGTGGCCGCCACCACCGACCGGACCACCACCAATGGGACCACCACCATGACCGCCACCACCGACAGGACCGCCGCCACCTAAGCCGCCGCCGATAGGACCGCCACCGATCGGACCGCCACCGTGACCAGACCCACCACTGATGGGTCCACCGCCCGGAGTGCCGCCGTTAGCGCCACCGGAGCCAGAGCCAGGCGACGGAACATGCCCACCACCAGCACCACCCGAACCCGAACCAGGAACACCGCCATGGCCACCATTAACGCCACCCGAACCCGAACCAGGCGACGGAACATGCCCACCACCAGCACCACCTTGGACCCGAGCCAGGAAGACCGCCCGGACCGCCGCCGTTAGCGCCACCCGAACCAGAACCAGGCGACGGAACATGGCCGCCAGCAGGACCACCCGGACCATTCGGCTTGGTCGGGCCGGTCTCCGGAGGGGTTTGGTGCGGCGGTGACTGCGGCACCGAGTCCGGCGGCTCGGGGATATGCACGGGCGGCGGTTGCTGTACCACCACCGGCGGTGGCAACGGCCGCGGTGGCGCCTGGATCACCGGCGGACTCATCAGCCAATCCGGAGCAGGCACGCGGATCTGAGGCACCGCAACCGGAACCGGAACCACGACCGGAACCGGCACCGCCGGGGCAACAGGTGGAGGGGCCGCGGGCGGTGGTGGCGGAGCCGCGGGGATCGCGGCCGCCGGCGGCGGTGCCGCCAAGGCCGGATGCAACGGCTGGGGCGCCGCCGCGGGCGCGGGCAGGACGATCTTCGGCTTCGCGACGGACGCCTCAACCGGCGGCGGCGCGGGAGCCGGCTGGGTTGGCACGATGAGGTTTTGGTTCGGGCTGGGCTGCACGGCCACGTTGGTGGTGCGGATGCCGATCGCCAGCGCGATCTCGAGTGCGACCACGGCGCTGATGGCGATCACCGCCATCCCGCTGCCGACGAGAAGCACCGGCCTGCGGCGAGGTTGGTCTTCCTCCGAATCGAGGAGATCGGATCGATTGATGACGACCGTCGGGGCATCGGCGTCGTCGTCCGGCACCAGGCTGTAGGCAAGCTCGTCGCGGCCCAGCGTCGCATCTGAAACGTAGGACACGCCAAGGTATTCGGGTCCGGCATTCGGATGGACGGCACCGGTACCCGGGTCTTGCGCGTACGCCAGCGCCGCGGTCGACGACGCGAACAGCGGTGCGTTGGCCGATGCCAGCGCCGCGCCGCGGGCCAGCGCGGTCTCGGGCTCTTCGGGCGCGCTCACGGTAAGTGAGGTCGCGGAATCCAGTGCCGGTTTGATCGGTCCGATGTCGACGCCCGAGCCGACAACGAACACGCCGCCGGGAGGCAGGTCCAGCTCGTCGAGCCAGGACATCATCCCGGCCAGTTGAGCGGTGGCCTCGTCGTAGGTATCGGCGACGATTTGCTCTTTGTAGACATCGGTGATGGAGCCGTCGGAAGTCTCGACGACGGCCAGCGTCGCGGTGGCGGGCTCGACGAACAGTACTGCTGTGGTGTCGTAACCCATTGCGCCGCCGACGGATTGGCCCAATGCGGCGGCAGCCAGGAATGACGAGACCAGCATCACGTTCTCGAGCTTGTACGCGGTCAGCGCGTCGCGGAGCACGGCCGCGTGCAGCTGGTCGGTCCACGTCACGCCGATCGAGGACAGCTCCATCCCGGCATCGGTCGCGCCTTCACGGGTGCCCAGGATGGCGGAGATCACTCGGTCGGGAACGGCGGTGGGTTGCGTGTCATCGGCCGCGGCGAGGGGGAACTGATCCTCTTCGACCAAGGCGCCGTCGGCGTTCTCGCCTTCAACCAGAACCATCTGGACCGAAGTGGGTGCGATCGAAACACCGAGCACAATATCCAAAACCAACCCCTCCAAAGCTGGTGCCAGCCGGGCCGTGCCCGGGCGGAGGAGAAATCACATTGACTATCTAATAATCCCGCAGAAAACCCGTGCGGTCACGCTCTCGAAGCTATGTAGACCTTATGAAGTTCTCGTAGGACCGTGAGGGCGTCGGCCCACGCTGGCCTTGATACTTCGAGCCGACTTGTGAACTGCCATAAGGGTGTTCGGCCGGGCTGGTCAAACGAAGAATGCACAGCTGCCCGATCTTCATGCCGGGCCACAAGGTGATCGGCAGGTTCGCGACATTGGACAGCTCGAGAGTGATGTGACCGTTGAAGCCGGGATCGATGAAGCCCGCGGTCGAGTGCGTCAGCAGGCCCAGCCGGCCCAGCGATGACTTCCCTTCCAGACGCCCGGCAAGGTCGTCGGCCAACGCGACCTGCTCCAGGGTCGAGCCGAGCACGAACTCGCCCGGGTGCAGCACGAACGGCTCCCCTGCTGCGGGCTCCACCAGGCTCGTCAGTTCGTCCTGCTGCTTGGCCGGGTCGATGTGGGTGTAGCGGGTGTTGTTGAACACCCGGAACATGCTGTCGAGGCGAACGTCGACGCTGGACGGCTGCACCAAGCTGTCGTCGAACGGGTCGATGCCCAACCGGCCGGAGGTGATTTCAGCCCTGAGGTCGCGATCGGAGAGCAGCACGCGACGAGCCTATCTGTTGCCCAGTCCGGCGTTCAGTCGGCGAGATACATTTCGCCGCCCTTGGGGTAGCCGCCTCCGGTCGTCGTGACGTGAACGTGGTCGTAGTGGCCGAGCCTGCTCGTTTGTGCTCCGTTGGGCGTGTAGTAGACGCCACGCCAGATCGCGTCCTGGATGCCGAATCGATGCGCATTCTTCAGCACGTACGCGACGATCTCGTTGCCCAACGCGATCCCCTGCGCGCTCTGAGGATTCGGGATCATCACATCCAACGCCAGGCCCAGCGGATGCCAGGGCAGCGAATCCGGCCGGACACCGCCGATTTCGTGAATCTCGGGGAACGTCGCAGTGATCGCGCGAGAAGCCAGGATGGTGCGCACCTGCAGGCCCTGCTCCGGCGCGAGCCCGGCGGGAAGGAAGCGGGATCGGACGTGATACCTCGATGCGACCGGCTGGCGCTCGGGGGCACCCAGGAGGGCCGCGCTGTGCGGCAAATTCGCTTCCGCCGCGACGATTTCCATACGGCTCGGCGCGACATCACCAATAACGGACTTGGCAGCTGCCGGGGCGACAAATGGGCCGACGTCTCCGCCCACCGCGAAGAACACCGCAGCCGGGGCCAGCAGCGCTGCCAGGACTACCGGCGACTTCCGGCGCTTCTTGGCTAATCTGTGCCGACCCACGCAGGGCACATTACGGCATGATAACGAAAGAATAAATGTGAGCATTTTAAATTTGACGGGATAACCGCACTGCCGCGTCGGCATTCGACTGTCGCGGCTGGTCTGGCCCCTAGGTGCTAGCCTTCTTGGGCAACCGCGCCGATGTAGTTCAATGGCAGAACATCAGCTTCCCAAGCTGAATACGCGGGTTCGATTCCCGTCATCGGCTCCACGTTTACCGGCGACGTCGCTCTATCGCATCCGCCGGAGAAGATCGGTCAGCTGAAACATCGCCGACAACAGCATGCCCTCGACCTGCAGCTGCTGACCCGGCGGCAGATTGCGCGTCTCGGCCTCGATCAGCGGGGCCTCCTGTTGCAGGACCTTCAGCCGCCGATTCCGCTCGTCCGGGCTGAGGGCGTCCCAATTGTCGTGCAGATCGGCGATGTGGGCCTGAAAGTTCTGCACCGCCACCACCGGGTCGGGGTCGACAACGGGACCCGACGGCGGCTGCAGCGGATAGAAATGGGCCTGCACCGGCCCGGCCGTCATGTCCGCGTGGGCGGTGCTCGCGGTCAGCGATGCGCCGGCCACCAGACCGGCCAGTGCCGCGGCGACAATCTTCATGGGAACTCCATCGGGTGGTCCGAACTACCTCGTCGCGGTAAGTCGACCCCCAGCGTGTTGCTACCGATCCCAACATCGACGTCGCTCGAATACGCGCGGCTCAACGAAAGGCCAGCTAGATCCGACAGGAACTCCGCGGGACCGGCGTTGGCGTCCCCACGGTGTTTCTCAGCCCGACCCGGACGCGGGCTGATACGCACGGGACCGGATCATTTCGGCGTCGACTTGCGGCGGTGCTGACGATCAACTAGTCGCCGCCAGCTTTGGTTGATGTGGTCGGACTGGCGCTCAAGCGGAGGCTTGGGCAAGCCGGCGGCGTGGGCGGGATCAGCGCCAAGGAACTGCAAGACTCGCGCAATCTCGCCGGAATAGTTCGCGTCGAGCTCTTCATACCTGACCGCCATAAACTCAAGAGCCCGAGTGGTGAAGTAATTGGTCCACGCTGCCTGTTCGGCGTCGAGGCTCCTCTCGATCTCGACTATCTGCTCGTATGTCGGTGCCACGCCGGTGAGATCGGCCGAGACCTCGCCGGGTGTGGCTCGGGCCAGGTAGAGCCCCCACCGGTTCGCGCTCCTCGACGGGCGGTGAGAACGAAACCACTCACCGGTCGTTTCGGCACGAAACAGCGATATGGCCTGCGCGCGCCGATCAGCACGAACGATATTGACGAAAACTGTTGCCGGAAAAAGCATGTCGAGAACGAGCCCAGGATCGCCCTGCAAACCCATCGCGTGCGCGAGCGCGACGACATGCCGCCAATGAATTTTGACGCCCCGGACACCGTTCTCCGTCGCCGCGAATGTCATAACCTTCGCCAGATATTCGTCCCATGAGCAATCCACCGGCAGGTTCAAATCTTCTTTGTACGACCCGATGTAGTCCGGCGTGAAGTACTCCTCGGGCCGCCCGGCCACCCCAGTCGCGGCGAGGCCGGCCGCCAGAAGCGAGCTACCTGACCGAGGAGTGGAGGCGATGACATAGCTTGCATGCCTCATTGCTTTCGACCCTCCGGGATTGCTCCTACGCTCGCACACCGCTACCCAAGAGTTTCAGGGTCTCGTTGCCACCATGTCGAGCAGTTCGGACATGCCACTCGACGGAATCTGAGGTCGCGCCAAAGGATCGTCACAGGTATGCCTACCATCGGTTCCAGGACGTTCGATCGACACTTTGACGAAAAGGCAATGTATGTCTCGAACCTTCGAAGATCTGGTGGCCGAAGCCAATTCTGTATCCGTTGACGGCTGGGACTTCTCCTGGCTCGACGGCCGCGCGACCGAGGAAAGACCGTCCTGGGGCTACCAGCGGTTGCTGAGCAGTCGCTTGGCGACGGTGTCGGCAGCGCTGGACATTCACACCGGAGGCGGGGAGGTGCTAGCCGGCGCGGGACCATTTCCACCCACCATGGCGGCCCTCGAGACCTGGCCCCCGAACGCGGCCCTGGCAACCAAACGCTTACATCCGCTCGGCGTGGTGCTCGTGGCGACCCGGGATGAGCCGCCGTTGCCGTTCGCTGATGAAGCGTTCGACCTCGTGACCACTCGTCATCCCATCTCCGTGTGGTGGACCGAGATACGTCGGGTGCTTCGGCCGGGCGGTACCTACTTCGCGCAGCACATCGGACCCGCCACGATGCGCGAGCTGGTCGAATACTTCATCGGGCCGCAGCCGGAGAAATGGGCCGAGCTTCACCCGGACACCGTGGGGGCGCAGGCACAGGCTGCAGGCCTGCAGATCGTGGATCTGCGCATGGAGCGGCAACGGGCTGAATTCTTCGACATCGGCGCTGTTATCTACTTCCTGCGCAAGGTGGTTTGGACGGTGCCGGACTTCACCGTGGAGCGCTATCGGGACCGGCTGCGTGAACTTCACGAACGGATCGAGGCCGAGGGGTCGTTCGTCGCGCATCCCACGCGGCTGCTCGTCGAGGTCCGTAAGCCCTACTGATCAGCCCTCGTCGCGCGACACGTCCAGGGTCGTTGCTGATTCCGTACATTCCTGTGTGGCGAGCAAACAACGGTCCACCCAAACCAGCCGAAAACGCACAGCGCGCACCTAGCGTCCGTAGGACCCGGACACAGCTTCCCCAGCGACGATCGAGTCCGCGCGGCTCTTGCCGTCCAACCCATGGCCGGCTGCCGCGATGTCGGGAGGCGTGGGCAATGGACATCGTGCTCGGAGTTTCGATGGCGCCGACCTCGGTTCAAATGGTGATGTTGCAGGGCGAAAACGCCGACGGCCTAACGATCGACGAGAACGAGTTTCCGATCACCGCTGCCGACGACTCGCCCACCGTCAGCGCCTCCGACCGGGTGATCGCCGCGATCATGGGCAGCCGCGAAGATGCGGCCGGCGCCGGACTCGAACTGGACTCCATCGGGGTGGCGTGCACCGACCAGCTCGAAGCCGCGGTTCTCCGCGACGCGTTGGCCGCTCACAAGATCGAGAACGTCTTGCTCGTCTCGGCATTCGTCGCCGCGGCCGCGTTGACCCAATCTGTCGGCGGGGCAATGGGTTACGAGCGCACCGCAGTGTTGTTCGTCGAACCCGACACCGCGACGCTGGCCGTTGTCGAGACCTCGGACGGTTCGGTCGACGACGTCCACAACGAGCAGTTGGACATCGGGTCCGGGGTCACCGCGGAGCTGGTGGAGTTGGTCGCCGGTCTTGACGAGCTGCCGACACCGCCGGGCGGCCTGTTTGTGGTCGGGTCCGGTGTCGACATCGCACCGATCAGGCAGCGTTTAGCCGAGGCGACGTCGCTCATCGTCAACGTGCCGGAAGAACCAGAGACGGCGCTGGCCCGAGGCGCGGCCCTGGCGTCCGCGAATGCGCTCGCGTCGCCGACCGCCGCGTTTGCCTACGCACAAGACCCCGGCACCGGCGCGGTCGACATATCCGCCCTTCCCGAGTATTTGAGCGTCACCTACGCCGAGCTCGGCGAGGACGACCTTGCCTACAGCGCCGTGGACGACGATGAGGCCAGTGCCCCAACGGTCGCCATCGACGCTCCGGACGACAGCGAGCCCCGCTCTCGGCCCGGCCTGCTGGTCGGAAGCGCCGTGGCAGCAGCCGGCTTCAGCGCGGCGTTGGCCCTAGAGATCGCCCTGTCGCTGGGCATCCAAACGGCGGCCGGTTCGTTACCCGCCCCGATCCAGGGCATCATCGCGCCCGTGCAGCAGGCGCTGTTGCCTGCACCCGGAGCGGTTGCGATGAAAATGGTGGCGCCGACGCCGTTGGGCCCACCCCGAGTCCCGTCGCCGCCGGCGGCTCCTGCCCCCGCGCCCCCGCCGGTTGTGGCTCCCGTGGCCCCGCCCGTTGCGGTCCCCGCGGCTCCGCCCGTTGTGGCTCCAGCGGCCCCGGCGCCGGCCGCGCCGGACATCCCCGTTCCGGTGTTCCTCCCTCCGATCGCACCGGTTCCCCGACCGCCGATTCAGCTGCCCAACCCTCCGGCGAGTCCGCCCGTGGTCGAGGCCCCGCCGCCCATCTATGTCCCGCCGAAGTCGCCACCACCGCACCGACTTCCGCCGGGGCAAAGCCCTCCGCCTAACTCGGGCGGTGGCGGGCCGTCGGGCGGCCCGGGCCCTGTCCGCGGCAACCCCGGCGGCGGACCGACCAGTGGCGGCACACCAGCCAGCGGCCAAACCCCCAGCAGCGGCGGGCCGACCAGTGGCGGTACGCCAGCCGCCGGCCAAACCCCCAGCGCGGGCGGACCGACCAGTGGCGGCACACCAGCCAGCGGAGGCACGCCAGCCGGCGCGGGTGGACCAACCAGCGGTGGCACGCCAGCCAGCGGTCAAACCCCGACCGGCAACGGACCAACCAGCGGTGGTACACCAGCCGGCGGTGGGCCCACAAGCGGCGGCGACAACCCGGGCGGTACGCCGCCCGCCGCCGGCGGGCCACCCGCGGCTGGTGTGCCTTCGGGCGGCGGGACTACCAGCGGCGGGGAGGGCCCGAGCGCCGGCCCGACAACCGGTGGCGGTCAAACCCCGAGCGCGGGCGGGCCAACCGGAGGTGAAACCCCCAGTGGCGGCAGCCCTGCCGGCAGCAGCGGCGGCAGCGAGAGCGGTGGAAGCAGCCTCAGCAGCGGCGGGAGCTCTGGCAGCAGCAGCGAGAGCAGCGGCGGCAGCTCGACCAGCGGCAGCAGCTCCAGCGGCAGCGAAAGCAGCAGCGGCAGCAGCTCCAGCAGCGGCAGTAGCTCGAGTAGCAGCGAAAGCAGCGGCGGCAGCTCGAGCAGTTCGAGCAGTGGCGGCAGCACCAGCAGCCGGTAGCCAGGCCGAAAGATAGCCCACAGCAACCGATTTCATGACACACCGCAGACCTGCAAGCGTCTCCCCTGACGTCTGCCGGTAGCTTCTACCGCTATGGGTGCTTTGGATGGACGCGTAGCCTTGATCACCGGCGGGGCTCGAGGACAGGGACGCGCACACGCACTGGCGTTGGCGGCCGAGGGAGCCGACATCGTTCTCGCCGACGCCCCCGATGCGATGGCAGAACTGACCTACCCGTTGGGCACCGAGGACGACCTACAGGAGACGGCCAAGCTCGTGACAGAGCTGGGCCGACGTTGCCTACCGCTCACCGTGGACGTGCGCGATTCGGCCGCGGTCGGCGCCGCGATCACGCAAACGGTCACCGACATGGGCAGCCTCGACATCGTCGTCGCCAACGCCGGCATCGTCAGCACCGGGCTCTTGGAAGACGTCAGCGACGTGGTCTGGCAACAGCTGATCGACACCAACCTGACCGGCGCATTTCACACCCTGCGGGCCGCGATACCGGTGATGCGCCGCCAGCGATTCGGCAGGATCGTCGTGACCTCCTCGATGGGCGGTCGCATGGGCATCCCCGAGTTGGCCGCATACAACGCCACCAAGTGGGGTGTCATCGGCCTGGCGAAGTCCGCCGCGTTAGAGGTCGCCAAGGAGGGCATCACGATCAACGTCGTCTGCCCGACCACGACGCAGACACCGATGGTGCAGCCAGCCGGCGGCGACGACATCCCCGACGATCTGGTGCGCCGGATGATGAAAGCCAACCCCATCCCCCAGCCCTGGCTGCAGCCCGAGGACGTCAGTCGCGGAGTGCTGTATCTGGTCACCGACCCCGGCGTCATCACCGGAAGCGTCCTCGAGATCGGCCTCGGCGGCAGCGCCCGCATCCACTGACATTTGAGGTAGCCGACTACGCGTGTGCCGCGTGTCGACCGCTGACACTGTCGGCAGGGTTGACGGCGTCGCCCATTGCAGCGCACTGTGATAGCCATCACATGACCACTGGTCGCACCGGCGAGAGGCGGCAGCTCATGACCACGAGAGACAAATACACCGAGGTACCCACGCCGTATTCGTGGGACGTCCCCAGCGGCGGCGACGCCCGCTTCACGTGGGAGTACGACGAGGGCCGCGCTCGGCTCCTTTCCCTCTACCAAAAGGGCAAGGACAAGCAGTGGGATGCCCAATTGCGCATCGACTGGGACCAAGACGTCGACCCGATGAACCCGGTCGGGCTGCCCGACGAGTTCCATCCGCTGTTCAACAGCCCGATGTGGAACGACGCCGACGAATCGCGTCGCGCCGAGATGCGCCAGCACGCCCAGGCCTGGAATTTCTCGCAGTTCCTGCACGGCGAACAGGGCGCGATGGTGTGCGCGGCGAAGATCGTCGAGGTCGTCCCGGACCTGGACGCGAAGTTCTACGCGGCGACCCAGACCATGGACGAGGCCCGGCACGTCGAGACGTTCTCGCGGTTCCTGCAGGAGAAGGTCGGCCTGGTCTACCCGATCAACAAGCACCTGACCGCCCTACTGGACGACACCCTGCGCGACTCGCGCTGGGACATGCCCTACCTCGGCATGCAGGTCCTGATCGAGGGGCTGGCGCTCGCGGCCTTCGGGGTGCAGCGTGACTTGGCGGCGCCGGGCTCGCTGGCCAAGCAAGTGCTCGCCTACGTCATGCAGGACGAGGCCCGGCACGTCGCCTTCGGCCGGATCTCGCTGAAGGACTTCTACGCCGGTCTGACCGAAGCCGAGCGAGACGAGCGGGAAGAGTTCGTCGTGGACGCCTGCTACCTGATGCGCGACCGGTTCCGCGGTGAGGAAGTTTTCGAAACCCTCGGCCTCCCCGTCCAGGAGTGCGCGGAATGGGTCGACAACTCGCCGATCATGATCCAGTTCCGCTCGCACCTGTTCAGCCGCATCGTGCCGATCGTCAAGGACATCGGATTGTGGGGCAACAAGATTCAGAAGGCCTTCTCGGACATGGGTGTCCTCGACATGGGCGGCTTCGACATCGAGGCGCTGATGAAGGCCGATGAGGATCAGGCCGAGGCGCTGGACAAGGCCCACGCCGAGATGGCCGCCCGGGCCCTCGAAGTGGACGAGGTGATCGCGGCAGGCGCAAGCTAACCGGCTTGGCATCGGGTCACGTCAGTGAACTGAAACATCGCCGACAAGACCATGCCCCCCCCGGGTGCTCTGAATTACGTCGTCGCGGTGAGTCCACACCCCACGTGTTGCCACCGCATAGCCGGAGTTGTTGAGCACTAACACAATTGGGCGCGGCTGCGTTGCCCGAGGTCGTAGGAATCGCACACTCAGCCGACGAGGTGCACACCCCACCTGCCGAGCAGGGGCTGCACCAGTACGAAGTAAGTCGTGTTGGGATCACCCGCCAGCGAGGTGGACATCACCAGGCCGACCGCCGTCACGGTGCCGTCGCCGTTCTTCACATAGCCCGGACCGCCGCTGTCGCCGGGCTGGGCGAACACGTGCGCCTCGATGACCTCTCCGTCGAGGCTCTTGACGGAGCCACACGTCTCACCGGTCATCGCGCCGAACTTGCAGAACGGCATGCCCGCCTTGATCTGGGACGCGCTCAACACGCCCCGAACGCGCTGGCCGCCGACGTCACCCGGTGGCGTACCGATGTCGGGATCAAGACGGATGATCGCGGCGTCTTTGAGATCGCCCAACACCTCGCTGGCGGTGATGTGTCCGAGCGGGACGTTCTCGTCATACGTGAACGGCGCCCCATGGTCGCAATGCCCGCTGGTGAACAGGTAGTAGCCACCGTCGTTGCCCTGCGCCGCGAAACCCGTTGAGCACTTGGTGATTCCATCGCTGACCAAGATCCCCGGGGCGGGCGGCGGCGCGGCCTGCGCCGTGCCCCCCGACAGCACCCCGACCATTGCCACGGCACCGGCCAGACCGACCCCACGAACCCAACGTGCCGACACACCGGCCTCCTCCGTTGACAACACTGGTGCTCAGACATTCGCCCTGCGTATGACCCACGTTGACAGATCGGCGCGCTGAGGCCAAATCGTGACCGACACTTGATCAATTGCTAACGCGCCCTTACGCTTCCGCAGCTCAGCGCCGCTCTACCATTCCTATTGCAACGCTGTCAGTTAAAAGGGAATTGGGGTCATGCGCGCGGGTATTCGGTGTGCCATCGCTGTCATCGGTATCGGCGCGAGCGTGGTCGCGGGATCGGCCGTCGTCAGCCTGCCGGTGCCGGCCGACGTCAACCTGAAGGCCGCCACCCAGTCCTACCCCTTCCCGATCGCCTCGGTGCTGCCCAGAAGCGACCGGGCCGTCGGAGTGGCGCACCCCGTGATAGTGACATTCCGGGCGCCCGTGACCGACCGGCACGCCGCCGAGCAGGCGCTGAAGATCACGTCATCCCCGGCGATGACGGGCAAGTACGAATGGCTGGACAACAAAGTGGTGCAGTGGATTCCCGACCAATACTGGCCGGCGCACAGCACGATAGCGCTGACCGTGGAAGGCCAGCCCACCGAGATCAAGACGGGCCCCCGGATCATCGGCATTGCCAGCATCTCCGAGCACACTTTCACCGTGAGCATCGACGGAGTCGAGGCGGGACCCCCGTCGTCACTACCGTCGCCGCACCACCGCCCGCACTTCGGCCAAGAGGGCGTGCTGCCCGCCTCGTTGGGCAGACCCGAGTACCCGACCCCGATCGGCTCCTACACGGTTCTGTCCAAAGAACGCTCGGTTCAGATGGATTCGAGCAGCGTCGGCATTCCCGTCAGCGATCCCGATGGTTATCTCGTCGACGTCGACTACGCCGTACGCATCACCAACCATGGGCTTTTCGTGCACTCGGCTCCTTGGGCCGTCGATTCGCTGGGGCTCGAGAACGTGAGCCACGGCTGCATCAGCCTGAGCCCCGAGGACGCCGAGTGGTACTACAACACCGTCAACGTCGGCGACCCGGTAGTCGTGCGCGAGGCCACAAACGAGCTGCCCTCGTCGTGATACGGCCTGCTTCTCGCGCACGGTCTCGCGACACTTAAACGTCGGCGACGACACGCCGTAGAACGTCGCCGACGGTTTAAGTCTCGCGCCCACGGCCCCCACCTCGCGCCGACCTCGCGCCCACGGCGCGCCCACCTCGCGCCCATGGCGCGTCGAAAACGGGCCCCCGCAATGGAAATGGCCCGCCGGGCAATCCCAGCGGGCCATCCAATCGGAAGGATCAGCCTCCGTGCACCGGCGAGGGACCGGGCGAAACCGGCTGACCGGGCACCGGCCCACCGGTTGGCGCCGGACCGGTCGGCGCGTCCTTCACCCCGGACATGTCGATCAGTGGTGCAACCGGAATGCCATCCGCGATCCCGCCCAGCGCGACGAGCGGAGCCCCCAGCGGAAGCGGCGCAGCGATCGGAACCGGAGGAGCGCCCAGCGGCACGGGGGGGACCACCGGCACCGGCGGGATCGGCGGCCCGAGCGCAATCAGCGGGGCGCCGGCCGGAACCGGAACAATTCCCGGACCAGGCACCACCATTGGGACCCCCGCCATATCGGTCAGTGGAGCAGCGCACGGTGCTGCCGCGGCTCCGGCACCCCCGGCGACCGGTCCCGCTGCCGGCGCGCCGGCCTCGCCGGCCTGCCCGTACATGCAGGCACCGCCCCCCGTCATGTGTGGGACGGCTGCCGCGTCCGGGCTCAACGCTATAGCGGCACTGCACAATCCAGCGCTAGCAACAATACCGATGTTGAATCGATCGAAGATCGTCATCAACGTCCAACTCCTTCATTCGCGCAGCAGAACCACACAGCCGTAGCCAAGTCGCCCCTCGACGACCGTCCTCATTGTTGGTGGGCAACACTCGTCACGACGCGCGCCGCACCGCGCCGTTTCCAAATGGTGACGTCACGACGCCGTCACAAGTCGGTAGCGCGAATACGGCGCCGCGCCAACATAAAAGGACTCAGCGAGCCGATGGCCGGCTGTAGAGCCGGACCAGCGCCATGATTCCGGTGAGCACGATGGTGAACACCGCTGCTGACGCGCAGGATTCGTAGACGTCGGCGATCTGAATGGTTTTGCCGCCGCGTACTACGGAGCCGTCGGTCGGATGGATCAGACTGGTGAATACCTGCGTGGTGGTAAAAAGCCAGAACAAGCATGGCAACAGCCAGTAGCCGCGGCTCCGGGTGACGGCGCGCGCGGGAAATCTCGTTTCGACGAGTGCCGCAAGTTGGAAGATCAACCAGCCAGTGAGAAGCCAGCCGAGGAAATTGGTCAGCGGGACACCTAGCGCCCCGGTCGGGTGGTCATAGGAGTACCAGTCGTGCGCCGTCGCCCCGATGGGGTCGTACACCAGGTCATAGCCCCCAAGAATGAACGTCGCCACGATGGGTGTCGTAAAGCGTTCGGCGCCACCGACAACCACCGAGGCGAAGGGGCGCAAGATCACCCGCGCCAGCGCCCAGGCCAGCCACCCGAACATGATCCAGCCGGCGATGGCCACCGGGGGGACGCCCAGGGGTTTCGGACCGGGCAGGTGATGGGTGTAGGAGCCGAAAGGGAAGCCGGTCGCGACACCGATCGCTTCCAATGCGAAAGCGACAACGCCGGCGATGACGACGAATGCGGCCATCCCGCGGGCGGAGTAGCCCAGCCACGCGTGGACGATGACGAACAAAACGAGAAATGCCATTTGGGCCGCCCCGGCTTGAGCAGCCAGCGACGGACGCACCGCCATGACCACCGCGGCGACCACCGTGAGTGCGAGTAGGACCCAACACATTGCGTTGAGAAGCTTCATGTGTGCCGCAACCTCCGTTGGTCAGGACGCTGGTCAGCATATCGGCGGCTAACCGGCTCCTCGGGCGCGGTGGAAGGCCTCGCGGTCCACGGCCAGCAACGTGGTATCGCCCAGCGCCCGCACGGTGGCCGTGCGGGGGACGTCGCGCAAGATCGCCAGCTCTCCGAATCCGTCACCGGGCCGCAGTTCGCGGATCTCGGTGTCGCCCTCGAAAACCGTTGCGCCGCCGTCGACGATCACGTAGTACGTATCGCCGTAGTCGCCCTCGCGGGTGATCAGTGCACCGTCGCCGGCCGCGAGCACCCGCGCCGTATCGGCAAGTTCACCCAGCGCTGTCGCCTCGATCGTGGCCATCGGCGGCTGCAGGGCCAGCAGCTCGCGGGTGACACCGCTGCTGACCGCGGTGTCGCGGCTCAACTCGACGAGACGCTCGGCGACCGGCGGGGTCGTCATGCGGGTACAGGCGATCTGGCCGAGGCGACCGACCGCCGCGCTATCGGTGGACAACGCGGCGAGGAACTCCGCGCGCTCGACGGCGACCAGATCGAGTTCCTCGCGCGCCGTCACGGTGGAGGAGCGCGGCACGTCGTGCAGCAGGGCGATTTCCCCGAACGACCCGCCGGGACCCAGCGTCGCCACCCGGCGACCGTCGACGGCGACCTCGGCCAGGCCGGCAGCGATCATGTAGAAGCGGTCACCGCGGTCGCCCTGCCGGAAGACCTCACAGCCCGCGGGCAACGTCAGGCGCGTCGCGGCCCGAGCGAGCTGTTCGAGTGCCAGCGACGGCAACGGCTCAAGCATCGGGATGGTGCGAATCACGGCCAGCTTGGCCGCGTCCTCGTCGCTGAGCTTGTCGGCGCCGCGCAGTTGAGGCCACGCCACCAACGAAATCAACCCGGCCAACCCGCCCACGAGGCCCAAGGTGGCGGGAAGGCCCAGCGGATCGATGAGAAATGGCGCGACCAAGGCGCCGGAAGCCATGCCGAGCGAATACAGGCTCTGCAAGGTGGCCACCGCCGGCACCATCGACTCGCGGTCGACGCCGCGCTGCACAAGCGTGGGTGCGATCGCGTAGGTGACAGCACCGGCGACACCGAGGCCGGCGGCCAGGGCCAGACCGACGGTCGGCGAACTGATCGTTCCCAGCGAGGCGATGACGGCGGCCAAGCCCAGCAGCGACCCGGCCAGCACGGAGGCCAGGCCGCGACGCGCGGCGAACACCAGCATGGCCAGGGCTCCGAGCAGTCCACCGGCGCCGTAAAGCGTCATGATCGTCGTGACGCCGTCCTTGCCCAGATGCAACCGCTCCTTGGCCACCGACGCGCTGCCGGCATACCAAACGCCCAGGACGGTGACGTTGACGGCGAACAACACGGTGGCCGCGGCAGCCGGACGACTTGCGAGGATTCCGCGAAACCCGGCTCCCAGCACGGTAACTAGCGACCGCGCCCGCCCCTTGGACGGCCCGGAGACAGGAGTCGGGGAATCGCCGGCACTCGGCACCCGGATCAGCAGTGCCGCAGCCGCGCCGACAACGAACAGGATCGCCGGGAGAGCGAAGGCCCATGCGGAGCCCCAGACACCCAACGCCACTCCTGCCAGCGCCGGTCCGGCCAGCGCGCTGGCGCTGACGAGCGAGCTGGTCATGGCATTTCCCGCGGCCGCCTCGGCGGCGGTATCGGAAAGTCGGACCACCAGCGCGCCATGCAGCGGCCGCACGCCTGCCGACAAAACGGAGTCCATGCCCACCAGCACCAACACGACACCGATAGACGCTCCGCTGAGGATCGCGAGGATGGTCGCGACCATCATCAGGCAACGAATCCCGATCCCGATCGCCAGATGAAGCTGCGGACGCGCACTCGCCGCCAGCGGTGTGGTCAGCGGCCCGAACAGCCCGGCCGGCAGCGTCACCAGCACGGTCGCCGCACCCACGGCGGCGGCGCCCCCCACCGAGAAGGTGTAGGCGATGATCAGGACCATATGGGCGAACGCCCCGATATAGAAGGCCGCCCACGCCGCCATGAGCATGCGCAATTGCGGGTTGCGTGACAGCATGCGGCTCGCAGCAAAGGCCACGCAGACACCTTATGCGGCCGCGACGCTCGCCGCGCCCCGTAGTTAGATCTGCCCTATGGGCGAACGCGTCACGTTCCACAGCTCCACCGGCGCGAACCTGGCCGGGGTCATCGAGATCCCGGAAACTCCCGCGCGTGGTTGGGGGGTATTCGCGCACGGCTTCACGCTCGGCAAGGATTGCCCGGCGGCGGCCCGGATCTGCAAGCAGCTGGCGTCCGACGGCATCGGCATGCTGCGCTTCGACGCGCTGGGTCTGGGTGGGTCGGACGGGAACTGGGGCGACGGATCGTTCACCGTCAAGGTCGACGACGTCGTCCAGGCATGCGAATTCATGGTCAACCGCGGGACGCCGCCCGACCTGCTGGTCGGGCACTCCTGGGGTGGCGCCGCGGTGATCGCCGCGGCGATGCGGGCGCCGGGTGTGCGATCGGTCGTCACGGTCGCGGCACCGTTCGATCCCAGCCACGTCGAAAAGCATTACGACGCAGTGGTCGACCGCTGCTTGGCCGAAGGCAGCGTCGAGTGGCTGGTCGGCGGGCGCAAGCTGACCCTCAAGCGCGCATTCGTCGAGGACGTCCGTGCCGCGCAGCTATACGACAAGATCAAAGCCCTGCGGCTGCCGCTGCTGATCCTGCACTCGCCGACCGACAACACCGTCGGCATCGACAACGCGAGCGAGATCTTCCGCCTGGCCCGCCACCCGCGCAGCTTCGTCTCGCTCGAGGGCTCCGATCACCTGCTCACCGCCCGCGGTCAAGCGCATCGGGCCGGCCGGATCATCGGCGCGTGGGCCGACGCCTACCTGGGCGCGGACGCGGAAAGCTAACGGGGACAACACCGTAACCGACTCAGCCGCCGATCATCTCGGCGGCCCGCTCGGCGATCGCATAAACCGTCGCGGCGGTGTTGGCCGACGGGATCGACGGCATCACGGATCCGTCGGCGACCCGCAGGCCGCTGATGCCGTGCACCCGCAATTCGCTGTCGACGACCGACATGTCGGTGTCGCCCATCGCGCAGCTCCCCACGGGGTGGAAGTAGGACATGTATGCGGCCTTGGCGAAAGCAGCGAGGGCAGCATCGCCCTCGACGGCCGGACCGGGCGCGGCTTCTTCGGCACGCCACGGCTCGTAGGCACTGGCGGCACCGAGCCGGCGGGCCAACCGCAGGGCGGTGATCATGGTGCGCACGTCGCGCTCGTCGCCGAAATAGTTCGGGTCGAGCACCGGCGCGTGGTCGGCGGTCGGTCCGGACAGCCGGACGCTGCCGCGGCTGTAGGGCGTCATCAGCGACGCGCCGATCACGTAGCCGACCACGCTGCCGTCATCCCCGGGCAGGCCGATACCGGTGGAATCGATCAGTAGGAGTTGGACGTCGGGTCCGTGCTCGGCGTATTCGGTCTGAATCAATCCGAGTGCCTCGCTGTGACTGCTGCGGCTGGGCGGCATCGGCCGGGTGGAGCGGTACACCACCGGCGACATCACGTGGTCGTGGAAGTTGGAACCCACGCCCGGCAGGTCGAGGCTGACCTCGACGCCGACGTCCCGAAGGTGTTGCGCTGGGCCAACTCCGGACAGCATCAGCAGCTGCGCCGAGCCGATGGTACCGGCGGTGAGCACGACCTCGCCGGAGCGCACCAGCGAAGTCCCGTCGGCCGTGGTGTACTCCACGCCGGTGCAGCGGCCATTCTCGATCGCAAGCCGGTGCACGGTGGCTTCGGCGACGAAGTCGAGATTGGGTCGGTTGAGGGCGGGGAGTAGATAGGCGTCGGCGGCGCTGAGCCGTTTCCCGTCGACGATGTTCAGAAAGGTCGGGCCGAATCCGACTTCGGATCCCGCGCTGATGTCGGTCGCCCGGCGGTATCCGCACTCGAGCGCGGCCTCGAGCCCGGCCGCGATGATCGGATGTACCGGATCCAGTGTGCCGATCCGCATCGGGCCGCTGTCGCCGCGCAGCGCCGGGTCGCCGCCGACCGCGGTCTCGCTGCGTTTGAAGTACGGCAGCAGGTCGTCGTATCCCCAACTCTTCGCGCCGACGTTCTCCCACGGCGCGTAGCTGTCTCGGTGTCCGCGAACGAACATCATGCCGTTGGTGGCCGACGATCCGCCCACACCTCGGCCCCGGGACAACGGCACCGACGATCCGGTCGCCGCCTGCACAGTGGTCGACTCGCCCCAGTCGGCCTCGCCGCCGATCAGGGTGGGCCACAACTGGGGGTTGGCGCTGGCCGCCGGCGGTGTTGCGCTACCCGCCTCGAGGAGCAAAACGCGGGTGTCGGGCTGCTCCGAGAGTCGGCTGGCGAGCACACAGCCGCCGACCCCGGCGCCGACGACAACGAAGTCGTAGCTGGTCGATGGGTTCGATGCTGAAGACATTGGGGGTTCCTTTACGCGGTCCTGTTGTTAACAGCGATATTGCAGCAAACGATATCACCGATTCGTATCACTGCAATCGGTAAATTTGTTATCGTTGAAAACATGAATGCCCAGAAGCCGAGGACTCCCGGCCCCGAGGCGGCGGAGAAAGTGCTGGAAGCCGCGGCCGGACTGCTCGCCTCCGGCGGCGTCGACGCGGTCTCGACCAGGGCCGTCGCGGCGGCGGCGGGTGTGCAGCCACCGGTGATCTATCGGCAGTTCGGCGACAAGCAGGGCCTGCTGGATGCGGTGACCGGGTACGTGCTGCAGAGCTACCTACAGGACAAGCGGGGCGCCGCCCTCACCGACGACCCCGTGCAGGACTTCCGCGACTCGTGGGACTTGCACGTAGGCTTCGGCCTCACCCACCCCGATTGCTACATCCTGGCCTACGTCCAGGACCGTCCCGGCAAGATGCCGGTGCTCGCCCGCGAATCGCTGGAGATCCTGCACCGACTGGTCTCGCGCATCGGGGACCGCGGCCTGCTCAAGATGAGCGTCAAGCGCGCTGTCCAGGTCACGCATGCCGCCGGACTGGGCTACGTGCTGGCCCAGATTCGCGTGCCACCCGAGGACCGCGACCCGGAGTTGTCTTTCATCACGCGGGAGAACACCATCGCCGCGATCGTGACCGACCGCCCGCGGCAGGCGCCCCCGTCCGATCTGCCCGGGCGTGCCGTCGCCCTGCGAGAAGCATTGCGCGCCAACAGCAATGGCACGCTGACCGCGGGTGAGAAGGCGATGATGGCCGAATGGCTCGATCGCCTGGCCGACCGGCCGGCCGGGTAGCTCAGCGAATCGGCCGGAACACCGGCAGAATCCGGTACTTCGCGGTGAAGCTGGCCTCGCGGTACTCGTCGCCGACCTCGCCGTCATGCGCGACGACCGTCGGTGCGTCGACAGCGGAGAAGCTGAATTCGGGCACCTGTAGCTCGTGGTACAGCGGGCTGCGCTGCAGCCGTCCCAACGCCAGCGCCGTCAGGATCCTGGTGGTGGCGAACCGGCCGCCGGTTTCGAGGATGCGCACGTCGATCAGGCCGTCGTCCATGCGAGTCCGACGCGACGGTGCGAATCCCGTTGGCAGATAAAGCGAGTTACCCAGAAAGAACAGCGATGTCAGCAGGGTCGTGTTGTCGTAGCGGATTCGGACGGGCTGATCGTTGCGCAGCGTGTGCAGCATCGCGTAGAAGCCGGCCAGCTGCTTGCCGATTCGTTTCTCCAGCTTTTCGCGCTGCTGCACGAACGTCGGATACGCACCGATGCTGGCGGTGTTGATCACCATCCGACTTTCGTTGAGGCACACCAGATCAACGCAGGCCACACTGCCGCGACGGATCGACTCCACGGTCTTGCCGACGGTGTCGCAGCCGATGTCCTTCGCGAAGTGGTTGAACGTTCCGGCGGGAAAGACCGCCAGCGGAAGCCCGGCGTCGACTGCCACCGCCGCAGCGGTGGCCACCGTGCCGTCACCGCCCCCCACGGCTAGCACCTCGGCCCGCGCGGCGGCACTGCGCAGCGACCGCTCGGGGTCATCGTCGGGACCGAGTTCCACGATCTCGGCGCGCGGCAACTCGGCGCGGACCTCGTCGACGACGCGAGCCCCGGTGCCGCTGCCCGACGCCGGGTTGACCACCAACACCACGCCGGCGCCTTCGGGGCGTTCCGGCGTCTCGATGCGCAGCGGTTCCGATTGCGGCAGAGCGGTTTCGACGACGGGCGGAACCAGCCGGCCGCCCAACACAGCGATCCCGGCGCCGATGCCCAGCCCCGCAATCACATCGCCGGGATAGTGCGCCCCGGTGGCCACTCGCGACAATCCGACCAGCCCGGCCAGCAGCGCCAGCCCGAAGCCCACCGGCGGACTCTCCAGCCCCACGCCGACGGCGAACGCGGCCGCGCTGGCCGAGTGTCCCGACGGGAACGAGTTGGACGTCGGGCGGCGGCGGGATCTTCTGACCACCGGCACCGAGTCGTAGAGCGGTCGCGCGCGCCGGCGGATTCGCTTGGCGAACTGGTTGGTGAACAAGCTCGTGACACCGAGCGTCACGAGCCCCCGGGTGGCACCGCGCTGTGCGGACGCCTTCCTCGACGCGAGCAGCCCCGCGGCGATGACGAACCACAGTTTGGAATGGTCGGCGGCCCGGGTCAGCGGCGGCATGACCGTGTCGAGCAGCGGGGTCGGAGTTTCGGCCACGGCGACGAACAACTCGCGATCCAGCGTGCCCAAACCACGGGCGATCTGCTTGATTCCGCGCGCGCGTTGCCAGGGCCCCCTGCTCATTCGCTACACCCTAGCGCTGCGACCGATAACAATTGACGGACTATGACCAGGCGGACGGCGGCGGACTTGCACCGTAAGTGGCTGGCCAACGCCGAACGTCGGGGCGTGCCGACGGCGGCCACCAGCGCGATCGCCGAGCGGCACGCCGTGACGCGCGAGAGCTTTCGGGTGCTGGAAGACATGGCGGAGATCAGCGACCCGGACGGCAAGTCGTTCTTCCTCATTCCGCCGGGCAGCACCGGCGATCAGACCCGCGCCGCGACGCTGATGACCTACATCCTCAACGCGGGCACCGGCTACGGCGGCCCGGGCAACCCGCCCGCCGACTTCCCCGAGACCCCGTACACCGCTGACGAGGTGCAGCGGATCATCGACCGTCAGGCGGCGAACAACTGGAGTTACGACGCAGACGTCGGATTCGTCGACCGCAACGGCGGGCGCCTCGTCACAACCCCGAACGGCATGCTGATGGGCCTGGGCGGCAACTGGATCCAGCGGCTGTTCAGCCAGCAGGGCGGCACCGCGTGGGGCGACATCTTCATGGTCAACGTCTCGATTGACGACGACCCGGCCGGCGCCGCCCGACGGCTGCGCCAAATCGTCGAATCCGGCCACGCGTGGTACACCGACCGCAAGGGCCGGCCGCTGGAGAGCACGCTGGCGCTGGACCGGGTGCTGCATCACGAGGAGTTGCATTCCCAGCAGTGGGCCGCCAAGGGCCACTCCCGCATGATCACGGCCTACGTCTGGGAAGTGATCCGCGACAGGGTCTTTGGCAAGACAAACCGGCTCGAAGCCCAAGCCGGTCTGGCCGACGGCGGCTACCAGTAGCCTACAGTGCACGAATTCCGTTGTGCAGCACCATCAAACCGATCAGGACCAGGATGGCCGCCATCAGCGCGGCGTTGTTCTTTTCCATCCAGTCTCTGACGCGTTCCAGGAAATCGTCGAGGCGATGCCCCGCGGCCACGTAGGCGAGGATGGGGATCGCAACCGTCGACGCGGACACGGCGACGAAGACGATGCCGGCCGACAGTTTGTCGACGTCGTCCAAGTGGCTGGTACCGATGGCCACCCCGCCCGCCAAGTTCATCAGCAGCACCTCGACGCGGATCACCGTCAGCACCAGTCCGGTGACGGCCGCGCGCCGGGGGCGCATCGTGGAGAAGTGCCGCATCCAGGCCGGGGACTCGGTGTGCCGATGCCGGGTCACCCAGCGGTAGATGCCGAACAGGATCAGCGCGGACCCGAGGACCACCCGCAGCCACGACGCCCACGTCGGTGGCGACGACTTGTGCATGTCGCCGAGCCCCCCGGAGCCCGCGACGAACAACACCGTCTGCGCCACCAGCCCGAACACCCAGCCGCCCAGGAAGGCCAGCCCGGCGGGCCGCGGCTGCGGTGCGTGCAGCACCAGGACAGCCGGGATGATCGACAGCGGCGAGACGGCGGTGACGAGCGCCAGCGGAATGAGCGTGGGTAACAGCGAACTCCAGCTTCCTGCCACGGGCAGCAATCCTCTCATCGACATCGTCACCGTGCTACCGAACGAGCCGCGCGCGCTGTCCGGGCCGTCGCCCGAGCACCCCCGGGTGGTTGTATGTGATTTGCGGCGCGACGGGGAAAACACTAGGGGACGATCACGTGGCTCGGATTCACCTTGGGCACATTTTTCACCTTGCCGGCTCTCCGCTGCTGTCCGAAGCCGCCGATGCACTGGTGTCCATCCCGGAAGGCGCATTGGTGGTCGAGGACGACGGCAAGATCGCGTACTGCGGTGACCGCGCCGGCGTCCCGCTCAAGTACCGGTCCACACCCGTGACGGATCATCGGCCCGGGTTTCTGCTGCCGGGCTTCGTGGATACCCACGCGCACTTCCCGCAGACCTTCGCCGCCGACTCGTACCACGGCGGGCAACTGCTGGAGTGGTTGAACCACTGCATCTATCCCGCGGAAGCCCGCTTCGCCGACCGGACCTTCGCGCGGCGGGCGGCCGTCGAGTTCTGCGATCGGCGCATCGCGAGCGGAACCACGGCCGCCATGGTGTTCGGGTCGCCGTTTCCCGACGCCCAGGATGCGTTGTTCACCGAAACGGCGCGCCGCGGGCTGCGCATCGTCAGCGGCCGCGGCATCCAGACCGTCGGACCGCAGGCCGCCAAGCCGCTGATGACGTCGGAAGACGACGCGATCCGGCTGGCCCGCGAAGAGATCAACAAGTGGCACGCGGCCGACACCGGCAACGTGAAGACCGCTCGGCTGCAGGTGGCGCTGGTCCCCCGATTCGCGATCGCGGTGACCGCCGAGACCCTGAAAAGACTTGGCGAACTGTACGATTCGGTGCGAGATCGGGGCGTGTACTTTCACACGCACCTCAACGAGGACAACCGCCCGGACACCGGCGACGTCGACCAGACCAAGCAGATCTATCAGGTCGACGCGTATCTGGACACCTATGACGGCAGGTTTCTGCCCGGCTCGAAAGTCGGCGGCCCGAGCCTGCTTGGGCGGCGCAGCGTGATGGCGCACGCGGTGCACTGCCAGGACACCGAGCTGCAGCGGATGTCGGAGACGGGCACCTCGATCGCGCACTGCCCGGTGTCCCAACAGTTCCTCGGGTCCGGCACCATGCCGTGGGTCCGCACGGTCGCATCTGGCGTAAACATCGCCGCCGGAACGGATTTCGGCGGCGGGGACGAGTGGCCGATTCCACAGGTGCTGGCGACGGCCTTCAAGGCGCACGTCTGTGAACCGGGCGACGCCGGTGTGTCGATGCATCCGGCCGAGATGCTGTTCATCGGGACGCTCGGCGGTGCCCGCGCGCTCGACATGGAGGACCGGTTCGGCAATTTCGACGTCGGCAAGGAGGCCGACTTCGTCGTCGTCGACCCGAACCGCACGCCGGCGCTGAAGGCCGTGATCACCGAGGGCGTGCGATCCCAGGACCCGGCGACGGCCCGGGACCAGACACTGTTCGGCTTGCTGATGCGAACCCGGGAAACGTCCATCGCCGGCACCTACGTGCAGGGGCGGCGGCTGTAACACCCACCGGCCCTAGCTCTTTCGGCGCAACGTCCAGGCCGGTATCCAGTGCGTCACGGTTTTTTGCTTGGACCCGTACGCAATTGGATAGGTCACCAGTCCCCACCAGTCGCCTTGCTCGCACAGACCCCAGCAGCTCAGCCGCCCCTCAACGACCTTGTGCAGCTGCAGCCCGTTGGGCTGATACCGGCCCGAGCGGTGTGGCTCGCGCGGGAAAAGCACCGTCAAGTCGATCAGCACCGCGATCGGCGGACGTACCACCCGGAACGGATCGCGGACCGGCTGGCCGTTATATCCGATCGATGCGAGCGGCCTCATTGTTCGATCATACGTTCGAAAAATGAAGGTCTGGTCGAGTCCGGTCAATTGCCCCTCGGGTGCTGCGGCAAGTCGATATAGTTCGCCTGGCAACCGGCCGATGGAACTGGGGAGATCCGCATGATCAGGGTTATCGCTACGGGCTTACTGGCCTTGGGTGGGCTGCTGACCACTGCGGTGGGCGTGGCCAATGCTGACGAGATTCAGGTCGACGGCGTCTACTCGACCCTGGGTGCGTGCGAAGCCGACGGCCCCCACGTCGAGCTGGCGCACAACGACCAGTTGTGGACGCACTGGGACTGCCGCCAACACGCCGACGGCCTGTACTACCTGTACCTGACCAACTAGCGGCTCCGCCCGGGGAGAGCCCGGGTTTGCTTCTGGCACCATAACGGTGTGTCAGGGCGTCGCGTGCTGGAGCCGCTGATCGTCGGCGTACTGGCCACCGCGGTAAGTCTTGTCGGCGCCGGCCGTCCCTCGTTCTGGTACGACGAGGCCGCGACCATTTCGGCCGCCTACAGTCGTTCCCTCGGTCAGCTGTGGCAGATGCTGGGCAACGTCGACGCCGTCCACGGCCTGTACTACCTGCTCATGCACGGATGGTTCCAGATCTTCGCACCCACCGAGTTCTGGTCTCGCGCGCCCAGCGGTCTGGCCGTCGGGGGTGCCGCCGCCGGAGTCGTGGTGCTGGGCAACCAATTTTCCTCTCGCACCGTGGCGCTGGCCGCCGGCGTCATCTGCGCGGTCCTGCCGCGCTCGACCTGGGCAGGCATCGAAGCTCGCCCGTACGCCCTGTCGATGATGGCCGCGGTGTGGCTGACCATATTGTTCGTCTGCGCGACGCGTCGTCACAGCGCGTGGATCTGGCTGGCTTACGGTGTCGCCCAAGTGGTTTCGGTGATTCTCGATGTGTACCTGGTGCTGCTGTTGCTGGTGCACTTCGCGTTCGTCTGCGCTTTCGTGCGCCGGCGCACGGTGCTGACCGCCTTCGTCGTCACCTCGGTTGTGGCCAGCTGCGCCGTGGCGCCGTTTCTGTTCGTGGCCGCGGGGCAAGTGCATCAGATCAGTTGGGTCGCGCCGATCGGGCATCGAACGATCGAAGATGTGACGGTTCAGCAGTACTTCGAGCGGAGCCCACCGTTCGCTGTGTTGTCGGCGCTGGTGATCGTCGCGGCGATGGCGGTGTGGCGCTGGACATCGGTGAAACTCGTTGCGGCAGATCGGCAATTACTGACGCTGGCGATCGCCTGGCTGGTGATACCGACCGCGCTGATCGTGGCGTGGTCGGCGATGGTGCACCCGATCTACACGCCGCGCTACCTGTGCTTCACCGCTCCGGCGATCGCGCTGGCCCTGGGCGTCTGTGTGGGCGCGCTCGCGGCCAAGCCATGGGTGGCAGCCGTGATCGTTGCCCTGTTCGCGGTCGCCGCGGCACCGAATTACTTACGGGTGCAACATAACCCGTATGCCAAGTACGGCATGGACTACAGCCAGGTCGCCGACCTGATCACCGCGCAGGCGGCGCCGGGTGATTGTCTGCTGGTCAACGACACGGTGACGTTCATGCCCGCACCGATGCGGCCCCTGATGGCGGCACGCCCGGACGCCTACCGAAAGCTGATCGACCTGACCCTGTGGCAGCGCGCCACCGATCGCCGAAATGTGTTCGACACCAACCTGATCCCGGAGGTCGTCGCCAAACCGCTCGGCCAGTGCCGCGTGGTGTGGATCATCACCCAGGCCGACGAGTCGATGCCCGCCCACGAGCAGGGTTCGGCGCTGCCGCCCGGCCCGCGCTACGGCGCCACACCGGCCTTCGCGGTCCCGCACGACTTGGGCTTCCGGCTGGTCGAGCGCTGGCAGTTCAACCTGGTTCAGGTGTTCAAAGCGACGCGCTAGCTACCAGATGCGGATGTAGTCGACGAGCATGGACGCCGGGAAGACACCCGCGGCGGGGTCCCCGGCGCCGACACCACCGACGGCAAGCGTGAACATCGGCGTCATCCAGTAGCCGGGGTTGTTGAACGGCCACCGCATGTCTTCCGGCGGGTTGCCGGCGACGTGAATAGGTTTGTTGGGGACCTTGAAGTACTCGGAGCCATCGCGCGAGAACTCGAATCCCTTTTCGCCCCAATACATCCGCCAAGTGTGCCAGTCACCGTCGACCAGACCCGGGATGGACTTGCCTTCCCAGGTCTTCCCGTTGGACGCCGCGTGGACGGTGGTGCCGGGGGCCCATTGGCCGTTGCCGTACCACTCGAAGATGTCGACCTCGCCGTCGGGCAGCGGGTCTTCGTTGACTCCCCAGAACGACGGCCACAGGCCGGGGGTCAGGCAGTCGAGTTTGATCTTCGCTTCCCAGGTCTGGTTGATCATGCTGCGGAAGTTCCCGCGCAGCTTGCCGCTGTAGTAGGTGTTGGCCAGGAAATCGTGGGTGGCGCGCAGGACGAGGTTGGAGTGGCCGTCCTGGAACACGTTTTGCGGGTCGGCGCGGTAAATCCCCTCGACCGGCGGGTAGACGTCGTCCTGCCAGGTCTGGATCGTCCATTTGCCCGGGTCGGGAAGCGAACCGGCCGGACCGTCGAACTCGTCGGCAAAGATGTACGGCCCGCCCGGCCCGGCAGCCGGTGCGGCCGGCGCCGACGGGGACGCCAGCGCTTCCGGGAGGGGCAGCGTTGCCGCCGCTGCCAACATGCCGAGCCCTGTCGTCAACAACCGGCGACGATCCATACGCACTACCACCCATCGCTTCATGCCCGAGCTCCGACTCGGCGCGGTTCCCCCCCGGCCAACTCCCGCAAACGGTGTTATACAACCATGCGGCGCGTTGGCATGCATCCCGCACCCGTGGCTTAGAAGACGCGCACCCAATCGACCAGCATCTCCGCCGGGTAGGCGCCCGACGCGGGGTCGCCGCCGCCCGAACCACCCACCGCCAGGTTGAGCATCGGAAACATCGTGTAGCCGACATCGTTGAACGGCCACATCCGGATCGGGTCGTGCAGATCCTCGATGCCGGTGGCCGGAACGCTGAAGTACGGTGGCGCGCCCTCGGCATAGTCTTCCCAGAAGTACATGCCGCTCGGATTCCATGTCACGCGCCAGGTGTGCCATGCGCCGTCGACGGCGATCCGGTGGGTCTCGAATGCGGTGCCGTCCGGATTCGCGTGCACGGTGGTGCCCGCGGGCCACTGCCCGTTGCCGTACCACTCCATCAGGTCGACTTCCCCGCTGCGACCGGGATCGTCATTGGACAGCCACCAGGCGGGCCAGCAGCCGCCGGTGAGGCAGTTGAGTTTGATGCGCGCTTCCCAGGTGGTTCCGATGCCGCCCCGCCAGGTACCGCTCACCAAGCCGCCGAAGTAGTTGCCGCCATCGCGGGTGGCGCGCAGCACCAGGTTGGACTTGCCGTCGACGAACACGTTTTGCCGACTGTCGCGGTACTGCCCGAAAAACTCGGGACGGTCGAACCCGGTCGGGTTCTTGATCGGCGTACGTTGGCTCGCCACAACCCATTTCGACGGATCCGGCGCCGAGCCGGCCGGCCCGTCGAATTCGTCGTGAAACAGGTAGCTGCCCGCCCGCGCCGGTGCGGCGCCGGCACGCGCGGTGGGAATTGCCGCGGCCAGCGCACCGAATCCGGCCAGCATCATCATCCGGCGACGATCCATACCTGACACCTTCGGTTCAAGGGGTGCCCGCAGCATAGAGCAGTTCTTTGAGCTGACTTTGCTGCTCTGCGGCGAGCCGGATCAGAATTCGCCGTTCGGCCACCGCCACCGCGGCGTCCGCGCGCTTCAGCAGGGCTTTGCCACTCCGGGTCAGTTGGGCCGGCATCGCGCGCCCGGCCGGTGCCGAGGCCGCGCGGCTGAGCACACCGCGGTCCTCCAGGGCACGCAGCACCTGGTTGGCCGCCTGCGCGGAGACGTTGGTGCCGCGAGCCAACTCCGCACTGGTGAGCCCGGGATGCTTGGCCAGGATCCGCATGCACACGAATTCGGGCAGGCCGACTCCCAGCGGCTTGAGCTCCGCGGCGACCTGGGGTCGCAACGAGGCCATCACCCGATACAACAGGAAGCCCAACGGCTCGTCATGGGAAGCGCTCATGTCCACATGCTGACATGTGCCGCATCGTTGCCGCACCGAACCATCAACTTTGTTGACATTGCCGGAGTCGGTGGTATCAAGGAGCTTGATGGTCCGATATGGAAAGGAATGACAAGGATGTCTGGTGACGGATTGTTCGGCGGCCCCGGCGCTTTCGGGGGCGGTTTCGGTGGTCCCGGCTTCGGGGGCTTCGGTTTCGGGGGCGGTCCCGGCGGTTTCGGGGGCGGCTGGGGCAAGCACGGCGGTTGGGGTCATGGCGGCCCCGGCGGCCCAGGTTTCGGTCCCGGTGGTCGTCCGCCGCTCAAGCGCGCGGCATTTGTGACCGCGGCGCTGTTGCTCGACGGGCCGGCGGACGCCGCGCAGGTCGTGCAGCGGGTGTCCGACGCGACCGACGGCGCGCTCACCCCTCCGCAGGAAATCGCGGAGCTGGCCATCGGCCTGCTCGACGGTCGCGGCGTGGTGACCGTCGACAACGGTGTGGCGACGTTGACCGAGTTCGGCCAGAACCTGCTGAAGTGGCGCGGCGTCAGCAGTCAGACGGCGCACGCTTTCCTCAAGCGCGCGGGTCAGTTCGGCGACGTCTTCAAGATTCGCCGGGAGATGTTCGAGATCGCCGGCCTGGCGCGCACGATCACCTGGACGGGCACCGACGAGCAGAAGCAACAGCTCGCCGAGGCGCGAACCAAGGTTCTCGAGGCACTGCGCGAGGCCAAGAAGACGCTGCACCGCGTCCTCGGCGAGGACTGACGCGGGGCGAGTGTGCGCCGACGGCGTTGCGTGTGCGTCTGTGGCCGCGACACGCCGGGCGAGGCCGCCGTCGGCGCACACTCAAAGCCCTGGATGCACAGCCGGCCGGGCGAGGCCGAGTGCCGGGCACAGCCGGCCGGGCGAGGCCGAGTGCCGGGCACAGCCGGCCGGGCGAGGCCGAGTGCCCGGCGAGGCCGAGTGCCCGGCTGGTAGGGCGCTGAGACGCGGGTGCCCGGGCAGCCGGGCGTTCGCTTCAGGCCGAAGGCTCGCTGATCTTGACCAACGTCTTGCCGATGTTGGCCCCGGTGAACAACCCGTTGAGGGCGTCGACGCACGACTCGATGCCCTCAAAGATGGTCTGGCGGTGCTTGAGCCGGCCTTCGGCTTCCCATTGACGCAGGGAGGCAAAGGCTTCGTCGAAGCGGCCCCATTGGTCGAGTGCGTTGAATCCCTGCATCAGCGCCGTCTTCGACAGCAGGTTCACGTAGTTGGCCGGTCCCGGGTGCTCGCCGGTCAGATAGCTGGAGATGACGCCGCAGAGCACGACGCGGGCGTTGTTGGCGAGCCGGCCGAGCACCGCATCGAGGATCGGCCCGCCGACGTTGTCGAAGTAGACGTTGACGCGTTTCGGGCAATGCTGCTTGAGCGCGGCGGACACGTCCTCGTTCTTGTAGTCGATGCACGCGTCGAAACCGAAGTCCTCGACCACCGCCCGGCATTTCTCCGGCCCGCCCGCGATGCCCACCACCCGGGCGCCGGCGATCTTGGCGATCTGCCCGGCAACCGATCCGGTGGCACCCGCCGCCGCCGAGACCACCACCGTCTCACCGGCCTTGGGCCTACCGATGTCGGTCATGCCGAAGTAGGCGGTGGCACCGGTCGGGCCGTACACCGACATGATCGCCAGCTGGTCGTCCTCGCCGGGGATGGGCGTGCTGAACACGTCGTCGCGGATGATCACGTATTCCTGGAAACCGGTGAGCGTGGTGATCACGTCGCCGACGGCGTAGGCGTCGCACCGCGACGCGACGACCTCGCCGATGCCGGCCGCCCGGATCACCTCGCCGAGCTGCACCGGCGGAAGGTAACTCGGCTGGTCGTTCAGCCAGGTCCGGACGGCCGCGTCGAGGCCGACGTAGGTGGTTCGGACCAGCGCTTCTCCGTCGCCGGGCTCGGGTGCCGCCCGGGTGATCAGCTCGGTGTCGTCGGGTGCAACCAGCCCGGTCGGGCGACGACGAAGCAGGATCTGGCGATTGGGCATGTCGGGCACGCTGCTGAAACTACCCATTTGACGCCGTCTGGTGGGAGCATCTGTCCATGGAATCGCAGGATGACCCGGAAAAAAGAATTCGGGACCTGGAGCGGCCGCTGGCGGAGACCGCGCGCGCTTCCGAATTGGGAGACAGCCCCGGTTACCCGCCACCGCCCCCGGGTCCGGTGCCGCCGCCGTCCTACGGCTCGGCGCCACCGCCACCCCCGATGTACGGCTACGGCAGCCCCTACGGCGGGCCTTCGCCGAAACCGTCTGGCAACCGCACCTGGTGGATCGTGGGCACGATCATCGTCATCGCCGTGCTGGTGCTCGCGGGTGTCATCGCAGCCTTTGCCGCACACCAGCTTTCCTCGGTCCGGTCGATTATCTCCTCAGAGGTGACGACCACAACGGTGACGAAGCCACCGCGCGCCACTACGCGCAGTCCGCGGCCGTCGACCAGCGCGACGAGCCCGACCCTCAGTTCGGCTCCCTCGACGTCGGCGATGCCGCCACAGGGCGCGCCGCTCGATATCTCCGGCATCGACGAGAACAAATCGATCACGTGCAACGACAACGAGGTCACGGTCAGCGGGATCAACAACACGATCGTGATCACCGGCCACTGCGCGAGCCTGACGGTGTCCGGCATGAAGAACTCGGTCACCGTCGATGCTGCCGACTCCATCGAAGCGTCGGGGATGAGCAACCGGGTGACGTTTCACTCGGGCGCGCCGAAGATCTCCAACTCCGGCGTCGACAACGTGGTCGCGCAGGGCTGACGCGTCAGTCGGCGTCCATCGCGTCGGCAAGCGCCACATAGCCCTCGAATTCGACGTCTTGCGCCCTGGCCCGAAAGCGTTGCAGGAACTGCCGATAGCCGGACTCGTCGCCATGGACTCGGGCCAGGAGCGCCCGCAGCCGCAGCACCGGGATTTCGTGCAGCACGAACCCCGGCTCGGTCGGGACGTCCGCCAGCCTGTCGATCGCACGCTCGGCGGCCTCGACATCGCCGGGGCCGCCGCGGGCCAGCAGTGTCTCGACCAGCACGGTGGTGGCGGGCGCCCGGAACATCATCGTCCCGGCGTCGAACTGCGCGTTGAGAATCCGGGAAACCAGGTCGATGGCGCCGTCGAGATCGCCGGATCTGGCACGCCCGCGGGCGATTTCGGCGTCGGTCATGCGGCGGATCGCGACGATCAGCTTCTCGTCGACGAGCATCTCCCTGTGTGCCTTGGCCAGGTATTCGAAGCCCTCCTCCGCTCCTTCGTCGTTGCAGTGGATGAGCGCGTTGGCCCGATTGACCAGTGCGTACGCCAATGCGGCGTTGTCGCCGGAGCGCCGGGCGATTTCCAGCGACTCGGCCGTCTGCGCCACGTCTTCGGCAGTCGGCAGCACCCCGCCGTTCTGCACCGCGGCCGCATACTTGTAGAGCTGCGCGAACGGGAGAGTGGTCGGGTCGAACGAGCGGGCCATCGCGATGCCCTCCTCGAGGTCCTGTCGCCAGCCCGGCCGGCCCAAAAACATTCCGGCCGCGCCCTTTAACGTGATCGCCCAGGCCAGCGGGGAGCCGATCACGAAGTTCCCCATGGTCGGATCGCCGCGTGCGACGTCGATGATCCGTTGGGCCAACTGCAGGCATTCGGTCGCCTCGCCGACCTCCCACTTGGCCTGCGCGGCGGCATAGAACAGCCCGGCGGTCATCGCCGGGTCGCCGATCGACTCCACGAGTGTGGCGAACTCCATCGCCATCGCGGCCGCTTCTCGATGCTTGGAGTTGAACGTCAGGGTGGTGAGGTGGCCCGCCATGCCGACCGCCAACGACCGCTTGTCGCCTGCCTGCGTCGTGAGCGCGCGCAATTCGTCGAATCCGGTCTCCTCGGGCGTACCACCCACCTGAAACACGCTGCCGCACAAAAGGGCTCGCGGCGCGATGCGCATGGCCAGCCGGTCGGGGTGATCTTCGGGGAGCCGGTCGGCGAACCGCTGCGCCTGTTGCCAACTTGCCCGGGCGGCGCGGATATCCCGTCCGCCGTACCAAGTCCCGGCCTGCATGTACCACTCGTAGGCCTCACGCAAATCCCCGGCCGCCGCGTACTGCGTGGCGACGATCGAGGCCTCCTGACCGGTGAACTCGCCGTAGGTACGCTGCAGCACCGCCGCCACCCGTCGATGCAATTCGGCTCTGCCGGCCTTCAACTGGGATTCATAGGCCACCGCCTGGATCAGCGGATGGCAGAAGGCGTACGTCTCGTGCGGTGTGAAGCCGACCTGTTCGACCAGCGCCGCCTCGACCAGTGGGGCCACGTCGACCGCGCCCAACAGGCATTTCAGCAACTCGGTGTCGAACTGCGCGCCGATCACGGCCGCGGCGTTCAGGGTGCGCTTCGCGGTGGCGTTGAGCCGATCGATACGCGCCCCGATAATGCCCTGAAGGGTTGCCGGAACTTGGATTTCGCGCACTTCGCGTACGCACACGTAGGCGCCCGGCGCACCCTCGAGCTCGCCCCGCTCGGCGAGATCACGCACGATCTCCTCGGCGGCGAACGGCAGGCCGGCCGCCCGGTCGGCGATCACCGTCGGCAATCCGGCCACCGACGGGTCGGCCCCCAGCAGCTCGTTGATCAATTCGGTGATATGCGAATCACACAGGGGCTCAAGGGTGAACGCATGAGCGCCCGGGATATGCGCCAACGGCCCCGAGTATTCGGGTCGATAGACGACGAGCAGCGTCGCGCGCATTCCCGGTATCGCCGCGGCGAATTCGGTGAGCAGCGATTCGCTGACGCTGTCGATCCACTGGGCATCGTCGATGACGTAGACCGCGGAGTCGGGCCGCGCCAGCGAAATCGTGTTGATCAGGTCGACCAGCCGGCGACGCCGGGCGTCCGGGGTGATGTCCGGGCAGGGCATGTCGGGGTCGCGGATGCCGAGCAGGTCGTCGAGCAGCACCAGATCCTCGTTGCTCGCCGCCGGGATTTCGGCGCGCACCCGTGCCCGCGCCACCTCGAGGGTGAGCCCGCCCAGGCCGAAGACCCTGCGCAGCAGCCGGGAGATCACCTGGAACGGAATCTCGCGGGTATGGGATTCGCAGTAGGTGACGGACACCTCGAACCCGGCACCGCGGGCCATCGCCAACGACTCACGGACCAGCCGGGTCTTGCCCACCCCCGGCCGGCCGGTCACCGTGATCACGACTCCCGAACCGCGGCTGGCCTGCTCCATCAATTGCGCGACGGCGTCCTTCTCCCGCTGGCGCCCCACCAGGCGGGACTGGTGGCGCGCCTTGCGGCGCTCACCGTCGGCGGCCAGCAGCCGCCGGGCCGGCACGGTGGTGGCGAAACCCTTGATGTGCACGGTCTCGGGCTCGCCCAGCACGGCGCGGTCCTCGACGAGCCGTGCGGTGGACTCGCTGAGCATGATGCCGCCCGGCGGCGCCACCGTTTCCATCCGCTGGGCCATGCCGACCTGTTCGCCCACCGCGGTGTAGCCCAGATGAGTCGCGCCGACCTCGCCGGTGATCACCTGGCCGGAATTCAGCCCGACCCGCAACCGCAGGTCGATCCCGTCCCGGCGGCCCACCTCGACCGCCAGCTGGCGGACCACCTCCTGGATTTCCAGCGCCGCAAGGCATGCGCGAAAAGCATGGTCTTCCAACGTGATTGGTGCCCCGAATAGCGCCATGATGCCGTCGCCGGTGAACTTGTCGACGGTGCCGCCGTATCGTTGGACCACGGTTGCCGACTGATCGACGAGTTCGGTCATCACCTCCCGCAGCCGCTCGGGGCCCAACGACGCGGCGATGTCCATCGACCGCACCACATCGGCGAACAGGACGGTCACCTGCTTGTATTCGGCGGGCTCGGCGGCCGGCGCCAGTGGACTGCCGCAGGCATCGCAGAAACGCGCACCCTGGCGCGGCTCGGAGCCGCACACCTGGCACACCGACGACGCTGGCGTCACGTCTGAAACCCTAAGCGGAATCCCTGCTAGTGGGAACGCCCGGAAATCGGCAACTTACGTTTGCTCTTCCGCATCGTCGTCGAGGACGCTGACCGCAATGCCGTACGGCAGGAAACGCACCTTGCGCTTCGGGTCGACGTTGTTCTTGTTCGCCCTCAGCGCGTCGAGCTCGCTGGCATACACCTGTTCGACATGAGCGCCGCCCGCGGCGTCCACGGTGTAGATCGCCCAAACGCCGTCACCGGCCTCACCCGCGGTTTCCGGGCCGGAGCGGGACCGCCGGGACAGGTCGTCGAAGAATGCCGAAAAGCCCGTCCGGGTGCCCGGAGCGGCGGCAAACCTGCCGATCCGCTCGAACACCTCACGCAGTCCCTCGCTGCCTTCCCTGATCACCCGATCGAACTCCTCGGGATCAAACCCGAATGCACCGTGCTCGCCCACGTGGCCTCCTAGCAGCTCGTAGCGTTAATGCCCAGTGTGCGCCCGCGCGCGGGGATCCGCCACGGAGTTTGCTCCCAGCCGAATGCCACCGCTAATAGCCGGGGCCCAGGAACGGGTTCTGCGAGTACCCGCCGCCGCTGGGGGGATAGCCGCCCCCGTAGCCGCCGCCCGGATACTCCCCGGGATATTGCTGGGCCGGGTATTGCGGGGCCGGGTTCGCCGGTGCCTGACTGGCCGGCACCTGGATCGGGATCGGGACCGGCAGCAGCGGAACATGGATCCACTGCGTGGTCATGGGCACCGTCGTCGAGGTGGTCGGCGGCGTCGTCGACGGCGGCGGCGGCTCGGTAGTCGGGGTCGTCATCGCCGTCGTCGGCGGCGGTGCGGGCTGGGAGGTCTGGGTCGTCGGCGGCGGCGGCGGCGGCCGGTGCGTGGTGTGCACCGGCGGAGGCTGCGTGGTCACCACAACTGGGGGCGGCGCGGGAGACGGCGACGGCTCCGGCGCGGGCGGCGGGGGCGGCACCGTGCTGGGCACCGGCGCGGCAGGGGGCGGCGGCGACACCGCCGTGGGCGGGACCGGACTGGGCACCAGCGTGCTGACCGGTGGCAACGGCACGGGTGCGACCGACGGCAGCGGCGGAGCCTGGCGGTTCTCGATGCCCGTCAGCGTGTACGCCACGCCGCCGATAGCGGTCATGGCCACCAGCGCGAACATCCCGACGACCAACTGCGACAGCCGTACCCGGCGCCACGCGCGTTCCCGGGGTGGCTCGATGACGTTCAACCGCATCGACCAGCCACCGGGGTTGCTGTCCTCGTCAAAGGCCTCGGGTGTGTATGGCACCCGGATGTCGCCGGGGTATTCGGTTTGCGACCAGGCCAATTCGCGATCGGTGAGCGCTTCCTCGTCGATCACCAACAGGTCGCCGGCGGGCAGTTCGATGATGTCGGCGCCCGACGATGCGGCGAGCAAGCCGATGGACGTGCGGGTGCGCAGGTCGAGTTCTTCCCCGCGCGCGGCCAGCAACAGCGCGCCCGATGCGGACGCGAATGCGGGTTTCGCCGGCGACATGACCGGTCGGCGGCTGTGCACCGAAAGACGTTCGTTGACAAGAGGAATACCGGCAACACCGCCGACGGTGATCACCGCGGAAAGGTCACTCCAGCTCTTGCGGTGCCGGCACAGCATGTCGTCGAACGCGTAGATGAACCCGGTCAGCCGGTCCTGGATCAGGTCGCCCAGCTCGTCACGGGTGAACTTCATGGTGGCCCGGCGTCCACCGAGCTCGGCCACGAATTCCGTTGTGCCTTCGGTGGATAACCGCTCTTTGGCGGTGCGGCACTGCTCGCGCAGCCGGGCGAGTTGTCCGACCGCGGCGGTGCTGGCCGGGTCGATGCCACTGCCATGTCCCAGCTCCTCGAACACGCACAGCAACAATGCCGCGTCGATCTCGTCGCCGGAGAAGTCCGTGTAACGCATTGTGGCGCTGAGCGGTTTGAAATCGCCCGCCAGGTCCACCAGGGTGGCCGAGGTTCCCGAGCCGCCGAAATCGAGCAACCCGACGACTCCGGTCGCGGCAAGACACAGCTCGGCGTTCGCCGCGGTCAGCGACGCGATCGCATCCGACACCAGCCGCGGCGCCATGCCGCTTCGTACGAAGCCCAGATGGGTGCGCAGTCCGTTGCGTAATGCCTGGGCGGTAGCGGGTTTCCAGTACGAGGGAACGGCGATCGAGATCTCCGAGGACCCCGCGTCCGCACCGGCCGCCAACACCATCGCGTCCAACGCCTCGACCATCAAGAGGTCGGGGTCGTGAGCCGAACCATCACCGGACACCAACGCCACCGAGTCGCCGACGCGGTCGACGAACCCGCTCATCAACATGCCGGGCTCGGTGAGCTTCGGGTCCTCTTCGGGTAGACCAACTTTCGGCGCGCAGTGCGGGTACAGCGTTAGTACCGCCCGACGTGAAACCGGAGGGCTTCCGTCACGCGCTGCGACCAGGTTAGTGGTTCCGATCGACAACCCAAGTGGGTCGTACATAGAGCGAATACTTTCGTCTATAGGGGTCGGTGGCCAGCGTTAACGATAGCCGCGGACACGCGCAAAGCCGATGCTTCGCAACGTCATTGGTATCCGCTCGATGCGGTTGTGTCACCGAAGTGGTACCGCAAACCCCTTGACAAAAGGCCGCGCGTCAGACCACCGTCAACGGCAGCGAACGCCTCGGCTCGAACTGGAAGGTCGCTCCGCCACTGACTCGGACCACCGAAACCTCAGGCAGTTCCTCGGCGTCAGTGTCGGTTTCGATTAGCTCGGCAGTCCAGTCGTCGGCAGTTCCGCTAACTCGGACTTCCAGACGCGGATCGATCGCCGTGGCGATCGCCTGCAGCGGCTGCACGGATTTAGGTGAGCACAACGAGATCCAGGACCCGTCGTCGTGCGCCGGCGACGGGTAGACGTGCAGCCGGTTCGACTCCAGCTCCGCGGCAACATAACCCGCCGGGTTCAGCAGTGGGTGCAACTGAAGGACCTTCAGCACGCCTTCGATTCCGCCGGGGAGTTTCAGCGCGCGGTGAATGCGTTCGGCGGCCAGGCCCGCGATACCGATCAGGCCTTTGGTGCACACCGAGATGGCCTCGGCCTCGTCGGCGGCGCGGGCGGCCACCGCGATCGCGAAGGACAGATACAGCAGATGCATCTGCAGGCAGACCTCGTCGGCCATCCGGACCAATGCCGAATGGGAGAAGGCGGCAAAGTCGAAATCGGAAAGCAGCGGACCCGAGTAGTCCGCCTGGCCCTCGTCGGAGGGATCGATGGGATCGAGTTTCCAAGTCGCGGCCCGGGTTTGGCGGACGATGTCCAACGCGGGAATGCCCTGCACCTCCGGGTAGGACTCGTCGATCTTCACGGTCCACGCGCAGTGCGGATGCCGGTCGGCCGGCGTCCGCGGCGGGCGGTGGATCGGGCGCACCTGAGCCTTGGCGTTGGTCGCCACCGCGGTCGCATCGAACGTCGGATCCTCGATGGTGTGGCACATCCCGAACACGTACTGCTCACCCATCGGCTCCACGTCGAGCAGCGCGCCGCAGTGGTCGAGATGGAATTCCCCGTGCCACCGGTCGTGCACGGTGTAGCGGAAATCCATGAATTGCGGTGGGGCGCCGATGTCGAGCTGCAGGCCCTTGAAAATGGTGGGCACGTCGGTGCCCACGTAGTTCAGCGCCTCCTGCATGCGCCGGGTATAGATCGGGCTGGCGCCCGCCCACTCCTCGATCGCGATCTGCACCATCTCCTCGCGGCCGAACGAGGAAATGCACCAGGCCATTCCGGATCGGTCGATCAGCTGCCCGATCAGCAGCAGTTCGGGAACCAGCACGGCCAGCTCGGCACGGGACAGTTGCGCGTATCGCGAGGGGCTGCTCACGCTACAAAAATAGACTCGACTATGTTATAAAGTCAACAATGTCCATTGCCGCAGGCCAGACACCAGCGCGCTCGGTCGGCCCGACCCGGCGCACCAGTGCGCCGCGCAAACGTGGCGACGACACCCGGGCCAAGATCATCGACGAGACGGTGCGCTGCATCCAGGAGGAAGGCTTCGCTGCCGCGACCGCCAAGCATGTGGCCGAACGCGCCGGCGTCACGTGGGGCGTCATCCAATACCACTTCGGCGATCGCAACGGCCTGCTGATGGCGGTCGTCGACGACGGGGTGGACCGGCTGATCGCGAGCTTGTCGTCGGCCGACGTCAGCGAGCTACCGCCGCACCAGCGCATCGAAGTCGTCGTCGACACCGCGTGGAGTTGCTACAGCAGCCCGACGTCGATGGCCGCGTTCGAGATCCTGCGGGCAACCCGTGGCAGCCTCGGCGATTCCTCGCGACGACACCTGCTCGAAATGAACTCCGCGATCGCCCAGCTCGGCCGGCTGATCACCACTGATCCCGCGAAAGCGGGTGTGGCCGAGGTGATTTGGGCCACGCTACGCGGTGTGGTGCTGGCCCAGATGGTCACCGGGACGACCATCGATTGGAGTCTGGAGCGACGGGCCCTGATCGACATGGTCACCCGTGTGCTGCAATGACGGGATGACCCTCGACGATCTGGCCGACATCGAAGCCATCAAGCAAGTCAAATACCGATACCTGCGCGCGCTGGACACCAAGCATTGGGACGACTTCACCGAGACCCTGGCCGAGGACATCAAGGCGGACTACGGGCCCTCGATCGGCAACGAGTTGCACTTCACCAACCGCGCCGACTTGGTCGAGTACATGCGGACGTCGCTGCCGGCGAACGTGATCACCGAACACCGGGTGACGCATCCGGACATCGTCGTCGACGGCGACACCGCAACGGGCAGTTGGTATCTGCAGGACCGCGTGATCGTCGCCGACCTCAATTTCATGCTGATCGGCGCGGCCTTCTACCGCGACACCTACCGGCGCACCGACGGCGGCTGGAAGATCTGCGGCACCGGCTACGACCGAACCTACGACGCCACAATGTCGTTGGAGGGCATGAGCTTCACGCTCAAACCCGGTCGTGCGATCGCGGACTAGCTCTACTTGGTGATCGCGATGACCGCGCCGGGGCGCAGCCATTTCATGATCGACACCAGCTGAGCATCGTCGACAGCGACGCAACCCTCGGTGGGTTGGCCGTCGGTGGTGTGGAAGAAGAACGCGGCGCCACCGCCGGGGGTCTTGTTCTTGTTGACGCCCATCACCACCGCGTGCTTGTACTGCGGGATTTGCAGGTTCTCGCTCTCGGCGGTGTTGAACGGGCACTGCGCCTTCTGGCACACCTGCATGGAGTTGAACGTGGGGCTGTGGTCGTCGCCGCTCCACCAGTAGTTGGGTCCGGTGACCTGGGTGTAGGGCAGCCCGGTACCGGGATTCGGCGCGGTGCCGAACGCGGCGTCGAGGCTGTACACGCCGGTCGGGGTGGCCGGCACGCCGCTGCGGGCCTGCGGCGCCATCCCCGCCGACCCGACGTGCGTCGGTACGCCGGTCCGCAGCGCCTGCCAGCCGGCAGTGGTGCGTTGGTAGATGTCGATCGTCGCGTTGGAGCCGCCAGTGCTGACGACCGAAACCACTTGTGTGGCATTGCCAACCTGGTTCGCGAACCACGGCGTGCCGGCCAATGGGTTGCCCGTCGGCGCGGCACTTCCCGTCGGCGCGAGCACAAGCGATACCCACGCGCAGCACGCCACAGCACACAGCGAAGCTAGCAATCGGCGCATGCAATCCATCGTCAGGCGACGCCGACCTCAGGGTCAAGTCAAGCTTTAGCCCCGGTTGGGTCACGGCGCCGTGATCAACGAAAAGCCCACCGCGGCAGCGGTTTAGGACGAAACACCGCCAGGCACAGCAACACGTAGAGGTATCCCAGCGCCCAGCCGGCGACCACGTCCGACGGGTAATGCACGTTCAAGGCGACGCGTGAAAACCCCACCAGCACAAGAATCACCGCGCTCACCGCGACCGCGGCGCGACCCATCATTGCGCTCATCATCGGAACCACGAAGGCCAACAGGGCGAGCAGCGAGGCCGTCGTCTCCAGCGCGTGCCCCGACGGAAACGACGTCTGGGCAATCGGCACCAGCATGGTCGACGGTCGCGGCCGATCCGCCAACGCCTTGGCCGCCTGCGTCACCAATCCGTTGAACAGCCCGCAGGCCGACAGCAGCAGCGCCGCGCGCACGTTGCGCCACACCAGCGCGGCCACCGCCGCCACCGTGTCCAGCAGCCGCAGCGGGACCGGCCCCAACACATTGGTCAGCAGTTCCCAGCAGCGCAGCCACGCCGGATGCTTGAGCGCGGTGTCGCGCGAGGCGTTCAGCATCGACCAGTCGATCCGATGCAGCCAGCCCCAGTCCTGCCGGTACCCCACCCACATCAGCGCGTAGACCGCCACGGCCAGGAGCGCGGCATAAACGGCCATCGACCGCCGTGGGCGAATCACCCCTAAGCGATACCAGGGCGCCCACCGCGGCGAGCGTGGGGGTTATGGACGTCCACACGTCTCCGCAGGGCGGCTAGGGGGCGCGTCCGCGTCATACTGGCGTCATGGCGGTCTTTGTCCGCAGATTGCTCGGCATCGGCAAGCTCCCCGACGATCTGCACGCTCGGGTCGAGGCGGAAGGCCTGCTCTACCTCGCCGACTACGTCCCGGTGACCAGGCGGTTCAGCGGCGCCATCCCCGGAGTGCGGCTGCCGCACAGCGTCGCCTACTACACCGGCTCACTGGTGCTCACCCGCCATCGCGTACTCGCGACGCTGTCGATGCTGCCGAAGCTGGCCGGCGTCACCGTCGACGTGCCCTGGGATGCCCCGCAGGCCGGCGCGGCGAGGGCCGAGATCTCGTCGGCGGGGTTGGAGGTCAACGTCGACGTCGCACAGGTCGACGAGAAGTTCACCGGGGAACTGACGCTGCTCTACAAGGCCGCCATTCCGGCCGATGTGCTCAGCGGGCTACCACGGCGGTCGTTGACGTTCGACATGGCGCCGGACTGCATCGTCCGCGCGGTCGGCGTGACCTACTCTCCGTGACCGGGCCGGCTCACAGTCTGAACATCTCGCGGGACATCGCCGCGTCCTCCACGAAGCTTTCGCGCCGGCGGTAGTGCGGTTGAGCGGGCCGGGGGCTTCGTCGCGGTGTAATGACCAGGGCGCGAACAGCAATGGCGCTATCGGTGAGCCAGCGTGCGAGCTGTCGACCAAGGGGCGATCCGCCGCGCGGCCTTGCCACGGGCCATTCGTTGGCCGCGGGCCGTCTGGCCCCGACCGCGAGGTCAGCCACCGGTCGATCCCGCCAAGGTGGCCTGCCGCGCGGACAGGCGTTGCTGGGCATACTCGCGCCCCTTGTCGGGGTCGCGCAGCACCGCGCCCGCGATGTCGGCAAGACGGACTACGCGTCCGCCGGCGCCCTCGTGTTCGATCAGGATCTCGGCGAGCTGACGCAGCAAGCCTTTTTCGGCTTCCGCGGATAGGGCCTGGTCGGGGATGTAGACGTCGAGCATGGGCATAGCCTTCTGCCTTCCGATTGCGGTGGCGGGCCACCACCCTGAGTTGCTTTATACAACGCAGACTAGAGGAGGCTGGGTTGCAATGTCAAACTCTGATACCCTGGCAGGATGTCCGACCTGCGCGACCGCTATGTCGCCGACAATTGCTCGATCAAGCGGGCACTCGACGTCGTCGGCGAAAAGTGGACCCTGCTGGTGATGCGCGAGGCGTTCTACGGTGCGCGCCGATTCGATCAGTTCCACGCTCGTATCGGCTGCGCACGCAACGTCCTTAGCGAACGTCTGGTGACACTGACCGAGGCCGGGATACTCGGGCGGGTTCCCTACCGCGAGCCTGGACAACGCGAACGGCACGAATACCGGCTCACCGACAAGGGATTGGACCTCATCACCGCCGTCATCGCCCTGATGCAATGGGGTGACCGCTGGCAGGCCGATGCGGACGGACCTCCGGTCAGGATCTTGCACGAGGACTGCGGCCATCCTGTCGAGGCCATCTTGCGCTGCCCCCACGACGGCACTGTGCTGACCGCTCGAGACCTGCACCCGGTACCCGGACCCGGCGCCCGCCCGGCACCCGGCGCGTAGCGGCGAACGCCTAGGTGATCGACCAGAATTCGAGCAGGGTGCGCAACGTCGCGACCAGCGGGAGTGGTTGATCGAGCATGGGATGATGGCCCGCTTCGGCCAGCTCTACGAATGGCCCCCTCAGCTGGAAGATGGAGCGCAGCCGCTCGCCCATGGCAGCGGATGCCAATCCGGCCTCACAGCTCAGATACCCAATGCGGCAATGCATTCGGGCGATCATGGTCTCTAACGACTCTTCGTCGGCGGGTTCTGGCTCGAGAAAATCACCGTCGAAAATCGTCGGGTCGAATTTCCAGACCCACTTCTTGCCGGCCTTGCGTATCGACTCGGCGGCGATGTGCTTGGCGATGTAGGGCAGCACCAATTCCTGCGGGGGCACCGGCGCGAATCGCGACAGGATTTCCTCGCGCGATCCGTATTCTTTGCGTTTGCGGTTGCGCAGCCGCGCCGCCTCGGGTGCGCGGTCGCGCAGCGGGGAGTCGATCACCACGACGCTGTTGATCTCGTCGCCATTACGCATCGCCGCGGTCGAGGCCACCCAACCGCCCATGCTGTGGCCGACGATGGTGGGCCGGCCCGAGACCCCGGCGGCCGGCAAGATCTCCATCAGTTCGGTTGCCCAGGTTTCCAGGTCGTAGCCGGCGCGGGTGCCGCTGTCACCGTGTCCGGACAGATCCGGCGCGATCACCCGATGGGTACGCGAAAAGAACGGCGCGATGTGGTCCCACCAACCGGAGTGCGCGGCGCCACCGTGGACGAACACCACCGGCGGTTGTTCGGGATCGCCCCAGGTGCGCAGGTGGATACGGCAGCCGTCGACGTCGACATCACGATGATCCGGCTTTTGACCGAGCGCGTGGCTGAACCAAGACGGCTCAGCCGGCGCCAGGTGAGAGCGGGAAAACAAGTTCGTGCCCTTCGGTGTTCACGAGGAAAGTCAGCCCAGTCGACGTCTCACATTAGCGGCGAGGAATCGAATGGCACCGTGGCAACCACTACTACACGATGTAGTACTTGGGTTATTGCGCGCAATCGCCGCAGCACTGACGCCGAAATTTGTTGGCGGAAAATAACTCCGCGGGCCGACGTTACCGTTCTTCGGTAATCGTCATCAGCGGCCACGGCGGCTGCCGCAGCACCGCCAGACTGCCGATGACCGCCGCGAGCAGGCCGGTGATCACGCCGATCAGCGCGACCCGGTTGGCGTCGACGGCAGGCACCCACGCCGCCTTGCCCTCGCGGATAACGAAGACGCCCACGGGTTTATCGACCAGGATCACGGTGGCACCGTCGCCGGTCTCGAACGGCCGGCCGCAGACACGCCGGCCGTCACTGTCGGTGGGCAGCTGGTCGAGCACGTCGGAATATTTCACTGCACGCTCCCTTGGTCGTGTTGTGGGACTGCGCGATAGATTGACGCTAATGCCATTGTCCCCTGGCGAGCACTCCGACAGCGCTGTGAGCGAACACGCGTTCAGCTCACAGGATCGTCGCGTCGTGTACCGGGTGATCGCCGAACGGCGAGACATGCGCCGGTTCGTGCCCGGCAGCGTGGTGCCCGAGGAAGTGTTGGCCCGCTTGTTGCAGGCCGCGCACGCCGCACCGAGCGTCGGGCTGATGCAGCCGTGGCGCTTCATCCGGATCACCGACGACGCGCTGCGCCGCGGTATCCACGCGCTCGTCGACGAGGAACGCCCGCGCACCGCCGAGGCGCTGGGACCACGCGGCGCGGAGTTTCTGCGGCTCAAGGTCGAGGGCATTCTCGAGTGCGCCGAGCTGCTGGTGGTGGCACTGGCCGACAAGCGCGACGTGCACGTCTTCGGCCGGCGCACGCTGCCGCAGATGGATCTCGCGTCGGTGTCCTGCGCGATCCAGAACCTGTGGCTGGCCGCCCGGGCCGAAGGTCTCGGGGTCGGCTGGGTCTCGCTGTTCGATCCTCAACCCCTGGCCGAGCTGCTGGGAATGCCCGCTGATGCCGAGCCGGTGGCCATCCTGTGCGTCGGCCCGGTGCCCGAGTTTCCGGATCGGCCGGCACTGGAGCTCGACGGCTGGACCCACGCCCGACCGCTGTCGGAGTTCGTCTCCGAGAACCAGTGGGGTAAGCCGCCCGGCCAGCCGGTGCCGGCCGAGTCGGTGTGACGCACGCGCCGGCGGTCGGCCACGTCGGCGTGCCAGGCGCCGAACGTGCTCTGATGGCGAAAAAATCGCCGAAACCCCACCGTCAGAGCACGTTCGGCGAAGGGGACTGGGTGGTACACCCAGATTCATCGCACGCCGCTGCGGGTATCGTCGCCGGTCGCAAGGCAAGGTGAGAGGACGCAGATGACCCGCGACAACGTACTGATCGTGCACTGGCACGACCTCGGGCGCTATCTCGGTGTTTACGGTCACTCGGATGTCAGTAGCCCGCGGTTGGACCGGCTCGCCGGCGAGAGCATCCTGTTCACCCGGGCGCACGCCACCGCGCCGCTGTGCACACCGTCGCGGGGGTCGTTGTTCACCGGTCGCTATCCACAAAGCCACGGGCTCGTCGGCTTGGCCCACCACGGCTGGGAATACCGCGCCGGAGTCCAGACCTTGCCTCAGATTCTCTCCGAATCGGGCTGGTATTCGGCGCTTTTCGGTATGCAGCACGAGACGTCGTACCCGAAACGGCTGGGGTTCGACGAGTTCGACGTGTCGAACTCCTACTGCGACTACGTGGTGGAGAAGGTCCAGGATTGGCTGCGCAACGACGTCACGGCGCGGGGTGGACGACCGTTCCTGCTGACGGCGGGATTCTTCGAAACCCACCGGCCCTACCCGCGGGACCGCTACGAGCCGGCCGACAGCGCCGCCGTCGATCCGCCCGACTATTTGCCGGACGTCCCGGAAGTGCGCGGCGATCTCGCCGACTTCTACGGTGCGATCGCCACCGCCGACGCCGCGGTGGGGCGGATGCTGGACACGCTGGCCGAGACGGGTCTGGATGCCAGCACGTGGGTGGTGTTCTTCACCGATCACGGCCCGGCCTTTCCGCGCGCGAAATCCACCCTGTACGACGCCGGAACCGGCATCGCCCTGCTCATCCGCCCGCCCACCGGGCGGGCCGCAGTGCCTCAGGTGTACGAGGAGCTGTTCAGCGGTGTCGACCTGGTCCCGACGTTGCTGGAACTGCTGGGCGTCGAGGTGCCCGGCGAGGTCGAAGGCGTCTCGCACGCGCATGCCCTGCTCGCGCCCGAGACCCCGGCCGATCCGGTGCGTGAGCAGGTGTACACGATGAAGACCTACCACGACTCGTTCGATCCGATTCGGGCAATCCGCACAAAGGAATACAGCTACATCGAGAACTACGTGCCGCGCCCGCTACTGGACCTGCCGTGGGATATCGAAGAGAGTCCGTCGGGCGTGGCGGTGGCGCCGTTCGTCAAATCTCCGCGTCCGGACCGCGAACTCTACGATCTGCGAACCGATCCCACCGAGACCACGAATCTGCTGGCCGACGGCGATCCGGGAATGGACGCGATCGCCGCCGATTTAGCTGTGCGCCTTAGTGATTGGCGTCAACGCACCGGCGACGTCATCCCGTCGGACTTCGCCGGCACCCGCATCGCGATGCGCTACACCGAAACGTATCTGCAGATCCACCACACCACCCCGACGAGCCGCTCGGCGATCGCCGCCGACCGCGGCGTCGAACAATAGCCTTAACCGCGGGCGGCGCCGCCGACCTCGGCGACGATGAACACCCGCCGGAAGGGGAAGATCGTCGTGCCGTCGGCCCGGGGCGGGTAGGCGTCGTCCAGCAGCGGGATGAGCTCCTCGCGGAACTGCTCCCAGCCGGCGTCGTCCAGACGCTCGCGCACCGGGACCAGCGCCGTGCCGGTAATCCATTCCAGCACCGGGTGTTCCCCGGTCAGCTGGTGCAGGTATGTCGTCTCCCAGGCATCGACCCGGCAGCCGGCATCCATCAGTAAATTGGCGTAGTGGGCCGGCGGCTGCACCACCGCCCCGACTCGGAAAGGTATGTCTTTCAATGTCTTTGCGTAATGTTCGCGGCGCGCGACGGCCCGCACCGCCGCATGCGACGGGGTTTCGAAGTTACCCGGAATCTGGACCGCGATCCACGATCGGTCCGGCAGTTGGCCGGCCCACCGGACCAGCAGGTCCGCGTGGTCGGGAACCCAATGCAGGGCGGCGTTGCTGACCACCACATCGGTGTCGGGTTTCGGCTTCCAGTCCCGCAGGTCGCTGACCGAGGCGTCGATACCGCGTTCCCGGGCGGCGGCCACCATCTCCGGCGAGGTGTCCATCGCCTCGATGGCCGCGCCGGGCCAGCGCTTCTCGAGGTGCTTCGTCAGGTTGCCGGGCCCGCAGCCCAGGTCGACCACCCGGCGCGCCCGCTCGGCCCCCACTCTCGAGAGCAAGTCGTAGAACGGGCGACTGCGATGGTCCGCAAATGCCAGGTAGACGTCTGGATCCCACATGTCGGTCCTCCCGATCGATGCCGCGGCTGGTCGGCGATATAGACAAAACCGTATTACCGCATGGCAACCCCGCGCCGCCCTACTGGCCCGCCAATCCGCACCGAACCCGCCCGAGCGGGATAGCATCGGCATTCGTGGGGCTCGACACCGATCCGATCGATCCGCCCATTCCGGTTCCGGACGTTCCCGGTGCCGACGTGCCACGCGGCGCGGACGGATTGCCCCCGCTCTCGGCGTTGTCGCCGCACGAACGCAGGGTGGTCGCGGCCTCGGCGGCCGGTGATATCGCACTGCGCACCTGGGTGTCGTCGCTGCTGGCCGCGACGTCGGCGCCGGTCGTGGTGGCCACCGCGTTGCGCCACACCGAATCCGGCAGCGAACGCGCCAACCTGAAGTTCTACGCCGAGTTGGGCGCCGAGCATGATCCGGCGAAGTCGTTTCCGGCACCCACCGAACTGCCGCGGGTCTCGTCTCGGCCCGCAGGCCGGATCGCGAGGTGGATCGCCCGCGGCACCGTCGAGAACATCTCGTTTCCCAGCAGCTTCACGGCGATCAACCCCGCGATGCGCGACCGGTGGAATGCCTGGCGGTCCAACAACATCGCGCGGGCCCAGCATTGGCGCCACGACGACGGCCCGCGTCCCACGCTGTGCGTGATCCACGGCTTCATGGGATCGTCATATCTGGCGAACGGACGCTTCTTCTCGATGCCGTGGTATTACCGGTCCGGCTACGACGTGCTGCTGTACACCTTGCCGTTCCACGGTCAACGTGCCGAAAAGTGCTCGCCGTTCAGTGGTTTCGGCTTTTTCGCCGGCGGGCTCAGCGGGTTCGCCGAATCGATGGCCCAGGCCGTGCACGACTTTCGGTCTATCGTGGACTATTTGCGTCACACCGGCGTCGACCGCATCGCGCTGACCGGCCTTTCGCTCGGCGGCTATACCTCCGCGCTGGTGGCCTCCGTCGACGACCGGTTGGACGCCGTCATTCCCAACTGTCCGGTCGTCACGCCGGCGACGATGTTCGACCAGTGGTTCCCGGCCAACAAACTGGTCGGACTGGGGCTCGCGATGTCCGGCATAAACCGCGACGAACTAGACGCCGGACTGGCCTACCACTGCCCACTGAACTACCGGCCGCAGCTTCCCAAAGACCGGCGGATGATCATCACCGGCCTCGCCGACCGAATGGCCCCGCCAGGGCAAGCGGTCATGCTCTGGGAGCACTGGGATCGCTGTGCGCTGCACTGGTTTCCGGGCAGTCACGTGCTGCACACGAGCCAGCTGGACTACCTGCGCCGGATGACCGGCTTCCTGAACGGTTTTATGCTGGATTAGCCGCCTCGGTCCGCGCCGCGCGGTGCGCACCGGTGACCGGCGTCGGCCAGTCGAGACTCGCCAACAGGTCGGCGGGCGGGTCGGTGTGGCCGTCAAGTCGTTGCGTGGACAGCAGATCCAGCGCCGCCAGCGCCGGCGCCTGGTTGCCGCGCTGCGGGATGAGTCCGGCCACCGGCGGGGCGCCTTCCGGCAGCGCGTCGGTGAGGAAGGCACACGCGGCCGCGACCGTGTGCTGGTCACCCGAGCACGCGATCTCGAGCGCGGTGCACGTCTCGCGGGCCGGATGCGACCGGATGGCCTCCAGCGTCGCGGGCAGGCCCGCATCGACGACGATCTGGTATGCGGCGACGAAATCCGAGTTGCCCCGTTGCACCGCACGCCAGCTCTCGCGGGCATTGGCCGTCAGCCAGCGCGGCACGTCGTCGGTCGCGACAGTGTTTGCCTCCCAACCGATCTCGCGAAGGTGGTCGGCGAGCCGGCGCGCGGCGACCTGCGCGGTCTCGTACAGCGGGATGCGCGGGGACCGCGCCTGCAGTGCCGGCAGGTTGTCGGTGGCCGACACCGTGATACCGATCCACGTCTCGCGCCGCGAGGCATCGGATGCGTTGTCGCGGCTGGTGATACGGACCTTGTCGGCGCGGATGCCGTATCGGTCCAGGTACCGGGCGATCAGCTCCAGCGGCAGCACCGCGCCGTCTTCGCTGGACGGGCCGAGCCGCACCAACGCGGTCGTCTTCGCGGCGGCGACGGATTGCGTGTCGGCCTCGTCGGTCTGATTGGAACGGCGGCTCATGATGGCCAGCCGCCGCCGCAGGATCGTGGTGAAATGCAGTCCACGCCACCAGCCGAACAACACGATCACCGCCACGACGGCGATGCCGAGCAACCAGTAGTCGCGAGTCGAGTGCCAAGGGTAGGCCAGCGCCGCGGGCACTATTGCCATCGCCGCCAAGGTGATTCGGGCGCTCCCCGGAATCGGGATCGAGCTCACGAGGTGGTCTCCTTCCGTCGACGCGCGGCGGTGATCGCGGCCGCGGCGGCAACCGCCGCGACAATCAACGCCAGCACGGCAGTCCCGGCGAACGCGACGGTCCGGCCGGTGTTGTCTTTCGGCGCCGGTGCCGGGGGCACGGCGACCGGCTTCGCCGGCGTTGCGGCCGGCCCGGTGCTCGCGGGCAGTTCCCAGGTCAGGGCCGCCAGCGGGTCCACACTCCCGGTGCCGACGACGTTGGACGGCGCCCGGGCGCCGTTGTGCGCGGTCGCGGTGATCCGGCGCACCACCTCCGTGGCGGACAGGGTGGGGTACTTGCTGCGGACCAGTGCCGCGACGCCCGCCACGTATCCGGCGGCGTAGCCGGTGCCGCTCAGCGCGCTCAGTTGCTGATGCTCGTCGGGCAGGCCGTTGGCGAGACCGCCGCCGTCGCGATTGCTCACCGACACGATCTTTTCGCCCGGAGCCGCGACACCCACCCACGGACCGGACATGGTGAATTTCGACGGCTGCCCGTCGGCTGCCAGGGAAGCCGCCGACAGCACGTACGGCTGCCAGTACGACGGGATGGATACCGACGTGACACCGGCCCAGTTCCGCGCATCCTCGGGGCGGCTGAGATCGGTGAGCGGGTTTGACTCGCAGGACATTCCGCCGCCGGTGGATCCGGTAGACCCGGTGTTGCCGGCGGCCGCCACGATCACCGCGTCCTTGTCCACCGCTGCGAAGCGGATCGCCGCACCGAGCGCGGCCTGGTCGACGGGCCGGTCGGCGGCCATGCAGGTGACCTCGGAGATGTCGATCACCCGGGCGCCGAGGTCGGCCGCGTGCACGATCGCCCGCGCCAGCGTCGCGACTGCGAGGGACACCCGCGCGACCATCGGATCGCCGCCCGGTGCGCGCGGCGAAAACTTGCCCGACGCCGTCCGGATCGCCAGCACCCGCGCCGCGGGTGCCACACCCGAGAAGCCGTCCTCGGGGGACGGCTGGCCGGCGACGATGCCGGCGACCAGCGTGCCGTGGCCGTCGCAGTCGGTCAGGCCGTCGGTCGTCTCCACGAAATCCCCGCCGGGATCGACATTCGGCAGCCGCGGCCCCGGCCGCACACCGGTGTCGAGCACCGCCACCAGCTGGCCCTCGCCGCGGGAAAACTGCCATGCCGCAGGAAGATTCAGCATCGCCTGACTGGGCGTCACGGCGGCGGGATCGCTACCGCCGATGACATCGGAGATCGCGCACGGCCCGCGCTGCTCCATCGGCTGCACCGGCCCCGCGGCCCCGCTGGGCGGCGCCACGCCGGGGTCGACCACCGGCTGGCTGATCGCCGAAGCCTGCGGACAGCCCCACGGCACAATGGCCTGCGAGAAGACCAACGCCGCGGTGAGGCAGGCGAATCCGGCACGAATCATCGATTGAGCACCCAGGCGAACAGGCCGACCAGGTAGGCGATGACGGGAATCAGCGAAGCGTCCAGACCGGTCGCAACGAAGCCCAGCAGACGGCGCAGCGGCAACGAATACGTTTCCGGCGAGGCGATAGCCGGATTCAACGCCGCCACTGCCCAGGCCAGCACCAGCACGACCAGCACCGCCGCCGCGATCAGTGCGGCAAGGAAACGTCCGGTCGAGGCATAGAACACCAGCAGGACGCCGGCCACCAGGAAGGGCTGAGCCAGCAGCCATGCCTTGCACGCGGCCGAATCCCATACGCGCGCCCGCAGCACGGAGGTCGCCGCGGTGGCGGCCAGCACGTACCAGCCCCACCCGCTCAGCGACTCGGGCCGCAGCGCGATGGCCACCGATCCCAGGACGCTGAGCAGCACCGCGCCGGCGATGAAGCCGCTCTGGTGGGCATCACCGATGCGCACCCGGCGCGGCAGGTCCTCGAGCACCCGGAGTGCGGGCGCCGACGGAGTCGGGTCACCCGGCGCCGGAATGACCGGCAACGGGAAGCGCGCCCACAGTGCGGAAAGCTGCGCCGCCTCGATGGTCACCAGCAGCGCCGCCACGATCAGTCCGGCACCGATGGTCAGTATCGGTAACTGCCAAAGCAATTCGGCACCCGCGGCCAACAACACCCCGGCCCCAAGCACCGCGGTGGCGGTGAAGAAACCGACGATGCGCTCCCGCTCGGTGGTCGGGACCATCAGGACGATCAGCGACCACGCGGTCACACCGGCGGCAGCCAACACCAACTGTGCCGCCCCGAACTTTCCGGGCACCGCCAACGCGAGGGCGGCGGCGATCGGCACCAGCGCCGACATCGACAGCGCCATGCCGGTGCGTTCCGACCGCAGCGTGACGAACAAGCCCGCGATTGCCGTCACCGCGGCGATCACGCTGACCGCTACCAGCCCGCCCAGCGCGCCGGTGGCCACGCGATAGGTCACTCCCAGGCCCGTCGCCAGGAAAGCCACCGCGATCGCCGCGAGCAGCGCCCCGCGCTGGATCTGCGCGATGCCCCAGGGCTTGAGCCGGGATGTCGAGAAGATCATCGCGGCGTCGGCGATGTCCTCGACGATGCCGGGCGCGGCCGGGCCGGACGGAACCGGCTGCAGCGCAAGCAGATCCCCATCGACGACGCCGACGGTGTCCAGGCTGGCGTCCAGACTGAACGGCGCACCCCCGATCGGTGCCAGGCTCAGTTGGGAGACCGCGCCGGTGCGCGGTGCACCGTCGGGGTCACCGCCGTCGCCGTTCTGGGCCGTCGGGACCACCAATCGCTGCACCGCGGGCAGGACTTCGCGCAGCGGCAGCTCGGCGGGCAGGGCAACTTCCGTCAGCCTGCTGTGCGCGAGGATGGCCACGCGAACGATGGGCATGACGGCGCCGGACGTCACCGGACCCTCAAATCAGCCTGGTACATCGTGTTCTCTCTCTATCTCGTTGTGACTTACGCGTATTGGGTGGACAGGTCTCGGGACAGCCGCTGATTGGGGAACCAGTGGCCATCGGGCAGGCAGGCGGTCAAGTGCTCGATCGCGACGGCGATCGCGAACGGGGTTCCCGGACCGAACGTCGAGACCCATTCGCCGTCGAACGCGCGGGACGGACTGACCAGGATCCGGCCCGCGGTGGTGTCGACGATGCTCATTCCGACTTCGGTGGTTGCATGCTGCCCGTCGCGACGGCAGCCGGCGACGATCTCGACGTACGCACGCGGACCGGTGAAAACGGATTCCACCACCGGGCGTGCCGATTGCGGAATACCCAGGTAGTCAAGGACTTCGGTCAGCGGCGCACCGGCGCGCAGCCGCTCGTCGGCCCGGGCTCCGACGCGCGCCGGCATGCTGAATTCCGCGAACTGCGCCGGCGGGCGTTGGCCCAAGCCCGCACCGAGGACGGGAACCAGTGCCCGGGCATCGTCGATGTTCATGGCGGTGAACGTGACCAGCTGCGCGCTGCGTAACGCGACGACGGTCATCGAAGATTTGCCGGTGGTGCCGGCGCGCCGCGCGACCACACCCCGCAGCAATTCGCCGGCACCGCTGGCGGAGCCCACGTAGCGCAAATCCAGCCATTGGTCGGGAAAACACACCAACTTGATCCAGTCGGCGACCGCCGGATTCACTCGTCCCGTTTCGGACCCGTCGGGCTCGATCAGACCCATCCGGGTCAACTCGTCCTTCTGCTCTTGGAAGAACGCGTCGCGTTGCGCGGCGTCGCGATAGGGCGTCGTGATCGCCAAAACCCACGGGAAGCTGCCTGCTCCAATGGTTTCGGCGATGAACCACGCGTTTTCGACCGTCAGCTCGACGGCGTTGGGCTCCACACTCATCGAGGAAGGACTAGCCGCCCCACTTGGCGGCTTCGGCCGTGTCGCGGGCAAACATGGCCAGGGTGTTGTTTTCGTGCGTGCTCGCCATCGCCTGGTAAGAGCGCACCAACGCCTCCATGGCCTGGTTCCACTGGGCCTGCCAGACCTGATAGGTCATCCCGGTGTCACCCTGCCAGGCGTTCTGCAGTGCCGCCTGCTCGGTGGCGATGTCGGCGCCGAGACCCTGCATGGTGCCGGCGTAGCCCGACATGTCGGCGGCGTGGCTCAGCATCGCCGGGTAGTTGTACATAATCTGCGACATCTCAAGTCCTTTCGCGGTTGGTGGTGGTCAGCTCAGAACGAGGTGTAGCCCGACGCGGCCGCGGCATCGGCGGCTACATAGGTGCCCGCGGCGTCGCCGAGGTTGGCCTGGGCGATGTCCAGCAGGGTGTTGATCCGCGCGGCCATCTCCACGAACCGGGCGTGCGCGGCCTGGAATGCCGCCGAGGACTCGCCCTGGTGGAACGCCTGGGCGGCCATCGCTTCCTGCTCGGCACCCTGGATGGTGCTGCGCATCAGGGCCGCCTTGGCGCTGAACGCCGATTGCGAGGCCACCAACTGCGGAATGTGCGCATCCAGAAGACTCATAACGTTTCCTTTCTCTTCTGTCCCTTACGATTTCGATGCTTGGCTGACATATCTAGTTGTCTTTGCCCCCTCCCCCCGCTTCATCGGGTTCGCGCGGGCCCGCGCCGTTGCGGTCCCAGGTTCCCGGCACCATCGGCATCCGCGGGCCGCCGCCGTACTCGTCGCCGGCCAGCTCGGTCAATCCCGACGCTTGCAGATCCGAGTCTTTGCGCGCGGTTCCGGCAAACCCCAACCGCCCGGCTCCACTTCCCGAAGCCATCGCGGCTGCCACCAGCTCCTCTTCATCGGCACCCCAGTCGGGGTCGACATCGACATTCATGTCGATGAATTCGTCGCCGTGATCCCGCATCGCGGCCCGTCGGCGCCGCCGCGCGGCGGCGGCCC
>NZ_HG964446.1:969586-982076 GCF_000689255.1 Mycobacterium triplex | reverse complement strand
GCGGGGCCATGGCCGCGGCCGGCGGCATCGAGGGACTTTGGGAGGGCAGAACCGGCGGCACCGCCACTGCCCCCGGCACCTCGGGCAGGTCCGCGGGAGTCTGCAAGTACAGGTAAGCGCCGATGCCGATGACCAACGGGATCACAAACGGTGCGCTCAAAATCGCGCCCCAGGTAGGCCAGCCAAGCAGGTTGGTGACCAGCTGGTAGGCGAGGAAGAACAGCAGTGGCCCATTGGCCACCAGGAAGCCCGGCAGATCCCTCATCAGATTCGAGATGAAGTCCTGCAGATTCTGGAAGAGATTCTGGAAGAACTGCTGCAGCTGCCGCAGCAGATTGTCGATCCAGTTCCCCAAGTTGGAGTCGCTCTGCTGGGCCAACGTCGAGAAGTTGTTGGATTCGGCACCGGGTCGCAGCACGTTGGGAGCGGGGTCGGTCTGCGGCGCCGCAGCCAGCGCCGCATCGGAGACGATCTGATAGGTGCTCATCGTGGTGGCGGCCTGGACCCACATCCGGGCGTAGTCGGCCTCGTTGACCGCGATCGGAATCGTGTTGATCCCAAAGAAATTCGTCGCGACCAGTACCCCGTGGATGGTGTGGTTGGCGGCGAGTTCCACCAGCGTCGGCATGGCGGTCAAGGCGCCGGTGTATGCCGCCGCGGCGACTTCATGCTGGGCGGCCACGCCCGCGCTGTCGGCACTGGCCTGCATCAGCCACGCCAGATATGGGATGTGCGCGGCCGCATACTGTTCGGCGCTAGGACCTTCCCATGCCCCCGCTTGTACTTCCCCCAGGAGCCCACTAAGTTCGGCTGCCGCCTCGGCGTATTCGGCGCTGAGCGAGGTCCAGGCACCGGCGGCCGCCAGCAGCGGCCCCGGCCCCGGTCCCATGGTCAGCAACGCCGAATGCACCTCCGGCGGAGAAGCCATCCAGATAGGCGCCGTCATAGTCAGCCGCCCGCCACTCCGTACGTGACGGCGGCCGCGGTGTCACCCGCGAGATAGCTTGCCCCGCCTTCGCCCACGCCGACACCGGCGCGGCCCAGCTCCTCGACGCCCTCGGCGGCCACCGCCGTGTGCATCTGGCCCTGGGCGCTGAACCCGGCGGCCGTCGTCAGCGACACCGGATCCGCCGCGGGCGGCACCACGGCGGTGATCGCCGGAGCGGCCGCCGCGTGTGCGCTTGCCAACCGCGCCGTCAGCGCCTCCACCGCCGCACTGGTGGCCGCCAAGCCTTCAGGTACAACTCGCAACGTCATAATGACTCCTTTTGTTGCGCTTCACTAATCACCATCAGCGGGCGAAACCTTCGTCGGCTCCCCCTACCACGGACTCGCCAACCAACGGGTTGACCAACTGCACGTACGTCGGGCTTTCGCTGTCTCCCAACAGAATTGCCCGTCCGGCAGGCAACCGGCCAAATCGCTGGCCGCGGATCTTGCCGCTGTCCTGCGGGTTACCCGCCAGCATCAACGTGGTTGCCTGCAAGTCGTTGAAGCGGCGCAGCAACGGGCTTGTCATCAGGGCATGCCCCGACCCGGTGGCCCGTGCCGTCACGATCACCCGCAGCCCCAGATCGGCGGCCTGGCTCAACTCCGGGAGGAGGCTGGCCCATGGCCGCTGCCCGATGTACGGGCCACTCATCGCCGGTGTGTCCGGAATCTGGTCGACGTCGTCGATGATCAGGTAGTGGGTGTGACCCTGGTAGCTCCACCGGGCCAACTCCGCGGCCGACAAACCGGCCGGCGGGCGCCGCGAGGCGATGATGTTGGACAAGCCGAGCATCGCCGGGATGATGCGGTCGATGTTGGCGGTGTACTCGTTGTCACCGAATAGCGGTTCGTCGACGAGATGCAACCGCCGATCCAGCACCGTGAACGCCACCTGATCCGACGTGGAGTGCTCCCGGATGGTGCGGATGATGTGGCGCAGCAGCGTGGTCTTGCCGGACTTGCTGTCGCCGAACACCATCAGCAACGGGTTCTCCGCGAAGTCGAGCACGACCGGCGCCAGGTCCTCTTCGCGCTGGCCGATGACGACCTGTTCGGGTCCGCGATACAGCGGCCCGAGCGCATCCGGTGCCAAGTTGGTCGGCAGCAGCCGAACCGGCGGTGCGGCCACACCCGGGTAGCGGGCATTGATCGCGGCCACCAGCTCCAGCTGCGGAGCCGCGAACAGGAAATGCTCGGCGGCCATGGTCAACCCGCGACCCGGCTGGTCGGCCGGCACGGCGTCGGCCGGGCGGCGCAGCGCCCCGACCACCCGCACATTGCTGTCCCGCGCGTCGTGCAGCTTGAGCTCGAGTCGCAGCCCGAGGCCGTCACGCATCGCCAACGGCACCTCCAGCCAGCTCGGGGTGGTGATGATCACGTGGATGCCGTAGGCGAGACCGATGTTGACGAGCTCGGACACCTTGGCCAGCAACGGATTACGAGTGTTGAACTGGTCGGTGTTGTCCCGGGCGAAGGCGTACAGGTTGTCGATGACCAGGAACACCTCGCCGAAGCCGTCGTCGTGAGTCGAACCATGCTTGTCCCGGAACGCCTCTGCCTGCTGGCGAGACAGCAGCAGCTGCTCGAGCTCGCCGAAGGTGCGGCGAATGCGCTCGGGCTCCAGCGGTGAGGCCACACTGCCGACGTGCGCCAGGTCCTCCAACGCACGCAGCTGGCCACCGCCGTAGTCCAGGCAGTAGAAGGTGACGTCACGCGGCGAGTGCAGGCTCGCGGCCGACAGGATGAACGTCTGCAGTGCGGCCGATTTACCGGACTTGGCTCCGCCGTGGATCACCATGTTGCCGGACGCCGAGGTGGCGTCGAACACCAGCGGGTCGCGGCGCATCTCGAATGGCTTGTCGATCTCACCGAGCGGCCACCGCCATTGCCGCTCCGGCACTCCGGCGTGCTCCAGCACCGTGGTCAACGGGATCGGCTCGTCCAGCGGCGGCAGCCACAGCTGCGGTGCCCGCGGCCCGTAGCGAGCCAGCTGCTCGCCGATGGTGGCGATCAGCTTGCGCGGCGGGCCGACGAACTCGTCCTGATCCGCTCCGGTGATCACCGTGCCCTGATCGGGCTCCACCCGCCCGGCGGTGAACAGCTTCGGCTGCGGAACAGACTCCACCACAAGGGTTTTAGCGGTCTGCGGTGGCTCGTAGATGCCGTCGACGTAGGTGCTGCGGAATTTGATCGGGGCGGCACCGGGCGCGGGCACCAGGAAGCCGACGCCCTTGTGCTCTTTGCCCGACTCGATGTGGTACGCGTCGTCGACGCCGATGATCTGGCGAGAAACGCTGGGACTGGCCACCTTCAACCCGATGCGGTAGGAGGTGTTCTTGTCGATGTCCTTGATCTTGCCGACATCCAGCGTCTGCGACGCGAACAGGATGTGGATGCGGAACGAGCGGCCCTTGCGCGCCACGTAGTCGAACAGCTCCGCGTACTCCGGGTAGTCGGCCAGCATCAGCGTGAACTCGTCGGCGACCACGAACAGCGTCGGGATCGGCGGCAGGTCTTCGGCGCCGGGGGCGCCCGAATCCCGAGCGTTCTCGTATTCGACCACCGAGTTGAACGCGCTGCCCTGCACCCGGCGGCCGGCCTCGCGCAGCAATGTTTCGCGGCGAGCGACCTCACCGCGCAGCGTGTCGGCGAACCGGTCGGCCAGCGACTTCTTCTCGGCCATGTTCGAGATCACCGCAACCACCTGCGGGAAATCCCGGAAGCTGTCGGCGCCGGCCTCACCCTTGAAGTCGGCGTAGATCACGATCAGGCGGTCAGCCGAATGAGTTGTCAACAGAGACAACAGAATCGACATCAGGGTCTGCGACTTGCCCGAGCCGGTCATGCCGATCATCAAGCCGTGCGGACCCATCCCGCCCTCGGCTTCGTCCTTGAGGTCGAAGTACAGCGGCTCGCCGGTCGCGGTAACTCCGATCGGCACCCGCAGCTCGTCGTCGCGGCGGCGCGGCCCCCACAGCGTCGGCACATCCAGCCGCGACGCGTCCGGAATGCCCAGCAGCGTGGTGAAGGTGGCACCCCGGGTGGCCGCCGAACGCAGCCCGGTGTGGGTGGGGTTGGAATCCCAGCGGGACAACTGCCGGGCCAGGTGCGCGGCCTCATCGGCGCCGAGCGCGTCGGCGCTGTCGATGAAGGGCTGCCAGCCGCCGGTCTGCCAGCGCTGGATGGTCCCGTCCGCGATGCGCAGGATCGGCTTTTCCGGATCCGAATACTGTTCGCGGTTAGGCGATGTCGTGCTGCGGTGCACGACGGTCACTCCGGCCCGGCCGATCGCCAGCGCCGAGGTGTTCACGTCGTAGTCGGGGTCGTCGACGATGATCAGCAGGTGCCGCGACGAGTCGGCCGGCTGCCCGGTGAACGCCGGCCGGTCGGCCAGCGCGGGTCCCAGCAGCGCAACCAGTTCATCGACGTTGTTGGACAGGAAGCGGGCCGGCCCGACGCCGTCCACCTCGCCGGGAATGTCGATGTGGGGCAACCACTTCAGCCAGGACCAGTCGCGGTTCTCCGGATCGCGGGTAGCCAGTGCCACCCCCAGCACCGTCGGGTCGTGCCAGGTGACGGCCTGAGCAACCCAGGCGCGCAGCGCACCTTGTACCTCGTCGGTCTCACCGAGGACGGTGATCCGGGAAACCTTGCTCAGGTCGATTCCGGTGGGCACATCGCGGACCGTGCGCTGGGTGTCGAGCAGGCTGCGTAATGCGCTGTGCGACACCGGTTCCAGATCGATTTCGTCGGCGGTGTCGGCGACCCGCACCGCGGTGGCCAGGGGAACCTGGTGACGCCCGGCGCGTACCACCAAGAAGTCGGGGTCGTGCGGGTCACGTTCCCACTGGCGGCGAGATCCGGGCACCGTTGCCAGTGCCGACGGCTCGGGATGCGACCACTGCGCGGCGGCGCGCTGCTGCGCAGCCTGGGTGCGGATGTTGTCCCGAACCACGGACAGGTAGCGCAGGTAGTCGGCGCGTTCTGCGTCGACCTCCTCGGTGCGCATCTTGTTGTCGTTGCCGCGATAGAGCGCTGTTGCGGCCAGCAGCAACACAAACGGGAAGAACAGCGTCTGCGGCGAGATCACCCGCATCCCGGTGGCGACCAGCGCCACGATCATGCCGACGATCAGGATCACCAGCACATAGGGCATGGCACGCCGCAGGAACGACGGCGGAATCACCCGGGGCAGCTCGGGGGGCGCCTCGATGGTGATGGTGCCCTGGCGGGTGCTCGGCGGCGCCAGGCGCCGGCGGGCTTCGAAGATCAGTCGGCTCATCGGGGTCCTCCTTCGGCCGACACCGGACGCCCGGGCTTGCTGTCGGGCGCCAAGCCGTCGTGTGCGAGTAACGCGTCGGCGCGCGATAGCGTCGGGCCCGTCGCGAACAGCGACAGCATCGACCAGGGAATGGGAACAGGGGGTGGGGTCAAGCCAAGGGCCTCAACGGTTTTGCCGTGTCCGGAGTTCTCGGCCTCGTTGTCGATGCCGTAGCGAACTCCGGTGTCGGACACCCAGAACAGCGAGCCGGCACCCGGCGAGGTGGCGCCGCCACCCACGCTCTGGGCGAAGTAGCCGGTGCCCGGTGCCAGGGCGACTCGGTTGGCGATCCCTTGGGTGCCGCCACCGATCAGGTTCATGGTGCGAACCGCGTCCGGCACCGGCAGCGCGGAACCGGCGAGCAGGCTCAACGAGCTGCTGGCGGCCCCGGCCGGCTTGCTCCAGTACGCGCATGCGACGGGATTCTTGGCCGCGTCGACGAGGGCGATCTGGCGGTCGGGAAAGCGGGTGGTGTCCAGCATCCGCGACACCGGTAGCTTGGCCACCTCGTCGGCGCCGAGGTGCGGGGGCTGGTCCAGGCCATAGGAATTGGTGTTACGCAAGACCGCGGCGAGGACCGGCGAGATCGGTTGCAGGCCATCCGGCAGCACCGCGTAGTAGCGAACGTTGCCCGGGTCGACGCCATAGGACGTCACGACCGCGCCGATCGGCGCCGGAACCGGATAGTTCGCCGGGGTGCCGGCATTCGGGATGGCGGGCGCGGAAAGCGAAGGCGCTTCGGGGATCGCGTTGAACAGCCCGGCCGCGATGGGCCGCGGTGTGGGGACGTCGGCACCCAACCCCAGCGCGTTGGTGACCGCGTGGTTGGCCAGGTCGACCTGGCTGCGCTTGCCGTTCCACAGCAGCCAGGTGCTGGTGCCCCTGTCGCCGGTGAACTCGACGAGGATCGCGTCGGCCGTGGCGATGGTGGCCGCACGTGAGCCGCTGCTGTCGGGCGTGCCCGCGATCACGGTGACGCCGGTGCTGTGCACGGCGTGCGAACCCTGCGCCGCCTCACTGACGGTGTCGCACACTGTCCAGTTCGCGTCATGAGATGTGTTCTGCACCATGCGTTCTGGTGCGCCCGGGATGCCGATCAGGTTTCCGCGTGGAAAGCGGTCCAGCTCACTGCTTTTCACCGTGGTTGGGTTGACCGGCTTGCCGGCGATCAGCCGGGCCGACGTCAGGTTCAGCACCGGGTGCAGCTGGTCCCCGATCCGCACATACAGTGCGGCCGTGTCCCGATCCGCGAGCACCGCGTTGTTGCCCGCCTGACCGTTGGGCCGGATCAGCGAGAACACGAAGCAGCCCGCCAGGCCGGTGATCAGAATCAAGACCCCCATCAGCACCGCACGCGACTGGGTGCGCAGCGGGTCGACCAGCATCCTGGTGTCGTGCAAGGCAATTCCGGACGCGATGCGGCGCATCACGAAGCGCCAGCCGGTCACCTGGTGGCGGGTGACGAACCCGCGGCGGTAGACCACCTTGTCGGGGTTGTCGTTCACGGGGGTACGCGAGGTGAACGAACGTCGTTCGTCGGCAGGCTCCGGGTTGGTCATGACGGCACCGAGAGCCCCAGGCCGCGCAGCAGCGGCTCTACCGAATTACTGACATCTCGGTCGGTGATCGTCATCAGCTCCTCATCGGTGAATGCACCGGTTCCCGCCTGTTCGGAATGGTCTAACCGGAATTCGCGCTCCTCTTCGGAACGCTCCACGATGTTGCGGACAAAACGGCCGTTACCCGCGATGTCGAGGCTGCGCCGTTCGACCCCGTTGGAGTCTGGCGTCGTGGCAGTCGCGAGTTTCTCGAACAACTCGTCCATGTGGTCGAGCGCGGCTTGCTCGAAAATGCTGTCGCGCTGTTCGGCCATCTTGTGCGCGATCTCCACCAGCTCATGGGAGGTGTACGACGGGAAGGTGATGTTGCGGGTGAACCGCGACCGCAGACCCTCGTTGGTGTCCAGGAACTTGTCCAGATCCGCCCGGTAACCGGCGATGATCACCACCAGCCGGTCACGATCGTTTTCCATGCGGGCCAGCAACGTGTCGATGGCCACCAGCCCGAAGTCGTTCTTGGCGCCGGTCGCCACCAGGGCGTAGGCCTCGTCGAGGAACAACACCCCGTCCAGCGCACTGTCGATGATCGCGTTGGTCTTGGCTTCGGTCTCCCCGATGTGCTGCCCAATCAGGTCGGCGCGGTGCACCTCGCGGATGTTTTCCTTCTTCAATAAGCCCAGACCGCAATAGATTTTGGCGACCACGCGCGCGATCGTGGTCTTACCGGTTCCGGGCGGTCCGGCGAACACCAGGTGGTGGGCGCGCTGGGCGACCTGAAGTCCGCGCTGCTTGCGCACCAGCTCCATGGCCACCGAACTCTTGAGCCGCGAGACCTGGTTCTTCACCTCTTCCAACCCGATGAACTCGGCGAGCTGGCGCTCGGCCTCGTGCAGCAGCACGGACTTGCGTTCGTGGGCGGCGGGATCGACGAAGTCCTCCGCGCTGGGCTCGGTTTCCGGATCCCACGGATCGGTGCGGGCCTCGATGCGAGCCGCATTCGTGGTCACGATCCCGAAACTGGTGTCGGTCAGGGCCTGTTCGACCTGCTCGTTCTCGGGATGTGCGGCGTACAAGTCCTGCAGGACTTCGCTCGCCGACTCCTCGTCGACGTGCACCCGCAGCACGAGGCCCTTGGCCAGTGTCCCGTCGACGGTGGCCACCTCGACCGGGCCTTCGGGTTCCTCGAGGTAGGACAGCGCGGGGGCGAACAAGCCCAGCCGGGCCAGCGCGGTGCCCAGGGCGATCTTGGCCGCATGCGCGTAGGCCGCGTCGAGATCGGCGTCGTTGACGATCGGGGTCAGCAGCTTGACGACATCCGACCACCGCTCGGCGCGGTAGTTGATGACGACGGAGACCCAGCGCGCCTCACGCCAACTCGGGCGGCGCGCGGTGAGCCGGGCGACGATCTCGTCGGCCTCGGCAAACCGCCCGGCCGTTGCCAGGGCCGCGGCGAAGGCGAGGTGGAACTCGTCGGGGTTGGTGGCGCGGAACTGCAGATACAGTCCGCTGTCGTAGCGAAAGCCCAGGGCACCGGGCGCCAAGTCGACCTGTCGCTGCAGCACGCCCGCGGTGGCCGCGGTGCGCGAAACCGCCTCGAGCACCCGGTAGGAGGCATCGCCGGCGGCCGCCAACCCGGTCCACGCGTCGCACTGGTCGTGGGCGACGCGGGTCAGCGCGGTGAAGCCCGAGCGCGCGGCGGTCAGATCCGCCGGCCGCTGGCGTTGATAGACCGCGATACCCAGTGCCCGGCAGCACGTAGCAAATCGGCTGACGACGTCGCCGTCGACTCTGGTGTCCAGCCGAGAGGTGCCGGGCTGGACTGCGAGCACACCACTGTCACCGAGTTCCACGGCCGCTATTTTCCATGAAGATAGTCTCCCCTAACTTAATTTGCTGAAGTTAGCATTGCATAAGCTAAGTGTCGAGGCTCGCGGGGTTGTCTGACTGGCCGCCCGTCGGCCCTTTCCAGGGCTTTGACCACGGTGTTTTGCCGAATCACCGGTCCACCTCTCCAGTTGTGGCGTTGGCCGCACTCCCTCGTGGCAGCAAAGCTTACTGAATATGGTTTTCATTATCAAAGCGTGTCTCCGGTGCTGGCACCCGACACCTTCCACTCCGAGAGACCGACGAATTTCCCAGGGTTCCCCACCCCCACCGTCAGACGGTACGACCCCGCCGGCCGCAATCCCAGGGATGGGCTCGGGTTCGCGGGGGTCGTCGTGGGTCGCCGCGCGCCGGCGCGGGGGTGCAGCCATCCGAACCGGCGCGGTCACAGCAGCGACTCCTAACCGATCGGGTGGGGCGCAACGACCGCCTTAGCTAATAAGCGGCGCCGCGAGCAGGCAGTTAATAGTCGGCTGCCCGACCGGAAAAGTTCCCGGTGGCGGAAGCTCTCTGATCCAGCGCACGAAGCTCTTTCACTTCGGCCCCCCGTCACCCTGCTGGTCGGGTTGCCAGGTGCCGGGCACCATCGGCACCGAGGGTCCGCTGCCGAAATCGTCACCGTCCAGCGTCGCCAACCCTGCCGGCGTAACGCCGTCTTTGCCGACGGTCCCGGCAAAGCCCAGCGCACCCGCCCCCCGGTCGGAGGGTGCGGCCGCTTCGTGCTGGTCGGCCAATGGACCGGCCTCACCGTCGGAATCCAGGAATTCGTAACGGTAGCCAGGCTGGTGGCCCCTCATGCCCGCCCGCCGGCGCCGACGCGCCTGCCGCTTCTGCTGCGCCGCCGCCGCGGCTGCTGCGGCGACCGCGGCGGCATCGGGCTCCGGCGCCTTGCGCCGTGCGCCGCTGCTCATCCCGGAGCCTGTCCCGATACCCGGCCCGCCCACCAGGTACGGGTAGGCGGCGCCCTCGATCCCGGCGGGCGGCGGTGCGGATCCGGACGCGGGCGCCGCCGCGGGCGCGGCCGCCGAGGCCGCGGCCGGGGCTGAGCTCGGTGTCGGCGTGGCGTGCGCGCCGACTGAGTGAGCGCCGGCCACCGCGTGCATGCCGGGGGTCGTTGGCAAAGGCGCGGGCACCACGGCGACAGGCGCCGCCACTTCGGGTTGGATCGCAGCCAGCGAAGCCAGGCTCGCCAAGGCTCCGGCTAATCCGAGGGTGGAGGTCGCCACGATGATCGCGATTTGGGGGGCGAACGCCTGAAAGGCCTCGAGCGCGTGGCCGAGCTCGTCGGCGATCAGGGGGCCGATGTCGGCGAGCAAATGGAGGATTGCCCCGACCGGGTCGGTCTGAAAATCCTTCAAGTCGCGTGCGAAAGTCTCGAAGATCTCCAGGAATCGGTTGATCCACCAACTCAGCTGGTAGGGGTTGCCGGAGTCGTCGTCGACGATGTCGTCATCGTCGCCATCGCCCTCGTCGCCGTGGTCGTGGTCGGCGTGCATGATCACCGGCGCCGGATCGGCTTGTGGCGCACCCGCCAGTGCCGTGGCGGTGACGGCCTGATAGGTGGACATCGTGGTGGCGGCCTGGACCCACATCCGCGCGTAGTCGGCCTCGTTGACCGCGATCGGAATCGTGTTGATACCAAAGAAATTCGTCGCCACTAAGGCGCCATGGACGACGTGATTGGCAGCCAGTTCGGGAAGCGTCGGCATTGTCGCCACTGCCGCGGCGTAGGCGGCGGCCGCCGTCGCGTGCTGGGCCGCCATCGCCGCGCTGTCGGCGCTGGCCTGCGTCAGCCACGCCAGGTAAGGCGCATGGGCGGCCACATAGTCCTCGGCGCTCGGCCCCTGCCACGCACCGGCCTGGGTGTCGGCCAAGATCGCAGCGAGTTCGTCCGCGGTTTCCGCGTAAGAGGCACTCAGCGAGCTCCACGCGCCGCTGGCGGCCAACAAGCTGCCGGGTCCCGGACCACTGCTCAGCAAGGTGGAATGGATCTCCGGGGGTGACGCCATCCAAATCGGTCCGGTCATTGTCGGCCGCCGATCACGCGCGATAGCACCATCCCAGCACTCCTCGCCCGGCCGAAATCGACGACGCCCGGGCAGTGGACGTCATGCGTATCAGCCCGTTAGTTGTCGGCAAGCAGTGCGCAAAAGTTCCCGCGCGTTTTCAGCTCATCGAAAGCTCAGAGAAAGGAATCCGGCCGTTCGGCCGCGAGGCTAAGTGCAGCGAGCTCAGGCTCGGACGGCGCTGACCAGGGTGTTGCGGGCGATCATCGGGCCGGCTTCGGTCTCCGGCCCGGGGACCGGACGACCGACCTCGCGCATGTAATCGGCCAACGCGGTGCCGACCGCGTTCCAGCCGTGAGAGGCGAACCATTCGGTGGCCGGGGCGTGTTGCTCGTTATAGACCAGCTGGAAGAACAGCCGCTTGTCGCCCTGGGCGGCGGCCGCACGCTCTTCGGCGACGGCGGCCTCGAATTCGTCGGGCCGCAGCGGTGCGCCGTCTTCGACGGCGACATGGCTACCGTGTCCGGCCAGGCCGTCGATTCCGGTGAACAGCTGCTCCTGCGCGGCGGCCGGTAGATAGATCAGCAAACCCTCGGCGATCCACGCCGACGGCTTGGCGGGGTCGAAGCCGCTGTCGCGCAACGCTTGTGGCCAGTCGTCGCGCAGATCGACGGCGATTTCCCGGCGCTCGGCCCGCGGCTGGTCGCCGTGGCCGGCGAGCACCTCACGCTTGAAATCGAGGACCTGCGGACGGTCCAGCTCGAAGATCGTCGTCGCGGCCGGCCAGTCCAGCCGGTAGGCGCGCGAGTCGAGTCCGGCCGCCAGCAGGACGACCTGCCGCACGCCCGCGTCGGCGGCCCGCAGGAAGTACTCGTCGAAGTACTTCGTGCGAGCGCCCTGGAAGTTGACGAAGTGATCGCCGAAGTCGGCGCTCTTGAGCGGGTGGTCGGGTTCCTTGCCGTCCAGCACATCCGCCGACGAGCCACCGACGGCGCGGCAGAAGATCTCCGCATACGGGTCGACGGCCAGCGGATCTGGCTTTTGCGCCTCCAACGCCCGAGCGGTCGCTACGAACAGCGCGGTCGAGCCGACGCTTGTTGTGATGTCCCAGGTGTCACCTTCGCTACGCACTCGACCGACACTACGCCGCCGCGCTGACCCACTTTTCCCCCTGGGGGCAACCGATATTGAGCACGGGCAACCCACGTTGCCGTCGGTCGACGGCGCGATGAACCGCGGTCAACGCCAAGCCTTTCGTTAGCCATCGCCGCACGGCTCGTCACCGGCATCCGGGGCCCAGCTGCCCGGCAGCATCGGCATGCGCGGCCCGCCGCCGAATTCGTCCCCGGCCAGGGTGGTCAGGCCCGCCGCGGCAGCGGCTTCCCTGCGCGCCGTGCCGGCGAACCCGAGGCTCCCCGCGCCCCGATCCGACGCCTCCGACACACGCCCATCCCAGTCCGGGTCGACGTCGACGTTCATGTCCATGAATTCGTCGCCAAAGCCGCGCTGCCGCACCCTTCCCCGGCGCCGGGCCCGGGCCTGCTCCCGGGCGGCCGCCGCGGCCGCCACCTCAGCCGAATCAGGTTGCAGTGCTTCCCGTTTCGTGCCCGCTACCACACTGGCGCTGATCCCGGAACCAAACCCGATGCCCGGTGGCGCGACGAAGTAGGGCGGGGCGAAACCGGGTCCGGCGGGAGGCGGCGCGGCTGGCGCGGCACTGGCCACGGCGC
>NZ_HG964446.1:263329-969541 GCF_000689255.1 Mycobacterium triplex | reverse complement strand
TGTGCCTTGCCTCCCACGACTGGCACCGGCGGGGCGACTGGGGGAGCCGGCGCGGCTAGCGGCGTCGGGGCGTGCGCCGGCCCGGCCAGCCCGGCCAAGCCGCCCAGCGCCCCGACCGGGGCAACTGCCAGGAGCAGAGGCGCCGCCAGCAAGGCCGGTTGCGACCCTAACCAGCTCGCGATCTCGGCGATGTGAGTCGGCCAGTCCACCGACTCGAGGAATGCCAGGTATTCCCACGCCAAGGCCGGGTTTGTCTGCAGGTACTGGCCGAACTGCTCGAAATCCTCAAGAAGTTCCAGCGCTCGAACCACCCAAAAGATCAGCTGCCCCGGGTTCGTGTATTCGTCGTACGGGATCCCGTTCACAGTCGCCTGCCCGGGATTCCAATCGATGCCGAACCACCGCAGGATCTGCGCAAGGAACTGATTGAACCAGTTGTCGACCGTCGGGTCGGGGAACTCCTCGTCGTCCGCTTCCTCGTGGTCGTGTTGGACGGCGGCCTCGGACCTCAGGATCTGCGGCGCCGATTCGGCCGGCGGCGTGGCCGTCACCGCTGCGGTGGAGACGGCCTGATAGGTCGTCATCGTGGTGGCGGCCTGAACCCACATCCGCGCATAGTCGGCCTCGTTGACGGCGATCGGAATCGTGTTGATCCCAAAGAAATTCGTCGCCATCAGCACGCCGTGGACGGCGTGGTTGGCGGCCAGCTCCGGCAGCGTCGGCATGGCCGCCAACGCCGCCGCGTAGGCCGTGCCCGCCGTCTCGTGCTCGGCGGCTGCGGCTGCGCTGTGCGCGCTGGCCTGCGCCAGCCACGCCAGGTACGGACCGTGCGCCGCCACGTAGGACTCGGCGCTGGGCCCCTGCCATGCCCCGGCGTGCGTCGATGCCAGCACCCCGCTGAGTTCCTCGGCGGCCGAGGCGTATTCGGCGCTCAACGAATCCCACGCCGCCGCGGCGGCAAACAGCGAAGCGGGCCCCGGCCCACAGCTGAGCAACGCCGAGTGGATCTCCGGCGGTGAGGCCATCCAGATCGGCGCGGTCATTGCTGGATGGTCCCGTCGGGAATCGACGTGGTGCACGCGGCCTGCAACTTCATCACCGGCAACTCCTGGGCTGGGAACGCTGAAGGATTGCCGAGAGCTTACTGAAAATGATTGTCGTTATCAACGTGGGCGGCGATGTCCGCCCGGCCGTGCGCTAGACCAACGGGCGCCCCGTCCGGATCCGGCGGTCCAGGTCCCAGAGCATCAAGTTGAACGGGAATTGCCGGATGATCCGCGGCAGCATGCGGTTCACGACCGCCAAAACCGACATCAGCCGGTCGAAGCGCCGCTGCTTGGCGGCATCCCACGGCAACCGCATCTCGTCGCGAAACCGTTGCGGCAGAAAGCCGGTGGTGATCAGCAGGTTGAAGTTCTCCAACGGTTCGCGCACCAGCCGCGGCAACCGCACCCCACGCACCCGGGACACCGCGATCGGGTACAGGAACTCACGGACGGTGTCATCGATGTGCACCTTGTCCAGCGACTCCTGCCAGTACTTGTCGAAGGCCGCCCGGTCCGCCGGCCACATCTCCGGCGGCACCTGCAAGGTGGTGCCCAGCGACATGCCGTCGCGATAAAGGCGATCGGCGTCCTCCTCCGGTATTTCGCCGATGAAGGTGCGATAGATGTCGATGCCGCCCTTGTAGATGCAGGCGGCCACCCACAGCTGCAATTCCGGATCGAATGCGTTGTAGGCCACCGGGTCGCCAGGCCTGGAGTAGACCTCGGCGTGCGACCGGTTCACCGCGCGGCGGTAGGCGGCCTTCTGCTCGGCGGTCCCGGCGTTGGCGACCGCGATGTAGGTGAAAGTGGTGCGCGCCCGCTTGATCGGATGGCGGTCGATTCGCCCGCTCTCGACGCGGCTTTCCGCCACGCCGTGGCCGACACCGGGACGCGAGAGTTCCATGATCACGTTGGCCGAACCGGCCAGCAGCGCCACGCCCATCAGGCCGTAGTCCTCGGCGATCCGGCGTCGCCGACGACTCGACTGCGGGCGCGGCGGGTCGGAGATTGGCCGCTCGACATGCGGAATGAGCTGGTGAACCGTGTCATGAATCGTCATCCGGAACCTCTTCACCGCTGGGTACGCCAAATATGACAACGCCTGTTTCCTGATATTGTCGCTGCCGCGCGTCGGTGTCAAGATGGTGCTCATGGTGCAGACCCCTAGCGAGCGCCCCTACCGCGGCGTCGACGCCGCGCGGCGACTGGCCGAACGCCGGGGTCGATTGCTGGCCGCGGGCCTGGACCTGCTGGGCGCCGACGAGCACGACGCGTCGGCGTTGACGGTTCGTGCGGTCTGCACCCGGGCCGGCCTGACGCCCCGCTATTTCTACGAAAGCTTCAGCGACCGAGACGGATTCGTCGGCGCAGTCTTCGACTCGGTGATCGCCGATTTGGCGGCCACCACGCAGGCCGCGGTGACGGCGGTGCCGATATCCGAACAGTCCCGCGCCGGTATGGCCAACATCGTGCGAACCATCGCCGAGGACCCGCGGGTCGGACGGCTGCTGTTCAGCACCCAGCTCGCCGACGCCGTCATCGTGCGCAAACGCGCCGAATCCACCGCGCTATTCGCGATGCTGCTGGGCCAGCACGGCGGCGACATGCTGCGGATGCCGGCCAACAACAGCATGAAAGCCGGCGCGCACTTCGCGGTGGGCGGCGTCGGGCAGATGATCAGCGCCTGGCTGGTCGGCGACGTGGTGCTAGAACCCGACCAGCTCGTCGATCAGCTCGCCGTGCTGCTCGACGAGCTGGCCCGCCCGCGGCTGTACGGCGTCACGGGAACAACGGCAGCTGCCACAGCCGCATCCCGGGATCCAGGAGCCACAAACGCAACATCGTGAGCCGCATGATGCGCTGCGCGCCGCGGATCATGAAAATCGCCAGTGGCACCTCGATGCCCAGCGCGGTCACCACCGACAGCCAGACGTCGTCGGGTCCGGCGGTCATCAGGTCGAACCAGGCGTCGCAGATCAACAGCACGCCGGAGGTGAAGGCCGCGAACAACAGTACCTGACGGCGGAAGTAACCGAAAACCGCTGTCGCCAGCATGAATCCGACCAGCAGGATGTCAAAGCCCACCCAGGTCAGCACCCAGTTGTGCGCGACATAACTATCCGGCAGCGTCAGCGCCAGATAGATGAGCCAGGGAATCATCGCGATCGAGCCGCCGATCATCAGGCCCAGTCGGATGCGCCGTATCCGCGCCATCAGCGCCGGGTCGATCACTTCGGACAGCGGTGCCTCCAGCCGCCTGATCAGGTCTCGCCGTTGCGCGGGTGTCAACGCCGCGATCTGCTCATCGGTCAAGATGCCGTCCGTCATCATGGACCCCCCGGCTCGGCCACATTCTCGCCGACTAGGTTACGGCGTGCTCCCGGGGTCGCCGGTCGGCCGCCGTCTTGGGAACGGCCCGGGCATCGCCTTCGCCGAATTCCTTGACCCAGCAGGCGAACTCAAGTGTGACGCCGTCGGGGTCCTGAAAATAGAACGAGCGCACGTAGACGCCGGGATGCAGGGTCGCGGAAACCTGCATCTCGCTTTCGTCGTGGTTGAGTATCGGGCCGACGCGTACGCCCTTGTCCTTGAGCCGCTGCCGGTAGGCGTCGAATTTCTCGGGCGGGACGTGAAAGGCGAGATGGTTCATCGTGCTGACCGCGCTGGTGATGTCCCCGATGCCCGGGATGGCACCCGGCGACGAGATTCCGGGTACCCGATCGGGTGCCTCGGCGAACCAGAAGAACGCGACACAGTCGCCGTTGCCGGCGTCGAAGAAGAAGTGCTGCCCGGCACCGTTGGGTAGATCCAGCGATTTGATCAGCGGCATGCCGAGGATGTTGCTGTAGAAGTCCACGGTCCGCGCCATGTCTGAACACACCAGCGCAACGTGATTGATCCCGCCGAGTTCGAATTCACTGTTGGTGTTGTCGGGCTTGATCATGTTGTGGCTCCCATCGATTGGCTGGCCTGGCCAAGATGCGAAACTGAATCTAACATCAGATTCAGTTTCGATCCAGAGAGGGACCATCGGGTGTCCATCGCGGCGCAATCCAACCAACGGCCGGCCGAGTTCCCGACGCACCGCGGCCGGCGTACGCAGGCAGCGATCGACGCCGCCGCGCGAACGGTCGTGGCGCGCAAGGGAATCCTGGCGACGACGATTGCCGACATCGCCGCGGAAGCCGGCCGTTCGGCGGCGTCCTTTTACAACTACTACGACTCGAAAGAGGCGATGGTCCGCCAATGGGCGCTGCGCTTCCGCGACGAAGCCAACGAGCGCGCCCGCTCGGTCACCGGACATGGCCTGTCGAACCGGGAACGCGCACACGCGGCGGCCGCGGCGCATTGGCACACCTACCGCAATCGGCTCGCCGAGGTGATCAGCGTGTCCCAGCTGGCTATGGTCAACGACGACTTCGCGCAGTACTGGGCCGAGATCTGCGATATTCCAATATCTTTCATCGCCGAAACGGTCCGCCGCGCCCAGACCCAGGGGTATTGCCCGGGCGACGACGCGCAGCTGATCGCCGAGGCGATCGTGGCGATGTTCAATCAGTTCTGCTACATCCAGCTCCGCCGGGCCGGCGACGACGAACTCGACGACCAGGCCTGTATCCAAACCCTCGCCAACATCTACTACCGGGCGATCTACTCGACGGAGGGTCACTGAATTGACGCGGAACGGCGGCAGTGCAGGGGTGGTCCGTGAGTTCGTCGCCCTACCGTCGCCCACCGCCGGGCGCGCCGGCGCGGGCGGGCATCCATGCCAGGGGCTGTATCACCGCGGCGTCGGACGCAAGCCGAGGGTGGCCATGATCGCCACGCACTACCAGATCGACTTCTCCGAGCACTACCTCGCCGATTACATGGCCATTCGGGGCATCGGGTTTCTCGGCTGGAACACCCGGTTCCGCGGTTTCGAAAACAACTTCCTGCTCGACCACGCGCTGGTCGACATCGGCGTGGGGGTGCGTTGGCTGCGCGAGGTTCAGGGCGTGGATACCGTTGTGTTGCTGGGTAATTCGGGAGGCGGATCGTTGATGTCGGCCTACCAGTCACAGGCCGTCGACCCGAATGTGACCCCATTGCCGGGGATGCGGCCGGCGGCCGGGCTGACGGAGTTGCTGCCCGCCGACGGCTTCGTCGCCACCGCGGCGCATCCCGGACGCCCGGAGGTGCTGACCTCCTGGATGGACGCCTCCGTCGTCGACGAAAACGACCCGGTCGCCACCGACCCCGAACTCGACTTGTTCAACGGGGCCAACGGCCCGCCGTACCCGCCGGAGTTCATTGCCCGCTACCGCTCGGCACAGACCGCGCGCAACCACGCCATCACCGACTGGGCCGAGACGGAGCTCAAACGTGTTCGTGCAGCTGGGTTTTCGGATCGTCCATTCTCGGTCATGCGAACCTGGGCCGATCCCCGCATGGTCGATCCCAACATCGAGCCCACCAAGCGCACGCCCAACCTGTGCTACGCGGGTGTGCCGGCCAAGGCCAACCGCTCAGCCCAGGGCATCGCGGCGTCCTGCACGCTGCGCAACTGGTTGGGCATGTGGAGCCTGCGGGTGGCGCAGACCCGGGCCGAGCCACATCTGGCCCGCATCGCCTGCCCCGCCCTGGTGATCAATGCCGAGGCGGACACCGGCGTGTTTCCGTCTGACGCGCAACGCATCTACGACGCACTCGCGGGCACCGACAAGTCGCAGGTCTCGATCGACAGCGACCACTACTTCACCACCCCCGGCGCGCGCAGCGAGCAGGCGGATACCATCGCCAGGTGGATCAGCAAGCGGTGGCGCTGAGAGTTCTCGCCCACTTCGTTCCAGGTAAAAGAGTTCTCGATTTCCTTGCAGCCGAAGCAGATTGGCTCGACATTCGCTGGTGTGCCGCCGACGACGACGACGGCTTCTACCGCGAATTGCCCGATGCCGAGGTGATTTGGCATGTACTACGTCCGTTGTCAGGCGCCGACCTGAAACGCGGCGAACGGCTGCGGTTGGTGCACAAGCTCGGCGCGGGGGTGAACACGATCGACGTGGCCACCGCGACGGACCGCGGCATCGCGGTGGCCAACATGCCCGGCGCCAATGCGCCGTCGGTGGCCGAGGGAACCGTGCTGCTGATGCTGGCCGCGCTGCGCAGGCTGCCGCAACTCGACCACGCCACCCGGCAAGGGCGTGGCTGGCCGCTGGATCCCGAACTGGGCGAGACGGTCCGCGACATCGGGAGCTGCACCGTCGGCCTAGTGGGCTACGGCAATATCGCCAAGCGCGTGGCCGCCGTCGTCGGCGCCATGGGCGCCACCGTCTTGCACACCAGCACCCGCGACGACGGGCGGCCCGGCTGGCTACCGCTGCCCGAACTGCTGGCCGCCAGCGACATCGTCTCGCTGCACCTGCCGTTGACGGCGCAGACCCATCATCTGCTCAACCGGGATGCGATCGCCTCGATGAAGCCGACCGCGGTGCTGGTCAACACCTCGCGCGGGGCGATCGTCGACGAGGACGCCCTGGTCGGTGCGCTGCGCGACGGGCGGCTGGCCGCGGCGGGTCTCGACGTTTTCGAGGCCGAGCCGACGGCGGCCGACAACCCGCTGTTCGACCTGGACAACGTGGTGCTGACACCGCACGTCACCTGGTACACCGCCGACACGATGCGGCGCTACCTGGTCGAGGCCGTGTCCAACTGCCGCCGGCTTCGCGACGGCGAGCCACTGGCCAATGTGGTCAACCTACCGACCGGTTATTAGATTGATGAGTGCTTGGCCGAAACGAACCCGAACGCATGGGAAGGCGACCAATGCCGATCGCGATAACTTCTGAGCACCAAGATCTGGCCGACTCGGTGCGATCCCTGGTGGCGCGGGTCGCGCCGTCAGAGGTGTTGCACGAGGCCATGGAGACGCCGCTGGAGAACCCGCCGCCGTACTGGCAGGCGGCCGCCGAGCAGGGCCTGCAGGGTGTTCACCTCTCCGAGTCCGTCGGCGGCCAGGGCTTCGGCCTGCTCGAGCTGGCCATCGTGCTGGCCGAGTTCGGCTACGGCGCGGTGCCCGGGCCGTTCGTGCCGTCGGCGATCGCCAGTGCGCTGATCGCCTCGCATGACCCGGACGCCAAGGTGCTCGCCGAGCTGGCGTCGGGCGCGGCGATCGCCGCCTACGCCCTGGACTCCGGGCTGACCGCCACCCGCAAGGGGGAGGTGCTGGTGATCCGCGGCGAGGTGCGTGCGGTTCCCGCCGCGGCGCAGGCGTCGGTGCTGGTGCTCCCGGTCGCGATCGACAGCGGCGACGAGTGGGTGGTGCTGCGCGCCGACCAGCTCGACATCGAACCGGTGAAAAGCCTCGACCCGCTGCGCCCGGTCGCGCACGTGCGGGCCGACGCCGTCGAGGTCGGCGACGATGCGCTGCTGAGCACGCTGACCATGACGACCGCCTACGCGCTGATGTCGACGCTGCTGTCCGCCGAGGCGATCGGGGTGGCCCGGTGGGCAACCGACACCGCATCGGAATACGCCAAGATCCGGGAGCAGTTCGGCAGGCCGATCGGCCAATTCCAAGCCATCAAGCACAAATGCGCGGAGATGATCGCCGACACCGAGCGCGCCACCGCGGCGGTGTGGGACGCGGCGCGCGCGATCGACGAGGCCTCGCCGGACGTGGAGTTCGCCGCCGCGGTGGCCGCGACGCTGGCGCCGGCTGCCGCGCAGCGCTGCACGCAGGACTGCATCCAGGTGCACGGCGGCATCGGCTTCACCTGGGAGCACGACACCGGCGTGTACTACCGCCGGGCGCTGATGCTGGCCGCCTGCTTCGGCCGCAGCTCGGACTACCCACAGAAGGTGGTCAACACCGCGACCACCACGGGTATGCGCCCGGTCGACATCGACCTGGATCCGGAGACCGAAAAGCTGCGCGAGGAGATCCGCGCCGAGGTCGCCGCGCTCAAGGCAATGGATCGGGAGCCGCGCACCATCGCACTCGCCGAAGGCGGCTGGGTGTTGCCGTACCTGCCCAAGCCGTGGGGCCGCGCCTCCAGCCCGACCGAGCAGATCATCATCGCCCAGGAGTTCACCACCGGACGGGTGCGGCGGCCGCAGGTCGGGATCGCCGCGTGGATCATCCCGTCGATCGTCGCGTTCGGCAGCGAGGAGCAAAAGCAACGTTTCCTGCCGCCGACCTTCCGCGGCGAGATGGTCTGGTGCCAGCTGTTCTCCGAGCCGGGCGCCGGATCGGACCTGGCCGGGCTGACCACCAAGGCAACCCGGGCCGACGGCGGCTGGCGCATCACCGGCCAGAAGATCTGGACCACCGCCGCGCAGTACTCGCACTGGGGTGCGCTGCTGGCCAGGACCGACCCGTCGGCGCCCAAGCACAACGGCATCACCTACTTCCTGCTGGACATGCGCAGTGATGGTGTGACGGTCAAGCCGCTGCGCGAGCTGACCGGGAACGCGATGTTCAACACCGTCTACATCGACGACGTGTTCGTGCCCGACGAATGCGTGCTGGGCGAGGTCAATCGCGGCTGGGAAGTCAGCCGCAACACGCTGACGGCCGAGCGGGTGTCGATCGGCAGCAGCGACGCCAATTTCCTGGCGACGCTGCCCCAGTTCGTCGAGTTCGTCCGCGACGGCCAGTTCGACCAGGTCGCCCAGCACCGGGCCGGGCAGTTGATCGCCGAGGGGCATGCCGCCAAGCTGTTGAACCTGCGTTCGACGCTGTTGACGCTGGCCGGCGGCGACGCCATGCCGTCCGCGGCGATCTCCAAGCTGTTGTCGATGCGCACCGGCCAGGGCTATGCGGAATTCGCGGTGTCCTCGTTCGGCACCGACGCCGCGATCGGCGACCCGGATCAGCTCCCGGGCAAGTGGGGCGAGTACCTACTGGCCAGCCGGGCCACGACGATCTATGGCGGTACGTCGGAAGTGCAGCTCAACATCATCGCCGAGCGTCTGCTGGGCCTGCCCCGCGATCCGTAAACGAAATCCATGCCGATCCGGGGCCGGTCCCGGATCGGCATGGACGCCTATTTGGTTTTGGGGGCCCACACCGGCCTGAGATTGTCAGGCCGGCGTGGTTCCCCCTAATGGCGGGTCGGCCAGCCTATATATCTGGCAGGACGAAGCCGGCCGGCCCCGCGATCTTGGTGGCTCACCACTTGGTCACCACCATGGGCGCCACCAATTACCCCAACCCCAGCCAGGGTGTCCCCAACCATGACCCCAGCCGTGGCCCCAACCACCGCCGTGACCCCAGCCGTGGCCCCAACCACCGCCGTGACCCCAGCCGCCGCGATGGCCCCAGCCGCCATGGCCGCCACCGGGACCCCAGCCGTGGCCGCCGTGGCCGCCGCCGGGTCGGTCGGGAAGAATGCCGGGGGCCAGCGGTGCGCCGCCGTGCGGCCCGGTGGTTTCGAATGTCGTAGCGGGCGCGGGCGCCGGGGCGGCCTGTGCCGCGGGCATCCCGCCGAATAGCATCGCGCCGGCCACCGCGCCCGCGCCGACAGCACCAGCAGCCGCTCCGCGGATCGATCGCAGTGAATTCCTCATCGTGAGCTCCTTCCGAGAACCCTGACATTTGAAACGCTACGCATAAATTGCTGGGCGAACAATAGCAATAGCGCTATTTCCGGCTGTGAATTGCGTAACAATTAAATGTCGATGGCCGCTACACAATTCCGTATCTACTTATTTCAAGTAATACGCATTTGCGCCATTCAGGAGTACCGCAAGTACTGAGGTCAGTAGCCAACGAGCGGGCAATATCGCAACGTTAATCGCGCTCTACTGACGTACTGAAGCGCGGATCTTCGCATCTCAGTAGATCATTAATTGCATATGTTTTCGCACGCTATTCACGGCGATACGTCTAATTTCCATGCTGCTACACGAGTGCGCTGCAGACAAAGATGTCAAGACACGGGCATATTCTGTCCAGCTAATACCCTCGATTTGTGCTGATATCGCCGCTGGTCTCGGCCCGGGTCGCCGTGGCCCCGCGACGTTGCGCCGTAACACCCGAACTCGCGCGGCGCGACTTACGCTGGTGTCAGTGAGACAATCAAGTAGACAACGTGCACGGAAGCACTGATTTACTGATTGTGACCCACGGGAGGGACGGTCGCCCCAGTGAGCTTCAACCCCGGCCACATCGGGCCCGGCGCCGCGTTCCGCGGGCAGATGTCCGGCACCACACCCGCTGGCGACGGCACGCCAACCGAACGCCTCACCGGTTTCCGGCAGCCGCGCCCCCAACGAATAGTCGGTGAGCGGTCACGCACCACCGGCGAGACTCCCCGCATCCAACGCACGCGCCGCACGGTCGACCTCCCCGCCGCCACCCACCGCGCCCTCGACATCTGGCAGCGGGAAGCCGCCGACCAGCTGGGCGTCGCCCGAGTCACCGGGCAAGAGGTGCTGACCGCCCTGATCGACCAGCTGCTGGCCGACCCCAAACTCGCAGCCCAGATCACCCGGGCCATCCAGGAGCGGCGCTAGGGGCGACCCCGGCAACCGACCCGCTAGTCGACCTGCATTTCGCGCAGCTCGCGCTTGAGGATCTTGCCGGTCGGGTTGCGCGGCAGTTCCTCGAGGAAGATCACCTCGCGCGGCACCTTGTAGCGAGCCAGGTGGTCGCGCACGTATCCCTTGATGGTGTCCTCGTCGACGTCGGCGCCTTCCTTCCGCACCACGAACGCGCGCAGCCGGTGGCCCCACTCCTTGTCTTCCACACCGATCGCGGTGGCCTCGATCACCTCGGGGTGTCCGCTGATCAGGTCCTCGACCTCGGCGGGGAACACGTTCTCGCCGCCGGAGACGATCATCTCGTCGTCACGCCCGCTGATGTACAGCAGGCCGTGTTCGTCGAAGTAGCCGACGTCTCCCGAGGACATCAGGCCGTCGATGATCTGCTTGTGCCCGCCGCCGGTGTAGCCCTCGAACGGGAAGGCGTTTCCGACGAAGATCCGCCCGACGTCGCCCTGGGGCACCTCGTTGCCGTTGTCGTCGAGGATCTTGACCTTCACGCCCTTGACGACCGGGCCGACCGTCGACGCGTTGCGTTCCAGGTCCTCGGGCCGGGCGATCGTCGCGAACGCGATCTCGGTCGAGCCGTACATGTTGTAGACGACCGGACCGATGTCCTTCAGCGCGCGGGTGGCCAGCTCGGCACCCAACTGGGATCCGGACACGAAGATGATCTTCAGGCTGGACAGGTCGGGCTTGGGGTCCGTCTTTTCCAGCGTGTCGAGGATGCGCGACAGCATCACCGGCACCACGACCATGGCCGTCACCTTGTGCTTCTCGATGTCCTCCAGCACCAGCGGCGGCTTGAATTTGCGCCGCAGCACCAGCGTGGACCCCAGGAACATCGCGATCGTGGCGTGCAGATATCCGAGCGCGTGGAACATCGGCGCCGGCAGTGAGGTGACCTCGTTCGCCTTGAACGGGACGTGCGACAGGATGCCGCCGACCGGTGCGAGCGTGGGCGGGGTGCTGCGGTTGGCGCCCTTGGGTGTCCCGGTCGTTCCGCTGGTCAGGATGATGATCGACGCGTGCTTGCCGGCCTTGGGAGCGGGTTCTTTGCTGCTGCGCGCGATCAGATCGGCGAGCGTCTCGTCGGTGCTGCCGGACGGCTCGTCGCTGTCCGGGTTGATCCCGAGCGCGCGCAGCTTACCCAGCTCGGGCGCGGCCTTGCTGACGGCGTTGGTGTATTCGTCGTCGTAGATGATGATCTTGGCGCCCTCGCGCTCGGACACCTCTTTGATCTGCGGTCCGGAGAATTCACTGTTGAGCAGGATGATGCGGGCGCCGACCCGGGCCGCACCGTAGTTGGCGATGAGGAACCAGCGGTGGTTGCGGGCCAGGATCGCGACGCCGTCGCCGCCCTTGACACCCTTGTCGATCAGGCCGTTGGCCACCGCGTGGGCGGCCTCGTCGAGCTCGCGATAGCTGAACTCGCCGTCCTCGTCGATCAGCGCCGCGCGGTCGGGAGTACGCCGGGCGTTGAGCGAGGGCAACATGCCGAACTCGCCCCACTTCGCGATGTCGGCCGCCATCGCCGCGGTCTTGAGGGGCGACTCCAGCTTGAACGCGCCCGCCTCGAAGATCTTCCGCACGTAGTGCAGTTCCGCCGAGCCACGCTCGACGTACTGCTGGACCTTGGAAACGGCTTGCCCGGGCAGGCCAGGAAGGTTAGGCATAACCTCACCATATGTGACGCGGGTCGCAACGCGGCCAGAAAATTCTCGCGGAATTACGATGAATCCCATGGCCGGTCCGGTGTCATTCGAGGTTGCCGGGCACGAAGTCACGATCACCCACCCGGACAAGGTCGTGTTCGAAGCGCGCGCGGAGACGAGGCCTTACACCAAGCTCGACTTGGTCCGCTATTACCTCTCGGTCGCCGAGGGAGCGTTGCGGGGAGTGGCCGGCCGGCCGATGATCTTGAAGCGCTTCGTCAAGGGCATCGGACAAGAGGCGGTATTTCAGAAGCGCGCGCCGACAAAGCGGCCGGACTGGGTCGACGTCGCCGAACTCCACTACGCGCGGGGCACGTCGGCCGCCGAGGCCGTCATCCACGACGCCGCCGGGCTGGCGTGGGCGATCAACCTGGGCTGCGTGGACCTCAACCCGCACCCGGTGCTCGCCGACGACCTCGATCATCCCGACGAGCTGCGGGTCGATCTGGACCCGATGCCCGGGGTGAACTGGCAGGGAATCGTCGACGTGGCGATGGTGGCCCGCGAGGTGCTGGAGGACTACGGCCTGACCGCGTGGCCCAAGACGTCGGGATCGCGGGGCTTTCACATCTACGCCCGCATCGCGCCGCGCTGGGAGTTCCGTCAGGTCCGACTGGCCGCCCAGACCGTGGCCCGCGAGGTCGAGCGGCGGATCCCCGAGGCCGCGACCAGCCGATGGTGGAAGGAGGAGCGCGAGGGCGTCTTCGTCGACTTCAACCAGAACGCGAAAGACCGCACGGTCGCGTCGGCCTACTCGGTGCGGGCCACTCCGGATGCCCGGGTGTCGACACCGCTGCACTGGGACGAGGTCGCCGGCTGCCGGCCGGAGGCGTTCACGATCGAAACTGTCCCCGGGCGGTTCGCCGAGCTCGGCGACCCGTGGGCGGGGATGGGCGACGCCGTCGGCGAGCTGGACCGGCTGCTGATGCTGGCCGAGGAGATGGGCCCGCCGGAACGGGCGCCCCGCGGCTCGAAGAAGAGCTCCGACGGCCGCCGGCAGTCGTCGATGCCGCTGATCGAGATAGCCCGGACCAAGACCAGAAACGAGGCGATGGCCGCGCTGGACACCTGGCGCGACCGCTACCCCACCGTCGCCGTACTCTTGCGGCCGGCCGACGTGCTGGTCGACGGCATGCGCGGGCCGAGTTCGATTTGGTACCGGATCCGGATCAACCTGCAGCACGTGCCCGCCGACCAGCGCCCGCCGCAGGAGAAGCTGATCGCCGACTACAGCCCTTGGGAGGGGTACACACCGCCGGCTTCCCGGCCGGGCGGCGCGGGTGCGGGAGAATTGCCCCATGCCGGCGACTGACCAGTACTACCGCACCGTCAACGTCGTGGCCGAGCCGATCGGACGCCGAATCGGCTGTCCCACAGACGATTTCGAGCTCCGGGTGGCCGCCGGTGCGTTGACCGGCGCGATGATGGCGGCCGCGGACAGCGCGCCGCCGACGGCCGCGGCGATCTGTCGGGCCCTGGACTTCGTCGACGCCGGGATGCCGCTGCGCTGAGCGGCAAAACCGCGCGGCGATGCAGGTCAGAGTCAGTGACGCGATACTCTCACGCGATGCGACAGGGATGGAATCGGCGGGGGTTCTTGCAGCTCGCCGGTGCCGCTGCGGCAGCCGCGGCGTCCGGGGCGGCGGCGGGGTGCTCCGACTCCAAACCGCCGACCGGCGCTCCCGGCGCCGAGGGGGTGACGATCACCCATCTGTTCGGCCGGACGGTCATCAAGGCGCCACCCAAGCGGGTGGTGAGCGCCGGCTACACCGAGCAGGACGACCTGCTCGCGCTCGGCGTCGTACCGATCGCGGTGACCAACTGGTTCGGTGACCAGCCGTTCGCGGTGTGGCCGTGGGCCCAGCCCAAACTCGGCGGCGCACAACCCGTTGTGTTGAACCTGGACAACGGGATTCCCGTCGACCAAATCTCCGGCCTCAAGCCCGATTTGATCGTCGCCATCAACGCCGGCTTGGACGCCGACACCTACCAGAGGCTGTCCGCGATCGCGCCGACCGTCGCGCAATCCGACGGTGACGCCTTCTTCGAGCCGTGGAAGGACCAGGCCACCGCGATCGGTCAAGCGGTGTTCCAAGCCGACCAGATGAAGGCGCTGATCGACGGCGTCGACAAGCAGTTCGTCGCCGTCGCCCAGAACCACCCGCAGTGGAAAGCCAAGCGGGCCTTGCTGATGCAGGGCAGCCTGTTCCGCGGATCGGTGATCGCCACGGCGGCGGGCTGGCGAACCGACTTCCTCAACCAGATGGGTCTGGTGATCGCCGACAGCATCAAGCCTTTCGTCAGCGGTCACCGCGCGGTCATCCCGCGCGACCAGATCAAGACGGTGCTCGATTCCGTCGACGTGGTGATCTGGACGACCGAGAGTCCCGACGAGCAGAAGGCGGTGCTGGCCGACCCCGAGGTGGCGGGCTCGCAGGCGACCACGCAGAACCGCCACGTCTTCACCACCAAGGACCAGGCCGGTGCGATCGCCTTCGCGTCGCCACTGAGCTACCCGGTGGTGGCCGATCAGCTGCCCCCGATGATCGGCAAAATCCTCGGATAGCCCAGTCTCTTTGAGCATTCGGTAAGGCAGCTCTGGCAGTGCTCGAAAATCCCGCCTCGGCCCCTTTGCCTGCGCGGATTCCGAAGTTACCGTTCAGTAATGAGCGTGACGGATCTTCCCGCGGACGTGTCGACCGAGCTGGTCGGCAACGTCGTTCTGGACTACGGCGACCAGGCGCTGCTGGTGCAATGCGGCAGCACCGCAGAGGTATTGGCATGGGCGGACACGTTGCGTGCGGCGACACTGCCCGGTGTGCTCGACATCGTGCCCGCCGCCCGCACGGTGCTGGTCAAACTCGACGGCCCTCGCTATCAGGGTGTCGTCCGTCAGCGACTACGCAAACTGCGGGTCACCGCCGATACCGCGGCTCCGGCCGAGCGCACCGCCGACGTGGTGATCGACGTCGTGTACGACGGCCCGGACCTCGCCGAGGTCGCCAGCCACACCGGGTTGACGACCGCACAGGTCATCAACGCTCACGCCGGGACGCTGTGGCGAGTCGGATTCAGTGGATTCGCACCGGGTTTCGCGTACCTCGTCGACGGCGACCCGCGCTTGCGGGTGCCGCGCCACGCCGAGCCACGCACCGCGGTACCGGCCGGCTCCGTCGCGCTCGCGGGTGAGTTCAGCGCGATCTATCCACGCCGCTCCCCCGGCGGCTGGCAACTCATCGGCCGCACCGACGCGGTGCTGTGGGACCTGACACGGTCGGATCCGGCGTTGCTGACGCGGGGCATGTGGGTTCAGTTCCGGGCCGCGTAACGCAAGGAGCATGCCGTGACAACACTCGAAATCCTGCGTACCGGACCGCTGGCCGTCGTCCAGGACCTCGGCCGGACCGGACAGGCCCACCTCGGCGTCGGGCGGTCCGGCGCCGCCGACCGCCGTTCGCACAAGCTCGCCAATCGGCTGGTCGCCAACCCCGACGACCGCGCCACCGTCGAAGTGACCTTTGGCGGGTTCGCGGCCCGGGTGCACGGCGGCGACGTCGACATCGCGGTGACCGGTGCGGACACCGATCCGTCGGTCAACGGAATCAAGTTCGGCACCAACAGTATTCATCATGTCCGCGATGGCCAAGTGATTTCGCTGGGCACCCCGCGGGCCGGCCTGCGGACCTACCTGGCGGTACGTGGCGGCATCTCGGTGGAGCCGGTGCTGGGCTCACGCAGCTACGACGTGATGTCGGCAATAGGCCCGGCGCCGCTGTCCCCCGGAGACCAGCTGCCGGTCGGCGCCCACACCGACGAGTACCCCGAACTCGACCAGGCGCCCGTGGCGGCCATCAGCACCGACCCGGTCGAACTGTTGGCGGTACCCGGGCCGCGCGACGACTGGTTCGTCGATCCCGACGTTCTGGTCCACACCGACTGGGTGGCGTCCGATCGCAGCGACCGGGTCGGGATGCGGCTGGTCGGCCGTCCGCTGCAGTACCGCTTCCCCGACCGGCAGCTGCCCAGCGAGGGTGCCACCCGCGGCGCAATTCAGGTGCCGCCCAACGGATTACCCGTGATCCTGGGGCCCGACCACCCGATCACCGGCGGTTACCCGGTGGTCGGCGTGGTGATCGACGAGGACATCGACAAGGTCGCCCAGGTGCGGGCCGGCCAGCACGTGCGGCTGCACTGGGCTCGGCCGCGATTGCCGGTGGGCGCCCGTTAGACATCGGGCGTTGTCCAGGTGCGGGCCTGGCGACAAAGTTGTAGACAGGGAGTGTGCGCACCCAGGTCCACACCGCACGCCTGGTTCACACTGCCGATCTCGACAGCGATACACGGCAGCGCGTCCATCACATGGTCACCGAAGCCTTCGCGGGTGATTTCACCGAGCACGACTGGGAGCACGCGCTGGGCGGCATGCACGCCCTGATCTGGCATCACGGCGCGATCATCGCGCACGCCGCGGTGGTCCAGCGCCGGTTGATCTACCAGGGCGGCGCGCTGCGCTGCGGCTACGTCGAAGGGGTCGCGGTACGGGAGGATCACCGCGGCCAGGGGCTGGTGCACGCGCTGCTGGACGCGGTCGAGCAGGTGATGCGCGGCGCCTATCAGCTGGGAGCATTGAGTTCATCCGTGCGGGCCCGCAGCCTGTATGCGGCGCGTGGCTGGTTGCCCTGGACTGGCCCGACATCGGCGCTGACCCCGAGCGGGCCGACGAGCACACCCGACGACGACGGAACGATATTCGTCTTCCCGGTCACCGTCGCGCTGGACACCTCCGCGGGGTTGATGTGCGATTGGCGCGCGGGCGACCTCTGGTAGACGTGCTCGAAATCCCCCTCACCCCAGCGTGATTCATCACACCGCAGTCGGCTACACTGTGAGCTGTCGTGGCGTCTGGCGGCCGTATCTGTGGTGCACACCACACTGATTGACTGCCCTCACACCCGTCGACGTCGCAAGTGAGCGGAAATTCACGCCCGGGTCATTGCGGGCAGCGCTCGGGCAACAATGGATTTCTAGCGTTATCGCCATGAAACTCGCGCTGGGCCGTTCACATGTCCTGTCGAACTGGGACCCCGAAGACACGGCGGCCTGGGAGGCCGGCAACGACAAGATCGCCCGCCGCAACCTGATCTGGTCGGTGGCCGCGGAGCACATCGGCTTCTCGGTGTGGTCGCTGTGGTCGGTGATGGTGCTGTTCATGCCGGCATCGGTATACGGCTTTTCCGCCGGCGACAAATTCCTGCTCGGCGCCACCGCCACCCTGGTCGGGGCGTGCCTGCGTTTCCCGTACACGTTCGCCACCGCGAAGTTCGGCGGGCGCAACTGGACGGTGTTCTCCGCGCTGGTCCTGTTGATCCCGACCGTCGGCACGATGGTGCTGCTGGCCCACCCCGGTCTGCCGCTGTGGCCGTATCTGATGTGTGCCGCGCTGGCCGGCCTGGGCGGCGGGAACTTCGCATCGTCGATGACGAACATCAACGCGTTCTATCCGCAACGCCTGAAGGGCTGGGCGTTGGCAATCAACGCCGGTGGCGGCAACCTCGGCGTGCCGATGGTTCAGCTGGTCGGCCTGCTGGTGATCGCGGCCGCCGGAAACCGCCAGCCGTACTGGGTGTGCGCCATTTACCTTGTGCTGCTTGCGATTGCCGGCATCGGCGCCGCGCTGTACATGGACAATCTGCAGCACTACCGCATCGATACTTCCACCATGCGGGCGGTGCTGTCCGAGCCACACACCTGGGTGATCGCACTGCTCTACATCGGCACGTTCGGCTCGTTCATCGGTTTCTCGTTCGCGTTTGGCCAGGTACTGCAGATGAACTTCGCCGCCAGCGGCGAGAACGCCGCGCAGGCTTCCCTGCATGCCGCCCAAATCGCATTCCTGGGGCCGCTATTGGGATCGATCACGCGGGTGTACGGCGGCAAGCTCGCCGACCGGATCGGGGGCGGCAAGGTCACGCTGGCCGTCTTCTGCTCGATGATCCTGGCCGGCGGAATACTGATCGGTGCAAGCACTTTCGGTAGCCACGGCGCGGGCCGGACCTCGGATTCCACGATGGTCGGATTCGTGATCGGCTTCGTGGCGCTGTTCATTCTGTCCGGCATCGGCAATGGCTCGGTGTACAAGATGATCCCGTCGATCTTCGAGGCCCGTAGTCACTCGCTGCAGATGGGCGAGACCGAGCGCCGGCAGTGGTCCCGCTCGATGTCTGGAGCACTGATCGGGCTCGCCGGTGCGATCGGCGCGCTCGGCGGCGTCGGCGTCAATCTCGCACTGCGGCAGTCGTATCTGCACAGCGGAACCGCGACATCGGCGTTCTGGGCCTTCACGCTGTGCTATGTGGCGGCCTCGGCACTGACTTGGGCGGTGTACGTCCGTCGTCCGCTCGAGGTGATGGCGCCGGAGGCGGACGCGGGGGCATCGGGGGCTCGGCTGGCGACCGTGTAGGCGCGGTATGCGCGCCATACCGATTCGGTGGGGCCCCCGTCGCGCACGAAATGTTTTACACCTCACCCCTAGTTCCACGGGCGCGCCGGCACGATCGGGTATTGCGAATCTTCGCGTGTGATTGTTGCCGGCCCTCAGCGATTTACCAGATAACTGGGACTCAACTTACAGCCGATATCGGTCCGAATGAGTTGACTCAGTTCGGTTCCGAATGTGAGCATCGGAACCAAGGCAGGGCATGCCTCGTCAATTCGGGGCGCCCACACGGGCATTGATGCCAGACTCACCACAGCTCTTCCCAGTTATGGGTTGAACTGGTTGACGTCCAGACGATTTCGACCACTCATTCACGAAAGGTGCAGATCGCATGGGCCGCAACCACCACATCACCGACTGGAATCCGGAAGACGCCGAGGCCTGGGCGGCCGGCAACGACAAGGTCGCTCGCCGCAATCTGCTGTGCACGATGGCGGGTGACCATGTCGCCTTCTCGATCTGGACCCTGTGGTCGGTGCTGGTGCTGTTCATGCCGATGTCGGTCTACGGCTTCCACGCCAGCGACAAGTTGCTCCTCGGTGCCGTTGCCACGCTGGTCGGCGGGTGCGTGCGCATCCCCTACACGTTGGGCATCGCCAGGTTCGGCGGCCGCAACTGGACCGTGTTCTCCGCGTTCGTGCTGCTGATCCCGACCGCCGGCACCATCGTCCTGCTGGCCAATCCCGGGCTGCCGCTGTGGCCGTATGTGGTGTGCGCGGCGCTGACCGGTCTGGGCGGCGGCAACTACGCGGCATCGCTGGCCAACGTCAACGCGTTCTACCCGCAGCGGCTCAAAGGCACCGCGCTGGCGATCAACGCCGGCGTCGGCAATCTCGGTGTCGCGGTGATCCAACTGATCGGCCTGCTGGTGCTGGCCACCGCCGGCCACCAGGCGCCCTACTGGGTGTGCGCGGTCTACCTGGTGTTGCTGACCGCGGTCGGAATCGCCGCGGCGCTGTTCATGGACAACCTCGACCACGGCGTCGAGCCCGACCACATGCGCTCGATCCTGTTCGATCGCGACACCTGGGCGATCTCGCTGCTCTACATCTGCACGTTCGGCTCCTGGATCGGGTTTTCCTTCGCCTTCGGTCAGGTGCTGCAGGTCAACTTCGGGGCCAACGGCGAAAGCGCCGCGCACGCGTCGCTGCACGCGGCCCAAATCGCCTTCGTCGGGCCACTATTGGGCTCGCTGGCGCGGATCTTCGGCGGTCGGCTGGCCGACCGGCGCGGCGGGAGCCGCGTCACTTTAGGCGTATTGGTGGGCATGATCGCCGGCGCCGGCCTGCTGGTGGGCATCAGCACCGTCGAGGACCACAGCGGCGGCACGTCGTCGGACGCGGTGGTCGGCTACGTCATTGGGTTCATCGTGCTGTTCGTGCTGTCGGGAATGGGCAATGGCTCGGTGTTCAAACTGATTCCGTCGGTGTTCGAGGCCCGCAGTCGCTCGCTGGATGGCAGCGAGGCGCAGCGCCGGCAGTGGTCGCGGGCAAAGTCCGGATCGCTGATCGGCATCTGCTCCGCGGTCGGCGCGCTCGGCGGCGTCGGAATCAACTTGGCGCTGCGCGAGTCTTACCTGCGCAGCGGCACCGAGACGTCGGCGTATTGGGTGTTTCTGACTTCTTACATCGCGGCGGCGATCCTGACTTGGATGCGGTACGTGCGCCGCCCCATATCTGCGCAGGATACGCCGAATTCGGTGCTCACAGCGGAGCCGGCGCAGGTGTGACGATCACCGCAACGTGGGCAATGCGTCAGCAATCGTCAGGTAACGCCGCGGAAATGTCGCAGGCATACACAGGTCGTATGGATCAGCCCGACTCGCCACCGCTAACCGGTTACCGGATAGCGGTCACGTCGGCGCGCCGTTCCGAGGAGCTGTGCGCGTTGCTGAGCCGCCAGGGCGCCGAGGTCTCCAGCGCGGCCGCGATCAACATGATCGCGCTGCCCGAAGATGAAGAACTACAGAGCAATACCGAAGGCGTGATCGCCAATCCACCCGACATTCTGGTAGCCCACACCGGCATCGGGTTTCGCGGCTGGGTGGCCGCGGCCGAGGGCTGGGGACTGTCCAATCAGCTCATCGAGTCGTTGTCCAGGGCGCGAGTGCTGGCGCGCGGGCCGAAGGCGACGGGGGCGCTGCGCGCCGCCGGTCTGCACGAAGAATGGTCGCCGAAATCCGAATCCTCCCAAGAGCTCCTCAAGTACCTACTCGAGTCGGGGGTGGCCGGCGCGCGGATCGCGGTCCAACTGCACGGAGCCGCCGACGCCTGGGACCCGTTCCCCGAATTCATCGGGGGATTACGCGCCGCGGGTGCCGACGTGGTGCCCATCCGGGTGTATCGGTGGAAGTCCACCGCGATCGGCGGCAACTTCGATCAACTGGTCACCGGGATCGCGCGACGCCAGTTCGATGCGGTCAGCTTCACCTCGGCGCCCGCCGCGGCGGCGGTTCTCGAGCGCAGCCGCGACTTGAATATCGAGGATCAGGTGATCGAGGCGATGCGCACCGATGTGCACGCGATGTGTGTCGGCCCGGTGACGGCCCAGCCGTTGCACCGCAAGGGCATTCCGACGTCGGCGCCCGAGCGGATGCGGCTGGGAGCCTTGGCCCGTCACATCGCCGAGAAACTGCCGCTGCTCGGATCGTGCAATGTGAAGGCTGCCGGCCACGTCATCGAGATCCGCGGAAACTGCGTACTGGTCGACGGTCTGGTCCAGTCGCTGTCCGGATCCGGGATGGCGGTGCTGCGCGCGCTGGCGCAACGCCCGGGCGACGTCGTGGCCCGCAGCGAACTGCTGCGAGTCCTGCCCGGCAACAGCAACGACCCGCATGCGGTTGACACCGCCGTGCTGCGACTGCGAACAGCGTTGGGCGACAAAAACATTATCGCGACAGTCGTCAAGCGTGGTTACCGGCTCGCGATCGACGAACCGGTGGCGGCGCCATGAGCCTGATCCTTGCCGCACACGGCACCCGCCGACCGGGCGGTGTCGCGATGATCGGCGACCTGGCGGCACAGGTGAGCAGGCAGCTCGGCCGCACCGTGCGGCTCGCCTTCGTCGACGTCTTGGGCCCCACGCCCAGCGAGGTGCTTTCCGACGTCGGGGGCAGGCGGGCGGTCGTGGTGCCCGCGTTCTTGTCGCGCGGTTATCACGTCCGCGCCGATGTCCCCGCCCATGTCGCGGCCAGCGGGCATCCCAACGTCATCGTCACGCCGGCGCTGGGCCCGGACGGTGAGATCGCCCGGATCGTGGCCGACCAATTGATGAAATCTGGTTGGCAGCCCGGTGATTCGGTGATCCTCGGGGCGGCGGGAACATCGGATCCGATTGCCCGCGCAGATCTGCACACCACCGCGACGCTGTTGTCGGCGCTGACCGGGTCGCGAGTCACCCTGGGATTTGCGGCCATTGGCGATCCTCAGATCACCGAGGCCGTCGAGATGGCGCGGGCCGACGGTGCGCGCCGCGTCGCGATCGCGTCCTATCTACTCGCCGACGGACTGTTTCAGGAGAAACTCCGCAATTGCGGCGCCGATGTGGTCAGCCGGCCGCTGGGCACTCATCCGCGACTGGCCCGCCTGATCGCGAACCGATTCCGCAGGGCGGTGCCGGTGGCGACCCGGCATCGGGTGCGCAATTACCGGCTGGGCGCGCCGACGCGCGCGATGCTTGATCTTTGATCAACCGCAGGTGATCCTGGCACCATGCCCAGTCGCGAAGAGCCATCGCGTGGGCTCCTCGACCCGGTCGCGAAGATGCTGCGGTTGCCGTTCGGCACACCGGAATTCATCGACCGGATCATCACCGGAGGGGTCAACCAGGTCGGCCGCCGAACGCTTTACCTGCTGATCACGACGTGGGATGCCGCCGGCGGCGGCCCGTTCGCGGCCAGCGCGGTCGCGTCCACCGGGATGGCCAAGACCGCCGAGGTTGTGCAAAGCATGTTCATCGGACCGGTTTTCGGCCCACTGTTGAAAATGCTGGGCGCCGACAAGGCCGCGGTGCGCGCGTCGTTGTGCGCCTCGCAGCTGGTCGGCCTCGGCATCATGCGCTACGGGGTGCGCTCCGAGCCGCTGCACTCGATGCCGGTCGACGCGCTCGTCGACGCGATCGGCCCGACGATGCAGCGCTACCTGGTCGGCGACATCGGCTAACCGGCCAATCGCGCGATCTGGATCTCTCCGTCATCGGTGATGCGCACCTGGTACACCGGCACCGAAACCCGCGGGTCGTCCAGGCACAGACCGTCTTCCAGCGCGAAAGCCTGCTTGAGGATGGGTGATTGGACCGTCGCACGACCGCCACGGTCACCGACGATCCCGCGCGAAATCACGGCCGCGCCGGAGAACGGGTCGAGATTGCCGACCGCGTGCACCGACCCGTCGTCGAGGCGGAACAGCGCCGCCTGCGAACCATCGTCGAGCAGCACGCCGACCCCGCGACCCGGGATGAGGTGGTCGTAGCTGCACGCGGTGGTCCAGACCTGAATGTCGTTGAGAATTGTCACGCTGCCTCCTGAACTCACGAACGGACTCGCGGCATGCCAATGGACACAGGGATTTTGCGCCCGGCATGCTCGGTGAATTGGACTGTCGAATCGATTTCGTCGGGTGCGTTGACGAAGGAGACAAACCGCGAGAGCTTGTCCGGATCTTCGAGCACACCCTTCCACTCGCACTGGTAGTTCTGCACGTGCCGCTGCATCGCGGCCTCGAATTCCTCGGCCAGCCCGAGGGAGTCCTCGCACACAACCTCACGCACGTGATCGAGACCGCCGTCCAGGGATTCGACCCACGGCGCGGTGCGCTGCAGCCGGTCGGCGGTCCGGATGTAGTACATCAGGAACCGGTCGACGTAGCGGACCAGCGTCTCGGTGTCGAGATCGCTGGCCAGCAGCTGGGCGTGCTTGGGAGTCATGCCGCCGTTGCCGCCGACATAGAGGTTCCAGCCCTTTTCGGTGGCAATGACGCCGACGTCCTTGCCGCGCGCCTCGGCGCACTCCCGGGCGCAGCCCGAGACGCCCATCTTGATCTTGTGTGGGGCCCGCAGGCCGCGGTAGCGCAGCTCCAGGTCGATGGCCAGCTGCACCGAATCCTGCTGGCCGTAGCGGCACCAGTCGGTGCCAACGCAGCTCTTCACCGTGCGCAAGGCCTTGCCGTAGGCGTGGCCGGATTCCATGCCGCCGTCCACCAGCCGCTTCCAGATCTGTGGCAACTGGTCCACCCGGGCGCCGAACAGGTCGATCCGCTGACCGCCGGTGATCTTCGTGTAAAGCCCGAAGTCCTGGGCGATCTGACCGATCAGGATCAGGTGCTCGGGCCTGATGTCGCCGCCGGGCACCCGCGGCACCACGGAGTAGCTGCCGTTCTTCTGGATGTTGGCCAGGAAGTGGTCGTTGGAATCCTGCAGCGAGGCCTGCTCGCCTTCGAGGATGTGGTCCGAGCCGGTCGAGGCGAGGATGGACGCGACCACGGGTTTGCAGATGTCGCAACCCTTTCCGCGACCAAACTTCTCCAGCAGGCCGGAGAAGGTGCGGATCTCGGTGGCCGAGATGATCTCGAAGAGCTCCGCGCGCGACTGGCTGAAGTGCTCGCACAACGCCTTGGACTGCGCGACGCCCTCTGCTTCCAGCAGCTGCTTGAGCAGCGGCACACACGAACCACACGACGTGCCGGCCGTGGTGCACGACTTCAGCGACGGGACGTCACTGCAACCGTCGGCGATCGCGCACTTCAGATCGGCCTTGCTGACGTTGTTGCAGGAGCAGATCTGCGCCGAATCCGGAAGCGCGCCGATACCCAAAGCCGAAGCGCCGCCGGAGCCCTCCGGGGTGATCAGTGCGAGCGGGTCGCCCGGCAGCTCGCTGCCGACCATCGGCCGCAGCACACCATAGCTGGACGCGTCGCCCACCAGCACCCCGCCGAGCAGGGTCTTGGCATCGTCGGAGAGCACCAGCTTGGCGTAGGTGCGGTTCACCGCGTCGTTGATGGCGACCTCGAGGCAGTTCTGGGTAGCGCCCATCGCGTCGCCGAAGCTGGCGACGTCGACGCCCAGCAGCTTGAGCTTGGTGGACAGATCGGCTTCGGGGAACTCCGCGGCACCACCGAGCAGCCGGTCCACCACGACCTCCGCGGAGGTGTACCCCGGTCCGACCAGGCCGTAGCATCGCCCGTCGATCGCGGCGACCTCGCCGATCGCGTAGATGTCGGGATCGCTTGTCCGGCAAGACAAGTCGGTAAGCACTCCGCCGCGCTCGGCAAGCGTCAACCCGGCCGCCGCGGCCAGCTCGTCGCGCGGCCGCACGCCGGCCGCAAAGATCACCGGACCGGCCTCGATTACTTCGCCGTCGGTCAACCGCACCCGTGTCGCCACCGAACCGTCCGCACGCGGAACGGATTCGATCGATTCGGTGCCCGTGCCGACGTGCACCGAAATCCCGAGCTCGGTGATCATCCGGGCCAGCAGCCCGCCGCCGGCCTCGTCAATCTGCTGGGCCATCAGGCGCGGCATCATCTCAATGACGTGTGTTTGCAACCCGAACTGGCGCAAAGCATTGGCGGCTTCCAGTCCGAGCAGGCCGCCGCCGATCACCACACCGGCGGCATTGTGACCGCCGTCACGGGCGAGCTCGGCGGCGGCACGGATCGCGTCGAGGTCGTCCAGGGTGCGGTAGACGTGGCAGGCGGGCAGGTCGTGTCCGGGCACCGGGGGAACGAAGGCATAGGACCCGGTGGCCAGGACCAGGACGTCGTAGCCGTGCCGGTCGCCGTCCGCGGTCACCACTGACTTTGTCGCGCGGTCGATTTCGGTGACCCGCGCGTTCAGCAACAGCCGCACCCGCTCGTCACCGGGGTAGTCGTTGCCGGGCAGTGCCAGCAGCCTGCGGTCCCAGTTCTCGGTGTACGAGGTCAATCCGACGCGGTCGTAGGCGGCGTCGGCCTCTTCGGCCAAAACGGTGATGCGCCAAGACCCGTCGGTGTCACGGGCGCGCAGCGCCTCGACCAAACGGTGGCCCACCATGCCGTGCCCGACCACAACCAAGTGACGGGCAGCACACTGCGTGCGCGGGTCTGGGGCTGAGGTCATGCCATGAGATTAGGGGCCGGAAATTACGGAAAATTCGCCGAATGTATCGCTCGTATGACGTGGGTCTCACACCTCACAACTTCCTGTGTGATGTGTGTTCGCTCCAAGCGAACACACAGGTGGAACTTTAGCGGGGTCAACTCAAGTTTGTCTGTGTAGCCGGCCGGCAAGGCGCCGGTCACAGCAAACTCACAATCAAACTCAAGGAAGCAAAGAGGAGACGACATGAGTAATCTCGCAGTGTGGTCGCGACCGGCCTGGGACACCGACCGGTGGTTGCGCGACTTCTTCGGCCCCGCCGCGATCGCGGACTGGTACAAGCCCGCAACCAGCGGTTTCAACCCCGCGGCCGAGATCGTCAAGGACGGCGACGACGCGGTGGTGCGTCTGGAACTGCCCGGTGTCGATGTCGAGAAGGACGTCAACGTCGAGGTCGATAAGGGTCGCCTGGTAATCCACGGCGAACACCGCGACGAGCACGCGGAGGAGTCCGACGGCCGTACCTTGCGGGAAATCCGCTATGGATCGTTCCGTCGGTCGTTCCAGCTGCCCGCGCACGTCACCGGCGAGGCCATCAAGGCTTCCTACGACGCCGGTGTGTTAACCGTGCGGGTCACCGGCGCGTACGCCGGAACCCAGGCGCAGCGCATCGCGATCACGAAGTAGTTTCGCGGCGGATCCAACGTCGAGTTGTTGGGCAAAATCGCACGGAAAGCGCTCAACAACTCGACGTTCGGGTTTTACCGGGCGAACGCCGGCTCGGCCTCAATCCCGATGACTCGCAACAGGTTTACCACCTTGCGATCCAGGCTCTGGCCCACCTCGGCCACCTCGGTGATGCCAAGGCTGCCGAACGCGGGGCCGGGCTGGTCCATCGAAAACACCGCTTTGCCTTCGGCGTCGGCGTGGATCAGAAGCCGTAATGGCGCGTACAGCAGAGCCTTCGGGTCGTGACGGAACATCGTCTCGGCGATCGTGTGGTTGCCGAGCAGATACTCCACCGCCTTGGTGGTGTGGCCGGCCACGCTGAAGAACGGCAGCGCGTCGATCTTCGTGTAGACCATCAGCCCGTGCGGTGCGTTGGTCTCCGCGACGGCCAGGACTTCGTCCCAGCTGCCGCCGCGCTCGACGATCTCCTGCACCGCCGCCCGGTCAACCGGCGGAGCCGCCTTCTCGAAAGCCGCGATGAAATCGTCGAACTCCACGCCGGTAGCAATGTCGATGCGGTTCATGGTGTGCGCCACCACGTTGAATTCAGCGCTACTTGTCATGGTATTCCTCAGAATTCGCTAATGGTTCGGTGAACGAACTTACGAATTTCGAGTATACGGTTCGGTGAATGAACCAGCAAGGGGTAGCATGGACCACGTGGCCCTTCCCCGCGAATACCCCGACGAGAACTGCCCGATCGCTCGGTCCCTGGAGATCGTCGGCGAACGCTGGACATTGCTGATCGTGCGTGACGCCTTCTATGGCGTGCGGCGGTTCAGCGACTTTCACAACCACCTCGGCATACCCAAAGCTGTGCTGTCCGAACGGCTTACCTTCTTGGTCAGCGAAGGTGTGCTGACCAAGACCGCCGCGGAATACGAGCTGACCGCCAAGGGCAAGCAGCTGTGGCCGATGGTCTGGTCGATGATCGCCTGGGGCACCGAACACCTGCTGGACAGGCCCACCCGGACCTATCGACACGCGGAGTGCGGCGGCGCAATCGGGGCGGATCGCCGCTGCGCCGGCTGCGATCGGGTTCCCGACGTCGCCGAACTGATCGCGCATCCGCCGCGCCGGCCCCACGATCCGAACCGCGACGACCCGGTCAGCCGGGCACTGCGCCGGCCGCACCGAATGCTGGAACCGATCTAGCCGATCAGCCCCAGCGGTCCAGCAGGTCCCTGGCCCGGCCGGCCAGCGCGGATTGCAGGAACGGGCCGAAGCTGATCCGGGCGACACCCAGCGGGCCGAATGACGAGGGGTCGTCCCGGTCCGGCAGCGCGATCGCATTGATCGGCAGCGGTAGCTCAGTTGCCAAGCGCCGCAACGTCTCCGGATCGTGGCGACCCACCGGATAGAGCACATCGGCGCCGGCGTCGGCCGCCTCGGTCAGGCGTGCGATGGCCCGCTCGACGCGGTCCGAATCGTCCCCGTCGTTGCGTAGAAAGAGATCGGTACGGGCGTTGATCACGACGCGCACCCCGGCCGCATCGGCGGCCGACCGCAGCGCGCCCACCAATTCGGCGTGCTCGCGGGCGGACCGCAGTCGCTTGTTCTCGGCGTGCACGGTGTCCTCGATGTTGAGCCCGACGGCGCCGACGCTCAGCAGGCCGTCGACCAGGCGCTGGGCCGGCTGGCCGTACCCGGACTCGACGTCCACCGACACCGGAACGTCGACCGCCGCGGTGATCTGGGCGACCCGGGTGAGCACATCGTCGAACGACATGCCCTCGCCGTCGGGTTTGCCAATCGAGTCGGCCAGCGGATGACTGCCCACGGTCAAGGCGGCGAATCCCGCCGCGGTGGCAAGGCGTGCCGACCAGGCGTCCCATACGGTCGGGAGCACCACCGGGTTACCCGGCTGGTGCAATTCCAGCAGCGTGGCCGCGCGCTGCGCGGCGGTGGTCTGAGGGGGCATGGGTGTTTGCTCCGCAATCTCGGCGAGTCATCTGTCCGACGTCGGTCGTGCGCGGTGGATAGTATCGAAAGTCATACTGTGATCCTTGACACCCTCAGCCCTAGGAGATCTGTTGTCCACCACGACTGAACTCGCCGAACTGCACGATCTGATCGGCGGTTTGCGGCGGTGCGTGAGCTCCTTGAAGTCGCGCTACGGCGACAGCCCGGCGATGCGCCGCATCGTGATCGACGCCGACCGGATCATCAGCGATGTCGATTTACTCGACACCGATGTTTCGGAATTGGACTTGGCGCGAGCCACCGTCCAGCATTCCGGCGAGAAGATCACCATTCCCGACACCCAGTACGACACCGATTTCTGGCGCGATGTCGACGACGAGGGTGTCGGGGGTCACAATCGCTCCTGATATTCCAAGCCCCCGTTAAACCGGGGGGCATGGTCTTGTACCCTTCGACCAACAGCCCTGTTCGAAGAGGAACATTTGCATGAGCGCACCAACGGCGAACCGTCCTGCGTCCGGCATCTTTTCACCGACGCGCGCCCAAATTCCGCAGCGCACACTACGTACCGACCGGTGGTGGATGTCGCCGTTGCGCATCGACCTCGGCTTCGCCGCATTCGTCATCTACGCGACGTTTCGGGCGTTCCAGCAGGATTACTTCTATGTCCCGAAGTACCACTACCTGACGCCGTTCTACTCGCCGTGCGTCAGCACGGCGTGCGGGCAGTCCAGCGAGTTCTGGCCGCAGATCCTGCCGAACGTGTGGTGGTTGCCGTACGCGGCGCTGACGCTGCCATTCCTGCTGCTGTTCCGTCTGACCTGCTATTACTACCGCGGCGCCTACTACCGCACGGTGTGGCAGTCGCCCACTTCCTGCGCGGTGGCCGAGCCTCGCGTCCATTACAGCGGCGAAACCAAGTTCCCGCTGATCGTCCAGAACACCCACCGGTATTTCTTCTATATCGCCGGCATCATCTCGGTGATCAACACCTACGACGCGATCGTCGCCTTCCATTCGGACGAGGGACCCGGCGGATTCGGTTTCGGCTTGGGCAATCTGATCCTGCTGGGCAACGTAATCATGCTGTGGATCTACACGCTGTCCTGCCACTCGTGCCGGCACGTGACCGGCGGACGGCTCAAACACTTCTCCAAAAACCCTGTGCGGTACTGGATCTGGACGCAGGTGAGCGTCATCAACACCCGGCACAAGCTGTTCGCGTGGATCACCCTGGGCACGCTGATGGTTACCGACTTCTACATCGCACTGGTAGCCAGCGGCACCATTTCAGACCTGAGATTTGTTGGCCACTAAGCCCTTTCGCGGAAATTCAGAAAGTTGAGTGAGGTTCCATGACTGAGGTCGAACGGCACTCCTACGACGTGGTCGTGATCGGTGCCGGCGGCGCGGGTTTGCGCGCGGTGATCGAAGCGCGGGAACGCGGCCTCAAGGTCGCGGTGGTGACCAAGTCGCTGTTCGGCAAGGCCCACACGGTGATGGCCGAGGGCGGCTGCGCCGCGTCGATGGGTAATGCCAACCCGAAGGACAACTGGAAGACCCACTTCGGCGACACCATGCGCGGGGGCAAGTTCCTGAACAACTGGCGGATGGCCGAACTGCACGCCAAGGAGGCACCGGACCGGGTCTGGGAGCTGGAAAGCTACGGCGCGCTGTTCGACCGCCTCAAGGACGGCAAGATCAGCCAGCGCAACTTCGGCGGGCACACCTACCCGCGGCTGGCGCACGTCGGTGACCGCACCGGCCTGGAGCTGATCCGCACCATGCAGCAGAAGGTCGTCTCGCTGCAGCAGGAGGACTACGCCGAATTCGGCGACTACGAGGCGCGGATCAAGGTGTTCGCCGAGTGCGCGATCACCGAACTGCTCAAAGACGGCGACCGGATCGCCGGCGCGTTCGGCTACTGGCGGCAAAGCGGCAAGTTCGTCGTCTTCGACGCGCCCGCTGTGGTGCTGGCCACCGGCGGAATCGGCAAGTCCTTCAAGGTCACGTCGAACTCCTGGGAGTACACCGGCGATGGCCACGCGCTGGCGCTGCGGGCCGGCGCGACGCTGATCAACATGGAGTTCATCCAGTTCCACCCGACGGGCATGGTGTGGCCGCCGAGTGTGAAGGGGATCCTGGTCACCGAGGGTGTGCGCGGCGACGGCGGAGTCCTGAAAAACTCCGACAGCAAGCGCTTCATGTTCGACTACATCCCGCCGGTGTTCAAGGGCCAGTACGCCGAGACCGAGCAAGAAGCCGACCAATGGCTCAAGGACAACGACTCGGCCCGCCGCACCCCGGACCTGCTGCCCCGCGATGAGGTCGCCCGCGCGATCAACTCGGAGGTCAAGGCCGGTCGCGGCACCCCGCACGGCGGTGTCTACCTGGACATCGCCTCCCGGCTGACGCCCGACGAGATCAAGCGCCGCCTGCCGTCGATGTACCACCAGTTCATGGAGCTGGCCGGCGTCGACATCACCAAGGAGCCAATGGAAGTCGGACCCACCTGTCACTACGTGATGGGCGGTGTCGAGGTCGACCCCGACACCGGTGCGGCCACCGTCGCCGGCCTGTTCGCCGCGGGTGAATGCTCGGGCGGCATGCACGGCTCCAACCGTCTGGGCGGGAACTCGCTGAGCGACCTGTTGGTCTTCGGCCGGCGTGCCGGGTTGGGCGCCGCCGACTACGCGCGCGCCCTGTCGAGTCGCCCCACCGTCAGCGACGAAGCGATCGAGGCCGCGGCGAAGCGGGCGCTGAGCCCGTTCGAGGCGCCGACCAACGGTGCCGCCGCCGAGAACCCGTACACGCTGCAGCTCGAACTGCAGCAGTCGATGAACGACCTGGTCGGCATCATCCGCAAGTCGGAGGAGATCTCCGAGGCGCTGGAGCGGCTCGGCACGTTCCGGGAGCGGTTCAAGCACATCCACGTCGAGGGGCACCGCGAGTACAACCCCGGCTGGAACCTGGCCATCGATCTGCGCAACATGCTGCTGGTCAGCGAGTGCGTGGCCAAGGCCGCACTGATGCGCACCGAGAGCCGCGGCGGCCACACCCGCGACGACCACCCGGGCATGGACTCGTCCTGGCGCAAGGTGTTGCTGGTGTGCCGGGCGGCCGGGGGCGACGACGCGATTCCCGAGGTCACCGTCACCCGTGAAGACCAGGTGCCGATGCGGCCCGACCTCTTGGAGCTCTTCGAGATCTCCGAGCTGGAGAAGTACTTCACCGATGAAGAGCTGGCCGACCACCCAGGACGGAGAGGCTAATGAGCTACAACGCGACGATGCGGGTGTGGCGCGGCGACGATGTCGGCGGCGCCCTGCAGGACTTCACGGTCGAGGTCAACGAGGGCGAGGTGGTGCTCGACATCATCCATCGCCTGCAGCAGACCCAGACACCCGACCTCGCGGTGCGGTGGAACTGCAAGGCGGGCAAGTGCGGATCCTGCTCGGCCGAGATCAACGGTATGCCGAAGTTGATGTGCATGACCCGGATGTCCACGTTCGCCGAGGACGAGGTCGTGACGGTGACGCCGCTGCGGACCTTCCCGGTGATTCGCGATCTGGTCACCGACGTCTCGTTCAACTACGAAAAGGCCCGGGAGATCCCGTCTTTCGCGCCGCCCAAGGACCTGCAGCCCGGCGAGTACCGGATGGCGCAGGTCGACGTGCAGCGCTCGCAGGAGTTCCGCAAGTGCATCGAGTGCTTCCTGTGCAACAACGTCTGCCACGTGATCCGCGACCACGAGGACAACAAGAAGGCCTTCGCCGGCCCTCGCTTCCTGATGCGGGCCGCCGAACTCGAGATGCATCCGCTGGACACGCTGGACCGGCGCGACATGGCCCAGGAGGACTTCGGCCTGGGCTACTGCAACATCACCAAGTGCTGCACCGAGGTCTGCCCCGAGCACATCAAGATCACCGACAACGCGCTGATCCCGATGAAAGAGCGGGTCGCCGACCGTAAGTACGACCCGGTCGTCTGGCTGGGCAACAAGCTGTTCAGGCGCTGATTTTCCGCGAGACTGTAACTGCGACACCAGTTGTCGGGTGCACGTCGCCAGTTACAGTTTCGGCCAGTGCTGCTCCGGGTCAGTGCGGAGTTAGGCGACGAAATGCGCTGCGGTGGAAGACAATCGGTGCCACGTCGGCGTCCACCGTCACCTCATTGACCCGTAGCACGACGATCACGTGGTCCCCGGCCGGGATCACCTGCTCGATCGCGCTCTCCAGCCACAGGCCGGTGCCCTTGATGAAGACCGCGCCGGAGTCGTAGGACACCGTTTCCAGGCCGGCGAACCTGTCGCCGGTCTTGGCGGCCAGGGTCTTGGCCGCCTCGTCGTGCGCCTCGCCGAGCACGCTGATGCCCAGCATCGGCAAGTCCTTGAGCTTGGGCCAGGTAGTCGACGTGTTCTGCACGCAGAACGACACCAAGGGCGGCTCCAACGAGACGGGGACAAAGGTACTGGCCGCCAGCCCCACCCGAACGCCAGCAACCTCGGCGGCGATCGCCACCACGCCGGACGGAAAGTGGCCGAAAGCCTCACGCAGTGAGGTCGGAGTCAGCTTGTTCGATGCATTCACTGGACTTCATTCGCCCCTTGAGCCGACGACGGATTCGCGCATTCGACCCTACCCGGCGAGTATCCGTGTGCGACGGCCACATCCGGGTGCGCACGCAGCCTGCTCTTCCAGGCGTTGCGACCGTAAACAGCGAAGATCGGATCCGACGGATTCTCGGTCGGCGTCCAGGTCTTATCGGTGCGCGCCGCGAGTTCGGCGGGTAGCGACAGCACCGGTATCTGGGCGTCGAGGCGGGGATTGAAGAAGAACGGCACCGAAATCCGCTCGGCGACCCCGCCGTGCAGGTTCACCCGGTGTTCGGTGGCACGCAAATAGCCGCCGGTGGCGACCTCGAGCAGCTCGCCGATGTTGACGATGAACGCCCCGTCCAGCGGCGCGACGTCGATCCAGCCTTGCGAGTCGTCACAGCCGGCGTCGCCACCCCGGCGCACCTGCAGGCCGCGACTGCCCGGCTCGGCCAGCAGCAGCGTCAGCACCCCGGAGTCCCGGTGCGCACCCACGCCCTGTGGGCTGGCCGCGCGGGCGGGATAGCGGATGACCTTGATCAGGGTGGCCGGCGTCTCGGCGAAGGCGTCGTCGAACACGTCCGGCGGGCTGCCCAGCGACGCCGCCCAGTGCCGCAGCAGCGTGCGGGCCACCCGAGACAGGGCGGCATCCCACTCGGCGATGATCGCCGGCAACTCGGGCAGCCCCGCCGGCCACTGGTTGGGGCCCTGCAGCCAGAGGTAGTCGGGCTTGTCCGGCCCGCCCACCGGCGGACGTTCGGGTCCGATATCGATCTGCTCGCGCCAATCCACCTCGCCCAGCGTCAGCTCGCCACCCAGCCGGGTATAGCCGCGGAAATGCGGGCTGTGCACCATCGCCACCGCGTCCTTGTCGGCCTGCGGCAGCGCGAACAACGCGCGGGCCACCTCGAGCACCCGCACCACCAGCTCGCGCGGTACGCCGTGGCCGGTCAGATGGAAGAAACCCACCTCGTGGGCGGCCTCGCGAAGGCCTTCGCGCAACACGTCAATATCGGCTGTCAGGTCCACCACGGGCAGCGCCGTGACGCTCTTCACACCGGTCACGGTTCCATTATCGCCGCAGGTAGAGCGCCTGTCGAAAGCGCCAACCAGGCCTTCCCAACCGGTTGGTTAATTAGGCAATGAAATCTAGCTCACAATAACTTGCGTTCGCGTAACGGCCCGATATAGTTGGCGGTGTTACTGGTGGGTAACTTAGCCCGAGTACCCAACCACAACGTGGCATTCTCAACGAGGAGGAGAATAGTGAGCCACTACAAGAGCAACGTCCGTGACCAGGTATTCAACCTGTTCGAGGTGTTGGGCGTCGACCAGGCGTTAGGCCAGGGCGCATTCAGCGACCTTGACGCCGACACCGCCCACGAAATGCTTACCGAAATGAGCCGGCTGGCCGAGGGGCCGGTCGCCGAGTCGTTCGTCGACGGCGACCGCAATCCGCCGGTATTCGACCCGCAGACCCACTCGGTGACCCTGCCCGAGTCCTTCAAGAAGTCGGTCCGCGCGGTGCAAGAGGCCGGCTGGGACAAGGCCGGCATCGACGAGGTGTTGGGCGGCATGCCGATGCCCAAGGCGCTGGTGTGGGCACTGCACGAGCACATCCTCGGCGCCAACCCGGCGGTGTGGATGTACGCCGGCGGTGCCGGATTCGCCAACATCATCTACCACCTCGGCACCGAGGAGCAGAAGAAGTGGGCCGTGCTCTGCGCGGAGCGCGGGTGGGGCGCGACCATGGTGCTGACCGAGCCGGACGCCGGCTCCGATGTCGGCGCCGGCCGCACCAAGGCCGTCCAGCAGGACGACGGCTCCTGGCACATCGAGGGTGTCAAGCGGTTCATCACCTCCGCCGACTCCGACGACCTGTTCGAGAACATCGTGCACCTGGTGCTGGCCCGCCCCGAGGGCGCCGGCCCCGGCACCAAGGGCCTGTCGCTGTTCATCGTGCCGAAGTTCCTGTTCGACCACGAGACCGGCGAGCCGGGTGAGCGCAACGGCGTGTTCGTCACCAACGTCGAGCACAAGATGGGTCTGAAGGTCTCGGCGACGTGTGAGTTGTCGTTCGGTCAGCACGACGTGCCCGCCAAGGGCTGGCTGGTCGGCGAGGTGCACAACGGGATCGCCCAGATGTTCGAGGTCATCGAGATGGCCCGGATGATGGTCGGCACCAAGGCGATAGCCACGCTGTCGACCGGTTACCTGAACGCGCTGGAGTACGCCAAGTCCCGCGTGCAGGGCGCCGACATGACGCAGATGACCGACAAGACCGCACCGCGGGTGAGCATCACGCACCACCCGGACGTGCGCCGGTCGCTGATGACCCAGAAGGCCTACGCCGAGGGTCTGCGCGCGCTGTACCTGTTCACCGCGACCTATCAGGACGCGGCCGTCGCCGAGGCGCTACACGGTGTGGACGCCGACCTGGCGGTCAAGGTCAACGACCTGATGCTGCCGGTGGTCAAGGGGGTGGGCTCCGAGCAGGCCTACGCCAAGCTGACCGAGAGCCTGCAGACCTTCGGTGGGTCCGGATTCTTGCAGGACTACCCGATCGAGCAGTACATCCGCGACGCCAAGATCGACTCGCTGTACGAAGGCACCACGGCCATCCAGGCGCAGGACTTCTTCTTCCGCAAGATCGTCCGCGACAAGGGTGTGGCGCTGGCACACGTGTCGGAGCAGATCCAGAAGTTCGTCGACGCCGAGACCGGCAACGGCCGGTTGAAGAGCGAGCGCGAGCTGCTGGCCAAGGCCTCCGAAGACGTCCAGGCGATGGCGGCCACCATGACCGGCTACCTGATGGCCGCCCAGGAGGACGTCTCCAGCCTGTACAAGGTGGGCCTGGGTTCGGTGCGTTTCCTGATGAGCGTCGGCGACCTGGTCATCGGCTGGCTGCTGCAGCGCCAGGCGGCGGTGGCCGTGCAGGCACTCGATGCCGGCGCCAGCGGCGCTGAGCGGTCCTTCTACGAGGGCAAGATCGCGGTGGCGTCGTTCTTCGCCAAGAACTTCCTGCCGCTGTTGGCCGGCACTCGCGAGGTAATCGAGACGCTGGACAACGACATCATGGAACTCGACGAGGCCGCCTTCTAAGCGGCTCGGCTGTACCCGCAAAATCCCCCGCTTCCACGCTGAAGCGGGGGATTCTGGGTCTTGGCGCCGGCGTACGAAAAGGACCGCCGCTGGATCCCCTCAAACCAGCGGCGGCCCTTTCCGTACGCCCGCTTTTTCCTACCGGCGCTCGTCTCGGGGATGACCCGTGTTGCCGTCGGGGTCGGGGGGTCAGACCACAACACGGGACCATCCGGAGACGGATTACCCATCCCCCGCCGCTATTAACCGGCTGTGACGAACCTCATTGTCGACCGGCCGCGAGCGGGGTGTAGCAGCCGCAGCGCAGGTCAGGCCTCCAAGATCGCGGCTACGCCCTGCCCGCCGGCGGCGCAGATCGAGATCAGCGCGCGCACCGGACCCCCACCTTTGCGCTCCGCCTTCTTCTCGGCCAGCTGTTTGGCGGCCTGGGCGAGAATCCGTCCGCCGGTGGCCGCAAACGGGTGGCCGGCGGCCAGTGAGGACCCGTTGACGTTGAGTTTCGCCCGGTCGATCGACCCGAGAGCGGCGTGCAGGCCCAGCCGCTCCTTGCAGTACTCGTCGGACTCCCACGCCTGCAGATGCGCCAGCACCACCGACGCGAAGGCCTCGTGGATTTCGTAGAAGTCGAAGTCCTGCAGCGTCAGCCCGTTGCGGGCCAGTAGCCGGGGCACCGCATACGTCGGCGCCATCAGCAGCCCGTCCCGTCCGTTGACGTAGTCGACCGCGGCGGTCTCGGCGTCCACCAGGTAAGCCAGCGCCGGCAACGAATGCTCGGCGGCCCACTCGTCGGTGGCCAACAGGGCGACCGAGGCACCGTCGGTCAACGGCGTCGAGTTGCCCGCCGTCATCGTCGCGTCGCCGGCCTTCACCCCGAACACCGGGCGCAGCGTGGCGAGCTTCTCGGTGCTGGCTTCGGCCCGCAGATTGTCGTCGCGGTACAGCCCCAGGAAGGGTGTGACGAGGTCGTCGAAGAAACCCCGGTCGTAGGCCGCGGCCATGTTGCGGTGGCTGGCGACCGCCAGCTCGTCCTGGTCTACCCGCTTGATCCCCATCTGCTTGGCGGTGATGGCGGCATGCTCGCCCATCGACAGCCCGGTGCGCGGCTCGCTGTTGGCCGGGATTTCGACACCCAGGGTGGCGGGCAGCATGCCCACCAGTTTCAGCCGTTGCAGGTTGGATTTGGATCGGCGCAATTTCAGCAACTGGCGGCGCAGGTTGTCGCCCAGGCCGATCGGCGGGTCGGACGTGGTGTCCACCCCGCCGGCGGCGGCGACGTCGTAGCGCCCCGACGCGATGCCGTCGGCTGCGGCGATCGCCGCCTGCAGGCCGGTGCCGCAGGCCTGCTGAATATCGAATGCCGGTGTGTACGAAGATAATTCGGAGCCCAGTACACACTCGCGCATCAGGTTGAAGTCGCGACTGTGCTTGAGCACGGCGCCGCCGACGACCACCCCGAGTCGCTGCCCGCCCAGCCCGAACCGGTCCACCAGCCCACCCAGGGCCGCGGTGAACATGTCTTGGTTGGACGCCTCGGCGTAGGCACCGTCCGACCGCGCGAACGGGATGCGATTGCCGCCCAGCACGGCGACACGTCGCCGGGAGGTCACACTGGTCGCAGAACTTGCAGGGGCCACGTTCATCTCCAATTTTCAGTTTGGGGGATTGGCCGTTGGGGCCCATACTACCCACGGTTCTTACTCTGCAGTAAGTTCGTCCCCGATACGGTTGGCTTGTACGGCACTCATGAAACGGAAGGCAGCTCAGTGGCTCCCAATCGTTCGTCCGATCTCTTCTCCCAAGTTGTCAACAGCGGCCCCGGATCCTTTCTCGCAAAGCAACTTGGTGTTCCGCAACCCGAGAACCTGCGCCGCTACTCCGCCGGCGACCCACCGCTGTCCGGATCCTTGCTGATCGGGGGTGACGGCAGGATCGTCGAGCCGATGCGGGCGGCGCTGGACAACGACTACGACCTCGTCGGCAACAATCTGGGCGGCCGCTGGGCCGACCGATTCGGCGGCCTGGTTTTCGACGCCACCGGCATCACGGCGCCGAGCGGCCTGCGGGCGCTGCACGATTTCTTCACCCCGCTGCTGCGCAACCTGGGCCACTGCGCGCGCGTCGTCGTGGTCGGCACCACACCCGACGCCGCGGGCAGCACCGACGAGCGGATCGCGCAGCGCGCGCTGGAGGGCTTCACCCGCTCGCTGGGCAAGGAGCTGCGCCAGGGCTCGACGGTGGCGCTGGTCTACCTGTCGCCGGAGGCCAAACCGGCCGCCACCGGCTTGGAATCGACTCTGCGGTTTATCCTTTCGGCCAAATCGGCCTACGTCGACGGCCAGGTGTTCTACCTGGGAGCCGACGACTCCACCCCGCCTGCGGACTGGGACCGCCCGCTGGATGGCAAGGTCGCGATCGTGACCGGCGCCGCCCGCGGCATCGGCGCGACGATCGCCGAAGTGTTCGCCCGCGACGGTGCGCGCGTTATCGCGATCGACGTGGAGTCGGCCGCCGAGACGCTGGCCGAAACCGCGAGCCGGGTGGGCGGCACGGCGCTGTGGCTCGACGTCACCGCCGAGGACGCCGTCGACAAGATCACCGAGCACCTGCGCGACCATTACGCCGGACACGCCGACGTGCTGGTCAACAACGCCGGCATCACCCGCGACAAGCTGCTGGCCAACATGGACGATGCCCGCTGGGACGCTGTGCTGGCCGTCAATCTTCTTGCCCCGCAACGGCTTACCGAAGGACTGATCGGAAACGGCAGCATCGGCGAAGGTGGCCGGGTGATCGGTCTGTCGTCGATGGCCGGTATCGCCGGCAACCGCGGGCAGACCAACTACGCCACCACGAAGGCCGGGATGATCGGCCTCACCCAGGCGCTGGCGCCGAAGCTGTACGAGAAGGGCATCACGATCAACGCCGTGGCGCCGGGATTCATCGAAACCCAGATGACGGCCGCGATCCCGCTGGCCACCCGCGAGGTGGGCCGCCGGATGAACTCGCTGCTGCAGGGCGGGCAACCGGTCGACGTCGCCGAGACGATCGCCTATTTCGCCAGCCCGGCGTCAAACGCGGTGACCGGCAACGTCATTCGTGTCTGCGGCCAGGCCATGCTGGGCGCCTAGGTGCTGCACAGAAGGAGAACTCGATGAATCAACCAAGCGGTCTGCGCAATATGTTGCGGGCGGCGGCCGGGGCGCTGCCCGTGGTGTCGCGGACGGATCAGTTGCCCAGCCGCACGGTGACCGTCGAGGAACTGCCGATCGACCAGACGAACGTGGCCGAGTACGCCGCGATCACCGGCCTGCGCTACGGCAACACAGTGCCGCTCACCTACCCGTTCGCGCTGACCTTCCCGGCACTGATGTCGTTGGTGACCGGGTTCGATTTCCCTTTCGCCGCAATGGGTTCGGTGCACACCGAGAACCACATCACCCAATACCGCCCGATCGCGGTCACCGACACCGTCGGGGTGCGGGTGCACGCCGAGAACCTGCGCGAGCACCGCAAGGGCCTGCTGGTCGACCTGGTGACCGATGTCAGCGTCGGCAACGACGTCGCGTGGCACCAGGTGACGACCTTCCTGCATCAGCAGCGCACCAGTTTGTCCGACGAACCCAAAGCACCGCCGCAGAAGCAGCCCAAGCTGCCACCGCCGCCCGCGGTGCTGCGCATCACCCCCGGCCAGATCCGCCGCTATGCCGTCATCGGCGGCGATCACAACCCGATCCATACCAACCCGGTCGCCGCCAAGCTGTTCGGCTTCCCGACCGTGATTGCTCATGGAATGTTCAGTGCCGCAGCGGTATTGGCTAACATCGAAGCCCGGATCCCCGAGGCGGCGCGATACTCGGTGCGGTTCGGCAAGCCGGTGCTCCTGCCCGCGGCCGCGGGCCTGTACATCGACGAAAGCGACCAGGGCGGCTGGGAGCTTACGCTGCGCAATATCGCCAAGGGCTATCCGCATCTGACCGGCAGCGTCGAGCCGCTGTAACTCAGCCGGCGCGTTCGTCGTGCTTCTGCACACGCACGCTCGACAACTTTCTCAGCCCGTGCGCACCGGTGGCGGTGAGCAGGAAAACCCCGAACAACCACAGCGGCGGCCGGGCGAGCTCCCAGACGAAGATCGCGGCCCAGATCGGCGAACCCTGGGTGACCGCGAGCACCCCGGCGGCGCCGGTCAGTGAGACCGCCGGCACGTGCAGGTGAATCCCGGCGATCCAATTGATCGTCAGCACCAGTACGGCTCCGGCCGCCGCCCCGGTGGCCAGCGACGGCGTGAGCATGCCGCCGGCACCACCGGCGCGCAGGAACAGGGCGGTCAGCAGCGGCTTCAGCAGCAGGATCGCGGTGGCCGCGGTCAGCGTCAGCCCGCTGGCCAGGCTGACCGTCAGGATGCTGCGGCCGTTGCCGGGCAGCTCGGGCCACCAATGCGAGCAGATGCCCATCACCAGCCCGGCGCCGGCGAGCGCGGGAATCAGCACCCAACTGCGGATCTGACGGGCGGGGCGCGCCGCCGCCATCAGCCGGTTGAACGCCAGGCCCGCCGCCAGCGCGACCGGGGCCATCACCAGACCGTGCGCGGTCAGCAGGTAGGTGGATTCCCCGATCGGCCACTGCAGGTTGGGCTGATCGCGGGTGATGGCCGAGCCGATCGCGACGGCCAGGCTGGAGGTGAGCAACGCCGCGCCCAGCGCCCGGGGATGCCAGGTGTTGAGCATGATCCGCGCAGAGAACAGCGCGCCGGCCAGCGGCACGGCGTACACCGCGCCCAGCCCGGCCCCGGCCGCGCAGGCCAGCAGGATCTCGCGGTCGCGAGTCGACAGCCGCCGTAGCCAGCCGGTCGCGAAATCGCTGAGCGCCGCGGCGAATTGGCGTGGAGCGCCCTCCCGCCCCAGGGATGCCCCCGAGCCGACCAGCAGCACCTGCAGCATGGCGTCGATGCTCCAGGACAGCCGCGGTATCCGTTCGTGGCGGGCGATGGTTCCGGCCAGCGGCGGCACCTCGGCACGTCGCCGCAGCATCCACCAGCCCAGCGCGGCCAGCGCCGCGCCGACCATCGGCCCCAACACCCGGCGCACCGGGCTGCTGCCGGTGACCCCGGCCAGCAGCGGGCCGAAACTGTAGTTGTAGGTCAGGTGCTGAATGAAACGCAGCACGAACGTCGTCGACAACCCGGCGACCCCGGCCAGCAGCCCCACAATGACGACGGCACAGAAGAAGTCGACATTGCGGCCCGATGTGGAGGCGGGCACGCGGCGCACTGCACGAATCTAGCCCGCGCTGCGCGTGGAAGCGCTGGCGTCCTGATCCACCGGCACGCCCCGCAGGCCGTGCCAGAACAGGTCGATCATCAGCTCGGCGGCCTCGTCGACGTCGATGTCGCCGGTGGACAGCCGGTTGGCCATCGCCTCGCCGGCACCCACCAGCGCGACCGCCATCATCTGATGCTCGGCGTCGGTCCGCGGCGTCCGGCTGTTTTCCCGCACCAGGCCGGCCACCAGCTCGATGATCTGCTCGCGACCCTCGCGCACGGTGTGGGCGAACGCCTGCGAGCTGATGGCCTGGGTGTACATCACGATCCAGGACGCCCGGTTGGCGTCGATGTAGCGCAGAAACGACCCGATGGTGTTGCGCAGCAAGTCCCTAGGGCTCTGGGTGAAATCGATGTCGGCGCGCACCGCGTCGATGAACCGGGTCATCTCACGGTTCAGGCAGGCGCCGAACAGGTCCTCTTTGGAGCCGTAGTACAGGTACAGCATCGGCTTGGAGATCTCCGCGGCGGCGGCGATGGTGTCCATCGACGTCTCGTGGTAGCCGTTGACCGAGAACATCTGCACGGCGGCGTCGAGCATCTGCTGTTCCCGGACAGCGCGCGGCAGCCGCTTGGTACCACCTGCCATCGCTGCGCCCTTTCAGGCCCGTCGGGCCCTGTCAATCTGACTCCAGGGTAACGATCGAGCGGCCGATCAGTGTCCACACGCCCGGGCGGGTCCCTTCATCGCCGCCACCCGCAGCAGCGATTGGTCCACCGCCGGCAATGCCAATTCGCCTGCGGATACCGCCTTTTCGAGGCGGTCGAGCACCGCCGGGACCTCGTCGGTGGTGACCCACAGCGCGACGTCGACGCCCGCCTGCAAACTCTTGAGCGCCGCCTCGGCAACACCGAATCGATCCGAGATCGCGGCCATGCTGGACAGGTCGTCGCTGAACACCGGGCCGTTGAATGGCGGGGCCCCGTAGCCGATGCCGTCGCGCAGCAACTGCACCGCGGGCCGGCTCAGGCTGGCCGGGTCGTCGCCGGTCAGATCGGGAACCTGCAGGTGGCCCACCATGACGGCGACCGGTGTGGACTTGATCAGCGTCCGGTACGGCACCAGGTCGCTGCTCTGCAGGTCGCCCAGCGGCGGCGTGACGACCCCGCCCTTGTGCGAATCACCGGAACCGTGCCCGTGGCCGGGGAAATGTTTGAGCACCGGCAGCACTCCGGCGTCGCGCAAACCCTGCGCGTAGGCCCCGGCGTAGGCGGTGACGGTCGCGGGATCGTTGCTGAACGAGCGGTTGCCGATCACGGCGTCGTCCGGTTCGTCGGAGACGTCGACCACCGGCGCGAAGTCGACGGTGATGCCCAGGTCGTGCATCTTCTTGCCGCGCTGGGCCGCCAGCTCGTGGACCTGGTCGGGAGTTTGGCTCTGGGCCAGCTCGCGGGCCGACGGGGCGGTGCCGATCAGCGATTTCAGCCGGGACACCCGGCCGCCTTCTTCGTCGACACTGACCGCCAGCGGCAGCGGCCCCGCGGCACCCGCTATCTCGGCCAGCGGTCCGCCGAAGATGCCCAGGTCCGTCCAGCTGCCGATGAAGATCCCGCCGACGTGGTAGCCGTTGACCACGGCGCGGGCGTCGTCGGCGTTCTTCACGCCCACCATCAGCAGCTGGGCCAGCTTGTCGCGGGTCGACAGCTTGGTGGTGGGGTCGCCGCAGACCGATGGCGCCGGAGGTGCGGCGACCACCTTGCTCGTCGTGGTCGGGGGCCGGGCGGCGTCGTGGCCACATGCGACCAGCAACACCGAGGCGGCCAACACGGCCAGAATGCGCGGAAAAGGCATCGGGACATGGTGTCACGACGGGTATGCGCGGCGGTGCGGGCCCACCGGGCGTATTCCGCGCGCGCCGGGCGCGGACCGGGGATAAGTTAGCCGCAAGCCCATCGGGATCGGCAAGGCAGGGGCAGCGATGACTGCCTTCACACTGCAGCCGCTGCGGGCATCGCCGCGGGTCTGGCAATCGGCGCCGCCGCGACCGCCGGCGTCACACTCGCCGCCGAAGACCACGCCGCGGTGCCCGCCCGAGCGCCGTCCAACCCGTCCCCGCATTACCTGGCGCAGTACGGCGACCGGTGCCTCGGCGGGTACTGCCTGCCGTGCGACAGCCCGGACGACTGCTTGAACCAGATCCCGCCGGTGCCGGGACTGCCGCCGGAACTGCAGCCCTGACGCGCCTCACGGTCAGCGGACCGTGACGGCCGTTCTGCTAGGTTGACTTTTGGGTAGTCCCCCGTGACGACCGCGAAACCCGAGGAGACCGATGAACCGCATCATTGCGCCCGCCGCCGCGAGCGTGGTGGTCGGTCTGTTGCTGGGCGCGGCCGCGATCTTCGGAGTCACCCTGATGGTGCAACAGGACACGAAGCCGCCACTACCCGGGGGCGATCCGCAGTCGTCAGTGCTCAACCGGGTCGAATACGGCAACCGTAGCTAGCGGCGATCGCAAGCGCGGCCCTGGCGATCGCGAGCGCGGCGTAGCCGGGCGCAGCGGGTCGTCACTACAGGAAGAAGCCGCGCGCAGCGGGTCACCGCCATCGGGCTCGGCAGCGGCCAAGACTGCCGCTGTGGCGGAGTACGCCGAGGGCCTTTCCGTCACTCCACTGTCGCGACGCTGGCTTGTGCTGGTTGGCGCGATCTCACTGGCGCTGACGTTCGCGCAGTCCCCCGGGCAGGTGTCCCCCGACACCAAGCTGGACCTGACCGCCAACCCGCTGCGCTTCCTGGCCCGCGCGACCAACCTGTGGAACAGCGAGCTGCCGTTCGGCCAGACGCAGAATCAGGCCTATGGGTACCTGTTTCCGCACGGCACCTTCTTCGCGATCGGCCACCTGCTCGGGGTGCCCGGCTGGATGACCCAGCGGCTGTGGTGGGCGTTGCTGCTGACGGTCGGCTTCTGGGGCTTGCTGCGCGTCGCCGAGACGCTGGGGATCGGCAGCCCGACGTCACGGCTGATCGGTGCGGCGGCGTTCGCGTTGAGTCCGCGGGTGCTGACCACGCTCGGATCCATCTCGTCGGAAACCTTGCCGATCATGCTGGCGCCGTGGGTGTTGCTGCCGACGATCCTGGCGTTACGCGGGACGTCGGGGCGGTCGGTGCGGGCGCTGGCCGGCCAGGCCGGGCTGGCGGTCGCCCTGATGGGCGCGGTCAACGCCATCGCCACGCTGGCCGGTTGCCTGCCGGCGGTGATCTGGTGGGCCTGTCATCGGCCGAACCGGTTGTGGTGGCGCTACACCGCGTGGTGGTCGCTGAGCCTGGCGCTGGCGATGGCGTGGTGGGTCGTGGCGCTGCTGCTGCTGCGCAGTGTCAGTCCGCCGTTTCTGGACTTCATCGAATCCTCGGGGGTGACGACGCAGTGGTCGTCGCTGGTCGAGATGCTGCGCGGCACCGACAGCTGGACCCCGTTCGTGGCGCCCACCGCGACCGCGGGCGCGCCGCTGGTGACCGGTTCGGCGGCCGTCCTGGCCACCTGCCTGGTCGCCGCGGCCGGGCTGGCCGGGCTGGCCGGCCCGGCGATGCCGGCCCGCGGACGGCTGGTGACGATGCTGCTGGTCGGGGTGGTGTTGATGGCCGTCGGCTACAGCGGGGGGCTCGGCTCGCCGCTGGCACACCAGGTGCAGCTGTTCCTGGACGCGGCGGGCGCACCGCTGCGCAACGTGCACAAGCTGGAGTCGGTCATCCGGATTCCGATCGTGCTGGGCGTCGCGGCGCTGCTGGGCCGGGTGCCGCTGCCGGGCAGCGCGCCGAGGGCAAGGTGGCTGGGTGCGTTCGCCCACCCCGAGCGCGACAAGCGGGTCGCCGCGGCGGTGGTGGTGCTGACCGCGCTGATGGTCAGCACCTCGCTGGCGTGGACCGCGCGGCTCACTCCGCCGGGCACGTTCCGCGCGATCCCCCGCTACTGGCACGACGCCGCCGACTGGCTGACCGCGCATAACACCGGCACGCCGAGCCCCGGACGGGTGCTGGTGGTCCCCGGGGCACCGTTCGCCACGCAGATGTGGGGCACCACCCACGACGAACCGCTGCAGGTGCTCGGCAGTAGCCCGTGGGGCGTGCGCGACTCCATCCCGTTGACCCCGCCGCAGACCATTCGGGCGCTGGATTCCGTGCAGCGCTTGCTCGCCGCGGGCCTGCCCTCGGCCGGGCTGGCCGATACCCTTGCCCGCCAAGGCATTTCGTACGTGGTGGTGCGAAACGACCTGGATCCCGACTCGTCGCGTTCGGCGCGCCCGATCCTGGTGCACCGCGCCATCGAGGGATCGCCGCGCTTGGAGAAGGCGGCGCAGTTCGGCGAGCCGGTGGGGCCCGGTACGCTGCCCGGGTTCGTCGCCGACAGTGGGCTGCGCCCGCGCTACCCGGCCGTCGAGATTTACCGAGTGATGGCTCCCGGCAATCCCGGTGCGCCCTACTTCGCCGACCTGGACGGGTTGGCCCGCGTCGACGGTGGGCCCGAGGTGCTGCTGCGTCTCGACGAGCGGCGCCGGTTGCTGGGCCAGCCGCCGCCGGGCCCGGTGCTGCTGACCGCCGACGCTCGACGTGCCGGGCTGCCGGTGCCCGTCGTGACCATGACGGACACCCCGACCGCGCGGGAGACCGACTACGGCCGCGTCGACGAGCACTCGTCGGCGATCCGAGCCGACGGCGACACCCGGCACACCTTCAACCGGGTCCCCGACTACCCGGTCCCCGGCGCCGACCCGGTGTACGGCGGCTGGAACGGCGGGCGGATCACCGTGTCGAGTTCGTCGTCGGATTCGACCGCGATGCCCGATGTCGCCCCGGCGACATCGGCCGCCGCGGCGATCGACGGTGATCCGGCGACGGCGTGGGTGACCAACGCGCTGCAAGCCGCCGTCGGGCAGTGGCTGCAGGTCACGTTCGACCACCCGGTGACCAACGCGGCGATCACCCTGACACCCAGCGCGACGGCCGTCGGCTCCCAGGTCCGCCGCATCGTGATCGATACCGCCACCGGAAGCACCACGCTGCGCTTCGACCAGCCGGGCAAGGCGCTCACCGCGGCGCTGCCCTACGGCGAAACCCCGTGGGTGCGCATCACCGCCGCCGGCACCGACGACGGATCCAGCGGCGTGCAGTTCGGCATCACCGACCTGTCGATCACCCAGTACGACGCCTCCGGTTTCGCGCACCCGGTCGACCTGCGACACACCGTGCGGGTGCCCGGGCCGCCGCCGGGCTCGGCGATCGCGGGCTGGGATTTGGGCTCGGAACTGCTCGGCCGGCCCGGCTGCGCCGCGGCAGCCGACAGCGTGCGCTGCGCGCCGTCGATGGCGTTGGCCCCGGAGGAGCCGGTCAATTTCAGCCGCACCCTGACCGTTCCGGCGCCGGTGTCGGTCGTCCCCCGGCTGTGGGTGCGGCCCCGGCAGGGCCCCAACCTGGCCGACTTGATCGCCGAGCCGAATACCACTCGGGCCCAAGGTGATTCGGACAACGTCGACATCCTCGGCTCGGCATATGCGGCCACCGACGGCGACCCCGCCACCGCCTGGACCGCGCCGCAGCGGGTGGTGCAACACAGGAGCGCGCCGACGCTGACGCTGGTGCTGCCGCGACCCACCGAGGTCGCCGGGCTGCGGCTGCTGCCCAGCCGCACAACCTTGCCCGTGCAGCCGACGGTGGTGGCGGTCAACCTCGGCGACGGCCCGCAGGTCCGCAGATTCACGCCGAGCGGCGAGGGGGCCGCGCAGCGGCTTGCGCTGCGGCCCCGGGTGACCGACACCATCACCGTCAGCCTGCTGGACTGGCAGGATGTCATCGACCGCAACGCGCTTGGCTTCGACCAGCTCAAGCCGCCGGGGCTGGCCGAGGTCGCGGCGCTGGGCACCGACGGCAACCCGATCGCCGCGGCCGACGCGGCGCGCAACCGGCCGCGCGAGATCGTCGTCGACTGCGACCACGGCCCGGTCATCGCGGTCGCCGGCCGGTTCGTGCACACCTCGATCCGGACCACGGCGGGCGCGCTGCTGAGCGGCGCGCCGGTACCGGTGAGCGCCTGCGATCGCAATCCGATCGCGTTACCGACCGGGCAACAGGAATTGTTGATCAGCCCCGGCGCCCAGTTCGTCGTGGACGGTGCGCAGCTATCGACCCCGAGCGCCACCGAATTGCCAAGCACCACAGTGCTTTCGACCGCACCCGCCGCGACGGGGGCGTGGGGACCCGACCGTCGCGAAGTCCGCGCCACGGCGTCGTCCACGTCCCGGGTGCTGGTCATTCCGGAAAGCATCAACCCCGGCTGGGTGGCACGCACCAGCACCGGGGCCCGACTGACGCCGGTGGCCGTCAACGGATGGCAGCAGGGCTGGGTGGTGCCCGCCGGAGATCCCGGCACGATCACGCTGAGCTTCGGGTCCAATTCGCTGTACCGCGCCGGCCTGGCCGCGGGCTTGGCGTTGCTGCCGCTGTTGGCCATGCTGGCGTTGTGGCGGCGGCGCGGGCGGTCCGACGCCCCACCCGCGCAGGCATGGTCGCCCGGGCCCTGGGCGGTGGTGCCGCTGCTGGCGGCCGGGGCCGCGATCGCCGGCGTGGCCGGGGTCGTGGTGATCGGCGGTGCCCTCGGCCTGCGCTACGCGCTGCGTGATCGCGAGCGGTTGCGCGACCGGATCACCGTCGCCGCCGGTGCGGGCGGCCTGATTCTGGCCGGGGCGGCGCTGTCGCGGCATCCCTGGCGATCGGTCGACGGGTACGCCGGCCATTCCGCGACTGTGCAACTGCTGGCGTTGATTTCGCTGGCCGCGGTCGCCGCCTCGGTGATCGCCCTGCCGGATCGCGGGCGCGCGGCACACGACGAATAGCGTTTCGGGCGTTGGCGTGCCGTTCATTGGCTGGTTCACTGGATACGTCCAAGGAGTTGTGCCGATGGGATGGTTTGCTGCCCCCGACTACTGGTTGGGCAGGTTCGTGCTGGAGCGCGGCGTGGCGGCCATCTACCTGATCGCGTTCGTCGCCGCCGCGCTACAGTTCCGCGCACTCATCGGCGAGCACGGAATGCTGCCGGTGCCGCGGTTCTTGGCGCGGCAGTCGTTTTGGCGAACACCGAGCATTTTTGCGCTGCACTACTCGGACCGACTCTTCGCGGCGGTGGCCTGGCTCGGCACCGCACTGGCGGCGGCCCTCCTCGTCGGCGCGGCCGACCTGCTACCGCTGTGGGCCGCGATGTCGGTCTGGCTGATGTTGTGGGTGCTCTACCTCTCGATCGTCAACGTCGGGCAGGCGTGGTATTCGTTCGGCTGGGAATCGCTGTTGCTGGAAAGCGGATTCCTGATGATCTTCCTGGGCAATGATCGCGTCGCCCCGCCGGTGCTGACAGTGTGGATGGCGCGGCTGCTGCTGTTCCGGGTCGAGTTCGGCGCCGGGCTGATCAAGATGCGCGGTGATCCGTGCTGGCGCGACCTGACCTGCCTGTACTACCACCACGAGACCCAGCCGATGCCCGGGCCGGCGAGCTGGTTCTTCCATCACCTGCCCAAGCCGCTGCATCGAATTGAGGTGGCGGGCAACCACTTCGCGCAGCTGGTGGTCCCGTTCGGGTTGTTCGCCCCCCAGCCCGTGGCCAGCGTGGCCGCGGCGATCGTGGTGGTCACGCAGCTGTGGCTGGTGGCCTCGGGGAACTTCGCCTGGCTCAATTGGCTGACGATTGTCTTGGCGTTCAGCGCCATCGACGATTCTGCGGCCGGGCTGCTGGTGCCGGTTCCGGGCCATCGGCCGCTGCCGGAGTCACCACTGTGGTTCGTCGTCCTGGTGGTGGCGTTCGCCGGCGGGGTGCTCGTCCTGACCTACTGGCCGGTGCGCAACATGCTGTCGCCGAGTCAGCGAATGAACATGTCGTTCAACCCATTTCATTTGGTGAACACATACGGCGCTTTCGGCAGCATCGGCCGTATCCGCCGGGAGGTGGTGATCGAAGGCACCGACGAGCCGCGGCTCACCGCGCAGACCGTGTGGAAGGAATACGAGTTCAAGGGCAAGCCCGGCACGGTCAGACGGTTGCCCCGCCAATGGGCGCCCTACCATCTGCGGCTGGACTGGCTGATGTGGTTCGCGGCGATCTCGCCCGGCTATGCCCAGCCCTGGCTTAAACCGCTCCTGCACCGGCTGCTGGCCGGCGACCGGCCCACGCTGCGGCTGTTGCGGCACAACCCTTTTCCCGACTCACCGCCGCGCTATGTGCGCGCTCAGCTCTATCGGTACCGGTTCACCACACCGGCGGAATTGCGGCGCGACCGGGTGTGGTGGCATCGCGTGCTGGTCGGCCAATACCTTCCGCCGACCACGCTCAAGGCGCCGACACCCCCGCCCGCCAGCCCTTAGCCCAGCCTGCCGATGTCCGTAATGAGCTGGGAAACCACCGTGATCGTGGCGATTTGACGCCCGTTGTCGTCGTCGAGGTCGGCGCCCAGCACGGCATTCGTCTTCGTCAGCTTCAGCACCCGGCCGGTCGCCACATACGATTTCGCCGTTCCGGCGCGCAGGATGGTCACCGTCATGCTCAGTGTCGGGCAAGGACAACCCGTCACCAGCGAACCGCAGTGGGTGGCCGTCTGGTCCAGCATCTCGGCCATGGATCCACCGCTGAGTTGAGCGAAATTGAAAGCGCCGGGACCGGGTTCGTATGACATACGCAGCCATCGCTCGGCGCAACTGCCCTCGAGGAACCTTGCGTTCAGCAGCGCCAAGTTGGGGGTCAGATGCTTGTTGGCGTGTGCAACCCATTCCGCATCCGACAGGCCGGTCCCGGGTTCTCCGAAAAGCCCCAGATATCCAGTGACATCCACGCCTGTCAGGGTAGGACGAATCGGCCTTCGGCTGCGGCTCGTGCGTTTGTCGTATCAACCCGTGCGCGTTGTGTCCGTGCATTTGGCCATGTTCCCGAGCTAGCGTCACCATCGAATCAATGCACTCGATTCAGGGGGTCGTTCGAATGACGCGCACAAAAACCGGTTCGCTGGCGGCGGGCGGATTCAACTGGGATAGCTTGCCGCTGCGGCTGTTCGCCGGAGGCAATGCGAAGTTCTGGAATCCCGCCGACATCGACTTCTCCCGCGACCGCGCGGATTGGGAACAGCTGACCGATGAGGAGCGCCTCCTCGCGATCCAACTGTGCGCTCAGTTCGTCGCCGGCGAGGAAGCGGTCACCGAAGACATTCAGCCGTTCATGGCGGCCATGCGGGCCGAAGGTCGCCTGGGTGACGAGATGTACCTGACGCAGTTCGCTTTCGAAGAGGCCAAACACACCCAGGCGTTCCGGATGTGGCTCGACGCCGTGGGCGAGACCGGCGACCTGCACCGCTACCTCGAACCCCTGTCGGCGTACCGGCAGATCTTCTACGAGGAGCTGCCAAACTGTCTGGGCGCGTTGACAACCGACCCTTCCCCGGCCGCGCAGATCCGGGCATCGGTCACCTACAACCACATGGTCGAGGGCATGATGGCGCTGACCGGCTACCACTCCTGGCACAAGATCTGCACCAGCCGCGACATCCTTCCGGGCATGCAAGAGCTGGTCCGGCGCATCGGCGACGACGAGCGACGTCACATGGCCTGGGGGACCTTCACCTGCCGACGCCATGTCGCCTCCGACGACGCCAACTGGGCCGTATTCGAGTCCCGGATGAGCGAGCTGATCCCGCTGGCGCTGCAAGCCACCGAGCAGTCCTATGCGATTTTCAGCGACCCCATCCCGTTCGGCCTGGACATGGAGGAGTCCCGACAGTACGCCTCCGACAAGGGAATGCGACGCTTCGGCACCATTTCCAGCGCCCGCGGGCGCCCGGTCGGCGAGATCGACCTCGACTACTCGCCGCTGCAGCTCGAGGACTCCTTCGCCGCCGAGGACGAAAAGGCCCTGGCGGCGTCCGCCTAGCCGCCTTACTTTTGATAGGACAGGGCTCCCGTGCCGGCGAGTTGTCCGCCCTCGACGATCAGGTACTCCTGACGAATGGGCTTGGCGGCGAACCAGCTTTCCAGGATTTCCCGCGTGCCGGCCGCGTAACGGGCCTGGGCGGACAGGGTGGTTCCCGAAACATGGGGGGTCATAGCGCTATTCGGCATGGTCCGCCACGGGTGGTCCGCCGGTGGCGGCTGCGGGTACCAGACGTCGCCGGCGTAGCCCGCGAGCTGGCCGCTACGCAACGCGGCCGCGATCGCCTCGGGCACGGTCTCTTCGCCGCGCGCCGTGTTGACGATGTAGGAGCCCCGGCGCATCGTGCCCAGCAAACGCTCGTTGAACATCCGGCGGGTCGCTTCGTACAGCGGCGAGTGGATGGACACGATGTCGACCGAGCGCACCAGCGACTCGACTCCTGCGTGGAAAGTGACGTTGAGCTCCTTCTCGACCTCCGGCGACAGCCGGCGGGTGTCGGTGTAGTGCAGGTTGACGTCGAACGGAGCCAGGCGGCGCAACACGGCCCGCCCGATCCGGCCCGCCGCGATCAGCCCGACGTCCATGCCCTCCAGGTCGTAGGCGCGCTCCGCGCAATCGGCGATGTTCCATCCGCCTTCGGTGGCCCACCGGTGCGAGGGGACGAAATTGCGCACCAGGGTCAGGATCTGCATCACCGTGTGCTCGGCGACGCTGATGCTGTTGCTGTAGGTCACCTCGGCGACGGTGATGCCGTGCTCCTTGGCCGCTTCGAGGTCGACGTGGTCCGAGCCGATGCCCGCGGTCAGCGCCAGCCGGAGGTTAGGCGCCTTGGCGATCCGCTCCTTGGTCAGGTATGCGGGCCAAAATGGTTGGGAAATAACGATATCGGCGTCGGGGAGCTCACGCTCGAACTCCGAATCCGGACCGTCCTTGTCCGACGTCACCACCAACTCGTGGCCTGCGTCTTCGAAAAACTTGCGCAACCCGAGCGCACCCGAAACACAGCCGAGTAGGTCGCCGGGAGTGAAGTCGATGTGCGACGGCGTCGGTACGGTGCTGCCGTCGGGGTAGCGCTGAATCGCCGGGATGCTGTCCCGAGCGTATTTCGGCGGGTATCCGTCGACCGGATCCGGGTAGAGCACCATCACACACTTGGCCATCGGTTTCTCCTCTTACGGGTAGCTGCACCCCAGCTTTCGCCGATGGCGTCGAAGGTGTCCAAGACGCGCTTCCGACTGGCCGATAGGCCGCGCCGATCAGCGCTGGTCAAGTCCGCCCGGCGCCCGGCCGAACACCTCACCGATACCGGTGTCGCGCGCGACCTGGATCAGCGCACGCGTCACTACCGAGCCGGGTTCTGCCGCGTTCGTGACGAGCACCATCGGGGCGGTAACCGACGGATCGTGCAGCCGCAGCACCGAAGCTCCGGCCGGTACACCCAGGGCGCGAATCCAAGTATGCGGCACGATACTCGCCCAGCGGCCAGTGCCGACATGCGCGAAGAGCGTTGCGACCGAATCAGTTTCGAGTTGCGGACTCACCGCAAGACCTTGAGTTGCCAGTGCGTCGTCGATGACGCGGCGGCCGCGCATCCCTTGGGTCAGCAGGCACAGCGGTAATGCCAGGGCGTCCGCCCAACTGATGGTGTCGGTTTTCCCGGGAAGCAAGTCGCTGCCCACGATCAGCACCTGGTGCTCCTGGTACAGCGGGGTGACCAGGAGTTCGTCGGTATCGTGGCGGTCCGGGTATAGAACCCCCGCATCCAGCTCGAACCGGCGGATTCGTTCGACGATCCCGGCCGAGCGCAGGTTGGTCTCCACCTGCACCCGCACCAACGGGTGTGCGGCACAAAACGGATCCGTCAGCAGCGCAACGGTGGTCACGGCGTTGGGGACCACCCCCAACCGCAACTCGCCGACGAGCCCGGTCTGCAATGCCGTGACTTCGAGCCTGAGAGCGTCGCAATCAGCCAGTACGCGCCGTGCCCAATGCACGAGACGCTCGCCTTCAGGTGTCAGGCCTTCGAACTTCTGGCCGCGCTGCACCAACGGCACCTTCAGCTCGCGTTCGAGCTTGCGGATGGCTTCCGACAGCGCCGGCTGGGACACGTGGCAGGCGCTCGCGGCACGGGCGAAATGACGCTCCCGGGCAAGCGCTACGAAGTACTCGAGCTGACGAAACAGCATCGCACCTACAGGGTTTCGTCCAGCTCGCCGAGCCGGTCGGTCAGCCGCAGGTTCTCCGAGTAGTCGACCGGGCAGCAGATCAGCGAAACCCCGTCGTCGGCGAGCGCGGCCCGCAGCGTCGGCAACAGCTCGTCGGCGTGAGAGATCCGATACCCTTTGGCGCCAAAGCTTTCGGCGTATTTGACGACGTCAGGATTGTCGAACTTCACGTAGTAGTGGGCCCCGAGCTCGAGATCCATCTTCCACTCGATCAGGCCGTAACCGTTGTCCTCCCAGATCAGCACCACCAGGGGAATCTTTTCCCGCACGGCGGTCTCGATTTCCTGCGAGTTCATCATGAAGGCGCCGTCGCCCACCACTGCGAGCACCTTCGCCTCGGGTCGCGCCAGCTTGACGCCGAGGGCTCCGGGCAGTGCAAAACCCATGGTGGACAAGCCATTCGAGATCAGACACGTGTTGTGCTCGAACGTCGGATACAGCCGGGCCATCCACATCTTGGTGGCCCCGGTGTCGACCAGCACCACGTCGCCGCGGCCCAGCGCCGCCCTGGTATCGGCAACGACCCGCTGCGGCGCCAGCGGGTACCGCGAATCCTGTTGTCCCCGAGCGAATTCCTCGGCCAACAACCCAGACCCGGGAACGTCGGCATCGTCGAATCGGTGACCGGACAGCGCGTCGGCGAGCTGGCCCAGCGAATCGCTGATGTCGCCGATGATGCCGACGTCAACCGAATAGTGGGCGTCGACCTCGGCCGGGAAACGATGGATGTGAATGATGTGCTTGTCGGCCTGCGGGTTGATCCGCACCGGGTCGAATTCCTGCAACTCGTAGCCGACCGCGATCACGACATCGGCATGGTCGAAGCCGAAGTTGACGTAGTCGTGCCGCATGAACCCCAGCGTTCCGATGCTGTTGGGGTGATCGTCGGGCATGACGCCCTTGCCGTGAAACGTGTTGGCCACCCGAATCCCGAGTTCCTCGGCGAAACGCACCAGGGCGGCCGTCGCGTCGCCGCGGGCGGCCCCGTGTCCGGCCAACACCACCGGACACCTGGCGTTGCGCAGCATGTCGACCGCGCGGGCAACCTGGCGGGCGGCCGGCGCATCGGCCCGGACCACGTTGCGCGGCAACGGCGTCAGCTCGTAGTCGGCTTCGTCTTCGTCGATGTGCTCGGGCACGGCCAGGTAGACCGCGGCCGGGCGTTCGGTCTCGGCGGTCTTGAACGCCTTGCGCACCATCTCCGGGATGGCGTGCGGGGTGGGCACCGAGGCCGACCACCGGGTGATCGGCGCGTACATCGACACCAGGTCGACGTACTGGTGGGACTCCTTGTATTCGCGGTCCTGCCCGACCTGCGCCGAGATCGCGACCACCGGGGTGCTGTTGGTGGTGGCGTCGGCGACGCCGAGCTGCATATTGATCGCGCCCGGGCCCAGGGTCGCCGAGACCACCCCCGCGCGGCCGGTGACCCGGCCGTACATCTCGGCCATGAAGGCGGCGGCTTGTTCGTGCCGGGTCAGCACGTAGCGGATGTCGGAGGCCGCCAGCGCTTGGATGAACCGGATGTTCTCCTCCCCCGGTATCCCGAATACGACGGAAACTCCCTCGTTTTCCAGGCACTTGACGATCAGCTGAGCCGCTGTGCTCATCCGCCACCTCCCTCCTGGGAACGATAGTGGCAGGCTAGGAGTTGGACGTTCTACTTACCTTGGGAAAAGACTGCGAAGGGAAGGATGTCAGCGTGTCAATCGCGACGATCAACCCGGCCACTGGCGAAACCGTAAAGAGCTTCACCCCGGCGACAGACGACGAAGTCGACGCCGCGATCGCGAGGGCGCACGCGCGTTTCCTCGACTACCGGCACAGCACCACGTTCGCCCAGCGCGCGCAGTGGGCCAACGCCACCGCCGACCTGCTCGAGGCCGAAGCCGACGACGTCGCGGCGATGATGACCCAGGAGATGGGCAAGACCCTGAAGTCGGCCAAGGCCGAAGCGCTCAAGTGCGCCAAGGGTTTTCGCTACTACGCCGAGAACGCGGAACGACTGCTGGCCGACGAGCCGGCCGAGGCCGCCAAGGTCGGCGCGAAGAAGGCCTACACCCGATGGCAGCCGCTCGGGGTGGTCCTGGCGGTGATGCCATGGAACTTCCCGCTGTGGCAGGCCGTGCGGTTCGCCGCGCCGGCGTTGATGGCCGGCAACGTCGGTTTGCTCAAGCACGCCTCGAACGTGCCGCAGTCGGCGCTGTATCTGTCCGACGTGATCGCCCGCGGCGGGTTCCCCGCGGATTGCTTCCAGACGCTGCTGGTCTCGTCGAGTGCCGTCGAGCGCATCCTGCGCGACCCGCGTGTCGCGGCGGCCACCCTCACCGGTAGTGAGCCGGCCGGTCAATCGGTTGCCGCGATCTGCGGCGACGAGATCAAGCCCACCGTGCTCGAGCTCGGCGGCAGCGACCCGTTCATCGTGATGCCGTCGGTGGACCTCGACGAGGCCGTCAAGACCGCCGTCACCGGCCGGGTGCAGAACAACGGGCAGTCCTGCATCGCCGCCAAGCGGTTCATCGTCCACACCGACATCTACGACGCCTTCGTTGACAAGTTCGTCGAGCGCATGGGCGCGCTCAAGGTCGGCGACCCGACCGACCCCGACACCGACGTGGGCCCGCTGGCCACCGAATCGGGCCGCGACGAGATCGCCAAGCAGGTCGACGACGCCGTCGCCGCCGGTGCCAAGGTCCGTCTCGGCGGCAAGACTCCCGACGGCCCGGGGTGGTTCTACCCGCCGACGGTGGTCACCGACATCACCAAGGACATGGCGCTCTACACCGAAGAGGTGTTCGGCCCGGTCGCCTCGATGTACCGCGTTTCGGGCATCGACGAAGCCATCGAGATCGCCAACGCCACCACGTTCGGGCTGGGCTCCAACGCCTGGACCAATGACGAGGCCGAGCAGCAGCGCTTCATCGACGACATCGAGGCCGGCCAGGTCTTCATCAACGGCATGACGGTGTCCTACCCGGAGCTGGGGTTCGGCGGCATCAAGCGGTCCGGCTACGGCCGCGAGTTGGCGGGCCTGGGCATCCGGGCGTTCTGCAACGCCAAGACCGTGTGGGTCGGCTAGAGGCTACCGTGCCGAGCGTGGGGCCTACGGAAGTATTCGGGGCAATTCCCGTGCGTAAGACCCACACTCGGCGATCCGGGCGCCGCTAAACGCTGGCCAGGGCCCGCTCGTCCTCCTCGGCGAAGGTGTCCTCGAGTTGCAGCGGTGAGTAGTCGAGGTCGATCTCGCCGAGCGGGCGCCCGCGGGCACTCGAGATGGTGCCGAAGCGCCGCATGCCCTTGTCGGAGGCGTATTGCATGAACTCGTCCACCGACAGGCCGAAGGGCATCGGGTCGTACAGCGCGAAGCCCTCTTCGATCAGGCGCAGCCCCAACGGCATCAGCTCGCTCATCCGCGTCTCGAAGACACCCCAGTTGGCGTCGTCGGCGGCGACATGGCGCCGGCAGGTGAAGGTGCCCCACGCCATGTGGCGTCGCTCGTCGTCGCCGATGCGCCGGACCAGCTCCTGCATCCCGGGCAGGATGCCGCGGTCCACGCAGATCTTGTGCCAGCCGAAGTATCCGGTGAGCGCCAGCATGCCTTCGACCATGTGGTTGTAGGTGACCGACGCCCGAACCTGGGCGGCCGGTGACGGGTCGGTCGAAAGCGCGTCGAGGCAGGCCGGCAGCTCTTCGTAGAAGATTGTCCGGTAGGTCGGGACGTCATCGAGGAAGCTGTGCAGGTCCTCGGTGATGCCGACGGCGTCGAGCCACATCCGGAACACCTGGACATGCTTGGCCTCCTCGAAGGCGAACTGCGTCAGATACATCTCGTCGCCGAGCCGGCCCTCGGCGCGCATCGCGGCCATGAACGGCTGGATGTCCTGGGTCACCGATTCCTCGCCGGCGATGAACTCGGCGCACAGCCGGGTCGCGTAGCTGCGCTCGTCGTCGGTCAGGCGTTCCCAGTCCGCCCTGTCGCCGGAGAAGTCGATGTCGGCCGGATTCCAGAACTTTGCATTGCCTCCCGCAAATAGCTTGAGCGGCAAGCTATCCCAGTTGAGACCGCCCTGTGCCATTGAAGCACTTCGGGTGCGTTTCATGTGACCTCCTCAGATCGCATCGGGGCTGGGGTAACGGAGGCATCGGGCGTCGCGAACGCGGCGATCAGCACCGCGATCAGCCGGCGCACGGCCAGCGCCGGCTGATCGGGGCTGGGCTCGTCGAGCCCGAGGATGGGGTCCAGGCCGCGCATGTAGGGGGCCAGCGCCAGGTGCGGAAAGATCAGCAGCAGCAGCGACAGCAGTGCGTCGGTGTCGGCGTCGGCGCGCAGATCGCCGCGGGTCTGGGCGCCGTGCACCAGCGGCCGCAGCACCTCCAGGTAGTGACGGTGGATGACGCTGCGCACGCTGATGCGGGCGTCGGTGTCGACCTCGAGGGTCGCCGCGGCGTGCAGCGAGCGTTCCCGCGGATGCTCGGCGAAGTAGGCGACCCAGCCGTCGAGCAGGTCGGTGAGAAAGTCGAAGAACGGCCGGTCCGGGTCGAGTTCGCGGATCAGGTCTTCCATGTAGGCGCGCACCCGCTGGCTGCCGATGTCGGCGATGAACGCGAACAGGTCGCGCTTGTCCGCGAAGTACTGAAACAGGCTGCCCTTGGCGACGCCGGCGCGGCGCGCGATGACGTTCAGGCTGCCCGCGGAGAATCCGTGTGCCCCAAACTCGGCCTCGGCGGCCTCGATGATGGCCGTGCGACGAGCCGGGTCGACGCGCGCCCAGGTGACCGTCGGCATCTCGCCTCCTTGCGTCGATGACCACTGGTCATTCTACTGTGAGCCACGCCACAGTCAAGGGGTACGGATGTTCTTGCGCCTGCCGAGCGTGAAGCTAACTTCACGCTCGATGGCGAGGCGACTTCCCGAAGCTACGGCCGCATTTGGTAGGCGCCGTTGATCGGCAGGACGTGTTCCTTCCAGACCTGGTCGTAGCGCGCCTCGTCGAACACCGGCCGGCGGATCATCCGCTTCGCGAAGCCGGCCTGCGCATCGGTCGTGGCGCGTTTGTCCCCCAATTCGACGGCATAGCTGTTGAAGTCGCGCACCAGCACGGCGAAGATCTCGTCGATCAGCGCGTCGTCCACCCCGGACAACGGTGCTTCCTCCAGGATCAGCTGCGCGTAGGGCACCGTGGCGAACAGCTGGCCCACCCCGAAGGCGAAGTCGATGTCCTTCTGCTGCACCGTATCTGGGGTTGCACTGGCCAGCATTTCGGCCAGCACGTCGATCTGCTCACGCAGCAGGGCGACGTTGGGCAGGTGCGCGAAGCTGTCGAACGGCGCCCGCCAGTCGTGGAAGCGCACCCTGCCCAATCCCCCAATCGGGCCCTGGTTGAACAGGAACGAGTCGTCGACGGCCTCGTCGCGGCGTTCGATCAGCGGCAGCTCGCTGTCCGGCGCGAACAGATAGTTAGGCATGAACTTGGCCAGCAAGCCGATGTTGATGTGGACCGTGCCCTCCAGCCTGGGCAGCAGCCCGATCTCGCGGACCATGGCCTCGAAGATGGTGTCCTTCTCCACACCCTTGGCGGCGATCACATCCCACAGCGCGGTGATCACCCGCTCACCCTCGCTGGTGATCACCGCCTTGGTCAGCGGGCTGTAGAGCAGGTAGCGACGGTCCTCGGCCGAGGCGCTGCGCATGTAATCGCAGGCGCGGGTGGCGACCAGCTTCATGGCGACCAGCCGCGCGTAGGCATCGGTGAGCAGGCGCCGCACGTGGCTGAAGTCGGTGACGACGGTGCCATACAGGTAGCGGTTGGCCGCGTGGGTGACCGCCTCGTACATGGCGTGGGTACACATGCCGACCGCGCCCCAGCCGAGGTTGTACTTGCAGACGTTGACGGTGTTGAGCGCGGCGTGGAAGGCCTCGGGCCCGCGGTGCAGCAGATCGGCCTCGGTGACGGGGTAGTCGCGCAGCGCGTAGTTGGCGACGTAGTTCTGCGAGTTGACGACGTTCTTGATCAGCTCGTAGCGGTCGTGCTGGGAGTCGGCGACGAAGAACACGTACTCGTCTGTGTCGGCGATCTTGCCGAACGTCGAGACCATTCGCGCGACGTTGGCATTGCCGATGTAGTACTTCTCGCCGCTGGCCGTCCAGCCGCCCTCGCTCGGCGTCAGGATCATGTCGGTCTGGTAGACGTCGGCGCCATGGCTCTGCTCGGATAATCCGAAGCCGAACACCTCACCGGCTTCCAGCTGGGCGGCGGCCTTGCGCTTGGCGTCGTCGTTGTCGCTCATCCAGATCGGGCCCAGGCCAAGGGCGGTGACCTGGAAGGGATACCAGTAGTTGAGCCCGTAGAAGCCGACGATCTCGGCGAATTCGCTGATCCGGTAGGTGTCCCAGCGACAGTCGTCGGCGCCGTACCGCGACGGCGTCAGCAGCGAGGCGAAGATGCGCTCCCGCCCGACGTGCTCCAGGAAGTCCGAGTACCAGACCCGCGCGTGATCGTCGGCCTTCAACCGGGCCTTGCCGCGGGACTCGAAGAAGTCGACGGTGGCGGCCATGATCTCTCCCGAGCGAGCGTCGGGGTAGCGGCGTTGCAGATGATTGGGATTGAGCAACATGCGCCAGACGGTACGCCGATGTGTGGGGTCGCGGTATCAGCCGACGGTCGGCCGGGAAATTCGCATTGTCGTGGCGATTGCCTCTGTTGGATCACCACCGGCCGGGCCTAGCATCAGCGACGTGTCCGAACTAAATACCGCACGCGGATCCATCGATACGGCTGATCTCGGCGTGACGCTCATGCACGAGCACGTCTTCATCATGACCACCGAGATCGCCCAGAACTATCCGGAAGCCTGGGGCGACGAGGACAAACGGGTGGCCGACGCGATCGACCGCCTCGACGAGCTCAAGGCCCGCGGCGTGGACACCATTGTCGACCTCACCGTGATCGGGCTGGGCCGCTACATCCCGCGAATCGCGCGAGTCGCGGCGGCCACCGAACTGAATATCGTTGTGGCGACCGGGTTTTACACCTATAACGATCTGCCGCTGCGATTCCACTATGAGGGCCCGGGCGGCATGCTCGGCGGGCCGGAGATCATGGTCGACATGTTCGTCCGCGACATCGAGGAAGGCATCGCCGACACCGGCGTCAAGGCCGGAATCCTCAAGTGCGCCACCGACGAACCCGGCATCACCCCCGGCGTCGAGCGGGTGCTGCGGGCCGTCGCCCAGACGCACAAGCGCACCGGCGTACCGATCTCCACGCACACCCACGCCGGGCTGCGGCGCGGGCTCGAGCAGCAGAAGATCTTCGAAGAAGAGGGCGTCGACCTGAGTCGGGTGATCATCGGGCATTCGGGCGACAGCACCGACGTCGGCTACCTCGAGGAACTGATCGCGCCCGGCTCGTACATCGGGATGGACCGGTTCGGCATCGACGCGATCTCGTCGTTCGAGGACCGAGTGAACATCGTCGCGCAGATGTGCGAGCGCGGGCACGCCGACAAGATGGTGCTCTCGCACGACGCCAACTGCTACTTCGACGCGCTGCCCGAGGAACTCACGGCGCAGATGATGCCGAACTGGCACTACCTGCACATCCACAACGACGTGATCCCCGCCCTGAAAGAGCGCGGGGTCACCGACGAGCAACTGCACACGATGCTGGTGGACAACCCGCGGCGCATCTTCGAGACGACGGGCGCTTACTAAATGACCCAGAGTGAGCCCATCCCGCCGATCGGTACCCAGATTTCGGCGCTGGCCGAACGGGCACCCGACCAGCCGGCGGCCACCTGCGACGGTGAAACCCTTACCCGCGCCGAACTCGACTCCTCGACGAACCGGCTGGCCCGCGCCTATGCCGAACGCGGGGTCGGCGTCGGCGACTACGTGACGATCTTGCTGCCCAACTCCGTGGAATTCGTGCAGGCCGCGGTGGCGTGCTGGAAGTTGGGCGCGGTGCCGCAACCGCTGTCGCCGCGGCTGCCGGCCGCGGAGCTGAAGGGCCTGCTGGACCTGCGGCCGCGGGCGTTGTTGGTCGGCGGCGAGGATCCCCTGGGCCAAATACCCAGTGTGCCAAAGGGTTTCACGCCCGATCCGACATTGTCGGACGCGCCGCTGCCCGAGGCGGTGTCGCCGAGTTGGAAGGCGATGGGATCCGGCGGCAGCACCGGGCGGCCCAAGCTGATCGAAGCCGGTGGCGACAGCCGGGTTTCGACGCTGACCGGCTATGCGATGGGCGCACAAGACGGCGACGTCACCTTTGTCCCAGTGCCGCTGAGCCACAACACCGGGATCACGATGGCGGCGCTCGCGCTGATCATGGGCCACCACTTGGTGTTGATGAACCGGTTCGACCCGGATCGATTCCTGCGGATCATCACCGACCAGCGCGTCACTTTCATGGTCGCGGTGCCGACGATCATGCAGCGGGTGCTGCCGGTCTACCACGCCAACCCGCAGGCTTACGACCTGTCGTCGATCCGGCGGTTCTGGCACGTGGCGGCGGTGTGCCCGCCGACCGTCAAGCAGGCCTGGATCGATCTGCTGGGACCCGAGAAAGTCTGGGAACTCTACGGCGGCACCGAATTACAAGCGCTCACGTTCATTTCCGGCGACCAGTGGCTGGCCCATCGCGGCTCGGTCGGCATCGTGGTCAGCGGTGAGATGAAAGTGCTCGACGACGACGGCAATCCCTGTCCGCCAGGCGTCATCGGCGAAATCTACATGCGCCCGGCACCGGGCAGCGCACCGACGTACCGCTACCTCGGCTCAACCGCGAAAACCCGCGACGGCTGGGACTCGCTGGGCGATCTCGGCTACTTCGACGCCGACGGCTTCCTGTATCTGTCCGACCGGCGGGTCGACATGTTCACCGTGGGCGGGCGCAACGTCTATCCCGCCGAGATCGAGAGCGCGCTGTCAGCGCACCCGGAAGTGTTGTCCTGCTTGGTCGTTGGCGTCCCCGACCCGAACGCCGGTGATCTGGGCCAGGTGCCCTACGCGCTGGTGCAGACGACCGACGACTCGACGCTGGACGCCATGGGGGTGCGGGAGTTCCTGCGCGCCAACATCGCCGGGTACAAGGTGCCGCCCACCCCCGACTTCATCGAATTCGTCGACACTCCCCTGCGCGACGACGCCGGTAAGGCCCGCCGCTCGGCGGTCCGGGCCGAGATCATGGCGCGGCTACCGGCCGCCGAGGCGAGCTGACCCTGGGGCATTAAGAATCCTTCAAGGCCCCGCCACCACGATCAGGGTTATGCAGATCGAGCCATTGAGTACGGAGCTGATCGAACGGTATCTGCGGTCGCGCCAGTTGCGATTCTTCCGCAGCGACGACGGCGAGGAATTCATGCTGGTGCTGTCCAACTATCAGCGGGGCAAGCTGCTGGTGAACCTGCGGATCAACGGCTTGCGGCGCGACATTTTGGAGATCTCGGTCAGCCCGGCCGGCTACTACCTCGCCAGCGATCGCCCGCGCCTGATGGAACTGGTGAACGACTGGAATCGCGACACGCATTGGCCCAAGGCGTTTGTCCGCGAGACCGCCCAGCCGAGCCACGTCAGCGTGGCCGGCGAGAGCGCATACCTGCTGAGCGACGGCATCCACCTGGACGGGCTGGGGAATTTCATCAAGTCCACCGTCGAGTACGGGGCCGACCTGATCGAGAAGATCGAGCAGGCCATCAGCCTGCCGTCCGCGGATGCGTTGGAAGAGTGGATGGATCGCACCGGCTAAGGCGCGATCGCGTCCGCCTCGGCATCTGCCGCCTGAGCGTCCGGCATCTCGCGTTTCTCCCAGCGGCGCAACGCTTCCCGGCACGGCGACTCGACCAGGGCGTAGCTCACCGCCGCGATCGCGAACCCGAAGATCAGCGTCAGCACCAACACCGTTGGCATGTCGCCGGTGAACGGAAACGTCCCCACCACCGGGAACACCATGGCCAGCGCGGCCAGGTGCCAGATGAACAGGCCGTAGGACCAGCGGCCCAGGGTCACCATGCCGGTGCTGCCCAACAGTCGGTGCGGGGTGTCGATCCGGTCCAGCACCAACGGCGCGACCAAGGCGAACGCGACCACCGAACCCATCGAGGTCTTCAGCGCGAACTGCGCCGCGGTCCCGGGAGTCAGACCCTCCGGACCCGCCAGCGGGGAAGCCGCCACCAGGAACGCGACCAGCGCGACGACGGCCATCAGCACCCGCCGGCGCGCCAACCGGTGGGGCAGCCCGATCGGGCTGTGCACCCACTCGGCCAGCAGCATGCCCGCGGCGAACCAGGAGATAAACGCCGGCGGCCAGTTCAGCGGATTGCCGGAACCCGGCTCTCCGCTGAATTGGGGCAGCCACGCCCAGGCCCAGCTGAGCACCCCGAGCCCGACGATCGTCGGTACCCGGGCGCCCACCGGAATGCGGCGGGCCAGCAGCGCGAGAATCGGCAACGCCAGATAAAAACTGACCTCGACCGACAGGCTCCACATCTGGGTCAGGCCGCCGGTCAGGGTGAGCGGTACATAGATCTGGGTCAGGGTCAGGTTTGCCAGCCACACCGTCGGGCTGGCGTGATCGGCGTCGGGCAGCAGCGTGAGGATGACGACGACGGCCACCAGATAGGCCGGCATGATCCGGACCACCCGCGATCGCAGGTAGTGGCCGGTGAGCGGACGCGGTGCCAGTTCCCTGGCCGCCGCCGCATGGCCACGCCACAACAGGAATCCCGACAACGCGAAGAACACCGCGACAGCAAGGTCGAAGCGGCCGAACAACCGGCCGTCGACCCCGCTGGAGTGGCCGGTCTGGAAGGCCACGTGCGTGATGACCACACCGATAGCCGCGCAGGCACGCATACCCTCGACGGCGGGGAGGAAGCTGCGGACTCCGCCCACCTGCTGGCTGTCGGTCACGATCCCAGTCTGCCTGCGCTGTGTTGCCTGGCGGATTGGGTACTGCTGTTAGGGTCAAACGGATTTGCCTAGAGCGTCAGGGAGGGCACGGCCACGTGAACCGAGCGGTCATGTTGCGGTTCGCCGCATGCGGAATCATCGGACTCGGGGCTGCCCTGCTGATCGCCGCGCTGTTGCTGTCGACCTACACGACCAGCCGGATCACCAAGATCCCGCTCAACATCGACGCGACGCTGGTCAGCGACGGCACCGGAACCGCACTGGACTCGGCGTCGCTGTCGAGTGACCACGTCGTCGTCAACCAGAACGTGCCCCTGGTTTCCCAGCAGCAGATCAGCGTCGAGTCGCCGGCCAACGCGGACGTGGTCACGCTGCAGGTCGGCACCTCGCTGCGGCGCACCGACAAACAGAAGGACACCGGGCTGCTGCTGGCGATCATCGACACCGTCACGCTCAACCGCAAGACGGCGATGGCCGTCTCCGACGACACCCACACCGGCGGCGCCGTGCAGAAGCCGCGCACCTTCAACGACGAGAACCCGCCCACCTCGATCCCGCTGCGCCACGACGGCCTGTCCTACCGCTTCCCGTTCCACACCGAGAAGAAGACCTATCCGTACTTCGACCCGGTCGCGCAGAAGACCTACGACGTCAACTACGACACCCAAGAGGACGTCAACGGCCTGACCACCTACAAGTTCACCCAGAACATCGGTTACAGCGCCGACGGCAAGCTGGTGGCGCCGGTGAAATACCCGTCGCTGTACGCCGGCGACGAAGACGGCAAGGTCACGACAACCGCGGCGATGTGGGGCCTGAAGGACGTCGACCCGGCCGAGCAGATCACGATGACCCGCTACTACGCGGCGCAGCGGACCTTCTGGGTGGACCCCGTCTCGGGCACCATCGTCAAGCAGACCGAGCACGCCAACCACTTCTTCGCCCGTGACCCGCTGAAGCCCGAGCTGACACTGGCCGACTACAAGGTCACCTCCAACGAAGACACCGTCGAATCCCAGGTGAACGCGGCCCGCGACGAGCGCGACCGGCTCGCCCTCTGGTCGCGGGTGCTGCCGATCACGTTCACCGCGATCGGCCTGATCGCGCTGGTCGGCGGCGGGTTGTTCGCGTCGTTCAGCCTGCGGACCGAAAGCGCGCTGACCGACCCCGGGCTGGACCGCGGCGACGAGGAGTTCTTCGGCCGCAGCGGGCTCGGGGAACGCGTGCCCGGCGCCGAGGCCGAGACCGAGAAGTTGCCCGCGCAGCACTCCGAATCGCATGACGACCCCGATCCCCCGCCCGGTTCGGACCCGCCGCACGGCGCCGCGTCCGAACCGAATCCGCCCGGCCCGCCCGACCGGGACTAGCCCGCGGTCACGCCGACGGTGATCGCGCCATGGCGCCGGGCGGTGCGGTGGTCTCTTCCCGGATATGCGCTGCTCCTGGCGCTGCTGGTGGTCGCGCCGTTGCTGCGGCCGGGGTACCTGCTGCTGCGCGACGCCGTCTCCACGCCGCGCTCGTATCTGTCGGATACCGCCCTGGGTTTGACCGCACCACCGCGGGCCACGCCGCAGGATTTCGCGGTCGCGCTGGCCTCGCATCTGGTCGACGGCGGCGTCGTGGTCAAGGTGCTGCTGGTGCTCGGGTTGTGGCTGGCGGGCTGGGGTGCGGCGCGACTGGTCGCGGCCGCGCTGCCGTGCGCCGGGACGCCGGGCCAGTTTGTCGCGGTCACGCTGGCGATCTGGAATCCCTATGTCGCCGAACGACTCCTGCAGGGCCACTGGAGCCTGCTGGTCGGCTACGGCTGCCTGCCTTGGGTGGCGTCGACGACGCTGCGGCTGCGCGCGGGTGAGGCCGGGTATTTCGCGCTGGCGTTCTGGATCGCGGTGGCCGGGCTGACGCCGACCGGGCTGATGCTTGCCGCGACCGTGGCGCTGGTGTGCGTACTGTCCCCGGGTGCGGGCCGGCCGCGCTGGCTGTGCGCCGCGGCGGCGTTGGGCGTCGCGCTGGTCGCGGCGCTGCCATGGCTGGTGGCCGCGGCGACGGGCTCGTCGTTGTCCACGCCGCGGGCGGCGAGCACGGTCGGTGTGCTCGCCTTCGCGCCGCGCGCCGAGCCCGGCCTGGGGACGCTGGGCAGTTTGGCCAGCCTCGGCGGTATCTGGAACAGCGAGGCCGTACCCAGTTCGCGGACAACGCTTTTCGCGGTCGTGGCCGCGGTCGCGCTGCTGACCGTGGTAGCGGCCGGGTTACCCACGGTGCTCCGCCGCCCGGCGGCGGTGCCGCTGCTGGTGCTCGCGACCGCGTCGGTGGTGGTTCCGACCGCGTTGGCTACCGGTCCCGGCCTGCACCTGCTGGCCGCCGTGGTCGACGCCGCACCCGGCCTGGGAGTGCTGCGGGACGGGCAGAAATGGGTAGCGCTGGCGGTGCCGGGTTACGCACTCGCGGGCGCCGGCGCGGTGGTGACGCTGCGCCGGTGGCTGCCCCCGCCGGCCGACTTTGCCACGGCGCTGATCGGCTGTCTCGCGCTGATCGCGGTGTTGCCCGACCTGGCCTGGGGTGTGGGCGGCAAAGTCGCACCGGTGCACTACCCGCCGGGGTGGGCTGCCGTCGCGGCGGCGATCAACCGGATGCCCGCCCCTGTTGCGGTGCTGCCCGAGGGCTCGATGCGACGCTTCGCGTGGTCGGGCCCGGCGCCGGTGCTGGATCCGCTGCCCCGCTGGCTGCGCGCCGACGTGCTGAGCAGCGGCGACCTCGCGATTTCCGGGCGGGTGGTTCCCGGGGAGGGAGATCGCGCCCGGGCGGTGCAGGAGTTGCTGCTGTCCGGGCCTGCTCCGTCGGCGCTGGCCCCGGCCGGCGTCGGGTGGCTGGTCGTCGAATCGGACAGCGCCGGTGACATGGGCTCGGCCGCTCGCACCCTGGACGCGCTCACGCCCGTGTTCTCCGACCAGGAGTTGACGTTGTACCGGATCGGCGGCGACGCCCCCGGGGTCTCGTCGGGCCGGCGGCAAGTCACGCTGATCGCGCACCTGGCGTGGCTGGGGTTTTTGATCCTGGGCGGCGGCGGGGCGCTGGCCTCCGCTTGGCGGCGCGAGTCGCCGCTTGGCGGCGCGGGTCGCCGCTTGGCGCGTCGCGACACTTAACCCTTGGCGACGACACGCCGACAGACGTCGCAAAGGATTAAGTCTCGCGGAGCGGCGGAGCCAACGGAGGCAACGGGGCCAGCGGAGCGGCGGCGGTCGAGCGGCGGCGGCGGCGGGTTAGACGACGCCGCTGACGAACTCACCGGCTTGCACGGTTTCCAGCACGGCGCGCATCGCGTCGGCGCTCTGCGTCCACGAGAACTCGCCGCTGCGTGCCTGCGCCTTGGCGCCGAGCTGATCGCGCAGCACCGGATCGCACAGCAGCTCCTCGAGACGATCCACCAGCTCGGGGCGGCTGTCCACCAATATCCCGGTCACGCCGTCGACGATCGAGTCGGACAGGCCGCCCGAGGAGCGGTAGCCGATGGTTGGCACCCGATGCTGGGCGGCCTCGACGACCGCCAGGCCCCAGCCCTCCTTGCGCGACGGCAGCACATGCACCCAAGCGCCTTGCAGCACATGGTGTTTGGTCACGTCGTCGACGTGGCCGTGGAAGGTGACCGCATCGCTGATGCCGAGGTTGCGGACATGGTCGACGAGGCGGCGGCGCCACCAGCCGTCGCCGACGATGTCCAGATGCAGTTCCGGCAGCCGGGCCCGCAGCTCGGCGACCGTTTCCAGGGCGTCCTCGATCTGCTTGTGCGGCACCAGCCGGGAGAGCACCACCACCCGCGGCACCGCCGAACGCGGGCCTTCCAACGACTGCGCCGGCGCCTCGTCCAGGCCGTTGCGCACCACCGCGATTCGCTCGTGGTCCGCGCCCAGGGCAACCAGGTCGCGCGCCGACGGCAGCGACACCGTCAGGTACTGATTGCGGCGGTGCAGCCGCGGCGACAGCCACGACTCGACAAACCAGCCCAGCCGGCCGAACACCGGGCCGGCCACCGGCCACTGCTCGCGGTGGCAGTGATGTACCAGCACCACCACCCGGCGGCCGTAGAGCAGCCGGGCGCAGAACGGCAAGCCGTTCTGCGAATCGACGACCACGTCGGGGTGGACTCGCCGCAGCGGTCCGAGGCCCACCCGGGCCGCGGCCATCGCCAGCAGCGCCCACACATAGACCGAGTAGCGCCCGCCCGAGCGGCTGATCCGAACCCCGTCGACGATCTCGCGGCGCGGTGCGCCCGGATAGCCGGCGGTGCGCAGGGTGACCGTGACACCCGATGCGGCCAGCTGCGCGCCGATGCGCTGCAAGTAGGTTTCGCTGCCACCGCCCTGCGGGTGGCCGGTGTCGCGCCAGCACAGCAGCAGGACGGATCGCAGGTCAGACATCAGTCGCCAGCCTAGCCGTTGCCCGACGTAGGGTCTTTGCGGTGGCGGTGACTGACCTCTTTGCGCGACGGGCCACGCTGGCGCGCTCGGTGCGGCTGCTGTCCGAATTTCGCTACGAGCAGCCGGACCCGGCGCGGTTCTACGGCGCACTCGCCACCGATACCGCCGCGATGGTCGCCGACCTCTGGCTGGCCGCCCGCGGCGAACCGCCGGCCGGCCGCACGCTCCTCGATGTCGGCGGCGGGCCGGGATATTTCGCGCAGGCGTTTGCCGATGCCGGTGTGCACTACCTGGGCGTCGAGCCCGATCCGAGCGAAATGCACGCCGCCGGACCCGGCGTGGCCCGGGCTACGCACGTCCGGGCGTCGGGCATGGCGCTGCCGTTCGCCGACGACTCGGTGGACATCTGCCTGTCGTCCAACGTCGCCGAACACGTGCCCCGGCCGTGGCAGCTCGGCGCCGAGATGCTGCGGGTGACCAAGCCGGGCGGGCTGGCCGTGCTGTCCTACACCGTCTGGCTGGGCCCCTTCGGCGGGCACGAGATGGGTCTGAGCCACTATCTGGGCGGCGAGCGCGCGGCTGCCCGTTACGCGCACAAACACGGCCACCGCGCGAAGAACGACTACGGGTCGTCGTTATTCGCGGTGTCGGCGGCAGACGGGCTGAGCTGGGCCGAGAACACCGGGGCGCTGCTGGCCGCATTCCCGCGCTACCACCCGCGATGGGCCTGGTGGCTGACGTCGGTCCCGGTGCTGCGCGAGTTCGGAGTGAGCAATCTGGTTCTGGTGCTCTCGCCCCAAGAATGAAACATGTTCTCGTTTTGCTTCGGCTTCGGTAGGGTGGCGGAATGGGCGACATCAAGACCGAATACGACAAGCTTTTCATCGGCGGCAAGTGGACGGAGCCGTCGACCTCTGAGGTGATCGAGGTGCACTGCCCGGCCACCGGCGAGTACTTCGGCAAGGCACCACTGGCGGCGGCGGCCGACGTCGACGCCGCGGTCGCCGCGGCGCGCGCCGCCTTCGACAACGGCCCCTGGCCCTCGACGCCGCCGAAGGAACGCGCGGCCGTCATCGCCAACGTGGTCAAGCTGATGGAGGAGCGCAAGGAGCTGCTGAGCGCACTGCTGGCCGGGGAGACCGGCCAGCCGCCGACCACCATCGAGACGATGCACTGGATGGGCTCGATGGGCGCGATGAACTTCTTCGCCGGCCCGGCCGTCGACCAGGTCAAGTGGCGCGAGATCCGTAACGGCTCGTACGGGCAGACCATCGTGCACCGCGAACCGATCGGCGTCGTCGGCGCGATCGTCGCCTGGAACGTGCCGCTGTTCCTGGCCGTCAACAAGCTGGGCCCGGCACTGCTGGCCGGCTGCACCGTGGTGCTCAAGCCGGCCGCCGAAACCCCGCTCACCACAAACGCTTTGGCGGAGATCTTCGCCGAGGCCGGCCTGCCCGAGGGTGTGCTGTCGGTGGTGCCCGGCGGTATCGAGACCGGTCAGGCCCTGACGTCGAATCCCGACGTCGACCTGTTCACTTTCACCGGCAGCTCCGCCGTCGGCAAGGAGATCGGCCGGCGCGCCGCCGAGATGCTCAAGCCGTGCACGCTGGAGCTCGGCGGTAAATCCGCGGCCATCCTGCTCGAGGACGTCGACCTGGCCTCGGCGATCCCGATGCTGGTCTTCTCCGGGATCATGAACACCGGGCAGGCCTGCGTCGGCCAGACCCGCATCCTGGCGCCGCGCTCGCGCTACGACGAAATCGTGGAAGCGGTAAGCCAATTCGTGCAGGCGCTGCCGGTCGGACCGCCATCGGACCCGGCCGCCCAGATCGGATCGCTGATCTCGGAGAAGCAGCGCGCCCGCGTCGAGGGCTACATCGCCAAGGGTATCGAGGAGGGCGCCCGGCTGGTGTGCGGCGGTGGCCGTCCCGAGGGCTTGGACAACGGCTTCTTCGTCCAGCCCACGGTGTTCGCCGACGTCGACAACAAGATGACGATCGCCCAGGAGGAGATCTTCGGGCCGGTGCTGGCGATCATTCCTTATGACACCGAAGAGGACGCGGTCAAGATCGCCAACGACTCGGCCTATGGCCTGGCCGGCAGCGTGTGGACGTCCGACGTCCCCAAGGGCATCGCGATCTCGGAGAAGATCCGCACCGGGACCTACGCGATCAACTGGTACGCCTTCGACCCGTGCTGCCCGTTCGGCGGCTACAAGAATTCCGGCATCGGCCGCGAGAACGGGCCCGAAGGTGTCGAGCACTTCACGCAGCAGAAGAGCGTGCTGATGCCGATGGGCTACACCGTCGAGGGCTGACGGTGCGCCTGCCAGCGTGAAGTTAGTTTCACGTTCGGCGCTCAGCGGCCCTGGAAGCGGGCGTCGCGCCGCTCGAGGAACGACTGCACGCCCTCGGCGGCGTCCTCGCTGGCGAAGAGTTCGGTGACAACGGGCCGCAGCCGCTCGACGGCGGTGGCTTCCCCCTGAGTGCGCGCCAAATGCGCCGACGCCAGCGTCGCCCGCACCCCTAATGGCGCGGCCCGGTCGGCGATCGTGTGCGCGATCTCGCGAGCACGGTCCAGCGCCTGGGCCGCATCGTCGGCGACCTCCTGGACCAACCCGATCCGGTGCGCCTCGGCGGCGTCGAACTCGTCGCCGGTGAGCAGCCAGCGCATGGCGTTACCCCAGCTGGCCTCTCGCGGCAGCCGGATCGTCGCGCCGCCGAACGGGTAGATCCCGCGCCGCACCTCGAGCTGAGTGAAGCGGGCGTCGGCGGCGGCGATGCGGATATCGGCGGCCAGCAGCAGCTCGATGCCCAGCGTGATGCACCAGCCGTGCGCGACGGCGATCAGCGGAGTGGTCCAGCTGCCCTCCAGCCGGAAGGGGTCGCGGCCGTCGTCGGGGAAGGGATTCGCCCCGGCGGCGATGCCCGGGCCGACGTCGGCGAGGTCCAGGCCGGCGGTCAGGTGGTCGCCGTGCGCGAACAGCACCCCGGCCCGCACCGAGGGATCGGACTCCAGCAGCGCGTAGGCGCGGGACAGGTCGGCGAGCATGGTGCGGTCGAACGAGTTGCGTTTGTGCGGTCGATTCAGGCCGATCAGCAAAACGTGGCCATCGCGCTCGAGGGTCACGGTGTCGAGCGCGGGAAGGATATGACCGTCGGAGCTGTTGGACGTGTGTGCCATCGCACAAGTGAATATCAGGACCCAAAATTATGCAATACAGCATAATCCTTACGGTCTGCTCAGCTTTTACTCACCCCGAGTAAATGACCTACGTCACATATTTACCGTGGTCTGCGAGTTTAGTTGCACTAACAATTTGCTTAGTAGACCAAAGTCTTATATGATTCTCAGCATAATCGTGCGCCGCCGGCCCCGGCGCACGAGAGCACCACTAGGCCGGGAGAAAAACCATGTGGATCATCGAACTCAACGTCGCCGGCTATCAATTCACCCGCGAGGTGCCCGACCTGAAACGCCGGTCTTTCCGGTTCAGCCCGCGTAACATGCACTGGCCGGTATCGCGGCATTCGCACGCTGCATGACGTCAGCCCCAGGAGGTACGAGAGTGCCGACCACGAGCGATGTCCAGCCGGAGCCCGCGTCGACGAAGCGCGGCGGCACCCGTACCAAGATGCTTGTCAGCGCCGCCGAGGTGATGCGTGAACGCGGGGCCGCCGGCGTCACCATCGACGCCGTGCTGGCGCGCAGCGGCGCCCCGCGCGGCTCGGTCTACTACCACTTCCCCGAAGGCCGCAATCAGATCCTGAGCGAGGCACTGCGGTATTCGGGGGATTCCATCACCGCCACCATCGACGCCGCCGCCGACCATGGCGCCCGCACCCTGCTGCGCGAGTTCATCGAACTCTGGGAGCGCCTGCTGACCGCCGGCGACTTCCTCGCCGGCTGCCCGGTGGTCGCGGCCGCGATCAGCTCGGACGAAAGCGATCAGGACCTGACCAGCGAAGCCGGCATGATCCTGGGCCGGTGGTGTACGGCATTGACCCGGGCGTTCGCGAAGGACGGCTTCGACGACGACGATGCCGCCTCGCTGGCGGTGATGTCGATTTCGGCGCTGGAGGGCGCGATCGTGCTGGCACGCTCGACGCGCTCGGTCCGCCCGCTCAGCCAGGTCGGCGAGCAGCTCGAATTCCTAATCAAGGCAAGGGAATTCGTTACCCGGAACGGAATTCCCGGCAAACAGGACGGCTAGTCGCTGGCCGGAAGCGGCTTGACCTCTTTGAGCGCGAGCGCGGTCTGGCCGATGCTCAGGCTCCCCGCGCCCGGCTTGGTCACCAGCACCTCGGCGCCGGACTCGTCGACGTAGCGCTTGCCCATCACGGTGCCCTCGGAGAAGGCCGGGTCGAGTTCGCCGGAGCGCTCGCCGCCGATCGGCACCATCGGCACACCGCCGCAGCGCAGGTCGTCGAGGCTGTCGGAGCTCCTGACGACGATCACCTGGGTGTCACACACCTGGCTGGTGAGACGGGTTCCGTTCTTGATCATGATTTTTCGTCCTCTACTTACTCCTCGGCCGGTGCGGCCGGTAATCCTGCTAGGTCTTCGATGATTTCGCGCCGCAGCACCTTGCCCGTGGGGGTGGTCGGCAGTTCGTCGCGAAACACTACGCGGTCGGGGGTACGCGAACCGCGCAACGCCTTGCGGACGTGTTCCCGCAATTCCTCGGGATCGGGGTCGGCGCCGGGCCGCGGCACCACCACCGCAACGATGGCCTGGCCCCACTGGGGGTCTTCGACGCCGACCACGGCGACGTCGCGCACGTGCGGATGCTCGACCAGCACCTCCTCCAGCTCGGCGGGCGCGATGTTCTCCCCGCCGCGGATGATGGTGTCGTCGCTGCGTCCGCCGATGAACAGATAGCCCTCGTCATCGAGCATCGCGATGTCTTTGGTGGGAAACCAACCGTTTTCGTCGAGCACCGAGCCGATCCCGGTGTAGCGGCCGGAGACCTGCTCGCCGCGCACGAACAGCTCGCCGGTCTCACCGGCCGCCAGCACCTTGCCCTCGTCGTCGCGGATCTCGATCTCGATGCCGGGCACCGGACGCCCCACCGAACCCAGCCGCTTGACCCAGGCCACGTCGGACGTGGAAAAAGCTGCTAGCGCCGCACGGTGGTCGTCGGGTGTCAGCACCGCGATCGTCGAGCTCGTCTCGGTGAGCCCATAGGCGTTGACGAAGCCCACATTCGGCAGCAACTCGAGCGCCCGGCGGACCAACGGCAGGCCGACCTTGGAGCCGCCGTAGGCCAGGTTGCGCAGCGACGTCAGATCGTGACCGCCCGCCTCGAGCACGGTGACCACGCGGTCCAGCATGGTGGGCACCAGCGTCGCGGTCGTCACGTGCTCGGCGCCGATCAGCCGCACCCATTCGTTCGCGTCGAAGTTGGGCAGGTAAACCATCTTGCGGCCGGCGTACAGGTTCGACAGCGCCGCACCGACCCCGGCGATGTGATACGGCGGCACGCAGATCAGCGCCGCGTCAAGTTCTGCCGCCGAATCGAATTCGACGGTTCCGGTCACGTAGCTGGTCAGGTTGTTGTGCGAGAGCTCGACGGCCTTGGGCTGCGACGTGGTGCCGGAGGTGAACAGCACGATCGCGACCGACTCCGGGTCGGGAAATTCCGTCGCGGGCTCGGCGTCGCGGGCGGCGGTCAGGAAGTCGCCGGAATCCATCACCCTCTTGGACGAATCGCCGAGCATCTCCGCATAGCGGCTGTCGACGATGACCAGGGGTTCCGGCAGCCGCCCGATCAGCGTCTGGATCCCCTCGGCGGACAGCCGGTAGTTGAGCGGGGTGAAGGGCACACCGGCGCGGGCCGCCGCGAAGATCAGCACCGGCAGCATCGCGCCGCCGACGCCGACGTAGGCGACGTGCGCCGCCCCCGATTCGGCGATGACTCCCGCGCCGCCGTCGGCCAGATCGCTGAGCTCCTGCGTCGTCAGCCGGGTGTCCCCCGAAACGACGGCGGTGCGATCGGGGTTGCTCGACGCAGCCATCTCGAGAAGCAACGAAATGCTCATACTCGATCCCTAAGAATCCCAACCCTTTTGCGTCCCGACACGGACTCTACGAACATAGTGTATCGAATCTCAGGTGCCGGTCCACTGGGGAGCGCGCTTCTCGGCGAACGCGATGGCGCCCTCCTTGGCGTCGTTGGACGAGAACACCGGCGCCAGCAGTTTGTTCTGCTCGGCGAACATCTCCTCGGGGCTCCAGCCGCGGGATTCGACGATGATCCGCTTGGTGGCGGCCACCGCCAGCGGGCCGTTGGCGGCGATCCGTTCGGCCAGATCGATCGCGGCGTCCAGCGCCTTGCCGGGCTCGGCCAGCACGTTCACCATGCCCAGCGCGGCCGCGCGCTCCGCGGAGAGGTTCTCGCCGGTCAACGCCAGCTCCATCGCGATCGCCGGCGGGATACGCTGCGGCAGCCGCAGCAGCCCGCCACCACCGGCGACCAGGCCGCGCTTGACCTCCGGGATGCCGAAGGCCGAATCCTTTGACGCCACGATCAGGTCGGTGGCCAGCGCCAGCTCGGTGCCGCCGGCCAGCGCGTAGCCCTCGACGGCCGCGATCAGCGGCTTGACCGGCGGACGCTCGGTGAATCCCATGCCGCGGCCCTCGACGATCGGCAGCTCGCCCCGGGCGAACGCCTTGAGGTCCATGCCCGCGCAGAACGAGCCGCCGGCTCCCGTGAGGATGCCCACCGACAGGCCGGGCTCGGCGTCGAGCCGGTCCACGGCCGCGGCCAGGCCGTTGGCCACCGCGGAGTTGACGGCGTTTTTGGCCTTGGGCCGGTTAATCGTGATGATCAGGATCCGGCCGCGTTGTTCGACCAGGACCTCGGGCTCGTTGGCTTCGTCGGTGCTCACGGTAGCTGCCCATCTCCTTTAGAATCGGTGGCAAACCAGCGGCTGCTACCGACTGATGGTAGCCGCCGACGGAAATGGCATTGGCACCAGGAGAGAGTCTCGTTACCAGATCTGCGGGTTGTTGCCGGCCGCGGACCGGTCAGGCCGGCGCCATCGCGGCCTGGACTTGTGTCAGCTCTTCGGAAAGCCCTGCAGCCCTTCGTAATTCGATGAAGTCGGCGACCATGGCCTCGGTCACCTCGTGCGGGTCCTTGACGGTCGCGCCGTCGGACAACACCGAGATGTTGAGCTGGTCGACGTAGCTCCACACGGTGATGTTGAGGCCGCTGCCCGCCGTCAACGGCCCCACCGAGTAGATCTCGGTGACCCGCGCGCCGCCGACCCGGCCGTGCTCGCGCGGTCCGGGCACGTTCGAGATCGGCAGGTTGAGCACCTTGTTCTGGCCGTCGCGGCTGGAGGCCCAGCGGAAGAACGACTCGGTGGCCAACGGCGGCAGGTAGTTCGACCACCGGCTGATCAATTCGGGGCCGACGAGGTGGTGCGCCTCCTTGGCGGATGCGGCATTGTCGTGGCAGGCCTGCAGCCGCTCCAGCGGATCGTCGAGATCGGCCGGCAGCGCGACCATCAACCCGGTGAAGTAGTTGCCCGAAATCCGTTCGGGCGAAAAGTCGAAACTCGCGGGGACCGACGCCAGCAGCGGTTCGGCGGTGCCGTCGTAACGCAGCAGCAAGGTGCGCAACGCCCCGGTGGACATCGCCAGCACCACGTCGTTGATGGTCCCGCCGCACTTCTTGCCGGTTTCTTTGATGTCGGCGAGCGCCAGCGTGGCCGAAGCGAAACGGCGTTCCGGGGTGATCCGGTGGTTGAGGAAGGTCGGCGGCGGGGTGAACGGCATGGTCAGTTCGGGTGAGAGCTTGCGCGAGCTGCGCCGAACGCGATTGATGCCCTGTGCGGTGTAACGGACCGTCCCCGGCAGCTTCGCGGCCTGGCGCAGGTGATCGGTGAACGCCGAGCGCACCAATTGCGCCTTGGATGGCGCGGGGTCGGTGATCTGCGGGCCGCTTTCCGGCGTGGGCAGCAGGTCCATCCCCCGGGCCATCAGGTTGGCCGACGCGACGCCGTCGGCGAGCGCGTGGTGGATCTTGCCGACCACCGCGACCCGATTGTTGGCCAGCCCCTCGATGAAGTACATCTCCCACAGCGGACGGTCGCGGTCCAGCGGATTGCTGGCAATGCGTCCGATCGCGTCGTCGAGCTCGCGGCGACCGCCCGGCTCGGGCAACCGTATCGGGCGGATGTGGTAGTCGAGGTCGACCTCACAGTGCTCTCGCCACATCGGATGGTGGAACTTCCACGGGATGTCGACGAGCTGGTAGGTGAAGGGCTCGAGCTTGTTCAGCCGCGCGCCGATGACCCGGCGAAACGAGTGGACGTCGAAGTCTCGGCGATCCGGGTCGATCTCGACGACGGCGACCTTGATCGTGTGCATGTGCACGTTCGGGGTCTCGCAATACAGTAGTACCGAGTCCCAGCCACTCAGCCGTTTCATCGCTGCCCCTTCCCCTTAGCAGGGACCTTACTCAGCGACCGAGCTAGATGACCTCTTTTGACCTGATCTGCACTTTGCTGCGGTAGATCTGGTTGAGGAACAGCGAAGTCGCGTGGGCCGCCACCCCGGCGCGCTCGCCGTCGATCATGTCGAAGCCGTGTCCGGCCCCGGGCAACTCGAGGTATCCGACCATCGAATGCGAGACCGCCCGCAGTCGCTCGACGAAGCTGCGCGCCTGCGCTACGGGGATGACGCTGTCCTTGCTGCCGTGAATCACCAAGAACGGCGGGGCATTCCGGTGCACACGCGCGATCGGGGAGGCGTCGCGGTAGACCTCGGGGTGACGGGCAATGGACTTCTTGACCACCACCCGCTCCAGGAATTCGACGAACCGGTCACGCTCGGGGGTGGAGCGGTCCTCCCAGTCGTAGCGACCGTAGATGCCGACGACCGCGTCCACCGAGCTGTCCGCCCCTTCCGGCAGCCTGCGCTCGAAGTCGGGGTCGTCGGGGGTGAGTCCGGCCAGCGCGGACAGGTGCCCGCCGGCCGAACATCCCGCCACCGCAACGAAATCGCGGTCACCGCCGAACTTGTCGACGTTGGCGCGCGCCCACGCGATCGCGGTCTTGACGTCGGTGATGTGACGGGGCCAGCGGTGATACGGCGCGACGCGGTAGTCGATCGCCAGGCACACCCAGCCCTGCTCGGCCAGTCGCGACAGCAGGGCGGTGCCCTGCATCATGGCGCGCCCGTGTACCCAGGCGCCGCCCGGGACGAAGATCAGTACCGGGGCGGGCTGGGCCGGCAGCCCCTTGCGCCGCCACACATCCAGCACCTGCGCCGGGTGGTCGCCGTAGTGCACCGCCCGGCGGTACAGATAGCGACGCTGCCGCAACGCCTCCCAGATCGGCGGCGTCTTGTCCGGCGCCGGCCATTCGGCGTCGAGGTCCGCGGCGGAGACGACTCCGCGCAGCGCCGCGACGGATACCTCGTGCGTGCTTTCCCGGTCCCGGCGGCGCACGTCGTTGATGCCCGGTGTCAGCCAGTCCTTCTTCAGGGCGGCGAACGCCTCCGGCGCATGTCGCGCGCCCCAGACGCCCATCGCGGTCACACCGCCCAGCGGTTCCAGGTGCTTACCGACCACCGGCAGCGAAGCGCCGGCAACGCTTAGCGCCAGCGCATAGTCGGCGGGACGGGCCCGCAGCAACCACTTGAGGCACGGTGTCATGCCCGGGACCCTCGCCGTCATGTACGGGACTGTACCCCCACCTCGTCGGCGGAAACTGACGTTTGTGTAGAAGTCCTGAACGTGGCGCTTTGAATGTTTGCTGAGTTGCCGGATTTGCCGTTCTAGACAGGGGTTGGCCCTTCGCTGCGCGGGCCACGCCGACGCGCCGCGACCAGCCGGATCAGGTAGCAGATGGCGCTCAGCCCGAACATCGCCGCGGTGAGCAGTAGCCACCTGCCCAGGAAGGGCTGCTGGGTCTGGCCGGTTGCCGCTTGATACGTGGGCCCGCCCTGCTCGATGATGCCGGGCAGAAAGATCAGCAACGTCAGCCCGGCCCCCAGCGCCGGCACTCGAATGTAGTTGTGGGCGGACACTTTTGGACGAGCACCGGCGGGGTGTCGGCGCCCCGGCAGCGCCCGGTCGGCCAGCGCGTAGAGCGGGTAGAGCAACAGGTCGTGACCGACCACGGCGGCGGCGAACCAGACGGCGATCGACTGCCACCAGCTGTCGGGATTCCACAGCGTCGCCGGCTTGAAGGTGGCCAGGATGTAGCCCATCAGCGCGAAACCGGACAGCATGGTCAGCAGATGCAGCGGATGCGATCCGTAGATCGCAGCGAAACGTGTTGAAAGTCTTGACATCTCAACCGCCCTCGAACTCGATGGCGGCCACCCATTTGGTGTTGTGCACACCCGGCAGCGCGGGCACGATGATCCGGGCCGGATAGCCGTGGTCCAGGGACAGGTCGGTGCCGTTGACCCGCAGCGCCAGCAGCGCCTCGGGATCGCGAATCTGGTTGGCTTGCAACGTTGCCCGCCCGAAGGCGCCGCCGCGCTGCAGGGAGGTCACCCGGGCCGAGCGCGGCGCGGGTACGCCCGCGATGCGGGCCAGCTCGGCCAGCCGGACCCCGCTCCAGGTCTGCACGGTCGACCATCCTTCGACGCAGGCGATCGGCAGGCGCGCGGTGGTCTGCGGCATGCCGGTCAGCGTGGCGCGGTCCAGTGTGACCTCCGCGGGACCACCGCGCAGGGCCAATAGCCAAGTCTCGCAGACACTTTCGCGGCTGATGCCAGCGGCGGCCGCGGTCTTGTTGACCGGGAAGTCACCGCGACCGCGGCCGCGTGGTACCAGTAGGGCCGCCCCGCGGGCGGCCCCGCCGACGGTCTGGCCGACGGTGAGCGCCGCGATCAGCACCACGCCGCTGCCGACCAGCGCCAAGGCGCCGCGCCTGCTGATCGTCGGTTCCGCCGGATCGACGGCCACCAGCCCGTCGGGATCGGGCGGTTGGGAACGGGTGTCGGCGCGGCCGGTGCGCAGCACGTCGCGTGGCGGCAGGGACCGCAACCCGGTGACCATGCGCGGCAGCTTGACCGCGATGTGCATCAGAAATCCGGTGATGAAGACCCACGCGCCGAAGTAGTGCGCGTCGTAGAAGCTGAACCCGAAGATGTAGTCGTACTGGATGTTCAGCACGCCGGTGACGATCTCGAACAGGATCCCGCCGACGAGCATCACCAACGACGCCCGCTCCAGCAGCTGGGCGACCGACCGGGCCGGCGGCCAGACGAACAGCCGCGGGATCACCGACCACAGCTTGGCCAGCACCACCGGGATGATCACCAGCCCAAGGCCGACGTGGATGCCCTGCGTCAGCCGGTACAGCCAGGACGGGCGGGTGGGCCAGACGAACAACGGCAGCCGCAGCCAGCCGACGTCCGCCGGGATGGCCTGCCCGAACTGCGGCGCGTAAGCGATGTAGGACAGCAGCCCGGTCAGCGTGATGACCGGCAGTGTCACCAGCAGCACCAGCCCGAACACCGATGTCAGCCACGGGCCGCGCAGCGGGCTCCGAAATCGGGCCAGCAAGCCGCTCACGGCGCGGCCAGGCTCGCAATCACCCGCCCGCCGATCAGCCGAACACCGGTCAGCGTCAGTCCGACTTGCGCCGCGAGCGTGGCGGCGCTGTCTACCCCGACCGACGCCCAGCGGAACCATGGCCCCACATCGCAGGCCGACTCCAGTCGCACCCAGCGCGCGCGCACCCCGATCGCGTCGGCCTCGAACTCGGCCACGCAGCGGCCGCCGCGGCGCAGCAGCTCGGCGGCGCGCGCCAGAATCCGTCCCGGGTCACCGCCCAGACCGACATTGCCGTCGACCAGCAGCACCGTTTGCCACCGCCCCATGCCGGGCAGCGGCTCGAACACGTCGCCCAGCAGGGCGGGTGCGCCGCCGCGACCGGCCAGCCGGATCGCGGTCGCGGACCGGTCGATGCCGAGTGCGGGTATCCCCCGCTCGAAAAGGCGTGCGACCAACCGCCCCGGCCCGCAACCGAGCTCGATCGTCGGCCCGCTGCACATCTCGGTGACGGCTTCGTCGAAGTCCTCGTCGAGGGCATCGACCAATCCGCCGTTCGAGGAGCACCGGGCGCCCAGCCACCGATGCGCGGGCAGCACTCGGATTTCGCCATCCTCATGGCGAATCCAACATCGCTCGCCGCCAAGTGCCCGCTCATAGAGATGTCCCAGCATGTCACGTCCCCCGCGTCGCGGCCGACCGAGCGGGCGGCCTCCCGACCGATACCCCGATCTCGCGCGGGTTAACCACTCCGATCAACGCTGTTCACTCGGCGGGGCGAAATGCGGCACGGGGGTGATTCGGAGCCGGGGCGCGTCCGGATGGCTCCCGGTCAGGTGGGAAATTCCGCGATGTCAGGCGGCGCCGTCGAACAAGAACCGTTCCAGCAACTCGTTGACGCGGCCCGGATCTTCCAGCGCCGCAAGGTGGGCGACGCCGTCGAGAACCTTGAAGGAGGAACCGGGGATGGAGTCGGCCATGGCCCGCGTTTCGGCCACCGGAAAGGTGGCGTCCTCGACGCCGGCGACCACCAGCACCGGGGCGGTGATGCGCCGCAGCAGAGCGTGCTGATCGGGCCGGGCCGGCACCACGCTGCGCACCGCCCAGCTGCTCGAGTTCAGTTCGGCGGCTTCGACCGTCGCACGCACCGCCTCCACCACGCCCGGACGGTTGCGCAGTGTCGTCGGACCGACGAAGCCCCGGATCACCGACCGGGTCAGCGGCGGCCGCACGCCGCCGAGCATCCTCGACAACCGGAGCATGGCCGCGTATTTGACCTGCTGCGCGAAGCCGGCTTTCGACGCCGTGCAATTCATCAACACGGCGCGGTCCAGGCGGTCCGGATGCAAAGCGGCGAAAGTCGCTCCGATCATCCCACCCCAGGAATTGCCGACGAAGTGCGCCTTGTCGATGCCGAGCCCGTCCATCAGGTCGACGACGCAGCGCGCGCATTCGGTAAAGCTGAACATCGCGCTCAGTGGCTCGCTGCCACCATGGCCCGGGGGATCGATGAGCACCAGGCGGTTGCGGGCCCCGAAACGGGCCGCTTGCCCGGCCCACAGATCGCCGGTCATCAGCAGGCTGGGCCACATCAGCACCGCGGGCCCGGTGCCCGGGCTGACCTGAACGCGAATCTTGCCAAGGACGGTGTCGACAAACCGCGGAACCAATGTCGTCACTGCGCCTCCATATTCGTCGCCAAGCCTACGCATCGGCACGGCATCCGCCGGGCGGTACCGGCCCGTGACAACACCCGACGCCAGGCGGGCGCCCGGTTTCGCGTCGGTAATACTGAGCCGGTGCCGAACAGCGACGTTCACCCAGATCTCCGCCGGATCGCGCGCATCGCGCCGCGACAACTCGTCAGCCCCCGCAGCCTGTCCACCATTCGGGTGTTGACCAAGCTGCGGGAGCGCCGCAGTCCCGGCGCTTCCCGTCATGCCGAAGTGATCACCCTCGGTTCGGGGGCCGGTATCCGGCTGTTCCGCCCGCCGGGTGTCACGAGGCCCGCACCGGCGCTGCTGTGGATCCACGGCGGCGGATACGTGATCGGCAGCCCGCAACAAGACGACCGGGTCTGCCACGGGTTCGCCACCAGGCTGGGCATCACCGTCGCGGCGGTGAAATACCGGCTGGCGCCCGAACATCCGTATCCGGCACCGCTCGAGGACTGCTACGCGGCGCTGACCTGGCTGGCCGGGCTGCCGGCGGTGGACCGGACGCAGGTGGCGATCGGCGGCGCCAGTGCCGGCGGCGGTCTCGCGGCGGCGCTGGCGTTGCTGGCCCGCGACCGCGGGGAGGTCACGCCGCTGTTCCAGCTGCTGGCCTACCCGATGCTCGACGATCGCAGTTCCCTGACGGCCGAGAAGCCGACCTATCGCCTGTGGAACACCCACAGCAACCGGTTCGGCTGGACGGCATATCTGGGCGATGCGGATCCACGGGTCGCCGTGCCGGCCCGCCGCGACGACCTCAGCGGGTTGGCCCCGGCCTGGATCGGCGTGGGGACCCACGACCTGTTCCACGATGAAGATCTGGCCTACGCCGAACGGTTGCGGGCCGCCGGCGTGCCGTGCGAGGTGGAGATCATCCCCGGCGCCTTTCACGGCTTCGACCTGGTGGCGCCGAAAGTGCAAGTGTCGCAGCGGTTTTTCGACAGTCAGTGCGAGACTCTGCGGGCCGCACTGCCCGGGGCGCGCTAGTCCGCGGGATAGGCGAGCTGGCCGTTGATAATTGTCGCGGCCACCAGTCCGGCATCCAGCTCGGCCAGCACCGTCGCGGGCGGTGCGGCCAGCATGCACAGGTCCCCCGGCTGTCCGACGTCGACGGTCCGGGGCCGTCCCGGCTGATCGGCATGGCCCAGAAACATCGTCAAAGCTTCTGTCGCCGCGACACATTCGTCGGCGCCCAGCACCACCCCGCTGGGTGTGGTGCGGTGCACCGCGGCCCGCATCGCCGCCCACGGGTCACCGCGCCCGAATGGCATATCGGTCGACAGCGCCACGCGCACCTTGGCTTTTCGCAGCGACGCGACCCGCCACAGCGCGGCGTGCTCGGCAGCGGGAATGTCGGACAGGTACTGATCGCCGCGCTCGGCGACGAAGTTCGGCTGGGTCACCACGGTGAGCCCGAGCTCGGCCAGGTCGGCAAGGTCGTCATCGCCGACGACCGCGGCGTGTTCGATGCGATCCTGCGGATGGCCGCCGGCGGCGCGCAGGGCCGCGATGGCGACCACCAATTGCGCTGCGGTCACACAGTGCACGGCAACCGGCTGCCCGTCGGCGTGGTGATCGGCGATCCATCCGGTCAACGCGTCCAGGTCGAGGCGGTCGTCGTGCAGGATCATCTTTCCCGGGGCCAGGAAAGAAAGCCGCGGCCGGAACTCGCCGTGCCGATGCGCCACCAACAGCGACACCATGTCGTCCGCGTCGAGATCCGGTGTGGCGTCGGTGACTCCGCTGACGCCGAGCGCGGTGAGGCGACGGCTGAGTTCGGGGAGGTCGGTGTGGTGACGCTGCAGCGCCTCGGACCATCGGTCGCTGGCACGCAGCCGCCCGTCGGGATGCCCGGCCATCCCGAGCAGATGCAGCGCCGCGGAATTGAGGATCCACAGGGCGCCGCTGCGGTGCTGGACGCGCACCGGAGTGCCAGGGAGGATGGCGTCGAGCGCGGCGCGATCCAGCTCACCGGCGACGGATTCGTGGTAGCCGATCGCCCGGATCCATCCGTCGGCGTTCGGCGTCGCGTTCGAAAGGTATTCTGCCAGTTGCTCTTTGGTGTGCACGCGCGGCGGTCCGAGCGTCAGCGAATCCATCGCCGAGGCGGCCGAACGCAGGTGCACATGGTGGTCGTGCAGGCCGGGTAGCACAGTCGCGTCGTGCGCATCCAGCACGGTCTCCCCGGGTTGGGACTGCAGGCCGACGCCGATCTCCTCGATCTGCGCACCCACCCGGATGTCGGCCACCGTGCCGTCCAGTAGGGTCGCCCGCTGAATCAGCATGACAGCGGCCGTCTTTCGGCGACCAACCGGCGTACGGCGTCGCTGTCGGCGCCCAGGTCGGCGGCGCGTCGGGGCGCGGGTGGCGGCTGGGGTGGTGGCGCCGGGCATTCGGAGGCCGATGCCGCGGCGGGCACGGCCGCGTAACCAGCGGCAGTCCCCGCCATCGACACCCGGATGAACTCGCCGCCGCCGCGGGCCAGCGATTCGGCCACGGCCAGTGCCGCTTCCAGGCCGGTGAGCGGATCGGCGATGGCGTCCCCGCAGAACACCGGCCCCGTACCGACCAGCCCACCGGCCACCGCGGCGTCGTCCCCGAACGCGGGCCGGCCGTCGTCGTGGTCATACCCGCTGATACGCAACCAGATTCGGCCCGGGCGCGGGGCAATGTGTTCCGGGCCCAGCCGGCGCCGGGCCAGCGCCGCAGGCCGAGAGCCCTCGATCACGATGTCGGCGACCGCGAGCAGCTCGCGCAGCTCGTCGACCTGGCTTTCGAAATCCAGGCAGTAGGACAGCTTTTCACCGTTCATCCAGTCGAAGAATGCACGATTGCCCGCCCGGGTGCCGTCCGGGCGCCGGGGGCTTTCCACTTTGACGACGGTGGCCCCGGCCCGGGCCAGCACGTGCCCGCACAGCGGGCCGGCCCACATCGACGACAGGTCGGCCACCAGCAGGCCGGTGACGCCGCGGGTAGCAACCCCGGTACCCATTCGCTCGATCCGCGGCGGCGCTTGGGCCACTTCGCCCAGGGCGGCCGCCGGAATGTCCAGCAGGCTCGCCCGCTCGGTGATTGCGGAGACGAGACGTGTTGCGGCCCAATGCTGCAGCATCGGCCAGGGCTCGGCGGGCGCCTCGTCGAGCTCCAGCAGCGCGGGGATGGCAGCGATATCGTCGGGGCGTGACAGCGTGAACGCGCACCAGCCGTCGCGGGCCTGGAACAGCCGGGTGCCCCCGCCGGCCGAAATCCTGCCGCCACGAGTCAATCCGAGCAATCCGGCCCGCCCGGCCAGCAGCGTGGCCGCGTCGACGGCGATACCGAAATGACCGCCCACCGCCGCGGCGACCCGATCGGCGCGGGCCAGCACCCCGGCGCGGGAGAAGTCGGGCGGCCCGTCGGGCGGGCCGGTCAGGCAGGCCAGCCCGCTGCTGCCCCACCGGGACGCCGCGTCGCTCACCTGGACCATTGTCCTCCGGGTTAGAAGTGCAGCGCGCGCAGTCGCCAGTCCAGCACGGCCCGATCGGGCTCGTCGGCCCCGTCACCGACCGCGTAGACCAGCGACCGAAGCCCCAGCACGCCCCCGTGATCGCTGGGCTCGGCCGACTCCACGTGCAGCTCGCTGTAGAGCGTGTCGCCCTCATACACCGGCCCGGTGTGATCACACGACTCCCAGCCCAGCACCGTCGCAAGGTTCGGCAACAGCCGGTTGGCCTGCGCGAACGCCAGCCCGATGGTGTGTCCGCCATACACCAGCCGGCGTCCACCGGACCGCGAATCATGATGCGCGGCAGCGATGTTCAGGGTCAGCCGGGCCAGCTCGGGCGCATTGCTGACGACGTCGCCGGTGCTGCGCAATACCGCACCCGCCAGGGTGGTGTCGAAATGTGGTCCGGGCACTCGCTTTCGGAAGGCCTCGCCGTTCCACTGGGACGCCGGCGGCACGGCGGGCGGCGCCGCATCGGCTCCGATCGTGGAGAGATCGTCGGCGGGCGCGCCATCGGGATCGAAGTCCGGGCTGGCGGGCAGCATCGCGCAGCGATAGAAATCGAGCACCAATTGGTCGGCCTGGTCGATCGTGGTCATCCGCAGCGCGGCCATTCCGGTCGGCGGGCGGCCGGGCTTGACCGAGTTGGCGCGCAGCCCAACGACTTCGGTGCGGGTGTAGAGCGAATCGCCGATGACCGGGAATCGATGGAACGTCAACCCGCGATAAAACAGGTTGGCTTTGACCCGCTGGGTCACCAGCGTGCTCTGCCCGATCGCGACATCGCAGACCAACCCCGGATGCGCCAGCGGCCCCGGCCCGCCGATCACCGCGGCACACAGGTCGGCGTCCAGCGCCAGGCGTAACCGGTCCCCGACGATCGCCTGATGGGCCGCGGCCATACCCGCCGAGAGCGTCGCCACCGGTGCCCAGTCGAAGACCTGGCCCCTCGATAGATCGTCGAAGTACGGCCCGCCGTCGCGGATCCCCACATACCTGTTTCCCGTCACAACGCCACATGCTGGCAGGCTGTCGAATCGGGGGTCAACTCGTGGCGGTCGAAGCGGGTCGCCACCATCAGCCCAGGAGGGTGATCAGAGGTGGACGACGAAGAAGACATACTGGTCGCCACGGTCCGAGCGTTCATCGACCGTGAGGTCAAACCGACGGTCCGCGAGGTCGAGCACGCCAACGCCTACCCCGAGGCGTGGATCGAGCAGATGAAGCGGATCGGCATCTACGGCCTGGCGATTCCGGAGGAATACGGCGGGTCGCCGGTCTCGATGCCGGGATATGTTCGGGTCACCCAGGAGCTGGCCCGCGGCTGGATGAGCCTGGCCGGCGCGATGGGCGGGCACACGGTGGTCGCCAAGCTGCTGACGCTGTCCGGCACCGAGGAGCAGAAGCGGACCTACCTGCCACCGATGGCGACCGGCCAAGTGCGGGCCACAATGGCGCTGACCGAGCCCGGCGGCGGCTCCGACCTGCAGAACATGTCAACCACCGCGCTGCCCGACGGTTCGGGTGGCTTGCGGATCAACGGCGCCAAGACCTGGATCAGCAACGCGCGCCATTCCGGGCTGATCGCGCTGCTGTGCAAGACCGACCCGAATGCCGAACCGCGCCATCAGGGCATCTCGATCGTGCTCGTCGAACAGGGCCCGGGTCTGACGATCTCCAGAGATCTGCCAAAGCTGGGTTACAAGGGCGTCGAATCCTGCGAGTTGTCCTTCGACGACTTCGCCGTCCCCGTGTCGGCCGTGCTGGGAGACCGTATGGGCGAAGGCTTTTCGCAAATGATGAAGGGCCTGGAAACCGGCCGCATCCAGGTGGCCGCCCGCGCGCTGGGCGTGGCGACCGCAGCGCTCGAGGATGCGTTGGCCTATGCCCGGCAGCGCGAGAGTTTCGGTAAGCCGATCTGGCAACATCAGGCCGTCGGCAACTATCTGGCGGACATGGCCACCAAGCTCACCGCCGCCCGCCAGCTCACCCTCTACGCCGCGCAGCGTTACGACGGCGGCGAACGCTGCGACATGGAAGCCGGGATGGCCAAACTGTTCGCCTCCGAGATCGCAATGGAGATCGCACTCAACGCGGTACGCATCCACGGCGGCTACGGCTATTCCACCGAGTACGACGTCGAGCGCTACTTTCGTGACGCGCCCCTGATGATTGTCGGCGAGGGCACGAATGAGATCCAGCGCAATGTGATTGCCGGGCAGCTGGTGGCCCGGGGCGGGATCTGAGCGCGGCTGAATTCGGCGCTTGACCTCCATTGGTGCGCTATATTTGCCTGACTTGCGACCAGCAAAGCGGCTGGACGGGAGGAACCCGAAGGAAGGCAGCTGCCATGAGTTATCCGCCAGGGCCGTACGAAGGTTCCCCCGAGTGGCAGGGCCAGCCGCCGCAACCGGAGTGGCAGGGCCAGCCGCCGCAACCGGAGTGGCAGGGCCAGCCGCCGCAGCCAAGCTGGCAGCAGCCGCAGCAGCCGCAGCCGCCGGGCTGGCCGGGCCAGCAGCCGGGTGCCTGGCCGGGACAGCCGGAACCGGACAACTACCTGGTATGGGCGATCCTGTGCACAGTGCTGTGCTGCCTCCCGTTCGGGATCATCTCGCTTGTCTACTCCAACAAGGTCTCCGGATTGTGGGCCCAGGGCCGCGCCGCCGAGGCACAGGACGCGTCGAACAACGCCAAGAAGTGGGCGATCATCGGCGCCATCGCGGGCGGTGTCACGTATGCGATCATCGCGATCCTGTACATCGTCATCGCCGTGGTCGCCGTGTCGAGCATCCCGTCGACGACAAGCACCACCTTCGGTGGCTACTGAGTAATCGGTTGCGCGCCAACGTAAGTCGCGTCCACTAGGCCCCAGCTCAGCGCGGTATCGACGCCGACCGTCCGGCCGGACAGCACCAGGTAGGCCGTACGCCAACGGCCGATACGGCGCGTGATGCTGACGGTGCCGCCGGCCCCCGGGATCAATCCCAGACCAAGCTCCGGCAGCCCGAAGAGCGAATCCTGTTGCGCCTCAACCCATCCACAGAAGGCGGCCATCTCCAAGCCACTGCCCAGCACCCGGCCATGTACCTGGGCGCGGCAACACCGGCCGAGTCTGGCGGTCAGCGCATCCAGCGCCAGGGCCGGGCTGTGACGGGTGCGGGCCAGATGCGCGCTCGCGGGATCGGCGAAGGTGCCGAATTCGGCGAGATCTCCGCCGCTGCAAAACGACGGGCCGTTGCCGCTCAACACGATCTCGGTCACCGACGGGTCCAGCTGCGCGACCGTCAGCGCCTCCAGCAGTGCGGCGCGCGCGTCGGTGGAAAACGCGTTGTGGCGTTGCGGGCGGTTGAACCTGATCCGCAGGGTGTCACCGTCGCGCTCGGCGAGCACCGGGTCGGGGATCTCGGGCATCCGGGCCGGCCCGCGTTCGGCGAGCCAGCGCGCGAACTCCGGGCCCGCCTGCAAGGTGGAGTAGGCCAGCGACTCGGTCACCACACCGGCCAGCGCCGGGCCGGCCGGAGCGACCGAGCGCAGCACGTCGTCGCAGACGCTGCTGGCCCGGGGCCAGTGCTCACATCGCTTACGCAGCTCGGCCAGCGTTTCGGGGACCGAATCGACGGTGATGACCCGACGGTCGGCGCACGGCTCCTCGGTCAGCGTGAAAGTCGCTGCGTCCAGCCAGTACTGGTGCTCTTTGAGCTCGGCGGCCGAGCCGACACCGACAATCACGCCGGGCGGCGACGGCAGGCCCGCCTCCGGCGGGCTCGACAGATCGGCCACCCGGAACATCGGTCAGACCGAGTACTTCTCGATCAGCCCGTTCTTGTAGAGCTTGCCGGTGTCGGTGCGCGGCAGCTGCGCCTCGAACGCGATCGATCGCGGGCATTTGAAGTGCGCCAAGCGGTCTCGCAGCCAGGACAGCAGCTCGTCGGCGAACTGATCGGTGGCGTCGGCCTGCTCGACGGTCTGTACGGCCGCCACGACCCGCTGGCCCATCTCGTCGTCGGGCACCCCGAACACCGCGGCATCCAGCACCTTCGGGTGGGTGACCAGTAGATTCTCGGCCTCTTGCGGGTAGATGTTCACCCCGCCGGAGATGATCATGTGGTGGCGCCGGTCGGTCAGGTACAGGTAGCCCTCGTCATCGAGGTAGCCGATGTCCCCGACGGTGGTCCACCCGTGCTTGTCGCGGGATGACGCGGTTTTCGCTGGGTCGTTGAGGTACTCGAACGCATACCCGCCTTCGAAGTAGATCTCGCCGGCCTCGCCGGGCGGCAACTCGTCGCCGTTCTCGTCGAGAATGTGCACGGCGCCGATCAAGGGCTTGCCGACCGAACCCGGATGCGCCAGCCAGTCCTCGGCGCCGATCAGCGTCGAGCCGTGTGCTTCCGAGGAGGCGTAGTACTCGTCGATGATCGGCCCCCACCAGTCGATCATCTGCTTCTTGATCTGTACCGGGCACGGCGCCGCGGCATGCATCACCCGCTTGAGACTGGACAGGTCATACGAATCGCGGACATCCTGCGGCAGTTTCAACATCCGGACGAACATGGCCGGCACGAACTGGCTATGCGTCACGCGGTGGCGCTGGATGGCATCCAGCGTCCCTTCGGGATCGAAGCGCTCCATGACGACCGTGGTCAGGCCCGCGCCCTGCACCGTCATCGACCACACCGACGGCGCGGTGTGATACAGCGGGGCCGGACTCAGATACACCGTGTCGGTGTCCATCCAGAATCCAACCAGTTCCGACATCATGCCCGGAGCGTCTTCCGGTGGGACGTGCGGTAATTCGCGTTTGATGCCCTTGGGCCGGCCGGTGGTGCCCGAGGAGTACTGCAGCAGGTCGCCCTCGATCTCGTCGGCGATCGGGGTATCCGGTTGATTGGCAACGCATTCCGGGTAGCGATCCCAGCCCGGCAGATCGCCGTCGGCGATCAGCAGCAGCTCGGGCAGGCCGTTCGGCAAATGCTCGGCCAGGCCGGCGAGGGTGTCGCGCAGCGCCGCCGAGCCGACGATCGCCTTGGCGCTGCTGTTGTCGATGATGTAGGCCGCCTCGGCCGCGGTCAGGTGGGTGTTGATCGGCACGTAGTACAAGCCGCTGCGCCGAGCCGCCCACATGACGGCGTGCATGTGCTGGTTGTTTCTCCATCAGGATCGCGACGCTGTCGCCCTCGCGCAGCCCCGCCTGACGGAATCGGTGCGCCAGCCGGTTGGCCCGCGCCTCCAGGTCATCGAAGGTGACGACCGTTCCGGATGGGTACAGGATGATCGCCGGTTTGTCGGCGCCGACGTAGGGGCGGATCTGCATGCGACGACTGTACCGCCGCCGAATTTTGACGGGTGTCAAGCGGCCCGTCGCGGTCGTTCAGGGCAGGAATTGCTGCACGGCCGAGCAGAACGCGGCCGGTGATTCCAGATGCGGGACATGGCCGGTGCCGGGCACCCCGACGAATCGGGCCGCGGGCATCCGGGCCGCGAAACCCCGGGCCAGTGCGGCGATATTCCCTTTGGCGGCTTGCTCGTCGGGCGCGGTGTACTTCGCGCCCGCATAGGTGCGGTCGGACAAACCGCAGACGAATAGCGTGCGGGCGGGCAACGACGCGACGAACTCCACCGCCGGTTGGTTGAGCAGCATGTCGGTGGCCGCCGCCGAGCTTTGCACCCAGCGCTCGAACTCGGGCGAGGCCGCGACGGCCGTGCGCACCGCGACGAACGGCTCGATCAGCCGGGGTTCCTTGGTCACGAAGTAGTGCGCCATGTACTGGCGGATCTGATCGGCGGTCGAAGACCGTTCGTCGGCAGCCCAGTCCTGATGCCCCACCTGCCGGGTCAGCCCGTGCCGATAGTCCTCGAGCCCCATCGGGTTCTCCAGCACCAGCGCGGCCACCCGCTCGGGTGACAGCCGGGCCATGTGCATGGCCACCAGGCCGCCGGTCGAATGCCCCACGACGGCAACAGAATTCACCGTGAGGGCATCGAGTAGCGAGCGCAGATGTGCCACCAGCGCTTCCGCGGTCAACGTCGAGGGCTTGGTGGATTTACCCCAGCCGACCAGGTCGGGAACGATGACCCGGTAACCGCGGTGACGCAGCGTCGCGATGACGTCCTTCCAGTACGCGCCGAAGAAGTTCTTGCCGTGCACCAGCAAGGCGGTGCCCCGCGGCTGGCCGCTCTCGGGCGCGATATCCATGTACGCCAGCCGGGCGCGGCGTTCCCACTCCGGGGCGACCCGATCGATCCACGGTGCCTGCGCGACGTGCGTGACGTCGAGATAGCGGACGGGATAGGGGTAGGGGTACCCCTCCAGGCCGATTCCGAGGCCGTCACCGGTGGGCCACGGCACCGGCGACTCGGCCTCCGGCGACCCGGTGTGGCAGCCGGAAGCAAGCAGTCCCACCGCGGCCACACCCAGCGCGCGACGCCGATCAACGATCACGACTCGATGATCTGCAGCGGCGCCGCCAGCGTGCAAATTGCGCTGGTAGGCGAGCGTCAGCCGTGCGGCGCCTCGGAGATCTTGCTGTCCGGCTTGCCCACGGTCTGGCAGTAGGTCTGCGCGGACAGCCGCGTCGCGGAAATCTCCAGATTGGTCGGGTCTTGGCCGCTCTTGTCCTTCAGCATTTTGCTGATCTCGTCGTTCTGCTTCTTCTCGTCCTGGGTGGTGAAGTCCTTGCACTTGGTGTCGCCGCCAGTGTTGATCACTTGCGACGCCGAGCATCCGCTGAACAGAATTCCCGCTGCCGCAACCACAATCGTGAGCGCGGAGGTTGTCGTTGACTTCATCATCAGCCTTCCAGGTTTCCGGTGTTAGCTGTTAATAGACCGAAGCATGGCGTTCCAAACAACTGCTTGTCGCCTTTTGCCGACAAAAAATCGGGCCGGCGCGACTTGCGCGCCAGCCCGATTCGAAGTTCCCGCCCGCCTCAGTCGGACTCGGCCAGCCGCTGCTTGAGCGACTCGAACTCGTCCTTGACGCCGGTGGGCAGCTTGTCGCCGACGAACTCAAACCACTCCTCGATCAGGGGCAGCTCCTCGCGCCACTCGGCCGCGTTGACCGCCAGCGCCTTGGCCACGTCCCCACCCTGGATGTCGAGACCGTCGAGGTCCAGGTCGTCGGCCGTCGGCACGATGCCGATCGGGGTGTCCTGGCCGCCGGCCTGGTGCTCGATGCGGTCGACGATCCACTTGAGCACCCGGCTGTTCTCGCCGAAGCCCGGCCACAGGAAGCCACCGTCGGAGTCGCGGCGGAACCAGTTGACGAAGAAAACCTTGGGCAGCTTGGACTCGTCGGAGTTCTTCCCCAGGTCGATCCAGTGCTGGAAGTAGTCACCGACGTGGTAGCCCAGGAACGGCAGCATGGCCATCGGGTCGCGGCGCACGGTGCCGACCTTGCCCTCGGCGGCGGCGGTCTGCTCGCTGCCCATGGTGGCGCCCATGAAGACGCCGTGCTGCCAGTCGCGGGCCTGGGTCACCAGCGGCACCGTCGTCTTGCGGCGCGCGCCGAACAGGATGCCGGAAATCGGCACCCCCTGCGGGTCGTCCCACTCGGGCGCCAGGATCGGGCACTGCGACATCGGGGTGCAGTAGCGGGAGTTCGGGTGCGCGGCCTTCTCGTCGGACTCGGGTGTCCAGTCGCGGCCCTTCCAGTCGATCAGGTGCTGCGGGTCGCCCTCGAGGCCTTCCCACCACACGTCGCCGTCGTCGGTCAGCGCGACGTTGGTGAAGACGGTGTTGCCGGCCTCCATCGTGCGCATCGCGTTCGGGTTGGACTTCCAGTTGGTGCCCGGCGCGACGCCGAAGAAGCCGAACTCGGGGTTGACCGCGTAGAGCCGGCCGTCCTTGCCGAAGCGCATCCAGGCGATGTCGTCACCGAGGGTCTCGGCACGCCAGCCCGGGATGGTCGGCTGCAGCATCGCGAGGTTGGTCTTGCCGCACGCCGACGGGAACGCCGCGGCGAAGTAGTAGGCCTTGTTCTCCGGGGAGATCAACTTGAGGATCAGCATGTGCTCGGCGAGCCAGCCCTCGTCGTGCGCCATCGCCGAGGCGATGCGCAGCGAGTAGCACTTCTTGCCCAGCAGCGCGTTGCCGCCGTAGCCCGAGCCGTAGCTCATGATCTCGCGGGTCTCCGGGAAGTGGGTGATGTATTTGGTGTCGCTGCACGGCCAGGGCACGTCTTTGGCGCCCGACTCCAGCGGGGCGCCCACCGAGTGCAGCGCCTTGACGAAGAATCCGTCGTCGCCGATCTTTTCCAGCGCCGCCTTGCCCATCCGGGTCATCACCTTCATCGAGATGACGACGTACTCGGAGTCGGTGATCTCCACGCCCAGCTTCGGGTCCTCGGCACCGAGCGGTCCCATGCAGAACGGCACCACCCACATGGTCCGACCGCGCATGCAGCCGCGGTACAGGTCGTTCAGGGTGGACCGCATCTCGCTCGGGTCCATCCAATTGTTGGTCGGGCCGGCGTCGGCCTCGCGCTCGGAGCAGATGAAGGTCCGGGATTCCACGCGCGCCACGTCGGACGGGTCGGACAGCGCCAGGTAGGAGTTGGGGCGCTTGTCCTCGTTCAGCTTCGTCAGGGTGCCGGCCTCGACCAGCTGCTCGGCCAGCCGGTTGAACTCCTCGTCGGATCCGTCAGCGAACACAACCCGGTCGGGCTGGGTCAGCTCGGCGACCTCCTCTACCCACGCCAACAGCCCACGATGATTGGTGGGTGCGTTGTCCAGACCGGGAATGGTCGCTGAGGTCATCGAACTCTCCTGAATTCATCTCCGTACGCGTGGGCGCAAATTGGTGGTCGCGTATGCGGTCGCCCACACAGATATTGACATGGTGGCGTTAGCTACAGGTTATCGTGATCCCCTTGCTGGGGAAGGCCCGGGCGGGTATAAGCCTTCTCACAACAACGATTCAGAAGCGCTCAAACGGTCACGAATTGTCCTCATCCGCGCTCCTCGGGCCCGATTTAGTGCTTTCTGGCCCGCCGGTGTCGTCGGGGTGGCCATCGGGTTGGGGGATACCCGGTTCGCCGAGTTCTGCACGTACCGCTTCCAGCGCCGCCCGAACCGTGGGCATTTCCCGGTCCCGGGCGGCCGCGGCGCGGGCCGCGGCGATGGCGTGTTCGCGCAGTTCGGTGTCGATCTCACTGACCTGCTCCGACACCTGCGTGTTCGCGGCCTCGTCCTGTGCAACCAGCCCGGTGCTCAGCGCCGACTCGGCGGCCAGCACGCGGGTCGCCACCAGCTCCTCGACGACCGAGCGCAGCGACGACGTCAGGTCGCCGGTCCAGCGGTCCAGCAACGACCGGTCATGCAGCAGGGCGCGCAGTTTGACCACCAGCACGGTGACCGCCAGACCGACCGCCACGCACAGCACGGCGCCGGCGATCTGCAGCGCCGGATTCAGCCGCTGGGCCACGCCGGCCAGCAACCGGGACAGCGTCAGCGCGACGCCGACCCCGAACCCGATGCCCAACAGCAGCATCAGCCAGGTCTCCTGCCGCCGGGATTTCAGCGGCGGGGGCGCGACGTCGACGGTGGGCAGCTGCTCGACGGGCGGTAACTCCAGCGGCACCTCCAGCTCGCGTGCGACGTCGTCGAGCTGGGTGGTGGTGCCCACGTCGACCTCGCTGACCACCTCGGCGGCGCGGCCCCGCGCGTGTGCCTCGAATCCGGCCATCTCCCGCCGGGGCAGCCGCGCGACGTCGGACTGCAGCTCGCTGCGCACCGACGAGCACCGGTTGAGCGCGAAGTGCGACAGCTGCACCCGTGCCTGCTGGGTCTGGCTGCGCATCCGGATGGTGCGCTCGGATTTCGCTTGCCGGCGCTCACGCAGGGCGGTGATGCGCTCCTCACGCAGCGCGTCGACCCGGGCCCGCCGCCCGGCGCCGTCCGCGTCGCGGTCGAACCGCTGCGCGACCGTTTGCAGCCGGGATTCCCAGGCCCGCAACCGGTTTCGTCGCGCGATGTCCGGGGCGGCGAGTTGCGCCGAGACGGTTTCGACCAGGTCGTCCAGCTGCGGCTCACCCAGCTCGGGCGCGGCGGCCACACCTATCCACGGCACCCGGGCGTAGCGCGGCGCATGGGCGGCCAGTGCGTCGCGGTTGGCGCCGCGCACGTCGCGCCAGGCCCGGTGCACGTCGATCTTGGACACCACCGCGACCACCACGTCGGTGTGCTCGCAGGCCGCATCAAGCAGCGCGCAGTCCGATGCGGTGAGTTCGGCGGCCGCGGAGACGACGAACACCACCGCCGTCGGCGCCTCGCCGGGCTGCAGATCGGTCGACTCGACGAACTTGTGCTCGGGCAGCCGCTCGCCGAGTGCGGTGGCCACCCCGGTCACACCCGCCATCCACGGGCCGGTCACCAACACCACCTCGCGGCGGGTGATGGCCGGCGGATCCAGCCGCGGCCCGATCGCCGCCACCAGTTCGTCGACCTCGGCCGCGCCGGACGCGTTTTCGCTCATGCCGACTCCCGCGACCACAGCCGCAGCGATCCCCGGGCGATGTCCGCACCGCAGGCCCGGTGCAATTCGCTCGCCGATTCGCGCCCGTAACGCTGCCACCGCGCCGCCCGGGCCAGGTGCCCGGCCGGGTCGCCCCCGCCGCCGGCGTCCAACCCCGCCGCCTCGGCTACCTCGATCGCGGCGGCCATCCGCGCGACCACGGTGTCGTCGCGGGACAGGAATTCGCTGATCCGTTCCCCGATCAAGCGGCCGACGGCCAGGGCCTCCAGCTCCACGGTGGCCTCGAGCACCCGCCGGTAGCGCGCCTCGGCGCCCAGCGCCGACAACCGGGCGATCACCGCGTCGATGCCGCTGACCCGGCGCAGCAGGGCACGGACCTGTGGTTCCGTGCCGCCCCGGCGGACCGCGGCGATGCCCAGCGCGGTGCCGAACAGGTCCAGGCTGTCCAGGAGCCGCAGCCGCGCCCGCGTCGGCACGGGGTTGTCGGCCGCGACGAAGTCCTCGAACGAGCCGTCCAGGCAACCGGGGTGGTCGGCCAGCGTCCGCAGCGCCGCCCACGACGCGGCGTCGAATCCCTCGAACGCGGCGACGGCCAGCAAAGCGCTCATCGGTTCGACCGGGACGCCGGCGACCTCGGCCAGCCGCGCGCACCGGGTGCGCGCGGCCTGTAGCGGCCCGTTCCCGGTGCGACCCGACAGCGAGCCGACCAGGTCGGCCTTGTTGAGCACCGCCAGCACCGGGCACCCGGCGGCCGCGATCGCGTCGGCGTCCTCGGGTTTGACCACTTCGGCGATGACCTGGACGACGACATCGGCGTCGCTGCCGGCCGGCATGACCGCGATTCCGGCCGGGGTTTCCGCGTATGCCAGGGCGCGGGCCACGGTGCCGCGACCGGCCCCGGCCCGTCCGCGCACCGCCACCCGCAGCGGCGCGGCAGCCTGCTCGGCGATCGCGCTCACCCGCGCGTCGTCACATTCGGCAGCAAACCGCTCCAGCTCGTCGACGAAAACTTGGCTCCCCCGCACCTTCATTTCTTGCCTGCTCGATCCGATCGGCCGGCACCCCACCGCCGGCGTTGCTCCCGTCGCATGCGGGGTCGTCGCCGACGCCGGGCCTGTTTGCCTTGCCGACGATCCAGCCCCACCGCATAGTGGCACTTGCGTCTTCGAGTTGCGAGCCACCGTCTATCTGTTACCAGTTGAAGGCAACTGTTGGGTATCAATCTGGACCAGGGGCGGCTACATCGGGGATTCATAAGCCACCATGGACAAATGCATGCGCAACCCGGGGTCGGGACGTGTCCCGACGCACCGGTGGAGGTGGGAGCCGGCCTGGATACCGAAGAAGGCGTGACGCCCGGGTCGGAGCCGGACGGTTCGGGCGCCCCCGAACGGGGCTATCTGCCCGCCACCGGCTTCCGTTCCCGGCGTTCCACCCTGTCCGGCGGCCAGCGCGAGACCTGGGAGCGGCTGTGGCCGACGGTGGGCCGCTCCGACATCCCGCACCGTTTCGAACCGCTGGACACGTCGGCCTGGTTCGGCCGGCGGGCACCGCTGGTGCTCGAGATCGGCTGCGGCAGCGGCACGTCGACGCTGGCGATGGCCCGCGAAGAACCCGAAATCGACGTGATCGCGGTGGAGGTCTACAAGCGCGGCCTGGCGCAGCTGCTGTGCGCGATCGAGCGCGAGCGGGTCGACAACATCCGGCTGATCCGCGGCAACGGGATCGACGTGCTGCGGTATCTGATCGCACCGGCTTCGCTGACCGGGCTTCGTCTCTACTTCCCCGACCCGTGGCCGAAGGCCCGCCACCACAAGCGCCGCTTCCTGCAGCCGGCCACGGTTGGCCTGATCGCTGACCGGCTACTCCCCGGTGGTGTCCTGCACGCCGCAACGGACCACCCCGGCTACGCCGAGCAGATGGCCGAAGTAGGCGACGCCGAACCGCGGCTCTGTCGCGTCGATCCCGGCAGCGACCTGCCGATCTCGACCGTGCGCCCGACGACCAAATACGAGCTGAAGGCCCACGCAGTGGGCAGCTCCGTATCCGAGTTCATCTGGAAAAGACGATGAGTATGAGCCTCGCTGAAGAAACGGCCGCGCCCGCCGGAGAAACCTCGCCGGCGGCGCCGTCGGGGGACCTGGACAGCTTCGATGCGGCGCCGCGGCGCGTGCTGCTGGTGTGGGACGCCCCCAACCTCGACATGGGCCTCGGCTCGATCCTGGGCCGTCGACCCACCGCTTTGGAACGCCCGCGGTTCGATGCGCTGGGCCGGTGGCTGCTGACCCGCACCGCGGAGGTCAGCGCGGCCCGTCCGGGCGTCGTCGTCGAACCCGAGGCCACGGTGTTCACCAACATCGCCCCGGGCAGCGCCGACGTCGTTCGACCCTGGGTGGATGCTTTGCGTAACGTGGGGTTTGCGGTCTTCGCCAAGCCGAAAATAGATGAAGACAGTGATGTCGACCGGGACATGCTGGCCCACATCGAACTGCGGCGGCAAGAAGGGCTCGCGGCGCTGGTCGTGGCGTCCGCCGACGGTCAGGCGTTCCGTCAGCCGCTCGAGGAGATCGCACGCACCGGGGTCGGTGACACGACCCCCGTCCAAGTGATCGGATTTCGCGAACATGCGAGTTGGGCACTAGCGTCGGATACCTTGGACTTCGTTGATCTGGAAGACATCGAAGGTGTTTTCCGGGAACCGCTGCCGCGAATCGGCCTAGATTCGCTGCCCGACCGGGGAGCGTGGCTGCAGCCGTTCCGGCCGCTGTCCGCGCTCTTGACCACGCGTGTGTGACACTGGAAAACCGATGCGCGGGTCGCTGTTAGTGATCCAGTAAGGAGCTTACGTGTTCGCCTGGTGGGGTCGAACCGTGTACCGCTACCGGTACATCGTGATCGGGGTCATGGTGGCTCTGTGCCTTGGCGGCGGTGTCTTCGGGATGAGCCTGGGCAAGCACGTCACGCAGAGCGGTTTCTACGACGACGGCAGCCAGTCCGTGACGGCCTCGATTCTGGGCGACAAGACCTATGGCCGGGACCGCACCGCACAGGTCGTGGCGACCTTCACCGCTCCGGACGGCAAGACCGTCGACGACCCGGCGTGGCATCAGCAGACCGTCGACGAGCTGAACAAGTTCGTCAAGGACCATCCCGACCAGGTGCTCGGCTGGGCCGGTTGGCTGGCGTTGACTCCCGGCGCCGAGCCCCCGAATGCCCAGGTCAAGGGGATGGCAACCGACGACCGCAAGCACACCTTCGTCACGATCCCGCTCAAGGGCGACGACGACGACACCATTCTCAACAACTACAAGGCCGTCGAGCCGGCCCTGCAGAAGCTGGGCGGCGGCAAGGTCGAACTCGCCGGCCTGGAGCCCGTCGCCAACGCCCTGACCGGCACCATTGCCAGCGACCAGAAACTCCTGGAATACCTGGGGCTCCCGCTGGTGACGGTGGTGCTGTTCTTAGTGTTTGGCGGCGCGGTAGCCGCCGGGCTGCCGGTCATCGTGGGCGGGCTCAGCATTGCCGGATCACTGGGCATCCTGCGGTTCGCCGCCATCTTCGGCCCGGTGCACTTCTTCGCCCAACCGGTGGTCTCGCTGATCGGCTTCGGTATTGCGATCGACTACGGCCTGTTCGTGGTGAGCCGGTTCCGCGAAGAGATCGCCGAGGGCTACGACACCGAGGCCGCCGTGCGACGCACGGTGATGACGGCCGGTCGTACGGTGGTGTTCTCGGCGTTGCTGATCATCGCTTCGAGCGCCAGCCTGCTCGTGCTGCCACAGGGCTTCGTGCATTCGCTGACTTACGCCATCTTTGCGGCGGTGGGGCTTGCCGCGCTGCTGTCGATCACGTTGCTACCGGCCTGCCTGGGCATTCTCGGGGCCAACGTCGACGCGCTCGGCGTGCGGACCGCGTTCCGGGTGCCCTTCCTGCGTAACTGGAAGTATTCGCGGGCCTCGCTTAACTGGCTCGCCGACCGGCTGCAGAAGACCAAGACCCGCGAAGAGGTCGAGGCCGGTTTCTGGGGCAAGCTGGTCAACTGGGTGATGAAGCGGCCGCTGGCCTTCGCCATCCCGATCGCCGTCGGCATGATCCTGCTGGTCATCCCCCTGGGCAACCTGTCGCTCGGCGGCATGAGCGAGAAGTACCTGCCGCCGGACAACCCCGTTCGCATGGCCCAGGAGCACTTCGACAAGCAGTTCCCCGGGTACCGGACCGAGCAGCTGACCGTGGTGATCAAGAGCAACAACCACAGCAAGGTCACCGACCAGCAGGTCGCCGACATCCGCAACAGGATCTCGGGGATCACCGGATTTACCGACAAGACGTGGGAGGAGCGTCCCTGCCCCGTCATCGCGGGCAACCCCTGCGTCAACGGGCCGAACGGGACCACCGTGCCCAAGGACGACTCGGTACGGGTGATCCAGAACGGCCTGGTCAACAAGAACGACGCCGAGAAGAAGATCAACGAGCTGCGGGCTATCAGCCCACCGAAGGGGCTGACCCTGCTGGTCGGCGGCACGCCGGCGCTGGAACAGGACAGCATCCACAGCCTGTTCGCCAAGGCGCCGCTGATGCTGGTGCTGCTGCTGTCCGCCACCCTACTGCTGATGTTCCTGGCGTTCGGATCGGTGGTGTTGCCGATCAAGGCCGCGCTGATGAGCGCGCTGACGCTCGGCTCCACGCTGGGCATCCTGACCTGGATCTTCGTCGACGGGCACTTCTCGACGTGGCTGAACTTCACGCCGACGCCGCTGATGGTGGTGCTGATCGCGCTGGTCGTCGCGGTGGGCTTCGGTCTGGCCACCGACTACGAAGTGTTCCTGGTCTCCCGCATGGTCGAGGCCCGCGAACGCGGCATGTCGACCGCGGAGGCGATCCGGATCGGTACCGCGACCACCGGGCGGTTGATCACCGCCGCCGCGCTGGTGCTCGCCGTGGTCGCCGGCTCGTTCATGTTCTCCGATTTGGTGATGATGAAGTACCTGGCGTTCGGCTTGGCGGCGGCGCTGCTGCTGGACGCGACCGTGGTCCGGATGTTCCTGGTGCCCTCGGTGATGAAGCTGCTCGGCGACGACTGCTGGTGGGCCCCGCGCTGGGCCCGGCGGCTGCAGAACAAGATCGGCCTGGGCGAGATCGACCTGCCCGACGAGCGCAAGCGCAGCTCCGTCAACGGTCGGGCCGTCCGGCCGCCGGTCGCGGCCAGCCTGGTGGCCGCGACACCGCGGGCGCCGCACGACCCCACGCACCCCGGTTCGCCGCCCGAGCCGTCGCGACCGCAGCCTGCTGAGCCGCGACCTGCCGCGGAGCTGCCTCCCGGCCCGACCGCCGCCCGTCCCCAGCCCCGGCCCAGCCAGCCGACGGAAGCCAAGACGACGCGCTTCTCGGCGCAGGGCAACCCCGAGGTCGCACGGCAAGCGGGGCCGGCCACGCCGGCACCACCGCCGTCGGCCGGGCAGACCCGGGCCATCCCGGTGCCGGGCAACCGCGAGGGCACCGCCGACCCGGCCGAGCCCACCACCGCGCGTCCCGTGATGCGGCCGGAGGACAACGACTCCGACGCCGCCACCGAGAAGATGAACGCCCGCGGTGATAACGGCGACAATTCGCGTCCGCGGCGTCGCGCCGGCGGCGGGCTGTCCGCGCAGGATCTGCTGCGCCGCGAGGGGCGGTTGTAACCCGCTCGAGTCCTAGTCGGACACCTGCTCGGGGTGGTCCGCTTTGGCGTGCAGCACGGCCGGGTCGTCGGCATCGTCGAGCTGCTCGGCTTCGGCGGCCGGATCCGGGGCGAGTAGCACCTGAATCGCGTTGTTGAGGAACGCCACCGTCGGGACCGCCAGCAGGGCCCCGACGATGCCGGCCAGCACACCGCCGGTGGAGATCGCCAGCACCACCCCGAGCGGGTGAATCGACACCGCGCGCCCCATCACCAGCGGCTGCAGCAGATGCGACTCGATCTGGTTGATCACGACCAGCAGGCCGAGCGTGATCAGCGCATAGACGATTCCCTTGGTCAGCAGTGCGACCACCACGGCCACCAATCCCGAGATCAGGGCACCGATCAGCGGGATGAACGCACCGAGAAACACCAGCGACGCCAGCGGCAACGCGAGCGGCACGCCCATGATGGCCAGCCCGGCGCCCACCCCGGCCGCGTCGGTGAAGGCCACCAGGAAGGTGGCCCGCACGTAGGCGATCAGCGAGCCGTATCCGGCGCGGCCCGCTTCCATCACCCGGTCGCGAACGCCGACCGGGACGATTTTGGCCACGTAGGCGAAGATGTTGCGGCCGCCGTAGAGGAAGAAAATCAGGGTGAACAGCACCAGCACCGCGGCGGTCAGCAGTTCGGTGAGGGTGGCCGCGGTGGACAGCGCGCCGCTGGTCAACTTCGACTGATTGTTGTGCAGCGCCTGGATCGCGGCATTGCCCGCGTTGGTGATCTGTTCGCTGCGCAGATGCGCGGGCCCTTCGATCAGCCACCGCCGGGTGCTGTCGATGCTGCGGGTGACCTGCTCGGTCAAATCCGGCAAACCGACGATGAACTGGGTGATGACGAAGGTGAGGATGCCGCCCAGCAGCGCGAAACCGCCCAGCAACACCAGCGCGACGGCGCTGCCGCGGGGCAGCCCGCGCCCGTCCAGCCAGTCCACGACGGGCACCAGCAGCGCGCTGATCATCAACGCCAGCAACACCGGCACGACGATGACCTCGAGTTTGGCCACCACCCAGAGGCAGGCGAGCGCCGCGGCGAAGATGACCAGCAAACGCCACGCCCAGGCGGCGGTGTGGCGGACCAGGGGTGTGACCGAGGCGTCGTCGGGGTTTGCCGGCATCCGGCCAGCCTATCGGGCGTCCGCTGTCGGGTGATGACGTCGGCACGATCCGGTTACGACGGCGACACGCGCGGAGTTTCGCCTCGATTGCGGCGCCACCTGCGCGGTTACCCTAAATCACGTGCCGCACGACGCGCCCATCCGCAACCTCCGCTTCCCGGGCGGCGGCGCATTCGCGCACCAGGATGAACCGCTGGCTCCCGGGCGCGCCGGCGAGACGCCGCGGGGCAAGTACTGGTGGGTGCGCTGGGCGGTGCTGGCCGTGGTCGCGGTCGTGCTCGGGATCGAGGTCGCGCTGGGCTGGGATCAGCTGGCCAAGGCCTGGACGAGCCTGTTCCAGGCCAATTGGTGGTGGCTACTCGCGGCGGTGGCCGCGGCGGCCGCGTCGATGCACAGTTTCGCCCAGATCCAGCGCACGTTGCTGAAGTCCGCCGGGGTGCACGTCAGGCAGCTGCGCTCCGAGGCCGCCTTCTACGCCGCCAACTCGCTGAGCACAACACTGCCCGGCGGCCCGGTGCTGTCGGCGACATTTTTGCTTCGGCAGCAACGTATTTGGGGCGCCTCGACCGTGGTGGCGTCCTGGCAGCTGGTGATGTCGGGGGTGCTGCAGGCGGTCGGTCTGGCGCTACTCGGGTTGGGCGGCGCCTTCTTCCTGGGCGCGAAGAACAACCCGTTCTCGTTGCTGTTCACCCTGGGCGGATTCATCGCACTGCTGCTGCTTTCCCAGGCGGTGGCATCGCGCCCGGAGCTGATCGAAGGCATCGGCACCCGCATCTTGGCGTGGTTCAACTCGCTGCGCGGCAAGCCGACCGATACCCACCTGGCCAAGTGGCGCGAGATCCTGATGCAGCTCGAATCGGTCAGCCTGGGCCGGCGCGACCTCGGGGTGGCGTTCAGCTGGTCGATGTTCAACTGGATCGCCGACGTCGCCTGCCTCGCCTTCGCGGCGTACGCGGCCGGGGACCACGCGTCGATCGCCGGGCTGACGGTGGCCTACGCGGCCGCACGCGCCGTCGGCACGATTCCGCTGATGCCGGGCGGGCTGCTGGTGGTCGAGGCGGTGCTGGTGCCCGGTCTGGTGTCCAGCGGTATGTCGCTGCCGAACGCGATCTCGGCGATGCTGCTCTACCGGCTGATCAGCTGGTTGCTGATCTCCGCTGTCGGCTGGGTGGTCTTCTTCTTCGTGTTCCGCACCGAGAACCCCGGCGGCTCCGACGACGACCCACCGACCGGTCCGCTACCACTGATCGAGCCGCAGCTGCGGCACTGGAACGACCCCGACGACGCCGCCTTGCAGGGGCCGCTACCGCCGCCGGAGAAAGGTGCCGGCTAGCCGACGTTGTTCTGCCGCGACGGGCCGGGCAGCGTACCGCCGGCCGCGGGCGGGGCCGGCACGGTCGCCGCGGGCGGGCCGCCGAGGCCGGCCGCCGGCGAGACGGGCAGGCCGCCGGCGCCCTGCGCCTGCTGCATCATGCCCATGGCCTGGGGGATGCTGATCGGCAGCTTGCACTGCATCGACAGGTTGGTGAGCGGCTGCGCGATCCCGGCCATATCGGCGGCCACCTTCGGGTTGCCCGCGAAGTAGGACTTCAGCCCGGTGACCGACTCCGGGCCGGCCTGCTGCTGCAGCATCGTGGACATCGCGTGGTTGGTCTCCGGATGCGAGTCCAGGTAGTCGCCCATCGACTTGGAGACCGAACCGATCGTCCGGGCGACCTCACTGGCCGCGCACGGGTCGGTGGCCCCGGTCGCCGGCGGCCCGGCCATCAGCGCGACGGCCGCGGCGGGCACTGCGGCGGCGAACAAACCTGCGGCGAGCATCTTCATGCCTGAACTCCTCACGGTTTGCCACGGCTGCCGGGTCTGGGCGCGGTGCAAACTGCTGCGGTGGACGGCCGCAATGACTGCGGAGTTCCCCATCCCCCGCGCGGCCCAGCGACATCCTGCCATCCCGGTTCATGCCCTGCCACCGGGTGTGACCGAGATCCCGCTTGGTCACCGGTTGACAACGACTCGGTCGCGACTTGGCTACGACTTGTCCGAGGACCCGTCTGCGCAGCTCACGAATTCGTGAAGCCGAACTAATGCATAGGCGGCTGCGGTATCGTCGCCCTCACGCGTAAGCGAGATACTCGGGGAGCCTGAAATCCAGCAGTTTATGATGCGCCTCAGCCGCAGCCTGCGCAGGTACCGCTGGTTGGTCTTCACAGGCTGGTTGCTGGCATTGGTCCCGGCGATCTACTTGGCCATGACGGCGTCCGGGAATCTCACCGGCGGTGGTTTCGAAGTGGCCGGCTCGCAGTCGTTGAAGGTCCACGATCAGCTGGAGGGCCAGTACCACGACCTGGGCGCCTCGTCGTTGGCGCTGGTGGCCGCACCCCGTCCCGACGCCAGCTACGAGGACATGAACAATGCCGTGACGCAGCTGCGGCAGATCGCCGGCGAATTCCCCGGTGTCACCGAGAAGACCAACCCCACCCAACGGCCGCCGCAGCCCGACCGGCCGTACGTGCTCACGCTGCGGCTCGACGCCCGCAACGCCGGCACCAGCGACATCGCCAAACAGCTACGGCAGCGGGTGGGCGTCAAGGGCGACCAGTCCGGGCAGACCGCCGACGGCCGGGTGCGGCTCTACGTGATCGGTCAGGGGGCGCTGTCGGCGGCCGCGGCGGCGAACACCAAACACGACATCGCCAAAGCCGAGCAGTGGAACCTGCCGATCATCCTGATCGTCTTGCTCGCCGTGTTCGGCTCGCTGGCCGCCGCGGCGATCCCGCTGGCCCTCGGCGTCTGCACGGTCGTGGTGACGATGGGACTGGTCTATTTCCTGTCGGCCTACACCACCATGTCGGTGTTCGTGACCTCGACGGTGTCGATGTTCGGCATCGCTCTGGCGGTGGACTATTCGCTGTTCATCCTGATGCGGTTCCGCGAGGAATTGCGGTCCGGACGCCAGCACCGCGAAGCCGTCGACGCCGCGATGGCCACCTCCGGGCTAGCGGTGGTGCTGTCCGGGTTGACCGTCGTCGCCTCGCTGACCGGTATCTACCTGATCAACACCCCGGCCCTGAAATCGATGGCCACCGGGGCGATCATGGCCGTCGCGGTCGCCATGCTGACCTCCACGACCTTGACACCCGCGGCGCTGGCGACGTTCGGCCGGGCGGCCGCCAAGCGCTCGATGCTGCTGCACTGGTCGCGTCGACCGGAAAGCACGCAGTCCCGATTCTGGAACCGCTGGGTTTCGGCCGTGATGCGCCGGCCGTGGATCTCATCCATCGCGGCGGCGGCGATCCTGCTCGTCATGGCGGCACCCGCGACGTCGATGGTGCTGGGCAACAGCCTGCTGCGCCAATTCGACTCCGCGCACGAGATCCGCGCCGGCGTCGCCGGGGCATCCCAGGCCCTCGGACCGGGCGCGCTGGGTCCGATCCAGGTGCTGGTGAGCTTCCCCGACGGAGCGGCGTCGGCACCCGAACACAGCCAGACGCTGGCCGCCATCCGCCAGCGGATGACGCAGGCGCCGCACATCGTCTCGGTGACCCCGCCCCAATTCGCTGACGACAACAGCAGTGCTTTGCTGTCCGCGGTGTTGTCGGTCGATCCCGAGGACATGGGCGCCCGGCAATCCGTCGACTGGATGCGCGCCCAGCTACCCAAGGTTCCCGGTGAGGGCACGGCACACGTCGATGTCGGCGGGCCGACGGCGTTGATCAAGGATTTTGACGACCGGGTCTCGGCGACCGAGCCGCTGGTGCTGTTGTTCGTCGCGGCAATCGCGTTCGTGATGCTGTTGCTGTCGATCCACTCGGTGTTCCTGGCCTTCAAGGGCGTGCTGATGACGCTGCTCTCGGTCGCCGCCGCCTACGGAAGCCTGGTCATGGTGTTCCAGTGGGGCTGGTTGCGGGATCTCGGGTTCGCCCACATCACCTCGATCGACAGCACCGTTCCCCCGCTGGTCCTGGCGATGACGTTCGGGTTGTCGATGGACTACGAGATCTTCCTGCTCACCCGCATCCGGGAACGCTTCCTGCGGACCGGAAACACCCGCGACGCGGTCGCCTACGGCGTGAGCACCAGCGCCCGCACCATCACCAGCGCGGCCCTGATCATGATCGCGGTGTTCATCGGTTTCGCGTTCGCCGGCATGCCGCTGGTCGCCGAGATCGGGGTGGCATGCGCCGTCGCGATCGCGGTCGACGCCACGGTGGTGCGGCTGATCCTGGTCCCGGCGCTGATGGCGATGTTCGCCCAGTGGAACTGGTGGCTGCCGGGGTGGCTGCGCCGCCTCCTGCCGTCGGTCGACTTCGACCGGCCGCTGCCCGACGTCGACCTCAGCGACATCGTCGTCATTCCCGACGACATCTCGGCGCTCACCGCGCCCAGCGCGGACCTGCGGATGGTGCTCAAGTCGGCGGCCAAGCTCAAGCACTTGGCGCCCGACGCCGTCACCGTCGCCGATCCGCTGGCCTTCACCGGCTGCGGGCGCAACAACTGCAAGGAGACCGAGGAACCCCGCGGCCAGGGGCCCGGACAGATTCCGCACCAGGTCAACATCGGCGACGACGACGCCGTCGCGGTCACCCTCGGCGCCGAGAAGAACGGCAGCAATGGTTCGACCCGGGCCGCGTCCGGGGCCAAGAAGCTGGTCGACGGGTTGGCGCCACGCAACGGTATTTCCCGGGCCATGCCGTGGGGCGATCGGCCGGTGCATCCGGTGACCCTGTGGCGGGGCCGGTTGTCGGTTGCCATCGACGCGCTCGAGGCCGGCAAGCGCGGCCACGACCGGCGATACGCCCGCAGCAGCCCGGTGGAAACCACCCATGTGCAATTGCCCACCGGCGACCGGCTGCAGGTCCCGACCGGCGCCGAGACGCTGCGCCTCAAGGGCTACCTGATCATGTGCCGTAACAGCAGCCGCGATTATGCCGAATTTGCTGACATGGTCGACACATTGGAACCGGAAACGGCCGCGGTGGTGCTCGCCGGAATGGACAGGTATTACTGTTGTCAACCGCCCAAGCAGCAATGGATCACCTCGCAGTTGGTCCGACAACTCGCGGATCCGAATCCTTCCGATCTGCCTGACGCGGTCTCGGAGCCGGGCGCCAAGGCAGACTGGGATCAGGTCAGGCAGCGCTGCCTTTCGGTGGCCGTCGCGATGCTGGAGGAGGCGAGGTGACGTTGGCAGCCGACCGACGACGCGAGCCGCCGCCTCAGCAGCCCGGCGCCGAACGTCGTCCCGATCTCGATCAGCCGGTCGAGTTCTGGCCGACCGCCGCGATTCGCTCCGCGATGCAGGGCGGCGACATCGACACCTGGAAGCGGATCGCCGCCGCGCTCAAGCGCGACCCGTTCGGCCGCACCGCCCGTCAGGTGGAGGAGGTCCTCGAGGGCACCCGCCCGTATGGCATCTCCAAAGCGTTGTGGGAGGTGCTGGAGCGCGCCCGCACCCACCTGGAGGCCAACGAACGCGCCGAGGTGGCCCGCCATGTGGGGCTGCTGATCGAGCGGTCCGGCCTGGCCCAGCAGGAATTCGCCGCCCGCATCGGGGTGGCGGCCGATGAGCTGGCCTCCTACCTCGACGGCAGCGTCAGCCCGTCGGCCTCGCTGATGATCCGGATGCGCCGGCTCTCGGACCGGTTCGTGAAGGTGAAGTCGCCGCCCGCCGACACCGACTGACCGGTCAGCGCGCGTTGATCGGCAGCACGTCGGTCACCAGCCAGTCGCCGCCCCGCTTGACCAGTGCCACCCGCAACGCCGGCGCCGCCCGACTGGGCGGCTGACCGGGGGTGGTCTGGGTGACCCGCAGGATGACCGCCACACTCGCCGCCGTGGGCCCCAGCGCCTCGACCCCGGCCGCCAGCGTCGAGGCCTGCGCCGTGACGTGGCGTTGGGCGAGATCGGCGCTGGACTTCTGGTATTCCTGCTTGAACGCGTCCGCGCGCTCGGGCACCATCATCGCCGCCGCCCGGTCGATCGAGCTGGTCGGGGCGCTCGGCGTGAACGACGCCATCGCCTCGGCCATGCCGCTGGCCACCTGGGCCGCGTCGCGGGTGTCCTTATTGAAGGCGCGGTCGGTGCTCGTCCAGTGGGTGTAGCCCGTCACCACCGCGGCCGCCACGGCGGCCGTGCACAGGACGACGACGGCCAGCCGCAGCCCCGGCGCTTCGTCGTCGGTGCCCACGCTGACCGAATCCCGGCGCAGCAGCCAGAAATTGACCCCGACCCCCTCGGCGATCAGCACCAGCAGCACCGAGCAGACCGACACCCACCACAACGGCCAGCCAAGGATCAGCCCGATCATCAGCAGCGCGCCGATCGTGGCCAGCGGCGCCAGGATGTCGAAGGCCAGTAGCCGCCACAGGTTTCTCATCGGATCGACTCCAGGTGAGAGATCATCAGCTTGCCGTCGACGTCTGAGACGTCCAGACGCAGATTCCAGTGCACCGTCTGCGGCTTGGCGCCGACGTTCTCGCTGACCGACGTCGCGACCAACATCACCGAATCCGTCCGGCTGGCGAACGGCGGCAGCTTGGTGGTCACGATTTCTCTTGGAGGCCTTGCACCCTCGGGCTGGCTGTCCAGGTCGTGGTGCACCGTCTCGATCGCCACCGACTCGATGCGCCCGCTGCTCTGCGACTGCAGTTTTTCGACCACCTGCCGGTAGGGCTGCACGGTCGCGTCGAAGTCGGTGTTGAGCTGGCCGACCGTCCCGTCGTGCAGGCGCTGCAGGCTGGCGTCGATGTTGGTGCTGTTCATGTTGATCAGCACGCCGGTCCAGTCGGCGGCGGTCTGCATCACCCGGCCGAGGTAGGTGCGTTCGGCCGAGTCGGCGCGGTGGTCGGACCAGATGATCCCGACGAGCACGACCGCGGCGACCGACAGCACGCCCAGCACCGCCGAGGCGATGCCGTACGGCGAAAACATGGCGCCGTCGATGTATTCGTCGGCTTCCGCCGCGCCGGCCTCGGCGTCGTGCTCGTCTGCCGGATCTTTGGTGGTCGCCGGCTCTTTCTGTGCGCCCTCGGGCATGGGCGCGAGGTTACCCCGCCGCCGGTCGCGATCGGCGCAGCAGGCGCCCGGCGCGGGCGAAGATGGAAGGATGGTCCGGTGACGTTTGCTGCCACCCGCTCGGGCCTGGACCTGAGCCACATCGACGAAAACACCCGCCCGCAGGACGACCTGTTCGGTTACGTGAACGGTCGCTGGCTGACCGACTACGAGATTCCCCCGGACCGCGCCACCGACGGGGCCTTTCGCACCCTGTTCGACCGGGCCGAGGAGCAGGTCCGCGACCTGATCGTCGAAGCGAGTGAGCGCGGTGCGGCGCCGGGCAGTGACGAGCAGCGCATCGGCGACCTGTACGCCAGCTTCCTCGACGAGGACGCCGTCGAACGCCGCGGGCTGCAACCACTGCACGACGAGCTGGCCACCATCGACGGCGCGGCCGATGCGGCGGCGCTGGCCGGCGTCGTCGGCGCCCTGCAGCGCACCCGGGTCGGCGGCGGCGTCGGCGTCTATATCGACACCGACGCCAAGGACTCGACCCGCTACCTGGTGCACGTCAACCAGTCCGGAATCGGGTTGCCCGACGAGTCCTACTACCGCGACGAGCGGCACGCCCAGGTGCTCGCGGCCTACCCGGGACATGTCGCCCGGATGTTCGCCCTGGTGTACGGCGGGGAGGACAACGACCACGCCGACACCGCGGCCCGCATCGTGGCGCTGGAGACCAAACTCGCTGCCGCGCACTGGGATGTGGTCAAGCGCCGCGACGCCGATCTGACCTACAACCTGCGCACCTTCGCGCAGTTGCAGACCGAGAGCGCGGGCTTCGACTGGACCGGCTGGGTCACCGCCCTGGGCAGCACGCCGGATGCCGTCGCGGAAGTCGTTGTGCGCCAGCCTGATTACCTCACCGCGTTCGCGGCGCTCTGGGGCAGCGAGGACCTCGACGACTGGAAGCGTTGGGCGCGTTGGCGGTTGATCCGCGCCCGCGCCTCGTGGTTGACCGACGCGCTGGTCGCGGCGGACTTCGACTTCTACGGCCGCCTGCTGACCGGGACCGAGCAGATCCGGGACCGCTGGAAGCGCGGGGTTGCACTGGTCGAGAACCTGATGGGCGACGCCGTCGGAAAGCTGTACGTGCAACGGCATTTCCCGCCGGACGCCAAGGCCCGCATCGACGCGCTGGTGGACAACCTGCAAAAGGCCTACCGGGTCAGCATCAGCGACCTGGACTGGATGACGCCGCAGACCCGGGAACGCGCGCTGACCAAGCTGGGTAAGTTCACCGCCAAGGTCGGCTACCCGACAAAGTGGCGCGACTACTCCGCCCTGGTGATCGACCGTGACGACCTGTACGGCAACTACCTGCGCGGGTACGCGGTCAATCACGACCGCGAGCTGGCCAAGCTGGGCGGGCCGGTGGACCGTGACGAGTGGTTCATGACACCGCAGACCGTCAACGCGTACTACAACCCCGGGATGAACGAGATCGTCTTTCCCGCAGCAATTTTGCAGCCGCCGTTCTTCGACGCCCAGGCCGACGACGCCGCCAACTACGGCGGCATCGGGGCGGTGATCGGCCACGAGATCGGGCACGGCTTCGACGATCAGGGCGCCAAGTACGACGGCGACGGCAACCTGGTCGACTGGTGGACCGACGACGACCGCCGCGAGTTCGGTGCCCGTACCAAGGCGCTGATCGAGCAGTACGAGGCCTACATTCCGCGCGAGCTGGACGGCGCTCACCATGTCAACGGCGCCTTCACCGTCGGTGAGAACATCGGCGACCTGGGCGGGCTGTCCATCGCGCTGCTGGCCTACCAGCTGTCGCTGAACGGCGACCAGGCTCCGGTGATCGACGGCCTGACCGGCGTGCAGCGGGTGTTCTACGGCTGGGCTCAGGTGTGGCGCACCAAATCCCGTGTGGCAGAAGCGATCCGCCGCCTGGCGGTGGACCCGCACTCGCCGCCGGAGTTCCGCTGCAACGGTGTCATCCGCAACCTCGATGCCTTCTACGAGGCCTTCGACGTGGCCGAGGACGACGCCCTGTTCCTCGCGCCGGAGCGCCGGGTCAGGATCTGGAACTGATCCCGACGAGGGCTTCGATGCGGGCCGGCACGTGCTTGTGCCACGGCGTTCCGGCGTACGAGTCGCGCCACCCGGTCGACGTCAGCGCGTTGGGTGCCACACCGGGAACCACGGTTGTCCCGTCGGCGTCGACGTAGTCGAGCCCAAAGCCGTTGGGCAGGGCCGCATGTCCGGGCAGCATCGTCTCGGTGATCTCGACGGTGGCCTCGGCGCTGCCGGCCGCGGTGGTGATGCGCGCCCGACAGCCGTCGACGAGTCCGAGGTCCTGGGCATCCTCCACGCTGACGCGCAGTGCTCCGTCGGCGTCGCGCTTACGCCAGGACGGGTCGCGGAAAATGTCGTTGGCGGTGTAGGCGCGCCGCTCGCCCACCGACAGCACGATGGGCAGCTCCGCCGTGGTCAGTTGCGGCGGCGGGGTGGAAAGCGCCCGCAAATCGCGCAGCATTTCCGGGATTTCGAGGGCGATCTTGTGGTCGGAGTGGCTGATCAGCGCGAAGTCGTCCTCGTAGTTGTGCGCGGTGAACACCACGCCCGACGGGCTGTTCAGGATCGCCTCGAACAGCGCGTTGCCGTCGGCGTGGCCGGCTCGCCGCACGGCCTCGGGATAGGTCATCGCGGTCTTCTGGGCCAGCCCCCACACCGCGGCCGCCCCGGCCATGCCGTCCGGCAACGTCGGCCCCAGCGTTTCGTAGAGCACGTACGGGACCAGCCGCGCCATACTCGGATTACCCGCGACGGCGCCCAGGAACGCTTCGCCGTACGCTTCCAGGCCCTGTTCGGCGGCCTCGCGCAGCGGCCGTAGCTCCGCGTCGTCGATGACGCCGAGCGCGCGCACCAGCCGGGCCCAGATCTCCGGCTCGGGCAGCGTTCCCTCAAGCGGTTTCAGCAGCGGGCGGCGCAGGTGAAAACCGTTGTGCGGGAACTCGAAATTGAAGAACGTCGCCTCGGTCTTCTCATACTGGGACGCTGCGGGCAACACGTAGTGCGCCAGTCGCGCGGTCTCGGTCATCGCGACGTCGACGACCACCATCAGCTCCAACGACGCAAACGCCTCCCGGCACGCAGTCGAGTCGGCGAGCGAGTGCGCGGGATTGCCGCTTTCGACGATCATCGCCCGGAAGCGGTCCGGGTGGTCGGTCAGGATCTCCTCGGGCACGGCATTGGACGGGATCAGCCCGGCGATGATGGGTGCGCCGGTGACGGGGGTACGGCCCGAGACCGTGCTGAACAGTGACGCCAGCGACGAATGCAGGTGCTGGCCACCCTTTTTCGCGAAGTTTCCGGTGAGAATCCAGAGCAGCTTGTTCAGGTACGAACTCAGGGTGCTGTTGGGCGCCTGCTGAATTCCGAGGTCTTCGAACACCGAGACGCTCTCGGCGGTACCGATGCGCCGCGCCGCCGCCCGCACCAGCTCCTCGTCCACCCCGCAGCGCTCCGCATAGTCGGCCACCGAGACGTCGCGCAGCGCCTCGCGGACGGTGTCCGCGCCGTGCACGTACTCGGCGAGAAATGCTTCGTTGCATAGGTTTTCCTGGACCAGCACCGCCGCCAGGGCGGCCAGGCACCAGGCGTCGGTGCCCGGTCGCACCCGCAGGTGGAAGTCGGACATCTTCGCGGTGTCGGTGACGACGGGGTCGATCACGATCAGCGACCGGTTCGGGTCCTTGGCGATCTCGTTGAGCACCACCCGGGCCCGGGGGAAGCTCTGCGACATCCACGGGTTCTTGCCGACGAACACCGATACTTCCGCGTGCTCGAACTCGCCCCGAGTGTGGCCGCCGTACAGATGCGCGTCGACCCACGCTTCGCCGGTCTTCTCCTGCGCCAACGCATTCGACCGGTACTTCGACCCCAGCGCCTTCAGGAACGCGCCGCTGTATGCCCCGCCCAGGTGGTTGCCCTGCCCGCCACCGCCGTAGTAGAAGATCTTGTCCCCGCCGTAGGTGTCACGGATGTGCTTGAATCCCTCGGCGATCTCGACAATCGCGGTGTCCCAATCGATCTCCTCGAAGCTGCCGTCGGCACGACGGCGCATCGGGCTCCTCAGGCGGGCGCGGTTGTTTTGATAGTGGTCCAGCCGCAGCGCCTTGTTGCAGGTGTAGCCCTGCGACGCCGGGTGGTTCTTGTCGCCGCGGATGCGTGACAACGTGCGATCTTCGACTTGTACGACGATGCCGCAATTGCATTCGCAGAGGATGCATGCGGTGGACTGCCAGTCAGCGGGCTTGGCGTCGGTCACTGCGGGACTTCCTTTCGGGCCACTTCGGCAAGGCGGCGAGCAGCGAATTGCGCAGCTGGCGGTGGATGAGATCCATTGGCGCCAGGTCACGCCGCACCCGAGCCAGGACGATGGCGCCCTCGAGCGCCGAGGTCGTCAGCACGGCCAGTTCACTGGCCTGGACGGCGGGTATGCCGTCGGCGATCAAGCGCTGCGCGACCTGGCCGTTCCATCGGTCGAACACCGCGGCCGCCCGCTCGATGACGGGGGCCATCCGCTCCCGGTCCTGCTCGTCGCCGGACTCGACGGAGACCGCCACGATCGGGCAACCGGCGCGGAAATCGCTGTCGATCAACTGGCGGCGGTACTTGTCGATCAGGGTGTCCAGCAGGTCGAGGCTGCTGTAGGCCTTGTCGATGATGGCGCCGACGTGCTCGCCGGCGTAGTCGACTGCCTCGCAGAGCAATTGGGTCCGACCACCCGGGAAGTAGTGATAGGCCGACCCGCGCGGCGCGCCGCTGTGCTCGAGCACGTCCGAAATCGCGGTGGCGTGGGCGCCGCGTTCCCGGATCAACAGCGCAGCGGAAATGACCATCCGCTCGCGTGGACTTCGCATCGCCACCCCTTTCGGCTTATGTATGATGCTATACATAATCGGCGGGCAGACGGAAGTTCTCAACGCCAATTCGGTGGAGATGACCTGTCGTCGCTTCAGTCGACTTGAGCCGGCCGGCGATTCTGCGCCCGAATCACCCTGCGGGCGAACCGAATCGGGCGGAAGTACCCACCGACGACCGCCCCGTCGTCACGAAACCGGCTAGTTGGTGATCCAGTCGCTGGAGCCGTCGTTCTTCTTGTACGAGCCACCGCTGGAGTTCTTCACGATGATCGGATCACCGGCGCCGAAGTTGTCGAAGAACCACCTGGCGTTGCTGGGGCTGATGTTGATGCAGCCGTGGCTGACGTCGCGCTTACCTTGGTCGTCCACCGACCACGGGGCACTGTGCACGAAGTCGCCGACGTTGTCGAAACGCACGGCCAGCTCGACGGTCACCTTGTAGCCGTAGGTCGAGTTGACCGGCACCCCGTAGGTCGAGGAGTCCATCACCACCGAGGGCATCTTCTCTTGCACGTAGTAGGTGCCGTTGGGGGTTTGGTGATTACCGGCCGACATGCCCATCGACATCGGGATGGTCTTCTCCAGGGTGCCGTTGCGAGTGACGGTCAGCTGGTGGGTGGCGTCGTCGGCCGTGGCGATCAGCTGGTCGCCGGTGCGGAAGCTGGACTTGGTGCCGCCGGCGTCGATGTTCACCGCGGTGTTGGCGGGCCAGAAGTTGATCGGGCGCCAGCGCAGCTGGGTCGGCGTCATCCAGTAGAACTTCCCGGGGACCGGGGGGATCGACGACACGTGCACGGCGGCTTGCGCGGCGCCGGCGTCGTCAACCCGGCCGGGGAAGTTGATGATGATCGGCTGCGCGACACCCACCATCGAACCGGTCTTCGGGACGAATGTGGGCGTTCCGAACGGCGCGGTGCCGGTGAACGGCGTCGGGTCCTGCCCGTCGGCGGCACCCGCGGCGGCGGGCACGACACCGGGGGGCGCCCACGGAGCCGGGGGCGGCGGCGCGTCACCCGGCGGCGCAGGGGGCAACCCCGGCAGCGGCGGCAGCTCGAATGGCGGCGGAGGAGGCGGAGCAGGGGGCGCGGCAACCACGTTCGGATCGCCCGGAACGGGGTCCGGATCCGCCACGGCGGGGGCGGCGCCCAGCACCAATCCCAAGGCGACACCGGCTGCGTTCAGAGCCGCGAAGAGGCTTGCCCTCGTCCAGCCCGACATATGCATCCCTCCAGTCAGTTGCTGGACCCAGTGTGGCATAGCGGCGCCCCCAGCTACCTAATTTGCGCTGGGTGCGGGCCCGGTCAGGCCCGCGGTTAGGTGCTGTGAGCTGCCGGATTATGAATCGGGTGAGGTTGGCGGAGCAACGTCGAGCATCCGCTTGTTGGCCGCGATGCCGGCCAGCGCGATTCCCATCAAACCGGCCGATGCGGCGAGCATCGTGGCCACGCTGTGCTCGTAGAGCAAACCCCCGGACAGCGAGCCGGCCATGATGCCCACCTGAAACGCCGTCACGTACAGCCCGGATGCGCCGTCGGGGTCGTCGGCGCCGTTGCGCATCGCGGCGGATTGCATCATCGGCGACACCGCGGTGGCCATCGCACCCCACAGCACGATCGCCGCGGTCCCCAGCAGCGCGGTCGCCGCCGTGGTGGTGCGGTCGCCGAACGCCATCGCGGTCAGCACCACGAACGCGACGGTCAACCCGGCCATGCACAGGATGACCGCGCCCCGGGGCCGGCGGTCCAGCGGGCGGGCCACCAGGGGCACCGACAGCAGGCCCGCGATGCCGTAGGCGGCCAACACCCAGGCCTGATTCGGCCCGCGCACGCCGACGACGTCACGGATGATCACCGAGATGTAGGTGTAGGAGACGAAATGCCCGGTGACGGCCACCATCGCGAGCAGGCTCACCGTGATCAGCCGCGGGTTGCGGTGGTGGCGCGACCGCGGGCCGACGCAGGCCAGCTGGTCCTCGGTGAGCACGAGCTCCGGCAGCATCACCCGGGCGGCAACGGTGACGACGGCCGCCGCGGCCATCACACACACGACCGCCAGCCGCCAGCCGAACACCAGGCTCATCGCCGCCGTCAGTGGGCTACCGATCACCAGCGCCAGGCTGGTCCCGACGTAGATCGACATGGTCGCGCGGCCCGCGTGGCTGGGCGGCACCAGCCTGGTGGCGATCGGGGCGATCACCGCCCACAACAGGCCGTGGGTGAATGCGCACAGCACGCGTCCCGCGGCCAGCACCGCGAAATTGGGGGCCAGCGCCGAGATGACCTGCGAGGCGGTCAGACAGGTCAGGCTGAGCATCAGCGCGCGCCGGCGCGGCCAATGCGCGGTCCAGCGCACCAGCGGAACCGTCGTCAGGGCTGCGACCAGCGCATACCAGGTCAGCAGGGTTCCGACGTAGACGACGCTGACGTGCAGGTCCCGAGAGATCGCGGACAGCGCGCCCACCGGCAGGATCTCGGCCGTGACATAGATGAAGGCCGCCGCGGCCAGCACCGCCAGCTGCGCGGCGATCCGTGGCGTCCACGTTCGCGCGGCGGCTGTTCCGGTTTCGGCAGTCATGGCGTGGGATACGGTATCGGCCGGGCTCCCCAGTTCCTGGGTTGTCGTGCCTAATGCGATCACACTGCCTTACCGTACGCACCACAACAACGGGTTCGGCCGACATAGGACCGCAACACCGGTCTCAACTACATCACCGATCAGGAACGAACCAGACGCGCAATCGCCGCGGATGCCTCGGCCAGCTTCTCGTCGGCGTCGCTGCCGCCCTCGGCGACGGCGCGGGTCACGCAATGCCCGAGGTGCTCGTCAAGCAGGTTCAACGCCACCGACCGCATCGCGCTGTTCACGGCGCTGATCTGGGTAAGGACGTCGATGCAGTACTTGTCTTCCTCGATCATCTTGGCGATGCCGCGCACCTGACCCTCGATGCGCCGCAGCCGCTTGGCGTAGTTGTCCTTCTGCTGCGAGTATCCGTGCGGAGTCGTCATCTCGGCCTCTCTGCGGCGTGTCAAACCTCCACGATACCCTATACCCCAGCGGGGTATTACCGGTGAAAATGGCTTGTCCGCCCCGCGCATACTTGATCAATGGCCCTGCATACCGAGGCGGCAACCGCCGACATCAAACCCCGTAGTCGTGACGTCACCGACGGCCTGGAGAAGACCGCCGCCCGGGGCATGCTGCGCGCCGTAGGCATGGACGACGACGACTTCGCCAAGCCGCAGATCGGCGTCGCCTCGTCGTGGAACGAGATCACGCCGTGCAACCTCTCGCTGGACCGGCTGGCCAAGGCCGTCAAAGAGGGCGTCTTTGCCGCCGGCGGCTACCCGCTGGAGTTCGGGACGATCTCGGTCTCCGACGGCATCTCGATGGGCCACGAGGGGATGCACTTCTCGCTGGTGTCCCGCGAGGTGATCGCCGACAGCGTCGAAACCGTCATGCAGGCCGAGCGGCTCGACGGTTCGGTGCTGCTGGCCGGCTGTGACAAGTCGCTGCCCGGCATGCTGATGGCCGCCGCTCGGCTGGACCTCGCGTCGGTGTTCCTCTATGCGGGCTCGATCCTGCCGGGGGTGGCCAAGCTCTCCGACGGCAGCGAGCGCGAGGTGACGATCATCGACGCGTTCGAGGCCGTGGGCGCCTGCTCGCGCGGGTTGATGTCGCGCCAGGACGTCGACGCCATCGAACGCGCGATCTGCCCCGGCGAGGGCGCCTGCGGCGGCATGTACACCGCCAACACGATGGCCAGCGCCGCCGAGGCGCTGGGCATGTCGCTGCCGGGCAGCGCGGCGCCCCCGGCCACCGACCGCCGCCGCGACGGGTTCGCCCGGCGCAGCGGGGTGGCCGTCATCGAACTGCTGCGCCGCGGGATCACCGCCCGCGACATCCTCACCAAGGAGGCCTTCGAGAACGCGATCGCGGTGGTGATGGCGTTCGGCGGCTCGACCAACGCGGTGCTGCACCTGCTGGCCATCGCCCACGAGGCAGAGGTGAACCTGTCCCTGGACGACTTCAGCCGGATCGGTTCCAAGGTGCCGCACCTGGCCGACGTCAAACCGTTTGGCCGGCATGTGATGTCGCACGTCGACCACATCGGCGGCGTCCCCGTGATGATGAAGGCGCTGCTGGATGCGGGCCTGCTGCACGGCGACTGCCTGACGGTGACCGGACACACCCTGGCCGAGAACCTGGCCGTCATCGAGCCGCCCGACCCGGACGGCAAGGTGCTGCGCGCGCTGAGCGACCCGATCCACCCGACCGGCGGGATCACCATCCTGCGCGGGAGCCTGGCGCCCGAGGGCGCCGTGGTGAAGTCGGCCGGTTTCGACTCCGACGTGTTCGAAGGCACCGCAAGGGTTTTCGACGGCGAGCGGGCCGCCCTGGACGCGCTCGAAGACGGCACCATCACCAAGGGCGACGCGGTGGTGATCCGCTACGAGGGCCCCAAGGGCGGCCCCGGCATGCGCGAAATGCTGGCCATCACCGGAGCGATCAAGGGTGCCGGGCTGGGCAAGGACGTGCTACTGCTGACCGACGGCCGGTTCTCCGGCGGCACGACGGGCCTGTGCGTGGGCCACATCGCACCCGAGGCGGTGGACGCCGGACCGATCGCCTTCCTGCGCGACGGCGACCGAATCCGGCTCGACGTCGCCGCCGGCACCCTGGACGTGTTGACCGACCCGGACGAATTCGCCTCCCGGCAAGAAGGTTTCACGCCTCCCCCGGCCCGCTACAAGACCGGCGTGCTGGCCAAGTACGTCAAGCTGGTCAGCTCGGCGGCGATCGGCGCGGTCTGCGGCTAGGCAGCGCAGTACCCACTCGCCGAGTGTGGGGCTGATGCACGTTTCACACCCAGAAACGATGCGTAGCACCCACACTCGGTGTTCGGCTCCCGCCGCTACGCGTGGTCAGCCGCGGCGCGGGTGCGCATGCCGAAGTAGGCCGCGTTGAGACCCAGGAACGTCAGCAACGCTCCCGCGACAACATGCGACCAGGCCATGCCGGTCGTCACCGCGACGCCCGACACAACCCACGGCGAGATCAGGACCCACACGCCGAGCACCGGCAGTGTCCAGGTCATCCCGTGCGCGCGGTCCAGCGTCGTCGCGAACCCATACGCCATGAACGCCACCGCGATCCCGGCGATGAAGTCGGACGTGGCAAGCGATGTCGTCCCGCTGAATCCGACGATCCACGGTGACGCGGCGACGTAGAGGCCGGTCAGCAGGGCCAGGCCGAAGGTGAAATGCGCACTGATCGACTCGGCGACGCGCTCGTAACGTGCACGCAGGGCCAACAGATCCGGGTGGTGATCGATTGATGAATGGACCGTACTCATTTTGCTACCTCTCTGTAAGGCAGCAAGCCCGTTACGCAACAAGCACTCTGGGCTCGCTGCAACCATCCATCTTTCCCCAGGTTACGCTCGATTACGCCCCGCCAGCAACGAAACTCGAAGCCACCGGACGTGGGGTTTAGAGATCCTTCACCAAGGCGATGGCAAAGCCGTCCCAGTGCTTGGCTCCGACCGTCTGAATCACCGCGGTGTCCAGCTGCGCGTGTTGGCCCATCACCTGCAACGTCTCACGCGTCGCGGCGACCTTGGCGTCATCGGACTCCGGCGACAAGATGGCGCCTTCACGAATTACGTTGTCCACCACGATGACTGCGCCGGGACGGGCCAGCTTGACCGCGAACTGCAGGTATTCGACATAGTGTTCCTTGTCCGCATCGATGAACACCAGGTCGAAGGGATCACCCTTGATGGTCGGCAAGGTTTCCAGCGCCGCGCCGACCACCACCTGCACCCGATCGGCGACACCGGCCCGCTGCAGGTTGGCCCGTGCGACGTCGGCGTGGTTGGGCTCGTACTCCAATGTCAGCACTTGCCCGTGCGGACCCACCCCACGCGCCAGCCAAATGGTGCTGAACCCACCGAGGGTGCCGATCTCGAGAACGCGGCGCGCCTGAATGGCACCGGCCAGCAGGAACAAGAACTTGCCCTGCTGCCATGACACGGCGATTTGCGGCAGCCCGGCCGCATTGCTGGCCTTTAGCGCGGCGGCCAAGTCCGGATCGTCACCGATAACCGTGCTGTCCAAAAAGGCGTCGACGGCTTGCGGGGTGGGTTTTTCGGTCATGCATCAACGCTAGCCGCGCGCGCCGTCCCGCGGCGTCGCGCCTGGTCATGCATCCGATCGATAACAGACACCCGGCAGGGCTTTACCAGATACCCGTATGGGGTATACATTGAGCGTGGGCCGCCCGCGCGGCGGGCAACCACGGAAGGTAACCACTGGATTGCGGTGAACCAGCCGGAATCCCGCACTAGACAAGGGTGATTCAGATGGCGCATTACGACGAGGGGACGCAACTGACCTGCGGTCACGAGGGATGCGGCTGTCGCGTCCGCATCGAGGTCCCATGCCACTGTTCGGGCGCAGACGAGGACTACCGCTGCTCTTGCGGCGAAGCATTGGTGCCCGTCAAGTAGATTTCGCCGGCCGGTCGTTGCGTTCGTGCCGATCAACGCGCGAACGCTCGGCCGGCCAGCTCGACCTCGGCCGTAAGCGGTAATACGACGGCAGAGGCACCGACCGCCACCGTGTAGCGGCCCGGATCGATGCGCCAGCTCCCGCGCTCGAAACGGGCGAGCAGGCGCGGGTCGGCCGCGATCGTCACCCGGCGCATCTCGCCCGGGTCGAGCTCGATCCGCTCGAATCCCAGTAGCCGCTGGCGTTGTTCACCGGTCAGATACAACTGCGGGACGTCGGCCCCGCTGCGATCGCCGATGTTGACGACGGTGAAGCTCGCCGTGACCGTGTCGCCGCCGCTGACCTTTAGGTCTCGGTACGCAAAGCTGGTGTAGGACAAGCCATGACCGAACGCGAACAACGGCGTGAGGCCCCGGCCGGCGAACCACCGGTAGCCGACCTCGGCCCCCTCGAAGTAGTCGATCGTGGTCGGTGTCCCGAACGCGGCGCCGAGGTCGGGCAGCGTCGGGCGTGGTGTCTGGTCAAGTCCGACCGGGAAGGTGATCGGCAGCCGTCCCGACGGATTCACTTGGCCGGCAAGGATCTCCGCGATCGCTTGACCGCCGGCCTGGCCCGGATACCACGCCTGCAGGATCGCGTTCACCGAGTCTCGCCACGGCATCACCACCGGGTTGCCGGTCTCGAGCACCACGACGGTGTTCGGGTTGGCGGCCGCGACCGCCGCGATCACGGCGTCCTGTCCCCAGGGCAGCGACAGGTCGGCGCTGTCGAAACCCTCGCCTTCGATCCGAATCCCGAACACGATCGCGACATCGGCCCGCCGCGCGGCCAGCACCGCCTCCGCCGGACTGAGGCCGGGATCGAACTCGACCTGCGCGCCGGGCAATTGCTTCCTGAGCTCGTCGACCGGGCTGGACGGCAACAGGTACAGATTGCGGATGCCGCCGGTCAGTCCCGGCCCACCGATCGGGACCACCTGCGCATAACCACCCGGGGGAACGACGGCGCTCGAGCCGCAGCCCGTCGGCACCCCGAGCTGCGCGTAGCCGCCGATCACCGCAATGCGGGCATCCGGTGCCAGCGGCAGCGCCCCGCGGTTCTGCAGCAGCACGATCCCCTGGCGCGCGATCTGCAGCGCAATGTCGTTGTGAGCGGCCATATCCGGCTCTGGTGCCTCGACGCCGCGGTCGACCCCGACCGCGAACATCGAACGCAGGATCCGCCGAACCATGTCGGACAGCCGGTCTTTGGGCAACCTGCCGTCGGCGTAGGCCGTCCGCAAGGGTTCGGTGAATGCCTCCGCGCCCCAGAACACGGTGTCGATCTGGGCGCCGCATTCCTGGTCCAGGCCGTGCAGCGCGCACTCCCAGCTCGGTGTGGCGCCCCAGTCGGACATGACCCAACCGCGGTATCCCCACGCGCCTTTCAGGATGTCGTCGAGCAACACCCGATTCGCCGAGGCGTAGTCACCGTTGACCTTGTTGTAGGCCGTCATCACCGCACCGGGCGCAGATCGCTCGATGGCGATCTCGAACGCCAGCAGGTCGGATTCGCGATGAGCGTCGGGATCGATGATCGCGTTCAACCAGTGCCGGTTGGTCTCGTTGCAATTCAGCGAATAGTGCTTGACCGTCGAGATGACGCCCTGTTGCTGGATCCCGATGACGGATTCGGCAGCGATCGTGCCGGTCAAAAGTGGGTCTTCCGAGACGTATTCGAAGTTGCGGCCGTTGCGTGGGTCGCGCGCCAGGTTCATCGCGCCCGCCAACTGCACGTTGAATCCGCGGCTGCACGCCTCGCGGCCGATCAGCCGGCCCGCGGCGCGCGCGAGCGCGGGATCGAAACCGGCGGCCAGCGCCAAGCCGGCCGGCAGCGCCGTCGCGGTGTCGCCTTGCCGGTAGCCGGGATTGGTGACGCCGAGGCCGGCATCGCTCATCCGCAGCGCCGGGATACCGAGCCGGGGAATCCCCGGTACATAGCCGGCACTCATCGAGGTTCCGGGCGGAATGCGCTCGTCCGGCAGCGGCCACAGCTCCGAGCGCCCCATCACCGCGACCAGCAGCGTAAATCGCTCGTCGTCGGTCATCTGGCTTTCGACGTCGTGCGCCCTTGTGTCCGGATCGTCTAGTTCGCCCGAGCTCAATTGTCCGGCTCCTCAACGGCCCGTCCAGCGGCCCGCATCGTCGCCGTCCATTTCACACCCTCTTTGGCGTAGACCACCCGCAGCACGTGCCCGAGTTCCGGTCCCATCACCAGCTCCGCCAGGGTGCAGATGGTGTCGACGAATTCCGGCCCGTGCGCGGGTTTGGCCTGGCACAGATGGTGTGCCACCTCGTGCAGCACCACCAGCTCGCGCAACGCCCAGTCGGCGGCGTCGCGGTCGGGAACCGCGATAACGCCTGTGCCCTCGTAGTTTTCGTAGTGCGCCGCGGTGGCGGCCCGCCGCGACCGCACCCTCAGCGGCGACGGCGCGGGCCAGCGATCCCGTACCGCCGGTAGCGCAAGCACCTCGTCAACATAGCGTTGCACCGACGCCACGGAGCCGAATCGCCCCTCGGGCGGCAGCGTCAACTGGGTTCCGAAGAACTCCACGGTCGAAGAGCCGTGCTCGGCGGCACGGTCGAACATCGTGCGGACGAACTCCTCGGCCGCATACACCTTGGAGCGCTGGGAATCCCGCGTCGGCGCACCCCCGGCGCTCACGTGCCCAGCGCGCTCCGCGCCCCGGGCAGCTCGGGGCTGTTGCCCAGGCGCGCCCGCCTACCGGCCCGATCGCCCGCCCGCCGTGCCGCCGACGAATACCCCGCCGTCGCCCGGCTGACTTGATAGGTACCGCGCGCCTTGGACGCCCTGCGGTAGTGGTCGGTCAGCTCAATATCCTTGTCCCGCAACGCGATAGCGGTACCAGGCCGACGGCTGCTGTCCCTGGTGGCCTCCCGCCGGGCCTCTTCGCGCGCCTCGCTCAGCCGGTGACCGATGCGCGCCCCGAAGGCGAGCTGGAAGTTGATCCGGGCGGTGATCGTCGGGGTGGGCCGGTGCGCGCCCGAGGCGAGGTAGGCATCCGAGGCCCGCACCATCTGAACGACCAGGCTGGCGTACAGGGCGTGGCTGGCGTCGATGTCCTCGGCGAACCCGTAGGCGTAGACGAACGTCGAATTCGACGCCACGTCGCAGCGCACGTCGTTGGCCGCGGCGATCACCACGAAGAGCTGCACGTACGTCCGCAATCCCTTGGTACCGGCCGTCCCGATCGTGATGGTCCGCTGGGTCGGCGCCTGCGCGGCCGAGCGGTCGGCGGAATGCGACCGTGCGACCGCCAAGTCGATCGACGCCGCCGTCGCCAACCGCTGCGCGGCGGTCATGAAGGCGTCGGCCTCGTGCGAGTTGTCGGTGCCCTCGGCCTGACGCAGCAGCGCGGCGATGCGCGCCAACATCTTGTCGTCGGTCATAGGCGCCAAACTACAAGAGCCTTCCGACAGTTCGCTCGAGGCTTACAGCCGGTCGGTGATCCACAAGACGACATCGCCCAGCACCTGGTCTTGCTCGGGCTCGTTGAAAACCTCGTGGTACAGCCCCGGATAGACCTTCAGCGTGACATCGGTAGATCCCACACATTCGACCAGGCGACGACTTCCGGCCACGGGCACCAGCCGGTCGCATTCACCGTGTACCACCAGCAGCGGCGCGGTAAGTGCCGGCGCCCGCTGCGGCATGGTCTCGCTGACCTCCAGCATCGCCCGGCCGACACCGAACGGGATCTTGCCGTGGTAGACCAACGGGTCGGCCTTGTAGGCCGCGACCACCGCGGGGTCACGCGAGATGGCGTCGACGTCGAGGTCCTGCACCGGCACGCCGGGCAGCACCGCGCCGAGGAATTTCGCGGCGAACGCCACCAGCCCCGGCACCGCATCCTGAGCCGCCACCACCGGTCCCGACAGCACCATCAGGTCGTAGTTGTCCGGACGCTCGACGCCGTAGGCGAAGACGATGCCGCCGCCCATGCTGTGCCCGAGCACGACGCACTTGAGGCCGGGGTGTTCCCGCGTGGCGATACCGACCAGCGTGTCGAAGTCGGCGGTGTACTCCGCGACATCGCGAACCAGCATCCGCTTGCCTCCGGAGCGGCCGTGTCCGCGGTGGTCCAGCGCGTAGGTGACCAATCCGGCCGCTTCGAAGCGCTGGGCGACGTGGTCATAGCGGCGGGCGTACTCGCCGAGACCGTGCGACAGCACCACCACGGCCCGCGGCGGTGCATCCGGCGTCCAGACGTCGTACACGATGCGCACGCCGCCCAGGCCATCGAAGTTCCGTTCAGTGCGGGTCATGGGACGTCCTAGTCATTAGGGGCAGCGTAATGGCTCCTGGGCCCCGTTGTCCGAGGCGCTGCGTAGGCTCATTCGAGTGAGCGTGCTCGCGGAGAACTCCGGCGACGCAGAGCTGCCCGCCGCGGGCGGGGGGCACGGCGACTTCTCGGCGCGTGCCGAGCCGTATCGTCGCGAACTGCTGGCGCACTGCTACCGGATGACCGGGTCCCTGCACGACGCGGAAGACCTGGTGCAGGAGACGCTGCTGCGGGCCTGGAAGGCCTATGACCGCTTCGAAGGCAAGTCCTCGATACGCACCTGGCTGCACCGCATCGCCACCAACACCTGCCTGACCGCGCTGGAGGGCCGGACCCGCCGGCCGTTGCCCACCGGGCTCGGCGGGCCCAGCTCGGATCCGACCGCCGAGCTGGTGGAACGCCGCGAAGTGCCCTGGCTGGAGCCGCTGCCCGACCTGACGGAGGACCCGGCCGATCCGTCCGTCATCGTCGGGTCCCGCGAGTCGGTGCGGTTGGCATTTGTCGCTGCGCTGCAGCATCTCTCGCCCCGGCAGCGGGCGGTGTTACTGCTGCGCGACGTGCTGCAGTGGAAGGCCGCCGAAGTGGCCGATGCGATCGGTACCACCGCGACCGCGGTCAACAGCCTGCTGCAGCGGGCCCGGGCCCAGCTGGAGACCGTTCAGCCCAGCTCGAGTGACCGACTGGCGGCGCCGGATTCGTCCGAGGCGCGTGACCTGCTGGCCCGCTACATCGCGGCGTTCGAGTCCTATGACATCGACCGGCTGGTCGAGCTGTTCACCGCCGAGGCGGTCTGGGAGATGCCGCCGTACACCGGTTGGTACCAGGGCGCGCAGGCCATCATCACCCTGATTCACCAGCAGTGCCCCGCCGAACATCCCGGCGATATGCGGATGATCCCGCTGACCGCCAACGGCCAACCCGCCGCCGCGATGTACATGCGAGCCGGCGATCGGCACGTGCCGTTTCAGCTGCATGTGCTGGATGTCCGCGCCGACGGGGTATCGCATGTGGTTGCATTCACCGACGACGCGTTGTTCACGAAATTCGGGCTGCCCCGTTCCCTGTGACGGGGTAGCTGCCGATCGGTGAGAAGGGTGTAACCAATGACGGAGGCCCCCCGCATCACGGCGGTGCCCGGCAAGCCGCTACTGCTGTTGGGCGGCTTCGATATCGGCGATCTGGGCTATGTCGCCGAGGAGTTCTTCGTCTCCGGGACGGCCTCGTCGTACAGCCCGGACTCCGAGTTGAGCCCGGACGGCCGATGGGCCGTAACGCCTTCCGGCACCGCCGATTACACGACCCGGATCGTGGTGCTCACGCCGTCCGATCCGGCGAAGTTCAACGGCGCGGTGCTGGTCGAGTGGCTCAATGTCAGCGGCGGTATCGACGCTCCGGCGGTGTGGATGATGGCGCACCGCGAAATAGTCCGGGCGGGTTACGCCTATGTCGCGGTGTCGGCGCAGAAGGTCGGAGTGGACGGCGGTGCCAGCCTGCTCGGTTTCGACATGTCCCTCAAGAGTCAGGATCCGACGCGATATGCGGCGCTGAGCCACCCCGGCGATGCGTTCTGCTACGACATCTTCTCGCAAACCGGTGAGCTGGCCCGCAGTGCCGACATCCTGCATGGGTTACGCGCGGAACACGTTGTTGCCCTTGGTGAATCGCAGTCCGCGATGTTCCTCACCACGTACGTCAACGCCGTCGACCCGATTGCCGGAGTCTACGACGGTTTCCTGGTGCATTCCCGATTCGCTTCTGCCGCACCGCTGGACGGCGGCTCCGTCCTCGACGAGCTGCAGGTCAACGTACCGCAGGCGGTCAACTTCCGTAGCGACCTGCGCGTCCCCCTCCTCACGATCATCACCGAGACCGACCTGTTCGGCGCAGTACGGCATGGCTACTACTTCGCCCGCCAACCCGACGACCAGTGGCTGCGGGTCTGGGAGATCCCCGGCGCCGCGCATGCCGACAACTACACGATCCAGGTGGCGGCGATCGACACCGGTTCGACGCCGCTGCGCGACATCGTGGCCGCTTATGCGCCCACCAACATGCTGATGGGCCAGCAGCTCGATCACTTCATCAACTTCGCGCCGCAACACCACTACGTTGTGCAGGCCGCGATCGCCGCCCTGATCAGATGGGTCCGCACCGGCGAGGCGGCACCGGCCGCGCCGCCCATCGAGATGACGGAAGCCGAACTGCCTCAGCCGATCCTGGACCCGAACGGGCTGGCGAAGGGCGGCCTGCGGACACCGTGGGTGGATGTGCCGCTGGCCCGGACTTCGGGTGACGGCGCCTGGGACAACACGCCGGAGAACGTGATGTCGGCGATCTTCGGCTCCGGCGAGCCCTTCGACGACGCCACGGTGCGCCGGCTCTACCCGGGTGGGGCCGCGGAGTACCTGCGCCGTTTCACCGCGGCGCTGGACACGGCCATCGGGTCCGGCTTCATCCTGCCCGAAGACCGTGCCGAAATCGTCGAGCTGGCCCGCGCCACCTACCCCGCTGGGGATTCGTGAAGTCCGCGTTCACTTTTCGCCGGCCAGCACGTCGCGCACCGCGGTGTCGACGGTGACCAGCACATCCGGGTCGATGCCGAAGCGGCCGCGAACCAGTATCGACGCACTATTGGGTGCGGGCAACCCCTCGGCGGGACACACACCGTCGGGAAGCCTTCCGATCTTGGGCAGCAGCGCCAGCCCCAGACCCGAGCGCACCGCGGCGTAAAGCCCGGCCAGATCACCGCATTCGGCGACGACCTCGTATTCGACGCCGTGCTTCTCGAGCAGCGCGAAGGCCGGCTCACGCAACGTGCACGGTTCGGCATAGATCACCAGTGGCAGCGGGTCTGCCCGCTGGACGCTGAATGCTCGCCCTGAAACCCATTGCAGCTGAACAACTCCCGATGCGTTGGCACGATCCAGCCCCGACCCGTCCAGCATGATCGCCAGGTCCACCAGCCCGCGGTCGATCGCGTCGGCCAGGGAAACGTTGCGGTCCAGCCGGAATCGTGGTCGACGGTCGGGAAGACGCTGACGCAGCACGCTGGTCAGTGCGGGCAGCATCACGTCCGCGCCGTGCTCGGTGGCGCCGACCGTCAGCACCTTGTGTTCGGTCGCGCCGAGGTCGTCGAGCGCCGCATCGTGGGCGGCCAGAATCGTGCGTGCGTGCCGCAGCACCCGCTGCCCCATTTCGGTGAACGAGACGCCGCGCCCCGAGCGTTGCACCACGGGCTCGCCGACCACGCTTTCGACCTTGCGCAGATGCTGGCTGACCGCGGACTGGCTGACGTGCAGCGCGGCGGCCGCGCGGTGAAATCCGCCACAATCGGCGACCGCGACGAGGCTGCGCAGCGGCGCGATATCGAGCACCTGGGCCATGTCGCCACCCTAGTTCGATCAGCAAGGATGATCAATGTTCCCGCCAATGAGCCGAAAATTCTCGCAGGCCGACTCGATCGATAAGATCTTGCAATCGGTTGTGATCGTCAAAAATCGTTGGACGGAATAGGTGGCACTTCGCGACCATGGGGGCCATGCACCTTCCCCGCATGCCGTTGAGCACCGCTTCCGCGGTGACGCTGACCTATGCGATCGGGTATCCGATCGGGGCGCTGGCGGTGGCCGAGATGAGCCCGATGGCCGTGCTGGTGCTGCGCTTCGGCTTCGCCGCGGTCATCCTCGCGTCGTGGGCCCTGCTGGCCCGGGCGTCGTGGCCACGCGGTGCACAGTTCGGTCACGTCATCGTCGCGGGCCTGCTGATCCAGGCCGTCCAGTTCTGCTGCCTGTACGAGGCGCTGCTACTGGGAGCGTCCGCCGTGCTCTGCGCGGTCGTGATCGCGATGAACCCGGTCATGACGGCCATCCTGGCCACGCTGTTCCTGCGCGAGCCGCTGGGCCGGCTGCGGGTCGTTGCCCTGGTCCTCGGCGTCATCGCGGTACTCGCCGCCTGCGCCAGACGGCTGATGGGCATGCACGGCGTCGACCCGGTCATGTTGCTGCTTGTGGTTGGGCTGCTTGGCCTTTCGGCCGGCGGCGTCTATCAGCAGCGGTTCTGCGCAGGGGTGGACTTCCGCACGATGAGCGCGGTGCAAAACTGCGTGGCGTTCGTTCCCGCGGCGGGGCTCGCGATGCTGACGCCGTTCGCCGTGCACGACGCGGCCAAAGCCGCCGCCGCGGTCGCTGGCATGGTGCTGCTCAACGCCACGCTGGCGGTCAGCATCTACCTGCGCGCCATCAGCATTCACGGCGCGGCCGCGGTGGCGATGCTGTTCGCGATCATCCCCGCGGCCGCCGCGGTGCTGTCCTGGCTGATGCTCGGTCAGCGCCCGGACGTCGGCGTCGGGATCGGCCTGCTCGTCGGCGGCCTGGCCTGCTGGCTGAACAGCCGCGCAGCCAACCGGCGGCGCGCCGCGAAGCCGAGCCCCCAACCGGAATTCGCGCCCGCGGCACCTGACATGGTGAGCTGTTCAGCGACCAACTAGACGGCTGTCCGGTGACGGGCCTGGGACCGAACGGACCAGGCCGGCGCCGGTGATCAGCGGCAGGTCGAGTGCGGACAGCAGTCCCGGCGCGGCCGCGCATACCGCCGGGATGGCGTTGACCATCCGCGAGGAACCGGCGATACGCGCACCCAGATCGTGGTCGTGGTCCTCGGCCATCTCGAATTCGCATCGCATGCTCGGCGAGCCGTCGATCTCGACGCGATAGACGCCGCGGCCCGAAGCCAGTCCGAAGCCGAGGTCCTTCGGCGCGAGGCTGATGTGCGGTTGGGGCCAGTCCGGTGCGAGGTCGTCGCGCATCCGGGTCACGTGGTCGACGACGAAAGTTGGCTTGCCCCCGACATATCCGGTCAGCGTCGAGCGCATCGCCGCGATCGTCCCCGCCTCGATGCGCCCGGTGGGGGTGTCGAACGACTCGGTGGCGGGGACGCGTTCGTTGCTCTCCTCGATGTTGTCGATCTCGACGCCCAGCCCCGCGGCGAGCTGGTGTAGCACCGGACCCCAGCCGAAGGTGAATATTCCCGGCTGGGCGGCGAACGCCTGGTACTCCGGCGGCTTGCCGAAGCCGAGGATCTCGTACACCGCGGACTGGTCCGGGTAGGTGGCGTAGTTGAACATTTCCGTCACCCGCACCGACTCGATGACCCGCGACACTCCGGTAAGCACCAGCGGCAGAACATCATTGGCGAACCCGGAGTCGATGCCGGTGGTGAAGAACGACACCCCGCCCTCGAGAGCCGCCTGGCGCAGCGGATCGGTGAACGCCGCGTCGACGGCGTCGGGAAAGACCAGCGGCACCACCGAACACGACACCACGTTCTTGCCGGCCCGCAGAATCGACACCATGTCCGCCACGGCCTCCAGCGGCCGCAGGTTCGCGCCGGCGGCATACACCACCGCGTCCGCATCGCCGGCGAGCATCGGCCCCGGATCCCGGGTGGCCACCACACCAACCGGAGCGATGCCGCACAGCTCTCCGGCGTCGCGACCCGCTTTGGCGTCGCTGTGCACGACGAGATCGGTCAGTTCCAGCTCGGGGTGGTCGATCACGCCTCGCAGGGCGATGACGCCCATCGAACCCGGCCCCCAGACTCCCACCTTCAGCACGGCTATTCTCCTAATATTAGGACAGTAAGTCTTACATTTTGGACGGATGCTAGGGAGCCGCGCATGGGTACGTCAACCGCCAAGTCGCCGCCCACCGCTCGGGTGATGGATGTGCTTGCCACGCTGGCGGGTTCGCCGGATGGGCGAACCTCAGCGGAGCTGGCGAAGACGTGCGGGATCAGCACCTCGACCTGCGCGCTGGTGCTGGCCGAGCTGGAGCGCCGGTCCTGGGTCACCCGGCGCGGGGATCGCCGCTATTGCCTGGGCAGCGGATTGTTCGGGCTGGTGCACGGGCTGCGAAAACAGTTCCCGTTGCTGGACCGCGGCCGCGAAGCCCTCACGTTTTTGCACCACACCCTCGGCGCGGGCTGTTCGATGTCGCGGATCGGCGCCCGGCACCTGACCACCGTCGACGCGGTGGGGCATGGCACCGACGGCGGGCATGCCGTCGGCCAGCGCTTCCCGATCGATCCGCCGTTCGGGCTGGTAGCGATGGCATGGCGCGACGACGATTTCGTGCAGGCCTGGCTGCAACGGGTGATGCCGCGGCTGACCCGCGCCGAAATCGCACAGCAGCAACGGGTTCTAGCCGACATCCGCGCCCGTGGCTACGGCGCGTGGCGGTTCGACGACACGCATCAGTCCCTGCACCACCGGCTGGCCGGGGTGCTGGCGTCGCTGGAGCCCACCGCGCAGATCACCCGGCAGCTCACCACGCTGATGACAATGGTGACCCTGCAATCGATCACCGATACGCTCGAAAAAGATTTGACGTCAACGGAATTCGTCGTGCTGCCGATTTTCGGCCGGCACGCGCAGCCGGAATACCAAATCGAGATCCATCTGGGCGGCTCGGCCGGATTGACGCTGGCAGCACTCGACGACGCGCTGCAGCACGTGCAGGGCCTGCTCGGCGTCGCGGTGTGATTACCCTGATGTCATGCCTGCCATCTCCGAGATTCGGCGCGCGACGGATCGGGCCGTCACCACAACGCCGTGGCTGACATCCAGACATTCGTTCTCGTTCGGCGACCACTACGAGCCGGACAACACCCACCACGGGTTGCTGGTGGTGAACAACGACGACGTCGTGGCGCCCCACAGCGGATTCGACACGCACCCGCACCGCGATATGGAGATCGTCACGTGGGTGCTGGAAGGCGTATTGACACACCAGGATTCGGCCGGCAACCACGGTGTGATCTATCCGGGCCTGGCGCAACGCATGTCGGCGGGCAGCGGGATCCTGCATTCGGAGAAAAACGATTCCGCCACGCAGCCAGTGCATTTCGTGCAGATGTGGGTCATCCCCGACGAATCGGGCATCTCCCCCGGCTACCAACAGCATGAGATCGGCCACATCGGTGCCGAACTTGTGACCATCGCCTCGGGCATTCCGGGGCGCGACGCGGCCATCTCGCTGCACAACCGCGGTGCGGCACTACACGCCGCGCGGCTGCAACCCGACGACTCCGTCGTCGCACCCGCCGCCCCGTTTCTGCACGTCTTCGTGCCCCGCGGCCGGGTCACTCTGGAAGGGGTCGGCGAACTCGCCGACGGGGATGCCGTCCGGCTCACCGACACCGACGGTCGGCGACTGACGGCAAGCGCGCCGACTGACCTGCTGATCTGGGAGATGCACGCGGAATTGGGTGGCCAGAACAAATAGAGTGGGCATGACAGACAGGAGCCGGCATGTCGAAAGCGCAGCCGCGGCACGCGGTGCCGAACCCAAAGCGCGACGTAAAAGCACTGAAAACAGTCAAGTTTTGGGCGTTGCCGATCGGCGCCACACTCGCCCTGATGTCGGCGCTGTGTGCGCTGTATCTCGGCGGCATCTTGAACCCGACCACCAACCTGCGCCATTTCCCGATCGCGGTGGTGAACGAGGACGCCGGGACCGCGGGCCCGAAGATCGTCGACGGCCTGGTCGCCGCGCTGGACAAGAACAAGTTCGACGTCCGGGTGGTCTCCCACGACGAGGCCAAACGGCTGCTGGACCGGGCACAGGCGTACGGCGAGTTGGTGATTCCGCCCACGTTCTCCTCGAGTTTGCGCGAGTACGGCGAGAGCGCTGTGATGCCCACCAAGGCCGAGCGGCCCTCGGTCACGATCTTCACCAACCCGCGTGCGGGCACGCTGGGCGCCAGCATCGCCGGGCAGACCCTGAACCAGGCCATGGCCGCCGCTAATACCAAAGTGGGACAGTATCTTTCGTCTCAAGTCGCGCAGCAGACCGGCAATGCGCCGCTGACGGGGGCGTCGCAGGCCGGACTGGCCAGCCCGATCGATATCAAGTCGGCCGTGTACAACCCGCTGCCCAACGGCACGGGCAACGGACTGTCGGCGTTCTACTACGCCCTGTTGTTACTGCTGGCCGGCTTTACCGGCAGCATCGTCGTGTCCACGTTGGTGGACTCACTGCTCGGGTATGTGCCGGCCGAGTGGGGTCCGGTGTATCGATTTGCCGAGCAAGCCAACATCTCTCGCTTCCGCACCCTGTTGGTGAAGTGGGGAATCATGCTGGTGCTGGCACTGGTGACGTCCGGTGTCTACATGGCCATCGCCCATGGACTCGGTATGCCGATTCAGCTCGGCTGGCAGTTGTGGGCCTATGGCGTCTTCGCGATCGTCGCGGTGGGCGCGACGTCCAGTTCGCTGATCGCGGTGCTGGGTTCGATGGGGTTGCTGTTCAGCATGCTGGTCTTCGTAATCTTGGGGTTGCCGTCGGCGGGCGCCACCGTCCCGCTGGAGGCGGTGCCGCCGTTCTTCCGCTGGCTGGCCGAGTTCGAGCCGATGCACCAGGTGTTCCTCGGCGTGCGGTCGCTGTTGTATCTCAACGGCGACGGTGCGGCCGGCCTCTCGCAGGCGTTGTGGATGACGTCCATCGGACTGGTGATCGGCCTGCTGGTCGGCGGCATCGTCACACGCATCTACGACCGCAGCGGATTCCACCGGATTCCGGGAGCCATCGGGGTCGCGATCGCCGAGGTGCACCAATCGCAGCACAAGGCGCGCATCGGCAACAAGCACGAGAGTTCGGGTAGATCGACGGATGCGAAATCCGGCGATGCGGACGCCGCCGAGTCTGATCCCGAAAGTGTAAGCGAGCAAACGTAATTCGGGCGCGGCCCAAGTGTCACACGTTTGTTATTTATGTTGACAGTGAGGCCAATGTGACTGATGCTGTGAATGTTGCATCCACATCAGGGCCGAAAGGGCTGCCGTGCAGACTCGACGCGCCAGGCTGCGCCGACTGGCGGCCGGCCTCACGACGGTGTTCGCCTGCGCCCTGTTGACCAGCACCGTCGCGCCGCCCGTCGCCCACGCCGCCGACGGCCGCGAAGCGCTCGCGAGCGCGATCGGCGCCACCAAGGGCTCGTATCTGGTCTACAACTTCGGCCCCGGCCACCCCACGCCGCTGATGGACGCCAGCGGGCGGTGGTACGAGATGAACAACGGCGGGCATTTGATGATCATCAAGAACGCGTCCGGACGCCTGGCGCCGCACCTGCTGGTCGACACGCACCGCGGGGTTCAGGCGCGATGCGAGAACAACCCCGGGGCCCGCACCGGCGAGGGGTTGTGGCAGGCCTCCGAGCTGTACGCGCCGCTGCAGGCGTGGCAACGGTTGGGGCAGCCGACCATCGCGATCAACGCCAACTTCTTTGACGTGCGCGGCCAGAAGGCCGGTTCGTGGCGTCAGACCGGCTGCAGCTCACCGCTGGGCGCGTTCGTGGACAACACCAACGGGCAGGGTCGCGCCAACCAGGCCGTCACCGGGACCGTGGCCTACCCCGGCAAGCAAGGACTTTCCGGCGGCGGGGAGAGCTGGTCGTCGCTGACGACGATGATCCTGCCGACCGGCGGTGCGCCGTACGTGGTGTGGCCACGCGGCAAGAATGACTACGACGCCGCCACCCCGGTGGTCGCCGACTTGCTGAACAAGAACGAGAAGTTCGTCGCGGTATCCGGGATCGGGCTGCTGGGCCCCGGCCAGACCCAGCAGCTGCACGACGGCGGCCCCAGCGCGGCGCGCACGGCCCTGGCCTACGTGAAGCAGCGCGACGAGATGTACATCTTCGAGGGCGGCAGCTACACCCCGGACAACATGCAGGACCTGTTCCGCGGTCTGGGCAGCGACACCGCGATCCTGCTGGATGGCGGTGGGTCGTCGGCGATCGTGCTGCGTCGCGACACCGGCGGGATGTGGGCCGGCGCGGGTTCACCGCGTGGCTCCTGCGACACCCGGCAGGTGCTCTGCGACTCCCACGAGCGCGCCCTGCCCAGCTGGCTGGCCTTTAACTAACCGTCGCCTCGGCCGGACCGTACCGGAAGATCAGCAGGCTGGTTGCCACCACGGCCGCCGTGAGCGTGAACACCGGAGCGATGAAGAACCGCGACAGCGTCGCGCCGAGAAACGCGCCGGCACACATCGTGAAAATCACACTGAAGCGCAGCTTTTGGCGCTCGCCGGTGCCGCCGGCCAGTCGGCTGTCCAGCCCGAGGCTGACGATCGTCGACGTCAACACGGTGGTGGACAGCTCTTGGATGCCGAACTGGCGAGCGCTGGAATGCTGCAGACCGAACGTCACCGTCAAGAAGCCGATCATGATCAGCTTGGTGTTGTCGTGATAGTGCAGCACGCCCGCACCGGCCAGGATCGACAAGGTAAGCAGCAGAACGATTTCCGCTGCCAGCACGGTGGTGATCCATTGCCGGGCCCGGTCACCGAAATGTCGTGACAACCGGCCGCTGAGGATGGTGGTGATGACGAACGTGGGCAGGGCCACCGACACCGCGGTCAGGTCGATGCTGGTGCGCGGGGCGAGCCAGAAGCCGAGGAAGATCACGTTGCCCGTCATGTTGGCGACGAACACGTGACCGAGGACCAAGATACTGAGCGAGTCGGCCAGGCCGGTGGCAAAAGTCAGCAGCAACAGCGCCGCAACGGTCGATCGCTCGGTTACCGGCGACGTGGCGGCCACGGGGTGGAGTATATTTCGGCGGTCTCGGTTCGGCCGGGTTACGGATGCGGCGTGAGATCCAGCGAAGTGACGGTTGTCATCCTGGTCACCATCCAGCGCCCGTTCGCGCGCTTCATGAACAGTCGATAGGACAGGTACTTCAGCGCCGGGATGTTCTTGGTCAGCGGGCTCGTCGAGGTGGTGTTGGTGTACACGATCACAACCGCGTTCGGGCCGTCCAGCGATTCGACCGCCGCGCCGGTGACCAGGGTGCTGTTGCTGATCTTGGCTTGCTTGTTCGGGGCGACGATGGCGTCGACGAATTTGCGGTACTGGGCCTCGAAATCGCCGCTGAGGTAGCGCGACGCGCGGTCGGCGAGGCTGTCCATGTTCTCCGGCGTGTAGGTCCACAGCGTCGTGATCGCGTTGGCCGCGGTGCGGGCCACGTTGAGCTTGGTTGTCGCCGTGGCACGGTCGGCCAGATAGGGCTGCATGGCCGCGCCCGCGAATGCCGCGGAGCCGACGAAAAGTAGTGCGGCCACCACGACGACGATGGCCATCCATTTGCCGGCCAGCAGTTTGCGCCGCGTGCGACCGCCCGGTGCGGGAGCGGTCGCCGACTCGTCGGTGTCCCCGGCTTCGTCCGACTCCGCCGCGTCGGATTCCGCTGCCGTAGAGGTGTTTTCGTCGTGGTCAGCGGTGTCGTCGGCGGTCAGATCACCTGCAGCAGGCTGCTTATCTTCCACTGATTCCCTTCCCGCGTAGCAGTTGCCGTCCAACGGTTGGTGTTCTCGAACACCTGCTTTTGATCCGGCGACTTGGACGTGACTTCGGTTGCCACCATCACGGTGACGCTGCCGTCGTCGTTCCACCGTTCCACGGCCGCCCCGAGGATGCTGCCGGTCGCGGGTTCCGCCCGGGCGACCTGCAGCAGGATCTCGTTGGCCTTGTCGTGGTACTGCTTGGCGAAATCGCCTGTCGCCTGGGCCATTATCCGCATCACGTAGTCGTTCGCGTGGTAGGGATCCAGCGAGGTGAACTGCGTCATGAACCCCGTCACGTAGCTGAGCACCTCGCGGTCCTTGGATGCGGCGTGCTCACGGGATTCGTGGGAGATCAGCATCAGGGTGGCCAGTGTGATCGCCGCCGTCGTCAACACCGCGGCGACGGTGCCGGCCACCGGCAACCCCCAGGCCCGGCGCTGCGTCCGCGGATCCGGCTCGACGAGCAGCGCGCCCTGACCCGGCTCAAACTTGCGGCGGGGGCTCATTTTCCGTTCCCCGGCGGCTTCGGTTTGGTCAGCACGGTGAGGTTGTCGACCAGCCAATGGCCGCCGGCGTCCTTGACGAAATTCACCCGCACCGTCGCGGTGATGTAGCGTTCCTCGGGCGCGGCGCCGCGGCGCCCCTGCATGAACAACAGCATCGTCGCCCGATCCGGCGACGATGATTCGATCGAGCCGTCGGTCACCCAGTATTCGTTGATGACCGGGTTTCCCTTCTGGACGATGTCCTGCTGCGCCTTGAGCGGCCCCCGGTAGCTGTCGGTCGCCAGCGACTGTGCCCGCTTGAAATCGTCGGCGAGTGTCTTCGGGTCGTAGGTCAGCATCTGCGCGACGATCTTCGGCCCCTGGATCGCGATCTGGGCCCGCGTTTGATCGGTCGCCCGATCGCGGGTGTACACCACCGCATAGCTCACCGCGACGCCCGCCACGCACAGTACGGTCGCGGTCAGCACCGTGCCGATCGTCCACCGCCGAATGTCGGGCCGCGGCGTTTCCGCGCATCGCACCTCGGTGCGCAACAGCATGTCGGCGAAGGTGCGCCGCTGCGAATCCCACAGCGGCCAAAGCCATCCCACCACCGACACGGTGTCGAGCAGATGGGCCAGATCCCGCAGCAGCAGACCCCAGGCGCCGATGACCGTACCGTCGCGGTGCACCACCGAGATGCCGAACAGTGCCCGGCCCAGGCTCCATCCGTAGATGGTGGGCAGCAGCAACCGGTTGACCAACAGGGCCAGGATCGCGATCCCGAGCACGCAGCTGCTCAGCCACCACCACCCGCCCCGCGGCGGCACGGTGAACGACACCAACGCCATCGTCGTCGCCACGGCGCCGGCGGGCAGGACGTCGACCGCGACCGCGCCCGCGCGAATATGCCAGGGCGCCAAGGCATTCTGTGATGACACTTGGGGGGCCGTGGTCTGAGTCTCCTCGACCACCAGCGTCACTTCGTCACCTGGTCGAGCTTGGCGATCCGGTACTGGCCTTCGTCCAGCGCCATTTTCACCCGCAGCCGATAACCGGTCTCGTTCTCCGACTGCTCGGTGGACACCTTGACGCGCATCGCGACGAGCACCTCGATCGAACCGTCTTTGTTGTCCCGCTCGACCGCGGCCCGCACATCCGAGACCTGAACGTGAACATTCGCGGACTGATATGCCTGCACGAGCATGCCGGTGTAAACCATGGCCTGTTGGCGGAATGCGTCGGTGCCGCACTCGATGATCTTCTGCTCGCTGGCGATCATCGCGTTGGTGTCGGGCGCCTGCGTCGCCGAGACGCAGTCGATCGCCGCCTTGAGCGCCGCGGCGTTGTTGCGCGCGATGGCCTGGCTCTCGTGGTGGTAGCGCAGCGCCAGGTAGCCGCCGGCGCCGACGGCCCCGGCGAGCAGGACCAGGGCGGCGGCGATGCCGGCGAGCCATGCCCGGCCCAGGGCCGACGGGGAACGCGCATCGGGGTGCGCCGCGGCCGGCTCGGCGGTTTGGTCGCCGTCGGTCGGCGGCTGTTCGGAATCGTCGGTCGCGGGCGCGGGTTCGGTTTCGTCCTCCGGCGCTTGCGGGACTTCGGCTTCCGGGGTGGCTTCGGGTTCAGCGGTCACCTCGGCCTGGTCGGCCTCGACCTCGGATTCGGGCGAGTCCTCGGTTGTCACCTCGGTGCTAGTCTGGTCGGCTCCGCCCTCGGATTCTGGCGAATCCTCGGCCGTCGCCTCGGTGCTAGTCTGGTCGGCTCCGCCCTCGGATTCTGGCGAATCCTCGGCCGTCGCCTCCGGGTTGGTCTGGTCGGTGACGTCGTCCGATTTCTTCGGCCGTCTCCGACGCAGACGACTAAGCATCGACATCGGTGGTGGGTTCAGCCGGCTGGTGCCAGCATCTCCTTCCATCCGTCGTCTCCTGTTTTGGTCGAGTTTTCGACGGAGTATTTGACGCCGTCGGGCCCTACCAGTTCACCGCTTTGGGGACTGTATACCGCCGAGGGGGGTCCCATGGGCGTGTAGACACACGGGTTGGGCTGCTGTCCGTTGCACTGCACGGTACCCGAGCCGGGTCGGGTCAACGGGTCACTGGTCGGCGGCGGGGTCCCCGCGACCCGGTCCGACGGTGCCGGGTTCATACCGTTGTTGATCGACGGTGCCGGGATCACCATGCCCGGGCGTACCGACTGGTCGCATCGTGCTCCCGGCGCCGGGCAGGTCAGAATCTGATTCGGGTCACCGAACCAGGGGTTGGTGCCGGCGGGCACATACGGCCTCGGGTCGCGGCACTCGCGCGGCGTGGCCGCCCGCTTGCCGGGGACATCCACGCAGGGGATGTTGCGCGAGCCACGCACGCTGTTGGCCGGGGTATCCATCGGAATCTTGCAGTAGGTGCCCGACGGCAGCGGCTGCATGCTGGTGTCGGCCGGTGCCCGCCACTCGGGGGCGGGAATGAAGCCGGTCAGGCAGGGCGGCGGCTGGTTGATGGACAGCGCCAAGTCGAGCGCGGCCTGGTTCGGGAACGGCGCGGCCACCGTCTGCGCGATCGAGGCACCCTGCGGCAGGAACACCAGCACCTGCTCCACGCCGGTGTGGTAGCGCTTGAGCAGGTCGAACACGATCTCAAGGTTCGCCAGCGTCTGCGGCAGCGACTCCCGCACGTCGCTGAAGACGTCGTTGACCTGATCGGCGGTCGGCGCGGCTTGCGACAGAACACTTTTCACGTTCGCGTCGCGTTGTGCGGCCTGGGCGGCCAGCGTGTTCAGGTTGCGCGCCCAGCGCTCGATGTTGTCACCGGACTTCACCTGGCTGTCCAGCACCGGCCCGGAGTTCTGGATGATGTCGTTGACGTTCGTGATGTTGGTGCGGAAGTCGCCGACGATCGCCTGCGTCGAGTCGACCAGGCGCTGCAGCGCGGGACCCAGGCCGCCGACGGACTCCGCCGTCTCGTCGAGCAGCTTGCCGATCTTGTCTTTGGGCAACGCCTCGAGGCCGCGGTTGGCGGTGTCCAGGGCCGGACCGATCTCGGCCGGCACGGTGCCCTTGGTGATGGTTTGCCCGTCGGCGAGGTACTTGCCGGGATTGCCGGTCGAGACGATGTCCAGGTACTGCTCACCGACCGCCGACACCGAGTGCACGTTGGCGACCGCGTCGACCGGGATCTTGTACCGGCTGTCGATGCTCATCGTGGCTTCGGCGCCGTGCGCGGTCGGCTCGACGTCGGTGACCTTGCCGATCGTGATGCCCCGATAGGTCACATTCGCCGTCGGGTACAACCCGCCCGAGGCCGGCAGGTCGGCCTTCAGCGAATACCGGCCGATTCCCATCAGGCTCGGGACCTGCAGGTAATAGACACCCAGCACGAGCAGCGAGACAACCGTCAGGACCAGGAACGCCCATAACTGTCGTCTGATGAACGGGGTCAGCAATTCCGGTCCCCCCTTTCCACCAGCGGGCCGCCGGGCGCGTCATTCGGGTTCGGCGTGTAGCGGACGTCGGGGATCATCGTCTCGGGGTCGCGGCCGAACGACTGCTCAAGTGCGCGCAGTGCGCCCGACAACCCGGTTCCGGTGAGGAACGCGTTGTCGACCGAGCTGTAGGTCACGTCCAGCGTCAGCGAGATGTTGACGTAGTCACCGCGGAACATCTTCGGCACGGTGTCGATGTCGAACGGCTGGGTCAAAATCAGTTTCAGCGCACCGATCAGGTACGGCGAGGAGCGGCCTAGTTCCTTGAGCGGGCATTGCAGCGCCTGCAGGTCGGTGTGCAGCGGCCCGCGCGCCTCGCCCAGGTACTGGTCGGCGGCCCCACTGAGCCGGCCCACCGAGTCGACGGCGTTGATCAACAGGTTTCTGGTGTCGGCGAAATGCTTGATCAGCGGCGGGATGTCGGTCAGCACCCGTTCGAGCACATCGGAGCGCCCACCCACATAGGTCAGCAGCCGGTTGGTGGAGTCGATCGCGCGGGTGATGTCGTCACGCTGCTGGTTGAGCTGGGCGGTGAAGGTGTCCAGCTTGCCGATGAACGCGCGGATCTGCTCGCCGCGACCGTGGAAGATGTCGTAGACCTCGTTCTGCAGCACTTCCAGGTTCGGGATCCCGCCACCACGCAAGATCAGTGACAGGCTGGCCAGCGTCTGCTCGGTGGTGGGATACGACGACGAGTTCTTCAGCGGGATGGTGTCGCCGTTGCGCAACAGCTCCGGCGACGGATTCGGCGGCGCGGCCAGTTCCACGTGCTGAGAGCCGAGCAGCGACGTCTGGCCGATCCTGGCGATCGCGTTCTTCGGCAGCTTGACGCCGCTCTTCACCCCCAGCGTCAGGGTGGCCACCCAATTCTTCAGGTTGATCGCCTTGATCGAACCGACGAACACGTCGGCGACCATCACCTTGCTGTTGCCGTTGATCGCCAGGGTGTCCGGCACCTGGACGTAGATGGTGTAGGACCCCGGCCCGTCGCCCGGGCCACCCGGGATCGCCACGTTGGAGATGCCCCGCCAACCGCACGAGCTCAGCACCATGGCGATCACCAGCAGCACCAGCCCCTGCCAGGCCCGGTAGCGGATCAGCCGCGTCAACCCGCTCACTGGCCACCCCCGAAGTCAGCGGCGATCGGCGGACCACCGGCGTTGGGGGCCGGGGCGCCGACCGGCGCGGGCGTCGGAGCCACCGGTCCCGGAATGACTCCCGGTCCCGGCGCCGGCGGCTGGATCGGCGTCGGCGCCCGCAGCCCGATGGGCGGCAGGATCGGGTTCTCGTCGTAGGCGTTCGGCGGTCCCGGCGGGGTCTGGTACTGAGACTGGACCGGTTCGATGTTGGGGCCACCCATCAGCTCGGCGAGCGAGTCGGGGGTCATCAGGCCCGCGGTGATCGGCCCGACCTGTTGGCCTTGCATACCCGGGGCGACGATCCAGCCTTGCTGGGTGTTGCGGTGCGACAGCGGCGTGTCCGGCACCCAGATGCCCGGGACGGTGGTGTCCTTGTAGCCGTTCGGCGGACGCAGCCGCTCTTCGGAGTAGGCCACCTGTTTGGGCAATGTCTCGGCGGTGCTGAACAGGTTCAAACCGAACGGCAGGTAGTTGAACTTGATCGCGTCCAGGATCGGCGCCAGGTACTGGGCGCACAGTTCGGCGGATTCCTGGTAGCCGAGCCGGCTGCCGGCCTGAATCGAGCTGCAGATGAACTGCATCGGGTTCGCGAAGTTCGTGATCGCCGGAATGGCGACCACCGAGCCGTGCGACGGGTGATAGATCTGGTTGATGTTGGCCGCGGCCGTCGGCAGCACGTGCAGCGCGGTCTCCAGCCCGTTCAGCGGATCGGGTTGCAGCAGCGTGTTCGTCGCGGTGGCCAGGTTGTTGACGTCGGTCGCCAGCACCTCGTGGTTCTTGTCCAGCCACGGCCGCACGGTGGTCAGCAGGCTGTCGAACTGCGCGATGGCGTTGGACAGGTCGTTGTCCGACGAGGCCAGCCGGCCGGTGACATCGGCCAGGTTCTGGTTCAGCGCGACGAACTGTGCGTCGTCCTGGTGCAGCGCGTTGACGAACAGCGCCAGGCTGCGCACCACGGCGAAGAAGTCGCCGCGGCCCTCGTTGAGGGCGTTCAACGCCGACGACAGGCTGTTCAGCGCGGTGTTGATCTGCTTGCTTTTGCCTTCCAGTCCGTCGGCGAACGACGAGATGACCTCACCGAACGGTCCCGTCGGCTGCTCCTTGGTCGGACCCAGCTTCGAGATGATGTTGGTGACGCTGTTGCGCAGCTCGTCCCACTCCACCGGGACCTGCGTGCGCTCTTCGGGGATCACGGCGTTGTCGCCGAGCACCGGCCCGCCCTTGTAGGGCGGTTCCAGCTGGATCGCGCGCGATGCCACCAGGGTGGGGTTGAGGATGACCGCCGAGGCGTTGGCGGGGACCTTGTATCTGTTGGCGTAGTGGAAGGTGACCTTCATCTTGTCGCCGACCGGCTCGATGCTGTCGATCGCGCCCACCCGCAGGCCCATGATCTGGACCTTGTCCCCCTTGTACAGGGCGTTGGCCGCCGGGAAGTACGCGACGACGGTGTTGTTGGTCAGCTTCTCGAACAGCCGGTAGCCGACATAGCCGACGACCAGCGCGACGACGATGACCAGCGCCCCGACGATGACCGTCGTCCGGGAGAACTTCGGGAGCCGGATGTTGCGGACGTCAAAGATGGTGCTCAATTCTGGCTACCTCCCGTGACACCACTACCGCCCGATCCGCCCGGGTTGATGAACGGCGCCGGCAATTGGTTGCCCGGTCCGGGCGGGGCCGGCGGACCCGGCGGCAGGCCCGGAGCGAACGTGGACGGCGGCGGCACCGGGCCGGCCGGTCCCAGGTTCTCGGTGCGCGCGCCGGGCGGTGCCTGCGTCGGCAGCGGCACCGGCGTGCCCGGAACGTTCGGGGGCGGGTCACCCGGGCGTCCGGCGATATTGATGCCGGGCGTGGGCGGCAGTCCGTCCGGGTTCGGCGGCGACGTCGCGACGTCGACCGGAGCCGGGAAGCCCGGCCCGCCGAACGGGCCCACACTCGCACCCGCACACGGCAGCGGATTCCACGGCCGCGGCAGGCCCTCGTCGCCGACGGTGATGTTGCCGCCGGGGTTGGCCGGCGTGTACGAGCACGGCGATCCGGGCGGGATGGCCGGTCCGGGGTGATCCGGGGTGCCCTCCAGCACGGGCGGTGCCGGCGGCGGCGCACCGTTGGGGAACCGGGTGCCGTTGGGGTCGGGCCAGCGGTATTCCGGCAGCCCGGCGCTGCGCCAGAAGTTCTCCGGGTCGATGCCGCGCTTCTTGAAGGCGGCGTCCACCCACGGCTGGATGATCTGGTAAAGCGCCAGGTTGTGCAGGACGACCTTGAAGAACGGTCCCGACGCGATCGCCTCGTTCAGCGACGGCAGGAAGTGGCCCACCTCGGTCAGACCCGCGGCCACGTCCTCCCTGCGGTCGACCAGGATCTGGCTGATCGTGCGCAGCTGCTCGAGCACGTGGTTGAGGTTTGGGTTGTCGTTGATCAGGCCCTTGACCTGTTCGGAGAACGCGGCGATGTTGCTCAACAGCGCGTTGATGGCCTGCCCGCGTTCGTTGAATGCGGCCAGCAGCGTCTTGGCGTTGACCAGCAGACGGTCCACCTGCTCGCTGCGGTCACCGAGCACGCTGGCCACCTGATTGGCCTGGGCCAGCAGGTGCTTGACCTCGGCGTCGCGTTTGCCGACCGTGTCGGAGAACTTGGAGACACCCTCGAGCGCGGCACTCAGGTGCGGGTAGGTCTGGTCGATGGTCTGCGACAGCACGTGCAGCGACTGCTTGACCTCGTCGATGTTCCAGCCCGTCGCGGCCTTGGTGACGTCGAAGAAGGCGTCGTAAATCTGGTACGGAGTGGTGCTCTGGCCGATCGGCAGCGTGGCCCCGGGCCGCAGCGGCTGGGCGCCGCGCGCCTCGATCTCCATCACCTTCTTGCCCAGGATCGTGTCCGTGCGGATCGCCAGCCGGCTCTCGGTGCCGATGGTGTTGGTGCCGATCGAGAACTTCATCACGATGTGGTCGCCGTCGATCTTGAGGCCCTCGACCTTGCCGACGTCCATGCCGGCGATGCGCACCTTGTCCCCGACGTTGATCCCGCCGGAGTCGCTGAACTGCCCGTAGTACGCCGGCCGTGCCATCAGGATCGGGACACTGGTGAAGCTTTGCCCGACGCCGATGACGAGCAGCGTGACCACGATGCCCATCAGGCCGAGCCGAAGCCGGTTCGGAGGTTCCAGCGTTCTCATTGCGGCGTGCACCTACCCGTCGGCTGCTGGAAGAGCCGGACCGTGCGGACCGGGCCGCCGGCCTGCAGGCCGTTGATCTTCAACGTGATGTCGCAGGCGTAGAAGTTCACGAAGTCGCCGTAGGACCCGATCGCGCGCCCGATCATGTTCAGCGCGCCCGGCACCTTCTTCAGGTAGTCCTGCAGCTGGTCTTGCTGGTCGATCAGCGGCTGCTGGATCCCGTCGAGGTAATTGATGGACTTGTGCAGCAGCGCGCGGTCCTCGCTGAGCAGGTCGGCCACCGTGCCGGCGGCGTTGCTGATGTGCGCGGTCCCGCCCGCCAGCTGGTCGCCGTGGTCCTTGAGCCCGGTGATCAGTATTTCCAGGTTGTTGACGGTCTGGTCGAATTGCTGGCGGTGCCGCACCGTGGTGTCCAGCACGACGTTCAGGTTCTTGATCACCTCGCCGATCGCCTGGTCACGCTCGCCGATTTGGCTGGTCAGCTGCGCGGTGTTGTCCAGGATGTCGTTGATGGTGCCGCCCTGGCCCTGGAACACCGTGACCAGCGCGGTCGCGATGGTGTTGACCTTCTCCGGGTCCAGCGCCCGAAACAGCGGCTTGAAACCGCCGATCAGCGCATCGAGGTCCAGCGCCGGCGCGGTGTGCGACAGCGGGATGAATCCACCCGGCGGCAGCACCTTGTCGGCGCCCTCGCCCTCGCCGCGCTTGAGCTCGAGGTACCGGTTGCCGATCAGGTCGAGGTAGCGGATCTGCGCCGTCGTCGACTGATACAGCGGGACCGAGCGGTCGACGTTGAACTTCACCCGCACGCGTTTGCCGCCGTCGACCAGCTGCACCGAGTCGACCTTGCCGATCTCCACCCCGGAGGCGCGCACGAACTGGCCCTGCCGCAGCCCGCTGATGTTGGCGAACTCCGCCGTGTAGGCGTTGGTGCGGTCGAACCGCATCTGGCCGAACACCACGACGATCATCACAGTGAACAGCAGCAGCACCAGGGAGAAGATGCCGAGTTTGACGAGCGTACCGGTGATTTTCATGGGTTGATCGTGTTATCCCCTACCTGACGGCCCCAGACGTACTCGATGGCGTAGGGCGAACCGGTGTCGAGGTGGTTGTACGGCGCGATGCTGTTGCCGGAGTCCATCACCAACTCGGGAGCGGGCCAGAGGTCATGGGTGATGTGCTGCCAGCAACCCGGCGCACCACCCGGCCCACCGCGGGCGTTCACCCGCGGCAAGTTTTCCGGATAGATGTAGGGGTTGGGCGCGCCACCGACCACCCCGGCCAGGCCGCCGACCAGGCTGGCGATCGTGGCCACCGCCGAGACGGGGTTGGCCAGCAGGCCGAGGCCGGACAGCGCCTCGGTGTGGGCGTTCAGCGAGTAGCCGTTCCCGGCCAGGAACGAGGCGGCCTTGGGCTCGATGTCGTGGTAGTTACGCAGCGTGCAGAAGATCGCCGGGCTGTAGGTGTCCAGCAGTTGCGCCGACGGCACGAGGTCGGCGGCGCCGCGCGCCAGGTACGGGCCGCCCTTCTCGAAGATCTCCGCGCCGGTGTTGCCGAAGCCGGCGGCCGCCAGCAGCGCCTGGTCCAGGTCCTTCTGCTGCCGGTTGATGGTGCGCGAGGTGACGACGGCGTTGTTGAGGAAGTCGAACAGGTCCGGTGAGGCGTTGGCGTAGGTGTCGCCGAGGCTGGCCAGCTGCTGGATGTCACGGCGGATCTGGGGCATCTGCGGGTTGACGTCGTCGAGCACCGCGTTGGCGTTGACGATCGACTGCCCGAACTTGTCGCCGAGGCCGGCCAGCGATTGCGCGGCCGCGCTCAGCGTCAGGTTCAGCTTGACAGGATCCACCTTCTGCGCGATCGAGGTGATGGTCTGGAACAAGGTATTGATCTCCGTCGTCACCGACCGCGCATCGATCACCGACGACGCCGAAAGCCGTTGCGGCGACGGGTTTTGCGGCGTCGTCAGCGACACGTACTTGCCGCCGAACACCGTGGTGGCCTTGATGTCGGCGTTGACGTTGGCCGGGATCAGCGACAGATACCGGGGGTAGACGTCCAGGGTGAACTTGGCCGCCGGCTTACCGTCGCGCACGATCTCGGAGATGCTGCCCACCCGGCCGATCTCGACGCCGTTGTAGGTGACCTTGGAACCGGGGTCCATGACCAGCCCGGCGCGCGATGCCAGCATCGTCAGCTTGGTCTTGGGGGTGAAGTCGCCGCGGAACTGCCCGTAGACCAGGACGAAAATGATCGCGCCGATGACCAATAATCCGATGCCCGCCAGCTTGTAGGGCGGGGTCCGCGATTCGTTGATCTTTCCGGGTCGGGTCATGGCAGCTACACCGTTAGGGCGAAGTTCGGGTTGACGCCGTAGAGCGCCAACGCGGCGGACAACACGACAACCTGCACCGAGACCAGCGAGAAGCGCATCGAGCGGCCGACGGCCTCGCCGACGCCGACGGGCCCGCCGCCGGCGTTGTAGCCGTAGAAGCAGTGGGTGATCATCACGACCGCGGTGATGAGGATGGCCTCCAGGAACGACCAGAACACGTCATCGGGGCGCAGGAACGTCCGGAAGTAGTGGTCGTAGGTTCCGTTGGACTGCCCGTAGAGCACCGTCGTGGTGATCTGCGGCGACAGGAAGCACATGATCATCGCCAGCGCGTAGATCGGGATGATCACCACCAGCCCGGCCATGAACCGCGTGGTCGCCAAGAACGAGATCGACTTGATGCCCATCACTTCCAGGGCGTCGATCTCCTCGCTGATGCGCATGGCGCCGAGCTCGGCGGTGGCGCCCGCGCCGACGGTGGCGGCCATCGCGATGCCGGTGACGACGGGGGCGGCGATGCGCACATTGATCAGCGCGGCGAAGAACCCGGTGAACGCCTCGACGCCGATGTTGCCCAGCGACGCGAAACCCTGGATGGCGACCAGCGAACTCCCGGACAGCGTGACGAAACCGACGATGGCCACGGTGCCACCGACGACGGCCATCGCCCCGGTGCCCATGCCGATCTGGGCGATCAGCCGCAGCGTTTCCTTGCGGTAGTTGCGCAGGGCGTGCGGCACGTGCGCCATGCAGACCAACCCGAACCAGGCCATCTGGCCGAGGTCGTCGAGCCCGCGGCCGGCCGCCCCGCCGTATTTGTTCAGGTTTTCGGCTGCCCGCGGGAACCGGGCGCGCAGTACGGCAACGTTTGTCATGTCAGCGTCCCGTTCCGAATCGCACACCGATCGTGGTCAGCACCACATTCACCGCGTACAGCGCGACCACGCAGAGCACCACGGTTTCGTTGACCGCCGTCCCCAGGCCCTTGGAGCCGCCGCGCACGGTGAGCCCGCGGTAGCACCCGACCAGGCCGGCGATCAGGCCGAAGACGGCGGCCTTGACCGTCGCGATGACCACCTCGGGCAGGCCGGTGATCGTGGTCAGAGTGGCCAGGTAAGCACCACCGGAGACGTTCTGCAGATACACGCCGAACAGGTAGCCGCCCACCAGGCCGACGGTGATGACCAGGCCGTTGAGCAGCGTGGCGACCAGGGTCGCGGCGATCACCCGGGGCACCACCAGGCGGTGAATCGGGTCGATGCCGAGCACCTCCATCGCGTCGATCTCCTCGCGGATGGTGCGCGCGCCCAGGTCGGCGCAGATTGCGGTGGATCCGGCGCCGGCGACCACCAGCACCGTGGTCAACGGGCCGAGCTGGGTGACCGCACCGATCGCCGCGCCGGCACCGGACAGGTCGGCGGCCCCGAACTGGGCCAGCAGCACGTTGAGCGTGAAGATCAGCAGCACGGTCAGCGGGATCGAGACGAAGACGGTCGGCAGAAACGCCACCCGCATGATGAACCAGCACTGCAAGACGAACTCGCGCCACTGGAACGGCCGGCGGAACAACGCCGCGCCCGTCAGCACGCACATCCGGAAGAACCCGCCGATCAGGGTCAGCGGCGTCTCGAGCTGGTCGCGTAGGTAGCCGACCAGGTATGGGCCGCGCCCGCCGGTCGACGTCGACGTCACCACTGCCCCCTCATGCTGGCGCCGCGCGATTGACGGCGCGGCGAATCGTGTCGCACGCCCCTCCCCTTCGCCGCTGGGCGGCTGGGGGGACCCCCACCTTGCCCCGGACCCACATGTGTGATCACCGACTCCCTACTGGCAAGTAGTAACGGAGACCACAGGAATGTACCCGATGGCCAAGCAGGTGTGAACCGCATCCGCACAATTAACCCTTCGTCAACAACGGGCAAACGTTACAGTTTTTGTCAGCTTTCCTCTCTTGGCGTGAAATCCCTTGAAGTAGCCTGTTTTTGAGTTGCGCCAGCCGCGCCATAGCGAACCCGTAGCTCAGTTTTGAGAACCTTGCCGGCCGGATTGCGGGGCAACGCGTCGACGATCTCGAGTGCCTTGGGATGCTTGTACCGGGCCAGGCGCTCGGTCAGGAATTCGTCCAGGTCTTCCAGCCTCAGGCCCTCGGCGCTGATCGCCGCGACGGCGATCGGCACCTCACCCCACTTCTGGTGGGCGCGGCCGATGACCGCGACCTCGACGATGTCGGGGTGGCCGGCCAGAACGTTCTCCACTTCGGCGCAGTAGATGTTCTCGCCGCCGGAAATGATCATGTCCTTCTTTCGGTCCACCACCCAGACGTAGCCCTCGTCGTCCATCCGGACGAGGTCGCCGGAATGGAACCACCCGCCCGCGAACGCCTCCGCGGTGGCTTCCGGGTTGTTCCAGTAGCCGCTCATCAAAGTCGGTGCCCGATAGACGATTTCGCCGACCTCACCGATCGGCACGTCGTTCATGTTTTCGTCGACGACGCGGGCGGCGACCGTCGGGATCACCTTGCCGACCGATCCGCGTTTACGGATCGCGTCCTCGCCGAGCAGCATGCAGGTGACCGGGGACATCTCCGTCTGGCCGAACGCGGCCAGGATCTGGGTGCCGGGGAACGTCGCCGACATCTCCCGCAGCAGCGCGTCCGGCGCCGGCGCGGCGCCCCACGACATGATGCGCAGCTTCAGGTCGCGGGGGCGGGCTTGCTGCTCCGCGCAGACGGCCTGCCATTGGGCGGGAACCAGGAAGATGCCGGTGACCTTTTCGGCGGCCAGCACATCCAGCAGCTGGCCCGGGTCGAACGCACCCAGCGGATAGATGACCGTGGGCAGGCCCAGCAGCAGCCCGCCCAGCAGGTTGCCGACGCCGGCGATGTGGAACAGCGGGACACCGATGAAGCCGACGTCGTTGTTGATGTCGGCGCCGTTGGTGTAGAGCCCGGTCATCGTCTGCCCGGTCAAGTTGGTGTGGGTGAGCACCGCGCCCTTGGGACGCCCGGTGGTGCCCGAGGTGTACATGATCAGCGCCGGCGAGTCGTTCGGGACGTCCACCGGTTCGGCCGCATCGCCGGGCTCACCGATCAGGTCTTCGTAGCCGAGCGCGTTGTCGTCGCCTGCGCCGCCGGCCACGATGACCGTTCCAAGCAGCGGCTGGATGTCGCGCACCCCGGTGGCGACCGGGGCCAGCACCGCTTCGGTGACCATGACCCGCGCCTCGCAGTCCTCGACCAGGAAGGCGATCTCCGACGGGGTCAGCCGGAAGTTCAGCGGAACCGCGATGGCGCCGAGCATGTTGGTGGCCAGCATCGCCTCGACGAATTCGGGGCGGTTGAGCATCAGGATCATCACCCGGTCGCCGAAGCCAACCCCTCGACGGCGCAGCGCGGCGGCCAGCGCACTCACGCGTCGCTGCAGGTCAGCCCAGGTCAGAGTGCGGCCGGTGAACCGCAGCGCGGCGGCCTGCGGCTGCATCAGCGCGTGCCGCTCGAGCTGGTTGACCCAGTTCTGGCGGCGGGCGAGGTACGGCTGCTCGTTCGGGTGTGACGGCTGCGACGCTTGTGCCTCGTGGCTAGCAAGTTGCGCGGTCAACTATGCCTTCCCTTCACTCGCGCACCGCTTGCGACAGGTTGATATTTGATAAAACATAGTGTTGTGTGGGTCACACTATGGCCTCCCCGCCCTGATGACAAGACCCGATACGCCTTGAAAACGCCCTGAAAAACGCCTCCGAAAGCCCTGACTACCGACGTGAACGTACCTCTATCAACGCGACCCCACGGCAGGCGGCGGCAGCTGCGCCGGGCGCAGCTGTCGGACGAGGTCGCGGGCCATCTGCGGGCGGCGATCATGTCGGGGTCACTGCGCCCGGGGACCTTCATACGCCTCGACGAGACCGCGGCCGAACTCGGGGTCAGCGTGACGCCGGTGCGTGAGGCACTGCTGAAGCTGCGCGGCGAGGGCATGGTGCAGCTGGAGCCGCACCGTGGCCACGTCGTGCTGCCGTTGACCCGGCAGGACATCGACGACATTTTCTGGCTGCAGGCCACCATCGCCAAGGAGCTGGCCGCGGCGGCCACCTCGCACATCACCGAGGCCGAGATCGACGAGCTGGAGCGGATCAACAATTCGCTCGCGGCGGCCGTCGGTTCCAGTGATCCGGAGACCATCGCGGGCATCGAGTTCTCGTTCCACCGCGTCTTCAACCAGGCCAGCGGGCGGATCAAGCTGGCCTGGTTCCTGCTCAACGCCGCGCGGTACATGCCGGTGCTGGTGTACGCCGGCGATCCGCACTGGGGTGTCGCCGCGGTCGACAATCACCGGCAGCTGATCGCCGCGCTGCGCCGCCGCGATACGCCCGCGGTGATCGAGCACACGGTGTGGCAGTTCACCGACGCGGCGCAGCGGCTGACCGAAATGCTGGACGGCGCCGGGATTTTCGGTTAACCCTCGACATTTCCGTCGAGATCGACGTCAGCGCGAAGAAGTGCGAGTGGAGTGCGCGCTCACGTCGATCTCGACGATCGCGTCACCCCGCGCCGGCGATCGGCCGGTCGCTAACTGGCGGCAAGCTGTTCGGCGCGCTTCTTGAGGTTCTCCGCGAGATGATCGAGCACGTTGTTCAGCATCATCTTCACCATCGGCGCGGGCACCGGCATCGACGGTTCGACGTCGATGTCCACCGTCAACAGGCTCGAGGCGCCCAGTTCCACCACGCTGAACAGCTGCTCCTGTTTCTTGAACAGCTCGCCCTGCTGCAACACGGTCTGAATCTGATTCGGGGCCGGGTAGTAGATGGCCTGAATGAAGACACCCTCGAAACCCTGGTAGGCGGCATCCAGGCGAATCTGGCTGGGCCGGCCGTCGTCGTAGCGCGCCAGCACCCAGCAGCCCTTTGCCCCGTCGCTCCACTCCGGGTACCGCTCGAAATCGGCGACGATGGCCATGATCGCTGCGGCGTCGGCGTCGACCTCGACGGTCTTGCTCAATACGGGCATGGGCGAAGCATAGCGGGGTGGGCGAAAGCCCCAGCGCGGGGCGCTATCTCGGGTTAAGCCTCGATGCAGGCCGTCGACAGCAGGGTCCGGATCGGGTCGGGAATTCCGACGGGCTTGCGGCTGGTGCGGTCGACGTAGACGTGCACCCAATGGCCCAGCGCGGTGGCCGGCCGCGGCTCCTGGCCGTCTGCGGACTCGAACACGCCGAGCCGGTAGGTGACGCTGCTGCGGCCCAGCCGGGTCACGGCGAGGCCGACTTCGAGGCTTTGCGGGAATTGCAGTTCGGAGAAGTAGCGGCAGCCCGACTCGGCGACGACGCCCAGCGCCGGCATCGTGATCGGGTCAACCCCGGTGCCGATCGCGATCCAGGCATTGATGGCGGTGTCGAACAACTCGTAATAGACCGCGTTGTTCAGGTGGCCGAACATGTCGTTGTCGGCCCACCGGGTGCCTACCGGCCACAGCACCGGGAAGTCGCTGCTGGTGAGCCGCTCGGGCGCCGGCGGAATGATAGCCATGGTGGTATTCCAACACGTTTCGGCCAGGCGCCCGGCTAGGTGCCGGAGAAGGCGTTGGCCAGCGCGGCGCCTTGCAGGGTGAACAGCCGCTCGGACTCCGACCAGTCGGGCAACAGCGAATCGAAGCCGTGGCAGGTGCGCGCAAACACGTGCAATTCGGTGGACACTCCAGCGTGCAGGAGCCGCTTTGCATAGTCGATCGCCTCGTCGCGGAACGGGTCGATCTCCGCGCAGGTGATCAAAGTCGGTGGTGTGCGGCGTAATTCGTCGCGGCGCGCCGGCACGGTATCCGGCGATGCGGGCTGCCGGCCCAGGTAGTAACGCCACATCAGTTCGGCCGCCTCGGAGTCGAAGGCCGGGCTGGTGCGAAACTCGGCTTTCGACGCGGTAGGGCGGTCGTCCAGCACCGGCTGGTGCAGCAGTTGGAACACGACGGGCGGCAGCGACCCGTCGGCGCAACGCTGCACGATGGATGCGGCCAGGGTGGCCCCGGCGCTGCTGCCCGCGATGGCCAGCCGGGTGGCGTCGACGTCCAGTTCCGCGGCGTTGTCGGCCACCCACCTCAGCACCGCGATCGCGTCGTTGAGCGCGGCCGGATACGGGTGTTCGGGAGCCAACCGGTAGTCGACCGACACCACCGTGCAGCGGCCGCGGCGGGCGAGTTCGGCGCATTGCCGATGATCGGTGTCCAGGTTGCCCAGCGCGAATCCGCCTGCGTGGCAGTAGACAACGGCCGGTGCCGGTGACGGCCCGCCGCGATAGATGCGGACGGGCACGCCGCCGACGGTGTCGCTGGTGATCTGCACACCCGGCAGCTCGGTGACTGCGGCGGCGTCACGGCGGCGCTGGTCGAACGGCTTGCGCATCAGCTGGATCGCCGCCGGGGAGAAGGCCGTTCGGGTCGTCGCGACCGCGCGCAGCGCCGGGTGCAGCCGCCGGGCCCCGTCCAACTCCGTCATCGTCCTCCCGCCGCGCTGACGGCCGCACGGCCGGCGTACTCCGGTCTGCGTGGCCGGCTGGAGAACATGAAGTCGCCCGGGGTGAACCTGCGTGTCATCTCCCAGAAGCTGCGCGCGCTGCGCGGCCACTGGGTGACCACGCGACCATTGGGGGCACGAAAGTAGTTGCTGCACTGGGTAGTCCACACGGTGCCGACCATCCACCGGTCGATCTTGGCGATGAACCGCGCCAGTGCCGACGGCCGCACCGCCACATACGTCTTGCGCCGGCGCCGCATGTACTTCAACGCCCGCACGATGTAGCGCGCCTGCGCTTCCAGCATGAAGATCACGCTGTTGGAGCCGACATTGGTGTTCGGCCCGTACAGCATGAAGAAGTTCGGGAATCCCGGAACGGCCATGCCCAGATAGGCATGCGCCCCGTCACTCCAGACCTCGCGCAGCGTGATGCCGTCTTCGCCGGACACGTCCAGCTGCCCGAGATAGTCGGCGGCGGCGTAGCCGGTAGCGCAGACCACGACGTCGACGTCGCGTTCGGTGCCGTCTTCGGTCACGAAGGATCGGGCCTTGAGATAGCGAGCCGGACTGGACACCACCTCGACATTGGGCCGGGTCAGCGCGGGCAGGTAGTCCGAGGAGAACACCAGCCGCTTGCAGCCCATCGGGTGATCGGGAGTCAGCCGCCGCCGCAATTCCTCGTCGGCGACCGTCTTTTCCAGCAGGCCGAGGGCGATCGCGGTGAAGTCCCGCGTCTTCTCGCTGCCGTGCTCGATCACCGAGATGTTGGATTCGCTGCGCAGCCACAGCCGGGTTCGGTACAGCCTCTTGGCGAACGGCAGGTGGGCGAAGGCCCAGCGCTCCCGTGGCGTGTAGTGCCGGTCCGGCTTGGGCAGGATCCACGTCGGCGAGCGCTGCACCGAATACACCTGGCCGGCCACCTTCGCGAGCTCGGGCAGTAGCTGCGACGCCGTCGATCCGGTGCCCAACACCGCAACCCGGGCGCCCGACAGGTCGAGCGAGTGGTCCCATTGCGACGAGTGCATCACGGTTCCGGTGAACGGCTCTTGCTCGACCAGCTCGGGGAACTGCGGCCGGGTGAACAACCCGACGGCCGACACCACGACATCGAAGCGGTGCTGTCGGCCCGCACTGGTCGTCAGGCACCACTGCTGGGCGTCTTCTTCCCAACGCGCCGACTGAATTTCGGTGCGTAACCTCAGGTGTGGGCGCAGCCCGTACTTGTCGGCGCAGCGCTCGAAGTAGGCGAGGATCTCAGGCTGGGCCGACCACAGCCGCGACCAATGCGGATTCAGGTCGAAGGAGAACGAATACAGATGCGACTTGACGTCGCAGGCCAGGCCGGGATAGGTGTTGATCCGCCAGGTGCCGCCGACGTCGTCCTCGCGGTCGAAGATGGTGAAGTCTCCAAACCCGGAGCGGGCCAACAGTATTCCCAGCGCCAACCCACCGGGCCCGGCACCGATGATGCCGACCGACAAATTCGTTCTCATATCGTCCTCATCGAATCTGTAGGCATTGCCCACCATCGACGACCAGTTCCGCGCCGGTGATGAACGACGCCTGCTCCGACACCAGGAACGCGACCGCGTCGGCGATTTCGGTGGGCTGTCCCAGCCGCCCGAATGTCGCCGTCGCCGTCAACCGGGCCTGGGTGGCGTCATCGAGCATCGAGGTCGCGATCGGCCCCGGGAATACCGCGTTGACCCGGATACCGGACGGGGCGAGCTCGGCCGCCGCGGTTTGGGTCAGCCCCCGCAGCGCCCACTTCGACGATCCGTAGGCGCAATGCGCGGGGAAGGGGCGGATCGCTCCGGTGCTGCAAATGTTCACGATGGCCGCGTGTTCGGCGTCCCGCAGCTGACCGAGCGCGGCACGCATCCCCAGGAAGGCGCCCAGACAATTGACCCGCCAGGCATTTTCGAAATCCTCGACGGACTCCTCGCTCAGCGCGGCGCGATGCAGCACGCCGGCGTTGTTGACCAGCACGGTCAACCGCCCGAGCCGCGCGACCGCCTCCTCGACGGCGGCCTGCCACTGCCGTTCGCTGGTCACATCGAGGTCGATCGCGATCACCTCGTCGTCGCCCAACTCGGCGACCATGGCGGCGATATCATCGGCCCGCCGGTCGCAGGCCGCTACCGAATAACCCGCTGCGCGAAGCTTTTTCGCGATCGCCCAGCCCTGGCCGCCCGCGGCGCCGGTGACGAGTGCGACGCTCATGATGACGGAACCTCGGGGCTGTCGGACAGGCCGTGGCTGGTGATGAATTGGCATCTGCGTTGCCGGAAACGCCACCGGCCGTCCCGGCGGACGAGTTGGTCGTCATACAGCGCCGGCCGCAGGTGCAGGTCGCCGGCCCGGACGAACAGGACCTGCGAGCGCGCGGTCGCGGTGTCAGATTCGTCGGAGCCGATGTCGATGCGCGACACCCCGGTCAGATGCAGTCCGCGCGGGGCATCGGTGAACATCTTGGCGATCCCCTCATGCCCGGTGAACGACCGCCCGTAGACCACGAATTGCGCGTCGGCGGTGAACAACTGCACACACGCGTCGATGTCGCCCGAGTCCAGGGCGAGCGCATAACCGGCTATCAGCTCACGAATCGCCGCTTCGTCGTCGGTCATTGCCCGGTCGCCTCGCGGAGGTGCTCGATCGCGCCGCGCCGCAACGCCTGCGATTCGGCGGCCAGCGTGATCATCTGGAACCCGAGTTGCGCCATGGCGTGACCGGTCTTGCCGTCGCTGGCGTGAATCCCGGTGACCAGTCCGGCTTCGGTGGCGACGCGATGGATCTGCACGATCGCGTCGAGCACCTCCGGATGCCGAGCCGATCCGACGGCGGCATGACCCATCGAGATGGCCAGATCGGCGGGCCCGATGTAGATTCCGGCCAGACCGTCGATCGCGCAGATGTCGGTGAGATTGGCCAGCGCCGCCGCTGTTTCGATCATCGCGAACACGCTCACCCGTGCTTCGTGGGCGGCGGGGTCGAGCCCCAGGCCGGGGCGCAGCGGGCCGAAGCTGCGGACGCCCGCCGGTGGGTAACGCGTCGCGGCGACCGCCGCGGCGGCCTGCGCTGCCGATTCGATCATCGCGATGAACACGGCGTCGGCGCCGGCGTCGGCCACTCGCCCGATCGGCGCCGGGTCGGCGTTGGGCAACCGCACCGCGGTGGCGATCGGCAGCTGCTCGAGTCGCCGCAATATTCCGGCGATGTCGGCGTCGTCGAGATAGCCGTGCTGCGCGTCGAATCCGACGTAGTCGTATCCGGCGCGGGCGAATTCCTCCGGTCCGATCAGGGTCGGGCCGGTGACCCACCCGCCCCACATCGGGCTGGGCTTGCTCAGCGCCTCGCGGAAGATGCTCACTGCGCGATCGCGATCTTCACGCGCTCGGGCACCGGCCGGCACGCCAGGTCGAACGCGCCCTGTACGTCGTCGACTCCGAAGGTGTGGGTGAGATAGCAGCCGAGCAGCTCGGGATGTTCGGCGGCGAATTTGCCGGCCAGCTCGAGTACCCGCCGCCGGTCAAGCGTCACACCGGATTTCAGGGTCAGGTTGTTGCGCAGCATGAGACGCATGCTAATCGGGTAGACCTCGTCGTCTGCGACGCCGAAGTAGAACACGGTGCCGCCGGGGGCGGTGGCTTCGATCGCGTGCCCCAGCGTCGCCACCTGATGACCAACGGCCTCGATGACGATATCGGCGCGGTCGGCTGGGGCCAGTTGGCCGACCCAGCGGTCGCTGGTCGCGCGCACCACCTCGTCGACACCGAATATCGTTGCGAGACTTTGCCGGTCGACGGGGTCCACCCCGGTGACGCGCCGGGCTCCGGCCGCCTTCGCGACGTAGGAGAACAGCAGCCCGATCGAGCCCTGCCCGATGATCGCGACGTGGCGACCGGCCAGGTCCGGCAGTTGCTCGCAGGCGTAGAGCACACAGGCCAGCGGCTGCAGCCCGACCGCCTGCGCCGCGGTCAGCCCGGGGTCGTACGGCGCGAGCCCGTCGCCGTCGCTGATCACTCGCTCCATCAACCCGTCGAAGCCGGAGGCCCAGCCCACCACGCGATCGCCGGGACGATGTTGCCGGTGGCGGCTGGCGATGACCTGGCCGGCCACTTCGTGGATCGGGAAGCCGTCCTTCTCGGCGGCGCTTGCTCCGTCGTCGCCCGGAAGCCGGCCCTTGGCGCCGCGAAAGCCCGGCAGGTCGCTGCCGCACACCCCGGCGGCCAAGAACCTCAGCAGCACCTGACCCTCGGACAGGTCGTCGGCGGTCTTGTCGGTGATCGACGTGCGCTCGAACTCATACGGCGCGATGATCCGGTAGGACCACACGTCAGACCTCCACCGGGATCGAGTTCCATCCCCACTGGAAGCTGGACGGATGCCGGGTGGCGTCCTGGCCGTTGATCTCGAAGTCCGTCACCCTGCGCAGCCATTCCTGCACCAGCACAGCGACTTCCAGCCGGGCCAGGTGGTAGCCGATGCAGAAATGCTGGCCGCGACCGAACGCCAGCATGCGCTTGATGGGCCGGTCCCAGATGAACTCGTCTGGGTCGGGGTACTCCCGCTCGTCGCGGTTGGCCGACGCCAGGATCGTGGTGATGCGTTGCCCCGGCTGGAGGGTCTGGCCGTGAATCGTGTACGGCTTGCGCACCGTTCGGGCAAACCACTGCGCCGGCGCGCAATACCGAATCATCTCTTCCCTGGCCACCGGCACGTTGGCGGCGGGATCGGCACGCACAGCTGCCATTTGGTCCGGCCGCTGGCCGAGCTCCCATAGCCCGTGCGCGACGATCTTGGGCACGGTTTCGGTGCCGCCGATGAAGATGCAGAGCATCTGCGTCGCGGTTTCGACGTCGTCGAGGGCGCTGCCGTCGGGTAGCCGGTAGCCCAGCAACCCGTCGACGACCGGAAGCGGGTCGCCGGACTGGTCGGCTCGGCGGCGCTTGACGACCGGGATGAGGTGTTCCAGATAGTTGGGCCGGGCTTGCGCGGTGTCTACACCCGCACCAGGCTCGGTGAGGCTCCCGGCGTTGACGGCGGCCAGCACCTGCGGCGCGAGTTCGGTTGACAATCCCAGCAAGTCGCACACCATCGAGGCCGCGACGATGCCGCCGTAGTCCTGGGTGAGGTCGAAGGATCCTTGCGGCAGCAGCAGGTCGAGGCGTTCGTTGGCCAGCTCACGGATCCTGGCCTCCAGGCCGGCGACCGACCGCGGCCGCAACGGCGCCGAGTGTGCCCGACGGATCTCGCCGTACAGGTCGGTGTCGAACACGGCGTGAAACGGCAAGGGGTGCAACGGCGGATCCTCGACCGGCCCGGTGTTGTGCTTGGCCAGCACCGTCGCCGGGGGCAGGGTTCCTTCCGACGCGACGAAGGTTCCGTCGTTGACTTCAAGAACCTGCCAGATGTCCTCGAAGCGGGACAGCGCGTACGTGTCCCACTGTGGCATGTAGTAGACCGGATAGTGGTCGCGCAGAGTTCGGTAGTACGGCAACGGATTTGCCATGACGTCCGCGTCGAAGGGGTCGTACGCGAAGTCGGAGATCGGGGCGGTCACTGCAGCGGAGAGGGCGGTAGGGCCTGCAGAATCGAGTCTTCCCAGCCGTCGCGCAAGGCCGGCGCCACGCTCATCCAGGTGACGATCTCGGCGGGCGGGCTGTCCTTCCACGAGGGGTAGTGGTTGGCGAAGCAGTCCCAGCCGCCGTCCAGCGCCCAGTAGTGGATGACCTCGTTGAAGCGGAACGTGGTGGTGAACGAGCCCAGCCAGCGTTTCCCGGTGCGCTCCGACCACGGCACGTACAGCCGTTCCAGCTCGCGGATGTAGTCGTCCTGGCGTCCCGGCTTGGTCTGCATGATCTCCTGAATCACCAGTGGTGCAGTGAAATTCGCTTCGCGCAGTTGGGCCAGGGTTTTGTTGCTCGGGCCGGGGTACATGATCCGCCCCTCCCCCGAGGCGCCGATCTCGGCCAGAAACGCCGACCACTTGCCCGCCGCGGCTTCGTGACTGCCGCCGCGGGCCTGGGCCGCGCCGATCCGCGCGTAGTCGGAAAACCCGTCGATCTCCCAGATGACCGTCACCTGCGGCCAGTGGCCGTTGTACGGCGTGGTTTCCCACATCGCGAACAGCCGGGCGCCCAGCGCGTCCATCATCGGCTGGTAGGTGTCGGTGAAAACCTCGGTGAAACGGTCGCTCAACCCGGATCCCAGCGAGATCGTCTCGTGCAGGTAGAGCAGGGTGTGACCGTAATACTTTTTCATCAGTCGAGCCGGGTTGTCTCACACAGCAGCGTCTCGGTTGGCTCGACCAAGGCGGACGGGATCCCCGCTGCCGCAAGGGCGTAGCCCTTGAACTTGCGCGCGGCGGTCGAAAGCACGTGCTGGGCTCGGGTCATGCCGCGGTTCACGCCCAGCGGCCAGCCGTCACCCCACAGCGCGACTTCGGTCAGGCGGTCCTCCAACGACTTGAGCACCTTGTCACGTACTCGGGGATCCGCGCTGAACGCCTCGGCACTGACGGCCAGTGTGTGACTCGTGGAGCCCATCGCGGTGGGCACGAAGTCGGATTCGGTGTCCATCACCGCCACGCCGAGGATGCGCAGCGGGCGGGTGTCGCAGCTGCCCGGCAGCAGGACGGTGACCTCCCACCCGGCCATCACCCGGTCGTAGAGCCAGCCGCCGGCCGAGTGCACGACGTCGACGGCGCTGCCCGCCACCACGTCTAGTCGATACCGCAGACACTCGCCGTTGCCGCGGGTGGGCCGTCCTGGACCAAGCCGCCCGCTCTGGCTGATGTCGAACGTCGGAGTGACCATCAAATCCGTTCCTCACCGCCACACCGCGGAGTGCGTTGGCTCCAAGGCAGCTGCAGCGCTTGTCATGGGCTTCCCAAGGGCTGACGCCGCCTCACACAGCGGGTGACGCGGCTCATGCCACAGCGTGACACTTCCGCCGAAATTTGTAAAGCTTCCCGTGAGCGGTCAGGAGCGGCGGCGGGCCTCCAGCTCGGCCAGAATCTCGTCGGTGTGCTGACCCAGTTGCGGGGCGGCGGAGCGCGGCGCCCACGGCGTGCCGTGGAAATCCGCCGGGGTGGCCACCATCGCGATACTGGACTCTCCGTCGGGAACGTCGACGATCCCGCCCGCGGCATGGAACTGCTGGTCGGCCACGACGTCTTCGAGGGAGTTGATCGGCGACCAGAAGAAGTCCGGTTCGGCCGCAAACGCCTGCGCCCATTCGTCCAGTGAACGGGTCGCGAAGATCTCGTCCAACTCGGCGATCAGCTCCGGGCCGTTGACGAAGCGGGCGGCGGCATCGCGGTAACGCGGGTCGTCGAGCCATTCGGGGTGGCCGACGACCCGGCACAGCGGCGGCCAGTGCCGGTCGCCTTCCAGGCCGACGATCCAGAAGCGCCGCCCGTCGCCGGCGGCGTAGTTGTTCATGCAGGGGTTGCCCATCGTTTCGCGTTGGCCGATCGCGATCGGCTGGCCGGTCAGCAGATAGGTGTTGAGGTCGAAGCTGACGGTGTAGGCGCCCTGGCGGTACAGCGAGGTGGTTACCAGCTGACCGGCCCCGGTGCGCTCGCGGGCCAGCAGCGCCGCGCAGATGGCTGCGGCCAGGGTCATGCCGGCCGAGTGGTCGCCCATACCGCCACGCTGGAACGGCGGCGTCTGGCCGGGCCGGGTCAGCAGGTGGGCCACCCCGGCGCGCGACCAGAACGCGGCCACGTCGTAGGCGGCCCGATCGGCGTCGGGGCCGGCCTGCCCGTAGCCGGTGATCAGGCCGTAGACCAGCCGCGGGTAGCGGGCGGACACCGACTCGAAGTCCAGGCCGAGGCGCCGCAGCGCGCCGGGGCGGACGTTGGTCACGAAAACGTCTGCGCCGGCCAGCAATTCGAAGGCGGTCTCGCGGCCCTCGTCGCCTGTGAGGTCCAAGACGATGCTGCGCTTGGAGCGGTTGTCCAGTTCGAATGGCGGGTTGACCCCGAGGTCGCAGCCCAGCATCCGGCCGAACATGCGGCCCGGGTCGCCGGCCGGCGGTTCGATCTTGATGACGTCGGCACCCCAGTCCGCCAGGATGGCGCTGGCGGCCGGACCGGCCACCCACACTCCGAGCTCGACGACTTTGAGGCCCTCCACCGGTCCTGCCATGGCTACGTTCCTACTCCGTGGCTCGACCGGGCCGCGCACATGCCCCTGCCGGCGCGCGGTCAACTCGCCTTGCGGTGCTCCCGGCGCACGAAACGGCCGTCGTGGTCGAACTCGGACCGGTTGGCGTTGACGTAGTCGGCCACGGTCATCGGCCGGTGCCCGCCGATCACCTCGACCAGGTTGTTCTCGCCGGCAAAGATGCCGTCCTGGTAGTCCCGGGCGACGCTGCTGATGTGCTGCACGAAGAATTCCGGGAAGCCCGCCACGGTCAATCCGGCCGCGAAGGCAGGGATCGAGACCGGCTCGTAGCGGACCGCGAATCCGAGCGTGTCGGCGATTTCGTCGGCAATCCGGTAGTGGTCGAGCTCGCGGGCACCGACCAGCGGGTAGACCTGGCGGTCGTGGGGCGCGGGGTTCTGCAGGACCGCGGCAATCACCGCGGCTTGGTCGGAGCCGGAGATGGGTGCGTGGCGGCCCTCGCCGAAGGGCAGCCGTAGCACGCCCTCGTCGTCATTGCGCTGCCATTGCCATTTCAACCACTCGGCGAAGAAGGTGGGACGCAAGTGGGTGGTTTTGAACGCCGCGCGGTCCAGCAGCCGCTCGGCGATCCAATGATGCTGGGCCGCATTGCTTTTCGCCTCCCGGCGAGCGGAGATCTGCGACATGTTGACCACCGCGTCGACGCCGGCCTCACTGGCGGCCTGGGCAAAGATCGCGGTGGCGGGCAACAGGGTACCCGGCGCGATCGGACAGCAGAAGTAGGCGGCGTCGACACCGGTCATGGCCGAGCTGACCGAGCGGAAATCCAGCAGATCGCCCTGCACGATCTCGGCACCCAGGGCGGCCAGCGCGTCGGAGCCATGGTCGATGCGGTGCACGAAGGCGCGGACCCGATGGCCGGCTTCGCGCAGAATCTCGACGGTGGGCGCCCCGGTGTTGCCGGTCGGCGCGGTGATCAGGAACAGCTTTCCGTTCGGCATCTCGACTCCTAATTTCTGACTAACGATATCGTTATTCAGATCAAAGCACGGTATGCTGACTAACGCAAGCGTTATTCATAGGAGAGCCAGGTGGAGTTCGAAAAGCGGCTGCAGGATCGGCAGCAGTGGTCGGTCAACGATCGCTGCTCGATGTCCAAGGTGCTCGACTTGCTCAGCACCAAAACCACGTTCCAGGTGCTTCGCGAGTTGTTCTTCGGCACGACGCGTTTCGAGGACTTCGTGCAGCGGACCGGGGCGTCGGCTCCGGCGGCGTCGCGGGCGCTCAAGCAGCTGGAGGCCGCGCAGATCGTCACCCGCGTCCCATACCAGGAGCCGGGCAGTCGCGCCCGCGACGAATACCGGCTGACCGAGGCCGGGGAGGATCTGTTGCCGGTGTTCATGTCGCTGGTGCAGTGGGGCGACAGCTACCTGCAAGACGGGCCGGCCCCGCTGGCGTTCATCGACGCCGACACCGGCGAAACCCTCGCCGTCCGTGTGACGGCCGAAACCGGCGCCCCGAAGAAGCGCTCGACGGACATCGAGATACGCGGTCACAGTGCCGGGCGCCGGCGCTAGCCTGGGCATCATGACCCTGGTGGCCGGACGTGGTCCGCTCAGCAGCGACCCGGCGGGCCGGTTCTGTCCCCCGCTGCCCGGCGGCGTCGTCTACATCGAGCCGCATCCGCGCCGCGTCCAGGCGTTCAAGGACGGGCGCCCGGTGATCGACACCGAGCAGGTGCTGATGGTGCACCGGCAAGGCCAACCGCTTAGCTACCTGTTCCGTGCCGATCAGGTCGGGGATCTGCCGGCCGAACCTGAGCCGGAGGCACCGGGTTTCGTTCACGTGCCGTGGGATGCCGTCGACACCTGGCTGGAGGAAGGCCGCGAACTCGTTCACTACCCACCGAATCCGTATCACCGCGTCGACTGCCGCCCCACCGGGCGACACCTGCGGGTCAGCGTCGCCGGCCGCACGCTGGTGGATACCGATGAGACCGTGATCGTCTTCGAGACCGCGCTCGCGCCAAGGCTTTACGTCGATCCCGCGCACGTGCGCACCGATCTGCTCCGCCGCTCGGAGACGACGAGCTACTGCAACTACAAGGGTTACGCGACGTACTGGTCCGCGGGTGACATTAAGGACATCGCGTGGAGCTATCCGGATCCGCCCCCGGAAAGCTTACCCATCAAGGGTTTTCTGAGTTTCGACGACGCGCGCGCCGAGGTGCTGGCCGAACTGCCGCACTTTGAACACCGCGAAACTGTACCTGGCAACACATTTTCCGAGTAGCGTCGTCGGTAGTTGCAGTCACGCGGCGAAGATCAAGAGTGTCGTCCCAGTTTCAGCTCGTGCTGGGCGATCATGTTGCGGAAGACCTCCATGGTGCCGCCGTAGATCCCGGCGGGCACGCCATGCCGGAAGATGAACTCGACGGCGCCGTCGTCCGCGGAACCCGTTGTGTCGGTGGGCAATGCCGATGCCGTGCCGAGCATATCCATCAATTCCGGTGAGACGTCACGCATGGTCTGGATGAGCGCCACACGCCCGTATATCCCGGGAGTCGACAACGCCGCCTCGATGCGGGCCATGCAGCGTCCGAGCCGGTATTTGATCGACTCGTCGTCGACCGGGCGCCGCCCGTTCTCGTCCGGTGTGGCCAGGACCGCCGCGACTCCGTCGGCCGCCTCGGCCATCAGGTGGCCGTGCTCCGACATCATCGAAACATTCTGCAGGCCATGGTCTTGCGCGTCGGTAATGCCGTGCTCGGCGTCGAGGGCGAACCGCATCACCGTCCAGCCGCCGTTGACCTCGCCGATCCGGTAGCGGTCGTCGACTCGCACGTCGCTGTAATAAACGATGTTGGTGCGGTCGCCGTCCAGCGTGCGGATGCCCTGGATCTCGATGCCCTCCGAATCCAGCGGCACCAGAAACATGGTCAGGCTCTTGTGTTTCGGCGCCTGCGGATCGGTGTTGGTGAGCAGGAAGACGTACCTGGCGTTCTGCGCATTCGAGGTGAACATCTTGGAGCCGTTGATGACCCACCCGTCGCCGTCCCGCACGGCCCGGGTCTTGCAGGTCGCCACGTCGGAGCCACCCTCGGGCTCGGTGTAGCCCAGGCACAACCGGATCTCACCGGCCAGCACGCCCGGCAACACCGCGTCGACGAGTTCGGGCGCCCCGAATTGTTGGACCAACCGTGCGACGACCGCCGTGGTGCCCCAGTGGAACCACGGCGTGTGGGCACGGCCGATCTCGAGGTGAAAGATCCGACGGCGCACCGGATCGAATCCGCCTTCGGACTCCTGTTTGAAATCCGACGCCAGATAGCCCTCTTTGGCCAGCGCCAAATGCACCGGCTCACTGAAGTTTTCACCTGTCTCGCGATCACGCCGCAGCACTTCGTCGGTGACGTGCTCGGCGATGAACGACCGGGTTTGGTCGAAGAATTCCTGGTCCTCGGCCGAGAGGTCGACGTACGAGAAGTCCATTACGCCGCGTCGATTACCAGGGTGCGGAAACGGTCCAGGGTTTCGAGCACGTGCGCGATGCTGTCGCCGGGCAGATGGACGCTCGTCCAGGTCACTCCCAACTTCGCCAGCCGGTCCAGGCCCTCGAGGTAGGCGTCGGCGTTGAAGTCGTCCTCGGTGATGCTGCCACCCTCGAAATTGGCGAAGGTGATGTCGATTGCCGACCAATCCCGGCCCGCCGCATCGCAGCGACGCCGCAGATCGTCGATGGCCACCGACAGCTCCTCGGTGGAGGTGATCGCCGCGGTCCCTGCCGTCTGGGCCAGCCGGGGCGGGGCGGGAAAAGGGCACCAGCCGTCACCGTACTGCGCCACCCGCTGCCGGGCCGTCGTGGTGTTGCCACCAATCCAGATCGGCGGACTGTCGACGGGCCGGGGATGCGCGGTGATGCCGCGCGCAGTGAAATGCTTTCCCTCAAACGTGATGTCGTCGCCGGTCCAGACCGCCCGGATCACTTGCAGGGATTCCTCGAACAGCTCGGCGCGCTCGTCATAGCTGACGCCGAGCGCCGCGAACTCTCGCTTGAGGTAGCCCACACCGACCGCGAGCGTGAAGCGGCCGCCGGACAGCAGGTCCAGTGTCGCCGCGGACTTGGCCACCACGAACGGATTTCGATACGGCAGCACCACGATGTTGGGGATCAGCCGCAGCGTTGACGTGGTGGCGGCCGCGAAACCCAGTGTGACAAAAGGATCTAACGCGTCGTGCCCGCCGGCCTGAAGCCACCGCTGCGAGGGTGCGGGGTGATCGGTCAGGCCGAAGCCGTGGATGCCGGCCGCTTCACAAGCCGCTGCGACCTTCCCGATGCCGTCCCCACTGACCAGCTCCGGGTTGTAGGGGTGGGTGTGCATCGGGTGGGTGATCGTGAAGCGCATCGGTGTTCCCAGCCGTCAGAATCGGGCGCGCGAGTCGATCGCGGTGTCGCTGGTGCGCAGCGGCCGGATTAGCGCCTCCTGCGCGAACGAGGCCAACAGTTCGCCCTCCTCGGTGTGCACGGTGCCGCGCACGTACGACATGCCCGCCCCGACCTGGGTGCTCTCGTGGGTGTACAGCAGCCATCCGGTCCAGCTGACCGGTTCGTGGAAGGCCACCGAGATGCTCATCGGCGCGGTGGACACGGTCAGGTGTGCCTGGGCCGTGCCGATGCCCTCATGCGCGCGCATGGTGGTGGAGATCCCGAGATGGCCGGTGAAGTACGCCAGCAGGGCCTTGGCCAGATCGTCGCGGGTGGGGATCGGGTCATAGTGCAACCACGCGTACAGCTCCGGCGGCCCGACCTCGTCGGGACTGTTGACGTCGACGACGTCGACCAGGCGCAGCTCCCGACCGACCATCGGCATCGGCGAGTGGTTGGCATCGGCGGGCGCGGCCACGTCGGGCCTGGGCAGCTGGTGGCGGATGACGTCGGGAGTCGGCACGTCGGCCAGCACCGTGATGCTCAGGCAGCGCCGCCCGTTCTGGTGCACGGCGACGACCGCGGTGGCGGTGGAACGGCCCTCGGACACCACGTCGATGGCCAGCTCGATCGGCGGGCCGACGGTCACCGCGCGCGAGAACACCGCGTGCGCCGAGCGCACCGACTTGTCCGGGAAGCGTTTGGCCACGGCGACGATCGCCTGGGCGAGCACCTGGGTGCCCTCCACCACCTGGCGTTCGTCGCCAACGGCGATGCCGGTTTCGCCGGTGAACCGGTCGTCGCCGTCGGACTGCACGTCAAACAGATCCAGCAGGCCGGCAACCGTCCATTCAGTCTGCTCAGATTCCGTGGTCAAATCCGATCCACCTCTCGCGTCGGGCAGCTTTCGGCTCAGCGTGACACTTTGCGTAGGATTTGTAAAGCTTGGCTAACAAGACTCCGGCAAGCACTCCGGGCAAGACAATGGAAAGCGCAGAGAGGCAACGCAATTGGGTATCGTGACGAGCACGTCAGAGACCGCGTTCACCCAGTCCGCAGAGACCGTGTACGACTTCGTCACCAACCCGCAGAACTGGACCAAGACCTATCCCGGCAGCGTGCACATCGGCAAACTGCCGCCGCTGCCGCTCAAGGTCGGCGACACCTGGGAGGAAGCGGGTCCCGACGGTGACCGGGTCTTCACGTGGCAGCTCGCCGTCGCGGTGCGCCCCATCCAGTTCGTGTTCACCTCGATCGGGCGCCTGGGACATGACCGCGACGGCCGGGGCGGCTTGGAAGGTCGCATCACGGTGTCCTACCGGTTCAGCACGCCCGGCCAGGACATCACGCTGTTTTCCCGCACCATGACCATTGAGGCGCCCAAGCACGCCCCGCTGCCCGACAAGCTGTTCGAACAGGCCAACCCGGCTCGGATCGACGCCTATCACGAGGCTGTCGCGCGAGAGCTCGCCCGGGCGGGAGATTGACACCAGCGCCGGCATTGCATGACACTTCTGCGGTGTTTTGTAAAGGCCTGAGCCGATGATCCCCGAGCCGCTGGCCAACGGGTTCTGCTTCGGCGAAGGCCCCCGGTGGTTCGAGGGCCTGCTGTGGTTCTCCGACATGCTCGGCGAAGCCGTCCACACGTCGACCCTGGGCGGGGCGATGACCACGTTGCCGCTGCCCGGGCGCTCGCCGTCGGGCCTGGGTTTCCGCCCCGACGGGTCGCTGCTGATCGCCTCGACCGAAGACCGGCGGGTGCTGCGCTACGACGGGGAAACCGTCGTCGAGATCGCCGATCTCACTCCCCTGGTCCAGGCCAACCTCGGCGACATGGTCATCGACGACACCGGGCGCGCCTACATCGGCTCCCAGGCCCGAACCGGCGGCGTCATCGTGCGCCTCGATCCCGACGACAGCGCCACCGTCGTGGCCTCAGACCTCGACTTTCCCAACGGCATGGTCATCACGCCGGACCGCACGACGTTGATCGTCGCCGAATCGATCGGCCGCCGGCTCACCGCCTTCACGATCGACGACTCCGGCGCGCTGGGCGACCGCCGGGTCTTCGCCGAGGGCCTGGACGGACCGCCGGACGGCATCGCCCTGGACGCCGAGGGCGGTGTGTGGACATCGATGACGCTGGCTCACCAATTCGAGCGGATCGTTGCGGGCGGCGCCGTCACCGACCGCATCGACATGGGCGAGCGGGTCGCCATCGCCTGCGCGCTCGGCGGCCCCGAACGTCGCATCCTGTTTCTGCTGTCGAGCACGGACGCCTATCCTCAGCGGCTGGTGGGCACCAAACTCTCGCGGCTGGACGCCGTGCAGGTTGCCACGCCCGGCGCCGGGCTGCCCTGAGACACCCGAGGGGGAGACACGTGACCGACTCCTACTACGAGCTGATCGATGACGCCGATGCGTTGGGCGAGAAGTTCCGGGCGACCGACCTGGCCCGCGGCACCTGGTCTGCGGCCATCCAGCACGGCGGCCCGGTGTCGGCGCTGCTGGTCCGGGCGCTGGAACGCTGCGAGCGGCGCGACGACACCCGGCTGTCACGGGTCGTGATCGACCTGCTGGGCGGGGTGCCGGCCGACGGCGACATCTGGGTACGCGCGCACGTGCAGCGCGGCGGCAAACAGATCGAGCTGGTCACCGCCGAGATGCTGGCCCCCGGCCCCGACGGCCAGCCGCGACCCGTCGCGCGTGCCAGTGGCTGGCGGCTGCAGCAGCAGGACACCCGGGCCGTCGCGCACGCGGCCGCGGAGCTGCCCCGGCCCCGCGCCGAAGCCCGCAACCGCAACCTCAAGGCCAAGGAGTGGGACCGCAACTACGTGCACAGCCTGGAGTGGCTGTGGCTGACCGTGCCGCTGAAGCCGGGCCCGGGCGAATCGTGGATCAAGCCGGAGGTGGATCTGGTCCAGGGCGAGACGATGACGCAGCTGGAGCGGCTGTTCGCGGTGGCCGACTGCGCCAACGGCATCGGCAGCAAGCTCGACATCACCAAGTGGACGTTCCTGAACACCGATCTGGCGGTGCACGTGTTTCGTGTTCCCGACGGGGAATGGGTCGGCATTCGGGCGGAGACCAGTTATGGGCCGGACGGCATCGGGACGACGATCGGCACGTTGTACGACGAGCAGGGCGCGGTCGGCGCCATCCAGCAGTCCGTGCTGGTGCGCCGGCGCCCGCCCAAAGCCTGACGGGGGACAGCGCAGATGTGGCTAGTTCGGCAATACTTCGTAAAGTCTCAGATATGACGCACCCGGCCGCCGCGATGACCATGACCGAGGCAGACACCTCGACGCGTCAGCGGATCCTGTTGGCGACCGCCGAGGTGCTCGGGCGCAACGGCAAGACCAAGCTCAGCCTGTCCGAGGTCGCCACCCAGGCCGGGGTCTCGCGCCCCACGCTCTACCGCTGGTTCGCGTCCAAGGAGGAGCTGTTGTCGGCGTTCTCGCAGTACGAGCGCCAGCTTTTCGAAAGCGGTTTGGTGCGCGCCACCGCGGGGCTCAAAGGCTACGACAAGCTCGACGCCGTGCTGCGCTTCATTGTCGAGTACCAGCATTCGTATTCGGGTGTGCGCATGGTCGACGTCGAACCCGAGCACACCATCGCCCAGTTCGCCCACGTGATCCCGCAGATGCGCGACGGTCTGCAACGGCACCTGCCCGGGCCCAACGCCGCGGTGAAGGCGGCGACCGTGATCCGGATCGCCATCTCGCACTACATCGTTCGCAGCGACGACGCCGAGCAGTTCCTGGCCCAGCTGCGCCACGCCGTCGGCATCAAACCGACCGCCGACTGACTTCTCCGCGAAACTGTATTCCGCTACCGATTTCCCGAGAAGACCCGTCGCGGAATACAGTTTCGCGACGGAATGTGTCAGTCGAACAGCACGGCCGCGTTCAGGTAACCCGTCGGGTCCAGCGCCGCCTTGACCGATCGCATCGCCGCAATATCGGTTGCCGCCCTTGACATTTCGAGGTAGGCCCGCTTGCGGCTGCCGACACCGTGCTCGGAGCTGACGTTGCCGCCGCACTGCGCGATGAGGTCCATCATGGGCCCGTAGAGCGCCTGCTCTTTCTCCGGCGGCACGCGAAGCACGTTGAGGTGCAGATTGCCCTCCCCGACATGGCCGAACAGCACCGGCACCGCGTCGCTGACCCGCTCGCGGATCAATGCGACCGCATCCGCGGCGAACCGGGCGATCGCCGCCAGCGGCAGTGACACGTCGAACTTCAGCGGCGGCCCGTACACGCCCAGCACCTCGGCCAGCGATTCGCGGACCCGCCAGAGTCGTTGCTGGGCAGCAACATCCACGCCGACTGCGGGCTCGGCGGACATCGGCGCGTCGGCGAGCAGGTCGGCGAGCCGCTCGGTTTGGTCGTGATCGGCGGCCAGCTCTACCAGCAGCAGCCAGGCCGCCTCGACCGGAGCACCGAACCCGAGATGCTCGGCGGTCAGCGCGCCGGCGCGGCCGTCGATCAACTCGAGCGCGGCGATCCCGTCCACATCCCGGAAGCTGCGGCCGGTGGCGATCAGCGCGTCGAGATCGTCGAAGCCGCACACCGCGGTCACCCGATGCGAGGGCGTGGGGTGCAGCCGCAGATCCAGTGCGGTGATCACACCGAGGGTGCCCTCGGCGCCGACGAACAGTGCGGGCAGGTCGTATCCGGTGTTGTCGCTGCGCACCAGGCTGTGCCGGCGCAGCAGCGACCCGTCGGGCAGCGCCACGTCCAGGCCGACGACCTGCTCGCCCATGTTGCCGTAGCGGACCGTGCGCAGCCCTCCGGCGTTCGTCGAGGCCATGCCGCCGACCGTCGCGGTGTCACGGGCGGCCAGGTCCACGCCGAACACCAGGCCCGCCGCGGTCGCGGCGTGTTGCACAGCGGCCAGCGTGGCTCCGGCGCCGACCGTGATGCGGCGTTCGGCGGTGTCGACATCGCCCAGCGCCGCAAGCCTTTCGGTGGACAGCAGCACGTCGTCGTGCTCCGGAACGGTGCCGGCCACCAGTGAGGTGCGACCGCCCTGCACGGTGACGTGGGCTCCGGCGTCACGGCACACCCGTAGCACCTCGGCGACCTGCTCGGCGGACTCCGGACGCACCAGCGCACTGGCCCGGCCCCGATAGCGGCCGGTGTGGTCGACGCTGCGCCCCTCGAGCACGTCGGGGTCGGTGACGACGTGCTTGGAGCCGACGATCCCTTTCAGGTCGGGCAAACTGCCTGGCATGTTGGCGGTTATAGCACCCGCCGGCGGCTGCGCGTCAGACCGGCTCGTAGGACCTCGAGGATCACGCGATGTCGGAGTGGCCTCGAGGACGAGATGAGGCAACGCCGTTCGATCAGGACGTTTCCTCCCACCCGTTCCGCGGCGCGGGAGTCGGTTTGACGCTACGCTCGATTACTGTCGGGTTGCACGTAATCCGTCCCTACGCAATCCCTTTGTGCGACAATGTGATTCGGATACTGGCAGGTTCGTCAGCAGGTCGCGTCAATCTCGAAGGACGCTGGAGGACCGGATGGCTTCGAACGGTATTCAAGATTGCTGTACGGCGTAGCTTTACCGGTGATCGTATAGGTGTTGCCGGTCTTGGCGACAGTCGCGGGCCCGGTCTGCGTCTGGTCGTTCTGCGCCCACATCCACCCATCCGCATACGGGTAGTCCGCGATGGTAACGCCGATAACCTGTTGAGCGTCGCTGCTGACCTGGACCTGCGCGTGGTCCACGGTGATCCAGATCTGGTTCGGCGGGTGGTTGTTTGGGTTGGCATTGTTTTCGCAGCGAACCGTCGTGCCCGGCCCGATGGTCTTGCCATTCACGGCGACCTTGCCGCCAGCGGCGTGAGCCAGCGGGGCACAGGCGATGCCCGCCGCCAGCACGGCGGGCACGGCCAGCCTCCCTAGCATTGCGGGTTTTCCCAAGTGTCGGGTGCTTGCCCTGAACCTGCCGGCAGTGCTGAGCATGATCTTCATGGGCTTAACTCCTTTTCGTTTCATCGTTGGCCGGCGAGGTGCTGGTCAACACAAATGGCGCGGCTGGTGGGCAACTGGTACTGATCGCAGTCCGGGTAACCCGTTGACGGCAGCGACCTTCTGGCGGGCTGTTGGCCCTCGCAGATCGCAATGGCGTTGCCGTCGCCGCCGTTGGCCTGGATGCAGTTCTTGCACTCCGCGGACATCTGCGGCGGCTGCGGGATCACACACGGAACGGCGTTCGCCGGTGATGCGGCGATTATTGCCGAGAACGGCACCGCGAGCAGGGCCCCGGCCGCCGTGATGATTACCTTCCTCATGATGTCTCTCCTATTCGTATCTGCTGTGGTCACACGGCAGCACTGGCTGGGGAGGCTGCGGAAACGTCTTTCCCATGTCTTTGCAGTAGGGGCACGTGTTCCAGGGGTGGTTGTCGCAGTTGTCGGATTTGGCCTGGTGGAATGGGTCCTCGCAGGTGCGTTCGCCGTTGGGGGCGTACGCGCAGGTGGGCGCGGCGTGCGCGGGGGCGCTGACCGCCATCGACAGCGCCACCAGAGTTATGGCCGCCGCAACCGACCCAATTCGACGGTGATCGATTCTCACGGGCTTAGCTATTTGACGACCGAGACTCGTCGGGCCCTGAACGCCGTGTAACGATTTCATTTTTGACCCCTTCGCTGCTTCATGGCGCCGGCCGCTGCGCTGTTGGTATCGATAACCGGGCGTAATGGCCGAATACGAACACCGAAAAGTTCTGCCGGACGGCTTGGAACATTCTTGGAGGGTTCGCCGGGGGTCCCCGCGGGTGCCGCGGGGCTTGCGCCACACCTTCGCGCCAAAATTGGCAACACGAAGACCAGCGCCCACGGGCCGAATCAACCAGTTGGCGTTGGAGCTCCTAGCGGAGGGGTTGGCCCGGGCGCGTTAGTTAGGCCACCAGACGCCGCGCGTTGGCTTCACCCAGTTGCCAGAGCGGGGCGATGTCCGCTTGAGCAAAGGTACGCCTGGCGCGCTTTAGCCCCCAGAGAAATAGCCCAAGCAATATACCCCAGAAGGGGAGCAGGAAACAGACGAAGACCGAGAGTAGCGAATTCACGACGATAATAAGAACCATGTATCCGCCAACCTTCGGCGCGAGAATCCTGGATAGATCTCCAGAGTTAAGGTTCTGCTGCCGCGTTGTGTGGTTGAGCACCGCCACGGTGACCCATTTTTCGCCTTTATTGGCATACCACACGGTAATTACGTCGCCCGGCTGCACGCTGACGTTATAATTCAATAGCGTCACGTCGCTCTGATTTCCGTCAGCCGTTTGTACACGGACCGTGTCGCGCACATCGGTCCTAATGCCCCCCGATAATCGATCTGAATACGCATCGTAGCGGACGGCGCCGTGAGTGTGGGTTGTGGTGCTCGACCCGAGAACGCGGCCTGTAACGGAAGAAAGTGTCCAGCTTCGGAATATTCCGCAGAATCTTGTGCCGTCAGGCTCGACACGCAGCGGGTGGGGCTGCAAATAGCCCACTGTCCGGTAAACCAATGGGAAGTTCAAGAGCAGCCAGGGGATGACAACAAAAATCGCCACAGATGCAGCAGCGTCGACGTCCATATTTGTCCTTCCATTTGCGCCTTCGCCATGCTCGGGCGTCTCGTTAGCTAACCCCCCCGGCATAAAAATTTGTCTGGTGTCCGCGGCCATGATATTTCGCGATGTTGGTCAAGGTCGCGCTGGAAATTCGCTCAATTCGATTAACTGAGCTACGTATTTGATAGCCCAGAGCCCCTCCTTAGACCAGCTCGTTCGTAGTTTGTCCGGGTTCGGGATGTAGTAGGAGACCCTGGGGCGGACGCCTTGGAACTTTCTTGGCGCAGATCGTAACGCGATATGGACTATTAAACGCGGTAAACGCTAAGCGGCGGGCCGATGCGGTCCATAACGGCCTTCGCGTTCAGCGCGTGGCCGACTTTTAGGTATCGCCCAGCGCGGGTGCGGCTCACAATGGAACCCGCGACGTCGCTGATCACCCGGAGGCCTGCAGCGCGATGGACGAAACTCGTCTGGAGTTCTATCTTCTTGGGCCGTTGCAGGTGTCACGGAACGGCAGGCCCGTCCAGTTGGGTACACCCAAACAGCGCGCGGTATTGGCCGCACTGCTGATCAATCGAAATCGCGCGGTCAGCATGGAGTCGTTGATCGACGCGACCTGGGATGAGTCGCCGGTGCCGGCAGCACGGACCAGCATCCACTCCTACGTGTCCAATCTGCGCCGACTGCTCGGCAATGCCGGGGCGGATCCGTACGCGGTGCTAGCCAGCGCATCGCCGGGCTACCGGCTCACCGTTGCCGCCGGCGATTGCGATCTGGAGCGGTTCATAACGCATAAGGCCGCAGGGATGCGCGCGGCCGCGGCAGGGCGATTCGAACAGGCCAGCAGTCACCTATCGGCCGCACTGAACGAATGGCGCGGCCCGGTGCTCGATGACCTGCGCGACTTTCCGTTCGTGGCGGCCTTCGCCACCGCGCTGGCCGAAGACCATCTGTCGACTCATGTGAGCCGGGCGGAAGCCGAAATCGCTTGCGGGCGCGCGGATGCGGTGATCGGTGACCTGGAAGCGCTCGCCACCAAGCATCCCTACCACGAACCGCTGTGGGCGCAACTGATCACCGCCTATTACGTCAGCGAGCGCCAGTCTGCCGCCCTTGAAACCTACCGACGACTCAAAGCCATCCTGGCGCACGATTTGGGCATCGATCCGGGACCGGCAGTCAGCGCCCTGCACGCGCGAATCCTGCGTCAGGAACGGCTGGACATCAAGCGGGCCGCCAAGACTACCGCGGCCAGAGCCGTGGCGGCCGCGCACCCGACCTCGCCCCGCAACGAGGTTGTCGCCTGGCTGTGCGGCGCGACCGGGCAGCACTATCCACTTCACGCGGCGATCACCACGATAGGGCGCCTTCCGGACAACGACGTCGTCCTCAACGACGACGACGTCAGCAGACACCACGCGGTAATCGTCGATACCGGAGGAAGTTTCATGATTGCTGATCTGAGATCGGCCAACGGGGTGCATGTTCAACACCGCCGACTCCGACCCAGCGCCACCCTTGTCGACGGTGATCGCATCAGCATCTGCGGTCACCACTTCATCTTCAAAACCCAACGGCCCTAGCTGCCCGCGAACCGGATTCATCGCCGCCGACGCGACTGATCACATATGGTGAGCCGGTGAAAGGCACGCCGTTCGGGCGTTATCGACTTATCGAATTGCTGGGCCGCGGGGGCATGGGTGAGGTATGGCGCGCCCATGACAGCGAAACGGACCGGATCGTCGCCCTGAAATTGCTACCCGCGCATTTTTCCGATGATGAAGAATTTCAGCGGCGATTCCGTCGGGAGGCCCATGCCGCCGCGCGGTTGAACAACCCGCACATCATTCCAATCCATCACTACGGCGAAATCGAAGGCCAGCTTTACGTCGATATGCGTCTCATCGAGGGGCGCGATCTGCAAGCTGTACTCGGCGAGGGGCCGCTGGCTCCCGCGCGCGCGGTGCGCATCATCGAACAGGTCGCCAAAGCCGTGCACGCGGCCCACCAGGCGGGCCTGCTGCACCGCGATATCAAACCGTCGAACATTCTGCTCGACGACGACGACTTCGCCTACCTCATCGATTTCGGCATCGCCCGCGCCATCAACGACACCCGAATGACCAAGTACGGCAACCCAATCGGCACGTTCGAATACATCGCACCCGAGCGTCTGGACAATCAGGCAGAAGAAGATGCGCGCGCCGACGTCTATTCGCTGGCTTGTGTGCTGTACGAGGCCCTGACGGGACACCCGCCTTTTCCCGGCGACACGATGGCGCAGCTGGTGGCGGCACACCTTCACATTCCTCCGCCTCAGGTCTCGGTCACCCGGCCCGACGTGCCCCCTGAGGTCGATCAAGTCATCGCGACCGGCATGGCCAAGGATCCCGACCACCGCTACACCACTACCGTCGAGCTGGCCGATGCCGCCCGCGACGCCATCACGATGCCGCTGGCACCGCGCGGCGCATCCACGCGGATTTCGGACCCGACCACCGCTCGCGCCCACGCGGACGCTCGTTTGCCACCTGCCCCCGACCTCGCCGCGACGCACCAGCGTCCGGTTAGCCCGTCCCCTGCCCCGGCAGCCGGTCCCGCTGACTACCGGCCCTTCCCCATCGGTGCACCGCCACAACGCCCCTCCCGACGGCGTCCGAGTTGGCTGATTGCAGTACTGGGCGTGGTCGTGATCGGAGTGGGCCTCGTCGTCTACGGCCCCGTGCGGGCACTCCTACACGGACACCAGCCGCCAACCCCAACCCCGACCGCGCAACCCGCGCCCGCACCGCCGACCGCGCAACCCACCCCACCTTCGGCGGGCCCCGTGTCCACGCCTGCATCTCCTAGCGCCGAGGTACCCGGGTTGGCCCCCTACGTCGGGGTCTGGCAGGCACACACCGGCAGGGTCGTCATCGACAGCACCGGCACCGGCCGCTTGACCTACCGAGGATGCACCGCCTGCACGACGCCAACGGAAAACACCATTGACTTCGCGCTCACCTCGGTGGCGAACGGCTTCGCCAGCGGAGCCGTTACGGCCAGCTCGGACGCGTTCTATACAGTCGGCGCACCGGTGACGGCCCATCTCGCCGCGGTCTTGCCCGGCCAACTCCTGGAGATGACCGTCAAAGGCATCGCCGAACTGCCGTTCTGCAATGGTCCCGCCGAGGCCGCCGGTCAATGCGGGGCCTGATCAAAGGACCGCCCACACCCGGTACGCGCTAATGCCCTTGCTGCGCAAGCATTTTCAGTGGCAAACCTCGGAGGCGGACCACAAGGCGCTACTCGCTCGGCGCCTTCGCGTCAGAACAAGTCCTTGTGGTTCACGTCGGTGATCAGGCCGCCGTCCATGATGAACTCACTGCCGGTGGAATAGGACGACTCGTCGCTGGCCAGGAACAGGATGAACGTCGCGACCTCCCGCACCTGCCCGGGCCGGCCCAGCGGAATGGTGACCATGTCCTCGGGCAGGTGTTTGGTCATCGGGGTCTTGATGAAGCCCGGGTGGACGGAGTTGACCCGGATGTTGTGCGGCGCCAGCTCCAGGGCGGCCGACTTGGCCAGGCCGCGCACGCCCCACTTGGACGCGACGTACGGGTGCACCATGGGCGCGCCGCGCAGGCCTTCGATCGATGACACGTTGATGATCGAGCCGCCGCCGGCCGCGATCATCGGCTCGACGGCCACCCGCATGCCCAGGAAGGTCCCGGTCAGGTTGACGTCAATGACCTTCTGCCACTTGGCCAGATCGAAGCTCTTGAGCGGGCCGAGCGCGACGGTTCCGGCGTTGTTGACCAGCACGTTGAGCTTCCCGAATTCGCCGATCGCGGTGGCGACCGCGGCGTCCCACTGGTCGGGCTGCGTGACGTCGAGGTGGACGTAGCGCGCGGAGTCGCCGATCTCCTCGGCCAGCGCCTTGCCCTGGTCGTCGAGGATGTCGCCGATCACCACCTTGGCGCCCTCCTCGACGAGCAGGCGCGCGTCTTCGGCGCCCATGCCGCCGGCTGCGCCACTGATGAGTGCAACTTTTCCGTCTACCCGACCCACGTGAGGGTCTCCTTTCGATTTAGGTGGTCACCAAAGTGCTTGGCGCGTAAAGGCCTTTGCCGGTTATCAGCGGCAGGTCGAGTGTGGTCCGAATGCCCGGCGGTGCGGCGATCACGGCCGGGATCGCGTTGACGATGCGGCCCGCGGCGCCGGCGATCGCGGCGTGGTTGTGGTCGCCCTTGCGGCTGCTCGGAATGATGTCCACGGCATACGACGGCTCGCCGGTGATCTCGACGCGGTACGAGCCGTCCCCGGAGGCGGGCTGGGGCAAGTCGGGGCGCAGGTCGGGCCGCAGCCGGGTGACGTGTTCGATCACGATGGCGGGGTGGCCCTTGACCATGCCGCGAATCTCGAACTGCAGCACCGCCACGGTGCCCTTGGCCACGTGGCCGACCGCGATGTCGAAGTCCTCCGGAGCCGGTTCGCGCTGGTAGGACTCGGTGATCTCGTCGACCTCGATGCCGAGGCCGGCGGCCAGCTGACGGATCGCGGTCCCCCAGGCGATGGACAGGACGCCCGGTTGCAACAGCATCGGAATCTCGTCCATGGGCTTGGCGAACCCCATGTAGGTCATGACTTCTTCGCCGTTGTACGACGCGTAGTCGTGAATCTCCATGCAGCGCACCTGCTCGATGCGCTGACAGGTCCCGGCCAACGCGAACGGGATCAGGTCGTTGGCGAACCCCGGGTCGACGCCGCTGATAAAGATGCTCGAATTACCTTGCTGGGCAGCGTCTTCCACGCGGGCGATGTACTTGTCGGGCATCACACCCCACGGGAACTGCAGCAGCCCGGGCGACGACCCGACCACGTTGATGCCGGCGGCGAGGATGCGCATGACGTCGGCCATCGCCTCGGGCAGCCGGGTGTCGCCCATCGCGCAGTAGACGACGCACTCGGGTTTGGCGGCGATGATGGCGTCCAAGTCGTTGACGGCCTTGATCCCGGTGACCGTGGGGGTATCCAGGCCGACGCCGCACAGTTCCCCGGCATCGCGGCCCACCTTTTCCGGCGTGGACACGTTGACGCCGGTCAGGTCGAACTGCGGATTCGCGATCAGTTCGGCCAGGGCCAGGCCTCCGACATTTCCGGTACCGACGTGCGCGACGCGGATCGCCATCTTCAGTCTCCGTCCCTTGAAGCCTGGAAAGCTTTTCTAGACACTAGTCCATAACTTCCGGGGTCTTGCGCGCCGGGAGCGCGATCGCCCGCGAGCGAGGAGACCCGGTCGCGATCGGCCGGCGTCTGGGCGGCCAGCTCGGCGGGGCCAGGAAGTGTTCGCACCCGAAAAGCATTGCCGGGCAACAACCACCAAGACCCGCGCAGTGCTACGCGTTATGGGTGAGTAGTTCTACTCAGCGGCCCGGTGAGCTACCGGGTCTTGTGCAGGTCGGCGAGCGAATTACGTAGTCCGCCGTCGATCCGGATCTGGATGCCGGCGACCGCAAACATGATCGCCGCGGTGACCAGGTGCACGACCGCGTCGGTGGTGTTGTTCGGAAAACTGAAGACGAGGGCGACCTGATGAGAGAAGAACGCCCAGATCCCCGGCAGCGCGCCGGCCGCGGCCGCAAGAATCAGATACAAAACCGACCATGACCTTCGCATCGCGAATACCAGGCCGGGTGCGAACAGGGCCAGACCCGCCACCGCGTGCCATCCGTTGTAATCCATCCCCAACAGCTGCACGGTCGGCGCGCCCGGACCGGTCGCGAAGCTGGGCTCGAGAATGAAACCGATCACGGCCTGGACCACGTGGACGATGCAGATGATCAGCAGGCCGATTTGAGCGAAACTCCACTTCATTGTGAACCTCCGGGATAGCCGGTGGCCCAAATACTACCCTTCGTAGTAGGCCGTGCCTAGGGCGCCGGCCCTACGGCCCGAGCGGAGACTCCGTGCGGATCGTCTCGTCGCGGATCAACCCGCGCAGCAGGGCGGTGCTGAACTCGGCGGCGATTTCCTTGGCGCTGCGCCGTCCGCTGGGCCGCAGCCAGCGGTAGCTGCCCAGCGTCATCCCGATGTAGCCCAGCGCCAGCACGTGAGAGTCGCACGGATAGAACTCGCCGTTGGCGATGCCGCGGTCGATCAGGCCGTGCACGTGGTGGTAGACCTGGGCTTCCTTCTCCCGGACCTCGGCGACCTGTTCCTCGGTGAACCATTCGGTGATGTAGGGCTGCTCCTGGAAGTACACCGCGGCCCGCTCGGGATCGCTCGCGATGCCCGTGAGCAGCCGAATCGTGTATTGATAGAGCGCCTCGCGGGCCGTCCAGGACGGGTCGTCGTGTACGGCGGCCAGCGTGCCCTCGGCGGCCTGGCGGTAGATGTCGAACAGGATCAGCGACTTGCTGGCGTAGTAGTGGTAGACGGTCGCCTTGTTCAGGCCGATGACGTCGGCGACGTCATCCATCCGGGTGCCGTGATAGCCCCGGGCGGCGAACAGCTTGGTGGCGACCGCCAGCAACTCCTCGCGGCGCGTCAACCCGTTGCGGGTGATGCTGTCGGATGTCATCTGTACTCACTATCGTCGCTACCAGCGGGGCCGAATGGGCGTGACTTCGGGCCCGGTCTAGGCAAAGTACCAATCAACTGGTTGGACAGTTTAGAGGTATCGGTGCCTGTCGCACCGGCGCGGATGCGACTAGACTTCGATATTCGAACTAGTCGCGAGTACAGAGGTGGGGCGATGGATCCGAGTCCGGATTACGACGGCAGCGACGAAATCGAATTCTTCATGAAGTATTTCACCTGGGGCCTGCGCGGGGTTGTCGACGGGAACGGGTACCCGCCGCCGGCCTACCCGCCCGTCTAGACAGACTTTTTCGCGTCCCGAACAAATCGCGGCTCCGCCCGCTGACGGCCAACCTCGGGTTGCACATTCACGTTGTGCCACAGGGCAATTGGCGCCCAGGTCAATGACCCCGCCTATCTGGCGCCGTAGGCGACGTCGAGGCGTTTGACCCCGTTGATCCAGCCCGATCGCAGTCGCTGCGGCTCGGCGAGCTTGGTGATGTCGGGTATCTGCTCGGCGAGCTCGTCGAATATCAGCTTGATCTCCATGCGAGCCAGGTTGGCGCCGATACAGTAGTGCGCCCCACTACCGCCGAAACTCAGGTGCGGATTGGGATTGCGCGAGATGTCGAACCGGAAGGGATTGTCGAAAACTTCCTCGTCGAAGTTGGCCGAACTGTAGAACAAGCCCACACGCTGGCCTTCCTTGACGGTGACACCGCCGAGTTCGACGTCGGCAAGGGCGGTGCGCTGGAAGCAATGCACCGGGCTGGCCCACCGGATGATCTCGTCGACCGCGGTGGCCGGGCGCTCCCGCTTGAACAATTCCCACTGCTCGGGGTTGTCGAAGAACGCGTTCATCCCGTGCGTCATGGCATTGCGCGTGGTTTCGTTGCCGGCCACGGCCAGCAGGATGACGAAGAACGCGAATTCGACGTCGCCGAGCGCATCCCCGTCGATGTCGGCCTGAATCAGGCGCGTGACGATGTCGTCGGCCGGGCAGCGGCGCCGCTCGTCGGCCATGTTGTAGGCGTAGGCCATCAGCTCGGCGTTGGCGACGGTGGGATCGCTGTCGAAGTCGGGATCGTCGGTGTTCATGATCGCGTTGGTCCAGTCGAACAACTTCGCGCGATCGGCCTCCGGCACGCCGATCAGGTCGGCGATCGCCAGCAGGGGCAGGTTCATCGCAACGTCGCCGACGAAGTCACCGTCTCCCTTGAGCGCGGCGGTGCGCACGATCTCGGCCGCCGCTGCGGCCAGCTTCTGTTCGAGCGAGGCGATCGCGCGCGGTGTGAACAGCCGCGACACCAGCTTGCGCAGCCGGGTGTGTTCGGGCGCGTCGTGGTTGATCAGCAAGGCCTTGGTCAGCTCGAGCTGCTCGGCCGTAACCCCGTCGGGAAGGCGCATGACGGCGCCCTTGCGGTTGGTCGACCACAGGTGACTGTCCCGGGAAACGGCCTTGACGTCCTCGTGGCGGCTGATCACCCAGTAGCCCCCGTCGTCGAAGACCGACTCAGGCTGCGGGTTCCACCACACCGGCGCCGTGCGGCGCAGCTCGGCGAATTGAGTGACCGGAAGGCCGGCCAGCAATACGTCGGGGTCGGTGAAATCGAAGTTCTCTCCGAACGGACACGTCGTTGTGCTCATGACGCCCGATCATACAGACAATTACCGGACGTATGACCGTCGACGCACGCCTCGTCGGATATCGTCGCGGTGTGCGGACCCGTGGATGGGGTGGCAGCGTGCCGGCCACCGACGAGGAGGCGGTAGCCCGCATCCTGGCGGCCACCCGCCGAACCATCGACGAGCGCGGCGACCAGATCACGCTGGCCGATGTCGCGCGCACGCTGAACGTGACGCGGCAGACGATCTACCACTACTTCGCCTCGACCGACGAGCTGCTGCAGGCGACCGCCCTGGACGCGACCGACGACTTCATGGACCACCTGGCGACGGCGCTGCACGGCATGACCGACCCGGCGGCGGCGCTGATCGAGGGCATTTGCCTGACCCTGGAACGCTTGCCGAAAGATCCCTACATCGGCCTGCTGCTGCGAGTGTCGCGCACCGGCGCGTTCGCCGAACAGGTCACCGTCACGAACGAGACCGCGCACGTGCTGGGACGCTCGATCTTGGACCGCCTCGACGTCGACTGGTCGGCATACGCTCCCGCCGCGATCGAGGACATTCTGCAGATCGTGCTGCGCACCTTGCAGTCGTTCATCCTGTCACCGCCGACCGGCGACGGGGCCGAATTACGCCGGCTGCTCGGTCTGTGGGTCGGTCCCGTCGTCGCGGCGCTACCGCGCGCCTAGCGAGCCACCGCGCCGAACGTGCTCTCATGGCGCGTTTCGGCCCAGATTTTCGCCACCAGAGCACGTTCGGCGGGCGAATTCGCTAAAGCGCCTTGAGTTCCTCGGCGACCTCGGTCACCGACTTCTTGGCGTCGCCGAACAGCATGCTGGTGCCCTCGCCGTAGAACAGCGGGTTGTCGATGCCGGCGAAGCCGGAGTTCATCGAGCGTTTGAGCACGATCACCGACTTGGCCTTGTCCACGTTGAGGATCGGCATGCCGTAGATCGGGCTGGACGCGTCGTTGCGGGCCGCCGGGTTGGTGACGTCGTTGGCGCCGATGACGATCGCGACGTCGGTGCGCGCGAACTCGTCGTTGATGTCGTCCATGTCCTTCATGGCGTCGTAGTCGACCTCGGCCTCGGCCAGCAGCACGTTCATGTGCCCGGGCATCCGGCCCGCGACGGGGTGGATGGCGTACTTGACCGCCACACCCTTGTCTTCGAGCAGCGACGCCATGTCCTTGACCGCGTGCTGGGCCTGCGCGACGGCCAGGCCGTAGCCCGGCACCACGATCACCTGGTTGGCGTAGGCCATCTGGATCGCCGCGTCGGCGGCCGAGGTGGCCTTGACGGTCTTGTCGCCGCCGCCGTCGCCGCTGGGCGCCACGCCGCCGCCACCGAAGCCGCCGGCGACGATCGCGGGGATGGACCGGTTCATCGCCTTGGCCATCAGGTTGGTCAGGATCGAACCCGAGGCGCCGACGATCATGCCCGCGACGATCATCGCGGTGTTGTTCAGCGCCAAACCGGCTGCGGCGGCCGACAGCCCGGTCATCGCGTTCAGCAACGAGATGACCACCGGCATGTCGGCGCCGCCGATGGGCAGCACCACCATCAGGCCCAGCACGCCGGCCGCGGCCAGCAGGCCGAGCATCCACCACAGCGACGCGCCGCCGGTGCCGGGATGGGCGTGCAGGCCCACGACGACCGCACACGCGATCGCCGCGACCAGCAGCAGCAGGTTGACCGGCTGCTGGGCCTTGCCGAAACCGATCGGCGAGCCGGAGATGATCTCCTGCAGCTTGCCGAACGCGATGATCGAGCCCCAGAACGAGATCGACCCGATGATCGCGGCGAACAACGAGGCCACCACGATGTGCACCGTCGGCGACTCGCCGTGCTGAAAGGCCGAAAAGCCTTGCGTCTCAAGGAATTCAGCGAGCGCGATCAGCGCGACCGTGCCACCGCCGACGCCGTTGAAGAACGCCACCAGCTGCGGCATGGCCGTCATCTTGGTGTAGCGGGCCGGCGGAACGCCGAGCGTGACGCCCACCACCAGGCCGGCGATGATCAGCACCCATTGGTCGGTGTGCCGGATCTTGACCAGGGTCGCCGCCACGGCCAGCGCCATGCCCACCGCGGCGATCAGGTTGCCGCGCACCGCGGTCTTGGGCCCGGTCAGGCCCATCAGGCCGTAGATGAACAGGGCGAACGAGAGGATGTAGAGGCCGATCACCAGATAGTTCATTTGGCGGCCGGCTCCTCGGTCTTGACGGGCACCGCTTTCTTCTTGCCCTTGAACATGCCCAGCATCCGGTCGGTCACGATGAAGCCGCCGATGACGTTAAGGGTTCCGAACACCACCGCGACGAACAGGATGATCTGCACCGCCAGCGACGGGTGCTCGACCGAACCGAACACCACCAGGGCGCCCAGCACCACGATGCCGTGGATGGCGTTGGTGCCCGACATCAGCGGGGTGTGCAGCGTGTTGGGCACCTTGGAAATCACGGCGAAGCCGACGAACCCGGACAGCACCAGGATCGCCAGGTTCGCTAACAGCTCGTCGTACATCTAGGAGTCCTCTCGATCGCGAGTCACACACGACTCCGCGATGATTTCGTCGTCGAAGTCCGGGGACAGCTTGCCGTCGGTGAGCAACAGATCCAGCAGGGCCGTGATGTTCTTGCTGTAGAGCTCGCTGGCGTGCTCGGGCATCGTCGCCGGCAGGTTCAGCGGCGAGGCGATGGTGACATCGTGGCGGACGACGGTCTGCCCGGGCTCGGTGAGCTCGCAGTTCCCCCCTGTTTCCCCGGCCAAATCCACCACCACGCTGCCGGGCTTCATCGCCTCCACCGCGGCAGCGGTCACCAGCCGCGGCGCGGGCCGGCCCGGGACCAGCGCCGTGGTGATCACGACGTCGAATCCGCTGATGGCCTTTTCCAGGGCTTGCTGCTGTTGTTCGCGTTCGGAGTCGGTGAGCTCGCGGGCGTATCCGCCCTCACCGGCCGCGTCGATGCCGACGTCGAGCCACTGCGCGCCCACCGAGCGGACCTGGTCGGCCACCTCGGGCCGCACGTCGTAGCCGGTGGTGCGAGCGCCCAGGCGTTTGGCCGTCGCCAGCGCCTGCAGCCCGGCCACCCCCACACCCAGCACCAGTACTGTGGCCGGCTTCACCGTGCCCGCGGCCGTGGTCAGCATCGGGAAGAACCGAGTCGACTCCGACGCCGCCAGCAGCACGGCCTTGTAGCCGGAGACGTTGCCCTGCGACGACAGCGCGTCCATCGCCTGCGCCCGCGAGATGCGCGGGATGGCCTCCAGGGCGAACGCCTGCACGCCGGCCTGCTTCAGCGCGCCGATCGAGTTCTCGGCATTGCGCGGCGCCAGGAAGCCGATCAGCGTCTGGCCGCTTTTCAGCTTGGCCACCTCGTCGGCGGTCGGCGGCGCAACCTTGACGACGACGTCGGCCGACCACGCGTCACCGATGGTGGCACCGGCTGCGGTGTAAAGCTCGTCGGGAAGCAACGCCCGCGCACCCGCACCGGACTCGACCACCACCGCCACGCCTCCGCTCACCAGGGAGGCAACCGCCTTGGGGACCAGTGCAACGCGGCGCTCATCGGTCCCGGATTCAGCAACCACCCCGATCGTCGTCTGCGCATCTGTCATGGCGCGTACATCTACTTTCCTTAGCTCAGCTGCCTTAATGCGAACCTCGTTGAGTTGAACACCCTAGCGGCCGCTACCAAAGCGGAATGTCTTGGCCGTGTTCCGACGCCGGCCGGGTCCCGAAGTAGCGCCGCTGCGATTCGTCGATCCGGACGTCGTTGATGCTGGCCTCGCGGCGCGCCATCAATCCCGACGGCGAGAATTCCCACAGTTCGTTGCCGTAGCTGCGGTACCACTGGCCGCTCGCGTCGTGGCACTCGTACTGGAACCGCACGGCGATCCGGTTGTCGTGGAAGTCCCACAGCACCTTGCGCAACGAATAGTCGAGTTCGCGTTGCCACTTACGGGTCAGGAATGCCACGATCTCGGCCCGGCCCACGACGTGCTCATCGCGGTTACGCCAGTGCGAGTCGGGCGTGTACGCCAGGCTGACTTTCTCGGGATCGCGGGTGTTCCAGGCATCCTCGGCGGCCTGGACCTTCCGCAGCGCTGTTTCGTAAGTGAACGGGGGGAACGGCGGACGAGATTCGGCGGCGTCGGTCATGTCTCCATCGTGCTCCACCGAAAGCGCCTGCACTTCGCCGAGACTGAAACCTGGCAGACCCGCGACGGCGGCGTGTCGTCCGCGTGGTTTCAGTGTCGCGTCGCCGACCGGAAACCAAGCCCCCCGACACGTGTCCTATCGTGACGGTCATGGACTTCGCGATGTCGGCTAAGGCCGCCGACTACCACAAGCGGTTGTCCGACTTCATGACTGAGTTTGTCTTTCCGGCTGAGGCCGCCTACGACAGCTACCGCCACGAGGCCGGCGCAGATGATCACACCGTTCCTCCCATTATCGAGGAACTCAAGGTCAAGGCCAAAGAGCGCGGCCTGTGGAACCTGTTCCTGCCGGCCGAGTCCGGGTTGACCAACCTGGAGTACGCACCGCTGGCCGAGCTGACCGGATGGAGCCTGGAACTGGCGCCCGAGGCGGTCAACTGCGCGGCACCGGACACCGGGAACATGGAGACCCTGCACCTGTTCGCCACCGAAGAGCAACGCAAGCAGTGGCTGGAGCCGTTGCTGGCCGGCGAGATCCGCAGCGCGTTCTCGATGACCGAGCCGGCCGTTGCCAGCAGCGACGCCCGCAACATCCAAACGGCCATCGTGCGCGACGGCGCCGACTACGTCATCAACGGCCGCAAGTGGTGGACCTCGGGTGCGGCGGACCCGCGCTGCAAGATCCTGATCGTGATGGGGCGCACCAACCCCGACGCGGCCAGCCATCAGCAGCAGTCGATGGTCCTGGTGCCGATGGACACCCCGGGTGTGACGGTGGTGCGCTCGACGCCGGTGTTCGGCTGGCAGGACCAGCACGGGCACTGCGAGATCATCTACGACAACGTCCGCGTCCCGGCCACCAACCTGCTCGGTGAAGAGGGGGGCGGCTTCGCGATCGCGCAGGCCCGGCTCGGGCCGGGGCGCATCCACCACTGCATGCGGGCTCTGGGCGGGGCCGAACGTGCCCTGGCCCTGATGGTGCACCGCGCGAACAACCGGATCGCGTTCGGCCGCCCGCTGGCTGACCAGGGCCTGGTGCAGCAGGCAATTGCCCAGTCCCGCAACGAAATCGACCAAGCCCGGTTGCTCTGCGAGAAGGCGGCGTGGACGATCGACCAGCACGGCAACAAGGCCGCACACCTGCTGGTGTCGCAGATCAAAGCGGTTGCGCCGCAAGTGGCTTGCAACGTGATCGACCGTGCGATCCAGGTGCACGGGGCGGCCGGCATCAGCGACGACACGGTGCTGGCCAGGCTCTACGGCTGGCACCGCGCCATGCGGATCTTCGACGGACCCGACGAGGTGCACATGCGAACCATCGCCCGTTCCGAAATCGGCCGGGAACAGTCCACCTTTGCCGCTGCGGTGACCCCACATGACTGAGGCGTTGCGAGAACTGTCCGGCGCGTGGAACTTTCGCGATGTCGCCGACGGTGCGTCTGCGCTGCGGCCCGGACGGCTGTTCCGGTCCGGGGAGCTGAGCCGCCTCGACGACGAGGGCCGGGATACGCTGCGCGAGTTGGGAATCACCGATGTCGCCGATCTGCGGGCGAACCAGGAAGTCGCAAAGCGGGGTCCCAGTTTGGTTCCGGACGGCATCGAGATCCACCGGCTCCCCCTGCCCGATCTCGGCGACGACGAGCGAACCGACGACGACGCCCCGCACGAGACCGCGTTTCGGCGCCTGTTCCAAGGCGACGCCGACCAATCCGACGAAGAGGTCAACGAGGCCGCCATCCGGCACATGATCGACGAGTACCGGCAGTTCCCCACCCGCAACGGGGCGCAACGCGCTGTGCGGCAAATCTTCTCGATGCTGGCCGCCGGGCGTTCGGTGCTCACGCACTGCTTCGCGGGCAAAGACCGCACGGGTTTCGTGATCGCGACGGTGCTGGAGGTGCTCGACGTCGATCGCGATACCATCGTCGCCGATTACCTGCGCAGCAACGCCGCGGTACCCCAACTGCGCGACCACATCTACGAGATGATCTCCCAGCGCTCCGATGTCGAATTGACCCCAGAGGTAGTCACATTCACCAAGGCCCGGCTGGCCGACGGTGTCCTGGGCGTGCGTCCCGAATACCTAGACGCCGCACGCCACGCCATCGACAAGGAGTTCGGCTCGCTGGACGCCTACCTGCGCGACGCAGGCGTCACACAGGCGGATGTGGACCGCCTGCGTGACGAGCTGCTCGTCTGACCGCTATCCGAGTTTGAAGTCGGCCTTCTTCGCCGCGGACAGGTCGGTGATCTGGTCCCACTGCGCGGCGATGTCGTCCACCGACGGCGGGGCGTCGAAGTTGAAGCCGTCGTTCTGGAACAGCGCGACGCGCTGCACCTTGCCGCCACCGACCACGAAAACCGATGCGCTGTTGGGGTTTTCCTCGGTGCACAGGTAGGCCACCACCGGCGCGACGTACTCCGGAGTGAGCTTCTCGAGCACCTCCTTGGGCAGGATGTCCTCGGTCATCCGGGTCGCCGCGATCGGGGCGACGGCGTTGGCGTGGATGTTGTACTTGGCACCCTCAAGCGCCAGGCTGTTGATCAGACCGACCAGTCCGAGCTTGGCCGCCCCGTAGTTGGTCTGGCCGAAGTTGCCGAACAGTCCGCTGGTGGATGTGGCGACGACCACCCGCCCGTAGCTCTGCTCCCGGAAGTGCGGCCAGGCGGCGCGAATGACGTTGTAGCCGCCGTACAGGTGGACCTTGAGCACGGCGTCCCAGTTCTCGAACGACATCTTGTGGAAGGTGCCGTCGCGCAGGATGCCGGCGTTGCTCACCACGCCGTGGATCGCGCCGAACTCGTCCAGTGCGGTCTTGATGATGTTCTCGGCGCCCTCGGGCTCGGCGACGCTGTCGTAGTTGGCGGCGGCCCGGCCACCGGCGTCCTTGATCTCCGCGACCACTTGGTCGGCCATGTTGTGGCCGGCGCCGGTGCCGTCGCGGGCTCCGCCGAGGTCATTGACGACGACACTGGCGCCCTCCTTGGCGAGGGTGAGCGCATACTCACGCCCCAGTCCTCCGCCGGCTCCGGTGACGACGATGACGCGATCCTGCACTCCGGGCATCAGGTTCCTCTCTGCAATTGACCAACGGGCTCCGGGGTTAGTGTGTCAAAACAGCCTGCGCGCCAATTTCAGGGCCCGGTCCGTGTACGGCGGGTAGGTGAAGCTGGACAGGTCGGGACGGGTCGGTTTGGTCAGCACCGACTTGCGGTGACTGAACTCCTCGAAGCCCCACTTGCCGTGGTAGGCACCCATTCCCGAGGCGCCGACCCCACCGAACGGCAGCTTGGCCGTCGACACCTGGAAGGCTAGGTGGTTGACCACCAGGCCACCGGCCGGAACGTCCCGGATCACCTTCTCGCGCACCTCGCGCGATTTGGTGAACAGGTACGCCGACAGCGGCTTGGGCCGCGCGTTGACGAAACGTATTGCGTCGTCCAGGGATTGGACGGTGATCACCGGCAGCAGCGGTCCGAAGATCTCGTTGGTCATCAGCGGACCGTCCGCATCGGGATCGACGACGACGGTCGGCTCGATGCGCAGGGTCGACGCGTCGCAGCCGCCGCCGGCGGTGACCTTACCGCCGGCGCCCTTGAGGTAACCGCTGAGCCGGTCGAACTGGCGCTGGTTGGCCACCTTCATCCCGGTCGGCCCCGCCGAGCGGTACTTGGTGATGGCCGCGCCGATCTTGTCGACGAGTTCGTCGCGGATCGTCGCGTCGGCCAGCACGTAATCGGGTGCGACGCAGGTCTGTCCGCCGTTGAGCAGTTTGATCCAGGCGATCCGCTTGGCCGCGACATCGATGTCGGCATCGGCCGCGACGATTACCGGGCTCTTGCCGCCGAGCTCAAGCGTGCACGGGGTCAGGTGCGGCGCCGCGCCTTCGTAGACCTTGCGGCCGATCTCGGTACCACCGGTGAACATCACCCGGTCCAAGCCCTGCGCGATCAGCTCCTGGCTCACCGCGCCGTCGCCTTCGATCACCGCGATCGCGTCGTTGTCCAGGTAGCGCGGCACCAGGTCGGCCATCAGGTGCGACGACGCGGCCGCGATTTCCGAGGGCTTGAGCACCACGGCATTACCGGCGGCGATCGCGCCGACCGCCGGACCCAGCGTCAGGTAGAAGGGGTAATTCCAGGCGCCGATGACCAGCACGGTGCCGTAGGGCTCGTACTGGACCCAGCCCCGGCCGGGCAGCTGCGAAGCCTCGAGGCGCGCGTACTTGCGTTTGGTCCACTTGTGCACCTTCTTGGCGGCATACCTCGCTTCGCCGATGGTGCCGGCGGTGTCGCCGATGAACGCCTCGAACGGATGGCGGTCCAGGTCTTCGGCGAGCGCGGCGTTGATCGCCGCGTCGTTCTCTTCCATCAATCGCGCCACCTGCAGCAGCTGACGCTTGCGCCACTGGACGTCACGGGTGCGCCCGGTGGCGAAAGTCTGGCGCAGCCGGGCCACCGTCGCGAGGATATCGGCGGGTCGAGCCCCCGACCCCGACGAAGCCCCGTTGGTGGACTCGGATGTCTTGGGTGCAACCGATTCGGTAGTCATCGCTGTCTTCCCCTCTCGCACCTTCCCGGGAATGCCCACAACTGTGCTCGCGGACACAAACGGGCGATAACCGCGATCCTAACCATCCGGTCGGTTGGGAAGTAAAGCAAGCTCCGCCGGGCGGGGCCGCCATGCTCGCCGACCCGGTCCGCGGTTATCCGGCGAACTGCCTGCTCAGCGCGTGGCCTGCGGTGCGTGCCACTACAACCGCTCCCCGATCACGAAGTTGGAAAATATGTCCTGATCGTCGGCAAGCGAGTGATCGTCGTTGCAACGCCCCAGCCTGCGCCTCTCGTCTGTCGAGCGGTGCAGCTCCGCGCGCCAGCCGTGCCGGTTCAGCCAGTCCGCGACATCCGCCCGATGCTCGTCGAAATACATCAGTTCCCCGGCGTCGGGGTTGCGCACCAGACCGATCTCGTCGGCCAACTTGCTCACGCGCTCGTGTATGTGAGTGCGCCGCTCTTGGGCACGCGCGGGGGCGGTTTCGGCCGCGACCAGGCTCCCGGCCGCGCTCAGCTCGCCGATCTGGGTGAACAACTTGTCCTGCGCCTCGGCGGGCAGGTACATCAACAGTCCCTCGGCCAGCCACGCCGTGCGTGCCGACGCGTCGAAGCCGACGGCGCGCAGCGCGGACGGCCAATCCTGCCGCAGGTCGATCGCCACCTCGCGGCGATCGGCGGACGCGCTTACGCCGTGTTCGGCCAGCGTCGTGGCCTTATAGGCCAGCACCTGGGGCTGGTCGACCTCATAGATCGCCGTACCGTCGGGCCAGTCCAGGCGGTAGGCGCGGGAGTCCAGTCCGGACGCCAGGATTACCACCTGCCGAATCCCGGCGGCCACGGCATCGGCGAAATAGTGGTCGAAGAAGTGCGTCCGGACCGCCACGTAACCACGAATGCGGGCGAGATGGGCCACGAACTCCGAGTCGAGCGCCGCCACCTTGGCGGCGACGGCCGGGTCGAGCATGGCCCCCCACAGGACCCCGATACCGGCGCCCGTGACCAGCAGTTTGGCGTACGGGTCCCGGATCAGCGCATCAGGCTGTTCGGATTCGACGGCTCGCGCCGCGGCGATCGTCACCGCCGTCGAGCCGACGCTGGTGGCGATGTCCCAAGTGTCGTCCGCGGTGCGAGGCATGGCTGGGACTTAACTTGCTCCCGGTTACAGCCGCTCCCCGATCACGAAATCGGAGAACGAATCCTTGTCGTCGTCCAGCTCGACGCTGGCGACCCTGCGGCCCACCCGTTCCATCTCGTCGATCGAGTTTTGCGACGTGGCGCGCCAGCCGTGCTGGTTCAGCCACTGGGCGACGTCCGCCCGGTTCTCGTCGCGATACATCAGCTCGCCGACGTCGACGCTTTGCTCGATACCGATCTCGTCGGCCACCCTCTTGAACCGTTCGCGCATCTGCTGACGCCGCTCGTCGGAGTGCGTGGGTGCGGTTTCGGCCGAGACGCGGCTGCCCGCCGGGCTCAGCTCGCCGATCTGGGTGAACAACTTGTCCTGCGCCTCGGCGGGCAGGTACATCAGCAGTCCCTCGGCCAGCCAGGCGGTGCGCTGAGACGGGTCGAAGCCGGCGGCCCGCAGCGCGGTCGGCCAGTCCTCGCGCAGGTCGACGGCCACCTCGCGGCGATCGGCGGACGGGGTGGCGCCGCTCTCGGCCAGCGTCGCGGACTTGTACTCCAGCACCTGGGGCTGGTCGATCTCGTAGACAGTGGTGCCGGCCGGCCAGTCCAGCCGATAGGCCCGCGAGTCCAGTCCGGACGCGAGGATCACGATCTGGCGGATCCCGGCGGCGACGGCGTCGGCGAAGTACGCGTCGAAGAAGTGCGTTCGCACCGCCTGGTAGCCGCGCATGTGGTGGATGCGGGCGGCGGATTCTTCGTCGATGGCTTCGATCTTGGCCACGACTTCCGGGTCGAGCATGGCCTCCCAGATGATCTCGGCCCCGGCATTGTTCACCAGCAGCCTGGCGTAGGGGTCGTGGATCAGCGCGTCGGGCTGCTCGGTTTCGATGGCCCGGGCGGCGGCCACCATGACCGCGGTGCTACCGACGCTGGTCTTGATGTCCCAGGTGTCGTCGTGTGTGCGAAGTGAACTCATCGGCGGTGCTCCAGGTTTTGTTCGGTTGGGGTCAGTGCGATGGTCCGCCGAAGCACGCGCGCAGCAGCGTGCTGCGGACGGCATCGTCGGCCAGGTCTTCGGGGACCGCGCGGCCCAGGCGGGCCATCTCTTCGCGGTTGTTCACGGCCTTCACCTGCCAGCCGTGGTCGGTCAGCCACTCGGCGGCATCGGTTCGGTCCGGCTCGTGAAAGGTCAGCGCGTGCACGTTGACGTCCAGGCCGAGGAGGCGTCGTCGAGGTCGGTCATTTCGGCGCCATGATACCCGAAAAAGTTAGTTAGCCTATGCGCTTTGTGCGCGATCTCACTGCGCCCGATGGGTGGCTAGCGCGCCTTGAACAGCGCGCCGTCCAGTAACTGACCGAGCATTCCGGTCACTGGCTGCATCTCCTGATAGCTCTGCACATAGCCGGCATAGAAGCCGACACCGCACAGCACCACCAGCAGCGTCTCGATCAGCGCATGCGCATCGAACGGGACTGCGAACTCCCCCTGCTCGATTGCGTCGTTGATGACACGTGTCAAAAAATCCCGGCAAATCCGTATCGCGTCATTTTCGGATTGGCTCAATTCGGGGTGTCGCTGACATTCCAGAATCGAGCTGATCAAAAACGCCGAGGCCGCCGGATGCTCGGAATTCGTCGCCACCGCCGCCGAGATGAATCCGGTCAGCTTCGCCATCACGCCGGTCTCGCGCTCCGCCTGCGCAATGCCGGCGCCGAAGAGCTGTTCGGAGGTTTGGCTCAACACTTCCCGATACAGCACCCGCTTGCTGGAAAAGTAGTGGTTGATGGCCGGCCGGGTCAGATCGGCGCGCACCGCGATGGCCTGGAAAGTCGCCCCCTCGTAGCCGCGTTCGCTGAACACCATGCGCCCGGCGCGCAAGATTCTCTTGCGCGTCTCGTCTGCCTTCGCGGCGGGTGGACGGCCCGGCCGGCGCCTCGCCGTTGACGGCACCGTTAGAGTGTGCCACCCGTTCGGGTGGGCATTAAGGCATTTGGCGGAATATCGCCAAACTTTCCCGCTTTGTAGTCCTCAAGTGCTTGGATCAATTCCGCCCGCGAGTTCACCACAAAAGGTCCGTAGTGGAAAACCGGCTCACGAATGGGTTGCCCGCCCAGCAGTAACACATCCATTGCCGAGGTCGATGACGATTCACCGGAGGCAGCAGCCACCGTGATCCGATCGCCGGGCCCGAGCACAGCTAATTGCCCCTGGTGTATCGGATGAGCGACCGGGCCGACAGCACCACTGCCGGTCAACACATAAAGCAGCGCGTTGAAATCACGCCGCCACGGAACGTTGAGCCTGGCCCCGTTTTGAATTGTGGCGTGCGCCAGCGTGATTGGGGTGTGAGTGACGCCGGGACCGCCGCGGCCGTCGATCTCGCCGGCGATGATGCGGATCAAGGCCTCGCCGTCGTCGGAGGCGAGCAGCCTGGCGTCGTGGCCTTCGATGGCCTGATACCTCGGCGCCGCGAACTTGTCCTTCTTCGGCAGATTCACCCAGAGCTGGATGCCGTGGAAAAGACCGCCACTTGCCACCAATTCGGCCGGCGGGGTCTCGATGTGCAGGATGCCGGACCCGGCCGTCATCCACTGCGTCGCACCGTCAGCGATCAGGCCGCCACCGCCGTGGGAGTCCTGGTGCGCAAATTTGCCGTCGATCATGTAGGTGACGGTTTCGAAGCCGCGGTGCGGGTGCCAATCGGTACCCCGCGGCTCTCCCGGCTCGTAGTCCACCTCCCCCATCTGGTCCATGTGCACAAACGGGTCCAGGGCGGCGGCGCTGACGCCGGCGAATGCCCGGACGACCGGGAACCCTTCGCCCTCGTATCCGCGCGGCCCGGTGGTGATCGACCGGACCGGGCGTTCGGTCTCCTCCGGGCTGGCCGCGTCGACCCGGGGCAACGTCAAGGTGTCTGCGGTTATGGCAGGCATGTCGACCTCCTTCGCTAATGGCCACCGGTATAACCGGACCAGAGTCCGTTTATTCCGCACTGTCATAGGATGGCCCGGTGGAGCCGACCGAGGACGAGCCCCAGCCCGCGGTCGCTCCTGCCGCCGCTGCCGGCGGGCGATTCGGGGCATCGATCAGAAGCGCGAGCTACCTGCGCAAGTGGTTCCCGCTGGGCATCACGATCGGGGTCATCTCGGGGCTGGGCGCGGTGGCGTTCTATCTGGTCCTGAAATACGCCGGCGATTTCCTGCTCGGCTATCTGGCCGACTACCGCATCCCCACGCCGGTGGGCGAGGGCGGCAGCCACGGGTCGCCGGGCTTCACCCGTCCGTGGGCGATTCCCTTGGTGACGACGGGCGGGGCGCTGCTGTCGGCCTTACTGGTGGCCAAGCTCGCACCGGAAGCCACCGGGCACGGCACCGACGAAGCCATCGAGGCGGTGCACACCGACCCCCGCGCGATCCGCTTCCGGGCGGTGCTGGTGAAGATGGTCGCCAGCGCATTGACCATCGGCTCCGGCGGTTCGGGCGGCCGCGAGGGCCCGACGGCACAGATCTCCGCCGGCTTCTGCTCGCTGCTCACCCGGCGCGTCGGCCTGTCCGACGAGGACGGTCGGATCGCGGTGGCGCTGGGCATCGGAGCCGGTATCGGGGCGATCTTCGCCGCGCCGCTGGGCGGGGCGGTGCTGGCCGCATCGATCACCTACCGCGACGATTTCGACTATCGCTGCCTGCTGCCCGGATTCATCACCTCGGGCACGGCGTACGCGGTGCTCGGTGCGTTCCTGGGCTTCGACCCACTGTTCGGCTACATCGACGCCGAATACCGCTTCGAGAAGGCCTGGCCACTGCTGTGGTTCGTGGTGATCGGTCTGGTCGCCGCGGCGATCGGCTACCTGTACGCCGTCGCCTTCCACGCTTCGGTCCGGCTCACCCGCCGGCTGCCGGGCGGACCGATACTCAAGCCCGCGATGGGCGGCCTACTGGTCGGTCTGCTGGGTCTGCTGATCCCCGAGATCCTGAGCAGCGGCTACGGCTGGGCCCAGCTCGCGGCCGACCGCGGGTCGCTGATGGCAATCCCGCTGTGGGTCGTCATCGTGCTGCCACTGGCCAAGATCGCCGCGACCTCGCTGTCGATCGGTAGCGGAGGCTCCGGCGGGCTGTTCGGCCCCGGCATCGTGATCGGCGCCTTCGTCGGCGCCGCGGTCTGGCGCATCGGCGAGCTGTCCGGATTGCCCGGCATACCCGGCGGTCCGGGCATCTTCGTCGTGGTCGGCATGATGAGTTGTTTCGGCAGCGTCGCCCGCGCCCCGCTGGCGATCATGATCATGGTCGCGGAGATGACGGGCTCGTTCTCGGTGGTGCCCGGAGCAATCATCGCGGTGGGGATCGCGTCGTTGCTCATCTCGCGCACCAACGTGACCATTTACCGAGCGCAGCGGCTCAACCGAGAGACCGCCGAGGCCGAGCGCGCGCGCCGCGCCACGCCCCGGTAACCGGCTACGACTTCTTGCGCCGCGCGGTGTCGGCCGCGCCCTTTTCGGTCTTCTTGCCGCTGTGGGTCAGCGCGCCGCCGGCGCTCTCGAGGTGTGCGCGGACGAACCACTGGAACTTTTCCAGGGGCCCGGCCTGACCGATCAGCAGATCCTGCGTGACCTGGTCGAGTTCGTCTGTCTCATCGATGGCTTCGCGGACGTCCTCGATTACGCCGTTGTAGACGAGGTCCAGCGCCGCCAGGTGCGCCTGGACAGTGTCGCGACCGACGGAGTAGTCGTCCCACGACCGGTCCCGAATGATGGCGCCCGGCGTCCCCTCCGGCGACGCGCCAAGGGCCGCTATGCGTTCGGCGACATCGTCGGCAAACCCACGCACCGCTTCGACCTGGGGATCGATCATCTCGTGAACACCAATGAAGTTGGGGCCCACCACATTCCAGTGAATGTGCTTCAACGTCAGGTGCAGATCGTTGTAGGTACTCAATTGCTTCTGCAGCAGTTCGGTCAGCCGCGCGGCTTGCTTGTCGGTCAATCCCGGAATGGTGAACTGCGTCATCGATCGCGCTCCTGAATGTCGTAGCCGTCAATTGACGACCGGGTACCCGAAGGCCCGGCAGGAAAACACGGGCTGGTCAAAGGGCGTGAATTTGCTGGACCGGCAGCCGCGCGCCACGGCGCGGTTCGTAGGCCAGTCCACTGGCATACAGCAAGCAGACCGCCCGGTGGCGGTGGGGCCGCATCGGCTCCAGCAGTTCGAGCATGCCGTCGTCGTCGACGGGGCGGCCCAGCAGCGTCCAGCCGATCATCTTCGGGATGTGGTAATCGCCGACCGATACGGCGTCGGGATCGCCGAAGGCCCGTTGCACGGTCTCGGCAGCCGTCCACTGCCCGACCCCCGGCAGTGACGTCAGCGCTTCGCGTGCCGGCGCCGCCGGCCGCGACGCCAGCCGTTCCAGCGCCGCCGCCCGGCGCGCACACCTGACCACGGTCTGGGCCCGGCGCGGATCGACGTTGGCGCGATGGAATTCCCACGACGGGATGTTTCGCCACACCTCGGCCGACGGCAGCACGCGCATGCCGGCCGGCGCGGGGCCGGGCGCCGGGGTGCCGTACTTGGACACCAGCACCCGCCACGAGGAGAACGCGTCGACGCCGGGCACCCGTTGCTCGATGATCGCCGGGATCAGTGCTTCCAGCACCTGCCCGGTTCGGCCCAGGCGCAGGTGCGGGACGCGCGCCCGCGCCGCGGCCACCGTCGGGTGTGTCGGGACGAAGTCCGAGGCGTCGTCGTCGGCGCCCAGCAATGCGGGCAGCCGCTCGAGGAATTCCTCGGCGCCGCTGCCCCAGGCCTCGCAGTGCGCGGCGTCGGCGGCCGCGCGGCCGATACGCGCGGTGACTGGCCCGCTGGGCAGCAGGCTGGTCCGCCAGATGGTGCCGTCACCCGGCAGCCGAAAGGTCGGGTCGCGGGGCCCCCGGCGCAGCGGCGCCAGGGTGTGCCCGAAGCTGACTGCTCCGGGGAACCTCACCGTACGCGTGCCCGTCACGACGACTCCAGATTTCGGATCTGATTGACCGTCCACTACCTGCCAAGACACTATTGCGATGTGATGACGCCGTTCGATGCTCCCAATGCCGAGCTGGCCTGGATGTTCCTCCAGAGTCTGAGCGAAGGCGGCGACGTCGACGAGGGTTTCGCGTTGCTCAGCGACGACTTCAGCTATTGGAGCCTGTTCACCCGCGAGACCTACGACAAGGAAACCCTGCGCCGCGCGACCGAACGGCGCAAACAATCCGTCGAACTCACCATCGATCTACTGCGCTGCATCAACGAAGGAGAAACCGTCGTCGTCGAGGCGCATGCCACCGGCACCAACTCCAGCGGCGAGCAATACGACACCCCGTTCGTGTGCATCTTCGAGACCAGCGAGGGGCTGATCGTCTCGATGCGCGAGTACAGCGACACCCGCGCGCACGCCAAACTCCTGGGCGAGTGACCTATTCGGCGGTGACGCTGATGTCGGCTTTGGTGGGGTAGAACGCGACGTGCCCGGCGATCTCGGCGACCGCGGGGTACGGCTGCTCGTAGGTCCAGATCACGTCCTCGACGGTGTCACCGGCCGAGGTGGTCACCGCGTAGTAGCTTGCGTCCCCCTTGAACGGGCAGTAGCTGACGGTTTCGGTGCGGGTCAACCGCTCTTGCACCACGTCGTCCAGCGGAATGTATTGCACCCCAGGGATAGTGGCTTCCCGCAGTTCGAGTGCCGCGGTGGTGTCGGCGACCAGCTCGCCGTTGACGCGAACCTGCACGCGTCCCTTCGTCGGGGTGATGGTGATCGGGTGCCCGGCGTTGGGTTCCAGGATTTCCTTGTGGGCCATGCTTGCTCCTCCTCAGACGTACGGGTTCAACACCGCCGGGCGCTCAGGACTTCCCGGCCTTGTTCGCCGGCCCGAATGCGTAGCGATGGTATTGCGACATGTAGCGCAACGCCGGCACCGCCGCCATCGCCCTGCCCATCCAGCGCACATACGGTGCAACCAGCTCGAACGTATCGCTGTCGAAGACCGATTCCCACATCAGCACGCGCAGACCGGGAACGGCGTCGACGATGTCGCCGGGCCCGTCGATACCCCACTGCAGCTTCGAGCCGGAGCGCCGGACCACGGCATTGATCACCTGGGTGCGAATGCCGAACGTGTTGAACGCGTCGAATTGCAATTCGCCCGACCCGAATCGTCCGACGACGCGGCGCAGCAGCGCCAGCCCGTCGTGTTTGGTCAGGTACATGGTCAGGCCCTCGCCACAGAACAGCACCGGATCCTCGGCCGGTATCTCGTCCAGCCAGGACGGATCGGTCACCGAGGCGGCCAGCATCCGGTAGTTGGCCCGCGGCGGGTAGACGCGTTCGCGCAGGCTGATCACGTCGGGATGGTCGACGTCGTACCACCGCACACCCGGGCCCGGATCCAGCCGGTACACCCGGGCGTCCAGGCCACACCCCGCATGCAGCACGCAGGCGCGGTCGTGCACGGCCAGAAACTGGCGGGCCCAGTTGTCGAAGTGCGCGGTGCGAACGGCGACCGACGGAGCCCGTCGCGCGTCGATAGTCGTTGTCGCCCAGTCGTATTCGATGCGGTCCACGGCGGTCTTGGCGTAGCGGTCGTTCAGGATCGAGTTGGGCGCGTCGGCGTCGAGTGCTTTGGCGTACAGCGTCGCCAGCATCGTCTGCGGCGGCCCGTTCAGGTCGACACGTATCCGGTCCACCTGACCGAGCCTATTCGGGTTGGGCCGCCGTTCGGGGGGCGCGCATCGCGGCCCAGAACCGGGCGGCCTCGCGGATCGATTCCTCGACCGGGCGCGGCTGCCAGCCCAACTCCCGCTTCGCCTTGCCGGCGTCCACCGGCGCTTCGGCGCGCATCATCCGCACCGACGCGAGGCTGAGTTGGGCATCGGTGCCGGTGAGCTTGGCTTTCAGCGTGCCGGCCGCGGCCAGTGCGTAGAGCATCGGGACCGAGATCGCGCGTTGCGGGGGCGGGACGCCGGCCTCGTCGGCCGCGATCCGGATCGAGTCGTTGAGCGCCATCATCTTCTCGGAGACCAGGTAGCGCTCGCCGACGCGGCCGTGCTCGGCGGCCAGGATCATGGCCCGCGCGGCGTCGTCGACGCCGACGACCTCCAGCTCAATGCCGTTCATCAGAAACGGCAGCTTGCCGAAGACCGCGCCCGCGATGAAGGCGCCGTGTGGAGTGCCGCCCCAGTCGCCGTCGCCGTAGGTGGTGGACACGCACATCGCGACGGCGGGCAACCCGGCGTCGGCGACGTAGCGCAGCACCAGGTTTTCGGCCTGAACACGCGACTGGACGTAGGGGGTCAGCCCGCGGGAGGCGATCACGTCGTCTTCGGTCGCCACGTGACCGTGCCGGCGGCCCACCGTCGCGTAAGTGCTGGTGAAGATGAACCGGCGCAAGGGTTGGTGGACGGCGACATCGAGAACGTTGCGCACCCCCTCCACGTTGGTGCGAAACAGCGGCGCCGTGTCACGCAGCCAGGCGCGGGTGTCGACGACGCAGTAGTAGACGTCGTCGACACCGTCCATCGCCTCGCGCACGGTGGCGGTGTCGAAGACGTCCCCGTGAAAGCGGGTGACGTCGAGGTCGTCGATGGAGCGGGTATTCGCGCCTTCGCGCACCATCACCCGAACCTGCTCGCCGTCGGCGACCAGCTGGCGGGTCACATGCGAGCCCAGAAAACCGTTGCCGCCGATGACAAGCTTGGGCTTGGCGCTCACTGGGCACCGCCGTACTGCTCCAGGAATCGCGCACCGTCCTCGTCGAGAGTGCCGAGTTCGGCCGCCTTGCGGCACCACTTGAGCGTGGCCTGCACGAAGCGCAGCGGGTTGTAGATGTCTTCCTGCTGACGCCACAGGCCGTCGCCGGCGTAAGTGATGATCGAGATGTTCGTCTCGCCGATGACGGTGCCGTCGCCAGGGTCGCGCATCGGGTTGTCGAGTTGCATGATGACGCGACCGGTGGGCTCGTCGATCACCGACCACAGCGACGGGAACGCGACCATATGGCTGCCCGGAAAACTGCCCATCGTCCGACCGATCCACTCGCGGACCTCGTCGCGGCCGTGCATGGTGCCCGCCGCGTGCTCGATGTACACGACGTCGGGCGTGTAGTGCTGAACCCAGGCGTCCCAGTCGTGCGACTGCGCGGCCGCGTCGACGGTCGCCTCGAATTTCGCGAACGCGTCGGCGAGTTCGCTGCGGGAGAATTGCGGGCTGTTCACGCGAAAACTAGAACACGTTCTACCGTGGTTTGTCGAGAGCTTTGCCGCGCGGGTGTACCCGACGAAGAACATCAGGATAATCGGAAGGAGATTGCGACCATCCTGCCCGAACGAAACGAGGCAATGACATGACCGACACGCAAAAGGCGATTCTCGCCGGGGGCTGCTTCTGGGGTATGCAGGACCTGATCCGCAAGCAGCCCGGTGTGGTCTCCACCCGCGTCGGCTACACCGGCGGGGACGTGCCCAACGCGACCTACCGCGACCACGGCACGCACGCCGAGGCCATCGAGATCGTCTACGACCCGGCCGCCACCGACTACCGCACGCTGCTCGAGTTCTTCTTCCAAATCCACGACCCGACAACGAAAAACCGGCAGGGCAACGATCGCGGTACCAGCTACCGGTCGGCGATCTTCTACATCGACGACGAGCAGAAGCAGATCGCGCTGGACACCATCGCCGACGTCGAGGCCTCGGGCCTATGGCCCGGCAAGGTCGTGACCGAGGTCAGCCCGGCCGGCGACTTCTGGGAGGCCGAGCCCGAGCACCAGGACTACCTGGAGCGCTACCCCAACGGGTACACCTGCCACTACATCCGTCCCGGCTGGAAGTTGCCGCGCCGCGCTTCTGCTTAGCGTCTGCGCAGCAAAACCCGGCCGCCGTGCTTCGGGGTGAAAGCGACCCCGCGGCAGTGCCAGGGCTCGCCGGGCGCGCTGGTGGTCTCAATAGTGAAGTGGCGCAATACCGTTCGAAGCACCACATCCATCTCCATGTTGGCGAATGCCGCCCCGACACACCGCCGGGTTCCCCCGCCGAACGGAATCCAAGACAGCGCTGACGGTTTCGTCGTGATGAAGCGCTGCGGGTCGAAGCGGCCGGGATCGGGGAACACATCCGGATTGTCGTGTATCTGCGCGATGCCGACGATGATCGAATAGCCGCGCGGAATCGTCCAGTCGCCCAGCTGGTAGGTCGCCGGGTAGACGTGCCGGCCGGCGAAGTCGATCACCGTCCTGGCCCGTTGCACCTCCAGGATCGTCGCCTGGCGCAGCTCGCCGCCGCCGTCATCGGCTTCCGCGACCAGGTCTGCGAGTATCTCCGGGTGCCGGCTGATCCGCTCGAATGCCCAGGCCAGGGTCGACGCGGTGGTCTCGTGCCCGGCGGCCAGCAGGGCGAGCAGCTCGTCACCAATGTCCTTGTGCGACATGGTCGAACCATCGTCGTAGGTGCTGCGCAGTAGCAGCGCGAGCACGTCGGTCCGATCGGCGAAGTTCGGGTCCACCCGCTCGGCCGCGATCAGTTTCTCGATGACGTTGTCGTACCGGCGCCGCCACTCGTCCAGCCGGTACCACGGGCTGAACCGGCCGTAGGTCCGCTTGGGCTTCGGCAGCGCGGCCAGCCGCGAGCCCAGGGTGACCCAGGGCGGGATGAGCCGTCGCAGTTCGTCGAGTTCGGCGCCGTCGGCCCCGAAGACCGCGCGCAGGATCGCGTTGAGCGTGATCCGCATCATCGGCGCCAGCGTCGCGAACGGCTCACCCTCCGGCCAATCGGCGCTCTCCCTCAGGGTCTCCTCTTCGATGATGCTCTCGTAGTTCTTCATGCTCTTGCCGTGGAACGGCGGCGCGAGCAGTCGCCGACGGCGGCGGTGGTCGTCGCCCTCGAGTCCGAACACCGAGCCGGGGCCGAACAATCTGCTCAGATTGGGCTGGATGTTGCCGAGTTCGTCCGGGCTGGTGGTGAAGATCTGCTTGGCCAGCTGCGGATCGCTGACCGCAATGACGCGCCCCCACATCGGGAGCGTCAGCGTGAAGACGCTGCCGTAGCGGCGGGACAGTCGCCGCATCATGAACCGCCGTGACATCGCAAAGCCTAAGCCCTGCACCAATTTTGGGAGTGGGGCCGCGGGGGGCAAGCCGACTGCGGAGCCCGGCGGCGCGGCGGTGACTACTTCGCTCATGGCGTTATCGCTCCCAACATCTGCCCCCGGGAGTCCGGGGTTGGTACCGCGGTGTACCACAGACCTTTTCGTGTACGGTACTCTGTAGTACCGAACCTGACAAGTGGTTTGAACATCGAGAGGGCGACCGACTATGCCACCCGCGACGACGGTGATCCAGACCGTTGATGTCGCGGTTGTTCAAGATCCATTTCGGCTCCGGCTGCTTGACGGCCTCGCCACCTCGATCGGCGAGCGCGGCTACCGCGCCAGCACCGTCGCCGACGTCGTGCGCCACGCCCGCACGTCCAAGCGCACGTTCTACGACCAATTCGCCAGCAAGGAAGAGTGCTTCCTCGAACTACTGGCCGCCGACATCGAAAAGCTCGGCGAGAGCATCGCGGCCGCCGTCGATCCCGAGGCCGACTGGCACCGGCAGATCCGTCAGGCCGTCGAGGCCTACGTCGCCTATATCGAAGCGCGGCCGGCCATTACGTTGAGCTGGATCCGAGAGCTGCCCTCGCTGGGAGCCGTCGGCCGTCCGGTGCAGCGCCGCGGTTTGCAGCTGCTGTCCGACCTGCTGATCGACCTCAGCGCCAGCCCCGGGTTCCAGCGCGCCGAACTGCCGCCGCTGACCGGGCCGCTGGCCGTCATCTTGCTGGGCGGGCTGCGCGAACTGACCGCGCTCGCCGTCGAGGACGGGCACGCCGTGCGAGGGATCGTCGAACCGGCCGTCGATGCCTGCATCGCGCTGCTCGGACCTCGGCACTAGCGGCTAGTCTCATCGCATGCGGCTATCCACTCGAAACCAGCTCAAAGGGACCATCACCGAGGTCGACCTCGGGACCGTGATGGCGGTGGTGAAGGTCAAGCTCGACGGCGGCGACCAGATCGTCACCTCCTCGGTCACCAAGGACGCGGCACTCGACCTGGGTCTGGCGGTCGGTCAGCCCGCGACGGTGTTCATCAAGTCCACCGAAGTCACGATCGGCGTCGAGTAGCTCGAGCGCGCTCGGCGTCCCAATACCGCGACACTTAAACCACGCACACGACACGCCGGCCGAAAAACGGCGCGGTGGTTTAAGTTTCGGCGCGCAGGAACGCCCGCAACCGATCCAGCACCAGGTCCGGCCGTTGCGCGACGATCCAGTGGCCGACACCGTCGACCAGCTCGACCTCGTAATCGCTTATGCGGTCGGCATATCCGTCCAAGAGCCGCGGAGTGATCACCGGGTCGTCGGTCCCGCTGAGCCAGCGCACCGGAACGTCGACGCGAGCGTCGTTGTACTCACCGCCCAGCCAGCTGCGCATCTCGGTGGTCTGGAAGGTGCGGTACCACCGCGAGCCGGCCTCGGCGTGGCCGGGCTGGTTCATGCACTCGCTGTACAGCCGGACGCTCTCCTCGGGTAGCGAGAACCCGCCGCCGACCCAGGAACCCAGCATCCGGAGAAACCGCGCGTTGGGGTCGCTGATCACCCGGGGCCCGATGACGGGCAACGACATTGGCACCTGATACCAGAACCGCCACAGGTCGCGGACCGCGCCCAGATCCATCTTCGGCCAGGGCGCCACGGTGTTCAGGCCGAAAAAGCCGGTCACCTTCTCCGGATGGCGCAGCATCATGATGAACGCGGCGGGTCCACCCCAGTCGTGGGCGACAAGCTTCACCTTGTCGACGCCCAACTTGTCCAGCACGCCCGCGAGATCCTCGCCCATCTCGGACTTCAAGTACCGCGACGGGGGCGCCGAACTCCAGCCCGCGCCGCGCAGATCGGGACACAGCACCCGGTAGCCGTCGGCGGCCAGCGGACCGATCAGCTCGTGCCACTCCCACCAGTTCTCCGGGAAGCCGTGTACCAGCATGACGGCCGGACCGCCGGGCGGACCGGCGTCGGCGACGTGGATTGTCACGCCGTCGCCCAGTTCTACGTACCGATGTTCGACCCCATCCAACACGGGCATAGCGACCATGCTGGAAAAGCTAGCGCACCGAGGCTATTTCAGGAACCGATCGACGTAGGGAGCGAACCGGTCGCGCAGCGCGCTCTCGTGCAGCCCGAACATCTCGAACGACGTCTCGACGTTGCCCAATCGGCCGCGCCGATGGCCCGCCAGGTAGTCGGCGATCGGCTTGCGCGCCTCGTCGGTGAACGGTTCCCCGGCCAGGGCGTAGACGCGCTCGGCGACACCGAGTTCGTCGGCCATGAAGTCGTCGAACCGGATGTCGATCGAGCGTTCCGGACCGATCACGTCACGATCGCGCACCAGCGCCGTGAGCATCTGGTCAAGCCGGTCGATCCAGGAGTTCGCGATCTGTTCCACCGGCACCGGCGAGCGGTGCATTCGGGCGGAGTAGGTGATCATCGCGATCATCGACAGCGCCACCGGCACCGGATCGCGGTGGGTGAACACGATGATGCCGTCGCCGAACACCCGATCCAGCACCCGCACCTGCTCGAGATGCTGAGGCGACTTGAGCAGCCAGCGCCGGCCCCCGCGCAGGAACTGCATCGCCTTGAGCTGAGTGGCGAGGTATTCGTAGTGCGGCGTCTGGTCGTGCGCCCGGTAGTAATCGCGCCAGCGCGGCACCTCGGCGAGCGTCTCGAACAGCATCGTCGAAAAGTCGTTGGCCAGCAGCTGGATCTCTTCGTGCACGTGTTCGGTGGTCATCTCGTGCATCAGCGGGAAGTACGGCATCACCATGTTGACCACGCCGACCGCGACCTCCATTCGCCCCCGGCGCGGATCCGGTTCGGCGCCAATCTCATTCGGCAACGGGAACGGTTCGTTGCTTTCCCAGTACGGCATGGTCCGGAAGGTGGGCGGGGCGGCGAGCAGGTTGTGCAGGTGCGTGGTGCCGGTGCGGGGCAGTCCGGCGATCACCACCGGCGAGCGCAGTTCGATGTCGTTGATCTCGGGATGACGACGCAGTAGGTCGGTCAGCAGCAGCCGGTTCTTGAGCAGCTGGAGCAGTTGCCCGTAGAAGTTCACCACTCCGGCGTCGTGCAGCCCGTCGATCTCGCGCAGCGCCGCGAGGTAGACGTCGAGGCGTTCGCGGTAGTCGTCGGGGCCGAAGTCGTGCAGCCCGGTGTCGGCGCTGGCCTTCGCGTGCAGCGCGTCGGCATCCAGCCGGCAGTCCGGGGCCATCATGGCCATCATGTCGAGGATCTGCTGGCCCTCGGCGCTGAATTTGGGCAGTTCAAGGTCGTCAAGGCGAACGGCGTCGGTCACGGCGACTTATGTTACTCTGAGTTTCGTAATGGTAGTGGATTTTGGCCGACCCCGTGACCCGCGTATCGACGGCGCGGTGCTGCGCGCCACCGTCGAGCTGCTCGCCGAGACGGGTTACCCGGGGCTGCTGGTCTCCGCCATCGCCGAACGCGCCGGCACCAGCAAGCCCGCGATCTACCGCCGCTGGCCCAGCAAGGCGCACCTGGTGCACGAGGCGGTGTTTCCGATCGGCGCCGCGACCGATATTCCGGCCACCGGGTCACTACTGCAGGATGTGCGCGAAATGGTGCGGCGCACAATGGCTTTCCTGACCACGCCGGCCGCGAGGGCGGCACTGCCCGGACTGGTCGGCGAGATGGCGTCCGACCCGACCCTGCATTCGGCGCTGCTGGAACGGTTTACCGACATCATCGGCGGCGGCCTGGCCGAGTGGCTCGACGCCGCCGCGGCGCGCGGTGAGGTCCGGTCCGACGTGACCGCCGCCGAACTGGCCGAGGCGATGGCCGGCATCACGCTGGTCGCGCTGCTCACCCGTCCCGACGAACTCGACGACGCCTGGGTGGACCGCACCACCACGTTGCTCCTGAAAGGAATCCTGAAAGGAACTACAGCATGACGCACGAATCTACGACCGCGTGGAAAGAGCTGCTGGCCACCCTCGGCGACCTCGACCGGTCCTTCTTGGAGGGCGACCGGGCGGTGACCGACGACCGCCACGTGGCCGACGGCTACCGGATGCTGGCCACCACCCTGGGCGTCGCCTTCGACACCTACCTGTTCCCCGAGCCCGGTCGCCCGCAGTTCGTGGCGGTCAACACCCCGTTCCGGCGCGATCGCCGCTGGGGCGGCGACAACACCGACGCGTACTACTTCATCTGCCCGGTCGATGAGAAGCGGCGGTATCGCATCAGCGGCAACAAGGGTGACAGCGTGTACTTCTCGGTGACCGCCTACAACGAACCGTCGCCGGGCGCGTGGTCGGATCGGATCGTCGCGATCGTCCGCGACACCGATCTCGACATCGACGCCGACGGTAACTTCTCCTTCGACTTCCCGGCCACCCCCGACGCCGTGGTGCTGATGACCCGCGATTACCAGGCGCACCCGCTGACCGGTCGCCCGGTGACCTGGCAGATCGAGGCACTCGACGATCCGGAACCGATCCGGCACGGCGACGCCGAGACCGCGGCCAGCCTGCGGGCCGCCGCCGCCTGGATGCGCACCATGTTCGCCATCGTCCCGTTGGCCGTGGGGACGCGGGTCGACGACCAACACGGGCTGGGTCACGAAACCGCCCACGCGGCAAACCAATTCGCCGACCCCTATCAGGTGCCCGACGCCAACTTCGGCTGGTCGGCGCGCGACGCGTGCTATGCCTACGGCAGTTTCGTGCTGGACGACGACGAGGCGCTGGTCATCACGCATCGGCCGCCGTCGTGCCGGTTCTGGAACCTGGTGGTGTGGAACCAGTTCATGGCCAGCTACGGCGACGAGGGTGCCCGGTCTTCGGTCAACAACCACAGCGCGGCGCTCAACAGCGACGGCTCGGTGACGATCGTGTTGTCCAGCGGGACGACGACGCATCCGAATTCATTGACGACGCTGGGCTATCCGCTCGGCAATCTGGCGTTCCGGTGGTTCCTGTCCGACGGCGTGCCGGAGCGGCCCGAGGTGCAACTCGTCAAGGCCGCCGACGCCCCGACTGCCACCACCTAACCCGTCGAGTGTGGGCCCTAGGTACTGCGAAGAGCATGAATTCGTCCATAGGCCCCACGGTCGGCGCGCGGGATTACCCCGCCTCGCGGACCAGCTCGATCGCCCGGCCGAGCGTATCGAGCTTGGCGGCCAGCGTGTCACCGGCGGGGTAGAGCCGCACGGTGTCGACGCCCGCGTCGCGCCATACCGCGAGCCGCGCGCGCACCATCTGCTCGGTGCCGATCAGCGTGGTGCCCAGCACCATGTCGTCGGTCACCAGCCGCGCGGCGCCGTCGCGGTCACCGGCCTGCCAGCGCTCGCGCACGGCGGCGGCGACGTCGGCCCAGCCCTGCCGGCTGTAGGCCTGGTTGTAGAAGTTCGTGCTCGATGAGCCCATGCCACCGAGGCTGAACGCGAGTTCCTTCTTGCGGTTGGCGGTCATGGTGCTCAGCTCGTCCTCGTCGGCGGCGAACGCGACCTCGGCGCCCTGGCAGATGTCTATGTCCGCGCGGGTGCGCCCGGCGGCCGCAAGGCCCTCGTCGAGGTGGGCGAAGTACGCCCGCGCCGCACCCTCGGGCACGAAGCTGGTGCCCAGCCAGCCGTCGGCGATCTTCCCGGTCAGCCGCAGCATCGCCGGGGACAGCGTGGCCAGATAGATCGGAATCGGGTGCTGGGGCGCATTCGACACCCGCATCGGCACGGCTTCACCGGGACGGGGAATCCGAAACTCCTCGCCGGAGTGGGAGATCTTGCCTCCGGCGAACACCTGCCGCACGATGTCGACGGTCTCGGAGACGCGGGCCAGCGGCCGGCTGAACGAGACGCCGTGCAGGCCCTCGATGACCTGGGGCCCGGAAGCCCCCAGCCCCAGCAGGAATCGCCCGTTCGACAGGTTGGACAGCGTGATCGCGGTCTGTGCGACCAGCACCGGCGACCGGGTGCCGACCTGCAGGATGCCGGAGCCGAGCAGCATCGTGTCGGTACGCGCCGCCAGGTAGCCCAGCGCCGACGGTGCATCCGCACCCCACGCCTCGGCGACCCAACACACGTCGAGACCCAGCTTCTCGGCTTCGACGGCCAGCGTCACCACCTGGGCGACTTCGTCGCTGCCGCCGGACAATTCGACCGTCGTCGCCGTGCGCATCAGCGCACCCCGTGTTCGGCCAGCCTCTTGATCGCCGCCAACGTCTTGCCGATCGCGGTCTCGAATTCGCGCATCCGGACGAACACGATCTTCTCCTCTTTGTCCGGCATCGAATCGATCGCCACCGACAGCCCCGAGCGCGCGGGTCCCATCTGCATCCAGTAAGTCAGGTTGGTTCCGCCATCCCGGGGTTCCAGCCGGAACCGCCAGATCGACGACGGGTTCTCGGCATCGCCGACCGCCCAGGCGAATTCGCGCTGCTGGTCGCAGGCGACGATGTGCGAGGTGGTGCTCCATTCGCCGAACGCCGCGTGCTGGTTGTGTCCGACGAAGCGGGCACCCAACTTCGGCCGGTCGGCGCCGCCGGCCCACTCCACCGATTGCAATTCGCCGCTGAACGTCGGCATCAGCTTGATGTCCGAGATCAGATTCCAGACCCGGGACGGATCGGCGTCAATCCACGTCGAGGCTTCCACCGTCGGCTTGTCCGCATAACGTGCACCGGTCCATTCCACGCCGCCCATTGTCCCCTACCCGGGGCGGTCCTCAGGCCGCGACGGGCTCGCGATCGGCCGGCTTGATCTTCGGCAGCAACGACATCACCTTGCCCGGGTCCGGGAAGGTCAGCCGGACGATCTTGCGCACCACGGTGCCGAACTGCCGCAGCAGCGGGCCCTTGTTGTAGGGGATGCCGTAGCGCTCGCAGATCTCCTGCACCTCGGGCGCGATGTCCGCATACCGGCGGGCCGGCATGTCGGGGAACAAGTGGTGCTCGATCTGGTGCGACAGGTTGCCGGACAGCAGGTGGAAGATCTTGCCTCCGGTGAGATTCGCCGAGCCCAGCACCTGCCGGAAATACCACTGGCCGCGCGACTCGTCGGCGGTCTCCTCGACGGTGAATTCCTGCGTGCCGTCCGGGAAGTGGCCGCAGAAGATGATCATGTACGACCACACGTTGCGCATCAGGTTGGCCGTCATGTTGCCGGTGAAGACGAACGGCGCGAACGGGCCGGCCAGCAGCGGGAAGGCGACGTAATCCTTGAGCGTCTGACGCTTGGTCTTCTGCCAGATCTCCTTCAGGGTGTCCTTTTTGTCCCAGACCCGGATCTCGCCGGAGCGGATCTTCTCGGTCTCCAGTTCGTGCAGCGCGACCCCGTATTGGAACAGCACCATCAGCAGGAACGCATACAGCGGGTTGCCCAGGAAGTAGGGCGTCCATTTCTGGTCCTCGCTCATCCGGATGATGCCGTAGCCGATGTCGCGATCCATCCCGACGATGTTGGTGTGGGTGTGGTGCATGTAGTTGTGCGAGTGCCGCCATTGGTCGGCCGGGCACGCGGTGTCCCATTCGAACGAGCGGCCGGAGATGTTCGGGTCACGCATCCAGTCGTACTGGCCGTGCATGATGTTGTGGCCGATCTCCATGTTGTCCAGGATTTTCGCGACGCCCAGCATCGCGGTGCCCAGCAGCCAGGCCGGTGGCAGGAATAGCAGCACGCGCCCGCCCACTTCCAGCGCCCGCTGGGTCTTGATGACGCGACGGATGTAGTCGGCGTCTTCTTCGCCGAGGTCGGCCATCACGCGGTCGCGGATGGCGTCGAGTTCACGGCCGAACGCGTCGGCCTGCTCGGGGGTAAGGGTGATCGTGTCGTGTGACATAGCTCCTCCTGGGAGTCAGAGCGCGAGGTCGACGTCCCCGACGGGGACGGATACGCAGATCTGGATGTTTTCGTCCGGCCCGGTCGAGACCGCGCCGGTGGTCAGGCTGCGCACGGTGCCGGAGACCTTCCGGCGCGTGCAGGTGTGGCAGATGCCCATCCGGCATCCGTTCTCCGGAGTCAGGCCGGCCGATTCGGCCTGCTCGAGCAGCGAGCGTCCGTCGTCGACGACGTCAATGTCGCTGTCCGCGAACGTTATTCGGCCACCCGACGGGTTCTCCGCAGGAGTAAACGTCGGCGGCAGGAAGCTCTCGGTGTACGCGTTCTCGCAGTGTTCGCGGACGGCGTCGACCAAAGCGGTTGGGCCGCAGACGAATACCGCATCGGGCGAGGGCATGGCGGCATTGAGGTGCTCGGCACCAAAGCGTCCGACGAGATCGCCCGAACCCGATCGGGTGTAACCGTGCAGCACCCGCACTCCGGGCATCGCGCTCAGCTCGTCGCGGTAGCAGGCCTCTGCTTGGCTGCGGGCGTAGTGGACGAACGCGAGTTCGGTGTCGTGGCCCTGCGCCACCAGGGTGCGCAGCATCGCCAGCACGGGTGTGATGCCACTGCCGCCGGCGATGAACAGGATCCGCCGCGGCCGATCCGCTGGCAGGACGAAGTCGCCGCCCACACCGGTCAGCCCGACCACCATGCCGCGGCGGGCCTGCTCGTACAGGTGGTTCGACACCAGCCCGCCGTCATGGCGGCCGACGGTCAGCTCGAGGGTCGAGCTGCCCTCGGCGTTGGCCGGTGAATAGCAGCGGGTGTGCAGGCGGCCGTCGATCTCGAGGCTGACGTTGACGTACTGGCCGGCCTTGACGGTGTGGGTGGACGTGAAGCTCTGGTTCGGAGCGAGGGTGAGGGTGACGCTGCGCGGCGTGCTGCGCCGCACGCCGATGACCTTGGCGCGGGCTTCGCCCCGGGTCCAGGTTGGGTCTACCAGCTCGGTGTAGCGGTCGACGCCGTGTGGGCCGGTCAGCAGGTCAACCAGGTCGGAACCGAGGATGCGGTCCCGGAAAGTCTTGGCGAAGCTCCGACGCAGGGTCTGACTTCTTTGAGTGAACATATGTACACCGTCCTGCCAATGAGCATGGCTAGTCAAGGGTTAACCCAGCTCTGTGGTAAGCTTCACACAGTGAACGGTCGTACTCCTAGCTCACGGCCGCACCGTTCCAGCCGCGAGCGTTCCCGGGAAAGCCCCTCGCGCGAAGAGCGGAAAGAAGCCACTCGGCGCGCCATCATCGCCGCGGCGCTCAAATTGCTGCAGGACCGCAGCTTTTCTGCCCTGAGCCTGCGCGAGGTGACCCGTGAGGTCGGGATCGTGCCCGCGGCGTTCTATCGACACTTCGAGTCGATGGAGGCCCTCGGGCTGGTGCTCATCGACGAGTCGTTTCGCAGCCTGCGCGACACCCTGCGCGACGCGCGCGCCGGCAAGCTCGACCCGAGCCGGGTGATCGAGTCGTCGGTCGAGATCCTGATCGCCAGCGTCGCCGACCGGCGCGAGCACTGGCGTCTGATCGGCCGCGAGCGCAACAGCGGGCTGAGCGTGCTGCGTTACGCGATCCGCACCGAGATCCGGTTGATCACCTCGGAGCTGGCGACCGACCTGGCGCGCTTCCCCGGGCTCAACGCGTGGAGCACCGAGGACCTCAATGTGCTGGCGACGCTGTTCGTCAACTCGATGATCGTGATCGCCGAGGCGATCGAAGACGCCCAGACCGCCGAGGCGCTGGAAGACATCCGGCGCATCGCCGTCAAACAGCTGCGCATGATCGCGATCGGCATCGCCGGCTGGCGAAGCAACACCTGACCGTCAGCGGGGCTCGCGCCACATCGCCCACAGCGGTGGGCCGCCGCCCGGCAGCGGGATCTCCTGGGTGACCTCGAAGCCGAACCGCATGTAATAGGGCACGTTCTCGGGCTTGCTCGACTCGAGATAGGCCGGGCAATGCTCGGCATCGCAGCGGTCCAGCCGCGACCGCATCAGCACCTGGCCATAGCCCTGGCCGCGCACCGCCGGGTCGCTGCCGATCGCGGCCAGATACCAGTGCGGCTCTTCGGGATGCTCGCGCTTCATCACGTCCTGGATGCCCCGTGCCATCCCCGTGCGCAGGCCGAACACCCGCAGGAAGGCCGGCGTCATCGCAAACTGCGCCCAGCGCGATTCCTGCCAATGCCCCGGCGGATCCCACAGGGCGGCCGCGCCGATCGCGGCTCCGTCGTGGGCCACCTCGACACCGCCGAGCGGCAGGTGATGGTGCCGGGTCATCGCGGCAAACATCCGGGTCAGATGCGTGGTCCGGGTCGCGCTGTTGGGAAATATCCAGGTCATCACCGGATCGTCGTAGAAGGCCCGGCTCAGGGTGGCCGACGACTCGCGCAGGTCGGCCTTGCGTGCGGGACGTGCCTGGGGAGCCATGACGTCAGGCTAATGGCAAACGACCCGGCTTAGAACGACGAACCACGGAACATCGTGGCGAAACCCGTTACAGCCGCGATGGCCCCCAGGGCGTAAATGGAGATCGAAAGCCACTGCACGCCGATCGTCGAGGCGAACCAGCACAGCAGAATTGCGCCGCACATCAGGCTCACGCTGCGCAGCGGAGCGCGGTGTGGATGATCGCTTCTCACCATTGGTTGCCAGTTCCTATTCGCATCCCGCACCAAACGCACACGCGTGTGACGGTACAACCGAGGGGTACCGTGGTGCGGTGACGGATGGTCTTTCCCGGCGGACGTTCGGGCAGATCGCGACCGGCGTCGGCGTGCTCGGCGCCGGTGCGTTGGCCAGCGCATGCGCCCGCGAGCACCACGCCGCGCCCCCCACTGCGCCGCCGGTGACCAAGGGCGTCGGAATCATCTTGTCGCACGAGCAATTTCGCACCGACCAGCTGGTGTTGCAGGCGCAGGCAGCCGAAAAGGCCGGCTTTCAATACGTCTGGGCCAGCGACCACATCCAGCCGTGGCAGGACAACGAGGGCCACTCGATGTTTCCGTGGCTGACGCTGGCGCTGGTGGGCAGCGCCACCAGCCGCATCTCCTTCGGCACCGGCGTCACCTGTCCGACCTACCGCTACCACCCGGCAACCGTGGCACAGGCCTTTGCGTCGCTGGCGATGCTGAGTCCGGGCCGGGTGTTCTTGGGGCTCGGGACCGGCGAACGACTCAATGAGCAGGCCGCCACCAACATGTGGGGCAAATACCCCGAACGTCACGACCGGCTGGTCGAGGCGATCCAACTGATCCGCCAGCTGTGGAGCGGTCAGCGAATCTCGTTCGCGGGCCGCTATTTTCAGACCAACTCGCTGAAGCTCTACGACCTGCCGCAAGCCCCGCCGCAGATCTTCGTCGCCGCCAGTGGGCCCAAAAGCGCAAGGCTGGCAGGGCAATACGGCGACGGCTGGATCACCCAGGCCCGCGATCTCACGAACGCCAAACTGCTGGGCGCGCTGGGCGACGGTGCGCGCGCGGCCGGGCGAGATCCCGCGACTTTTCCCAAGCGCGCCGAACTGTTCGCCGTCGTCGGCGATAGCGAGGAGGCCGCCCGCACGGCGGCGCTGTGGCGGTTCACCGCCGGGGCCGCCGATCAACCCAATCCGGTCGAAATTCAGCGGGCCGCCGAGTCGAACCCGATCGAGAAGGTCCTGGCGAATTGGACGGTCGGCACCGATCCCGCCACCCACGTCACGGCCGTGCAATGGGTTCTCGATGGCGGGGCCATACCGTTTCTGCACTTCCCGCAGGGCGACCCCATCGCCGCGATCAACTTCTATCGCGACTACGTCCTGCCCAAATTGCATTAGGCCGCTTCGAGAAACGATTGCGCGCGCCGACGGTCTCCGTAGCCAGACACGCACCGGCCCGCGACCGACCGCATCTACGATGGGGTAGCTCCTTCTGCAGTTGTCTAGGATGCCGGCGCGGTGCGCCGGGGAATGGTTGGCCGCCGTGTGGGACTTCGAAACCGACCCGGAATACCAGGCGAAGCTGGACTGGGTGGAAAAGTTCATGGTCGACGAGCTCGAACCCCTCGATCTGGTCGCCCTGGATCCGTACGACAAGAAGAACGCCGAGATGATGCGCATCCTGCGGCCGTTGCAGCAGCAGGTGAAGGACCAGGGCCTGTGGGCGGCGCATCTGGGGCCCGAGCTCGGCGGTCAGGGCTTCGGCCAGGTCAAGCTGGCGCTACTCAACGAAATCCTCGGCCGCTCCCGATGGGCCCCGTCCGTGTTCGGCTGCCAGGCGCCGGATTCCGGCAACGCCGAGATCCTCGCGCTGTTCGGCACCGACGAGCAGAAGGCGCGCTATTTACAGCCGCTGCTCGACGGCGAGATCTCCTCCTGCTATTCGATGACTGAACCGCAGGGTGGTTCCGATCCCGGGATGTTCGTGACCAGCGCGACCCGCGATGGAGACGACTGGGTCATCAACGGCGAGAAGTGGTTCTCCTCCAACGCCAAGCATGCGTCGTTCTTCATCGTCATGGCCGTCACCAAGCCCGACGCGCGCACCTACGACAAGATGTCGCTGTTCATCGTTCCAGGCGAGACGCCGGGGATCGAGATCATCCGCAACGTCGGGGTGGGAGGCGAGTCGAAGCACGGTTCGCACGGCTACGTCCGTTACAACGACGTAAGGGTCCCGGCCGATCACGTGCTGGGCGGTGAGGGATCGGCATTCATGATCGCCCAGACCCGTCTCGGCGGCGGCCGCGTTCATCACGCGATGCGTACAATCGCACTGGCGCGCAAGGCTTTTGACATGATGTGCGAGCGTGCGGTGTCACGCAAGACCAGGAATGGCCATCTCTCCGACTTCCAGATGACTCAGGAGAAGATCGCCGACAGCTGGATCCAGATCGAGCAGTTCCGGCTGCTGGTGCTGCGCACCGCGTGGCTGATCGACAAGCACCATGACTACTCCAAGGTGCGCCGTGACATCGCCGCGGTGAAGGTCGCGATGCCCCAGGTGCTGCACGACGTCGCGCAGCGCGCCCTGCACTTGCACGGCGCCCTTGGGGTCTCCGACGAGATGCCGTTCGTCAAGATGCTGGTGGCCGCCGAGTCGCTGGGCATCGCCGACGGTGCCACCGAGCTGCACAAGATGACGGTAGCCCGCCGCACGCTGCGTGAATACCAGCCTGTGACAACGCCTTTCCCGTCGGCACACATACCGACCCGGCGCGCCGAAGCCGAAGCCCGGCTGGCGCAACGACTGGAACACGCGATCGCCGAGTTCTAGAGACACGCACGGCCCGACCGTCGCGACACTTAAACGACGTCGACGACACGCCGAGAAACCCCGCAATGGTTTAAGTCTCGCGCGCGGCGAGCGCGCGGCGCCGCTAGGTCACGTAGCGAACGATGCTTTCGGCCACACAGGCCGGCTTCGGCGACCCGTCGATCTCGACCGTGGTCGACACGATCGCCTGCACGGCTCCCCCGCCGACGTCCTCGACCGAGACCAGCGAACTGGTCGCCCGCACCTTCGAACCCACCGGGACCGGGGCGGGAAAGCGAACTTTGTTCAGGCCGTAGTTGATTGCGAGCTTCATGCCGTTGACGGTGTACATCTGGTGTTGCAGCCGCGGCAGCAGCGACAGGGTCATGTACCCGTGGGCGATGGTCTTGCCGAAGGGACCGGCGGCCGCCCGTTCCGGGTCGACGTGGATCCATTGGTGATCGCCGGTCGCATCGGCGAAGAGGTTGACGTCTTCCTGAGTGATGGTCACCCAGTCGCTTTGCCCGATGGTCTCCCCCGCGGCGGCGGCGAGGTCGGCGACTGACTCGAAGGTGCGCATGCTTTCTCCTCTGCTCGCGGGTAAGCATAGAACTCGTGAGGCTGCTGCTGATTGCCGATACCCATGTCCCGAAACGCGCCCGCGATCTGCCGGCGCGGGTGTGGGAGGAAGTCGAGCGGGCCGACGCCGTCATCCACGCCGGTGACTGGATATCGCTCGGCTTGCTCGACGAACTGGAATCCAGGGCCGCGCGCCTGGTCGGCTGCTGGGGCAACAACGACGGGCCGGCACTGCGGGCGCGACTGCCACAGCGAGCGGACGTGACGTTGGCGGGCGTGCGCTTCACGGTCGTGCACGAAACCGGCGCCTCGTCCGGCCGCGAAGCCCGGATGTCGCGGCTCTACCCGGACAGCGACGTGCTGGTGTTCGGGCACAGCCACATCCCGTGGGATACCACCACCGAGACCGGGCTGCGGCTGCTCAACCCGGGCTCCCCGACGGATCGTCGCCGCCAACCGTTCTGCAGCTACATGACGACCAGCGTCGCTCACGGCGCGGTGACCGACGTCATGCTGCACCACCTGCAGAAGTAGCGCAGATAAAGGCCCTGCACAGCTTGCACACATATATAGCTCGTAAACAGAGATATATATGCAAGCACTGCGATCGCACACCGACCTGGTCGCCGACGTGTTCGGCGTCGTCGGCCGGTTCCGCCGCCAGCTTCGCAGGTCCGCCGGCCGGGGATTCGACTCGGCGCGGTTGACGGAATCTCAGGCGGAGCTGCTCTGGCTGGTGGGGCGGCGGCCGGGGATCTCGGTGCGCGCCGCGGCAGGCGAACTCGGGCTGGTTCCCAACACCGCCTCGACGATGGTCTCCAAGCTGGTGGCCAACGGCTCGCTGATCCGGACCGTCGACGAGACCGACCGTCGCGCCTGCCAACTACGCCTCGCCGAGCCCACCCAGCAGATCGTCGACGCATCGCGGGCCGCTCGACGCGCGCTGCTGTCCGAGGTGCTGGACGAACTCGATGACGACCAAATCGATTCTCTGACAAAGGGGTTGGAGGTCCTCGACGTAGTGGCCCGCAGATTACAGGAGAGACGGCGATGACGAAATTACCGATGGCGATCGACTGCCGGCACCTGAGCTTCCACTACGGCCGGTTCACCGCGGTCGACGACCTCACCCTCACGGTGCGGCCCGGCGAGACGATGGGCCTGCTCGGGCCCAACGGCGCGGGAAAAACGACGCTGGTGCGGATGCTGACCACGCTGACCCCCGTGCAACACGGTGAGCTGCGCATCTTCGGGCTGGACTCCCGGCGCCAGACCGTCGACATCCGCAGCAATATCGGGTATGTCCCGCAACAACTTTCGATCGAGCCCGCACTGACGGGCCGGCAAAACGTGGAATGGTTCGCCCGGCTCTACGGCGTACCGCGCGCCGAGCGCGCCGACCGTGTCACGCAGGCACTGGAGGCCATGGAGCTCCTCGACGTGGCCGACCGGCTGGCGGGGACGTACTCCGGCGGCATGGTGCGCCGCCTGGAAGTGGCGCAGGCGCTGGTCAACCGCCCGTCGCTGCTGGTGCTCGACGAGCCGACGGTGGGACTGGACCCGATCGCGCGCGACGGCGTGTGGACTCAGGTGCAGACCATGCAGGCCCAGTTCGGCATGACGGTGCTGCTGACCACGCACTACATGGAGGAAGCCGACGCGTTGTGCGACCGGGTGGCGCTGCTGCACCGCGGCGTGTTGCGCGCGGTGGGCACTCCGACCGAGCTGAAGGCCCGGATATCCAAGGTCTCGCCCGGCGCCACGCTCGAGGACGTGTTCCGCCACTACGCGTCCACCGAGCTGCGCGGCGACGAGTCATCGTCCGATTTCCGCGAAATCCGTTCCAGCAGAAAGGTTGCCAGCCGTGCCGGTTGATCGCGGCTGCGACATCCCGGCGGCCATCCTGGTGCGCGCACCGCACGGATGGCGGCGGGCCGGCGCGACGTTCGGCCGCATCGGCGCGTTCGCGATCGTCGAACTGCAGAAGCTGCAGCACGACCGCACCGAACTCGTCACCCGGATGGTGCAACCGGCCCTGTGGCTGCTGATCTTCGGGACGACATTCAGCAAGTTGCATGTCATCAACACCGGATCGGTGTCCTACCTGGCCTTCCTGGCGCCGGGCATCATCGCGCAGTCGGCGCTGTTCATCTCGATTTTCTATGGCATACAGATCATTTGGGATCGAGACGCCGGCGTGCTGGCCAAACTGATGGTGACCCCGGCCCCGGCGTCGGCGCTGATCACCGGCAAGGCCTTCGCGGCCGGGGTGCGCTCGGTCGCCCAGGTCGTCGGCGTGCTGGCGCTGGCCTACCTGATGCGGGTTCCCCTGACCGTCAATCCGTTGCGCATCCTGGCGGCCATGGCCACCGTGATGCTCGGTGCGGCGTTCTTCGCCTGCCTGTCGATGACGCTGGCCGGGCTGGTCCGCAATCGCGACCGCCTGATGGGAATCGGGCAGGCCATCACGATGCCGCTGTTCTTCGCGTCGAACGCGCTGTACCCGGTCGACGTGATGCCCTCGTGGCTGCGTGTGCTGAGCACCGTCAACCCGCTGAGCTACGAAGTCGACGCACTGCGCGCGCTGTTGATCGGCACCCCGCTGCACCCGCTGGACCTCGTCGTGTCGCTCGTCGCCGCGGTGCTCGGAATTGCCACGGCGTCAACGCTTTTACGGCGTCTGGTCGCCTAGGCGGCATCCGCGACGGTCGGCAACCACCGTGCGCCGAATCGAGAGCCGATCGTGACCGCAATGTGACGATGTCTGCCCGACTCTCAATCGTTAGCGAACCGCGATCTGTCGGCCCGGCCGCGACGAACGGTTTAGCTCCTCCCGCTGTGTTTGACTCCCCGAGAACAGATTCCACCGCGCAAATGCGGCAGATGAAAGTTGGGATGGGTAAGAGCTATGACATTCGTTGAGAAGTTGCGTGGCGCCGCAACGATCTTGCCGCGCCGGCTGGCTATCGCGGTTGTAGGCGCTGCCCTGTTGTCCGGTCTGGTCGCGGTTGTGGGCGGCTCGGCGACTGCGGGGGCGTTCTCGAAGCCGGGTCTTCCAGTGGAGACCCTGCAGATTCCATCACCGTCGATGGGCCGCAACATCAAGGTCCAGTTCCAGGGCGGCGGCCCGCACGCCGTGTACCTGCTCGACGGTCTGCGGGCGCAGGACGACTTCAACGGCTGGGACATCAACACCCCGGCGTTCGAGGAGTTCTACCAGTCCGGACTGTCGGTGGTGATGCCCGTCGGGGGTCAGTCCAGCTTCTACACCAACTGGTACCAGCCGTCGGCCAGTAACGGCCAGACCTACACCTACAAGTGGGAGACCTTCCTGACCCAGGAGATGCCGCTCTGGTTGCAGGCCAACAAGCAGGTGTCGCCGTTCGGCAACGCCGCCGTCGGCCTGTCGATGTCGGGTGGCTCCTCGCTGATCCTGGCCGCCTACTACCCGCAGCAATTCCCTTACGCTGCTTCGCTTTCCGGCTTCCTCAACCCGTCCGAGGGCTGGTGGCCGACGCTGATCGGCTTGGCGATGAGCGACTCGGGTGGCTACAGCGCCAACAACATGTGGGGCCCGTCGACCGACCCGGCGTGGAAGCGCAACGACCCGATGCTGCAGATTCCGCGGCTGGTCGCCAACAACACCCGCGTCTGGGTGTACTGCGGTAACGGCACTCCGAGCGACCTCGGCGGCGACAACATGCCGGCGAAGTTCCTCGAGGGCCTCACGCTGCGCACCAACGAGCAGTTCCAGAACAATTATGTGGCAGCGGGTGGGCGCAACGGTGTGTTCAACTTCCCCGCCAACGGGACGCACTCGTGGCCCTACTGGAACCAGCAGCTGATGGCGATGAAGCCCGACATGCTGCAGGTGCTGAACACGGGCGCGGCCCCCGCCGCCTGACACGCCAACAAAAAGCATCGGCAGTGCGGCAGCGCTGCCGATGCTTTTTGGTGGATCAGTCGAGGACGGCGCGCCGGTCCAGGTGGAAATACGTGATGGCGGTGGTAAACGCGCACACGCCCGAGGCGACCACCAACATCCAGGTGCCATTGACCACCAGACTGATGCAGCCACCGACGACCGCGCCGAGCATGAAACTCGCCAGCAGCAGAAAGTACCCGAGCCAGTCGGCGGCCGTTCCGCCGGCGATGTGCCGCTCGATGCCCTGGCCCATCTTGACCAGCGTGCCGGTCACATAGCTCAACGGCACCGACACCTCGCCGTTCTTGACGAACGACGTGTTCAACGCGCCGATGCCGAACACCACCAGCATGATCGGCGCAAAATCGAGCATGTTCTCCTGCCAACCTTCTTCGAGCACGTCGAGCACGGTGGCGGTGATCAGGCTGAACGTGGTCAACACGGTCGGGCCGTGCGGATGCGCCGACCAGAATCGGCGACGGCACACCGAGGCCACCACCACGCCGATGACGAAGCACAGCATCAGCACGCCTGCCGATATCGACAGCAGCACGTCATGCCGGAAAAAACCCAGCACCGCGCGCTGGGCGTTCCCGGTCATGAAGGTGACGAAGTACCCCTCGGAGTGCGTGAATGCCGTCGCCCCCAGCACACCGGCCAACCCGGCCAGCACCCACGACAATCGGGCCTCGCTGTCGAAAATCTCACTCGCCACCCGGACATGCTTTCAGACGCCTGCCGCGGGCGCAGAAACCTACTCGACCGCGGTGAGCCGGGCGATGGACCGCAACGGGATCGGCAGCCATCCCGGACGGTGCCGCGCCTCATAGCCGGCCTCGTACACGGCCTTGTCGAGTTCGTACGCCGCGAGCAGCTGCGGTGAATCCCGGGGATCGGTTTCCGACGCGGCCGCATAGCCGTCGCAGAAGGCGGTGCGATTGCGCTCGACCCACTCCCGGGCGCGCGCGGCCAACTGCTTGTCGCCCTCGTGATCCACCAGCGGGCCGTAGGCGGCGTACTCGAACGACCGCAACACACCGGCCACGTCGCGCAGCGGCGAATCCGGGGCCCGTCGCTCGTCCAGCGGCTGGCCGGGCTCGCCCTCGAAGTCGATCAGCAACCAGCTCTCCGGGGTGCGCAGCACCTGGCCCAGGTGGAGGTCACCGTGTATGCGCTGGACGGTGATCGTCTCGCCGGCCAACTTGCCGAAGCGCTCTTCGATCGTGGCCGCGTGCTCGGCCAGCTCGGGAACCAGCGCCGCGGTCGACGCCAGCCGGGCCAGCACGTTGTCCACCGGGAACCGCGACTGTGCGGTTCCGAGGGATTCGGCCAGGGTGGCGTGCACCGACGCGACGGCCTCTCCGAGCCGGTAGGACTCGCCGGCGAAGTCGCCGCCGACCTCGTGCGCGTACAGGTCACCCTCGGCGAACAGGTCGCGAACGCTGGCCGTGGCCATGGCCCAGCCTTCGGCGGCGTTGGCCTCGAACTCGGTGACCATGCCCAGCGGCCACGCCGAGTCCTCGCCGTCGGCCCCGGCGATCTCGTAGGTGCCGAACAGCCGCGCCACGTTGGGGTTGCCGGCGCGGCCGAGCACCCGGTTCAGCTCGATGTCGGGGTTGATGCCGCTGCTGACGCGGCGAAAAACCTTGAAGATGGCGTCCCGGTCGAAGATGACGCTGGTGTTGGACTGCTCGGCGTCGGCGACCCGCGGCCAGGCGTCCAGCGGCAGCGTGACATCCGGCTCCTTGCGAAACACCACTTCGGTGCCGTCGGAATCGCGGTCCGCGGACTCGTCGAGCAGCGAGAGCAAATACCGCGGGCCGTCCGTTCCATACAGCGCGTCATAGCCGGTCTGGCCGTCGGCTGAACCGATGGTGGCCACGGTGTTGTACTCGGTGACGGGCTCGGCGTCCCACCCGACCAATACCTGATACCGCTCGGCCGGGCCGGTGGTGTAGGTGGCGTCGACCAGCACCAGCTCGAGGTTGTCGCGCAGGGGAACGACCAGTCCGGGCTCGGCGCTGGACAGCTCGCGATTGCGCCCGGCGTACCACCGCTGCTGCGGCAGCCATTCGGCCCAGGGCAGCTTGGCTGACTGTGTCATGAGCGCCACTCCTCCTGATCGCTTCGTCCCCCGCAAGCGGGAGGTACCCCCACTGCATCGTCGTGGGCGCGAATCATGCGTTCTCCTCCGCCGCGCACAGCTGGAACCAGTAGAACCCATGTCCCGGCAGTGTCAGCAAATAGGGCAGATGGCCGATGCGCGGGAACTCCACTTGCCCGGTCAGCTCGATCGGCGTGTGGCCGCTCCAATGCTGCAGGTTCAACTCGATCGGCTGGGGAAACCGCGACAGGTTGTTGACGCACAGCACGATGTCGCCTTTGAGGTCGCCACGGTCGGGACCCTGGCGCAAAAATGCCAGCACCGACGGGTTCGATCCGCCGAGTTCCTCGAAGGTTCCGATGGCGAAGGCGTCGTGCCGGCGGCGCACCGCCAGCATCGTGCGGGTGAAGTTGAGCAGCGACGTCGAGGTGTCGCGCTGGGCTTCGACGTTGACGGCCTGATAGCCGTAGACGGGGTCCTGACTGGGCGGCAAATACAGCCGGCCGGGGTTGGCCTTGGAGAAGCCGGCGTTGCGGTCCGGGGTCCACTGCATCGGCGTGCGCACCCCGTCGCGGTCACCCAGCCAGATCACGTCGCCCATGCCGATCTCGTCGCCGTAGTAGAGCACCGGCGAGCCGGGCAGCGACAGCAGCAGCGCGGTAAACAGCTCAATCTGGTTGCGGTCGTTGTCCAGCAGCGGCGCCAGCCGGCGCCGGATCCCGACGTTGGCCTTCATCCGCGGGTCCTTGGCGTACTCGGCATACATGTAGTCGCGTTCTTCGTCGGTAACCATTTCCAGCGTCAGCTCGTCGTGGTTACGCAGGAAGATTCCCCACTGCGCCATGTCCGGGATCTCGGGTGTCTGCGCGAGGATCTCCGAGATCGGGAACCGCGACTCGCGCCGCACCGCCATGAAGATCCGCGGCATCAGCGGGAAGTGGAACGCCATGTGGCATTCGTCGCCGCCGGTGCTGGGGTCGCCGAAGTACTCCACGACGTCGGCCGGCCACTGATTGGCCTCGGCCAGCAGCACCCGGCCCGGGAACTCGTCGTCGACGACCTTGCGGACCCGCCTGAGGAAGGCATGCGTCTCCGGCAGGTTCTCGCAGTTGGTGCCCTCGCGCTCGAACAGGTATGGCACCGCGTCCAGCCGGAACCCGTCGATCCCCAGATCGAGCCAGAAGCGCAGCACGTCGATCATCGCTTCCTGCACGGCCGGGTTGTCGTAGTTCAGGTCCGGCTGATGCGAGAAGAACCTGTGCCAGTAGAACTGCTTGCGCACCGGGTCGAACGTCCAGTTCGACTCCTCGGTGTCGATGAAGATGATGCGGGCGTCGGTGTAGCGCTCGCTGGTATCGCTCCACACGTAGAAGTCGCCATAGGGGCCGTCCGGATCGTGGCGCGACTCCTGAAACCAGGGGTGTGACTCCGATGTGTGGTTCATGACCAAGTCGGTGATGACGCGGATACCCCGCTCGTGGGCGGCGTCCAAGAGGTCGACGAAATCCTCGACCGTGCCGAACTCGGGCAGCACCTTGTAGAAGTCGCGGATGTCGTAGCCGCCGTCACGCAGCGGCGAGTCGTAGAACGGCGGCAGCCAGATGCAGTCGATCCCGAGCCATTGCAGATAGTCCAGCCGACCGATCAGCCCGCGCAGGTCACCGGAACCGTCGGCATTGCCGTCCAGAAATGCCCGGACCAACACCTCGTAGAACACCGCGTGTTTGAACCAGGTCGGATCGGCCGGCAAAGAGGCCGCGATCTCGAAATCCTCCGCGTTGGGGTGCTCGACCACACCCCCCTCGACGTGACTACCTCCGGCGGGATCGTGCTCGGAATCCTTTTTCGAGGCGTCGTTCGCGTCGTCCATCAATTCCACGATGCCACGTGTACCCGAGGCGGGCAGATCGAAATCCCGCAGCTAATCTGCCGTCCCGGCAACCGAATTGGCCGCGGGCCAGGCAGTATGCGCGTCCGGATCAGGCCGGCGGCCCGTCTCCCAATGTCACGGGTGCGCTGCGGTCGCCGCCCGCGGCGGCGCGCCAGTGCAGCGTGATGACGTCGCCGGGGTGGTGCGGGACGAGTACGTCGGTCATCGCGGTGGGACCGTTGATCGGCACGTTGTCGACCGCGACGATGACGTCGCCGGGCGCGATTCCGCTCCCCGCTGCCGGACCGCCGTCGACCAGGCGCTGGACCCGCGCACCGTTGCCGCCGTTCTCGGCGACGCCCATGCCGATGAAGGCCGTGGGCCCGATGTGCACGCTATTGGAGCCGGCACCGGACCGGATCTGATTCGCCACGCCCATCGCGCGGCCGATCGGGATGGCGAAGCCCTGGCCGCCGGACATCTTGTAGCTGTCGGTGGCGGCGGTGTCCACCCCGACCACCTGTCCGGCGTTGTTGACCAACGGGCCACCCGAGTCGCCGGGCTTGATCGCGGTGTCGGCCTGGATCAATCCGCCCAGCGTCTCGTCGGCGCCGGTGAGGGTGTCGGTGGCCGAGACGGTCTGGTTGAGCGCGACGACCTTGCCGGGCACGACGCTCGGCGCGCCGCCCTGGCCGTGGGTGTTGCCCAGGGCGACGACCGGCTCGCCGACCGCGACGCCACCGCCGATCGCAGCGGCGGGCAGCCCGCCCGCACCCCGAAGCTGCAGCACCGCGATATCGGCGCTGCGGGAGTAGCCGATCACATCGACGGCGTAGGTCTGACCGTTGCCGACGTCGAACGCGCTGATGTCGGTGGCGGCCGAGATCACGTGGTTGTTGGTCAGCACCACGCCGCCGGGATCGATGACGATTCCGGTTCCGGCCCCGATCGCGTTGTTGTAGCCGAACCGGGTGCTGATGTTGACGATTTGCGGTCCGACCTGCGCGGCGATCGCACCGGGATCCAGCGGGAACATCGGCGCGTCGCGGAACCGGTCCTGCGCCGGGGTGGACGGCCCGGGTGTAGTGGCGGCAGCCGGGACGGTGGTCAGGCCCAGGCCCAGTCCGACCACAGCCAGCACGCTGACCGACCATGACCACCAGACTGAGCGGGGGTGCCCTTTGCTCATCCCGTACCTCCCTGCGTCGGGGTGTGAACCAGAAGCGGCCCAGCCTCAACGTCTGGACCGCACAATTTGTGTACCTCACCGTAATGCAGGTAGCTAGTTCAGGCCGCACGGAACGCTGATGGCTATTGCGCCCCTAAGCTGGGACGGTGGGCGAATTCGACCCCAAAGTCAGCTTCGCGCAGTCCCCGGTGGCACGCCTGGCCACCAGCTCGGCAGACGGAAAACCGCACCTCGTGCCGGTGGTTTTCGCCGTCTTGGAGGCCTCTTCAGAAGGCTCTCGCGACACGGTATACACCGCGATCGACGCGAAACCGAAAAGCACACATCGGCTGCGCCGGCTGGCGAACATCGCCAGCAACCCGCAGGTCAGCCTGCTCGTCGACCACTACGCCGACGAGTGGACGCAGTTATGGTGGGTCCGGGCCGACGGGGCGGCCGCCATTCATACCGACGGCGCGGCGCTACACACCGGCTACCAACTGTTGCGTGCCAAATACCGTCAGTACCAATCGGTTTCGCTGAACGGTCCGGTCATCGCGATAACCGTGCACCGTTGGGCGAGCTGGCACGCCTGATCCAGCACCTCGCGGCCGGCAACTGCGCCCGGCCGGTGGCCTTGTGCTGGGCGGCAGTTGGGAGAAAGGTTGCGTAATACGTTCTGTGAGCTAGGACACACCGTGCCCGACCGAGTGAAGTGGAGAAGGTCATGGCAGACAAGGCGAACGCTTCGGCGGGCACGGGGGCCGCTCCCGCCGTGAACTGTCCCGGCGATGTCCGCAACATCGTCCTGGTGGGCCCGTCGGGCGGTGGCAAGACGACGCTGGTCGAGGCCTTGCTCGTCGCGGGCGGCGTACTGACCAGGGCGGGATCGGTGACCGACGGCAGCACCACCTGCGACTACGACGACGCCGAAATCCGCCAACAACGGTCGGTGGGTGTCGCGGTGGCCTCCCTGGTGCACGGCGGCATCAAGGTCAACCTGGTCGACACACCCGGATACGCCGACTTCGTCGGCGAGTTGCGCGCCGGATTGCGCGCCGCGGATTGCGCACTGTTCGTGATCGCGGCCAACGAGGGCTGCGACGGTATTGACGAGCCGACCAAGTCGCTCTGGGGAGAATGCAGTCAGGTCGGCATGCCCCGCGCGGTGGTCATCACCAAACTCGACCATGCCCGAGCGAACTACTCCCAAGCACTGCAGGCCGCTCGGAACGCCTTCGGCGACAAGGTTTTACCGCTCTACCTGCCGACCGCCCCGAACAACTGCGAAGGACTGATCGGCCTGCTGTCGCAGCAGCGCTACCACTATGCCGGTGGCACCCGCACGATCGAGCCGCCGGACCCCTCGGACGCCGACCGGATCGAGGACGCGCGCGGCACGCTGATCGAGGGAATCATCGAAGAATCCGAGGACGAGTCGCTGATGGATCGCTATCTCGACGGCGAGGCGATCGACGAGGCCGTGCTCATCGACGACCTGGAGCGCGCCGTTGCCCGCGGATCGTTCTTCCCGGTGATCCCGGTCTGCAGCACCACCGGCGTCGGCACCCTGGAATTGCTCGAGGTCGCCACCCGCGGTTTCCCGTCTCCGATGGAACATCCGATACCGGAGGTGTTCACGCCGCACGGCGCCCCGCATGCCGAGCTGGTCTGTGACGCCGCGGCGCCCCTGTTGGCGGAGGTGGTGAAGACGACGTCTGACCCGTACGTCGGCAGGGTGAGTCTGGTCCGGGTGTTCTCCGGGACCATCAGGCCCGACACGACGGTGCATGTGTCGGGCCATTTTTCGTCCTTTTTCGGGGAGACCAACGGCTCGGATTCCCTGGGCAACACCCATCCCGACCACGACGAAGACGAACGCATCGGGGTGCTGTCCTTCCCGCTGGGCAAGCAGCAGCGGCCCGCACTCGAGGTGGTGGCCGGCGACATCTGCGCGATCGGCAAGCTGAGCCGCGCCGAAACCGGCGACACCCTGTCCGACAAGGCCGAACCCCTGGTGCTCAAACCCTGGGCCATGCCCGAACCGCTGCTACCGATCGCCATCGCGGCGCACGCCAAGACCGACGAGGACAAACTGTCGGTTGGGCTGGGCCGGCTGGCCGCCGAGGACCCGACGCTGCGGATCGAGCAGAACTCCGAGACACACCAGATCGTGCTGTGGTGCATGGGTGAGGCGCACGCCGGCGTCGTCCTCGAGGCACTGGCCAACCGGTACGGCGTCACCGTGGACACCGTGGAACTGCGTGTCCCGCTGCGGGAAACCTTCGGCGGCAAGGCAAAAGGCCACGGCCGCCACGTCAAGCAGTCCGGCGGCCACGGCCAGTACGCGGTGTGCGACATCGACGTGGAGCCGCTGCCGGAGGGTTCCGGATTCGAATTCGTCGACAAGGTGGTCGGCGGCGCGATCCCACGCCAATTCATCCCGAGTGTGGAGAAGGGTGTCCGCGCGCAGATGGAGAAGGGCGTGCACGCCGGCTACCCGATGGTCGACATCCGGGTCACCCTGCTCGACGGGAAGGCCCACAGCGTGGATTCCTCGGACTTCGCGTTTCAGATGGCGGGTTCGCTGGCGCTGCGCGAGGCGGCCGCCGCGACGAAGGTGACGCTGCTCGAGCCGATCGATGAGATCTCGGTGCTGGTGCCCGACGATTTCGTGGGTGCGGTGATGGGCGACCTGTCGGGCCGGCGCGGCCGCGTGCTGGGCACCGATACCGCGGGCCAGGACCGCACGGTGGTGCGCGCCGAGGTGCCGCAGGTCGAGCTGACCCGGTACGCGATCGACTTGCGTTCGCTGGCGCACGGCGCCGCGTCCTTCACCCGTTCGTTCGTCCGTTACGAACCGATGCCGGAGTCCGCCGCGGCGCGGCTGGCGGCTACTGTGTGAAAGCACCTGATAGTCAGCCAGATTGGGAGCCCCGGATTCGAGCATGTCGACATTCAATGGACTGCCTGCCCATATTCTGCTCAATCATTTCGTCGTCGTCCTGGGTCCGCTGACCGCGGTTCTGGCGATCCTGTGTGTGGTGTGGCCCGCGGCGCGACGCCGGCTGATCTGGCTGGTTCTCCTGTTGGCGGTGGGCACGCTGGTCCTGACGCCGTTGACGACCACGTCGGGGGTCTGGTTGTCGGCCCGAGTCGGTGCGCCGTCGCCGGCGCTGACCAACCACGAGCAACTCGGCTCCACCCTGATCTACGTCGTGGCGGCCCTGGCGGCGACGGTGACGGTGCTGGCCGTGCTGCACGTTCGCGAGGCGCACGGCGTGGACATGAAGCTCACCCTGCACGCCGCGGTCGGGGCGCTGGTGGTCATCGCCGCCGTGGCCACCCTGGTGCAGACCTATCGAGTCGGCGATTCGGGCGCGCGTGCCGCGTGGGGAAACGTGACATCGGGCCAGTGAGGTTGCCGCACGGTCTTTCTCGGCGTCAGGCTCCGCCGAATTGCTGGGCCACGGCGCGGCGGTCCAACGAGCCCTTGGCGGTGTGCGGGAGCTCGTTGGTGTCCAGGAAGGTGGCGGGCACCTCGTAGGGCGCCAGCCGGCCCCGGCAGAATTCCGTGAGCTCCCCGGCGCTCGGCGGAGTCGCTCCCCGCGCGACGATCACCGCGGCCACCGTCTCGCCGTACATCGTGTCCGGCAGTCCGAGCACCGCCACCTCCAAGACGCCGGGGTGGCCGGCCAACACGCCTTCCACGCGTTCCGGCGAAATCTTCTCGCCGCCGCGGTTGATGAGTTCCTTGATCCGGCCACGAATGCTCAGATCGCCCGCAGCGGAAAGCGATCCGAGATCGCCGGTGCGCAGCCAGCCGTCGGTGAAGTTCGCGGCGGTGATCGACGGATCGCCGAGGTAGCCGCGCACCACGGTGGGGCCGCGCAGCCAGACCTCGCCGACGGCTTCGGCCGCCAGGGTTTGACCGTCGGACCCGACGATGCGGATCTGCGGGCTCGTCGACTTTCCGACCAGACCTGTTGTCTCGGCTGGGTTTTCGCCTTGGTCGATGGCCGTGGTGGCGACTTGGTGGGTCCCTTCGGTCATTCCGAACGCGCACACCACGGTCGCGCCGAAGGTTTCTTGCAGCGCCCGGGCAGTTTCCGTGGTGAGCGGAGCGCTGCAGCTGCGGATGAAGTGCAGCCCGGCACGTCCGGCTGCCGGCCGCTCGGTCTTGGCGCGTTCCAACAGGATCTGGTGAATCGTCGGGACCGCGGTGTACCAGGTGGCTCCGACGGCGTTGATGTCGTCCCAGAAGGTGTGCGCCGAGAACTTCCCGCGCGCGGGCAACAGCACCGTCCCGCCGGATGCCAAGGTCGACAGCAGCGCGGCGATCAGACCGTGGCCGTGGTAGAGCGGCATCACCGCGACCGTCGCGTCCGCCGGGCCCAGCTGGTAGGCGCCGATGATGCCCCGCACCGAACTGGCGATGTTCGTGTGGGTCCACGGGACCATCTTCGGCATGCCGGTGGTGCCACCGGTGAACATGATCATCGCGTCGTCGTCTTGAAGGCCGGCGGGCGTCGTCACGTCGTCCCTCGGCGCCGCCGGCGCATCCAGGCTGACCGACGAGGGGGCGCCGACCCCGCCGACGGTCACCGCGATCGTCCACCACGCCAGTCCCGGCTCTTGCTGATCGCCGGGGCCTTCGGCGTCGACGAGCACGACTGACGCGCCGGCCATCGCGCTGCGGGCACGCTGGTCGCCGACGGGCAACGCCGGGTCCAGCGGAACCGCGATCAGCCCGGCACGGGAAGCCGCCAACAAGCCGACGACGAATTCGGCGTTGCTGCCGGACCGCAGCGCGATCCGGTCCCCCGGCCGCAGGCCGCCGTCCTTGAGCCGCTTGGCCAGGTCGTCGACCAGCCGGACCAGCTCGCCGTAGCCGACGGGCCGACGATCGGGGGTGGCAACGAGTGCCGTCGCCTCGGGCTGGCGGATGGCCGCCGCGGCGACCAGATCGGCGATGCTCGGGGATTCGTCGGCCAACCCCGTGGCCGTGGTGGTCGAGTCAGACATCGCCGTAGTCCCTCCGCTTTCTCGCATGTGTACAGCACCCGATTGCACGATGCCGAGAAACCTCGCCCTTCGTCCAATACCGTTTCGCTCACGATCGATAATCGGCGACTATCGATGGGTTGGACCGGGGATCGATAACCACCGTGAATCGCTGCATAGTGGCTGGGTCTTGGACAGCGGCGGGGGCGCGGACCACAGTGAAAGACGATAGGCACAGCTACTCGAGGAGTCGGGACATGACCACACCGTCGGCATCATCCATCGCTGCGCCGGACGGGTTGGCGGACGCGCCCCAGACCGACGGCTTCCACCTCGTCGTCGACGCGCTGATGGCCAACGACATCGACACCATCTACGGGATCGTCGGCATCCCGATCACCGACCTGGCCCGGGTCGCGCAGGCCTCCGGGATGCGGTACATCGGTTTCCGGCAAGAGACGTCCGCGGGCCACGCCGCCGCGGCGGCGGGGTTTCTCACCCGTCGCCCCGGAGTGTGCCTGACGACATCCGGGCCGGGGTTTCTCAACGGTCTGCCCGCTCTGGCCAACGCCACCACGAACTGTTTCCCGATGATCCAGATCTCGGGTTCCAGCAATCGGGCCCTGGTCGATTTGCAGCGCGGCGATTACCAGGACCTGGATCAGCTCAACGCCGCGCGGCCGTTCGTGAAGGCGGCCTACCGGGTCGAGCGGGTCGAGGACATCGGGCTCGCCATCGCGCGCGCGATACGGACCGCCGTTTCCGGGCGGCCGGGCGGTGTCTACCTCGACATCCCCGGCACGGTGCTGGGTCAGGCCATGGACGCCGCCGATGGTGCCGAGAGTGTCTGGCGCGTCATCGATCCCGCACCCCGCCAGCTGCCGGCGCCGGAGGCGATCGATCGCGCGCTGGACGTGCTCGCGCGGGCGCGCCGGCCGCTGATCGTGCTCGGTAAGGGCGCCGCCTACGCGCAGGCCGACGCGGTGATCCGCGATTTCGTCGAATCCACCGGGATTCCGTTCCTGCCGATGTCGATGGCCAAAGGGCTGCTGCCGGATTCGCATCGCCAGTCGGTGGCGGCCGCACGCTCACTTGCCATCGCCCGCGCCGACGCGGTATTGCTGGTCGGCGCGCGACTGAATTGGCTTCTCGGCCATGGCGAGTCGCCGCAATGGGCCGCCGACGCCAAGTTCGTCCAAATCGACATCGCGGCCTCGGAGTTCGACAGCAACCAGCCCATCGTGGCGCCGCTGGCCGGCGACATCGGCTCGGTGATGTTCGCGTTGCGTGACGGCCTGGCCACCCGCCCGATCACCGTGCCGACGGATTGGACCGACGAGCTGGCAGACCGCCGAGCGCGCAACGACGCCAAGATGAACGCGCGTCTTGCCGAGAATCCGCACCCGATGCGGTTTTACAACGCGCTCGGCGCGATCAGTTCAGTGCTGCAAAAGCATCCGGATGTCTATCTGGTCAACGAGGGGGCCAATGCGCTGGACCTGGCCCGCAACGTCATCGAGATGGAGCTGCCGCGCCACCGCCTCGACACCGGAACCTGGGGCGTGATGGGCATCGGCATGGGCTACGCGATCGCCGCCGCCGTCGAGACGGGCCGGCCCGTCGTGGCGATCGAAGGGGACAGCGCATTCGGGTTCAGCGGCATGGAGATCGAGACCATCTGCCGCTACCGGCTGCCGGTGACGGTCGTCATCCTCAACAACGGCGGGGTGTACCGCGGCGACGAAGAGCCCACCGGCGACCGTCCCGCCCCTACCGTGCTCAACGCCGGCGCACGGCACGAGCTGCTCGCAGAAGCATTCGGCGGCAAGGGGTATCACGTCACGACCCCGGCGGAGCTGCGGTCGGCGCTGAGCGAGGCGCTCGCGTCGGGCGGACCGTCGCTGATCGACTGCGAACTCGACCCGGCAGCCGGGGTGGAGAGCGGACATCTGGCAAGCCTCAACCCGTCCAGTGCGGCCAACCGGCAGCCCGCGGTCAGCGCCGGTGCGTAACACCCCGCAGCTGGGCGTTGAAAAACTCGTCGAGCGAAAGCTCTTGCGTCGCGGCGACAAGCGCTCGGGCCATCGGTGATCCCGGACCGGAAGCATTGGTGGCCAACGTGATATCGGCTGTCACGACCGGGTCGACCATTTCGACCGCACGGATCTCGGCGCCCAGCTGCGAAGTCCACAACCAGGTGTGCGGAACGATGCACGCCCAGTTACCCGAAGCGACCTGCGCGAGCAGTGAAGCCACGGAGTCGGTTTCGACCTGCGGGCTGACGATGATGCCGTGCCCGGCGAAGGCTTCGTCGATGATCTGACGGTCGCGCATGTCGGCGGTGAGCAATGCCAGCGGCAGCTGCGCGGCATCCGGCCAACGCAACGTCGATGCACTGGGGGGCAGCATGTCCGCCGGCGACAACAGCACGTAGCGCTCGGCGTAAAGCGGCACCAGATCCACATCGGCTGCCTCGTCGGGTGCTGCGTGCACGATCGCGGCATCGAGCTCGAATTCCCGTAGCCTCCGGTACAGTTCGGTGGCGGCCAATCGGGAATTGATCTGCACCTTGACCAAGGGATGTGCCGAACAGAAAACCGAAAGCACCAAAGACGCCGTCGTCGACGCGGTGGGCACGGTGCCCAGCCGGAGCGTCCCGGTGATCCCCGATCGCACGGCGTCCACTTCGGCCTTGAACGCGTCGTGCTCGGCCAGAATCCGCTTGGCCCACACGACCAGTCGCTCGCCTTCGGGAGTGAGGCCTTCGAAGCTGTGCCCGCGGTTGATCAGCGTGACATTGAGTTCCCGTTCCAGCTTGGCGATCGCGGCGGACAGCGCGGGTTGCGAAACGTAGCACTTCTCGGCGGCCCGGGCGAAGTGCCGCTCCTGGGCGACCGCGACGAAGTACTCCAGCTGGCGAAAGAGCACCCGCACCTCCTCGGTCTGGCGGCACCTGAGGTTAGCCCGTCGCCGGCCCACCGGCCAATGTCGCCTCGACCGTCGAACAATGATCCAGCTCAACGGCATTGGCCGTGACGGGATCGAACTCAACCGGTGATCGCATCGTTATCGTGGCGACCGGGCGGAAGTGTCATTGTTTGCTAAAGCCGCAATGATCGGACTGCCAGTAGAATATCGTCGTGTTGATCGCACCATCTCGAAGGGTGGACGCCATGCGTCGTGGGGTTCGTTATCTATTTGTTATGGTCGCGATCACGGGCTTGGGCGTGCTCGGATCCGGCTCCCGGGCGGTCGCCGCGGTCCCGGTACCAGAACCGACCCCGGTCATCGCCTCGATTTTGCCGGCCGATGGCGCGGTGGTGGGAATTGCGCACCCGGTCGTCGTGAAATTCGGCGCGCCCGTGTCCGACCGGGCCGCCGTCGAGCGGTCCATTCACGTCGCCTCCCCCAGCAACATCACCGGCCACTTCGAGTGGCCGGAGAACAATGTCGTGCAATGGGTTCCGAACCAGTATTGGCCTGCCCACACCCACGTCTCGGTGGGCGTGCAGGAGCTGACGACGGGCTTCGACACCGGCGACGCGTTCCTCGGCGTCGCCAGCATCTCCGGCCACACCTTCACCGCCAGCCGCAACGGCGAGGTGCTGCGCACCATGCCGGCCTCGATGGGCAAGCCGAGCCGCCCGACACCGATCGGCAATTTCAGCGCTATGTCGAAGGAACGCACCGTCGTCATGGACTCGCGGACCATCGGCATCCCGCTCAGTTCGCCCGACGGCTACAAGATCACCGCCCAGTACGCCGTCCGTGTCACCTCGAGCGGCGTCTACGTGCACTCAGCCCCGTGGTCGGTGGACTCGCAGGGCCACGCCAATGTCAGCCACGGATGCATCAACCTGAGCCCGGACAACGCCGCGTGGTACTTCAACAACGTCAACGTCGGCGATCCCATCCAGGTCGTCGCGTAGTAGCCGCGCCGGTTGGGCCGGCACCAGCAAATCCGCGTCGCCGCGCCGGCCGAGGCGCTGAGCGCTGGTGTGGTGACGGTCACAACGATCGGGTGGAAGACTCGTAGCGGGCCGTCGGTTGCGCTAAGGAGTCGTCCAAACGAGAGGCTGGCCATGACTACCGATATGAAGCGCGAGAACGGCACCAACTCGACTACGAAGGCCACGCCCCGAGAACGAGTGGCCGAGCGCATCCGCCGGGTCGAGGCGACCGACGAGCAATACCGGAACGCCAAGCCGGATCAGGCGCTGCGGGCAGCGGCGCGCCAGCCCGGGCTTCGACTGCCGCAGATCCTGGAGCTGTTCGTCGAAGGCTACGGCGACCGCCCGGCATTGGGATGGCGGGCCCGCGAGTTGACGACCGATCCCGCTACCGGCCGCACCACCACCCGGCTATTGCCCCAATTCGACACGGTCAGCTACCGCGATCTGTGGGCCAATGTCCGCGCCGTCGCCACGGCGTGGCGGAGCGACGAAACCGCCCCGGTGGCACCGGGTGACGTGGTCGCCACTCTCGGTTTCGCGAGCCCCGAATACCTGACGCTCGACCTGGTCACCGGCTACCTCGGCCTGGTAGCAGTACCACTGCAACACAACGCAACCGGCGCTCGCTTGCAGCCGATCGTGGCCGAAATCGAACCCCAGGTGCTGGCCACCGGGGCCGAGTATCTCGACCTCGCCATCGAGGCGGCGCGCGGCAGCACGTCGTTGCGGCGCCTGGTGGTCTTCGACTACCAACCCGAGATCGACGACCAGCGGGAGAACCTGGAGCGCGCCCGGGCGAAGCTGGTCGACGCCGGCATGTCGGTGACCATCGAGACGTTCGGCGAATTGATCGAACGTGGCCGCGCATTGCCGCCGGAGCCGATGTACACCGGCGAAACCGACGAGCGGCTGGCCATGATCATGTACACGTCGGGCAGCACCGGGCTGCCCAAGGGCGCGATGTACACCGAGCGCATGGTGCTGAAGTGGTGGACCAACGAGCTGTACCCGGAATTCGCCGACATACCGGTGTTCAACGTCAACTTCATGCCGCTCAACCACGTGGGCGGACGGTTACCGCTGTCCTCGTCGTTCCAAGCCGGCGGCACCAGCTATTTCGTGCCGGACAGTGACCTGTCCACGTTGTTCGACGACTGGAATCTGGTGCGCCCCACTGAAATGGGCATGGTGCCGCGCGTGGTCGAGATGTTGTACCAGCGCTACCAAAGCGCGGTCGAGCGGCTGATCGGGCAGGGCACCGACCCCGAGGATGCCGACGCGCAAGCGAAAGCCGAACTGCGCGAACAGCTTCTGGGCGGGCGCGTGATCACCAGCTTCTCCACCACCGCGCCGCTGGCCGCCGAGATGAAGGCCTTCATCGAGTCGTGCCTGGACGTGCACGTGCTCGACGGCTACGGCCTGACCGAGGTAGGAATCGTGTTCAAGGACGGCGTAGTTTCCCGGCCACCGGTCCTCGACTACAAGCTGATCGACGTACCCGAATTGGGTTACTTCCACACCGACAAGCCTCATCCGCGCGGCGAGCTGCTGGTGAAGTCGCTCACCGCGTTCCGCGGATATTTCAAACGCCCCGACGTGACGGCGCAGGCTTTCGACCCGGACGGCTACTACCGCACCGGTGATGTGATGGCCGAGGTGGGACCGGATCACCTCGTCTACGTCGACCGGCGCAACAACGTATTGAAGTTGGCGCAGGGCGAATTCGTCGCGGTGGCGCAGCTGGAGGCCGTCTTCAGCAGCGCGGCCCTGGTGCGGCAGATCTTCGTGTACGGCAACAGCGAACGACCTTATCTGTTGGCCGTCGTCGTTCCGACTCTCGAAGCAGCGGAACGATTCGCCGGCGATGCCGACGGCCTCAAGGCGGCGCTCAGCGAATCCCTGCGCCGCACCGCAAAACTCGCCGAGCTGCAATCCTACGAAGTGCCGGTCGACTTCCTGGTGGACTCCGAGCCGTTCAGCGAGGACAACGGCCTGCTCTCGGGAGTCGGAAAGCTGTTGCGGCCCAAGCTCAAGGAGCACTACGGCGACCGGCTCGAACAGCTCTACGCAGAGCTCGCCGCCACCCGAACGGCCGAACTGCGCGCGCTACGGGAGGGCGCAGCCGACCGGCCGGTGATCGACACACTGACCCGGGCCGCCGAGGCGCTGCTGGGTCTGGCCGGTGGCCCGCCGCAGCCCGACACCCACTTCCTCGACCTCGGCGGCGACTCGCTGTCCGCGCTGACCTTCTCCAACCTGCTGCAGGATATCTTCGAGGTGGAAGTCCCGGTGGGCCAGATCATCAGTCCGGCGACCGACCTGCGCCAGCTCGCGGAATATGTGGAATCGCAACGTAAATCCGGCTCCAAGCGGCCCACCTTCTCGACCGTGCACGGCCGGGGCGTCACCGACGCCCGCGCATCCGAGCTCACCCTCGACAAGTTCATCGACGCCGCGACCCTGGCCGAGGCTCCCAACCTTCCGCACGCCACCGGTACACCGCACACGGTGCTGCTCACCGGCGCCAACGGCTACCTGGGACGCTTCCTGACGCTGGAATGGCTTGAGCGGCTGGCCGAAAGGGGCGGGAAGCTGATCACCATCGTCCGCGGCAGCGACGCCGATGCCGCCGCCGAACGGCTGGAAGCGGTTTTCGACACGGATCCACAACTGCTGACGCGCTACCGCGCCCTGGCCGCCGACCACCTCGAGGTGATCGTCGGCGACATCGCCGATCCGAATCTTGGCTTGGATCAAGCGACTTGGGAGCGTCTTGCGCAGGACGTGGACATCATCGTGCACCCGGCGGCGCTGGTCAACCATGTCCTGCCCTACGACCAGCTGTTCGGCCCCAACGTGTTGGGCACCGCCGAATTGATCCGCCTGGCGATCACGAAGCGCATCAAGCCGGTGACCTACATGTCGACCGTCGCGGTGGCCATGTCGGTCGACCCCGCCGTGTTCGCCGAGGACGGCGACATCCGCACCGTCAGTGCGCTACGCCCCGTCGACGACAGCTATGCGAACGGGTATGCCAACAGCAAGTGGGGCGGCGAGGTATTGCTGCGCGAGGCACACGACCTGTGCGGGTTGCCGGCCGCGGTTTTCCGGTCCGACATGATCCTGGCGCACAGCCGGTACGCCGGACAGCTGAATGTCCCGGATGCGTTCACCCGGTTGATTTTCAGCCTGCTGGTGACCGGTATCGCGCCCGCGTCGTTCTACCAAACGGACCCGCATGGACACCGGGCGGTGGCGCATTACGACGGTCTGCCGGCCGACTTCGTGGCGGAGTCGGTGACCACGCTGGGCGAGCAGACGGCGACGGTCGGGGAATACCGGTCCTTCGACGTGATGAACCCGCACGACGACGGTATCTCGCTGGACGTCTTCGTGGACTGGTTGATCGCCGGTGGCCACGACATCCGGCGCATCGACGACCACGACGAATGGTTCGGGCGCTTCGAGACGGCGCTGCGCGCACTACCGGACAAGCAGCGCCAGCATTCGGTGCTTCCGTTGCTCGATGTCTACCGGAAGCCCGAAGCGCCGCTGCGTGGCGCACCGGCTCCCACGGACGTGTTCCGCGCGTCGGTGCAGGCAGCCAAAATCGGTGCGGACAAAGACATTCCGCACTTGTCGGAACGGCTGATCGAGAAATACGTCTCGGATTTGCGGCTGCTCGGTCTGGTCTAGTGTCGTGAGGCAACGTCGAGCGTGGGGGATATGCCGGCAACTCCAGCACTTTTCGTGCATATCGCCCACGTTCGGCGAGTCAAAGCAACGCGCGATGCGAATCGACGACTCGCGACAGTAGCCCGCAGGGCTAGCCGTGCAAACCGTTCTTGACCGCCGCGTCTTGCTTGCGGCCGACGTCGGTGGCGATCGCCGGGTCGATCGGGTCGTCGGGTGCGCTGTCGAATTCCAGGTTGACCAGCGCCCTGCCCTCGGTGAACAACAACACCGCGATGGCCTGCGAGTTGTCCGCCGAGTTGCCCGAGATCATCGCACCGTTGGAGCCGACGTCGACGGGCTGCCACGTGCCGGCGACCTTCTTCGCGTAGTTCGTCTTGGTGTTCTCCAGGGCGGCGGCCGCGATGGAGGGATCGGCGACGACCAGGATGGTGTCTCCGATGCGCCGGCTGTTGTCGGCATTGACGAACAGTTGCGCAACGCCGGCGGTGTTGTTGGAGTTGAGCACCGGCGGCTCCGGCGCGGTGAAGTCGCCGCCGAGATCACCGGGCTGGATCAGCAGCCCGCTGTAATCCGGGGGAGGTCCGGTCGTGGTGCTCACGGCGGCGGGCGCGCCGCTCTTGGACGGTGGGGCCGAGGTCTTGCCGCTGTTGCCACACCCGGTGATCGCGAGGCCGACCACCACGGTGGCGGCCGTGACAGCCGTTCGAGCACGTCGCATGGGCATCCTTTCCAGCGAGAACGGGGCCGGCGCATATGAACATACGCCGATCGACAGCAGCCGGTCGGCGCCTATCCTGGCGAGGGGCCGGGTACGAGTTTCGATTCGCGCGGTGAGGAGATCGAGATGACGGCTGCGGTGGCGCGCGCGGTACGGTTCGACCGCTACGGGGACCGTGACGTGCTGTACGTGACCGACATCGACATGCCGACCCCCGGCGAGGGTGAGGTAGTGGTCGAGGTTCGGGCCGCCGGCATCAACCCCGGCGAGGCCGCGATCCGATCGGGAGCGATGCATGAGATGTTCCCCGCCACGTTTCCCTCCGGGGAGGGCAGTGACCTGGCCGGTGTCGTGACGGCGACCGGCCCCGGGGTCAGCGAGTTCGCGGTCGGCGACGAGGTGCTCGGGTTCAGCTTCCGGCGATCAAGCCATGCCACCCACACCGCCGTCCCGGTGCACCAACTGATCCGCAAGCCGCCCCAATTGAGTTGGGAGGCAGCGGGTTCGCTCTACGTCGTCGGGGCCACCGCATACGCCGCGGTCCGCGCGGTCGCGCCGCAGCCGGGCGAGACCGTCGTCGTGTCGGCGGCCGCCGGCGGTGTCGGCAGCCTCGTCGTGCAGCTGTTGGTCTTGCGCGAGGCACGAGTGCTGGGCATCGCGGGACCGGGCAATGCCGAATGGCTACGGGCACACGGCGTCATCCCGATCGCCTACGGCGATGGCCTGGCCGAGCGTCTGCGCGACGCGGCGCCGAACGGAATCGACGCGTTCATCGACCTATTCGGCCCGGAGTACGTGCAGCTCGCCGTGCAGCTCGGGGTGGCACCGGAGCGCATCGACACGATCATCTCCTTCCAGAAGGCCGGTGAAGTCGGCGCCAAAACCGAAGGCAGTACCGACGCATCCACCCCGGAAGTGCTCGCCGAGATCGCCGACCTCGTCGCCGGCGGCGCTGTCGACTTCGACATCGCCGCGACCTTTCCGCTGGAGCGGGTGGCCCACGCCTTCGAGGAACTGGAACGGCGGCACACCCATGGCAAAATCGTGCTGCTGCCGCAGGTCTCGCCTCAGCCGTCAGGCGGCGCCGACCTCCACGATCTTGACGATCACGAAGACCACGGCGAGCACCAGGTAGCCGCGCAGGATCAATAGTCCGGTCCTGCGAATCGGCGAAAGAGCCGGGCGGGCAAGAGAGCTCAGATCTGGCGTCTGCCAATCCTTCTGATCGTGCTCGCGAAGAGCTCGCCGTTCGGCGCGACCGAGTGGCGAAGCCAGTTTGGCCGCGCGAGTGTCGCTGTACCCCTGGTCGCCGATGATCGCTATCGCGCCACAAAGCACACCGACCGCCGCACCGGCCGCCAACCCTGCCTCGAGGGCGCCGGTGGACAGGTCCGGGAAGAACGTGGCCGCCGTCAATGCCAACGATAGGAGCACCAGCGCCCACACGATGGCCCACGCAACGACGTTCTGCCGCAGTGTGTTTACCCAGGGCCCCAGGACCGCCCGGTCGTTGCAGAGCAACACCAGGAAGACGGTCGCCGACGGCAGCAGGATGCCGGCCAGCGCCTGCACGCCCTGGGTGACCAACCCGAGGATGTGGTCGGGGCTGAAGGCCACCGCGGCCGACGCCGCCAGCAGCAGCGCATATCCGCCGTAAAACAGCGGCGCTTCACTTATTTTCCAGTGCAGGGAGTGCCGCTTGCCCATCGCGTCACCGATGGCATAGGTGGTGGCCAGCCCGATGGCATTGGCCCCGATCAGGGAACCGTCGAGCAGGATGATCGCGAACAGCACTCCCACCGGGTGGTGCAGCCGGCTCGCGACCGCACCGGCGTCGGTGAAGCTCGCGGCGCCGGTCAGGCCGAAGGCGGTGACCGCCATCAGCGCCGTCGCCCCGACAACGACCACGACGATGCCGATGACCAAATCGGCTCGCGCGTAAGGAATCCAGCGCGCGGTGATGCGCTTGTCCACCACGTTGGACTGCTGGAAGAACAACTGCCACGGCGCTACCGTGGTGCCCACGATCGCGATGATCAACAGCAGGACCGTCGAGTTCAGTCCACCCGGGAACTGTGGAATCAGGCCGCCGGCAGCTACTTTCGGACTCGGGTGCACCATCAGCACCATCGGGATCATCGCGACGTTCACCGCGATCAGCAGGAACATCAGCCCTTCCCAGCGCCGAAACGAGCCCCCCGCCACCACGGCGAACAGCAACACCGCCGCCGCGGGAATCGCGACGATCTTCGGACAACCCAGGAATCCCAGCGCCAATGCGACGCCGATGAACTCGGTGACGATCGTCAGCGCGTTCAACACCAGCAGATCGCCGACACTGAATGCGCCCCAGAACTTTCCGAAACGCTCGAAGATCAGGCGCGCGTGACCGACTCGGGTGACCGCGCCCAACCGCAGCACCATCTCCTGGTTCACGTACAACACCGGGATCAACAAGGCCAGCGCCCACAACAGGTTCATCCCGTAGTCCTGACCGGCCTGCGCGTACGTCGCGACGCCGCCGGCGTCGTTGTCGCCCACCATGACGATCAATCCGGGTCCGGTGATGACCAGCAGGGTGCGCAGCCGCCGCCACCGGCCGCTCAACGCACCGGCGTCGTCACGCTTGATACGGCCGAACGCTCCGACGATGTCGCCGGTGTGCGCGGAATCCAGCGCGGCCTGTCCGGCCGGCGGCCGGGTGGAAATCAGTGTCATGGGTTTCTCGCTATCTGAAGAGATCGAGCTACACAGATCGGGTGTTCAAACGTGCCCCAGCGGCGGGCTGTCAACCCCCGCCCGCCGCTGGGGACCGCTGGCGGAACGAATCACCGGTGGTTGCCCCCAGTGTCGGGTGACTCTCCGCCCGGCGCGGCCGAGAGCACGGCGATCGGCGTCAGCGACGCATACAGGTTCGCCCGCTCGTCAGGTGTCGGGATGTGCATGGCGCACAACCTGTTCGTCAGCAGCCGACCCGCACGCAGCATCGACCGTCCGCGCCACCTTCCAAGACCGTGAAAACGGTGCGCAACAACAAAAGTCATGGTCTTCCCCCAGTCGGAAGCCCGATCGGTTCCCAGCGCACCACATGCAACCCGGCATTCACCGGGCCCGCCGACCGTCAATACGGTTGCGGGACAGCAAAAATTGAGCTGCGTCAGCAGACAGGAATGCCGGAACCGGATCGGATCAAGATGGATTTCGGATAGCAACTATCGCCGGGACTCATCTCGCCCTCACCTCCTCACGGCCATGACACACGAGGGTGTCGTCACATCACACGCGGGAGAGGTACGAATGCCGGGCCAAGAGCCCGCCGGCCGCACCCCTCTCGTCGGAGCTTCGGCACTGCACGGCGTATCTGGCCGATGGTCGCGACCCGCGCTTGCGATCGCTCCTCGTCCAGAAGCCACTTGGGCTCAACCCATGTGTCCGGGAAGAGCTGTCCTGACCCGGGGCGTCTCTCGACGTTCGGGGTCAGTGGCCTGTGTCCGTGCAGACGCCTCACCTACCGAGGTGCTTGCCCAACCATGCTGGCACCGCCACCCGCTGCTCGTCAAACTCGTTTTGTCACAATCCGCCCCCGCGTGTCCTGGCTCACACCCCGGAGTCAACCGTCATCACCCGGTTCGATGCGGGCGGGGCATACCCTCAAGGGCATGGCCACAACCCTGCAAGACCCTCGCGTCGAGAGCGTGCTCGACCGGATGTACACCGAGACGAAGAACCAGATGTCGTTGCTGCGCGAACGGCATGGTCAGTTTGACCGACCGATGACCGCCGCCGAGCGCGCCGAGGCGATGAGCGAGTTCTACATCCCGGTGACCCCGGAGGCCGGCCGGCTGCTGTACGCACTGATCCGGGCGACCCGTCCGACGACGGTTGTCGAGTTCGGAATGTCGTTCGGTATCTCGGCGATTCATCTCGCGGCCGCGGTACGCGACAACGGCGTGGGCCGCGTGGTGACCACGGAACTCAGTGCGAGCAAGATAGCCGCCGCGAAAAAGACGTTTGCCGAGACCGGCTTGGACGACGTGATCACCATTCTCGAGGGAGACGCGCTGACCACGCTGGAGACCGTGGACGGGCCGACCGAATTCGTCTTGCTCGACGGCTGGAAGGATCTGTACCTGCCGGTCATCAAGCTGCTCGAACCCCGGCTTACCACAGGCGCTTTGGTGGTGGCCGACAACGCCAGCGCGCCCGACGTGGCGCCCTATCTGGATCGCGTGCGTAACCCGGCCAACGGGTACACCAGCTTCAATTTCCTGGTGCGGGAAAGCGACAGCATGGAAGTCAGCTGCCGCACCGACGACTAGGCGGTCAGCGCAGCGACTCTTCCAGCCACGGCGTCAGCCACTTGACACCTTCCGGGGTGAGGTGGACGCCGTCACTGCGCACCTTGATGCCGTCGACCTTCGCGGTGTAAACACCGTCGGGGCAAAGCTTTTTGTTCAGATCCAGGATCTGAACATTTGGGTGCTGCGCAACGGCCTTGCGCAGCATGGCATTCCATTGGTTGACCCGGTCCGGCTGGTCCTCCGGATACAAACGGCCGTCCGGCTTTTCGCCGCCCCGGCTGTACGGGACGGTGGCCACCATCACCCGAACCCCGCTGGCGCTCACGATATTCAGCGCTCGCTCCAGCTCGGCGTTGAGATACGCGTCGAACGTCGGATCGCCGATGTGGGTCCACTGCCCCTCGTTGACCCGGTCTACCGTCTCCCAGCGGCCGATGATCAATAGCGCCACATCCGGCTGATCCTGACTGATCTGCGCCGCCCATCGGCTCGGCCAGGTGTCGCATTCGGCCCGCTGGTCCAGGGTTTGGCCGATGTACCGGTACGGCGTGCCGCGAACCAGGCTGCACCCGATGACGGTGTGGTCCAGGAACGCGAATCCGGGCGTGGGCGGCAGGAAGTGCATCCAGGTCCACCCGATCGAATCGCCGAATACCGAAACGGTGAACGGCCGGTTGGGGTTTCGGGGGCCAACCGGGCGACTCCCACCCGGCGGGACGGAGGACACCGCCGCGACGGACGAGACGCCGGGCGGCAGGCCGGACTCGCGCAGACCGGTTCCGGTGCCGACCGGAATGAGCAATAGCGTGATCGCGGCGGCGCTCGCCACGGTGGCGGCGGCCAGCGGCAGCAACGCGACCCGGGCCGGGCGCCACCGCCGAACGGGTTGCTCGATCAGCCAGTACGACGCGCCGGCCACCACCAGCGTGAGCCCGCACCGGGCGGCGAACAGCGGGAAGCCCGACCAGCCGGTGCGTTCGCCGTTGAGCGCCAGAAAGATCGGCCAGTGCCACAGATAGATGCCGTAGGAGATGGTGCCCAGCCAGACCAACGGGGGCGCGGCGAGGATGCGAGCGACGAACCCGCGCTGTTCCATCGCCACCGGGGCGACCACGAAGACGGCCGCAATCGCGACCCCGATCAGCAGGCCGTGCCGAAAATCGCCGACATTGCCCGTCGCGAAATGAGCCGCCGCGGCCAACCCCGCCACGCCGAGCATCGGCAGCAAGCGGGCCACCCGCCGACCCCAGCGACTGCGGATCATGCACCAGCCGCGGTTCAGCGACGGCCAGTCCCGAACCAGCAGAGCCGCCGCCGCCGAGCCGACCAGCAAAGCTTGCGCGCGGGTGTCGGTGCCGAAATAAATGCGGTCACGCGTGGTGTCGGAGACGAACACGATCGCGGCCGCCGCGGAAGCCAGCGCACCCAGCGTGGCGATCACGAAGACGGCGAACCGCACGTCGCCGACCGTGGCCCGCATGAAGTAACGCTTGGCCCGCGCCGCCAGCAGTAAGGTGACCGCGATCAGCAGGACCGGCCAGACGAAGTAGTACTGCTCCTCGACGCCGAGCGACCAGGCATGCTGCAGCGGCGACGGCGGCGCACCCTGCGTGAAATAGTCGGTCTGCTGCGCGACGAAACGCCAGTTGGCCACCCACAGGAACGCCGCGATCGCGTCGTCGCGCAACCCGGTAAGGGCCTGGGCGGGAAGCAGTTCGCGGGCCGCGCCGACGGCGAGCACCATCAGCACCAGCGCCGGAAGCAGACGGCGAGCCCGGCGAATCCAGAACCCGGTGAGGTCGATGCGACCGGTGCGCCCAAGTTCGTCCAGCAACAGCGAGGTGATCAGAAATCCGCTGAGCACGAAGAAGACGTCGACGCCGAGGAACCCGCCGCTGATGCCGGGAATGCCGCCGTGATCGGCGAGCACCAGGGCGACGGCTACCGCTCGCAGTCCATCGAGTGCGGGAATACCGCTGTGCCGATCGGGTTTATCCCAAATCGCCAGTCGGCCGACACGACGTACCGGGTCTACCCAACGCTTCTGCCGAGCAGAAGATGCCGGCTCGGTGTACATCCCGTCCGGCTCAGTGGTTGCTTGTAACGCGCCCTGACCGCTGCGTTGCCCGGCGCGGTAGTTGCTGCCGATACGTCGTCGCCCCTCCTCTTGATCTCAGCAAGCTTAGAGGCGGCGCCGCCGGATGCGGCGCAGACACGCGCCGGTTTCCGGCCGTGGTGCGTTCGGATTTCGGCCTACGGTGTCAGGCCTTGTCGGGGGCTTTCTCAGGGGCATAGCCCAGGGTGCTTTTGACTTCCAGATACTCGTGGAAGCCGAACTCGCTCCATTCGCGACCGTTGCCGCTGCGCTTGTAGCCGCCGAAGGGCGCATTCATGTCGAATGCGTGATTGATCGTCACCCACCCGGCGCGAATCTTGCGGGCAACCTCGCGGGCCTTGTCGAGGTCGGCTCCCGAGACGAACCCGGCCAGGCCGTATTCGGTGTCGTTGGCGATCTCGACGGCGTGGTCGAGGTCGTCGTAGCCGAGGATGCACAGCACGGGCCCGAAGATTTCCTCGCGGGCGATCGTCATGTCATTGGTGACATTCGCGAAGACGGTCGGCTTGACGTAGTAGCCCTTGTCCAGCCCGTCCGGCCGGCCCGGGCCGCCGGTGACCACGGTCGCGCCCTCGTCGACGCCCTGCTGGATCAGCCGTTGGACCTTGTCGAACTGCGTCTTCGACGCCACCGGCCCGATCGTCGTCCCGGAGCCCGGGGCTCCCACCGTGACCTGCTGGGCGGCCTCGCGCGCGATGGTAATGGCCTCGGCCATCCGGGAATTCGGCACCAGCATGCGCGTCGGCGCGTTACAGCTCTGCCCGGAGTTGGGCATCATGTTGGCTACGCCGGCGCGCACACCGTCGGCAAAGCCACTGTCGTCGAGCACGATGTTGGGGCTCTTGCCGCCGAGCTCTTGAGTCACCCGCTTCACGGTCGGGGCGGCAAGCTTGGCCACCTCGACACCCGCGCGGGTGGAGCCGGTGAACGACACCATGTCGATGTCGGGATGGCTGGCCAAGGCGACGCCCACGCCCGCGCCGTCGCCGTTGACCAGGTTGAACACCCCGGCCGGAACGCCTGCGGCATCCAGGATCTCGGCGAAGATGTACGGCGAATACGGCGCCACCTCAGACGGTTTCAGGATCACGGTGCAACCGGTCGCCAGCGCCGGGTAGACCTTGACCGCGACCTGGTTGATCGGCCAGTTCCACGGCGTGATCAAACCGCAGACACCGATCGGCTCCTTGGCGATCAGCGTGGCGCCCTTGTGTTCGGAAAACGCGAAGTTCTTCAGGGCGTCGATGGCCGTGTTCAGATGCCCGATGCCGAGGAAGACCTGCGGTCCCGCGGCCAGCGACGGCGGCGCACCGATTTCCTCGGTGACGGCCTCGGCCAGATCGTCGGCGCGTTTCTGGTATTCGGCGAGGATGGCCTGCAACAGGTCCAGCCGCTGTTCGCGGCTGCTTTGCGACCAGCCGGCGAACGCTCGCCTGGCCGCCTTGACCGCGACGTCGACGTCGTCGGCCGATCCCAGCGAGATCTTGCCGGACACCTGTTCGGTCGCCGGGTTCTCCACGTCGAAAGGGTTGGGCCGCAACGGCTCGACCCATTTGCCGTCGATGTAGAAGTTCAGGTAGTCGCGCATGGCTGCTCCTTTAGTTACTGGGTGCCTTCGGCGTACCAGGTGCGGAATCGGTCGTATTTGGGCATCTCTTCGGAATTGGCCTTCGGATCGATGCAGACGTGCACCACGCCGACTTTGCCACTGGCGTAGGCGCGAGCGATCGCCGGGCCGATTTCCTCTTCCTTCTCGACGTACTCGCCGTGGCAACCGAAGCCCTCGGCGACCTTGTCCATCCGGACGTCCTTGCTCCAGTGCACCCCGGGCTGCGGCGACGGCTGGGCGAAGGTGCGCTTGTACACGCCCACCTCCAGGCCCCACTGGTGGTCAACACCCACCACGCACACCAGCGGAAGGTTCTGCCGCGCAGCGGTTTCCAACTCGGCGATGTGGAAGAGGAAAGCCGAATCGCTGGTCAGCAGCATCACCGGGCGCTTACCGCCCTCGGCGACCGACGCTCCGACCGCGTACGGCAGGCCGGTGCCGAGGTGGCCGAAGTTCTGGTTCCAGATGACGTCGCGCGGCTTGGACTGCGAGTAGGTCCATCCGAAGATCACGGTCGCGCCGCCGTCGCGCACCAGGATGCCGTCGTCGAGTTCGTTGAATGCCTTGGTGGCCTCGACGACGTAGCGCGCCGGGTGGATCGGCGAGCGTCCGGACGGTGCCGACTCCGCCATGTCCGCAAGCTCTTTCGCGTCCTTGTCGATCAGGGCCTGCAGCGCGGGTGCGGCTTGGCGCGGCGAGTCCTTGAGCGCGGAGACCAGCTGCGGCACCACGCCGCGCAGATCGCCGACCAGTGCCACGTCGAACCGGCGGTTGACGCCGATGGCGGCCGGGTCCTGCTCCACGTACACCCATTTGCGGTTCGCATCGTTGCCCGCCCAGTGCTGGGTGCGGCCGTAGTGCATCGGCTCACCGAGTTCGGTACCCAGCGCGACGCACAAATCGGATTGTTCGACGGCCTCATTGGCGGCCGGGGAAAACAGATAGGGGAACGTCCGGTCCCGCAGCCCCGGGATGAACGAGGTGCCGCCGGAGGTCTGGATCACCGGGCAGGCCATCAGCTCGGCCAGCTCCTTGACGTGCTGTTGAGTGCGGGAGGTGTGCACGCCGTGGCCGACCAGCAGGATCGGGCTCTTGGCCTCGCGGATCAGCTGCACGGCCTCGGCCACCTCGCGGGTTCCGGCGCCCTGGTTGACCAGCCGGTAGGCCGACGGCGCGGGCGCGGCCTCGACATCGAGCTCTTCGAGGATGACGTGCGACGGGAACTCGACGTAGGCCGGGCCGGGGGTGCCCGACATGGCCCGGCGGATGGCCTCGTGGATGATCTCGTCGGTCTGATCGGCGTACTCGATCGAGCTGCTGTACTTGACGGAAGCCGCGAAAAGTGGCTCCTGCTGCACGAATTGGATGCGGCCGCGTCGCACTCGGCGCTCGGTGACGCGAGCCCGCTGCCCGCCCAGGAAGATCACCGGCGAATTCTCCACGAGTGCGCATTGGATCGCTCCGGCGATGTTGGCCATGCCCGGGCCGAGGGTGCCGATGCACAGGCCGGGGTTACCCGTCATTCGCGACGCCGCCTCCGCCATGAACCCCGCGCTCAGTTCGTGATGCGGTGCGACCACCGACCAGCCGCGAGCGTCGGCCTCGGCGAACATGTGCACGAAGTTCGGGTCCGGGATGCCGAACAACGTGTTGACACCCTCGGCCTCGAACAGGTCGAGGATGCGTTTGTAGACCGGCACAGCCATGGTTCAGAGTTCCTTTCCGTCGCGAGCGCCGATTTCGGCGAGCACTTCTGCGGTGTGGGCGCCCAGCTGTGGCGCCGGCCCCGCAACCCGACCCGGGGTCTGCGAGAACCAGGTCGGCACGCCAGGGAAGCGCACCGGTCCGTGCGGGGTGTCCACCGTCTCGAACATGCCGACGGCGGCCAGATGCGGATCGTCGAAGAGCGCGCCAGGCGTATTCAGTGGCGCGGCCGGTATCTCGAGTTGGCGCAACAGGGCCAACCACTCCGCGGTGGAACGCTCCTTCATCGTTTCGGCGACCAGCCCGTAGACGGTGTCGATCTCGCGAGCGCGCTGCTCCAAGGTCGAATACAGCTCGCTGGCCCACGGTGGCTGCACGGCCTGTATGAAGGCGTTCCAGTGTTTGTCGTTGTAGATCAATGCGGCGATGTAGCCGTCGCTGGTGCGGTACGGGCGGCGGTTGGGCGCCACGGTCCGCGGATACACCGCCGGTCCGAGCGGAGGGTCGAACATGGCGCCGTTGGCATGTTCGACGAGCATGAACGAGGCCATGGTTTCGAACATGGCGACCTCGACCTCTTGGCCCTGTCCGGTGCGCTCGCGGTGAAACAGCGCCATCATCGTCGCGTACAGCGCAGTCAGACCCGCCACCTTGTCGGCCATGATGGTGCCGACGTAATCGGCTTCACCGGTAAGTTGCTGCTGGACTGCCGGCAGGCCGCATTCGGCCTGGATCGTGTCGTCGTAGGCGGGGCGGTCGTGATCGGGTCCGCGTCGCCCGTACCCATAGCAATTGGTGTAGATGATCGCGGGATTGATTGCGGCGACGTCGTCGTAGCCGAAGCCGAGCTTGGCGATCGCCTTGCCGCGCATCGAATGGATGAACACGTCGGCGGTCTCGACGAGAGCGCGTAACGCGCGCGTTCCGGCATCGGTTTGCAGGTCCAGCACGACGCTGCGCTTGCCCCGGTTGACGTTGACGAATACCCCGCTCATGCCCGGCGCCGGCCCCACCGAGATGTATCGGGTGTTATCTCCTTGGGGTGGTTCGACTTTGATCACGTCGGCGCCCATGTCCGCCAGGATCTGCGTGCAGTACGGTCCCATCACCATCGCGGTGAGGTCGATCACGCGCACACCGGTCATCGGGCCGGTCGGGCTAGTGCCGTGGACCGTCAATTCGCCCGCTCCCTTCTCTTCGGCGCGCCGAGCGTGGGGGATATGCACGAAAAGCACACGGATAGTGTCCATATCCCCCACGCTCGGCATGTCCGACACAGGACGCTAGCCATGGAACGCTCCTTGATCGGTTGAGCGGTGAGCCAGCTCGAAGCTGTAGCGGATGTGCTCGTTATGTCCATCCGGGACGACCGGAAACATCAGCGGCGCTTCGACATAGCGGATCGCGTCCAGGTGGCCGCCGACGTCCTCGATCGTCCACGACGACCGGCACACGCCCGGGCTCTCGGCGACGACCGCGCGGGCCACCCGGCCCGCCAGCGCGATGAACAGTTCACCGGTCACCGAGCACGACTCGTGCGAGAGCCAACCCACCACGGGTGCAACGAGTTCCGCGCCCATCGGCGGGTAGGCCGAAGTGTCGATGCCTTCGGCCATGCGCGTCACCGCGGCCGGCACGATCACGTTGCACCGCACCCCCTCGGCCGCGCCTTCCAGCGCGGCGACGTTGGACAACCCGATCACGCCGGCCTTGGCCGCGGCGTAGTTGGCCACGTTGTGGTTTCCGTACAGGCCACCGATCGACGACGTCAACACGATACGGCCGTAGCCCGCCGCGCACATCACCGGAAACGCGGGCCGCACCACGTGAAACGCACCGCGCAGGTGCACGTCGAGCACGGCATCGAAGTCTTGGTAGCTCATCTCCTTCAGCGAGCCGCGACGGACATTGCCGGCGTTGTGCACCAAAATGTCGATGCGGCCGAAGTTTTCGACCGCCGCCGCGACGATCGCCTCACCGCCCTCGGCGGTCGCCACCGATGCGCTGGATGCGACGGCCACTCCCCCGGCCGCGGTGATCTCAGCGACCACCTCTTCGGCCGGACCGGCGTCGACCCCGGCGCCGTCGAGGCTGCCGCCGACGTCGTTGACGACCACCTTCGCTCCGCGCGAGGCGAGCAGTCGCGCGTAGGCGCGGCCTAGACCGCGCCCGGCTCCGGTCACCACGGCTACCCGGTCGTCGAATCGCAATTGCGGCCCCTGGGTTTCGCTCAAGTGCCGAGCACCAAGCCTTCCAGGTCGCCCTTGTCGCGCCACACCCGCAGCAAGTCCTCGAAGGCGTAGAAGCCCGGGCCGTACGGTTCGCCCAGGTGCGACCGGATTCCTTCTCCTCCGCCGCCACCTTCGTTGTTGTAGTAGCCGGGCGTGCACTGGGCGTCGAACGCCGAGTTGTCGATCGCGGTTTCCCGGATCGTCGCGCACCACTGGTCTTGGGCGGCTTGGCTGGGCTCCACGGTGGTCGCGCCCCGCTTCAACGCCTCGGCGATGATGTAGGCGATGTGCTCGCCCTGCAGCTCGTAGTTCGCGGCGATGTTGGCGGAGATGCCGACTTGGGTGAAACCCGTATAGAACTGGTTCGGGAATCCACGGCTGGTCATCCCGTGCAGCGTCTTGTAGCCGCCGTGCCAGTGGTCGAACAGCGACAGTCCGTCGCGTCCCTCGATCGCTTCGATGGAATAGCGGCGGCTGATCTCGGTCGTGATCTCGAAACCGCTGGCGTAGATGATGCAGTCGACCTCGTACTCGACACCGCCCGCGACCAGGCCATTTTCCGTGATGCGTTCCACGCCTTTGGAATCGGAGACGTCGACGAGGGTGACGTTGGGCCGGTTGAACGTCGGCAGGTACTCGTCGTTGGACAACGGTCGCTTGCACAGAAACCGGTAGTAGGGCTTGAGCGCCTCGGCGGTCTGCGGCTCCTCGACAAGCGAGTCGATGCGGCGGCGCAGCCGCTCCATCAACTTGTAGTCCTCTTCTTCGCGGATCGCCATGAACTGCTCGGGGGTCATCGACGCGGGGTCATCCAGGGCCAGCACTCGGGCCGCGGTGTTGCGCCCCAACTCGGTCCAGAAGTCGCACACCAGATCCGGTTGACCCAGCGCCATGCCCTCGAACGTCCAGGAGTGGAAGTTGCGCTGACGCTCCCGCTGCCAGCCCGGCCGCAGCGTCTTGACCCATTCCGGGTCGGTGGGCGCGTTGTTGCGCTCGTCGACCGTCGAGGGGGTGCGCTGAAAGACGTAGAGGTGCTTGGCGTCTCGGGCCAGGAACGGCACGATCTGGATCGCGGTGGCGCCGGTGCCGATCACGGCGACCTTCTTGTCGGCGAGCTTGTGCAGGTTGCCGCTGGTGTCGCCGCCGGTGTACTCGTAGTCCCAGCGCGACGAGTGGAACGCGTGGCCCTTGAAGTCCTTGATCCCCGGGATGCCGGGCAATTTGGGCCGGTGGAACGGGCCCGAGGCGAGCACCACGAACCGGGCGCGGATATCGTCGTCACGGTTGGTGCCGATTCTCCAGCGTTTGATCTCCTCGTCCCAGCGCAGGTCGCGTACCTGGGTGGAGAAGATCGCCGAATCGTAAAGTCCGAAATGCTTGCCGATGTTGCGGCAGTGCTGGTAGATCTCGGCGCCGTCGGCGAATTTCTTCGACGGCATGAAATCCAGCTCTTCGAGAAGCGGTATGTAGCAGTAGGATTCGTTGTCACACTGGATGCCGGGATAGCGGTTCCAGTACCAGACGCCGCCGAAGTCGCCGCCGAGCTCGATGATCCGCACGTCGTCGACGCCCGCCTTCTTCAGGTGGGCCGCCGACAGCAGGCCGCCGAATCCGCCACCGAGCACCGCGACGTCGATGTCCTCGGCAATCGGCTCGCGCGGCACGGCGGGCGTGTGGGGATCGACTTCGTAATAGCCGGCGAAGTCGTCCTCCAACGCGATGTACTGCTTGGAACCCTCTTGGCGCAGCCGCTTTTCGCGTTCATGGGCATATTTCTCGCGCAGCGCGTCGATGTCTAGGTCGTCGGGCGTCTGGGTTGGCCCACAACCGTCTTGGTACATCGTCATGCCAGTGGGTGCTCCTTATCTTCAAAGCTCTTGGGGCGCACCGGCACCCATGTATCTCGACAATTGGTAGTGCAGATTGACCGTGCTGCGTTCGCGGTATGGGTTGGGCTTGGTGCCCGGAAAGCCGAGGGATTTCATGCCCTGCTGCACGGCTGCCATGTTGGAGAAGTCTTGCGGTAGCACCGACCGCCACCTGGGGTCCCCTACCGGGGTGTACTCCCACTCCGTCTGGGGCTCTTCGCCTTTCGGGTACAGCTCGAAGACCGACACCTCGAAGATGCACTTGTCGGGATTGTAGCTGGGGTGCGGCCGCGCGCCGTAGCACAGCGCGCTGGTCAGGCCCTGCCCGATCTGGAAGTTGGGAAAGATCTGCCATGCGGTGCCGGCCTGGCCCAGGATGTCGGCGGGAATCGTCGGCCAGACCACACCGCGGGCCTCGTCGTCGCGGCGTGCCGATGCCAGCCAGTGCTCGAGAACCTTGTCGGCCGGTGTCCCCTCGGGTAACTCGTCAACCAGCCGCTTGGCGGCGTTCACCAGTGTCTGGGTGGTGGTGGCATTGGTTTCCTCCATCGTGTACACCTGCATCTCCGCGGTCGACACGCGCGGATCGGCGCCGATGCCGAGTCGGATCTTGGACTTGGTGGCCTCCATGTCTTCCGGCGCGTCGTAACCGATGTGGCTGTGCTTGCCCTGCGCTTTCGCCCAGCCCTTGAACTCGCCGAACTTATTGAACTCGGGATGGGTGGTGTAGACGTGGTAGGTCTCGTTGAAGGCCTCCAGCGCGACTTTCCAGTTGCAGTCGAATTCAAGCCATTTGCGCCATTTGTAGCGCATGTTCTCGCACCCGAACGGGTCGAGAATCTTCGCGGCGGGAAACAGGTAGTCGGCCAGCGGCTCACAGTCGGGGTCCATGTTGATCCACAACCAGCCGCCCCACGTGTCGACCTTCACCGGCCGCAGGTGGGTGTTGTCGGGCGTGAGCGCGTCCTGCCAGTCCTGCTGTTCGCGTATGTGCGTGCACGCACCGTCCAGGCCGTAGGTCCAGCCGTGAAAGCCGCAGACGAACGACTTTCGGGCTCGGGCACAAGCGTTCTTGGCGCCCTCGGGCGTGTCGATCAGCCGGCGCCCGCGGTGCATACAGACGTTGTGGTGCGCCCGAAATTCATTGCTGCCGGTGCGCACCACGATGATCGAGTCGTCGAGGATGTCGTAGGTCAGGTAGCTGCCCACCTCGGGCAGCTCCTCGACGCGGCCGACCTGCTGCCAGACCTTGCGCCACAGCTTGTCGCGCTCGGCGCGGGCATAGTCCTCGGAGATGTAGGCCTCGACGCCGATCGTCATCGGTGTCGAAAGTTCCTCGGCCGCAGCATCTTTGGCCAGGTCGGTCATCACATCCTCCTAATCGCCGCGCGGAAGGACTCGTCCTTGAGGAAAAGCGAGGTGTTGTCGGCGCCGAGATGGCTCCACTTGAGGTCCAGCCCGCCGTCGACGAGCAGCGTCTGGCCGGTGATGTAGCTCGACATCTCGGAGAGCAGGAACAGGATCGCCGCGGCCTGCTCCTCGGGCCGCCCGCGTCTACCCATCGCGATCGCCCGCCGATCCCGCTCGGGGTCCTCGTCGACATAGGTGCGGGAGGCCGCGGTCTCGGTGACGCCGGGTGCCACCGCGTTCACCCGAATTCGCGACGCCGCCAACTCGACGGCCATCGTGCGGGTCATCGCCGCGATCGCGGCCTTGGCCGTGCCGTAGGCGATGTGAAACGGCGCGGTGTTCATGCCACTGATCGAGGAGATCGACACGATCGATCCCGGCTGTTGCTGCACGAGGAGTTCAGCGGCCACGGCCTGGCTCATGAAGAAGGCCGTTTCGAGATTGTCGGCGAAGATCTTGCGCCAGTCGCTGCGCGCCACCCGGGTCGACGGCATCCACGTCGACGGTTCGGCGCCGCCGGCGACATTGACCAGCCCGTACAAGCTGCCCTCGGCTCGGCGGGCGTGGTCGATCACCGCGGCGATGCCGTCGTCGGTGGACGCGTCGGCCGCGACGGGCACCACCGCCAGCCCCTGACTGGCCAGGGGTGCGACGTGCTGGTCCAGGTTCTCCTTCGATCGGCTGACCGCGATCACCGTGGCGCCGGCCCGAGCGGTCATGGCCGTGACGGTGGTTCCGATGCCGCCCCCGCCGGCGCCGGATACCACCACGATGCGGCCGTGAAGCCCCAGGAGATCCTCGTGATCGTCCATGACCTGCTTTCGCCTGCTGTGGACGAGGCTTTCGTCTCGTCCACAGCAGGATCTATCATCCGTTTTGTCCGGACAAAATATCGCGTTCTGTCCTTTGGAGAACACTATTCCGATCGGTGGACTTGGCTGTCAAGGTCCATCCGGGTCGGCTTCGGTGCCTATTGTCTGGACTAGGTGGAGTTGATAACGTCCAGCCCAAACGGCCGACGGAAGGACCCGGCGAGTCATGGCGATCTCAACGCAGCCCTCGCGGTACGAAGGGACGCACCCGGTGGACGTTGCGCCGGGTTGGGAGCTCGAACGGGTCACCGCGCCCAGCCGGCTGTTCGGCGCCAACGGATTGCGCACCGGCCCGGACGGTCGCATCTACATCGCCCAGGTGACCGGCAGCCAGATCAGCGCGCTGGATCACCGCACCGGGGAATTGGTGACCGCCAGCCCCAAGGGTGGGGACATCGTGGCGCCCGACGACGTCGCGTTCGACGCCGACGGCAACCTGTACGCGACCGAGGTGATGGACGGCCGGGTCAGCATGCGCGATACCCGCGGACGCACGCGGGTGCTGCGTGACGACGTGCCCTCGGCCAACGGCATCACCGTCCATGCGGGCCGGTTGTTCATCGGTGAATGCCGCGAGGGCGGGCGGCTCATGGAACTCGACCTGGCGGGCGGACCGCCGCGCGTCCTGTTGGAGAACGTGCCCTCACCGAACGCGATGGAGGTCGGCCCCGACGGCCTGCTCTACTTCCCGGTGATGGGCGCCAACGAGATCTGGCGCATCGACCCTGACGGCGGCGAGCCGCAGTGTGTCGCAGGCGATCTCGGCGTGCCCGACTCAGTCAAGTTCGACGCCGAGGGCTACCTCGTCTCCACACAGGTGGCCAGTGGGCAGGTGCTGCGCATCGATCCGCGCAGCGGCGAACGGCGCCTGCTCGCCCAGCTGAATCCGGGCCTGGACAACTGCACCTTCGTGGGCGAACAGCTGTTCGTCTCCAACTTCACCGGCGAGATCACCGAGATATCGCCCGACGGCACAACGCGATCCGTGTTAGCCGGTGGACTGAACTGGCCGATGGACCTCGCCGTCGGCCACGACGGACGGCTCTACATCGCCGACGGCACATACTTCTACGTCGCCCTGCCCGGCGGATCCCTGCATACCGCGGGAATGCTGTTCAGCCCCGGCTATCCGGGATTCCTGCGCGGCGTCGTGGCCAGCGGCCCCGGCGAGTTCGTCGTGACGACGTCCGGTGGGCAGGTCAGCCGCTACCGGCCCGAAGCCAGCGAAACCGAGGTGCTGGCAGACGGTTTCGACCAGCTCTACGGAGTCGCCCTGACTCCCGGCGGTGCGGTGTTTGCGGAGTTGGGCACCGGGCGGGTGCTGTCGCTGCGGTCGGGGGCCGTCGAGGTGCTGGCGACCGATCTGCGCGAGCCGGTCGGCGTCGCGATCGACGCCGACGGGGCATGTCTGGTCGCGGAGGCCGGAGCAGGACGGGTGGTCAGGGTGACCGGGTCGCGGACCGACACCGTTGTCGCCGATCTGCAACGCCCGCAAGGCATTGTGGTCCGGGGCGACGTGCTGTACATCGTCGATGCCGGCGCCAAGGAAGTGGTCGCGTTCGATCTGGCCAGCAGCACGCGGCGCACGATCGCGTCGGGGCTGCCGGTTGGTCCGCCGCCCGGTGTGACGCCCAAGCCGCTGCGCGGCATGCCGCCGTTCTCCGGGCCGCAGGGCCCATTCGCCGGGATCACCGCCGCGCCCGACGGCACGCTGTACCTGTCGGCCGACGGCGACGGCAGCGTGCTGGCGCTGCGCAAGGACGGCGGCTGATGCCCCAGACCATCGAGGGAGACCACCGCTACCTTCAGATCGCGCGCACGCTGCGTAAGGAGATCGTCGACGGCGTTTACCCGGTGGGCTCGCAGCTGCCGACCGAGCACCAACTGTGCGAGCGCTTCGCGGTGAGCCGCTACACCGTCCGCGAAGCCTTGCGCCGGCTGCGCGAGGACAACCTGGTCGCGTCTCGACCGCGGGCGGGCACCCGGGTGGTTCCCCGGCCGGCCTCGAGTTCCTATGCCCAGGACGCGTTGTCGATCGACGACCTGCTCGCATTCGCGGCCGGCGCGCAGCTGACCATCGAATCCAACTCGATGGTGACGATCGACGACGAGCTGGCGGCCCGGACCGGGCTCGAGGTCGGTACCCAGTGGCTGTCGGTGCGCGGCTATCGGCAGGCCGACGGCGCGTCGGCGCCGATGTGCCGCACCGAGTACTACATCAGCCGGAGCTTCGCCGCGGTCGGCAGGCTGCTGCAACGCCATGTCGGCCCGATCTTCCCGTTGATCGAGGATCTGTTCGGCGTGAGCGTCGCGCAGCTGCACCAGGAGATCGCCGCGGTGCTGCTCTCGCCGGAACTGGCGGACGGTCTGGGCGTCCAACCAGGCACGGCCGCGCTGCAGATGCGGCGCACCTACACCACCTCCGACGGCGAGGTGGCCCAGGTGACGATCAACACCCATCTGTCGTCGAAGTTTCGGTACGCGATGACCATGCGTCGCATCACCGGTCAGGCCGGCTGAGATGCTTACCCGGGCACCGCAAGACGCCGCGCTCGCGTCCGAGGCATACCGCCGCGGGCTGTGGGTGCACTCCACGCTGGCCGATTCGCTGCGCACCGCCGCGCAACTATCGCCGCAGCGAACGGTGGTGGTGGACGGGGAGGTTCGACTGGATTGCGCCACGTTGCATTCGCAGGCCGGCGCGCTGGCGGCCGCCATGCTGTCGCGCATCCCGCCCGGCAGCGTTGTCTCGTTCATGCTCCCGAACTGGCACGAGGCCGCAGTCATCTATCTGGCCGCGACCCTGGCGGGAATGGTGGTCAACCCGATCCTGCCGTCGCTGCGCGACCACGACCTACAATTTGTCCTCGAAGACGCCGGCACCGCAATGGTTTTCGTCCCCGGCCGGTATGGCGGGCATGACTACGCCGGGATGCTGGAACGCGTGACCGCCGCGATGAGATCGGCGCCGACAGTGGTGGTGCTGCGTGGTGATGCCGGTCCGCACACACCGTACCCGGCCCTGCTGGCGCAAAGACCAAACGAGACACTTCCCGCGCTGGATCCCGATGCCGTGCGGATGATTCTCTACACATCCGGCACCACAAGTCGCCCGAAAGGCGTCCTGCACACCCATAATTCGATACACGCCCTGATAGTTCAGATCCGCGACCACTGGATGATCGAGCCCGGCGACAAATTCCTGGTCCCGTCGCCGATCGCCCACATCGGTGGCTCTATATACGCGTTCGAATGCCCGCTGCTGCTGGGAACGACGGCAGTGTTGATGGACCGCTGGGAACCTTCGCAGGCGGTCGCGTTGATGGACGCCGAACGCTGTACCCACATGGCCGGGGCCACCCCGTTCTTGCAGCAGCTGTTGTCCGCCGCCCAGCGCGCCGAAACCCACCTGCCCGACTTGAAGGTATTCGTCTGCGGCGGCGCATCCGTATCGCCGCCGCTGATCCGCCGCGCTACCCAGTATTTCGAGCATGCGGTGGTCACCCGGGTGTACGGATGCACGGAAGTGCCCGTCGCGACGGTCGGCGCCCCGCGGCCCGGCGAAGCCGATCACGCGGCGGACACCGACGGCAGGCCCGGGATCGCCGAGATCAAGCTCGTCGCGCACGAGGCGGCGCCCGCCGGTGACGGGGAGATCTGTGTGCGCGGTCCGCAGATGCTGGTGGGCTACCGTCATCCCGAAGACGAATCTTTGGATGCCGCAGGCTTTTTCCGCACCGGGGACCTCGGGCGCTGGGTCGATCAGAAGTACCTGGTCGTGACCGGCCGGGCCAAGGACGTCATCATCCGCAGCGGTGAGAACATTTCGGCCAAGGAGGTCGAGGACCTGCTCGCCGACCATCCCGGCATCGCCGAAATCGCGGTCGTCGGACTGCCCGACGAGCGCACCGGCGAGCGGGCGTGTGCCGTGATCGTTCCCTCGGGCACCGAGCACCCGGACGTCGCGAGTCTGCTTGCGCTGCTGGTGAGCAAGGGCGTCGCCAAATTCAAGGCACCGGAACAGGTCGTGATCGCCGACGCGCTGCCGAAGAACGACGCCGGAAAGGTTCTCAAGCATCGGATCCGGGCGTCATTGCTGCGGACGGGAACCGAGGATGGGTGAGATGCAGGTCGCTATCGTCACGGGAGCCAGCAGCGGTATCGGCTTGGGCTGCGCGGTAAAACTGGCCGAAATGGGCATGGCGGTCGTGGGCACCGGCCGGGACCGAGACCGGCTCGCCGAACTCGAAAAGGCGATCGGCGATCCGGATCGCGTCGCCACCCTCGCGGTCGACCTGACCGACGATGACGCGCCGCGACGCATCGTGGACCTCGCGGTCGGGCGATGGGGTCGCATCGACTTCCTGATCAACAACGCCGGCGTGGGCAGCCCCAAACCGCTGCACGAGACGGACGACGAAACCCTGGACTATTTCCTGGGTTTGATGCTGCGGGCACCGTTTCGGCTCGCTCGCGAGGTGCTGCCGCACATGTCACCCGGATCGGCGATCATCAACGTGACGTCGACATTCGCGGTCGTCGGCGGCTTGCGCGGCGGCGCCTACTCCGCCGCCAAGGGCGGGCTGACCGCCCTGACCACCCACATCGCCTGCCAGTACGGCGCGTCGGGGATCCGCTGCAATGCCGTCGCACCCGGGGTGACGGTGACGCCGATGGTCGAGAAGCGCTTGGCGGACGAGCGATTCCGCAAGATCAACACCGAGATGACCCCGCATCAACGGTTGGGCCGCATCGACGACATCGCCAGCACCGTCGCTTTCCTGTGCTCGCCGGGCGGAAGTTTCATCAACGGCCAAACGATCGTCGTGGACGGCGGCTGGAGTTCGACGAAGTACCTGTCCGAGTCCGCGCTGAATTCGCGGTGGATCGAGCAATGAATCTGTTTGCGATGCTCGAGCAGGCCGCAAGCCGGTTCCCCGATCGCGGCGCCGTGTACCTCGGCAATCACCAGGTCTGCACGTGGGTTGAGTTGCGGGACAGGGCATTACGCTTGGCGGCAGCGATCCGCCAGCAGCACGAGGCGGGTGCTCGTATCGCGATCGCCACGCACAACCGCCCCGAGATCGTCGAGTTGATGTTTGCGATCTGGGCCGCCGAGTGCGTCGCCGTCCCGATCAACTACAAGCTGCATCCACGCGAGATGGCGCAGATCCTCGAGGACGCGGGCGCGGCTCGCGTGTTCGCCTCGTCCACCATCGGCGGCGAGCTTGCGTCGTTGACCGCGACACCAACGGAAGTCATTGACTCCGGGGACTATTCGCGACGATTCGCCGCCGCCCCGTGGGCTCCGCCGCGCACCGACCCGACGGCGCTGGCGTGGCTGTTCTACACCAGCGGAACCACCGGCCGGTCCAAGGGCGCGATGCTGTCGCACCGCAACCTCACGGCGATGACCGTCGCCCACCTGGCCGACATCGACGATCCGGACGAAGGCTGCAGCCTCGTGCATGCGGCACCGATGTCGCACGGCTCCGGCCTTTACGTGCTGCCGTACGTGCTGCGCGCCGCCCGTCAGGTGGTGCCCTCCTCGGGTGCATTCGATCCGGACGAGTTTCTCGATCTCTGCGCGCAGCACCCGGCCGCCAGCGCATTTCTGGCTCCCACGATGGTGCAGCGGCTGGTCGATACGGGCCGCGGCCGTCCGGCCAATCTCAAGAAGATCGTCTACGGCGGTGGGCCCATGTATGTCGAAGGCCTGCGCAAGGCGATCACGGCGTTCGGCCCGATCTTCGCGCAGATTTACGGGCAGGGCGAGTCCCCGATGACCATCACCGGGCTGCGCGGCGTCGATCACGAGTCGGGCGACGACGCGATTCTCGGTTCGGTCGGTTATGCGCGCTCCGGGATGGAGGTCGCGGTGCTGCGCGCGGACGGTCAGCGGGCACCCGTCGGCGAGATCGGCGAAATCGTCTGCAGCGGAGACGCGGTGATGTCCGGATACTGGCGAAACCCCGGCGCGACCGCTGCCACGCTCAAAGATGGCTGGCTCTACACCGGTGACATGGGTTCCTTCGACTCGCGGGGTTATTTGACGCTGCGCGATCGGTCGAAAGATGTTGTCATCAGCGGCGGGAGCAACATCTACCCCCGGGAGGTGGAGGAGGTGCTGCTCGAGCACCCCGGAGTCGCCGAGGCATGCGTGGTAGGCACGCCCGACGCCGAGTGGGGCGAGGTGGTGGTCGCGTTCATCGTCGGCGCGGTCGACCCGGCCGCTTTGGACGCGCATCTGTTGCGGCGCATTGCCCGCTTCAAACGGCCCAAGCGCTACGAATTCGTCGACGAGTTACCGAAAAACAGCTACGGCAAGGTGCTCAAGCGGGAACTGCGGGCCAGCTTGGCGCGGTGAGCCCGCGGCGAATGCCGAGAGAAATCAAGGAGGTCGCAATGAAGTGTCGTGCCGCGGTGATTCGCGGGGTCGGCCAGGATTGGGAGATCCGCGAGATCGAGCTCGATCCGCCCCGCGCCGGTGAAGTCCTGGTGCGGATGGCCGTCGCCGGGGTCTGCCACTCCGACGACCACCTGTTCACCGGCGACGTCGTGCCGACCCCCGAGGTGCTGGCCGCCAGCGGCCAGCCCGCACCGGACTGGTTCCCGCTGCTCGGCGGTCACGAGGGTGCCGGTGTGGTCGCCGAGGTCGGGCCGGGCGTGACGACGGTGCGGCCCGGCGATCACGTGGCGCTGTCGTTCATTCCGGCGTGCGGCAGTTGCCGGTTCTGCGTGAACGGGCAGAGCTACATCTGCGACATCGGCGCCAGCCTGTTCCGGCGGGAGATGCCGACCGACGGAACGTGTCGCCGGCACCTCGGCGACGAAAACCTGTTGGCCTACGGTCAACTCGGCACGTTCGCCGAATATGCGGTGCTGTCGGAGAAGTCCGTCATCAAGATCGACGACGCGATCCCCTTCCATGCCGCCTCCCTGGTGTCGTGCGGGGTCAGCACCGGCTGGGGCTCCGCGACGATCTCGGCCGGCACCGAGCCCGGCGACACCGTGGTGGTCATCGGCACCGGCGGGGTCGGGATGAACGCCCTGCAGGGCGCGCGAGCTGTCGGCGCAACCTATGTTGTCGGGGTGGATCCGGTTGACTCCAAACGGGATTCGGCCAAGTTCTTCGGGGCCACCCATACCGCCGCGTCGGCCGAGGAAGCGATCCCGTTGGTCAGGGAGATCACCGACGGCCTGATGGCCGACCGGGTGGTGGTCTGTCCCGGCGTCGTGCACGTCGACTTGATCCCGTTGGCGCTCACGCTGCTTCGCAAGGGCGGGATCTGCGTGCTCACCGGTATCACCCCGTACACCGAACCTCCGACACCGTTGGTCCTGCAGGAGATGACGCTGTCGGCCAAACAACTCCGCGGGGCTCTGTACGGCGGTATGAACCCGCGCACCAGCGTGCCGCTGCTGTTGTCGTTGTATCAGGCGGGCGCACTCAAACTGGACGAGCTGGTCACCCGCCACTATCGGCTCGAGGACATCAACGAGGCGATGACGGATTTGCGCGAGGGCCGCAACATTCGCGGCGTGATCGATTTCGCCGGTACGTGATCGGGCGCGCAGATCATCCGGACTCGAAGTGATTCCGAATGCCCGCCAGCATCTTGATGTGTGCCTTGACCCCCTCGCGGACGGTCACCCCGGCCAACAGGCGCGGCGCGGTGAACCCGATCCGCTCGGTGACCCGGGTGCCGCCGTCGACCGGTTCGAAGCTCACCGTGCCGCGTAGCCGCACCCCGGGCGACTGGTCGGCCTCCGTCAGTACATCGCCGTGCGCGGGCACTCGCAGCCGGGCCTGATAGGTGGTCCGTAACGTCAACGGCCCCAGCGGGATTCGATCGACCACTCGATAGGTCTGCTGATAGCCGTCCTCGGTTTCGCTGCGCGACACCGTTTCCACGGACACGATCAACGGGTGGACGAGCTTGATGTTGTTCAGGTCCACGTAATAGTCGCGCACCGCGTCGGGCGGCGCGGGCACCAGCTCGGACAGCGTCCGGTCGGTGTGCACGGTCCACCAGCTCATGGAGGAAATCTAGCCCGCGGATGCGCGGAAAGGCCCGCGAGCGTAACGCCACGCTGGTTTTCCGCGGTTGTTCGACCGTGGCGTTACGCTCGGCGCAGACAGCGGAGCGGAGGCGACATGGGCAACCAAGGTCACGTGGTCGAGCGCTACCTGGAATGCCTGGCCGCCCACGACTGGGACGGACTGGCCGACACCATCGCCGAGGAAGGCCTGACCCGGGAGGGTCCGTTCTGCGATGTCGTCGACGGCAAGGCGCGCTACGTCGCCTATCTGCGCAAGGTATGCACCAATCTCAAGGGCCACCGGCTGCACGTGCAGCGGGTCTCACACGTGGACTCCCGGATGTCGTTCGCCGAGCTGTCCGAGACGTTCGAGATCGACGGCGTCGCGACGACGTGGCCCGAATGCATCCTGTTCGAGCAAGACAATGACGGCTTGATCGCTCGGGTCAGCGTGTTTTTCAAGCAGCGCCACGCCGACAACACGTAGCGGTCTATTCCCTCACTCGCGGAATTGACCTAACGTGTCAGGGATGGAGGCAGATGCGACTCCGGAGTCGGTAGCGGTCGAGAAATTGCACTCGGGCGACCCGATCACCGATTGTGGCCAGCGGTACATTGTTCTCGAATCGAAATCCCTCGGCGATAGCTGCGTAGTTCTCGAACTGGAGTCCCGGGTGGATCACCAGCTGCAGGTCATCGAGAAGTCCTTCCCGGCCGGATACCAGGTCGACAGGGCACACCACCGAATTCTGTAAAGCGAATTCACGCGTCGGAAAATAATGCGCGAGTAGCCGTGGGACGGCTACCGCGCATTCGTGTTATTCGGGCCTAATTCCGGGCAATCAAACGCGTTTACGCGGCGGGCGTTGGTCGTTGGGATCGTTCGGGTCGGGTTCGCCGAACCACCGCGACGGCTCGTGCTGCCCGTAGGCGTCATGCCAGTCCCACCACTCGTACGGCGCGGTCTGCGGGTACCCCGGCGGCGAGTCCTCCCAGGCCTCCTGGCGCCCCAGCGCCGTCATGTCCAGGAAGCTCCACGTGTTGCCCAGCACCTCGTCGCCCCGGTTGTTGATGAAGTAGCTGCGGAAAACCCGGTCGCCGTCCCGGATGAAGGCGTTCGTGCCGTGCCACTCGTGCACGCCGAAGTCGACATCGAAGCTGTCCGTGATCGTGTACCACGGCATCCGCCAGCCCATCCGCGCCTTGAGGCGGTCGATGTCGGGCTGGGGTGCACGCGAGGCGAACACCAAGGTGGTGTCGCGCGCGTTGAGATGGGCGAGATTCCCGATGTGGTCGGCGATCATCGAGCAGCCGCGGCAGGCGTGGTCGGGCCAGCCGTGGACGTCGGGCCCGAAAAAGGCACGGTAGACGATCAACTGGCGCCGGCCTTCGAAGAGCTCCAGCAGGTTCACCCGGCCGTCCGGCGCATCGAATTCGTACTGCTGGTCCACTGCCAGCCACGGCATGCGCCGCCGCATGGCCGCCAGTGCATCATGGGCGCGCAGCACCTCCTTCTCCTTGACCAGCAGCCGCTGATGCTCGGCCGCCCACTCCTGCGCCGACACGATCGGTGGTGTGTCCATTGCGTTGTCCGCCTTTCGCTTTGATGTCAGGTCAGCGCCGACAGGCCCGACGCGGTGAGCAGATAGGCGCCGTGCTGACCGGGCTCGCCGCCGGCGATCGCCGATACCGAGGTGCCGACGAGTTCGACGGTCAGCGCGGGTCCGGTCGACGCGACGAAGGTGTCGACGTCGACGCCTTGACGCTCGGCATAGGCCGCAACGGCCTTCGCGCCCAGCTCGGTGGCCGCGGTCAGCCGCGGCAGTACCGAGACGAAGGTGATGCCCAGCCCGGCCCGGTCCGACTCCCCCGCCGCATAGCCGGCGATGAACCGCACCGTCGACTTCGCCCCCGCATAGCCACCGGACAGTGGCGACCCGTTGACCGCGGCGCCGCTGGACATCAGGATGACCGCGCTGCCCGGCGCCAACGGGCGCGCCAGCGCGTGGCGGGTCCAGTGAAACGCTTGCGCGACATCAACATTCCAGTTGGCGCTGAAGGTTTCCCAGCTCTGCTCCTGCAGCGGGCTCATCCGCGGGGCGGAGCCGGCGCACAGCACCAGCGTGCGCGGGTTGTACTTGTCGATCAGCTCGCCGGCCGTGGCCGGGTCGGCGGCGTCGGCGACCACCGGGATGAAGGAGTCGCCGAGTTCACCGCGAACCTCGTCAAGCAGGGCGGCGGTGCGTGCGACGCCGACGACCCCGGCACCGGCTTCGGTCAGCGCGGCCGCGATGGCGCGACCGAACCCGCGACTCGCACCGGTCACGATCGCGGTGGTGCCCGCAAGTTTCTGGTTGGGCCGGTTCATTTGCGTACTCGCTTCCTTGGTGAACTCTGCCGGTGCAACCCCGGCGTGGCTAGACATCCACTGGTTCAGATACGGCGCTTCGACCGAATTAATCGGCCGAAGGGCGATGAATTTCGCCGGCCCGATGTCTCTGTAGAAGGAGTAGCGTTTCGGCCCACCCCGCGAGACATAGGAGAGCGCCTGTGCCGGCTCAGCAGGATTTCATCGAGCAGGCCGCCCCGTATCGCGGCGAGTTGATTGCGCACTGTTACCGGATGCTCGGCTCGGTGCACGACGCCGAAGACCTCGTCCAGGAGACCTATCTGCGCGGCTGGCGTGGTTATCAGGCATTCGAGGAGCGCGCCGCGCTGCGGACCTGGCTGTACCGCATCGCCACCACGGCATGTCTGCGCGCGCTGGAGAACCGCGCCCGCCGGGTGCTGCCGGCCGGCCTGGGCGACAGCTCAATTGACCCGGATACCGATCTCGACGGCGGCGGCGGCGCCCATCAATGGCTGGAACCGATCCCGGATACGCACGTGTTCGCGACCCCGGAACACAGTGTGACGGCGCGGCACAGTGTGCGGCTGGCGGTGATGACGGCGCTGCAGGAACTCCCCGCGCGGCAGCGGGCCGTGCTGATACTGCGCGACGTCGTGCAGTTCAGCACCGCCGAAGTTGCCGAACTGCTGGAAACCACCCCCGCCTCGGTCAACAGCGCGCTGCAGCGGGCGCGGGCCCGGCTCGCCGAGGCCTCCCCCACCGAGGACGACGCGGTCGAGCCCGACGACGCCAAGCGCCGCGAATTGCTCGACCGTTACTGTGCGGCATTCGAAAACGCCGACATGGCCGCGTTGACCGCGCTGCTGCAGGCCGACGTCAAACTCGAAATGCCGCCGCTGCCGGTGTGGTTCACCGGCCGCGACACCGTGCTGGAATTCCTTGCCGCGCACGCATTTACAACCGCCGGTGACATTGTCATGGTCCCGACTGCCGCGAATGCCCAACCGGCCGTGGCCGAGTACCGCCGCGCCGCCGACGGAATCCTGCGGGCGCATTCGATACACGTCATCACTGTCGGTGCCGACGGTGTCGCCGCCATAACGGTTTTCCTCGACCCGGCGTTGTTCGCGACGTTTCATTTGCCGTCCAGCCGGTAAACTTCCCAGGGGACGCGATTACACCCGCTGTTAACCCAGCGAAAATCCCCAACCCACCGAAGCCGTTGGTGTCATCGCCCGGCCTGCCTTCGGGCACAGATGTGGACAGGTCCCCGGCACCCCAGGATTATTAGCGCGACAGACGTATTTGAAGGATGACCGAATGAAGATTCCGGGTGTAACCAGCGTCGTCGCTGGTCTCACCGACGGAGCAGCCCAGCTGGTGAAAGCCGGCGTGTCCACCGCGGCGGGCGCCGCGGGTGCGGTGCAGCTCCTGGCGAGCCCGGTAGTCGAACTGGCCGGGCCCGTGGTGCAGTCGATGGCCGACTCCACCAACCGGGCACTCGGAATCAACCCGTCATCCAACGGGTCTGCTGCCCCCATCACCCCGCCGGTGCGCTGGCAAAGCGGTCGGCGGGTGCACCTGGACCTGGATCCATTGCTGCCGTTCTCGCGCTGGTACGAGTACTCGGCCGTCGTCGAGGAGCCGGTTCGCCGGATCCCGGGCGTAGCCGAGGCCCACGTCGAGGGCTCCCTGGGCCGGTTGGTGTTCGAACTCGCCGAGGACGCCGAAGACTACGACGCCGTCCTGGACGAGGTGCGGTCGACGGTTGCCGCGATTGCCGCCGACCTGGCTTCCACAAAGTCGGACGTACCGATTTCCGCGCCGTTCGCCGACCCGGGCAACCCGCTTGCGATTCTGGTGCCGCTCACCTCGGCGGCCATGGACATGGTGGCGATGACCGCCGCCGTCACCGGCTGGGTGACCCGCCTGCCCGCCGCGCCACAAACCACCCGGGCAGCGGCCGCCCTGATCAACCATCAACCCCGGATGGTGTCGATCCTGGAGTCGCGACTGGGGCGGGTAGGCACCGATATCGTGCTGGCCGCCACGACGGCGGCGGCGCACGGGCTGACCCAAATCGTTCGGCACGCCGCTGCTCGATATGACGCAACGGACGCTGCAGATCACCGAGGCGGCGGCACACCGGCGGGTGTGGCGAGAGCGCGAGCCACACCTGGCGTCGCCCGATCGTCCGCAGGCTCCGGTGGTCCCGGTCATCTCCTCGGCCGGCGCCAAGTCGCATCTACCCCGGCACAGCTGGGCCGCCGCGGCGGCGGGCGAAGCCTCGCACGTCGTGGTCGGCGGAGCCATCGACGCGGCGATGGACACCGAGAAGGGGTCGATGGCCGGCCCGGTGGAGGCCTATGTCGAGTCGGCGGCCAACGGCTCGCTGATCGCCGCGGCCAGTGCGCTGGTGGCCGGCGGCGGCACCGAGGACGCGGCCGCCGCGATCGAGGCCGGGGTGCCCCGCGCCGCGCACATGGGCCGGCAGGCGTTCGCCTCGACGCTGGGCCGCGGCCTGGCCAACGGCGGGCAACTGGTCCTCGACCCCGGCGCCCTGCGTCGGCTGGACCGGGTGAAAGTGGTCGTCATCGACGGCGCGGCGCTGCGCGGTGACCACCGTGCCGTCCTGAAATCGATCGGCGAGGCACCCGGATGGGACGACGACCGGGTTTACGAGGTCGCCGACGCGCTGCTGCACGGGGAACAGGCGCCCGAGCCCGATCCCGACGAGCTGCCCGCCACCGGTGCGCATCTGAGATGGGTTCCGGTGCAAGGCCCGTCGGCCACCCCCGCGCAGGGTCTGGAAAGTGCGGACCTCATGGTCGACGGCGAATGCGTCGGCAGGGTCGAGGTCGGTTGGGAAGTCGACCCGTACGCGATTCCGTTGCTGCAGACCGCGAACCGGACCGGGGCCCGAGTGGTCCTGCGTCACGTCGCCGGCACCGAGGATCTGACCGCCAGCGTCGCCGCGACGCACCCGCCCGGCACACCGCTGCTGACCGTGGTGCGTGAGCTGCGGGTGGATCGCGGCCCGGTGCTGCTGATCACCGCGGTGCACCGCGATTTCGCGTCGACCGATACGCTGGCCGCCTTGGCCATCGCCGATGTCGGTGTGGCACTTGATGATCCACGTGCCGCCACCCCGTGGACCGCCGACATCATCACCGGTACCGACCTGGCCGACGCGGTGCGCATCCTGTCCGCGATTCCGGTGGCCCGCGCGGCCAGCGAATCGGCGATACACCTCGCCCAGGGCGGCACGACGCTGGCCGGGCTGCTGCTGGTCACCGGCAGCGACCAGGAGCGGCCCAGCAGCCCGGCGAGTTTCCGCCGCTGGCTCAACCCGGTCAACGCCGCCGCGGCCACCGCGCTGGTGGCCGGAACCTTCTCGGCCGCCAGGGTGCTGCGGCTGCCCGACCCCACCCCGCAGCCGCTCACCGCCTGGCACGCGCTGGACCCCGAGATCGTGTACTCGCGGCTGGCCGGCGGTTCACGGCCGTTGGCCGTGGAGACCCTGACCCCGTCCTGGCGTCGCCGCCTCGACGACCTGTCCTACAGCCCGCCTTTCGCGGGACTGCGCGGACCGCTGCACAACCTGGCGCGGCTGGCCGCGGCGACCCGGGTCGAGCTCTCCGATCCGTTGACCCCGATTCTGGCGGTGGGGGCCGCCGCGTCGGCCATCGTCGGCAGCAACATCGACGCGCTGCTGGTCGGCGGCGTCATGACTGCCAACGCGATAACCGGTGGGGCACAACGATTGCGGGCCGAGGCCGCGGCCGCCGAGCTGTTCGCCGAGCAGGATCAGCTGGTGCGTCGGGTCGCGGTCCCCGCCGTGGCCACCACCCGGCGCCGCCTGGAGGCGGCCCAGCGCGCCACCCGCACGGTCACGGTGTCCGCCAAGTCGCTGCGACCCGGTGACGTCATCGACCTGGCCGCACCGGAGGTGGTTCCGGCCGACGCGCGACTGCTGGTGGCCGAGGACCTCGAGGTCGACGAGTCGCTGCTGACCGGCGAGTCGCTGCCGGTCGACAAACAGGTGGAGCCGGTCGCCGTCAACGACCCGGAGCGGGCGAGCATGCTGTTCGAGGGCAGCACGATCGTCGCCGGTCACGCTCGCGCGATCGTCGTGGCCACCGGGGTCAATACCGCTGCGCACCGGGCGATCTCGGCGGTTGCCGACGTCGAGACGGCGGCCGGAGTGCAGGCCCGGCTGCGCGAGCTCACTTCCAAGGTGCTGCCGTTGACCCTGACCGGCGGTGCCGCGGTGACCGCGTTGGCGTTGCTGCGGCGCGCGTCGCTACGTCAGGCCGTCGCCGACGGTGTCGCGATCGCCGTGGCCGCCGTGCCGGAGGGTCTGCCGTTGGTGGCCACGCTGTCCCAGCTGGCCGCCGCGCAGCGCCTGACGTCGCATGGGGTGCTGGTCCGCTCGCCGCGCACGATCGAAGCGTTGGGCCGGGTCGACACCGTGTGTTTCGACAAGACCGGCACCCTCACCGAGAACCGGCTGCGCGTCCTGTGCGCGATGCCGCACGATGCCCGGCCGGGCGATCCGTTCCCGGAAGCCGAGGATCCGCGCTCGGCCGCGGTGCTGCGGGCCGCGGCCTGGGCGTCGCCTCAGCCCCAGGACGGACAAGGCCACGCGCACGCCACCGACGAGGCGATCCTCACCGCCTCGAGTTTCCTTCTCACCAAGAACAATTCGGGCTGGCAGCTGCTTGCCGAGGTGCCGTTCGAGTCCAGTCGTGGCTATGCCGCCGCGATCGGCACCCTGAGCGCGGACGCCGACAAGCCGGTGCTGATGCTCAAGGGCGCACCCGAGGTGGTGCTGCCCCGCTGCCGGTTCGCCGACCCGGCGGCCGACCGGGCGCACGCCGAGTCGGTGGTGCGCAGCCTCGCCGAACGGGGTTTGCGGGTGTTGGCGGTGGCGCGCCGCCCCTGGCCGAACGGGACCACGCATGACGAGGACACCGACGTCGATGCCGTCGACGCCACCGCACACGACCTCGAGCTGCTGGGCTACGTCGGCCTGGCCGACACCGCACGGGCGTCGTCGCGCCCGTTGATCGAGGCGCTGGAGGCAGCCGGCCGCGAGGTGGTGCTGATCACCGGAGACCATCCGATCACGGCCCGGGCGATCGCCCGCCAGCTGGGGCTGCCGGCGGATGCGCGGGTCATCACCGGCGCCGAACTGGCCGGTCTCGACGAGGACGCCGCCGCCAAGGTCGTTTCCAACGTCCAGGTGTTCGCCCGCGTCAGCCCGGAGCAGAAGGTGCAGATCGTGGCGGCGCTGCAGCGCTGTGGCCGGGTGACGGCGATGGTCGGCGACGGCGCCAACGACGCCGCGGCCATCCGGATGGCCGACGTGGGGATCGGCGTAAGCGGGCGCGGTTCGTCGGCCGCCCGCAGCGCCGCCGACATCGTCCTGACCGACCGCGATCTGAGCGTGCTGCTCGACGCGCTGGTCGAGGGCCGCAGCATGTGGGCCGGTGTTCGCGACGCCGTCACGATCCTGGTCGGCGGCAACGTCGGCGAGGTGCTGTTCACCATCATCGGGACCGCGTTCGGTCAGGGCCGCGCGCCGGTGGGAACCCGTCAGCTGCTGCTGGTGAACCTGCTCACCGACATGTTCCCCGCGCTGGCGGTTGCCGTCACGTCGCAGTACGTCGAACCCGACGAGGCCGAGTACGAAACCGAGGAGCAGGCCGAAAACGCCCGCGCCGCACACCGTCTCGCGGTGTTGACCGGCCCCACACCCTCGCTCGACGCCCCGCTGATGCGCCAGATCGTCACCCGCGGCGTGGTCACCGCCGCGGGCGCGACGGCGGCCTGGACCATCGGGCGCTGGACACCCGGCAGCGAACGGCGCACGGCCACAATGGGATTGACGGCGTTGGTGACCACGCAGCTGGCCCAGACGCTGCTGACCCGCCAGCACAGCCCGCTCGTCGTGGCGACCGCGCTGGGCAGCGCGGGTGTGCTGGTCGGCATCGTGCAAACCCCGGTGGTCAGCCAATTCTTCGGATGCACACCGTTGGGACCGATCGCGTGGTCGGGCGTGATGGGGGCCACCGCGGGCGCCACCGCGATCTCGTGGCTGGCGCCCAACTGGCTCAACAAGACCATCGGTGTCATCCAGCCCGACCAGGAGTGAGACTCCGGGCACGGTAGCCTCGAGATTTTCGAGTGGGACTGACGAAACCCCGGATGATCCGGCACGCCATGTGGTCCAATCCCGTAGGTGCGGCAACGGTGATCGGCCATCATCCGACGGCATCCCAAATCTTGACGCCCGCGATCGTGTCAGAAGCTAGGAGTCTTTATGTCACGTCCAACGCATCGACATTCAACTGGCCGAAACGGGTGCACCATCGCGGTTGTAGTCGCCTGTGCCGTAACGCTCTTCGGGTGCGGCTCGCCGGCGAAACGCCCGCAGGGTTCGCCGGCGACTGGGACGACGTCGACTGCACCGCAGCGATCGACACGAGCGACTCTGCCCGGCACCCAGGGTGATCGATTGCTGCGGAACTCGTCGACGATCTACGCGGGTTGCGATCCCGCAGTCCAACCCAACGCCCCCCAAACGGGCCAGATCTTCGATACGCAAACCGGCGACAATATCGCCTTGCCGCATCCGGCGATCGCCGCCGGCGAGAAGCTGATGGCGCAGGGCTGCGCGGTCGCGACCACCAACGACGGCAAGCAACGGGTCATCTACCTGCTCACCACCAAGACCCCGTCCCAAGGGCTGACTCCGGAGTCTCAACAGACCAATCTCATCGCCTTTGATCCGTCAACTCCCCAACCGACAGCAAAGAAGCCATTTTCGCCACCGGCCCCCGGAAACGAAGTCGACGCAAACTGGTCGATTTATCCAGCCGAGGGCGGGTTCGTGGTCGTCCACTGGTCGGGACCCGACTTGATCTCGGTTGCCTTCTTCGATCCCAACACGCTTGAGACGAAGGCGCATCTCGAGGTGGCACTGAACACCGATACCGGCATCAGGGGAATCAACTACGACGGTTACGCGGTGCAGAACGCCATCAAAGGGCCCACCTATACCACCTTCGATTTGCACTTCCACAGCGGCGCCGACGGGACCGAAGTCGGCACATTCCGCAACCTCGGCAATATCATTGCGGTAGATCATGGCTTCCTACTCGAACACAACGTGCAAGCCACCCCCAAGGCCGGAGCATCCGTCGACCCGGCGGATCTTGCGCCTGGTGTCTTCTATTTCGACATGCGGGCACGGGACATCACCGGTCCCATCGCGCCCTACCTCGACATGAGTCAGGGAATGGCTCCCTCCCCAACGATTCCCGCGCTGGCGGAGGCCTTCACCTACGGTGACACGATCATCTTGGCGGGCAGTGACAGCCGTCGCGGTGGGTATCTCAAGATCTTCGACACGGCCGCCAAGAAAGAAGTCTTCGGATTGAGTGATCAGCAGATCAGCGGCCTGAAAATTTCGGATGCGGATATCGGCGGAAACCTTGTCTATCTGAAGAATGAATCCGACAACCCGGTGATCGACTACCGCACATCGAAGACCATGTCCGCAGGATGGTCCGTGCGCCCGCTTGCGAAGCTGGACGGCGGATGGGTCCTGCTTCGCACCGAAGGACCCAAGACTTCAACTGGTTCCAACACTTTGTGCGTAGGCAGCTACAGCTTTCCGTGCGGCGGCGGCGGCGCAACAGCGATGGATCGCTCCGGTGCATATCTCGCCCGTGGGGCAACCGGTGACTACGCCGGTCCGTGGTTTTAGCCCGACAGCTCCTTGCGGATGACCTTGCCGGCGGGGTTGCGCGGAATGCTGTCGACGACATGAATGTCTCGGGGCTGTTCGAAGCGAGAGACCTTGCCCTTCAAGTACTCTCGTAGCGCCGCCACGTCGATCTCCCGCTGATTGCGGGCAACGACGAATGCGGCCAGTCGGCGGCCGAACTGTTCGTCGGGCACCCCCACGACCGCGTTCTCGGCGACGTCGGGATGCCCGGCGAGCGCGTTTTCCAGCGCCCGCGGATACACGTTCTCACCGCCCGACACGATCATGTCGTCCTCCCGGCCAACGATGTAGAGCCGGCCCGAGTTGTCCAGATAGCCCATGTCCCCGGTGCTGGTCATCTGGTCGATGACCGTCTTGGCGCCACCGCCGATGTAGCCCTTGGTCATCAGCTCGCCGCCCACGAAGATGCGGCCGGTAACCCGCGGCCCGACGGCCCTGCCGGTCTTGTCGAAGATACGAACCGGGCACCCCGCCACCGGCCGTCCGACCGTGTCCGGGGCATGGCGTAGCTCGAAAGGTGTTGCCAACGCCCCGATTCCGACTTCGGTGGAACCGTATCCGTTGTAAAGGATTTCGCCGTAGGCGTCCATGAAACGGCTGGCGAGGCTGGGATCGAGCCGATCGCCGCTGGATATCACAACCCGCAACGACAACGGGTTTCGCATACGTACCCGTTTCGGCAAGTCCATGATGCGCGCCAGCATGATCGGGACCACGCTGAGCGCATCGGCGCGCTGCAGCGATGCCTGGGCCAGCGTCGCCTCGGCATCGAACCGCCGATGCGTCAGAACCGTACCGCCCAGGCTGATCGTGAGCATCAGCATGCCCAGGCCCAAGCCGTGAAACATCGGTACCGCCACCGCGATTCGCGATCCGACGCGCAGCCCCGTGCGCTCCAGAATCGTCATGCCGACGCCCACTCCCGAACTCATCCGCGGCAGTCGCGGTACGCCCTTTGGCGTACCGGTGGTGCCCGAGGTCAGCAGGATGAGTCGGCCGGACTCGAAAACGCGCGGTCGCGGCGTGCCCGGCCGGCTCTGCACGGTCGCCGGGTCGATAACGTCCACCGCGGGCGCGGCATCGCTGACCCGCTCGGCGAACTCGTTGTCGCAGAACATGTTTCGTACCTGATGCGACCCCAACGCAGTTGCCAGGGCAGTGGCGCGGAACTCCGTGTTCACCAGCACCACGTCCGCACCGACCAGGGCCGCGGCGAACACCGATGCCGCGAAGTCCCGGCCGTTGCGGCACATGATTCCGACGGCCTCGCCGGGGCCGGCGCCGTCGCGGACCAGCTCGTGGGCGAGCGCCTCGGTCTTGGACTGCAGTTCGCGGTAGCTCAGCGCGCCGTCGTCGTCGATAATCGCCGTGCGCTCCGGCCAGCGCGCCGCCGCGACGGCCAACAGCGTGCACAGGTTGGTGCCGCCGCGATACACCTCGCGGATCAGCCGCAGCACCGCGATCGGGGTGGGCACGCTCAGCAGCCGCGACGACACCAGGGCCCGGGCCGTCGTGGCGACCACACCGTCGGTCATCCGTCCGCCTTTCGGCCAGCGGCGAAGAAGTGGCGATGCCATAACCGGGCCGCCCAGTCCGCCGGGCCGGCCAGCAGCACCGAAGCCAGCTCGGCCGGAAACACCCACGGCGGTTCGACGGTACGCGGGCGCTCGACGACCGCCTTGGCGATGACATCGGCGGCCTGGCCGGGGGACAGACCGGGCAGCCGGCCCAGGATCGGCGTCGGCGCGATCATCCGCGTTCGAACCAGCGCGAAGTAGACCGACGTGACAGCAACGCCGTCGGCGTGCAGTTCCGGCGCCACGCTGCGCAGCCAACGATCGAACGCGCCCTTGGACGCCTGGTAGGCACCCCATTGCGGGCCGGGCACCACCCGCACGCCGACGCTCGACACGTTCACGATGTGGCCACCGCCGTTTTCCCGCATGGCCGGCAGCAGTCCCAGCAGCAGCCAGATCGGCCCCAGGTAGTTGATGTCGATGGTGCGCTGGAAATCGTGCGGGCGGTCGTATTGCTGATGCAGCGAACGGCGCAGCGATTTTCCGGCATTGCTGACCACGATGTCGAGGGGGCCGTGGTTCTCGGTGATCTGCTTGGTCAGCACGTGGACGGCGGCCTCATCACTCAGGTCCGTCGGGTAGGCGACGGCGTGCCCGCCGCCGGCGTTGATCGCCGCGGCGAGATCGTCGAGCCGTTCGGCCGATCGCGCGACGACCAGCACGGTCGCGCCGGCGGCGGCCAGTCGGCGGGCAGTCGCCTCCCCGATTCCGTATGACGCGCCGGTGACCAGTACCGTCTTGCCCGAAACCGCGGCGCGCAGCTTGTCTGGATCCGCGACCCGCGCGGGGTTGGCCAACCGGTCCGTCGCCGTCTTAAAGGCCTGGCCTATCAAGTTCACCTTCACACCGCATTCACCGAGAGGCGTGCCGAGTCCTGGTGCAGCGCTGCTTTCCCAACGCTTTGCGACTCGTAACCTACAGCTACCAGACCGCGGGCACCGGCCGAACCCCCGGTACCGGCTGCAGGCCGATGCGGTGTCAGTTCACGATTCGCGACGCTCGGAGTCGGACGCGACTTCGTCGGTCGCGCCGGAGGTTTCGTCGCAGGGGTCCTCGTGCCAATCGCCGAACGGGTCGGGATAGCCGCCCCACTCCCGCGGTTGCGCCATTTCCGCGTCGGTCAGCAGCGCCCCGTGCAGGGCGTCGAGAATGTCGGGGGGTTGCCCGCCGCAGACCAGCACCGTCATCGCGGTGTGCCGGTCGCCGAACCGGTATTCCCACTGCAGCTCGGCGAACAGGCGCCGTTGGGCGTCGACGTTGGCCGCCTCGTGCGTGGTCATGGCCGCCAGCCACTTCCCGGCACCGGCGACCCGTAGGCCGCCGCCGGCGGACTCCAGCCACATGACCTGGTCCGGTCGGCTGGCCAGCCACAGCCGCCCGCGGGCGCGCACCACGCCGGTCAGCAGCAGGTCCACCGCGGCGTGCAAGCGCTCGGGGTGAAACGGGCGGCGGGCGTTGAACTCGACGATTCGCACGGGCCCGTCGGCGCCCAGCGGCGGGCGCCCGGCGAGCAGCCAGCCGTGCGGATGATCGCTGCGGCCACGTCGCGAGTCGTCCTCCAGATTGGCCAGCGCCATGTCGACGCGTTCGAGCCCCACGGTGATCCGCGCCCGCGGCGCAAGCCGGCGCAACACGGCCAGCGTCACCGGCTCGGGACGGGTCAGCACCAGCAGGTCGGCGAACTCGGCCTGGCCGACGACGACCTGTGCCGTCGTGCGTCCGTCCGGCAGCAGGGCGTCCCCGAGCGCGCGGGTGAGCCAGCTGTGGGAGTCGATGCACGTCACCACCCCGGCGATCGCCACATCCAGGGCGGCCGGGCCGTCGGGGTAGCCGGGACCGATCCGCACCCGGACGTGGTTGATCGCGACGCAGATGGGCTCGGGTTCCAGCCATTGCGACAGATGTACGACGATCCGCTCGACCCCGTCGTGGCGGGCCAGTTTGCGCAGCAGTGTCAGCAGGTCGTTGCGCACGGTGCAGGACACACACCCGTGTGCCAGCTCCAGTGCGTCCCCGGCGGTGGTGAGTTCGCCCTTGCACAGCATGGCCGTCGTCCGCCGTACCACGTGTCCGTCGAATCGATGCTCGACGACCACGGTTCCGGGCCGGCGCAGGAACGCCCCCGTCACCGCGTCGGTGTCACCCTGACCCGCTACCAGCACCACCGGGGTCCGCATGCCCACTCCTTATTGCAAATGATTTTCAATAATGCAGCCGCCACGGTACAGTGCGGGCGAGGCCTTGTCGAAAATGATTTTCAATAACCGCGCGCGGGCCGGCCGAAGAGAGGAGGCGTCATGTCCATGCACTGTCAGGTCACCGGCCGCACAGTGGGTTTCGGCAACTCGGTGTCGCACTCGCATCGGCGAACTTCGCGTCGGTGGTCGCCCAACATTCAGACCAAGACGTATTGCCTGCCGTCGGAGGGCAGGCGCATCACGCTGCGCGTGAGCGCCAAGGGCATCAGGGTGATCGACCGCGACGGCATCGAGGCCGTCGTCGCGCGGCTGCGCCGGGAAGGCCGGCGCATCTGATGGCGCGCAACGAGATTCGGCCCATCGTCAAGCTGCGCTCGACGGCGGGCACCGGCTACACCTACATCACCCGCAAGAACCGGCGCAACGACCCCGACCGGCTCACGCTGCGCAAGTACGACCCGGTGGTGCGTCGCCACGTCGAGTTCCGGGAGGAACGCTGAATGGCCAAGAAATCCAAGATCGTCAAGAACGAGCAGCGTCGCGCGATCGTCGCCCGCTACGCCGAGCGTCGGGACCTGCTCAAGCAGATCATCCGGTCGCCGGCGAGCACGCCCGACCAGCGGATGGCGGCGCAGCAGGCGCTGGCCCGGCAGCCGCGCGACGCCAGCGCGGTGCGGGTGCGCAACCGCGATGCGGTCGACGGTCGCCCGCGCGGGCACCTGCGCAAGTTCGGGCTGTCCCGGGTGCGGATGCGCGAGCTGGCACACGAAGGGCAGCTGCCCGGCATACGAAAGGCGAGTTGGTAGATGGCCGGCAGTTCGAAGTCCAAGACCCGCCCGGCCCGAACTTGGTCGGCCGAGGAGAAAAAGAACTTGCTGGCCAGCCTCGGGCTCAAATACGTCGACTACAAAGACATTACGACGTTGCGGATGTTCCTCTCCGAGCGCGGCCGGATCCGGTCCCGCCGTGTCACCGGCCTGACGGTGCAGCAGCAACGGCAAGTCGTTACCGCGATCCGGAATGCCCGCGAGATGGCGCTGTTGCCCTACATCAACGCCGGCTAATCCCGAATGAAACCCTTGTTACGCATCAGCGCGTCGGCCAGGAATCCGTCGTGCGGGATCTCGGGTGCCCCGTAATATGTCGGATGGTTTCCGCGGTAGACGTTGCTGATCGTCGGGTCACCGAGCAGACCGTCGATCAGGTCGTCGTCGCCGGTAATCACGTTGACCACCAAGGATTTTCGCAGCGGCACCAGGCCGTCGGCGCGCGACCACGGCGACACCCACACACACGGGAACGCCAGTTCGGTGTTGATCTTGTCGACGTCGGGTTCGGTCAGCAGGTACACGGCCGGCCGCAGGGCCGCATAGCCGTCGCCCACCGCGGCGACGACCTGATCGGCGCCGAGCAGCGCGGTGGTGCCGGCGGCCTTGGCCGCCAGATAGTCGGCGAGCGCCTGAGCCTTTTCCACGGGCTGGGTGGGCAGGATCGCCCGCTCGTCCTCGGTGGGCAGCGGTTCGATCGCCGCCAACTTCTCGGCAACCGCCGCGGCCAGCGGGGCCGGGTCGCCCTCGTAGAGCACGGCGGTGGCGTTGACACACGCCATACCACCCAGATTCGCGATCGAGTCGACGATCAGGTCGAGGTGGTCGCGCCAATCACGATCGGCGGTGATCAGGATCTTGGCCCGGCCCGGTCCGTTCACCATCACCGTCGGATCGACGGCGTATTTGTCGACGACGTCCTGGCCGCCGTACACCATGGCGAGATCGGCGCAGCGAATGATCTCGTCGGCGCAGGCGTGATCGGTGGGCAGAAAGACGGCGTCCTCGTACCGAAAGCCGGCTTGGCGCAAGGCACTAACCAGGCGGTGCCCGGTGAGCGGTTCACGCCGGGACGGGCGCACCGCGACCCGGTAGCCCAGGGCGAGCGCTTGGGGCCACAACCCGTGCACACCCGGGCCGTTTCCGGCGGCGTGCACGGCGAACACCTCGCCGCGCCGCGTCCAGACCGCACCGCCGGCGCGGGTGCGTTCCTCGCGCCAGTCGCGGGCCGCGCCGGTCGGCTGGGCCGGTCGCACCGCGTCGAATGCGTGCGCTACCGCGTCCGCCACGGCGCGGGCCCCGGCGCGGGTGACGGCAATCGGCACTCCCGAAATCCGGCTGGCCAGTTCGACATACGTGTCGAACCCCAGGCCGCCGATTTCCGCGCTCGCAAAGATTTCGGCGGCGGCGGCCAACGTCTTTTCCCGCTCCGCGGCCGGCAGTGGCGCGACCTTGCGCTGCGCGGCGATGGTGCGCGATACATACAGCGGCGGCACCAGACTCAACTCGGCGACCGGCACCCCGGCCGTGGTGGTGACGATCTCGCGGTTGCGGGTCCGGTACTCGCCCCCGGGCCCGAGCGCGTCGAGCAGCACTAAATCAGCAGCCACACCGGATGTTTCGCCACCCACGTCAGTAGACACCCTCGATGACGGCCTCGCCCTCGAAAGTGGCGACCGGCCGTACCGCGCTGACCGAGTCGCTGAGTTGCCCTGCGGGCCCGGGCATCCGGATCGCCATGTCGCGCTCCAGGTTGTTCGGCAGGAACATGCCCTTGCTGATGTGGTTCATCACCACCTGGCCGAGCTGTCCGTAGGGCACCTGCTCACCGGTGTCGGGATCGACTACCCAGAACACGACGTAGGGTGTGCGCGGGTCGAAAACGAACGCGTCACCATCGACTCGGGTGACAGCCTGCGACAGAATCATCGTGCTGCCGAATGCCATCGTGATCGTCGTATCCGGGAAGATGTCGCGCAGCAGGTCCAGCGTATCGGCATCCACGTGCGCGCCGCTGAGCAGCAGGTAGCGAATCTTGGCGTTTACCAAGTCCACCAGGCCGTCGTCGCGGGCAATCGCCTCGAGCAACGGCGGAGTGGCGTGTAGATTCGCGACGTTCTGTGTCTGCAGGACGTGTGCCGCCTGCTCGAGGACGTGGTCGACATAGGCCGCCACCTCACCGGCGGCATTGCGCGCGGCGATCTTCTTCACCCAGCGGGGATCGATGTCGATCGCATGAAACGCCGAACCCAGCCGGTCGGCGACCAGCCGCGAGAAGAAACCCACGCCGTGCGGGCCACTCGGCATCAGGCACAGGAAGCCCCGGCCGCGCTGAAAGCCGCCGGTGGCGAAGTCCTCGGTTTGCCATTCGATGACTTGCGCGACCCAATCCGGAAGTTGCGCAGTACGTTTCGGAGCCCCGGTGGTACCACCGGATTCGAAGACCTGCGGCACCGGCGGCGGTGAACCGTAGCCGCGCGGGATCAGATCCTCGACCGGCACCTTGCGCAGCTCACTGAGCAGGTTCGGAAACAAGCGCAGATCGGCGAAGGTCTTGATATCGGTCAACGGGTCGAAGTCCAGCGTCTTGGCGGTCCGGAGCCAAAACGCGGAGCCGGTGTCCTCGCCGAAGTGCCAGGCGATGGCCGCACGCAAATAGGCCTCGGCGTCTTCGACCGGTGCCGATCTCGGGACGTCCAACAACGAAAAGTCGATATCGGCCATGCCCTCGATCCTGTCGCATGCCGGTCCACCCCGCCACGCGGGCTCAGCCGCGCCAGGACATACAAAGGCTGAACGTTAGCCCATCCCGCGGCGAATTCTGCGTGACCGCAAGGTTTTCAGTGGGCTCCCTGGCTGCTGCCCGCGCCGCGCAGCCACGCCGTGATCGCCTCGTTGAAGGCCGGATAGATCTCCTGATAGGTGCCATCGCGTTCGGCGTAGCGAAAGTTCTTGACCCGCTCCACCACGATCTCCTCGGCCTGCGGCTGCGACTGCAGCAGTGCCATCGTCTCGGCGATGTAGTCATCCAACGGCATCGCCCGCGGGTCGAATCCGCGCTCCCCCTGCAGCGCGGTCTGCACATGCGGCGGAATGATCTCGATGACCTGGACCGCGGTGTCGCGAAGCTGGAACCGCAGCGACTGCGTGTAGGAGTGCAGTGCGGCTTTGGAGGCGCAGTAGGTCGGCGTGAGCGCACTGGGCATGAATGCCAGGCCCGACGTCACGTTGAGGATCGCCGCGCGCGGCTTTCGCAGCAGCGCCGGGAGCAATGTCGAGATGAGGCGGATCGGGCCCATCAGGTTGATCGCGATGCTCTGTTCCGCCGCGCCGGCGTTGCTGGCGGTGAGGTCCTCGACGCGTTGAGTTCCGGCGTTGTTGATCAAGACGTTGAAGTTCGGGTAGCGGTCGGTCAGCTCGACCGCGAACCGCCTGACGTCGGCCGCGTCGGATTGGTCCAGCGGCAGGTAGCCGATGCCTGGGTTGGCCTCGACGACGGCCCGCAGCAGCTCACGACGACGGCCCGCGATCACGACCTGGTTGCCGAGCCGATGCAGCGACTCCGCGAGACCGCGGCCGATCCCGCTGCCACCGCCGGTGACCAGAACGGTATTACCCGTCATTTGCATTGCTGCGCTCCTCACGCTCGGGCTGACGTAGCGGGATGCTCAGATATGCCTTGAGGTAACCACGAGTTTCCGCCCGAGTCACCACCCATCGGCTCAACTCTGCGAATATGCGTCGCAGACATACTCTCTATGCGAGATATTCATTTCACAAATAGCAGGCCGGGGCGCAGAGTCGAAGGGAGACACAGTAATCCGACAGTGAGGAAACCCGATGCGCTACATCGCTTTAGAGGAAGCGTTCTTCATCCCCGAACTCGCCGAGCGCCAGCCCACTGCGGAGCACCAGCAGCTGCAGAAGCGCATGACGGCCGAATACGCCCAGCGTTGCGAACTCCGGCTCCCCGACGTCGGCGAGCACCGGTTGGCGGAGATGGACGACGCCGGCATCGACATCCAGGTGCTCTCCCTGACGTCGCCCGGGCTGCAGGTCGACATCGACGCCGAACGGGCCCGCGACAACGCCCGCTTCGCCAATGACTACCTGGCCAAGGCGATCAGCGAAAATCCGGATCGCTTCCGCGGATTCGCGGCGTTGCCCTTGCAGGATCCCGCCGCCGCGGTGGCCGAACTGGAACGCGCCGTCACCCAGGACGGCTTCTGCGGCGCCCTGGTCAACGACTGCATCACCGGACCCGGCGGCCGCTACCTGGACGGGCCCGAATACGACGAGGTGTGGGCGGCGGTGGAATCCCTTGGCGTGCCACTGTATTTGCACCCCGGCGCACCCCCGGCCGATCACTGGCAGGTCATCGAGGGGCGCCCGGAGCTGTACGGCGCGACCTGGAGTTGGGCCGCCGAAGTCGGCGGACATGCGCTACGGATCCTGTTCAGCGGCGTGTTCGACCGGCACCCCGGAGCGACGATGATCTTGGGACACATGGGCGAGTTCCTGCCGTTCCAGCGCAGCCGCATCGACTCCCGCTTCGCGTCGACGTCGCTGGCGCAGACCTGCACGTTGCGGCGCGCGCCGTCGACCTACCTCGGCACCAACATCGTCTTCACCAACAGCGGTGTGTTCTCACCCGCGGTGATGAAAGGAGCCGTGCTGGAGGTCGGCGCCGACGCGCTGATGTTCTCCGTCGATTACCCGTACGAGTCCTCCTACGAGGCAGTCCGGGGCTTCGAGCAGACGATGCTGTCGCCCGCCGACCGGGAGAAGATCGCACACGGCAACGCCGAACGGCTGCTGCGGATCAGCTAGCCGCGCGGTTGTGCAGCCGGCGCGGGTCAACGCCCGCCCGGCGCCAGGCCGTCACCGCCCATGGCGTGTAGAGAAACCAGAGCGGAAGCCGGTTGAACACCGGGTTCAGTGCCCGCACGACGGCGGCAAACCGCTGAAATCGCTTCTCCTTCTTGGCATCCCACTGCAACTGGCACACTTCACGCATCTGCGGCGGCATGGTTCCGACCAGCACGAGACGGGTGTAGGCGTTCAACGGCGCGGACAGCACCTTCCAGATTTCCTTGGGCATCCAGCGCGGTCCGGGAATGCCCTTACGGATGTAGCCGGTGCCGTACAGCACCGTCTTGTGCGGCACGAACCGCTCGAGCATGTCGTCCCAATAGGCGACGAAGTCGGCGTAGGTCTCCGGCTGGCCGCGACCGCTGACGCCGTAGAGGCTGTACCAGACCTTGCCTTCGTCGAAGATCTGTTCCTTCTCCGCGTCCGACAGCCGGCGGATGAACGTGTCGGTGTTGTAGATGACCTGATCGACGAAAGTCGCGTGCGCCCAATAGAACAACTCGGGATTCAGGGCGTGATACCGCGAGCCGTCGCTGATGGTGCCCTTGATCGGTTTGTGAAAGTCGCGGACCTTGCGACCCCACTCGTGCGGGGCGTCGGAGTAGACGGTCTTCATCAACGGCGGCGCGGTTCGCTTGGCCCGGCCCAACGTGTCGCTGAAGATCACCGAGTGGTCAAGCACGCCCTGGGCAAGCTGCTCGATGCAGTTCTCCACACCGGCAACGCGCTGGAACCCGAAGAATTGGGTGCGGTGATCGCCGTAGAACTTCCAGATCAACGAATCGGGCCCGAGCCGCGCCGCGGTCTCGTCGTCGACCTGCCCCTCAACCACGATGGGGACCGCCTCCCGCACGCCACTGTCGAAACGGGCGCCGGCCGACCGGTCATTGAGGGTAGTCATGCCCAACCTCCCCGTGAGTCAGTGACACAAAGATGTATCTTTGTGTCACCGTAGCATTCCGGCGTCGACAGTGCCGAGGGAGGTCGTGATCCGTGCGAAACCGCAGCCGTGACGGCAGTCTCGTCGACACCGCCGACATCGACGACACCATCCTGGACACCGCGCGAGCGGTCTTCGAGACCTACGGCGTGCGCCGCGCGAACATCGAGGACGTCGCCGCCCGGGCCGGGGTCAGTCGCAGCACCGTCTACCGGCGGTTTCCCACCAAGGACGATCTCGTCGAACGGGTGGTGCGCCGCGAGGGCGAGCTGTTCTTCGCCACCTTGGACCGGGCCACCGCCGGCTGCACTCCGGCCGAAGCGGTGATCGAGGCCTTCACGCTGGGGGTGCGCCTGGTCCAGGACTCCCCGCTGTACTCGCGCATCGTGGAAAGCGAGCCCGAGCTGTTCGGGCTGTTCTCCCGGTCGCACGCCTTCCCGATCGGCCAATTCGCCGCCGGGATCGCACACACGCTGCGTCGATGCGGCGCCGACATCCCCGATGCCGACCTGGCCAACATCGCCGACGTGCTGCTGCGGGTGGCGCTGGGCATCATCGTGTTCCCCACCGACCGGCTCGACATCTCCGATCACGCCGCGGTGCGCAAGTACGCCGCGCGCTACCTGGTCCCGATCATCGGCGACTTGGCCTGACCTTGTCCTAGCCCTGCATTAGCCTGGTGACGTGGCGCCGGTTCCGCGGACCCGGTACGCCAGTTGCGGCGAGATCGACATCGCCTATCAGGTCTTTGGCGATGGTCCGATCGACTTGCTGGTGCTGCCGGGCCCACTCATTCCGATTGACTGTGTCGACAGCGAGCCGTCGATGTACCGCTTTCACCGTCGGCTGGCGTCGTTTTGCCGGGTGATCCGGTTCGACCAGCGCGGGATCGGCCTGTCGTCGCGGCTCCCTTCGCTGGACATGATCGGGCCGAAATCCTGGGCACAGGACGCGATCGCCGTGATGGACGCGATCGGGTGTGAACGGGCGACGATCTTCGCCCCCGGTTTCACCTCAATGGCCGGGCTGGTGCTCGCCGCGGATTTCCCCGAGCGAGTCAGCAACCTGGTGATCTTCAACGGTGGGGCCAGGACGCTGCGTGGTCCCGACTACCCGATCGGCAGCGACGAGAGCGCCGCGGAACCGTACACGACGATCGGGATCGAACCGGACGCCGTCGAGCAGGGCTTCGACATGCTCGGCATCATCGCGCCGTCCGTGGCCGCCGACGATGCGTTCCGCGCGTGGTGGGACCACGCGGGCAACCGGGCGGCCTCCCCGAGCATGGCCCGGCTCTTCATCGACACCATCCGGCGCTCCGACGTGCGCGACGTGTTGCCGCGCGTCACCGCACCGACGCTGATCCTGCACCGCGACAATCCGGAATTCGCCCCGATCGGGCATGGCCATTACCTTGCCGAGCACGTCGCCGGCTCGCGCCTGGTCGAGCTGCCCGGCGAAGACTCCCTGTACTGGGTGGGCGACACCGCGCCGATGCTCGACGAGATCGAGGAGTTCATCACCGGCCTGCGCGGCGGCTCGGACGCCGAGCGCCTGCTGACCACGATCGTGTTCACCGACATCGTCGGCTCGACCGAACGGGCCGCCCTGCTCGGTGATGATCGCTGGCGCGATCTGCTGGACAACCACGACGCCATCGTGCGCCAAGAACTGCAGCGCTTCTCCGGCCGCGAAGTCAACACGGCCGGCGACGGATTCGTCGCCACGTTCAGCAGCCCGAGCGCCGCGATCGCGTGTGCGGACGCCATCGTCGACGCGGTCCGGGTGCTCGGGATCGAGGTGCGGGTCGGAATCCACGCGGGTGAGGTCGAGGTGCGCGGCGGCGCCGTCAAGGACGACATCGCCGGCATGGCCGTGCACATCGGCGCCCGGGTCGCCGCCCTGGCCGGCCCCAGCGAGGTATTGGTGTCGTCGACGCTGCGCGACATCGTCACCGGGTCGCGGCACCGGTTCACCGATCGCGGCGAGAGCGCCCTCAAGGGCGTGCCGGGCGAGTGGCGGCTCTATGCCCTGGTGAGCGAGCACGCCGTCGTCAAGCGTTAACGAAGGCCACATTCTCGGCGGGTCGAGGCGCCCGGTGGCCGCGCGTAGGCTGCGTTGGGGACTGTCAACGTCGCGGCTCCCGTATTTCGGCGTACAGCTTGGTATTTGATCGAAGGAGTACGCATGACGGACGTACACGTCTCCCTTCCTCCCGCATTGCGCAAAGCGCTGGACCTGCTTGCCGATCCGCCGGCGAATCCGGACGCCGGCAACGGTTATCTGGATCTGCTCGGCGCCGAATCGGAGCACGTTGCCAAGAACACCGGCCCGATCCAGGCCGCGTGGGCATCGCCCATCGGCTCGCTGCTCTACGACCATGCCCAGGCGTTCTCACGACGGCTGCTCACCGCGTTGCAAAACCCCGCCGACTGGCTGGACATCCCGCCGGGCGGAACTGTGCTGGACGTCGGATCCGGTCCGGGCACCGTCACCGCCTCGCTGGCCCGCGCCGCGGGCAAGGACGGACTCGCCCTGGGCGTGGACATTTCCGAGGCGATGCTGGCCCGCGCCGTGCGCAATGAGGCAGGCCCGCACGTCGGCTTCATAAGGGCTGACGCACAACGACTTCCGCTGCGCGACGACACCATCGATGCGGTGGTCTCGATGGCGGTGCTGCAATTGGTGCCGGATCCGGCCGCGGCGTTGGCCGAGATGGCGCGGGTGCTGCGGCCCGGCGGACGACTGGTCATCATGGTCCCGACCGCTGGGCGGGCCGCGCGGGCCTGGCGACTGCTGCCCAACATCGGGGCGCACATATTCGGCGAAGACGAAATCGGCGACATCCTGGAAGACAACGGATTCGCCAGCGTGCGAGTCAAGGACATCGGCACGTTCCAGTGGGTGCGCGCCAAAAAGGGCTGAAGCTCAGTCGCGCCTGAACGCCGGATGACCGCGCACCGGCAGCGGCAGCAATGACTCGGGCGCTTCGGCGGGCTGCTACCCGAGCTGCTGGGCGAGCATGGCGAGCTTGTCCATCGACTCGCGCAACATCTCGGGCGTGGTCGAACGCGCCTTCTCCAGCCGCGTCGTGTCGGTCAACGCGGTGAAGTCGTACGTGTGGGTGACATTGGTCAGGGTGGGATTGATCTCGCTGAGCTCCCAGCGCCACAGGTGACCGGGCGGTTTCTTGCCGGGTTCTGCTGGACGCCAAGCGATCTTGGTGCCTTCGATGAACTCCACGACGTGATTCTCCCGCACCGCGCCGTTGGTCAACGTCGTCTTGAACACGTCACCGACCGCGTGGACGCGCTGCCCGGGAGCCGAGGAGGCCAGGTTGTTGTTCCCGTCCCAGCTCGGCTGACTCGACGGCTCGGCGATCAGTTCGAAGATTCGCTCGGCGCTGGCCGAGATGAAGCGCGTGGCGCTGACAATGCCTTCGGGATCCGTATCGGCCATAGGCCAATCCAAACACGTCGGGCACGCCGATGGGGGCCGGCCTAGTGCCAACCCCCATGGCGGGTGAGTCTCAGCTTGCGCGGAGCAACTCGGCCGGTCCGGCCAGTGCGGCCTTGGCCTGGCGGGAGTGCTGGTCGGCGAGCACCTCGCCCTCGCCGTCCCGGATGCCGTCGACGATCTGCCGTGCGACGTCACGCGGGTCGTTCTTCGGCACGGAGAACTCGGCGGTCATGTCGGTGTCGGTGTAGCTCAGGTGCACCGACGTGACCAGCGTGCCCTGCTTCTCGAGTTCGACGCGCAGCGAGTTGGTCATCGACCAGATCGCGGCCTTGGAGTCGCCGTAGCCGCCGAAACCGCCCACCCAGGCCAGCACGGAACTGATGTCGACCAGGGCTCCGCCGCCGTTTTCGGCCAGGATCGGCGCAAACGCCTGGGCCACCCGCAGTGCACCGAAGTAGTTGGTCTCGAACACCTCCCGCACCTCGTCGATGTCGCTGGTCAGCAGCTGGGCGGCGCCGATGATACCGGCGTTGTTGACCACAATGTCGGCGTCCGACGCCGTAATCGCCAGGGCCGCAACCGAATCCGCCTTGGTCACGTCGAGTGCGACGCTTATGACGCGCGGGTCGGTGCTGGGCTTGGGGGTACGCGCCGTGGCGTAGACCTTGGCCGCGCCCCTACTCAGAAACTCGTCCACGATGGCCTTGCCGAGTCCGCGCTGTCCGCCGGTGACCACGACCGTCGCTCCCTTGATGTTAACCATGATCCACACTCCTTGACTTAGGTGAAGCAGCTTTGCCTCTGTCAAATTAATTGCCGGTTTTGACATAGTCAAGTAGAATTTGATTATGTCTGCATGGCCTGCGTCACACCGCTTCGAACTCACGACCGCGCCCGAGGGCCTCGGGTTGGTGCACGACTTCCTCAACACGGTCCACCAGCCCGACCTCTTGGCCGACACCGCGCTCGCGCAGCAGTGGCTGACCGACGCGGTACCGATGTGGTCCGAGCTACGCGGCGTCAGCGCCGCGCCGCCCGGCCTGACCGATGCGGATCTACCGAAGCTTCGCGCGCTGCGCGGCACCATCGCACAGCTGGTACGCGGGGATGCCCCCGCCGGGGGCGCGCTCGCTCCCGCGTCGTTGGCGGTGTCCGACAGCGGCGCGGTCCGGCTGGAACCAGCCGGCAGCGGCTGGCGCTGGGTGGCATCGGCGCTCTGGGGTGAGATCCTGCTCAGCCAGCAAGCGGGCACCTGGCGGCGACTGAAGCAATGCCACAACCACCCATGCGAATCGACGTTCTACGACCGCTCGAAGAACAACAGCGGCGTGTGGTGCAACGTGAAGACCTGTGGCAACGTCGCCAATCTGCGGGCCTCGCGGGCGCGCCGGCGCGAACGTGACCGGGCCGCGCAGGACACCCGGGGCTGACCAGCACCCGGAGCAGGTGCAGCGGTGCCACCTGGTCGGCGATGACGATGTCACGGTGTGCAGCCGCGGATCCACCCCCGCCCGCGACGCCGGTGAAAACGATTGTGCGGCAATCGAATCGCTGTGGGATCGCAAAGATGACGCCGAGCGTCACCGCGCTCGGTTGGGGGGCCAACTCGAACTTCAGTCGCCGGCCGTGGGCTCAGGCATCGCCGGCGGTTCTATCGACCCGATCAGAGGGTCAGCAGCGCTCCGCGCCCCTGCGCATGACGCGCGAGTCATCTGACTGCCCGCGTGACCTGCTTCTCCGGACCAGGTTCAGCGCGTCACAGGCGCGGGCTTTGATTGGGGCCACTACATCGAGGTTGGTAGCGCTCTGGTTGATCAAGGTCTGCAGTGTTTGCACAGTCTCGACCCCTCCTTCGCCGGTCTAGTTAGCCGACTCGTGTATTTCACCGCAGCTGTTTTACAAGTGTGCAGCAAGCGGGTAAACGCAATGAAAATGCGGCTTGTGGCATGGCGCACATTCCGGGGTGTTCGGTACCGCTCGCCACGTTCCACGCCATCGTGGTGTCCAAACGGCACGTTTAGCTTCACGCCGGCGAAAATGCTGCTGCCTCAAGGGAAAACCCCTTAGCCCAACGCTGGGCAGAATCCAGTCTGCCACATCCGCGGGCATCACGCCGTCATAGCGGCCCGCTCCACGTCGAGGAGCTGCTCACCGCGCCGTTCCTCGTCGTAGGCTTTGCGGCCGCCACGCGCGCCGAACAGGCGCTTGGAGACCACCAGGTAGACCACCGCCAAGATGTTGATGCTGAAGGTGACCAGCCGCGTCATCGTGATGCCCTTGGCCAGGTCGTGGATCTCCAGCGGCAGAAACACCGCGGTGGCGATCACCGCGAAGTATTCGCCCCACCGCTTGAGCAACCACAGGCCGACAGCCTCGAGCACCTCGATCAGTGCGTAGCAGGTCAGCATCAGCGTCAGCAGCGCCAAGGTCGAAGGTTTGGCGGCCAGCGCCTTTTCGAGCTCGTGCACGATCGTCATCTGGTCGACCTTGAATCCGGCGGCCCGGAAGATCGGCAGGTCGCGGTCGAGGGTGGCCTGGATGGATCCCCGTGCGCCGCGGAACGTCCACACCGCGTACGCCGCGAGCGCGATCACCACCGCCCGGAACACCCGCTCGACCGCAAGCGCACGGATGATGATGGCTTGTCGTAAAGCCTTGCCGCGCATAATCATCGGAGCGTCCTCTGCGTGGCCCCGGCCGTGTGGTTCGCCGACGACGAATTCCCCGCAGCGCAGGCACCGCCATACCGCACCGAGTCCGGTCGTGCCGCTGAGCCGGTCGGCAAGCCCCTGTTCGTCGGGCGCGTAGGTGACATGGCCTGCGAGCGCGCAGGTAATCAACTCCCACCGGTTGATGCCGCGATCTTTGCGCATGGCCGATCATTCAACGCGGGCAGCAAACGACGCAAGAGGGCGCGCGCAGCTGTCAGAACCGCGGCCGGCTGCGGGGACGCCGCACTACCGGGCTCACCGCGCCCAAAAGTCCGGCGAGGTCGCTGATCGGGATCTCGTCGACGTGGTCGACGGCGGCGACGATGTCGGTCCGCAGCGCATCGTCGCAGCAGGGTTCGGCGAGCCAGTTGAATTTGTCGACGACGCGGTCCCACGTCATCGGCCGGGTGGGTGATCCTTCGTAATCGCTTTCCTCGCGCGTGAATTCCCGTCCGTCGCGGGTGCGGACATGCACCCGCGTCGCGGTACGTTGTGGATAGTCCGCGGTCAGGTCGGCCGCGGCGACGACGTCGACCCGGGCCAACAGCTCCTGGACGTCGCTGCGCAGAACACGTTCGCTTTCCAGCTGTTCGGGACCCACACCGCCGTCGAGCAGTGCAACGGCGGACAGGTATTTGAGGTTGTAGTCGGCCTGCTCCTTGGTCTGCGGATGATCCTTGTCGCCGTAGGCTCCCCCGCCGGCGATGTCGTACGCGGTCGCAAACACCTCGACGCGCACCCTCGCGACATCGTCGCCGCGCAGCTTGTTGTCCGCCCGAATCGCCAGGAGTGCGTCGATAATGGCCTGTCCGTGGATCAACGCGCAGTACTGCTTGAGGTAGGTGTGTTCGACCGCCGTGAGCCCGCGGTCGGCGGTGTTGAAATCGATTGGCTGATCGAGGAGTTGGAACAGTCCATGCGGGCCTTCGAACAATGACTTGGGCCCGGTGATCCCGCGGCCGGCCAATATCGTCGTGTACACCGCGCGCATACCGGTGATGGCCGGGGAAATGCCTTTCCAGTTGGAAACCGGTTCGGCGTGAACCGCGGCAAGCGAGACGTTGTCGGCGGCAGCGGCGGCGATGGCGTGCGCGGTCTGCTCCGCGTCCAAGCCCAGCAACTTCGCCGACCCGGCCGCCACCGACATCGCCAGCTGCAGCGCGTGATTGAGGCCTCGCGCCATCACGGGAACCTGTGCGCTGAAACGGCATTGGACCTCGTAGGCGACCGCGAGCGCGAGCAGGAAATCGGCTCCGCTGGCATCGACGTGCTCGGCCACGGCCAGGACCGCGCCGAAGTTGTCGGCCGGGTGGCAGAGGCCGCCCACGGTGAGGTACGTGTCGAGCAGGTCGGGATAGCGCACCAGCACGGCGTTGAAGAACGCGGCCTGATCGACCGACGCCCGACCGCCGCCGACCAGCGTCGCCGAGGCGGCCCCGCCGAACTGGCCGGTGTGCTCGCGGATCGTCGGGATGAGTTCGCCGTCGAGCGATCCCACGGCACAGGCGATGCTGTCGAGCACGTTGCGTTTGAGCAAAGCCCGTGGGTGTGCGCTGAGGTCCGCCGGCTGTGCGCCGACGACGAACGCGGCCAGATCGTCCACAACGTACCTATGCGCCATCGCTTTTCGCCCCCTCCGCCTGAGAGCTTAGGCCCGGCGGCGACGCCCGTTGCTGCGCTCCTCGAGGTCGACTACCGGCGGATGTTGCTGGGCTTCGCTGATCGCCGTCGTTTCCGCGGTGAGCTTGTTCCCGATGACCTGGATCTGCCGCGCGGACAGCGGAGACAACGGGTGCACGGCCAGCATCAGGGCGACGTGGCCGCGATGGTCGAAAACCGGTGCGGCGATGGTCACGACCGGCTGTTTGCGGCGTCCGGGATTGTCGTCGGAGAGGAAGCCGATGGTCGTGAACTCGACGAGGAGCTGGTCCAGAATGTGGCGCACCGGCGTCGGCATCTCGTTGCTGTCCAGCGTGCCCACCACCTGGACGGCCTGGGCCAGCGCCGGCGTCGTCCAGTCGACGTCGAACCCACGCTCGCGGGTGTGCGCCAGGACGTGTTCCAGGCGCCGCGCGCGGTCGGCGTTGCTGCCCGCGCCGCGCCGAATCCACGCGCGCTGCTCTTCCTCGCTGTCCCAAGCGGCCAACGCGACGCCGAACGGCGGCGCATACGGGATGCGATCCCCGGGTATCCCCGCGGGCTGGGTGGCGGGATCGCCTTCAAAAGCGGTGACTACCAACGAATCGCCGAACCGCTCGACCACCGAGCCGGCGTAGCCGACCTCGCGGGAAAGTCGCAGGGCCGCCGCTCGTGCCGCGTGCGCCAGCGGCCGGGCGGTGTCCATGCGGGCCGCGACCACGCCCAGCGCCGGTCCCAGCGAGAAGGTCTTCGCGACGGGATCCCGGCTCGCCCAGCCGCGATCGCACAACGTCTTGAGGATCGCGTGCACCGTCCCCTGCGTCAGATCGAGCTCGCGCACGATGTCGGAGAAGCGCATCCGCGTATTGGGAAACCGCGCCAGCAGCTCGACAACGTCGAGTACTCGCGCGGTCGGCGCCGAGGTGGATCCGCGAATGGGTTGACTCCTCTGAGAGCGGGTTTCTACAGTTATAGCGAACATTCGACAGAATAACTCGATTATTCGAGAAAAGAAGGCAGACGCTTTGCGTGCTGTGGTTTTGAGAGACGGTCGGTTGACGGTCCGCGAGACAGCCGACCCCGAGCCCGGGCCGGGTGAGCTGTTGTTACGCACGCTGAGCACGGCGATCTGCGCCTCGGACGTGCACTTCATGGACCACCCCGAACTCGCCGTCGACGATCCGACCGGACGTTCGTTGTACGACGCCGATCGTGACATCGTGCTCGGCCACGAATTCGTCGGCGAGGTCATCGGGCATGGCCCCGGCTGCTCGGATCAGTTCGCCGTGGGCGCCCGGGTCACCTCGATCCCGATACGCCTGGTCGACGGCGGGGCCGGCGGCGTGCGCATCATCGGCCAGCACCCCGAAGCGCAGGGCAGTTTCGCTGAGCTGCTGGTGATTTCGGAGGCCGCGGCCAAGGCCGTGTCCGGTGACGTCGCCAGCGACGCCGTCGCTTTTGGTCGACGCCTTCGCGGTCGGCGAGTTCTACGTGCGGTCGGCGAATATCCAATCGGGCGAGGTCGCCATCGTGATCGGCGCGGGGGCGATCGGCCTGTCGGCCGTCGCCGCCCTGGCCGCCCGTGGCATCGAACCGATCGTCGTGGCGGACTACAAGGCCGACCGGCGCGCGCTTCGCCCGAGACCGCTTCGGCGCGCACGTCGTCGTCGACCCCGCCGAGAAGTCGGTTTTCGATGCATTCCGCGAGGTTCGTGCCGAACGCGGATTACCCGGCCCCGCCGTCGTATTCGAGTGCGTCGGGGCGGCCGGCCTGATCCAGAACATCGTCGAATCCGCCGAAATGCTCACTCGCATCTACTGCGCGGGCGGCTGGTACACCGGGGACACCCTGGACATCACCACCGCGACCCGGCAAGGCGTCACGATCCAATTCGGTGGTGGCCCCCACCCCCAGGACTGGTACGGAACGCTCGACGCCGTCGCCGCGGGGCAGCTGGATCCGCTCCCCAGCGTCGGGAAGGTGATCGGCCTCGACGAGGTTCCCGACGCACTCGATCTGGCCCGCAGGTCCGACGGGCCACCGCGCATCGTGGTCCACCCGAACGGAGACCCGAATTGAGGCAGGCATGACCGAACGAGAAGACCGTCAGGACATCTCCGATCTGCTGGTGCGCTACGCCACCGGGATCGACAGACGCGACTGGCCCTTGTTTCGCACGGTGTTCACCGACGATTGCGAACTCGACTACGGCGAGATCGGCACCTGGCACGGCGTGGACGAAGTCACCGAATTCATGGACAAGACGCACGCGCTGGCCGGCCACACCTTGCACCGCCTATCCAATCAGGCCATCACGCTCGACGGCGACAAGGCATCGGCGCGCACCTACATCGACGCCGTAATCATGTTCGGCGACAATGAATCCGGAGTCAATGCGTGGGGTTTCTACGACGACGAGATCGTCCGGACCGACGGCGGTTGGCGCATCGCCCGACGCCGGTTCACCCAGGTCCGCATCGCGACGTTCGGCCCCTAGGAGTGCTCCATGACATTCGCAGCCAAGTACGGCCCGTGGGCGTTGGTCGCCGGCGCCTCCGACGGCGTGGGTGCGGCGTTCGCCACTGGACTGGCCGAGCGCGGTGTCAGCGTCGTGCTGCTGGCCCGCCGCCAGGCGATGCTCGACCAGGTTGCGGCCGAGATCGAAAACCGAACGGCTGTCCAAACCCGCACTGTCGCTGTCGATCTCGCCGCTCCGGACGCGGCGGCCAGAGTCGCCGAAGCCACCAGCGACCTGGAGATCGGCTTCCTGGTGTACTGCGCCGGAGCCGACCCGAATTACGAACCCTTCCTTGACAATCCGATCCAGGCCGCCGAGGCGATGGTGCAGCGCAACTGCATGGTGCCGATGCAGCTGTGCCATCACTTCGCCCCGGCGATGGTCGAGCGTGGCAGCGGCGGCATCGTCATCTTCGGATCCGGCGCCGGACTGGCCGGCGGACCCAACATGGTGGCCTACGGCGCGACGAAGGCGTTCGACATGGTCTTCGCCGAGGCGCTCTGGGCCGAGTTGCACGACAAGGGCGTCGACGTGCTGGGCCTGATTCTGGGCAAGACGAACACGCCCGCTTTGCGGGAACTCGAATTCAGTCGCGGCACCATCGGTTCGCCCGACGAGGTCCCCGAGGGTGCGGCCGCGGTGGACGACATCATCGCGGAGGCGTTCGACAACCTGGCGAACGGACCGACCCTGATGGCGGGCGACGTCATGAAGGCCGCCGCGCAATTCATGACATCGTTGACCCGCAAGCAGGCCGTCGAAATGTTCGCCCAGGCCGCGGCGGCCGCGATGGGGCCCGACCGTTAACGGCTCGGACCCGCCGGGCGTCGGGCGGAACCCCGGACTCCAGCAATGCGTCGTAGTGGATGTTGACGTTCCACGGTTGCTTCCCAGGCTCACCGCACACTCCGGCAAACCCATCCCACGGCGCACAGAGTCCCCGCAAGACCGCCACATCGATTTGCCATAAACTGAAGTTAGTCGAGGCTAACTTTTTTGATTGACGGTTCTGGCCAGCAAATATAGGTAGACGACCGGCGCCGATTGGCATCTTCACAACGTTGCTGGATAAGGGTATCCCGGGTACCTTTGGCGAGCAGGTCAAGCCACGGCCGCGAGCCAAGTAGCCATTCATGATCGGCCACCCAGAGTGAAGGACGACGATGCTCGCCACTGACAGGGCCATCGCCTCGGTTCCGGCGGCCTCACGCACTCCGCGCCGGATGCTCTTCCGTTCGGCACTGATCACCGCGCTGTTCATCGCCCCCGCGACCGTCGTCCGGGTCATCGGCCTACATCCGGACCCGGTCGTCGCCCTGCTGATCTTCGGCGCCGCCGTCGTATCGGCCAGTTTCCTGCTGGCGTGGGCCGCCGAGGCCGCACAGATCGACGTCTCCGGCGGACTGGCGATCGCGGTGCTCGCGCTGGTCGCCGTGCTGCCTGAGTACGCCGTGGACCTCTACTACGCGTTCGTGTCGGGCCATAACCCCGAGTACACGCAGTACGCGGCGGCCAATATGACGGGATCCAACCGGCTGTTGATGGGCCTGGGCTGGCCGGTCGTGGTGCTGGTCAGCATCGTGGCGGCGCGGCGAATCGGCACCGCCAAGGCGACCGGCTTGACCCTCGAGGCCGCCAATCGCGTCGAACTCGGGTTCCTGCTGATCGCCGGCGTGGTCGCGTTCGCGATACCGGTCGGTGGCGAGATCCACCTCGGACTCGGGTTGGCGCTGCTGGCCTGGTTCGGCTTCTACCTGTACAAGGTCAGCCACGGCGACGTCGAAGAGCCCGACCTGGTCGGTACCGCCGCCGCGCTGGGCGAACTGTCGGACCGGACCCGCCGCGCCGTGGTGGTCAGTCTGTTCGTGGTGTCCGGGGCGGTGATCCTGCTGTGTGCCAAGCCATTTGCCGACAACCTCGTCGCGGCCGGCACCGAGCTGGGGATCGACCGGTTCCTGTTGGTGCAGTGGCTTGCGCCGCTGGCCTCCGAGGCGCCCGAGTTCATCATCGCGACCATCTTCGCCACCCGCGGCAAGGGCACCGCGGCCATCGCCACGCTGATTTCGTCCAAGGTCAACCAGTGGACGCTGCTGATCGGGTCGCTGCCGGTCGCCCATCTGCTCGGTGGTGGCGGCTTCGCCCTGGAGCTCGACTCCCGCCAGATCGAGGAAGTCTTGCTCACCGCAGGCCAAACCTTGATGGGCGTCGCGGTGATCCTGGCGCTGCGCTTCCACCGGGCTGCCGCCTGGACGCTGCTGGGATTGTTCCTCGTTCAGTTCCCGATCACCTCGACCCCCGGACGGCTTGTCCTCTGCGGCGTGTACGCCGTGATCGCCGTCGGCGGGCTGATCGTCAACCGCCGCTACGTGGCCGCCACACTGCAGGCGCCGTTCCTCGGCACGGCGGTCCGGCACGCCGGTCATCCGCACCATCCGGGCGCGGAGTCGGCGCTGCACCGCTAGTACGCGCAAATCGCTGGACGGGCTGCGTATACCGTCCAGGTATGAATCGAGTCTCGGTAATCACCGGCGGTGCGGGTGGCATGGGCTTGGCCACGGCCAAGATCGTCGGCCGCGACCACACCGTCGTGCTCTGTGACGTCAGGCAAGACCGGCTGGACAACGCGACCGCCGCCCTCAAGGAACTCGGGATGGATCCCACGGTCGTCAACTGCGACGTGACCGACCGGGATGCGGTGGCAGACCTGCTGGATACCGCAAAACGCCTCGGAACGCTCGCCTCGGTCATCCATACCGCGGGGGTGAGCCCCAGCATGGGTGCCGCCGACTATGTGATGCGGACCAACGCGGTCGGCACCGTCAATGTCAACGAGGTGTTCTATGCGGCGGCCGGCGAGGGCTGCGTGATCGTCAACGTCGCGTCGATGGCGGCCCATCTGCTGCCCGCGGAATTGATTTCGACAGCACAATTTCCGCTGGCGCTTACCGACGGTGACGCCTTCTGGGACGCCATGATGGCCGCATGCGACCCCATGCCGGACGAGGCGCGGCCCGGGTACGCCTACGCGCTGAGCAAGAGCTTCGTGAAGTGGTACAGCCAATCGCAGGCGGAAAGATTCAACGCCAAAGGATTACGTATCGTCTCGGTGTCGCCGGGGTCCATCGACACCGAAATGGGCCGGCTCGAGGAGCAGGCCGGTGCCGGCGCGATGGTGGCCGATGCCGCCGTCCCGCGCTGGGGCAAGCCCGAAGAGATGGCCGAGCTACTGGCCTTCTGCGCCAGCGACAAGGCCGGCTATCTCACCGGCACCGACATCCTCAACGACGGTGGTGTGATCGCCTCGATGACCGAGCGCGCCAGGGTGGCCGCCGGCGGCTAGCTCGGCCAGCTACGTATGCTGAGCAAATGCCGCAACGAGCGTTGCGTGACCGCCTGATCGAACTCGAAGTTCCGGGCGAGGATGTGGCGCGCGGCCGGGCGTTACGCAAGACCGCGCCGCGCCGCTCGCTCGCGCAACTGACTCCCTCGGCTCGATCCGCGACCGAGATTCTCGTCGCCCAAAATGCCGGGCGGCTAACCGAACTCGTTCCGTTGCGGTTCGCCCGCATGCTGGCCGACCCGTTCGCGTTCTATCGGGGTTCGGCGGCGGTCATGGCCGCCGACCTCGCCGCAAGCCCGACGAGTGGGATCGAAGTCATGTGCTGCGGCGACGCGCACGTCTCCAATTTCGGCTTGTACGCCGCTCCACACCGCTCGATCGTGTTCGACCTGAACGACTTCGACGAGGCCGCGGTGGCCCCGGCCGAATGGGACGTCAAGCGCCTGATCACCAGCGCGGTCATCGGCGGCCGTCACGCCGGCTACCCGGCCAAGGCCATCCGCCGTTGCGTCGAACAGGCGCTGGTGGGCTATCAGCGCAGCCTGGAGGCGATGCTCCAGGAGATGGACGTGCTGGAGCGCTACTACCTGCGGGTGGAGCCCGAGCACTACACCGGGACGGTCTCCAAGGGTTTGCAAGCGGTGATCCAGAAGACGATATCCCGCGCACGCACCCGGACGTCGGCGCGAGTCTTCAAGCAAATCACCGAGATTGGGCCCAATGGAACACCGCGCCTGCGGGAGGCGCCCCCGCTGCTGCAGCACGTCGACGAGGACATCGAAGCCTTCTTGGTGGAGTCGATCCAGGAGTATCTGACCGCGGTCCCCGCCGACGTCGCGTTGCTGCTGTCACACTTCCGGGTCACCGACGTCGCACTGCGGGTGGTCGGCGTCGGCAGCGTCGGTACGCGTTGCTACCTGGTCATCCTGGTGGGGCCGAACGACACACCGTTGATCCTGCAGATCAAGGAGGCGACGCGGTCGGTGCTCGACGAATACGGCGGGTGGCGCCAGCCGGACAGCCTGGCCGCGGCGATCGAGGCCAACGGCCAGGGGGTGCGCGTCACCGATGGCCAGCAGATCCTGCAGGCCATGTCGGACGTGTTCCTCGGATCGACCCGCAAGGACGGTCGCGACTATTACGTTCGTCAGTTCCACGACATGAAGGGCACCATCGAGACCGAAGGCATGTCGCCGTCGACGTTCGCCGACTACGTCACTGCGTGCGCCGTGCTGCTGGCGCGGGCGCACGCGCAGAGCGCGAATGCCTCGATCCTGCGCGGCTACGTCGGCACCAGCAACACGGTGCACGACGCGTTCGCCGAGTGGTCGTACACCTACGCCGAGAAGTCTCTCGACGACTTTCATCAACTGCGCGCGGCGGCCGCCGCCGGCGAGATCGAAGTCGCCGAGGACCCCGCACGATAGCACCTAGTGCCGCAGGTCGATCACGAGTTGTAGGTCCTCGACACAGGTTTGGAGGACGGCGGCAAGCGCCGAGTCGTCCGCGGCGACGCTGGCGCGGGCGGCGGCGACGCGGGTACTCGCCGCGTCGGGATCCGGCTCGGTGAGGGTCAATCCGACCGCGAGGTCCCCGATCGCGGCGTGTACCGGTGGGGGAAGCGAACCGCTGGCGGCCGTCACCGCGCGCGCCAGATACAGCAGCGAGCCGGCCAGCAAGGCCACCTGCGCGCCTTGCCGATCCGCGTCTCGTACGGCGTCGCGTTCGGCCCATCGTCGCGGCGCGATCAACGCGAGATGCCGGGCGTGCGTGCGGGCCTTGGTGAGTACCTCCAGCCGTTCGTGCAGCCGGTCGACGCTTGCGTCCTGCCAGCCCGACGCGATCGACGCGGTACCGCCGACCCGGTCCTCGGTCTCGGCGAGCAGGTCGTGCAGGGCGGCGTATACCCCGACCCGGGCGTCGCGCAGCGCGGTATGCGGGTCGGGTGGGAACACCACGATGCTCAACACCAGCGCCACTCCGCCACCGATCAGTGCCTCCTGCAGGCGTTGGAACACGCTGTCGGTGCCGACCGAGAGCGCCATGACCAAAATCGCGGAGCCGGCGGTTTGGTTGGCGAAGGTCAAGTCGCGGGCCAGGATGCCCTGCCCGAACAGCACCGCGACGCACAATGCGGCAAATACCGTGGCGGCCATGGCAATCCACTCGGTGCCGAACAGTTGCTGCACGGTGGCACCCAGGCAGATCCCCAGTGCCACACCGACAATGTTCTGCACCGCCCGTTGCGCTTGGAACACATTGCTCGCCGACACGCACACCGCCGCGGCGATCGGCGCGAAGAACGGGTCCGGGTGGCCCAGCACGTCATGGGCGATGTACCACGCCAGGCCCGCGGCGACCGACGCTTCGGCGATCGCCCACAACACGTCACGCAAACGTTGAACAGCCGCAACGCCGCTGTCTATCGTCCTGGTAAGCGAAGCAGTCCTCACGCTTGCCTAGCCCAGCACAACCCGCGAGTTCACGAAAGGCCGAATGTCGATGCGAAGCCGCGCGGCGATCCTCTACGAGTACGGGCGTCCGTGGTCGGTCGAGGAGTTCGAACTGGATCCACCGCGCGCCGGCGAGGTTCTGTTGCGGCTGGCCGCCACCGGGCTGTGCCACTCCGACGAACACATCCGGCAGGGAAGGCTGGCCGCACCGCCGGATGTGCTGCGCTCGCTCGGGCTGCCGGCGATGTCGCCGACCATCGGCGGGCATGAAGGCTCCGGTGTGGTGGTGGAGGTCGGCGACGGGGTCACCGGCTTCGCGCCGGGCGATCACGTGGTGACGTCGTTCGTCGCGGTGTGTGGTCAATGTCGTTGGTGCGCTTCGGGAATGGAGTATCTGTGCGACACCGGGTCCGGGACGTTGGCGCCGGGCATGCCCACCGACGGCACCTTTCGCCATCACAGCGCCGACGGGCGAGATCTCGGGCACGTATCCAAGATCGGGGCGTTCGCCGAACACACCGTCGTGTCGGCGAATTCACTGGTCAAGATCGACCCGAACTTCCCGCTGGTGCCCGCCGCGCTGCTGGCGTGCGCGGTTCCCACCGGGTACGGCTCGGCGGCGCGGCGCGCCAACGTGCGCGGCGGTGACACGGTGGTGGTGATCGGCGTCGGCGGGATCGGTACCGCTGCCGTTCAGGGCGCCCGGATCAGCGGTGCGGCCCGCATCGTCGCGGTCGATCCGATCGAGTTCAAGCGCGAGTCGGCGCGGACTTTCGGCGCGACGCACCAGGCGGCGACGGCGGCCGAGGCGATCGATCACGTGCGTGAGCTGACCCGCGGGGTGATGGCCGATGCGGTCGTTGTGTCTGTGTCGATGATCGGCGCGGCCGACGTGGGGGCGGCGCTGGCGCTGACTCGTAAGGGCGGCACGTGTGTGCTCACCGGTTTGCCCATGCCGGCAACCAGCTCCATCGACGTCACGCTGCAGGACTTCATCCTGATGAACAAGACGTTGTGCGGCACCGTGTTCGGCTCCTGCAACCCCAAGAGCGACATTGCGCTGCTGGCCACGATGTACGAGTCGGGCCAACTGCTCCTCGACGAAATGATCACCAAACGCTACGGGCTCGACGAGATCAACGAAGCCTACTCCGACCTAGCCGCCGGTGAATTGATCCGCGGGGTAATCGATTTCGGCATCGGCTAGCCGGCGTCCGGCCGCCGGAGGCGCACCGGTGCGGTGCGACCAGTCTCGGGGTCGCAGCCGCCAGGTCCGGCGCGCGTATTCCAGCGCGGTGTGCGGCCACTGGGTGACGATCCGGCCCGTCGGCGAGCGAAAGTAGCTGTCGCACTGGGTCCAGATGGTGCGCTCCAAGTCGGCGGAAAGCCGGTCGTTGTAGCGCTTTTCGGCCTCGGGGCGCACCTCGAGGTAGCCGCCGCGGCGCGCCAGCCGGGTGACCGCGCTGGTCACCAGGCGCGCACCGGCCTCCAGGATGTAGACGATCGAGTTGCCGCCCTGGTTGGTGTTGGGGCCGTACAGCATGAAGAAGTTCGGGAACCCCGCGACCGCGACGCCCAGGTACGCGCTGGGATCCTCGCCCCACCGCTCGTGCAGGCGCTGCCCGCCGCTTCCGACCACCTCGATGCCCGACAGATAATGCGACGTCTCGAATCCGGTCGCCAGCACGATCGCGTCGACGTCGACCACCTCACCGGCGGTGGTGACGACCGACGTCTCGGTGATCCGGTCGATCGGGTCCGTGACGAGCGCGACATTGTCCTGTTGCAACGCCCGGTAGTAGTCGTCGCCGAGCAGCACCCGCTTACAGCGGAACGGATAGTCCGGCGTCAGGGCGCGGCGCAGCCCGGCGTCGGCCACGGTGCGCTCCAGAAAAGACGTGGCGATCCGGGTGCGGTCGGCGACCACCGGGTCGTCCGCGAAGGTTGCGGTGTTGTCGTGCAGCAGTTTCCAAATCTGCCAGCGAGCGCGACGTACCGCCAGCGGGTTGCGCCGGAATTGCGCCAATTCGGTTGCGCTGTATGGCCGGTCGTCTTTGGGGACCATCCATGGCGGGGAACGCTGAAAAACCGTCACCCCTGCGGCGGCCTTGGCCAGTTCGGGGACAAGCTGAATCGCGCTGGCGCCGGTGCCGATCACCGCCACCTTCTTGTCCGCCGGCGCGAAGCCGTGATCCCACCCTGCGGTGTGCATGACGGAGCCACCGAAATCGGTCAAACCGGTGATATCGGGCAGCTTCAGCGAGCCGAACAGCCCAACGGCGCAGACCACCACGTCGGCGCTCAGCGTGCCGGTGCGGCCGTCGCGTTCCAGCAGACACTCCCAGCTCCAGGTGTCCGCATTCCATACCGCCGAGCGCACCCTGGTGTTGAGCCGTAGGTGACGGCGCAGATCGAAGTCGTCGGCCACCGACTCCAGGTAGGCGAGAATCTCGGGCTGCCGAGCATAGGTTCGGCTCCAGGATTTGTTGGGCGCGAACGAAAACGAGTACAGGTGGCTTTGGACATCGCATGCGGCGCCCGGATAGGTGTTGCGCCGCCAGGTGCCTCCGACGCCGTCGCCGGCCTCGATGATCACCAGGTCGTCGATGCCGGCCCGGCGCAGCGCGACCGCCGCGCCCAGCCCGCCGAATCCGGCGCCGATGATCGCGACCCTGGGTGAGCGTCGACGCCGAGTCGCCGCCCGGGCCCGGCCGAGTAGGTACTTCACCGGCCGGCCCGGCGAATCTCGAGGCCGGCCATGTCGCCCTGGGCCCGCCAGGCCTCCAGGATGTCGGCGTATTCGGTGGGCGTGCCGAAGAAGAAACTGCCCTGTCGGGTCTTGGCGTCCGCCTTGCCCTCGCGGTTGTAGTAACCGGGCGTGCAGGTCTTGGCCCGCTCGGCGGTCGCGGTCGAGCGGGCCACCACCGTGTCGACCCACGCGGCTTCGGCGGCAATCGACGCCTCGACCTCGGTGGCGCCGTTCTCGAGGGCCCACGCGATGATCCAGGCGGCATGGGTGGCTTGGACGTCAAGCAGGTACGGGAAGTTGACCGTCAGTCCCGCCTGGGAGATGCTTTCGATGAAGCAGTTCGGAAATCCGTTGGCGCACAAGCCGTGAAAGGTGCGTACGCCGTCACTCCAGCGCTCGGTCAGGCTCACCCCCTGGCGGCCGATCAGTTCGAAGCCGGTACGCCGGCTGTAGTCGGTGCCCACCTCGAAACCCGTTGCGAAGATCAGGCAGTCGAGCTCGTAGACCACGCCGTCGACGACGACGCCGGACTCGGTGATTTGCTCCACACCGCGACCGCGCGTGTCGACGAGCGTCACGTTGTCGCGGTTGAAGGTTTGCAGGTATTCGTCGTGGAAGCAGGGGCGCTTGCAGAAATACCCATACCAGGGTTTGAGCGCCTCGGCGGTGGCGCGGTCGGTGACGATCTCGTCGACCCGCGCCCGGATCTCCTCCATCTTGGCGAAGTCCGCGAGCTCGATGTCGCGGCCGCGCTGCTCCGGATCCACCGACCCTTGGAGATCCGGGCCGTCGTGACGCATCACCGGGAGCTTGCGGGTGATGCTCGTCCAGGCATCGGCGACCAGATCCTCGGATGCCTGCCCGCCGGCGGTCAAGATCTGAAAGTTCTGGATGCGACGGCGTTGCCAGCCGGGCTGTAAGGTGTTGACCCACTGAGGATCCGTAGCCGCGTTGGCGCGCACATCGACCGACGACGGGGTGCGCTGGAAGACGTAGAGGTGCCGCGCGGCGGCGCCCAGATGCGGCACGCATTGGACCGCCGTCGCGCCGGTGCCGATGATCCCGACGCGCAGACCGGCGAGGTTCTCCAGCTTCTCGCCGGTGTAGCGGTAATCCCAGCGGCTGGTGTGAAACGTGTGACCGCGAAACGACCCGAGCCCCGGGATGCCCGGCAGTTTGGGCTTGGCTTGATACCCGTTTGCCATCGAAACGAACTTGGCCCGCATCTCGTCGCCGCGGTTGGTGCGTATCATCCACCGGGATTCGGTTGCATCCCAACGAATCTCCTGCACCTCGGTGCGCAGGCACGCGTCGCGGTACAGGTCGTATTTTTCGGCGATGCGCTGGCAGTGGGCGAAGATCTCCGCGCCCTTGGCGTATTTCTCCACCGGGATGTAGCCGAGTTCCTCCAGCAGCGGGATGTACACGTAGGACTCGACATCGCAGGCGATCCCCGGATACCGATTCCAGTACCAGGTGCCGCCCACGTCGGCCGCCCGGTCGATCAACCGCACGCTTCGCACGCCGAGTTCATGCAGCCGCGCCCCGGTCAGCAGGCCGCCGAAGCCGGCGCCCACAATCGCCACGTCGACCTCGTCGGTGCGGGGCTCTCGGGCGAATTCCTGGTCGACCCAGGGATCTTCGGCATACCGCGCGAACTCACCGGCGATCTCCACGTACTGGTCGATCCCGTCGGGCCGCAATCGGCGCGCACGTTCCTCGGCATACTTGCGCCGCAGCGCATCGACGTCGAACGCGCACCCAACAGTCTCGGTCAAGTCCCGGCTCCGCTCTTCGTGCGTCGACTCTATAATCAATCGCTTGATCGTATCAAGGCGTCTTCGGTCGTTCGCCGAACAAAGCCCCTCTGACCAGCACTTTGGCCGACCTCAGCGCCGCGTGGTAGTCCCCCGGCGGCAGCGTGGCCGCCAGCTCGGTCAATCCGTAGACCAGCGCGTAAAGCGCCGCCACAACAGCTCGCGAATCCGGATGGTCACCCAGCTCGCCACGCCTGCGGGCGTCCTCGACGACGCCCTCGATGATGTCGCGGAATGCCTCGAATCCGGGGTTCTTCGGTTGCCCGCGGGCCTTCCGGCGGACCGGCGCCACAACGTTTTCCGCCCGGATCGCGAACTCGAACGCGGCCAGGTCCGGGTACTCGCGCATCAATTGGCCCGATTCGTCGAGCACGGCTTCGATCCGGTCGACGATGTTGCCGGGGCCCTCGGCGGCCGCGCGCAGCCTGGGCATGGCGATGTCGGTCCTGGCCGCGACGGTTGCCTTGATCAGTTCGGATTTGTTCGGGAAGTAGTTGTACAGGCTGGCGCTGGTCATGTCGGCCATGCGGGCGATCTCGCGGATGGTCGCTTGCGCGTAGCCGACCTCGGCCACACATTTCATGGTCGCGGCGACGATACGGCGGCGCGTCTCTTCGCCGCTGGCGCCGACGGGGCGGCCCAACTGTGCCTTCGCGCGCATGCTTGCCCACCCTTCGACCGCGGGCGCACTACAACGTCGAATATATTTGACCGACCGATGAATCCGGAGGTGAGCGGCGGTGAACCTCGCGTTGGGGGAGTTTTCGCGCGCGATCGACTTGGCCGGCGTGTTCGTCAATGCCGTGCTGGGTGGGGTCGTGGCCCGCGAATTCCGCATGGACCCAGTCGGATTCGTTGCGCTCGCGATTCTGTCGGGTCTCGGCGGCGGCTTGATCCGCGACACGCTGTTGCAGCACGGACCGCCGGTGGCGTTGACGGACACGCTCTACGTGGTGGTTGCTCTGGCGGGTGCAGCGGTTGCATTTCTGATCCCGCTGCGCGCGAGGGTGTGGTCGGTGACCTACCCGATTGTCGATGCGCTGGCGCTGGGCACCTGGGCGGTGGCCGGTGCTGAGAAGACATTGGCGGCCGGATTGTCTTGGCTCCCAGCAATTTTGCTCGGTACGATCAGCGCCGTCGGTGGCGGGGCGCTGCGTGATCTGGCGGTAAATCGCACGCCGGCAATCTTCGGCGGTAACACGCTCTACGCGACGCCCGCGGTGGCGGCCAGCGGCACCGTGGTGCTGCTGTCGCGTTACGGGCTGGCGCCGCTGGGCGAATTGGTGGGAATCGCCGTCGGCTCGGGCCTGTGCCTACTTGCCAGATGGCGTGGCTGGCGACTCGGTGAGAGTGTGAGCGCGGACTATTACCTGACGCGGCGAAAGCAGGCGTGGCGCATCCGGATCAGCCGGCGAACGCGCCACCCCGACGACCAGTGACTCAGCTGGGGCGTCCGGTGGGAGCGGACAGCGAGGAGACCCGCCGCCGGATCATCACCGCCGCGATGCGCTGCGTGGCCGAGGTCGGCTACTCGCAGGCGACCATCCGCGAGATCGCCCGCATGGCCGAGATGACCAGTGGCAGTCTGTATCACTACTTTCCGAACAAATCCGAACTGTTGCGCGCAACCGGAGAGGAGATCGAGGAGATCGTCGCGCCGCGGCTGCGCGCGGCCGCCGCGCAGCACCAGTACGTCAGCGACCGGCTCGACGCGGTGCTCGACGAGTCGACACGACTGATCCGCGACTACCCGTATCTGACCGGGTTCCTGCGGGCGTTGCGTGCCGCCGGTACTCGGGAGTCCCCCGGATCCAAGGCGCTGCACGACGTCGTCTTCGAGATCGTCGACGATGCGCGGCGACACGGGACATTGTCCGGCGAGACCGACACCCGGTCGACGGTCGAGGCGATCTGCGCACTGACCCGGGGGCTGTCGGAGCAGGCGGACAGCTTGGCGCCGCAGACCTACCAAGCCGCGCTGGGTTCAGCCAAAAGCCTCATTCGGGGAACGCTGTTCACGCAGCGCGTCGCCGAGCGTCCATAGCGCCACCCCGATCAGCACCAGGTCCTTCAGCAAGAACTGGCCGGGCAGCGCCGACAGTACGGGCAGGCCGGCGGCATGCGTCGAGACCACGCCGGGCGTCGTGAACAGAAAGCTCAACGTTCCCAGGAACAGCACCACCGCCAGCGCGCTGCCGATCGCCGACACGCGGGGCCACAGCGGGCGCACCGCAATGAGAAGGGCCGCAACGATTTCCATCGTCCCCAGTCCGCAGGCAACGGTCGTGACGCTGAATACGTCGTACACCCAGCTCATCAGCGGGTTGTGTTCGATCAGCACCCGGGATTCCATCTTCACGTACTTGCCGAAGCCGATCCAGGCCAGGACGACGACCAGCCCGTAACGACTGATCAGATGACCCAGCAGGGTCAGCGAATCCGACACGGGATGCGTTGCGTTGGTGAAGGTACGACTGATCATCGAGCCGGTCATTGAGGAAGTCCTTCGGCAGGCGGGGCTGGTTGTCCGAAGGGACCACGATTCACCGCGCGGTCACGTTCAATCCGTGCAGCCTTTCGAGCCCGGCGACCAAGAGTTGCAATCCGAAGGCGAACTCCTCGACCAGGGGCACCGGCAGGGCGTCGGCAACCGATGCCGTCGCCGGATACCGTTCCGGGTCGAGTTTTCCGAATGCGCTGGCGGACGCGGCATCTTGCTCAGTATCGGCCGCCCCGGAATGTTGGATGGCAAAGCCGAGGACGTAGCGGGCCAGGGTCGCGTAGGCGTGGGCGGCGACATCGGGCGCAAAGCCGCTGTCGAGAAGCACCGATAAGCACAGCTCGCGGTGGGCCAGCGCATTCGGGCCCATCGGGATGTAGTCGGTCAGCAGGGCGGCGACATTGCCATGCCCGCGCAGCGCGGCAAACATGTGCTTCGCAAACGAGGTACAGGCTTGCGGCCACGGCTGTGCGGCAATCTCGTCCGGATCGAGGTCGGCTGCCCCGAGTATGTGGTCGACGACGGTGGCCACCAATTCCGATCGGTTGGCGAAGTGCCGGTACAGCGTGGCGGTACCGGATCCCAGGCGCTGTGCCAGCGTTCGCATGGACAGCGCGTCCGCGCCTTGCTCGTCGAGGATTTCGACGGCCGCCGCAATGATCCGCTCTTTCGCCAGGGCCGGTCGCCCGCGGGAGCGGGCCGGCGACGGCTTGACAGTACTAGTATTAATGGTCACACTGTATCCAGAAATACTTGGCGGGTCAATACCACGGATAATGAGGACATTTCGCTATGTTGCTGCCCCTGGCCTCCGCGCCCTACACCGCTCCGACCGACCGCGACATGCTGCCCTCGGAGCGCCGGGAGTTCGTCCGGACCCACCGGACTTGCGTGTTCGGATACCGCCGCCGCACCGACGGACCGGCGATGTCGGTCGTCTACTACATCCCCACCGACACGGACGAACTGCTGGTCGCCACGATGGCCGGCCGCGGCAAGGCTCGCGTCATCGGACGCGACGGCAAGGTCAGCCTGTGCGTCCTGGACGAGCGGTGGCCCTTCACCTATCTGCAGGTCTATGCGGATGCGACGCTCGACGACGATCGTGACTTTGCGGTCGACGTGATGATGGCGGTCGCCGGCCGGATGTCGGGCCAACCGCTCGACGAAGAGGCGCGGCCGGCCGTGGCGGCCATGTGCGAACGGGAGAACCGCCTGGTCATCCGGTGCCGGCCCTACTCGACGTTCGCAACTCCGCCACGCCATCTGCACCAAAACGATCAGGTCGAACAGTTGACCCACTGGGTGTCTGGCCTGGTCGCGTGGGACGCCGACGATCCGGCCTGACCTACTTCGCGGCGTAGCGGTCGCGCAGCTTGGCCAGCGTCGCCTCGATCCCCGACGCGTTGGCTTTCGCGAACCCCATCCGCTCGTAGTACTTCAGTTTCTTTTTCAGCGTGCCGGCGTCGCGGTAGTCGAACGTCTCGGTGACGCGGGTCAGGGTGGGTGACAGCGACTCGAACTTCCAGCGCCAGCGATGACCCAGCGGATGGCGCCATTCGACCAGTTCGTGCGGTTTGAGCTCGGTCACCGTGCTGGTGATCCGATACGGGACGCCCAGCATCTTCATGCTCGTCGAGAACTTCGACCCCACCACCATTGTTTCCGGCACTTTGATGTTGTGCTGCACGGTGCCCGATCCATCCAGCTCGCAATGACGGCAGGGGTCGGCAGCCAACTCGTAGAGCTCGGCGGCCGGCGCGGCCACGTCAACCGAGCGGCTTACCTGATGGGGTCCCGCGTCGACGATGACGACGGTCATGATGTCTCTCCTTCCACCCACCGGGCAGCGTAGCCCCGGCTACTGGGGCTCCGGAATAGCCGGATCCCACACCGGCGAGGACGCGAAGCGCGCCGGCCACAAGCCGGATTTGGTCAGCCGCGCGACCTCTTCGCGCAGCACGATCCCGATCTTGGTGGCGAACTCGCGCGGCAGTTGCAGCGCCGCGGTGGTACCGACTCCGAGCTGATGGTTGATCTCGGGCTCGCAGATCGTCGCGCTGCGCAGCCGCCCGGCTTCGACATCGGCGTGACATGCCGCCGGCGGCAACACCGCATATCCCAAGCCCGCCTCGACCAGCTGCTTGCAGACTTCCAGCGAATCCGTCGAAAACCGGGCGGTGATTGCGACTTTCGTGCGCAGCGCGGTGTTCTCCAAAGTGTTGCGAATCCCGGTCTGCGCGCTGGGCATCACCAAGGGCAACGCGGCCAGGTCGGCGAAGCGCACCGGGCTCGCGGGCGAAAGATCCGACGCCGGCCCGCCGACCAGCACGAGGTCCTCGACGACGAGGTTGCGGTAAAACAGCCGGTCGTCGGAGACCGGATTGATGACCGCAAGGTCGATCGCGCCTTTGAGCATGCGCTGCATCAGGTCGTCCGTCTCGGCAACGGCAACGTGGAAGTGCACGTTCGGAAAGGCCGCGCCGAGACTGGTCAACAGCGGCGCGGCCAATACGCCGGCCGCGGTGGGCACCATGCCGAACAGCAACCCGCGCTCGATGCGCGCCAGCGGTGATCCCGCGTAGCGGACCGCGAGCTCCAGCTGGCGCAGCGGCGCCGCCGTCGACGCCCGCAACCGTTCACCCTCTTCGGTCAGCTGCACACCGCGGCGGGTCCGCTCGAACAGCGTGATGCCGAGGTCTTCCTCGAGCAGCCGGATCTGGCGGCTCAGCGCGGGCTGGGCGATGCCCAGCACGGTGGCCGCCCGCGAGATCGAGCCCTCCTCCGCGATCCGCAGGAAGTACTTGAGCCGGTGGGTATCCATCGCTGTCAGATCTACCAGCCATACAAAACGGGCATGACTGGTTTCCCGAATTGGTATTACCTCACGCCCCCCATCCGGCCATATCGTCGGCGATGTGGGCATCGCGCCCCGATGCGATGCCGTGCGGGTCTGGCTGGGAGGTCGGCTTTCATGCAACTGCAAGACGAAGCGGACTGGGTGCACCTGCTGGGGCTGGATCGGCTGCCCGAGCACATCATCGGCAAGCGGGTCACCGAGCTGATGGACCTGTCCGGCAAGAAGGCGTTCGTGACCGGTGCCGGCGGCGACGGCCTGGGTCAGGCGATCGCGAACCGGCTCGCCGGCTGCGGCGCCGACGTCGCGCTGATCGGCCGGACGTTCGAGAAGGTCCAGCGCCGCGCCACGGAGGTCGAGCAGCGCTGGGGTGTGCGGGCCATCCCCGTCAAGGCCGACATGTCCGATTGGGACGGGGTGCACGGCGCGGTCGCGCAGGCGCGCGCCGAACTCGGCGGCCTGGACATCATGGTGAACAACCCGGTGATGGTCGCGGCCGGTCCCTTCGAGAAGCAGACCAAAGCCGAAATCGACTACACCGTGCTGGGCAGCCTCACGATGATGATGTACGGCGCGCACGCGGCGCTGCAGTACCTGCTGCCGCAGGGCTCGGGAAAGATCATCAACATCGGAGCTGTCGGCGGCCGCATTCAGCAGCGGGGCCTAGTCGTCTACAACTCCTGCAAGGCCGGGGTCATCGGGTTTACCCGCAACCTCGCCCACGAGGTCGCCCCGCGCGGCGTCAACGTATTGGGCGTGGCTCCGGGCATCATGATCAAACCCGAGATGCGCCAGTACCTGCTCGACCCGCAGGACGACAAGCATCGCGCCGGGCGCGGCGCCATCCACGAGGCGATCACCAACCAGGTTCAGCTGGGTCGCGCCTCGCTGCCCGAGGAAGCCGCCAACATGGTCGCGTTCCTGGCCTCGGAGGCCGCCGACTATATGTGCGGCCAGACCATCGATGTCGCCGGCGGCCAGTGGATGGGCTGAGATGCTAACCGGCCGTGCGGTTTTGGACGAGGCCAGGGCACAAACTGGGCTGGCCGACTTCGGCGAAGACTCCTACACCGAAGGCCTCGAGATCCTGCTGCGCGCGCTGCGGGACGAGGCGCGGCTGAACGAACGCGGCCAGGCGTTCCTGCATCAGCGCATCGTCGGCTACCTGTCGCAGCGGCTGCAGGTCGAGGACTGGTATCGCCGCCACCCGGAGATCGACGACGTGCCGATCAGCGCACCGTTGATCGGCCTGGGATTACCGCGCACCGGGTCCACCGCGCTGTCGATGCTGCTGGCTCAGGATCCCGATGTGCGTTATCTGCGGCGGTGGGAATCGTCGCAACCCTGTCCGCCGCCCGCCACGGTGCAGGGTGTGGACCCGCGCATCCCGCCCGACCGAGGTGAAATCGTCGGCACCCGCCGCCACGTCCCCGGCGACACGCACGGGCCGATGGAATGCCATGAGCTGATGGCCTTGGATTTCAAGTCGCACATCTTCCAGTCCTTCGCCGAAATACCCTCGTATTCAACGTGGTTGGTGCGGCAGGCCGACCTCACGCCTACGTTGCGGTATCAGCGCCGCGTGATGAAGCTGCTGGCGTGGGGCGAGCCGCACCGACCGTGGCGGCTGAAATGCCCGTCGCACGTGTTGTGGCTCGGCGCCCTGAATGCGGCCTTCCCGGATGCGCGGTTCGTGATGACGCATCGCGATCCGACCGATGTCATCTTGTCGGTGGCCGACTTGTATGCCGACATCATCGGGACATTCAGCGACGCGATCGACCGCCGCTACATCGGCCGGCTCAATGTCGAGCATTGGTCGTTGGGCATGGAAAGGGCGCTGCAGTTCCGTGCCGACGGCGCCGAGGATCGGTTCTACGACATCGACTTTCGCGCCATGCAGGACGATCCGATCGGCGAAGTCGCTGGCTTGTACGCGTGGCTGGGCATCCCGGTGGGTGCGCAGTTCGAAGCGCAGATGCACAGCTGGTGGGAGCACGCCGCCGCCGAGCGGGAGCCGAGTTCGCATGCCGACCCCGTGGAATTCGGCATCGATTTCGACGAGGTGCGTCCCAGATTCGCCCGCTACGTGGACAGCGCGCAACGCTGGACCTCGCACCGAACCGCTGACGAGCAAAGGAAATTCGATGGCTGTTGATCTGACCGGGGGTATCGATCCGGCGCGGGAGTACATGCTGGCGCATCGACCGCAGGACCCGGAGATGCGCGACTCGGTGAGCTTTTGGGTGGTCGACGACAGCGGCGAGATTGGCCTGCCGCGCATCGGAATCGAAGCGGTGGGCGCGAACTGGGATTCGCACGATGTCCAGGTCAACGTCGCTTTCCCCGACGGCCGCGTCTACCGGCTGCGCACCAATGAGCCGTCGGTGCCCGCTCAGGGACCCGACGGGCGCGCCAGCGTACTGGGAGCCGGGGGCCTGGCGTTCCGCTGCATCGAACCCTTCGACACCTGGACGATGTCCTACCACGGACCGGCGGTGCGTACGTCGTCGTCCGACTTGGTCGACGGCAAGCGTGCCGGTCCGTCGGGCCACATCAGTTTTCATGTCGAGGCGAAAATGGCCGTACCGCCGTGGGTGCAGGGAGCATTACAGCCCGACGCCGGCACACAGCTCAAAACCACCGCGGTGGGTGACATCATGGGCGGGCCACGCTACGAGCAATTATTCACCGCCACAGGCGAATTCCAGTCCGAGGACAGACACCACGCGTTCTCCGGCAGCGGCCTGCGGATCCGTCGCACGGGCGTACGTAAGCTCGCCGGATTCTGGGGCCACTGCTGGCAGTCGGCGGTGTTTCCCAGTGGGCGGGCGTTCGGCTATATCGCTTACCCGCCCCGGCCCGACGGTCAACCCACCTTCAACGAGGGGTTCGTCTTCAGAGGCGAAGGCGGGCTGATACCCGCACGGGTGGTGCGGGCCCCGTGGTTGACCCGGCTGCAACCACTCGGCGAGGATGTGTCGCTGGTGCTCGAGACGGCCGACGGCGCCGTCGAAATCACCGGGGAGACAGTATTTTCCACGCACGACATTCATCACGACGACGACATGTACTCAATGAACGCTCTCAAGCAGGAGATGCCGAGCTTCCCCGCCCTGCAGCAGGCCGGCGTGCGCTACACGTGGGATGGCGAACAGACCTACGGAATGCTCGAACGCTCCAACCCGCTCGACAAGATCGCCCGTGACTAGGAAGGACCGATGAGCCAACTGATCCCGGGGAAGGTGGCACTGGTGACCGGCGCCGCGCGCGGGCAAGGCCGGGCGCATGCCGTGCGGCTGGCCGCCGAAGGTGCCGACATCATCGCGGTGGATATCGCCGGCCCGCTGCCGCCCAGCGTGCCCTACGATTCGCCGACGCCCGACGATCTCGAGGAGACGGCGCGGCTGGCCGGCGCCGGTGGGCAAAAGGTCATCACCGCCGCGGTCGACATCCGCGACCTCGACGCACTGCGGGGCGCGGTCGACGAGGCCGTCGGCGAGCTGGGCCGGTTGGACGTCATCGTCGCCAACGCCGGAATCTGCTGCCCGGCCCCGTGGGATCAGATCACCGCGCAAGCGTTCCGAGACACCATAGACACCAACGTGATCGGCACCTGGAACACCGTGATGGCCGGGGCGCATCACATCGTCGACGGCGGCCGCGGCGGGTCGATCATTCTGATCGGGTCAGCCGCCGGTATCAAGATGCAGTCGTTCATGATCCATTACACGGCAAGCAAACACGCCGTCGTCGGGATGGCGCGCGCGTTCGCCGCCGAACTCGGCCGGTACAACATCCGCGTCAACAGCCTCAACCCCGGCGCGGTCGCCACCCCGATGGGCACCGGCCGGATGCGCGACGCGCTGGAGTCGGCCGCCGACGACTATCCGCACCTGCGCGGCTTACACAAGCCGCTGCTGCCCGAAGGCATCGCGCAGCCGGAGGATATCTCCGACGCCGTCGCGTGGCTGGCCTCCGACCAGTCCAGATTGGTTACCGCGACCCAGGTTTCGGTCGACATCGGTGTCGGATACATCTGATGCGCGGGCTGAAGGACAAGACCTTCCTGGTGGCCGGGGGCGCCACCGGGATCGGCGCGGCCACCGCCAAACGCCTTGCCGCCGAGGGCGCCCGGGTGGTCATCGGCGATATCAACATCGCCGGCGCGACCGCGGCCGCCGAGCAGATCACCGACTCCGGCGGCCAAGCCATTGCGGTCCAATTCGACCTTGCCGATGCGGGATCGGTGCAGGATCTCGTGGACCGAACCATCCGCGAGTTCGGCGGTATTCACGGTCTGCACAACGTCGGCGCCGATCTCTCCGAAGACAACCTCGGCCGCGACACCACGATTCTCGATACCGGCCTGGACGTCTGGCGGCGCACGCTCGACGTCAATCTGCTGGGCTATGTGCGCACGATCCAGGCGGTGCTCCCGCGCTTGCTGGAGGGCGGCGGCGGCAGCATCGTGAACACGTCCTCGGGTGCCGCGCTGGGCAGTGACCCGCAGCATGTCGCGTACGGGGCCTCCAAGGCCGCCGTCAACCACCTGACCCGCCACGTCGCCGTCAACTGGGGCAAACACAACATCCGCAGCAACGGCGTGATGCCCGGTCTGGTGATGGGTGAGACCCAGGAACGACAGAACGACCTGCAGCTGCAGCAGGCGTTCCTGATGTTCGGCAAGACCACCCGGCTTGGCAAACCCGATGACCTCGCCGCGGTCACCGCGTTCCTGCTCTCCGAGGAGGCCGAGTGGATCACCGGCCAAGTGTGGTACATCGGTGGCGGATCGCATCTGCGGCAATGACGCTCAACTAGCCGTCGTCGGCACAAACGCCAGGTACAGTCGCTCGCCATGGGTGTCCTGCGGTTCATCTGGCAACGCGTGCTGGCGTTCGACCGAGTCGGATCGCGCATCCCACAGCTGATCCAGATCTGGCTCGCCGAGCTGTTCTTCGTGATGCCGTTGACCTTCTTCATCGGCAAAGTCATCGACATTCACGGCGGGTTCGGCGTGCCCGGAACCGGCGAACGGCTCGACGGGGTGTTCTGGGGCGCGCTGGTGATCTCGGTCATCTTCGGCTTGTTCTTCGTGCGCTCCCTGGTGAAGCCCCGGGTGGTGGAGGGGTCGTGGACGCCGACGGTGCACGCCGACATCGGAGGGATGACGGTCTACGGCGGCAACCGCGCGTGGACCGTGACCTATCCGTACCTGACCAGCCACCCGAGTTACGCGCTGCTACTGCTGATCACCGCCCCGATTCCGGCCGTGATGGTCGCCGCGACCACCAATCATGGGGACAGTACGTTCTATTTCCGGGTGTGCGGCATCGTCGGCCTGATCATCCTCGGCTGCATGGCGCTGGCCCGCATCCTGGCCTGGTACGTGTTTCGCCTCGGGCGCCGGCAACTGGACGCGCGGCTGGAGGGATTGCCGATCTCGCAACGCCGGCTCGGCTGGGAGATCGCCTGGAAACCGGTGCTCGTGCTGCTGGTGCTGATGTACGCGATCGTCTGCATCCCACTGGGCGTGATGTGGTTCAACGAACAGCGCACGATCGCCGCGCTGCCCGTCGTCACCGTCGCCGACGCCGACCACCCGGGCGAGTACCGGCGGGTGAAAGGGACCGTGGCGTCCGAGCCCGTGTACTGGGCGCCGCGCGGCACCGGCCGCGGCGGCAACAACTACGCGGGAGCCGGGGTGCTGGTCACGCTGGCCTCCGGCGGCGAGGCGCTGCTACTCGCCGAGTCGCTGTCGGTGCCCGACTTCAAGGGCATGATGGCCGGCGTCCACAACGGCCGGCTGACGGCCAGCGGCAAGGTGATCGACGCCATATCGAACGGCCAGCGGGAGTACTACGGCTTCGATGTGAGCGCTTTTCCGGAGGCGCCGGCAGCGGGCCGGGTAATGCTGTTGCTGTCGCAACCGTAGCGGCCGGACGCCCCGGAACCGGCCTACGCCGCGACCAGGCACAATCACAGACGACCGGCTGGCGGAGACGCGGCTTGACGACTATACCCCCCAGGGGTGTATAAGGGTATGAGGGCTTGTTACCCCCTGGGGGTATATGGAAGGAGCGTCATGACCACGAGCGCGGTCAGCAACCTGGAGTTCACCATCACCGGGATGACGTGTGCCTCCTGCGCGGCGCGGCTGGAAAAGGCGCTGAACAAACTCAACGGCGTGACGGCGACCGTGAATTTCGCTTTGGAGCGGGCGTCGGTCGCCGTCCCGGCCGGCTACAACCCGCAGTTGGTGGTCGACGAGGTAGCAAAGGCCGGCTACACCGCCGCGCTGCCGCAACCGCAGACCGAACCCGCCGATAACGACCGCGAGCTGGCGTCGCTGCGAAGCCGGCTGATCACCGCGATCGTGCTGGCCACACCCGTGATCGCGATGGCGATGATCCCCGTGCTGCAGTTCCGCAACTGGCAATGGGCATCGCTGGCACTGGCCGCACCGGTGGTGGTGTGGGCGGGCCGGCCGTTCCACGCGGCCGCGTGGGCCAACCTCAGGCACGGCGCCGCCACGATGGACACGCTGGTGTCGATCGGGACCCTGTCGGCGTTCCTCTGGTCGCTGTATGCGCTGTTCTTCGGTACCGCAGGGCATCCGCACCTGCACCATGGCTTCACGCTGACCGTCGCACCCGGCGACGGCACCGGCAACATCTACCTCGAAGTGGCCGCGGGCGTGACCCTGTTCGTCCTGGCCGGCCGCTACTTCGAGCAGCGCTCCAAGCGGCGCGCCGGCGCCGCCCTGCGCGCCCTGCTGGAGCTCGGCGCCAAGGACGTCGCAGTGCTGCGCCGCGACATGCTGCGCCCCGACGGCCCGGGCGTCGAGCTCCGCATCCCGGTCGAGCAGCTCAACGTCGGCGACGAGTTCGTCGTGCGTCCCGGCGAGAAGATCGCGACCGACGGGGTCGTCGTCTCCGGCTCGTCGGCGGTAGACGCCTCGATGCTGACCGGCGAGTCCATGCCGATCGAGGTCGGTGAGGGCGACGTCGTCACCGGCGCCACCGTCAACGCGGGTGGACGCCTGGTCGTGCGTGCCACCCGGGTCGGCGGGGACACCCAGTTGGCACAGATGGCCAAGCTGGTCGAAGCCGCGCAATCGGGCAAGGCCAAGGTGCAGCGGCTCGCGGACCGCGTGTCCGGCGTCTTCGTTCCGATCGTCATCGCGATCGCCGTGGCGACGCTGGTGGCGTGGCTCGTCGCCGGATTCCCCGTCGCCGCGGCGTTCACGGCGGCGGTCGCGGTGCTGATCATCGCCTGCCCGTGCGCACTGGGGCTGGCGACACCGACCGCCCTGTTGGTCGGCACGGGTCGCGCGGCCCAACTCGGCGTCCTGATCAAAGGCCCCGAGGTGCTGGAGTCCACCCGCAAGGTCGACACGATCGTGCTCGACAAGACCGGCACGGTGACCACCGGCAGGATGACGCTCGTCGACGTGATCGCCGCCCCGGACACCGACCGCGCCGCGCTGCTGCGCTACGCCGGAGCCCTGGAGGATTCCTCCGAACACCCTGTCGCCCAAGCGATCTCGAAGGCCGCCGGCGCCGAGCTCGGCCCCCTGCCGGCGCCCGAGGGCTTCATGAACATCGAGGGCAAAGGCGTGCAAGGCGTCGTCGACGGCCATGCCGTCGTAGTCGGCCGCGAGAGCCTGCTGGCCGAATGGTCGGTGTACCTGACCCCCGCGCTTTCAAAGGCCAAACTACGTGCCGAGAGCGAGGGCAAGACCGCCGTCGCGGTGGGCTGGGACGGCAGCGCCCGCGGGATCCTGGTGATCGCCGACACTGTCAAGCCCACCAGCGCCGAGGCCATCCGGCAATTCAAGCGGCTGGGGCTGACGCCGGTCCTGCTGACCGGTGACAACGAGATCGTGGCCGACCGCATCGCCGGCGAGCTGCGGATCGCGCACGTCATCGCCGAGGTCATGCCCGCCGACAAGGTCGCAGTGGTTCAGCGTCTGCAATCCGACGGCAAGGTCGTCGCGATGGTCGGCGACGGGGTCAACGACGCCGCCGCCCTGGCCACCGCCGATCTGGGCATCGCGATGGGCACCGGCACGGACGTGGCGATCGAGGCCGCCGACCTTACCCTGGTGCGCGGCGACCTGCGCGCTGCCGTGGACGCCATCCGGCTCTCCCGCAAGACGTTGGCCACGATCAAGACGAACCTGTTCTGGGCGTTCGGCTACAACGTGGCCGCGATTCCGCTGGCCGCACTGGGCCTGCTCAACCCGATGCTCGCGGGTGCGGCAATGGCGTTTTCCAGCGTCTTTGTCGTCGGCAACAGCCTGCGACTGCGCTCCTTCACGAGCACGAACCGGTTGGGCGATATGGGATAGTTGGACTGGCCTACCGGGTTCCATAGTTTTTGAAGGTCTGCACGTTTGCCCCCATTCCTCGGACAACTGTCCCTGCTGCACGGCTGGTTGCCACTCGCCACGCAGGCACTCGCGTTGCTCGTCGTGCTGATCGTGATCGACTGGCGCAAGCCGAGCTGGTTGAGGCGCGCGCTGCCGGTGGCCCTGATCGCCGCGGCCGCCGTCGCCGCACTGGCGTACTGGTACATCGTCTCGCTCGGGGTTGCCGGCGACCCGGCACCGAAGTCCCTGTGGCTGTGGATCGCAATGAGCGGATTGACGGCCACGGTGCTGGTGCTGGGGTGGCAGGGCGCCCGTTGGTGGCGGCGCGCTCTGGCGTTCCTTGCGGTTCCGCTGTGTGTGTTGTGCGCGGGCATGTCCCTGAACCTATGGGTCGGCTATTTCCCGACCGTGCTGGCCGCGTGGAATCAGCTGACGTCGGCGCCGCTGCCCGATCAGATCGACCGGCTGCAGGTCACCGCGATGCAGGTCGCCGGCACCAAACCGGACAAGGGCGTGGTGGTGCCGGTCAACATCGACGCCGACGCATCCCACTTTCCGCACCGCCAGGAACTGGTGTATCTGCCCCCGGCGTGGTTCAACACCAACCCGCCGCCCCGGCTGCCGACGGTCATGATGCTCGGCTCGGCGTTCAACCTGCCTCGCGACTGGCTGGGCCCCGGCGGCGCGTTCACCGCGATCGACGGCTTCGCCGCTCGCCATCACGGTTTTGCCCCGGTCTTCGTGTTCCCCGACCCCACCGGCTCGTTCGACAACGACACCGAGTGCGTCAACGGGAGCCGCGGCAACGCCGCCGATCATCTGACCAAAGACGTGGTGCCGTTCATGGTTTCCAACTTCGGCGTCAGCGCCGACCGCGCCAATTGGGGTGTCGCCGGATGGTCGATGGGCGGAACCTGCGCCGTCACCCTCGCCGTCATGCATCCGGAGTTGTTCAGCGCCTTCGTGGACATCGCCGGCGACTTGCGACCCAACATCGGCAGTACAGAACAGACCATCGCCGAGCTGTTCGGCGGCAACACCGCCGCATGGGCGGACTTCGACCCGCTCACTGTGATGACTCGGCACGGCCGCTACACGGGGTTGTCGGGATGGTTCGACATCCCCACCCCGCCCGGTGCACACAGCGTCGCGCAGGCGGCCAACCCCGCCCTCGGGAGCACCGCCGCGGCCAATCCGGAGGGCCAGGACGCCGCCGCCCACGCGCTGTGCACCATCGCCGGGGCCAACGGGATCGGTTGCGCGGTGGTGACGCAGCCTGGCAAACACGACTGGCCGTTCGCCGCCCAGGCGTTCGACGCAGCGTTGCCATGGCTCGCCTCGACGCTGGGGACGCCGAATGTCGAGCCGGTGCAGCTACCGCAACGCGGCCCCGGGGAACCGCATTGATCCGATAGCGCGTCGTGACCGTTTCGTGACCTCCGCAGCTCTACGCGATTTTTCGTCGGGAATTCACAGCTGACCCTCCCGTAACGAACCCGTCCTAATCGGGCCGGCAATGGTACGGTTCGCTGCTGTGGCCGCGAAGTTTGGCAAGGTAGGCAGCCCGTACGCGGGCTTGCCCGTCGGCCGCCGCACCGCAAATCATTTGTTTCGCGGGTTGACCGGGGCCGCGCCGTGGAAGAGATGAAACGGCGCCGATTCCTCGGCTCGCTTGCCGCGGCCACGGTTGCCGCTGTGGGCACCGCGCGCCTGATCGTCGACCCGCAACCGCGAACGTTTGCGCAGGTGCCGCTCGATGCCGCCCCGACATCTGGCCCGGTCGCCCCGTCGCCGGTCGGTTTGTTGCCGCCCCCGCCCCTGAGTGCTCGGATCCCGCTGCCGGGTGGTGGGGCACTGACGACGATTCCCGGAGACGGCGACCTGCTCGCGCTGACCCTCGATGACGGGGTCAACAGCGACGTCGTGCGGGCCTACACGCAGCTCGCCAAGGACACCGGCGCGCGAATGACATTTTTCGTCAACGGGATCTATAACTCGTGGACCGACAATCTGGATCTGTTGCGCCCGCTGGTGGAGTCCGGGCAGATTCAGCTCGGCAACCACACCTGGTCACACCCGGACTTGACGTCGCTGACGCAGAGCAAGGTCGAAGAAGAGCTCAAGCGCAACGACGAGTTTCTGAAGAAGACCTATGGCGTCGGCGCCAAACCGTATTACCGGCCGCCCTATGGCAAGCACAACGGCGCTGTCGACGCAGTGGCCAACGAACTCGGCTACACCGTGCCGACCTTGTGGTCGGGTTCGTTGTCGGATTCCACGCTGATCACCGAGGAATACATCCTCAAGATGATCGACGAGTATTTCGTCCCGCAGGCCATCGTGATCGGCCACCTGAATCACCTGCCCGTCACCCATGTGTATCCGCAACTCATCGACACCATCCGCGACCGGAACCTGCGTACCGTCACGCTCAACGATGTGTTCCTGAGAACGCCTTAACGACAACACGATTGGCTGCAGACATGCCTGATCCGCAGCGGCTGGGCGGGCTCGGCTGGACGCGCCGCACCGGTGGCCGGCTCTCGCCGGCGCAGCGGCGCCGGCTGCTGCTCGCCACCGCGGTGGGGCAATGGACGAACGCGGTGGGACGGGTCAAGCTCGCATTGGGCCGGATTCCGGAGGCGGCCGCGCGCGTCGACCTGGATACCTTCCGAGTACCGGATTCGAGGTTCGCCCGGGAGGCCGAAGCGGCGGGTGCGGAATTGCCGCCGACCTTGCTCGGGCACTCCTACCGCACCTGGCTGTTCGGGCAGGCACTCGCGGCCGTCGACGGGTGCGAACTCGACGACGAGCTGTTCTACTGCGGGGCGCTGCTGCACGACTATGGCATCGTAAACCCTACTCCGGAACGCGATTTCACGCTGGGCAGCGCCGAGCGGATGTTCGCCTGCGCGCAGGCCGCGGCCGTGAATACCCAACGCGCGGACCTGCTCGCCGACGGTATCTGCGTACATGCGACACCGGGTATCACGGTCGAGGATGACGGCGCGACGGGGTGCTATCTGCAGTGGGGAGCGATGGTCGACGGTGCTGGACTGCGCATCTGGGACATCGCTTCCGACAACGTCGCCGAGGTGCTGCGGCGTTATCCGCGAGGCGATTTCAAGCGTGACCTGGTGGGCATGATCCGTGCGGAGGCGGCAGCGGTACCAGCGGGGCGCATGGGCCTGCTGGTTCGATGCGGATTACCGTTGGCCGTGCGGCTGGCGCCGTTCGACTCCTAAGCTCGCCGGGCTGCCGATCGAGCCAACCAACCATCGAGGGTTTGGTGAAAGTGCCCGATGGCGCTCTCGTGCCTCCCGAACTCGACGAACGGGTTTGCGCCCGTGTGCAATCCACGTTGCACGCCCTCCGACATGTCGTTGTCCTCGACGCCGCCCCGGGCCAGGAGGGTGTTCGCGGGGTTGGTCGCGGGATCGAGTCGTTGGGCGGCTTCTGGTTTGGCCATGGTGTAGATGGTCACCCTGGTGCGATCGATGTCCATCGGATCGATGACGACCATCAGCACCAGATCCGGGAAGGTTGCCAGCATGACGTTGGGAAACAGGTGATAGACATAGGTCACCCGCGCGTCGGTTGTCCAGGTGGCCTCGGAGCGCTCCCGTAGCCGTTCAATATTGCGGTACGGGAAGGTGATTCGGCTGTTCGGGCCGAACGATTCGACGACGTTGAGGTCGTCGTATTGCAGCGGGAAGAAGGTCTCGCTGTGCGTCGAGCGGATGTGATAGCCCTCTAGGAACTGCTCGACGAGCACCTTCCAGTTCATCGCTCGTACCGTCGACTGGGTATAGACAAGGCGCGGAGCCGCCAGGAGCTTGTCCCGCCACGCGGTCCCATCGGACAACGCGACCATCGCCTCGTCCGCCGGCACGTCCGGGTGACCCGCGTCCAGGGAACCGATGACGATGAGTCCGTCGACCTCCCGGCTGACGACCTCGACCAGGCCCCTGGTGGACGTGTCGAGATCGGGAAAAGCGTCGGCATGGGGCACGTGCGAAAGGGAGCCGTCCAGGCGATACGTCCACCCGTGGTAGCGGCACACCAACGCGTGCGCACACCCGGCCCCCTCGACGAGGGCAAAACCCCGATGCCGGCACGCGTTTCGGAACACTCGTGCCCGTCGATCACGCCCACGCACAGCGAACAACGGGACCCCGAAGGCCGTTCGTTCGACATGGTCGCCCGGATTCGGGATCGCCGCCGCCGGAACGAGAGCGCTCGGCATCGCCCGCAGCAGCCCGAACTCCTCGGCGAATCGGATTGGGTTCAGATAATTTTCGACCGGCTCACGCCAGCCCTCACCCTCGTCGGTGGTACCGGCGTCGATATGGGCGAGGACGCGCCGAACGATTTCGACATCGTCGGCGAGCACCGACTTCGTCGGTGAACTCATGCGTGCAAGTATCACACTTTGATCGTCACGCGTCAATGATTTAGTGATAACGTTGGCGTCCGTGGCGGCCGCACTCCAATCCCGGGTGAGCGATCTGATCGGCAACCGTCCGCTCAGCGCACGTTCGGTGCTCGCTACGGCCCTGCTGGGCGCCGACCAACCCCACCTTGCGGTAGCGGAATTGGTGGCGGTGGCCTCCCTGTTCGGGATCAGCGCCGGCGCCGCCCGCACCTGCCTGTGGCGAATGGTCACCGACGGCGAACTCACCGCCGATGGTGGCAGCTACGCGCTCGCCGGGCGCTTGCTGGACCGCCGCCAACGCGTCGATGAGGCATCCCGGATCGATGACACGACGGTCTCCGGCTGGGACGGAACATGGGAACTCGCGATCGTCTCACTGGATCGTCGTTCGGCGGCCGATCGCCTCGACCTCAGGAAGGCCGCGGCGCAGCTGCACCTCGCGGAGTTGCGAGAAGGTGTCTGGATACGTCCGGAAAACCTTGATCCGCAGCGACTTCCAGCCTCGCGACTGGTACTGGATCGGCAATGCACGCACTTTCACGATGCACAAACCGGCATCGCCCCCGACAAGGTGCGAGCGCTGTTTGCCCTTGACGACTGGACAGACGATGCGGAGGTGTTCATCGAGGCGATGGAGGTCGCGCTCAAGGTGCGCGACGATTCGACCGAAAGCTTCACCTACGAGTTCGCCCTGTCGATCGCCGTGGTCCGGCATCTTCAGCTCGACCCGCTGCTGCCCCTGGCCCTCCTGCCAAGGCAGTGGCCGGGACACGCGTTACGCGGCACCTACCGCCGGTTCGACGACGCGTTCAAACGGCGGATGAACGCTGCTTTCCGCCGGGCCGCCGCTACGGCCGGTGGCTGATCAGCTGCTCCCCTCCGGCACCGCCTCGGCGTGGGCCTTGATCGTGTTCAGCGTGGCGCGCATGATCTGCGCGACGAAGGGCCGGATCAGCCACCAGTAGCGCAGGAAGTGCCGCCGTGCAGCGGGATCTGTTGTGACAGTTCGGCATTGGTAGCTGAGCAGCGTGTGGCTTTCACCGTAGCGCGCCACCGAGAAGTTGGCGGCTATCTTTCCCCAGCCGGGTTCGGCGAAGCCGGTGAAATCCGCCGGCGCCACGTCGCGCCATTCGATCACCGGTTGCCAGAACTTTCCCACCGCACCGAAGGCGAATTCGCGGTTCGGTCGATCGCCCAGCACCAACCAGCCCGGCAGGGTGTTCTCGGCGATCACCACGCGTGGCGGCGCAGGAGCGGACCGACCCGACAGCCGAGCCGGCAGGTTCCGAATCCACATGCACGCCACCAGCAGTGGCGTGCGCACGGTCAACAGGTCTAGACCCTTCGCGGCCCGATAGGTGCTCGGCACGTCAGCGGCCACGACCACATGCTCGGCGAGCATCGCGTCGAACGTCGGAACCGCCGCGTCGATCAGCATCCGTTCGGTGCCGATGGTTGACATGGTGCGATTGTCGTTGCGGCCGCGGCCCGATGCCTAGGGTCACTCGTCCCTTTTCGCGAGGGCCCCCGGGCACCTGCCGTTATTGCGAGCCGGATTCCGCCGACAACAGCTTCACCAACGTCTCGCGAAATTCGCCCAGTCGCTGCTCACCCAGCACCTGCTGCCATGTCTTCTCCAATTCGAGTGCGTTGGAACGCATTACCCGCAGCGCCTGCCGGCCCCGTGGTGTCAGCTCGATGATTCTGGCGCGCGCGTCGAGGGGGTCCGGCCCGCGGCTGACGTATCCGTGTCGCTCCAGGGCCGCCACCGCCTGGGCCACCGCCTGCCGGCTCACCCTGAGCCGGTCGGCCAACGCCGACGCATGCAGTCCGCCAACCGCCAGGGGCACCAATGCCACCGCTTGCGCGGGGCGGATCCCGTCCAGCCCGGCCGCGGCGAACGCCGCCCGCAAGCGGGGCGCCCCGGACGCCGCAACCAGATTCACCAGCGCCGGCACGGTGGGCTGCCACTCGGCGTCCGCAACACGTCGCATGACAAGAGTGTGCCATTCCCGGCCAGATTGACAAGTTACTTGTCAAAGATGCTCGCGGGTGCCACGATGGCATCATGCGATCCCGCTGCATCCAGACGCTGAGCATGTGCGTTGTCGCAACGCTGGTCGTCGCGCTCGGCGGCTGCGTGGGCGGTGGACATGCGTTGGGAACACCGGGTTCTGCGTCGATCCCGGTCGGGCAATCCACCCAGAGCATCGAGTCGGGAGGGGTGAGCAGGACCTTTCACCTGTACCGACCGCAAGGCCTGACCGATGCCGTCCCGCTGGTGGTGATGCTGCACGGCGGCTTCGGCAGCGGTGCGCAGGCCGAACGTTCCTATCATTGGGACGGCGCTGCCGACGGCGGTCATTTCCTGGTCGCCTATCCCGACGGCCTCAACCGCGCCTGGAACGCCGGCACCTGCTGCGGTGAACCGCAGCGCGACAACGTCGACGACGTCGGATTCCTCACCTCGATGGTCGCCGCGATCGAACAACAGATCCCGATCGATCGGGCGCGCGTCTACGTCACCGGCATGTCGAACGGGGCGATGATGGCGCTGCGGCTGGGCTGCCAGACCGACACCTTCGCCGCGATCGCACCCGTCGCGGGAACCCTGCTGACAGGCTGCGCCGGGGCGCGACCGACGTCGGTGCTGCAAATCCACGGCACGGCCGACGACCGGGTCCCCTACAACGGCGGCCCCGGTAAAGCGTTCGGCGGCAACGGGAATCCGCGCGTGGACGGCCCGTCGGCGGAGGCGGTCAACGCCACCTGGCGCTCCATCGACGGATGCGGTTCACCGGCGTCGACAACGGCCGGGGACGTGACCACCCAGACGGCCGGGTGCGCGGACGGGCGCACCGTGGAGTTGATCTCGGTGGCCGGGGCGGGACATCAATGGCCCGGCGGCGAATCGAGTCCAGGTGCGCAGCGCCTCGGCATTCCGGCGCCGTCGACCGCGCTCGACGCCACGGCGACGATCTGGCAATTCTTCGCCCAGAGCCGCCGCTAGCGCGTGGGGTCGTGCAGCATCCCGTCGATCAACCGATGCAGCACCTGGCGGGTCTCGCGGCGGGCGCGCTTTTGGTCGTCGGAGGTGGCGATCGCCATCGCCGCCTCGTCGAGCGCACCGATCAGCACGTGCGCCAACGGCCGGGTCGGCTGACGCGCCAACTGGCCGGCCTTGATCGCCTCGGCCAGCAGCTGTTCGGTCATCCCCAAGCTGTACCGCTGTGCGACGTCACGGAACCCCGCCCAGCCCAGCACGCTGGGCGCGTCGAGCAGGATCAGCTGACGGACTTCGGGATCGCTGGAGACCTCGAGCCACGCGTCGACGGCGGCGCGGATCGCGTCGGCCGGAGTCGTTGCGCCCGAACTACCGACGATGGTGGCCATCCGGCCCATCACGTCCTGTTCCACCACCTCGACAACTTCGGCGAATAGCGCTGCCTTGTCGGCGAATTGGTGATACATCGCCCCGCGGGTCACACCGGCGGTCGCGGCGATCTCGGGCGTGCCCACCTCGGTATAGCCCCGCTCGCCCCACAGCCGGCGGGCAGCCGAGATCAGCGCGTCGCGGGTCGCCGCGGAGCGCTCCTCCTGAGTCCGTCTCTTGCTTTCCATACAACCTGTTGGTAACTTACGAACAGACAGCCTGTTTGTAAATGCCCATCCCTGAGTAGGAGTTATCCATGTCGACGATCGACATTAGTGCCGGGACCATCCATTACGACGCAACCGGACCCGAAAACGGCAGGCCAGTCGTCTTCGTGCACGGCTACATGATGGGCAGAGAGCTCTGGCGCCGGGTCAGCGAAAAGCTCGCCGGGCGCGGGCTGCGGTGCATCGCTCCCACCTGGCCGCTGGGCGCGCACCCGCAGCCGCTGCGCCCCGGGGCCGACCGGACCATCCACGGCGTGGCCCGCATCGTCGCCGACGTGCTGGCCGCGCTCGACCTCGAGGACGTGGTGCTGGTCGGCAACGACACCGGTGGAGTGGTCACCCAGCTCGTCGCGGTGCACTACCCGGAGCGCCTGGGTGCGCTGGTGCTGACGAGTTGCGATGCGTTCGAACACTTTTCCGCCGCCGATACTCAAGCCGGTGATTCTTGCGGCCAAGTCGAAAGCGACGTTTAAGGCCGTCGCCCAGGCGATGCGGGTGCCGGCCGCGCGCAAGCGCGCGTTCGACGGGCTGGCGCATAGCAATATCGACGATCTCACCGAGCTCTGGGTGCGCCCGGGGCTGTCCGATCCCGCCATCGCCGAGGACCTGCGCCAGTTTTCGCTCTCGCTGCGCACCGAGGTGACCACGGGCGTCGCGGCCCGGCTACCCGAATTCGACAAGCCCACGCTCATCGCATGGTCGGGCGACGACGCGTTCTTCGAACTCGCGGACGGCGAAAAGCTGGCCGCCACTATCCCGAACGCCCGTCTCGAGGTCATCGACGGAGCGCGGACGTTCTCGATGGTGGACCAACCCGACCGGCTCGCCGATCTGTTGTCGACGATCGCGGTGCGCGCCTAGCGCACTGCCGCGCGAGGTGGTGTAGGAGCGGCTGCGCCGGCCGTATAGCGTTTCGCCCATGTCAGACGTGACGCAGCCGCTCGACGGCCGACGGATCCTGGTGACGGGCGGAGCCACCGGGATCGGCGCGGCCGCCGTCGCAGTTCTCACCGCCGCGGGGGCCGACGTCGCCGCGACGTATCACCGGACACCGCCACCGGACGGTCTCGCCGCCGATTGGCTGCAGTGCGACGTACGGGACGCCGATGCCGTCACCGCGATGGTCCAACAGGCCGCCCGGCAGCTGGGCGGGCTCGATGTACTGGTCAATGCCGCGGGGCTATGGCAAGCCGGCATACCGGGCTATGTCGGCGCCGAGGACATTTCGTTTCTGTTGGACACCAACGTCAAGGCGACGATCCTGACCAATCAGGCGGCGTATGCCGTGATGAAGGAGCAGGATCCCAAGGGCGGCCGGATCATCAACTTCGGCTCCTCCGAAGCCATTATGGGCAGCCCGATTTCGGCGGTCTACGCCGCGACCAAGGGGGCCGTGCAGGCGTGGACGCGATCGGCCGCCAGGGCCTGGGCTTCCGACAACATCACCGTCAACTCGCTGGCCCCCGCGGTACAGACGCCGGGCGCCGACCGGCTGCGTGATTTCCTCGGGCCCCAGGCCGCCTCGCTGATCGACCAGCAGATGCAGATGATGATCCCGCTCGGTGGAACGTTGGGAGATCCGGCGCGCGACCTCGGCCCGATGCTGGTATTCCTGTCGGGCCCGGGGGCCGGCTTCATCACCGGGCAGCTGCTGGCCGTGGATGGCGGCCTGATGATGGTGGGCGGGTAGGACGGCCGCCGCGCCGTTTTCGACGAGATCGACGTTGGCGCGCTCTTTACTCACATTTTTCCACGCTGATGTCGATCTCGACGGTTTTGGCCACCCGCGACCCGCTAAGATAAGACGGACCGTCTCGTCTCGTAAGGGGTGAAGGTGAATCTCGATGGCTGACGACACCATGCAGGCGTTCCTGCGCCGGCGCCTGTCGGATCCGAACGTCGCCGTGAAACACCATGATCTGCAATGGAGTTGGAGCGAGCACCTGAAGCAGGCCACCGCACGGGCCGCGGCCCTGATCGACGCGGCCGATCCCCGACACCCGCTGCACGTCGGCACGCTGCTGGGCAACACCCCGGAGATGCTCAACCAGATGGCGGCGGCCGGTCTGGGCGGCTACGTGCTGTGCGGCCTGAGCAACACCCGGCGCGGTGAGGCCCTGGCCGCCGACATCCGGCGGGCCGACTGCCAGTTCGTGGTGACCGACGCCGAACACCGGCCGCTATTGGACGGCCTGGATCTCCGGGGCGCCCAGATCCTGGACACCTCGACGCCGCACTGGGCCGAATTCATCGGTGCTGCCGGCGAACTGGTCCCGCATCGGGAAGTCAGCGCGACGGACGCGTTCATGATGATCTTCACCTCCGGCACGAGCGGAAATCCCAAGGCAGTTCAGGTCTCTCACCTGATGGCGATGTTCGCGGGCACCAACCTGGTCCAACGCTTCGCCCTCACCGAACAGGACACCTGCTACGTGTCCATGCCGCTGTTTCACTCCAACGCGGTCGTCGCGGGATGGGCGCCGGCGGTATGTTGCGGCGCCGCGATCGTGCCGGCAAAATTCTCGGCGAGCAACTTCCTCGACGACGTCCGCCGCCACGGCGCGACCTACATGAACTACGTCGGCAAGCCGCTGGCTTACATTCTGGCCACGCCCGAACGTGATGACGACGCGGACAACCCGCTGCGAGTGGCGTTCGGGAATGAGGCCAACGACAAGGACATCGAGGAATTCGGCCGCCGGTTCGGGGTCCGGGTCGAGGACGGCTTCGGCTCGACGGAGAACGCGGTCATCGTGATCCGCGAGGAAGGCACGCCGAAGGGCTCGATCGGCAAGGGCATCGACGGGATCGCCATCTACCACAGCGATACCGTCTCCGAGTGCGCGGTCGCGCGCTTCGACGCGACCGGAGCGCTCGCCAATGCCGACGAGGCGGTGGGCGAGCTCGTCAATACCAAGGGATCGGGTTTCTTCACCGGCTACTACAACGATCCCGCCGCCAACGCCGAACGCATGCGCCACGGCATGTACTGGTCGGGGGACCTCGCCTACCGCGACGCCGACGGGTGGATCTACCTCGCCGGCCGCACCGCCGACTGGATGCGGGTGGATGGCGAGAACATGGCTGCCGCCCCGATCGAGCGAATTCTGCTGCGCCACAATGCGATCAACCGTGTGGCGGTGTACGCCGTCCCGGATGGCCGTGTCGGTGACCAGGTGATGGCCGCGGTCGTGCTGAATGACGGCCAAACCCTGGACCCCGAGGAGTTCGAGGCCTTCCTCGACGCGCAGCCCGACCTGTCCCCCAAGGCGCGCCCCCGCTACGTGCGGATCGCCGCCGAGCTGCCCAGCACCGCCACCCACAAGGTGCTCAAGCGTGAGCTGATCAGGCAGGCAACGGCGATCGGTGACGGCGAAATCCTGTGGGAACGCGAACCACGCGGCACGGCTTACCGGAACGCGGCTAGTTCCTCGGTGCCCGACGGCGGATCTGTCCCTTCGCCCGTGGCACCCGCTTGACGGGGTCTCTGTCTGTGCCGCAGGCGATCTCGTCGCGCAGTTGCGCGATGTTGGAGATCTCCGCATACAACCCGCGAATCGCGTAGTCCAGCACGGCGAACGAGAAGCGCTGATCCGGATCGTCGGTGATGCCCAGTTCGCGGGAGCGCTGCCGCGACCACAGTGCCTCGTCGAGGCGGGCCCGGGTGGCCTCGAGATGCCGATCCAGCGTGTCGACGACACGTTCGGGGTCCTCGCCCCGCGCGAGCCAGGTGCGCAGGATGACGGGGTGCTTGATGACGACCTGCTCGTCGCCCGGAAAGTGCTGGACCCAACGGCGCAGGGCGCCGAGCCCGGCGTCGGTGGTCTCGTACAAGGTGATCGCACGCTTGCCGGATCGAGCCGCGATCTCGCTGACCATCCCCCACTCCAGCAGCCGATTCAGTTCGCGCCGCACGTGACTGACCGACGGCGACCAGTAGAAGTGGCCCACCGTGAGCTCGGCGCGCATCTTGATCTCGCCGGCGGTCAGTTGTTCGTCGTTGGCTGCCAGCACACCCAGCACCAGGTAGGCCGTCACCGGTAGGCCATTGGTACTGCGCCGGGGACTCACGATCGGCTACTTCTGTCTGGTGAAGTAGGGCAGCGTCAGATCCGGGCCGACGACACGGAAATCCACCTGTACGCGCATTCCGATCGCCAGTTCCTCGGGTGGTACACCGACGATGTTGGTGAGCATCTGATAGCCCTCGTCGAGCGTGATGATCGCCGGCGCGTAGGGGGGTTCGAACTCCGGTGTGACCGGGCGATAAACCACCGTCCAGCTGTAGATCTCGCCGGTCCCGGCGCTGTTCTCCCACTGCAACGCGGCCGACAGGCATTGGCGGCAGTGCTCGGTCGGTGGGAAGTTGGCCACGCCGCACGTCTCGCAGCGCTGATAGCGCAACTCCCGGGCTTGACACCCCTGCCAGAACGGCACGCTGAGGTGACTACTGGGGTGCGGCAGCGGACCGGTCTGCGGCTGCAACGCGGTCATCGCGGCTCGTCTCCGACGATCAGCACCGTGGTGAACAGGGCGCCCGCTCCCCCGTTGCTGCAGAACGCGATATGTGCGTCGGGCACCTGGAGTGCGCCGGCCTCACCGCGCAGCTGCTGCACGGCGCGGATGGCGCGTTGCATCATCTGCGGATTGGCACCGGCATGGCTGAAGGACATGGTTCCTCCATCGGTGGTGATCGGGTGACTGCCGCCAATGGCGATGTGGCCGTCGGCGACGAAGGGTCCGCCTTCGCCGTCGCCGCAGAAGCCGAAAGCTTCGAGCTGACGGATGATTTCGAACGAGAACGGGTCGTAGAGTTCCAGCACGTCGACGTCGTCGGGGCGGAGTCCGGCGTGGCGGAACGCCCCTTGGGCCGCGCGTCTCCCGACGACGCCGTTCACGTGATCGCCGCGGCGGCCCGCCAGGCCCCATGCCGGTGGGTGCTGATACGACGGGCCGTGAAAGTCCGCGCCGCTGCCCAGCACGTAGATCGGCCGGCTGGCCGGCTCGCCTTTGTCCAAGACCTTGTCGATGTTCGCCACGACCAGTGCGCAGCCGCCTTCGGAGGTGGTGGCGCAGTCCAGCAGGTGAAACGGGTCGGCGATCGGCCGGGATGCGGTGATGTCGTCCGGGGTGAACGGACCACGTTGGTAGTAAACGGCTTCGGGGTTCTGCGATCCGTTGTTGCGGATGGTCGCCGCCACGATCGACAGCTGTTCGCGCGTGGTGCCGTAGACGTGCATGTGCCGCCGGGCGATCAGCGCGAACTCGGCGGTGGTGAACATGCCCCATGGCGCGACGAATTCGTTCTCCGGCCTGGTCCAGGGCGCCGTGGCTTCGTGGTCGCGGTATTCGCCGGCCTGGGCGGCGACCAGGACAACGACGTCGGCCATGCCGTGCTCGATCGCGGTGACCGCCTCGGTGATCATGCCGACCCCGAAGGCCAGGCCCTGCCAGGCCGGACCGATCCGCAGATCGTAGATCAACGAGGTCGAGTGCGGGCTGGCGCTGATGCCGTCGACGTCGTCGAGGGTCAGCCCGGCATCGTCGAGGGCACCCAGAATGGCCTTGATCGCCAGCCCGCGCGATGTTTCGCCGTCCAGGCGACGACCTTGCCGGGTGTTATGTACCCCGACGATCGCGGCGGTGCGTTTCGTCGCGCTCACCCGTGCGGCTCTTCAGTTTTCATCTGCTACTACCCCTAGATAGGTGCCGAGTACGTCATAGTCCTTTCCGTCGCGAACGACGGTGCCGATCATCCTGGTGCGCGGATCGGCGGCCAGGGTTCCGGAGGTGACGACGTCGATTCGCACGTCCACCGGTCGCGCGGTTTGCGGGTCGGTGATCTCGACGACCAGTGCCACCGCACGCTCCTGCTCGACCCACTCGACGCTGGTGATCCGGTGCCGCGCAGTCAGTTCCATCACGACGGAGGCCTGCCGCACCAGGAAGCGCACCGGCGCGCAGAGCTCCCCGGCCCGCGGCGGCACGCACAGCGTGACGGCCATGTCACAGGCCCGCCGGCCGCGCACTGATTGCGCCCGCCGCGCGCAATCGCGCCAAATCTTCGTCGCCGTACCCCAGCACACCGGTGAGCACCTCGCTGGTGTGTTGTCCGTACAGCGGTGACCCACGGCGAATCCAGCGCCTGGGCTTTCCGACGAACGCGAAAGGCATTCCGACACAACGGAACGACCCGGCGACGGGATGATCGACGGTTTCCCAGAAGCCGCGGGCCTGCAGTTGCGGGTCGGTCAGCAGCGCGGCCGCCTCCGTGACTCGTGCCGCGGGCACCTGCGCGGCACTCAGCGTGCCCACCGCCTCACCCACCGACCGCCGCGCGGTCCAATCCGAAAGCAGCTTGTCGATCTCGTCGGCTCGCTCCCGCCACCCAACCTCATCGGCACCGAGTTCGGGCCTGTCGATGAGCCCGGCCAGCGCGGCCCGCGCGGCATCGGTGGTCGCGGCCAGCGCGACCCATTCGTCGTCGCCCTGACACCGGTACACGCCCTGCGGGCTCGCGCCGGGCCCCCGGTTTCCCTCCCGGCGCATCTGGATCCCGTTGCGCGAGTACTCAAGCAGCATTTCGGCGGCGACGTTGAGCGCCGACTCCACCATCGTGGACTCGACGTGCATGCCGATCCCGTCCCGGTCGCGAATCACCAGCGCCGCGACGGCCGCAAAGGCGGCATGCAACCCCGCTATCGGATCGCACACGCCGCGCGGAATCACCGGTGGCCCATCGGCATGCCCGGTCATCCACGCCATGCCGGTGGCCTGCTCCATCGTCTGCGCGAACCCGACGCGGTCGCGCCACGGGCCGTCCAGGCCGAACGCCGGCATCCGGACCATGACGGCGCGCGGATTCACGGCGCTGACTGCGTCCCATTGCAGGCCGAAGTTTTCCATCACCCTCGGCGAGAAGTTCTCGATGACCAGATCGCTCGCGGCGATGAGTTTCAACGCCAGCTCCCGGCCGGCTTCGATACTGAGTTCGACACTGATGCCGCGCTTGTTGTTGTTGCTGCACAAAAAGACCGGGCCCCACTCCCACCACTGGTCCCAGTCGGGTGGCCGGCCCGCGGAGAACCGCATACCGTCAGGCCGGCGCACGCCCTCGAGCTTGATCACGTCAGCGCCCAGTGTTCCGAGGAATTGGGTGGCCACCGGTCCGGCCCAAAACGCGGTGAAATCGGTGATCCGGATGTCGGACAGTGGAAGTGCCTCAGGATCAGCGAGTTTCGGCCGGGCTGGCCGCGGCGGCCAGTGCACGCGCCCGTTGTCGGCGCCCAGCAGTGGCGGCAGCCCGGGCGGCCGCGTCGTGATCGCGTCGCTGCGGTACGGCACCCGCGGTTGTAGCACCCCGATCTCGGATTCGACGAAGACGCCCCGCTCGACGAAGTGGTCGACCGTCGGCAACGTCGCGGGAGCACCGATGGGTGCCACCGGGATACGGAACGCCACCGCGAGGTCGACGATCTCCTGCGTGGTCCGGGTCTGTGTCCACTGGGTGACCATGTCGAGGAATTCGTCGCGACGCTCGACTCGACCGACGAACGATGCCAGCTCGGCATCGTCGACCAGGTCCGCACGGTCGATCATGATCAGAAAGTCCTGGAACTGCTGTGCGGTGATCGTGCAGAAGCCGACATTGCCGTCGGCCGTGGGGACGATCGACGGCAACTCCAGACTGCGTTGGTGCAGAAGGGAATCCGCACCCAGGACGCTGGCCGACATGGCGGACAGCCCACCCATCGCGATCGCCATCGCCTCATACGTCGAGACGTCGATGACTTCGCCGCGCCCACCCCGGGCGGCGTGCCGGGCCGCGGCGGCCGCGACCGGGGCGGCGAACGAGGCGGCCAACCACTCCCCGAGCCGTCCACCCGCCTGCACGGGTTCGTCGCCCGGCCAGCCCCGCCCGGAGATCGACCCGCACAACGCTTGCAGGATGAACTCGTTGGCGGCCAGCTGCTCGTCGACGTAGGGCCCAGTCGTGCCGAACGGCGTCACGGCGACGACCACCGCCGACGGGCCGGTGTGTGCCGTGATGTCGTCGAGCGTCCAGCCGTCGGTCAGGTCGGTGAGCACCACGTCGGCGCCGGCCAGCAACGCCGCGACCTCGCCGGGATCGTTCACCGATTTCTTGCCCGCCGCCAGGTAGCCGAACAACGCCCCGGGCGGGCCGCCGGCTGACCAGCCGCGCATCGAATCACCTTGCGGCGATTCGATCTTCACCACCTCGGCACCGGCATCGGCGAACATCTTCGCGCAGTAGGACACCGCGATCCCGTTAGACGACTCCAGCACACGCCAGTCGGTGAACGGTGCCCGGGCCAGCACGCTCAGTTGCTCAGCGTGGTCTTGCGGCCGGCGATGCCGATCACCTCGGCCGTCACCGGTGTTTGTGCCGACGTCTGTGCCTGCAGGGCGAACTGCGTCATCCGCGTCCACGCGTCGCGGTCACGCTGGCTGGCCTGACGCCCGACGTGGGTGACCACGTCCACATCCGTCGCCTGTGCGCGCAGTTGCCCGGCCCGGGCGTGCTCCTTCGGTATGTATTGGAACGGGTCGAAAGAGTAAGCGGCCATGGCGTTTTCGTGGGTGATCTTGTTGATGACCGCGTCGTCGAGGTGGCCCATGGTCTCGATGATATCCTCGGGCGCGAATGGCCAGTTGCTGTCGGAATGCGGGAAGTCGGACTCCCAGCACAGCATGTCCTCGTTGAACCAATCCATGTTGCGCACACCGACTTTGTCGCTGATGAAGCAGGTGTAAAAGTGCCGCTTGAACACGTCGCTGGGCCCGTCGTAGCCGGGCGGAAATGTCGCCAGCGTCCAGCCGGAGTGACGGTTGAAGACATGCTCGGCGCGCCAGAGGAAGTACGGGATCCAGCCGACGTCGCCCTCGGTGAGCGAGAATTTCAGCTGCGGGAAGTCGGCCCAGAACTCGGCCCAGATCAGCTCGGTGAAGGTGAACATGCTCATCATCGACGACGCCGTCATCTGCACACTGGGCGGAGCGTCCGTCGAGACCTGCGGGGAGCGCGACGCGGAGCCGACGTGCGTGCACAACACCGTCTTGTGTTCGCAGACGGCCTCGAACAACGGATACCAGTACTTGGTGTGAATGCTGGGCATTTGCAACGCTTCCGGGTTTTCCGAGAACGTCACCGCGTGACAACCCTTGTCCGCCAGGCGCCTGACCTCCTTGGCCGCCTCGGCCACGTCGAACAGGGGCAGGATTCCGCATGGGATGAACCGGCCCGGGTAGGCGGCGCACCATTCGTCGACGTGCCAATCGTTGTAGGCCTTGATCATCACCAGATTGGTGTCGCGGTCGGGGCCCTGGTTGAGGACCTGGCCGGAGAATCCGGTGAAGTTCGGGAAGTTCAGGCCCGCCAGCTGACCGCCGGCGTTCATGTCGCGGACCCGCTCGTCGACGTTGAAGCAGCCCGGCCGCATCTCGTCGTAGCGCGAGGCGTCGATGTTGTACATCTCGCGGGGCTTGCCCGCGACGGCGTTCAGGCCCATGTTCCGCCCCCGCACCTCGCCGTAGTACCACTGCTGGACGCCGTCGGGCTCCATGACCACTCGCGGCGCGAACTCTTTGTACTTCGCCGGAACATGCGCGTCGAACATGTCGGCCGGCTCGGCTATGTGGTCATCCACGCTGATCAGGATCAGGTCGTCTTTATTCATGCCACACTCCTCGAGTACAGCGACTAGTAGACCATGATCTTGGTCACATGGGCAACGGCGGGCATGGGATAATGCACTGCTGAGCGGTGTCGGGCCGGGTCTTGAGTAGTGACTAATAGTCAATATATGCGCGCCGGGCATCGGGCGCTGGGATTGCCGGATCGTGGTTTGCCGCTCGTCGCCGCATGCCACCATGAGTCATGGCCGGGCCCGAGGTGAGCGCGAACAAGGTGGTGCGGCCCACCAATGCTGACGTGGCGCGATTGGCCAGCGTGTCGACCGCGACGGTCAGCTATGTCCTGAACAATGTTGCGGGCCGCAGAATCTCGGCGCAAACCAGGGAGGCGGTCCACCGCGCCGCCGAGCTGCTGGGCTACCGGCCCAACCTGGCCGCGCGCAACCTCGCCCGGGGCAAGAGCGGTGTGATTCTGTACGTGGTGCCGCATGTGGCGGTGGGCGAGATGCCGATGATCGCCGGCAGCCGAATGACCACCGAGCTGGCCCGCCTGGGTCTGCTGCAGGTGCAGATCTTCGAGACCGACGACGATCAGTACGTCGTCGATGCGATCGAGAACCTCGACCCGGCCGCCGTCACCAGCCTGTTCCCGCTCAGCCCGGCCGCCTCGCGCGCGGTGCGAGCCGCGGGCATACCGAACATCGAGATCGGGACGCTGCCGGCACTCGGAGATCCGCACCTCTCCGTCGGCGAGCTCCGGGTCGAACATCTCGTGTCGCGGGGTCACCGGCAGATTGCGTTCGCCTACACCGGCATTCCCCGCTGGCGAACCCTGGGCGACTACTGGTTCGAGGGCGTCGTGCGCGCGGCAAAGTCGCACGGCCTGCCACGGCTGGCCGTCGCCGAGGTGACCGTCGACAGCGCCGCGGAGGTGGTGACCGGGTGGGTACGCGACGGTGTGACTGCCGTGTGCGCGCAAAGCGATGAGATCGCCTGCCTCGTCTTGCACGGCATTCACGAAGCCGGGCTGCGCTGCCCGCGCGACCTCGCCGTGATGGGCGTCGACGCCAGCCCGATGGGTGTGGTGAGCAGCCCGCCGCTGACCACCGTCCAATTCGCTTCGCGCGCCGTCGCCGACATCGCTCTGGCTGCTCTGCTCGAACGGTTGGGGTACCCGGCACCGCCGTCGAGTGGGCCGACCGAGATCGCCCAGCTGATCGTGCGCTCGTCGACCTAGCCATACCGCGCTGGCATACTCCCGTCTGACCGCGCCGCCGGACAGGAGCAATTTCGATGGACATTGTTGACGCCCAGGTGCACGCCAACATGCTCGGCACCGAGGTCACGCTGGCGATCATGGACGCCCTGGGCATTACGGGCGTGCTGTTCGATGAGTTCGACACGTTCACCGACGAGGGGTTGCAGCCGGGCTATCGGCTGGCCGACGGCGCCTTTCGCTGTGTGGGACCGAATGCCGAGGCGGCCGCGATACGGCATCCCGAGCGATTCGCCTTCCTGATGCGGGTGGATCCGACAGACCCGGGCATCGAATCGTGGATCGAGACACTGACGGCCGCGCCCGGGTTCAAGGCCCTGCGCACCACGGTCTTCACCCCGGACGAAGCGGCGGTGTTCGAGCAGGGCGGGCACGAGCGGTTGTTCAAGGCCGCAGGCGCGCACGGCCTGCCGGTGTTCGTCACGTGTCCCGGCAAGGTGCCCCACCTGACGCAATACGTGCAGCGCTTTCCCGACGTCCAATTCGTCATCGATCATTGCGGCGCCGCGTTCGATGCGCCGCCCGGCCAAGCCAGCATCGACGATGCCGTGGCGATGGCGGGCTATGCCAACGTGGCCTACAAGTGGGCGCACGCGCCGTCGTTTCTGTCGACCGAGGCGTACCCGTTCGGCGACCTGGAACCAAAGCTGCGCCGCGCGGTTGACGCCTTCGGACCCCAGCGCGTGATGTGGGCCAGCGATTACACGATGACCCGGCACCGCGCCACCTGGGCGGAGAACCTGTTCAGCATCCGCGACTCCTCGTCGCTGTCGGACGACGAGAAGGCCTGGATTCTCGGTGGAACGGCCCGCCAGATTCTGAAATGGCCGGCGCCACAAGCTAGCTCGTAGTAAGCGTCAGGCGATCGCAATCGCGGCCAAACCGTGCCGCACCCGATCGGGCAGCGATCCCCCGTCGCTCAGCCAGTCGTCCAGGGCGATGCGGACCGCGGCCATCGCCAGTGCGCCGATCAGCCGGGGCCTGGGGTCCTGGGGTGCCGACTGGCTGAACCGGGGTGCGATCAGCTCGGCGATCGCCGATTCATAGCGCACGTAAATACGCCCATGCGTCCACGCGTCCAGCGTCTCGGATGATCGTGTGAGCGTCGCCAATTCGCGGACCTGGTCCTCGATCTCGGTGAATCCGCCTGCCAGATCACCGAAAGCCGCGATGACGGCATCGGTGGGGCTCAGGTGCGGGGGCTGGGCCGCCACTGCGGTCGTGATCCGGTTCAACCATTCGACGTTCACGCCCTCGGCGACGGCGTCTTCCTTGGAGCTGAAGTAGCGGAAGAAGGTCGCCCGGCCGATGCCGGCCGCATCGGCGATGCGGTCCACGGTCGCCCCCGCCAGACCGACCTCGGCGACCACCTCGGCTGCGGCGGCCGCGATGCGCCGGCGCGTCGCGGTGCGCCGCCGCTCGGCGAGCGACAAGCGCGGACGATCTGGATGCGAATCCATTGCCAAACCGTGAGACATAGTCTAAGTATAAGACTATGTCTCATACCTTGGCGACGGCGCCGGCCGAGAGCGCTCCGCGTGCGCGTGCCGCATGGCAGTTCTTCCAGCAGATGATCAGCGACGTCACCAAGATCGTGACCGAAGACGCCGAATCCGAGCGCGAGTTGCTCGAAGGGTTGCGAGTGATCGCCCGGGTGTCGTCGTTGTGCTCGCAGATGGCCGTCGAGGCCGACACCGCTCGCCCCGCCTTCTTCGATATGTGTTCGGACACCCGGATGATCGGCGGGCCCAATCCCGACGGCAACTACTTCCTGGCGATGATCCGCGGCGATCGGCGTTATCGGATCACCGGGACCCGCGGCACGACCGCCTACCTCGGCTTCCAGATCCTGGCCGGCACCGGCCTGACCCCGCGGCGGATGTCCAACTACGTCGGCGACACCAACCTCGACCTCGATTCGGGTGAGTTCACGCTGGTGCTCTCGGCCGACGAGTCCGCCGATCTGGGCGGCGCGCAGTGGATACAGATCCCCGAGGACGCGTCGTCGGTGGTCGTCCGGGAGTACATCGGTGATCGCGCCTCCGAGCAGCCTGCCACCATCAGCATCGAGGCGCTGGACCCCGACCCGGTGGGCGTGCTGTCCGATGGCGAACTGGCCGAACAGTTCACCGCGATGGCGTGGTCGCTGATGAAGCTGACCACATTGCACCGCACGATCAAGCCCGAGCTGCTGGCACAGCCGAACACGCTGCTGACCGCCGAGGCCGCCGACCTAGGCGCGGCCGACACGACGCCGGACAACCTGTACATGATGGGCAGCTACCGGCTCGACCCCGGCCAGGCGCTGGTGCTCGACATCGAGCCACCCGACACCCGGTACTGGAACGTCACGCTGGAAAGCGTCTGGCACGAGTGCCACGAGCCGCGCCGCCGGCACAGTTCGGTGACCAACCGCGGCGTGCGGCCGGACGCCGACGGGCGGGTGCGTATCGCAATCTCGGCGCAGGACCTGGGTTTTGGACATTGGCTCGACACCGGTGGCCGTCATCGCGGCTTCGTCGTGCTGCGCTGGCTGGACAACCCCACCCCGCCCGACGTGAAGGTTTCCGTGCGCGAGGGCGGGGCCCGGGCATGACGTTGCAGGAGCGATTCAACCCGGACAACCTGATCGCCGCCGCCTGCGAACAGGCCGGCTGCGACGACTTCGGCGCCGACGGCTGGCGGCCCGGACTGGAACGTCTCGCCGACGGCCTGGTCAACGAGGCACGGCTGTCGGCGATCGGTGTGGAGGTCGCCTCCCTCGACATCATCCGCGCCCTGACGAGCCGGCTCGGTGTGACCGCTTGGCGCAAAGAACATCCCGAAATCGCCCGCAAGCCAATCACTTCGCCGATCTTCATCGTCGGCCAGCCCCGCACCGGCACGACCATCCTCTACGACCTGCTGGCCCAGGATCCCGAGCTGCGGCCACCGCTGACCTGGGAGGTCGACGCGCCCTGCCCGGTCCCGCAGCCCGAGACCTATCACACCGATCCGCGTATCGCGCAGACGCAGGCCACCATCGAGATGTCCGAGCAGATCATCCCCGGCTTCCTCGCGTTTCACCCGATGGGCGCGCTGGTCGGGCAGGAATGCGTGCGCATCACCGCCAGCGAATTCACCAGCATGATCTTCCCCGTGCAGTACCGGCTGCCCAGCTACGCCCGCTGGCTCATGTACGACGCCGACCACACCGGCGCGTACCGGTTCCATCGAATTTTCCTGCAGCACCTGCAGTCTGGTGTGCCCGGCCAGTGGCTGCTGAAGTCACCTGCGCACCTGTGGCAGCTGGACAAGCTGATGGCCGAGTACCCCGACGCTTTGATCGTGCAGACGCACCGCGATCCGCTCAATGTCATCTCGTCGATCGCCGCGCTGACCAACCACCTGCGGCGGATGGGCAGCGACGAGACGAACATCGCCGAGTGCGCGGCGCAGTCGTACGAAGAGATCGTCGTCGGCCTCGACCGCGGAATGTCGTTCCGCGACAGCGGTGTTGTGCCCGCGGACCGGATGATCGACGTTCAGTTCACGGATTTCGTCAAGGACCCGTGGACGACGATCAAGGATATCTATGCCAAGCTCGGCCGAGAGCTGAAGCCCGAGGCCGAGCAGAAGATGCGCGACTTCCTGGCCGCCCATCCCGGAGACGGCGGACGCGGACGCTACACCTGGTCGGACACCGGACTGGACGCCGGCGAGGTGCGTGAGCGGGTGCGTGCGTACCAGGAACGCTACGACGTGCCTACCGAGCAGCTGAAGTAGCCCGTTGCGTCCTGCGCCGGCCGCGCACGCCCGGCTGGCCGGGCGCTCGGCGACCGGGGGTAGCTAGTCGGCGGGCTCGTAGCGCAGCATCGTGACGTCGTGTTCGGGATAGTCGAAGAACACCGGGCGCACTCGCATGCCGACGGCCAGATCCACGGGGTCGACGTTGACCATCTCGGTGGAAAACCGTGGGCCCTCGTCCCATTCGACGATCGCTAGCAGTTGCGGAACGGCGTCGGCGAAGTGCGGGCTGACGGGCCGGTGCGCCACGGTGAAGGAATACAACGTCCCCATGCCGGATATCTCGCGCCACTCCAAGTCGTCGGCGAGCGTGCGCGGCGCGCGTACCCGCGGATAGAACACGTACGTGTCCGACGAGGGCGAGTACTGAATGGCGATGCGATGTTGGGCCAGCGCATCCCAGAACGGGGCGGTGGTAGGTGTTTTGACCGGCATCGGCCGCTCGAAGTTCATCAGTCAGTCCCCTTGCAGGATGAGCGTCGTCTGCTCGGACAGGATTCCGCCGTTGCCGGACACGAAGGCACGGTTGCAGTCGGCGACCTGCGCGGCACCCGCGCGGCCCATGATCTGGCGGGTGGCGTCGCAGACGTGGTGCATGCCGCCGGCCAATCCCGCCTGGCCGAAGCCGAGCTGACCGCCGGCGGTGTTGAGCGGGAAGTCACCGCGGAAGGTCAAGTCGTGGTTGGCGACGAACTCCATCCCGGTTCCTTTCTCGCAGAAGCCCGCATCCTCCAGCGACAACAGCACGGTGATCGTGTAGCAGTCGTAGATCGACACCATGTCCATCTGCTCACGGGTCAGATCGGTCATGGCGAAGGCGGTTTCGGCGGCTGCCGCAATCGGTGTGCACAGCAGATCCTCGGCGTAGGTGGGCGTCTTGAACGGCACGTGCTCGCCAAATCCCTTGATCCACACCGGGCGATTGCGCGACCGCCTGGCGACATCGGCGTTGGCGACGACGACCGCGGCGCCCCCGACGCAGGGCATGACGATCTCCAGCATGTGCAGCGGATCGGCGATCACCGGGCTGGCCAGCACGTCCTCGGCCGTGAGCGGCTTGTCCTTCCAGATCGCGCCGTCGGTGTGATTGGCATTGGTGCGGGTGTCGACGACGATCTTGGCCATTGCCCGCTCGTCGTACCCGTAGATCGCCGCATAACGCTGCGCCACCTGGCCGTAGGGTCCGTTCTGGCCGAGGTTTCCGTACGGAATCTCGAATTCGGCTTGCGGAGAGCCGTATTGGTTGCTCGACGAACCGAAGAACATCGCGTCCACCATCGGCCTGGGCTTCTGCTTCGACGACGGCGTGATGTAGCGGGCCGGCAGCGCACACAGCACGGCGTCGCAGATGCCGAGTTCGACCGCCGCGGCCGCCCGCCACACCATGGCCGCGGCGCTGGCCCCGCCGAGATCCACGTGTTCGGCGAATCGCGCGCCCACACCCAGGTATTCGGCGATCGTGGAGGGCACGAAGATCTCGGACTCGGCGAGGTGGGAGGCGACGATCCCATTCACCACCTCGGCCGGCAGCCCCGCGTCGTCCAGGGCGGCGGCGGAGAGCTCGGCCCACTGCTCCAGGACGAAGGGCGCCGGAGAGGCTTTGTTCAACCGTTCGGGTGGCAGCTCTACGTAGCCGACGATCGCGGCCTCTCCGCGTAATCCCATGGTGCTTCCTTGTTTTCGACGTTTACTTGCGCGGCAGTCCGAGGATCATCTGCGCGATGATGTTCAGCTGGATCTCCCTGGTGCCGCCGCCGATCAGTTCGGCGGGAAGATGCAGATAAGGCTCCACGACCGCGGCGTCGTCGTCATCGACCATCGCGACCTGACCGGTCAGCTGCAGCGTGGCCTGGAAGGTCCGCCGCAGCAGCACATTCATCGCCACCTTGGCGATGCTGGACGCCGGACCCGACGCCTGACCGTCCAACAGCCGGATGGTTTCGCGCACCCCGAGCGCCCTGATGGCGTTGGCGTAGGCATCGAGCTCACCAAGCTCACGCAGCGCGTCGTCACGGTCTGGGCCGGGTTGTCCGGCGAGTCGGCGGATCGCGACCGCCCGGTCGAACTTGACGTATCCGCCGATGGCCGACCGCTCTTCGGCCATGGTGGCGATCGCGAGGGTCCAGCCGTCGGTGGGACCTCCCAGCAGCATCTCGTCGGGGACGAAGACGTCGTTGAGGAAGACCTCGTTGAAGTGGGCCTGCCCGGTCGCCGTTTTGATCGGCTGAATTTCGATGCCGGGCGATCGCATGTCGACCAGGAAATAGCCGATGCCGCGGTGCTTGCCGGCTTCGGGGTCGGTGCGCGCCAGGAGCGCGCCCAGGTCGGCGTACTGCGCCAAGGACGTCCAGATCTTGTGGCCGTTGATCCGCCAGCCGCCGTCGACCTTGGTCGCCCGGGTGCTCAGCGACGCGAGGTCCGAGCCGGCTCCCGGCTCGCTGAACAGCTGGCACCAATGAATGTCTCCGCGTTGTGTCGGCGGAATCAGCCGCTCCTGCAACTCTTTTGGTGCGGCGGCCAGCACCGAGGGCAATATCCACTCGGCGATGTTCAGCGACGGCCGAACCAGCCCGGGCCGTTTGGCGAACTCCTCGTCGATGATGAGTTGTTTCAACGGACCCGCATCGACGCCCCACGGCGCGGGCCAGTGCGGGGCCATCAGTCCGGCGTCGGCGATCAACGTGCGTTGCGGTCCGGACGCCTGGTCCGGGTAGTCGCCGTGTGGCGCGGGCTTGTCGTTGCGCAATTGCATTGCGGCATCGAGCGTCTCGGCGACCCAGGACCGGAACTCGGCTTCCGCGTCGCCGAGATCGACCGACATGTCGCGCGTCTGACTGCAGGTGAGCTCGCCCAGGCGGCGCGCCCAGCGATTCGCCGGACCGATCGAGCCGGCCAGGCTGATGGCTCGCCGCCAGTAGAGGTGCACGTCGTGTTCCCAGGTGAAGCCGATGGCGCCGAGCATCGTCAGAGCATCGAGAACCAGATCGGGTACCGGCGAGACCGCGACCGTCGCAGCTCCGGCCGCCGCAATGCGGTGCTGGTCGAGTGATTCGTCGGCTGCCCGGACCGCGTCCCAGGCCGCCGCCGTGGCCAGCTCGCTGTTGACCAACAGCATTGCCGCGCTGTGTTGCAGAGCCTGGAAGGTGCCGATCACCTTGCCGAACTGTTCCCGGGTGCGCAGGTGCGCGGTGACCACGTCGACGCACCACTGCACGATCCCGGCCATCGTGCTGGCCACCAGGCCCACGACCACACCGGCCGCGCGGTCTGCGTCGATTCCGGTCAGGACGTCGGACTCGGCCGCGCGATGGTCGGCGAGCCGCAGCACCCCGACGTCGACGACCAGGTCGGTGCCTGGCTCGGATTCGACTGTCGCTGTGGGCTGTCCGGTATCGACCGCGACCCAGACGACGTCGTCACCGTCGGTGCGGGCGCCGACCAGGATTACTCGTGCGGCACACGCGCCCGCGGTGACCTTCGAGCTCCCGGTGACCAGCCATCCCTCGCCGTCGGAGCGCACCCGGAAATCGCCGTCGTCGGGAAGGACGACGGCTGCGGGCATTCCGGACGCCAGCTGTCGCACCAGCGATTCCGACGCCGGTACCGGATCTGCCAGCAGCGCAACGGCTCCCGTGATCACGGTTGGCAGCAGCGGCCCGGGCAGCAGCGCCTTGGCCGCCGCCTCCAGCACGCACGCGGCATCCATCAGCCTCCCGCCCTGACCGCCGCGATCCTCGGGCAGATGGACGGCGTGAAAGCCGTTGGCCACCAGCGCGTCCCACCATGCGGGCAGTCGACCGGCCGCGAGGGCGTCGAACGTGTCCCGTGTCGAGGCGATCGGAGCGTGCCGGGCGGCGAACTGGCCGACGGCTTCGCTGAGTTCCTGCTGTTCGGGGGTCAGTCCCAGGGTCATGACCGCGCCCACGCTGTGGCGAACACGGGCTTCGGCCGCACCGGCTGATATCCTTCCGTCTTACAAGACGAACCGTCTCGTCTTGTGGAAGATTACCGGGGCGGGTCGAGGTCTGTAAAGCGACCCCGGACCCCGCGGCGGGGACGGCGAGGGGCCGGACAGACGAGGATCACCAGATGCCAACCGATCTCACCCACACGAGCCCGCGGGCCGGCTCGCCACGGCGCCGCAGCGAGAAGTCGCGGACCGCGATCGTCACCGCCACGCGTGAACTGCTTCTCGAGCGCGGATTCGACGGGTTGACGATCGAGGCGGTCGCCGCACGCGCCGGCGTCGGAAAGCAGACGATCTATCGCTGGTGGCCCAGCCGTCCGGCACTGGTGGCCGACGTCATGCTGGAAGACGCCGACAAGATTCTCGCGTCGGTCGATCACACCGACGACTTGGCGGCCGACCTGGTGAGCTGGGTGCGCAAGCTGACCGCGACGCTGACCACGGAGCGCGGCTCGGCGATGCTGCGGACGTTGACCGTTGCCTGCATGGAGCACGAAGAAACCGCGGTGAAGTTGCGCGCCGGATTCAGTTTGCCGTTGCACGACAGCGTCCGCGCCCGGTTGTTGGCCGACGGCATCGATGCGGCCACCGCCGAGTCGGCGGCCGATGCCATTGTCGGCGGCGTGGTATATCCGATCCTCTCGGACGCGCGGCAGTATTCGAGGCGACGGGCCGAATTGACCACGCAAATCATCGTCGAGTCGTTGAAGCCCAAACGCTGAGCGGTATCGGTTTACCCGATTGGGATCGGAGCCGAAATGCGGCCGACAGGCCCGAATAATAGTTAGATTAGCGAGGCATTTCACGGCCCATCCGCGAAATTGACGGTTCGGCATAAACGTTGCGCATCCCGATCTGCTGACGGCGAAAGTGGCTGGCCTAGAGCATCATCAATACGGATTGCGGGCATCACGGATTCGGATTGGACCTCGATCCGGGCGGATGTAAAGATCCGATCAGTACCTCGACCGAACGACAATCCAGGAGCCCAGCAATGGATCTGTCTATTCAGCGGGTGTGGAACTCGCAAACTGCCACGCCGTGCAACTGCTTGGGGGATTGTCGCGATACCCAGGGTGGTAGTCGTGCGGCTACCCGAAAACCGGCGCGAGCGAATTAGGCTGCGGATTATGACGAGTCCGTGGGGGAATGAGCGCGCGAAACTCGCGCATCAGCTGGACATGCGCGGTGAGATACTCGGCCGTCGGCACGCGCGCCGCCTTTGCCACCGCTTCGCGCGCGTCGGCGTCGAAACTTCGCCGGCCCGGCTCAGGGCCATGCTGGCCGGCGCACCGTGCCCGGCAAGCGAAGAGGCCGATGTCCGATTCGCGTTGATCGCGGCCGAACTCGACCGTGAAGCCCGGACCGCAAAGTACCGCCAGCTCAGACGCGAGGGTGCACGTTCTTTGCTGATCGCGGGCATGACGCTGCTGGCTTTGAATTTCCTGCTCTGCGCGGCGTACGCGCTGCTGAACCTCGCCCAACAATCCTCGCCGTACTAGCCCGCCCACCCATTTCCGTTGCGGCACATCACCAAAGTGCGGGACCGCTGACCTGCCGGCCCGACGACCAGGTCGCCACGACGGCGGCCGTGGGTTCCGTGCGTACCGCGACCAGGTCGGCCGGGTGTCCCGGCATGAGCCCACCGGTGTCGCAGCTCGAGGACGCGATGATTCGGCGCGGCCGGGTGGTGAGCATCGCGACCGCGGAGTCGATCGAATCCACACCGGCATCGCTGATGGCCACGGCGGCCCGGGCCAGTGACCCGCTGTGGTAGTCCGAGGTGAGCACGTCCACCACGCCGGCCTTGATCGCATCGCGCGCGGACAGATTGCTCAGGTGCGAGGATCCTCGCCACGCATTGGGTGCGCCCATCACGACCGCGAGTCCGTTATTGCGCGCTGCGGCAGCGGCCTCCAGGTTGAGGGGGAACTCGCAAATGCTGGCGCGCATCGCCGCTGCCTCGGCGACCGCGCTTTCGCTGTCCGGGTCGTGCGTGGCGAACACCGTGTTGTGCGCCGCGGCGAAGCGGGCAATCTGTTTGCGGCGCAACGGTGTTCCGGTGGCATGCCGGTGTAGGGTGGCCAGCCAGCGGTTGAGTTCGTCGTCGCCGAGACACAGCCGGGTGCCCATCGCCGGACGCCATGCTCGTTCGGTTTGGTATTGCCCCTGACCGGGGGTGTGGTCCATCACCGACAGCAGCCCGATCCGCCGGCCGTGCCGGCGCAGTAGTTCGGCGGTGCCGTCGACGGCTTCGGGGTCGCTGACGTCGACACGAAGATGGACCGGCACCGTCACCGGCAGCTCGCCCGCGACACGCTGCAGGGTCTGCAGCACGGCATCCGCCCGGCGATACCCGTCCGCCGTGTCGGGGCCCTCGCCCACCGAGATGCACAGGTAAGGCAGTACCACGCCGTGGGCGACCGCATCCGTGGCGAAGTCCTCCAACGCCGCGTCGAGTGGAATCACGGTACCCGGCCGGGGAGATTCGAAGCGCGGCAACGAGTCAGAGTGCAGGTCGGTGAACGCCGGCCAGAGCTGCAACGGTCGCAAGTCGACTTGACGCGCGTGTGGCGGCGGCTGGGTGCCGACGGCACTGATACAACCGTCCTCGATCGTCACCCACCGGGGCGCGACGGCTTCGTCGTGGTCCACTTGCTCCGGAATTCCGGTGATCACCCGGGCAGCTTGCAAACTAATTAACATGCGGGACAAACCGATTGGCGCAGCAACCGGGAGGCCGCCGCAGTGCGTAGCGCGTCATCGAGGTGATCCAGATCGGCCGCCGCCGCCACCAGCTCGGCGAAGGGGTAGCGGTCGTGGTGAGTCGCGAGGAAATCGATGGCAGTCCGAAGATGCAGGGGGCGGTAATTGTGCACTCCAGTGATCGTCATGAGATTGCGTACGAGATGCTCGGGATCGATCGATATGGGCTGACTGGCCGACACCGATCCCGCGAGGACGGCCCGGCCGCCGACGTCCAAACTGGCGATGCACGCTTCGACAGCCGTTGGGCTGCCCGACAATTCCAACGCCACGTCGACCGGCGGCACCTCCTCTGCGTCACCGACGACGAGGTCGGCACCGAAGTTGTATGCCGTTTCCTGTCGCACCGGATCGGGATCGCACACCGCAACCCAGGCACCGATGGCATCGGCCATCGCGGCCGCGGTGACTCCGAGCATGCCCGCGCCGGTGATCAGGATCCGGGTGGGATCGCGGTGCCGATCGAGTTCGGCGGCGTCGAGCACCGCCGCGACTGTGGCGGTGGCGCACGACGCGGGTGCGGCCACCGTGTCCGGCACGCTATCGGGCACTTCGACAATCGTGGTGCCCGGCAACAGAACACAGTGACTGGCGAAGCCGCCGTTGAGCGGCCACGCACTGTCGAGCGCCTCGTGACCGTACTTCTTGAGATGCAGGCACTTCTGTTCCAGACCCCATACGCAATTGCGGCACCGCCCGCAGGACGCGGTGAGGGACCACACGACCCGGTCGCCGATCGCCACCTCGGCGTCGTTGGCATAGCGCGGACGCCCGCCCGAACCGATGGCCACCACACGGCCCACCTGCTCGTGCCCGAGGATGCCCGGATGCGGAGCGTCGCGACGTCCATACACGGTATGGAGGTCGCTCCCACAGATCGTGGCCAGGTCGACCGCGACCAGCACCCGGCCGGGACCGGGGTCGCTCGCCGCGCTGGTCGTCACCACGGTGATCGGCTGCCCCACCCCGTCCCAGCGCGCATACCGGGCGGCGACGGCGCCGTCGACTGCCGTCATGCCGACGCTCGCTGCGCAGCGGTTGTGGCAACGAGCTTGCGGGAGCGCGATTTCCGCTGCCGGGCTTCGATGTCGAGGGTATCCAGCGCGACGTCCTTGGGTTCGGTGAGCAGCGTGGTGGCGACGATGCCGAGTGCAAAGCAGACGCCGGCGATCAGGACCGTCGGCCGCAGACCGAGGTGGGCGAGCATGACCGGGGTGATCAGGGCGCCCAGGAAGGCGCCCACCTTGGCGGTGCCGGCCGAAATCCCATGCGCCGTACTGCGGATCGCGGTTGGATAGGATTCTGCGGCCAATAGCATTGTCGTGTAGTTGGGTCCCACGGCGATGCCGAACAGCGACAACCCGAAGACCACCGCGAACGGCGTGACCGTCGACGTCAGCCCCGGGATCGCGGCGATCAGCGCCATCGACAACGCCGAAAGGCCGAAGCCGAGCATCTGCAACGGTTTACGGCCGATCCGGTCCAGCAGGGACAGCCCGACGAGGGCGGCGACCAGGCTGAAACACACCACCAGCGCCGCGTTGATCGCCATGTTCGTGACGATGCTGGTGTGCGGCGCGATGCTGTTGATGAGCAATGGCTGGCTCACCGAGTTCCCGTACACGGCGACGTTGAAGAAGAACCAGCTGCCCGCAGTGCCGAGCAAGGTGAGCTGAAACGATCTCGAGCGCAGCGCTTTCCACAGCGTCACCGACGCGGGCCAGCGGTCGGTAGTGTCCGCCTGGACCGCGCGGCCGGAGAAGACGCTGAGATCCTTCGCCGCCCGCTCGGCATCGCCGGCGACGACAAGGGTCCACCGCGGGGATTCCGGCATGTGCCGGCGGTTCCACAGCACCAGCAGCGACGGGATTGCCCCGAGGCCGAGAATCAGCCGCCACGACAATCCCGGCGGCGTGCCCAGGCCGACGATCACCAACGCTACGACGTAGGCCGCGACCTGTCCGAAAACGTAGAACAGGAAGGTCAATCCGACCAGGCGGCCGCGATTTCGCCGGTTGGCGTACTCGGTCATGATCACCCCGGAGGCCGGGTAGTCGCCGCCGATACCGATGCCCAGGACCACGCGGGCGATCAGCAGGCCGACGAAGTCCGGAGCGAAGGCGGAGGCGAGCGCACCGATGATCATCAGCACCGCCTCCAGCCCGTACACCCGTCGGCGCCCCAATAGGTCACCAAGGCGCCCGAACAGCAAGGCGCCGACCGCCACCGCCAGCAGCGTCGAACTGGTCAACGCCCCGACCTGGCCGGCCGACAAATGGAACTCGGGCTTGACCAACAAGGTCACCGTCCCGATGACGTTGAGGTCGTAGGAGTCGGTGAAGAATCCCATCCCTGCGGTCACCGCGGCTTTCAGATGAAAACGGCTGACCGGGGCGTCGTCGAGGCTTCCGCGCACCCCGTCGGTGGTCGGCGTGGTCATCGCGACACCGCCTGGTTGTGCGTGTCGATGCAGGCGACCAGGTCGGCGATCTGGTCCAGCACGTGGGTGTGCGGCACGGTCGCGAAGTCTTCATCACCGTGCGCCCCGGTGCGGACGCCGGCCACGATCGCCGCGCCGGCTCGCGAACCCGCCAGCAGATCACTGGTGGTGTCGCCGGCAACCGCGATCTGGTCTACCGCCGCCGTGCCGGTGCGCAGCAAAGCCGTGAGGATCATGTCGGGGTAGGGACGTCCGCGGCCGGCGTCCACAGGTGACAACGCATGTGTGATCAAGTCGCCCCACCCCAGGGCCGCGATAATGTGGTCGCGAGTGGTCGGGGCAAAGCCCGTGGTGAGCACGACGGCGCAGCCCGCTGCGCGGAGTTTTTCCATCGTCTCGGCGGCCTGCGGCATCGGTGCCACCCGGTTGCTCCGGATGGCTTCGATGTAGGCCGCTTCGAACGCGACGTTGGCCGCTTCGGCGCGGCGCAGGTCGCCGTCGAAGATCGCCTGAAACACCTCGATCTTCGACTGCCCCATCGTCTCGTGGACATAGCGAATGGCCGCGTCATGGTCCGGGCTCCCGGTCGATAATCCCGCGGCCGACAGCGACGCGTCGAACGCGTCCGCGACGGCGCCGTCGTCGAGCACGGTGGTGCCCGCCATATCCAGGCAGGCCAATCTGATCATGTCTGTCTCCTCCGCCAGGCATGCGGGTACCGCACCGAGCTTTGCTGAAACGGTCTGGCTGAGCCCTGGCGTGACGGCTTCGTGAAGGTGTACGAAAGGTGAACGTTGACGGCCGATCTCAACGCGGTTGTCCGAACAACTCGAAGATCGTCGGTCTCTGGCAAAGCAGGAGAATCCACCCGGCGTTAGGGTGCGCTGTGGTCCCCGACCCGAAGTACCGTTCCATCGCCCGAATCCTGGAAGCAGAGATTCGCGGCTTCGACGACGGCCAACGGGTCCCCAGCGAAAACGAGGTCGCCCAGCGGTTCACCGTTGCCCGCTCGACCGCGCGCGCCGCGCTGCAGTACCTCACCGCCCGCAACGTGATACGCCGGGTGCGTGGCGCCGGAAGCTTCGCCACTCACCGCATCGACTATCCGATCGATGCGGAACGTGCCCCCTCGTGGAGCGCCACCGTTCGCGCCGCCGGCGCATCGCCACGCAGCGTGGTGCGATCCTGCGCCCAGCAGTTACCGCCCGCGGAGATCGCCGCCAAACTGCAGCAGCTGCCCTCGGATTCATGTCATCGCCTGGTGCGGCTGTCCTTCGTCAACGAACTGCCCGCGGCGTGGGGTGTCGAATGGGTGCCCGCCACACTGGTTCCCGACCTCGCGCTGGCGATGCGGGCCAACGACTCGCTGCACGAGGTCCTCACCAACGCGGGCCTGTCGCCGCGGCGGTCGTGGGTACATGCCAGCACAGAGATCTTCGAGGGCGAGGTCGCCGACCAACTCGACGCACCGCGGTCCAGCCTGGGTTGGTACATCGAAAGTCTCAACGTCGACGAAGCCACGTTACGGCCGGTGTCCCTCACGCAGCGGTGGTTGCGTGCCGACACCATTCGCGTCACCTTCGACAGCGCCGTCAGCAGCCGCGTCGGCTTCTGAAGCATGTTGTGTCAGACTGCTCCTTTGCCAGATTCGTTCTGGTTCAGGATTTCTCGCAGCACGAACACCGTCCAGGCCGCAATGTAGTCACGCGGGAGGCGGCTCGGGCGACGGCGCCGGGCCGGTGAGCGTGGAAAGCAACCGCAGGCGCTCCTCGGCGGTCGAGCCGGACTCCGCGTAATAGGTGACGAGCACGTGCTTGGTATCCGGTAGCACGAACGTGCGGTAGCGCAGCTCCAGCAGGCCCACTTGTGGATGGTCGAGTATGGCTGGGCCACTGGTCTTTTGCTTGACCTCCTGGCGAGCCCACAGCGTCCGGAACCGTTGGCTGGCAATGCTGAGTTCACCGATCAGCGCTTGCAGTTCCGGGTCGCCGGAGTTGTCTTCGGCGACGTTGAACCGCAGCGACGACGCCAGAATGCCGGTCACCTCATCCCAATTGCGGATCCAGTTCCGCAGCGCGGGTTCCAGGAACACCGCCCGCATGTGGTTGATGCCTGGACCAAAGTACGGCGTCAGCGCGCACGCCATCGCGTTGGCCGCCACGATGGTCATCCGCCGGTCGTGAACGTAAGCCGGGGTCAGATGCCAATTGTCAATCAGTGTTTGCAAACCGGGGTCAACTTTCTCGACCGGCGGCGCACCGCGCCGTCGCCGCCGGGGCACGGGGCGAGCGAGGTTGCGCATGTACTGGGTGGCGTCGTCGTTGAGCTGCAGCGCGCTCGCCAAGCCCTCCAGAACCTGATCGGAAGGTTGACGTTCCCGGCCTTGCTCGAGCCTCAGGTAGTACTCGGCGCTGATGCCGGCCAGCATCGCGACTTCCTCGCGGCGCAAGCCCGCGACCCGGCGGCGCTCACCCTCGGCCAGCCCGACATCTGCGGGCTTCAGCAGATCGCGGCGCGTTCTCAGAAACGTCGCCAACGACTGCGTATCGTGCATATTTCGACGATAGCGCTGGCGCGCCCGCACAGGGTAACCGCGTTGCTACCAGGAATTGCGCGGCTATGACTTATCTTGCCCGCCAAGGGAATCCCTACCTCACGCCTCGACTCAGGAACCGATTTGTGTGTCTTGTCCCGCGGCACGGAACTTGGTGGGCCACAATGCCATCCGATCGAGCAGCCCGTCCCGCAACACGAGCGTGTGGAACAGAACCGCGCACATGTGGGCGGTGAACGCGGCGAACAACAGGAAGGCGAGCACCCCGTGGCACTCCCGCAGCATCGCATACAGATCGAGGTTCTGCGGTGCGATGCCGGGCAGGCGTAGCGGCCCCACCACGATGACTGGTAGGCGGGCAGCCGAAAGCGTGGCCCATCCGATAACGGGCTGGATCAAAAGCAACGCATAGAGCGCGTACTCCGACCACGTCGCGATGCGCCGTTCGGCGCGGCCCATCGTGGCCAAAAACGGTGGCGGGCGGTGCGTGAGCCGATTCGCCAGCCGCACCGTCGCGAAGATCAGGATCGCCACACCCAGCGGCCGGTGGATAGCCAAGAGCAACGGGTAGTAGGTCAGCGATGCGATCATGGTCACGCCAATAATTAGCTGTACGACAACCATTGGTGCCATCGTCCAGTGCAGAATCCGGGACACGATCGTGAAACGAGGTGCCGTGCCCGACTTTTCGGCTTCTACAGCGCTCATGAGCGCACCTGCCCGACGTTGATCGCGCTGGGCGACTTGGGTTCCTCGGCGCGGCGGGTGAACGAGCGCGCGTAGACGGCCGACCGCGCGGCGAGCAATGGATCGTCGGACACGGTGATGCCGTCGGGTAGCACGGTCGGGTCGAAGTTGATGTCGCGCGCGTTGCCGGCTTCCTCGGTCTGCACCGCATCGATGGTGATGGTGCCGGCGTCGATCGACCGCCGTGATTGCGGCCAGGGCTTGGTGGCGTCGTTGGTCGGGTCGCCCGGTTCACCGATGGTGAGGACCAGTTTCCACGTCAGCGGTCGCTGCGCCACGGTGCGGATGAGCTCGTCGAACAAGTAGTCCTTGTCGGCCGACGCCGGCGGGCCAGACTGCCCCTTGTTTTGCGGCGCGACCGCAGACCAGCGCACCGGGACGGTCGCGCCGGCGCTGTTGGTGAAGTAGAACGCATTCAGACCGTGAAACGTGCTGTCCGCGAACCCCGCACTCGGCGGTGTCTGCTTGATGATTTTCAGCGCGGCGACGGTCTCGGGATGCCGGTCGAGGAATGCGGCCATCTTCTCCGGATCGGGTTTGCCGGTGGCGGGAACGGGTTTGGACGCGAGCAACCGCTCGTAGAAACCTTGCGGGGTGCGGTCGGTGAAGACCGGGAAGTTGATCATCGCGGTGCGCCATTGCTGGCCGCCCGGCACCTGGAACAGCAGCCCCAGACCGCGGACGGTGTCGGGCTTGTCGCTTTGATCCGGCAGCCCACCGCCCAGCGAGAACCGGCCGATCACCGGAGTGTTTCCGGCTCGGAAGACCGTTGCCCGGCAGATGGCCGCGCCGGCCCCGGTGCTGGAAAACGATCCCGTCGCGCTCAGCCCTTTGGCGTGATTGCGCCGAAACCCGTCATGGCGGCCGAAGACGTGCTCGAACCGATCGGCGAACCGCGGCGGGGTCAGGTCGTCGGGCCGCAACCAGCCGCCGGCGTAGGCGAACCCGCCCACGTCCACGGCGGCCACGCCGGCCACCGCACCCATTCCCAGCAGTGCGCCGCGCCGCGTGACAGCACCGAAGCGCGGCCGTTTTTCGGCGGGCCGATCTCCCGGCTCCTGATCGCGATCAGCGGGCTCCATGGCCCACCGTCCTTTCCGTACTGCCGCGCAGCGTGGGACTAAGTCGCTGAAGGCAATTCAATCCGTGGGCTGTTGAGGTGCGCAACTCTCAAGGGGCTACCGATACGCACAATCCGGACCACGACGCGGCAAGAGGATTCGTTCAACTCTCGCCAAGACCTTCACTATTTACGCTCCGAGGCGTAGCGTAATGGTCGGCCGAGGCCGGGCGTCCCCCGGTCTCGTGTCCACCATCTCCGGCCAGCCAGCCCATGGCGACCCCGAACAGACTCGGAGGAGAACAATGTTCGACCTCAAGATCACCGGTGGCACGGTTGTCGACGGCACTGGCGCCGAGCGCTACCAGGCCGATATCGGCATCAAAGACGGCGTGATCGTCGACGTCGTTCGTCGCGGTGCCGACGACGGCGGCCTGCAGGCGGCCGAGGCCGCCGAAACCATCGACGCGACAGGGCATGTGGTGGCCCCCGGCTTCGTCGACATCCACACCCACTACGACGGCCAGGTGAGCTGGGACGGCCTGCTGGAGCCGTCCAGCGGTCACGGCGTCACCACGATCGTGACCGGCAACTGCGGCGTCGGTTTTGCGCCGGTGCGGCCCGGCAGCGAGCAGTGGCTGATCGAGTTGATGGAGGGTGTCGAGGACATTCCCGGCACCGCGTTGACCGAGGGCATCGAATGGGGCTGGGAGACCTACCCCGAGTACCTCGACGCGATCGGCAAGCACAAGTTCTCGATCGACGTGGGCAGCCAGGTCGCCCACGGCGCGATCCGCGCCTACGCGATGGGCGAGCGCGGCGCCCGTAATGAGCCGGCGACGCCCGACGACATCGAGGCGATGGGCCGGCTGGTCACCGAGGCGATCGAGGCGGGCGCGCTGGGCTTCTCGACGTCGCGCACGATGGGGCACCGCGCAATGGATGGCGAACCGGTGCCCGGCACCTACGCCGCCGAGGACGAGCTGTTCGGTCTCGGCCGGGCCATGGCGGCCGGCGGCCAGGCGGTGTTCGAGTTGGCGCCGCAGGGATCCGCGGGTGAAGACATCGTCGCACCCAAGAAGGAACTGGACTGGATGCGACGGTTGAGCGGCGAGATCGACCGGCCGGTGTCGTTCGCCCTGATCCAGGTGGACGCCGATCCGAACCTGTGGCGCGAGATGCTCGACCTCTCCGCCGACGCGCATGCCGAAGGTGCCCGGTTGTACCCGCAGGTGGCCGCGCGCCCGTTCGGCATGATGATCGGGTTCCAGGGCCACCACGGCTTCAGTCATCGGCCCACCTACCGCCGGCTGGCGGCGGAGTGCGGCCGCGCGGAGCTCGCGCAACGACTGGCCGACCCCGCGGTCAAGGCCGCGATCCTGGCCGAGGACGACCTGCCCACCGACCCGAGCCTGCTCTTCGACGGCATGTACGCGCTGGTGCAGCACTCGCTCGGCCGGCTCTTCGCGCTGGGCGACCCGCCCGACTACGAGCCCACGGCCGACCGCACCGTCGCGGCCATCGCCAAGGCACGCGGCGAGGACCCGCTGTCGACGCTGTATGACCTGATGCTGGAGCGGGACGCGACGGCGATGCTGATGCTGCCGCTGTTCAACTACGCCGAGGGCAACCACGACGCGATCCGCGAGATGCTGCTGCACCCCGCCGGCGTGCTCGGGCTCTCCGACGGCGGGGCCCACTGCGGAATGATCTGCGACGCTTCCTATCCCACCTTCCTGCTGACGCACTGGGCGCGGGACCGGCACCGCGGCGACAAGCTGGCGCTGGAATACGTGATCCGCAAGCAGTCTCGGGACACCGCTCACCTGTTCGGTCTGACCGACCGCGGCACCATCGAGCGGGGCAAGAAGGCCGACATCAACGTCATCGACATGGACGCGCTCACCCTGCACCCCGCGGCGATGGCCTTCGACCTACCGGCCGGCGGTAACCGAATCCTGCAGGGAGCCAGCGGGTACGCGGCGACCATCGTCAGTGGAACGGTGACCCGCCGCAACGACGTCGACACCGGAGCCCGGCCGGGCCGGCTGGTACGCGGAGCGCGTTAGGGCCGCGTCGGTGACAGCGGCTGCCGGCAATCCGGCGCGCACCCGGGACGAGGATGCGATCGGCACCCCGCCCGAAAACCCCACGCTGGTGCCGGCCGAGCGTTACTACTCGCCCGCATTCGCCCAACTCGAGATCGAGCGAATGTGGCCGAAGGTGTGGCAGGTCGCCTGCATGGTCGACCACGTCGCCGAACCGGGCGACTACTTCGAATACCGGTGCGGCCCATACGGGGTGCTGATCGTCCGCGGTGACGACGGCGTGCTGCGCGCATTCCAGAATGCCTGCCGCCATCGCGGCAACTCGCTGTGCACCGGCTCGGGTTCGGGACTGCGCGAGCTCAAATGCGGCTATCACGGTTGGACCTGGGACCTGGCCGGCACGCTCAAGCGGGTGCCCAACCGCAAGGGCTTCGGTGCCCTGCACATGTCCGACTTCCCATTGCTGCCCGCCCGAGTCGAAAGCTGGGACGGGCTCGTCTTCGTCAATCTCGATTGTGGCGCGACGCCGCTGCTCGAGTACTTGGAGGCGATGCCCGACGACATCGCGTGGTGTCATCTGGAAGATTTCCGCTGCTATGCGACTCTCACGATCGAGGTCGAGGCAAACTGGAAGACGATCGCCGACGGGTACAGCGAGACCTACCACGTCCAGACCCTGCATCCGGAGTTGCTGCGATGCGTCGATGACATCCATGCGCCACAACAGATCTGGGGCCACACGGGTAAGTCCGACCAGCCCTACGGTGTGCCGAGCCCCCGCTTCGACGGCGCGCTGAGCGACGAAGAGGTCTGGGACGCTTACGTATACACCCAGGGTGCGCTGATGGGCGCGGCCGAAGGCACCCCGTTCCCCGCCGACGAACGCCGACCCGGACAGACGGTCGCCGACCTGATCGCGCAACGCACCCGGGACTTTGCGGCCAGCCGGGGAGTGAACCTGGATTGGGCCGACACCGACCGGATCACCCGGCTGCACCAGTACAACGTGTTCCCGAACATGACGTTGTTGGCCAACGCCGACCACCTGACGATCATGTGCTCACGGCCCGGCCCGGATCCCGATCACGGTGAGTTGGTGATGTTCTTGATGACCCGGATGCCGCCGGGCGCGGCGCGCAACAAGCCGACGGACGTTCGGGTGAGCGCCGGGGAAGCCGAACCCGGCCTGGTTTTGACCCAGGACATCCGGGTGCTACCGGGCTTGCAGCGCGGCATGCATCAACCCGGTTTCACCCACGTGGTGCTCTCGAGCGAGGAGCGCCGGGTGATCAACATGCACCGCAATCTCGAGCGCTACCTAGAGCTACCCGAATCGCAACGGATTATGGGCGGCTAGCCCGAACTTCGGCGCGCCGCCTCTTGGGCAAGTTGGACGCGCGACACCAGGCCGAGCTTGGTGTAGACGTGGGTGAGGTGGGTTTCGACCGTCCGCGCCGAGATGAAAAGCCTTGCGGCGATGTCCTTATTGCCCAAGCCCTCGCAGACGAACCGAACGACGTCCAGTTCGGCCGGGGTGAGTGAGGCCCAGCCGGTCGACGGGCGTTTGCGTTCACCGCGGCCGCGCCGCGCGTAGGCGATCGCTTCCTCGGTAGACAGTGCCGCGCCCTCGGCCCAGGCGACGCCGAAGTCATTCTGGCCCATGGCATCTCGTAGTGCGGCGACCGACGCTTCGTAGTCGGCGCGGTAAACCTCGTACGGAACCTCGCCGGTGCGCTGCCGGACAGCGTCCGCCGCGCCGAAGAGTCGGGCCGCCTCTGAGTAACTCTCGTCTCGGGTGGCCAGCGAAGCAAGAAAGTCGAAGATGGCGGGTGCGCCCAGCTGTGCTCCGCTATCGGCCGCACACGCCAGCGCGTCGTACGCATCGCGCTCGGCTGCAAGCGCGTCGCCCTCAGCGAGCGCCACCCGAGCGCGGGCGGTCAGCGCCATCATCCGGAAAAACCCCGTGGTTGCCGACACGGCTTGATCGGCCCAGACACGGGCCGCAACGAGATCGCCTGCCGCAAGCTCGGTTTCGGCTCGCCATAGGGTGTTCGTGGTGGTAAACCCGGCGTCCGGTATGCGGCTATAGGCCCGTATCAGAGAGTCCCTGGCGGCCGTGGCGTCACCCGCCGAAAGATGTGCAGCACCCAACGTCAGATGGCCGAGCCCTTCGATCACCACGCCGAGGTCGGCGGCGGACGCGATAGCCGTTTCGGCGGCGGCAACGGCCGCGGCCGTCTTGCCCTGCCACCCCAGGACAAAGCTCTGCGTCATGAGGGCGTTGAACCTGCACAACGGGTCGCCGGCCGCATCGGCGTCGACGATTAAATCCCGCAATTCAGCGTCGGCGCCGGGTAGGTCGCCCAGCACCGCGCGCCCTCCGGCGATACCCCACAGGCGGCACTGAACGGAGGCGTACCGGTCACCGATCGCGTCGGCCAGGTCGCGCCCTTCCTCGGCCACGCTCGGCGCTACCGGGTCGCCGGCAATCATGGCCGCATAAGCCTGGAAACCCAGCAGTTGGCTCAGCCTCCATTTGTCGCCTAGAGCGCGGGCCAACTCGACGGCCTCGGCGAAGTAGGTTGCCGCCTCTTCGGGGTTGAACGCGGCCGTACCAAAGCACGCGGTGAGGGCGCGGACCAACAGGGATGGGTCATCGAGTTGGCGAGCGATCGCCAGCGATTCGGCGGCCTGGTCCTGGCGCTCCGGCACGCCGACCCAGCCGTCCAACAGGGCCGCGTCGGCCAGCGTCCGCGCCAGCACCGCCGGTGCCACCTCTCGGTCCACGGTGTCGAGGTCGGCCAGTGCCTCATCGATCCAGCTCAGTCCTTCGCGCAGGCGGCCCCGGGTGAGCCACAGCGGCTGTAGCGACGACGCAATCTGTAGCGCGAGTTCGACATCAACGTTTTCCCGGCTCCACGCGAACGCCGCACGCAGGTTGTCGATCTCGATCTCGATTTGCTCAACACGCTGTTGGTGTCCGGCGGCGGCGGGCGCGTCAAGCCGGGTGGCCATCGCCGTGTAGTAGTCGCGATGACGCGCTCGCACGGTATCGGCTTCACCGGAATCGCCGAGCTTTTCTAAGGCGTATTGGCGCACGGTCTCCAGCAGCCGATAACGCATACGGCCACCGGTGTCGTCGGCCACCACCAACGACTTGTCGACGAGCAAGGTGAGCTGATCGAGGACCTGGAACCGCTCTATCTCGGTGTCGCCGGTGACGGCGCGGGCGGCCGACAGATCGAATCCGCCTATGAATACCGCGAGGCGGCGAAACAGCACCCGCTCGGGTTCGGTCAGCAGAGCGTGCGACCACTCGACCGACGCACGAAGCGTCTGCTGTCGGCGCACCGCCGTGCGGCCCCCACCGGTCAGCAATCGGAACCGATCGTTCAGACTGTCGGCGATCTCTGTCAGCGACAGCGCCCGAACGCGGGCCGCGGCCAGTTCGATGGCCAGCGGCATACCGTCGATGCGGCGGCAAATCTCCCGGACCGCGTGCACGTCCTCGTCGCTCGTTTGGAAATCCGATCGTGCCCGGCGGGCGCGATCGACGAACAACTCGATGGCCTCGTCGTCCAACGAGAGAGACGGCACGCGCCGAGTCACCTCGCCACTGACGCCGAGGGGCTCACGGCTCGTTGCCAACAACGTCAACCCGGGACAACCACTGAGCAGCGCTGTGGTCAGGGCGGCGACCACATCCAGCAGGTGCTCACAGTTGTCGAGCACCACCAACGTTCGACGATCCGATACAAACCGTGCGATCGCCTCCATTGCCGAGCGCCCCGGCTGATCCGGGAGGCCCAGAGTTTTGGCCATCGCGGCCGGGACCAGGTCGGGGTCGGCGATCGGCGCCAGGTCGACGTACCACGCTCCGGCATCGAAATCGGCGGCCACCTTGCCCGCGACCTCTATCGCCAGCCGGGTCTTGCCCACGCCGCCCGTGCCGGTCAAGACGACCAGCCGCTCGACAGCGAGGATCCGCCGCAGGTCGGCAATCTCGGCGCCGCGGCCGACGAAGCTGGTTAGCTGCACCGGTAGGCGTTCGGCGGCAGCGGATTTCGACGGTGTCGATGTTCGCAGCGGCGGAAAGTTGTTGTGGATGTCGGGGTGGCAGAGTTGCACCACCCGCACGGGTCGGGTCACGCCACGCAGCTCATGACTGCCTAGCTCGATCAGCCATGCGCCGGCCGGCAACGCGTCGGCAACAAGTTCCTCGGTGGCGCCCGAGAGCACGGTCTGGCCACCATGGGCGAGATCGCGCAGCCGAGCCGTCCGGTTGACCGTCGGACCGACATAGTTGGACTCGTCGCGCAGCTGCACCTCGCCGGTATGCACGCCGATGCGCAGCCGGATCGGCGCCAGAGGCGCGTGCTGCAGGTCCAGCGCACATGCGATCGCCTGGCTCGCACGGGCAAACGCGACCACAAAGCTGTCACCCTCGCCCTGTTCCACGGGCCGTACCCCGCCGTGTGCAGCTAACAGTTCGACCAGGATGCGATCCAGGTAGGCAACGGCGGCCGTCATCTCCTCCGGCTGGGTTTCCCACAACAGCGTCGAACCTTCGATATCGGCGAGCAGCAGCGTCACCGTTCCGGTTGGTAGCTCGCCCATGCCCAACTCACTCCAGGTCAACGACGGCGTGTTCGCGCGTGGATCAGTTTCGGTCATGCTAGCCAGCATCTGGTGCCGGGGAGTCGCAAAACATCGTGGAAATCCCGTACATCGACGCCGCCGGGCCAGCTCATCGGTCCGCACCGTCAGGGAGCGGCCATGCGTGGCAACCGCGCTTCGCGCCTTCATTTCCGTGTTCGCCCCGATGGTCTGACGCCAACGAAATCAGATAGTCGATTTCGAACCGACCAAGGAGGACCACCGTGACCGCGACGCTCGACTGCCCCAATGTTTTCGATGCCGGACTTCCGAGGATCGACTACGCACGGGCCCAGCACCCCGACGAAGCCCATGCAATCATCAGCGGCGCCCGCGCGCAGGCGCCAATCGCTATCGGCCCCTACGGGCCGGAGCTACTGAGCTACGATCTTGTGCGCACCGCACTTCGCGACGTTCGCTTCCGCATGCCGCAGGGCATGTTCCTTGCGGCCCAAGGCATTACGTCGGGCCCGTTATGGGACCGCGTCGCAGCCCTCATCATTAGCCTCGACGGCGAGCAACACCACCGGCTGCGCAGGCTGGTCAGCAAGGCCTTCACACCCAACGCGACCGCGCGGCTGCGCACGACGATCGTCGAGATCATCACCGAACTGGTCGACCGCGTCAGCGCGAGCGGCCGATGCGACATCGTGGCCGACATCGCCCGCCGCTACCCCATCCCCGTCATCTGCGCGCTGATCGGTGCACCACCGGAGGATTGGGAGCTGTTCTCCGACTGGACCGATGACATCATGGAGGCCTTCGGCTGGAACGTCGCGAGCCAGACGCCAACGATCCTGTCCGCCTGGGAAGCACTTGACGCCTACATCGACGACATGGTCGCCCGCCGCCGCGCGGCACTGACCGACGATCTACTCTCCGAGCTGATCCGCGCCGAAGACGACGGCGACCGCCTCACCGGCGACGAGCTTCGCAACATGGTTGCCTCGCTACTGCTGGCGGGTACCGACACCACCCGCCTCCAGCTGGGCGCCGCGGTGCACGTGCTGTGTGATCACCCGGACCAGTGGGCACTGCTGGGCCGACATCCCGAACTCGCCGTCAACGCCGTCCACGAGCTCATCCGCCACTCCCCGATGACATTCGTCACCCTGCGCATTGCCGTCGAGGATGTCGAACTCGCCGGGGTCACGATCCCCGCCGGCACCATCGTCGTCATCAACACCGGTGCCGCCAACCGAGACTCCGCCGTCTACGAGGATCCGGACCGCCTCGACATCAGCCGCGCGGGCGCCCCACCGATCCAGACATTCGGTGGCGGCATGCATTACTGCCTGGGCGCCAATCTCGCTCGCTTGGAATTGGCCGAAGCGCTCACCATCATGACGCGGCGCATGCCCAACGCGCGGCGCACCGGACCGGCCCCGTGGAAGCCGGTGAACGCGTTGGGCGGACCCACGAGTCTGCCCATCGAATTCGACACCGCGCACTAACCGGGCAGTACCGTCGGCGCGTTTCCGGCACGGATTCACGTCCGATCAGATGTCGAAGGCCGAATCAGCGAGCGCCCCCCGAAAGCGCCGCCACGGGTCTAGACTTCCGGCTTGTGACGACCGCGTCGAATCCGTGTGGTGACGAACGAGGACAGCTGCCGTACCGGTTGCATATGCGATATCAGATCGTCGGCCAGCGGCGCGCGCGGCGGATGTGCCGGTCATTCGCGGACGTGGGTGTCGACACCGGACCGGTTCGTCTGCAGCAGATGCTCGCGGGCATGCCGGTCACCGACGATGAAGTCACCGACGTCAATTTCGCGCTGATCGCGACCCGGATCAAACGCGACGAGCGCAACGCCAAACGCAAGCAACTCCAGCGCCAGGGCACCCGCTCGCTGATGTTCGCCGGGATGATCCTGCTGGTGCTGAACTTCCTGTTCTGCATCGCCTACCTGATGCTCAACCTGACGGACCAGGCTCCGCTGTAGGTCAGCGCGGCGCGACGATCCCGTTGTCGTAGGCGTAGACGATCGCGGCCGCGCGGTCTCGCAATCCGAGTTTGCCGAAGATGCGGCCGATGTGGCTTTTGACCGTGACGCCCGAGATGCACAGTTCGTCGGCGATCTCGGTGTTGGAGAGACCTTTCCCGATCAAGGTCAGCACGTCGAGTTCGCGGGTGGTCAACTCGGCGATGTCGGTCGCGCGCGGCGCCTCGGCCGCTTTGCGGTAGGTGTTGAGCACCCGCGAGGTGACCGCGGGATCGAGATAGCTGTCGCCCCGGGCGACGGCACGCACCGCGCGGATCAGCTCCTCGGCCGAGGAGTCCTTGAGCACGAAACCGGCTGCGCCGGCACGCAAGGCGCCCGACAGCAACTCGTCCTCGTTGAATGTCGTCAGCGCGAGCACCGGGGGCCCGCCGGCGAGTCTGCGCGTCGCCTCGATGCCGTCCACCCGTCGCATCCGCAGATCCATCACGATGACATCCGGTCGGTGCTCGGCCACCGCGGCCGGCACCTCGTCGCCGTCGGCGCACTCGGCGACCACGACAAACCCGTCCTTTCGGCGCAGGATCCGGCGTAAGCCCGACCGCACCAGATCCTGGTCGTCGACGAGCAGGACGGCGATCTCCGGGGATTCGGGGATGTCGGGGCTCACAACTTGCACCAGGGCGGATGCCAGCCGAGATCGCCGTCTTGCAGTGGGATCTCCGCGCGCACCGACCATCCGTCACCGGTGGGGCCGACGTCGATCGCGCCGCCCAACAGTTCCACCCGCTGGCGCATGCCGCGCAGACCACGACCCTCCGAGGACTGAGCGGCGACCGTGGCAGCCAGCCGGTTGGTGACGGCAAGCCGCGCCGACTTCGCCGAAATATCCAGCGTGACTTCAGATTTTGAGTCGGATGCATGTTTGGCGATGTTGGCCAGCGACTCCTGCGTGATGCGGTACAGCGCGAGCCCGACGGCGGCCGAGACGCGTTCGGTGGGACCCTCGATGCGCAGTGTGACGGCCAGGCCCGCGCGGTCGAAATCCTGTACCAGGATGCCGATGTCGTCGATGCCGGGCTCGGGCGCGAACTGCGTGGCCTTCTTGGGCCCGCTGTCGAGCAGTCCGACCGTGCGACGGATGTCGGCCATGGCCTGCCTGCCGAGTTGTTCGGCCTGTTCGAGCGCGTCGACCGCGTCGTCGATGTCGCGGTCTTGCTGCAAGGCGCGCCGCGCACCGGTCACGTGCAGCAGGGTGATGGAAAGCGAGTGGGCGATGACATCGTGCACTTCGCGGGCGATGCGGCGTCTCTCGTCGGCGGCGGCGTGCTCGGCCAGCGCGGCCTGCGCCTCAATTCGCTCGGCCAACAGCAGCCGCTGGGTGCGCATCAGATAGCCGAGTAGCCAACCGGCTCCGACGAAACCCAAATACAGCACCACGGCGTCGAGCCGATGCGATGCGGCCGCTGCGAGCAACAACGCGGCAGCCGATGCAGCGGCCAGCAGGCCGCCGGGCACCGAGGCCAATGTCGCGACGGCCAACACCATCAGGACCAACAAGGCCGGAGCGAAATCGTCGCGCACCGGGGTCGACGTGGCGAACAACATCAGCGCGGTGGACGCGAACCACCCCAGCCACAACGGGGCCGGGGCGAGCCTCATATTGAGGACGAAGAACGCCACCGCCGGCGACAGCGCCAGCGCGAACGCGACCAGTACGACTGGAAAGTCGGCCGCGGGGCGTTGGCATGCCGCGATTGCGCCGCCCGCCACCACGGTGACGTCGACGGAGATCAGGGATGCCCAGGTGATGCCGAGGGGCATCAGCTCACTTTTGCGGCGTATCCGCTCCACCACGAAGGCCGTTGCGCCCTGCAACATCGTCCCATGGTAGAAGAGTGGACCGCTTGCCCACATCATGCTGGGGTCGGCATCGGCCTCCGCCCGTGGTAGGAGACGAAAACCGCACTTCGGCAGGACGCGCTGGGGTCGCCCACCCATTTAGCGTCACAAGTCAGTGTCAGGGTGAGGTTGCCGCTTGTTGCGGTGGTTGGATCCTGATCACCTGGTGTCTGGCTCGTAGCGTCGCTGCCGCCCTCGGGTTGGCGTTCATGGGTTTTGTCGGCATCAGGTGTGAAGGACCGGCCGGCGTGACTTGATAGGAGCGTGGCGTCGCCCCCACTGAGATGTGTCCGCCGACCGGCCCAACCGTCACCTCACAGTGAAGGAGGCAACCTCCATGGTTGTTGTTGGAGCCGATGTACACAAGCGCACGCATACGTTCGTCGCCGTGGACGAGGTGGGCCGCAAAGTCGGCGAGAAGGTCGTTGCAGCCACGACTTCAGGTCATCGCCAGGTGGTGCGATGGGCTCGCAGTCAGTTCGGGGTCGAGCTGGTGTGGGCGATCGAGGATTGCCGACACTTGTCAGCCCGCCTCGAGCGCGACCTGTTATCCGCCGATCAGAAGGTGGTGCGAGTTCCATCGAAGTTGATGGCTCAGAGCCGGGCCTCGGCGCGTACCCGAGGCAAGTCTGATCCGATCGATGCGTTGGCCGTCGCGCGAGCTTACCTGCGTGAGCCCGATCTTCCGGTGGCCTCCCACGACGAGGTGTCGCGGGAGCTGAAGCTGCTGGTGGACCGCCGTGAAGACCTTGTGGGGCAACGTACTTCGACGATCAACCGGTTGTTGTGGCGCGTGCACGAACTTGATCCGGGCCGAGCACCGAAACCGGCGTCGCTGGATCTGAGCAAGCACCGCAGGTTGCTCGGTGACTGGTTGGCTACCCAGCGTGGTCTGGTCGCCGAGCTGGCCCGCGAGGAGTTGGCCGACATCACCCGACTCACCGAAGCCATCAATGCCTTGACCAAACGTATCGGCGAGCGCGTCCGTGCGATCGCTCCGGCGCTTTTGGCGATGCCCGGCTGCGGCGAGCTGACCGCAGCCAAACTGGTCGGCGAAACCGCCGGCGTCACCCGATTCAAAAGCGAGGCCGCCTTCGCCCGCCACACCGGGGTAGCCCCGATCCCGGTCTGGTCGGGAAACACCGCCGGCCGCGTGCGCATGACCCGCTCGGGCAACCGTCAACTCAACGCCGCTCTGCACCGTATCGCGGTCACTCAAATCCGCCTCGACGGCCTTGGTCGGGCCTACTACCGAGGCCGGCTCGCCGCTGGTGACTCCAGCACCGAGGCCCTGCGCTGCCTCAAACGCCGCCTGGCCCGTGTCGTGTTCCACCACCTCCACACCGACCACCACAACCGAATCCAGCCTTGCCAACCGGCAGCGGCTTGACATAGGAGAAACCCATGACATGGAGGGGAATATTCGCGCGTATCAGCGGCCGATACGCGCTGCTGGTCGTCGGGGTGTGGGTAGCGGCGGCGGCCGTCGGCAATCTGGCAGTGCCGCAGCTGGAGCGGGTGATCGATTCGCATTCCCGGTCTTTCATGCCCGCCGATGCGCCCAGCTCGGTGGCCGCTTCCCGCGCCGCCGAGTTGTTCGGCCAACCCCCCAGCAACAACTTCATTTACGTTGTACTGGAACGTGATCGGCCCCTGACGCCGCGGGATCGCGATTATTACGACGCGTTGACGGCGGCGCTGGCCGCCGATCGCAAGCACGTGGACGTGGTGACAGACCTCTGGTCGCAGCCCGCGACCGCGGCGGGGGCGCAAAGTCCGGACCAGCGCGCGGTCCGGGTGATGGTCCGGCTGGTGGGCATGCTCGGCACCTCGCAAGCTCGCGATTCGGTAGGCTCCGTTCGCAAATCCGTTGCCGCCGTTGGCCCGCCGGCAGGTCTGCGGGTCAGCGTCACGGGGCCCGGGGGCACCATCGTCGACGAATTCACCGCGATCGACCGCCAGATGCTCGGCATCACCGCCGCCACCGTCGGGCTGATCCTGTTGCTGCTTCTGCTGGTGTATCGCTCGCCAGTTGCCGCGGCGATCCCGCTGACGTCGGTCGGTCTCGGCCTCGCGGTGGCACGGCCGGTGGTCGCCGCGCTCGGGCAGGCCGGCGCGGTGGAGGTGTCGATCTTCTCGGTGGCGCTGATGGCGGCGATGACGCTGGGCGCCGGCACCGACTACGCGATTTTTCTGATCGGCCGCTATCACGAGGGCCGGCGCCGGTCCGTTTCGCCGGCCCAGGCACTGACCGATGGCTACCGTGCCGTCGCGCCGGTGGTGATCGGGTCGGCATTGACCGTCTCGGTGGCCCTGGCCTGTCTGGGCTTCGCCAAGGTGGGCATGTTCCGCAGCGCGGGAATCCCCTGTGCTATCGGCATTCTGGTGACAATGGCGGCGGCGCTGACGCTGACGCCCGCGCTGTTGGGGTTAGCGGTGCGGCGCGGCTTTCTGGAACCGAGACCGTCGCGCACGGCCCGACGCTGGCGCCGCGTCGGTGCCGCGGTAGCCCGCTGGCCCGGGCCCATCCTAGTCACCGCGGGTGGGCTGACCCTGGTGGCCGCGTTGCCGCTGGCGGGGTTGCGGATCGGCTGGAACGAACCCGCGGCGACGCCGTCGTCCAGCGAGTCCAATCGTGGCTACGCGATGAATGACAGGCATTTCTGGGCGAATTCGCTGCTGCCCGATGTCGTGACCGTGCAGGCCGATCACGACCTGCGCAACCCCGCCGGGCTGATCGCGATCGAGCGGATCACCCGGCAGATCATGGCCGTGCCGGGCGTGCACATGGTCCAGTCGGCCACTCGGCCCGACGGAAAGGTGCCCGATCAGGCGACCTTCAGCTACCAGGCCGGGGTGCTGGGCCGTCAGTTCGGGGACGCGGTGGATTCACTGACCCAGCGCCTGGGCCGGATCTCGGAGCTGGACGATGCCCTGGCGCAGGCGCAAGCGGCGGTGGACCGGCTGGGTGGCGGATTACGCAGCGGCGGAGCGGGATTGGCCGATGTGTCGGCCGCGGCCGACGACATGCGCAGTGGGATGGACGGTGTGCAACGCACCGTGACGACGGTGTCGGGTTACCTCGACCCGTTGCGCGGCTTCGTCTCCGGAACACCCGATTGCATCACGAACCCGCTGTGCGCGACGGTCGACCGGCTACTCAAACGCGTCGACAGTCTGGTGCAGGACTCGAACCGACTCGGCGACGGTGCCGCCAAGCTCACCACCGGGTCGACCGCTGCCGCTCGAGCGATGGCGGGCCTGCCCCAAACCGTGTCGTCGATGAATAGCGCGCTCGGACAGGCGCGTTCGGCCACACACGAACTGCTGGGGCTTTCTCAGACGCTCGGCCCACAGATGCACCAGCTGACCGATTACCTGACCGAGATCGCCAACGAATTCCAAGGCAGTGCCGCGGCGGGCTTCTACCTGCCACAGCGCGCGTTGAGCGATCCGCAATACGTCAGTGTGCTGCGTCAGCTGGTATCCACCAATGGCCGTGCCACCTACTTCCTGGTCTACGGCGACGACCAGGAGTGGGGTGTCGACGGCGCCAAGCGGGCCGAACAGGTGCGCAGCGCTATCAAAGAGGCCACCAAGGAGGGAACGCTGACGCCGACAGGGGTTTACCTCGCCGGCGTCGGGCCTGTGACAACCGATCTGCAGCGATTCGTCGCCCGCGACCTCGCCTTGCTGGTGGGTGCGGCGCTTGCGCTGATCTTTGTGATCATCATGGTGATGTTGCGCAGCCCGGTGGCCGGGCTGGTGGTCGTCGGCACCGTCGTCGCCTCGTACGCATCGGCGCTGGGCGTCAGCGTACTGATCTGGCAGGACTTGTTGCACCGCGACTTGCATTGGGCCGTAGCACCTATCGCGTTCATCGCGCTGATCGCGGTCGGTGCCGATTACAACCTGCTGCTGGCCTTGCGGATCAAGCAGGAGGCGGCCGCGGGCCTGCGAACGGGCATCATCCGCGCGTTCGGCGGCACCGGCGGGGTGGTCACCACCGCCGGGATCGTCTTCGGGCTCACCATGCTGGCGCTGTTGGGTAGCAGCGTGCTCAGCATCGCCCAGATCGGCACCGCGATCGCGGTCGGGCTGTTGGTGGATACTTTGCTGGTGCGGGCGCTGGTCGTGCCGGCGGTCGTGGCGCTGCTGGGTCGGTGGTTCTGGTGGCCGGCCGGCGTGCCGCGCCGGACCGCCGCGAGCGTGAAAACGCCCGAGCGCGAACTGGTTCCGCTATGATCTTGTCGCGTTGCGTGGAGTGTGGATCGTGGGCTTTGCGGGTGCATTCAGGGCGGCGACGCGCCGATAACACACGCCATCGGCGCACACGCAAAGCCGCCGCCGCACATGCCTATTGAGACGCAAACTCAGGCGGGCCGGCGAAAGTGCACGATGTCGTGCCAGCGGTTGCCGGTCGATCGAATTCGAAGTTCTCGGGCCCGACGAGATCGCACGGCGCGCCCACACTCATGATCCAACTAGCTCACCGGCAGGTGGACGGTGATATTTTGGTCGCGCTGTTACGAATTCGCAATGCGCCGTGACAATCGATCTCAGCTTGCGCCAAACTGATTGGCCTGCTGGGTAGTTCACACGCATTGGTCACGCGGGGCCGCGGCCGTCACCGGCCAGCTTCAGCAGGAGCCGAGTTCCGCCCAGCGGGCTGGCGTGCAGAGACGCGTTCCCGCCGTGCAATTCTGCCTGTTGAGCGACCAGCGCTAGCCCCAGCCCCGACCCCGATCGCGATGCCGTCGATCCGCGGGAGAATCGTTCGAATACGGCGGTACGTTCCTCCTCGGGAACACCGGTGCCGTTGTCGTCGATCGTGATTTCCACACCTTCACCGGAACTACTCACGGTGAGTTGAATCTTGGACGCACCGCCGTGTTTGACGGCGTTGGCGATCGCGTTGTCGATCACCAGCCGCAGACCGGTGGGCAATCCCACCATCAACACGGTGGGCGACGGTATCAGCGACACCTCCACGTCGGGGTAGATGCGCAGCGCATCATGTGCGGCGCGATCCAGAAGTTCGGTGATGTCGAACGGGACGAAGTCGTCGACGGTGGTCAGCTGTCCCTGCGCGAGTCTCTCGAGGGCCGTCAGCGTCGCTTCGATGCGGCTCTGAGTCCGGATGACGTCGCCGATGATTTCCTCTCGCTGCTCGGCGGCCAGCTCCAAGGTGGACAACACCTCGAGGTTGGTGCGCATGGCGGTCAGCGGGGTGCGGAGCTCGTGCGAGGCAACGGCGGCGAAGTCGCGAGCCGACTCGAGCGCTGCCTTGGTGCGTTGTTGCTCGTTGCCGATGCGGTCCAGCATCTGCTCGACCGCTTCGGCGATCTCGACGGCCTCCCGCACGCCGCGAACCTGAACCTCGTCCGGGCTGGACTGCGCATTGATGGCACGGGCTTGCCGGGCCAGCAGCACGAAGGGGTTGACCATGATCAACGAGATCACCCAGCCGACCAGGAAGGTGCCGGTGATCACGCCGGCGCAGATCAACAACACCCGCAAATGCAGTTCGTTGATCCGATGCTGGGCCTCGGCCAGCGGGGCGGCCAGCGCAATCGAAACCGGGCCCGCGTTGAAGGTCCGGACGCGGTACTGCACGCCGTTGATGGTCGTGTTCGCATAGCCGTTGGCAAGTTTGGGCAAGACGATGTCGCTGGGCACCGACACCGTCAGCCCCCCGACGCGGGCGGTGCGCACCAGGTTGCCGTCCGGCGTGGGCCGGTCGGGGCTGTTCTGGTGCGGGCTGTTGAGCAATGTGTTGATGTCGCCGAGACTGCTCACGGAGTCCAGCCGCCGGTCGAGCTGGCTGTACTGGTCGTTGGTGACGCCGACCCACACCCATACGCCCAGCGTGACCACCAGAGCGATCACGCCCAATTGCGCAACGATGACGATGGTGCGCAACGACAAGACACGCATCGGCAGTCGAATTTTTCTCAACGCGCGAATGTTGGGCTCCCTCATTGACCTACTGCTGCTTCGCGACCATCATGGCCCATTCATCGTGGTGCAACGGCTCTCGCCTCAACCGAGAGTCAGCTCGCCGGGCAGCCCCTCACCACACGCGGCCTCGGCGAGGAGCTCGCCGAGCAATGGCCCGAACTTCATCAGGTTGTTGCCGACGAAGCCGACGACCCGGCCGCGGCGCACCACCTTCCACCCGTCCCCGCCGGCGTCGAGCCACGGAGCGTGCACCGAGAAGCAGTCCACCTGGCCCACCGGCGACAGCGACGGGAACAGCGCACGCACGCCGCCCGGATCCGGTACCCGCTGACCGAATGCCCAGCGACCCGTGCTACCCAGCGGCAGCCCATAGCCCTCCGGCGCGGCCAGGCAGGCGGCACCGGTGGCGTCGGCGCCCTCGTAGGCGTAGCGAGTATGCGGGATGAGCTCGACGTCGAGCGGGCCGAGTAGGTCCGGCGTCTGGGCCCCCACGCACACCACGACTTGCTCACCCCGCAGCACGGTGCCATCCGCCAGACGCACCGAGCCGTCGTCGCCGAGCGAGACGACCTGGCCGCGCCGGATCTCCACCCGGGTGGCCACGGCGGTCAGCGCGCGCCGAATACGCAGGCTGCCGCCGAGGGGATCGAAGATCCCGGTCTCCCAGGGGGCCGCGACGAACGGGATACGTGCCTCGATCTCGTGGCGGTCCAGCCAGGCGAATTCGGCGCCGGCCTCCGTCATCGCCGTCGCGGTCTGCTCCGCCGGGGCGGCCGCGATGAAGCCCTCCGAGCCGAGCAGCCGCCCCACCTCGAGGTCGCGTTCCCAGCGCTGCCAGCAGGCGCGGGCCCGGATCGCCAGCCTGCATAGCGCCGCGCGTTGATGTGCGATGCGGAAGATCCGCGCCAGACCCGCGGACAGCCCGGCGAACGGCTCACCGCGTTCGAACACGACCGTCTGCTGCCCGCGCCGCGACAACTCGTAGGCGGTCGCGAGCCCGCATATTCCCGCACCGACGACAATGATCACTCGTTAACCTCCTCAGCCGCAACGGAATTCATCGCACCACCTCGCGATGCCCGGCGTCGAGGCGCCGGGTCCAGCCGCGGGCGTCGAGGTGTTCCAGCAACGGAATCGCCACCCGCCGCGTGGTGCCGAGCACCTGTCGCGCTTGGCTCGTGGTGAACGGCTGCTCCAGCCGGGCCAGCTCGCGCATCGCCAAAGCCGGTGCGGTGGGCAACAACACCACGCCGTCGCGCAGCCGCAGCACCCGCCCGGCCCGCTCGGCCGCGGCCAGTTCGCGGGCAGACAGTTGCAACGCCGACAGGTCGTCGGCCTCCGGCGCGTGGAAGGGTTCGGCCCGCAGTCGCGCTTCCAGTTCGGCGACGGCGGCCTCGGCGAGGCCAAGGTCGTCGCGAGCGCCGGCCACCCGAAGGTGGCCGCCACGCTGCTCGAGTCCCGCGTCGCGGGTGACGGCATCGAGCAGCGACTCGTCCGGCAGTGCCAGCAGGTCGCGGGCGGCACCGCGAGATAGCCCTGCTGCCAATGGGTCTCGCGCGTGCAGCTCCTCGACCGCGGCTCGCAGGCGCTGTTGCCAGGCGTCATATGTCGCGTCGTGCACCCACCAGCCGTCGAGCACCCGGATGCCCTGCGGTGTGGCATCCGCTGACGTGAGGAACCCCAGCCGCCGCAGCCGGCTCTCCCGCACCGCGCCACGCCGGGCCACCTCGGCGCCGACGTCACCGGCCGCGTCCATCGCGCTCAGGGCCGCGGCTCGGCGGGTTCCGTCACCCCGCCGTCGCAACACCGGGGGGTCGGCGTCGAGCACCAGGGCACCGGCGAGCACCCGCTGGCCGCCCGGGTCGCGCAGCACCAATCGGTCGCCGAGCACCAGCGGCAGCTGCCGGTCGAGCGTGAGGCGGCCATGGTCGTCGTCGAATGGCCGCAGCCGCGCGGGCACGGCCGCGGTGCCGACGTGCACGACGAGTCGAGCCGCGGCATCGGTCAACGGCCCGCCGGTGGTGCGTCGGATGTCCAGCGCGTTGGTGTTCGGCCATGCCCCCGGCGTCACCAGCGCGTGCCCGCGGTGCACGACATCGCGCGGGACGCCGCGCAGGTTGAGCGCGACCCGGGCCACCGGTCCCAGCGCCGGGTAGGGCTCACCCCGGCTCTGCAACCCTCGGATCACCACCTCCTGCGGCTGGTCCGCGCCGAGCACGTCCAGCCGGTCGCCGGGCGCCACCGTGCCGGCCGCGAGCGTGCCCGTCACGACGGTGCCGGCGCCGGTGATCGTGAAGGAGCGATCGACCCACAGCCGTACCCGGGCGGTGGTCTCGGGTGCGGGCAGTTGCTCGAGGACGCGATCGAGGGTGGCGCGCATTTCGGTCAGCCCGGCCCCCTCGACCGCCGATACGACGACGCCGGGCGCATCCCGCAGCCCGGTGCCGGCCAGCTCGTCGCGGGCCTGCGCCAGCACTGCGGCGGCGCGGTCCGGAGCGCGGTCGGTGCGGGTGATCACGATCAGGCCGTGCCGGATTCCCAGCGCCGCGAGCGCGTCGCGGTGGTCGCTGGACTGGGCCTGCCAGCCCTCGTCCGCGGCGACGACGAAGCAGACCACCGGTGCGGGGCCGAGGCCGGCGAGGGTGTTGGCCAGGAAGCGCTGATGTCCGGGCACGTCGACGAACGCGACCTCGCGGCCCGAGGGCAGGGTGGTCCAGGCGAAGCCGAGGTCGATCGTCAGGCCGCGGCGGCGCTCTTCCTCCCACCGATCGGGCTCCATGCCGGTCAGCGCGCGGATCAGCGTGCTCTTGCCATGGTCGACGTGGCCGGCGGTGGCCACGACATGCGAGTCGTGGGTGCTCAGTGGTCCGCCTCGGGCGTCGCCGCCAACGCGATGCGCACCGCCTCCAGCAGGCGAACGTCGTCGCACTCGGGAATGCAGCGCAGATCCAGCAGGCACGCACCGTCGTGTACCCGCGGCAGCACCGCCGGCTCACCGGCGCGCAGCGCGGCGGCCGCGGGCTCGGGAAGCCGCACCGCCCACCCGGGCAACGGGACGCCCGGGGCTCCACCGCCACCGACCCGGCCGTCGTGGGCGACGACGGACGCGCCGATGGCCTCAGCCAGGCGTACCGCGCGTGCCCGCAGTCGTTCGGGATCGGCGTGTAGGGCCTGGGTCACCGGCGAGGTGCCGGCCCGGACCGTGGCCTCCAGCGCGGCGAGGGTGAGCTTGTCGGCACGAACCGCGCGGGCCAACGGATGCCGTGCCATCCGCGTGACCATGTCGCAGCGGCCCAGCACGATGCCCGCCTGCGGCCCGCCGAGCAGCTTGTCGCCGCTGGCGGTGATCACGTCGGCCCCGTCGGACAGCGTGGTGGCCGCGTCCGGCTCGTCGGGCAACACCGCATCGGGTGCAAGCAGCCCGCTGCCGAGGTCGACGACCAGCGGCACCTGCTTGGCTGCGGCTACTTCGCGAAGCTCGGACACGGCGACTGCGGAGGTGAAACCCTGCACCCGGAAATTGCTCTGGTGCACCTTCAGCACGCAGCCGGTCTGGGGCCCGATCGCGTCGGCGTAGTCCTTGAGGTGGGTGCGGTTGGTGGTTCCGACCTCACGCAGGCGGGCGCCCGTGGAGGCGATCAGGTCGGGCAGCCGGAAGCCGGCACCGATCTCGATCAGTTCGCCGCGGCTGACCACGACCTCGCCGCCGGCGGCCAGCGCGGTGGTGGCCAGCACCAGCGCGGCGGCGCCGTTGTTGACCACCAGCGCGTCCTCGGCGGCGGGGCAGGCCTCCAGCAGTGCCTGGCGAAGGGCGACCCCGCGCTTGGAGCGCGTGCCGGTGGCGAGGTCGAGTTCCACGTCGACGTAGCCGCTCGCGGACACCAGTGCCTCGACCGCGCTGGCGGCCAACGGCGCACGACCCAGGTTGGTGTGGACGACGACGCCGGTGGCGTTGAGCACCGGCCGCAACCTGGTGTTGCGGTGCGCGATCAGCGACGCCAGCACCGCGTCCTGCACCTGGTCGGGAGCCAGGTCGCCGCGGCGGGCCCGGTCCTGGATGTCGCGCACGACGGCCCGGACCGCATGCTCGCCCAGCCGGTCTCGCGCCTCCTGCACCGGCGGAAGCGCGAGCAGCTGATCTGTGCGCGGAATCAGGCGGCGCGGGTCGACCTGTGTCACTTGCCTCCTCGACCTCCTCGGGTGCGCGGCTGGCGGAGGCGGACGGGAATCGAACCCGCCAGACCGAGATACTCGACCTCACCGGTTTTGAAGACCGGGGGGACCACCAGGAACCCAAACGCCTCCATGCACAAACTAGCGTGGTCAGCGCCGATGCCGGCGAGCCCGCCTCCGAGCGGCCTCGAGTGTGCGGGCGCGGCGTTCAGTGTGCGGGAGCGGCGTTCAGTGTGCGGGAGCGGCGTTCAGTGTGCGGGAGCGGCGGCCTGCCCCGGGCGTGTCGCCGCCCTGGGCACACACTCAAAGCCCAGGACGCACCCGGCCCGGCGTCGAGTGTGCGGGCCCGGCGTTGAGTGTGACGACGTTGACAGTTGTCGCTGCGAGGCGGGCAAAGTGTGGGCACACCTGTTCCTCGTAGGCTTGTGAGATGACTCAGACGCAGACCCGGCTGACCGGCTATGCGCACGGCGGTGGCTGTGCCTGCAAGATCCCACCCGGGGAGCTGGAAGAGGCGGTCCGCGGCCTCGTCGGACAGACCAACGAGAACGTTCTGGTCGGGCTCGACGACGGCGACGACGCCGCCGCGGTCTTGGTCGGCGACTTCGCGGTGTTGTCCACGGCGGACTTCTTCACGCCCGTCGTCGACAACGCCTACGACTGGGGCCGGATCGCCGCGGCCAACGCGCTTTCCGATGTCTACGCGATGGGCGGACGCCCCGTGGTCGCGATCAACCTGGTCGGCTGGCCGCGCGACGTGCTGCCCCTGGAGCTGATGACCGAGGTGCTGCGCGGCGGGCTGGCGGTGGCCGCCGAGGCTGGCTGCCCGGTGATCGGCGGCCACTCCATCGACGACCCGGAGCCGAAATACGGCATGGCGGTGACCGGTGTGGCCGACCCGAATCGATTGCTGCGCAATGACGCCGCCGAAGCCGGGCTGCCGCTGACCCTGACCAAGCCGCTGGGCGTCGGGCTGCTCAACAATCGGCACAAGCAGACCGGCGAGGTGTTCGCCGAGGCGATCGCGACGATGACCCGGCTCAACCGCGACGCCGCCGAGGCCGCCGTCGCCGCCGGCCTGAAAGCGGCCACGGATGTGACCGGTTTCGGGTTGCTCGGCCACCTGTACAAGATGTGCCGGGCCTCCAAGGTGGGCGCCGTGATCGATCGCTCCGCGGTGCCGGTGCTCGATGCGGCCCGCGCAGCGCTGCGCGACGGGTTCGTCTCCGGCGGGTCTCGGCGCAACCTCGATTGGGTGCGGCCGCAGCTGCATACCGGCCCCGGCGTGACCGAGGATGATCTGTTGCTGCTCGCCGACGCGCAGACCTCGGGCGGCCTGCTCGTGGTTGGCGAGTTACCCGGTTACCCGGTGATCGGCCATACCGTCACCGGTGCGGGCATCGAGCTGCGCTGATCCACGCCGAGCGGTCCGCTAATCCGCCGTCGTGATCGAGTCGTCCGTGATGCCCGCCGCGCGGCGTTTCGCCAGCCGGCGCTTCTGCGGCTCCATCGTGTAGCGAGGGTCGCGGGCCGACTCCTTGCCCGCCTCGAAGAAACCGAACCTCAGCATCGCCGACGCCGTCAGCAGCGCCAGGCCGGACAGCGCGGCGACGTCGCGTCGATGCCCGCCCAGCAGTGCACCCAAACCACCTGCGGCAGCAAGCAATTCACTCCCCTGTAGCAACCGACCGGGTGTGCCGTGATGCAGCGGCTCCCTGGTCACCGGATCCATCCGGAACTCGGTGAACCGGGCGGAGATCAGATCGCTGACCGCTCCGATGACCGCGAGCTTGCGCGCGGGCCCGGCCTCGGCGACCGGGGTGGTGATCATCGCCAATCCCGATGCGGCCAGGCTCGCCGAGCTGACGAACACGAACGGCAGGTCGCGGTACGCGGCGTTCCACGTCGGGGTCGCGGTGTCGGTCAGCAGCACCGCGGTGTAGACGGCAAGGGGTGCGGCGAAGACGGCGGCTTCCAACCCGGCCGGCCCCTCCGCGGCACGCAGTGCGGGCCGCAACGGGCCCAACGGTATTCGCTCACCGGTGATCCGGTCGATCTCCGAGGCGGCGGCGACCCCGATGCCGGCGCTGAACAGGCTGAGGATCCACGAGCCGATGCTCATCGGCGAGGTCAGCTTGACCGTCCGCAGCATGTTGACGAAACGTTCGGGCCGGCCCAGATCCTTCACCAGCGCGACCGCACCCAGCGACACCGCGACCAACGCCGATATTCTTGTGTTGCGGCGCAACACTTTTCGACCGGTCAGCTGGGCGCCGGCAGCCAGCAAGCCCGAACCACCGGCGACGCCACCCAAGAACAGGTAGGCGGCCACCTCGTGTCCCCAGGGTGCGGGCTTGACCACCGGACGCCCGTAGTACGAGGTGAACTCGGCGTCGGGCACCATCGGCATCTCGCGCGAGCCGTCAGAACCGCCGCCACGGCGACCGCCCCGCCCGCCTTTGCGCCGTCGCTTGCCGCCCATCGGCTCCGGCGGACGGAAGCTGTCGAATTCCGACGTGCTCACCGGCTACTCCAGAACGCCAGCACGGCCGCGCCGACCATGCCGGCCGCGGCCATGGTTGCGCGCTTGAACATCGTCGGCAAGTCGGCCGTGCACACCCGCGGATCGGGCGGCAGGCCGTAGACCTCCGGTTCGTCGAGCAACAAGAAGATCGACCCCGTGCCGCCCACGCCGTCGTGCTCGTTGGCGCCGTAAAGCCTTGCCTCGGTGCGCCCTTCGGCATGTAGTTGGGCGACCCGCGCTCGGGCTCGGTCGACCAGGTCGTCGTGATCGCCGAACTTGATCGACGTGGTCGGACAGGTTTGCGCGCAGGCGGGTATCTGGTCCTCGATCAACCGGTCGTAGCACAGGGTGCACTTCTGGGCGACCCCCGTGACGAACTCCTCCTGCGGGCGGCCCGGCCGTTCCACCGGCGTCGCGTAGGTGCCGTCACTGCGGCGCTCGACGACACCGAACGGGCAGCCCGCCACGCACGTTCCGCAGCCGTTGCACACGTCGTGCTGCACCACCACGGTGCCGAACTCGGTGCGGAACAACGCTCCCGTCGGGCACACGTCCAGGCAGCCCGCGTGCGTGCAGTGCTTGCAGACGTCAGACGACATCAACCAGCGAAACTCCGGGGTGTCCGGCGGCTTGATATCCGGCTGGACGTCTGCGGCTCCCGGCAGCGACGGCATGCCGAGGCTCACCAACGCCCGGCCGGATTCGCGGGCCTGTTCGATGCGGTCGCGCCCCTGCTCGATGAACGCCACGTGCCGCCAGGTGCTCGCGCCCAGCGATCCGGTGTTGTCGTAGGACGAGCCCAGTAGTTCAAGGTCACCGTCGCGCGGGTTGCGATTCCATTCCTTGCACGCCACTTCGCACGCCTTGCATCCGATGCAGATCGAAGTGTCGGTGAAAAAACCCTTGCGCGGCTTGACATCTCCCCAGCCGGCATCGGCGGCAGGGTCACTCGGTCCGGTCAGCTGACCCATCGGCCCCCCTTCTGTGCTCCGGCGGGGCCTGGTCTTCGGAGATCTTCCAGACGGCGTCGGTGACTCGTACATTGTCCGTCTCGACCGTGGCGCCCGCGCGAGACTGGTACTCGGCCACCAACTGCAACAGCGCGGGTCCCTGCGGTCGCCGGCCCGGCCGGATGTCGCACGACCCGGCCTTGGACTCCTGGATCTGGACGTTCGGATCCAGCGTCAGGCCCAGCAGATCGTTGGCCGCGTCCCCGCTCACCACCGCGTCGCTGCCGACACCCCAGTGGTAGGGCAGTCCGATCTGGTGCACGGTGTGGTCGCCGATCCGTAGCGGGGTCATCCGCTCGGTGACCAGTACCCGTGCCTCGATCGCCGCCCGCGGCGAGATGATCGTGGCCCAGCCGTAGGGTTCCAGTCCGCGTTCGGCGGCCAGCTCGGGTGAGACCTCGCAGAACATCTCCGGTTGCAGCTCGGACAGATACGGCAGCCATCGGCTCATGCCGCCGGCGGTGTGGTGCTCGGTGAGGCGGTAGGTGGTGAACACGTACGGGTACACATCGGCGCCGGGGTCACCGGCGCTCGGTGCGCTCAGATTGTCCTTGCGCGGGAAGATGATTCGCGAGGGATTCTGCTGTTGCGGGTAGAGCGCGTTGGCGACCGGCGACTCCTGCGGCTCGTAGTGTGTGGGCAGCGGCCCGTCGACCATGCCCTTGGGCGCGAACAGCCACGCCTTGCCGTCGGCCTGCATGACGAACGCGTCGTCGCCGGCCAACGCGGCCGGACCACCGAGCTCGGGGTCGGGCCGGCTGCCCGGCGCCCGATCCACCGGGAAGTCGGGCACGTCACCGCCGACCCAGCGCTGCTGCTCGGCGTCCCACCAGATGTAGCGTTTGCGCTCGCTCCACGGATTGCCGTCGGGGTCGGCCGAGGCGCGGTTGTACAGGATCCGGCGATCGGCCGGCCACGCCCAGCCCCATTCCGACTGGCTCGGGCCGCTGCCGCCGCGCGGCACCCGGCGAGCGGCCTGGTTGATGCCGTTCGCGTACACCCCGGCGTAGATCCAGCAGCCGGCGGCGGTGGATCCGTCGGCGCGCAGCTCGGCGAACGACGACACCGGCTTACCGGCGTCGGGACCGGTGAGGTGGCGGCCGTTGTATTCGGCCAGCACCGCCTCGCCGTCGATCTCGCCGTGCTCGTCGCTCGGGTAGTCCCACGTCAGGTCCAACAGCGGCCGGTCCCGCTCGTCGGTCGACCCGGCCAGCCGCGCCCTGATCCGCTTGCCCAGCTCGAAGAAGAACTCCAATTCGCTTTGGCAATCGCCCGGCGGCTCGACCGCCTTGTGCCGCCACTGCAACAGCCGCTGCGTCTGGGTGAACGATCCGGCCTTCTCCACGTGCGTGGCCGCCGGAAAGAAGAACACCTCGGTCTCGATCTTCTCGGTTTCCAACTCCCCGGACGCGATCTCCGGTCCGTCCTTCCACCAGGTGGCCGACTCGATGAGGTTAAGGTCGCGCACCACAAGCCATTTCAGGTGCGACATACCGAGCCGCTGCATCCGGCCGTGGGCCGACCCGATCGCCGGGTTCTGCCCTAACAGGAAGTAGCCCTCGACCTCGTCATCGAGCATGCCCATCACGGTTTGGTAGGTCCCGTGTGGTCCGGACAGCCGCGGCAGGTAGTCATAGGCCCAGTCGTTGTCCTCGCGCGCCGCGTCGCCCCACCACGCCTTGAGCAGGCTGATCGTGTAGGCGTCGGCGTTGGCCCAAAAGCCTTTCTGCTTCTTGGATCCCACCGCGTCGAGGTAGTCGGCCAGGGTGTCGTGTATGCCCGCCTTGGGCATCGGCAGGTAGCCGGGTAACAGATTGAACAGCGTGGGAATATCGGTGGAGCCCTGAATGCTGGCGTGGCCGCGCAACGCCATGATGCCGCTTCCGGGGCGTCCGACGTTGCCCATCAGCAGCTGCAAAATTGTTGCGGTGCGGATGAATTGGGCCCCCAGCGTGTGCTGCGTCCAGCCGACGGCGTAGGCGAAGCAGGTAGTGCGCTCGCGGCCGGAATTCTCGACGATGGAGCGCGCGAGATAGTCGAAGTCCTCGAGGCTGATGCCGCAGACGTTCTTGACCATCTCCGGCGTGTAGCGGGCGTAATGCCGCTTGAGGATCTGGAAGACCGTGCGCGGATGCTGCAGGGTTTCGTCTCGCAGCACCTGAGCATGGGCCAGCGCCGGACCGCCCATTCCATGCTCGTCACCCGCCGCGCGCGCCGAGGCCGACGAGCCGTGCTCGTGTGCGTCACCGGGTCCGGCGATGTCGCCGTTGTCGGCGCTGGCGTACGCCCACGTCGACTGGTCGTAGTGCCCGGTCTCGGGATCCAAGCCGGAGAAGACGCCGCCGAGATCCTCGGCGTCTCTGAAATTTTCGTTGATCAGCGTGGCCGCGTTGGTGTAGGCGACGACGTACTCCTTGAACCACAGGTCGTTGCTGATGACGTGGTTGATCAGCGCGCCGAGCAGCACCACATCCGAGCCCGCCCTGATCGGGACGTGCTTGTCCGCGACGGCCGAGGTGCGGGTGAAGCGCGGATCGACGTGGATCAGCCGCGCCCCACGGGCTTTCGCCTCCTCAACCCACTGGAATCCCACCGGATGGCACTCGGCCATGTTGGAACCCTGGATGATGATGCAATCCGCGTTGGCCATGTCTTGCAGCGATTGGGTGGCGCCGCCGCGCCCGAAGGAGACTCCCAGACCGGGAACCGTGGCGGAGTGTCAAATACGAGCCTGGTTCTCGATCTGGATCGCGCCCGCCGCGGTGAAGAGTTTCTTGATGAGGTAGTTCTCTTCGTTGTCCAGCGTGGCACCGCCGAGGGCGGCGATCCCCATGGTGCGGCGCAGCAGGTTGCCCTTCTTGTCGATGTCCTGCCAGGTGTTTCGGCGGGACTCGAGGAAGCGGTCTGCCACCATGTCGATGGCGGTGTTCAGGTCGAGGCGCTCCCACTCGGTCGCCCGCGGGGCGCGGTAGAGCACCTCGAGCTGCCGACCCGGCGAGTTGACCAGTTGCTCACTCGCCGACCCCTTGGGGCACAGGCGCCCGCGCGAAATCGGTGAGTCGGGATCGCCCTCGATCTGGACGACCTTCTCGTCCTTGACGAAAACCTTCTGGCCGCAGCCCACCGCGCAGTACGGGCACACGCTTTGCACGACGCGATCGGCCGTCGTGGTGCGCGGGGCGATCGCACGGGTGCGCTTGGAGGTCACCGCCGGTCCGCGACCGAACGCATCAGCCGAACGCAGCTGACGGACGACGGGCCATTCGAGGAGAATCTTCGGGGAGGGCAGCTTCGGGGCCATGGCTCGAAGCCTAGTGCGCTCGCGGACGCGATGCCCGAACGGCTACGTGATGGACGCCGCGTAGATCTGCTCGATGTTCGACCCCAGCTTTTCGTCGAATTCGGTGTCGGTTTGCTGGGCGGTCAGCCCCTCGGTCAGGGCCCGCGAGAAGCTGGCGATCAGGCCGCGATTGCGGGCCAGGATCTCGCAACTCTCGGTGAGGCTGTAGCCGCCGGACAGGGCCACCACCCGCAGCACCCGCGGATGGTCGATCAGTGGGGCGTAGAGGTTTTCCTCGTCGGGCAGCGTCAGCTTGAGCATCACCTGCCGGTCGGCCGGGAGCTCGTCGAGTTTCGTGCGCAGCGCCGCCACCAACAGGCCGTCCGCCTTGCGCTTGTCGGGGCTGTTGATGCTCACCTCGGGCTCCACGATCGGCATCAGTCCGCGCTGCGCGATGGTATCGGCGTACTCGAATTGCTGGTCGACGATGGCTTTGATGCCCGCCTCGTTCGGCTCCTGGATGAACGAGCGCATCTTGGTGCCGAAGATCCCTTTGTCCACCGCCCGCTCCAGCAGCGAGTCGAGTTTGGTCATCGGCTTCATCAGCTGGACGCCGTTTTCGGCCTCGCTGAGCCCCTGGTCGACCTTCACGAACGGCACGATGTGCTTCTGCTTCCACAAGAAGGCCGCGGTGTCCTCGCCGTTGATGGCCCGGTCCATGGTCTGCTCGAAGAGGATCGTTGCCAGCACCTTGTCGCCGGTGAAGCTGGGGCTGGACATCAGGCGCTCGCGCATCTCGTGGATCAGGTTGAACATCTGCTCGTCGTTGTCGTACGCGTCCTGCTCAATCCCGTAGAGCTTCAAGGCTTTTGGCGTGCTGCCGCCACTCTGGTCCAGCGCGGCGATAAAGCCACGCCCCGACGCCATCGCGTTGCGTTGCTCGTCGTTCACTGCGATCCCTCCGTCGTTTGGTCCGGGCCCGGCCCGGAGCTGCGAACCGCGACCCGGCTCCCAGCATTGCGCACCGACCCCACCTGCGGCTAGGGCGGGTACCAGCCCGCGTTTGCCATCGACATGGTGAGTGAGTACTCTCTCACCGTGGCCGATTCGGGACGCGACCGACTATTGGCGGAGGCACTCAAGCTCTTCGCCGCCAAGGGCTACGCGGCGACCTCGGTCGCCGACATCCAGCGCGCGTCGGGTCTGGCCCCGGGATCGGGCGCGTTGTACAAGCACTTCGCCTCCAAGCGCGAACTACTCGAGGCGGCGGTGACCCAACGGATCGACAGCATCGTGTCCGCGCGAGAGCAGTTCGACGCCGGACAGCCGGGCAGCGTCGAGCAGGCGGTGCGTACCGCCGGCCAGTTGATCTGGAGCAATCTCAACCAGAGCGAGGATTTGCTCAAGGTCATGCTGCGCGAACCCGACGAGCTCGGCGATCTCGACGAGAAGACGTGGCAGGTCATCACCGACAACGCGTACCAACGATTCGCCGACGAGCTGGCCGCGTCCAATCGCTCCGGCCGTACCAGCATTCCCGATCCCGAGGCCGCCGCGGCCGTGGCGATCGCTTCCTTGTCCCACGCGGCGACGCTGCAGGCGCTGTCCGGACGCTTACCGGGCAACGTCGACCAGGACCGCTATTTCGAGGCCTGGGTCACCCAGACGGTCAGCGTCCTCGCACAGCACACCAACCACAGAAACCGTTAAGTAGCAACATCTTCCAGGAGCAACACCATGACCTTCTCACTGCAACTGAGCGACGACGTCATCGAGGTGCGCGATTGGGTGCACCAGTTCGCGGCCGAAACCATCCGCCCCGCCGCGGCCGAGTGGGATGAACGGGAGGAAACCCCATGGCCGGTCATCCAGGAGGCCGCGAAGGTGGGCCTCTACTCCCCCGACTTCTTCGCACAGCAGGCCGCCGAGCCGACGGGCCTGGGCTTTTTGACCGCGTTCGAGGAGATGTTCTGGGGCGACGCCGGCATCGCGCTGTCCATCATGGGCACCGGGCTGGCCGCGGCCGCGTTGGCGGGCAACGGAACTCCCGAGCAGCTCGGTCAGTACCTGCCCGAAATGTTTGGTACACCCGGCGACCCCAAGCTGGGTGCGTTCTGCTCGTCGGAACCCGACGCGGGTTCTGACGTCGGCGCCATCCGCACCCGGGCCCGCTTCGACGAGGCGACAAACGAGTGGGTGCTCAACGGCACCAAGACCTGGGCGACCAACGGCGGGATCGCCAACGTGCACATCGTCGTCGCATCGGTCTATCCCGAACTGGGCACCCGCGGGCAGGTGTCGTTCGTCATCCCGCCCGAAACCAAGGGTCTGTCGCAGGGCCAGAAGTTCAAGAAGCACGGCATCCGCGCGTCACACACCGCCGAGGTTGTCCTCGACAACGTCCGGCTGCCCGAGGACTGCATTCTCGGTGGCCGGGAGAAATTCGAGGCCCGGATCGCGCGGGTCAAGTCCGGCGCCTCCGCCGGCGGTCAGGCCGCGATGAAGACCTTCGAGCGCACCCGGCCCACCGTCGGCGCGATGGCCGTCGGGGTGGCAAGGGCCGCCTATGAGTACGCACTCGAATACGCCTGCCAGCGTGAGCAATTCGGCCGCAAGATCGGCGAGTTCCAGGCGGTCGCGTTCAAGCTGGCCGACATGAAGAGCCGGGTCGACGCCGCCCGCCTGCTGGTGTGGCGTGCCGGCTGGATGGCGCGTAACAACCAGAACTTCGACTCGGCCGAGGGCTCGATGGCCAAGCTGGTGGCCAGCGAGGCCGCCGTCTATGTCACCGACGAGGCCATCCAGATCCTCGGCGGTAACGGGTACACCCGTGATTACCCGGTGGAGCGGATGCACCGCGATGCGAAGATCTTCACGATCTTCGAGGGCACCAGCGAGATCCAGCGGCTGGTGATCTCACGGGCACTGACCGGACTGCCTATCCGCTAGGTTGAGCGTCATGAAACGTGCGGTCGTCGCGGCTGTCGGGTTTTTCGTCGCGGGCGGCTGCCTGGCGATGCCGCCGGCCGCCGCCGACCAACCGGCGTGCACGGCGTCGGAGTGCGCGTTCGTGTCTGCGTCGCGCAACATCAGCTGCGAAGTCAACTACCAGCGGGCCGGCCTCTCCGACGAGGCGTATTGCCAGACGATGGAGCCGCCGCAGTCCGTCCGACTGTCCTCCGCCGGCGTCGTCGCTTCGTGTCAAGGAACGTCGTGTCTCGGCAACCCGGGCGAGAACACGCCCACCCTCGCCCACGGCCAATCCGCGAATATCGGTCCCTTCCGCTGTATCTCGATGCAAGAGGCGATGACCTGCACGATTGGCTCAGGCAAAGGGTTCACGATCTCCAACGCGGGGATCACACCCATCGGTTGACGCTACGAGCCAACTTCGTTTTTCGTCCCTTTCTCGCCCTGGACCGTCCCGGGCCGAACGACTCTCGTGGCTGGCTCCGTAATCCTTTGTGTAGGCGCGTGCGTCGGAAGGGCCACATCATGCCTCGTGGGGTGTCGACCAGAGTCGGCGTGTATTTCGGCTTACTCCAGCTCGTCTTCGGGCTGACGTGGGTGGGATACGTCATCTATCTGCCGCAGCTTGCGGTGCGCGCCGGCATCGGCGCCGGGATAGTGGGTTGGCTTCTGGTGTTCGATCAGATCATCTTCGCGGTCTGCGACTGGGCGGCCGGTGTCGCCGTCGACCGGGTGGCGCGGGTGGTGGGCCGGGTGGGCACGATCGTCGCGGCGGTGACCGCGGTCTCGGCGCTGTCGTTCCTGCTGCTTCCCCTCGTATCACGGTCCGGCGCTTACATATTCGTCACGTTGATTGTCGTGTGGGCGGTTGCCTCCTCGGCACTGCGCGCCCCGCCGCTGGCGCTGCTCGGCCGCTACACGCCAGACGGCCGGCAACCGTGGGTCTCGTCGCTGTTCGTGGTGGGGGCCGGCATGGCCACCGCGTCGACGCCCTTTCTTGCCGGGCGGCTCACCGCGTACGACCCGCGGATCCTGTTCGGCGCCGCGGCCGTGTCCGTGTTCGCGGCGACCTTGTCGATCGTGTGGGCCGAAAAGGCCCTCACCCGCTCCGTCCCGCCGGAGCGGGAGGCGCCCACCGAATTCCGGATCGGCCTCTTGCTCGTGTTCCTCGTTGCGGTTTTGTTGGCACAGGTGGGATTTCAAATACACTCCTCGGTCAACGCGCAGCGACTCTTCGCCAAGTTCGCCGGCCCCGGCGACCTCCCAATCCTGTTGTCGCTGTTCTGGATCGGCTTCACGCTGGTGACGCCGCTGGCGTCAGTGCTGGCCAAGCACCTCGGCGGCGGGGTCGCGATGATGGTGGGCGCGCTGGTCGCTGCCGAATCGGCCTGTGCCGCCGCCCTGGCCACCGACGTGGTCTCGCTCAGCATCGCCCAATTCGTCTGCGGCGCGGCCTGGGGTGTCGTGATGGTCGCCGCGGTGGTCGCGGCCTTCGCGATCGGCCGGCACGGCCGCGCGGGCACGGCGGCCGGCGCCCTGTTCTCGGTGATCGCGGTGGCGACGATGGCACGCATCGCGTTGGTGACCGGGCACGCGGACCGGGTTGCGGCGGTCGCGTCCGCCTTGCCTTGGCTGCCGGTCGTGTTGTGGTTGGCAGCGCCGCTGCTGCTGGTGCCGGTCCTGTTGCGGATGCGCCGAGTGAACTGAATCGGCGGGGCCTTGAAGCCGGCGCCGGGCGAACAAGACATGATGGCGCAATGACCACCGAGATCCGGGTTCTCGAGAGCGAGAGCGACCTCGTCGCCGCGCTCAACGTGTTTCGCGTCGCGATGGTGGGCTTTCCGCCGATACCGGATCTGCCACCCGGCCAGATCACCAAGATGCTCGAGCCCGGGCGGATGGTCGGCGCGTTCGTGGGGGGACAACTGGTCGGCACCGCGGACGCCGCGACAAGCACGCTGACCCTGCCCGGCGGAGCGCTCGTCAGCCACGCGGCCGTGACGCATATCGGAGTGCTGCCGTCGTTCACCCGGCGCGGCATCGCCACCGCCCTGATGCGGCACCAGTTGGACGACTTCGACGCCCGGGGTGAGGTGGTCGCGTCGTTGCGGGCCTCGGAGGCCACGATCTACGAGCGCTACGGCTATGGCGTGGCGAGTTCGGCCCAGAGCGTGGAGGTTCAGACCGCGCGGGCGGCGTTTCGTCCCGGTGTCGGGTCCGGGGGGCCGGTGCGGCTGGCCGGCGCCGCCGAAGCCTGGGAGATCCTGCCCCGCATCTACAACGCCCATCGCCCGTCGCGGCCGGGGACCATCGACCGGCCCGGGGCATGGTGGGAGGGTGTGCGGCTGCGCACCGAATCATCGACGGGCGCTTGGTATGTCGCCGTGCACGGCGAACCCGGGGCTGAGTCGGGTTTCGTCCGCTACCGCCCCGTCGACACGGACCGGTGGTTCGTCAGCGACCAGCGCACCATTGTGGTCGAGGATTTCTTCGCACCGACCAGCGAGGCCTATCTGGGGTTGCTGCGATTCCTGCTGGGGCTGGATCTCATTGACCGGGTGACGTTTTGGATGCTGCCCCTCGACGATCCGCTGCCCGCACTGCTGGTGGACCGTAGAGCTGTCAAGGTGACCGCGGTGCATGACGAAACGTGGCTGCGCATCGTCGATGCCGAGCGCGCGCTGGCGGCGCGGTCTTATGCCGGGGGCGGCTCGGTCACGCTCGCCGTCAATGACCCACTGCTGCCCAAGAATTCGGCCAGCTTCAGCATCAGCGAAGGCGGCGCCGAAGCGACGAACCGGCCCGCCGACCTCCACGTCGGGATCGAGGGGCTGGGTGCGGTGCTGTTGGGCGGCACCACCTGGCGCAGTCTGGCCGTGGCCGGGCGGGCCCGGGCGGAGGATCCGGCGGCGCTGGCGGTGGCCGATCGGCTGTTCGCGGTGCCCGAGGCACCCCATGCCGGAACGTTCTTCTAAACAGCGACTTTGACCGGGTAAAGGTGGTAAGTCCCTGGTAAGCCTTTCAATTCGGCCTCATACGGCGCGCAGAGCTCGATATCGGGTGCACCGTTGATCGCGTCGCGTACCTGCTCGCTGACGAGGATCTCGCCGCCAGCGGCTTGTCCGGCGACCCGGGCCGCCATCGCGACATTGCGCCCGAAGAGGTCGTCGCCGCGGCGGACCGACGGGCCGACGTGGATGCCGATTCGCACGCGGATGCCCTCCCCGCGTTCGCCGGCCTCGAGCAGGGCGCGTTGCACGCCGATGCCGCACAGCACGGCCTGGCGGGGATCGGCGAAGGCCATCATGAAGCCGTCGCCCTGATTCTTCACGACGTGGCCGCCGTGTTCGTCGACGAGTTTTTGGATGAGCCGGTTGTGCTTCTCCAGCACCCGCACCCAGCCGCGATCCCCCAGGGCCTCGTTGTGCGCGGTGGAATTCTCGATGTCGGAGAAGGCGATCACCACATCGCCGTCGGCGGTGAGCCGGGCCAGGTCGGGCCGTTCCACCTGCGCCCAGCCGGCGAGATCCTCGACCGAGTTGCGGACGGTGGCACCGACGCCCTTGGTCAGCAGCGAATCGGCCGTCTTGAATGCGGTCCTGATCGCAAAGGGGGCGACGCCGCGGCGCCGTCGGCGACGGCCACTGCTGCGCCGGCTGCGCTCGAGCGCCGCGCGTGCTCCGCTGAGCTGCCGGCGCGACACGATCAGCAGCACTGCCAGCGTGATGAGGCCGCCGAGTTCGGCCACAACGATCACGGCCAGCAATACGGTCACGCTCATTGGCCGAGTATGCCGCAGCGATGGGTCACCGGTTCGGGGCAGACCTTTGGATCACCAGGCGAACGCCCGCCGCCACCAAGTCGGGCTGGTGGATCTGGACGAAGTGGTCGCTGCCGGTCGCGATCAGGTGCGGGGTCTGTGGCCGTAGCGCGATCAAAGCCTCCGTCGCCTCTCGCCACGCCCGTTCCAGATTCGCCCCCTGCTCGGCTGAGACGGTGCCCGGGATCGCGAACGGCTCGGTCCTCGTCAGCACAACGGTGGGCACGGGCGGGAAGGGCGGCGCCTCGGCGACCTGGGCGACACTCTTGTCGATGTCGATTTCCTCGAACGAATCCGCGTTCGCGAACTGTGGCAGCGGCATGTCCAACTGCCGGCGATAAATCGGCCAGTCCGAACCCATCAGGCTGGGTATCTCGATGGGAAAGGCATCCACGAACGCCAATGCGCGCACCTGTTCGGGATAGGTCTGGGCGTAAAGCCGGATGAACAGCCCGCCCAGCGAGTGACCGACCAAAACGTACGGACCCGGTATGTGCGCGGCGGCGAGCAACGCATGAAGGTCCTGCACGACGTCCCGCGCCGTGCGCGGCATCGCAACCGGTGAACTCCGGTCGGTGATGCTGGGCGGGTCGGGAAAGCGCAGGGTGCCGGGCCGGTCGTAGGCGCAGACGCGGTGTTCATCGGCCAGGGCCGGCAGCACGCCGGGACCGACCGCCGGCGGGTCGGCGTAGGACTGACTCCATGGATCCGACGAGTTGTGATAGCCGGATTCCAAAATGACTGTCGGACTGCCCCTTCCGTGGCATTCGAGATACAGGTGGCGACCGTTGCCGATTTCGATCGGCCCGGCAAAGTCGCCGCCGCCGCCCGCGGTTGGTGCCGTGCGGCCGTTGGTGCCGCAGCCCACCAGCGCGATCAGCACAGCGATGGTCAACAAGAATCGACGGGCGGCGTCATCGGTGCGCATCGCGTCATTGTGCAGCTAAGACCGCCGCGGGTAGCGGAATTCCGGGCAAGATTGCGCACCGGCGTTTCTTGGCCGCCCTCGTCTGCGGACCGATCACCGGCTTGGGAGATGATGCGGTGGTGACGGTCGAGAAGACGGACGATGTGCTGCGGGTCGGCGACAACTTCGAGCCCACCTTCGACAACGAGCTGGCGGCTCGCTACGAAATCCCCGCGCTCCCAGGGGGTCCGCACCGAGCCGAGTTCCTGGCCCGGCACGCGGAGCGGATTCGCGTGGTGGTCACCTCCGGCAAGCCCGGTGTCGACGCCGAAATCATTGCGGCCCTGCCTAATCTGGAGGCGATCGTCAACAACGGGGCCGGCGTGGACATGATCGATCTGAAGGCGGCCAGGCAGCGGGGCATCGGGGTGAGCAACACCCCCGACGTGCTCTCGGACACCGTCGCCGACACCGCGCTGGGGCTGATCCTGATGACCCTGCGCCACTTCGGCGCGGCCGATCGGTACGTGCGAGCGGGGCGGTGGGCGCGGGAGGGACAATTCCCGTACGCCAGAGACCTCAGTGGTCTTCAGGTGGGAATCTTGGGGCTGGGCCGTATCGGCTCGGCCATCGCAACCCGGCTGCTCGGATTCGACTGCGCCATCGCCTATCACAACCGGCACCGGATTGACGGGTCGCCGTACCGCTACGCGGAGTCGCCGCTGGAGTTAGCCGAATCCGTCGACGTGCTGGTCGTCGCTACCACCGGCGATGAGCAGGCGCGCCATCTTGTCGACCGCTCCGTCCTCGAGGCCCTGGGTCCCGAGGGCTACCTGATCAACATTGCGCGCGGAAGTGTCGTGGACCAGGACGCGCTGGTGGAGATGGTCGCCGGCGGGGCGCTGGGCGGTGCGGGGCTGGACGTGTTCGCCGACGAGCCCAATGTGCCTGCGGCGCTGTTGGATCTGGACAACGTCGTGCTGTTCCCGCACATCGGCAGCGCGACAGCCCGCACCCGCCGGGCGATGGCGCTACTGGCGATCCGCAACCTCGACAGCTACCTGAACACCGGCGAACTGGTCACACCCGTACTGCGGCCCGGCAAATAGACCGCTAGCGCCGCCGTGTCAGCCGCTTCTCCAGCGCGGCCAGCGCGCCGTCGGTCAGTTTGCCCAGTCCGGCCAGCAGGACGATCGCCAACAGCATCACATCCGTGCGCCCGGTGTTTTGGCTGTCGAGCAGCAGGAACCCGAGTCCCTTCGAGGACGCGATCAGCTCGGCCGCGACCACGAACAGCCATGCGTTCGCCAGGCCCAGCCGAAGCCCGTTCACCAATTCCGGAGCCGCGGCGGGCAGCATCACCGTCGCGAGCAGGCCGACACCACTTCGGCCGTAGGCCCGTCCCACCTCCACCAGCTGTGGGTCGACGTGGGAAACCGCCGACGCCGTCGTCGTGTAGATCGGAAAGAACGCGCCGATGGCGACCATCAGGATCTTCGGCGTCTCGTCGATGCCAAACCACAAGAGCAGCAACGGGACCCACGCGAGGGAAGGCACCGTGCGAAAAGCCGCGATGGTCGGCGCGAGCAATCTGCGCACCCCCACCGACAGCCCGACCAGCGAACCCAGCGTGAGCCCTGCGGCGGCGCCGGCGAAATAGCCGACCAGAACCCGAGAACCGCTGGCCCGCAGGTGCGTCCATAGTTCGCCACGGCGAAGGAGTCCGCCCAGCGCGGACATTACGTCGCCGGGCGGAGGGAGCTGGCTGGGCGCGAAGAACCCGGTGACCGCCGTGGCGAGCTGCCAGATCCCCAGCAGCAGAACCGGGACGATCAGCCCCACCAGCGCCGGCGGCACCTTCACCGACCGGCCGGACCGTGACGTCAGTGCGCCTGCTGCGCGTATTTCGGCTCGATCAGCGTGTTCAGTGCGCCGCGGCCCGCGTCGTCGGACTTGATATCGGCGTCGGCCACCGCGAGCGGCTCCACCCGGGTCAGCACCGTGCGTACCGGATCCCCCGGCACCGGGTCGATGTCCACCAGTGTCCGGGTCAGCTCCTCCTGTGCCACGCTCAGCGCTATGTTCGCCTGCGAGGCCAGTAGTGCCGCCAGTTGATCGGGATACGCTTTCGCCCACTTGCGAGCCTCCTCATAGCTGTTGACCACCGCCTGCAGGGCTTCGGGCTGGTTGGCGATGAAATCCTCGCGGGCGTTCAGCACGCCAAAGGTGTTGAAACTCGGATTGCGGTAGATGAAGCGCGAGCCCTGCTGCTGGATGGTCTGCGCGATGAACGGGTCCAATCCGGACCACGCATCGACGTTTCCGCGTTCCAGCGCGGTCTTGCCGTCGGCGTGCTGCAAGTTGACGATCTCGACGTCGCTGGGTGAAAGCCCCACTGTGGCTAGCGATTGCAGCAAGAAGAAGTACGGGTCGGTGCCCTTGGTGACAGCGACCTTCTTGCCCTTCAAATCGGCCACTGAATTGATGGGCGAGTACCTGGTCACGACCAGGCCCGTCCACTCACCGCCGGCGTAGAGGTCGACGACCTTGATCGGCGACCCGTTGGCCCGCGCGACCAGGGCGGCCGAACCGGCGGTCGACCCGACGTCCAGCGCCTTGGACCGCAAACCTTCGTTGGCCTTGTTGCTGCCCGCCGAAAGCACCCAGTTGACGTGGTAGCCGCGGTTTTCCAGCAGGTGCTGATCGCGCACAACCAGACTCAGCGGGTTGTAGTAGGCGTAGTCCAGATGGATCTCCTTCGACGCCGTAGTGCCGGCGTTCGACCCGCAACCGGAAACCGCGACGATGCTCGCGATCACCGAAATCGAGGTCAGGTAACGAACTTTCACCATGCTTTTGCCTCACTGCTACGTCGGGGTACACCGAGCTCGTCCAACAACCGTTCCCGCAACGCCGCGATCCGCGGATCGCCGCGATCGCGTGGTTTGGGTATCGCGACTTCGTGTGTCGCGGCGATGCGCGCGCCACCGGGTGCCGCACCTGTTTTGAACGCGCGCAGAATCAGTACCCGATCGGCCAGGATCGCGGCCTCGTCCACGTCATGGGTCACCAACACCGTTGTGGTGCCGGCCTCTTGCTGCACGGCGTCGAGTAAGTCCTGCATCCGCAACCGGGTCAGCGCATCGAGGGCGGCCAGTGGCTCGTCGAGCAGCAGGACACGCGGGCGCCGCGCCAGGGCACGCGCGAGTCCCGCACGCTGCGCCATCCCACCGGATACTTGGCGCGGGCGGTGGTCGCCGAACTCACGCAACCCGACGACGTCGAGCCAGTGTTGCACCGCGCCAGAGTCTTTCGGTCGCGCGGTACCGGGAGGCAGGCCGTACTCCACATTCGCGGCCAGCGACCGCCAAGGCAGCAGCCGGGGGCTCCTGGAAAACCACGGCGCAGCGTGCGTCGATGCCACGAACGGCTTCGCCGTCGATCTCGATCCGCCCTCGGGTCGGACTGTCGAGGCCGGCGATGAGCCGCAACAGCGTCGACTTGCCGCTGCCCGACGACCCGAGCAACGCGACGACCTCACCCGGCTCGATTTCGATGTCGACTTCGTGCAGCACCGTATGTGCTCCGAACGTGCGGTCGACACCACGAAGAGATACCCGGGCAGGTGCCGGATTAGTCGACATCACCCGCGCAGCCTAGGAATCGCTGTGACACACCGCCAGGTTTGCTTCGGGCATGATTCAAACCCGGGCGGGCCGGGCAGACTTCGCCGGTGACAACCGCTGTTGTATCGCGAGGCCGGAATAAGCACCTGAGCGGCGCCGTCTGTGCACAGGGCGCCGCGCTAATTTCCGCGGCGCGCCTCAAAAGCACAGCGCTGTGGCCGATATCACCGCGATACACAGTTTTCGATCAACCGCGTGCAGAGACTGAGGAGGAATCAGTGTGCAGGTCGAATGTGGCAGTGCCCCGCCGGGAGCAGCCGGCGCCGGTGGAACCGCATGGACGCGACGAGCGCGGTGAATCCGAGGGACGTGGGCTGTTATTCGCCGCGGTGTTAGCTGTCCTGCTGGCGACGGGTTGGGCGGCCAACCATTTCGCCGGGTTGATCCCCGCACTCAGTGATCACCAGCACCTCGACCGGGAAACGCTCGACGCGATCTTCGGGATCTACGCGGTGGGACTGCTGCCCGGGCTGCTCATCGGCGGCCGCGTGTCGGATTTGCTGGGACGCCAGTCGGTCGCCTGGGCGGGATCGATCATCGCGCTCACGGGCACGGTCGCAATGTTGGTATCGCAGCATTCCACGGTCTTGCTCGGCGGTCGTCTGGTGGTCGGGGCCGGGGTCGGGCTGGTTGTAAGCTCTTGCACCGCATGGGCTTCCGACATGAAGGGGCCGGCCGGCGCCGCCGTTGCTGGTGCCGTCCTGACGGCCGGTTTCGCGGTCGGACCGTTCGCGTCGGGCGTGATCGCCTCGGAGGGGCGGTCCGGGCTTTGGAAGTCGTTCGGAATCGCCGCCGTGCTTGTCGTACTGGCGACCGTGGTCGCGGTGGTGGCGGCCCAACGCGCGGACGTGACCGCCTCGGCACCGGTTCCCGGTCCGGAGCAGACCGCTTCGGGACGTCCCGCCATCGCACGGGCGTTGAGCTGGGCGCTACCACTGTCGCCGTGGGTGTACTCGTCGGCGACGCTGGCATTCGTCACGATCCCCACCCATGTGCACACCGGGCTCGCGGCGCCGATGGCGGCGGGGACCGCGGCGCTGATTGCCAACGGCGTCAGCGGCATCACTCAGTTGATCGCCCGCGCGCGTCAGTGGGGCCCGCAAGCGGGCACTATCGGCGCCGCCCTGGCCGCGCTCGGCTATGCGGTGGCCGCGGCGGCGCCGTCCACCATGCCGCTCGGGGTGGGCCTGTCGCTCCTGGTGGTTCTCGGCTGCGCGTCCGGGCTGCTGCTGCGCGAGGGCCTGATCGACTTGGAAGCTGCTGCACCGCAACGCTTGCGGGGTGCCCTCACCGGAACGTTCTACACCGTGAGCTATATCGGGTTCGGCCTGCCGATGCTGTTGAGCACCATCGGGTCGGCCGAGGCCGCCGCGACGATCCTGGCGGTGATGGCGGTGCTGGCGTTCACGACCGCCACCGCCCGGGCGGTGCGCCTGCGCCGAAACACCCACCGGCAGAGCGATTTCCGGTCTGTTTGAGCGCCGGCCGCTACAGCGCCAGCGCTCGGCGCAGCACGGCGATCTTCTCCGCCTCTTCCCGCCGTGAGATCACCGCGTCCTGGATCAACATCGAGCCGTGGAAAGTTCCAGGGAACAAATGCAATTCGACGGTCACGCCGGCGGCGAGCATGGCCAGCGCGTAGGCGACGCCTTCGTCGCGCAGCGGGTCGAAATGCATGACCGAGACGTACGCGGGCGGCAGACCCGCCAAATCGGTGGCACGAGCCGGCGCCGCGTAGATCGGCACGTCGTCGGTGCCGGCGCGACCGGCGCCCAGATAGCTGTCCCAGCTGACGACCGCTCGGGGGCGGCTCCACAGCGGGGTATCGGTGAAGTCGGTCATGCTCGCGGTGGTGAGCCGGTCGTCGAGTTCGGGCACCGAAAGGAACTGGAACGCGATGTGCGGGCCGCCGCGGTCCCGCGCCAGCAGAGCCAGCGCCGCGCAGAGTCCGCCCCCGGCGCTCATACCGTGGATGGCGATGCGTTGCGGATCGATACCTAGCTCGTCGGCCTGCGCGGCCATCCAGACCAGCCCGGCGTACACGTCCTCCAGTCCACCCGGAAACGGCGTTTCGGGTGCGAGCCGGTAGTCGACGGACACCACGACGACGCCGAGTTCGCGGGCAAGCATGACGTTGGAACCGTGCTCGGTTTCGAGGTCGCCGGCGATGAAACCGCCCCCGTGCACGCTGTACACCCCGGCCGCAGCGCTGGGCTGATCGGGCCGGTAGATGCGGATCGGCACCGCGGGATCGCCGTCACGGCCCGGGATTTCGCGGTCCTCGATCTGCACTCCGGTGGTGTCCGGCACGGGAAGCGCGGCGATGAAGTCCGACATCGCCGCCCGGATGGCCAGCGGATCATCACCCGGCAGGTCGGGCAGATGTGGAAGCACCGCAGCGATTTCCGGGTCGAACGCATACGTCGTCATGGGCACTCCTGAATATGTCACCGGCAAGGTCGCTCGCTATATTGCCCCCGGCATCGGTGTCTGGCTAGCCCGATTTCGCCTTTTTGCGCACGCTGGATAGGTCTTCGCGTTTTCGATACGGCCGCCCGGGTGGAATGAAGTCGGGCACCAATCGGTTCCTATATGTCGATGAAATTCCTGCTGATAACGCTGATCACGCATGTTCCGGATGCTGTTTCGGGCAAACAGCTCAGCCCGGCCGAGCGGTTGCGCGATGTGCTCGACAAGGCGGTGCTCGCCGAGGAGCTCGGTTTCGACGGCTTTGCGGTGGGCGAGCGCCACGAGGATCCGTTCATCTCGTCGTCGCCCCCGGTGGTGCTGAGCCACATCGCGGCACGCACCTCGAAAATCAGTCTGTTCACCGGGGTTACGACGTTGAGCTTGCTTGATCCGGTCCGCGCATTCGAGGACTACTCCACGCTCGACAACCTGTCCGGCGGGCGCCTCGAGCTGATCATCGGCAAGGGCAACGGGGCGGCGCAGGCCCAGTTGTTTCACGTGACGGCCGAAGACCAGTGGGACCGCAATCGCGAAGGTTACGAGCTGTTTCGGCTGCTGTGGGAGAGCGACAACGTGACGTGGTCGGGCAGGTTTCGGCCGCCTCTGGTCAACGCCAAGACACTGCCCCGGCCGCTGCAGCAGCGGATCCGGATCTGGCATGGCAGCGCCACCAGCAGGGACTCCGTCGACCTCGCGGCTCGTCACGGTGATCCGATCTTCTCCGCCAATGTCATCAACCCCGTCGAGCCGTACGCGGAGCTGGTGCGCCATTACCGACAGCGCTGGGAGTGCTACGGACACCGCCCCGAGGATGCCTTGGTGGGCGCCGGAACCGCGGGGTTTTACCTGGCCCGAACGTCGCAGGAAGCGGTGGCGGCCTACCGGCCGATGTTCGAGGCGCGCCTGGCATTCGCGCGCCGCGCCGGGGCCCCGGTGGTGTTCGACTCGATCGAGGATTTCGTCGAGCGAAGCTCCGCATTGGTGGGCAGTCCCGAGCAGGTGATCGACAAGGTGGGTCGCTACCACGAGCAGCTCGGCCACGAAGTGATGCACCTGTCCGCCGATACCGACGGCATCACGGCCGGCCAGCAGCGTCGCAGCCTGGAACTGATTCAGGCTGACGTCGCCCCGATTCTGCGTGAGCGCATTCCGAGTCGGCCGCTCGTTGCTCAGTCGGCTGCCAAAGAGGTTGTCGGCTAACTACTTCCACGCGAATACCGGTTGCTCGAGGTGGTCGACCGAATCGTGGCGTCCTTCCAGGCACAACCACCGCAGCTGCAACAACACCGCGCCGGTCGGTGCGTGGATGAGGTCATTTCCCAACGGGATCTGCACCACCGGTCGCGGGCTCTCCTCGATCTTGATGAACCGCGGCGAGTCATCGCGCTGCAACTGATGGAGCCCCACCCGGTATACGGCCACGACCTCGTCGGGGGCCGGGTCGGGATCGAGCCGTCCGCCTCCCCAGATCACCACCGGTGTGATGACGTACCCGGATCGCGTCGGATAGTCGTCGAGCAGGCCCAGCACCGACGAGCCGGGCAATGCGATCCGCACCTCTTCGCGCAGTTCCCGCAATGCCGCGTCGACGGCTGTCTCGCCCGCGTCGAGCCGCCCGCCCGGAAGTGCCCACTGCGCCGCGTGCGAGGTGAGGCGAGATGCCCTGCGGCACAGCAGAAATGCCGCGCCCCCCGAGACGTCGACCATGCGGCCGTCCAGATCGGCTGCCGGCATCGGTCGACCGGCGTTCCAGTCCGGGACAAACACCGGATCGACGCGGTCCTCCCCTACCTCCGAATCAACCAGCACCACCGCGACGGCCGCGTGTCGCTTGGTCGGATCGGTGACCACGCGACGGTCATGGCTCGCGAGATGGTCGCGAATCCGGTCGCGCAGTGCCGCGTCGTAAGGGATCGTCACTTCTCGAGCGTAAGCGGCACCGCCCTCAGTTCTGCCGCCCGGCCAGCTCGGCGACGAAGCGGTCGATGAAGCCGTCCGGTGCCCCGCCGCCGGCGGGCCGGATGACGAACTTCGTCAATCCGGCATCCAGGTAGGCGTCCAGCTGCCGATGTAGCTGATCCCAGCTGGCGGCGATCAGGTCGGCGGGGTCGACGTCGGGGCGACGCCGGCGGGCCGCGGCGACCAACTCCGGCGACAACTCGCCGTCCGCGACGCCCAGCGAAATGCCGAAGTGGTCCGGCTCGATCTGCCGGCCGGCCTGCTCCGCGGCCCGCTCGATCGCCTCGCGCCCGGCGCGCGCCTCATCCGGCGTCAGAAAGCTGCCCAACCAGCCATCGGCCAGCCTACCGATGCGCCGAAATGCCGCCGGCGCCGATCCGCCCAGCCAAATGTCCAGTGGCGGAGACGGTTTCGGCGTGATCACTGCCCCGCTGACGGAAAAGTAGCGGCCGCTGTAACCGGCCGAGTCCTCGGCCAGCGCCCAACGCAGTACCCGCAGCGATTCGTCGAACACCGCGGCCCGCTCTCCGTCAGGCACCTCGAACAGCTCGCGCTCGGCCGGTATCGCCGACCGCAAACCGAAGGCCGGAAGCACCCGCTTGGGTGCGATGGCCGCCAGCGACGCCAGCTGTTTGGCCACCAGCACCGGATGGCGGCCCGGCAGCACCGCCACCGACGTGCCCACCTTCAACCGGGTCGTCCGGGCGAGCGCGTACGCCATGCCCACGACGGGATCCACCGTGGGGGCGTAGACCAGCTCGGAGAACCACAGCGAATCGACCCCGCTGTTCTCCAAATGATCGACGATGCCGGCGAGCTGATCGGGCGTGCTGTTCGCAGCCAGTCCAACCCCGAAGCGAATCTTCACCCGCGTCTCCCTTCGCGCTTGGCCCACCTGCGTATCGCAACGCGGCGGCGCCGCCGTTTGTGCCCCTTACTATCGGAGAACCATGACCGACAGCGACGTGGTGACGATCACGCAATTGGTGAACCTGTACGGGCTGGCCGTCGACTCCCAGCGATGGGAACTGTTCGACCGGATCTTCGCCGCGGACGTGGAAGCCGACTACGGCCCGACGTCGCGCTGGACGGATCTCGAGCAGTTCAAGTCCGACTTCGCGGCGTTCCACGATCCTTTCGATGCCACCCAGCACACGATGTCCACCCATGTCGTGCAGGTCGAGGGGGACCGCGCGCACAGCTTCTGCAACGGCAGCTGGCGCCTGCTGCGCAAGGCCACCGACGGCGACCCGCTCTGGGACGGCAGCGGCTGGTACGACGACTCGCTGGTGCGTACCGGCGGCGGATGGCGGATCACGCACCGGGTATGCCGCATCACCTGGTGGACCGGCAACCCGTTGGTCAACGAGACGATTGCGGGCGTGAAATTCGACCTGGCCACCTCCGTGCTGCGCCGCGAAGCCGAGGCCGGACGCGTCGGGATCCTCCGCGTCGTCGAATAACGCGGCCGTCAGGCGGTGGCGAACTTCTCGGCCAACTCCACGGCCTCCCGCTGAATGCGCTCGAACTGGGCACCCATCGCTTCGGCTAGCGCCGTGGCACCCGACAGCGGACGCACCATCACCGTGAACTCGTCGATCAGGCCGCTCTCGTCGAAATGCAGGAAGTCGCAGCCGGTGAGCTTTACGCCCGGCACACCGGCGATGCCGGTCTCGAAGATCAGCGCGTGGTCGCGACCGTCGGCGCCCGAGATCTCACGGACGTAGCGGAAACCCTCGAAGATGCGCAGCACGCCACGCAGAATCGCCGCGGTGATCGGCTTGCCGACGTACGGCTTGAACGCCACCGGGCTGGTGAACACCACGTCATCGGCCAGCAATGCCTGGATGGCCGCCTCGTCGCGGTCCTCGACCGCCTTCCGGAAGGGATGCATCAGATCATGGTGCCGGATCGGCGAGGTAGTGCGCGAACACGGGTCGCAGCCATTCGACGAGCTGGGCGTCGTCCATGTCGGCCAGCGGCGGCAGGCACAGGATGTTGCGGGCCACCGCCAGGCCGAGCAGTTGCGACCCCAGCAGCGCGGCACGTTCGGGGGCGCGATCGGGGACGACGGCCGCCAGGGCCGGCGCCACCTGGTCGACGAAGACCTCGACGAGCGCTTCCGCGGCGCCCCGGTTGGTCGCGGCCGAGCGCAGCAACGGCAGAAACGGTCCGTGCGGTCCCCAGACGGCAACGAACATCGGCACCAGCACATCGGCGATCTGGTCGGGCGCGATCTGCGACAGATCGGGGAATTTGACGTCGATCCGGGAGGCTGCCGCGAACAGCTCCGCCTTACTGCCGAAGTAGTGCATCACCAGCGCCGGGTCGACGCCCGCCGCCGAGGCGATGGAACGGATGGTGGTCCGTTCGAACCCCAGATCTCCGAACTGCGACCGCGCGGTCGCCAAGATCGTCGACCGGGTGGTTTCTCCATCGCGGACTTTCGCCGGCATGATGCCCAGTGTATTCAACAGCTGTTGACATGGGCCGCACCGGGGTCTAGCGTCTGAGTTCAACAGTTGTTGAACTCATCATTCGGGGGTGCGACCATGACCGTCACGGCGATCCAGATCGGGCTCGATCCCGACGTGATCAACTACTCCTCACCCGACTTCGCGCAATTTCCCGGCCTTTCGCGGGAGAAGCTGCGCACCGCCAACAACGACAACGTCGCCGCGCTGCGGGACGCGGGCTACCGGGTCGACAACTGCCTGATCGCGTTCGGGGAGGCGGGAGTGGACAAAGCCCGCAAATGGCTCAACGCCAAGCGCTACGACGCGGTGCTCATCGGCGCCGGCATCCGGCTGGTCGCCAGCAACACGCTGCTGTTCGAGTCGATCGTCAATGCCGCGCACACCGCACAGCCCGGCTGCCGCTTCGTCTTCAATCGCGCAGCCGTGGCGACGCCCGACGACATCCGCCGCTGGTACCCGCACCCGGAAGCGATGGCGCGATGACCATCCACCGCGTCGATGTCGTCGTCGTCGGCGCCGGGCCGACGGGGCTGACCGCCGCCGGTGACCTTGCGCGCGCGGGCCGCTCGGTCACCGTTCTGGAACGCTGGCCCACCCTCAACCCGTCCAGCCGTGCTTTCGCCACCATGGCCCGCACGCTGGAGGTCCTCGACGCCCGGGGGCTCGCCGAGGATCTGTTGGCACGCTCCCATCGAGCGCCGGGAGTCACGATTTTCGGCGGGGCCCGCATCGACCTCACCCACCTCGATTCGCCCTACCGATTCGCGATGATCACGCCGCAGACCAATGTCGATCGGGCGCTGGCCGATTACGCCGTCGCGCAGGGTGCCGACATCCGGCGCGGCGTCGAAGTCATCGGACTCGACCAGGACGCCGACGGCGTGACCGTGGTCGCACGACCAAACGGCGACGGCGCGAGCGAGCAGACCCGGTGGCGGGCAACGTATCTGATCGGCGCCGACGGCGCGCACAGCACGGTTCGCGCCCTGGTGGGTGCGGACTTCCCCGGGCGCACGATCATGTCGTCGATCGTGCTGGCCGATGTGAAGGTCGCGCACGGGCCCACCGGAGGCGGCCTGACGCTGGGCAGTACTCGCAACGAGTTCGCGTTCCTGGCCCCTTACGACGACCGCGACGACAGCGGGTCGTGGTATCGCGCGATGGTCTGGGACCGCAAGAATCAGCAGCCCGACAACGTGCCCGTCGAGTCCGACGAGATCGCCGGCATCTTGGCGCGGGCGATGGATCTTGATCCCGAATTGCTCGAGGTTGGGTGGAAGTCCCGATTCCATTGCGACGAACGCCAAGTCGGGCAGTACCGGCATGAACACGTGTTTCTGGCCGGCGACGCCGCCCATGTCCACTCCCCCATGGGCGGTCAGGGCATGAACACCGGCATCCAGGATGCGGCCAACCTCGCGTGGAAGATCGACGCGGTGCTCGCCGGTGCCGACGACGCGGTGCTGGACACCTACCACGACGAACGTCATCCGATCGGCCAGCGGGTGCTGCTGCAGTCCGGCTTGATGGCCCGCGGTATCAAACTGCGTCAGCCCGTCGCCCGTGCAATGCGAAACATCTTGGCGCCCAGGGTGCTTCGCATACCCATGGTGCGTGATGCGATCGCCGGAGGCTTCGCCGGGACCACGCTGCGGTATTCGCACCGGCACGGCGAGAGCCCGTTGGTCGGCACCCGGGCCACGCAGATCCCGTTGCGGCATGGCCGGCTCACCCAACTGCAACGCCTGCCCGGCTTTGTCTTCATTCGCGAACGCGGCGCGGCCCCGTTCGACGCGGCCGGACTCGTTCAGGTCGAGCGGGCAGACGAGGGACCGGCGGTGTTGGTGCGTCCCGACGGCTACATCGCCTGGGCGGGCTCGTCGGCCGACCGGACCGCGGCAGCCCAGACGCTGGCGCGCTGGACGGGTCACGAAACCGCCTGCCTGGCACGGTAATCGGCCGTCAGGCGGTGGCCTCGACTCCCACCAGGTGGGCCAGCTGCTTGGCCGAATAACGCCCCGGGCCGTGGGCACTGTGCACTGCTGCCCGGGCGGCGCGGGCCAACGCGGCGTTCAGCGGCGCCGCGATGCCGTGCCGGTGAGCCAGCCGGACGATCTCGCCGTTGAGGAAGTCGGTCTCCACATTGCCGGTCTGGCGGGTCAGCGATTGCCAGGTGGAATTGCTCGGCCCGGCAGCGGTTCCCGGCACCGGCCGTATCGTCGGTCCGTCCGCGCGGGCGGCCGTCGAAACCTCGAATGAGATGAACTCGATCCCCGCGTGCCGCAACACATTTTCGCCTTCGCGCCGCACCGCTTCCACCACCGCGCCCGCCGCGTCGCCGGTGAGGGCACCCACGGCGTTGCCGAGGTTGCTCAGCAGCTTGTTGTACTTCCACGGGGCGACGTCGTCGGGCGTACGCACCCGAACCCCCGCCGCGGTCCAGGATTCCGCGAGCCCCGCCAACAACTCGGCGTCGTCTCGCGTGCGCAGTGCCGCCGGCCACCGCGCGATGTGGAACTGCCCGACCACCGGCCAGGCCCGCACGACGACCTCACCCGGTTCCAGATGCACGGCCGGCAGCCACACGCAGATCCCGAAGACCCGCCGAAAGTAGCGCAACGCTTTCTCTTCTGCGGCAACGCCATTGAGGGCGGTCATGGCCGGCAGGTGCTCGCCGGCGCTGCCCAGCACGCCGTCCGGGCCGTGGACGCGTTGGTCCACCCGGTCCTGCAACGCCGCATCGAGCTGTTGGGTCTTGGTCGCGAATACCAGGACGTCGCGATCGGTCAACCGAACGTCCTCGGGCCGCGAGGCCGTGGTGACCGCGGCGCGAAAGGTTCCGTCGGGCGTCCGCATGGTGATGCCCTCGGTGGCCAGCACTTCGGCATGGCGACCGCGCGCAACCAACACCGTGGGAGTGCCGGCGCGGGCCAGCACCCCGCCCACGGTCCCGCCGATAGCGCCGGCGCCGACGATCACGTATCGGTGGTCAACTCGTGCAGACAATCGGGCCCCACCTTCCGTCGGCTCCGCGCGTTTCTTGCGCGAGGTTACGTCGGCTCCCTTGGAAATGGGTGGGCACGCGAAAGCGGGCCTCCTCGGGAGGTTGCTGGCACCCCTCGACCAGCAACCCCTGGAGGAAGCCCGCTTTTCCGTGCGATCCCAGGTCTGTAGTCACGTGACTACAATGTAGTGTAGACACGTGACTACACGCAGCGCAAGCCCCGGTTCGGCGCAAGAATCCGTCCCGACCGGCCGCGACGAGGTGACCGCCGCGATCCTGGACAGCGCCGCCGAGATGTTCGCCGAGCGCGGCCCGGCCGCGGCGTCGATTCGCGACATCGCCGCCAGGGCTCACGTCAACCACGGACTGGTGTTTCGCCATTTCGGGACGAAGGAGAAGCTCGTCGCCGCCGTCCTCGACGACCTGGCGGCCAAGCTGACCAAGTTGACCGACGGCGTGGCGTCCCAGGAAGAGGTCGAGGTGGCCACCTCGCGACATTTGCGGGTCATCGCCCGAGCGCTGCTCGACGGGTTCCCGGCCGGCAAACTGCAGTCCAGCTTTCCCGCCGCCGCCAGGTTGCTGGAGGGGATCCGACCCGAGCACGAGAGCGAAGCGAGCGCCCGACTGGGAGCCGCGAACGCGATCGCCCTGTTGTTGGGTTGGCAACTGTTCGAGCCGTTCGTGCGCTCGGCGACCGGACTTGAGGATCTGACCCGGGAGCAACTGCGCGAATCGATGTTCGCCGAGATGGCCAGGCTTGCCGAACCGCACTGAGGCCCGGGCGTTGTCGTCTCGAGATTCGCAACGGGCGGATCCTCGGTAGGCTGAGCTGGCGTCGAAAGCCCCGAGGAGGCGCTTATGTTCCGCACCATGTGGGCGCGTTGACATGAGCCAGACGACGCCAACCGCGACCGACGACCGTCTGGCGCGGCTGCCGTTACCGCCCGGTCCGCGAGTCCCCGGCGCGGTGCAGACCGCACTGTTCTCGCATCGGGACCGGATCACGCCGTGGTTGCGCAAGCGCTACGGCGACGTCATCGCGGTCTCCGTGCTGGGCCGCCCCTCCGTGCTGGTGTGCAGCCCGGAGCTCAATCGGTCGGTGCTGGGCGGCGAGCCGACAACCTTCCACGCGGGCGAGGGACGAATCCAGGGGATCCGCAACGTGATGGGTGAGCGCTCGGTGGTGACCACCGACGAGGCCGCGCACCAACGGCTCCGCAAACTGCTGGTGCCGCCCTTCAACGGCGCCGCGCTGCGCGGCTATCGGGACATGATGAACGAGCTGGCCGCCAAGGAAATGCGGCGGTGGCCAATCGGCACCCCGTTCGCCGCGCAGCCCCGGATGAACGCCGTGACGTTGGAGATGATGCTGCGCGTGGTCCTGGGTCTCAGACAGGGACCGCAGCTCGACGCGCTTCGTGTTCCGTTCTCGCGTCTCGTCTCCGCATCCATGGCCGTTTACGCGGGCGAGGTGGTACCGCAGTTGCAGCGGTTCGGGCCCTGGAAGCGCTTCCGTCAGCTACGGGAAGGCATCGACGACGCGCTCTACGCCGAGATCCGCGAGCGTCGCGGCGCCGGAAACACCGCCGACCGCGGCGACGTGTTATCCCAATTGATCGCCACGCAAGTCGACGGTGACCGGCTCTCGGATGCCGAACTGCGTGACCAGATGGTCACGCTGCTGCTGGCCGGCCACGAGACCACCGCGATCACGCTGTCCTGGACCCTGCACGACCTCGCGCATGATCAAGCACTGCAGGACAAGGCTATTGCCGCCGTCGACTCCGGCGACGACAAATATTTCGAAGCCGTGATCAAAGAGTCGATGCGGCTACATCCCGTGTTCTACGCCGTCGCACGTCGACTCACCCACGATGTCGAATTGGGTGGCTATCGTGTCCCGGCCGGCTACACGGTGTTCGCCGGTATCGGCCCGGTGCAGTCCGATCCGTTGCAGCACGCCGATCCGCACGTCTTTCGTCCCGAGCGATTCTTCGACGGCTCGGCCACGGCCTGGAACTGGTTGCCGTTCGGTGCCGGCGTACGACGTTGTCTCGGTGGCGGATTCGCGATGATGGAGTCCACCGCGATCCTTCGTGAGGTCCTGCTCAACTACCGCCTCACGCCCGGCCGTCGCCGGCCCGAGACTGCCCGCGCCCGCCACGTCGTCTACGTCCCATCCCATGGCGCCCGTATCATTGCCCACCGGCGTACCAAATAGGTTGTCAGAGCATTGAACTGATCATCGCTCCGCCGTCGTTGTCAACCTGTAGGGTCGCGTTGTCGTTCTGCCTGAAGTTGACGAATGCCGTCTGCCGCGTCGAGGTGTTCAACAGTTCGTTGAAGGTGCCGATGACGGGAATGGGTCCCGCGCCGCTCCAACCCGGCGCGGGCGTGACCGAGACGGCGCCCGTGACGGGAACCGAGTCCGCCGAAGTCAGCCGCACTGACCGGCGGGTGCCGGTCGCGGCCATGACGACCGCCGCGGTCGCGACACCGACGGCCGCGAGCAACCACACCCGCCGTGCGAATCCTCGACCCTGGTAATGCACTCGTGGTAACGGGGTGCCCATGCTCTCGCTCCTGACGCTATAGGGGCGAATACCTAACTCGCCCTTCGACTTTTAGCGTCGCCGTGAGCGCGCAGAGCTGTCCAAGATCGGGTTGCTATGGCCCGATACACACCGCTTATGAAAGCCTTCAGGCAGCGGTTGCCGGGCTAGCCGTGAGGAGGGTCACCTCGGAGTGCACGTGGCCGCAGGTACCGCAGCACACTTCGTACTTGAGTTCGGTCTTGCCGACTTCCAGGAACCGGTACTCGGCGAATGCCGCGCATCGTGGGCACCGCGTGCGACCGTGCTCTACCGTCGTCATCTCCGGCCCCCTTCTCGACAGTGGCTCCGTGGAAATACTCGCTCGAGGGCTGGTCAAACCATTGATTTCAAGGCTCTCCGTTCGGCGGCCTATTGACCGCTTTGAACACATATCGTTAATGTGTTCAAGTGCCCGTCGATGCCGCGCGAGACACCAGGCAGGTGCCGAACGCGTTGTTGGCCGCCGCCTCCGACACGCTGCGCCAGCTGGGACCCCGGCGCTTCAGCTTGACGGCGGTGGCCGAAGCCGCCGGCGTGTCGCGTGGCACCGTCCACAATTTGTTGGGCACCCGCGACAACGCGATTGCCACCGCGCTCAACCAGTTGGCCGCCGGCTTCATCGAGACCATGGCCGTCGAGGTCGCCAAGGAAGCCACCCTGGCCGAGCAAGCGGCGGCGGTCGCGGTACTGATTTGTGCGCATCGTCAACGCTCGCAGTCGATGCCGCGCGGCCTCGATCGCGGCATCCTGGTCCTGCTGTTGGATCACGGCGGCGACGAGCTGATGCGCCGCTCCATCGAATTGTGGAAGCCCTTGGTCAAAGCCGCCCAGCGCACCGGAGAAGTCGGCCCGTCGGTCGACGCGGCGCGTGCTAGTGAATGGATCGTGCGAATGCTGTTCAGTTTCGAGTTGATCCCGCCCATCGCGGTCAACCTCGACAATCCGCGTGCCGTGCGCCGGTACGTCTGCGATCACATCGTCGCCGGTCTGGCCGGAGCCGACCGTGGCTGAACCCGACCACGAAGTGGCGATCATCGGCGCCGGACCGGGTGGGATCGCGGCGGCGAAGTTATTGCGCGACAAGGGCATCACCGACTTCGTCATACTGGAACGCGGACCCGACTTCGGCGGCACCTGGCGGGACAACCACTACCCCGGCCTGGCCGTGGACATCCCGGTGCTGTGGTACCAGTTGTCCTTTGCGCCCAATCCCAATTGGACGCGATTCTTTGCACCCGGTCCCGAGATCTACCAGTATCTGCGCGACACCGCGACCCGCTTCAAGCTTTACAAACACCTGCGCGCCAATGCCGAAGTAGTCCAACAGAAGTGGGACGCGTCGGCCAGTCTGTGGCACCTGAGCATCAGGGACCAGCCCGCGGTTTCGGCGCGCTTCCTGATCAACTCGGTGGGCGGTTATGTCAACGCCAAGAACGTGACCGACATCGACGGCCTCGACGATTTCACCGGAACCATCCTGCGGCCCAACGCCTGGGATGACGACTACGACACCGCGGGTAAACACATCGCCATCGTCGGCACCGGGTCCAGTGGAGTCCAGATCGCCGGGGCGCTATCCAGCCGAGCCGCCAGTCTCGTTGTCTATCAGCGCACCCCGGCGTGGGTGCTGCCCAAGATCGACTTCGACATCCCGTCGTGGATGCGCCGGCTGTTGCGGTTGCCCGGCATGGTCGGCGCCGTCAACGCCCTGGGCCGGGCCAGCATGGACGCTTTCATGCTCGCACCGCTGATGCACCTGCTGCCGCTGCTGCCGGACCGAGCACTCACGCGTCTCATGCCGCTCTACGACGGCTGGTGTCGGCTGCTGTATCGATTGCTGCTGCGCGCAGTCGTCGAAGATCCACAGACGCGCCGGGCGCTGGTTCCGCGTTATGGCCTACTCGCAAAGCGCCCGGTCATCTCCAGCAACTTCCTGCCGGTGTTCAACCACTTGGGCACCCAGCTGGTCACCACCCCGATCGAGCGCATCACCCGCACCGGCATCCGCACCACCGACGGCACCGAGCGTCCGGCCGACCTGATCGTGCTGGCCACCGGCTACGAGCTGTGGACCGATCCCGAGACCTACCGACCCGGAACCATCCTGGGCGACAACGGCTTTGACCTCGCGCAGTATTACCGCGCCGAGGGGTTGCGCAGCTACTCCGGGACGGCGCACCCGCGGCTGCCCAACCGGTGGGAGATCGTCGGCCCACTGGGTTTCGTCGGATTCGCCTGGCCCGACTTCGTCGAGACGATGGCGGCCCATGCCGTGCGGATGATCGACGAGGTCCGACGGCGCGGCGCGACGTCCGTCGCGGTCAGCGAGTCGGCGTTCGAACGCTGGAACGATCGGATGCACCGGCAGGGCAAAGCCGTTCACCTGTACCTGACGGCATGCAACCCCGGTCTGTCCACCTACTTCGTCAACTCACAGCGCGACACGGTCTATCACCGCCCGCAGACCATCACCGCGTCGCGGCGGTTCAGCCGACGATCGCCGCTGACGGACTACGACTTTCGCACCCACCCCGCCGTTCAGCAGCCGGCGCCGCAAGCAGAGGAGCTCACGGCATGACCGACACCGCCACCCCGTTAGTCGGGAAGGTCGCCTTCGTGACGGGAGCGGCCCGCGGACAGGGCCGCTCGCACTGCATCCGGTTGGCCCGGGCCGGCGCCGACATCGTCGCGATCGACGCGTGCGCACCGGTCGCCGAACACAACGGCTATCCCCCGGCGACGCCCGAAGACCTCGCCGAGACGGTCAGCCTGGTCGAGGGCGAGGGCCGCAAGATACTGGCCGGCGAGGTCGACGTTCGCGATCTGGCCGGCCAGCAGCGGGTCGTGTCGAATGCGGTCGAACAGTTCGGGCGGCTGGATATCGTCGTGGCCAACGCCGGGGTGCTGAATTGGGGCCGGGTGTGGGAGATTTCGGCGCAGCAGTGGCAGGAGACCCTCGACACCAACCTCACCGGGCTGTGGAACACCATGAAATCGGTGGTGCCGGCGATGATCGACGCCGGCAATGGCGGTTCGATCATCAACATCAGCTCCGCGGCGGGCATCAAGGCCGTGCCGGGCTGCGGACATTACTGCGCAACCAAATTCGGGGTCGTCGGGCTCACCAACTCGTTGGCGGTCGAACTCGGAGAATTCGGTATCCGCGTCAACTCGGTGCACCCCTACGGCACCGACACCCCGATGGGCAACGACCTGTCGATGTATCAGGTCTTTCAGGACCACCCGCACTACATCCACAGCTTCTCGCCGGGCGCGCTGCCGACCGATTCGCTGGCGGCCCCCGACCTGATTTCCGACATCGTGGTGTGGCTCGCCAGCGATGCGTCCTCGTTGGTCACCGCCGCCCAAATCCCGGCCGACAAGGGCTATCTCAAGATCTGAGACTATCGACTCAATACCGGCCTGAGATCGTCGAGACGGTCGAACAGGTGCCAGATGTATCCCGATGATCCGTTCTCGCGATGCGGGTGCAGGTCGGCCAGTTCCGGGTCGTTGCAGTAGCTGTCGAAGGCCTCGCGCGATTCCCACTCCACGAGGATCAGCACCCGACGCGGTTCGATGTCGCCGACAATCGCGTCCTGGAAACTTCCGAGCGCGACGACACGGCCACCGTGCTTGGCCACCTCCGCCGGTGAACGTCGTGAGTACGCGCGGTATTCGTCCGCATCGGCGATGTCGAAGAGGTTCAACGCATAAACGGTCATGTTCGCCGACGTTACGCCGCTACCGCAGGCTGACGAGTTGATCGACGGAGTCCTTGGGCAGCTCTCCGTCGACAACCGCGCTGACGGTCATGTTCTGCAACGTGATGGCGCCGCCATGGTTGTCGAGGAACGCGGTGTCGGCGGCATCGCGCCCGGTGGCGATGCGGACCATCGATTGCCGGGGCGCCAGGCACGTGGCGTCGACGACTCGCCACACGCCGTCGATCAGCGCCTCGGCCACCGCGTGAAAATCCATCGGCTGACATCCGGGCGCATACACCGCCGCCAATCGGGCCGGGACGTTCACGGCGCGCAGCAGCGCGATGACCAGATGGGCGTAGTCGCGACACACGCCCGCACCCGCGAGCAGGGTATCGGCGGCGCCGTCGATCGGATCGCTGGATCCCGGGACATAGTTCAGCCGAGTACCGACCCACGACGAGACCTTCTCGAGCAACGCGGCCGACGTGCCGTATTGCTGGAATTCCGTCGCGGCGAATCCGAAGAACTTGTCGGCTTCGGCGTATCTGCTCGGGCGCAGATACTTGATGGCGTCGATGTCGCTGACCGGCTCGGGGTCGGCCTCACCGGCGACCGTCGCCGAGTACGACAAGGTCACCGTTCCTTTGTCGGCGGCCACGACGTGGATGCGCGAGCGGTGCGCGCCGATGATCTCGCGCGGTTGGACGGCCTTGCCGTTTCGTTTGATCGTGAGCGTTTCGCTCACGTCGATGCCCGGCTGGCGGCTGATCGCGACCTGAAAATCCAGCACCGTCGGTTCGGTGACCTCGAGTTCCATTTCCACGCCGACGCTGCGGCAAGCGTCGGTCGTGCTGCCGTCTTGCGGTGCGCCGCGGCGCCTGAATGCAGGCATGCGATCAAGCCCTTTCGTCTAGGCCAGCCGACTCCCGCTCGCTGCTTGGCAGGGCTTTCGTGTACGCACTTTCTACCGCACTACTGCCGCGTCCGCCCGTCGATCTAGACGACCGGCAGAGTCAGCCGCGATGCTCCGTGGGCGACAGTGTGGCGCGACGGCTTCATGGCGGACGCGGTCAGCGGGGGTTCACCCGTCCCGAGGTTGCGGGCGTAATGCGGGTGCGAGCCGCCGGCGATCATCAGTCTGATCCTCGTCCCGGCACGGAAGCGGTGTGCGATGGCATCCAAAACGATTCGCACGGTTGCGTCTTGGTCGGCGCGCCGGAGGAAACCTTCGGAGACATTGCGCGAGCGGCCGCGCGAGTCGACTTCGCTGAGCCGGACGAAGACGTCAGCGTGCGGGTTGTCGGTGGAATGTTCGAGTTCCACCGATGGTGTTCCGATTACCTCCCAGTCGCGCGTCAACCGCGTTGTGGTGAAGGTGATCACGTCGTCTCGGACGCTCAGGGCGGTGTCGTCGCGATAACCGGCGTTGGAAGCCGACAGCAACGGCCCGCCGATGGTCGGAGTGGGATCGGCCGGGTCGTAGGTGAAGCACGACCGCGACCCGTCTTCGGCGGGCGCTTCCTCCGACAGTGCGCCCCCCGCATTGAGATAGAGGGTGCGGGATTGGCTGGCGGGCGGCCAGTCCGGTAGCTCGCGCCAGCCCGGGCCGCCCGTCACGAAGATTCGGACGGGGCTTCGCTCCGCCGACGTCACGCTGCCGAGATGCCGCGCCAGCCAGGGCAGCGTCTCGCGCGTGATCAAGCCCGCCGCCTTGCCCAGCATCTGAAGGTGAGTCCACGCACCGATGTGCAGCGCGGGATTTGAGCCGTTGGCCTTCAGCCGCCGGTACTGCTCGAGCGTCTGGCTTAGGAAAAGGTCTTGCCACCCGCCGATCAGCAACACCGGAATGTTGGTGCGGTCCGGGGCGGCCTCGACGTCCGCGCGCCGCCAGAACTCATCGCCGACGCTACTGTGTTCCAGTGCGTCTTCGTACCATGTCGCTCCCGGCCCGAGCAGGTCCCGTCCGCTGCGGCCCAGGGGCAGACGATTTGCCGCAAGCCGCACTCCGCGCTCGGAAGTGAATTGGCGCAGCGTCTTTCGCGCGGCGCCACCGACCTCTTGATTGGCGACTTGGGCGCACCACCACAGCACGTTGTTCAATGCGAGTCCGCCGTTGCGCGCGATGAGCGACTTGGACTCGTGGGGTCCGACGATGATGACGGCCGTGACCAGCTCCGGGGGCGGGTCGACGAGCAGCGCCCACTGCGTGAAGCCCAGATACGACTGGCCGAGCGTGGCGAAGGTGCCGGTGAACCAGGGCTCGCCCCGCAGCCATGCCACGGTGTCGGCCCCGTCTTCGACCTCGTTTGTGGCCGGCTCGAACACGCCGCCGGAGCCGAATGTCCCTCGCACACTTTGCAATACGACGTGATAGCCGCGTTGCGCATACGCCTGGGCGTATATCCAGGACAGCGGTACGCCGCGGCCGTAGGGGCTGCGCAGCAGTAGCGTGCCGGCCGGTGTCGCGGTGCGTGGCACGTAGTGGTCGGCGCGCAGGACGACGCCGTCGCGCATCGGCACGGGCACGTCTTTGCGCAGCGAGTAGTCGGTCGTTGCCGGCGGCAAGCCGAGCATGCGGGTCATCGCGCGATCGACGACCTGCATTCGCGCCGAGCGGGGTAGCGATGGATCTCCACGAATTAGATTGTCTGTCATGGTATTTCCCGATCGCCTGCGAATGCCCGCCAGTCGTCACCCGATGAACCGGTCCCGACTACTGGGCCGCCCTGCTGGCCAGGTCGATCGCGTACTGCGTCACGAAGGTGCCCGCCGGCGGGTCACCCTTGCCGCACGATCCGTCGGATTCGCCGGGACGCTTGATCCACAGGTAGGCGTCGGCGTGCGCGCCCGCGGTGTTCGCGGTGGGCGGCGTGCCCAGCGCCCGGCCGCTGGGATTGCACCAGTTGAGTTCGGCGTCGGGCGCCGGTCCCGCACCGTTGCGCGACGTGTCGATCACGTAGTGCGAACCATTCGTGAGCCCCGAAATCGCTTCGCCATAACCGATTTCGTCCTCGGTGGTGAAGAAGTTCGCAGTGTTGACACTGAACCCCCGCGCGTGGCCGACGCCGGCCTGGTTGAGTCGGGCGGCCATGTCCTCGGCACTGTGCCAGCGCAGGTGCCCCGCATCGACATAGACGGCCGCGTTCGGATCCCGGGTCAGCGTGTCGACGGCGTAGCGGATCAGGTCGAAGCGTTCCTGGCGCGCGTCACCCGACAAACAATCGGCCATCGCGAGCGCGTCGGGTTCGACGACGATCGCCACGCGCGAGGCACCTATGCCGGCAGCGATGCCGTCGATCCAGCCTCGGTAGTCGGCGCCCGACCCGAGACCGCCGGCAGCGAAGCTGCCACAGTCGCGGTGCGGGATTCCATAGATCGACAGCACCGGGATGGCACCGGCGGCATTCGCGTCGCCCACGTACTTTCCGACCGTGCCCGCCGAACCGCCCGGGACGATCCAGTACGCCTGCGGGGTGTTGGCGATGGCGGTCAGCTGGGGACTCGGCGGGTCGGCGCTCTGCGCGGCGCGCATGGCCGCCGACGTGGGATTGACGTAGAACGGCGCGCCGGCCAACGGGTTCCCGTCGCTGGTCAAGCGCACCGTCGGGACGTGCGCTGGGCTGGCCAAAATACCGATGCAGGCGACGGCCGCAATGGTCACACAGGGAGCAATCCACCGCGCCAAGGCGCGCGCAGCTGAGGAGATCACACCAGGGAAATTAGTGTGTCAAGGCATCGAGCGCGCAACCGGCCCAAGAATCGATCGGCTCAGCCCCACCAGAACGACGCGGCGATGATCCCGTAGAGCACTACTAGGGTCGCGCCTTCGAGCCAGGTCGATTCGCCGTCGAACGAGATGAATGCGGTGAGCACGACCGCGAGCAGCAGCGCCACCACCAACATCGGACTGAAGACCAGGGTCAGCCCGGCCATGCCGGCGAACTGCGAGACGAGCACCAGCACCGGCCCTAGCACCAGCGAGATCTGAAGTGGCGAATTGAGGACGACCGAGAACGCGTACGCGGACTGTCCCTTGGCAGCCAGCTGAATGCCGACGAAGTTCTCCACCGCGTTGCCGGCGATCGCCACCACGACCAGCCCGGCGAACACCTCGGAGATATTGAGCGCGTGCATCGCCGGCTGCAGCGCGTCGACGAACCACTCCGACACGAAGGCCGCCAGGACGCCGGCGGCGGCCAGCATCCCGATCGCGAGCCAGACCGGCCAGCGCGGGTGCTCGTGAAATCCGGCGGATTCGACCTCGTGGTCGTCGCGGCGCAGCGAGGCCGGCAGGGACAGCGCGAACAGGCCCAGCAACAGCACCGAGACGACGATCGACAGCGCATCCTCGTGGTGGGACGCCGGGGTGTGGATCCAGTAGGCGACCGACGGGATCGACAGCGCGGTGACCGACAGCAACATCAGCACCGTCACGGTGCGCGCCCGGTTCGAGCCGAGTTGCTGGGGGCCGTGACGCAGTCCGCCGGCCACGAATGCGAGTCCCAGCACCAGCAGGAGGTTGGCCAAGATGGACCCGACCAGCGCGGCACGGACCACGTCGACCAGGCCGTGCCGAAGACTGAACAGGCAGATGAAAAGCTCGGGGAGATTGCCGAGCGCTGACTGGAGCACGCCGGTGGCGCCGGCTCCGAAGCGGTCGCCGAGCTGATCGACGCTGTGGCCTACCACCGCCGCCAGAACGCCGACCGCCGCGGCCGCGACGATGAACGTGAGCACCGAGTTCCAACCGCCGTAATGGGCGAATCCGGCGCACAGCGTCAACGCCACCGAGAGGAGCAACAAGATTCGATCGGACCGGACCAGTACGGGCGTTGCGGCGGCCGACATGGGCCCAACCTTAATGGGTCGTGGCACCGCGCGTCGTGCCGCAACATTGACCATCGGCCGGATCCGACAACAATGGGGACTGCATCAGCCGATCACGAACCGTCGCGTCGAGGAGTGTGGATGTCACCCCGTTCGCTTGCATTGATCATCGGAAGCTTCCGAACGGCAGGCGGATTGGCCGGTTACTTTTGGCCGACCGCTTTCGCGCGACACGGGCAGATCCCGGGCGCCGGGGACGACGCGGATTCACGCTATGTGACTCGCTTGTTCGGAGCACGCGACATCGTGATCGGCGTTGCGACGGTGGCGGGCCCGGCGACGCGTACCGCGCTGTGGATGGGCGCGATATGTGATTAGTCGCGGCGCCGCAACCCAAGACGAGTAGTCGACTACTCGTGCGCAAGCGCGGTCCTCGGAAATAGCGTCGTCGATACCGGTACGAACAACACCCTCAGCTCTGGACGGCGGAGCCACCGAGGATCGCGTGTTTCGCGATGGTGCGCTCCCCAATGCCTTGTTGGCCGTGGACAATTGGGAGCGGGAATGACCAGTCCCACGTCGGACGAATTGATCACCCCGGTGCGCAACACACCGGAGGACCACGGCCTGCTGCCGGAAGACGGCCTGGCGCTTTGCCTGTCCGGCGGCGGCTACCGGGCGATGGTCTTCCACGTCGGAGTGCTCTGGCGACTCAACGAGGTCGGCCTACTGGCGAAACTCGATCGCATCTCCAGCGTCTCGGGCGGTTCGATCACCGCCGGCGTCCTGGCCAAGAACTGGAAGCAGCTGGCGTGGGGCGCGGGGCAGGTCGCCGCCAACTTGGAAGACCTGCTCGTCAAACCCGTACGGCGGATGAGCCAAACCGCTCTCGACGTGAAGGCGGTTCTCGGGGGAATACTGCCTTTCGGCGATTCGGCCGCCGATCGTGTCGCCGCGGCCTATCGCAAGCACCTCTTCGAGGACACCAGCCTGCAGGATCTGCCGGACACGCCGCGGTTCGTGTTCAACTCCACCAACCTGGAGTCCGGCGTGCTGCTGCGGTTCAGCAAGCCCTACCTCGCCGACTACCGGGTGGGCCGAATCCTCAATCCCGACCTGCCGCTGGCGGTCGCGGTTGCCGCGTCGTCGGCCTTTCCGCCCGTGCTATCGCCCTGCACGCTGCACCTCAAGGGCCGGAGCTGGATCGACGAGCAGGGCAACACGCTTACCCAGCCCGGCTTCCGCGACGAGATCCAGGTGACCGACGGCGGCGTATACGACAACCTCGGCCTGGAAACCGCGTGGAAGAGGTACCGGTCGATCATCGTCAGCGACGCCGGCGGCCAAGTCGCCGACGACGCGGATCCCGCGACCGACCCGCTCCGGCAGAGCACTCGAGTGCTCGACCTCATCCAGAACCAAGTCCGCGCGCTGCGCAAGCGCCAGGTGATCGGCTCCTTCAAATCCGGTCTGCGGCAGGGCATGTACATCGGCATCCGCAGCCAGGTCGCGAAATACGGCGGGGCAATACTGCCGGCCAACCCCGAGCGCACGCGCGAACTCGCCGAGCTGAAAACGAGGCTTGCGCCGCTGTCCGACGCCGATCAAGAGCGCCTGATCAACTGGGGCTACACCATCTGCGACGCCGGCTTGCGGACGCACCTGTCCGGTGAACTCACCGATCCCACCAAGACCGAACTGCCCTACCCGAACGAGGCGTTGACATGACCGAGGAAACGTCAATCTCCCGAAAGTTGGTCGATTACATCCTGGTTGGCACCGGCCCCGGCCGTCGGCACCTGCAGGGCTCACCGATCCTGGGCGATGTGTGGACCGCCTACGTGCAAGACCTGAGTAAACCGGTCGATCTGCTCATCACGTCGCACAAGGGCACCACGGCCAACGACCTGGCTGCCGAAATCTTCAGTCAACTACAAAAGATCCGCAGCGGTATCGCGCACGACGACGACCCGAGGGTCGCTCCGGTGCAGAACTATGTGGCCGCCCGCCTCTACTTCGACGAAGTGATACGGGTGTTGATCCCGATGACCCAGTGGTGGCTCGATCCGCGGACGCGCAACGAATTCGACGCGTGGCTGAACTCCGGGGAATCCGCGGCCGAAAGCGGATCCGACCGCATCACCCAGACGCTCGACGATGTGCGGGTCCTGGTCGACGCATGGAACAAGGGGCCCTCGTTCGTCGACGACTTGGTCAACGATCCCACCGCCGGGATCCGTAACCGGCGCACCGCATTCGAGCGCTTCGTCGCGTTGTGCACCCTGGTCTTGATGGTGCAGCGGCCCCCGGAGGAGACGGACCGCAAGCCGATGGCGCAAGCCAATTTGACCAGGATTCAGCGCAAGGACCAAGGGCTGCTGGTCGACACCAGCAGGGACGAGTTGCGCGAGCTGGTGGTCGATCTGATCTCCACGGACATGTCCCCGGCAAAGGAGGCGAAGGTCTGGCAGATCTCCCGAAACCGGCCGGCCTCCACGGCGATCATGAAGTCGGTGCCCACCGTGAAGGCGGACGCGGCCCGACGGCTGTTCGAACTCGACGGCAGCGGGATCACCTGGGCGGTAATCGATTCCGGGATCTACACACAGCACGGCGCGTTTGGTCAGCACCCGATCCGTAAGACGTATGACTTCACCTACTACCGCGAGGTCGTCAACCTCAGCAACGTCGACGACGTCGTTCGCAAGCGCAATCTCGCGACGATCGAGGCGGCTCGGGGCAACACGCTCCCGTCCGGCGCAGACCGCAAGCTCAAACAGATCGCCAAGGCCGCATGCAGACGTGAGCCGATGCGGTATGACTTGATCAAGGAGTTCCTGGAACTCGGCGACGGCGACACACCTCCACCACGGCCGTCCAGCGATCACGGCACTCACGTCGCCGGCATCATCGCCGCCTCGGTCGACGAAACTGGCCAAAAGCTGGTCACCGGCATGTGCCCGGGTATCGGTCTGTACGACTTGCGCATCATCGGATCCGACAAAGAGGACACCGAGCTGGCGGTGATCGCCGCGCTGCAATTCGTCCGGCGCACAAACGAATTAGCGGGCGACATGCAGATCCAGGGTGTAAACATGAGCCTTTCGATCGAGCACGACGTGCGCAATTACGCCTGCGGAGCAACGCCGGTCTGCATGGAGGCCGAACGACTCGTCGACAGCGGGGTGGTCGTCGTTGCGGCGGCCGGAAACTTCGGCTACCAGAACATTGTGGTCAACGACCAGCCATTCAATAACTATCTGGCGTTCAGCATCACCGACCCGGGCAATGCGGACCGCGTGATCACGGTGGGATCCACGCACCACTACAAGCCTTTCACCTACGGCGTGAGCTACTTCTCGAGCCGCGGTCCCACCGGCGACGGCCGTCTCAAGCCCGATCTCGTCGCCCCTGGCGAGCGCATCTACTCCTCGGTGCTGGACGACGATTGGGGCTATCTGGACGGCACCAGCATGGCCGCACCTCACGTGAGCGGCGCTGCGGCACTGCTGATGGCTCGCTATCCAGAACTGGTCGGACAACCCGACAAGATCAAGAAGATTCTCTGCGAGACAGCGACCGATCTCGGACGAGAGCGCAACTTTCAGGGCCACGGCCTACTCGATGTCCTTCGTGCACTACAGAGTCAATGAGGTGAATTCACATGGTCAACAACGTTTTCAGTCTTGAAGTTCTGCCCGCCAAGAAGGGCGACTGCCTACTGCTTCGGTTCGGGCCGAAGGCGAGCAAGAGGCAGAAGCTGGCGCTGATCGACGGAGGCCCCAGCGGCGTCTACGCAAACCACCTCGGGCCGCGGCTGAAGCAGCTGCGCGCCGAGAAGGGCGTGTCCGACGACGAACCGATGGTATTGGACTGGGTCATGCTCAGCCACGTGGACGACGACCACGCCAACGGACTGGTGCGACTGACCGAGGAGCTCAGAGCGCTGCCCGCCAACAGGTTCGTAAAGCCACAGCGGTTGTTCCACAACACTTTTGACAAAATCATCGGCAATGATGCCGCCGAGCTGAAGAAGGCCACCACCAACGGCTATGGAACGGCGTCGCTGACCGGGGACATCCCCATCGACCTGGTGCCCGACGACGCGAAGGTCGACGCCACCACATTCAACGACGCGCTGATGGTGCTCGCCGGCATCGAGCAGGGCATTGACCTGGCCGGCAACGCCGAGGTGCTGCAGATCCAGGTCAACGACGGCGAGGGCGGGCTGATCGTCGCCGAGGACGGCGGCACGGCGATCGAGATGGAAGGCGGCCTGAAGTTGAGCGTTATCGGGCCGATGCTCCCAGAAGTCAAGGCGTTACAAGAGGCGCACCGAAAGTGGTTGGAGGAACAAAAGAAGCGCCCGAAGCCACCGTCCGCCGCGCTGGCAGCCTACGTCGACGAGTCGGTGCCCAATCTGTCCAGCATTGTGGTGCTCGCCGAACTGGGTGGAAAGACGATCCTGTTCACCGGCGACGCCCGTGGCGACAAGATCCTCGCGGGGATGCGGCTCGTCGGTCTGGGCGACAGAATGCACGTCGATGTGCTGAAGGGACAGCACCACGGCAGCGACAACAATGTCACGCGAGACTTTTTCGAGCGCGTCACCGCCGATCACTACGTGTTCTCCGGAAACGGTGAGCACGGCAATCCCGAGCGGGAAACGCTGGACCTGCTGCGCCAGGCACGCAACGCCGTCCGGCCCGACGAGGACTACCAGATCTATTTGACCTACGAGATCAAAGACATCGACGCGCTGCGCAAGAGGGACTGGGAGATCAAGCAGAAACGGGCCAGGAGCCAGGGCCGCGATCCCGGGCCCAATTGGTCGGCCCCCAAACAGGGTCTGGTCGCGTTCTTCAAGAAGCACCCCGACATGGCGGCGCGGGTCGTGCCACTGCAGGGCGATCTACCCAGGCACCGCATCGATCTGCTGGCCACGCCGTAACCGTCGAACGCGTCTAGTCCCCTGCGGAATCGCGGCCGAAGTAGAGCTCTTGGGTTGCGACGCAGACCATTTGGCCCTTGCGGTTGTACATCGTCGAGGTCGTCAGCCCCCGGCCCGCTACACCGCTGGTCGACATCTGATCCGAGAGGACCCAGTCCGTCAGGTCGACCGGCCGGTGAAACCACAGTGCGTGGTCGATGAGGGCGTTGAACGTGCTGACGGGCGTGGCCCGCCGCATGACGAGTGCGGGCTCCACCATCGTGGTTCCGGAGAGATAGGTCAGCAGGCAGCTGTGCAGCACCTCGTCATCCGGAACAGATCCGTTGGCCCGCCACCACATTCGGAGCCGTGACGACGGCTCGCGCAGGTCGATGGCAAGCCGTGGCGGGGGGTCGACGTAGCGCAGCTCGAAAGGCCGAGGTGCGACCCAGTGACCGTCCAGTTCGTCCGCGTACGCGGCCAGCTGCTCGTGCATCGGCGCAAGCGAATCGGGACCGGCGATGTCGGGCATCGGCTGTTGGTAATCGAGCGAATCGAATGGCACGTTGAACGACGCGAGCGCTTCGAGCAGGATCTGCCCGTCCTGGCGGGCCGTGATCTTGCGGGTGGACAACGTGCCACCGTCACGCGCCACGTCGACGTGGAGGTCGACGGGCTTGCGGGCATCGCCGGCTCGCACGTAGTAGACGTGCACGCTGTGCGCCGTGCGGCCCGGCGCGGTGAGGCTCGCCGCCATTAAGGACTGGGCGGCAATATGGCCCCCCACGATGTGGTGGCTCGGGTTGTCCAATTGAGTGGCGACGAAGTGGTGCTCGTCAGCGCGAGCAACATTGAGCGTGTCGATGACATCGGCCAGGGTCGGCCAGGGGTAACTCACTCGAAAATCTTGTCAGCCGGTCAGCCGAGGCAGCGGCCCGGGGCGTCCACCAGGAGAGCGATGTGAGCCGATGTGAATTGATCCGCCGTGAGCTGCCATGCCGTGATCGGCCGTCCGAGCACCTCTAGGCGGCCGCGCCTGGGGGTCCGCACGGACGCCGAGCACCGGCTGCCGACGACGGCCATGCCCCCACCTCGCATCCCAAGGCCAACGGCCCTTGTCGTCAGCCCACACCAATTGCAGGGCACGGACACGTGGGCCGAAGAGCCCGACCGCGAACTTCAAGTGGACATCCGGATGCTCGACCTCGACCACTTCGACAAGAAATCTGTCTTGGTAGTCGATATGCATTGTCGGTGCGAGCACCGTACCGTCGTCGACGATCATGTGAGCAATGGAATTGAGGACGCGACAGCTCGTGTCGGCGGGCAGACCCGTCAGCAACAGTTCGGGTAACCCCCTACTGTGTAACCCGACCGTGTAGGCGAAGGGCCTGTTATCGCTCTCGACGTACTGAACCGCCCAACCGTGTTCGCGGATGGTTGCACGCAGTACGTCCAGGTAGTCCTCGGTTGTGGCGCTTGGATTGTCGCATTGCCAGCACATCGCAGCTCCCTCTCGTAGTGGTTGCGCACCAGCATGCACGCACCCTCCGACAAGAACCTCCACCCGACCTGGCCACGCTCGTCTTGACCACTCCCCGGCATAGTCTCGGTCCTCGCACCTAGGTGCCGTCGCGGTCATGATCAGCGCAAAACGCTGCTGGTGCAATCTCTCCACCGTCATCAGATTCACCTGCATCTTGACCAGTCATCGCCGGCGCAGCGCTCGAGTCGAGATGCAGCGAACATTGACAAGACACGCCTGGCTACTTTGACGAAACGTCGGCGTGTCGCAGAAGCTTGTTAAGCTTCGCTGCAAAAGCACTGGTCAGCGACTCGGCGGTCGCCAGTGATTCAGGCTGTCGGCGTTGGCCGGTCGACCACTCAGCCCGGACGGGGTGGTGTTGGGTCATCGGGTCGTTTATGGACCAGCATCGCGGCCCGCACGACCGTGTGAAACTAGACGACCTCGAATGCACCCTTGTGGCCTCGCATGTCGTTCGCCCAGTAGTGGCCATGTACTGAGCGGATGCTTGCCGCCACAGCTGAATGGAAGCCGTTTAGGTTCTGGTCGAAGCCATGCTGGCGAAAACCAATTCGGGCTCCAAGCAATCTTGCACGGCATCAACACGCTCACCCAACAGCCACATCGTCCACAACGCTAGAAACCCGCATTGCGATGAGGCGCGCAACCACCCACTCAAACCCTCAAAATCCGTGGACCAGTTGTCGGGGTCCCCGCCAGCAGTAGCCAACTGAGTATTAGCGGATGGGTCTAGTCAGGCTTGGGATGATGACTTGATCGACGAGAGTCTCCACGGTCCGTGGTGAGGGTGGTCGACTGCTGATGATGAATCGGAATAATAGGTAGCCCGGTAGCAAGTCCAACAACTCGTTGTCGATAGCAGCCTTCTCGATTTCGCCTCGGTCGGCCGCCTGCCGCAGGACATGACGGATTAGAGCTTCGCGCGGATAGAAGAACTGGGCCCGCATAGCAGCATTGAGTGCTGGGCTGCGCGGTACCTCGAAGACCACCGCTCTGACGGTGCTGGCGAACGCCGGGGCTCGCTCGCACATCACTTTCCCTAGGTGCAGTAAATCGCCGCGCAGCGTGCCGGTGTTAGGCGCAACCGCTACCTGGCGAACGCTCTCAATGAAGGCGGCCGTGACTAATTCGGCTTTCGACGGCCAGCGCCGGTAAATGGTTGCCTTACTGGCGCGTGCGCGCGTCGCAACCGCGTCTACCGTCAACCCCTCATACCCGTGCTCCTGCAACAGCTCCAACGTCACCTCGAGCAACTCGCGTTCCCGCGCCGACAACAATGGAGACTCAGCGCCACGGTGGGCAGTTCGGGCCATAGCCGCACACAATAGAACTGTGCCTGGAGCGCAGTCCAGCACCCAATTCACCTTCCACCTGGGATGTACTCCACGATCCGCGCCGAGTTTCACTGTTGGGCGGGTCGGCGAGTGTTCGCGTTCCGAACATTTGCCGCCGGCATGGGGCGAACACAATCTTGGTGGCCGTCAGCGCTAGGCGGCCGATGGCGTGAGGAGTGGACAGTGAATGTTGAGATGTCATCAGTCAGCGTCGCAGTAGGCGCGGATTTCGTGATGACCGTCGATGGCCAGCCAGCTATGTCACCGAACACCGAGCCGGTCTTCAACCCAGCTACACGCCAAGTACTGACCAACGTTCCGTCGGCAACAAAAGAGCAACTCGATTCAGCAGTAGCCGCAGCGCGTGCAGCGTTTCCCTCGTGGGCGGCCACCGATGTGTCCCAGAGACAAGCCGCGGTGTCATCCATCGGTGACCGACTCGAGGCCCATGCCGAAGAGTTCATGACCTTGCTCACCGCCGAGCAAGGAAAGCCGCGCGCAATGGCCGAATGGGAGGTGTACGGCTCGGTAGCGTGGTTCCGCGAGACTGCCAAGCAGTCGCTGCCAGAAGAGGTTGTCGAGGAGACCGGTGCGCGACGAGTGATCAGTAGGCACACCCCATTGGGGGTGGTCGCCGCGATCGTGCCGTGGAACTTCCCCATTCTGTTGGCCGTGTGGAAGATCGCACCGGCCCTTGTTGCCGGTAATTCGATTATCGTTAAACCATCGCCGTTCACTCCGTTGTGTGACCTCAAGCTTGTCGAGTTGGTTCAGGACTTGCTGCCGCCCGGTGTGCTGAGCGCGGTTTCCGGCGCCGACGGGCTGGGCCAGTGGATGACAGTCCACGAGGGAATCGCCAAAGTGGCGTTTACCGGCAGCACCGAAACCGGCAAGCACGTGATGCGCTCGGCCGCGGGCACCCTCAAACGAATCACCCTGGAACTCGGCGGGAACGACCCGGCCATAGTGCTGGGCGATGTCAATCCAGAAAAAGTAGCGCCGCAACTGTTTTGGGCCGCCTTCCAAAACAATGCGCAGTTTTGCAACGCCGCGAAACGGCTCTACATCCACGACAGTGTCTATGCCGAGGTGCGCGATGCACTGGTGGAGTACGCGCGCACCGTCGTGGTGGGCGACGGGGCGCATCCTGACACACAACTCGGACCAGTTCAAAATGAACCGCAGTACCGCAAGGTGGCCGAGTACTTCGAGGACTGCCGTCAACGTGGGTACACCTTCGCGCTGGGCGGCCAGATTGACCCTGACGCACCGGGATGGTTCGTCCCAGTTACTCTGGTGGACAACCCACCTGACGATTCGAGGGTGGTTACCGAGGAACCGTTTGGGCCGATCCTGCCACTACTGCGCTGGTCGGACGAGGCCGACGTGGTGCAGCGGGCCAACAACACTCCTTGGGGTCTCGGAGCAACGGTGTGGGGTCAAGATTTGGACGCGGTCCAGCGAATCGGGCGGAGATTGGAAGCGGGAACGGTGTGGCTCAACGAAGTTCACCAATATTCCCCGCATCAGGTCTTCAGCGGACACAAGCAGTCGGGGATCGGAGCCGAGAATTCCCTATACGGACTCGCCGAGTACACCAACCACCAGACGATCACCCTCAACAAAGCACCCGGAGCAGTGTCGTGAAGGCCCAGGCCGCGGTATTGCGAGCTGCATCAACTCCGTTGGAGCTTCTCGAGATTGACGTGGAAAGTCCCCGGCCGCGTGAAGTTGTCGTCCGCCTTGTCAGTGCCGGCATCTGCCATACCGACCTTGGGGTCATTGCAGCCGCCACGGATGAGCAATTGCCGATCGTGCTCGGTCATGAAGGCGCCGGAATAATCGAGAAAGTGGGCACCGGCGTGACAGAACTATCCGTGGGAGACCACGTCGTGCTGTCCTACAACCACTGCGGGTCTTGCGACAACTGCAGATCCGGGCTACCCATGCATTGTCGCGACTTCATCCCCCTCAACCTGGTCGGTGCGCGCCTGGACGGCACCTCGCCGTTTAGCCTTGAAGGCAAGCGCATCCTCGGTCACTTCTTCGGCCAATCATCCTGGGCCACACGAATAATCGCGACCGAACTAAATTGCGTCAAGGTCGACGACGATCTGCCGTTGGCGTTGCTGGGGCCGCTAGGCTGCGGTATCCAGACCGGGGCTGGGGCTGTCCTGAACACGCTCAAGCCCACTGCCGGTTCGTCCATCGCGATCTTCGGCATGGGTTCAGTGGGGTTGTCCGCTCTGTTAGGCGCCGTTGTTTCCAACTGCGAGACCATCATTGCAGTCGACATTGACGACGCTCGCTTAGCGCGCGCCACTGAACTCGGCGCGACAGCGACGGTCAATGCCGCCGCGACCGCGGCGGCTGATCAGATTCGGCGACTGACAGCTGGGCGTGGCGTCCAGTTCACAGTCGACTGCATTGGATTCGGTGATGTGATACGCACCGCGCTGGAATCGCTGCAGACGCCGGGCGTTTGCGCCACGGTGGGATACCAAGGCGTGCCCAACGAAATCACCATCGACCACGGCCATCTACTCTTCGGCAAATCCTTGATCGGTGTCATCGAGGGCGACGCAATCCCCCAGCAATTCATTCCGCGATTGTTGGATCTGTTCCGAGCGGGGCGTTTTCCGTTCGACCGGCTCGTCGACAACTTCCCGTTCGAGTCGATCAATGACGCGATCGAGGCTCTCCACGCCGGGAAGGCCATCAAAGCCGTACTGACCTACCCCTCAGCAGACCGTGATGCAATCAAGTCCTCCAACGGCTAAATTTTCGACGACTGGCCCGGGTGAGATTGTGCCTCTGGCCGCCCAGCGCAACCCCGACAAGCTCGCGCTGATTTGCAACGGCCTTCGGCTGACCTACCGCCAGCTCGATGAAGCCTCCGCAGCACTGGCGGTTGCATTGGGCCGCAGAGGAATCGGTTCGGGTGATGTCGTGTCGCTATACGGCCAAAACACCTGGGAGTGGATCGTCAGCTACCACGGCGCGCTCCGCGCCGGCGCCGTGGTCAACCCGATCAATGTCATGCTGACACGTGACGAGCTCCGCCACGTGCTGTCCGACTGTAAGGCTAAGGCACTCTTCGCCGGGGCAGCACAGCTACCCACAGCGTTGTCTGCTGTCGATTGCGAAGAGTCACCAATTGATTTTGTGTTCTCCTCTGCCGACTGCTCCGCACCTGACATTACGTCAGTGCCACAATTAGTCGACGAGGCCGTCGGCGCCCAGCCACCCTCTATCACCCCGAACCCGACAGACCTTTGTGCGATCGCCTACACCTCGGGAACAACCGGGTACCCCAAGGGCGCCATGCAATCTCATCGATCGGTGCTGCTCAACTGCGCGCTGACGGCCGCCATGCACGGCCGAACCGCCAGCGACACGGTGGTGACTGCCTTACCCTGCGCCCATGTCTACGGCAATGTTGCGATCAACAGCACCTTCCTGGCCGGCGGCACGGTCGTCCTGCTGGAGCGCTTCGATGCTGGAGCGGCGATAGCCTCGATCGACCGAGAACACGCAACGATGTTCGAGGGTGTTCCGGCCATGTATTCCATGATGCTCTCGCATCCCGCGCTACGCGATGCGAGGTTAAATACGCTGCGTTGCTCGACTGTGGGAGGACAGACAGTATCGGTCAGCGTGCTAAATGCCTGGCAGCAGCGAACCAACGCACCTGTGCTCGAACTGTGGGGAATGACCGAGATAGCCGGACTTGGTGCCACGCACGCCATATACTCGCCTCCGGCGCCCGGGTCGATTGGTGTTTCGCTACCGGGGGTACAACTGAGGGTGGTTGATTTGGACCTTGGCAAGCGCGAACTTGGCCCCGGCGAACCCGGGGAACTACAGGTCCGTGGTCCCCTGGTAATGCTGGGATACCTCGGGCAGCCCAGCGCGACCGCAGAGGTGTTGATGCCCGACGGGTGGCTGCGCACCGGCGATGTCGCATACGCCGACGAATCCGGCCATTTTTTCATCGTCGACCGTGTCAAAGACATGATAGTCACGGCCGGATACAACATCTACCCCGCCGAATTAGAGCGCGTCATTGCCACGTGTCCTGGCGTGGCCCAGGTGGCGGTGGGTCGCAAGCCTGACGACGTGCGCGGCGAAATCGCCGTCGCCTACGTGGTGCCCCGCCGCGGCGCTGAACTAAATGAGGACGCCATCATTGACTTCTGCCGCGGCAAGCTCGCGGCTTACAAGCGACCGCGCGCAGTGATATTCACCGATGCATTACCGATGACGTCAACCGGAAAGGTAATGCGGCGCAAGCTCATCGAGATCGATACTGACGCCTTAAGCAATCGCACCTAGTGCGGGAGCTTGAAGAAGCGCAGACGCTGATACAGAGTGGTACGCCCGATCCCTAGTTCAGCTGCAGTCGCGGACTTGTTGCCGCCATTGTTGGCGAGCGCTTTGGCAATCGCGTCACGTTCCGCAGCCTCGAGCACCGTCAAGTTTCGCCCCCCCGAACCGTTCGCGACAATATATTCGGGCAGGTCGCTCACCGCGATGTCGCCCACGCGGCGGTCCTGCACGCTGGCGGACAGCACCGCCCGCAATTCAGCGATGTTGCCTGGCCATGTGTGGGCCATCAACATACGCATTGTCGAGGGAGCGATCCGCAGGGAGTGAGGGCCAAACAACTCACGCAGCACGCTAATAGCCAGATCGGGAAATTTTGGTCCGTACTGGCGTAACGGTCGCAGCTCGTGGCGATCGATGGCAACCGACATCAGAGCGGCGATTTCAGGATCGGATTCTTTGATCGGGGACGAAGTCATGACCACACGGGCCTGGGTATTACGCACCGCAGGCGTCAGCGCCGCCGCATCACGACGATGCAGCATGTGTACGTCATCGAGGATCACCGTTTGGTCAGCGTCTCTCTCCAAGAGCGCCAGCGAGTCGTGCAGCCAGGTGTCACGCTTCAACGAATCCGCGCAATCCAAATGGTGAGAGTCCGGTCCGGCCAGTTCGACAGCGAATCGTGACCGGCCGGCGCCTGGTTCACCGACGACGAGCGCGGGCGCGTCGACTGCGCTTGTCGTCCGGCGCCGTTCAGTCCGACGGCTCTTCGACGACGTGCACGGGACGACCTCGTAGAGGACACCTTCAGTGCCCACGACCGGATGTGCGCGGACCACCACTTCTGATCCCGAACTCAGCGTCAGTCGCTGAACAACAGTGGCGGTGCCCTGCGATGCGTCAATTAACGCTTGCAGCCGGCTGTGATCTTCACCGGCAACGAGATCGGCGGCGGTGGAATTGCTAAGGATCACGGTGGGGCTGAGCACCAGTATCGCGTGGCGTTTGCGACGAGCGTGTGTGTGAAAGGCTGCCAAGAGCTGTCTTTCGGCGCTACGGGCGGCTTCGATCATCCGCAACTCGATTTCCCGAGCCGCGCGGCGAACGAATGGACCCAGTAGCGCGGTATATTCAGTGGCTGGGCCGGTGACGTCAAGAACACCTTCTAGCCTATGCGTAAGCGGGTCGATGACGGGGGCGCCGTAGCAGCAAAACACCCTGAGTGATTCGAGAAAGTGCTCTTCACCGGTGACGGCGATAGGCTGGTGTAGCTCATAGGCGGTGGCCAGCGAGTTGGTGCCGGTGTTGTCCTCTACATAGCGCACACCGGGTACGGCTAGAACCCGATCCAGCGTTTGGCTGAGGTCGCGCTGGCCCAATTTGCGATCAACAATGGCGCAGTTCTTGTCGGCAAGCAACACCGAGAAGTGGGTGTCGCTCAATTCAGCGATCATCGCGTCCAACACCGGTGCCGCGGCACGCATCAGGCGGCTGCGGTGGTCAACATCGACGATGTCTGAGTCGCGGACCTCCATGGTGGGGTCGAGCCCGTTGATATGCGCACGATGCCAAGCGTTCGCGATCTCGGGGCGAAGCTTAGGGCCCGGCATGTGCGCCAGCTGTCCGCTCATGTCAAAGAAATTGTTCGGTTGCCGGCAGGCGCGCCGCCAACACTATCGAGCATGCTGCTCCGCTTCTCGCAGAATGTGGCGGATTCTGGCGCACACCTCGTCGGCTGCTACTGCGTCGCCGAAGTGGGCGACGAACTCGCCATCGGGTCCGACAAGGTAGGTGATCGCCGTGTGCGGCATGACATACCCATCGGGGGCCGACGGATCTTCGCGACGCTCGGTGAACACGTGGAAGGCGGACCGGGCTGCGTCCACCTGTTGCTGTGTCCCAGTCAGTCCTATGAAGGCCGGCGCGGCGCGCATCAGGAAGCGTTTCAACGCATCAGGCGTGTCCCGCTGCGGGTCGACCGAAACATAGAGCGGCTGGATTCGATCCGCGTCGGCTCCTAGTCGGGCTAGCACGTCGGTTAGCCTGCTCAGGGCGCGAGGGCACACCATGGCGCAGTTGGTAAACCCGAAGAAGACCAGCAAGTAGCGGCCAGGGTAGCTGGTCTCGGTAACCTCATTGCCATCGTGATCGATGAGTGTGAAGCTCGGACGCCCGGGGATTTTCATGAAGAGGGCTCCCAGCCCGCCACGCTCAGTCTCATGTTCGTCGATGTCGGTGGCACCTGGAGGCGCAGCCGGGATTCCTCGCAGCGCGCGACCGCGGGCGCCGCCGCGCCGTCTTCCTCTTCCAGAACGAAATCACCAACGTTATCGATCTCGATGAAGGCGTCAGCGGCTCCTTCACCAACCCGACGCGCAACGGTGAAGTTCAAGGCTCGACTCTCGCGATCGAAGACTGCGCGGGTGATATCGACATTATCCGTGCGCCCGACGATCAGAGGCTCCGAGAAATGCGAACGATCCCACGGCCGGTTGTATAGCCCCCACATACCGTCTTCCACGTTCAGTCTCGCGTAGCCGAGCAGTGCATTGCCGGTCAGCGGCGCCATACGAACCCAGTGACCATCCTGATCGAATTTCTCATCGTTGCGGGGGTAGTGCAAGGCCCCGTCGTGCCACGTCGGCTTCATGTGGCGGTCAGCATGGGCGAGTAAGCCCTCTAGTGTGGGCCTGTCACCCATCTCGGATGCCCAAGCCGCTACCCACCCGAAATCGTTTGTGTCCGTGTCGATTACAATATCGCCGAAGGAAGCGGGCTCGACCTTGACCGACAAGGTTCCATCCGATTCCTCGACGAGGAAGTCGGCGACCTGCCGGGGATAGTGCTCACGGACGAACTCGGTGTTCCATGTATTCATCAGCGCACCGCACCACGCGTCTACCCAAGGGTTCCCCCTGTTGGGTATCACGACCTTGGAGTCCTCGAGCACCATCATGTTGTAGTGGCCGTCATCGCCGAGCCGGCCAAAGTCCGCGTACGCACGGCGGTATCCTTCGACGACATCGTCGGCGACGTTGCCGCCGGTTACTAAGTCGTGCATCCGGAAGCCGATTATCGCGGGCTGATTACAGATCTGGAATATGCAGTTCGGCTCGCACGCAATACCGAGGTAACCGTTCTCGACCATCTTCCAGTACAAGAGCTCGGTGAGCGAGTTTTGGTCGTACTCAAAGGATTTAGGTTCGCCACCCCAAAAAAACGACCAGTAGCGGAACGACAACGCGCCCGGTTTCGTATAACGATCGTCGTCAAACAAGACGTTGTACATCGCGGCCATGGACTGCACATAGGCGCTATACATAATGTTGTCCCGCACGACAGGGTCCCACTGTTCGAAAAGGCGATCGCTCAGGTGAGCGTTGAATGGGGCTCCGCCGCGGCCAACATCGCGCCAGTACATCCAGACCTCGGGCTCTAGGAGCTTTTCGATCAGCCGGTTGAAAGTCGACTCAAACATCGCCGGCGCGTTAGGCAGCCGGTGGCGATGGGCAAGTGCCAAAGCGTAGGCGCCATAGGCGAGCTGAAAGCGGTAACCCCCCAAATCGTCGCCTTGTCCGGGAGCAATGGAATGCATACCTGACCAGTCGCCGCGGGGTAGTTTAGACAGCTGTTCAATATGCTTGATGTGCCCTAGCTGCAGCGCATCCACGCCGTTTAGGGCGCTACCGGAAACCTGGGTCGACGTGCTCATTTGCGGGTCCTTTCGCAATCTTTCCCTGTCACCGCATTAGGTATCGCAGCCTGGCAGGGCGCACCATCACAGGGCCAAAGTCGACGGCTATCGAACCGCCCAAAGTCAGGGCACTCAGCTGGAGCCGGCCTCCGGTCGCGTGGGCGTCCATATGATTTTGCCTCCAGTGTCTTTGGGCCGGACGATATTTGCGTATGCATCACCAGCCTGCCCATTTCGCTCACTGGATCCCGGACTGTCGAAGGATCGGCCACATTATCAGCGTCGCTGTGATAGGGGTAACGCGGCCAGCTACCGGTTCCGATAGATGGAACGTGTGCGACGGCGGATTGAGAGCTCTGTGGTGCGTCGCAATGGGCCTACCGACTGACTAAACCCGGCGGCAGGAACTAAGAGCACTGAGATGCCACCGACCCGTCGCGGCCGACCTCGCCAGATATGAAGGTCGAAACAACTTGGCCCGCGAAAGCTGTGGTCAGACTGGTCAGGCGTAAAGTCGTCAGATGGTGATGCAGCACGATCCTCTAGCCGCGGTCGAAGCGGCCGCCCTATTCGCGAGGGATCCCGACTACCTGCTCCAGGATGCGAGAGCAACACGGGAGCCGGTGGCGCAGCGCATTGTCCTAACCCTTGAGGCCTGTGCCTCCAAGAAGGGCGCCATGACAATCATGGAACTTGTGCAAGCCACCGGCTTGGCAAAAACCACGGTCCATCGGATGTGTTGGAAGCTTGTGGAACTGGGTCTTCTTGAGCACTCCGCCGACGGCTTCTCGGTCGGCAGCAAGATGTTCGCGCTAGCCGCGGCAAATCCCCGGATCAGCCAATTGCGTATCGCCGCGATCCCTCACCTGGTAGAGCTGCAGCGACGCACCGGGGCGATGTCGAACATCGCGATCCTCAGCAATGGCAGGGCTCTCGTGATCGACGGTCTGTTCACGACGGGGTCTGTTCAGACGCTACGGCTGATCGGGCACGCCCTTCCCCTGCACTGCACAGCACTTGGAAAGGCGATCGCAGCACAATTCGAACCCGAGGAACGTGACAGGCTCCTTTTCAGCAAAGGCCCGCTTGCCCGAGCTACGCGGAATACCTTGGTCCAGCCAGGACTGCTCCGGCAGCACATCCAGCGGGTCGCGGAGACTGGAATCGCGGTCGCCGACAGAGACTTCCTACCCGATATCAAGGCAGTGGCCGCGGGTTTCCGGTTGCGCGACGGAGGCGCGGCTGCCATCGGGGTCCTCGAGGCTTGGAATAGCCCGACGCTCCATAATGCACCTCTTGCTGTGGCCGCTGCGGCGGCAGCGCTGCATCGGGAACTCAGCCAATAGAAGGCTTTCGCAAAACAAGCCACAGCATCGATGGGGTTCATTTAGTTAGTCGGTTTCAGGACGCGACCTGCAGAACGGAGTTCGGCCGGGATCGTCGTGTTCCAGAGCCGATGATCCGCCTCGCCAACTACGACACCGAGTACCCTTCCTCGAGGTCGAGGGCAAGCAGGCGCATCATGAGCGATCCTGAGACGTACCAGGCGAGTAACAAGGTGAGCTGCACCAGCTGCTGGGTCGTCAGATGAGCCGCGACGGCGTCCCACGTCTCTTGCCGAACGTCAGATCCCTCGCTGAATTCCCGCGCCAGCCGCATGACTGCCTTCTCGAAGTCGTCGAACACGTCCGCCGTTTCGAAGTGCGGTACCGCCTTCACCTGCTCGACCGTCAAGCCGGCCGCGAGCGCGTAGGACTGATGGTGGGCGACTTCGTAGTCACAACCCGTTGCGTGCCCCACCGTCAGAACAATCAACTCCCTTAGCAAGGGACTCAGATTGCAAGATCGCAGGGCGTTGGCGTAGGACAAGAACCGGTCGAGCTGATCCGGCGCATGCGCAAGCGCCAGATAGATGTTCGGCGTCGGAGTGCTTCGCTCGGCCTCGAGTCGATCGTAAAGCGGCTGAGACTGATCCCCGGCCTCATCGCGGTGCAAATACGGAACCCTGGCCACAATCCTCCTCATCAACAATGTGGTTCTGAAGTTTGCCGATCCCCGGTATTTCGACGCAGACGACGTCGCCGGGCGCGAGCCAACGTTGGCCCCCACGATCCAAAAACGTTCCGGCGGGGGTGCCCGTGAAGATCACGTCGCCGGGACTGAGCGGCATGAAGGCGGTGATGTGCTCGATCAACGTCGGCACATCGACGAGCATGAGGGATGTGTCGCTGTCCTGCAAAGTCTCCGTGTTTACCGTCGTGATGATTCGCAGCGCCGCGGGGTCAGGCAGCTCGTCCGCTGTCACCATCCAGGGACCCATAGCTCCGCTATTGGTGAAGTTTTTGCCGGCCGTGGGCGTGGGTGCGGCACGCTGCCAATCGCGCACGCTTCCCTCCTGTCCGATCGTGTAGCCCCCAATCACGGTTAGTGCTCGTTCGCGAGGCACCCGCCAGCAGTGCGTGCCGATCACGACGACGAGCTCGCCCTCGACATCGAATTGTTCCGATACACGTGGCCGAATGATGGGCTCCTGATGCCCGACCAGAGAGGTCCAGTAACGCGAGAAAAGCGCGGGGTGAATGGGTACCCCAGGACCCGTCTGTCGCGCTCCAGCAGCGTGGTCGGCGTAGTTGAGCCCGACGCAAATCGGCGCGGCGGAGCCCAGGGCCGGCGGCAACCACGTCACCTCGTCGACTGGAATACGCTCGCCCGACTTGGGCGGTGCCTCCTGCGCCGCGCGCACCAAAAAGGCCGCCAGCGGTGCACATCCAAGCGGACCTACCCAATCGGTCAGATCGACAACCTCGTTATCAACCACCATGCCCACGCAGCGAGCACGGTTGGGCCGCTCGAACAGCGCGATCCTCACTGGCGTCTGCTTCGTCCGCGGCGAATGCATTGCCGCCGCAACATCATTCCACGACACAATCACGCGCTGGTGCAGACCGCCAAGCACGCGGTCCCATGTGGTGGAACACCAAGGTCCGGTCAGGTGGTAGGGAGGATCCCGCTAAGTACCCGCAGGGTTCGTCCACGGTGGTCGTCAAGGGCAGCCACGACCTCATCCACCGACTTGCGGCGAACCGCGTCGAGGATCTCGTCGTGGGCCGCTACGGTCGCCGAGCGTTCTTCCGCCGAGTTGTAGTACATCGCTCGATAGGACTCCGTGGAATCCCAGAGCAGCCGGATCAGACGCATCGTATGCGGCTGATCCGGTGCTTCCAACATCCCGAAGTGAAACCGCCGATTTGCCTCTAGCTCGGCGGCGACATCGCCGCGCTTGGCGGCTTCGGCGCAGTCGCGTGCAGCCAGTGCGATCCGCTCGACCGCATCGTCGTCTAGGGCAGGCAACGCGGCACGCACTGCGCGTTCCTCTAAGAGCCGGCGCAGCGCGTAGATCTCTTGGAGGTCCTCAACACGTAGTTCGGTGATGAAGTATCCCCGCCGGGGCCGGTAGACGACCTGGCCTTCCTGTTCAAGGGCGCGCAGAGCCTCCCGGACAGGCGCGAGGCTGACGCCTAGCTGCTCCGCTATCTCTTCTTGGTGGACCCGTTGTCCTGGGCGATAGCGTCCCGCGACGATGGCTCGCCGGAGCTCGTCTAGCGCGTGCTGCGTCGTAGTTCCTGGCCCGTCAGGACGTGTGGTCATCGGGCCGTACCTTATCTGCTCTGTGATCAGCGGAAGGCGTCGATTCCCGTCAGCGCGCCGCCGATGACCAGCGTATGCACATCCGCGGTCCCTTCGTAGGTAACGACGCTCTCCAGGTTGGCCAGGTGCCGGATGACGGGATACTCAAGGGAGATACCGTTGGCGCCGAGCATCTGCCGGGCGGCCCGGGCCACGTCTAAAGCGGCGTTGACATTCCCGAGCTTGCCCATGCTCACTTGTTCCGGACGCAATCGACCGGCGTCCTTGAGTCGGCCGAGATGGACCGCCAGCACAGTGGCGCGGTTGACCTCAAGCGCCATGGCGGCGAGTTTTTGCTGCTGGATCTGGAATGACGCAATCGGCTTACCGAACTGCACACGGGTGGTGCTGTAATCGAGCGCGGCTTCCAGGCAGGCCCGGGCGGCACCCGCTGCGCCCCAGACGATCCCGTAGCGGGCCTCGTTCAAGCATGCCAGGGGTCCGCGCAAGGACGTCGCCCCCGGCAACATTGCCGACGCCGGGAGCCGAACGTCGTCGAGGATTAACTCAGAGGTGATGGACGCACGCAGCGAAAGCTTCTTGCGTATGTCTTGAGCTCGGAAACCGTTGGTGCCCTTAGGGACAAGGAAGCCACGGACGCCTTCGTCGGTGCGTGCCCACACCACGGCGACCTCGGCAATAGATCCGTTAGTGATCCACATTTTCCGTCCGCGCAGTATCCAGTCCGGACCGTCGCGGCGGGCTGAGGTGCGCATTGCCCCGGGATCGGAACCCGAATCTGGTTCGGTGAGGCCGAAACACCCGACTGCCTCGCCGGCTGCCATCCGCGGGAGCCACTCCAGCTTCTGCTCCTCTGATCCCCAGCGGTGGATGGCGAACATCGCCAACGATCCCTGCACCGACACCAGGCTGCGAATCCCGCTGTCGCCTGCCTCGAGTTCCAGACAGGCCAGGCCATATGCCGTCGCGCTTGTACCCGCGCACCCATAGCCGTCAAGATGCATCCCAAGGATCCCCAATTTGCCCAACTCCCGGACGATTTCAACCGGAAGGCGCGCCTGTTCGAACCATTCGCCGACATACGGAAGGATGCGGTCACGGACAAACACGCGAACCGCGTCACGAATGTCCCGCTCCACGTCGGTGAGCGAGCTATCGACGGATAGATAGTCCAGCGGAGCAAAGCTGGCGGGCATCATTGAACTCCTTGACCTGCGAGATCGCGATCACCTAGCATATGTTCGATTTTCGAAAATCGATGATTGGATGTTGGCATATGGGTGGCGCCCTTGACAAGCTCCATGTTTTGGACTTCTCCCGAATCCTCGCCGGCCCGTTCGCGACGATGCAGCTTGCCGACCTCGGCGCAACCGTCATCAAAGTGGAACGCCCAGTCATCGGCGATGACACGCGCCGCTGGGGGCCGCCTTTCGACGACCATGGGCAGGCAACCTACTTCCAAACGGTGAACCGCAACAAGGACACGATCATCCTCGACCTAAACGATCGGCGTGACCGATCTGAGGCGCGACGACTAGCCACATGGGTCGATATCGTTGTGGAGAACTTCCGGCCTGGGCTAATGACCAAGTTCGGGCTCGATTATGAACAACTCAAACCGGAGAACGACGGCCTGATCTATTGCTCCATCACCGGTTTCGGCCGAGGGCTTGGCGCCGAACTGCCCGGATACGACTTGCTGATTCAAGCCCTCGGTGGGTTGATGAGTATTACCGGGACACCCCAGGGAGAGCCCCAGAAGGTGGGTGTCGCCGTCGTCGACGTGCTCGCGGGGCTATTCGCTACGACCGGCATCCTCGCCGCATTGCACCACCGGAGCGCAACCGGCAAAGGTCAGCGCATCGACATCGACCTGTTGTCCTGCCTGCTCGCCGGCTTGGCAAATCAAGCGACTGCCTACACCTCGGCGGGCGTGGTCCCTAGCCGCATGGGAAACCAACACCCCAGCATCGCGCCCTACGAGCTGTTTGCCTGCGCAGACAGGGAACTGGTCCTCGCTGTTGGAAACGATCGCCAGTTCGCGGCACTGTGCGAGGCACTCGGCGCGCCCTCGCTCGCGGCCACCGACCAGTTCGCGACCAACCCAGCTCGGGTGCGGCATCGCCAGCAATTGCGCGCCGAGCTCGAGCGTTTGCTTGCAACGCGGACCGCCGCCGACTGGATGAAGGTACTGACCGAGGTCCGCGTGCCTGTCGGGGTGGTCAACGACATCGCCGGCGCCTTCGCCCTCGCCGACAACCTTGGGCTCGACCCCATCGTTGCAGTGCCACGACACGACGGCAGCACTGTTTCGCTTTGTCGGAACCCGATCAATCTCTCCGCCACTCCTCCGGTCTATCGCTGTGCCCCACCCGAATTACCGGTCCCCACAGTGCCGTAGGTCGCAGAGCTGCGCACGATACGCGCCGCTAAGCAATTTTCGAATTCGAGGATTTATCGTTGGCGCTGCAGCATCCTGACGAGCTGTAGCTGCGTATCAGTACTGAGGAGCACCGGTGTTGATGGTTAGTCCGAACAGCGACTCGAGCGCGGACGCGACGCAGCAGCGCGACCCTGTCGCACAGCGGATCTTGCTGGTCCTGGAGGCTTGCGCAGCCATGAAAAGACCACCGACGATGACCGACCTCGTCGAGGCTACCGGTCTGGCCAAGACCACGGTGCATCGCATGTGCTGGAAACTTGTAGAACTCGGATTACTTGAGCGCTCGGCCGATGGCTTCTGCATTGGCACGAAGATATTCGCTTTGGCCAACGCCAATCCCATTATCAGCGAAGTCCGCGTGGCGGCCATGCCACACCTGGTGGAGCTACAGCGCTGCGCCGGCGCATCGAACTTGGCGATTTTGACGGGTGGCAAGGCGCTTGTTATCGACGGGCTGTTCAACCAGGAATTGCGACCCGGACCGCTGCTCGGCGTCGGCCTGCCACTGCACTGCACCGCGGTCGGCAAGGCCATCGCGGCCAGCCTAGATGCCGACTACCGTGAACAACTGCTCGGTTCAGGCCTGCTGCCCGCCGCCACTCGGCGAACGATTGTGCATCCCGCGATGATTCGCCGGCACCTCGAACGCGTGGCAGCTGAAGGCGTGGCTTTGTCACACGAAGAATTCCAGCTGGGTACACGTGGAGTCGCGGCCGCTTTCGCGGTAAGCAACGGCACCACCGCGGCCATCGGATGCGTCGGCGCGTGGAACAACGCTGCGATCAGCCGTTCCGCGGCCCGCGTCGCCGCAGCCGCCGCGAGCCTTCAACGCACGTTGTCAAGCACCGAGAAGCCAGCATGCTGAGCCCAGCGGTTACTGCGGGAGCAGAACGACCTTTCCAATAGTCGCGCGAGATTCGAGAGCCCGATGGGCATCAGCGATATCGCTGAGCGGGTACTTGCCATCGATCCGAACTGTGATCATCCCGCTTTCAATCGCAGCGAACAGCTCTTTCGCCCGGTACAACAGCTCGTCACGTGTGGCGATGAAGTGAGCTAGCCCGGGTCGAACAAGGTAAACCGAACCCGCCAGATATAGGCGGCGTGGGTCGACCGGTGGAAGCGGTCCCCCTGCTATTCCGTAAACGACAAGCATTCCGCGGCGACGAACGCTAGCAAGACTCGTGTCAAAGGTCGATCCGCCGACGCCGTCGAAGACCACATCGACCCCGACGCCGTCCGTCAGTACATCGATGGCGGTTTTGACCTCGGAGTAGAGCACGGCGCGCTCGGCGCCGGCGGCCAGCGCCGCCTCGGCTTTGGCTTCACTCGACACCGCCGCGATGACACGTGCACCCTTGGCAGCGAGCATCTGTGTGAGGAGGCGTCCCACGCCCCCAGCTGCCGCCCAGACCAGCGCACTGTCACCAGCCACGGTGAGGCGTAGTGAGTTCGCAAGATAGTGGGCGGTCAGGCCCTGCGAGCAGATCGCGGCTGCATCAACTGCGCCTAGCCAGGGCGGCAGCTTAATGGTCTCCTGGACAGGCACTTCAACCAATTCCGCGTGACTTCCCCGAATGTGAGCCCACATCACGCGATCCCCAACAGCTGGCTCGGTGATGCCGGCGGCTGCGGCGACCACGATCCCTGCTCCTTCTACGCCCGCGCGTACGGGTGGCCGCGGTTCGCCCGGCAATAGGCCTCGCCGTTCGATGATGTCCCGAAAATTCAGGCCCGCGGCCTGGACTGCGACCAGCACGTTGCCAGGCTGTGGGGTTGGCTTGTCGACCTCTTTGATAACGATGTTCTCTGGTCCGCCGTAGGCGGTAATGACGGCAGCCCGCATGACGAAGACTTCCTCGTGGTCGGCATTTCCCGGTCAACACCACTTAGCTTCGGGCGCGCTGAGAAAACGAGGAAACTCATGGGTCCGCCTAGCGGAACGGGGAGGTGGCATTCGGTTGGTGGCGCATGTAACAACAACGGGGAGGCAGTGTGGGAAACCCGCACCGACGTCGAAAGACTGACTGATGTGAATCACGGCTTGATGCCGTTGCTACTGGTCACCACCAAACTTTCGGTGAAGCTGGCGTTCGCCGATGGCCCGGACCCCTTGAAAGGAAGGCACTGGCTTGTTGCCCGAAGTTGATTTGCGCCCACCGTTTAACATCACCCGGGCGAGCCACGTCCGGTTGGCGGTCGCCGACGTTTCCAAAAGCCGCGACTTCTATACCAAGGTGATGGGTTTGATTATCACGGAGGAGGATTCCCACACGTGCTATCTGCGTGGGCTTTCCGAAGCGTGCCATCACAGCCTCGTCCTCGAGCAGGGTGAAGACGCCGGCCGGTCGCGCCGGCTCGGGTTTCGAGTTTTATTCGACGAGGACCTCGACGTTGCCTACCGCTACTTTTCCGAACGAGGACTGCCTGCGGAGTGGGTCCAAAAACCGCATCAAGATCGGACTCTGCACGTGAGCGATCCGATTGGCACGCCTTTGGAGCTGTGCGCAACCATGGAGACTCGCCCTCGTATGTACAACGAGGTTCGACTGTTTAAGGGTGCGATGGCACAACAATTTGATCACTTTCAGATCCATGCGCCCGATCCCCTTGCACTCGTCGAGTTCTACAGCGCGCTGGGCTTCAGAACGTCCGAATACATCGCACATGGCGACGACTTGACCGCCGCTTTCTTGTATCGCAAGGGCACGACGCTGGACCTGGCGATCGCGAGAGGCACGGGGCCTCGGATGCACCATTTCGGTTACGTAGTGCCAGAAGCCAGGGATATATTCAGTGCCTGCGATTGTGCCGGCCAGATGGATTACAAGGAGTCAGTCGAGAGAGGACCCGGCCGGCATGGCCCTGGCGGAATCCTTTACGTCTACCTTCGCGACCCCGACGGACACCGGGTGGAGGGATTCATCAGCCACGCCCAGTCGATCGATGTGGAAATCGAGCCCGTCCGGTGGGACGCGGCAACTATAAGCACCGCCGAGCGCTGGGGTCTGCCTGCCGTCGAGAAATGGTATTTCGAGGCATCGGAATTCCCCGACGTTCCGCTCTTGGAACCCGCCGTTCCCCCACAACCGATGACACTCGAACGCTTTCTCCTTGAGCGCATGGCCCGCTAACCGGAATTGCCTTGGGACAGTGCCGCGCCCGGGCCACAGAGCGTAGGTAGACGCTATCTAAGTAACGTCAGGTAGCTGCCCGACGGATGGACAAGGAGGACAATGATGTCACGCACCATGCGGGCCGCGCGCCTGCATAAGATTGGCGAGCCCCTGCGCATAGATGAAGTCGAGGTTCCCGTCCCTCGACCCACCGACGTGCTGGTTGAAGTGAAGGCATGCGGAATCGTGCCCAACCTAGGAAATGTATTACGCCGCTTGTATGACTTTCCGGTCCTCTGCATGCCAAAACTGCCAGCTGTCTTCGGTCTTGACGCGACTGGCGTGGTCGTCGAAAAGGGAGCCCAGGTGCACGGCCTGGAAATCGGAGATCGCGTTTATGTAAACCCGGCCAGGTACTGTGGGGGCTGCCGAGACTGCCGCATGTACCACCCGCAGTCCTGCCCGGCGTTCACATTCAACGGCTATTTCGGATTCAGCAAGCACTCTCAGGCGCTGTTTGACGACTATCCGTACGGAGGGTTCTGCGAGTTCATGACGGCACCGGTATACAGTTTGGTCAAGCTAGCCGACCAGGTCTCGCACGAGACGGCGGCACGCTGGGGGTACCTTGGCACTGGCTATCGGGCCCTACGTCGCGCCGGAGTGGGGCCGGGGAGCACCGTGCTCATCAATGGCATCAGCGGAACCCTGGGGCTGGGCATTGCCTTGTTCGCGTTGGGACTGGGGGTTCAACAAATCCTTGGTACAGGTCGCGACCGTGGTTTGCTTGAGAGTGTGCGTGCCATCAATCCCGGGCGAATCCAAGTTCACTCCGCCTATGACGAGGAGCCGCTTACCGATTGGGTGCACAGGCTCACCGGCGGCACCGGAGTGCCAGCTGTCATCGACGCTCTGTTTACGGAGACGCCGAAGGAACCATTGCTTACTGCGATGAGCACCCTGCGCCGAGGCGGCGTTCATGTCAACGTCGGTGGGGTCACCGAATTGGTTCCGATTGATATGTTCGCGGCTATGTCGAGGGACCAATCCTTTATCGGCAGCACGTGGTTTACTACCGCCGATGGCCAAGAGATGGCCGACATGGCGGCCGCCGGTCAAGTCGATCTGTCGGTGTTTGAGCACGAAATTTTCAAACTCGCTGACGTCAACGATGCTTTGTCGCTCATGAAAAATCGTCGCGGCGGGTTCAGCAACTATGTCATCTGCCCGTGAGCAGATAGACGACCTGAGCGCGGTCAGCGAGCTAGCGCAGACTTTCCAGCACGGCGGCTCGCTGCCGCAGCGCTCCGGTAAGACTCTCAAGCCTATTGCGGAGGGTAGGCGGGGGGTGGGTACACGCCCCGGAGAATCCAGGGCAGCCATTTCATGCCGAACTCGACCTCATCGCTGGCGTCATAATCTGGGTTCGGATCCGGTCCACTTACACTGCCTCGCGTGTCGATCGGCCGCTGTGGCTGCCCATACACAGCGACCACGACGCTCCGATCCAGGCTGTTTTCCGACCACACCCCGATTTGGGTGTAGGCGCAGTCGGACATGATGGCGAAATCTGCGGGGTTGTAATACCACTGGTGGAGAACCTCGATGCCGCTGATCGCGATTGCGGGATTGATTGCCACGGTTTCGGCGATCTTTCCCTCGAACCCGGCGGCGGACGCGCGGTCGTTTGGCGTGGAACCATCCGATCCGATGTCGCCGTCGAGGCTCCGGTTGATCAGCACATCATGGGTGTGCCGTTGTGCGGCTTGCCGTAACTGAGGATTGGACTTCACGTCGTTGGTGCACCCTGCCTGGTGCTGCATGGTGTAAACGTTGGCCACGATCCCGTCGTTGAGTCGCTTGTTGTTCGGTATGAGCGTGTTGTTGTCATTGTCGGCGTGCGCGGCGCGGGCTCCGAGCACGGCGCCGGCAACCACGGCAATCGATGCAGGAAGCGCAAGTGTTCGATACATCACGTTGGTTCTCCTTTTTGCCGTTGTCACGGCGTCGGTGGCCGGTAGCCGGCCGCTGATTGTCGTAACTGCCAGATCAGCGCCGGGCATAGCTCATTGACGGCCTGACTGATCAGATAGGAGGCTTGGTATTCGTCGGAGGTGTTGAAGTCAGCTTTGATGTCGCCCATGACCTGCGCGTAAGTGTGTCCTGCACTCACCTTGTCGCAGACGCCGTGTCCGTAGCGCAAGGCCTCGTCAGCGTTGGGGAAGTTGTAGCCCGGCCGCACAGTTACGTTGAGCAAATATGCCACCGCGTCAGCAGAGGCGCGCGGAGTGAGAAGCGTCGCAATACAAAAGATCGCGGTTACGGGAGCCATCATCGATACCGGGCGGCTTAGATGGGCTGGAATTGAGAGACGAGCCATCGTTCATTGACTTTGTCGAGGGTGACCCGCACAGTGGATACGGTGTCGGTGGGCGGATCATTGCCAATCGTCGTGGTTTGGTTCACGAAAACCATGACGACCGCCCGATTTTCGGTCACTGATACCGAAGCGGCCGCCGGAACCGTAGCCACCGCCGTGACACGTTTTTGTTTGGCGCCGGGAATAACAACCTCATTGATAAGCCGCAGGTACGCGTCGCGAAAGTTGCCGGTCATTCGGTCGCGGGCCGTGGTGAGTTCTTTATCCACCGTTTCGGGGTGGTAGGACAACATTGCGATTGTGTCTTCGGTCGCAACCCGAACAGACTGTGCGGCCCAGCTATCCGACTCACGGATTGACGCGTCCTGCCACTTCAGATACCCCGCTACCGCAGCCAAGGCCATCGCCAACACGGGTATAACGGCGAATACGATTACGCGCGACCATCTTCCGTCCGTATTACGCTGTTTCCCAGCAGTCTTGACGCCAATCGCGTCCGAGGCGCCGTCCGCGGATTCCTCGTCGTCTTGAGGTGTCTCGGATGTCGTCGGTGCGGCTACCGGAGCGGTCTCCTCGTGGACGGTGTCTCCGCTACGGCCACCCCTTACTGTTGTGCTCATGGCACGAACTCCACGTTGGACACCTTGACCTCGTTGCCGGCTCTGTGCACCGAGATTCGCATTCGCCAACCCCGTGGATCCTGCTCTGCTGCACCGGTGTTGGAACTTTTCACGCTTACCGCGACTAGAACCTGGGCATCATTATCCGATGAGGATTCCAGCCCCGCCTCGGTCACCGTGCCTTCGGATTTCGAATGGACCTGCTTGACCACATCGATGAAGGGTTGCGACCGCTTGGAGAAATCGTCGTAGAAGGTGCCGGTAGCGGAGTTTAAGATGCGTTGGACGTCGGCATCGGCGTGTTGCCAATCGATCGTGGTCAGATTTACTGCGCCCTGGCGTCCCACTTGCAGAAAAAGTGAGCGCAGCTGGCGGGCTTGGTATGACTGGTGCGCCCGCCATTCGAGCCAACCGATAAGCGCGCACAGCCCGATGACCACTGTCAGACCGAGCGCGAGCGCGAGTCGATGCGCACGGCGCTGAGCCCGTGGGCGGCGCATTGCCGCTTCGTCGGTGTCCGCTGCGTGATCGGTGGCGCCTTCGTTCGTCTCACGGCCGCTTGGCGGCGCCATGTTGCCGGTCTCGTCCATCGACGCATCGGCCGGCTTTGTCACGGTGTGGGGCTGGATTGTCAACGGTCAGTTTCCTTTCGGCGGAGTCAGGAGGTCCTGCCAGGTTCGGGGCTTGGCGCCGTCGCGGGTCAGGTTCGACTGGGTGTGCGGCTGCCCGTCGGGGCCGATGTAGGTGCCGGTGTTGGGGTCGTATGGGGCGACCGCGACTGGTGAAGGGGCTGGCGCCGTCGTGGGAACAGCGCCTGGTGGCAACTGCGGGACGGGCTGGCCGGATAGTGTTGCGTTGGGGTCGCCCTTCCAGTTGAAGCCGTCGTTGAGGGGGACGTAGTTCTCGTCGCTCTCGCACATCTTGACGGTGGGAGCTCGTTTGCCTGGGCGCGTCTCGCACGGGATATTACGAACCCCACGGACATCGAGTGGGGAGTCCTGGGGAACCCGGCAATACAAATCGCCGGACGGCCGATCCGGATAGTCTTCGGCGCTGGCGGATCGTATTTGCTGAGGCGGTAGATATCCGGTACTGCAGGGGGGAGGTAAGTTGAGGTTCGCGATGAAGTCGAGTTGGAAACCTTTGACTGGATTATTGCTGTAGAGACTTCCCGCGGTTGTCGCTTGCAGGGCCGCCACCCCCAAAGGCAGCAGTACCAATAGCTGTTCGAGGTCTGCCTGGTAAGTGACAAGAACGGGCGCGATGCTGGCTAGGTTTGCCAGAATGATGGGCAAAGTCAGGTGCAGCCGGTCCAGGAGCCGGTGGGCTTCGTCGGCTGCCCCAGGACCTTTTCGTAGTATCCCGCCGAGGTCGCTGTCGTGGGTTCGCAATTGGTCAGTGACGGTGGCGAGGTGAGCGGCCCAGGCACGGACTGAGTCAGCTGTGTCGGATTGGGTGTCTAGCAGCGGCGCGGCGTTGTCCGCCAGGTTAGTGAGTCCGTCAAGATTCTTATGGGCATCGGTCGCCAGGGAGGTCAATCCCTTTACTAGCCGTGAGATTTCGGGACCTAGTCCACCGAAAGCGGTGTAGGACTCGTCGATCACGGTCTTGAGGTTGTCGCCGGGAATGGCCTGCAAACCGCGGTTGGTCGCAGCCAGAAGTTCGTTGATATCGGGTGGAATCGTGGTTCGGTTGCGAGCGATGACATCGCCGTTTTTTAGGGGCGGCGCGGTGTCGTTGCGCGGCAGCAGCTCCACATACTGCTCACCGACAGCTGTCTGACTGTGCACTTGGGCGTCGAGATCGGCTGGGATGGCGATGTCTGAGTTGAGTGACAGGACCGCTTCGACGCCGTTATCTGTCAGGTGAATCGTCTTTACTTGGCCTACTTCGGTGCCAAGGTAGGTGACGTTGGCCCGCTGGTACAACCCGGCGGATTCGGGCAACCGCATGGTTACCTCGTAGTGGCCGACGCCGAACAGGAGGCTGGGCAGACGCATGTAGTCCAGTCCCATGATCAGCGCCGCTGTCAGGGAGATGACGGTGAAGACCACCAATTGGATGACAGATCTTTTTCGCAGATGCAACCCGAACACTTCTATGGCCCCTGGTCGAAGTGGTAGGGAGCCACTAACGGGTTGCCGGCGGTGTAGGGGCTGGGTATTTGACCTATCGTGCGACCCCATTGCAGCTCCAACTCGGTGAGGTTGCCCTCCCAGCGGGTACCGACGAAGAACCCGGCGTCAAGTCTGCTGAGCGTCAGATCGAACACGGGGCTGATGTTTGCCAAGTCACCCCGGAACCAGTTCGTGACATCTTCTTTCACCCATGGGTATGTCGATAACAAACTCAAGGAGCGAGTCAGTGAGGGGCCGGCGTCGGCCAGTGACTGCAGGACTGGTCCGAGCTGGTTGAGCTCCTTCACGACGCTGTCCTTGGTCTGGTTCACTGAGTCAGCGGATACTGCGCTGAACTTCCCTAGCGAGTCCAACGCGCCGGCCAGGCTCTGGCGGTGGTCCTTGAGCACTGTTAGCGCCTTGGGAATAGTTTTCAGTGCTTTGTCGATGACCGGTTTCTGGTTGGCAACTTGGCTGGCGAGGTTGTTCAGACTTGCGGTTGCCGCGATGATGTCGTCGATTTGGCTGTTGAGGGAGCCAATGAACGTGTCAAGTTGTTCAATGAGGCTACGCAGGTCTTGCTCACGTCCGGCGAAGGCCGTGCTGAGCGCTTGCGTGATGTCTTGAATCTGCCCAATTCCACCGCCGTTGAGCAGCATTGATACCGCTGCGAGGGTCTTTTCTGTTGTGGGATAGGTGCGTGCGGATGACAACGGGATTTGCGAACCGTTGTGCAGTCTGCCCTGTGGTGGCATATCTTTGGGTGGGGCGAGCTCGACATGTTTGGAGCCGAAGAGGCTGGTCTGGCCGATCGTGGCCGTGGCGTTGGATGGCAGTCGCACGTCGCCGTCGATTGTCAGGGTCAGTAGCGCGTGCCATCCCTGCCGTTGGATCTGCGTGACGGTGCCGACATCGATATCTCCGACTCGGACGCGCGAATTACGTTGAATATTATCGACATCGGGCAGTTGCGCCTGGATGCTGTATGCGCCCGGCCCGTGGCCCCTGGTTCCTGGCAGCGGCAGTGTGTTCGCTCCCCGCCAACCGCATGCTGCTGGGGCCAGCGCGGCCACTACCGCGAGACCAACGACGCCGACCCATCGGCGCCGGGTCACGATTCCGCTCCTGGTGGCATCATGAGTCCCTGTAAACCTTGCGCTGGATTGGTCTGGCGCAGTTCGGGATTGGGCGGCGACGCGACTGGCAGATCGGCTGGTGGCGGCGCCTCTGCGGGTGGCCTCAGCGAGTCGGCCGGCGGTGCAGTCGGTGGCGGTTGGCTGGGACGATGGTCGGGCCGTAGCCAATCTTCGCTGTACGTCAGCTCATTGGGCCGCGCTGTCGCGCCAACTATCGGGTTAAAGCCCAGCGGCAGGAAGTTGTATTGGCGATTCTTGACAATCGGCGCCAGGTATTGCACGCATAGCTTCGCCGACTGCTCGGCGTTGAGCCGGGAGGCAGCCTGGATAGCTCCGCACAGGAAGGTGATCGGGTTAGCGAAGGTGTTGACGACTGCTGCACCGGCTATTGCGGCCTGGGCTGGGTGATAGACGTTGATAAAGTTTTGGACCGTGTTCGGGGCGATGTGAAGTGTCTGCTTGAGATCATCAAGACTCTGGATGAGCGCGGTACTGACCGACGCCACCTTGTTTGAGGTGGTGCCCAGTGTTTCCCGGTTGGCGGCGACGAAGCTTTGCACGTCGGCGGCTACGTCGTTGACGTCGCGAACCGCATTGCCGATCTCGTTGGGGCCGTTGGACAGCAGTGCTGTCGCCGCGGCCAGATTTGCGTTTAGCTGACGTATGACGTCGGTGCTGTCTCGTAGGGCCGACACTAGGGTCGACAGGTTCTTAACGGTGGAGAAAATGTCGTCGCTGTGATCACCTAGCGCTGAAAACGCTTGTGAGAGTTCGATGAGTGCTTTTCGGATGTTGGCGCCTTGGCCGCGCAGGTTGTCCGCGGCTGTGTTGATAAAAGACCCCAATGCGCTAACACCGCCTGGCTGGGTCGGTTCCAATGTCGTGGTGAGTTTTTGCAGTTGTTGGCGGAGCTCGTCCCATTCCAGCGGAACGCCGGTGCGTTCTTGTGGAATGACGGCGTTGTCGACCATCGCGGGTCCGCCGGTGTACGCCGGTGTCAGTTGGATGGCTCGCACCGGCACCAGCGATGGAGACAAGATCACGGCCTTGGCTTCGGCCGGCACATTGTATGCGGCGTCGTACCAGAAGGTGATTTTAACCCGGGTACCTTGGGGCTCGATCCGATCGATCTTTCCGACGGGGACACCTAGAATTCGCACGTCGTCTCCGACGAAAATGCCTGTGCTGTTCGCGAAATAGCCCACCACGTGGGTGCGGTCGATCCGGCTGTTAGCCCGCAGCGCAGTGAAGAATCCGGCGACCAGTACGAGTGCCAGGGCACTTGCTAGTACCGCCCTGATGCGTGGTCTTGTCACTGCCGACTCCTTTGCGGCGCTGGCTGATCGGGCATGTCGAGAGGTGGGAATGTGACGGTCGTGGATTGTGGCTCTGGTGTCGGCCACGGACCCGGCGGGGTCGCAGGAGGTCCCGGCGGGGGTCCGCCAGGAGGTGGCGCCGGCAGTGGGGGCCGGTAGGGGTAGCGGGTATCACCCGGCTTGCCTGTGATCGCGTCGGGCAGGTTCAGATTCGGGGGACCACCCTGGCCGGTGCGCGGATAAGGCACCGGAAGCGCGGGCGTTCCCGGCTGCCCTACTTGCGGGTCAGTGAGTTGCGACGGCGGCAGGACGTTGGGATCTATGCCGAGGTCTGAGAATGCAGCGTCGATGAAGGGCTGCAAGTACTGTCCCGGCAGAAGATTGGCGATGTAGGCCTTGAAGAATGGGCCCGATGACGCCGATTCCCCGAGCGACATGAGATATGCGTTGAGCTGTTTGATGACTTTTTGGAGCTGTTCTTTGCGGTTGTCGACGATGGTGAGGACCCCGTTGAGTTTGTCCAGGGCCGGCTTGAACGGGTCACGGTTTTCGGCGATGAAGCCTTTGAGTTGGATGGCTAGCGCCGAGATGTTGGCTGAAATCTGGTCCAGCGCTGCGCTTTGGCTTCGCAGTTGTGCCAGCAGCGAATTGGTGTTGGCGACCAAGCTGACCACCTGATCGCTACGCTCGGCCAGCACCGCTGTTGTCTTGTTCGCATTAGCCAACAGGTGGCGCAGCTGCTCGTCGCGCCTGTTGAGAGTGTCGGAAAACCGGGTGACTCCCTGTAGCGCCAACTTCAAAGTAGGAGGTGTGTTTTTGAACGTATCCGACAGCGTGGCTAGCGACTGCGACAGCTGGTCTGTGTTAAGTCCGCTGATGGTCAACGTCAGATCGCCTAGGGCGTCGGGGAGCTGATAGGGCGATTGGGTCCGGTCGATCGGGATTGGGCCACGCAGGCGACCGTTGCCGCGGGGGGTGAGCTCGAGGATTTTTGCGCCCAGCAGGGTCTTGGTCTTAATGGCCGCCTCGGTGCGATCACCGATGGGGATGTGTTTATTGATGTTGAAGGTGACCAGCACCTTGGGACCGTCCAGCCCGATACTTTCAACCTGTCCCACGCGTAGCCCTGAAATCTGTACGGCGGCATCGGGAGTCAGGCCTCCGGCCTCAGCGAAATAGGCGGAGTACTTCTTGTTTTGGTTGATCAAGGGTAGCTTGTCGTAGTTCAATGCCGCCGAGACGATTCCGGCCGTTAGTCCTAATGCGATCCCGCCGATGACAAGGCGGCTGCGCTCTGAGAATGATTTCACTTGGGTGTGCACCGTCCGCTGGGCTGGCTGATGACTTTGATGTACACCGGCTGTCCACCCTTGCCGTTGACTTTTAGCGACAAGTTGCACAGGTAGAAGCCAAAGTAGTCGCCGTACAGGCCTTGTCGGCTCAGCGCCTGATAGGCATCGGGCAGCGTGGCGATAAGGTTGTCGACGTAGTCATGATCGGCTAGCACGACTCCGCCCGTGCGGTCGGTTTCATGAACGACACGTTGGATCAGTGGACGCGATTGCGACAGCAAGCTGGCGATGGAGCTCGCCGCCGCGTTGGAGTAGGCCACGGCGTTGCTGATGTCGTCCTTGCGGGCAGCCAGCGTCGAAACCAGCTGTGACAATGAGTCAACCGCCTTCGCGAACTGACTGTTTTGGTCGCCTAGTGAACCCAGCACGGTGTTAAGGTTGACGACGACCTGACCGATGAGCTGGTCGCGGTCTGCGAGCATCGTCGTCAGCGCGGCAGTCTGCTCGAAGAAAGAGTTAAGCGTTTCGCCTTGTCCTTGGAAGGCTGCGATCAACTGGCCTGAAAGCGCGTTCACCTGTTTGGGGTCAAGCGCACGAAACAACGGGCGAAACCCGCCGATCAATGCATCCAAGTCCAACGCCGGCGAGGTGTTGGATAGCGGGATGGTGTCACCAGGTTTAAGTGGAATAGTACTTCCAGCACCTTCCTCAAGCGCCAGGTAGCGACCGCCGACCAGGTCGTCGTAGCGGATTACGACCCTGCTGCCATGAGTGAGCACAACCGAGTCGTCGGCACTGAACTTCACCGAGACCGTCGTGTCAGGGCGCAGCGAAAGTTGTTTAACTTTACCGACTTCCACGCCGGCGATGCGGACGAACTGGCCTTCTTTTAGCCCGGACACATTGGAGAACTCGGCCGTGTATTGCTTTTCTGCTTGGAAGCGCACCTGAGCGAAGATCGCGAACATTGCGGCCATGAACAGCAGGCTGATCGCGAAAAAGATTCCCAATCGCCACATAACACCCTTGAGTCTGTTTCTCATTGCTGTTGTCCGCTCACTACTTGTGGAGCTTCGCGTGCTGCACCATCGGGCGAGGGCGGCGTCGGCTCCCGCGATTGGAGCGGCGGCGCAGATGGTTGCAATTCAGGCGACGGATTGGACGCATCGGGTGGCGGCGGATCCGACGGCAGGCGCTGTGGCAGTCCAGGAAACAACGGCGCGCCGTCTGGCGCGTACCATGGCGCGCCGTAGGGTGGCCCACCCGGGTAAGCAGGTGGTGGACCTGGTGCAGGGCCGCCAGGGTAACGGATGCTTGGCGGCTCGGGCACAGCACGGGTGACGGGAAAGTAGTCGGCCCACCCAGGAAATCCGATGCCGGGGTTTGGTCGCCAATCCAGCCCGGTACCCCAACCGGTGTTGGTGACCAGTTGCCGCACTGGCCAGTTCTTGGAAACGTCTGGCAATGACCCACATCCTGGTTTGCCTCCCTCACCGCCTTTCGCGGCAACGATCGGCAGGTTGTCCGGGTATTTATATGGATCGTCACCCCACTCGAGGCCGACCGAGGTGGCCCCGGAGAACCCATTGGCTCCAACGGTGTCGGCATAGGAGTACTTGGTGAGGGTCGTGTAGGCGCCCACCAGCACGCAGGTCAGCTCCGGGTTGTACTTAAGCAGCAGCGCCGTCGTCGGTTCCAAGTCGTTGACCGCTCGGATCAAGTTGCCTTTGTTCGGTGCGAAGAGGTTAGTACCGGCTTCCGAGAAGCCAATGACGTTGACCAGCAGCGCATCCAGCGCTGCCGCATCGCTGACAATAGTTGTGCTGGTGGTGCTGGCCGCATCGAGTACCGCTAGAATATGTTGAGCTGCATCGCTATAGGTGTCGGTGAATCCCTTCAGCGATCGCCAATCCCGCCGGATTGCCTCGGTGCGCGTGTTCATTGCGAGTAACACCTGATTGGCCTTAGTAGTCGCCTCACCTAACCTGGGTCCTTGTCCCCGCAAGCCCTCTGAAAGTGCTGTCAAGACGCCATCGAGCTTGGCCGGGTCGATCTGGTTCAGCACGTTCACCAAATTCTGGAAGACGGTATTCACCTCAGTCGCAACGTTTTGCGCTGGAATGACCATGCCGGCGGCCAGCCGCTTCGAGCTGGGGTCGTCGGGGAGGGTGAGTTCGATGTACTTGGTTCCGAACAATGTGGTCGAACGGATCTGCGCCTTCACGTTCGCTGGAATGTGCTTGACTTGATCGGGGAATATTTCGAGATTTAGACGCACCGAGTCGTAACGGCCCCGAAGGTCGCTGACCCGCCCAACTTCTACACCGCGCAGCTTGACTTTCGCGCCGGGCTCCATAACCAGACCAGACCGATCTGAGGTAACCACAACAGGCACGTTGGAGTCGAAAGTTCCTAGGAACCGCGAAATTGTAGCGAATACGAATATGGCCACGACGGCCACGAGAATGAGCGCCCACCACGCTGGGTGGAGTCGGCCTTCCCGTCTCGATTTCATGCGCTAACCCGAAAGGTGGAAGCTGCCGGAGGGCCCGTATATGGCTAACGACACCAACAGCGTAACGACGACGACTGCGACAAGCGAGGCACGGACCGCCCGTCCTACGGCTTCGCCGACGCCCGCCGGGCCGCCCGATGCGCTGAAACCGTAGTGGGTGTGGATCAGCATCACGACGATGGCCAGTACTACCGCCTGGAAGAAGGACCAGAGTAAATCAGCGGGGTTGAGAAAGGTGTTGAAGTAATGGTCGTAGACGCCAGTCGATTGCCCATACACGGCCGTAGTGCCGACGCGCGTGGCCGTAAATGCCATCAACATCGCGACCGAAAACAACGGCATGACCACAATGACGCCGGCCACCAATCGGCTCGAACACAAGTAGGGGACGGCGCGGATACCCATCGCCTCGAGCGCGTCAATCTCCTCGCTGATCCGCATGGCGCCCAGTTGAGCTGTCGCGCCAGCACCAATCGTTGCGGCAAGCCCGATACCGGCGATCAGCGGACCAATGAACCGGACGTTGACCATCGCCGATAAAAATCCAGCCAAGGCGTCGACACCAACTTGCTGAAGTTGGGGGTATAGCTGTATCGCTAGCAGTGATCCGGTCGATAGCGTCAGGAATCCAATGATGACCACCGCGCCGCCGATCAATGCCAGCGCACCAATGCCAAGGCTCATTTCGGCGATGAGCCGAAGCAATTCGCTCGGATACCGAAGAATCGCATCTCTGCTACCGCGAATCGTCTCTGCGTAGAAACGAGCCTGCACCCCTAGCCGGTTCCAGCCTTGCGCCGTGCCGCCAACGGCGCGGCGCAATCTTGGATGAAGCGGGCTAGGCGCTGCCTGCGTCACAGCGTTGCCTTCACTCCGACGGCCGTGGCGATCATGTTGAGGAGAAACAACGCCAGGAATGTGTACACCACAGTCTCGTTGACTGCATTTCCGACCCCGGCGGGACCACCACCTACCGACATGCCTTTATAGCAAGCGATCAGACTCCCTGACAGACCGAAGATCGCCGCCTTAACTAAGCAGATAACGACCTCGGACACACCGGCCAGCAACGTTAGGCCCCCCACGAACGCGCCAGAAGTAATGTGCTGCAGGAATACTGAGAAAAAGAATGCGCACACGAGGCCGACCATCGTGACGATGGACGCAAGCAAAACTGAGACCAAGGTTGTCGCCAACACACGCGGCACCACTAGCGCCTGGATCGGGTTAATGCCCAGAACACGCATTGCATCGAGTTCTTCACGGATCGCACGCGCGCCGAGGTCAGCACAAGTCGCGCTGGCGGCCGCACCGGAGATCACGAGAACCGTTACGATTGGGCCACTTTGCGTCAGCGCAAGAAATGCCACACCGGATCCCGATAGGTCACCAGCCCCAAACTCTACGAGGAGAATGTTGAGGGTGTAGGTCCCCAGCACAATTAGTGGGATAGCCATGAAGACCGCTGGTGCGAGGGACACACGTGCCACGAACCAGGTCTGGAATACAAACTCTCGCCAAGCCCAGGGCGGCCGGAACATCATCACGAACGTATCCAGGCACATGGCGAAGAAGCCGCCGAAAGCACGAACCGGTCTTGCGACCCTATCGGTGATTGCAATGCCGTGATTTCCAGTGCCGCGAATGTGACCGCCGGAACGTCGGACGTCAGACAGTCGAACACCGCCGAGAATCTTTGCACCGTTGGCACTTTGGCCGCTCGGGACCGATCGACCGGCCAGCAGCGACGTAGCAGTCGCGTGGTCGTCCACCATTCGAACCTCCGGACCAAAAAGCCCGCTCACCAGATGCAACTAGTAACAGTTGGGCCCGGTTGCCACCAAGAGCTGTGCACGAATCGGCCGGGAGCGAACATCTTCGGCAATCGGCAAGATGCGCTGGCCGATCCGACCACGACCTTGTGGATCGTCATTTGTTAACTCCCTTTTTGGTGCGTTGTTTTCCTATGACCGTCGACAGCTGAGCCGATCTTCGGTCAGTCGCTTGGAATGGGATCGGCCGGGCTCGAGGGATGAATGTCACCCGTGTCGAGTCGTGTGAGGCGCGCTTGATGCGGCCCCTGCCCGCGGGGTCCTCCCCCGATGTCAGACGTACCGCCGAGATCGTCGGCGTTAAGACATATTGCGTCTCCTTCGATCCGAGATCTGTACGCGTCATGCGCCCTCCGCTACCTTGCGCTTCGCGAGACGATGTTGACTCACCTTCATCCGTCCTGTCGTCGTCCGCGTCGAGGATCGTGCGCACTAGGCTCCGCGTGCGGCAAGGAATAAGTTCCGCCCAGTGGGATCGGACGCGGTCGCGCGCCATTGTGGTGTTCGAGTACCGGCCAAATCTTGGCGCTGGCTCCACAATGACCAGGGAGTCAGTTCGACCCGGAAACCGCAGTGACACACAGTAACCGTCCCGTTGGTGGTGTGCGGACCAACGGCTCGCTCGATAAACACGATGTACCTGCGGAATTCGGCATCCACCGCTACAACGGCCCACAAGGCAATCGCGCTCATCTCACTCCCTGCGCGCGGGATTGTCCAGGAACGTCGAAACGGTCGGGTAAAGGAAGCTAGGACGGTCTTGGCGCCAGTCAAGCCTCCCGCATCGAGATGACGAAAAAGCCCTCGAGCCTGACGCTGATCCCGGACCACGGAACGCGGACACCTGCCGGTCCCGACAGTTGGAACTGACGACTGGCGTTTGAATGGGCACCCCGCATACCAACGATGCGTACAGGCGGACTCGTCAACACGGGAGAAGCGAATGGTGTCGAAATTGCGGGTCGTCATAGCTAGCACTCGCCCCGGGCGGCTCGGTGGCCGCATAGGGGCCTGGGCCGCCGACGCTGCAAGGCAGCACGGCGGTTTTGAGGTCGAACTTCTCGACCTGGTCGAGTTCGGCCTGCCCATGCTCGACGAGCCAAATCTTCCCCGCGATGCGCTTTACACCAAGGAACACACGCGACGGTGGAGTATGAAGGTCGACCAGGCCGAAGCCTTCGTCTTTGTCACCCCTGAGTACAACCACGGGCCGCCGCCAAGCCTGATCAACGCGCTAAGTTACTTGCACCACGAATGGCATTACAAGCCAGTCGGTTTCGTAAGCTATGGCGGCGTATCCGCTGGCACCCGCGCGGTGGAGGTGATCAAACAGATCGTGACCACGCTGAAGATGATGCCAATCCCCGAGGCGGTCTCGATCCCCTTCGTCTTCAAACTGATTCAGGGCAGCGATTTCAAGCCCGGCCCGGAACTCGAAGCCGCCGCCGTTGCGATGCTCGACGAGCTCCGACATTGGGCCGGCCCTCTTTCGAATCTTCGCGCAACGCGCCAGCCGGCCGCGGCGATCCACGAAGGCGCGACGCCGGTCCTGCCGCGATGACATGCTGCAATGTGCGATCGCTTAATGAAGAGCCCCTAGAGCCGTCGAGTCGGTCAACAGCGCTCCATGGCCTAGCTCGATATGGTGCACGATGCGGCCAACTCTCGCGCATCCGTTCTCCCGCTGGTCGACTGCGTGCAGCGATCCTCGCGGGCAAATGTCCGTCTATTGGCCCCCAACTCGGACCGGATGAACCGTCCTTGCTCCGTCAGTTCGCAATCGTGGGTATCAAGAATCTCGCCCATCTGGTTTTTTCCCAATACTGCGCCGCAAAAGCGTTGTCGCCGTGGAGCAGTAGGTGATCGAGCTAGTGACACCTTGCGGCGGCGTGCTTGATGCCGTCCATTCAACGGAACAGGATGCTGGCAGTTGGTTGGTGCTGATTGCTAGACAGCACACAAGATCACGACCCTCGACCTGCGGACTGGATAGCAGCGCTGCCGCCGCGATGACCGGGTGTCGCTGACAGAACGGTCGGAGGATAGCCATGCGCACGTTCGAAACTGACGTCTTGGTTGTTGGTGCGGGACCCGCGGGTTTAACTGCATCTGCGTTCCTAGGGATGTTCAGCATCTCGGCAATCACCATCTCGCGCCATCCCGGCACGGCACCCCAACCGCGCGCAACGATCACCAATCAGCGCACGGTCGAGACCCTGCGCGATCTCGGCATCGAGCACCGGGTGCGTGCGGTAGGAATCCCTTTAAAGACGCTCGGCAACAATGTGATTGCGACGAGCTTCACGGGCCCGGAGATCTTCCGTTACGCCTCGTATGGCACCGGGGCTCGAATGGCCGACTACGTGGCGGCCAGTCCCTGCGACGGGTACAACGCTGGCCAGCACCTGGTCGAGCCAGAGTTGCTTCAAGCGGCGGTCGAGCGGGGCGCGGACGTCCGCTTCTCCCATGAGCTCCTGGACGTGACGCCATCCCCGGAGGCAGTCCTGTCTCGGGTCCGCGATGCGGAGGGCGAGTATCTGGTTCGGTCACAGTATGTGATCGGCGCCGATGGTGGGCGTTCGCGGGTGGCCGAGCAGCTTGGCTTCCGGATCGAGGGCGAATCGGCAATCAAACATATGTTGAATATGTGGGTCGAGGTCGATCTTGCTGAATACGCCGCGCACCGACCCGGAGTGATCTACACGATCTTGCAGCCGGGGGCGGATTCGTGGGTGGGCTCGGGTGCCTTCATTTGTGTGCGCCCATTTAGTGACTGGGTGCTGATGCGTGAGTATGACCCGTCACAGGGCGAGCCCGACACCTCTGAGGCCGCGGTAACACAGTTCACGCGTACGTTGATCGGGGATCCCAGCGCACAAATCCGGCTGAAGGGCACCAGCAAGTGGCAGGTCAATAATGTAGTGGCCAAGGAGTACCGCCGTGGGCGGGTTTTCTTGATGGGCGATGCGGCCCATCGCCACCCGCCGGCGGGAGGTCTGGGCAGCAACACCTCGATCCAGGACGCCTACAACCTGGCCTGGAAGCTGGCCTATGTGCTCTCAGGACGCGCCGGCGAGGACCTGCTCGACAGCTACCACGAGGAACGCCAGCCCGTCGGCAAACAAATCGTCGACCGGGCAATCCAGAACTTAAAGAATCAAGCTGCCGCGGTCGAAGCACTTGGGCTGCGTCGTGAGCAGTCGCCCGAAGAGGCGTGGGTGTCCTTGAACAACCTCGCCTCCGACGCGCCGGGTGCAGCTGAACAACGCGAGGCCCTGGCCGCGGCGGTGGCACTGCAAAACTATCGATCCAACGCTCTTGGCGTGGAACTTGGTCAGCGCTACACCTCGCGGGCGGTGATCGATGACGGGACACCATTCCCAGAACCGACGCGTGATCCAGTGTTGCATTACCAGCCAACCACTCACCCCGGGGCATATCTGCCGCACGCCTGGGTCGAACACCAACGCAAGAAAGTATCGACACTGGATCTGGCTGGACATGGACGCTTCTGCTTGATCGTGGGCATAGGCGGTGAACCGTGGGCCCAGGCAGCGGACAAGCTCAGCGCCGAACTCGGCATCGAACTGCCCGTGTACCGGGTCGGCTATCGCTGCGAATACGACGACGTCCTGGGCGACTGGGCAGCGTTACGCGAAATCGATGACCGGGGCGCACTGCTCGTGCGACCCGACCGACACATCGCCTGGCGCTGCGCCAGTCGACCCAAGCAGACCGAGGACGTACTTCGCGCCGCCCTCCATCAAGCCCTCGCCCGAACCGACGAACAAAAACACAAACACGGCAAAAAACCCGACCCGACCACCCATCCAGCCACCGACGCGCACGCGACCAACTAAGGCCACAGCACCAGCTGGTTGGAGCGCAATCCGGCGGGCGGCCGAAAGTTTCCACCTGTTCCGACACGTGGGACCGGACATTCGCGCCAGCCCGTAGAGGCAACTTAGCGTTCGGGTAATCCCTCAACAGCCATAAGGGGGAGGAAGGAAACCGACATGACAGCAGCGCGCAAGTCAGCGTTGTCGCTGGCTGAAATCGGGTCGGCAGTCAGACGGCTGCGAGTTCACGACGTTTCACCGACGTATCGACCAGATCTTCCCTTGTTCTTCCCTATGCCACATGTGCAGGTGCAAAATATCTCCGATCGCAGTCCCGATGTCGATGTCGCGGTGGCCGCGAACGTATGGACACTGCCGGAGCACTCCGGTTCTCATGTCGATGCCCCATATCATTTTTGGGCCAACGGGCCGGCGATTCATGACCTGCCCATCGATGCACTCTTCTTTCGGCCCTTCAAGAAATTCGACGTCACTGCCGACGCTCCCCAGCCGGGCCGGCCTGTCGGCCGAGGCCAATTGGTGGCCGCTGCGGAGCGGGGCGGCTTTTCCCTTAAGCCCGGCGACTTGGCCATCGTCGAGTTCGGATGGGATCAATATCTGCCCGACGGGGACGCGAGCAAAGGCGGCGCATGGTGGGGCCTAAACGAGCCCGGCCTTTCGGATGAAGCCTGCGAGTACCTCGCGAGTGCTGGTGTCGCAGCGGTGGCATGTGACACCTCGGCCTGCGATTTTTCCTTGAGCGACGGCCAGATTTCTGGTGGTTCCGGGCACACCAAGTGGTTTCTGCCCCGCGGAATCCTCATCGTTGAGGGCCTCACGGGACTAGCCGATGTCCCTGCGACCGGCGTGTTCGTGGCGCTCCCCCTCAAGCTGGAGAACGGCACCGGTTCGCCGCTGCGTGTCCTACTGCTAACCGAATGAATCACGCGTGTGATATCGCACCGCCGTATCTGAGTTTCACGGCCTGCGACCCCCACAAAGGCGGTATTTGACCGTGCCGACATCAAAACGCGCTCTCGACGACAAGTACTTGCTGTCCGACGGACAGAGCTTCATGACAGGGATACAGGCCCTGGTACGGCTGCCGCTGCAGCAGCAGCGCCGGGACGGATGCGACGGGCGCACCACCGCGACCTTCATATCGGGCTACCAGGGGTCCCCGCTTGGTACCTACGACATGGAGCTTGAGCGCGCCCGCAAGATTCTCGACGAGCACCACATCGTCTTCCAGCCCGGCCTGAACGAAGAGCTCGCCGCGACAGCAGTCATGGGCAGCCAGCTCATCAACGAAGTGGGACAGCAGCGTTTCGACGGAGTTTGTGGCATCTGGTACGGCAAGGCGCCCGGCGTTGATCGCGCCAGCGACGCGTTGCGACACGCCAACCTCGTCGGCGTCCCACCGACCGGTGGCGCCATTGTGCTCGCTGGTGATGACCCGTCCGCCAAATCCTCGACGTTACCGTGCGCCTCGGAGACCGCGCTGTTCGACGTCGGCATTCCCTTCTTATTCCCGGCCGACGTGCAAGAAGTTCTCGATTTCGGGGTGCACGCGTTCGCACTGTCACGCTGCAGCGGACTGTGGGCCGGGATGAAGATCGTCACGAACGTCGCCGATGGGTCGGCGACCGTGAACCTCGCCTCCGACCGCGTGCAACCGCAGATGGTCCAGATCGAGGACAACGGCCGGCCGATCACACATCAACCGAACGCCATCCTGATCGGCGCGCAGCTTGAAGAGCTCGAGCGCACACAGTGGAACGCGCGGCTCGACGCGGCCCGCCGCTACATCGCAGTCAACGGCTTGAACCAAATCGTGGCCGACGCGCCTGGTGCCAAAGTCGGGATCGTCGCACCGGGAAAGTCATACGTCGACGTGATCGAGGCGTTGCACCGGATGGGACTCGACGGGAACGCCATCGGGGAAGCGGGCATCCGGCTGTTGAAGGTCGGCGCGCCGTTCCCGATGGACCCCATGATCGTGCGCGAGTTCGCCAGTGGCCTGCGCGAAATCATCGTCATCGAGGAGAAGCGCGCGTTCGTCGAGCTTTTCGTGAAGGACGCGCTCTACGGCACGCCTGATCAGCCGCGCATCGTGGGTAAGCACGACGAGCGTGGCGCCGTACTGATGCCGATAAACGGCGAGGGGTCCCCAGATTTGATCGCCCGGATCCTTGCACCAAGGCTGTGTGGAGCGGGCGGCACGCCCCTCAAGTACGAAGGCGAACATACCCGTATCCCGCTGCCACTGATCGCCTCGCATACCCAGTCCCCAGCACGTACGCCCTATTTCTGTTCCGGCTGCCCACACAACACCTCCACCAAAGTGCCCGAAGGTTCGGTTGTCGGTGCCGGCATCGGATGCCACGGCTTGGTCATGATCATGGACGCCAAACAGGTCGGCAACATCATCGGCGTCACCCAGATGGGCGGAGAAGGAGCACAGTGGATAGGGCTGGCACCATTCACCGAAGTGCCGCACCTCATCCAGGACATCGGCGACGGCACCTTCATGCATTCCGGGTCACTAGCCATTCGCGCCGCGGTTGCAGCCGGCGTCAACATCACCTACAAGCTACTGTACAACTCCGCAGTTGCCATGACCGGTGGACAAGCACCGGTGGGCGCATTGTCGGTTCAGGGCATCGTCGAACTACTGCTGGCAGAAGGCGTCCAGAAGGTGATCGTTACCACCGAGGACACCACCCGCTACCGAAAAGTGAAGCTGCCCAGGGGCGTCAAGGTTCTCGATCGTTCTCGGTTGCTCGAGGCCGAGCAGCAGCTCGCCAAGATTCCTGGCGTCACGGTGCTGCTTCACGACCAGGAATGCGCCGCCGAGAAGCGGCGTAAACGCAAGCGCGGCAAGATGGATGACCCCGCTACCCGCATCTTCATCAACGAACGAATCTGCGAGGGTTGCGGCGACTGCGGCGAGAAGTCGAACTGCCTGTCTGTCGAGCCGGTCGACACCGATTTCGGTCGCAAGACCAAGATCAACCAGTCGTCGTGCAACAAGGACTACGCTTGCGTTAACGGTGACTGCCCCTCTTTCGTAGAGGTGATTCCCTCGGGCCGCAAATTGGCGGCCAAGATCGAGCCTTTGGCCCCCGACGACTTTTCGGCGCCGCAGCGCCTTAGTGAGAACACCGACTTCAGCATGAGAATCACCGGAATTGGCGGCACCGGCGTCGTGACGCTTGCGCAGGTGCTTGCGACTGCGGCAACGCTCGACGGCTGGATAGTGCGCGGCCTCGATCAAACCGGTATGGCACAAAAAGGCGGCCCCGTCGTTTCAGACCTACGTTTCACGTGCACCGACCAGATACGAGCCAACAAACTGGCAAGTGACGACTGTGATCTCTACCTCGGATGCGACGTGCTTGTGGCCGCCGCCGAGGGCAACCTCAGGGTTGCCGACCCGCAGCGCACGTTTGGTGTCGTATCGTCCGCGGTCGTTCCCACAGGTGCGATGGTTGTCAACACGCAGGTGAGCTTTCCGGATCTGACCGAACTGCAGGCGCGTATCGCCAAACGAATGCGGCCCAATAGCTTTCACCTCGTGGACGCTCGTTCATTGACCGAATCCCTTTTCGGGTCGAGCCAGACAGAGAACATGCTGCTTGTCGGCGTTGCCTTCCAGGCAGGCGCGCTCCCCCTAACCGCCGAATCGATCGAAAAGGCCATCACGCTTAATGGGGTCGCGGTCGAGGCGAATCTGCAAGCGTTCCGCCGTGGCCGTCAGGTCGTGGCAGCCCCCGAACAGCTAGCCGATACCGCTGGGAAAAGATGGCGCAGCGCTCGCGCGGCCCTGCGGGGTAAGCGCCATGCCCGCGCGGATGCGGTACTAGCCCGCATCGCATCTCAACCCAATTCGGAATTGGAGCGAGTGATGAATGTTCTTGTGCCAGAGCTTATTGCGTACCAGAACGTCCGATATGCCCGACGCTACGCCAGTCTTGTCGAAAGGATCCGCGCGCGCGAGTCTGAGGTCACTGCTTCCGGCGGTGATGCACTCGCGTCGGCCGTCGGGCGCAATCTGTTTAAGCTGATGGCTTATAAAGATGAGGCGGAGGTCGCACGCCTCAGCATCGACGGCCAACTACAGGCTGCGCTAGATGAGGAATTCGGCCCCGGAGCTCGCATTGTATACAAGTTGCACCCACCAGCGTTACGTGCCCTCGGCGTCGACCGCAAGGTCGCGCTGGGACCGTGGTTCAAGCCGGCGTTCCACGCCCTGTATCTGATGCGCCACTTGCGGGGTACTCCGCTCAACCCCTTCGGCCTCGGCAAGGTTCGGCGTCTAGAACGCGAGCTCATCAAGGAGTACATCCATGTCCTCACTGAGATCGATCAGCACCTCACCACAGCTAATCACGCAACGGCCGTCGAAATCGCCGAACTCCCCGACATGGTGCGCGGCTACGAGGACATCAAGATGCGCAACGTCGCAAAGTATCGCGAGAGATTGGCGGAGCTGCTGGCGCAACTAATGGCGTCGAGCGACCCAGCAACAGCAGTGAAAGCAGGTAGAGCGTGACCAATAAGGTCTTTGACAGCGCGGCCGACGCGATCGCCGACATTGCTGATGGAGCTGCGCTTGCCGTCGGTGGGTTCGGATTGTGCGGAATCCCCGATGTTCTCATCGGCGCTCTTGCCGAGGCAGGGGTCGGGAACTTGGAGGTGTTCTCGAACAACTGCGGTATCGATGGCCACGGTCTCGGAATCCTATTGGGGCTTGGGCGAATCCGGCGCATTGTCGCTTCGTATGTCGGAGAAAACAAAGAGTTTGCCCGGCAGTATTTGGCAGGTGAACTCGAGGTCGAGCTGACGCCGCAGGGCACCCTGGCTGAGCGCCTACGCGCTGGCGGTGTCGGCATTCCCGCGTTCTTTACCCCCGCTGGGGTGGGGTCGCCCATCGCGGACGGAGGTCTGCCGTGGCGGTACCGCGCCGACGGCTCGGTTGCGATCGCGTCGCCGCCTAAGGAGACTCGGGTGTTCAGCGGCAAGCGGTATGTGCTCGAAACCGCGATCACTGCGGACGTCGCACTCGTTCATGCGAAACTGGGTGATACGCAAGGCAACCTGGTGTTCGATAAGGCGGCAATGAACTTCAATCCGCTCGCCGCGATGGCCGGTCAGCTGACGATTGCCCAGGTCGAGCGTCTGGTCGCGCCGGGACTGATTGACCCGGCGAATGTCCATCTGCCGGGAGTGTTCGTGCAGCGCATTGTCGAAACCGGACCCCAACAGGCGCTTATCGAAAAACGCACCACACGGGACGCGGCGGGAGTGCGCGCATGAATGAGACGGCATCGAAGTCGCTGGCCGCTGTGCGCGGCTGGACGCGCCACCAGATGGCCCAGCGTGCAGCGCAGGAGTTGCAGGACGGAGAGTACGTCAACCTCGGCATCGGGCTTCCCACACTCATTCCCGACTACCTCGACCCGTCGGTACGTGTGACCTTGCACTCGGAAAACGGCATTCTGGGCACCGGACCCTATCCGACCGAAGACGCAGTCGATGCCAATCTGATCAATGCGGGTAAGGAAACGGTCACCGTGCTGCCTGGCGCAGCATTTTTTGATTCGGCATTGTCTTTCGGAATGATTCGAGGCGGGCACATCGACACGGCCGTGCTCGGCGGCATGCAGGTCTCCACTGCCGGCGATCTGGCGAATTGGGTGATACCGGGCAAGATGGTCAAGGGCATGGGTGGAGCGATGGACCTCGTCCATGGCGCAACGCGGGTCCTCGTCGTCATGGAACATACTGACCGGCAAGGTAATCCGAAGATCGTAGACACCTGCACACTGCCACTGACAGGCGAAGGGGTGGTCGATCGGATAATCACCGATCGCGCAGTGATCGATGTGGTTGGTGACGGCTCGCTGGTGTTGCGTGAGACTGCGCCCGGCGTGACCGTCGATGAGGTCCGTATCGCCACTGGAGCAGCATTGACAGTAGCCGACGACCTGATCCAGCATGGGGGCCTTGCGGCAGTATCAACGCGAGTTCAATTAGCGTAAGCGACGCCAGAACGGCGATCGAAAAGATGCCAGATCGCCGAACAGATGCCACCTGCCTCCGAATCCGCGCCGCCTGTCACGCAAAGTGCTAGTGCAAGGAGCCGCGCCTTCCGGCGATCAAGGGTAACGGTCTGCCGACGCCCAGTATCAGAGCCAAGTGCATCGTGCCGGCATCCGCTTCGATATGGGAAGCGACAAACATTTGGAGGTCGAAAACTGCTCTGTTGCGGGAGCTTTCGGCAGAATGCGACGCACCATTTTTTTTCGCATGGCCGTGGTCGGCCGACGAATGGCTAGACGGTGGTCTGTCTCAGGTCCGTGTCATACATGACATCTCAATTGAGAATGTGACATTGGAATTTGAGAACCTACAACAAGGCCGCTACCGCGCCATGTTTGCGAAGCGCGACAGGTGCAGCTGGTGGGCGACGGTGACCGTCTTGGTCGGGCCGTTGCGGTGCTTGGCCAGGATGAAGTCGGCCTCTCCCCCACGCGGGTCGTCGCGCTCGAAAGCGTCCGGCCGGTTCAACAAGATGACCATGTCCGCATCCTGCTCCAGCGACCCCGATTCACGAAGATCCGACAGCATCGGCTTCTTGTCGGTGCGCTGCTCGGGGCCGCGGTTCAGCTGGCTGATCGCCACCACCGGGACTTCCAGCTCTTTGGCCAAAAGCTTCAATTGGCGCGAGAATTCGGAAACCTCGAGCTGGCGCGACTCGACCTTCTTTCCCGACGACATCAGCTGCAGATAGTCGACCACGACCAGACGCAGGTCGGCCTTCTGTTTGAGCCGGCGCGCCTTGGCGCGGATCTCCATCATGGTCAGATTCGGCGAGTCATCGATATACAGTGGCGCCTCGCTGATTTCACTCATCCGCCGCGCCAGCCGCGTCCAGTCGTCGTCGTTCATCCGGCCCGAACGCATATCGGAGAGTTTGATTTTCGCTTCCGCCGACAGCAGTCGCATCACGATCTCAGACTTGCTCATCTCCAGCGAGAAGATGACGCTGGCCATCCGGTGCTTGATCGAGCATGAGCGCAGGAAGTCCAGTCCCAGTGTGGATTTCCCCACTCCAGGCCTGGCCGCCACGATGATCATCTGCCCGGCGTGCAGACCGTTGGTCACCTCGTCGAGCTCGGTGAAACCGGTCGGCACGCCGCGCGCCACTCCCCCGTTGGAGGCGATGGCGTCGATCTCGTCCATCGTCGGCTGCAGCAGATCCTCGAGCGGCACGAAGTCCTCCGACGTTCGCCGCTCGGCAACCTCGTAGATCTCGGCCTGGGCCCGGTCGACCACCTCGGCGACGTCGGCACCCTCGGCGCCGGCGTAGCCGTACTGCACGACCCGCGTTCCGGCCTCCACAAGCCGGCGCAGCAGCGCCTTCTCGGCCACGATGTCCGCGTAGTACCCGGCGTTGGCGGCGGTCGGCACCGTGGAAATCAGGGTGTGCAGATACGGTGCTCCGCCGATCCTGCGCAGCAACCCGCGGCGGTCCAGTTCGGCGGCCACCGTCACCGCGTCGGCGGGCTCCCCGCGCCCGTAGAGGTCCAGGATCGCGTCGTAGACGTTCTGATGTGCGGGGCGATAGAAATCGCCGGGCCGCACCCGCTCCAGCACGTCGGCGATGGCGTCCTTGCTCAGCAGCATCCCGCCCAGCACCGACTGCTCCGCGGCCAGATCTTGCGGCGGTTGACGGCTGAACTCCTCGCTGGGCGGCGACGAGTCCATTCCCGGCGCCAGGTCATCTACGACGGCCACGGACTCACACCTCCCTCACGAACCATGATACGAACATACATTCGATAGCCGACACTGGACTACGTCGATCAGGGCACTCCCACTCCGGTCCCATGCACCCGTAAAGCCTCGCGCCGGAAAGACCGTAAACGTTGCTGGCCTGCGGTTGAAAGGGCCGTTGTTCATAAGGCTGTGCATCGTGTGTGCATATCCATCGACACCTGTGTTGAGTGGGGTGTGGAGAACCTGTGGAACAAAACGCGGCGCCGCGACATCCCCGCTGCTAAGGGCAGTACAACACCGGTTAGCTGGTGTGGAGAAGAATCTCTTCGGCGTGTCGTCCCAGGTTACTGCGCCGGGCGTGTTGGCTTTCGGCCATATTTTCGCCGCGTTACGAGGGGGTTAAGGGGTGCACCCGACGATGTCACCCAAATAGTTCGCCAGCCCGACCACGCCTGCCCATCCACAGGGGAACCCGTCGGCGCGCCGATGGCACGACAAAATCCGGCGGCCGCCGATTAACGGCAGCCGCCGGATCCGAACAAACGGTGCCGAGTTAGCTATCCGCGACGACGTTGAGCGCAACGTCGACATTGATCTCGGGGTGCAGATGCACCGCCACCGAATGGGTGCCGACCGCCTTGATATGCGACTTGGGCAACCGAATAATGCGCTTGTCGAGATTCGGGCCGCCGGCCTTCTTGATTGCTGCGGCGACATCCCCGGCCGTCACCGAGCCGAACAACTTGCCGGAATCGGCGGCGGTTTTCACCGGCAGCGAGACCGGGCCGAGCGCCTCGATCGCCGTCTTGATCTCGTTGGCATGCCCGAGATCGCGCACGGCCTTGGTCTCACGGGCCCGGCGGATCTCGTCGGCCTGCTTCTGCGCACCGCGCGAGGCGACGATCGCCAGGCCGCGCGGAAGGAGGAAGTTACGGCCGTACCCGTCCTTGACCTCGACAGTCTCGCCGACGGTACCGAGATGGTCGACGTCGGCCGTCAGAATCAGCTTCATCGTTTTCGTACTTTCGGTTGGGTCGTAAACAAAACGCGCCGGTTATCGCGCCGACGACGTGAAGGGCAGCAGAGCCACCTCGCGGGCGTTCTTCACCGCAAGCGCGATGTCGCGCTGGTGCTGCACGCAGTTACCGGTGACACGACGGGCGCGGATCTTGCCGCGCTCGCTGATGTAGGTGCGTAACAGGGTGGTGTCTTTGTAGTCGATCGACTGGCCCTTCTTGGCGCAGAAGACGCATTTTCTTGTCTTGATCGGCTTTTCGGGCGCCGGGCGCCGTTTCGTGGACTTTGCCATGTGTTCGTTTCTTTCCGTTTGCTACTGGTCTTGTGTGCTTTTGTGTTTGACGTCAGAACGGAGGTTCTTCGTCACCGCCGGCGAAGGAGCCCGATGCCGGAGCACTGCCCCACGGGTCGTCCGCCGGCGCGCCGCCGCCCGACTGGGCGGGCGCTGACTGTCGGGATCCGCCACCGCCGCTGCCGAAGCCGCCGCCTCCGCCGCCACTGCGGCTGGCCTTGTTGACCTTGGCCGTGGCGTAGCGCAGCGAGGGGCCGATCTCGTCGACCTCAACCTCGACGACGGTGCGCTTCTCCCCTTCGCGGGTTTCGAAAGAGCGCTGCTTGAGCCGCCCGGTGACGATCACCCGCGATCCGCGGGTCAGGCTCTCCGCGACGTTCTCCGCCGCCTCGCGCCAGATGTTGCACCGCAAGAACAGCGCCTCACCGTCTTTCCATTCCCCACTTTGGCGGTCGTAGATCCGGGGTGTGGACGCCACGGTGAAATTCGCGACGGCAGCACCCGACGGCGTGAACCGCAGTTCAGGGTCGGCAGTCAGGTTTCCGACGACGGTGATAGTGGTGTCACCAGCCACTGTGTCCTCCTGGATCCATCCTGGCTCTCGCCCGGGGACGGTAGACGGTCATGAGCATGTCTCGCTGAGCCTACGCAAGCGCGCCGACGGCGGGGAGTGTGCTCGCTACCCGGCTCAGTGCTTGTCGGTGCGCATCACCTTGGTGCGCAACACCGACTCGTTGAGGCTGAGCTGACGGTCGAGCTCGGACACCGTGGCCGGGGCCGCCTTCAGGTCGACGACCACATAGATGCCTTCGGCGTGCTTGGCGATCTCGTAGGCCAGCCGGCGCTTGCCCCAGATGTCCACCTTGTCGACGGTCCCGCCGTCTTTGCGGACGACGTTCAGGAACGTCTCCAGGGACGGAGCAACGGTGCGCTCGTCAAGTGTGGGGTCAAGAATGACCATGATTTCGTATGGACGCATGGAAACCTCACCACCTCCTCTGGTCTAAGCGGCCACGGTCTGTCCGTGGCAGGAGAGTCGCCTGCGTCGGCAACCGCCCCAGGGTACCGGACGACCAGCTAGCCTCCAAAAATCGCCGAGGTCGCGCCGGCAAGCAGTTACTGCCGCTGTCGCACGTATTCCTCGGCCCGCGCCTTGGTCGCCGCGTCGGCCTTGGCGAGCGAACCGGAGTCGAACGGCGGCCGCGGGTCGTATTCGATCATCAGCTGCGCGGCCTGCGCCGCCTCTCGGTCCACGAGCAGCTCGGTGAGCCGCAAAGCCATGTCGATGCCGCTCGATACCCCCGCGGCGGTGATGATGCGTTGCGGTAGGTGCTCGACGACCCGGTCCGCGACGTAGCGTGCGCCCAACTCGTTGAGCAGATCCGCTGCCCGCCAATGCGTGGTCGCGGTGAGACCGTCCAGCAATCCCGCGGCGGCCAGCAGCAGTGCGCCCGTACACACCGAGGTGGTGAATGTGGTGGCTGGGTGCACCGCCCGCAGCCAGTCGCGGATGGATTCGTCGTGAAGGAGTTTGCGGGTGCCGATGCCACCGGGCACCACCACCACGTCGGGCGCGCTGATTTCGTCGAAGCTGGAGTCGCAGGTGACGCCCAGCATCCCGTTCTCCGTGCGCACCTCGCCGCGACGGTGCCCGACGAACGTCACCTCGATCGACGGAATGCGTTGCAGCACTTCGTAGGGCCCGACGGCGTCGAGTGCGGTGAAGCGCGGGAACAACGGGATTGCGACTAGAGTCATGTTTGTCCTTGAGCGCTAACCATTTCGGTGTCCAGCGAAGGCGCCGGTGCGGGCACCCGTCTCGTGTGGGCCGGGCGCAGCCAGTCCGGCAACCAGCGCGGCGGTGCATCGGGAGCGCGGTCGAACGGCCCACCGGCCGGGTCGTCCACCCGTCCGTCCCAGCGCACCAAATCCTCGTCGGGCCGGTAGATCTGACGAATCACCAACGCGCACAACGCCATAACGGCGATGTCCCGTATCAAGACCGTGGTGGTGAAAAACTGTTCCGGCAGTGAACGATTCGGGTTTCCGTACAGGTAGTACATCCGCGGCACCCACACCACCGCATCGATCGTCATCCACGCCAGCAGCACCCGCCGATGCGGCAACGCCAGCACGGCAAGCGGCACCAGCCACAGCGAGAACTGCGGGCTCCACACCTTGTTGGTCAACAGGAACGCCGCGATGACCAAAAACAGCAGCTGCGCCACCCGTGGCCGCTGCGGAGCGGTGAGCGCGATGTATGTGATTGCCGCACAACATGCGACGAACGAAACCGCGACCACGGTGTTGAGCACCGTGGGCGGCTCCCAGAAACCCAGCTTCGGATCGAAGCCGGGCCAGCCGGTGAAGGACTTGACGACGTTGTAGATCGAGTCCATGTCGTCACCGCGACGGGCGTTGAGCCGGAAGAACTCCGACCAGCCTCGCGGAAATAGCACCAGCACAGGAAGATTCACCAGCGTCCAGGTCAGCACGGCGGCCACCGCCGTGCGCACCAGCATCCGAACACGGCCCGTGCGGACAGCCAGCACCAGCATCGGACCCAGGAACAGCAGCGGATACAGCTTGGCCGCGGCACCCAACCCGATCAGCACACCGGCCAGCACCGGTTTGCGCCGCGCCCAAGCCAGCAGCCCGCTCATCGCGAATCCCGTTGCCAGCGCGTCGAAATTGGTGAATATCTGAAAGATCAGCAGCGGTGAGGCGGCCACCAAAGCCGCGTCCCAGATGCGGCGGCCGGACAGACCCGCCGTCGCCCACACGGTCGCCAACCAGGCAAGGGCCAGACCGAATGCGGCGACGTCGAAGAACACCACCACCTCCGCTATCACCGGAAGCGGCGCCAGCTTGCTCAGGGCGGTGTAGGTCTTGGCCAGCGCCATCGACGCGTACTGATAGACCCCGGTCAACACCGGATACTCCATGTAACGCACTGCGGGCTTGCCGTCGTAGCGGATCTGCGGGGCGCCGCTGGAATCGGTTTCGATCCAGCTCGACTTGTACGGGAACTTGCCCTGATTCAACAACTCCGCGCCGTACAGCGGCACCGTATCGGAGTAGCACAACTCGTAGTAGGCGCGCTGATTGTCCCAGTTGGCGACGCGCTGGTCCCCGGTCCCGGTGCCGCTGCTCTGCAGGCACGCCGCCTTCGTCGACCAGCCCAGCGCCAGAAACACCAGCGCGAACACGAACATCACTCGCAGCGGCGTCATCAGCCGGGCCCGCCCGATCAGCGCATGCCGGCCCACCGGTCCGCCGACGGCATCGGCCAGCGCAGCGCCCAAATAGTCGGTGCGGCTGGGGCAATCGCGGTTGTCCGCGCTACGCAGATCGTCAGCCAGCGTGCGCGGGGAAATAGTGGCGCTCTCCTGCCGAGCGCCGCTCACGGTGGCGGTTGCCCGAATGGTGGGGGGGCCGGTTCGGGCGGTGGTGCCTGTCCCGGTGGTGGCGGCGGCGCCCCGGTGATCGTCGTCGGTGGACCCACCGGGATGGTGATGCCCGGGGCCACCTCGATCGTGGGCTGGATGACGGTCACCGCGGGTGGCGGCGGAGGCGGCGGGGCGGGCACCCCCGCGTAGCCACCGATCTCGGTCGGCTTGGGGAAGGTCTCGTTGGGCGTGCCCTTCAGCGCACCGTCCATCGTCGACTTCCAGATGTCCGACGGCAGGCCCGAGCCGTAAACTTCTGCGCCCGAAGCGGTTACCAGCGGAACATTGTCCTGGACGGTTCCCACCCAGACCGCCGTCGACAACGACGGGGTGTAGCCGACCATCCACGCGTCCTTGTTGGCTTGGGTGTCGCCCAGCTGCACCGTGCCCGTCTTGGCCGCCGACGCCCGGCCACCCGACAGGGCGTGGCCGCGTGAATAGGCGGCGATCGGTTGCATGGCCGCGGTGGTGTTGTCGGCGACCGCCTTGTCGATGCGCTGGTCGGCGCCCTTGTCCGAGTTGCCGGCGTCGAAGAGCACCTGGCCTTCGGCGTTGACCACCTTTTGCACCAGGTGCGGCGGGTGGTACACACCGGAGGCGGCCAGGGTGGCATAGGCCGAGGCCATGTCGATCGGACGAGTTTGGTACTGGCCCAACACGATTCCGTTGTTCGGCGGACCGCCTTTGCCGTCCTCGGACAGGGTGTGTGGAACACCGGGGAAGCTCTTGGCGACGCCCGCCGCGAACGCGGCGTCGGCGACGGCCTGTGGTCCGTTCTTCAGCTTGAGCATCAGCCGGTAGTAGGCCGTGTTCAGTGACATCTTGAGCGCCTCGGCGATATTGCAGGTGCCGCAGTTTTCGCCGTCGACGTTGGTGATCTTGATGCCGTCGACCGTGAGCGGCGAGCTGTCGACCTGGTAGCCCAAGCCGATGCCCTGTTGCAGGGCGGCCACCAATGCGAAGACCTTGAACGACGATCCGGTCTGCAGCCCGGCCTGAGCGAAATCGAAGCCGTTGGCGTCCGAGCCGCCGTAGTACGCGCGGATGGCGCCGGTGTGCGGGTCGATGGACACGACGGCCGAGCGCATGTCGGGGTCTTGTCCGTCGAGGTATTTCGAGACGGCCTTCTCCGCGGCCTGCTGAGCCTTCGGGTCGATCGTCGTGGTCACCTGCAGGCCCTGCGTGTTCAGGGTCTGCTCGTCGATGTTGAACAGCTCCATCAGCTCTTTGGTGACCTGACGCTCGATCAGGCCACTGGGGCCGGTGGTCTGGTTCTGTGCGCGCGCCTGATCGGGCGGGACGGTCTGGGGAAATTGCTGTGCCGCACGATCGCTCGCCGATAGCGCCTTGGTTTCCACCATGCCGTCGAGGACCCAGTTCCAGCGCGCCTCGCCACCCTTGGGATCCACGGCCGGGTCGAGTGAGGACGGCCGGCGGATCAGCGCCGCCAACAGCGCTCCCTCGGAAACGGTGAGCTGGTCGACGGGTTTGTCGAAGTAGGCCTTGGACGCCGCGGAAATCCCGTAGGCGCCCCGGCCGAAGTAGATGATGTTCAGGTAGGCCTGCAGCACTTCGTCTTTGGACCACTCCCCCGACATCTTGGTGGCGATGACGAGTTCCTTGGCCTTGCGCAGCAGGCCGGCGAACCCGTGCTGCGCGGAGCCGACGAGCGCGTTCTTCACGTATTGCTGCGTGATCGTCGACCCGCCCTGCAGATCGCCGTTGCCGAACAGGTTGTTCTCCACCGCCCGCACAAAGCCCCTGAAGTCGAAGCCCGGGTTCGAATAGAAGTTGCGGTCTTCGGCGGCGATGACGGCCTGACGAACGTGCACCGGCACCTGGCTGATGTTGACGTCAACCCGATTGCCTTCGGGTGGAACGATTTTCGCGATCTCCGAACCGTCGCTGGCCAGGATGGTCGACACCTGGTTGGTGCGAATGTTGCCCGGCTTGGGAATGTCGACGATGAAGTACGCCATCGCGAAGGTGACGATCGGTAACAGCACCAGGACCGCCGCGGACAGGTAGGCCGCGCGCCGCACCCACCGCCAGTTGATCTGATCGACCCAGCTCCAGTCGACACCCGACCCGGGGGCGCGGTGGCTTGGCACGTCGGGACCACCGACGTCGCCGGGCCGTCGCGGAGGCGGCGGAGGTGGCGGGCCTTCCGGTGGGCGACCCGAGAGCGGACGGTCGCGCCGCGGCGGGCCTGGCGACCGCCGCCCGTCGAGGGCGGCCTTCACCTCCTCGATCGGGTCGCGTGGCTGGGCCCTGGATCCGGGGCTACCCAGCGCGGCCCTGACCTCGTCGATGGGGTCGGACCGCCGAGCAGCGGCGTCGTCGACGACCGGCGGCAGGATCGTCGTCTGCCGATCGTCGGGAGGAACACGTCGACGGGTCCCGGCGTCGGTGCGGTGCACCGGGCGGTCGGAGTCGTCCGGATGCTCGGCGTTGGGTTCCTTGCTCATACGTTCAGTCGCGGACCTGCTCGGGTCATCGGGCGACTGATCGTGGCGCCCTTCGTTATTCAATGGCCGCGCTGGCGCCGTTGCGTGCAGTCCGCGGGCCGCGGGTGCCCTTGGGTGGGCGTTCCGCGCCGAGCACATACGACTTGACTAGGTGATTCCAGCTGCAGGTTCGGCAGACCTCGACCACGTGAACCGAGAACTCGGTGAACTTCATCGCCAGCAGGACCAGCTCTTCTGCGGTGCGGGCCGAACCCGATACCGCGCCCAGGTGATCGCCGAACACCCACGACACGAGCGTGAGCGGTTCCTTTCGGCAGATCGGGCACATCACCTGGCTGGTTTTGCCGTGAAATTTTGCGGCGCGCAGCAAATAGGGGTTCGCATCGCAGACCTCGGTCACGCCCGTGCGGCCCGAGTAGACCTCGGCCAGCAGCGAGCGACGCCGAAGCGCGTAATCCACCACTTGTCGCTGCAGTCGCACGTTGACCAGAGTACGTCTCCCTCGGCACCGCCGATACGCAACCGAGGCTGTCGGCACCGCTGCGCCGCGGTAACAACGGGTGACTTCTACGATCATCCCCATGGCGAAATGGCTGGGCGCACCACTCGGCGGCGGAGTGACCACCGCGACGCGCGCCAAGGACACCGACCGGCAAGAGACCTGTGCGGTGCTGGACAACGCGTTCGCCGACGGCGAGCTGTCCGGCGAGGAACACCGCGAGCGCGTCAGCAAGGCCACCAATGCGGTGACGCTGGGCGACCTCAAGCTACTGGTGTCGGATCTGCAGGGCAGCACCCCGACGCGGCTGCGTGCGGCAAAGTCGACGGCGGTGCCGGCGGTTCGCGCGCGAGGCATCGCGATCGCCGCCCTAGTGGTGTCGGTTTTGTTCGGCATGGGCCTGGGCTGGGGGCTGTACGGCAACACCAGCTCACCGCTGGACTTCACCAGCGACCCGGGCGCCAAGCCGGACGGCGTCGCGGCCGTGGTGCTGACTCCGCCCAAGCAACTGCATTCGTTGGGCGGACTCACCGGGTTGCTCGAGCAGGCCCGGAAGAAATTCGGCGACACCATCGGCTATCGACTGCTCGTCTACCCCACCTATGCCAGCTTCTATCGCCCGGACCCCGCCGACGACCGCCGGGTGCTGGACTACGACTACCGCGGCGGCTGGGACGACCCGACCGCCTCCCCCAAGACCGATGCCAAGTCCGTCGCGGCCGACCTGGGCAAGTTCGACGTCAAGGCGGCGGTCGGCGTGTTGCGCGGAGCCCCCGAGACGCTGGGCATCAAGCCGTCCGAGGTCAAGTCGACGTACCTGATCATCGAGCCCGCCAAGGACCCGACCGCCCCCGGAACGCTGACCCTGTCGGTGTACGTGTCCGGGGAGTACGGCAGCGGTTCGATCGATTTCGCCGGTGACGGCACTCCCAAGCGGGTGAACTACCCGTCCAGCTGAGACTCCCGCCTGCTTGACTGTGCGGTCCGGGCGTTGGGTGTGGAGCCCGGGCATTGACTGTGCGGTCCGGGCGTTAAATGTGCGTTCACGACAGTCGCCCTCGGCGCGTCGCCTCCCTGGACACACACCGAAAAACGTCGGCGCACACCGAAAGCCCGCGGAACCTGGGCAGCCTCGGCGCCACCGGGACCGGCCCGTATCTGGCCCGTCAACTCAATGCCAACACCAGGTAGTGTTGTGGCAAATATATCGAGGCGATACTATTACGCGACGCGTCGGCCGGACGTAACCAGTTATGCAAAGGAGGTGACTCGATGCTGGAGCTTGCCATCCTTGGGCTCCTGATCGAATCGCCGATGCATGGCTATGAGCTGCGCAAGCGGCTCACCGGCTTACTCGGTGCGTTCCGCGCGTTTTCGTACGGCTCGCTCTATCCGGCGCTGCGGCGCATGCAGGCGGATGGGTTGATTGCCGAGAATGCCGCGCCGGCCGGTACTCCAGTCCGGCGGGCCCGGCGGGTCTACGAGCTGACCGATAAGGGCCGTCAGCGTTTCGGTGAGTTGGTGGCCGACACCGGTCCGCACAACTACACCGACGACGGTTTCGGAGTACACCTGGCGTTCTTCAACCGCACCCCGGCGGAAGCCCGGATGCGGATCCTCGAGGGCCGCCGCCGTCAGGTCGAGGAACGCCGTGAGGGTTTGCGTGAAGCCGTCGCGCGGGCCAGCAGCTCACTCGACCGCTACACACGTCAGCTGCACCAACTCGGGCTTGAGTCCAGCGAGCGCGAGGTCAAGTGGCTCAACGAGCTCATCGCCGCCGAGCGCGCGGCACCCGGGCTCACCGAACAGACCTAGACCACCCAGACATTCGAGACATAGGTAATTGAGGTTAGGAGAACGCCCTATGAGTCAGCACAAGCCTTCACGGGCTCCTGAGGCACAGGACGAGGTACGAGTCGCCATTGTCGGCGTCGGTAACTGCGCGTCCTCGCTGGTTCAGGGCGTGCAGTACTACTACGACGCCGACCCGAACAGCACCGTGCCCGGCCTGATGCACGTGAAGTTCGGCCAGTACCACGTCCGCGACGTGAAGTTCGTGGCCGCCTTCGACGTGGACGCCAAGAAGGTCGGCTTCGACCTGTCGGAGGCGATCTTCGCGTCGGAGAACAACACGATCAAGATCGCCGACGTGCCGCCGACCAACGTGACGGTGCAGCGCGGGCCGACGCTCGACGGCATCGGCAAGTACTACGCCGACACCATCGAGGTGTCTGACGCCGAGGCCGTCGACGTGGTCCAGGTGCTCAAGGAGGCCAAGGTCGACGTGCTGGTGTCCTACCTGCCGGTGGGCTCCGAGGAGGCCGACAAGTTCTACGCGCAGTGCGCGATCGACGCCGGTGTGGCGTTCGTCAACGCGCTGCCGGTGTTCATCGCGTCGGACCCGGTGTGGGCCAAGAAGTTCGCCGACGCCGGTGTCCCGATCGTCGGTGACGACATCAAGAGCCAGGTCGGCGCGACGATCACGCACCGCGTGATGGCCAAGCTGTTCGAGGACCGCGGCGTGCAGCTGGACCGCACCATGCAGCTCAACGTCGGCGGCAACATGGACTTCCTCAACATGCTCGAGCGCGAGCGACTGGAGTCCAAGAAGATCTCCAAGACGCAGGCCGTGACCTCTAACCTGCAGCGCGAGTTCAAGACCAAGGACGTGCACATCGGTCCGTCCGATCACGTCGGCTGGCTCGACGACCGCAAGTGGGCCTACGTGCGGCTGGAAGGCCGTGCGTTCGGTGACGTGCCGCTGAACCTGGAGTACAAGCTCGAGGTGTGGGACTCACCGAACTCGGCCGGTGTCATCATCGACGCGGTGCGGGCGGCCAAGATCGCCAAGGACCGCGGCATTGGCGGACCGGTCATCCCGGCGTCGGCCTACCTGATGAAGAGCCCGCCGCAGCAGTTGCCCGACGACATCGCGCGCACGCAGCTCGAGCAGTTCATCGCCGCGGATTAGTTCCAACGAGTGCGCCGCCTCGCGGCGCGCTGCCGAACCGGATGCACCGGGCAATTCGGTTCACTCATCGAGTGTGCGGTGAGGTCGCGTTTCAGAACGGCGACTTCACCGCACACTCATTTTTGTGCGGGTGTGCGCCGGCGGTTTCGGGTGTGCGCCTGTTGCGGCGACACGCCGGGCGGGCCCGCCGTGGCCGCACACCCGAGGCCGGGACTGCACACTCAATTCGTCGTGACGGCCGCACACCCGAGGCCGGGACTGCCATACCGTGAACGGCGTGCTGTGCAGTCGCTTAGCATTACGCGGAGCACCCCTCCATCGACGAGTCAGGCCTAGTCACGGATGAAAGTTCAGCCCGCCGCGTTCCTGCGCACGACCCTGCCCCTGGACATGTCCCGTCTCGCCGAGCTCGACAGCGGGCGCTACCACTCGATCTGGCTGCCCGATCACATAGTCAGCTTCTGGCCGGACTCGATCTGGACGCCCGAATTCACCGACCTCGCCACCGCGTCGCCGTCACCGCATCGCCATCTCGACGGCCTGTCGGTCGCGGCCGCGGCCGCCGTGCTGACCGAGCGGGTGCCATTGGTGAGCGCGGTCGTCGACACCGTGCGGCGCCACCCCTCACTACTGGCCCAGACCGCGCTGACCATCGACCATCTCGCCAAGGGCCGTTTCATCCTCGGCTTGGGCAGCGGCGAGAGCGAGAACACGCTGCCGTACGGCTTCGACTTCGCCCGGCCGGTCAGCCGTTTCGAGGAAGCACTGACCGTGATCCGGCTGCTCTGGTGCAGCGACGGTCCCGTCGACTTCGAAGGACAGTTCTATACGCTGCATCACGCACGCTTGGACACCGAGCCGTATGGCGGGAAACCGCCGCAGATCTGGATCGGCGCCAGCGGCCCGCGCATGCTCGACATCGCCGGCCGCCACGCCGACGGCTGGTGGCCCGCCGGCGCCTGGACCCCGGAGCACTACGCCGAGATGCTTTCGGCGGTAAGGAAATCCGCCGAGCAAGCCGGCCGCGACCCGATGGCGATCACGCCGGGCTTCATGCAGGTCTGCCTGATCGGCGCCAGCGAAGACGCGCTCGCCGAGATCCTGCGGGCGCCGCTGGTCAAGGCCTTCCTGCTGCAAGTCTCGGCAGAGACATTGCGCGGCTTCGGCTTTGAGCACCCGATGGGCCCGAGTTGGCGCGGGTTCCAGGACATCGACCCCGCCGTGCTCACCCGCGAGCGGATCCGGGTGTTCCTGGACAACGTGCAGCCGGAGATGCTGCTTGCCGTCGTACCGCACGGCACCCCCCGCGAGGTGGCGAAGACCATCAAGACCTACGTGGACGCGGGCTTGCGGGTGCCCAAGATCCTCGACTACGGCGCCATGGCGGGCCTGTCCTACGCCGCCACGTCGGCGGCGAATGTCCTTGCCGCAGAAGACGAATTGATGCAGCTGTGCGGAGATCTGGCGTGAGCGCCCAACTCGACGCCGCTGAGCTGCTGCGTAGCGCGGAGGCCGAAACCGGATTGCACGACTACGGCGATCCCACGCTGCCGGAGCGCTTCGCCGTCGCCGCCGGCCACCTGAACAGCCTCGGCATGGACGCCGACGGAATCCGTGAAGCAGCGCGGGTGTGCCACTGGCTGCTCACTTCGCGGCTGGAATTCATCGAAGACCGCAATCGCTACCCGATCGGTGACGAAGTGATCGAGGCGCCGATGTTCGTGACCGGCGAACCGCGTTCGGGGACAACGCTGATGCACGCCCTGATGTCCGTCGACCCACGCGGGCGGGCGCTGCGCTTCTGGGAGGTGATGTACCCGTCACCGCCGCCGGGGTTGGCCGCCCCGGGCGACCCGCGCCGCGAACAAGCCGACGAGGACTGGCGCGAGATCAACGCGAAGATGCCCAAATGGCTGCACAGCCACCCCTACAACGACATGCTGGGCGACGGCTTACCCGAGGACGAACGCACCTGGGCCTTCGACTTCCGGGTGATGACACCGACGGCGTGGTGGCGGGTGCCGATGCAGTCACTGGTCGGCGGCCTGGCCACCGATGCCGCCGCGCAGTACCGGCTGCACAAGGCCATGCTGCAACAGCTGCAATACGCCCGGCCGCGGAAGTACTGGGTGCTGAAAGGTTTTCACGGCTTCCGGCTCAAGGAGATGTTCGAGGCCTACCCCGACGCCACCCTGGTCTGGCTGCACCGCGACCCGGTTCAGGTCGCGGCGTCACGCACCATGATGATGACCGACATCGCCGAAGGCATGGTCGGCCCCGTCGACCTGCACGCCCTGGCGAAAATGCACCTGGAGTTGACCCGCGCCGGCGTCGCCAACACGATGAGCAATCCCATGGTGGACGATCCGCGCATCCTGCACATCCGCTACACAGACTTCATCGCCGACCAGGTCGCCACGGTGCAGCGCTACTACGCGTTCGCCGGCCGGCAGGTCACGCCGGAAGCCGAGTCCGCGATGCGCGACTACCTGGCCAACAATCGCGGCGACCGCTACGGCAAGTTCCGCTACTCCACCCAGCTGTTGATCGACATCGGTGAAGACCTAGATGCGCTGCACGCCGAATTCCAGTCATTCCGTGAGCGATTCGGCGTCGAGATCGAGAATCGAGGCTGACGCGATGCCGGCCCACCAACGCCTGTCCGTGCACAACGTCACGTTTTACGGTGCCGCGTTGGCCGAACTGGAAAGCCACTGGGCGGAACTGGGCGTATCCCGGTTGAGCATCCTGGACAACCAGCTGCTCGACCCCGAGTTTCCAAAGATGTTGCAGCGCAATCCCTATACCGTCGAAGCGGTCTATCACCTTTTCGCCGGTGGCCGGCTGAACTCCGACCCGCAGGCCGCACAGGATGCGCTGATGCCGGTGATCGACGCGGCCGCCGGCGCCGGGGCGCGGATGATCTACCTGCTCACCGGCGGCCGGGGCACCCTCACCTGGAACCGGGCCGCCGACCGGTTCCGCACGATGATCGCGCCCTGCGTCGCGCACGCCCAGCAGGCCGGTGTGACGCTGGCCGTCGAGAATGCCTCCGGCCTGTACGCCGACCTGCATCTCGCCCACACCCTGCGCGACACCGTTACGCTGGCCGAGATGAGCGGGCTCGGTGTCTGCATCGACGTGTTCCACTGTTGGGCGGAAGGCGATTTCGAGGCGATGGTGCAACGTGCCCTGCCGAGAACCGAGCTCATCCAGCTCAGCGATTACGTACTCGGTGATCGTGCGCTGCCCGGCCGGGCGGTTCCCGGCGACGGCACGATTCCGATCGAAGGGTTTGTCGCCAACGCGCTGGCGAACGGCTACTCGCATGGGTTCGACCTGGAACTGATCGGACCCCGAATCGAGCAGGAGGGTCGTCTGGAATCCGCCCGACGCGCCTGCGCTGTCGTCGGGGCAATGCTGAACAGATTAGGTGCATGACAATGGCTTTCGGCGACGGTGCGGACGATGCGGCGCTGCGCTCGGCGTGGATCGAGTTCTGCGCGCGGCTGCAGCGGGCGGGCGACCAGGTCTTCAAAGACGCCAACGCCACGTCGGGCGCGCAGCGAGTCGACGCGTTTCGCTTCCTGACCCAGAACCTGGGCCAGGCCTTCGATCTGTCGCTCGAGACGCGCGACACCGGTTACCCGGTGCTGCACACCTTCTGCGGCCCGACCCGCAAGCTCGGCGGTGACTGCGCCGACTTCACCTACCAGCAAGCCTGGATCGACGGGCAGTCGACCTACCGGCTGTCCGGCAATCGCGGCACCGCAAGGTTTTTCAACGTTACCGTCCAGGGTGCGCGGGTCCCCGGGCCCGGGGTACTGCACGAGCCGTTCGGTGACACCCCGGAGGCCAACCTGTTCGGCCATCAGCTCAGGGTCGGCGACGACGGGGAATTCGAGATCTACATCGGTGGGCCCGAGTGCGGCCCGAACTGGCTTCCCACCACCGCGCACTCGCGAAAGCTGTTCATCCGTCAGGGATTCGACCGCTGGGATGAGCTGCCCGCGCAGCTGCGGATCGAGCGGGTCGACATGGCCGCCCCCAAGCCGCTCCCCGACCGCGAGGTGATGGTCGAGGCGATGGGATGGGCCGGCGAGTTCGTCACCGGCCTGATGGCGGACTGGCCGGAATTTCCGTTCACCCACGGCGGAGTCGATGCCGAACATCCGAACGCGTTTCCGCGAGTCGGCACCAGCGAAGCGGACAGCAAGCGTGGCCGCGCCGCCGCCAACATGTATTGGGAGCTGGCGCCCGACGAGGCGCTGATCGTCGAATTCGACGCCCACGACGGGCTGTGGATGTTCACCAACATGGGTGTCTTCTTCAACAGCATGGACTACCTCTACCGCCCGGTGAGCTACACGCCGAGCCGCACCAAGACCGACAGCGACGGGCGCATCCGGCTGGTCATGGCGCACCGTGATCCGAGTGTGCACAACTGGCTGGACACCCAGGGCTTCGAGCGCGGGAACCTGACCTACCGTCACATGCTCGACGGCGAACCCGTCGTGCTGGACACGCGCGTCGTCAAACACGACGACATCGCGCGCGAGCTGCCGGCGGACACCGCGATGGTGAGCCCCGCGCAGCGCAGCGCCGCGATGTGGGAGCGATTCCACGGTATTCGGCGCCGTTATGTCCTCTAGTGTCAAAGGTCGTGACCGAGATCTCCGAAGACGAACTGGACGGGCTGTCCGAATTCTCGCTGCTGTCCGAGAACGCCGAACAGGCCGGCGTCACCGGTCCGCTGCCTGAGGTAGAACGCGTCGAGGCCGAAACGCCGAACGGCAGAATCAGCGCGCTGCGCTGGGGCAACACTCCCCCGCGGATCGTTTTTTTGCACGGCGGCGGACAGAACGCCCACACCTGGGACACCGTCATCGTCGGGCTCGGCGAGCCGGCGCTGGCGGTCGACCTGCCCGGCCACGGTCATTCCGGCTGGCGCGAGGACGGCGATTATTCGCCACAGCACAACGCCGATGCGGTGGCGCCGGTGCTGCGCGACTTCGCGCCCGATGCCGACCTGATCGTGGGCATGTCGCTGGGCGGGCTGACCGGGATCCGGATCGGCGCGATCGCACCGGAACTGGTGCGCGAACTCGTTCTCGTCGACGTCACGCCGTCGGCGTTGCACCGCTATGCCGAGATGACCACCGAGCAGCAGGGCACCGTCGCGCTGGTCTCCGGCGAGCGCGAGTTCCCCAGCTTCCAGGCCATGCTGGACCTCACCGTCGCCGCGGCACCACACCGCGAAGTCAAGGCACTGCGCCGCGGCGTGTTCCACAACTCCCACCGCCTCGACAACGGCAACTGGGCGTGGCGCTACGACACCATCCGCAAAGTGCCGGACTTCGGTGATCTGTGGAACGACGTCGACGCGCTGACCGCCCCCGTCACCCTCGTGCGCGGTGGCTCATCACCGTTCGTCACCGACGAAGATGCCGCCGAACTCACCCAGCGCGCAACGCATTTCCGTCAGACACACGTTGTCGACAACTCCGGGCACTCGGTGCAAAGCGATCAGCCCCGGTCGCTGATCGAGCTGTTGGCCGGGGTGCTGGGCGCACGCTGAGAGGCTGCGGCTCCCACGGATAGGAGAAACACATGACCCGTCCCGTTCGCATCGGTGTACAACTACAGCCTCAGCACGCCCCCGAATACCACCACATCCGCGACGCCGTGCGCCGCTGCGAGGACATGGGCGTCGACGTCGCATTCACCTGGGATCACTTCTTTCCGCTCTACGGCGATCCCGACGGCGCGCATTTCGAATGCTGGACCGTGCTGGCGGCCTGGGCCGAGCAGACGTCGCGTATCGAGTTCGGCGCCCTGGTGACGTGCAACTCGTATCGCAACCCGGAGTTGCTGGCCGACATGGCACGCACCGTCGACCACATTTCCGAGGGCCGGCTGATCCTGGGCATCGGATCCGGTTGGAAAGAAAAGGACTACGAAGAGTACGGCTACGAATTCGGCACCAAGGGCAGCCGCCTCGACGACCTGGCCGCGGCGCTTCCCCGGATAACGTCGCGACTGACCAAGCTCAATCCCGCACCGACCCGCGACATCCCAATCCTGATCGGCGGCAAGGGCCCGCGAAAGACGCTGCGGTTGGTTGCCGAGTACGGCGACATCTGGCACGGCTTCACCACGGTCGACACCTACCCGGCCGCCGCCGCGGCCCTGGAAGAGCACTGCGCCGCCGTCGGACGTGACCCGTCCACGATCGAGCGGTCGGCCGGGGTGGAGAACAACAGCGGGGTTCGCCGCGGCGAGGGCGTCGACGGGTTGATCGCCAACGCCGAGGGCCTTGCCGCATTAGGGGTGACGCTGCTGACCGTCGGCGTCAACGGTCCCGATTACGACCTCGGCGCGGCCGAGGCATTGTGCCGCTGGCGCGACGCGCGTTAATTGGGGTTCGCCCTCAATTCATCCGGCAAACACCTTAACGAATGCGCGAATACATGAGAAACTTTCCTGCGCTGATCGCTGGTGCCCAGCTGCAACAGACTTGAAAGAGACTCATGCCGAAGAAATACGGAGTCAAAGAAAAGGACCAGGTTGTCAACCACATCCTCAACCTGGTGCTGACGGGCAAGCTGCGCAGCGGCGACCGCGTCGACCGCAACGAGATCGCGCTCGGCTTGGGGGTCAGTCGCGTCCCGATCCAAGAGGCCCTGGTCCAACTCGAGCACGATGGCGTCGTGTCGACCCGCTATCACCGGGGCGCGTTCGTCGAGCGGTTCGACGAAGCCAGCGTGCTCGAGCATCACGAGCTTGACGGCATGCTCAACGGCATCGCCTCGGCGCGCGCCGCGAGCAACCCGACCCCGCGTATCCTCGGGCAGCTCGATGCGCTGATGCGTTCGATGCGCACCGCGAAAGACTCCCGGACGTTTTCCGAACTCACCGCGGAGTACCGGCGCACTGTCAACGACGAATACGCCGGGCCGCGACTGCACGCCACCATCCGCGCCTCGCAGGACCTCATCCCCCAGGCGTTCTGGATGAGCTACCAGAACAATCGCGACGACGTACTGCCCTATTACGAGGACGAAACGGCGGCGATCCAGCGACGCGACCCCGAAGCCGCGCGGGCGGCATGCGTCGGCCGCGCCTACTTGATGGCGCAGACCATGTTGGCCGAACTGTTCCGGCGCAGGGTTTTCTCCGCACCCGACGACGTTCGCCAGGTTGTTTCCGGCCCCCTTCCCGTACTGGCGGGGTCCGAGTCGGTCCGCGGCCAGCCGTCGATGGCGCTCTAAATCGGCTCTCGCCGCGACGAGTTGCCGCCCGGTCGATACGGTGACGGTGATGAATTCGTGCGGAGGCCCGCGCCCAAAGCGCGGAGCCAAGCTGTTCGGACTAGCCACGACGATTGTGATCGTGTGCGGAATGGTGCTGGCCGGACCCGCGGCCGCCGATCGAAACCAATGCGCGCCGGGCGGACCTGAGCGCGCGACGGCCTTGCCGAAAGACCTGACCACCATCGGCGGGGTCGGTCGCGACGACGACCACACGACCCCCTCCGTCGAGCCACTCGGCTCGATCAACGTCGACGCGTTGGGCCTGAGCTCACCGGGCGTCCTGAGCGTCGGCACACTGTCGGATGCCCCGCCCTCGATCTGCGTTGACCCCGCCGGCACCTTCAGCGGTTTCGACAATCAGCTGCTGACCGCGATGGCGGAAAAGTTGGGCCTGCGAGTGCGTTTCGCCAGTACGGATTTCTCCGCGCTGCTCGCCGAGGTGGCGTCGCGGCGCTTCGACGTCGGCTCGGCCTCGGTGAAAGCCACCACTGCCCGTCGTCACACCGTCGGGTTCACCAACGGCTACGACTTCGGCTACTACGCACTGATCGTGCCGCCCGGATCGCCCATCGACGGCTTCGATGATCTCGCCGAAGGACAACGCATCGGGGTCGTCCAGGGCACCGTCGAAGAGTCCTACGTCGTCGACACCCTGCACCTGCAGCCGGTGAAGTATCCCGGCTTCTCCACCGTGTACGCCAGCCTCAAGACACACCAAATCGACGCCTGGGTAGCGCCGGCGGCGCTGGCCGCCAGGGTGATGCACCCCGGCGATCCGGCGGTGGTGGTTGCCAACGAGTTCAGCCCGGGCGACTTCGTCGCGTACGCGGTTGCCAAGGAGAACACTCCACTCATCGCCGCGCTGAACGCCGCGCTGGACGCCGTCATCGCCGACGGCACCTGGGCGAGGCTGTACTCCGACTGGGTTCCGCGACCGCTGCCGCCCGGCTGGAAACCCGGATCCCGGGCCGCCCCGGTCCCGCATCTACCGGACTTCGCCGCGATCGCGGCCAGCAACCACCACCAGTCGGAGCGACCGCCCGCCCCGAAATCCACGCTCGCGCAACTGCGCGACCAGTTCTTGGATTGGGACCTCTACAAGCAAGCGATCCCCGCTCTCCTGATGACCGGGCTGCCCAACACGTTGATCCTGACCAACAGCGCACTGGTGATCGGGCTGGTGCTCGGCATGGTGCTGGCGATGGCGGGCATGTCGCATTCCTGGTGGCTGCGTTGGCCGGCGCGGATCTATACCGACATCTTCCGTGGTCTTCCCGAGGTGGTGATCATTCTGATCATCGGGATGGGAATCGGACCGCTCGTCGGCGGGCTGACGCACAACAACCCGTACCCGTTGGGTATCGCCGCGCTGGGATTGATGGCCGCCGCCTACATCGGCGAGATTCTGCGCTCGGGAATCCAGAGCGTCGACAGCGGGCAGCTGGAGGCCTCGCGCGCACTCGGATTCAGCTATCCGGACGCGATGCGGCTGGTGGTGGTGCCGCAGGGGATCCGGCGGGTGCTGCCCGCGCTGGTCAATCAGGCGATCGCATTGCTGAAGGGCTCGGCGCTGGTGTACTTCCTGGGCCTGGTCGCCCAAGAGCGCGAACTGTTCCAAGTGGGCCGCGACCTCAACGCGCAGACCGGCAACTTGTCGCCGTTGGTGGCCGCAGGTCTCTTCTACCTGTTATTGACCGTTCCGTTAACGCATTTGGTGAATTACATCGATACGCGGTTGCGCAGCGGCAGCAACACCGACGACACCGACGAACCCGCCGCGATGGTCACTTCCACACTCGGGCCGGGGATGACATGACCGACGACACCGCAGGGCGGGCATCAGTTTCGTTGGAAGCCAGGGATATTCACAAGACCCTGGGCGGGACGAAGGTGCTGCGCGGCGTCAGCTTCGAAGCCCCCGCCGGCACCACGGTCGCCGTCATCGGGCCGTCCGGCTCGGGTAAGTCGACGTTGCTGCGCGCCCTCAACCGGCTGCATGAACCCGACAGCGGCGACATCCTGCTGGACGGACGATCGGTGCTGGGCGACGACCCCAACGAGTTGCGCCAGCGCATCGGGATGGTGTTCCAGCATTACAACCTGTTCCCCCATCTGACGATCCTCAAGAACATCGCGCTGGGCCCGCAGAAGCTGCGCGGGCTGTCCGCGGCGGAGGCCAAAGAGCTCGCGCTGACGCAGCTGGCACGAGTTGGACTGAAGCACAAGGCCGGTGCCCGCCCCGGCATGCTCTCCGGTGGCCAGCAGCAACGGGTTGCGATCGCCCGGGCGCTGGCGATGGCGCCACAGGTGATGTTCTTCGACGAGGCGACCTCGGCGCTGGATCCGGAAATGGTCAAGGGAGCCTTGCAGCTCATCGCCGACCTCGGGGCGGGCGGCATGACGATGATCGTGGTCACGCACGAAATGGGTTTCGCGCGGTCGGCATCGGACACCGTGGTGTTCATGGATCAAGGCAAGGTGGTGGAATCCGGGCCACCTGAGCAGATATTCGAAGCGGCTACAACTGACCGCCTGCAGCGATTCCTGTCCCAAGTGCTTTGACGGGCTAGAAATAGTCCGTAGCTACCTTGTACGGCACCCATATCGGGTTAGACTGCCGACTTATGGCGGACAGCGACTCCACCGCGGCCGAGGTAACCGAGCTTGCGGAAGGCTTGCACCGCGCACTGTCCAAGCTGTTTTCGATCCTGCGCCGAGGCGACCCCAGCGGAGTGGTGGCGGGCGAATTGACCTTGGCGCAGCTGTCGATCTTGGTCACCCTGCTCGATCAAGGCCCCATCCGGATGACGGATCTGGCCGCACACGAACGGGTGCGGACCCCCACCACGACCGTCGCGATCCGACGGCTGGAGAAGATCGGGCTGGTGAAGCGTTCCCGCGATCCGTCCGACCTGCGCGCCGTGCTGGTCGACATCACCCCGCGCGGCCGCGCCGTTCACGCCGAGTCGCTGGCCAACCGGCACGCGGCACTGGCCGCGATGCTCAGCCAACTCAACGAGTCCGACCTGAACATGCTGACCAAAGCACTGGCACCGCTGGAGCGCCTGGCGTCGGGAGAGCCGACGTCGGGGCCCGCCGGAGGAGAATCCCCCGCGCGCAAGCGCGCGTGAAAGTAGCTGTTTTCCAACGGCATTGGTGATGTCCGTAGACTGAGTCACATGCCAACCGCACTCATCACTGGTGCCGGCGGGGGCATCGGTTCCGCCATCGCCACCGCGCTGGCCCCGACGCATACGCTGCTGCTGGCCGGTCGACCCTCCGCCCGGCTCGACGCCGTCGCGGAGCGCCTCGGCGCCACCACCTTCCCACTGGACCTGACCGACGTCGACGAGATCGAGGCCGCCTGCGAGATCGTCGACGAGCTCGACGTGCTGGTGCACAACGCGGGAGTGTCCTTTCCGGGCCGGGTCGCCGAGTCGCACGTCGACGAATGGCGGGCCACCTTCAGCGTGAATGTCTTTGGCGCGGTGGCTCTTACGCTGGAACTGTTGCCCGCCCTGCGCAGCGCCCGCGGTCAGGTGGTGTTCATCAACTCCGGTGCGGGGCGCGCGGTTTCGCCGGGCATGGCGTCCTACTCGGCCAGCAAGTTCGCCTTGCGCGCGTTCGCCGACTCCCTGCGCACCGATGAACCGAGCCTGCGAGTCACCACGATATTTCCGGGCCGCACCGACACCGAGATGCAGCGCGAACTCGTCGCGTTCGAGGGTGGCGACTACGACGCCGCCGACTTCCTGCGACCCGAAACCGTCGCCGCTGCGGTCGCCCAAGCGGTGGCCACACCGCGCGACGGCCACGTCCACGAGGTGGTACTGCGGCCGGGCCGGCGGTAGCCGGCGTCAGACCACCAGATTCACCAGCCGGCCGGCAACCACGATCACCTTGCGGGGGGTCGCTCCGGCCAGGAAGGCCTTGACCTTTTCATCCGCCAGCGCCGCTGCTTTGAGGGTGTCGTCATCGGCATTGGCGGCTACCACCACACGTCCGCGCACCTTACCGTTGACCTGCACCGGGTACTCGACGGTGTCGTCGACAAGATAGGCCGGGTCGGCCACCGGGAACGGGCCGTGCGCCAACGACGTGGTGTGCCCCAACCGCGACCACAACTCCTCGGCCAGGTGCGGGGCCAGCGGTGCCAGCATCAGCACCAGCGGTTCGACCGCCGCGCGGGGCACCGCATCGCGGTGCTCTTTGGTGAGGTGGTTGGTGTACTCGATCAGCTTGGCAGCCGCGGTGTTATTCCGCAGGGCCGCATAGTCTTCCGAGACTCCCTCGATAGTGCGGTGCAGGGCGCGCAGCGTTTCGGTGTCCAGCTGCTCGCCCACGTCGGCCACCCGCGATTCGCCGGTGTTCTCGTCGACCACCAGCCGCCAGACCCGCTGCAAGAAACGGTGTGCGCCGACGACGTCCTTGGTCGCCCATGGCCGGGACGCCTCCAGCGGGCCCATCGACATCTCGTACACCCGCAGGGTGTCCGCGCCGTATTCGTCGCAGATGGTGTCGGGTGAGATCGAATTCTTCAGGCTCTTACCGATTTTGCCGAATTCCTGAAAGACTTCGACCTCGCCGTCGGGTCCGGGATAGAAGAATCTGTTGCCGCGTTCGACCACCTCGTCGGCCGCGACGTAGGAACCGCGGGCGTCAGTGTAGGCGAACGCCTGGATGTAGCCCTGGTTGACCAGGCGGCGGTAAGGCTCCCGCGAACTGACGTGGCCCAGGTCGTAGAGAACCTTGTGCCAGAACCTGGCATACAGCAGGTGCAGCACCGCGTGCTCGGCTCCCCCGACGTACAAGTCGACGCCACCGGGGTCCCGCGGACCGTGCTCGGCCGGCCGCGGACCCATCCAATATGCCTCGTTTTCCCTGGCGCAGAACCGTTCCGAGTTATGCGGATCGGCGTAGCGCAACTCGTACCATGAGCTGCCGGCCCACTGCGGCATCACATTGGTGTCGCGGCTGTAGGGCTTCAGCCCGTCGCCCAAATCCAGCTCGACGTGCACCCAGTCGGTGGCCTTGCCCAGTGGCGGCGACGGCTCGCTGTCGGCGTCGTCCGGATCGAACAGCACCGGCGAATAGTCGGGGATGTCCGGAAGCTCCACCGGTAACGCGGCCTCGCTCAGTGCGTGCGGGCGGCCGTCGCTGTCGTAGACGATGGGAAACGGTTCGCCCCAGTACCGCTGGCGCGCGAAAAGCCAATCGCGCAACTTGAATTCGATCCGCGCCCGGCCACGGCCCTCGGCCTCCAGGCGGGCGGTGATGGCCGCCTTGGCGGCCGCGACGTCCATTCCGTCGAGATAACCGGAGTTCACCAGCACGCCGTCGCCGGCGTATGCGGACTCCGAAATATCGCCGCCGGCGATGACTTCCACGATCGGGAGGTGGAACGCGGTGGCGAAGTCCCAGTCACGCTGGTCGTGGCCCGGCACCGCCATGATCGCGCCGGTGCCGTAGCCCACCAGCACGTAGTCGGCGATGAAGATCGGCACCGGTTTGCCGTTGGCCGGGTTGGTCGCGTAGCTGCCCAGGAAGACGCCGGTCTTCTCCTTGCTCTCCTGGCGCTCGAGGTCCGACTTCGCGCCGATCGCGCGTCGGTACGCCGCGACGGCTTCGCGGGGTGTGACGGCGCCGTAGGTCCACGTGGCGTCCACCCCGTCCGGCCAGGCGGCGGCAACGAGGTCGTCCACCAGCTCGTGTTCGGGCGCCAGCACCAGATACGTTGCGCCGAACAAAGTGTCGGGCCGCGTGGTGAACACGTCGATGTCGACGATCTCGCCGCTGGAGGTCGTCGCCGAGAACAACGCCTCGGCGCCGGTGGAACGGCCGATCCAGTTGCGCTGCATGGTCTTGACCTGGTCCGGCCAGTCCAGCACGTCCAGGTCGTCGAGCAGCCGGTCGGAGTACGCGGTGATGCGCATCATCCACTGCCGCAACCGTTTCCGGAACACCGGGAAGTTGCCGCGATCACTGCGTCCGTCGGAGGTGACCTCTTCGTTGGCCAGCACGGTGCCCAGTCCGGGGCACCAGTTCACCATCGAGTCGGCGCGGTACACCAGCCGGTGGCCGTCGATCACGTCGGCGCGCTCCCCCGCCGACAAGGTCGCCCAGTCCCGGCCGTCGTCCAGACGGCGGGCACCGGAATCGAACTCGGCGATCAACTCGGTGATGGGGCGGGCCTTGCCGGCGGCGGTGTCGAACCACGCGTTGTAGATCTGCAGGAAGATCCATTGCGTCCACTTGTAGAACTCGACGTCGGTGGTCGAGAAGGTTCGCCGGCTGTCGTGCCCGAGTCCCAGCCGGCCCAGCTGCCGGCGGAAGTTGACGATGTTGGCCTCGGTCCGAGCGCGCGGATGGGTGCCGGTTTGCACCGCATACTGCTCGGCGGGCAGTCCGAACGCGTCAAAACCCAAGGCGTGCAGCACGTTACGGCCAATCATGCGGAAGTAGCGCGCGTAGACGTCGGTCGCGATGTAGCCGAGGGGATGTCCGACGTGCAGCCCGTCGCCCGACGGGTAGGGGAACATGTCCTGGACGAACAGCTTGTCGTCGGGCACCGGTGCGCCATCCGCCGGGGCCAACGACCCCACCGGGTTGGACACATTGAACGTCCCGAGCCGCGCCCAGTTGTCCTGCCAGGTGCCCTCAATACGGCCGGCGAGCTCCGCGGTGTAACGGAAAGGCGGCGCGTCGGACTCGCTCTGGGCACCTGTGGGGTTGCTCCGAGACGAGGCGGTCGGCGATTGGGTCACCCGAACAGCGTATAAGGGACGCCTCGGCGGGCCTGTCGGCCACAGGTTGATAAAGGTTGCGTTGCGCAGAGATCAGGGGTTCATCCCAGCTCTGTTTCGGCCCTGTCCAGCGCGTTTGACCTCTGGTTACAGTCAGCCTCTATACGACGGATGCTGGTGGGCCAGCCATTCGGAAGGACCGACAGAGATGACTCAGATCGCCGCCCCCGGGCGCGTAATCGCCGGCGGTTTTGCCGCCGGTGTGATCGGGTTCGCCCTATTTTCGGGTGCTACCGCTTCGGCTGAGCCGGTGGCTCCCGTCCCGCCCGGTCCGATCGTTCCGGTGCCGGCGCAGCAGTACTACCCGCCGGCGGCTCCGGGCACGACCAGCAGCCGGTTTGTCCCCACCCCGCCGTCGGCGAATCCGTTCGCACCGCCGAGCCTCGCCTCGGCGCCCAACGCCGCTCCGGCCGCGACGCCCAACGCCGCCGCGGTTGCGCCGGCGCAGCCGCCTTCGGTGACTCCCGCGGCCTCCGGGACGCTGCGCGACTACTTCACATCGAAGGGCGTCAAGCTCGAGCCGCAGAAGCCGCAGGGATTCAAGGCGCTGGATATCACGCTGCCGGTGCCGCCTCGCTGGACCCAGGTGCCCGACCCCAATGTCCCGGACGCGTTCGCGGTGATCGCCGACCGGCAAGGAAGCAGCGTCTACACATCAAACGCGCAGGTCGTCGTCTACAAGCTGGTCGGTACGTTCGATCCCAGGGAAGCCATTTCGCACGGCTACGTCGACAGCCAGAAACTGCTGGCCTGGCAGTCCACGAACGCTTCGATGGCTGACTTCGACGGTTTCCCGTCGTCGGTGATCGAGGGCACCTACCGCGAGGGCGACATGACGCTGAACACCTCACGCCGTCACATCCTCGCCACCTCCGGCCACGACACGTACCTGGTGTCGCTGTCGGTCACCACCGACCGGGCGGTGGCGGTCGCCGACGCACCCGCCACCGACGCGATCATCAACGGATTCCGGGTGACCGCCCCCGGGTCCGCCGCCCCGGCTCCCGCCGCGCCCGCCCCGACCGCCGCACCCGTCGGGCTTCCGGCCCAGGCAACCGCACCCGCACCGGCTCCCGCCGCGGTTCCGGCGCAGGCACCGGTCGGCGCGCCGACCCGGCTTCCCGCGCAGCCGGCTGTGCCTGGACAACTGCCCTCCCAGCCGGCGCCCAACCTGTTGGCCCTCGTGCCGGGGCTTCCGCCGCTGCCGAACTTCAGCAACCTCGGCGCGCGCTAATTCCGCATTGACATAAGGGGTCATAAGGGGTGTGGAGCCCGACGCGCGGATCCGCCACCGGCCTCGTATTGTGGGGCAATGCTGATCGCTGGGGTCTTGTGCATGTGTGCGGCGGTGGCTTCCGCCGGGTTCGGGACTTGGTCGCTGTCGCACAACCACGCCGTCGACGGCACTCAACTGGCGCTACGCGCTATGGCGCCGACCCAGCTGGCGGCCGCGGTGATGCTGACCGCCGGCGGCGTGGTGGCACTGGCCGCATCCGCGCACACCGCATTCGTGGTGCTGATCGTCTGCGTGGCCGGCGCCCTCGGCACGCTGGCCGCGGGCTCGTGGCAGAGCGCACGCTTCGCACTACGCCAACAAGCGGCGGCACCCAGTTGCGCCGGCGAGTGCAGCGCCTGCACACAGTCCTGCCACTGACGAAAACTAAACCGACACGAAGTCGTGCGATAGGCCACCATGCTGAGGCGCTTGTCGACGATCTTTGATCCGTTTCTGCTGGCCCTGGCCTCGACCGTGGCGATTGCCTCCCTCTTCCCAGCCCACGGCGACGCCGCGCACGCGGCCTCGGTCGCCGCGGAGTCCGCGATCGCGCTGCTGTTCTTCCTGTACGGCGCGCGCCTGTCACCGCAGCAGGCCTGGCACGGCGTCCGGCAATGGAAATTGCACTTGCTCGTACTGTCCATGACCTTCGTGTTTTTCCCGCTGCTGGGGCTGGCCGCTCAGGTGTTGGTGCCCTCGGTGCTGACGACCGATCTTTACAACGGCGTGCTGTTCCTCTGCCTGGTCCCGTCGACGGTGCAATCGTCGATCGCCTTCACTTCGATTGCGCGGGGCCATGTTTCGGCCGCCATCGTCAGTGCCTCGTTGTCGAACATTCTCGGCATTGTGCTGACCCCCTTGCTGGTGGTGCTGCTGATGAATACCAGCGGCGTCGTCCACGTGGATGGCCATTCGATCCGCGACATCGTGGTGCAGCTCTTGCTGCCCTTCGGAGCCGGTCAGCTGGCGCGGCCATGGATCGCGGGGTTCGTCAGCCGTTACGCCGCGGTGCTCAAGATCGTCGACCGGGGGTCCATCCTGCTGGTCGTGTACACGGCCTTCTCGATGGGCGTGGTGCAGGGCATCTGGGTCAGCGTCGACTTGTGGCGACTGATCCTGGTGTCCCTGGTCGCCGTGGTACTGCTGGCCATCGTGCTGGTCGCCACGACCGTGGTCGGCCGACTGGCGCGGCTCGACCGCGCGGATGCGATCGTGCTGCTGTTCTGCGGGTCGAAGAAGAGTCTGGCGTCCGGGCTGCCGATGGCGCTGGTGTTCTTCCCCGACAACATCGTGGGCCTGACCATGTTGCCGCTGATGATCTTTCACCAGATCCAGCTGGTGGTGTGCGCGGTGATCGCCAGCAGGCTGGCGCGTGAAGCCGACGAAACGTCGTTGCCGCCGGTGCGGTCGGAGGTAGGGGAGGAGACCTAGTTTCGGCTGACGTCGATCGGGTGGGTCGCCAGCAACGACAACGGCAGCGGCTGACGACGCAGAACCTGCCCCCACAGGTCTTCCTTCGCCCCGATGAGAACGTCAGATGGCAACGCGGACAACACAATCCAATCGTCACGTTCGATCTCGCCTTCGAGCTGACCGATGGTCCAGCCCGAGTACCCCGCGTAGATCCGGACGCCCTCGATCATCGGCGCGATCAGGTCGGGCTCGGCGTCGAGGTCGACCATCACGATCCGCCCCGCGACATGCCGCAAACCGGGTACCCCGTCCGGGTCGGCGCCGATCCGCAGTGCGGCCAGGCACAGCGCGGCGTCGCGCTTCACCGGCCCGCCGATGAACATCGTCTTGGGCTTGGCGGCGAGTTTGGCCCACTGCGGCAACACGTTGTAGACCGCGGTCTCGCTGGACCGGTTGAGCACCACGCCCAGCGTGCCGCCGTCGTTGTGCTCGACGATGTAGATGACGCTGCGCCGAAACGTCGGTTCGAGAAGGTCGGTATTGGCCAGCAGCAAAGTACCCGCACGCACCCGCTGAGCAGCGGGTGCGACGTAGTCTTCGGGATCTTCTGGCTGCGGCATCAGTCCATCATCGCACTCCCGTAGCATCGCTCGGCACAAACAAAACGCCGCCCGTAAGTATTTGTACTGTTATTACAGCGGCGTCGAGTGAGACGATCTCTGTCCAGCCAAATCATGGAAGTCGGTTCTGTGTTCCAAACCCGGATGCCCTCGCGCGCACCCATCGAACTGTGGCAGTCGGTGCGCGCCATGCCGGATTTCCGGCGGGTGGTTGCGCTGCGCATGGCGAGTCAGTTCGGGGACGGGCTCTTCCAGGCGACGGTGGCCGGCGCGCTGCTGTTCAATCCGGACCGGGCGGCCGACCCCCTGTCGATCGCGTTCGCGTTCGCCGTGCTGTTCCTGCCCTATTCGCTGCTGGGACCGTTCGCCGGGGCGCTGATGGACCGGTGGGACCGCCGGTGGGTGCTGGTCGGCGCCAACTCGTTCCGCCTGGTCCTGATCGTGGTGATCGGCACGATTCTCGCGGTGCGCGCCGGCGAAATGTCGCTGCTGCTGGGGGCGTTGCTCTTCAACGGCTTTTCGAGGTTCGTGGCCTCCGGGCTGTCGGCGTCCCTGCCGCACGTGGTGCCGCGCGAACAGGTGGTGGCGATGAATTCGCTCGCCACCGCCTCGGGCGCGATCGCGGCGTTCTTCGGCGCCAACTTCATGCTGATACCACGCTTTTTCGTGGGCGGTAGCGATCGGGGCGCGTCGATCATCATCTTCATGACGCTGATTCCGGTGTCCGTCGCGTTGCTGCTGTCGCTGCGGTTCGGCCCCCGGGTGCTCGGGCCGGACGACACCCAGCGCGCGATCCACGGATCGGCGATCTACGCGGTGATCACCGGGTGGTTGCACGGTGCCCGCACGGTGGTGTCCACGCCGACGGTCGCTGCCGCCCTGTCCGGATTGGCGTCGCACCGGATGGTGGTGGGCATCAATTCGCTGGTGATCCTGCTGCTGGCGCACCACGCGAAGAACCCGGCGGTCGGTGGCCTGGGGATTGCGCTGGTGTTCTTCGCCGCGTCGGGCCTGGGATCCTTCCTGGCCACCCTGCTGACGCCCCCGACGGTGCGCCGTTGGGGCCGCTACACGGCGGTGAACGGGGCCTTGGTTGCGGCCGCGTTGATCGAGGTCGCGGGGGCCGGACTGATGCTGCCGGTCATGGTGGCGTGCAGCTTCTTCCTCGGTATCACCGGCCAGGTGGTCAAGCTGTGCGCGGACTCGGCCATGCAGATGGACGTCGACGACGCGTTGCGCGGCCACGTGTTCGCGGTGCAGGACGCGTTGTTCTGGGTGTCGTTCATCGTCTCCATCACCGTGGCCGCGCTGCTGATCCCGACCGACGGGCGTGCGCCGACGTTCGTGCTTTTCGGGTCGGCGCTCTATCTGGCCGGGCTCGTCGTGCACGGTGTCCTCGGCCGACGCGGTCAGCCGGTGGTCAGTCGGTAAGGAGGTCAAGATGGCGGATCCCGGGCCGATGGTGGCCGACCTGCGTGCCGAAAGCGACGAACTCGACGCGCTGGTGGCGCCCCTGGCCGCGGCGCGCTGGTCCGACCCGACGCCGTCGCCGGGCTGGAGCGTCGCACACCAGATCGCGCATCTGTTGTGGACGGATCGGGTCGCACTGCTGTCGGTCACCGACGAGGCGGGGTTCGCCGAGGTGCTGGCCAGCGCCATGCAGGACCCCGTCGGCTTCGTCGACGCCGGTGCCGAGGAGCTGGCGGTCAGACCGCCGGCCGAACTGCTCAGCGATTGGCGGACCACCCGGCAGCGGCTGCACGACGCACTGCTCACCGTGGACGAGAGCCGCAAGCTGCCGTGGTTCGGGCCGCCGATGAGCCCGGCGTCGATGGCCACCGCGCGGCTGATGGAGACCTGGGCGCACGGGCTGGACGTCGCCGACGCTGTTGGCGTCAAGCGGGCGCCCACCGATCGGCTGCGCTCGATCGCGCATCTGGGGGTGCGCACGCGCGATTACGCGTTCGTGGTCAACGAATTGACCCCGCCGTCCGAGCCGTTTCTGGTGCAGCTGCGCGGACCCGGCGGCGACACCTGGTCCTGGGGCCCGGCCGATGCGGCCCAACGGGTTACCGGCGCCGCCGAGGACTTCTGCTTCTTGGTGACTCAGCGCCGTCCGCTCAGCGCCCTCGACATCACCGCGCAGGGTCCCGACGCCCGGCGCTGGCTCGAAATCGCGCAGGCCTTCGCCGGCCCGCCGGGACCCGGTCGATAGGAGCTGGGAAGCCGCCGCTAGGTCTCGTCGTCCGGCCGGCCGCCCACGACGACACGCGCGCGGGTGACGTCCTTGTCGGCTTGGCCTTCCTTGCCCTGCGCCAGCATGCCGGCCGGCGACATCGGCATCGGCGAACCGCCCATGGCGGTGGTGGTCGGCGAGGCGGGGCCGCGCAGCTCGGAAGCATTCAGCACCCCGGCCCGCAGGCTGGTCGGCCTGCCGCCGGTCTCCGGCTCGAAGCTGCTGGTGGGACGGGTGTAGCTGGTCAGGCCGGCACCCGGGAAGCCACCGGCTCCGCCCACGCCGCCTCCAGCCGCGCCGCCCAGCGGACCGGTAGCCCCGGCCAGCATTGCGGGCTCGGCGGCCGCACCCGCTGCTCCGGCGTTGCCCGCACCGGCCGACGAGAACGCTCCCGTCATCGACTGAAGCAGACCCTGCGGCATGCTGGCCATCCCCTGGAAAGCGTCCATCGGGGCCTTGACGGCCTGCTGGAGTGGCTCGGTCAGGCCGGAGATCATCTCTAGCGGCTGCTGCATCAGCGAACTGAGCTGGCTGCCGCCCTCGGCGGGTGCGGCCGCAGCCTGGCCCGCACCCTGCGTGGCTTGGCTACCCACCTGCGTCGCACCGTTCATGCCGGCTTGCGCCGCCGCCTGCCCCACGGCCGAGGCGGCCGCCGCGGGCCCGGCCGGCGAGGCGCCCATCGGTGCGACGGGTGGGGGAACAGCCAACGCCGCGGTGAGCGTGGCCAGCGTCGTGGCGTAGGCCCAACCGATGGTGGAGTTGGTCGGCCAGTGATGGCCGTAATACTCGCCGTCCCGCTCGCCCATGGCCATCGTGTTCTGCCCGAAGAAATTGGTGTGGAACAACACGTCCCACTCGAGCCGATTGGTCAACGACATCAAGGACGGGACGACCGACGATCTGGCGATCGTGAAGGCCTCGACGGCGGCCGTCGTGACGCCGATCTTTTCCGCGGTCCAGCCCACCAGGGTCTGCAGTCCGGCATTCAGGCCGGTACTGGTGATCATCGAGGCAATCGCGCCCACGCCCTGCCAATGCGCCGCCGTGGCCAGGGCGTTGACGCTCGAAAGGCCCGCCGCCACTTCGTGATTCGTGGTCTCGGCGACCCACACGGCGTTGTTGGCAAGCACCGACGCCGGATTGCCGGCCTCGAAGATCTGGGCGACGATCTCGGGAGGACCTGTCCACCTGGGATCGGCCATTGTCGGTTAGAGCGCGCTCGCGGCCGCGTTCAGTCCGTCGGTGACGACACCGGTGGCGGACGCAAGACCCTGGGCACCCGAGAAGGCGGCGCGCTGCCCTGCGTGCTCGGCCGCGGTCGCCAAGTAGGCGGCACCGGTTGCGTTCAGCGCGGCGGCGAATTCCGCGGAGTCGGCGTCCGGAGCCATCGGCAGCACGCCGGTCAGCGCTGCCGACCCGGCGGCGGTGGTGGCCGCCATCTCCTCGCTGATCGCCCCCTCCGTCGCCGCCGACAAATCAACGGCGCCCGGCACCATTTCAAACAGCCCGCTCATTTTGACCCTCCGTATTTCCAAATGCCCGGTTTCATCCGTGGGGGTATACCCCCTTTGGCTGGCTCCCCACCAGGCAAGTTGTGTCCGCGGAAAGATCGCGGAATGGCCCGATTCTAGGGTGGTCGCCGGCAGCTGTCGATTCACCTTTTCCGCAACCTCGGCTGACGCCGCGGATCGGCCTATTCCGGCGTGCCTACCAGCACGCCTTCGATCGCACCATCGGTGGTGACGAGCAAGCCGCGCCCCGGCGGCAGTTGCTGGGCGCTGACCCGGGCGAACACTTTTACCGTCGCCGGGTCATTGTCCATGAAAAGGGTCGGCGCGCGCGAACTCGTCATCTTCTGCAGGAATGGATTCGTCACGGAAACCCCGGCCCAGTTTCCGGGCAAGCGCGACGCAATCACGTGCAGGCCGATCTCGCGACTGCGCTCGATCAGCCCCCACAGCGGAGCGCTCGCGGCCGCCTTGCCGATCGCACCGTGTGGACGCAGTTCCTGCTCGTCGTCGATCAACAGGAAATGGTGCGGGCCCGCCCAGGTGCTGCGGCTCAGCAACTCCTCCTGGCTGAGCCCCGAGGGCGGAAGGCGGTCGCGCATGATCGCCGCCAACCCCTCGATCACGGTGTCGATGTCGTCGGCGGTGTAGGCGTATGCGCGCACGTGGGGTCCCCGAATCTTGCCGATCAGCGACGTCTTGGGGTCGATGATGGTGATCTGCGCCTGCTCGGGACCGAACCGGCTCATCACCGCCTGTCCGAAGGCAGCCAGGGTCGTCGTCTTTCCGCACAGCTGCCGTCCCAGCACCAGCATGCTGGGCACCGTTCGGGTCGGCAAATACGTTGGCTGCAAGGCGCTTTCGCCGATGGCGAAGGGCACATTGAACGGGTCCGACGCCACATCGGTGTCCGCGAACGCGGCGATGATCTGGGAGAGCTGAATCTGCTCGGGCAGCCGCGCCAACTTCTCCAGCCGCCCGACACCCGTCATCTCGGCGATGACCGCGCCGAGTTGGCGGGTAGGCACCCGTTCGCCGGTGGCCGAGATGATCTCCGGGACCCCGACCAGCAGCTCGTGACCCTCCCGGGTGACGCCGAACCCGGGCCGGTCCAGGGTGTTGCGGGCGGCCTTGCGGCGTTCGAGGCCCTCGCCCATCTGGGTTTCGTCCGGGTTGCTCAGCCGCAGCTGGATACGCGCATTCGACACGTTGACCAGTGCCTGCTTTTGCCCCACCAGCCACGCCGTGGCAGTGGTCGCGACGTGGACGCCGTAGGACAGGCCCTGGCGAGCGATCGAGACCAACCGGTCTCCCATCGCGGAATCCTTGTCGTAGAGGTCGCTGAAGTTGTCGACGACGAGGAAGACGTCGCCGAACTTGTCGGCGGGATCGGTGCCGCCTTCCCGCTCGGTCCCGAATCGTCGTTCCCGGAATTCGGAGATGTCGATTTGGTACTGCTTGAACGCCACCTCGCGGGCCAGGATCAAACCCTCGATCGACGCGACGGTCCGCGAGACACCTTCCTTGTCGGTTTGGCTGACGACGGACGCCACGTGGGGCAGCTCCTCGACGGGATACAGCGAAGCCCCGATGCAGAAGAACGTGACCCGCTCGGGCCGGTACATCAACGCCGCGGAGGTGATCAATGACATCAACGTCGTCGACTTGCCGCGCTGAGCGGTCGCCACCACCATGATGTTGTCCATCTCGGCGTCGATGGCGTGCACCCGCTGCGCGTGGTCTTCGGGGATGTCGACGACGCCGACCGGGAACACCAAACCGGGATTCTCCCCGTAGTCGACGTACCACGGCTTGCGCCGCCAGCCGGCCACCAGCACGTCCATCGTCTCGCTGACTTCCAAAGGCGGGAGCCATATTTGGTGAGGCGGACGCGCGCTGTGCGACATCAGCGACTCGCGGATCACGTCGACCAGTTTTTTCTTCCGGAACCCGTCGGCATGGAACAGAAACTCATCGGGCTCTTCGGGCTCGTCGGCGACCGCCAGCGCTTCGCTGTCGGCTTCGCTGAGCGGTTGGTAGGCCCAGGTGAACGTTCGCGGCTGCGAAAAGCTCATGGCCACCGTCTTATTCACGTTGACCGCGCGCTTGGGCACCACGAACGGAGCCGACACATAGAAGCAGCGGAATTGCTCCAAGTCGCGTGGCCCCACCTTGAGCAACGCGTAGCCGTTCTCCTTCGACGGCAGATGCAGTGCCGCGTCACTACCGATCACGTCGCGGGAGTCCTCCGCGGTTTCCGCGCGCAGAGCCACCCGAAAAGCGATGTTGCTCTTGACCTTACTGAGCGACGACAGATCCAGCCGCTGACCCCCGAGCGTGAAGAAGACGTTACAGCCGCGGCCCTCTTGCCCGATGTGGATGACCAGATCAATCCACTCCGGATGATGGATGAACAACTCGAGGTATTCGTCGATGATCACCAGCAGAATCGGCACCGGCTCCAGGTCGCGACCGGCCAGCCGCATCTCTTCGTACTCGTTGGCGTCGCGGGCCCCGGCCTGGTTGAAAAGCCGGTACCGCCGGGCGATCTCGCCGTTGACGGCCTTGCGCATGCGCTCGGCCAGATGGCGGTCGTCCTTGCCCAGGTTTGACAGTGAACCCGCGACGTGGGGGAACCCCTGTAGGTCCTGGGCCGCGGATTCGAATTTCATGTCGACGAAGATCACGATGAACGTCTCGGGGGAGTGCGTCAACGCGATACCCGTGCACAGTGACAGAAAGTACTCCGACTTGCCGGAACCGGACGTCCCGATCACCACGGAGTGAAACCCGAAGCCACCAAAGTCTTTGGCGCGCAGAATAATCTGCTGCAGTTCGCCGCCTTGCTTGACGCCTACCGGCATCATCGCCCATTTGTGGTCGCCGCGGCCACGGCTTTCGCCCCAGAGCCGGTCGACGTCCAGCTCCCGAGGATCGCTGATACCGAGCGCGCGCAGCAGTTCACCGCCCTGGCTGTCGGTCTCCGACAGCTCTCCGGCGCTCATCGGCGACCACCGGGCAATGGCCCGCGCATACCGGTTGGCGGTGCTTTCGGCGAGCATGTCCGCCACGGCATAGAACGTGCCGCGGTGCGCCAGCCTGCCCTCGCGAAGAGTGAAACGTTCACTGTCATCGGTGAATCCGACACCGACCCCGGCCCGGGTGGCCAGCCGCAACACGGTGATGCCGGCCATGCCCTTCTGCCCGGTCACACCCTCCCACTGCTCCGGGGTGCCGACGTTGTCGTCGACGATCACCCAGTGCGGTCCCAGCGCCAGACCGGTGCCGGACTCTATCGGCGACGGCATGGATGTCGGGCTCATGCCGACCGGTGGCGCCCACGGTCCTCGGCCCTTGCGGTGCAGTTCGGCGTCGAGCGCCTCTTCCAGCTCGGTGGGGGAGGTGAAGATCAACCGGCGCAGCCCGCATGCGTCGAACATCTCGTCGTGCTGGTTGTGCGGGAGCCACACCAGCCACGACCACAGCTCGGGATGGCGGGTGACGACCATGACTTTCAGATCGCTGGAGCTGTGGTAGACGGCCAGCGAGCACAGGATCGAACGGGCGAGGCTGTGCAGTTCGCCCGGATCGTCGCCGATGAAACTGAAGCCGGGTTTCGACCGCAGGCTCACCACCTTGCCGATTCCGCGGATTTTGCTCTGCTCGAGGATGAAATCCCTTAGCGCACCGCCGGTTACGGGCTCGAGCTCTTCGCCGATCGGGACGTCGGGCCACTGCAGCGACACCGCCGATTCGCTGGCCTGTTGGATCCCGATCCCCAGCCGGACGTCGAGGAAATCCGGGTCGGCGGGGCGCCGTTCCCACATCCGCGGCCCACCGATGACGGTGTCCAGCTGCTGCGGGTCGCCGTGCACGAAGAGCTGGCTGCGTCGCTGCTCGTGTGCCGCGCGTTGCACTTCGTCGCGGTCCTCGTCGAGCTGGCGCAAATAGGCACGGCGTTGTTTTTCCTGTTCGCCCCAACTGATGCGGCGACCGCGCCCCAAGCGCCCGCTGAACATCAGCGTGCCGAACCCGACCAGACCGATCATCGGGAAGAAGCCCGACTGCAGGGAACGAATCCCCGACGCGTACATCACCACCAGCGTGCCGATGATTCCGACGAGCAGCGCCGGGATCGCGATCATCAGCAGGATGTTTCGCGGTTCACGCTCGGGCAGCGCCAACGGTGCGGCGACCGCGATGCGCACCGGCGGGACGTTCGGCGGGGCCTGGCGCGCGCCACGGACAAAACCTCGCTTGGACATCGTTTACTTAACCCCCGCCTGCCAAATCGTTGAGATCGGGAATCGGCGCCACCGCACCGCTACCCGAGACGGCGTCGCGCGCCACCAGCGCAGCGTCGCGGCCGATCGCGGGCCCGGGTGCGAAGGTACGCACGATCGGCCACGGTGCTTGCACCGCCAGCCGTGCATCCAGGCCCAGCGCCTGCAAGGTGGCGTGATCGGATTGAATTCCGTACCGAACCCCCTGCGGTGAAATCCAATACAGGCTTTCGCGGCTGTCGGCCGTCGCGACGCCGCTGGTCGTCGTCACGAAGTTCGCCGCACCCGGTAGCAGCAGCGTTTGTTGTGCCTCAGCGGAATTGGGGTCTCGGTCGTCGCGGACCAGGCGAACGACCCGGGAATCCATGCCGATCGGAATCGGCAACCCCCGGCCGCTGAGGATCGTGATCCTGGCCTGCGGGTCACCGGATTGCTTCTCCCAGCCCACGCAGGTCGCCGGGTTGGCCGACGTGTCAACGAATTCCAGTTTCTCCGAGGGGTAATAGTCGACGTCGAGCACATCGACCACCGGGATCTGAATCAGCTTGTCGGGGGCGACCAGGGTCGGCGTCGTCGAGCCCTCCGAATCCGCGGTTCGCAGCAGGTCCGCCACGAAGCTGGTGATTTTCTGCACGCCGTCGGGCAGCAGCACATAGAAACCGTTGACGGTGCCGCTCGCGTCGCGGGTTTGCAGCACCCTGCCCACGATGGAGCCGGGCAGCAATCGCGACGGTGTGCCGCGGCCCGGAATGACCGGCAGCACAATGGGTTCCGTCGAGGGCATCGCGTCGAACAGAGCGTTGGAGATTTCGATCGGGTAGGTCACACCGGGGTCGAGGCCGAGGTTGAAGGTCACCGACCGGTCGGCCGGATCGATGCGGGATCGCTGCCCGTGCCAGATCACGTACGTCGCACCCTTGTGGGTTGCCAGGATGGCCTGCTTCGCGCGCATCGGCTCCGCCCGCCCGATGGGGGAGAGCTGGCCGGCGATCGCGGTCACCACCGGAGCGGTTCCACTGCCTCGGGCGGCGGCGGCGTCGCAAACCGCCCAGGCCGATTCGGCGCTCGTCGTGATCGGCAGGCTGTCCGGCGCACCGGGAATGCCGATGATCGGACCGGTTGGGTACTTGGCGATCTCGCTGGCTCTGACCCAGGTCGGAGCGCCGGCGCTGCCGACCGCCAACCGTGCCGAGGTCAAGTTCAGCGCGGGATAGAGCCGGCCGTTGATCTTCGCGTAAACCGCACCGGTGTCGCGATCGCCGACGATCGACGCCTGGCCGACCAGGCCGGAGGGCTTCATGACATGAAGCAGCGCCATCCACCCGACGCCGATGAGAACGAGCACGATCGACAGCGCCACGGCCGCTTGCTGTTTGCGGTCGTCGTGCTTCATCCGGACCGAGAACCGGGTGATCGCAGCGCGTAGCCGCCGGTTGTAGAACAGGTGCCCCGAATTCTGGTCCCGGTTGGACAGATTGAGTGGCACGGTCAGTCTCCTTCAGGCGATCGATGCCCAGACACCGACATCAATGCAGTTCGCCGCCGTACCTGGCCCGATTTTCGGCTTCTGCCTCTTCGCGAAGCGCTGCGATCGCGACGTTCAACCTGTCCGCCAGCTCTGCGTGGGCGTAGCCGGTCATCACCCCAGGATGCAGCGACAGCTCGACCAACTTGCCGTCGGAATTCGTCACGGCGCGAATATCCCCCAAGTCCACGCTGTACGTGATCGTCTCGGCTTGCGCGACAAGGGCTTCCCACTTGTCGGCTGCCTCGCTCAATTCACGTAGAACCGCTTCGACGAGATCTCGGTCTTTCAGGTCGCTCTGTTCGCTGCGACCACCCGGCCCCGCCACCATGTCAGTATCATCGAGCCCTGCAAGCAGCGTCAATTCACAGTTTGACTGGTGACGGGCACGGGCGGGCGCGGGGGAGCGGGAGGCAACCCATCACCTACCGCGGAGCCTCGACCGTTGTGGCTATCGTGCGGCTGGAGAACTCGCAGGCACCCGACCGCCTCTTCGGCGATGACACGGCCCAGCGAGGTATAGGCGGCGAACTGCGCTTCACTGAACCACTGGTCGGACGTGGGATCGTGCGGGAATATCGCGGTCGACGCCGCATACGACAGCAGCCAGAACGGACACCGTTCGCTCAGCACCGCCTTCGCGAAAATCAGGGTCCCGGTGCTCTCGTCGAGGCCCGCCGCCGCCGGATATTTGATCACACCCCGGACTACCGCTCCGCGGGTGATGCGGCTGTTCAGGCCGGCTAGCGCGTTGTCGCGGGCGAACTGTTTTCCAGATCCCGGCGTGATGCCCTCGATGGAGTATGGACCTGTGCGGTTCAACGTAACCACCACGCCCAGTTCATATCTCGCCAACCGAAGCGCGTCCGTGAGGCCGACGGGCAGCGGCGGTGGATCGCCTCCTCCGTCGATCACGATGATCAGTCTGCAGCGGCGCCGTAGCGCCTCGACGAGGCCCGAATTGTCGTAGTGGCCACCGTCGGTGACTTGCACCAGCCGCGCGTCGCGGTCGTTGATACCGAGGATTTCTCGATACAGGTAGCCCCCGCCCCGGATGCTCGGCAGCGACTTCGGCCATACCCGAGGAAGCGGATCGGGTGCCGAACCGTTCGAGCCGGTGGAGTTCTTGAGTTGGCGAACGAAGTTCGGGTTGGGCAACCAGGTCCCCAGGCGGGCGCCGGAAACGGCGAGCAACTTCTCGACACCCTTGTTCTGGCGTCCCATTGCCGAGGCGAACGCCGCGCCGCTCACGGCGACCGCGGCCTCCACCGTGAGGTCCCGGCGGATCCGCGGCGATGAGGCTTGGAACAACTTGTCGGTATGGAACCAGCCGAGCTCCGGTCCGCCGACGTAATCCGCACTCATGACGAACGAGACCGCGTTGAGGCCGGGCGCGGGCTTGTCCGGGCCCGAGATGGCGGCCGAGCAGGCGAAGACGAACTTCGGGCCGTTGGTCGTCCGGCCGTAGAGGTGCAGCCAGGTGGGTTCGGCGTCGTCGTACCGCACGGCCCCGTCTGTTCCGCGCCGCACGGCGAAGGTGCGGGCCAGGCAACGGCGATAGAAGGGATGCAGGCTCAGCGACGTAACGTCGGCAAACCCCAGGAACAACGAGGCGAGCGCAAGCCCGCCCAACCACCACACCGCCGGTGGCACGTTGAGGAAGTGCTCGCCCCAGCCGGTTTGCGTGCAGTACTGGAAGGCGCCGGCGGCGAAGCTGCCCAACAGTGCCAGCCACACCACCGAGAGCAGGGCCAAGGTGGCCAGGGTCAGCAACAGCGAGATGACCTCCGGCGGCAACAGACGTTTCAGCAGGCGCGGCGTCGACTGCGCGCCGGCGCTCTTGGTCAGCTTGTGCCGGTCGCGCCAGATGATCGCGACCAGCGCGGCAACGTAGTTGACCCCGACGACACCGGACAGCGCGGCGAATGCGCCGCCCGCGCTGGAGGGTGTGTGGCTGCTAGGTGCCGAGCAGAGCAGCATCAATGCGGGCAATGCGATGGTCAGCGTGAAGATCACCAGCGCGAATACGGCGCTCGCGCGAGCCATGCCCAGCGCATGCGCCATCCGGCGCTCGCTGCACCGACTGTTCGATCGCCACTCGGTGATCAGCACGAAGACGGTACAGACGACGGCGAAGACCGCAAATAATCCGAGCGCCCAATATGCGGCGGGGTGGGTGACCAGTGACGCCGACGAGGGGGTGTTCGGGCCGGCGGCCGTGGACTTGCCGGACACCGGTGGGAAGGCGGCGATCGGGACGTCGGCCAGCAGAAAACCTGCCGCTGACCCCGCGATAACCGGGACGCTGAAAATTATCGCCAGCGAGGCCACTAGATTCTTGAGCACTTCGGCGAGGGCCCGGACCAACCCCAGCGGTGAATCGGCGAGATAACTCGATCCTCGACGAATGTGGTCGAACTCCGCCGACCCGTCCTCGAACCGCTGCGAGATGTTGGCGATGTTCCGCTTTGGCCGGAGTCGGCCAGGCTTTTCGCGCTTCTGTTTGGGGTCGACTAGTTGGCCTTGGACCGCCAGCAGCCGCGCCCCGGCGGCGTATCCGCCGCCCGACACCGAGATCACGTAGTCCAGGCCGTCCAACAATGTTGGCGCTTGGGCGCTACCGGTGCCGGAGTTCGCCGCGGGGCCGGTCGCGCTGGATGGTTTGGAGAACACCTGCATGGCGCCCATCGCCACGCACGCCGACCGCACGCCCCCGCCGGAAAGGCAAAGCGCGCGAAGCGGTTCCGTTCGGTGTTTCAACGCCGTCGTGACGCCGGGGACGTTGTAGGCCCGCCGCCAGCTCTGCTGGTTCTTGAGCACGTCGTCGAACGCCTGACCGGAGTCTCCAATCGCCTCTTTGACGGCCTCCTGGTCTTCTGTCGGTTCCGGTAAAGCCTTGGACGCCAGCACTTTATCCCACCATGGCTTTGGTTCGGGCCCATCGGTTGAACCCAAGCCCATCCATCGGAATATTCTGAGCGATCGCAATATCTCGCGGATCGACGCCTGCTGAGTGCGCCGCCACGTCCATGCCCGGCGGCAGGTGCCCAACGCGTCGCGCAGCAGGATCGCAAAGAACGCAACTACCCCGAAGGCCGCCACCGCGATCGCGCAGAATTTGATGGTGGCCGCGGCGGCGGCCGCGGTGCGCCAAGCGGTTCCGCTGTGGGTCAACATGATTGAGACCAGACGGCATTCGATCAGGTTGGCGGCCACCGCGATCAGGGCAGCGGCACCGATGAAGTTGGCCGCTTGGCCGCCTAGTTTGGAGCCCGCGCGAGCGCGGTAGAACAGCGCGCAGCCAGCCAACACCGTTCCATAGGCGGCGATCCACCAAAGGTTGCACTGCAACGCCGTCGGAAATGCCGACCTGACGTCGCCAATGGCGGATCCGGGGTCTCCGAAGGTGTAGTGCGTCCATTTCGGTCTAAACGCGCCGCGCACCTCGATCGAGCCGATCACCACACCCGTGGCGATCAATCCGAGCGCGATGACTACCGCTCGCGCCAACAGGAAACTGTACATTCTCGCCTCCACGCTCGACGGTGAGTTGTTGGCTAGCACGGCTTTTGGATAGCCGAGAAGTTGTGCGGAGCGCCGACAAAGCGTTGAGGAGTTACCTCAGTCTTCGCAATGGCGCTCGTAATCCCAGCGCTCCAACCATGCGGAAAGGTGATGGATTGCGATGCTGACCACGATCAGCACCACGCCTTCTGCGACCATCAGTAGCTCGTTCACAGTCGGTCCATCTCTCGGGCCGTCGCCGCATTCTCGAAGTAGCTCAACCGTCGTGGCGGGTAATGGCGGCGCGGCTGACGCTCGGCACCGGCGCGCTGCACCAGCCGTAGCCGGAGCGCGGACAGCCAGCGATGCGGGGCCGAAACGGGCCGCGGCGCTGAAAGGGCAGTGACCGTCGCGAACTTCACCTGGCGTTCGGTGATGAGCACGGGCTGCGGGGCCACGGTGGTGACGTCACTGGGTTGCGGGGGTGCGGCGGTATCACGATGTAGCACCGCTGCTTTCGGGATAACTGGCATTTCGATCACCTGAGTGAGGTTTGCGTCCGGTGGTTCCGGCCGTCGATCAAAATCTATGAAGTCATCGGTATTGTGCGCATGCGTAGTGCACTACCTGTTCTGCCGCGAGGAATCCTTGCGGTGCCGTCAGATCTCGGCGGTCCACTGGCTGGCCGGCGGTTCAGCCAGTTTCTGGAACCAGGCCAGATGGTAGTTCGCCGACGTCGCATCGCCGGCGACACTGCTTTCGGTGGCGGCCAGCAACAGGCAGTTGAGCAATAACGCGGGCACGACATCCGGATATTGGCTCAGCAGCTGATAGCGGGCGGTGTCGAGATGCACGCGCAGCAGTTCGGCCTCCTCTTCCACGACGCCGGTTCCCGCGGTGGCGGCTTTGGCCAGGGTGTGCACCAACCGCGGAAGTCCATCGCGCCAGTGCGTGACTCGACCCAGCTCCCATCCGAAATCCTCGACGGCAGGCAGCTCGCGAGGCTGCGCCGACGATTCCGTCGGCGCGAAATCCGTCGCCCTGCCCACTCGATCGCCGGGGGTGTAGGTCGCGGTCCGAGCCGCCTCGCCGAGCAGTGCAGCGGCTTTCCCGGTCCGACGTCCGGGCGTCAACAAGCGCACACCGGCCGGCAGCGTGATCCCCGGCGGAATCCAGCCGTGGGCAAGGTCGGTGACCAGCAGCGTGGTGCCGTCCGCAAGATCACCGACCGCCCAGTTCAGTCCGGGTTCTTGGCGGACCACGAAAGCCAACAGCCGCTGCAGTCGTTCGGAATCGGATTCCGCATTGACCGGGGCCGGCGGGGCTTCCACGACCTCGGGCTCGGGTTCGCTGACCACCGCCGGCTCGGCTTCCAGCTCAGGCTCCGGCTCCGCACCGCTATTGGCGGGCTCTCCCGACGGGATCGGCTTCTGCAACCGTGCGGTCTCGGCTTCGGGCTCGACCGCGGCTTCCGGGAATTCTCGTTGCACCGACATCGCGACGTCGACGGTGGAGTCCTCGGACGGAGCGCGATGCCGGCCCCCGGAGGCTTCGCGTTCTTCCTCGTCATCGGCGGAAACCTCAGCTACCGGCGCGGCAACGGGAACCGCGGGCTCAGCTGCGGTGACAGCCGGCATGACCTGGGTTTGATCGAGCGTCCGATCACCGACGTCGGACGCCGCCGCGACCACCGGCATGACCTGGGTTTCGTCGATCGTGGGCGCGACATCGGCTTCCGCCGCCCGGACCGCGGGAATGATTTGCGTCTTTTCCAGGTCGGCCGTGCTGAAGCGTCGCGCGACCTGCGCGGTTTGGCGTCGCGCGCGGGTCTGCGCCTTCATCATCTCCAGCTGGCGAATCGTCGATTCGACTCGCCGCACGGCGCGGGCCCGGGCTTCCTCGATGACACGGGCTTCCGCCGCACGCCGGCCCACATCGGTGAGTCCCGCGCGCTTGACCATCCCCAACTGCTTGTTGGCACTACCGGCGATTCGCTGCAGGTCTTTCTCGAGATACTCTGCGAGCGTGGCGGTTTCGTCTGTCGCCGTCGACAATTCGGCAGGCCAAAGCCCACCGATCACCCACGGGGTGCAATCGACAGGAGAGCTGAAGGCCGGCATCGACAATGATTCCCGGGTAGCTCTCCGGAGGCGCTGGCGCGCCGTCATCCGACCGAAGATCGCCACCGGGTCAGACTACCGACCTATTCCGCACGCTCTTTAGCAATGGTGAATTGTGCGGGTGCGAGGGCCTCGGTAGCGTAAAGCCATGGCTGATTCTGCGCTGCAGCAGCAACTCGACGAGGTGCGCGCCCTCCTCGGCCGCGCACGAGAGTTGTTCGGCGCCAACCCCATCGAGCCACCGACCGATATCGCGCCGGATCCCGACGCCGCCAAAACCTGGCTGATCTAGCAGCAGTCGGCTAGTCCGCGCTGTCGCGGCGGCGCAGTTTGTGCGCCAGTAGTTTCTCGATCGCCGCGTCGAGGTCGTCGGGGGTCGGGACCTCCGCCGACGGGGTGTGTCCGGCCGCCACGATCTCCTGGCGAACTTCCAGCAACGCTTTGAGCCACGACACATCGGCGGTCAACAGGATGCCCTGGGCCAGCGTCGCGGCGTCGGTATCCATCGCCTCTTCGCTCAGCGCGACGCTGTGCATGTACCCGCCGCGGCACGAGCGGACCAGGATGTGCCCACTCGGGTGAACGGTGTCGAACGCGGGATTGGCGTCGGTCATCGACCGCCGTCGACAATGCGGCCGAGTTCGCCGGCCGCTTCTTGTTCATGTCGATCCCATGTCGTGGCGGACACGGTCAGGTTGTGTGCCATGTCGGCGTGGTCGTCGGCCTGTTGCTGGTAGCACCGGCGCCTGAGTTCGAGCAACTCGCGTCCGGCGTCGCGAAGCTCACCGAAGATGGGCCCCAAGGAGTCCAGGCTTTCCTGGATGGCGGCGTGCGACGACGGGATGGTGCGCAGGTAGTCGGAGGTCTCCTGGTGGTGCGCGGCCGCTTCACGTAACTGCGCGGGCTCCACATGGATTCGATCTGCCATCCGTTTTCTCCTGTTCCTGCGCCGCCGGCCGGGCCGGCGAGTTCACTATTGTCCAGTGCTCGGCGTGGCCGCCGGCCGGGTCGGGGTCGGTGCCTCGGTCCTGGCCGGCGCGGTCGCGGTAGTCGCGGCCGGCGGATGCTCCCAGCCTAGAAAGCTCGGGCCGCTTACGGTGGCGATGTGCTGAATCTGGCCATCCAGCAGTGCCTTGGTGTGGCCGAGGGCCAGCGCATGGCGATCGGTGAAGATGCCGATGTCTCCGGGCACGACCTGCATCGGATCGATCGGGCTGGCGACCGCGGTTCCCGGGGCGGGAATGGTGATCCCCTGCTGCTGGAATGCCTCCGGGATCGACGCGCCACCAACCGCGGCCTGGATCGCCGCCGCCAGTTGCGGGCTGGCCGCCGTGACCGTTTCACCATCGGGCAGGGTCACCGTCGTCGGGCCCGCCGGCGGCGCTTCGGCCGCTGACGCGTCCGCACCGTGGTCTTCCGCCTGGTGTTCGTCGCGGTCGTCGGATTCGGGGTCGAACGGGTCCGCGTCTAGGCCTTCGTCGTCCAGTGCCGGATCGGTGTCGCTGCCCTCCTGCCGCCCGGGAATCGCCAGGCCGCTCGGCGTACCCCAACCGCCCATCGAACCCGGCGCCGGCGCCGAGCCCATGCCAAAGTTGGGGATCCCGGGCAACGCCGACGGCAGCGCGGGCGCCGGCGCAGTCTCGGCCGGACTTGGCTCCGAATCCCCGGCCAGCGGGCCAGGGTCCTCGGCCAGCAATGAATCCAGCAGCGGATCGGCCGCGGGATCCGGCGCCGGCGCGGGCGTGGCAACCGCCGCCGGCCGGGTTTCGGCAGCGACACCCGACGGGCCCTTCGAGGCGTCGTACAACGAGGTCCACGCGGCCATCAGCGCTGACTTCGACGTATCGTCGAGGCTGGCGGTCATGACCACCGATCGAATGTCTCTGAGCTTGCCGATCAGGAACCGCTGGAAGTCGCGGGCGCCCGCCGGGGTGTCCAAGTCCGATCTAGTTTGCACTGCCGCCTCGATTTCGCGCTGCAAGGCGCTCAGCGCATCCGCGCCTTCGACGGTCTTGAGATGAGCGTTCATGATCGCCGAAATGACTTGCAGATCCAGCTGAGAGCTTGCCGAATTCTGGTGTGCCAGAGCCGCCTCCGCACCCGCTATGGCCTCGGCCGCGGCGCCCTCGGAACGGTGCGGCGGCGGGCCCAGCGGCGCCGTGCCGGGGTTGAACAGGTCCGGATGCTGTCGGCGGATCTTGGCGAGAAGCGTCTCGAGGTGTTGTGCCCGTGTCGTCGGGGTGACCACGGCGGCCAGCTCTGCCGGCGTCAGCCCGGCCTGCCATGCGTTCGGATCGCCGGTGCGGTCGCGCACGACTTTGACCGTGACCAGTAGCTCGTCATACGTCGACATCGGCTAGCCCAACGGCGCTGCGCCCCAACGCGGGCGGTGTCGCGACCCCTCCATGCCGGGTGACAGTACTGAGGCCGGCAGCTGCCGACAATTCACCGCGCAACGGCTGTGGATGAATATCCGCGCGCTAACCGTACTCTGCCCGCAAGCCTTCCAGCACAGCCGTTTTCGCGCGGTCAAGCTCGCGCGCGTCCGCGACCACCGCCGCGATCTCCCGCTGCTTGGCAACCAGGAACCTCTGGAACTCCCGGGCTCCCATCGGCGTGTCGACGGCCCGGCCCCGCTGCCGCGGAACGGCGCGCTCGATTTCGTCGGCGATCGTATCCAGACGCCTGATGCTCTCCCGCATCGCGGCATGCGCACTGGCAAGCACATCCATCAGCGCACGGTCCGCGTCGGCGACCGAGTCGTGCTTGGTCGCCATCGCCGATTGCCGTGCCTGAATGGCGGCTAACGAAGGGCCGGTTTGTTTCGACATAGGTTCAACCCAATCTCATAGCGGCCGGCGGATCGCGACGTAGCTGCCCAGCCGGCTGATCCGCACCGAGGCCCCCGAATACGGGGCCTCGACGACGAGGTTGTTGCCGATCGCCATCTGCACGTGTCCGGTGTGCGGGAAGACGAGATCGCCGGGCCTGACTTGCGAACGGGGCACCGGGACTCCGTCGTTGATCTGCTGATACGTGGTGCGGTCCAGATGAATACCGGCCCGCGCGTAAGCCCACTGGACCAAGCCGGAGCAGTCGAACTTGTCGGGCCCGGTCGCGCCCCATACGTAGGGGCGGCCCAGCCGGGATAACGCGGCGCGCACCGCCATCCCGGCACGACTGCTCGGCGACGGCAGTGGCCGTCGGCGGTGGTGCAGCATGCGGTAGCGCAGCGCCCGCAGCGCCGCCGAATGCCGTCGGGCCCGCAGCCGGGCGGCCAACACGTGTGCGCGCTGCGCGCGAAGCCTCGCGGCCCGGCGGCGCATCGCCTCGCGCTGGGCCATCGGCGTGAGCGGGGTTACTGCGGCATCGGCGCGGGCGGCGTCCAGGACGTGCTTGGTCAGCTCACGGGCCTCGGCCCGATCGCGGTGAGCGCCGGCGATAACGGCGGCCGCCGCGACGTCGGTGCGCGCCGCCGAGACCAACGTTTGGTGGCTGCGGCTCACCATGGCTCGGTAATTACCTTGGCCCACAACGCTATTCACCGGAAATGTCGGCAGCGCGGAGTGGGGCGGTTGCAGCGGCGGCTGTTGGGTGGTGCCGGCGAACAACTGGTGTGCACGCCTCAATGGCCCGATGTCGCTTTCGGTCATTCGTCCCCCTCGACGCTGCCCTCGTCTGTGCCGTCTTGTCCGGTTGGCGCCATCGTGTCGGCGAACGCGCGGACGCGGGGGAGCACCCCGGCCGGGATCACCCCGCGGTTGCGGATGTCCCACACCTCGTCGGCGCTCACACCGAGCAGCGCCGCGATGATCGTGTCCGGCAGCGACGACTGCGCGCAGGCCCGGTCGAACCGCGCGCTCAAACTGGTCGGCATCCGCTTCAGCAGCGCGCTGCGGGTGTCCTCGAGGGCGCGCAGATGCCCCATCAGCCGCTCGGTCGAGTCCGCGCCGGCGTTCACGGCCACCCGCCATGAGCTGGCGGCGAGCATCTCGGCCTTCACGCACTGCGCGATCACAGAGAGAATATACGTCTCATATTCGTTTGATGTCGTCGCCGGCAATCTATCGATGACGGATTTGAGCGCATCGAGCTGGGCTTCGGCATATCCTTCCAGCACTTCGGTGTCGCTGTGCCGGTCGACGACCACCGCCCCGGCCCGTGGCGCGGACATCGTTTCGGGGGGCTGCGCGGCGATCAACCGGGCCAGCTCGGCATCCGGGTCGGCGGCCACCAATAGCCGCGAGTAGGTTCCGGGTGGCAGGCCGAGGCCGTTTTCAACCTTTTGAACAGTACTTTTGTGGGCCTTGCGGGCGCCGCGCTCCAGATAGCTCAATCCCATGATGCTGACCCCGGTCGCGGCGGCCAGCTCCGCCAGCGACCAGTCCCGCGACTCACGCAACGCACGGATGGCCGCACCTGCCGATTCACGGCTCACCCGCTGGCTCCGGCCATAGGCCGGATATTACACAGCAGCGCCGCTATCGCTATGTATATACGTTTTTGTCACGTTTCGCTTGCGGATCGCCGATACCTGTGTATACGCTTTCGTCTACGTTTCATCCCAGGCAAGGAGACTGACATGGGCCACCCCTGCGCAACCGACCCGGAACTGTGGTTTGGCTACCCCGATGACGACAGCGGTGACGGCGCGGCCAAGGCGCGTGCCTATGAGCGATCGGCCACCGAGGCGCGGATCCAATGCCTGCGCCGCTGCCCGCTGGCACAGCAGCGGCGATGCGCTCAGTACGCCATCGCACATCGCGAGGAGTACGGCGTCTGGGCCGGCGTGAAGCTTCCCGGGGGCCAGTACCGCAAGCGGGACCAGCTCGCCCGGGCCCACGACATCCTGCGCCGCATCGCCGCAGGCGAGATCAACTCCCGACAGTTGCCCGAGAACGCGGCGTTGTTGGCACGCAGCGAGCACGAGACCATTCCGACGTCGGCCGTGGTGCTGCACCTTCCGATGGCGCAGATCGGTCCGCGTACCGCCGCCTGACAGCGCGCCGCGCCGTGTGAACGTTTGTTCACCCAGTCGATTGGGTAGTCGACCGCGACGGAACACGAGACCGTCGAAGAGGTGCATCCATGACGTTCGACCTGACACCGACGGCAGCGCAGCACGACCTTGCCCGGCGCGCGCACGACTTCTCCGAGTCCGTGATCCGTCCGGTCGCGCTCGGGTACGACCAGCGGCAGGAGTTTCCCTGGCCGGTGCTCGAGGAGGCGGCACAACAGGGCTTCTACAGTCCGTTGTTCTACCGCGACCTGATCGGCGATCCCACCGGCCTGTCGTTGCCGATGTTCATGGAGGAGCTGTTCTGGGGCTGCGCCGGCATCGGTTTGGCCATCGTGATGCCGGCGCTGGCGCTTTCGGCGATCGGTCAGGCCGCATCACCCGAGCAGATGTTGCAGTGGGCACCCGAATGTTTCGGCACGCCAGGCGATCTCAAACTCGCCGCGCTGGCGATCTCCGAACCCGAGGGCGGCAGTGACGTGCGCAATCTGCGTACCCGGGCGCGCCGCGATGGTGACGACTGGATCATCGACGGTCACAAGATGTGGATCGGCAACGGCGGCATCGCCAACGTGCACGTGGTGAACGCCGTGGTCGACGAGGAGCTGGGCCACCGCGGCCAGGCGCTGTTCGTGGTGCCCGGCGGCACCCCCGGACTGGAACTGGTGCGCAAGCTGGACAAGCTGGGCTGCCGCGCATCGCACACCGCCGAGTTGCGGTTCGACGGTGTACGGGTTCCGGGCGCCAATTTGCTTGGGGGAGAGGACAAGCTCGAGCACAAACTCGCCAAGGCACGCGAGCTCGTCGCCGGTGGACAACGCTCCGACTCGGCGACGCTGGGCACCTTCGAACAGACCCGCCCGATGGTCGCCGCCCAGGCGATCGGTATCGCGCGCGCCGCACTGGAGTACGCGACGGCATATGCCACGGAACGCGAAGCGTTCGGCGGTCCGATCATCGACAACCAGGGCATCGCGTTTCCACTGGCCGACCTGGCCACCCAGATCGACGCCGCCCGGCTGTTGACCTGGCGGGCCTCCTGGATGGCCGCCAACGAAGTCCCGTTCGAGCGAGGCGAAGGCTCGATGGCCAAGCTCGCCGCCAGCGAGGTCGCCGTCAAGGCCACCGAACGCGCGATCCAGACCATGGGCGGCTGGGGCTACATCACCGATCATCCCGTGGAGAAGTGGTATCGAGATGCCAAGCTCTACACCATCTTTGAGGGCACCAGCGAGATCCAACGGATGGTCATCTCGAATGCGCTGGGGGCCGCGGTGGGCACCCCGCCGCTGCACGTCGTGCTCGAGCCGTCCGGCGGGCCGCTGAACCGGGTCTTCGGTCGGGGCACCCCGCTGCGGTCCCGTGCCGCCGACGCCGCACTGTCGGTGAAGGATCAGATCCCGGAACCGATCATGCGGCTAGCCATGCAAATGCTGCGGCCGCCGGGCAGGTAGGCCGCCGCCCGCGGGTACGGTCGCCGTATCACGCCCGCAACGAAGGGTGCACGGTGAGCAATCTGGAGACCGCGCCGGCCGAAGTCGCTTGCCGCGCTTCCGGGGTTGCGGGGGTCGAGGTGCTCCACCCGCGAGAAGTTCCGTTGGGCGGCCCGCGGGCCCTGCGGGTGCAGCGCACCCTGCCGCAACGACAGCGCTCGCTGATCGGGCCGTGGTGCTTCATCGACCACTACGGCCCCGTCCAGGCGCGCATGGATGTGCCCCCACATCCGCACACGGGACTACAGACGGTCAGTTGGCTGTTCAAAGGACAAGTGGAACACCGCGACAGTGCAGGAGTGCACGCCATGGTCCGGCCCGGGGAGTTGAATCTGATGACCGCGGGCGCGGGCATCTGCCATTCGGAGGTATCGGTCCAGCCGGACGCCGTTCTGCACGGGCTGCAGCTGTGGGTCGCACTACCCGACTCCGATCGCGACACCGGCCGCGACTTCGCTCACTACGTGCCCGACCCGATCTCGCTTCCGGGCGCGGTGGCGCGGGTGTTTTTGGGCGAGTTGGCCGGCAGCCGGTCTCCGGTGCACACGTTCACCCCGCTGCTCGGCGCCCAGATCGACCTCGACGCGAACACTGCGCTGCGGCTGGATGTCTGCCCGGCGTTCGAACACGGGGTGCTGTGCGATGCGGGCACTGTGGCCATGAGCGGAACGAATCTGGCGGTCGCCGACCTCGGCTATCAGGGCCCCGGCAGCGCGGAGGTCCACCTGCGCAATGTTGGGGATCAGCCGGCGCGGGTAGTGCTGTTGGGAGGCACCCCGTTCACCGAAGAGCTGCTGATGTGGTGGAACTTCGTGGGGCGCACCCACGACGAGATCCTCGGTTATCGCCGCTTGTGGGAGGACGCCGATGCGCTGTTCGGCGTCGTCGAGGGCTACCGGGGCTCGGTCGCCCGACTGCCGGCCCCGCCGCTGCCGACCACCCGGCTGCGGCCAAGACCAATACCGCACCGACCGAATGGAAAGGGAACCACATGACAACCGACAAGACCGGCGCAGAAACCACGGTCACCGAGGGACATCAGACGTACACCATCGCCGTCGAGGGCAAGACCGTCGGCCACGCCGACTACGCCGACCGTGGTGACCAGCGCGTTTTCCACCACACCGTCGTCGACCCCGACTACGGCGGACGCGGCCTGGCGACCATTCTCGTCGAGGAGGCGCTGAACAAGGCGCGGGACGCGGGCAAACGGATCGTGCCGGTGTGCTCGATGGTCCAGACGGTGCTCAAGAAGCACCCCGAATTCGACGAGCTCACCGACCCGCCGACCGTCGAGGTCAGGGCCTGGGCGCAGACCCAACCGGCCGGCTAGGCAGCCGTCGGTCACCAACGGCTTTACTGGAGTCGAACCTCTGGCACCGCCGCCCTGGTGTGGCAGCTAAATCTCTCCCGTGCTGTTGTCCGGTCACGCGATTTCGGCGGACAATGCGACGTGACTTAACGTGTTATCGCAGGGCAGCTGGGTAGATCGGGCACTCCCGTTGCTAGGCATCCAAGCGGCGGCAGTGGTAGGCGGACCTCCCAACTAACCCACAGCCTCCGTTAGCAAATGATTGGCTCGGGCGACCAGGCCGGGCGAGGCCGTCGTGTTGGTTTGCCGTTCATCACGGCGGCCAGCGCCGGGGCTGCTCGATCGGAGGGAAAAGTGGACTTCGGAGCACTGCCGCCAGAGATCAACTCTGCGCGCATCTATGCCGGACCAGGGTCCGGACCGATGCTCGCCGCGGCGTCGGCGTGGGAAACGCTGGCCGCGGAGCTGTACTCGACGGCAACCTCCTACCAATCGGCAATTGCTGAGCTGACCGCCGGACCGTGGCTGGGTCCCGCCGCAGCAACCATGGCCGCCGCCGCTGCTCCGTATGTGGCCTGGCTGCGCATCGCTGCCGAGCAGGCTGAGCAGGCGGGCAACCAGGCCATCGCGGCGGCGGCCGCTTACGAAGCCGCGTTCGCGGAGACGGTGCCGCCCCCGGTGGTCGCCGCCAACCGCACCCTGCTGGCGGCGCTGATCGCGGCCAACTTCTTCGGACAGAACACCAGCGCGATCGCGACCACCGAAGCGCAGTACAGCGAGATGTGGGCGCAGGATGCCGGCGCGATGCAGAGCTACGCGACCTCCTCGGCGTCGGCGACGTCGCTGACGCCGTTCGAGTCGCCATCGCCGAGCACCAGCAGCGACGGATCCGCGTTCCAAGCCGAGGCGGTCGCGCAAGCCGGCGGCACCTCTGCCGGCAGCGCACAGCGGAGCGTCCAGCAGGCGATCGCCGCTGTCCCCACCGCAATAACCAACCTGGCCAGTCCGGCCGACGCGTTTGGATTCGGGGGGCGGGACCTGCTGGGCCTGCTCGCGGACCTAAGCGCGGTTTTCCTCGACCCGGAAGTCGGCGCGGCGGGACTTGCCGCCGACACCTCGCTGGGAGTCACGGCTCTGCCCTACGACGTGGGCGGGTATTGGACCGGTGTGCACACCGACGACATCGTCAGCGGCTGGGCGGGGATACAACCGTGGCCGGGCAATGCGCCGACACCGCCGACGACCTTTCCCGTCGTCGCCAATCCGGCCGCGTCGGTGTCCGCCTGGTTTGGCCACGCGCCCTCGGTCGGACGGCTCTCGGTGCCCCCGGCATGGGCGGCCGCGGCCCCGGAATTACGCGCGATGACGACGGCGCTGCCGGCCGCGACCGTCGGCGCCGCCGCGCAAGCGACCGGTTCCAGCGCGGGGAGTCTGTTCAGCCAGATGGCCCTGGCGAGCATGGCCGGGCGCGCGATGGCCGGCACCACCGGAGGAGGCGGCGCAAGACTCCAGGAGCGAATCGGGGTGCCCGGCAGGAAAGGAAAGGACACGCCGCCGGCCGACGTGCAACAGACTCCGTTGGGCGGTCCGATCACCAGCATCGCCGCCGAGCTGCGCGAGCTGGCCTCGCTGCGCGACGCGGGGATCCTCACCCAAGACGAGTTCATCGAGCAGAAGCAACGCTTGCTCCCGCGCGACCCGTAGCGCTAGGCAGAGCTCAAATGTGCACTGGCGTCGTGTAATTCATTGCGCCGCAACGCCATTGGAGTAACTGCGAGGACGTCTCCGCCCTCCACCACCGCACGCGTGATCGGCGTGAGTGCTTGGAACAGTGCCTCCACCTCGTCGTCGCTGAGCGCGTCGAGCGCCGAGAGTCCGAGCGCGTCGGTGCTCGATTCGACGTGTTCCTTGAGTTCGGTGCCGGCCGCCGTCAGCGTCCCGTCGTCGTTGAGCAGGCCACGCTCGGCCAGCCGTTGTTCGTGGTGCCGCCACTCGGTCTCGTCGTAGTCGCGGGTGCGGGCGATGTAATCGCGGGGGACGCGGTCCGCCGCGGCGTGCAACACGTTGCACTCCCGGCCCGAGATGCCGGCGGCGGTCAACACCGCCACGTGACCGTCGCCGCGGTGCTCACGCAGCAGCGTGGTGGCATGCCAGAGTGCGGCCAGCGGAGTGTCCGGCCACGGCAACGCGCGGTTGGCGGCGAACAGCGGCCTCCCGTCAACGGGCGCCGCACGGGCCGCCTTTTTCGCTAATTCGGCTGCGGCGCTGACGTTTTCGTCGTCTTTCAGGCCGTAACGGCGCAGCGCCGCCACCGCCGAGTCCTGCCTGGCGCGCAAGGCGGCGTCCGGTCCGGCGATCTGCCACGCCGTCGGCAAGGCCTTGGCGACGCGTTGCGGGGCGAAGTTGTGGAAGATGGCGGTCACCAGCTCCGGCGGTGCCATGCCCAGCGGCGCGGAGCGGGCCGCGAAGTAGCCCATCCAGAAGCCCCGGTACCCCAGCGCGTCGAGTGCTGCCCGTGCCTCCGGCGCGAAGTACGTGACCGCGTGCACCGGTTCGAATCGGTCGTAGAAGCGCCGCGCCAGCTGTGATTGTCTGCGCACGATTGCAGTTAATCACCGGTGCCGGCCATTCCCGGTGCCGGGATGCCGATTGGGAGAGGCCACGACCCCTCGTAGAGTTCGTGGCCTTCCTCCGACCCGCGGCCCATGGCCGGGGAATCTGTAACCCATGACGCGACTCATCTGTCACCCATGACGCGACTCATCACATGGTGGGCGAAGGGGGACTTGAACCCCCACGTCCCGAAGGACACTGGCACCTGAAGCCAGCGCGTCTGCCATTCCGCCACTCGCCCGGGGAAACAACCGAAGGACCATATCACTCTAGTTGCCCTGCGCCCTAACCGTGCCCGTCGGCGGCGCGACCGAGGGTGACCAGCATGGATACGATTCTCAGAATTCTCACGGTGCCGCAGCGTCGCGATGTCCCGATAACATGCATGAGTGACGCGACACGCGGGCGAGACGTTTGCCTTGCCCCGGCGAAATACCTCGACAAGTGCGGGCGAGCGCTGAAGCATGGGTAGCCAAAGGGGGCTTGCTGCCCGGATCGAGCGCAAGCTCGAGTCAACCGTCGGCGATGCGTTTGCCCGAATGTTCGGGGGATCGATTGTGCCCCAAGAGGTTGAGGCGCTACTGCGCCGGGAAGCCGAGGACGGCCTGCGGCCGCTTCGCGGAAACTACCTTTTGGCGCCCAACGAATACGTCATTACCCTCGGTGTGCACGACTTCGAGAAGGTGAGCGCCGATCCGGCTCTGACGTCGGGCGCTTTCGGTAGATACCTGGCCGACTATATCCATGAACAGGGGTGGGAAACGTATGGTGATGTCGTCGTTCGGTTCGAGCAGCTGCCGAACCTGCATACCGGACAGTTTCGCGCCCGCGGTGCTGTCAACCCAGATGTCGAGGCCCGCCCGAAAGTCCACGATGCCGCCCCGCCACAATCAAATCAGGCGTTCAGCGCAGAACCAGGAGTACCACCGATGACTGACAACTCGAGCTACCGCGGTCAGGGGCAGGGGCAGGGGCGTCCCGGCGACGAGTATTACGACGAGCGTTACGGGCGTCCGCAAGACGACCAGCGTAGCCAGGACCCGCAGGGCGGACCGGACCCTCGCGGGGGATATCCGCCGGAGCAGGGCGGCTACCCGCCCCAAGGCGGATACCAGCCGCCTCGCCCCCCCGAGCAGGGTGGCTATCAGGAGCAGCGCGGCGGATACCCGGAGCAGGGCGGCTACCCGCCGCAGGGTGGGTACCCCGACCAGGGCGGCTACCCGCCGCAGGGTGGGTACCCCGGCCAGGGCGGCTACCCGGACCAGGGGCGCGGCTACCCCGACCAGGGTCAGGGCGGCTACCCGCCGTCGTATGAGCAGCGTCCGCCGGCCGGTGGCGGCGGCTACGGCGCCCAGGGCTACGACCAAGGCGGGCAAGGTTACGACCAAGGCGGGCAGGGTTACGACCAAGGCGGGCAGGGTTACGACCAGGGCTACCGCCAGGGTGGCGGCGGCTACGGTCAGCCTGGCGGCGGGCAGCAACCCGGCGGTGGCCAGCAGGGCTACGGCGGCGGCTACGGCGAGTACGGTCGCGGGCCCGCGCGTCCCGAGGAGGGCGGTTACGCACCGGGCGCGCCTGAACCGCAGCGGCCGTCCTACCCCGAGCAGGGTGCGGGATACGACCAGGGTTACCAGCAAGGGGGCCAGGGCTACGGCGCCCAGCCGGAGTACGGCGGCGGGGACTACACGCAGTACGCGGAGAACATTCCGTCCGGCGGGTACGGCCCCGGGGCCGGCGGTGGCTACCCCGAGACCGCCCATCGCGACTACGAGTACGGCCAACAGCCCGACTACGGCCAACAGCCCGACTACGGCCAGCAGGCCGGGGGAGGCTACGGCGGTTACGGGCAAGGCGGCTATGGCGCGGCCGGGACGGCGGTCACGCTGCAGCTCGACGACGGCAGCGGCCGCACCTATCAGCTGCGCGACGGCTCCAACATCGTCGGTCGCGGACAAGATGCCCAGTTCCGGTTGCCCGACACCGGTGTGTCACGGCGCCACTTGGAAATCCGCTGGGATGGACAGGTCGCGCTGCTGTCCGACCTCAACTCCACCAACGGCACGACGGTCAACAACGCGCCGGTACAGGAGTGGCAGTTGGCCGATGGCGACGTGATCCGTTTGGGCCACTCGGAGATCATCGTTCGGATCCACTGAACGCACCGGGCATAAGCTGCCGTGCTTCGCCCCGCGTCGACCGCCCTCCAAGTATCGTGACGTTGCTTGGTTTCATGAGGTGCGGCGCCAGGACGGAAAGGACGCCAGATGCAGGGACTGGTACTGCAGCTGACGCGTGCCGGATTTTTAATGCTGTTATGGGTGTTCATCTGGTCTGTTCTCCGGATCTTGAAGACTGACATCTACGCACCAACCGGTGCGGTCATGGTCCGCCGCGGTTTGGTGTTGCGCGGCACGTTGCTGCCATCGCGCCAGCGCCGCCATGCCGCCCGCTATCTGGTAGTGACCGAAGGGGCGTTGGCAGGTGCACGCATCACGCTCAGCGGACAGCCGGTGTTGATCGGACGCGCGGACGATTCGACGCTGGTGCTGACCGACGACTACGCCTCGACGCGGCATGCCCGGCTGTCGCAGCGCGGCTCGGAATGGTACGTCGAGGATCTAGGATCGACCAACGGCACTTACCTTGACAGGGCGAAGGTGACCACTGCGGTACGAGTTCCAATCGGGACGCCGATTCGGATCGGCAAGACGGCAATCGAGTTGCGCCCGTGACCCTGGTCCTGCGATATGCCGCCCGCAGCGATCGCGGCCTGGTACGCACCAACAACGAAGACTCGGTCTATGCCGGCGCTCGACTTCTGGCCCTGGCCGACGGCATGGGCGGCCACGCGGCCGGCGAAGTGGCGTCTCAGTTGGTGATCGCCGCGCTGGCACACCTCGACGACGACGAACCCGGCGGCGACCTGCTCGCCAAGCTCGATTCGGCGGTGCGCGCCGGCAACTCGGCCATCGCCGCCCAAGTGGAGATGGAGCCCGACCTCGAAGGGATGGGCACCACCCTTACCGCAATCCTGTTCGCGGGCAACCGTCTTGGGCTGGTGCACATCGGAGACTCACGCGGCTATCTGCTCCGCGACGGCGAACTGACCCAGATCACCAAAGACGACACCTTCGTCCAAACCTTGGTCGACGAAGGACGGATCACCAAGGAAGAGGCGCACAGCCATCCGCAGCGATCGCTGATCATGCGGGCGCTGACCGGCCACGAGGTCGAGCCCACTTTGACCATGCGCGAAGCTCGCGCCGGTGATCGCTACCTGCTCTGCTCGGACGGGCTTTCCGATCCGGTAAGCGACGAGACCATCCACGAAGCACTACAGATACCCGACGTTGCCGAAAGCGCTTACCGCCTAATCGAATTGGCGCTCCGCGGCGGCGGCCCCGACAACGTGACGGTCGTGGTCGCCGATGTCGTCGACTACGACTATGGCCAGACTCAACCGATTCTTGCCGGCGCGGTATCCGGTGAAGAAGACCAGCTGACGCTGCCCAACACTTCGGCCGGCCGGGCTTCGGCCATCGGTCCCCGCAAAGAGGCCGCCAAACGCGTTGTGCAACAAGAGGAGCCCGTGCCCCGGCCCCGGTTTGCCTGGCGGCGCATGTTCATCGTCACCACGCTGGTGGTGCTGCTGGCACTCACTGGCCTGGCCATCGGACGCGCGATCATCCGAAGCAACTACTACGTCGCCGAATACAACGGCATGGTGTCGATCATGAAGGGGATTCAAGGATCCCTGCTGGGAATGTCACTGCACGAACCCTATTTGGTGGGCTGTCTCAACGCACGCAACGACTTATCGATCGTCGGCTTCAGCCAATCCAGTGGGCACCCCGACTGCCGCCTCATGCTATTGCAGGACCTGCGCCCCGCCGCGCGCGCACAGGTGTTGGCCGGGCTCCCTGCCGGGACTCTCGACGAGGCCGAAGCACAGTTGAAAGAGCTGTCGGCCAACAACTTGCTGCCACCCTGCCCGCCGCCCCGAGCGACGTCGCCACCCGGGTCACCGAGCCCGGCGACCACCGGGACAACCCCGCCCAGTGCCACCGCGCCCCCCGCCCCGTCCAGCGGCACCCCACCCAACAGCTCGCCTGTCAGCACCGCCCCAGCCAGCACCAGCCCTGCTGCGCCCGCGACCACGTCGCCCCCGCTCACTTCCTCGACGGTGACTACGCTCCCGCCACTCCCACCACAGCCGGGCATCGACTGCCGGGCGGCTGCATGACCACGCAGGTCCAACCGCCGGTCACGGTCACACCGCCGCTGCCGACTCGGCGCAACTCCGAACTGCTGTTGTTGTGCTTCGCCGCGGTGATCACCGTCGCCGCGCTGCTGATCGTCGATGCGAACCAGGAGCACGGTCTGGACTGGGCCATTGCCAGCTACGGGCTGGGCTTCCTGGCTCTGTTCGGAAGTGCGCATCTGGCCATCAGGCGCTTCGCGCCCTACACCGATCCGCTGCTGCTGCCAATTGTGGCGCTGCTCAACGGACTTGGCTTGGTGATGATCCACCGGCTGGATCTCGTCGGCAACGAGCTCAGCGGTCGTCATCACCCCAGCGCTACCCAACAACTGCTGTGGACCCTGGTCAGCGTCGCCGCGTTCGCACTCGTCGTCACCTTCCTCAAAGACCACCGGCAGCTTGCGCGCTACGGCTACATTTTTGGGCTCACGGGTCTGGTCTTCTTGGCCATCCCCGCGATTCTGCCGGCCACGCTGTCCGAGCAGAACGGCGCCAAGATCTGGATTCGCTTGCCGGGCTTCTCAATTCAGCCCGCCGAGTTTTCCAAGATTCTGCTGCTGATCTTCTTCTCCGCGGTGCTGGTCGCCAAGCGCGGTCTGTTCACCAGCGTCGGCAAGCACCTGATGGGGATGACGCTGCCCCGCCCGCGAGACCTCGCACCGCTGTTGGCGGCGTGGGTGATCTCGATCGGCGTCATGGTGCTCGAAAAAGACCTCGGCACTTCGCTATTGCTCTACGCGTCGTTTCTGGTGGTGGTCTACCTGGCCACGCAGCGCTTCAGTTGGGTGGTCATCGGGCTGACGCTGTTCGCTGGGGGAAGCGTTGCCGCGTATTTCATTTTCGCGCACGTGCGGACTCGGGTGCAGATGTGGTGGGACCCGTTCTCCGACCCCGACGGCAGCGGCTATCAGATCGTGCAGTCGCTCTTCAGCTTTGCCACCGGAGGCATCTTCGGCACCGGTCTGGGCAACGGCCAGCCCGACACGGTCCCGGCCGCATCCACCGACTTCATCATCGCCGCATTCGGTGAAGAACTCGGGCTGGTCGGGTTGGCCAGCATCTTGATGCTCTACACCATCGTCATCGTCCGGGGCATGCGCACGGCGATCGCGACACGCGACAGCTTCGGCAAGCTGCTGGCCGCGGGCCTGGCATCGACCCTGGCGATCCAACTGTTCATCGTCGTCGGTGGTGTCACCCAGCTGATTCCGCTGACCGGACTGACCACACCGTGGATGTCCTACGGCGGGTCCTCACTGCTGGCCAACTACGTGCTGTTGGCCATCCTGGCGCGCATCTCGCACAGCGCCCGACGCCCGTTGCGATCCCGCACGCGCGACACGTCGCCGATCGCGGCGGCCGGCACCGAGGTGATTCAGAAGGTATGAACACCTCTCTCCGCCGGATCTCAATGACCGTGATGGCGTTGATCGTGCTGCTCCTTCTCAACGCCACCATGACGCAGGTCTTCGCCGCCGACGGGCTGCGGGCAGACCCGCGCAACCAGCGCGTCCTGCTCGACGAGTACTCGCGCCAGCGCGGCCAGATCATCGCGGGCGGCCAGCTGCTGGCGTATTCGGTGGCCACCGACAGCCGCTTCCGTTTCCTGCGGGTGTATCCCAACCCCACGGTGTATGCGCCGATCACCGGCTTCTACTCGTTGCGGTATTCCAGCTCCGGGCTGGAGCGCGCCGAGGACTCGCTGCTGAACGGCTCCGACGCGCGGCTGTTCGGGCGCCGGCTGGCGGACTTCTTCACCGGCCGCGACCCGCGCGGCGGCAACGTCGACACCACGATCAATCCCCGGATGCAGCAGGCTGCCTGGGACGCGATGCAGCAGGGTTGCGGCGGGCCGCCGTGCAAGGGAGCCGTGGTGGCCCTGGAGCCGTCCACCGGCAAAATTCTGGCCATGGTGTCCTCGCCGTCGTATGACCCCAACCTGCTGTCTTCCCACGACCCCGAGGTACAGGCGCAGGCGTGGCAGCGGCTGCGCGACGACCCGGACAACCCGCTCACCAACCGTGCGATCTCGGAGACCTACCCGCCCGGTTCGACCTTCAAGGTGATCACCACCGCGGCAGCACTGCAGGCCGGCGCCAAGGACGACGAGCAGCTAACGGCGGCGGCCACGATCCCGCTGCCCAACAGCACCGCCACCTTGGAGAACTACGGCGGCATGCCGTGCGGCGACCAGCCGACCGTTTCGCTGAGCGAGGCGTTCGCCAAGTCGTGCAACACCGCATTCGTCCAGCTGGGCATCCTGACCGGAGCCGAGGCCCTGCGCAGCATGGCGCATTCGTTCGGCATGGACACCAACCCCAGCGTGATTCCGCTTCAAGTGGCGGAATCCACTGTTGGGATAATCGCGGATGCCGCCGCCCTCGGGATGTCTAGCATCGGGCAGAAGGACGTGGCGCTGACCCCGCTGCAGAACGCGGAGATCGCCGCGACCATCGCAAACGACGGCGTGACGATGCAGCCCTACCTGGTCGAGAGCCTCAAGGGACCGGACTTGGCCAACATCAGCACGACTGCGCCCTATCAGCAGCGCCGCGCGGTATCGCCGCAGATCGCCGCTAAGCTGACAGAGCTCATGATCGGTGCCGAGAAGGCTGCACAGCAGAAAGGGGCCATTCCCGGCGTGCAGATCGCATCCAAGACCGGTACCGCAGAGCATGGCGCCAACCCGCGCAACACTCCGCCGCACGCGTGGTACATCGCGTTCGCGCCCGCCCAGACGCCGAAGGTGGCCGTGGCGGTGCTCGTGGAGAACGGTGGTGACCGCCTTTCGGCGACCGGCGGGGCGATCGCGGCGCCGATCGGGCGCGCCGTTATCCAGGCCGCATTGCAGGGGGGCCCATGAGCCCCCGAGTTGGAGTGACGCTGTCGGGCAGGTACCGGCTCCAGCGCCTCATCGCCACCGGCGGCATGGGCCAGGTGTGGGAGGCCGTCGACAGCCGGCTGGGCCGGCGAGTGGCGGTCAAGGTCCTCAAGGCGGAGTTCTCCCAGGACCCCGAGTTCATCGAGCGGTTCCGCGCCGAGGCGCGCACGACCGCGATGCTCAACCACCCGGGAATCGCCGCCGTGCACGACTACGGCGAGAGCCAGATGGACGGCGAAGGTCGCACCGCCTATCTGGTGATGGAGCTGGTCAACGGTGAGCCGCTGAACTCGGTGCTCAAGCGCACGGGCCGGCTGTCGCTGCGCCACGCGCTGGACATGCTCGAGCAGACGGGCCGCGCGCTGCAGATCGCGCATGCCGCCGGTCTGGTCCACCGCGACGTCAAACCGGGCAACATCCTGATCACCCCGACCGGGCAGGTGAAGATCACCGACTTCGGTATCGCCAAGGCCGTCGACGCCGCGCCGGTCACCCAGACCGGCATGGTGATGGGCACCGCCCAATACATCGCGCCCGAGCAGGCGCTGGGCCACGATGCCACCCCCTCCAGCGACGTGTACTCGCTGGGAGTCGTTGGCTACGAGGTGGTTTCGGGCAAGCGTCCGTTCACCGGCGACGGCGCGTTGACGGTGGCGATGAAGCACATCAAGGAACCGCCGCCGCCGCTGCCGCCGGAGCTTCCGCCCAATGTGCGCGAACTCATCGAGATCACGCTGGTCAAGAACCCCGGTATGCGTTACCGCAGTGGCGGGCCGTTCGCCGACGCTGTAGCCGCGGTTCGGGCCGGGCGGCGTCCGCCGCGGCCCAGTCAGTCACCGCCGCCGGGACGCGCCTCGCCGGCTGCCATTCCGTCAAGCCCGCAGGCCCGGACGACCGCCGCGCCCAGTGCGCGGGGCGCCGCGGCCAGCCGATCGCGGCCGGCCGCCAGCAGTCGCCGTCCACCGCCGGCCCGTCGGACCTTTTCTTCGGGCCAGCGCGCGCTGCTGTGGGCCGCCGGGGTGCTCGGGGCGCTCGCCATCATCATCGCGGTGCTCATCGTGATCAACTCCCGCGGTGACAACCAGCAGCCGCCGCCCCCGACGGTCACCGACACCGGGACACCGCCGGCAACCGCGCCGCCGGCCACCAAGACCCCGAGCGGGTTGGCGCCGGGTTTGCGGCTTGATTGGACGGATCGCGGCGCGATAGGTAATTCTGGATTCCACCGCAGGCCACCCGAACTGAGCTGGGCTACCCCCCTGACGCCCAGCCTTTCGCCGGCCCGACACGAGACACCGCAATGACCACCCCGCAGCACCTGTCAGACCGTTACGAACTGGGCGACATACTCGGTTTCGGGGGTATGTCCGAGGTTCACCTGGCCCGCGACGTCCGCTTGCACCGCGACGTCGCGGTGAAGGTGCTGCGCGCCGACCTGGCCCGCGACCCCAGTTTCTATTTGCGGTTCCGTCGCGAGGCGCAGAATGCCGCCGCGCTGAATCACCCGGCCATCGTCGCGGTCTACGACACCGGCGAGGCGGAAACCCCCGCCGGCCCGCTGCCCTACATCGTCATGGAGTACGTCGACGGCGTCACACTGCGCGACATCGTGCATAATGACGGACCCCTGCCGCCGCGGCGCGCGATCGAGATCATCGCCGACGCCTGTCAGGCCCTGAACTTCAGCCACCAGAACGGCATCATCCACCGCGACGTCAAGCCGGCGAACATCATGATCAGCACGACCAATGCGGTCAAGGTGATGGACTTCGGCATCGCCCGGGCGATCGCCGACAGCGGCAACAGCGTCACCCAGACCGCGGCCGTGATCGGGACCGCGCAGTATCTCTCGCCGGAGCAGGCCCGGGGCGATTCCGTCGACGCCCGCTCCGATGTCTACTCGCTGGGCTGTGTGCTTTACGAAATCCTCACGGGCGAGCCACCTTTCACCGGTGATTCGCCGGTTTCTGTTGCCTACCAACATGTTCGCGAGGACCCCGTTCCGCCGTCGAAACGGCACGGGGGCATTTCCCCCGACCTCGACGCCGTTGTGCTCAAGGCGTTGGCCAAGAATCCGGACAACCGCTACCAGACCGCGGCGGAGATGCGCGCCGATCTGGTTCGGGTGCACAACGGGGAACCGCCGGAAGCGCCGAAGGTTCTCACCGACGCCGAGCGGACCTCGTTGCTGGCCTCGACCGGACCGGGACACGGTCCGCGCACCGATCCACTGCCGCGCCAACACCTTACCGACACCGACCCCGAGCGGATGGGCGGTCCGGTCGGTCGCTGGGTCGTCGCGGTCGCCGTACTGGCGGTGCTCACGATCGTCGTCGTGATCGCGTTCAACACGTTCGGCGGCTCGACCCGCGACGTGCAAGTGCCCGACATGCGCGGCCAGGTGTCCGCCGATGCCGTTGCCGCGCTGCAGAATCGCGGCTTCAAGACCCGCACACTGCAAAAGCCCGACTCGTCGATCCCGCCCGACCACGTCATCAGCACCGATCCCGGCGCGAACGCGTCGGTAGCGGCCGGTGACGAGATCACGATCAACGTCTCGACCGGACCCGAACAACGAGAAGTGCCCGACGTGTCCTCGATGAGTTACTCCGACGCGGTCAGCAAGCTCAAGGCCGCCGGGTTCACCAAATTCAAGCAGGCGAACTCGCCGTCGACCCCGGAGCTGCTGGGCAAGGTGGTCGGCACCAATCCGCCCGCCAACCAGACGTCGGCGATCACCAACGTCGTCACGGTGATCGTGGGGTCCGGCCCCGAGACCAAGCAGGTTCCCGATGTCGCCGGCCAGACCATCGACGTCGCGCAGAAGAATCTGACGGTCTACGGCTTCACCAAGATCACCCAGGCATCGGTGGACAGTCCTCGGCCGGCCGGTGAGGTGATCGGCACCAATCCGCCCAAGGGACAGACGGTTCCGGTGGACTCGATCATCGAGCTGCAGGTGTCGAAGGGCAATCAGTTCCTGATGCCCGACCTGACCGGCATGTTCTGGACCGACGCCGAACCACGGTTACGCGCGCTGGGCTGGACGGGCGTGCTGGACAAGGGCGCCGATGTCGACGCCGGCGGCTCCCAGTCCCACAAGGTCGTCTACCAGAACCCGCCGGCCGGCGCCGGGGTCAACCGGGACGGCATCATCACGCTGAAGTTCGGTCAGTAGCCGCCGGGTCGGGAAAATACGGCCGCACCGCGGAGCGAACCTCGTTCTCCAGCCGGCGGACCAGGGTGTCATCGCGCGACCATCCGCAATAGGCCAGCCAGTTGGCCAGCATCCGGTGACCGCCCTCGGTGAGGATCGACTCCGGGTGGAATTGCACACCGTGGATCGGCAGCTCGGTGTGACGCACGGCCATGATGACGCCGCTACGGGTCTGGGCAGTCACCTCCAGCACCGGCGGCAGCGACTCCGGCAGGATGGTCAGCGAATGGTAACGAGTCGCCGTGAATGGATCCGGAAGTCCTTGCAGCACACCGACATTGGTGTGGTGGACGCTGCTGGTCTTGCCGTGCAGCAGTTCGGGTGCCCGGTCGACGGTGGCACCGAACGCGACCCCGATGGCCTGGTGCCCGAGGCAGACGCCAAGCAGCGGGGTGGTCGCAGCGGCGCACGCCCGGACCAGGTCGATCGAGGCGCCCGCGCGCTCCGGGGTGCCCGGCCCTGGGCTGAGCAGCACACCGTCGAACTGCGCGGCGATGCCGGCTTGATCGGAGAGCCTGGCGTCGTCGTTGCGCCACACATCAGCCTCGACTCCGAGTTGCCCCAAGTACTGCACCAGGTTGAACACGAAGCTGTCGTAGTTGTCGACAACCAGGATCCGCATCGTGTCAGGTTACCGCCCTGCCGAACGCCGGGCCCGGCTCAGTGGCCCCTCAGTAGCCGACGGGGCCCGCCGGCTGCGCGAAATGCATCCGGACCGGCTCGGTGTGGCCGACGAGCCGCACGTCGGGCTTGACCTCCTCGTGGTAGCCGAGGCCGAACCGGACGACGTACTGCTTGTAGAGACCCACCAGGGGAGCGGCGGCGAGGGCGGCTTGCATCGCGGCGGCGTTCCCGATTGCCGTGATCGTGTACGGCGGGCTGTAGGTGCGCCCGTTGAGCAGGAGCGTGTTGCCGACGCAGCGCGGCACCGACGTGGCGATGATTCGCTGATCCTGCATCTGGATCGCCTCCGCGCCGGCACTCCACATGGCGTTGAGGACGGCCAGGATGTCTTGCTGGTGGACCACCAGGTCATCGGGAGAGGCATCGCGGGGGAAACGGCCGTTGGCGTCGCGCTGGGCGTCATCGAGCGTCACCGCCAGGCCTGGCCCGTGCACCGGGGTCATGTCCGCTTCAGCGGCCAGCTCGGCCGAGCGCCGCAGCATCGCCGCCAGTGCGGCATCGGACGACCGCAGATGCGTCGAGTCGATCTTGCCTTCCAGTTGGTCCCGTTCGGCCTTGAGGCGATTCACCGAGGCCTGCGTCTCACGCACCAGGTCGACCAGGCGCGGTGCATCGCTGCGACGGATCTCGGCGCCACCGGAGACCCCGTGGGTGGCCGCCAGCAGCAGTCCGGCCAGCAGGCAAACCAATGGGACGCCGAAGCGCCATGGTGACCGGCGGGTCTGGATCATCCAGTCTCCAATTTCCTGGTCGGGGGGCCAGGTGGGTTAATCTCGTAGCCAAGTCCTGCGGGTAGCTACAACCGCTATCGTTGCACCCCGTCCCGCTCACCGTGATCCCGAGGTAATCATGCCCAAGTCCAAGGTCCGCAAGAAGAACGACTTCACCGTCAGCGCGGTCAGCCGGACGCCGGTGAAAGTGAAGGTCGGACCCTCCAGCGTGTGGTTCGTCGCGCTGTTCGTGGGACTGATGCTGATCGGTCTTGTCTGGCTGATGGTGTTCCAGTTGGCGGCCGTCGGAAGCCAGGCACCGACCGCGCTGAACTGGATGGCGCAACTGGGCCCGTGGAACTACGCGATCGCGTTCGCTTTCATGATCACCGGGTTGTTGCTCACGATGCGCTGGCACTAACCAAGATCAAGTTCCGGATGAATTCATCTTGGGGTCGATCCGCGGCTGCGCCAGCAACCTTGTGAGTACCCAATCACACGCGTGTGATTTATCCCCACTGTTGATAGCTGATGTGGATAACTGCATCGGCGGTGGTGGGAGGGGTTAAAGACGGCATGCAGCAAACACAATGGGAGCCCCGCGCGGCGGGAGTCGCTGGTTGTGGCCTCGGTGGGTTGTTTATGGCTATCGCGAGTGTGACCGTGGTCACAGACCCGCCGGGCCGCTTCATGGTGGGGATTGCCGGTGCGGGTCTGCTCTTGTTTGCGGGCGCGACGTGGCGCGCACGCCCAAAGCTGGCAATTACCCCCGCCGGTTTGGTAATCCGGGGATGGTTCCGGACGCAGGTATTGCAGCACCCCGACATCAAGATCATTCGGATCACCGAGTTTCGCCGGATGGGACGCAAGGTGCGCTTCCTCGAAGTCGAAACGGCCGACGACAGCCTGGTGCTGTTCTCGCGCTGGGACCTCGGCACCGAGCCGCTGGACGTACTCGACGCACTCACCGACGCCGGCTACGCCGGTCGAAGCGGCGGCGAGCCGGCGTAGGGCAAACGATTCAGGAGATCGTGATCGACTCGATGACGACCGGGTCGGTCGGACGGTCGTTGCCGTCGGTCGACGTCGTGGCGATCGCGTCGACCACTCGCTGCGACTCGGGCTCGGTCACCTCGCCGAAGATGGTGTGGCGCCGGTTCAGGTGCGGAGTCTGCCCGACGGTGATGAAGAATTGCGAGCCGTTGGTGCCCGGACCCGCGTTGGCCATCGCCAGCAGGTAGGGCTTGTCGAACTGCAGCTCGGGGTGGAACTCGTCGGCGAATTGGTAGCCCGGGCCGCCGCGGCCGGTGCCGGTCGGATCGCCGCCCTGGATCATGAAGCCCTGGATCACTCTGTGAAAGACCGCGCCGTCGTAGAACGGACCGGAAGGACCGCCCGACGCGTTTTGGGTCGAGTACTCCTTGGTGCCCTGCGCCAGGCCAACGAAGTTGGCGACAGTCTTCGGCGCGTGGTTTCCAAACAGGGCGATCTTGATGTCGCCGCGATTGGTGTGCAGTGTGGCAGTGGCAGTCTGATGCGGGCTGTTGGTCACGACACCAGAGTCTGCCATTGCCCGCGGGGCCGCCCGCACCGGGTGTCGCTCGATGGGGCCCGGCGCCGAAAATCCCGCCGTCGCGCGGCAATCGGCGCGGTGGTGTTTTTATGGTGGCAGTCTGTAGGTTCCACGACCCGGCACGGAAAGGCGGCAGATGAACGCGACGGCGGAATCCCGGCTGACCCCTAGGCAGCGGCTGTCCCGGGGCCTGGCCTACTCGGCAGTGGGACCGGTGGACGTCACTCGCGGTGTCATCGGGTTGGGGGCGGACACCGTACAGGCGACCGCAGCGGAGTTGCGCCGCCGCTACCGCCGGGGCCAACTTTCTCGCGATATCGCCGCGGCACAGGAAACGATCGCCCAGGAGCTCGCCGCCGCGCAGGAGGTGGTGTCCAGCCTGCCGCAGGCATTGCAGGACGCGCGCAAATCCCGGCGCCGCCGCAGCAAGCGCCCCCTGCTGATCGCGGGAGTGGCGGTCGTGCTGCTGACCGGCGGCGCGGTCGCATTCAGCATCGTCCGGCGTTCGACCAACCGCGACAACCCCGATCCGTCGCCGCGCCCGCCCAGCGTGGACGTCCAGCCGCGGCCCTGACTCGGCTTTAGGCAGCAAATAGCAGTTTTACCTATTGCACTGCCGCCGTTTGCTTTCCGTTGCCCAGAGCCATCTGGTTAGCGGTATGCGGGCCGCCTCACAGTTTCGGCCCCCGTGGCCGAAAATGAACGGGGCGGTCATGTCTCGATTCGCCACCCTGAGGCTGACGGCCGCCGGCTGCGGCGAGACGGTCACCGCGCCGACCGTCAACGCGCAGTAGGCCCTTGTGTTGAAGAGCCTGTGCGCCTGAGGAACTCGGCGCACAGGACCGGCGGCCGTCGAATCTGCCGAATTTCGTCTCGCGGCCGCAATTTTCGCCGTAGTCTCACAACCCGCAAAGAAAGGTTGTGAGCCCGTGAAGATCCGCTTGTTGGTGGCCGCGCTGGCCACGGTTGCCGCTGCGCTCGGCGTCGGAGGGACCGTTGCGCCCGCGGCGCAGGCAGACCCGCCGTACGCGAACTGCAAAGCGGCCGCGAAAGACGGGCGGTACAACATCCCGCGAGGCGACCCGGCCTACGGACAGTGGTTAGACCGGGACAACGACGGCATCGCCTGCGAATCCCACTAGGCGGCGGCCGGCGTCAGTCGTCGATGTGGTTCGGCGGCTGACCCAGCGGGGCCGGTTGCGACGGGTCGACCGGGTAGCACTCCGGCGGCGGCGTCACGTCCTCGATCACGCCCCGGCCACCGAAGACCGGGTAGCTGGGGGCCTGGTGGCACCGCTCGTAGACCCCGTTCGGCCCCGGCGGCTTGTCGCAGTAGGACTCTCCCGGAATGATGGTGCCCTGACAGCCCGCGGACGCGGGCGGAGCCAGTCCGATGCCAATTCCGACTCCGCCGAACGTCAATGCCGCTCCCAGCGCCACGGTTCCGGCGACCCGCGCTGATTTCATCATGAGCGGCACGATACAGCTAATAATGTGGCTGTGGCCTTGCCAGCCGAGTGAGTTTACCTGGACGTAGCAAACGAGCGGGTTTGGCTCCGCGGCCCGGCGGCCAATGTCTAAGCAGGAGTCGGTAATTCAGTCGGTACGGCGACCGCGAGAACGCCGCCTTTTGAATTGTGGAGCCTAGGGGAATCGAACCCCTGACACCTGCCTTGCAAAGGCAGTGCTCTACCAACTGAGCTAAGGCCCCTCGACAACCGGTGCGGGATCAACTGCTGCCACGTGCCAGACCTCGACGCCGCGGCGTGACCGCAGCACCGCCGCCACCAAAACAATCAGCGCCAACGGCAATGCAAGTCTCACACAACGTCTTGACGGGTACATGGTTGTGGGCCTAGGAGGACTCGAACCTCCGACCTCTTCGTTATCAGCGAAGCGCTCTAACCGCCTGAGCTATAGGCCCGTACACGCGTACGGCCGAGCGACGAGATTACCGCAATCGCCGCCCCACCCCAAAACCTGCACTAATCCCGGTCCGCCAGCGTGACTTCGACGCCGCCGATCAAGTCGGTTGTCAGGTTGTAGACAAACGCGCCGATCGTGGCCATCGCCGTCAACAAGACGATGTTGACCAATCCGATCAGCACGGCCCCACCGAAGATGGTCCCGCTCGAAACCAGTTCTCCGCTGCTGCCGCTGGTGTTGTTCAGCAGGTCGCCGACGTTGCTGTTGAGCTTGGCCCACACGCCCATGCCGCCGAGCACCAGGTACAGGAACGCCACCGCGATCATCCAGACGAAGAACAGCGCCACCGAAAGCATCAGGGACACCTTCAAGGTGCTCCACGGATCGATGCGCCGGATCTGCATGCTGGCCCGGACCGGGCCCCCTCGTCGCCGCGACACCTGAACCAGGCTGTCACGGCTTTCCCGAGATTCCGTCACCGTCGAGCGCCCGGCCGACTGGGACGATTCCGAGCCGCGGTCCGGGGTTGTGCCGCGCTGCGATCCGCGCGGAATCCCGCCGGACAGGTCCGGCAACTCGCTGGCGTAGGCCTCGTGCGTCGGACCGTCGCCGCGGCTCGGCGCGTCGAAGTCGTCCCGGCGCGGCGGGGCTTGCCCCGGCGCGTTGCCGCCCGAGATGAAGCGGTTTACCCGCGCGTCGACGCCGGAGGGCGGGCCCGGTGGCCGGGCCTCGCTCGGCGGTTCGCCTTGACGATTCCCGGGGTTGGCGGCCCGGGCGGCGCCGCGCTGCCACGGCGGCGAATCGCCGCCGTCCTGACTACGGCCTGCCTGGGTGGGCGTCCCGCGCGGGTGTGCACCGGCCCGCTCGGCCGAAACGTCCCCGTTCTGGCTGTCGCCCTTCTTGGGGGCACCCGGCTCGCTCGGTGAGGTCACCCCGACTCCTTACCTCTGCTGCCTCGGCCGCCCGGTCGGTGGCCCGTGCACTGTCTCTGGTCGGGCTGAGTCTAATTGCCCGTATCCGGTGGCAGTCCCTTGGCAGGCGACTGCCCGGCCCGCACCCCTAGCGGGCTAGCTCTGCGACTCCTCGCCGCCGTCGCGCTCCTCGCCGTCCTCGTCCGAACTTTCCTCGGCGTTGCGGGCAATGGCCAACAGCGTGTCGCCCTCACCCAGGTTCATCAACCGAACGCCCTTGGTCTGCCGGCCGGCCTTGCGGACCTGGCGCGCCGCCGTGCGAATGACACCGCCACCGGAGGTGATCGCGTACAACTCGCTCTCATCGTCGACAATCAACGCCCCCACCAGACTGCCACGGCGGCGGTCGTACTGGACGGTCAAAACGCCCTTGCCGCCGCGGCCCTGCACCGGGTACTCCTCGATCGCGGTGCGTTTGGCGTAACCCCCGGCGGTAGCGACCAACAGGAACATGCCTTCCTGCACCACATTCAGCGACAGCAGCCGGTCGTCCTCGTTGAAGCGCATGCCCTGCACACCGGAGGTGGCGCGGCCCATCGGTCGCAGCGCCTCGTCGGTCGCCGAGAACCGGATGGACTGCCCGTTGGCCGAGACCAGCAACAGATCGTCGTCGGCCGAGCACAGCACCGCCCCGACCAGCTCGTCGCCATCACGCAGGTTGACCGCGACGATCCCGCCGGAGCGGTTGGAGTCGAAGTCGGTCAGCTTGGACTTTTTGACCAGACCGTTCTTGGTGGCCAACACCAGATACGGCGCATCCTCGTAGCTGCGGATCTGGATGACCTGGGCGATGCGTTCCTCGGGCTGGAAGGCCAACAGGTTGGCGACGTGCTGGCCGCGCGCCGTGCGGGACGCCTCCGGCAGCTCGTAGGCCTTGGCCCGATACACCCGGCCCTGAGTGGTGAAGAACAGGATCCAGTCGTGCGTCGACGACACGAAGAAGTGCGCGACGATGTCGTCCTGTTTGAGACCGGCGCCCTGCACGCCTTTCCCGCCGCGCTTCTGGCTGCGGTACAGGTCGGTCTTGGTGCGCTTGGCGTAGCCGGTTTCGGTGATCGTGACGACGACGTCCTCGCGCGCGATCAGGTCCTCGTCGTTGACGTCGCCGTCGGCCGCGACGATCCGGGTGCGACGGGCGTCGCCGTGCTTCTCGACGATCTCGGCGAGCTCGTCGCGCACGATGCCGCGTTGCCGCTCCGGCTTGGCCAGGATGTCTTCCAGATCGGCGATCTCGGCTTCGATCTTGGCCAGGTCGTCGATGATGCGCTGCCGCTCCAGGGCCGCCAGCCGGCGCAACTGCATATCCAGGATCGCCTGCGCCTGGATTTCGTCGATATCGAGCAGCTCGATCAAGCCGGCCCGGGCGATGTCGACGGTTTCCGAAGCCCGGATCAACGCGATGACTTCGTCCAGCGCGTCCAGCGCTTTGACCAGACCGCGCAGAATGTGGGCCCGCTCGTTGGCTTTCCGCAGCCGGTAGGTGGTGCGGCGGATGATCACGTCGAGTTGGTGTTCGACGTACAGCCGGATCATCTGGTCCAGGCGCAGCGTGCGCGGCACCCCGTCGACGATGGACAGCATGTTGGCACCGAAGCTGGTCTGCAGTTGGGTGTGCTTGTAAAGGTTGTTCAGCACCACCTTCGCGACGGCGTCGCGTTTGACCTCGACGACGATGCGCAGACCCACCCGGTCGCTGGACTGGTCCTCGATGTTGGAGATCCCGGCGAGCTTGCCGTCGCGGACCTGCTCGGCGATCGAGGTGATGAAGTTGTCGTGGTTGACCTGATACGGGAGCTCGGTGATGACCAGCGAGGTCCGGCCGCGCGAATCCTCTTCTACCTCAACAACTCCGCGCATCCGAATGGAGCCGCGGCCGGTGGTGTAGGCGTCGTGGATCCCCTGCGACCCCACGATCAGACCATGGGTGGGGAAGTCGGGGCCCTTCACCCGCTCGCAGACCGCGGCGAGCGTCGCCTCTTCGTCGGCCTCGTGATTTTCCAGGCACCAGAACACGGCCTCGGCGAGCTCGCCCAGGTTGTGCGGCGGGATGTTGGTGGCCATGCCGACCGCGATGCCGCCCGAACCGTTGGCCAGCAGGTTGGGGAACCGGCTGGGCAGCACGGTCGGCTCTTGCACGCGGCCGTCATAGTTGGGGATGAAATCGACTGTCTCCTCGTCGATTTCGCGCAACATCTCCATGGCCAACGGCGTCAGCCGCGCTTCGGTGTACCGCATGGCGGCCGGCGGGTCGTTGCCCGGCGAACCGAAGTTGCCCTGCCCGTCGACCAGTGGGTAGCGCAGCGACCAGGGCTGCGCCATCCGGACCAGGGTGTCGTAGATCGACGCGTCACCGTGCGGGTGGTAGTTCCCCATCGTCTCGGCCACCGACCGCGCCGATTTCGCGTGGCTGCGGTCCGGGCGGAACCCGGAGTCGTACATCGCGTAGAGCACCCGGCGGTGCACCGGCTTGAGGCCGTCGCGGACCTCCGGCAGCGCGCGGCCCACGATCACGCTCATCGCGTAGTCGATGTAGCTGCGCTGCATCTCCTGCTGAATGTCAACCGGTTCGATCCGGTCGACGGAGTCGTCGCCCGGTGGCAGCGTGGTGTCAGTCATGTAGTCCTCGTGGGTCGGTCAGCCGTAGATGTGCTCAGACGTCCAGGAAGCGAACATCTTTGGCATTGCGGGTGATAAAGCTTCGGCGCGCGTCGACGTCCTCGCCCATCAGGATGGAGAACAGCTCGTCGGCCGCGGCGGCGTCGTCGAGGGTGACTTGGCGCAGCACCCGGACGGTCGGGTCCATCGTGGTTTCCCACAGCTCCTTGGCGTCCATTTCGCCCAGACCTTTGTAGCGCTGGATGCCGTCGTCCTTGTTGATCTTCTTGCCGGCTTTCGCCCCCGCCTCGAGCAGGCCGTCGCGCTCGCGGTCGGAGTAAGCGAATTCGGGATCGCTGCGTTGCCACTTCAGCTTGTACAGCGGCGGCTGCGCCAGGAACACGTGACCGTGTTCGATCAGCGGCCGCATGAAGCGGAACAGCAATGTCAACAACAGCGTCGAGATGTGCTGGCCGTCGACATCGGCGTCGGCCATCAGCACGATCTTGTGGTAACGCAGCTTGGCAATGTCGAATTCGTCGTGGATACCGGTGCCCAGCGCGGTGATAATCGCTTGGACTTCGGTGTTTTTCAGCACGCGGTCGATGCGCGCCTTCTCCACGTTGATGATCTTGCCGCGCAACGGCAGGATCGCCTGGAACATCGAGTCGCGACCGCTCTTGGCCGAGCCACCGGCCGAATCACCCTCCACCACATATAGTTCCGACTTACGTGGATCGGTGGAGCGGCAGTCGGCAAGCTTGCCCGGCAAACCGCCGAGGTCGGTGGCGCTCTTGCGGCGCACCAACTCTCGCGCCTTGCGCGCGGCGATGCGCGCCTGCGCCGAAGACACCGCCTTGTTCACAACGACTTTCGCGTCGGCGGGGTTGGCTTCGAACCAGTGGGTGAGTTGCTCGTTGCAGACCTTCTGCACGAACGACTTGACTTCGGTGTTGCCCAGCTTGGTCTTGGTCTGGCCCTCGAACTGCGGTTCGCTGACCTTGACCGAGATCACCGCGGCCAGGCCTTCCCGGATGTCGTCGCCGGTGAGGTTGGGGTCCTTCTCTTTCAGCAGCTTCTTGTCTTTGGCGTACTTGTTCACCACGGACGTCAGCGCGCTGCGGAAGCCTTCTTCGTGGGTGCCGCCCTCGTGGGTGTTGATCGTGTTGGCGAAGGTGTGCACCGACTCCGAGTAGCCGCCGTTCCACTGCATCGCGATCTCGACCTCATGGCCGGTGCCCTTGCCTTCGAAATCGATGATGCTCTGCTGAATTGGGCTCTTGGTGCGGTTGATGTGCTTGACGAAATCGACCAGGCCACCGGGGTAGTGGAACGTGCGTTGCTTGACCTTGTGCGGGGCGGTGGATTCGGCCGCCTTTTCTTCGGCGGTCTTGGGAGCTTCGGCTGTGTCGCTGACGACGTCGTCGACCACCTCTTCCCGGGATACTCGCTCGTCGGTGAGGGTGATGGTCAATCCCTTGTTGAGGAACGCCATTTCCTGCAGTCGACGTGCCACCGTCTCGAAGTCGTAGTCGGTGGTTTCGAAGATGTCAGGGTCGGCCCAGAACCGGATCGTGGTTCCGGTCTTCTTCGTGGCTTCACCCTGCTTGAGGGTGCCGGGTACGGCGCGCTCGTAGTACTGCGACCATTCGTGCCCGTCGCGGGAGATGTCGACCTCGAGGCGGGTCGAAAGCGCGTTGACCACCGACACACCGACTCCGTGCAGACCACCACTGACGTTGTAGCCGCTGTTCTCGCCGCCGAACTTGCCGCCGGCGTGCAGTTGCGTCATCACCACGTCGACGGTCGGTGCGCCGGTGGCATGCATGGCGACCGGGATACCGCGGCCGTTGTCGGCGACTTCGACACTGCCGTCGTCGAGGATGCGCACGTCGACCTGGTTCGCGTAGCCGGCCATCGCCTCGTCGACGGAGTTGTCCACGACCTCCCAGATGAGGTGGTGCAGACCTCGTTCGCCGGTGGATCCGATGTACATGCCGGGACGTTTACGGACGGCCTCCAGGCCTTCGAGCACGGTGATCGCTGACGCGCCGTATTCGTCTTGCGCCTTCTTCTTCTGGGCAGCCACGGTCGGAATGCTCTCCTCGGGGTTTCATGCGGGCGGTTCCAGTCACCGCAGCAGTCGCATCAGCCCACTCTACCGTGATCGGGGGTCGGGACCGATTTTCTGGGCGCGTTTCTACCTATCTGGACGCGCCGTGCGCTGAATTTCTCTATTGGCGCCGCGTCCGGACGTGCGTCATGGGGGTCCGTTTCGTTCTCGCGGATCTGAGCGGGCGAACCTTTACGGCTTGCCGGCAGCCGGGCGCCGGCGGCGGAGAACCACTCAATTGTGTCAGCCGTAGGTGTCGCGCGGCCCTCGACCGGAGATGTGTCGCGGCCCCTTGCGCCAGGACGGGGCGGCGGGTCCGGTGATTTTCAGCGATGTCACCACACCGTTGCCCACCGCGGCGGCGATCTTGGCCAGCAACTGCGCCTGGATCATCCGCAATTGGGTAGCCCAGGCGGTAGATTCGGCCGCCACGCTGAGCACCCCCTCGCTCAGCCCGGTCGGCGTCGCGTGATCGGCGATCTGATGCCCCACCACCGACGCCCAGTGCCCGAGCACCGTGCCCTCGGCGACACGTCCCGACCACCCGCGCTTTTTCGCGAGATCACGCGCGACCCTGCCCATCGGTTGCGGATCGCGAACGTCGGGGCCCGGACCCGACCAGCTGCGCCGCTGCCCGGTGACGCGGCGCGGAACCGGATTACTGCCGCGGCCGCGGCCGGCGTCCTTGCCCTGCGCCCGCGCCGCCGCCCGGGCTTCTTCGAGGCTGCGTCGCACCAGGTCGATGCCGCTGAGTCCGCTCGGTGGTTCGCAGGGTGGCGGGCTTTGTTCGTCGTGGTCGTCGTCGGTGCCCGTCATGGTCGCATCACCGAAACCCGGCCGGTGTCATCGTCTTGCAAGTCGATGTGCACCCGCCTAGCGTCCCAGCCCGCCGGGACATCTTCCAGTACCGCCGCGGTTATCAGGACTTGTTCGGCCGATTCGGCCACCGCGGCCAGGGCGCGGCGGCGGGCCGCGTCCAGTTCGGCGAACACGTCGTCGAGCAACAACACCGGCTCGGTGCCGTCCGCGCGAAGCAACTCGTATGCGGCCAGCCGCAGCGCGATCGCGAAAGACCACGATTCACCGTGGCTCGCAAAGCCTTTCGCTGGTTGATCGCCCAGACGGAGCTCTAAGTCGTCGCGGTGCGGGCCGACCAGACACACGCCGCGCTCCAATTCGGCGCTGCGGCGCGCCGCCAACGCGGCCAACAGCGCGGCTTCCAAGAAGTCGCCGTCGCTGGTCGCGGTTTCAGCCCCCTGGGCACCCAACCCGTCGATGCTCGTCTTGTAGTTGATCGACGCCGACCGCGACCCCGGTGCCAACAACTGGTAGGCCTTCTCCACCTCCGGTGCCAGCTGGTTCACCAGATCGATACGGGCGGCCATCAATTCGGCACCGTGCTCGGCCAACCTGCTGTCCCACACGTCGAGGGTGTCCATCGCACCGTGGTCGCCGCGATGTCGCGCCCCGGCCAACGATTTCAGCAGCGCGGTCCGTTGCCGCAGCACCTTGTCGTAGTCCGCGCGCACCCCGGCCACCGTCGGCCGGCGCACGGTCGCCAGGTCGTCGAGGTAACGACGCCGGTCCGCCGGATCCCCGCGGACCAGCGCCAGGTCTTCGGGAGCAAACAACACCGCGCGCAACACCCCGACCACTTCGCGGGTGCTGCGCACCGGCGAGCGATTCAACCGGGCCTTGTTCGCCCGTCCCGCGGCAATCTCCACATCGATCGCGCATTCCCGGCCCTCGTTGACCACGATCGTCGAAACCACCGCTCGATCGGCGCCCGCCCGGATCAGCGGCACATCGGTTCCCACCCGGTGGGACCCCAAAGTGGTCGAATACCACAGTGCCTCAACCAAATTCGTCTTCCCGAAGCCATTGGGGCCGACGAACACCGTTCGGCCCGGCTCGAGCTCCACGTCAACTTGTGCCCAGGACCGAAAATCACGCAGCCCCAAATGCCGGACGTACACCTATCCGGGCAACCGAACTGGCATCAACAAGTAGACGTAATCCGTAGGCAACGCGGAAAACGGACCATTATCCGTCGGGTGGCTGTCGTCGTCGAACGCCGGGCGCAGCAACGCCGGCTTGCCCGGCGTAGTGAAGCCGAACGACACCCGGTCGGCCTTCACCGAGGCGAGACCGTCGGTGAGGTACGTCGGATTGAACGCGATCGTCAACGGTTCGCCGGAGAAGTCGACGGCGAGTTCCTCTTCGGCACGGCCGACATCGTCGGCGCCGGCCGAGAGCCGCAACAGACCTTCGGCGAATTCCATGCGCACCTGCGCACCCCGGTCCGCCACCAACGCAACCAGCTTGATGGCCTCGGTCAACTCGGCCACGTTGATGGTCGCGACCGCCGTGTGCTCGGCCGGCAACAACTGACGAAACTTCGGGAATTCCGCATCCAGCAGTCGCGTCGTGCTGCGTTTGCCGTTGCCGCTGATCCCGAGCAGCCCGTCTTTTCCGACTCCGCTGCCGGCGCCCAATGACAATCGGACCTCGGAACCGTCCGTACCGGTCTTGGCGGCTTCGGCCAACGTCTTGGCCGGTACCAATACCGCCGCCTCGATATCGGGCGACAACGCCGACCAGGTGAGCTCACGAACTGCCAGACGGAATCTGTCGGTGGCGGCCAAAACGACCGTCTCACCCGAGATCTCGACCCGAATGCCGGTCAACATCGGCAACGTGTCATCCCGGCCGGCCGCAATCGCGACCTGGCCGATCGCCTCGGCGAACAAATCCGATGGCAAGGTCCCGGTCTCTTCCGGCAGCGTCGGCAGCGTGGGGTAATCCTCGACCGCCATCGTCGGCAACGAAAACTTGGCACTGCCGCAGGTCAATGCGACGCGGTTGCCGTCGACGTAAAAGTCGATCGGCTTGTCCGGCAATGCCCGGGTGATATCTGATAACAGCCGTCCTGACACCAAAACGCTTCCCGGAGAAGCGATTTCGGCTGCAATCTGTGCCTCGGCAGAAACTTCGTAGTCGAATCCCGAGATCGTCAAGCCCTGATCGGAGCCGGTCAACAGCACGCCGGACAGCACCGGGACCGCGGGGCGGCTCGGGAGGTTCTTCGCCACCCAGGACACCGCGTCGGCGAAAGATTCTCGGACCAGGCGAAACTTCAGATCGGTGAGGCCAGCAGTTGTCGTCGCCACGTTCACAGCGTCCCTTCACCTACCAAAGTTCAAAATCCGACAGCCAGCTTCGGGCCCCGCCACGAACGCCGATGGCGAGTTACCCGCCAGGACGTCCACAACGGAGTCGAATCACAACCGTAGAGCTTCTGCGTCCATCTTGAAAGCTAATCGTGAAGGCCGACAAGCCGAGTGGGAGCGAGGTTGGCGAGTGCTGTGCAGCGACGCATCCCCAAGCCTGTTCTTCAAAGAACAAACAACGGATAGATCTCAGTACCAGTATTAAGGCCTGTGCAATCTGGGGACAGCTTCGGCTCGGCGCTGCTAGCGCGGCGATCGGCTTGTGGATGACGGCGTTGGTAACTGTGTAGCCGATGTTGAGCCACTGGGGATGGGGGAGCGGTGTGCACTTCACGGCCGATTGCTGCACTGTTGTTTGGCACGTTTGTACACAACACTGCGCACACAGGTGGCTGTGACTGGAGTTGCAGACGTGCGGGAAGTTTTTTGGAAAAAATTTGGCGCGCGGCGGCGGAAACGGCTGAAATCAGCGCTTGGAGCGCTGCCGGATGCGAGTGGTGAGCTCTTTCACGTGATCGAAGACCTCACGGCGCTCGGCCATCTCGGACAAGATCTTTCGCTGCGCATACATGACCGTGGTGTGGTCGCGGCCGAATGCCTGCCCGATCTTGGGCAGTGACAGATCGGTGAGCTCGCGGCACAGATACATCGCGATCTGGCGCGACTGAGCCAGCGCGCGCGTCTTGCCCGGACCGCGCAACTCCTCGACGGTGGTGTCGAAGTATTCGGCGGTGGCGGCCATGATGGTCGCCGCACTGATCTGCATGGTGCTGGCATCGGCGATCAGGTCGCGCAGCACGATCTCGGCCAGGGACTTGTCAATTGGCGTCTTGTTCAGCGAGGCGAACGCGGTGACGCGGATCAAAGCTCCCTCGAGCTCGCGAATGTTGCGCTCGATGCTGCTGGCGATCAGCTCGAGCACATCGTCGGGTACCGCGAGCCGTTCCATCTGTGCTTTCTTGCGCAGAATCGCGATGCGGGTTTCCAGTTCGGGCGGCTGGACGTCGGTGATCAGGCCCCACTCAAACCGGGTTCGCAGCCGGTCTTCGAGGGTGGCGAGTTGCTTGGGCGGCCGATCAGACGAGATGACGATCTGTTTGTTGGCGTTGTGCAGGGTGTTGAAGGTGTGGAAGAACTCTTCCTGGATACCTTCCTTGCCCTCGATGAACTGGATGTCATCGACCAGCAGCACATCGACGTCACGGTAACTGCGCTTGAACGCGACCTTACGGTCGTCGCGAAGCGAGTTGATGAAGTCGTTGGTGAATTCCTCGGTGGAGACGTACTTCACCCGCATGCCGGGAAACAGCCGCTGCGCGTAATTGCCTGCGGCATGCAGCAAGTGGGTCTTGCCCAACCCGGACTCACCCCAGATGAACAACGGGTTGTAGGCACGCGCGGGTGCTTCGGCGATGGCCAGGGCCGCGGCATGCGCGAACCGATTGGACGCGCCGATGACGAAAGTCTCGAAGGTGTAGCGCCGGTTGAGGCTGGTTCCGCCGGCGGCCGCGGCGGGGTCGCCGCCGTGCGAACGCTCGGTGAAATAGTTGGGCCAACTCTGCTCGACGCCGATCGCTTCACCGTTGTCGTCGGCCTCGTCGGTGTCACTCGACGTTTCTAGGTCGATGTCGTCTGCGAACGTGTCACCCTGCGCAAACTGGGTCTCGTCGGCGTCGTCGGTCGGCGGTGCGATTCGCACTCCGAGTTGGACCTGCTGTCCGAGCCGGCGGCTCAGCGCGTCGGTGATCGGGGTGCGCAGATGCCGTTCGATCTCGTTTTGCACAAAACTGCTCGGCACCGACAAGAGGGCGAAACCCTCGACGATGGTCAGAGGCTGAACAAGATTCAGCCACGCGCGCTGCTGGGGGGTGAGGGGAGTGACCAGCGTCGTGCGATTACCTGCTGCTCCGTCCGCGTCGGAATCGCCGTTGAGCTCAGAGACGACCGCATTCCACACTGTCGTAAAACCAGAACCGGAGTCATCGGTCAACGACGCATCTCCCTGGTCCGACGTCGAAGTAAAACCACGCTTGGCGACAAAGCAACTGTCCACATAGTTATACACAGGTGTGGACAGGATAGGCGTATGCGGGTCGCAACCTATCGGCGACGGCTCGCGATCCGCGGGCTGGAGACGACCCGAGCTAGGTCGCCTGCACAGCTAGAGGATCCGCCATCATGCTTCGTTGTCGAGCGCCGCTCCAGTCTGAAACGGCATTGCCCGAAGCTAACAGTTTTCCGTGCGGCTGCCAACAGTTCTGCTGCATTCCAGTCGCGGTATTTAGAGTCCATAGGGGCGTGCTATGGCTCGTCGATGATGTCGTGTCGAATGGCTGCGCTTGTGGCCGAGCTTTGAACTCGGGCGTCGGTGGGTCCGTTGGGGCAGGCCAAGTTTGACCCAGCGAACGCTCGTCAGTACCCTCATACAGTCGCCCGAAAGTCGGCGATACGGCAGCGACCCAGGAGTTATTCACCCGGGGACCGCGCCGGCCAGCAGCAAGAACCACCTTTCGACCGAATCACGAAGCAATTTAGCCGAAGCAAACGTGACCGGCCGGATGACTGGGACAAGCTTCTAGCGAGACAGAACGAGGAGAACGCCGTGGCCAAGGGCAAGCGGACCTTCCAGCCGAACAACCGGCGCCGAGCTCGTGTGCACGGCTTCCGCTTGCGCATGCGCACCCGCGCAGGGCGCGCCATCGTGTCTGGCCGGCGGCGCAAGGGCCGCCGCGCGCTATCTGCCTGATCTGACCGACAGGCTTGTTGGCGGTGCTTCCCGCGCGCAACCGCATGAGGCGGTCACGGGAATTCGACACGACAGTGAAGTACGGGATGCGCATCGCGCAGCCCGATCTCGTCGTCCACGTGCGACGGGGAGACGATGACGAAGCCGGTCCGCGGGTCGGGTTGATTGTCGCCAAATCGGTCGGTTCGGCCGTCGACCGCCATCGCGTGTCCCGCCGGCTGCGCCATGCGGTTCGAGGCATGCTCAGCGATCTTCATCAGCAAGATCGGGTGGTGATCCGGGCGCTGCCGAGCAGTCGGCAGGTGTCGTCGACGTGGTTGGAGCAGGAGTTGCGCAAAGGCCTGCGGCGTGCCTTCGAACGCGCGGGAACGGACGGGTGACCGTGACGGCGCCGGTGCGCGCGAGAGCCAGTGGCGCAAGCAGGACCGTGGTGCGCGGACTGGTTTTCCTGATCCAGCTGTACCGGCACATGGTGTCACCGCTTCGGCCGGCGACGTGTCGCTTCATGCCGACCTGCAGTCAGTACGCGGTCGACGCCCTCACCGAATACGGGTTGATTCGGGGGAGCTGGCTGGCGATCGTCAGGCTCGCCAAGTGTGGACCATGGCATCGGGGAGGATGGGACCCGATACCGGAACGCGGTTCAGAACACCGGGGTTGCCGGGTGGACTTTGAAGACACCAGCGTCGTCGGAAATGCCCCGGCGCCGCGAGGGGAGAGTGAATCTGTTGTCGTTCGATCTGTTTAGCCTCGACTTCGTCTACTACCCGGTGTCGTGGATCATGTGGGTTTGGTACAAGCTGTTCGCCGCGCTGCTGGGGCCCTCGAACTTTTTCGCCTGGGCACTGTCGGTGATGTTCCTCGTGTTCACCCTGCGGGCGCTGCTGTACAAGCCGTTCGTGCGCCAGATCCGGACTACCCGCCAGATGCAGGAGCTGCAGCCACAGATCAAGGCGCTGCAGAAGAAATACGGCAAAGATCGTCAGCGCATGGCGCTCGAGATGCAGAAGCTGCAGCGCGAGCACGGGTTCAACCCAATCCTCGGCTGCTTGCCGATGCTCGCGCAGATCCCGGTTTTCCTCGGGCTGTATCACGTGCTGCGCTCCTTCAACCGCACCACGGGTGGCTTTGGACAGCCACAGATGTCGGTCGTCCAAAACCGGTTGACGGGCAACTACATGTTCAGCCCGACCGAGGTGCAACACTTCCTGGACGCGAATCTGTTCGGCGCCCCGATCGGGGCGTCGATGACGCAGCGGGGCGGTCTGGAGGCCTTCACCGATTTCAGTCGCCCGGCGGTCATCTTGGTCGGCGCGCCGGTGATGATCCTGGCGGGCATCGCGACCTACTTCAACAGCCGCGCCTCGATTGCCCGGCAGAGTCCGGAGGCGGCAGCGAACCCCCAAACCGCCATGATGAACAAGCTGGCGCTGTATGTGTTCCCGCTGGGCGTCGTCGTCGGCGGCCCGTTCCTACCGCTGGCGATCATCCTGTACTGGTTCTCGAACAACATCTGGACCTTCGGTCAGCAGCACTATGTGTTCAACATGATCGAGAAAGAGGACGAGGCCAAAAAGCAAGAGGTGCTGCAACGCAGAGCGGCGAACGCGCCGTTGCCGGGAGCCAAACCGAAACGCAAGGCCGCGCCGGCCAATGGCAAAGGGCCCTCGACGGTCGGCGATGCCGCCGCGCCGAAGACGGATGCCGGGGACGAGGAGTCTGCGGGAAAGACACCAGAGGCTATACCGGACAAACCTGGCACACCCGGGGGGACCACCGGCCCGGCCAATCGGACGCCCCGGCCCGGGGCTCGACCGAGGAGACGCAAGCGCTGACGAACGGCGCCACAGCTTTACCGGGCCGTCTCCGGAGAGTTACCCGAATGAGACAGGGACGGACCCATGGATGAGGGAGAGAAAATGACGGACGCTGAGACCACCGAACGCGAGTCGGACACCCAAGCCGCGGTCGAGGATGAAGCCGAGGATGCGACGGCAGCGGAGGCCGGTGCCGAAGACGCCGACGACCTGGAGGAGCGGTTGGTCGCCGAAGGCGAGATCGCCGGCGACTATTTGGAAGAGCTGTTGGATCTGCTCGACTTCGACGGCGACATCGATCTGGACGTGGAGGGCAACCGCGCGGTCGTCAGCATCGACGGCGGCGACGACTTGAACAAGTTGGTCGGCCGCGGCGGTGAAGTGCTCGATGCGCTCCAGGAGCTGACGCGGCTGGCGGTGCATCAGAAGACCGGCGTGCGCAGCCGGCTGATGCTGGACATCGCGAGTTGGCGTCGCCGGCGCCGCGAGGAGTTGGCCGCGCTGGGCGACAAGGTGGCGCGGCGGGTGCTGGAGAGCGGCGAGCGCGAAGAGCTCAAGCCGATGACCCCGTTCGAGCGGAAGATCGTCCACGACGCGGTCGCGGCGGTGGCCGGCGTGCACAGCGAAAGCGAAGGCGTGGAGCCGAGCCGGCGGGTCGTCGTCCTGCACGACTAGTCGGGTTACACGGGTGTAGTTCGTTGCGCCCCGCACGGTGATGTAGGTCCGAGGACCGGAGGAATGTTTCACGTGAAACATGTCGACGGATTTGATCGGGCGGCGGCGCCGAATGAAGTGGCGGACTCCATCGGGCCGGGTCCGCCATCCGGGGCGGCACGCGAGATCTTTGGCCACCGGATGGAGACCGCGACGCGGTACGCGGAGATCCTGGCGACGACAGGTGTGGAGCGTGGACTGCTGGGCCCCCGCGAAGTGGACCGCGTTTGGGAACGCCACCTATTGAATAGTGCGGCGATCGCCGAACTCCTCGGCCGCGGCGAGCGGCTGGTGGACATCGGGAGCGGAGCAGGCCTGCCGGGGATACCGTTGGCCATCGCACGGCCCGATCTTCAAGTCGCACTCCTCGAGCCACTGTTGCGCCGCAGCGAGTTTCTCAAAGAGGTCGTCACCGAACTAGGGTTAGCCGTCGAAGTGGTACGCGGCCGTGCCGAAGAGCCCGGGATCCGCAAGCGTTTCGGCGACCGGGATGTCGCGGTGTCGCGAGCGGTCGCGGCATTGGACAAGTTGACGAAGTGGAGCATGCCGTTGCTACGGCCGGGCGGACGGATGATTGCGATCAAGGGGGAGCGTGCCCCCGACGAAGTCGAAGAACACCGGCGTGGGATGGCGGCGTTGGATGCAGTTGATGTCAGGGTGGTGACATGTGGCGCGAGCTATTTGCGTCCGCCCGCAACCGTGGTGGTAGCGCAGCGCGCAACGCAATCGCGACGCGGGTCGGCACCAAGGGCGGACAGGAGAAAGCGATGAGCCCTCCCCGGGATCGGTCCGGAGGCTCGGGTCCAAGCGTGGAGCATCTGGAGTCGGCGGGGACGCCCGTCGCGCCGCCGCTCACGCGCGAAGAGGCAGTGCCTCTCGCGGACGAAGCGCCGAGCGAAACCACGGCGGATGTTTCACGTGAAACATCGAACGAATTCGACACCCCGATCGGCGCCGCGGCCGAACGCGCGATGCGGGTTCTGCACACCACCTACCCCCCACTGCGCCGACCGACTCGTCGTCGAGTCTTCACCGTCGCGAACCAGAAGGGTGGGGTCGGCAAGACGACGACTGCCGTCAATCTCGCCGCCGCGCTCGCACTGCAGGGACTCAAGACGCTCGTGATCGATCTCGACCCGCAGGGCAACGCGAGCACGGCGCTGGGCATCATCGATCGGCAGCCGGGCACCCCCTCGTCGTACGAGGTGCTCCTCGGCGAGGAGACGATCGAGTCCGCACTGCGCCGCAGTCCGCACAGTGACCGACTGTTCTGCGTTCCGTCGACCATCGATCTGGCCGGTGCCGAGATCGAATTGGTCAGCATGGTCGCGCGCGAGAATCGATTGCGTAACGCTTTGGCGGAGCTCGATCACTTCGACTTCGACTACGTCTTCGTGGACTGCCCGCCGTCGCTGGGCCTGCTGACGATCAACGCACTCGTCGCCGCACCCGAGGTGATGATCCCGATCCAGTGCGAGTACTACGCGCTCGAAGGTGTGTCACAGCTGATGCGGAACATCGAGATGGTGAAGGCGCACCTCAACCCGCAACTCGATGTGACGACGGTGATCCTGACGATGTATGACGGCCGGACCAAACTCGCCGATCAGGTCGCCGACGAGGTGCGCCGCTACTTCGGAGAGAAGGTGCTGCGCACCGTCATCCCGCGCAGCGTCAAGGTGTCCGAAGCGCCCGGGTACAGCATGACGATCATCGATTACGACCCCGGATCGCGCGGGGCGATGAGCTATCTCGACGCGAGCCGCGAACTCGCACAGCGTGGTTAGTCACCATTCGTGAAGGGACGACAATGACGAACGCCGGCAAAAAGAAGGGCGGACTCGGCCGGGGCCTCGCTGCGCTGATTCCCACCGGGCCCGCCGAGGGCGATGGGGGACCCGCGACCCTGGGTCCGCGGATGGGAGACGCCGCCGCCGATGTGCTGATCGGCGGGCCGGCGGCAAGCGCCAACGAAATGGGCGCGGTGTATCGCGAGATCTCGCCGGCCGATATCGAGCCCAATCCCAAGCAGCCGCGGCAGGTGTTCGACGACGAGGCGCTGGCCGAACTGGTGCACTCGATTCGCGAATTCGGTCTATTGCAGCCCATCGTGGTCCGGGCGATCACCCCGTCACCCGGCGGAGCGCGCTACCAGATCGTGATGGGCGAGCGCCGCTGGCGCGCCGCCCAGGAGGCACAGCTGGCCACTCTGCCGGCGATCGTGCGGGAAACGACCGACGACAATCTGTTGCGTGACGCCCTGCTGGAGAACATCCACCGCGCACAGCTGAACCCGTTGGAAGAGGCGGCGGCATATCAGCAACTGCTCGACGAGTTCGGCGTCACCCACGACGAACTGGCCTCGCGAATCGGGCGGTCGCGACCGCTGATCACCAACATGATCCGGTTGCTCAAACTGCCGATCGCCGTGCAACGCAGAGTGGCGGCCGGGGTACTTTCCGCCGGCCACGCCCGGGCGCTGCTGTCGCTGGAGTCCGGCCCCGAGGCGCAGGAAGAGCTGGCGAGCCGGATCGTCGCGGAGGGGCTATCGGTGCGTGCCACCGAGGAAGCCGTGACACTGGCCAACCGCGGCGATACGGCAGCACCGGCGGCACCGCGCCGCAAGCCGATTCACATGCCCGGACTGCAAGACGTCGCCGATCGGCTGTCGAACGCCTTCGATACCCGGGTGACGGTCAGCCTCGGCAAGCGCAAGGGCAGGATCGTCGTCGAGTTCGCCTCGGTCGAGGATCTGCAGCGGATTGTCGACACCATGACCCCGCCCAAGGCATGACCAGTCATACCGTGTAATTACGTCACTGTGACACCGCGCGGTTTCCGGACCCGCATTTGACCCACGCGAGCACGGAGATCCGTTGTACACCAAGTCTTTTCGGCATTCGGCGGCAGCGGGCAGCGGGTGTCGAAGCGGTTCGGTGGCCGCGCCGGGGTGGCGGGGTCAACACTGGCCCGACAACGACACATTCTCCTATTCTGGAGAGGTTGTTGGTGCACGTCAGCCCGGGCACCGCCGGGCTTGCGGCAATGGGCTGCGATACGCACGGGAGCCAGGAGGCTAGTGTCTGCTCGAATCACGCCCCTGCGGCTCGAAGCTTTCGAGCAGCTTCCCAAGCATGCGCGCCGCTGTGTCTTCTGGGAGGTCGATCCCGCGACGCTCGGCAACCAGGACCATCTCGCCGACCCCGAATTCGAAAAAGAGGCGTGGCTGTCGATGGTGATGCTGGAGTGGGGTTCGTGCGGTCAGGTCGCGACCGCCGTTCCCGATGAGCAGAGCCGTACCGATCCCCCATGCCTGGGCTACGTGCTGTATGCCCCGCCGGGCGCGGTGCCGCGGGCGCATCGGTTTCCGACCGCGCCGGTGTCTCCGGACGCGGTGCTGCTGACATCGATGGGCATCGAACACGGGCATGCCTCCGACGACTTGCCGCACGATCTGCTGGCCCGGGTCATCGACGAATTGATGCGACGTGGGGTCCGGGCGCTGGAAGCCTTCGGTCGTACCCCGGCGGCTTCGGAGCCGTTGGATCCCCGGCTCGCCGACCCCGACGTCCGGCCGGTGCTGGAGGCTCTCGGTGACTGCTCTGTGGATCGCTGCATCATCGATGCAGAGTTCTTGAAAGACGTGGGTTTCGTTGTGGTAGCACCACATTCGTACTTCCCACGGCTACGCCTCGAGCTGGACAAGGGTCTGGGGTGGAAGGCCGAGGTCGAGGCGGCGCTGGAGCGCCTACTGGCGAATGCTCAGCTGCAGCAGCCGGTCGGCGCCGGGTCCAGCAATGTTTTGAAGGCCGCAAATACGTTGCAGAGCAAGCGGACTGGTTAGGTACCGCCGAGGCGGGTGGTCCGTTCCACCGACAACTCGTGAGCCAGCAGCTCGGCGAAGGTGAACGTGCCGGTGGGTCGGTCGTTCTTGCCGAGCAGATAGAGGCGCTTGACCGCGGCGAGGATGCCTTCGGCAATCGCATCGCGCGTTTGCGTGGAGAGCAGCATGTCCCGGTCACCGGGGTTGGTGATGTAGCCGACGTCGACCTGGACGGTGGGCATCCGGGTCAGCCGCAGCAGGTCCCAGGTGCGGCCATGTGTCCGGCAATCGCGTAATCCGGTTCGGGCCACCACTTCTCGCTGAATGAAGTCGGAGAGATTGCGGCCGATGGTCGACACCGATCCGTGCGAGTTGCCGAAGTGGAACGATGCCACTCCGTTGGCCGAGGGGCTGACCTGGGCTTCGCAGCGCAGGCTGATCATCAGGTCCGCACCGACATTGTTGGCTGTGGCGGCGCGTTCGGCATCCGACGGGCTGCGGTTGGTCGGTCGGGACAGGAAGGTCTCCATGCCGATGGCGGTCATCCGACCCTCCAGCCGACTGGCCAAGTCCCACAAGATATCTGCTTCGCTGACCGGGCCGGCCGGGCCGTGTGCGATCAGACCGTGGTCGTCGCCCCCGCGGCCCGGATCGATGATGATTCGCTTGCCGGAGAGTCGGGGGCCCGAGCGGCGGACCAGTTCCTCTTCGCGAATGGCGTGCGGCGAACCACCGCTGACTCGAGAACTCAGAAAGTACAAGGAGCGCAAGGTTTCCGGGCCGCAGATGCCGTCGGCGGACATCCCGTATTCACGTTGGTACGACATCAATGCGTTGTGGGTCTGCAAGCCGAAATGTCCGTCGACCAGGCCGGTGTAGAAACCGAGGTCCTGGAGCCGAGCCTGCAACGTCGCGACGTCGTCACCGTAGAGGGGAGCGCCGAATTGGTGGTACAGCGTTCGCGCGCCGAGCCGGTAGGAAGCCTCCTTCAAGGCCCGGTAGGTGGCCTCGCCGACAACGCCGTCGACGAGCAGGCCACGATGCTGCTGAAAGGCGCGGACCGCCTGGTCGAGCTGGTCGTCGAAGACCTCGAGAGCCACCTGCCGGCCCGTGCTCAAATCTTCGTCGCCGTTGTCCAATAACCCTAGTGCAGCCAGCGAGGCCCTGATTTCGGTCACAGCTGCGCTGCGGTCACCACAGCGCAGCGCGTCGCCGTTTTCGCGGCGCGGACTCGACATACCAAGGGCCCTCCGGGACAAACTGACAGGCACACAAAAGCACTACAGCTAACCGGTATTGTCGCAGATCCTTCTCGATTTCGGGAAAACCGCAGGCTAAACGGCGAGGCATCGCCGCAAAGCGCGGATGCGCTCAGCCGAGGTTGGGGACCGCGTCGGAAAGCTCGCGCAGCAGCGCCGCCTTGCCTTTCGCACCGACGATTCGCTTCACCGGCTGGCCGTCCTTGAACAGGATCATCGTGGGGATCGATACCACCTGGAAGTCGCGCGCCGTCTCGGGGTTTGCGTCGACGTCAAGTTTGGCGACGGTCAACTGTTCGGACCGCTCGGCCGCGATCTCTTCCAAGACGGGGGCGACCATTTTGCACGGTCCGCACCACGTCGCCCAAAAGTCAACCAGCACAGGCTTATCGCTGGACAACACATCCGTCGAGAAGGAAGCGTCAGAGACTTCCTTTGTGGCCCCGGTCTTTTCGGTATCGCTCATCGTGGTGCTCCAATCAAATCAGTATTGTCCGCATTCCCAGCCGCCGTCTTCTTGCCGGCGGCTTCCGACCCTTCGTGCTCGGCGAGCCACCGCTCGGCGTCGATGGCCGCCGAACAGCCACTGCCCGCGGCGGTGACAGCCTGGCGGTAGGTGCGGTCCACCAGATCGCCGGCCGCGAAGACGCCCTCCAGCGTGGTATTTGTGGTGCGCCCCTTGACAAGTACGTAACCGTCGGCGTCGACGTCGATGACGTCGCGCACCAGGGCCGACCGCGGCTCGTGACCGATCGCGACGAACACACCGGTGACCGGGAGGGTAGTTTCTTCGCCAGTTACGTTGTCGCGCAACCGCAATCCCGTCACCGTTGTCTCGCCGTCCACCGCGAGCACGGTTTGGTTGGTCATGAACTTGATCTTGTCGTTGGTGCGCGCCCGCTCGAGCATGATCTTGGAGGCCCGGAATTCGTCGCGGCGGTGCACCAGGGTGACGCTGCGCGCGAACCGGGTCAAGAAGGTAGCCTCTTCCATCGCCGAGTCACCGCCGCCGATCACCGCGATGTCCTGGTCGCGGAAGAAGAATCCGTCACAGGTGGCACACGCGCTCACCCCACGGCCCAGCAACTCCTGCTCGCCGGGCACCTGCAGGTAACGGGCCGCGGCGCCCATGGCCAAGATGACGGCCCGGGCCTGGAAGGTTTCCCCGTCGGCCGTGACGACCGACTTGACCGCACCCTCCAGCGAAACGGATTCGACGTCTTCCATCCTGAGGTCCGCCCCGAAGCGCAGCGCCTGCTCGCGCATCTGGTCCATCAGCTCCGGGCCGGTGATGCCGTCGCGGAAGCCGGGGTAGTTCTCCACCTCGGTCGTGGTCATCAGCGCACCACCGAACGAGGTCCCTTCGAAGACCACCGGCGCCAGCTGCGCGCGCGCCGCATACAGGGCTGCCGTGTACCCGGCCGGACCGGATCCGATGATGATGACGTCGTGGACTGTGTCATGAGTGGAGTCGGTCATACGAACCTTTCCAGATACAGATTTGTTCATCGTGTCGAACGCCAGCGTAGGCGGGGGTGTTCCCGGTCGTGTCGCGCAACACTTGGCACCACCTTAAGGGCGGGCGACCTGCGTGCTGGCCAATAGCCCCGTATCGGCGGCGCTGCAGTTCAGCGCCACCGCAAAGACCGCAAGGTCGGCCGGATTATCGCCCGGTAGCACCAGCAGCACACCGGGGCGGGCGTTGATCTCGACCGGCCGCGCGCCGAGCACCTGCGTGGACGCGGGATAGCCCAGTCCGCCGAGGCAGGATGCACGCCGGCCCGGGTCGCCAAGGGGACCGTAATCGGGGGCTCGGCCGAGCAGGGCAACGATCTCGGCCGCCGACAGCGGGATCGCCATCGGCGGCGTCGACACCGTGATGTGCAGGGCGGTGGTCGGCGCGCCGGGTGCGGGTCCGGGCTCGTTGAGCAGTGCGGCCGTGCCGAAGCCGATCGCGGCGAGCACCGCGCAGACCCCGGCCGCCCCGGCGGCAACCCGGGCTCCGCGGATGCGTGGGCGCGCCGCGTGGGTGGCCGCGCCGCGGGAGTCGCCGGCCGACCGCAGCGCCCCGGAGATACGGCGAGTCACCCCGGCCGGTGGTTCGGGCGCCGATTCCGGATCGGCGCCGACGGCCGCGACGTCGCGGCGCACCCGGTTCAAAGCCCGCAAGATCCTTTCAGCGTCCGGGTACTCGCGAACTTGCCTGCGCAAGGCGGCGGCGGCTTCGTCGTCGAGCAGACCGGCCTGCAGATCGGCGAGTGCCTCGACCGTCGGCGGCGGCTCCGCTCTGGCATTGCGGGGATCCGCGTCATGATCCGCCGGTCCGTTCTGCGCTTCGCCCATCGGTCCCAGTGTCCGTCATGCCCGGCCTGACGGTGCCGCCCGGGCCGTTAACGCTGGCCGGCGGGATGGTGGGGGCCAGGTAGCCGAGCAGCTGGGCAAGCCGGACCCGGCCGCGGGCGCATCGGCTTTTGACCGTGCCCTCGGCGATGCCCAGCAGCGCGGCGGTGTCGGCGATCGAGTAGCCCTGCATGTCGACCGCCACGATGGTGGCGCGCTGCTCGACGGGAAGCCGCATCAGCGCGCGCTGCACCACCATTGCGGTTTCGACCGCAGCGGTGCGATCGGGCACGGGGTAGATGTCCTCGAGCGGCGCGGTCCGCTGAGATTTGGTGCGCCGCAGCCGGTCCAGGCACGCGTTGACCACGATCCGGTGCAGCCAGCTGCCGACCGCGGCGTCGTACCGAAACGAGCCCGCACCTCGGTGCGCCGACAGCATGGCGTCCTGCAGCGCGTCTTCGGCGTCCTCGGGCGTGCGCGTGGTCAGCCGGGCCAGGCGGTGCAGCTGCCGCCGATGGCGACCGAACAACTCGCCGAACGCGTCGCGGTCGCCGGCGACATGGGCGGCCAGCAACTCGGCATCACTGCGGTCCTGCTGGATATACCCCCCGAAGCCCACGGCGGGACAGTAACCAATCGGCTACCGCGCAGCACTTCACTCGAACGCGTGGTTGTGAGTGTCAGGACGCGGCTTGGACGGTGATCTCCGAGAAGCCGGCCTGGCTCTTGCCGTTAGTGGTTCCCAAGGTGGAGATCCACACCAGCAGGTTCGACGTCGGGGCGCCGGCCTTGACCGGGATGACGTTATGGCCGGGCTTGAGCGTGAACGCCGGGGCCAGCACGGTGGTGTCCTCGAGCTTCGACGGCGAAGCCGTGGACGCGGCCCGAATCTCGACCCTGGTGCCGGTGCTCGGCGTATCGATGCTGACCTGCCCGATCACCGTGGGTTTCGGCAGCTGCAGGATCAACCCTTCGCCCTGCTTGAAGCTGGGGAACGGGACGGCATCGGTGTAGACCTCGGTCGCCCAGGCGGTGGTGGGGTCGCCGTCGATGGCCTGTCCGGCGGTGCCCGGATTGTCGGCTTCACCGTCGGGCGCGAAGACCGTGGCCCGAGTGGGTTTGACGATGCTGCCCGCCGGCGCGGGATGCGCCGACGACGATGCGCTCGACGAACTCGGCCCGTTGAGTCCCAGCTCGTCCTTGTTGAGGCCGCCGCCGACGTTGCCGAAGATCTTGCTCACGATCGAGGCGAGCACCAACAACGCGACCACGATGATCGCCAGTGCGGCGGCGGCACCGATGAGCACGTTGCGGCGCCGACGCATCATCGTCGCGTACTCCCGCCCGGTTGCGCGCGGGGTCTCAGGTGGTGGCGAATCGTCGATCGGGCCCAGCACTTCGGTGCGGTCGGCCACCGCGGTGGCTTGTTGCAGTAGGTTCAAAAGTGTTGAGGCGCTGCGTATTCCGCCGTCTTCCTGGACCGACCGCACGGCTACCGCCGAGATCTGGAACGGGATGTCGCGATCGATGGTGTTGGGCTCGACGGGCAGGCCCGATCCGTCCCGCTCGGCCGGCGCGAGCCCGCTGCGCACCCCGAACTCCGGCAGCGGCCACCGGTTGACCAGCAGGGCGTACAGCGAGGCGCCGATTCCGCGGATGTCGTCCTCGGGGTTGGCGTCGGGCATGGTCGCGGGGTAAGCGAGCACGACGTCGCCGTCGATGCTGACCCGAATCCGGCTGGGGTGATCGATCGACAGCGCGACGCCGGCGCGGTGAGCGGTGTCGGCGGCAGCGGCCAGCGACTGCATCGCCCGCACGGCGCCGATGGGCGAGGGCGCGGTGTCCGCGACTTCCTGCAGCGAGCCGCCGCGAATCCACTCCGCGACGACCAGGCCACCGTGGCTGGAGTGGACAACGTCGAGCACGCGGGCGATGCCGGGCTTGTCGATCCGGCTGAGCCGCAACGTGCGGGACAGGATCTCCTGGAGGACGTCGTCGGGCAGGGCGCCGTCCGGGTCGACGAACGTGAGCGACACCTGCCGGTCCAGGGCGGTGTCGAGTGCCTGCCAGAACTGCAGGGGCGGCGCACCGCCGTGGAAGACCAGTAGTCGATACCGGCCACCGGCGATGCGGGCGCCGGGTACCAGGTGGACATCGTCGCCCGACGATTCGGTGGCACGCTCGCGGACGAAATCGCCGTTGCGCGGTTCCGACGGGGGTGGACCGGAGGGCTCGGGCTTGCGCGCGGTGGGAATGTCGGGCTGGAAGTCGTCGGCAGCCGGTCGTGGTCGCTCGCCGCCTGAACCCAAACCGGACCCAGGGCCCGATGCAGCGCTCTCCACGGGGCGGTCGGTCACCTCCGGTCCTTTCGCTAGCCGGGCGTCGCCTGCTCGATCCGGAGGGCTGCGCCGGATCGGCTCCTGGACCGCCTTAACCCCCGGCGGGGACGAATTCCTGTGCTCAGGGTACGTGACCCGGCCCGGCTGAGACGATTCCCGTGGGGCAGCCGGTGCGGGACGGCGGCCGCGGCGCCGGACGGCGGCCATCGCGGCCACCGCCTCCGGGACGCGCGCGCGAACCATGACCGTCACCATGATCGGCAGCATGATGCAGCCGAGCACCACCAGCCGCAGCAGCGATCCGGCAGCGCCACCGTGTGCGGTCAACGCGGCCAGCCCCAGCAGCCGGTCGGCGACGTGGGCGATCAGGCCGGCGAGCATCGACGCGACGACCGTCACCAGGACCGTTCGTACCTCGGCGGGCCCGATCAGCTGGCCACCGGCCGGCAGCAGGGTGCGCCGCAGCAGGTAGTAGCCGACGAGCGCGCCGGCCAGGAAGCCGAGCCCGTTGGCCAGGCCGAGGTATCCGGCCACCAGTTGTGGGTCAGTGGTGACGTGCGGGGCGAGGACGGAGCCGGCGATCTTGACGGCGGTGATGACGAGAATGATCACGATCGGCGTCCAGGGCTGCTCGCGTGCGTAGAACACGCGCAGCTGCAGGAGCACCAGCCCATAGGGGATCAACGTGAACGCCGACATGGCGATCGCGGCGCCCAGATATCCGGCGTCGACCCCACCGAAGTTGCCGTAGGCGAACAACGCGCTACCGATCGCGGGGCCGCCGACGGTCATGATCGCCACGATCGGGATCAGCGTGATCAACGTCAGCCGGGTGGCCAGCGACAGATCGGCGAGTACGGCCTTGGTGTCGTTGGCCGCGGCGTTGCGGCTCAGGCGCGGCATCACCACGGTCAGCACCGTCACGCCGATCATGCCGAACGGCAGCATCAGCACCAGCCAGGTGTAGTTGTAGATCGCCGGCCCGGAAGCCGCTGCGGTGCTGGCGATTTGGTTTCCCACCACCAGACCCAGCTGGCTGATCAGCACGTAGAGCACCATCGCGGCGGCCATCGCGCCGAACCGTTTGAGCCGCTCATCGATTCCCCACAGCGGGCGCAGGCTGATGCGCTCGCGGCGCAGCGCGACGAGCAGCACCGCGGTCTGCGCATACACGCCGACCGTGGTTCCGACGGCGAGCACCAGCAGCTTGGGGTTGCCCATCCGGACGGGATCGACCGACAGCTCACCGGGGACGACCAGGTACACCACCAGGGTCACCAGGGCGACGACATTGTTGACCACCGGGGCCCACGCCGTCGGCCCGAAGACGTTGCGGGTGTTCAGGATTGCCATGAACACCGACGTCAGGCCGTAGGCGAGCACCTGCGGCAACAGCAGGTAGGCGAACGCGGTGGTCAGCGGCTCGTTGACCTGCGGGTCGCGGCCCAGCATCAGCCGAACCAGCAGCGGCGCGGCCACCACCGAGACGGCGGTGGCGAACAACAGCAGCGTGGTGGTCACCGTGACCAGGCGCCGGACGAACGCGGCGCCGCCGTCGGGGTCGCTCTGCTCGGCGCGCGCCAGCACCGGCACGAAGATCGCGGTGAAGGTCGCCTCCAGCACCAGCGCGGCGACCAGGTTCGGCAGCTGATTGGCCACCGAGAAGGCGCTGGACAGTGCCGCACCCAGGATCGCGGCCAGCAGCACGATCCGGGCGAACCCGGTGATCCGGCTGACCAGCGTCGCCAGCGCCATCGCCCACGACCGCGACACCAGCGCGGCGTCGGACAGTTCGACGCGCCGGGTGGGCAGGTCTGTCACCGGAGGGAGCGGTCCGGTCGGCGGCGGAATCCGGCCCGGCGGCCGGGGCTGTCGTTGGGGCGGTTGCTGCCGCTGCGGCGGTTGCTGTGGATGAGACCGCCGGTAGGCGGGTTTCATACCCGGTGCTCTTCGTCGACGCGATCGCCGACCTCACGCGCTGGCTCGGCGGGATGGTGGTGGGGCGGGTCGGGGCGGTCCAGGTCGGCACGGTCGGGCTGACCGCGGAACCGGTGCCACAGGCGTCGCCCGGCCAGCAGCACCAGCACGGCCGCCGCCGTCAGGGTGATCGCGAACAACACCTTGCCGTAGGCGTTGGAATGGACCGACATGCGCACCGGATCGCCGAGCCGCGTGCCGTCCGGGGTTCGCAGCGTCACGTCGATCGCGACGCGCTGGGTGAAGTTCACTTCGATCGGCACCCGCAGCGGCAGGTAGCCCGGTGGTAATTCGATCTGCCCGACGTCGGTGACCGTCATTCCCGGCGGGGCGTCGACCTGCAGACGCACCTTGATCGGCACGGCGAGGCCGTTGTGCAGCGCCACCGGCAGGGGACTGTGCTCGGTGGCCAACGTGTAGGAGCCGCCGGGGTTGACGATCGTCACCGCCCCGAACAAGTCGTTGATCGTGTTACCGACCACCGCGAGCCGCTGCTGCGCCAGCCGGTTGCGGGTGCCGGGTGATTCCGACTGGCTCAGCGACCGCAGCATGTCCTCGCGCAGCGGGGCGGTGTACTGGACGCCGGTCAGCCCGGTGCGCTCGTCGGTGCTCAACGCCGAGGTCAGTTTCCACAGCCGGCCGACCTGTCCGTTGATGTCGGCGACGACGTTCTCGCCGAATCGGCCGCGCTGCGGGGCGGGGACGTCCAGCGGCCGCAGCGGCTCGGTGCGGGCCCCGCTGACGGCCTGGGCTTCGGCGATGACCGCCGGGAGCGGCCGGGGCACACCCAAACCGGAACGGATCGTGGTGGCCAGCGCGGTCAGGATCACCTGCGCGTCGTCGGCCCCCAGATTCCACGTCGCCGGCGGCACCAGAATCTGCGTGCGCGGCGGGGCGTCCCGATCCAGGGCATGCCAGAACATCGAGCCCAGGGCATCCTGCCGGCGCGCGGTGTTCGAGTCATGCGCCAGCCGAACCGTCAGCGATGGGTCCAGATAGGTGGGGACGTCGGGGCTGTTGCCCGCCCCGGCCAGTGCCGCACCCACGGCCGGGTCGAACGGCGCGACCACCACCTGCGGGGACAGCCGCCGGGGGACGGTGTCGACGCCGTCGGGCCCCGACGTGGTCTGCGAGTCCGGGGCGACCAGGTCGCCCGCGGCGACCGCGACCGTGCTGTTGTTGGCGCTGAGCAGGTCGACCGCGCCGTCGGTCAGCGGGCCGTCGGGCAGCAGGGTGGCACCGCGGATCGATTGCACGTCCAGGATGTGGTCGACGATGTCGCCGACGCTGGTGGTGGCGATCGAGCTGAGCCCGGGGTCGTTGACACGCTGCAAGGCGTCGAGGTCCGCCTGCGCGTAGGGCAGCGGCGCGACGCAGGTGCGATGCGCCAGCGCCCGAAGCCTGTTCAGCCAGCCGGTCGCCGCCGTCTGCCCGGTGCCCGGATGCGTCGGGGTGCCCGGTTCTTGCGCGGGCCCGTCCGGGGAGTTGGACACGACATAGCCGGCCGCCATCGCGTTGACGGTGACCAGCAGATCCGGGTCTATAGCGAGGCACAACGCGCGGCCGACGGCGCCGTCGGTGTCGACGTCGTGGCTGGTCGCGACCTCGGCCGCGGACAGCAGGATGTCCAGCCGGCCGCCGGTGGCCAGCGATGTCGCCAGGTCGTCGTCGACCAGCCGAACCGGAATGGTGCCTCCGGGTTGGCCGGGGGACAACCGGGGCCGGTCGGCCAGCGGCCACAGCATGGTGACCCACACCGGCTTCGAGGTGTCCGGCGCGACCGCGGATTCCAGGGCATCGGCGTGGTCGGGCGGCACCCCGATCACCGGCAGCAGGAACCGCGCGTTGTCGAGCCGGGCGGGCGCGCCGTAATCCGGCGTCCCGTTCGCGTTGACCAGCAGGGGATAGATCCCCGGTTGGCTGATCCCGAGGGACGACTTGGCCAGCGAGCGCAGCGGCGCGGACAGCGTGAAGCCGACCTCTTGGCCGCGTTGCAGCTCGGGTGCCACCGTCAGGAAGTCCGCGGCCGGCTGGTACTGGTCGGTGGTGCCGTCCAGGGAGGTGCGCAGGCCGGCCGATGAGGTGACCGCTTCGGCGTGTTCGAGACGCACCATCACGTCGCGCACCGGGCGGTCGCCGATGTTGGTCACCACGCCGCTGACCGTGACGACCGGCGGGCTCGTCGTGGTGACGACGTCCGGGGTCACCTGATCGATGCGGACCCGGACAAACGGCGTCGATCCGGGTTCGTCGGCGGCCGCGCGGGGCGTCCCGACGGGCCCGGTGAGCACCACCGCGAAACCGGCCACGACGCCGACCACCAGGGCAAGGCGCAACAAGCCGGCCCAGCTAAGTCGCGACGCGGTCACGGCCCCGGCCCGTGACCGTTCTTACGACCGCGGGGCTTGTCGGAATGCCGGGCTCGGGAATGGGTCTGCGGGTTGCGCCGGGGCGTGCTGGGCGGCAGCGGCGGCAGCGAGGCCGGACCGTCGGCCTGCAGCTTGCCGATCAGTTCGTTGGCGACCTCCGCGAGGCGTCGTTCGTCGGCGTAGGCCAGCCGCGATGGCAGCTCCTGCATCGGCACCCACGCCACCTCGGCGACTTCGAGGTCCTCGTCGGACAGCTCGCCACCGGAGAAGCGCATTAGATAGTGGTGCACGGTCTTGTGCACCCGGCGGCCGTCGGTGACGAACCAGTAGTCGATGCGCCCCAGCGCGGCCAGCACACTGCCGCGAATTCCGGTCTCCTCGGCAACCTCGCGAATGGCGGTCTGCTCGGCGGTCTCGCCGAGTTCGATGTGACCCTTGGGCAGCGACCACAGCATGCGTCCGCGCCGGTCAACGCGCCCGATCAGGGCCGCGACCTGGGCGTCGAGCGGACCGTCGATACCGTCGATGACCAGTCCGCCCGCGGAGGTTTCGTGCACGGTACGCAACCGCTCCGGGACCCGGCGGGGCGGGCGCGGGCGGCGCCGGTTGCCCGCCGCCGACTCGGCGGTCACTTTGGCTTCGGCGTCGTTTTCGGACGCGCCCACACCGCCACGACCGCGACGGCGCCCCCGACGTCGACGTGGTTTGGCTTGTTCGCCATCCGACACCCAAGCGATAGTAGCTGGCACGAGCTGTTCTTCCGGACACACTCGCCGCTCGTGCGGGCGCGACGACGGCCCGCGCACGACTAGGCTCATCGAACGTGTCCGAACTCGCCGCCGATGTGGAGCTGCTTGCGTCGGCTGCGGTCGCCCTGAATCAGCATGCCGAGGTGCTGAGCGGATTGGGCGCCCTGTTCGAGGTGGCGGGGCACGACTTGTATCTGGTCGGCGGGTCGGTGCGCGACGCGCTGCTGCGCCGGTTGAGTCCGGATCTGGACTTCACCACCGACGCCCGGCCCGAGCAGGTACAGCAGATCGTGCGGGGTTGGGCCGACGCGGTCTGGGATACCGGGATCGAGTTCGGCACCGTCGGCGTCGGCAAGGACCAGCACCGCCTGGAAATCACGACATTCCGTGCGGACACCTACGACCAGGTGTCCCGCAATCCCGAAGTGAGGTTCGGCGACCGACTCGAAGACGACCTGGTGCGCCGGGATTTCACCGCGAATGCGATGGCCGTGCGCATCACCTCGGCCGGCCCGGGCGAATTCCTCGATCCGCTAGGCGGTTTGGCGGCGCTGAAGGCCCGGGTGCTGGACACTCCGGCGGCGCCGGCGGTGTCGTTCGGCGACGACCCGCTGCGGATGCTGCGCGCCGCCCGGTTCGTCTCGCAACTCGGGTTCACCGTCACCCCCCGGGTGCGGACCGCGCTCGAGGAGATGGCTTCGCAGTTGGGCCGGATCAGCGCGGAACGGGTGGCCGCCGAGCTGGACAAACTGCTGCTGGGCGCGGACCCGGTCGCCGGCATCGAGTTGCTGGTGCAGACCGGGATCGGCGAAGTCGTGCTGCCCGAAGTCGGTGCGATGCAGATGGCCATCGACGAACACCACCAGCACAAGGACGTCTACCAGCATTCGCTGACCGTGCTGCGCCAAGCCGTCGCCCTGGAAGACGAGGGTCCGGATTTGGTGCTGCGCTGGGCGGCGCTGCTGCACGACATCGGCAAGCCCGCCACCCGGCGCCACGAGGACAACGGCGGGGTGAGCTTCCACCACCACGAGGTCGTCGGCGCCAAGATGACCCGCAAGCGGATGCGGGCGCTCAAGTACTCCAAACAGATGGTCGACGACGTCTCCCAGCTGGTCTACCTGCATCTGCGGTTCCACGGTTACGGCGACGGGAAGTGGACCGACTCCGCGGTGCGCCGCTACGTCACCGACGCCGGGCCGTTGCTGCCGCGGCTACACAAGCTGGTCCGCGCCGACTGCACGACCCGCAACAAGCGTCGGGCCGCGCGGCTGCAGGCCAACTACGACCGCCTCGAGGCGCGCATCGCCGAGTTGGCCGCGCAGGAAGATCTGGCCCGGGTGCGTCCGGATCTGGACGGCAATCGGATCATGGAGCTGCTCGACATCCCGGCCGGGCCGCAAGTCGGCGAGGCGTGGCGATTCCTCAAGGAGCTGCGGCTGGACCGCGGGCCGCTGACCGAGGAAGAGGCCACCGCGGAGCTGCTGGCCTGGTGGCAATCCCGGGGGAACGCCTAACTTCGGCCGCGCGTCCGAGTACGCATGGACTACTGCTTATCCGGAGATGACGGTGCGGCCGCCATCTGGCACGGCCAACCCGACCTCGACCTCGACCACGACGGCCGGCTGGAATCGATCGGGCTGGACTTCGACCACGACGGAGTGCGCGACGACGCGCTCGGGGACTTCGACGCCGACGGGCTGGCCGATCACGCCGTGCTCGACCTCGACAACGACGGAGTGCCCGAGGCGTACTTCACCGACGACGGATCGGGGACGTGGGCGGTAGCCGCCGACCGCGGCGGGGGCTTGCGTTGGTACGGGCTGGACGGGTCCGAGCACACCGGCGGTCCGTTGGTCGACTTCGACGGGCACGGCCGACCGGACGATCGGCTGGTGGACGTCGACGGCAATGGCGTGGCCGATCGGGCGCTGTGCGCCGATCAGAACGGCGTGACCGGCTATGTGGATACCGACGGCGACGGCCGCTGGGACGTCCGGTTGACCGATGCCGACGGTGACGGTTCGGCGGACGGCGCCAGCACGCTGTGACTTGGCGTTTTGCGGCTTTCGCCAACGGGTAACTCAACGCCTGTGCAGCAGGAAATGCAACTGAAGTGACAGACCCCGATCCCTGTCTACACTCTTATCCATATCCAGGTCGGGGAGCCTACGGAAATCAAGGGAGAAACACATGGCGGGGACAACGGTTGTTACACCGGAGCTGCTGCGCAGTTCAAAGCAACGGATTGAAGCGCGACTCGAGGAAGCAGCCGCAATCGCGAACCAGTACTTGAGTGGCCACGAGAACATCGTCAGCGCAACCGGATGGGCCGGCCAGGCCGGATCGACATCGCTGAACACGGCGGGCCAGATCGCCCACGACCTGCAGCAGATCATGACCGGCGGTAACCGGCTGGCTCACGGCCTCGCCCAGACCGCAACGTTGATGGAGCACCACGAAGCCGATTCGGCCCACAACCTCAACGGCGTGTTCGGCGGACTTCAGTCCACCTGAGCCGGCGATCCCAAAAGCTTATTTACTCCTAAGGAATAACGAATATGTCAGACCACATTGTTTATAACCACGCCGCCGTCAGCGGCCTTTCCGGTGACATCGCAACGCAGGCCGCGCAGCTGATGGAAATCAAGGACGACGTTTACCACATCACCCAGTCGTTGGCCGAGTTCTTCCAGGGCCAGGGTGCGACGGCCTTCTTCGACGCGCAACAGCAGATGCTGCACGGATTCGACGACATGATCCAGACCGTCAGCCTGCACGGGCACACCGTCAACACCGTTCACGAGAACGCGATCAACACGGACCAGGCGACCCAGGCTTTCTTCACGTAGTCCTGGCTTGGCGGGGCGCACGTAAGCGTGCGCCCCGCACTTGGCTCTAGGGGAAGACCGTGCTAACCACCTCATTGGACGGCCTCTGGGTCCTACAGGTACTCACGGGCATCGAGGTCCTGGCCCCCGAAATGGGGCTGCGGCCGCATTTGCCCAGCGTAGAGCCCAAGCACAAGGCGCTGGCACACCCGGTGACCGCGGAACTGCGGGCCGCCGGGGCCATCGATGAAACCGGCTCCGTCGACGGCGCGATAGTCGAATGGCTGACCGTGCTGTCGCGCCGCGACATCGCATTGCTGGTGCACTTCCGCCTGGCAGCCGACGGCGAACCGGCGCGCGCGCTGCTGGCCAGGTTCGCGCAGTGGTGGGTGGCCATCGAACGGTCAGGAGATTTGGTCCGGATCAGCGGGGCGGGCATCACGAACAACGAGGGCACGGCCAGCGCCGCGCTCAACCTGCAGATCGAACGTCTTTGCGGCACAAGCGATCCCGCGAAGTTACGGCCGGTCACGCTGGACGCGGACGCCCTGCGCGCCGCCGCCACCGACGAGGGATCGTTGCACGAGTTCCTGGGCAAGCAAGGGCTCGAGGCCGATCAGGTGCACATGCTGAAACTGGCCACCGATCCCGGCCGCTCGGCCCAGGCCTCGTTCGTGGCGCTGCAGTCCGGGGTGGACACCGGATCGCCGACCCGCACCTACATCGACCCGGGCGCGGTGACGATCATCGATACGCCGGAAGGGCGGGTGCTCGCCGAACAGGTTTCCTCCGGGGGCAGGAATTGGATGATCATCGCCCCGGGTACCAAGAGCAACATCGGTGCCGCGATCAACCAAATGGTGCGGCGGCTGCCGGCCGATCAGGAATGGCATTCCTACCGAAAAGTCGTGTAGTCGAAAGGCAGTGCGAAAATGATAGCATCGGCATCGTGACGAATCCGTGGACGGGCTCATCCAATTCTCCGGAACAGGGCGGACCGACTCGGCGAGAAACGCCCGCCGCGCCGTACCAAAATCAGGATTCAGTTTCCGGAACATTACGTATTTCCGACATGGTTGCCCCGCGCAAAATTCCACCCGGCGGGGGCTGGCGTAAATTTCTGTATCAGGTTTCCGGCCATGTCATCAACTTCGGCGAATCCCCGTCCGAAAGACATTATCGGGAATTGCAGGAGCGCATCCGTCGGCATATCCGCAAGCAGTACGTGATCGGGGTCGTCTCGGGGAAGGGTGGAGTCGGCAAGACCACGATGACCGCCTGCATCGGCGCAGTGTTCCGGGAATGCCGGCCGGAGAATGTCGTCGCGATCGACGCCGCTCCCGGGTTCGGCACGCTGGCCGGGCGGATCGACGAATCGCCGCCGGGAGACTACGCAGCGGTGCTCAACGACACTGACGTGCAGGGCTACGCAGACATTCGAGAACACTTGGGGCAGAACAGCCTTGGCCTTGACGTGCTGGCCGGCAACCGGGCGTCGGACCAGCCGCGCCCGCTGGTGGCCTCGATGTTCTCCGGGGTGCTGTCGCGGCTACGGCGCACCCACACCGTGATCGTGGTCGACACCTCCGACGATCTCGAGCACCCCGTGATGAAGGCGGTGCTCGACGCCTGCGACGCCCTGGTGTTCGTTTCCGGTCTCACGGCCGACACGTCGTTGCCGGTCACCCGCGCGATCGACTTGCTGCGGTCGATGGGTTATCACGAACTGGTGTCTCGCAGCATGGTCATCCTTAACGACAGTCGGGATAAATACGACGGGGAGGCGCGCACCTATCTCACCGAGCGTTTCGCACAATCTGGAGCGACGGTTGAATTCATGCCGTATGACCCATTCCTTGCCAAGGGCGGGATCATCGATACCCGGCATGAATTAAGAAAGAAAACTCGACTCCGCATATTCGAAATCACCGCGGCGTTGGCCGACAAATACATTCCAGATGCCGACAGGCCGCGTTAATGACCCCGTACGTGGGTAAAGTCTCGTTTCCAGCCCGTTGTGCGGTCGCGGTCGTATGTGGAGAACACCTGATTTCGCAGGTGTATCCGGCCTCGGTGCCGATCGAGGCCTTCATCGACAACGTCGTCGAGCTGCTCAACGAGGAACTCAAACGCCGGGGTTTCACCGGACTCGAGCCCGGTATCGGATACGAGCTGCAGAAGGCCAACGGGGTGCGCCTGGACGTCACCAAGACGTTGGACGAGCTCGGCGTCGAAGACGGCGCCACGCTCACCCTGGTTCCCGCGGTGGCCGGCGAATCGTTCGAGCCGCAGTATGAGTCGCTGTCCACCGGCCTGGCCCGGGTCGGCAAGGCCCTGTTCGAGCCGGTAACCCTGAGAACCGCGGCGCACACCGCCTTGGTGATCCTGGCGATGGTCTCCCTGACGCTACTGGGACTGGCTGTGCGCCAACGCTTCTCGACCGACTCGCTGATGCCCACCATCGTGACCGGCGGGGCCGGTCTGCTGATCGCCGGCGGCGCGACCACGGTGTGGCGGTGGTGGCCGGATCGCATCGACATGGTCGACGGTCTCGGCTGGACCGCGGTGCCGCTGCTCACCGTGAGCCTGGCATCCGGTGCGCCGGGCCAGCTGGGGGCCGCGCACGCGTTCATCGCCGCCCTGGCCGGTGCGGTACTGACCTGCGGAATCACCTCTGCGACACGACGTCACGCCAACGTGGCAGCCACGGTGGTGACCCTGCTGGGGATCGGTGGCGCGGCCGCCGCTACCCGGATGTGGTGGCCGGTGCCCGCGCAATGGCTGGGCATGTGCGCGCTTGTCGTGCTGCTCCTGCTGCTGACCATGGCCCCGACGATCGCGCTGTGGGTCGCGCGGATCCGCCCGCCCTACTTCGGGTCGATCACCGGCCGCGACTTGTTCCGGCGCAGCGCGGGTCTGCCGGCCGACGCGGTGTCGCCCGTCGAGGAGGGCGCCGACGAGGAGGCAAACTCCGACACCACGCCGCGCGGTGCCCAGATCGCGCTCGCGGCGGTCCACGCCAACAACGTCCTGACCGGGATCTGTGTGGGGGCGGGGCTGACACTTCCCGTCGCGGTGTGGGCCACCCTGATGCCGGGCCACGACCGCGGCGTGCCGGCCGCCGTGCTGGCCGGCCTGTTCGTGGTGATCTTCATCAGCCGGGGGCGGGCGTTCGCCGACAAGCGACAGGCGGTTGCGCTGGTGTGCGGCGCTGCCGCGGCGCTGTGCGTCGGTGTCGTGAAATACGCTGTGCACGAGCCGACTTCGTCGGGCTACGGATTGCTGTGGGCCGCACTGGTATTGGCTGTCTTCGGCGGTGCCGGTCTGCTCGCCGCCCTGCTGGTGCCGATCACCCGGTTCACCCCGCTGGTGCGGATGACGGCCGAATGGGTGGAGATCGCGGCGATCATCGCGGCCTTGCCGCTGGCAGCATGGATCGGCGGATTGTTCACTTGGGTGCGCATGCGATGACCCGGACGGTGTTCATCGCTCGCGCAATGACCCGGCGGGTCGCCGCCACGGCACTGACCAGCCTGCTGGTCGTCTTGATAGCGGGCCTTCCTGCGGCACAAGCGATTCCGCCGCCGGTTGTCGATCCTGGCCGAGTGCCGGCCGACGGCAAGCCCGCTCCCGACCAGCCGATGCGGCAGGCCTTCGCCTGCGCGCGAACGATCACCGTCGCCGATCCCAACGTTGCCCTGCCCGCGCCCGGCTTCACGATGCTCAATGTGAGCAAGGCCTGGCAGTACTCGACCGGCAACGGCGTGCCGGTCGCGGTCATCGACACCGGGGTCAACCCCAGCCGGCGGCTGCCGGTGGTGGCCGGTGGTGACTACATCATGGGCGGTGACGGACTGAGCGACTGCGATGCGCACGGCACCGTCGTGGCGTCGCTGATCGGCGCTGCGCCGCAAGGCACTCCGATGCCCGCGCCGATGCCCAGTGCCCCGGCCTTCGGTCCGCCGGCGGGCCCACCGCCGACCGATGCGGGAGCACCGCCCCCCGGCGGACCGCCGCCGCCGCCCGCACCTCCGCCACCGCCGTCGCCGGTGACGATCACCCAAACCGTGGCGCCGCCGCCACCACCCCCGCCGCCCGACGCGCCGTCGAACGGGCCGGGGGACCCCGCGCCCGGCCAGCCCGACGATCCCGAGGTGCCTCCACCGCCCCCGGGCGCCCCCGACGGCGTCGCCGGTGTCGCGCCGCACGCGACCGTCATCTCGATCCGCCAGTCCTCGCGGGCCTTCGAGCCGGTGAACCCGGGCGCCGGCGACTTCGAGGGACGCAAGAAGGCCGGCACCATCGCGACACTGGCCAGCGCCATCGTGCACGCCGCGAACATGGGCGCCAAGGTGATCAATATCAGTGTCACCGCCTGTGTTTCGGCTGCCGACCCGCTCGATCAGACCGCGATCGGCGCCGCCGTCTGGTACGCGGCCACGGTCAAGGACGCGGTCATCGTCGCGGCCGCGGGCAATGACAGCGAAGACGGCTGTGCCCAAAAACCCGACGTTCGACCCGCTCAATGCGGCCGATCCGCGCGACTGGCACCAGGTCAAGACGGTGTCGTCGCCGTCCTGGTTCTCCGATTACGTGCTGTCGGTGGGTGCGGTCGACAACACCGGCGCACCGATCAACAAGAGCCTGGCCGGGCCGTGGGTCGCCGCGGCCGCCCCGGGCGTCGGGATCATGGGGTTGTCGCCGGAAACCGGGGGACCGGCGAATGCCTACCCGCCGATCCGGCCGGGCGAAAAGAACATGCCGTTCTGGGGCACCAGCTTTTCCGCGGCATATGTCAGCGGGGTCGCCGCGTTGGTGCGGGCCAAATATCCGGGACTGTCCGCACACCAGATCATCAACAGGATTCTGCAGACCGCGCACAACCCACCCCGTGGAGTCGACAATCAGGTGGGCTACGGCGTGGTTGACCCGGTGGCCGCGCTGACCTTCGATGTGCCTGCGGGAGAGCGCCTTTCGCCGGCGGCCGCCAATCGTGTCGTCCATCCGGTACCGCCGCCACCGCCGCCGGACCACCGCGCCCGCAATGTGGCGCTGGTGTTCGCCGGTGTGGTGGCCGCAGCCGTCGCGGTGGTCTCGCTGATCGTTCGAGCACGGCGTGAGCGATGACAGCCGCCACGAAGCTGACGATCATCGTCGCCATCTTTATCGCCACCCTGATCGGATGGTCGGTCGGCGGATACTATGGTGCGGCAACAGGTTTGGTGATCGGCATCGCCTGCGGTGTGATTCGATGGCGGGGCCAGCCGGTGTGGTCCTGGCTGATCCTGTGGTTGCGGCGCCGGCGGCCCATTGCGTGGACCGAGCCGCTGACGGTGGCCAACGACCGCGCCGGCGGCGGTATCCGTTACCAGGACGGCGCCGCGGTGGCGGCGGTCCAGCTACTCGGGAAAGCACATACGCCGACGTTGTTCACCGGGTCGACCGCGACCTACACCGACAACTCCTTCGACGTGACCGAGTTGATGCCGCTGCTGCACCAAAGCCTCGGTCTCACCTTGGATTCGCTCAGCGTCGTCACCGCGGGGGCCCGCCGCCGCAGCACCGGTGACTATCCGCGGGTGTACGACACCTTGATCGGCACACCACCGTATGCGGGCCAGCGTGAAACCTGGCTCATCGTGCGCGTCTGTGCCCTGGACAATGTCGAGGCGCTGCGCGGGCGCACCTCGGTCGGCACCGCGACGCTGGCGGCCGCCCAGCGGATCAGCGCGGCGCTGCGCCAGCACGGCATCCGCGCGAAGGTTGCGACGGCCACCGACATCGTCGAGATGGAGCGGCGGTTGGGCCGCTCCGCGCTGGAGGTCTCGAACAGGCGGTGGCGGTCGGTGCGCGGCGACGGTGGTTGGCTGACGACCTACTGGTACCGTCCCGGCGACATCACCTCGGAGAAGCTCGCCCAGGCGTGGTCGGCCCGCGTGGACGGGATCGTGCAGAACGTCACGCTTTTCGGCTCCAAGACTGGCCCGGTGACCGCGACGGCCACCGTCACGGTGCGCAGCGCGCAACCGCCGACGGCGTCGTTGAGCATGCGGTTGCGCACCCTGCGGGGCGAGCAGGCGCAGGCCGTCGCCGCCAGTCTGTGCGGACCGCTGCCGCCGCTGCGCGGCATCCGTCGTGGTGTGCTGCACGGGCCGCTGGTGATCCCGATCGGACCGTCGGGGGTGCTGCTCGGCAAGGTCGCCGGCGGGAATCGCATGCTGCTGCCGCTCGACGATGCCGGGGAGTTCAGCCGGGTGCACGTCGCCGCGGAGGACGCGCTGGCCAAGCGGTTCATCATCCGGCTGGCCGGGGCCGGCGAACGGATCACGGTGCACACCCGAAACATGCAGCGGTGGGCCAGCGTTCGGATGCCCGACATCGCCGTGACCGATCAGCCGAAGCCGGTGTCCGGCACCACGGTCAGCGTGATCGACGGGAGCATGTCACCGGCGCCGCGACCGAACACCCTGATCTCCGTCGGCGGACCGGGCGAACCGTACCGCGGCACCGCCAACGTGCTGATCACCCAGACGGGTCCGGCGACCGTCGACGTGATCGCGGCCGACGGTCACGTGCATGCGGTGGAAGTGGAGCTGTTCCGCGCCGAGAATAGGTACGTATCGTCGGAACCGATGGCATTGCGAACCCCTGATCTCGAAGCGGTGGACACCCCATGACCAGCAGCACGACGCCGGCCGCCGCGCGCAAGTACTTCGACGCGGCGATGGCGGTGCTCGACAGCGACGCCGCCGCGGCCGCGGCCCGGTTTCGGGAGGCCACCGAGGTCGACCCGTCGATGGCCGACGCCTGGCTGGGCCGGATCGCCGCGGGCGACGAGGCGTTGTCGACCGTCGAACAGCTCTACAACTACGGCAGCCGGCTGCACCGGGAAACGAACCGAATAGGGGCGCGCCTGTCGGCCCCGATCAAAGCCGGCCCGTATCTGTCGATTTCGGTGACCGAGGCCTCGCATGCCGGCCTGGCCCTGGCGAGCGCGCTGATCGACGACCGTCAATACGAGAAAGCCGAAGCGCTGCTGGGGGATTCGACGCTGCTGGATACCTGGGAGAACCACCAGTGGAAGCAGTACATCGAGTCCTATCTGATGTTCGCCACCCAACGATGGCCCGACGTCATCGCGGTGGCCGCGGCCATCCTGCCGCCCCAGGCCATCATCATGTCGGCCGTCACCGCGGCCACCTGCACGCTGGCGGCGCACGCCGCGGCCCATCTGGGCCAGGCACGCGTCGCGCTGGAGTGGACCGACCGGGTCGAGCTGCGCACCGGGTTCGGCGGGTCGACCGAGACGCGCCGTCAGCATTCCGAAACCGCCGTGACCGCAGTCGATCCCACCGACTTCCCGTTGATCGCAGCCGATCTCGCCTATGTGCGCGGCATGGCACATCGCCAGCTCGGCGAGGAGCCCAAGGCGCAGATCTGGCTGTCGAAAGCCACGATCAACGGGGCGTTGATCGAGCCGGCCAAGCAAGCGCTGGCCGACCCGGCGCTGCAGCTGGTCGTCACCGACGAGGACGCGATCAGCACTCGCACCAACAAATGGGATGTGACCACCGAGCTGTCGGAGCAGCAGCGGCAGGAAGAAGAGAACCAGGAGCGGCGCACCGAACTCCTGCGGGAGGGCCGCGCCTTACTCGACAACCAAGTCGGGTTGGCCGACGTCAAACGCGCGGTCGCCGAGCTGGAAGACCAGATCGAGGTAAGGGCGCTGCGCCTGGCGGCGGGACTGCCGGTGGCCAACCAGACCAACCACATGCTGCTGGTCGGACCGCCCGGCACCGGTAAGACCACCACCGCCGAGGCGCTGGGAAAGATTTACGCCGGCCTGGGCATCGTGCGGCATCCGGAGATCGTCGAGGTCAAGCGGGCCGATTTCTGCGGGGAGCACATCGGCGCATCGGGACCGAAGACCAACGAGCTGATCGACCGGTCGCTGGGCCGCATCCTGTTCATGGATGAGTTCTATTCGCTGGTGGAGCGCCATCAGGACGGTCGGCCGGACATGATCGGCATGGAGGCGGTGAACCAGCTGCTGGTGGCACTCGAGGTGCACCGGTTCGACTTCTGCTTCATCGGCGCCGGCTACGAGAAGGAAGTCGACGAATTCCTCACCGTGAACCCGGGTCTGGCGGGCCGGTTCAACCGCAAGCTGCGCTTCGAGTCCTACACGCCCGACGAGTTGGTGGAAATCGCTGTCCGCTACGGCAAGCCGCGCGCCACCGTCCTGGACCCCGCCACCGCCGAAGCGCTGAAAGCCGCGTGTGCCACTTTGCGCGGCTACCGCGCACCCGACGGTGCGCACGGCATCGACGTCATGCACAACGGCCGGTTCGCACGCAATGTCGTTGAACGCGCGGAGCGTCTGCGGGACTCGCGGGTGGCCGCCCAGCATCGCCTCGACAAAGGGTCCGTGACAGTCGAGGACCTGCAAACGCTGCGCACCCAGGACATCGTTGCGGCGGTCAAGGCCGCGTGTGCGGAAAAGCATGTGCCGATAGTGCTTTGATCAGACCGAAGCCGCGAGCGGGTTTGCCCGGGCGCCCGGGCGGCCGGCGTTGGGGGAAACGCGTTGTCGACGTAGCCGGAAAGCTTAAGATGCACGCAGGTCCGCGACCGGCACAATGCGGTGGCGGAGCAAGGCCGATGAATGGAGCGTCTGGCGGTGCACCGTATCTTCCTGATCACGGTGGCGTTGACGCTAGCCATGGTCGGCGCGCCTCCCGCCGTCGCGGTATCCCCACCTTTGATCGACCCGGGGGCGGTTCCGCCCGACGTGACGGGCCCCGATCAGCCCCTCGAACAGAAGCGCGTCTGTAAGGCGCCGCTATCGCTGCCGGGCACCAATTTCCACGATCCGCCGTGGCCCAACACCTACCTCGGCATCACCCAGGCCCAGAAGTTCGCGACCGGTGCGGGCGTCACGGTGGCGGTGATCGACACCGGCGTGGACGCCTCGCCGCGCGTCCCGGCCGACCCGGGAGGCGACTTCGTCGTCAAGGACGGCGACGGGCTGTCCGACTGCGATTCGCACGGGACGCTCACCGCATCGATCATCGCCGGGCGCCCCTCCCTGGACGACGGATTCGTCGGCGTCGCTCCCGACGCGCGGTTGGTTTCGGTGCGCCAGACGTCGGAGGCCTTCGAGCCGAAGGATTCTCAACCCGATTCGGGTGACCCGAACGCCACGCCGGCGGCGGGCTCGGTCCGCAGCCTGGCCCGCGCGGTGGTGCACGCCGCGAACCTGGGTGCCGGCGTGATCAACATCAGCGAGGCCGCCTGCTTCAAGGCCAAAAAGCAGGTCGACGAGACAACCCTGGGCGGCGCGCTCAACTACGCGGTCAACGTCAAGGGCGCCGTCGTCGTCGTGGCGGCCGGTAACGTCGGCGGGGACTGCCAACAGAATCCGCCGCCCGATCCGTCCATTCCCGCCGATCCCCGGGGCTGGCAGGGGGTTCAGACGATCGTCACACCGGCGTGGTACGCACCGCTGGTGCTGACCGTCGGAGGCGTCGGGCAAAACGGGGCGCCGAGCGAATTCTCGATGCACGGACCATGGGTGAGCGTGGCGGCCGCCGCCGACAACATCATTGCTCTCGGTCCCGGTGGCGATCCGGTGGACGCGTTGCCGGGCAAAGAGGGTCCGGTGCCGATCGCCGGGACTTCGTTTGCGGCGGCGTACGTGTCCGGTCTGGCGGCGCTGCTGCGACAGAAATTCCCCGACCTGACGCCGGCTCAGATCATGCGCCGGATCACCGCGACCGCACGTCATCCCGGAGGCGGCGTCGACGATGCGGTCGGTGCGGGCATCGTCGACGCGGTCGCGGCGCTCACCTGGGATCTCCCGCCCGCCGCGCCGGCGCCGGCGGATCCGGTCAAAGCGATTCAAGCCCCGGTGCCGGTACCGGGCCCCGATCACGGGCCGATCGATGCTGTCACGATGGGGGTCATGGGTTTGATCGTCGCGCTGGGTTTGGCCGCACTCGTCGGGCGCGCCCTGAAACGGCCCTGACGACGCCCCATGCGATCTCTACGACTCCGGTTCAGCACCGTTCACGCGATGTGGGCGGCGGCGCTGGCCCCGCTGTGCATCCTGCTGTTCATGGGCACGCGCTACCAGTGGGCAGGCCCGACGCTGGTGGCGATCGGCGCGCTGGTGGCGACGGTGACGTTCCGCGGCCGGCGGCTCACCGGCTGGGTGGCGGCGATGCTCGCCTGGCTGGTGCGGCATCGCAGGTCTCCCGAACTCCCGTCGGAGCCCGACGTCGGTGCCACCGTCCTGCCCGGCGATCACGTGGCGGTGCGCTGGCAAGGCGAGCATTTGGTCGCGGTCATCGAGCTCATTCCGCGGCCGTTCACGCCGACGGTCGTCGTTGACGGGAAGGCCAACACCGACGACGTGGTCGACACTCGGCTGCTCGAGCAATTGCTTGCGGTGCACTGCCCCGACTTGGAGGCCGACGTCGTATCGGCGGGCTTCCGGGTCGGCAAGACGGCATCGGCGGAGGTGCTGAGCTTGTACCAGCAAGTGATTGGGCGCGACCCGGCCCCCGCGTACCGACGGACCTGGATCGTGATGCGTGCCGACCCGCAGCGCGCTCAGGCATCGGCGCGGCGCCGCGATGAGGGCGTCGCGGGGATCGCTCGCTACCTGGTTGCGTCGACCACGCGGATCGCCGATCGGCTGGCCAGCCACGGTGTCGATACCGAATGTGCCCGCAGTTTCGACGATTTCGACCAGGCCACCGAGATCAGCTTCGTGCGCGAGAAGTGGTCGAAGATCAAGGGGCAGGACAACTTCACCGCCGCCTACATCGCGCCGGGCGGCCCGGATGTGTGGTGGTCGGCGCCGGCCGATCACACCATCACCAGGGTCCGCATCACCCCCGGGAGCGCGCCACGGTCCACGGTCCTGTTGACCACCGCGACGAAGCCGAAAAGGCCGCGCGGGTTTTCGCGGGTGTCCGGTGGGCAGCGCGCCGCACTGCAGGGCCAGACGGTCGTCTCCGGCCGCCACTGGCAGCTGCCGATCGGCTCAGCGGGTGTGCTCGTCGGTGAAACGGCGAGCAAGTATCCGGTCTACATGCCGTTCGACGATGTCGACGCGAGCATCAACCTGGGTGACGCCCGCGCCTTCATGCAATTCGCCGTCCGGGCGGCGGCCGCGGGCGGAACCGTGACTCTCGCAGCGCATTTCCAGGAATTCGCCGACCTGATCGGCGCCAAGGTCGGCCCGGAGTCGAAGGTGGCGTGGCCGCACGCGACAACCTATCTGGGCCGGCATTCCGGCGTGGACCGGGTAATCCTGCGCAACAACGTGATCAGCACGCCACGGCATCGCCAATTGCCGATCCAGCCGGTTTCCCAGCCCGACGAGAGCCGCTATCTGACCGCGCTGCCGGGCCGGCGGGACGGCGCCTGACGGCCTGGTCGCGAACGCTCGGGTTGCCAAGATGAACAAGGATTTAACTGTCGTCAGTGCAGCGCGAGCCGCCTTACACTGAGAGTCTGTGTGGCCGAAGCACTGGCCCAGGCAGGCTTGCTATCCCCGACGCAAAGGATGATCTGACGTGCAACCACTAGAGCACCCGCAGGCCACTGCGGTCATGGACGAGTTCAAGAAGTTCAGCGACGTCCTCGAGGGCGCCTTGAAGCGGCAGGGCTCCGGCTCCTTCACCGCCAAGGACGAGACGGAGACGGTCGAGGTGGTCATCAACGGTGACATGTGTGTGACGGCGGTCAACATCGAGGACGGCCTGCTGCGCCTGGGTGCGGAAACGGTGCAGGACCGCATCAACGAGGCACTGATGAAGGCGACCGCCGAAGCGTCGGCGAGCATCGAGGCCAGTCAGGTCGATACCTTCGAAAAGCTGTCCGAAATCGTCGACTCGCTGCAGAAGATCACCGGCGAGGAGTAGGCGAGACGACTTTCACGCTGCCGCTGGCTACCGGTTAGGGGATACGGTCAAGGCCGTGCAGCTGTTCGTCGTTGGGCCACCGAGGTCGGGGTTGACCATCGTCACCCAGTTCCTCAACCACCACGAAGACATCAAAATCTTCGACGAGATCGATCTGATCGAAATCGACCGGTCCGGGGGGCCGGTCGTGGGCACGTTGGCGGCCTTCCTGCTCGAGCGCGAGGTCTACGACATCTACCGGCGCATCGCGCGGGAAACGGCGGAGCCGGCCGCGGCGCTGCGGGCGGTCATGAGCGATATCGCCCAGCCCTGCGCGATCTGGGGCGAGAAGAACCCGAGATATGCGACGCGGCTGGGAAGCCTGCGCCGCTGCTTTCCCGAGGCGGTCGTTCTGTTTGTGCTGCGGGATCCGCGTGAGGTGGTGAATTCCTGTGTACTGCACCGGGATTCGGATCTACGGACCGATTTGGACTTCTGGATCAAGGACACGGTGACCGAGGCCCTCGCGCTGGTGGAGAGTTGCCTGGAGCCGCTGAACACCGACGACGCCGAGCTGGTCGTGCTGCGGTACGAAGCCTTCACGGCCCGGCCGGCCGACACGCTCGACGACGCCTTGCGGCGGTGGGGCCTCCGTTTTTCCGACGACGCCGTCGCATTGGCCCACCGCGCTCCGGAGACGGTCGGCGACAACCAGTTCTACCGTCACGGCGCGCCGCTGCCGTGGAAGGCGGGCAACCTTGCGCCCCTGTGCCGGGCGATGCCGGCGCGGGCCCGCATCGACGCCGATGATCCGGCTTGGTCCCGGGTCGACGCTCTGGCACGCCGCTTCGGTTACAACTGAACAGGTTCTCCAAATGGCGCTACGCGATCTCCTGCAGGCCGAACGACCCGCGTTCTGTTTCGTCACCAATGTCGGCGATGCCGTGCTGACGCTGCCCACGCTGCGCGCTCTGGGCGAAATGTTCAGTGCCCCAATCACCGTCATCTGTCCCAAGGTCGCTTTCGACCTGTGCTTCCGGGAGGTCAGCCCGCGCCTTGTCGACGTCACGGGGCTGCCGCTGACGGGACCGCCGCCACTGCCGGGTGGACCGGATCGGCCGCCGGATTACGACGCACTGGTGGCCGAGATCGGTCCGGTCGATGTCTTCATCGACACCCTGCCCTGGAGCTCGCTGTCCAGCATTGTCATTCATCCGCTCCTGCAACGCCTGGCGCCGACGACGAGCATCGGCTTCACCGACGCCGGCCACGACATCGTGGTCCCCAAGGATGACTGCCACTCCGCGGACGTGACATTCCGGCTGGCCCAGCTCTTCGATCCGTCGCTGCGAATCGAAAGCTACGCGCAGCCATTGCCGATACCCGCGGCCGTGCAGGACGAAGCCCGGTCGATCCGTGCCGCGGTGCGGCCGGGGGCCAAAGTTCTCGTCGTGCACGCGGACAGCAATTGGACGGAAAAGTGTTGGCCCGTCACCAGATTCATCGATCTGTTGGACCGATTCTTGTCGCGCCACTCCGACTTCGTGGCCTGGGTGGTCGGGATGGGATACGAGGAACTCAACGTCGGGCGCCACGGCGACCGCGTGTTTGCGCACCTCGGACTGCCACTGGACCTCACCATGGGGTTGGTCGCCACCGCGGACCTCTTCGTCGGGATCGATTCCAGCATGCTGCACGCCGCCGATCTGGCGCGAGTGCCCGGTGTGGGGCTTTTCGGCCCAACCCGCGCCGAGACATGGGGGTTCAGGTTCGCGCCACACCGCCACCTCGATATGAGCACGATGCCGGACATCACCGTCGAAGCGGTGCTCGATGCGATCGAAGAGCTCGTCGACGGTTCCACGAGGTGACGACGTTGTGCTGCGACACGATGACGGGTGTGTCTAAGCTCTCGCTGGAGGTGCGTCGGGTTTGAGCGAGATCACGGTTCTGCAGGGCGGACGCGCGTCAAGCCTCGACCCGGACGTGCTCACTGAGCTGTTGCGCGCACGCACCCCCGCGGTGTATTTCTCCACCTTGATCGGGGACGCCATCCTGACGCTGCCCACGCTGCGCGCGCTGGCCGAGATGTTCAGCGCCCCAATCACCTTGATCTGCCCCAAAATCGCCTTCGACCTCTGCTTCCATGCGGTCAGCCCGCGCATGATCGACATCACCGGCATCGCCCCGGGAGGACCGCCGATAGGCCGGGAGGCAAGTCGGACCCTCGACTACGACGCCCTGGTGTCCGGAATCGGTGCCGTCGACGTCTTCATCAACGCCGTCCCGTGGGACATCCCGTCGAACATGTTCATCCGGCTCCTGTGGCGACGGCTGGCTCCCACCGTGAGTATCGGTTTCCCGACCGACGACGACTACGACATCATCGTGCCGCGAGATTTGCCGCACTCGGCCGACCTCACGTTCAAGTTGGCCCGGCTGTTCGATCCGTCGCTGCGGCTCGAAAGCTACGCCCAGCCGGTGCCGCTCGCGCAATCCGTGCAGGAGCAAGCCCGGTCCATGCGCGCCGCCGTACCCGCCGGCGTCAAGGTGCTGGTACTCCACGCCGATGCCGGCTGGACAGACAAACGTTGGCCTGCAACCAGGTTCATCGACGTGCTGGACCGCTTCTTGTCGCGTCACCGCGACTTCGTGGCCTGGGTGGTCGGGATGGGCGACGAGGAACTCAACGTCGGGCGTGAACGCGATCGCGTCTTTCCCTATCTCGGGCTGCCGCTCGACCTGGCCGTGGGCCTGGTCGCGAACGCGGACCTTTTCTTGGGCGTCGACTCGGCCATGCTGCACGCCGCCGATCTGGCGCGGGTGCCCGGCGTCGGCCTCTTCGGTCCGACCCGCCCGCAGCTTTGGGGGTTTCGATTCGCGCCGCACCGCCACGTCGACAGGAGCTCGATGGCGGACATCACCGTGGAAGAGGTGCTTGATGCCATGGAAGAGCTTGTCGCAGAACATGTCTGAGGGCATCGAAGACCGGCCGAGTACGGACTTGTTGTCAGCCGTGCGCCAGTTCCGTGACATCGCCATGCGGTGGCATACCGAAGCGCCCGACGACGCGGCGGTTCGCGACAGCATCGCGGCGAAGACGCTACACCTGCACGCGCTGAACTTCGCACTGTGGCATCACGAAGACGCCGTTCGCCGGCCGGGCGCCGACGATCCCGAGGTGGCGCGCCGGAAACGTTGCATCGACGACGTCAACGCCCGCCGCAACGGGGCCATCGAAGACATCGACGCGAGCCTGCTCGATTGCATCGATCTGAATCCCAACGCGCCGCTGCACACCGAAACCCCCGGCACCATCGTCGACCGGCTCTCGGTTCTTGCGCTGCGGATCGCGCATACCAACAATGGCGACCAGCCCGATGCGCGCCGGCCCGTGCTCGACGAGCAGTACGAAGATCTGTTCGGCGGGCTCGAGCAACTTCTCGCGCGCATGCAGGCCGGTGGGGCCAGGTTCAAGCTGTACCGGCAATTCAAGTCGTCGGCGCAACGAAGTTACTGCGACCTGTTCGAGGACCGCGGCGCCTGAGGAGTCAATACGCCGCGGCTTGCCACCATTGGGTCCAGTCGAGGTAGGGGTCCTTGTGTTCCTCGTACTGAAGATGAAGTGCCAGCGAAGGTATGGGTGTAAAGAGGGTAATCTGTTCGCGCCAGATCCGGTTGATCGTCGACGCTTCGAAGATGTGGTGCTGCCGGCCATAGGGCGTGCTCGAATAACGGGCCAGCAGCTCGAATAGCTCCCAGTTGCGCCTCAGCGTCTCGATCTCGACCCAGCAGGTGTTGGTGGTGTGCGTGTTGGTGCGCCAGTGCCGCCGGGTGCCGTAAACGACGCGGCAGTCCTCCCGGCTGAATATCGGGCTCCAATAATTCTTCGGATCGTCGTAGGGGTGCAGCGCGACTTCGCGTCCGCCCAGCTTCTCCCGTAGCAGCACATGCGTGTCGAGCATTTCCTGGATCGCGGAGGGGACGTGGAGGTAGTCGTCCTCGACCAGATAGACGAGGTCGCGACCGTCGTCGCGCGCCCTGGAAAACGAGGCAAGACAGGATGCGTTGTACCCGCGGTCATCGAGCGCGATGAATTCGACCGGGTGGCTGCAGGTTTCGAGTATCCGATGCAGCGTGGGCAGGACTTCGGGCGACGAGTGATCATCGAAGACCCGCAAGACGATGTCGCCCTCGGCGAGATTGAGCGACGTGACAAGGGATTGGGTACAGCGGAGCAGGATCTCAGACTTCGGTGCGTCGACGTAGCGGTGGGCGCCGTGCACGCTGATGTCGGAATGCGTCTGAAGATGAACGTCCAGCTTCATGTCGCCGACCGCAGCAACATCGTGCGAAAGACCGCGGACCAATCGGAATCCGAGCCGCGCAGACCCGGGGTTATGTCCATGAGCAGCAACCGATCACGGTTCGCGGGTGTGGTGAGCTGGTGGCGGCCGGGTGCCGACACCACATAGAGCGGCGCATCGAAGCGCTGGGTAACCGCGGCGGCGAGACGGTCGATCGCCTCGTCGGTGAAGGTGTACGGAATCGGAGCCACGGCCTGAACTTCGTCGGCGAGATTGTCCTGAGTGTTGGCGACAAAGAATATCCGGCGGGTGAACCCGGTTACGCCTCGCAGCGTCCGCGAGGTGTGCGCGAACTTGGCCAAGAAGGAATCGGGGGAAGATACAACGGTTCTCGGCTCATGCCAGAAATAACAATCCCCCATGGCCGGCCAGCGCGGCGGCGATCCGGGTAAGCATTCCAACTCGCCGATGTGCTCCGGATAGTACCGATCGCCGGCGATCATTCTCGCGGCGGACAGCGGAGGGCAAACCAGCCAGTCGAACGGCGTCCGTTTGAGGACGGCCGCAGATCCGAGGATATGGGCAACCAGCGCTCGGTGCACTTGCAGTTGGATTGCTCCTTGGCATGACATCCCGAGGCTGACCAGAGCGACGTCCGCACACAACAACGCCATTGCGTCACCCCCCGCCTGGCGGGGCGGTGGCGCGGGTCAAGACCGTGCTGCCCAGTGCGCGATAGCCGGGCCCGGCGAATCGCTCGGCCGCCCGCCGGATCGTGTCCGACACCGGCCGGTATTCGGCAGCGCCTCCGGTGAAGGGCCGGGGGGTGGGGTCCTTCGAATAGAACCGGGATTGCTCGGCCATACGGTCGATCGCTGCCGGGGTTGTCTCGAGGCCGAAATGCGGTGCCGCGCGCGTCCATACGGCCTCGGGCAGCTCGGCATGGTCGAGGACAAGCCGCCCGGCCGGATCATCTGCTGCCGCCTCGAGCATCGCCCCCAGCGCACGGGATGTGAACTCGGCTCGCCCCATCGTGGGCACCGACGTCCGATCGATCCCGAAAAGTTGCGCGGCCCTACCGAGAGCCGCCTGGTTCCCGAGCCAGCCCGGCGGTTCGGCGAGCAGCGAGGCCAGCACGCGAACCGGATCGCGCTGGACCCAGATCCACGGAATTTCGGGAAACGCCGCGGCGAGTACCCGCCGACGCAGAATGTTCCAGCTGGTGCATTTGAGCACCAGCCGCCGTTCGTCGCCGTGCCGGCATCGACCAAGCGCGCGCACCAACAGCCGTACCGCCTTGACCAAGAAGGCTTGCTCGACGTGCGCGGGATCGAGCCCGAGCAGGGAGTTCAGCGGCGCCGGCTCGGCGAGCACGACGACGCCCGGCAGTGTTGCCAGCAGCCGCGACAGCAGCGTCGATCCACACCGCGAGACGTGAAAGATCATGCCCGCCGGCTCGAGTGACGGCGCGCTGTCGACGGCCTCGAGTTCGTCGAGCCCGGTGCGTACCAGCGGCCGGGCATTCGGGCCGGATTCCCAGCGGGCGACGGTCTGGTCGAAGAAGGGCTCGGTGAACCGCACCGCCGACAGATCGGCCCACCACAGCGCCGGGGCCGGACCGGAGAGGTCCCAGCGGATCGGTGTCCAGCCGGCGAGGTCCATCGAATTCAGCGGGGTTCGCCCGGACGCGTTGCCAGGGTCGGAATCGGCCAGCCGCAGATCTCCTCCTCGACCCGCGTGAAAGGCCGCAATCGCATGCGGGTTTCATGCTCCCGCGCCGGCGAGCCGTCGGGGAGCTTGCCCCGAAAGTAGTCCTTCTGCCAACCCGCCTGGCGCGCGAACGACCCCGGATGCTGCAGGTCCGTATTGAACGCGCGGCGATTCTGCCACCAGGTGTGATAGGCCGTGCGCAACTCGTCGGGTGCCGCCGCGATCGACACCATTTTCGGCACGAATTCGTCGAGCTCGCCCCGTCGTTGCGGTACCACCATGCCGACCGGCTCTCCCTCGTCGAAGGTGGCCCATACCCGCGGCCGGGTGAACTTCCAGTTGAGGGTGAAAGTCGAAGGGGACCAGTCAGTTTCGACGATGCCTTCCAGCGCCGCGATGCCGTGCTTTGGGTCGTTGACCGGTCCGCGTACCAGCAGATTGAAACCGGGCGGGGTGCGGAAAAGAAACGGCAGACCCCAGGTGATTATCCCGTGCCCGAAGTGACTTGTCGGCCGAAACGTCGACGCACCGTTGCCGTATTCGAACTCGATGGAATCCGGCGACGTCCCGCCATTCCACCGCGCGCGCACCCGCGTGGTGTTCACGACCAGCCAACCAGCCTGGTTGGCCATCAGCAGGGGCAGGCAACGATTGGCGAATCGTTCGCGCGTCGAGTCCATCCAGCCGCGGCCCCGCGGTGCCGGCACCAACTCGACAGCGTGCCCGGTGTGCAACTCGTAGGCAATGAGGTCGCGATCGGGCTCGCTGCCGCCGGACAGCTGTGCTGACATCAGATTCCGCTTCCTAGTCCGTGATCGATTCGGGTGTCCCACCGGTGAGCTGCCGGCTGCACCGCCCGTGAATATCGACCGGGACCTCGCCGATCAAGGCGACGCGGTGCATGAGGCGATGCTGGTCGTCGTAGTCGTCGACCGCGCGGTGTTGGGTAGCGCAGTTGTCCCATATCGCCACGTCGCCCGGCTCCCAGTCCCAGCGGATCGTGTTCTCCGGCAACGTGATCCGGTGTTGCAACAGTTCGAACAACACCTGCGATTCGTAATGTTCCAGACCGACGAATCCGCGCGCCCATCCCCCGAGCAGCAGCGTGCGCTCGCCGGTCTCCGGGTGCACCCGGACCACCGGATGTTCGGCCCGCAACGTGGACTCTTCTTCGTGTGCGGCCCGTAGCTGGTTGCCGAGCATGTTGGTGTCTTGCAGCGAGCGGTACGGGGTGGGGCTGCCCCCGGGGGTCAGGATGGCGCCCACACCCTCGAGGTATCCGAGCTGGTCGTAGCGATTGCTGCTGTGCATGGCCCAGAGATTTTCGGTGAGGTGTCGCAGCGGCGTCGGCAACGACGCGTATGCCGCGGCGGTGGATGCCCACAGTGTCGATCCGCCGTAGGCAGGCAACGTCACCGCGCGCAGTATCGAGGCCTTCGGGATGGTGAGGGCGAACGTGTGATCCGTGTGCCAGCGCGTCGCCTTGCCCCGCCGGGAGTCGACCCGCGATACCCCCGGCGGGCCGGCGGCGATCGCGTTGGGGCCAAACACCCGGATGGGCGCGCCGAGGCGCTTGGCGAAGGCGAACTGCCCCTCGTCGTCGAGGTGGTGCTGACCCCGGAAAAAGATCACCCCGTGCCGCAGCAGCGCGGCGTGTAGCAGCTCTACCACACCCGATTCGAGATCGCCGTCGAGTCGCACCCCATCGACGCGCGCGCCAATGTGCGTGCCCAATTTGGTGACGGTGAGCGCGATTTCGGCCGGCCTTACCATCGCGGTGGTCCCTCCTGGCGAACCGTGCGGGTACTGCATTGACCCACATCGGCGTGGCGATGGGAAATATACCGATCCATAACTCTTCTGGTGGCGTATCACGCTTCGAAGACAACGCGGCCACCGCCCGCGGTCACTTCGGAATCGGCCAAGTAGCCCAATGTTAGTGTCATGCAATGGGTTTGTACTGGATCACGAACCGGGCCGAAAAGGAGGTGAAAAATTACCATTCTGAATTGGAGTGGCGCCGCAATTTCGTGAACGAACTCAAAACCCGCGGCGTCGACGTCGTTATTGATGTCGGAGCCAATTCAGGACAGTACGCCAGGCGCCTTCGCGAGGCGGATTTCGACGGCCGCGTCGTTTCGTTCGAGCCCCTCTCCGGGCCATACTCCCGGCTGCACCGCGTTGCCTCGAAGCTCCCACTGTGGGATTGCCGGCAGTGCGCGCTCGGCGATTTCGACGGAGCGACCACGATGAATGTCGCAGGCAACGCCGGCGAGAGCAGCTCCATCCTGCCGATGCTGCAGCTACACCGGGACATATTTCCCACGGCGAACTACATCGGCACCGAAGAAGTGACGGTGTCGCGGCTGGATTCCGTCGCGTCCGAGGTCCTGGTGCCCGACGAGGTCGCCTTTCTCAAGATCGATGTTCAGGGGTTTGAGAAGCAAGTGATCGAGGGTGGCCGGGCGACGATTATCGGCCGATGTGTCGGCATCGAACTCGAGCTGTCCTTCGAGCCTTTGTATGAGGGGGGAATGCTCATTGACGAAGCATTCGCGCTCCTGGACTCGTTGGGTTTCGCACTGAAGGGGTTGGTGCCCGGTTTCATGGATCCGCGTGCCGGTCGAATGCTGCAGGCCGATGGTGTGTTTTTCCGCGTCGACGACCGAGCGCTCATAGAAATGGACTGCGGGTAAATGACAGCGGACCCGGTAGTTTAACGGCCGATGTCTGTGAGCTGAATAGGATCGCGATCGGACCGGCCCGTCATCCCGTCTCGAAAAATCGGTCCGCGAAACCGCAAGGGCCGTAATGATCACGGGCAAAATCGGTGCACGTCGGTGCTGTTAGGTGCATTACGATTGCATTCGGTCGTGGTCGGAGTCCCGCTGCACCGTCCGCATGCCCTCGCGAGACGAAAGAGGTGGTCGGTGATGACACCGCATCGTGCTGCTTGGCGAGACGGCGGTGTACCTCGGGGCATCGTCGGGCGTCGACCAAGCGGTCCTGCGGCGCAACACAATTGGCATCCCGCGGCGTTGCAAGTCGCCGATTCGGCCGGCGTCACGAGGGAAATGAACTACCGAGCACGGTGGCTTGGGCACGAGGAGAATGAGTCGATATGACACAGGCGGTAAACGTCGAATACCAAGAACTCATGGCGCGAGCCGACGAACTCGAGGCGCCGCTGCCGAAGATGCCGATGGGCAACCCACAGGCACCGTGCAACCTCTCATTCGTCCGTGATGCGGCCGTGCAAATCGCGATCAACGCCGACTCGTTGCGGCTGTACATCCAAGCGTGCCAGCGCGAATGGAGCGCGCTGGCGAAGTCGCTCCGGAACGCAGCGAAGGCGTATCAGGAGGCCGACGAAGGGGCCGCCGACGACCTCAACGCGATCAACACGGACGGGACGTCCGGTTCCGGCTCGTCGGCGAGGGTAGCCGCCGAGGAAAACGTCTCGCTGATGTGCGATCCGGACTACATCCCGGCGCCGCCGCCACCGCCGCCGCCGCCTCCGCCCTTCCAATACCCCTACTACGAGGTGAGGCAGGCGGCGACGGACATCGAATCTCCCGACCAGGGGCGGGCATTCAGACAATTTGCCACCGATTGGAACAGTTACCAGCTGAAATTCCAGCAACTGGCCTACCGGTTTCGGCCCTTCCTCAACTGGGAGGGCGATGCCAGGGCGTCCGTCGAGTCGAATTTCAACCAACAGAAGCAGTGGATATTCGGCATGGTGACGCAATGCACCACGCTGGCTAAACAGGCCCAAATGGTTGCTGACGCGCACAAGAAGGTCATACCTAGCGGCGGCAGCGAATGGGGCGGCAGGGAGCCCTACGGCCTGGAGGGCGAGCACCCCTCGACCTACGAAGTGAGCCAGTGCGATTACTGGTACAAGTTCTACGTCGAACACAACAGTCCATACATGTATATGGCTATCGACTGGTACAAGAAATTGCAGAAAAGGTCGGAGACGGCGTTATCGACGTACATTTCTGCCGGCGGGATTCCGCTGGCGCCGGCGAACCCGGTGGCGCCGTACAGCGCGTTTGTGATACCCAACCCGGACGACGTTCCCGACGTTCCCGACGTTCCCGACGTGCCCGTGGTGCCCACCGACCCGTCGGCCAACATGCCGATGATGCCCACCATGCCGACGCTGCCGACGGGAATGGGCGGCACTCCGCAAACCCCGCCGACCCCGGACACCCAGGCGCTGGTGGACAAGGCGATGCAGAAGACCGGCGCGGGTAAGGGTGGCGCCGGAGGAATGAAACCGGCCTCGGTCGGCGGAATGGGCGGCATGCCCAAGATGCCATTGCAAGGCGCTGCCGGAGATGGCGAAGCGTCGTCACGTCCGGCCGCCGCGGCGGCACCGGGCATGGCCACCGCCGGTCTGGGCAAGGGCCTTCCAAGCGCAGCTGGTGCGGGCGGCGGGATGGGCGGCATGCCGATGGGCGGGCACGGGGACAAAGGCGGCGGTAAAGGCAAGCGCATACCGGGAGCCGACGAGGACGCGCTCTACACCGAGGAGCGGTCGTGGACCGAGGGCGTGATCGGTAATCGTCCCCGCAAGGGCCCGGCCGAAAAACAATGACTCGAAGCCACCGCCCGACCGCAGCCGACGCCACGATTTTGGTGGCGCACGAGCGCGAATTTTGCCGCAGTTAGCCTGTCCCAACCTCGATTACGCTTATTAACCATGATGTCCGGCGTCCTGCTAGCCACTATCGCCCGCGCGACTGGCGGCACCACAGCGGCGCGTCCCACCCTGCGGAGGAGTAGCTGATGGGCCTCGCGAAGCCAACGGGGGGTTATGCCGAGCAGATGCTCGTTCCGGGTGGGTGGCCCGACGTCGACGAGCAGGCCTACTACGACCGCGCCCAGGAGTACTTGCAGGTGCTGCGTCAAGTCACCGACGTGTTGGAGGCCTGCCAGTCCCAACGGGGCGAAATCTTCGACGGTGGTACCTGGTCGGGTAGCGCCGCCGACTCCGCCAACACCCAACTCGGGACGCTGATCGACGGACTGGTGACGCTGCAGAACGGTCTTGCCACCGTCATCACCTGGCACAAATATGTGGCCCAGACGGTCGTGCAGGCCAAGTCGGACATCACCGACAACGTCGTCGAGGCGCATCGCACGATCCAGAAGCTGGAGACGGACTCCAGCCTGGACGACGCCGAGCGCACCGAGCAGATCAACACGGTGGTGACCACGACACACGGCGCTAACGTCAGCATCGTCGACGGCACCGCCGCGCAGATCTTGGTGAGCAAGTCGTGGAAACCGCCGGCCAACGCGCTGCAGGAGCTGCTCGATCAAAAAACACCACCCCCGGTCAACATCCCGGACCGTCCGGCACCGGCACCGTCCCCGTTCCCGCGGCCGACCCCGCCACCAGCGCCCGTCGCACCGGGCGGTGGGGGGCTCAAACCCACCATCCCGAGCGGGACGCCGCCGCTGACGCCTTCGGTTCCGGGGGGTGGCGGGCTCACGCCGATGACACCTCCACTGGATGGCGTCGCGGGTCTGCAGCCGGTCCCGGGGTCGCCACCCCTTGGACTTCAGCCACCGCCGGGCTCGGCCGCGCCTGCCGGACCGGCGGCTCCCCTGGCCCCGGCCGCTCCGGCGGTGCCGTTGAGTCCGGCGGCCGGGCTGCCACAGCCCGCAGCGGGTCCGGCCGGCGGCCCCAAGGGCGTGACGCCGGCGGCCGCGTCGGGGCCTGGCGTGATGCCGGCATCGGCGACCACCGCAGACGACGCGGCGGCCGCGCATGCCGGGGGGGCCGGCGTGCCGACCGGGCCGATGGGCGCGGGTGGAGCCGGTGCAGCGGGCGGATCGGGCGGATCGGGCGGCAGCGGCGGGCCGGGCGGAAGGTCGTTTGCATCGGCGGGAGAGAAGGCCGACGAGAAATCGGCCAGTTCGCGGCCGGCAGCCAGCTCCCGGACGGCGAACAAGAGCAAGCCCCGCGCACAACCGATGCATCCCGATCGCGCCGACGTCGCGGAGGCCATCGTGTCGACGGCCGCGGTGATCCCGGTTTCGGCCGCCCGGCTCGAACGTGACGCGCGCGCCGATGCCGCGAAGGCCGACGCGGAGCGCCGCGCCGGGCCCGATCCGCTGCAGCTGGCGCGCCGCATTGGTGCCGCACTCAACGCGGCGGACCGTGGCGGCGCGATGGACCTCGGGTTCTTCTGGGTGACGGGGGTGACCGCCGAGGGCGCGATTGTGGTCGCCAACAGCTACGGGCTGGCCTACATCCCCGACGGGGTGGAGTTGCCGGAGAAAGTCTATATGGCCAGCGCCGATGAGACGATTCCCGCCGGTGAGCGGGCGCGTTGGGCAACCTACCCGGTGATGGCAGTGCAAGGCTGGGCGGCCCACCACGAAATGGAGCTGCGGGCGGTCATCGGCACCGCGGAGCAGTTGGCCAATTCCGACGCCGGGGTGCCGACCGTTGTCTTGGAACCCGACGACATCCCGGAAACGGGCGACATGATCGGCCGGCCCCGGCTGACGGTCGTGGATTCCGAGGCCGCCGAACGGCTGGCGGCGACGCCGGACACCCGTTTGACCGACCTGCTGCCGCCACTGCCGGAGGGCGCCGAGCCGGCACCCGAGCCCGCACCCGAGCCGCCGCCCGAACCCGCCGAAGTGGTCGATCCCGAGACGGCGGCGGTGCTCGTCGATCCCGGCGCGCGGCCGCTGCGGATGGGCGAACTGCTCGCCCAGATGCCGCTCCCGTCGGCCGGTGCCGATGCGCCCGCTGCCGGTAAACCTTCGGACAATCGGTTCATGCTCTGGTTCGAGGTGATGAAGCCGATGGCCAGCAACGCAAGTGGTCGCCAGGTTGCGCACCTGCAGGCCTTCCAGGCCTACGCCGCGCACGCCGAAGAGGTCCTCCTCAGGGAAGCGCACACCACGATCGACCCGGAGGATCAGCGCGGTGCCGTCGCCGACTGGATGTACTGGAAATACCTCGGCGAGCTGGTCAACGCTGCCCTGGCCGAGGCGCCCGTCTTAGCTCCGGCGTAGCGGTAACTAGTCCGCAAGCAAGGGCGTGCGCTCATCGTGCGCTGACGGCTTTGGGTGTGAGTGCAGGCGGAGTTCGCCGGCGTGTCGCCACGCTTGCGCGCACACTCAACGCTCAGGACGCACACTGCCCCGGGCGAAAGCCCGGTGCCCGAACCCGAAGGGCAAAACAGCGCTCAGATCCCGATCTCCGACTGCGTCGTCCCCGGGCGACCGGCAGCCGGTGCGTCGACGGGGGCGCTACCGGAGCCCGGCTTGCCCGACGCGGCGCCGTCGGAGTCTTTCGTCGTGGCGTCGACCAATTGCGATTCGGCGACCGGGGCGTCGTCGGGCTTCGTGGTGTCGTCCTTTTTGGTGTCGTCGGCGAGCTTGGCCGGCGCGGCGCCAGCGTTGCCCATGCCTTGGCCGGCCTGCTGCGCGGTCGACATGACGGTCTGCAGGCCCTGGGACAGCGGTTGCGCCGCCTGACTCATGGCGGCGAACTGACTGAGATCGGCCGGCTTCGCCGGGTGCGGCTTCTTGTCGTCCTTCTTGCCGTCCTTGTCGCCGGACTTCTTGTCGGTTGCCTGGGCACCCAGCATTCCGGACGCGCTTGCCGGTTGGTCCGTCCCGGCGGGCTCGGAAGCGGCCAGGAACTGGACCTTGCCGACGCTCTCGCCAAGCCGTTGGTCGGTCTGGGCGTACATGTCGGCGGCGGTGACGATTTTCGATCCCGTATTGGCAAGGGCGGCTTGGGCTTCCGGCAACCCCTTAACCACGGGCGATTCGATGATCGGCAATGTCTGGTTGATCGCTGCCGACACGGAATCCGTTCCGGGCGCTGTCATCGGCGGCGGGGCCGCAGGTAGCTGCTGGTCGCGAACCGCTACTCCCGCGGCCTTGAGCCGAGCGGGATCAACCACCAGTGATTCAGTCATCGTTTCGGTTCCCTTTGCGTGCGCGGCCGACAGACAGATTTTACCGAAGGCCGCCGCAGGCCAAGTGCAGCAATATTTCTCGGCACGTGTCGGCTCCCATCGATTCGGGCCTCGTCAGAATTGGATATTGCGGACGGTGTCGTATACGCCGGTTATCCAGAGCAGCAACGGAAGGATCGCCGCGACGACCGCGCCGTCGAACAATTCCAGCGTTCGTTTCATCACCGGCGTGATGCGGCGTATCCCGGCCGCCGCGCCGACCGTCGTCAACGCGACCAGCGCCGCCACCAACAGAACGACCACGAACCAACGCGCGCTCGTCGGATACCAGATACTCAACCGAATGGTCACCCCGATCGGGATGGCGACCGTGGCCGCCAGCAATGACCATGCGCACCAAGGCTCCGCGTACAGGCGCGACCTGAACGCGCACATCATCGTGACCAGACCGGCCACCACCAGGCTGTGTACGAAGAAGTGTCCGCGCGCCAGTACCCCGATGACGCCGGCGACGAGGACCAGGGTGCCGGCCGTGATGAAACCGGTCAGCAGCTGCTTGGCCGTCTGGCTGCGTTCGGCCAGCCGGGCGGCCGAATCGGGCACCGACGCGATGATGGCCTGCCAGGTTCGTGTCTCTTTGTCTTCGGCGGCCTCTTCGCCCGCAACGGGATCGAGCAGTTCCTCGTGCTCCACGGTCTCGCCGGGAGCGGGGATGGGCGGCAGGGCGATCCGCGCGAAGACGACCGTCAACTTGGCCGCGTTCGTCACGGTGAACAAGCCGAATACGATCGCCAGGGCCGGCACCCATCGCTGCCAGCCGTACCCGTAGGCGAACGCGGCCGCGGTGAGCGTGATCGAAGTGACCGCGGCGAACGACGCCAGCTCGGTACGGTGCCGCGGGCCGCCACGGGTGATCAACGTCAAGAACAGAACGGCCGCGGCACCGGCGGCAAGCTGCGGCGGCCCAAACGAAGTGGTCATTCCGCGTGGCCGCGGGATGGCCATCGCTACCGCCACCACGATCAACGGGAACGCCGTCGCCAGCAGGCTTTCCGACAAGTTCGGGTTCCGGTAGAACCTGTTGGCCGCCCAGCTGCCCAGCAGGACAAGAAGTCCGGCGGTGCCCAACCCGATCGGCCACCACAGGTGGTGTCCGTTGGCCATCCACGCCACGGCTCCGATTCCGGTTATTGCCATCGTCACGACCGGAATTGCCACCCCGACAAAGCGATTCAATGCCGCCCGGTCGAACTCCGGTGATTCGTCCAGCACCGCGATCGCGTCGATGACGTCCTCGACGAGCGGACGGTACCGCTCGGTGCGACTCACCGGCACCAGGGTCAGCAGCGATCCGTCGACGACGACCGCCTCGTCCAGGGATTGGTCGGCCTGCAGCGGCGGGGCGCCCGGCCGGGCAAACGTCCACGCACCCTGCGCAGCGAAGTCGAAACCGGCGAGCACGTCCGCCGGCGTTTCGCCCAGGATTTCAGCCAGCACCGCGACGGTGTCGTCGATGTAGCTTTCTATCGGCGCCGCCGACGGCAACACGACATCGGTCATCCGTCGGCCCGTGAGAATCGTTACCCGCGTGGTGGACGGCCTGGCCGGGGATGCTGCGCCCGCGGCGGCCGGAGCGGCGGCGGCTCCCGCGCCGGCGGCAGTATCAGCAGCGGAGGGCGCGCTCAACGACGTTCACTCCTGTCGAAATCGTCGGACAGTGCGGCGGCTAGTTCCAGGATCTTACGCTTGTAGGCGGGTTCGAGCAGGCCTAACTGGATCTCGGTGCCGGCCGCGATGTGCTTGTCCCACGGCAACACGATGACCCGACCGGGCTGAACATACTGCTCGAATTGCCGCCCCAGTTCGGCGACGGCGATATTGGTGTCGCCGGGGGACACGTGGTTGATCACCACACACGCGCGGTTCAGCAGATCCTGGTGACCGTGATTTCGCAACCAGTCGATTGCGACCGCGGCCTGCCGGACAGCGTCGATGGACGCACTGGTCACGATCACCGCGGCGGACGCCGTCGAGAGCACGCCGCGCGTCACCGGGTCGAAGAGGCCGGCGCCGCAGTCGGCCAGGACGAGGTTGTAGAACCTCGAGACCGCGTCGGACGCGTAGTGCCAATCTGCTTCGCTGAACGCGCGCCGGGCCGTGCTGTAATCCTCCGCCGGGAGTACTTCCAGGTTGACCGCATTCGCGCTGGTGTGCGCTCGGACATCGTTATAGTGAGTTAAGTCTTTGTCGGCCAACAGATCTGCGATGGTGGCCCCGGACTGGCGCCCGGCTCGATCGGCGAGGTTGCCGCAACTGGCGTCGGCATCGAACGCCAGAATGCGGTCACGGCGCACCTGGGCGAATATCGAGCCCAGGGCGACTGTCACGGTCGTCTTACCGACTCCGCCCTTCAGGCCCAAGACCGCGATCTGATACGAACCGCGGGGGCTACGGCGAATTCGATTGCGTAGGTCCAGGTCGTGCTTCTCGTCGCGAGACAGGCCCACGTTGATACGGGTCAGCTTGTGGACCCACCGCCGCCAGCCTCGGCGCGAAACCAGCCGGGTGGCCGACTTCTTCGCGGGCTTGACCCCGATCTGGGACGTCGCGCCCGGTGTCCGGTGATCGCCGGCCGGGTGCGCGAGAGTCGAATCCGGTTGCACGGCAACGCGTTGCGTGGGCGGCGCGTGCGGTGGGGCAGGCCGGGTGGTCGGACCGGGCGGATGTGGGTGCGGGCGGTCCGCCCGAGCGGGTTTGCCCTGGCGTCTCCCGGCATCGGCGCGTTGGGTCGGGGCGGGATCGTGCGGAGCCTGGCGCGCGCGTTGCGGAGGTGGAGGCGGGCCGGGCCGGGCCGGCGGCGGCTGCTTGTTGTTCCAGTCGACCGGCATTGGGGGCCTTGGTGTTTCGGGCCGGGCGGCTGGTGAGTCCTCCCAGTCGACGGGCATCGGGGGACGCTGGGGTTCGGGTCGGGCCGGCGCGGGTCGGTCTTCCCAGTCGACGGGCATGGGGGGCGGCGGATGGCCATTGGGCTGCGGTGGGCCCGCCGGTATCGGCGGCGCACTCGCGTCGAAGTCGGTCAGATCGAACTCCGGGCCCGCCGCCGGGATTTCGACTCCTTCCGGCTGCGCGAAGAGCTCGTCGTAGCTGACCGGCATGGGAGGTCGCGGGGGCCCGGGCCGGGCCGGTGCGGGTGGTTGGGCCGCGTCGACCGGCATCGGAGGCCGCGGCGGTTCGGGCTCGGCCGCCGGTGGGGGGTCGTGCCAATCGACCGGCATCGGCGGGGGAGCATCGGCGGTGGGCCGGGGCACACCCGCCGGCATGGGCGATGCGGCAGCGGGGGAATCGACGTCGAAGCCAGCATCGATATCGAAACCCGAATCCGCTGCGTCATCCGGGATTTCGCCCCCCGCGGGCGGCTGAAAGAGCCGGTCGTAGTCGGCCCCCATGAGAACCTCTCAGAAATTCAATCAAGCTGCCGACAACACGAGAAGAGGCGAGTTCTTCCATGCGGTTGAACTCGCCTGATCCCGTGTTTCGACGTCGTTGCCGTTCTAACCGCCGAACATGCCGCTAACGCCGTGCTCGGTGCTGGCCATCGCCGCACTGGCCTCGGTGATGGTGTGCGACAGCGCCTGCAACGAGTTGTTGAGGTCGTCCGACTTCTGCTGCCAGTCGTTCTGCACGGCCTGGTAGGCCTCAGAACCGGTACCACCCCAAGCCTCGGCAAGCTTGGCGAGGGACTGCTTTCCTTCGTCGAGAAGACCTTGGACGGTCTGCACCGATGACGCGATGGAGCTCGCACCGGCCTCGATGCCGCTGAAATTCCATGACTGAGCTTCCGACATGATTTTTCTCCGTTTCTTTCTGATGCTGAGGGGTTAGGTGGACTCAGAAGCCCATGTTGCCGGCGGTCGACTGCAGGTTGGAGGCCTGCTCTTCGTTCGCGCGCTGGTACTGGACGCCCGCCTGGCTGATCTTCTCGTGGATGTCGGTCAGCGCCTTGATCTGCGCGTTGCCGGCTTCCTGGAAACGCTGCAGCGCCGACTGTGCCGCCGAGCCGGCCTGGCCGGTCCAGTGGCTGGCCAATTCGCCGCCGGTGTGCTCTACGCCCTTGATGACGCCCTGAAGCTCGCCACCGATCCGGTCGAAGTTCCCGGCCTCGGCGCTGAGGGTACTGGCATCAGTCTTCATCTCTGCCATGTTGTACTACTTTCTGTGTGCTCTGTCCTCGCCAAGTGATGGCAAGTCTTCCGGCCCGGGCGGCCGGGAAGTCTGTTGTGGTGGATGCTCACCAGTCGTCTCCGTCGTCGATGCCGTGCAGCTCGTCGTAGTGGAGGTTGGTGCCTTCTTCCTCTTCGCGGGCAAGCGCTACCGGAGCCGCCAGACCCGGCTTCGCGCTCGCGGCGGATTGCGCGCCGGCGCCGGCACCGAGCGGGGCGGCGCCGGCTCCCGCCGACGAGCCGACACCGGCTCCGGCCGGCGCGACGACGGCGCCCGGCGGCTTGTCGAGCAACTGGCTCATCATCGACGTGCGGGGCCCGCTCAGCCCGGAGCCCGGAAGCGCCTCCGCGTGCATCAGTCCCATGCCCACGCTTGGGCCCGAACCGCCCAACAGCGGATGGGACGACAACGGCGGTGCCCCGAGGAGACCCAGCTGCGCGCCACCTTTGCCGAGTTCGCCGCCGACGTGACTGCCGCCCACCGTGAGGCTGTCGCCCAAGGTTGAACCGCCCATGCCGCCGGACTGGCCGGCCAGCGATGTCAGTTGCTGCAGCGGCTGCATCAGCTGCTGCATGGGTCCGCTCAGCTGTCCCAGGCCGTTCATCAGTTGCGAAACCTGGTCCATCCCAGTGGGTGTGGGGGTGAGGTCGCCCGCGTCGTCGGCCGCGTCCTTTGCCGCCGCGAGCATGGTCGTCGGCGCACCCGTGAGCCCGGTGTCGGACTCGGAGGCCACGGTCGACAGCGCGCTCAGTGCTCCGGCCGTCTCGGCCTCGGCGGCCGCGTCCATTCCGGGGGCGAGGATCGGTGTCATCTCGGGCAGTGGCTCGAAAACGGTGTTGGCGGCGGTTTCGGCGGCGTAGATGTCCATGGCGCCACCGGCCTGGTTCCACATCCGGACGAAGTAGTCCGTTTCGTGGAACCCGATCGGCATCGTGTTGATACCAAAGAAATTGGTGGCCGTCAGAACCGTGGTGGTGATCCTGTTCGTCGCGATCTCCGGCAGCGACGGCGTCGTCCCCAACGCTTTCATGTATGCGGCGGCCTGCGCCCCGGCCTGCACGCCGCGCTTCCGTGCGGCCAGCGCGGCGGTCTGTAACCACGTCACCATTCGCGCGGCCGCGGCCGTCGCACGCTCGCTGCCGATCCCGGTCCACGACCCCGCGAGCGCGGTCATGCTCGCGGCCAACTCGGCGGCCTCGGTTTCCAGACTGGTGGCCAGCATTTCCCAGCCCGCGGCGGCCTGGAGCATCGGCGCAGGTCCCGCTCCGGCCATCAGCCGTGCGGTGTTCAGCTCCGGTGGCATAGCGTGCCACAGCATGCTCGGTCTCCCTTGGTCACGAGGTTTTGTCTTAGTTCTTGCGGTCCGCTGTTACTCGAAAGTTTCGTTCGCGCGAATAATGCCGGACGGGCTGCATTTTGCGGGGCCCTCCTCAAATTGCACGTGAACTAATCTCAAATTCTGAGTGAACGCAATCCATTTCTCTCGCGGTGAAAAGCTTAATCGCACAATGCAGTCCCCGGTGCGGTTTATCGCGGTTCGGTTCCGGCTCCTGTAATGGGCGGCTGGGATAATCCTAACCGCATGCTCCGGGTGGTCAGTGCACTTCTTCTGGGGGGTCGATGTAGGACGCTTGGATGACGTCCTTGCCGTCCGGCGTGACGAAAATCCCCTGGCCAGGGGGCCGGCGCTTGACCTGAAACTCCCTGGAGGGGAAGTCCGCCTTGTCGCCGGACAGGAGCAGGGTGGGAGATCCCGCACCATAGGCCGCGCCGACGAACTTGTCCATGGTCGACTTATACGCGTGGCTCATTTGGCAGGTGACGATGATGTGCAATCCGATATCCGACGAGGCCGGTAACAATGGAGCCAACGGCATCATTGGAGGCATTCCTCCGGAAGCACCGACGATCATGTGCCAATCGTCGACCAAAAGCACCAGATCGAATCCCGACCACCACGACCGTGACCGCAACTGTGAGGCGGTCAGATCGGCCGGCGGCAACCGCTTTTGCAGGTTGAGCGCGAGCGCTTTGATGGACTCGTCCAGCGACTGGGCATTGCGGTTGATCGCCCCCGCGGCGAGCAGGTGGCTCTCCGGCACCGCGTCCAGTAGCCCGGACCGATAGTCGGCCAACATGAAGCGCACTTGGTCGGGGCTGTTGCGGGCACAGATGGCTCGGGCGATGGCGTGGGCAATGGTGGTCTTGCCCGACTTGGCCGCCCCGAAAATCAGGATGTGGTTCGCCGCGTACAAGTGCGCGTAGGCCGGCGTGAGGTCCGTCTCGCGGATGCCGACCGGAATCGTCCAGCGGGTGCGGTAGTCGGACTCCGGGCCGGGTGGGTTCGGGTCGAGCTCGTAGAGGTGGATGCGCTCCGGCAACACCCTGACCCGGGGTGCTTCCTCGTTGGTATGGGACGCAATGTGGTTCACCGCAACCGTGATCGCCTCCACCAGGCCCTCGGTGCTGTGCACGCCGTCGAGCCGGGGCGCACCCATCATCAGGTGGTGCTTCTCGATCGACATTCCCCGGCCCGGCCGGTTCGCCGGGATATCCCGGGTGGCGCGGTCCAACTGGGTGTCGTTGACGTCGCCGAGCCGGAACTCGATCTTGGTACCGAGGTAGTCGCGGACTCGCGACTTCAGTTCCGTCCATCGCGGCGTGGTGAGGATGGTGTGGATGCCGAACGACAGGCCCTGCGCCGCCAGGGTCTGGACGTGTGCTTCGAGGTCGGGAAATTCTGCGACGAACGCCGGCCACCCGTCGATGACCAAGAAGACGTCGCCGAATGGGTCGGCGGCCACGGGTTGGTTGGGGTCCGCGCGCAATTCTCGGTAGCTTGCGATCGAGCCGACGCGATGCTCCTTGAAGGTGGCTTCTCGTTGCCGCAGAACGGCTTGCACCTCCGCGATCACGCGCATGACCCGGTCGGGCTCTGATCGGGTGGCCACTCCGCCGACGTGCGGCAGTTTGTCGAGATACATCAACCCGCCGCCACCGAGGTCGATGCAGTAGAACTGGACTTGCCGCGGGGTATGGGTGACCGCGGCCGACAGCATCAGGGTCTGCAGCAGCGTCGACTTTCCGGTCTGCGGCGCCCCGCCGATGCCGATGTTGCCGCCACCACCGGAAACGTCTACCCCCCAAGGTTCTTGGAGGTGCCGGCGCGGCTCGTCCATGATCCCCAGCGGAAAGTACAACGGTCGCAGATCGGCGCGCTTGACGAGTTCGTCGACCGGAGTCGGATGGGTCAACGGCGGCAGCCACATCTTGTAGGCGCGCGACTCCACGGTGCTGAGTTGATCCAGGATCACCTCGCTCAGCGGTTTGCCCTTCGACTCGACACTCATGCCGAGACCTCGTCTTCGAGGTCGTCGAGGATCGGCGCCGCGGTGAACGGCCGGATTTGCACACCCCGGGGACCAGGCCGCGCGCCGTCCACGCTTTCGGCCTCGCCGTTGGTTTCGGCGTGCACCTGCGGTACGTAGGTGGCACCGGTGTACAACGTGCTGAACTTGACCGGATCCTCCATGCCGACCCGCAAAAAGCCGACACCGCTTTCCTTGTTGGTGATGTACTGCGCCTCCGGCGTTCCGATCACCGACTTGGATTCATGAGAACTGGTGGTACGCAACGCAATTCGGTAGGTGAGGTTGGGCTCCAACTTGTCGATGCGCGCCCCACCGGTCTGCAGCGACTGGGTGGCCAGCAGCAGATGCACCCGCAACGAGCGGCCCACCCGGCAGATCCGGTCGAACAGCCCGACGAAATCGGGGTGACTTTGCAGCAACTCGGCGAACTCGTCGACGACGACGAAAAGCGTTGGCAACGGCTTCAGGTCGGCGCCCCGCTCCCGGTACTTCTCGTACTCGGCCACACCGGACAGCGCCCCGGTCGCGCCGACCTGAATGCCGGCCTGGCGCAGCAGGTTCTGCCGTCGGTCCAGCTCGCCGGTCAACACCTCGCCCATCCGGCCGACGAGCTCGGCTTCCTCGGCCATGTTCGTGATGACCGCCGCGGTGTGCGGAAGGTTTTCCATGCCCAGGAATGTCGAACCGCCCTTGAAGTCGGTCAGCAGGAGGTTCACCTGGTCGGGGTGAGTTATCGACACCAACGACAGGATGAGGGTGCGCAAAAACTCGGACTTTCCCGACCCGGTGGTTCCGATGAGCATGCCGTGCGGCCCGCCACCGAATTCCGCACCTTCCTTGATATCGAGGTACATGATCTCGCCGGTCTTGAGCTGGTGACCGAACGGGATCTTGAGGCGGTCGAGGTCTTTGTCGGCGAACATCTTCCAGCGCGCCGGCGTGATGTCCTCGACGCTCTTGGCGCCGACCAGCTGATAGAACTCGGTCGCCACCTTCTTCTTGGGGCCGCCGCTGCTGGCTTTCTTGTCGACGATGGTGCCGGTGATCGACCACCCGGCCAGCTTTCTCGCGACGCGAGCCGCCTGCGCGGCCGACATGTGGTCGGTGCTGGCCGTCACCTGGCGGAACTGCTGGCCGGGCAGCCGGTCGTCGGCCGTCCCGTCCGCAGCCACCCTGATCCGGTAGTTGGAGCCGCGGTGGTTGCCCAGCGTGAACACCGTGACCCCGGCCCGGCCGTCGGGCGGGACGCCGGCCTTGCCGCCGGTCAGATCCACGACGACGACGTAGGGTCCGCCCGGCGTCGAATCGGGTGAATGCGGACCGCGCGCGGCGAGATCGGACAGGCTCTCCGGGTGGGAGGAGATCATCCGAACCGGCCCGGCCGCATCGGTGTCGGTCGGATGCTGAACGTGCGGAAGCCATTTCAGCCAGGACCACTCCGGGTCATCCGGGGTTTCGGTGAGCACCCGGATCGCCAGCAGGTCCGGCGGGTGGAACACCGCCAGGTGACAAATCATCGCCGTGAGCAATCCGGCGGCCCCCGCCGGATCGCCGCCGATGGCGATGGTCGGAAATGTCCTCAGCTGCAGCAGCTTTGGGCAGTCGTGGATCAAGCCATGGGTGCGCAAGAACTTGACCGCCCACATGTTGGCGACCGGCTCGAGATACGGCTGAGGTGCCGCGGTCGGGCCCGCCAGCTCGCCACCGACCGACGGCTTCATCAGCCGGTCGACCGCCGGCTGGTCACCGATCCCGATGCGGGTGGCGGCGTAGAAGTCGGCACTGGCGGGGCGAGACCACTGCCGGGGTGTGCCGATGATCGACAGCAGATCGTCGGGGTGGGGTGCGTGGTAGCTGAAGAAGGCCACCTGCGCGGTGGCAGACGACGTCACCCGGGGGCGAAGCCCGGCCAGATACCGCAGGTACTCCTTGCGGTCGGCGTTGATCTCGGGCACCTTTTTGCCGCCGCCGCCACCGCCGGCACCCACCATGCTCAACGACATCATGATCATCATCAGCGGCGTCATCATCATGTACGGCGACAGCGCCTTGGTGCCGGTGAACACCATGATCCCGATCATGCCGAGCATGCACACACCCATGACGTAGGGCATCACTCGCTGCACAAAGCTGGGCGGGACATCGACACCGAGGTCCTCGGGCGGCACGACGGCGATCTCGCCCGGAGTCAACCGGGGTCCGCGGGTGACCGAAGGGGTGAACTTTCTCGTCGACATCAACCGGCTCCGGGCGCTGAGGGTAACTTTCGCGGGCTCGGGTCGGCGGGCAGGGTGTCGTGCTCCAGCAGGGCGGCCTCTTTCGACAGCACCGGACCGTCGACCAGTAGACGAATGATCTCCCACGGCGCGGGTTTTGGCGACTGCAGGCCCAGCGAAGCGGCCGCCTTCGGGTCGGAGATCCCGTACCGCACGCCCTGCGGGTCGACGTAGTACAACGATTCGCCGTACCGGGGATCCGGGGACTGCAGCTGCAGATATTTTCCGCCGTCGATGTAGACCGTCGCCGGGCCCTGGATCTGCTTGATGCCCTGGCCCATCATCGACGTCGGGACCGGCAGATGCCGACCGGTCACCACCGCGGTCCTGGGTGTCTGCTCGCCGGGCTTGCGTTCCCACGTCCAGCACAGCACCGGTTCATTCGGCCGGTTGACGATCTTGATCGATTGGTCGGGCAGGGGCGAGTTGTACACGCGTTCGGGGATTCGGACCACCAGACTCGACACCACCGACGGCGGCTCGACGAGTCCGTGCGACTGGGCGGCGCGCAGCGCCACCGCGGTGTTGGCGTTGATCGGTGCGACACCGTCGGGCAACACCACGAAATATTGCGGCCCCGACTGGGCGTGGATCTGGAACACCGATCCGATCACCAGAAAGTCAGGCAGTCCAAGGGTATTGGGTGCACCGTCGTCCGGGATCGGGGTCAGTTGCCAGGAGCCGCCGTCGGGCAGGGCGTTGAACACGGCGGTGGACAGCGGGCTCGGCTTGGCGTTTACGGGTATGCCCACCGCCGAGGTGAGCGTCCGGTCCCCCAGATCGGTGGCGTGTCGCCCGGTCGACGTGATGATCCAGTCCTTGCCTTGGTAATAGGCCAGCAGCGCCTCGTTGGGCTGCAGCGCATCCACCGAGGAGTCCAGCGCCAGCGGCATCGAGATCACCGACGTCTGCACGGTCGGGTTGATGGTCTCGGCCTTGGTGACGGTGTCGCACAACGCCCATATCGACGACGACTCCGACGAGACCGGGGTGGCATAGGGGGCGCCGGGGATGCCGACCGTCTGGCCCCGGGGGAACTTGCTCAGCTCGGTGGATTTCACGACGGTGGGCTCGGCCGGATTGCCCAGCACCAGGCGTGCCGAGGTCAGGTTGTAGACGGGGTGCAATTGCCCGGACACCATCAAATACAGCTGGTTGGTCGCGCGGTCGACGAACAAATTCCCGCCCGCGAGCTTGCCCTGGGGTTTGAAGTACGCCATCGCCAAGGCGCCCACCAATATCAGGACCGAGATGACAATGCCCAGCGCGGCCGCCCGCCCGTAGAAGGACAACGGGTCGTCGAACATCCGGGTGTCTCGCCGAACAATGGCGTGCTCCAACCGCCGGAGCAGAAAGCGCCAACCACTCACCTGAACCTTGGTGGTAAGCCGAATGCCCGCCATACGCTACTCGGTAAGAGCGAGCCGTGCGTGCACCGAGGCGACTGCTTCGGCCATGTCCTCGCCGCTGATCTCGCGCAAGAAGTCCGCGTCGAGCTCCTCGAAGTCAACCGCCTGGGTCAGGCGCATATCGCGGTATTGTTCCGCGGCCTCCACCATTTGCCGTGCATATCGCCCGTTGCCGGCGATGTCGAGTGCGGCTTTGCCGCGCACCGACCGCTGGCTCAGCAGCTTCGCCGCCTCCAGCAGGTTCTCGGCCGCTTCCACGCTGAGCTCCGAATCGTTGTTCTTTGCAATCACTTTCGCGATTTCGAGAATTTCCTCGGGGGAGTAGGAGTCGAATTCGATACGGGTGGCGAACCGGGACCGCAGTCCTTCGTTGGTCTCCAGCAGTCTATCGATGTCGTTGCTGTAGCCGGCGATGATCACCACGAGACGGTCGCGGTCGTTTTCCATCCGTGCCAGCAGCGTGTCAAGCGCCTCCTGCCCGAACGGGTCGGACCGCCCCTCTCGCTCCTGGACGAGGGTGTAGGCCTCGTCGATGAACAGCACACCGCCCAGGGCACGGTCGATCGTCTTCGCGGACTTGACCGCCGACTGACCCTCGTATTCCGCGACGAAATCCTTACGCGCCGTCTCGATGAGTTTCGGTTCCTGGATCACGCCCAACCCCGCCAGGATGTTGGCCACCACGCGCGCGATCGTCGTCTTGCCGGTTCCCGGCGGGCCGGTGAAGATCATGTGCTTGCTCGCCTGCGCGACCTTCATCCCGCGCGCGGCACGAACCTTGGCCATCTGGGTCGCGGCGCGGTAACGCTCGACCTGATCCTTGACCCGGGTCAGCCCGATCTGCCGGCGCAGCTCGGTCTCGGCCTCGGCAAGCAGCTTTTCGCGTCCCGACGTGTCGGCCACCACGCTGCCCGCATCCCACGGGTCGGTGCGGGCCGAGATCTGCTCGGCGGTGGTCGTCGCGAGGCGATAAGACGGATCCTTCAGTGCCGCTGTGACTTTCGGGCTCGGGTGGGTGGTCTGCAGCCACTCCAGCAGGGCCACCGCAGCTTCTTCGTTGCCCTGGCTGCGGCGCGTCATTGCCAAGAACCAGGCGATGGCCTGCGCGCAGGCTTCCCCCGCGGGGGAGGAGTTCGCCTCGGTCAGGCGGCGCTCGGCTTCGGTGAACAAACCGAGGTTGGCCGCCGCGACCCCGTGCGCGACGCCGGCGGCGGCAGCCAGGAAGGTGTCCGGCCACTTGCCGGCGGCGCGGACCTCGTCGATGACCTCGGTCCAACGCTGTCCCGCCCCGTAGATCACCGCCTTGGTCCAGGACAACAGGTGTTCGGCACCGGCGGCCGGACTGGCTTCGACGGCCTCCATGGCGTCCGCGTAGTTACCCTGCAACGCTTCGTTCACCGCGAAACCGATGGTGATCGCCAAGGGCGAATTCACCGGGTAGGTGATGTCGCCGTAAAGGCCGCCGATCGGAACCCGGGCGCCCAGGGCGGTCATCGAGATCTGAGCCGACCCGGACAGCTGCCCAAAGTACTTGCGCGAGTACCAGGCTCGGAACAGCGTCACCCGGTCGTTGTCGCCACACCGGATGCGGCCGACCCATGCGTCGCACGCGGTCTCGTCATAATTCGTGATCTCGGTGAACAGGTCCAGCGCCCGCGACTCCGAGACCGGCAGCATGCCGACCGCGCTTTCGAACAGGCCGGCCAGGTGATCGCTCATTTATCGGCGGTGTAGCGCGCGGCGAAGACCTCGGCCTGCGCCGTCTCGGCCTGTTCCTCCGTCGGCAACCGCATGCCGGTGTCCACGAAGTCACGAAGCAGCTGGCTGCTGTCCAACCCCATGTCGCTGAGTTGCTGCAGGCCGGGGTTGTCGGCGGCGCTCTCCATGACGTAGCTGCGCTGTCCGGCCAGCCCTTTCTGCCGGGCCAGCTCGGCCAGCACGATGATCTCGTCGGCGAGTTCGGCTTCGGTCAGATTGGTCGCGGTCGGCGACAGCGTGACCCGCTGAGTGCGGCCGTCGATGAGCGCAGACACCGACACCGTCTCGGGAGGGTTGGTCACGGTGTACTGCTGGACGCCGTCGTCTTCCTCGTCTTCGTCGTCGGAGGGTTCGGTCGTCGCGGCGATGGCCTCCAGCTCGGTGTCGGCCTCTTCGGGTTCGGTGGGCGCGTACGCGTCCAGCGCCTCGGCGTCCGACTCCGCCCCGCCGTCGTCATCGGCGGCCGAGAAGTCGAGGGCATCCGCGGGTTCGTGGCCGTTGTCGTCGGATCCCGACTGGTAGGAGGAGAAGTCCAGGGCCGACAGATCGTCGTGGTCATCATGCTGGGACATGGGATCCATCTTTCTCAGATTGGTTGCGGGAGAAATCAGTTTTGGTACGAGGCATGATCGTGATCGTCATCAGAATTGTGATCCAGCCAGGCGCGCGACGGAAGAAATTCCAGGAGTCCGTCTAGCGTCCGCTGCAAATTTTCTTGGCTGCCGGACAAGAAACTTCCGTACAGCTCGCCGTGCACGCGGCGGGGCAGCGAAACCAGCCTGCCCAGCGGCGAGTCCAGGACGCCGGCGGCGACCTCGGTCTGCGTGTAGGTGCCGCCGGGGTGGCGCTCGCCCGCGATGATCTCCACCCAGCTGTCCGGATTGCCGACGATCTCGGCGTAGACGCGGGCGGTGGCCGGCGCGACGCCGAGATTGACCAGCTGGGCAGCCGTGGTGCATTCGGCGAGTTCGGTTGCGACACCGGTCAGCGGTTCGACGTTGGCCGGCGTCGCCGGGCCCAGCACCGCGGTCACCATGCCCGCCAGACCCACTTGCGCCGCCACCAGTTGTAGCGCGATCAGCTCGCCGTGGCGCGCCGCTATCACGTGACGATCGCCCTTGCGGCACACCGCAAACCGCACCATCACACCCCCGCCGACGTCGGCTCGCCACCACCGGCCCTCAAGAGTTCGGTCCGGCCTGCTGAGCGTGTCGAGGATCGTCGCCACCGTCGGGTGGGGCTGGCCCAGTTCGTTCAGCACGCCCTGCGCAATGAGGTCCTGCTCCACCTGATCCCAGACCAATTTGCGCAAGTCGTCCTGCGGGATGTTCTGCCGGATCCCCAGCGCCGCAGGGAATTCGATGAGCTGCAACCGGTCGGCGATCACCAGCATGCCGTCGATGGTCACCTCGACGCCGACGACGTCGTCAACAAGCCCGGCGCGGCCGGCGGCGAGGGGACCGGATGTCATTATCTGTCGAGAAGTTGCTTGTTGAGGTTGCCGGCCAGCTCGCTGTCAACGCCCTCGTAGGCCTTCTTGGCGGTGCGCAGCTTCGCGGCCATCAGCAGGCTGGCGTCTCCCAGGGCCTTGCCCGCGGTCTTGCGGATGCCCTCGAGGGTGTCGAAGGCCCCGTTGGAGCATCCGCTGATGACGCCGTGGGTGAGCCAGCAGTTACTGCCGGTGCCGTTGAGGGCGTCGGCAGCCGCTTGGGCATCCTTCTGCGCGGCTTCCTGTTTGGTCGCCAGCGTCTCGAGGACTGTCGGTGAGACGAGTAGGTTTGTCATTGGTTGGTCTCCTTAACGTTTGATCGTCGCTCTATAGCGTTGGGCCACAGTGCTTTTGGCGCGCGAGCGGGTATCAGAGGACGCGCTCGCGGCCGGCGCCGGCCGGTGCGGCAGCGGGCGCCGCGGCAGGTGCCGTGGCGTCCACGGGTGCGCGCTCGGCGCCACCGTCTTTACCGGCGGCAGCGCCGGCTTCCGCATCCTTCTTGTCTTCGTCCGTCTTGTCCTTGTCCTCGTCCTTGACGTCGCTGACGTCGTGCGCCGGGACCGGGGCCGCGGGGGGAGCGGAGCTCTTCGCGGATTGGGCGAGCGACTGAATCTGTTGCATCCCCTGGCCCAGTGTCTGGCCGACCTGGTTCATTCCCTGGGACGCCTGCCCAATCTGAGCCAGGCTCGGCGGCGTGAATGTCGCAGCGGGGGCGGGTGTCTTGTCGCCCTTCTTGGCCGCTGTGTCGGTCTTCGCGGGGGCGGCCTTGTCGCTCGAAGCGCCCAACAGCGCCTTCTGCTCCGGCGAAACCTTGTCGCCCGCCTCGGCGGCCAACTTGGACACGGTGGGTTGCTTGGTGAAGGAGCCGGCGAAGGTGAAGTCCGTCAGGCCGTCGGACACCGCCCGGAAGCCGGACAGCTGGGACGTCGTCTCGGTCGCGACCTTGCCCTGGATTTTGTCGAAGGTGCCCGCCAGCTGCGCGGTGATGTCCTTGCCCAGCTGGACGTACTGCTGGCCCAGGGTCGAGCACTGGTTGGCCAGGCCCATGGAACTCGACAGGGTGAGCATCTCGACGACGAAGACCGCCGCACAGCACGCGAACGCGGCGACGATTTGCCACGCCTGCGATATGCCCGGACCCGCGATCGGGATCAGGTAGAGCGCCAGGGCAATACCGGCGGCGGCGGTCAGTACGGCCACGTTGACCGTGCAGCACAGGTGTGCCTGCTTGACCTCGGATGCCTGCTTGCTCAGGTAGCCCTTCAGGGTCTGGTCGTACGTCTTGAACGTGTCCACGAAACCCTTGAGCTTGTTGACCTGGCCGATGTAGGCCGTCGCCGCGTCGCCGCTCCAGTCCCGCGGATCCGGAATGCTCGCGGGGTCCAAGTCCTTGAGGAAGAGGTTGAGTTTGTCCGCAGCGGTGGAGACGGCGGATCCCGAGTTGGGGCTGCCGAATCCGTTGAGCAAGTCCACGACCGTGACGGCCAGCGCCGCGGCGTCGACAATGGCCGTCGGCGTCGGCAGACACTTTGTTCCGCTTTCTTTCAACGCCTTTGCCAGGACCGCGTTCTGCTTGCCCGCATAGATCAGCCCTTTACCGACAATGGTGGCCGCACTCGCACCAAGGTTCGCCCAGTCGCCGGTTGAAGCGGCAGTAACGCCGGACCCAAAACTTTTCACACACGTCGCTAAATCTGTTGCCCCGTTAAGCCAAGCCACGTCGGTGTTTCCCTTCAAGTTCGCAGATCCTGTGCACCGATCCCGGGCACGGTAAAACGAGCCTAACAGTGCTCAGAGCGGGTCCAGTGCACGAATTTTTCGGCTGGACAACAGCTTCCACCACCCGGCTCCCGGCCGCCACGGTTAACATTGCGGCAAGGTTGCCGAAAAGCGAACAGTAAGTATTGACGGCGTCGGCGGCGCGCCAATTTCAGTTGATGTGGCCTATCAACGTTTCGATCGCGGCCGTCACGTGCGGGGGTAACGGCTCTTCGTTCTCCGCGCGCACGATCATTTCTTCGTCGACGCCGGCCGCCTGGGCAATTTCGCGCGTCGAGAGGTTAGCGCTGCGCCGGGCCGCGTACAACCGCTGCGCCAGTGGCGCATCCGGAGCATTTGCCCCGAGCGTCATCAATTCGTCGCGATGCCGGCGTACCGCGCTCAGTGCCTTGATCAATTCCGGGGTGATCTGGCTGATCCGGGTCGCCCGGACGGCTATCGCCTCGAGTTGGCGCAGATCGGAGAGGATGGGCGCCGAGCGCTCGGTGAATTCGGGGTCGTCGGCCGGCGGCAACGCGGAAATGGCCAGGCTGCAACCGTCCACTGCGGCGACCACCGCCTGGGCGATCAGCGACGCCGCGCCGTGCGCATCCGGGTTGTCGGCCGCCGCTGGACCGTCGGCCGGCGCGGCCGCCGCCGTGGTCTCAGCCGCGACGGGCTCTCCGTGTCGGATCCGGTCGATGGTGCCGGCCGGCCACTGCAGGACTTCCTCGAGCTTCGCGCGGGTCCGTTCCCGCGGCCAACTCCGGCCTTTCTCGAAAGCAATCAGCGCGCCGGCGTTGATGACCCCGTCCGCCGCGAGGCTGCGCTGGCTGATGTCGAGTTCTCGGCGCCGGGCAGCCGCGGCGGCGCCGGCGCGAACCACGCCCGGATCCAGATCGGTTGGCTCGATGTTGTCCCCCTGTCCATCGGAATCGTTGCCCTGCTCAACGGATTTCGGTGGCCTGACGATTTCAAACGTCAGGGCTTTCCCCGCGGTGGGGTCCCCGAACCGGACGATCGTCTTGTCGGTGATCGTCACGGAGGTCTTTCGTAATCCGTCGACGAACATGCCGCTCGGGCTGCTGTCGACGATGCGCCACTCCCCATTGGCGGCTTCGGCCCGCAAGTGCTCCTGCGAGATCTGTGGATCGTCGATCTGCACACCGGCCTGAGGTTCGCGGCCGATGGTCACCACACCGCGTCCGGGCTCGATTGCATGCGATGTGTCGCCGCTGTGCACGACCAGCAGAGCTGGCCGGGCGGTTCTGGCGGCGCTGGACATCGTCGGTGATTCCTCGCTGAAGTTGTGTGGCGGCGGGCTGCGCCCTCACGATTCTAACTGCTGCACCCGTCGGATCCTATCGCGGCGCTACAGTTCTGCGTCAAGTTGTTACGGAATTAGCCCGCGCACGGCTCCGCCCGGCAACCTGGCCTTAACCGCATCACCGCTACAGTTTGAAACCCCGTCCGCCGCTCCGCGCCCACGCTGCCCGCGTGTGCGCGGGAAGTGCCTGGTCGGCCCGACCATTGGGGCACCGTTTCGCCGCCGTTATCCGCTTGTTAAGCCAGGTGAAGCCTGCGGCGCGTGTGATGTGGACCGAAGCGCCAGCGTACGGGCACGATCGAAATATGGAGCAGTAAACTGTTGCATCGCGACGGTTAGTGCTATAGCCTTTCGTGTCATAGGACGCAGAACTGCAACGCTTTCTGGAGGAACGTAGCGATGACCGCAACAACCCTGTACAACGTCCCGTTGGGCGCTTGCACCCAGGACCCCGATCGTTGGACGACCGCCCCCGACGCGGAGGCCAAAGCCCTGTGCCGGGCTTGCCCTCGCCGGTGGATGTGCGCTCGCGATGCCGTTGAGTCAGCCGGTGCCGAAGGCCTGTGGGCCGGTGTGGTGATTCCCGAGTCGGGCCGGCCGCGGGCATTCGCGCTGAACCAATTGCGCTCAATGGCCGAGCGCAACGGATACCCGGTGCGCGAGACGGCCAAATCGGCCTAACCCCGGGCTCCTGAGGCGTCAGCAGTAGAGCAACGTCCGGGGGACCGCCCGGACACGCGTACAGACAGCGCGAGAACCACGCAAGGTTCTCGCGCTGTCTTGCGTGTGGGGCGCTATGGCGAGGTGGCCGGGTCGAAGCGGAACACGGCGAGCCGGCCTGCCAGCGCCTCGAATTCGTCGGAGGTTCCGTCGCGCACCATTCCCGAACGCTTGGCGAACGACACACCGACCGGCACCTTCTTCGGGAACTCCCGCAGCACCGGCCGTGCCTGTTCGGCGGTCAGTTCGACGATTCTGACTGCCCGGGCCCGCCGGCCCCGGGCCAGCGTGCCGGCACCCGCGGCACGCGCGTTCGCCGCCCAGTCCGCGCCCGGATAGCCCGCGACCACGTAGAGCCCGCCCTGGAATTCGAACGGCGTCATCGGGGTGCTGCGCGGTTGGCCCGACTTGCGGCCCGGCACGGTGAGCACCATTGCCGGGCCGGTCGGTATCCCGAGTCTTTGCACCGCCATCATCACCTTGTTCATCGGCTTGAGGTAGCGCGGCGGCCGTAATTCGGTCATTTCGCAAGCTCCTATCGGATCTAGTTCGTGTACAGGTCGCGGTGTTCAGACACCCACTGGGCAAAAGACTGTGGCGCCCGGCCGAGGATCTTCTCCACGTCGTGCGTGACAAGTGCGGGGTGGTCCAGCGTTTCGGCGAGCATGGCCGTGTACGCGTCGCCGAACTCGGCGCCGAATCCCAAGTCGATGAACCGTTGCCGCACCGCCTCCGCCGGTATCTCCCGGTACTGCAGTGGGCGCCCCAGCACGGCGCCGATCACCCCCACAAGTTCTGAGTTGGTGAGGGACTGGGGGCCGGTCAACGGAACCCGCTGAGCGACAAGGTCATCGGTGAGCAGGGCGCGCGCCGCCACCGCGGCGATGTCGCTTTCGACGATCGGTGCGGTCGATGCCGCCGCATACGGCCCGGCCACCACGTCGCCGGCGCGGATCTGTGCGGCCCACATCCCCGCGAAGTTCGTCGCGAAGACCGCGGGCCGCAGGCTCACCCACGCCAGCCCGGAGTCCACGGCGAGCCGTTCGACCTCGCGGTTGCGGTCGCCGCGGAAGCGCGATGGCTGTCGGGAGAAGTCGGCGTCGGCGTTGATCGCCGACAGCGCAACGAGTTTGGTGACTCCTGCTCGCCGGCATTCGGCCACGACCTCGGCGAGGCTGTCGCCGAGTGCCCGCGAGTTCAGGAACACCGCCGATGCTCCGGGCAGCGCTTCGGCCACCGAGCCGAGCACCTCGACGCGTGCGGAGAACCCGGCATTGTTCGGGGTGCGGGTGATGGCGCGTACCCGGGCACCCGCGGCGACAAGTTCGGCAACGAGCGGGCGCCCGACGTTGCCGGTCGCCCCGGTTATGACGATCGTCATGATGTTTCCTCCTGAGAGTCGAAGATCTTGACCCAACGACGGGCGGAAAGGAGGGAAAGTTACAGTCGGGAGCAGGTAACTTTTTTCGACACCAGATCGTCGATGTTTCATGAACCAGTCGCAGCCGCCGACCGACCAGCTGGCCGACGCATGGCGTCGCCATCGCCCCTATCTGGTCAATCTCGGCTATCAAATCCTCGGCGACGTCGGTGACGCCGAAGATGTTGCGCAAGAGGCATTCCTGCGGTTGTCGCGGCTGGGCCCCGACGAGGTCGACGACATCCGTGGCTGGCTGACCGTCGTCACGAGCCGGCTCTGTCTCGATCAGGTGCGCTCGGCGCGAACGCGCTACGAGAGGTTGAGCCGGCCCGGCGTCGGCGACCCCGGCATCGAGGTCGCGGAATCGCGCAGCCTGGATCCGGCTGATCGCGTCACCCTCGACGACGAGGTCCGCACCGCGTTGATGGAAGTCTTGCGCCGGCTCAGTCCCGGCGAGCGGGTCGCGTTCGTGCTGCACGACGTGTTCGGGGTCCCGTTCGACACGGTCGCCGAAACCGTGGGACGCCCGGTCGGCACGTGCCGCCAGCTGGCGCGGCGAGCGCGCTCGAAATTCACTGCGGCACAACCGAAGATGAATGAAGTAGCCTCCGCCGAGCACCAGCTGGTCACCGAGAAGTTCATTACCGCCTGCGCCAACGGCGACATCGCCGCGCTGACCGCTGTGCTGGACCCGACGGTCTGGGGGGTGGGCACCGTCCTGGCCGACCCGGCGCCCCCGCCGCAGATCAACCACGGTCCGGAGGCGGTGGCCACCAACCTGATGCGCTATCTGGGACCGGGGGTCACCCTGGTCAGCGGTCCCGCCGGGCAACCGGTGGTCCTCGCGTTCGCCGAGCGCCGGCTTTTCGCCGCCGTTGTGCTGACCATCCGGGGTCCCCTGGTCAGCAAGATCGAAGCGATCGCCGACCCGTCGGCGCGGATTGCGGCCAGCTGAAGACGCGTCAGCTCTCGCGGCCACCCGGCCGGGAGCCCGGCGCACGCTCGGGCCTGTCACCGAAAAACCCGGCGATCATCGCGGTGGCCTGCAGCAATTTGCGTCGGGTCGGGGTGGCCATCTCATGTGTCACGTCGATGACGCCGCCGGGACGCAGATGAGGGTCGTAGGGCACCTCGACCACCGGCTGACCGTGGTCGACGAACTCACGGGCCAGCAGCGCCCGGGTGCGCTTGTCGGCATGCCCGTCCGAGTCGTTGAGCACCACGACCGTGTGGTGCAACAACTCCGTCATGCCCTGATCCGCGAGCCATTCCATGGTCCGGGCGGCCGCGGATGCGCCATCGGCCCACGGCGAGGACACCACGATCAGTGCATCCAGGTCGCGCAGTACTTCCTGGGTGACCGGTGAATCCATCGTCGAGCCGCAGTCGATGACCGAGATGGTGAAATGGCGGTCGAGCCGGGACGCGGCTTCCCGGTAGATCGCGGGATCGAGCACCCGGCGCGGACCGGACGCCGGTTCGCCGGCCAGCACATGCAGGCCGACCGCATTGCGGCCCACGCGCGCGGCGACGTCGGTGAAGGTCTCGAGGTTTTTGTCGGCGGTCAGTTCCCAGAACGAACTCGTCGACTGCGGATCGATGCGGCTGCTCAGCCGGCCGAAGGCGGTGTCGGCGTCGATCGCCACCACGTGGTCTTGCCCCTGTCGCAGCTCGGCGAACAGCGATCCGACGCTGGCGGCGACGGAGGTCTTTCCCACCCCGCCCTTACCCACCACGCCGACCTTGTGGATGCCGTGAAAACCGGTCCGGATGGTGGCTTCGAATTGGGCGTCTTGGCGCTGTGCGGGCGACGGACCCAGCTTGACGAGGCCGAAAGTGAGCAGCCGCAGGATGCGTCGCCACCCGGCCTCGGGCGCCGGGACCGCGGACGCGGGAGGAGCCTGCGGCGCCGCGGCGGGTCGTGGCGGGGGAGGGGGAGCGACATGCCGGCGCGCCGGCGCCGGCGCGGGCGACGGCTGACGCGGTGGTGGCGGGGGCCCGACCGGGGGCCGCGGCGGGGGTGGCGGAGGCGGGGCGGGTCGTTGCGAAGGCTCCGAAATTGCCGTGGGCGGCGCGCTCCGGTGATCGCTGGAACGGGGGGCGGCGGGGGTGCTGGGCCGTTCGGGCTGCAGACGGTCCCGCAGGAATTCGTCGCGCTCGTACATGGGCTCCTCGGTGCCGGGCGATCGATCGTCGCGCGCTGGGACAGCCGCAGGGGTGGACCCGACCAGTATCGGCCCGGTATCTCCCTACTCGTCCTAACTAGTATCGCGCAAACTCGCTAGGCCCCAACGGGGTGCCGGTGGGACGTCCGGGCCGTCGGCCGCGCACGCCGGCGACGGCTACGGGAGGCATGGCTGCCACGCCTTATCGCGATCGGCGGCGCGGATGCGCGGGAACACTGTGATGCCGGTCATCCCGGAGGCGCCGCAACGCTGGGGTCACAGCAAACTCGAGTCCCGGGTTTGGTCCGGTGCCCGGCCCTTTCGGGTCTGCGCGCTCACGCGTGGATTGCCGGTGGTCCAACCGCATTTCCTGCGCTATCGCCCGTCGCGTTCAGCGAATTTACGCCGCTGCTACCTACCGGGTTAGACTTGGCGAAGTTGGCATGTCAGGCGGTTTTTGTCATATCGTTTTACGACTTGTCGAGACCGGGTACACGCCACCGTTCAGCGCCGCACGGACGATTCTCTCATCGGATCATTTTCCGCCTGGGAGACAGCCTATCGACAAGACCGAAGGGGTCAGCCCGCAACCCTGGGCGCGGCCCCGTCGGAGCCACTGAAAACGGCCGCGCAGCAAGTTCATCGTGAAGAGGCAGGTGCATATGACGCCCACGCGCGTTGGGTTGTATAACCCCGCGTACGAGCACGATTCGTGCGGGGTAGCCATGGTCGTCGACATGCACGGCCGCCGCAGCCGCGACATCGTCGACAAGGCGATCACTGCACTGGTCAACCTCGAACACCGTGGCGCGCAGGGTGCCGAACCGCGCAGCGGTGACGGCGCCGGCATTCTGATTCAAGTCCCGGACGCGTTCCTGCGGGGAGTCGTCGACTTCGAACTCCCCGAGCCGGGCAGCTACGCCACCGGCATCGCATTTTTGCCGCAATCGTCCAAGGATGCCGCGGCGGCCTCCGCGGCGGTGGAGAAGATCGCCGAGGCCGAGGGCCTGACGGTGCTGGGCTGGCGCAATGTGCCCACCGACGACTCGTCGCTGGGGGCGCTGTCCCGCGACGCGATGCCCACCTTCCGCCAGGTGTTTTTGGCCGGAGCCTCGGACATGACGCTGGAGCGCCGTTGCTACGTCGTTCGCAAGCGCGCCGAGCACGAACTCGGTACCAAGGGACCGGGCCAGGACGGGCCGGGCCGGGAAACCGTCTACTTCCCAAGCCTGTCCGGTCAGACGATGGTCTACAAGGGCATGCTGACCACCCCGCAGCTCAAGGCGTTTTACCTTGACCTGCAAGACGATCGGATGACCAGCGCGCTGGGCATCGTGCACTCCCGTTTCTCGACCAACACCTTCCCGTCCTGGCCGTTGGCGCACCCGTTCCGGCGGATCGCCCACAACGGCGAGATCAACACCGTCACCGGCAACGAGAACTGGATGCGTGCCCGTGAGGCGCTGATGAAGACCGACATCTTCGGGTCGGTCGACGACCTGGAGAAGTTGTTCCCGATCTGTACCCCGGGCGCGTCGGACACCGCGCGTTTCGACGAGGCGCTGGAATTGCTGCATCTGGGCGGGCGCAGCCTGCCGCACGCGGTGCTGATGATGATTCCCGAGGCCTGGGAACGCAACGAATCGATGGATCCGGCGCGACGGGCGTTCTACGAGTACCACGCATCGCTGATGGAACCGTGGGACGGCCCGGCGTCGATGACGTTTACCGACGGCACGATCGTGGGCGCCGTGCTGGACCGCAATGGCCTTCGCCCATCCCGTATCTGGGTCACCAAGGACGGCTTGGTCGTGATGGCGTCCGAGGCGGGGGTCTTGGACCTGGACCCGTCGACGGTGGTGCAGCGGATGCGTCTGCAGCCGGGCCGGATGTTCCTGGTGGACACCACCCAGGGCCGCATCGTCTCCGACGAGGAGATCAAGGCCGAGCTGGCTGCCGAACACCCGTACCAGGAGTGGCTCGACAAGAACCTCGTTCCGCTGGAATCGCTGCCACAGGGCAACTACGTGCGGATGGCGCACGATCGACTTGTGATGCGGCAGTTGGCCTTTGGCTACACCTACGAGGAGCTCAACCTGCTGGTGGCGCCGATGGTGCGCACCGGTGCCGAGCCGATCGGGTCGATGGGCACCGATACCCCGGTCGCGGTGCTGTCGCAGCGTCCCCGGATGCTTTACGACTACTTCCACCAGCTGTTCGCTCAGGTGACGAACCCGCCGCTGGACGCCATCCGCGAAGAGGTGGTGACCAGCCTGCAGGGCACCACCGGCGGGGAGCGTGACCTGCTCAGCCCGGACGAGTTCTCGTGCCACCAGATCGTGTTGCGGCAGCCGATTCTGCGTAACCACGAGCTGGCCAAGCTGATCAATCTGAACCCGGACGACGAGGTCAACGGTCGCCCACACGGCATGCGCTCCAAGGTGATTCGCTGTCTGTACCCGGTCGCCGAGGGCGGCGCCGGGCTGGCGGCCGCGCTGGAAGACGTGCGTGCGCAGGCGTCGGCCGCGATCGCCGAGGGCGCTCGGGTCATCATTTTGTCCGACCGCGATTCCAACGAGGAGATGGCACCGATCCCGTCGCTGCTCGCCGTCGCCGGGGTGCACCACCACCTGGTGCGGGATCGGACCCGCACTCATGTGGGTCTGGTGGTCGAATCCGGCGATGCGCGCGAGGTGCATCACATGGCGATGCTGATCGGGTGCGGCGCGGCCGCGGTGAACCCGTACCTGGCGTTCGAGTCGATCGAGGACATGCTCGACCGCGGCGTCCTGGATGGTTTGGGAGACGGGATCGACCGCGACAAGGCCTTGAACAACTATGTGAAGGCCGCCGGCAAGGGCGTGCTGAAAGTCATGTCCAAGATGGGCATTTCGACGTTGGCCTCCTACACCGGCGCCCAGCTGTTCCAGGCCATCGGCATCTCAGAGGATGTGCTCGACGAGTACTTCACCGGGCTGGCCTGCCCGACCGGCGGCATCACGCTGGACGACGTCGCCGCCGATGTCGCGACGCGGCACGCGCTGGCCTACCTGGACCGGCCCGACGAGCGCGCGCATCGCGAACTCGAGGTGGGCGGGGATTATCAGTGGCGCCGTGAGGGCGAGTACCACCTGTTCAACCCGGAGACCGTGTTCAAGCTGCAGCACGCGACCCGCACCGGCCAGTACAAGATCTTCAAGGAATACACGCGCCTGGTCGATGACCAGAGCGAGCGGATGGCGTCGCTGCGCGGATTGCTGAAGTTCCGCGGCGATGTGCGCCCTCCGGTGCCACTGGACGAGGTGGAACCCGCCAGCGAAATCGTCAAACGGTTCTCCACCGGGGCGATGAGCTACGGGTCGATCTCTGCTGAGGCGCACGAGACGCTCGCCATCGCGATGAACCGGCTGGGCGGGCGATCCAACAGCGGTGAGGGCGGCGAGGACGTCAAGCGTTTCGAGCCCGACCCCAACGGGGATTGGCGCCGCAGCGCGATCAAGCAGGTCGCGTCGGCACGCTTCGGCGTCACTTCGCACTATCTGACCAACTGCTCCGACATCCAGATCAAGATGGCCCAGGGTGCCAAACCCGGTGAGGGCGGCCAACTTCCAGGGCACAAGGTGTACCCGTGGGTGGCAGAGGTCCGGCACTCCACGCCCGGCGTCGGTCTGATCTCGCCGCCACCGCACCACGACATCTACTCGATCGAGGATCTGGCGCAGCTGATTCACGACCTGAAGAACTCCAACCCGTCCGCGCGCGTGCACGTCAAGCTTGTCTCCGAGAACGGCGTTGGCACGGTCGCGGCGGGTGTGTCCAAGGCGCACGCGGATGTCGTGCTGATCTCGGGCCACGACGGCGGTACCGGTGCCACCCCGCTCACCTCGCAGAAGCACGCGGGTGCACCCTGGGAGCTGGGGCTGGCCGAGACGCAGCAGACCTTGCTGCTCAACGGATTACGCGACCGGATCGTCGTCCAGGTGGACGGGCAGCTCAAGACCGGACGCGACGTGATGATCGGCGCGCTGCTGGGCGCCGAGGAGTTCGGTTTCGCCACCGCACCGCTGGTCGTTGCCGGCTGCATCATGATGCGGGTGTGCCACCTCGACACCTGCCCGGTGGGTGTGGCCACGCAGAACCCGGTGCTGCGGGAACGCTTCACCGGCAAGCCGGAGTTCGTCGAGAACTTCTTCATGTTCATCGCCGAAGAAGTCCGGGAGTACATGGCGCAGTTGGGCTTCCGCACCTTCAACGAGGCCGTCGGCCAGGTGGGTTCGCTGGACACCACGTTGGCGCGCGCGCACTGGAAGGCACACAAGCTGGATCTGGCCCCGGTGCTGCACGAGCCGGAGTCCGCGTTCATGAATCAGGACCTCTACTGCAGCTCGCGCCAGGACCACGGCCTGGACAAGGCGCTGGATCAGCAATTGATCGTGATGAGCCGTGAGGCACTGGATTCCGGCAAACCCGTCCGGTTCTCCACCACCATCAGCAACGTCAACCGCACGGTGGGCACCATGCTCGGCCACGAGCTGACGAAGGCCTATGGGGGTCAAGGCCTGCCCGATGGAACGATCGACATCACCTTCGACGGGTCCGCGGGCAACAGCTTCGGCGCGTTCGTACCGAAGGGCATCACCCTGCGGGTGTACGGCGACGCCAACGACTACGTCGGCAAGGGCTTGTCGGGCGGCCGAATCGTGGTGCGCCCGTCAGACAACGCGCCGCTGGACTACGTCGCTGAGGAGAACATCATCGGCGGCAACGTGATCCTGTTCGGCGCCACCAGCGGCGAGGCCTTCCTGCGCGGCGTGGTCGGCGAACGGTTCGCGGTCCGCAACTCCGGTGCCCACGCGGTGGTCGAGGGCGTCGGCGATCACGGTTGCGAGTACATGACCGGCGGCAGAGTCGTGATTCTGGGCCACACGGGCCGCAACTTCGCGGCCGGTATGTCCGGCGGCGTCGCCTACGTGTACGACCCCGATGAGGCGCTGCCGCAGAACCTCAACACCGAGATGGTGGATCTCGAGGCTCTCGACTCCGATGACGCGGAGTTCTTGCACGGCATCATCCAGGCACATGTCGATGCGACGGATTCCGCTGTCGGACAGCGGATCCTGGCAGACTGGCGCGGACAGCAGCGGCATTTCGCCAAGGTGATGCCGCGGGACTACAAGAAGGTGTTGCAGGCGATCGCCGAAGCGGAGCGCGACGGGGTCGATGTAGACAAGGCGATTATGGCGGCGGCGCATGGCTGATCCGACTGGCTTCCTCAAGTACACGCATCGGGAACTGCCGCAACGGCGGCCTGTACCGCTGCGGTTGAAGGACTGGAACGAGGTCTACCAGGAGTTCAACGACGACACCCTGCGCGAGCAGGCGACCCGTTGCATGGACTGCGGTATTCCCTTCTGCCACAACGGCTGTCCGCTGGGCAACTTGATCCCGGAGTGGAACGACCTGGTGCGCCGGGGCCGGTGGCGCGACGCGATCGAACGGCTGCACGCCACCAACAACTTCCCCGACTTCACCGGCCGGCTGTGTCCGGCGCCGTGCGAGCCGGCGTGCGTGCTGGGCATCAACCAGGATCCGGTGACGATCAAGCAGATCGAGCTGGAGATCATCGACCACGCCTTCGACGCGGGTTTCGTCGAGCCGAAGCCGCCGACGAAGCTGACCGGAAAGACCGTGGCCGTAATCGGTTCGGGCCCGGCCGGATTGGCCGCTGCCCAGCAGCTCACCCGGGCGGGACACACCGTCACCGTCTTCGAACGGGCCGATCGCATCGGCGGACTGCTGCGTTACGGCATTCCGGAATTCAAGATGGAGAAGCGCGTCCTCGACCGGCGACTGGACCAAATGCGTGCGGAGGGAACCGAATTCCGCGCCGGTGTCAACGTCGGAGTCGACATCACCGCGCAGCAGCTGCTCGCCGACTTCGACGCGGTGGTGCTGGCCGGTGGTGCCACCGCCTGGCGTGATCTGCCGATTCCGGGTCGTGAATTGGACGGCATCCACCAGGCGATGGAATACCTGCCGTGGGGCAACCGCGTGCAGGAGGGCGACGATGTGCTGGGACCCGACGGGCAGCCGCCGATCACCGCCAAGGGCAAGAAGGTCGTCATCATCGGTGGCGGCGACACCGGCGCCGACTGCCTGGGCACCGCGCACCGGCAGGGTGCCGCCAGCGTGCACCAGTTCGAGATCATGCCGCGGCCGCCGGAGGCGCGCGCCGAGTCCACGCCGTGGCCGACCTACCCGCTGATGTACCGCGTCTCGTCGGCGCACGAAGAGGGCGGCGAGCGGGTGTTCTCGGTGAACACCGAGCAGTTCGTCGGCACCGACGGGCACGTGTCCGCGCTCAAGGTTCACGAAGTGACGATGCAGGACGGCAAGTTCGTCAAGGTGGAGGGCTCAGACTTCGAGCTCGAGGCGGATCTGGTGCTGCTGGCGATGGGCTTCGTCGGGCCGGAGAAGGAAGGTCTGCTCACCGACCTCGACGTGAAGCTGACCGACCGCGGCAACGTCGCGCGCGGCGCCGATTACGAGACCTCGGTGCCCGGCGTTTTCGTTGCCGGGGACATGGGCCGGGGGCAGTCGCTGATCGTCTGGGCGATCGCCGAGGGCCGGGCCGCCGCGGCGGGTGTGGACCGGTATTTGATGGGGTCAACGGCGCTTCCCGCGCCCATCAAGCCGACCGCCGTCCCGCTTCAGTAGTCACATCAGTCACACCAGAAACACGCCTATATTCGTTCGGCGAGTCTCCCACAGTTTGCCAGACGCTGGGCGTCTAATTATGACTTGTGCGCTTCGTCACAGCGGAGGCACGATGGAGCAGATCGATCGCAGGAGTGGTCACTGTGCATGTGAACCCAGTACCTCGTTCGCGGGTGGGGCGAATGGCCTGGTCATGGTTTCGCCACCCGGTGAAAAGCCGTGAATTTCCCGCTAAGCAGGAGCGTCTGGTGACCGCCGAGGAGCTAGTGCTTTTCGGGGTCTGACAACCTAATTGCTTCAGCTACGGTTCCACGACGAGTTTGCTCGGCGTTACGGAGCCGTCATTTCCCCGACAACAGCCCCGAATCCCGGATCGCCTCGGCCAACGGCTCCAGCACGGCCGGGTCGTGCGGCGGGGGCAGGTACACGATTCCCAGGTCGAGTCCCTCGGCGCCGAGGCCTGCCGCGGTGTCGATCACCTGTGCGTAGTCGAGGTCATCGCCGAGGCGAACGTGGGCCGACAGGGTGATCTCCTTCGGGTCGCGTCCGATGTCCGCGCAGCACGCCGCGAGCACGTCGCGCTTGCGGGCGAACTCTTCGGGCGTCCCGCCGGCGAAGTTCCAGTGCTGGGCGTAGCGCGCGGTGAGCGGCAGCGTGCGCTTCTCCCCGCTGCCGCCGATGCAGATGGGCGGGTGCGGTTGTTGCGGTCCCTTGGGTTCGTTGCGGGCGTCTTTGAGCTGGTAGTACTTGCCGTCGAAGTTGGTGGTCTGCTGGCTGAGCAGGCTGATCAGCACCTGGCACGCTTCCTCGAACCGGTCGAACCGCTCCCGGATGCTGCCCAGCTCGATGCCGTAGGCGCCGGACTCCTCCTCGTTCCAGCCGGCTCCGATGCCGAGTTCGAGCCGCCCGTTGGAGATGACGTCGAGGGCTGCCGCCATATTCGCCAGGACCGCGGGGTGGCGGTAGTGGATGCCGGTCACCAGCGTGCCCAGCCGCAGCCGTTTGGTCGCCTGCGCCAGCGCGGTCAGCGTGGTCCAGCCCTCCAGGCACGGCCCGGTGCTGTCGGAAAAGATCGGGTAGAAGTGGTCGAATGTCCACCCGGACTCGAACACGTCGATATCATCGGCGGCCTGCCAGACGGCAAGCATGCCGGCCCAGGTGGTGTTTTGCGGTGAGGTTTTGAACGCGAATCGCATGAGATCAACGCTAGTCGAAATTTATGAAGCGCAACTAAACTCGTGCGGACGATGACTACCGCGCTCGGGCTCGACACCAGGATCACGCTGCTCTGCGCCGGCCTGATCTTCTTGCTCGCACTGGTTCTCGGCGTCTGGAAGTACCGGCAGATCATGACGTCCGAGGACCATCGGGCGCATCCCTACGTCGACATCGCCCACCGGGCGGCGTTGCTCTACTCGTTCGCGACGATGCTGCTCGCGGTCTTCGTCGAACTCAGCGCCTGGCCCACGTGGGTCAACCTGACGGCGGCCCTGGTCGTCGTGTTCTTCTTCGTCGCGGCGATCGCGGCCTACATCGAACACGGTGCGCGGCGCGACACCGTCAACCAATTCGAGAACCCGGTGCGGGGGACCGGGGTGCTGATGGCCATGCTGATCATCGGTGAGATCGGCGGCTTCGGGGTGGTGTTCGCCGGGTTCATCGCCGGGCAGCTGTGCTGAGCGGCCGGGGCACACTGGAGCCATGGACCCGGTAGCCGCTCTTCGGCAGATCGCCTACTACAAGGACCGCAGCCGCCAGGACCCCAAGCGTGTCATGGCGTATCGCAACGCCGCCGACATCGTCGAACTTCTGGACGAGGCCGAGCGCGAGCGCCATGGGCAGGCCAACAGTTGGCAGACGTTGCCGGGCATCGGACCCAAGACCGCCAAGGTCATCGCCCAGGCCTGGGCCGGCCAGGAGCCCGATGCGCTGGTCGAATTACGTTCTGAGGCAACCGATCTCGGTGGCGGCGAGGTGCGCAGTGCGTTACGCGGCGATCTGCATCTGCATTCGAACTGGTCGGACGGGTCGGCCCCGATCGAGGAGATGATGGCCACCGCGGCGGCACTGGGTCACGAGTACTGCGCGTTGACCGATCACTCGCCGCGTCTGACGATTGCCAACGGGCTCTCACCGGAGCGGCTGCGCAAGCAGCTCGACGTGATCGAGGGGCTGCGGGACCAGTTCGCGCCGATGCGCATCCTCACCGGCATCGAGGTGGACATCCTCGAGGACGGCAGCCTGGACCAGGAGCCCGAGCTGCTGGAACGCCTCGACGTCGTCGTGGCCAGCGTGCACTCCAAACTGTCGATGGACGCGGCGGCGATGACCCGCCGGATGGTCCGGGCGGTGTCCGACGGGCACGCCGATGTCCTGGGCCATTGCACCGGCCGGCTGGTTGCCGGCAACCGCGGCATCCGGCCGGAATCGAAGTTCGACGCCGAGACGGTCTTCACCGCCTGTCGGGACCACGGCACCGCGGTGGAGATCAACTCCCGTCCCGAACGCCGCGACCCGCCGACCCGGCTGCTGAACCTGGCGTTGGAAATCGGCTGCGTGTTCAGCATCGACACCGACGCCCACGCCCCCGGCCAGTTGGACTTCCTGGGGTACGGTGCTCAGCGCGCGCTGGACGCCGGCGTTCCGGTCGACCGGATCGTCAACACCTGGCCGGTCGACAAGCTGCTGGCGTGGACGGGATCCAACTGAGCGCTTACGCGCGTGCCGCTTCGGCCGCCGCGGCAACCGGTTCGTCGCTGGTGGCGCGGCCGTGCAACACGTTGGCTCCGGCCACGATCGCGCAGATAGCCGCCGGCAGCAGCAGCGAATATCCGCCCAGGTGAACACCGAACACGATCCCGGCGATGCCTCCACCGAGAAACAACAACAGCGTGGTCACCAGGATCGCGGCCTTCCACTTCTGGATCCCGTCTTGCCGGCTGCGGCCCAGCATCAGGCCGAGGTCGGTGACGGTCCCGGTGAAGTGAGTCGTGCGGATCGACATCCCGCGAAAGCTCGAGGACATCGCGTTTTGCAGACCGAGGGCGGCCGCCGCGAACATCGCCTGGACCGCGGTCAGCTCGACCCCGAGCGCTTCGATCTGGGCCTTGACGTAGGACTCTTCCACGCCGACGGCGGCAAGCACGAGCAGCGCCGCCTCGGTGATCAGCACGACGGCATGGCGCGGGCCCGCATGGGCGTCGGTGGGTGCCAGCACCGCTCCGGCCATCGTCGCGCCGGCCAGGAAGCCCAACAAGATCGCGGCCAGCACATGGCCTTCGTACAGCCACGGATTGGCCGTGTTCATGCCCAGCTGGGTGGTGATCGCGGTGAGGTTGCCGACCGGCAACGCCAGAATCAGCAGGGCTACCGCGTTGACGAAGCCTGCGGACAACGCGAGTACCGCGCTGTAGCCGAGCAGAAGACCCTCGCGGGGCAGGCCGCTTCCGCGGGATGTGTCCGGCGGCGGCATCGTGTTCGGTTACTCACTTCCCGGGTTGGTCGAAATGGCATGGGCTGGGCGGCAATTGGTGGGCAATAGGAAGTCGTCAGTCGGGGAGATGTGGCATCTCTATACCCGAATCGCGCCCGATCAACACCCCGCGGGTGAGCGCGGATTTGCCGAAGCGCCGGCGCACCTGGTCGACCGCGGCGTCGACCGCATGCGATTCGGAATCAAACGGCAGCATCAGCTGCTGGGCTCCGCTGCGATCGATGCCCGACACCGCGAAACCGAGCAACGTCAACCCGCGTTGGGCGATCGCGGGTGCGGCCGAGGCGACCAGTTGCCGGGCGGCGGCCAGGATGGGCTGCGTCGACGACGTCGCCCACGGCAAGGTGCGGGACCGGGTCGCCCGGGTGAAGTCGTCGAACCGCAGCCGCAGTACCACGGTGCGGCCCGTGCGTCCGGCGGCGCGCATCCGGGCGGTGATGCGGTCGATCAGGTTGACCACCACCGCGTCGATCTCGTTGGCGGACATGCGATTTCCGGCCCGGCCCAACGCCCGCTGGGCACCCACGGAGCGCCGGCGCACGCCGGTGTCGACCCGGCGCCGGTCGATGTTGCGCGACAGCGCATACAGTTGACGGCCCATGGCGACGCCCAGCAGCGAGGCCAATGTCGACTCGCTGAGCTCGGCGACCTCGGCCACCGTCGTGATGCCGTAGCCGTGCAGCTTGTCGGCGGTCACCGCGCCCACGCCCCACAACCGCCGCACCGGGAGCGGCCGCAGAAACGCCAGCTCCTGATCGGGCGCCACCAGCAACAGCCCGTCCGGCTTGGCCTCTTGGCTCGCGACCTTGGCCAAGAACTTGGTGCGGGCGACGCCGACGGTGATCGGCAGGCCGACCCGGTCGCGCACGTCGACTCGCAGTTGTGCCGCGATCTGGACCGGCGGGCCCGACACCCGGCGCAGGCCGCCCACGTCGAGGAACGCCTCGTCCACCGACAGCGGCTCCACGATCGGAGTGGCGTCCCGGAACACCTCGAAGACCGCGTCGCTGGCCCGCGAATAGGCCGACATCCGCGGCGGCACCACGACGGCGTCGGGGCACAGGCGGCGGGCCTGGCGGCCGCCCATCGCCGTGCGCACGCCATAGGCCTTGGCCTCGTAGCTGGCGGCCAGCACGACGCCGCCGCCCACGATCACCGGGCGACCCCGCAGCGTCGGATCGTCGCGCTGTTCCACGGACGCGTAGAACGAATCCAGGTCCGCGTGCAGGATGGACGCATCACACCGCACGAACAGATGTTCGCACGCGGGTGTGACAGCTAGCCCGATTCGCCGTAGATGCTGCTGAGCCAGACGTGCGTGAGGGTGTCGACCACCCGCTCGGCCTCCACCGCCGGGGTCTCGGCGGACAGCGCGGCCATCATCGTGCGCTCGTTCATCTGGTTCAGTGACGTCGCCAGGTCAGCGGCAGGGATGGTGTGCGGCGCGGCGCCACGTTCCCGTTCGGCGGTGATCATCGCGGCCGTTTGGTCGATCCATTTCTGCATGAATCCCGACCACACCGTGCGCAGCTCCGCGCTGGTGGCCAGGGCCTCGGTGGCGGTGCGGGCCACCGAGCGGTGCGTGCTGAACGCGGTGAAGAACGCCTTGATGCCGTTGCGCCACACCCGGCGCGGGTCCGTTGGAAGCCGCTGCACCGCGCCGTCGAATTCGGAGTCGGCGCGCGCGATCACCGGCTCGAGCAGCGACAGCAGCACCGCCTCTTTGGACTTGAAATAGAAGTAGAAGGTCGGACGCGAGATGCCGGCGCCTTTGGCCAGGTCATCGACCGAGATGTCGGCGAGTGAACGCTCTTCGAGCAGCCGCTCGGCGGTCGCGAGGATCGCCTGCTCACGGTCGTCGCCCGACGGACGCAGGGCACGACGGCCGCGCAGGGCGCGAGTCTGGCCGGCAGTTGTCACGCCCGCTACTTTACACACGGTCGATGATTTCGACAGTGCGTTGACTACCTCGACACCGCGTTGATAGCCTGGGCCTCATGACTGAGCACCTGGACGTCATCATCGTGGGCGCCGGCATCTCCGGCGTCAGCGCGGCCTGGCATCTGCAGGACCGCTGCCCGACCAAGAGTTACGCCATCCTGGAGCGTCGCGACGACCTCGGCGGCACCTGGGACCTGTTCAAATACCCGGGCATCCGGTCCGACTCGGACATGTTCACCCTCGGGTTCCGGTTCAAGCCCTGGCGCTCGGCGAAGTCGATCGCCGACGGTGCCGACATCAAGGCCTATATCAAGGAAGCCGCGGTCGAGAATGGCATCGAGCAGCACATCCGCTACCGCCAGCGCGTCGTGGCCGCCGATTGGTCCGACGCCGACAACCACTGGACCCTGACCGTCGAGAGCGACGGTCAACAGCGCGAGATCACCTGCTCGTTCTTGTTGGCCTGCACCGGTTACTACAACTACGACGAGGGCTATTCGCCGACCTTCCCCGGTTCCGAGGACTTCGGGGGCACCATCGTCCATCCGCAGCACTGGCCGGAGGACCTCGACTATGCGGGCAAGAAGATCGTCGTGATCGGGTCGGGTGCGACCGCGATCACGCTGATCCCCGCCCTGGTGAATTCCGGCTCCGGCCACGTGACGATGCTGCAGCGCTCGCCGACCTACATCGGCTCACTGCCCGGTGTCGACCCGTTTGCGGTGCGAGCCAACCGACTGCTGCCGGACCGCCTGGCGCACTTGGCGAATCGCTGGAAAGCCATCATCTTCAGCACCTTTCAGTACCAGCTGGCCCGTAAGCGCCCCGCCTACATGCGCAACCTGCTGATGACGATGGCGCAGCGCCGCCTGCCGAAGGGCTACGACGTCGAGAAGCACTTCGGGCCGAGCTACAACGTGTGGGACCAGCGGCTGTGCCTGGCCCCCGACGGGGACTTCTTCCGGGCCATCCGGCACGGCAAGGCCGACGTGGTCACCGACACCATCGACCGGTTCACCAAGACCGGGATCAAGCTGAGCTCCGGCGAGGAGCTGCGGGCCGACATCATCGTCACCGCAACGGGTTTGAACATGCAGTTGCTGGGCGGCGTGCAGCCCACCCGCAACGGCCAGACCTTCGACCTCACGTCGTTGATGACCTACAAGGGCCTGATGTTCTCCGGCGTGCCGAACTTCGCCATCACCTTCGGCTACACCAATGCTTCCTGGACGCTGAAGGCCGACCTGGTCTCCGAATTCGTGTGCCGCCTGCTGAACTACATGGACGCCAATGGCTTTGACAACGTCGAGCCGCAGCAGCCCGGCGAGGACGTCAAGGAACTGCCGTTCATGGACTTCAGCCCGGGTTACTTCCAGCGGTCGGTGCACCTGCTGCCCAAGTCGGGATCGCGCGCGCCGTGGCGCCTCAAGCAGAACTATCTGTTCGACATGCGCATGATCCGTCGCGGCAAGGTCAACGACGAGGGCCTGCGATTCACGAAAAAGCGTGTGCCAGTCGCGGTTTAGCGACTAGACCACGACGATGCCGTCGTCGTCGCTGTAGGCGATCTCGCCGGGCACGAACGTCACCCCACCGAGGCTGACCTCGACGTCGCGCTCGCCGACGCCGCTCTTGCCGCTCTTGCGGGGGTTGGTGCCCAGCGCCTTGATGCCGATGTCGATGCCGCGCAGCGCGGCGGCGTCGCGCACTGCGCCGTTGATGATCAATCCCGCCCAGCCGTTGGAGCGGCCGAGTTCGGCGATGAGGTCCCCGACCAGTGCGGTGTGCAGCGAACCGGCGCCGTCGATCACCAGCACCCCGCCCTCACCCGGTTGTGACAGAACGGATTTCAGCAGGGCGTTGTCCTGGAAGCAGCGCACGGTGCTGATCGGCCCGGCGAATTCGGAACGGCCGCCGAACTGGCGGAACTGGAGGTCACAGCTGCGGACGTCGGGCCCGATTCGATCGACCAGGTCGGCCGTCGCCTCAAACGACACGCTCATCAGCGGCGCCGCAGCTGACGGATGAGCAGGATCGCGAGCAGGCTCAGCGCGACGGCGACCACCACTGGCAAAATGGACTGGCCGGGCACCGTCTGCGGAATGTTTGCGGAGACCGGGTTGTTGGCCCCATCCACGGTGGACTTCGCCTGTGCCGCGGCATCTTTGGCGGCAGCGGCGATTTCGCCATTGGGCGGCTGCGGCGGTTTCGGGTTGGGTGGCGTGGGCGCGGGGCTGCTGGCCGGCGCCTTCTTCGCGGGTGCCTTCTTGGCCGGAGCTTTTTTGGCGACGGCCTTCTTCGCGGGTGCCTTCTTGGCCGGTGCTTTCTTGGCGGGTGCTTTCTTGGCGGGTGCTTTTTTGGCGGCCTTGGCGGGGGGCGTCTTCTCCGGCGGCGTCGCCGCGCCGTTGGCCTCGCGGTCGGGTTGATCTTGAGGGTCTGCCATGCGGCCGCTCCTTCGCAGCTTGCTCTCGGCCATTGCTAGCGCCACCAAAAGTTACTCGGACACCATCATGCCAGCCCGGGCGATCGCGCTTCGCCGACCAGGGCAGTCAGGGCTTGCGGCGCACGGTCCACAACACGGCCGCGCCGACGATCGCGGCGGCAGCCGCGACAAACGGCCAGACGGGCAGGTCGTGGCCCGAGTCGCTGGTAACGGCGGCGGGCCCCGGCGTGCCGGTACCGGCCACCGTCAGCCGAAACGTCCAGGACCCGGACACCACGTGGCCGTCGGCGGACGTCACCCGGTAGTTCACCGTGTAGCTGCCCACCGGTCCGAGCGGGCGCACCGCGACGCCGACGATCGCGCCCTGCACCGTGGTGTCCCCGGTGGACCAGACGTTGCCGTCCGGTCCGACGACGGTCATGGCCGCGAAGGTGGTCTGCAATCGTTCGTTGAAGGTCGCACTGACCCGATCCGGGCCGGTCGTGAGAGCCGCACCATCGGCGGGCTCGGCCGACAACCGGGCGGCATGGGCCGCCGCGACCTGCGCCGTCAGCGTGGCGATGGACAGTGTGGCGGCCAGCAGCAGGCCCGCCCAGGCTACGACGACCAGCCGCTTCATGTCCTGGGGCGGCGCACCAGCACCAGGGCTATGCCGAGTGCGGCGACCACCAGGGCGGCCCCGCCGAGCACGCGCGCGATATTGTCCCCTGACGTCGCCGCGCCGCCGTGGTCGGTGGGCATGCCCGAGTGGTGGTGCTCATGCGGGCCGGCCGACGCGGGGCCGAGGGTCAGCATGGGCGCCGGATGCTCGGGCTCACCACCGCCCGGCAGGGGTTGCTGATCCCACTTGACGACCGTCCCGTCCGCGTAGATCTGGGTGGCCGGGAAGCTGACGGTATCGGTGTCGGGCAGCTTCACCGAGATACGGAACAGCGCGAACTGGTCGACGCCGATCCCGCCGCCCGGGGCGGCCGTCCAGGTCACCGATCCCACGGTGCCCGATGCCGCGTCGCGGTCCAACTTGGCCGTCCACCCTGGCATGGTTTCGGTGCGCGCGGATGCGACATTGGGAAGCGTGACGGTCAGTGCCGTGGTCGCGGCGCCCTTGTCGGATTCGTTGGGCACCTGGAAGGTGACGATCGCCATCGCTCCGCGGGCCGCGTTGTCGCTGCTGGCGTGGACGTGCGCGGACGCCGTGGCACTGCCGGCGCCGGCATAGAGCGCGGCGGCCGCGGAGCCGACGATCATGGCACGCGAAATCCATCTGTCGCGGAATGGCATGTCAGAACACTACTTTCAGGTCAATCCGAGCCGAGCCATCAGATCTGCCTCGATGCCGTCGAGTTGCGTCGAGATCGCCGAGTGTGCCGCGCGCCGGCGCGCGGCCGGCATGTTCTCCGCAGCGGTCACCGCGGCCGACAAATCGGTGAGCCGCTCGGAGATGGCGGCCACAAACTGCTTGGTCTCGGCGTCCTTGGGCTTCTTGTCCTGCACCATGTGCAACGACTTCTCCGAGCCGGCGATCCGCGCCGACAGCTGCGCGCCATGCCCGGAGAACTGGCCGATCTGCGCCAGCGGTATCCCGAGTTGATCCGCCCGACGCTGGTCGATCAGCGCGCGGACGGCCATCGCCGCCCGATAGATCACCGGCGTCAGGATTGGTGCCAACAGTCGCGACACCGTGAGCACCCGCCGGATTCGCGTCGGCGACAACACTTTGCCTTCGCGCGCGGCTTTGAGTTCGGCCTCGGCGACTTTCAACGCCGCGCGGTCACTGTCGCGCTGCGACTTGATCTGCGCCTTGACGACCTTGTCGGCCGCCCGTCGATCGGCCTTGAACCTGCGCGCCTGGTTCTTGGCGGCGAGCTTGGCTTCCAGCTTGGCCCGGGCCTTGATCGCCCGGGCTTCGGCACGGCGTGTGGCGCGAGTCTTTCGCTTGCGAAACAGGCCCATTCCCGGCCGCCTCCCGGTGTCTCGTGGACTATCGCTGTCGCGTGTACGCGATCCGTGCGGCCAACCCTAATCGGAACAGGCCGGCGGCAGCCCAACAGGGCGGGCCTCGCTCGGGCGATCGGGCTAGGCGTCGAGGTGTTCGGCGCGGCGCAGTTCGTCGACGCGCTCCACGATGTCCTGCTGCGCCTGCGGGGACAGCCCGGCGGCGCGCAGGGCGATGCGGCGTACCCCGTCATCGCGCATCGTGGACATCCACACCAGCTCCTTGTCGAGCTTTTCGTAGTACTCGTCGTCGGTGAAGTAGGCCGACTTGATGCGGAAGAAGTTGGCCAGCGCGGCCATGGTGGCCGACGACGGGTTCGTGCGATTGCCGGAGCGTAGCTGCGACAGGTAAGGAGCCGACATCGTGATGCCCTCCGCCTTGAGTGCCGCGATCACCTCCGCAGAGGTGTGCGGCCCGCGCCCGGGTGGATACACCGTGTCGAACAAGCGGTTCAGGCGGGCGGAAAACGTCGTGCTCATCGATATGACCTCCACTGGGCTGTAGAAGTGAAACTATTACCTAAGTGTATTTGCTGATCATGGTAGCGAGAGTTTGAGTCCGCAACCAGGTGCAAAGGGGGGTGGGTTCGCTGGTGGCGGCCCAGGGGTTCGCTGTATCCACACGTCACGAGCGTCCAACTAAATGACGGCAGTGTCCATAAAGCGAACAAAACTCACAGGTTATCCGCAGAAAGCAAGTCTGGTAGTCGGGTGCTTCAGCGCTGTGCCCAGCGGTAGCGCAGGGCCCGGCCGGATGGTGTCGGGCGGATATCTCGCAACGGACTGGTAGCAAAATCCTATCGAAAGGCTACTTTGCTGTCCGGTCTGATTTCGATCTCGCTTAGAGGGGGAGGGTGCAGCAAATGGCCCTCAGAGATACCTCTGGGGGCGACTGCCGGGCCAGGTCGGCCGGCGCGGCTCGGTGCCGCTGCACCTTAGACGGTTTCCGGCGACCTCCCGGCGAAAGAAGCTTCGGTGCGGCGTCGCCGCAGAGTTTGCGCCGTCGCCGCCGAAACAGCGGCCAATGCCACCGCCACGGTGGTAGCGATGGCCACCGATCGCCAGCCCAGCGCGCCGTCGAACAGCATCCACAGGCCGAACTCGAGGAACAGCATGCTGGCCAACACGTGCAGCAGCTGCTGGGGCAGGCGGCGGTGTAACAGCATCCCGGCCCCGATCGCGAGCGCGTCGGCCAAGACCATGCCCAGGGTGCTGCCGATCCAGACGCCGGCCCAGTCGTGATCGCTGGCCAGCGTCACGGTCGCCAAGGTCGTCTTGTCACTCATTTCGGCGAGTGCGAACGACGACACCACGGTCAGTAATACGAAGCGGGGTTGGGGCGCGTTCGACACATCTTCGTCGGCGACGCCTTCGCGCCAGGCCCACCCGGCGAAAATCAGGAACGCGATCGCGGAGGCGAAGGCCATCGGGCGCGCCGGCAGCGTGGTGCCGAGGAGGTGACCGATCGTCACCGAAACCCCGTGCACCAGGAAGGCGGCGATCGTGACCCCGGGCAGCACCACCCACCAGCGGAAGCGCAACGCGTAGGTCATCGTGATGAGTTGAGACCGGTCGCCGAGTTCGGCGAGAAAGACCACGCCCAGACTCAACAGTGTGGCGGCAAGCATCTTGGGTGACCTTTCGACGCGTCGTCGACGACCGCTGTGGTCGTCGAACACCGGTCGAAGGTCTCGCCCACCGATCTGCCGGGATCGGTTCGCCGGCCGGGCTGTTCGCCAGTATGTCGACACGACGATTTGGGGCTACTCCCCTTCGCTAACGGTCCCAGGTTAGCGGGCAAATCGAGAGCACGCCAGCAGGCAGCGAAGTTCGGACACCCGTATCTGTGGATTCGGCGGTCGAACTAAATCGTTCGAATTTCCTTATGCCGCAAGCAGCATGGCCAGAATCGCGGTGTCGGGATGGCTGATGGGGTCGACGCCGACGCGGCTCACCATCGACGTGATGGTGCCGTCGGCTTCGGCTTCGACCCAGGCCGCCCGGTGCTCCAATCCCAGATACGGCAACCCCGGCAGCAGGACGCAGCCCGACGCCGCTCCGGTGCATTCCGGCAACGACGGCGTGGTCTCCGAAGGGGGATGCAGCATCAGCAATGCTGGCGGTTGATGATCAGCGAAATAGCCTGGCTGGATTGCTGATTCACCGAACACGGTGCCCTCGGCCAGCACCAGGCCGACGGTGTCTGGTGCGGGCTCGTCGGGCAATTCTTCGCGGGCGCCGAATACCGTTGTGGTGGAAAGCAATCCGGGCAACGACGCGACCCGCACGGCGACCATCAACAGTTGTGCCCATTCTTTGGTCGAGTCAGGCCAACGGCCAGAGATCACGAACCCTTTCAGGACACCCCGAGCATGGAAGGGGGCAACCCCTATCGGCTGGCCTGAACCAGTTTCCATCTCGACCTCCGCGCGACGCCGTCATCCGATATAACCACGCTGGTAGCTCGAATAATTAAGAATGCCTGCGGTTTAGACCCGTTGCAACTCGACACGGCCACTGCCGCTGGCCTTTCGGCGAGCGCGGAAACCGGGGAAAGGTAAGGGCGCCACGCGATCCGCGTGACGCCCCGGCCTTACCAGATTGAATCAGCCGAAAATCAGGCCCTGAGTCTTCGAAGTTGCGGCCGCGTAGCGCGACTGCACGTCTTCCCAGTTGACGACATTCCAGAACGCCTTGACGTAGTCGGCCTTGACGTTCTTGTACTGCAGGTAGAAGGCGTGCTCCCACATGTCGACCTGCAGCAGCGGGATGATGCCCAACGGCACGTTGGCCTGCTGGTCGTACAGCTGGAAGGTCAGCAACCGGTCACCGAGGGTGTCATAGCCGAGCACCGCCCAGCCCGAGCCCTGCAGGCCGTTGGCAGCCGCGCTGAACTGAGCGCGGAACTTGTCGAACGATCCGAACTGCTCGTCGATCGCGGCGGCCAAGTCGCCGGTCGGCTTGTCTCCGCCGTTCGGCGACAGGTTCTTCCACCAGATCGAGTGGTTGACGTGACCACCCAAGTGGAACGCCAGGTTCTTTTCGTTCAGGAAGATCGCGGCGTGGTCGTCGTTGGCGCGAGCGTCTTCGAGTTTGGCAATCGCGTCGTTCAAGCCTTTGACGTAAGTCGCATGGTGCTTGCTGTGGTGGATCTCGTTGATCTGACCGGAGATGTGTGGTTCCAGCGCTGCGTAGTCCCAGTCCAAATCGGGCAGGGTGTATTCAGCCACGGCATTCCTTTCCTCGATGATCGTCTTAACGCGCATTCGCACGGAGTCCGCCACGCGACAGGCTCAGCGTAATAACCCTGCTCCATGACTGCACGCGCCGCAAGGACGACCCCTATGGGCCGGTAACCGGAGTACCCGCGCGGCCGGGTTTCAATAGGAAAGAATCAAGACAAAACGATGAGGGCGAGCACCGCGAGCAACGCCAACGCGATCAGCCCGGCGCGCAACGCGGCGATGCTGTAACTGTGGTTCCAGGCAGGCGATCCGGAATACGAGTTCGACGCGGCCGGGGTACCCGGACCGAACGAATGCATTGCCATCAATCGCCTTTCACCTGTCGCTCACCTCGGGGCGAGTGAGGTGAGTCACAACATTTTTCGTGATGGCGATCATAACCCCTTGTGATGAGGTTGAGAAATATCCCGGGCAGCAGGGCCCTGAGCTGCGGATTCACGTCGGCTAGCGCCTACGACACCCCGGCCGGGCGGCAGGCGAGTGCGCGCTTTGGGAGCGCGGATCCGATCGGTGTGCAATGGGGCGGTCCATTCGCTCGGCTACCTGCTGGCCTGTCGATGGCGTGCCGAAAAAGCCCGGTGTTTATCCACAGCTGGGGCCAGGGTTAACCGCAAGTTGCTGATTGATTGCCTCTATACCCCGCCGCCCATGTGGATAAACCTGTGGAAACTGTGGATAGTCATGAAGTAGCTGTGACCTCCGTAACAGCTGCCGATCGGCGGACTGCTCGCCGGGGCTACGCTGGTCCGGTGATCCAGGTGTGCTCGGCGTGCGGCACGCGGTGGAACGTGCGCGAACGTCGCCGCGAGTGGTGCCCCCGCTGTCGTGGCGCACTGCTCGCGCCGCTGGCGGACGTGCCCGTGGCCGACCCCCGCTGGAGTACGCACGCCGGCCCGTCGGTGCCCGCTCGGCCCGTCGCGCCGCAACGAACCCCGCCGCGTCTACCGCCGGGCTTCCGGTGGATCGCGGTGCGTCCGGGCGCCGCACCTCCCGCGCGGCGGGGACGTCGGGCACTCGGCCCCACACCCCGCTACACGGCGATTCCGCGTTGGGGTTTGGTCGACCGCGTCGAGCAGACGTCGGCCGGCGCCGTCGGTGCGGCACCGGTCGGGCCGCCGGCCGCGATGGTGCGTCTGGTGCTGTTCATCAGCGTGTTGGCGCTCGGCGGTGCGGCGCTGGTGTACGTCGCCCGGTATGTGCTGTTGGTCTACAACCGAAAGACCCTGCTGAACTCGGTGGTGGCGACCGCCGCGGACTGGTTGGGAAATTTGGCCAGTGTGGCGGCGCTCATCGCGCTGATCACCTCGGGCGTGTTCCTGATCCGGTGGCTGATCGCCCGGCGGGCGGCGGTGTTCGCGCATTACGGCCTGTCCGATCATCGCTCTGTCCGGGCGGTGTGGGCCGGCTGCGCCGTCCCGTTGGCCAACCTCTTTTGGGCCCCGGTCTACGTCATCGAGCTGGCCATTCTCGAAGATCACTACGGCCGGGTCCGCCGTCCGATCCTTCAGTGGTGGGTCGCCTGGATCTTCAGCTACGCGGTGTCGATCTGGGCCATGATCACCAGCTTTGCCAAGGATCCGCAGGGCGTCGCGAACAACACCGTGCTGATGGTGTTCGGGTACCTGTTTGCGGCCGCGACGCTGGCGGCCGTCGCCCGGGTTTTCGAGGGATTCGAACGCAAACCCGTCGCCCGGCCCGCACATCGCTGGGTCGTGGTAACCCCGGATCTCCCGGATCGGTCCGGCGAGTCGCCGGCTGCTCCGGTTGAGTTGAAGGGGGAGGAACCGGCAGCATAGGGGTATGACGTGGGCCGACGAGGTGGTCGCCGGGCATCCGTTTGTCGTTGCCCACCGAGGCGCCTCGGCTGCTCGCCCCGAACACACGCCGGCCGCCTATGACCTGGCCCTCAAAGAGGGCGCCGACGGTGTGGAATGCGATGTGCGGCTGACCCGCGACGGACATTTGGTGTGTGTGCACGACCGCCGGCTGGACCGGACCTCGACCGGTGCCGGGCTGGTCAGCACCATGACCCTCGCTCAACTGCGCGAGCTCGAATTCGGCGCTTGGCACGACAGCTGGCGGCCCGACGGTACCCACGGTGACACCAGCCTGCTGACGCTGGATGCGCTGGTATCGCTGGTGCTCGACTGGAACCGGCCGGTGAAGATCTTCATCGAGACCAAGCATCCGGTCCGGTACGGCTCGCTGGTGGAAAGCAAACTGCTGGCGTTACTGCACCGCTACGGCATCGCCTCGCCGGCCTCCGCGGACCGGTCCCGCGCGGTGGTGATGTCGTTTTCGGCCGCGGCCGTCTGGCGAATCCGGCGGGCAGCACCGCTGCTGCCGACGGTGCTGCTGGGCCGGAATGCTCGCTACTTGACCAGCAGCGCGGCCACTGCCGTCGGGGCCACCGCCGTCGGGCCTTCGCTCGACGCGCTGAAAGACTATCCGCAGCTGGTGGATCGCGCCGCCGCCCAGGGCCGGGCCGTGTACTGCTGGACCGTCGACGGGTACGACGACATCGACTTCTGCCGGGACGTCGGGGTGGCCTGGATCGCCACCAATCACCCCGGCCGCACGAAGACCTGGCTGGAAAACGCGCGGACCCTCGACAACAGGGGCTAGACCGGCGAGACGAGGTAGCCGCCCGCGGCCGGTGGGGCGCTGGCGCTGATGCCTTGGGTAGCCACCTCGCGGGCGACGAAGTTCTCCAGATCGAACAGGTTGGCTCCCGCCCGATCCGAGACCGTCACCAGCGTCTTCATCACCGCTACCTCTTCGACCTGCTCCTGCAGGAACCACTGCATGAACTGTTCGCCGAGGTAATCGCCCTCGTCGCGGGCCACCCGTGCCAGCTGGGTTATCTGGTCGGTGACGACTCGTTCCTGCTCGAGGGCCAGCACCAGTGCGTCGCGCGGTTGGTCGAACTGATTGCGCACCGCGTCGACGCCCGTGATCTCGACCGGCACGTCACGGTCCAGCAGATGCTGCACCAGCATCATGGCGTGATTGCGTTCCTCGAGCGCGCGGCCGTAAAAATGCTTCGCTAATTGTGGCAGTTCGGCGGCGCTGAAATAAACGGCAATCGCAACGTATTGCTGAGAGCTCGTGAATTCGTGGGAAATCTGTTCCTGGAGTAATGAGTGGAACTTAGACTTGGGGGCGTCGGTCTCGGTCATGGCAGCAGCTTAGCGCAGGTAGAAGCCCATTGCAAAGCGTGCCGGAGCGGCTCAAGAAGGGTGCTCGGGACACCGCTCGCGCCATTTGTTCAGGTCGGGTTTACCTAGGTATAAAAAGGCTAGATTACGCCGCGCGCATTTCGGCGAATTGTGCTGCGCATTAGTGTCGCAAAATCATGATCATTGCCCGTCGAGCGCGGCGGCGGGCACCGGTTCGTCGGCGGCGAGCGCGTCGAACAGCTGGCCCGCCACTTCGTGGTCCCACACCACCACCGAGCCGGCGCTGTTGCTGGTGAAGTCGCCGAGCGGGACGGTCAGCGTGGTGGTGGATCCGTGCAGTGCCCAGCCCAGCCGGGCCAGGTCCCACACGTGATCGCCGTCGTCGACCGTCAGCGCGTCGGCCGCGGCGTGCGGTACCGCGTACCACCGCCACGGGTTGAGCCACACCGAGGGGCTGGCTGCGCGCTGCAGCAGCGCCGAGATGAACTGCCGCTGGTTGACCATCCGGTCGAGATCCGCGCGCGGGGTGTCGCGGGTCCGGACGTATCCGAGCGCGCTGCGGCCGTTCAGCTTCTGGCAGCCGGCGGGCAGGTCGATGCCGGCCAGTGGGTCGCCGATCGGTGCGGTCGGGCAAACCGTGATGCCGCCGAGGGCGTCCACCAGAGCGGCGAACCCGCTGAATCCGATCTCGGCGTAGTGGTCCAGGCGCAGTCCGGTGGCCTGCTCCACCGTCTGGGTCAGCAGGGCTGCCCCGCCGATCCCGAACGCGGAGTTGATTTTGTCCTTGCCGTGCCCGGGGATCGGCACGAACGAGTCGCGCGGTATCGACACCATCGTCGTCGGGGTGTTCGACGCGGGCGCGGGGATATGAATCAGCAGCATCGTGTCGGTGCGAGTGCTACCCACATCGCCGCCGGTGGCCAGGTCCTCTTGCTGCTCGGCGGACAGACCTTCGCGACTGTCCGAGCCGACGAGAAGCCAGTTGGTGCCGCGGCCGGACGCGGGCCGGCCGGCGTAGCCGGTCAACGCCGGCTTGCGATGCAGTGTCGTGTCCAACCACCAGCCGCCGCCCACCACGACGGCGCCGGCCAGCAGCACACCGATCAGCAAGGTCGACGCGATGACCCGGCCCCAGCGGCGTTTTTTGCGCTTGCGGTGCGCGCCGGGCAGGTCGGACGGGGGCGCCGTCCGGTCGCGGGGACGCGCGCGAGATTTCGGCTTCTCCCGGGGCGCCGAGTGCCCGGGCGAAGCGCCGGCGGCGGGGGCCGGCGGCGCGACGCGGGCTAGCGGCACGGTCTCGTCGGTGGGCGACGGACCTGGGTAGCGGTGCAGCACCGGCGGCGGCTCGGGGCGCGCACCCCGCGGCGCAACCGGTCGCGGAGGCCGGCCACGGTGCGGGGATCGGTCGCCGTTCACTCGGCTAACTTACGTGCCCCGCTCGTCGCGGCAAGCGTGCGGCGCGCCAGGCTACGGGCGGGCGCGCAGGCCGTTGATGAAGGGGCAACCCATCAGCACGCGAATGGCCTGGCTCAACCCGGTCATGTCGTCCACCGGTTTGTGGAACGGCAGCCGGATGTCGTGGTCGTCGCCGTCGCTGCCCTCGACACGGAACCGCACGCCGTAGCGGTCCAGCCCGAGCGGGCGGACGTGTCCGCGCCGCATCGGCGCCGGCAGCCGGGATACCAGGCGGGCGACCACGTCGCCGTGGGCGTTGTCGAGGTGCCACAGCAGGCTCGACTCGATCTCGCAGAACGGGTCGGGGCGGGCCGCCAGCAGGTCCTGGATACTGACGGGCTCGGCGCCGGTGGCGTCGGTGACCACGACGGAGGCGATCTCCAGCCGCAACAGCGTGTACCGGTTCTCGCCCGGGGTGGCCGGCATGCATTTCGGGGTATCGACCTGCAGCAGTGCCGGATGCGGGCACTCGCTGGCGATCACGTCGAGGGTGGGGTTGATGTCGGACGGCGGGACCCGGCGCAGGTCGCCGCGGACCCACACCAGCGAGCGGACCGGCTCCCGCAGCGGCAGCGGCGCGTAATCGGTCAGCTCGAGCAGCGCCTGGGATCCGCAGACCCGGCCGTCGGTCGCGCTGTCACTGGGAAGGGCGACGGCGAAGGATCCGTCCTGGAGCAGGTGGTGCACCGGCGTGGGTACCGGGTCCTCGCGCTCGACCGCGAGCAGCGCACCGCCGGCCCGGGCGCAGGCGCTGCGGATGCGTTCGGCAGTCGTCGGCGCGGCGCTGGTCAGCGGTAACATCGTTCTCCTCGTCCCTTAGGTAAGCCTAAGTTAACTTAGATCGCGGGTCGAAGCAAGGCCCCTTTTCGGTTGTGGCCACTAGGGTTGTCCTCGTGGTCGGCATCACTTACCTCGGTCCCGAAGGGACCTTCACCGAGGCGGCGCTGTTGCAGATGTTGGCCGCCGGCTTGATCCCCGACCAACAGCTGGGCCCGGTCCAGCGGACACCGATCGACAGCACGCCCGCGGCGCTCGAGGCCGTCCGCAATCGCGAAACCGACTACGCGTGCGTGCCGATCGAGAACTCGATCGACGGCACGGTGGTGCCGACCTTGGACAGCCTGGCGAACGGCTCGCCGATGCAGATTTTCGCCGAGACGACGCTGGATGTGGCGTTCAGCATCGTCGTCAAACCCGGCCTTGGGAAAAAGCTCAGCGCCGAGGACGTCAAGACGCTGGCGGCCTTTCCCGTGGCCGCCGCCCAGGTGCGCCGCTGGCTGGCCGCCAACCTGCCCGGCGCCGAGCTGCGGCCGGCCTACTCCAATGCCGACGCCGCCCGGCAGGTGGCCAAGGGCGAGGCCGACGGCGCGGTGACCTCACCGCTGGCCGCCACGCACTGGAAGCTCGAGGCCCTGGCCGAAGGCGTGGTCGACGAGGCCAACGCGCGCACCCGGTTCGTCCTGGTGGGCCTGCCGGGACCGCCGCCGGTGCGCACCGGAGCCGATCGCACGTCGGTGGTGTTGCGGATCGAGAACGCCCCGGGCGCGCTGCTCGCCGCGCTGGGCGAATTCGGCATCCGCGATATCGACCTCACCCGCATCGAATCCCGGCCGACCCGAACCGAACTCGGCACCTACCAGTTCTTCGCCGACTGCGCCGGCCACATCGACGACGATGCCGTCGCCGAGGCACTCAAGGCGCTGCACCGACGTTGTGTGGATGTGCGGTATCTGGGCTCCTGGCCCACGGGCTCGGCCACGGGCATCGGGCCACCGCCACCAGACGAGGCGTCGCGCTGGCTCGCGCGGCTGCGGGACGGCAAACCCGAGCAGACCGATGCATCCGGCGGGGGGATCTAGACGATGAGCGGTCGGTTGGTGCTGGTTCGGCACGGCCAGTCCGTCGGCAATGTCGAGCGGCGGCTGGATACCCGGCCCCCCGGTACGGATTTGACGCCGACGGGGCGCGACCAGGCCCGGGCGTTCGCCCTCGATGCCGGACGGCCGGGGCTGCTCGCGCACTCGGTGGCCAACCGGGCGTCGCAGACGGCCGAGGTGATCGGCGAACAGCTCGACGTGGCTCCGCGGGAAGTCGCCGGGATACACGAGGTGCAAGTCGGCGCCCTGGAGAACCGCAACGACGACGAGGCGGTCGCGGAGTTCAATGCCATCTACGAGCGGTGGCAGCATGGCGAACTCGACGTGCCGTTGCCCGGCGGTGAAACCGCCAACGAGGTGCTGGACCGCTACGTGCCGGTGCTCACCGACTTGCGGATGCGCTACCTCGACAACCACGACTGGACCAGCGACATCATCGTCGTCAGCCACGGCGCGGCGATCCGGCTGGTGTCAGCGGTACTGGCCGGGGTGGACGCGAATTTCGCCCTGGACAACCATCTCGGCAATGCCGAATCGGTGGTGTTGGCCCCGATCACCGACGGGCGGTGGAGCTGCGTGCGGTGGGGAACGTTGACGCCGCCGTTCTACCCCGAACCCGAGGCGACGCCCGTCGCCGACGCGGTGCGCTCGGGCACCGATCCGATGGGCTGATCAGACCGCCAGCGCGATCAATTCCGTGCAGGTGCAGCCGACGGCGTCGCAATCGATGACGAACGTGTGCGCCAGCAGCTCGGGGCTGACGCAGTCCGGCTCGGTGCACTCCGAACGGCGCAACGAGTGGCGAATGATGGTGCCGTGGCAGTGTTCTAGGCCTGCCCGGCATTCGCGGCATGCTGCGCTCATAGGCCGTTCCTAGCACCAGGGGCTGACAAATCGGCGACGCCGCGCCCGGCTATCGGCGGATTTTCTAACCCCAGCCGAGTTCGTCGAGCCGGTCGTCGTCGATGCCGAAATGGTGGGCGATTTCGTGGATCACGGTGATCGCCACCTCCTCGACGACGTCGTCGTCGGACTCGCAGATATCCAGCAGCGCGTCACGATAGATCGTGATGGCGTCCGGCAGCGCTCCGCCGTAGTCGGAGTCGCGTTCGGTCAACGCCACCCCTTCGTAGAGGCCCAGCAGTTCGGGCTCCTCGGGATTGCGGTCTTCGACGAGGATGACGACGTTGTCCATCGCGGCCGCCAGCTGCTCGGGGATCAGGTCGAGGGCGTCGGAGACCAGTTCGTCGAACCGCTGCGGATCCATCCGCACGGCCACCGTGGTTAACCTGCCGGCGCCGGCTCGGCTGGCGGGGGCGGTGCGCCCGGTGGGGGTGCGTCCGGCGCCGGCGGCGGCGCCTGGTTACCCGCCGGGGGTGCGCCGGCGTCGGCCGGCGGTGCCGGAACGTCTTGCGGCGCTTGGCTGGCCGGGGCCTGCGTGGCGGTGGCCCGCGGCGGCGTCACCACCGGCTGCTGCTGGGGCAGGTGCTGGTTGCCCGGCGGCATCTCGGGCGGCGTGTTGGACTGCTGCGGCGGGCTGGCCGGTATTTGAACCGGAAGCTGCGGCATCTGCGGCATCGTCAGCCGCTCTTCGGGAATGTCGGGCGGGGGCACCGGTGCCTGGCCGTTGATCAGCAGCTGACCCTTGGCGCTGTTGACCAGGGTGGCCCAGCCCCCGTTGCCCAGCGTGGCGCCGATGCTGCAGGCGACCTCGCGGCTACCCGCCGACCAGCTCGGCAGCGACACCGTCGGGTAGATCAGCGTCAGCGTGGTGGTGCGCAATTTGATCGGCGCGAGGAAGGCGTCGGTCATCTTGGTGCAGGCGTCCTTGATGTAGCCGTCCTGGTCGGGTTCGGCCGGCAGCGCGCCCGGGAATTTCTCGGCCAGGTTGACCGTGCCGGTGACCTCCATGGCGTGCGGGGCCTTGCAGTCGACCGGGGCGTCGACGGGCTGGTTGGCGGTCGAGTCGATGCCCAGGCAGGTGCCCGCCGGCCAGACCTTGGACTGGTCGACGTCGGCGACCTTGCCCTTGAACGCGGCCTGCTCGTTGTTCGCGCCGGGCATCTGCAGCCCGCACAACATCCGGCGCTCGCCGGACTGACGCCAGGCCCGGTCACCCGCCCACAGCAGGCTGACGCTGAATTTGCTGTTGGGGTCGTACTTGGGTCCGAGGTAGCGGCGCACCGCGGCCTCGCATTGCTCCTGGCTGATCTGCTGGATGCGAGCCGGTGACGGCGGGGCGGCGCTGGGACCGTACTCGGAGCCGGGGAAGGTCCGCATGTCGATGGACTCGGCGACCTCGAACTTGTGGTCGTCGGAGCACTTGACGATGCTCGCGGACTCCGGCGTGACGTCCGGCCACATCAGGCAATCACCGCTTTTGGCGCGGTTGAACGCCGCGTCGGTCTTCGCTCCGGTGCTGGGCACGGGGTTGCCGTCCAGGTAGCCGGCAAGGCGGCCCTGCCCCGGCCCGCCGACCGGCAGGGCGGTCACCAGCCCGGCGATCAGCAGCCCGCCGAGCGCGAAGAGCAACAGCGCCCGCCGGGTCGCGGTCGCCTGCAAGGTGCGCGGCAATCCGAAGCCGGCCGCCGGCTGCTCCGCCTCGGTGGCCGGCGGGCTGGGTGCGGCGACTTCCGTCTCGAGCGTGTCCGACATCGAGTCCATTCTGACAGGGCACCCGAGCAAACGTGACAAACGTTACAGATGTGAGTCCTGGGGTTAGCTCGGGCGATGCTGCGCGCGCCGGGTGCCGTAGCGAAAGTAATCTTGCCGCCGTGATCGACCTCAAGCTGCTCCGCGAAGACCCCGACGCCGTTCGCCGCTCCCAACTCAGCCGCGGCGAGGATCCGGCGCTGGTCGACGCGCTGCTGGCGGCCGACGCCGCCCGCCGGGCCGCGATCTCGACCGCCGACACGCTGCGCGCCGATCAGAAGTCGGCCAGCAAGAGCGTCGGCAAGGCGTCGCCCGAGGAGCGCCCGGCGTTGTTGGCGCGCGCGAAGGAGCTCGCCGACCAGGTGAAGGCGGCCGAAACCGCCCAGTCCGATGCGGAGACGGCGTTCACCGCGGCGCACATGGCGATCTCGAACGTCGTCATCGACGGGGTTCCGGCCGGCGGCGAGGCCGACTTCGCCGTCCTCGACATCGTCGGTGAGCCGCCGACGATCGACAACGCGAAGGATCATCTCGAACTCGGCGAGTCGCTGGGCCTCATCGACATGCAGCGCGGCGCCAAGGTGTCCGGATCGCGGTTCTACTTCCTGACCGGAAAGGGCGCGCTGTTGCAGTTGGGTCTGCTGCAGCTGGCGCTGCGGTTGGCCGTCGAGAACGGCTTCATCCCGATGATCCCCCCGGTGCTGGTACGCCCGGAGGTGATGGCCGGCACCGGGTTCCTGGGCGCTCACGCCGAGGAGATCTACCGGGTGGAGGCCGACGATCTGTACCTGGTCGGCACCTCGGAGGTGCCGCTGGCCGGCTACCACTCCGGCGAGATCCTGGACCTGTCCGGCGGCCCGTTGCGCTACGCGGGCTGGTCGTCGTGTTTCCGCCGTGAGGCCGGCAGCTACGGCAAGGACACCCGCGGCATCATCCGGGTGCATCAGTTCGACAAGGTCGAAGGCTTCGTCTACTGCACGCCCGCCGAGGCCGAGGCCGAACACCAGCGACTGCTGGGCTGGCAACGCGAGATGCTGGCCCGTATCGAGGTGCCGTACCGGGTGATCGACGTCGCCGCGGGCGACCTCGGCTCGTCGGCCGCCCGCAAATTCGACTGCGAGGCATGGGTTCCCACCCAGCAGACCTACCGCGAGCTGACGTCGACGTCGAACTGCACCACGTTCCAGGCGCGCCGGCTGGCCACCCGCTACCGCGACGACAACGGCAAGCCGCAGACCGCGGCCACGCTCAACGGCACGCTGGGCACCACCCGCTGGCTCGTCGCGATCCTGGAGAACCACCAGCAGCCCGACGGCAGCGTACGGGTGCCCGCCGCGCTGGTGCCGTTCGTCGGCACCGAAGTGCTCGAGCCTTAGGCGTTGACCGTCGCGCGCTCTTGTTCGTGGCGGCGTTGCCGTTCCATCGTCGCGAAGTAGAACGCGAAGGCGAACGCGAAGCTGGTGAACAGGCTGGACACGAAATACAGCCAGGGCCGCCGATACCCGCGGCGGTAACCGTCGACGATGGTAAAGATCGGCAGCAGAACAACATTCGCGATCGTGTAGTCCTGGCTGGCCGAGCTGGCCGCGGGGTTGGTGAACATCAGCTTGATGTATTCGGCCCAGCTCCCGTGTTCGCCCCACAGCGGGTTGGTGGATCCGTGTGAGTACTCCGCCACGTAGGTGATGTTGAAGTACCAGCCGAGTGCGACCGAGGCGATCCCGACGACGTAGTAGACGATTTCCATCGCCGAGAAGAAGGGGCCGCCGGCGGGCCGGGCGAAGACATTCGAGTTGGACCTGACGATCCAGATGATGACTGCCAGTCCGAGTACCGCGTGGGTGATGAGGGAGACCATCCGCGCAGTCTCACCCCCGCCGCGAAGTTTTGTCAATATTGTCAAAAGAATTCTTGATACCTTACTGCAATGGTCAGGCCCGCCCAGACGGCACGCAGCGAGCGCACTCGTGAAGCGCTGCGCCAGGCTGCGGTGGTGCGATTCCTGGCCCAGGGCGTGGAAGACACGTCGGCCGAGCAGATTGCCGCCGATGCCGGGGTATCGCTGCGCACGTTCTATCGCCACTTCACGTCCAAGCACGACCTGCTGTTCGCCGATTACACCGGGCTGCACTGGTTTCGCGCGGCCCTGGATGCCCGGCCGGCCGACGAGCCGATCATCGAGTCGGTGCAGTCGGCCATCTTCTCGTTCCCGTATGACGTGGACGCGGTGACCAAGATCGCCGCTCTGCGCCACGACGAGCTCGACCCCGGGCGCATCGTCCGCCACATCCGGGAGGTCCAGGCCGACTTCGCGGATGCCATTGGGGCGCAACTGCAACGGCGTAGCCGCGGGACCGACGGAACCGCGGAGCCCGGGGTCGATCAACTGGTGCACACCGCGGTGACCGCCCGCTGCATCGCCGCCGCGGTGTTCGGCGCGATGGAAGTCTGGATGGAAAGCGACGACCGGTCGCTGGGTGAGCTCGCGCGGGTCTGTCACGCGGCGCTGGAGTCGCTCCGGGCAGGGATCACCGACTCCTGGAACACGGCGGCCACCCGTCAAGTTTCGTCATAATTGACAAAACTTTGTCCCCGTGCGAGCCTCCTTTCCGGAGGGCAGGCACATGACTGGATATGACGCGATCGTTATCGGTGCAGGGCATAACGGCCTGACGGCGGCCGTGCTGCTGCAGAAGGCCGGGCTGCGCACGCTGTGCCTGGACCCCAAGCTCTACGCGGGGGGGATGGCCTCCACCGTCGAGCTGTTCGACGGGTATCAGTTCGAGATCGCCGGCTCGGTGCTGTTCCCGACATCGTCGGAGGTGGTCAAGGAGCTGGGCCTGGACACCATGCCGACGATCGACCTGGACGTCATGTCGGTGGCGGTGCGCGGGGTGGGCGACGATCCGCTGATCCAGTACAGCGACCCGATCAAGTTGTTCACCCACCTCAACGAGGTGCACGGGGCCGAGGCCGTCAACGGCATGGCGGGGCTGATGGGCTGGGCCCAGGCACCATGCCGCGCGTTGGGCCGGTTCGAGGCCGGTATGCCGCCCAAGAGCATTGACGAGATGTATGCCTGCGCCACAAACGAATTCGAGCGTTCGGCCATCGACGACATGCTGTTCGGCTCGGTCACCGAAGTGTTGGACCGTTACCTGCCCGACCGCGAGAAGTTCGGCGCGATCCGCGGCTCGATGACCGTGCTGGCCGTCAACACCCTCTACCGCGGTCCGTCCACGCCGGGCAGCGCGGCGGCGCTGGCCTTCGGGCTCGGCGTCCCCGCGGGGGACACCATGCAGATGAAGAAGCTGCGCGGTGGCATCGGCGCGCTCACCGAGCATCTGCGCCGGGTGCTGGAGAGCCACGGCGGCGAAGTCAGGTTGCGTACCAAGGTGACCGAGATTCTGGTCGCCGACGGTCAGGTGACCGGGGTGCGCACCGAGTCGGGCGAGACGTTCGACGCGCCGATCGTCGTCTCGGGCATCGCGCCGGACGTCACTGTCAACGAGTTGATCGATCCCGCCGCGCTGCCCGCCGATATCCGGGAACGCTATGCGCGCATCGACCACCGCGGCAGCTATCTGCAGATGCACTTCGCGCTGGACGAGGCCCCCGAATTCGCCCCGCCCTACCAGGTTCTCAACGACCCGGCCATGCAGGCCTCGATCGGTCTGTTCTGCACGCCGGAGGAAGTCCAGCAGCAGTGGGAGGACGCCCGGCGCGGCATCGTTCCGGCCGATCCGACGGTCGTGCTGCAGATCCCGTCGCAGAACGACCCGGACCTGGCGCCCGGCGGCAAGCACGCCGCGTCGGCGTTCGCGCTGTTCTTCCCGATCGAGGGCGACGTGGATTACGGGCAGGCGAAAATCGAAATGGGTCAGCGGGTGATCGACAAGATCACTCGACTCGCACCGAATTTCGAACGCAGCATCATCCGCCACACCACCTTCACGCCGCGGCACATGGGTGTGATGTTCGGCGCGCCCGGCGGCGACTACTGCCACGGCCTGTTGAACGCGAACCAGATCGGCCCCAACCGGCCCGGCCCGAAAGGCTTTCTCGGTCAACCGATCCCGATCAAGGGGCTGTACCTGGGCAGTGCGGGCTGCCACGGTGGACCCGGGATCACGTTCACCCCGGGCTACAACGCCGCTCGGGCGGCGCTGGACGACCGCTAGCGGTTCAGCAGCGCGTCCAGCAGGGCGATGAACTCGTCCGGGCGCGCCGGAGTGAACGCGGGGCTCGGCCGGGTACCCGGAACGTCCAGGGTGATCAACGTCGACTTCAGTGGCCGCCGTATGTCCAGCGGCAGCCAGTGGCGCGGGTCCGCTCCGCCCCAGAAGGTGAACCGGGCCGCAAGCCAGCCCAACGACTGAGCCTTGTAGCCGCGGATCGCGTCCAGCGCGATGATCTTCGACGTGCCGTCGGGAAAGTGGTACCGCCGCAACGTGATCGCCGCCCGGTCCAGCTGCACCAGGCCGTCGTCGTAGGTGTCGTTCATGTCCGTCGGCTCCGCAGCTCGTGACCGCGGGTGGTCAGGCAGCGACCGTTGTCCAGCCGCCACTGCCAGCCATGCAGGTTACAGGTGAGCGTAACGCCGTCGACCACACCGAATTTCGACAAATCGGCCTTGAGGTGGGGGCAGCGGCGCTGAATCTCCCAGCCGTCCATCGTGATCGACGCCGAGTCGTCGTGGGTTTCGGCGAACCACCCGTCGGCGTAGGCGATGCGTTCGTCGGTCAGGCACTTGAAGAACGTGTACAGGTATTCGTTGTAGCCGCCGACTCGCCACGCGGTAAAGCGCGTGGACAAGAAGATGGTGTTCACCCAGTCCGGTTCCCGATCGCGCAGCACGGTGCGCACCAGCTCCGGTGCGATCGCGAAGCCGTAGCGGACCTTCTCGTGGGGAATGCGGTCGCGCACGGTCCGTTTCGGGAAGTCCAGAACCACGGTCTCCGGACCGATCACCAGCTCGACGGGATAGCCAATGCCGTCGCAGATCTCGTCGCTTTGCAGCATGACCGGCTCGAACAGGGCGCGCAGTGGTTCCAGCAGCGGTTCGCCGGCCGCGGGCGCCCAGCTCGCCCGCTCGGCGGCCAAGACCGGAGCCATCCGCTCGGCGTAGTCGGCGATGTAGTCCGCCTTGCCGGTGGTGAAGATGGCCTCCACTTGTTGGTCGGGCAGCGGATGTCGAAGTGAATTCAAGGATTTGCCAGTGAAATCGGCGACCGACCCGGGAATCATCAGCAGGCCGCGCTCGTGCCCGTGCCGGCGCATCTGGTCCAGGAAGACCATCTGGTCGGGGAAGATGTTGGCCGGGTCCCCGTGATCGTCGTTGAGGTGACGCAGCTCGGGGTCCAGAAAGCAAGGCGGGCCCGCGGACGGCACCACCCAGGTCGCGTCCACCTGGGCGATGTACTGGCGCGCGCGATCCATCTGGCGCTGCCGTTTCTGCGTGCCGAACGACTTTTTGGCCCGGGCCGGCATGTCGTAAACCATCGGATACCAGATCGCTCCGGAGTACTGCAGCAGGTGGACGTCGATATGCCCGAACTCGGTTGCGAGCATGTCCAAATCGACCGGCCGTGCGTCGTTCATGTTGAAAACCGTTGTCGTACCGTCGGATACGACGAGGGCCGAGTCGCCGATCGGACCGTCGGCGGGTGCCCGCAGCGCGACGATCATGATGTCCAGGCCGCCCTTGGGTCCGCCGACTTGATGCTTGACCGAGTCGCTGGTTTCGAAGAAGCGGTGAAAACCTAACTCCTGCAGAGCGTTTCTAAGATCGGGCACCGGGAAATCGGGCAGCAGCACGACGGCGTCCTTGTTGACGTGGTCGCGCAGATGGTTCGCGTCGAAGTGGTCCTTGTGCAAGTGCGAGACATACAGGTAGTCGCAATCGCCGAGGGCGTCCCAGTCCAGTGCGGTGTTGTCCGGGAACGGAAACCACGACGCGAAGTAGGCCGGATTCACCCAGGGATCGCACAGAATGCTGCCCGCCCGGGTTTGGATCAGAAATCCGGCGTGGCCGACGCTCGTGACCTGCACAAATGCCTTTCGAATGGGTTTGAGAATCGGTTCGAGCTTAGCGTGAGCCTCCCTCGGAGGTGGGATCCGACGCCTGCCACAGCCGCCGGTAGTAGCCGATGCGGGCCGGGTCCGGTTCGACGCCGTAGGCGCCGAAGAACTCGGGCTCCCAATTGCGGCCGGGGTAGTTCCAGCCCAGCGACAGCGTCGCGACCGCGAGGTCGGCCCACCGGTCGGCCACCCCGAGTTCGCCCAGGTCGACGTGTCCGCAACAACGACCGTCGTCGTCGATCAGGGTGTTGGGGGCGCACGCGTCGCCGTGGCAGACCACCAGCCGGTCGATCGGTGGCGGCTCGCCGACGCGGAGTCGGGCGGCCGGTGACAACGCGGCCAGCCGGCCCGGCGCCGACCACTCGAAAGGGCATGTGCGCATCGGCAATCCGTCGTGCAGTGCGCGTAGTCCGGCACCGATCGCGCGTACCGCCACCTCCGGCACCGCCAGCCGGCGCGGGTGCACCGCGGACAGGCCGGCCAACCCGCGGGTATGCAGCCAGGCAACGCCCGCGTCGACACCGAATCCGAGCACCCGCGGCACCGTCACGTAGCGAACCGCCCAGCGCAGCCGCCCGGCCTCGGCGGTGAAGTCGGCGCCCGGTGCGGTGGCCACCTTGACGAAATCCGGGGCCGAGCCGCCCGAGCCCAGCCGAAAGGTCACCCCGCCCTCCTCGTTGACCCAGACCGCGCGCACCGGCCGTCCGGCCGCGAACTGCTCGACGATCGCCGGCGCCGGCGGCGGGGAAGGCGGGAAGGTCACCGGTCACCTCTTTTCACCACTTCAGACGGCTGGATACCGGTGGCACTAGGCTGAGAAGCTGTGGAACCGGTATACGGGACTGTCATCCAGCTTGCTCGCCTGGTCTGGCGTCTGCAGGGCCTGAAGATCACCGTCTCCGGGGTCGAGCATCTACCGGCCAGCGGCGGCGCGGTCATCGCGATCAATCACACCGGTTACCTCGACTTCACGTTCGCCGGGCTTCCGGCGTACCAGCAGGGCCTCGGCCGCAAAGTGCGGTTCATGGCCAAGCAAGAGGTGTTCGACGGCAAGATCACCGGCCCGATCATGCGCAGCCTGCGGCACATCCCGGTGGACCGGCAGGACGGCGCGGCGTCCTACGAGGCGGCCGTCCGCAACCTCAAGGACGGCGAGCTGGTCGGCGTCTACCCCGAGGCCACGATCAGCCGCAGTTTCGAGATCAAGGAATGCAAGAGCGGTGCCGCGCGGATGGCCGTGGAAGCGGGGGTGCCGATCATTCCGCACATCGTCTGGGGTGCGCAGCGGATCTGGACCAAGGATCACCCCAAAAAGCTGCGTCGCCCGAAGGTGCCGATCACGGTGCTGGTCGGCGAGCCGATCGAACCGACGCTTGGCGTGCCGGAGTTGCGGGGGCTGCTGCACTCGCGGATGCAGCATTTGCTGGAACGGGCGCAGGAACAGTACGGACCGCACCCGGCCGGTGAGTTCTGGGTGCCGCACCGGCTGGGCGGCGGCGCCCCGTCCCTGGCCGAGGCGGCGCGCCTGGATGCCGAGGAGGCGGCCGCGCGGGCGGCACGGCGGGCTCAAGCCGCGGGGGCGCCGGAGTAGCCGCCGATGGTGGAGCCGACCTATCGCACGTTGGAGATCCTGTCCCAGTTGGGAGTGTTCGCCTCGGGCACCAGGATCAGCTACGGCGGGGTCGAGAACATCCCACGGCGCGGGGGTGCGGTGGTCGCCATCAACCACACCAGCTACGTCGACTGGCTCCCGGCCGGGCTGGCGATGCTCCGCCGCGGCCGGCGGCTGCGGTTCATGATCAAGGCCGAGATGCAGCAGGTGAAGGTGGTCAACTTCCTGATCAAGCGCACCGGAACCATTCCGGTGGACCGCAACGCCGGGGCGGGTGCCTACGCGGTGGCGGTGCAGCGGCTGCGCGAGGGGGAACTGGTCGGCGTCTATCCGGAGGCCACCATCAGCCGCAGCTTCGAGCTCAAGGAGTTCAAGACCGGTGCCGCCCGGATGGCCCGGGAAGCCGGCGTCCCGATCGTCCCCGTCATCGTGTGGGGTGCCCAGCGGATCTGGACCAAGGACCATCCGCGACACATCGGCCGCCACAACGTGCCGATCACCGTGCGGGTCGGCCCGCCGTTGCAGGCCGGCGACGACATCGCGCGGACCGACGACGCGCTGCGCGACTCGATGACCAAGCTGCTCTACGAAGCGCAGCAGCAATATCCGCACCCGGCCGGGGAGTATTGGGTACCGAACCGGCTCGGCGGAGGGGCGCCGACGATGGCCGAGGCGGCTCGGATCGAGGCTGACGAGGCCGCGGCGCGAGCGGCCAATCGCATTCCGCGCCAGTAGCCTTAGGGCGAAGGAGAAGACATGGCAGAGGGGTTCTACCGGTTCGGGGAATTGATCGTTCCCCCGCTGGTCGCGATGAACGGGACCAAGTTCACGTTCCACGGGCTACAGAACATTCCGCAACGCGGCCCCGCGCTGATCGCGCAGAACCACACCAGCTACCTGGACTGGCTGCCGTCGTTGTTCGCCGCGCGGGAACGAGGCCGGCGGATGTACTTCATGATCAAGGCCGAGATGGCCGACGTGAAGGCCGTCGACTACGTGATCAAGCACGCCCGACTGATTCCGGTGGACCGGCGCAATGGGCACGACGCCTTCGCGGCGGCGGTGCAGCGACTGCGGGCGGGTGAACTGATCGGGATGCACCCCGAGGCCACCATCAGCCGCAGTTTCGAGCTCAGGGACTTCAAGTCCGGGGCCGCGCGGATGGCGTTGGAGGCGCAGGTGCCGATCGTCCCGCTGATTGTTTGGGGGGCGCACCGGATTTGGCCCAAGGATCATCCAAAGAAGTTGTTCCGCAACAAGATTCCGATCACGGTGTCGGCCGGGCAGCCGATTCCGCCGCACGGTTCCGTCGAGCAACTCAACGCGACACTGCGCCAGGCGATGAACGGGCTGCTGTACCGGGTGCAGGAGGAGTATCCGCATCCGCCAGGGGAGTTCTGGGTGCCGCAGCGCCTCGGCGGCGGGGCGCCGAACCGCGATGACTCGCAGGCGATCCGGCTGGGCGAGCTGCAGCAGCGGGCCCAGAAGTACGGGACCGACGGGGTGACCCGGCCGGGCGAGAAACAAAGCGGGCGGCATTGACGAGGGCAACCGGCCGGGCGGGCGGAACGCCTGCGTGACGGCTCAATGACGGCGCCGACTTCGCGGCCGGCGCTCATCGCGTGCGATGTCGACGGCACCCTGTTCGACGACGACGAAACCATCACGCCGCGCACTCGTGCCGCGGTGCGCGCCGCCGTCGACGCGGGTGCCGAATTCATTGTGGCAACCGGCCGTCCACCCCGGTGGATACGTCCGATCGTGGAAGAGCTGGGGTTCGCGCCGATGGCCGTGTGCGCCAACGGCGCCGTCATCTACGACCCCGCAACCGACCGGGTGGTGTCGGCCCGCACCCTGCCCGTCGACACGCTGGCCGAGCTGGCCGAGCTGGCGACCCGCGTCATCCCGGGCGCCGGCCTGGCGGTGGAGCGGATCGGGCGCAGCGCCCACGACACGGCGACCCCGCAGTTCGTCAGCTCACCGGGCTACGAGCACGCGTGGCTGAACCCGGACAACACCGAGGTGTCGATCGAAGACCTGCTCAGCGCGCCGGCGATCAAGCTGTTGATCCGCAAGGCCGGGGCCCGCAGCGCGGACATGGCCGCCGAACTCGTCAAGCACGTCGGCGTCGAGGGTGACATCACCTACTCCACCAACAACGGCCTGGTGGAGATCGTGCCGCTGGGCATCAGCAAGGCCACCGGCATCGAGGAGATCGCCAACCCGCTGGAGATCGTCAGCGGCGAAGTGGTGGCGTTCGGGGACATGCCCAACGACCTGCCGATGCTGCGGTGGGCCGGTCATGGCGTGGCGATGGGCAACGCGCATCCCGAGGTGCTCGCCGCCGCCAACGAGGTCACCGCCCGCAACAGCGACGACGGGGTGGGACGCGTGCTGGAACGGTGGTGGGGCTAGCCGCCGCGCGCCGCTGCTGACCTCTGCCGAAGCCGTAGCAAATGTGGCAGACTGCCCGCGTGCCCGCGTTCTGGCCCGTTGCCCCTCGTCAGGTGTTCGCTTGCCCGGAGGGTGAGGCCGCCGCCGGTGGTGATCCGTCCGGGTCGAAGGACCGGTAGTGGCGACGGACGAAGACCCGCCGAAGGGCGGCGAGCCCACGGAAGACAAGCCGGACGACAAGCCGGACGAGAAGTCGGAGCCGGAGCAGCTCGCCGACAGCGGTGACGCCGGGCAACCTGCCGACCAGGACGAGTCGCGGCTCCCGTCCGGCGGCAGCATGGAGTTTCAGGATGCGGCGACGACCAGGCCGCGCCCGCCCACACCGGCCGAACAGCGGGCCCGGGCCAAGTACGAAAAGAAACAGAAGGAGCTCGAAGAGGCGCGGCAGGCGGCCGAGGAGAAGCGACGCCATCAGCGCCGGGTGTTGATGGGTGCCGCGGCCGCCGTCGGCGTGGTGGGCCTGGTTGCGGGCCTGGGGTATTGGGCACTGTCGGAGCCGAATGTCACCGCGCAGTGCGTCCAGGACGATCCGAGTGGTCAGCCGGTGATCGTGCCGGACAGTTACTGCACTGGTCATACCGCGGGGCTCAACGGCTTCTTCTTCTACGGCGGCCACCAATACCGTTACTACTACGGCAGTTCGGGCTCGGTGGGTTCCCGGCCGAGCGGCGGAACGACCGTTGCGCCCAAGGGCGCCAACATCACCACCAAGTCGGGGACCAGCATTTCCCGCGGCGGCCTGGGCGGCTCGTCGCCCGGGAAGAGCAGCGGCTCGTGAAGCGCGCGAGGCAGCGACCGCGGCCGAACTGGCAAACGATCGTGGAATCGCAAGGCCTGGTGTACGGGACGCCCGCGCGGGATGCCAGTGGCCGCAGTCGGCCGTATTGGGATGAGTCGGTGCACTACGAGTTCGAGATGGACGAGATCCTGGCGTTGGAAGCCGATGTCGAACTACTGCATTCGATGTGCCTGAACGCCGTCGAGCAGGTCGTCCTGATGGAGCGCTACGCGGAATTCGGTCTGCCGGAATGGAGTTGGCAGCCAATCGCCGAATCATGGCGGCGCGCCGACCCACACGTCTACGGCCGCTTCGACTTACGCTACGACGGACGACGGCCTGCGGTGCTGCTCGAGTACAACGCCGATACGCCGACAACGCTGCTGGAAGCCGCTATCCTGCAATGGTATTGGCTCAAGGACTGCCATCCCGACGACGACCAGTGGAACTCGTTGCATGAACAGCTGGTCGACCGCTGGAAGCAGCTACGCGATCTGCTGCCCAACGACGAGCTGCACCTGAGTTGGTCGGGCGTGGAAGCCACTGGCGAGGACCAGATTACGACCACCTATATGCAGGAAACGGCCGCGGAGGCCGGCTTTCAGACCGTCGGGCTGACGATCGAGGACATCGGCTGGGATTCCGCCCTCGAGCGTTTCGTCGATCTGGAAGAGTCGCCGATTCACGCGGTGTTCAAGCTCTACCCGTGGGAATGGGTGCTCGACGACGACTTCGGCAAGCACGTGGTGTCCAGCTTGCCGCAGACGGCGTGGATCGAACCGTTGTGGAAGACGTTGTTGTCCAACAAGGCGATTCTCGCGATCTTGTGGGAGATGTATCCGGGTCACCCGAACCTGTTGCCCGCCTACATCGACGATCCGCACGAGCTGACCGAATACGTGCGTAAACCCAAGCTGGGGCGGGAAGGCGCGAACATCACCGTCGTCGGCGCCGGCATCCAGACCGCCACCGGTGGCGTCTACGGCGAAGAGGGATACGTCTATCAGCTGCTGGACCCGCTGCCGGAATTCGACGACATGCGGCCCGCCCTGGGCGCGTGGATCGTCGGCGACACCGCGGCCGGACTCGGCATCCGTGAGACGGCGGGACTGATCACCGACGACGGCGCGGCCTTTGTCCCACACCGGATCCCCCAGAAGTGAGCCTCTGAGCAAGTGAACGGAGTTGATCATCGATGACAAGAAACATCGTGGCGCTGAATTCGGGCTACTGGGACCACGGCTATTGGGCGGTGCTCGGCCGGGGCGCGGCAGCCATCATCCTGTACGCGATCGTCGGCCTGGTACTGATGCTGGTCGGGTTCTACGCCATCGACCTCACCACGCCCGGGCCGCTGCGCAAGATGGTCAACGTCGGAAAGCCGAACGCGATCATCGTGTCCGCCGCGGGCATGGTGAGCATGGCGCTGATCGTGGTGCTGGCGATCTACTCGTCGTCCGGAAAGCTGGCCGAGGGTCTGGTCGGCTCGGCGGTGTTCGGGCTGGTGGGCATCGTCGCCCAGGTGGTGATGATGCGCATCGCGGCCGTGGTGATCGGCATCGACATGGACGCGTTGTTCAACTCCGACGAGTTCAACTACGAGGCGCTGATGGTGGCCGCCGCGCAGGTCGCGCTCGGCATCGTGGTCGCCGTCGCGATTCTCTGACGCGCAGCCGATCTAGCGGGAATCGAGGGCCCGCAGGCTTTTTGGCGGCACGGTGGAAGCGATCAGCGTGTCCGCGTCGATGGTCAGGGAACGGTAGGGCAGCGTCGGCAGTCGTGCCGACATCCGTGCGACGGGGTCCTCGCAGGCTTCGGCCAGCCCGGAAAGAAACGCCCATTCGTGTTCGTCACTACCGAAATAGACGACGGTGGGGAAGGTTTCGCGAAATCTCTGCCATGACAAGTGGAGTGATTCGTTGCGCCACAGCGTGGGACAGCCGGCCTGAGCGACGACCACGCGGCCGATGTCACGGCAGCGCCGGAGGAAGTCGGTGTGGTAGAGCCGGTTGTGCTGCACGGCCTCGGTGCGCTCGTCGGGCAGATCGATCACCACGATGTCGTACGACGTGGCGCAGCGGTCCACGAACTCCCAACCGTCGCGGTAGTGCATGGTTATCGGCCCGGATCCCTTTTCCGCCCTGCGCAATTCGTCCTCGGTATAGCCGTAGGGAAGGTACTGCGCGCACAGCCGGACGGCCTCGCGGTCGATGTCGACGTGATCGACATGGGTGGCCCCCGCCGATACCGCCTGCTGACTGACCACGCCCTCGCCCGAGCCGATGACGAGCACCTGCTCGACCTCGCCGGCCAGCAGCAGCGCCGGTACCAGCAGTGCTTCGTGATAGACGAGCTGGCTGAATTCGGTGCTCTGCCGTTCGCCGTCGCTGAACAACGAGACGCCTTGGTGGGTGCGGCCGATCACCAGGTTCTGGAAGTCGGTGTCGACGTCGCAGATGACCTCGGAAACGTCCCAGATCCGGGTCAGCCCCGGCGCCAGCGGTTCGGCGATCTCCCAGCGGTTATCGGCGGCGCTGTCGAAATATGTTGGCAACGCGAAGAATCCGTTGAACTCTACCGATGCGTAGCTGGCGGTGTAAGCGCCGGTGTCGGGGATCTCGACCCGGTCGCCGGGGCTCAGGCTGACCGGAAGCGGATAGCTTTGGTACAACACGTCGTCGCCGTCGCACGTCGGACCCGCGACGACCGCGTCATCGACGGGGTCGCCGTCGCGGTCGGTGAGCAGCCGGTAGCGGATGTACTCGTTCTCGGTCTCGGCAAGACCGCCGTAGCGACCGATGTCGAGGTATACCCAGCGCCGGGCATCTGTTCCGGTGCGCACCGCCGCCACCTCGCAGCTGATCGTGCCCGCCGTACCCGCGATCGCTCGCCCGGGTTCGACCGCCAACTGGGGCGGGCGGGCGCCGAAATGGCGGGCCAGCGCCGCGTCGATGGCCGCGGCGACGACGTCGAGATCCGGTGCGGTACCGGCATAGGCCAACGGGAATCCGCCGCCGACGTTGAGCGTGCTCAGGTCGCCCAATTCGTCAAAAATCGATGCGGCACAACGTATTCCCAGCTCCCACGCCGCCGGGTCGAGTTGCTGGGAGCCGACGTGAAAGCACACACCTTCGACACGAAGCCCCAGCCGCTGAGCACCCTTCAGCAATTCCGCGGCGGACTCCGGCGCGCAGCCGAACTTGTGCCCGAACGGCGTGACCGAGGATGGAAACTCCGGTGCGATGCGGCATTCCACGGCCGCTCCCGGGGCGTGCTCGGCAATGGCCGTCATACCCTGGCTGGTGTCGAACGTGAACCGCCGAACCCCGCGCGCGTACGCCCGGGCGATGTCGGCGGGCTTCTTGACGGTATTGCCGAATGTCATCAGGTCGCCGTCGATGCCGGCGGAGCCGCATGCGGCGATCTCGCCGACCGATGCGACGTCGAATGCCGAGCCCTCCGCGGCCAGCACTCGCAGGACCGGTTCGGCCGGGTTCGCCTTGACCGCGTAGCGAATCTGTGCCCGCGGAAATGCGGCGCGCAGCGCCCGGAAGTTCTTGCGCACCCGAGAAAGATCGATGCTCAGATACGGCGTCTCGGGCACAGGTCGCAGACTAGTACGCCGTTGGGAGGCGTGCTCGGGGCGTCAGGCGTCCGGGTGGGTGGGCAAGGAGAAGTGTTCCGGCGGGACGGCCGGGGCGCTGGGTTCCCGTCCCGAGAGCTTGGTGGTGATGCCGTCGAGGATCTCGCTGACGTCGCCGGTGAGGCGGTTGTAGTTCAGCGTCCCGTGCTGGAAGTTCTGCGTGATCTGCAGTGGCTCTTGGATTTCGGCACTGGTCGGCAAGCCCAGCGGGCCGCGCTCGTAGCTCTGCGAGGCCCAGGCGTCATAGATCGCGCCGGTGACGGGTTGTGCTCCGGTCACGGGGGACCAGTACATGGCGCCCTTGGCGAAGGTGGAGTAACGGGCATCGCCTTCGGCGTTGTCTTCCGGCGAGGTGGGCGCACCCAGCACGCTGTTCATCCCACCGAGTTCCTGCCAGTGCTGGTAGATGGCGCCGCCCTGCAACGCCTTGATCAACTCCTCCGGCGGATCGTTGAAATGGGATGCGATGTCCCGGATTTCGTCCATCAACGCATACGCGGCGTTGCCCGGACAGTCGGTGTTGCCGACGTCGCGGTGGGTGAAGATGGTCGGCAGTGTCGCGACGGCGCCGGCCGGAAACGTCGTGTAGTGGCTACCCGCGGACTCCAACGCCACCATGCCCTTGGGGTCGACGCCGTCCAGTCCCAGGCGCCAGCCCAGCAGCCGTCCGACGGCGCGAAGCGCAAGCGGTGTCGGCGGTACGTCGTCGAAGTTGCCGATCATCGCGACACCCCAGGTGTTGCGGTTGAATCCGCCGGTGTGGAAGCCCTCGACGGCCTTGGTGAGACCTCCGGCGCTGCCCTCGAACACCTGGCCGTACTTGTCGACCAGCGCGTTGTAGGCGATGTCGCACCAGCCCAGCGTCTTGCTGTGGTAGGTGTAGATCGCTTTGACGATGCCCGCCGATTCCAGCGGCGAGTAGTCATTGCTGCCGGCGGTGTGGTGAATGACGGCCGCGCGAACCCCGTTGTCGTATTGCGGACTACCGCACCGCAGCGACTCGTCGGCGCCCCATTCCGCCCGGCTGATGATGGCGGGCGCCTGGCCGGGCATCAGCACTCCCGACGGCGGCGTCCACGTCGTCTTGACCGGCGCCTGCGGCGGGGAGATGAGGATCGCGGAGATGTTCTGCCCGAACGGATGTTCCTTGGAGGCCGGCCGATAGCCCAGCTCGTTGACCGGTGCCGCGGGAGCCGGCCCCAGGGTCACCGCGGCATCGAGCGGGCGGGTGACGGCGATCTGCACGGTTGTCGTGGTGCCGACGAACACCGGATCGGTGCTGCGAGGTCCCTCGGTGGGTCCGGCCGATTCGCCGGCCGGTGGTCCGTCCGGCGCCGCGGTCTCGTACTCGGTCTGGTACCAGGGCCCCCACGAACCGTCGGGGTGTTTGGCCCGCACCCGGGTGGAGGTGCCGGCCAGGTCGCCGGTGAGCGCGACCAGCGAAAACGGCGCCTGCTGGGTGACTTCGCGAACCGTGACGCCGCCGCCTAGCCCGACCAGGGGCTGCTCGGTCAGTTTTGTTTCCCGAGCCGGTTTCGCGGCGGCGGGGGCGCCGTGGTCGCGGGTCAGGTCCGCGACCGCCGAAACGAGGACAACCGTGGCCGCGATGGCGGTAAGCAACATCGTTGGCGGACGGTGACGAGACGACACCAGCCGATGTTACGTGTGTTTCTGATGTTATTAATGAGGCGACACGAGTTTTCGTGGGGCTAAAACCTGTTCGACGGCACCGCAGAGGATTGGTGACTCTGCGGTGCCGTCAGGTAACGGGGCCCCCGAAAGTTCTAGACCGGAGGCAGCGCCGGGGGGAGCGCCGCGGCCGCACCCGGCAGGGCGCCGGCCGCACCCGGCAGAGCCGCGGCAGCACCGGGCAGGGCACCGGCCGCACCCGGCAGAGCCGCGGCAGCACCCGGCAGGGCACCGGCCGCACCCGGCAGCGCCGCAGCCGCACCCGGCAGGGCACCGGCCGCACCCGGCAGGGCACCGGCGGCACCGGGCAGCGCACCTGCGGCGCCGCCCTGGGCCTGCATGATGGCCGGCATCACCAGGCCCTTGAGCAGGTCGATGGCCTGACCGGCACCAAGCTGGTTGGCGGCTTGCATCACGTCGTTGACGAGGCCGCCACCGCCGCTGCTGCCGCCGCTGCCCGCCCCGCCGATCGGCGAGGCGCCACCCAGCGTCGACGGGTCACCCAGGATCGGGTAGGTGCCGTCGACACCCGGGTCCAGCGGCGCACTGATCGGCACCTCGCCGGGGGCGCCCAGGCCACCGGGGGTGAGACCGGCCGGGCTGGTCAGCCCCGGGTTGGCCAGCGCGGGGTTCAGCCCCGCGCCCGGCATCGTCGGCATACCGGGAGTGGTCGGCATACCCGGCGTGGTCGGCATGCCGGGAGTGGTCGGCACACCGGGTGTCAGCGCACCGGGCGCGGCACCAGGCGTCAGGCCGGGGCTGGTCAACCCCGGGCTCGTCAGGCCGGGACTCGTCAGACCCGGGGTGCCCAAGCCGGGAGTGCCCAGGCCCGGACTGGTCAGGCCCGGGCTCGTCAGGCCGGGACTCGTCAGACCCGGAGTGCCCAAGCCGGGAGTGCCCAGGCCCGGACTGGTCAGGCCCGGGCTCGTCAGGCCGGTAGTCCCCAGGCCCGTCGTCCCGGTGCCGGTACCGCCCAGGGCGGGCACCGGTGGCAGGTTGATCCCGAACTGGGACAGACCCTGGGTCAGCGCGCCCACCAGCTCGCCGGGCAGGTCGGACATGACCGCTGCCTGCTTGAACTCGTGGTGCTCGACCGGCTTGTTGCTGGCGGTCGATTCGTAAACAAGGAAGTAAGCGCAAGGACTCGCCACTGCCAGGGCGGCGACCGCGCTCATGGCTGTCGAGAGCTTGCGACGGCGTCGGTTCGGCACGGAAGTCTCCTCAATTCATCGGTTGTGTCGGCGGATCCCGCCGGTCCGTATCCGGTGGGAACCACACAGGTTCGATGGTACGAGTGAGAAACCTGTTACTAGAGTGGTGATATGGAATCGTGAGGTATTTGCGACCCTGCGCGTTACGTGCGATTCGGGTCACTGCTAACCAGTCTTCACGTGCCGGAATCCCGACTCGTCAGCCTCGCCAACTGGGGGCGCGCCCGCGGGGTCGGATACCCTAAGCAACCGATGACCGCTCGTTTTGACCTCCTCGTCGTCGGATCCGGATTCTTCGGCCTCACCATCGCCGAACGTGTGGCCAGCCAACTCGGAAAGCGTGTGCTCGTCGTCGAGCGACGCCCGCACATCGGCGGCAACGCCTATTCCGAACCCGAACCGCAGACCGGCATCGAGGTACACAAGTACGGCGCTCACCTGTTCCACACCTCGAACAAGCGGGTCTGGGATTACGTGCGGCAGTTCACCGAATTCACCAACTACCAGCACCGCGTCTTCGCGATGCACAACGGGCAGGCCTACCAATTCCCGATGGGGCTGGGCCTGGTGTCGCAATTCTTCGGCAAGTACTTCACCCCCGAGCAGGCCCGGCAGCTGATCGCCGAGCAGGCCGCCGAGATCGACACCGCCGACGCGCAAAACCTCGAGGAGAAGGCGATCTCGCTGATCGGCCGGCCGCTGTACGAGGCGTTCGTCAAGGGCTACACCGCCAAGCAGTGGCAGACCGATCCGAGGGAACTGCCCGCGGCCAACATCACCCGGCTGCCGGTGCGCTACACCTTCGACAACCGCTACTTCAACGACACCTACGAGGGCCTGCCGGTCGGCGGTTACACCGCATGGCTGCAGAACATGGCCGCCGATGACCGCATCGAGGTCCGGTTGGACACCGACTGGTTCGACGTCCGCGATCAACTGCGCGCCGAGAGTCCCGATGCCCCGGTCGTCTACACCGGCCCGCTGGACCGCTACTTCGACTACGCCGAAGGCCGGCTCGGCTGGCGCACCCTCGACTTCGAGCTCGAGGTGCTACCCGTCGGCGACTTCCAGGGCACGCCGGTGATGAACTACAACGACCTCGACGTCCCCTACACCCGCATTCACGAGTTCCGTCACTTCCACGTCGAGCGCGATTACCCGACCGACAAGACGGTGATCATGCGGGAGTACTCCCGGTTCGCCGCGGACGACGACGAGCCCTACTATCCGATTAATACCGAGGCCGACCGCGCCCTGTTGGCCGCCTACCGGGGGAGGGCGAAGTCCGAGACCGCTGCTTCGAAAGTGCTTTTCGGCGGGCGGCTGGGCACCTATCAGTATCTGGATATGCATATGGCGATTGCCAGCGCACTGAACATGTACGACAACACCCTCGCGCCGCATCTGCGCGACGGAACGCCGTTGACCGAAGAGGAAGGCGCGCGCGGATGACCGCCGTGAGCTTGCTGTCCCGAATCATCTTGCCGCGTCCGGGGGAACCGCTCGACGTGCGCAAGCTGTACCTCGAGGAGTCGACCACAAACGCCCGGCGGGCGCATGCGACCAGCCGCACGTCGCTGGAGATCGGCAAGGAGTCCGAGGTCTCCTTCGCCACGTACTTCAACGCCTTCCCGGCCAGCTATTGGCGCCGGTGGTCGATCTGCACCTCGGTGGTGCTGCGCGTCGAGCTCACCGGGACCGGGCGCGTCGACCTGTACCGGACCAAGGCCACCGGCGTGCGGATCTCGGTGGAGGGCCGTCAATTCGTCGGCACCGACGAGCAACCGGCCGTCGTCGAGATCGAGGTGCCGCTCAAGTCGTTCGAAGACGGCGGCTGGATCTGGTTCGACATCACCACCGACACCGCGGTGAACGTGCTCAGCGGTGGCTGGTACGCGACCGAGCCCGCCCCGGGCACGGCCAACATCGCCGTCGGTATCCCGACGTTCAACCGGCCCGCCGACTGCGTCAACGCGCTGGCCGATCTCACCGCAGACCCGTTGGTGGACAAGGTAATCGGTGCGGTGATCGTCCCGGACCAAGGCACCCGCAAGGTGCGCGACCACCCGGACTTCCCGGCGGCGGCCGCCGGCCTGGGCGATCGGCTCTCCATCCACGACCAGCCCAACCTCGGCGGTTCCGGGGGCTACAGCCGGGTGATGTACGAGGCGCTGAAAAACACTGACTGCCAACAGATCCTGTTCATGGACGACGACATCCGCATCGAGCCGGACACGATCCTGCGGGTGCTGGCGATGAACCGCTTCGCCAAGAAGCCGACGCTGATCGGCGGTCAGATGCTCAATTTGCAGGAGCCGTCGCACCTGCACATCATGGGCGAGGTCGTCAATCAGTCGAACTTCATGTGGACCGCCGCGCCGCATGCCGAGTACGACCATGACTTCGCCCAATTCCCGTTGAACGACAAGAACGATCGCAGCGCGCTGCTGCACCGTCGCATCGACGTCGACTTCAACGGTTGGTGGACGTGCATGATCCCGCGCCAGGTCGCCGAGGAGCTGGGCCAGCCGCTGCCGCTGTTCATCAAGTGGGACGACGCCGAGTACGGCCTGCGCGCCGGTGAGCACGGCTACCCGACGGTCACGCTGCCCGGCGCCGCGATCTGGCACATGGCGTGGAGCGACAAGGACGATGCGATCGACTGGCAGGCCTACTTCCACCTGCGCAACCGGCTGGTGGTCGCCGCTCTGCACTGGGACGGCGACATCACCGGCCTGGTCCGCAGCCACCTCAAAGCGACGCTGAAACACCTTGCCTGCCTTGAATATTCGACGGTAGCGATCCAGAACAGGGCCATCGACGACTTCCTGGCCGGCCCGGAGCACATCTTCTCGATCCTGGAATCGGGGCTGCCGGAAGTGCATCGGTTGCGCAAGGACTACCCGGATGCCGTCGTGCTGCCGGCGGCGAGCGAACTGCCTGCGCCGCAACACAAGACAAAGGCGATGAAGCCGCCGGTGCACCCGGTGTCGATCAGCTACCGGCTGGCTCGCGGGATTTTGCACAACCTCAAGGCCGCCGACCCGGAAAGCCATCAGCGTCCGGAGTTCAACGTGCCGACCCAGGATGCGCGCTGGTTCCGGCTGTGCACCGTCGACGGTGTCACGGTCACCACGGCCGACGGTTGCGGCGTGGTCTACCGGCAGCGCGATCGGCGCAAGATGTTCCGCCTGCTGCTGGAATCGCTGCGCCGCCAGCGGCAGCTGTTGAGCCGGTTCGACGAGATGCGCCGGGTGTACCGCGGCGCGCTGCCGGTGCTGTCCAGCAAGCAGAAGTGGGAAACGGTGCTGCTTCCGGAAGCAAGCCATGCCTGAAGTGGCGCCGCGCGGCGAAGTGGCCGCGATGGTTGCCGTTCAGTCGGCCCTGGCCGACCGTCCCGGACTGCTGGCGACCGCGCGCGGAATGTCTCACTTCGGTGAGCACAGCGTCGGTTGGCTGATCGTCGAACTGCTGGGCGCCCTGTTGCGGGAGCGCCGTCGCCGGGAATGGCTGGTGGCCGCCGCCGGCACGTTCGCCGCGCACGCGGCCGCCGTGCTGATCAAGCGGGTGGTGCGCCGCAAACGCCCGCACGACCCGGCCGTGCAGGTCAATGTCGGCACCCCCAGCGAGTTGAGCTTCCCGTCGGCGCACACCACCTCCACGACGGCCGCCGCCGTGCTGATGGGCCGGGCCACCGGACTGCCGCTGCCGGTGGTGCTGGTCCCGCCGATGGCGCTGTCGCGGATACTGCTGGGCGTGCACTATCCCAGCGACGTTGCTTTCGGCGTGGCGCTCGGCGCCGCGGTCGCGCGCCTTGCACTCTGGCTCGATAGAAAGTCGAGGTAGGTGTGACCGAAATGAGCGAAGAGGTGGTGACCGGGCGACCCCCGGCGAACCTGATCACCGGGTTGATCAAGGCCGTGCGCCCGCGGCAATGGGTGAAGAACGTGTTGGTGGTGGCCGCCCCGGTGGCGGCGGCCGGCCGCGGCGTCCGCTACGACTACGCCGAGGTGGCGACCAAGGTCGGCGTGGCCTTCGTGGTGTTCTGCCTGGCGGCCTCGGCGATCTACCTGATCAACGACGTGCGCGACGTGGACGCCGACCGAGAGCACCCCACCAAGCGGTTCCGGCCGATCGCGGCCGGCGTGGTGCCCGAATGGCTGGCCTATGCGCTGGCCGTGGTGCTGGGGGCGGCCTCGGTGGGGATTTCCTGGTGGCTCACACCCAATCTCGCGGTGGTGATGGGCGTCTACCTGGCCATGCAGCTGGCCTACTGCTTCGGCCTGAAACACCAAGCGGTGATGGACATCTGCATCGTGTCGTCGGCGTATCTGCTGCGGGCGATTGCCGGCGGTGCGGCCACCGACATCCCGCTGTCCCAATGGTTCTTGCTGACGGCGGCGTTCGCGTCGCTGTTCATGGTGGCCGGCAAGCGCTACGCGGAGTTGCAGCTGGCCGAGCGCACCGGAGCGGCGATCCGCAAATCGCTGGAAAGCTACACCAGCACCTATCTGCGATTCGTCTGGACCATGTCGGCCACCGCGGTGGTGTTGTGCTACGGGATGTGGGCGTTCGAGCGCGACCGCTACTCGGGTTCCTGGTTCGCGGTCTCGATGGTCCCCTTCACGATCGCGATCCTGCGCTATGCGGTCGACGTCGACGGCGGACTGGCCGGCGAGCCCGAAGACATTGCGCTGCGGGACCGGGTGTTGCAGCTGCTGTTCCTGGCGTGGATCGCAACAGTTGGTGCCGCCGTTGCCTTCGGCTAGCCCGGGTCTGGAGGCGCTGAAGCGTTTCAACGGTTCTGTGCTGCGCCGTCGGCCGCGGGGTGGCCGGCCGCCGTTCCCGTACGACCCCGTGGTTCGGATCAGCCTGTGGGCGAGCGTGGCGGTGGTCGCCGGACTCTTCGGTTGGGGAGCGTGGCAGCGGCGCTGGATCGCCGACGACGGACTGATCGTGCTGCGCACGGTGCGCAACATGCTGGCCGGCAACGGGCCGGTGTTCAACCAGGGCGAGCGGGTCGAGGCGAACACCTCCACGGCGTGGACCTACCTGATGTACCTCGGAAGCTGGGTCGGCGGGCCGCTGCGCATCGAGTACGTGGCGCTGACTCTGGCACTCGTCCTGTCTGTGTCGGGTGTGGTGCTGCTGATGCTCGGCACCGGCCGGCTCTATGCCCCCAGCCTGCGGGGACGCCGGGCGATCATGCTGCCCGCCGGGGCGCTGGTCTACATCGCGCTGCCACCGGCGCGGGACTTCGCCACGTCGGGTCTGGAGAGCGGGCTGACGCTGGCCTATCTGGGGTTGCTGTGGTGGATGATGGTGTGCTGGTCGCAGCCGCTGCGCAACCGGCCGGACACGGACGTGTTCCTCGGGGTCCTGGCCTTCGTCGCGGGGTTCAGTGTGCTGGTGCGTCCCGAGCTCGCGCTGATGGGCGGTCTGGCTCTGATCATGATGCTGATCGCGGCCCGGACCTGGCGTCGGCGGGTGCTGATCGTGGTGGCCGGCGGGTTGCTTCCGGTGGCCTATCAGATCTTCCGGATGGGCTACTACGGCCTGCTGGTGCCGGGGACGGCGTTGGCCAAGGACGCCGCCGGTGACAAGTGGTCCCAGGGCATCATCTACCTCTCGAACTTCATCTCGCCCTACGCCGTGTGGCTGCCGGTGCTGCTGCTGGTGCCGCTGGGGGTGCTGCTGATGCTGGCGCGCCGCCGGCCGTCGTTCCTGCGCCCGATGCTCGCGCCCAACTACGGGCGGGTGGCGCGCGCCGTGCAAAGCCCGCCGGCGGTGGTGGCCTTCGTCCTGGTGAGCGGAGCGCTGCAGGCCCTCTACTGGACCCGGCAAGGCGGCGATTTCATGCACGCGCGGGTGCTGCTGGCGCCGCTATTTTGTTTGCTGGCGCCAGTCGCCGTGATCCCCGTGCTGATCCCTGACGGGCAGGACTACTCGCGTGAAACGGGCTACTGGCTGGCCGGCGCGGCCGGCCTGCTGTGGCTCGGAATCGCGGGCTGGTCGCTGTGGGCAGCAAACTCTGGCGGGATGGGTTACGACGCCACCCACGTCACCTACAGCGGCATCGTCGACGAGCGACGCTTCTACGCCCAGGCGACCGGCCACGCGCACCCGCTGACCGCCGCGGATTACCTCGATTACCCGAGGATGGCGGCGGTGCTGGCGGCGCTGGACAACACCCCGGACGGGGCGTTGTTGCTGCCGTCCGGCAACTACATCCAGTGGGACATCGTGCCTCAGGCGCAGCAGCCACCGCCGGCCCCGGGCAGCCCCCCCGACAGCAAACCGCCGCAAAAGCCGCAGCACGCAGTGTTTTTCACGAACTTGGGCATGCTGGGCATGAACGTCGGGCTCGACGTGCGCGTGATCGACCAAATCGGGCTGGCGAACCCGCTCGCCCAGCACACCCAGCGCCTGGCGCACGGCCGGATCGGGCATGACAAAAACCTCTTCCCGGACTGGGTGATCGCCGACGGCCCGTGGGTGAAGGTGTATCCGGGCATCCCGGGCTATCTGGACGCGAATTGGGTTGCCCAGGCGGTGGCGGCCCTGCAGTGTCCCGACACCAAGGCGGTGCTGGCGTCGGTGCGCGCCCCGATGTCGCTGCACCGGTTCGTCTCAAACTTCTTGCACTCCTTCGAGTTCACCGCGTACCGGATCGACCGGGTCCCGCTGTACGAACTCGCCAGGTGTGGGCTGCCGGTGCCCGAACCCGGCCCGCCGCCGCCTCGGGAGTGAATATTGCGTGGATAAATCTCACACATCGCGAACCGGTCACAATCCTGCGCGTGGCGATACTTACAGCAAATTCACATCTGCAACGTCACCAGTGCGCCCTGACCGCCCGGCACATGCGGAAATGCCGCCGTGAGGCATCGAGACCGGCCCGGAAATCCCTAGAAATCGCGGCCCGGCGAGGGTTTGCGGAGCGTCCTCGATGAGAGCCCGCGCGGGTTCGTGTGGTTGACTACACAAGCACTGCTGCGCCTACGCGTATGCGAGTACGACCCCAATCAACGACGCGCCCTGCTGAAGGACGCGCCGAAAGGATGAGGAAGCAAGAATGACGCTTGTTGACAGGTTTCGCGGCGCCGTGGCTCGGATGCCACGTCGGCTCGTGGTGGGTGCCGCAGGTGCGGCTCTGCTTTCGGGTCTGATCGGCGTCGTGGGGGGCCCGGCGACCGCGGGGGCGTTCTCTCGCCCCGGCCTGCCCGTGGAGTACCTGCAGGTTCCGTCGGCCGCGATGGGCCGTGACATCAAGGTTCAGTTCCAGAGCGGTGGCGCCAACTCGCCGGCCCTGTACCTCCTTGACGGCATGCGCGCGCAGGACGACTTCAACGGCTGGGACATCAACACCCCCGCCTTCGAGTGGTACAACCAGTCCGGCATCTCGGTTGTCATGCCGGTCGGCGGCCAGTCCAGCTTCTACTCCGACTGGTACGCGCCCGCCTGCGGTAAGGCCGGTTGCACCACCTACAAGTGGGAGACCTTCCTGACCAGCGAGCTGCCGCAATACCTGTCGGCCCAGAAGCAGGTCAAGCCGACCGGCAGCGCGGCCGTCGGTCTGTCGATGGCCGGCTCGTCGGCGCTGATCCTCGCCGCCTACCACCCCGACCAGTTCCCGTACGCCGGCTCGCTGTCGGCGCTGCTGGACCCGTCGCAGGGGATGGGCCCGTCGCTGATCGGCCTGGCCATGGGCGACGCCGGTGGCTACAAGACCAAGGACATGTGGGGCCCGTCCAGCGACCCGGCGTGGCAGCGCAACGACCCGTCGCTGCAGGTCGGCAAGCTGGTCGCGAACAACACCCGGATCTGGGTCTACTGCGGTAACGGCAAGCCGTCCGACCTCGGTGGCGACAACCTGCCCGCCAAGTTCCTGGAAGGCTTCGTGCGGACCAGCAACCTGAAGTTCCAGGACGCCTACAACGCGGCCGGCGGTCACAACGCGGTGTGGAACTTCGACGCCAACGGCACCCACGACTGGCCCTACTGGGGCGCGCAGCTGCACGCCATGCTGCCCGACCTGCAATCGACGCTGGGCGCCACCCCGGGCGCCGGCCCGGCCACGGCCGCTCCGGCTCCGAGCCAGGGCGCCTAACCCCTTCAAAGCAACGCGATTGGCGGCGGGAACCTCCGGGTTCCCGCCGTCAGTCGTTCCATGGTGTGACCTGTTTCACTACCCTGCGGATCGGCTCAACTTCGGCGCTGGTTACTGTGCAAACACAGCGACTACACGATGGAGGGCGGACATGGGTGGCGTGCGGGGTCTGTCGATGCTATTGCGGGTGCTCTGCGTTGCCGCGCTGACACTCGCATTCGGCGGTGTGGCGGCAGGGATCATGGGCAAGGCCGAAGCGGCGCCGTACGAGACGCTGATGGTGCCGTCCGGCGCCATGGGCCGCGATATCCCGGTTGCCTTCCTGGGCGGCGGTCCGCACGCGGTGTATCTGCTGGACGCGTTCAACGCTGCCCCCGACGTCAGCAACTGGGTGACCGCCGGCAACGCGATGGGCGCGCTGGGCGGCAAGGGCATCTCCGTGGTCGCGCCCGCCGGTGGCGCCTGGAGCATGTACACCAACTGGGAGCAGGACGGCAGCAAACAGTGGGACACCTTCCTGTCCAGCGAGCTGCCCGACTGGCTGGCCGCCAACAAGGGCCTGGCACCCGGCGGGCACGCCGCCGTGGGCGCTTCCCAGGGCGGCTATGCCGCGATGGCGCTGGCCGCCTTCCACCCCGACCGCTTCGGCTTCGCCGGCTCGCTGTCCGGGTTCCTTTACCCGTCGAACACCACCACGAACGGTTCGATCCTGGCCGGCCTCCAGCAATTCGGCGGCGTGGACGGCAACGGCATGTGGGGCGCCCCGCAGCTGGGCCGGTGGAAGTGGCACGACCCGTACGTGCACGCCGCGCTGCTGGCACAGAACAACACCCGGGTGTGGGTCTGGAGCCCGACGAACATGGGTGGCGACGCGGCCGCGATGATCGGGCAGGCCGGCGAGGCGATGGGTAACAGCCGCATGTTCTACCAGCAGTACCGCAGCGTCGGCGGGCACAACGGCCACTTCGACTTCCCGGCCGGCGGCGACAACGGCTGGGGTTCGTGGTCGGGCCAGCTGGGCGCCATGTCGGGCGACATCGTGGGAGCCATTCGCTAGCCACGCGACCCGCTGGCAGGACGGACGGCGCCGCGCGCCGAGCCGGTACCGTGTATTGAGCAGCAGAGGGCGCGATGGCCGCTTGCCTGGCAACAAGCTGCGACCCACCGACTCTGCTAGCAGGAGAACATGACCACCAACGCCCAGCGCAAGCGCCGCCGAATCCTCGCCTGGGTGGCCGCGCTTTCCATGGCCGGGGTCGTTTTGTTGGTCATCGTGGCCGTGGTGACGATGCTGCGCAGCACCGAGGCGCCGCCGAGCGCGGTGCCGCCGGGCATCCTGCCGCCGTCGTCGACGACGACGCATCCGCACAAGCCCCGGCCGGCCGCACAGGACGCATCCTGCCCCGACGTCCAAATGCTCGTCATTCCCGGCACCTGGGAGTCATCGCCGACCGACGATCCGCTCAACCCGATGCAGTTCCCGAATGCGTTGCTGCACCAAGACACCCTGGCGATCAGCCAGCAGTTCCCGTCCTCGCGGGTGCAGACCTACACCGTCCCCTACACCGCCCAATTCAACAACCCGCTCGGTGGCGTCAAGCAGATGTCCTACAACGACAGTCGGGCGGAGGGCACCCGCGCGGCGATCCAAGCGCTGACCGACATGACCAACAAATGCCCGCTGACCAGTTACGTGCTGGTCGGCTTCTCGCAGGGCGCGGTGATCGCCGGTGACATTGCCAGTGATATCGGCAACGGCCGCGGTCCCGTCGACGACGACCTGGTGCTGGGCGTGACGCTGATCGCCGACGGGCGCCGCCAGCCGGGCGTGGGCAACGACGTCGGCCCCAACCCGCCGGGCCAGGGCGCGGAGGTCACCCTGCACGAGGTACCGATGTTGTCCGGGCTCGGTTTGACCATGACCGGCCCCCGGCCCGGCGGCTTCGGCGACCTCAACAGCAAGACCAACGAGATCTGCGCGGCCGGCGATCTGATCTGCGCCGCTCCGGACGAGGCGTTCAGCGTCGCGAACCTGCCGAATACCCTCAACACGCTGGCCGGCGGTGCGGGCCAACCCGTCCACGCCATGTACGCCACTCCGCAGTTCTGGAATCTGGACGGAGCCACGTCCACGGATTGGACATTGAACTGGGCGCGTAACCTCATCGAAAACGCGCCGCACCCCAAGCACGGATAACGCGGAGTGCCGGGCGAAGGGACACAGCGGTCAGGTAGGCGGTACCGAGGGCAATCGGCGGTACCTTGAGATTTGGTCTGCCGCGCGCCGCCGCCTAACATTAAGAGAAAAATAAGAGCGATAAGAGTTTGGCGGTTCCCGACCGGGTCGAAGCTCGGACGGACCGGCGCAAGTTTGCGCCGCGTACGAGGCCGGCCCGCGCGCGGAGGACATCGTCGGCGAAGCCGACACCAGGACCGTCGGAGTAGCTAACCGGCGAGTGTGTAACAGGAGAGGGCGGCATGGCGTACCACAACCCGTTCATCGTGGACGGACGAATCAAGTTCCCGGACAACACGAACTTGGTCAAGCACGTCGAGAAGTGGGCGAAGGTTCGCGGTGGCAAGCTGGCCTACCGGTTCATCGACTATTCCACCGAGCGCGACGGCGTCGAGCGCGACATCGTCTGGTCGGAGTTCAGCGTGCGCAACCGCGCCGTGGGCGCGCGTCTGCAACAGGTCACCGAGCCCGGCGACCGGATCGCCATCCTGTGCCCGCAGAACCTGAACTACCTCATCGCGTTCTTCGGCGCGCTGTACGCCGGCCGGATCGCGGTGCCCTTGTTCGACCCCGGCGAGCCGGGCCACGTCGGTCGCCTGCACGCCGTCCTCGACGACTGCGCGCCCTCGACGATCCTGACCACCACCGAGGCCGCCGAAGGTGTTCGCAAGTTCATCCGGGCCCGGGCGGCCAAGGAGCGGCCGCGCGTCGTCGCCGTCGACGCGGTGCCCGACGAGGTCGCCGCCACCTGGGTCGCGCCCGAAGCCGACGAGGACACGATCGCCTACCTGCAGTACACCTCCGGATCCACCCGGACCCCGACCGGCGTGCAGATCACCCACCTGAACTTGCCCACCAACGTGCTGCAGGTGCTCAACGGCCTGGAAGGCAAGGACGGCGACCGCGGTCTGTCCTGGCTGCCGTTCTTCCACGACATGGGACTGATCACCGCCTTGCTGTCCCCGGTGCTCGGCCACAGCTTCACCTTCATGACGCCGGCGGCGTTCGTGCGCCGTCCCGGCCGCTGGATCCGCGAGATGGCGCGCAAGCCGGATGACGGCCCGGATTGTGAGGTCTTCACCGTCGCACCGAACTTCGCCTTCGAGCACGCCGCGGTCCGCGGTCTGCCCAAGGACGACGAGCCGCCGCTGGACCTGAGCAACGTCAAGGGCATCCTCAACGGCAGCGAGCCGGTGTCCCCGGCGTCGATGCGCAAGTTCTACGAGGCGTTCGAGCCCTACGGTCTGCGCAAGACCGCGATCAAGCCGTCCTACGGCCTGGCCGAGGCCACGCTGTTCGTGTCCACCACGCCGATGGACGAGGCGCCCACCGTCATCCACGTCGACCGTGAGGAGCTGAACAAGCAACGCTTCGTCGAGGTCGCCGCGGATTCGCCGAACGCGGTCGCCCAGGTATCCGCCGGCGTGATCGGCGTCGACGAGTGGGCCGTCATCGTCGATCCCGACACCGCCAGCGAGCTGCCCGACAGCCAGATCGGCGAGATCTGGTTGCACGGCAAGAACCTGGGCACCGGCTACTGGGGCAGGGAAGAAGAGACCAACCACGTCTTCCGCAACATCCTCAAGTCGCGGATCCCCGAGTCACACGCGGAGGGCGCCGACGACGACGCGCTGTGGGTGCGCACCGGCGACTACGGCACCTATTTCAACGGCCACCTCTATATAGCGGGCCGCATCAAGGACCTGGTCATCATCGACGGCCGCAACCACTACCCGCAGGACCTCGAGTACTCGGCGCAGGAGGCCAGCAAGGCGTTGCGCACCGGATACGTCGCCGCCTTCTCGGTCCCGGCGAACCAGTTGCCGCAAGCGGTGTTCGACAACCCGCACGCCGGGCTCAAGTTCGACCCGGACGACACCTCCGAACAGCTGGTGATCGTCGCCGAGCGTGCCGCCGGAACACACAAGCTCGACTACCAACCCATCGCTGACGACATTCGCGCGGCCATCGCCGTACGTCACGGGGTCACCGTCCGTGACCTGCTGCTGGTGCAGTCGGGGACGATCCCCCGCACCTCCAGCGGCAAGATCGGGCACCGCGCCTGCCGCGCCGCATACCTGGACGGCAGTCTGCGCAGCGGCGTCGGATCCCCGACCGCTTTCGCCAGTGCCACAGACTGAAGGAACCATGGCTGACACAGAATCTGACCTGACGGACAACTCCGAAAACGCGGCCGCTGGGGGGCCCGCCGAGGACGCGCCCGCCAAGCGGACCGACATGACGGTCCCCGAGATGCGGGAGTGGCTGCGTAACTGGGTGGGCCGAGCCGTGGGGCAATCGCCCGACACGATCGACGAGTCCGTCCCGATGGTGGAGCTGGGGCTGTCCTCCCGCGACGCGGTGGCGATGGCCGCCGACATCGAAGACATGACCGGTGTCACGCTGTCGGTCGCGGTGGCCTTCCAGCATCCGACCATCGAGTCGTTGGCGACGCGCATCATCGAGGGCGAACCCGAACGTCCCGACGACGTCGGCGAACTCGACTGGACCCGCACCGGACCGGCCGAACGCGTCGACATCGCGATCGTGGGGCTGTCCACCCGGCTGCCCGGCGACATGAACAGCCCCGACGAAACCTGGCAGGCCCTGATGGAGGGCCGCGACGCCATCACCGATCTGCCCGAGGGCCGCTGGTCGGAGTTCCTGGAAGAGCCGCGCATCGCCCAGCTGGTCGCCAAGGCCCGCACCCGCGGCGGCTACCTGAAGGACGTCAAGGGATTCGACTCCGAGTTCTTCGCGATCGCCAAGACCGAGGCGGACAACATCGACCCGCAGCAGCGGCTGGCGCTCGAGCTGACCTGGGAGGCCCTCGAGCACGCCCGCATCCCCGCGTCGGCGCTGCGCGGCGAGGCCGTCGGCGTGTACGTCGGCTTCTCCAACCACGACTATCAGCTGCTGGCGGTGTCCGACCCGACGGTCGCCCACCCGTATGCGATCACCGGTACCGCGAACTCGATCATCGCCAACCGGGTGTCCTATTTCTACGACTTCCGCGGCCCCTCGGTCGCACTGGACACCGCGTGCTCGAGCTCGCTGGTAGCCACGCATCAGGCGGTGCAGGCGCTGCGCAACGGCGAATGCGACGTCGCGCTCGCCGGCGGTGTCAACGCACTGCTCACCCCGCTGGCGACGCTCGGTTTCGACGAGATCGGCGCGGTGTTGTCGCCCGACGGCCGGATCAAGTCGTTCTCCTCGGACGCCGACGGATACACCCGCTCCGAGGGTGGCGGCATGTTCGTGCTCAAGCGGGTCGATGACGCGCGTCGTGACGGCGACCAGATTCTGGCCGTCATCGCCGGTAGCGCGGTCAACCACGACGGCCGGTCCAACGGTCTGATCGCCCCCAACCAGGACGCGCAGGCCGAGGTGCTGCGCCGGGCCTACAAGGATGCCGGGATCGACCCGCGCACCGTCGACTACATCGAGGCGCACGGCACCGGCACCATCCTCGGTGACCCGATCGAGGCCGAGGCGCTGGGCCGGGTCGTCGGCCGCGGTCGTCCCGCCGACCGTCCGGCGCTGCTGGGTGCGATCAAAACCAATGTGGGACACCTGGAGTCGGCCGCCGGCGCGGCCAGTTTGGCCAAGGTCGTGTTGTCGTTGCAGCACGACAAGCTGCCGCCGTCGATCAACTTCGCCGGCCCGAGTCCCTACATCGACTTCGACGGCGCGCACCTGAAATTCGTTGACAGCGCGACGGATTGGCCGCGCTACGGCGGCTACGCGCTGGCCGGGGTGTCGAGCTTCGGCTTCGGCGGGGCCAACGCCCATGTGGTCGTCCGCGAAGTACTGCCGCGCGATCTGCAACCCGGACCCGAACCCGCGCCCGAGGTGACGCCGGCCGCCGACACCGAGCAGGCCGAGGCGCCCACGCTCGAAAGCCACTCGCTGCGGTTCGACGATTTCGGCAACATCATCACCGACGAGTACGAGGTGCCCGACTTCGAGCCCGAGCTGCCGGGCATCACCGACGAGGCGCTGGAGCTCAAGGCGGCGGCGCTGGAAGAGCTTGCCGCGCAACAGGAGTCGGAGCCCACCAAGCCGCTGATCCCGCTCGCGGTGTCGGCGTTTTTGACCTCGCGCAAGAAGGCCGCGGCCGCCGAACTGGCCGACTGGATGGAAAGCCCCGAAGGGCAGGCGTCGTCGCTGGAGTCGATCGGGCGGTCGCTGTCGCGGCGCAACCACGGCCGTTCCCGCGCGGTGGTGCTGGCCCACGACCACGAGGAAGCCATCAAGGGCTTGCGCGCGGTCGCCGAGGGCAAGCAGCGCCCGAACGTGTTCAGCGTCGACGGGCCGGTGACCAACGGCCCGGTGTGGGTGCTCGCCGGATTCGGCGCTCAGCACCGCAAGATGGGCAAGAGCCTGTACCTGCGCAACCCGGTGTTCGCCGAGTGGATCGAGAAGGTCGACGCCCTGGTCCAGGACGAGCTGGGCTATTCGGTGCTCGAGCTGATCCTCGACGACTCGCAGGACTACGGCATCGAGACCACCCAGGTCACCATCTTCGCGATCCAGATCGCGCTGGGTGAGCTGCTCAAGCATCACGGTGCCAAGCCCGCCGCGGTGGTCGGGCAGTCGCTGGGTGAGGCCGCGTCGGCCTACTTCGCCGGCGGATTGTCGCTGCGCGACGCCACCCGGGCGATCTGCTCGCGCTCGCACCTGATGGGCGAGGGCGAGTCGATGCTGTTCGGCGAGTTCATCCGGCTGATGGCGCTGGTGGAGTACTCCGCCGACGAGATCAAGACGGTGTTCGCCGACTTCCCCGACCTGGAGGTGTGCGTCTACGCGGCACCGACCCAGACCGTGATCGGCGGCCCGCCCGAGCAGGTGGACGCGATCATCGCCCGGGCGGAATCCGAGGGCAAGTTCGCCCGCAAGTTCCAGACCAAGGGTGCCAGCCACACCTCGCAGATGGATCCGTTGCTCGGCGAGCTGGCCGCGGAACTGCAGGGCATCAAGCCGATGAGCCCGACCGCCGGTATCTACTCGACCGTGCACGAGGGCAGCTACATCAAGCCCGGCTCGGACCCGATCCACGATGTCGACTACTGGAAGAAGGGGCTGCGCCACAGCGTCTACTTCACCCACGGCATCCGCAACGCCGTGGACAGCGGGCACACCACGTTCCTGGAGCTGGCGCCCAACCCGGTGGCGCTGATGCAGGTGGGCCTGACCACGGCGTCGGCCGGGCTGCATGACGCGCAGCTGATCCCGACGCTGGCCCGCAAGCAGGACGAGGTCGAATCGATGGTCTCGACGATGGCGCAGCTGTACGTCTACGGACACGACCTGGACATCCGGACCATGTTCAGCCCCGCCCAGAGGCCTGGGGATTACGCCAACATTCCGCCGACCCGGTTCAAGCGCAAGGAGCACTGGCTCGACGCGCACTTCAGCGGCGACGGCTCAATCGTCATGCCCGGGACGCACGTCGCGCTGCCGGACGGCCGCCACGTCTGGGAGTACGCACCCCGGGACAAGACCGACCTCGCGGCGCTGGTGCGCGCGGCTGCGACGACGGTGATGCCCGACGCCGAGTTGACGGCGTCCGAGCAGCGCGCGGTGCCGGGCGAGGGCGCCCGGTTGGTGACGACGATGACTCGCCACCCCGGCGGTGCGTCGGTACAGGTGCATGCCCGCATCGACGAGTCCTTCACGTTGGTCTACGACGCGTTGGTCTCCCGGGCGGGTCAGGCCGCCGCGGCGTTGCCCGCCGCGGTCGGTGCCGGTGTGGCGGTCGCGCCCGCAACGGGATCGGCCCAAGCACCCGTCGAAGAGGTCGAGGACGCGGAAACGCTGTCGGACAGCCTGACCAACCGGTACATGCCCGCCGACTTCGTGAAGTGGTCGCCGGAGTCCGGTGAGACCATCGCCCAGCGACTCGGCGCCATCGTGGCGGCGGCCATGGGTTATGAACCCGAGGACCTGCCGTGGGAGGTGCCGCTGATCGAGCTGGGCCTGGACTCGCTGATGGCGGTGCGGATCAAGAACCGCGTCGAGTACGACTTCGACTTGCCGCCAATCCAATTGACGGCGGTGCGGGACGCCAACCTCTACAACGTCGAGAAGCTGATCGAGTACGCGATCGAGCACCGCGACGAGGTCGAGCAGCTGCACGAGCACCAGAAGACCCAGACGGCCGAGGAGATCGCCCGGGCGCAGGCCGGTTTGCTCAGCGGCGCAACGCCGGAATCCGTTGTCGCCGCGCCTGATCCGCAGGCCGAACCGGCGCCGCCGCCGTCGGATGCGCCGATTCCGCCGCCGCCGACGGATCCGTCCGGTCCGGCGGGCAACCGTTCGGGCAATGGTGTCAAGCCGAACCTGACCGGTGCGGCCGAGGCGCTCAGCCAGGAGACCGTCGCCAAGGCGCTGAACTCCGACGTGCCGCCGCGCGATGCCGCCGAGCGGGTCACGTTCGCCACCTGGGCCATCGTCACCGGCAAGTCTCCGGGCGGCATCTTCAACCCGCTGCCCAAGCTGGACGAGGCCAGCGCCGCCAAGATGGCCGAGCGGCTTTCCGAGCGCGCCGAGGGACCCATCACCGCCGAAGACGTGCTGACCGCCGAGAACATCGAGGCGCTGGCCGAGAAGGTCCGCCAGTACCTGGAGGCAGGCACCATCGACGGGTTCGTCCGCACGCTGCGGGCCCGCCCCGAGGGCTCGACCAAGACGCCGGTGTTCGTCTTCCACCCGGCCGGCGGCTCGACCGTGGTGTACGAACCGCTGCTCAACCGGTTGCCCACCGACACTCCGATGTACGGCTTCGAGCGGGTCGAGGGGACGATCGAAGAGCGTGCGGCGCAATACGTTCCGAAGCTGATCGAGATGCAGGGCGACGGGCCCTACGTCCTGGCCGGCTGGTCGCTGGGCGGTGTGTTGGCCTACGCGTGTGCGATCGGACTCAAGAAGATGGGCAAGGAGGTCGCCTGGGTGGGTCTGATCGACGCGGTGCGCGCCGGCGAAGAGGTCCCGCAGACCAAGGAGGAAGTCCGCGCCCGCTGGGACCGCTACGCCCGCTTCGCCGAGAAGACCTTCCAGGTCACCATCCCGGCGATCCCCTACGAGCAGCTCGAAGAGCTCGACGACGAGGGCCAGATCCGGTTCGTGCTCGAGGCCGTGAGCCAGAGCGGGGTGCAGATCCCGGCCGGGATCATCGAGCACCAGCGCACGTCGTACCTGGACAACCGGGCGATCGACACCGCCGAGATCCAGCCTTACGACGGGCATGTGACCCTCTACATGGCCGATCGCTACCATGACGACGCGATCATGTTCGAGCCGCGATACGCCGTTCGTAAGCCGGACGGAGGCTGGGGCGAGTATGTCGCCGACCTCGAGGTCGTGCCGATCGGTGGCGAGCACATCCAGGCCATCGACGAGCCGATCATCGCCAAGGTCGGCGCGCACATGACCCAGGCGCTGAACGCGGTCGAGGCAGAGCACCGCCGGACGACTTCGAATAGTTAGGTAGGCAAGTAGTGACGGGTGAAGTGCCCTCGCGCGCGCACACGACCGCCGAGAAACTGGCCGAGCTCAACGCTCGTCTGGAACTGGCCAAGGAACCCGGCGGCGAGAAGGCGGCCGCCAAGCGCGACGCGAAGGGCATCCCCAGCGCCCGGTCCCGCATCCATGCGCTGGTCGACCCGGGCACCTTCCTGGAGGTCGGGGCACTCGCCAAGACGCCGAACGATCCGAACGCGCTCTACGGCGACGGCTGCATCACCGGCCACGCCATGATCGACGGCCGGCCGGTCGGGGTGTTCTCCCACGACCAGACCGTGTTCCAGGGCACCGTCGGGGAGATGTTCGGCCGCAAGGTGGCCCGGCTGATGGAGTGGTGCGCGATGGTCGGCTGCCCGATCATCGGGATCCAGGACTCGGGCGGCGCCCGCATCCAGGACGCGGTCACATCACTGGCCTGGTATGCCGAACTGGGCCGCCGCCACGAAGCCCTGTCCGGGGTGGTGCCTCAGATCTCCCTCATCTTCGGCAAATGCGCTGGGGGAGCGGTCTATTCGCCGATCCAGGACGATCTCTTGGTCGCGGTGCGCGACCAGGGCTACTTCTTCGTCACCGGGCCCGACGTGATCAAGGAAGTCACCGGCGAAGAGATCACGCTCGACGAGCTGGGTGGCGCCGACGTCCAGGCCCGCCACGGCAATATTCATCACGTTGTCGACACCGAGGCCGAGGCGTTCCAGTACGTCCGCGACTTCCTGTCATTCCTGCCGTCCAACGTCTTCGAGAAACCGCCGATCGTCAATCCCGGGCTGGAGCCGGAGATCACCCCGACCGATCTGGAACTCGACACGATCATCCCGGACAACGACAACGCGGCCTACGACATGCACGAGATCCTGCTGCGGATCTTCGACGACGGCGATTTCCTCGACGTCGCCGCGCAGCAGGGGCCGGCGATCATCACCGGGTTCGCCCGGGTCGACGGGCGCCCGGTCGGCGTGATCGCCAACCAGCCCATGTTCCTGGCCGGGTCGATCGACAACGAAGCTTCCGACAAGGCAACACGTTTCATCCGGTTCTGCGACATCTTCGAGCTGCCGCTGATCTTCGTCGTCGACACCCCCGGCTTCCTGCCGGGGGCCGAACAGGAGCGCAACGGCATCATCAAGCGCGGCGGCCGGTTCCTCTCCGCGGTGGTGGAGGCCGACGTGCCCAAGGTGACGATCACGATCCGCAAGTCCTACGGCGGCGCGTATGCGGTGATGGGATCCCGGCAGCTGACCGCCGACTTCAACTTCGCCTGGCCCACCGCACGCATCGCGGTGATCGGCGCCGAGGGCGCCGCCCAGCTGCTGATGAAACGGTTCCCCGACCCGACGACGCCCGAGGCGCAGCAGATCAAGAAGGACTTCATCGAGGGCTACAACCTCAACATGGCGATCCCGTGGACAGCCGCCGAGCGCGGCTTCATCGATGCGGTCATCGATCCCCACCAGACCCGGCTGCTGATCCGCAAGTCGCTACATCTGTTGCGAGACAAGCAGATCTGGTTCCGCGTCGGCCGTAAGCACAGCCTGCTGCCGCTCTAGCCCAACACGTGGGCTGCTACTTGCGCAGGGTGAATTGGTTGAGGTCGGTGTAGCCCTTGCGGAAGAGGTTCGCGCAGCCGGTGAGGTACTTCATGTACATCTCGTAGACCTCTTCGGACTGGATCGCGATGGCCTCGTCCTTGTGTGCGGAGAGGCCGGCGGCCCATACGTCCAGAGTCTTTGCGTAATGCCGCTGCAGCGACTGGCGACGCTTCAGCTTGAAGCCGGCCTTCGCCGAGAACTCCTTCACCATGTCGATGGTCGGCAGGTAACCGCCGGGGAAGATCTCGGTCTTCATGAAGTCGCTGAACTCGACTATCGCCGGAGTCAGCGGCAATCCCGACGCGATGATTTCCTTCTCCGACAAGACGGTGATGGTGTGCAGCAAGAATGTGCCACCGGCCGGCAGCAGCTCGTAGGCCCTCTCGAAGAAGGCGGCGTAACGGTCGTAGCCGACATGCTCGAGCGGGCCGATCGCCACGATCCGGTCCACCGGGTCGTGAAACCGCTCCCAGCCCTCGAGCAGCACCCGCTTGGAACGCGGGCTGTCCATTTCGTCGAGCATCTTCTGGGCGTGGGCGGCTTGATTCTTGGACAACGTCAAGCCGACGACGTTGACGTCGTATTTCTCGATGGCCCGCTTCATGGCGGCGCCCCAGCCGCAGCCGAGGTCCAGCAGCGTCATGCCGGGCTGCAGGCCGAGCTTGCCGAGCGAGAGGTCGATCTTGGCGATCTGCGCCTCTTCCAGCGTCATGTCCTCGCCGCCAAGCCAATAGGCGCAGGTATACATCTGGGTGCGGTCGAGGAACAGACGGAAGAAGTCGTCGGATAGGTCGTAGTGCGCCTGCACGTCCTCGAAATGCGGCGTCAGCTCCTCAGCCATATGCATCACTCTAAGACGAACACGGTTGCAGCGCTTCGCCGAGGGCAGTGGGTCCACTGACTATCGGTGTCACAGCGTCAGCGCGCCGTCCACCAGCTCGTCGAAGCGCTCCAGTGCCACGTCGGAGTCGGCGTCGATACCGCGTAGCGGCCCGCGGTCGGCGAGATACCGCTGCGCGTAGGCGGCGGCCACCAGTGCCTTGCGCTCGCCGCCGCGGGTCTGCCGCTCCCAGGCCGCCTGTTCGATCAGCAGCGCGCCCGCGTACACGTCGCCCATGAACTGGGCCAGCGGGAACAGCCGGGCCTCGGCGACGGCGCTGTCGAGTTTGGTCCAGGCCGTGATGGCGGCGTCGAGGTCCTCGATCCGGCGGGCCACCAGGGCGGTGGTCTCGTCGTCGTCGGAGACCGACACCGCGTCGTGCAGCCGCGCCAACAACGTCTCGTGGGCCCGGGTCTGCTCGATGCCGCGGCGCACGTCGAGGCACAGGATATTGTCGGGCCCTTCCCAAATCGTGTTCACCTGGGCGTCGCGCAGCAGCCTTGCCACCGGCCAGGTCTCGATATAGCCGTTGCCGCCGTGGATTTCGATCGCATCCGAGGCCGCGGTGATCCCCAGCCGGCACACCTTGAGTTTGGTGACGGGTACCGCGATGCGCTGCCGCAGGCTGCGGGGCTGGCGATGGTTGGGCGCGCCGGTGCCGTCGAAAACCATTGCCTGCGCGGCTTCGACGTCGACGATCAGCTCGGCCAGCTTGCGCCGCATCAGCGGCTTGTCAATCAGCGCACCGCCGAACGCATGGCGTTGCCGCGCGTAGCACAGCGACTCGACCAACGCGCGGCGCGCATTGCCCAGCCCGAACAACGCGATGCCCAGGCGCGCGGCGTTGGTCAGCTCCATCATCCGGCCCAGGCCCTTGCCGTCGGACGGACCCGCTTGGCCTTCTGGACCGGTCGGCTTCTCGGACAGCAGAAACGCCTCGGCGTCGACGAACTCGACCTCGCCGGAGGCCACCGACCGGGTGCCGAGCTTGTCCTTCAGGCGCCGCACCCGCACCCCGTTGCGCGAGCCGTCGCGGCGGGTGCGCAGCACTAGGAAATTCGCTACCCCGCGCGAAGAGTCCGGGGCGCCCTCGGGTTTGGCCAGGACGACGAGCGCCTCGCCGGCGCAGTTGGAGGCAAACCACTTGAAGCCGTTGAGAAGCCAGGCGTCCCCGCTGCGTGTCGCCGTCGTCTCCAGCGCGCCCAGGTCGGAGCCGCCGGTGCGTTCGGTCAGCAGCTGCGCGGTCTCTCCAGCCCACTCGCCGGAGGCGAACTTGGCCGACACGTACTCGGCCACGTCGGCCGGCGCGTACGCGGCCACCAGGGACTGGACCATCCCGCCGCCGGTGCCCAGCGCGCACCCCATTCCGATGTCGGCCTGGTTGAGTAGATAGTTGGACGCGAACAGCGCCAGCCCGGAGCTCACCTTCGCGGCGCGCGCGTCGGCGCGCAACGCCTGCTGCGCGTCCAGGACCGCGCGCTTGGACTGCGTGAACGACGCCGGCATGACGACCTGACTGACGTCGTGCCCCCACCGGTCGTAGCGCTCCAGCCGTGGCGGGTTGCGGTCCGTCTCGTCGGCCCAGCGGGCCACCGGGCCGCCCATCAGTTCACCGATGCTGGTCAAATGTGGCTCTACGACGGCTAATTCGTCGGGCCGCAGGTAGTAGTTCATCGTGAACCGCAGCGTGGGGTCGGTCAGATACCAGTTCAGGCCGACCGCGCCGGTGTAGTTGTCGGTCCGGTAGCGCTGCGACTTTTCCGGCGTGGAGAAGGGCAGCCGGTCGACGGCCTCCAGGTCGTACTCGCTCATGGCTTTCTCCTATGTCAAGCCGCTGGCTCCGGCCTACGCCGATTGTAGGGTTGGCGGCTTCTTGTCGGTCAGGACGCGTTTCACCGATCGACCTCGTTAGGCCAATTGGCATACGCCGGAACGTAGTACGTTTCGCAAACTCCGACGGAAGGTGAAATGCGAATGCAGCTACCGCTAGAAGCTGAACTCAATGCCATTTTCGACCACGTCGCCGGCATCCATCAGGGCGAGGTCGCCGACTACATCCCCGCGCTGCAAGCCGCCGACCCGGACTGGTTCGGCGTCAGCCTGGTGACCGTGGACAACCACCGATATGACATTGGGGACTTCAAGCAAGGCTTCACCATCCAGTCGGTGTCGAAGCCATTCGCCTATGCCATTGCCCTGGAACAGCGCGGCATCGACGCGGTGCTGCAGCGAATCGGCGTCGAACCATCGGGAGATCCGTTTAACGCCATCGAGTTCGACATGAATACCCGCCGCCCGTACAACCCCATGGTGAACGCGGGCGCGATCCTCACCACGAGCCTGCTCGGTGATACGGATTCGGTCGCGGCCGCTTTTGCCCGGTTCGCCGGGCGCGCGCTCGAGCTCGACGAGGTGGTGCGTCGCTCCGAGTCCGACAGCGGCGACCGCAACCGGGCAATCGCATACTTGATGCGCAACTTCGGCATGCTCGAGACCGAAGTCGAGACCACCCTGCAGGCGTATTTCCGGCAGTGCGCCTTGCTGGTCGACACCCGCGATCTCGCAACGATGGGCGCGACGCTGGCGAACCGCGGCGTCAACCCGATGACCGGCGAGCGTGCTGTCAGCGAGGCGAATGTGGTGCGGGTGCTGAGCGCGATGAGCACCTGCGGCATGTACGACTACGCGGGCGAGTGGCTCTACAGCGTGGGACTTCCCGCGAAGAGCGGGGTATCCGGGGCGGTGCTCGCAGTGCTGCCGGGGCAGTTCGGCCTGGCCATCTTCTCGCCCCCGCTCGACGGACACGGCAACAGCGTGCGCGGGCTCGCATTCTGCCGGGAGATCTCGGACCGTTTCAGCTTGCATCTGTTGAGCCCGCCGGCCTCCGACACATCCGTGGTGCGTCGCGCCTACGGCGGCGATGCCGTCCGGTCGAAGCGACATCGGCTGGCAGCGCAAGACGATGCCCTCAAGCGGCTCGGGAGCACCACGAAAGTGTTTGAGTTGCAAGGTCAGCTGCGCTTCGGTTCGTGCGAGGTGTTGAGCCGGGCCGTCGCCGCGGAGCTGGACCGTGCCGAGGTGTTGATCCTGGATTTCCGCCGGGTCAATACCGTCGATCGCAGCGGCGCGTCGCTGCTACGCGCTATCGGCGCGTTGTTGGAGTCGTCACGGGCTGAGCTGGTGCTGGTCGGCGCCCCACCCGAAGTGGCGGAAATCCTCGATGCGGTGTCGTTCGAGTCGCACAGCGATGCGCTCGAATGGCGGGAGAACCAACTGCTCGAACGATCAAGTCTCGAACCGGGTATGGCGCGCTGCGCACTCGCCGATGTCGAGGTGCTGGACGGCGCGGACGCCGACTTCTTGGCCCTGATCGAGGCGGCCGGCACCTACACCGACTACCAAAAGGGCGCGGTGATCTTCGACGTGGGCGACCACGCGGACCGGATCTATTTTGTGATCGCGGGCTCCGTCGACGTCGTGTTGGCCATGGGTGAGTCGTTTCACCGGGCGACCACGTTCGGGCCGGGTGCGACGTTCGGTGAAATGGCCGCGCTCTACGGCGGCACCCGAACCGCCAGAGTCCGCGCCGCGACGCCCTGCGTCTGCTTCGAGTTGGAGGTCGCCGCGCTCAACGAATTGAGCCGTGACCGCCCGGGCATCGCGCTGCAGATTCACACGAACATCGGCCGCGTATTGGCCCACCGGGTGGCCCAGCTCAGCGAGGAAGTGCTGACGCTCAAGTGAGCACGAGCGCCCGAGTCAGACCGGCGCGACGAACTCGGACGTGTAGAACTCCGCCGGGTTTTGGGAATTCGGATTGGGGCGCTGGACAATTACCCACACGCCCGTCGTGCCCGGCCGAATAGTGTCCGAAACGGTCACCGTTCCGTTGCCCGCCGCGTCGGTATCCAAGCCGGAAAAGGCGGTGCCCGGGTCCCCGGGTCCGCAATTGCCGGCGGCCGGCCGGGGTTCCTGGATCAGGCCGACGTCGAAATGGGTTCCCGGGGCAGGCGCATCGGACAGATGCACCTCCGCGAACGCTTGACCCCCCGAGGTATGAACGATGACCTGACCGGTGCCCAGGGCGGACCGCGGGACCATCGGCACGGTGCTGACCAGACTGAAATCACAACGCCTGAGCTTGCTGTCCAACACGACGATCGTCCCGCTTTCGGCCCCGGCGATGGCGATCCCCACCGTCGCCACTGAAGACATCGCCGCCGTGAAGGCCGCTGCGCATGCGGCTAGTCGTTTCCGTGTGTGCATGAGTCCCGCAATCCCTCCCAGCTGCGCTCCCCGAATCACAGCGGAGTAGATATTGACCTTTATTTGTCGAATTTAAACCAATTCACCGAATTACTAAGGCGTAAATTAAATGCTTTTATTCGACCGGTGACAAATTAAGGCGGTATTTGCCGGGCCAATTTACGGCTTGATCCGGATCTGGCCGGGCGACCACCATCCGCTGCGGGTCGCGGTGCCCAGGTCGATCTGCGCGGGCTGGGCGTCGGCGATGGTGTCGAACCTGCGCAGCGACCCCCAGTCGCGGCCCCAGTCGTGGGACAGGTAGGTCGACATCACGTGGGCGCGCAGCAGCAGGTCGGTGATGCCGAGCAGGCCGCCGTTGACGCCGTCCTGCCAGGTGTCGGTGTCCTGCTTTTTGGCCGTGTAGTCCGGCGTGATGCGGAACTTCGGGATTTCGGTGACGCCGTTGACGTGCAGCATCGGCTGCTGGCACGGGAACGCCAGGCCGACCGCCCAGTCCATCAGCACCGGCTGCGTCGAGCCGACGTACTCCTGTAACGAGCGCAGCTCGGGTACGCGCGGCGGCGTCACCGCGATCCAGTCGTCCGGCGTCAGCGACAGGTCCTCGGCCACCACCCGGACCGCGATCGTGTCCGACGGCATCTCGGAGCGGGCGAACCGCAGGTTGCGCCACACCTTCGGCTGCTCGCCGTAGAGGTCGTAGGGCACCACCCGGCCGGCCGGCGCCACGGTGCCGTCGGGTCCGGGCTTGCCGTATTCCAATTCCACGGTCTGCCCGGTGGTGTGGTGGTGCAGGATGCTGTTGCCGGCGATCGCGCCCGCGGCGGTCACCACCACCAGCGGATGCCCGGCGTCGGGCTTGGGCAGCTGGTACCACGCCGAGGTGAGCCTGCTCTGCTGTTGCGGGCCGCTGGTGTAACTGCCGGCCACCGGAACCTGTGCGGGGTTCAGCCCGTAGGGCAACGGCAGCAGTGAGCCGTTGATCCCCGGCGCGGTCAATTTGGTCGGCCCGTACCAGTCGTAGTCGGTACCGGGCTGCGGCACGGCGGTCTCCCGGACCGCTTCGGCCAGCGTGCGCTCCGGTACACCGTTCGCGGTGAATCCCGTCGGGTTGATACCACCCAGCGCGCCCAGCGGGGAGTAGCTGCCGGGATACGGCGTCATGAAGCCGACATTGCTGTCCGGTTCGACGAGGACGTCGTCGGCCAGGCCGCAGCCGCCGCTGAACTCGCGCAGGTTGTCCCAGGCATTGGAGTAGGTGGGGTACTGGCGCACGATGCCCGCCGTCATCGACGCCACGAACACCAGCGCCATGAAGCCGGCGGCGAGCGGGATCGGCGCCGCGGTCAGCGCCCGCGCCAGCCGGCCCTCGCCGTGGCTCGGGTCGGCGAAGTGCAACCAGGCCGCATAGATTGCGGTGATCACAAAGAGTGCGAAAAATATTGTGCTGATTGAGATTCCGCCGACTTTCGGCATGGAGCTGTTGAACGGCACGCCGTAGCTCGAGACGTACCACCAACCGTTGGTGGTGGCGAAACACAGTGCCAGCACGAACATCAGCGCCGCGGTGAACGCCATCCGGTTGCGCGACCAGCGCAGCACCGCAGGCGACACCAGCACGGTGGTCAGGGCGGCCATCGCCGCACCCACCGCGGCGAACAGCCCGAAGTGGTGCACCCACTTGGTCGGGGTGAACATCAAAAAGAACATGGTGCCGAAGATGACACCCATCAGCCGCCACGCCGGCCCGCGGGCGACCCCCGGAACTCGCTTGCGCCGCAACATGATGAACACCGCGGTGAACAAACACAGCGCGGTGACCAGGAACCCGAACCGGCGCGACAGCGAACCGTCGACGGTGGGCAGGATCAGGTAGTAGTAGCGCAGGTTCTCGGTGTACCACGCCTGGCTGGGACCGATCGCGGTGCGAATCCTGGTGGCTTCCAACACCGTTGACAGTGTCTGGTCGGCGAACACCACGGTGAGGATGACGGTGCCGGCGGCCAGCATCGGGGCGACCAGCGGCCAGGTCCCGACCAGGCGATGCCGTTTCACCAGAATACGCAGGATCGGACGACCACCGGCGACCAGCGCGGCCACCGCGATCAACCCGGTCGGCTGCACACCCAGGGTGAATGCCGCGGTGACCACGGCCAGGGCGGCCGGAGTCAGCCGGGAGGCGCACATCGTGCGCTCGATCAGCACCCACGTGAGAAGCGAACCGACGGCGATGATCGGCTCCGGACGCAGCCCGTTGTCGAACGGCATCCACGCGGTCAGCAGCACCAGGCCCGCCGCCCAATTCGCCGCCTTGCTCGACGTCACCGCCGGCCCCAACCGGGGCAGCACCTCACGCGAGAGCAGCAGCCAGCACACCAGCCCGGCGACCAAGTCGGGCAGTCGCATCCACAGGCTGGCGTCGGTGACGTGGGTCATCAGCGCCAGCAAGTTGTAGTACCAACCGAAGGGGTCTTCCGGGCTGCCGAACCAGCGGAAGTAGTTGGACATGTAGCCGGCGTGGTCGGCGACCCGGGCCATACCCAGGATGTAGCCGTCGTCCGAGGAGTTCGCTCCGATCACATGCCACAGCACGAATCCGAAGATCACCGTGGCGTCGGCGAGGGTGAATTTCTTCCAGCGCGTCGGGATCAGCCGGTGCATCCGGCGACCGTCCAGCTGGTCCAGCCGCCACAGCGCGACCAGCGAGACGATGGTGGACAGGATGGCGCCCACCATCGCCAGCAGCTTCAACGTCGTTGGGGTGGTGGAGAACCGGGTGTCGATGGTCGACGAGAACTTCAATCCGGGCGGTGCGGGACCGACCAGGTCGGTGAACACCCCGACGATCTGCGGGCGCAGGTTCGGGTCGTTGAACCCGCCGCCGAGCGGTTTGCCCGCCGGGTCGGTCAAGCCGACGAAGGTGGCGAAAGTGCCGGCGCGGGTGGAGGTTATCTCGATGCGCTGGCATTGCTCGGACTCGACCTGCTCGCGCGACGCGCTGGCGATCACCACGTTTCGATCGGTGACGTCGACGCGCTTGGCGTTGACGACGACGAACAGCGCGTTGAGTGCGGCGTCCTTGCCCTTCTTGGGTGCGGTGCTCAGCACCACACCGCCCTCGGGCGCCACGCCACGCACCGCGTCGCACGGCACGCTGGCCGTCACGTCGACCGGGCTCAGCGAAATGAGCGGGGCCGTAACGCTATTCAGCTGGCCGCCCTGCGGCCAGTTCAGCATCGCGGTGGTCTGCACGACGGGCAGCAGCGGTGTCGCGACCGACAGCACGAAGCCGATCAGCCCGGCGATCGTGGCGACCCAGCGGGTGACGCGGACATCGTCGCGCGGCGCGGCTTCGGCGGGTGTATCGATGACGACGCTCACGGTAGTGCCCGAATCGGTCCTTGCCGGCTCCAGCCGTTCACGGTCATCACACCCTGTTCGACGACGGCGTTCGGCGCGAGATCACTCGGCACCAGTGGGTAATACTGCTCGACGGATCCCCAATCGCGATACCAGTCGCCGCGCAGGTAGGTCGAGATCGTCGACGTCCGCAACAGCGTCTGGGTGAACAGGAAGGGGCCGCCGGCCTCGCCGGCCTGCCACCCGTTCGACGACGCCGCCGTCTGCTTGTGGTCGGGAAGGATGCGGTACCCCGGAAGTTCGGCAACGCCAAGGTGTTCGGCGAACGGGCGCTGGCACGGGAAGTTCGCGGCGGTCGCGATGTCCATCAGCACCGGTGTCTGCGATCCCATCAACTGCTGCAGGGTCTGCAGCACGGGCACGCGCGGCGGCGTGAACGCGAACCACTGATCCTCGCTCAGGTTCGGGTCGTAGGCGACGATGCGCGCCACGTTGGCGTCGGGCGGCGCCCAGGTCAGCGGGAACCGCAGATTGCGCCACGCCGGCTCGGGCCCGATGTCGATCGGCTGGACCTCGGTGAGTGGCTGGGTGGTCCCGTCGGGGCGGGTGACACCCCACTGCAGTTTCAGCGACTGCCCGTAGGTGAAGGTGCCGTCCTCTTTGTACGACCAGATGGCGCCCGCGGCGGAGACCACCACCAGCGGGCGCTCCGGTGTGCGCTCTTTCCAATCAGGAGGCAACTGGTACCAGGCAGAGGTGGCGGTGGCCGACAGCGAATTCTCGCCGTAGCTGCCCATCACCGGGGTGCGGGCCGGGTCGAGCCCGAACGGCAGCGCCACGTTCGACCCGTTGACCCCGACCGGGCCCCTGCCGCCGGCGGTGCCCGCGGAGTCGCTCATCGCGGCGTTGGGCTTGTTCGGTGACGCGTCGGAGTTCACCACGCCCGGTTTGGTCACCACGGGATAGGACCTCAGGTCGTCACCCACCCCGCCGGGTTTGAAGCCGACGGGATTTGTGCCGCCGAGTGGGCCGTCGGGTCCGAACGTCTGGCCGCTAACCGGTTGCAGCAGGCCAAGATTGGGGTCGGGCTCGGTCAGCACGTCGTCGGCCATCGCGCAGCTGGTGTTCGACAGCCCGGAACTGAGCGCGGCCAGATTGGCCTTGGCGGTGGTGTAGAGCGGGTAGCGGAACACCGCACCCTTGGCCAGCGAGCCGACTTCGCCCAGCACCATGATCGTCGCGACGACCAACAGCGGCGTGGCGGCCAGCACGCGGTTACGCCGGCTCTCCTTGATCTCGGTGTGCCCGGCGTAGTCCATCCGGAAGTGCTGCCAGGCGGCCAGCAATCCGGTCGCGATCGACAGTGCCAGGAAAATCGACGTCACCGGCTGGCTGGCGACGACGGGCTGGATGTCGAACCATGGCACCCCGTAGTTGCCGACGTAGAACCACCCGTTGATGCCCGAGGTCGCCCAGGCCAGCAGGAACAGTAGCGCGGTGACGTACAGCGTCAGGTTGCGGCGACTGTGCAATCCGATGCGGGCGAAGGCGAACGCGGTGACCGCGCCGAGCGTCCCGCCCAGGCTGGCGAACGCCCCGAACTGCACGGCCCATTTCGTCGGCGTGAAGGTCAGCAGCAGCAGGCCCAGTGCGGTGGCGCCGATCAGCCGCCAGGCCGGGCCGCTGGCCAATCCCGGCACGCGGCCGCGGCGCAACAGCACGACCAGCATGCCGAACAGGCAGAGAAACAACACCAGCACCGCGAAGCGCCGCGCCATCGACCCGTCCGGGTTGGACTCGACCGTCAGGAAGTAGTAGCGCAGCCAGTCCTGGTACCACGCGATCGTCGGCCCGACCTTGTATTTGATGCGGGCCGACTCGGCGACCGTCGCCAGCGTCTGGCTGCGGAACACCACCACCAGGATCAGCGACAGCGCCGCCGCCAGCACGGCCAGCGGCGCCAGCAGCCCGTCGGTGGCGCGGCGGCGCCGGATGATCGTCGCGATGGCCCGGGCCCCGGTCAGCAGCGCGGCGACGGCGATCAACCCCTGCGGCGCCAGCGTCACGGTGAGCATCGCGACCACGATCGCCACTGCGGCGGGAGCCAGCCGCTGTAGAGCGATCGCGCGCTCCACCAACATCCAGGTGACGATCACGCCGAGCGCGATCAGCGGCTCGGGGCGCAGACCGTTGTTGAACGGCAACCACGCGGCCAGGAACACCACGCCGCCAGTGAGCACCGCCACGGTGTTGGATCCCAGTCCGCCCTTGCCGGGGCCCAGCCGGCGCAGCGCCCAATGGCTGATCACCAGCCAGCAGGCGATCCCGGCCAGCGTGGCCGGTAGCCGCATCCACACGCCCGCGGTGCTGACCGACGCCAGTTTGGACAGCACCGACAGGTACCAGTCGAACGGCGCCTCGGTGGTCCCGAAGTAGCGGTAGTAGTTGGCCACATAGCCGGCCTTCGGCGCCACCCGCGCGATCGTCAGGTTGTAGCCGTCGTCGGACGAGGCGGCGCCGATGACGTGCCATATCAGCAGTGTCGCGATCACGCCCACATCGGACAGCCAGGTGGCCCAACGCCACCCGGGGCGGGGCGGATGCGGGCGATACCGGGACAGCCAGCCGACCGGCGAGCGCCAGTTGACCAGGGTGCCGCCGCGGCCATGGCGGTCCAGCATGGCCAGCGCGACGATGGCGACCAGCACCGCCAGCACACCGGTCGCCATCACCAGCTTCTTCAGCGCGGTCGGCGTCGTGATGAACCGGGTGTCGATGTCGACCCGGGCCGACAGCCCCGGCTGGGCGGCCACCTTCAGATCGGTGAAGATGCCGCCGACCTGAGGCTTCTTCTCGGCGGACAGGATCCCGGCGGCACCCGGGATGCCGACGAAATCCGCGCCCGCCGCACCGGCGTCGGCCCACACGTGCAGCACGCTGCAGTCGCCCGCAGCGATCGCCGAGCGCTTGGCCACCGCGGCCACCGTGTCCCGGAAGGCGACGACGACCACGTCCTTGTCGGCGCGGACGAACAGGCCGTTCTTCCCCGGGTCGACGCCGCCGGTCGGCAGCGTCGAGATCACGAGTCCGCCGCCGGCCGGCAGGGTGGCCATCGCCGGGCAGGGGATGGAGATGTCGAGTGTGCGCGGCGCACCGGACACCAGCGGCGCGGTGATCTGGGTGACGTGCCCGTCAGGACCTGCTGTGCTGCCCTGCGGCCACGCGATGGTCGCCGTGGTCTGCTTGACCGGGAGTAACGGGACGACGAGGCACAACAGTAGGCCGGCGAGTCCGGCGACGACGGCGACCAGGCGCAGGATCCGCTGGGATCGCTCGTCGTGGGGCACGGGGTTCGATGGTAAGCGACGCCGCTTGGTGGGTTGAGGATGCGGGGCCGCACCCGCTGGGCGCCTTCGAAGATTCGTGCATTTTCGGGTCCCGGTCTGAAACCATGCAAGGCGATGACGGACTCAGGTCTCGGGTTCGGCGTGTTGGGGCCCTTACAGGTGACCGCCGGCGGTACGCGGATGAACTTGGGGGCACCGAAGCAGCGTGCGGTGCTGGCGATGCTGGTGATCAACCGCAACCGGCCGGTGTCCGTCGACTCGTTGATCGGCGCGGTCTGGGACGAGGACCCGGTACCGGCCGCACGGATCAGCATCCAGTCCCACGTGTCCAACCTGCGGCGGCTGTTGCGCACCGGCGCGGGCGTCCCGAGCCAGGTGCTGGCCAGCGTTCCGCCCGGTTACCAGCTCAGCATCGCCGACGCCGACTGCGACCTCGGCCGGTTCAGCACCGGCAAGGCCGCGGGTTCCCAGGCCGCCGCCGCGGGTCGGTTCGAGGATGCCAGCAGCCACCTGTCGGCCGCGCTGAGCGAATGGCGCGGGCCGGTCCTCGACGACTTGCGCGAGTTCGCGTTCGTCGACGCGTTCGCCGCCGCGCTGATAGAAGAGAAGGTCGCCGTCCACACCGCCCACGCGCAGGCAGAGATCGCCTGCGGGCGTGCGGAATCCGTCATCGGTGAGCTCGAGGCGATCACCGCCGAACATCCGTACCGGGAACCACTGTGGGCGCAGCTGATGACCGCCTACTACGTGACCGAGCGGCAATCCGATGCACTGGGTGCGTATCGGCGACTGAAGAGCGCGCTGGCCGACGGGCTCGGCATCGACCCCGGGCCGACGGTCACCGAGTTGCACGAGCGGATCCTGCGCCAGGAACCACCGGCACCCACTCGGGCGGCGCTGACCACGCTGAAGGTCAACGTCGACGTGCCCGCCGTCGAATCCGCCGCGATTCCCGTCGACGGGTCAGTCGTCGTGGTGTTGCGCGACAAGTACGGACGCGAGTACCGGCTCAACGACGCGACCACCCGGATCGGCCGTGTCATGGACAACGACATCGTTCTCGACGACAACGACGTCAGCCGGTATCACGCCGCCATCACCGACAGCGGCACCGGCTTCGTGATCACCGATCTGCGTTCCACCAATGGCGTCGAGGTGCAGGGCAAGCGCATCCGCGGCAGCGTTGTCCTCGGCGACGGCGATCACGTCAAAATCGGCAGCCGAGAATTCACCGTCGAAATCCGTTCGCGCTGACCGCTATTCGGGCATCCTCGCCGCCAGCGTGGCGCAGCCCGGGCCGCTGAGGTCGGCCAGCGCCGCGCGGCGTCCGGCCATCGCCATCAGCAGGGCCTCGCCCGGGCCGGTGACCGCCGGCCCGCTGCCGTGTGCCCAGTCGACATCGGTGGCCCGCAGTTGCAGCCCCCTGATCCGGCGCCCGGCGCCCAGGCGTGGATTGCCCGGCACCAGACCGAGCACCCGTTCGAGCCGAGCGGGCGGCACACTGCGCGGTCGGCCGAGCGACCGGCGGATGTCCTGGTGATGGATCGTGCCGTCGACCAGCGCGATCATGCCGCCGAAACCGGCTGTCAATCCCTGCGGTTGGAGGTGGTTGCGCAGCGAGGCGAGCAGTTGAGGGGCGCTCAGCGGGGCGAATTCGTCGACGCCCACCTGGTTCGCCCGCACCACCCAGCCCTTCGCGAAACGCTTCAGCAGCCCGATCTTGCCGAGCTCCTCATAGCTGATCACGTGCGCCACAACATCTTTGACGCTCCACTTGGAGCACAGGCTGGGTGTCTCCCAGTCCTGCGGGCTCAGCGTGGTCAGGAAATCCGCGAGGTCGGCCCGTTCGTCGTGGGCCATGCTCATCATCGACCCGACGGCGGTCATTGCGGCACTCCGGCGGTGAGGGCGACGTAGCGGTGCAGGTACAACGGCCATCCGGCCTCGCCGTCGACGCCGTCGGCAACCGACCGCCAGCCGGGGCCGTGCCGGTCCAGGTGGCGGTGGTCCAGGTCGACGCGCGTGCGCGTTTCGGACTCCGCGGTGAAGCGCACCTCGACCTCGCTGGTTCGCGACTGGTCGGATTCCGGTTGCCAGGACGGACTGATGTCCCAGGTGAACAGCAGCCGGTGCGGGGGCTCGTAGGCGAGCACGCGCGCCCACCGGCACACGCTGCCGTCGACACCGCGGTCGTAGATGTGGCCGCCGGCCCGGCTTTCGAACACCGTCTCGGCGATCGGGACCGCCAGCAGGTTGTGCTCCCGCGGTTTGAAGTCGCCGAACTGTTCGGTGAAGACGGCGAAGGCGCGTTCGATCGGGGCATTGACGATCACCTGGTGCTGAACTTCGGGGCTGCGCGGCTGGGTCATGACGCCTCTCCTTCGATCTCGGTGAACTTGGCCGCATAGTTGGCCAGGGCTTGGGTCCAGAACCGGTCCAGCTCGGCGCGCATCGCCTCGAGGCCGGTCGGGTCGAGCTGGTAGACGCGACGGGTCCCCGCCGCGTGGTCACGCACCAAGCCGGCGCATTTGAGCACCTTGAGGTGCTGTGACACGGCCGGGCGGCTGACCGGCAGCTCCCGGGCCAGTTCGCCTACGGCTGCCGGGCCATGCGCCAGGCGCTCCATGATGGCCCGGCGCGTGCGATCCGCCAGGGCGACCCACGCATCACCAGAGGATTGGTAAGTCGTCACGAACCGTAAGTTTACGCTTACCAATAGCGCTCGTCAGCGGCGCATGAATTTCGCAAGGATCTCGCAAAGGCCCTGCAAGCGGCGCGCGTGAGGATACCGGCGTCGGCAACCAGGAACCGAGTCGCACAGCCGGCAGCGACAAAAGCGCAAAGGAATCGATCATGAACTGGACACGGATTATTGCCGGGGCGGTGGTGTCGGGTGGCGTTGCGGCCGCCGGTTTGGGCTTGGCCGTGTTCGCCACGGCCGATGGCCCCCACTACTGGTGCCCCGGGGACGCCATGCCGGCGACCGTCGGCCTCACCTGGGACATGACCGTCTGCCACCAATACCACCGGCTTCCCAGCGGCCAAGTCGCCGAGGGACCCGCCCCCGACAGTCGCTGAGTCTTTGGGATCGGTAGCACCCTTGACCGGTTGCACTGGCGGCATGAACACTTCTCACAACATGAAACGAGCGTTTGCCGGTGCGGTGGTGTCGGGCGGCTTGGCTGTCGTCGGATTGAGCCTGGCCGCGGGAATCGGCCAGGCTCAGCCCGCCCCGATGGTGTGCCAGGACGGCGGCACGGTACCAAGCCCGACAAATAGCTGCACCTATCAGTGGTGCCCGGGCTCACCGGTCATGAAGCACATGCCGAACTGGGACAGAAACGTCTGTCACCCTTGGTATTTCGATCAGAACAGTCCGCCGACCGACTCGGTCATCATCGAGGGTTTCCCGCCGCCGCGGCCGCCGTCGCCGCCGTGCATCCCGTTCGTCAACTGCCTGCCGGGGCTGTAGCTAGCCCCGACGCAGCGGGGCTGGGTCCCACAGGCCGCCGCGCGTCGCGGTGCCCAACTGGAGACGGGCGGGCTGGGCGTTGGCGTAGTACGGCGTCAGGCGTTGCAGCGAGCCCCAATCGCGTGACCAGTCGTCCTTCAGGTAGGTGGCCATCGTGGTCGCCTTCACCAGCAACTCGGTGACACCCAACGGGCCGCCGCCGTTGTTGTCCATCACCGGCGAGTTGGCCTCGGCGCCGAACCGGTCCGGCAGGATGCGCCACTTGGGGGTTTCGTCGACGCCGTTCTGATGGCCGAACGGTCGCTGGCACGGGAATGCCAGACCCACCAGCCAGTCCAGGAACACCGGATCCGACGAGCCCACCACCTGCTGCAGCGTGCGCAGCTGGGGAATGCGCGGCGGGGTGACCGCGATCCAGTGCTGCGGCGCCAGGTCCTCGTCGTTGGCGACCAGACGGACCTGGGTCGCGCTCTCGGGAATCCAGGACATCGGCATCCGCAGATTGCGCCATGCCGGGGAGGCGCCGACATCGAAGAACTGGAACGACCCGCCCGGGTGTCCGCCGGCCGCCTGCGCATCGGTGGCCCACTGCACCTGCACCTCGCGCGCGTCGAACCGGCCGGCCGCCGAGACGACCAGCAGCGGGCCCGCCTTGTCCCGCGGCGGCAACCGGTACCAGCCCGAGCGCAGCATGGCGGGCACCTGGATGCCGGCCCGCCAGCTGCCCAGCACCGGGGTGTGCGCCGGATCAAGGTTGTACGGCAGCTGGGCGCGTGAGCCGTTGATGCCGGGCGCGGCGCTGGTGCCGCCCTCGGTGCCGGCCTCGCTGGTGGTGGTCTTGCCGTCTTCGTTGACGAAGCTGCGGTCGCCCGGACGCTCCATCACCGGGTCGGCCGAGACATCGGACGGGATACCGTTGGGCGTGAAGGCTTCCGAGAGACCGGCGCCCAGCGCGTCGCCCACCGGGGCGGACATCGGCAACAGCATGCCGGCGTTGGGATCCTGCTCCACCATGACGTCCTCGGCCAGGCCGCAGGACTTACCGGTCAGCGCTTCCAGGTTGGAGCGGCCCACCGACCAGGCCGGGTACTGCCCCGTCATCGCCAGCGTCAGCGAGAGGACTTCGAACGTCACCAACGCCCACGCCGCAATTGCCAACGGGGACTGGATGATTGCGGCCATCCGCGCCCCATTGCGGGTCTTGGGGGGCCCGTTCTCCGGAGCTACGAAGTGGAACCATGCCGACAAAAGCAGCACCACCAGCGTCAGCCCGAGCAGCGCGGTGGCGAACGCGTAGTGCCAAGCCGGGAATGCATTCGACCATGGCACACCGAAATTGGAGACATACCACCAGCCGTTGACGCTGGCGAACGACATTGCGACCAGGAACAACACCGTCGCTGAGAACACGGTGCGGTTGCGGCGTGAGCGCATCGCCACACTTGTCACCGCAACGGCGGCCAATGCGCCCAGCGAGCCCGCCAGCCCGGCGAACACCCCGAAGTGGTGTGTCCATTTGGTCGGGGTGAACATCATCGCCAGGAACGAGATGATCGTGATGCCGACGATGCGGCGGCTGGGTCCGGCCGCGGTGCCCGGAATTCTGCCCTTGCGCAACGACATTGCCACGGTGATGCCGAGAGCGAGCAGCACCGCCAGCACCGCGAAGCGGCGGGCCACGGATCCGTCGGGACTGGCCATGAACAGCCGCTCGTAGCGGATGTGTTCGTCGAACCAGCTGAGGCTGGGCCCGAGCGCCCGCTTGAGCGCGGTGGCCTGCAGTTCACCGGCCAGCGTTTGGTCGCGGAAGATCAGGATCACCGTCACGGTGGCCGCGGCCAGGATGGGCGCCAGCAGTGGCAGTACCCCGAACCGCCTGGACCGGCGGTGAATGATGGTGCGCAGCGGCCCGATTGCGACCAGCAGGGCGCCGATCGACGCGATGCCGGTCGGCCCGGAGAACAGGGTCAGCGCGCCGATGATGCACGCGATCGCCACCGGCAACAGCCGATTGGTGGCCACCGCCCGCTCCACCGAGCACCAGGTGAGCAGGATGCCCAGGGCGATGATCGGCTCGGGGCGCAGCCCGTTGTCCAGCGGCAACCAGGTCGCCAGGAACAGCCCGGCGGCCGTCCACGCCGCCGCACGGTTGGTCTTGACGGCGTGGCCCAGGCGGGGGATGACCTCGCGACTGATCGCCCACCAACAGGTCAGCGCCATCGCCAGGGTGGGCAGCCGCATCCAGACGCTGCTGGTACTGACGTGCGCCCAGATCGCCAGCAGGTCGTAGTACCAGCCGAACGGTGCCTCGGGCGTGCCCAGCCAGCGGTAGTAGTTGGCCATGTAGCCGGCGTGCTCGGACACCCGGGCCATGGTCAGGATGTAGCCGTCGTCGGAGGTGTTGGCCCCGACGAAGTGCCACCACACCAGTACGGCGATGACGAGCGCGTCCAGCGCGCCGATCGACCACCATCGCGACGGCAGGAAGCGGCGGTGCCGGGTGCCGTCGGCGGTGTCGAGGATGTGCAGCGCGATCAGTGCGACGGCGGTCAGCACGACGCCGAGGATCATCGCGGCCATTTTCAGCGGCGTGGGGCTGCTGCTGTAGCGGGTGTCGACGGTCGCCGAGAAGCTCAGACCGGGCGGCGTCGGTCCGGCCAGGTCCGTGAAGACGCCGACGATCTGCGGGCGGAAGTCGTAGCCGCTTTTCTCGCCGCGCAATGGCGCGCCGGGATGTTCGGCGTTGGGTCCGTAGGTCAGCCCGACGAATTCGGCGGTGACCCGATCGGCGTGCGCGGTGAAGGTCAACCGCTGACAGGCCGGGCCGAGGACCTCACTCAGCGGCGCGGTCACCACCGGGACGTTGCGCACCACCAATACCAACTCGTCGTTGGCGCGCTGGATCAGCAGCCCGCGGTCGACGGCTTTGGGCGCCTGCTTGGGCACGGTCGACAACAGCACGGTCTTGCCGGCGTTCCGCGGTCCGGCCAGTCCGGCGGCGGCCGCGCACGGCACGGAGATGTTCAGGTCGGTAGCCACATAGCCGATCAGCGGCGCGTCGACGCTTTCGAAGGTGCCGTTCTGCGGCCAGTTGAGTTGGGCGGTGGTCTGGTCGACCGGTAGCAGCGGCGTGGCGATCGCCAGCAGGGCCCCGAGCAGACCGGCGACGACGGCGACGATGCGAGCGGTCCGGTGCTTAGCTCCCGCGCCCTTCACGGACCTAGATGGTAGTTCTTCGGCCAAGTCGCGCGCGGTGTCGGTCGCCATCAGCGGCTCGGCCCCGGTTGGGCCGCCGGCCGGCGGATGGCCAGCACAAACGGACCGACGCTTTGCACGGCGAAGCGCGGGTCGTCGAACAGCGCGGCCCGCAGGTCGACGGTGTAGCGACGAACGTTGGGCTGGTTGGGGTACACGTCCTCGGCCAGGCGCAGCGTGTAGTTGTTGTTGGCGCCGCGGCGCATCAGGAACACGGTGGGCGGAGGCCACGGTGAGGTGTCCAGTGCGTGGATCAACTCGTCGGGGCTCTTGAGGTTGGACCACTTCTTGATCTGCGCGGCGCGCAGGTCGAACTGCGCCAGCGGGTTGGCGTAGTGCGACGTCAATCCCTGGAAGCCCCAGTAGGGGTAGTAGGACAGGAAGCTGTAATCGGCGGTCAGCACCACGGTTTGGTCCCGCGGCTTGCCGGTGACCGCCGCGATGGCGGCGTCGATGGCGGGGTAGAACTTCTCCGAGCCCGGAGGCCGCCGGTCACCGCGCTGGCCGTGGCCGTCGGTGTCGGTGTAGGCGATGGTGAGATCGGGTCGCAGCACGTCGGGGATGTCCTGGCTGAACGCGATGGCGGCGGTCAGCCCGATCGCACCGGCCACCGGCAACGCGGCCCGGCTTCGGTGTCGCAGGGCGAGTGTGCCCTCGATGAAGCCGAACACTCCGGCGGCCACCAGCAGCACGCTCAACGTCGGCTGCAGCCGGAACGACAGCAGCGTGGTGCGCGCCAGCGTAGTCAGCATCGACAGCAGCGACCACAGGTAGATGGCCAGCACCCCGATCGTCAGGGCGCCGGCACGCACCGACGAACGAGTGCGCACCACCAGCCACAGGGTGCCCAGCATGCAGATCGCCCCCAGCAGCGAGAACTGCAGCATCGGGAAGGTCAGCTCGGCGCCGTCGGCCGGTAGGTAGTGGAATGCGCTGCCGCTGTTGCTGACCGGATTGCTCGCCGCGCGCACCAGGAACGGCAGCCAGGTCGTGGCGGCGATGGCGGCTGCGATGACGGCGATGACGACCACTCGGCGCAACGGGTCCAGCGCGGCTTTGCGGCCGGCCCGTCGCCAGCGTGAGACCACCAGCACCAGCGCCATCAACGCGATCGTGAAGGCGGTGTAGCCGAATAGCAGCGAGTACCAGGTGGCCGTGAAGCCGAGGAACAGCCCGGCCCCGACGACCGCGGCCCAGCCCGCGCGACTCGGCCCCTGTCCTTCGAGCGTGACGCTGCAGTCACGCTCGGCCTCCAACGTGACTGTGGCGTCACGTTCGGTGTTTGGGGACCAGCGCCCACCGGCGCGCAGGCCCGACCAGGTCAGCACCAGCACCGGCGGCAGCAGCATGGTGATCATCGCCGCGTAGGGCTCCGGCGAGCTGTAGGCCAGCGTCACCGCCGTGGTCGCGGTCGTGACGATCAGCGCGTACTCGAAGCGGATCATCCGCCACCACAGCACCAGCGCGACGGCGACGGCGATCGTGATCGAGGTGATCGCCCACGGCTTGAACAACTCCCACGCGGGTGTCCCGGTCAGGGCCGCGGCACGCCCGCCGATCCAGAACCAGCCCGGCGGGTAGAACGACGGCAGCCCGAGATAGGTCATGTCGTGCAGAGCGGGGCTGTCGGCCAGGCGCGTCAGGTACTCGGTGCGGAACTGCTGGTCGACGGAGATGCCGAACAGATACAGCTTCGTCGCTCCCAACGGCATGCCCAGCGTCACGATGCAAAACGCCGAGGAGAACACCAGCCCGCCCAGCTGGGCGACCAGCCGCCACCGGCCGGCCCGCCGCCACAGCCAGCCGACGCCGAGAAGCCCGATCAGGCAACCGGTTTGGCCGACGGTGGTCAGCGCGTGCAGCTGGTTCGACGACGGAAAGGCCGGCCACTGGACCCGGGCGATGGCGATCAGCGAGATCACCGAAACGACGACGGCCACTACCACCGCGGCTAACATCTGGCCGAGGCTGGCCAGTGCGTTACGCATGATCAGATGGGCAGCTTGCGGAAGATGGGCCGCGGGATGTGTCGCAACACCATCATCACGTATTTGAATGCTGCTGGCGCCCAAACCAATTCCTTACCTTTTGCGGCTGCGGTGACCGCGAGGTTCGCGACATACTCTTTGTCGACGGTGAGCGGCGCTTCCTTCACATGCGCGCTCATCCGGGTGCGCACCTGGCCCGGGCGAATCACCAACACGCGAACTCCGTACTCGCGCAACGCCTCCGACAAACCGAGATAGAAACCGTCCAGGCCGGCCTTGGTGGAGCCGTAGACGAAGTTGGACCGTCGCACCCGCTCGCCGGCCACGGTGCTCATCGCGATGATCTGGCCGAAGCCCTGGGCCCGCATCTTCTCGCCCAGTAGTACACCCACGGAAACCGCTGCCGTGTAATTGATCTCAGCGGCCAACACGGCCTTGTGCTGGTTTTGCCACAGCTCCTCGGCGTCGCCGAGGATGCCGAACGCGACGATCGCCACGTCGACGTCACCGCCCGAGAAGGCCGCCTCGATCATCTTGGGGTGGCTGTCGGGCTCGGTGGCCTCGAAATCGATCAACTCGACCGAGCGCGCTCCCGCGGCCTTCATCTGAGCGACGGCGTCGTCACGCCCCGGATCGCCCGGCATGGCGGCCAACAGGATTCGCGCGTGTGCGTTCTGCAGGTAGCGCTCGCAGATCGCGAGCCCAATCTCGGAGGTACCGCCCAGCAGCAGGATCGTCTGCGGGTTTCCTACGGCGTCAAGCACCATCTAGAGCAGCTCCAAGCGTCGGGCCATGTCGGAGGCGAAGACCCGCAACGGGTCGGCCTTGCGGCGCACGGCGATCCACTCGTCGATGCGGGGATACATGGCGTGAAAGGTTTCGGCGTTGGTGCGCGAGTCCTTGGCGGTGTAAACCCGCCCGCCGAATTCGAGTACCCGGCGGTCGAGTTCGTTGAGGAACTCGTTGACCCCGGGCTTGTTGGGGAAGTCCATCGCGACGTTCCAGCCGGCCATCGGGAAGCTTAGCGGTGCGCGGTTACCCGGGCCGAAAAGCTTGAACACGTTCAGCGCCGAATAGTGGCCCCGCGTCTGGATCCAGCGGATGATCGCCTTGAACTCGTCCAAAGCGTCCGGTGGCACCAGGAATTGATGTTGCGCGAAACCCGTTGGGCCGTAAGCGTTATTCCAGCCGCTGACCAGGTCGAGCATGTGGTAGAACTGGGACAGATTCTGGATCTTGCCGGTGTAGTTTCCGCCCAGCCGGTAGTACGTTTCGCCGATGGCCATGAACGACAGCTTGTTCATCGCGCTGAGCGGGAAGACGTTGGGCACCGTCAACAGGTGTGGCGCGTCGAATTTCAGCGGATTCTTGGCCAGCTTCTGGGGTAGCTGATCCAGTTTCGCCAGGCTGCCCCGGCTGACCGCGGCACGGCCGAGCTTCGGCGCCGGGCTGATCAGGTCGAACCAGGCGCTGGAGTAGGTGTACCTACTTTCGCTGCCGTCGACGTGCACGGCGACGGTCTCGTCGAGGTCCTTGGTGGCCACGCCGTCGGCGACGAAGTACGCGGTTTCCGTCGGCGTCATGGCGATCGTCGCACGCAGCACGATCCCGGTCAGGCCGCTGCCGCCGACGGTCGCCCAGAACAGCTCGGACTCGGCACCCTCAGGGGTGATGGTGTGCACGGAGCCGTCGGCCATCAGCAGATCCATCGACCGCACATGGCTGCCGAAGCTGCCCGCGCTGTGATGGTTCTTGCCGTGGATGTCCGACGCGATCGCGCCGCCGATGGTCACCTGGCGGGTGCCCGGCAGCACCGGAACCCACAGCCCGAACGGCAGCGCCGCCCTCATCAGTTGGTCCAGGCTGACCCCGGCGTCGACATCGACCAATTGGGTGTCGGCGTTGATCGAGTGGATGCGGTTGAGCAGCGTCATGTCGATCACCAGGCCGCCGCCGTTTTGCGCGTTGTCCCCGTAGGACCGGCCCAGCCCGCGGGCGATCACGCCTCTTCCGTTTGAAAGGCCGCCGGAGTCGGCGACGCGGGCCACCGCCTTGGCAATCACCTCGGGATCGGGCGTCGAGAGCACGTGTGCCACCGACGGCGCGGTGCGGCCAAAGCCCATCAGCCGGGTCGGGGTGGTCGGAAAGTCGGCGCTCAACATCGTCACAGAGGGTACCGCTTGCGCGGGAAGGGTCAGTGGATGCGGAAGATCACGACTCGCTGCACGATGAAGTTGATCACCGTGGCGGTGCCCTGCGCGATCACGAATGCGACGACGGCCGCCCACCCCCGGTAGTGCATCAACACCAGGCAAAGATGGTTGAGCCCGACTTGCACGGCGAAGGTGACGGCGTAGAGAACCATGACCGCGACGAAGCGGGCGGTGCTGGGCGGGGCCTGGAACGTCCACCGGCGGTTGATCAGGTAGGCGGTAATGGTGCCCACCACGAAGCTGGTGGCCTTGGACACGTCGACCTGCACGCCCAGGACCTTCCAGAGCAGCATGTAGAGGCTGAAGTCGACGACGGCGGCCATCCCGCCGGTCGCGACGAAGCGCACGATCTGCGTGGTCAGACCGAGGCGCGCGGGCGCGGTGTCCGACTCGGGGGGAAGCATTGGGGGAGTTTATCGGGGGTGTGCGCGCCCCAGCGTCGGCTAGCGGGGCAGCTTGACCGCGATCAGCTCGACCTGGCTTTCGCCCTGCGGGGTCGAGTAGGTGACCGTGTCGCCGGCTTTGTGTCCCACCAGGGCCAGCGCCAACGGACTGTGCGAGGTCAGCGTCTCGGCTTCGCGGCCGACGGGCGTCTCCTCGACGATGGAGATCACGTGCATCTTGACGACCTCGCCGTCGGCGAACTTGAGGGTCACCTCGGTACCGCCGGGCAGCGCCGCGTCCTCGTGGGAGTTCGACGGGCCGGTCCGCAGCCGCCGGTCCAGTTCGTTGATCCGGTCGCCGAGGACCACCAGTTCCTCGGCCCGCTGGATGGCCTCCGCGGCGTCGCCGTGGTCGCCGATCATGCCGCGGTCGTCCTTGACCTCGGCCTCGAGATTGTCGCGGCGCAGCCGCAGGCGGTCCAGCTCCGCGGCGAGGTTCTCCCGCGCCGCATCCGCCACTGATTGGACTTTTTTACTCACGTCCGTCGACCTTCCGCGGCGCCCCATCGTGGTCGCGGGGCATCCCAATTTGCCTGGTGGTGAATTTGTGGTGCTTCAGTGTCGCACCACACGAACTCGGCCGCCACCGATATCCGGCGAGCTGCTGTCATCGGTTATACACGCGTGCCGCGATCGGCCGGCCGCTCTTTCCGCGCCGTCGGGCGCGTTTTACTGCTGCGACGCGGTGTCCGTGGTTCCGGTGAACGTCGCGTCGTCGTACTCGACGATCTCACCGCGCAGCGCGTCGAAGATGGCCATGCCCTGCGATACCAGCCCGGCGGCCACCTGGCCCAGGCCCTCGGCGCCATTGAGCACCGTGAGGTTGGAGTTTGCCAATCCCAGCGCGGCCTTCTCGACGATCTGCGGCAGCTGGTCGATCAGCGCCTTGTCCAGCGCGACGCGGTTGTGCGACGCCGCCGCCTCGGCCTGGATCTTCATCTTCTCGGCATCGGCCACGGCCATGATGCGGACGCGCTCGGCTTCGGCCTCCGCGGGCTTGACCACCTCGGCGACCAGTTCCTGCTGGCGCAGCTCGGCGGCACGCTGGGCCAGCTCGGTGCGCATCTTGAGCACCTCGCGCTGGGCCTCGGCCTCGGCCAACGGGCCCGCCTGGGCGGCAAGCGCCTGGGCCTTGTCGACCTCGGCCTTGTACTCCGCCTTGACGATCGCGGTCTGGCGAGCGAATTCGGCCTGCTTGCGCTGGGATTCCTGCTCGGCCTCGGCGGCCGCCTGGTTCGCCTGGGCCTGCGCGATCTGCGCCTGCTGCTGGATGGCGGCGTTGTGCGGCGCCGACATCGCGTTGATGTAGCCGAGGCCGTCGTCGTCGATGGACTGGATCTGTAATGCGTCGACGGCAAGACCGATGCGGGCCATCTCCTCCTTGGAGCCGTCGAGGACCTCGGTGGCCAGCTTTTGGCGTTCCCGGATGATCTGCTCGACGGTCATCGACCCGATGATCGACCGCAGGTGGCCGGCGAAGATCCGGCCGGTCAGTACCGACATCTGGTCCTGCTCGGACAGAAATCGCTGCGCGGCGCTGATGATGCTCTCGGTGTCGTTGCCGACCTTGAACGCGATCACCGCCCGGACGTTGAGGGTGATCCCCTGTTGAGTGACGCACTTTTCGGCGACCTCGGACTCACACATGGCCAGGGTGAGGAAGCGCGCCTTGCGGAAGAACGGCAGGACGAACGCGCCGTGGCCGGTCACCACCCGGAACGGGGCATTGCCTTTCGCGCGGCCGCCGGAGATGAGCAGCGCCTCATCCGGGGCGGGGACCCGATAACCGAGCATTTTTGGACTCCTTAGGTTTTGGTGTTGTGTAGCAGGGGATTTCACTCGTTGTCTGGATCAGGACAGGTCCTGCTCGGCTCGTTCCCAAGGCTCGACCACCACGGTCCGGCCGCCCCGGATCTCTACTACCAGGACCTTGCTGCCCTTCGGTAACGGGTCGTCGGACCAGGCCAGGAACGTCTCCTTCGACCCCCGTACGGTCACCAACACCTCGCCGGGGCCGCGGTCGCCGCGCGTCGCCACGACCAGTTTTCCCACACAACCGATTGCCAAGGCGTCGCTCACGATCGCATATTCCTCCATCGACGGCGTCTGCGCTACGCCCAGCCCCCTACCCCAGATCAGAAGGGCGGTGGATCGTTGCTGGCGGTGAGGCGTTCGGCGCGTCGCGCGGCTTGGGCGGCAATGCGGGCTTCGTTGATGCCGCGCTCCCAGCGGATGCGGGCGGCGCGGTCTAGGGCCCGGGTTTGTCGCCGGGCCGGCATCATGAGTCCGCGGGTTTCTGCCGGCGACGGTGTCCAGGTGGGCAGCGTCAGCGTCCCCGTTGGAACGGCCAGCGCTGGAAACAACAGGCTGCCACCGGGTTTGGTGAGGTAAGTATGCCCCGTTGGCGATGTCCACACCACGGTGCCGTCGGGCTCCTGCCGATCCGCCCAGCCTGCCGGGCCGGCAAAGAACGTCTTGAGCAGGTGATGGTAACGGCACAGCAGTTTGAGATTCGACGGATGGGTCGGACCCAGCGGAAACGGCACGGTGTGATCGACGTCGCAGACCTCCGCCGGTGCATCACAGCCCGGGAATCGGCAGCACAGATCGCGAAAGCGGACGAACTCGGCCAGCGCCGCCGAAGGCCGATAGCCCGACTCCACCCGGCCCTTCGGGATGATCAGGGGCTTGACCTTGGCGGTACCGGCCAACTCGCGCAACCGGGCCGGGGGCAAGGGCCCAAACCCGGGTAGATGGCCGAGAGCTTGCGATCCGCCGTCCACAGCGGTCTGCTCGGCGAGTACATGAATCACCACATTGGCGCCCGAAGGGCGTTGTGCGGCGGCGCAATCCGGTGAACCACACTGGCAACGCAGCGCCTTGAACCCGGCGGCCAGCGCGCCCATGGCATCGGCGCGGCGCTGGGCGTGGGTGCGCGGATCCGCCCGGCAGACGGTGCTGGCCAACGCATCCAACTTGTGCTCCAACGCGGCGCCGTCGGTGGCGTGTAGCTGCGCCCACACTCCGGCCAGCCCAGAATCGGTGGGCGCGATCTCGACATAGCGATCCTCGGTGCGCGCTCCCGGCCGCCGCACCCCCGCCGGGTCGAACCGGGCCACCCACAGATCAATGCGCTCGGCGAGTTTGGGCCCCGACAGCCGCATCCATCGCGGCGCATGTCGGGCTATCGCGGCATCGACCTTCGCGATCAACTCGGCATCGTCGACCAAGTCGGTGCGGTACACCGCCGCGGCCACCAACCGTAAGTCGATGTCACCGCGCGCAAACACCTCAGCCACCCGCGGCAGCCGCTCACGCAACGCAATCGCATACCGCAACCGTTCCCGGGCCCGGCCTCGACTGATCCGCAACGCCGCACCCAACTCGGCCACCACATTTTCATGCCCGTCAATGGCCCAGCAGGACCGCTCGACATCATCATCGGGCGCTCGACGCGCATACAGCTCACCGACCGCCACCAGCTCCCGCGCACACGCGGCGTTTTGCGCGCGCGCCGCGGCAGTGATGGCATCCACCACGCCCGCATCGGTCAGCGAATCGAACATACATTCGATTGTACGCGCCTCG
>NZ_HG964446.1:0-262820 GCF_000689255.1 Mycobacterium triplex | reverse complement strand
TTGCTAGCGCCGTCGGTTGTGGATAACTGCTGACTTGGCTACCGACGCCGGCCTTCGCGATGCCGACCGCTAGACCCAGTAGGGCACCCGGGCGCGGTATTGGCGCATTGCGAAGGCCGCCAGGAGCCAGCCGACGATGGTCAGCGCCAGCACCACGGTCCAGTGCCGTATCTCCTGGTGAGCGCCCAGCAGCGGCGCACGCACGATATCGAGATAGTGCAGCAGCGGGTTGAGTTCGACGATCTTTGACCAACTGCCCGCTCCTTGCTGGCGCAAGGTGTCGTCGTTCCAGATGATCGGCGTCATGAAGAACAACAGCTGCACGATCGAGAACAGCAGCGGGCCGATGTCGCGGTATCGGGTCGCGAGAATGCCGAAGCACAGCGACACCCAGATGCAATTGAGCACGATCAACGCCAACGCCGGAAGCACCGAAAGGTCGGCCCACGACCAGGGTTTGGGATAGATGATCGCGACGACGAGGTAGATGACGATGTTATGAGCGAACAGGATCATCTGCCGCCACACCAGCCGGTACACATGCACGCTCAACGGCGTCGGCAACTGTTTGATCAGACCCTCGTTGGCGACGAACACGTCGGCGCCTTCCAGGATGGCCGCGTTGATCAGGTTCCAGATGATCAGGCCGAGCGTCACATACGGCAGATGCACGGACAGGTCGAGGTGGAACAGCTTCGAATACAGCCCGCCCATCGCGACGGCCGTGGTGCCGGTCGCGATGGTGATCCAGAACGGTCCCAGCACCGAGCGGCGGTAACGCTGCTTGATGTCCTGCCAGCCCAGGTGCAGCCACAGCTCCCGACGGCGAAACCCGTCGACCAGGTCGTTGCGGGCCCGGGTAAAGGTCCGCGACTGTGCGGCGGCGTCAATGAATGTCACGGGGTTCCTCCAGGCTTGCCGAACTGCTCACGACGTCCCAAGCGGCGCAACCGAATCCACTCCAGCAGGCCGCTGGGGTCGCGCCGGGATATCAGGAAGAACCAACCGAACCGCACCCACTCCTGGACCAGCAGCTTGCGCAGACCCGGCTGGGACAACAGATAGCCGCGGTTGCGGTAGGTGTAGAACCGCTTGGTCGGGTTGTCGGGATACTGCGTGTGCATCCGTCCGCCCAGGATCGGCCGGAACTCGTCGGATCCGCAGGGATGCAGGTAGATCGTGTCCAGGCAGGTCCCAAAAGGCAGGCCGGAGCGCACCAGCCGGCGGTGCAGTTCCACCTCGTCGCCGCGGATGAACAGCCGCATGTCCGGGACGCCGACCGCGTCCAGCGTGGACGCCCGGAACAGCGCGCCGTTGAACAGCGAGGCGATCCCGGGCAGTAGATCCTGCCCCGCTTCGGTACGCAATTCGCTTGCGCGCCTGCGCCATACCAGGCCACGCCGCAGTGGGAACGCCAGCCGCTCCGGGTCGTCGGAGTTGCACACCATCGGCGAAACTTCGGCCAGGCCGTGCTTGTCGGCGCAGGCCAGCAACGTGGCCAGCACCTGGGAGTCCTGAGGGCGACCGTCGTCGTCGGCCAGCCACACCCAGTCGGCACCCTGCGCCAGCGCGTGCAGCATGCCCAGCGCGAAACCACCTGCGCCCCCAAGGTTTCGGCGCGACGGCAGGTAGGTGGTCGAGATCGGTTGAGCGGCAACCAGTTCGCGGATGCGGCCATCGGCACCGCCGTCGTTGTCGACGACGATCAGATGATCGGGCAGCCGGGTCTGCGCGCTGAGCATGTCCAGCGATTCAGCGAGCTCTTGCGCGCGCCGGTGGGTGACCACGACGGCGAAGATGGATCCACTCATCCCGCGGCGGTCTCTTCGAGCACCTCGCGGACGTGCCGTGCGGCGTCCTCACCCTCGTAGGCGCGCACCACGTCTTCGATACCGCCGGTTTGGCGGATGACGCCGTGGTCGATCCACATCGCGGTCTTGCACAGCCGGGCCAGGAACTCGTTGGAATGGCTTGCGAAAACCAGGATTCCCGACCGCTCCACCAGGCCCTGCAACCGGGACTGCGCCTTCTTCAGGAAGTCGGCGTCGACGGCGCCGATGCCCTCGTCGAGCAACAGGATCTCGGGGTCGATGCTGGTGACCACGCCCAGCGCGAGCCGGACCCGCATCCCGGTCGAATACGTCCGCAACGGCATCGACAGGTAATCCCCGAGCTCGGTGAACTCGGCGATCTCGTCGACCTTGGCCAGCATCTGCTTTCGGGTCTGCCCCAGGAACAGGCCGCGGATGATGATGTTCTCGTAGCCGGAGATCTCGGGGTCCATCCCGACGCCGAGGTCGAACACCGGCGCGACCCGGCCGGTGACTCTCGCCCACCCCCTGGTCGGTTCGTAGATGCCCGAAAATAGGCGCAGCAGAGTCGATTTCCCGGCCCCATTGTGTCCGACCAGCCCGACGCGGTCGCCCAGCTCCAGCGACATCGTGATGTCGCGTAATGCCTCGACGACGACGACGTTGGAGTTGTTGCGGCCGATCGTGCCGCCGGCCTTGCCGAGGAAGGCCTTCTTCAACGATCGCGACTTCGCGTCGAAGATGGGAAATTCCACCCACGCGTTGCTGGTCTCGATACGCGGAGCGCGAGGACCGGACACTGATGCCTGCTCTGCTCTTACAGGTACTGTCCGGTGCCCGAACCGGGGCCGTGGCCCGATCGCCCGATCCCGGGCGGCAGGGCGCCCTGGCGCATCTGCTCGAGCTGCGCACGAGCGGCCATCTGCTGGGCGAACAGAGCGGTCTGGATGCCGTGGAAGAGTCCCTCGAGCCAGCCGACGAGCTGAGCCTGCGCGATGCGCAACTCGGCGTCCGAGGGCTCGGCGTCCTCCCCGAACGGCAGGGTGAGGCGATCGAGTTCCTCCCGAAGTTCCGGCGCGAGTCCGTCTTCCAGCTCCCGGATGCTGGTGGCGTGGATGTCGCGCAGCCGTTTGCGGCTGGCTTCGTCCAGCGGTGCCGCCCGCACCTCTTCGAGCAATTGCTTGATCATCGTGCCGATGCGCATCACCTTGGCGGGCTGCTCGACAAGGTCGGTCAGGGAGCGCTCGTCGGAATCGTCGTCGTCGCCGGCATCGCGAAGCGCCATGATTCGCGGATCGACGCCGCCGATGATCTCGACGCCATCGTCATCGGGGCCGTCGTTGCCGTTAGTCAATCCGGTCACCATCCTCTTGTCCTTCTAGGGGTGGGGCGGTGTGGTGTTTCCGCGCCATTCGTAAATTCTGGCCCCACCGTTGTCGTAGATCAGCGCCCACGACTTCGATTTTTCCAGCGACACTAGTCCGTCGGGCACGGCGAACCCCCGAACCGTGGGCGAGCTGGTGTAGATGTAGCGGATATTGAGCGCCTTTATCGCTTCGACGACCTTCGGGTCGGAATCGCCGCGGCGGGCGTAGGCCCAGAAAATGTAGCGCTGGGGCCCCGGCCCGGTCTGCTGCGGGAAGTCGTAGTGCGTCCAGAGCGGGTGCAAATCGGCCACGGCGTACATCCAGGCGGTGCCGTCGGTGTTGGCATTGCCGATCAGCGTGTCACGCGCGCCGGGCAGTTTCGCCAGGTACGCCATCGCCATCAGGTCGCGCCGGTCGACCATCACCGAGTCGTATTTGTCGCCGAACAGCACCAGGTGCCGATAGAGGTAATGGCGCGCGGTGACGACAGTGGTCAGCACCAGCAGGACCGCGGTGGTAGCGGCCCAGACCGATGCGGGCAGTTGCTTGAATCGGTTGTTGATGCGCCGGGCGACGGCGACCACCAGCGCGACGGCCCCGAACAGTGCGATGGCGGCCATCGGTGTCACCAGCATCGTCACCACCGAGGTGAGTCGGCGCGGATCGTTGTAGAAGAACTGGCTGAACTCCTCGATCGCCGCGCCGGCCGCGTTGTGAAACGGGGCCCCCGAGTACACGGTCGCCACGGTCAGCACCAGCCAGACTGCCGGCGGCCACCAGATGCGCTTGTACAGCAGATAGGCCATGCCGAGATAGACCAGCACGACCAGGCCGTACTGGATGGGGAAATCGTTGAGGTGGCGGGTGTGCAGCAGCAGCGCATCGATGACGCCCTGCTTGGCGCTCTTGAAGCTGGGGAAGGCATGCCCGGCGATGATGTCGGCCTGCTTGAGCACCCCGATGAACTGCGGCGCCAGGATCAGCCCGGTCGGCACCGCGGTGGCGGCCAGGATTGCGACGTCGGCGAGCCGGCCGCGCACCGGATGCCACAGCACGTCCAGCAGCCACCAGCCCAACAGAAACAGGATGACGATGAATCCACCCGTCAGGTGCACCGACAGCACGCCGGTCAGCGCCAGCACCGCCAGCGGGATGCGGTCGCGATGCCGCAGCGTGGAGGTGATCAGCACGAACGTCGGAATCGCGACGCCGTAGGCCGCCAGGTTCGGCATCGCGGCCACGCCGAACTCGACGTAGGGCACCGAGGTGAACGACGCCGACAGCGCGGCCGCCGTCGCCGCGACCGCGGCCGTTCGGCCCGGCGTCATGACCGGGCGCAGCAGATGCCAGGTCAGCATCGCCGCGCTGGTCGGGAACAGCCATATCGAGGCCGCCACCGAGCCCAGGGTGTATCCCGTGGTCGGGGCCGCGCCGGTGAGCTGGCAAAGCACTGCGATCAGGGCGTGGAACACCGAGGGGTAGTACAGCGCCTGGTGGGTCTCGACGTTGCGCAGCTCGCCCATGTGGGTGGAGGACGCCTGGCCGGTGTCGAGAATGAAGCGCACCTCGTTGGCATGCCACACCGCGTCCCAGGTGCTGGGGACGGTCTGCCAGTGGGCGGCCAGCCCGCGGTAGGCCGCCCACATGATCAGCAGCGCGCCCAGCAGCACCCCGGCCGCGACCGCCAGCGCCGGCCAGCCGGCGACGCCACGCGCCTCGGCGTCGGTGTCGCGGTAGCGGGCGAGCAGCAGCTGCAAACCCGTCGCCACCACACACACGACAACGAGCGCCGCGAGCGCAGTCCAACCGTTCCAAGGGATTCCGAGCGCACCAAAGGGGATGATCGCCAGCGCGACGACACCGTAGGTCAGCGCCGGGCCAACTGCGACCGCGATTGGCCACGTTAGCTGGGCGATACGCGCAACGATTGTGCCCGGGGCGATCAGCAAAAACAGTGCGATCAGCGTTCCGATCCACAGCCCCACTGGACTAGTATGGCTGGCCGGGTGACCTGGCTCGGGCAGCCACCGGTTGGTTCTGACGTCTGTGGCACCCGCTACCGTCACAATTTCGCTCAAGTGCGGAAGCTCTAAGGTGGCTGCATGGCTTATGACGTCGCCCGGGTGCGCGGACTGCATCCGTCACTGGGTGACGGATGGGTGCACTTCGACGCGCCGACCGGGATGTTGATCCCCGATTCCGTTGCGACCACCGTCTCCACCGCATTCCGCCGTTCCAGTGCCACCACCGTGGGAGCGCACCCGTCGGCCCAGCGCAGCGCGGCCGTGCTGGACGCCGCGCGAGCGGCCGTGGCGGATCTGTTCAACGCCGACCCGGCCGGCATCGTGCTGGGCGCCGACCGCGCGATCCTGATGTCCTCACTGGCCGAGGCGTCGTCGTCGCGGGCCGGCCTGGGCTACGAGGTGGTCGTCAGCCGTCTCGACGACGAGGCGAACATCGCCCCGTGGCTGCGGGCTGCGCACCGCTACGGCGCCAAGGTGAAGTGGGCCGAGGTCGACATCGAAACCGGTGAGCTGCCGACGTGGCAGTGGGAGAGCCTGATCGGGAAGTCGACCCGATTGGTCGCGGTCACTTCGGCGTCGGGGACGCTGGGCACGGTCACCGATCTGCGGGCGATGACCAAGCTGGTCCACGACGTGGGCGGGTTGGTGATCGTCGATCATTCCGCGGCCGCACCCTTCCGGCTGCTCGACATCAAAGAAGCCGAGGTCGACGTGGTGGCGGTGAACGCTCTCGCCTGGGGCGGCCCGCCGGTGGGCGCGATCGTGTTTCGCGACCCGGCGCTGATCAACTCGTTCAGCTCGGTCTCCACCGATCCCAACGCCACCGGCCCGGCCCGCCTCGAAGTGGGTGCGCATCAGTTCGGTCTGCTGGCCGGCGTGGTCGCCAGCATCGAATACCTTGCGGCATTGGACGAGTCGGCCCGCGGCAGCCGACGCGAGCGGCTCTCGGTGTCGATGCAATCCGCCGCGTTGTATCTGAACCGGATCTTCGACTACTTGATGGTCTCGCTGCGGTCGTTGCCGCTGATGATGCTGATCGGTCGCCCGGAGGTGCGGATACCGGTCGTCAGCTTCGCGTTGCAGGGCGTGCCCGCCGAGCGGGTCGTGCAGCGGTTGGCGGACAACGGAATTCTGGCCGTCTGCAACGAGAGTTCACGCGTGCTGGATGCGCTGGGCGCCAACGAGGTTGGCGGCGCGGTGACCGTCGGGCTGGCGCACTACTCGACGACGGCCGAGGTGGATCAGCTGGTGCGGGCGCTGGCGTCGTTGGGCTAGACAGCCCGGCGCTCGCGTCGAGTGTGCATCCACGGCTTTGGGTGTGCGGCCAGGCGCAGACACGCCGGGCGGATGTAGCCGCCTGCGCACATTGAAAGCCAGAGGCGCACACCGGCAGCCGTGAGCGCACGATCGACTGCCGCGCATCCGGCGCGAAAGCTAGACGGTCAGTACGATCTTTCCGTGCACGTCGCCGGCCACCAGCTTCTGATGAGCTTGTCCCGCTTGCTGAATCGGCATGCGCGCACCGATGAACGGCCGCACCCGGCCGTCGGCGATCATCGGCCACACCGACTCCGTTACCGCGGCGACGATCTCGCCCTTGCTGTTCGGACCGGACACCGGCCGGCCGCGCAGCGTGGTGCCGATGACTCGTAACCGCTTGGGCAGTAGCTTGCCGATGTTCAGCTCGCCCTTGAGGCCGCCCTGCATCCCGATGATCACCAGCTGTCCGTCGGTGGCCAGGGCGTCGAGATTGCGATCCAGATACGACGCACCCATGATGTCCAAGATCACATCGGCGCCGCCGTACTCCTGCAGCCGCGCCACGAAATCGTCGTCGCGGTAGTTGATGGTGATCTCGGCGCCCAGGTCGCGGCAGGTTTGCAGCTTTTCCTCGGAACCGGCGGTGACCGCCACCCGGGCACCCAGCGCCCGGGCGACCTGAATAGCGTGGGTGCCGATACCGCTGGCCCCGCCGTGCATCAACAGCAGCTGGCCCTTGTCCAGGTGCGCGGTCAGCACCAGGTTCGACCACACCGTGCAGGCGACCTCGGGTAGCCCCGCGGCGTCCTCCAGCCCGATGCCGTCCGGGATGGGCAGCACCTGGTGGGCCGGAACCGCGACGTACTCGGCGTAGCCACCGCCCGCCAACAGCGCGCAAACCTCTTGTCCGACAGACCATTCCGCGACCCCGGAGCCCAATTCGGCCCCGATTTCTGAAATGACGCCGGACACCTCCATGCCGATGATGTCGCTCGCTCCAGGCGGAGGCGGATACTTGCCGGCGGCCTGCAGCACGTCGGCGCGGTTGACGCCGGCCGCGGTGACCTTGATCAGGACTTCGCCGGGCCCGGCGGAGGCATCGGGGACCTCTTGCCAGACGAGTTGGTCGGGGGATTCGGCGACGATGGCGCGCATGCGGGCCACGGTACTAGCCCCGCTACCCTTGTCAGCGGTGGCGTGGCAGAGCGGCCTAATGCACTCGCCTTGAAAGCGAGAGACGGCTAACACCGTCCGGGGGTTCAAATCCCTCCGCCACCGCGTTGTTCAGCGGCGAAGAATGGCACCGATCCCGTCGGCCGGGGTGATGCGCTCATCGATGCGAACCACCGATGCGCCGGTCGAAATCGCCAACAGGGGCAGCGCCTCGTCCGCACGCAGCGTCCTGACGGTCGGGGCACTTTGCCCCGACCGTGCGACGGCGCTCGGTGCGACCGTTGCCAGCCCTTCGTCGGCGATCACCGTGGCGTCGTCGATGTCGCCGATGATCAGCGTGGCGACGGTGCCCTGCCGCAGGGCAGCGCAGACCGCGGCGAGTCCCTCGGCGGCCAGCCCGGACCGCCGGGCCAGTTCGTCGGTGAAGCGGGCCGCCGCGGTGTCCATAACGCCCTGCCGCTGCCACAGCAGCGTGGTGTCGATGGCCCGCTGAATCTCTTCGAAGTCGTATCCGCCGCGCCGCCCCGCGATCGGCAGCGACGTCACCCGCTTGCGGATCGGCTCGGGCAGCGCTGTCAGCAGAGTCGAACGCGCGTCCGCATCGCCGACCAAGAACAGCGCGCCGAACGACGTGTCGTGCACGAGTTCGCCGATCCGCCGCGCGACGGTGTGCAGCTGTTGGCCCTTCGCGCCGCGACCGTCGACGGCCTCTGAATACCGTGCGGCATCAACGTGGCTGGTGATGAACGCGCCGGTCCGGTCCGCCACCACCAGCAGATAGTCCGAATGCGCAACGCCGAATTCCAGGATGGGCACGATATACGGCAATTCGGAGACTCGGACTATTGTCGCGGCGGTTGGCCGGAGCAGGTGTTCGTTGAGTACGACACCGCCGGCGCTGGCCACCACCGCGCGCCCACCCCGGCCGATCGGCAAACGCAATTGCTTGACGGCGTGTTCGATTGCAGCGGTTATTGATTCGGCCGCGCCGTGCTGCTGGAGTTCGTTGCGCAGCTTGCGCCATGTCAGCTCGAGTCGGGGGCTGGGGTCGCCGTCGTCATCGGAATCCTCGAAGTAGACCGACGCGAATGGCCCGGGCGCACCGAGCAGCTCGCGAAAGCGATCCGAATCCACACATCATTGTTGCCCGAATGGCCTAGACGTAAAACGCAATTACCCGCCTTCGGTGTCGTCGAAGAGAGAGAGTGTTCCCACCTGGCGTTGTGCTCAATCGGTCGGAATCTGTGCCGCGATGGTGTTCATCAGCGCTGTGTAACGGCGTAGCTCGGGGTCGCGGCCCGGTTTGCCGCTGCTGATCAGACCGGCGGCCAGGCTGCGTTCGGGGTCGGCCCAGATCGCGATGTTGCTCAAGCCCAGACTGCCGAATGCTTCCGGCGCGTTGCGCCCGAACGGACCCCACCGGTTGGTGCCGAGAATGAAGCCGGTACCCCAGCGGGCCGGCATCAGCCCGACCGCGAAATCAGGCCGCAGCCGCCGGGATTCGGTGACCGCGCCCCGCAGCGTTTCCGCCTGCATTACCCGCACACCGTCGAGTTCGCCGTAGCGGCGCCAGATTTCGGCGAAGCGGGACATCTCGTTGGCGGTTGAGACGGTATTGGACGACGGGATCACCGTGGTCAAGAAGAACGGCGCGTTGGTCACCGGGATCATCTCGTGCACCGTGCCGCCGATGGCCTTACGGAAGATCTGGGCGATCAACGGCGGCAAGGGCCGGCCGGTGGCATGGCTCGGGGCGACCAGGTCGAGGTCTTGTTTGGCGACGCCGAAATTGGTCCACCGAAAACCCAGCGGGTCAAGGACTTCGGCGGCCAGAATCTCGCGGATGTCCTTGCCCGCGGCCGTGTAGACGATCTCGCGAATCAGCGGACCCCAGGTCAGCGCGTGGTACAGGTGGATCAACCCGGGCCGGTACAGCGGCCGCAGATTGCTCAGCATCTGCTGCACGTACTCGTGATCGTCGGCGCGTTTGAGGTCCGGCAAGGGTCCGGTCGGAAACGGCAGGCCGGCGCTGTGGGTCATTACGTGCCGGATCGTGATGCGGTCCTTGCCATGGCTGGTGAAGGTGGGCATGTAGTCGCAGACCCGGTCGTCGAGGGAAAAGACACCCCGCTCGACCAGCATGTGCACCACGGTTGCGGCGATGCTCTTGGCCGCCGAGTACACGCAGAACGGTGTGTCCGTCGTGACGGGGACCTGCTCGGCGTCGGGGCTGTCGGTGGGCGCGTTGCCCCAGCCGTGGCCGATCGCGCGGTTGAGCACGACGCGTCCGCGGTGCCGAATGCACAGCTGGATCGCCGGGTGCATACCCGCCCGGTACCAGTGCCGGGCGGCCTGCCAGATGCGTTCGACGGCCGCGCTGCCGATTTCGGAGTGGTCCTCGTCGCCGAGCGCCGTCACCGAGTCCAGGTCGGCCGGAACACGGATCTTGCCGTCCGGGGTCGTCAAACTAGCGGTCGTATTCGCCACCCCCGCGAGGGTACGTGGCGCGCCCCTACTCCCCGGTGAACTGCGGCGGACGCTTGGCGAACGTCGCCTGGATGCCTTCGGTCAGGTCCTTGGACGGCAAGAAGGCCGAGTTCCAGGCGGCAACGTAGCGCAGGCTCTCCGACACCGCCGCGGTGCGCTGCTGGTCGAGCACGTCCTTGACGCCGTACACGGCCAGCGGCGGGTTGGCGGCGATCTCCGCGGCGGTCGCATGCGCGGCGGCCAGCGTCTTGTCGGCGTCGTCGTACACGTCGTTGACCAGCCCGATTTTCTCGGCACGGGCCGCGTCGATGTCTTTGCCGGTCAGCGCCAGCTCGCGCAGATGGCCGTCGTTGAGGATCAGCGGCAGCCGGGCCAGGCTGCCGACGTCGGCGACGATGGCCAGTCTGACTTCCCGGACCGAGAACTTGGCGTCGGCGCTGGCGTAGCGGATATCGACCGCCGAGATCAGGTCGACGCCGCCGCCTATGCACCAGCCGTGCACCGAGGCGATGGTCGGGGTGCGGCAGTCGGCGACCGCGGTGATCGCACCCTGCATCCGCCTGAGCTCGGTGTGGAACTCCGTGCGCGGGCGGGCCAACGCTCCGTCGGCCATCAACGGGGCGAACGTGCCGCCCATCGCGGGCAGATCCAAGCCGTAGCTGAAGTTTTTGCCCGACCCGGTGATCACGATGGCGCGCACGTCACGGTCGGCGTCCAGCGTCCCGAACACGTCCGGCATCTCCGCCCAGAAGGCGGGGCCCATCGCATTGCCCTTGCCCGGTCCGATCAACGTCACCTGCGCGACGTGGTCTTTGATCTCGATGGTGACGGATTCGTAGGTATCGCCCATATCGAGACCGTAGCGTGGCGAATATGCCTCGTGATTTGCGGCCCGGACCTCACTCCCCGCCCACGGATGAACTGCACAGCGCCGAGGACACGCTAGGGATCTTGCAGCGCGTGCTGCATCCCATCTCCAGCGACGATCTGTCCAAGCAGACGCCCTGCACCGAGTTCGACGTGACGCGGTTGACCGAGCATCTGCTCAAGTCGATCAGTGGCATCGGCGGCATGGTCGGCGCGGAGATGCCGGAGCGCGACGAGAGCGATTCGGTGGAACGGCAGATCATCCTCGCGGCCCGCCCGGCGTTGGACGCGTGGCACCGCCACGGCTTGGACGGCACGGTGCCGTTCGGCAACAGCGAGATACCGGCCAAGTCGGCGTGCGGTATCTTTTCGATCGAATTTTTGGTCCACGCATGGGATTACGCCGTCGCGGTGGGACATGAACTCGATGCCCCCCAGCCGTTGTCCGAGTACGTGCTGGACCTGGCGCATAAAACCATCCGGCCGGAATTCCGCGGCACGGCGGGGTTCGACGATCCAGTGGACGTGCCCGACGCCGCCGGGGCCTTGGAGAAGCTCGTCGCATTCACCGGACGCAACCCCGCCCGGTAAATTCAAGGCGTCGATTCGGACGCGCGACGGACCACCCCTCGTAGCCAGCTGTGGGAGGGATCCTGATCGAAGCGCGGGTGCCACACGGCGTAGAACTCGAGCTGGCTCAACTCCCGGGGCGCCGCGAGGATGCGGGTCTGCGCGGGGTCGGCATTCCTGCGGGCAACCCGCTCCGGAACCGTCAACAGGAGGTCGGTGCCCGGCAAAATGCTTGGCGCCAAGGCGAAATAGGGCATGCTGACGGCCACCCGGCGCGTGACGCCGAGCGGCTCGAGTGCCCGGTCGATCCATGGCTGGCCGATGTCGATGGTCAAGTGCGGCCAGCGCAGATACGTTGACAGCGACACGGATGTCTGGCCGGCGAGTGGGTGCCCGGCGGCGACGACGCAGACGAAGCGATCGCTGAAAAGGTGTTCGCTGCAGTATCTTTCGGGTGGCACCCGCCCGTAGATCGCCAGGTCCAGGGTGCCCGCGTCGAGCTTGTCGAAGGCGTGCTCGTCGAGGACTTCGCAACGCACCGTCGAATTGGGTGATTCGGCCAGCACTTCGCGGATCAGTCCGGGGCCGAACGTGGCGACGGTGTAGTCGCTGACCGCGAGGCGAAACGACTGTGCGGCCGTGGCCGGGTCGAACGCCTCATTCGCAAACAGCTGCTCCAAATGCGTTACCGCCGTGGTGAGTTGGTCGCGCAGACGCTCGGCTCGCGGGGTCAGCGAGTAGCCTTCGGGGCCGCGCACCAGCAGTTCGTCGCCGAAGTGCCGGCGCAGCCGCTGCAGGGCGCGGCTCATCGCGGGCTGGCTCAACCGGACCCGCTCGGCGGCTCGCGAGACGTGTTGTTCTTCCAGCAGGGCCACCAAAGGGGGCAGCAGATTCAGGTCCACCTGATCGATATGCGTAGTACGCATGGAGTACATGCTAACGATTCATTTCACAAATAGCAGCAGGTGCCAGAGCGAGCTGCGCGAGAATCTCGACGACGGGATGCTGCCCAACTAGTTCTTGCCCGTTGCCAATCCGGACGGATAGAAGGACACAATGCCTCACCATTTCGGAAATGATGACGACCACGGGGGCATTGCCTCGGCCCTGAATTTCTCCGGCACCGGCAAATCCGCCGGCGAGGATGTCAGCGGCGGGGACTCGGTCGCTGCTGCACTGCGCGGTTACGCGCCTGCCCAGCCCGACGACACGCTGGATGCGATGCGTGCGCAAACCCGGGCTGCCAAACAGGAGGAGGAAGAGAATGAGAACGAGGTGGACGGAAGCCCCTGTTCACGGTGACCAACCCGCCGAAGACGGTGTCGGTCGCAGCGCTGATGGACGGAAGAACCCAACGGGTCCGTCTGTCGTCGAAAGTGACCAGCATGACCGAAACCGAACTTGCGGCGGAGATAGTCGTGCTGGCGGACTTGGCCTACAAAAAGGGCTGGCCGGCCAATGGAGTTTTCTTGGCGGCGCCGCTGTGCCGGATGTCCTGCAGGAAGTCGGGATCACCGATGTCGGGGGATTGCGCGATTTCGTAACGGAATTCATCGAATTGGGGACGCCGGAAAGAAGCTGCCGCGGCGCAGCCCGAAGTGTTCGCCGCCCGATACCCAAACGCTGACGACTGATGCGCTGCCGGGATCTATACCCGCTCGAGGAAGAAGTAGTAATACCGGCCCACCCCGTCCTGGAAGTCCAGCACACCCTTGCCGTTCATGATGCCCATCACGGCGTCGTCGTCGATCTTCTTGAAGTGGTCGTGCACGGGCTGGCCGTCGTAAACCATTGTGGCGGTGACCTCGCCGCGGAATTCTTCCAGCCAGAGGCTGGCCTCGCCCTTGCCCATCTCCTTGTTGGAGAACTTGTTTCCGTCGGCGTCGAGGCAGACCAACGGCTGTACGTCGCTTGCCGAGGTGAAGGTCTTGCCGAACCAGCCGACCTTCTCCAGTTGCCCGTTCATCATGTGACCGGTGAGGAACTCGCCGCCCTTCCACTCGCCCATCATCTCGTCGATGGTCGCGGGCTCCAGGGTTGCCCAATAGTCGTCGAGCTCGGCGTCGGCGATCTTGCCGTTGCGTTCCTTGAACTCGTTGAAGCGCTTGCGGGCCAGGCTCATTCGGCAACCTCCGGGTGTGCTATCCAGTCGCGGGCAAATGCCAGCAGCGCATCGTTTTCGGTCGGCGCACCGATGGACACGCGCGCCCCGTCGTCGCCGTATTGGCGAACGACGATCCCCGCGTCGGCCGCCCGCGTCACGAAATCCCGGGTGCGGTGCCCCAACGGCAGCCAGACGAAGTTCGCCTGCGACGGCGGCAATGTGTATCCGGCGTCCCGCAACGCGGCGCTCACCCGAACGCGGTCGGCGACCAGCGCGTCGGTGCGGACCAACAATTCGTCGGCGGCGTCCAGCGATGCGATCGCGGCGGCCTGCGAGACGTTGGTCACCGAGAATGGGACGAACACCTGGTCCAAGGCCGTGATCAGGTCGGGGTGGCCCACCGCATAGCCGACCCGCAGGCCGGCCAGCCCGTAGGCCTTCGAAAAGGTGCGCAGCACAACGACGTTGTCACGGGCGTGGACCAGGCCCAGGCTGTCGGGCAGCATGCCGTCGCGAATGTATTCGACGTAGGCCTCGTCGATCGCGATCACGATGTGCGGCGGAACGGCCTCGACAAACCGGGCCAGTGCGTCCGGGTCGACGACGGTCGAGGTCGGGTTGTTGGGATTGCAGACGAAGATCAGCCGCGTGTGTTCGGTGATCGCGGCGAGCATCGCGTAGAGGTCGAAGGTGTGGTCGGTCAGCGCCACCTTGACCGCGGTCGCGCCGGCAACCTGGACCAGCGGCGGGTAGAGCTCGAAGCTGCGCCAGCCGAAGATCACCTCGTCGCCGGCCGAGGCGGTGATCTGCACCAGCTGCTGGCAGAGGCTGACCGAGCCGGCGGCGACGGCGACGTTCTCCGGGTCGAAGCCCGGGCCGAGATGTTTGGCCAGCGCCGCCTTGAGTTGCACGCAGCCGTTGTCGGGGTAGCGGTTGACGTTGTCGGTCGCTTGCTCGATGGCGGCGCGGACACTGGGCAGCGGGCCGAATACCGTCTCGTTGCTGGCCAGTTTCATCGAACCCGGCACCGTCTTGCCCGGAACGTAAACTGGCAGCCCGGCCAGCTCCGGCCGTAGGCGGGCAGTCACTTCGACAGCATATGTCCCCGCTGTGTACGCTATGCCTCCGGCGGTTCAGGGACGCCCGTATCGAGTCGGGTACCCTCATGAAGTCCAAGGGAGGCGTGCCAGAGCGGCCGAATGGGGCTCACTGCTAATGAGTTGTCCCCCCTAAAGGGGACCGGAGGTTCAAATCCTCTCGCCTCCGCTGACGTCCTTCCGGGGACACAACTGAAGTACCGGCGCCCGTAGCTCAACGGATAGAGCATCTGACTACGGATCAGAAGGTTAGGGGTTCGAATCCCTTCGGGCGCGCTCATGTGATGTCTCAAGGCTGCGGCGGCGGGGCCGGAGGGTTGTCCCAACTGCCCGGCGTCCCGACGGGCACCTGCATTCCGAGCCAGTTGCACGGCATCATCGATCTCCACGCGATAAACGCGCACTGTTGCTCAGGCGTCAACGGACTAGGACCCGCGCACGGCGGCGTTCCCGGCGCTCCACAGATGGGATCGGCGGTCGCGGTCGGTGCGGAGGCAAATGTCGCAGCGGCGATCGTCAGCGCGACGGCCGTGATGAATCCAGCGACCAGGCGTCGGGTGGGTTCCATGGCTGACTCGAATCTGTAGGCTGCCCCCCTGCGCAGATCGTAATCGCAGCATCTGACGCTGCGTAACCCGTCGATCAATGCTCAGTTCGGCGGCTTTTCGGCAAGGTTGACGACCTCGGATTCGGCCAGCTTGTCGCCGGTGTCAGCGCCGCGCGCCTCCACCTTCCATTCGCCGGAGGTGATGCCGTTGCTGTCCAACCACGCCCGGCACGCCCGGGTCAGTCCCGGCCCGCTGTCCAGCTCGCGGCGGGTGTACGGGTCGTGGTCAAACTCCGTCCAGGCGGCGCCGTCGCGGCGCACCAGCGCATGCGTCACCAGCAGGTGCGCTTGGCACAGCGCGGCGCGGTCAAAGGCACTGCCCGGCTTGGTGGGGAAATATCCGCCGCACACTCCGCAGGTCCTCATGACGTGATCCGGCTCTTCGTCGGCTGTCATCGGCGTGAACCCCAGCGCGTCCGACGTGAATTCGAGGTCGTCTCCGGTGCCCATCAGCAGCTCCTCGAGCCGTAGCGTCGGAATGTGACCTTACTGACGGTCAGTGCCGGCGGAGACGGCCGGTCGAACCTGTAATCCGTTGTTCCACAGACCGTTAACGAGCAGCGTCGTCGGCGTCCGAGCCGGTGGACTTGTCGGGCATGGGCCCAACCGTCGCGATCATCGGGATTCTGAGCGTCTTGCCGCCGGCGATCGGCAGGTGGACCGCGACGAACACGATCTTGAGCTCCAGGCTCACCTGCCGCAACGGCTGCTCGTATAGGTCAAAGCGCATGTCCCGTATCCGCGCCAGGCCGCGCTCGAACCGATTCATGGCCTCGACCCTACCGAGCCACTACGGCCGTGGCTCGAACGGCCGCCGCGTCGGCACGGTCACCGTCTGGGTAACCGTGCTGGTCTCCGTGCTCGGCGAGAGCGTGACGGTGCTCGGCGGGACCGTCGTCGTGGGAGTGTCCGTGCTCGGCGGCGGCGCCGTTTCCGTCACGGTCTGGGTCGGCGCGGGCCCGCCTCCGCCACCTGGTGGGTGGTGCCGAGTGGGCGCGACGGCCGTGGTGGTGAGCGACGGTGTGGGCGTTGTCGTGGTCGTCGGACTCGGGGCCGGCGAACCGCTCACTAATGTGACGACCGCGTAGGCCGCCAGGCCCAGCACGATCACCCCTAGTGCGCCGGCCGCGACCAGCGCCAGCGGGCGGCGATACCACGGTGTCGGGGGTTCCGGCTCGGGCGCGGGGTCATAACCGCCGCCGTAGCGCGCCGCCATCGTCGGTTCGGAGTAGTAGTCGGGTTCCTCTGGGTAAGGAGGCACGTCCAACGATGCTAGCCGTTGTCGATCTGGGTCAGCGCGCGCTCGAACAGGTGCACCGTGGCCGCGTGCAGTACATCGCCGACTTCTCTCTCCGCCTTACCGGCGCAGGCGCGGGCCAGCGTGCCCTCGATGACGATGCCCAGCTTGAAGCAGGCCAGCACGGTGTACCAGGTGATGTGCGACAAGTCGCGGGTGGTGTTGGCGGCGTAACGCTCGAACAGCTCGTCGGTGCTGGCCAACCCGTCCTGACTGCTCAGCGCGTGGCTGAACACACTGGAACCGTCCGGCTGGCGCCAGGTGGTCAGCAGCCAGCCCAGATCCAGCAGCGGGTCACCGATCGTGCACATCTCCCAGTCGACGATCGCGACGACATCCGGCCCGGTGCGGGAGAACATCACGTTGGCCGAGTGGTAGTCGCCGTGCATGATCCCGGGTTTCCAGCTCGTCGGCCGGTGGCGTTCCAGCCAGGCCGAGACTTCCTCGATGCCGGGGATCTGCGGCCCGGGATAGCCGTCGTACTGGCGGTAGGAGTCCAGCTCCCCAAGCCAGCGCGGCACCTGGCGTTCCAGGAAGCCCTCCGGCTTACCGAAATCGGCGAGACCCACCGCGACGTGGTCGATGGCACCCAGCTTGGCCAGCGAGTCGGCCATCGACAGGCCCATGCCGTGGCGCACCTTGGCATCGTCGGCGTGCAGCGGTAGCAGCCCCTCGCCGGCGTTGAAGCCGTCGACCGGGTCCATCAGGTAGAAGACGGCATCGCCAAGCACGGTGGGATCGTCGCAGGCCGCGATCAGGTGCGGGTGTGGGACGTCGGAACCGGCAAGCGCCGCAAGGACTTTGGTCTCTCGCAGGATCACGTTGTTGCTGCGCGGACGCAGGTGTCGCGGCCCGCGCCGCAGCACATAGGGCCTTCCGGCGCGGGTGAACCGCAGCATCACGTTCTGCGTGCCGCCCGTGACGGCCGACACGTCCTGCAGCGGACCGTCGCCCAACCCCTGCCGAGACATCCATTCCGCGACGGCGTCCAAGTCCACGTGCTCCACGGGGTGTGAACCTACTCGCGACGTTTCGGTGTGTACCGGACGGTCTGCGCGCGGATCATGCCGTCGCGGAAGACGAAGGTGTCGACGCCGTCGTCGACCCGGTTGGTCGCCGACTCGGCGGCCCATTCGAGGAACAACACGTCGCCGTCGAAGAGCTGGGTCTTGAGCTCCCATGCCGCATTCGGCAGGTCACGAAGCAAGGTGACGAAGACGCCGCGGATGCCGTCCTTGCCGCGTGCGACGCCGTCGGGGCTGATCAGCACCGAATCGTCGGTGTAATCGGCGACGATCTCGTCGAGATCGCCCGCGACAAGCGCCTGCCCGTGGTGAGCGAAGACTTCCTCTGGTGTCCGGGTCATCGCGGCACTCCTTACCTGTGGGCCCTCTGTGAAGACAGCGTAAGTGACCCTCAGCGAGTGCCAAGACCCCTCGGTGGCTGGAAGAATAGTGAACGCAATCGACTATCAGGGTGGGAGAGGACTGGCGATGCCGCGCACCGACAACGATTCCTGGGACATCACGCAGAGCGTGGGATCCACCGCGCTCGGCGTTGCGGCGGCCCGCGCCGCCGAGACCGAGAGCGAGAATCCGCTCATCAATGACCCGTTCGCACGCGTCTTCGTCAATGCCGTGGGGGAGGGGATGTGGAGCGTCTACGCCGATCCCGAGTTGTTGGCCAAGGCGGTCGAGATCGAGCCCGAGGTGCGCATGCGGACACAGTTGATGGTCGACTTCATGGCCACCCGGACGGCGTTCTTCGACGAGTTCTTTCTCGGTGCGGCCGACGCCGGTGTCCGCCAGGTGGTGATCCTGGCGTCGGGGCTTGACGCCCGTTCGTGGCGGCTGCCGTGGCCGGCCGGCACCGTGGTGTACGAACTCGACCAGCCCAAGGTGCTCGACTTCAAGACGGCCACGTTGAAACAACACGGCGCGGACCCCACCGCAATGCTGGTGACCATACCGATCGATCTGCGTCAGGACTGGCCAAAGGCGTTGCGGGAAGCCGGGTTTGACCCATCGAAACCCAGCGTTTGGTCGGCCGAAGGGCTCGTGCGCTACCTGCCATCGCAGGCACAAGACCTGTTGTTCGAGCGCATACATTCGCTCAGCGCGCCGGGCAGCTGGCTGGCGTCCAACGTGCCGGACAAAGGCTTTACCGACCCCGAGCGGGTCCGGCGCCAGCGAGAAGACATGCAGCGCATGCGTGCCGCGATCGCCGAGGTGGTCGACGCCGAGATCACCGACGTGGACGACCTTTGGTACGCCGAGGAGCGCACCCCGGTCGACGAATGGCTGCGTGAGCATGGCTGGGAGGTGCAGGCGGCAAGCTTCCCGGAGTTGATGGCGCGTTATGACCGCGCCCTGCCGGACGGCGCCGACGACGCCATGCCGCCCACCCTGTATGTGTCCGCGCAGCGCCGCCGCTAGGGCGTGATGACGATTCGCTGATCGGCGTCGGGATCGGCCCATGCCGCTTCGACGTCGGCGAGCGGCACGGTGCGGGCGTCGAGTCCGAAACCGCCGCTGCTGATTTCGGTTGCGATGGCGGGCAGCTCGGCCAGAATGTCGCGGGTCGGGACCGAGCCCTGTCCGCTGCCCACGATCTGCAGGCGCACGGCACGCAGTGCCGCGGACAAGATTTCGGCCGAGCCGCCGGCGACCGAGCCGATCTCGATCCAGGTGAGCGGCTTTCCGCGATCGGATCGGTGGGTGGCGATACCGGCCATCACCTCGGCGGTGACCGGACCCCACAGATAGTCGAGTACGACATCGACGTCGCGCGCCGCCTGCGCGAGATCGTTTATCGCCGAGGCATTGTCGATTCGGACGACAGTGTCGGCACCCAGCTTCGGCAGGGTCGCGAGCCGCTGCGCGTCACGCCCGGCCGCGATAATATGAACGGCGCCGAATTGTTTGGCGACCTGCACCGCCATCCGGCCCGAGCTTCCGGTGGCGCCGAGGATCAACACGGATTGACCGGGCTGGAAGTCGATGCGCCGGCGCAGGGCCAGCCAGGCGGACATGACGGGGTTCATCGCCGCAGCCACCAGGATGGGATCGGCGCCATCCGGAAGCACGATGCTGCGCCGCAGGTCGATGACGGTCCGTTCGGCCATCGCGCCCATCGTGGTGTCGGGCAGCACGAAGTAGCGGATCGTGCCGTCGGGCGCGCGCCCCACCCCGTCGATGCCGGGGACCAGGGGTAACGCGCCGGTGCTGGTGTAGTGCGAGCCGTCGGCCTGGGACCGCACCCGCGGATGTAGGCCTGCGGCGATCACGTCGACCACCATCTCGTCGGTGGTTTGCGCAGTGGGAGTGGGGAACTCGCGGTATTCGGGCGGGTGAGCGAATGTGGTGACGACGGCTGCGTGCATGGTGGTGCTCCTCGGAGGTGCCGGCAGTTTAGTTGGTAACACGAACTAGATTAAATGGCATTACGAACTATTTCAAGGTATAGTCAACGGCGTGGAGTCGGACGACGATCTCAGGGACAATCTTGTGCAGGTGTCGTTCGGGGTGATCGCGGTGCTGAATCGTGTTGCCGCCGAGCATGATCTATCCCTGACCCAGCTGCGGGTCCTCGGCATCCTGCGTGATCGCGAACCCACGATGGCCGAACTTGCGACGCATCTCGGGCTGGAACGCTCGACCGTCAGCGGGCTCATCGACCGCGCGGTCCAGCGCGGACTGGTGCGCAAGACCACCGACGCCGTCGACGGCCGTTCGGTGCGGGTCAGTCTCACCGCCCAGGCGCGCCGACTCGAGGTACGGATCATCGCGCAGATCGGTGAGCTGATGGAGCCCATCATCGGCCGGCTTGGCGCCGCCGACCAGAAGCGACTCACCGAGCTGTTGGCGAAAATGCTTGAGCGCTAAGGTCGCCGCCATGGCCGATCGATCCGCTCGGGTAAGCGATGTGCATCGGATCGCCGCGTCGATGCCGCACGTGAAACGGCTGGACGGGCCCAAGGGCAACGCGATCTATCAGGTGGGCGGCAAGTCGTTCGTGTTCTTTCGTACGCCGCAGCCCGACGCGACCGATCCGGACACCGGCGAACGCTACGCCGACGTGATCATGCTGTGGGTGGACTCGGAAAGCGACAAGCTGGCGTTGGTTCAGGACCCCGGCTCGCCGTTCTTCACCACCGCCCACTTCGACGGCCATCCCTCGGTGCTGGTGCGTGGCAGCCGGCTGGCGGAAATCACGACGACCGAACTTGCCGAGCTGATCCAGGACGCGTGGCTGTCCCGGGCCTCCAAGAGGCGGGCCGCGGATTGGCTGGCGGCCCACTCGTAGACGGCCCAGAAGTTAGCCACGGCGAGGTTTAGACATACGTCCAACGGGTATCGCTAGGCGACGGGAATATCGTTCTCGAACACAACGGAGGTCACGATGCGTGGTCGCGGAATAATCGGCGCGATCGTCCTGGTGTGGCTGCTCGTCGGAGTCCTCGCGGCATGGAAACGTGGATACTTCGAAACTGGGCAAACAAATTGTGTCACAGCGGGAAACATCGCGCTGACAGTGGTCGCGGGGCCGTTGAACTACGGGGGCGTCAACCCCAAAGTCAAGGATTGCCATGTGCCGCAACCCAGTTCAATGCACAGCAATCTAGAGTCGCTCACGTAAAGGAAGTCGTCATGATCGTCTTGGGCGTAGTCCTACTCATTCTCGGATATCTGTTCGCCATTCCTTTGCTGTGGACGATCGGCATTGTCCTGATCGTCATCGGCGCGGTGATGTGGATCCTCGGCTCGATCGGCCGCCCGGTCGCCGGCAGGCGGTACTGGTACTAGGCACCACCTGCTGTTTCACAGGACACACAAAGGAATGTCATAGCGTCGGCCCAGTCGGACGCGGATACTGGAACCTGTGACGCAGCCTCGAACCTCCGTGGAGCGCGTTGTCATGTGCCGCGCGGACGGCAATCCGATCAACGTGCTGGTCGTCGATGACGAATCCGTGTTGGCCGAAATGGTGTCGATGGCGCTGCGGTACGAGGGCTGGAACATCGCGACAGCCGGGGACGGATCGTCGGCCATCGCCTCGGCCCGTGCCCAGCGCCCCGACGTCGTCGTACTCGACGTGATGCTGCCCGATATGAGCGGGCTCGATGTGTTACACAAACTGCGCGAAGAGAATCCGCAGCTGCCGGTGCTGTTGTTGACGGCCAAGGATGCGGTCGAAGATCGCATCGCGGGGTTGACCGCTGGTGGCGACGACTATGTCACCAAGCCGTTCAGCATCGAAGAGGTCGTGCTGCGGTTGCGCGCGTTGTTGCGGCGCACCGGCGTCACCACGGTGGACAGCGGCGCACAGCTTGTCGTCGGTGACTTGGTGTTGGACGAGGACAGCCACGAGGTTACCCGCGCCGGTGAGCCGGTTTCGTTGACTTCCACCGAGTTTGAGCTGCTGCGGTTCATGATGCGCAATTCCAAGCGGGTGCTGAGCAAGGCGCAGATTCTGGACCGGGTGTGGAGTTACGACTTCGGTGGTCGGTCCAACATCGTCGAGCTGTATATCTCCTACTTGCGCAAGAAGATCGACAACGGCCGCGACCCGATGATCCACACGCTGCGCGGGGCGGGTTATGTCCTCAAGCCCGCCATCTAGGGCACGGCGAGTCTGGTCGCTGCGGCTACGGCTCCTGGTTGGGCAGGTCATCGTTCTCGCCCTGGTCTGCGTCGGAATCACCACGGCAACCGAACTTTCGCTGAACCATCACTTGATACGTCAGCTGGACGGACAGTTGGGCGGGACGTCGCACCGCTCGGCGCTGATGTACCCCGAACCGAACCGACCGGGATGGCGTCACGACCACGGCTTCAACCCGCGGCCGGGCCCCGGCCCACGGTTCCTCGACGCTCCCGGGCAGCCGGCGGGCATGGTCGCCGCGGTCGTCAGCGACGGTAAGACGGTCGACGCGGGCTATCTGACCAGCATCGGTTCCCGGGCGGCGCTGACCGACAAGGCCCAGGATCAGCTGGCGGCCATTGCCGGCAGCCGCAAGCCGGTGACCGTGGATCTCGACGGCCTCGGGCGGTACCGCGTCGTCGCGGCTCCGAGCCGGCGCGGCGGCGACGTGATCGTCACCGGGCTGTCCATGGACCAGGTCGACGCGACCCTGATCCAGATGCTGGTCATTTTCGGCGTCGTCACCGTAATCGCATTGGCCGCAGCGACGATCGCGGGGATGGTGATCATCAGGCGAGCACTCGCGCCGCTGCGCCGCGTCGCCCAAACCGCGCGCCGGGTTTCGAATCTGCCGTTGGACCGCGGCGAGGTCGAACTGCCGGTGCGCGTTCCCGAATCCGACGCCAACCCCTCTACCGAGGTGGGCCAACTCGGGTCGGCGCTGAACCGAATGCTCGACCACATCGCGGCCGCGCTCTCGGCGCGGCAGGCCAGCGAGACAAGGGTCCGGCAGTTCGTCGCCGACGCGAGTCACGAGTTGCGCACGCCGCTGGCCGCAATCCGCGGCTACACCGAACTCACGCAACGGATGGGCGACGACCGGGAGGCGGTGGCGCATGCGATGAGCCGTGTCGCGTCGGAGACCGAGCGGATAACGCGGCTCGTCGAGGATTTACTGCTGTTGGCCCGGCTGGACTCCGGCCGGCCATTGGAGCGCGAACCCGTCGACCTGTCGCGAGTGGCGGTCGACGCGGTCAGTGACGCGCACGTCGCGGGACCGGATCATCAGTGGGAGCTCGACCTGCCCGAGGAACCGGTGGTCGTCGTCGGCGACGCGGCCCGGCTGCATCAGGTGTTGACCAATCTGCTTGCCAACGCGCGGATCCACACCGGCTCGGGAACCGTCGTCACGACGCGGTTGAGCACCGAGGCGACGCACAGCGTGCTGCAGGTGATCGACAACGGCCCCGGCATTCCGGCGGGTCTGCAGTCGGAGATATTCGAGCGGTTCGCCCGCGGCGATACCTCCCGCTCGCGCAAGGGTGGCAGTACCGGGCTGGGGCTGGCGATCGTCTCCGCTGTCGTCAAGGCGCACAACGGGACGATCGCCGTCGACAGCTCACCCGGTCATACCGAGTTCACGGTGCGGTTGCCACTCAGTGTCATTTAGAAGGGTGGCAACCGACCGCGGCCTCGCTTAGCTAGTGCAGGTTACGTCGATTTCGAAGGGCTTGTTCACCGGCTGCGTGGGGTTGGCCATGTCGACGCCCGTGGCGGTACCGGTGATCTTGTAGCTGTTGCCGTTCTTGGTGGCCGAGGCGTTGCCGCCACCACCAGCCGCGGCGTACGCGAGCGTCACGCCGTTGACATTGCCCAGCCCAACGGATGTCACCTGGGGCGGGTTGGCGTCGGTCAGCACCGCAGCGATGCCGGTCGCGGCCCCGCCGATTGCGATGTTGATGCTGCCGGCTGCCGTTGTGCACACGACCGAGCCGCTCACGTTCTGGTCCTTACCGTCGACAATCACCTTCGTACCGCCACCTCCGCTGGAGCTGGCCGAAGTGCTTGCGCCCGACGAGGACCCACTCGAACTCTTCTTGTCGCTCGAACAGCCGGAAATTCCGGCGACCAGAATTGCAGCTCCGGCTACCGCGACCGTCAGTTCACGCTTCACCTGTTCTCCTTTGCCCGATCGTTGCGGTCCTCAACGATGAGGGCCGTCAACGCAGTATGCCGCGTTTGCCGGGCCGCATAAAAGAGGTTCCGCGAAATTGTTTCGTCTCGGTTAACCCGTCGGCTCTCAACACATCCTTTCGGGCACGGGCCGGTTAATGGCAATGTAGTGCCGGTGGACCACAAGCCCCCCACCGCAGCCATCGAGTCTGCGCACCGCGCACATGCCCTGCCCTGGGATGACACAACGGATTTCGACAACGCCGATCGTGGATTCATCGCGTCCCTGTCTCCCTGCGTCATCAAGGCCGCTGACGGACGAGTGGTGTGGGACAACGATGTCTACGCCTTCCTCGCCGGCGACGCGCCAACCTCAGTGCATCCCAGCCTGTGGCGGCAATCGATCCTCAACGCCAAACAAGGCCTGTACGAGGTGGTCCCGGGCATCTATCAGGTTCGCGGGTTCGACATCTCCAACGTCACTTTCGTCGAGGGTGACACCGGGATCATCGTCATCGATCCGCTGGTGTCCACCGAGGTGGCCGCCGCGGCCCTGGATCTGTACCGCACCCACCGCGGCGCCGATCGCCCGGTGGTCGCGGTGATCTACACCCACAGCCACGTCGACCATTTCGGCGGGGTGCTGGGGGTGACTTCGCAGGCGGACGTGGATGCCGGCGCGGTCGCCGTGCTGGCGCCGGAAGGATTCACCGCGCACGCCGTGCAGGAGAACGTCTATGCCGGGCCCGCCATGCTGCGTCGCGCGACCTACATGTACGGCAGCCTGTTGGCGCGCGGACCCCAGGAGCAGGTGGGCTGCGGGCTCGGCCAGCTTCCGTCGACGGGCGAGGTGGCAATCATCGTGCCCACCGTCGACATCCGGGAGACCGGCGAGACGCACACCATCGACGGCGTCGAGATCGAATTCCAGATGGCGCCCGGCACCGAGGCTCCTGCTGAAATGCATTTCTACTTCCCACGTTTTCGCGCGCTGTGCATGGCCGAAAACGCCACCCACAACCTGCACAACCTGCTCACCTTGCGCGGGGCACTGGTCCGCGACCCGCACGCCTGGGCGGGCTATCTCACCGAGGCCATCGACGCGTTCGCCGGTCGCGCCGATGTCGTGTTCGCCTCGCACCATTGGCCGACCTGGGGACAGGAAAACATCGTCAATTTCCTGTCGCTGCAGCGCGACCTCTACGCCTATCTGCACGACCAGACGTTGCGCCTGCTCAACCAGGGCTACACCGGCGTCGAAATTGCCGAAATGTTCCAGATGCCACCGGCTTTGGATCGGGCATGGCATACCCGGGGCTATTACGGGTCGGTGAGCCATAACGTCAAGGCCGTCTACCAGCGCTACATGGGCTGGTTCGACGGCAACCCGGGCCGGCTCTGGCCGCATCCCCCCGAGGCCCTCGCGCCTCGCTATGTCGACGCGATGGGTGGAATCGACCGCGTGGTCGAGCTAGCCCAGGCGGCATTCGACGCCGGCGATTTCCGTTGGGCGGCAACGCTGCTGGATCATGCCGTCTTCACCGACAGTGAGCATGCCGCGGCGCGTGCGCTGTACGCGGATACCTTGGAGCAACTCGGCTACGGCGCCGAGAATGCGACGTGGCGCAACTTCTTCATGAGCGGGGCAACCGAATTGCGCGAGGGCAACTTCGGGTCGGCGGGCCAGATCACGTCGTCGACGATGCTGTCCCAGCTGACGCCTGAGCAAATCTTCGACGGTCTCGCCATCCGCGTCAACGGGCCCCGCAGTTGGGACCTCGATATCTCCATCGACATCACCTTCGCCGATCTGGCCACCAACTACCGGCTCGCCCTGCGCAACGGGGTGCTCGTCTATCGCAACGTCGCGGCCGACCCCGCAACGGCGACCGTTACGGTCAAGCTGGACACCAAGTTTCGCTTGCTGAAGACGGCCATGGGCGACTTCACGTCGCCGGGTCTGGACATCTCCGGCGATCAGAACGCGCTGCAGCTGTTTCTCGACGTGCTCGAAGAGCCGAACCCGAAGTTCAACATCGTCACGCCGTAGGTCATGCGATGTCGATCACGACCTTGCCCAGGACTTTGCGATCGGCGACGTATCGCAATGCGGCCGGGGCCTCGGCCAACGGAAACCGCGCGCCGATGTAGGGGCGAACGGTGCCCGCGGTGAACATCTGGGTCAGTTCTTCGATGTCGCGGACGAACTCATCGGGGTAGTCGGCCATGAAGGTGCGGATCTCCATGCCGCGGACGCGGATATCTTTGAGCATCACGAGGTTGAGCGGGATCGCCGGGATGCTGCCCGCCGCGTAGCCCAGCGTGACAAAAGTGCCGCCGCGGGCCAGACCGCGCAGCGCCGGCTCCGAATACGATCCGCCGACCGGGTCCAGGACCACTCGCGCGGCGTCGCCGGTGAGTTCGCGGATCCGGAGTTTGAGGTCCTCGCGGTCGTAGTCCACGACGGCCTCGGCGCCCCGTTGCCGGCACAGTTCGAGTTTGTCCGGGCTGGACGCCGCGGCCAGCACCCGGGCGCCCATCGCGACGCCCAGGTCGACGGCGGCCAGACCGACTCCGCCGGCGGCGCCCAGCACGACGACCCAATCCCCTTTTGTCACACCGCCAGTCGTACGCAGTGCGTGATATGCGGTGCGGTAGGTGACGCCGAAAGCCGCGGCCGATGCGTAGTCGGCGTCGTCGGGCACCAGCGACGCCTGCGTCGTGTCGAGCAGTGCTTGCTCGGCGAACGCTCCGAAAGTGGTTCCGGCTACCCGCTGTCCCGGGCGGAACGGCGCGCCCGCGCCGGCGGAGATCACCTCCCCGGCGATCTCATTGCCCGGTATGAACGGCGGGGGGATCTTGACCTGGTACTTGCCGGCGATGAACAGCACGTCGGGGAAGTTGACCGCCGCGGCGTGCACCCGCACCAACATCTGGCCTGGCGCCGGGACTGGCTCGGGAACATCGTCGAGCACCAGGCTCTCCGGAGGGCCGTAGGAGCGACAGACAACCGCACGCATCAATTGACTCCTAATCCGTTGAGGCAGAACCTCACCACGTGTGCGATGTCGTCGGGCTCGGGCCGAACGGCAGAGCCCATGTATCTCCGCATCGTCGCCGCGACACAGCAGAACACGGCCTCGACGTCGCGCTCGACATCGGTACTTCCCAGTGCGGCAACCGGTTCGATCAGCAGATCGCGCAGTGGGTGCATCATTTCGTGATCGAGCGTTCGCCAGTTCGTCGCGGTTGCCAGCTGACCGGCCGCCGCACGGCTTTTCCTGATCAGGTCGGGTTCGGCGACTTGGGCCAGGGTGCCCTCGATCCAACGGGCGATCTTGTCCCGCGGTTTGGCCTCCTTGGCCATCTGGTGTTCGAGGTAGGACACGACGATCGCGACGCCACGCTCCATGACTGCCAGGATGAGATCGTCCTTGCCGGCGAAATACCGGTAGAACGCCTTGTTCGACGAGCCGGCCTCGGTGACGATGTCGCTGACCCGAGGCTCCTCGGGCGCGACGCGCTCCATCACGCGGACCGCGGCCGCCAGGATGCGTTCGACCTCCGCGGTCGCCCCGCGCTGGCGGTCGTCGAGGGCGCGTTCGACGGCCGCGGCGACTCTGTTGATCATGGCGAATGTGGATGTGCGGGAACGCTACCGACCAGGGCGCCGTATTTCTCCCGGGCGGCGTCGCGACGGACATCCAGCATCTCGCTGGGCCATTCGCCCTCTTCGGCCTCGTAGCCCTTGAGCAGCATCCGGGCCAGGTTGACCTTGTGCGCCTCGGTCGGCCCGTCGGCGAGCCCGAGCGCGATGCCGCCCAACAGCACGTTGACCAACGGCAGCTGATCGGTGAGTCCCAGCGCGCCGTGCACCTGGATCGCCCGCAGCGCAATCGATTTCAGGACCTGCGAGGCCAAGATCTTGCACGCGCCGATCTCGGCGCGCGCGGCATGCTCGTCGCCGTTGTCGATCAGCCACGCGGCGTGCAGCACGGTCAGCCGGAACGGGATCAACTCGGTGTAGGAGTCGGCGACGAACTCTTGGACCAGCTGCTTGTCGGCCAACGGGCCGCCTTGGGTAAAACGGCTTTTCGCGCGCCGCGCCATCATGTCGACCGCGCGCTGCGCCATCCCGATCGAGCGCATCGCGTGATGAAGCCGGCCGCCGGCAAGCCGGGTCTGCAGGATCAGGAAGCCCTGACCGGGCTCGCCGAGCAGGGCGTCCGCTCCCACCCGCACGTCGTCGTAGTGCACCAGCGAATGCCCCGGCTCGTGCGGGTCCGCTCCCACCAGGTGGTGGTTGGCTTCCAGGTGCAGCCCTTCGGTACCGGCGGGGATCAGGAACGTCGAGGCCCCGCGGTGGACGGGCACGTCCGGATCGGTGATCGCGACGACAATGAAGAACGACGCGACAGAAGCATTGGAGGAGAAGTATTTTCGCCCGGTGATCACCCAGTCCGCGTCTGGTCCCGAGCCATCGCGCACGGCGCGGGTGGTGAACACGCGGGGATCGGCACCGCCTTGTGGTTCGGTCATCGAGAAGCAGGAGAAGATCTCCCCCGACAGCAATCCGGACAGGTAGCGATCCTTCTGGTCCTGGGTTCCGAAGCGCGCGATGATCTCCGCGTTGCCGGTGTCGGGCGCTTGGGTGCCGAAGACGATCGGCGCCCAGGGGCTGCGGCCGAGTATCTCGTTGATCAACGTCAGCTTGACCGCGCCGAAACCCTGCCCACCCAGTTCCGGACCGAGATGCGGTGCCCACAAGCCATTGTCGCGGACCTGCTGCTTGAGCGGATCGACGATGCGCCGGCGCTCGTCATTGAGCGGCAGGAACTCGCAGCCCGGGAACAGCACCTCGAGCGGCTCCACCTCTTCGCGCACGAACTCGCGAACCCAGGCGAGCTTCTTCTCGAACTCGGGCTCGGTAGAGAAGTCCCATGACATCCGAATACTCCTACCTTTAGGGAATTCCGCCGTCGGTCCGCAGAATCGAACCGGTCGTGAAGCTGGACGCGTCGGACGCCAAAAACAGTGCGGCACCGACGACTTCGCGCGGATCGCCGGCGCGTTTCAGATGGAGGTGGCTGAAGTTGTTGCCGCCGGACAGATCCCAGGACTTGCTGACGTCGGTCAGGTAGGGCCCGGCCATCAGGGTGTTGACCCGCACCGCCGGCCCGAACGCCTGCGCCAGCCCTTCGGTCATCGCGTTGAGCCCGGCCTTGGCGGCCGAGTAGGGGATGATGCCGCCGTTGGGCCGCAGCGATCCGGTGGAGCTCACGTTGATGATCGAGCCGCTGCCCGCGGCCACCATCCGTTCACCCACCAACGCCGATAACCGAAACGGTCCTTTGAGGTTCAGGTTCACCACGGCGTCGAACAATTTCTCGGTCACGTTGCTCAGCTTGTCGTACAGCGGCGACATGCCCGCGTTGTTGATCAGGGTGTCGACCTTGCCGAACCGCTCGTAGCTGGCGTCGACCAGGCCGTCGAGTTGGTCCCAGCGTCCGACGTGCACGCCGTAGGGCATGGCGGAGCGTCCGGTCTCGGCCTCGATTTCCTTGGCGACGGCGACGCAGTTGTCGAAGTTGCGGCTGGCGATCACCACGTCGGCGCCGCAGTGGGCGGCGGCGAACGCCATTTCCCGACCCAGGCCGCGGCTGCCTCCGGTGATCAGCACCACGCGATCGGTGAGGTCGAAAAGCTGGTCGGCGTAACCCATTTCAGCGGCACCTCGTCGGCAGGCTCCGAGCCAATTCGGCCGCTGTCGCGATGAGCGCAAGGATCATCGGCCCGAACGCGTCGGTGATCTTGGGGTCCACCTTTCCGGTGCGCACGCCGGCGGCGTAGGTCTTTTCCAGCACGATGCCGAGTTTCCAGTTGGCCAGCACCAGGTAGTAGTCGATGTTCTCGGTGGAGAGCCCGCTGACTTTCTCGTAGTGCGCCAGCAATTCGCCGCGTGTCGGCATCCCGCTCATGTCGAGGTAAAAGCCGTCGCCCTTGGGGTTTTCGCCGTCATAGCCGAGCAGGCACCAGGCGAGGTCCAGCAGCGGATCGCCGACCGTCGTCATCTCCCAGTCCACGATCGCGGCGAGTCGAGCCTGGCTGCCATGCGCGAACATCACGTTGGCGAACTGGTAGTCGCCGTGCATGATGCCCGGCTTGTACTGCGCGGGCCGGTTGCGGCGCAGCCAATCGGCGGCCTCGTTCAGGCCGGGCAGATCGCGCACCTTGTAGGCGTCGAGAAACGCCAGCCAACGATCGACCTGCCGGTCATGGAATCCGTCGGGCCGGCCGAAGCCGTCGAGTCCTTGGCCGCGCCAGTCGACCCGGCCCAGTTTGGCGGCGCCCTCGACGAGTTCGAACGCGAGCCCGCGCCGCGCATCGAGGTCGGTGTCGAACGGTGGCTGCCAGCCGCCGTCCATCGGGCTCCATCCGTCGATCGCGCGCATGACGTAGAACGGCATGCCGAGCACGGTGCCGGTGTCGTCGGCGGCGATCAGCTCGGCGTGCGGCACATCGGTGCCCGAAAGCGCCCGCACCAGCCGGATCTCGCGCCGCAGGCCGTCGATGCGGGCCGCATCCGCGCGGGCGCCGGGCATCCGCAGCACCATGCGCTGGCTGCCGCGTTGAATCAGATACAGCGTGTTCTGCGAACCGCCCTTGAGCTGCTCCAGGCGCGGTTCTTCGCCATGTCCCGGAGCGTCGTTGTCATCCAGCCATCGACCCAGCACACCCGGGTCCAGTTGGGTTTCACCAGCAGTCGTCATTGTCCGCACACCCCACTCTCTGTGTGGAGAATAGCATTCTCCGCGGGTGGCGCTAGTCCGGCTGGTGCACCGGCATCGGCGTCGAACGTGCTCTGAGGGTGAGAAATTCGCCAAAAAGCCGCCATGAGAGCACGTTGGGCGAACGGCGGGCCGCCTGCCGTGGCCAATGCTGCCGCTAGTCCGGCTTGTGCCCGCTGAGCAGGAACCCCGGCACCATGAAATGCCCGTCGCCATCGTGTTCGGCGTTCGGCAATTCGGTGTCGAGGGCAGCGTCGTTGCCGTAGACCTTTGCCGGCCGGACATCGTCGACCTGCCACAGCGTCGCGACCGCGTCATGCAATTCGGCCTCGGTGAAGCCGCGCGGTCCGGGCCGGTCGCCGGGTTCGCCGAGTGCCCCGGCCGCGAACGCCAGGATGTAGAGCGCCGCACCGGGTGCGGCCGCCCGAAAGATCGACTGCAGATAGCCCGGTCGCCCCTCGGGCAGCAAGGCGTGGAACAGTCCGCTGTCGACGATGGTGGAGAAGCGGCCTTCGGAACCGGGTGGGTAGCCGCCGAAGGAAGTGACGTCGGCTTGCGCGAAAGTCGCTGTTGTCAATCCTTGTTCGGCGGCGGAGGCGGTTGCCGCGTCGATCGCGGTCGCGCTCGCGTCCAGTCCGACGACCGTATAGCCGCGCGCGGCTAGGGCCAGCGACAGGGCGGCGTGGCCGCAGCCGGAGTCCAGCACGTCGCTGCGAATCTTGCCCCGATCGATGAGCGCCGTCAGCTCGGGCTGTGGCCGGCCGATGCTCCATGGCGGTGGTGATTCTTGTCGGTAGGCGGCGTCCCAATCGATGCTCGGCTGGGTCATCTGTCCTCCTTGAGTGGGCCTCCCTTGCAGACTAGGCGGGGGCCGCGCCCGGGGCAGCGGAGCCAGCACCCGATTACTGGCTTTTCACAACCGAGTCAGCCAGTTGGATGATCGAGTCGAATTTACTGTCGACGAATTTTGCGGCGCGCCTCACATTCGCGAGCATGCGGGCTTGTGCAATCCTGCGCGATAGTAGCTCGGCGTCGATTTGAGCGCCATGGAATTGGTTGATCGCCGATTCGGTCAGACGGACCACGCGTGCCATGGCCTCCACAACACGTTCGTTACCGAGGACCTTGGTTGCCGGTAGGTGTCCGACATTGCCGATTATCGTCGCCACGAACCAGCGATTGACGACGTCGTCGGGATCTTCCAACACGCAGAGAGCCGCCGGCGAGTAGAAACCATTCTCACCGTTGGACAGCAGTTCCATCACCGAAGGCCATGTCTCCTGAAAGGTCTGCAGGATCGCGGGTTGGCTGTCGGGATGCGCGGCAACGTACGCATCGACGATGTACGCGAACGTATCGAGCATGCATGCGCACGCAATAAATGACTTGGCGTCGCGCGGCATGAGATAAACAATTCCGAACGACCCGTCGGCTAGAGGTACCTCGAACTCCGTATACGAGGGTGTCTCGAGGTACCGTATGCCGTTCGCGCCGCTGCGATACGCTCCTGACGACTGCCGTTGCTGCAAAAAATACCGCACTTCTACCCCTGGTTGTCGGTCATCCGCGCATTCTCTGCGGGCTTAACTAGTATCCGAACACCTTCTTGCAAATAGAATTCGCAACGGATGAACCCTTTTTGCCGCCGTACCAAATCTGCTCGAGGCTCTGATGCATATCGAAGACCCGTTCACGGTCATACCCGAAGAGTTGATACTCCTGTAAAACTTGCTCGACCTTAAATCCTCGGTGGACCTGCTTATTTACCTTGCAACCGCTCCGCCAGTAGCGCGTCCACCTGTCGTTGTCGTCGTCACTGCGGACCGTGGAGGAAAGAATGCCTCGGGTCCGTGTGACGAGTGATTCTGCCTCGGTCGGGCTGACCGGGATATGGCTGCCTTCCGACAAAATTTGACCGGCCAGCGGACGGAATTCGTTGATGACAACGTCCAGTGCATCCCAGCCGCTCGCCGATGCGCTGCCGCAGGTAAATACCGCACCGCCGGTCAACACTGCGGAGACCGCGGCGGTCGCTGCTACTTTTCGCAATAGCGCGTTGATATTCATGAGATATGCCTTCCCGCCGAGTGCTGCGATTGTCGAAATGAACGTAGGCAGCTGACCCATGGGTGGGCACGAGTAGTTGGCTACTCGACTTGTCCCTCCGGGATGGGCCGGCCGCACGCGGCGGCATCGCGCGATGAGAAACTGCGAACCGGCCCCACTTCCGACGACAGGGAGAACCATGCAAGTGCTTCTGGTCCGGCACGCGCTGCCGCTGCGCAGCGAACACGGCCAGGGTTCCGACCCGGACCTGTCGGACGAGGGGGTGGCCCAGATCGCGCGTCTGCCCGAGGCGCTAGCCAGGTTCCCGATCTCGCGCGTCATCAGCAGCCCGCAGCGGCGCGCAATCCAGACCGCCGAACCGGTCGCGGCGGCCCGGGACCTCGCCGTCGAGGTCGACGAACGTTGGGCCGAATACGATCGCGACCTTCCGGTCTACATCCCCGTCGAGCAGATCCGTCAGGAAAACCCCAAAGAGTGGGAGCGAATGGCCCAGGGCCAGCTTCCCAGTGCCGTCGACGAAAGTGCGTTTCGGGCGCGAATCCGGGCGGCGATCGACGATCTCGTCGCCTCGGCGGACCCCGAGGACACCGTCGCGGTGTTCAGCCACGGTGGCGTGATCAACCTGTTGCTGCACGAAATCCTTGGCACGGCGCGGCTGTTGTCATTTCCCGTCGACTACGCATCGGTGACTCGCGTGCTGTATTCGCGGACCGGTCAGGCGACCGTGGCGGGAGTCAACGGGGTCGAACACGTGTGGGACCTGTTGCCGCGCAATCAGCGATGGTAAACAAGTGCGGTGACTTCGGCTGATCGACTCGACGGGCTGGACCTGCCCGCGCTGGACCGGTATCTGCGTTCGCTCGGCATCGAGCGCGACGGCGAATTGCGCGCTGACTTCATCTCCGGCGGCCGCTCCAATCTGACGTTCCGGGTCTACGACGACAAGACGAACTGGCTGGTGCGGCGTCCACCGCTGCACGGGTTGACCCCGTCGGCGCACGATATGGCCCGCGAGTACAAAGTCGTGGCGGCACTGCAGGACACGCCAGTCCCGGTGGCGCGCGCGATCGCGCTGTGCGAGGACGACTCCGTGCTGGGCGCGCCGTTCCAGATCGTCGAGTTCGTCGCCGGGCAAGTGGTGCGCCGGCGCGCTCAACTCGAAGCCTTCAACCACACCGTGATCGACAACTGCGTCGACTCGTTGGTCCGGGTACTCGTCGACTTGCACGACGTGGACCCGAATGCCGTGGGGCTGGCCGATTTCGGCAAGCCCAGCGGCTACCTGGAACGCCAAGTGCGCCGTTGGGGTTCGCAGTGGGAACTGGTGCGGCTGTCCGACGACCATCGCGACGCCGATGTCGAGCGACTGCATTCCGGTCTGCAGCAAGCGATTCCGCCCCAGGGTCGCGTCTCGATCGTGCACGGCGACTACCGGATCGACAACACCATCCTCGACGCCGACGACCCCACGCGGGTGCGCGCCGTCGTCGATTGGGAACTTTCGACGCTGGGAGATCCGCTGTCGGACGCGGCCCTGATGTGCGTATACCGCGACCCGGCGCTGGATCTGATCGTCAATGCCCAAGCCGCCTGGACCTCCCCGCTGCTGCCGACGGCCGACGAGCTGGCCGACCGGTACTCGCTGGTCTCCGGATTGCCGCTGGCGCACTGGGAGTTCTACATGGCGTTGGCGTACTTCAAGCTCGCCATCATCGCGGCCGGCATCGACTTCCGCAGGCGCATGGCGGATCAGGCCAGCGGTAAAGACTCCGAGCACATGCCCGAGGTCGTCGCGCCGTTGATCTCGCGCGGGCTGGCGGAACTGGCGAAACTGCCTGGCTAGCCGCGGGTGGCGGCCGCGTGCTGTTTCTTGGCCGCGCGACGCAACTGCAGGATTCGCGCGGTGCCGACGGCCACGGTGATCAGCCCGCCGACGACCGCGGCCAGCAGGATGGCCACACCCAGCGGCAGGCTCCATTGCCAGCCCAAGAACTTGAACGCCGTCGACGTCGTGTTCTGGGTGATGAAGATCAGCAACAGAATCAGGATCAAAAAACCCGCGATCAGGGCCGACCACAGCGCGCCGGCGCGGGTGAACCCGATGGCAGGTTCCTTGGGGTGCGCACCGGCCGGGGGCGCTGGGGGAGGTGCGGGCGCCGGCTTGGGGGAAGGCGCCGGAGTGGGTTTAGGCGGCGGGTTACCCGGCGAGCCGGGGTTGGTGCTGCTCATGGATCTATCTTTGTCCCATCCTGGCCGGAATGAAACCAAACCTGGCAAAACCGCCTGCTTCGGCCGCAGCGCCCGGCCGGTTCTGCCGTTAGTGTCAGCGGTATGAGGATGCTGCGGCGCAGCCACCGCGTGATCATCCCGCTGGCAGTGTGGTTTTTGGTCACCTGCTTAGCTGCGGCCTGCAGCAATTCCGACCCGCTGGCGCCGCAGATGCGCAGCATGAAATCCATCGTTGTAGGGTCCGCAGACTTCCCGGAATCTCGGATCATTGCCGAGATCTATGCGCAAACGTTGCAGGCCAACGGTTTCGACGTGGGACGGCGGATGGGCATCGGTAGTCGAGAAACGTATATTCCGGCGCTCAAAGACCATTCCATCGATTTGGTGCCAGAATATGTCGGCAATCTGCTTCGGTACTTCGCCCCCAACTCGACCGCGACCATGCTCGACGCCGTGGAATTGGAGCTCTACCAGAAACTGCCGGGCGACCTGTCGGTTCTGACGCCGTCCCCGGCCTCCGATACCGATACGGTCAGTGTCACCGGCGGGACCGCCGCCGCGTGGAACCTCAAGACCATCGGCGACCTGGCCGCTCACTCGCCGGAAGTGAGATTCGGCGCACCCTCCGACTTCGAGCACCGCCCGTCCGGCCTGCCCGGGCTGCGCCAGAAATACTCCCTCAACATCAGTCCGGGCAACTTCGTCGCGATCAACGACGGTGGCGGTGCGGTGGCGGTACGCGCGCTCGTGGAGGGAAGGGTGAACGCGGCCAACATCTTCACGACTTCGCCGGCGATTCCGCAAGACCATTTGGTGGTGCTCGAGGACCCCGAACACAACTTCGTGGCCGGAAACATTGTGCCGCTGGTCAATTCGCAGAAGAAGTCCGATCGTCTCAAGAACGTCCTCGATGCGGTCTCGGCGAAGCTGTCCACGGCCGGCTTGGCCGGACTCAACGCGGCCGTGGCGGGCAACGCCGGCATCGATCCTGACCAAGCGGCCCGAAACTGGGTGCGGGACAACGGCTTCAACCATCCGATTACACAATGACGGTCGACTGGAGGGTGCCGCGGTGATCGTCTTCGACGATGTCTGCAAGACATTCGCCGACGGGACCACCGCTGTCCATCGGCTGAGCCTGGTGGTTCCCAACGGGAAGCTGACCGTCTTCGTGGGCTCCTCCGGAAGCGGGAAGACCACCGCACTGCGGATGATCAACCGCATGATCGAGCCGACGTCGGGCACCATCACCGTCGACGGGGAGGATGTCCGAGGCGTCGACCCGGTGAAGCTGCGGCTCGGAATCGGTTACGTGATCCAGCATGCCGGGCTCATGCCGCATCAGCGGGTCATCGACAACGTCGCGACGGTGCCGGTGTTGCGGGGGCAGTCGCGTCGCGACGCCCGCAAGGCGGCCTACCAGGTACTCGAACGCGTGGGGCTGGACGCCAAGCTCGCCAACCGCTACCCGGCGCAGCTCTCCGGCGGTGAACAACAACGCATCGGCGTAGCGCGCGCACTGGCCGCCGATCCGCCGATTCTGTTGATGGACGAGCCATTCTCAGCCGTCGACCCGGTCGTTCGTCTCGAGCTGCAAAACGAAATACTGCGCCTGCAAAGCGAATTGCACAAAACCATCGTGTTTGTCACGCACGACATCGACGAGGCGCTGAAACTGGCCGATCGAGTCGCGATCTTCGGGCGGGGCGGCGCGCTGCAGCAGTACGACGAACCCACCCAAGTACTTTCGCGGCCGGCCAACGATTTCGTGTCGAAGTTCATCGGTCTGGGCCGTGGCTACCGCTGGCTGCAGCTGATCGACTCGAATGGCCTGCCACTGCACGCCGTTGACACGTTTCCGGCCAGCGGCCTCACCGAGCGTTCACTCGCGGGGTGGGCGGTGGTTGTCGACGACGACGGCCGCCCGCTGGGCTGGATCGACGGCGAGGGTCTGCAGCAGCACCGCGGTGGTGCATCGCTGACCGACAGCATGAGCGCCGTCGGCGCGTTGTTCCGGCCCGGCGGCAATCTCAGCCACGCGCTCGACGCGGCGTTGTCGTCGCCGTCGACCGTGGGGCTCGCCGTCGACGACGACGGCAAGGTCGTCGGGGGAGTGCTGGCCGCCGACGTGCTGGCCGCGGTCGAATCGCAGCGGCGGCGCTGACCATGCACTACCTGCTCGGCCACCTCGGCGACGCGTGGACCCTGACCGTGATCCACCTGCGGATGTCGTTGGTGCCGGTGCTGATCGGACTGGCGATCGCGGTCCCGCTGGGGGTGCTGGTGCAGCGTGCACCGATCGCGCGGCGGCTGACCACCGCGATTGCCAGTGTCGTATTCACCGTCCCGTCGCTGGCGTTGTTCGTGGCCCTGCCGGTGGTTATCGGAACCCGGATTCTCGACGAGGCCAACGTCCTGGTCGCATTGACCGCCTACAGCACCGCGCTGATGGTGCGCGCGGTGCTCGAAGCGCTGGATGCGGTGCCGGCTCAGGCGCGTGACGCCGCCACCGCGGTCGGCTATTCGCCCGTCCAGCGAATTTTGAAAGTTGAACTGCCGCTGTCGATTCCGGTGATGGTAGCGGGGTTGCGGGTGGTCGTCGTGACCAATATCGCAATGGTGTCGGTGGGGTCGGTGATCGGGATCGGCGGGCTGGGCACCTGGTTCACCGAGGGGTACCAGACCGACAAGAGCGACCAGATTCTGGCCGGCATCATCGTCCTGTTCGCACTGGCCGTCGTCATCGACGTGTTGATCGTGGTGGCCGGCCGGCTCGCCACGCCCTGGTCGCACGCGGGTGCCGCCCCGCGCCGCCGATCCGTACTCGCCCCGGCGGTGGGAGGCGCGCGATGAACTTCATCGGCCAGGCGGTGTCCTATCTGCTGACCGTCGACAACTGGACCGGCCCGGTCGGCCTTGCGGCGCGGATCTTGGAGCACGTGGAGTACACCGTCGTCGCGGTGGGCGCCTCGGCGCTGATCGCCATTCCCATCGGCATGGTCATCGGTCACACCGGCCGCGGCACGCTGCTGGTCGTGGGTGCGGTCAACGGGCTGCGCGCACTGCCGACGCTCGGGGTGCTGCTGCTGGGCGTGCTGCTGTTCGGATTGGGACTCGGGCCGCCGCTGGTAGCCCTGATGCTGCTCGGTGTGCCGGCACTGCTGGCGGGCACCTACGCGGGCATCGCCAACGTCGACCCGGTGGTGGTCGACGCCGCGCGGGCGATGGGCATGACGGAGGCGCAGGTGCTGATGCGCGTCGAGATGCCCAACGCGATGCCGTTGATTCTCGGCGGGCTGCGCAACGCGACGCTGCAGGTGGTCGCCACCGCGACGGTGGCCGCCTACGCCAGCCTCGGCGGGCTGGGCCGTTACCTGATCGACGGGATCAAGGAACGCGAATTCCAGCTCGCCCTGGTCGGCGCGCTGATGGTGGCGGGGCTGGCGCTGATCCTCGACGGCCTGCTGGCCATGGCCGTCTGGATTTCGGTGCCGGGCACCGGACGGTTGCGCAGGCCTGTCCGCCGCGTCGATGTGACGGTGACCGCAGTTGCCGACCAGCCTGCCGCGGCCGGTGGGCACGTTTTACGGTAGGGAGTGTGAACAGCCCCTCTGACCCGACTGAGCGCGTCTGGCCCGCGATGCTGACCTGGCGCGCGCCGGATATATCTCGCATGGAATCCGTGCGAGTACAAGTGTCCGGCAAGCGAATTAGGGCTGCCGGCCGAATTGTGGCCGCGGCTACCGCGACCAACCCGGCATTCGGGGCCTTCTACGAAGTACAGACCGACGAGAGCGGAGCCACCAAGAGGTTCGGGCTGACGATCACGCTCGCCGAGCGGGAACGTCAGCTCGCCATCGCGCGCGACGAAGAGAACATGTGGATGGTCACCGACCACCAGGGCGACCGTCGCGAGGGATACAACGGCGCGCTCGACGTCGACGTGGTCTTCAGCCCGTTCTTCAACGCCCTGCCGATCCGCCGGCTGGGGCTGCACGAGCGGGCCGAAACCATCACGCTGCCGGTGGTCTACGTCAACGTGCCGGACATGACCGTCATGGCGGCCACGGTGAGCTACACCGGACAGGGAGTCCCCGAGGGGATCAAGTTGCGTTCGCCGGTCGCCGACACCACGGTGAGCGTCGACACCGACGGGTTCATCGTGGACTATCCCGGATTGGCAGAGCGGATCTGATCACCCCGCCGGCCCGCCCGGCGGCGGCCAGCTCCTCACGCCAGTCCGGCGCGCCGATCGTGATGGTGAAGATGTCGGAGCGCGGGAAACGGTCGTAGCGCGTTCGCGCGGCATGGCCGGCATCGACGAGTTCGGCCACCGAGTTGTCCCAGTCCAGCGAGTCGCGGGCGCGGCTGAGCAGGTCGATGACCCGGTCGACCGCCGTGAGCAGATGCGCGGTATTGCCTTCGCACATCGCGCGCACCAGGTCCGGGGCGCTGCCCGCCACCCGGGTGCCGTCCCGGAAAGACCCGGCGGCCAGCGCGAAGGCCAGCGGCACCTCCGCGGCCGTCACCGCCAACGCCTCGGCGAGCAGGTGCGGCAGATGCGAGATGGCGGCCGCCGCGGCGTCGTGCTCGTCGGATTTGGCGGGCACCACTACCGCGCCGCAATCCAGCGCCAGCGTCATCACCATCCACCACACCACCGGGTCCACGTGGTCGTCGACGCTGACGACCCACGGTGCCGCGGTGAACAATCCGGCGTGGCCGGCCGCCCAACCAGAGCTCTCGGTGCCCGTCATCGGGTGTCCGCCGACAAATCGGTCCTGCAGACCGGCCGCGACAACCTCGTCGAGCACTGCCGTCTTGACGCTGGTGACGTCGGTGAGCGGACATTTCGGGGCGAGTTCGCTCACATGGGCGAGCATGGCCGGCAGCGCGGGCATCGGCACGGCCAGCACGATCAGGGCGCCGCTGTCGGCGGCGCGGGTCAAGGTGTCCGCGAGCTCAGTCGTCGCGGCAAAGCCGTCGGCGAGCGCTCCGCGCGCGCCCTCCACGGAGCGGTTGTAGCCGAACACCTCCCGGCCCGCCGCCGCGGCCGCGCGCATGACCGAGCCGCCGATGAGTCCCAATCCGAGAACACACACCGGGGTCCTAGCCGCCGTCCACGACACAGACCAAGGTTGGCACAGTTGGATCGACAACGAAGGCCCGAGGTCCCCCCGGAGGCTTGCGCTGTCTGGTCAAGCCGCCTGGTCAGCGACTAGCGTAGGCGCCCATGGGACGAGAGCGGGCCGCAACGCAAGGCCCGTCCGTGGATACACCGGACGGCTTTGGCGTCGCCGTCGTACGCGAAGAGGGCCAGTGGCGGTGTTCGGTGATGGCACCCAATTCGCTGACGAGTCTGGCCGCCGCCGAGACAGAGCTGCGTGAACTACGCAGCGCGGGAGCGGTCTTTGGGCTTCTCGACATCGACGACGAGTTCTTTGTGATCGTCCGGCCGGCACCATCGGGAACTCGGCTGTTGCTGTCGGATGCCACGGCGGCATTGGACTATGACATCGCCGCCGAGGTTTTGGACAACCTGGACGCCGACATCGATCCCGAGGACCTCGAGGACTCGGAGCCGTTCGAAGAAGGCGACCTCGGGTTGCTGTCCGACATCGGCCTGCCCGAGGCGGTCCTCGGCGTCATCCTCGACGAGTCCGACCTGTACGCCGACGAGCAGTTGGGCCGCATCGCACGCGAGATGGGCTTTGCCGACCAGCTGTCGGCGGTGATCGACCGTCTCGGTCGGTGATTTCGGACGAGGAGCTGATCCGGGCCGCGCTGGCGGCCGCCGCGACGGCGGGCCCCCGCGACGTGCCGATCGGTGCGGTGATTGTCGCGGCCGACGGAACCGAACTCGCCCGCGCGGTGAATGCCCGTGAGGCACTTGGTGATCCGACCGCGCACGCGGAAGTCTTGGCGATCCGCGCGGCGGCGAACGTGCTGGGTGACGGGTGGCGCCTGGAGGGCGCCACGCTGGCGGTCACCGTCGAACCCTGCACGATGTGTGCGGGTGCTCTGGTGCTGGCGCGCGTCGCGCGGCTGGTGTTCGGCGCGTGGGAACCAAAGACCGGGGCGGTCGGATCGCTGTGGGATGTGGTCCGCGACCGCCGGCTCAATCACCGCCCCGAGGTGCGCGGCGGTGTGCTCGCCACCGAGTGCGCCGCGCCGCTGGAGGAGTTCTTCGCCCGTCAGCGATTGGGGTGAGCGGGCGCTGGTTGGGTAAGCTGCTCGGCGGTGGCGTGTCCGAGCGGCCTAAGGAGCACGCCTCGAAAGCGTGTGACGGCTAACACCGTCCGAGGGTTCAAATCCCTCCGCCACCGCCACAGCGTCCCGCGGGAAACCGCAGGTGAAGCTCTATTTCGTCTATCCGCCACCATCCGCTGGAGCCGTGGCCGGCGGGGGTCCGGGCAGCGGGCCGAATCCCGGTGGCGGCGCGGGCAGCGGCAGCGCATTGGGGTCGACCCACGGTGGCCGCAGGGGGTCATGCAGCGGATCGAGGGTGTAATTCATGCGAGACGGGGTCCCGGGCGCCGGCGGTATGGGCATGTCCGGCTGCCCCCAGTGGGTCCCCAACATCAGTCCGCGCTTGAGTCGTGGAATCGTCAGGTCCAGATCGGCAGTGATGTTGAAGTAGTCGCCGCGTACGGCGCGGTCGACGAAGTTCTGGTTGAAGGGGAACAAGAACAGCGCCGCCACCGCCATCCCGAGCTCGGGTCCCACATCGGCGAGCGCTTTGAGGGCCGGCTCCAAGTTCTTGAGGTTCCGAATCAGGTCCTCCTGGGCGTCGTTGACCAACCGATTCGCGGTATTGCTGAACGCGCGCAGGTGATCCAGGGCCTCCGTCAATCGCGGGCGCTCCTTGATCAACACCTCAAGAGCCGGCGGAATCTTGTGCAGCGCCTCGGTCAACACATCACGCTGGGCCGCGAAGGTGCCCGACAGCCGGTTGAGCGCCTGAATGGACTCAACGATGTTGTCGCGCTGCTGATCCAGCGTCCCCACGAACGTGTCCAGGCGGTTGAGCAGATCCCGCGCGGCACCCGCGTGCCCCGACAGCGCGGTCGAGAAGTTGTGGATGACCTCCCCGATCTGCCCCAGCCCGCCGCCGTTGACGACCGCGCCCAACGACGACAACGTCTGCTCGGTCGACGGATACGCCGTCGACCGGCTCAACGGAATCGTGGCCCCGGGCTGCAGCCGACCGCTGCCCGACTGGCCCAGCGGCGTATTGAGCTCCACATGCATCGAGCCCAGCAGGCTGGTCTGACCGACGGTGGCCACCACATTGGCCGGCACGACGACATCGCGCTTGACCGAGATCTCGACGTCGGCATGCCAGCCCTGCACCCGCATCTCACCGACACTGCCGACCACGACGTCGTCGACCATCACCGGCGAATTCGACTCCATCGTCCCAACATTCGGCAACTCGACGTGATAGATATTCGCCCCCGGCCCACGCCCCACCGCACCGGGCAACGGCAACGAATTCACGCCCTGGAAGCCGCATCCCGCTACCGACAACACCACGCTGCAGCCGAGGGCGCACCCCCGCCGCACCGCAACTCGGCCGACGCGCTCGGCGCTCGACAGCGAGACCAGCAGCGTCACCGACACTCCTTTCCCGTGCGACTACCGCGGGGTTAGTGAAGCGACCGGTCGGGTGGTGGTCGCGTGGACGAGCAGTTCGGCGAGTTCGGCGGGCCGGCTCAGAAAGGGTGAATGCGAGGAGTCGATCGTGAGCGGGTCGACACCCAGGCGGGTGGCCACGACGTCGGATAGCCACCGTGGTTTCGAACGGTCCTGTAGGCAACGGATGTAACTGCGGGGCAGATCGGCTTCCCAGAAACGAGGCACCGATACCGGCGTGGTCGTAGTGTCGCCGAACCGTTCCGGGCACAAGCGCTGAAACGCCCAGCGCGCGGTTTGCTCGTCGCAGTCGTGGTAGAAGTATTGCCACGCGCCTTCGAAGGTGGCGAAGCTCATGGCGCCGTCCTCGTCAAAATTCAAGTAGGACAACATTTCTCCGACATCGGCGTCAAAGGAGCCGTCTTCGGAATCGCGCATCGCCATTGCCTCGGGATAGGTTCGGCCCTCACGAGGCAGGGCGGCCGCCAAGTAAATGGTGTGGGCGACAAGGTCAGTGGCAGCATCGGCGGCCAAGGTGATGTCGAAACCGCCTCCGGAGTGCCCGACCAGGACGTCTCCTGGCCGTAGCACCTCGACGATGGCGTCGCGCCGGTTGGCAAGCGTGGATTCCTCGTGAAGACGCGCGCCGTGGCCGGGAATGTCGACCGCGACCGCGTCGTGCCCGAGGCGGTTCAGTTCGGGGATGGTTCGCTCCCAGCACCATGCCGCGTGAAAGCCGCCGTGCACGAGGACGAAACGCATCGAGCCTGCCTCACCCATGAGCCCAGACGCTAACACGATTTCTACAAATGTAGGAGACAAATCCTACGTTTGTAGAAAACTCGACCTAGCCTGCGGGGGGATGGGTCAGAGCTGGCCGTTGTGCACGTGGTGGGAAGCGGCAACTCCGGCGACCAGCGCGTGCAGCAGCTGAGTGAGTTCCTCGGCACTCTCCACGCCCGGATGTCCAAATACCTGCCGGAAGCTCACGCCGTTGATGAAGGTCGTGATCGCGCGGGCCTGTTTCTCCACCAGAGCCCGATCGACAGGGCCGGGTTGCAGTTGCGTGACGGCTCGTTCGCTCAGCGCTACGAAACCCGTCGTCACATCCTGGAGGGCGCTGTGCAGCACCTCATCTCGGTGCGCGTGCAGCGCCAATTCGTAACGCGCGCGCGACCGATCCAGGGCAGGTCCGGCCGCCGAGCGCATCACCATTTCGGCGAGCACCGACAAAGTCGTGTCGGTCGTCTTGGTCTCAGCCTGGGCGCAACGCTGCACGACTTCTTCGAAATCGATGGCGTCCAGTTCGGCCACCCGCTCGGCCGTCGCGCGGAGCAACGCCGAACGGGTGCGGAAATACGATGACGTCGTGCCGTCGGGCAGCCCTGCCCGTTGCTCCACCTTCCGGTGCGTGAGCCCCTTGGCCCCTTCGTCGGCAAGGATTTGGATCGCGGCATCACACAGAACGCGGCGGCGCCCCTCGACATCAGCTTTGCGCTTCATAGCAACGCGGGCAGTGTAACTCAGGTCAAAAGGGGTGCCGACGAGAAATCGCAGGTAATTGCCTGCTGCCAGGAAGCCACGGGCTATCGACCCCGCCTTTCTCGGCGATTCGAGATATTTGCGGGCCGTGATCATATTTACTGTGACCCAACTCACTCAATAGTCGCGGGCGTAGTTCGTGGGTAAATGAGTGCGGGAGGGGCAGACCGATGACGTGGCTGACGACGTGGTGGGGGCAGGACCACCATTTCGATTGGCTGACAGGCTATTTGCAATCCCACGGGCTGGGTTCGAAGACCCGCAAGCTGATGGCGGGGGTTGCCGCCTCGTTGGTGCTGGTCCCCGCGAACGAGTGGTTGGGCCCGGCCCCGTTGTTTCGGCCCGCGGCGCTGGCGTATTCCGTGCTGGCCGCCGTGATCGGACTGGGTATGGCGATACTCTGGCTGCGCGGATGGCCCACGCGGCGCCAGTCCCTTTTCTTTATCTTGACCGGCACCGTCATCATCTCGATCGGCTGCTTGTGGCAACCCGTGCCGCTGGTCGCGCTGATGGCATGTTCGGCGCTGGCGGTTCCCGGCGGCTACCTCGCGTTCTTCCACACCGCCAAGTACATGGCGCTCAACTTTGCCCTGGCCTGCGCAATCGCGGCCTGGGAAGCGGTGCGTGTGGCTGCTGCGGGGAACGCGGTCCTGGCCTTCTCCGGCTATTTTCTGGTGCTGGAACTCAACGTGGTCGTACCGTTGGCCATCCAGATCGTCGTGCGCGCACTCTGGGTGGATCTGTTGCGCGCCAACTGCGACCCATTGACCGGCCTGCTGAATCGGCGGGCCTGCGATCGCGCCGTGGTGGGGCGGATGGTTCTCGGTGCCCACCACATGTTTTTGATGGTGGCGATGATCGATCTGGACCGGTTCAAGAAGCTCAACGACACCCATGGACATGCCGCCGGCGATGAAGCGCTCGTCGCGGTGGCCGGGGCACTGAACGCCGCCTGCAGCGACACCGCGATCATCGGCCGCGTCGGCGGCGAGGAATTCTTGATTGCCGACATCGTGACGGCAGAACAGAAGCCCGACTGGGGGCGACACCTCTGCGATGCCGTGGCCGCGATCAACGCCCCCGTGACCGCAAGCGTCGGAATCGCCGCTCTGACGCTGCGCGGCATGGGCACCGACGACGCCGACCCGGCGTTTCGCCAGTTGGTCGCCCATGCCGACAATGCGATGTATGAAGCCAAACGGCGTGGGGGCAACCAAACTCACCACCACGCGCTCGTCGTCTGAACGGTCACTCCCGCCCGGATCAACGACGAAATCGCCGGGCGACCAGCTTGGTGAATTCGACCGTCGACCGGCGCACGGATTCGAACTCCAGTGACACCAACAACGTGTCCACCATCGCGAACGGCAGTGTGGTCGCCACGGCCCCGCGGCCGTACTCGATGTGCCATGAGCCGGGGTGAATGGTCAGGCCCCGTGCGCGGCCCCGCTCGAGGCAGGTGTGTTCACCGGGCATCAGCGTCATGGCTGTCGTATCGTCGCTCTCGAGATCGTAGGAGTCGATGCGCCCGGCCAACAGGAACTTGTGGATGTCCACATGCTTGTAGCGGCCCGAAAAGCCTTGAGTGCCAGTGGGAGAACCGAAGATCACGATGTACTCGCGGGGGCTGAAGTAGAGAAAGCGGACCTTGCCGAGGATCCCGCCGGCCTTACTGCCCACCCATCGGCCCGGCGTCGGATCGACCAGGCCGGGGTATTCGTCGGCGAGCAATTCGACGGCCCGCGTGATCAATTCGCCATCCTCGAGCGGCAGGCCGACGACTTGTTTGGCGATGTTGTGCAGCGCATCCGGATCGATTTTGTACGGCATCAGCACGTCCCTTCACACACCGAGCACCCGCCGCGAAACTAGCAGCGCTCGGCCGCCACGACCAGAGCTGACTGGGTATGGTTCGACGATGACGCCGGGCCGCGCAGCACAAGAGCGCCCGGACGCGTCCGACGCGAAAGCCGATGACGCCGCCCGGGGCCGTCCGCGCGACATGCAGCGTCGCGCGGCCGTCATCGCCGCCACCCGGGAACTGTTGATCGCCAGCGGCTACGAGGAGATCACGCTGGCCGGCGTCGCCCGCCATGCCGGGGTGTCGCGCCCCTTCGTCTACGAACACTGGGGCAGCAAGTTCGCGCTGGTCGAGGACGCCATTTTTTCCGTCCCCGGCGAGCTTCCGGCCATCGACGAACTCCCCTTCGCCGACGCGCTGACCAGCCTGATCACCGGCATGGTCCGCGTCCAATCGGATCCCGCCTATCTGGCCGGCATGCCGGGCGTCGCGACCGTGCTCTACAGCCGACCGGACCTGGTCGAACAGGTCGAAGCGCGGTACATGGCCCCGATCCGGGCGCTGTGGGTCCGACTGATCGAACGCGGAAAAACCGAGGGCCTGGTGCGGTCCGAGGTCGACGGGAGCGCGCTGATGGACACCGTGCGTGGCGCGGTCACGCTGCACACCTCGGTGAACAAGGCGCTCGGCGAGGCCGAACTGATCGCGCACCTGAAGTCATTGATCGCCCATGGCATTACGCTCCAGCAATAGTTTCCTTACATTGTGTAAGGTAATGGCGCTGCGGAGGAGGGCTGCCGACCTTGACCACTGACTCGCTGCGCGCACGCTTCGACCTCACCGGGCGCACCGCCATCGTCACCGGCGGCACGCGCGGCATCGGGCTGGCCATCGCCGAGGGATTGGTCGAGTGCGGCGCCAATGTGGTTGTCGCCAGCCGAAAGGCCGACGCGTGTGCGGCGGCGGCGGACAAGCTGCAGGCGCTGGGCGGCGGCCGGGCCGTCGGCGTCCCCACTCATCTGGGCGACCTGGACGCCATCGGTCGACTCGTCGAGGCCACCGCCGCGGCATTCGGGGGGATCGACATGGTGGTCAACAACGCCGCCAACGCCCTGTCGCTGCCGCTCGGCGAGTTCACCCCGGAAGCGTGGTCGAAGTCGTTCTCCGTCAATCTGCAAGGCCCGGTGTTCCTGATCCAGGCGGCGTTGCCGCACCTGCGCAACAGCGGGCACGCCTCGATCCTCAACATCGTCTCTGCCGGGGCCTTCATCTATTCGCCTGCGACATCGATGTATTCGGCGGCCAAGGCCGCGATGGTCTCGTTCACCCGCTCCATGGCCGCGGCGTTCGCAGCGCAAGGCATTCGCGTCAATGCCCTGGCGCCCGGCTCGGTCGACACCGACATGGCGCGGGCCAACCCGCCGGAGTTCATCGAGGTGATGAAGGCAGCCGCGCTGCTCAAGCGGATCGCCGACCCTGCCGAAATGGTGCCTCCCGCGCTGTTGTTGCTTTCTGACGCAGGCAGTTTCATCACGGGGCAGACCATCATCGCCGACGGTGGAATGGTCGCCAGGTAGGAATGGCAATCATGACCGGCACAGACGGCGCAACGCGCGAAGCCAACAAGCAAACACTCCGGCGGGCGATGGACGGCATCGGCGCGCTCGACCTCGACGCCGTCGTCGCCGAGCTCCATGACGGTGTTCGGTTCGAATTACCTTACGAGGAAGCGGTTCCCGACTCCGGCATGGACGGCATCCGCACCCTGCTCGGTTCGATGTTCGGCATGTTCGGAAAATTCACGATCACACTCACCGACATCTACGACCTGCTCGACCCGAACATGTTGGTGGCGCGCTACCGCGGCGACGCGCTGGGTCGTGACAAGCCCGTCGTGTACCGGAACGACTACATCGGCGTGTTCGAGTTCCGCGACGGCAAGATCACGCTGTGGCGGGAGTTCGACAACCCCATGGTGTCGGCCGCAATGGTCGCCGGGTTCGCCGCGGACGGGGCAAGCGCGTGAGCACCGATACGGCGATCACCGTCGAGCGGTTAGACGACGATGCGATCGCGATCCTGACGATCAATCGTCCGCAGCGCCGAAATGCCTTGGACTCACAGACTCTCGTCGAACTGCATCGCCTGCTGGACACGTTGAACGGTGATCCCGCGCTGCGCGCGATCGTGGTGACGGGCCAAGGCGTCTCGTTCTGCGCGGGCGCCGACCTGAGGTCGCAGCCGGACGATTTGTCCGACACCGCGGGTGTCCCGTACGCCCAGCTGCGCTCCGCGGCCACCTCGACCGTCGCTGTCACGATGGCCGCGCAGGAGCTGATGGCGTCGGCCTTCGAGAAGATCCACCGGCTGCGGGTCCCGGTGATCGCCGCGGTCAACGGATTCGCGTTGGGTGGTGGCTTCGCGCTGGCGTTGGCCTGTGACATCCGGTACGCGGTCGAATCGGCCACGTTCGGCGCGGTTTTCATCCGGCACGGGGTGTCGGCGTGCGACATGGGCACCAGTTATTTCCTGCCCCGGCTGGTCGGAGCGTCGCGCGCGGCCGAATTGATGCTCACCGGACGGGTTTTCGGCGCGGCCGAAGCGGTCGCCATCGGGCTGGTCCTCGAAGTCGTCGACGCCGCGAGCCTGCTCGACACCGCGGTCGCGAAAGCCCGTGAGATAGCCCAGAACTCGCCCTTGGCGATCTGGATGACCAAGGAAACGATGTGGCAGACCGTCGACTCGCCGAGTCTGCGTCACGCGCTCGACATCGAAAACCGGACACAGGTGATGTGCACGGGCACGGGGGATCTGGCCAACTCGTTCGCCGCCTTTCGCGACGAAGGGACAGCTCGTTGGAATCCACTGTGACTCAGGAAGGCCGCTAAAGCATGGCGAACGCTCTCTGTGAACGACTCGGTATCGAGTTCCCGCTATTCGCGTTCTCGCACTGTCGCGACGTCGTCGCCGAGGTCAGCAAGGCCGGCGGCTACGGCGTACTGGGCGCGCTGGCCTACAACGCCGAGCGCCTCGAGGTCGAGCTGTCCTGGATCGACGAGCACGTCGGCGGCCGGCCGTACGGCGTGGACTTCGCGATGCCGGAGAAGTTCGTCGGCAAGGGTGAGCCCTACAGCCTGGACGCGCTGCGCGAGCTGATCCCGGCCACCCACACCGAACACATGGAAAAGGTGCTGAGTAACCATGGCGTGCCGCCGCTGCCGGAGGACGCCGAGCGGCGGGTGATCGCCGCGGGTCTCGGGGTCGAGGCGGAAGGGCCCGGCCAGGTGGAGGTCGCGCTTCGTCACCCGGTGTCGATGGTCGTCAACGCGCTGGGCCCGCCACCGGCGTACGCCGTCGAGGCCGCACACGAAAAGGGCGTCCTGGTAGGCGCATTGAGTGGCTCGCCGCGCCATGCCCGGCGCAACGTCGACGCCGGCGTGGACGTGATCATCGCCCAGGGCGGCGAGGCCGGCGGACACACCGGCGAGATCTCCACGATGGTGCTGGTGCCCGCGGTCGTCGACGAGGTCGGACCCGACATCCCCGTGCTGGCTGCGGGGGGCATCGGGAACGGTCGACAGATGGCGGCCGCGATGGCTCTGGGGGCGCAGGGCGCTTGGACTGGATCGCTGTGGCTGACGGTCGCCGAGGCGTCGACCGAACCGTGGGTCGTCGAGAACCTCTTGAAGGCCGGGTACTCCGACACGGTGCGGTCGCGCGCGATGACCGGCAAGCCGGCCAGGCAGATCCGCACCGAATGGACCGAGGCCTGGGACGGCCCCGACAACCCGGAACCTTTGCCAATGCCGTTGCAAGGCATCATCTATGCCGATGCTTCCGCACGGTTCATGCGGGCGCGGTCGAGCGCGTTGTCGGGCTCCCCGGCGGGTCAGATCGTCGGGTCGATCAACAAGGTGCGGCGCTCGCGGGAGGTGGTCCTCGACATCGTCGAGGAGTGGCTGGCCACCGTGCGGCGTCTGGCGGAAGACGACTGAGGAGGAATCGCTGTGGTCGACATCGACAACGACGTCCGGGACATCGACACCGGTGCACCCATGACGCGCTTTGCTCGCGGCTGGCACTGCATCGGCCTGGCAGAGGACTTCCGCGACGGAAATCCACACGCGGTCAACGCATTCGGCACTCGACTGGTGGTGTTCGCCGACTCCGATGGCGATGTGCATGTCCTCGACGCGTACTGCCGCCACATGGGTGGCGACCTGTCCCAGGGTACGGTCAAGGGTGATTCGATAGCCTGCCCGTTTCACGACTGGCGCTGGCAAGGCTCGACCGGGCGCTGCTCGCTGGTGCCCTACGCCAAGCGCACGCCCCGGTTGGCGCGGACGCGGCGCTGGCCCACCGGCGAGGTCAATGGCCAACTGCTCGTCTGGCACGACCCCGAGGGGTCGACGCCGGCACCGGAGCTCTTCCCGCCGACCATCGACGGGTACGCCGAAGGGCAATGGTCGCCGTGGTCGTGGAACTCGATCCTCATCGAAGGGTCACACTGCCGCGAGATCGTCGACAACAACGTCGACATGGCCCACTTCTTCTACATCCACCACGCGTACCCGACGTTCTTCAAGAACATCATCGAAGGCCACACCGCGACCCAGATCATGGAGTCGAAGGCCCGCCCCGATACCACGAACAACTACGAAAAACTGTGGGAGGGAACGAAGCTTCGCTCCGAGGCAACGTATTTCGGCCCCGCCTACATGATCAACTGGCTGCACAACGACGTGGCGCCGGACTTCACGATCGAAGTGGCGCTGATCAACTGCCACTATCCGGTCACCCACAACTCGTTCGTGCTGCAGTGGGGGGTGGCCGTTCAGGAACTGCCCGGCCTGCCGGCGGACAAGGCGGCCAAGCTCGCCGCCGCGATGAGCCGATCGTTCGGCGAGGGCTTCCTCGAAGACGTCGAGATCTGGAAGCACAAGACACGCATCGAAAACCCGTTGCTCACCGAGGAGGACGGCGCGGTGTATCAGCATCGGCGCTGGTACGAACAGTTCTACGTCGACGCCGCCGACGTCACCGCGGAGATGACGGACCGCTTCGAAATCGAGATAGACACCAACCACGCCAACAGGTTTTGGCAACACGAGGTCGCCGAGAACCTCGCCGCGGCCGCCCAGTCCTAGCTTCGTCCTTCGACCAGGAATGTCCCGCGGGCCGCGGTCACGGGAGGCGCCCGCGGCATCGGCGGGGCTTAGTTCGCCAGCAGCGCCGCTACATCGTCGGGTGCGGGCATGTCGCCAATTTGCCCGGCAATCCTGCGGGCCGCGGCCCGGTATCCCGGATTGCGCAGAATTTCGTTTGCCGCCTGGGCAATTCGGTGTGGACTGAACTCGTCGCGTGGAATGCAAATTCCGGCGCCCGAAGCCGCGACACGCTCGGCTTGACCGCGTTGATCGGCACCCTGAGGTGCGAGCACCAGCGGAATACCGTGGGTCAGCGCGCCGAGATTGCTGCCCGCGCCGCCATGAGCCACCACGGCGTCGACACCCTCGAGGAGTTCGCGGTACGGCATGAACTCTTCGAAGCTTACGCATTTGCGGTCGACCGTGAAGTCGGCACGTGATTGGTTGCGGCCGAGCGTAACTCGCAACGAGAAATCGTGCTCCGACAATGCCCGGAGAATGGGATCGAGTACGGCAGGATCGCCGAACATCGTGCCGAATGTCACCAGGATCCCGGGCTTGCGAGCCAACGGTGTTGGCGTCTTGGATTGCGGCGCGCTGGGCGACCGATACGCCTCGGGTCGCATGGGTACCCATCCTGGCGGCTCCTGCCATCCATCGACTTGCAGGTCGGGCGGGCATATGTCGACGACCCACCTGGCCCGTCGCCAGCGCACCCCGCGGGCCCGATAATCGGCGGCGGCGCGCAACTCGGCGGCCCGGACGAAATCCGCCGACACATCCGCGCCGAAGGTGTGGCAGACCCTTTCCACGTCGCAGGCCGCGGCAAGAAACGCCCCGACGTAGTCCATCAGGTCATGGACCACCAGATCTGGGCCCCAGGCTTTCGCCACCGCGAGCGAGTCATCAACGGACATATCGATTCTGGCGCTGGTAAACGCTTCGATCACCGCTTCGCGAGAGCACTCGCCCCTGACGTCTTCACCGGTGCGTCGCATCACCTCGGCAATCACCGATGGAGTGTCCGCACCGGCCACCAGGACCTGAAGATCTTCGTCCGACACAACCGATACTTCGGCCCGCGAAACCATGATGGCCACCTGGTGTCCGCGCGCCCGGAAAGCTCGGGCAAGCGGCAACAACGGAATGAGGTGCCCATATCCAGGCACACAACTGAAGAGTATTCGCATCGGCTGACCTCACGTTCCGGGCGTCGGCTGGACCACAGTAGGGAACGACTTATCGGGACGCGAAATTCGTTTTTGTTACCTAGGCTTATCGTCTTGGCGTTCCGGCGTTGCTGTCGGACGCGCTCAGCCCAGGCCGCCGGTCAGCCCGCGAACCGCCTGCATTTCATTCGGCCGATAGGGCCGTCCGTCGGGAAGCAGCAGGTCGTGGAACCACAGTTTCGGCGGTGCGGTGTACGGGTGATTCCAGGAGTCCCACGGAAAGTAGGTCTGGGTTTTCCCGGCCACGAAGCCCCAGTTGAACGCACCGACATTGTGCCGCTTGGCGATTGGCAAGATCGTTTCGATGGTGCTGCCCTGGGACCGGGCCATGTACTCGGTGCACAGGATCGGGCGGCCCATCGGCGCCAGTTCGTTGATCTTCGATTCGAACTCGGCGGGTCTGCCGTAGTTGTGGAAGGTGATCACGTCGGCGCTGTCGAGCTGAATTGCGCTGATCGTGCTGCGGCTTCCCCGGTCTCCCCACGCCCCCTGCCACACACCGCTCGTCAGCGGTTGAGCCGGATCGACCGCCCGCGCCCACCGGAACACCTGGGGAAGCAGGTCGGCGACATGCTGCAGCTTGTCGGCGCGCTCGACCTTGCGATATTCCTTCGCGGGATTGTCTGGCTCGTTCCACAGGTCCCAACCCAAAACCCGGTCGTCATTGCGGAACTGGCTCAACACGCCGGTGACGTAGTCCTGCATAACCGGGACGTAGCGGGGGTCGCCGAGGCGTTCGGCACCCGGACTCTGCACCCAGCCGGAGTTGTGTACTCCCGGCACCGGCGCGTGCTGCGCTCCGGCCTTGGGAAGCGGGTCCCAACAGGAGTCGAACAAGACGAAGAGCGGCTTAATGCTATGGCGCGACGCGATTCCGACGAACTGGGCCAGCCGGCTCTGGAAGCCCTGCCGGTCGGTCGCCCACAACTGGTCGTGCAGGAAGACGCGCATGGTGTTGAACCCGAGTGCGCGGGCCACGCCCAATTCGCCGTCAATGCGTTGCGGGTCAAACGTTCCCGGCTGAAACATCTCCAGCTGGTTGATCGCGGTCGACGGGATGTAGTTCGCGCCGACAAGCCAACCCTGCGCGCGATACCAGGCATTGGCGCGTTCAGTCGACCACCGGGTCGCTTCAGCAGAAGCACGCGGCATCTGGGTCAATGCCGCGCCAGCTGCCAGCACCAGAGGCAACTTCATGGCCGTTCGGCGGTTCACGAAGTGACACTAGATTTCCCTTGTCCCGCAGGAGGTTCGACGCGCCGATCGCAATGATTTGAGGGTGGCAATTGTGACCTGATCGTGATCTGGGACTAGCGCAACCTGCGGCCGTAATTGTCTTTCACACTGCCGGTGAACATCATGATCGCGTCGACGATGGCCCAGACGATGCTGCCGAGCAGGAGTGGTGCTGCGATGAAGCAGAACAGGGTGAAGACGAGTCCGACGAGACCGAGCAGCAGCTGCGCGACCGCGATCTGGGTCGAGTCGATATAGAAGCGGCCGACGCCGAACACGCCGAAGAACAGCTGCAACAGCCCCGCCGTGGTACCGGACTTGTCCGACAGCGGAACACCCGTGGCGGGATCGCGCCCGAACGGCGCTTGGGGGTCAACTCCGGGATACCCGGCATAGCCGGGATACGGCTGCGCAGGTGGATAGCCGGGCGGCGGGTACCCCGACGGCGCCGGGTCTCGGGGCGGCACGTAGCCCGGCCGCTGCCAACCCTCGGGCGGCGGGCCCGCGGGGAAACCGGGTGGGTTCGGCGTCGACATTGCGCTGAGTTAACCCTGCCGGGGCGGGTGAGTCCATTCGCCGCGGGCGTGGTGCACCCAAAAGCGAGCAACCAGCCAGCACGGCGGTACTTGTGTAGACCCAAACAATTTCCTATCGCTACTATTGCATGCGATATCTTTTTGCCGACCCCAGGAGTGCGGCGATGCAGTCCATGTCCTTCGACCCGGCGGTGGCCGTCGTCGGCACGCGGATCGTCGGCAGTGCGATACACGCGCGGCACATTCGCTGGATCCAGTCGGTGCTGTCTCTTCTAACTTCGGCCCCGACGGCGCGATACTAACGAGATGTCCGATCGCAACGTGCTCGGCGGCCCACTGCAACCGTGTGGCACCGAACCCCTCACCGGTTACTACCGCGATGGCTGTTGCTCGAGCGGACCCGAGGACGTCGGCCGGCACACGATCTGCGCGGTGATGACCGCAGATTTTCTCGAGCACCAGCGTTCCATCGGCAACGACTTGCTGACTCCCGTACCCGAATACCGCTTTCCGGGCCTGCTGCCCGGTGACCGGTGGTGTGTGACCGCCATGAATTGGCTGCGGGCTCATCGAGATGGCTGCGCCGCGCCCGTGGTGCTGGCGTGCACCCACGAACGCACCCTCGAGGTCGTGCCGCTCGAGGCGCTGATGGAACACCAAGTCGACGTTCCCGACGACCTGGCTAACTTGTAGGGTTCGCGAGCTGCGGTTCGATCCTTCGCGCCGCGGCGCACACCTGCTCACGGAGCCGCGCGACGTCGGCCGCGCTCAGGTCGGTGAACGGTGCGGCGCTGATCGACATCGTGACCACCCCGTCGTCGTCGAAGATCGGCGCGGAAATGGTGGCGATGCTGTGCGTCTCGTTTTCGGCGAGCTCGCTGTCCAGCACGTCGATCACCGTCAGGTCGGCGAACGCCCGCGCCAGGTGCGCGGTGATCGCGTCGGGTTCTCCGTCGCCGCGCAGTGCGCGCAGTGCCGTGTAAACCTGCAGGTATTCGCGGCTGAGGCGTTCGACGGTATAACCACGTTCTCGAATCTCGCCGAGTACCGCGGTGATTCGCCGTGACAGCGCGGCCGACGGCTTGCCGATGCCCTCGAGCCAGGCGCGTTGCGCGGAAGGCGGGCTCCAGGCGATGTAATCGCGGCCGAACGGCGCGACCAGCGGCATGCGCAGTCCACGGTCGATGCGCATCCCGGAGGCGGATTCACCGGCACTGTCCAGCACCACGACGGCATTGCCCTCGCGTCGCGCCAGAAACGCCTGTGCCGCTGTCGATTCGGCGAGCTGCTGCAAAATCCCATGAAAGACTCGGTCGCCGGCCGGCTTGGCCAGCGACGCGATGCCCGGCCCCCAGGAGTAAGCGGCCGTCGCGTTGTCACGCACCACCCAATGGTGGGCGGCCAGGGTCGTCAGGATCGCATGCCCGGTGGCCCGGCTGATGCCCAGCTCGCGGGTGATCTCCGCGAGGGAGAAGGCGCGCGTGGGTTGCGAGCCGAGCAGCCGCATGATCGCGACCACGCGCTCGGTCGGTGGGGAAGTGGGTTGACGAGGCGTCTGCACCGCGTCTACCGTCCGTATCATATTTCGAATGATACGTCGAATATTCGACACTCGGTCGAGGAGGCGGTCGCATGGGCTCTGCGGGCCCCGACATCGCTGATATCGACTTCGACGACCTGACATCGCCGCGGCTGACCGAGGTCCAGCAACAAATTCTGGAATTCACCGAGGCCAAACGGGTCGAATTCGACATCGGCCGGATGCTCGCGGAGGCCGTCGAGCAAGCCGGCGCCGACGACCTGGACGACACGGACGGTTTCGCGGACCGGCTGATCGCGCACGTCGGTGCGATCGAAGCCGACGGCGGCTTGCGGCAGCTCACTCGTTCGACCTTGCGGCAGCGCGTGGTCCGCCTGCTGCGAAACCGGTTGTCGCTCACCGAGCTCATCAAGCGCTACCCCGAGATCGAATCGATTCGGATCGAGAAGCCCTTCATCGTCGTCGGAATGCCGCGATCCGGCACCACCCATCTGGTGAATCTCATTGCCGCGGACCCGCGCCGGCGCGCATTGCCGTATTGGGAGAGCCAGGAGCCGATCCCCGCGCGCGGGGAAGGCCCCGACATCTTCGGGGTCGATCCGCGCTACGCGCGCGCCAAGGCCGAACACGACGCCCTGATGGTCAGTGCGCCCGTGGTGGCCGCTATGCACGACCGCTTTCCCGAGGCGATCGAGGAGGAGGTCGAACTCCTCGATCTCGACCTCGCCGGCTACGTCCTGGAATGGCATGCCCGCGTGCCGGATTGGCGCGATTATTACCTCGCGCTCGACCAAACACGGCATTACGCGTACCTGAAGAAGGTCTTGCAGGCGCTGACTTTTCTGCGCGGCCCGCGGACCTGGATCCTAAAGAGTCCCCAGCATTGCGAGCAGCTCGGCCCGCTGATGGCGACCTTTCCCGATGCGACCGTGGCTTTCACGCACCGCGATCCCGTGGCGGTCGTGCAGTCGGCGATCACGATGATGGCCTACTCCGATCGACTGCGCCGGACCACCATCGATCCGGGGTGGCTGCTGGATTACTGGACCGACCGGGTGCACCGGCTGCTCAGCGCGTGCGTGCGTGACCGCGAGCTGGTGCCGCCCGAGCGCAGCATCGACGTGAACTTCCACCAACTCAACGGCAACGAATTACCGTTGCTCGACCAGCTTTACCGGCGCGGCGGGGTCGAATTGACGCCGAAGGTGCGCAACCGGTTTCAGCAATACCTCGACGGCAATCCGCGCGGTAAGCACGGTCGAATCCGCTACGACCTGCAACGGCACTTCGGCATCTCGGCCGAGGAACTGCGTGGGCGGTTCGACTTCTACTTCGATCGGTTCGACGTCCGCCCCGAATGAGGAGCATCGATGAGTGCCGAAGATTTTGAGCCGGTCTATCGCAGCAGGCCGGGCGCCGACGGACTGCGGCCGGCCGCGGCCGAACGCGCCGAGGAAATCGCCCCGGGACTGTGGTGCTCGCCGGGCCTGTCGAACGCGTACTTGCTGACCACCGGCGACGGCCGGGTGATCGTCAACACCGGCATGGGTTTCGAGGGGCCGGTGCATCGCGCCAACTTCGATGCCGTCGACTCCTCCCCGGTGCGCTACATCATCTTCACCCAGGGACACGTGGACCACGTCGGCGGCCTGGACAGCGTCCGCGATCCCGGCACAATCGTTGTCGCCCAAGCGAACTGGACGCACTGGCGAGACGATAACGAGCGCCTGATCCCGTACCGCGCCAGCCGCAGCGCGTTCGCCTTCTCCGACACCCTGGCGACGGGGATCCAAGCCATTCAACGCCGCCTGGGCACCACCCGGTTGCCGGGTCAGAGCGTCCCGACGGTCGACCTCGACTTCGAAGACACCCTCACCCTCGACGTCGGCGGCCGGCGACTGGAGCTGATCTCGGTGCCCGGCGGCGAGACCACGGACTCGTTGGTGATCTGGCTGCCCGACGAGCGAATATGTCTGTGCGGAAACACCTTTGGCCCGATCTTCGGGCACATTCCCAACCTCGTCACGATGCGCGGCGATCGCTACCGTGACGCTCTGACCGCGATCGCGTCGGTCGAGCGGGTACGCGATCTGCGGCCCGAGCTGCTGGTGACCGGCCATTTCGACCCGATCGTCGGCGCCGATCGCATCCACCACGAGCTCAGCCGACTGCGCGACGCCATCGAATACATTCACGACCAGACCGTGGCCGGGATGAACGCCGGAAAAGACGTCCACACCCTGATGCGCGAGATCACCTTGCCCGCGGAATACGAAGTGGGGCAGGGCTACGGCAAGGTCTCCTGGGACGTACGGGCAATCTGGGAGAACTACTCGGGCTGGTTTCACCACCGGTCCACCACCGAGCTGTATCCCATCGGGTTCGACGCCGTCGGCACCGACGTGGTGGAACTTGCCGGAGCCGACGCGCTCGTCGGCCGGGCCAGGGCACACCTCACCGAGAACCGTCCCGTGCACGCCATCCACCTTGCCGAGCTCGTCACCACCGCGCAGCCCGAGCATTCGGGGGCGCGCGACGTGCTGCGGGAAGCCCATGAAAGTCTGCTGGGCGGTACCACCAATTTCTGGGAAAGAGCGTGGCTCTCGCGGCAAATAGCGAGCAACTCGTGACCGCACGGGAAGGGACATCACTGTGACATTTGTGTTGCAGCCCAAGGACTTCTATCACACCGGCATCGTGGTGCCCGACCTCGAGGCCGCGATGGCCCGGCTCACCGCACTGGCCGGCTACCGGTGGATCACCCCACTCAGCTATACGCTGCCCTTTCGCACCACGGCCGGGGTTTCCGAACTGACCTCGACGATCGTGTACTCCGTGCAGAGCCCGCACATCGAACTGGTCCAGGAGGTTCCGGGAACGCCGTGGACGGCCGCCCCGGGTAACTCCGTGCACCACGTCGGCTACTTCACCGACAACCTCGCCGACACCGCCCGGGCGTTGGAGAACAACGGCTTCACCTTCGAAATGACCGGCGAAATACCCGATTCGGAGTTCGGGATGTTCGCCTACTACGTCGACGCGTTCGGCACCCGCATCGAGATCGTCGATCGCGCACTGTTCCCCGACTTCGCCGCCTTCGTAGCGTCCATCGCCGCCCCGGGCCCCGACGGAGCCTGACATGGTATTGACGGTGCTGCGCTTCAACTTCGCCTCGCCGCACGGGGAACCACGCACCCAGAGCACGCTGTTGTCCGCCGCGCTCGAATTGGCGCAATGGGGCGAGTCCCATGGCGTCACCTCGGTCAGCGTCGACGAGCACCACGCCACCGGACACGGCTGGAGTTGCAACCCGATCATGGCGGCCGCGATGTTTCTGGCGCGCACGTCGACGATGATCGCCAGCGTGGACTGCGCGCTGGGCCCGCTGTGGAACCCGGTCCGCCTCGCCGAAGACATCGCCCTGGTGGACAACATGAGCCGCGGCCGGTTGCACACCACGGTGGGCCTGGGCTACCGCACCGTCGAATACGACTCACTCGGAATGGATTTCAGCCAGCGCGGCGCGCTGATGGACGATCTCGTCGCACAGCTGCTGGCGGTCTGGTCCGGCGCCGGGGAGGGAATCTGCACCGGCACCTGGAGCCGGCCGCATCCGCCGCTGTACGTCGGTGGGGGTGCGCGCGCCACGGCGCGCCGGGCGGCGCGCTTCGGGCTGCCGCTGAGCCTGGCCGACCACCTGCCGGACATCGCCACCTACTACCGCGAACTGTGCGCCGGCGCGGGCATCAAGCCGATTATCCTGATGCCCGGGCCGATCAATCGCGGCATGATCTATCTGCACGAGGATCCGGACCGGGCGTGGGCCGAACTCGGCAAGTACATCCTTTGGGAGGCCGTTACTTACGGCGAATGGTCAACCGACCAACGATCCCTGATGCACCTGCCCGGCGTCCGGACGCTGGACGAGGTCAGGGCATCCGGGCGTTACCGGTTCCTGACACCCGACCAGCTGATCGCCGAGATCAGGGACGTCGACGATTACGGGCCGCTGGTGCTGCACCCACTGGTCGGCGGCATGCCTGTCGATGAGGCGTGGAAGTCGGTCCAGCTGCTGACCGACACCGTGCTGCCCGCGCTTCGCTAACGCTGCCGATCGGATGATTCGACCGGCGGTGAGCGGGTACCGCAGCCAAATGGGTAATTTGCTGAGATCTGATGCCGTGAAACGCGGATGTGCGCTTGTCGGTGGTGCGGGCTTGCTCGTGTTGGCGGTCGCGTGCGGTGCCGGGGCGGGTACGCCGGTGGCCGCGCCGCCGACGACGTCACCGCCTACCTCGTCCAATACCCCGGGGCCGACGTTGCTTCCGTCGACATCGGTGCCCGCACGTCCCAACGGGGGCTAGGAACCCGACGAACTTTCCGTGGTTGGTCTCGTATCGAACGGGTATCGCACCTAGGCGCGACAAGAGATCCGACAACCGAGTGGAGGTTCCATGAGTTCGCACGCAGTGAAAACGGGGTTCGCGCTTCTTGGCGGGGCGGCCGTAGTCGGCCTGGGGATTGCCTGCGGTAGCAGCGTCCCGGAGTCGGTCGCCGCGCCGGCCACGCCCACACCGGGGCCCGCCACGTCCACCCCGCAGTTGGCTCCGGGTGCGCCGATCCAGCCGGGCATGGGTTCGGGCGGCCAAAACATGCCCAGTGGGCCCGGCGGCGCAGCCGGCGGCGGATCGGCAGGTGGTGCCGCGGGCGGCGGCGCGGCCGGCGGCGGAGGCTGATTTCCGCGCTCAACTCGTCACGGTACTGCCGTCGAGTACAGCCACGCTTCCCACAATGGCCGCAGCGACTCGTCGGAGTAGTTGGCCGCCAGGCCGGTGAAGTCGGCGGTGGCGGCGGTGCCGTGACGATGCCGCGACGTCCAATCCTTCAGCAGCGCAAAGAAATTGTCGCTGCCCAGCCGCCCGCGCAGTGCGTGCAGGGTGAGCGCGCCCCGTTTGTATACGCGGTCGTCGAACATGTCGCGGGCTCCGGGATCGGTCAGTAGTAGCTCTTGCGGCTTGGCGCGCAACTGGGTGTGGTGCAGCCGCGCGAGGTCGTCGGCGCTGGGGCCGCCGCTGTGTTCCGACCACAACCATTCCGCGTAACACGCGAATCCTTCGTGCAGCCAGATATCGCGCCATTGGCCCGCGGTCACCGAGTTGCCGAACCACTGATGGGCCAGTTCGTGGGCGATCAACCGTTCGCTCGACCGGGTGCCGTCGCAATGATTGGCCCCGAAGATCGAAATGCCTTGGGCCTCGAGGGGTATCTCCAGCGGATCGTCGGTGACCACGACGGTGTACCCGGCGGCCAGCGGATACGGTCCGAACAGATCGATGAACAGCTTCATCATCTCGGGTTGGCGGGCGAAGTCGTGATCGAAGTCGCGGCGCAACCGCTCGGGTAACGCCGCCTGTATCGGCACCGGCGTGCGGGCCAGCCGCCGCATCTGGTAGCTGCCGATCTGCAAGGTGATCAGGTAGGTCGACGTCGGCTCGGGCTGTTCATAGGTCCACACCGTCCGCGATGCGCGGGCCCGGCGCGAGAGCAGCCGCCCGTTGGCGAGCACCCGGTACCGGCTTTCGGTGCTGATCTGCAGGTGAAACGCCGCTTTGGCGCTGGGGTGGTCGTTGCAGGGAAACCACGACGCGGCGCCGTTGGGTTGCCCGGCGACCAGGACGCCGTCGGTCAGTTCCTCGAAACCGACGTTGCCCCACAGCGAACGAATCGGACGTGGCGAACCGCCGTAGCGCACCGCGATCGACAACGAGGCCCCGGTCGGAAGCTTCGAGGCCAGTCGGATCCGCAATTTTCCGTTGCGACAAGAGAATTGGTCGGCGCGTTTGCCGTTTACCGACACCTTGGACACCGTCAGCGCATTGGAGAGGTCGAGCGTGAGTTGCTGCAAGTCGGTCAAGGCGACGGCGGTGATCGTGGCCGAACCGGACAGTCGGTTGGACGCGGTCTTGTAGTCCAGATCCAGCTCGTAGCGCGACACCTGGTAGCCGGTGTTGCCATTCTTCGGCAGGTACTCGTCGATCACATCCGGCGGTGTCGTCTTCTTCGCGGAGGCCTTCACGCGGCGGTGTCCTGCGCGCTGCGCCCGGAGCCGGTCTTACCTGCCTTCTTGCGGCCGGCATTCCATGGCCTGATCGGATTGCCCTGCCAACGTGTCGATCCCGGCACCTCGTCGCCACGCACCACCAGGGACGCGGGCCCGACGGTCGCGCCGGCGCCGAGCCGGGCGGCGGGCAGTGCGACGCAATGCGGGCCCAGCGTCGCACCGGGCTCCAGCACGACACTGTCCATTCGCATGATCCGGTCGTGAAACAGGTGTGTCTGCACCACGCAGCCGCGGTTGACGGTGGCCCCGTCGCCCAGGGCGACGAGGTCGGCCTCGGGGAGCCAGTAGGTTTCGCACCACACGCCGCGGCCGACGCGGGCGCCCAGCGCACGCAGCCACAGGTTCAAGATCGGTGTCCCGCTGGCCGCCCGCGCGAACCACGGCGCGGCAACGGTTTCGACGAAGGTGTCGGCGACCTCGTTGCGCCATACGAACGACGACCAGAGCGGATATTCGCTGGCCCGGATCCGGCCGACCAGAAGCCATTTCGCGACGATCGTGATCACGCCCGCGATCGCGCCCGCCGAAAGCAGCACCAGCCCGCCGCCCAGTGCGGTCCACCAGATGCCGAATATCCTTGCCAGCGCCTGTAATCCGCCCAGCACGGCCAGGCCGATCGCGACCGACACGATCACCGGCAACAGCCGGAACGTCTCCACGACCGCCCGCAACACCTTCAGTCGTCGCGGCGGGTCGAACGTGGTGGATGCGTCGGTCTCGGCGGGGCGCCGGCGCAGCCGCATCGGCGGGCTGCCCAGCCAGGACGAGCCGCGCTTGGCCTTGGGCGGCGCGGCCGACAGCACCGCCACCAGTCCGTCAGCGGGAACCCGGCGACCGGGCTGGGTGATACCGGAGTTGCCGAGGAACGCCCGGCGCCCGACGGTCGTCTTCGCCGCGTAGATCCAGCCGCCGCCGAGCTCGTAGGACGCGACCATGGTGTCGTCGGCCAGGAACGCGCCGTCTTCGATCACGGTGAACTTCGGCGTCAGCAACACCGTCGAGATCTCGGTGCCGGCACCGACTTTGGCGCCCAGCAGGCGTAGCCACATCGGCGTAAGCAGGCTGGCGTACAGCGGGAACAGGTAGTTGCGTGCGGCGTCCATCAGGCGCTCGGTCGCCCACAGTTGCCACCCGGCGCGGCTGCGCACCGGGTGGTAGCCCTCGCGCAGACCCAGCGACAGCAGTCGCACCCCGAGCACCGTCAGCAGCGCGTACACCGCGAGTGCGGTCAGTGTCGCGGCCGGCGTCCACAGCAGCGCCGGGACCACGGCCTGCGACAGCCGGTGCGTGTTGCGCACGGCCAGCCCGATCACCGCGAGGCCACCCGCCGCCGCGATCAGCGGCAACGCCCCCAGCAACACCGACGTCAGCCCGTACACCGCGACCCAATGCGTCCGCCGGGCGGGGCGTTCGTCCGGCCACGGGTGGTTGACCCGGCCCGACTTCACCGCCGGCGAGCCCTTCCAGTACTGGCCGTTCTTGATCTTGTCCCGCACGCCCGCGCCCGGGGCCACGTCGGCGTTCTTGCCGACGACCGCGCCGGGCAGCAACGTGCTGCGGGCGCCGACCGTCGCGTCGTCGCCGATGGTGATCTCGCCGACCTGGAGGACGTCCCCGTCGAGCCAGTGACCGCACAGGTCGACTTCGGGTTCGACGGCGCAGCGGTGACCCAGGGTGAGCATCCCGGTGACCGGCGGCAGCGAATGCAGGTCGACACCCTTGCCGATGTCGGCGCCCAGCGCGCGGGCGTAGTACACCAGCCACGGCGCCCCGGACAGGTTGTGCGCACCGCTGGCCTCGGCGAGCCGTTCGGTGAACCAGATCCGCAGGTGCACCGACCCGCCGCGGGGATAGCTGCCCGGACGCACCTTCGACAGCAAAATCCGTGCGGACAGCACAGCAATACCCATGCGGCCCAACGGTGTGACGAACAAGACGAACGCCACCGCGACCAGCCACCAGTTCACCGCGACGGTCCACGGCACCACGTGCAGGGCGCGGGCGACGTTGTTGCCCAACGCCAGCCACGTCAACCACGGCAGGGCCGACAGCGTCGCCAACGGCACGGCAAGCACGCTCTGGGTGAAGCGCGTCAGCCACGGCGTCGGCCGGACCGTGCGCTCGGCGACCTCCGGCGGCGCCTCGAGCTCGTCGAGGAACCCGGCCAGCGAGCCCAGCCGCGGGTGGTCGTACAGATCGGCAACGGTGACCTGTGGGTACCGCTGGCGCAGCACCGCGACAAGCTGCGCTGCGGCGAGCGAACCGCCGCCGAGCGCGAAGAAGTCGGCTTCCCGACTGTCCACCGCCGCGCCGAGCAGGTCCCGCCACACCCCGGCCAGCCAGCCGCTGGTGCCGCCGAGGTCTTTCGACTCATCCGACTGGCCACCCGGCGGCGGCCACGGCAACGCATCGCGGTCGACCTTGCCCGACGTGCGGGTGGGCAGTTCGTCCACCCGGACCAGCCGCGGCAGCAGCGAGGCCGGCAGCTGTGCAGCGAGCCGGGTGCGCGCCTCGTCGAGGTCGAACCCGGGGTCCGCGCTGACCAGATAGCCGACCAATACCGGTGTGCCGGTGGCGGTATGGCGCACCGCGGCCGCTCCGCCGCTGACGCCGGGCAGGTGCACCAGCGCCGAGTCGACCTCGCCGAGCTCGATCCGCCGGCCCCCGACCTTGACCTGGTCGTCGCTGCGGCCGCAGAAATACAGGCCGTCGCGTTCCAGCCGAACCAGGTCGCCGCTGCGGTAGGCGCGGGGCCAGCCCAGCGACGGCATCGGGGCGTACTTCTCGGCGTCCTTGTCCTTGTCCAGGTAGCGGGCCAGGCCGACGCCGCCGATCACCAACTCGCCGACATCGCCGTAAGCGACTGGCAGACAGTCGGCGTCGACGACGGCCAGATCCCACCCGGGCAGCGGCAGCCCGATGCTGATCGGCCCGGTGCCGCCGAGCTTTGCCGCGCACGCGACCACCGTGGCCTCGGTCGGGCCGTAGGTGTTCCACACTTCCCGGCCGTCGACGGCCAGCCGATCGACCAGCTCCGGCGGGCAGGCCTCACCGCCAAAGATCAACAGCCGCACCGCTTCCAGTGCCTCACTGGGCCACAACGCCGCCAGCGCCGGCACCGTCGAGACCACGGTCACGTCGCGGGTGACCAGCCAGGGGCCCAGGTCCATCCCGCTGCGCACCAGCGAGCGCGGGGCGGGAACCAGGCACGCACCGTGGCGCCACGCCAGCCACATTTCCTCGCACGACGCATCGAAGGCCACCGACAGGCCGGCCAGAACCCGATCGCCGGGACCAATCGGGTTGTCCTGCAAGAACATCTGCGCCTCGGCGTCGACGAACGCCGCGGCGCTGCGGTGTGTCACCGCGACACCCTTTGGCGTGCCGGTCGATCCGGACGTGAAGATGATCCAGGCGTCATCGCGGGCCAGCGGCGCGGTGGCCCGCCAGCCCCGCGACAAGCCGACGCCCCGGAGCAGGCCGGCCTCGGTGATGATGCCCACGACGCCGGCCTCACCGAACACCAACTCGGCGCGCTCGTCGGGATCGTCGGCGTCGACGGGCACGTACGCCGCACCCGTGGCCAACGTCGCCAGAATCGCGACGTACAGCGCGTAGCTGCCCGACGGCATCCGGATCCCGATGCGGTCGCCGCGCCCGATGCCCCGGGCGGCCAGCCAGTCCACGCTGGCCTCGATGTCGCCGATCAATTCGTTGTAGGTGAGCTGGACGGTGCCGTCGTCGATGGCCGTGGCGTCCGGGTAGCGCGCGGCGGTCTCGTAGAGGATGTCGATCAGCGTGCGCGGGCGCGGGGCGGCACGCGACAGCGTGTACTGCGCTGGGACTCGTGCGGGGATAGGAGGCCCAGAAGGCAAAGTCACCCCACGAAAATACTCAAATCCGGACGCCGCGCCGGCAAGCGCTCGCGGCGTGTGACGGCCGGTTGCGTCTCAGGCGGTGCGGCGCTGCTCGAGCCAGTCGGCAAGCGAGCGCCCCGCGTCCAGGACATGGCGTTCGGCGATCGTGCGGGACCGTTCGACGTCCTTGTCGCCGAGCGCGTCGATCAGTTCTTGGTGCTCGTCGAGCGAGTGTTTCTCGTGGTCGGGAAACAGGGTGAGGAAGTTGGTCGGCACCACGCGCGCGGCCTGCTTGATCTGCGTCATCAATCGCGGTGAGTGCGCGGCGCGGTGGATCTTCTGGTGGAAGTGCCAGTTGGCCTCGCCGATGCTGTCGTCGCCGGAGCGGGCCACCACATCCGCGGCGAGTTCGCGCAACATGTCGAGCTCCCCCGGTTCGATGCGCTGGGCCGCCCAGGCGGCGGCCTGTCCGGTGAGCACGCCGAGGATGGTGAAGCTGTCCATCACATCGGTGGGGCTGATGCCGATCACGGTGACGCCGCTGCGGGGCGCGACCTCGACCAGGCCTTCGAAGGAGAGTTCCAGCAGCGCCTCGCGGACCGGGGTCCGGCTGGTCGCGAACTCCGCGGTGATGGCGTCGAGGTCGACCCGCGTACCGGCGGGCAGGGCGCCGGTCAGGATGCGGTCCCGCAGCTCGCGGGCGGCCCGTTCGCGCACCGTTCCGGAGATGTCGATCCCAGGGGTCGAGGGCATCCGCGAATGGTATCAAACAGCACATCTCACATTTGAAATCTGAAATATCAGGTGTTAGATTTCGACCATGGCTGATCGACGACAAGACAAGATGGCTCTCGTTGCATTCATGCAGGCGGGCAGCACCTCGGTATACGCCGGATCGTGGCGGCACCCGGCCACCGAACACGGCTACCTCGACGCCGCGTACTACGCCAAGATCGCCCGCCAGCTCGAAGAAGGCTGCTTCGACCTGATGTTCTTCGACGATCGCTTGGCAATGCCGGGGGTCTACGGGGGATCGGTGGCCGAGGCGGTGTCTTACGGCGCCCGCCCGGTCAAGCTGGATCTCAGCATCGTGCTCGGCGTGCTGGCGCAGGCGACGTCGCGCATCGGATTGGGTGCGACCTACTCGACCACCTACTACCAGCCGTTCCATGTCGCCCGAACATTCGCGACGCTGGACCATCTGTCCGGCGGCCGCGCGGCCTGGAACGTGGTCACCTCCGTCAACGACAGCGAGGCGCAGAACTTCGGCGTCGATACCCACCTCGGCCACGACGAGCGCTACGACCGCGCCGACGAGTTCATGGACGTGGTCGCCGGGCTCTGGGACACCTGGGAGGACGACGCGATCCTGCACGACCGGGCGACCGGGCAGTATGGCGACCCGGACAAGGTGCACGAGCTCAGGCATGTCGGGCAGTACTTCTCGTCGCGTGGTCCCCTGACCGTTCCGCGCACCCCGCAGGGCCGGCCGGTCATCATCCAGGCCGGTTCATCGGGCCGCGGACGCGAATTCGCCTCCCGCTGGGCGGAATTGATCTTCACCGGCGATCCGGGCATCGAGGTCGCGCGCAGCCACTACGCGGACCAGAAAGAGCGCATCGCCGAGGCCGGGCGTGATCCTGCCGCGGTGCGAATCTGCCCGATGGCCTACGCTGTGGTCGGCGAGTCCGAGGCCCACGCCAAGGAGCGCGAAGCTTTGTTCCTCGACGAACTGGTTCATCCCATGGCATCGCTGACACTGTTGTCGGAGTTGATGAATTACGACTTCGCGCAACACGATCTGGACGATCCCGTCACCGACGAGCTGATCGCGTCGTCCTCCGGAATTCGTGGACTGGTGCAGAACCTGCGCACCCACATCGGTGGCGACACGGTGACCGTGCGCGACCTGGCCGGCCATCGCGCGACGCTGCTGCAGGGACCCCGCTTCGTCGGCACCGGCGAGCAGGTCGCCGACCAGATGGCGGACTGGTTCGAGAGCGGGGCCTGCGACGGTTTCGTCCTGGCGGCAACGCATCTGCCCGGGGCATTCGAAGACGTGGTGCGGATGGTGGTTCCGGAGCTGCAGCGACGGGGCCTGTTCCGCACCGGGTACGAGTCCTCGACGTTGCGGGGACACCTTGGGCTGCAACGGCCCTCGAATACCAGGGTGGGCGCCGGTGCAAATGCTTGAGGGTGTGCGAGTGCTCGACCTCGCGACGCTGGCGGCCGCCCCACTGGTCGCGACGTATCTGGGCGAGTTCGGCGCCGACGTGATCAAGGTCGAGGACCCGCGGCACGGAGATCCGATCCGCGGCTGGGGCAATCAGCGCGAAGACGTCGGACTCATGTGGAAGTCCTTGTCGCGCAACAAGCGAGCGATCACCCTGGATCTGCGCTGCGCCGAAGGGCAGGCGATGGTGCGACGGTTGGTCGAACATGCCGACGTCGTCATCTTCAACACCCGGCCGCAGACGTTGCGCAAATGGGGCCTGGACTACGAGAACCTGCGCGCGGTCAATGACCGGATCGTGATGCTGCATATCACGGGGTACGGGTTGACCGGGCCGAAGAGCGAACGTCCGGGCTTCGGGACGCTGGGCGAGGCGATGAGCGGGTTCGCGCACATCACCGGGCAGGCCGGCGGCCCGCCCACGTTGCCCCCGTTCATGTTGGCCGACGGCGTCGCGTCGTTGAACGCCGCCTACGCGGTGATGATGGCGCTGTATCACCGTGACGTTCACGGTGCGCCAGGGCAGCTGATCGACGTCAACCTGATCGACCCGCTGGCGCGGCTGCTGGAGCAGACGCTGCTGGGCTACGACCAATTGGGGTTGGTGCCCGAGCGTTCCGGCAACCGGTGGGACATTTCGGCGCCGCGCAACACCTACCAAACCGCGGACGGGCGGTGGCTGGCCATGTCCGGCAGCTCGCCGGCCCTGGCGTTACGGGTATTTCGCGCGATCGGCCGCGACGACCTGGTGTCGGACCCGGACTTCTCCGACCCGCAGCGGCGGCTGGCGCGGGCCCGTGAGGTCGATACGGTGGTCGCGGATTGGGTTGCCACCAAGACACTTTCGGAAGCGATGCAGACCTTCGAAGCCCACGAGGTCGCCGCGGCACCCGTCTACGACATCCGGGACCTGCTCGCCGACGAGCAGCTCACGCATCGCGAGGTGTTCATCTCGGTCTCCGACGAACAGCTCGGGGCGATGACGGTGCAGGCGCCGGTTCCGCGCTTCTCGTCGGCGTCCGGGGTGGTGGACCATCTGGGGCCGCGCCTCGGTGAACACAACGCCGAAGTCTACGGCGAGCTACTCGGCTTGACCCCCAACGAGATCGACGATCTGCGCGCCCGCGGCGTGTTGTGACAGAAGGAAATCGATGACTGATCTTCTCCGCCGTTCCGAACTCGCCGTACCCGCGTGCAACGACAACATGTTCGAGAAAGGCGCCAAGTGTGGCGCGGATTTGGTGTTCCTCGACCTCGAGGATGCGACCCCCGTCGGCGTCAAAGTGGAATCGCGCGCCAAGGTCATCGCTGCACTCAACGACATCGACTGGGGACGCACCGCTCGCGCCATCCGAATCAACGGCCTGGACACCCAGTGGTGCCACGACGACGTGATCGACGTCGTCACCAAGGCCGGAGAGAACCTCGACACCATCATCATCCCGAAAGCCCGTACGGCACGGGATGTCTGGTGGGTGGACGTGCTGCTGACCCAGCTGGAGGCCAAACTTGGCTTGCAGAACCGGATTCGGCTCGAGGTTCTGATCGAAGAAGTGGAGGGACTTGCCAACGCGGAGGAGATCGCGGCGGCCAGCTCGCGCCTGGATGCGTTGATCTTCGGGGTGGGTGACTTCTCGCTGTCGCAGGGTGCACGGGTGGACACCAACTTCGTCCCGCTCGGCGAATACCCCGGCGAATTCTGGGCTTACGCGCGGAACAAGGTCATCGTCGCGGCGCGCATCGCCGGCATCGACGCTATTGACGCGCCCTATCCCGACTACCGAGACCTGGCCGGCTACGAGCGTGACGCGCGGCGCGCCTCCCTGCTCGGTTACACCGGCAAGTGGGCCATCCATCCCGACCAGGTGCCCGTCGCAAACGTGGTCTACGCGCCGACCGCCGATGAGATCGCCCGCGCCGAAGCCAATATCGCCGCCTATCGGGACGCCGAGGCCAAGGGGCGTGGCGCGGTCGGAGTCAACGGCGTGCTGGTCGACGCCGCCCACGTGAAGCAGGCCCAGCAAACGTTGGCCCGCGCGGCGCTGATAAACGACAACTAGCGATCCCTGATTGAGCGCGTTGCGGCCGGGGTAACCCGTTCAGTGACCAATTCTACTGACGCCCAATAGAAGGGGGCTCGACGTGATCGTTTTAGGCATCATTCTCGCTGTCATCGGGTATTTCGCCGCCATCCCGATTCTGGAAACGATCGGTGGCATCTTGGTGCTGATCGGTGTGATCCTGTGGATCCTCGGGGCGGTCGGGCGCCCGGTGGCCGGCCGCAAAGTCTGGTTTTAGGGCTTAGCGCACAAGCCGTTTCGGCGCGTTGCCGGCGATGCGGTGACGACGTAGGTTCATCGCATGGCCAAGATCCTGTTCGTCGTCACCGCAACGAGTTACTGGACGCTCAAGGACGGAACCCGGCATCCGACGGGGTTCTGGGCCGAAGAATTCGCCGCCCCCTACGACGCGCTCACCGGGGCGGGCCACCAGATCGTGGTGGCCACACCCGGCGGCACGGTGCCGTACGTGGATGTGATGAGCCTGCGTCCATCGATGGCCGGCAGCGTCGAGATCGCGGAAAAGCTCGAGGGAATCCTGCGCTCCGCCGAAGAGCTGCGCGCGCCAATCCAACTCGCCACCGCCCGCCTGGACGACTACGACGCGGTCTATTACCCCGGTGGCCATGGCCCGATGGAAGACCTGTGGCGCGACGCCGATTCGGGCCGACTGCTCATCGCCGCTCTCGCGTCGGGCAAGCCGTTGGCGATCGTCTGCCATGCGCCGGCCGCGATCCTGGCCACCCGCCGCAACGGGGTCTCGCCGTTTGCGGGCTACCGCGTCACCGCCTTCACCAATGACGAGGAGGACGGCGTGGGACTCCGCGAGAAGGCGCCCTGGACGGTCGAGGACGAACTGGTGAAATTGGGCATCGATTTCGTCCGGGGCGAAATGTGGAAGCCGTTCACGGTGGCGGACCGCAATCTCCACACCGGGCAGAACCCCGCCTCGGCCGGGCCGCTGGCGGCGAAGGTGCTCGAAGTACTGCCGCGTTGATCGACGGCTGTTTCTGATTCGAGAATGCGCCAGTTCACGCCCCCGGCGCGACCGCAATGGATTTGGTGTCCAGGTAGCCGTCGATACCTTCGGGGCCCAATTCCCGGCCGTAGCCGCTGCCTTTGACGCCACCGAACGGCGCGAACGGATCCATGGTGTAGCCCTGGTTGATGCCCAGGGTGCCGGTGCGGATGCGCGCGGCAATGCCCAGCGCCCGCTCGGTGTCGGCGGTCCACACCGACCCGGCCAGGCCGTAGTCGGAGTCGTTGGCAATGGCCACCGCATCGTCCTCGTCGCGGTATCCGATGACGGTGATCACGGGCCCGAAGATCTCTTCGCGGGCAACCCGCATGGCGTTGTTCGCATCGGCGAACAGGGTGGGTTGGACGTACCAGCCGCGGTCGAGCCCGTCGGGCAGGCCGGTGCCGCCGATGACCAGTCGCGCGCCTTCGCCCTGCCCGATGTCGATGTAGTCGCGGACGCGCTGCTGCTGGCGCTGGGAGACCAGCGGTCCCATCTGAGTCGCCGGGTCGCCGGGATCGCCCACCCGGATGTTGGTCATCTCGGCCGCCAGTGCGTCGACGTACTGGTCGTGGCGGTGCGCGGGGACCAAGACGCGGGTCAACGCATTACAGATTTGGCCGCTGTTCGAAAGGCTGGCCGAACGCACCCCAGCGGCGACCTTCTCGGGTGCGGCGTCGTCGAGGATGATCGCCGCCGACTTACCCCCGAGTTCGAGGCTGACCTTGGTGAGGTTGGCACCAGATGCCGCCGCGACGGCCCGGCCCGCCGCCGTCGAGCCGGTGAACGAGACCTTGTCCAGGCCGGGGTGGGCGACGAGTTGCTCACCGACCGCGGCGTCGCCCGGCACGACGCTGAAGACACCTGGGGGTAGGTCGATCTGGGCGATCATCTCGGCCAAAAGCAAAGCGTCCAACGGGGATTCGGGTGCCGGTTTGAGCACCACCGTGCAGCCTGCCAGCAGCGCGGGCACCAGCTTGGTGGCGATCAGGAACTGCGGCATGTTCCACGGCACGATCGCGGCGACCACGCCGACGGGTTGCTTGTGCACCAGCACGTCGGCGCCGAAGAAGCCGGGCCGCTTGTCTTCCCACGGGTGGCGCTCGGCGAGGTCGCAGAACGCCCGCATCATCATCGCGGGCAGGCCGACCTGGGCGCGCTGGGCGAAGGTGATCGGTGCGCCGATCTCGGCGGTGATGGTCTCGGCCATCTCCGCGCGCCGCTGGTCATAGATGTCGGCGAGCCGGCGGATCGCCGCGATGCGCTCGGCCGGCCGGGACTGACCCCACGGACCGGAGTCGAAGGCCTTGCGAGCGGCGCTGACGGCAGCGTCGATGTCGGCCGGACCCGCCGCATCGACCTGCGCAATAGACTGCTCGGTGTGCGGCGAGATGACATCGAAAACCGTCACCGGTGACCTCCCCAGGCTGCAGTATCAACTACTTGCGATTAACGGTTCGAGGATATACCGTCGGCCCGACGGAGTCGTACGGACAGGAGCGATCATGCCTCGATTTCCCAAGCCGTCGGAGGGAAGCTGGACGCAGCACTACCCTGAACTGGGCACCGCGCCGGTGTCCTATGAAGACTCCACCAGCCCGGAGATCCATGAGCTGGAGCGCGATGCCATCTTCCGGCGTGCGTGGCTGAATGTCGGTCGGGTGGAACAGGTTCCGCGTAAGGGTAGCTACTTCACCAAAGAGCTCAAGGTCGTCAAAACCTCAATCATAGTGGTGCGCACGACATCTGGTGAGGTGAAGGCGTACCACAACATCTGCCGCCATCGCGGCAACAAATTGGTGTGGAACGACATGCCCCTCGAAGAGACCAGCGGTGTGTGCCGGCAATTCACCTGTAAGTACCACGCCTGGCGCTACGACCTGGACGGCAACCTGACCTTCGTGCAGCAGGAGGAAGAGTTCTTCGACCTCGACAAGAGCCGCTACGGGCTGGTGCCGGTGCACTGCGAGGTCTGGGAAGGCTTCATTTTCGTCAACTTCGCCAAAACGCCCGAGCAGTCGCTGCGCGAATTCCTCGGGCCGATGGTGACGAATCTGGAGGGCTACCCGTTCGATCAAATGACGTCGCGCTGGGCTTACCGGTCCGAGGTGAAAGCGAACTGGAAGCTGTACATGGACGCGTTCCAGGAGTTCTACCACGCGCCGGTACTGCATGCGAACCAGTCGCCGACCGCTTACTCGAAGGCGGCCGCCGAGGCCGGGTTCGAGGCCCCGCACTACCGGTTGGAGGGCCCGCACCGGCTGGTGAGCACGTCGGGTGTGCGGGCCTGGGAGATGCCCGACGAGATGCGCAAGCCGATCGACGACATCTGCCGCAGCGGTCTGTTCGGGCCATGGGACAAGCCGGATTTGGGAGAGATGCCGGTTGGCCTCAATCCCGCGAAATGTGATCCCTGGGGCCTGGATTCGTTCCAGCTTTTCCCGAACTTCGTGATTCTGTTCTGGGGCCAGGGCTGGTACCTGACCTACCATTACTGGCCTACCTCGTATAACAGCCATATCTTCGAGGGCACCCTGTACTTCCCGCAGCCGCGGACCCCGCGCGAGCGGGTCGCCCAGGAACTGGCCGCGGTGTCTTTCAAGGAATACGGGCTACAGGACGCCAACACCTTGGAGGCCACCCAGTCGATGATCGAGTCCCGGGTGCTCGACGAGTTCTTGCTCTGCGACCAAGAGGTCCTGATCCGGCATCTGCATAAGGAGACCGCGGCATGGATCGAGGATTACCGCCGCACCAGCACGGCGGGAGTGTGACCACGATGTCCGCTTTGCTGCCAACCGAATTCGCCGACCTTGAGCCGTTCGCCGAATGGTGCCTGCCCAGCGAACCGCAGCGCTACGCCAAGCGGCTGGCCAGTTCGATGGTGGAAATGAAAGCGTTTTACGACGCGATCACCCCGCGCGCCGAGGAAGCGCTGTCCTATTGCGACAAGTTCCCCCTCGACGACCTGCCCGAAGATGTTCTCAACCTCATGCATCTGCTGTATTCGATGATCATGGTGTCGTTCCCGGTGGAGTGCTGGAAGCAGCCGCGGGTGCCGGACTCGGGTGCGTCCACGTTGGACTGCGTGTCCGAGCCCGTTCCGTGACCGGTGTAACCGTCCTGCGGGCGGCCCGTTGGGCCGACGTCGACGCCGGTGTGATTCAGTCCCCGGCGGTCGTGGTCGTTGACGGCAACCGCATTACCGCGGTCAATCCCGAAGGGCCAGTTCTGGATTCGGCTACCGATATCGATCTGGGTGATGTCACGCTGCTGCCCGGCCTGATGGACATGGAACTCAACCTGCTCATCGGCGGTCCCGGCGGCCCGGAAGGCTTGCCCGCCCCGATGCACGGCGTCCAGGACGACCCCGCGTATCGGACGCTGCGCGGCGCCGTGAATGCGCGCACCACGCTTCAGGCAGGCTTCACCACCGTGCGCAACCTCGGGCTGATGGTCAAGACCGGCGGCTATCTGCTCGACGTCGCGCTGCAGCGGGCGATCGACCAGGGCTGGCACACCGGTCCGCGCATCTATCCCGCCGGGCACGCCGTGACGCCCTACGGCGGACACCTGGATCCCACGGTGTTCCAGCGGTTGGCGCCGGGAGTCATGCCGTTGTCGGTCGCCGAGGGCATCGCCAACGGGGTGCCCGACGTTATCGCGTGTGTTCGCTACCAGATTCGCCACGGTGCCAAGCTGATCAAGGTGTCGGCATCCGGCGGGGTCATGTCGCACAGCACCGCCCCGGGCGCCCAGCAGTATTCGGACGCGGAATTCGCCGCGATCGCCGACGAAGCCCACCGCGCCGGCGTGCGGGTGGCCGCGCATGCCGTCGGCGACTCGGCGATCCGCGCGTGTATTCGCGCCGGGATCGACTGCATAGAACACGGATTCCTGGCCACCGACGAGACAATTCAGATGATGGTCGACCATGGCACCTTCCTGGTCTCCACCACATATCTGACCGAGGCGATGGCGATCGACCGGATCGCGCCCGAACTGCGCAAGAAAGCACTCGAAGTCTTTCCCAAGGCAAAAGCGATGCTGCCCAAGGCGATTGCCGCTGGGGTGCGGATCGCGTGCGGCACCGATGCACCGGCCATCCCACATGGCCAGAACGCCAAAGAACTCGAGGCACTGGTGGACCGCGGCATGACACCGATGCAGGCGATCCGGGCCGCCACCGTGGTGGCCGCCGAACTCATCGAGGCCGACCACGAACTGGGCCGCCTCGCGCCCGGCTACCTGGCCGACATCATCGCAGTACCCGGCGATCCGTCCCACGACATCGCCGCCACACTCGACGTCACGTTCGTGATGAAGGACGGCCAGATCTACAAGACGCCGGTTGTCTAGTCGGAGGCTGATATGGAACTCACCGAGAACATCCTGTGGCTGCTCAAGCAGGCCTTTTACTTCTCGCTGACCACCGTGAACGACGCGATCAGCGCCCACGGCGTGAGCACCGCCCAGATCGGTGTGCTGCGCCAGCTCTCCAACGAACCCGCCCTGTCCGGCGCCGAGCTGGCCCGTCGGCTGCTGATCAGCCCACAAGGCGTGCAACTGGCGCTCACCGCACTGGAACGGCGTGGCCTGGTCGAACGCCAGCAGGACCCCGAGCACAAGCGCATCCTGCGGGCCTATCTGACCGAGCAGGGGCGCGACGTCGTAGCGGTGGTCCTCAGCGACGCGGTCGCCGCGCACGAAAAGGTGTTCGGCGTGCTTAGCGCCGACGAACAAGAGACGTTGCGCGAATTACTGGGCCGGGTCGTCGAGAAGGGCACCGGCCACGAGCTCACCCAGCGCGACATCTCCAGTACTTGAGATGAATAACAAGTACTTGATACTCTGCCCTCATGCTGGAGTCTCGCGCGCCGTCGTATGCCGGGCCTACCGACGGCGGCACCGAGAAGGTGACCATCGAGCTGGATCGGTCCACCACCACGGTGGCCTACTCGACGGGCGACACCTTGCTGCAGACCGCGCGGATGGCCGGCCTGTCCCCGCCGTCGTCGTGCGAAGTCGGTTCATGCGGAACATGTATGGCCCGGTTGACCGAGGGATGCGCGCGGATGCTCAACAATGATGCGCTCGAAGACGACGAGGTGGCCGAGGGTTGGGTGCTTACCTGTCAGGCCTTGCCGTCCAGCCCGACGGTGCGGGTGGTCTACGAATGAGCAGGGTGGCCGTCGTGACCGGCGGCGCCTCGGGCATGGGGGAGGCGACCTGTCACGAACTGGGCCGACGCGGCCTGAGCGTCGCGGTGCTCGACGTCAATGAGCAAGCCGCGCAACGCGTTACCGAAGACCTGCGGGCGGCCGGAGTCACCGCGATCGGGGTCGGTGTCGACGTCACCGACCGCGCCGGCGTCGAGCAGGCCTTCGCGAAGGTTCGCACCGAGCTGGGCCCGGTGTCGGTGCTGGTGACCAGCGCGGGCATGTTCGGGTTTTCGCCGTTCGGTGACATCACCGTCGAGTCCTGGTCGAAGATCATCGAGGTGAACTTGACCGGCACGTTTCACTGCTGCCAAGTCGCCCTGCCGGACATGGTGGCCGCGAATTGGGGCAGGATCGTGATGATTTCGTCGTCCAGCGCTCAGCGGGGGTCACCGTTTTCCGCGCACTACGCGGCGTCTAAAGGTGCGGTCATCACGCTCACCAAGTCTCTTGCCCGCGAGTACGCGTCGCACGGGATCACCGTGAACAACATTCCGCCCTCGGGTATCGAAACCCCGATGCAGCACCAGGCCCAGGCGGCCGGCATCTTGAAGTCCAACGAAGAGCTAGCCGGCAATATCCCGCTGGGCCGTCTGGGTACCCCGGCAGACATCGCCGCGGCGGTCGGTTTCCTGTGCTCGGACGAGGCCAACTTCATCACCGGCCAAGTACTGGGCGTCAACGGCGGAGCGGTGATGTGACTGTCACGCAAGGAGGTTCAGATGACGCGAGAAGGTAGGCCGCCGGAAGGATCCTGGACCGAGCATTATCCCGAGCTCGGCACCGGGGACATCTCGTTCGCCGACTCGACCTCGAAGGAGTTTTTCGAGCTGGAGCGCGAAGCGGTGTTCAAGCGGGCCTGGCTCAACGTGGCCCGCGTCGAAGAGCTACCGCGCATCGGCAGCTACGTCACCAAGGAGCTCGAGGTAGCCCGGACCTCGGTCATTCTGGTCAAAGGACGCGACGAACAAATCCGCGCCTTCTACAACGTCTGCCGTCACCGCGGAAACAAGCTGGTGTGGAACGACTTTCCCGACCGGGAGACCCGCGGGACGTGCCGTCAATTCACCTGCAAGTACCACGGTTGGCGCTACGACCTCGACGGCGCGCTGAAATTCGTGCAGCAGGAATCGGAGTTCTTCGATCTCGACGCCGCCGACTACGGACTGAGCCCGGTGCACTGCGACGTGTGGGCCGGTTTCATCTTCATCAACCTCGATGCCGAGCCGCGACAGAGCTTGCGTGAGTTCCTGGGCCCGATGATCACCGCCCTCGACGACTACCCGTTCGACAAGCTAACCGAACGCTACGAGTGGGTCGCGCACAACAACAGCAACTGGAAAATCTTCGCGGACGCGTTCCAGGAGTACTACCACGTGCCGTCGCTGCACTCCCAGCAGGTGCCGGCGGAGGTACGCGTCCCCGGAGCCGGATTTACTTGCGGCCATTTCCAACTCGACGGGCCGCACCGGCTGGTCTCGACGGCGGGCCGGCGTCGCTGGCTGCTGCCCCCGGAGTACATGTATCCGATCGAGCGCGCCACCAAGAGCGGCCTGGTGGGTCCGTGGCGTACCCCGGACATCGGTGAACTTCCGATGGCCGGGCTCAACCCCGGCGGCATCGAGCCCTGGGGCATCAGCAATTTCCAGATCTTCCCCAACACGGAGATCCTGATCTACGGCGGTTGGTACCTGCTCTACCGGTATTGGCCCACCTCCTACAACACCCACCGGTTCGAGGCCTACACCTACTACCACCCGGCCCGTACGGTGCGGGAGCGCATCGAGCACGAAGTCGCCTCGGTGGTGCTCAAAGAATTCGCATTGCAGGACGCCGGCATGCTCGGCGGCACCCAGGCGGCCCTCGAGTACGGCGTCATCGACGAATTTCCGCTCAACGACCAGGAGATCCTGGTGCGTCACCTGCACAAGGTCGTGGTCGACTGGGTCGATGCGTACCAACGCGAAAAATCTTCCCTGCCGGCGGGTGTGTGACCATGTCAGATACCTTGCTGCCCAGTGCATTCGCCGAGCTCGAGGACTACGCGAAGATCTGGTGCCTGGCCACCGAAACCGAACGCTGGGACATGCGGCTGGCCAGCACGATGGACGAGTTGCGCCAGTTCTACGACGCATTCTTCCCGCGGCTTGAAGAGGCCATCGACTACTGCGACAAGTTCCCGCTCGACAACGTACCGGACGATGCGCTGAACCTGCTGCACATGATCTATTCGTTGGTCATGGTCGCCATGGCGGTGGAGATCATGCATCAGCCCGCCCCGACCGACGCCGCCGACGCGGTCATGATCCGCATCGGCGAGCCCATTCCGTGATACCCACCAGACCACGAAGGAAGGACAGACCATGAGTCTGCTCACCGTCACCAAGCTCAGCGAATCCGTCGGCGCCGAAGTCACCGGCCTGGATCCCGCTCACCTGGGCGCCGACGACCCGGTCGGTGAAACCATCTTGGATGCATTGGAGGACAACGGCGTTCTGGTGTTCCGCGGTCTGAACCTCGAACCCGAGGCCCAGGTCGCGTTCTGCCACCGGCTGGGCGCCGTCGACTACTCGTCGGACGGGCATCACCCGGTCGCCGGCATCTACCCGGTCACACTGGACAAGTCCAAGAACTCCTCGGCGGCCTATCTGAAGGCGACCTTCGACTGGCACATCGACGGCTGCACGCCCACCGGCGACGACTACCCGCAAAAAGCCACCGTCCTGTCTGCCAAGCAGGTCGCCGAACGCGGCGGCGAAACCGAATTCGCCTCGTCCTACGCGGCTTACGATGCGCTGACCGACGAGGAAAAAGACCGGTACGGCGCGTTGCGGGTGGTGCACTCGCTGGAGGCCTCCCAGCGGCGCATCACCCCGGACCCGACGCCGGAGCAGTTGGCGCGTTGGCGGTCCCGCCGCACCCACGAACATCCCCTGGTGTGGACGCACCGCTCCGGCCGTAAGTCGTTGGTGCTGGGCGCTTCTGCCGACTATGTGGTGGGCATGGACCTCGAGGAAGGCCGTGCCCTGTTGGCCGAGTTGCTGGAGCGGGCCACCACGCCCGACAAGGTGTACAGCCACAGCTGGTCGGTCGGCGACACCGTCATCTGGGACAACCGCGGTGTGCTGCACCGGGCCGCGCCGTATGACCCCGACTCACAGCGAGAAATGTTGCGTACCACCGTACTTGGTGATGAGCCGATCCAGTAGATTCCACGTGACCGACCGACACACGCCGCGGCTGACCCCGCTGCCCGCCGACGAATGGGACGACCGCAGTCGCCGCGCCATCGCCTCGCTGATTCCGGCCGAGCGCGCCAATCCCACCGGCGCCGGCAATATCCTGTCGACCCTGGTACGCCATCCCGATCTGACCCGGGCGTATCTGCCGTTCAACACCTACCTCCTCAACGGCTCCACGCTGTCGCCGCGGGTACGCGAGGTGGCGCTGCTGCGTTCGGTGCACCGGCGAAACTGCGAGTACCTGTGGGCGCACCATCTCCCGATCGCCCGCCGGGCGGGATTGAGCGACGTCGAGATTGACGGCATTAGCGACGGACAACTCGCCGACGACGCCGACCAGTCGGTGCTGGCCGCGGTGGACGACCTGGTGGACACCGGCACCATCTCCACGCCCACCTGGGACCGGTTGGGCCGCCATTTCACCGACGACCAACGCATGGACCTGGTGTTCACGATCGGGGGTTACTGCCTGCTGGCCATGGCGGTCAACGCTTTTGGCATACAAGATGAGGAACTGTGACACCGTCCTCGTCCGAGACCGAGCTGTTCCTTTCCACCGCCCGCGCGTTTCTGGACCAGCACGCGACGTTGGTCCAGCAACGCGCGCTACACGCCGAGGACCGCCCCGTCGGCCCCAAGTGGTGGAAGCAGGCCGCCGAACTTGGCTGGGCCGGCTTGCTGGTGGCCGAGGAGCTGGGCGGCGGCAGCGTCTCCGGCAGCGGGCTGCACGACCTGGCGGCCATCGCCGAGCTGACCGGCCACACGATCGCACCGGGACCGCTGCACCCGGTGAGCACCGTGCTGGCCGGGCTCGTCGATGCCGACAACCACGCCGATCACGCCGGAACCATCCGGGCGCTCGTCTCGGGTGATTCGGTGGCGACATGGGCGGTCGACGAACCCGGCCGCGGTTTCGACCCGTCGAAGCCCACGCTCACCGCGACTGCCACCGCAGCGGGCTATCGCCTCGACGGCGTCAAGGACCGGGTCGAGGCGGGTGCGGAAGCCGACTTGCTGCTGGTCACTGCCCGTGCTGAAGACGGCGTGCGTCAGTTCCTGGTCCGAGCCGACACCCCCGGCGTCACGATCCGCCCCCAACGCTGCGTCGACTTGGTAAAGCGTTACGCACGAATCGAATTCGACGGTGTCTCCGTGGAAGCGCCGGTGGGATCACATGCCGATGCACGGGCTCTGATCGACCGGCAAAGCCAGGTCGCCATCGTGTTGCAGTGCGCCGAGACGGTCGGAGTTCTCGACACCGTGCTCGCATTGACGATCGACTGGAGTCGCGATCGGTACAGCTTCGGCCGGCCGCTGGGGTCCTATCAAGCGATCAAGCACCGCCTCGCGGACATGACGATGTGGCTGCACGCCGGCCGTGGCATCACCGCGCGAGCGGTCCAGCGAGTAGCTACTCGCGCCGCCGATGCCGCGCTCTGGGTCAGCGCGGCCAAGTCCTACCTGGGCGAGCATGCCGGGCCGCTGGTACAGGACTGCGTACAGCTGCACGGTGGCATCGGCGTGACCTGGGAACACGATCTGCACTTGTTCCTGAGACGAATCACCTTGTATCGCGGGCTATTCGGCACGCCGACCGAGCATCACCAGGCCATCTACCGCCACGTCAGGAACCAGGGGCCGGCCGCATGACCGAGACGGTAGCCGAATTCGCCGCCCGGGCGCGAGCCTGGCTGGCCGACCACATGCCCCGCGTCGACCCGAACTCGCCGCCCCTCGGCGAACGCGACGACGAGGCCGCGTGGCAGCGCGCCCGCGACTTGCAGCGACGCCTCTACGCCGGTGGCTTCGCCGGGATCTGCTTCCCCCGCGAATACGGGGGCCTCGGCCTCGACGTCGCCTATCAAAAGGCCTTCGACGACGAGACCGAAGGCTACGAGATGCCGCTGATCCTCAACGTCCCCACCTTCACGATCTGTTGTGCGACCCTGCTGGACGTCGGCACCGAAGACCAGAAGCGCCAACACATTTCCGCGGCCCTGCGCGGCGAGGAGGTGTTGGTCCAACTCCTATCGGAGCCGGGTGGCGGCTCGGACCTGGCCGGACTGATCACCCGTGCCGAGCACGACGGTGAGGGCTGGATCGTCAACGGAGCCAAGACCTGGAGCACTAGCGCCTTCGCCGCGGACTACGGGCTGCTGCTGGCCCGCACCGACCCGACGGTGCCCAAGCACGACGGGCTCACCATGTTCCTGGTGCCGATTCACGCACCCGGGGTGACGCTGCGGCGCATCGAACAGGTCGACGGCTCCAACGAATTCTGTGAAGAGTTCTTCGACGGGCTACGCCTCGACGATTCCGCGGTCGTCGGCGAGGTCAACAAGGGTTGGGAAGCCGCGGGGCGACTGCTGTTTCACGAACGGCGTGCCGTCGGACAGGGCTCGGAGTTCGCCAGCGGCCGCGGCCGCGAGCGGTCGGAAGATTCCTACTCCGACTATTTCGTATTGGCCGATGCGGCGGGCAAGGCCGACGATCCGTTGACACAGGACAAGATTGGCCGGGTACTGGCCCGCCGGATGGTGCGCGACGGGCTCGTCGAGCACGTTGCCGCCGCGATGCGCGACGGTAGCCTCCCGCCGGCCGCCGGCTCGATCATCCGGCTCTTCCACTCCGATGTGACTTTCCTGCAGGTCGACACGGCGCTGGATATCGTCGGCGCGCTCGGCGTCGTCGACGACGACCACGAACTGCTGAAGGTCGGGGAGCGCTACCTGTCCCGTCAAACCGTCGCCCTGGGCGGCGGCAGCGATGAGATGGCCCGCAACGTGATTGCCGAGCGTGTTCTCGGCCTGCCCCGGGAATATGCCGCGGACCGTGGCGTGCCGTTCAACCAGGTGCGGCACAACAAGTCTCGGTAGGCGCTAGGACGCCGTGCAGCAGGCTTCGTCGGTGCCGGGCCCGAAGGTTTCGGAGTCGGCCAGCACGGTGTAGACCTCCCACCGCTCGCCGGCGGGTCCGGTGACCCAGACCTTGTCTTGGGCGGCGAAACAGCAGGTGGTGTTGATCTCTTCCTCGGTAAACAACCCTTCGTCAGTCAGCCGGGCGATCTCGGTGTGCACCGTGTCGCTGTCGGCAACTTCGACGCCGAGATGGTTGAGTGTGCCGCCGTGGCCCCGATTCTCGATCAGCACCAGCTTGAGTGGGGGTTCGGCAATGGCGAAATTCGCATAGCCGGGTTTGATCTTGGCGGGATCGATGCCGAACAGCTTGGAGTAGAAGGCGATTGCCTCGTCCAGATCATCGACGTTGAGGGCTAGCTGTACGCGCGACATCGTGGTTCCTTTCTTCGGATCCGGTTAAGGGGCTGAGGTGGTCGACAGGAGTTCGGCGATCAGGGCCTCGACACGGCGGGCGATGTCGTCGCGGATGATGCGCACGGTTTCCAGCGGTTGGCCGGCGGGATCAGGCAGCTTCCAATCGCGGTAGGACACTCCGGGAAAATATGGACAGGTGTCACCACAACCCATCGTGATCACGACGTCGCTGGACTGCACCGCCTCGGCCATCAGCAGCTTGGGGAGCTGGGTGCTGATGTCGATGCTGAGCTCCGACATCGCCGTGACCACCGCGGGGTTAAGGTGATCAACGGGATCGGTTCCCGCGGAACGGACTTCGACACGGTCGCCGGCCAGATGCATGAGCAGCGCCGCAGCCATTTGGGAGCGTCCGGCATTGTGCACGCACACGAATAAGACACTGGGATGGTCAGCCATCGCTGCTGCTCCTGCTCGAATCCACGGTGGCGCGAAAATTGAAGAGCCGGTCGCGAAGTGCCAGGGCGAGGTAGACGAGCCCGACGAGTACGGGGACTTCGATCAATGGCCCGACCACTCCCGCAAGCGCCTGCCCGGACGCGATGCCGTAGGTGCCGATCGCGACCGCGATGGCTAGTTCGAAGTTGTTACCGGCCGCGGTGAACGCCAACGTGGTGGTGCGGGCGTAGCGGAGCCGCAGTGCCAATCCGAGCGCGTATCCGCCGGCCCACATGATTGCGAAGTAGGCCAACAGGGGGAGCGCGATGCGGGCGACATCCCATGGACGGGAGATGATTTGGTTGCCCTGTAAGGCGAACAGGGTAACGATCGTGAACAACAACCCATACAGGGCCCATGGCCCGATGCGGGGAAGGAATCGGGCCTCGTACCAACCGCGGCCCTTGGCGTGTTCGCCGAGTCGACGGGACAGGTACCCGGCTAGCAGCGGGATGCCGAGAAAGATCAAGACGGATTTCGCGATATCCCACGGTGAGACGGCGATGCCGGTTTGCGGCAGACCTAGCCACCCGGGCAGCACCGACAGATAGAACCAGCCCAGCACGGCGAACATCACCACTTGGAAGATCGAGTTGAGCGCGACCAGGACGGCTGCGGCTTCGCGGTCTCCGCACGCCAAGTCGTTCCAGATGATGACCATGGCGATGCAGCGGGCCAGCCCGACGATGATCAGACCGGTGCGGTATTGGGGAAGATCGGCGAGCGGGAGCCATGCCAGGGTGAACATCACCGCCGGTCCGACCAGCCAATTGAGCACCAGCGAGGAAGCCATCAGTTTGTGGTCGTCGGCGATCTCGCCGAGCTGGTCGTAGCGCACCTTGGCGAGCACCGGGTACATCATCACCAACAGGCCCAGCGCGATCGGCAGTGAAATGCCGTCGATTTCAACAGCGCTCAGCGCCCATCCCAAACCGGGCACCATCCGGCCAAGTAGTAGACCGGCGATCATGGCCACCCCGATCCACAGCGGCAGCATCCGGTCCAAGGTCGAAAGCCGGGCGACTGTGCGCGCGGCCGCAGGCCCTGACCCGATCTCCATCACTGGCAGCGCTCCGGTGTCGTCACGAGCCTGTCGTCGACCTTCAGCGTGGATGAAAGTTGTTGCAAAGCCGAGGGAATCACCCAGTAGTACACCCAGGTGCCGCGACGTTCGCAGTCGATCAGGCCGGCTGAACGCAACAGTTTGAGATGGTGGGAAATCGTTGGTTGGGAGACATCGAACGTCGCCGAGATTTCACAAACGCAAGCCTCCCCGCCGGGATGGCTCGCGATCAGGCTTAGCAATCGCAGCCGCACCGGGTCGCTGAGCGCTTTGAACATCGTCGCCAAGGTAGCGGCCTGCGAATCGTCCAGCGCGGTAAAACCCAAACTCGGGCAACACCCCACCTGCATCTGATTCGACATTCTTCTATATAAACACATATCAAATTAACGCGCCAGTGGCGAGCTGCAGTCGGGACCGGCTGACTAGTCCGTCGAGCGCTTCTTTCGCCAGTAGGGGCTCTTGACCGCTTCGAGGGCCTCGATCACATAGCGGTCCAGGGGCTGTCGATTGGTTGACCGCCGGACCCACTGCTGGAACGCGAAATCCGCCGCACCAAACGCGAGTTGGATCAGCAGCCCGGGACGCATATCGGTCTCCGGGTTGGTGCCCATGCGTTCAGCGACGAGCTTCATCGCCCGCTCCTTGTCGGCGGGAGTGTGGATGGTTGCCTTGTCGAGCAAGCCCGGCGCGACCAGCAGGGCCGCGCGCCACTCCTCGCAGTCGGCACGGTCGAACGACTGGGTCCGGGTGATGATGGCGTTGATCAGCGCGACATCGGGTGCCTCGGCGGCGGGACGCTTTTCCAGATGATTGACGATCGCGGCACCGCCATGACGTACCGGCGCCAACAGTAACTCCTCCTTGGTCGGCACATGCCGGAAGAAGGTACGCGGCGAAACGCCTGCGGCAGTGGCGATCTCCTCGGTGGTGACCGCGTCGTACCCGCGCTCGACAAACAGCCGGAACGCCGCGCGCCGGATGTCGGCGCGAATCTGCGCGCGCTGACGATCACGCAGCGACTCGCCGGTCACCGGAAGCAGCCGATCCCACCGTCGACGTGAATGGTCTGACCGGTGATGAATGTGGCGTCGCTGCCGAGCAGGAACGCCACCAGGGCTCCCACATCGGTACGGACGTCGCCGATGCGCTTCATCGGGACCCGCCCCACCGCCTTGTCGTACTCCTTGGGCGCGAACGACTTCCAGAATTTGACGCCGTCGGACTCGGCGAACGGGCAGATGACGTTGACGCGGATGTTGTCGCGGCCCCATTCCAGCGCGGCGACCTTGGACAGGCCGCGGATGCCTTCCTTGGCGGTGGCGTAGCCGCCCCACTTGGGCTCGCCGCCGGTTCCCGTACCCGAGCCGAGGTTGACGATCGACCCGCCGCCGGCGGCGACCATCAGGGGGTGCACCGCCTGCATCAGCAGAAACGTCGCGCGGGGGCCGACGTCGTGGCCGAGCGCGAAGTCCTCGAGGGTGATGTCGACGAAGGCCTTGGGCTCGTTGGTGGCAATGGCGTTGTTGACCAGCCCGTGCACCGTGCCGAAGGCGTCGACCGCGGCCGCGGTGATCCGCTGCGCGCTGTCCGGGTCGCGCAGATCGGCGACCACGCTTTTCACCGGGCCCAATTCCTTGAGCTCGTTGCTCGTCGCTTCCAGAACGTCGGCCTGGATGTCGGCCAGCACTACCGACGCGCCGCGTTCGAGCAGTGCCGTTGCGGTGCCCTTGCCCACGCCTTGAGCCGCGCCGGTGATGATCGCGACGTGGCCGCGCATCGAATCGGGATGGGTGTAGCTCATCTGACGGGTCCCATCTGCAACCGCACGCCGCGGTGCATTTCGTAGGTGCTACGTACCCCGTCGGGCAGTTCGATGAACTCCACCGGTGTCCCGTCCGGGTCCTTGACGAAAAACATTCGGACTCCACCGATCTCGAACGGCTCCTGGTCGGGCGCATAACCGGCGCCGACGACACGGCGGTGGGTGTCGTCGAGATCGGTCACCGACAACGACACGTTGTGGATTCCGGTGATGCCACGCCGGGGCGGCTTGCCCTCCGGCGGGTTCGCGCCGATCGACAGCAGCTCGATCATCAACCCGCCCAGCAGCCCGCCGACCACCCGGCCCTCCTGCTTGCGGGTCGCATGCAGCACCGCGTCGAAAGGCTCACCGGAGATCAGGGATTCGAAGACGACTTCCATGCCGAGGAGGTCGCGGTAGAACGTCAGGGCGCGATCCATGTCGGTCACGCCGACGACGAGGTGGCAGAACGCAACGTCGTCAAGCACGCTTTCGCCGGTCACGATGGCTTCGCGAGAGCGGGCGCCGGGCGTCCGGCGAACAGCGGCAGATCGAGGTAGGTCTTGATACCCGGCTCGGCCGCGCAGACATCGGGTATGGCGTTGATGCAGTGGTTGGCCGTGACCACCACGCCGGGGTTCTTCACCAGCCCCTCCTCGATCGTCTCCGGTTGCAGGCCCTTGAAGGTGAGTTTCACGTCGGGGTCACCGGTGATCTCGACCTCGAACCGTTCGCCGATCCCACCGAAATTCCATGCGGGGTCTAGGTTTTCCTCACCCATCAACCAGTTGACCGCGGCCGTGATGACCGGCTCGCCGTCGACGAGAGCCTGCCACCGGAACCGGCGGGCGGCCACGGTGCCGGTGGTGATCGGGAACGGAGCGTAGTCGATATCGGCGGTTGCCACCGCGACGTCCTGGATGGTCCTGATATTGGGATCGATGCGGAAACCCATGTGGTCGGCGATCATTCGCACCGACTGCTTGAAGCCGGCATCGAGCAGGCCGGCCATGGGTCCGTTGACGGCTTCCTCGGGGATGCCGCCGAAGCCCATGATGTGGCGCACCACATCGGGTGCGTTGTAGGTGCGGATATCGGAGAACTCCTCGGCGCGGACATGGGTGACCGCGGACGAGAGCGAGGAAATCATCAGTGGGAAGCGCTCTGTGATGCCCCCGGGATGGATCCCCGAACCATGCAGCGTCACACCACTTTCCACTGCGGCATCGGCGACGGCTCGGTGACGCTTGTTGCCCGGATCGGGGTAGACCCAGCCGACCGGGGTGACCACATTCTTGCCGGACCGCAGGATCGCGATGACCTCGTCGTCGTTGGGCACCAGTGGGCTGTACATGACGCAGTCGGCGTCGAGCGCGAGGATCTCGTCGATGCTCGACGTGGCGGTGACGCCCAGGTCCTCCGTTCCGATGATCCGGCCGACATCGACGCCGTTCTTCTCGGCGCTGTGCACCCAGCAGCCGGCCAGCTCGAGCTGCGGGTGGTTGAGCACGCACGCGATCGCCGCCTTGCCGACGCCCCCGGTCGCCCATTGAATGACACGAAGCTTGGCCGAACTGTTCATCGGTGTCCTTTCGATTGCACGCTTTACATGCCAACGGCCGAAATGGCACAGTATGACCCGCTGACAGTCACTGTCAACGGTAGGAAGGTCTGTTCATGAGCGTCCTCGAGGGCAAGATCGCGATCGTCACCGGAACCAGCCGCGGCGTGGGTGTCGGCATCGCCCATGAACTGCTGCGGGCCGGCGCCACGGTCATCGGCTGTTCGCGCGGGCCGCTGGACACCATCCCGGGCGTCGACGCCGAATCCGACTGGGCGCCACGCGCCTCGCAGCGCGTCTGCGATCAGGGCGACTGCGGGTCGATCGACGCCTTCGTCGCCGACGTGGTCGCCACGCACGGCCGGGTCGACATCCTGGTCAACAACGCGGGTGGCACCGTCCCGGCGCCGCACGTGGAGAGCATTCCCGAACTCGTGCAACGCATTCAGGGCGCGCCGCCGAGCGACGACGACTACGAACGCACCGCGCTGTTCCACGCGTTCGCGGTGCAGATGAACCTGATCAGCCCGCTCTGGTTCGCCATCCGCGCCTATCGGCAGATGGCGACGCAGGACGGGGTCGGCTGCATCATCAACATCTCCAGCGGCGCCGGGCACCCGGCGGGTTCGCCGACCCTGGTCTCCTACGGCGCGGCCAAGAGCGGCCTCAATCACCTCACCCGGTCACTGGCCGAGGAGTGGGGGCCGAAGGTGCGTGTCAACTGCGTGGCACTGGGCCCGACGATGACCGAGAACTTCCGCTCGTTCGTGTTGCCCAAGGACGATCCGAGCGGGGAGAAATACTTCGCCGCCGTGCCGATGCGCCGCGCCGGTGAGCCCGCCGAGGTCGGACGGGTCTGCGTGTTCCTGGCCAGCGGGCAGGCGGATTTCGTCAACGGCACCACCATCGAATGCGACGGCGGAATGATGCCCGGCGTGCTTTATGACGCGGGCCTCAAGACGATCACCGATCTGCTGTAAGCCCGGTGTGCGTCCAGGGCATTGACTGTGAATCGTCGGCATTGACTGTGCGTCCACGGCGACGACACGCCGATGAGCGGCGCCGTCAGCGCACACGCGAAGCCCTCCTCGCACACGCGACGCCGTCAGCGCACAAGCGACGTCCTCAGCATCGGGCTTGGATGCCGGCCAGCAGCATGTCGAGTGCCCGGTCGAAATCGTCGGCCATCGTCGAACGCCGGCTGGTCTCGGACAGCGCCGCCAGGTGCGGGTGCTCGGTGCCGGCGAGCTCGCCGATGCGCTTGGCGACCGCCGCATTGGATTGTTCGCGGTCGGCCCCGGCGAGCGGACCGGCCAATTCGACTTGCGCAGCGCCCATTACGAGACTGAGCACTGCCCGAAATGCGGCGAGCACATCGAGGTCGCCCAGCCCCGAGCGCCGCAGCGCTTCGATGAGGCGTTCGGCGGGAAGGTAGCCCGCCGCCGAGACGGTGCGGCGCGTCAACACCAACGGCGCGGCGTTGGGGTGTTGACGAACTCCCCGCCAGAAAGCGGTCGCGATGGCTTTGACGTCGGAACGCCAATCGTCGGACGGCCGGGGCAGGCGGATGTCGGCGAGCACCGCCTCGGCGACGAGGCCTTCGAGTTCCTCGCGATCTTTGACGTAGTTGTACAGCGTCATCGGCCCGGTTCCCAACGCGGCCGCCAGCGAGCGCATGCTCAGGCTCGCGAGCCCGTCCTTGTCGACGATCTGGATTGCCTGCTCCCGCACCTCGGCGAGAGTGAATCGTGCCCGCATGTACCGGCCGGCCTCCTCGTCACGTGCACCCATTGACACGTACACCGTACGTAAGTTACAACGTACGGTGTACGTATCTAGAGAAGGATCTCACATGACCACGACCTACGACACCGTCAGGGTGTCCGTCATGTCGCGCGGCACCCGCTGCGCCGGCTGGCTCACTCTTCCCGACGGCCCCGGTCCGCATCCGGGCCTGGTATTGGCCCACGGGCTGGGCGCTACGCATGGCATGTCGATGGCCCAGTACGAACAGCATTTCGCCGAATCAGGGATAGCGACCCTGGCGTTCGACTATCGGTACACCGGTGCATCCGATGGTGAGCCGCGCCAGCAGTTCAGCATGCGCGGGCACCGCCAGGACGTCGAGGCGGCGTGGGACTACCTACGCGCGCACGGCAGTATCGACGCTGCCCGGCTCGGATTGTGGGGGACCAGCCTGGGTGCGCTGCACGTGCTGCAAGCGGCCGCGCGCGGAATCGATGTCGCGGCGGTGGTGGTGCAATGCCCGATCGTGCACGGTCCGGCAACGCTGCTGCGAGGCGGCCTGTTGCCCGCCGTGCGGCTCACCCCGGCGATCGTCACCGACGCCGTCAGCAGGCTGCGAAGGGCGGGCCGAACCTACGTCCCCATCGTCGGCGAGCCCGGCGGCCTGGCCGCGGTCACCGGCGCGGGGGCGTTGGACGGCTGGTATTCCACCGTGTCGCCCGGGTGCACATTCGACAACCGGATGGCGGCGATGGACGTGCTCGGCGTCGCCGCCGCCAGCGCGAAGCGTGAGGCGGCGAAAATCAAAGCACCGCTTCTCGTTTGCGTGTCGCGTCGGGAAACCTTGATGGATCCGCGCCACGCTGAGGACGTCGCCGCTGCGGCGCCCCGCGGAAGCGCCCGGCACTACGACGGCGATCACTTCCAGATCTATCACCCGCCGCTGCTTGGTGAGCTGCTGGCCGATCAGACAGCGTTCCTGCAGGAGCATCTCGGTGTTCGGGTCGGCTAATGCATTGCGGGACAACGACACACGGCTCGCCGAATTAGCGCGGGGCATCAGCGCGGCCCAGTGGGCCAGGCCGAGTCTCTGCGCCGAATGGACCAATCACGAAGTGCTGGCACATCTCGTCATCGGCTACGGGGTCGCGCTGTCCGCGGTTGCCACCAGCATGCTGCGCCATCGCGGTTCGTTCGATGCCGCCAACACCGAACTGGCTCGGGCGCTGGCGGCGCAGCGCGGTCCGGACCAGCTGCTCGACGACTTTGTGGCGCTGGCGCGCCGCCCGCGGGGAATCGGCCGCCTGTTCCCGCGGCGGCTGCTACTGGGCGATCACGTCATGCATGAACTGGACATCACGTATGCGTTGGGCAAGGGATCGGCGGTCCCGGTGCCGACCGTCGTCGCCGTGCTGAACACTCAGGTGCGGGTGCCCAACCCGTTCGTCCCGGCAGCAGCGCGGGCCCGCGGTCTGAATCTTCTTGCCACCGACGCCGATTGGTCCCATCAGGCCGATGGGCCCACGGTCGCCGGGCAGGCAGCTCACCTCGCGTCCGTGCTCGCGGGACGCCCCTGGGCACTGCCATATCTTCGCGGTGACGGAGTCGCGGTACTTTCATCACGGATGTGAACGCGTAACGGCACGACGGCAGGGAGATTCACATGAGCGGACTGGAACCCACTCCGGAGCAGTTCGCGGCGCTGGCCGCGCGCCCGGCTGATGCACCGGTGGTGATGGTCAACCTCCTGAAGTTCAAGCCCGAGGGCGGCCTGGAGCGCTACGCCCAATACGGGCGCGAAGTCGCGCCGCACCTCGAACGGGCCGGCGCCACCGTCCGGTATCTGGGAGGAGCGCCATCGGTGGTGATAGGTGAGGGTGAAAAGCCTTGGTGGGATGCGATTCTCATCGTCGAATATCCCACGCCGCAAGCCTTCATCGACATGGTGACGAACCAGGAGTACCTCAAGGTGCACGAGCACCGCGCGGGCGCGTTGGAACGCGGCGACCTGATCGCGACGTCGACGTGGACCCTCGCGCCGGAATAACCCCGGCCGCGCGGTGCTAGCGGGTTGGTTCCCGGTAGGGGTCTAATTGGGTGATGGAACTGATGAGCCCCACCGACTCGGTATTTCTGCTGGGCGAATCCCGTGAGCACCCCATGCACGTCGGCGGCCTGTCGTTGTACGAGCCCCCGGAGGGCGCCGGTGACGAGTTCGTGCGGGAGTTCTACGACAGCTTGGTCGTTCAGCAAGATTTCCAGCCGACCTTTCTCAAGCGGCCGGCGACCTTCTTGGGCGGGATCGCCAATCTCGGCTGGTCCTACGACAGGGACCTCGACATCGACTATCACGTCCGGCGCTCCGCGTTGCCCTCTCCGGGGCGGGTCCGGGATCTGCTGGAGCTGACCTCGCTGTTGCACAGCAGCCTGCTCGATCGCCACCGTCCGCTGTGGGAGGCATATGTGATCGAAGGGCTCAAGGACGGCCGCTTCGCCATCTACACCAAAATGCACCACTCGCTGATCGACGGCGTCTCGGCGCTGAAGCTGATGCAGCGCGCCCTGTCCGCTCACCCCGGGGACACCGAGATCCGGGCGCCGTGGAGCCTGCGCAAACCCAAACGGGAGTCCGCACCGTCGTCGCGTCTCAGTTCGCTGATGCGAACGGCGGGATCCCTTGCGGCACTTGCGCCGTCGACGGTGTCGCTGGCCCGTGCGGCACTGTTCGAGCAGCAACTGACGCTGCCGTTCGGTGCCCCGCGCACGATGCTGAACGTGAAGATCGGCGGTGCCCGCCGGTGTGCCGCGCAGTCGTGGTCGGTGGACCGTATCAAGAACGTCAAGAACGCCGCGGGGGTGACGCTCAACGACGTCGTCCTGGCGATGTGTTCTGGCGCCTTGCGTTACTACCTGCTGGAGCAGGACGCCCTGCCGGACACGCCGCTGTTGGCGATGGTCCCGGTCAGCCTGCGCCGGGAGGACGAGGCCGACGCCGGCGGAAACCTGGTGGGGGCGATCCTGTGCAACCTGGCTACCGACGTCGAGGATCCCGCCAAGCGGCTGGAGACCGTCAGTGAGTCGATGCACAAGAACAAGACGGTGTTCTCCCAGTTGCCGCGCGTACAAGCGTTGGCGCTTTCCGCGGTGAACATGAGTTCGCTGGCGCTGGCGACGGTTCCGGGATGGGTAGCCTCGACGGCGCCGCCTTTCAACATCATCATCTCGAACGTCCCGGGACCCCGGGAGCAGATGTACTACGGTGGTGCCCGCCTGGACGGCAGCTATCCGCTTTCGGCCATTCTCGACGGCCAAGCGCTGAACATCACCCTGATCAGCAACGCCGACAAGCTCGACTTCGGCCTGGTCGGCTGCCGGCGCAGCGTCCCGCACCTACAGCGCCTGCTCGCGCATTTGGAGGAGTCGCTGAAGGATCTGGAACGCGGCGTCGGAGTCTGAGCCCGGTGCCCAAACTCAGTGCGGGAGTGCTGTTGTACCGCATCCGTGACGGTGTGGTGGAAGCCTTGCTCGCGCATCCGGGCGGCCCGTTCTGGGCCGGTAAGGACGACGGGGCGTGGTCGATTCCGAAAGGGGAGTACACCGACGGCGAAGATCCCTGGGCGGTGGCGCAGCGCGAGTTTTCCGAGGAGCTGGGGCTACCGGTTCCGGATGGACCGCGCGTCGAGCTCGGCGCCTTGAAACAGCCCAGCGGCAAGGTGGTCACCGCCTTCGCGGTGCGGGGCGACCTCGACGTCACCGACCCGTGCAGCAACACCTTCGAGCTGGAGTGGCCGAAGGGCTCCGGCACCGTGCGCGAGTTCCCCGAAGTCGACCGGGTCGGGTGGTTCCCGGTGGCACAGGCGCGCGCCAAATTACTTAAGGGACAACGCCGTTATCTCGACTTGTTGATGGCGCACCCGGAGCTGGCGGGCCTCACCGAAGGGAGTTAGCGCGCCGGCCGCGCCTGCGCAGCGCGAAGATGGCGACCGGCACCGCCACCGCGATCACCACGAAAAGAAAGACGGCGAACACGATCAGCTCGATCGGGATGCCGGCGTTGCGGTCGACGTACACCACCTGCCGGTACGCGTCGTCGTTGGCCGCGTTGGCGAAACTGAAATCCGACGAGATCTGGTCCGGCTTAGGGATATTCACCTGCAGCTTGGTCAGATAGCCGCCGTGATCCGCCGACAATTCGCGCAGCAGCGGATCCACGACCTCGGCCGCGACGTTGCCCGCGAACTGGACCTGGACGGACTGGCCGGCCTGGGCCGCGGCATCGGCGTCGGTGCGTTGCTGTCGATGGTCGGACAGCGTAAACACCGTCACTTGCTGCGGACCCGTTGCGGCGACCGAAAGGCGCATGGGATAAACCAATTTCGTCGACGGAAAGGTCATCCGCACCGGGTTGAGCCCGCCCACGATGGGATCCGAACTGGTCAGTCGGATCGCGACGAACGACCACCCGTCACGGACGTAAGGGCCCAGCGCGTCCGAGACCGCCGGCCGGATGGCATAACCGTTGTCGTCCAACCATTTTTGCAATCCGCTCAGGTCACCGCCGGCCAGCGTGGTGGCCTCCAGCGGCCCGAGGTGGACCTGGTTGACCACCGTGGGGCCCCGGGGAGCCGCGGCCTCGAGCGGCGCGGGCGTGCTCGAGCCCAGCTGTCCCAGCACCCAGTGCCGGCGCTGCTGGACCCGAGGGGCGGTGAGCTTGTCCAACTCGGCGAATGTCGCCTTGTCGCCCTCGGTGACGGTCGCCGGGGTCGGTGTGGGCACCACGAGGGCGACGTTGTTGGTGTCGGCATTCAAGACAAGCTGCATGAGGATGGTTTCGCTGGATCCGTCCCAATGCAGCAGCGCGACTTCGTGGTTCATGGCGGCCTGGCCGCCGACGGGAGGGACGATCGCACCGCATGCGCAGGCGTAGCCCGGGGCGGCCATGACCACATTGGCCAGGGTAGCCAGGATGACGACGACCAGACCCAACCCGCATGTGCGGGGCATCTTCATCTCGCACATGCTAGTTGCTGATTAGCGTGTGGTCACCCACTTCTCAGGGCCACTTAAGGTGCGATGTGCACAATATGTCCATGACGACTGCGCCGATTCAGCCGCCCGCCGCGCCCGATGACCACGCTGAATCGCAGAAGTTGCTGTTCGGATACCTCGACCCGGCCAATCGGGCAAACCCGTATCCGCTGTGCGCGCGGTTTCGCGACCGCGGACCGATCCTGCTGCCCGAGGCCCACCTCGCCGTGTTCTCGACCTACCGGGACTGCGACGACGCCCTGCGGCATCCGGCGTCGAGTAGCGACCGGATGAAGTCGGCGCGCGCTCAGGAACAGGTTGAAGCGCAGATCCGGGAACTCACCGCCGCGGGTGCCCCGCCGCCGGCCCAACCGCCGCCGGGATTTCTGTTCCTCGATCCCCCCGACCACACGCGGCTGCGCAAGCTGGTCAGCAAGGCGTTCGCGCCGAAAGTGGTCAACGCGCTGCGGCCCGACATCAGCATCCTGGTGGGCGTATTGCTCGACGCGATCGCCGAGAAGGGCAGCTTTGACGTCATCGAAGATTTCGCCTACCCGCTGCCGGTGGCGGTGATCTGCCGGTTGCTCGGTGTGCCGCTGGCAGATGAGCCGCAATTCAGCCATGCCTCGGGACTGCTCGCGCAAGCACTGGATCCGTTCGTCACGTTCACCGGTTCGGCCTCCGACGGCCTGCAGGAGCGCCTCGACGCAGGAACGTGGTTGCGGGAGTATCTGCACGGCCTGATCGACCAACGTCGCTCCCGGCCCGGCGAGGATTTGATGTCGGGTCTGATCGCGGTGGAGGAGTCCGGTGATCAGCTGACCGAGGAGGAGATCGTCTCGACCTGCCTGCTGCTGCTGGTGGCCGGTCACGAGACCACGGTCAACCTGATCGGCAACGCCGTCCTGGCGATGCTGCGAGAACCGACGCACTGGGCGGCATTACGCGCAGACGCGACTCGTGTCTCGGCGATCATCGAGGAGACTCTGCGGTATGACCCGCCCGTACAAATGGTTGGCCGAATCGCTCTGGAAGACATGAAGATCGGGCAAGTCGAGGTGCCCGAAGGTGACGTGATGATGCTATTGCTCGCCGCCGCGCACCGCGACCCGAACGAATTCGATCGACCCGATACGTTCAATCCCGATCGGGGAACCCTGCGTCACTTAGGTTTTGGGCGCGGCCTGCATTACTGTCTGGGCGCGCCGCTGGCGCGGATGGAAGCCGGCATCGCCCTGTCGGAAGCGGCGGCGCGCTTTCCGGACGCGCGACTGGCGGGCGAACCGCAGTACAAGGCGAACGTCACACTGCGCGGGCTATCGGAGCTGACGGTCGCGGTCTGATCCGGCGAGCCGGGCTTTCAGTGCGGGCCCAGCTTGGGCGCGAACTGTGGGCAGAAGTAGGTGACCGACGCGGCGACGAAGAAGGCGGACTGATTGCGGTCCAGACCGGAGTGCTGGTTGAGATATTGGTAGGCCTGCTCCTGATAGTCGAGCATGTCGCATATCTCCTTGGCATCCTCGATGACGGCGGCATCCGATGCGTTGACCCCGATCCCATTCGCGCGCACCTGTCGAAGGAAGTCATCCGTGGGAGTCGCATTGGCGACCGGTGTGGCAACCCCGAGCAGGGCAATAGCCGCCAGGATCCCGATGGCCATGGGCTTGTGCACGGCCGCTGCAGCGTTCATTCGTTCCCTTCCTTCCGCGTTTTGCACAACTAAGGATCTACTTCGGCCGGCGGTCACGCAACGGAACTTTCGACGAACGAGCACGGAACGAAACCGCTGCAAACATTTCAGCCGAGACCGGGCACGATATCGCTCAGGTCGAAAGTGACTGGCTGTTCGAGCTGTTCGTAGGTGCACGAGCGCGGATCGCGATCAGAACGCCAGCGACTGAATTGAGCGGTGTGGCGGAACCGCCGGCCCTCCATGTGGTCGTAGCGGACCTCGACCACCCGCTCGGGCCGTAGCGGGACGAACGAGAGGTCCTTCCCGGCGTTCCACCGCGACGTTTCGTTCTTGCGTGGGGTGCGCTCGCCGGCTTCGTGGGCGGCCCAGTTCCATGGATGACCATCGAAAGTGGTTACCAGCGACTGTAATTCGCTAAACAGTCGTCGGCGCTCGGCCATCGGGAATGCACCGATCACGCCGACCGACGCCAGCTGGCCATCGTCTTGATACAGCCCGAGCAGTAGTGACCCGATCGCGTCGGCGCCGGACTTGTGCACTCGATACCCGGCGACCACGCAGTCGGCGGTCCGCTCATGCTTGATCTTGAACATCACCCGCTTGTCCGGTTGATAGGTGATGGCCAGTGGCTTCGCGATGACGCCGTCGAGGCCGGCTCCCTCGAACTCGTCGAACCAGAGGTGCGCCGTCTGCACGTCGGTGGTTGCCGGCGTGACATGAAACGACGCGGCCGATCCGGCCGCGGAAACAGGCACCGCGTCGACCAGGGCGGCGCGTCGCTGGCTGAACGGGCGACGGGTGAAATCCTCGTCACCGAGGGCCAGCAGGTCGAACGCGACGAATGACGCCGGGGTGTGCTCGGCGAGCATCCGCACCCGCGAATCGGCCGGATGAATGCGCTGCTGCAGGGCCTCGAAGTCCAAACCGTGGCCGGTGGCGATCACGATCTCACCGTCGATCACGCAGCGCGGCGGCAGCTCGTTCCGGGCGGCCGCGACCAGCTCCGGGAAGTAGCGGGTCATCGGGCGCTCGTTGCGGCTGCCCAGTTCGACCTGATCGCCATCCCGGAAGCAGATGGACCGGAAACCGTCCCACTTGGGCTCGTAGGAAGCATCCGGCGGGATCGCTTTGACCGACTTGGCCAGCATCGGCGCAACCGGCGGCATGACGGGCAAGTCCATTGGTTCATTCTGACGTGCTTCGTGCTGGAATCGAGAGATGGCTGCGGCATCCGAAGAGCTCGACGTCGACGGCGTCTCGGTGCGACTCTCCAACCCGGACAAGGTCTACTTCCCCAAGCTCGGGTCGAACGGCACCAAGCGGCGGCTCGTCGAGTACTACCGAGCCGTGGCCGTCACACCCGGAAGCCCGATGCTGGACGCGCTGCGCAACCGGCCCACCCACCTGCAGCGGTTTCCGGACGGCATCGACGGCGAGGAGATCTACCAAAAGCGGATACCGCGGCATCATCCCGACTATCTGCAGACCTGCCTGGTCACGTTCCCGTCGGGACGCACCGCCGACGCGCTGATGGTCACGCATCCGGCGGCGATCGTGTGGGCGGCGCAGATGGGCACGGTGACGCTGCATCCCTGGCAGGTGCGCTGCCCGGACACCGAGCACCCCGACGAGCTGCGCATCGATCTCGATCCCCAGCCCGGCGTCGGTTTCGAGCAGGCGCGTTCGGTTGCGGTGGACGTGCTGCGGCCGTTGCTGGACGAGCTTGGCCTCGTCGGCTATCCCAAGACGTCCGGCGGCCGGGGGATCCACGTGTTTCTCCGGATCGCCACCGACTGGGATTTCATCGCGGTACGCCGGGCGGGCATCGCACTAGCGCGTGAGGTCGAACGACGGGCGCCCGACGCGGTGACCACGTCGTGGTGGAAAGAAGAACGCGGTGAGCGCATTTTCATCGACTTCAACCAAAACGCCCGGGACCGCACGATGGCCTCGCCGTACTCGGTGCGACGCACCCCGATCGCGACCGTGTCGACGCCCCTGACCTGGGACGAGTTGGCCGGCGCCGAGCCGGACGATTACACGATGGCGACCGTGCCGGACCTGATGCGGGGCCGCGACGACCCCTGGGCCGGCATGGACGAGCTGGCCCAATCGCTTACCCCATTGCTGGACATGGTCGCGGCGGACGAAGAGCGTGGCCTGGGCGATATGCCGTATCCGCCGAATTATCCGAAAATGCCCGGCGAACCGAAACGCGTGCAGCCGAGTCGCGATACCGATCTGACCAGGAAAAACAAGCCGAATTGAATGACGGCACCGTTGCGATCGCCGAGGCGGCGACTGATCTCTGCCAATTCGAATGCTATCGGGGGCTTATTCTGGCATTCTGATTTCGAATCATCGCGCATCGCCGCGGCAGGATTTACTGCGGGCGATCCGAGAACGGCCGGGGCGGCCGAGAAAGAACGGAGTGGTCATGTCGGCGCTGAAGACAAAGCTGATCATCGCGGCGCTTCTGATGGCCGCCGCCACGACCGCGGGGTGCACCGTGCCCCTCACGATCGACTGCGGCCCCGGCGCCGTCTGCACCGGAGGCTAATTCCGGACGGGCGAGGCCCCGGTCGGCAGGATCGACATCGACATCGGGAGCTTTATTATCGCGCCGCCACCGGCGATCGTGCAGTAGACGATCTCCATTTCCAGCGGCGTTTGGCCGATGGCCCGGGTTTCCATCCCCAGGCGCGGCTCGAGGTAATGCGGGGTCGCGAGCCAGTTCAGGCCGCGTTCGATCGACTCGACCAAGTTCATGCGTTCGACTCGACGCCTGGCGGTGAAAGTTGTTGCGGTACAGAGTATTGGAGGGGCCGCGCGCAGAATTTGTGGCGCCGCCGGTAATGGCGGGACGGAATTCGTAGGAATTCGATGCGTCGAACCGCCGATTTAGGAAGCGCGACGCCGCAAATTCACGTGCGCATTGGCTACGACCGGGCCGGCTGCGGCGCAAGCCCCGGCCGGCCCGCCAACGCTTGGGTTGCGCCGTCGCGCGGCCGCAATATCCAGGCGGCGACGAGGGCGATCAGCGCACCGGCGGCGCCTGCTACCGGTGCGGGGCCGGCGGGTCCGCACAACACCAGGTAGCCGAACGCGGAGCCGACCACGAGCAGCGCCGAATGCACCAGCGTCCAGCGGATTATCGAGCGCAGCCGGAAGGACACCGCGATGCCGAGCAGCAGCGCAACCACGTGGCCCACCGCGGTGAAGTCTGCGCTCAGCGCTGCGGCGATGGCGTTGCCCAGCCACCAGCCGATCCAGACCGGCCGCCACCGCGACGGTATCGACGCCGTGAGTGCCCCCAGCACACACACCGCGCCGTAGCTCATCCCCACGTCGGTGGCGCGTGCCAAGGACATCGGCAGCCAGCCTGCCGTCAGGGCAACGGTCAGCCAGACTGCGACGACCAACGTGGCACCGATATGGCCGAGTGCAAATGCGACGACCAAACCCTTGCTGCGCCAGATCAGTTCGCCGAGCGCCAGCAAGCACGCCAGGCCCGGCAGCCACAGCAGTACGTGGCCGCCGTCGCTGACGAACGCGCTGCCGACCAGCGTGACGATGTGGCCGTGGGCCAGGTTGTGCAGGTTGGTGCTCATCTCCCGGACCGCGACGTCGCGCGCATGCGGACCGAGCGCGGTCAGCAGGAACGAGACTCCGAGCAGCATGACGGAATACACGATGGTGGCCGGCAGCCAGGCCGCTACGGACGACGCCCGCGAGCCCAGCGATGTGCTGCGGTTCGCGATGCGAGACATTGTGGTTACACCTTCGTCGACGGTCCGGGCTGCGGTTGGCGGCCAATGGCCACCACCGGGGTCAACAGCCATGTCGGACATGCCTATTCCCCCATCGTCCGGTCGATAACCATTGTGACGGACCCGGCGCGCTGCGTCGGGTGAGACCAATCACAGTCACGGGCAAGCAGGTCAGCGATGGTTTCACGGCGTACGAGCGGGCGAGCCCGGCCGTCGGCGACCGCGATCAGTGGCGGACGACCCACCAGGTTGCAGGCGGATCCCATCGAATAGTGGTAGGCGCCAGTACAAGCCACAGCGAGCAGATCGCCGGCCCGAATGTCGATGGGCAGCTCGACGTCGCGGGCGATCTCTTCGCCGGCTTCGCATTGCCGGCCGACGATTGTGACGGGCGCGGTGGTGGTCGGCACGTGCCGGTTAGCCAGCGCCGCCGTGTATTTCACGCCGCGCCGCCCCTCGTGCGGATTGTCGACCATCCCGCCGTCCACGATCACGAAGGTGCGTCCGTCCGGCTGATGCTTGACGGCGATCACCCGGTAAAGCGTCACGCCCGCGCGCGCGGCGATCGCCCGGCCGGGCTCGATGACGATCTGCGGGCGGGGATATCCGTAGTCGGCACAAGCGGATCCAAGCGTGGCCTCGATGACCTCGGCGAGCGCGCGCGGGCTGAGTTCGGGGTCGCCGCTCACGTAGGGGACCGCGTGCCCGCCGCCGAGGTCGAGCTGGCTCAGCACGACGCCATGGCGGTCGCGGACCTCGGCCATCAGGGCCACCAATTGCCGGATCGCCGCGCCGTAACGCCGGGGGTCGGCGATCCGCGAGCCGAGGTGGCAGTGCAGCCCGACCAGGTTAAGCCACGGCTGACCCAGGATGCGTTTGACGGCGCGGGCGGCCCGGCCGTCGGCCACGGTGAAGCCGAACCCGGCTTCGCGGGCGCCGATGGCGGGGACCACCCGGATCAACACGTCCTGCGGGCGACGTACCTGCGCGGCCAGCAGCGCGATCGCGTTCGGGGAATCGATGACGATGCGGCCCACCCCGGCGTCGATCGCCTCGTGCAGTTCGCCGCCGGTTCGGGCATTGCCGTGCAGGACGATCCGCGACGGCGGCACCCCGGCGGTCAATGCGGTGGCCAGTTCGCCGGCCGAGCAGACGTTGACGCCGGCACCTCCGGCGGCGGCCCACTCGGCCACCGCGGTGCTCAGTAGTGCCTTTCCGGCGTAGACCACCTCGACCCCGGGAAGAGCCGCACGATAGCCGCGGATCCGAGCCCGAAAATCCAGTTCGTCCACCACATAGGCGGGCGTGCCGTAGTCGGCCGCGATCTCCGTGACCGCGACTCCGCCGACGCACAGCCGGCCCAGATCGTCGACGAAGGCGCTCACTGGCCAGATGGCGCGATCGAGGTGCGGGCTCAATCCGTGCCGTAGCGACGGAAGCAGCTCGAACGGCGCCATGCTTCCAAGCTGGGGTCCGCGGCCGCGTCGTGCCACGTTCTTAACGGATTTTTCACACCCGGGTGATCAATCTTCACGCATTTCCGGGCTGGAGCGGCCCACGACTAGCGGGCGGCCTTGGCCGTCGTGAACGGGGCATCCTCGGGTGCCGCCTTGCGGGCGGCCATCAGCGCCCGCGCGGCGTCGCCGATGGGAATGCGCAGGGGCAGTTCAGGCTTTTCGGCGGCGTCGGCCACCTCGGCGGCGACCTGCTCGGGCGTGATCATCCCGGCCCGCGGCCCGCCGCCGGTCAGGATCGCCGCATACGGATCGTCGGGCAGCGCGTAGGTGGTCACATTGTCGAGGGCGCCGGAGCTCACCGCCCCGGGCTCCAGCAATCCGGCCTGGACGCCGAACGGTGCGACCTCGATGGCCAGCGCCTCGACGAGTGCCTCCAGCGCCCACTTCGTCGCGGCGTAGGCCGCACCCGGTGGGCTCACGATCCGTCCCATGACGCTGGACATGAACAGCAACTTGCCCTCGCCACGGGCACGCATCTGCGGCAGCACCGCCTGCGCCACCCGGATGGCGCCAATGGTGTTGAGGCCCAACAGGCGATTCAGTTCCGGCAACGGGGTCGCCTCGACGGCCGCATAGAAGATGACCCCGGCATTGGCGATCACGATGTCGATGTCGCCCGCGGCCGCCACGGCCGCCCGCACACTGGCGTCGTCGGTGACATCGAGGGCCAGCCGCTGCTGGGCGTCAAGGTCGGCCAGCGTGCGCGGATCGCGCGCGGTCGCCACCACCCGATGCCCGCGACGGACGAACTCGCGGGCGATGGCGCGGCCGATGCCGCGGCTGGCTCCGGTGATCAGGACTGAAGACATCGGCGTTGTGCTCCTTATGGATTCGGTTGATGTCACGCTAGAGTGGTCGCGGGCGCAAAGTGCTGCAGGTTACGCCGGAGAAAGTCGACAAGGCGGGCCGGCGGACGGCCCAGTATCGCGGCCAGCGCGTCGGGGTCCGCCGCGATGAGCGGCTCGGTTCGCTGTGACAGGGCGCCGCCAACGGTCGAGATATGTTGCGCCATAGCAGCATTGATGGCAGATGCCGGCTGCGCCTCGGCGGCGGACTCCAATTCGGCCCGCCAGGCGGCCGCGGAGATGGGCTGGAAGCGAACGGGCCGACCCGTCTCGGCCGCGACGATGCGCGCCACTTCCGCGTGATCGATCACCTCGGCCGGAGGCGGATAGCTGACTCGGGCAGACTCCGGCGCCGGCGCCAACAGGTGGGTAACCGCGATCTCCGCCGCGTCGTCGCCGCCGATCCACGGCGCCGGGCCGTCGCCGAAGCTGTTGGCAATCACGCTGTTTTCGCGGATGGAGGCGCCGTGCAGCAGCAACACATTCTCGTGGAAGAGGCCGCCGAACCGCAGCACCGTGGGGTTCAGGCCCGCCCACGTGAATACTTCCTCGGCGACCGCCTGGCCCTGACCCAGCCGACTGGGACTGTCGACCGCGGACACGGCCATCGACATCACCACTAGGTGCGGCTTCGGACTGACGTCGACCAGAACCGACGCTAGATTCGCTGCGGCCGAAACAACCCCAGCCGCAACGGGATAGGTGAAGTACACGGCGCTGACATCGCGCGCCGCCGCAACCAGCGATGCCCGATCGTGCAGGTCGCCCACCACGGTGGTGGCCCCGCGGCGGCGCAGTTCTGCGGCTCGTTCGTCGTCGATGCGGACCAGTGCGCGTACCGGGCGACCGCGGCTCAGCACGCGTTCGGCCACGATCCGTCCGGTGCCGCCGTGCCGCCCGGTCGCCCCGATTACCAGGACGGGGGCGCTCATCGGCGCAACTCGAAAATCAACAGGGTCGTGCTCGCGGTCGCGACGACGTTCCCCGCCGCGTCGGTGACCTGTCCTTCGGCGAAGCCGATCCGCGAGCCCGCTTTGACGACGGAGCCCACCGCGGTCAGCGGCCCGCTGTCCAGCGTTACCGCCTTGAGGTAGTTGACCTTGATCTCGACCGATGTGTACGCGACTCCCTGCGGCAACGTGGTGTGCAGCGCACAGGCGGCAGCCGTGTCGAGCAGCGTGCACACCGCACCGCCGTGCACGAGTCCCAGTGGGTTGTACATCGACGCATCCGGCGTGCAGGAGAAGGTGATGCCACCGCTTTCCACCGCGACGACCCGCATCTGCATCAGCTCGCCGATCGGCGGCGGGGGCAGGTGTCCGTCGGCGACCGCCTGCCAATAGGAGAGGCCGCTCATCGAGGCGACCGTGGCCTGCGTCGTCACCGGGTCACGCCAGGTGATCGTTCGCGACTGCTCGCTGCCCCACGGCGGCGAACCTGCGACGTCGGTGCGGGAAGCCTGTTGCGAAGTCGTCATGCCCCACCTTCGAAAACTGATCGGTTTACTTGATAGGGCGAAGCTAATTGATATTTCAAGATTTGTAAACCAGTCGGTGTATCTTCGAGGGATGGCCGAACCGACGATGCGTCCGGCCGGCGGACGTGGGGCGCGCGAGCGCATCGAGCGTGCGGCGGCTCAGCTGTTCTACCGTCGCGGAATCCACGCGACCGGCGTCGAGCTCATCGCCCACGAGGCCAACGTCTCCAAGCGCACGCTCTACCAACACTTCCCGAGCAAAATCGACCTGGTCGACAATTATCTGCGCGGCATGGACGCGCGCGGCGGCTCGCCCAGTGAGCAACGCCTGGACGACCCGGCCCTGCCTGCCCGGGACCGACTGCTGGCGATCTTCGAGATGTCACGCCGAGAGGTCATGCGGGGCTGTCCCTTTCACAACGCAGCCGTGGAATCGGCCGGTTCGTTGCGCAGTACCGACGCGATTGTGCGGGCGCACAAGCAACAATTCGCCCGTCGGCTGGTCGCCGTCGCGCAGGAGGCGGGTGCCGCCGATCCGCACCTGCTGGGCCAGCAGCTGGCCGTGCTCTTCGAAGGCGCCACCGCGATGGCGACCTCGCTCAACGACACCGCGCCGGTCGTGCACGCCCGTGCGGCCGCCGCCACGCTGATCGACGCCGCATTGAACTCTTGACGACCTCGTCCCGGGGCTGTTAGACATGGCCTGCGTCACTTATTTGGGCGATCGCTCAAAAAGGACTCGGTGGAGGTTGCCATGGGCCGGATGGACGGCAAAGTCGCATTCGTGACCGGTGTGGCGCGCGGGCAGGGCAGACGCCACGCGCCGGTGTGCCAGAGCTTTCACCGCCTGCCGGTGGACGCCGCCTGAAGTAAGGGAAAGCATCGATGACTGTCACCAACGATACCGAGGTCTACTACGACCCCTACGACGTCGGCATCAATGCCGACCCGTATCCGACCTACGCGCGGCTGCGTGAAGAGGCTCCGCTGTATTACAACGAAAAATACGATTTCTGGGCGATATCAAGGCATTCCGACGTCGAACGCGGCCTGGCAAACTGGGAGACGTTCTCCAACCGCCGCAGCGACATTCTCGAGCTGGTGCAGTCGAAATTCGATATGCCGCGTGGCGTGATGATGTTCCAGGATCCGCCCGAACACACGATGCTGCGCGGGCTGATGTCGCGGGTGTTCACCCCGCGCCGGATGGCCGAAATCGAAGATCAGATCCGGCGCTACTGCGTCCGGTGCCTGGATCCACTCGTCGGATCGTCGGGATTCGACATCATCGCCGAGCTCGCGTCGATGATGCCCATGCGGGTGATCGGCATGCTCTTGGGAATCCCGGAGTCCGAACAGATCTCGGTGCGCGATGCCAACGATGCCAACCTGCGGACCAAACCGGGCGCACCGCTCAAGGTCGCCGACGCCGACTCGATCGCCGACGGCCGCATCTATGCCGACTACGTGGAATGGCGATCGAAGAACCCGTCCGACGACCTGATGACCACGCTGCTCAACGTCGAGTTCGACGACGAGGAGGGTGTGCATCGCAAGCTGACTCGTAAAGAGGTGCTGCACTACACCCAGGTGGTCGCCGGTGCCGGCAACGAGACCACCGGACGGTTGATCGGATGGCTGGCCAAGGTGCTCGCCGAACACCCCGACCAGCGCCGGGAAATCCATCGGGACCGTTCGCTGCTGAACCGCACCGTGGACGAGACGCTGCGCTTCGAACCCACCGGTCCGCACGTGGCACGGTGGATGGCAAAGGATTTCGAGTGCTACGGGACGACGGTTCCGGCCGGCAGTGCGATGCTGTTGCTGTTCGGCGCCGCCAACCGCGACCCGCGCCGCTACACCGATCCGGACACGTTCAACATCCATCGCGACAACATCTCGCACATCACCTTCGGAAAAGGTGTGCACTATTGCCTCGGCGCAAACCTGGCCCGGCTGGAGGGACGCGTCGCGCTGGACGAGATCCTCAACCGCTGGCCGGAGTGGGATATCGACTACGACACAGCACAACTCAGCCCGACCTCGACGGTGCGCGGCTGGGAGAGACTACGGGTCGTGCTGCCCTGAGCGTCGCAGGCGCGTCCTGGGCGCACGCTCAGTGGCGGCGGCGGGCCTTGGGGTCGGGCATCTCGAATTTGTCCAGGAGGCGGTTGACCAGCGCGATGGCCGCGTCGTGGCCCCCGGAGGAGCCCAGCCCCTCTTCCAGGATCAGGGTTCTGCCTATCGAGGCGATGAAGACGGCGATCGCCGCGGGCGGAAACTCGTCGGTGTCGATGTCATGTTGACGGATGATGAAGTTCAGCGCGGTGATCTGCTGCTCGCGCCACCGGTCCGACCATGCGGCGATCTCCGCGCGAATCTCCTTGCGGTGGTTGGCAAGTCCCATGAACTCCAGCAGCAACCGGGTGTCCTTGGGTGCGATCAGCGTTTCCCAGAAGGCGTGCAGCGGGCGGTCGGAGGCCAACGCCTGTTGCTGGCGCTCGAGATAGACGGCGGCACCGCTGCGGAAGACGGCCAGATACAAGTCGTCCATGGTGGGGAAGTAGTAATGCACCAACGCCGGCTTGACGCCGGCTTTGGCGGCCACCCGCCGTGACGTGGCTGCGGCGTACCCCTCCTCGACCATGATCTGACTCGTCGCGGCCACCAGCATGTCGCGCGTCGTGGAGTCGCGAGCCTTCGGTCGCTCGGATGCGGTCACAGTCTGGTCATATCACACGGCCGGTTCGGCGACCATCTCGAAGAACGCGGCACCGGAGTCCGGGATCCGGTTCTGCTTGAACACGTTGACGGCGTAGGAAACCAGAATCATCGAATACAACAGGTGCAGCAGCCGTTCGGCGTCCTCGGGTAACTCGTTGATGTCAAGGCCGTTCAGGTAGGCGATCGCTTCCTCGGCTCGCGGGGCGACGGCGTCGTAGAACGTGACGAGGTCGTCGTAGGGCTTCGACAGCCGCGCCGCGTAGCGTTGTGCCCTTGTCGGCAAAGCCCAGTCGGCGACGAAAGGTTCGAGGTCGGCGAAGCCGTTGGGCAGTGTCATGACGACTCCCCGGACCGGTAGGCATCGACCGTGTCACGGATGACCGTGTGGAACTGGCGGATCAGCAGTTCCTGGTCGGACAGGTGAAAGGTGTTCTGTGCCCGCGTCTTCAGCGCCGAATGCGTCGCCTCGATGGTGTTCACATCCTGCATCGCGAACTCGATCGTGCTGTCGACGACCAGCTCCTGTGCCAGGCGGTCGCGGGCGTTCTCCGGCGGCACGAAATACATGTCGATCTCGTAGATGTGCGAATCGACCGTCTCGGGCCAGTAGGTGTAGGTGATGTAGTACCCGCGCGCCCAGATCTGGATGGAAATGTTTGGAAAGAGCCAGAATTGGTCGTTGCCCCACGACGCGATGTTGCCGCGGTTGAGGAAGTCCGCACCTGCGTTGTCGAGCCCGATGTCGGGAACGTCGTCCGGGCCGAAAAGCCCGGCCCGGAACAGTTTGTACACCCAGCGCTGGTCTTGGCGGGCCGGCCCGGCGGTGCCCGGGTCGCGCGGTGGCAGCGGCGGCGGTCCGGGCACCGAGGTGAGCATGTGCGGCCGGAACAGCTCGTAGTGGTAGGAGTCGACGGGCGGCACCATCTTCTCGGCTTTGGAGACATCGGGATCGATGAAGCGGCCGTGCACGTACGGCGGGTGATACCACTCGCAGACCGAGTCGACGGCCAACTTCCAGTTGCCCTTGATCCGGGTCGAAAAGCCGTAGTGCTGGGTCATCTTGCCGAACGGGTAGGCCTCGATGGGCAACAGGCCGTCGCCCAGGAAACTGCGCAGCGGCACCGGGTCCTCGGCGAGGTTGACGAAAATGAAGCCCGCCCACACCTCGCAGTGCACCGGGGGCATCCGCAGGGTGCTCTTGTCGAGGTCGAAGAACTCCTGCTCGTTGGTGACGTGGTTGACCTTGCCGTCCAGGCCGTAGCGCCAACCGTGGTATTTGCAGGAGAACGCGCGGCAAGTGCCGGATGACTCCTGGCTGGGGTGTTCTTGCCAGACGACCTTGTTGCCGCGATGGGCGCACACGTTGTGGAACGCGTGCACGGTGTCGTTCAGGTCGCGGGCGATCACGATCGACGCCAGCCGGCCGGGCAGGTCGCGGGTGAAGTATGAGCCCTTGCGGGGCAGGCGTTCGATACGCCCGACGCACAACCAGTTTCGCTCGAACACCGCTTTGCGTTCGGCGGCGAAGAACTCCTCGGAGATCGCGTCCTCGTAGTTGACCGGGCCGGTGCCCAGTTCGGGATAGTCGGTGGTGAACTTGCCCCGCCCGGTCGACAGGCGTTGCTGGATGCTGGTCACGAGGGGACTCCTTCCTGCGCGGGTGCGCCGTTGGACCAGGGCTGCTGGTCCCAGGCCCGGTCCAACGGCTCCATCTCGCCGCCGAACGGGAAGAACACGCGCTGGGCGTAGGTCTCGCGGCCCAGGCCATGGCCGAGTTCGTTGACGAAGGCCCGCTTGAGCGGGTTGGTGAACAGCTGTCGGGTGTAGCGCAGTGTCAGCGGTGGTCGCTTGATCAGTTCCCGAGCGTGTTCCCAGGCCCGGTCCAGCAGTTTGTCCTTGGGCAGCACCTCGTTGACCACCCCCCACTCCTTGGCCTCCTGCGCGCTGAGTTTTTGACCTGTGAGCAGGAAATACCGGGCGCGGTTGTGCCCGGCGAGCACACTCCAGATCACGTGCTGACCGTCACCGGGCACCTGCCCGCGCGGGAAGTGGGAGGCGTCCTGGAAGTAGGCGTCCTCGGAGGCCAGCACGATGTCGCCCATGATCGGCACCTCGGAGTGCATGTTGCACGGACCGTTGACCGCGCTGATCATCGGCACGTCGACATCGAGCACATTGAAAATGAGATGGCGCGCGTACCAAGCTTTTTCGTCGAGCTTGTGCGTCCCACGGTCGTTGGGCATGGCCTGGTAGATGGGGTGTTCGGGCGGCTCGCCGTTGGGCAGTCGCCCCCAGTTGGCGTTGTAATTCTCGCCGGTGCCGGTGTGGATCAGGACTTTGATCTCGCGGTCCCCGGCGATATCGGCGAACGCGTCCGACATCTCGTCGTGCGCCTTCCAGCTCCACACCAGGCTGTCACCGTCGGTGTGGCACTGCATGAAGAGGATTCCGTCATCGGTGAGTTCGAATCGGTAGTTGGCGTAGCTGTTCTGGTATTCGCTAAACCTCGTCCGCTTGGCCATCGAGTTGTCTCATCTCCGCGGTGGTGAAAGTGGCGCCGACCTCATTTGAGCGATCGCCCAAATGAGGTAGCTGCCATGCTTGCACCTCGGCCAGCGGTGGTCAAGGCTCAGTCGCCGTGTAGCAGGGCCACCACGGCCGCGAAGGATTCGATCTGCGACTGCTGCACGGTGACGTAATTGACGCCGAGGCTTTCCCGGCGTGAACGCAGCAATTCCGCAACGCTTTCCGGTGTGCCGATCAGCACGTTGGGATGCTCGCGCAGCAGTTGGGCCGGGATGCCGGTGGTGTTCGCGATGCCGGCCAACGCCGTCTCGGGATCGTTGGTGATCTCGGTGAAGTACGGCGAACTCTCGACGTCGAGGTGGCGATAGCGGTCACCGGCCGCGGCGCGCACGAAGCCGATTCGGCGCTCGGCGACCGTCTGGGGATCCAGGCCATCGGCGTCGCGCGCCACGAACGGCACGCTGGAGATGCTGACGATGTCGGCTTCGCGGGCGGCGAGCGAGAGCACGCGCCGGCCTCCGCCGCCGATCATGATCGGCGGGTGCGGCCGTTGCACCGGCCGCGGCCGCCCCGCATACCCGCGCACGTGGACGAACTCGCCGCTGTAATCGAGTTCTTCGCCCTGCCAGTGGGCCTTGATCAGCGAAACGACCTCGGCCAGCTTGGTGATTCGGCGTCCCGGGCGGTCGAATTCGAGCCCCATGGCGTTGTATTCGACGTCGCTCCAGCCGGCCCCGATGCCCAGCTCCAGCCGACCGTCGGAGAGCAGATCAAGCGTCGCGGCTTCCTTGGCCAGCACCGCCGGCACGTGATAGTCGATGCAGAACACCCGGCACCCGATGCGCAACGTCTCGGTGTGGGCGGCCGCTGCCGCCATCGCCGCGATCGGGGCCAGGTCTTGGCGCGGGGTGCGGGCGGCCCGCTGCGCGGGGCCCGGCCCGAGATAATGATCGGCGAGGAAAAGCGTTGAATAGCCAAGATCTTCGACTTTACGGACGGTGTCGCGCCAGTGGCGCCCGCCGGTGGCGTTGGTCGCTTGTACCCCAAAGCGAAACGGAGGCCGGTCCATAGGCTTGACCGTAATCGATGGCGGGTGATAGGCATGTGAAGCCAACCGTTTGAGCGATCGCTCAGGAAAGGTGGATACGGCTTGAGCGCGAAGACAGCGGTTGTGACCGGCGGTGCCTCGGGGATCGGCCGTGCCGTCGCCCAGAGATTACGCAAGGACGGATTCCAGGTGGCCGTCCTCGATCTCACGCCCACCGACGACGGGTTCGGCCACATCGCCGACGTCACGGATCGTGCGCAGGTCGATGCGGCGGTGTCGGCGATCCGCGACGCGCTCGGCCCGATCCTGGTGCTGGTCAACGCCGCCGGGGTGGAGGGCTTCAAGAAGTTCTTGAGCATGTCGTTCGAGGAATGGTCGAAGGTGATCGACGTGAACCTCAACGGCGTCTTCAACACCATCCAGTCCGTGCTGCCCGACATGGTGGAGGCGGGCTGGGGCCGCATCATCAACATCTCGTCGTCGAGCACGCATTCCGGTCAGCCGTTCATGGCGCACTATGTGGCGGCCAAGTCGGCGGTCAACGGGCTGACCAAGTCGCTCGCCCTCGAGTACGGCCCTAGCGGGATCACGGTCAATGCGGTGCCGCCGGGATTCGTCGACACACCTATGCTGCGCAGCGCCGAGAGCCGGCATCTGCTTGGCGGGACCGTGGAGGACCACATCGCCCGCACCCCGGTTCGGCGGGTGGGCAAGCCCGAGGACATCGCCGCCGCGTGCGCATTCTTCGCCTCCGAGGAGGCCGGCTACATCACCGGACAGATTCTTGGCGTGAACGGTGGCCGCAATACCTGACTTCGATTGCGAGGCAATGATGTACGACAGGGACCAACTGTTCATCGACGGGAAGTGGGCGGCCCCGGCGTCGGGCCAGGAGTCCATCTCGGTGGTATCCCCGCACAGCGAGGCCGTCATCGGTCGCGCGGTGAGCGCCGGGCCCGCGGACGTCGACCGCGCCGTCGCGGCCGCCCGGGCGGCTTTTGACACCGGACCGTGGCCGCGCCTGCAACCGGCGGAACGCATCGAGGCGATCACCCGGCTGGCCGGCATCTACAAGGAGCGCCGCGCTGATATGGCCGCGTTGATCTCGGCCGAGATCGGCGCTCCGATCACGTTCGCCAAGATGGCGCAGGTTCGGCTGCCGCTGACGATGATGTCGGCGTTCTGCAACTTCGCAGCCGGCTACGAATGGAGCCAGGATCGTCCCGGGCTCTACGGCAAGAACATTCGGATCCGCAAGCAGCCGGTCGGGGTCGTCGCCGCCGTGGTGCCGTGGAACATGCCGCAGTTTCTGACCGTCACCAAGGTGGTGCCGGCGCTGCTGGCCGGCTGCTCGGTGGTGCTCAAGCCCGCGCCCGAGTCGGTGCTCGATGCGCAGCTACTCGCGGAACTGGTTGCGGCAGCCGGACTTCCGCCCGGCGTGCTCAACGTGGTGCCCGGGGGGCGGGAAGTCGGCGAGACCCTGGTGCGGCATCCGGGCGTCGACAAGGTTTCGTTCACCGGCTCGACGGCGGCCGGCCGGCAAGTGGCTCTGGCGTGCGCCGCAGGGCTGAGGCAGGTGAGCCTGGAACTGGGCGGAAAGTCGGCGGCGATCGTGCTCGACGACGCCGACCCCACGGCCGTCGCGACCGGCATTCAGATGGCCAGCCTGGCCAACAGCGGGCAGGTCTGCAACGCGCTGAGCCGGATTCTGGTGCCGCAGCAACGCAAGGACGAATTCGTCGACGCGTTGGCCGCCGGGATGGCGTCGATGACCGTCGGCGACCCGGCCGATCCCGAGACCCAGATCGGTCCGCTGGTGGCCCAGCGCCAGCAGGAGCGGGTCCGCGGCTACATCGAATCGGGCAAAAGCGAAGGGGCACGGCTGGTTACCGGTGGCAGCGAAATGCCCGACGGCCTCGACGCCGGTTGGTACGTGCGCCCGACGCTGTTCAGCGATGCGACCAACGACATGCGGATCGCGCGCGAGGAGATCTTCGGTCCGGTGCTGACCGTCATCTCCTACCGGGACGAGGACGAGGCGATCCGGATCGCCAACGACTCCGAATACGGGCTGGCCGGATCGGTGTTCACCGGCGACGTGGAGCGGGGTTACGGCGTCGCGGCCCGGGTCCGGTCGGGCACCTTCGGCGTCAACGAGGGCTACATCATGGACCCGGCCGCCCCGTTCGGCGGCGTCAAAAACAGCGGATACGGTCGCGAGCTCGGAACCGAGGGTATCGACAGTTACACCGTGAGCCAATCGATTTCGGCCGCGGCGGCCAATTAGCGCGTCGACGAGCGTGAAGCTGGAAGCACGCTCGGCGCCCAACGTGAAGCCGGCTGCACGCTCGGCGGTCGGCGAGGATTGGAGTATCGCCTGAATCGGCCGGATCTGCTGGAGGAATCGAGCCGACTACATGATCATGGCCATGATTAGGGAATTGGTGATCGGGGAATGGTCCTGGGAACCATCCATAGATAAGGAAAAGCGTGGCTCCGAGTTTTCAGGACATCATCCAGTCCAGGTACCTGCTGCTGACCACATTCACCAAGGACGGCCGCCCGAAGCCCACGCCGATCTGGGGTGTGCCCGACGGCGACACGCTGCTCGTCATCACCGACGACGGCTCCTGGAAGACCAAGCGGATCAAAAACACGCCCCGCGTCACGATCGGCAAGAGCGGGGTGTTGGGTAAGCCCCTGAGCGAAGAGGTCGAAGGCGTCGCCCGGGTGCTACCGAAGTCGGAGACACGGCGGGTCTACAACGCGGTGCTCAAGCGATACTGGTACCACGCGCCGTGGTTCTATGTGCACTCGATCGTGCGCGGCGGCATCGACAAGGTGCACGTCGGCCTCGAGATCAAACCCGCCGGCTAGCAACGCTTCCCGGGTTTACCTACTTCTTCTCGCCGAGTGCCCGGCTGGCCGGGCCTGAGAGGTCGGGCGCCCCGCTAGCCGGGCGCTCGCCTCGCACCGCCGGCTAGGACGCGCCATCCGTTAGGCGAGCGCCTAATTCGAGACCTCGCCGCGTGGGTGCGGGGATTCGTAGCGCCGCAGGTACTCCTCGATGAGCCGCAGCGTCTTGGAGTGCCCGGTGGTGATGCCTAACCGGTTCTCGATGCTGATGGTCCGGCCGATGCTGGCAATGAGCACCGCGACGACCTCCGGCGGTATGGCGTCGCCGACGGCATGGTCGCGCAGGATGAATGTCAGCGCCGCGATCTGCGCCTCCCGCGACCGTTCGGCACCCGCCGCGAGCTCGGCGCGGATCGCCTTACGGTGGTTGCCGAGTGCCATGAACTCCATCGTCAGCCGCGATCCGCGTGGATCAATTGTCATGTCCCACAACGCATGCAAAGGGTTATCGGACTCAAGTGCGCGGCGCTGCACTTCGAGATTCATCTCGGTCCCTCGACGCAGCACCGCCAGGTACAGGTCGTCCATGGTCGGGAAGTAGTAGTAGACGACAGCGCGTTGAACGCCCACTCGCTCCGCGACCCGGCGCGACGTCGCCGCGGCGTAGCCCTCCTCGAGCATGATCTCGGCGGTCGCGTCGAGGATCTTCTCGCGGGTCCCGGTGTCGCGATTGCCGGCTCGGCTGGGTGTGGCCACGTGCCCCGTCCTGTCTCTTGACCCTTGTCGCGCAGGGATGCTAAGCATATGCCCAGCACCCTATTAGGCGATCGCCTAATAGGGTAGCGAGTCTGGGTCAGCGGTAAAGGAGCCCCATGCCTGGTCTGCGCATCGGAGTCATGCACAACACAATCAATTCCCGGTACGGCCCCAAACCGTTGATCCAGGCCGACTATCTGACCGGGCTGGCCGCGGGCGCCGACTCGTTCTGGGTGGCCGACCACCTGAACTCCGTGCTGCCGTCGTCGATGTGGCAGCCCAAATACGTTGGCGCCGCGAAGATCATCCCCAAGATGGACGCGCACGTCGAACCATGGACGATGCTCGGATATCTCGCCGGGCACAACAAGCTCGGCCGTATGACGCTGGGCGTCGCCGTCACCGACACCGGCCGCCGCAACCCCGCCGTCACCGCACAGGCCGCCGTCACGCTGCACCACCTCACCCGGGGGCGGGCCATCCTGGGTATCGGCACCGGCGAACGTGAGGGCAACGAACCGTACGGGGTCGAGTGGTCCAAGCCCGTGGCGCGCTTCGAGGAGGCGATGGCCACCATCCGGGCACTGTGGGATTCGGGCGGCGAGCTCGTCAGCCGCGAATCGGACTACTTCCCGCTGCACAATGCGACCTTCGCGCTCACGCCGTACAAGGGGCGCTGGCCCGAGATCTGGATCGCCGCCCACGGACCCCGCATGATCCGGGCCGCCGGGCGCTACGCCGACGGTTGGTTTCCCGGCACCACCCGGGCCACCGAATACGGACGGCAGCTCAACGACTTACGCACGGCCGCCTCCGATGCGGGCCGCGATCCGATGGCGATCACCCCCGCGGGGATCCGCTTCATCCTCACCGGGCGTTCCCAGGACGAGATCGACGAGATCGTCGACTCGGAGCTGGTCCGGCTCTTCACGTTGAACTCGCCGGCCACCGACTGGGCGCGACATGGCGTCGAACACCCGATGGGCGCGGACTTCAAGGGCGTGCAAGACCTCGTCCCGCAGCTGATCGACGAGCAGACCGCGCTGTCGTTCGTGTCCAAGGTTCCCCGCGACCTCGTCAAGGAACTCTTCGTCGTCGGCATGCCCGACGACATCGTCGACCAGCTGGCTGAGTTCCGCGACAACGGTCTGCGCTGCCTGGTCGTAGGCAACATGGGCGCGCTGCATCCCAAGCTTTCGAAGAGTGCGGCCGCAACCACGCCCTATGTGAAAGTCCTGCGCCGGCTGAAGAAGCTCTGACATGAGCGGACCGGTCGCCGGCCATATCATGCGCTAAGACCAAGCGGCCCAATGGTTCTGACGAGAGGAGAGGCGATGTTCAGCGGCCCCATCGAGGATCGGCTCAAGATCCGTGAGCGATTCGACAGCTACAGCGACGCGGTGTCCAGGATCGCGCTGGACGATTATTTGCGGTGCTGGACCGACGACCCGGTTCGGCTCGGCACAGGCGGTGAGTTCCGCGGGCTCGACGAGCTGCGCGCCCACTGGGACGGTATCTGGCGCGCGGTGGAGACGATGGCGTTCGTCACCCAGATCGGGATGATCGAGATCAGCGGCCACGACGCGCACGCCCGCTCGTATTGCCAAGAGACACTGCGGTTTCGAAACGGCGAGACGCACCGGCTGGTCGGCGCGTACACCGACGAACTCCGGTGCGTGGACGGTGACTGGTTGTTCAGCACAAGGAGCTACCGCGTCCATATCGCTAGCTAGGGTTGATCTGGCGCACCGGCTAACTGTCGGCGGCCCTCAGCGCGTCGATGGTGTCGGCGACCGTCTCGCGCGGATCCCGATAGGTGATGCCAAGCTCTTTCTCGCTGGGCGAATCGTCCGATGCCGGCATTTGGGTGTAGTACTGCATGCCCGCCGCGGTGAACGGCGTGTTGAACGGCAGATACGGGGTCGCAACGTCGAGAACCGCTCCCGCGGCGCGGATTATGGTGTCGGGAACCGGCACAGCGACCATCGTGGTGTTAGCCACCTCGCCGAACATGCTCGCCAGCTCGCTGACGGAGACACGGTGACCGCCGGCCATGTAGCGTCGTGGTCCGCGCCCGGGTTCCAGCAGCGCCGCGTGCAGCGCGGCCACGTCGCGGGCATCGACGATCAACCATGCCGCTCCTCGCCCGGGTACAAAATGCAGGTCCAGCAGCGACTTCACCCCTTGGCCGGCTTCACCGTATTGATTGCCGACCGGCGGCCCAAGGACCATGCCGGGATAGGTGATGTTGACCGGCGCACCGGCGTCCTGCAAGCCGCGGGCGTAGATCTCGACCTGGGCCTTAGACGTTCCGTAGCCGTCGGCACCCCCGACCACCGGCAAGTCCGCCGACAGCGTCTGCAGGTTGGGATGAAACAGTGCGGTGAAGCTCGACACGTGCACGATCGGGTCAAGCCCGAGTTCGACGGCTTGACCGAGCACATTCTGAGCGCCCTGCATATTCGTCGTCAGCATCTCGTTGGTTTGCCGCGGATCGGTGGCCACCAGGGCGGCGCTGTGCACCACCGCGTCGCATCCCTGCAATGCTTCGCGCACCGAGACGCGATCGATGATGTCCCCCACGGCAAAGTCGGACACGTCGACGCCGAGCTTCGCGACCGAGGTGTGCAGCCGATCCGGGTTGCGCACCAGGAACCGAACCGCGTGCCCCGCGTCGGCGATGGCTTTGGCGGTCCACCCACCCACAAATCCAGTACCGCCCGTTATCAGAATCCGCACGCAGCGATTCTCCAAGGCCTGTCGGCCGCGCGGCAACCGGGACTGCGTTAACTACAGGTGGCTGGCGGCGAAGCTCGCGCCTTGGCCCGTCATGCCGTTCACGACGTACGACGCGTGCGCCGCGCCGTCGTTGCCGCCGCCGCAGATCGGATCGCCGGGGGCGCACAGCTGCAGGGTCTTGGGCTGGTACAGCGGGCCGATCGCGATGTCCGGCGCGCCGTAGTGCTCGAGGAATTGATTCGACGGAGTGCCGAACAGGACGACGGCGGCGACATGGTTTGCGATGTCCGGCGGCATCGGCGCCGGGACCGACGACGCGGGTATGCCCTTCGGCACGGCCGACGAGGTGACGAACCCGGCCACGGCCGCGCCCTGCGAGAAACCGCCCAACACTTCCCGGGTCTTGGGGCAGCTGGCCGCCATCGACTCGATGTGCGAGCTGGCGTCCCGAATGCCGTCGATGAACGTCGCCGGGAAGTCGGGGCTGCTGAAGTCGCTGCTGGCCGGATAGTTCACCGGGTACACCGTCAGGTTGCGCCCACCGAGCTGCCCGCGCAGCGCATCGACGAAGCCGGAACCGATGCCGCCGACACCGGGCGGCTCGCTGGTGCCGCGGGCGAAGACCAACTCGACGTCAGGACAGTCGGCGCTTGCCGACGGGGCAGGGCCGGTGACCAGCACGGCCGCCACGGACAACACGGCCGTTGCGCCGGCCGCGGCCAGCCTGCGTGTCCGGCTGTCGATCAACTTCAAGAGATTCATTGCCTGTCCCACCGTTCGCGTCTTACCTGCATTCGATGCAGGTGGCGGTAAGGATTGCCCAAAGCCTGGTTTCTCAATCGCCAGCGGGAGCCAGGCGCAAGACCGGGATATGGCGGCCGATCGCCTCGGCCGCTGCGCGGTAGTCGCGGTAGCCGGGGTATGAGCGTTCGGCCAGTGCATAGAGCCGCGCATGCTCGACGGGATCGGTGACCTCGGTGGCGACGAAGCTGTCCGCACCGAATTCGCACTCGGGATGCGCCTTGAGGTTGTAGTACCAGTGCGGGTGCGTGCTGCGGCCGAAGTGGGAGGCGACCAGGATCACGTCCCGGCCGTCGTGGAAGTAGGAGACCTGGGCCTGACGCGGCCGGCCGGTTCTGGCGCCCGTCATGTGCAATGTCGCCGACGGCACAGCAAACATCCCCCAGGAAATTTTGCCGTGCGAAACGCGGCCCAGCCATGGATCCGTCCTGGCGGCGATGCGCTGCGCGAGGAGGTTGCCCGGCTTACTGCGAGCAAACTTTGTCATGGCGCGGGTCAGGGCCGTGCCCGGGCGGTTCGGGTCGACGTACGGTAGCGGCATGAAACGACGATAATCCGATCTTTCGGCGTGCGGGTGCAGTCCGTGCAACCAGCGCGCCGATGGGTGATCCCGGTGCCGCCGCCTTAAGAAAGGCGACCAGCAGGCTTACCGGCGTCTTCAGTAAACCTGCTGGTCGAGTCGGGATCGCTACTTCTTGAAGGCGTCCTTCACCTTCTCGCCGGCGTCCTTCAGGCTGGACTTGGCCTGATCCGCGCGACCCTCGTTCTTGGTGTCGCTGTCGCCGGTCACCTTGCCGATGGCTTCCTTGGCCTGGCCGCCGAGGTCCTCGATTTTGTTCTTGATCTTGTCTTCGGTGCTCATCCTTCGGTTCCCTTCTCGAAACGATCTCCTGCTCGTTCCGGCTACCCCTGTGGTTGATTCCGAAACCCCCGCAGGCGGATCGGCGAACGGCTCGACGGTGCCCAGCGCACGGGGTTTCGTGGTGCGGCCGGCAAACAACAGATCGTGCCGCCGGCATGGGATGGATCACAATGGAATCCATGAGCACCGCAACGGTGGTGGCGATAGTCGTAGTGCTGATGCTGCTGGGCCTGGGCATCGTGATCAATCAGCTGCTTCGGCTCCGAAAGTTCTTGGGGGATTCGCCTCCCGAGCAGTTGCCCGCCGCGGATGGCGAGGACCCCCCGGATCGTTTGCTGGACTGATAGCTTCGATCTCGTAATCGCACCTCATCGGGGAGGGGCCGCCGCGGCGGTAGCTGCCCGATGAGCACAAGGCCCGGGGAGCACCATGACACTGCTGGTCACCGACGATGGGCTGCCCGATGGCGTGTCGGGGGCTGCCGACCCGCATTTCGCGAATGTCGTCAAGAAATTCGCGCAACAGTTCCCCGGCCGGCGGTTCGGCGGGGGAGCGCTGAGCGTCTACATCGACGGCATTCCCGTCGTCGATGTCTGGACCGGGTGGTCCGACCGGGCCGGTACGCGGCCCTGGACCGCCGACACCGGCGCGATGGTGTTCTCGGCGACCAAGGGCGTCGCGTCGACGGTGATCCACCGGCTGGCCGACCGCGGCTTGCTGTCCTACGACGATCCGGTGGCGGAGTACTGGCCGGAGTTCGCCGCCAACGGCAAGGGCGACATCACGGTTCGCGACATGCTTCGGCACCGATCCGGTTTGTCGCATCTGCGCGGTGTCACCAAGACGGAGTTGATGGACCACCTGGCCATGGAGGAACGGCTGGCGGCCGCACCGGTCGATCATCTGCGGGGCGTGCAGGCCTATCACGCCCTGACCTACGGCTGGCTGCTGTCCGGGCTGGCCCGGGCAATCACCGGCAAAGGCATGCGAGAGCTGATTCGTCAGGAGGTCGCGCGTCCGCTCGACACCGACGGTCTGCATCTCGGCCGGCCGCCGCAGGGTTCGCCGACGCAGCCGGCGCAAATCCTGATGCCGCAGACGAAAATGCCGACCCCGGTGCTCAACTTCATCGCCCCGCGGGTGGCCAACATGCGCTACTCGGGAGCGCTCGGCGCGATGTACTTCCCCGGGATCATGTCCCTGATGCAGGGCGACACCCCGTTCCTGGACGGTGAGATCCCCGCGGCCAACGGCGTGGTGACCGGCCGCGCGCTGGCCAAAATGTATGCCGTGCTGGCCAACGACGGCCGCATCGACGGCAGGAAGTACCTGTCCAAGGAACTGGCACGCGGGCTGACCGGGCAGGCGCGGATCAAATGGCCGGACGCAAACATGGTGGTGCCCATGCCTTTTCACCTCGGCTACCACGAATCGCCGGTGCCCGGCCTGTTGCGCGGGTTCGGGCATGTGGGTCTGGGCGGCACACTCGGCTGGTCCGACCCCGAGGTCGGCGGCTCGTTCGGATACGTCCATAACCGGCTGTTGACGTCGCGGCTGTTCGACATGGGGTCGTTCGCCGGGTTGGCCGGCCCGCTGCGCTCCGCGATGGAGGCCGCCCGGCACCAGGGCCCGGTCGAGGTGCCACAGCTGGGCGCGACCTTCCCCAAGCCCGGACGGCGACGGGCGACCGCGCCGGCCCGGGCCGCGGCGGGGGACTAGCGCGGCAGCGTCAGCACAAGGTCGCGGCGCGGATCGTGCGCACGAACGAAGCGACGGCCGTACCGATTTCGTCGGCGCTGTCTTCCTGAAGGAAATGCAGACCGGGCACCGTGACCTCGGTCTGGTTGGCCCAGCCGCGCACGACATCGAGCACGCGGCCTCGCTGGATCACGCCCGGGTCAGCTCTGACGAACAACTTGGGCACATCGGCACCCGACAACCACGGCCCGAATTCGTTCAGGACCGCAATCACGTCGGCCGGCTCACCGCCGAGCGGAACATCGCGTGGCCACGACAGCGTCGGTCGGCGATCCTCGCCGCCATTACGGAACGGCCGACGGTAGTGATCCAATTCCTCGTCCGACAGGGTGCGCGAAACGATGGCGGGCAGGACGCGCTCGATGAACATGTTGTCCCGCAGCACCATCGCCTCGCCCTGCGGGGAGCGGAAGCCCCGAAACATCTGAGCCACGTCTGAAGGAAAATCGTCCCACTCCATCGGCACCGCAACCGTTTCCATGTGCGCGATGCCGGCGACCCGGTCACGGTGCCGGTTAGCCCAATCGAAACCCAACGCCCCGCCCCAGTCGTGGAGCACCAGCGTCACACGATCACCCAGGTCGAGTGCGTCCCATAGGGCGAACAGGTAGTCACGGTTCTCGCGGTAGTGATAGCTGCCCGGGCCGGAGTTGTCGAGTTTGTCCGAATCGCCCATCCCGATCAGATCGCATGCCACCAGCCGGCCCAGCCCCTCCAGGTGCGGCATCACGTTGCGCCACAGGTACGACGAGGTGGGGTTGCCGTGCTGGAATACGATCGAATCGCCTTGGCCCTCATCGATGTAGGCCATCCGCTTGCCGTTGATCGTCTTGAACTGCTTGTGGCCGTACGGCTTGGCTGCGGGCATTGAACGTCCTTTCCGAACGGGTAGATCGACGGTAGCGTTGCCGCCCGCCGCGAGATATGAGCCGGATTGCCAACGCGCGCTGGGATATTGCCTTGCTCGAGCCGTCCGCGAATCCTGCATGCCACAAGCGGTTTCGTCGCTGCGGTCCGCGGATGGCAACATTGCGGCGAAATCTGGCCAGCCAGACTCTGGTGCGAGTAGCAGGCGTCCATCAGCATTGCGGGCGTGTGCTCGCAGTCATTCACGTTCGTCGCGGCCGACGGCGGTGTCCGGTGAACGCCTTCCTGCTATCGGTACACGTGGTGGCGGCGATCCTCGCGATCGGCCCCGTCGCGGTCGCCGCCAGCATGTTCCCTCGCGTGGCTCGGGCGGCCATCATCGATCCCGATGATCGGCGGGCATCCGCCGCCGCATTCGTGCTGCACCGAATTGTCAAGGTGTACATGACGATCGGCATCGTCGTGCCGGTATTCGGTGTGGCGACCGCCGCAAGCATGGGCGTGCTCGGCGATGCATGGTTGCTCATTTCGATTGCGATCACCGCGCTGGCCGTTGCGGTTCTCGCCACCCTGATCGTGCCCGGTCAGCGGCTGGCACTCGAGAGCATCGACACCGGCCGTTGCTCGGGGGCGGCCGTCGCCGACGGCACCGGGGACTTTCCGTCGCTGCGTCTCACCGGCCGGCTGGGGATGCAGACCGGCATGTTCAACCTGCTGTGGGTCGTCGTCGTCATCCTGATGATCGTGCGTCCCGGCTCGACCACCGGCGCCGGCCTGTGAACGCTCGCCGCGCGATGCGCATCGTCGGCGCGGTGGAACTGGGCACGCTCACGTTGCTGCTGTTGAACGTCGCGACCGTGCACCTGCCCGAGTTCTCCCGGCTGCTCGGGCCCATCCACGGGCTGGCCTACACGTCGACCGTCGTTTCGGCGATCATGCTCGGTGTTGGGCGACAACGCATTTGGCTGCTGTCCCTGGTTCCCGGGATAGGAGGGCTATTGGTCGCGCGGAGCATGAGTGCTGGCGACGGCCACGCCCACGCGGACGAGGAATCGCGTTGAGCGGGGCCGCCATCGGCCATGGTGGCAATATTTTGTCGTACCGCCACGATCCCGCCAACACAGCCGGTATGCTCCCACCATGCGCAGCGTTGCCGTCCTGGCCTTGCCGGACGTAATCGCCTATGACCTGAGCATCGCGGTGGAAGTGTTCGGACGGGTCCCGCTACCCACCGGTGAGAACGGCTACCAGGTGCGGGTGTGTGCTACGGCACCGGAGGTCGACGCGGGACCGCTTCGCATCGGTACCGACCATGGCCTTGAAGCGTTGACCGGCGCGGACATCGTCATCGTGCCCGGCCGCAACGACCCGACCGCCGAGACGCCGCCCGAGGTGATCACCGCGCTGCGCTCGGCCTACGCGGCCGGCTCCCGGATCGCCTCGATCTGCACGGGCGCTTTCACACTGGCCGCCGCGGGACTCCTCGACGGCAAGCGAGCGACCACGCATTGGGTCGCTGCCGACCTCTTCCGGACCGCCTTTCCCGACGTTGCCCTGGATCCGGATGTCCTCTATGTCGACGAAGGGCAGATCTTGACCTCCGCCGGCGCTACGGCGGGAATCGATCTATGTCTGTACATGGTGCAACGAGACCACGGTGCCGCCGCCGCGGCTGTCGCCGCCAAGCTCGCGGTCGCGCCACTGCACCGCAGCGGCGGTCAGGCACAATTCATCGTCCGAAACCGGCTGCCGGTCAGCGCTATCGGGGCAAGAACCGAACTGGATGCGGTGTTGGCGTGGATCGAACAGAATGCGCACCGCCAATTGACCTTGGCCGATATCGCGGATTTCGCCGCGACGAGCGTGCGCACCTTGAACCGTCGTTTCCAGGCGGAAACGGGTCAAACACCCATGCAGTGGGTCACTGGAGTGCGCGTCCGCCACGCGCAGGAACTCCTGGAGCGGTCCTCACGCGGGGTGGAAAGGATCGGCCGCGACGTCGGCTTCACTTCCGCGGCGAACTTCCGTGAGCAGTTTCGCCGGCTCAGCGGTGTGGCACCGCAGAGCTACCGCAACACCTTTCGCGAACGCACGCTAAATGAGGCGTTGCCGCGGCCACGACGGTTCAGGACCGAGCTCTCGCCGGCGTCGTAACTACCGTTGGGTTGCCTAGGTTTTCGCGAATCCGCGCGGCAGCGTCAACGGAAGATCGGCGTAGGTGGCGATGCCGGGCGCCGCGGCCACCACCGCCGGAATCGCGTTGATGGCGGGCACCGCCGTCATGATGTGGCCGAGGTCCATGAATTCCTCGAGCGTCGTCGCCTCGAAGTACGGCGGCGGCAGGAACCCGACCTTCGTCGTCACCGTCGGCTGACCGTCGATCTGAATCACCCAGCCGTCCTGCTCGATCTTCCAGTCGGGTTCCAGGGTCTGCCCCTTGCGCCACCGGACGTTGAGGTCGATCAGGGTCTTGCCGTTGACGATGCCCTGCCAGCTGATGTAGGTGCCCGCGACGTGTCCGGCGGGGATGGTCCACGACGCCATTTCGAGGTCGGCGGTGGTCTGGGCGAACTCGGCGACGCACTTGATCTCGTCGAGTTCGACGCCGAGCGCGTCGCCCACCAGCCGGACGGCCTCGCCGAAGATGGCGGTGCCCTTGGCGGCCATCGCCGGCAGGTCCGGGTGATCGATCGGCTGCCCGAAGCCCACCGGCTTCTCGGTCTCCGGGGAGTCGTAGAACGTGGTGTCGGCGGCTTCGTTGACGGTGACCTTGTCGACGCGGTTGCACACCATCGCCGACACGATCGCCAGCAGCTCGGCGAAGCCCGGGCTCACGCCGGACCCGAAGATCGTCGAGCCGCCCAACTCGCACGCCTCGAGCAGCCGGTCGCGGCCCTCGCCCAGGTTGTGGCCGGTGATGAACGACGCGGTGGTCACCACGTTGACGCCCGCGGACAGGATTGTGACCAGCTCGTCGACGTTGATCCACATCGGGTTGTAGACCACGCAGTCCGGTTTCAGCGCGAGCAGCGCGTCGATGTCATTGGTCGCGACGACCCCGAGTGGCGGGATGCCGACCAATTCGCCGGCATCCTTGCCGACCTTCTCCGGTGACCAGGCAAAGCACCCGACCAGCTCCAAGGTGGGGTTGTCGGCGATCGACTTGAGCGAGCTCTTGCCCACGTTTCCGGTGTTCCACTGAACGACTCGATAGTTGTTTGGCACTCGCTCAGCATAGGGAATTGTCCGCGCGCTTAATAGGCGGATTCGGAAGCCAAAATCTCGGCCAGAAACGCGTCCGCCGGCGGCCGGTCCAGCCTGGCATGTGCCCACCGGCGGATCCGGTCGCGGGTTTCGCGGGTCTCGGTCGTGTCGGCTCCCACCAGCACCGCGGTCGCCGTCCAGTCGTGATCCCAGGCGGCGGACTCGGTCATCGGCTGCCCGTCGGCGTCGACCAGCGGGAGCGTCGCGCGGCCCTCGCCGTCCAGCACGCCGGCACCGCTGATCGCTCCGGACTGCAAACGCACCGCGATGCCCGACGGCAGGTCGGGCCCGATGATCGCCGCGCGTATCAGCGCGCCGAACGCCTCGATGCTCCAGTCGACGGTGTTCTCGCCGGCGTCGAAGATGGCCGGGGGCACCGCGGTCCAGTTGATGGACGCGACGCCCCGGGCGATCGACGAGCCGCGGGGGCCCGCGTCAGCACCCGCGGCCAGGGCGTAGTCGTCGCGACGCCCGTTCGGTATCGTCAGCACGACACCCGAATCATCAAGAGCAGCAATCAATTCCGACCACGCATCGTCGTCAACCCCGACCTCGTCGGCGAGCTCGGCACCAGCGCGCACCAGGTTCGCGATCCGTGCGTCATCGCTGCGGACGTGGGTGAACAACGCCGCGGCGTGCGGGGCGAGCAGCCCGGTCACGTCCGAATCCAGCGTGTCGTCGGTAAAGAAGTCCTGCGCACCGGCGGTCAGCACCGCGACCTCGACGTCGAGCAGCGCGCGGTCCAGGCCGGCGATCCCGTCCCGCTGACTCGCCGGCCACCAGCGCCGCAGCCAATGCCCGACGGCCAGCCGGCGCAGCCGATCGACCGAACCCGGCACGATGTCGACGTCGCTGCGCTCGATGCCGGCGTCCGCGGAGTCGGCGGCAGCGGCCAGCGCGACATGACCGGCCTCACCGAACACCCGCCACAGCCAGTCCGCACGCGACAGATCGGTGAAGGTGATCTGGGTTCGCTCTTCGCCGGGCGGATCGTCGATCGTCCAGGACAGCACGGCGCCACTGACTTCCAGCACCGCCGCCAGCGGGGTCGCAGCGGTGGCGGGTCCGAGGGTCCAAAGACCGGACTCGGCAACCAGTTTCATCCCGCCACCTGCAATTCCAGCATCGACTTGATTCGCTGCCGGTGATCGAGGCTCACCGATCGCGCGACCCCCTCCAGCAGTGACCGCATCTCGTCGACGTCGTCGCACGGCTCCTGCCAGACATCGCGGCCGTGCAGTCGCGCCCACAGGCGGCTCAGGTAGGGCGGCGCGTATGCCGCGAGGTCGTCGACGACTTGGCGCTGCCGCGGATGCATCGGGCCGCCCTCGGCGAGATAGCGCCGGGCATGCAGCACGTATGCCTCCTTGCGCAGTCGCGCCTGAATCTGCGCCGCCAGCGCGTAGCGGCTGGAGGCGGAGCGGTCCAGGGGCGCCAGCTCGACCGCGACCTCGATGCCGGCCACCAGTGTGGCCTGTTTGTCCTCGGACAGCAGCCCCCAGGGCGCGCAGGCGCGGTCGACTTCTTCTTCGCACAGCAGCGGGATGTCGGGCAGGGCGTCGCGGTCCAGGGCGCGGCGCAGCGTCGCGCGCACCCGGTCCACCACGCTGCGATCCAGCGGCCGATCGCCCTCGACCCCACCGGCGATATGCGGGGGCCGTTGCGGGACAACCGAACTCAATCCCAGCTTGGCGATCGACCAGGGCAGCTGCGCGGATTCGACACGGACTAGTGCACCCAGGTTGTACGGGGTGGTGTCGCTGATCATCGCCGACCAGACCCGCTGGCGTGCCGTCGCGGCGCGGTGGCCGTGCGCGGGCCCCAACACCGTGCCGAGTTCGGCCAGGAACGGACCCGTCACGGTATCGCCCGGGCGCACGTCACGCCAACTGCGTTCGAGCTGCTCGGTGAGCGTGGCCACGACATCCTGGCCGGCCACATACTGATGCAAGACTTCGATCGCGGTGCGGTCACGGCCCTGGTGAATCTCGCCGAGTACGGCGGCCGCGGTCTCGCGATCTTCCGGTGCCGGTGCACCTTTGGTGACCGCCAGCTCGTAGCAGACCGGGAAGTAGAGCTCCTGGGCGTTTCCGGAGCGGATCCGCTGCCTGCGGCGCTCTAGCTTGAGGACCTCGAACCATGCTGCGGCGGCGCGTAATTCGGATGCACTGCCCACGATCAGCTCGTGCATGGCCGCGGCCGTCTCGGGGGCGACCACCGGGGCCGAATACTGGGGGTTGGACCGCAGCCGCAGCACCAACGGGTCGATGATGCGTTTGACGGTCCGGGTCAACGGGCCGCCGTCGTCGCTGCTGAGCACCTCGACGCCGGGCCCGATCGCCCGCCACGCCGCCTCGATCACCGCCCGGCGTGGATGGCCTGCGGCCACGGCGGTGGCCAGCTGCGGGTCCGCGCTCATCAGCACAGGATAGGGGCATTTCACGGATACCCCTAGCCGAAAAGTTGGGTTCGGTAGCCGCCGGGCACCGAGACCCTGGATGCATGAAGAAGCTGAAGACATTCCTGCCCGGGGCCGGGCGTTTGGCGTTCTGGCGTCGTGGCAGCGATGCCGGTCGTACCGTCGGCGTGGGCACCGTGCGCGAGGTCGCCGGCGAGCGACAGGTATTCATCGAGGTGGTCGCCGTGTCGGGTGAGACGTTCATCGGCAGATTGGCGCGCGGCGAGGATGAGCTGGACTCCTCGGTGCTGCGGCCCGGACTGGTCGTCCTGGTGGCGTTCGATCCCGCTGCCCGCGAGCAGCTTTCGCTGCCCGACGACGTGTTGGCGGTGCATGCTTCGTGGTTGGCCGCGGTCTGAGGGCTAGCGTGCGCCGTCGACTGCGAAGGTGACCAGCGCGGCCCAATACAGCGGGTTGGCGGTGAGGTCTCCGTCGCGCCAGCGCCGCAGCTGTTCGCGCTGCCATCGATTGACCGCGGCCCCCGCGTCGTCGGCCTCGTGCGCGCGGTCGACGGCGACGACCACGGCGGCCATCGGATCGGCGTCCGCAGCGGCGAATCGGCGGTAGGCGGCGGTGGTGGGCAGCGACCACAGCGTGGCCGTCACCAGCTGTGCGCCACCCAGAATCACCGCCGCCACCAGACCGGTCGCCTCGTCGAATCGATAGTCGCCGCCCGAACCGCAGGCCAGCAGGGCCACCCGCGGCGGCATGGGCAGCCGCAGCGACATCAGGTCCGACGCGGTCAGCGGACGATGGTCGCCGATGGTGTCGGCGTCGCCTCGGGCCGCGGCGGTACAGGCCAGGTGCAGTGCCGCGCGGTCGGCCGCCGCTGCGTAATCATGCTGTGCGTCAGCCGAACTCGCGTGGCCGACGTAGAACAGTCTGCTGGGCTTCTGTGCCAGCATGGTGGCCAGCCAGTCGCGGTCGGCGTCCGGACGCCGGAACAGGTCGACTGCCCCGTCGGTTCCGGGCAGCACTGCGCGCTGGCCCATCAGTTCGGCAAAGTGTTGTGCCAACCGCGTTTCCGCTGAAGGCCTGCCGAGCACCGACCCCAGAGCGGAGTCGGGGCGTTGGCCGGGCACCCGCGGGTCGAGCACCAGGACCGGCGGGCCATCTTTGCGGTCATCCCAGCGCGCCGGTGTACGCGGTGCGTGCACGATGTTCGCCGGCACCGCCATCAGTACGTCCACCAACTCCGTCAGCCGGTGGCCGTCGGTGTGGTCACCGATATTCGTGAGCTGCCAAGGGATCCGGGCCGCCACCCGTCCGCTGGCCGTGATGGCGTCCTGGCGGGCGCGCACCAATTCCTCTTTGCTCGGGCCCGATTTCGGCACCGCTAGCAGGCCCCAGGGGACGCGCGCCAAACGTGCGCTGGGCGCCACGAATAGGGTGGCGCGCGGCGAGGCCACGCACTCCGTCAGCAGCTGCCAGGCCTGCGTCGAGAGCAGCAGCACGCCCAGGATGTAGGCGACGGTGAGTTCGGTGTCCGGCTTCGCGAAAGGCCCGGTGGCCAACGCGCGCTCGATGGCGTCGCGCCGGCTCTCGCTGCCGTGCGGCTCGGGGATGGCGTCGATCAGCTCTTCGGTGGCCGCCAGCAGCAGCGGCTCCTCCACCACCCAGGTGACCGTTCGCGACGGCTGCCCGACGACCCGCAGGCTGCCGTAGGTGGCGATCCCGACGTCGGCGTACCGCAGGACCAGCGTGAGCGGGTCGCTCATGGCCAGGTCGACCAGGCGGGCTCGGCGGAGGTGACATCGCGGCCGTAGCGCTGCAGCGCCAGTGCGCGATAGTGACTCATGATCGGCGGGCTGTCGGGCTGCATCTGCAACGGCGGCAACGGCCCCAGCCGGGTGAGCGAACGGCCGCCACCCGCCGGCGGGCCGGCCGCGGCGAGCGCCGGCTCGAGCTCGGTGTCGACGAGCACCGTGGCGGTGGCCGTCGATGCCCACTCGCCGATCGCCGGTCGCTGCGGGTCGGTGTCGAAAGTGCCGCGCGCGCTGTGGTATTCGACTAGTTCACTGATCAGTTGGGTGTTCTCCCACTCGTACGCGACGGCGAAGGCGCCGGCCAGGATGGGCGCCGAGATGCTGGTCGCCCAGCGAGCTCTCGCGTCGGCGTCGGCGATCGAGAAACGCACCGAGTCGACCGCGAGGGCGGCCGGGACCTTGAGCTCCGCGGCCTGTTCGAGTTTGGTCATGGCGCGGAAGTATTCTTCAGTGCCGGCCTCGCCCTTCAGGATGCCGAGTCCCTCGGCCTGCCGGGCCTCGGTTTCCTCCAGCGTTTCATCGGGATCGCCGGAGCTGTCGAATCCGAGGTCCGCCAACGCATCCGCGCGCCACACCGTGCCGAGGTGGCTGTCGAGTTGGGCGTACTGCAGCCAGCTGCTGCGTGGCGAGGAGTCGAGCAGTTCCCGGGCCTGGGCGATCAGCTCGACCGCATCGGCGAACCGGCTCCAGAAGATTGCTATCCAGCTGCGCTGCAACAAGATTCGGTGCAAATGTAACGGCTTTCCCAGCTCGCGCCAGTACCGCTCGGCATGCTCCCAGCACTCGTCGGCGGCTTTCAGTTCACCGACCGCCAGCCGGGTGAGTCCCATGTACAGCCAGCACCGGGCGACGTCGTGTGCCCGCTCGTATCGTGCGATGACGGGGTAGGCCTGCAAGACCAGCTGCTCGGTCGTCGCGTGGTCACTGACCAGCCAGCGCGCCGCCGCGCGCTCCAATTGTGTGCGGGCCTCGGCTAATTCCCATCCTCGCGCCTTTGCCCTGGCCCCGGCGCGACGCAGCCAGGGCTCGGCTTCGGTGAGCCGCCCGGTCTCGACGCAGAATCTGCCGTAGGCGGTGCCCGCGGCCACCCGTAGTTGGTCGTCGAATTCGTCGTCGCCCAACCGGTCGATTGCGCCGAGCACTTGCTCCCACAACGGAACCGACCGTACATGCAGGTCGTCGTCGCACAGTGCGGCCGCGCACAGCAGCCGCGCGTGAATGATCAGGCGGGCATGCTCCTCGGCCAGCTCGGGAAACGCGCTGTCGGCCTGGCTCAACTCGGCCAGCGCCGACGCGGCGCCCTCGTGATCGCCCTGCGCGGCGGCCACGCCGGTCCGCAGCAGCTGCGCTCGTCGGGAATAGCGACGAATCATGCGCGCCACGTCGGGCGCCGGCATCGTCGTCGTTTCCAGTCTGGTTCCGGCCATGATGCCGGAGTAGATCTCCAGGCAGTCGCGGATGCGCCGGATACACTCGTGCACGCCGTCATTCGCGCCGCGTGCCAGGTAGATCTCGCCCAGCTGCGCGAAGACTTCCAGGATGTCCTCGTCGCGGTCTTCGGCCTCGATCGCCGGGACCAGTGACAGCAGCAGGTCCCGGGCGCCGGTCTCGTCGGCGACCAGTGCCAGGCGGCGGGCACGCTCTAATTCGCCGGAGATCGACACGGCTGCATCATAAGTCCGGACAGCCCGGTGCGGCGGACGCGTGAGTGAGGCACGTCCGCCGCCCGGAGTGAAACCGATTAACCGCACGTCACCTTGATGCTGAAGTCCTTGGTGATCATCCCGGCCATCGGGTTTTTCAGGTCGGCGCCCTGCGCCTGACCGGTGATGGTGTAGGTCTTGCCGTCCACCGCCACGTTGGCCGACCCGACCTTGGCGCCCATGTTGTCGGCGACCGACAACGCGTTGCCGTCGACCACCAGGGCCAACGACTCGACCTTCGGGGTCGCCTCGTCGGTCATCACGACGGCCAGCGCCTGCTGGGCACCGCCGGTGGAACCGCTACCGATGTTGATCTTGCCGCCCTGCTTGACACAGGTCACCGACGCCGGGTTCACGCCCGCAAGGTCGGCGCCACCGACCTTGACCTGTGCACCGCTCCCGGAGGCGACGCTGGGGGCGCTGCTCGATGCCGGGCTGGCGGTGTGGCCGCCGCTCGAGCAGCCCACCACGGCCGCTGCCACACCGAGGGTTCCGACCGCGCCCACGAGAAGACGTTTCACTGCTGTTCCTTCCTTCATGCGCCGCCCCGTTGGCGTCGTCATGGGTGCAAGTACAGAACGCCGCAGTCGCTACCGATCCCAATATTTGGTTGCAGCCGGTAGGCTCCGTCGGCGGGGACCTGACGAAGGAGAGATCCGATGGCCAGCGTGAGGTGGCTGGAAACGCCTGAGGCACATGACTTTCCGGCGGCAGCCGACTACCTGGACCTGCTCGCCGATCCGCCCACGGTCAAGAAGCTTGCGAAGCGGCTGCAGGCCGGGGCCGTGACGCACAAGAAGGCCAAGGACATCCTGCGGGCCGCGCAGCTGAGCCTGTTACCTGTTGATAACCCGCACGTCGCCGCGGATCTCACCAAGATTGAGAAAGGCGTTGCGCTGTCGCCGATCCTGTTGATCCGCGGCGACATCGTGACAGGTGTTCCGTTGCAAATCGCCGACGGCTACCACCGCGTGTGCGCGAGCTATCACACCGACGAGAACACCGACATTCCGGTAATCCTGGCCAGACTGACCCACCAGCAGTAGCGCGGCCGGCGAATGCTTGAGTGTCCTTGTGATCGAGATTCAGGCTTTGAAAAAGGGGACAGCTTCGGTGCGGGTGTTGACGCTGTCGTCGGGGCGCGTCAACGCCCTCGATGTGGAAGTGCTCGAGGAGCTGACCCGAACCTTTCGTGAACTGCAGGAGTCGGGCAACGGCCCGCTGGTCATCACCGGTGCGGGCCGGGTGTTTTCCGCCGGGGTCGACCTGAACCGGGTGGTCGAGGGCGGCAGCGCTTACACCGATCGGCTGGTTCCGGCGCTGTCCGACACATTCGACGCGTTGTTCGGCTTTCCGTGGCCGACGGTGGCGGCCATCAACGGTGCCGCGATCGCCGGCGGGTGTGTGCTGGCGTGTGCCTGCGATCGTCGCCTGATCGGCCCCGAGGCGGGGATCGGCGCGGCCGAGGTCCGCGTCGGCGTCTCTTTCCCGGTCGCCGCGCTGGAAGTGATGCGTTACGCCTGCGGGGAGCGCGCCGAGGAGGTGTTGCTCGGCGCCCGCACCTACAAGGGGGCCGATGCCATCACCCGCGGTCTTGCGCACCGCGTCGTCGCCGATGATCTGATCGAGGCGGCTGTCGCCGAGGCCGCGGAGCTGGGTGAGCTCCCGGTCGAGGCCTATCGCGACACGAAGGCTCAGCTGCGTGCCCCGGCCGTAGCCCGGATCCGCCAGGGTGGCGCCACCGATGCCGACGTCCGCCGGCTGTGGGGTTCCGACGCGACGCAGCAGCGCCTCGCCGCCTACGTGGAAAGCCTCAAGCGCCGCGACTGATCACTCGTCGAGCGCGACGCCGCCGCGGGTGCGCCTGCGCCGCATGCGATGCGAGCCCTTGCCCTCGGGGCGGCGGTTGCGCAGACCGCTGCGGGGTTCTTCGGTCTCGTCGTCGTCGCTCGGCTCCTCGGTCGAGGGCTCCGGCTTCTCCGCTGCGACGGCGTCGACAGCTTCGGCGGCGGGCTCGACGGGTTCTGCTGCCTCGGTTTCGGCTTCGGCTTCTTCCGCCTCGTCGCCGGCTTCTTCCGCGAGGACGGTCTCGGCTTCTTCATCGACGGCGGCCTCGGTGTCCTCCGCGTCGTCAGTGTTAGTGGCTTCCGCCTCGTCCGCCTTCTTGCGGCGCAGACGACTCTTCTTGGGCTTCTTCGCCTTGATGGGCTTCGGCGGAGGCGGCGGCAGCTCGGCGACAAACGACAGGTAGAACGCGAACATGCCGAGCAGGCCGATCGCGGCGGCGGCGCCGTAAATCCCGAACAGATACTGTCCGGCAGCGTCCAGGCTGAGCCAGATCTCACTGATCGCGGTACCGATGATCAGCACCCCGGCCAGCACGTGGCACACGATCGACCAGACCCTGATCGTCAGCGCCAGCTGCGGCGTGCCCAGCTCCGGCTTGCGGGTCCGCAGGTGGGTGAACACCACGGGCAGCGCGGCCAGGGCGATCAGCGCGCCCGCGCCGATCCGGCCCGCCATTCCCAAGCCGCGCGAAGTGTCGCCCATCAACTCGGACCAGCGGGGCAACACGCAGAGGAAATAGAGGACGCCGGCACCGATCGAAAACACCAAGTGCCACGGTATGGCGACCTTGCGCCCCATACGCCTCCCTCATATTGATGAGCCCACGCCAGCCTAAAGGCAGCCAAACCGATTCCAAACAACCGCTTGGCCGCGTCTGTCAACCGAGTGAACCCGATTTGCGGAGGATGCGGGATTTGAACCCGCGAGGGCTGTTAACCCAACCCGCGTTCCAGGCGAGCGCCATAGGCCACTAGGCGAATCCTCCGTGGCAATGGTAGCGGCTGGGTCAACGTGGAATGTCGGTCGGCGTCCTCGGCCGGCCCGCGGCAGGTATTACACTCGCCATGGACCCCGCGCGGCGTCTATCCTGTGAACTCCCCCAGGGCCGGAAGGCAGCAAGGGTCAATGGGCTCTGTCGGGTGCGCGGGGTCCCCTATGTGTGGGGGCCGCGCAGCCAGCGCTTATGCCGCGAGCCGGCCCGTCACCCTCCGGCGTTCGACTGCGAAAGGGCCCTCGAGAAGGCATGGTGGCGTTCGATTCCCTCAGCGTGCAAGAGCTCACCGCACTGCACTCGCGCAACCAGCAGGACTACGCGGAGCTGCAGGCCAAGAAGCTGCACTTGGATCTGACCCGCGGCAAACCGGCGCCGGAGCAGCTCGATCTGTCCAACCAGCTGTTGAGCCTGCCCGGCGACGACTTCCGCGACCCCGAGGGGACCGACACCCGCAACTACGGCGGGCTGCACGGGCTGCCCGGGCTGCGGGCCATCTTCGGGGAGTTGCTGGGCATCCCGGTGCCGAACCTGATCGCCGGGAACAACTCCAGCCTGGAGCTGATGCACGACCTCGTCGTGTTCTCGATGCTGTACGGAGGCGTGGATTCGCAGCGGCCCTGGAAGGACGAGCCGAGCGTCAAGTTCCTTTGCCCGGCTCCCGGCTATGACCGCCACTTCGCGATCACCGAGACGATGGGCATCGAGATGATCGTGGTCCCGATGCGCGACGACGGCCCGGACGTCGACATGATCGAGGAGCTGGTCGCCGTCGACCCTGCGATCAAGGGGATGTGGACGGTGCCGGTGTTCGGCAACCCCACCGGGGTGACGTACTCCTGGGAAACGGTTCGCCGGCTGGTGCAGATGCAGACGGCGGCGCCCGACTTCCGGCTGTTCTGGGACAACGCCTACGCGGTGCACACCCTGACGCACGACTTCCTGCGTCAGGTCGACGTCCTCGGGCTGGCCGCCGCGGCCGGAAATCCGAACCGGCCGTATGTCTTCGCGTCCACCTCGAAGATCACCTTTGCCGGTGCCGGTGTCAGTTTCCTGGGCGGATCGCTGGGCAACATCGCCTGGTATCTGCAGTACGCGGGGAAGAAGTCGATCGGCCCGGACAAGATCAACCAGCTGCGGCACCTGCGCTTCTTCGGCGACGCCGACGGGGTCCGCCTGCAGATGCAGCGCCACCAGCAGATCCTGGCGCCGAAGTTCGCGCTGACGCTGGAGATCCTCGAGGAGCGCCTCGGCGACTCCAAGATCGCGTCCTGGACCGAGCCCAAGGGCGGCTACTTCATCAGCCTCGACGTGTGGCCCGGTACGGCGCGCCGGACCGTCGCGCTGGCCAAAGACGCCGGCATCGCGGTCACCGAGGCGGGTGCGACGTTCCCGTATCGCAAGGATCCGGAGGACAAGAACATCCGCATCGCTCCTACCTTTCCGTCGCTGCCGGATCTGCGCGACGCGGTCGACGGCCTGGCCACCTGCGCGCTGCTGGCCGCCTCCGAGGCCCGGCTGGGCACCCCGGCTCCGAGCGTGAACTGACGCGCTGGGCGTGCTTCCCGGCGTTGGGTGTGCCTTTCCGGCGTTCGGTGTACGCGGAGGGCGGGCTCGCGCGGCGTGTCGCCGCCGCTGACGCACACTCGACGCCGCTGACGCACACTCGACGCCGCTGACGCACACTCGACGCCGCTGACGCACACTCGACGCCGCTGACGCACACCGGCCGCCGTGGATGCACCCTTGACGGGCGGTCGGGCTCTAGTCGCCGATCGCCGGTAGCCTGGGCGACCGTGGCTCTCTACCGCAAGTATCGACCGGCAACCTTCGCCGAAGTGGTGGGGCAGCAGCACGTCACCGAACCGCTGTCCGTCGCCCTGGAAGCCGGCCGGATCAACCATGCGTACCTCTTCTCCGGGCCGCGTGGCTGCGGAAAGACCTCGTCCGCCCGCATCCTGGCCCGGTCGCTGAACTGTGTGCAGGGGCCGACGGCCACGCCGTGCGGGGTGTGCGACTCGTGCCAGGCGCTGGCACCCAACGCGCCCGGCAGCATCGACGTGGTGGAGCTCGACGCCGCCAGCCACGGCGGCGTGGACGACACTCGCGAGCTGCGCGACCGCGCCTTCTACGCCCCGGCGCAGTCGCGCTACCGGGTGTTCATCGTCGACGAGGCGCACATGGTGACGACGGCGGGGTTCAACGCGCTGCTCAAGATCGTCGAGGAACCACCCGAGCACCTCATCTTCATCTTCGCCACCACCGAACCCGAGAAGGTGCTGCCGACGATCCGGTCGCGCACCCATCACTACCCGTTCCGGCTGCTGCCCCCCAGGACGATGCGGTCGCTGATCGGGCGGATCTGCGAACAAGAAGGCGTGATCGTCGACGACGCGGTGTTCCCGTTGGTGATCCGCGCCGGCGGCGGTTCGCCCCGCGACACGTTGTCGGTGCTGGATCAGTTGGTGGCCGGGGCCGACGACAACCACGTCACCTACCCGAGGGCGTTGGGGCTGCTGGGCGCCACCGACGTCGCGTTGATCGACGACGCCGTCGACGCGCTGGGCGCCGGAGATGCCGCGGCACTGTTCGGGGCGGTCGAATCGGTGATCGATGCCGGTCACGACCCACGGCGTTTCGCCACCGACCTGCTGGAACGATTCCGCGATCTCATTGTGCTGCAAGCAGTTCCGGATGCGATAAGCCGTGGCGTGGTGGACGGGCCGGAAGACGTGCTGGACCGCATGCGCGATCAAGCCGCCCGAATCGGCGCGGCGACGCTGACCCGCTATGCCGAAGTGGTGCAGGCCGGCCTGGGCGAGATGCGCGGCGCGACCGCACCCCGGCTGCTGCTCGAAGTGGTCTGTGCGCGCCTGCTGCTGCCCTCGGCCAGCGACGCCGAATCGGCTCTGCTGCAACGTATCGAGCGCATCGAGACCCGGCTGGCCATGTCCATCCCCGCCGGCGATACCGCACCGGCGCCCGCGAAGCCGCCGGCCGCGGCGCCGAAAGCCCAGCCGTCGGAGCCCGACGAGGCGCCGGCCGCCCGCACGTTTCAGCGTAGAACCGCCGAGCCTGCCGAGCCGCAGCGCGAGGCGGTCCCCGAGCCGGCCGCGGCGCCGCCACCGGATCCGGTACCGAATCCGGAACACGCCTCGGCCCCGGATCCCGAAACGGCTTCTGCCCCGGGCGAACTCAACGTTGCCGCGATACGGACCATATGGCGCGAGGTGCGCGACAAGGTCCGCGAGCGCAGCCGCACTACCGAGGTGATGTTGGCGGATGCCACCGTCCGGGCCTTGGACGGCGACACGCTGGTGCTCAGCCATGCGTCGGCGCCGCTGGCCAAGCGGCTGTCCGAGCAGCGCAACGCCGACGTCATCGCCGGGGCGCTCAACGAGTTGCTGGGCGTCAGCTGGCGGGTGCGCTGCGAGGCGGGTGGATCGGCGGCCTCGGTCGCGGAGCCGCCCGCGCGCAAGGGACCAACCCCGCCTCCCACTCGCCGGGGCGCGGCTTTGCCGCCCCCCGAGAACGAGCCTGCAGTAACCGATGCTGTCGCTGCGGAATCCGCTCAGCGGGACGAAGAGGAGCACATGCTCGCCGAAGCGGGCCGCACCGATCCGTCGGCGCCACGCCGCGACCCCGAAGAGGCCGCCCTCGAACTGCTGCAGAACGAGCTGGGCGCGCGCCGGATCGACGGCGGCTGAGCCTAAGGCCGCCACCAAGGGCGCAGCGGCAAGCTGTCGGCGCCGCGCCGCTCCACATTGGCGGCCAGCACGTGATGGAGCTGAAGGTTGTTCTGCTCGAACGCAACTCGTGATGCGGCCATGTACAGGCCCCACACCTTGGCGACGGGCAGACCCACTTCCTCAACCGCATCGTCCCAGTGCTCGACGAGGTTGCGGCACCAGTCGCGCAACGTCATCGCGTAGTGGTGGCGGAAGTTCTCGGTGTGCAGCACCTCGAAACCCGTGTCCTGGATGTCGACCATGATGCGGCCGGAACCGGTCAACTCCCCGTCGGGGAAGACGTATCGGTCGGTGAAGCCGCCGGCGAACGTGTGCTGCTCGTTGTCGTGGCGGGTGATGCAGTGATTGAGCAGCAGACCGCCGGTGCGCAACTTCGACTTCAGGAAACCGAAGTAGGCGCGGTAGTTCTTCACCCCGACGTGCTCGGTCAGCCCGATCGACGAGACGGCGTCAAAGCCGGACTCCAGCACATCGCGGTAGTCGGAGTGGCGCACCTCGGCAAGGTCGGACAGACCTTGGTCCTCGATCGCTTGTTGCGCCCACTTCGCCTGTTCGGCAGACAGGGTGGCGCCGATTGCCCGCACCCCGTGGCGGGCGGCGTAGCGCACCATGCCGCCCCAGCCGCATCCCACGTCGAGCAGCCGGTCACCCGGTTGCAGCCGTAGCTTCTCGAAAATCAGCCGGTACTTGTTGTCTTGCGCCTCTTCCAGCGTCGCGTCGGCGTCCGGATACACCGCGCAGGTGTAGGTCATCGACGGTCCCAGCACCCATTCGTAGAACGTGTTGGACACGTCGTAGTGGTGGTGGATCGCTCCCGCGTCGCGGGACTTGCTGTGCAACAACCCTTCTGCGAACCGGCGCCAGCGGGGCGGCGTTTCCAGCGCCGGCGGTGCGATCGGGACCAAATGCTCGATTCCGATCGAGCGGACCACCTGAGCCAGGGTCCACGCCGACGGCCGTTTGAAATCCACCCGGTCGGCCAGCATCCTGAGCAGCTCGTAGGGGTCGGCGGGGTGCACGCCGTGTGGCTGCAGGTCACCCGAGACGTACGCGCGGGCGATGCCCAGTTCGCCGGGCGCGGTCGCGAGGTAGGTCGCCCCTCGCGGCGAACACAGATCCAGGCCGAGTGTGGCGTCCGTGCTTCCGGCGGTGCTGCCGTCGTAAGCGGTGAACTTCAGCGGGTGCCCGCCGCTTGCGGTGAAGATCTCGAGCACCTCGGCCATGTTGAGCTTGCCCTTGGTGGAGTGGTCGGGCTCTTTGGTCGTCGTCATCGCCGTTGCACCGCCTTTGCATAGAGATCGAGCAGACGAGAGTCGGGATCGTAGGATTTCTTGACCGTCTTGTAAATCTCGCCGCCGTACAGCTGGTCGAATTCCTCACGTGTGTAAAAAGAGTCGGAGTACAACGACTTGTGCCCGTCGAGCTCGCTGACCTTCGCCTCGATCGCCCGGTTGGTGGTCCCCACGCCGTCGCCGGCGGGCACCGAGGACCAGAACCCGATGTTGACGTAGCTGTGGTCCGCCGGTATCGGATACAGCGGCCAACCCTCGTGATCGCGGAGTCGCAACGGGCACAGCCAAATCGGCGTGATCGGAACGTTGTCGAGAAACCACTCCAGGAATTCGCAGGATCGTCCGATCGGCACCTCGACGTCCTGGACCACCCGCTCCCGGGCCGGATTGCCACTGCGGGCTTCGATCCGGTCGGAGATCCCGAAGCGGCGGTCCATGGCCACCAGCTTGGAGTAGACGCTGCTGCGCCGGTAGCGGCGCGGCCACCAGCGCCGCAGTCGCGGGTTCTGCACGCCGAATGCGCGTGAGCACCAAAACCAGTCGGTGTCCCATCGCCAGAAGTAGTCGTGCATCGTCAGCCGGTCGTCTTTGGTGCCGCCGGTGGCGTCGTGCTGCATCGACTGGTAGTAGATCTTTTTGCCGGTGTAGTCGCTGACCGGTCCCGGGGTGGTGGTGCGTTTGCCCACGCACAGGTAGCTCTCGTCGGAACTGAAGACCACGCCGTCGAGGTAGTCGACCGGGACGCCGCCCTGCCCGCCGGTGTCGATGATGCGTTCGGCGGCCGCGACCAGCTCGGGCAAGGAGTGGAATCGGATGTGCCGCAACGCCACAAACGGCGCGATGGGTTCCAGCTCGATCCGGAGCCTCGTCGAATAGCCCAGTGTTCCATAGGAATTGGGAAACGCGCGGAACAGGTCGCAGTGCTGATCACGCGACGCGGTGAGCAATTCGCCGGCGCCGGTGAGGATGTCCATTTCCAGCACCGATTCGTGCGGCAAACCGTTGCGGAACGACGCGGACTCGATGCCCAGGCCGCTGACCGCCCCGCCGAGCGTGATGGTCTTGAGCTGCGGGACTACCAGCGGCGACAGGCCATAGGGCAGGGTCGCCGCGACCAAGTCCTCGTAGGTGCACATGCCGGCCACGTCGGCGGTGCGGGACTCGGGATCCACACTTAGCACGCCGGTCAGTCCCGACGTATCCAGGCCGCGCGCGTCGCGTTTAGTGCGGGCGCGGAACAGGTTTGACGTGGGCTTGGCGAGCCGGACCGCGGACGTCACGGGGATGGAACGATAACTCGCCATCAGCCGATCGACGCCCGACCTGTGAGCCGCGAGTGCAGATCCCGAACCTGGCACCACATATACCCTAGTCTTCGACCACACCCCGTGCACCCGCTCGCGAGCGGCATCACAACAGAGGAGTCGCGCCCGATGGCACAGGTCAGCGCCGCCAGCACCATCTTGATCAACGTCGAGCCCGGGGCCACGCTCGCCGCGGTCGCGGACTACCAGAACGTCCGCCCGAAGATCCTGTCCTCGCACTACAGCGGATATCAGGTGCTGCAGGGTGGGCAGGGCCAGGGCACCGTCGCCAAGTGGAAGCTGCAGGCCACCAAATCACGCAGCCGTGACGTGCAGGCCAACGTCGACGTCGCTGGTCACAGCGTCATCGAGAAGGACGCGAACTCGTCGATGGTCACCAACTGGACCGTCGCCCCGGCGGGCCCCGGATCCAGCGTGACCGTCAAGACCAGCTGGACCGGCGCGGGTGGCGTCAAGGGCTTTTTCGAAAAGACGTTTGCACCGTTGGGGCTGAAGAAAATTCAGGGTGAGGTGCTGGCAAACCTGAAGAAGGAGCTCGAGGGGTAGCCCTCAGCCCTGCGTCACCCCGGTGTGCAGGTACCGCCTGAGTTGTTCGCCGTACGCGCGCAGCGAATCGGCCGTCAGCATCTCCAGGTGGGTGCTGTCGACGGAGTAGGCGGCCAGCTCTCCGCCGACGTAAGGCCGCCAAAGCCGCTGCTGGGAGCGGGCCGCCCGCCCGGTTCGCAGTCCTCGCCACCGTGCCCTGGGCCGGTCGCTTCTGCCTCGGGCCGCGGCGAAGATGACCATGTCGCCGTCGTAGACACCGGGCACGTGGTCGGCCAGGCGCCGGTGGTTTGTCTTGACGCTGTGCACCATGAACTCCAGCAGCTGCTGGGGCGGCAGCGGGAGTGCGGCGCCGTGTTGATGCATCAGTTCCTCGGCCTGGCGATAGTTGAGCGGCCCGGACTGCATGGGTACGTCGATCCGGTTGGTCCGCAAGAGGTGTTCCAGGATCTGGCTCTCGTCGGGTGTCTGGTTCTTGGCGGCAGCCCGGTTGGCGCTCAGTTTCGTGATGAATTTGCCGGCGCTGAATACCGGGTCGATCAGCACCAGGCTCTGCACCACGCGGCCGCGGCGCTGCAGTTCGATCGCGAGTTCGTGCGCGACGACACCTCCGAAAGACCAGCCGAGAAGTCGGTAAGGCCCGTCGGGATAGCGGGCTTGGATACGGTCTGCGTAGTTCGCCGCCATGGCGTGAATCGAGGCGGGCTCGGCTTCGCCGTCGTGCGGGATTTGGTTGATTCCCACGATCGGGCAATCCACATACTCGCCCAGCGCCCGATACGACCAGCTCAGTCCCAGGCCGTCGTGAATGCAGCACAGCGGAGCGCCGGTGCCCCCCCGGAAGACCTCGACGGGGACCACCTCCGCGGCGCTGTCCTGCGTGCTCAGCTGCTCGCTCAGATTGCGCACCGACGGGGCATAGAACATGGTGCGCACCGGAAGGTGCACATCGAGAGCCGCGTTGATCGCGGCGATCACCCGCATCGCGGACAGCGAATCGCCACCGAGGTCGAAGAATGAGTCGTCGACCCCCACCCGCTCGATGCCCAGCACCTGCGCGTAGACGCCGGCGATGACCCGTTCGGTCTCGGATTGCGGGGGCTGGAACGGCGTCGCGGCGAACACCGGCGCCGGCAGTGCCTTGGTGTCGATCTTGCCCGACGAGGTCAACGGGAACTCGTCGAGCACCACGATCTGCGCCGGCACCATGTACTCCGGCAGTCGCGCGCTCAACCGCTGGCGCACCGCGCTGATCTCCATGTTGGTGTGGGGGTTGTTGGCATGGGCTGGAGCGTCGGCGGGGGGCAGGTACAGGTCGGTCAGCCCGGCGCCGGCGGAGATGAGGAAGACCGCGTCGAGGGTGCCGGGCTCGGCGCCCCAGGTGACCGCGACGTGGTAGCCGGCGTTTTCGCCGAGGCGGTGCAGCTGTTCGGGAGTGACGCTGTCGGGGGCCGCCACGGGCGCGATGAGCGCATCGGCCAGCGGCTGCCCGTCGGCGAGGGCGTGCTCGGTGCGGACGTCGGCGATCAACCCGGCGCGCGGGATCCCGGCGACGCGCACCGCCGCGGGACGCTGCGAGCCCAGGCGGGCGTGCAGTCCGAGCAGGCCCGCGCATTCGGTCCACGTCCAGGTGGGTGCGGTGGCCACCGAACGTACCGCTGCGGGCGTCTTGCGGATCACGACGTCGTAGCGGTACCGGTTGAGTTCGTTGTCGGCCAACCCGCGTTTGACTTGGATGTCGAGCCCGGCCGCCACCGCGTGCCCGGCGGCCCAGGTGGTGAAAAAGTTTGGTGCCAAAAGCAATTCGGGCTCGCTGACCACGGCGCGGTGGACCCGCTGGCGGATCTCCGCGGCGTCGGCCGTGGTGGTGTGCGCGAGTGCGACTCCGGTCTGGAAGGCGTCCTGCAGCGTGTGGTTGCGGATGTCGCCGAGGAACAGCGCGCCGCCCGGGGCCAGCAGCTCCATGGCACTGTCGATCAGATCGGCCAGGTACCCAGCGTTGGGGAAGTACTGGACGACCGAGTTGACGACGATGGTGTCGAAGTAGCCTCGCGGCAATCCGTCGGTGACGTGCGCGGGCCGGGCCAGCAGTTGGACCCGATCACGCCACGGGATCTGCAACCGCTCCAGCGAACGCGCGAGGTTGTCGATGGCCACCGGCGACATGTCGGTGGCGACGTAGCGCTCGCAATGCGGGGCGATCTGGGAGAGCAGCAGACCGGAACCGGCGCCGACCTCCAGGACTCGCCGGGGCCGCAGCGCCATGATCCGCTGCACCGTGGCCGCCCGCCACTCGACCATCTCCTCGAGCGGGATCGGTTCTCCGGTGTAGCTGCTGTTCCAGCCCCGGAAGTCCATGCCGAATTGCGGGACGGCGTCTTGACCGTCGTACAGGTCGTCGTACACGCCTTGCCACTGTCCGACGATTTCGGCGTCGTGGTCGGCGGTGCTGGTGCGCCGCAGCGTGATGTAGGCGACGAGGTTCTCGCCGGCATCGCCGTGGTGCACGGTGGTGACGGCCTGGGTGACCTGCGGGCAATCCAGCAGGGCGCTCTCGATTTCGCCGAGTTCGATGCGGTAGCCGCGGATCTTGACCTGCTCGTCGGCGCGCCCGACGTAGCGTAGCTGCCCGTCGGGGCCCCAGCACACCAGATCGCCGGTGCGGTACATCCTTGTCGGCGGTGCCCCGGCCTCGACAAACGGGCAGGACAAAAACCGCGACGCGGTCAAGCCGGGCCGGCGCACATATCCGTCGGCCAGCCCGGCACCGGCCACGTACAACTCACCGACCACCCCGGCCGGCACCTGCCGTAACCACTTGTCCAGCACGAAGAACGCCAGATGCGCCAACGGGCCGCCGATGGGGCTGACCGCGTTGTCGACGTCGCCGTCGACGAGCTCCCGGAAGGAGGCGTGCACGGTCGTCTCGGTGATGCCGTACATGTTGATCAGGCGTGGTGAGCCCGGATGACGCTGCAGCCAACTCCGAAGACGCTGCGGCTCAAGGGCTTCACCGCCGAACACCACCGTCTGCAGCTCCAGCTGCCTGGCGAGCCCGGGCTGTAGCGAATCGGCGGTTTGCAGCGCATAGAACGCCGTCGGGGTGCGGCTGAGCACGCCGACGCGCTCAGCGGCCAGTAGCGCGTGGAAGTCCTCGGGCGAGCGGGCTACCGATTCGGGTACCACCACCAGCCGTCCGCCGTGCAGCAGCGGGCCCCAGATCTCCCACACCGAGAAGTCGAACGCCAGCGAATGGCATTGTGTCCAGGCCTGTTTCATCTCCAGCTCGCCCTGTAGCGAGTGCAGTAGCCGGGTGACGTTGTGGTGTGGTACGGCGACACCCTTGGGAGTACCGGTGGTGCCCGATGTGTAGATGATGTAGGCGACGTCATCGGGGGCCGGCATCGGCAGGGCAGTGCCGGGGTATCCGGAGATGCGCGGGTCGTCGACCGATACGACCGTCAGGTCGTGCCCGTCGAGCCGGTCGGACAGCGCGGCGGTGGTGACCGCGGTGACCGGCTTGGCGTCGGCAACCATGAACGCGATCCGGGAGTCGGGGTGGGCCGGGTCGATCGCCAGGTAGGCCGCGCCGGTTTTCAGCACCGCCAGGATCGCGATGATCGCCTCGGTGGAACGGGTAAACAGCAGTGCCACAGTCTGTCCCGGCCCTGCCCCGTGCGCGGTCAACAGATGAGCCAACCGGTTCGCGTCTTCCTCGAGCTCGCGATAGGTCATGGACAGACCCGCGAAGGTCACCGCCAGCGCCTCGGGCGTGCGTGCCACTTGTTCGGCCCACCGCACCGGAATCGACTCGGCTTCGAATGCGGCCCGACTCAACACCGCGCGGTTGCCCCAATGGTCCAGCCGCGCATGCTCGTCGGCCTCGAGCAGATCGGTCGCCGACAGTCGCCGGGTTGGGTCGGCGGTCATGGCCACCAGCACCCGCCGCAGTCGCTCGATCAGTGCGTTGATGGTGTCCGCATCGAACACGTCGGTGCGATACTCGACCGTGCCGCCGATTCCGGCGGGCTCACCGGCGTCGCCCCAGTGTTCGGCGAGGTGGAAGACTAAATCCATTCGGGCAGTTTGGGTGTCCATCGGCAGCTGGGCGACCTGTAGATCCTCCAGTTCCAGGCCGGTGGCGGGATTGGCCTGGTGCCCGGGGGCGCTCTGCCAGGCCAGCATGACCTGGATCAGCGGGTGATGGGTCAGGGAGCGAGTGGGATTGAGCCGCTCCACCAGGACTTCGAACGGCACGTCTTGGTGCTCGTAAGCGGCCAGGCTGCGCCGACGAACCTGGCCCAGCAGCTCGGCATAGGTGGGATCCCCGGCCACCTCGACGCGCAGCACCAGGGTGTTGACGAAGAAGCCGACCAGCTCGTCGAGGGCAGGGTCGCGGCGCCCGGCGATCGGGAAGCCCACCGCCACATCGGAACTCGCGCTGACGGCCGAGAGCAGCACCGCCAGGGCGGCCTGGATCACCATGAAGCTGGTCGCGTTGTATTCGCGGGCGATATCGCGGATACGCTGTTGCAACTCGGCGGGCCACTGTAATGCCACGTTGCAGCCGCGGTAGTCGGCGACCAGCGGGTAGGGCCGATCGGTCGGCAGCTGCAACCGCTCGGGCATTCCGGCCAGGGCATGCTCCCAGTAGGCCAACTGGGCGGCGATCGGGCTGTCGGCGTCGGCCAGCTCACCGAATTGCTTGCGCTGCCACAGCGTGTAGTCGACGTACTGCACCGCCAACGGCGCCCGCTGCGGATCCCGGCCGCGCCGTCGATTCCGATAAGCCTCGCCGATATCCCTGGCCATCGGCGCCAGCGACCAACCGTCAAAGGCGATGTGGTGCACCACAATCCCGACGTAGTGTTCCTCGGCCGACACCGAGTAGATCTGCGCGCGAATCGGGATCTCGGCCGACAGATCAAACCGGTATTTCGCCAGTGCCACCATCTCGGCGACCATGTGGTGGCGCGCCAACGGTAACACCGCCTCCCCGCCGCGCCGCCACATTCCCGGCGTGGCCGGTAGCACCTCCTGGTATGGCACACCGTCGATCTCGACGAAGATGGTGCGCAACGCTTCATGGCGGGCGATGACGTCGTCGAGGGCCGCGTCCAGTGCCTCGATGTCCAATGCCCCGGCGATCCGGAAGGCGGTCGGCATGTTGTAGGTCGCCACCCCGCCCTCGAACCGGTAGAGGAACCACAACCGGGATTGAGCAAACGACAGCGGGACCAGCGCCGGTCGCTCGCCCGCGATCAGCGGCTGACGCCGGCCGGCTGCGCCGATGCGGGGCGCCAGCTGGGCGACGGTGGGGGCGTCGAACAGGGTGTGTACTTCGACGTCGGCGTCGAGAGCGGAGTTGATGGCGGTGATCAGGCGCATCGCCGACAGGGAGTCGCCACCCAGGTCGAAGAAGGAGTCGTCGGTGCCGACGTGGTCGACTCCCAGGACCTGGGTGTAGATGCCGGCCAGGATTTCTTCGACGGCGGTGGCGGGAGCGCGGTAGTCGTCGCCGGCGCGGAATTCCGGAGCGGGCAGCGCGCGGACATCGAGTTTGCCGTTCGGGGTCAGCGGCAGGCTCTCGAGTACCACGACGGCGGCGGGAATCATATAGGCGGGGAGTTTGTCGGCCAACGCATTTCGTAGCGCGCCCGGGTCGGCCGTCCCGGTGACATACCCGATCGCCTGGGTGGTGCCCGGCCCGTCTTCGCGGGTGACGGCGACGGCCTGTTCGACGCCGTCCAAACTGGCCAGGGCCGTTTGGATCTCGCCGAGTTCGATGCGGTAGCCGCGGATCTTGACCTGCTCGTCGGCGCGCCCGACGTAGTCCAGCTGCCCATCCGGATGCCAGCGCACCAGGTCGCCGGTGCGATACATCCGGGCGCCCCGCTCGCCGAAGGGGCAGGCCACGAATCGTGACGCCGTCAACCCCGCCCGGCGCAGGTATCCGCATGCCACGCCGTCGCCGGCGACATACAACTCACCGACTACCCCGATGGGCACCGGGCGCAGCCAGTCGTCGAGGACGAACAGTGCCGCGGTGGAAACCGGCCCGCCGATGGGCGCCGCTCCCGACCCCGCGGTCAGGGGCGCGCTCATCGAGGCGTAGACGGTGACTTCGGTGGGGCCGTAGGCGTTGATCACCACGCGCCCGTCGGCCCATTGGTCCACGACATCGGCCGGGCATGCTTCCCCGCCCAGCAGCACCGCCACCGAGTCCAACCGGCTTGGCGTCAATGCCGCTGCGGCCGACGGGGTTTGGGTCAGGACATTGACGCCTTCGGTCGCCATCAGCTGGTGGAAGTCGTCGGGTGAGGCGGTCACCGACTCCGGCACCACGACCAGCCGCCCGCCACCGAGCAGGGCCGCCCAGATCTCCCACACCGAGAAGTCGAAGCCGTAGGAGTGGCATTGCGTCCACACCTGTGCCAGTGGCAGGTGCGCGGGTGCCGAACTGGCCAGGTGCGCGAGGTTGCGATGAGACACCGCAACACCTTTGGGGACTCCCGTGGTACCGGACGTGTAGATCAGGTACGCGATATCGTCGGGCGATGGGGCCGCTGGTGCGGTGGCGGGTTGGGCACCCACCGCGGGGTCATCGATCTCGACGATCCGGACGCCGCAGCCGTCCAGGCGCGGCCGCAGCTCCGCGGTGGTGATCGCGACGGCCGGCCTGGCGTCGTCGAGCATGAACCCGATTCGCACGTCCGGCAGGGCCGGGTCGATCGCCAGATAGGCCGCCCCGGCCTTGAGTACCGCCAGCATCGCGACGATGGCCTCGGGGCAGCGTGAAAACAGCAGCGCCACAGACTGTCCCCGCACCGCCCCATGGGCGGCGATCAGGTGCGCCAATCGGTTAGCGGCCTCATCCAGCTCCCGGTAGGTGTGGGAACGTCCCTGGAAACTGACCGCCACCGCGTCCGGGTCGCGCTGGACATGTTCGGCGAACAACTCGGGGATCGACACGAGCGCGGGGGCGCGCCGGGCCAGCGTCACCCGGTTGCCCACCTCGTCCATCAGTGCCTGCTCGTCGGCGTCCAACAGCTGAATCGAGGACAACCTGCGGGTAGGTTCGGTGGTCATGGCCCGGAGCACGTCGTGCAGTTGCAGGATCAGGGTCTCGATGCTGTCCGCGGCGAAGACGTCGGTGTTGTATTCGACGCGCAGGCCGAGTTCGTTGCCCGGCATGGCTTGGAGCGTCAGGGGGTAGTGGTTGTATTCGCGTGCGGTCATCTCGTTGATGGCCAGCCCGTCGACGCCGGCCAGGTTGGCGGCATCGACGGGATAGTTCTCGAACACGAAGAGCGTGTCGAACAGTTGGTCGTGTCCCGTGACGCGGTGGATCTCCGCCAGCGCGAGGTGCTGATGCTCGAGGGTGCGGTTGTTGGCGCGGTGCAGTTGGTTGAGCAGGTCGGCGGTGGTGGTCAGCGGCGTGCAGTTGGCGCGCACCGGGACGGTGTTGATCAGCAGGCCCACCATCGTCTCGGCGCCGGGGAGCTCGGTGGGACGGCCGGAGACCGCGGTGCCGAAGGCGACGTCGTGCTGGCCGGTCAGCCACATCAGCAGCTGGGCCCAGCCCACCTGCAACACGGTGTTGAGGGTGGTGTGATGTGCGCGGGCCAGGCCGTTCAGCGACTGGGTCATCGATTCGCTGACCCGCGACGTTTGTACGCCGCGTCGCCCCAACCCGATTCGCGCGGGCGGGCCCACCAGAGTGGGAATCTCGAAGTCCGCGAACGCCTCTCGCCAGGCCTCTTGCGCGGCAGCGATGTCGCGTTCGGCCAGCCAGGTCACGAAGCGGCGGTAGGGCGGGGGTGCGGGGAGGCGATGCCCGAAATAGCCGGCGAAGATCTCCTGCGCCAGGATCGGCAGCGACCAGCCGTCGAGCACGATGTGGTGGTTGGTCAACATCAGGCGATGGCGGTCGTTGGCGGTGCGGATCAACGCGACCCGGAATGCCGGGGGCTGCGTCAGATCGCAGACCGCGGCGCGTTCGGCGGCGGCCACCCGTTCGACCGCCTGTGCATCGTCGCCGAGCTCGATGTATTGCCAGGCCGGCACCGGATGGGCCGGGATGACCTGGATGGGCTCGTCGAATTGGGGGCAGAACCGGGCGGCCAGGTTGGGGTGCCGGCCGAGCACGGTTTGTACGGCCAGGCGCAGCCGGTCGGGGTCCAGCGGGCCGGTGATGGTGATGCCCAGCTGCATCGCGTAGACATCATCGTTGTTGCCGCGGATTGTGTTGGCGTGGAACAGCAGTCCTTGCTGCAGCGGGGTGAGGGGCAGGATATCGGCGATGCGGTCCTGTTTGCACAACTCGTCGATCTGCTGCTGGTCCAGGCGCGCCGGGACGATATCGGATGGGGTCAGTCCACCTCCACCGCGTCGGACGTGAGCGCAAATTCCCGCCAGGGCGTCGAACCACAGTTGGCTGAGCCGGCTGATCTGCGGTCCGTCGATTGCCGACGGCGCCCAGGTCCAGGTGGCGTTCAGGTGTGGACCGGTCTCGGTGTCCAGCGTGCTGGCGTTGAGTTCGACGGTGTGCCCCAACGGCATTGGAACCGCCGAGGACGCCGCGGCGATCGAGAGACCATCCTGACTGATTTGCCACAGGTCGTCGGACAGCTCGGCCGCGCCGCCGAGTCGCCCGAGATAGTTGAACCCGATCACCGGGTCCGATCCGGTCAGGTCCACGTCGTGGTTGAGGTAGCGCAGCAGCCCGTAACTCAGTCCGTCGGGCAGGGCGCGCAGTTGCTCTTTGGCGTCCTTGACCAGCGCACCCAGTCCCGGATCGCCGGAGCACACCTGCGCCCAGTTCAGGCCGCCGACACTCAGTGCCACCGGGTATTTGGTGGTGAACCAGCCCACGGTGCGCGACAGGTCCACGTCACCGGCCAGCTCCTCGTGCCGGCCGTGACCTTCGACGTCGATGCCGATCGGCTCACCGCCGGCGTTCAAGAATTCCGCCCAGGCCAACCCGAAAGCGATCAACAGAATGTCTTGCACGCCGGCGTGAAACGCCGCGGGCACCTCGCCAAGCAGCATGCGGGTGGTCTCGACGTCCAGTTGCACCGAGATCTGACCGGCACTGGCGTAGGTGTCGAGCTCGGGTTGCGGCGCGGGCAGCACGGGCTCGATCGCCACGACGCGTGTCCAGGCCGCGGCCTGCCCGATGACCTCCGCGCTGCGGGCATGCTCGGCCAGCAGCCACGACCACCGGGCCAGCGACGTTCCGCCCCCGGGTAGCGCGACCGGCTGCCCGCTGCGCTGCTGGCCCCAGGCGATGTTGATGTCCTCCAACAAGATTCGCCACGACACCGCATCGACAGCCAGGTGGTGGATTATCAGCAACAGTTGACCGGTGGAGCTCGCCCACACCGCGCTGAGCATCGTCCCGGTCGACGGGTTCAGCCGCGCTCGTGCCCCGGCCAGTACCTCTTCGGACAGTTCGTCGACGGTGTTCAGGCACGCGCGGCCGTCCACCGACCCGACCTCGGGCACCTCGAGCGCCGTCGCCCCGGCGTCATCGGTGTCGACGTGCAGCCGCAGCATGGGGTGGCGATCCAGCAATGCCTGCAGAACCACTGCCACGGCGTCCTCGGTCACTTCGGCGGGTGCCTGTATCACCATCGCCTGATTGAAATCCTCGACCGGACCATCGATGTCCAGCAGCCAGCGCATGATCGGGGTGGCCACCACCGGCCCGATACCGTCGTCGGCGACGGCGTTCTCGCCGGCCGCACCGGCGACCTGGGCCAGCCGGGCCACGGTCTGTTCGACGAAAATGTCACGCGGACGGCACAACACACCGGCCGCCCGGGCCCGCGCCACGACTTGCATCGACAGAATGCTGTCCCCGCCCAGATCGAAGAAGGAGTCGTCGACTCCGACCCGCTCGACGCCGAGCACCTGGGCGTAGATGGTGGCCAGGATCTCCTCGGTCGCGGTGCCCGGGGCGCGATAGCGATCGACATCGCGGTATTCCGGCGCGGGCAGGGCGCGGGTGTCGAGCTTCCCGTTGACCGTCAGCGGCACCGCGTCGATCGGCACCACCGCCGACGGAACCATGTACGGCGGGAGCCGGTCGGCCAGCGCCGCGCACACCCGAACCGGGTCGGCGGTGCCGGTGATGTAGCCGACCAAGCGGACGGTGCCGGGCCGGTCTTCACGGGTGACCACCACCGCTTGGTCCACACCGTCCAAAGCGGCCAGGGCGGACCGGATTTCACCGAGTTCGATGCGGTAGCCGCGGATCTTGACCTGCTCGTCGGCGCGACCCAGGTAGTCCAGCTGTCCGTCGGTGCGCCAGCGCACCAGGTCACCGGTGCGATACATCCTTTGTCCAGGCGCACCGGGCCGGCCGAAGGGGCAGGCAACGAATCGTGACGCGGTGAGCTCGGCTTGTCCGAGGTATCCGCACGCCACCCCGGCCCCGGCGATGTACAACTCGCCGACGACGCCGATCGGCACCGGGCGCAACCATCCATCGAGCACGAACAGCGCCGCGGTCGACACTGGCGCACCGATCGGCACCACGGTCGTGCCCGGCGTCAACGGCGCGCTCATCGACGCATACACGGTGGCCTCGCTGGGGCCGTAGGCGTTGATCACCACACGGCCATCCGCCCATTGCTCCACCACCTCGGGCGGGCAGGGCTCGCCACCGAGCAGCAATGCTGTCGATTCCAACTGTTGTGGCGCCAATGCCGCTACGGCGGTGGGGGTTTGGGTTAGCACATTGACCCGTTCGGCGACCAGCAGGGCGTGGAAGTCTTCCGGTGAGGTCGTCACCTCCTCGGGCACCACCACCAGCCGCGCGCCGCCGAGCAGGGCCGCCCAGATTTCCCACACCGAGAAGTCGAAGGCATACGAGTGGCATTGCGTCCACACCTGCGTGGCGGGTAGCTGTCGGGGCGTCGACTCCGCCAAGTGCGCCAGGTTGCGGTGCGTGACCGCGACCCCCTTGGGTGTGCCGGTGGTGCCCGAGGTGTAGACGAGGTAGGCGATCTCGTCGGCCGACGGCACCGGTAGCGCGGTGCAGGGCTGGATATCCACGGCGGGGTCGTCGCTGTTGATCACCGCAAGGTCGTGACCGTCGAGGCGGTGCAGCAGCTGCCGGGTGGTGATCGCAGCAGCGGGTGCGGCATCGGTGAGCATGAAACCGATTCGCGCATCGGGCAGCGCCGGGTCGACCGCCAGGTACGCGGCGCCCGTCTTGAGCACTCCCAGCATCGCGACGATCGCCTCGGCCGAGCGCTCCATCACCAGTGCCACACACTGTCCAGATCGCACACCGTTGGCAGTCAGCAAGTGCGCCAACCGGTTCGAGGCCTCGTCGAGAGCGCGATACGTCAACGAGTGGCCGTCGCAAGTGATTGCCACCGCCTCGGGTGTCCGCGTCACGTGCTCGGCGAGCAGTTCCGGGACCGACTGCGCCGTCGCCGCGGGGCGGCTCAATACCGCGCGGTTGCCCATCTCGTCGAGGCGGGCGCGTTCGTTGACGTCCAACAGCCGGATCGAGGAGAACCGCCGGGCGGGGTTGTCGGTGATGGCCTCCAGCACCCGCTGGAGCCGCTGCACCAGGGTCCGGATGCTGTCGGCGTCGAAGACGTCGGTGCGGTATTCCACCGTCCCGGAGATTCCGGCGGGCTCGCCGGCTCGTGTCCATCGCTCGACCAGAGAGAACGCCAAATCCATTCGTGCCGTGTGGGTGTCAATCGGTAGCGGGGTGACCTGCACATCGCCCAGCGCCAGCGCGGTGGCGGGGTCGTCGCCGTGCAGGGTCTGCCAGCCCAGCATCACCTGAACCAGCGGGTGATGGGTCAAGCTGCGGGCGGGGTTGACGCGCTCGACGAGGATTTCGAATGGTACGTCCTGGTGTTCGTACGCGGCCAGGCTGCGCTGCCGGACCTGGGCCAGCAGCTCGGTGACGGTGGGATCGCCGTCCACCTCGATGCGCAGCACCAGCGTGTTGACGAAGAAGCCCACCAGCCCGTCCAGCGCTGCATCGCGTCGCCCGGCAATCGGGAAGCCCACGGCCACATCGGAACTGGTGCTCACCGCCGAGAGCAGCGCGGCCAGGGCGGTTTGGACCACCATGAAGCTGGTCGCGTTGTGTCGGCGAGCCACCTCACGCACCAGCTGCTGCAACTCGGCCGGCCACTGCACGGCCACGCTCGCGCCATGCTGATCGGCCACCGCGGGGTAGGGCCGATCGGTGGGAAGCGGCAAGCGATCGGGCATTCCGGCCAGGGCATCTTCCCAATAGGACAGCTGGGTGGCGATCGGGCTGTCCGGGTCGTCAAGACGACCGAACTGCGCGTGCTGCCACAGCGCGTAATCGGCGTACTGCACCGGTAATTGCGTCCAGCCGGGAGCTTGACGCGCAGATCGCGCGGCATATGCCACGCCCAGATCACGCACCAGTGGCGCGACCGACGAGCCGTCGGCGGCGATGTGGTGCACCACGCCCACCAGGACATGCTCGTCCTCGGCGTGCCGGAAGAGCGTTGCACGTAGCGGCGGCTCGTTGGCCAGATCGAAGGTGTGGCGTGTCGCAGCGTCGATCGCCGCTTCCCGCATTGTCGCGGTCCAACTACTGGAATCGATTACTTGCCAACCAAATTCGGCTTGCTCCGGCGCCACCACCACTTGCTGGGGGATACCGTCGGTTGCGACAAACAGCGTTCGTAAACTTTCGTGGCGGGCGACCACGTCGGCGAGTGCGGCACCCAGTGCAACGACATCGAGGGGCCCGGACAACCGCAACGCGGCGGCCATGTTGTAAACCGGCGACGGCCCCTGCAGCTGATCCAGGAACCACAACCGGGATTGGGCGAAGGACAACGGCACCACCGCGGGCCGGGTCCCGGCCGCCAACGGCTCCAGCCACCCGCGGCCGGTGCCGATGTGCGGTGCCAACCGGGCGATCGTGGGCGCGTCGAACAGGGCATGCACTTGCAGGCCCGCGTCCAGACCGGAGTTGATCGCGGCGACCAGGCGCATCGCCAAGAGGGAATCGCCGCCGAGGTCGAAGAAGGAGTCGTCGACGCCAACCTGTTCGACGCCGAGGACTTGCGCGTAGATGCCGGCCAGGATCTCCTCGATCGCGGTGGTCGGGGCGCGGTAATCGCCACCGATGCCTTGGTATTCGGGAGCGGGCAGGGCCCGGCTGTCGAGTTTGCCGTTGGGTGTCAACGGCAGTGCCTGCAGAGCCACCAGCGCGGCCGGCACCAGGTAGGACGGCAGCCGTTCGACCAATGCGCTGCGCAGTGCGGCCGTGTCCGCGGAGCCGGTGACGTAGCCGACGAGCCGTTTGGCGCCGGGGCGGTCCTCGCGGGTGATGACGACCGCCTGCTCGACGCCTTCGAGATTGGCTAGGGCCGTTTGGATTTCGCCGAGTTCGATGCGGTAGCCACGGATCTTGACCTGGTCGTCGGCCCGGCCCAGGTAGTCGAGTTGTCCATCGGCGCGCCAGCGCACCAGGTCGCCGGTGCGATACATCCGGGCGCCGGGTTCACCGTAGGGGCACGCGATGAATCGGGAAGCGGTCAATTCGGGGCGGTGCAGATATCCGCACGCCACCCCGGCGCCGGCCACGTACAACTCACCGATCACACCCGGTGGTACCGGGCGCAGCCAGCCGTCGAGAACGAAGAGGGCAGCGGTCGATACGGGCGCGCCGATCGGCACGACTGCGGTGCCCGGCGCCAGCGGTGCGCTCATCGAGGCGTACACGGTGGCTTCGGTGGGTCCGTAGGCGTTGATCACCACCCGGCCGGGCGCCCACTGATCCACCACCTCGGTGGGGCAGGCCTCGCCGCCCAGCAGCACCGCGACCGACTCCAATCCCTGTGAGGTCAATGCTGCTGCGGCAGAGGGTGTTTGGGTGAGTACGTTGACGCTTTCACGCAGCAGCAGGGCGTGGAAATCCTGCGGTGAGTTGGTCACCGCCTCGGGTACCACGACCAGGCGCGCGCCCCCGAGCAGGGCGGCCCAGATTTCCCAGACCGAGAAATCGAAGCCGTACGAGTGACATTGCGTCCACACCTGGGTCGCCGGAAGCTGAGCGGGTGCCGATTCGGCCAGGTGGGCCAGGTTGCGGTGAGTGACCGCAACACCTTTGGGGATACCGGTGGTGCCGGAGGTGTAGATCAGGTACGCGATATCGTCCGGCGACGGTGCCGGCGGCGCGGTGGCGGGCTGGGTGCCGACGGCGGGATCGTCGATGTCGATGATTTGCAGGTCGTGCCCGCGCAGCCGCGGCCGCAGGGCCGCGGTGGTGAGGACGGCGACGGGGGCGGTATCGGCAAGCATGAACCCGATACGGGTGTCGGGATGAGCCGGGTCGATCGCCAGGTACGCGGCTCCAGTCTTGAGCGCCGCCAGCATCGCGACGATGGCCTGGGTCGAGCGGGTAAACAGCAGCGCCACAGACTGTCCCGGTCCGGCACCGTGGCCGGCCAACAGATGCGCGGTCCGATTGGCCGCCTCGTCGAGCTCGCGGTAAGTGATCGACTGGCCGTCGGAGGTGATCGCCGTCGCGTCGGGATGGCGCGCGGCGAGGGCGGCGAAGCGCTCCGGAACCGACTGGGCCGGCCGAGCACGCCGCGTCAGCACCTTGCGATTGCCGATCTCGTCGAGGCGTGCGAGTTCGTCGTCGTCCAGCAGCTGGATCGAGGAAAGCCGTTGCGTGGCATCGGTGGTCATGGCCGACAGCACCCGCCGCAGCCGCCTGAGCAACGCCTCGATGGTTTCCGCATCGAAGATTTCGGTGTCGTATTCGACGCGCAGACCGAGTTCGTCGCCGGGCATCGCCTGCAGTGTCAGCGGATAGTGGTTGAGCTCGCGTGCGGTGATCGCGGTGATGGCCAGCCCGTCGGCGAGCACCGTGGACGTGTCGATCGGGTAGTTCTCGTAGACGAACAGGGTGTCGAAGAGTTGGTCGTGGCCTGCGGCACGGTGTATTTCGGTCAGCGCCAGGTGCTGGTGTTCGAAGGTGTGGTTGTTGGCGCGGTGCAGTTGGGCGAGCAAGTCGGCGGTCGTGGTGGCCGCGGTGCTGGTGGCCCGCACCGGCACGGTGTTGATCAGCAGGCCGATCATCGCTTCGGACCCGGCCAGCTCGGCCGGGCGGCCCGAGACCGCGGTGCCGAAGGCGATGTCGTGCTGGCCGGTCAGCCACATCAACAGTTGTGCCCAGCCGGCCTGCAGCACCGTGTTGACGGTGGTGTGATGCGCGCGGGCCAGCTCGCCCAGGGCCCGGGTCGTCTGCTCCGACATCGCCGAGCCGACGACGCCGCGGGGTCCGAGCTTGACGCGGCCCGGCGGGGCCACCAGCGTGGGGGTGTCGAAACCGGCGAGCGCCTGACGCCAGGCCGCCTGCGCGGCGTCGACATCTTGCTCGGCCAGCCACGCGACGAACCTGCGGTACGACCCGGCCGCCGGTAGTCGTTGCCCGTAATAGCTGGCGAATATCTCTTGGGCCAGGATCGGCAGTGACCAGCCGTCGAGCACGATGTGGTGATTGGTCAGCACACACCGGTGTATTTCGTCGGCGGCGCGGATCAACGCCACCCGGAATGCCGGAGGTTCGGTCAGATCGCAGACCGCGCTGCGTTCGGCGGCGCAGATCTGCTGAATTCGCTCCTCGGAATCCAACTCGTAATACCGCCACGGCACACTGGGATTGGCGGGCACGACCTGGACCGGCGCGTCGAACTGTCGACAGAATCGGGCGGCCAGGTTGGGGTGACGATTGACCACCGTGCGCACGGCCGCACGCAGTCGGTCCGGGTCCAGCGGGCCGGTGATGGTGATGTCCAGTTGCATCGCGTACAGGTCGTCGGCGTTGCCGCCGGCGGTGCTGGCATGGAAGAGCAGCCCCTGCTGCAGCGGAGTCAGCGGCAAGATGTCGGCGACGCGGTCTTGCCGGCACAGCTCGTCGATCTGCTGCTGGGTCAGGCGGGCCGGGGCGATATCCGACGGTGTCAGCCCGCCTCCGCCACGGCGTACGTGCGCGCAGATACCGGTCAACGCCTCGAACCACAAACCGCTGAGGCGGCTGACCTGTTCGCCGTCGAGCACCGAGGTGGCCCACGTCCAGGTCGCCTGCAGGTGTGGGCCGGCGTCGGTGTCGATGGTGCCGGCATTGAGTTCTACGGTGTGCCCCAACGGCATTGGGATCGCGGAGGCGGTAGTCGCGGCCGATGTGCTGTCCGGGCTGACCCGCCACAGCTCGTCGGACTGTTCGGTGGCGCTCGCGCCGAGGCGCCCGAGGTAGTTGAATCCGATCGCCGGGTCGGCGCCGGTGAGGTCCACGTCGGGGTTGAGGTAGCGCAGTAACCCGTAGGTCAATCCGTCGGGCAGTGCGCGCAGCTGTTCCTTGGCGTCCTTGACCGTCGCACCCAATGCGGCCTCACCGGCGCGCACCTGGGCCCAGGTCAGGTCGCCGATGCGCAGCGCGACCGGGTATTTCGCGGTGAACCACCCCACCGTGCGTGACAAGTCGACGTCAGCGGTCAATTCGTCGTGGCGGCCATGACCCTCGACGTCGATACCGACGGCCGAGTCGGTGTCCAAGAACTCCGCCCAGGCCAGTCCGAACGCGATCAGCAGAATGTCTTGTACGCCGGCGTGAAACGCCGCGGGCACCTCACCCAAGAGCATGCGGGTCGTTTCGGTGTCGAGCTCGGTCGACAACCGTCCCGCACTCGCGTAGGTGTCCAGCTCGGGCCGGGCCGCCGGCAATGCATTCGGCAGCGCCGCCACTCGCCGCCACGCGTCGGTGTGCCGCAGCACGGCCGCGGATCGGGCGTGTTCGTCGAGCAGCGCGGCCCACCGTGCGAATGAGGTGCCCGCCGCCGGCAGTGCCACCGGCTGCCCGCTCTGCAGCTGGGCCCACGCGATATTGATGTCCTCCAACAGGATTCGCCACGACACCCCGTCGGTTGCCAGATGATGAAGGATCAACACCAACTGAGACGTCGAGGTGACCCACAGCGCACTCACCATCGTTCCGGTGCCCGGGTTCAACCGCTGCCTCGCCGCGATCAACACCTCATCGGTGAACACCCGCACGGATCGAAGACAGCTTCGCGCGTCCACCGACCCGGCCTCGGGCACCTCCAGTGACCACTCGGCATCGACGCGCAGCCGCAGCATCGCGTGTCGATCCAGCAAGGCCTGCAACACGATCGCCGCATCGGCCTCGCTAGCGTCGGCGGGCGCCCGCACGACGACGGTCTGGTTGAACTGATCGATCGGGCCGTCGACGTGCCGCAGCCACCGCATGATCGGGGTGGCCGAAACCGGCCCGGTGCCCTCGTCGACCACGGCTTCCTCGCCGACCACGCTGGCCACCCGGGCCAGCCGGGCCACGGTCTGCTCGACGAAAATGTCACGCGGACGGCACAATACGCCGGCGGCCCGGGCTCGCGCGACAACCTGCATCGACAAGATGCTGTCGCCACCCAGGTCGAAGAAGGAGTCGTCGATGCCGACATCCTTGAGGCCAAGAACCTGGGCGTAGATGCCGGCCAGGATCTCTTCGATGGCGTCGGTGGGGGCGCGATAGTGATCGGCGTCGCGGTAGTCCGGTGCGGGCAGGGCGCGGGTGTCGAGCTTTCCGTTGACGGTCAGTGGCAGCGCATCGAGGACGACGATGGCCGACGGAACCATGTAGGCCGGAAGCCGTTCGGCCAGCGCGGCGCGCAGCTCGGCCGGGTTGGCAGCGCCGGTGACATAGGCGACGATCCGGGTGGTGGAGTGTTCGCCGCGGGTGACGACGACGGCTTGATCCACGCCGCGAAGGCCCGCCAGCGCTGTTTGGATTTCCCCGAGTTCGATTCGGTAGCCGCGAATTTTGACCTGCTCATCGGCCCGGCCGAGGTAGTCGAGTTGCCCGTCGGCGCGCCAGCGCACCAGGTCACCGGTGCGATACATCCGGGTGCCGGGCTCGCCGTAAGGGCAGGCGATGAACCGGGAGGCGGTCAACTCGCAGCGGCCGAGGTATCCGCAGGCCACTCCCGCGCCGGCGATGTACAACTCGCCGACCACCCCGGCAGGTACCGGGCGCAGCCAGGGATCCAGGACGAACAGGGCCGCGGTGGCCACCGGCGCGCCGATGGGTGCGGCGCCGGACCCCGCCGCCAGCGGACCGCTCATGGCCGCGTACACGGTGGCTTCGGTGGGCCCGTAGGCGTTGATCAGCACCCGCCCGGGCGCCCACTGGTCCACCACCTCGGCGGGGCAGGCCTCCCCGCCGAGCAGCAGCGACACGGACTCCAGCCCGTCCGGTGTCAAAGCCGCTGCGGCCGAGGGCGTTTGAGTGAGCACATTGACCTGTTCGGCGACCAGCAAGGCGTGGAAGTCGTGCGGCGAGGTGGTCGTCTCCTCGGGGACGACCACCAAGCGTCCGCCGCCGAGCAGGGCGGCCCAGATCTCCCACACCGAGAAGTCGAAGCCGTAGGAATGGCATTGCGTCCATACCTGCGTCACCGGCAGCTGGCCGGGTGTCGACACCGCCAGGTGGGCCAGGTTGCGGTGGGTAACCGCAACGCCTTTGGGGACGCCGGTGGTGCCCGAGGTGTAGATCAGGTACGCGATGTCCTCGGGCGACGGAGCCACCGGTGGCGTCGCGGGCTGAAGATCGACGGCGCGGTCGTCGATATCGATGACCGCGAGGTCGTGCCCGCGCAGGCGTGGCCGCAGCGGCGCGGTGGTGACCGCTGCCACCGGGGCGGCGTCGGTGAGCATGAACCCGATCCGTGCGTCGGGGTGGGCCGGGTCGATCGGCAGATACGCCGCCCCGGTCTTGAGCACCGCCAACATCGCGGTAATGGCCTCGGCTGAGCGCGAAAAGAGCAGTGCCACACACTGTCCCGGCCCCGCCCCGTGCGCGGTCAACAGATGGGCCAGCCGGTTGGCCGATTCGTCGAGTTCGCGATAGGTGCGTGAGCCGCCTTCGAACGTAACGGCCACCGCGTCCGGGGTGCGCCGCGCGTGCTCGCCGAAGAACTCCGGCACCGACGCCGTCACCGGCGCGGGCAGCGCCAGCATCGCCCGGTTGCCCATGATGTCCAGCCGCGCGTGCTCCTCGGCGCTCAGCAGCTGGATCGAGGAAAGTCGCTGCGCCGCATCGGCCGTCATCGCCGTCAACACCCGCTGCAGCCGCTCGACGAGTAGCTCGATGCTGGCGGTGTCGAACAAGTCGGTCCGGTACTCCACCGTCCCGGAGATTCCGGCGGGCGCGCCGGTCGCGGTGAAGCGCTCGGTCAAGGAGAACGACAAATCCATTCGCGCGCTGTGGGTGTCGATCGGCAGGGCGGTGGCCTGTACGTCGCCCAGTGCCAGTTCGGCGGGCGATGAGTTCTGCCAGCCCAACATGACCTGCACCAGCGGGTGATGCGCCAAGCTTCGGGTTGGATTGAGGCGTTCGACGAGAACCTCGAACGGAACGTCCTGGTGTTCGTAGGCGGCCAGGCTGCGCTGGCGCACCTGGGTCAGTAGCTCGGCGACGGTGGGGTCGCCGGTCACGTCGACACGCAACACCAGGGTGTTGACGAAGAAGCCGACCAGTTCGTCGAGCGCGGGATCGCGGCGCCCGGCGATCGGGAAGCCCACGGCCACATCGGAACTGGCACTGACCGCCGAAAGCAGCACCGCCAGCGCGGCCTGCGCCACCATGAAGCTGGTCGCGTTGTGCTCGCGGGCCACCTCGCGCACCTGGCGCTGCAACTCGGCGGGCCATTCCACCGCCACCGTGGCCCCGCGCTGATCTGCGATAGGCGGGTAGGGCCGATCGGTCGGCAGTGCGATGTGCTCCGGAATACCGGCCAGCGCATCGCGCCAGAACGCCAGCTGAGACGCGATCGGGCTGTCGGGATCGGTCAGATCGCCGAACTGCTTATGTTGCCAGATTGCGTAATCGGCGTACTGCACCGGCAATTCGACCCAGCCCGGTGCTTGCCCTCGGCACCGGGCGGCATACGCCTCGCCGAGATCGCGCACCAGCGGTGTGATCGACCAGCCATCGGCGGCGATGTGGTGCACCACGCCCACCAGTACATGCTCGTCATCACCGCGCCGGAAAAGTGTTGCTCGCAGCGGCAGCTCGGTGGTCAAGTCGAATCGGTGACCCACCGTCGCATCGATGGCCTCCTCCAGGAGGGTCGCCGACCATGTGGCGGAATCGACCACGCGCCAACCGAACTCGGCTTCATCGGCGTCGACCAGGATTTGCCGGGGTATGCCGTCGGGGGCCGAAAACCGGGTGCGCAGACTTTCGTGGCGCGCCACCACGTCGCCCAGCGCGGCGGCCAGCGCGTCGACGTCGAGCCGGCCGGACAGCCGCAATGCCACGGCCATGTTGTAGACGGCCGATGGGCCCTGCAACTGATCCAGGAACCACAACCGAGATTGGGCGAACGACAGCGGCACCAGCGCGGGCCGCTCGATTGCCACCAGTGGCTCGCGGCGGCTCGCCTGAGCGCCCAGATGCTGTGCCAACCGGGCGACGGTTGGCGCATCGAAAAGCCTGCCTACCTTGAGATCTGCGTCGAGGAGGGTGTTGATCGCCGCGATCACCCGCATCGCCGACAGTGAATCCCCGCCCAAATCGAAGAAGGAGTCGTCGACTCCGACCCGTTCCACGTTCAGTACCTGGGCATAGATCCCGGCCAGGATCTCCTCGACGGCGGTACCCGGTGCGCGGTAGTGATCGTCGTCGCGGTAGTCCGGTGCCGGCAGGGCGCGAGTGTCGAGTTTGCCGTTGACCGTCATCGGCAACGCGTCGACCACCACTACCGCGGAGGGCACCATGTACGGCGGAAGCTGCTCGGCGAGCTGGGTGCGGACCTGGGCCGGGTCGGCCGTCCCGGTGAGGTACCCGACCAGGCGTCTGACGCCCGGGCGGTCTTCGCGGGCGATGACGGCGGCCTGTTCCACGCCTGCCAAACTGGCCAGGGCCGCACGGATTTCGCCGAGCTCGATGCGGTAGCCGCGAATTTTCACCTGCTCGTCGGCGCGCCCCACGTACTGCAACTGGCCGTCGTCGCCCCACCGCACCAGGTCGCCGGTGCGATACATTCGTTGTCCGGGGGAGCCGAACGGGCACGCCATGAAACGTGACGCGGTCAACCCGGCCCGACGCCAATACCCGCACCCCACCCCGCGGCCGGCCAGATACAACTCGCCGACCACCCCGACGGGCACGGGGCGCAACCATCCGTCGAGCACGAAGAACGCCGCTCCCGCGGTCGGCGAACCGATCGGCACCACTTCGGCTTTCGCGGTCAGGGGGGCACTCTTGGACAGCCACATCGTCGTCTCGGTGGGACCGTAGACGTTGACCATCGTCCGTCCGGGCGCCCAACGATCCACCACCTCGGGCGGGCAGGCCTCGGCTCCGATCACCAACGCCGCCGATCCCAAGCCTTCGACGGAGAGCGCTGCCACCGCGGACGGGGTTTGAGTGAGGACCGTGACGCGTTCGTTGACGATCAGGTCGTGGAAGTCGTCGGGTGAGCGGGTCATCGACTCGGGCACCACCACCAGCCGTCCGCCGTGCAGCAGCGCACCCCAGATTTCCCACACCGAGAAGTCGAACGCATACGAGTGGAACTGCGTCCACACTTGCCGCGGGGTCAGCTCTATCCCGGCTTCCAGTGCGTCGAAAAGCTGGGTGACGTTGGCGTGGGTTACCGCAACGCCTTTGGGCACACCGGTAGTGCCGGAGGTGTAGATGATGTGGGCGACGTCATCGGGCTCCGGCATCGCTAGCGCGGAGGCGGGCGCAGCGCCGACGGCGGGATCACGGATGTCGACGGTCGTCAGGTCGTACCCGTCGAGTCGCGTGCGCAGCGCCGTGGTGGTGAGCGCGGCGATCGGCGCGGCGTCGGTCAGCATGAACTCGATGCGTGCCGCGGGATGAGCCGGGTCCATCGGCAGATAGGCCGCGCCGGTCTTCAACACCGCCAAGATCGCGACGATGGCCTCGGCCGAACGCGAAAACAGCAGGGCCACAGACTGTCCCGGCCCCGCGCCGCGGTCGGCCAGCAGGTGGGCCACCCGGTTGGACGCCTCGTCGAGTTCACGATAGGTGATCGACTGTCCGTCGAATGCGATCGCTACCGCGTCGGGGGTGCGGGCCGCTTGGGCGGCGAACAGCGCGGGCACCGATACCCCGTCCGCCGGACGGGTCAGCACCGCGCGATTCCCGAACTCGTCGAGGCGGGCGTGTTCATCGCCGTCAAGGAGGTCCAGCAACGACAGCCTGCGGGTGGGGTCGGTGGTCGCGGCCTCCAGCACGCGCTGGAACTGCCGGATGAGCGTGCGGACCCGGTCCGCGGTGAAGACGTCGGCGTCGTATTCGACGCGCAGACCGAGTTCGTCGCCGGGCATCGCCTGCAGTGTCAGGGGATAGTGATTGTTCTCGCGTGCGGTGTACCCGGTGACCGTCAAACCGTTGACGCCGAACAAGGCGGGGTCGACGGGGTAGTTCTCGTAGACGAACAGGGTGTCGAAGAGTTGGTCGTGGCCTGCGGCGCGGTGAATGTCGGGCAGTGCCAGGTGCTGATGTTCCAGGGTGTGGTTGTTGGTTCGGTGCAGTTGGTCGAGGAGGTCACCGGCGCCGGTGGCCGTGGTGATGGTGGCCCGCACCGGCACGGTGTTGATCAACAGGCCGATCATCGCTTCGGACCCGGCCAGCTCGGCCGGGCGGCCCGAGACCGCGGTGCCGAAGGCGATGTCGCGCTGGCCGGTCAGCCACATCAACAGTTGTGCCCAGCCGGCCTGCAGCACCGTGTTGACGGTGGTGTGATGCGCGCGGGCCAGCTCACCCACGGCCCGCGTTGTCTCGGCGGGTATCCGCGCCGTCACCACCTCTCGCCGGCCGAGCCCGACCCGCCCCGGCGGGCCCACCAGAGTGGGAACCTCGAAACCGGCGAATATTTGGCGCCAGGCCGCCTCGGCGCTCTCGCGGTCTTGGTCGGAAAGCCAGGACACGAACCGGCGATAGGGAGCGGGTGCGGGGAGCCGCTGGCCGTAATAGGTAGTGAAGATCTCGTGCAACAAGATCGGCAGTGACCAGCCGTCGAGCACGATGTGGTGATTGGTCAGCACCAACCGGTGCCGGTCGATGCCGGTGCGGGTCAGCGCAACCCGGAACGCGGGCGGCTCGGTCAGGTCGACGACCGCCGCGCGCTCGGCTGCGCATAGCCGTTCGATTTGTTCCTCGGCGTCGACTCTGTCGACGAGTTCGAGGTATTGCCAGGCTAATTCGGGATCAGCCGGGATGACCTGGATCGGTTCGTCGAACTCCGGCAAGAATCGGGCGGCCAGGTTGGGGTGGCGGCCGACCACGGTGCCCGCGGCTGCGCGCAGGCGGTCGGGCTCCAGCGGGCCGGCGATGGTGATATCCAGCTGTACCGCGTACAGCTCGCCCAACTGGCTTTTGCGGTGTGTGTTGGCGTGGAACAACAATCCCTGCTGCAACGGGGTGAGCGGCAGGATGTCGGCGATGCGGTCGCGCCCGCACAGCTCGTCGATCTGCTGCTGGTCCAGGCGCGCCGGCGCGATATCCGACGGCGTCAAGCCGCCTCCGCCGGCGCGGACATGCGCGCAAATCCCGGTCAGGGCCTCGAACCAGAGTTGGCTCAGCCGGCCGACCTGCTCGGCGTCGAGCACCGAGGTGGCCCAGGTCCAGGTCGCGTGCAAGCGCGGGCCGATGTCCGTGTCGAGAGTTCCTGCGTTCAGTTCGACGGTGTGGCCCAACGGCATTGGGATCGCTGAGGCCACTGCGGCCACCGACACGCCATCCTCGGCGATCAGCCACAGATCGTCGGAGAACTCGACGGCACCGGCGCCGAGGCGCCCGAAGTAGTTGAACCCGATCGCCGGGTCGGCCGAGTCCAGATCCACGTCCGGGTTGAGGTAGCGCAGCAACCCGTAGGTCAGGCCGTCGGGCAGGGCGCGCAGCCGCTCTTTGGCGTCCTTGATCAGCGCGCCCAGCGCGGGTGCCCCGGCGAGAACTTGTGCCCAGGACAGGCCACCACCCAGCGCCACTGGATATTTGGTGGTGAACCACCCCACGGTGCGCGACAGGTCCATATCGCCGGCCAGCTCGTCATGGCGCCCATGGCCTTCCACGTCGATGCCGATCGGCGCAGCCCCGGTGCCCAGAAATTCCGCGCAGGCCAACGCGCACGCGATCAACAGAATGTCTTGCACGCCGGCGTGAAACGCCGCCGGGACTTCACCCAACACCATCCTGGTGGTCTCGACGTCCAGATCCACCGACAGCCGTCCCGCGCTGACGTAGCTGTCCAGCTCGGGCCGGGGTGGGGGCAGGGTGGCCGGGGTGGCGGCCACCTGCCGCCACACCTGCGCCTGATCGACCACCTCGGGAGTGCGGGCGTGCTCGTCGAGCCACGACGCCCAGCGGGCAAACGACGTCCCCGGTGCCGGCAGGGTCACCTCTTGCTCGCCGCAATGCTGCGTCCAGGCAAGATTGATGTCTTCCAACAGGATTCGCCACGATACCCCGTCGACGGCGAGGTGATGGACTATCAACACCAGCTCACCGATCGGCGCCACCCACAACGCGCGCACCATCGTGCCGGTCGCGGGATTCAGCTCTGCCCGCGCTCGGACCAGCGCCTCCTCGGAGAGCGTGTCGACGACATGCAGGCAACCGCGGGCGTCCACCGAACCGGGCTCGGGCACCCACAACGACCAGCGGCCGCCGAAGTCGTCGTCGACGCGCATTCGCAGCATCGAGTGCCGGTCGAGCAACGCCTGCAGCACCACCACGACGTCGGCTTCGGTCACCGCGACGGGAGCCTGAATGGCCACCGTCTGATTGAACTGCTCGACGCGGCCGGCTACGCCCTCCAGCCAGCGGATGATCGGGGTGGCCGGCACCTCGCCCACGCCTTCATCGACGACGGCGGCGTCATCCGTTGCGACACTTGCCACTCGGGCCAGCCGGGCCACGGTCTGCTCGACGAAGATGTCGCGCGGACGGCACACCACCCCGGCCGCGCGGGCCCTGGACACCACCTGCATCGACAAGATGCTGTCCCCACCCAAATCAAAGAAGGACTCGTCGACGCCGACTCGCTTCAATCCCAGCACTTGCGCGTAGATCCCGGCCAGGATCTCCTCGACGGCATCGGTGGGGGCGCGATAGCGATCGGCGTCGTGGTACTCGGGCGCGGGCAAGGCCCGGGTGTCGAGTTTGCCGTTGACCGTCATCGGCAACGCGTCGATCACCACGACCGCCGTCGGCACCATGTACGGCGGGAGGCGGCCGGCCAGGGCGGCGCGTGCTTGGTTGGGGTCGGCGGTTCCGGTGATGTAGCCGACGAGGCGTTTGACCCCGGGCCGATCTTCGCGAGCGACGACGACGGCCTGCTCCACGCCTTCCAAACTTGCCAGCGCCGAGCGTATTTCGCCGAGCTCGATGCGGTACCCGCGAATCTTGACCTGCTCATCCGCGCGCCCGAGGTAATCGAGTTGGCCGTCCGGGCGCCACCGCACCAAGTCGCCGGTGCGATACATTCGTTGTCCGGGAGCACCGGCGCCCGCGAACGGGCAGGCCATGAAGCGCGACGCGGACAACCCGGCCCGGCGCCAATACCCGCACCCCACCCCGCGGCCGGCCAGGTACAACTCGCCGACCACCCCGACGGGCACGGGGCGCAACCACTCGTCGAGCACGAAGAACGCCGCCCCCGCCACCGGCGAACCGATCGGCGGTACACCCGAACCCGTTGTGAGCGGGGCACTCTTGGCGGCCCACATCGTGGTCTCGGTCGGGCCGTAGACATTGATCATCACCCGCCCGCGCGCCCACCGATCGACCAGTTCGGCCGGGCACGGTTCAGCGCCGATCACCAGCGTCGTCGATTCCAGGCCCTGCGGCGAGAGCATCCCGACCGCCGACGGCGTTTGGGTGAGAACTGTGACTCGCTCGGCGACCAGCAGGGCGTGGAAGTCTTGCGGTGAACCGGCCACGGCCTCGTGCACCACCACCAACCGGCCACCGTGCAGCAGCGCGCCCCAGATCTCCCACACCGAGAAGTCGAAGGCGTATGAGTGACACTGGGTCCACACTTGTTCCGGTGACAGCTCCAGGCCCGTCTCGAGCGACTCGAAGAGTTGTGTCACGTTGTGATGAGTGACCGCAACGCCTTTCGGCATGCCGGTCGTTCCCGAGGTGTAAATGATGTGGGCGATGTCGTCCGGCGACGGCCCGGGCGGCGGTGTCGCGGGCTGTGCGTCGATGCGCGGGTCGTCCACATCGATGACCCGCAGGCCGGATCCGCGGAACCGCGGCCGCAGCTCCGCGGTGGTGATCGCGGCGATCGGTGCGGCATCGGTCACCATGAAGTCGATCCGCGCCGACGGGTGGGCCGGATCGATCGGTAGATACGCCGCCCCGGATTTGAGCACCGCCAGGATCGCGATGATCGCCTCGGCAGATCGCGAAAACAGCAGCGCCACCGACTGTCCCGGGGCGGCGCCCTCGGACGTCAGTAGGTTTGCCAACCGGTTGGCGGCCGTGTCGACCTCGCGGTAGGTCATCGAGCGGCCCTCGAAGGTGATGGCCACCGCGTCGGGCGCGCGGGCCACCTGCGTGGCCCACAATGCCGGGACCGAGGTGCGGGCGGCCGGCCGGGCCAGCGCGGCGCGGTTGCCGAATTCGTCCAGCCGGGTTTGCTCGTCGGAATCCAACAGCTGGATCGACGAGAGCCGTTGCGCCACGTCGGTGGTCATCGCGACCAGCACGCGCTCGAACCGCCCGACCAATGCCTCGATGCTGCCCGGGTCGAACACGTCGGTGCGGTACTCCACCGTCCCGGAGATTCCGGCCGGCTCACCCGCCTCGGTAAAGCGCTCGGTCAGGGAGAACGCCAAATCTGTTCGTGCGGTGTGGGTGTCGATCGGCAGCGGGGTGGCATGCACATCGCCCAACATCAATTCTGCCGGCTCCGCGTCCTGCCATCCCAACATCACCTGCACCAGTGGATGATGCGTCAGACTGCGGGTGGGGTTCAGCCGCTCGACGAGAACCTCGAAGGGCACGTCCTGGTGCTCGTAGGCGGCTAGGCTGCGTTGCCGGACCTGGGCCAGCAGCTCCGCGACGGTGGGATCGCCCGCCACGTCGACACGCAGCACCAGGGTGTTGACGAAGAAGCCGACCAAATCGTCGAGCGCGGGGTCGCGGCGCCCGGCAATCGGGAAGCCCACGGCCACATCCGAACTCGCGCTGACCGTCGACAGCAGTGCTGCCAACGCGGCTTGGACCACCATGAAGCTGGTCGCGTTGTGCTCGCGGGCCACCTCGCGCACCCGCTGCTGCAACTCGGCCGGCCACCCGACGGCCACGCTGGCTCCGCGCTGATCGGCCACCGGAGGGTAGGGCCGATCGGTGGGCAGCGGCAATACCTCGGGCAGCCCGGCCAGCGTGTCGACCCAATAGGTCAGTTGGGAGGCGATCAGGCTGTCGGGATCGTCCAGATCGCCGAACTGCGCGTGCTGCCATAATGTGTAATCGGCATATTGAACCGGCAGTTCGGCCCAGTCCGGCCCGCGCCCGAGACGTCGGGCGGCGTACGCTTCGCCGAGATCGCGCATCAAGGGGCCGATCGACCAACCGTCGGCGGCAATGTGGTGCAGCACGCCCACCAACAGATGCTCATCCGGGCCAAGGCGGAAAAGCGTTGCCCTTAACGGTATTTCGGTGGTGAGGTCAAAGGCGTGGTGCGCCGCGGTATCGACGGCGGCGTCCAGCTCTTCGCGCGCCCATCCTTCGGAATCAATGATCTGCCAACCGAATTCGGCCCGGTCCACTGCGACCACCAACTGCTGCGGGGCGTCGTCGGTCGCGGGAAACAGCGTCCGCAGGCTCTCATGGCGGTCGATCACGTCGGCCATCGCGGCGGTCAGCGCCTCGACGTCCAGGCGGCCGGACATCCGCAAGGCCACCGCGATGTTGTACACCGGGGACGGGCCCTGCAGCTGGTCGAGGAACCACAACCGCGATTGGGCGAACGACAGCGGAATCGCCGCCGGCCGCTCGCCGGCCGCCAACGGTTCCAGCCGCTGGCGCCCCGTACCGATGTGCGGTGTCAGCTGTGCGATCGACGGGGCTTCGAACAACGTCCGCACCGAAAGCCCGGCATCGAGAGCGGTGTTGATCGCGGCGATCACCCGCATTGCGGATAGCGAGTCCCCGCCCAGATCGAAGAAGGACTCCTCGATTCCGATCCGGTCCACACCGAGAACCTGGGCGTAGATCCCGGCCAGGATCTCCTCAACCGGGGTGCCCGGCGCCAGGTAATGCTCGGCATCGCGGTAGTCCGGTGCCGGCAGCGCGCGGGTGTCGAGTTTGCCGTTGACGGTCAGAGGCAGTGCCTCGATCGCGATCACCGCGACCGGAACCATGTATGCGGGCAGCCGCTCCGCGAGTGCGCCGCGCAACCCCGCCGGGTCGGCGGTTCCGGTGACGTAGCCCACCAATCGCCTCTCGCCGGCGCGGTCTTCGCGGGAGATCACCGCCGCTTGCTCCACGCCTTCCAAACTGGCTAGCGCAGCGCGGATTTCGCCGAGCTCGATGCGGTACCCGCGGATCTTGACCTGTTCGTCGGCGCGCCCAACATAGTCCAGTTGTCCGTCGGCGCCCCAGCGCACCAGGTCCCCGGTCCGATACATCCGGGCACCGGGACCGCCGAAGGGGCAGGCCACGAATCGCGATGCCGTCAACGGGGCCCGGGCCACATACCCGTAGCCGACGCCGCGGCCGGCCACATACAACTCGCCGACCACGCCCGCAGGAACCGGGCGCAGCCAGTCGTCGAGGACGAACAGCGCCGACGTCGATACCGGCGCACCGATCGGCACCGCATCGCCCGCGGTCAACGGCGCGCTGAGCGCCGCATAGATCGTGGTCTCGGTGGGTCCGTAGGCGTTGATCATCACGCGTCCGGGCGCCCATCGATCGACCACCTCGGCCGGGCACGCCTCGCCGCCGATCAGCAACGCCACCGATCCCAAGCCTTCGGGAGACAACACCGCGACGGATGAGGGCGTCTGCGTCAGGACGGTCACGCGCTCGCCGACCAGCAGGGCCTGGAAGTCTTCGGGTGCGCCGGTCACCGCCTCGGGGACCACCACCAGCCGGCCGCCGTGCAGTAGCGCACCCCAGATCTCCCACACCGAGAAGTCGAACGCATAGGAGTGGCACTGCGTCCACACCTGTCCCGGCGGCAGGCCGGCGCCCAGCGAGTCGAGCTGCTGTGTGACGTTGTGGTGGGTGATGGCCACACCCTTGGGCACGCCGGTGGTGCCGGAGGTGTAGATGATGTGGGCGACGTCGGCTGGGGAAGGACCTGGCGGCGCGGTGGCGGGCTGAGCGTCGAAGACCGGGTCACAAACGTCGATCGTCGCCAGGTCGTAGCCGGCCAGCCGGTCGGCGAGTGCGGTGTTGGTCAGCGCGGCCACCGGTGCCGCATCGGCGATCATGAACTCGATCCGCGCCGCGGGGTGCGCGGGTTCGATCGGCAGGTACGCCGCTCCGGTCTTCAGGACCGCCAGAATCGCGACGATGGCGTCGGCCGAGCGCGAAAAGAGCAGGGCCACAGTCCGTCCCGGGCCTGCCCCCCGGTCGGCGAGCAGGTGCGCGACCCGGTTGGCGGCCTCGTCGAGTCCGCGGTAGGTCAGCGATCGACCTTCGAAGGTCACCGCCACCGCGTCGGGGGTGCGCGCGACTTGTGCTGCGAACAAGGACGGAATCGACGTCTCGGTCGCGGGCCGCGCCAACACCGCACGGTTGCCCAGCCGATCCATGCCGGTGTGTTCCTCGTCGTCCAGCAGGTCCATCGAGGAGAGCTCGCGTTCCGGGGCGACGGTCATGGCCGCCAGCACCCGCTGCAACCGCTGCGTCAGGTCCGCGACACCGAAATTCGAATACGGTTGCCCGGCACCGGCTGTGGTGAGGAACTGTTCGTCACCGGCACCGACGAAGAACAGCCCGAAGTGACCGATCGGACCAAAACTGGTGTATGTCGCGGTCGCCGGAACTCCGGCAAGGTTCAGGGTGAGTCGGGACGGGATGAAATTTACGACTACTCGATTCGGCGCCTGCCCGGTACCCCGAAGTCCCCCTTCGTCCCCCAACACTTGCACCGGAAAATCGCTGATGCCGCAAAGCCTCTCTTGTTTTCCGATCGACATGCTTGCAGAAGTCGGCAACCGACCACCCCGGTGGGGTCTTGAGCACCAGGGGCACCACCCCGGCGACCATCCCGGGCAGCGCCTTCGACTCCGGCTGGACCCGCCTGCTGACCGGGAAGTCGAGCACGACCTCTGAGCCGCCGGTGCAGCCCCGCACCAACAGGGCACACGCGGCGGTGATGATCGAGGAGCGGCGGACACCCAGCGCTTTGGACAGCTGCTTGATTCGGCCGACCACGGCTGGGTCCAACTGAACCGGCGTGGTCGGCTGATTCGGATCCGGCCGCGAGGTGGCTTGCGGCAATCGGTAATCCGGGCCGCTTTCCGAGGGCAGGTTGGCGTTCCAGTAGGCCTGATCTTCCAGATAGTCCGGTGACGTCTCATACTCCAGCTCGCTGCGAACCAGGTCCTGCAGTGACCCGAAGAACGCGGGAGAGCTGGGCGTGCCGGCAACAATTGCGGTGTAGATAGCCGCAATTCGGCGGCCGACGAGAGCAATGCCCAATCCGTCGAGAATTATGTGATGACAGAGGGCGAACCAGTAGTATTCGTCGGGTTTCGTTCGGAATAAAGCGAATTTGAGTAACCGGCCGGTGAGCGGCATTGGTGTGCGTTGGATCGACGACGCAATCTCGCGGGCTTCTCCCACGGGGTCCGGCGAGGCTGTCAGGTCATGGAAGTCGAGGTCGAAATCCGGGTAGTCCACTACCTTTTGGAAAACCTGACCGTCTGCTTCGAAGAATGCGGCGCGGCATGGTTCGGCTTCTTGCAGTGCTTTGCTGATTGCGTGCTTAAGCAAATCAGGCTGGACCGTGCCCTCGATTCTGACGAATAGGCCGAGCTGCCAGTCGGTGCCGGAGCGCCCCGTTTCCTGTGCGAGCCAGATATCTAATTGCCGACGCGTCAGCGGAAGGGCACGGGCGTCAAGTTCCATCCGATCGCCCCTACCCAAAAGGCTTACCCAATAACGGCCTTATCCGGTTTCGGCTTCCGCAGATTCTATGGCCGTATATCGGTGCAATAGCGTGCGGCTCAGTCGAAAACCACCGCGCCGGGCGGTTTGCGGTGAACCGCTTACCCAAAGGCGGCGACGTCCGCGAGAGCCCACCCCGGGCGGTGTTGCTGGTCGTCGTTGACCTGGACGAAGTTGTCGCCGACGGTTTGTTACTCACCGATTCTCCCCACACGTCTAATCGACATGAGTGGAACAAACCTTAGTGGACCAAAACCGGCTCCAACAGGGGTTTCGGCAAAGTCTTTGATGTTAGCTAGGTGTTAGCCGCGATTTTTCACGCAGCCCAATCCGCGCTGCGAAATCACCAGGGCTGCAAGCGATCTGGTTACTCGGCCAACCCCAGCTCAGCGGCCCGCGCATCGCACGTCCACGCTACCGCCCGTAAGGCAGCGCCGCTACCTGAAAACACCCGTAGCCAGCGGCGTTCAGCGGGCCTGACCCTGGGTGGCCAGGAACCCCGCCACGCCGCGCACGAGTGCGTCGGCGTACTTCTGGCGCCCCTCGGGGGACTCCATCAGCGCCGAGTCGACGGGGTTCTTCATATTGCCGCACTCGACCAGTACTGCGGGATATTGCGCCAGGTTGAGGCCGGTCAGGTCCGAGCGTCCGTACAGCCCGCCCTGGCCGATGTAGGTGGCCGGCGGGATACCGGCGGCCTGCATCTGGTCGCGCATGATCCGCGCGTACTGCACCGACGGGCCGGCCTGCACCTGGTTGAGCGGCGGGGCCGAGTAATTGACGTGGAATCCGCGCCCGGACGGCGGTCCGCCGTCGGCGTGGATGCTCAGGATCGCGTTGGGCCGCAACGAGTTGGCGACGTTGGCCCGTTCATCGATACACGGTCCCAGTGCGTTGTCGTTGCCGCGGGACAAGGCGGTCCTGACACCCAGCGCCGTCAGTGCGGCGCGAACCCGCAACGCGGTGTCCCAGGTGAACGTGTGTTCCATATAGCCGCTGTTGGTCGCGGTGCCGCTGGTCTGGCAGTCCTTGGTACCGCCACGGCCGGTGGTGACCTGCCGGCCGATGGACGCGTCGTTGGCGCCGTTGTGGCCGGGGTCGATGAACACCACCATTCCGGCGATGTTGGATGGGGTCGCTGTGGCGGTCGGGACGATGAGAGTCGACGCGGCAACCAGCATGCTGATCACCGTCTTGATCCCGACACGCCTGCTCACTGGTTGGTCCACGGCGCAAAGGTAACGCCGCGCGGTCTACGCTGGGTGTTTCGAATCGCCCGACATCCACAGGCGAAACCAACTCGAGACCAAGATGCGAAGGGATTGTCATGCAACCCGGAGGCGACATGTCGGCGCTGCTCGCTCAGGCGCAGCAGATGCAGCAAAAGCTAATGGAAGCTCAGCAACAGCTCGCGAACGCCGAGATCCGCGGTCAGGCGGGTGGCGGCTTGGTCGAGGCAATCGTCAAAGGCAGCGGCGAGGTCGTCGCGGTCAAGATCGATCCGTCGGTCGTCGACCCCTCGGACGTCGAGACGTTGCAGGACCTGATCGTCGGCGCCATGGTGGACGCCTCCAAGCAGGTCACCAAGATGGCACAGGAGCAGCTGGGGTCGCTGACCGCCGGCTTGACCGCGCCGCCGGCGCCGCCGGCTCCTCCCACTCAGATGCCGGGGCTCTGACCTACCTAGATGTTTGAGGGACCGGTCCAGGATCTGATCGACGAGCTCGGCAAGCTGCCGGGTATCGGGCCAAAGAGCGCGCAGCGCATCGCCTTTCACTTGCTGTCGGTCGAACCGCCGGACATCGACCGGCTCACCGCCGTGCTGGCGAAGGTCCGCGACGGCGTCCGGTTCTGCGCGGTGTGCGGCAACGTGTCCGACGACGAGCGCTGCCGGATCTGCGGCGATCCGCGCCGGGACGGCTCGCAGGTGTGCGTCGTCGAGGAACCCAAGGACGTCCAGGCCGTCGAGCGCACCCGCGAATTCCGGGGCCGCTACCACGTGCTGGGCGGTGCGCTGGATCCGCTGTCCGGCGTGGGCCCCGATCAGCTGCGGATTCGCGAGCTGCTCAGCCGCATCGGCGAGCGGGTCGACGGTGTGGACATCACCGAGGTGATCATCGCGACCGACCCCAACACCGAGGGCGAGGCCACGGCGACCTACCTGGTCCGGGTGCTGCGCGACATTCCCGGCCTGACCGTCACCCGAATCGCGTCCGGGCTGCCGATGGGCGGCGACTTGGAGTTCGCCGACGAGCTGACCCTGGGCCGCGCACTCACCGGCCGCCGGTCCATGGTCTGACGTTCCTCAGGCCTTGCTCAATTGGAATTGCCTGGTAAAGGTCCGGCCCGGCTCTCCCATACACGCGTCCGACGTCGTTGTCTGACCCTCTCCGGCAAGCGACACGGCATCGAAGCTGTAGTCGACGGTCACCGGGGCCGATGCGCCGTTCGGGCAGGGCGCCTGGGCCGTCCCGCGGTGCGTCCACCGCCCATTGGCCAGGTGGAATTCCCAGCTGATGACGAACGTCCCGCCATCTTGCGAGGTCGCCCGGGTGCAGTCCGATCCGCACGGGACGAAGAGCCAGGCGGTCGGTTTGTCGGTGTTCGCGTACAGCACGTTGTACCGGCCGTTCAGCACTTCCGGGTCGGCATGCGCGGGTGTCGACGACGCGATGAGCGCGGCGCTCAGTGCGGCAACACCAGCCGTCGTCTGGGTCCGCACGGTTAGCGCGCCGCCAGTCGTTCGCGGCGCAGCACGTCCACCTCGGGCAGTTCCAGCGGCGCCAGCTCGCCGACCACCTTGCTCAGCAGCAGATCGGCCAGCTGCGGGTTGCGGGCCAGGCACGGGCCGTGCATGTAGGTCGCGACGACGCTGCCCTGGACCACGCCGTCAAAGCCGTCGCCGAGCCGGTTGCCGGCGCCCTTGACGACCGTGCCCAACGGCGCGGCGTCGGGGCCCAGCACGGTGCCGCCGCGGTGGTTTTCGAACCCGGTGAGCCGCTCGGTCAGCCCGGCCAGCAGCGGCTTGCTCACCACCTCGCCGATCGTGCGCGCCTGCTGCGGGGAGGTCGTCACGTCCAGCATGCCCACGCCGTCGACCCGTTCCCCCGACGACGTCTCGTACCAGTGCCCGAGGACTTGGACCGCCGCACAGATCGACAGCACCGGCGCGCCGCGCTGCGCGGCGTGCTGCAGGCCCGGATACCGCTGCAGGTGCCGGGTGGCCAGCCGCTGCGCGTAGTCCTCGGCGCCGCCGAGGGTGTACAGGTCCAGCGATTCCGGCACCGGGTCGTCCAGCGTGATCTCGACGATCTCGGCGGCGATACCCCGCAGCCGCAGCCGTTGCCGCAGCACCACCGCGTTGCCGCCGTCGCCGTAGGTGCCCATCACGTCGGGCAGCACCAACCCGATCCGCACCTTGGAGACAGACCCAGGGTCAGCCATGGCGCGCCAATGCTCGGTGCAGCTGCAGGAAGGCGGTGTAGTTGGCGACGACCTCGACACGTCCCGGCGGGCAGGACGCGATGGCCGCCAGGGTGTCGTGCACCAGGGTGTGCTCGACGCCCGCGTACCCCAGCCGCACCGCCAGGTCGGTGCCGCGTTCGCCGGCGGCCACCACGGCGGTCTCTTCGAAGTGCTCGAAGCGCACATCCCACAGCCAGGACAGGTCCTCGCCGTCGGGCACCTGCCCGTTGACCGAGATGACCACCCCGGCCGCGTGCTTGTCGACCATCGACAGCGCTTCCTGCCAGCCGGCCGGATTCTTGGCCAGCAGGATGCGCGCCTCGTGCGGCCCGATGCGCACGGTCCGGTAGCGGCCGGCGACCTCGTCCACCCCCGACGCCGCCGCGACGGCCGCCGCGGGGTTGGCGCCCAGCGCGACGGCGGCCGCGACGGCCTGGGCGGCGTTGCCCCGGTTCACTGCGCCCGGCAGCGCCAGCCGCATCGGCAGGGCCAGCCCGTCGGGCCCGTACAACGTGTCGTCGTCGAACCACCACTGCGGGCTGGGCCGCTTGAAGTCGGCGCCGGTGGAATACCAGTGGCCCTTCTCGCGGACGATCACCTCGCCGCTGCGCGGGCAGCTGACCGAGTCGTTCGCCCACGACCCGCCGGCGGCCACCCACACCACGTTCGGGCTGTCGTAGGCGGCCGAGGTCATCAGCACGTCGTCGCAGTTGGCGACGACGACGGCGTTCGGATGCCGGGCCAGGCCCGCTCGCAGTGTGCGTTCGATCACGTTGATCTCGCCGACCCGGTCCAGCTGATCGCGCGACAAGTTGAGCAGCACGATGACGCTGGGCTCGACGGCATCGGAAACGTGCGGCACGTGCATCTCGTCGACTTCCAGGGCCGCGAGCCCCGCGCCACGGTCGGCGGCCAGCGCGGCGACCAGGCCGGCGTCCATGTTGGCGCCCTCGGCGTTGGTGGCGACCGGACCCAGCGTGCCGAGCGCGGCGGCGGTCATCCGGGTGGTCGTGGACTTGCCGTTGGTGCCGGTGACGACGACCGTGCGCCGTCCCGCGCCGAGCTGGCGCAGGATCGAGCGGTCCAGCGTCATCGCGACCAGGCCGCCGATCATCGCGCCGGCGCCGCGTCCGGTCATCCGCGACGCCCAGCGCGCGCTCGCTCCTGCGGCGAGGGCCAGACGTGCGCGGGTGGTGACCACCCGCGCAGTTTAAGTGTTTTGGGGCGACACGAATCCGCAGCGACCGGGTGATGTCGGTTCGACGTGGGATTCTGTCGTCCATGAACCCGATCGCGTGGGGCCGTCCGGCGAGCGAGCCGGACGCGGGTTGGGCCGTCATCGACGTCGAGACTTCGGGCTTCCGGCCGGGTCAGGCCCGGGTCATCAGCCTCGCGGTGCTCGGGCTCGACGCCGCCGGCCGCGTCGAGCAATCGGTGGTCAGCCTGCTCAACCCCGGCGTGGACCCCGGCCCTACCCACGTGCACGGGCTGACCGCCGCGATGCTCGAGGACCAGCCGCAGTTCGGCGACATCGTTCGCGACGTGGTCGAGGTGCTGCGGGGGCGGACGCTGGTGGCCCACAACGTCGCGTTCGACTACGCGTTCCTGGCCGCGGAGGCCGAGCTCACCGGCGTCGCGCTTCCCGTCGACAGCGTGATGTGCACGGTCGAGCTGGCCCGGCGGCTCGACCTCGGCGTCGATAACCTGCGGCTGGAGACCCTCGCCGCGCACTGGGGCGTGACGCAGGAGCGGCCGCACGATGCCTTCGACGATGCCCTGGTGCTGACCGGTGTGCTCGCGTCCGCGCTCGAGCGGGCCCGCGAGCGCGACATCTGGCTGCCGGTGCGTCCGGTCACCCGGCGCCGCTGGCCCAACGGTCGGGTGACCCACGACGAGCTGCGCCCGCTGAAGGCGCTGGCCTCCCGGATGCCCTGCCCCTACCTCAACCCCGGGCCGTATGTCAGCGGCAGGCCGCTGGTCCAGGGCATGCGGGTGGCGCTGGCCGCCGAGGTGCGGCGCACGCACGAGGAGCTCGTCGAGCGGATCCTGCACGCCGGGCTGGCCTACACCGACGTCGTCGACCGCGAGACCTCGCTGGTGGTGTGCAACGCCGACACTCCGGCGCAGGGTAAGGGCTACCAGGCCCAGCAGCTGGGGGTGCCGGTGCTGTCCGACGCCCAGTTCATGGACGGCGTGGGCACCGTGATCGGCGGCACCAGCATGGAGGAGTTCGTCGACGCCACGCGCGCCGACGAGCAGCTCGCGCTGTTTTAGATCAGCCGCGCGATGCGCGGTTGACCGCCGACACCACCGCACGCAGCGACGCGGTGGTGATCGACGGGGCGATGCCCACACCCCACACCGTGCGGCCGGCCACCGACGCCTCGACGTACGCCGCGGCCTGCGCGTCGTCGCCGGAGCTCATCGCGTGCTCGGAGTAGTCCAGGACGGCGACGTCGAACCCGACGTCGCCCAGCGCGTGGACGAACGCGGCGAGCGGGCCGTTGCCGGCCCCGCTGATCTCGGTCTCCGCCCCGTTTATCTTGACGGTCGCGGCGATCCGGGTGGTGCCGCCGTCTTCCTCGGAGGCGTCGACGCGCTGCCTGATCCGTTCCAGCGGCAGGATCGGCGCCAGGTACTCCTCGGAGAACGCGTCCCACATCTCCTTCGGCGACACCTCACCGCCCTCGCCGCCTTCCCCTTCGCTGATCTTTTGGATTAGTCGGGAGAACTCGATCTGCAGCCGTCGCGGCAGAGCCAGGCCGTGGTCGGCCTTCATGATGTAGGCCACCCCGCCCTTGCCGGACTGGGAGTTGACCCGGATCACCGCCTCGTAGGTGCGTCCGACGTCGCGCGGGTCGATCGGCAGATACGGCACCTGCCAGAGCATGTCCTCGACGTCGGTGTCCGCGGCGTCGGCGTCGGCCTTCATCTGGTCCAGGCCCTTGTTGATGGCGTCCTGGTGGCTGCCCGAGAACGCGGTGTAGACCAGATCGCCGCCGTACGGGTGGCGCTCATGCACCGGCAGCTGGTTGCAGTACTCGACGGTGCGGCGGATCTCGTCGATGTTGGAGAAGTCGATCTGCGGGTCCACACCCCGGGAGAACAGGTTCAGCCCCAGCGTCACCAGGCACACGTTGCCGGTGCGCTCCCCGTTGCCGAACAGGCAGCCCTCGATGCGGTCCGCCCCGGCCGCATATCCCAATTCGGCTGCGGCGACAGCGGTTCCGCGGTCGTTGTGCGGATGCAGGCTTAGGATGACCGACTCCCGGTTGGCCAGGTTGCGGCTCATCCACTCGATCGAGTCGGCGTAGACGTTGGGGGTCGCCATCTCCACGGTGGCGGGCAGATTGAAGACGATCGGGTTGTCCGGCGTCGGCGCGATGATGTCGCCGACGGCGTCGCACACCTGCTTGGCGTACTCCAATTCCGTTCCGGTGTAAGACTCCGGCGAATACTCGAAGCGCCATTGCGTGTCCGGGTACTTGGCCGCCTCTTCGACGCACTTGCGGGCACCGTCGGTCGCGATGGCCTGCACCGCGGCCCGGTCGGCGCGAAATACCACGCGGCGCTGCAGGATTGACGTCGAGTTGTAGAAGTGCACGATCGCCCGGTGCACGCCTCGGCACGCCTCGAAGGTGCGCTCGATCAGTTCCGGGCGGCACTGCGTCAGCACCTGGATGGTGACGTCGTCGGGAATGGCGCCGTCGGTGATGATCTCGCGCACGAAGTCGAAATCGGTTTGGCTGGCCGACGGGAATCCGACTTCAATCTCCTTGTAGCCCATGCCGACCAGCAGGTCGAACATGCGGCGCTTGCGGGCCGGGCTCATCGGGTCGATCAACGCCTGGTTGCCGTCACGCAGGTCGACCGCGCACCACAGCGGGGCGTTGCTGGTGACGCGGTCGGGCCAGGTGCGGTCGTCGAGCCGGATCGGCTCCACTTCGTCGGCGAAGGACCGGTATCGATTGACCGGCATCGACGAGCCGCGCTGCGGATTCCACGCGGGCTGGTCGGGTCGAGGCGGGCCCGCGGGCTTTCTCACGGTGCGGGCCGAGCTGTATGCGTCGGGGTTGGCGGGTTGCGAAAAGTTGGTCACGGTCGTTGCTCCGGGGATGTCAGAAGGGACTTCAGACCGGCGCATCGCGAACACCCGCGACGGGAAGCCGGTCTGGATTAGACCCCGTCGCGGCGTCCGAGAAGGAGCACCCGCTGCACGGTCTGAACTCTACCGCGATCGGCGCCTGGGCGAAAACTGCGCCGAATCGGGACCAAAACCGCAGGCTGTGGTACCCGCCAGCGGGTCAAAAAACAAGATGCGCCGCCACGTATCCTGTTGTGAACTTGAACCACGTCTGTGGTGTGGAAGGGCAGGCAGAGAAACAGTGGCGCTCGTCGTACAAAAGTACGGCGGATCCTCGGTGGCCGACGCCGACCGGATCCGTCGCGTCGCGGAACGCATCGTCGAGACCAAAAAGCAGGGCAACGACGTTGTCGTCGTGGTCTCAGCGATGGGCGACACCACCGATGACCTGCTGGATCTGGCGCAACAGGTGTGCCCGGTGCCGCCGGCCCGCGAACTGGACATGCTGCTGACGGCCGGGGAACGCATCTCCAACGCGCTGGTGGCCATGGCGGTCGAATCGCTCGGCGCCCGCGCCCGGTCGTTCACCGGCTCCCAGGCCGGCGTCATCACCACCGGCACGCACGGCAACGCGAAGATCATCGACGTCACGCCGACGCGGTTGCAATCCGCCCTCGAGCAGGGCGATGTCGTGTTGGTCGCCGGCTTCCAGGGCGTCAGCCAGGACAGCCGCGATGTGACCACGCTGGGCCGCGGCGGTTCGGACACCACGGCCGTCGCGCTGGCCGCCGCCCTGCACGCCGACGTCTGCGAGATCTACACCGACGTGGACGGCATTTTCAGCGCGGACCCGCGGATCGTGCCCAACGCCCGCAAGCTCGACACCGTCACCTTCGAGGAAATGCTCGAGATGGCCGCCTGCGGCGCCAAGGTGTTGATGCTGCGCTGCGTGGAGTACGCCCGCCGCTACAACTTGCCCGTACACGTCCGGTCGTCGTACTCGGATAAACCAGGCACCGTCGTCGTCGGATCGATCAAGGACATAACTAAGGACATAACTATGGAAAGCCCCCTGCTGACCGGAGTTGCGCACGACCGCAGCGAAGCCAAGGTGACCGTCGTCGGGATCCCGGACATCCCGGGGTATGCGGCGCGCGTCTTCCGGGCCGTCGCCGAGGCCGACGTGAACATCGACATGGTGCTGCAGAACGTCTCCAAGGTCGAGGACGGCAAGACCGACATCACGTTCACCTGCTCGCGCGACAGCGGACCCACCGCGGTGGCCAAGCTGGACTCCCTCAAGGACGAGATCGGCTTCACCCAGCTGCTCTACGACGACCACATCGGCAAGGTGTCGCTGATCGGCGCGGGCATGCGCAGCCACCCCGGGGTCACCGCCACCTTTTGTGAGGCGCTGGCCGAGGTGGGCGTCAACATCGAACTGATCTCCACCTCCGAGATCCGGATCTCGGTGCTGTGCCGCGACACCGAACTAGACAAGGCCGTCGTGGCGTTGCACGAGGCGTTCGGCCTAGGCGGCGAGGAGGAGGCCACGGTGTATGCGGGGACGGGTCGATAAATGGTTGCCATCGGGGTAGTGGGGGCCACCGGCCAGGTGGGCCAGGTGATGCGCAATCTGCTCGACGAGCGGGACTTTCCCGCCACGTCGGTGCGGTTCTTCGCGTCGGCCCGCTCGCAGGGCCGCAAGCTGGGATTCCGCGGCCAGGAGATCGAGGTCGAGGACGCCGCGACGGCCGACCCGACCGGCCTGGACATCGCACTGTTCTCGGCCGGCAAGACGATGTCGCTGGTGCAGGCCCCGCGGTTCGCGGCCGCCGGGGTGACCGTGATCGACAATTCCTCGGCCTGGCGCAAGGATCCCGAGGTGCCGCTGGTGGTGTCCGAGGTGAACTTCGCTCGCGATGCCGCCAACCGGCCCAAGGGCATCATCGCCAACCCGAACTGCACCACGATGGCCGCGATGCCGGTGCTCAAGCCGCTGCACGACGAAGCCCGACTCCTGCGTCTGGTGGTGTCGAGCTATCAGGCGGTGTCCGGCAGCGGGGTGGCCGGAGTCGAGGAGCTGGCCAGCCAGGCGCGCGCGGTGATCGACGACGCCGAGCAGCTGGTGCACGACGGCGGCGCGCTGCAATTCCCGGCGCCCAAAACCTATGTCGCGCCCATCGCCTTCAACGTGCTGCCGCTGGCCGGCTCGCTGGTGGACGACGGCTCCGGGGAGACCGATGAGGATCAGAAGCTGCGCCACGAGAGCCGCAAGATTCTCGGCATCCCCGATCTGCTGGTGAGCGGGACCTGCGTGCGGGTGCCGGTGTTCACCGGGCACTCGTTGTCGATCAATGCCGAGTTCGCCCAACCACTTTCGCCCGAGCGGGCCACCGAATTGCTGCGCGCGGCTCCCGGTGTGAAAGTGGTCGACGTGCCCACCGCCTTGGCTGCCGCCGGAGTCGACGACTCATTGGTCGGCCGGATTCGCCGCGACCCGGGGGTGCCGGACGGACGGGGCCTGGCGCTGTTCGTCTCGGGGGACAACCTTCGTAAAGGGGCGGCGCTCAATACCATTCAGATTGCCGAGTTGCTGGCCTCGGAACTGCACTCGGCATTGTGATCCGCGGGTGAGTAGCGCCCGGTTTGTGCTGCCCATCTGCTTGTCTTTATTTGTGCCACAATACATCCCGTCTGCGCGCGCCGACCCTCCGGCGCCCGCCCCCGGGCCCATTGTGGGGCCGCTGGCACCGGGCCAGGTGCTGCGACTCGGCCCGACGGCTGGAACCGGGACTCCCACCAAGGACTACGGCATCGGCGCAACCGATCTTTGCGAATTTCTGGAGTTTCCAACCGAATTGCTGCAGGTTTGCGGCGACAGCTTCGCCGGGCAAGGCGTGGGTTTCGGCGGCTGGTACTCGCCGATCGCGTTGCACGTCGACGCCGCGTCGGTCGACGACCCCGCCGGGGTGCGTTACACCGGCGTCACCGGGATCACCAAGCCGCTGCTGGCCGATCCCACGCCGTCGGGGGACTCGCAGCTTCCGGCCGGCGTGGTGCAGATCAACCGGCGCAACTACCTGATGGTGACCACGACGAAAGACCTGGAGCCACAGAGCTCGCGGCTGGTCGCGGCCGAACCGGCGCACGCGGGCTGGCGGACGGTTCCGGGCTCCCGGCGGGCCGCGTCGTACCAGGACGGCTCGCAGACGCAGATCAGCGGCTACTACGACCCCATCCCCGCGCCGGATTCGCCGAGCGGGTGGGTGTACATCGTGGCGAACAGTTTCACCCGCAGCCAGCCGGTGGTGCTGTATCGTGTTGCGCCGCAGAACTTTACCGATCGGTCGCGGTGGCAGGGCTGGGCGGCCGGCCCCGCCGGCGGCTGGAACAAGACCCCGACCCCGTTGTGGCCCGACCAGGTGGGGGAGATGTGCGTCCGTCAGATCGACGGCAAGGCGGTGCTGTCCTACTTCAACGCCAGCACCGGCAACATGGAGGTCCGGGTGGCCAACGACCCGACGTCGCTGGGCGAGGCGCCGGTGACCACGGTGGTGCAGCACGACGAGTGGCCCGAGCCGGCCGAAAGCCTGCCGTCGCCCTATGACAACCGGCTCGCACAGCCGTACGGCGGTTACATTTCGCCCGGCTCCACCCTCGATGAACTGCGAATCTTCGTCAGCCAGTGGGACACTCGCGCCCGGGTGTCCGCGCCGTATCGGGTAATTCAGTTCGCGGTCAACCCGTTCAAGCCGGAGTAGCCACCAAACCGCCGTCTCGGCGCGATCAGCGGCGGTAATGTAGTTGCCAGCTCAAGGGGGGTGGCGACGTTGGTATATGTGCGGCGAGTGAGCCCGACGATTCCATGCAGCTGCGCTACATAAGCATTCCGGCGCTGATCGCCGAAGCCGGCGGCGACCCGTGGGCGATCGACCGGAGCCTGCAGGCTGGTCGACCCGCCCAGATCTCGGATTTGGCCGAGGCGTTTCACGCCGCGGGTGTGTGTACGGCCCAGTCCAGCAAGGCTTTTGAGGAGGCTCGTGGTCGCTTTGCGGCGGCCTGGAATCGGGAGAATGGTGAGCACCCGATCAACGATTCCGCGGAGGTGCGGCGGGTAGTCAAGTCACTCGGCGCGCAGTCGTTGCAAATACCTAAGATCGGCGTGGATTTGGAGAAAATCGCCGCCACCCTGGCCGAGGCGCAGCGCGCCGCGCACGGTCAGATCACCGCCCTCGAAGGCCAGTTGCAGCGGCTCGACAACCTGATCGGCGAGGCCATCGAGATGGAAAGAGACAGCCACCTCAGCGCGGCGGACCGGGATGCTCTCAACGCCTTCATCACCAGCTGCGAAGACGACGCCATTGACGACACCAAAGCCGCACTCGGCCAACTGCGGGCAACCCGTGACGGCTATGCGCATGTGCTGGATGACGCTAAGTCGGATTTGGCCAAGGACGGCTACGACCCGGCCCGGGTGTGGGGTGCCGACGCCCATGAGTTTCCCCAGGCGCCCCCTGCGCAGCACGTCGGGCCCAGCATCGACGGACCGGCCACGCCGCCCAAAATCGAGGGCCAAAACACCGGTAAACAGGACGACTTGGATGCGTCGATCCCGGGAACCGACATAGCGCTCGGCGGTGACGGCAAGGACGGGTATCCGCACATCCACGTTCCCGGTGTGTACGACGGGCAGAATCCTCTGCCGGTCCCGCCGGACTCCCGCCCGTTGCCCACCGGCACCGCGGTCGGGCCGAACGGCGAGCAGTATGCGTTTTACGCCGTCGTGCCGTACCACAACCCAGACGGCAGCCCGAATACCAGCTACACGTCACCGGACACGGTCGTCGTGGATTTGCAGCATCCCGAGACCGCACTCTTTACCCTGCACGGGATTTCGCAGGCCAGCGGGGCGTTCGACCCGCAGTCGGGGCGGATGGTGATCCTCGGGAACACGCAGAGCGGGCAGCGGGCGCTGTGGCAATCCGCGCCGGTCGGCCAGAATTCCGCGTGGGGCAACACGTTGCAGCAGCAGGGAACGTTCTCGGGTGCGATGAACGGAAACCGCGAGAGTCAGATCGTCGCGCTGCCCAAAGGCGGATTCCTGGTCGTCGGCGCGGGCGAGACGTCCACCCATCAAACGTTGCCCATTCATGCCGTGACCGCCAGCACCCCAGAGGGTCTGCTGACCGCCGCACCGACTGCGCTGGTGACGCCGCAAGCATTGCCGCAGGTGTACGGGCCAACCATCACCGGCATACAAGAAATCAACGGCAAGGAGGTGGTCTCGATGCGGGTGAGCACCTATGGCGACGGCCACTACGACCCGCACACCTACACCACGACGTTCACCGTTACGCCCTGAGTTCGAGGAGGATTCGCATGCGTGCTGTCATCAGTTTGGCGTCGCGGTCATTGGCCGCCATGTCCGTCATGGTGTCCATGTCGTGCACGGCGGCACCGCAGCAGGCCGCCGCGCAGCCGCCGGGGTTCCCGGATCTGGGCGGATTCGCCCTCGTGCCCGTCGACGCCTATCTTGCCGAGCCCGGTCGAGGTCCCCGCTTTGCCTACTTCTCCACGCCGTACAACATTCAGTGCTTGTTCGAGGCCGGCGAGCCGATCCCCGCGTGGTCCGGGCAAGGAATCAGTTGCCATGGCGACATGCCCGACGGAGATCCCTGCGTGGTCGGTACGGCGGCGGCGGCCGGTTCGGGGCCGGCGTACGCAATCACCCGGACGGCGGACAAATGTGGTACCCCATTCACGCGCGGAGCCCTTTTGAACTCCGGGCAGAAGGTGAGTTTTCGAAACGCGACCTGCGCAGTGGGAGCCGACCGACTCGTCGCGTGCCTGGACACCACAAGCGGTCAGCACGGATTCGTACTGAAGCCGTCGGGCAGCGAAGCCTTCTAGCTCACCGGCACGGAGGGCCGCGCAGTTGCTACTCAACCCACTTCGGCCAGACCGGCGGCGAGGTCGGCAGTGGAGGTCCACTGCATGAGCGCGCCGACGTCGAACTGCGGTTGGATTCCCGCGGTTCCGGCCAGGCCGGGTGAGGCGCTCGCCCCGCTTCCCGCGACCACGGACCCCAGCCCGCCAGCCGAGGCAGGTGCGATGGGCGTGACGGCGTTGATGACGACGGTTCCGGGACCGGCGTTAACAATCTCGACGGGGATCGAGCCAACGGTGAACGTGATGGCGCCCGACGAGGCGTTTACGACGGCGGCGTTTCCGGGGCCCGTCCCGGTGATGGAGGCGGAGCCGCTGACTAACCCGACCACCACCTGTTGGCCATCAGCGACCGGGACCAGCGTGATGGGGCCGGTGGTCGCGTCGGCGGTAACGAGGGTGTTCGCGTTGATGAACGTGCTACCCCACTGGGCATCAAAAAGTGTCGCGACCGTGCCGCCGACATTGATGGTGATGGGGCCTCCCGCGAAGTATCCGACCTGAGTGCCGGGATCGGCGACGGTAACGGTGCCGCTGTCGATATACACCCCAGTGTTCGGCGGGACGGTGACCGTGCTGCCGGGCGGGGCGGTGCCGGTGTCGCCCGGCGGGAGATTGGTTGAGGCGAGCTGGGTGGCGTTGTTCGAGGCGAGCTGGACCGCGGATTGGGTGCGGGCGCTGGTGGCGTCGCTGGCCGAGCGGGCGACGGCGGTGGCTTGGTCTGTTTGTCCGTTCGGGTTGGTGGTTTGGGACGGCTCGTCGAAAGAGGTCAGCGCGCTGGCGGCCTCGGAGTCGGCGGCGTAGCCGTACATGGCGGTGGCGTCTTGGACCCACATTTCCAGGTACTGGGCTTCGGTGGCCGCGATGGCCGGGGTGTTCTGGCCGAAGAAGTTGGTGGCGATCAGCACCATCAGCTGCGCGCGGTTGGCGGCGATCACCGGCGGGGGCACGGTCATCGCGTAGGCCCCCTCGAAGGCGGCCGCGGCCGAATAGGCTTGCGCGGCGGTCCGTGCTGCCTGGGCGGCACTTGTTTGCAGCCACATCGCCTGGCGGGTGCCCGAAGCCGCCATCCGGATTGAGGACGGGCCCAACCATCGGCCGGTCAACCCCGAGATCTCCGCGGAGCAGCCGACCGCGGCGGCCTCCAGTTGGGCGGCCACCGCGTCCCAGCTGGCCGCGGCCGCCAGCATCGGCCCCGACCCCGGCCCGGTGTACATCAACCCCGAGTTGACTTCCGGCGGCAGCAAGGCGAAGTCCATGTTGACCCTTTGTTCGAGCTAACCGCGGCGATTTGCTCAGCACACTAACGCGTGTCGAATAGAGCGCGCGTAAACAACCGATGACCGCATGCTTAAGCTCCCCCGAAACCGCGGTGTACCCGAAAACATCTCTAGCGCTGGGCTTTTCGCGAGCGGCCACTAGGTCCTCACCTTCCGGTGACCGCAAGGCAAAGTCCTTGTCTTACACCATTTCTCGAGTCAGGCGCGGCGATTCCACCCGTTCAGGCGGACTAGCGTCTCAGCCAACCTCGGCCAGCCCGGCGGCCAGGTCGGCACCGTTGATGCCCTGACTCCACTCCATGAGCGCGCCGACGTCGAATTGCGGTTGAATGCCCGCGGTTCCCGCCAGGCCCGGGGAACTGCCCACGCCGGTTGCCGCGGATGCCGCCCCCAAACCTCCAGAGGACGTTGCGATGGGCGTGACCGGGGTAACGATAGTAACGGTGCCGGCCGCATTGGTGATGGAGGCCTCGCCGGGGCCGACGGTAGCGGTGACGGCGTTGGCAAGGGTGCTGACCCAACCAAACCCCACTGCCGGGTCGCCCGTGGCGGAAACCGAGCCGCTAGCGATGCTGCCCTGGATGAATTCCCCGGCGGCCGGCGTGAGTTCGATCGGGTTGGCGCCAGCCGTAATGGTCTGGCCGGGTAGGTAGACGACGGAGCCCGCATACGCATTACCACTACTGAATTGGTCGAGAGTAAAGCTGCTGCCGGCATGGACGACGATGGACGAATATGTCCCCACCATCGCGCCGGAAGACTGGGGTACTTCGATGCTTCCGCTGTTGACCCAGGCCACTGAGCCGGGTCCGACGGTGACGTTGGTCCCGGCCGGCACCGTGACGGTGTCGCCCGGCAGGAGATTGGTCGAGGCGAGCTGGGTGGCGTTGTTCGAGGCGAGCTGGACCGCGGATTGGGTGCGGGCGCTGGTGGCGTCGGCGGCCGAGCGGGCGACGGCGGTGGCTTGGTCTGTTTGGCCGTCGGGGTTGGTGGTCTGTGGGGGTTCGTCGAAGGGTTCGAGGGTGCTGGCGGTTTCGGCGGCGGCGGCGTAGCCGTACATGGCGGTGGCGTCTTGGACCCACATTTCCAGGTACTGGGCTTCGGTGGCCGCGATCGCCGGGGCGTTCTGCCCGAAGAAGTTGGTGGCGATCAGCACCATCAGCTGTGCCCGGTTGGCGGCGATCACCGGCGGGGGCACGGTCATCGCGTAGGCCGTCTCGAAGGCGGCCGCGGCCGAATAGGCTTGCGCGGCGGTCCGTGCGGCGTGGGCGGCACTTGTTTGCAGCCACATCGCCTGGCGGGTGCCCGAGGCCGCCATCCGGATTGAGGACGGGCCCAACCATCGGCCGGTCAACCCCGCGATCTCCGAGGAGCAGCCGGCCGCGGCGGCCTCCAGTTGGGCGGCCACCGCGTCCCAGCTGGCCGCGGCCGCCAGCATCGGCCCCGATCCCGGCCCGGTGTACATCAATCCCGAGTTGACTTCCGGCGGCAGCAAGGCGAAGTCCATGCCCACCTCTTTTCTCGAGCTAAGCGCGGCGATTTGCTCGGCGCATTAACTTGTGCCTAATAAGGTCAGGGTAAACGCTCAATGACTGGACGTTCAAGCTCCCCCGAAACCGCGGTGGACCCGAAAGCGTTTCTGGTGCTGCGTCTTCCAGATCACACCGCTCGTGATTGCGGGAACATTGTCTCCGTCTCCGAGGTCCGTCTCGAGCAGCCACCAGGTCCTTGCCTTTCGGTGACCGCAAGGCAAAGTCCTTGTCTTACACCATTTTCTCGAGTCAGGCGCGGCGATTCCACCCCTTCAGGCCGGTCTAGCGTCTCAGCCAACCTCGGCCAGCCCGGCGGCGAGGTCGGCACCGTTGATGCCTTGACTCCACTGCATCAGCGCACCGACGTCGAATTGCGGTTGAATTCCCGCGGCTCCCGCCAGGCCCGGGGAACTGCCCACGCCGGTTGCCGCGGATGCCGCCCCCAAACCGGACGCGCTAGCCGCGGGAGCAACGGGGGTGACGGCCGGGGCGATTGTGTATGTCCCGGAGATAACTGTGTTCGCGCCGGTTGTGGAGAGCACACCGCTAATGACATCGATGGTCCCGGCATCCGTACTCCAGAACGCGCTCGAGCCAAGGGTGACGATGCTGTTTGAGATGGTCATGCTCGAGGGACCGGCAAGACCGTTGAGCGTTAGGGACGACCCGCCCTGCATGGTCACGATGCTGCCGGCCTCGATAGTCGCGACGCAGCCATTGCCTACAGAGAAGGGGACACCGCTGTTGACGGTGAGGCTGCTACCGGACTCGATGGTAACGACGCCGCCAAACATGACGTCAAATCTTGACAAGGCGCGGAGAGTCACACTGCTGCCCTCGCCGATGATCACGGTGCCCCCGCTGGGCGCGACATAAGTGCCCGGGCCGTAGGTGCCGGCGGGCCCAATCGGGGTGGCGTTGACCAGCTGCTGGGCGGCGTCGGATGTGGCCATCTGTATTGCGGATTGGGTGCGGGCGGTGGTGGTGTCGCCGGCGGCTCGGGCGACGGCGGTGGCTTGGTCTGTTTGGCCGTTGGGGTTGGTGCTCTGTTGGGGTTCGTCGAAGGGTTCCAGTGTGCTGGCGGTTTCGGCGGCGGCGGCGTAGCCGTACATGGCGGTGGCGTCTTGGACCCACATTTCCATGTACTGGGCTTCGGTGGCCGCGATCGCCGGGGTGTTCTGCCCCAGGAAGTTGGTGGCGATCAGCACCATTAGCTGCGCGCGGTTGGCGGCGATCACCGGCGGGGGCACGGTCATCGCGTAGGCCGTCTCGAAGGCGGCCGCGGCCGAATAGGCCTGCGCGGCGGTCCGTGCGGCCTGGGCGGCACTTGTTTGCAGCCACATCGCCTGGCGGGTGCCCGAGCCCGCCATCCGCATCGAGGACGGGCCCAACCACCGGCCGGTCAACCCCGCGATCTCCGAGGAGCAGCCGGCCGCGGCGGCCTCCAGCTCGGCGGCCACCGCGTCCCAGCTTGCCGCGGCCGCCAGCATCGGCCCCGACCCCGGCCCGGTGTACATCAATCCCGAGTTGACTTCCGGCGGCAGCAAACCAAAGTCCATGTCCAACCCTTTTCTTGAGTTAAGCGCGGCGATTTGCTCGGCACATTAACTCGTGTTGAAAAAGGTCTCGATAAACTTTTGATGACAGTTCACTTAATCTCAGCTAAATGAGTGGTGTGGCCGAAAGTGGCACTGCTGCTGAAGTTTTCAGGAACGAGCAGCCATTAGGTCACGCGCGTTTGTGCGTCCCGACGCACCGACATGGCCGCGAATGTCGACTGGCTCGACCTTCTCGCCCGAGGCGCCGCGATTTACTCAGCTATCGCGCGGGGGCGTATTAGCGGCGATGATTGGCAGTAGCCGGCAAGTATTTAACTGACGCAGTTCCGCCTGACGACCAGGGGTTTTGCGCTCACAGCTGCTACATAAGTAGCGCATAGCCATAACTTGTGTTTACCCCCGCATCATTTGTCTCATGAGTGAAACATCTGAAACCCCAACTGTGCGGTCCTCGACCGCTACCGCACCGGCGCCCGCAGAGCCGGTGGCCTACCGGACCCCCAGGGTCTTCCAAGCGGCGGCCTATGTCGCCATCGCCGCCGGGACCGTGTTCATCATCGCGGTCATCTTCTTCACCGGCTTCATGCTCGGTAGGTCGACCGGGCACCACGGTCACCACGGCCACCACCACAAGCACCACGCGATGGTGCACCCCCACCGGTTCGGCGGTCCGGGTGGCCCGGGCGGTCCGGGTTGGCCCGGCGCGAACCAGCAGCCGGGTGGACCCGCGGCCGTGACCCCCGGCGCCCCGGGGCCCAGCCAGGTTCCGTCGTCGGTCGCTCCGTCTCGCACACCGTAGTCGAGAGACCTCAACCGTTCAGATGCTCACGGGGTAATAGGAGGACTCCGGGGGGCCACTAATTTCACACGCAGTAGCCCGGCGCTCACCAGAGCGCCGGGCTACCAGTGGTTTCCGCGATAGGAGCACCTGGATCGCGGTCGGATGAATTCACAGCAACTTTGTCGCCGAAATCTGTTGCAGCAGTTGCATTCAGGGGCAGTATGCAAGGCATGAGTGAAACACCGGAACGCGCAATACAGCCGACGCACGTCGACACGACTCCGCCGCCACCCCACCTGGTTAAGCCGCCCAAGGTTTACACGGCAGCGGCGTGGGTGGTGATCGTTGCCGGGATCGTCTTCATCCTGTCGGTCGTCTTCTTCTCCGGCGCGATGATCTTCGGATATCACCACCACCACCACTGCCGCCATCACCACGGCCAGATGTGGAAGCCCGGTGGTCCGGGTGGCCCCGGCGGCCCCGGACCTTGGCAGTACGGGCCCGGAACGCCGCCGCCCTACCAGTACGGTCCGCCGCCCGGATACGGTCCGAGCGCTCCGGCCGCGCCGTCTCCCGCGACCAGTGCTCCCGCGCGTCCCTAGCACCCAACGTCAGGACTGCAAACGGTCCGGCGCCCCGCCGCGGGTGCCGGGCCGTTTCACGCGTTGAAAGTGCTTGGCACCGATTCGGGTTCACACTGGATGGGTACACGTCGCATTGCCCTCGGATTCAGCCCAGTTAGCGAGGAGATGGCCAGATGACGGAGCGCTTCACCACGACCGATGCGGGTATTGCTGCGCCCAGCGACGACCAGTCGTTGACGATCGGTCCCGACGGTCCGATATTGCTGCAGGACCATTACCTGATCGAGCAGATGGCGCAGTTCAACCGGGAACGCATCCCGGAACGCCAACCGCACGCCAAGGGCGGTGGCGCGTTCGGCCATTTCGAGGTGACCAATGACGTCAGCAAGTACACCAGGGCCGCGGTGTTCCAGCCCGGCACCAAAACCGAAATGCTGGCCAGGTTTTCGACCGTGGCCGGGGAACGCGGCAGCCCAGACACCTGGCGGGACCCACGCGGATTCGCGCTGAAGTTCTATACCACCGAGGGCAACTTCGACATGGTCGGCAACAACACGCCCGTCTTCTTCATGCGCGACCCGTTGAAGTTCCAGCACTTCATCCGGTCGCAAAAGCGCTTGCAGGCCAGCAACGTTCGCGATCACAACATGCAATGGGACTTCTGGAGCCTGTCGCCGGAGTCGGCGCATCAGGTGACCTGGCTGATGGGCGATCGCGGAATTCCGAAGAACTGGCGGCAGATGAACGGCTATAGCAGCCACACCTACAGCTGGATCAACGCCGCGGACGAGATCTTCTGGGTGAAGTACCACTTCATCACCGACCAGGGTGTCGACTTCCTGACCCAGGAGGATGCCGACCGGTTGGCCGGCGAGGACGGCGACTACCACCAGCGCGATCTCTACGAGTCGATCGAGCGGGGCGACCACCCGAGCTGGACGCTCAAGATGCAGATCATGCCGTTCGAGGAGGCCAAGACCTACCGGTTCAACCCGTTCGATCTGACGAAGGTGTGGCCGCACGGCGACTATCCGCTGATCGACGTCGGCCGGATGACGTTGAACCGCAACGTCACCGACTACCACACCGAGATCGAGCAGGCCGCCTTCGAGCCGAACAACACGGTTCCCGGCACCGGGCTGAGCCCGGACAAGATGTTGCTCGCCCGCGGCTTCTCCTACTCCGACGCGCATCGGGCGCGGCTGGGCACCAACTACCGGCAGATCCCCGTCAACACACCGAAGGTGGAGGTCAACAGCTACTCCAAGGACGGCGCGATGCGGATGGCGAATGTGTCGGACCCGGTTTACGCACCCAATTCCTACGGTGGTCCGCAGGCCGACCCGGCGCGTGCGGCCGAGGTGCGGTGGATGGCCGACGGTCAGATGGTCCGCGCCGCATACACTTTGCGCCCCGATGACGACGACTGGGGCCAGGCGGGCACCTTGGTCCGCGAGGTTCTCGACGACGCGGCACGAGACCGATTGGCCCACAACATCATTGGGCACGTCTCCAAGGGCGTCAAAGAACCGGTGCTGTCGCGGGTGTTCGAGTACTGGCGCAATGTCGACCCGGATCTCGGCAAGAAGGTCGAGGAGGGCGTTCGGGCCCAATAGCTTGGCGCCGAACGTCGAGTTGTTAGGCGGTCTTGGTCGTGTCCGGCCCGACAACTCGACGTTCGCGGCAGGCCATAGGCCCGTCCCGCGCGGCCCCGTTCGCTGCGGGCCGTCGCCCTGGCATGATCGAGATTCATGATGCGGATCTCCGCTGTGGCGGTAAGCGTCGGTCTGGGCCTGGGGGCGGCTTCAGGCGTCCCCAGCGCGGCCGCCCATCCATCGGAGCCCGGGGTGGTGTCGTACGCGGTCCTCGGCAAAGGGTCGGTCGGCAACATCGTCGGCGGACCCATGGGGTGGGAAGCCGTGTTCACCGCACCGGTCCAGGGTTTCTTCGTCGACCTCGCCGATTGCAACAACTGGGCGGACATCGGGCTGCCCGATGTGTACAACGACCCCGACCTGGCGTCCTTCAACGGGGCCACGTCGCAGACGTCGGCCAACGACCAGACGCATTTCGCCAAGCAAGCGGTCGGCGTATTCGCCACGAACGACGCCGCCGACCGGGCCTTCCACCGACTGGTGGACCGCACGGTGGGTTGCTCGGGTCAGACCACGACGATGCACTTGGACAACGGGCAGACGCAGGTGTGGTCGTTTGCCGGGGCGCCCGCGACCGGGACGGACGCGAACTGGACCAAGCAAGAAGCGGGCACCGATCGCCGCTGCTTCAATCAAACCCGGCTGCGTGAAAACGTGGTGCTTCAGGCCAAGGTTTGTCAGTCTGGCAACGCGGGACCCGCGGTCAATGTGCTGGCCGGGGCGATGCAAAACGCGCTGGGGCAGTAGTCGGTGACTTTGGGTATTCATGCCAGCCGTGTGGCGAGAACCTGCGGGAACGGGAATATGTCGGGACGATCTGGAAGATGAAGACAAGGCGGCTATCGTTCGGATAGCTGCCCAACAAGGCGCTCGGCGTGCGCGGTCGGGCCCGGAGGGATCGTGATATGACGCTCGCCGCTGTCACCGCCGCGGCCTCGCAGCTAGATGCCGCCCGCCCCGCCGACTCCGAGTTGAGCACATCCGAGGAAGCCGCCCAGTACATCGCCGACGGTTGCTTGATCGACGGCCCGCTGGGTCGCGTCGGCCTGGAGATGGAGGCGCACTGCGTCGACCCGGTTGACCCCTACCGCCGGCCGAGCTGGGACGAGATCACCGAGGTCATCGACCAGCTGCCCCCGCTGCCCGGCCGCAGTGCCGTCACAGTCGAACCCGGCGGGGCGGTCGAACTGTCCGGCCCGCCCGAGGACGGTGTCGTCGCCGCCAGCGAATCGATGAACAACGACCAAAGCGTGCTGCGCAAGGCCTTCGCCAACGCCGGGCTGGGGCTGGTGTTCCTGGGCGCCGACCCGCTGCGGGTGCCGAAGCGGGTCAACCCCGGCGCGCGCTACCGCGCGATGGAAGAGTTCTTCGCCGCCAGCAACTCCGCGGAGGCGGGGGCGGCGATGATGACGTCGACGGCCTCGGTCCAGGTGAACCTGGACGCCGGGCCGCAGGCCGGCTGGGCGGCCCGGGTCCGGCTGGCGCACGCGCTGGGTCCCACGATGATCGCGATCGCGGCCAACTCCCCGATGCTGGGCGGCGACTTCTCCGGCTGGGTGTCCACCCGGCAATGGGTGTGGGGCCAGATGGACTCGGCGCGCTGCGGACCCATCCTGGGCGCCAGCGGCGACGACCCCGGCACCGACTGGGCGCGCTACGCGCTCAAGGCGCCGGTGATGATGGTGCACAATCCCGAGGCCCACGACTTCAGAGCGCTCACCCACTACGTTTCCTTCGCCGACTGGGCTGACGGCTCGGCGCTGCTCTGCGACCGCCGGCCCACCCTGGCCGATCTCGACTATCACCTGACCACGCTGTTTCCGCCGGTGCGCCCCAGACAATGGTTGGAAATCCGCTACCTGGACAGCGCACCGGATGCCTACTGGCCCGCTATCGCGTTCACCCTGGCGGCGTTGCTCGACGACCCGGTCGCGGCCGACGCGGCCGCGGCGGCCGTCGAGCCGGTCGCCACCGCCTGGGACAACGCGGCCCGGCTCGGTTTGAGCGACCGGCGTTTGCACCAGGCCGCCACTTCCTGTGCGGCCATCGCCGCCGCGAAGGCGCCGCCCGAGCTCACCGACGCGATGGACCGGCTGATCCGCATGGTCGAACGCGGTCGATGTCCGGGCGACGACTTCTCCGACCAGGTAATCGACCACGGCATCGCGGCCACGGTGTCGCAGCTGGCGCAAGGGGGCTTGTGACTTTCCCCGATGATTCCGACCCGCTGCGCCCGGCTGCGCCGCGCTTGCGATCGTCATGCAGGGAACGGCTCGCCGACGATCTGGAGCGGGCGCGCACGCGCACGCTGCTGCTGGTCGATTTCGACGACGACGAACTGCGTCGTCAGTACGACCCGTTGATGAGCCCGCTGGTGTGGGACCTCGCGCACATCGGTCAGCAGGAGGAGCTGTGGCTGCTGCGCGGGGGTGACCCGAATCGCCCGGGGATGCTGGATCCGTCTGTCGAAGGGCTCTACGACGCCTTCGAACACTCCCGCGCCAGTCGTGTCGATCTGCCGCTGCTGTCTCCGAATCAAGCCCGATCTTATTGCCGCACAGTGCGTTCCGCGGCACTGGATGCACTGGACGCATTGCCCGACGATCCCGCCGGAGACGACGCGGCCTTCGTCTACGCGATGGTGGTCAGCCACGAAAACCAGCACGACGAAACCATGCTGCAGGCGCTGAATCTGCGCACCGGCGCTGCGCTGCTGCGCGACCCCGCCAACTTGCCCGAGGGCCGGGCGGGCGTGGCCGGGACGTCGGTGCTGGTGCCCGGCGGCCCGTTCGTACTGGGCGTCGACGCCACCAGCGAACCGTTCTCGTTGGACAACGAGCGCCCCGCCCACGTCGTCGACCTACCGGCGTTCCGCATCGGCCGGGTCCCGGTCACCAACGGTGAGTGGCAACAGTTCATCGCCGACGGAGGTTACCGCCAGGCGCGCTGGTGGTCCGACCGCGGGTGGGAGCACCGCTGCGGCGCGGGCCTGAGCGCGCCACAGTTCTGGGGATCCGACGGGCGCACCCGCACCCGCTTCGGCTATATCGAAGACATTCCGGCCGACGAGCCGGTGCAGCACGTCACCTACTTCGAGGCCGAGGCGTACGCGGCCTGGGCCGGTGCGCGGCTGCCCACCGAAATGGAATGGGAGAAGGCCTGCGCCTGGGACCCCGTCACCGAGAGCCGGCGCCGCTACCCGTGGGGAGCGCAGGAGCCGTCGGCCGAACTCGCCAACCTGGGTGGCACCGCACTGCGCCCGGCCCCCGTGGGCGCCTACCCGGCCGGCGCGTCGGCCTACGGCGTCGAGCAGATGCTGGGCGACGTCTGGGAGTGGACCAGTTCGCCGCTGCGGCCATGGCCCGGTTTCGTCCCGATGATCTACGACCGCTACTCGCAGCCGTTCTTCGATGGCGACTACCGAATTCTGCGTGGCGGCTCGTGGGCCGTCGAATCCGCCATCCTGCGACCGAGTTTCCGCAACTGGGACCACCCGATCCGTCGTCAGATCTTCTCCGGAGTACGGCTGGCCTGGGATGTCCCCGAGGTGGGGGACTCCGCCTGATGTGCCGTCACCTCGGCTGGCTTGGCGCCGACGTCAGCGTCTCCTCGCTGATACTGGATCCGCCCTTCGGTCTGCGCGTGCAGTCGTATTCGCCGCGCCGCCAGAAGCACGGCCTGATGAACGCCGACGGTTGGGGCGTCGGGTTTTTCGACGACGGCGTGCCCCGGCGCTGGCGCAGCACCGCGCCGTTGTGGGGCGACACGTCGCTGGAATCGGTCGCCCCCGCGCTGCGCAGCGGCTGCGTGGTCGCCGCGGTGCGCTCGGCGACCGTCGGTATGCCGCACGACGTCAGCGCGACCGCGCCGTTCACCGACGGCCGCTGGCTGCTGTCGCATAACGGTGTCGTCGATCGCAGCGTGCTGCCCTTGACGGCGACAGCCGAATCCGTTTGTGACAGTGCGATGTTGGCGGCCACCGTCTTCTCGCTTGGGCTCGAAGTACTGGGTGAGACCATCGCGCAGATCGGGGCGCTCGACCCCGACGCCAGACTGAACATCCTGGCCGCCAACGGTTCTCGCATGCTGGCCACCGCTTGGGGTGACACCTTGTCGATCCTGCGCCGCGACGACGGTGTGGTGCTGGCCAGTGAGCCCTACGACGACGCATCCGGATGGGAGGACGTGCCCGATCACCACCTCGTCGAAGTGACCGCCCAAGGGGTGACGATGACCCCGCTGGACGAGCCGAAAGGATTTTGATGACACTGACGTTGTCCAACCACCTCGCCGCCGACTCTGCGTACCACGCTCTGCGTCGCGATGCATTCGACGGTCTGCAGAGCACGCCGAAGACCTTGCCGCCCAAGTGGTTTTACGATTCGGTGGGCAGTGAGCTGTTCGACCAGATCACCCGGTTGCCGGAGTACTATCCGACGCGGGCCGAGGCGGAGATCCTGCTCGCCCGCTCCGCCGAAATCGCCTCGGCCAGCCAGGCCGACACCCTGGTCGAACTCGGCAGCGGCACTTCGGAGAAGACCCGGCTGCTGCTCGACGCGCTGCACAACCGCGGATCGCTGCGCCGATTCGTGCCGTTCGACGTGGACGCGAGCATCCTGTCGACCGCCGCGGCTGCCATTCAGCACGAATACGCAGGTGTCGAAATCAAGGCCGTCTGCGGCGATTTCGAGGAACACCTCGGCGAGATCCCCAGCGGGGGCCGTCGGCTGTTCGTGTTTCTCGGGTCGACGATCGGCAACCTCACACCCGGACCACGCGCCGAATTCCTCAAGTCCCTCGCCGACGTGATGCGGCCCGACGACACCCTGCTGCTGGGCACCGATCTGGTCAAGGACACCGGCCGGCTGCTGCGCGCCTACGACGACGCGGCCGGGGTGACGGCCCGGTTCAACCGCAATGTGCTCGCGGTGATCAACCGGGAACTCGACGCCGATTTCGACGTCGACGCCTTCGAGCACGTGGCGCGTTGGAACGCAGACGAGGAACGCATCGAAATGTGGCTGCGGACCGACCTTCCGCAGACGGTCCGCGTCGGTGCCCTCGACCTGACCGTCGAGTTCGCCGCCGGCGAGGAAATGCTGACCGAGGTGTCGAGCAAGTTCCACCCCGGCGGGGTGAGCGCCGAATTGGCCGGCGCGGGACTGCGTCGCATCCAGTGGTGGACCGACGCCGCAGGCGATTTCGGGTTGTCGTTAGCGGTCAAGTGACCGATAGCGGCTCGCTGGCCGACCGATGGCGGGAGGCCCGCCCACCCGCAGCCGGTTTGCACTTGGACAGTGCCGCGTGTTCGCGGCAGAGTTACGCGGCGATCGACGCCGCCGCGCAATACGCCCGCCACGAGGCGGAGGTCGGCGGGTATGTGGCCGCGCAGGCCGCCGCGCCCACGCTCGACGCCGGGCGCGCCGCTATTGCCGCGCTGACCGGCATGGCCGGTGCCGACGTCGTCTACACCACGGGGTCGCTGCACGCGCTTGATCTGCTGCTGGGCAGCTGGCCCGCCGAGCGGCGGACACTGGCCTGCCTGCCGGGCGAATACGGTCCCAACCTCGCCGTGATGTCCGCCCACGGCTTCGAACGTCGGCTGCTGCCGGCCCTCGAGGATGGCCGGCTCGCACTCGACGAAGCGGCATTCGTCCTGGAGGACGAACCGCCCGATTTCGTGCACTTGACCCCGGTCGCCAGCCATAGCGGTGTCGTGCAACCGATTTCGATGATCGCGAAACTGTGCCGCGAGCTGGGCCTGCCCCTGGTCGTCGACGCCGCCCAAGCGTTGGGCCAGGTCGACTGCGCGGTCGGCGCCGACGTCACCTACTCCTCGTCGCGCAAGTGGATCGCCGGGCCGCGCGGTGTCGGCTTCCTGGCGGCTCGGCCCGAGCTGACGGAGCGGCTTCATCCCCGGCTGGCGGCGCCGGAGTGGTCGGGTTCGTTCTCGGTGGCCCAGCAGCTCGAATTCGGTGAAGCCAATCTCGCTGCGCGAGTGGGGTTTTCGGTGGCGCTGGGCGAGTATTTGGCGTTCGGTCCCGAGGCGGTGCGCGCGCGGCTGGCCGAGCTCGGCCGCATCAGCCGGACGATGCTGGTCGATGTGCCGGGGTGGGCGGTGGTCGAAGAGACCGAAGAGCCAAGCGCCATCACCACTTTGGCACCGGTCGACGGTACCGACCCGCAGGCGGTGCGAGAATGGCTGCTCGCCGAACGGCGGATCCTGACCACCTACGCCGGGGTGCAAAGGGCGCCGCTCGAGATGACCGGGCCGCGGCTGCGAATCTCCCCGCACGCCGACACCACCGCCGAAGATCTGGAGACCTTCGCCGAAGCACTGATCGCCGCGACCGCGGCGACGGCGACGGCGACCTAGCGATGCCGAGATCGACGCCAGCGCGAAAAAGTGCGAGAAGACCTGCGGCGGCGTCGATTTCGACGAACCGGTGGATTCCTCAGCCGGCCTTGTGCGCGGTCAGGAGGTAGGCGGGAAGCTTCATCCGGCCCTTTTCGTCGCGATCGTGCGGCGGGAATTGGAACGGCGCGTCGGGCATGTCGGGGATATTCGCGTGGATGTAGGCGGGCCGAATCTCGTCGATCTCCCAATACTTGCCGACCGCGGCGCGCAATTCCTCCTCGTCCACCTCGTTAGGCTTCGGTTCCATCTCGGCCGGGAAGGCGCCCTTGGCGAAGACCAGCACGAAATAGCCGGCACCCGGAGCAGCCGCGCGGTGCACCGAACCCAGGTAGTCGTCGCGGCCCTCGACCGGCAACGAGTGGAACAGCGTGCTGTCGACCACGGTGGCGAACCGGCCGTCGTGGCCGGAGAACGAAGTGATGTCGGCCTGCTCGAAGGTGGCCGTGCTCAAGCCACGTTCCTCGGCCGCCCTGGTCGCCGCGGCGAGGGCGGTCGGCGTCAGATCGGCGCCGTGCACCGTATACCCCTGGGCGGCCAGCGCCAGCGACAGTTCGGCGAATCCGCAACCGGCGTCCAGCACGTCGCTGCGGAATTTCCCGGCCGCGATCAAGGCGGCCAATTCGGGCTGTGGCTCACCGATGTTCCAGGGCGGGGGCCCGTCGAACTCTCCCTGTTCGCGGTAGGCGCTGTCCCAGTCCATTACCTCGTCGGGTGTCATGGGTCCAACCTACCCGCGGCTAGCAGGGCCAGGTGTGGACCGGCTCGTTGGTGTGCATGTGGTCGCAATACCGGCGCAGCATCTCGGCGAGCGCCACGCGGCGCGTCATGCCGGAGTCCTGCAGCGCGCGCACCGTTGCCACCTGCCAGCTGGCGCCGTTGCGGCCGGCCTTGGCCCGGTCTTCGATGACGCCGAGGAAACGATCGCGCACCTCGGCGTCCACCCCCCAGCGGCGCAGTCCTTCGTCGGCGATCGGCAGCAGCGTGTCGAGCACCAGCTTGGCCGCGCTCACCTCACCCAGATCGGGCCAATGCAGCACGGTGTCCATCCCGTGGCGGGCCGCTTCGAGGAAATTGTGGTGCGCCGCAGCGAAACTCATCCTCGCCCACAGCGGGTTCTCTTCCTCGGACAGGGTGCGCAGGGTGCCGTAGTAGAACGCGGAATTGGCCAGCATGTCGATGACGGTGGGCCCGGCCGGCAACACCCGATTCTCGAGCCGCAGGTGCGGGCGCCCGACCCCGTCAACCTCCAAGAGGTCGTACACCGGCCGGTTCCATCGGTACACGGTGCCGTTGTGCAGGCGCAGTTCAGACAGCTGTGGAATGCGGCCGGCGGCCAGCTCGGCGGCCGGATCCTCGTCGGACAACTCGGGTAGCAGCGACGGAAAGTAGCGGATGTTCTCTTTGAACAAATCGAGGATCGAGTCGATCCAGCGTTCGCCAAACCACACCCGGGGCCGCACCCCCTGGGTTTTGAGCTCCTCGGGCCTGGTATCGGTGGACTGCGAGAACACCTCGATACGGGTCTCCGACCACAGCTGATGGCCGAAGAAGTACGGCGAGTTGGCTCCCAGCGCCAGCTGCGGGCCGGCCATCACCTGCGCCGCGTTCCAGTTGGGGGCGAAGTCTGCCGGGGCCACTTGCAAGTGCAATTGCGTACTGGTGCAAGCTGATTCGGGAGCGATGGTCACGGCCTCCCAGCTCAGCGGCTCCGGGCCGGAGATGTGTATCGGGATGTCCTCGCCGCGGGCGCTGAAGATCGAGTCGTTGAGCGCGGTGTACCGTGTCGACTCACTCATCCAGCCGTCGCGCGACAGATGCTCGGGCATCAGCGTGGGCAGGATGCCGATCATCACGATGCGGGTGCCTTCCGAGCTGGCCCTGGTCTGCGCCTCGTTGAGGCTGGCCCGCACCTCCGCCTCCAGGTCCAGGCCGGTGTGGCCGGGCAGCGGCCGGGGAGGGACGTTGAATTCGATGTTGTAGGCGCCTAATTCCTTCTGGTAGGCCGGATCTGCGATCGCATCGAGCACGTGCCGGTTCGACATGGCGGGCTGATACTCGGCATCGACGAGGTTGCATTCGATCTCCATGCCGGTCAGCGGCCGGTCGGAGTCGAAGCGCGACTGGGCGAGCATCGTCTCGAAGACGTCCAGACACAACTGCACCTTGCGCCGGTACTCCCGCCGATGTGCGCGGTCATACGCGGTGCGCTTGACCTCTTCGCCCACATCGCCGATGGAACAGGTTTACCGGCGGTAACGCAAGAGCGGCGCGACGGATCGCGTCGGCGCGTCCGCGCCCGGCCGCCCCGAATCGATTCGGTTAGCTGCAGATCTGGTGGGGCGGTGCACCATCATGGACGATGGCAGCAACGTGTCGCAGTTCACGACGAAGGAGACAGGTGGCCGAGTTCGTCGCAGCTATCGATCAAGGCACCACCAGCACCCGCTGCATGATCTTCGATCACGACGGCGCCGAGGTCGCACGTCACCAGCTCGAGCACGAGCAGATCCTGCCCCGGGCCGGCTGGGTCGAGCACAACCCGATCGAGATCTGGGAACGGACCTCGTCGGTGTTGATGTCGGTGCTGAACACCGCGAAGTTTTCGACGAAAGACATTGCTGCGCTGGGTATTACGAACCAGCGCGAGACGACGCTGGTGTGGAACCGGAAGACGGGCCGGCCGTATTACAACGCGATCGTGTGGCAGGACACCCGCACCGACCGGATCGCGTCGGCGCTGGACCGCGACGGGCATGGCGAGGTGATCCGGCGCAAGGCAGGCCTGCCGCCGGCGACCTATTTCTCCGGCGGCAAGCTGCAATGGATCCTGGAGAACGTCGACGGGGTGCGCGCGGCGGCCGAAAACGGTGACGCCCTGTTCGGCACCCCGGACACCTGGGTGTTGTGGAACCTGACCGGCGGTCCGCGGGGCGGGGTGCATGTCACCGACGTGACCAATGCCAGCCGGACCATGCTGATGAACCTGGAAACGCTGGACTGGGACGACGAGCTGTTGTCCTTGTTTTCGATTCCGCGCGCGATGCTGCCGGCGATCGCGTCGTCGTCGCCGACGCAGCCTTACGGCGTCACCTCGACGGACGGACCGTTCGGCGCCGAGGTGCCGATCGCCGGAGTTCTGGGTGACCAGCACGCCGCGATGGTCGGGCAGGTGTGTCTGTCCGCGGGGGAGGCGAAAAACACCTACGGCACCGGCAATTTCCTGCTGCTCAACACCGGCGAGAACATCGTGCGGTCCGACAACGGGCTGCTCACCACGGTCTGTTACCAGTTCGGGGACGCCAAACCGGTCTACGCGCTGGAGGGTTCGATCGCGGTCACCGGCTCGGCGGTGCAGTGGCTGCGCGATCAGCTGGGCATCATCAGCGGGGCCGCGCAAAGCGAATGGCTGGCCCGCGAGGTTCCCGACAACGGCGGGGTGTATTTCGTCCCCGCGTTTTCCGGGCTGTTCGCCCCGTACTGGCGATCCGACGCGCGCGGCGCGATCGTCGGGCTGTCGCGGTACAACACCAACGCGCATCTGGCCCGCGCGACGCTGGAGGCGATCTGCTACCAGAGCCGCGACGTGGTGGACGCGATGGAAGCGGATTCCGGTGTGCGCCTTGAGGTGCTGAAAGTCGACGGCGGCATCACCGGCAACGAGTTGTGTATGCAGATCCAGGCCGACGTGCTCGGCGTGGACGTGGTGCGGCCGGTGGTCGCCGAGACCACCGCGCTGGGTGCGGCCTATGCGGCCGGGTTGGCGGTCGGGTTCTGGGCCGATCCGTCCGACCTGCGGGCCAACTGGCAGGAAGACAAGCGGTGGACACCGAAGTGGGACGACGACACCCGCGCGCAGGGATATGCGGGGTGGCGCAAGGCGGTCCAGCGCACGCTGGATTGGGTCGACGTCACGTAGCGAAATGCCCGCCGGCGCCGGGCCGACGGGCACTTCTTGGCTAGCCGGTCAGTCCTCGCCGAGGATGCCGTAGACCTCGCGGCGCGCATTGTTGAGAATCTCGATGATGCGCTGCTGCTGCTCGGCGGTGGCGGTGTGCGCGGATTGCGCGACCGCCCCGAACAGCTGACCGATGGCCGACCGCAGGTTCATCTGACCGGGGTCCGCGCCCTCGGCGATCTCGTCCCACGGTGGGGTCTCGACCTTCTCGGCCGCCGCGCGCCCTTCTTCGGTCAGCTCGAAAAGCTTCTTGCTGCCGTCGGTTTCGCTCGCGGTGATCAGGCCCTCGTCGTCGAGTAGCTGCAGCGTCGGGTACACCGAGCCGGGGCTGGGTTTCCAGATTCCATGGCTGCGCTCGGCGATCTGCTGGATCATCTCGTAACCGTGCATCGGCCGCTCGGCGAGCAGTGCCAGGATGGCCGCCCGCACGTCACCGCGCTTGCCGCGGTTGTGGCCGCCGCGACGCCATCCGCCGCGTCGCCCGCCCGCGCCGAAGCCGAACCCGGGGCCGAAGCCCGGCCCGAAGCCGGGGCCGAAGCTTGGACCGAAGCTTGGACCGAAGCCGGGGCCGAAGCCCTGGTCGCCGGCCTGGTCGCGGAGGTTTTCGAAAAATTCGCGGCGGACCTGCCGCCGCGCGCCATGCAGTGCGCGCCGTTGCTCGCGTCCGTGTCCGGGACCGAAGCCGAATCCGATGCCGGGGTGACCGGTGAATGGTCCCTCGGGGGGAGTAAATGGGTTGCTCATTGTTGTAGTCCTCAATGTTCTCGGGGCAGCGCACCGTCCGTGCACTTTCGGAATATCACGATATATCGGAAACGATCGCGATGCAACGGTGGATTTCGTCGGAGCTGGTTTTGCGGGCCTGACCTGCACGAAAGGATCCCCGCCAGGGTTTCGTTTGTCCCGGGTGGGCGACGGGTACGACCTTCGTGATGAACGCAAGGGACTCCAACGTGACGTTCGACCGCGACACCAACAGCACCGAGCCGGGCCGGCACGACAGCGGCCAGAACCCACCCGTGTGGGCGTGGGTGAACTGGGGTTTGGCGCTGTCGACGGTGCCTGCAGCCGCGATCGTGATGCTGTTTGCGCTCGGTGCCGTGATGAGCACCGACGGGTGTACCGGCCACAGCTGTCCCAACCTGGACGACGGCGGCATTGACTTCGGCGCGGCGTTTTATGGGGCGCCGCTGGTGGCTTTCGTCGTCATCCTGGTCACGTTCTTCACGGCCAAGCGCCGCGCCGGCGTCGCCGTGCCGCTGCTCGGCTGGGCTTTGTTGGTCGCCGACGTCGCGCTGATGGCCGCCACTGTCGCGAGCTGACTAGCCCGGTGGCGAGAAGCCGCCCGTTTGCTGTCCCGGCGCCGGTTGGGGCATGGGCGCCGGCGGTGCGACGGGCCCGGGTGCGTGAAACTGCGGTGCGGGCGGCCAGGGTCCGGCGGCCCAGGGGCCGGGCGGTGGGCCCGGTGGCATCGCGGGGCGCAGGCGCGCCAGCTCGCGGCGGTGGCGTTCGGCCAGGACGGCGGCAAGGACCAGCTCGGGTGGGGTGCCCGGCGGAGGCGGCGGCGCGATCCGGGACACCACATCGCCGGCGATGCGGTACGACATCTGCATGCGCAACTGAGGGTCGAGTTGGTATGCCCGGGAAAGGAATTGGCGTGCGACCTCGGCCTGGCCGGCATCGAGGTTAGACAATTGCAGGGAGGCCGCCCACCACGCCAGCGACGGAGGCATCGCGGGCGGCGGCCCCAACCGCGGCCCGCGTTCACTGACGACGACGGTGCCCGCGAAGATGTCGCCGACACGCTTGGCCTTCGACGAGAAAATGCTGCAGATCACGGCCGGGCTCCCGGCGAGCATCCAGATCTCCACCACCGAGGCCAGCGCGCGAAAAAGGGCCTGCCGGAAGCGTTCTGGTCCGCCGTCGTCGGACACCACCCGCAGGCCCATGATGATCTTGCCGACTGACCGTCCGCGGGTCGCCGTTTCGAACGCCATCGGATAGCCGACCATCACCAGGACCGTGAAGATGATCAGGATCGCCCCGCTCAGCGCGCCGTCGAACTGCGTCAGCGTCGCCGCCCACAGCATCAGCCCGACGATGTACAAGAGGAAGATCACCGTGATGTCGATCAGCGCGCTCAGGGCTCGCACCGGCAGCTGGGCGATCTGCACGTCCAGCACCACGGCGTCCCCGGTCACCACCTCCGACATAACACCGAACGGTACAGGTTCGCTGGGCGCGTGACCGGCCGTAGCCGGTGACCCCGAAATTGCCATTAGGCTGCGCACGTGGACGTCGACGCATTCGTGCTGACCCATCGCCCGACCTGGGACCGGCTTGACCAGCTGATCAAGAAGCGCAGGTCGCTGACGGGCGCGGAAGTCGACGAACTCGTCGAGCTGTACCAACGGGTCTCCACCCATCTGTCGATGCTGCGGTCGGCGTCATCGGATTCGCTGATGATCGGTCGGCTGTCGAGTTTGATCGCCCGGGCCCGTTCCGCGGTTACCGGTGCACATGCGCCATTGACCAGCACATTCACCCGGTTCTGGACGGTGTCCTTCCCGGTGACGGCCTACCGTGCCTGGCGGTGGTGGTTGGGCACCGCGGCGGCCTTCCTGGGTGTCGCGGTGGTCATCGCGGCCTGGGTGGCCAACAACCCCGAGGTGCAGGCCGCGATCGGAACCCCCAGCGACATCGACCAGTTGGTCAACCACGACATCGCGTCCTATTACAGCGAACACCCGGCCCTGGCGTTCGCCCTGCACGTCTGGGTGAACAACTCCTGGGTCTCGGCCCAGTGCATCGCGTTTGCGGTGTTGCTGGGGCTGCCGATTCCGTACGTGTTGTTCCAAAACGCCGCCAACCTGGGTTTGATCGCGGGGCTGATGTTCCAGGCCGGCAAGGGCGGCATCCTGCTGGGTTTGCTGCTTCCCCACGGGCTGCTGGAGCTGACCGCGGTCTTCCTGTCCGGGGCGGCGGGGATGCGGCTGGGGTGGTCGGTGATATCGCCCGGCGATCGCCCCCGCGGACAGGTGCTCGCCGAACAGGGCCGGGCCGTCGTCTCAGTGGCGGTGGGGCTGGTAGGTGTGCTGCTGGTGTCGGGGGTGATCGAAGCGATGGTGACACCATCGCCGCTGCCGACGTTTGTCCGCGTCGCTATCGGGATCCTCGCCGAGGCGGCCTTCCTGACGTATGTCATCTACTTCGGGCGTCGGGCCGTAAAAGCCGGGGAGACCGGCGATATCGACGACGCGCCGGACGTGATTCCCACTCGTTGACCGGGAACTACAGCCGCCCAGTCGCTTTCATCGCCAGATACCGGTCGGCCAGCGCGGGCGCCAAATCGTCGGGTGCGGCGTCGACGACTTCCACCCCGCTTTGACGCAGTCGCGTCGCGATCGCGCGGCGGTCGTTGCGGGATCGCTCCGCCGCCGCGGCGTCGTACACCGCCGCCGCATCCGCACGCCCGGCCGCCATTTGGTCGACGCGCGGGTCGGCGACCGCCGCGACCAACAAATGGTGTTTGGACGACAGCTGCGGTAGCACCGGCAGCAGACCCTCGTCGAGCGCGGTGGCGTTGAGGTCGGTCAGCAGCACCACCAGGGATCGCCGGCGGGTTCGCCGCGCGATCGCGGCAACCATTGCGCGCCAATCGGACTCGACAAGTGTCGGTTGCAGCGGGGCCATCGCGTCCACCAACTGAGCGAGCAGTTCGGTGCGCGACGCGCCGAACACGCCGGCCCGGCTCACCCGGTCGTGGGCGAGGAAGTCGACGTGGTCGCCGGCCCGCGACGCGAGCGCGGCCAGCAGTAGTGCGGCATCCATCGACCAGTCCAACCGCGGCCAGCCCGCCGGGTCTGCCGAGGTCGGGTCGACGCCGACGCGGCCCGCCGCCATGCGCCCGGTGTCGAGCACGATCACCACCCGCCGGTCGCGCTCGGGCCGCCAGGTGCGGACCATGACGTCGGCGCGCCGCGCCGACGCCCGCCAGTCGATCGAACGCACGTCGTCGCCGACGACATACTCACGCAGCGAGTCGAATTCAGTTCCCTGGCCGCGTATCAGCGTCGGCAGCAGCCCGTCGATCTCGCGCAACTTGGCCAACCGTGACGGCAGATGCTTGCGCGACAGGAACGGCGGCAGCACCCGGACCTCGCCGGGCACCGGCTGCGAACTCTGCCGCCCCGCCAACCCCAGCGGCCCGATCGATCGCGCGGTGACCACCGCCGCACGCTGGTCGCCACGACGGACCGGTCGCAGGTGAGTCCGGACATGCTGCTGTTGCCCGGCGTCGATCTTGACGGCGTGAATGCGCGGTTCGGCGCGTGCGCTCGGCGGCCACGCATCGCGGATCTGGCCGCGGAAGCGGCGGGAGCCGTCGTTGTGAATCGCCAGGTGCATGTCCACCCGTTGGCCGAGCCGCACCGAGCTGTCCGGCGAACGGACATAACGCAGTCTGCGGGTACTGGCCGCCAGCGCGATATCGATGACCACCACTAACGCCAGCGCCGCCAGCAGCGCCTCGAAAACCCTTGCCGGCCACGGAGAAAGCGCTATCGGAATGATGCAGATCAGCGCCACCAGGCCGGCGCGCCCGGTCAGGATCACTAGCGCGGCACCGGAACCGTCGCCAAGATGCCGTCGAGCACTCCGTCGGGCGTCGCGCCCTCGAGCTCGGCCTCCGGACGGAGCATCACCCGGTGCCGCAGCGTCGGGCGGGCCATCGCCTTCACGTCATCGGGAGTGACGTAGTTGCGACCGGACAGCCACGCCCACGAGCGCGCGGTGCCCAGCAGGGCCGTCGCGCCACGTGGGGACACGCCCAGCTGCAAAGCGGGGGAGGAACGAGTGGCACCGACGATGTCGACGATGTAGCCCAGTACCTCGTCGCCGATCAGAACCTGTTGCACCGCTTGGCGACCGGCCGCCAGCTCGGCGGGTCCGGCCACCGGTTTGATCTCCGAGAGATCGCGGGGGTCGAAGCCGTGCGCGTGCCGCCCGAGGATGGCGATCTCGGCATCGCGCGACGGCAGCGTCACATTCAGTTTGAGCAGGAAGCGGTCGAGCTGGGCCTCGGGAAGCTGGTAGGTGCCCTCGTATTCGATCGGGTTCTGGGTGGCGGCGACGATGAACGGATCCGGCAGTGGCCGGGTTTCGCCGTCCACGCTGACCTGCCGCTCCTCCATGGCTTCGAGCAGCGCGGCCTGCGTTTTGGGTGGGGTGCGGTTGATCTCGTCTGCCAGTAGGAGATTGGTGAATACCGGGCCGGGCCGAAACGCGAACGCGGCGGTGCGCGCGTCGTACACCAATGATCCGGTGACGTCGCCGGGCATCAGGTCCGGCGTGAACTGCACCCGCTTGAATTCCAGTTGCAAAGCCGCGGACAATGCCCGGACGAGCAGCGTCTTCGCTACTCCCGGAACACCTTCCAGTAGCACGTGCCCGCGACACAACAGCGCGATCACCAGGCCGCTGATCACCCCCTCCTGTCCGACGACGGCTTTGGCGAGTTCACCGCGCAACGCCAGCAGCGCATCTCGCGCGGAGTCGGCTTGCGCGGGCTGTGTGGTGGGAGACTGTGTCACGAGTTGGTGACCTGCCTTTCGATTTCGTCGAGCGCACGAGCGAGTTGGAGCAAGTCGTTGTCGGTTCCCGGCGGTGGGCCGAACAGGTGGTAGGAAACGAATCCCGCGTCGACCCCCGTGCGTTGGGCCACGGACATCACCACCGCTTGCGGCTGCGCGCCGGTGCCCAAGCCGAGCCGGGGCAGCAGCCGCTGCAGTGTCGCGGTGCGCAGCGCGGCCGCGGCGCGATCGCGTGCCCGGCGGGATCGGTACAGCCGGCCGCGGCCCTCGACGGTCTCCGAGGCGCGCACCACGACGGGCAAATCCTCGGCCACCAGCGGACCGGGCCGGCGAGCCTTCCACAGGGCAACCAGCAGCACCACGATGCACAGTTGCCAGACGATCCAGTTCACGTTGTCGGGAATCAGATCGAAAATCGATGTGGCGGTGGTGTTTTCACCCTCGACATGATGCGGCGCGTACCAGATCAGGCGGGGCCGGGCGCCCGCGAGATTCATCGCGAGCGCGGCATTGCCCGCCTGCGCCAGGGAGCCGTTGGTCATGAAGTCACTGCTGCCGACCGCGGTGATGGTGCGCCCGTGGTCGCGGAAGCGGATCAGCACCCCGTCGTAGCAGCGGGTGATCACCCGGCTGTCTTTGACGTCGAAGGTGTCGCTCGGGCCGAATCGAACCGATCCGGCTCGAGTGGCTTCGCGCAGCGTGCAATTCGGTTCGCTGTCAAAAGGACTGGCGCCGGAGATGCGAACGCCGGGCAGCAGTGCCTCGCGGGTGCGCGCGGTCGGTTCGATCAGCAGGAAATCGCCGGGCGCCTGGTCCAGCCGCTCCAGCATGTCCTCGGACAGATACTGGCTCTGCGCCACCATGATCAGCGTGTCGGGGCGAGCCGCATGTTCGACGTCGGCGAGACTGTCGGCCACGACAACGTCGACCCCGCCGTCGCGCAGCAGGGTCACCAGCGCGTGAGCGCCGTCGGTTCCGGTGGACTCCGCGTCCATGCGGGCGCCGGGTCGCGGCGCGGTCAGGTAGGCGCCGACCCAGGCGACGAGCGCGAGCGCGACCAGGGTGAGCACTATCGCGCGCCACGATCGCCATCTTCCGGTGGTCGCGACGGCGCGCTGGGATGCGGTGGTGGCCATCACCGCACCTGCGCCCATGATTCGACCGGGGTGGAGTGCCCGGGCACCGAGGCCCCGGCCGGTGCCCGCATCCGCAAATGATCGTCCAGGTCGGCGATCATCTGATAGGCGGACTGGGTCCCGGGTACCTCGCCATAGGTGACATCGTTGAACGCCGTTGCCGCCTTGGACAATTCGTCGCTCAGATGGGGCAACACCTCGCCGGCGTCTCGGGCCAGCTCGTTGGCGGTGCGGCCGGGCGCCGGGTTCAGCACACCGGTCTCTTCGAGCTGGCGGGCGATGGCGCGCAGCCGGTGCCGAATCGCCGCGGTCCAATTCCCTTCAGCTGCATAGCGTTGGGCGGTCTCACGGTGTTGGGCCGCGGTGAGCTGGGCGGCTTCGAACAATTGATAGTCGCCACTGCGCCTGCTGCGCATGGTTCGCCGCGCGATGTGGATGGCGACGATCACGGCGACGACCAGCAGGGTGAGCAGCACCGCCGTGGTCAACCAGCCACCCGGTAGCGACGCGGTCTGCTGCAGCAGCCGGTACAGCAGCTCGTTGACCCAATCGAGCAGCTGTTGTGTCGCGGAGGCCTTGGTATAGATCGGCTTGCTGAGCTCGTCGGTTGCGGCCTGATGCGCGGCATCGCGGTCGATGTCGATGGAAGGCACTGTCGTCCCCGCTCAGCCCGCCAATGGCCGGGTCAGCCAAAGGTTGTCGGTCGAGGCGGCCGCGTACGGTCCGCTCGCCGCACCGGATTGCAGCACCAGATCGAATGCCTCGGCACGGATTCGGCGGTCGGTGTAGAGCAGCACGATGACGCCCGCGTTGAACGGTGCCGTGATGATCTGGCCGATCGCGGATCCGACGGACGTGATCACCGTGCCTACTAGCAGCATTCCGGTGGACGGCATGCCGGCCAGCATCACCTGGCCGACGATGCTGAACGGTGCGCTGATCGCGCCGGAGACCACACCCGCGACGATGAACGTCAGCACCCGGATGCCCAGCACCCGCCAGAAGCCATTACGAAGCAGCGCAAAGGATCTGGTGATCGCGTCGAAGACCGGCAGTCGCTCCAGCACGATCAGCACGGGTGCAAACAGCACGACCATGTACAGGTACACCAGCAACGCGCTCAAAGCGAAGAAGAGCGGGACACCAATCAGCACCGCCGCGGCCCCGTTGCCGATGGCCGCGATCAGCGCGATGACGACCGCGGCCAGCCCGAACAGCACGGCCACGACGGCGGCTTCCAGCAGTGCCAGCCCGAGCAACGGCAGCAGCCGCCCGCGGATCTTGGCCCAGGTTTCGCCGATCGTGATCGGGGATCCGAACACCGCCCGTCCGACGATCACGGTGAGCATTCCGGACAGCAGCATGCTGCCCAGCCAGGTGACCAGCGCGCCGACACCCACCGATCCGAACCACGCGCCGACCACTCCCCAGTTCATGACTTCCGAGGATCGATCGCTGGTGAGCCCGCCGAGCGCCGCGATCGGCCCGACGGTGGCGATCAACGAAACGATCTGCATGACCACGACGACTATCGCGGTCACCCCCAGCGTGGCCTTCGGGTTGGTGCGGATATAGCCGACCGCGCCGTTGAAGATGTCGCTGAGGCTCAACGGCCGCAGCGGGATGATTCCTGGTTTGCTCGCGCCCGGGGCCAGCTGGGGCGGCCCGTACCGCGGGCCGGCTGCTGGGCCGTAGCCGGGTGGCACGCCGAACCCGGGTGGCGGTCCGTACCCGGGTGGCGGTCCGTACCCGGGCGCCGGTCCGTACCCGGGTGGCGGTCCGTACCCGGGCGCCGGGCCGTACCCGGGTGGCGGGCCGTACCCGGGCGCCGGGCCGTACCCAGGCGGGGGGCCGTACCCAGGCGGGGGGCCATATCCGGGCGGTGGACCGGCGTAGGCGGGCGGCGGGCCATAGGCCGGCGGATAGGCGTCGGGCGGGGGCCCGCCCTGTGGAGGGCCAACCGGATAGCCAGGCGGTTGCGCGCTCACCGGGTCCAGCAGCCGTCGTCGTACGTCATGGGCTCCATCCTGTCGACGGTCGGGGCTTTTCTCAATCTCGTCCAGTTTCGGGTCCCGTCCCCGCTGGCCTGCACAGTCTCCGCGCCGTCCGGGGCGTAGCGTCTTTGAGCATGGCGGAACTCAAAGCCCGGCTGCGGGCGGACCTCACCGGGGCGATGAAGACCCAGGATAAGTTGCGGACCGCGACCCTGCGCATGTTGCTGGCCGCTATCCAAACCGAGGAAGTCTCCGGCAAGGAAGCCAGGGAACTCTCCGATGACGAAATCCTGAAGGTATTCGCCCGGGAGTCGCGCAAGCGTGGTGAGGCCGCGGAGATCTACACCCAGAACGGCCGTGGTGAGCTTGCCGCCAACGAGCACGCCGAGGCGCGGATCATCGACGAGTATCTGCCCACCCCGCTCACCGAGGCCGAGTTAGCCGACGTGGTCGACACCGCCATCGCCCAGGTTGCTGAGGCGATCGGCGAGCGCCCCAGCATGAAACAGATGGGGCAGGTCATGAAGGCGGCGACCGCGATCGCGGCCGGAAAGGCCGACGGCTCCCGACTGTCGGCGGCGGTCAAAGACCGGCTTTAGCCGTCGTTTGCGTCCTCGGGCCGGGGGTACCCGGTCTGGCATGACCAAGTTCGGCTACACCTTGATGACCGAGCAGAACGGTCCCAAAGAGCTTGTCGAGTATGGAGTTTCGGCTGAACAGTGCGGGTTCGACTTCGAGGTCTGCAGCGACCACTTCAACCCGTGGCTGATGTCGCAAGGGCACGCGCCCAACGCCTGGGCGGTGCTGGGTGCGGTGGCGCACGCGACCGAGCGGGTCGACCTCTACACCTATGTGACCTGCCCGACGATGCGGTATCACCCGGCGATCGTCGCCCAGCAGGCCGCGACCGTGCAGATTCTCGCCGACGGGCGGTTTACGCTCGGATTGGGCAGCGGAGAGAACCTCAACGAACACGTCGTCGGCAAGGGCTGGCCCACCGTCGAACGCCGCCAGGACATGCTGCGCGAAGCCATCAAAATCATTCGCGAGTTGTTCGGCGGCCGACTGGTGAACTGGCGCGGCGACTACTTCGAGGTGGCCTCCGCGCGATTATGGGATGTTCCCGACGTACCGGTCGGCCTGGGTGTGGCCATCAGCGGCCCAAAGAGTGTCGAGAAATTCGCCAAACTCGCCGACCATCTGATCGCGGTGCAGCCCGACAAGGACCTGGTGGACTCCTGGCACGCCGCCCGGCAGGCCGCCTACGGAGCCGGAGGCGGGCGAGTGGTCGGACAGATACCGGTGTGCTGGGACCCCGACCGGGACGCCGCGATCGAACGCGCGCACGACCAGTTCCGGTGGTTCGGCGGTGGCTGGGCGGTCAACGCCGACCTGCCGACGCCGGCCGGTTTCGCCGGCGCCACCCAATTCGTGCGTCCCGAAGACGTCGCCGATGCCATCCCGTGCGGGCCGGACCTGGACGCGATCGTGGACGCCGTGCGGCCCTACTGGGAAGCCGGCTTCACCGATATCGCGCTGATCCAGATCGGCGGGCAGACACAGGATCTGTTCCTCAAAGAAGCGGCCGAACCATTGCTGACCGCACTGCGGGCGGCATCGTCTTAGACACGCGTTTGATGAGTTCCGGCAAGGGTATTCGGGCGACATCACGCAAGGGAGCCGCCCAGATCGTGAAGGAGAACACGATGGCAAACGAACTGCAAGGCAAGACAATCGCCATCCTGGCGGCTGACGGCGTGGAAAAGGTAGAACTCGAGCAGCCGCGCGTGGTGCTCAAGCAAGCGGGCGCCCGCGTCGAAGTCCTCTCGTTGAAGGCCGGCGAAATCCAGGCGCGCGAACACGACCTCGAACCCGCCGGACGATTCAGCGTCGACCGTGCGGTGTCGGACGCCTCGGTGGAGGAGTTCGACGGACTGGTACTGCCGGGCGGCACGGTGAACCCCGACAAACTCCGGAACGACGCGACGGCGGTCGCGTTCGTTCGCGACTTCGTCGGATCGGGAAAGCCGGTCGCGGCGATCTGCCACGGACCGTGGACGCTGGTCGAGGCCGGGGTCGCGGCCGGGCGGACACTCACCTCCTATCCGAGCATCCGAACCGACCTGCGCAATGCCGGCGCGAACGTCGTCGACGAGGAAGTCGTCGTCGACGGTAACTTGATCACCAGTCGTTCGCCGTCGGACCTGCCGGCGTTCTGCTCGACGATCATCAAGCAATTCGCGCACGCAACAACGAGTTAAGCCTTCGCCGGGTGACGTTGGCGTTTCAACGCAATAGTTTGTGGGCATTATCCACAAACGCCGTGATCGCCACGGTGACCACCCGAAAGGCCCGCCGTTGACGAGCACGTACCCCGTTACCGCCGACGTTTTAGCTGAGCCAACTGTGTACCAGCCTCAAGAGGATTCCCGATTACTGGTCCGCGCAATGCAATACAGCGGATTGATCCCAGGTCGTCGGGTCCTGGATCTGTGTACCGGAAGCGGGTTCGCGGCGATTGCCGCGGCCGAAATGGGTTGTGCCAGTGTGACGGCATTCGATATTTGCCCGCACGCGGTGAACTCCACCCAGGGCAACGCGATCGTAGCGGGAGTCGACATCGACGTTCGGGAAGGCTCGTGGATCGGCGCCCTGAGCTGCGCGCCGTTCGAGGTGGTGGTGGCCAACCCGCCCTACGTGCCGACCCCGCCGCAGGACAACATCGACATGGTATCGCCGGGTGTGGGCCCGTCATGGGCGTGGAATGCCGGCACCGACGGCCGGCGGGTGCTGGACCCGCTTTGCGCATCGGCGTCAAACCTGTTGTGCAACGGCGGGTCCATGCTGCTGGCGCAGTCGGCCTTGGCCGGTATCTATCGTTCGCTGGACTACCTGCGATCCACCGGGTTGGACGCCGAAATCGTTGCCTCCGAACGAATCCCATTCGGCCCGGTGCTTACCCAACGGGCGAGCTGGCTGGAGGAGATCGGCCTGGTGCAGCCCGGCTGCCGGGTAGAGGAGCTGGTGGTGATCCGGGCGGACAAGCGATGACCCGAACCCGGGTGCGCGTGGTACCCAAGGGCCCCGTTCTGGTACCCGGCCCGGTGCGTATCGAGGTCGACGACGGCCGGGTGGTGGAATCCGACCGGTTCATGGTTGCCATCTGCACCTGCGGCCGGAGCAGAGAATACCCGCTGTGCGACACCAGTCACCGGCGCTGCCGGCGCGTCGAAGGCGTTGGCCCAGCGCCTAATTGAGGCTAATTGAGCGGACGCCGCAACGACGTCCGGCCCTGCTTCCAGGCCGTCATGATGTGGTCCGCCAGGCGATCCTCGACAACCGTGAGGGCGCGCATCCCAAAAATGATGTCGCGGTTCAGTTCCGGTTCGCGGGCAACCAGATCGCCGACCACGTCGAGGCGTACCACCTGTTCGTGGACCGCGTCGGCCTCGACGTGTTCGCGGTAGAACTCGACGCACGCCGCGGGCGCGCCCATCCGCTCGAGCGCCTGCGCCATGCGCCGGGAGCCCGGCGATGACGTGATTTCCGTGGCGGTGAAGTGCCCGATGGCCGCACCACGCAGCCGGCGGTGCAGCCCGAACAGCGACATCAGGTTGACCACCGCCAGCGCTTCGGCGGGCACCTCGTCGAGGTAGCCCAGATAGGTCGAGTCCAGATCGGCTGCCGTCAACAGATCCGCGAACAGCTGTTGGTGTAGTCGGTGCCCCTGCCCGGCGCCGTACTCGTCGAACTCGACCGCCACGAAGGCCGCTTTGGCGCCGCCGGTCAGCCGGGGGATGGCCCAGGCATGCGGGTCGCCCTCCTTGAGGTGGTACATCGATCGATGCACGAAGTATTCGCGCATCTGCTCCCAGGTTCCGGTATCGCGCAGGTAGTACGACGGCCCGGTGCCATCGATGGGTTCGACAGAAATCGCGTCCATCTCCGCGGCCGCGGTGCGGTTCGGCTCGATTCGGCCGACATCGCGGCGCACACCCGCCAAAAAGGCACGCTCGAGTTCGGCGCGCAGCCGCAGCAGGTCGGGGTTCCACTCCCAGGTGGGATCCACGCCCGCAAAGCCCCGGTAGTGCAGCTCGTAGCACATGCACAGAGCCAGTTGCAGGTCGAGGCCGTAGGGGTCCGAATCGCCCACGGATGCGCCGACACGCGCCAGGTGGTCCCCGGAAGGCGGCCCCGCCAACGCGCGACGCACCGCCGTCGACAACGGTCCATGTGCTGCCGGCAGGGCGGGTTCAACGCTGATCGACGCTCGAGTCACGTCGTTGTAGATACCACGAAGGGGCGCACCGCAAACGGTTTCAGCCGCATCGGCTCGGCGCTTTCTAGCGGCCACCGGACCAGTCATCGGCGCCTGCGGGTGCGGCCGGTAGCCGGAAGGTGATGTCCACGACGGTTCCGGTTGGGCTGCTGTCGATTTCCATCGCGTCGCTGATCGCGCGCATCAGGATCAGGCCACGTCCGCTGTTGCCCGGGTTGATGGCCGGCGGTTTCCAGGAGCCGCGGTCGGTGATGCGCGCGCGGACTTCGCCGTCAACGGTTTTGACCTCGAGCAGGGTTGTCCCGAGGCCGTGCCCACGATAGGCGTGTTCGACGCAGTTGGTGCACCCTTCGTTGACGACCAGCACGATGTCGTCGATGAGTTCGCCCGGGACGTCCGCGGCCCGCAGCCAGTCGGCCAGCCGATGCCGAATGCTGGCCAATTCGTCTGCGACTGCATGTGTTTCGACCCGCAACGGCACCTGCTGGTGCCGGTAGATCACCATGGCCACGTCATCGTCGTATCCCGCCGTCGGGGCCAGCTCACGAAGTACCACATCCGCGACAGCGTCCAGTGGCAACGTCCTCGTCTCTACCAAAACATCTGCGGCCCGGGATATTCCGTCGTCGAGCGACTCGTGTTTGCGTTCGACCAATCCGTCGGTGAACACCATCAGTGTGGAGCCGGACGGCAGCCGGCGGGAGACTTGCGGGCGGGGCACGTCGCGCAGGACCGCGAGTGGCACCGACCGCGCATCGCTGAGCACGGTGGTGCCCGACGGACCGGCGAGTACCGCGGGCATATGACCGGCATTGCTGTACTCCAAGATTCCGGATTCGGTGTCCAGGATCGCCAGAAAAACGGTGGTGCAGTAAGCATTCGGGATGAGCGACGCCGCCAGGTCGAGTTGCTCGAGCAACAGTGCGGGCCGGGTGCCGTTGATCAGCAGCGCGCGCGCCGAGCTGCGCAACTGACCCATGATCGCCGCGGCAGGCAGGCCCCGCCCCACACAGTCGCCGACGACGATGCCGATGCGGTGATCACCGATCCGCAGTACGTCGTACCAGTCGCCGCCGATCTCCAACGGCGGGACGGCGGGTTCGTAGCGCATCGCGAACCCCGGCGGCGGCTCGATCGGCGGCAGCATCGCGCGCTGCAATGTCAGCGATGTCTCGCGCGCACTTTCGAACTGGCGCACATGCTGCATGGCCAAACTGAGGTGACCGATGAGCACCGTGACCAGCAGCCGATCCTCCGCGCTGAGCCAGCGCGGCGCACCGAGTTCCAACCACAGGGCAAGGTCTCCGGTGCCCGAGAGCACCGCGACCAACCCCTGCGCCTTGCCGGGTTTGTTCGGCCGCTCAACGGTTTTGGCCGTCAGCGGCAGCTGCTGGCGGGCATCCTGAAAGGTGTCACGCAGCCAGGGATCCAGTCCGCGCCAGGTTGTCACGGCGGGTTCACCCGCCACCTGAACGGTCGGTTCGCCGTCGCCGCCCGGCCAGGTCACGGCGATTACCCGCTGTACGCCGATCGCCGTGCGGCATTCGTCGAGGGTGATCGCCAGCAGCTCGGCAACACTTTTGGCGACCGCGACGGCGGTGGCCAGACGTAAGACAGCACTCTCGCGAGCCGCGAATGCCCGTTCCGCGGTGACATCGCGAATCGTGCCCACGTAGACGGCTTGGGTGGCGTCGGATTCTCTGACGGCATTGATGCTCACCATCACCCAGGCAAGGTGGCCGTCGCGATGCCGAATCGGTGTTTCGTACTGGGTGCCGCCCTCACTGCGGACTCGGGATTGGTGTTCTCGCGCGGTCTTCTTGTCGACCAGCCACGGGTGCGGCCACCGGTAGGGCAAGCCCTCGGCGGGATAGCCGAGGATCTCGATGAACGCGTTGTTCATCTCGATGATCGAGCCTTCATGGTCGGCGACGAAGAAGCCCTCCTGCAACGAATTCACCAGGGCGGTACGGAATTTGTCCCGGTCGGCGAGATCGTCGGCGCGAGCGCGCTGCTCGGCGTAGCGCTTGGTGCCGTCGAGGAACCCCCGGGTCGCGACGTCGAGCGGGGCCAGCGTCTGCAGCAGGAATTCCAGTGCGACCGGTGCGTCGATCCGAATGTCCTTGGAGAGCTTGAGGACCATGTGGACGTGTTGCTCGATGATGTCGAGCATGCTGATTTGTTCCTGCAATGCGCGGCGGCCGAGCTCGTGGCCGACGGCCAGGATGTTGTCGTCGCGCGCCTCCAGATAGGTCCGCAGCGCGGCGAGATATTGGGCGTGAAAGTCGTCTGTGTCGGTCATGTCGAGGCCCCGCGGTGACGCGCTGTGAGCACCATGGCGTCGTCGGTTTCCTTCGCGTGTTTGGTCAGAATGTGGTCGGCGATCACCGTGGCCGAAGCGGCGAAATCGATATGGTCTAGATGATCCTCCGCGATGCCGTCGCTGGCTAGCACGATCAGGTCGCCGACCCGCAGTGAAACCACCTGAGCAGGCCTGATTTCCGGGATGCGATAGCCGACGATGCCGGCGGCGAGTCGCGCACTGGATCGGATGCGGACACCGGTCGCGTCCTTGGACACGAGGTTGGCTCTGACGTTTCCCACCCCGGTCCAGGTGAGTGTTCTGGCCTCGAAATCCACCCGCGCCAAGGTCATCGCGACGCCTCTGGTCCCGGCCAACACTCGGTGGCACAGCTGGATCAAGACTTCGAGCCGTTCGCCGGAGGCCCGCTGGACCGCATCGACGGCCCGCATCGCGGCGCTCGCGGCGGCAGGACCGTGACCGAGGCCGTCGATCACCCCGAACACGGCGGCGTCGTCCAGCGCGACCGCGATCTTTCGATCGCCGCTGGTGTTCTCGCCGGGCAGTGGGCGCCCCGCGTTCGCCCACTCGATCGGCCCTAGTCGACCGTTTTCACGCACGCCCCGGTACCCATTTCCACATCTCGATGACCGTTCCCTTGCCGAGTGCGGATTCCACGATCAGCCGGTCCATCAAACGGCGTGCCCCGGGCAGGCCCATACCCAGCCCGCGACCGGTGGAGTACCCGTCCTCCATCGCGCGCTCGATGTCGGCGATGCCCGGACCGTCGTCCTCGGCGCGGACGACCAGCGCCTGACGGTTCTCGCGGTCCGCGACCATGACCCGTACCGTGCCGCGGCCCGCGTAGCTGGTGATGTTTCTGGCGATCTCGGAGATGGCCGTGGAGATCATCGTTACGTCGGTCAGCGAAAACCCGAGGTCGAGTGCGAGCTGATGTCCGGCCTTGCGGGCTTCGACGATGTCGTCGGAATTATTGATGTCGACGACAACGTCAGCCGCCACCGTCGCGCCCGATCATCGGTTTCCCCACTCCCCGTTGGCGATTCAGGAGCGCAAGGCCCTCCTCAAGATCCAACGCGGTGTTCATGTCGTCGAACGCGAGACCCAGTTGAACCATCGCAAAGGCCACTTCCGGCTGCAGCCCCACGATCACGGTGTCGGCGCCGCGCAGCCGTGTCATGTGTGCGATCGTGCGCAGCGACCGGGCCGCGAACGAATCCATCACGTCGATGGCAGTGACATCCACGATGATGCCCTGCGCGCGGAATTGGCTGACCCGCTCCATCAGGTCGTAGCGCAGCCGTTCGGCGTCCGAGTCGGTGAGTGCGGCCTGCACCGAAGCGATAAGAATCGATCCCTGTTTCAGAATGGGTACTGGCATACGGCGCCCGTGCTCGTTGCGCTCACCCGGTCAGCTCGCCGGTACGCGTGACTTCGTAGCCGAGCAGCCGCTCGGCTTCTTCGATACCACCCTGCAGGTCACCGACGGCGTTCATCTTCGACAGATCCAGTCCGATCGTCACCAGCGTCAGGGCGATCTCCGAGGACAGGCCGGTGATGATCACGCTCGCACCCATCAGGCCGGACGCATCGACCGTCTGCACCAGGTGGTTGGCCACGGTGGAGTCGATGGTCGGTACACCGGTGATGTCGATGACGACGACTTTCGCGCGGTTGGCGCGGATGGCTCTCAGCAGCTGCTCGGTGACCTGCCGGGCGCGCTGGCTGTCCAGCACACCGATGATCGGCAGAATCAGCAGCTGCTCGCGCACCTGCAGCACCGGCGTGGACAGCTCGCGAATAGCCTCCTGCTGCTGGCGAATGATGCGTTCGCGTTCCTGCACGAAGCTCACGCCCACGGTGTTGGCGATGCGGTTGGCCGCGGGCTCGTAGGCGTCCAGCACCCGGTTCAGCATGTCGAACTCGGTTTGGTACTTCTCGAACAGCGAGCGCGCCAGCACGTCACGCAGCAGCAGCACGATGCCGAGCACCTCATCGGTTTCCACACCCCGCGGGATGATGCGTTCGGACAGGTCGCGAGCGTAGTCCTGCAGCGCCTCGACGCTACCGGTCTCGAGCACCTCGACGTAGTTGTCGTACACCGCGGTCGCCTCGGAGAAAATCTCCTCGGGCGTCATCGCGGTCAGCAGCTCCGCCTCGGTGATGCGGCGGGCCCATTCCTCGCGCAGGTTGGTGCGATTCTGCCGGAGATGCTGCACCAACTGCGGAAGCAGACCTTCGCTCGAGATGCTTGCCGTGGTGCCGGTGCTGCTGGAATCTGACATCTGGCCTCCCGGGTGCCGAGTCGCGCTCCGCAGTGCGCAGGGTCTATGGGGAGACTAGCGTGATTGGACGCGGGGCAGGTATTGAGGTCTTCTTCTTCTCGCAGTTCGCAAGGCAGGTTAGGCTTGCACCACACTTAAGACCCGGACGAAGGATCGCCATTGTCAGCTCCTGATTCGATTACCACGTTGGTTGCGGACCACGATGGGGTCTCCGTGGTCAGTGTCAGCGGTGAAATCGATTTGGTCACCGCTCCGGCCCTGGAGCAAGCCATTGGTGCAGTCGTTGCGGAAGGGCCGACGGCGCTAGTCATCGACCTGTCCGCGGTGGAGTTCCTCGGCTCGGTCGGGCTGAAGATCCTGGCGGCGACGTACGAGAAACTCGGCAAGACCGCGGAGTTCGGCGTGGTCGCGCGGGGTCCGGCGACCAGACGCCCGATTCACCTGACCGGTCTGGACAAGACGTTCCCGCTGTACCCGACGCTGGATGACGCGTTGACCGCCGTGCGAGACGGCAAGCTCAACAGCTGACGTCGCGCGATCGCCGCACATGGATGTCGACCACCCGGAAGACGACCAGCGATGGGACCGCGATACGCGCGGCGAGAGCGAAACCGAGCGGCTGGACCGCAACTGGAACAGCCTGTTGCAGGAACTGCGCGTGGTGCAGACCGGCGTCCAACTGCTGACCGGTTTCCTGCTGACGCTGCCGTTCCAACAACGCTTCGACGTTCTCAGTAGCGAGATGCGGGCGGTGTTTCTGGCGACGGTGGGCTGTTCGGTGGGCGCAACGGTGCTGCTGATCACTCCCGTCGGCATTCATCGCCTGCTGTTCCGGCGACATCGCCTGCAGGTACTGGTGTCGGCCGCACACCGGTGTGCCTATGCGGGGCTGGCGCTGCTCGGGCTGGCGCTGACCGGGGTGACGGTCATCGTCTTCGTCGCGGTGGCCGGGACCACGGCGGGGCTGATCGCGGGAGCCTGTGCGCTCGCGCTGTTCACCTGCTTTTGGTAGCTGCTGCCGCTTTCGCTGCGCACCCACGGCGATTAGTCAGCGACCGGGCGCCAGCGTGCCGATGCGGGTGGACTCCAGCTGATCGAGCAGGCCCTGCGGGTCGGCGAAGATCGGAGACGCGCCGGCCGCTTGCAGTTCGGCATCGGCGATGCCGCCGCTGCACACCCCGATGCATGGCACTTCAGCAGCCTTGGCGGCGTGGGCATCCCAGACGCTGTCGCCGACGAATACCGCGTCCCCCGACGTCACCCCCGCTCGATCCAGTGCTACTTGCACGATGCCCGGCTCGGGTTTGGCGGTGTCGACGTCGCGCGACGACGTCGTTGCCGCGATCACGTCGTCACACTCGAGCACCTTACGCAGCATCTCGAGTTCGTCCTCGGGCGCCGAACTGGCCAGGACTACCTGCAGGCCCAGATCGGCGACGCGGTGCAGCAACTCCCGGGCACCCGGTAGCGGCGCCAGCAGGGGCGAGGTCTCCCGGTAGTAGCGGCTGTGCGCATCGCTGAGCCGGTCCCGGAACTCCTCAGGGGCGTCGCCGGAAAGGGTGCGCACCAATTTTGAGCCGTCCATACCGATGCAGCGATGGATCTTCCATGCCGCGACCGCGATGTCTTCGGCGTCAAAGGCTCGTTGCCACGCATACACGTGCAGATAGTTCGAATCGACCAGGGTTCCGTCCACGTCGAACAGGACAGCGGGAGCATTCATCGCTGCGGCATACCCGTCCGCCGGCCGCCTGACACGGCGTCGGGCGGTTACCCGTGTGCTGCCGGTTTGCCCGGCTTTGAACCAGGGGCACCCTGGCGCCGTGAATAGTTTTAATACTCAACACGTTTCGTGAGGAGTCGAGATGAATTACCCGGTTGACCATGCCCGCACCACGCGTCAGCACGCTGGCGAAACGCTGAAAAACACCGCGAATATCCCCGGCTTGATCGCGGTCGTGGTCGGGGTTGTTGCACTCGGCGTCGGCGTGTACGAGTTGGCCGCGGGCGACGTACGCATCGGCTTGGTCGCGGCGATTCTTGCAGCCGGCTCCGGCGTTGCGGGCCTGGGCTGGCTGAACTTCGCGCATCGCCGGGTCCGTCAGGCGGAACTGCAGCTCGTAGCGATGGGCTCGAAGGCTCCAGCGCCGCCGCCGAGCAGCTGATCGTGTTCGCTCGGCCGCTGCAGACACCGAATTGTCGTACGTGCAATTTTCTTAGGTTTGACACGGTGTGGGGCGTCGCAGAACGGGGTACCGCCTGTGCCACGGGGGAGTACATCGGACGTGCGTCATCCCGCCACTTCTGCAGGAAGGTATGCCCATGAAGACCGCAAGCGATTACGACGCACGTCGCATGTCCGACGGCGAAAGCCAGGACCCGGCCGAGTTGCGCGAGCTGGACCCGAGTTTGCCGGGGGCGTCCACGGCCGTCGTCGACGAGGACCCCAACGACGTGCACTTCTTCGAGCTGCCCGGCGCGGACCTGTCCGGAGAGGAATTGGCCGTGACGGTGATCCCGCAACAGTCCGACGAGTTCACCTGCTCGAGTTGCTTCCTGGTTCAGCACCGACACCGAATGGTGCTGTCCAGCTCGGGGCGTCCAATTTGCACCGATTGTGCGTAGCGCGGCGGGAAATACAATCGAAGGATGCACGGCGTCCTAGTCTTCGACGGCCGGTGCGGGGTGTGCACTCGGGCGGTCAACGCGTTGGTTCGGTGGGATCGGACGGGGATGCTCCGCATCGAACCGATGCAGAGCCCCGGGATGGCCGATCGGCTCGGCGTCACCGACGACCGAATGCTCGAATCCGCTTGGTGGGTCGATTCTTCCGGCGCGATCTTGGCCGGGGCGCACGCAATGAATGCCGCGCTGTCCGCGGCGCTGGGCACCCGTGTCCCGCTGTGGATCTATCGGATCCCCGGCGTCGGCGCCGCGCAGAACGCCATCTACCGCTGGGTGGCGGCGCATCGCTACCGCTTCCGCGGTGCGACGCCGCTGTGCGAGGCCGAGCCCGAGCGTTGCTCCTAGCCGAAATACATTCTGGGCGCTGGGTTTTCGATCCGATGCGGTCCGTAATCTAATTCTGTGCCCATTCCCGACCGCAGACGCGGCACTGTCGGGTGACCGTCGACCACTCCGGCTCGCCCTCGACGGGCTGACGAACAAGATGGGTGGACTCGTCGCCGCAGCCGGGGCAGGCGCAGTGCGCGAGATACGGCTCGACGGGTTGGCCGTTCATCAGGTACAGGTTTTCCGCCCGCGCGAACGGCACGATCGCCAGCTGTTCCGGGCGGGGGCCGGCTTGGGGAGTGTCGAACCACAAGAGGCCACAGACCACCATCGCCACCGCCCCGAAGATGGCCACGATGACCAGCGGGATGTTCCACGGCCAGTTCGGCGGGATCGGGCTGAGCGCGAAAAACAGCGTCACCGCCGAGACCAGGAAGCTGATGATGGTGCCGGGTTTGGCGAATCCGTAGCCGCCGACCTGCAGCGCCTCCCAGACGTCGAGTTCCTGTTGCCGTTGCGCGATCTCTAAAAGAGTTGGGTGGTAAGGGAATTCGTTGTTCGCGTGCTGACGGATCCCATGCTGCCCGGAGATCGGCCTGACCGACGCCATGCGCGCCAAGTTTAGTGCGCGGTGCGTTCCCCGGCGAGGCGACGATCGCTGAACCCGGCCGACGGCCATGCTTGAGCGAGCCGATCGTGACCCGCCGTGTTAGCCGGACCGATCGACCCCGTGACTGCTGCGGAATGACCCGAGCAAACACCCGAAATCATCAGCACGCACGCCGGGGAACGCTCTGGCGGAAAACTATCGGCTGATACAGGCCGTATTCCAATAATTCCTCAGCGCTGACTCAGCGACGAATCTGTAGCCTCGGGCGCCGTGAGCAACACCGATTAGTACCGCTGATTGACGACGATTTTCCCTCTCCGCGGAGCCGGATCGATTCGCGACGGTCCGCTCGGTGGCCGGCACAACGACCCGTGTGAAGCACCCGCCGACGCGGCCGCAGGCGCGCGCTTCACGACATCCAGTACGGAGACCGCTGATGAACCCAATGCACACTGACCGTTGCGCCGCTGTCTTTCAGGGCGGCGATACCGGTGCCCGGTCATTCCCACACCCGTCCGACGCCACCACCCTCCGTAAGTCGGCGAGGGAACCATGCTGAATTTCGCGGCGTTACCGCCGGAAGTCAATTCGGCCAGAATGTATTCCGGCCCCGGGTCGGGACCATTGCTGGCGGCTGCCGCCACCTGGTACGCGCTGGCCGCCGAAATGCGATTGGCAGCAACAGCTTACGGCTCGGTGATCGGGGACCTGATCAGCGCAGGCTGGTGCGGTCCGTCATCGACGTCGATGTTCGCTGCGGCCGCGCCCTATATCGCGTGGCTCAACACCACTGCCGCGCAGGCCGAGCAGACCGGCATGCAGGCCAACGCGGCCGCGACGGCTTTCGAGGCTGCGTTCGCGATGACCGTGCCCCCGCCTGTCGTGGCGGCCAACCGCACTTTGCTGGCGAACTTGGTGGCTACCAACATCTTCGGCCAAAACACGCCGGCGATCGCGGCCGCCGAAGCCCAGTACGCCGAAATGTGGGCCCAGGATGCCGGAGCGATGAATGGCTACGCCATGGCGTCGAACTCCGCGGCACAGCTGACGCCGTTCACTTCGCCGCGGACCACCACCACCCCCGACGCGGTGGCCGAACAAAATGAGGCCGTCTCGCATGCGGTCAACGCGGCGGCCGCGGCACCCCAAGGATCTTTGACTGACTACCTGACGGGTCTGTTGGACGGGTCGAACAGCAGCGCGCTGGGAAGCTTTCTGGGGAGCACCTTTCTCAGCAACTCGGTCATCACCGGTTCGCTTGGCGGCGGTCCGTTCAACCCGCAAACCATCCTGGCATCGGCGGTGGGTGTGGGTGCTTTGGGTTCGAGCGCCACCATCATGTCGGGACTGGAGGAGTTCGGCTTCGGCGCCGAAGGCGCCGGGACTGCCGCCCTGGCATCCAACACCGTCTCGTTGGCCGGCGGGTCCGGCGCATCGGCCCGGGTAGGGAACGCGCATCTGGTGGGGTCGATGTCGGTGCCCCCGAGCTGGGTCACCGCCTCCAACATCACTGCAGCTCAAGCGGCGGCGCCGGTCACCGGGCTCAGTGACATCGGATCGTCCGCGGCGGGCGGGCCGGGCGGTGTCGCAGGACCGTTGGGCGCCGGCGGCCGCCGGTTACGCCGCTCCATCCCCAGGTACGGGATTCGACCCGTCGTCATCCCGCGTCCGCCGGCGGCCGGTTAATTCAGGAGAAATGTGATGTTGAATTTTGGGGCGTTACCGCCGGAAGTCAACTCGGCGAAGATGTACGCCGGCCCTGGGGCGGGATCAATGCTGGCGGCCGCGGCCGCATGGAATGCCATGGCTACTGAATTGCGTTCCGCGGCAACCAGTTACGATGCAGTAATCAACTCGCTGGTTAGTGAGGGCTGGCTGGGCCCGGCTTCGGTGAAGATGGCGGCGGCGGTCCAACCCTATGTCGAGTGGCTGGAGACCACCGCGGCGGCGGCTGAGCAAGCCGGCGCGCAGGCCAACGCGGCGGCCGCCGCATATGAGGCGGCGATTGCCGCGACAGTGCCCCCGCCGGTCGTCGCGGCCAACCGCAGCTTGCAGGCAAACCTGGTGGCGAGCAACATCTTCGGTCAAAACACCGGGGCGATCGCGACCACCGAAGCCCAGTATGGCGAGATGTGGGCACAGGATGCCTCGGCAATGACCAGCTACAGCAGCGCGTCGCGCGCCGCCAGCGAGATGACGCCGTTCAGCCAACCGCAGTCCGACACCACCGTGGGCGGGAGGGCCCGGCAGGCCGAGGCGGTCGACAACGCCCTGGCGGCGCCTGCTGCGACTCAGGCGACCAGTATCTGGGATTGGCTTGGCCTTTCGCCCAATTCGAATACGTCCACCGAGGGCCTTGCCGGCATTATGAACCTTTTCAGCAACTCCAACGAGAATCTGATCGGGGCCTTCCTCAACAACGCCTCCGTCTCGGGCCTGTCCAACGCTTTCACCACCAACGGGATCCTGAACCCGACGGCATTTGTCGATTCATGGGTGACGATCAACGGCCTGGGTGCAGTCGGCGCAAGCACGTCGGGGCTGGAGGACTTGGCCGCGGGTCTTGCCAGTGCACCCGCGCTGGCGTCCGCGACGACGAGTTTGCCCGGCGCGGGAGCATCGGCGGCCTTGGGCCAGGCCAGCTTGGTGGGAACCCTTTCCGCCCCGGCGAGTTGGGCCGGCGCCGGCGGTACGGTCAGCACGGTTGCCACGACGACTCGGATCGGGGCCGGGGCATACCACGGCTTTGGCGCCGCCACCCCGATGGTGATGGAAGAGGTAGGGGCAGTGGGCATGCCCGGGGTCCCGCTGGCCGGCATTCCCGGTCCTCACGAAGACGAATTCGCCGACCCCATCTACGGGTTCCGCCCCCGCGTCATCGGGCGCCCTCCGGCCGCAGGTTAGGGGACAGATGAAAGCCGTACCGCGTCTGGTAACCGTCGTCGCCGTGGTCGGCCTGGCCGCACCCGCTCACGCCGACTCGTCTGACGATGCGTTTCTCGCCGCGCTCAGCAACGCGGGCATCACCTATCAGAGCCCGGACCGTGCGATCAAGGCGGGCCAAAAGGTTTGCGATTTGGCTAGCTCAGGGACCGCGCAGCTCGACATCGTCCGGGACATCAAAGATCTCAACCCGGCCTTCACCATGGCCAAAGCCGCTCGGTTCGCCCACGCTGCCGCTAGTGCTTACTGCCCCGAACTTCTCGACACCGGCGGCAGCGGAAATTAGGCAGCGGACCCTGATAGCTCGGTCAGCTGGTGCGGGGACCGGCATCGCGCGAGGCCTCGTCGACCGCGTCCGATTCCGTCGCCTCGGCGTCTTGCTCCGCGCCGGGATGCTGGCCCGGCCGCTGCGGCAGCACGATCAGCAGGACGATGATGACGCCGGCGAGCACCGCAGAGGCCAGCGGGCGGCTCAGGTTGAGGCCGCCGTGGTCGACGGGTTTGTCGAGGAAATCGCCGACGGTCGCGCCGAGGGGCCGAGTCAGGATGAAAGCCAGCCAGAACAGGGTGACGCGCGAAATGCTCGTCCAGAAGTACAGGCCCGCGACCACGAGCAACGCGACGCCGAACACCAGTGCCCCGCCCTCGTAGCCGAGGCCGCCGTCGTCGGCGAGCCAATCGCCGAGCGCCGTGCCCAGGGTCTGGGAAAAGGTGATGGTGGCCCAGTAGAACGCTTCGACTTTCGGCGTCGAGACGGTATTCACCGACACCGATCCCTGCGACCAATACCAGAGCCCGAGGGTGGCCAGCAGGAAGAACAGCAGTAGCAGCGATCCGCCCGCGTAGCCGATCCCGAGCGAGCGGTCGGCGAAGTCGGCCAGCACGGTGCCGAACGTCGTCGACGCGACAATGGTGAGCCAGTACAGGATTGCGTGATAGCGCCTGGCCAAAATCTGCGCGACGACCAGCGCCACCAGCGTGCCGCCGAACAGCGCCACACCGGCCAGATATCCCCAATCCAGCGTCATCGTGACGGTGTCGCCGCCCGTCTCGCCCAGCGTCGTCGCCAACACCTTGATGACCCAAAAGCCAAGGGTGACCGCCGGAACCTTGCTCAACGCATGCTTCGTCATCTCGCTCATGGGTGATCACCTGTCGATGTGCGGACCGTGTCTGCCGCGCGGCGTCTGCCGGCGCTGTATTCATCCTCGCCCAGCCGAGTTGAGAGGACGCTGAGAGCGCGATCCTAAGCGCTTTCTCAGCGTTCTTTTGCCACCGTGGTCCGATGGGGCTCGACCAGGCGCAAGATGATTGCCAGGGGTCTTGTGGCCTAGCGCCGACAAAGAAGGAGTCGAGCGGGTGAAGGTGCTGGTCGTCGAGGACGAGCCGCGGCTGGCGGCGACGCTGACGATGGGTTTGCGCGCCGAGGGATGTGTGGTGACGACTGCCGACAACGGCCACGATGGGCTGTGGGAGGCTACCGAGAACCGTTTTGACGCAATCATTTTGGACATCATGCTGCCGGGTATCAGCGGCTACGAGGTGGTGCGCCGGATGCGTGCGGCGCAGGTGTGGACACCGGTGTTGATGTTGTCTGCCAAAGACGGCGACTATGAGCAGGCGGACGCGTTCGACTTGGGCGCCGACGACTATCTGACCAAACCGTTTTCGTTCATCGTGCTGGTCGCGCGGCTGCGGGCGCTGGTTCGCCGCGGCGCCCCGCACCGTCCGGTCGTGTTGACCGCGGGCACCTTGTCGCTGGATCCGGCGCGGCGCATCGTGCGCCGCAACGACGACTTGATCGCGTTGACACCGCGCGAGTACGGGCTGCTGCACTATCTGATGCGCAACAAGGGCACCGTGGTGAGTAAGACCGATATCTTGCACAACGTCTGGGACCCGCACTTCTCCGGTGACGACAACCTCGTCGAGGTCTACGTCTTCTATGTGCGGCGCAAGATCGATTTCCCGTTCGGCACCAACACAATTGCGACAGTACGGGGCGTCGGCTACCGGCTGGACGCCGAGGACGACGCCGGCGTCGAGGCGTCCAGCGGGAGCTGAACGATCACCGCGGTGCCGCCGCCGGGACGGTCGTCGATCCGCACGCTACCGCCGTGCGCGGCCACGATTTCGAACACGATGGCCAGTCCGAGTCCCGTGCCCCCGCCGCTGCGGGAGCGGTCGGCGTCCAGTCGCACGAACCGCTCGAACACCCTTTGCCGGTCGGCCGGTGCGATCCCGGGGCCGTCGTCGGCCACGGTCAGGCAGGCTTGACCGGCCTCGGGTCGCACGGTCACCTCCACCCGCGACGTCGCATGTCGCGCCGCATTGTCGAGAAGGTTGCGCAGCACGCGCGCCAGCGCGCCCGCGTCACCGACTAGCCGCGTCGGGGCGAGTTCGGCGTGCACGTCCAGCGCCGTCTCGCGCCGCAGCCGGGTGACCTCGGTGACGACCAGATCGTCGATGTCGGTGTCCGCGTGACGAAGCGCCAATCCTCGTTCGTCGGCGCGGGCCAACAACAACAGGTCTTCCACCAGGGTCTGCATCCGTCGCGCTTCCGGCAGCAGGGTGTCGACAGCGAGTGAATCGTCGAGCAGTTCGGGGTGAGCGACGCCGACCTCGAGCGCCGAGATCACGGTGGACAGCGGGCTGCGCAGCTCATGGGAGGCGTCGGCGATGAACCGGCGCTGGGCGGCTTGGCTGGATTCGAGACGGGAAAGCATCTGGTTCATTGTCGTTGCCAGCGTGAAGATTTCGTCACGCTGGGGTGGTTCTGGCACCCGCTCCGCAAGGTCGGAAGCGCTGATGTCGGCAACGCGGGAGCGAATCGCCTCCACCGACCTCAGCGACCGTCGCACCAGCAGGTAGGTGGCCACGCCCGCCGCCGCGATCACCAACGGCGCGGCCGCGGCCAGGCCGATCGCCACCGCGAACACGGTGGTCTCCACGTCCTCGGTGCCGGCGCCGACAAGCACGAGGTAACGTCCGGTCGGCGTGTCGAGCGCCTGCCCCGATACCCGGACCTCGCGCATCCGCACCGCGGCGCCCGTGATCCCGATCCGGGGAGTGCTTCCGAGCGCGTCGAGTGCCACCATCGGGGGCTCCGGTGTGGAACTCGACGAGGCCACCGAATGGCCGGCCCCGTCGAGAATTTGCACGGCGACGATGCGTTGGTCGGTGGCCAGCAGCGGCGGATCGATATCGGGCGTGGTCTCCGACTGCAGCGTCTTGGCGATGTCGCGAAGGCGACTCGCCGCGGCGTCGTCGGCGGCCGAAATCAACGCGAAGTACAGCACCAACAGCAGGATCGCGCCGGCCACGGCCAACGCCACCAGGATGACGGTCGCCGAGACCAATGCCGAGCGCGCCGAGATGCTCCACGCGCGTGGGTGCAACAGCGTCGGCTTCCGGCCTGAATGTGCCATCAGCACGGACCGTACTACCGCAGGGCCGTCAACAACGCGGTCAGCTGCTGTGTCTCGATGGCCGGGTTCGGGGTGCGGGCCCGCACGGCGGCCAGCACGCCATCGATCTGCTTGTCGAGGGTGTGCCACGCGTTTCGGTCCATCGGCTTCAACTTCGACTCGTCGTCATCCCACGCCGTTTCCAGGTCGGTGATGCGGGTCTGCGCGCCGCCCTGATCGCCGGCCTGCAACTTGGAAAGCGTGTCCTGGGTGATGGATCGGAATCTGGCGACCTCGGCCGGCGGGAAGGCCGCCGTGAGTTGTCCGGGCGCGGCGGGGGCGGTGATCGCGGGAGCTGCGTCCGATTCCTCGTCGCCTTCCTCGGCGCCGGAATGACCCTGGCCGCCCCAGATCAGCACCGCACCGGTGACGACTGCCACCATCGCGTAGTAACCGAGCATCAGCCGCTCGCGTACGGGTGTCGTGGTGACAGTCGTTGCGCGGGTTGGGAGTTCGCTGCCGATGACGTCGGTGCGGCTGACCATCAGATACCCGACCGTGGCGAGGATCGCGGCCAAAAAGATGGCGCTGGTGATCGTGGTTCCCCAGCCCAGACCGTGGTTGGCCGGGGAGGAGGCCAGCCAGTCGCCGAGGTTGGCGCCCAGCGGACGGGTCAGAATGTAGGCCAGCCAGAAGGACAGCACCGGGTTGGCGCCCGCCCGCCAGCCGATCGCAATCGATGCGATGAGGCCAGCCGGCAGCAGCACCGAGGTGCCCGGCCCCCAACCGGTGAGCTGCAGCGTCCAGTCGCCCACGGCAGTGCCCAGGGCGAACGTGACCAGCACGGCCAGCCAGTAGAACAACTCCCGCGGTGTGGTGACGATGCTGTGGATGGACAGGGTGTGCTCCCGCATGTACCAGATCGCGAAGACAACGGCCAACGCCGCCGCGAACACGGCCGTGCTCACCGCCAGCGGTATATGGAGCTCGTCGGTCAGCAGGTCGGTGTACAGCGTGCCCGTGATGCTCAGCACGACAACCGCCAGCCAGTAGACGGTCGGCAGGTAGCGGTCGAGCACCAACTGGAAGCCGAGGACGACCCCGAGGGCGACGGTGAAGATCAGCGCGGTGACGTTAAGGCCAAGTCCCACAGTGGTACTGATCCAATCGGCGAAGCTCTCGCCGACGGTCGTGCAGAGGATCTTGATGATCCAGAACCACACCGTGACCTCAGGAACCTTGCTGAGCATCACGCGGGGAGTTTTAACGGCAGGGGAAGGCATTGTCTGACTCATGGCGCCCGAAGGTACAGACGAGTCGCTGAGTCAACGCTTAGGAATTGCCAGCCGACTCCTTCGATCAGCGCCGCCAAATCCGTGCCACAGGGGCTTGCGCGTCCTAAGATTGCTGAAACGGCATCAGAATAATTGGTGAAGTTGCTAACGATCTGTTCAAACATCGAGGAAACAGTAAATTGGCCAGGTTGCAATCAATGAGACTTAGTCACGTAAGTCTTGGAGCGCCCGCCGCCGAGCGGGATATTGAAAAAGGACTCGAAGAGTACTTCGTCGAAAGCGAAGCATATCGACGTGTGGCTGACCGCACAAAAACGATAATTATCGGCAATAGAGGTGCGGGCAAGAGCGCGATATTTCAGATCCTGGCTAAAAAGGCCAAATCTCAAGCGACAATTGTTATTGATCTCGCACCGGAAGACTACTCCTATGAGCTACTCCAAGAGCTTATGGCAAGCGAGCGCGAAGGTTCCTGGGCCAAGCATGGCGCTTACTCAGTTGCATGGAAATATCTAATCTATGTCTCTGTTATGAAAAGTATTGCGACGAACACTAGCGGCGTAACGAAGAAAAGCTCGCTCGGGGCGATTACTCGATATATTCGCGATAACCATAGCGGGGGCCAGCCGAGCAAGCTATCGTCGCTAATTTCGTACTTGAAGCGCATCGAAGGTGTGAAGATCGGCAAGTACGAAGCCGCTCTGCAAACACGAGAACTCGAGAAGTTGTATAAGTTGGAGGAGATTAACAATCTACTTCCCGCCTTGAAGGAGGTCCTGGCTTCGAAGCGTGTCATAGTATTCGTAGACGAACTGGACCGCGGATGGGACGCAAGCGAAGATGCACAAGCGTTTGTAGCGGGACTCTTTCAGGCCTGCCTGTCGATCAATCAGCTCTCAACCAACCTGACTGTGTATATGAGCTTAAGGCAGGAACTATACGAGAATATCCCTGCTCTATACGAAGATGCGCAGAAGTATCGGGACTTAATCGAGTACATTAGGTGGGATGAGGACGGCCTTCGGAAGCTTATCTGCGCTCGCTTGCGTTATAGCTTGGTTAGAAGGTATCCAAAGAATTATTGGAATCCTTTGCCATCCGATGACTTCCTATGGGCGCAATTCTTTACCGATGTCCTAAACTACAGACAGAGTAAGTCCTTTAACTATCTAGTTGACCGCACTCTATATCGGCCCCGTGAGATAATACAGTTCTGTAGCCAAGTGACTGATGCGGCCAGGGAGGCTGGGCAGGAGCTTCCCCTAGGTTATGGATTAATTTCTATTGCTGAACCAATCTACTCGGAAGATCGCGCAAAGGATATCGCGGCAGAGTTTCGCCTGCAATATCCGGACTTATTAAAAGTGTTTGAAGCCTTCCGTGGGCTGCCGCACACTCTAGATCGCGAGACGTTGGAAGAGCTCTGTATGGAGCTAATTCTTCAAGATCGTTCTGCTTCTGACTCTCTACGATGGCTCAATGAAATGGAGCCCCACGCTCTCATCGACGTTCTTTGGCGAATAGGTTTCCTACGTGCGCAGGCCGTGGGCGGAATTAAAGGTCATGTCCGGAGCGGGAGCACTTACTTGGGTGCCTATCAGGTGGCCACTCTGAATCTAAGCCCCATCAAGCGCTTCCAGGTGCATCCGATGTTTCGGACCTATCTCGGCACTCGTGAAGCGAAAGGCTGATGCTGCACCGGCGTAGCCGAGTCGAGTTCCCGTCACATCAGTCCCTCCACAACAGGCGTAATGCTGACTAGTGCGACCCCGTCTCTCTGCCTTTGCTCTTTCGCCGAGCCGCATATCGCCCCTCTCAACCCAGCCAGCGGTTCGATGGCGCAATGCAAGCGCGTGTCGAGGAAGACGATAATCGCTGACATCTGGCACCGTTACAGGGATGAGCGACTGGACCCTGAAGCTGTGTGTCGCCATCATCGCGGCAAGCGGAGTGATAGTTTCCGCCCTAATAGGTCTCTGGAAAGATCGTAAAAGTCGTAGAGAAATCCTTCTTCAAGACCTCGCGATTTTAGAAAAGCTGCCGTGCCCGTCACTTGTTCACATCTCCTTAGCGCATTACGTGGACAAGCGTGCGCTTTTCCTATCCGTAGAAGACAAGATCGGACTTTATATATTCTCCGGTGGGGTATTGATCATAGTAATCATAATTTTGACAATTACCATCGTCCTGGGTATCACGACAAAGCATCTGATATGGCCCTTTGCGGCAGCTGCCGTTGCCTTGACGATGGCAATCGTGGCAGTTGTCTACCGATACTCTGTAGTAAAGCTAACTGACTGGTTGAAAAATAGAATTGAAACGAGCAGTCGTGCAACAGCGATCAATTTAGTACGTGACAGCGTCGCTGAATCCATCCACAACGAAGTGCTTGAAGATTTGTATAGCAAATTCCCTGAGCCTTATCGTAAAACGGTGAAAGATAGACTGGGATCAGCTACCGATATTCAGATTGCTGAAATGGTCGAGCGCGGAGTTGACAGCTTTCTCTCTGGCAATCGTTATTCAGATTGGTCTCCTGACCCGAAATCGGCGCCCACAGGAAGCAAGCTTGAACTGCCGATCAAGTTACGTTTATTGCTCGCAATTTTGAAAGTATTTAACGTCCTCGCGCAGTGGGCCGGCAAGGGGAATAAAGACGCGCCACCTCCAATCGTAGAAGCAGAAGAACCATCTCAGGCCGCGCGGTAGGCGCCACTGACAGTCTTCTGGCGACTGCCTGAGGACCGGTTGCGGCTCACTCAAGGCATCCGGCCTGGCCGGTCACTGGTGGCGCTCATTCGCTGCAGCGTAATGGCCGGCGGGATCGCACAGGCCTGTAGACCCGCCGAGGGAATGGTCGGCCTTCTCGGGCCTTCCAGAGCGATCGAGCGCCGACTGGAGCTTGAGCATCGGAGCGGAGGGCGGGCCGAAATACCTAAACCACCACGATTTCCGCGACCCATAACACCGGACCAAAGCTGGAAAGAATTCCCAACTTGCCAGCCACAAAACTGGTCGGGGTGGCGGGATTTGAACCCACGGCCTCTTCGTCCCGAACGAAGCGCGCTACCAAGCTGCGCCACACCCCGCTTGAAGCCTCGACAGCCTATCGCACCGGCCCGCCGACTGCCCAAACCGCTGGCTGGGGGCCTCCGAGCGCTAGGTCCAGCGGCAGTTGCGCTCGAATTCGACGAGCGCGGCGGCCGGGCCGGCCAGATCGAGCCCTTGGTCGGCGACCCACTCGTCGCTGAAATAGGTGTCTGCGTAGCGGTCGCCGCTGTCGGCGATCAGCGTGACCACCGAGCCGCTGCGACCGGCGGCGACCATCTCTGCGAGCAGACCGAAGGCACCCCACAGATTGGTTCCCGTCGACGGCCCCACCCGCCGCCCCAGCACGGCACTGACGTGGCGGGCGGCGGCAACGGACGCGGCGTCGGGCACCGCGACCATGCGGTCGACCACGTCGGGCAGAAACGACGGTTCGACCCGGGGCCGCCCGACCCCCTCGATCCGCGACGACGTCGGCATCACGAGGTCGTAGCGCTGCTGCGCGTAGGCGGGGAAGAACGCGGAGTTCTCCGGGTCGACGACGCACAGCCCGGTGGCGTGGCGCCGGTAGCGGATGTAGCGGCCGATCGTCGCGCTGGTTCCGCCGGTGCCCGCGCCGACGACAATCCACTCCGGGATCGGGTACTTCTCGTCGCGCAGCTGCGCGAAGATCGACTCGGCGATGTTGTTGTTGCCGCGCCAGTCGGTGGCCCGCTCGGCGTTGGTGAACTGGTCCATGTAGTGGCCGCCGGTCTCCCGCGCGACGCGCTGCGCCTCGGCGTACACCTCGCTGGAGTTCTGCACGAAATGGCAACGGCCGCCTTGTGATTCGATCAGCGCAACCTTGGACGCGCTGGTGCTCTCCGTCATCACGGCGACGAACGGCAGCCCCAGCAGGGACGCGAAGTACGCCTCGGAGATCGCCGTGGACCCCGACGACGCCTCGACGACCGTGGTGCCCTCACCGATCCAGCCGTTGCACAGCGCATAGAGGAACAACGAGCGCGCCAGCCGGTGCTTGAGGCTGCCGGTGATATGCGTCGACTCGTCCTTGAGGTACAGCGCGATGTCGACGTCGGTGCACCAGGCCGACGGCAGCGGGTAGCGCAACAGGTGCGTGTCGGCACTGCGACGGGCGTCCGCCTCGATCAGCCGGATCGCATTGTCCGTCCAGCTGCGGGACAGACTGCGGACCGCGAGCCGGGTTCGATCGCTCAACGCAGGGATGCCGCCGGCTGCGAGCGGCCCAAGTTACTGCTGGAGTCCCGTCCGCCCATCGGGGCGGCGATCAACGTCAGCAGGGTCGCTTCGGGGCGGCAGCAGAACCGCACCGGCGCGAACGGGGAGGTGCCCAGTCCCGCGGAGACATGCAACTGCATGTTCGCGCCCCAGCGCGACGGCCCCTTGGCGCGGGTGCGGTCCAGCCCGCAGTTGGTCACCAGCGCGCCGTAGAACGGCAGGCACAGTTGCCCGCCGTGCGTGTGTCCGGCCATCACCAGCTGGTAGCCGTCGGCGGCGAAACGATCCAGCACACGCGGCTCGGGGGAGTGCACCAATCCCAGCCGCAGATTCGCCGCCGGACTGGCCGGGCCCGCGATCGTCTCGTAGCGGTCGCGGTCGATGTGCGGGTCGTCCACACCCGCCGCGGCCAGGTGCAGGCCGGCCACCTCGAACTCGCGGCGAGTGTGGGTCAGGTCAAGCCAGCCACGCTCGGTGAACGCCGCCCGCAGGTCCTGCCAGGGCAGCGGTTCGCCCTTGGCCCGGTGTGACGGATGGGTCAGGTAGTTCAGCGGGTTTTTCAGGCGCGGCCCGAAGTAGTCGTTGCTGCCGAAGACGAAGACGCCGGGACGTGACAGCAGATCGCCCAGCGCCTGAATGACCGCGGGGACCGCTTTGGGGTGGGCCAGGTTGTCGCCGGTGTTGACGACCAGGTCGGGCTCCCAGCCGGACAGCTCGCGCAGCCAGGCCTGCTTCCGGCGCTGGTTGGGCATCATGTGCAGGTCGCTGATATGCAGTACGCGCAGCGGCGTGGAACCCGGCGACAACACGGGCATGGTTATCTCGCGCAGGACGAAGGCGTTGCGCTCAACGACTGCGGCGTAACCGATCCCGGCGACGGTCGAACCGAGCGCGACAGCGCCGGTGCGGATCAGGGAGGGCAAAACATCAGCCATGCACGCAGCCTACTGCCGGTTGCGGACTCAGGAGCGTGTTGCGCGCCTATGGCGGTGGCTGTCCGGGTGGCGGCGGCGGCGCCAGCAGCGGAATGGTGATCGGCGGTAACCCGGGGATTTCCACGACCTGTGAGCCGATCGGCAGCGGCGCACCTTCCGGTGGCGGAGGCGGAGCCGGCGGGATGCCGTTGCTGACTTGAATGGTGACGACCGAGCCGGGGATCGTATTGCCCGACGGCGAGGTTCCCACCACCTCGCCCAGCTTCGCGGTGCTGTTGACCGAGTTGGTCTGGTCGGCGACCTGGAAGCCGGCCTCCCGCAGGCGCGAGCGCGCGGCGTCGATGTCCATGCCCGCGACGCTGGGCACCCGTGAGCCCGGTGAGCCCTCGACGTAGCGGGGATCGGTCGGCGGCAGTTTGATGTCGCCGAAGCTGGTGGCGATCGGCTTCATGGCGGTGAACCAGGTCCGCGCGGGCTCGTTACCGCCGTACAGGTCGCCCTCGCCGCAGTGCCGCAACGGGGCCGAGCACAGGTCCGTCGGCGAGGTGGAGTCGTCATAGATGTAGTTGGCCGCGGCGTAGCGGCTGGTGAACCCGACGAACCCGGACGAGCGGTGCGCCTCGGTGGTGCCCGTCTTTCCGGACATCGGCAGGTCCCACCCCGCGGCGCCGGCCGAGCCGGCCGCGGTCCCGCCGCCCGTCGCGTCCTTGCTCATCGCATTGGCCAGGGTGTTGGCCAACCCTTCGGGCACCACCTGGTCGCAGGTCTGGGTGGTCACGGCGACTTCGTTGCCGTTGCGGTCGATCAGCTTGTCGATCGGGTTGGGCGGGCACCACACCCCGCCGGAGGCCAACGTGGCCGCGACGTTCGACAGCTCCAGCGCGTTCACCTCGATCGGGCCCAACGTGAACGACCCGATGTTCTGGCGCTTGACGAAGTCGGCCAGGCTCTCGTTGCTGTCGGGGTTGTAGTCGCGGGCCGTGCCGGGATCGACGTAGGACCGCAGCCCGAGCTTGACCGCCATGTCCACCGTGCGCGTCACCCCGACCTGCGAGATCAGCTTGGCGAATGCCGTGTTGGGCGAGGTGGCCAACGCCTCGGTCACGTTCATCGACCCGCGGTAGTTACCGGCGTTGACCACACACCAGGTGTCCTTGGGACAGCCCTTGGCCCCACCGCTACCCAGTCCCTTGGCCTGGAACCGCGGCGGCACATCGAGGGTGGCGTTGATGCCCATCCCCATGTCCAGTGCGGCGGCGGTGGTGAAGATCTTGAACACCGACCCCGCGCCGTCGCCGACGAGCGAGAAAGGCTGCGGGCGCATGGTCTGGCCGGCGTCGACGTCAAGGCCGTAGGTCCGGTTGCTGGCCATGGCCATCACCTTGTGCGCATCCTTGCCGGGCCGGATCACGCTCATCACGCTCGAGATGCCGGGCAGGGTAGGACTGGCGAACTTGTCGATGGCCGATTTGACCGGGATCTGCACGTCGGGATCCAGCGTGGTGCGGATCAGGTAGCCGCCCCGGGCCACCTGTTCCTTACTGATCCCGGCGCGGGACAGGTACTCCTGGACGTAGTCGCAGAAGAAGGCGCGGTCCCCGGCGGCGATGCAGCCCCGAGGCAGTTCGTTGGGCTGCGGCAGGATCCCCAGCGGCGTCGCCTTGGCGGCCCGCAGCGCGTCGGCCTCCTGGGGCAGGTTCTCGATCATCGTGTCGAGCACCAGGTTCCGCCGGGCCAGCGCGCCGTCGGGGTTGGTGTACGGGTTGAGCGTGCTGGTCGACTGGACCATGCCCGCCAGCAGCGCCGCCTGCTGCCAGTTCAGATCCGACGCGTTGATACCGAAGTAGGTCTGCGCGGCGTCCTGCACCCCGAACGAGCCGTTACCGAACGAGACGAGGTTCAGGTAACGGGTCAGGATCTCCGGCTTGGTGAACGTCTTGTCGAGCGTGAGCGCCATCCGGATCTCGCGCAGCTTGCGCGCCGGGGTGGTTTCGACGGCCGCGCGCTTTTCGGCGTCTGTCTTCGCGGTCACCAAGAGTTGGTAGTTCTTGACGTACTGCTGTTCGATAGTCGAACCGCCTCGGGTGTCGACGTCGCCGGATGCGTAACCCGCCAGCCCGGTCAATGTCCCCTTCCAGTCCACCCCATTGTGTTCGGCGAAGCGCTTGTCCTCGATCGAGACGATCGCCAGCTTCATCGTGTTGGCGATCTTGTCGGTGGGCACCTCGAAGCGGCGCTGCTCGTACAGCCACGCGATCGTGTTGCCCTTGGCGTCGACCATGGTGGAGACGGCGGGCACTTGCCCCTCGAGCAGCTGGGCCGAGCCATTGGCGACCACCTCGGAGGCCCGGTTGGACATCAGCCCCAACCCGCCGGCCATCGGGAACATCAGCGCGGTGGCGACCACACTGGCCAGCAGACAGCAGCCGGCAAGCTTAAGAATTGTGAGAGTTGCCGGGGGGCGGTCTGACATGCGTACTACAGTAACCGCCCCCTGTCGCGCGACGCGCCGTTGATCCGCACGGCGGATCTAGATCGTGTGACCTGCAGCTTTGCCGCCAACGGGTTGGGATGTTCCCGATCGCGTCACATATCAGCTACCAAAAAGGGGTACCCAATCTCATGATCCCCTCTACGCTCAAGGACAAGACGGCACGCCCGTCCCAAAAAAAGCGTTATCAGACTGTTGCGCAATTGGCTCCTGACCACCTAACTTATACAGACGGTGAGATTCAGGTAACACCGATCAGCACAGTGTGGTGTAGATCGCAACGATGATCTGCTACCCGAGGAGGGCGGTCGTAAAGGCGACCGGGAGGAAGGGAACAGCTCGTGTCAGGAACACGACCGGCGGCACGCCGAACCAACATTGCAGCGGCGCAGGGGGTGCTGCGCAGTGTTGATGCTGAAGAACGAATTGCCTGGGTGTCCCAAGCATTATGCCGGACCACTGACCCCGATGAACTCTTCGTTCGGGGTGCCGCCCAGCGTAAGGCCGCGGTGATTTGCCGGCACTGCCCGGTGATGCAGGAATGCGGAGCCGACGCGCTGGACAACAAGGTCGAGTTCGGCGTCTGGGGCGGTATGACCGAGCGGCAACGCCGCGCACTGCTCAAGCAGCACCCCGAGGTCGTTTCGTGGTCCGATTTCTTCGACAAGCGCCGCAACCGCGGCGTCAGCTGACGCTTTGAGAGCGGGTGCGCCGCACTGTCGCGGCGCACTGTTAGGCCGAAACTTATTATTACAGAACTGTTACAGGGCGCGTTGGATTTAGCGCATGTGCAATAGGAACTCTAACTCGAAGTAGCTTGTGCGAGATCGCAATTCGCCGATTTTGCTGATTCTGTGTGAAACCGCCACCAGTCGCCCGAATTTTTGGCAACCGCTCAGCGCCCTGTTGAACAAGCTTCGTCGCCCCTGCTGAGCAGCCAGGATCGCCCCCGAGGGGGCGTTCTTTTTTTGACGCGTGTTCAGCGGTCGGCGGCGCGGGCCGCATCGTCGCCGACCGAAGTGATCTGATCGGCCAGCGCACGCAGGGCTTCCAGGTCCGATACGTCGAACGGCAACGACGGGACGCCCACCACCGGCACGTGCGGGTTGGCCCCGGTGAATCGTGACAGCAGCCGGATCTCGCGCTTGGCGGTCTGGCCCCGCTCGGCATGAATCTTCAGCACGACCGTGGCCAACGATGAGGCATCGGAGTCCGCGTCAGACTTCAGCGACTCGATGCCGTCGATCGCCCGCTCGACCGGCAGTGCGCACAACAGGGGATGAGTGCGGTTCAAAATCAGTCCCGCCAGCGGCATGCTCTCTTGCGACAGCCGGTCGACGAAGAAGGAAGCCTCGCGCAGCGCATCGGGTTCGGCCGCCGACACCACGACGAACTGGGTGCCGCGCCTTTTCAACAGCGAATACGTGCGGTCCGCCTTTTCGCGGAAGCCGCCGAAGGTGGCGTCCAGCGACTGCACGAACGCCGCCGCGTCGCCCAGCATCTGCGATCCCAGCACCGTCGAGAGCGCCTTCATCGCCAAACCCATTGCGCCGGTGACCAATTTGCCGATGCCCCGCCCCGGCGCGAGCAGCAACCGCCACAGTCGGCTATCCATGAAGCTGCCCAGGCGTTTGGGTGCGTCCAAGAAGTCCAGCGCATTGCGCGACGGCGGAGTATCCACCACCACCAGGTCCCAGCGGTCCTCGCTCAGCAACTGGCCGAGTTTCTCCATTGCCATGTACTCCTGCGTACCGGCCAGGGACGTGGCGACCGTCTGATAGAACTGGTTGTCCAAGATCGCTTGTGCGCGAGCGGCTCCGGAGTACTGGATCACCATTTCGTCGAACGTGCGGCGCATGTCGAGCATCATCGCGTGCAGCTCGCCGGAGACCTCCGGTGCCAGCGGTACCCGCTGCGGCGTATTGCCGAGGTCGTTGACTCCCAGCGCCTGTGCGAGCCGTTTGGCCGGATCGATCGTCAAAACGCATACGGTACGGCCATATTCGGCCGCGCGCAGGGCCATAGCGGCCGCAGTGGTTGTCTTGCCCACGCCGCCGGCGCCGCAACACACCACCACGCGGTTGGCCCGGTCGGCCAGAATTGCCGCCATGTCCAGGGTTTTCGGTGTGACGCTCATCGAACTCCCTGCTGTGCAAGCGATTCCGACAGCTCGTACAGGCTGCCGAGGTCGACACCGTCGGAGATCGCGGGCAACTCCAGCCGCGGCACCTGCAGCGCGTCGAGCTGTTGCGCGGTCTCGGCCCGCGCGGTGATCCGGGTCGCGTGCTGAATGGTCTCGGTCAACAACCCGGCAAAGTCGTTGTCGCCCAGCTCGATTCCGGCTGTCTTCAAACCGGCGCGCACCGCGTCGGCGTCGACGTCGCCCTCCGCGGCCTTGGCCAGGTCACGGGGCTCGAGGTACGCTGGAATGTTGCGGTTCACGATCACGCTGCCGATCGGCAGCTGCATCTCGGCAAGCTCCTCGATGGCTTCCATCGTCTCCTGCACCGGCAGCGCTTCGAGCAGCGTGACCAAGTGGATAGCGGTCTGATCGGAGTGCAGCAGCTTGACCACGCCCTCGCTTTGCGAGTGCACCGGCCCGCCCTTGGCCAGATCCGACACCGCTTTGGTGACGTCCAGGAAGCGGGCGATGCGCCCGGTCGGTGGTGCGTCGACGACGATCGCGTCGTACACGGGCAGCTTGTTCTTGTCCTTGCGGACTACGGTTTCCTTGATCTTGCCGGTGAGCAGCACGTCACGCAGGCCCGGCGCGATCGTCGTCGCGAACTCGATCGCACCGATACGTCGCATCGCCCGTCCCGCGATGCCGAGGTTGTAGAACATGTCGAGGTATTCCAGAAACGCGGCCTCGATGTCGATCGCCAGGGCGTTGACCTGGCCGCCGCGCTCGGCGGTGGCGATCTTGAGCTCTTGGTAGGGCAGTGGCGGAACGTCGAAGAGTTGTGCAATCCCTTGGCGACCCTCCACTTCCACCAGCAGCACTTTGCGTCCGCCCGCCGCCAGCGTCAGTGCCAGCGCGGCCGCGATCGTCGATTTGCCCGTCCCGCCTTTGCCGGTGACGAAGTGCAAGCGGGCCTTCGACAGTCGTGCCGGCCAGCCGACGGCAGCGCTGCCGCTAGAAGTGGTTGCCACCATCGCATGCTAGCCCGAGCCGTTCGAGGCCCCCGCAAATCGGGTAGCTACCGCCGATCGCGGTCCACCGGGCTGACCCATGCGGTTCACGCCCGACCGATAAGCTCGCGTCATGAGCCAACCGACCCCATGGGAATACGCCACGGTCCCGTTGTTGACGCACGCCACCAAGCAGATCCTCGATCAATGGGGCGCCGACGGCTGGGAGCTGGTGGCCGTGCTGCCCGGGCCCACCGGCGAACAACACGTCGCCTACCTGAAGCGCCCTAAATAAGAGGACTCACCACAGATGAACGCTTCGGCCCGGCTCGAGCAGCTCGGCATCGCGCTTCCGGAGTTGGTTGCGCCGCTGGCCGCTTACGTTCCGGCGGTGCGCACCGGCAATCTGGTCTACACCTCGGGCCAGTTGCCGATGGTGGAGGGAAGGCTGGCCGGCACCGGCAAGGTGGCCGCCGAAGTGAACCCCGAGGACGCCAAGGTGCTGGCGCGGCTGTGCGCGCTCAACGCGCTGGCGGCGGTGAACTCGTTGGTGGGTATCGACGCGGTGACCCGGGTGGTCAAGGTCGTCGGGTTCGTCGCCTCGGCTCCCGGTTTCAACGGTCAGCCCGGCGTCGTCAACGGGGCCTCCGAACTGCTCGGTGAGGTGTTCGGCGACCAAGGCGCGCATGCACGTTCGGCGGTGGGCGTATCCGAGCTGCCGCTGGATGCGCCGGTCGAAGTCGAGTTGATCGTGGAGGTCGGTTAACGGCCGTGACCGAGACAGTTGAGCCGCTGACTCATCCCGCATACGGAAGTTTGCGGGCGGTCACCGCCACTGCTTCGGTCCTGCTGGCCGACAACCCCGGCCTGCTGACGCTGGAGGGCACCAACACCTGGGTGTTGCGCGGTCCACGCAGCGACGAGCTGGTCATCGTGGATCCCGGGCCCGATGACAACGAGCACATCGCCCGGATCGCCTCGCTGGGCCGCATCGCGTTGGTGCTGATCAGTCACCGGCACGGTGACCACACCGATGGAATCGACAAGTTGGTCGAGCTCACCGGCGCGACCGTGCGCTCGGCGGGCAGCGGATTCCTGCGCGGCCTGGGCGGTGAGCTGGTCGACGGCGAGGTCATCGATGCCGCCGGCCTGAAGATCAAAGTGATGGCGACACCGGGGCACACCGCCGATTCGCTGTCATTCCTGCTCGACGACGCGGTATTGACCGCGGACAGCGTGCTCGGCCGCGGCACCACCGTCATCGACAACGAAGACGGCAGCCTGGCCGATTACCTGGAGTCATTGCGGCGGCTGCGCGGTCTGGGCCGTCGCACCGTGTTGCCCGGGCACGGGCCCGACCTGGCCGACCTGGAACACGTCACCACGGGCTATCTGACGCACCGCCACGAGCGGCTCGAGCAGGTGCGCTCCGCGCTGTGGGACCTCGGCGGCGACGCCACCGCCCGCGAGATCGTCGAACACGTCTATGTCGACGTCGACGAAAAGCTGTGGGACGCCGCCGAATGGTCCGTGCAGGCGCAGTTGGACTATCTCAAGCGAGAGTGAACCAGCGCCGAGATCGGCGCCCGCGCCGAGCCTGAAGTTCCGCAGGACAAGTGCGAGTACAGGCCTGCAAAATTACAGGCTCGGCGAGAACTAGCGCGCTTACCTCGCTCGGCGGGCCAGTCGCTCGGAGTCCGAGATCAGCACGCTCTTGCCCTCCAAACGGATCCAGCCGCGGTGGGCGAAGTCGGCGAGCGCCTTGTTGACCGTTTCCCGGGACGCGCCCACCAGCTGGGCGATTTCCTCTTGGGTCAGGTCGTGGGTGACCCGCATCGCGCCACCCTCCTGGGTGCCGAAACGCTGGGCGAGCTGCAGCAGCTGCTTGGCCACCCGGCCGGGCACGTCGGTGAAGATGAGGTCGGCCAGGTTGTTGTTGGTGCGGCGCAGCCGTCGGGCCAGCACCCGCAGCAGCTGTTCGGCGATTTCGGGCCGATCCGCGATCCACGCCCGCAGCGCGTCGCGGTCCATCGACACCGCGCGCACCTCGGTGATCGTCGTGGCGCTCGACGTGCGGGGTCCCGGGTCGAAGATCGACAACTCGCCGAACATGTCCGACGGGCCCATGATCGTCAGCAGATTCTCCCGGCCATCGGGTGATCGGCGACCGATCTTGACCTTCCCCGAGACGATGATGTACAGCCGATCGCCTGGTTCCCCTTCCGCGAAAACGGTGTGTCCACGCGGGAAGTCGACGGGTTGTAATTGCTTGGTCAGTGCGGTGACTGCGCCGGGTTCAACCCCTTGGAAGATTCCTGCCCTTGCCAGGATCTCGTCCACTTTGCCTCTTCAGCTTTCCAACGAAGTGATATGGATACCTACCTAGCCCGGGTTACGAGTCTAGAGGTAGGCCAACGTGCCAACGCTACACACGATTGACGTGTCTAGTCGCCTCATATTGCGGATTTGCGCCTGAATGCGCGTGTATTCGCATCGGTAATGCGCGCTCGGGGGGATCGGTGAAGGCGGTCGCGAGCAGCGATTCCGCGCGATGCCGGCCGCCGGGCGGCGGAGACAGCGCAAGTTGCTGGGCCTGTCGTCGATGCAGGTATTCCAGCGCCTCGGGCATCCCTTCCCGGGCCAGTGTGTGCATATCCATGGCCTCGGCCTGCTCGAGGAACTCGTCGACATCGGTCGACGTAATCGACTCGCGGGCAAGCTCCTTTTCGAGCCGCCCAAGGCCGAGCGCGGCGAGCATCAGCAGCCCCGGCACGCACGCCACCAGCAACCATGACACAAGGAGAGTAAACATGGCCAAGGTCTCAGAGAGATCACGAAATCAGTACTCTGTCGTAGGTGACAGTGGCAAGGCCGTCTCGGCGCTCGAAAACGACGGCGGCCCCCCGTGATTCCAAGCCTGACTCTTCACTTGCCCGGCGCTGGTCTTCCGAAACTCGCGTGGGTTTGGTGCGGCGCGCACGCCGGATGAATCGCACACTGGCACAAGCATTTCCGGCCGCGCATTGCGAGCTGGATTTCAGGACGCCGCTGGAACTGACGGTGGCTACCATTCTTTCGGCGCAGAGCACGGACAAACGGGTGAACCTGACAACGCCGGCGTTGTTCGCGCGATATAAGTCGGCACTGGATTATGCGAAAGCCGATCGCGACGAACTGGAAAACCTCATCCGCCCCACTGGCTTCTTCCGCAACAAGGCGACCTCGTTGATCGGGCTGGGGCAAGCCTTGGTCGAGCGGTTCGACGGCGAGGTGCCCCCGACGATGGACGAGTTGGTGACACTGCCCGGGGTGGGACGCAAAACCGCCAACGTCGTCCTGGGAAACGCCTTCGGCATCCCCGGGATCACCGTGGACACTCACTTTCAGCGGCTGGTGGCCAGATGGCGCTGGACCGACGAAAAGGACCCGGTCAAGATCGAGCACGCCGTCGGCGAGCTGGTCGAACGCAAGGAATGGACCCTGCTCAGCCACCGCGTAATCTTCCACGGCCGCCGGGTGTGCCATGCCCGCAAACCGGCCTGCGGGGTCTGCGTGCTGGCCAAAGATTGCCCGTCGTTCGGCCTCGGCCCCACCGAACCGGCGCTGGCCGCGCCTCTGGTGCAGGGCCCCGAAGCCGAGCATCTGCTCTCCCTGGTCGGGCTGTAACACGGCCAGGACGTTGACTCCGAAAACTCGTTGGACCATCGCGATCTTGGCGGTGGTGGTAGCGCTGGCTGCAGCGCTGGTCGCGCAGCTGCGCGACGACTCCCCGCCCGTCGCGACCACCGCGCCCGCAATCTCGAGGCCCAATCGCGAACACCGCGACGCCGACACGCCGGAAGCCCTGGCCGGGCCCCGGGCGCGGGCGAACCTGCCGCCGTGTCCCGCCGCGGGTAACGGCCCCGGCCCCGCGGCCCTGCGCGGTGTGCTGGTCGAATGCGCGGCCGACGGATCCACCGTCGACGTCGCTCGCGCGCTGGCCGGACGCCGGGTGGTCGTCAATCTGTGGGCGTACTGGTGCGCGCCGTGCGCCGCCGAGCTGCCCGCGATGGCCGAATATCAGCGACGCGCCGGGCCCGGCGTCATGGTGGTGACCGTGCACCAGGACGAGAACGAGACCGCCGCCTTGTTGCGGCTGACCGAGCTGGGCGTTCGGCTCCCGACGTTGCAGGATGGGCGTCGGCTGATTGCTGCGGCACTCAAGGTCGCAAACGTGGTGCCCGCGACGGTGGTACTGCGCCCGGACGGTAGCGTTGCGCAGACGCTGCTGCGCGATTTCGCGAGTGCCGACGAGATCGCAGCCGCGGTCGGAAACGACGGATGACCGAGCTTGGCGGTCCGAACTCAGCTGGGCAGGTGGACCCGAGAAGGAGGCGCCGGTGAGTGCTGGGGGTGCCGCCCGCGCACAGGGGACGGTTCCCCTCACGCCCGACGCCTGTCCGTCCTGGCTGCGTCCGTTGGTCGACAACGTGGGTCAGATGCCGGAGGCCTATCGGCGCCGGTTGCCACCCGATGTGCTGGCGATGGTGACCGCGGCCAGGCAGGCATCGACGCACGACGACCGCGAGGCCGCTGTGCTGGTTCTGTTTTCGGGCCCCGAGTCCGGGCCGGAGGACGGCGGCGTGCCCGACGACGCCGACCTGTTACTCACCGTGCGGGCGTCGTCGCTGCGGCACCACGCCGGCCAGGCGGCGTTTCCCGGCGGCGCGGCCGATCCCGGCGATCGCGGGCCGGTCGCCACCGCGCTGCGAGAAGCACACGAAGAGACCGGAATCGACGTCGCCCGCCTGCATCCGCTGATCACGATGGAAAAGACGTTCATCGCTCCGTCGCAGTTCCACGTCGTGCCGGTGCTGGCCTACTCGCCGGACCCCGGACCGGTCGCCGTGGTCAACGAGGCAGAGACCGCGATCGTGTCGCGGGTTCCGGTGCGCGCGTTCATCAATCCGGAGAACCGGCTGATGGTCTACCGCGGCGACCTCGGCAATCGTTGGGCCGGTCCGGCGTTTCTGCTGAACCAAATGCTGGTTTGGGGATTCACTGGCCAGGTGATTTCCGCCGTTCTCGACGTCGCCGGCTGGGCAAAGCCCTGGGACACCGACGACGTGCGTGAACTCGACGACGCGATGGTGCTGGTCGGCCAGCAGGGCGGCGCGCGATGAACTCGATGACGCCGTCGCAGTGGCTGGATATCGCCGTTCTGGCCGTCGCTTTCATCGCGGCCATCTCGGGCTGGCGGTCGGGCGCGGTGGGTTCGCTGTTCTCGTTCGTCGGCGTGCTGCTGGGGGCCATCGCCGGCGTGCTGCTGGCACCCCACATCGTCAGTCACATCGCGGCGCCGCGAGCCAAGCTGTTCGGCGCGCTGTTCCTGATTCTCGCGCTGGTCGTCGTCGGTGAGGTCGCCGGCGTGGTGCTGGGGCGGGCGGTGCGCGGCGCAATCCACAGTCGCACAATCCGAACCGCCGACTCGGTCATCGGGGTCGGGGTACAGGTCGTCGTGGTGCTCACCGCCGCGTGGCTGCTGGCGACACCGCTGACCCAGTCGAAAGACCAACCCGAGCTGGCCGCGGCGGTCCGCGGCTCGCGGGTGCTTGCCGAGGTCAACGACATCGCACCGCCGTGGTTGAAGACTGTGCCCAAACGACTCTCGGCGTTGCTGAACACCTCGGGGCTGCCCGCGGTGCTGGAGCCGTTCAGCCGCACACCGGTGATCCCGGTCGAATCACCGGATCCCGCGCTGGCCACCAACCCGGTGGTCACGGCCGCCGCACCCAGCGTGGTGAAGGTACGCAGTCTGGCGCCCAGCTGCCAGAAAGTGTTGGAGGGCACCGGATTTGTCATCGCGCCCGATCGGGTGATGACCAACGCCCACGTGGTGGCCGGATCCAGCAGCGTCCAGATCTATGCCAGCGGAAATCCGTTGGACGCCACCGTCGTTTCCTACGACCCGTCGGTCGACATCGCCATTCTTGCCATTCCGAACTTGCCGCCGCCGCCGCTGGCCTTCAGCGACACCGAGGCCAAAACCGGCACCAACGTGGTGGTGTTGGGCTACCCCGGCGGCGGCAACTTCACCGCGACTCCGGCCAGGATTCGCGAGGCCATCAGACTCAGCGGCCCTGACATCTACCGCGACCCACAGCCGGTCACCCGCGACGTCTACACCATCAGAGCCAATGTGGAGCAAGGCAATTCGGGTGGACCTTTGATCGACCTGAGCGGTCACGTGCTCGGTGTGGTGTTCGGCGCCGCCGTCGACGACCCCGACACCGGATTCGTGTTGACCGCCGGCGAGGTGGCCGGCCAGATGACCAAGATCGGTGACACCCAACAGGTGGGCACCGGGACCTGCGTCAGCTGATCCCGCCTCAGTGCACCTGCTCGAAAAACCTCATCAGGTGTCTGTTGATTTCATCGGGCATCTCTTCGTGGCTGTAATGTCCTGCGCCGGTGACGGATACGTAGCGGCCCTGCGTCGCGTAGCGCTGGCTGTGGTCGACCGGATCGGCCAGCACGTAGGGATCGGCGTCGCCGCGCAGGTGTAGCAGCGGCACGCCCAGCTGGCGTGACATCGCCTTCATGAAGCGCCGGCCCTCACCGCGCAGCTGGCTGCGCACCGCCCAGCGCTGATATTCGAGTGCGCAGTGCGCTGCCCCGGGAATCTGGATAGCCGTGCGCAAATAACCGATGGTCTGTGAGAAGTCCTCGGAAGCAACCCATTTGGCGGAGCTACGAGCTTTGACCAGACGTTCGATCTCGGCGCCGTTGTCGCGGGTCAGTAGGCGCTCGGGCCACAGCGGCAGCTGATAGCGCAGCAGGGACGGCAGCAGCGCGGAGCCCTGATCGCGGCGCATCAACGCCGATCGCCGCAACGCCGCCGGGTGCGGGGAGCTGATCAGCGCGATGCCGCGCACCAGCCGTGAATGCAGCAGCGCGGTGGTCCAGCAGCACAGCCCGCCGTCTGCGTGGCCGACCAGCGTCGCCGACGAATGCCCAAGCGCGCGAACAAGTCCGGCCGTGTCGCCGGCCAGCGTCCAGCCGTCATAACCGCGCGGCGGCTTGTCGCTGCCGCCGTAGCCGCGCAGGTCGACCGCGACCACTCGGGCATCGGTGAGCCCGCGCAGCTGATGGCGCCAGGACCACCAAAACGAACCGAAACCGTGCAGCAGCATCACCAGCGGTCGTGCGGTCGCCGCCGCGGGGACGCCCGGGCCGGGCGGCAGCGCCTCGACGACGTGAAATCGAATGCCGTTGGCGTGCACGTCCAAATGCCGCCACGGCCCGTCGATGCGAACCACCGACGGATCTGGTACTGCCATCTACCAACCTGAGGGGTCGCTGGGATTGCCGTTCTCGGGCTTGGCGTGCTTACCGGGCTCGTCGGTGAGCTGCTTGGGCGCAGCGACGGTGGCCTTGTCGTGGCCGGGGGTGAGCGCGGTTCGCGTCTCCTTGACCGACTCGATGGTGTCCCGCGGTCCGCGGATCCGGCGCACCTTCAAATAACCCAGCAGCGCCAGCACGGCCCCCACCACGACCATGATCGCGAACACGATCAGGAAGGCCACCCATCGCCACAGCCAGCTGTCGAGCAGCTCGGCGAGGAAGAAGAAGAAAAAGAACGTGGAGTAGAACAGCACCACCAGTGCGGCGATGAAGAAGACGCTGCCGGTGAGGCCCTTCTTGATGTCGCGGACGATTTCGGCGCGGGCCAGCTCGACTTCGGCCCGAACCAGGGTGGACGCCTGAGTCGTCGCGTCTTTGATCAGGTCACCGATCGACGGTTCGCCGTGACTGGCATGCGGGTCGGCCAACGGAATCGTGGTCAGCGTGCTCGGCACACCGTTTTTGCGATCGACTTTGCTCACAGACGGTCCTCTCCGTTGAACTGCCCGGCTCGCTCGTCACCGGGCCCGTTCGCTGTCGTCGCGGTTCATGTTGCCATGCGCCGCGATGCCAGACGAGGCCAGCCGAGGGCCGCGGTGCCGGCGACCAACGGGCCCGGTCACCGCCGTTCGCACAGCAAGAGGGGCACGGGGGTGATCATCTAGACTGGCGCAGCTGTTCTCCGACATCCGGCCCGCTGATGGGAGTTATCGCATTGCAGATGGCACATCGGTGCTTTGTGGCGGTGCTGGCGGCCGCGCTGCTCATCCAGCCGGGGTTGCCTGCAAACGTCGCGGCCGCCGACGACCGTGTCCCGATGGGTGGCGGTGCGGGCATCGTCATCAACGGGGACACGATGTGCACCCTGACGACCATCGGCGGCGATGCCGCCGGTGAGCTGATCGGTTTCACGTCCGCGCACTGCGGCGGCCCGGGCGCGCAGGTCGCCGCCGAGGCCGCCGAAGGCCGGGGCACGCTGGGAACGATGGTTGCGGGCAACGACGCCCTCGACTACGCGGTGATCAAATTCGATCCCGCCAAGGTGGTGCCGGTGGCCAACTACGGCGGCTTCATCATCAACGGCATCGGCCCGGAACCGGTGTTCGGTCAGGTCGCCTGCAAGCAGGGCCGTACCACCGGCAATTCGTGCGGCGTCACCTGGGGGCCGGGCCAGGACCCGGGGACCATCGTCATGCAGGTCTGCGGCCGCCCCGGTGACTCCGGAGGGCCGGTGACCGTCGACAACCTGCTGGTCGGGATGATCCACGGCGCGTTCAGCGACAACCTGCCGACCTGCATCATCAAATACATCCCGCTGCACACCCCGGCGGTGGTGATGTCGTTCAACGCGATCCTGGCCGACATCAACGCCAAACATCGGCCCGGCGCGGGCTTCGTTCCGATACCGGCCTAAGCGATGCGCCTCACTTGGCCGCTCTGATCGCGTCGAACACACCCGGGTCGAGCAACGTCGACGTATCACCGAGCTCGCGGTTCTCGGCAACGTCGCGCAGCAACCTGCGCATGATCTTGCCGCTGCGGGTCTTCGGCAGCTCCGGCACCACATGGATCTCGCGCGGCTTCGCGATCGGCGAGATCTCGGCGGCCACCTGGGTGCGCAGCTCGTCGATGGTCGCGTCGTGGGCGTCGTAGCCTGCGCAGAGGACGACGAACGCGCAGATGGCTTGGCCGGTGGTGTCGTCGGTGACGCCGACCACCGCGGCCTCGGCGACCCCGGAGTGGCCGACGAGCGCCGACTCCACCTCCGCGGTGGAGATCCGGTGCCCGGACACGTTCATCACGTCGTCGATGCGGCCCAGCACCCAGATCGCACCGTCGGGATCGAAACGGGCGCCGTCACCGGCGAAGTAGAAGCCCTGGTCGGCGAATTTTGACCAATAGGTGTCCCGGTAGCGGTCGGGGTCACCCCAAATGCCGCGCAGCATCGACGGCCACGGCTTGTCCAGGACGAGATACCCGGTGACGTTCTTGGCGGCCTCGGGGTCGGGCTGCAGCGGATCGCCGTGATCGTCGACGATCTTGGCCGAGATCCCCGGCAGCGGCGTCATCGCCGAACCCGGTTTGGCCGCAGCGATTCCCGGCAGCGGCGAGATCATCGCCGAGCCGGTCTCGGTCTGCCACCAGGTGTCGACGACCGGGAGGGTGTCCGCGCCGAACACCTCGCGGTACCAGCGCCAGGCTTCGGGGTTGATCGGCTCGCCGACCGAGCCCAGCAGCCGCAGGCTGGACAGGTTGTGCGCGTCGGGGATCTCGCGGCCCCACTTCATGAACGTCCGGATCAGGGTGGGCGCCGTGTAATAGATTGTGACGCCGTACTTTTCGATGATCTGGAAATGCCGGTTGCGGTCCGGGCTGTCGGGCGTGCCCTCGTAGAGAACCTCGGTGATGCCGTTGGACAGCGGCCCGTAGACGCCGTACGTGTGGCCGGTGACCCAGCCGATATCGGCCGTGCACCAGAACACGTCGCTTTCCGGCTTGACGTCGAAGATGGTGTGGACCGTGTAGCAGCACTGGGTCAGGTAGCCGCCGCTGGTGTGCACGATGCCCTTGGGCTTGCCGGTGGTGCCCGAGGTGTACAGCAGGAACAACGGGTGCTCGGCGTCGAAGGGCTGCGGAATGTGTTCGGGCGACGCGGAATCGACGACGTCGTGCCACCACACGTCGCGGTCGTCGTCCCAGGACACGTCAATCCCGGTGCGCCGCACCACCAGAACCTTCTCGACGGGACTTCCGCCGTCGGGTCCGGCCGCGACGGCTTCGTCGGCGTTGTCCTTCAGCGGTGCCGGCTTACCGCGCCGGAACTGCCCGTCGGCGGTGATCAGCACCTTGGCCTCGGCGTCGGCGATGCGGGCCCGCAGCGCCTTCGAGGTGAAACCGCCGAACACCACGCTGTGCATGACGCCGAGTCGTGCACAGGCCAGCATCGCGATCACGGCTTCCGGGATCAACGGCAGGTAGATGGCGACTCGATCGCCGGCGACCAGGCCGAGGTCGGTCAGCGCGTTGGCGGCCTTGCAGACCTCGGTCTGCAGGTCGGCATAGGTCAGGTCACGGCTGTCGCCGACCGGCTCACCCTCCCAGTGAATCGCCACCCGATCGCCGAGGCCGGCCTCGACGTGGCGGTCCACGCAGTTGTAGGCGACGTTGAGCTGGCCATCGGAAAACCACTTGGCGAAGGGCGGCTGCCAGTCCAATACCTCGGTGAACGGCGTCGCCCAGGTCAGCCGGTTGGCCTGCTTGGCCCAGAACGCCAGCCGGTCTTCCTCGGCTTCGCGGTACAGGTCCTCACGGGCGTTGGCCTGCTCGGCGAACTGCGCCGGCGGCGGGTACGACGACGGGCCTTCGATGTGTGTGGCGGGCACTGGCTTCTCTCCTATGAAAAGGGCCGGGGTTCGAGCGCGTCAACCGTTGTGAGCGTAGACCCGCCAGTCGAACCTGTGGAATTCAATCCGGGGGTAAAGCGGGTTGTCATCGCGCATAATCACCGTTGTGCCGGAATCTTGCGGGGTGCGTGTTCGTTGTCTGCTCGTCAGCTTTGCCGCGGCCGCAACGAGTTACGTGATGGCCGCCGTGCTGGGACCGCCCGCGTCGGCGGTGCCGGTCGGCGATCAGGCGGCGCCGTGCCGCTCGGAGCAGGTCGCCGTGACCCCCTCCCCGACGCAAGCGGCAGTGGGTCACCGCTCGCTGACCCTGACGTTCAGCCTCGCCGGCGGCGCCGAGCCGTGCACATTGACCGGCTATCCCGCGATCGAGACGGGCGCCGGCGGGCCCGACATTCATGCCAAGCCCACGCTGCGCGGGTACATGGGCGGTTTGCCGCGGGACGTCGATGTGCCGCCGACGGTCACCCTGTCGCTGGCCGGTCAGGGGCAGGCGATCGTCGAGGGCATGGCCGTCGACGGCAAGGGCAACCCGTGCCCCAACTACACCGAGCTGCGGGTCAATCCGCCCGACACGATCATCCTGCTCACAGTGCCGGCCACCATCGACGTCTGCGAAATGCAGGTGCACCCCGTCACCGTCGTGCAGCAGTAGCCCCACCGGCGGTCCTTCCGTGGCCGACGCGGTCGCAGGCCCTAGGGTCGCTGTCATGCGTTGGATGCGGGGCTGGCCGGCTTTGGCTGCCGTCGCGGTGCTGACGGTCGCGTCGCTGGCCGGCTGCGGTGGCGGTGCGCTGAGCCCCGAACTGGTCGTGGTCAACGGCGGCGAACCGCCGAACCCGCTGATTCCGACCGGCACCAACGACAGCCTCGGCGACCGGATCCTGAGTCGGCTGTTCGCCGGCTTGGTGTCCTACGACGCCCAGGGCAAACCGTCGCTGGAGGTGGCACAGTCGATCGAGACCACCGACAACGTCAACTACCGGATCATTCTCAAACCGGGCTGGAAGTTCACCGACGGCTCGGCGGTGACGGCGCATTCGTTCGTCGACGCGTGGAATTACGGAGCCCTGAGCACCAATGCTCAACTGCAGCAGAACTTTTTCAGCCCGATCGCCGGGTTCGACGACGTGGCCGGTCCGCCGGGTGACGGCAAGCCGACCACGATGTCCGGGCTACGGGTGGTCAACGATCTCGAGTTCACGGTGCGCCTGCGGGCGCCGACCGTCGACTTCACCTTGCGTCTGGGCCACAACGCGTTCTATCCGTTGCCGGCCGTAGCCTTTCGCGACATGGCGGCGTTCGGTCGCGACCCGGTGGGCAACGGACCCTATATGCTGGCCGACAGTCCCGACGGCCCGGCCTGGGAGCACAACGTCAAGATCGACCTGAAACCCAATCCGGATTACCACGGCAACCGCAAACCCCGTAACAAGGGCCTGAGGTTCGAGTTCTACGGCAACCTGGATACCGCCTATGCCGACTTGCTGTCCGGCAATCTCGATGTCCTGGACACGATTCCGTCCAGCGCGCTGACGATCTACCGGCGCGACTTGGGCGACAACGCCGCCAGCGCACCCGTCGCGGTCAGCCAATCGCTCGACACACCGTTGCGGCTACCGCATTTCGGCGGTGAGGAGGGCCGGCTGCGACGGTTGGCCCTGTCGGCGGCCATCAACCGCCCGCAGATTTGTCAGCAGATCTTCAACGGCACCCGCAGCCCGGCCCGCGATTTCACTGCCCGCTCCCTGCCGGGGTTCGACCCGAACATCCCGGGCAACGACGCCTTGGACTTCAATCCCGAACGGGCGCGGAAACTCTGGGCGCAGGCCAACGCGATCTCGCCGTGGAGCGGGCGGTATGCCATCGCCTACAACGCCGACAGCGGCCATCAGGAGTGGGTGGACGCGGTGGCCAACAGCATCAAGAACGTGCTCGGCATCGACGCCGTCGGCGCGCCGCAGCCCACCTTCGCCGGGTTCCGCACCCAGATCACGAACCGCACCATCGACACCGCGTTCCGCGCCGGCTGGATCGGTGACTATCCGTCGACGATCGAGTTCCTCGCCCCGTTGTACGCCACCGGCGCGGGATCCAACGACGTCGGATACTCTAGCCCGCCGTTCGACGCCGGCCTGGCCGCCGCCGAGGCCGCGCCGAATCTGCAGCAGGCCGACCTGCTGGCCAACATCGCGCAGCGAATCCTGTTGCACGACATGCCCGCTGTCCCGCTCTGGTACTACATCGGCGTGATCGGGTGGTCGCCGGAGGTCAGCAATGTCAAGGTGACGTGGAACGGGCTGCCCGACTACGAGAACATCGTCAAGGCCTAAGACATGGGGTGGTACATCGCGCGCCGGATTGCCGTCATGGTGCCGGTATTCCTGGGTGCCACCTTGCTGATCTACGGCATGGTCTTCCTGTTGCCCGGCGACCCGCTGGCCGCGATCGCCGGGGACCGGCCGCTGACTCCGGCGGTGGCCGCGCAGCTGCGGGCGCGCTACCACCTCGACGATCCCTTTCTGCTGCAGTACCTGCGCTATCTGGGCGGTGTTCTGCAAGGCGACCTGGGCCGCGCCTATTCCGGCCTGCCGGTCAGTGCCGTTCTGGCACATGCCTTTCCGGTCACGCTCCGGCTGGCGCTGATCGCGCTGGTCGTGGAGGCGGTGCTGGGAATCGGGTTCGGTGTGATATCCGGGCTGCGCACCGGTGGGCTGTTCGACTCGACGGTGCTGATCACCGGATTGATCATCATCGCGATCCCGATCTTCGTGCTGGGCTTTCTGGCCCAATTCGTGTTCGGTGTCCGGCTGGGCATCGCGCCGGTCACCGTCGGCGAGCGGGCGACGTTCGCACGCCTGCTGCTACCCGGAATAGTGCTGGGCTCGGTGTCATTCGCCTACATCGTGCGGTTGACCCGATCGGCGGTGGCCGCCAACGCGCATGCCGACTATGTCCGCACCGCTACCGCCAAGGGGCTGTCGCGACCGCGGGTGGTGACCGTGCACATCCTGCGCAACTCGCTGGTCCCGGTGGTGACCTTCCTGGGCGCCGACGTGGGCGCGCTGATGGGCGGAGCCATTGTCACCGAAGGCATCTTCAACATTCACGGCGTCGGCGGCGTGCTGTATCAGGCCGTCACCCGGCAGGAGGCGCCGACCGTGGTGTCGATCGTGACGGTGCTGGTGCTGATCTATCTGATCACCAACCTGCTGGTCGACTTGCTCTATGCGGCACTGGACCCGAGGATCCGCTATGGCTGAGCACTCCGGCTTTTGGGGCGAGACCTGGCGGAAGTTGCACCGGCGCCCCAAGTTCGTCGTCGCCGCGCTGCTGATTTTGCTGATCCTTCTGGTCGCGCTGTTCCCGGCGCTGTTCACCGATGCCGACCCCAGCTACGCCGATCCCAGCCAAAGCCTGCTCGATCCCTCGGCGGCGCACTGGTTCGGCACGGATCTGCAGGGCCACGACATCTACGCGCGCACCGTCTACGGGGCGCGGGCCTCGGTGACGGTTGGGTTGGGCGCCACGCTGCTGGTGTTCGTCGTCGGCGGGGCCGTGGGCGCACTGGCCGGGTTTTACGGCGGCTGGATCGACGCGGTGGTCTCGCGCATCGCCGACGTGTTCTTCGGGCTGCCGCTGTTGCTGGCCGCAATCGTGCTGATGCAGGTGCTGCACCACCGCACGGTGTGGACGGTGATCGCCATCCTGGCGTTGTTCGGCTGGCCGCAGGTGGCCAGGATCGCCCGCGGCGCAGTGCTGGAGGTCCGGGCCAGCGACTACGTGCTGGCAGCGAAAGCCTTGGGGTTGAGCAGGTTTCAAACCCTGTTGCGGCATGCGCTGCCCAACGCCGCGGGCCCGGTGATCGCGGTGTCGACGATTGCGCTGGGCGCGTTCATCGTCACCGAGGCCACGCTGTCCTACCTCGGCGTCGGACTGCCGACTTCGGTGGTCTCGTGGGGCGGCGACATCAACCTGGCGCAGACGCGGCTGCGGGCCGGTTCGCCGATCTTGTTCTATCCGGCCGGCGCGCTGGCGATTACGGTGCTGGCGTTCATGATGATGGGTGACGCCCTGCGCGACGCCCTGGATCCGGCCTCGCGGGCGCAGCGCGCATGAGCACCGCGTTGTTGACGGTCGAGGGCTTGGAAGTCCGGTTCGGCGACCACGCCCCCGCGGTGCGCGGCGTCGACCTGAGTGTCATGCGCGGGCAGACGGTCGCCGTGGTCGGCGAATCGGGATCTGGAAAATCCACCACGGCCGCCGCGATCCTGGGGCTGCTGCCACCCGGGGGCCGAATCACGGCCGGCCGCATCACTTTTGACGGGCAGGACATCACCTCTGCTGACCGTCGTCTGCTGCGCTCGATCAGGGGCCGCCGCATCGGCTACGTGCCCCAAGACCCGATGACCAATCTCAACCCGGTCTGGAAGGTCGGCTTCCAAATTTCAGAAGCGTTGCGGGCCAACACCAATGGCCGCCACGCCCGCCGACGGGCGGTGGAGCTGCTCGCCCAGGCCGGTATGCCGAATCCGGAGAAGCAAGCGGGCAAGTACCCGCACCAGCTGTCCGGCGGCATGTGCCAGCGCGCACTGATCGCCATCGGGCTGGCGGGTCACCCGCAGCTGCTGATCGCCGACGAGCCGACGTCCGCGCTGGACGTCACGGTGCAACGGCAAGTGCTCGACCATCTGCAGCGTCTCACCGACGAGCTGGGCACCGCGCTGTTGCTGATCACCCACGATCTGGCGCTGGCCGCCGAACGAGCCGAGCGCGTGGTCGTCGTCCACCGCGGCGTGGTGGTGGAATCCGGTGCCGCGCAGTCGATCCTGCGCGACCCGCAACACGAGTACACCCGCCGGCTGGTGGCCGCGGCTCCGTCGCTGACGATCCGGAGTGCGGCACCGGCACGTCCGCCGGCAAACGCTCGGGCCGACGACATCCTCATCGCCTCGGAGCTGACCAAGGTCTATCGCGAGTCGCACGGTGCACCGTGGCGCCGGACGCAGTTCCGCGCCGTCGACGCGGTGTCCTTCGCGCTGCGCCGGGCCAGCACGCTGGCCATCGTCGGCGAATCGGGTTCGGGTAAGTCGACGGTGGCCCGGATGGCGTTGGGCTTACTCCAACCCACCTCGGGCACAGTTGTTTTCGACGGTACCGAGATCTCCGACGCGTTGGACCGCGACGCGATGATGGCCTTTCGCCGGCGCGTGCAGCCGGTGTTCCAGAACCCCTACAGCAGCCTGGATCCGATGTATTCGGTGTTCCGCGCCATCGAGGAGCCGCTGCGGATCCACCGCGTCGGCGACCGCGGCCAGCGCGAAAAAGCGGTGCGCGAGCTCGTCGACCAGGTGGCCCTCCCGTCGTCGGTGCTGGGCAGGTTGCCGCGCGAGCTCTCCGGCGGCCAGCGCCAACGCGTCGCGATCGCGCGAGCGTTGGCACTGCGGCCCGAGGTGCTGGTGTGCGACGAGGCGGTGTCGGCGCTCGACGTGCTGGTGCAGGCACAGATACTGGACCTGCTGGCCGCGCTGCAGGCCGAACTCGGCCTGGCCTATCTGTTCATCAGCCACGACCTGGCGGTGATCCGGCAGATCGCCGACGACGTGCTGGTGATGCGCGCCGGGCGGATCGTGGAGCATGCCGCCACCGAAGAGCTGTTCAGCAGGCCCGGCCACGACTACACCCGCCAATTGCTGGAGGCCATTCCCGGGGCGTCCATGCCGCCCCGATAGGTTGGCAACCTGTGACGGCCGACCCGCTGGCTCCGCTGATCGAGCTCCCCGGCGTTGCCGAGGCCAGTGACCGGGCCCGCGACGCGTTGGGCCGCGCGCACCGGCATCGGGCCAATCTGCGCGGCTGGCCGGTGACAGCGGCCGAGGCCGCGTTGCGGGCGGCGCGCGCTTCCTCGGTGCTCGACGGCGGCCCGGTGCGGTTCGAGGACTTGGCGGACAGCTCGGGGGTGAGCGATCCGGTGTTCGGCGGAGCGCTGCGGGTAGCTCAGGCGCTGGAGGGCGGCGGCGGGACGCTGATCGGCGTGTGGCAGCGCTCGCCGTTGCAGGCGTTGGCCCGGCTGCACATGCTCGCCGCGGCCGACCAGGTCGACGACGAACAGTTGGGCCGGCCGCGAGCCGACCCCGAGATCGGGCCGCGCCTCGAGCTACTCGTCGAGTTGGTGACCGGTCGCACGCAGGTACCGGCACCCGTGGTCGCCGCCGTCGCGCACGGAGAACTGCTGACGCTCAAGCCCTTTGGCAGCGCAGACGGCGTGGTCGCGCGCGCGGTGTCGCGCCTGGTGACGATTGCCAGCGGGCTGGATCCGCACGGACTCGGTGTGCCCGAAGTGAGCTGGATGCGCAAACCCGGTGACTATCGCGCTGCCGCAAGCGGATTCGCCGAAGGCACACCGGCCGGCGTCGGGGCGTGGTTGGTGCTGTGCTGCCGGGCGCTGCAGGCCGGTGCGCAGGAGGCGTTGTCGATCGCCGAGTCGTTGCCCGGAAAAGGTTGAGCCACCCCCGAGAGATGGGTCCAGACATGTAGAGCGGGCGGCGTTCCGAGATATCTCGGTCCGCCGCCCGCTAGCACGGAACTCGGTTACCAAGCGTGCATTTTTTGGGATGCGTGGGTGGCCTCGGCGATCTTGCGACGCTTCAAATCACAACCCCACCCAAAGGGCTGTTCATACTTTCTGCTTTTCGCAATTACGCAGGCCCGCAACACTACTGCCATTATCGCGGCTATGACTCCGCGTGGGTGCCGAGTACCGTGCTGGGCGCCCGGGTTGGGAGAACGAACCTTCTCTTCCGGATCGACCTAGGCCTTACCGGGCTTCCGTGGTTCCTTTGTACTACTGGAGCCTTAGCACAGCAAGGCCCAATTCGGCAAACGTTGCGAATTCACAGGAATCTGGCCGCGCGGCGGGTTTGCTGACAGGCGCGCCTAGAGCGCGAAGCGGCGCAGCAGCGAGTAGGTCACGGCACCGGCGGCCAGCGCGGTGATACTCACCGCGGCCGTGGTGGCGATCGCGGCCCCCGACGGCGCCGGAATCCGGTCTCGCAGCGAGACCGGTCGCGAGAAACTCAGCACGGGCCAACCGCGTTCGGTCGCTTCCTTGCGCAAACCGCGGTCGGGGTTGACCACGCTGGGATGCCCGACCGACTCGAGCATCGGCAGGTCGGTGATCGAGTCCGAGTAGGCGTAGCAGTGTTCCAGCGGATAGCCCTCGCGGGCGGCCAGCTCGCGGATCGCCTGGACCTTGCCCTCGCCGTAGCAATAGAAGGCGACGTCGCCGGTGTACTTGCCATCCTCGACGACCATGCGGGTCGCCATGGCATGCGTGGCACCCAGCGCCCGGGCGATCGGCGCGACGATTTCCTCGCCGGAGGCGGACACCACCACGACGTCTCGGCCGCACAACTTGTGCGCCGCGATCAGATCCGCGGCCTCGGCGAACACCAGCGGAGTCACGATGTCGTGCAGGGTTTCGTCGATGATCGACTTGACCTGAGCGACATCCCAACCGGTGCACATGTTGGTCATGTGGGTGCGCAGTCGGTCCATCTGGTCATGATCGGCACCAGAGAGCAGAAAAATGAATTGGGCGTAGCTGGACTTCAGTACGGCCCGCCGGTTGAGCAGACCCTGGTTGAAGAACGGTTTGCTGAAAGCCAGGGTGCTGGACTTGGCGATGATCGTCTTATCCAGGTCGAAAAAGGCCGCGGTTTTGGCGTGCGGAGTGCCCGGCGAGGGGGCCTGCGCCAAGGTTTGCTGATGCGCTTCCGGGTCGGAGACGGTCACCGACTCAGCATAGGTCGGTCGGCCGGCGTGTCCGGGGGAGTGCCGGCAAATTCCGTACTCGACAGTTGTAACGGACGAGGCCAACGGTGTTTTTGCGGCTCAAAGTTGCTTTCCGCTAAAAACAGCTACTTGCGTCAATCCGCACTGTCGTGTGTATAGTAAGCATTACTCGGCCTGAGCCGAGGGTGTATCAGCCCGACCCCCCGGGGCTGATGCACGACGACCTCCGCCTCCTCCCCCCCTGGCGGGGGTCGTCCCTTTTCTGGGGTAATTTTCTCGACAATCCGGCCGTCTTGTACACCCTTCGGCGGTTGCGGGCACAGTGTTATCCGTCGGGCGGGCCAGCGCCGAACCGCGAACTTTGTGCACACTCTCGTATCTCTCCACAAATCCAAGTTTGGGACTGGTGTGCCATCCTGAGCTGCCCGCACGGTGGTGGGGTGACGATCGCTACCGGCTCCGAAGCGAGGCATTCCGCGGGTGTACTGGCGGTGTTGACCGACCCGATCTTGCGCGACGAGCTGGATCGGGTGGCCGCCGCGGTCGGCGTTCGAGTGGTGCATGCCGGCGAGTCGGCGGTGGGTCGCAAAACGTGGTCTGCGGCCGCGGCGGTGGTGCTCGATGCCGCGGGTGCGGACCGTTGCGGGCGCGCTGCTCTGCCGCGCCGCGTCCACGTCACCGTGCTGTGCGCCGCCGAACCCGCGCCGCCCACCTGGGCGGCCGCCATTGCGGTCGGAGCTCAGCACGTGCTGAGCCTGCCCGAGCAGGAACACGAGTTGATCCGCGAGCTCGCGGAATCCGCTGAATCGATCCGGGACGATGGGTTGCGTGGCGGCGCCGTCGCGGTGATCGGCGGTTGCGGCGGGGCCGGGGCGTCGTTGTTCGCGGCCGCAGTGGCGCGGGCCGCGAATCACGCACTGCTGCTTGATCTTGATCCCTGGGGCGGCGGCGTGGATTTGTTGCTCGGCGGGGAGACCACACCCGGGTTGCGCTGGCCCGACTTGGCGTTGCAGGGCGGCCGGCTCAACTGGCCGGCGGTGCGCGAAGCGCTGCCGCGCCTGCACGGCGTCAGCGTGCTGTCGGGTACGCGGCGCGGCTACGAGCTGGACGCCGGGCCGGTAGACGCGGTCATCGATGCGGGCCGCCGCGGGGGAGTCACGGTGGTGTGCGATCTGCCCCGGCGTCTGACCGAGGCAACCCAGGCAGGGCTGGTTGCCGCCGACCTCGTCGTCGTCATCAGCCCATGCGACGTGCGGTCCTGTGCGGCGACGGCGGCGATGACGCCGGTACTGGCCACGATCAACCCCAACCTCGGTTTGGTGGTCCGGGGTCCGTCGCCGGGCGGATTGCGCGCGACGGAAGTCGCCGACATCACCAGCCTGCCGCTGCTGGCGTCGATGAAAGCTCAGCCGCAGCTGGCCGAGCAGCTCGAACACGGCGGCTTGCGGCTCGGGCGACGATCGGCGCTGACGGCGGCGGCTCGACGGGTCCTGGCGATATTGCCGCGCGGACCGAAGGCCAGGGCGGCGTGAGCGGATCGCTTATCGAGCGGGTGCGCGAGCGCCTGGCGGCGGAATCGATTCCGCCGGGATCTTCGTTACGGCCCAATGTGGTGGCCGCCGCCATTCGGGCCGAATCCGGTGGGATGCTCGGCGACACCGAGGTCCTGGCCAACCTCCGGGTGTTACAGACCGAGCTGACCGGCGCCGGAATTCTCGAGCCGTTGCTGTGCGCGGACGGCACCACCGACGTGCTGGTCACCGCGCCGGACGCGGTGTGGGTCGACGATGGAAACGGATTGCGACGCAGCCACATCCGTTTTGCCGACGAAGCGGCGGTGCGACGGCTGGCCCAGCGGCTGGCGTTGGCGGCCGGCCGCCGTCTGGATGACGCGCAGCCCTGGGTCGACGGCCAGTTGTCCGGTATCGGCGTCGGCGGGTTCGCGGTCCGGTTGCACGCGGTGTTGCCGCCGGTGGCTGCCGGCGGCACCTGCTTGTCACTGCGGGTGTTGCGCCCGGCCACGCAGGATCTGGCCGCCCTGACCGCGGCGGGCGCGATCGAGCCGGCGGCGGCCGCGTTGGTCGCCGACATCATCGCGGCCCGGATGGCCTTCCTGGTGTGCGGCGGCACCGGCGCC